>NZ_CP176370.1:0-7500 GCF_046196545.1 Brevibacillus fortis
TTGGATGCAGCGATTAGCGAACTATGGCGCAAAGTACTCGCCAAGATAGAAAAATCGCTAAGCAAACCCAGTTTTGATACCTGGCTGAAGGCGACAAAGGCAACTACATTAGAAGAGGATGCACTGATCGTCGTCGCACCAAACGACTTTGCTCGTGATTGGCTAGAAACCAGGTACGCACAACTGATTACCGATACACTATATGAAGTGACGGGTATCAATATGAAAGTAAAGTTCGTCGCGATGCAAAATCCTGATGGGGCTTTTGCCGACGAACAACCTGCCCCACGGGTGAAGATGAGCGAACCGCCAACAGTCGCGGATGACCAGCCACCCAGTATCTTAAATCCCAAATACACCTTTGACACGTTTGTCATCGGCTCAGGGAATCGATTCGCTCACGCCGCATCGCTTGCGGTTGCTGAAGCTCCTGCAAAAGCTTACAATCCCCTCTTCATTTACGGAGGAGTCGGACTTGGCAAAACCCACTTAATGCATGCAATTGGCCATTATGTCATTCAACACAACCCATCGGCGAAAGTGGTCTATTTGTCGTCTGAGAAATTCACCAATGAATTCATCAACTCTATTCGTGACAACAAAGCCGTCGAATTCCGCAATAAATACCGGAGTGTTGACGTTCTTTTAATTGATGACATTCAGTTTTTAGCAGGCAAAGAATCGACACAAGAAGAGTTTTTCCATACGTTCAATGCCTTGCATGAAGAAAGCAAACAAATCATCATCTCCTCCGATCGACCTCCTAAGGAGATCCCGACACTGGAGGATCGCCTCCGCTCACGCTTCGAATGGGGACTGATTACTGATATTCAGCCGCCAGACCTCGAAACGCGGATTGCGATTTTGCGCAAAAAGGCGAAAGCAGAAAATCTCGATATCCCTAATGAGGTAATGGCGTACATCGCCAACCAGATCGACAGCAACATCCGCGAGCTGGAAGGCGCATTGATTCGTGTCGTTGCCTACTCCTCCTTGATTAATCGAGATATCGACACGCAGCTGGCAGCGGAAGCACTGAAAGACATTATTCCTTCCTCCCGCCCACGCGTGATTACCATTATGGACATCCAACGAACGGTCGGAGAAGCGTACAGCCTGAAACTAGAAGATTTCAAGGCGAAAAAGCGGACAAAAACCGTCGCTTTCCCACGTCAGATTGCGATGTATCTCTCCAGAGAGCTGACGGATGCCTCCTTGCCGAAAATCGGTGATGAATTTGGCGGCCGTGACCATACGACAGTCATCCATGCCCATGAGAAAATCTCTCGTGCGCTGGCAAATGACCCTCATATGCAAACAACCATTCAGTCGCTCATTGAAAAGTTAAAAGCAAACCATTAAACCTGTGCATAACGCAAAAAGCCTATACACAACTTACCCACATGTGTATAGGCTCTCTTTTACGTATTGAACCCACATATCCACAAATCCACAGGCCCTATTACTACTTCTGTTAAAAAGATTTATCCTAATAAGTTATGATAAAGGCGCAGCCATTATGCAGATTCCAACCAAAAATAATGGCGCCGGAGAGGGAGGCTCACGTCGATGCATATTACCGTTCAGCGTGAAAAGCTATCGAACGCCGTATCGCATGTTAGCAAAGCAGTTTCTAGCAGAACTACGATTCCAATTTTGACCGGGATTAAAATCAAAACGGATGATGAAGGTTTGACACTGACAGCAAGCGATTCTGATGTGTCTATTGAAGTTCAGATCCCGATGGAAGAAGCCGGAGAATGGGGAGTAACCGTACATCAACCTGGTAGCATTGTATTGACTGCACGTATTTTCAGCGAAATCGTGCGTAAGTTGCCAAGCAATGAAATCGATATTCAAGTTGATGATCGTCTCGTAACCCAAATTCGTTCCGGACAAGCTGAGTTCACCATTAACGGAATGGATGCCAATGAATATCCACAGCTGCCGCATCTGGAAGAAGATAAAGTCTTCAGTGTTCCCTGTGATTTACTGAAGGCAATGATTCGCCAGACTGTTTTTGGTGTCTCCACTTCCGAAATGCGTCCGATCTTGACGGGTTTGATGTGGTCGCTTGATCAAGGTAAATTGCGTTTTGTGGCAACTGACAGCCATCGCTTGGCTAGCCGTACTGCAATGGTCGAATGCCCAGAGGATCTTTCTTTCCATAACGTGGTTGTTCCGGGTAAAAGCTGCAATGAATTGGTAAAAATATTAGATGACGACCAAAATCTCGCGGATATCGTTGTTGCTGACAATCAAATTTTGGTGAAGTCCAAGCATATCCTGTTCTATTCTCGTCTCCTCGAAGGAACATATCCAGACACGACCAGAATCATTCCACAAGGAAGCAAAACGGAGATTACCGTCAGCACCAAGGAATTTTTGCAATCCATTGAGCGTGCTTCCTTGCTGAGCCGCGAAGGCAAGTCGAACGTAGTCAAGCTCGTTACGCTGCCTGATGGAACCGTCGAAATTACGTCCATTGCACCTGAGATCGGGAAAGTAACGGACATTTTGACGCCAAAAGGAATGAATGGCGAAGAATTGAAAATTTCCTTCAACGCCAAATACATGATCGATGCGCTGCGTGCAATCGATAGCGCGGAAATCAAAGCGAGCTTTAGCGGTCCGATGAGTCCATTTGTGATTCGTCCGACCGATCACGACTGGATGCTCCATCTGATTTTGCCGGTTCGTACGTACTAATTTGTTTTTACGTAAAAGAAAGGAGCCAAGCCATGCGTGAGGTTTCCATTAGCACAGACTATATTGCTCTCGGCCAATTTTTGAAGCTGGCTGAAATCATTGACACGGGGGGAATGGCCAAAGCTTTTTTGGCTGAGGTTCCGATCCAGATCAATGGAGAGCTGGATAACAGACGTGGACGCAAGCTATATCCTGGCGATGAAGTGGCGATTGAAGGCTATGGTCGCTATCAAGTGGTACGCCCCTGAGAGGAGAGCGTGATTCTTGTTTCTCAAGAACCTGTCGCTAACCAATTATCGCAACTACGAAACGATGTCCCTGTCGTTTGACGGTCCCATCCAGTTGTTTATTGGCAACAACGCTCAAGGGAAAACAAATGCTCTCGAATCGATCTATGTTTTGGCACTCGCCAAATCCCACCGAACGCCCCGCGACAAGGAGCTAATTTCCTGGGATGCCGATTATGCCACGATCCGTAGCGATGTTCTTCGTCGCTACGGTTCTGTTCGTTTAGAGCTGCAGTTGACAACCAAGGGAAAGCGGGCCAAAATCAACGGAATGGAACAGCAGAAGCTGAGCGCCTATGTGGGGGCATTGAATGTCGTCATGTTTGCACCCGAGGATCTTTCCATTGTCAAAGGCGCACCTGCCCAGCGCAGACGCTTCATCGATATGGAAATCGGTCAGGTTTCACCTACGTATCTTTATTATTTGAGCAATTACAACAAAGTGCTGGCCCAGCGAAATCAGCTTTTAAAGGATTTGGCCATGAAAAAAAGTAACTCGCTGGAAATGCTGGCAATTTGGAATACCCAATTAGCCGATTTAGCGGTAAAATTGTTACGGAAGCGTTTTGAGTTCATTCGGAAGCTGGAGACGTGGGCACAGGAAATCCACACTGGCATTACCGATGGCAGGGAAAGACTTTCTTTGCATTACGTTAACTCATCGCCCGTTACAGAAGAGATGACGATAGATCAGGCTGTAGATAAAATGCTTGCTGCCTACGAAGAGGTTCGCGACCGGGAAATCATGCGGGGGAGCACCCTTATTGGGCCACACCGTGATGATTTTTCACTCAAAGTGAACAACATGGATGTGCAAACGTATGGTTCCCAGGGACAGCAACGCACCAGTGCGCTGTCCATTAAATTAGCCGAAATTGAGCTGATTAAAGAAGAAGTGGGAGAATACCCCGTTCTGTTGTTGGATGATGTCTTGTCAGAGTTGGATGAACATCGGCAAACGTTGCTTCTCGAAACCATTCAGGATCGAGTACAGACGTTTGTAAGTACCACAGGTGTGGAAGGCTTAAAGCATCAGGTTCTCCAGCAAGCCTCTCGTTTTTACGTGAGGGAAGGGAAAATCTCCGGAGAAAGGTAGGGGAAGACAGGGATGTTTATTCACATTGGTGGAGATACTGTGGTGAGCACGAAGGAAGTTATTTCCATTCTGGATCATCAGACTGTGAAATCCTCAAAAATCAATAAAGCGTTCTTACTCGAAAAAAGTAAGACAGTTGTTGACCATAGCGAGGAAGAAACGAAGTCGTATGTAATCACCAAGAACGCCATTTACTGTTCACCTATTTCTTCTCTGACGCTGAAGCGACGCGCTCAGTTCGTGGACAGCTTGGATCAGTTTCCCTTTGTACAAGCTGAAGTGGAGGAGTTGACAGAGTAGTGGATCAAGTGACGACGAAAGATACAAACTACGATGCGAGTCAGATTCAGGTACTGGAAGGGTTAGAGGCAGTTCGGAAACGTCCCGGCATGTACATCGGGTCGACGAGCAGCCGAGGTTTGCATCACCTGGTATGGGAGATTGTCGACAATGCCATTGACGAGGCGCTGGCCGGTTATTGCGACGAGATCTTGGTGGTCATTCATCCAGACAACTCCGTATCTGTAACCGATAACGGTCGAGGAATCCCGACTGGTATTCATGAAAAGACTGGGAAATCCACAGTTGAAACCGTTTTGACTGTATTGCACGCCGGTGGTAAATTCGGCGGTGGCGGATACAAGGTGTCCGGCGGTCTGCACGGGGTAGGTAGCTCGGTAGTGAACGCGCTATCGGAATGGATGGAAGTCGAGGTTAAACAAAATAACCAGGTATACTACATGCGCTTTAAAGTAGGCGCACCGGATGCCGATCTTGCTGTTGTGGGCGAGACCGAAGAGACGGGAACAAAAGTTACCTTCAAGCCTGACCCGACTATTTTTACCGAAACAACGGTATTTGAATACGAGATTTTGCAAAAACGTATTCGCGAGCTGGCGTTCCTTAACAAAGGATTGCGCATCACGCTGAAAGATACGCGTCCAGATCATGAGAAGGAAGAATCCTTCCACTACGAGGGCGGTATCATCCAGTTCGTAGAATACTTGAATAAAAACCGGGAAGCCCTGCATGATGATGTGATTTATTGCGAAGGGGAAAAAGAAGGTCTTGTCGTGGAGGTTGCCCTTCAGTACAACGACAGCTATGTGAGCAACATCTACTCTTTTGCCAATAACATCAACACGCATGAGGGTGGTACTCACGAAACCGGATTTAAAACGGCGCTTACGCGTGTTATCAACGACTACAGCCGCAAGTTTAACTTCCTGAAGGAAAAGGATCCGAATCTTTCCGGGGACGATGTGCGTGAAGGTATTACCGCGATTATCTCCGTAAAAATTCAAGAGCCTCAGTTCGAAGGACAAACAAAAACGAAGCTGGGCAACTCGGAAGCGCGAAGCATTACTGAGTCTGTCTTCGGTGACCGTTTTAACACCTTTATGGAAGAAAATCCGGGTGTAGCCAAAAAAGTTGTGGAAAAAGCGCTCATGGCATCTCGTGCCCGTGAGGCAGCTCGTAAAGCACGTGAAATGACTCGTCGCAAGAGTGCGCTGGAAGTAAGTGCTTTGCCGGGTAAACTGGCGGACTGCTCTTCCAAGGACGCATCCGAATCTGAACTGTTCATTGTAGAGGGTGACTCTGCGGGCGGTTCTGCGAAGATGGGACGTGACCGTCATTTCCAAGCCATTCTTCCTCTTCGCGGGAAGGTATTGAACGTAGAAAAAGCACGTCTGGATAAAATTCTCGGCAACAACGAGATCCGTGCCATTATTACGGCTTTGGGAACAGGTGTTGGCGAAGACTTTGATATTTCAAAGGCACGTTACCACAAAGTCGTCATTATGACGGACGCCGACGTCGACGGATCACATATTCGTACGCTTCTGCTGACGTTCTTCTTCCGCTACATGAAACAGTTGATTGAAGCGGGGTATATTTACATTGCGCAGCCGCCTCTCTACAGCATCAAGCAAGGGAAGACGTTGCATTATGCGTATACCGACAAGCAGCGTGATGAGGTACTCGCTACCTTGAAGGCTCAACCGAAGCCAAACGTCCAACGCTATAAAGGACTTGGCGAGATGAACGCGGATCAATTGTGGGAGACTACGATGGACCCAGAAGTCCGTACGTTGCTTCAGGTAGATCTCGAGGATGCTATGGATGCCGATATGGTGTTTGAGACACTGATGGGAGACGAAGTAGAGCCTCGCAGAGAGTTTATTGAGCAATATGCAGCAAATGTACGCGATCTTGATATTTAAGTTGGAACGAAGAAAAGCTTGTCCTTTACCGGGCAAGCTTTTTCTTAATGAAAATTTGAAAACACATTTGAAATATACGATGAACATGACTTATAATAGGGTGTACTTTTGTTAAGCTCGTTTCACAAAAAAGTTCACCCACGCAATAAAAAAAATCAAATTTTCTATTGCAATGAATTAAAAAGTATGCTAGATTAAATTCCGGAAGTAATCGCGGGCCTATAGCTCAGTTGGTTAGAGCGCACGCCTGATAAGCGTGAGGTCGGCTGTTCGAGTCAGCCTAGGCCCACCACTTACATAGCTGACATGGCAATTGCGTCATTAAAGCGTTAGGATGGGGCTGTAGCTCAGTTGGGAGAGCGCCTGCCTTGCAAGCAGGAGGTCATCGGTTCGATCCCGTTCAGCTCCACCATTCTAAAATATGATTATTCCTCGGTAGCTCAGTTGGTAGAGCAATCGGCTGTTAACCGATCGGTCGGCGGTTCGAGTCCGTCCCGAGGAGCCATTGAAATGGCCCGTTGGTGAAGCGGTTTAACACAGCAGCCTTTCACGCTGTCATACAGGGGTTCGAATCCCCTACGGGTCACCTAGCAAAACGCCCTGCAAACGCAAGGGTCCTGGAGGCTTAGCTCAGCTGGGAGAGCATCTGCCTTACAAGCAGAGGGTCGGCGGTTCGATCCCGTCAGCCTCCACCACTTTTAACAACTGAATGTCTTACATGGAGCTGTGGTGAAGTTGGAGTTCACGCCGGTCTGTCACACCGGAGGTCGCGGGTTCGAGTCCCGTCAGCTCCGCCATTTTTCTCAAGCGATGGCGAAACAATTACGCTTGAGGCTCGGTAGCTCAGTCGGTAGAGCAGAGGACTGAAAATCCTCGTGTCGGCGGTTCGATTCCGTCCCGAGCCACCATTCATACAAAACACGCCGGTATAGCTCAATTGGTAGAGCACCTGACTTGTAATCAGGGGGTTGTGGGTTCAAGTCCTATTGCCGGCACCACTTTTTCTTTGAAAGTTGAATAAGGTTTGCTTTTGAAGGACAAGCTTGGGGAGATAGTGAAGTGGCTAAACACGGCAGACTGTAAATCTGCTCCCTCCGGGTTCGGCGGTTCGAATCCGTCTCTCCCCACCATCTTTACTTCATGGCTATTGGGGTATAGCCAAGCGGTAAGGCAACGGACTTTG
>NZ_CP176370.1:12500-20000 GCF_046196545.1 Brevibacillus fortis
CACAGGTAGGCGAGGAGAGAATCCTAAGGTGCGCGGGATAACTCTTGCTAAGGAACTCGGCAAAATGGCCCCGTAACTTCGGGAGAAGGGGCGCCTCGGTAGGGTTAATAGCCCGAGGGGGCCGCAGTGAAAAGGCCCAAGCGACTGTTTAGCAAAAACACAGGTCTCTGCGAAGCCGCAAGGCGAAGTATAGGGGCTGACGCCTGCCCGGTGCTGGAAGGTTAAGGGGATGAGTTAGCGCAAGCGAAGCTTTGAACCGAAGCCCCAGTAAACGGCGGCCGTAACTATAACGGTCCTAAGGTAGCGAAATTCCTTGTCGGGTAAGTTCCGACCCGCACGAAAGGCGTAACGACTTGGGCGCTGTCTCGGCAAGAGACCCGGTGAAATCATAATACCTGTGAAGATGCAGGTTACCCGCGACAAGACGGAAAGACCCCATGGAGCTTTACTGTAGCCTGGTATTGGAACTTTGTGCATCATGTACAGGATAGGTGGGAAGCTGAGAAGCAGGGGCGCCAGCCTCTGTGGAGCTGTCGGTGGGATACCACCCTTGATGTACGGAGTTTCTAACTCGTCGCCCTTATCGGGCGAGAGGACCATGCCAGGTGGGCAGTTTGACTGGGGCGGTCGCCTCCTAAAAGGTAACGGAGGCGCCCAAAGGTTCCCTCAGAATGGTCGGAAATCATTCGTAGAGTGTAAAGGCAGAAGGGAGCTTGACTGCGAGACCTACAAGTCGAGCAGGGACGAAAGTCGGGCTTAGTGATCCGGTGGTTCCGCATGGAAGGGCCATCGCTCAACGGATAAAAGCTACCCTGGGGATAACAGGCTTATCTCCCCCAAGAGTCCACATCGACGGGGAGGTTTGGCACCTCGATGTCGGCTCATCGCATCCTGGGGCTGAAGTAGGTCCCAAGGGTTGGGCTGTTCGCCCATTAAAGCGGTACGCGAGCTGGGTTCAGAACGTCGTGAGACAGTTCGGTCCCTATCTGTCGCGGGCGTAGGAAGTTTGAGGAGAGCTGTCCTTAGTACGAGAGGACCGGGATGGACGCACCGCTGGTGCACCAGTTGTCACGCCAGTGGCACAGCTGGGTAGCTATGTGCGGACGGGATAAGCGCTGAAAGCATCTAAGCGTGAAGCCCCCTCCAAGATGAGACTTCCCACAGCGCAAGCTGGTAAGACCCCTCATAGACGATGAGGTTGATAGGTTCGGTGTGGAAGCGCGGTAACGCGTGGAGCTGACGAATACTAATCGGTCGAGGACTTATCCACACATTTAGCAATTGATCATGCAGATCCAGTTTTCAGGGAATAAAAGAAGCCATCCAATTCGGATGGTTTTTTTGTACGATTTGAAAACTGAAATTTCTGACGTATTATTTCAAAAAAGGAGTCAATGTCATTATGAAACAAGCTTCTTCGAGTCGGCTCCACTACGCCTGGATCATTGCGGGTGTCACCTTTTTAATCCTCTTGATTGGTGCTGGAATTCGCTCTGCTCCTGGTGTATTTATGGTTCCTGTTGAACAAGAATTTGGCTGGAGTCGCTCTTCTATCTCAATAGCGCTGTCCATTAATCTATTGCTATACGGATTGGTAGGACCGTTTGCAGCAGCAGTCATGGATCGGTTCGGAATAAGGCGTATCACGATCATTGCTCTTATCCTGTTAGCATTGGGTTCCTCCCTCACGACTTGGATGCAGGCCTCCTGGCAACTGGCTGTACTTTGGGGAGTCGTTGTTGGACTAGGTTCTGGATGCACAGCTTCCGTATTAGGAGCGATGATCGCAAATCGCTGGTTTGTGAAGCAACGAGGATTGGTTATGGGTATATTAACAGCAAGCGGTGCAACAGGACAGCTGGTATTTCTTCCTCTTCTCGCAAGCTTGGCTGAATCAGATGGCTGGCGTACGGCATCGTGGGTGATTGCAACAGCAGCTCTGATTTTGATTCCGATTGTGGCTGTCTTGATGCGTGATCGACCAAGTGATAAGGGACTTCAGGCATTTGGCGCGTCAGTAGCTGATCAAGAAATAGAAAACATCAAGCAAAACCCTTTTCGTGCAGCTGTTGATGGCTTAGTAAGAGGATCTCGTTCCTTTGATTTCTGGTTGTTGGCTGGCAGCTTTTTTATTTGCGGCCTCTCTACCAATGGTTTAATCGGTACTCATTTTATAGCTGCTTGTATGGAGTACGGCATTCCAGCGGTAACGGCTGCAAGTTTACTCGCTCTCATAGGTATCTTTGACATTATTGGAACAACATTGTCGGGATGGCTATCGGATCGCTTTAACAATCGTTGGCTCTTATTTTGGTATTACGGTTTACGAGGATTTTCGTTAATGCTGCTTCCTGCAGCACTATCCTCTTCTACGTTTACCTTGGGCTTATTCATCGTCTTCTATGGCTTAGATTGGGTAGCCACAGTTCCTCCAACACTTAAGTTGACAACCGATATTTTTGGAAAACAGCAATCAGGAATTTTATTTGGGTGGATATTGGCCGCACATCAATTAGGTGCTGCTGTGGCCGCTTACGGTGGAGGAGTCATTTATACTATGTTGAATAGTTACTTTCTCATGTTTATCATTGCGGGAATATTTTGCTTGATCGCTTCTGTCATGGTTATGCGGATTGGAAGGAACGCGCTCACGACGAAAATTTCCGGGAACATGTAGCGGCAAATATATCGATTGAAGGAAAAACACCCGAGTGGACACTAGATCACTCGGGTGTTAGTTTTTCAGGCTGCGGATACAAGGGAAGGATGATGCGGAAAACAGCGCCGTGGAGTGGACCGTTTTCTGCTTGGAGACGGCCGTGCGAACGTTCGATAATTGCTCGAGAAATAGCTAGCCCCAGTCCGACATCACCATTTTTTCCTTTCACAAAACGATGAAATAAGTGGGGGAGAAGTTCTTCCGCGATTCCCTCTCCATCATCTTGTACTTCTATTTGGAGTTGACGTTTGCTTGGTTGGATCTCGATCGTGATCTGATCCTTGGCATGACGCAAAGCATTTCCAATAATATTCAACAAGGCTTGAAGAAACTTTCCTTCATCGACGAACACTACGTCATTGTTTTTAGTCGGACGTACTGAAATCGTTACATTGTGTTGGAGCTGCAAAGGGTGTAAACGCTCAATGGCCCGAGTCACCAGGTCAGTAGCGGAATGCCATGAGGGATCAAACAAATTTTCTTCGCCTTCAAGCTTGGCCAATAATATAATTTCAGTCACAATATGCTTCAATCGATTGGTTTCCTCTACAATTACATCAAAACCTTTTTCAGCAGCAGCATCAACAAAAACGCCATCGCGAATTCCCTCGGCATATCCTTGAATGGACATGAGAGGGGTTTTTAGCTCGTGGGAAGCATTCTGTAAAAATTGCCGTTGGATTTCATGAAAACGATCGAGCTCTTGTGCCATGGAGTAAACACTATTCGAGACCTCAGCAATTTCACCGCGAGCAGGAATGAGTTGGACTTCGGAAAAACGACGTGCTTGAACTTTTTTAATTTCTCTCGTTAATTTATGCAGTGGCTTCACCATACTACGCGTAATAAAAAAACTGAGCAAAATGGTAGATACGGCTCCAATCAAAACGATGAGCAATATGTTATTCGTCATCTCCATACGAATGTCTTTTAGTCCACGTACAGGAGAGGCCAGAATCAGTCGTTGCTTTTCGTCGTTTTTAAAAGGCAAGTTAACGACCACGTAATCATCGCTACCGATCATCCATATGTTTCGATTTTGTCTTTTCTCAGCTTTACGCTCAAGGGCATCCATCCATTCATTCAAATTGGAAGAAGGCAGGGACGTGTAAAGTACTTTTTTCTTTTTGCCTAAGAGCAAAACTTCTATCTTGCGATTGGAGACGAGAAGCTTTTCGAGTTCTGCGACTCCCTCTGTTTCAATCTTTACATTCGACTCGTTCATTTTTTCAATCCAGAATCGACCTTTTAGGTTTAATTCATTCTTTTGCTGCTCGATTAAATTATCCAGCAAAAACGAATTGATCAGGACAGCTGATACCCCCATGACAAGACAGAGAAGAAGGGCGAACATCAATGTAATGCGAAATTGGATACTCATTCATCCTTCGTTCCTTCCAAAGTTCGCAGGCGATACCCAAAGCCCCAGACGGTTTCGAGAGGGATCTTGTCCAGCTTTTTTCGGATACGACGAATGAGGTCATCAACCACTCGATCACTTCCAAAATAATCATATCCCCATATTAGAGAGAGCAGCTCATCACGGGAAAAAGCCCGATTCGGATGCTCCGATAAAAGGCTGAGGACCTGAAATTCTTTCGAGGTCACCTCTACTTCCTCTCCAAAAGAATATACCAGACGTTTTTCCTTATCTAATACAAGAGCGCTGTTAGCAGCCTCTTCCGCATTACTGTCTTTCGCAATGAAAGGGGATTCTTCCGCATGGGATTTCATCTGCTTCCAACGTTGGAGTGCCCGATTCACGCGTGCCACTAATTCACGAGGGCTAAAAGGCTTGGTGAGATAATCGTCGCTTCCTAGCTCTAGTCCAAGAATCTTGTCTACTTCTTCGTCGCGAGCAGAAACCATGATGATAGGCGTCTCTGAACCAGCACGAATACGTCGGCAAAACTCATAGCCATTCATACCTGGCAACATGATGTCCAATACCCATAGATCGGGGGGATTCTCTTGCTCTAAAGTAATAGCCTCTTCGGCTGATTCAACTGCAGTTGTAACATAGCCTTCCTTTTGCAGATAGGCTTCGACGATCTGACGAATATTGATATCATCGTCTACGATAGCAACATGAAAGGTCTTCATAGGATTCCTCCGCGAACCGTTAGATTCTCACTTTATTGTACATCTTCAAGCGGAATTAAGGAGTTGTTGAAAGCATTTCCCATACTTTTCCCATACTTTCCTACGTTTCTTACAATAGTGTAAGGAAGTTGAAACCCAAATCGATAGGACTATGTGGTCATTCCCTGTAAAATCAAAGTACATTGAATAAACGGAGGGATACACCATGAGAAAACTACTACAGATGATCGCGATTACGTTCGGATTGTTAATTGATACGAAGACAATGATTCGCTCTTCCGAATTGGAAATGGTCGTGAAGCTGTAAAGATGATGATAAATACATGTGAAAAAACATGAAATTGTAGGCGCCGGAATGTAGGGGCCTTTTTGGTTTTGTGTGATGAACCAGCCTGAAACAGAGCTGGAATATTTAGGGGTACTACGAAATTCGTGAGGTGTGACCAAAATCGGTGGAAAATCTTGAGGAAATGGATTGATTCAACTGGATTTTTTGGACGTGTCCTCTCTCTATATGGTATAATGAAGTATTGTGATAACCAGTTGGAGGTTTACCCTTTATGGCAGAAGAAACTGCTCGGTTTCCAAAAATCGATATTAGCCACGAAATGAGAGAATCGTTCATTAGCTATGCGATGAGCGTTATCGTCAGTCGGGCTTTGCCTGACGTTCGCGATGGTTTGAAGCCTGTTCACAGGCGTATTTTGTATGCCATGCACGATATGGGCCTTACTCCTGACAAGCCGTTCCGTAAATCGGCCAACGTTGTCGGGGAAGTAATGGCGAACTACCATCCGCATGGTGACTCTTCCATCTATGAAGCGATGGTACGTATGGCCCAAAATTTTAACATGCGCTACATGCTGGTTGAAGGGCAAGGGAACTTCGGTTCTGTAGACGGTGACCCGGCAGCGGCGATGCGTTATACGGAGTCGCGTTTTTCCAAGCTCGCGCTGGAGCTTTTGCGCGATATTGATAAAGAAACGGTCGATTTCATTCCTAACTACGACGGACGCAAAGAAGAGCCGGTTGTATTGCCTTCTCGTTTCCCGAACCTGCTTTTGAATGGGGCATCAGGGATTGCTGTAGGTATGGCTACCAATATTCCGCCGCATAACCTGACAGAAGTTGTTGATGGCGTCATTGCGATGATCGACAACCCTGATATTACCATCCAAGACTTGATGAAGATTATCAAGGGACCTGATTTCCCTACTGCTGGTGAGATTCTCGGTTACAGTGGTATTCGCCGTGCCTATGAAACAGGTCGTGGATCCATTATTATGCGCGCCAAAACCCTGATTGAAGAGGATGGGAAAGGAAAACCGCGCATCATCGTAACGGAGATTCCTTTTCAGGTCAACAAGGCCAGACTCGTGGAAAAAATCGCGGAGCTCGTGCGCGAGAAGAAAATCGAGGGCATTACCGACCTTCGTGATGAGTCTGACCGCAAAGGTATGCGCATTGTTATGGAATTGCGTCGTGACGTCATTCCAAAGGTTGTTTTGAACAACTTGTTTAAGCATACTCAAATGCAGTCTACATTCGGTGTGAATATGCTGGCGCTCGTTGACAGTCGTCCGCGTGTATTGAATCTGCGTGACATGCTCTATTACTATTTGGAACATCAACGCGTCATTGTTCGCAGAAGAACAGAGTATGATCTCAAGCAGGCAGAAGCACGTGCGCATATCTTGGAAGGCTTGCGCATCGCATTGGATCATATTGACGAGATTATCAGCTTGATTCGTTCCTCTCAAACCACAGAAGAAGCTCGTACAGGACTGATGGAGAACTTTTCCTTGTCCTATGAGCAGGCACAGGCCATTCTGGATATGCGTCTGCAACGCCTGACTGGTTTGGAGCGAGAAAAAATCGAGAATGAATACCAAGAGCTCATGGTAAAAATCGCAGAGCTACGTTCGATTCTTGCAGACGAAGCCAAAATCTATGCGATCATCCGCGAAGAGCTGGATGAGATCAAAGAGAGGTTCGGAGATGCAAGACGCACCGAAATTACATTCGATGAGAATAACATCGATGATGCTGATTTGATTCCAGAGGAAGATGTGGTCATTACCCTGACGCACGACGGCTATATCAAGCGTCTGCCTGTTTCCACCTACCGTTCGCAAAAACGCGGAGGACGTGGCATTCAGGGATTGGGAACCAAGGATGACGATTTTGTCGAGCATCTGTACATTACCAATTCGCATGACTACATCATGTTCTTCACGAGCAAAGGGAAGGTTTATCGCCTTAAAGGCTTCGAGATTCCGG
This sequence comes from Brevibacillus fortis, assembly GCF_046196545.1. Lineage (GTDB taxonomy): Bacteria > Bacillota > Bacilli > Brevibacillales > Brevibacillaceae > Brevibacillus > Brevibacillus fortis_A. The sequence continues at coordinate 19,603 of NZ_CP176370.1, forward strand.
ATTTGAGCCGGACAGCCAAAGGCACCCCGATCATCAATCTCATTCAGATTGAAAAAGGCGAGCGGGTGAGTGCGGTAATCCCTGTGAAGGAGTTTGATCAGGAACACTACCTGTTCTTTGCGACCAAGAAGGGGATTATTAAGAAAACCACCTTGGAGTCCTATGGAAATATTCGCAAAGGCGGACTGATTGCGGTTAACCTGCGCGAAGATGATGAGTTGATTGGTGTTCGTCTGACGGATGGCCAACAACAAATTATCATGGGGACTCACAAAGGCATGTCCGTCCGTTTCAATGAGGGAGACGTACGCACGATGGGACGTAACGCCACCGGTGTGAAGGGGATTACCCTTGACGACGATGATGATGTCATCGATATGGACGTTATCAAACCAAAT
>NZ_CP176370.1:25000-155000 GCF_046196545.1 Brevibacillus fortis
GCGTAATAGCTCACTGGTCGAGTGACTCTGCGCGGAAAATGTAACGGGGCTAAACGTATCACCGAAGCTATGGCAGTCCTTACGGACTGGGTAGGGGAGCGTTCCAAGCAGCAGTGAAGCCGTACTGGAAAGAGCGGTGGAGCGCTTGGAAGTGAGAATGCCGGTGTAAGTAGCGAAAAGACAAGTGAGAATCTTGTCCACCGAAAGCCTAAGGTTTCCTGGGGAAGGCTCGTCCTCCCAGGGTTAGTCGGGACCTAAGCTGAGGCCGAAAGGCGTAGGCGATGGACAACAGGTTGATATTCCTGTACCACCTCTGTTCCGCTTGAGCAATGGCGTGACGCAGGAGGATAGGGTGAGCGGCCTACTGGATGGCCGTCCAAGCAGTGAGTGTGGTGTGTAGGCAAATCCGCACACCGTTAAGCATGAGCTGTGATGGCGAGGGAAATTTAAGTACCGAAGTCCCTGATTTCACACTGCCAAGAAAAGCGTCTAGCGAGGAACAAGGTGCCCGTACCGCAAACCGACACAGGTAGGCGAGGAGAGAATCCTAAGGTGCGCGGGATAACTCTTGCTAAGGAACTCGGCAAAATGGCCCCGTAACTTCGGGAGAAGGGGCGCCTCGGTAGGGTTAATAGCCCGAGGGGGCCGCAGTGAAAAGGCCCAAGCGACTGTTTAGCAAAAACACAGGTCTCTGCGAAGCCGCAAGGCGAAGTATAGGGGCTGACGCCTGCCCGGTGCTGGAAGGTTAAGGGGATGAGTTAGCGCAAGCGAAGCTTTGAACCGAAGCCCCAGTAAACGGCGGCCGTAACTATAACGGTCCTAAGGTAGCGAAATTCCTTGTCGGGTAAGTTCCGACCCGCACGAAAGGCGTAACGACTTGGGCGCTGTCTCGGCAAGAGACCCGGTGAAATCATAATACCTGTGAAGATGCAGGTTACCCGCGACAAGACGGAAAGACCCCATGGAGCTTTACTGTAGCCTGGTATTGGAACTTTGTGCATCATGTACAGGATAGGTGGGAAGCTGAGAAGCAGGGGCGCCAGCCTCTGTGGAGCTGTCGGTGGGATACCACCCTTGATGTACGGAGTTTCTAACTCGTCGCCCTTATCGGGCGAGAGGACCATGCCAGGTGGGCAGTTTGACTGGGGCGGTCGCCTCCTAAAAGGTAACGGAGGCGCCCAAAGGTTCCCTCAGAATGGTCGGAAATCATTCGTAGAGTGTAAAGGCAGAAGGGAGCTTGACTGCGAGACCTACAAGTCGAGCAGGGACGAAAGTCGGGCTTAGTGATCCGGTGGTTCCGCATGGAAGGGCCATCGCTCAACGGATAAAAGCTACCCTGGGGATAACAGGCTTATCTCCCCCAAGAGTCCACATCGACGGGGAGGTTTGGCACCTCGATGTCGGCTCATCGCATCCTGGGGCTGAAGTAGGTCCCAAGGGTTGGGCTGTTCGCCCATTAAAGCGGTACGCGAGCTGGGTTCAGAACGTCGTGAGACAGTTCGGTCCCTATCTGTCGCGGGCGTAGGAAGTTTGAGGAGAGCTGTCCTTAGTACGAGAGGACCGGGATGGACGCACCGCTGGTGCACCAGTTGTCACGCCAGTGGCACAGCTGGGTAGCTATGTGCGGACGGGATAAGCGCTGAAAGCATCTAAGCGTGAAGCCCCCTCCAAGATGAGACTTCCCACAGCGCAAGCTGGTAAGACCCCTCATAGACGATGAGGTTGATAGGTTCGGTGTGGAAGCGCGGTAACGCGTGGAGCTGACGAATACTAATCGGTCGAGGACTTATCCACACACTTAGCAATTGATCATGCAGATCCAGTTTTCAGGGAATAAAAGAAACCTTCTTGCTGATGATGGCAGGAAGGTTTTTTCGTGTATATAAAGCAGTGGCAGGAAAACTAATACAGATCCGACGGCAAAGAGGGAAGGGGCATCCGGTGATTTCGGTGAAAATGCCCTCGAATAACCGAGGGGAAAGTATCCATATGGTTATCCAAAAAATGTTCGACCAAATATCGCTCAACAAGTCCGTGAGACATCGATAGCTCTCCCCACCACTCCGTTTCATAGCGGCAAAGCATGCTGAGTAAATAAAGCAGCAAGTAATGACTTGCCCATTCGGGAAGAGGTAGAGAGGAAGCAGAACCATTCCAAAAGAAGAGGACGTTCTGATGCAAACGAAATAACGGGTGTTGATCCAGTTCAGACAGGGCACAATGAGGAAGGGTCAGTTCCTTTATGTTTTTGTTATTTACTGAGGCGAGTTTTTCCAAGTTACAAACAGATGGAGCAAGCCTACGAATGTATTGGGTGAAGGTCTCGGGTGAATAGGATAATGGCCCGTCCGTTTTTTCAGGAAAGGTAATGCGAACCGAATCATCCTGACTTATATGATCAAACTTTAGCGTTATCCAGTTACGTGGTTTATCCGTAGCAATTCCGTAACTATCGCTGACACTAGGGATGGATGAAAATAAGTCATGGACTGAATAGCGGTCTTGTAACGGCGCAAGCTGGAACGCGTGAGCTAATTGCGCAAAAAACCCTTCCTTTTGTGGACGAACCTCGTCCTCCATTAGCATATAGGCGTTTCGTTTAAGCTTTCGTGTCGTGACACCATGTTGAAGAACACGACTGTTTTGGGGATAATACGGATCACGAGTCAATAACATCGCCTTCAACAAGTGAGAGCATCCATAAAACAGAAGTAATGGCTGGATGGACAAGTCGGCAACAGCGGAAGTGGAATAAAAATGTCTAGCTTGTCTCCAGAGATACAGGAAACGCGAGCTTTGTTGAAAAGCTAGACGCTCGGCATGCTCAACACCTATGTCATGATAGCACGCAGCCAAATATTTACGTGCTGTTGGTTCTGTCTCAAAATAGCGTAATGTTTTCCAAGCGTTATCCATGATACCCACCTTTACCAATTTTCGTAATATGGTTAAGTTTCCCTAATTGTTTTTTGATTTATCTGTCTAATTGAATCTATAACCGAACGATATACTCATTTCTTGACAGTAAATTAAGCCGTTTGTTAAACTGTCTTAAACCATTCGCCGAGAGGAGCTTTCAACTGTGCGGGAAGACAAATTTGTTAAAGAGGGCTTAACGTTTGACGATGTATTGCTCATTCCAGCAAAATCTGAAGTTTTGCCAAGGGATGTTGATCTACGAGTACAATTGAGTGAGAATGTGAAGCTGAATATTCCTCTGATCAGTGCTGGTATGGACACCGTAACGGAGTCTGGACTTGCAATCGCCATGGCTCGCCAAGGTGGTATCGGGATTGTCCATAAAAACATGTCCATCGAGCAACAAGCAAGCGAAGTAGATCGTGTAAAACGCTCTGAAAGTGGCGTTATTACCAATCCATTCTCTTTGTCCCAAGAACATACTGTCGAAGAAGCGAATGCTCTCATGGGTAAATATCGTATCTCCGGTGTTCCGATTGTCGATGAGAATCAAAAACTGATCGGAATTCTCACCAACCGCGATCTGCGCTTTGTACATGACTTCTCCATCAAGATCAAAGAGGTTATGACCAAGGAAAACCTGGTGACGGCTCCTGTCGGTACTACTTTGCAACAGGCAGAATTGATTTTGCAACAACATAAGATCGAAAAGCTCCCGTTGGTGGATGAGAACAACACCCTGCGAGGACTCATTACGATTAAAGATATTGAAAAGGCAATTCAATACCCGAATGCAGCAAAAGATCCACAAGGTCGCTTGCTGTGTGGTGCTGCTGTTGGGGTATCTGCAGACACGTTTGAGCGTACAGCAGCACTTGTACAAGCTGGTGTGGACGTACTGGTGATCGATACGGCTCATGGGCATTCTAAAGGCGTAATTGAAACGGTAAGAGCAGTTCGCAAAGAATACCCAACGCTCACAATCGTCGCAGGAAACGTGGCAACTGGACAAGCTACTCGCGATCTGATCGAAGCTGGCGCATCTGTGGTGAAGGTGGGTATCGGTCCTGGTTCCATTTGTACAACTCGTGTCGTAGCAGGTATCGGTGTTCCTCAAATTACGGCGATCCACGATTGTGCACAAGTAGCGCGAGAGTACAATATTCCAATTATTGCCGACGGCGGCATTAAATACTCCGGTGATTTGCCAAAAGCAATTGGTGCAGGTGCTTCTGTGATCATGATCGGCAGTCTGTTCGCCGGTACAGAAGAAAGCCCGGGCGAATTCGAGATTTTCCAAGGTCGTCGTTTCAAGGTATATCGCGGAATGGGATCGATCGGCGCGATGAAAGCCGGCAGTAAGGATCGTTACTTCCAAGAGAACGCACAAAAGCTCGTGCCGGAAGGGATCGAAGGCCGGGTTCCTTACAAAGGCCCATTGGCGGATGTCACGTATCAGTTGATTGGTGGACTGCGTGCAGGTATGGGATACTGCGGAGCGAAGAGCATCGAAGATTTGATTCAAAACTCCCAGTTCGTTCGCATTACCGGCGCTGGCTTGCGTGAGAGCCACCCACACGATGTGCAAATTACAAAAGAATCACCTAACTACTCGATTTCCTAAGCGAAAAATAGTATGGAAGACCTACGTCCCCTTTCTTTTCAAAAGAGAGGGGATTTTTACTAGCTGCTAACATGTGGAAATAGGAGGAAACACGCTTTAGCCACCCTGCAACCTATGGTACACTTACAATTGTGTGCTTGTTTCATGCAAAAAATGAAATCGACAGAAATAGGAGAGTGAGAGATTACATGAAGCGAAAGACATGGACAAAGCGATTGACAGGTCTGTTCCTTTCTGTCGCTGTTTTTGCTACAGCAATGGGAGGAACGGTTTCAAAGGTAGAGGCTGCCCCTGTAGCATCTCAAGCGAATTTACAACTGGAAGCGAAGTCTGCCATTCTTGTTGAGGCATCGACGGGAAAGGTTCTCTATAGTAAAGATCCTGACGTAGCACTTCCGCCTGCGAGTATGAGTAAAATGATGAGCGAATATCTGGTCCATGATGCCATCAAGCAAAAGAAAATCAAATGGGATGATGTCGTCCCTGTAAGTGAATACGCATTTTATATCGCCAAAATTTCTGATTCGTCCGGCGTGTACTTGAATTTAGGCGAATCGTTTACAGTAAAACAATTGTATGAAGCGATGGTAATCGTATCTGCGAATGACGCTACTGTACTTTTGGCAGAGAAAATCGCAGGCAGTGAGCCAGCCTTTGTTGAATTGATGAACAAAAAGGCAGTAGAGCTTGGTATGAAAAATACCTCGTTTGTCACTTCTACTGGTTTGCCGGCCAATGAGTTGGGCCCATACTCTGTGAAGACCGATCAAACAGAAAACCTGATGTCTGCTCGTGATGCTGCGATCCTTGCCCGTGCTCTGATTCGCGATTTCCCTGATGCGTTGGAGACCTCCAAAAAACCAAACTTCTCTTTCCGCACAGGTACACCAAATGAGTGGAGCAAGAAAAACTATAACTGGATGCTACCTGGTCTGATCAGCTACTACCCAGGTGTAGATGGATTGAAAACAGGGCATACACTTGCCGCAGGCTACTGCTTTACAGGTACTGCTGTTCGCGACAACATGCGTCTGATTAGCGTCGTGATGAATACAGGCAGCAATACAAAACGTTTTGCTGAGACGAGAAAACTGTTTGACTACGGTTTTGGCAATTTCAAATTGACAAAGCAAATGGACAAGAATGTACCAGTCAAAGGCTTTGAAACAGCTTCTGTGAAAAACGGTGTAGAGGTAACTGTACCAGTTGTTACAGGCAGTGAAGTAAATATGATTACAAAAACCGGTACCGAAGCAAAATTCACACCAACGGTTACCTTCCAGGAGCTAACCGCACCGATTACGCAAGGACAAGTTGTCGGTAAGATCGTTTTGAAAGAAGAAGGTACGAAGGAAACGGATTACTTGCAGCCTGAAGATGCAACAAAAGCAGGTGTGGATATCGTAGCAGGTCAAGCAGTAGAAGAAGCCAGCTGGATTCGTCTGTTCTTCCGTAGCATCATCGAGTTTTTCAGCAATTTGTTTAGCAGTGGAACAGGAAATTAAATAACTGTTGTTTTCCCCTACATCTATCGTTTACAATGACGGTAACAGGAACCATAACACCACATAACAGTTTCGGTTCTGACTCATGATGTAGGGGGTAATGACATGGTACAAGTAGGAACATCCCGCGTTAAAAGAGGTATGGCTGAAATGCAAAAAGGCGGCGTTATTATGGACGTCGTAAATGCTGAACAAGCGAAAATTGCAGAAGCAGCGGGTGCTGTTGCTGTAATGGCTTTGGAGCGTGTACCGTCTGACATTCGTGCAGCTGGTGGAGTTGCGCGTATGGCGGACCTGAGCATTGTAGAGGAAGTACTGAATGCTGTTTCGATCCCTGTTATGGCAAAAGCTCGTATCGGTCATTTTGTTGAAGCGCGTGTTCTCGAGTCTCTGGGTGTAGATTATCTCGATGAGAGTGAAGTACTCACTCCGGCAGATGACTTGTACCATATCAATAAAAAAGAGTTCACGGTACCGTTTGTATGTGGCGCCCGTGATCTGGGTGAAGCTCTCCGCCGTATTGGGGAAGGTGCATCCATGATCCGCACAAAAGGTGAGCCTGGAACCGGAAACATTGTAGAGGCTGTTCGTCACATGCGTACGATGATGTCCCAAATCCGCAAAGTGCAAGCCATGTCCTACGATGAACTGATGGCGGAAGCCAAGAATCTGGGTGCCCCATACGAGCTGCTTGAAGAGGTGCACAAAACAGGTAAGCTGCCAGTTGTAAACTTCGCAGCAGGTGGAGTAGCAACACCAGCAGATGCTGCCCTGATGATGCAATTGGGCTCCGATGGCGTGTTTGTTGGCTCTGGTATCTTTAAATCAGAGAATCCAGAGAAGTTTGCTCGCGCGATTGTGGAAGCGACTACCCACTACACGGATTACGAACTGATTGCTCGCGTATCCAAAGGCTTGGGAACGGCAATGCCAGGAATCGAAATCTCCAAAATTCGTGAAGCTGATCGCATGCAAGAGCGCGGCTGGTAAGGTGAGTAGCATGAAAATCGGCGTACTCGCTCTACAAGGAGCTGTAGCAGAACATGTGCGACTGCTAGAAGAGGTTGGTGCCACAGCTGTCCCGGTCAAAAAAGTAGAAGAACTGGATGACCTCGACGGGCTGGTCATTCCCGGCGGAGAAAGCACCACGATTAGCAAGCTGATGCACAAGTACGGATTCATGGAGGCGGTTCAAGAGTTCGGTAAGGCGAAAAAGCCGATCTTTGGAACTTGCGCAGGAGCGATCCTTCTGGCAAAACAGATTCAAGGACAAGACGATTGCCATTTAGGGTTGATGGACATCAAAGTAGAGCGGAATGCTTTTGGTCGCCAAAAGGAGAGCTTTGAAGTCTTGATGCCTGTTGCGGGTGTGGCGGCAGATTACCCGGCAGTGTTCATCCGGGCACCGTATATCATGGAAGTGGGAGAGAACGGTCAAGTCTTGGCCAAGCACGAAGACAAGATTGTTGTCGCCCGAAACGGTCACTATTTGGCAGCAGCCTTTCACCCAGAATTGACGGAAGATACACGACTGCACAAATACTTCCTCGACATGGTCAAGGAATACAGAAGCTAGCTGTCATACCGGAAGATCGGCCGTTAAAAGGTGCCGATCTTCCTTTTTTATGTAAAGATCGAGGTGGGCTGCTCTTTACATACGTATAGAACCTGTAGTACAGTTAACAATAATAGTATTCATGAATGAGAATGCGATGATGAGAACAAGTACTTCACAAGAGCCAGGCCTAGAGAGTCGGTGGTAGGTGCAAACCGATCCGGTTATGTGAAGGAATCCATCTCGGAGTGGCAAAGGAACAACAACTTTGCCCGGAGCCGTCCCGTTATGACGGAAGAGTGGACATATGCATGAAGGGTTGCTGTATGTGTCAACGAGGGTGGCAACGCGGGTATACAACACTCGTCCCTTACCAGGGGACGGGTGTTTTTTGTTTTTTTCAATACGATTCGGAGGGATTTACACATGTTGGACGTAAAAGTATTACGCCAGGATTTGGAAGAGGTAAAACGCCGTTTGGCTCACCGCAATGAAGATATTTCTGCGTTGGATCAATTCGTAGAAATAGATGAAAAGCGTCGCCAAGTCATCCAAGAAGCAGAAGCGCTGAAAAATAAGCGTAACACAGTATCCGAGCAAGTAGCGGTTATGAAACGCAATAAGGAAAATGCAGACCATCTGATCGCCGAAATGAAAGAAGTAAATGAGCGCATCAAGGCTTTGGATGAAGAGCTGCGCCAACTGGATGAACAGCTGGAATTCATTTTGCTGAGCCTCCCGAACCTGCCGCATGAGAGCACGCCGATCGGTACGACAGAAGACGATAACGTGATTGCCTGGACATGGGGAGAGGCACGTGCATTTGACTTCGAGATTAAGCCTCACTGGGAGCTGGCTAGCCAAGCAGGCATCCTCGATTTTGAAACGGCGGCAAAAGTAACAGGAAGCCGTTTTGTTTTCTATAAAGGCTTGGGCGCACGTCTGGAGCGCGCACTGATGAACTTCATGATGGATCTGCATTCGAATGAGCATGGCTATGAAGAAGTGATTCCACCGTATATCGTCAACCGCACGAGCATGACGGGAACGGGTCAATTGCCTAAGTTCGAAGAGGATGCATTCAAAATCGAGGGACCAGATTACTTCCTGATTCCAACTGCCGAGGTGCCTGTCACCAATATGCATCGTGACGAAATCATGGATGGAGCAGATCTCCCTCGCTACTACACTGCTTTCAGCGCATGTTTCCGTTCGGAAGCGGGTTCTGCTGGCCGTGATACACGTGGGTTGATTCGTCAGCATCAATTCAACAAAGTTGAGCTGGTGAAATTCGTGAAACCAGAAGAGTCTTATGACGAGCTCGACAAGCTGGTGAAAAACGCTGAGAAGGTGCTTCAACTGCTTGGACTGCCGTACCGTGTCCTGAGCATGTGCACAGGCGATCTAGGATTTACGGCTGCGAAGAAATTCGACCTGGAAGTTTGGATTCCAAGCGGCGGCACATACCGTGAAATCTCGTCTTGCTCGAACTTTGAAGATTTCCAAGCGCGCCGTGCCAATATCCGTTTCCGTCGCGATACGAAATCGAAGCCGGAATTTGTGCATACATTGAATGGCTCTGGTTTGGCGATTGGACGTACAGTAGCAGCGATCTTGGAGAACTACCAAGAGGCAGATGGAGCCATCGTGATTCCAGAAGTTCTTCGTCCGTACATGGGCGGAGTAGACAAGATCGCACCGAAGTAATAAGCGAGAGATTAGGAAAGCAGCTCTTAATCCATAACGGGTCAAGGGCTGTTTTATATTGTGTACTAATACAGGTGGAATTTTTCAAAAAACGTGTTGCACTGTATCAATCTGTGTTATATAATAAAAACAAATTTTAAGAATATTGTTTTAATACAGAAACGGAGGAATGGAGAATGGACTGCTATCGGTGTGAAGGAAACGGAGAACAAAATTGCCCAAAATGTGGAGGCGTTGGTCATGATGCCAACGGAGCGGCTTGCCACAATTGCTTGGGAGATGGGCATGTATGCTGCAGCCATTGCAGTGGCAGCGGGTATCAGGAGTAAGGACATTTTTTTTGCTCCTACTGTTATATAATAAAAAACATTTTATCGATCTGTATCATAATAACTTTGAAGTGAGGGAGGAGGAGCTGTTTTGACTACCGTACCAACGAATCCATATCCGCTGGAGGTGCAGATTTCCGGTGAGATGCACCCCGGTTATCAAGATATCCTGACACCAGAAGCGATTCAATTCGTGATGAAGCTGGAACAAAGGTTTGGCGACAGACGACAACAATTGTTGGCTAAACGCGTGGAGCGTCAATTGCAGATCGATGCAGGTCAACTGCCCGATTTTCTACAGGAAACAGCGGATATTCGCAAAGGAGATTGGACTGTTGCTCCATTGCCCAAAGATTTGCAAGACAGACGGGTGGAGATTACGGGACCTTCGGGTGATCGGAAAATGGTCATCAATGCACTGAACTCGGGTGCTCGGCTTTTCATGGCTGATTTTGAGGACGCGAACTCACCGACCTGGGAGAACACCATCCAAGGCCAAATCAACATGAAGGATGCGGTACGCCGCAATATCTCTTACATCAGTCCGGAAGGCAAATCATACTCCCTCAATGAGAAGACAGCGGTTTTGATCGTGCGTCCGCGTGGCTGGCATCTTGATGAAAAACACATCCGACTCGACCAGAAACCGATCTCCGGCAGCCTGCTTGACTTCGGACTTTACTTTTACCACAACGTAGATGCTCTTATCGCGAATCAAACAGGACCGTATTTCTACTTACCGAAACTGGAGAACCATCTGGAGGCTCGCCTGTGGAACGACGTCTTCCTTTTCGCGCAGGATGAATTAAATATCCCACGCGGTACGATTCGCGCGACAGTACTGATCGAGACGATTCTCGCAGCTTTTGAGATGGATGAGATTCTGTACGAGCTGCGCGAGCATAGTGCAGGACTGAATTGCGGACGTTGGGACTACATTTTCAGCTATATCAAAAAGCTGCGGAATCAGCCTGATGTAATTACACCGGATCGTGCTCAAGTAACCATGACAGTTCCGTTCATGAAAGCATACACCACGCTGGCCGTGAAGACTTGCCATAAACGGATGGCTCCTTGCATTGGCGGAATGGCTGCACAAATTCCGGTGAAAAATGACCCGGTACAAAATGCAGAAGCCATCGCCAAAGTCCGCGCTGACAAAGAGCGGGAAGCGTACGATGGACATGATGGGACTTGGGTTGCTCACCCTGGGCTAGTGCCGGTAGCCATGGAAGTGTTCGATCGCTTGATGAGAGAGCCGAACCAAATCTGGTACAAACGTGAAGATGTAGACGTATCTGCTAGTCACCTGCTGGCAGTCCCAGAGGGCACGATTACAGAAGCGGGTGTCCGTACGAACATAAGCGTCAGCTTGCAGTACATCGAGGCTTGGTTACGAGGCTCTGGGGCTGTCCCGATCAACAACCTGATGGAGGATGCGGCTACAGCAGAAATTTCGCGGGCACAAGTCTGGCAATGGATGCGTCATCGTCACGGAGTCGTGCAGGATGGTAGGAAGGTGACGGAAGGCTTGGTAAAGCAGTGGCTGAGTGAGGAGCTGCAAGCGATCAAGCAAGCAATTGGCCAAGAGAGGTACGACAACAGCAAGTATCCGATTGCTGGTGATCTGTTCTTGCAATTGGTAACGACAGAAGATTTCGAAGACTTCTTAACTGTACCGGGTTATCGCTATTTGTAAAAATAAAAAGAGTGGGGGAAATGAAAATGACAAAAGTAAACAAGCAAGAAGCGATTCAACAGGTGGAGCAAAGCTGGAAAGGCGAGCGTTTTCAAGGAATTACACGTCCGTATACGGCAGAAGATGTCATTCGTTTGCGCGGTTCTGTACAAATCGAACATACACTGGCTCGTCTGGGAGCAGAGCGTCTGTGGAGTCTGTTGCATACCGAGCACCATATTAAAGCGTTGGGGGCTTTGACCGGGAATCAAGCGATTCAGCAGGTAAAGGCAGGATTAAAAGCGATTTATTTGAGTGGCTGGCAGGTAGCGGCCGATGCCAATCTGTCTGGTCAGATGTATCCTGATCAAAGCCTCTACCCGGCAAACAGTGTTCCCCAAGTCGTAAAAAGAATTAATCAGGCATTCCAACGGGCTGATCAGATCGATCAATCAGAAGGTGGTACCGACACGCATTGGTTTGCTCCGATCGTAGCAGATGCAGAAGCGGGCTTTGGTGGGCCACTGAACGTCTTCGAATTGATGAAGGGTATGATTGAAGCAGGTGCAGCAGGGGTGCATTTTGAGGACCAGTTGGCTTCCGAGAAAAAATGCGGCCATATGGGTGGGAAGGTTCTGATTCCGACGCAAGCAGCCGTCCGTAACCTGATTTCGGCACGATTTGCAGCAGATGTGATGGGGGTTCCAACGATTATCGTGGCACGTACCGATGCCAATGGCGCTTTCCTGATCACCAGCGACATCGACGAGCAGGATAAACCATTCCTGACGGGTGAACGAACAGCAGAAGGCTTCTTCCGTCTACGCGGCGGATTGGATGCAGCGATTGCCCGTGGACTGGCGTACGCTCCTTACGCTGATTTGATCTGGTGCGAGACTTCTGAGCCGAATTTGGAGGAAGCACGCCGTTTTGCAGAAGCGATCCATGCCAAATATCCGGGCAAGCTGTTAGCCTACAATTGCTCTCCTTCTTTCAACTGGAAAAAGAAGCTGGATGAACAGACCATCGCTCGCTTCCAGGAAGAGATCGGCGAGATGGGCTACAAGTTCCAATTTGTCACGCTCGCTGGCTTCCACTCCCTGAATTACAGCATGTTTGAACTGGCGCGCGGCTATCGTGACCGCGGAATGGCTGCCTACTCTGAATTGCAGCAGGCGGAGTTTGCCAGCGAAGTACATGGCTATACGGCAACTCGTCATCAGCGTGAAGTGGGTACCGGGTATTTCGATGAGATTGCGCAGGTTATCTCCGGCGGCAATTCCTCTACGACTGCGCTCAGCGGGTCGACGGAAGAGGAGCAATTTGCTCATAATTAAATAGGAAAAGCGAAGGAATAGGTGGTTCTCTGGTATTCAGAGGGCCACTTTTTGCGTTCACTTCTATTTTTCATAGAGTCTTAATAGCTTTTTAACAACGCATTTATATCAGTTTCATTTTGTTTGTTTACGATTAGCTTAGGAAAAACAAAGAAATCAAACACAAATAAAAACGAAAAGGGGCCTTAAAGATGAGAGGGAACCAGTTAAGCTGGAAACGAACCGTTGTTATCATGACATCCGTTTTTCTGCTTGCGGGATGTGCCACCGAGACGAAATCAGGCACTTCTCTGGATACGTCGCAATTGACCCTGGATCAAATCGTGGAAAAAGCGAAGCAGGAGGGAGAAGTCAACTCCGTGGGTATGCCGGACACGTGGGCAAACTGGGGAGAGACTTGGGGCAATCTCGCAAAGGAATACGGCTTGAAGCATACGGACACGGACATGTCGAGCGCAGAAGAATTGGCTAAGTTTGAAGCAGAAAAAGAAGACGCCACAGCAGATATCGGCGACGTAGGCATCGCTTTTGGACCGTTAGCCAAGCAAAAAGGGCTGACGCTGCCTTACAAAACCTCTTACTGGAACGACATTCCCGACTGGGCAAAAGATGATGAAGGACATTGGTTGCTGGGCTATACCGGAACACTGGCCTTTATCACTGACAAGACAAAGGTGCAAAATCCCCCCAAGACCTGGGCAGATTTGAAAAACGGCAGCTTCAAGATCGCGATCGGCGATGTCATGAAAGCGAATCAGGCGCAGTTTGCCGTACTGGCCGCGGCCTATGCTAATGGGGGAGATGAGAAGAACATTCAGCCCGGCATAGACTTTTTCGCTGAGTTGGCAAAAAACAAGCGGCTCAGTACGAGCGATCCGAGCCTTGCCAATCTAGAAAAGGGTGAGGTCGAAGTCGCTATCTTGTGGGACTTCAACGCGCTCGGGTACCGGGACAAAATCGACAAAAACCGCTTTGATGTCCTCATCCCGGAGGAAGCATCAGTCAGCAGCGGGTACGCAACTGTTATTAACAAGTACGCCAAGCACCCGCACGCTGCCATGCTGGCTCGTGAATACATTCTCTCCGACGCCGGACAGTCCAATCTGGCTCGTGGCTATGCACGACCGATTCGGGCTAACGCCAAGCTGGATGAATCCGCTAAAGCCATGCTGCTCCCTGATGAAATGTATAAAAACGCACGTCCGGTGGGCGATTTGACTGCTTGGGAAGAGACGGCTAAAAAATTGCCGCAGCTATGGCAAGAGCAGGTGTTAATCCATGTGCGCTAGCAAGCTCGTCATGATTGTGCTCGACGGATTGAGATTTGACACAGCCGTCTCGCACATGGGGTACCTGCATCACCTGGTCGAGTACGGCATCGCGGCCCGCTTTCAGGTACGATCGGAATTGCCCAGTCTCTCTCGCCCTTTGTACGAGGTTCTTTTAACGGGAACCCCTGTGTGGAAGAACGGCATTTCCAGCAATCAGGCGGTTAGGCTTTCGCACCAGGAGAGTCTCTTTCACCTGACGCAGAAAAACGGAATGTCCAACGCTGCTGCCGCTTATTGCTGGGTAAGCGAGCTTTATAACAAGGCCCCATTCAATCCGTTTCACGACCGAATCCAACTGAACACCGACAAGCCGATACAAAACGGGATGTTCTACTGGGAAGATCACTATCCGGATACACACTTGTTTGCTGACGCCAACTTTTTGTTGAATGGATACAATCCGGATTTTCTTTACGTCCACTCCATGAATATCGATGATGACGGACATAAGTATACGGCCGATTCCGCGCGATATCGAAATCGCGTGCTAGCGGCAGATTCGATACTGGCAAATGTGCTTCCTGCGTGGATCGATGCGGGTTATCAAATCATCGTAACAGCCGATCATGGGATGACAGCCGATGGAAATCATGGCGGCACTTCTAGCGCTGACCGGGACGTCCCCCTGTTTGTCATCAGCAACCTGATATCTCCGGGTATTCGCGAGGAGGCAATTCCGCAATTGCAGGTGGCTCCGCTTGCCTGCCATTTGCTCGGTATCTCCCCCTCGAAAGAGATGCAGCCATTGAACGTATGAGGGCTGAGTAAGACGTCTCCCTAAGGGGGCGTCTTTTCCTCTAAGAAAGGAGCTTTTGCGATGAAACGATTTGTCAGTATGCTTTGGGTCACGACGATTCCGTTCTTTGCAATGATCGCTCTGTTTCTCCTCGTCCCATTGCTTTCCATGATTGGAGGGAGCTTTCAGGCCGAGGGGGACGGCGGTTTTACCATCAGTCACTATCGTGAGATCATTTCAAATCCGTATTACTTGCAGGCTTTTGAGAACAGCGTGCTCATCTCGTTCCTGTCTGCTCTCATTGGAATCGTCGTTGCTGTTTTCGCTGCCTATGCGATTACCCGTTTTCCGCAATCTCTGCAACAGCGAGTGCTTGTCATTACCAATCTAACCTCCAATTTTGCGGGGATTCCGCTCGCTTTTGCCTTCATTGTCCTGTTGGGAAACAGTGGATTGTTTGTTTTGCTCGCGAAGCAACTGGGGATTGATTTTGGTCAATCCTTTACTCTGTATTCGTGGAGCGGCTTGACGCTTGTTTATATTTATTTTCAACTGCCCCTGGCGGTAATGCTGTTGTATCCCCTGTACAACGCCGTTCAGAAACAATGGATGGAAGCGGCCGAGCTGCTTGGGGCCAGTCCCTGGAAGTTTTGGCTGAAAATCGGTTTTCCGGTACTGCTTCCAGGCATCGTCGGCACATTTAGCATTCTGTTTGCCAACGCAATGGGTGCCTACGCTTCTGCTTACGCGCTCACCGGGAGCAACTATAATCTGGTGCCCATTCGGATTGGTGCACTTGTCTCCGGAGATATTTTTGCAAGACCCGAGCTGGGTAGCGCTCTCGCTGTACTGCTCGGCCTGACGCTTGCCGCCGCCCTGCTCGTGAATGAGTGGCTGACGCGGAAGATTCGGAGGGATTTGTCTTGAAGCGGATCAGTTTGCCATCCTTGTCGTTTGCGTTGGTCATGCTGTATTTGTTTTTGCCAGTCGCTGCTACCATCCTTTACTCACTGGCAACCGAGTGGAACAGTACGGTTTTGCCGGAAGGACTCACAGGAAAATGGTTCGCGGAGCTGTATGCTGATCCCCGATTCTTGCAGGCATTCGGGCGTTCTTTTCTGCTCAGCTTTCTGACGACTGTCGTTGCCGTCGTTATTATTGTTCCTGCTGTATTTTCCATTATCGTCTACGCTCCCCGGATGGAGAGGCTGGTTCAGATTTTGGTGATGCTGAGCTATGCCGTTCCGGGTGTCATTATGGCGGTCGGATTGATCCGTACTTATTCAGGAAACGGAATTCCAATGGTCATCATCACAGCTGGGGCGTATTTGGTCGGATTGCTTCCGTATCTTTATCAGGGAACGCGCAACAGCCTGCTTGCCATGCAGGCACGTTCGTTGATGGAGGCAGCCGAGCTATTGGGTGCGAGCCACTGGCAGGCGTTCGTACGGATAATCGTTCCGAATATCATGTCTGGAATTTTCGTCTCCTCACTCTTGTCGTTTTCCATTTTGTTCGGTGAATTCGTATTGATTAACATCCTGGTGGGAGGAAGATACGAAACACTACAGATGTATCTATACGCCAAGCTATCGTCAAGTGGGCATGTCGCCAGCGCGATTACCGTCACTTATTTTGTCCTGATGGCTATCATCACTGGCCTGGTTGTAAAATTCACGCGCCGAAGCTTCGCACGCAAGGAGGTTCCCTGATGAGCTACGTCCAAATCGAACACTTGTCCAAAACCTTTCACGGTCAACACGTGTTGCAGCAACTCGATCTTGCGATTGAAAAAGGCGAGCTGGTAACTTTGCTTGGCCCTAGCGGGTGTGGCAAAAGTACGCTGTTACGCATCCTCAGTGGTTTGACGGCTCCTGATACGGGCATGATCTACATTGACGGCAAAGATGTGACGGACATGTCGCCAAAAAACAGGCAGATCGGCATGGTGTTCCAATCGTATGCGCTCTTTCCCAATCTTACGGTCAGTCAAAACATTGCCTTTGGCCTGGAAATGAACAAAATCTCGAAAACGGAGATTCGGGTGCGTGTTCAGGAAATGATTGAGCTGGTGGGATTGGTGGGAAAGGAGCAGGCCTACCCACGTGAATTGTCTGGTGGCCAGCAGCAGCGTGTGGCACTCGCTCGTTCTCTGGTCACCCGGCCAAAAGTGCTTTTGCTCGATGAGCCGCTTAGTGCGCTTGATGCCCAGATTCGAAAAAATTTGCAAAAGCAGCTACGCACGATCCAACGAGAGTTAAACATGACGACTGTGCTGGTTACGCATGATCAGGAAGAAGCTATGGCTGTCAGTGACCGCATCTATATCATGAATGGTGGACGAATCGTTCAGCACGGCAGTCCTCAAGAGATTTACACGCAACCTCGCTCCGAATTTGTCGCTCGCTTTATTGGCAATTACAACGTGCTGACTGCCGAGCAGCTTAGCCAAATCGCGCCTCATTTGTCTCATCCGGCAGTTGAACGTTTCGCAATCCGTCCCGAGACGTTTCGCGAACAACCCTTGACCGGGGAGGACATCTGTTTGACCGGGAATATCGCTCAAGTAACCATGCTCGGTAACATTACCCGTTACGAGCTGAACATTGGCGATGTTCCTGTACTGGTGGACACTCTTCACCTGTCCTTCGAGCAGGAACAGATAGGCACAACAAAAACATTGTATGTAGGTCCCAAGGATGTGATTCCGCTTTATGACACTATTGCCTGAAGAACGACAGCAAGTGATTCTGGACGAATTAAACCGCCACGGTAAAATTCAGGTGATGAGTCTGGCAAAAATCCTGGCTGTAACACCGGAGACTATACGACGTGATCTGGACCAATTGGAACAGCAGCGTTTGTTAAAACGAGTGTACGGAGGAGCTATCCCTTATCATTTGGCAAAGCGTGAGCCGCACTTTGAAAAGAAACAGGCGATCCAACAGATGGCAAAAACAAAAATCGGGCAAATCGCGGCAGAACTTTTGTCTGACGGGGATACCATCGCGCTCGATGTCGGGACGACAACATTGGAATTGGCACGTGCTATCAAAGGCCTCAATCAATTAACGATTGTCACGAATTCGCTCCCCGCCGCTTCTTTACTAAACGAGCTGTTGGAAGCCAATCAATTCAACGGTCAGGTCATTATGCTGGGGGGGCTGACCCATCCGGCCCAACAATCGGTTGCGGGGGCGTTTACCTGCGAGCTGCTCTCTCGTTTTCATTTTGATAAAGCTTTTATTTCTTGTGGAGGAATTACGGCTGATGGCTTCACCGACTATGATATGGAGGAGACTCTTTGCTCGACCATGATGGTACAGCGGGCAGAGCAAGTATATGTATTGGGAGACACATCCAAGATCGACCAAACGCAATTTTTTCGTATTTGCGGCTGGCAGGATGTCAGCGCGGTTGTTTGTGACCAGCCGATGCCGGATGAATGGCTTTCGTCTGGCATTCAAACTACCTGGATAAGCGAACATCCGGGAAGGAGAGACTTCACATGCTGATCGACTATCATCTTCATCTGGAAGAAGGGCCTTTTTCATTGCGTTGGCTCGACCGTACCAATGCGGCCCTCGACCACTTTTATCCGCTGACTGAATCTCGACATACCCGCGCCTGGCTGCTGGACAGTCTTGCGCGATTAAATAACCGCATGTCTCTTGGGGCATATGACCCGTCCTGGATCGATTTGTATTTGCGTGAAGCGTTAAGCAAAGGCTTGAAGGAAGTGGGGATTGTCGATCATTTATACCGCTTTCGTGAAGCCCGTCCCTACTTTGAACGTTATATGGAGCTGGGTGACACCGAATTAGGTCGCTTGCAGCGCACTTGGCTTGATCAAGTATGCACCGAGAGCCTCAGCGACTTTTGTGTCGCCATTGAGGCAGCAAAACAGCGTTGGTCGGCAAGCGGTGTAGAGCTGCGGCTGGGGATCGAAGCTGATTACTTTATCGGCGGGGAAGCAGAATTGGAAAGCTTGCTCTCAGGCGCATCGTGGGATTATGTGATCGGTTCTGTTCATTTTTTGCAAGGCTGGGGCTTTGACAATCCCGAGACTCGCCATTTGTTTGAGCAACATGACCTGAAACAGTTATACGCAGACTTTTTCCACACGGTTGAGTCCATGATCAGGAGCAACTTGTTTGATTTTGTTGCCCATCTGGACAATCTGAAGGTGTTCTCCTATCGCCCAGAGGAATCGGAGCTTGTCCCCTATTACCACCGGATTGCAATTGCTTTGAAAGAAACGGATACAGCGACCGAAATCAATGCGGGCCTGTACTACCGCTATCCCGTTAAGGAAATGTGCCCCAGTCCCGCTTTTCTCGACGTTTTGGTGGCGCATGGTGTTCCGCTGACACTCTCGTCCGACGCGCACTTTCCCGACGATATTGGGAGATACGTGGCAGAGAATCTGGAAATCCTTCGTTCAATGGGAGTAACGGAGATTGCCACTTTTTCCGGTCGTCAACGGATCTTGAAACCAATTCATAATGCTTTACTGTGAAAAGCAGCATGTTTTGGGCAAAATATTATTTGAGATGCAAAAAACCTTGGAATGGAATGCCAAGGTTTTTTTGTTATCTTCACATCCGACTTGTATTTGCCGAAAAATGGATATGCACATATAATAAGAAAGTAGGTGAGGCGACAGAAAAAGTCTCTTTGCCACAACCCATACTTGTCCCCGTAGCTCAGCAGGATAGAGCAACGGTTTCCTAAACTGTAGGTCGGAGGTTCGAATCCTCTCGGGGACGCCATAAAAAGCAAAAAACCTTGATATATCGAGGTTTTTTGCTTTTTATGGATGTTGTGTTGTTGGAAGGCTGTGACTTGCTCTCGCAAAAAGATAATTTATAGTATGTTTCGGAGGAATATTCAACATAGAATATTAATTCTACTAATAGAATTAGGATTCAACTTTCTTATTAATACATGAAAATAATACTCCATATAAGGTGAAAAATGGAAATCATTACAACTACTTTCCTAGATGGATATTTATCTGAAAAGTTTGAAGCCCTCCATCGGAACAATCCGGGGAGGGCAATAACATGTGAGTCAAATTGTAAAAAGAAACTACACCAACATAGTAATTAAGGCATATTAGTAATTGTAACTAATAGAAATAGATTGGTCTGCATCTGTTTCAACGTCAATACCTGCATAAAAATTAACTTTATGGCTGATATCCAGTTTAGTGTAGCTACCTGTAGCAGCCCATGCAGTCACGAATTCATAGTCATCTGATGATTCTAATTGACTTCCAGTAACCTTCCATTTTGCATAATCATTAGATTTATTCAAAGTGAGATCCATGTCTGGTTCTGTGTCAATTTCATATTCGAAACCAATGCTATAAGGGTAACCTAAACTTACTTTATACGGGTTACTGGAGGTATCATTTGGTTCAGCATCATCTAATTCGTCACTATCAAATACCAGATCATGTCTGATAGTAAACTCTTCTGCATCCCAAAGCCATTCATATGTTTCAATAGTGCTTGTATCTTTTACATAGAAATAGTCATATTCTTTATCGTCTTCATCGGTAACTTTGTACAGTTTCCATTGCGAATTAATTTCTCCGGCTTTTTTTGTTATATAGTAAGCGGAGGCAATAATATCGTAATCACTATCTACAATTCGGCTCGATCGAGTAGAAAATTCGGAGTCACTCTTTTCAATAATTTTATTTTCGTGCTGCAAGATTTCTGAGAGATAAATTTCATCTTCAATTTCAATTTTACCCTCATCATCATAGCTGTTTATATCTGAAATAAAGACTTTATAAGGGGTATCTTCATCTAATGTGTAACCTATAATTTCATGTTTCTCGGAATCCTTATTCTTATCAGTACCATCTTTCTTTTTCTTTTCTTTTTTCTCATCCTCTTCATTAAAGAAAGCAAGCTCGATTGTTTCTTGGGAATCTCCACTTTCTATTTTTGTTTGAGTATACAATTTGTCAATACCTAGCAGATCGCAGTATTCTTTTATAGTAAGTCCGCCAAATAAATACACTTTCTTACCATTTTGAAGTTCTTCTTGTAATGCCTTCTGTAGCTCTTTGTTTTTTTCTACATCTTTAAAATTATATGCAATAGAATTGTACTCTGATAAATCCACTTTATCCTCTGGATTTATCGATTTTACTTGGATTTTTTTATCTTCCAGAGTCTTTTTGACACTTTTCAGAGAGTCGTGTTTTAGATTTAATTCCTTTTCTGAATTTTCAGAATTCATTTCGGATGAAAACAGCAACTCTTTAGATGATTTTGCAAAAGCACTCTGAAATGAAAAATTTGGTAACACTACAGCAGATACTAAAATACCAGCCAAAACGAAGCTAGTAACAGATGATTTAGTATTTTTTTTGGACATTTTAACACCCCCCCCTTTTTATGGTATATAATTTACCATACAGAATAAGTGTGTACAACCAAAAAAAGGAAAATTCACAAAAAAGTAAAGGTGTGATCATTATGTCATTTAATAATGTACAGTCTTGGATAATTACTGTTTGTTTCGTGGTAATAGCGTTTAGTTCAGCTTATATAGCAATCAGAATAGATAAGATCATTGAGCGCTTGGCAACTATTGCTGAATTTATTAGTATTACAGGAGGTAGTTAAGTTGACGGAAGAATTAAACTTTGACGATAAGGATAGTCAGTGGATTGAATAGAGATATCATTGTTATAACTTGAAACAATATAGATTACAGCCGCCGCGTTACGAATAGAAAGGCGGGCTTATTTGTTTGCAGTTCTGTTTAGGGCACTTGTTGGAGGAACATAAGATGTTGGGACAAAGACCAAACAACAATAGGTATTATTTATGACCTTGATTAGACTTCGGTACACGGTAATGAACAAAATGTAACTTTTGTGGTTGAGAGTTCGATGGATAAATTGAGCACACAGGCATTTGTGAGCGCTGTGAATAAACAGATTGGCTATGAGGACATCACAAATCAGAGAACTTACGAAGTTTAAACTTGATATCATAAGGTTTTTCAGGAGCGGATAGTTCGCCACGGAGAGGATAAGGCGCATTTCTTATAATTCCTAAACTGTAGGTCGGAGGTTCGAATCCTCTCGGGGGACGCCATCGAAGAAAAAGCCTTGGTGGATCAAGGTCAGACTGTTGATAAACCGACACTCTGAAATTCTCGGATTGGGCTAAAAATTTTTGACCTTCTAGAATTGCTTCTAAGACGTTTTACGAGGGCGGGGAAGACATATTTGCCCCCCTAAAATGGCACTAAAAGTCCCCTTTTTTGCGAAAGGGGATTTTCTCTACACTCTGGCCTTGGTGTATCAAGGTTTTTTATTTTTTTTGTTGAGACGTGTAGCATGCTTGAAATGTATAACGTATATCAAATGACGAACGAAATAAGGGGGGATTTTTTTTGAGAAAAGTGATTGTAGGATGTATGGCTATGGTCTTGGCGGTTTACTTAAGCGGATGCAGCTCAGATGCGGTCGTACAAAATCAGACTGCCGCGCCACCTGCAAAAGAAGTAACGAACACTGGCACAGAACCGAAACAATCGCTAGACAGCTCTACAACCTATAACCAAATCGCAAGCTATATGGAAGAAGAGAGCAAGAAAGCTTTCTCCCCCTACTATGAGCTTGTAGAGTTTACCGTATCAGATTATGAAGAGAAGACAGTTGACGGGAAAGTAGAAGCGACATTCGGGTATCAGGTGAAATACAAAAACTTTGAGAAAGACCCTGACACCGTGGACTACATCAAAGCCGCAAAAGAAAAGAACGATCCCAACTACCAACAGCTGTATGATGAATATCTGCAGCCCAAGGAAATGAGCTTTCATTTGAAGGCCGTAGTTGAAGATGCGGACTCCATAACTCTTTACACCAATGTGAGTCCAAAAGGAATCCAATGGGAAAAGGCAGTTATGTCTGATTTCATCCTGAAGAAATAGGATACTTATTAAGATTGTAGGCCGCGCAGTCACGCGGTCTTATTCATTTTTCTCGCACCAGTACTCGTACTCATTGTCGATCCAATCTTTGATATGATCGTAATTCTCCCAAGTATCTTCCACGTGATACACACTTGGCTCACAATCAAACGCTTCGAGGTAATGATAGCGATACTCCCCAGTATCGAAATCGAAGTAAAACATCGTGAACTGGTTTCCTTCTTCATTTAGCATGTCTTTAGCAAATACTCCACCCGACTTCTCATAAACTTCAGGGCCAGTAATCTTCCTTTGTTTAAAATCAGCGATTAGGTTTTCGAAACTCTTTTGAAAATCTTCGCTAACCATATCATTTTCAATCAACCAGCCAATGAAGAAGCCTGTATGTACATATGCCTGTTTTTGAGGAAGATCCTCCTCAAAGTTTTCGTAATGATATTTCGCTTTATCGTATACCGTTGCCACAAGCAAATCCTCTCTTTCTATTTTCTAAAAATTATACAGGATAGATTTAACGGTAAAAAGCCACAAGAGGATGAAGAAGGAAGGCTAGGAATTTTGTAGCATTTCCATGATGCGAGGTGGTAGTATTTAACTGTTATATAGAGAGAACCATTGGTTGGTTCATTGAGGGGTCATATTTCATGCGTAAACTGCTTGCCTATTTTCTTAGCGCTGTAATGATTAGTCTAGTAATCCTTCCTATAGAGCCTGCGTCATCTAGAGGGTCAAGTTCATCTAGCTCCAGTAGTTCAGGCAGAAGCTCAGGTTCGTCTAGTACCAGCTCATATTCGTCCGGCAAAAGTTCAGGCTCGTCTAGTACCAGCTCATATTCGTCGGGCAGAAGATCAGGGTCATCGAGAACAGGCTCTTCCTCTTCCAGTAAAAGCTCAAGCTCCACGATAAAAAGCTCAAAACCGTCAAGCGGTTTCAAATCATCCAAGCCGGTTAAAATCAAAAAGCATGACGATGACGATGATGATGAAGAAAACGTGGAAGAAGATTCAAGCCAAGAAGAGGAGACGAGCGAAGAAGCCGCTGCGGAAGAGGAAAGAATCAAGCGGTCCGAACTCTTAATCCAGATCGATAGCGGTATTGGACCATACCATTTACAACCGAATCAATATTATCAAACGACCATTTGGGGTGACCCAACTCATAATGGTTCCCTATACTTTACCGTACATAATAACGGACAATTAGAAGAGGTAGATGAGAGTGAGATAAATGGGGCAACAGTATTTAACATCCCATACAATTTCGATCCAACACCATTTGAAAAAGAGTTTTATCTTCATAGCCTGCCAACCAATCAAATCTATGTGGCACCCTTTCAATATCAGGATATTTACATGTTTTTAGACCCGGATGGTATCATTCAATGGCTCCCTAAATATGAAGCCTTAGAGAAAAACCTCCCCATCATAGAAGCAGAAGAGGTACTGCTGTCAGAGCAAACACTGGAAATGCACAGCAACGAAATGGCCTTGTATAATTTCCCGAAAAACAAAGTCTATCGGAAGAATATCAATAAGATTCCGAGGTATTTTCTGTTCAATAATGAAGAAAATGTTCAGTTAGTTGGGAAAAAGGAAAGCAAGAACTATGAAGTTTTGGAATATGACCAAATGATTGATCCGACTTCTCCTGATCTTTTGAACGAGATCAAAGAAAAAATCCAGGATTCAGGTGTCCCGACAGGATACATATACCAGATGACAGTGAACAATACCCCGCGGAATTTTATCTATTATGGAAGCGGTTCGGTTGGGTTTGTAAAGAACCTGTCGTCTGTTAAAGAAAAATATAAGGTTCGTGATTTTGAACAGGTTGTCCAAAAGATGCGGGAAGAAAAAAAGGAGGAAGAGAAAAGGCAATCGATCTGGAAGCTGTATTTGATTACAGCGGGTTCGATTATGCTCGGTATTTTCCCTTTATCCTATTGGTATATGACCAGAAAAAGAAAGAAGAAGAAGCAACCCCCTAGCAAGATCATGAAGAAAAATACCAACCATACGGTAAAGAAAAAGAATGTAAAGCCAGAAAGAACACCGATTCAACAACCCCTACCCAAAAAGAGAGAAATAAGAGTAGAAGAAAAAAAGAAGTATGACGGCGGACTGTTTCAGCAATTAGAAGCCGCAAACAAAAAAGAACAGCCAAAAAGCTCTGGAAGTGCGCTGTTTGATCAATTTAATTCCTCAAACAAAAAACAGTAAAAAGCAAAACCCGTCCTCAGCCTAGCTGGGGACGGGATCAGGTATGATAGAATGGTTTACCAACAAATGTGAATCGGAGGGAGCATGGCAGATGCAAAATGATAAGCGAGTCAAATTCATTAACCCTGAAACAATGCCACCTACGTTTGGCTACACCCATGCGGTGGAGGTTCGGAACGCACGGACGATTTATGTATCGGGTCAGGTGGCTCTCAACCGGGAGGGCCAAGTGGTCGGCACAGGCGATTTAGCCGTACAAACAAAACAAGTTTTCGAAAATATTCGATTCGCTTTAGAAGCGGCAGGAACCAGCTTTGATCATGTAGTGAAATTGACTTTTTTCGTGACCGACATCTCCAAGATGCATATTGTCCGTGAGATTCGAGATCAGTACGTGAATACAGAAACCCCGCCAGCGAGCTCTGCCGTTGAAGTGAGCAAGCTCATCAGGGACGAGCTGTTGATTGAGATTGAGGCCATCGCCGTTGCAGATATATAGTTGTCTCATCCCCCTTCTGTTCGATTATTCATCGTTCAGGAGGGTTTTTTTGTGCTCTTTTGGGAAGATTATGGAGCGAGATAAGCGGATCGGCAATGGAACGGTGTCGGCTCTAAATCTTTTGCTATTGGAGTTGGTCGCATGAATTATATCATCGCAGGTATAGGTTTAATTACGGTATTTTTGCTTGCTTGGCTGGCAAGTAGTGATAAAAAGCACATTCGGTATCGTCCTATCCTCATCATGATTCTGATTCAGATCGTGTTTGGCTTGCTGCTGTTGCGAACCAGTATTGGACTCATTTTAATATCAGGCATTGCCAGCAGTTTTTCCGTACTCCTGGATTATGCTTACGAGGGGATTAATTTTGTTTTCGGTGGCATTGCGAATCCGGGTGCGTCGCCATTTTTCTTACAAGTTTTGCTGCCCATTGTGTTCGTATCCGCATTGATAGGCATTCTGCAGTACACCAGAATTCTCCCTTTATTTATTCATTATGTAGGACTCGTATTGAGTAAAGTGAATGGCATGGGAAAATTGGAGTCATATAATGCGATTGCTTCGGCGATCGTCGGGCAGTCTGAAGTGTTTATTACCGTGAAAAAACAGCTCGGTGCCATACCCGAAAACAGGCTGTACACGCTGTGCGCCTCTGCGATGTCCACCGTGTCTATGTCGATCGTTGGTTCCTTCATGACCATGCTCAAACCGGAGTATGTGGTAGCTGCGTTGGTACTCAACTTATTTGGTGGTTTTATTATTGCTTCCATTATTAATCCGTATAAAGTGAAGTCGGAAGATGACTTGCTCGATCAAGAAAAAGAAGAGAAACAGGCTTTCTTTGAAATGCTTGGGGAGTACATTCTGGATGGATTTAAAGTAGCCGTGGTCGTTGCCGCGATGTTGCTCGGATTTATTGCACTCATTGCGATGGTGAACGGGTTATTCAGTGCGTTATTCGGTATCTCGTTCCAAGCGTTGTTAGGGTATGTCTTTGCTCCGCTCGCTTTTCTTATGGGGGTTCCTTGGCACGAAGCCGTACAAGCAGGAAGTATCATGGCCACCAAAATAGTGGCGAACGAGTTTGTCGCCATCCTCGATTTTACGAAGATTCAAGGTCAGTTGAGCGAAAGAACGGTCGCGATCGTGTCTGTGTTTTTGATTTCGTTTGCGAACTTTGGCTCCATCGGGACAATTGTTGGCGCGGTAAAAGGCTTGAATGAAAGGCAAGGAAATGTCGTCGCCCGGTTTGGACTGAGGCTGTTGTATGGGGCAACACTCGTCAGCATTTTGTCAGGAATTATCATCAGCATCGTGGTGTGAAGGGGACCCTTTTCGGGGTCTTTTTTGTTAGGGGCGGTTTCGTAACCAAATGATGGGAAGCAGCGTCTATCAATTGAGATATTCGTCTTTGTTTCTCGGATCGTATCCTTCATCAAAGGAATGGGAATCACGGTTGTTACGCTCTATGAGGATTCTCTGCTTCCGGCGCTTGGCAATCCAATCGATGATGGCTCCAATCAGCAAGAGACCTCCGAAAATAAGTACGACGAGTAACCAGAGTGGCATTCATACAACACCTCACTTTTACTAAAAGATACGTCTTACCAGTGACGAAGTTGCGATGAAACCATTCATGAGGAAATGAAGGAGTGAAGTCGGATGAGAAAATGGGTGTGTATGACTGTAGTGGCAGGTTTGATTGCGGGAGGCTGTTCATCTAACACGAGCGTATCAACAGATTCGAAACAACAGCCTGTAGCCGAGCAGCAGCAAGAGGCGGGAAAAAGCGAGGGCGACCAAAAGCAAGAGAAGCAAACTGCTACCGTGCGTCAAATTATTCTGGATGAGCAATTTTTGCAGCTGCTTGCCAAAAACGAAATCAGTGGCTTCGATGTCCACATCGGGATGAAGCGGGATGAGGTTTCTGCGCTATATGGCAAGGTAACGAAACAAGATTATTGGGATGGCCGACGCTATGAAGTCTTTGAGAAGCTAGAGAGTGCGCTCATTTATTTTGATGGGCAAGATCGCGTATATGGAATTGATTTGGCCGGTCTTCATCTAAATGAAACGAATCTGGACACAATCCGTAAAAATCTGGGAGCGCCTGTCAGTGAAGATAAGAGCATGGCCGATGAGGATTATGTCATGTTTTTTGAAGCGGGAGATAATTCCGTATTTATTAGTGCAAAGGACGAGAAATCACCAGCAGACAAAATAAGAATCATCAATAAAAAAATGCTCGAGGAATCACCGCAGAAAGAATAAAAAAAGCCAAGTCAGAAGGCTCTTAAATGACCTTCAGGCTTGGCTTTTATATGTGTAACAATGGAATTACTCAACCGAGCTTTTTCCAAACAGGATAGCGTCCAGCGCGAACTTGGAGCTGCCGCTGATACCCAGAGAAACCAACATCGCAAGCAAGGCCAGATCCAATTCATAACCAGCACCACCTTCACCGCCCAGGAAGCCGGCAGCGAGCTTGGCTTTAAAGATCGCACCAAGCATAACAACAGACAACGCACCTGCGAACACGCGAGTACCCAGACCCAGAATCAAGGCAATACCACCTACTACCTCCAAGAAGGCTACGAGGTAAGCAATGAATGCAGGGAGTCCCATGGTCCCGAAGAAACCAGCGACATTCTCCAGCCCCATTTGGAATTTAGCCACTCCGTGAATGGCAAAAGTAAGACCAGCAATTACACGTAGAATAAGTGCGCTCCATTCAAAACGATTAGACATGTATGAATCCCTCCGAAAATTTAAATGCGTAACAAAGTTACTTTTCGTTAGTAAGTATACAATAATAATTTCCTAAGTCAAGTGATTCAATAAAATCCCAACAGTTGGCAAGTGCAATTTTCAAGGTTGATTCGCATCATTGGTTTTGATGGATTGAACAAAGAGCGGTATACTGGAAAGAGAATGAGGTGATACCTATGAAAGAGTCTACCCTCTGTCCGAAGTTCGAAAAAGGTATGCAGTTGTTGGGGAAGCGATGGACAGGTCTAATCCTATACCAGTTGTTGTCGGGACCACAGCGATTCTGTGCATTGGAAGGGGCCCTGCCAGTAAGCGGAAGGCTACTTTCTGAGCGTTTGAAGGATTTGGAGAAGGAAGGACTCGTGCATCGGCAGGTGTTTACTGATTCTGCTCCTGTCCGCGTAGAGTATTCCTTAACGGAGATGGGGAAAGCTCTGACTCCAGTGCTCAAAGGAATTGAGTCTTGGTCGCAGAGCTGGATCGAGTTGAATGCAGACGAAATGGCTAATGACAGCGAAGAATAACACAGTCTATATAAAAAAGCATCAGGAGAGTACGCCTGACGCTTGCCACGATGAAAACCCCTGGAGACAGGGGTTTTTCTGTTATCTGTTAATCTTTACGAAGGGTCTTCGTTCTTTTCTTGCAAAGCTTTCCACTTTAAAAATTCAATATGGCGCTTGACCTCAACCAGATCGTCCTCTGTCAGGCCATCGACATCTAAGAAGGTCGCCGGTGTTTCCCGGACAGAACCACGTTGCCAAGATAGTTCCTCCGTGCGCCCGTGGAGAAAATCGGTGGATACTTCAAATAAATCTGCGACTTTGGAAATCAGATGAAAATCGACGCCTTTCTTTTCGCCTGACTCGATCCGCGAAAGTACCGTATTATGTATGCCTAGCTTTTCAGCTAATTGAAGTTGTGACCATTGTTTTTGTTCGCGCAGCCATTTTATGCGTTGACCAACTATGGACATCGTGAGACCACCTTTATCGTTTTGGCAATTCCATTCTAACAATTTTCCAAAACGGAAAAAACAAGATTGCTAATATGACAAAATCTGTATTGACTTTGCTAAAATTGAAAGGATATGATGTAACTATAAATATTTGCCATTTTTGCAAATCAGGAGGGGATAACTGGTGGAACGACTCAACCTTCCGTTTATCGCGCAACGACGTAATGAGTGCAAGCTGACCCTGCAAGAAATGGCGGAAGCACTCGGGTTTCGAAATGCTTCGACATACTTGAAGTACGAGAAGGGGGAATATGACTTCAAGGCTAATCATTTGCCAGTGTTGGCTAAAAAACTACGATGTAACATGCTTGATCTTTTTATCAGGATGGTTTGCTGATTTGGCAAAAGGGGTGGGGTGGCTTGAACGCTTGGGAGGCAAATAGAAGGCAGCTGGAAATATGGAGAAAAACCGTCGCTTACGAAATTGAAATGATGGCGCCACAGAGTTTGCCGGCTTGCGAGGGATTTCTCGAGCGCTTGGTACTATTTGAAAAGGAGTTGGAAAACAACGCGCGATGCCCATATAGTACGACACATGATGGGAATGATACCGGGTCGCGTCCGTTACCCATTCAGGAAACAGAAAAAAGCCCGGTACGGACTTCGCCGTGACCGGGCATTCGTTATCTTTTACAGCTTGCTGATCTCTTCTTTTAGCAGCTCCGAATGGGTTCCGAAGACGACCTGCACGCTTCCTTGACCCAATCGCATAACACCTGCTGCACCGAGATCCTTCAAGGCTTTGTCATTGACCTTCTTGTCATCCTTCAAGACGAGACGCAAACGAGTGATGCAAGCGTCTACGCTAACGATGTTTTCTTTTCCGCCAATGTGAGTGAGCACATGGATCGCTTTTTCCTGCATCGAATTGTTCCTTCCCGTAGCTGTAGCTGTTGTATCTTCGTCATCTTCACGACCTGGCGTCTTGAGGTTCAGCTTCACGATCAAGAAACGGAACAGGACGTAGTAGACCGCGGCGAATGCCAGACCAATCGGGATGATCATCCAAGCATTCGTAGAGAGGTGGAAGTTGATACCGTAGTCGATCAGGCCCGCTGAGAATCCAAAACCGTGCTTGATGCCCAGAGAGGTTACGATATACCCGGACACACCCGTCAATATCGCGTGGACAAAATACAGGAGCGGAGCAGCGAACATGAACGCAAATTCAACTACCTCGGTAATCCCGGTCAGGAACGAAGCGAGAGCTGCACCGATAAACATAGAAGCAACTACTTTGCGTTTTTCAGGACGCGCAGAGTGAATAATAGCGAAAGCCGCTCCAGGAAGTGCGAACATCATGATCGGATAGAAACCAGTCATAAACATTCCTGCTGATGGGTCTCCCGCAAAGAAACGATGCAAGTCGCCGTGTACCACTTTTCCTGTCGCATCGGTAAAGTCACCGATTTGGAACCAGGCAATCGCATTGAGTACGTGGTGCAGACCAAATGGAACGAGCAACCGGTTGAAGAATCCGAACAAGAAAGAACCTGTTGCGCCGAGACCTACGATCCAAGAGCCCAATGAGTCGAGGGCAATCTGGATGGGCCCCCAAATGATCCCGAAAATCAAACCGATGACAACCATGGAAAGAGAAGTGATAATCGGTACGAAACGCTTTCCACCGAAGAAGCCTAGCCATTCTGGCAGCTTGATCGAATGGTAGCGGTTGTAGAAAAACGCTGCAATACCACCCGCCATAATACCGCCGATGACACCCATGTTCAGTTTTAAATCGTCCGCGATGAAAGGCATGGCAGCAGGAACAGCTGCAAGTACTTTCGTCAATACGACGTAGGCAATGACAGCGGCCAAAGCAGCAACAGCATCTCCAGCCAAGCCAATGGCAACACCGACAGCAAAGATTAATGCCAGGTTGTCAAAAATGGCTGCACCGCCAGCAGCCAAAAGCGGAGCGATGTACGAGTCCATGAATGCACCAAAGGCGCCGAGATTGAGGTCCTTCTCGAATTTGAGAAGACCAAAGCTTTGCAAAATCGCTGCGGCTGGCAACGTTGCGACCGGGAGCATGAGGGCTCTCCCAATCTTTTGCAGAAAAGCGAGCATAGGATAAAACCTCCTTGGAATGGAATGAATTTATCAGGGAAGCCGCTCTCCGGATGAATGGCAAAATGATGAGGGCACAAGGAATAAGCCGGAGAGAGACCATTCTGATCGATTTATTGAAAGCGCTTACATCGCTCGGGCGACAAAACCTTTTATAAGGCTTTGTCTTTTAGATATTGAACAACCTCGTCTACAGTAGAGAGTGTAAGAACGTGCTCAGCCAATTGCTTCGCTTCCTCTACGCTGGTGGAGCGGATACGTTCTTTGACTTTTGGCATGACCGAAGCGGCACCGCTGAACTCATCGAGCCCCAAACCGAGCAAGAGCTTGGTAGCCAACGGATCTCCCGCCATTTCCCCACACAGCCCGGTCCAAATCCCCGCCCGATGGGAAGCTTCGATGACTTGGGAAATCAATCGTAAAACGGCTGGATGGTAGTAGCTGTACAGCTCGGCAATATTGGCATTCATCCGGTCTACAGCCAGCGTATATTGAACGAGATCATTCGTGCCGATGCTGAAAAAGTCTACCTCTTTCGCAAACGCATCTGCTTGCAGGCAAGCCCCTGGAATCTCCATCATCATGCCTACTGCGATCTTCTCGTCAAAAGCGATCCCTTCTGCCCGCAGCTCTGCTTTCGCTTGCTCCAGCAATCGTTTGGCTTCACGCAGCTGATCCAGATGGGAAATCATCGGGAACATGATCAGTAGGCGACCAAATGCACTGGCACGCAAGAGAGCGCGTAATTGCACCAGGAACAATTCCGGTCTGGCTAACGAGATGCGCATGGCGCGGAAGCCAAGGAATGGGTTTTCCTCCTGTGGAAGCGCGAGTGCCGGCAAATGCTTGTCGCCGCCAACATCCAAGGTGCGAATGATGACCGGCTTGTCGCCAAAAGCAGCGGCTACATGCTTGTATGCAGCAAATTGTTCGTTCTCATCGGGAAGGGTGCTGCGATCCATGAACAAAAACTCGGAGCGGAACAAACCGATTCCTTCTACACCAGACGCGATCAGTGCATCTGATTCTTCTGGCACGGCCATGTTTGCCATCAGGTGAACGCGGTGGCCATCGGTTGTTTCGGCAGGCAGTTCCTTAATGGCTTCGTACAATTGGCGTTCCTTTTCTTCCTGCGCAGCCTTTTCCTGATAGGCAGCCAGTGTATCCGCATCAGGCGAAACAATCAGCTGTCCAGAGGTTCCGTCGATGATCAGCAAACTTCCGGAGTCTACTTTTTCCATTAAGGTATCTCCAACGCCCATGATAGCGGGAATACCGAGAGAGCGTGCCAATATGGCTGCATGAGAGGTAGCGCCGCCTTTTGCCGTGACAATTCCTCGTACATGCTGGAGTGGAAGCTGAAGCGTCTCGGATGGGGTGACGTCCCATGCAACCAGGATAAAAGGCTCTTCCGGGTAGGAGATGACGGTGTCACCGCCCGAAATATTTTGAATCAGACGGCGGCTCACATCACGAATATCATCCGCGCGCTCTTTCATGTAGGCATCGTCCATACTCTCAAAGAGAGCGATGAACTGATCGGCTACTTGCGAGACGGCGGCAGATGCCACCAGTTGTTGGTTTTCGATGAGCGCACTCATCTCCCCGACAAATGCCGGGTCATCCAAAAAGGCGATATGAGCAGAGAGGATGGCCGCTTTTTCCGAGCCTAATTGTTCCTCTGTCTGTTCTTTTAGCTTTTCCAGTTGTTCGCGTGCTTGCTCTACGCTCTTGCTAAATAGTCCTAGCTCCTGCGTCGTATCCACTGAAGTGGTGGACTCTGCCTGCGTGATGGCTGTTTCGTGTGTGAGGCGTAAAACAGGGGCAATTGAAATGCCAGCGGAAACCGGGATTCCTTTTAACATACATCCTTCACCTTCCTGTCCGTCGTTTACACTATATGTTTGACGAGGATTGCTCCAATAGCTGCTGGATCGCAGTGGCTACGTTTTGTTCATCCGCGCCGTCGATCTGAACGGTCAGTGTGTCGCCTTGGGAGACACCCAACGTCATGATGCCGAGAATGCTTTTGCCATCTGCGTGTTTTGTCCCTTTGCTCAGCGTAATCTTTGACTGAGATTGTGACGAACAATTCACGAGTAGAGCTGCTGGTCTCGCGTGGAGCCCACCCTCTACATTGACGGTTACTTCAAATTGAACCATGTTGTACCTCCTTCAACCATGCGCTTCGCTTTATTTTAAGACGACAGTCATAAGTGGCTCTTGGCCTGCTTGCACAGTTGCTTTTGCCACCACATTTTTTTCAGCAACCCGATCACCGTTCGTAATAACGATCGGTGTTACGATCGGACAACCCGCATCTTCCAGTACACTCTTGTCGAATTGGATGAGCTTGTCGCCAGCTTTCACTTGGTCTCCAACCGAAACAAATGGGGTAAAGCCTTTCCCGTTTAATTTCACGGTATCAATTCCAATATGCATCAATATCTCAAGACCACTTTCAGTCGAAAGCCCGATAGCATGGTGAGTAGGGAAAAGATGCGTTACCTTTCCATCGACAGGGGAGACGAGAGTGTCTGCACTTGGCAAAATCGCTACACCATCACCGACGACTTTACCTGCGAATACAGGGTCAGGAACTTCGGACAGGGGTAGTACGGTACCTGTTAATGGTGCAAGAAAGGTTACCTCTTGTTGTTGTTTTTTCCGGGAAAAAAGACTGCGTAGCATAGTATCCTCCTTTTGCGTCTGAACCAAAAAAGGCATGAGACGGTTGAATTCATACGACGACATACTTACTATGTCCGTATGATCTCACCGCTCATGCCTAGTCGAGCTAGTAACACGCAGGATTATGATTTAATTTTGTTGTAATAAGCGATAAAGGTGCAGAGCCATGTAACCAACCTCGTCTTCTGGTACAGCGATCTCGAGACGGGTGGAGATGTATTCAGCCAGCTCTGTTGCCAATTGATAGGCTTCTGGCATGGTGGTCTTGACTCGGTCCAGAAGCGGGTTCTTGATGAATTTTTGTTGACGGATGCGCTCAACGGCAAAGCGCAAATGCGTAATGAGGCGAACGTAATCAATGGTACTGCGTTCAATCGTAATACCTGTTCGCTCTTCAATCAGGCTTACCAAATCCGTGATGATGTTGGTGAATTGGACAGCCTTTTTTACTGGAACGTAGCTGATCGCGGAGTGAATGTGCAAGGCCAGAAATCCGATTTCACTATCTGGAATGTCCAGGTCGAATGCGTTCTTGATCATATCCGCTGCCCGGTTCGCCAGCGCGTACTCCTTCGTGTACAGCGTCTGGATTTCGAACAAGAACGGATTCACGATCTCCATGCCGTTATTGAGCCGATAGATCGCAAACTGGATATGGTCAGGCAAGGCAACGTGGACGTGTTCGTTCAATTCTGGCGTAATCTCACTCGCAATGAGAGCGATAATTTCTTCCGCAATTCCTACGACAGCAGGATCTACTTGGCTCAGAATGTTTTGATACTGCTTCTGATGATTTTCATTTTCGAGCCTGAAGCGCTTTTCCACACGCGAGTCTTGGGCGGGGACGGTATTCCCGGGTTTTGCGCCAAATCCGATTCCTTTTCCGAACAGGACAATTTCTTGTCCGGAGCCGGGTTCTTCCACGAGTACGACGTTATGGTTCAACACACGCGTAATTGCGTACGTTTTTTCCTTTTCACGGGACAATCCATTCCACCACCTTTTGATAGACAAAAACGGTCCATGACCGTATTTGCTTACCGCAAGCGGTCACATCCAATTTAATGAAAAACGCCGATGAATCATGACGTTAATCAGAAAAAAGAGCCGAAAAAACCTTTTTAACAAGAAAAAGATCTTCTCGGCTCATGCCTGCATTACCAGTAACACGCCTTGTGAAAACGCTTCAATTAAAGCTTATAATAGCTCACGTCTCGTACATTGTCAATCACCCTGTTAGCGGGAAAAAACACGGTGTGCAGGAGATGCAGAAGCCTGTCCCGAATTGTTTGAACCAACAGGATAAGGGCAAAACAAAGCCAAGCGGACGCCTCATTAGCAATCCGCCTGTTTTGTTACTTGGTGTACTTATCGGCAATCGTAGATGCACAGAAGGAGTTCGGTTTGATCTCGGCACGAAAGTGATTGGTTTCTGCTAAGCTCAACAAAGACTGGATAAACTTACGGGTAGGGCCATTCGTACCGATATCAAAATGCAGGCGGATGGGAGTATCTAAGTGGTGGTCCCGCAAATATTGGCGTACTTCTGTGGCAAGTCCGACTGCGTACATCGCTTCCTGAAATATACGCTGTTGCAAGGATGAATACCGGCGTTCCTGAAATTTGTGATAAAAGAAGGTGCCCCCATGGCCGGGACGGATCACTGTGATCACAAGAGCAAAAAAAGTTCCGCGGCTTTTTAATTGAGAGTCGGCCCCCACAATAATTTCAAATGGACCACCTATTGATGAGATGGTATGTTCGATGTGGGAAAACACTTCTTCTTTTGCCAGTAGACCTCTAGTCGGACTGTGAAAGCGATCAAATAACGTATTTGCAGAGGTTAAGCCCACTCACATCCCTCCAGAAAGAGGCTAACAATGATTTTCATACTTCTCCCTTACATCATTAATGTATGTAATCTCGCAGATAGTATGTGAACGGGTAGGGACAAAAACTTCTTGAATCAACTTTTTGGGAAAAAGGGTCCGTTTGTTCGGGACGAAAGACTGTTTTTGAAGGAGCTTTAGGGAAACGTGATACAAGTAAATGAACATGATTATTATATGAAACAAGCCATGGAAGAGGCCCGGAAAGCCGCTGCAATTGGTGAGGTTCCGATCGGTGCGGTCATCGTGCGCGACGGGGAAATTGTAGGTCGCGGCTACAACTTGCGGGAAACACAAAAAGACCCTACCTTGCACGCGGAATTGATCGCGATACGGGAGGCAAGTGAACGCTTGGGTGGATGGCGCTTGATCGGGTGTACGCTGTACGTGACGTTGGAGCCGTGTCCAATGTGTGCGGGTGCAATCGTTCAAAGCCGTATCGAACTGGTCGTGTATGGCGCTCGCGATCCGAAGGCGGGCTGTGCCGGGACATTAATGAACCTATTGGAGGAACCGCGCTTCAATCATCAAGTGCCAGTCATAGAGGGGGTTCTTGCAGAGGAATGCGGGCAGATGCTCAAGGACTTCTTTCGTGGATTGCGAAAAAAAAGACAGCCGGTACAGGAATGACCGGGCTGTCTGGACAAACCGTCTGCAACTCACATGCAGGCGGTTTTTATTTGTTTACGTTTTGCAGCATGTGCAGCTCTTCTTCGGTCAGTTCGCGATACTCACCAGGGGCAAGTGACGGGTCAAGGTGAAGCGGGCCCATGCGAATCCGTTGCAGATAGGTGACCTGCAGGTCGAAAGCAGCAAACATCCGCTTTACCTGATGGAACTTTCCTTCCATGATGGTGACGCGAATCTCTGATGTTTCTCCCGAAGAGATAATCTCCAGCTTGGCTGGCAGTGTCGTGAAGTCCTCTAATTCCACGCCTTTGGCAAACTCCTGTACATGGTGCTCAGTGACCCGGCCATCGATGCGGGCAAAGTACTCCTTGTCCACTTTCTTTTTCGGGGACAAGAGGCTATGGGAGAGGTGACCGTCATTGGTCAAGAGCAAGAGACCTTCTGTATCAATATCCAGTCGGCCTACCGGATGCACTTTGATTGCCCACTCGTATGGGAGCAGGTCCACTACGGTTTCATGGACATTGTCCTCTGTAGCAGAAACCACTCCAGGCGGCTTGTTCAGCAAAACGTATACCCAGCGCTTAAAGTTAAGCGGTTCTCCATCCACAAGGATTTCCTGTTCCTCGGCAATGACATGCATCCCCGGGTCTGTTGCGACAACGCCGTCCACGACGATCAGTCGCTGTTTCACTAATGCTTTCACTTCCTTGCGCGTGCCGATTGCCATATTGGCCAGCACCTTGTCCAAACGTTCACGTTTCATATATGTTCCTCACTTTTCTTCTGATCGGATACCAATCGTGTGTGTTGTTATTAGTTTGGCCTAATGAGCCGCGCAAATCAAGGGGCATGCAGAGGAATCGGACTTGCATTTTTGACTGTATTTTGCTATAGTAAGTAATGTTTCTGATAAACCAAATATGGAGAGATACCCAAGTGGTCATAAGGGGACGCACTCGAAATGCGTTAGGCGTCGTGAGGCGTGCGTGGGTTCGAATCCCACTCTCTCCGCTTAGATTTTTCAGATCGAAGAGAATGAAGCATATTTTTGCCGATGAGGCGGAGATATGCTTCCATTTTTTGGCAAGAATATACTTCAACATCAGCTCTGCCTGTATATAATGTTTCACAGAAAAAGGGGGTGTCTCTAAGTCGGAAAATCGACTTTTGAGATACCCCCTTTTTCATTCCAAAACCCTTGATCAATTCTTGAGTATACTGGTCTACATGGCCGAGCAGGAGCGGAAGAAGAACAGACAGCGGCAGGCAGAAGAGATCAAGGTTGCGAAGGCAAGCGGCGTTGCGTTCGGTAGGCCCCGCAGTCAGAAGCAGGAGGGTTTAACAATAATTACCTATTACAGCCGTGTGCAAAAGCATGAAGCAATTTTGAGTCGTACTTAAAGCCGTACGTTTTGTTGATGTATAAAGAATAAAATTCGTTTTTCACTCTATACTTCATTGTGTTATATGACGATATATTAATTAGATATATTCATTATATATTTTATCTATTTGTAGCTGGGGGAGTGGGGATTATGAGCGGCAAGTTGGGAAATGCAACAGGAAAAACAGGGCTTACACTTCGCACCAAATTACTGGCGGGGTTTCTTACAGTTGTTGCGCTCCTAGCATTTGTGAGTACATTTGCATTAAGCCAGATCAGAGATTTGACCATGATATCCGGGGATATCGATAAGTCATGGATGCCAGCGGTTACCCTGCTTGGCACGGTGAATGGAGACATTTCCGACGTGGAGCGTCTTGCGCTCAACATTATCGTTGAACAGAACGAGGAGGAGCTCACGAAGCAGAAGGAGGCTCTGGATCAACTGCTTGCCAAGATCGAGGATGAACGGAAACAACTGAAGACGCTTGTGTATGCCAGCAATGCGGAAGGCAGTGAGATTGTCAATCTGTTTGAAGAGTTTAACACCAAATACGATGCTTATTTGGAAAAAATGCCTGCGTTCGTGAAGTTGGGCAGAGAAAACAAATATGATGAGGCAAGTAAGTTACATAGCGTGGCCTACCCTTTGTGGTACACGGCCAATGATAATATTGTCAAATTAATCGATATATACAATGAGGGGGCCGGAAAGGTTAGTCAAAGCGCTTCGGAGCTTTCCCAGCAAGCGTTTGTCATCATTCTTGTGGCTACTTTCGTAGCGGCGGCCATTGCGCTGCTTATCGCCTTCTTCATGGCACATATCATCTCAAAGCCAATCCAGCAAATAAATCAGGCGGCTGTCCGGATTGCGAGTGGCGATCTAACGGGCGAGACGATTGTGCTGCGTAACAAGGACGAGCTGGGCACGTTGGCGGCATCCTTCAACACGATGACGGCGAATCTGCGCGCTATGATTGAATCAGTAGCTACGACTTCTGAGCAAGTAGCAGCTTCGTCGGAAGAACTGTTAGCCAGCGCAGAGCAAAATGCGAAGGCATCCGAGCAAATTACCCTAACAGTGGAGGAATTGGCTACGGGTACCTCCGAGCAGGTGGATATTGTCAAGCGTTCCTCTCAGGCCATGGGCGAAATGGCTTTGGGTTCGGAACAGATCGCACAGTTGGCACAGAGCGTATCGATATCGGCCGTTGACGCGGCCAACCAGTCTGCGGAAGGAAATATGATCATCAAGTCAGCGGTCGAACAGATGAATACTGTCCGTAATTCTATCACATCCCTATCGGAGCTGGTTACGGGACTGGGAGAACGTTCGGCAGAGATCGGAACGATCACCGAGGTCATTAATAATTTGGCGAGTCAGACGAACCTGCTGGCACTGAATGCGGCGATTGAGGCCGCAAGAGCTGGAGAGCATGGCCGCGGCTTCGCTGTCGTTGCCGAAGAGGTTCGGAAGCTGGCCGAGGAATCCTCATTGTCTGCGCAGCGCATTACTGACCTGGTGCAGCTGATCCAGAATGATACAAGGCAGGCGGTTGAGGCAGTCAAAATGAACAGCGACGAAACGCAAAGCGGCATGGAGATTGTCACAGCAGCTGGACAGGCATTTGAGAACATCTCGAATGCGGTCAACAAGGTCGCGGGCGAGATTCAGGAAGTATCCGCAGGCGCGGAACAGATGGCGGCAAGCACGGACGAGGTCGTCCATTACGTGGAGAAGATTTCAGCCATTGCGGAAGAAGCATCGGGCGGCGTGAATAACGTCTCTGCCGCTACGGAGCAGCAGCTGGCTTCCACGGAGGAGATCGCTTCGTCTGCGGGTTCCCTCTCCAAGATGGCTGAGGAGCTTCAGGAGCAGATTAACAAGTTCAAAGTATAGATTAAAACATTAGACTGCTTCTTCTGCTGCCCTGGGCGGCAGGAGAAGCGTTTTTTCATTAGCTTAGAACTTTTTTATAAAATTTTTCTGATCCTTTGTAAATAGATAGCCACGTCGCTCATAGAACCTGTGAGCATGTGTGCGACTTGGATGGGATAACAGCTTCATCCCAGAAAATCCATTGCGCTTTCCCCACTGTTCAAGATGTTCAATCAACATGTTGCCTACACCGTGATTCCTATGTTTTTCTTTCACAACAAACCCCAGGACGTTTACGAGAGAGTCGGAAAAAAGCAATT
This sequence comes from Brevibacillus fortis, assembly GCF_046196545.1. GTDB lineage: Bacteria > Bacillota > Bacilli > Brevibacillales > Brevibacillaceae > Brevibacillus > Brevibacillus fortis_A. The sequence goes on from NZ_CP176370.1 coordinate 65,058, forward strand.
CATAGGGGCTTCCGTGAATATATCCGATGACTTCGTTGTTTTGCTCACAAACAAAGATCATATCTTTTGTTTTCTTTGTAATGATTTCAATTTTCTCTCTTACCTGATCTTCGGTAAATAGATGCAGATTCGGGTTAAATTCTAGGTTTAACAAATAAATATCACGATAATCCGCGACCCTGATTTCTCTCACACTTTTTTCTCCCATATTTGAATGCCTCAATTCGTTGTTGGGTGCTGTCCTCCTGGATAATGACTCAGGTGGGACAGCATTTTCTTTTTTATATCACAAAAACTGTAAGCAAATTTCATTTTTGCGTCTAATAAGATACAAACTTCATAAAGGAGCGTACGAATGGATTCCGATGACCGAATAGAGCGATGGTTCCAGCAATACGGCAATGATATTTACAATTACCTCGCGTATTTTACCGGACGTAGAGATGTCGAGGATTTAGTCCAGGAAGTTTTTACGAAGGCGCTAAGATCCGTATCAAGCTACGAAGGCAGGGCACAGCCCAAGACATGGCTTCTGACCATCGCGCGCCATACAGCGATTGATTATAGGAGAAAGCAAAAAATGATGGATTGGTTCCCCGAAAACGTCCTCCGACTCCTCACTTCCAAAGAGCGCACTCCTGAGAAGGCACTGGTGTTAAAGGAACAATTGCAAGAAGTTTATGAAGCGATGAATCACCTCAAAACCACGTATCGAGAGGTTCTAATCCTGCGATTGATCGAGGGAGTATCTACAGCAGAGACAGCAGAAATCTTGGGCTGGAGTGAAGCAAAAGTCAGCACGACGCTCCATCGAGCCATCAAGGAATTGCAAAAACAAATGGGCAGGGAGGTCAATCTACATGACATCATCTTTTGAAGAAAAAGAGATAAGCACAATGCTTCAATCATTTCCGTCGCTTCAGATGGACGAGGACAAGCGACGTGAAATCGCGAGTCATATCCGTCAAGAAAAGGAGTTGCTCATACAGATGAAAAGGCGCAAAAAGTATGCCAAGGTCATCGGGGGCGTAGCTGCTTCATTTGCTTTATTGTTTATCGGTTATCAGTGGATGCCTCTGGAGGTAACCCCTTCCGTGCCAAGCGCACAACAGATGAATACAGGGGAGAGTCAAAAGGCACAAGCCGCGGAAACTCCACCCCAAGCAGATATGGTTCTGACCCTCGATTCACAAATTCAGGAGTATGTAGAAGAAGCGATACATAAGACCGACAAAGCCTATCAGCCCGAGAATATGACGGTAATCGTTACCGATCCAAATACCGGGGAAATTCTTGGGATGAATCTGAGAAAACAGGATGCCAATGACCGGGTTCCAGATATAGTAAAAGCGAAACCAGATCCTGTCGCCGCATTTCCGATCGTGACATTGGCGGCTGCTATTGAAGAGGGAAAGTATAAGAACTACGAAACCTACGAGTCCGGAACCTACGAAATTACCCCGGGCAAGTTTATAAAAGACCACAATAATGGTGCAGGGTGGGGACAGATTTCGTATTTAGAAGGTATCCAACGTTCTTCGAATATCGCTTTTGCCAAGCTCAGTGAACAGTTAACCAATCATTCGTTGCAGCAATATTATGAACGGTTCGGTTTTGGAGCGAAAACTGGTACCGAACAAATCAATGAACAGCCTGGAAAGATACCAAACATGGATACTCCCTATGATAAAGCAATGGCAGCTTATGGACTTGGGGGTTCTGCCTCTGCAATTCAACAAGTAGCTGCTGTTGGGGCCATCGCCAACGGGGGTGAATTGATGAAACCCCATGTCACGAGGGAGGAAAGGAATCACATTGACAAAGGGCGTCGAGTCATATCAGAAGAAACAGCCAAACAGGTTCGAGAAGTTTTAGAAGTGGTAGTAAAAAACAAACCTGGCTTAGATACAGCCTTTTCCATAAAAGAATATGCAGTCGCTGGGCGCACAGGAATAGTGGGGAAACGCGACCAGCAAGGAAACTTCATCGAAGGAAAATATACGTATTCGTTTATCGGATTTGCACCAAGCGATGATCCAAAGCTATTAGTTTACATATCTGTTGATAACCCGAATACAGACCTCTGGGTAAGATTATGGGGACAAGAAATTGTTGCCCCCCCTTTCAAAGAGATCATGGAAAACAGTTTGCAGTATCTCCAAGAACGATAATCCACCCATCAATCAAAAAGGAAGCATGGCGGCATACCCCTAAAGGTATCCGTATGCTTCCTCTCTTTGTTTTCCCCGTTCTACTTCCTACAAAAATAAGGCCCACACCACTTGGTTTCATGGGTCTTCACATACGTCCACGTAAAATCCTTATCCACGACATACACATCGTATTCCATTTCCAAGTCCGCGACAGAAAACTTCGCAGCATTTTCCAAGATCAACACTTCGTTGGAAAGCTGGTAAAACACATAGTATGACTCATGGGCCACTTGCTGAAAGGCCTCATCCGCTTCCTCTCGTTCAAGACAATCCCTCAGCTTATTGCTGAATAAATGCCACAGATACCCCTGGTAGCCGTCTTTATTTTTGAGAAAAAGCCTCTCTTTATCTTCTTCGGTCAGATGGCTCGCAAAATGCTTCTCCCATTCTTCCCGTAAGTAAGGTCCCCAAATAGACAGCTCCGTTGTCTTCGTGTTCTTCTCCTTCATCCGATCAGCTAGTTTCATTGGGCGCCTCCATGTTGGTACAAGTTCATCTCTAAGAAAATACGTATGAAAGAGTGGGTCGGTCACGTCTCGCCTATTGACAAAGAAAAACTAGGCGCATATTATAATACCCGTAGGGGTATATGTATATAGTTGATTGATCACATTTCCACTCAAAACGTAGGAGGTAGACAACATGTCTGTACAATCGAATTTTTCTGCTGATAAAACATTAGATTGCAAAGGCTTGGCATGTCCAATGCCTGTCGTACGCACAAAAAAAGCGATGGAAGAGATGTTACCGGGTCAAGTGATGAAAGTACAGGCGACGGATAAAGGGTCATTGGCTGACCTGAAGAGCTGGGCAAACAATACCGGGCATGAATTTTTGGACACGATTCAGGAGGGGGAAGTCTGGAAGCATTTCCTGCGAAAAGCGAGTACCCATGAGGTGAAGGAGGAGGCGAACTTCCTGCGGACCATATCCAATGAAGAACTGCAAAAAAAGCTGGAGGCCAACGAGAAGCTGACACTCATTGATGTGCGAGAACCGGCAGAATACGCTTTTCATCGCATTCCTGTAGCCATTTCAATACCCCTGGGAGTATTGGAAGAGCGCTTGGATGAGCTACAGCCCGATGACGACATCTATATCATCTGCCGATCCGGCAAACGCAGCGACATGGCTTGTCAGTTGCTGGCCGAAAAAGGTTTTACCAAAATCACTAATGTAGTACCGGGTATGTCTGGCTGGAATGGCCCGGTAGAAAAACAATAAGGGGGAGAGAAAGATGATGGAACAACAAACAGGCGTGAAGGCAATGACAGCACACGAGCTAACTCAGCTTCTCTTTGCACAGGAGGAATTGTTTATTCTCGACGTGCGCAATACGAGCGATTACGAGGCTTGGCAAATCGAAGGACATCGAGTAGTGAGCATGAACATTCCTTACTTTGATTTGCTGGATGGAGTGGAGTCCGTTCTTGAGAAAATCCCTGTGAAACAGAAGGTGTTGGTCGTCTGTGCAAAAGAGGGCTCGTCCATTTTTGTCGCAGAGATGCTAGCAAAAGCGGGTTTTACGGATGTTTCTTACCTGCAAGGAGGAATGAAGGCGTGGAGTGAGCATCTGGAGCCCGTGAAGGTGGGTGACCTCCGTGATGGCGGTGCGATTTATCAGTTTGTCCGCATTGGAAAAGGCTGCTTGTCTTACATGATCGTATCAGGAAGGGAGGCGGCTGTCGTCGATACACTGCGGATGACGGATGTGTACGAAGCATTTGCAGCAAAGCATCAGTGGACGATCAAGCACACCATCGATACTCATCTGCATGCCGACCATATTTCCGGTGGAAAGAAACTGGCAGATCGAGTCGATGCATCGTATTGGCTTCCAGAAAAAGATGCGGAAGAAGTTACGTATTCCTATCGTAAACTAGAGGAAGGGCAGGAAATTCAGGTAGGTGCAACCAAAATCGCGATCCTGCCGATCTATTCACCTGGACATACCATAGGGAGTACCTCACTGATTGTTGATGATACGTATTTTCTCACGGGAGACAGTCTGTTCGTAGCTTCGATCGGACGCCCGGATTTGGCTGGGAAAGCAGAAGATTGGGTGGGAGACCTGCACAACACCTTGTATAATCGATATAAAGAGCTTCCCGAGCATTTAGTCGTGTTGCCTGCTCATTTTGGCAGCTACACCGAGCTTGGACCAATGGGTGTCGTATCTGCTCGTTTGGGTGATTTGTATCGCAACAATCCAGGGCTAACGATTGCGGATGAAAGTGAATTCCGGCATATCGTTACGCATCATTTGCCGCCGCAGCCGAATGCGTATCAAGAGATTCGTCAAGTGAACATGGGGAAATTAAAACCGAGCGAAGAGGAACAACAAGAGATGGAAGTAGGGCCAAATCGCTGCGCCATTCACGATAAATAACGGTCGTCTTTTGATCACGAAGTAGTTCTGAAAGTTGAATCGGCATCGAAATTGGCGTTCACCTTCAAAGTCCGGTGCTCATGTAGGTCCCCTACACTCCGCTCCTCCTTTTTCAGGTTCTCACCACTTTCTCGGTGCTGAAAAGCCGACTTTTTGAACACGCATTTATATAACAGGAGGAATGAAAAATGGCGGATATTATGGTAGATACAAAAGGTCTGGCTTGCCCGATGCCAATCGTCAAAGCAAAAAAGGCAATGGACGGAATGCAATCCGGTCAAACCATGGAAGTACTCTCGACGGACAAAGGCTCTCTGAACGACTTTACTGCTTGGGTCAAGCAAACCGGGAATGAGCTGGTTTCACACGAGATTGAGAACGGTGTGTACAAATTTTTAGTGAAAAAGCTGTAGGGAGACAAAAGCGAGCACGTTTGAATGAAGCCGCTAACGGTTCAAGTAGTGCTCGCTTACTCTTGATTTTCATAAACGATACGTACGCCAAGGTGCGTATAGATTTCTTCTTTGTAGTGGCCATTAGGGCATTGCTTTTCACTGAACAAGGCATTTTTGTGTGAGCGCAAAGGTTCTTGGCAGGTGGGGCACCGATGCTGAAAAATGGATTTGAAAAAGCGGATCATTTAAATCACCTTATTCACAGTTATTTACTTGGAATTAATTTTACTTGAAGAAGGTTCATTTGAAAAGAGGGTTGAGCATTCCGATGTGTTAGGTAGGAATGCGAGGAGGATATATGGACGTTTTACTGCTTCTGCTCATGGTCTCTCTCGGTTTTGTCGGCTCCTTTTTTTCCGGATTGCTCGGGATTGGCGGAGCGATCATCAGCTATCCGATGCTCCTGTTTATACCATCGGCACTAGGTGTGGCGCAGTTTTCCGCCCAGGAAGTTTCGGTGATATCGATGTTTCAAGTATTTTTCGCGTCGCTGTCTGGCGTACTGGCTTTCCGCAAAAGAAACGGGAAAAGCTCGCCCCTGATTCATAAAGGACTCGTTAGAGATATGGGGGCAAGCATCTTGGCGGGTAGCTTGATTGGTGCGGCTCTCTCCCAATACTTGTCGAATGAAAGCATCAATTTGGTGTACGGGATACTGGCGATCATCGCCGTGATTTTGATGCTCGTGAAAAATAGGGGGACAGAAGCGGCAGCTGGGGAAGTCGCATATAATCGCTTCATTGCTGCTGGTACTGCGTTTGCCGTAGGAATCGTATCCGGGATTGTCGGTGCAGGGGGAGCGTTCATCCTCATTCCGATTATGCTGACCGTACTGAAAATACCTACGCGTGTGACGATTGCCTCATCTTTGGCTATTGTATTCATCTCCGCAATAGGTGGTGTGATCGGGAAGCTGTCGGGTGGGCAAATTCCGCTCTTGCCCGTTTTGTATACGGTCATCGGAAGTGTTTTGGGGGCACCGGTAGGCAGTATGGTCAGCGCCAAGAGCGATGTGAAATATCTGCGTTATGGCCTGATAGTGCTGATCTGTGGAACGGCTATCAAGATTTGGAGTGACATTCTATAAGGAAAGATGCTTTTCGTTGCAAAAGCTTCTTTCGCTTATTTTTATACCTATACAAGTATAAGTATTGTAAAGGAGTGTTCTTACATGGAAAAACAACAAAAAGAAAAAACGACGATTGTGTTGTTCAGCGGTGACTTGGATAAAGCGATTGCAGCCTTTATTATTGCGAACGGAGCTGCGGCCTATGATCATGATGTCACGATTTTCTTCACCTTCTGGGGACTGAATACCATGCGCAAGGACGAGATCGTGAAGGTAGAAAAGGGATGGCTTGAAAAAGCGTTCGGTTGGATGATGCCAAGGGGTGCCAAGAAGCTCGGACTGTCTAAAATGAACATGATGGGCATGGGACCAGAGATGATCAAGCATGTCATGAAAAAACACAATGCCCTGACGCTTCCACAACTAATCGAGCTGGCTCAGGAGCAGGGAGTGAAGCTGGTCGCTTGTACGATGACGATGGACTTGCTCGGTCTCAAACAGGAGGAATTGCTCGACGGAATGGAGTATGCAGGTGTAGCCGCTTATTTGGGGGATGCGACACAGGCAAAAGTAAACCTGTTTATTTAAACAGCACGCATAGGCAGCTTGCTTGACATTACCTGAATTTCGCATAAGATACCTGTATACGTATGCCTTGTCGTGAAACAGGAGGAATTCATATGGATTACAACTACAGTGACGATATCAAAAGACGTTTAAAACGAATCGAAGGACAAGTCCGCGGTGTGCTGAAAATGATGGACGAGCAGAAAAACTGCAAAGACGTAGTAGCGCAGCTCTCCGCTGTTCGCAACGCTTCAGATAAGGCTATTGCCCAGATTGTAGCGGAAAACCTGCAACGCTGTTTGTTAGAAGAGCAGGCTGCTGGAGGAGACACTAGCAAGCTGGTGAAAGAAGCCGTAGAGCTTTTGGTCAAGAGCCGTTAAACCGATTTTGGAGAGGAGCTTCCTATGAGTTTCACTACGATTCTTTTGCTGTTAGGCTACGCGATCATCATTTGGTATTTGGTCTCTCGCTTCCTTCCTGTGAAGGGATTAGAAAATCTCAAAACAGATCAGTTCAAGGAACGGGTCAACCAAAAAAGCAGGGTGTTGCTCATCGATGTACGTGAGCCACACGAATATAAAGCGGGTCATATTCCATCAGCGGTGAACATCCCTTTGTCTCAGCTCGACCATCGTGCAAAAGAAATTTCCAGCAAAAACGATATATTGCTATACTGCCGGAGCGGGATGCGTAGTAAGCAGGCAGCAAAAATTTTAAAAAAACACGGCATTCCGCAGATGGCCCATCTGCAAAGCGGGTTCATTACCTGGAATGGTCTGACGAAAAAGAAGTAACAGCTAGCACCTGGTGTATGTGTGAATACCCGGGTGCTTTTTTTATCCGATGAAAAAACAGGGTTGACATTTTGTTTAGTTGTAACTAAAATGATTACAACAAGGCGATGCGGTAACGCCTATTCTTTTTGAGAGAGTTGTAACTAATTCAGTTACATCTACAACGTACAAAACGGAGGGAATATCATCATGAAAATTGCAATTGTAGCAGCAAGCGGTAAAGCGGGTAAGGTGATTATGAAAGAGGCGTTGGATCGTGGTCATCAAGTGACAGCGATTGTGCGTGATGCATCCAAAATCGAGCAAGCCGATGTAGCTGTGATTCAGAAAGATGTGTTTGACCTGACAGCAGCAGATTTGAATGGCTTTGACGTAGTCGTGAATGCTTTTGGGGCACCAGCAGGTCAAGAACAACTGCATGTAGAATCAGGGAAGGCTTTGATTGAAGCGTTGAAGGGTGCTCCTTCTACACGACTGCTCGTTGTAGGTGGTGCAGGCAGTCTGTTTGTAGACGAAGCCAAAACACTGCGCCTAGTAGAAACTCCTGAGTTCCCTAAGGCTTACTTGGCAACTGCGCAAAAGCATGGAGAGTACCTGCGTGTATTGGAAGAGTCAAACGGCATTCAATGGACCTATATCAGTCCATCTGCCTTTTTTGACCCAGCAGGGGAGAAAACAGGTGCGTACCGACTCGGAAAAGACCATCTGTTAGTGAACGCTAGCGGACAGAGCTATGTGAGCTATGCCGATTATGCTGTAGCCATGCTCGATGAAATCGAAAATCCGAAGCATCGCAATGAGCGCTTCACAGTAGGCTCCTAATCTCGATTCAAATTAGGCTCCTTAACACAAAGACCAGCTTCCTCTAAAGGATAGCTGGTCTTTGTTGTGTATCGAGGTTATCTACCAATCCCACCGACGAATGGGTAGGAAAACGGGCGTCCATTTAAAGAATAGATGATACCTTTGATCGGGTAGTAGATCGCCATCAGTCCAAACACAATCAGGAACGGAATCCCAATCAACAGGAAGGTGAAGAACCAGGAAATAGCGATAAGCACCGTCATAATGATGTGGAAGAACAAAGCTTGCAGCGCCATATTTTTGGCGTCACGATTTTGTACGAGCAGCCAGACAAGAATGGGCACAAGGATCGGTGCAAAAAATGTGCTAGCGTGCGTTATGACTTTTACACCTTTATAATCCATAAATAAGTCCTCCTTGATTAGATGTAAAACTTGATCTACTGTCATTGTAACCTATGGAAATCACTCAAAAAACCATCATGAGCGTGATTATTTGATCCGACTATAGACGGAGGAATTTTTATTTCCATTCGTTTACTGTTATAGTAGTAAGAAAATCTTTCGTTTTTGGTAGATAATTCGTAATGTTTTTTGGATATGATAATGGATAAGCAAGAACTGAGAAGGGAGCATATTGACATGATGATCGATTGTCATCATCCATCCAGCATGAAGGATCGGCTGATGTTCTTCTATAATTTTTTGCAGTCACCAGGCCAAGTAGGCAGTATTACTCCTAGCTCCCGTGCGCTTTGTAAACAAATGGTTGCGCCCATCGACTGGGAGCAAGCACATACAATTGTGGAATTAGGAGCAGGAACGGGGATTTTTACGAAGTGGATCGAGCTAAAGAAAAAACCGGAAGCCGTACTGGTATCTTTTGAAAAGGAGACCAAGATGCGCAAAAGGTTGGAACCACTATTTCCCGATGTACGATTCCACGAAGATGCGGTAGATTTGAATCGGGTTCTTTCGGAAGCGGGATTGGGCAAAGCCGACTGTATTTTGTCAGGACTGCCATTTGCCAACTTCCCACAAGAGCTGCGCGATCAAATTATGGATCAGGTATATCATGCGCTAAAACCAGGCGGAGTATTTGTCGCCTTTCAATATTCGCTGCAAATGAAAAAGCAGCTTTCCTCTGTATTTGAGCAAGTATCGGTGAAGATGGTTCCATTGAATCTGCCACCTGCCTTTGTCTACATTTGCCGGAAGGATGATGGCAAGGGTGTCGGCTAGGAGGATTTCTAAATGATTGTCGATATGCTGTCCGAGTCTGTGGGTCAGTTTGGCTATTTTGCTCTTTTCTTTATGTTATGGCTAGGGATTGTTGGTATGCCGATTCCTGACGAGGTGATCGTGCTGTCTGCAGGAGTGCTGACCTCGATGGGACTTCTACATGTTTTTCCTGCATTTATTGCGACCTATTTGGGTGTAGTGTCTGGGCTGTCATTAGGATATGTGCTCGGGAGATGGCTAGGTGCACCTGCATTGAACTGGATTAGTCGCAAAAAAGGAATGAACAAGTATGTAGATCAAGCGCAGTCGCTACTCGATCGTTACGGAAGCTACGCTCTATGTATCAGCTATTTCTTTCCTGTCGTCAGGCATGTGGTTCCTTACTTGGTTGGGATCGGGAAAATGACGTTTCCACGGTACGCCCTGTTTTCGTACACAACCGGCTTTGTATGGACGTTGATCTTGTTTTTGCTCGGTCATTTCATGGGAAATAAGGTGGAGATGCTTACTTCTTATGTGGCCTTATTGAATAATCGGACCGTGATTTTCTCTGTCTTAGGTGTGCTGGTTCTCATTGCTGCTGCTTATTATGGCTTTACCGTTTGGAGAAAACAAAAAAGCATCGCAGCTACACCACAGCCTATGATGATCGATCGTGATCGACAAGAGTAATCTGAATGTAATAATGACGAAGTCAGCAACCCTCTGCGTAAAGCAGAGGGTTTTTGCTTTTTATCATAAAAAAGCCCGTCCGTATGTGCGGCAGTGGCACAATGGATGGGCTTTGGACAACGTTTATGAGGTAGCCTTGTTTCTTCGAATGTTTCGCTGGCGCATCCATTCCGGCAAGATGATTCCGAGTAGAATGATCACGACACCGCTCACTTGGAGTATAGAGACAGATTCATTCAGAATGACATAGGAGGAGAGCACAGCCATCGGTAGCTCAGCTGCTCCTAATATAGCTCCCATCCCCGGGCCTATGTGGGGCATACCATAATTGAAAAAAACCGTCGGGATCAAAATACCGAAGAAGGCGAGCAAAAATACGTATGGAAACAACCCGTCCAACAATGCTCCGTTAACTAGAAAAACAGGTGGGTAAATCAGGCTGGCCAACAGAAAAGAGCCCGTCGCCATGCTGGAGCTACGAATCCACGGATTAACAGCAATGGCGATTTTCCCGCTGAACAAAATAAACAACGTAAAAGATACGGCTGAGAGAAGACCGAAGACGACACCAAGGATATGAAATTGGGCCAATCCGCCGCTCTCAAAAATTCCCCCTGCAAGAAGGGTCCCTGCCAGCAGCAATAGGAGGGAAAAAATCGTCTCCTTTCCAGGCATTCGGCGAGTCATCACAGCTTCAACCAGTACGCCCATCCATGTGAACTGAAACAAAAGGACGATGGCGATCGAGGCTGGGATATATTGCAGGGCGTTGTAGTACATAATTCCCGTGGAACCGACAGACAGACCTACGGTGACCAATAATAGCAACTGGGGAAGGGAAGGCTTGGTCCGCAGGAAGAAAAGAGCCGGTAGCCAGGTGAGCACAAAGCCCAAAAACATTTGCCCACCAATTACTTCTGCAGGCGAATAGCCTTGCTTGTAGGCAAGCTTTACGATGGTTGAAAGTATGCCGTAACTACATGCTCCGAGAAAAACCAGGAGGATGTATCTCATCTGATGCATCTCCTCACATACGATAATAATTCTTAGCTAGGATATTACGAAGGCGTCCGTTTGTCTATGGATGAGGAAGATTCCATTTTTGATCCGAACAAAGGTTTACGTTTGATCCCAGCGGGAAATAGTGAAATGACACTATGTAATCGTACCCACTACAAATGGAGTAGCTATAGGTTTGGAACAGCTCAGAAAAAAGGGGGAGGCTCGTGTACCTGAAGTGGAGGGATCGATTATTTTCCACATTTTTATTGTTGATTCTTGGCCCTACTATTCTTATTTGCTTCCTTTTTTATGAAGAAGCCGAAGAGGCAGTATTTGTACTGTACGAGACGAACATGGATGCGAATATAGGGCTCGTCGATGAACGGCTTTTGTCCCTTTTTCAGTCTATCCAAAAGGATACCGATGAATTGGCGAATAGACTGACCAGGCGAATAACAGAGGAACCATCTTTTGTCGAAGCAAAAAAGATTGGCTTCAGGCGTGAATGGACATCGCAGGAACAAGCCGTCCAAAATCTATTTGAGCGTTTCTCCCGTAACCAAAATGTGGTAGGAAATATTGTTTTTCTCGGTGAGGATGGAAGAGTTTTCTCCTTACGCGAAGATAAGAGCTGGAGTACGGATAATCAATCTCTGGAACGTGAGCAATGGGGAACCGGAGAAAACAGGGTAAATTTCCTTACCAAAAGGGAGCAAGAGGGGTGGCCAAAATCATTTTTTCTCGAGAAGCGTCTGGAGAGTTCGAATCCAAAAGCTACGGGACTTTTATTAGTGGAAATTGATCTGGATAAACTGACAGACTGGATCCGTACTTATGTCGTTCCAAAAGAGTATGGCATGGTAGTCCTTTCCCCCTCCCGAACCATTATGATTCACACCGATAAAGCTATGATTGGAAATCATGTTTCGGTGCTACCTTATTATGAAATGGCACGCAGTCAGTGGGAACAATCTAATGAAGATGGACTCTTTTCCTTGCTCATCCAAGGCAAGGATATTTACGTATACCGTCAAGTATCTGAAAAAAGCGGCGGTGCTTATTTTGAATGGTTGCCGAGAGAAGGAATTAATGAACGATTGCAACGATTGAACCTCATCTTTTTTTTCACCCTTTTTATCGTTGTTTTATTTGCCTGTTATGTGGCTCATCGATTATCAAAATGGATTGGTGAGCCGATCTATAGCTTGGTATCCGCTACTGACTCCTTGTTGAACGGTGATTTTTCCATACGCGTCCCGATACGGGGGATGAAAGAAATAATTCTTCTGGAAAATAAGTTCAACACGATGGCAGAACAGATGCATGCGTTAATTATCCGAGAGCGAGAGTATTCGCAACAGAGCCTGGATCAAATCGTTCGCAGCTTTTATTTAGCCGTAGAGATGAAGGACCCTTATACAGCAGGACATACAGAACGAGTTACGCACTATGCCCTTATCATTTACGATTATTTACAGCAACAGGAGCAACTAGCAGTTTCACGAAATGATTTACGTTATGCTGGCTTAATGCATGATATCGGAAAAGTAGCCATTCCTGATCACGTCCTTTTAAAAACAGGAAAGCTATCACCTGATGAGTATGAATGCATGAAAACTCATTCCATCATCAGCGGAGAAATTGTGGAGCAGATAGAAAACCTGTCACATATCAGTCCAGGGGTACGGCATCATCATGAGCGATGGGATGGAAAAGGTTACCCTGATCAGCTCGAAGGGGAAGAAATCCCGCTGATTGGGCGTATTCTTTCCGTTGCAGATACGTTTGATGCCATGACCTCTACTCGTTCCTACCGCAAAGCCATGTCCGCAAAAGAGGCGTACGAAGAAATCCTGCGATGCCAAGGAACACAGTTCGACCCCTCCATTGTTTCGATTTTTAAGAAGGCTTTTGAAGATGGAGCTATTCAGATTACACAATCGGCGGATTGTAAGGGAAGAGTTAGTAAGGATAGAGAGATTTCCTAGCACTGGATAGGTTTACTCCTTGCTATCGGCTACTAACTTTGGTATTCTAGTTCTACCGTGCTAGACGGGGAGGTTGCGGTGCCCTGTAACCTGCAATCCGCAATAGCAGGGTTGAATTCCTATCCTAGGTTTTCTTATGTGAGGCTGCCTTATGGCGGCGGTGTTGAGGAGCGGGTCCTGTGCAACGCGAACCCATGAATCTGGTCAGGTCCGGAAGGAAGCAGCCATAAGTGGATCATCGCGTGTGCCGCAGGGTAGCCTGCTCTGAGCTGCTACCATAAGTAACGCTCGGATAAGGATTATCGAAGATAGGTGCACGGTACTTATCACGCATGTACAGATAGCATGTTTCCGAAGGGAAGCATGCTATTTTTATTTTGCGATCCAATTATTTTTTGTTGGAAATTGACGATAACTAGCGAAACATTTCCGTGCTTTTCAGGTGGATAGAATGAAGGTTTTACGAGCATTTTCACGAATTTTCATAATAGGCGGAAAGGATTTGGTTTCTTTCCTTTCAAAATACGTCATAGGCCAGGAGGGACAAGCTATGAGTGCTCTTTCTTCGTTACATCTCGTTGGCTCGTCCGGTCGATTGCAGCGGTTCATGCATCAACTGCCTACTGCCGTTTTATTGGTGAATCAAGCGGGTAGTATCGTGGAGGTCAACGAACAACTGCTTCGTGTAACCGGATATTCACGCGATCAACTTATCAATCAGCCTATCAGCTCTCTTCTTCCCCATCGGGGTTCCATGGAGCACCTGTATGAGGAATATTTGCGAAAGGAAGAAGAAGTGGGAACCAAAGGCGAGGTCGAACTGGAATGGTGTGATAAACAGGGGAGATGCAGGAGCACATCTGTCATGATCATGGTGCAGCAAGCAGAAGAACTTCTGTACATGATCCATTTTCCCCAACTCGCAAAAGAAAGCGACCAGCTTTTGTCGCAACGCTTGCTGACCAAACTGACCTATGATACAAGCATGGGCTTGTTTATCCTCGACGAGAAATCGATCATTATCGAAGCCAGTCAGACGGCGTGCAAGCTGCTGGGCATGGAGAGACTGGACGTTATCAATAAACACGTCGATCAAGTATTTAGCGGCATCCCCGAACCGCATCGGTTCATTAAAAAAGAACTGTTGGAAGGCGTAAAGCTGCAAAATGTCGCGACTTCCTGGACCAATGACAACCAACGCTATGAGCTGATTGTCGACGCAAATACGCTCCAAGACGAGTCAGGGAAAACAGTAGGGGCGTTTATTCTTTTCAAAGACATAACAAACCTGCGATCCTTCGCCCAAAAACTCGAGCGGAATGAACGCTTGGCGATGATCGGGCAAATTGCTGCTGGTACAGCACACGAGATTCGCAATCCGCTTACCTCAATCAAAGGATTTCTGCAAATGTTCCTCAGGTTATTCGGTGACAGCGGCATGGACAGGGAGAAAACGTACACCGAAATCATGCTCACCGAAATCAATCGCATCAATTCTTTAGTCAGTGAATTCCTATTATTGAGTAAGCCGCGTAATATTCAATATTCCATGGTCGACTTAAATACTGTTTTTGAGGAAATTTTGCCAATCGTCGAGTCACAGGCGAATCTGTACGGAATTGATGTCCAGTTTGCCTCTCGGGGTAAGCTTCCGATGGTCGTCGGGGATACCGAGCTATTGAAGCAAGTGTTCATTAATATCTGCAAAAATGGAATAGAAGCAATGGGAGAGCAAGGGTCGCTTCGGATTTCCCATCATTTCGATCAGGATGGAGACAAAGTGAGTATCGATATTCACGATACAGGTCCGGGCATCCCGCTTTACATTATTGATAAGATTTTTGATCCGTTTTTTACGACGAAAGAGGAAGGGACAGGGCTCGGATTGTCTGTCTGCCAAAAAATCATTCACGATATTGGCGGTCAAATCCGTGTCTCCTCCAAAGGGTTTGGGACGACCTTCCATATCATGCTGCCGTATTAAGAAGAATGCGTCCCGCACAATTGTGAACGGGGCGTTTTTCTGTGAGACATGTCCGTTCACTTTGTACGAACGGTGGCAATCGTGTATACTGAAAAGGATATAGAAGAGGACTGTGCAGATGGGGAGTGTCACACGAACATGGCTTATACCGCGCTATACCGCGTATACCGACCGCAGACTTTTCAAGACGTAGTCGGACAAGAGCATGTTACGACAACCTTGCGTAATGCTTTACGCGAAAATAGGCTGTCCCATGCCTATTTATTCAACGGTCCCCGAGGTACGGGAAAAACAAGTGCAGCCAAAATTATGGCGAAAGCAGTGAACTGCGAGCAGCCCATAGATGGTGAGCCATGCAATCAATGCGATACGTGTAGAGCCATCTCCAACGGTTCTGTAACCGATGTGCTGGAAATCGACGCGGCATCCAACCGTGGTGTTGAAGAGATCCGCGATATTCGCGATAAAGTGAAATTTGCCCCTAGCGACGTCAGGTATAAAGTGTACATCATCGATGAGGTGCATATGCTGACGACAGAGGCATTTAACGCTTTGTTAAAAACCCTCGAAGAGCCGCCGTCCCACGTCATTTTTATTTTGGCGACGACAGAGCCACACAAGCTACCAGCTACGATTATCTCTCGTTGCCAGCGCTTTGATTTTCACCGAATTCCACTGAGAGTGATGGTTGATCTTTTGCAAAGGATTTGCCAATCACAAGGGGTGCAGGTGGAGGAGCAGGCCCTGCAGCTCGTAGCGAAGATGGCTGAAGGTGGAGCCCGTGATGCTCTTAGCTTGTTGGACCAAGCGATTAGCTATAGCAAGGACGAGGTTCGTGCTAGTGATATTATGCAGATTACGGGCACAGTTGCCCAATCTTACTTTTCTGTGCTTGCGCGACATATTGCCGAAAATGATATTGCGCAAGTTATGGAGCAATTTGATCAAGTCATGGTGCAAGGGAAAGACCCGGAGCAATTCCTGCACGATTTCCTCTACTATTACCGCGATATGCTGTTATTGAAGACAGCGCCGCAGCTAGAAGAGATTGTCGAGCGGACCATGATTGATGATCAATTTGCAGAGGTTGCAAAACTGTACTCGTTTCCGGTGCTTTACGCAGCGATTGAGACCTGCAATCAGGCTTTGTCGCAATTAAAATGGTCGACCTATGCAAGGGTGCTGGTTGAACTAACCCTTGTCAAAATGTGCCAGCCTAATGCGAATGCGACGGAATCTATGGGTGCCTCACCCGTTAACAGCGAGGAACTGATCGCGATGTCCAATCGCATCCGCGTTTTGGAAGAGCGTTTGGTTCAAGTAATGCAAGGTCAGGTGAGCATTCCCGGCCAGCAAAAGGCCGAAGAAACGCGCAAGAACGAGCCAAGGCGCATAGCTGCGGCTTCTGGTGGTTCACGAACCCCGTTGAATAGAGTCAGGGAAGTCGCGAAGGCCATGGATGAGAATTTGACGAGACAGGTGCGCGGGCAGTGGAGTCAAATTTTGACCGAACTGAAAAAGATCAAGATCCAGTACCAGGCTTGGCTAGTCAATGGTCAACCGGTAGCTGCCGGCAATGAAGCTGTTGTCGTAACCTTCAACAGTGCCATCCATTGCGATAAGACGATGGAGGCAGAGCTTCGGAGCGTGATCGAGCGCGTTATGTCTACGGTGCTGGGCAAACCCCTGCAGCTCTTGTCTGTCATGGAGGAAGAGTGGCAAAGTGTAGACCAGCAGGTTGGTCAAAAAGACGCTTCTGATGAGCCAGAAGAGGATCCGTTTTTGGCGGAAGCCATCAAGCTCGTCGGAGAAGGTCTTGTTGAAGTCAAAGACTAAATCATACACTCATAACCATTTAGGGAGGATACCTCAATGAAAAACATGCAGCAAATGCAACAAATGATGAAGCAAGTGAAAAAAATGCAGGAAGAAATGCAAAAAGCGCAAGAAGGCTTGAAAGACAGAATCGTGGAAGGCTCTGCTGGTGGCGGTGCTATCACTGTGAAAATCGATGGACATAAGCAAATCAAAGACATCGTGATCAAGCCAGAAGTAGTAGACCCTGAAGATGTAGAAATGCTGCAAGACCTGGTGCTCACTGCTGTGAACGATGCACTGCGCAAAGCAGATGAAATGGTAGGCAAGGAAATGGGCAAATTTACCGGAGGCATGAACATCCCAGGCCTGTTCTAAAAATTGGGCAGGAAAAGAGGAGTAGGCGATGTTTTATCCAGAACCGGTCTCAAAGCTCATTGATGGTTTTATGAAATTGCCCGGAATTGGTCCAAAAACGGCTGGGCGGCTTGCCTTTTTTGTGCTCAATATGAAAGAGGACGACGTGCTTGATCTGGCAAAAGCATTGGTCAATGCCAAGCGTCAGCTTCATTACTGCTCGGTCTGCAACAATATTACCGATCTCGATCCATGTCATATTTGTCGGGACAAACGTCGTGACGGCTCAATCATCTGTGTGGTGCAAGAGCCACGAGACGTGGTAGCGATGGAGAAGACGAGAGAGTTTGAAGGGTATTATCACGTTTTGCACGGTGCGATTTCTCCTATGGATGGGATCGGTCCGGAGGATATTCGCATTCCCGACTTGTTGAAGCGTCTCGGTGACGAGCAGGTGAAGGAAGTCATTTTGGCGACCAATCCGAATATCGAAGGGGAAGCAACAGCGATGTACATTTCCCGGTTGATTAAACCTTTTGGCATTCGCGTGACGCGTATCGCGCACGGCTTGCCAGTCGGTGGAGATTTGGAGTACGCCGATGAAGTCACGCTGACCAAAGCATTGGAAGGCAGACGCGACCTATAATGGAAATTTAAAAAGTCGAAACGAAAAGAAGACGGGGCTGCCTGTCTTTTTTTCGTTCTAAGAGAGGTGGCAGTAATGCCGGTTATTCGTATGGAGTTTTTGATAGATGCTCCACGACAGGTCTGCTTCGATGCTGCCAGAAGCATTGATTTGCATATGGAATCGACCGCCAGCACGAAGGAGAGAGCGATTGGAGGAGTAACGAGCGGACTGATAAACATGGGGGAGACTGTTACCTGGGAAGCCATTCACTTCGGTATCAAGCAAAATTTGACGGTGAAAATCACTGAGATGGAGGAACCGCGCTATTTCGTCGATGAGATGGTTTCTGGAGCATTCAAACGGTTTCATCACACGCATGAGTTCATTCCGATAACAGACAATCAGACCAGGATGATCGATATTTTTGACTACACATCTCCGCTGGGTATTTTGGGGAAGCTGGCGGATTGGTTGTTCTTGGAGGCGTATATGACGCGGTTTTTACGGACACGCAATGAATATCTCAAGCAAGTAGCAGAAGCACAGATAAAAGCTTTGCAATCCTGATAGAAATGCCGGACTTTTTTAAATGGACGAGACATACAGTGAAATAGGAGCGTGAGGAGATGCTGACAGGACCAGGACTGTCGCTTGCGAGTGGGATACGGCGACAAAAGTCCACTCCATGGGCGATCATGCTGTTTATTGGGTATTGGCTCATGTTTACTGCGGAGTTATCCATGATTCGTTTTCACAGGGGTGAAGACGGGAAGTGGGTCGCTACCACCGTCGGGCAACCGGAGGTATGGCTAGGATTACTTGCATTTGCAGTGACGGTATTTAGTTTCATTGCGACCGTTGGTTTCATTGTGAGCCTGCTCCGAGAAAGACGGCAGCCGACTTCATGGCTATGGCAATATGACGAGCTTACAGGGAATGATGTGCTGCATATTGTAGCTTGGCTGCATGTGTTTCAAACGGGCGTACTGCTGTTGTATGGGTTTTTACTGGAAGGTACCTTCTTTTCCACCGGAACGATCGGAGGGATATTGGAATCAGCTATTTTTCAACTGTTCCTGTTGATTTTGATTCCGCTGTGGTTTCGTGGACGACTGGGGGAAATCGGTGTTCGCCGACCTGTACGACTAGGCCGGATGCTGTTGATGCTCGCTGCTCTGTTTCTTTTGATTGCACTGGTGCTGGATGCGGTGGTGACGAACCCGATTGCGGACTGGTTTGGACTGTCTCTGTCATCAGAGCGAGAGCAGCAGATCGAAAACGAGATTGTGCAGGCGAAAGAAACGGATATTTTGGCGGCGCTCACCTCACTTCTGGTCATTGGCATATTGGTTCCGATTGCGGAGGAGATTTTGTTTCGCGGCGTGATTCAGACTTATCTGGTTAAAAGAATCGGGCCAATGTTGGGTATCTTCCTGAGCAGTCTCTGGTTTGGGCTCCTGCATATGGATATCGCTCTATTCGCTCCGCTTTTTGTCATTGGACTTTTACTCGGATTCGTTCGACATCGGTACCAATCGATCTGGGGAGCTGTTTTGTTGCATGCAGTGAACAACATGACAGGAGTACTTTACTACTTTCACTGAGGAGGAAGCTTGCAGGTGAGTAGGTGGAGAAAAAAAGCGCGGTTCGTGGTGGAATGGAATGAAGCGAGCTTGGATATGGCAGTCAATCAGGCGCGATTGGACTGGCAGCATGCCCGCTATCTTGCGGAGATCAGTGAACCGGATGGCGGCTTGGATGATGTCATTTATTATTTGCATGTGACCGAAAAGCGGTATATGTATTTGCTCGCGCAAGCAAAGCGCGAGAGGAATCGCCAACAGGCATAGGAGGAAAGCCGATGACTACAGGGTGGGTTATAGCACTGATTGTAGTTGGAATTTTGCTGGTGATTGCCGCTAGCAAATCTGTCACGGGCCCGATCAGGTGGATTGGATTTGGGATCATGCAAGTCGTGATTGGCGCACTATTGCTGTTTTTCACCAATCTGGTTGGAGAGTTGGCTAACTTCCACATCCCGATAAACCCGGTGACGGCTTTGCTCGTCGGACTACTCCGTTTGCCTGGATTGGCGGCGTTGATTGTCATCAAGCTATGGGTTATGTAGGGGTGTATCGATTCGGTTATCCATCGGTAAGCAAAAAAGCAACGCCGCGATCCTCGTATTTCACCCGGCTACGACTTGGCTGACGAAAGGAAGCAAGGAGGGCGAAGAGGCGTGGCAGCGCAACGATCAACGTTCCAGTGATCAAGGTGAGCGCGTATCCTTCCGAAAGCCACACATAAGCTCCGGCTGCTATCGCCATACTTCCCACGATTACCGTGAGCTCACTGCCCCGATAGACAGATAGCGGGATGGGAAGTGGATAGCCGGCGCCCCACCACGGAGAGACGAGCATATCGGCAGTTGTCTTTGGCTTATGTCCGCGTAGAAGGGCATACAGTCGAAATAAGACCAAATGACAGATCGGTATTACAGGTAGAATCGCTAACGTCACAATCAGTGTATAAGCGGGAACTTGTAGCATGAATGAGTGCGAAATAAGGGACAAGCCTATTAACAACAGTTGAAAAAGGTAGCCGACGAATCGCCAGCGAAAACGATAGAGCAGCTTGTAGCTATAAATCGTATGGGCGGCGGTTTCCTTCATGAGAAGTCACTTCCTTTTACAGCGGTCTGGATGAATGTAAGTCTGCGTTTCCATTATCGCACAGTCGCAAATCTTGAGAAAGCTCATACAAGGAATGAAACAAGCCGTTTGTCTAGCATGACTGGACTGACGGCTTTTTGTTATGGGTAGGATAAAAGGGATGATATGCAAACTGATTCGGTAGGGCGTAATGAGGAGGGACGGAAAGCGTGAGACTATGGGTCATTTCAGAGGAGGTCGTAACCAGATTCGGCAATGAGCTCGGAGCCTGTGGGATTGAGCTGTCCGTTTACCAAACAGATTCCTCAAACGAAGTGGCTGATGGATTTCTACTGACAAAAGAGGCTGATGGCAAGCTTTTGCAGGAAAGGATGCAACAGCTGGGAACGGGACCATGGCTCACAAATGTCTACGGAAGAGACGTGCCATACGACTGGGCGAATACTTTGCATACCCAATACAAGCACACCGGGGAGCATGAGGTCATTCGCATGGCGTTAATTACCCACGATCGTGCTTTGCTTGGAGGGGAACCCAATGGGAGATGGATGCGATTCCTTTGTAAGCAGCTTGCTTGCTACTCACTGGTGACGATGGTATGCGGGATGCGCGAAGTGGATGAAGCGCTTCGGCAATTGCCTCGCTATTTGGCGTGGAAGGAGCAGTTTTACATCGAACTTGGTACAAGCTGCGATGAGAAGGGAATTTCTCTGCTGCAAGTCAGTCGCGCGCTCGGTATGGACAAACGAATCGGTCACGGCTGGCTCTACCCTTCCCGCCAAGATTCTTCTCTCATAGTTCAATGGCTTGAAAAAGAATGCAGGCTCGTTCTACAAAAAGCCAATATACAGCGGATCGTACTTTGGGGAGAGGATTCGCTATGGGAGCATATGCCTTCTGACTGGTTGGCTGAAAAAGACGTTGCGGTGTACACCGGGGAGGACAAGCCAATTCCGAACAAAAGGATGATGGGTTGGACGCTATACGATTCGTGGCAGGATGCTGTAAAGGATGCAGATTTGCTCGTGATCGGAAATGCCGCGGGAACGACCATTGCAGAGCTGCCGTTACACGAGCTGGTTCACGTTATGAGGCAGTCCTACGTCATTGATGCGGCAGCTTGCTTCCCTATGCAGGAAGCCCAGTCCTACTTCCAAGCCTACCGAGCTATCGGCGAAAACACGAACGTTTGGGAATGATGCTGATTATAATGGGGTATAATGGTTGGTATATTGAGAAAAAGGGCAGGCGTTTTCACTATGGAAAAAGTTGCTCAGCGATGTATCGTCTGTGAACAGGAGCAGAATGACGGAATCGCCATTTGTGAGCAGTTTATCTGTCAACGGTGCGAACAGGAAATGGTCAATACCGATGTACAGGATGAAAAGTATCCATTTTTTATTCATCAGATGAGACGCATTTGGTTGCGAAAAGATGCGTGACGAAAGAAGGCATCGGTGCATTCCGGTGTCTTTTTTTTGCTGGACTCATGCGTGTCCAAATCATGCTAAAATAGGGGAATAAAAATAAAGGACGTGAGTCGCGCGTGTGGGAGAGAGATGTTGAATTTCGGGAGCGACAAAAGCGTGCGCCCCTTTATGAACAGCTTGAACGGCACGCCAAGCATCGACCGCATCCGTTTCATGTGCCAGGACATAAAATGGGCCACAGCTTTGACAACCATGCCAAAAATCGCTTTCAAGACATATTGGAGCTGGATGTAACGGAAATTAGCGGGACAGATGACCTGCATCAGCCACAAGGTGTCATTGCAGAAGCGCAGGATTTGGCGGCGCAAGCCTTCCATGCGGAACAGACCAAGTTTTTGATCGGAGGAAGTACGGTAGGAAATATCGCCCTCATCATGACGGTATGCAGACCGGGCGACAAGATTCTCGTACAACGCAATTGCCATAAGTCTGTTTTCAACGGCATTATGATGGCGAGAGCAACCCCGATCTTTTTAGTACCTGCCGTCGATCTGGCAACAGGAGTAGCTGCGGGTGTCAGGCGCGAAGATGTAGAGCGTGCACTGCTTGCACACCCCGATGCCAAGGCAGTGTTTTTGACGAATCCTACCTATTATGGAATGGGTATCGATTTGGCGAAAATGGCGGCTACGGTCCATCGGTTTGACGTACCGCTTTTGATAGACGAAGCTCACGGTGCCCACTACGGGTTCCATCCTGCCTTTCCGCGTTCTGCAATGCAGGAAGGTGCAGATGCTTCGGTCCAGTCGACACACAAAATGGGAACGGCAATGACGATGTCCTCGATGTTGCATATTCAGGGGGAGCGGATTGATCGTGAACGGTTGTTCCGTCATCTCGCTATGCTTCAGTCTTCCAGCCCGTCATATGTGCTGATGGCTTCCCTCGATTTAGCCAGACGTCATCTGGCGCTTGCGGCGACCGAAGAGTGGAACAGGTTGTTGCCGCTTTTGGACAAGTTTCGGGAGCGACTCGATCGACTGGAGTGGCTGGATTGGCCGCGACTGTCCACGAACAGCGTATACGCTACACTTGACCCGTTGAAGCTGTTTTTCCATTTGCGAACGGCCCAATTCAGTGGATTTGAGTTGCAGAAATGGATGGAAAAGCACGGGATTTTCTCGGAGCTGGCGGATGACTCTCATGTACTCCTCGCAGCCTCGACAGGAACATCCTCTCGTGACCTGGATGCTTTGTGGAGACTGCTTGAATCGATGGCGCCACAAGTAGAACCGGGGGAGGAACGCGTTCTTTTGGCGGGAGTCGTGTCTTCCCATTATTTGCGCGAGCAAGCATTGCCGATGCATGAAGCCTTTGACTGCCCGAGGGAGTCGATTCTTTTGGAGCAGGCTCTGGGACGAATTGTGGCAGAGATGGTGATTCCATATCCGCCAGGAATTCCAGTGCTGGTGCCAGGCGAGCGGATCGATGAAGAAAGTCTGGCGATGCTGAAGGAATTGGCGAGAGGACAAACGCGATTCCATGGCGTACAGGACGACCAGCTACAAACGATACAGGTTTTACGATAATCTAAGCAACTGGCCTGCTACAACAGGGGTGGAAGGAGTATGGAAGTGGCAACAGGAAAGAAAGGCCGATTTATTACGATAGAAGGCGGAGAAGGGGCCGGGAAATCCACCGTCATCGCCAAGCTGTACGAAGAGCTGAAGGCGCGGGGAGTCGATGTACTTTTGACTCGTGAGCCCGGTGGAATTGATATCGCCGAAAAAATTCGGGAAATTATTTTGAATCCGGCCCACACGCAGATGGACGAAAGAACGGAGGCTCTCTTATATGCGGCAGCACGTGGCCAGCATTTAGCGGAAAAGGTGTTACCTGCTTTGGCAGAGGGCAAGCTGGTACTGTGCGACCGTTTTATCGACAGTAGTCTTGCCTATCAAGGACATGCGCGGGGATTGGGTATTGATGCTGTCTACCAGATTAACCGATTTGCTGTCGGTGACTGTATGCCAGAATTGACCTTGTTTTTTGATGTACAGCCCGAAACCGGATTGGCGCGGATTAATGCCTCCCGTGGACGTGAAGTGAATCGTCTCGATCTGGAAGGGATGCGCTTCCATGAGCTAGTTCGGGAAGGGTATCAGCTGGTAATGAAACACGACCCAGAGCGCTTTGTCGTGATTGACGCCGAACAGCCGATGGAACATGTATATCAATCTGCCCTAAAGGCACTCTTAGACAGATTATAAGGTTCCCTGTACCGCAGGATGATGTACATGCTGTATAATATGTTTAAGCAAAATAACGTACCAAGCCTACGTGTTTTTCATACAATGAAGAAGTCAAATTGGGAATTGATCATGGGAGAAAGGGTGATATCCGATGAAAATGGTAGTTGCGGTCGTCCAAGATAAAGATAGTGGTCGTCTGTCTCAACAACTGGTGAAAAAAGGTTTTCGTGCTACGAAGCTGGCTAGTACGGGTAGCTTTTTACGCGCCGGTAACACAACTTTTTTAATCGGTACGTCTGACGAAAGCGTGCCGGAAGTAATCGACATCATTGCGCATAATTGCAAATCCCGCAAACAGATGGTCACTCCCGTCTCTCCACTCAGTAATGCTGTAGACTCGTTCATGCCATATCCGCTGGAAGTACAGGTGGGTGGTGCGGCAGTATTCGTATTGGATGTTGGAGAGTTCCACTCATTTTAACGTGGTTCCTTCTCTCTTTTTTCGCAACTTTCGTATATACTTGATCTCACGGGGGATAAACCCTGTATTGGATCGGGCGACGGAGGTGGCGATATGAAAATCAGTGATGGGTTACGGCCTAAACTGGACTTGATTAAAACGACGGATTCACGCAAGAATCCTCAACTGGAAAAGCTGAATTTTGGCACGATGATTCAAGGAGAAGACGAACGTATGTCTCAGGAGAAGCTTACCCGGCTACTGACAGACATAGACAGGCAGGGACAGATTCTTGCTCGTTCTCGCGCCGTTCGTGACTTCTATGCTTATAAAAATCTCGTCAAGCAGTTCATGGAAGAGGCTGTGAAATTCGGCATTGCCTTAGACGATAGACGAGGAATGAATCGGCGTGGCCGCAGCAGGCTGTACAAAATCGTCAAAGAGGTGGATGCAGAGCTGCTCAAACTGACAGATGAGCTCTTGAGCGAGCAGGCACCAACGATTGATTTGTTAGCCAGGATTGGTGAAATCCGCGGCATGTTGATCAATTTGTATTTTTAGTGGGTGTGAAACCATCATGACATGGACCCGTTTTTCTCAGCAGCCACGAGCACAGGAACTGCTGTATCATAGTTTGCGCAACGAACGACTGGCACACGCCTACTTGCTGGCGGGTCCCAAAGGTTCAGGTAAAAAGCAGATGGCCCTGCATCTGGCGAAGTCCCTTTTTTGTTCGGAAAGGGAGGCAGACGCCTGCGGGGCCTGTGTTACATGCAGGCGCATAGAGGGTGGCAATCACCCAGATGTGTTGTTTATTACGCCTGATGGGGCTTCGATTAAAATCGACCAGATCCGTTCATTGCAAAAAGAAATGGCGATGCGCGCTGTCGAGTCGTCACGCAAGGTATATATCATCGAGCACGTCGATAAAATGACGACACAGGCTGCCAACAGTCTGCTCAAGTTTCTGGAGGAACCGCCCGCTGGTGTACTGGCACTGCTTTTGACAGAGCACAGCCATGCGATTCTTCCTACGATTTTATCTAGATGCCAAATTGTTCAATTTTCACCACTTTCTGCGGAATCGATTGCAGAAAAGTTGCGTGCAGAGGGCGTTTTGGCGGGAATGGCGCAGGTTGCTTCCCACATTACGACAAATGTGGAAGAAGCCATGACACTCAGCCAATCAGAATCGTTTGCACAGCTAAGAAATCTAGTGATACAATTGGTGCAGGAGTGCAAACAGCGCAATTCATCTGCACTCTTAACGATCCATGATATGTTGCAAAAGAGCGACAAAAGTAAAGAGGAACTACCCCTCTTTTTAGATTTGCTCATCCTTTGGCTGCGCGATATCCTGTATTTGCAAGTAGGCAGGCATGCCCATCTCATTAACAGCGACCAACAGGATGTGCTGCAAGGACAAGCACTGGTATGGACAAAAGCTGAGCTCTTGCGTGGGATAGATTTGGTCATGGAGACGAAAAATCGGATAGAGCGAAATGCCAACGCACAGTTGGCTCTTGAGCGGTTGGTTCTTCAATTCCAGGAGGGATAACCCTTGTATGAGGTTGTTGGGGTCCGCTTTAAGAAAGCGGGCAAAATATATTACTTCGACCCTGACCGACTGCCGATTGAGCAAGACTGCACCGTCATCGTTGAAACGGCGCGAGGGGTCGAATTTGGCAAGGTCGTCATTGGCAAAAAAGAAGTGGCTGAGTCTGATGTTGTATTGCCGCTGAAAAAGGTCATTCGGATGGCAGACGAGCGAGATGCTAAACAGGTGGATGAAAACAAGCAAGCCGCCAAGAATGCTTTTGCTGTATGTCAGACGAAGATCAAAGAGCACAAGCTCGATATGAAGCTGGTCGATGTAGAATACACGTTTGACCGCAACAAGATTATCTTTTATTTTACCGCTGACGGCAGGGTTGATTTCCGTGAGCTGGTAAAAGACCTCGCCTCCGTATTCCGTACCCGGATTGAGCTTCGCCAGATCGGTGTGCGTGACGAAGCCAAAATGCTCGGCGGGATCGGGCCTTGTGGCAGGTTGCTTTGCTGTTCGACGTTCCTCGGCGATTTCGAGCCTGTCTCGATCAAAATGGCCAAGGACCAAAATCTTTCGTTGAATCCAGCCAAAATCTCTGGTCTGTGCGGCCGGTTGATGTGCTGTTTAAAATACGAGAACGACAACTATGAAAGCTCGAAGGATGAGATGCCGGACGTTGGAAAACTGGTCACCACCCCGATGGGGAATGGACGAGTCGTGTCCGTAAACGTACTTGATCAATCTGTCCAAGTAGAGCTTTCAATCGACAAACGTGTCACCGAATTCGGATTGGATGAGATTGCGATAGGTCTCCCCACCTTTGAATAAAGCGTGGGGGTAGGGGAGAGGTGAGCTAGTGGACAAACGGGAAATCTTCGTCAAGATGGCGAGCATTGAAGAACGTATTGGCGACCTTTATAAAGAAATTGGTGAACTGAAAGACGTCATCGTTGTTTTGATGGAGGAAAACGCCCAATTACTCGTTGAAAACCAGCACCTTCGCAACCGACTAGACAGGAAAAAGACCGTCTCCCAAGCAAAACAAAAGGGAACAAGCCCTGTCGCGAAGGAAAAAGCCAAAAAGGCAGTGGTCGGAGAAGGATATGACAACCTCGCCCGTTTGTACGCGGAGGGATTTCATATCTGCAATGTGCATTTCGGCAGCCTGCGAAAAGAAGGGGATTGCCTGTTCTGTCTCTCATTCCTGAGCGGCGGCCCTCAAAAATAAGCGGTGAGTAACCAGCACCACATGAAAAAGCGACCTGGGCCACGTGTCAGGTCGCTTTTTTCCGGATAGGAATAATAAGACAAGAATAAAAGGGAGTACGAGCCGTAGATGGAACCTGTCACCAACGTGCCACTTTACGAAACAGAGCGCATCGATGATTTATTGACACATGAAATGAAAATCATTCAGAGCCACGAAGTGTTTTGCTTTTCGATGGACGCGGTTCTTTTGGCGCGATTCGCATCGGTGCCAAAGCGCGGAAAAGTATTGGATATGTGCACAGGCAATGGGGCGATACCGCTCATAATGACCACGCGTACGCCAGAAGCCAGTTTTGATGGAATCGAAATTCAAGAGCGTTTGTTCAGCATGGCAAGTCGCAATGTGACATTGAATGGCTTGAACGAGCGAATAACGATGCATCATGGCGATGTGAAGGATGCGGTGTCGTTGTTCGGGCACGGGAAGTACGATTTGATCACATGCAATCCGCCGTATATGCCTGCGACGAGCGGGGAGAAAAACATCAGCGAGCACTTTGCGATTGCCCGTCATGAGATTATGCTGTCCTTGGAGGATGTCATTCGCGTGGGGAGTCAGTTGCTAAAAAACGGTGGGAAGCTGGCGCTCGTGCATCGATCCACACGTTTGATCGACATCATTTTTCTTATGCGCCAATACGGCATCGAGCCAAAACGGATGCGTCTGGTTTATCCGCGCAGGGAAGCAGAGCCGAATATGGTTCTGATCGAGGGAATAAGGGGTGGAAAGCCGGAGCTGAGAATTCAGCCTCCGCTGATTGTGTATGAAAATGGAGAGCAATACTGTGAAGAACTACAGGAAATCTATTATGGCAGACGAGATTCCCTCGAGTAAGAGTCACTATGTCTACATCCTGTCTTGTGCGGATGGGACACTCTACACTGGATATACGACAGAGCTGATCCGCCGCTTGGCTGCTCATAATGAAGGAAAAGGTGCCAAGTATACGAGAGGCCGCGGGCCAGTGGAGCTGCTCTATTGGGAAGAAGGAGCAGACCGTTCCTGGGGTCTCAAGCGTGAAGAGAGCATCAAACGATTAACGCGCAAGAAAAAAGAAGAATTGATTGGAGGGGCCTCCGAATGAATGTACAACGCAGTTTTGCGTCAGAAGAAGCAGGAGTCCTTTATTTGGTGGCTACACCGATCGGCAATCTCGATGATATCACGGTGCGGTGTCTCAATACGTTGCGTGAAGTCGATGTCATCGCGTGTGAAGATACGCGCCAGACGAGAAAGCTGCTGAATCATTTTCAAATCGAAAAACGCACGGTCAGCTATCACGAGCATAATAAGGAAGCAAGTGGAAATGGGCTGTTGCAGTGGCTTGCCGAGGGCAAGAAGATTGCCTTGGTAAGTGACGCCGGTTTGCCGGCTATTTCCGACCCGGGTGCGGATCTTGTACGAGATGCGACCGCAGCGGGATTTCCTGTCATCCCCGTTCCAGGTGCCAATGCGGCGTTGACAGCTTTGATTGCTTCCGGTCTTCCTACTGATCACTTCGTATTTTGCGGATTTATGGGCCGCGAAAACAAAGAAAGACGCGAAGAGCTGGAACGACTGAAGCGATATCCAGAAACGCTGATTTTTTATGAAGCTCCCCATCGGGTGGAAAAGACGCTTGCTGCCATGCGAGAAGCGTGGGGGAATCGGAGAGCTGTCCTGGCAAGAGAGCTGACAAAGCGCTACGAGGAATTTGTGCGTGGGACGTTGGACGAGCTGCTGGAATGGCTCAGAAGCGGTGAAGTGCGCGGTGAGTTTTGTGTCATTGTCGAAGGGAACACTGGACCGCTGGAAGCGGAAGTCGATGATACATGGTGGCAATCGCTGAGTATCGTGGAGCACGTGGATCATTACTGCGCACAAGGCATGGGGAAAAAGGAAGCCATCAAGCAAGCAGCCGATGATCGAAACGTATCCAAACGAGATGTTTACAATGAATATCATCGTGAATAGAAGGCAATGAGTGAGTGAAGCTGGCCGATACGGTCGGCTTTTTTCTTTTCATCATCTCGACGGGGTAGGTGAATACGATGGTAAGGGGCGCTACCGGTGTTTTCGGAAGGAAAGGAAGGGGGAATCAGCAGTGAGTATTCGTGATTCTCGTTTTATTGTGAATACAGATGAAAAAGACGATCACTTCATATTTACGCTGCCGGTTACATGGAACAGTAGGCCGTACGAATATGCCTGGGCCAAACAGTTTGCCAACCCGAATGATGTTGTGCTTGATTCGGCATGCGGGATATGCCA
Organism: Brevibacillus fortis; assembly: GCF_046196545.1. Taxonomy (GTDB): domain Bacteria; phylum Bacillota; class Bacilli; order Brevibacillales; family Brevibacillaceae; genus Brevibacillus; species Brevibacillus fortis_A. The sequence continues at coordinate 94,919 of NZ_CP176370.1, forward strand.
CCCACTCAAATTTTATTTGGCTGACCATTGTCGAGAAGTACACGCTTGTGATCTCGATAATCGGATATTGTCTAAGGAAGCGATCTATCAGGATATTGTGGACGTATTTGGGGGAAAAGTAGCAGACAGCTTGCCTGCGCATTATTTTGACGGTATTCATTATTGTCGAGCCAATCTCACTTACTTGCCGTACTCGGATCAAAAGTTTGATACGGTATTTTGCATCTCTGTTCTCGAGCATCTTGAAGACCCGATCATGGTGCAAGCATTCCGCGAATTTCACAGAGTGTTAAAAGACGATGGGCAGCTCGTACTCACTTTTGATTACCCGCTGATTAATTTAGGACGACTGGAGCAAGTTTTGGAGGAGGTTGGACTACAGTTTTCTGGCGATGTATCCTTTGAAATGCCGGCAGATGTGGTCTATTCTGATTTGTATGCGCCCAGGCTGTTCTTCTTCCGAGCGCTGTTGAAGAAAAAATAGCAAACAAATAGCCTTCGTGAGGCTCGTCCCACAAAGGCATGTTTATGTAATCAAATGATATTAGCGTTTAACAGGCATTTCTGTCAGGCAATCTTGGCACACAATTTTACCTTTAAAATGAGATACTTTGTCAGCGTTTCCACAGAAGATACATGCAGGCTCATACTTTTTCAGGATGATGCGCTCTCCGTCAACGTAGATTTCCAAAGCATCTTTCTCAGCGATACCCAGAGTGCGGCGCAATTCGATTGGAATAACAACACGACCCAATTCATCTACTTTGCGAACGATACCGGTTGATTTCATCATAGTTAATATCTCCTCCCAAAATCTGTATATGTCGATGCTATTGTTATACACTAATCATTTATCGTCAATATTCGACATTTTCTGTTGGGATAATCATACCAGCCATTCCCAAAGGTGTCAACATGATTTTGACAATTCCTTGAAAAGAAAAATGTTTTTTCAAAACAAAAATGCTGTTAAATCAGTGTTTCTAAAAATGTTGGAAGTGATATGGAAATTTTTATGGATAAAATTTACTGGAAGTATTGGGTGTCGAATAAGTCGATGAATGTCGAAACGCACATGTCGATTCGACAAAAAAACCAAGTTCTCTCTTTTTTTGTTGTATTTTGTAATGCTGGTATAACGAGAGCAATAAAATTGCTCAGGAAAATGGGCTTGCCGAGGATGTTTACAAAACAGGTTGGTCGTGTACAATAGAGGATAAATACAGCAAATGATACCAAATGACCATGATGGGAAGAGTAAGCCGATCCTCCTTATTTCAGAGAGCCGGGGTAGCTGAAAACCGGTATAAGCGAGCAAGCTGAACATGGACCCTGAGTCTTGCAGATGAACAGTGACGGCATGGACCGTACCTAATAGTTTGTGACGTATGCCCACGTTACGGGTAGAGTCATGATTTGACTCACCAAGTCCGTTTTCCGTGAGGGAACGGAGTATTTGGGTGGTACCGCGAGATAGAGCTCGCCCCAATTTTTTTGGGGTGGGCTTTTCCTTATTTTAATAAACGTAAACAGGAGGGGAATAGTTGCAATGAAACCTACTTATTACATCACAACACCGATCTACTATCCAAGTAACAAACTCCACATCGGTAACGCTTACACCACAATCGCGTGTGATGCTTTGGCTCGTTATAAGCGTTTGCGTGGCTATGATGTGTATTACCTGACAGGGACAGATGAGCATGGTCAAAAGCTCCAAGAGCGTGCAGCCGAGGATGGCAAACAACCGCTCGAATTCATCGACCCGATTGTCGATTGGGTAAAGGATCTGTGGCAAAAGCTGGACATCTCTTATGACGATTTTATCCGTACCACAGAGCCTCGTCATAAAGAGGTCGTACAAAAAGTGTTCCAGCGCCTGCTCGATCAAGGTGATATTTACTTGGGCGAGTACGAGGGCTTCTACTGTGTACCTGACGAGGCATTTTGGACAGAAACTCAATGTAAAACCGATAATGGATATATTTGCCCAGACTGTGGACGCGAAGTGAATAAAGTGAAGGAGAAAAACTACTTCTTCCGCATGTCCAAATATCAAGACAGACTGCTTGCGCACATTGAAGCGAATCCTGAGTTTATCCAGCCAGAGAGCCGCCGCAATGAAATGATCAACAACTTCTTGAAGCCAGGTCTCCAGGATTTGTCCGTATCCCGCAGTACATTTGACTGGGGAATCAAGGTGCCAAGCGATCCAGAGCACGTCATTTACGTATGGATCGATGCATTGACGAACTATATTTCTGCCCTCGGCTATTTGTCTGAGGATGACAGCAAATACCGTAACTTCTGGCCTGCCAATGTTCACATGGTTGGAAAAGACATTTTGCGCTTCCATACGATCTACTGGCCAATCCTGTTGATGGCACTGGATATTCCGTTGCCAAAACAAATTTTTGGTCATGGCTGGCTTCTGATGCCGGATGGAAAAATGTCAAAATCCAAGGGCAATGTCATTGATCCGAAGGTTTTGATCGACCGTTACGGTTCTGACGGCGTTCGCTACTTCCTGCTTCGTGAAATCAACTTCGGTCAGGATGGCATCTTCACGCCAGAATCATTCGTACAGCGCCTGAACTACGACTTGGCTAATGACATCGGAAACCTGCTGAGCCGTACCGCTACGATGATTGAGAAATATTTCGATGGAATCGTTCCAGCTCCACAGGATGCAGGAGAGCCGGATGACAGCTTGATCGGCCTCGCAATGAAAACGAAAGCGCTGGTGGAAGAGCACATGGAAGAAATGCGCTTCTCCAATGCACTGGCTCACATCTGGGAACTGGTGGGACGTACAAACAAATACATCGACGAGACCATGCCTTGGAATTTGGCAAAATCCGAAGAAACCAAAGGTCGCCTGGCAACCGTTATGTACAATTTGGTGGAAAGCATCCGCATTAGCTCCGTGCTAATCCAACCGTTCATGACCAAAGCACCAGCGAAAATTTGGGACCAACTGGGTATTTTGGGCAATGAAGAAGCAACGAGCTGGGAATCTGCAAGTGTATGGGGTGGATTGCCTGCTGGAAGCACCGTTAGCCGCAAGGAACTGCTCTTCCCTCGTCTGGATGTTCAAGCGGAACTGGCTTTCATCGACGATTCGACAGCAGAGGCACGTCGCCAAGCAGAGGAAAACAAGAAAAAGCAAGCAGCTTTGAAAGGGGAAGCACCTGTGAGTGAAACAAGCACCAACCAAACAGAAGCAGCAGCTGACAAACCAGCTGATGCAAAAGAAGAAATCAGCATCGATGATTTTGGAAAAGTAGAGCTGCGCGTCGCACAAGTAGTGGAGTGTGCCAAGCATCCAAATGCTGACAAACTGTTGGTACTGCAATTGGATCTCGGCTACGAGAAGCGCCAGGTTGTTTCTGGTATCGCAAAATACTACTCCCCAGAAGATATGGTCGGTAAAAAAGTGATCCTCGTAGCCAACCTGAAGCCAGTGAAGCTTCGCGGTGAGCTGTCTCAAGGGATGATCTTGGCAGCATCGGCAGGAGATCAGTTGACACTTGCGACTGTTGACCCAAGTATGCCAAACGGAGCAATCGTGAAGTAACGAGGGCAAGGAAAGGAAGGACCCATCTTGTTATTTGAAACCCATGCTCATCTAAATGCGAAGGAATTCGATGAAGATCGTGTAGAGGTCATTGCTCGTGCGCAGGAAAATGGCGTCAGTACGATTGTAAACATTGGATTCAACGCTGAAACAATTCCAACCTGCATGGATTTGGCTCATGCGTATGACTTTATTTACGCCGTCATCGGTTGGCATCCACAAGACGCCAAGGACATGACAGACGAACACCTAGAATGGATCGAGGAACTCAGTCGTGATCCGAAAGTAGTGGGATTGGGTGAAATGGGCTTGGACTACTACTGGGATACGTCGCCACGTGATGTGCAGGCAGAGGTATTCCGCAAGCAGATTCGTCTGGCTCGCAAGCTCGACATGCCGATCATCATCCACAATCGCGATGCGCACCAAGACGTTTTGACGATCCTGAAGGAAGAGAAGGCAGCAGATGTTGGCGGCATCATGCACTGCTTCTCTGGCAGCTGGGAAACAGCGAAACAGGCACTCGATATGAATTTTTATATTTCGTTCGGTGGTCCGCTTACATTCAAAAATGCCAAGCAGCCAAAAGAAGTAGCAGCGAAGGTACCGCTAGACAAGCTATTGATAGAGACAGATTGCCCATATCTCACTCCGCATCCTTTCCGCGGAAAGCGAAATGAGAGTGGATATGTGCGCTACGTCTGTGAAGAAATGGCGAACATTCATGGTTTGTCTTACGAGGAAATGGCACAAATTACCGCAGACAATGCCAGACGTCTTTTTCGCATGAACGGTTAATAAAAACGGGAAATCACGATTAATCACGTGATTTCCCGTTTTTTTTGTGTGAGGTAACCGGGTTCTACTCCATTTTGTCGACGCATACGATGAACAATGTGTCGAACGATTATTGTCCATCCGACATGGCTTCTCGACAGGTTTCTGCTACCATTCGCCAAGCCTATTTTGCTAGTCTGGTACCATTATCGCTTCAGCCAAGAGGGAGGGTAAATTTGACAAAGCCGGGAAAGTGAAATACAATCAAAGCCGACCTTGTGAAGTACCGGCCACTTCCAGAATATTAGTGCAATTACATCGACCCTTACCTGGCTAGACAAGAAGAGCCTTGTGCTTTTCTAGGAAAAGGAGTGTGGGAAATGGAGTTACGCGCGATGTGGGATAGGTATAAGAATCGGGGGCTGGTCATTTTTGGCTGCCTTGCTCTTGTGCTCGTTCCCATGATTGGCTATTTCTCTGCCCAGGCTACTCAGCCAAAACAGGTCACTTTTTCGTTGGACGGAGAAAGCAAGACGGTCGCTACAAAAGCCAAGACCGTTGAGCAGTTCTTAACCGAGAGAAACATTACGGTAACGGAAAAGGATTCCCTTCAACCGACACCAGAGACGAAGCTAAAAGACGGAGCACTCATTACTTTATATACGACCTGGTCCATACCAATCCAGGTTGACGGGCAGAAAAAACGATAGAGACACTTAGTCGTGATGTTGCTGGTGCGTTGAAGGACGGCGGCATCGTGCTAGGTGAGAAGGACCGGGTAGAACCGGCATTGACCGCTACACTTACCAAGGACTCCTCGATCAGCGTAAAGCGGGTTGTTGAGAAAATGGTAAAAGTCGATGAGCGAGTCACCTTTCAAGAAATACGCAAAAATGATCCAGCGCTGGAAAAAGGTAAGACCCGCGTATTACAGAGCGGGCAAGAAGGTAAGGCAATTGCACACTATAAGCTAGTCATGGAAGATGGAAAAGAAGTCTCCCGTGATCTGGTCAAAAGAGATGTACTTGTACCGAAGAAAGATAATGTCGTAGCCGTGGGTACCGCAGTCCCAACGTTGCAGAAAAAGGGTCAACCAGATCGGGTCCTGGTTGCTTCTGCAGCGGGTCCGGTCTCGCGTGGTGGAAAAGTATTTAGGCCGAAAAAAGTACTGAACGGGGTTACCCTGACTGCTTATACTCCTGCGGGAGGTGGCAAACACCCAAGCTCTCCGGGATATGGACGCACATCGACAGGGGTAAAAGCCAAGACAGGTCACACAATCGCTGTAGATCCTAAAGTCATTCCGTATGGATGGTGGGTGTACATTGAAGGTGTTGGGTATCGTCGAGCTGAAGATACGGGTGGTGCTATGAAAGGTGGCAAAATCGACGTATTCGTAGGCACGGAATCCGAGGCGAGGAAATTCGGTCGCAAGCGAAACAAAACTGTATATATCATTGGACCACAGAAGCCTTAGGACAGGAGCGATTGCTCCTGTTCTTCTGTTTCCTCCAAGGTTATTGTGATAAGCTGTTTGTTAGTTAGACGATCCTCCTTTGCCAAATGTTACATGTATTTTTGGCTTTGGGTACGGTTTTTTTTGGAACACTAGTATCGTACCGACTTTGTACGAAAGTGGGAGCACATGATGAAGATCAAGGAAGTCATCGTGGTGGAAGGACGAGACGATACCGCAGCAATCAAGCGTGCGGTTAATGCCGATACGATTGAAACTGGCGGTTCTGCCATTCATAAAAGAACGATTGAAAAAATCAGGCTGGCGCAACAAAAACGCGGTGTTATTATTTTTACAGACCCTGATTATCAAGGGGAGCGCATCCGAAAAATTATCAGCAAGTCTGTTCCAGGCTGCAAGCACGCATTTATTACCCAGGAGGACGGAACCAAAAAGGGCGACATCGGCGTTGAGAACGCGACACCTGACGTGATTATTCGTGCGCTTTCAGAAGTACGTACCGAAATGGTGGAAACGGCTGGAGAGATTACCTCTGACGATCTGTTGGCAAATGGCCTTACGTCGGGAGTAGATGCCAAAGAACGTAGAATCAAGCTGGGAGAAGCATTGGGGATCGGATACGCCAACGCCAAGCAAATGCTGCAACGGCTCAATGCCTTCCAAATCAGTCGAGCAGAATTCGAAGCGGCCATTATGGCCATCAATAAAGAGAGGGAGTAAGCCATGACCCAAATAGCGGGCAAGGATATTGCCACACCTACGCGTACAAAGGAGATATTGGAGAAGTACGGCTTTTCTTTTAAGAAGAGTCTGGGCCAGAACTTCCTGATAGACACCAACATTTTACATAACATTGTTTCAGAGGCAGACCTTACCAAGGAAAAGGGAGCGATTGAAATTGGGCCCGGCATCGGTGCGCTGACGGAGCAATTGGGACGAGCAGCCAAAAAAGTGATGGCGATCGAAATCGACCAACGCCTTTTGCCTATTTTGCAGGACACGCTGTCACCCTATGAAAATATTGAAGTCGTTCATGGGGACGTACTGGAGCTGGATCTGAAGAAGTTAATAGAAGAAAAGATGACAGGAGTGGAAAAGCTGAGCGTAGTGGCGAATCTGCCTTACTATGTGACGACACCGATCCTGATGAAGCTGCTGGAAGAGAGATTGCCCCTCGAAAACATAGTGGTCATGATCCAAAAGGAAGTGGCAGAGAGAATTGCAGCCAAACCAGGAACGAAAGACTATGGCTCTCTTTCAGTCGCAGCTCAATTCTATGCAGAAACAGAAGTAGCGATGATTGTACCTGCAAGTGTGTTCATTCCGCGTCCGAATGTCGACTCGGCAGTGATTCGCTTAAAGGTAAGGGATCGTCCGCCAGTGGAAGTAGACGATCAGGATGTGTTTTTCCGGGTGGTACGCAGCTCGTTTGCACAGCGCCGTAAGACTTTGTTGAACAACCTAATGAACGGACTGTTTCCTAAAACCCAAAAGGATGAAGTAATACAGATGCTCACTGACATCGAGATCGATCCGACTCGGCGTGGTGAAACACTCAGTTTGGACGAATTTGCCCGCCTAGCGAACGAAGGTATGCGCCGCGGACTAATTACGTAAATCGTGTAGACGACCCCTTTATTTTTGGGCGTGATCCCCCAAGAATGGGGGTTTTTGCGTGTTTATGCCCTTTATGCATAACATTTGACAAATATCTACGTTTTTTATGAAAAAAACCCCGTTGACAAAATATCGGCAGGGTTGCTATAATTTTTTATTTCTTTGACAAAATATAAGGGTGCTGTTATAATAGATGTAAGCGAGGTGGATGGAACAATGGCAAGAAACGCGTTACTTGACATTAAACGTAGTTTAGACGGACACATTGGTGAGCGCATCCTGCTGAAGGCTAATGGCGGTCGCCGCAAAACCGTTGAACGTAGTGGCATCCTCGAAGAAACTTACCCATCTGTGTTTGTGGTAAAGCTGGATGACGACCAACTCTTTGAGCGGGTATCTTACAGCTATGCTGACATCTTGACGGAAACAGTAGAATTGACGGTGTGCCGCGAAAACGAGCACATCCGCATCACATTTGTACAACAGTAGAGCCCTTTTGGGTTCTACTGTTTTGTTTTTTATATCAAAAAGCTCTGAACATTTGGTTGAGGCAATAAAAAGAGCGGCATGGAGCACACTAAGCCTGTCAACGAGAAGGAGGGTGCTATGGGTCGCAGACGAGGACTGATGTCAGAGCAGTTTAAGATGGAGCTGGCCAAAGAGCTTGGGTTTTACGATACGGTAAAATCCGAGGGTTGGGGAGGCATCACGACACGGGACGCGGGTAACATGGTCAAGCGCGCTGTTCAGCTTGCTGAGGAAGCATTAGCCGCTAAGCGATTGTAACGTTTGGGTTTGATCGTACGGACGTTTCTCACCATATAAACACTCGTTGACAAGGCCGGGGCAACCCGGCTTTTTTTCTGTAAAGAGAGCTGAATTTTCGAAATACCCATAATGATCTCGATCCTATTCTTTTTAATTGATCAAGTGGCATGGGAGAGTTTGCCTATGCTACAATAAGAGACTAGGAAATTTAGAAAGTAGGCAGAGGTGAATTACGTGCGTATCTCGGTCAAAGCTCCGGCCAAAATTAATTTGACTCTCGACGTGCTTGCCAAACGGCCGGACGGTTATCACGAAGTAGAAATGGTGATGACAACCGTAGACTTGGCAGATCGTGTGGACATGACTCTACGCGAAGATGGTGAGATTACGCTGGACTGTTCTGCCAGCTTCGTACCGGATGATATCCGTAACCACGCATATAAAGCGGCAACGCTCATGAAAGAAAAATTTCAAGTACGCCAAGGCGTACACTTGTATATTGACAAGCAAATTCCGGTTGCGGCTGGACTGGCAGGTGGCAGCAGTGATGCAGCAGCTACATTGCGCGGCTTGAACCAATTGTGGAACCTCGGGTTGACCAGAGATGAGCTGGCTAAAATCGGAGCGGAGATTGGCTCTGATGTGCCATTTTGCGTTTATGGAGGAACAGCGCTGGCGACAGGGCGTGGCGAACAGATTGCGCATCTGGGAGCGCCTGCACCGTGCTGGGTCATTCTAGCCAAGCCGCCTATCGGAGTATCTACCCCGGATGTATACGGAAACCTGCGTGTGGCCCAGATCGATAATCATCCCGATACCAAGCAAATGCTGCAAGCCATCGCAACCCAAGACTTTTCACTCATGTGCCAATCTCTTGGGAATGTGTTGGAGAACGTCACACTCTCGCTCCATCCACAAGTAAAACAGATCAAGGATCTCATGGTCGCTTCGGGGGCAGATGGTGTTCTGATGTCTGGCAGCGGCCCTACTGTGTTTGCTCTTGTGCAAAAGGAAGCGAAAGTACATCGGATCTACAATGCGTTGCGAGGTTTTGTCAAAGATGTGTTTGTTGTCCGAATGTTAGGCGCTCAAGATGGGGAAATACTTGCATAAACCCGTATGGAAATGATACATTATCAGCATAATATTCGGTTTTGGAGGAAGAGCCATGAAGAAATTGCGCAGAAGTGCACGTCTGGTTGACATGACGCAGCACTTGCTCGCCCATCCCCATACGCTGACTCCTCTCACTCTGTTCGCGGAACAATACGGCGCAGCGAAATCATCCATCAGTGAAGACTTGTCTATCATCAAAGAGGCTTTTGAAGTCCAAGGGGTAGGCTTGTTGAAAACGGTGGCGGGAGCGGCAGGCGGAGTGAAGTATATTCCACAGGTCAAAACGGAAGAGGCCCTTCACTTCATGCGCGAACTGATCGGTCAACTCGCTAATCCAGAGAGACTTTTGCCAGGTGGATACTTGTACATGTCCGACATTCTCGGAAATCCACAAACGATGGCGAAGATCGGAAAGCTCTTTGCAACCGCTTATGCGGATAAAAATGTGGATGTTGTCATGACGGTGGAAACAAAGGGGATTCCACTTGCGTATGCGACGGCTATGTTTTTGAATGTGCCTGTTGTGATTGTGCGCCGAGACAACAAGGTGACGGAAGGTTCAGTAGTGAGCATTAACTATGTATCGGGTTCCAGTAAACGAATTCAAACCATGTCACTCGCTCGCCGCGGTTTGGCCGAGCAGTCTCGCGTCCTCATTGTGGACGACTTTATGAAAGCTGGCGGGACATTGCGGGGCATGATTGATCTGTTGCAGGAATTCCGTGCAACCGTAGTAGGCTGCGGCGTACTGGTAGAAACGACCGCGGATGTTGCTGAGCGTTTGGTAGATGAATATGTATCGCTTGCAAAACTGCAGGATGTAGACTTCAAGGGCAAGCAAATTGAAATAGAGCTGGGCAGTTTTTTTGAAAATAGAGGGGAGTAGATAGGTATGGCAATCTCTTTTGTTTCAACTGACAAGGCTCCTGCCGCTATTGGTCCTTACAGCCAAGCTGCAAAGGTAGGTCCATTTCTTTTTGCATCGGGTCAAATTCCGCTGCGTGCAGACGGCACTTTGGTAGAAGGTGACGTCGTGGAGCAAACCCATCAGGTTTTTTCCAACATTCAAGCGGTACTGGCAGAAGCCGGTGGCAACCTGACGAACGTAGTGAAGGCGACCGTATTCATCAAGGACATGAATGATTTTGGTCAACTGAACGAAGTGTACGGCCAATATTTTGGCGATCACAAGCCAGCTCGTTCCACGGTGGAAGTGGCACGCCTGCCACGTGACGTAAAAGTTGAAATTGAAATCGTAGCCTATATTGAATAGAAAAAAATGGAAAATAGCCTGATGCCACGCGCGTTGGGCTATTTTTTTGTGTTTGTAGAAAAGTTTCCAAAAAATGACATATAAACATATTTATATATTTTTTCAAATATTGCATAATGATAAGCAGGAATATTTACCCAGCGGGTGGAAATAATCCTAAACGCGTTACATAGATAAAGGGAGTGAACTAGATGGAAGTAACAGACGTAAGACTTCGCCGAGTGAATACGGATGGTAGGATGAAAGCGATTGCATCCATTACAATCGACCATGAATTCGTGGTTCATGATATCCGTGTCATTGACGGAAACAATGGTATGTTCGTAGCTATGCCGAGCAAGCGTACACCAGACGGAGAATTCCGTGATATTGCACATCCGATTTCTTCGACTACCCGTGAAAAAATTCAGGCAGCAGTTCTCACAGAATATGACCGCGTAGGTCAAGAGGAAGAGAGCACTATCGAAGCTGGTGCTTAAAAAGTCCTTATACTCAAAGCACCCTGTCATATGCGGCAGGGTGCTTCGGCGTCCGTTAACCATAACATTTTTTTAAATCGTTCAAAATTAATTCTTGGTCCATTCCTTCCCCGATGAAGACAGCGACCATTTTCGGTCCGAAATTTTCAAAAGGGAAGAGGAGCACCTGATTATCAGTATGTTGAAACGAGATCAGCTCGGGCTTTCCGTGGAACTGGACGTAGCCTTTTGCCCGATAGACGTTTTTGGGGAGATCGTATAGAAAGTCCTCAAATTTTTTTGCGTCTACGGGTCCGGTGAATACATAGGAAAACGTTTCGATACTATTGTAGAGAGAGGGGTGGCTTGTTTTTAGGCCAAGGGATTGCTTGAGCCTGTCCATCGTGGACATTCGGCCGATGCTTTTCTGTACGGCAATGGGGCGGTCTGTCTCGTTGCCTGGCGACCGCTCATGAACGGTGCGTTTGACAGACAAAAGCCGGGAGACTTCTATTTCTGCCTGAACAGTAGCGTGTATGGGTGCAGTCGGATTGATTTCACTGAGCTTTTGACGGACCCGCTCTATGACATCAGGACTGGTCAAATCGGTTTTGTTCAAAAGAAGCAGGTCTGCGTAACGCACTTGGTTCCGAATCGTTTTGACCAGAGTAGCAGTCGAGGAGAAGCGTGAGTTGAGGTCCAGAAAGCGGGAGGCGTCGACAACACTAATGGTCCCTTTTAACTCCAGTCGATCATACAGCTCTGGATGGGTAATCGTATCGATGACATCAAGTGGATCGGCTACGCCAGTAGTCTCGATGAGGATTCGGTCTGGCGCAATGCCATTCATAATATCTTTCAAGCCCTCCGTCAGCTCGCCCTTGATCGAGCAGCATATGCAGCCATCGAGCATTTTTTTGACAGGAAAGCCAAAGCCTTGCAATTGTTCCCCGTCAATATCTTCCTCCCCCATTTCATTCATCAAGACGACTACTTTCTGGTCTGTGATGCGCAAATGAGTCAGCCATTTTTGCAAAAGGGTGGTTTTTCCGCTTCCTAAATACCCAGTCAGCAAGTATACCTCTGCGCTCATCTAATCCTACCTCCTTCAAATAACCCCTTTCGCCCAACAATATATCACATTTCTGTCAGAAAATTAAATGTTGTCTGCCTCGTGTCTAACTACTGGCAATGCAAGGAATCGGGATAATCCTGTATCGATTGTCTTGAAATTCACATATGAATTAGGATATAGTCATTGTGGAACTTCTACGATGGAGGGTTGACATGTCTAAGATCCATGCCGTGGTTCTGGCTGCTGGTCAGGGTACACGGATGAAATCGAAGCTGTACAAAGTCCTGCACCCTGTGTGCGGAAAGCCTATGGTTCAGCATGTAGTCGATACGATGGCGTCCATGCAGGTTCAGGATATCGTTGTCGTCGTAGGTCATGGTGCTGACGCTGTCCGCGCCAAGCTAGGCGAGGATATCACTTATGCACTGCAAGAAGAACAGTTGGGAACGGCACATGCCGTTTCGCAGGCAGCGCCGTTTTTACAGGATAAAGAAGGAACTACGTTTCTTTTATATGGAGACGTTCCCCTCTTGTCAGCGACTACGTTGTCGGCCTTGCTGACCTATCACGAGGAGCAGCAAGCGGCTGCAACTGTATTAACCGCCGTATTACCTGATGCAACAGGTTATGGGCGTATCGTGCGCAATGAGGCGGGCGAAGTATTGCGAATCGTGGAACATAAGGACGCTACGGAAGCGGAACGGGCGATCAGAGAAATTAATACGGGCATATACTGCTATGACAACCGAAAATTATGGAAAGCCTTGGCGGAAGTGAAAAATGACAACGCACAAGGCGAATACTATGTAACGGACGTTGTTGGTATTTTGCGTGATGCAGGTGAAAAGGTAGTTGGATACGAAGCGATTGACCCGGAGGAAACGATGGGTGTAAACGATCGTGTACAGCTATCCGAAGCAGAAGCCTACATGAAAAAACGTATTATGACTGGTCACATGCGAAATGGTGTGACAATCATCGATCCAGCGTCTACGTACATCGAAACTGATGTGAAGATTGAGGCAGATACCGTGATCCACCCAGGTTCTTTCCTGCGTGGACAAACAACCGTGGGAGCTGATTGCGTAATCGGACCCCAAGCGGATCTGACGAATGTAAAAGTAGCGAGTGGCGTGACCATTTCTTACTCGGTAATGGTTGATTCGAGTGTGGAAAGCGACTCATCTGTTGGGCCATTTGCTTATGTTCGACCAGGATCACAGATTGGAAGCAATGCTAAAATCGGTGATTTCGTGGAATTGAAAAATGCGAAAATTGGTGACGGTACGAAGGTTCCTCATCTCAGTTATGTAGGAGATGCGGAGATCGGAGACGGAGTCAATATTGGCTGTGGAACGATTACCGTCAATTACGATGGGGCAGTGAAGCATAAAACAACAGTAAAAGATGGAGCATTCATCGGATGCAACAGCAATCTGGTTGCGCCCGTTACAGTTGGACAAAATGCTTATGTAGCTGCAGGATCGACCATTAATCAAGATGTGCCAGATAATGCGCTTGCGATCGCACGTGAGCGTCAAGTAAATAAAATCGATTACGCGAACAAAATGCCTCGCAAGGGCAAAAAGCAATCATAAACGGGAGGTTCTTGAGAAGATCATGGCTAACTACCGCGACCCAAAACTGAAGGTATTTACGTGCAACGCAAACCCGGAACTGGCAAAAGAAATCGCCGAACACATCGGTGTACCACTCGGAAACGCACAAGTAGTGCGCTTTAGTGATGGCGAATGCCAACTCAAACTCAATGAAAGCGTTCGCGGTTGTGACGTATTTGTCATTCAGCCAACGTCTGCTCCCGTTAATGAGCATTTGATGGAGCTTTTGGTCATGGTCGATGCATTGAAACGCGCTTCGGCTAAGAGTATTAACGTAGTAATTCCTTACTACGGTTATGCTCGTCAAGATCGTAAAGCACGTGCACGCGATCCAATCACGGCCAAGCTGGTTGCGAACCTGATCGAGACAGCAGGTGCACAACGTGTGATTACGATGGATCTGCACGCAACACAAATCCAAGGCTTCTTCGATATTCCGGTAGATCATCTGCTGGGTGTGCCTATCTTGGGTAAACACTTCTCTGAAAAAGGTCTGAAAGATATCGTTGTCGTATCTCCAGACCACGGTGGAGTGACCCGTGCTCGTAAATTGGCAGAACGTCTGGAAGCGCCTATTGCCATTATTGACAAACGTCGCCCAGAACCAAACGTAGCCGAAGTAATGAACATCGTAGGTAACATCGAAGGCAAAACAGCGATCATCATCGACGATATTATCGATACCGCTGGAACAATCACACTGGCTGCAAGTGCACTTGTAGAAGCAGGCGCACGTGAAGTATATGCATGCTGCACGCACCCAGTTCTGTCTGGTCCTGCTATTGAGCGTATTGCTAACTCGAAGATCAAGGAACTGATTGTGACCAACTCGATCCCGCTGACAGAAGAACAAATTATCGATAAGATTACCGTTCTTTCCGTAGCGCCAATCATTGGTGAAGCAATCATTCGTGTTCACGAAGAGCTTTCCGTAAGCAAGTTGTTCGATTAATATACAATCCCCTGTTAGGGGATTGAACTAAACCTCCGATGGACAAGCTAGTGAGGAAACTTTTACTAGCAGTCCGAAGGAGGTTTTTTTGTGGAACAATTACAGGCACAGTCTCGTGAAAAAAAGACAGGCAATGCTGTAAAGGTACTGCGCAACGAAGGCTGGATTCCCGGTATTATGTACGGCAGCGAAGTGGGCAATAAGCCGATTCAGGTCAAAGGAAGAGAGCTGGATGCGGCCCTGCGTCACCAGTCGACGAACAAGCCATTCCGGTTGAATGTAGACGGGAACACGTACGATGTCATGGTTTACGAGCTGCAACGGCATCCTTTGCAAGGGAACATTTTGCATGCAGATTTTAAGAAGATCAATATGAATGAAAAAATACACACGTCCGTACCTGTCCTCATGACAGGAGATCCGGAGCTGGGTGTGGCTACCCTTGTCCGCCACAGTGTGGAAGTGACTTGCTTGCCAGGTAATATACCAGAATCGTTCCTGGTCGATGTCGATGGATTGAATATTGGGGATGTTGTGCTGGTTTCCGATCTGAATGTCCCACCCGGAGTAGATCTAGGGCTGGAATCCACGGAAGTGCTGATCAGTGTACTGCCAGTGAAGGCCAAGTCTGAAGAATCGATTGATGCGGAGCAAGAAGCAGAGGCAGTGGCCGAAAAAGCAGGAACCGCTAACGAATAAAATCAGGGCATAAAAAAAGAAGGGCGAGGTGATTTCATCTCTGCCCTTCTACTTTTGTTCACGTAACCATTCGAGTACAATGGGGAGAGAGTAGGAGGGAATAAGCGTGAAAGTCATAATCGGATTGGGCAATCCCGGCAAAAAATATGAAGACACCAGACATAATGCTGGCTTTATGGCCATAGATAAGATTAGCGACAAATGGGGAATTCCTGTTACGCAAAACAAGTTTCGTGCACTCGTGGGCGAAGGCCGCATCGAAGGCGAGAAGGTATTGCTGGTGAAGCCGCAGACGTACATGAATCTCTCCGGTGAATCGGTAGCGGAAGTCCTCAAGTTTTACAAGCTGATCCCGGACGATCTCGTCGTCATCTACGACGATCTTGATTTGCCGACGGGACATCTTCGTCTGCGAGAAAAAGGCAGCGCTGGTGGGCACAACGGCATCAAGTCGATGATTCAGCATTTGGGCACACAGGAGTTTAAACGAATCAAGGTCGGAATCAGTCGTCCTGAACCAGGGCGGAGCGTCAGCGACTATGTTTTGAATACGTTTCCAGTGGCGGAAAGAGCCGACATTCAAGAAGCGGTGGGCTTGGCTGCTGATGCATGCGCCATGTGGACAAGAGAGTCGTTTTTAAAGGTCATGAACCATTACAACAGCTTGAAGAAGTAGTATGATTTCCCACCCAATCGTCCATACTAACCGATAGGAACAGTATGGGGGTGGTATGTGCATGAGCATACGCTATACATGTCGTTGCTGCGGCATGAAGATTGCAGAATTTGACGAATCGCAAGTAACAGAAGCGCAGCTCGGGTTTGATTCCTTGACCCCGGAGGAACGTGCTCTTATAATATCGAGAGAACAAAGTGGAGATACGGTCGTCAGCATCACGTGCGATTATTGCCGTGAAGCGCTGATTCAGCATCCAGAGCTTTCGCTAGTCGGAAACCCACTTCAATAAGTGGATACGGATTAGGAAGGCTTGCACTGACAAGGCCTTAGCTTGGGGAGCTAAGGCTTCTTTTCGCATGGCTGATCTGCGGTTGTTGTGAACGTCAGCGAGGCTCTGATTTTAGTTGATAGAAGAATTAGAGAGGGGATTAGTGAATGCAAGTCATCATTAACCCGATGAAACAGGACACGAACGTCGGGACAATCGTGGCTGGTTTGGAGAAGGGGCTACATGAGCAGCTTGTCTCTGGCTTAGCTGGTTCCGCCCGGCAAGTATTGATGGCGTCATTGCAACAAATGTCAGATCGTCCGGTCTGCGTAGTGACGCATAACATGTACCAAGCACAAAAAGTATACGAAGATTTGATCGAGTTGGTACCCTCTGATCAGGTGTTGCTTTATCCCGGTAATGAGCTGATTGGCTCTGAGCTTGCCATTGCCAGCCCAGAAATGCTGGCGCAGCGAATTCATGTATTCAACCGTCTGGCCCAAGGCTTTACGGGTTTTTTGGTTGCACCTTTTGCTGGCTTGCGTCGCTTGGTCGTCCCTCCGCAAGTATGGAAGGAAGCACAAATTCAGTTATCTGTCGGTGATGAACTCGATATTGAGTCCTTTTTACTCCGATGTATTGAGCTTGGCTATGAGCGAGTGGACATGGTCGAGCGCAAGGGAGAAATGAGTATTCGCGGTGGAATTATCGACTTGTATCCGATCGATTCGGAGTGGCCGGTGCGGATTGAGCTTTTTGATGTGGAGATCGATTCGATTCGTACGTTTGACATGCTCTCCCAACGGTCACTGGAATCCGTCCAGACTTATATTCTCGGTCCGGCAAAAGAAATGATCGCTTCGACCCCGTTATTGCAAGAATCGGCTGTTCGCTTAGAACAAAAGCTGGGAGAAACCATCGCCAATTTGAAGGATGGGGCTGCCAAGGAAAAAGTCATGGAGCGAATCGGCTCTGATGCAGAGAGAATGAAGCACGGACAGCGTTTTGCGCAGCTGTATTCGTACATCTCTGTCATTTACCCGACGGGTGATACCTTATTGTCCTATATGCCTTCCGATACCTTGCTGATCGTTGATGAGCCTTCCCGTGTGTTGGATACGGCAGCGCAATTGCAAAAAGAAGAAGGGGAATGGCTGACAGGACGCATCATCCAGGGCGAATATATGTCCAATCTCAGCCTGTCGCGCACGTACGACGAGATCATGTCGACGAAAAAGCGCCAGATCGTTTACCTCTCCCTATTTTTGAGACAATCACCGAAGACCCAGCCGCAAAATATCGTGAATCTGACTTGCCGCACCATGCAAAACTTCCATGGACAGATGAACGTACTGAAAACAGAACTGGCTCGTTGGAAGAAGTCCCAGGATCAGATCGTCTTTGTCGCAGCTGATTTGGAGCGTGCGAAGCGACTGGAGCGTGTCCTGCATGACTACGAAATGGAAGCGGATGTTTTAACAGATGCAGTGGAAACAGTGCCTCCGGGACGTCCTACGATCATTTTAGGAAACCTCCAGACAGGCTTTGAGCTGCCATTAAACAAGTTGGTTGTTATTACGGAAGGCGAAGTTTTTACAGCAAAACAGCGCAAGGCGCGCAAAGTTCAACAGACAATGAACAACGCCGAGCGTATCAAAAACTACCTTGAGCTTAAGCCCGGTGATTTCGTCGTCCACGTGAATCACGGGATTGGAAAATACCTTGGAATTGAAACCAAGGAAATTCTCGGAATTCATAAAGATTACCTTCATATTCAATACGCCGCAGGAGACAGTCTGTTTGTTCCGATTGATCAAATCGACCATGTGCAGAAGTACGTGGCGAGCGAAGAGGCACAGCCGAAGATTTACAGCTTGGGCGGCAGCGAATGGAAACGCGTCAAAAATAAAGTCCAGTCGTCCGTAAAGGATATCGCCGAAGATTTGATCAAACTGTACGCAGCCCGCGAAGCGGCTGTCGGTCATACATTCTCTCCCGACACGACAGAGCAGCGTGAATTTGAAGCGATGTTCCCTTATCAGGAAACACAAGACCAGCTCCGCGCGATTTCTGAAGTCAAAGCGGACATGGAGCGCAAACGTCCGATGGATCGCCTCGTTTGTGGAGACGTGGGTTACGGGAAGACAGAGGTTGCGATTCGTGCTGCCTTCAAGTCTGTCATGGACGGAAAACAGGTAGCCGTTTTGGTTCCAACTACGATTCTGGCTCAGCAGCATTACGAGACGTTCCGTGAGCGTTTTGCGGAATATCCGATCCGCGTGGAGGTATTGAGTCGATTCCGTTCGCGCAAAGAGCAGAATGCCACGTTAAAAGGACTGAAGGAAGGCACAGTCGATGTCGTCATCGGTACGCACCGTCTGCTTTCCAAAGACCTGACATTCCGCGAGCTCGGTCTGTTAATCGTAGACGAGGAGCAGCGCTTCGGCGTGAGCCACAAGGAAAAGCTGAAGCAGATCAAAACGAATGTGGATGTCATGACTCTGACCGCTACGCCGATTCCGCGTACCTTGCACATGTCGATGCTCGGTGTGCGTGATTTGTCTGTCATCGAAACGCCGCCAGAAAATCGTTTTCCGGTGCAGACGTATGTGATGGATTACAGCCCTGCTCTCGTTCGCGAAGCGATTGAGCGTGAGATGGCTCGCGATGGGCAAGTGTTCTTCCTCTACAACCAAGTACAAGGAATCGAACAGATGGCGGAGCAGATTTCTATGCTCGTTCCCGACGCGCGCATCGCTGTGGCGCATGGGCAGATGAACGAAAGCGAGCTGGAAGGCGTCATTCTCGACTTTTTGGAAGGGAATTTTGACGTATTGGTCAGCACGACGATCATTGAGACCGGGGTGGACATCCCGAACGTCAATACGCTGATTATTTACAATGCAGATAAAATGGGCTTGTCCCAGCTGTATCAGCTGCGTGGACGTGTAGGTCGTTCCAATCGAATTGCGTACGCTTACTTTACGTACCAGCGGGACAAGGTGCTGACAGAGGTAGCAGAAAAACGTCTGCAAGCCATCAAGGAATTTACCGAGCTCGGCTCTGGTTTCAAGATCGCGATGCGAGACTTGTCCATTCGTGGAGCGGGTAATTTGCTGGGCGCGGAGCAGCATGGTTTTATTAATACGGTCGGATTCGACTTGTACAGCCAGATGCTGAAAGAGGCCATTGATGAGCTGAAGGGCGAAGTCAAACACGAAATTGTCACACCTGTGGAGATCAATCTGCAACTGGATGCCTATATTCCGTCGATGTACATTACGGACAGCCGACAAAAAATCGAGATGTACAAAAAGTTTGTCGCGGTGTCTACATTGGAAGACGTCGACGATTTGGCAGAGGAGCTGCTAGACCGTTTTGGACCAGTTCCGAAGCCGGTTGATAATCTGTTGACCATTTCTCGTTTGCGTGTGTATGCCTTGAAGCACCACATCACCGAAATTAGCCAAAAGAATCCAGACGAGATTAAAATGTTCCTGCACCCTAGTCAGAACAACAACATCGATGGTGGAGCCTTGTTTACCCTTACCAGTAACTGGGGCAAGAGGGTTGGGCTGTCGGGTGGACAACAGATCACGATTGCTGTTAAAGTAAAGGGGTTAAAAGAAGATGAGGGCGTGCAGTTGGTTGAAAAGCTGCTGCGTCAATTTCACCAGGTGCGAAGAGACACCGGTACGGAGAGCCCTGTGTCATAACTGACAAAATGGGCTTGCCCGGGAAGGGAGAACCTTAATTATGAAACGTTCTGTAGCGATTCTATCTTCGGCTGTTCTGGTCGTTGCACTCATGACTGGTTGCGGCGGAAAAGCAGAAGAAGCGAAACAAGAATCAAAAACTCCAGCGAATCAGACAGATGGCAGCAATCAAGCTGCTAACGATCCTTTGGTACAATTCCCTAAACTCACTCTGCCTTACGCAGCAGACCAGAATGCGGTCATTGTGGAGTATCAAGGAGGAACTGTAACAGGAAAAGAGTTCGAAGAGTTTCTGCGTGTCATTAACTTCATGAACCCACAACAAGGTACCATGATTGAAATGGCAGATAGCAACGCATTGAAAGCATTTGCGCGTGAGTATACAGCTACCAAGGTTTTGGCTAGCCGTTCTGACGATGCCATGAAAAAAGAGTCCAAAGAACTCGCTGGGAAAACTTTCGAGAAAATCAAAACGCAGTACATGGGCTTTTTGGGCAAGGATGAAGCTCAGTTCAACAAGCTCTTGGAAGGCCAAGGCGTAACGAAGGACATGATCGTAAATCAGATGGACCTGATCAACCA
The DNA here is from genome assembly GCF_046196545.1 of Brevibacillus fortis. GTDB lineage: Bacteria > Bacillota > Bacilli > Brevibacillales > Brevibacillaceae > Brevibacillus > Brevibacillus fortis_A. The sequence continues at coordinate 115,572 of NZ_CP176370.1, forward strand.
GTCCATCAATGTGATGAAAAAGAATATCGAAGATGCTACGCTGAAGCAAACCTATGATCAAATGGACAAAACTTCCCGTACCGTTGCTTCTGTTCGCCACATCCTGATCTCTACCGAAAAGCGCACACCAGAAGAGGCGTTGAAAATCTCCAACGACTTGGTAGCGCGCCTGAAAAAGGGTGAGGACTTCGCGAAGCTGGCAACAGAGTTCACAGATGACCCAGGAAGCAAGCAGTCTGGCGGCTTGTACGAAAATGCGGATGTAACGCAATGGGTACCAGAATTTAAAGAAGCATCCCTGACGCAAAAAGTCGGTGAAGTTGGCCCGCCAGTAAAAACCGATTTTGGTTACCATATTATTAAGGTCGAGAATCGCAAAGAAAAGACCTTTGATGAGATGAAAGAACAGCTCCGCGCGAGTTCTTTGGAGAAAGCCTACGATGCTTTCGCCAAGAACGAGCTGGACAAGCTCATTACGAAATTCAACATCCCGCAGTCCAAAAATGATGCTCCGGCGAAGAAATAAGCAGTTCGATGAAAAACAGGGAATTCGTTTCCCTGTTTTTTCGTTTTCTCGCATATTCTTCAAACATGGGCAAATACTATTATCACTCGCTACCACCCGGGGGAGAGTAATTGAAGTAACTGGCAAAAATTGATACCATCACCCATAGTTAAAATTAGAATTTGAGGAAAAAATACAACTAACCAACCACCATCTATTCACTACCCACTTCTTACGGGAAAGCGAGGCAACAAGACATGAAAGCAACTGGTATCGTTCGTCGAATTGACGACCTCGGTCGGGTCGTGATTCCTAAGGAGATTCGTCGTACACTGCGCATTCGTGAGGGCGACCCGCTTGAGATTTTTGTGGATCGTGACGGAGAAGTCATTCTCAAAAAGTATTCACCGATTGGAGAATTGGGTGATTTTGCAAAGGAGTACGCGGATTCTTTGTATGAAAGCATGAATCATACCGTACTGATTTCAGACAGGGATACTGTTATTGCTGTGGCAGGTGCCTCCAAAAAGGAATACTTGGAGAAACCGATCGGCAGTATTGTCGAGAAGTGCCTGGAGGAGAGAAAGACCCGACTGGAGAAAAACGCAGGCTCTTATGAAATTTGTCGTGATATGAACGAGACGATGGGCTCGTTCGTCATCGCACCGATTGTTGCAGGAGGAGATCCAATTGGGTCAGTGATCCTCCTCAACAAAAACGAGTCAACGAAGATGAGTGATTTGGAGATTAAAATGTCGGAAACAGCGGCCGGTTTCCTGGCAAAGCAGATGGAGCAGTAGGATCGATCAGCAAAAACAGCCTCGTACCCCGGGGCTGTTTTTCTTGTGCCTATGGCCTTGTGGTATAATGAACGAAGTTTTAGGTTGGAGAGGAGAAATTTCACGCACATGGCTCAAGAAAAGGCTTCCGTTCAATTTGTGAAGGGCGCGGCGATACTTGGAATTGCCGGTCTTGTCTCCAAGCTTTTAGGCGCTGTATACCGCATCCCATACCAAAACATTGCCGGAGATATCGGCTTGTACGTATATATGCAAGTATACCCGCTGTACACCACGTTGTTGATTCTGGCGACGGCGGGTTTTCCCATCGCCATCTCCAAGATCGTCTCAGAGCGCGTCGCTGTCGGGGATGCGATCGGGGCGCGCAGGGCGTTTCGAGTAGCCAGTATATCGCTGGTCGTTCTCGGGTTCTTTTTCTTCTTACTGCTATATGGAGGGGCACCTATGATTGCCCGTATGATGGGTGATGAGCATTTGATTACCCCGCTCCGAGCGGTAGCTTGGTCACTGCCGTTGGTGCCGATGGTTGCGATCTTGCGAGGCTATTTTCAAGGACATCAAAATATGATGCCGACTGGCGTCTCTCAGGTCGCTGAGCAGTTCATTCGGGTGATTTTCATCCTGGTCGCTGCATTCTGGGCGATGAGCATGTATCAGGACCCGTACATGGCTGGTACAGGTGCCGTTTTTGCTGCTTTTCCAGGTGCCATTGCTGCTATTCTCGTCTTGCTTTGGTATTGGAGAAAAGACAAGCAGATGGGGCTAACGACCATCAATCAAGTGCAGCATTCAACCGCGAATTCGTGGACCAATCGCCAGATATTACGTCATCTCTTGACCTATGCCGTTCCGATTTGTATGGGCGCACTGGTTCTGCCGCTTGTTCCTCTTGTAGACTCGATGACCGTCGTCAATATGCTGCAATGGAGCGGGACCCCGGAGGACTTGGCCAAGCTGGCAAAGGGTGCATTTGACCGTGGTCAGCCACTCATTCAGTTTGGTACGTTTTTCGCCACGTCCTTGTCGCTGGCATTAGTACCTGCAATCAGTGAAGCTGTTGCCCAGCGCCAGCATCAATTGATCTCTCATCGTTCCGAAGTCGCAATTCGACTGACCTTCCTGTTGGGATTGCCTGCTTCCTTTGGACTGGCTCTGTTGGCGGAGCCGATCAACGTCATGCTCTACGGAGACAGCAACGGTACCGAGGCCCTCGCTGTACAGTCCTTCACGATTATTTTCGCCACAGTGAGTATTGCCAGCGCGGGGATTTTGCAAGGCTTGGGACGTGTAATGCGACCTGCCCGCAACCTGTTTATTGGTGTATTGGTGAAGCTCATCCTCAATCTGGCACTCGTTCCGTTCTGGGGTATCTCTGGTGCGGCAGTGTCCACTGTTTTAGCTTATTTGGTCGCCATGGGACTGAACGTTCTTGCGGTAAGCAAATACACGGGGGCACACATCGGATTCCGCCAAACGGTGAAAAAGCCATTCATCTCCGTCGTGGTGATGTCGATTGTCGTATTGCTGGTCGAGTGGCTCGCTAATACGGTGCTTGGCAGTGCCGGACTTTCGAATCGCTTGTTCCATACGCTGGTCGGATTGATTGCTGTCGGTTCGGGAGCATTGGTCTATTTGCTGGCGCTATTGAAAACGGGTGGACTCACGAGAAACGATATTCAATTTTTGCCAAAAGGGAAGCGAATTGCTTCGCTGTTAACGAAATATAAGCTCCTCCCAGCGGAGAAAGCGAGATAGAACGAAAAGGAGGCGTGGCGAGTGGAAATGAAGAATAAGACCATTACCGTAGTCGGTCTTGGTGCCGGAGATTTGGACCAGCTCCCTTATGGCATCTATCGTACGCTCAAGGCTGCTAAACAGCTGTATTTGCGCACGAAAGAGCATCCGGTCGTAGCCGAGTTGATCGCAGAAGGCATCGCGATTGAGTCCTTTGATGCTGTATATGAGCAGCACGATACGTTTTCCGATGTGTACACCGATATTGTGGAGCGGCTTTTTTCACGGGTAAACGAAGCAGGCAGTCTTGTCTATGCCGTGCCTGGTCATCCTTTGGTGGCGGAACGTACTGTGCAGCTGTTGTTGGCAGAGGGACCAAAACGTGGAGTAGAGATCGAAATTGGCGGTGGACAGAGCTTTATCGATCCGTTGTTTGCCCGCCTACATATCGACCCGATCGAGGGGTTCTCTTTGCTGGATGGGACGGCGCTCGCTGCTCATCAAGTATCTCCGGGTCTGCATACGATTATTGCGCAAGTGTACGATGCCTTTGTGGCTTCTGATGTGAAGTTGACCTTGATGGAAGTGCTGCCGGACGATTACGAGGTGACGGTAGCGACTGCCGTAGGGGTAGCGGGGCAAGAAATCATTGAGACAGTGCCGTTGTATGAACTGGACAGACTCGATCATTTCGGGAATTTGTCTCTGGTGTATGTACCGCCGACGAAGGACGAGAAGGTATCGTACCGCCAATTCTCCTACTTGAAGGAGATCGTGGCGATCCTGCGCAGTCCGGGTGGATGCCCGTGGGATCGGGAGCAAACACATCAAAGCATCCGCAAAAACTTGATTGAAGAGACGTACGAGGTTTTGGAGACGATCGACGACGATGATCCAGATGCGATGTGTGAGGAGCTGGGTGATTTGTTGATGCAAATCATGCTGCATTCGCAGATGGCAGCCGAAGACGGATATTTTTCGGTAGATGATGTTGTCGCGACGTTGAATGAAAAGCTAGTTCGCCGCCACCCGCACGTATTCGGGGAAAAGAGCGCGAATGATTCCGAGGAAGCGCTGGCGAATTGGCAGGAAATCAAAGCACAGGAAAAAGCAGCAAAAGGCATCGATGTAACGGTTCAATCACAGTTGGCGGGAATACCGCGTGACTTGCCAGCACTGATGTATGCGTACAAGCTACAGAAAAAAGCAGCCCAAGTCGGCTTTGACTGGGACGATATCGCAGACGTGTACAAAAAGGTAGAAGAGGAGTACCGCGAGCTGCAAGAAGCATCAGAGGAAGAACGCGCTGGCGAGCTGGGTGATTTGCTATTTGCGGTAGTCAATCTGGCGCGCTTCCTGAAGCTCGATCCGGAGGAAGCCCTCGCATTGACCAACAACAAGTTCAAGAAGCGCTTTTCCTATATTGAAGGCAAGCTGCAAGAGGCAGGTCGTACCTTCGAGCAGACAGACCTGCAAGAGATGGACAAATGGTGGGAGGAAGCCAAACATGAGACTCGATAAATATTTGAAAGTGTCTCGACTGATCAAGCGGCGCACGCTCGCAAAAGAAGTGTGCGACAAACAGCGTGTGGAAATCAACGATCGCCCTGCAAAGGCATCCAGTAACGTAAAAATCGGCGACAAGCTGGCGATCCGTTTTGGACAAAAAATCGTGTCGGTAAAAGTAGAGGACATCAAGGAAAACCCGCGCAAGGAAGAAGCGGCTTCGCTGTATACCGTCATTGGCGAAGTTCCCGTTCCGCGTGATGAAAAAGAAGAAGACGCCTACCTCAAAGGGTAATGTGTGCGCGAAAAGAGACTGCCGAGATGGCAGTCTTTTTTTAGGCTTTTTTCCCAATCAAAGGATATAATGAGAGTACCTGAAGGCATTTCCGAAGGGATGTGTGCTGTATGCAACAAAACGGAGTTCGAACGGGCTACTTTTTGTCCATTTCGCTTCTGTTATCATCTATCCTGTACTTTTTTGCCTCGAACTGGCCGCTCATGGTCAGGGAACAAAAGATCGGCGTCAGTGTGGCAATCCTCGTTCTTTTTTATTTGTTATCCTATGGACTGCGTTTCATTAAGCGACATTCGTTTTTGAGCGATTGGCTTCTGGTGGCTGGAGGCTTGGCTTTTGGCATCAGTGTGGCTTTGTTGGGGCAAATATACAATAGTCATGCCGATAGCTATATGCTGTTCGTCGTATGGCTCATTCCGAATTTGCTATTCGCGATTTTCACGCGCTATCAGCCATTCTATGTCATCAGCTATGTCCTCGCTCATTTGGCGATTTACTTCTTTCTCCATCCATCAGTCATTCATGTAGCGCGTGAAGACGAGTGGTGGTTCATGATTTTTTGGTTGATTGCCTTGGGAAATATGGTCTTGTTCTGGCTAACCACGACAGGAAGACTACATTCTAAACCGATCTACTACTTATCTTTTCTTACCTTTTCCGTCAGTCTTTTCTGGTCATCTTTCACGGAGGTATACGGCTCGTTTCCTGAGCTTTTATATGTCCTGACGGGCGGGATCCTGTTTGTCACGTTTTTAAAATGGGTGCCGAGTCGCGGGTTTTTGATTGTGACGGCCTCGCTGCTCTCGCTGTTTGTGCTCGTTACATTCATATCCTACATGGTGAAGTATTTCTCAGAAGGCTTTTTTGTTTTGATGCTGCTGCTGGCCGCACTCATTGTTTGGGGAGCAGTTGCAGGGATTAATTGGCTGCGCAAGGAATCAGCGTATCAAAAAAGCAAATGGGTGGTGTTTTTTCAAGAGGCATTCACGGTTCTCGTCACGACAATCGCCGCATCCATTGGAGCCATTTCGATAGCAGGTCTGCTTTTTCTGATCATTGAAGAGGAAACCGTTATTTATTTACTGTTTTTCCTTTCATTAATTGCCTTTATTGGCCCTGTGGTATTTATGAAAGGGATGAATGCAACGGTACGATATACGCTACTCACAATGGGGTATATATTGGGTGTCGGTTCTGTTCTCTTTTTAGAAGGAGCTTACTGGATCGTTTTCCTGTTGGTACTGTTATACGTGTGGAAAGCTGTCTCTGCCATTCCGGCGCGGCTTTTGACACAGCTGACCTTTTTAGTCGTCCTGGCTACGAAGTTGAATGAGTACCTGCCTTCCTTTGAATCCGTGCTCTTGATCATATTTGCTACGCAGCTGGCGATGCATTACGTAAAGCAATTGCCAGTCGTTTTGCAAAACAGCTCGTTGGTGTATGCCTTACTCTCGCTTTTGATCCTGACAGAGGAAGGGTTTCAATCGGGCTCCATGAATGTGATCGTGAATCTGGCTTTTTTCGTAGTCAGCACGTATTTGTTGTATCGGACATTGCATCAGCAAAATAAGGTGAGATTCGGAATTGTACTCGGTTTCTGGTTTGCCTTTCTCCTCATGAAGTACTACGACATGCTATGGAGCTTGCTGCACAAGTCACTGAGCCTGCTTTTGCTCAGTCTGGTGTTTTTCATCGCTACCCTGTGGTGGGATCGAAGGTCGAAATTCGAGTGGCCGAGAAGCGAGCCTTCCCTTTTTGTGAGAAAAGCGCTTGTGTTGCTTCCTGTCATTTTGCTGCAATTTGTTTTGATTGGCTATCAAGTATGGAGTAGTGAGACGATCCTGGCCAACGGAAAAACGGTGAAGCTGGAGCTGGTTCCAATCGATCCGCGTTCGTTGCTGCAAGGTGATTATGTAAGGCTTAACTACACCATATCCACATTGGATCGAGAAGAGATTGACTCGGAGGATAAGATTCGTGTGGTACTCCGCCAACAAGCAAATGGATTGTACAACTACAGTGGCTTTTATGAGATCGGTGGTCGATGGAATCGTACCTACGAGCCTCATTCATCGGATGTGATGATTAATGGAAACACAATCGGTGGCAGTCGAGTGGAATACGGCATAGAAAGCTATTTTGTCCCAGAAGGAACCGGACTTGAAGTGGAGCGGAATGCTAAATACGCGATCGTGAAAATTGGCGAGAGAGGCGATGCTATCCTGGAGAGCCTGTCGAACCAGTAGATATTCCAAAAGAAGAAGCTGCCTGTGTCATCGGGCAGCTTCTTTTGCGTGAGGAAGTAAACGTTCTTTGGAATCCATTTGCAACACGATCGAGCGGGTGAGGATAACGCCTAAGATCCCCAGCGAAAAGATGAGGAGTGCCATTAGATAGGAAGGGAGGACAGCTCCCAAAGTGATACCGACTGCCCCCATGATCCGTGCGCCGGGCACAACGAGTCCGTTCACAGCCATATAGGAGCTACGCAAATCATCTTTTACAATTTGCGCCAGATAGGTTTGGCGAATGGGAGCGTGAATCAGCTCGCCCATCGTGCTTATAAGCACCGCGGCCAGGATAACGATAAGGGAGTTGCTGTACATGATCAGTGAGTACCCGGCAATATACATAAGCCCACTTATATACAAGGCAGGAGCTTCTTTCAAGTGCTCGATGAGCTTGGTGACGGCAAGAGAGAACAATACCACGAGCAGCGTATTTTCGAGCTGGATCAGGCTGAATATTTTGATGCCGGTCAGTTCAACAGTAAACCAGTCAAACAAGCTAAAGCTCCGGGGTGCAAACTCCTGAGCAAGCCTGACAGCGATGTAGTTAGGTGTTTGGAATTCCGGTGCAAAGATGAGCATGCCGCTTAGTGAAAAGAGGATGAAACGACGGTCAGTCATTACAAGCTTGTAGCTTGCGACCATATCCCGTAAGATACCTGTCCCCGTTCTGACATGGTTCATTGGCTTTGGCTGGTACGATTCCTTGATCGAAAAAGCGATAATCACAAGTGTGAGAAAGCTGATAACCGTTAGCACGAGGAGCAGTTCAAAGCGATGGGTAGCAAACAAGAGACCTCCCACCACAGAACCTAGCGCAATCGATAAGTTGTTGGACCAGTAGTTGATGCCGTACATATACGTACGGTTTTCTTTCGTACTGACATCGATGAGCATCGCATCTGCGGCGGGGTTAATCATTCCGTTACTCGCATTCTGGACGAGCATCATGGCAAACGTGAGCCAAGCAGAATCGAGCCACGGGGAGTTCGCTGCCATCATGATGAAGAGAGCGAAGCACTGAATCCATTGCCCGTATACCATCACTTTTTTTCTGCCCCAACGATCAGCCAGGTAGCCGCCGTAGAAGCCCATCAAGATTTGTGCACATACGGTCAGGACTAACAGGAGCCCTGTTATAGCAGGACCGAGCTTGGCAGAAAAGTAGATGGCCATAAAAGGGAAGATCATATTTCCCACCAGACGTGTCAGAAAGGAAGTCACGATTCGTATGCGGATGTTGGGATGGAGTTGCGAAAAGCTCATGGGGACGACCTCCTTTTTTTCCAATTGTAGCTATGAAAAGGAGAATAAAAAGAGTAAGATTCCTCTATGAATTTCACCTTTTAAGGAATGAGATACCTTATGAAAAGCAATGAGCACTTTATGCAGATGCTACTCGGGTTATCAGAATGGGAGACGGGGCGCGAACAAAAGATCGGTATACAAGAGTTGTCCCAGCTTTTATGCTGTACGCCCCGCAATGTGAAACTGATTCTGCGCAAATGGGAGAGTGAGGGGCTCCTTTTATGGAAGGCAGGCGTAGGACGGGGAAATCATTCGAGACTTACGATTCTCTGCGATATCACTGACTTTTTGGTCAGTTACTTTCAGAAGCTATTGATGGACGGAAACGTTGGGGAAGCAGTGGAGCTTTTGCATCATAAAAATTTGCCTGCGGGTCCGAAGCGGCTTTTGCAGGAAAAGTGGGACAGTCAATTCGGATTTGTCGCGGAAGAGAACGATAAGAGACGTCAGGAAATTTTACGTATTCCACGTGAACGAGCTTTTTCAACCATCGATCCCGCATTCGTAGCCGTAGCGGCTGAGAGTCATTTTATCCAGCAAATCTGCCATACGCTCGTCATTTTCGATTTGCCTACACAAGATTTTAAGCCCCAGCTAGCCTACGCTTGGGAAAGCAATCTGGATATGACTGCTTGGACCTTTTATTTACGAAAAGGAGTTCGCTTTCACCATGGTCGTGTACTGACAGGAGAAGACGTAGCCTATACCGCTCAGCGACTGATTGAGCTAGATTCACCGTTTCGTTGGCAAGTGGAAGATATCGATTGGATCGAACAGCGAAATGACGGGGCCATTACTTTTTATCTACGGAAGCCAAACGGTTTTTTCTTGCATTTGGTATCTTGCATCGGGATGTCGATTTTGCCGCATGATGTGCCGTTTTCGGAGTCTGCGATTGTAGGGACAGGCCCGTTTCGGATGGTCGAATTTACAGAGGATCGGTTGGTATTGGCAGCGTTCGACGACTATTATCGGGAGCGGGCGATTCTGGATCGGGTAGAAATCTGGCGAGTACCGGGATCATGTTCTTCGAAGCAACGGTATCAACTCTCGCTGGCTGAGGATGAAGCGACGGAAGATGATAGCAAATCTTTGGAGGTTCAAGAGGTAGGCTGTCACTATCTGAACTTCAACTTTCGAAAACCAGGTATTCAGCACGACTTCGCTTTTCGCCAGGCAATCAAACTTTTGATCGACCCCGTACAAATGATTCGAGACTTGAAAAAAGATACGTTTACGCCTGCCGGAAGCTTTTTGCCTGAGAGAAGCCAACACATGCACTTTTCCTCACATACCATAGAGGAAGCGGCTCGTTGGCTACAAAAAAGTGCTTATCAGGGCGAGGCTGTCTTGTTGAGTTTCAACGACGCGAAAAAAGTGAGAGAAGAAGCAGAGTGGCTTCAGGAGAGGTGTCAGCGGGTTGGTATTCGACTTGAATTGCAGGGCGTCACGAAAGATCAGTTCCTGTCGTACGATACAGCTCAACAGGCCGATATGGCTATGATGGGAGAAGTCCTGCAACGTGATATCGAGCTGGGGCTGATGGAGGTATATAAAAACAAATGCTCCTTGGTGCATCGTTTTTTAGATGATGATAGGCTGGCGATTGTTGAGGAGCGAATGTCAAAAATTCTTCAACTACAGGACAGCAAAGAACGTATGCGCGCTTTGGAAAAGATGGAGGACACACTTAGGGATGAGGCGTGGTTGCTTTTCCTGTACCATGCGAAGCGATTCGATCACTACCATCCCGCCTTGCAAGGAATTGCGGTCGATTCGTTTGGATGGGTCGACTTTTCCAAGCTGTGGGTAAAATCATTCGTTACCAGTCTGTAACCCTTTCCTGCCGAACATTTCCTATCATAGTAGGGAATTGTAGAGAAGGAGGCGTTACCGTTGAACAAAAGCGTAAACAAAGGGATCTCAGTGCTGCTGGCCACTGCGGTACTGGTAAGTCCACTGATGCTCGAGCCAAAAGCGGCTTATGCTCTCTCTATCGAGGATGTTTCTGCAGACAATACACGTGTGGACGAGGAAACAGAATATACGATTGAGTTTGAAATCAATAAGGACCTATCATCGGGTGACAGTATTTTCGTTAGGTTCCCATCTGACTATTCGGTGGATAAAAAATTGAAAAAATCGCACGTCACGCTAGAAGATGACGACGATGACGAAATTTCGATCGACAGCGTATACGTAAGCAAGAATGTGGTCGAGATTGAAGTCGATGAAAAGATCAAAAAAGGCACTGTGCTCACACTGACCATTGATAATATCACCAACCCGGAAGACAAGGGCAGCTACGAAATCGAAGTCAAAACAAGTGCGGAGACCAGCTACAAGGGCGAAAAGATTACGATCAGCAAATCTTCGAGCAGTAGCAGCAGTAGTAGCAAGGGTGACTTCGAGGCTTCCCATAGCAGCAAAAATGCCGAGGACACCATCTCTTTAACGCTCGGAAAATTTAGTCTCTCCTCGAAAAGCAAGCTGAAAGAGGGCAAATACATTTATGTGAATTTCCCTTCCAAGGACATGCTGCCAAAAAGCATCAGCAAATCTGATGTGAAGGTAAACGGGTACAAACCGGATTACGTCTCTATTCTCGACAACGACTCGATTCGGATTGAGATTCCGAGTGGTGCAGACGGAGATAGCTACATAAAGCTGGAGTTTACCTCTTCTGCGGGGATTGTAAACCCATCGAAACCAGACAAGTACTATTCGTATGAAGTCGAATACGACAGCAAAGAATACAAGTCAAAAGATGTAGAGATTACAAACACAAGCAATACGCCATTCACCGTTTCTTTGTCGGACAGTTCAGCGGGAGCGCGTACGAGCTATACGTTTGATATGGATCTTTCCTCCAAGCTGGGGTCGAACGTAGAAATCGAGGTCGAATTCCCAAGTGGGGTAACCGTTCCTCCGATTCTTACCAGCAACAGCGTCACCGTCAATAATGCTCAAGTGACGAATGTAAGCGTGTTGGGGAATAAGGTTTATTTCCGTACCCCTTACGGATTCAGTAGCACGAATCGCGCGACCATCAAGTTTGCATTCGAAGGCTACTTGACCACTCCGAGAACAGCGGGAACATATACCGTGACGGCCAAACTCGACAACAAGACCTATAAGTCGAAGGAATTTCAAGTTTCCGGAGTGACTCCTCCAGTTGCGGTGGATAATACATTGGCAACGGTTGGGCTGACGAGAGCGACTGCCTCTACTCCTGCTGGTATTTCAATCGGCATCAAGGCGATGGGTGCTCCGATTGTTCGCAATCAAGGCTTCATTGAAGTCGTACTCCCAGTTGGCTTCCGTGTTCCAGCATACTTGCCAGCAAACACAGTAACGGTGAATGGTGTGGCGGCTAGCTTTGTTGGTGTGCGCGGACAAAATCTGATTATTATTCCTGCCCAGGATATTCCGGCAAAAACAGCAGCTCAGGTCAATATCGCCGAGACTGCTGGCATTGTAAATCCGGCTACGCCAGGTGTGTACAGCATTGGCGTCTACAACTCTGAGGAGAGAGGCTTGCTCTTCTCTCGTCCGGCGACCATCGTGGCTCTGAATGGCGTGAGCTTCAAGCAGAACGTCGCTTCCTTTACGAAGGCTGGTAAAACAACCGGACTCGCAGTGGCACCGTATACCGTAAATGGCAACACGCTGATGCCAACTACGTTTTTCCGGGATGCCCTCGGGTTTTCGATCAGCTACACCAAAACGACTGCCAAAGTCGTGAGCGGCAATACGGTTATGCAATTCAAGGTCGGTTCAAACGTAGCGACCATCAATGGCAAAAATGTAACGCTGCCTGCAGCGGTTCAGCTGAAAAACAACGTTCCTACCCTGCCTCTTAAAACCATCACGGAGCGTACTGGTTACAAAATCATCTATGTGAACGGGAACTACACCGTTTACAAGTAAGGATAATTAGACGAAAACCCCGTATAAATACGGGGTTTTTTGTTCTAAGAGGACATCCCTCCCCATACGATAGTACAAGAAGGGTACGTGAGGAGGGAGTAATCATGAACGATCACACGAGACGGCCACGTCATGAAGTCGTGATGATTAATCGTCGCAGCTTAGCGATATCGGGAGTAAAAAACGTCGAAAGCTTTGACAGCGAAGAATTCCTCTTGGAGACGGACGGCGGCTTTTTAACTATACGAGGCCAAAACCTGCATATGAAAAATCTGAGTTTGGAAACCGGAGAAGTAGCGATCGAGGGGCTCGTTCACGAGATGGCCTATCTGGAGCAAGGGCAGGCCGGCGATCGGTCGAGAGGATTCTTCGGCAAGTTATTCAAGTGAACATCGTCATCCAGTTACAGACGGTATTGGCCATGTCGACGTGTGGTGCACTGATGGGTATGGGATTTGATACGTACCATGTATTTAAGGGCAAGGCCAGACTGCCACTCTGGTTGGTCTTTTTCTTTGACATCCTTTTTTGGGTGGGCAGTATGGGTGCTGTCTTCTTAATTTTGGTGAAAGTGAACGACGGGATTATTCGGTTTCCGATATTTTTTGGAATGATATTTGGCGCGTGGCTGTACTTCTTAATAGGTAGTAAGAAGTATATCCTTTTCTTGCACCGCGTGATAAAATTCTGTCAGTGGTTTTACCGTACGGTCGTAAAAATTATAGACATCCTGCTTGTACGTCCTGTGCTCTTTCTTTTCCGAGTGATCATCATGGTGCTGACATTTTTGTATTCCGTGTTGCTCGCGATTCTCGGCTTTTTGTGGAAAGTGACGCGTTTTGTCACCTCCCCTTTTGCCAGATGGGGTCAACATTTGTGGAAAAAAATGTACGGAAAAACAACAGGAATTTGGACCAATTGGAAGAATTGGTTTCACTCAAAGAGAAAGCGGGAGTAGATTCGAGGTGGCGTACTGATGAAGGAAGCAAGAACCTCTTCCATTAACCGAAAAGGGCAAAGAAGGAGAATGCGTCTCTTTTTCTTTGTGATCCTGTGTTTTTTCGTCTGGACTAGCTATACATTGTTTTTGCAAAGTGGCGAGTTGTCCAAGAAGGAGACGGAGCTGGAAGCCCTGAAGCAAGAATCAGCGATCTTGCAGCAAAAACAAGAGGATCTGACCTATGAAGCAAGCCGGCTAAACGATCAGGAGTACTTGGCAGAGCTGGTCCGTAAGCGAATTTTGTTTACCAAGCAGGGCGAAAGCATCTATATCATTCCAGATTGAGTATACAGCTGATCTTCAACGAGAGGGAGGCATTCCACATCATGGAGATCGAGGTCGGGAGCATACTGGAAGGGAAAGTCACGGGTATCACCAAATTCGGAGCGTTTGTACAGCTGCCAGGCGATGTGACCGGACTGGTGCATATTAGTGAAATTGCTGACGTCTACGTCCGGGACATCCATCAATTTTTAAAAATAGGGGACACGGTAAAAGTAAAAGTCCTCAGCCTCCGTGATGGTAAAATCGGGCTCTCTATCAAAAAAACAATGGAAAAGGAACGGCCACCCCGCTATCAACGGGAGCGAAGAGAAGGCTTTGAAGAAAAGCTGAACCGTTTTTTGAAGGAAAGTGAAGACAGGCAGTCCTCCTTGAAGAAAGGCGTAGAGAAAAAGGGCCGCGGTCGGTCTTTTTGATTCCGAAAATTATGACTTTTCTTTCTTTGTGAAAAGCGCATTTTGACTGTAAAAATAGGAAGGTCATTTCAAAGTCTTGACGAATAAAGTATCCTAAGCCCGTTTCGCAAAGCGCGAATCACCTGTCAGCCGACGTTATCCGCCATAACGTCGGTTTTTTTTGTCCGTTTTCGCTACTGAATTTGTCGCACGATTCTGTGAATATTCATTGGATTTTTGACAAATTTTACAATGCCCCCTCCGTATAATGGAGAAACACATTGACCAAGAACGGGGTGGAGCGAAATGATTGCGAACAAAAACGTAACACAAGCCGGACAGGCTTGGACGCGCCAAGTGTCCGATCGAATGGGTACCACTGCCCAGACGTGGGGAGAAAAAGTAGCAGATTTCATAGAGAAGTGGAATGTTCTCCCCATCCTCATGGGCTTCTTATTAGGACGAGCTCTAATCGTGGAAGAGCTAACCCCCTTTGCTATACCGTATTTCATTGTCATGTTCTATATTCGTCGAGATTGTTTGCTTGTCACGGGGATGGCTCTTATTATCGGTGCTTTTACCCAGTCGGTGCCTGTTGGACTGGAAACCGCCTTGAGCGTGATACTTGCCTTGTTTGCCTGCAAGCTGATGAATAAAATGCGCAAGAAAGATTTTTCACGGACGCCTTTGCTGGTCGTCGGGACGATATTCATCAGCCGTCTGTTGTATGCGGTTCTGACCAATCAGGTAACGACCTACGAGCTGGTGATGGTAGCAGTGGAAGCGATTCTTGGCTTTGTACTGACGCTCATCTTCATCCAATCCTTATCGATCATTCATTTGGCGAAGCCTTACGAACCTCTCAAAAATGAAGAGATCGTTTCGTTAGTCATTTTACTGGCTTCCTTGATGACGGGTACTGTGGATTGGTTGGTCGAAGGCATTTCGATGGAGCATGTACTTACACGCTATTTGCTGCTCGTCTTTGCTTTTGTCGGTGGTGGCACGATCGGTGCGGCTGTTGGTGTGGTCACAGGCCTCATCCTCAGTCTGGCTAATGTGAGTGCTCTTTTACAAATCAATCTGCTTGCTTTTTCCGGTCTTTTGGCAGGCTTGCTGAAGGAAGGCGGCAAAGTGGGCGTATCTGCAGGCTTGCTGATTGGTACGGCTATCCTTGCGATTTACGGTGGAGCAGAAGAGACACTCTACTACTCCTTGATTGAAACCTCTCTGGCGATTGTGCTCTTCATTCTGACCCCTGCTGCACTTTGGAAAAAAGTAGCCCGATTTATCCCCGGGACTCCCGAGAATCAACAATCCCATCAAGAATACATGCGCAGAGTCCGCGATGTGACAGCGGGCAAAATCCAGCAATTCTCCGATTTGTTTACGCAACTCTCCCATAGCTTTGCCCAGACAGCCGATCCTGAAGAAATAGAAGAACAGGCCGATGCCTTTCTCAGCCGCGTATCTGAATTCACCTGCCAGAAATGCTGGAAAAAAGAACAATGCTGGGAAAAAGATACGCAATCGACCTATGAGGGAATGCGCTTTTTGATGGAAAAAGTGTACGAGCATGGTACCTTGGCAGGCGTTACTCCGCCACGTGATTGGGAGCGCAAGTGTGTCAAAACCGAAAAGGTCATGACTGTAATGGAGCAGGAATACGATCGCCAGCAATCGTTTGACCAACTGAAAAAGCAGGTAAAAGAAAGCCGGATGCTTGTAGCTGACCAGCTCTCGGGAGTCTCGCGTGTCATGAGTGATTTTGCCCGGGAAATACAACGGGAGGGAATGGAACTGAGTTTTCAGGAAAAGCAGGTCTCACAAGCATTGGAGGGCTTGGGTCTGTCGGTGCGCCGCGTAGAAATACACAGCTTGGAAGAAGGGAAGGTCGATATTGAAATCAGTCAGCCGACTTGCTATGGCCGTGATGAATGCGCGAAGATCGTGGCTCCCATGCTCACGGAGATTTTGGGAGAAAACATTGTGGTTCGCGAGCGGCATTGTGAAGCGCAAAAAGACGGTTCATGCACGATGTGCCTTGCTTCCGCCAAAACGTATGAGATCGATATCGGGGTCGCAGGTGCAGCCAAGGACGGCAAGCTATTATCTGGTGACAGCTTCCGCACGATGGATTTGGGTAATGGAAAAATGGCGCTGGCGATCAGCGATGGAATGGGAAATGGCGAGCGGGCATCTATAGAGAGTCAGTCGGCCCTCGATATGCTCCAACAGCTTCTACGATCTGGTATGGACGAAAAAATTTCGATCAAAACCGTTAACTCCGTGCTCGCCCTGCGCTCCAAGGAGGAAATGTTCGCGACGGTGGACTTGGCTCTGATCGATTTGCAAACAGCTCATACCCGTTTTGTAAAAATCGGCTCCACCCCGAGCTTTGTCAAAAGAAATAAAGATGTCATCACAATCACCGCCAACAACCTGCCGGTGGGGATTTTGGAAGAAATCGAGGTGGATGTCGTATCTCGTATGCTCAAGCCAGGTGATTTGCTCGTCATGATGTCTGATGGCATCTATGAGGCGCCGCGCCATATTGAGAATAGGCAAGCGTGGATGAAGCGAATCATCAGCGAACTGGAGACGAATGATCCACAGGAGGTTGCTGATTTACTGTTGGAAAAAGTCATTCGCCAGCATTCCGGACAAATTGTCGATGACATGACCGTGTTGGTGGCGCGAGTTGACCGCTTTGTACCACAGTGGGCTGCCATCGCGGTGCATGGGATGGAAAAGCTCGAGCGTCCACGGATTGTGAGTTAGGAGTATGTTTTCTCTATTACCCGTCGATACTGTTGCTAAAAATACCCTGCGAAGTGAAGTGAATGAACGGTCGCTACACGGAGCTGGGACTGACAAAACAGATCGAATGGGGAGATTATTGTGAAAGAAGCGACACTTCGTCAAATACTGGTAGTGACAGACGGCTGCTCCAACTCGGGGATGAGTCCCGTTGCGGCGGCGGCACTGGCAAGGGAGCAAGGGATTA
This sequence comes from Brevibacillus fortis, assembly GCF_046196545.1. Taxonomy (GTDB): domain Bacteria; phylum Bacillota; class Bacilli; order Brevibacillales; family Brevibacillaceae; genus Brevibacillus; species Brevibacillus fortis_A. The sequence continues at coordinate 132,622 of NZ_CP176370.1, forward strand.
CGGTCAATGTAATTGGTGTAATCGACAAGAGTGAGCTGGGTGAAAAAGGGGAGAAGGAAATCAGGGATATTGCCGAAGCAGGTGGTGGACTCTGCGACATCGTGTACCCCCAACAGCTTGCGCAAACGGTACAAATGCTGACGCGAAAAGCGATGACGCGCACCATTCATCAAGTGGTCAATAAAGAATTAAAAGAGATTTTGGGCGATTCCGGAATAGATGAGCTGGCACCTGATAAAAGAGTGCAGGTTGCCGGAATGGTTGACGAGCTGGGTGAAAAAAGCAGCTTGAACGTCGTGATGCTGGTGGATACCTCAGGAAGTATGAAGCCAAAGCTGTCGGCTGTTCAGCAAGCGATACACGATTTCAGTATCAGTCTGCATTCGCGGAGTGGACACAGCAGAATGGCGGTCGGTTCATTTCCGGGGAAACAAAAGCATCTCGATATCCGCATTCCGTGGACAGAAAAGGTCGAGCAGGCCCATCAAATTACGAGTGATTTGGCGATGAGCGGAATTACTCCTACAGGCCCCGCCATCGTAGAGGCAATTGCCCTGTTTGAGCAGGACAAGCTCCCACGCTCGCTGCAAGAGCGTTACATCGACCAAGACGAAGAGGACGACTCGAACGGAATGCTGCGTGACCATGTCTTTTAAGGCAGCCACCCCCGACCTGCCCAAGCACTTTACAGGCAAATGGAACAAAAAATCGTATCACGTCTTACGGGAGTTGGGGCGTGGTGCAAACGGGACCGTGTACTTGGTATCCCAAGGTGGCGAACAGCGCGCGGTTAAGGTCGGTGTGGAAGGCATAGACATTTTAATGGAAGTGAATGTGTTGAAAAGCACACAGCAGGGGCGGGATTCCAAAGTGGGACCGCTCCTGTGCGACGTGGACGATATTGTTGTAAATGGGAAGGCCTGTACGTTTTATGCCATGGAGTATCTCCAAGGCCTACAATTGGATGAATATATCAAGCAAGAGGGTACGGACTGGGTGGCCGTGATGATGGTTCAATTGCTGGCGCGACTGAATGTTTTGCACCAGCATGGCTATATTTTTGGTGATTTGAAACCGCAGAATGTGATGGTTACCCAAACGGACAAGCAGGTACGTTTGATTGATTTCGGTGGAGTGACCAAGCTGGGCAACGCCGTTCGGCAGTTTACAGAAGAGTATGATCGAGCTTTTTGGCACGCAGGTGATAGACGGGCTGAAGTAAGTTATGACCTGTTCTCGACAGCCGTGATGATGGTGCGTCTGACGGTTGGAGCAGAAACGTGGAAAAACAGCCTTGGTGACCCACGTCACACGATATTACTCTGTGATATAATACGAAAAAGTGACAGCCTGTACCCTTACCGGGAGCCTTTATTGAAGGCGTTTCACGGTAAGTTTGCGACCGCGAAAGAAATGCGCGCGGAGCTGTTGGCAGTCTTGCGAGATAGCATGGTTGCCAAACCGCAAAAGCCGCAAAAGAAAACACGGACGAAAGGGAACGCAGGGGCGGGCATTAACGGTCTTTTTGTCGCCTCGTTACTCCTATTGGCTGGCACTTTGTATTACGCATGGTTTATGTGAAGGATGTGACGGTTCGTGTCCTCAGATTTGGTGATGGATACTTGCTTGTTGGCAGGCTCGATTATTTTGAAAAACGGTGGAGAGACATACCGGACGGAAGAGACAATGGCATTGATTGCGAAGGCTGCGGGGATGGATGACGTCAACAGCTCCGCTACGCCCACGAGCATCATTCTGTCCTTTCGTTGCAGTGGACTGGATCATACAAGAATGGTTCGTACCCCCAAACGTACGACCAACCTCAATAAAATTACGCTCGTGAATGATGTTTCCCGACAGTTTGTCGGTGGGAAAATTAATTTGGAGCAAGCCTATCGGACGCTGCGTGAGATCGATCAGAAAAAGCAGATCTATCCGAAATGGTTGCAGCATCTAGCAGCCGCTACGGCCAGCGGCTCCTTTTCTATGCTTGCAGGGGGAGATTGGTTCAGTTTGGTTCCTTCTGCGATGGCAGGGTTGATCGTTAACCTCAGCCAGGAATATTTAGAACAGTTTGTCCGGATGAAGTTTTTTACGGAGTTCTCTGCCGCTTTACTAGGAGGACTTTTCGCGTTGTTGACCGTGACGTTCTTTCCGCAGTTGCATTTAAGCATCATTATTATTGGTGCGATGCTTCCGTTGTTTCCGGGGATTGCCATTACCAACTCGCTTCGGGATTTGATGGCTGGTGATTTGGTTGCAGGTGTTTCACGCGGAGTAGAAGCCATGCTGACAGCTGTCTCCGTAGCGGTAGCCACAGCCATTATTCTTTCGTTTACGAGGTGAGTACGATGTTGTTACAAGGATTGGCGCTTAGCTTCGCCTCTTCAGTAGCGTGGTGTGTGCTGTTCAATGTGCCGGTTCGAACAATCGTAGCGGGTGGTTTAGCCGGAGTGATCGGTTTTCTCGTCTACTCCATTCTCCCTATCTACGGTGCAGAGGTCTTGTTGTCGACGTTTGTTTCGGCTGCTGCTGTCTCTTTGCTCAGTCAGCTCTTATCTATTATACTGCGCGTTCCTTCTACGAATTTTAGTGTCGCGGGCATTATTCCACTGGTACCGGGATCGTTGGCTTACAAAGCCATGCTTGCTTTTGTGAACAACGATTATGTCGGAGGAATTACACTGGCGACCAAGACTTTGATGGTGGCCGGCGCGATTGCTTCTGGACTTATATTTGGAATTTCGGTTCTGACGATTTGGAAAGGAGCCCGCTATGCTGGCAAGCGTGCACAACAGGATTGAGTCCGAGGGGCTTTTGCTTCCAGGTGAGACCATTGTTGTCGGAATATCCGGTGGCAACGATTCTACCGCACTGTTGCATATATTGGCTTCTCTCAATAAACAATACCAGTATAATTGGAAGCTGCATGCTGTCCATCTGAACCACGGCTTTCGTGGGGAAGAAGCAAGGCAGGACGCGCTCTATGCAGAAGCGCTGTGTCGTGAACTCGGCGTGGCTTTCCACCTGTTTGAGTATGACGTCCCCGCTTATATGGAAAAAACGGGACAGGGCGGGCAAGAAGCAAGTCGCGACATTCGCTATCGGCTGTATCGAGAGGTAGGTCTGGCGCAAGGAGCGACCAAGCTGGCATTGGCCCATCATGCTGACGATCAGGTGGAAACGATTCTTTTTCGTTTTGTGCGAGGCAGCAGGTTGCATGGGCTGACAGGGATGCCGAAGCGAAGAATGCTTGCGGATTGCCGGATTGAGCTCGTGCGTCCGCTCTTGCATAAAACGCGTCAAGAACTGGAAGGCTACTGTCGGGAACATCGACTCGCCCCTCGTGAAGATAGTAGCAACCAATCGCGCAAGTATACGCGCAATCTGCTGCGTCTGGATGTCATGCCTTTATTGGAAAAAGTGAATGACAAGTATCGGGAGCATATCTTGGCTACCGCAGAGGCAATCCGGCAGGACGAAGCGCTTTTAATGAGGCTGGCGATTGAGCAGTTGAAAGAGGTAACGATTGAGAAAAAACCTGAAGCATTTTTGATGGACAATGACAAGTTTCAAACTTGTGACGTTGCTTTACAAAGGAGAATGATTACTCTAATATTAAGTTATCTCTCAAAACATACCGAATGGTCTTCGCAACATGTGGAGACCGTTTTGCACATGCTAGGGGGAAGTCGCCCTTCTGCGGAATTGCATTTGCCGAATGACCTGGTAGTCGACCGGGTGTACGAGCGAATCACTTTTCGTCGTAGAAAGCGACAGGATCGCATACATACGTATAGTTACGAGCTCGCCGTTCCCGGAGTAACCTGGATCGACGAGAGCAAGGCCACGGTACATATTACTTACCTGGAAGGTCCCATGGATTGGGAGCGACTCCCGGCGAATGAAGCAGTCTTTGATGCCGATCAGTTGCCAGGATCGCTGTATTTGCGTAACCGAAAACCAGGAGACCGTATCACCCTGTTTGGCTCAGCAAATGGAAAGAAGCTGAAGGATTTATTGATTGATGCCAAATTTCCGCGAGCTTGGCGTGACAAACTTCCGCTTTTGACGGCGGGCGATGAGGTGATTTTGGTACCAGGTGTGCGCCGTTCCGCCGTAGCGCCTATTCATGGACAGACCAGGCGTTTTCTACACGTGCGGGTAGAGTTTGGAGAAGATTGGCGGGAGGTTTTTTCATGAATCAAGACATCGAGAAGATTTTGCTATCAGAAGAGGATATCGCGGTAAAGGTTCAAGAATTAGGCAAGACGCTGGCTGCAGAATACAAGGATAAAAATCCGTTGGTCATCTGCGTGCTGAAAGGCGCAGTCGTTTTCATGGCTGATCTGATCCGACACATGGATATTCCGTGCGAAATGGATTTCATGGCTGTTTCCAGCTACGGAAGCGGGACAGAGTCCTCTGGCATGGTGAAAATCTTGAAGGATCTCGATACATCTGTGCAAAACAGACACGTGCTGGTTGTAGAAGACATCATGGACAGTGGGCTGACGCTGAGCCGCTTGGTAGAGCTGTTGCGCCATCGGGAGGCTGCTTCTGTTAAAGTGGTGACTCTCTTGAACAAACCAGAGCGTCGCAAGGTGGATATTTCACCAGACTATAAGGGTTACGATGTTCCAGACGAATTCGTTGTGGGATACGGCTTGGACTATGACGAGCACTACCGTAACTTGCCTTATATCGGTGTATTGAAGCCTGAGGTCTACACAAAGTAGGTTTGTTGTGGAGACTGTGCTTTCTATGATAAAATGTGAAAAGTGTCTGTGCGTGAGAGGAGGTAAGGAATGAATCGCTTTTTTCGTAATACCGGGTTCTACCTACTGATTTTTCTTGTCACGGTCGGGATCGTGAATTTCATCCTCTCCGGTACTGATAAGGTTGGGAAACTTACATATCAGGAATTCCGGGTACAGCTAAAAGCTGACAACGTCACCGATTTGTCTATTCGACCTGAAAATGGTACTTACAGAGTAGAGGGTACGTTGGCTAAAGCTATTCCGGGACAGGAAAGCAACAAATTTTTCACCAATGTTTTTTTGTATGACTCAGATATTATTAAGCTAGTCGAAGAGAAAATCGATGCACAAAAGATGAAAAGTGTAGTTGTCAATCCTGCCGAGGGTAACAGCATTTGGCTCACGTTCTTGACCTCTATCATTCCTTTTGTCATCATCTTCATCCTGTTCTTCTTCCTTCTGAACAACGCGCAAGGTGGCGGAAGCCGAGTCATGAACTTCGGTAAAAGCCGCGCGAAGCTTTACAACGAAGAGAAGAAACGCGTTACATTTGACGATGTAGCAGGAGCAGACGAAGAAAAGGCGGAGCTCGAGGAAGTCGTTGATTTCCTGAAAGACAACCGTAAGTTCAATGCGGTTGGCGCTCGTATTCCAAAAGGGGTACTGCTTGTAGGACCTCCGGGTACAGGTAAAACCTTGCTCGCTCGCGCTGTTGCAGGTGAAGCTGGTGTGCCGTTCTTCAGTATCTCCGGTTCTGACTTCGTGGAAATGTTCGTTGGGGTGGGTGCATCCCGCGTACGTGACCTGTTTGAAAATGCGAAGAAAAATGCTCCTTGCATTATCTTTATTGACGAGATTGACGCTGTGGGTCGTCAACGCGGAGCTGGACTCGGCGGCGGTCACGATGAACGTGAGCAAACTCTCAACCAGTTGCTCGTAGAGATGGACGGCTTTGGTGGAAACGAAGGGATCATCATGATCGCTGCGACGAACCGACCTGACATTCTCGATCCGGCTCTCTTGCGTCCGGGACGTTTTGACCGTCAAATTACAGTAGATCGTCCTGATATCAAAGGCCGTGAAGCGGTGCTCAAGGTTCATGCCCGCAACAAGCCGATTGGTGAAGACGTGAAGCTGGACGTGATTGCTCGCGGTACATCGGGTTTCACGGGCGCAGATTTGGAGAACTTGTTGAATGAAGCAGCTCTCTTGACTGCCCGCAGAAACAAAAAGCAAATTACCATGACAGAAGTGGATGAAGCGATCGACCGCGTAATTGCTGGTCCAGCGAAGAAGTCTCGCGTAGTGAGCGAAGACGAACGCCGTCTGGTGGCCTTCCACGAAGCAGGTCATACGATCATCGGATACCACCTGAGAAATGCAGAAATGGTACATAAGGTAACAATCATTCCGCGCGGCCAAGCTGGCGGATACACAGTGATGCTGCCGAAAGAAGACCGTTTCTTTGCTACCAAAACGGACCTGCTCGACAAAATCGTTGGTCTGTTGGGTGGACGTGTTGCGGAGGAAATCGTGCTTGGGGACATTAGTACCGGCGCACATAATGACTTCCAGCGCGCGACTGCTATCGCTCGCAGCATGATTACCGAATACGGAATGAGCAAGCTCGGTCCTATGCAGTTCGGTAAGAGTCAAGGACAGGTATTCCTGGGCCGCGACTATGGCAATGAGCGTAACTACTCCGATCAGATTGCATACGAAATCGATCAGGAAATGCAAAATATTATCCACGAGTGCTACGCGAAGTGTACCGAATTGCTGACGACGCACCGTGATCAGCTCGATCTGATTGCGAACACACTGCTCCGTGTAGAGACTCTCGATGCTGAGCAGATCAAGCAATTGATCGAAACAGGTAAAATGGATAACGATCCAGATGCAAACAAAGATGTGGTCGTGAACATTCAACCGAAGCTGGAAGAAGTAAAAGAAGAAGTAAAAGAAGAACCAAAGCAAGAAGATACAAACGAAGAACCGAAACAATAAGGGGCGCCTCAGGTGCCCTTTTTTAAGTGGAGACGGCCAGTGAATCCCCCCTGCTAGCGTGTCAGAGTCGAAGAAAACTGTGCTTTTTCTTCTCCTCCACTATAGTGACTCAACTCCAAAGCGAATGAGAGGGATTGGATATGTTGCTTACACCAGGCATGGCTGCATTTGACATGGATGGAACCTTACTGACTCACGAATCCAAGCTGACAGAAGGAACAAAAGAAGCACTTCGCCAATTGCAACAGCAAGGCTGCAAACTCGTTTTGTCTACGGGCAGGATGTATGGCTCCGCTCAAATTCCGATCGATTCCTTTCCTTTTGACGGATATGTCTGTAGCAATGGGGGCGCTGTTTTCGAAGGGGACGGCACGCTGGTCCGTCGATCGCTCCTTCCTAATGAGATGGTAATCGGTGCAATCCATGCACTGAGGCAAGAAACGATATATTATGAGCTTCATGATACCAACAGCACTCGCTGGATGATTAAAGAAGACCGTGAACGCTTGGAAGCGACCATGAGTGAGGACGCATCTGTGGAAGGATTCTCGATCTTGAATTTTCCTTACTACAGGCTCGCTCACGTAGAGCCATTGGCAGAGATGCTGGAAAAAGTAGAGTCCGGGGAAGTAGAAATCGTCAAGTTCTTCATCTGGCATCAAGACCCGGATCGTCTGGAGTGGGTGAAAGAGCAGCTGAAGCCTTGGAGCGAGCAAGTGACGATCACTTCATCCGGCAAGCAGAATGTCGAAGTGATTCCTCAAGGGGTTTCCAAATGGGAAGGGCTTCAGTACTTCTGTGAGAAATGGGGAATCTCCCCGGAGAAAGTAATGGCATTTGGCGATGCAGAAAATGATCGAGAGGCGTTAACAGGCGCAGGATATTCCGTCGCGATGGAAAACGCTTCTGACGAGATCAAGCAGGTGGCCAAATATATCGCCCCACACCATAATGAGGAAGGCGTTGCCCGATTTATTCGGGAGCGGGTTCTCGGAGTAAAAAGCGAGTAAGAGAATGAAAAAGCAGAAACTGCGTCTGTACAAGCCGGTTTCTGCTTTTTTTTCATTGTTATTGAGAATTATTATCAATTATAATGGTCGTATACATACTGGCAAGTGGGGAGTGATGGCAACGATGATGCGCAAAGAGCTTATGATTTTGTGGAACCATGCATCCGTGAAAGTATTGGATGTACGCCATCAGATCGTGCAGCCAGGTGAAAAAATAACGGCTTATCAGCTCCCGGCCAGCGTATTTTTGTTTACGGTTCGAGGTCGAGCAGTCGTGCAGCTCAATGATGTGATGTACCCTGTCCATACATTTCATGTGATTCATGGGGGCAAAGGGGTGACTCTCAACGTAAGCGTTACGGATAACGAATGGGAATCCTACATCATTTTCTATAAAGCAATGATTCCGTTGCCAAATCGTCAGGAAATCATGAATCTCCTGGAATCTCGCAACTCGTTTTTGTCTCCTTATTCCATTGTGCCGCAGCAGCCTATCACTCTACTGGACAAGCTGGATCATCTGCGGTCCGTTTGGAACAACGAAGATGAGGATGATTTGAGACAATTGCGGGCCAAAGGATGGTTTCATCTGTTTGTTTGCGAGCTGCTTGATCAGATGGATGAGCAAGAAGAGGGGATTACCCAACACGATCTCGTTTTCCTTGCGAAGCAATTCATTCATCAACACTATGCAGAACCGATCACGCTAGAGGCAATCGCTCAGACGTTGAATTATAGCATTCCATACTTGTCGAAGCAGTTCAAGCGTCAGACGGGTCATAGTCCGATCGATTATTTGATTGGGGTGCGACTCGAAAAGGCAAAGGACTTGTTAAGAAGTGACAGAAGGTGTCGGGTATACGGATTTCTCCTATTTCATCAGAGCCTTCAAAAAATATTTGGGTCTGACTCCCAGGACAATTTAAAGAGCAAGCATTGTACGTTGATGAAGGCTCAGAATATCCTATGAAAAGGCTAAGATCAGACCTTGTCTCCCTATCGAATGAAACATACAATCTGATTGTTGTTGAAAATCATTCTCAAAAGGATAGGGGAATAGACGTGAAAGGAAAAATGCACAAGCTCGTGCTGGGGCTTGCTTTGTTACTTAGTGCATGTTCAGGTACAACGACGGGAAGTAGTGGAACGCCGCATGCTACACCCGTTACGACTTCGGCGACAGAGGCAACTTCACAACCGACCGAGCAACAATGGCCGCGAACGTATGTGGATGCACTCGGAAAAGAAGTGGTGATTCCCAAAGAGCCAAAGCGTATCGTCGTGACTCATTTCGGGATGATGGAATACTTTTTTGCGTTGGAAACGCCACCGATTGCGTCTACACTTGCTGATCGCATGCTGACTACTTTTGAAACGTTGAAGCCATACGCGAGTACTGTAAAGGTAAAAGATATCGGGGAAGTGAGGACGCCGAATCTAGAGATGATGGCAGACCTGAATCCAGATTTGATTGTCGCATTCTCCGGGACCCACAACGAAGTATACGCGGATTTAAGCAGCATTTCGCCAGTAGCCATGATTAACAATACAGAAGATCGGAGCTGGACGGAAACGCTCCACGAATACGCCCAGCTGATCGGCAAAGAGCAATTGGCCGAAGACTACATTACGAATTTGCAGACGCTAATGAGTGAAGCCAGGGAGAAATTGACCAAGCATAAAGACAAATCCGTAACGTTTTTACGGGCGACAGGTGATGGAAGCACTTTTTATGTACTGGACGACAATGACGTTTCGTATGCGTATGACAATGAAACAGGCTTGGGACTGAAGTCTCCGGGGCAATACAAGCTGGAGGGCGATGTGATTTCACTGGAGGGTGTCACGGTCCTTAATCCAGATTATATTTTCGTGGTCGATCATGCGGACAGAATGGATACAACGATGGCGGAGTTAAATCAAAGCAAGGTCTGGCAATCGTTAAAAGCCGTAAAAGAAAAGCACGTATTCCCGTTGGACGTATCGATCAGCACAAAAGGACCATTGGCGATCAAGTATGCGACGAATAAGGTACTCGAATATATGTCCACCAACGAAAGCTTTTGAGAAACGAGGAGGAAGTGCGAATGCAGCCTATCGTGGAGCAGTTCCAAAATCGCAAGCTCACGATCTATTTGCCTGAGGGCTACGATCAAACCGAAGAGCGTTACGCGGTTGTCTATTTGCAGGATGACGGTGATTTGATTGACCCGAAGGATAGTGATGTTCTTCAGAAGAGTAGAGAATTAACAGCGACAAATCAATTGCCAGGCTTGTTATTTGTCGGTATCGAATCGTTCGACCGAAATGATGAATATACGCCGTTTGTGTCGCCGAATATTTTTGAGCCGGAGTCGGGCAAACAGTTTGGTGGGAATGCTTCGATTTATGCGGATTTTCTCGCCAATGAATTAAAGCCTTACATTGACAGTAAATACCGCACATTACAGGACCGAGAGTACACCGGGATCATGGGTTTTTCCTTTGGGGGACTTATTTCCGTCTACACAGGGTTACGCTATCCTGATGTTTTTGGACGAGTTGGCAGCTTTTCCGGCTCCTTCTGGTTCCCGGGGATCGTAGATTGGATCGAGCAGCTCACCATACGTGATACAGGCCAACGCCTTTACATGAATTTGGGTCACGCGGAGGGCTCCGGTCGAACGAACGGACAGCAATGGATGGTACCGAATAGCAAGAGAGTATATCAATATTTGCTGCAAAATGGTTTTCATGAGGACTCATTCCGACAGGTAATTTATGAGAGCGACTTCCACTCGTTTGACTTGGGGGTGCAATACGTACCAGAAGCACTGCAATGGTTGTTCAAAGAGGAGTAAATTCGTTCAGACGTACCACGTTGACAAGGTGAGGTTATACGCTTACAATGACCGTAAATTATGACACCACCGTAGGGGGATTTTTTCCATGGACGCTTTAGCGTTAGAAAAAAAAGCCCAGCGCAACGCTGAGTTACGTGAACGACTGCTGCAGCTGAAAAAAGAGCGTAATGCCATCATTCTTGCTCACTTTTACCAACGTCCCGAGATTCAGGAGGTCGCTGACTTCATTGGAGATTCCTTTGGGTTGGCGCAAAAAGCAAAAGAAACGGATGCCGATGTGATTTTGTTCTGTGGTGTTCACTTTATGGGAGAAAGTGCAAAAATTCTCAATCCCCAGAAGACCGTCATTATTCCCGATGAACGGGCTGGCTGTCCGATGGCGGACATGGTGAACGTAGACGGGCTCCGCAAGCTCAAAGCACAGCATCCAAATGCAAAAGTAGTGGCTTACATCAATACTTCTGCGGATGTCAAAGCAGAGACTTACATCTGCTGTACGTCGTCCAACGCGAAGCGCGTGATCGAGTCGATCGACAGCGACGAGATCATTTGGGTGCCGGACAAAAACCTCGGCCACTATGTATCCCAATTCACGGACAAGAAAATGATTATTTGGGAAGGGTACTGCAACACGCATGACCAACTGTCTGTGGAAGACATCATGACGTTGAAGCAGCAGCACCCAGAGGCTGTGGTTGTCGTTCATCCGGAGTGCCGCCCAGAAGTGGTATCTCTGGCTGACTACGTTGGTTCCACGACCGGAATTTTGAAATACTGCCGTGAGTCTTCGCACAAAGAGTTTATTATCGGAACGGAAGACGGCACACGTTACATGTTGGAAAAGGACAGCCCGGACAAAACGTTCATTTTCGCTTCCAAGTACCTTGTTTGCCCGAATATGAAGGTGAACAACCTGAAAAAGTGCGTCGAGGCGCTAGAGAATATGAAGCCGGAGATTTTTGTTCCGAAGGATGTTGCTGATGCGGCACGTGCTTCGTTGGAGCGCATGCTTGCGGTAGCGCCTGCTTAATCGATTGGATAAAAATGAAAAGAGGGAGTAGAGCGCATAGGCTTTACTCCCTTTTTTTCAGGAAACGTTGGTTAACGGCTGAATGTCTTTTCGCCGGTAAATGTTAAGGGCGAGTCCGAGCAAGGACATATGCAAGACGGTATGCACAATTCCAAAGCCGACGAATGGCAAGCTTACAGCTACCGGGGGAACCAGACCGACAGTCATGAAAATACTCCAAAAAAACGGGGTAAAAAAGAGTACGAGCATGCCGGATAGCAGCATGGTGCCATATAACTCTTTTACCCGTCTGATGCTATGAACGAAACGAACTAGCAGAACCAAACCCAAAAGGAAAAAAGCAATTCCTGCGATTGGTCCAAATAGATATACCATGTAGGTAAAAATAAAATCAGATTCAAGGGCGTGCAGGGTATCCGGAGAAGAACCAAAGCCTTGTCCCCATAAGTTTGCGGATTTAATGGTTTTCAAGGATTGAATGATGGTATAGCCTCTCCCATCCGGTTCGAGGTAAGGATCAAAGTAGTAAATCAGAATGTCTAGCTGATAAGGTTTCCCGAACAGGTAAAACATACCACCGACACTCACGAAAACCACGGCGAGGAAGCTTAAAACGGCAAGCTTTGTAGGCTTAGTGGCAATCACGAGTGCGGTGTAGCTAATGACATACAAGAGGACGGTAAACTCGTACTCGGCTAATATAAATAGGAGGCAAGGAGGCAGGAAGTATGCAATCGTTTTGACGAGCGTATTGCGGTTGTTCTCCTTCCACGTCGTGAAAATCCCTGCGAGAGCCAAGATAAGTAGGAAAGGGCTGATTGTAATAAAATCAAGTGAAACCCCTCCGATGTGCAAACCCGGGATACGATTTTTCAAACTTCCTTCAAGCAGTGTATAGAGTAGTAAAATCAAAGTGCCGAAATACAACAACTGACTATAACGCTTTAATTTACTGTAATCCCAAAAGAGAATCGCAACAAGGATGACGGTCCCGATCAGTATTCCCACAATTTGTCTCCCGATTAAATTTCGTTGATCGGGTACTATTTGAAGCGAATAGATGGTAAGCAACCCAATGCCGAGCATGATTCCGACGATGGACAGAATACTCCACTCCATCCGCGGCTTATGCGCCTGATGCAGATGCCGCCCTACATCGACAGGATCACCCATCTCCGCAATCGCAATCCTAGTCGCTTCGTCTTCCCCATAACCAGCCTCGCGATAATCCTCGATCTTTTCAGTGAAATGATTCTCCAATTCTAACGTAATCGCTGGATGAACCTCTTTGTTCTTAATCTGATCGCAAACTTCTTTTATGTAATCCGCAACTCGCTTGTTCCCGTTCATGTTGCCTGCCCTCCCAACACGGAGTCAACAGCGGTGCGAAAAGATTCCCACTCCTGTTTTTTCTCTTTGAGATGCTTCTTGCCTTCGCGGGTGATTTGATAGTATTTGCGTTTTCGCTCTCCTTCACCTTCGCTCCAAAACGCCTCGACCTTTCCTTCAGACTCAAGGGTATGGAGAATGGGATAGAGGGTGCCTTCCTTGAGAGACAGTACACCGTTCGAGCTAGTTTCCATCGTCTTGATCATCTCATAGCCGTACATCGCCTTTTGTTCCAGCAAGGTAAGAATGAGAATGACCGTACTGCCTTTCATCAACTCTTTGTTAACTGCCATAGCTACCTCCTTATACCTCGGATTTCGATACCTCGAATATCTATGTATCATTCTATTCCATAAAAGGGAAAAAAGAAAGACTTCCTCGTCGGGAAGTCTTGTTATATGTGTTTAGGAAGGCATCGGGGTCGGAGTTGGTTTTCCGTAGCCTTGCCCATAGGTTTGGTCTATGTAGTTACGAATTTCTTTTGTAGATTTGCCTTCTTCTTTCATCTTGCCGGAAATAACGGCGATTTCCATGCATACGCCGCAACGAGTGCCGTGGTCATCCCAGACAATGGAGCCATCAGACTTTTCTTCTTTGATGAAGCAGTTGCCATTGTGCCCGTGTCCAGCACTTTCACCACAACCACAATAGCATGGAATAGATTTGAGCAGCTCACGATTTGCCGCAGCAACTTTGTAGGATCCGATAATGACAGGGTCTTGGTTGTCTAAAAATTTTGGTAGCTGATCAGCGGAAGCAGTCAATTCCTGCAAATCACCATTGGGGGCGTGTTGCGTGTGATCGCTATGATTCTGTTCAGCTTGATCATTAGAGCCACAGCCAGTAAGCAGAGCTGCGGTGATAAAAGTAATGGCTAACCATGATTTACGTTTCATCTTGGACATACCTCCTGCCAGTTATTTTATCATAATGAGATGGAGAAATTGTGAAGCTGGGAGAGAAGATGCACACTTATGATGTTTAAATCGGAATAAATCCTATTTACTTTTTAGGCTCCTCTCCGTATAATGAAAAACGACGAGAACGTAAATCGGAATCATTTTGAATTGGAGTAGGAGGAAATATAGATGAAAAGAGCTATGGTGGCAGCCCTAAGTTTCATTACGGCAGTGGGGCTAGTGGGGTGTGGAGCAGCGAATGAAACGGCTGGTACTCCGCAAACTGGCAGTGACGCGTCCGGGAAGCCAAAAGTATACACGACGATTTATCCCTTGGAATATGTAGCGAAGCGAATTGGCGGTGAACACGTGGAGGTAACGAATCTGGTTCCCGCTGGCGTAGAGCCTCACGACTACGAGCCAACCGCAAAAGACATGGTCGCTCTGTCTGGAGCTGATATATTCGCTTATAACGGCAGTGGATTGGAGCTGTGGGTAGAGAAGGCTGTAACCAACCTTGACAAAAACAAGACAACGATTGTCAATGCGACGGAAGGTCTCGAGCTGATTAGCGCAGCTGAACATGAGCATGAAGGAGAAGGACACACAGAAGAAGGACACACAGAAGAAGGTCACGCAGAAGAAGCAGGGCATGACCACGGGGATCTGGACCCTCATGTATGGCTCGATCCGATGCAACTGAAGGCACAGGCAGAAAAGGTCAAAAATACGCTCGTGAAAAAGGATCAAGCGCACGCTGCCGATTACGAAAAGAACTACACACAACTAGCAACAGACCTGGATCAGCTGGATAAAGAGTTCAAAGATATGGTTACGCAAGCGCCGAAGAAAGAATTCATGGTTTCTCATAGTGCATTCAGCTATATGGCAAAACGCTACGGGCTGGAGCAAGTAGCAATCTCTGGGGTCAATCCTTCTGATGAGCCATCCACGGCTGAGTTGAAGAGCTTGGTGGAGCATGTAAAAGAACACAATATTTCTTATGTGCTGTTCGAGACATTGGTTTCTCCGAAGGTAGCGGAAGTAATTGCGAAGGAAGCTGGCGTGAAGACAGCCACGCTCAATCCGTTGGAAGGTTTGACGGAAGACGACGTGAAAGCAGGTCGTGATTACTTGTCCATCATGCGTGACAATATGAATACATTAAAGACTGCACTCCAATAAGCTTTCCCTCGAAAAGATGTCGCTTGCCAGGCGGCATTTTTTCGTTAGTAGGATGCTTGTGGTTCGGGCAAAATCGTAGTACGATGAAGGGAATTAAATAAGAACAAATCCGATTTAAGGGATGGATATTTCATGGAACCACATAAACAAGAGGTGCCTGTCATTAAGCTCACAGGCGTTTCCTTTCAATATGAAGACAAACAGGTTCTCGATGAGGTTGAATTCACACTGGAACGCGGAGACTTTGTGGGCATCGTCGGGCCGAATGGATCAGGGAAATCTACGCTGATGAAGCTGATTTTGGGTCTGTTGACGCCAAACAAAGGGACAGTGGAGCTGTTCGGGCAACCATTATCCAAGTTTCGTGAATGGAATCGCATTGGATACGTCGCGCAACAGGTCGCGCATGGAGCGGGTGGATTTCCAGCGACGGTGCGAGAAGTCGTGTCATCTGGATTGGTCGGCAAAGTGGGCCTTTTTCGCAGACTGACGGGTCAGCATCATGAGAGTGTACGAGCTGCGGTAGAGCGAGTCGGCTTGCTGGAAAAGCTGGATCAACGAATCGGCAACTTGTCCGGCGGGCAATTGCAGCGCGTATTCATAGCGCGAGCTCTCGTAGCTGAACCTGAGCTGTTGATCCTCGATGAGCCAACAGTTGGGGTCGATCAGGAATCGATCGATCAGTTTTACAGCTTGCTTCGTTCGCTGAAGGAAGAGAACGGTTTGACAATGATGATCGTCAGCCACGATGTGGGAGTCATGTCACAATGGGTGACCAAGGTGGCTTGTGTGCAGAAGAAAATTCACTTCCACGGAACGGCGCACGATTTTGAGCATAACCAAGAAAAAATCTTGCAAAGTATGTACGGTGATTCGGTCAGACTGCTGTCTCATCATCATTAGGCTTTGTAAATAGGTAAGAAAGAAGGAATAGGCACATGCTTGCTGATTGGTGGCAGTATGACTTTTTGCGGTATACTCTGTTTTCAGGGATTTTAATTGGTCTGATCTGCCCTATTTTGGGCACGTTTCTCATTGTTCGTCGCTTGTCGATGATGGCAGATGGCTTGTCACACGTCACGCTGTCCGGTGTAGCTGCCGGGATGCTCATATCCAAAAAGGTCGCCTTCTTCTCCGCAGTTAATCCGCTGTTTTTCGGGATGTTGTTTGCGGTGATTGGTTCGTTGTTCATCGAGCGGCTGCGTAAGGTGTACAAAGCGTATCAGGATTTGGCGATTCCGATTATTTTGTCCGCGGGACTTGGGCTGTTTACGGTATTGATCAGTATCGCAGACGGTTTTAATGCAGATTTGTATTCGTACTTGTTCGGAAAAATCGTGACGGTGTCCATCGAAGACCTGTATGCGTTGATTGGTGTGGCAGTTGTTGTTTTAGGGACAGTCTTGTTGATTTACAAGGAGCTTTTCGCGGTCTCCTTTGACGAGGAATTCGCTCGTGTATCCGGCGTGGCAAGGCGTTCGATTAATCTGTGGTTTATGGTGCTCGTCGCTCTGACGATTGCGGCTTCCATGCGTATAGTCGGTGTCCTGCTAATCTCGGCGCTGATTACCCTTCCAGTGGCTGCCAGTCTGCAAATCGCAAAAAGCTTTCGTCAAACGATTTTCTTGTCGATTCTATTCGCGGAGTTTTCCGTATTGAGCGGTTTGTATTTTGCCTATCTCCTTGATTGGGCATCTGGTGGTACAATTGTACTGATGGCAGTACTGGTTATGCTGGTTGTATTGGGTGTAAAGAAGCTGCGGGTCGCTTTCTGGTAAGAGTTTCTGGATATGACAAAAGGAAGGAGTGTTTGTCGATGAAAGTAGAAGAAGCCCTGCAAATATTGAAAGAACATGGTTTCAAGTATACCGGCAAGCGGGAGGAGATGATTCGAATCTGCGCGGCCGAGAAGCGATACCTGTCTGCCAAAGATATTATGGAGAGAATCAAGGAGCAGTATCCAACACTCAGCTTCGATACCGTCTATCGCAACATTTCCACTTTTGTTGAGCTGGGGATTCTGGAAGAGACGGAGCTGGACGGGGAAGGCAGATTCCGTTTGGCCTGTTCGACAGATGGACACCATCATCACCATGTGATTTGTACGGAATGTGGAAAGACTTCTTCTTTGCCAGGATGTCCAATGAGTATCATTTCCGCGGTGCCGGAAGAGTTTCAGGTGACGGGGCACAAGTTCGAGGTATATGGTACATGTAAGGAATGTGTAACGCATTCGAATTAATCAAATAGAGGGGAGTGTTCGCTTTTGCGGACGCTCTTTTTTTGCATCTCCTTCAAGCATGGATTTGCTATAATGGGTGGAAAATCATCAGTTACAAGAGAGAAGGGACACAGTCATGATTCCCCGTTATATTGTGGACTTTGATTTGCACACCTTACCTCGGATGAGGGCAGATGTAGCTGTTATTGGAGCAGGAATCGCTGGGTTGTATACGGCGTTGCAAACGAGTGAGTATGCGGATGTGGTGTTGATCAGCAAGAAGGGACTCGATGATAGTAACACACGCTGGGCTCAGGGAGGAATCGCTGCTGTAACAGCCCAATCAGATTCTCCTGCCCTTCATCGACAGGATACGTTAATCGCTGGAGCAGGTCTTTGCTCGTATAACGCTGTGGAAGTCCTGGTGCATGAAGGCCCTGATCGCTTGCATGAACTGATTGCATATGGAACGGAATTTGACCGGGATGAACAAGGGCAGTACGAGCTGACACAGGAAGGCGCGCATAGCAAACGACGAATTTTGCATGCGAACGGAGATGCCACTGGGGCAGAGATCGTCCGCGCTTTGTCCAAGCGTGTGATGGAGCAGCCAAACATTCAGGTTTTGGAATATCATTTTGCGGTGGATGTCATCACGCAGGATGGCGAATGCGTGGGTGTCCTCGTGCGGAAGCCGGATGGCGAACTGTTTTTCCTGGAAGCAAAAGCAACGGTGCTGGCGACAGGAGGGGCAGGTCAGCTTTACCGTTATACGACGAATCCGCAAATCGCTACGGCAGACGGGATCGGCATCGCGCATCGGGCGGGTGCTCGCATTAAAGATGTGGAATTTATCCAGTTTCATCCGACTGCGCTTTACTATCCGGGAGCCCCGCGTTTTTTGATTTCGGAAGCCGTTCGTGGGGAGGGGGCCATTTTGCGTAACAGCAATGGTGATCGCTTCATGGACAAGTACCATCCGCAAAAAGAGCTGGCGCCGCGTGATATTGTCGCCCGGGCGATTGTTTCTGAGATGGAACAGACGAAGTCTACGTTCGTGTATCTCGACATTACCCACGAATCGGAGGAGCTTATTAAGCGGCGTTTTCCGACGATTTATAATTTTTGCTTACAATACGGGCTCAATATGGTGACGGATTGGATTCCAGTAGCTCCTGCTTGCCATTATATTATGGGCGGAGTTCAGACTGACTTGAACGGGGAGACCTCGACGAAGCGGCTTTTTGCATGTGGGGAAGCATCCTGCACAGGGGTACACGGAGCGAATCGACTGGCCAGCAACTCGTTATCGGAAGCGGTTGTGTTCGGTCACCGGATAGCGGAGCGGATCAAGCTGCTGGCTGATTTGCCGAGCATTCATCCCTTCCAGGTTGTTTCCAAGCAAAAACTGCCCCAAACGTTCAATACACGTGAACAACGATTGAAAATGCAAAAGCTCATGTTGCGGCATGTGAGTGTGAAGCGCGACGAAAAAGGATTAACGAAAGCATTAGCAGAGCTTGGGCGAATGGAGAAATACTATCAGTACGAACCTGAGAGCCTGGAAACGTTTGAATTCTTCAATCTGCTGAATGCTGCCGTCCTGACAACGAGAGCGGCACTGTTGCGGGAAGAAAGCAGAGGTGGGCATTATCGTACTGATTTTCCGAATAAAGACGACTTGCTGTGGCGCAAGCATTTGATCCAGTCTATAGAAGATGGTGTCCAAGAGGAGTGTGAGAAGCATGATGTGGAATAAACGGGAGCTTCAGCGAAAAATAGAGGAATGGCTACAGGAAGACGTGGGATTTGGTGATGTGACTACGATGAGCACGATTCCTGAATCGGAGCAGGGTGTCGGCATTTTATATGCGAAGGAAGCGGGAATTGTGGCAGGCTTGCCGATTGCGGAGCAAGTATTTGCTACGGTTGATTCTACCCTTGTTTTTGAGGCAAAAGTAGAAGAAGGAGCACGAGTCGAGGTTGGTCAGCAGATCGCCGAAGTCAGCGGCTCAGTTCGTTCGATTTTGAGTGGAGAGCGGCTCGCCCTTAATTTAATGCAACGTTTGTCTGGGATTGCTACCAAGACGAGTGAATACGCAATGGCTGTCGCAGGAACGAAGGCACGGGTTGTCGATACGAGAAAGACTACGCCAGGCCTTAGGGCTCTGGAAAAGTACGCGGTACGTGTCGGGGGAGGCTACAATCACCGTTTTGCCTTGTATGATGCCGTGATGATCAAGGACAATCATATCAAAGGAGCGGGCGGTATCGCACAGGCTGTTGCTGCGGCGCGCGCGGTCATTCCTCATACGATGACAGTAGAGGTAGAGGCCGAATCGTTCGAACAGGTCCAAGAAGCATTGGCAGCAGGTGCAGATACGATCATGCTCGACAACATGTCACTCGATCAAATGGTGAAAGCCGTGCAGTTTATCAATGGACGAGCCATTGTCGAGGCATCTGGCGGTGTCAGTCTGGAGACGATTGGTGACATTGCAAAAACGGGCGTAGATATCATTTCGGTAGGGGCTCTGACTCATTCCGTCAAAGCGTTTGATATCAGCCTCGATCTGAATACGCGAAAGCGATAAGGAGCGAGCTCGATGTTATTGGTGATGGATATAGGCAACTCCAATATTGTGTTGGGCTTGTATGAAGGCGACGAGCTGCAACACCATTGGAGAGTTTCCACAGATCGTAATAAAACGGAAGACGAGTACGGCATGCTCTTCAAAAGCTTGTTTGGGAGCGTGGGGCTTGGCTTTGAACAGGTGAGAGGCGTAATTATCTCGTCTGTCGTGCCGCCTCTAAACCTCACGATTGAACGCATGTGTGGGAAGTACATGCAACAAAAAGCGCTGATTGTCGGACCGGGTATCAAGACGGGACTGAACATCAAGTATGAGTATCCGCGAGAGGTAGGTTCCGATCGAATCGTGAACGCTGTTGCTGCGATTCATCATTATGGTGCACCGCTCATTGTTGTCGACTTTGGTACGGCGACGACCTTTTGCTATGTGGATGAGCGGGCACAGTATTGGGGAGGGGCGATTGCTCCCGGAATTGGGATATCGACAGAGGCGCTCTTCACTCGTGCTGCCAAGCTGCCGCGAATCGAAATCGCCAAGCCTGCAAGTGTAGTCGGCCGTAATACGATAGCGGCAATGCAGTCCGGCATTTTCTATGGGTTTATCGGTCAGGTCGAAGGCATTGTACGTAGAATCATGGATGAATACGGTACGCGCCCTACCGTAGTTGCTACGGGAGGGATGGCAGCGCTTTTTGCCAATGAGACCTCTTGTATCCATATCGTGGATCAGAACCTTACGCTGAAAGGACTTCGTTTGATCTATGAACGGAATCAAGCATAGTGGATGTCAAACGTATTTGCAGAAAAACATTTCAGGATCATCTGGATCTAGGTGAGTCAGGGTTCCACAGTGAGCGTATCCGAGCTTTAGACAGAGACGTTGCATATTTTCGTTGGAAAGATTAGTAGAAGTGAACAATTTCTCCGTAGGGGAGATCGTTTCCAGATAGCGCATCATCTCCACGCCAACCCCGCGTTTTTGATAGTGAGGGTGAACAATGAGTAGATGAATAAAGCTGTTCTTAAAAAACGATTGATTGATGATGGCAAAACCTACGATATTCATGTCCAATAACGCCACGTGGCAATGCCCTTGCTCAATAGCTTCTTGAAGTTCAGGTGAACGACTGGTTGAACCGAGCACCCTTGCATCAATCGTACAGACAGCAGGAATGTCTTGAGGAGTAGCGAGACGGATCGAGATCATCCATTTCAAATCCTTTCTACTTGTAAATCGTTGCGCATGTTGTATGGAATGGAAAAAGGGTGTTTAACTACTGGTAGAGATATTGAGTATCCGACATATAAATAAAGGAGCCAATACCGTTGCAGCGGCAAGGATCCTGAGACAAGTAGCTGTGGCACACCCACGGCGCGCATGATACTAAAACAGCGAACCCACCGTCAGGCGGTCAACCTTAGGCGGTGGGTTTTCGCTTGTTACGCCACTTTCTTATCCATCGGTAGAGCTTCCTGCAGCTAAACCAGAGGCTTAGCAAGGTTGCCAGTACTTTTAGAAAAGGTAAAGCGTGCCGAGCGAGACCATCAGCATCACCCCCTTTACAGGAAGTTGTGCCGTGGTCTTCCACCGCCAGTCTTGTCTCAGTTAAATTATACCATTTGAACTTTCCTTATGGTGAGATCTCTTGTTAGTGCAGTTACGAGCTGGCTCGACAAAAAGAGCGGTCTTCAGCGAGTAACATGGCTACGGACAGGTAATGATATAAAAAGTTGAGATTTTCATTACTTTTCGTTGACAGCACATGCTCCACGCGCTACAATGGCTATTGTGCCTAGCAGAAAAGTTATGCCACATTGAACTTTTTAAGTTTCTTTAAAAAGTTCTTGCGTTTCAGATGAATGCATGCTAACATATGAATTCTGAAAGGCAAACAAGCGGATCGCTTTGATCCACTTCAAATATACGGATGGATGTCCGAGCGGCCGAAGGAGCACGATTGGAAATCGTGTAGGCGGTGTCGAACCGTCTCGTGGGTTCAAATCCCACTCCATCCGCCATCACTTTCTTAGAAATGGCCCGTTGGTGAAGCGGTTTAACACAGCAGCCTTTCACGCTGTCATACAGGGGTTCGAATCCCCTACGGGTCACCTAGCAAAACGCCCTGCAAACGCAGGGGTCCTGGAGGCTTAGCTCAGCTGGGAGAGCATCTGCCTTACAAGCAGAGGGTCGGCGGTTCGATCCCGTCAGCCTCCACCACATATATTAATGGACAAGGAAGGTCAGCTAAAAGCGCCACGTCCTGTGGCAACACTGACACTCAGTCGTCCTGACTATCGCGGGATGGAGCAGCTCGGTAGCTCGTCGGGCTCATAACCCGAAGGTCGCAGGTTCAAATCCTGCTCCCGCAACCAAATTTTCTACTTGCACTTCGTTGAGTAATCATCGTGATCAAGTAGGATCGGAGTGCCCTTGGGTGCAAC
>NZ_CP176370.1:162500-200000 GCF_046196545.1 Brevibacillus fortis
TCTCGAAACGTTAAAACAAAGCAACTACGACGTCATTCTTATTGATACGGCTCCTGATACAACAGATGCAACGATTCAAGCTCTATTTTTTGCAGAACATGTCGTGATGGTGGGAAATCCGGTGGTAGACTCCATTGAAAATATTCAACGGTTGCTGAAACTGTTGAGAGAAGCAGAGTACCCTGAAGAACGCATTCAAATTTGCATGAATCGTTTGCAACGGAAAGAAATGTTTACCTTAGATGAAATTCGTGCCTACTTCCAACTTCACCCTAGCAAAAAAATCTTCTCAATACCTGACGATGTGGAAGTAAAAAAATCGATTAACACTGGTACGCCAGTCATGCTCCAGACAGGGAGAATTCCAGCCAAGGAAGCCATTGAGACATTAGGAAAAGCAATGTTTCCCGTAGATGGGGAGCAAATGAAGGCTGCTGAAAAAGAGAAACAAAAAGAGAAAACATCTCTCTTCAAGTGGTTATGGGGATAAGGGAGGGTATCATGTTCGATAAAAAACAGTTACTAGGTATTTCTAATCAAGTCCATATAGCGCATGAATTACGACCACCAGGGAGAGGAATAGCTGGAGTTCCTTCGACGCTTCACGAAAAAATGCAAGCCCCCGATCACGAGCGGACGAATGAAAAATGGGTCGGGACAGATAGAGAAACATCGATTCGTACCCAGATTGTTGAGAAATACGGAAAACGATTATGGGAGGAAAAGCAGTCCCCACTCTTTTTAGATGAGCTGACAACAGATATTCGAATACTGTTGGAGTCGCAAACCACACTGACATCCATTCAAATGGAAGCAGAAGTAAAACGACTGCTGCATTCTTTGACTGGTTGGGGGCCATTGGATGCTTTATTAGAAGATAACGACATCACAGAGATTCTTTTTCATCGTTATAACTATCTCGTCATTGAAAGAAAAAGTACTGGTCGTCTTGAATCGCCAGACGTTGCTGTTTTTCGCGATGAGGAAGAGCTGCTGCGCTTATTGGAACAAATCGCAGCGACAATGGGGCGTGAATTTAATGAAACAAAAGCAGAGTTGCATACACAGCTTCCGGACGGTTCCCGGGTTGCTGCTACGCATCGCTCTATTTCTCCCGATGGTCATATGCTCACGATCAGAAAACACCGTGAGCTACTCAGCGAGACCGACTACTTGCGGTATGGTTCCATTTGCGAGCCGATGCTTCTCTTTTTAAACAGAGCCGTTCATTTATCTCGTGCATCTGGCATTGTTAGTGGAGGAACAGGCTCAGGAAAGACACACATGCTAAATCTAATCTCCCAGTATGTCCCTGATCATTTAAGTATTATTACGATCGAAGATGTTTTGGAGATGAAGCTTCAGCATCCTTTTGTGCGCAGATTTTTAGCGAAACCTGCCAATTATGAGGGGAAGGGTGGGTTTTCGATCAAGGATTGTGTTCGTTTGTCCTTAAGAAAAAGGCCGGATGTCATTATGGTCGGTGAGACACGAGGTGGTGAAATCGTAGATATGCTTTGGGCGATGAATACGGATCACCCTGGTAGCTGGAGCACAGCGCATGCAAACTCACCGCGAGCTTTGGTCGATTCAACATTGCCCATTTTATTTGGAAAAGCGGATGAGGGGTATAGTGCTGAGGAGCGCAATTTAATGATCGGTTCAGCACTGGATCTGATTGTTCAAGTAAAACGTTTTGAAGAAGATGGCAGTCGCAAGGTGGTTGCGATAACGGAGGTAGTGGGGACGGGGCAATCACATGAAGAATGGATAAAACGAGCGTGCAACATTAAACAGGTTCTCCCTGATCGGGTGTATTTGCAGGATATTTACGTGTACGAAGCAACTGGGGTGGAGAATGGGAGAGTAAAGGGTCACTTCAAATGGACAGGCTATCGCCCAGAGCGACTGATTAAGCGATGGCTAGAAAAAGGCCTGTCGCGAGAGGAGATTGAGCAAGTCTTTTTCACCACACCAATACCGCTATAGGAGGGGAAAGCATGGACATTAGCTTACCTGTTGCGATAGGGATGGGGATGGCCCTCCTGTTATTGATCATGCCCAACAAATTGTATATGCGAGAACCGACGGGGAAGCACGAAATCGTAGAAGTGCTGCAACAGGACAGAAGAACAATTTGGAACCAGTTTGAGGAGAGGATGGCGAAATCGCGCTCAGGATGGGGGGTAAACCAGTATGTGACCCTCTCTTTTTTATTGGGGATCGCATCCTTTGGTGTGAGTAGTCAAATCTTGCAGTCTTGGTGGATGGCATTGCCTGCTTTTCTTTCAGGAATTATGTTTACCGAACGGTTGGTGAGTGTATGGGGAGCTCGTCGAAAGGACGATTTCGAAGCAGGAAATGTAAAAGCGATTCGTCTCATGGCCAGTTCCTTACGTACTTCTCCATCGTATTTGCATGCGTTTGAACAGGTAGCGGCTAGTCCATTTTTAGCAGAAATCGTATTAGAGGAATACAGGCGTATTGTAGAGCTATTGCGGGCACAAGTCCCGTTAGAGCACGTAATGAATCGATTCTTTGAACGTACAGGATCAGCAGATGTCAAATATTTAGCGACCATTGTTCACATTCAACGTGAGATGGGCGGAGATATGGCCAAAACGCTCGATTTGGCTGCCTCTTCGATATTGCGGCGCCGACAGTCGCTCCGTAGACAAAAAGCAGCTATGGCTCAGATCGTTGCACAAGTGA
Source organism: Brevibacillus fortis (assembly GCF_046196545.1). Taxonomy (GTDB): domain Bacteria; phylum Bacillota; class Bacilli; order Brevibacillales; family Brevibacillaceae; genus Brevibacillus; species Brevibacillus fortis_A. The sequence continues at coordinate 165,213 of NZ_CP176370.1, forward strand.
ATTTACTAAGTGTCATGCCGTTTGTTTTTGTCATTGCGCTGTATGTAAACAATCCCAATCATTTCGACCCACTAACGGCCACAGTGGGGGGACGGTTGCTTATTTTGGGAAGCTTGGCTTCTATTTTGATTGGGGGAGAAGCAATTCGTTATGTTGCGCATAAAAGCATAAGCAGAGGAGCATAGGAGAGGGTGCAATGTTCGTTCTCGTTCTCAGTATATTGGTGAGTGTTGCTATATTTCTGTACGGCTTGTCGTATTGTGTGAGTAAGGGAGAACCAATCTCCGCCACACTTTTTGGCAGGATTGACTCCGAGAAACAAGCCAAGCTTGAGCAATCGTTTCAACAAGGACGAAAAAGGTGGACACTGGTTCGAAGCTTGGAGAAAAATCAGGTACTGCTACAGCATTTCTATAAATGGACAGGTGTCGATAAGAAAAAAATAGAGGAAACATTGGCGCGTCTGTGGATCGATATAAGCCTGACAGAGATTGTTTTGTTCCGGCTCATCAGTATGTGTTTCATCGCTTCATCTCTAGCTTCATTGGCAATGAACATGGTTAACGGTGAAAAAATCGGTACGGTGAATGGGCTCCCCTTAACGATTAGTTTATTTTTGTACTTGCTGCCGAACATGCTGCTAGATCGGGCGGACAAGCGAGCAAAAGCTGAAATTCGAGAGCAGGTCCCTATCTTTTTCAGCATTGTGCAATCACTGGTGGAAGCAGGAATGCCATTGCAGCAGGCTGTTAAGCAGACAGCGAGACGTTTTGATACCAGACTGGGCAGAGAACTCGCGAGCCTAGAAATGGGAGAAAAAAGGCATGGAAACTGGAGAAAGGCGCTTGAAGAGCTGGCCTTTCGGTGGGAAGTAGATTCGTTGACTACCATCGCGCTGGAGATGAACGAGGCGATGAAAAAAGGGGTTAGCATATCACACATGTTGTCTGTTCAAGTAGAGGAGCAAGTGAGACAACAAGAAGACGAAGCTGCTACCCATATGAATCGGTTAAATATCAGGTTATTGCCTTTTGTCATCTTGTTAATGGGTCTGCCGCTGTTGTTCTTGGTGATGGGTCCTGCATTCATCGGCATCGGAGAAAGCTTGTAGAAAAATAAGCGCATGTAAATATTTTTGCGAGAGGCACTGTCTTTTGGCAGAGTGAAAATAGAACCAAAATCTCAATGAGGAGTGAATGGAATGGGAACCATCGCAGAATACGTCAAGCGTTTTTGGTATGAGGAGGACGGTGTTACGATTGTGGAAATGGTCATTATCATTGCCGTCATCTTGATTGTGCTTATTCCGACACTGACACAACTAGGCACTGCCGAAGACGAGAAGCTGAAGGAACTGCAAGAAAAGATAAGCAAATGACAAACGTAGTCTTGCTTGGTGTGTTAGGAGCGGCAGCATGGATGGATTGGAGACGAAGGAAAATACCGAATACTCTTGTTTTTCCGGCGATTGCTGTTGGCTTATGGTATCAGTGGGCAGGTGAATTATTAGCTGGAGCATTGCTAGGTGTGGCAGGAGCCTTTTTGTTGACAGTTGGTCCCGTATTCTTAAAAGGGATGGGGATGGGGGATCAAAAGTTGCTGATGGCTGTCGGTGCTTGGACGAGCTGGAGTGCGGTGTATACTTTGTTTTTGCACTCCATCGTTTTGTGCCTGATTGTTATGGTGTTCTATCCGCAAAATTGGGCTCGCTTACGCAAGAATCTTCAAATCATAGCAGCCGGATGGTCGGCTCATCGACAAGTATGGCTTCCATGCAGGGAAAAAACAGCCTTCTCATTCCCCTACGCGGTATATTTGCTGGGTGCTTTTGTGTTCCAATCCGTACGAGATGGCATCGGAGCAAGCGGATGATCACACGCATGGGACGACTGATACGTGCGAGGGTGAAAGACGAGCGAGGCAGCCAAATGATTGAGTTTATTTTGGTGTTTCCTTTAGTTTGGATCTTGATCGTATTCTCCTTTGACCAATTCAGCATGATGTACAACAAGCAAAAGGCATTGGCGGCTGCGTATGAGGCAGGGAGAATTGCTGCAGTGCAGCCAAATTTCGGTTTGGCCAAATTCCATGCGAAAGAGCGAGGCACATCGGAATTAGCACAAGGTATCGGAGTCCTTCACAAAGATGTGCAGCTGGAGCTTGATGGGAACGGCTGGAGAAAAGGCAGTCATGTAAAGGCTGAAGCAACAGTTTCATTTCGGCTTCTCGCTACGGGGGAATTATACGAGATAACGGAAAGCTATCACATGATGGTTGAAAATGCGGAGGAGAAGCAATGAATGATTCTTTGCATCATTTTTTGATTCGAGTGAAGGAAGAGCGCGGGGCAACAATGATTACTGTGCTCTTCTTTCTCTTCTGCTTGGGCAGCCTTCTCTCAATCCTGTTATTTTTGGAGCAAACAGATTATCTAAAAATGAAGATGCAACATACAGCAGATCTGATTACCAAAGGAGCGCGTGCGGCTGGAAAATGGGAGTACGTGGATTCAAACGGTGATAAGCAAATCAGATTGTTTGCGACAACAGAAGAAGCTGAACGGCGTGATGCGGATATCATTCGCGGGGCACGTGAAGAAGCGGGGATTCTTTGGAGATTAAACAGGCCGAATCTGGAGGGGACAAGTGATGAGGTTTCTGTTATTCACCAAAAAGGTGAACGGCCTTATTTGTACTTGCAAGGAATCTATCATTTAGAAGTAAAGATTGAAAAGAATATACCTGTATTTTGGGATGAGCTTTTTGTAAAAATGAACAGAGTCTCCCAGTCTGGAGTCTATGAATAAAGTCACAATTTTGAAAAAAGGTACTGTTATTTTTGTCCTAATCCCGCGTGGTAATTTAGTAGTATATTCCAAAAATGGGGATAGGAGTGATATAACAGTGCCCTCAAAAATAGTCGATCGGTACAAACGAATTCTTAACGGGGAGCAAAAGCGTTTTTCCCCGTATGAGTTCGAGGATGTGCAGTACCGAAAGCAAAAAGTCCAATTAGTTGTTAGATATGCGATTGAAAATGTAAAAAGATGGACTCCAGAGCAAGCTCGGCGTGAATTGAGCTTGCAAGATGTCAAAGAACTGAAGCTACATTTGGTGAGAGAATTTATTGAGCCGCCTATCGAGGCAAAATCTGAGGATGTGTATTATTTCGTCGAATTTGCATATCCGTATTTACCTCGGCTTTCAGAAGAGCAACGAGTGTTATGGGTTTACCAAGAAGTGCTTTCTGGCATAAGACGTCATTTTCCCCCAGCTTATTTTCAGAGCATAAAGGGTGAGGAACGGGCAAAAATATGCGTCGACTATATGTGCAAGCATCTACTTAAGCTGGCAGATTTGCGTCAACTGCCAAGTATTTTCAGCAAAACAGAGAGAGCATATACGCTCCTGAAAACATATAAACTCAAGATTCTCGTTGATACACTCTACTTTTCACCATTTGATATGGTCACTGAAATGTATCCCAAACTTAGTGATCCCTCTTATTGGGAAGAGTTATAAAAATATTTGCACAACCCTGCTGTCTTTTTTTACGGTAGAGATAGTTTCATAGGCTTATAAGCAGATGAAACGGCCGTACTCTACAGGTGAGAGAAGGAGGCGTTGCGTATGGCAACAGTAGAGGCTCACCAGAAATGCTCTGCATCCGTGGAGCAGCTTCTAGGGCGACAAGTACGCTACCAGAAGCACAAACCCGGCAGGTATCTTTCAGTGGAAAGAGTTCCGCAGGGAGCGTTCCAGATCGAATCCGTACATCGATTTGGAGACAGAGTAGTACTCAATGACGGGCTGATTGTAATGGAGAATGCTCCAACCGTCATGGAGCGCGGGGGAAGGATCGCTCTTCTTTTCGCGACCGGAGAAGAACTTTACTTTGTAACGGAGTAGGTTCTCTTAATCGCCTTGCACGGGTGCGTGTGAGGCGACCCATAAAGCGAAATGCCTGGTTTATCAGGCTAAATAAGATTCGACGAGTTGAGAATGCTGTTGGAAAATATCTATCGCTCTATAAAAAGGAAAATGGGGGTATTTTGACGTGTTGGCAAAGAGTGCAATCGAATTAGTCAACCGCTGCTATGAGGAGACAAACAAGCTGACATTGTTGTCATTGGAAGAGTTTAAGGAATCCTTTATTGCTTTTGTTTTTGGAGATTACCAGGAAGAGTTTATGGTTCAGTATGATCTGGAAGAGTTTTATGAGCATCTGAATCAGCTTCAGTTATCGAATTGCCGGAGAGATTTTGATCGAGCAGTTGAGGAATGGTACATCACAGAGTATGGAAGCGGGTATAAAGGCGTCAATTATCATGACATTTTGTTTACGCTAGTAAAGGAAGCAGTCGTTCAATACCAATCGCCCAATCGGATAGCACTCATCCGAGACGTAACCAAGCTCCTTACTATGCCAAATGGATTCCTTGCCCGTTGGCAAAATGGGCAGATACGTGAGCGTCCCATCCCCACATATTTTAAATACTTGATGAAGCTCGGAGTACGTACACATGAAGATATTGAAACGTTGGTAGACATGTGGCTGGTAGAGTACCCAAACGCATTTAATAAAAAGCAGCAGGAGCTATTTGCCAATCCACCGAGAAGAGGAAGACCTAACAACGTCGAGCTCGCTCTATTAATCGAGCTAGCCATGAAAGTGAGACCAGAAATGACAGCCCAGGAACGGGAGCGACTGCGCAAAATATACTATTATCATCGCAAGTCCCTCACTGTTCGAGAGATGGTTGAGAAATTTGAGAAGTACATTGCCAGTAAAAATAAATCAAATGATTCCCAGGTGGGATAATCATGTTTCGCCAAATGAGCCGCTTTGTCTCCAGGTTCCGTGATTTGGAGCAGCAGGAGTTTTCACAGTCAATTGAGGAAGAGCGGCAATGGAGAGTACTTAAAGAAAAGCTTGCTTCGCCACAAATAGTTGAGCAACAAGAGTCGTATCAACGTAAATGTATTGTCGTTATGAGTTTGTACGCACAGGCTGGAGCTAGTTTTCTTGCAAGTAACCTAGCGTATGCATGGTCAGGAAAAGGCATTCCTGTCACTCTTTGCGAGGTACCAAAAGTGACTTCCTATTATTATTTTGCACTTGATTTTGAACGTAGAGTTCGACAACAAGTAAGAGATTCTCCTACACCATCGCTCCTCATGCAGAATAACCATCTTCGCATCCAGATAGAATCCCCAGCACAACTTCAGCACGAATCTTCTCAAACAGATACAGCCAACTGGTTACTACGGATTTGTAAGGATAGTCCCATTGTTGTCATTGATGTTTCTTCCTACTGGAATGATATCCACTCCAAACAAATTTTTGAGCATGCCGACGAAATATGGGTAGTATTTGATGCAGATTTAGCTAGACTTACCCGTTTATTCCTGGTAGATCCAGCCCCTGCTTGGTGGAAGACAGAAAGAAGAAAAATAAAAATGATAGCAAACAAGTGGAATAGCCAATTGTCTAGGACAAGCATCATGAAAAAAGTAGAAGGAACTCTCTCCCTATGGGATCAGCAGCCTGGAGCTACACAGGTAACTGACATGATTCCGTTGATGGATGGAGAGAAAACAGCAATGGCCAGCGCCAAAGCCAACCTACTGTTGGAGCTTTTCCCGGAGGAAGAAATTGAGTTTCAGTCATTGATTCATGCTTATAAAGGAAGGGTGTTATGAAGAAGCAAACATTGCTTGTCATTTGCTTAATTTCGTTTCTGCTAGCAGGGTCGTCCTTTTACGTAGCGACTCAATATATTGACGCGATGGCTGCGGAAAAGCTGTTTGCCCCAGTTGTAAAGGTAGCTGCAGGGAAAGAAATATCAGCCTTCGAGCCGATTACACAAGATGATGTGATACTTGTACAGGAAGAAGTGGATGAAATTCTTCCAGGTTCAGCGCGCGATTTGGATACTGTTCTGGGGAAAAGAAGCACGCAGACTATATACGAAGGCGAGCAATTATTAGTGGAAAAGCTGACAGATTCGCAGCTTTTACCGGAAAAAGGGGAGGCGCGCTACGAGTTCCCCCTACTATCCATTCATCCTTTAACGGAATTACGCAAAGGCGATCATGTGAAAATTTGGGTCAAATACAAGAGTCTCTCGGAGTTGCAGGACTATCCTGCACCACTGCATTTTCGAAAAACCAATGATACGGCAGATTTGTTATTTGAAAGTCAGCTTGCAAGCGTGAGGGACAGTAACGGTATCGAGATCTATACATTAAAACCGAGCTTTTTGCCATCGCCTGATCAGATGGATTCCATCTTTCATGGATCACGAGAAAAGCCGTTGCAGAATGGCGAAAAACGATATCGTGACTACCGGGTTCAGCCAACAGCACTACCTGCTTTTATTGGCTTTAATTTGACAGACGAGGAGTATGTGATAGTAAGCGAGGCAATGTCATATGGGATGCTTCATGTAGGTCATATCATGGGTTCAAAGGAGCAAGCGTTATGAAAATTTTAGTTTGTTATCCGATGAAGTCACTCGCCAAGACGTATATGCCTGTGTACAGTGATGTGCTGGTAGCTGAGTCGGCGGAGGAGTTTTCACGGCTTGTACAGCTTTATATGCCAGAAGCTACCGTGATCTTTTCCGAAATGTTCAACTCTCCCGTTTGGGAATGGCTTCCGGCCCTGAAAGCACAACTCCCGCCAAACTCACCGTTAATTATTGTTCCTCTCTATCGGGATGAGAAGATGATCGAGAAGGTAGCGGAGGAGTCCGGGCTGGAGCATGTATACCTGTTATCAGCCCATTTATCTCAAGAAGAAATACGCCATCAAATCAGTCTGATTCTAGGCCTCGTGCAAGAGTGTGCAGATATCGGATCGTCAAAAGAAAAAGGGCTCGTTTACGCTTTATTGAGCTACGGAGCTTCTGGCATTACTACCTTTTGTATTAATTATCCCGTCATACTAGCGAGGCAGCATCCTGAAAAGCGAATTGTCGTACTTGATATGAATGACGCTAAGCCGGATTTAACACGTTTCTTCAAACTCCAACAACATCAATTATCTTTATTTCGCCCGGACTTTATTGATATACAAACATCTGCCAAGCGTAACTGGAGCAATGTCTGCAAACAGAGCACACACTTGCCTAATCTGTATTACGCCCATGCTGCTAGCAAATGGAAAAGTTCGGAATTAAGCAATCTAATTAGTGTGTTTCGCATGCAATTTGACTATGTATACGTCGATTGGGGTTACTGCTTTCCTGAGTCTGAGACTCTACAGCGGTTGCTTCATACCGTTGACCGCAATCTTTTATTCGTGAGAGCTGATCCCTTTAGTATCGATAGTGCCAGAGAGTGGCTGCACAAATGGAGAGAAAGAGGAGTGAAATGCGAGGTTCTGCTCAGTCACTTAGATTCTGGGCAACCCTTTCGAATCGGGGAGGATGTTTCGGTCTACGGTGTAGTACCACGCATTTCGGAGAGCAGGCTCATGCAATCTCATCAGAGCGGCAGTGTATTAATAGAAGAGTTTTTCCCTCCCAAATCGTACATCAGCAGTTTGAAGGAAATTGCTAAGGCACAATATATGGATAAAAGTGCGGTGTTTTGCTGATGAGAGGGATAGAACGAGAACAACCGGTTGGATCGGACATCCAAACCATTGACGACATTAAACAAGTAGCCAGAGATTATTTAAATCATTTTGGCAAAACTCGAGAAGAGAAGCTAGAGATGCAACGAATTCTCGCTTTGGCAGAACAGGGAGATCGTGATAGTCACAACCATATTATTCTTCGCTTGCAGCATTATTTTGAGGAAGTCCTCCAACGACCAGTAACCGAACAAATTTTGCCGCATGTTAACGGTTACGAAGGTCTCACCTTTTCTACATACGGGTGGGGCATACTCGATGCCGTCCTCCATTTGTCTCCATGGGTAGAGGAAGTGCGAATTTCTGCAAACCGAAACATTGCCTACTTGGAGCAAGGGATCAAAAAATTTCTCTCTTACACACCAAGCTGGAAAGAGGTTGAAACCCTTCAACAAAAGCTGACCAATACAGCGGGTCTGTCTTTTAACGAGAAAAAACCTAGATTGAGCGGATACTTACATTCACTAAAAGCGAGACTGACCATGTTCACTTTCCCTTATTCCAGAGTACCGACCATTCTGGTTAGACGATTTACAACGCCTACTTTTTCACTCGACCAACTTCGTACACAGCAACAGCCAGCTTTTGACGAAAGAATTCAATGGCTAATGGAACAGCAAGTGTACGGACGCAGCAATGTACTGGTTATTGGACCGATGGCTGCAGGGAAAACAACGTTAATGATGTGTATGATGAAGCTGAAGGACTCTCGGACAGAATATATCACGATCTTTGAGAGTGAACATGAGATGCGATTTGGTGATATTTGGCCAGGCGAAGTGATTGAACTCCAAAACGTGGAGGAAATCGGCATTGAATTAGGGCATTGCTTCAAAGACATGTACCGATCAACTGCAAATACGATTTTGATTGGAGAAATTCGCGAGCCTATAGAAGCGTACCATTTTATAAATGCTGGAATCAGAGGGACGGACGCTACAATCGGAGCGATGCACGAACGATTTGCTCATAGAGCGTTACATGATTTGACTGATCTTGTTTATCAATACGGAGGGCGGAGTGTCGAGTTGACACAGGAGCGGATTAGCAGGGCAGTCAATTTTGTCAATTCGCTTACATACCGCAACAGTGGTCACCGTTTTATTGATGCCATTCATACAACGGAGTGGAATTCATCTTTTAACCGAGTCGAATCTATTCCCCTTGTAGGTCGCAACATGCAGACGGGAGCTTATGAATGGACGGGAAATCAACTGAGCCCACATTTAGTTGAATACATGTGTTATGTCGGTAAAGCAGACATTGAAGTATTGAAAGAGCTACGTCTTACCGATCTAGGCAGGCAGCTATGATTTACACATTTCTTTTCCCGGTGTTTCTATGTCTCTTCTCTGGCTTTCTGTTTCTCGGTCTACACCTGTATAAGGGATGGAGAAGTTCGCGCGTATTCTTCCCGCGTACAGTTGAGGTATGGAGAGAGAAATTTTTAAGGCATTCTACCAGGCGCATGATATATGAACGCTTTGATCGATGGTGTCAAATCGTGGGAGGTACACCAGAAGGTTACTTATTACTATCCATGATTGGTGGGATAGCGGGATTCATCTCGGGTATTTTGCTAGGAAATATGATTGTATCTTTGTCGCTTTTTCTCTTATTCCTCTTGCTGCCAACACTGATTCTATATGCACGCTATACCGTACAAATGAATAAAAAAATCAGCTCATTCTGTCGTTTCGTAGAGTTGTTTGCCCGTTATTATAACAGTCGCAAAAACATTGTCCTTACCTTTCGCGAAATGATAGAGGAATGTCCCAAGGAGTTATTGCCTGACCTCCTTCTGCTGAACAATAGCCTATCGGATGGGGGAAACTCGGTTGCAGCAGTGGAACAATTTGCGCAGAGACTGGACCATCCGTGGGCTTTTGATTTCGCAACGTATATTTCCAGCGGTTTGGAGGGAGAAACAGAAGATATTCAATCACCTCTAAATCGGTTAACGAATGAGATGTTTGTACAACAAGACGAAAAGCATGAGCGTGATAGTGAAATATACTCCATTTGGATCAGCCTGCTTATCGTCATAGCGATTTGCATTTGTTTGATCCCCTACAACCAAGGGTTGCTTCAAGATTCCTATCGTCTCTATTTCTACACGCCAGATGGACAGGCCATATTAGCGATTGCTGCGACTGTGTGGACTTTTTCGATCCTGTTGGCGTTTATTTGGGGAAGGAGATATCGCTAATGCCAATGCTAGTCATGTATACCTACCTTGGATTAGGCGCACTATTTGTTTTTAGTGCAACATTTATGATCGGGAAGTATTTGTTTCACAAGAAAAAGCCAAAGCTGTTTGTTTCCGGAGTGTGGTGGGAAAAGTGGGAGCAGGCACTCAAACCTGAAGAAGACGACAAATGGGATCAGTTACTATCACGAGCAGGAAGGCCTTTTGGGTGGGGAAAACCGGAGTGGGTGTTTCTGCAATTGTTGACTGGAAGTACCGTTTGCATCCTGATTCTTATGTGGGTCGTCGTAAGTCGAATGGAATCATTTCCACTTCTGTCGATGTGCCTGGCATCTGCAGGGAGTTACATGCTTCCGTACATGGGCTTGAAGATGTGGGCAAATCACAGGGAGGATATGCTTAGCACAGATATCGCTAGATTTATCAATCGCTATGTGACCCTCCTAGAAAATCAGGTGCCCATTTACAATGCCATGGTCAAGGCAGCAAGACCGACTAGAAAGCTAAAGGAGTATATCCCTACTTTATCTGAGTGGAACAGAGACTCTAATGAGGCACTTGAGAGCTTTAAACGCAAAATTGGCGTCGACGACGGAATTATCCTCGTATCGAGCATGCGTACAATTGAGACGTTGAGCGAAGGACAAGTAAGTGCAACTATGCAACGAATGGAGTGGGCTGTCGATCACCGAAGAATGTTCCGTCATCGAAAAAAGATAAAGTCTTTAGGGATTGGCTACACGGTCATTGTTTATCCGGCATTTTACATGGGGTTATTGGTAGCTATGTTTCCCTGGTATAAGCTGCTTACAGAAATTCTGGATAAATATTTGATCTGAGGAGGAGCAACTCATGACCAAGTTATTATCTATCATCATGTGCATCGTTTTCTCTTTAGGAATAATCGTTTCTAGCTTGTCCGAAATAAACACATCGGTAGTGAGAGAAGACGGGCTGAGAGATCGAGCAGTTGGGTGGATCGACAAAGCCATACCTTAAATCACGTATGAGAAAAGGGGAAATTCGAGATGTCAAAAATGTTTTTTATATTTTTAGCATGCGTCATGGTGTTAGGGATCGGTGTCAGCAGTTATGGCAATGAGTTAAGCCCGGCGGCAAACGATTCTGCCGAGAGCATTAACCAATCCATCACATCGCTGAACTACGATACCCGAAATGAAAACATCAACTTCAGGATGCAAAACGGCACATCCTATACGTCGTCAAACTGATGCTGCACATTCATGTTCTTCTCATCATTTCGATTATGGTAGGGAGCTTGTGCGCGGTGCTTTGGAATCTCCAGCCAGAGGAGCAGCTTAAACAGACACAACAAGAAAGGGTGTATCGAGCAGCGACGGTCATCTTCCATTAAAGAGGAGCTGGCGTTTCTAAAACGATGGTGAAAGCAAAAGTCTTTCTTATTTGTCTACTTGTCCTTCTATTGGTCACTTCCGCATTGGGAGCTTACCACTTGTATGCAATGGAAAGGGCGATTGCCCGTGGAATCTATGCTGACTTACTGGATGATATGCAGGACATCGGGTACTTGGAGCCTACGTTAGCAGATTACTATTTACTGAAAATGAAAGAACTGGGTTGGGAAGTGACAGAGGGTGCGTTTGCTGGAAGCTGGCCTCGAACCGAGAACGAGCGAGCTCGCAAAGAGCGGCAGGAGGCGATTACCTTGTCGGTTACCATCCAGCCTTCAAAAGTAACCCAATGGCTGCACAAATTTGTGGAGGGGGATACATCCTTTTCCTTTACGGGAAGCAGGCCGTCCGAATACTTTGATCCAGGGTGGTAGTGCATGAATAAAATGATTAGCATTTTGGCTGTAATGGCTATTGTTTTGCCTTTGACAGTAGGTTTGCTTCTCACCGGTCCGCAAAATCTCCTTTCGGCATGCACGCAGTTTTTCGGTGATTTGCTAGCTGAAGTAACGCGTTTTGGTACAGGCTAATGGGTCAATTAATCGCTGTGATTCTGAACATTATGGTGATGCTACTCGTTCCATTAGGACTTTTACAGGTACATACGGTTGTTCAGGCCAGAAACGAATTATTGGAAGTGAGCGCGGCCGCTACAAAATACGTCAGCAACCACGGGGGGACGAGTGAGGCCAACTTGCAACAAGAGGTACGGGCATTGATCGCTCGGGAGCTGAGGGAGAAAAAGTTTTCCGTTCCAGATCAGGACCTGTCTGTCAGTGTCACTCGCACTCGTTCACTTGATCCCGTCCTATGGAGTCACGAAGATGAATTTGTTGTGGAGCTGGCAATTCCATACCCCCGCTTTACCTCATGGATTCCAATGCCGGCTGATTCCTTGCAAGTTCAAAGAATAGGTACAGTTAACATTATGGACTACGATCTGTAAAAGCTCCTGTTAGGAGGCAATCGTTACGGGTATAAACATCTTATCCATTTCTACGATGCTGTTCTTTTTGCTGGTAGGTATGTTTATTGTAGATGCAGACATCGCCATGCAGAAAAAAACAGAAGTGAAAATACTCCTGGAGTTGTCTAATCATCACGCCACCTTTGCTGTTGATCCTGTATTGAAAACAGAGGGTGTGATTGATCTGCTCGAAGACGAGGCTCTTGAACGTTTTGATGACAGAATGTACGAGAATGGTGGATATCGTCGTGAGCAAGCCATGTTCGTCCCTCAAGCAGACAGTGTGACCACTGATCCCATTCCTTTTTCGCGTTATTATGTGGATTTCCGTTCGTGGCGCAATGATCTCCAATTACGCCTACAGTACAATGGGACAACACTTGTAACAGAGCGGGCAACGAAAGGACCAGCTCGTTCTGGAGGTGGGATGCTGCAGATTACCGTCGTAACTGAGCATGGGGAGGAACTGCAGCTCGCACCGAAGACTATGGTCGGTCCATCCCATGTTGTCGTTGCCTACATCGACGAGCGACCGTTTCTGCCGATATTGCCCCCACATTCGTTTCCAGTCGTATCTGTAGAAGAACTGAAAGATTAGTCAGACTTATTTACAAATTGCAAATTTTTCTGGTACTATGTAGGAAAGTGCTTACCCAGCTTGCGATTGTGAGGAAGTCGCTCTCCGAACATCCCGTTTGCCGGTCCGTTAAGCATAGTAAAAGTGGGGTTATGGATTTGTTTGATAAAGATACCATTTATATCGTAGGCGATGCACAGTCCTCTTCGAACAATCCGATTACACAGCAATTCAGTGCTTTTTTTATCGGATTGGTAGTCGATACTTCCAACGACAAGATCGTAGATGCGGCCTGTTCCTCCACGGTTCAACTGACGTCTGACTTTGCTCGGTCGATCTTTATCGGTCATTCAATTATGGCGTCGGAGGAAATTGGCGAAGAGATTCGCTTTCGGTATTTTGGATCTTCCCAAAAAACATTGATCGCAGCGTTCAAGGACGCGCAAAAGAAGTACAAACAAGCAGTTTCCACGAGAAATAAAGCCACAGTCACCAAATGAATACACCCGCTGCTTTATTTATTCGTATGCACGGCATACACGTAAGTAAAACCCAGCAAATGCCATGATCGCGTGCATTTGCTGGGTTTTTTGCTTATTACGAGAGGTCAGTTTTTGATGAAAAGGAGGAGAGTCCTTGCTATCTTTTGTCTTCCGCAGATTTATCTCCATGATCGTGACGTTATGGCTCATCATTACCCTCACCTTTTTCCTGATGCATGCCGTTCCAGGATCTCCTTTTGAAAGAGAAGGAAAGGCATTAGACCCAGCGGTGGAAGCTAACCTCAATGCCTATTACAACCTGGATAAGCCGCTACTGGTCCAATACGGGCTGTACTTACAAAAGCTGGTGCAATTTGATCTCGGGCCATCTCTTGCCAACAGTTCAGATACTGTCAACAAAATGATTGCCCGTGGATTCCCCGTCTCTTTTCAACTCGGTCTGATTTCGGTCGTCTTTGCGATTGTCACTGGTATCGCACTTGGTGTGATCGCCGCGCTACGACATAACCGTCTCATTGATTACCTTGCCATGATTATTGCTGTTATCGGGATATCTGTTCCCAGCTTTGTTGTCGCTTCCTTATTAATTAAATATTTGGCGGTCGAATGGAAGCTGTTGCCGACTGCAACATGGGGTACTTGGCAGCATGTGATTATGCCAGCGCTTGCTTTGGCGTTTGGTCCGATTGCGATTATCGCTCGTTTGACCCGTACCAACATGCTGGAAGTGTTGACCCAGGAATATATTGAAACCGCTCGTGCAAAAGGGCTGTCTCCGGCGACGATCGTGTTGAAGCACGCACTGCGTAATGCGATTTTGCCTGTCGTCACGCTTTTAGGCGCACTGATTGCCAATGTTTTAACGGGAAGCTTTGTGATCGAAAAAATATTTGCGATTCCTGGGATGGGGAAATATTTCGTCGCTGGCATTAATAACCGTGACTATTCCGTCATTATGGGAACGACCGTCTTCTATAGCGCACTTTTGATTTTCCTGATGTTTGTCGTCGACGTCCTGTACGGCATCATTGATCCACGAATTAAGCTACATCGAAAGGAGAGCGAAGGATGATCGTTTCTGATGATTTATTTATCCCCATGCGAAAAGACAACCTCAATGCGGAAGCGATTGTGCGACCTCAACTGACGTTTTGGCAAGAAGCTTGGCTTCGTCTGAGAGGAAACAAGCTGGCCCTGATGGGGTTGGTGGTTATTATCCTGCTTGGGGTTATGGCTACGATTGGACCGATGATCTCTGGTCATGAATACGCCAAACAGTCGATTATTATGAAAAACAAACCGCCATCGGAAGCGAACTGGTTTGGTACCGATGATTTTGGGCGCGATGTGTTCACTCGTGTTTGGTATGGTGCGCGCATTTCCCTGTTTGTTGGTTTGACGGCAGCTCTTATCGATTTTTTCATTGGTGTCTTGTATGGAGGAATTGCTGGATATTTCGGCGGACGAATCGATAATATCATGATGCGCTTCGTCGACATTTTGTATGGCCTTCCTTATTTGTTGGTTGTGATTTTGCTGATGGTCGTCATGGGGCCAGGACTTTTAACCATTATTATCGCGTTAAGTGCGACAGGCTGGATCGGGATGGCGCGGACTGTGCGTGGTCAGGTCCTGCAAATGAAAAACTCCGAGTACGTACTGGCTGCAAAAACAATGGGGGCAAAGCCTTTTTACATCATTCGCAAGCACCTGCTGCCCAACACAATTGGCATCATCATTGTCTATGTCACGTTATCTGTTCCATCTGCGATTTTTGCAGAGGCGTTTCTGAGCTTCCTCGGTCTCGGTATTCAGGCGCCAATGGCTAGCTGGGGTGTGATGGCGAACGATGGGCTTTCCACCATTTTGTCCGGTCATTGGTGGCGACTCTTTTTCCCTGCTTTCCTAATCTCGCTGACGATGCTCGCGTTCAACGTGCTCGGTGATGGCTTGCGCGATGCGTTCGATCCGAAGTCAAGGAGGTAGGCAACATGGATAAAACGGAAAAGCTGCTGGAAGTCAGTGGGCTTCGGGTCACATTCAAGACGCATGGTGGTGAAGTAAACGCTGTTCGGGACGTGAACTTTACCTTGAACAAAGGGGAGACACTGGCGATTGTTGGTGAATCCGGATGTGGGAAAAGCGTGACTGCAAGGAGCATCATGCGATTGATCCCGGAGCATATCGGAAAAATTGCGGGTGGAAGCATTCATTTTAAAGGACAGGACCTGGCAAAGCTGCCGGAAAAGCAAATGCGCGAGCTGCGTGGGAAAGAAATCTCCATGATCTTTCAAGATGCGATGACGTCACTCAACCCGACCATCACCATTGGTGAGCAGATTATGGAAGGAATCATTCGCCATCAAAAGGTCGCCAGAAGCGAAGCCAAGCGGCAAGCGATTGAAATTCTCACCTTGGTCGGAATCGCCAATCCAGAAAGTCGTCTCAAGCAGTACCTCCATCAGTTCAGTGGTGGGATGCGCCAACGGATCATGATTGCGATTGCGCTTGTCTGTAAGCCGTCCATTCTGATTGCGGATGAGCCTACGACAGCGTTGGATGTAACGATTCAGGCACAAATCATCGAGCTGTTCAAAAGCATTCAGCAAAAGACGGGAGTCTCGATCATTATTATCACGCATGATTTGGGAGTCGTCGCCAAGATTGCGGATCGGGTCAACGTCATGTATGCCGGAAAAGTGGTAGAGTCCGGACCTGTTCGCGACATTTTTTACAATCCGCAGCATCCGTACACCAAAGGCTTGCTGGCGTCGATGCCTCGTTTGGATGCGGATCGCTCTATTCCGCTCAGCCCAATACCTGGAACACCCCCGGATTTGTTCAGCCCGCCAATTGGCTGTGCATTCGCTGCGCGCTGTGACTACGCGTTGGAAGTATGCCGGAATTACCAGCCTGCGGAGACCCATGTCCATAGCAAACACGCGGTTTCCTGTTGGTTGCAGGACCCACGTGCGAAGAAGTTGCTGGCGTCGATGCAGCCACCAACGGGGACCTGATTCATGGATGTCGAGGGCAGTGCATTCGTGTAAAAGAGGGTGTCGTCTGACGGCGCTATCCTTTTACGTCATACAAAAACAAAAAATAAGGGGGAAGAAACAGTGAAAAAACTATCAACATTGTTGCTGACGGCTACGCTGGGTGTGTCCATGCTCATGGCTGGATGTACATCGGGTCAACCAGCTGCACCGAGTGAGCCTGCACCAGGCAACACGGCTCAGCCAAACGCTCCGACGCCGGGCGATCAAGCGGCAAAGCTCCTGTTGCTGAATAATATCAAGGAACCGACGTCATTGGACCCGCCGATTGGCTTCGATGAGCCGTCCTATAACATTTTGAACAACTTGATGGAAGGCTTGACCCGCCTGGACGAAAATCAAAAGCCT
The DNA here is from genome assembly GCF_046196545.1 of Brevibacillus fortis. GTDB lineage: Bacteria > Bacillota > Bacilli > Brevibacillales > Brevibacillaceae > Brevibacillus > Brevibacillus fortis_A. The sequence continues at coordinate 181,947 of NZ_CP176370.1, forward strand.
CAACCAGCGGCCGCTTCCGAATGGAAAATTTCTGAAGATGGGAAAACCTACACCTTTACCCTGCGTGACAACAAGTGGTCCAATGGTGAACTGGTAAAGGCTCAGGACTTCGAATTCGCGTGGAAACGCATGCTTGATCCTGCACTGGCATCTCCGGCAGCATCCCTCGCGTACATTATTGAGGGAGCGGAGGCATATAACAGCGGGAAAGGACCGGCGGATGGCGTAAAAGTAAAAGCCGTAGACGACAAGACACTAGAGGTCGTTCTCGCCCAACCAGCTTCCTGGACGCTCCTGTTGGCATCCAACCCAGCTTTCTTCCCTGTACACAAAGCAACTGTAGAAAAAGATCCGAAATGGGCAGCAGAAGCAGCAAGCTTTGTCGGAAACGGACCTTTCAAGCTGACAGAGTGGGCGCATGACAGCGAACTGAAAATGATGAAGAGCGATACGTACTGGGATGCAGCAAACGTAACGCTGCCTGGTGCCGTTTGGAAAATGATTGATGACGAGAATACCGAGTATCAAATGTTTACGAACGAAGAGCTCCACAGAACAACAACCGTTCCTGCAGACATGGCAGACCAATTGTTCAAAGAAGGCAAAGTATTCGTGCGTGATGGAGCAGGTACAGAGTTCTATCGTTTCAACGTAACGAAGGAGCCATTTGATAACGCCAATATTCGAAAAGCCTTTAGCTTGGCGATTGACCGTCAGACACTAGTCGATCTGGTGCTGATGCGTCAACAAAAACCTGGAACAGGCTTCGTATCTTATGGTTTGCCTGATGCCAACGGTGAAGGACAATTCCGTGAAGTAGGCGGCGAATTGGTGAAGTTCAACCCAGAAGAAGCGAAGAAGCTCCTGGAACAAGGAATGAAAGAAAAAGGCTACACAAAGCTGCCAGAGGTTACACTCACGTACCGCAGCGGAACGGCGAACGAAAAAACGGCACAAGCCGCGCAAGAAATGTGGAAGCAAACGCTGGGCGTAGATGTGAAGCTGCAAAAAGTAGAGGGAAAAGTTTTGACGGATATGCAAAAGCAATTGCAGTATCAAATCGCTCGTTCTTCCTGGTTGCCTGACTTCGGTGATGCGATCAACTTCCTCGATATTTTCCAATCGAAGGCAGCAAGCAATCGTACGGGCTGGAGCAATGCGCAATTCGACAAGCTGATCCAAGACGCATACAAGGAGCCAGACGATGCAAAACGTCTGAAGCTGCTGCATGATGCAGAAAAAATCTTGTTGGATGAAGCACCTATCGCACCATTGTACTTCTACAACACTTCCTTGCTCTCAAGCGACAAAGTGAGCGGTGTACAAAGCTCTTCACTTAGCTACACAGACCTGAGAAAAGCTGTCGTGAAGTAAGAAAGAGTGAGTTGGGAGAAGTCATTTCAGGCGGATGGAATGACTCTCCCCCTTTTTTGCTAGAATTTTTAATAGTGCTATAATTTAGTATGTCTATTAGAAAAAACACAGCTAAAGAAAGCACGAGTGCTGGAGAAGATGGAGGAAAACATGATTATTCAAGCCATCGAAGTAAAAAGAATATCTGTTCCATTGAAAAAGCCTTTTAAAACGGCTTTGCGTACGGTGCATAGTCTGGAATCGATTCTGGTGAAAATCACCTGCGACAACGGTATGGTTGGGTGGGGCGAAGCTTCGGCTACCGTCGTCATTACCGGAGATAGCATCGAGAGCATCGAGTCGGCGATTATGAATACGATGAGACCTCAGCTCATCGGCTTGAATTTGCTTGCCTATGAACGAGTTTTTCAAACCTTGCATCAAGCCATGGTAGGAAATACGAGTGCAAAGGCAGCAGTAGACATTGCGTTGTACGACCTCATTTCTCAGCGGGCGGGAATGCCGTTGTATCAATTCCTCGGTGGCTACCGTGACCAATTGGAGACTGATTATACCGTCAGCGTGAACTCCCCGAAAGAAATGGGCGAGGATGCGGCCGCCTATCTCAAGCAAGGATTTAACGTACTGAAAATCAAGGTCGGCAAGGACAATATCGAGGATGACATTTTGCGCATCCAGGAAATTCGCAAATCTGTGGGCAATCAGGTGAAGATTCGTCTTGATGCCAACCAGGGATGGAATGTAAAAGAAGCGGTGCAATCCATTCGCAAAATGGAGGACATGGGTCTTGGCATCGAACTCATTGAGCAGCCTGTAAAAGCGCATGATCTGGAAGGCTTGAAGCGGGTAACAGATTCGGTCGATACACCCATCATGGCTGACGAGAGTGTGTTTTCACCAGCGCAGGCCCTGCAGGTTTTGCAGAACCGTGCGGCTGACATGATTAATATCAAGCTGATGAAGGCTGGCGGCATTTACAAAGCACAATTGATCAACCAATTGGCTGAAGAGCACGGTATTCCATGCATGGTTGGCAGCATGATCGAATCGCGTCTGGCTGTATCAGCAGCAGCTCATTTTGCAGCCAGCAAGAAAAACATCACCCGCTTTGATTTTGATGCTCCGTTGATGCTTTTGCATGATGGTATAGAAGGTGGCGTAACATACGAGGGCCGCTTGATGCGCATGCCAGAAGATTTTGGGCTCGGCATTCGTTCCGTCAGCCTGTGGGAGGGGGAGAACTAAGATGAAATCTGCCATTGTTTCTGTCTCTGTCGCCACTGTGTGGACCAAGCCGGAGTCGCCGCGTGATATTGACCAAGTAGCACTCCAATCCCCGGTAGATGCACGAAGCTGGCTCGCTTCCCTTACTGTGGAGGAGAAGCTTGGTTTTTACGACCAAAACGCGATTCAAACCCAAGCGCTGTACGGTACGCCCGTAGAGGTAGTCGAGGAGCAAGGGGAATGGTCTCAAATTCTGATTCCTGATCAGACTACGAACAAAAACGCAACAGGCTACCCGGGCTGGGTTCCGTCTCGCCAGTTAGCCCCGTGGTCAGAGGCCTTTGAGGTACAGCAAGGCCAAAAGCTGGCGATGGTCACAGCGGCGTTTACCCATCTACATACACCTGACCAAAAACCAGACATGGAGCTTGCCTTTTTGACCAAACTGCCGCTGATTGAGGAAACCGCAGACTGGGTAACGGTAGCGACACCATACGGCATAGGACTTTTGCCAAAAGTAGATGTACAAATCGTGAAAGCAAACGAGCCCATTGAGCTTTCCGGTAATCGTGGAGAGGCAATCGTAGAAGCGGGCAAGCGATTCATCAACCTGCATTATTTATGGGGCGGCATGTCTTCTTACGGGTATGATTGCTCAGGATTTGCGTACAACATGCACCGTTCTGTCGGTCTCCAGATTCCGCGTGATGCATCTGATCAGGCAAAAGCCGGACAGCTTGTGGAAAAAGAAGCTTTGCTTCCGGGCGATCTGTTGTTTTTTGCCCATGAAGAAGGGAAAGGCAGAGTCCATCATGTGGGCATTTACATGGGGAATGGCGAAATGATTCATTCTCCGGATTCGCGAAGTGCCATCGAGATCGTCAAGCTGGATGGTTACAAGCTCGAAAAGGAACATTGCGTCTCCAGACGATACTGGTAAACGGATAACGGGGAGGAGTGGCCAGATGCAACGAAAGAAGCTGGTCCAGGTAAAGAACCTGACAAAAACCTTTACGTTGGGTAAAGGGCTCTCACTTAAGGCAGCGGACAATGTTTCCTTCGATATATACGAGGGGGAAACGTTTGGACTGGTAGGGGAATCTGGCTGCGGCAAATCGACCACAGGCCGTACAATCATCGGATTGTATCAACCGACGACAGGTGAGGTTATTTTTGACGGGCAAAACGTCCATCAGGTATCATCTGCTGAGCGGAGTAAGCTGACACGCCAAATGCAAATGATTTTTCAGGACCCGTATGCTTCTCTGAACCCTCGAATGAACATTGCAGAAATCATTTCGGAGGGCCTGTATCTGAATGGGCTATATAAAGGGAAGGAACGGATGAATCGCGTGATTGAGCTGTTGGAGATGGTTGGTTTGCAAAAAGAGCATGCCAACCGTTTCCCGCACGAGTTCAGTGGTGGTCAGCGACAGCGGATAGGGATTGCTCGGGCACTTTCCGTCAATCCTCCCTTCATCATTGCCGATGAGCCGATTTCCGCACTCGATGTTTCGGTTCAGGCACAGGTCGTTAATTTAATGAAGAAATTGCAGCAGGAACAAAAGCTGACGTATTTGTTTATCGCACATGATTTGGCGATGGTCAAGCACATCAGTGACCGTATTGGCGTCATGTATTTGGGCAATATGGTCGAGATGACCGCTAGTGAAATTCTTTACGAATCACCGAAGCATCCTTACACGCAGGCGTTGTTGTCGGCCATTCCTGTACCCGATCCCGACTTGGAGAAAAGCCGTGAGCGCACTATTATCGAAGGTGACGTTCCCAGTCCGATCAATCCACCCAGCGGCTGTGTGTTCCGTACGCGCTGTCCGGTAGCCAAAGCAGTATGCGCCGAAAAGAAGCCCATCTGGCAGGAAGTGGACACCAACCACTTCGTCGCCTGTCACTTGTATCAGTAGTCTTCAATTTTATCAGAAGATTCGACATTGTCTTTTTGCCATCCTTCGTTAATGGGGATGGCTTTTTCTTCATAAACTTTTAACTCTAACTTATGAAAGGGCTTTCATCAACCATTCAGAGAGGAGAACTGTTAATATTCTGTTAACTGGCAGGAATTGAACAGGTTTTGTCGAAATACGGATACAGTAAAACATTCCGTGACTCACCTACTTCATCGTGAACTTCCATTCCAGAGAAGTGAGGGTTGCATATGACTCTGAGTACCTCCTCGTTCCATTCAACTCCCCGTCGCTGGCGGGAAGTGGAGACACAGTTGGGGATTGTTGTCCCTAGATCGCTTCGATCGGACACTTCTGCTCTACTGTTTTTGGAAAGCGTCGCTGCAACACCCATGTTGGACAAAGAAGAAGAGCTTGCTTGCCTGATTCGCTATCAAAGGGATGACGATCTTGAAGCACGTGAAACGATTGTGCGCGCCTATTTACGATACGTAGTTAGTACCGCTTTGCGCCATTTGAAAAGAGGGATGCCGTTCCTGGATTTGATTCAGGAGGGCACGATAGGTTTGTTTACCGCGATTGACAAATTTGATGTGGGACGTGGCGTGCGTCTCTATCATTACTCACACTGGTGGATCTCTCAAGCGATCACCCGAGCCATCAACGACAAAGCAACTTTGATTCGCATTCCTGTCCACATGCATGAGCAGATTCGCCAGTATCAGAAGCAAGTACTACATCTCGTCCATGCTTTGAACCGTACGCCAGATCGGCAGGAGATTGCCGTACTTTTGGATATTCCATTAGAAAAGGTGGAGGCCATCGAACTGGCTCTAATGATGAAGATGGAATCCATCGACGCTGAGCTGGATAGTGAGAAATGGCAGGCTTGGCATGAAGACGAGAGCTTGAGCTACGCTGAAATCATGGATGATGGGTTGTCCTCTCTGGATGACTGGATTGAAAAGGTAGACCTTCGCTCGCAAATGCGTGCAGCGTTGGAGCGACTTAGTCCCCGCGCCCAAGAAATTATCTCCATGCGTTATGGTCTCTATGATGATCAAGTGTATACGCTGGAGGAAGTGGGGAAAATGTTCGGTCTTACCCGTGAGCGTATTCGCCAAATTGAAGCGACGACGATTGACCGATTGCGAACGCAAAAAGCTTCACACGTATTAAAAGATTATTTAACTTAACATAGGATTTGGTTATTTCGGCCCCTCTTCGTACAGAGGGGTTTTTTCTGTCAGAAATGCTCGAATTCACAAAGTGTCAGACTCACAGTGGGAGAGGCGTAGTCTTTTTCTCCTTGTGGTAAACTGGTAAGATAGCTTCATGATTTTTTCGCTATTTAAAGAGGTAGTTTGAAAAGGAGGATCGCTACATGGGCGATTATATGATAAGAGCAACTGGTTTTAATGGGCATGTTCGTGCATTTGCCGCGCGCACGACAGAATCTGTCGAAGATATGCGTCGTCGTCACGACATGTGGAATACAGCGACAGCAGCAGCGGGACGTACGCTGACCATTACCTTGATGATGGGCGCTATGTTAAAAGGAAACGAGAGCCTCCATGTCAAAGTAAAAGGAGGCGGACCAATCGGGCAGATCATGGCGGAAGCAAACGCACATGGTGAAGGAATCGCGTATGTTTCCAACCCGCATGTCCACTTTGAGCTAAACGATAAAGGTAAGCTCGATGTAGCGCGTGCAGTGGGAACAGAGGGGTTTGTGTACGTAACGAAAGATCTCGGTCTCAAGGAGCCGTATCAAGGCAGTGCGCCGATCGTCTCTGGTGAGATTGGGGAAGACTTCACTTATTATTTCGTGATGTCCGAGCAAACGCCTTCAGCAGTAGGTGTGGGTGTATTGGTTAATCCTGAGGACCGTTCTGTTTTGGCTGCGGGTGGATTCATTCTTCAGCTGTTGCCGAATACGCCAGAAGAGGTTGTAGCAGCAATTGAAGAACGTTTGGGGCAGCTTCCGCAGGTTTCTCGCATGATTGGCGAAGGCTTGACTCCTGAAGAGATTTTGGCCCGCGTATTGGATGAGCCAAAAATCCTAAGCCGCACAGAGATTCAATTTAGCTGCAAATGTACAGCGGATAAGGTTGTTCAGGCACTGATCAGCATGGGACGCGAAGAAATGGAAGGTCTGATTGAGGAACAGGGCGAAGCAGAGGTACACTGTCATTTCTGTAATGAACGTTACCATTATGACAGATCCGCGTTGGAAGACATCCTGAAAGACATGTAAGCGCGGCGTCAAGTAGGGGAGTGTTGGCATGACCAACGTAAAAGGGTTGTGGGCATTCATTGGGGCGCTTGTATTGTTGCTGCTTGCCGTTACCTGGGCATGGTACCAGGCATCAGGCAAGCTGCAGCCTGCCGCCATCGTAGGGGATAAGACGATTAGCAACGATGAGTATGTAACGGCGCTGAAACAAAAGTTCGGTAAGCAAGTGCTAAACGACATGATTAATCGGGAAGTCGTTTTTCAAGAAGCGAAGCGATCCGGCATCACGGTTGATCAGAAACAGCTGGAGCAAGAGCTTTCCCAGATTCGCGACAGTTATGGCAGTCGGACAGACAGCGAGTTTGAGGCTGCGCTGTTAAAACAAGCGGGAACGACCGTGGAAGCCCTGAAGCAGGAGATTTCTTACCAAATCCTGCTGCAAACCCTGGCAACGAAGGACATGACCATCAAGGATGAAGAATTGCTAAACGTCTACAATAGCCGATCTGACCGTTATACCCGACCAATGCAGATGCGTTTAGGACAAATCGTTGTGGCTTCCCAAAAAGAAGCGGAACAAGTTTTGGCTGATTTAAAAAACGGGGCCGACTTTCAGACGATTGCCAAAGAGCGTTCGATTGATGCGGATACAGCTGTGAACGGTGGCGATGTAGGTTGGGTTTCCCTCAAGGATAATCGATTGCCTGACGAGGCAAAGCCCATTGTAGAAAAGCTGGAGAAGGACAAATATAGCGAAGCGATCAAAATAGAAGATCAATACGTCATTTACCAACTGACAGAGCGCAGGGAAGCCAGTCAACGGACATTTGAAGAGGTAAAAGATGAGCTGCGCCGAGAGATCGCATTTGCCCAGGTCGAGTCGCTGGATGTCGTGCTGGAGCGATTGCGAAAATCGGTAGGGGTCCAGATTTCTGGGCAAATGCCTCATTGACCAAATAGGCTACCGTTGATATAATTATGTCAATAAATCCTAGCGTTTTACTCGGTTATAAAAATAGGAGGGGCAGAACATATGCGCGTGGCTAATTCCATTACCGATTTGATTGGATTTACTCCGCTTGTAAAGCTAAATCGTGTTGTCACCGAAGATATTGCAGACATTTACTTGAAGCTGGAGTTCTTCAACCCGGGCAGCAGTGTAAAAGACCGAATTGCGTTGTCGATGATTGAGGCAGCAGAGGCAGATGGAAGTCTGAAACCGGGTGATACTATCATTGAACCTACGAGCGGAAATACCGGTATTGGACTCGCGATGGTTGCTGCTGCAAAAGGATATCGTGCTATTCTGGTCATGCCAGAGACGATGAGTATTGAGCGACGCAATCTGTTGCGTGCGTATGGTGCGGAGCTGGTTCTCACACCAGGCAGCGAAGGGATGGGCGGAGCTATTCGCAAAGCGGAAGAGCTGGCGAAAGAAGATAGCTCGTATTTCATTCCGCAACAGTTTAAAAACCTGGCAAACCCGGCCATTCACCGTGAGACAACTGCTCGTGAGCTGTTGGACCAAGCCAAGGAAATTGGCGGCGTAGATGCGTTTATTTCCGGTATCGGTACAGGCGGAACGATTACAGGTGTAGGTCAGGTTCTACGTGAACACTATCCGAATGTACAAATCGTGGCTGTTGAGCCTGCGGCTTCACCAGTTTTGTCTGGCGGCAAACCAGGTCCACATAAGATCCAAGGTATCGGGGCTGGCTTTGTTCCAGAGATTCTCGATACACAAATTTACGACGAAATCATTAAGGTAGAAAACGAGGACGCTTTTGAAACTGCGCGTCGTGTTGCGCGTCAGGAAGGTATTCTCGGCGGGATTTCGTCTGGAGCAGCGATCCATGCAGCTCTGCAAGTAGCAGCGAAGCTCGGCAAAGGCAAAAAGGTGATCGTTGTCATTCCTTCGAATGGGGAGCGTTATTTGTCCACGCCTCTGTATCAGTTCGAAGATTAATTGTAAAAAGATACCGCAAGACCACGGAGCGCCACGTTGGCGACGTGGTCTTTTCTTTTTGTGTCAGGCAACTATATAATGAACGGATAAATAGTGAAAACCGGAGCGTGAAGAGGAAGAATGTTCCCTACCTTTGCTGATTGCCAGACGTATGCCTTATCTTATCCGTTAGTTCCCCTCGCCCTGCGTAAACCGTGGTCTTCGACGATTGATCCGTGGCAGGTGCTCACAAAACTACAGCCTTCTCTCCAAAATGCTGTCCTCTTGGAAAGTGGACGAGCTGGGCGGTATACCTTTTTGGCATATGAGCCTATCGCTACGCTGCGCAGTCAGCGAGGAGAAACCATCGTTTCGTACCCGGAAGGGAAAATCGAGGGCATAGAGAGTCACAACCCATTGAATGCTTTACGAGAGCTGCTCTCTCGTTACCGTACGCCTGTGCTTCCAAGTATGCCAGATTTTGCTGGAGGTGCCGTAGGCTATATCAGCTATGAGATGAACCGCTTTTTTGAGCCAAGCTTGCCACAGATAGCGACTGACGACTTACAGTTGCCAGACCTGTATGTTATGATAATGCAAGACCTTCTTGTCTTTGATCATGAGACCCGAGAGATCATTTGCCTGACGCATTTGAGCGCGGACAATTTGACCGAAGAGAGCTATCGACAAGCTGCACTCCACCTGGAAAAACGCATGGACTTGATTGCTTCATTGGCAATGGATCGCGATGAGACAGATTGGGAAGCTTTGCGAAAAAGACCGCTTGCCAAGCTAGTGCCAGCGTCCGTATCCTTTGCCAAAGACCAATTCGAGGATGCCGTTCGTCGGGTGCAGGAGTACATTGCCCAGGGGGATGTTTTTCAGGTCAATCTGTCGGTACGGCAAAGCAAGCCCGTGCAGGTGACAGCCCCAGAAGTGTACGATGTGCTTCGCAAGCTGAATCCGTCTCCTTATATGGGCTATCTGAGCTTCCCAGAATTTCAGTTGGTTAGTGCCTCGCCAGAGCTACTTGTAAAGGTTAAAGGCAAGGAAGTGCATACGCGTCCGATCGCCGGAACACGTCCGCGTGGATTAACGGACGAGCAAGACGATGCATTGGCACGTGAGCTGATTGATAATGAAAAGGAACGTGCAGAGCATGTCATGCTGGTTGATCTGGAACGCAATGACATGGGCCGTGTCTGCCGTTTTGGCAGTGTGGAGGTCAGCGAATTTATGGTCGTGGAGAAATATTCCCACGTCATGCATATCGTCTCTCACGTCAAAGGAGAGCTGGCAGCAGGCAAGGATGCGCTTGATGCGATCGAAGCGACTTTTCCGGGAGGAACGATCACCGGAGCGCCAAAGGTTCGCACGATGGAAATCATCGAGGAGCTGGAGCCCGTCAAGCGAGGCGTGTATACGGGATCAATTGGCTGGTTTGGCTTCAATGGTGATATCGAGGTCAACATTGCCATCCGCACCATGGTGATCAAGGATGGCGTAGCTCATGTGCAGGCTGGAGCGGGTATCGTGATTGACTCGGTTCCAGAGGCTGAGTATGCCGAGTCATTGAAAAAGGCAGAAGCGTTGTGGAAAGCACTTGAGTTGAGCGAGCAGAGAACGATGAGTTGAGAGGAGATGAGTGTACGATGATTTTGATGATTGATAACTACGATTCCTTTACCTACAATTTGGTGCAGTATGTGGGAGAGCTTGGGGAAGAGCTGCAAGTGTATCGCAATGACAAAATGACACTGGAAGAAATCGAACGGTTGGCACCTGATTATTTGATGGTGTCTCCAGGACCGTGCACGCCAAATGAAGCGGGGATCAGCATGGATGCGATCCGCCATTTTGCCGGAAAAATTCCGATTTTGGGTGTTTGCTTGGGCCATCAGTCCATAGGGCAAGTGTTTGGCGGAAAAGTCATTCGGGCCGAGCGCTTGATGCACGGAAAAACGTCGGAAGTTTTCCATGATGGCAAAACCATCTTTCAGGACATCCCTTCCCCTTTTACGGCTGCACGCTACCATTCCTTGATTATTGAGGAAGCGTCGATACCGAGTGAGTTGGAAGTAACCGCCCGGACAGCCGAAGGTGAAATTATGGCTGTGCGCCATCGGGAGTACCCAATCGAAGGCGTTCAGTTCCACCCTGAATCGATTATTACCGAGCACGGAAAGCAATTACTGAAGAACTTCCTTACCGCATACGCGCGCCATACGACAGGTTAACGTATAGATACGACAGGAAAACCGCCTTTTTACGAGGGCGGTTTTTTATTTACATACTCTTTATATAACATTCATGGTTCCTCGATATACGGCTTGTACAATGAAATCGAAGAAGGCAAAAAAGGAGAGATAGTAAATGGATGTAAATCGTCGACAGTTTTTGACTTATCTTGGAGTAGGGACAGCGGCGTTGGCTTCGGTGGCAACGGGAATTCCTGCCCTGGCAGCTGGTAATACCCTATCAGGAAAAACGGCCGATCATCTGTTTGGTCTCGATACAAAGAAGCATAACTTCAATCCGAAATTCAAAGAAATTCATCCGACTACAAAAGACGATGTTGTACTGCCGGACGGTTTTAAATACGATGTAGTGGCGTCTTATGGAGATAAAATCAATGCAGCAGGAGATACCTTCGGGTTCAACAACGACTTCACCTGTTTCCTGCCAATCGAAGGCAAGTCCGATCATGGCCTCTTGTGGGTAAATCACGAATATTTAGGTGAGTTGGAATATTACGTAAACGGTTATGACTATCTGAATGCTGATTCTGAGGACAACAAACGTACCCCTGCACAAATCGAAAAATACTTGTATGCACTGGGCGGTTCCATTATTGAAATCAAAAAAGAAAATGGCACATGGAAGCTTGTTTCCGATTCCAAATATGGTCGTCGGGTAAGCGGGCTGACCAAGCATGTGCTGACGGGTCCAGCAGCTTCCATTGCTAAAGAAGTAACCGGAACATTTGCGAACTGCTCCGGCGGCGTGACGATGTGGAATACAATTCTTTCCTGCGAGGAAAACTACATGGACGTCGTCGGCGATTGCAAGCTGCCTGAAGCCGAGCATTATGGCTGGGTTGTTGAGGTAGATCCATTTGATCCAAAATCGACTCCGAAAAAGCATACAGCGCTGGGCAGATTCTCCCACGAAAACACGGCAATGGTTCTGGCTCCGACTGGACAACTGGTCGTTTACATGGGGGATGATGCGAAAGACCAATACGTGTATAAGTATGTATCCAAAGGCAAGTACGATCCGAAGGCAGGGAAAAACAATTCCAAGCTACTGGAAGAGGGTACACTGTACGTTGCCAACTTTGGTAAGGGCAAGTGGATTGCGTTGGATTTCGCAACAAACGAAGCACTGAAAAAAGCAGTCGATGCAGATGGCAAACCGATGTTTGCTTCTCAGGCTGATGTGCTTCTCAACTGCCGCAATGCATCCAAAGCGGTAGGGGCTACCCCGATGGATCGCCCAGAAGACCTGGAAGTGCATCCGATTGATGGTTCCGTCTTCATTGCCTTGACCAACAACGACAAGCATGGCAACTTCTATGGACAAATCGTTCGTCTGTTCGAGAATGACAACAACCATGCAGGCTTGGAGTTTACGTTTGAGATTTTTGCAGCAGGCGGACCACAAAGCGGTTTTGCTGCACCAGACAACATGGCTTTCGACAGCGCGGGTAACCTGTGGATCGTGACAGATATCTCGTCCTCGTCGATGAACAGCGGCATTTATAAATCCTTTGGAAACAATGGTGTGTTTTTCATTCCAACAACGGGTAACAACAAAGGAGAAGCTGCACAATTCGCCTCCGCTCCAGTAGGTGCTGAAATGACAGGCCCTTGGTTCACCCCTGATGAAAAAACACTGTTCCTGGCGGTGCAGCATCCAGGTGAAAACCTGAAGTCGTATGACAAGCCAACCAGCCACTGGCCTAAAGGCGGAAATGCAGTAGCCATGCCGAGCGTGATTGCTATTACAGGTTTCTAGGACAAGGAGTGTAACAGATTATGCTGTCGAGCATCGGTATTCCTGGATTAATTCTGATCCTGATCATTGCTTTGGTGATTTTCGGGCCGAGTAAGCTGCCAGAAATCGGTCGTGCTTTTGGACGAACCTTGACCGAATTTAAAACCGCAGCAAAAGATTTGACCAAAGACGATGATGAAAAAGAGAAGGCTCCAGAAGAAGCGTTGAAACGAATCAACTAATCCAGCCTGAGTGAAGGCGGTGCGTACACGAGACGCACTGCCTTTTTCCGCGCATGAGGAGGAGTTCGAGTGAGCAAAGAGATGCCTATACTTGAGCATGTTACAGACCTGCGCCGCAGAATTCTGATTGTGTTGTCCGTTCTTGTTGTCAGTATGGTTATCTGCTTTTTGTTTGTGGATCATATTTATTTGGCATTAGCGAATCATTCAGGGGAAAAGCTAGCGATTCTTGGGCCGGGAGATATCCTGTCGATCTATGTGAAGCTGGCCGCAGTCGGTGCACTTGCGATCACAATTCCGGTTGCCGCTTATCAAGTTTGGCGCTTTGTGGTGCCCGCATTGGAAGAAAGAGAGCGAAAAGTGGCGCTCATGTATATCCCGGCTCTATTCTTGCTATTTATTTTCGGGCTTTCCTTCGCCTACTTTGTGCTCTTTCCGATGATGTATAAATTTGTGTTGGGGCTATCCAACGGGAATTTTGAGCTAGTCATTACAGCGAATGATTACTTCACCTTTATGCTCAATCTGTGCCTGCCGTTTGGGTTGCTTTTCGAACTACCGGTGATTGTTTTGTTTTTGAGCCATTTAGGGATTCTCAACCCGCATCGTTTGGCAAAAATGCGCAAGCCGGCCTATCTGGTGCTCGCAATCATCTCGATTACGATTACGCCGCCTGATTTTCTTTCCGATATTATGGTAATTGTGCCACTCATCGTTTTATATGAAATCTCTATTACTATCTCGCGTTTCGTACACGGCAAACGCTCGGGGGAAACGGCACTTTCTTCGGAAATGTGATATGATGCTCTCGACTATATTATCGGGAGAGAGCGCAGATGCACGTTTACGTAAACGGGACGATTTGTCCGGCTCATGAGGCTACAGTATCGGTATTGGACCACGGGTTTTTGTACGGTATTGGTTTGTTTGAAACGTTACGTGTATACGACCGCAAGCTATTTTTATGGGATGCTCATTACGCCCGGCTTTGTTCCGGGCTTTTTGCGTTGCAGATTCAACCTGCTTGGACAAAGGAAGAGCTGGCTGAAGCCATCTTGATGACCATAGATGCCAATGAGTTGCGTGATGCTTACGTCCGCTTGAGTATTACGGCTGGGGCAGAAGGAGTGGGCTTAGTAGCAGGGGGGTACGAGCGTCCGTGCTTATTCGTATTTGCCAAACCCGTAGCACCTCTAGCAGTACCTCCTCCGCCAAAAAGATTGCAGACATTGATGCTGGCTAGACAGACAGCAGAAGGCCAGCAGCGCTTTAAATCGCACAATTACTTAAACAATGCGCTTGCACGTCAAGAACTCGGCGCCCGTCCCGATGTGGAAGGTCTATTTTTGACGCATGATGGCTTCGTGGCTGAAGGAATTGTGAGCAATGTCTTCTGGGTCAAGAACGGCCAGTTGTTTACCCCTACTATTGATACGGGCATTCTTGATGGTGTGACGCGGCGACATGTTTTGACTTTGGCAAAGCAATTATCGATGCCTGTCGAAGAAGGGCGATATCGCTTGGAAGATCTGCTCAACGCCGATGAAGTCTTTACGACAAATTCCGTGCAAGAGATCGTTCCGATTACCGAAATTGACGGTCATTGCGTCCCTTCGACATATGGTACATATTCGTGCGAACTGCACCGCGCCTACCGTCAGTCTGTAGCGGCTAGCGAGTAAATTATGGTATGCTACTATTCAATGTGCGAAGACGGAATAAGGGAGTTTGATCATGAAATACAATTCATTTCGAATCCATGCTGCGACCTTCGCTGAGCTGGTATCGGAGCTTGTCAAAAGGGGTGTTCCTGTTGCGGAAGCGGAGCGCATGGCGGAAGCGGGGACGAGCCTGAAGATTCACACGGAAAACATAAGTGTGGCTGTAGCAGAGAGTGTGAGTGAGATTATGCACTCTTTCGATGCGGAAGCCATTATTTCAGACCAACCAGGTACTGCCGACAAGAAATACGCGCTGTTGTTGGCTTCACACAAGCAGATGGATTTGGCGTTGGATCATATGAAAACCCAAACAGAAGAACTACGAGCATTGGCGGCAGAGGTACGGGACGTTTTAGCTATGCCTGCCAAGCTTCGTGCGCGCCGCGAACTGAACTGTGGCCAGTACGTCCTGCCACTGGGAGAGCGTACGCTAGTTATGGGCATTTTGAATGTGACACCTGATTCATTCTCGGATGGTGGTCGCTATGTCGATGTGGAAGCAGCACTGGCACAAGCACGTGCGATGGTTGAGGCCGGAGCTGACCTGATTGATATCGGGGGAGAATCGACACGACCGGGGTCGGAAGCAGTCGATGAAGCAACAGAGCTGGACAGAGTGCTGCCAATCATTCGGATTCTTTCGCAGGAATTGTCTGTTCCGTTGTCGATTGACACATACAAAGCGGCGGTTGCAGAACGGGCCATTTTGGAAGGGGCACATATCATTAATGATGTATGGGGAGCAAAGCGTGACCCACGGATGGCAGAGGTAGCTGCTCGTCTCGACGTGCCCATTATCCTGATGCACAATCGCGAGGACACGGACTATCACGACTTTTTCCCAAACTATATCAAAGACCTGCGTGAGTCATTACAGATCGCCTTGCAGGCAGGGGTAAAACAGGAGCGAATCATCCTTGATCCGGGGATCGGGTTTGTAAGGACTGTCGAGCAAAATCTCGAAACGATGCGCAGGCTGGATGATCTGGTAGGGCTAGGCTATCCCGTTCTACTTGCCACTTCACGCAAGCGGATGATCGGTCATGTTCTTGACTTGCCAGTAGATGAACGTGTCGAAGGTACCGCAGCGACAGTTGCCCTTGGGGCGGCAAAAGGCTGTCATATGGTACGGGTGCATGATGTCAAAGAAATGAAGCGCGTTACGAAGATGATGGACGCGATGCTAAAAGGGGGCATTTAACCTTGGATAAAATCTACTTCAATGGCATGTCTTTTTACGGATATCACGGTGTGTTTGGAGCAGAGGCCGAGCTGGGCCAGCGGTTTTATGTCGATCTGGAGCTATCGCTCGATTTATCCAAAGCCGGAGCAAGTGACAATCTTCACGACACAGTCAATTACGCCGATATCTTTACTTGTGTGCAAAAAATTGTCGAGGGTGAACGATTTCAGCTGGTAGAAAAACTGACCGCTGTGATAGCAGAACGGCTACTTGCGCAATTCCCTTTGCATGAAGTCAAAGCAAAAGTGACCAAGCCGAATCCGCCGATCAATGGGCATTACGAGTCGGTTGCGATTGAGATGATCCGTAGAAGAGAGGATTTTGCTTCATGACAGTTTGTGCGTATTTGGCGCTAGGCTCCAATCTCGGGGATCGGGTACTGAACTTGCGCCAGGCGATTCAGAGATTGAACGAGCAACCTGGAATTCGCGTGCTTCGTGTCTCCTCTGTTTATGAGACTGATCCATTTGGTAACGTCGAACAAGATGCATTTCTGAATATGGTGATCGCTGTGGAAACAGAACAAAGCCCGGATCAGCTGTTAGAGACGGCTTTGTCAGTAGAGCGAGAGCTGGGTCGTGTGCGAACGGTTCGATGGGGACCGCGCACGATTGATATTGACTTACTGTTGTACGGGACATCTCGTGTTTCGCAAGACAATCTCATGATTCCTCATCCCGGGCTGAGCGAGCGTGCTTTTGTACTCGTGCCGCTTCGAGACGTTTGGGAAGGCGGCGTTTTACCTGAGCATAACCAGACCATCGATCATTATCTTTCCTTATTGGTAGAAGATCACAAGGGGGTACGTGAGTGGGGAGCAATCAATTGGGAAATCGAATCCGGTCCTTCCGAAAGCTAAAAGGGTATACGCAACAGTCCCTTTCGGAAAAGATGGGAGTGTCACTGTCGTTTGTTGGATCATTAGAGAGAGGAACTCGTACGCCAACAGAGCCTGTATTACGTAAGATCGCCAGCACTTTACAGGTGGACTACGATGAATTATGTGCTATAAATAAGTGATGTAATGAAGTTTGGATAGGATTGTCCTCTCCAAGACCCCGACTAATCGGGAATAAGGAGGCGAAAATAGATGAAAATCGGCAATATTGAATTAAAGAACAACGTAGTTCTCGCTCCAATGGCAGGTGTCTGTAATCCTGCTTTTCGTCTGATTGCCAAGGAGTTCGGTACTGGATTGGTTTGCGCCGAGATGGTAAGCGACAAGGGCATCGTGCACGGAAACAAAAAAACCATAGATATGCTGTTTGTCGACGAACGCGAAAAACCACTAAGTTTGCAGATTTTTGGTGGAGACAAGGAAACCTTAGTGAGTGCGGCGAAATATGTAGACCAGCATACGAATGCGGATATCATTGATATCAACATGGGCTGTCCTGTGCCGAAAATTACGAGCTGTGATGCAGGTGCGCGTCTGTTGCTCAATCCAGATAAAATCTACGAAGTCGTATCTGCTGTGGTCGATGCGGTCGACAAGCCGGTTACCGTGAAGATGAGATTGGGTTGGGACGAAGATCATCTGTACGTACTGGATAATGCCAAGGCAGTAGAACGTGCAGGCGGCAAAGCGGTTGCTGTTCATGGACGTACCCGCGTACAAATGTACAAGGGGCAAGCTGACTGGGAGTGGATCCGTCGCGTGAAGGAAACCGTTTCGATTCCGGTGATCGGAAACGGG
The DNA here is from genome assembly GCF_046196545.1 of Brevibacillus fortis. Taxonomy (GTDB): domain Bacteria; phylum Bacillota; class Bacilli; order Brevibacillales; family Brevibacillaceae; genus Brevibacillus; species Brevibacillus fortis_A. Next base: position 199,549 of record NZ_CP176370.1, read on the forward strand.
GATGTCGCTACTCCTGAGGATGCGAGACGTATGCTGGATACAACGGGCTGCGATGGTGTTATGATTGGACGCGCTGCGCTCGGAAATCCGTGGATGCTGTATCGTACCATTCAATACCTGACAACGGGCGAGCTTGGTCCAGAGCCAACCGCACGTGAAAAGATGAATATTTGTTTATTGCATGCAGAGCGTTTAATCGCGTTGAAGGGTCCGAGAGTGGGAGTCCTTGAGATGCGCAAGCACGCGGCGTATTACTTGAAAGGCTTGAAGGGCTCGACGCACACGAAAAATCTCGTGAATGCGGTTGAGACAGAAGAGGAGCTTCGTCGCGTCCTCATGAACTATGTCGACTGGATCGAAAACTACGCAGATGACAGTGAAGAACCGCTGGAAACAGCGCGTGATGAGGCTGTCAGCTACTAAAATTGGTGGTTCATTCCAGACATTGACAA
>NZ_CP176370.1:207500-312500 GCF_046196545.1 Brevibacillus fortis
CAGCTGGGTAGCTATGTGCGGACGGGATAAGCGCTGAAAGCATCTAAGCGTGAAGCCCCCTCCAAGATGAGACTTCCCACAGCGCAAGCTGGTAAGACCCCTCATAGACGATGAGGTTGATAGGTTCGGTGTGGAAGCGCGGTAACGCGTGGAGCTGACGAATACTAATCGGTCGAGGACTTATCCACACACTTAGCAATCATGCGTATTCAGTTTTCAGGGAATGAAACCAACCTCTTTACCCCAGAATGGGTAAGGAGGTTTTTCGTTTTTATAGCAAAAAGTCAAACTCGCGATTATTTTGTCGATAAGTTAGGCCGAATGACCGACAAGTTCCCTCTTGCAGACGGGTCTTGGGGTAGACTAACATGAGAAGGTACCTGATCCAGGCGTTGGAGTAGGTGAGGTTATGAAGGAGAATCGTTCATGAAAAAAATTCTAATCTTTTCCGCTTCCATCGGTAACGGACACAACCAGGCAGCGCGGGCCATGCAAGAAAGCTTGGCTGAGAGTGGTTGCACATCAATGATCATCGATACGTTGGAATATATTAGCCCCACCTTTCACAAGATTTTGTTGGAAAGTTATATGAATCTGTTAAGGCTGTCACCCAAGATGTGGGGCAGAATTTACCATAATACAGAAAAAACCCGTTTCTTCGATATGAATGTGCTGATGAATAAGTTATTGGCAAACAAACTGAAAAAGCTGATCAACAGTGTACAGCCTGATGCCTTTATTGCTACGCATCCATTTGCGAGCTGTATGCTCTCCGTACTGAAAGGAAGAAATGATTGGAAGGAACCAATCTATACGATCATTACTGACTATACCATCCATCCTTCATGGATTAATCACCATATCAATTATTACTTCATCGGCCATGAACAACTGTATTACCTGTTAGACGTTTATCGACAGGACCATCAAAAATTTATTCCGATGGGCATCCCCATCATGAAAAAATTCAGCTTGCCATTGGACCCCGATTTGATTCGACAAAAGCTGGGCCTGGCTCCTGGACAAAAAAGCATTATTCTTTCAGGGGGCGGATTGGGTCTCGGCTCGATGGAAAAGGTATTAGATGGGCTAGAAGAGATTAACATTCCTCTGAAAACCTTTGTGTTAACAGGGACAAACGACAAGCTGTACAATAAAGTGATAAATCGTACGTATCGCCATGAAGTCGTTCCACTAAAATTCATCAATAACTTCCACGAATACTTGGAGACGGCTGATTTAATTGTCACCAAATCAGGCGGACTTACATCAGCTGAAGTAATGAGTAAACGGGTACCCATGATTATTTACAACCCTCTGCCTGGACAGGAAGAGAGGAACAGCCACTTTTTGCTCAATAATGGATGTGCGGTACATGCCAATCTGTCGGAGCAGTTGATTTACTTTATCGATGAACTATTGCATAGCCCGTCCAAGGTGGACTATATGCGTAGAATGGGACTGAAAATCTCAAAGCCAGATGCTGCACAACGAATTACCGAGTTTATCATGGAAGATATGAATATGTTGCCAAGAGAGTAGAATAGCGGCCTAGCCAGACATAATGGAGGAACCCATGACTGCACCATTCGCCATATTATTTGATATGGATGGCACGTTACTGCAAACAGAAAAGCTGTCGACCCCTGCATTTATTCGAACGTTTGACCAGCTTCGTCAAAAAGGGCTATGGCAAGGGGAAACCCCTGACGAGCGTGAACTGATCAATGTACTGGGAATGACGATCGAGCAGATCTGGGACAAATTGCTGCCAGGCGCGAGTGAGGAAGCCATTCGCTCAGCAGACGCTTTCTTGCTAGACAATGAAATCCAGTTACTCAAAGAACGAGTGACCGAGCTATATCCGGACGTAAAATCAACCTTAGAAAAGCTGCATGAAAAAGGATTTGCTTTGTTTGTAGCAAGCAATGGGCAGGAAGAATACATTGATGCCATTTGTCAGGAATACGAGTTAAAGCCGCTGATGACGGATCTGTACTCAGCTGGCCGTTTCCGTACGCATTCCAAAAATGACCTGGTTGCAAAATTGTTGTCTGATTACAAAATCGGGCAAGCCATCATGGTAGGAGATCGCCACTCCGACGTGGAAGCAGGCAAGACAAACGGTCTATTTACCATTGGATGCGACTTCGGTTTTGCCAAACCAGGCGAGCTTGATGGGGCAGATGTCATCATCACCAGCTTCTCTCAGCTACTGAATCATTTGCCAGCTATCGACACCAATACACAAGAACAAACATAAACCATTCCTCAGGGAGTGGTTTTTTTGTTGATCATGTCCAAGTTTCAAGCGACCCTCTTTTGCCCACACTAGAATGTGTAAGGGACACTTGCGGGCACGCACTAAACCCATTATAATTAACGTCAAAGATAGTCAAAGTCAATAGGTAACCTCATAAGAACATACACAGAGGAATAGGAGGCGATGACTTGCGTAACATCTCGGACATCATTGAACATCACTTGAAAAGCATCATTACAAACAGTCCCAATGGATCGATCGAGATTCAGCGTAGTGAGCTTGCCGACCATTTTCAATGTGTGCCGTCTCAGATCAATTACGTCATCAATACGCGCTTTACCGTTCAAAAAGGATACATCGTAGAGAGTAAGCGCGGGGGCGGCGGGTATATTCGCATACGCAAGGTGCAGATTGTCAGCAAAGCACGCTTGCAGGAATTACTAACAGAGGAACTAATTGGTGAGAGCATCACTCAGAGCGTAGGAAATGCGATCGTAGAAAGACTATTCGAGGAAGGATTAGTCAACATCAGAGAAGCCACCTTGATGAAAATCGCTACCTCGCGAAACGTATTGACGTTAGAAGCTGAATTGCGGGATCGTTTGCGGGCAAATATTTTAAAGCAGATGATCGCAGCAATCTTGTTGAAGTAAAAGGAGGTATGATGTTATGAACTGTGAGGAATGCGGAAAACGACCGGCGACACTTCATTTGACGAAAATCGTCAATGGCGAAAAAACCGAATACCATATTTGCGAGCAGTGTGCTCATGAAAAAGGGGACGTCTTTACCGGCTTTCACAACTTCAGCATCAACAATCTCCTGTCAGGACTTTTAAAATTTGATCCCATGCAAAAAAATGGACGCGAAACGGCAACGAATAAGCCGCTTCAATGCGAAACATGTGGACTCACATATTCTCAATTTAGTAAAAGCGGTCGATTTGGCTGTAGTGATTGCTACACCTTTTTGGGTGACCGACTGGACCCCCTTTTCCGCCGGATTCATGGAAACACACAGCATAGTGGAAAAGTACCAGAGCGTACCGGTGGCAAACTGAAGATCCGTAAAGAGCTGGAGCAACTAAAGCAAGCGCTGCAAAGTCATGTCGCCAGTGAAGAGTTCGAGAAGGCAGCAGAAATGCGTGATCGAATTCGAGCATTGGAACAAAAAATGACCCAATCGTAGCAAGGGAGGTTAGCTGGTTATGTCCCAAAAGCAGTTTATGCAAAACCCGTGGAGCAATTGGATGAAAGGAGAAGGTCCTGATTCCGACATTGTCATTAGTACACGGCTGCGTATCGCCCGTAACCTGCGCCAGCATCCCTTTCCGTTATTGGCAACGGACTCGCAGGGCGAGGAAGTCGTCAGAAAGGTAACGGAAGTAAGCGATTCGGAGGCAATGCGCAAAAGGCATCAGCTTCAGGTCATCCATATGGACCAAATTAACCCGTTAGAAAAAAGGGTACTTGTAGAAAAGCATCTGATTAGCCCTCATCTGGCAGAGGAATCCCGCAAAGGTGCCATATTACTTCGTGAAGATGAGTCTGTCAGCATTATGGTTAATGAAGAAGACCACATTCGAATACAGGTACTATTACCCGGGTTTCGTTTGAACGAGGCATGGGAAATAGGTACGAAGATAGACGACATTTTTGAGAAAAGCTTGAACTACGCTTTCGACGAAACACGAGGATATCTTACAAGCTGCCCAACCAATGTGGGTACGGGAATTCGTGCATCTGTGATGCTGCACTTGCCGGCTCTGGTGATGACGCAGCAGATCAGTAGAATTTTACAGGCAATTAATCAAGTTGGTCTAGTCGTTAGAGGAATTTACGGAGAGGGTAGCGAAGCTCTAGGGAATCTTTTTCAGTTATCCAATCAGGTCACACTGGGGATGTCTGAGTCGGATATCCTTTCCAATCTCTACGGTGTAGCCAGACAGATTATTGAGCAAGAGCGTGTAGCACGTACTTATTTGCTGGAGCATACCCGGGTTTCTTTGGAGGATCGGATTTTTCGGTCGTATGGCATCCTGATGTACGCTCGCACGGTAGAGTCCAAGGAGGCGGCTCAGCGCCTGTCCGATGTACGTCTGGGGATTGATCTAGGCATCATTCCTAATGTATCTCCGCTGGTCCTGAACGAACTGTTAGTCACGACACAGCCAGGGTTTTTACAGCACCATGCTGGACAAAAGCTCACTCCGGACCAACGAGACGAAAGAAGGGCAAGGCTGATCCGCGAACGTCTGCGCGTAGTAGAATCACAAGAGTAATCGTAATGGTATCACGCAATTGTTAACCATATAGAGAATAAACACGGTTATACGGAGGTGTACGATATGATGTTTGGACGTTTTACAGAACGAGCACAAAAAGTACTGGCGCTTGCCCTGGAAGAGGCGGTTCGTCTCGGACACAAAGATATTGGGACAGAGCATGTGCTGCTGGGACTCATTCGAGAAGGCGAAGGGATTGCGGCGAAGGCACTGCAATCACTTGGACTTGGCCTCGATAAAATCCAGAGTGAAGTGGAGTCGTTAATCGGGCGAGGAACAGAGCAGTCCGGTAGTAATTACACACCAAACTATACACCTCGCGCCAAAAAGGTTATTGAACTGTCGATGGACGAAGCCCGCAAACTGGGTCATACCTATGTGGGGACTGAACATATTCTGCTTGGCTTGATCCGTGAAGGAGAGGGCATTGCTGCGAGAATCATGAACAATCTGGGCGTTAGCCTGAACAAAGCACGTCAACAGGTGCTCCAACTGCTTGGCAGCTCGGAAATGATGGCATCTCATCAACCGTCTGGAGGGAACCCAGCGGCGAATACGCCGACATTGGACGGCTTGGCAAGAGATCTGACTGCAATCGCTCGTGATGGCGGGCTGGACCCTGTCATTGGTCGCCAAAAAGAGATCGAGCGTGTGATCCAAGTACTTAGCAGACGTACTAAGAACAACCCTGTTTTGATTGGGGAGCCTGGCGTCGGGAAAACAGCTATCGCAGAAGGTCTTGCCCAAAAAATCGTGAACAACGAAATTCCAGAGACCCTTCGTGATAAGCGCGTCATGACACTCGATATGGGAACCGTTGTTGCGGGAACCAAATATCGCGGTGAGTTCGAAGATCGTCTGAAAAAAATCATGGACGAAATTCGCCAAGCAGGAAACATCATCCTGTTTATTGATGAGCTGCACACCTTGATTGGTGCAGGTGGAGCAGAAGGCGCAATTGATGCCTCCAACATTTTGAAGCCTGCTCTGGCACGTGGCGAGCTACAGTGCGTAGGTGCCACTACGCTGGATGAATATCGCAAGTACATCGAAAAAGACGCGGCACTGGAGCGTCGTTTCCAACCGATTCAGGTTGATGAACCGACAGCGGAGGATGCTATTCGTATCCTGCATGGCCTTCGTGATCGTTACGAAGCCCACCATCGTGTCAAAATTACCGATGAAGCAATCGAGCAGGCAGTAAAACTGTCTGACCGCTATATTACGGAACGCTTCCTGCCTGACAAGGCCATCGACTTGGTCGACGAGGCGGCTTCCAAAGTTCGCTTGCAATCCTTTACGGTTCCACCAAACCTCAAAGAGCTGGAGGGACGTCTGGAAGAGGTACGCAAGGAAAAAGACGCTGCCGTACAATCACAAGAGTTCGAGGAAGCAGCAGCACTTCGCGATCAGGAGCAAAAACTGCGTGAAGAACTGGATAAAACGAAAAAAGACTGGAAAGAGCGCCAAGGCCAGCTAAACATGGAGGTTACTCCAGAAGACATCGCACAAGTAGTGGCGAGCTGGACGGGTATTCCTGTGTTGAAGCTGAAGGAAGAAGAAACAGAGCGCTTGCTGAAGATGGAAGAGATTTTGCACGATCGCGTCATTGGTCAAGATGAAGCAGTGAAATCCATCTCGCGTGCGATCCGCCGTGCCCGTGCTGGTTTGAAAGACCCAAAACGCCCGATCGGCTCGTTTATCTTCCTGGGACCTACCGGTGTGGGTAAAACTGAATTGGCTCGTGCCGTGGCAGAGACGCTTTTCGGTGACGAGGATGCAATGATTCGTGTAGATATGTCTGAGTACATGGAGAAGCATTCCACCGCTCGTCTGGTAGGTGCCCCTCCTGGCTATGTTGGATTTGACGAAGGCGGTCAGCTGACCGAAAAAGTGCGTCGCAAGCCTTACTCCGTCATTTTGCTGGATGAAATCGAGAAAGCTCACCCAGACGTATTCAACATCCTGCTACAAGTATTGGATGATGGCCGTCTGACTGACTCCAAGGGACGTACCGTTGATTTCCGCAATACGGTTGTCATTATGACTTCCAACGTCGGGGCCAGCATGATCAAGAAAAATACGACGCTCGGCTTCACGACCAACGATTCGGAAAGAAAGTACCAGGATATGAAGGACAAAGTCATGGATGAGCTGAAAAAGAGCTTCCGTCCTGAGTTCTTAAACCGTATCGACGAAGTCATCGTGTTCCACTCTTTGGAGGAAGAGCACATCGAGCAAATCGTATCTCTCATGACAGACGAGCTGCGTAAACGTTTGAAAGAGCAAGACATTGATTTCCAATTGACCGAAGAAGCCAAGAAAGTATTGGCAAAAGAAGGCTTTGATCCGGCCTATGGTGCGCGTCCTCTGCGTCGTGCTATCCAGCGCCACATCGAGGATAATTTGTCCGAGGAATTGCTCAAGGGCACGATCAGTAAAGGCGATACCGTCAATATCGAAGCCGAAGAAGGCAAGCTGATTGTCAAGCGCCTCGAAAAAACGAAATCATAAGCTGGGTTGAAACGTAATAGAATGCCTCCTGATTCGGGAGGTATTCTTTTTTTGGGTGCGTAATTATGATAAAAGTAGAGAAAGAAATCCAAGTGAGGGTGCGACTATGTCAAAGTATAAAACGAAATACGCGTGTCAAGAATGTGGCTATGAATCACCAAAATGGATGGGGAAATGCCCGGGATGCAGCAGCTGGAACACCTTGGTAGAGGAAGTGACGGTAAAAAATGCACATCGCCACGAGGGTCTGAGCGGCGGCCAGCGCCAATCTGCGATTCCATTGACCCAGGTGGCCAGTGAAGAAGATCCACGCATGGATACGACGATCGGAGAATTGAATCGTGTTCTTGGTGGAGGACTTGTTCCGGGTTCACTCATTTTGGTTGGGGGAGACCCTGGAATCGGAAAATCGACATTGCTTTTGCAGACATCTTTTGCCTTGGCTCATCAAGGGGCAAAGGTTCTCTATGTATCTGGAGAGGAGTCGGCAAAACAAATCAAAATTCGCGCGGATCGACTTCATTTGCAAACGCCGCCGATGTTTGTATTGGCAGAAAATGATTTGGATTTGATCGAACAGCATATTAATCAAGTAGACCCGGATGTGCTGATTATTGACTCGATCCAGACCGTGTTTCACCCGACGATCCAATCGGCTGCTGGAAGTGTCGCACAAGTGCGGGAGGCGACTGCCCAATTGATGCGGATTGCAAAAGGGAAAGGAATTGGTACCTTCATTGTCGGTCACGTTACCAAGGAAGGCTCCATCGCCGGTCCGCGTATGCTTGAGCACATGGTAGATGCTGTTCTCTATTTTGAAGGGGAGCGCCACAATACGTTTCGAATTTTGCGCGCCGTCAAAAACCGCTTTGGTTCGACAAATGAAATCGGTATTTTTGAGATGAAGGATCGCGGTTTGGAGGAAGTGGCGAATCCATCTGAGATATTTTTGGCAGAGCGTCCATTTGGTGTTGCGGGTTCCACAGTCGTAGCCAGCATGGAGGGCACACGTCCCGTTTTGGTTGAGCTACAAGCTCTCGTTGCCCCGACCAGCTTTGTAACCCCACGGAGAACGGCAACAGGGGTCGATCATCAGCGTGTGGCGATGATCATGGCAGTGTTGGAAAAGCGCATGGGCATGATGCTGCAAAATCAGGATGCATATGTAAACGTAGCAGGTGGGGTCAGATTGGATGAGCCAGCGGTTGATTTGGCGATTGCCGTAAGCATTGCAAGCAGTTTCCGTGATCACGCTACCAATCCACATGATGTCGTTATCGGAGAAATTGGCCTGACTGGTGAGGTGCGCGGTGTCTCTCGTATTGAGCAACGAGTACGAGAAGCACATAAGTTAGGCTTTAAGCGTGTTATCATCCCGGAGAAAAACATCCGCGGTCTGGATGCGCCAGCAGATATTCAAGTAATTGGTGTGAGCAATATTGCCGATGCGTTGAACGAGGTGATAAGGAGGTAAGAGTGGGCATGCAGGGGAACATCAAAAGAGCTCCGCAAATCGGTGATGTGCTTCGTCTCGTGGCACCCGGCACACAGCTTCGTGAAGGGTTGGAAAATGTTTTACGGGCCAAAACCGGGGGTTTGATCGTCATTGGGTGCGGTCCGGAGATGAAGTCGATTGTCGATGGGGGTTTTTCCATCAATTGTGATTTTTCTCCTGCCCATTTGTATGAATTAGCGAAGATGGATGGGGCGATTATAGTAAGTGAAGATGCAAAACGCATCTTGTACGCGAATACGCAAATCTTCCCACCCTCCTCGATCCCCACGAGCGAGACGGGGACACGGCATCGTACAGCTCAACGGACGGCCATGCAAACGAATCATCTGGTCATTGCTATCTCCCAGCGTCGCAATGTGATCACGTTGTACCAGGGGAATTTCCGGTATGTCTTAAGCGAAATCAGCGTCATTTTGGCCAAGGCGAATCAGGCTGTATCTACCCTTGAAAAATACAAGGCCGTTCTTGATCAAACATTGACGAATCTTGGTGCGTTAGAATTCGAGGAGCTCGTTACGTTACACGAAGTTGCCTCGGTTTTGCAACGGATTGAGATGGTGTTACGTATTAAGACAGAGGTCTCCAAGTACATATGTGAGCTAGGAGTAGAAGGAAGGCTCGTCAGTATGCAGTTGGAGGAACTGGTTTCAAACATTGAGGAAGAGGCCCATATGCTCATTCGGGATTATTCCAGAGATCCATCCTATTCACCTGATTTCGTGCTGCGGGACATGAAAAAATTGAACTCAGAGGAAATGCTGGAGCTCACTTCTTTTTTGCGAACGCTGGGATATTCCTCCAATGCCAGTATGCTGGATGAATCCGTTTCCCCTAGAGGTTATCGGATCCTGTACAAGATCCGGCGTCTGCCCTTTACGATCATCTCAAATCTGGTAGAGCATTTTCATCATCTGCCGCGAATTATGATGGCAACGATTCAGGAATTAGACGAAGTGGAGGGCATTGGCGAGGTCCGAGCGAGAGCGATTAAAGAGGGGCTGAAACGGATTCAAGAACAAGTGTTCATTGACAGACACATTTAAAGTAGAATAGGATAAAGGCATTATTTGTATTCAACATTTGCCTAGGGGACTTGGATAAAAACAAGGTCGACAGGATAACCTGCTCCTTACGCAAAAGAAATCAGGAGGTAGTCTATGTTCGTGAAATCGTTACCGAACATACTAACCGTAAGCAATTTGTTTCTGGGAGTTTTAGCAATTATTCTTGCGTTTCGAGGCGATCAATACGTCGAATATGCAGCGATCACAGTGATCATTGGTATGCTGGCAGACGGGCTGGATGGACGTGTAGCTCGTATGTTGAATGCCCAAAGCGAGTTCGGAAAGGAATTGGATTCACTTTCCGACGTCATTACATTTGGGATTGCACCAGCGTTCATCATGTATGTTGTCGTCTTGCAACACTTTGATTTGCTTGGGATTCTCATTACAGCCATTTTTCCGATCTGTGGTGCGCTGCGTTTGGCGCGTTTTAACGTACAGGCCGGGGTTCCGGGGTATTTCATCGGTTTGCCGATTACGGCAGCGGGAGGCGTTCTGGCTACGCTCGCACTCTATCACCAAGTGTTCACTCCGGTATTGCTTGCCGTAAGTATGTTGCTGCTTGCCTTTTTGATGGTATCAAAGGTCAAGTATCCTAACTTTAAAAAAGTGGGGATTCCAAAGTCTGCTTATTGGATCACACCCATTATCATCGCGATTGTGGTTGTTGTAGCGATTAAGTATCCGCAGCAATTTCCAAAAATCGTCTTCCTGCCACTCGCTTTTTATGCACTGTACGGAATAAAAAAAAACGTTGACTTTCTCGTCAAAAAATTACGCAAGCGTAAAAACAAAGAGGAAGAATCCGTACCGTTTGAATAGTTACGGCATAAAAAAACCCACACTTCAATGTGCGGGTTTTTCTTTTTTGTATGCAACTTTTTTTAGGGTTCATTCGTAATACGAGTAGCGGACTTTTAAGACAGATTGAAGACACCCAAAGTATTCAGTCGGTTGGATTCTTTCTGAAGCACATCTTCTAGCTTAATGTCAGTAATATTGCACAAGGCAGTGAGGTAAAAGAGGTTTTTGCCAAGCTCAGCAGTAACTACATCGCGACAATGCTCGCACAGCGGTCCGTTAAAGTGGGTGTCCAAATGGGACTTGTTGTCCTCCAGATTCTTGTTCGAATCGTACGTCTGTTTTTTGGCAACCACTTCGACACAGCCGCATTCGGTGATGGCTTTTGTCAGTGAACGGTTAATGCGGGATGCCGTTTCCTGAACTTTGGACATGACGTCCAGTACGCTACGATGTCTGATCAAAAGCTCGGATACTTGCGTTTGAAAGTCGTCTATGTTTCGATTGTCCATCTGGTTCACCTCTGCTTTAGGCTGTTGGTATCGTCATAATTTTCTCTCATTGCGATACTGACATTATAAAAAGGGAGTCAGCTCCCTGTCAATTTATCATCGAAGGAAACGAGTGTTCCCGGGTTGACGAGAAAATGACAACTATGTTAAAATTTTTGGCTATTTGACATGGCAAAATCTTTTTTGCTATAGTGAGGGAAAGTAAAATGAAGCATTATAATGATTTGGAAAAAAATAGGGTTTTACTCTTAGGCTTCTGTCTATATTAGTAAAAGGAGGTGAAGGCATGTTACGCCGAGTAGGAAAATTCATTTTTGTTTTGATTGGTGGCGGATTGGGGTATCGATTTGGTGACGAATTGTTCTCGTTGCTTGATCCACTGTTAAACTTTGGTGTAGTAGCCGGATCGCAATATATTGGAGCTATACTGGGTGCCATCTTGTTTTTCTTTTTAGCGAATTGGGTTGTGGATTATGTTCTGCGCATCGTTCGATGGGGTGAAGAGACACTCGTCAAAATGCCGGTTGTCGATGTGATGTTCGGAGCGATGGGGTTGATTAGTGGTCTTATTGTTGCATTCTTATTATTCCTGCCCATCAGTAAAATTCCGATTCCATATGTAGGAGATCTTTTGCCGTTAATTGTTTCCGGGTTGCTCGGTTATTTGGGCTTCCAGGTAGGATTCCGCAAGCGGGACGAGATTATGTCGGTATTTTCGATTGGACGTAAGGATAAGAAAAAGGAAAGTGCAACAACTGCCGTTAACTTGGAAAATAAAATTCTCGATACCAGTGTCATTATTGACGGACGCATCGCAGATATTTGCCGTACCGGCTTTCTGGAAGGGGTACTGGTCATTCCGGGATTTGTGCTAGAGGAGTTGCAGCATATCGCCGATTCCTCCGATGTACTGAAGAGAAACCGCGGTCGTCGTGGTCTGGATATCTTGAACAAGATTCAAAAAGAAATGAAGGTAAAGGTCCAGATTTGGGAAGGCGATTTTGAAGAAGTATCCGAGGTGGACAGCAAGCTGATCAAGCTCGCAAAGCTCATTAACGGAAAGGTCGTAACAAACGACTTTAACCTGAACAAGGTATGTGAGCTGCAAGGTGTTGCGGTATTGAACATCAATGATTTGGCAAATGCAGTCAAGCCCGTAGTTTTACCTGGAGAAGAGATGAACGTTCAAGTCATCAAGGATGGGAAAGAGCACGGTCAGGGTGTCGCTTATCTGGACGATGGCACGATGATTGTTGTAGAGGGCGGACGAGAATACATCGGAAACGACGTCGATGTTCTCGTAACGAGTGTGCTGCAAACTTCCGCTGGACGTATGATCTTCGCCAAACCAAAGTTGCTGGAACGAGCATTATAGAAAAGACAACAGGAGAGGGATGAATCAGTGAGTACGGGTGTCGTGATCGTTGCAGCCGGTTCGGGTAAACGAATGGGTGGACAACGAAACAAGTTGTGGTTACCGCTTGCGGGCGAGCCGATCTTGGCTCATACGGTACGTCTTTTTGCTACTCATCCCGACATTGATGAAGTTGTGCTAGTGGTGAGTGAAGCAGACCACGCAGAAGTAATGAGCTTGATCTCGGCTGAAAAGCTGACGGTTGTGGTTACTCTGGGTGGAGCAGAGCGACAAGACAGTGTGAGAAATGGCTTGGCATCACTATCCGCAAATTGCGATTACGTACTGGTTCACGATGCTGCCCGTCCTTTCGTCACTCGCAAACAGATCAGTGACATGATCAAACAGGTGCAACAAGATCAGGCAACGATCATGGCAGTGCCTGTCAAAGATACGATTAAAGTGGTGGGGGCAACAGGGCTTGTAGAGTCAACCCCAGCACGGGAAAGCTTGTGGGCGGTTCAAACCCCACAAGCTTTTCGTATGTCTTTATTGCGAGAGGCACATCAGGCAGCAGAGGCAGCGGGGAAGCTGGGTACGGATGATGCGATGCTGGTTGAGTGGCTGGGTCATCCGGTATCGATTATGCACGGAAGCTATGAGAACATTAAGATTACTACGCCAGACGATCTGTGGTTTGGTGAAGAGATATTGCGGAAACGAAAGGGAGAGTAGCTCATGCGTATTGGACAAGGTTTTGACGTGCATCAATTAGTAGAGGGGCGTCCATGCATTATCGGAGGCGTCACCATCCCGTATGAAAAAGGCTTGCTAGGGCATTCTGACGCGGATGTTCTCCTCCATGCGATTAGTGACGCGATTCTTGGAGCGATTGGTGAGGGGGATATTGGCCGTCATTTCCCAGATACAGACCCGGCTTTCAAGGATGCGGATAGCGTAAAGCTGCTGGAGCATGTATGGAAGTTGGTTCGGGAGCGTGGCTACCGTTTAGGAAACGTGGATGCAACGATCATTGCTCAAGCGCCGAAAATGGCGCCGTACATCCCGCAAATGTGTGAAGTCATTGCACGCGTGCTGGATGTAGACGATCTCTCGCAAGTGAATGTGAAGGCAACGACATCGGAGAAACTCGGTTTTACAGGTAGAGGGGAAGGAATCGCTGCCCAGGCAGTATGCTTGCTTGTCAAGTAGAAGGGCAAGGTGTAACATAAAGCCTTAGATACGTTTTTACTTAGGTCAAGGTTATAGCCTTTTACATTCATAAGGATGGTGCTACCAATGGCGAAAGAAATTCGCACTCGTTATGCGCCGAGTCCTACGGGGCATTTACACATCGGCGGTGCGCGAACAGCGCTCTTTAATTATCTTTTTGCGAAACATCACGGTGGTTCGTTCATCGTTCGGATTGAAGATACGGACCAAACGCGCAATAAGGAAAATGCGGACGAAGAGCAAATGAAAAACCTGAAATGGCTCGGCGTAACATGGGAAGAAGGTACAGATATTGGTGGACCATATGGACCGTACCGTCAAACAGAGCGCCTGGACATTTATCGGAAATATATCGATCAACTGTTGGCAGAAGGCAAAGCGTACTACTGCTACGCGACAAAAGAAGAGCTGGATGCAGAACGTGAAGAACAGCTCGCGCGTGGAGAAACACCACGCATTCTGGAAAAGCATCGCCATGTATCGGACGAGCAGCGTGCTCAGTACGAAGCAGAAGGGCGAGTGCCATCCATCCACTTCCTCGTTCAGGATGATCGCGAGTATGTCGTGAACGACCTGATTCGTGGCCAGGTAACATTCAACTCCAACGAGATGGGCGATTTCGTTATTTGCCGTCCGGATGGAATCCCTACATACAACTTCGCCGTTGTAGTGGATGACTATTTGATGAAAATTAGCCACGTCATTCGTGGAGAAGAGCATCTGTCCAACACGCCTCGTCAATTGATGATTTATGAAGCGTTTGGGTGGGAAGCGCCTGACTTTGCTCACTTGGCACTGATCCTCAACCAAGATGGCAAAAAGATGTCCAAGCGCGACGAGAGCATTCTTCAGTTCATTGAACAGTACCGTGACCTCGGTTTCTTGCCAGAAGCAATTGTGAACTTCCTTGTTCTTTTGGGATGGTCTCCGGGTGGCGAAGAAGAGATTTTCTTAATGGAAGATCTGATCAAGCTGTTCTCAATGGACCGCGTGAACAAGTCGCCAGCTGTTTTTGATGCTACGAAGATGAACTGGATGAACAACTTCTATTTGAAGCGCCAACCGCTGGATATGATCACAGACATGTGTATCCCGCATCTGCAAAAAGCTGGCTTCATCGAAGAGGATTTGTCTGCTGAGAAGCGTGAATGGGTTCGCAGTATCGTAGGCCTGTACCAAGAGCAAATGTCCTACTGTGCGCAAATCGTTCCGTTGGCAGCTCTTTTCTTCCTCGACGAAGTGGTGTACGATGAAGAAGCAACTCTGGTGCTCAAAGAACCGCAATTGCCAGAAGTGCTGGCTTCCTTTGTGAAACACCTTTCTGCCCAAGATGCATATAATGTGGATGTTATTAAAGCGGTTCTCAAAGACGTGCAAAAGGAAACGGGTCACAAAGGCAAGGCATTGTTCATGCCGGTCCGTGTAGGAGCAACTGGTCAGGCGCATGGTCGCGATCTGGCGGAGACGTTGTATCTGCTTGGACGCGACAAGGTGATTGCACGTGCAGAGCAAGTAATTGCAAACGGTCAGTAAGTATTGGTTGGTTTTCTTTTATAAATAATGAATGCGACGATCAGGAGAAGTACAACAGTTTGCACATCTACAGAGAGGATGGATAGGTGAGAGCCATCTGGTGTGCCCTGTATGGAAATGCCCCTGTAAGCAATGAGCTGAACCTATCTTTTTGAAAAGATAGCAGTAGGCGCCATCGGCTTCCCGCCGTTATCGGGGTATGAGCGAGATTTGCTCATGACTGTTGTGAGTTTTTCGTGACAGTGATGACGATCTAAGCAGAGTGGAACCACGGTAAACCCGTCTCTGTCCCTTCGTGTTTGAGGGGATAGGGGCGTTTTTTATTTTCTTGAAAAGGTAGTTCAAAAAGTCGTCTTTTGATCACGATGTAGTCCTGGAAGCTTATTCGACTTCGAAAGTAGCGTTCACCTTCGAAGTCCGGTGCTCATGTAGGTCTCCTACACTCCGCTCCTCTTTCTTCAGGTTCTCGCTACTTTCTCGATGCTGAAAAGACAACTTTTTGAACCCTGACATTGTAGTTGAACGTGAGCAGGTAAATCAGGCGGGAGGTGCCACCCAAAAATGTTAGCACAGATGAGAGATGACATTCATGCTGTTTTTGAACGAGACCCAGCTGCGCGAAGTACGCTGGAAGTCATTATGACCTATTCCGGTTTGCACGCGATATGGGGGCACCGGATTGCCCACAGGCTCTGGAAGGCTGAGCTGTGTACACTCGCCCGAATTGTCTCTCAACTATCCCGTTTTTTCACGGGAATTGAGATTCACCCGGGCGCAACAATTGGCCGCGGCCTGTTCATTGACCATGGCATGGGTGTTGTGATCGGAGAGACGTGCGAAATCGGAGACAATGTAACGATTTATCAAGGGGTTACACTCGGGGGAACAGGTAAGGAAAAAGGGAAGCGTCACCCTACGATCGGCAATGATGTCATTATTGCGACGGGAGCAAAGGTGTTGGGCTCCTTCAAAATTGGCGATAATTCAAAGATAGGGGCTGGTGCCGTTGTCTTGCAGGAGGTACCGCCTAACTCGACCGTAGTAGGAATCAAGGGACGCATCGTCATCCAGGATGGCAAGCGGGTCAAAAATGATCTGGACCATGTAAATATGCCAGACCCGGTAGCGGATACGATTCGTATGATGCAAAAGGAAATTGATCAATTACGCAAAGAATTGGAGCTTTTGAGGGAGGATAAAAAGAACGATGGGCATTCAGCTGACTAACACGATGACGCGGCGAAAGGAACCGTTTCACACATTGGAGCCAGGAAAGGTAAAAATGTACGTGTGCGGCCCGACCGTGTACAACTACATCCACATTGGAAATGCACGCCCTGCCATTGTGTTTGATACACTGCGCCGTTACTTGAAATATCGTGGCTACGAAGTGACATTCGTGCAAAATATTACGGACGTAGATGACAAATTGATTCGTGTGGCGAATCAGGAAGGTGTCACTGTCAAAGAAGTGGCGGATCGATACACGGATGCGTACAATGATGATCTGAAATCACTGAACGTACTGCCATCTGATATTCAACCGCGAGTGATGCAGACAATTCCGGAGATCATTGAATTCGTGCAAGGGCTGATTGAAAAAGGCTTTGCCTACGAGAGTGAAGGTGACGTCTATTTCCGCACGGGACGTTTTCAGGAATATGGAAAGCTTTCGCATCAACCGTTGGATGATTTGCAGGCAGGTGCTCGTGTAGAAATCAACGAGAAAAAGGAACATCCCCTGGACTTTGTACTTTGGAAAGCGGCCAAGACCGGAGAAGTTACCTGGGACAGTCCGTGGGGCGAAGGAAGACCGGGCTGGCATATTGAATGCTCGGCAATGGCCCTGAAGTTTTTGGGTGAGGAAATCGATATTCATGCGGGCGGAACAGACCTTGTGTTCCCGCACCACGAGAACGAAATTGCCCAGTCGGAATGCTTTACGGGTAAAGTCTTTGCTCGTTATTGGCTACACAACGGCATGCTCAATATCGATAACGAAAAAATGTCCAAATCCCTCGGGAATTTCTTGCTTGCACGCGAGCTTTCGGAGAAATTTGGCGGTCAATTAATTCGCTTCTTTATGCTTCAGGGGCACTATCGCAACCCGATCAATTTTAGCGAAGAGTTGATCGAACAGGCGGCCAATGGTCTAGATAGAATTAAGACTGCGTATACGAATCTGTCCCATCGTCTGGATACCGTGCGCGCAGAAGAGCCGAATAATCAGGCACAGGAGCAGGCACGAATCATTGGGGAGCTTCGTGAGCGTTTCGTTACTGAGATGGATGATGATATCAATACAGCGAATGCCATTACCGTTATTTTTGACGTCGTGAAGGAAGCCAACCTGTATTTGCGTTATCAAAATATAGGCGAAACCGAAGTTCGCGCGTACATGGATTTGTTGGTGGAGTTGACGGAGGTTCTTGGTCTTGAAATTGCAGAAGAGCAGGAGCTGTTGGATAGTGAGATTGATGCGTTGATCGAAGAGCGCACAGAAGCTCGCAAAGCAAGAAACTTTGCCCGTTCTGACGAAATCCGCGATCTGCTCGCAGCAAAAGGAATCGTGCTGGAGGACACGCCACAAGGTGTTCGCTGGCGTCGAAAATAAGGGGCCGAAGAAAATAGATGCAAAAAGAAGAACTAACCCGAGATCCTAATCTGACAAATCCACTCGTGCTTGCCTTCCTCGGGGATGCTACCTATTCACATTGTGTCAGGTATCATTTGATCGCCAAGGGGCTGGTTAAACCAAACCAGCTCCACAAGGCGGCCAATCGCTATGTTTCAGCGAAAGCACAGGCCAATGTGTTGTTGACGTTAATGCCCACATTGCCGGAGGAAGAATTGAATGTAGTGAAGCGGGGGCGGAATGCCAAATCCGGCTCCAGTGCCAAAAACGCCGATATTATCGACTACCGTCATGCAACGGCTTTTGAAGCATTGATCGGGTACCTGTACTTGAGTGGAAAAGAAGAGCGGATCGCTGAAATTGTGCAGCAGGCTTTTGCCATAGTGGAAGGAGAATCATGAAATGAGTGAAGAGTGGATTCTGGGGAAAAACCCCGTCATTGAGGCTTTGCGATCAGGCCGTACAATCAATAAGATTTGGGTTGCAGAGGGAACGAATAAAAATTTGATGGGACCTGTCTTTGCCTTGGCAAAAGAACAGGGTGTCATTGTGACGACAGCGAACCGCAAAAAGCTGGATCAGCTCGTGTCGACGGACAACCATCAGGGTGTAGTGGCTTCTGTTGCTGCTTACGATTACGTAGAAGTAGACGATATTCTGAAGCGGGCAGAGGAAAAAAACGAGGCGCCGTTCATTTTGCTGTTGGACGAGCTGGAAGATCCGCATAACCTCGGTTCGATCATGCGGACAGCCGATGCAGTCGGAGCTCATGGTGTCATCATTCCGAAACGACGTTCTGTCAGTCTTACGGCAACAGTGGCAAAAGCTTCGGCAGGGGCGATCAACTACGTGCCGGTAGCGCGAGTGACGAATTTGGTTCGTACCATGGAAGAGCTCAAAGAACGCGGTGTTTGGATCGCAGGAACAGACGCGAGTGCCAAACAAGATTTCCGCCAGGGTGACTATACGATGCCGCTCGCGATTGTCATTGGCAGCGAAGGAAAAGGCATGAGTCGCCTCGTGCGGGAAAACTGTGATTTTCTGTACAGCCTTCCGATGGCGGGCAATGTTACCTCACTCAATGCTTCTGTAGCAGCTGCCTTGTTGATGTATGAAGTCTATCGCTCCAGGAGTCCAATTCCGACGCGGGTGAAATGACATGGCGAAACGAAAAGCCAAGTCGCTGTTGATCGTAGATGGATACAATATCATCGGCGCCTGGCCCGATCTGCGCCTGCTGAAGGATCAAGAGCGGATGGACGAGGCGCGCGATCAATTAATCGCAAAAATGGCAGAGTACCAGAGCTACACTGGTGTGAAGGTCATCATTGTCTTTGATGCGTACAACGTTCCTGGCATTGGCCGTCAAATGGAAGACTTCCAGGTTGAAGTTTATTTCACGAAGAAAAAGGAGACGGCAGACGAGAAAATTGAGCAGTTAGTCTCCCAATTTCACAATAAAAATCGACAAATTTATGTGGCAACTTCTGACTATACCTCTCAACGTGTCATATTTGGGCAGGGAGCTTTGCGCAAATCCGCGCGGGAGTTGTTGCTCGATATGGAAAATGCGGGCAAGGAAATCAAGAAACAAGTCGAAAAAACGAAAGAAGAGCGTTTCTCCACGCGAATTACGCTGAATGATGAAATAGCGAAAATATTCGAAAAATGGAGAAGGGAATAACTTGGATTCGGTTGACGCTTTTTTATGGCATCATGTATAATAGCGCTATCTATTGGAGAAACCGGTTGGCGGAGGGATCATTTGTGAGTGTTGACCTCAAGGAGTTAAAACATGCCCAATATGAACTAATGACCGACGAAGAAGTAGTCGACCTGGTTCGCGATAATGACGCCGAAGCTTTGGAGTATTTGATCAACAAATACAAGAACTTCGTCCGTGCCAAAGCGAGATCCTATTTTCTTATTGGGGCTGACCGCGAAGACATCGTGCAGGAAGGGATGATCGGACTGTACAAGTCTATTCGCGACTTCCGAGGAGACAAGCTCACGTCGTTCAAAGCATTTGCCGAGCTGTGTATTACCCGTCAGATCATTACCGCGATCAAGACAGCGACACGTCAAAAGCACATCCCGCTCAATTCTTACGTCTCACTGGACAAGCCTATCTATGATGAAGATTCTGACCGCACGCTACTCGATGTGATTTCGGGAACCAAAGTGACCGATCCAGAGGAATTGTTTATCAATCGGGAAGAGTTCGATGATATCGAGGGTAAGATGAGTGAAATCTTGAGCGACTTAGAGCGCCAGGTTCTCATGCTCTATTTGGATGGACGATCCTATCAGCAGATTGCCGTCGAGCTGAAGCGTCACGTCAAGTCTATTGATAATGCATTGCAGCGAGTAAAGCGCAAGTTAGAGCGCTATTTGGAAGGAAGAGAGATTCATCTGTAGAGAATCTCTCTTTTTATTTTGGAAGCAAAAGGACTACCTCTTGTCAAGTCATTTTGTTTGACATGGCTATTTCGGTATGATAAATTTATTTAGGTAGCCATAGACTCTTATCTCTCTGTTCTATGGTTACTTAGGTGAATGAAATGGTCTGGAAAAAGTAGCGGTTTTCCCGTACTATTTATCATCGGGGTACTTTTAACTAATAGCAGGTTTGAAATGAGATGGAGGTGGCAATAAATGCGAGTAAACATCACGTTGGCGTGCACCGAGTGTGGCGAGCGTAACTATATCTCCACGAAGAACAAGCGCACCACTACTGAACGTGTTGAACTGAAAAAGTATTGCTCCCGTGACAAGAAGCAAACCCTTCATCGCGAGACGAAGTAATGGTTGATGCGACGAAGTCAGGGGGTGGCAAAGTGGGTTTTTTATCACGAATCGGAGCCAGTTTTCGCCGTACCGGTGGTTTTTTTAGTGACGTAATGTCCGAGCTAAAGAAAGTCCGTTGGCCCAACCGTAAAGAATTGACGACCTATACGCTCGTTGTTCTTGTTACGGTTGTGCTCCTGGCAATATTCTTCTTCGTCGTTGATTTGGGTATCTCGCGCTTGATCGATTTGATTCTAGGAACGTAATTATGCAAGTCTTAGGAGGGACGGACGGTTATCGTCCTGTTGGATATGGAAAAAGCATGGTATGTACTTCATACGTACTCAGGTTACGAAAACAAGGTGAAAACCAATCTGGAGAAGCGACTCGAGTCGATGGGCATGGAAGACAAGATCTTTCGCGTTCTTGTTCCCACTGAAGAAGAGGTGGAAACCAAGGATGGTAAGAAGCGCACCGTCACGAAAAAAGTGTTTCCTGGATACGTCCTTGTTGAAATGGTGATGACGGACGACTCTTGGTATGTCGTGCGCAACACCCCTGGGGTTACCGGCTTTGTCGGATCCACGGGTGCTGGCTCTAAACCGACAGCGCTGCGTCCTGAAGAGGCCGATACGATTCTCAAGCAAATGGGAATCGAAATTCCCAAGATCAGAGTCGATTATGCTCTCCGTGATATGGTGCGCGTCATAGATGGTCCATTTTCCAATCGCACCGGGGAGATTATCGAGATTCACCCGGACAGGCAGAAGGTTCGCGTATTGGTGGACATCTTCGGTCGCGAAACACCGGTAGAGCTAGACTTTACACAAGTTCAAAAATTGGATTAGGATTCAACTTGAAAAGTATCGCGCTATGTGGTACATTTCATTTTGTTTTAACAATCCCACAACACTATTTGGGGTTTCTTGCACTCTCACTATAGATTCGGAAGTCTTTTACATAGAGACTTTCAAAAAACGGTGGGAGGGGGCATTCCCCCGTAATAACCACATGTGAAGTAAGGAGGTGTGTTACGTGGCTAAGAAGGTTATCCGCGTAATTAAATTACAAATCCCAGCAGGTAAAGCGAATCCTGCACCTCCAGTAGGTCCGGCCCTCGGTCAAGCTGGTGTAAACATCATGGGATTCTGTAAAGAATTCAATGCTCGCACTGAAAGCGAAGTAGGTATGATCATTCCGGTGGAAATCACCGTGTTTGAAGACCGTTCTTTCACTTTTATCACAAAAACTCCTCCAGCTGCAGTTCTGTTGAAGAAAGCTGCTGGTATCGAGTCAGGTTCTGGCGTACCAAACAAAACAAAGGTTGCTACGCTGAAGCGTGATAAAGTTCGTGAAATCGCAGAACTGAAGCGTCCTGACCTGAATGCTGCATCCGTAGAAGCGGCTATGCGCATGGTAGAAGGTACAGCTCGTTCTATGGGTATCGTAATCGAAGACTAATTGTCTTGAGTGCAAGGGGGCACAGACATTGTGCCCCCCTGTCTGTGGGAGGATCAACCGCTACGACCACATTGAAGGGAGATTTAATCATGGCGAAAAAAGGTAAGAAATATCAAGAGGCTGTAAAGCTCGTTGATAAAAACAAAGTATACGAAGTAGCAGAAGGTATTGAGCTGGTTAAAAAAGCAGCTACTGCTAAGTTCGATGAAACTGTTGAAGCAGCTTTCCGTTTGGGTGTAGACCCTAAGCGTGCTGACCAACAAATCCGTGGCGCTGTTGTATTGCCACATGGTACTGGTAAAGTACAACGTGTTCTCGTATTCGCTAAAGGCGAAAAAGCAAAAGATGCTGAAGCAGCTGGCGCAGACTTCGTAGGCGATGCAGACATGATCGCGAAAATTCAAGGTGGCTGGTTCGACTTTGACGTTGTAGTAGCTACTCCTGACATGATGGGTGAAGTAGGTAAATTGGGTCGTGTTCTCGGTCCAAAAGGCCTGATGCCAAACCCTAAGACCGGTACTGTTACTTTCGATGTAACAAAAGCGGTTAACGAAATCAAAGCAGGTAAAATTGAATACCGCGTAGACAAAGCTGGTAACATCCACGCTCCTATCGGTAAAGCATCCTTTGATGCTGACAAGCTGGCTGACAACTTGGCTGCTCTGACGGATGCACTGAACCGTGCGAAACCGGCTGCAGCAAAAGGTGTTTACATGAGAAATGTAACCCTGAGCTCTACTATGGGCCCTGGTGTACGTGTAGCTGTAAAATAATGACACTTGACTTCCTTTATGGGAGTTGTTAAGATAGTCCCTGTTGATGAAAAGAATATGCCGTAGACAGAAGGCGCGGTGCTTGTGAAAGTAACGCTTAATATCCCTCCGAGGCGTGTAATGTACGAATGAGGAAACGCTGTTTTCCTTTGACGATATAGCATTATGCCCTCGTGAGTCTGCGAGGGCATTCTTCATTTTCTAGGATTAGAGCACGGGAGGTGTAAACAATGGCAGAAATTCGTCCAACCGTTATTCGTGAAGAAAAGGTACAAGCGATCAACGAAATCGCAACTAAGCTTCGCGAAAGCCAAACTACAGTGGTAGCTGACTATCGCGGTCTGACAGTAGCACAAGTAACTGAGCTCCGTAAGCAATTGCGTGAAGCTGGTGTTGAGTTCCAAGTGTTGAAAAACTCTTTGACTCGTTTGGCTACTGAGAAGGAAGGCCTGACTGAACTGGATCAATATCTGACTGGACCGAACGCTTTGGCGTTCTGCACGGAAGATATCATCGCTCCAGCGAAAGTTATCGCTGAATTCGCGAAGAAAAACGACAAGCTGGAAATCAAGGGTGGCGTTATCGAAGGTAAAGTAGTTGGTGCTGATCAAATTAAAGAATTGGCGTCCCTACCAAACCGCGAAGGTCTCTTGTCCATGCTTCTTTCCGTCCTGCAAGCTCCAATGCGCAACGTTGCACTGGCAGTCAAAGCAGTGGCAGAACAAAAAGAAGGTCAAGGCGCGTAATCGCCTGATCGGTTAATGTTTTACAAATACGATTCCTTGAATGGAGGATTTTAAAATGGGTAAAGAGCAAATCTTGGAAGCCATTAAAGGCATGTCCGTTCTCGAACTGAACGACCTGGTAAAAGCAATCGAAGAAGAATTCGGCGTAACTGCTGCTGCTCCTGTAGCTGTAGTTGCTGGTGGCGGAGCAGAAGCTGCTGCTGAGCAAACTGAGTTCACTGTTAACCTGGTAAGCGGCGGCGCTTCCAAAATCAACGTAATCAAAGTTGTTCGCGAGCTGACTGGCTTGGGTCTGAAAGAAGCAAAAGACCTGGTAGACAACGCTCCAAAAACACTCAAAGAGGGCGTTTCCAAAGACGAAGCAGAAGCTCTCAAAGCAAAACTCGAAGAAGCTGGCGCACAAGTAGAAGTAAAGTAAGTTAGCTTCCTTTAGGAAATCCCCCTTGCCTGCGGCAGGGGGTTTTTCTGTAAGGTTTTGATGAATGCATGTTGAAACGATGAGGAAGGGTGAATCACACGTGGCAGACCACTACTACACCAATCGACCGGGTGCTGCACATGACGAACAGCAATTTACGTTTATGCTCCGTGGCAATGAGCTTCGTTTCATTACTGATGCAGGCGTTTTTTCCCGAGACCGGATTGACTTTGGAAGTGTATTGCTCATCGAGAACATGGAAATCGACAGTCATGCGCGTGTGCTCGATGTGGGCTGTGGGTATGGTCCGATGGGCTTGACGGCTGCCAGACTTGCTGAACATGGTCGGGTAACGATGATCGATGTGAACGAGCGTGCGGTGAACCTGGCTCGTCGTAATGCAGAAGCAAATGGAATAAAAAATGTCGAGGTTCGAGTGAGTGATGTTTATAGCGGCGTGCAAGGTGAGCAGTTTGACGTCATTCTGACCAACCCGCCCATTCGCGCGGGCAAGGAAATCGTTCATCGCATTTTCGTGGAAGGTTACGATCTGTTGGTTGATGGTGGAGAAATGTGGGTTGTCATTCAAAAGAAACAAGGCGCCCCATCTGCATTGAAGAAACTACAGGAAATGTACCGTGAAGTGATAGAAGTAGATCGGGAAAAGGGCTACCACATATTCCGTGCAATCAAATAAGCAAGAAGAAATCATTAGAAATCTTTTCTTGACGCGAATAATTGATTGTGGTAGTATTATAAAATGTCAATATGGGATAAATGTCTATTTTTCAGCAATTCCCTGTCTGTCAAGCGTTTCTACTTTTTTCCTAAGATAGGAATGTTTGCGTGAGAACATGGGAATTCTTTTAAAATAGAGTTTCTCTGGGTTAAAAATGGTTGAAACTGCTTTAACCCATTTTTATTTTTAGGCATTCGAATGCGACTGAAAGAAGTTGCCGAATGCCGAGTTTCTATGTGTGAAAACACAACCTGAGGGGTGAATAAGTTGGCAGGTAAAGTGATTCAAAGTGGCCGACACCGCCAGCGTCGTACGTATTCACGTATTAACGAAGTGCTGGGCCTTCCAAATCTCATCGAGATTCAACAAAAGTCCTACCAATGGTTCCTTGATGAGGGGCTCCGTGAGATGTTCCAAGACATTTCGCCAATCCAGGACTTCACAGGTAATCTCGTGCTGGAGTTTATCGACTACAGCTTGGGAGAGCCGAAGTACGATGTTGACGAGTCGAAAGAACGTGACGTCACCTATGCGGCGCCTCTGCGTGTGAAGGTACGTTTGTTGAACAAAGAGACGGGAGAAGTGAAGGAACAAGAAGTATTCATGGGGGATTTCCCGCTCATGACCGAAACGGGAACCTTCATTATTAATGGTGCTGAGCGCGTTATTGTCAGCCAGCTTGTTCGTTCCCCCAGTGTATATTACAACACCAAAGTGGACAAAAACGGCAAGCAGACGTTTACAGCTACAGTAATCCCGAACCGGGGTGCTTGGCTGGAGCTGGAGACCGATGCGAAGGACGTTATTTATGTCCGCATCGACCGTACGCGAAAAATCCCGGTAACGGTTCTTTTGCGTGCGTTGGGCTTTGGTTCCGACATTGAGATTCTCAACTTGCTGGGTGAAGATGAATACATCAAGAACACGCTGGAAAAAGACAATACCGATTCTACGGAAAAAGCGCTCATTGAAATCTACGAGCGTCTTCGTCCGGGTGAGCCACCAACAGTCGAAAATGCGAAGAGCCTCTTGATCTCTCGTTTCTTCGACCCTAAGCGCTATGATTTGGCTTCTGTTGGTCGTTACAAAATGAACAAAAAGCTTCATTTGAAAAACCGTCTGTACAACCAACGTTTGGCTGAAACGCTGATCGATACGACAACAGGTGAAATTTTTGCCGAAGCAGGTCAAATGATTGACCGTCGTGTTCTGGATCGCATCTTGCCAGCGCTGGAAGGCAATGTCGGCTTTATCGATGTTCGCACACATGGCGGTGTACTGGAAGATGAAGCGATTCATTTGCAATCTATCAATATTTTCTCTCCGATCGAAGATGGCAAGATCATCAAAGTAATCGGAAACGGAAATGTAGATAAGTCCTTCAAACATATTACGCCGGCGGATATCGTATCGGCGATCAACTATTTCATGAACCTCCTGCACAGTGTAGGTTCAACAGACGATATCGACCACTTGGGCAACCGTCGTCTGCGTTCCGTGGGTGAGCTTCTGCAGAACCAGTTCCGTATCGGTTTGTCCCGTATGGAGCGTGTGGTTCGTGAGCGCATGTCCATCCAGGATCAAAACCAAATTACACCGCAAGCTCTCATTAATATCCGTCCAGTGATTGCATCACTGAAGGAGTTCTTTGGTAGCTCGCAGCTGTCCCAGTTCATGGATCAAACAAACCCATTGGCTGAGCTGACGCATAAACGCCGTCTGTCCGCACTCGGACCTGGTGGCTTGACGCGTGAGCGCGCGGGCTTCGAAGTGCGCGACGTTCACCATTCCCACTACGGTCGTATGTGTCCAATTGAGACGCCAGAGGGACCAAACATTGGTTTGATCAACTCCCTGTCTTCCTTTGCACGCATTAACGATTACGGATTCATCGAAACGCCTCGTCGTAAAGTAGATCCGGAAACAGGCTTCGTGTTGACTGATATCAGCTACTTGACTGCTGATGAGGAAGACGTGTTCAACGTGGCACAGGCGAATCAGCCACTTGATCATGATGGCCGTTTCGTAAACGACATGGTAATCTGCCGTCGTAAAGGTGAGATCTTGAGTGTACCGCGCGACAAGGTAGACTTCATGGACGTATCGCCGAAGCAGGTTGTATCCGTAGCGACAGCGTTGATTCCGTTCCTCGAGAACGATGACGCCAACCGCGCACTGATGGGTTCAAACATGCAGCGGCAGGCCGTTCCGCTTTTGATTCCACAAGCGCCGTTTGTCGGTACTGGTATGGAGCATAAAGCAGCGCAAGACTCCGGCGTGGCGATCGTTGCCAAGAATCCGGGTCAGGTAGAGCGCGTAACGGCTCGCGAAATCTGGATTCGTCGTTACCAAGAAATCGACGGCAGAAAAGTTGCTGGCGATCTCGATAAATACAAAATGCACAAGTTTATCCGTTCCAACCAAGGTACCTGCATCAACCAGCGTCCAATCGTAAGCACTGGAGACTGGATTGAAAAAGGCGATATCATTGGGGACGGCCCATCCACTGAAAAAGGTGAATTGGCTCTCGGTCGTAACGTAATCGTTGCGTTTATGACGTGGGAAGGATACAACTACGAAGACGCGATTCTTCTGAGTGAAAAGCTTGTAAAAGATGACGTTTATACGTCTATCCATATTGAAGAATACGAGTCCGAAGCTCGCGACACCAAGCTGGGTCCAGAGGAAATCACTCGCGATATTCCAAACGTCGGGGAAGATGCTCTGAAAAACCTGGACGAACGCGGTATCATCCGTGTTGGTGCGGAGATTCAGGACGGCGACATTCTCGTTGGTAAGGTTACTCCTAAAGGGGTTACTGAGCTGACAGCAGAAGAACGCCTCTTGCATGCTATCTTCGGTGAAAAAGCTCGTGAAGTTCGTGATACGTCCCTGCGCGTACCGCATGGTGGTTCCGGTATCATCGTAGACGTAAAAGTATTTACGCGTGAGAATGGCGATGAATTGCCACCAGGTGTAAACCAACTCGTTCGCGTTTACATCGCCCAAAAACGGAAAATCTCCGTGGGTGACAAAATGGCCGGTCGACATGGTAACAAAGGGGTTATTGCCCGCATCATGGCGGAAGAAGATATGCCGTTCCTGCCAGATGGCTCTCCAGTAGAGATCGTACTCAACCCGTTGGGCGTACCTTCGCGTATGAACATCGGTCAGGTATTGGAGACTCACTTGGGTATGGCAGCGAAGCTTCTGGGTATCCACGTAGCAACGCCGGTATTCGACGGTGCACGTCAGGCAGAAGTATTCGAAACGTTGGATGAAGCAGGTCTGGATCGTGACGGAAAAACGATCTTGTTTGATGGTCGTACAGGTGAACCGTTTGACCGCCGTGTAACGGTAGGTTGCGTATACATGCTGAAACTGGCTCACTTGGTTGACGACAAAATCCATGCTCGTTCTACTGGTCCTTACTCTCTTGTTACGCAGCAGCCATTGGGTGGTAAAGCTCAATTCGGTGGACAGCGTTTCGGGGAGATGGAGGTTTGGGCATTGGAGGCATACGGTGCTGCCTACACCTTGCAAGAAATTCTTACTGTCAAGTCGGATGACGTCGTGGGCCGCGTGAAAACGTACGAAGCGATCGTTAAGGGCGAGAACGTTCCAGAACCAGGTGTTCCAGAGTCCTTCAAGGTATTGATCAAGGAACTCCAGAGCTTGGGTATGGACGTGAAGATTCTGTCCGGAGACGAGCAGGAGATTGAAATGCGTGAAATGGAAGACGAGGATGAAGGCAACGGTGAAAAACTGAACCTCGTTCTCGAAGGCGGAAGCTTGAACGAAGAGTAAGATTCCGGTACCAAGGGAGGTAACGCCCTGTGATTGACGTGAACAACTTCGAATATATGAAGATCGGCTTGGCTTCCCCCGATAAGATCCGTTCGTGGTCTTTCGGGGAAGTAAAGAAGCCAGAGACGATCAACTACCGCACACTGAAACCGGAAAAAGACGGCTTGTTCTGCGAACGCATCTTTGGACCAACCAAGGACTGGGAATGCCATTGCGGTAAATACAAGCGTGTTCGTTATAAAGGTGTTGTGTGCGACCGTTGTGGCGTGGAAGTGACCCGCGCCAAAGTACGGCGTGAGCGTATGGGGCACATTGAACTGGCTGCCCCAGTTTCTCACATCTGGTACTTCAAAGGGATTCCAAGCCGTATGGGCTTGGTGCTCGACATGTCCCCTCGTTCCCTGGAAGAAGTAATCTACTTTGCTTCTTACGTAGTAACCGATCCAGGTGACACTCCTCTCGATAAAAAGCAACTGCTCTCCGAAAAAGAGTATCGCAACTATCGTGAGAAATACGGCCACTCCTTCCAAGCGATGATGGGAGCAGAAGCGATCAAACGCCTGCTTGCTGAAATCGATCTGGATAAAGACGTGGAAACGTTAAAAGAAGATTTGAAAACGGCACAAGGCCAGCGTCGTAACCGTGCGATCAAGCGTCTGGAAGTGCTCGAGGCATTCCGTAACTCCGGTAACCACCCGGATTGGATGGTTCTCGACGTACTGCCGGTTATCCCGCCAGAGCTTCGTCCAATGGTTCAGTTGGATGGTGGACGTTTTGCCACTTCTGACCTGAATGACCTGTACCGCCGTGTAATCAACCGTAATAACCGTCTGAAGCGCCTGCTCGAACTGGGTGCTCCTGACATTATCGTACAAAACGAGAAACGCATGCTGCAGGAAGCAGTAGACGCGCTCATCGACAACGGTCGTCGTGGACGTCCGGTAACAGGACCAGGTAACCGTCCTTTGAAATCTCTCAGCCACATGCTGAAAGGTAAACAAGGTCGTTTCCGTCAAAACCTGCTCGGTAAGCGTGTTGACTACTCCGGTCGTTCCGTTATCGTTGTAGGACCTAACCTGAAGATGTACCAGTGTGGTTTGCCAAAAGAAATGGCGCTGGAGCTCTTCAAGCCGTTCGTGATGAAAGAGCTGGTTTCCAAAGGCCTCGCTCACAACATCAAGAGCGCAAAGCGCAAGGTTGAGCGCGTTCAGCCAGAGGTATGGGACGTTCTCGAGGACGTTATTCGTGAACACCCGGTACTGTTGAACCGTGCCCCCACCTTGCACCGTCTGGGTATCCAGGCATTCGAACCAGTTCTGGTTGAAGGCCGTGCGATCCGTCTGCATCCGCTCGTTTGTACAGCGTACAACGCGGACTTCGATGGTGACCAAATGGCGGTTCACGTTCCGTTGTCTGCTGAGGCACAGGCGGAAGCCCGTATCCTCATGTTGGCAGCGCAGAACATCTTGAACCCGAAAGACGGTAAACCGGTAGTAACACCATCCCAGGACATGGTGCTTGGTTCCTACTACCTGACACTGGAACGTGAAGGCGACAAAGGCGAGGGTACGATCTATCGCGATCCTCACGATGCGATTGCCGCTTATCAGCAAGGCTTTATCAGCCTGCATACGCGCATTGCTCTGCCAGCGAAACGCCTGAACAAAACCAGCTTTACTGAACGCCAAGAGAACGCGCTTCTCGTAACGACAGTAGGGAAAGTGATCTTCAACGAGATATTCCCTGCAGATCTGCCGTTCATCAATGCACCGACCAAGGCTAACCTGCAATTTATGGTTCCAGACGAGTGCTTTATCTTTGATAAAGGTACAAATGTTACAGAGTTCATCAAGAACCTGCCTGACCCGGGTGCGGTAAAGAAAGGCTTCTTGGGAACCATCATTTCCGAGTGCTTCCGTCGCTTTGGTACGATGAAAACGTCCATGATCCTCGACAGAATCAAGGAATTGGGCTTCACGTACTCGACAAAAGCAGGTATCACGATTGCCGTAGCGGACATTGCGGTACCAGGAAAGAAAAAAGACATCCTCGACGCAGCAGACGAGAAGGTTGCAACTGTTATGACGCAGTTCCGTCGCGGTTTGATCACCGAAGACGAGCGCTATGACCGCGTAATCTCCATCTGGTCCAAAGCGAAGGATGAAGTAACAGAAGTTTTGATGAAGTCCATGGATAAGTTCAATGCGATCTTCATGATGGCGAACTCCGGTGCCCGTGGTAACGTATCCCAGATCACTCAGCTGGCTGGTATGCGCGGTCTGATGGCAAACCCATCCGGTCGAATCATCGAGTTGCCGATTAAATCCAACTTCCGTGAAGGTCTGACGGTATTGGAATACTTTATCTCCACGCACGGTGCGCGTAAAGGTCTCGCCGATACAGCGTTGCGTACAGCGGACTCGGGTTACCTGACTCGTCGTCTGGTAGACGTTGCTCAAGACGTGATCGTACGCGAAACCGATTGCGGAACAGATAAAGGTATCCGTGTAACAGCAATTAAGGATGGTAAAGAAGAAATCGAGAAGCTGTCTGATCGTCTGGTTGGACGTACTTGCTTCGAGACTTTGCGCCACCCTGAGACAAAAGAAATCATCGTGCACCGCAATGAGGAGATCTCTGAAGAGGTTGCCGAGTATATCGAAAAAGAAGGTATTACTTCCGTATATATCCGTAACGTATTGGCTTGCCGCACCAGTCATGGTGTCTGCAAACTTTGCTACGGACGCAACCTGGCAACAGGAGCCGAGGTGGAAGTGGGAGAAGCAGTTGGTATTATCGCTGCTCAGTCCATTGGTGAGCCGGGTACCCAGCTGACCATGCGTACTTTCCATACCGGTGGGGTTGCGGGAGACGATATTACCCAAGGTTTGCCGCGTATTCAGGAGTTGTTTGAGGCGCGCAATCCGAAAGGGCAAGCAGTCATCTCCGAAATCGATGGTGAAGTTGTCGATATTCGCGAAGGAAAAGATCGTCGCGAGATCGAAGTACGTGGAGAAGCGGAAAACAAAGTGTATGCAGCACCGTATGGCTCGCGCATCAAGGTTTCTGTTGGTGTCAAGCTGAATGCCGGTGACGAGCTCACGGAAGGTTCCGTAGACCCGAAAGAAATGCTCAAAGTTCGTGGTATGCGCGGCGTTTCCAACTACATCTTGCAAGAGGTACAAAAAGTTTACCGTATGCAAGGGGTAGAAATTAACGACAAGCACGTAGAGGTTATGATTCGTCAGATGCTGCGCAAATTGCGTGTTATCGACAGCGGAGATACAGACCTCTTGCCAGGTTCCTATGTTGAGGTTCCAGAATTTGAGCAAGCGAACGCAAAAGTTCTCATGGAAGGCAGAAATCCAGCAGTGGGCCGTCCGGTTCTTCTGGGGATCACCAAAGCATCCCTCGAAACCGACTCCTTCCTGTCGGCAGCATCCTTCCAGGAAACGACACGCGTTCTTACCGATGCAGCGATCAAAGGAAAAGTGGACCGCTTGCTAGGTTTGAAAGAGAACGTTATTATCGGGAAGCTGGTTCCAGCAGGTACCGGTATGTCACGTTACCGCAATGTAAAAGTTGCTAGTCAAGTAGATTACGAAGCAGAGCTGGAAGCAGCGAAGGCTGAGCAAGAAGCAGTTTCTGTAGAGTAATTGCAGGAAAAGCGCCCATCACTGATTGTTGGGCGCTTTCCTAAATAAAAAATATCAAATGGGCGTTGACAACAACTAGCCCACCTGATATTATATTCAAGTGTGCCTGACATCTGTACTTTGGAGGATATGAGAATCATGTCTTATGAAAAAGTCGAGCGGGCCAAGGACTTGACAATCGGCATTAAGCAGACGATTAAAGCTGTTGAAAACCAACAGGTAGAAGCAGTGTATATCGCTGTTGATGCAGATAAGCGTTTGACCCAAAAAGTCGAGCTCCTTTGCAAAGAGAAGGGTGTTCCAGTCATTCATGTAGATTCCATGCGTCGTTTAGGCAAAGCGTGCGGAATTGAAGTGGGAGCGGCTACTGCTGCGATTAAAAAAAGTGGTTAACGATGTTTTTGTCTGTGGTTACACGTTGCGTAATGCTGGACAAGGACTTTCTATTTGACCTAAAAATGACTCACCTGGATCTGTGGTCTTGAAGATTGGGTATTAAGAAGGGAGGTAACATCATGCCTACAATTAACCAATTGGTGCGTAAAGGTCGCGAGGATAAGGTTGTGAAGTCGAAGTCCCCAGCTCTTCAAAAGGGGTACAACAGCTTCAAGAAAAGCCAAACCAACCAAAGCTCTCCTCAAAAACGTGGTGTTTGCACTCGTGTAGGTACCATGACTCCGAAAAAACCGAACTCCGCGTTGCGTAAATACGCTCGTGTGCGTTTGACAAACGGAATCGAGGTAACAGCTTACATCGGTGGTATCGGCCACAACCTGCAAGAGCATAGCGTCGTGCTGGTGCGCGGCGGTCGTGTAAAAGACTTGCCAGGGGTACGCTACCATATCGTTCGTGGTGCTCTTGACACTGCTGGTGTGAACAACCGTAAACAAGGTCGTTCCAAATACGGTACTAAGCGTCCGAAGCCAGGTCAAGCAGCAGCGAAGAAGTAATAAGAAAAGCGCCTGTGAAGTGGCGTGAATTTATATCGAAAAGAAGGAGGGAATACGATGCCTCGTAAAGGTCCTGTAACCCGTCGTGACGTGCTGCCTGATCCTATTCACAACAGCAAGTTGGTTACTCGTTTGATTAACCGCCT
Organism: Brevibacillus fortis; assembly: GCF_046196545.1. Lineage (GTDB taxonomy): Bacteria > Bacillota > Bacilli > Brevibacillales > Brevibacillaceae > Brevibacillus > Brevibacillus fortis_A. The sequence continues at coordinate 240,693 of NZ_CP176370.1, forward strand.
GATGTTGGATGGTAAGCGTGGTGTAGCTCAGAACATTCTCTACAACGCATTTGACATCATCCAGGAGCGCACAGGTCGCAACCCGATGGAAGTGTTTGAAGAAGCACTGAAAAACGTAATGCCAGTACTGGAAGTTAAAGCTCGCCGTGTAGGTGGTGCTAACTACCAAGTACCAATCGAAGTAAAACCGGAGCGCCGTACCACTCTTGGCCTGCGTTGGATGGTTAACTACTCCCGTAACCGTGGAGAGAAAACCATGGAACAACGTCTTGCTAACGAGATCATGGACGCTGCTAACAACACCGGTGCAGCAGTTAAAAAGCGTGAAGACACGCACAAGATGGCTGAAGCGAACAAAGCGTTTGCTCACTATCGCTGGTAGAAATTGAATCGGGTGTCCGCTTTGGATACCCGTTTATTCTCAAACTCGAGTATGGAAGGAGCATACCTAATGGCTCGCGAGTTCTCTTTGCCGAATACGCGTAATATCGGTATCATGGCTCACATCGATGCTGGTAAGACGACGACTACTGAGCGTATTCTGTTCTACACTGGTCGTGTTCACAAAATTGGTGAGGTGCACGAAGGTGCAGCTACCATGGACTGGATGGAACAAGAGCAAGAGCGCGGTATTACCATTACTTCGGCTGCTACTACTGCTCAATGGGCTGGTCACCGTATCAACATCATTGATACACCAGGTCACGTAGACTTCACTGTAGAAGTTGAGCGCTCCCTGCGCGTTCTTGACGGTGCTGTAACCGTTTTTGACGCAAAAGGTGGCGTTGAGCCGCAAACCGAAACAGTATGGCGCCAAGCTGACCGCTATGGCGTACCGCGCATGTGCTACATCAACAAAATGGATATTATGGGTGCTAACTTTGATATGTGCTTGGGTCAGATTAAATCTCGCCTGGGTGCAAATCCTGTAGCTATCCAATATCCAATCGGTGCAGAAGATCAATTTAAAGGTATGGTTGACCTGATCGAAATGAAGGCAATCGTATATACCGATGATTTGGGTAAAACTTCTGACTCCGCTGAAATCCCTGCTGACCTGCTCGCTCGTTGCGAAGAACTTCGTATGGCGATGGTTGAGGCAGCTGCAGAACAAGACGAAGAGCTCATGATGAAGTACTTGGAAGGCGAAGAGCTGACCAACGACGAAATCCGTGCTGCTCTGCGTAAGGGTACTATCGAGTGCAAACTGACGCCGGTAATGTGCGGTTCTTCTTACAAGAACAAAGGTGTTCAGCCTATGCTGGACAACGTAGTTGCTTACCTGCCGTCTCCGGTAGATATCCCTGCAATTAAAGGTACATTGCCAGATACTGAAGATGAAGTTGATCGTCCAGCTGACGACAACGGTCCGTTCTCTGCTCTTGCGTTCAAGATCATGACTGACCCGTATGTTGGTCGTTTGACTTTCTTCCGCGTATACTCCGGTGTACTGAACTCCGGTTCTTACGTTCTCAACTCTACCAAGGGTAAACGTGAGCGCGTTGGCCGTATCCTGCAAATGCACGCAAACCACCGTGAAGAGATCACAACGGTTTACTCCGGTGACATTGCAGCAGCTGTAGGTTTGAAAGATACAACAACTGGTGATACTCTGTGTGATGAAAAGGCTCCTGTAATCCTCGAGTCTATGGACTTCCCAGAGCCAGTTATCTCTGTTGCGATCGAACCAAAATCCAAAGCAGACCAAGACAAGATGGGTATCGGCCTGTCCAAGCTGGCTGAAGAGGATCCAACGTTCAGAACTCGTACAGACGAAGAGACTGGTCAAACTATCATCTCCGGTATGGGTGAGCTTCACCTGGAGATTATCGTTGACCGTCTGAAACGCGAATTTAAAGTTGAGTCGAACGTTGGTGCTCCACAGGTTGCTTACCGTGAAACATTCCGTAACGCAGCGAAAGTGGAAGGTAAATTCGTTCGTCAGTCCGGTGGTCGTGGTCAATACGGTCACGTTTGGGTGGAATTCGCTCCACTCGAAGCTGGTCAAGGCTTCCAATTCGAAAACAAAATCGTTGGTGGTGTAGTACCACGCGAATACATCCCTGCTGTTCAAGCGGGTATCGAAGAGTCTATGAAAAATGGTGTTATCGCCGGCTTCCCGCTGGTTGATATCAAAGCTACTATCGTAGACGGTAGCTACCATGATGTTGACTCTAACGAGATGGCATTTAAAGTAGCAGGTTCCCTCGCATTGAAGGAAGCTGCGAAAAAATGTGGCGCAGTACTGCTCGAGCCAATCATGAAAGTAGAAGTTACAATGCCAGAAGAGTACATGGGCGACGTAATGGGCGACCTGAACTCCCGCCGCGGTCGTATCGAAGGTATGGAAGCTCGTGCAAATGCACAAGTAATCCGTGCAATGGTACCACTGTCCGAGATGTTCGGTTACTCCACAATTCTTCGTTCCCGTACCCAAGGCCGTGGCGTTTACTCCATGGTGATCGACCACTACGAAGAAGTACCTAAATTTATCGCTGAAGAGATCATCAAGAAATCTAAAGGCGAATAATTACAGGTTACAGCTTTATCTTGCAATCAGAAAGGTTTACAATATGGAAGGGACAACCATTCGTAAGGTAAACCTTTCTTCAAACCATAAAACCCTTATCTATAAGGAGGCTTTTCTCTCATGGCAAAAGCGAAATTTGAGCGTAATAAACCACACGTTAACATTGGTACTATCGGTCACGTTGACCATGGTAAAACTACCCTGACTGCTGCTATTACAACTGTATTGGCACAAACAGGTCAAGCACAAGCTATGAACTATGCATCTATCGACGCTGCTCCAGAAGAAAAAGAGCGGGGTATCACTATCAACACTGCTCACGTTGAGTACGAAACTGAAAACCGTCACTATGCTCACGTTGACTGCCCTGGTCACGCGGACTACGTGAAAAACATGATTACTGGTGCTGCTCAAATGGACGGCGCGATCCTGGTTGTATCCGCAGCTGATGGCCCTATGCCACAAACTCGCGAGCACATCCTGCTCTCCAAGCAAGTAGGCGTACCTTACATCGTAGTATTCATGAACAAATGCGACATGGTAGACGATGAAGAGTTGTTGGAACTGGTTGAAATGGAAATCCGTGACCTGTTGTCTCAATATGAGTTCCCAGGTGACGACACTCCAGTAATCAAAGGTTCTGCTAAAGAAGCTTTGGATAACCCAACTGGCGAGTGGGCTAAGAAAATTGGCGAACTGATGGAAGCTGTTGACAGCTACATCCCAACTCCTGAGCGTGCAACTGACAAGCCGTTCCTGATGCCTGTAGAGGACGTGTTCACGATCACTGGTCGTGGTACTGTTGCTACTGGTCGTGTAGAGCGCGGTATCGTTAAAGTCGGTGACCAAGTAGAAATCATTGGTCTGGCTGAAGAAACTAAAAACACAACTGTAACTGGTGTTGAGATGTTCCGCAAATTGCTGGATCAAGCTCAAGCTGGTGACAACATCGGTGCTCTGTTGCGCGGTGTAGACCGTAACGACATCGAGCGTGGACAATGCTTGGCGAAACCAGGTTCCGTTAAGCCTTACACGAAGTTCAAAGCAGAAGTTTACGTTCTGTCCAAAGAAGAAGGCGGACGTCACACTCCTTTCTTTGCTAACTACCGTCCACAATTCTACTTCCGTACAACTGACGTAACAGGTATCATCCAACTGCCAGAAGGCGTTGAAATGATCATGCCTGGCGACAACACTGAGTTCACTGTTGAACTGATCGCTCCAGTAGCGATGGAACAAGGTACTCGCTTCGCGATCCGCGAAGGTGGCCGTACAGTAGGCGCTGGCGTTGTAGCTTCTATCGACGCGTAAGATATACGGATACACAAAACCCGACAACTTTGGTTGTCGGGTTTTTTTATGCCCTTTTATCGAATTTTTAAATAACTCCCATCAAAATCATTCAATTTTCCTCTCGTAGCAATATGCTACAATACCATCAGGATTGGATGGGGGATATTAGAGATGAAAAATAATGAGCGATTATTGTTTCTTATGCTTGCGGGTGTTGTCACGCTGTGGGGCTTGAACGTCGTCATGGTCAAGTATTTAACAACGTTTCCTCCATTATATGTCGCGGCTATACGCATGACTGTCGGTGGAATATGTTTATCGCCACTCATCTTCTTATACCGAAAGAGTTTGCGATTTAGCAAAACAGATTGGTTCTTGCTGGCCGGAGTCGGTGCTAGTTCTATCGCGCTTCACCAAATAACGCTTGCAGCCGGTGTTCAATACACAACGGCAGGAAATGCATCGCTTATTCTTGGATTAAATCCGTTGGCAACGGCACTCTTGGCGATGCTTTTCTTAGGGGAAGGCATGTCGTTGAAAAAAGGGCTTGGCATTGGAATGGGTTTTGCAGGAGTATTGATTGTCGTCATCTCTCAGCACGGCGGCCTTCACATGAATGGCTGGGGAGATGCCATTATGTTTTTCTCCATGCTCATGTATGTAACGGGTGGTTTACTCATACGGAAATTGGTCGTAAGAGGTGTACCGGTACTCTTAATTACAGCTTTATCGCAAATGTTTGGGGTCATCTTCTTGTGGGGAGTTGCATTGACTGTTCAACCTGCTTCCTATTATCTTTCTTTGGACGTTTCTTCCTTCCAGTGGCTTGTGATTTTTGCTTCAGGTGCGCTATCAACTGCGCTCGGCTCGGTCGGCTGGAATTATGGGATACGTCAGCTAGGAGCGAGTCGAACAGCTGTTTTCTTAAATGGAATGCCAATGGCCAGTTTGGTATTTGCGGCGATATTCCTGGGAGAAAGTCTTCAACTCGTACACTTACTAGCACTATGTATGATCGTAGGTGGTGTTTATTTGGGATCGCGTAGCTTGGTGAGACCAAAAGCTACACGTGCGGCAGCAACCTCTGATATAACAACAAAAGCGTAGGACAGGAATTGTCCTACGCTTTTTCTTATTGATCCCACTTATTCACCATATGGTGAGCAGTTAAACGCAAGCGATCAAAGATTTGCTTTCGAATTTCGCCTTCCAGTCCAGTCAGGTCCATGGCTTTATCCATACAAGAGAGCCAAGCTTCTGCCTGTATAGGTCCAATAGGGAACGGCATGTGTCGTGCCCGCAGCATCGGATGACCATGTGCGTCCGAATACAGGCTTGGACCACCGAGAAACTGTGTCAAAAACTGATATTGACGTTCCTTCACTTGGGTTAAATCTTCAGGGAAGAGGTCGGTAATGTCGGGATGCTGCTTTACCAGATCATAAAAGGTATCGACAAGACGGGCCAAGGTATCTGCACCGCCAATGATTTCATAAGGGGTTTGATTCACATCAGACATTGAGGAAAACCTCCATTTCATAACGATTACAAGCATAAGTATAACGTCTTCTTTCTATTATAGATAGATTACTCGGCGAGTTGGCAGGTAATCCCGCTTGCCTTTCTTCGCAGGAATCTGTAAGATGATCAAGGTGAGCCATTCAGTAGGCACACCATGTATAAAAAAATATACGGAAACCCAAGAAAAAACTTGCGTTGCCCAAATTTTTTTAGTACAATATTGAATGTTGGTCATGGACTTGCGATGATGTGGGAGGTTGCTGACACACCCGGGCCCTTTGCCATGACTGGGGTGCAGGATATTTCCACGGAGAAATGTCTGTTTAAAAAATGGGCGAAAAAGGAGGGACTTCAATGGCAAAGCAAAAGATTCGTATTCGTTTGAAGGCGTATGATCACAAAATCCTGGATCAGTCCGCAGAGAAAATCGTGGACACTGCGAAGCGTTCCGGTGCTAACGTATCCGGTCCAATTCCACTTCCTACGGAGAAAGCAATTTACACGATCCTGCGTGCGGTTCATAAGTACAAAGATTCTCGTGAGCAATTCGAGATGCGTACACATAAACGTTTGATCGATATCTTGAATCCAACACCACAAACAGTAGATGCTCTGATGCGTCTGGATCTGCCGTCTGGTGTGGACATCGAGATTAAACTGTAAGGTCCCAAAAAGCGATACACGCGCAGACGTTGTCTTGATAAGCGTGTTATACCAAGCAACAAACCCTTAAATGGCACCCCTGCGCATCGATGGGGACTTGATACAACATAAAACGTTTTACTGAAATAAGCACAGGAGGTGGCACAAATGACCAAAGGAATCTTAGGGAAAAAACTTGGAATGAGTCAAGTTTTTGGTCCAAACGGAACAGCGATTGCTGTAACGGTTATCGAGGCAGGTTCTAACGTAGTTCTTCAGAAGAAAGACGTTGCGAACGACGGTTATGAAGCAATTCAAATCGGCTTCGAAGACAAAAAAGAACAGCGCGCTAACAAGCCGGAAAAAGGCCATGCAGCAAAAGCTAACACTGCTCCTAAGCGCTTCGTTCGCGAAATTCGCGGAGTAAACCTCGCTGACTATGAGGTTGGTCAAGAGTTGAAGGCTGACATTTTTGCTGAGGGAGAATTCGTTGACGTTGCCGGCGTAACCAAGGGTAAAGGTTTCCAAGGTGCGATCAAACGTCACAATCAATCCCGCGGTCCTATGGCTCACGGTTCACGCTACCATCGCCGCCCAGGTTCTTTGGGTGCTGTCGATCCAGGTCGTGTATTTAAAGGCCAAACCCTGCCAGGTCAAATGGGTGGAGACAACGTTACCATTCAAAACCTGGAAGTGGTTAAAGTTATCGCAGAACGCAACTTGATTCTCGTGAAAGGCTCCGTGCCTGGTCCGAAAAACGGCTGCGTACTGGTTTCCACGGCAGTCAAGAAGAACTAGTAAGGAAAGGAGGAACTGACATGCCGAAAGTAGCTCTTTATAACCAAAGCGGTTCTCAAGTTGGCGAAATCGATCTGGCAGACAGCGTATTTGGGATTGAGCCTAACAGCGCAGTTCTGTACGATGCGATCGTGATGCAACAAGCATCCCAACGTCAAGGTACACATGATGTAAAGAATCGTTCTGAAGTACGTGGTGGTGGCCGCAAGCCATGGCGCCAAAAAGGTACAGGACGTGCACGCCAAGGTTCCATTCGCTCTCCGCAATGGAAAGGTGGCGGCGTTGTATTCGGTCCAACTCCGCGCAAATACGGTTACAAACTGAACCGTAAAGTTCGCCGTTTGGCACTGAAATCCGCACTCTCCGCAAAAGTACAAAGCAATGAAATTTTGGTTTTGGAAGCTCTGAACATTGCAGCTCCTAAAACGAAAGAAATGACAGTTGTTCTGAACAACTTGAAAGCAGATCGCAAAGTTCTGATCGTTACTTCCGAGTACGACCAAAACGTAGCTCTTGCTTCCCGCAATATTCCAGGTGCAAAAATCGTAGATGCTGCTGGCATTAACGTTCTTGATCTGGTAGCGCATGACAAAGTAATCGTGACGAAAGAAGCGATTGCGAAAGTAGAGGAGGTGCTCGCATAATGAAGAGCCTTCATGATGTCCTTAAACGCCCTGTCATTACCGAGCGCACCACTGATATGATGGCTGAGAAAAAGTACGTATTCGAAGTACCTCTCAAAGCCAACAAGACAGAAATCAAACAAGCAGTTGAAAAAGTATTTGGCGTAAAAGTAGAAGCAGTTAACACAGTTCGTGTACCTGCTAAACCAAAACGCTACGGAAAATACTCCGGTTACACATCCGAGTGGAAGAAAGCAATCGTTAAGCTGACTGATGACAGCAAAGAATTGGCCTTCTACGAGGGAGTATAACCTCGACGACTACCGAAAAGGAGGGTATTAACATGGGTATCAAAAAGTTTAAACCGACTTCTCCTGGTCGTCGCCAAATGACGGTTTCTACTTTCGAGGAGATCACCACGTCGACTCCCGAAAAATCCTTGTTGGCGCCTCTCAGCAAAAAAGCTGGTCGCAACAACCAAGGTAGAATTACCGTTCGTCATCAAGGTGGCGGTCACAAACGTAAATACCGTATTATCGACTTCAAACGCAACAAAGATGGTATCATTGGTCGCGTAGCAACCATTGAATACGATCCAAACCGTTCCGCTAACATCGCGCTGATCAACTATGCAGACGGTGAAAAGCGTTACATTATCGCCCCACAAAACCTGAAAGTGGGCGACCAGATTGTATCCGGAGCAGATGCCGACATCAAAATCGGTAACGCACTGCCAATGGAGAAAATCCCGGTAGGTACTACCATCCACAACATCGAGCTGAAACCTGGTAAAGGTGGCCAATTGGTTCGCGCTGCTGGTACTTCTGCTCAATTGCTTGGTCGTGATGGTGAATTTGTAATCGTACGCCTGTCTTCCGGTGAAACACGCCGCATTCATAATGTATGCCGCGCTACCATCGGTCAAGTAGGAAACCAAGATCACGAATTGCTGAACATCGGTAAAGCAGGACGTTCCCGCTGGTTGGGTATTCGCCCGACAGTTCGCGGTAGCGTAATGAACCCTAACGATCACCCACACGGTGGTGGTGAAGGTCGCGCTCCAATCGGTCGTAAGGCTCCTGTTACTCCTTGGGGTAAACCAACCCTGGGTCTCAAGACTCGTAAGAAGAAGAACAAGTCCGACCAGTACATCATCCGCCGCCGTAAAAAGTAAGGTAGGCTGATACTATAACCGAACGCCTTTGGCGAAGGGAGGTTCACTAATGGGACGTAGCTTAAAAAAGGGTCCTTTCGTGGATGACCACTTGATGAAAAAAGTTGACGAGCAAAATGAAAAGAACGAGAAACGTGTGATCAAAACATGGTCTCGCCGTTCCACCATCTTCCCTGATTTCGTAGGACACACGTTTGCAGTTTACGATGGCCGCAAACATGTACCTGTATACGTATCGGAAGACATGGTTGGTCATAAATTGGGTGAATTCGCACCAACTCGTACCTTCAAGGGTCACGTCGACAACGACAAGAAGTCCAAGAAGCGCTAATTTTCTCTTGACAGAGAGGAGGTACAAAGATGGAAGCAAAAGCAGTTGCACGCAATATTCGCATCGCGTCTCGTAAAGTCCGCCTGGTGGTTGACTTGATCAGAGGCAAGCAAGTAGGTGAAGCTTTGGCGATCTTGAAACATACGCCTAAAGCAGCTTCTCCGGTTGTTGAAAAGCTCCTGAAATCGGCTATTGCAAACGCTGAGCACAACTATGAGCTGGATCCAAATAGCTTGGTAGTTGGCAAAATCTTCGTAGACCAAGGTCCTACGTTGAAGCGTTTCCGTCCGCGCGCTATGGGTCGCGCTAGCCGCATCCATAAACGCACGAGCCACATCACAGTGGTACTAAACGAGAAATAAGGAGGGATTACGTGTGGGTCAAAAGGTAAGCCCGGTAGGTCTTCGGATCGGTGTCATTCGTGACTGGGAGTCCAAATGGTACGCTGACAAGGACTTCGCAACTCTGTTGCACGAAGACTTGAAAATCCGTAAGTATGTAAAAGGGCGTCTGAAGGATGCTGCTGTATCCACGATCGAAATCGAACGCGCAGCTAATCGCGTGAACGTTACGATTCACACCGCTAAGCCTGGTATGGTAATTGGTAAAGGTGGTTCAGAGGTTGAAACTCTGCGCAAAACTTTGACCGAACTGACTGGCAAACGCGTTCATATCAACATCAACGAAGTAAAACGTCCGGATCTGGATGCTACTCTGGTAGCTGAAAATATTGCACGCCAATTGGAAAACCGCATTTCTTTCCGCCGTGCGCAAAAGCAATCGATCACTCGTTCGCTGCGCTCTGGTGCTAAAGGTATCAAAACCTTGGTAAGCGGTCGTCTTGGCGGCGCGGACATCGCACGTTCTGAAGGTTACAGCGAAGGTACTGTTCCGCTTCACACATTGCGCGCTGACATCGACTACGGTACTGCTGAAGCACATACCACTTATGGTCGCATCGGTGTTAAAGTGTGGATCTATCGTGGAGAAGTCCTTCCAGCGAGAAAGAACGTCGCTACTGAGGAAGGAGGCAAGTAATCATGTTGACGCCAAAACGCGTGAAACACCGTAAACAACACCGCGGGAAAATGGCAGGTAACGCAAAAGGCGGTACCACTGTTGCGTTCGGTGAATACGGATTGCAAGCAATGGAACCATCTTGGGTAACCAACCGTCAAATCGAGGCTGCCCGTATTGCAATGACCCGTTACATTAAACGTGGTGGTAAAGTCTGGATTAAAATTTTCCCTGACAAACCAGTTACACAAAAACCGCTCGAAGTACGGATGGGTTCCGGTAAAGGTTCTCCTGAGAAATGGGTAGCGGTAGTGAAGCCAGGCAAGATCATGTTTGAACTTGCTGGTGTTCCTGAAGAAGTCGCTCGCGAAGCTATGCGTCTGGCTATGCACAAACTGCCTATCAAGTGCAAGTTCGTGAAGCGTGAAGAAGTGGGTGGTGACGCACATGAAGGCTAATGAGTACCGTAATTTGACCACTGCCGAGCTCGAACAAAACGTTACTTCTTTGAAAGAAGAGTTGTTCAACCTTCGTTTCCAGTTGGCTACGGGTCAACTCGAAACCACATCTCGTATCAAACAAGTGCGTAAGGATATTGCTCGTGCGAAAACCGTCCTGCGCCAGAGAGAATTGGGAATCGGCTAATTATAGGAAGGAGGTTTGAACGATGACCGCAGATCGCAATATGCGTCGAACCGTTGTAGGTCGCGTCGTTTCCGACAAGATGGATAAAACCATTGTTGTTCTTGTTGAAACTTACAAGACACACCCATTGTACGGTAAACGCATGAAATTCTCCAAAAAGTTCAAGGCTCACGATGAGAACAACGCAGCAAAAGTTGGCGACATCGTAGAAATCATGGAAACTCGTCCATTGTCTAAAGACAAGCGTTTCCGTATGGTACGTATCGTTGAAGAGGCAGTAATCGTATAAGTCAGATTTTCGGATAGATAAATCCGAAAGGAGGAACAGTAAATGATCCAAACTCAAACGAGATTGGCTGTTGCTGACAACTCCGGTGCTAAGGAACTCATGTGCATCAAGGTTCTGGGTGGTTCCGGTCGCAAAACGGCGAACATCGGGGATGTTATCGTGTGCTCCGTAAAATCCGCTACACCCGGCGGCGTTGTCAAGAAAGGTCAAGTAGTTAAAGCGGTTGTAGTACGCACAGCAAGTGGCGTTCGTCGTAACGATGGTTCTTACATCAAGTTCGATGAGAATGCAGCTGTAGTTATCAAAGACGATCAATCCCCTCGTGGTACTCGTATCTTTGGACCTGTGGCTCGTGAGCTCCGTGATAAAGATTTCATGAAGATCATCTCTCTGGCTCCAGAGGTTATCTAATTGAACGGCAAAACTCAGGCAGTTTGTTCGATAGGAGGTGCACCAAGCGATGCACGTTAAAAAAGGCGACACTGTTATCGTAAATGCGGGCAAAGATAAAGGCAAAAAAGGTCGCGTTCTCGCTGCTTATCCGAAGAAAGAACGCGTTCTGGTTGAAGGTATCAACCTCGTGAAGAAACACAGCCGTCCGTCCCAAGCTAACCCGCAAGGTGGCATTGTGACTCAAGAAGCAGCTATTCACGTATCCAACGTATCTTTGATCGATCCGAAGTCCGGAAAAGCTACTCGCATCGGTTACAAAGTATTGGATAGCGGCAAGAAAGTTCGGTACGCGAAAAAGTCTGGCGAAGTACTCGACAAGTAGTCAGGTTGGAAAGGAGGATATCCTAGATGGCAACAAGATTGAAAGAAAAGTATACGAGCGAAATCGTGCCTGGTTTGATGAGCAAGTTCAACTACACTTCCATCATGCAAGTGCCGAAAGTAGAAAAGATCATCATCAATATGGGTGTTGGCGAAGCGGTAGCTAACGCTAAGTCCTTGGATACTGCAATTGAAGACCTGCAAATCATCGCTGGTCAAAAGCCTGTAGTAACAAAGGCTAAGAAATCCATCGCGGGTTTCAAATTGCGTGAAGGTATGCCGATCGGTGCGAAGGTTACTCTGCGCGGCGAGCGTATGTACCACTTCCTCGACAAATTGATGAACGTATCTCTCCCGCGTGTTCGTGACTTCCGTGGAATTTCTTCCAAGGCATTTGACGGTCGCGGTAACTATACACTTGGTCTGAAGGAACAACTGATCTTCCCTGAGATCGAGTACGATAAAATTGATAAAGTTCGTGGTATGGACATCGTTATTGTTACTTCCGCGAAAACGGATGAGGAAGCTCGTGAGTTGCTGACTCAAATGGGTATGCCATTCCGTAAATAAACCCACTCGTAAGGAGGGAAGAATGTGGCAAAGAAATCAATGATCATCAAGCAACAGCGGCAGCCGAAGTTTGCAGTACGCGCGTACACTCGTTGCGAGCGTTGCGGACGTCCTCACTCCGTATTGCGCAAATTCAAACTCTGCCGTATTTGCTTCCGTGAACTTGCTTATAAAGGTCAAATTCCAGGCGTGAAAAAAGCAAGCTGGTAATTTGAAACGGGAAGGAGGTTTTCTCTCATGGTTATGACTGATCCAATCGCAGATATGTTGACACGAATTCGTAACGCCAACATGGTTCGCCACGAGAAAGTGGAAATCCCGGCGTCCACCATCAAGAAGGAAATCGCGCGCATTCTAAAAGAAGAAGGCTTCATCCGCGATGCGGAGTTTGTTGAAGACAACAAACAAGGAATCATCCGCGTATTCCTGAAATATGGTGCGAGCAACGAGCGTGTCATCACAGGTCTGAAACGTATCTCCAAGCCAGGACTTCGTGTTTATGCAAAGAACAATGAAGTACCTAAGGTTTTGGGTGGTCTCGGTTGCGCGATCATCTCTACATCCACTGGTGTAATGACTGACAAGCAAGCTCGTCAAGCTCATGTAGGTGGAGAAGTTCTCGCATACATTTGGTAATTAACAGATTGTAAATAGCACAGGAGGTGCACCACATGTCTCGTGTCGGTAGAAAACCGATCGTGGTCCCTGCAGGCGTTACCCTCACTCTGAACGGTACTGAGCTGACGGTAAAAGGCCCTAAGGGTCAACTCGTTCGTAGCTTCCATGAAGATATCAAAATCAACATCGCTGAAAACGAAGTAGTTGTTGAGCGTCCAAGCGATAACAAACTTCACCGTTCCCTGCATGGTACTACTCGTGCGCTGGTATCCAACATGGTAACTGGCGTATCTGAAGGCTTCACTCGTACCTTGGAACTGGTCGGTGTAGGTTACCGTGCTGCTAAGTCCGGCAACGGTGTTACTCTCTCTCTCGGTTTCTCCCACCCAGTGGAAGTTACTCCAGAAGAGGGTATCGAAATTGATGTACCAAACCAAACCACTTTGGTGGTAAAAGGTATCAACAAAGAGCGCGTAGGCCAAGTTGCCGCTGAAATCCGTTCTCTGCGTAAACCTGAGCCATACAAAGGTAAAGGTATCAAGTACAGCAATGAAGTGGTTCGTCGTAAAGAAGGTAAAAAAGGTAAATAAGCTTCTAGCTTCATGAGAAAGGAGGCCGCTTAATGTTTACGAAAGCTGATAAAAACAAAGCTCGGAAAAAACGTCATTTGCGAATCCGCAAACGCGTGATTGGTTCTACCATTCGCCCGCGTCTGAACGTATTCCGTTCTTCTAAGCACATCTACGCTCAATTGATCGACGATGCAACTGGCGTAACACTGGTATCTGCATCTTCTTTGGATAAAGAGCTGGGCCTGAATAATGGCGCTAACGTGGAAGCTGCTACAGCTGTTGGCACACTGATCGCTAAGCGTGCACAAGAAAAAGGTGCGACTGAAGTGATTTTTGACCGCGGTGGTTACATCTATCATGGACGTATTAAAGCACTGGCAGAAGCAGCTCGTGAAGCTGGTCTGCAATTCTAACAACAAGGAGGGTAAGGAATGCGTATCGACCCTAGCAAATTAGAGCTCGAAGAAAAAGTAGTCTCAGTTAACCGTGTAGCAAAAACGGTTAAAGGTGGACGTCGCATGAGCTTCAGCGCCTTGGTTGTTGTGGGAGACCGTAACGGCCACGTAGGTGCTGGTATGGGTAAAGCTCAAGAAGTTCCAGACGCTATTCGCAAAGCGATTGACGATGCTAAGAAAAAATTGATTCGTGTACCGATGAGAGGGACAACTGTCCCACACCAAGTACTGTGCCAATTTGGCGCAGGTAAAGTTCTCATCAAGCCTGCTGCCCCTGGTACAGGAGTTATCGCTGGTGGACCTGTTCGTGCCGTACTCGAACTGGCTGGTGTAGGCGATATTTTGAGTAAGTCTCTTGGTTCCAACAATCCTATCAACATGGTCAACGCTACGCTGGAAGGCCTCGGCCGTCTGAAAACAGCGGAAGATGTCGCGAAATTGCGCGGTAAGACTGTTGACGAGTTGTTGGGTTAATAAGGAGGGAATGAAAATGGCAAAATTGCAAATCACCCTCAAACGCAGCTTGATTGGTCGCACTGTTGACCAACAAGACACTGTAAAAGCTCTGGGTCTTCGTAAAATCAACTCCACTGTAGTGAAGGAAGATAACGCTGCAATCCGTGGAATGGTTTTCAAAGTGAAGCACTTGGTTGAAGTGAAAGAAGTAGAAGCTTAATTGATCATCTCAATTAGTTAGGAGGTGCAACGTATGAAATTGCATGAACTGCAACCTGCAGAAGGATCCCGTCACACTCGTAAGCGCATCGGTCGCGGTATTGGTAGCGGTACTGGCAAAACTGCTGGTAAAGGTCACAAAGGTCAAAACGCTCGTTCCGGTGGCGGTGTTCGCCCTGGTTTCGAGGGTGGTCAAAACCCATTGTACCGTCGTCTGCCTAAGCGTGGTTTCACTAACATCAGCCGCAAAGAATATGCGATTGTTAGCTTGGACGCGCTGAACCGTTTCGAAGAGGGCACTGTAGTAACACCTGAACTGTTGAAAGAAACTGGTGTTATCAGTGCGCTGCGCGATGGTGTTAAGGTTCTTGCTAACGGTGAACTGACTGTGAAGCTGACTGTAAAAGCTCACAAGTTCTCCGGAGCTGCTGCTGAGAAGATCGCTCAAGTCGGTGGAACAACCGAGGTGATCTAATGTTAGCGTCCTTAACTAACATTTTTAAGATTAGCGACTTACGTAGTAAGATCCTTTTTACGCTCATGATGCTGGTTGTTTTCCGGATCGGAAGCTTCGTGCCAGTTCCTAACGTAAACGTCGAGTTGTTTCAGCAGAACACAAACCAATTACTGGGCTTGTTGAACACCTTCTCGGGTGGAGCACTGCAAAACTTCTCGATTTTTGCCATGGGTATCATGCCGTACATTACGGCATCGATTATCATGCAGCTGATGTCCATGGATGTTGTGCCTAAGCTTACGCAATGGGCTCGTGAAGGGGAAGTTGGCCGTCGCAAGATTGCCACCGTTACCCGTTACGCTACCATCATCCTTGGTTTGATTCAGTCTGTAGGGATGACGATTGGATTCAACAATATGGCGCCTGGATTGCTAAACGACACGTCGGTTAGTAGCTATGCACTCATTGCGTTGACTTTGACAGCTGGGACCGCATTCATGATGTGGATGGGGGAACAGATTACGGAGAAGGGTATCGGTAACGGGATTTCGATCCTGATCGTTGCCGGGATCGTTGCTGGATTGCCTAATGCAGCTGCGACGATTTACACCACGATGTTTGGTGATCCATCTGTAAACATCTTTTTCAGCATCGTCAAGGTTCTGCTTATCCTATTGGTGGTCCTCGCCATTATTGTCGGGGTTATCTTTATGCAGCAAGGTCTTCGTAAGATTCCAGTGCAATATGCGAAACGAGTGGTTGGACGCAAAATGTACGGTGGTCAATCTACCCACATTCCGCTCAAAATCAACTCTGCTGGTGTTATTCCTGTTATCTTTGCGGTATCGCTGGTAATGTTCCCGTCAACGATTGCTCAGTTCTGGGTGGATGCATCTGGACAAGGATTTGCTAACTGGATTTATGAGAACTTCCAAGTCAACAAACCATTAGGAATGACGCTCTACGCTATCTTGATTCTCGGATTCACCTACTTCTACACATTTGTACAGATCAACCCTGTACAAATGGCAGAAAACATGAGAAAAAATGGCGGTTACATTCCTGGTATCCGACCTGGTAAAAACACTGAGGTATTCATTACTCGTACATTAAACCGGTTAACATTGGCGGGCGCTTTGTTCCTTATGACAATTGCCATTTTGCCATTCTTCTTCGGTAGTATTGCAAACTTGCCGCAATCCATTTTCATCGGCGGTACATCGCTCTTGATCGTGGTCGGGGTATGCTTGGATACAATGAAGCAGATTGAAAGTCAAATGATCAAACGCCACTACCAAGGGTTTATCAAGTAATGACTTAGATGTTTACAGAAAAGCTTCTGTAGCTTTTTGATGGGACGGAGGGAATGGACGTGAATATAATTCTGATGGGACTGCCTGGAGCCGGTAAAGGGACACAGGCAGAACGTATCGTAAAAGAGTTTGACATCCCGCACATTTCGACTGGCGACATGTTCCGAGCTGCGGTCAAAAACGAAACTCCGCTCGGACTAGAGGCTAAATCCTACATGGATAAAGGTGATCTCGTCCCAGACGAAGTCGTCATTGGTATTGTGCGGGAGCGCCTTTCGATGGAAGACTGCGCAAAGGGATTCCTCCTAGATGGTTTTCCACGCACAGTTCCTCAGGCGGAAGCGTTGACAGCTACAGTAAAAGAGCTGGGACGCGAAATTGACCATGTAATTAACATCAACGTTCAACGCGAGCAATTGATTGAACGTCTGACCGGTCGCTGGATCTGCCCTGTTTGCGGTGCTAGCTATCACACGATGTTCAATCCTCCAAAAGAGGCTGGCGTATGTGATAAAGATGGTGGTAAGCTGTATCAGCGTGAAGACGACAAGATCGAAGTGGTAACACAACGCCTTGACGTAAATATCGCTCAAACACAGCCACTTATCGACTACTACTCCGCACAGGAACTTCTGCGAGATATCGATGGAGAACAAGATATCCAGGTAGTATTTGCGGAAATTAAGTCTTTGTTGCGAGGGTAATTGCGAATGATTATCCTAAAGTCGAAAGCAGAACTTGAGGTTATGCGCGAAGCTGGTCGTATCGTCGCACTCACCCATCAAGAACTGGCCAAGGCGATCAAGCCTGGTGTCACGACGAAGCAGCTAGACGAAATTGCCGAGACCTTTATTCGAAGCATGGGAGCAATTCCATCGTTTAAAGGCTATGGTGGCTTTCCAGGAAGTATCTGTGCTTCAGTCAATGAAGAACTCGTACACGGGATCCCAGGTGAACGGGCGTTGCAAGAAGGAGACATTATCAGTATCGACATTGGTGCTCAGTTTCAGGGTTACCATGGCGACTCCGCTTGGACGTATCCGGTCGGTATGATTTCAACAGAAAACCAGAAGCTGCTCAGAGTAACGGAAGAGTCGTTGTACAAGGGGCTTGAAAAAGCTTTTCCGGGTGGACGTTTATCCGATATCTCTCATGCGATTCAGGTTCATGCAGAAGCTGCCGGCTTCACACTCGTTCGCGAGTATGTGGGGCATGGGATCGGGCAAAACTTGCACGAAGATCCGCAGGTTCCTAACTACGGCCCTCCTGATCGAGGACCGCGGTTAAAACCAGGCATGGTGTTGGCAATTGAGCCAATGGTAAATGCCGGCGAACGTTATGTCCGCACATTGGAGGACAATTGGACGGTAGTAACAGTGGATCGGAAAACTTGTGCTCATTTTGAACACACCATCGCGATTACGGAAGATGGCTATGAGATTTTTACACGGACATAAAAACGGTAGTTCCGAATGCTTCGGGATTGTCGTCCAACGTGTCGACGATAAGTTCGTTGTGTGATCATTTCGCAAAACTCATGGTCCGACTGAAGAGCAGAAGAAAGGAGAGTTTACCATGGCAAAAGATGATGTAATTGAGGTGGAAGGTACGGTAATCGAACCTTTGCCAAATGCTATGTTTCGAGTAGAATTAGAGAATGGACATAAAGTCCTCGCTCACGTCTCTGGAAAAATCCGCATGCACTTTATCCGTATCCTGCCGGGGGATAAAGTAACTGTTGAACTGTCGCCGTACGACTTAACCCGCGGACGTATTACGTACCGCTATAAATAGTAAGCAAAACCCCTAGAAAAGGGAGGCAAGAACCATGAAAGTGAGACCTTCGGTTAAACCGATCTGCGAGAAATGCAAGGTTATCCGTCGCAAAGGTAACGTAATGGTTATTTGTGAAAA
The DNA here is from genome assembly GCF_046196545.1 of Brevibacillus fortis. GTDB lineage: Bacteria > Bacillota > Bacilli > Brevibacillales > Brevibacillaceae > Brevibacillus > Brevibacillus fortis_A. Next base: position 258,904 of record NZ_CP176370.1, read on the forward strand.
TCCGAAGCATAAGCAAAAACAAGGGTAAACAAGGAGGTGCTTTTGACACATGGCACGTATTGCAGGCGTAGACTTGCCGCGCGAAAAACGCGTTGAAGTTGCTCTTACCTACATTTTTGGTATTGGCCGCCCCACGTCTCAAAAAATTCTGTCCTCTACTGGCGTAGACGCGAACACTCGTGTTCGCGATTTGACAGAAGACGAAGTAAACAAACTTCGTGAGTACATTGACAAAACTGTGAAGGTGGAAGGTGACCTCCGTCGTGAGATCTCCCTCAACATCAAGCGTCTGATGGAAATCGGTTGCTTCCGTGGCATCCGTCATCGTCGTGGACTTCCAGTTCGCGGTCAACGTTCTAAAACAAATGCTCGTACGCGTAAAGGTCCACGCCGTACAGTAGCAAACAAGAAGAAGTAAAGGAGGGTAATCTGACATGGCGAAAAGAAAACAAGCTACAGCAACTCGTACCCGTCGTCGTGACCGTAAGAATGTTGAAGTCGGCGTAGCACACATCCGTTCTACTTTCAACAATACGATCATCACTATCACGGATCCACACGGTAACGCGATCTCTTGGTCCAGTGCTGGTTCCCTCGGCTTCAAAGGCTCCCGTAAAAGCACTCCATTTGCTGCGCAAATGGCTGCTGAATCGGCTGCACGCGTTGCTATGGAACACGGTATGCGTTCCCTTGAAGTATCAGTAAAAGGCCCAGGTGCTGGTCGTGAAGCTGCGATCCGTTCCCTGCAAGCTACTGGTCTTGAAGTGAACATGATTAAAGACGTGACGCCAATTCCGCACAACGGTTGCCGTCCACCAAAACGTCGCCGCGTGTAACTGGTTTATATCGTTCAGAACATGTCCATACTAGAATGGTAAATTCTGATTTATAGCTTGTCATGCACGCAAACGGTAAACCGCCGGGGAAATTCCTGAGTGGGCACGTATGCGGCCCACCCCAGGATTTCGACGTTTTGAAGGAGGGTTTGTTTAATGATAGAAATAGAAAAACCAAAAATCGAGGTTGTGGAAGTTAGCGACGACAACTCGTATGGAAAGTTTGTTGTAGAACCTCTAGAGCGCGGATACGGAACTACCCTTGGCAACTCGCTGAGACGAATTCTTCTTTCGTCCTTGCCAGGCGCGGCAGTTCGTACTGTTCAAATCGATGGGGTTCTTCACGAATTCTCCACGATTGAAGGCGTCGTTGAAGATGTAACCGAGATCATCCTGAACATCAAAGGCTTGGCGCTGAAGATCCATTCCGATGAAGAAAAAGTAATCGAGATCGATGCAGAAGGCGAAGGCGTTGTCAAAGCGGGAGATATCCGTGCTGACAGTGATGTGGAGGTCTTAAACCCTGATCTTCATATTGCAACGTTGGCCAATGGCGGTCGTCTGCATATCCGCATGACAGCTGGACGTGGTCGTGGTTATGTTCAATCTGACGGAAACAAATCTGAGGATCTGCCTATTGGTGTGATTCCGATTGATTCGATCTACACGCCGATCAAACGCGTTAACTATCAAGTGGAAAATACCCGTGTAGGGCAAATGACCAACTATGACAAGTTAACACTTGAGGTTTGGACTAACGGTAGCATCAGTCCGGAAGAAGCCGTGAGTCTCGGCGCAAAAATCATGACGGAGCACCTGAACCTGTTTGTCGGTCTGACTGACGAGGCGAAGGATGCAGAAATCATGGTAGAGAAGGAAGAGGACAAGAAAGAGAAAGTCTTGGAGATGACTATCGAAGAGCTCGATCTTTCCGTTCGTTCCTACAACTGCTTGAAGCGTGCCGGTATTAATACCGTGCAAGAGCTGACGCAGAAGACCGAAGAGGACATGATGAAAGTACGCAATCTGGGGCGCAAATCTCTTGAAGAAGTTCAAGAAAAGTTAGCTGAACTGGGCCTGTCCCTGCGCAGCGACGATTAGAATAGCAAACCAAGAAGCAAACTTTTGTTCTCTCGATTAAGAGGGAGGTAAACCACATGGCACAACGTAAATTGGGTCGTCGTAGCTCAGCTCGTAAAGCGCTGTTCCGCGACTTGGTAACAGACCTGATCATCAACGAGCGCATCGAAACTACAGAGATGAAGGCGAAAGAACTGCGCCCAATCGCTGAAAAAATGATCACGCTCGCGAAACGTGGCGATCTGCATGCTCGCCGTCAAGTTGCTGCTTTCGTTCGCAAAGAAGTTGCGAATGCTGAAGGCCGTGATGCTGTTCAAAAACTGTTCGATGAAATCGCTCCTCGCTTCAAAGAGCGCAACGGTGGATACACTCGTATCCTGAAAACCGGCCCTCGCCGTGGCGACAATGCTCCAATGGCGTACATCGAATTCGTTTAATACATGTAAACTGGTCGTTTACTCAGGTTTTAAGCCTGGTAGATTACCGCGAAAAGGGTGGGGGCAGATCTGGTCATAGGCTGGACTCTGATTCAACCCTTTTTTCCTTTCTCATCGAAATCCTGTTAGTCAGTTCCCTGTGAAGGCTGGGGAGGTTGTGAATGCCTCATGAATGAAGATAACCTGCTGGCATTGCGAGATGTTTCTTATTCCTACGATGGTGAGGATGGCCAACGGGTTCCGGTTTTACAAGGTGTTGACCTTACCATTCAAAAAGGTTCCTTTGTATCCGTATTGGGTCACAACGGTTCCGGCAAATCAACGATGGCAAAGCTGATGAATGCTCTGTTGCTTCCAGAAGGGGGTACAGTGCTGATCAGTGGAATGGATACGAAAGATGGGGAGCTGCTTTGGGAAATCCGACGACATGTTGGCATGGTCTTTCAGAACCCGGACAATCAGATTGTTGGGGCTACAGTGGAAGATGATGTCGCCTTTGGCCTAGAAAACATGGGTGTGGCCCCCAAAGAGATGCGAGATCGTATTGATGAGGCGCTCGTTTCTGTAGGGATGGAATCTTACTTACAGGCACAACCACATCGTCTGTCTGGGGGTCAAAAGCAACGAGTGGCGATCGCAGGGATTATGGCGATGCGTCCTTCTGTCATCATCTTGGATGAAGCGACAGCGATGCTTGATCCACAAGGGAGAATGGAAGTGCTGAATCTGGCTCGTCGACTGAACCGCGACGAGGGACTCACGATCATTAACATTACCCATTTTCCGGAAGAAGCCGTCTATTCGGATAAGGTCATCGTCATGAATGCGGGTGAAGTCCTGATGGAGGGTAAGCCGAGTGAGGTGTTTAATGAAGTAGATCGATTGAAACAGGTGGGACTGGATGTGCCATTTGCCGTTCGACTGCGCCACGCACTTCATTCCAAAGGGATTGATTTACCGTTTGTCCTGCATCAAGAGGAGCTGGTGGAGCACGTATGCAAATTACTTTTGACCAAGTAAGCCATATCTACGCAAAGGGAACACCGTTCGAACGAGTTGCCTTACACAATATTTCGCTGACGATTCCATCCGGTTCGTTTGTCGGAATTATTGGCCACACAGGCTCGGGTAAGTCAACGCTGATTCAGCACTTGAACGGGTTGCTGATGCCTAGTACAGGGCAGATTATCCTGGGTGATGCGGTCATTACTCCAAAGCGGCGGTTACCCCATGCTCAAAGGCGCGATATTGGGCTCGTCTTTCAATATCCTGAACATCAGTTGTTTGAAGAAACGGTTGCGAAGGATGTTGCTTTTGGACCGCTCAATTTTGACTTGCCAACAGAAATGGTGGAAGCACGCGTGAAGGAGTCCCTTGAAATTGTCGGCTTGGATTATGCCACGATCAAGGATCGCTCGCCGTTTCATTTGAGTGGCGGGCAAATGCGACGTGTTGCTTTGGCTGGTGTTCTTGCCATGCAGCCGAAGGTTCTGGTATTGGATGAACCAACTGCGGGTCTTGATCCTGCGGGACGAGTGACGATTCTGGAAGGGATCTACCGGATTCATCGGGAACAAAACCTTACGACACTATTGGTCACGCACAGCATGGAAGAGGCAGCCCGCTATGCAGACTATTTGCTTGTGATGGCACAAGGCCAAGTAGCTTTGCAGGGGAAGCCGGAGGAAGTATTCATGCATGTGGATCGTCTCCGAGAGCTGTCTTTGGATGTACCGGAAACGGTGGCTCTCGTATCGCAAATGAATCAAATGCTGCCGGACAAGGCTAGCCTGCCGACCTCCCTTTATCGGGAGGAAGAGCTGATTGCCCATCTGCTGGAACGACTGTCCGTACCAAAGGAGGGCTAGGCATGCTGCAGAATATCGCAATTGGTCAATACGTACCAGGGCAATCTTTTTTACATCGTGCAGATCCGCGAAGCAAGCTTCTCTTCATCATCCTTTTTGCTACCTTGATTTTTCTGGCTAACAATACGGTAACGTACGCCATACTGATTGGTTTTACCTTGTATGCTGCACTTCTTTCTAGGCTTTCATTGTCCTATATATTAAAAAGCTTGAAGCCAGTCTGGATCCTGATTTTATTTACCGTCGTCTTGCATATTTTTATCACAAAAGGCGGAACGGTTTACATTCAGTGGGGATGGTTTACAGTAGAGGAGGAAGGGGTTCGCCAGGCGATCTTCATTTCTTTGCGCTTGGGACTTTTGATTCTCATTAGTTCCTTGCTAACACTGACAACCTCTCCAATTGATTTGACAGAAGGGTTGGAGCGTTTACTAGGACCACTAGGGAAGATCGGCATACCGGTTCATGATATAGCCCTGATGATGTCAATTGCACTCCGGTTCATTCCGACCCTGATGGAAGAAACGGATAAAATCATCAAGGCGCAGACCGCCAGAGGAGCCAATTTCACCAGTGGAAGTCTCGTACGCAGAGCCAAGAACCTGATTCCGATCGCTATCCCATTGTTCGTTAGTGCGTTTCGGCGTGCAGAAGAGCTGGCTTTGGCGATGGAAGCGCGTGGCTATCGCGGGGGAGTGGGTAGAACGCGGCTGAATAAGCTGACGTTCACTTGGCGTGATGCAATCGTAGCTGTTGCGAGTGTGATCTTGGTAATCGTGATTGGATGGTGGCGTACATGAAGCGACTGCGATGTGTATTGGCATATGACGGAACTGACTTCAGCGGTTTTCAGGTACAGCCAGATCAAGTAACGGTCCAGGGTGAAATTGAAGCCGCATTGAATCGGGTTACCGGAGAGGATATCCAAGTCTTTGGTTCAGGCCGGACAGATGCGGGTGTTCATGCACGCGGTCAAGTGATTCACTTTGACACGTCGAGTAACATTCCAATGGATAAATGGCGGTTTGTGTTGAACAATCAGTTGCCTGATTCTATTGTCATTCGGACAGTTGAAGAGGTCGATGCCTCTTTTCATGCGCGTTTTGACGTGCAAGTAAAAGAATATCGATATTGTATCGACAACAATCCAGTGGCAGATGTTTTTCGACATCGTTATGCCGACCATGTCCGGTTTCCGTTAGATGTGGACGCGATGCAGCAGGCTGCTCATTACTTGGTGGGTGAACATGATTTTACTTCCTTTTGCTCGGCAAAGACATTCGTCGAGGACAAGGTTCGGACTGTGTACGGGCTCACCGTGGAAAAAATCGGAGACGAGGTATGGGTGACATGCCGAGGCAACGGTTTTTTGTACAACATGGTTCGAATTATTGTGGGGACTTTGGTTGAAGTAGGGCAAGGAAAAAGAAGCCCTGCTGAACTGAGGGAAATCCTCGCCGCATGTGATCGGGAAAAGGCAGGTAAGACAGCACCAGCCAAGGGTCTGACCATGTGGGAAGTTGTCTACTAGTTCTCAGATTTCCAACTATTAGACGAACGAGCAGCACTTGACTATGGGGCGTCTATGTAGTACGATATTCCTTGGTATTTTAACCCCGCCTAGCCCCACTCTAGCCCCGGGATTGAAAGACAAGATCGTGATTACATGGAACACCTGGAAGAGTTGCTCACCCGTAACAGCAATTATCTTCCATTGCAAGTTTCGGTTGTTTTGGTTATAAGTGTGTTAGGTAAGATATTTAGGAGGGACAAAAATGCGTACCACATATATGGCGAAACCGCTCGAAGTTGAGCGCAAATGGTACATCGTTGACGCTGAAGGCCAAACGCTGGGTCGTCTGGCGAGCGAAGTAGCTTCTATCCTGCGCGGAAAATTGAAACCAGAATTCACTCCTCACGTTGACGCTGGCGATTTCGTAATCGTACTCAACGCTGACAAAGTGAAGCTGACTGGTAACAAACTGAATGACAAAATTTACTACACTCACTCCCTGTATCCAGGTGGTTTGAAAAAGACCACTGCTGGCGCAATGCTGAACAAGAGACCAGATCGTATGTTCGAACTGGCGGTAAAAGGCATGCTGCCTAAAAACAGCCTGGGACGTCAAATGTTCACCAAGCTGAAAGTATACGCTGGAACTGAGCATCCACACGCAGCACAAAAACCAGAAGTTTGGCAAATTCGCGGTTAAGGTAAAGGGAGGAAATATACGTGGCACAAGTACAATACTACGGTACAGGTCGTCGTAAGCACTCCGTAGCACGCGTTCGCCTGGTTCCAGGTGAAGGTCGCATCGTGATCAACAAGCGTGAAATGGATACTTACTTTGGTTTGGAAACACTGAAATTGATCGTAAAACAACCACTCGTTCTGACTGAAACTCTTGGTCGTTACGATGTATTGGTTAACGTAAACGGCGGCGGAACCACTGGTCAAGCTGGTGCAATCCGTCACGGCGTTGCTCGCGCTCTGCTGAAAGCAGATCCGGAACTGCGCGGCGCTCTGAAACGCGCTGGCTTCCTGACTCGCGATCCTCGTATGAAAGAGCGTAAGAAATACGGCTTGAAAGCAGCTCGTCGCGCACCTCAATTCTCCAAGCGCTAAGAAGCTTGCTATATCAAGGATTATCGCCCTTGGCCTTCATTGGTCAGGGGCTTTAATTTTTCCCCTGAATGAGCCGTGACCATATTTTGACCATATTTGTATGGTCATAGCTCCATGAACTTCTCGAATCGGGATGCAGTTTGCTCTTTGACTGTTCGGGTAACGTGGGTGTAGATGTTCATAGTCATTTTGATATCGGAATGACCGAGGCGTTCCTGAACTTCCTTGATGCTTGCCCCGGCTTCAAATAAAAGGGAGGCATGTGAGTGACGTAATCCATGGACAGTAATTGGATGAAGGTTGTTGTTTTTGATAATCTCATCTAATTTGTCATTTGGATATGCGAGTCGAAGCGGGGATCCATCTTCACGAGTAAAAAGCATTTCATTATCTTTGGAGTGGAGATGTACAACTGACGCTCCAGATTGCCCTGTACGGTATTTTTTTAGCAATCCCACTGTAGTGTCATCTATGCTGATAAATCGCCTAGAAGCCGCTGTTTTGGACGTCAGAGTGATATACTGTCCTTTCTCATAGAATAATGTTTTGTTGAAATGAATAGTTCTGGCTTTAAAGTCAATGTCTGTCCAGCGTAAGGCAAGGATTTCTCCTTTTCGTCCACCGGTGTAAATTAGGAGATGGAACATTATATAATCCCGCATTGTACAATCTCGCTTCGCGCCCTCTAAAAATTCTTTAATCTCCTGCTTTTCCCAATAATTGCGTTCCGGTTCAGCTTCACTTACGATAAATTCCTCGTCTTTCCTCGGGATGATCACACCTTTTAATGGATTGTTTACTAGGATTTCTTTTGATATCGCATACTCAAATATTTGATTTGCATACATTTTCATGTTGTCGACCGATTTAATTTCTTCGGCAACCTTATTAATCACATCTTGGCAATAAGCCCTACTGATGTCCTTCATTTTTAATTTTCTAAAGTGGGGGAGAATGCGCTTGTTGAATTTCGATAGTACGGCTTTTCGAGTGCTGGGTTTATAGGTGCTTGAAATCGTCTCAAACCACTGTTTAAAGACTTGTTCAAAGGTAACGCTGCTCTTGTCCTCTGTAATGAACGTTCCTTCTGCTAGCTGCTGTTCTGTCCGAGCTGCATCTAATTGCGCCTCTTTCTTCGTTTTGAAACCTCTTTTAGTAGACGGCTTCTTTTTACCTGTTTCCGGATCGATTGTAGAGTAATACTTGTACATCCATCTTATTCCGTCTTTAGTCGTATACTTTTGAAAACTGGCCATAAAACCAACCCTTTCCGAATGTATGTTCGGTTTGTGATGTATAATAAACAGCCCAACGACGAGATTGTTAGGTTAATAAAAAAGATGGAATTCTTCCGGTATGCCGCAACGCAGGAGGAAGCAATTCTTTGTCTCGCCGTTTTCAGGCTGGGTATGTCCAATGATCAGCTTTATAGCAAACTGGTTTGCTTCTCGCTCGATTTTATCGACTGCAAATAGAGTATTTTTCCGTAAAAAGGGCGTGTTAACTCTAGGGTGTAGTATGTGATGAGCAAGCTCGTGAGCTAATGCGAATCTAGTCTCAAATTCATCCAGACGATTGTTAATGTGAATGCTCGGGATGCGATTCATGCAAGCATAATACCCATAGGTGTTCTTTCCTAAGTCTTCAAAAAGAACCGTAATATTTCTCTGAGCTGCTATTCTAAGGGGGTTATTGGTTCCGTGGGTTTTAATTAGCTGCGAAATAACTAGGTCTGTTTTGTCCATTAAATAACCCCCAGATGCTATTTGCGATGTTTCTTTGGTGTGAATTTCTTCTTAGCCATTTGTTTAGACATACGCAGGGTATTTTCTAAAGAAATTCGCAATAGTTCTCTGTCCTCTTCATCCATCGGTTCACCCATGAAAGCTAATGACGAATCATTTGTAAGGTCATTCATCATATTTTCTAGCTTAACGGCGATATCTTTTTCTTCCTTTCGTGTTAGGGAGTATGGGTTTACAGAGTCTTTTAGGTTACCAGATGTTCTGCTCTCAATGTCTGTACGACCAAGAAGATAATCAGTAGTTGTGTCTAAAATGTCAGCGATTTTCTGCAAGTCGCCACTCGTAGGAACAACCCTGTCATTTTCAATGTGTCCGAAATTGGAACGGCCCATTTCTAATTTGGTGGCTATATCTTGTTGAGTGAGCTTATGAGATTTCCTTAAAAACTTTATACGACTCCCTAGAGACATTCTAAACAACCTCCAATTTTTAAAAAGGGTATTTAAAATACTTGACGGTATTGAAAATACCATTTATAATTTGAAACAAATACAACAAGTGAGGTGAATATCGATTTGGCTACTCAAAAAAGACCAGAGCTAACTAATGCTAGAATTTCTAAAGGTCTATCAAGACCACAACTAGCTGAATTAGTAGGAGTCACTTTTGAGCACATTAAGAGTCTTGAATACGGTCGAGTTAATCCTAGTATCCCCTTAATGTTTAAGTTATGCGGTGTATTGGAATCAACTCCAGAACAACTATTTAAGGACATCGTGTGCACTTAAAGTGTATTTGTAATACCCAATTATTAGTTTATCTATACACAACGGTATTGTCAATACCCAAGCAAGGCATTTATTTTTTGGTATATTTGGGTATTTAAAATACTGTTTATAAAAGAAAGGAGAAACAAGTATTGAGTACTCAATCAGCCATCAGAGTGACAATCGACGATCAATACATTTATCAGCTTGTCGAAGAAAAGGTAAAGAGCGTGTTAAACGATAATGGCGTTGGCTGCTGGTGGGACTTGAAACGACTTGAAGCGGAGACTTGCAGAAAGCGCGATTGGCTTATCGAAAACATTTTGCTGAATCCTGAATTCAAGGAGGAAATGGCTGAAATATCGAATGGCCGTGAAAGTGGCAGGTGGATGTTTCGAGCGAAGGAAATGCAGGTGTTCTTAGATCAGCACTTCCATTATCTAAACGGGCGTAATGCCCAAAAAACTATTGCCTAATGTGGCTTAGACAGCCCGAAAGGAGGTGAGCAAAGGTATGCATAGACTTTCACTGCGAGAGGCTCGGCTAAACTGCCGAATGGAGCTGAAAGAAGTTTCCGAGAAAACTGGGATTCCCGTTCGAACTCTTAAACGCTGGGAAATTGATAGCGGGAGAGCAGAGTATGAATTGGTTGATAAACTCTTAATCTTGTATGGGTTCATTTCTTGGAATCATATCCATTTCGGTTCAGAATCCGAACTACTTGCACAGAGGCAAGCGGCACTAATGAATAATCAGGAACTAGCCTGAATTTGAAAGGGGGTGTAAAGAGGATGGAGAACCTAGCTACTCCAGCAGAAATGGTTGAGGATATTATGACTAATCCGGAGTTGCAGAGCCGGATCAGCGCAGAAGCATTTGCGGGGTTACTCGTGATGGCTAACATGCAAGAAAAAGAAAAAACCACCTGCTACCAACAGGTGGGGTAAGACGGTCATTTCCTAAGTATCTTGGCGGATAGGGGAAATGACAACCGAATCAACGGAGGACAAGCCTCGCTATTACCTATTATAGCGAATGTTGCAAATATGTATACATAAAAGTTTGTCCTCCTACAAATGGGGAGGGGTTAGTGTGGAAACATTTGAGGAGGCAGCTACGACGATCCTTGAATTGTCAAAAGGGGTAGGAGTGGATGTTATAACGTTTATCGTTCCAGGCAAAGGCCTTTCATTCCTAGAGTGGTGGGAAGCAGTTGTGTCCCGCATGACGCTGGCTGAATTAGAGGTATACATTGTTTCTGCTCCTCGAGGCTCATGCAATAGTGATCTAGTGCCTAAACTCAAAAATATAGCTATCAAGCAGCGTGATCTTCTTCGAGAAGAACAAGGAAAAGGAGTGGAGCTTTATGCATAATCCGGGCAATGTGCTTACTGAATTCAACAGTTTCATTACTTTGATGGATAAGGTGTGCGAGGAGCTGGGTTTGAAGCGTCTGGATTACTCCACTCCAGAAGAATTGTTTCAAGCAGTACTTGGTAGATACTCTGTGAAATATCTTTCGAACCTCGATGAAATGATGGGAGAAGATTATCTGCGGGACGATTTGCTCGGCATCATGCATCGAGCAGTACGTGCACGCATTGAAGAAAGCAGGCGATCAGCATGAGTAAGACAACAGCTCTTAGCCTATCTGAACGATATGCAGACATCTGCCGTAGAGCTGCAGACGGTGATCCATCTGCACGCGCGATCAAAATAATTACCGAGGCTGTCATAGAAGACAAAATTCACATCGATCAGTTAAGGCTGATTAGCGATGTAAACAAGAAAGACGGTCCAATAGCAGCATATGAACTGTTCTTAAAGTTTTATCAACAACCGCAACAAGAAGGGCCCGCGCTGACGGCAATGTAAAACAACAGAAATCGGCAACAAAGTAGGTGAGGATTCATGGCACGTCCCCAAAAAGAAGGGCTGGATTATTTTCCGCTAGATTTGGATATTGACCAGGACGATAAACTTGTGGTTCCAATTGCAAAATTCGGGATGCAGGGGTTTGGTATCATAATCAAACTCATGATGGAGATTTATCGAAACGGTTATTTCTATCACTGGAGCGAAAAGGAGCAATACGTGTTCGCAAGCAGAGTTAATGTTGACATTAACTTGATTATCGAGGTGGTTAATGAGTGCATTAAGTGGGGTTTTTTCCATCAGAAACTTTACGAAGATCACAATATTTTAACCTCTAAAGGATTCCAAAAACGTTACATCGAGGCAGCTAAGAGGCGGAAAGAGGTCGTGTTTGTCAACGAATACCTACTTGTCGATGTCGAAGAGCTATCACAAAAATTCAAAATCCCTATCCAAGTGGTTAATGTTACGGGAACAACAGTTAATGTACACATTTACCCAAGTAAAAGTGAATCAAGTGTGACAGAAACACCACAAAGTAAAGTAAAGGAAAGTAAAGGAAAGAATAAAAGAAACACCCCTCGACATACCAAAACGTATGCCGAGGACACCCTTGCTTTTAAAATTGCCGCTTACATGCACAAAAAGATCATGGAGTATGCGGAGGGGTTGGGTGTTGCCCATCTTGTTAGGAATGCCAACCTACAGAAGTGGGCAGATGAGTGTAGAAAGATTATTGAGCTTGATCAACGTGATAAGGACGAGGTAAGGCGACTCATTGATTGGGTTTCTGGTCATACATTCTGGCAGCGGCAGATATTAAGCCCGACTAATTTCCGAAAGCATTATGAGAAGTTAGGCATAGAAATGGCTGCTGCTCAGGTAGTAGGAGGCAATAAGACAACAGCAGGCGGTAAGGGTGAGCCATCACCTCAAGTCAATCTATCTGAATCACCAAAGGAAGAGTACGAACCGATGCCAGGGATGGGATTGGAATGATAACACTACCGCATTGTTCCCAAACAGAGATTGAAATTCTTGCATTGGCAATGTATAGCAAAGCAACTCTCGCTGATTTAAGCACACAAATTAAGCCTGACCAGTTTTACTTTCCAGACGCCGGAAAAGCATTCGATTTGTTGATCCGGTTGGATCAGGAGGGAAAACCAACCGATCCTGTTACTGCTGTTTCTGAATCAGATGACCCGACGGTTAATCAGACAATCATTCGAGCTTCATCGGAGTACGTAAGCGCTGAACGAGCGGAATACTTGGTCAAACGATTTCTTGAATACCACCAACGTAGGACCTATTTCAAGATCGGGAAAAAGCTCCAGGAACTGTCGTTGGATACCTCGATCAAACCCAGTGAGTTGACGGACGTCATAGAAAACGAAATGATGTCGATTCATTTCTCAGAGGAGAACCGGGAAATAATTGATCCAAAAACGGCAGCCATCGAATCCATGGATGATTTTTATACGAGGGAATCCAGTTCAGAGCCACTAGGTATTCAATTGAGCCGGACGCAAACCAACGGAACGATTTATGGGTTCCCGGGGATTGATAAATGCTTGTACGGTCTACAACCGGGCGACCTCATTCTCGTAGCTGGGCAATCCGGGGAAGGGAAGACCGCGCTTGCACAAAATATTGCGGCGTTGGCCTCTCTTTCTCAAGAATATCTCACGTATTACGAAAATACCGAAATGACTGCATCCCAAATGGTCACTCGTTTTGTGGCCCAAATGACAGGCATACCATTCGAGGAGATTTTTACGGGACGGTTACGAGGTACACCGGAGCAAATTGCACTAAAACGCAAAAACATAGAATTTGCCCATGAAAAATTTTCGAAATCAAACATCTACCTTTCAGAACTCCCTAGCCTTACTCTTGGACAGTCAAAGGGCTTGGCAAGGAAATTCAAGCACAAATACGGTCAACTTGATCTGCTTGTGATTGACTATGTTGGGCGGATGGAAATGGATGCGGAAATGAAGAAGGGTATGCAGGAATGGCAGGTAATGGCCAAGATCACAAAAGAGGCAAAGAAGCTGGCCCAACAATTAAGAGTACCGATTATCTTACTTGCCCAGCTCACCGAGGAAGGCAACCTTGAAGGGGCCAAAAAGATGATTAACGACACGGATGCTACCTTTTTCTTGGAGAGATTGACCGAAGAGCAAATCAAGGAGTTTCCGAGCGCTACTCATCGATTAAGAAAGAGAAAAGTACGTAGAGGCAGCACCGAGCGAGATATCCTACTCCAGTTTAACAAACCAATACAACGAATCTTTGAGGTGTATTACCAACAATAAGTCTGGTTGTAAAATTCTCGGGTTTTAGGCGAATTGGTTGTAATGACCTTTGTCAATATCCACTCAAATTATTCCAAAAATTATTCTAGGGAGGGAAAACCGTTGGACGAGCTCGTTTTCATCGAGAATGGAAAAGTAAGAACAGACAGTCTGTTGGTCGCTGAAAAGTTTGATAAAGCCCATGATAACGTATTGCGAGACATAAGAAACCTAGATTGTAGTGAGGAATTTCGACTCCTCAATTTTGAGGAGTCAATCTATACGAATGAAAGAGGGCGCGTTTATCCCAAGGTCGATATGACCCGAGACGGGTTTACCTTCTTGGTAATGGGTTATACCGGAAAGGACGCCGGACGGTTCAAAGAGGACTATATTAAAGCATTCAATTTGTTGGAGCAAACACTTCTCCAGCAGACTCAACCACAATTAACCACAATGGAGATTCTCGCCACTATCACCCAAAGGATGGCTCAACAAGAGCGTGAGGAAATGGAGAGAAAACGGCGGGAGGCAGATCGAGATCGGGAAGTGAAGTCTTTGCAAGAAGGATTTGAGACCATAACCGTCAATCTGACGGCTGTGCCAGATGCAGCCAAGATAGTCGATCTGATTAACGAATACTCTCGATGGACTCGAATGGGGCACAACGAAATATACAACCGCATTTATGACACGATGAAGGACCAGCATGGCATAAACGTCTTGGAGCGGGTGCAGCGGGAGCGGGACAAGATTAATGCAGATCGAATCAAAAGCATCGGCCGCCCATATGCCGAATCGACACTCAAAAAAATGGTCAACGGAATCGATGTCATGGTGCGAATGGGTGCGCTGGACAAGTTTCACTCTATTCTCGTCGGAATGTTAGCTAAAGCAAAAAGTGAACGAATTTTTAACTAAACCACTAAAGGAGCGGATTTATATGACAACAATTCAAATGATTGATTCTAGCGTAGAAGAAGTAAAGCATCTGTTTAAGGTAATGAAAACACATGGGGTAACATGCAGTTTGGAATTTAATCGATATAAAGGGAATGATCCGCTTATCGGTATCGCAGCAGTTGAGGTTGATGTTGAACTTCTGGAAGAGGGCGAAATAATTGTAAAAATGGGCGAAGCAGACTTTGCTTTCGAGCGGGAAAATCACTCATTCGGAAAATTAATTACTGACAGCCAAATTATGATAACCATCGCAGAAAATGACTCGGAGTATGTTGTGTGGTTCAATAGCGGCGTTGTTCCACCAGAAGGAATTGAGGAAGCAAAAAGCTATGACGACACAAAGAACGATGATGATATCGATGAACCAGAGTTCACGGAAGAAGAGAAAAAACTGGCCTACTTTATCAGAAGTCTCGATTTTGAAGCTGTGTTAGATGCTGTATCGGGAATCCATCGCGAAGTGGATCAAAGTAAGAATAAAGCAGCAACGCATTTACGAGCTGGGAGGATTAAAACAGCTAACGCATTCGATAAACGGGCTGCCAACTTGGAGCAACTGGCCTGCTTACTTGGGGAAGCCAACAAAGACTACAATGCACACGTTTGCCAAGTGGATTAATCCACTGTCTTCACCAATAAACAAGGAGGAACAAGCGATGAAATGTGCTTTTTGTGACGAAGAGATCGTGGGGGACAAGCCAGAGTGGATATTGGTAAGCAAGAAGCCATCTGTCGATCATTTTTGTACCTTGGGATGCCTGTTGGGGCATGTAGATGAAATGGCAATCGAAGCAGAAGAGAAACACGGATTGATTAATTAAATTGATAACGTGTATCCAGTGGCGCGGATCGAATGCATCTGGATACACAAGATCAATTATGTTAAATCACTCATCGATTTTGCCAAAAAAACTCCAAATTCCAATAGCCAAATAAAGGATACCGAATAAACCGGAATCCAGGCTAGTTATCATTAAATAAAGACCAAACAAGCAAATTACAATTGAAACTATTTTGAGTAAAGTTGTTTTTTTCATAAAACTCACCTATATACAGTATTTTACAAAAAAATGTATCACGAAATTTGTTTATTTACAAATTGCTCAATATGTTTAATCGTAATCCAACTCAGCAATTTCACGAGAGATTCTTTCTTCCGTTCGCAGTCTGTTAGCAATAATTTCTTTCAGTGAATCCTCACTGATAAAACGTACTGCCTCAGGTATAAGTTCTTTGGAAGGGAATTCAAAGATTTCAGCTCTCTCTACGAGTGCGTACCATACCTTAGGAATTTTGTTTTCTATAGCAAAACGGTATATATCTCTTGCTACTTCAAGTGGTACTTCTAAATCGATATGGATCCGTACAATTATTTGATTTCTAATTTGACGATGTAAACCATTTGTATGTTGGTACTGATAATACTTAGATTCGATAATTGAGGCAGCAGCATACACTTGTTCTTTATCCATAAATACCCCTATAAGAAGACCAATATAGTGTGGAGAGTTAGTCTACATGATCAGAAAATTTCACACAATGTGTAACTTGATAAACGTAATTAAGGAAAAGCCTATGATGAAACGATTAGATCAATCATCAGTTCTTTGAACAGGAGGACTGATCCAACAACTAATGTTGTTGTGAGTAGTAATTTGAGAAATACCAAGACTCTTGTGTGATTTCTGTAAAGAGAAAAAGCTATGGCTCCAAGTTCAATACAAATGATTACTATCCACCAATCAATAAATTTCATGGAAACACCTCATTCCAGAAGGTTAAACCACATTTTACCATATACTGCGAGGTGTTAACGCAATAGTTATGTAGAGAAATAAAAAAACCTTAAGCAAGAAATGCTTAAAGTTTAACTTAACTTCTTAGATTTTAATTCTTCAACTTCACGGGTAAGCACTGCAACTTGTCTTCTGAGTTCGTTTGATGGTTCTGTACATCGTCTTCCGATAATAATTGCTGTACACAGTAATGACCCTATAACACCGAGCAAAGTAACAAAAAAGAAGACATTTACTCCAAGCAAATGGACACCTCATTTTCATTTTTAACCATATTATTACAAGTTTAATTGAATGTATAGATCAGGAGGTTTTAAAAACTGAATAGATAGTTAGGAACAGCCCAGAAAGTCATTAGTCTGTCAGTTATGAAAGTAGTCATTTACGTTGCTTAACAAATCGGTAATTGTATTAAACGCTGACCTAATGCCCAGTCCAATCTTCGTTCATATACGGAAGGGCTAGTAAAAACAAAAAAATAACAGTAAGGGTAATTAACAATACGTATATCCATCTAGCTTGGAGAGACTCTGCATTCAGGATTAGAATCCATCCAATAAAAAGGATCAATATGATTGTCATAAGAGAGTGCTCCTTTCGAAAGGAATTACGAAAAATGGGGATTGTTGGTTACAAAACACAAGATTTGTTAAATGAGAATTAAGAAAAGGGTAGGCGGTGTAGGTGAACGATAAACTGATCGAACGTGTTTGCGAAAAATGTCCCGCTACTCAATGGGGCAAGAAATCGATCTGTAGTGTCCACAACCTCCACGTTGGTAAAATCGACACCTGCCCGGAGTGGGACAAGTATATTGTTAGCCAGCAAGGATTGAAGGATCACGATGGGCAGATCGCTTTCGTGGACCTGGAACCAGCAATGGAGTGGTTGCAACGAACGGAAGAAGAACTAAGAGACTATCACTTCATGTTGCGCGAAATAGACCGCTTGCAAGGGTATCTGGAGGACGCAGGAGAGGGTACAGTTGGTGCTTATGGAATTGACGCGTCTCAGCCAAAAGGGAAGGGCAAGAACGGAGATAAAACACATGCAGAGGTCGTGAGAAGGGAAAGAAAGTGGAAACGTCTGTCGAAGCTACAGGAAACCGTGAAACGTATTGATCAGGCAGTGGAAGGCATTACAGATGAAAAGGAAAAGACAGTCTTGGACGCGATTATGGACGGAGAGAAAAATAACTTCATAGCCCGACAGATCGGAGTTAGTAGGCAACGTTACTACGAGATAAAACGTTCTGTCATCATTAAAATGGCCTGGCTAATGTACGGCAACGATGAAGTCTCTTGAAAGGTTGACACTTTAGACAAAATGGACACTTTAGACGTTTTGTGCAGGCAAGTCGATAAAACTCTATACTAAGGCTACGCAAGATGAATAAGCCACTCTGGAAAATAACCGGGTGGCTTTTTGCATACATCAGCTTGGTCATATTCCCAAGGCTCTTGTGAATTTGGGGCCGCGGGTCCTTCCGGAGGGGTGGGCCCTATGCGGGTCTAATGAGCCCCGAGATCTGACCGAGTATAAGTCAAAAAAACCATTGTGCATGTTATGCATGGAGGAGGTGATTTCGGAATGGATATCAGCAAAGCAGTAAAAGAGATTGAAGGTAAGCTGTGTCTAAGTTCTACAGCGATATGTGAGGTGCTAGATATCCACCGAAATACGCTCCAGAACTACACAAAAGCAGGCTTGCCAAAGGTAAAAACAGGCTGGTTTGATTTGCGTGAGGTTATTCGCTGGCGAGCTGAACGTGAAGGTGCCAAAGCAAGCGGCGAAGACGAGTCACATGCACAAATGAAACTTCGATACGAAGCGGAGTTGAAGAGGGAACAGGCGGCAGCGGCCACTTTGAAGAATGCCATAGCAAACGGTGAATACGTAAAGCGAGATGACGTTGTGAGTGAGCTCCAACGTTTTTTTGTTACCCTGCGAAGGTCAATGGCAGGTCATAGCAGGAAGGTTGCAATGGAAATTGCACCATACGTTGAACCTGACCAGGTGCGTATCATCGAACAAAATATCACCGATACGACAAATGCGGTTTTGTTGCAGCTGTCCGTAAGAGGTGTGTACGATGCGAAAAAATGACTGGCCAGAGTGGCTGATGGACGCACTGCAGGTGCTGAAACCACCTGAAAAGCTAACCGTTTCCGAATGGGCGGATAAGTACAGAATTCTGGACACCAAAACATCAGCCGAGCCTGGTCAGTGGTCCACGGATCGTACACCGTATTTGCGTGGAATCTTGGATGCCTTCACTGATCCGCGCGTCGAAGAGATCATTTTCGTTAAGCCTACACAAGTTGGCGGTACAGAAGCTCTGAATAACATGCTTGGATTTATTGTGGCTCAGGACCCCAGCCCGGCTCTCATTGTTTATCCGACTCTCGAACTGGCGGAATATACTTCGAAAAATCGACTCCAGCCAATGATGCAGCTGAGCCCAGTCCTTGCAAACAAGTTTCAACAAGACGAAAGTAAGCTCCTTGAACTACAATTCGACGGGATGTATGCCATTATATCTGGGGCAAACAGCCCAGCCTCACTTGCAAGCCGTCCTATTCGCTTCTTGTTCATGGACGAGGTAGACAAGTACCCCAAGAATGCCGGGAAAGAAGCCGATCCACGATCCCTTGCCCGTGAGCGGACAAAAACGTTCGCATTCAACAAGAAGATTGTTCAGACTTCGACGCCAACGCTAAAGAATGGCCCGATCTGGCAAGCGTACGAAAAAGCGGACGTGAAATTGCAATACTACGTCCCATGCCCGCACTGTGGGCACTATCAAACGTTCAAGTTCAAGGGTGGAATCAAGTTCAACAAAGAGTTGCCTGCTGAGCAGATCCGACAGACAGCTTACTACGAGTGCGAAGAGTGTAAAGGGGCAATTCGAGACGCACACAAACCGACGATGCTTCGCAACGGTGAGTGGCGCGATTCTACAGGGGCTACTCGATTGGCCACTAAAACCGCCTTTCACTTGAATGCAATTTACAGCCCATGGGTGCGTTTCGGTGATGTTGCTTACGAATTCATTATCAGCAAGGGCGATTCTGAAACGCTCATGAACTTCATTAACAGCTGGTTGGCAGAGCCGTGGGAAAAAACACAGGTCAAGCTAAGTAGTGACACGGTTTTGAAGCGGACAAGCGGTTATGACGAGGGCGTTGTCCCAGATCGAACGATTTTCCTTACTGGCGGAGTGGACGTGCAAAAGGATCGATTCTACTACACTGTTCGGGCGTGGGGGGAGAAGATTACTAGCTGGAACGTCCGACATGGCTTCTGTGAAACGTGGGCAGAAATCGAAGACGTAATGAATGCTCTGTACCGATCAAAGGAAGGATTCGAGTATTATGTAAGTCTTTGCGCTATCGACTCTGGCTGGAATCCAGATGACACGTACGATTTTTGTGCAAGGAACAGCGAATGGGCTGTAGCGATAAAAGGGGCAAGTAATGAAATCCCAGCAAAATTCCGACTGACCAAGATCGACCGTGAAGAGAAAGGACTTTTTGGTATTTCTCTTTATTTGATCGACGGGGGCTATTACAAGGATCTGATTTCAAACCGTATTGCCCGCAAGCCGAATGAGCCAGGCGGATGGTACGTGTATGAGGGGTGTGATCGAGAATATGCCGAGCAAATAACAGCCGAGCATAAAGTCGAGATCAAACGAAACGGGAAAACAATCGATGTTTGGCAGCTAAAGACGTCCGGAGCGGATAACCACTATTTGGATACTGAGGTTTATGCAGCCTTTGCAGCTGATCGCCTTGGCATTCGATATTTGACATATGAGGAGCCGATCAAGGAAGAAACTCCGGCACCTAATCAGCAGGAAAAACGATCTGCGAATAACTGGGTAGGAGGTGACAAGTGGCTATGACACCGGAAGAAAGACTTGCTCGACTCCGCGAGCAACTGGAGCAATTGAACAAGGCAATTCTTGCGATTCAAAACGGGGCTCAAGAGTACAGTATTGGACCCAGAAGAATTAAAAAAGCTGACCTCGGACTGCTCTACAAAGAAAGGGATCGCCTGGAAAGAGAAATTGAAGTGCTTGAAAGCGGCGGCGGAATCTTCAAAGTTGCCGTCTTTGAAGGGAGGTAGTCGTTTTGAATTGGTTGGAAAGAACAATCGCAACAATCAGCCCAGAATGGGCGTACAAACGTAAGGCATGGCGCTCTGGTATGGATGCTTTGTATGACTCCGGATCGCGTGGCCGACTAAACAGTAATTGGAATCCAGCAGCAACTGCCGATGAAAATAAAATGAGAACTGAAAGGAATCTCATACTCAGTCGTGCGCGGGACCTGGAACGAAACAGTGATGTAGCAGAATCCATTATCGATGCATTCGAGCGCAATGTTGTAGGCGCGGGAATGACCTTGCAAGCCAAGGTCCCAAAAACAGTTGCTGGAGCAGAAGAAATCAATCAGCGAATCGAAAAGCTGTGGAAGGAATTCAGCAAAGCTGAGAACTGCGACATTACCGCGACGCAATCACTTGAAGAGATTCAGGAAATGCTTGTTCGTCGGCATGTTGTTGATGGCGGAATTCTTATCGTTAAGGTGTTTACAGATGACAAGCGTTTTCCTTTCAAATTACAGGTACGAGAAGTGGACGAGTTAGATTCATTAACCACATCATTCGGAGGAAAACGTGTTGTGGATGGGATCGAGATTAATGAATTCGGCCGACCTCTTGCCTATCACTTCAAGAAGTTTGACGGTATCCGGCAACTTCATGGTGAAAGTATCCGTATTGAAGCGGACAAGGTGATCTTTTGGCGCCGAAAAACATCTCCACGTCAAGTGCGGGAACTATCTCGATTGCGTACAGCTATCCCTCGGATCAAGGACGCCAACCAGTTTATTGAAGCGGTATCTGTAAAAGAGCGTGTGCTGGCTTGCTTATCTGTATTCATTAAGAAAGCATCTCCAACCGGATCAATTGGCCGGGGCGTGAATCCTACAGGAAAAAATACGGGTTATGACGGAATGTCGCTTTCGCCCGGGATGATCGGGGAGCTGAATCCCGGTGATGAAGTGCAGACAGTCATCCCATCTGGTCAAGCATCAAACACCAAGGATTTTATCAGTACATTGGTCCGGATGGTTGGTTCCGGTATTGGGTTGAGCTATGAAGCGATATCCCGTGACATGAGTAACGTAAACTATTCCAGTGCTCGACAAGGGCTCATCGAGGACCGTAAAACATACAAAAGAATGCAACGCTCGCTGATAGGAACTGTTCTATCACCAATCTATCTCCAATTTCTGGAGACGATGTTTATGACAGGGCAATTGGATATCCGAGATTTCATGCAAAAGAAGGAGCAATACAGTGCTCACTTATGGATTCCACCAGGAAGTACCTGGATCGACCCAATGAAAGAGGTAAGTGCCAATAGGGTAGCACTGGAATCCAATCAAGATACGCTCGCCCGAATTTGTGCAGAAAGGGGTGAGGACTGGCGTGAGGTAGTAATGCAGCGTATCGAAGAAATAAAATTGATTCAAGAATTGACGGGAGGAGTAGCAAGTGGGGAGAATAATGCTTCCGACGGTGCTGACAAGAAACAGCAGCCCGACGAATAACCTGCTTACGCGAACATTGACGCTCGATCGTTCCACGATTAATGAGAATGACCGGACGGTTGAGCTATCTTTCAGCTCAGAGGCACCTTATGAACGATATTTCGGCCAGGAGGTCCTGAGCCATGATCCAGACGCCATCGACCTGGCGAGACTCCAGGAAGTTGGCGTTTTGTTGTTTGCACATGGTCGAGATGCGCGATATGGAAAGCTCCCGATCGGCTCTATCGAAAAGGTTTGGCTCGACCAGTCGCAGCGAAAAGCACGGGCGCTCGTGAAATTCGACGATGACGAAGAGAGCGACAAGATTTTCCAGAAGGTTAACAAGGGCATGATCAAAGGCGTGTCCGTTGGCTATTCGGTGAGCTCGTGGGAGGAGGTCAAAGCAGGTAAATCATCTGCTAATGGCCGTCACACAGGCCCGGCTTACGTCGCATTGAAGTGGCAACCTTTTGAAATTAGCATCGAGCCAACTCCGGCAGATCCGTCAGTTGGTGTTGGAAGAACTTTTGAACAGGAGGATTTTAATATGCATGGTTTGAAACGATTGGCTTTGCAAGCACAAGGATACATGGTCCCGGATACTGGGTTGCCAGGTGGAGGAGCGGCACCTACACCAGAGCCTGCAACACGTGCAGCAGCTCCGCAAGCACCACCTGCAGTAAACGTAGAGGATCTACAGCGTCAGGCAGCAGAGGCAGAACGTGCTCGAGTAACAGAGATTACTCAGCTTTGCCGGACTTTTGGCATGGAAGGCGATGAATTTATCCGCACCGGGGCAACGGTTCAGGCTGTAAAGGATGCCATTTTGCAGAAGCAAATCAGCGCTAACCAGCCGCAAGCCACCTCGGTGGTTGTCCAAACCGAAGAAGCGGATAAATTCCGTGCTGCTGCCTCAGACGCCTTGCTCATGCGTGCTGGCCGCCACGTTGAGAAGCCTGCAGCGGGTGCTATGGAACTTCGCAGCTTGCGTTTACGCGACGTCGCAATCGAGTGCTTGCAACGAGCTGGAGAATCCGGGGCACACCTGTTGCGGGATGAGGATCTGCTCAAACGTGCGTTGAGTCCTGACAGTACGTTCCAAGGCATTGTATCTAACGCGGTCAACAAAACACTTTCTCAGGTGTATCAGGAAGCACCAACAACATTCCAACTGTGGACGAGCCGGGGCTCAAATCCTGATTTCAAGGCGGCTGAACACTACCGGATCAGCGAGGCGGGCAACTTGGAGCGTACGCCGCAAAATGACCCTATTCCGTATGACACCGCAATGAAAGACGAGAAGGTAACTAAAGCCGTACTCACGTACAGCAAGCGTTGGGGCTTCACACGAGAGGCATTTATCAATGACGATCTTTCCATGCTGTCTCGTGTTCCTGCTGCTTATGTCATGGCCGCAAAACGTGGTATTAACCAACTCGTCTATAAAATGCTGGCCACCAATCCTGCTATTTTCGACGCCAAACCACTCTTCCATGCGGATCACAAGAACCTAGGGACGGCAGGAGTAATCGGCAAGGAAACAATGAGCGAAGCTCGCTTGAAAATGCGGACTCAGAAAGACCAACGTGGTATTGCAACTCTGAACATTTCTCCGAAATTCTTGCTCGTTCCAGCAGCGTTAGAAACCGATGCGGCGCAATTCATGCGTTCCGAGTCTGATCTGAGCAGCAACAACAGCGGCGTGGCCAACGTCTTCCGCAATTCCTACACAGTGATTGTGGACGCAGAGCTGGACGCACACAGCGCAGACGCTTGGTATCTTGCAGCCGATCAAAACATTGCCGATACGGTAGAGGTTACGTACCTGCGAGGACAAGAGGAGCCAACCCTGGAAACAGACATCCCGTTTGATCGCCTTGGTATGGACTTCCGAATCTATTTCGATTATGGGGTTACTGTCTTGGATTACCGTGGACTCTATAAAAACCCTGGTAAGGTGACACCATGATAGTAGTCAATCCAGTAAATTTCGCCGGACGGTTGTTTATGCCAGGGGAGAGCGTAAAAGGCGAGCTCCCCCTTGATGTGATCGAGCAGCTGAAAGAAAACGGGTTTCTATCTGATCAACCCGAGGAGGTTTCCGCCGAGAATGAAGACTCTCTTAAACAGGATTCCCCTACTGCAGAAGACGTTCTGGAGCTCGATTATCCTACCGCAGAAGAGTTCAGCAAGCTGAAAGCTGACGAACAAAAGGCGCTTCTGGCTCGCTTGAACATTGAACCAGCACCCAAGGAAGAGCAGCGAGTTGAGCAATACAAAACCTGGCTTGCCAAGAGGGAAGAGGGAGCCGACAATGCTGAACTTTAAGGAGCTTGTGGCCCAAGATATTGCCGTTTTTATGAATCCGGACGAATTCGGCGAACTTCATAACGTAGATGGTAGGGAACTTCTGATCGTCTTTGACAAAGATGCTACAACAGGAAGACAGCGGAAGGGATCCACTGACTACTACAGCATGTCTGAAGGTATCTACACTGGTACGATAAAAGTGTATGCCTATGCTTCTGATTTTCCTGTTGTCCCCATGGCAGATTCTCATATGAGAATTGATGGGGAATTGTATCGAGTGGTCGATTGCGATAATCAAATGGGTGTCCTGGTGATTGACCTGGAGGGCAATCAGACATGATTGAGTTCACAGCTGAACAGATTGAAAAAGCGGAGCGTCTTTTGCAGCATATCCCTGGTGGAGCTCAAAAGGCGCTTTCTCGCGCTATGAATAGGGCAGTTGATTCCGCCAAAACGGAAGCGTCACGAAAGGCCAGGGAGACTTACCATATCAGACATAAAGATGTGCTAGATACAATCAAAGTGTCAAAGGCGAGTCCGTCAAATCTGAATGCTGTGATAGTCTCCCGAGGGTATGTTTTCGCTCTTACCAAGTTTCAGGTTAATCCGAAAAAGCCCCAGCCAAAGCGGAAGAAAGAAATTGTTGTTCGCGTCAAACGCGGCGAGGGTGGCCCTATCAAAAAAGCCTTTGTAACACAGTTGAAGAGTGGCCATCTCGGTGTGTTCAAGCGGGCTGGCAAGGCTCGATTCCCCATTGAGCAGTTGTATGGTCCCTCTGTTCCGCAAATGCTTGGCAACGTAAAAGTTACCGACGCTGTGGAACAGAGAGCAACTGCTGTCATGGATGAGCGCCTGGAGCATGAAATAAACCGTCTTTTGGAGGGCCAGACATGAATGCAATTGCATTGACACCAAATGACATGATCGACATCCTGGCATCACGAATTAAAGAGATAGTCAGGGACTTACGCTTAGAAACAAAAGTAGAGGGTCTGAGAAAGGCACCAGACGTTTACACCGGATATCTTGGCAAGCGATACACGGCCAATCCGAATGCTGGTCCCGAAGTTCCTTGGATCATCGTGCGCTACTTGGATTCAGACGATGAGGATGGTGGATGCCTAGCTAATGTCCGAATTATTGTCTGCACCTATAGCAATGACGATGAAAACGGTTGGCGCGACCCGATGAATGTTTTGACAAGAATCAAGCAACAACTACTGGCCCATCCACTTATCGGAGGGCCTTTTGAAGTTCGAAGGCCATTTCAAGATGAGTTGCTAGAGGAGCAACCTTTTCCAGAATGGATAGCGGGGATGACTCTGAAAGTAACCATGCCACAAGTACACGAAGAATGGAGTGAGTGAGTTGGCAAAAAATCAGAAGCAAGAGGGAGATCAAAAAAAGGCCGCAGACTCGAATAACACCCTCATCTATTGCGGCCCAAACCTGCCAAAAATGGGTTTAATGCATGCCACCAGTTACATTGGTGGGTTACCAAAACAGCTTGAGCCACACACTGAAAAGTGCCCTGCCATTCAACTTCTATGTGTTCCTACGGAAAGCTTAGCAAATACTCTGTCGGCTATTCGAATTCAAGGGACGGCGCAACACACATGGAACGAAGAAATCAAGTCTTACGCGAAGGGAAGCGGTGAATAATGGCTTACAAACATGGGGTCACCATATCCGAAAATCCCACTTCCATTATCTCTCCGGTTCGTGTGTCAGCGGGTCTCCCAGTGGTTTTTGGTACAGCACCAGTCAACCTGGCTGAGTCACAAGAGTTTGTAAACAAGCCGTTCCTTGCTTACACGTATCAAGAAGCAGTAAAGGGAATCGGTTACTCTTCTGACTGGAAAAATTACTCCTTATGTGAGTTCATGAAAAGCCACTTTCAGTTGTTTAATGTGGCTCCAGTAGTCTTTGTAAATGTTTTAGACCCTGCGAAGCACAAAAAAGAGGTAACAGACAGCACGGTTACGTTGATCAAAGGAGCAGCTAAGATTGAACAGGATGGGATTATGCTTGGAAGTCTTACTGTCAAGTTAACAGCTGCAGGAGAGCCCTTGAAAAAGAATGTGGACTACACAGCCGCATTTGACAGCGCGGGAAAGGTTGTTTTAACTGCTATCCCAGGCAGTGCAATACCAGACGGTCATCCGAGCCTCGCTGTCTCCTTTACGCATCTTGATCCATCAGCAGTGACCAAAACAGACCTAATCGGAGGCGTTGACGTAGCAACCGGAAAATACACCGGACTTGAGTTGATCAACCAGGTGTTCCCGATGTTCCGCCTTGTCCCTGGTCAAATCCTTGCTCCTGGTTGGAGCCACGATCCAGTGGTTGCTGCGATTATGAAAGCGAAATCTGGAAACATAAACGGGCTGTTCAAAGCTATTTCCGTGACGGACGTTGACTCTTCTGCAACGGGTGCCGATCGCTACACAGAGGTACCTGCATGGAAAAACGACAACAATTACACCGATCCTCTACAGGTGGTTTGCTGGCCAAAAGTAAAACTGGGTGATGAGATTTATCACTTGTCTACGCAGACTGCGGGTTTGATTTGCAAGGTAGATGCAAAGAATGATGACCTTCCATACGAGTCACCATCCAACAAAGCCCTACAAGCAATTGGCCTTGTCAATGATGCAGGGGAAGAGGTAGTGCTTGGCCAAGAGCAAGCAAGCTATCTAAATGGCCAAGGCATCATGACAGCCCTAAATTGGACTGGTGGGTGGATGCTCTGGGGCAACCGCACTGCGGCTTACCCTGGTATCACGGATGTGAAAGATTCTTTCATCCCTGTCCGTAGGTCATTCAACTGGGTAGCCAACACGATCATCTTGACGTATTGGCAGAAGGTCGATAACCCTATGAATCGTCGTCTGATCGATACTGTGATTGATTCAATGAACATCTGGTTAAATGGATTAGCTGCACGAGGCGCGCTACTTGGGGGACGCATTGAGTTTCGAGAAGAAGACAATCCAACGACGGACTTGCTTGACGGTATCGTTCGTTTCCGTGTTTTCTTAGCTTCCCCAACACCGGGCGAGGTTCTGGAGTTCCAATTGGAATACGATGTAAGTTACATGAGCACGCTGTTTGCGGCTTAAATCAGGAGGTGAATCACATTGGCGGGAGTAAACACAATCCCAGAAAGACTAACTAATTTCCGGGTGTATAAGGACGGTTCCAATG
This sequence comes from Brevibacillus fortis, assembly GCF_046196545.1. GTDB lineage: Bacteria > Bacillota > Bacilli > Brevibacillales > Brevibacillaceae > Brevibacillus > Brevibacillus fortis_A. The sequence continues at coordinate 286,314 of NZ_CP176370.1, forward strand.
ATTTGAAGGGGGTAGCGGACATTCAGCTGCCCTCTTTTGAATTCATGACGGATACAGTCAAGGGCGCTGGAATTATGGGAGAGTACGAAGCACGTACCATAGGGCACCTTCAAAGTATGAAATTGACGATCAATTGGCGAACGATTGTCAAAGATATGTTAAGCATGCTCGGAGGGGAACAACGAATTGATTGTCGTGGTGCCTTTCAGGAGTACGATGCCGGAAAAGGAACACAAGTTACAACATCTGTTCGTGTCGTTGTCCAAGGTCAGACAACGAAAGTCGATCCTGGTAAATACGAGGTAGGGAGTTCGACTGATGGTTCAACGGAAATCGAAGTTCTTTACCTAAAAATTGATATAAATGGTCGCACAGTTGTTGAGATCGACAAAATGAATTTTGTCTTTGTGGTTGATGGTAAAGACTTGCAAGCGGATATAAGAAAAGCCTTAGGTATGTAACTCATTCAAAAGCGCTCGCTGATATATGCGGGCGCTTATTCATGCAAAGGAGCGATTTTACAATGGAGATCAAACTTATCGAGCCTCTTATGAAAGATGGAAATTCTATCGAGGAATTGTCTTTGAATCTTAATAAGCTGACAGGTCGAGACATGATCGACGCAGAGGAAGAAGCAAGAGCGCTGGGTGATAACACATTCCACCCATTGAATGGTCAAAAAGGTCTAGCTGTTATCGCAGCAAAAGCAACAGGACTGCTAGTGGATGACATCCTATCCCTTGCTGCCCCTGATTTTCTCATTGTTACAAATACGGTGAACAATTTTTTGTTCGCATGGGGCTTGGCGGCCGGGATGCAATCGAGAGACTAATGCTGGCTGCGTTATACATGACCAGATTTGACTCGTTGCATGAATGGCTGAACATGCCCATTCAACAATTTTATAGGTGGCTGGAAACAGTAGAGAAAGCCAGCGGAAAAGGGGGATAAGGATGGCTCGAAAGGTTCACGAGATAGCTTTTCAGATTGCAAGTAAATTGAAAGGCAACTTCACTACTCCCTTTTCCCAAGCATCTACGAAAATCCAGTTGCTCAAACATGATATTAACGATCTAAACCAGCAGTATAAAAAAGGGAACATCACAGCTGATCAGTTTGCTGAAAGACATGCTTACCTCTCTCGAAAGCTTCAAACTGCACAACAACAACTGAAGCAGTACAACCAATCGCTACACCAGACACAGAAAATGTGGAGCAGTCCAGCATTCGGGAACATGATGGCAAGAGGCGGGGCCTTGGCCCTTGGAGGAATTGGAGCAGGCGCAATCGGAGCTGGTTTTCTAGCAGGAGCCTCTTTGAAAAAGGCAATGTCTTACGAGCAGCAGCTATCTTCCATTCAAGCTCTTGGCAACATTACTGCTGAGGAAATGAAGCAAATAGACGCTCTAGCCATGAGGATGGGTGCCTCAACTAAATACTCGTCACTCCAAGCGGCGCAGGGGATTGAAGAACTGTTAAAGAGCGGTTTTACTCCTGCAGCTGTACAAGCTGGCGGCTTAGAAGCTGCCCTCAACTTGGCGACAGCGGGGGGACTAGAGTTAGCAGACGCAGCCACTATCATGGCAGACGGTCTAAACGGATTCAAAAAAGACGGCATGACAGCGGCAGACGTAGCAAACATTCTTGCTGGTGCAGCTAATGCGTCTTCTACTAATGTCGAACAACTAAAATTTGGTCTTGCTGCCGTAGGCCCTGTAGCAGATGGCATTGGCGTGAGCTTCAAGGAAACAAATGCAGTACTGGCAGCCTTCTCGAACAATGCCTTAAAGGGATCAGATGCAGGTACATCCTTAAAGACATTCTTGGCGAATGTACAACCCAATACTAAAAAATCCGGTGAATTATTCCGAAAGTATGGGCTGATTACAGCAAAAGGAACCAATATTTTATTTGATGCTAACGGACAGCTAAAAGATATGGCTGAGGTTTCAGGCATTCTGCAGGAAAAATTCAAGAAGCTCAATGACCAACAGCGGTCAGCTGCTTTCTTTGAAATGTTTGGATCTGACGCTGTGCGTGCAGCGAACATCCTCTACAAAGAGGGCTCCACGGGAATCCAGAAGATGTATGAGGACATGAGCAAGACCACAGCCTTGGACGTAGCCAAGAAGAAGATGGACAACGCTGCAGGCGCAGTAGAGCAGTTCCAGGGAGCCATGGAAACCTTACAGATTTCCGCGCTAAAACCTACACTGCCCTTGATAAAAGATATTGTCCTACTGTTTGCGGACCTAGCAGAACGATATACACCACTGTTAACGGAGAAGATGGAGTCTCTGTCACAGACGATGCGAAAATATCTTGATCCGTACCTCAACGACATCAAGAATGTCAAAGTGGAAACGCAAGCGGAGTTTAAGTTCAAGCAATCGGAGCTCATGCATGAGCAGCCCGAAGTGCCTACCATCAGCCAAACGGTAGAGTTGATGTGGGACGATGCCATGGCAAGCTTTAATCAGTGGCTAAGTAACGGTGGCCAGCAACAAATAAATGAAGTTTCTTCCACAATTATTGGTACTTTGTCCAAAGCTATTGAACACGCAATGCCGATGATTGCCCCAGTTGCAGTAAAGATAGGAGCTGCCATTGGTACAGGCATTATCGAAGGTTTTACCCAATCCATGGAAGGTTCTATGAATCAAATAGCAGGTGATACATGGGGTCCGGTGATTACTTCCGGAATAAACAGTGCCCTTCCAGCCTTAGGTGCATCCAAGAAGAGTGCAGAGCTCTGGGATTACTTAGTTGGTGGAGAGGAGAAAAAAAGCCACTATAGTGGGTTGAATCGTGTTCCCTATAACGGTTACCGCCCCACCACTCATAAGGATGAAATGATTGTCCCTGCAGGTCCAGCGGAGACATTAAGGAAATACGGTCTCCCTAATGCAATTAGAATGCTTGAACAAGAAGATACTTCATCACCCTTCTATAAAGTCAGCCAATCTGGAATTGGTAGCAGAGAGTCTTTCCAGCTCACCTATGCGCCAGTGATTCAATCCGGAAATCCTTCAGAGATCGAACAGATTCTTAGAGAAGATAAAAAGAATCTGGAGCAGCAGCTAAAAGATTCTGGCTTTCAGCAAAGGAGGGTCTCGTTTGCAAACTAGAACCTATACAACTATACAAGGTGATATGTGGGACACGATTGCCTATCGTGTATTTGGGAACGAGTACCTGATGACCGAGTTGATTGACGCGAATCCATCCCATCGTAACATCGTGCTATTCCCTGCAGGGGTCGTCTTAACCATCCCAGAGATTGCAGATCCGGAACCTGATAACCTTCCACCATGGAAACGAGGCGAGAGCTCATGAAAGCAAGGCGTGCCAAATTGCAGGTTATTTATGACAATCATGATATTACAGCAGACCTGCATCCACATCTGATTAGTTGGACACATACGGACAATTTGAGCGGACAAGCAGACGATCTTCAGATCACGGTCGAAGATAAAGAGCGGAAGTGGAGCGGACCATGGATGCCCGAAGAAGGTGCTGTTCTCCGGGCAAAGGTGATCCGTGAAAATTGGGAACAAGACGGTAAGACAGATTATCTGTCACTGGGACAGTTTGAGATTGATGGAATTGAAATCAGTTTTCCACCATCTGCTGTAACGATCAAGGCCATTTCCGTCCCTGAGTCTTCCTCCCTGCGTGGAGAACCAAAGAATCGAGCTTGGGAGAAAACGAAGCTATCTGTGATTGCTGGAGACAAAGCAAAAAAGTCTGGACTCAAGCTTTTCTTTGACGCTGAAGATGTGGAATATGATCGGATCGAGCAAACAGAAGAGACGGACCTGGTCTTCCTGATGCGTTTATGTAACGATGCGGGGCTGTGCCTAAAGATCACGGACAAGCAGCTGGTCATCTTTGACGAAGAAAAGTACGAGTCACGACCAGCAATTGACACGATAAAGAGGGACGCCCCATCGATCAAGAGTTTCCGAACAAGATTAACTACGCAAGGTGCTTATCGGGCTTGCCGAGTGGAATATCAAAGCCCAAAGAAAAAGAAAAAAGTATCGTACACATACACGCCTCCTAGCGCCCCGAAAACAGGCCGGACATTGTACGTCAATCAGCGTGTAACATCCATAGGCGAGGCGCAACGCCTTGCTCGAAAAAAGCTGCGTGAAGCCAATAAAGACACGTCCGTAGCATCTGTGGTAATGATCGCTAATAACGTTTATGTCGCGGGTCATACAGTGAATCTGAAAGACTTCGGACAGAGAATCGATGGGAAGTACATCATTACACAGATCACCCGGAGCCAGGGCAGCGGATATGAAATGGCGATGGAGCTGCGAAGATGTCTGGAGGGATACTGATGAGCTCAATGATTATGAATGCGATTCAATCGATTCTGAAGAATATTATCCGCGTGGGTATTGTCTCATCGGTTGACTATCGTAAAGGGACGGCAAAGGTAGCGTTTGAGGACCGTGACAATCTCGTCTCATATGATCTGGATGTCCTGGTTAAAAACTCGTTTCGAAATAAGGACTATTGGCTTCCTGATCCAGAAGAACAGGTCCTTTGTTTGTTTCTACCTATCGGAAATGCACAGGGGTTTATTTTAGGGTCGCTTTATTCCCTGGAAGATAAACTTCCGATTAAGAATGAAAACAAGCGACATATCCGGTTTGGAGACGGTACGTTTATTGACTACGACCGCGAAACGCATACCCTTACTATCGATTTCCTTCATCCAGAAGGTGGACATATCGTGATCAATAATGCAACAGTAACGTATAACCAAACGACACAACGAGGTGAACCAGAATGGCGCTCATCGGAAGTTTTGGAGACATAATATTTGAAGTCTCGTCTGAACGCATCCGGACTTTTGATGACTTCTCACGATCCATTTCGAGCAGATGGGCGAAGCATGACCGACAGCAGCAGAAAGCGATTAGCGAATTCCTCGGCCCTGAATTGGATGAGATATCTTTCACCATGCGTTTTGATGCTTCCCATGGGGTTAACCCGAAAATGGAAATGGACAGGGTTTTGGAGATGTGCCGATCTGGTCAAGCTGAAACCTTAATTGTGGGAGATACGCCACTCGGGATGGACCAGTGGATCGTCAAATCATGCAAGCAAGGCTGGCAGCGTTTTGATGGAAAAGGAAGGCTACTGGTTGGCAATCTGGATGTCACCTTGGAAGAGTACATGAGGAGGTGAGCGCACTGGAATACGAGGTTACGATGGACTTTCAAAAGATTGATTTCGGGGCAACTGGCATAAAGGCTATCTTGCAGAACATCAGCTTTATCTTGAGCACAGTAGTCTTCTCCTGCCCGTTAGACCGTGCATTTGCTTGGAGCCCGGATGTAGATGCCCCATTGCCAATTGCTCAGGCTCGAACCCGCGCAAAAATCATGGAAGCGATCCGTACTTACGAGCCGAGGGCTGAAGTGACGCGGATCACCTTTCAGGGAAACGAACTGGAAGGACAACTAAAACCAATCGTGAAAGTGAGGATACGCGATGACACGCCTTAATCTACCTGACATCCAGTTTGCTCAAAAGTCGGCCGAACAGATCGAAGCGGAAGTCGTTGCGAGATTCGAAGAAAAGGCAAACGTAACGCTTACGAAAGCTGATCCGAGACGTAAATTTATCCAGTCATTTGTCTATTTGTTAGCCTTACAACGGTCGAACATAGACTACAGTGCAAAGCAAAACTTACTTGCTTATGCTCAAAATAATAAGCTGGATCATCTTGGAGCCTTTGTGGATACACCAAGACTGGAACCTGCTTTTTCAAAAACAACAGAACGTTTCCATCTTTCTGTTACTCAAGCCCAAACAATACCTACCGGAACCCGTGTAAGCGCAGGAGACGGTATTTTTTTTGCTGTAGAGAAGGATGTGCCCGTTCCAGTCGGTAAGACCTATGTGGATGTTGAAGTGATATGCACACAAGTAGGAAGCATTGGAAATGGTTATTTACCTGGGCAAATCAATCAACTGGTAGATCCGATTCAATGGATTCAATCAGTAGAAAACATCACCGAGAGTGAAGGAGGTTCAGATGTGGAAGAAGATGATCCGTATGCAGAACGAATCCAGCAGGCTCCTGAAAAGTTTTCTGTTGCTGGACCCGATGGAGCCTACAAATACTGGGCGAGATCGGCTAGTCCTTTGATTGTGGACGTTTCAGTTGAGAGCCCTGCCCCAGTCGTAGTGGAGATTCGGCCTCTTTTAAAAGGCGGGGAAATACCAGGACAGGAGATACTCGACCTCGTAAATCAGGTGTGCAACAACAGAAACATTCGGCCTCTCACAGATCATGTCAAGGTGCTGGCTCCAGAGCCGATAACCTACGACATATCCCTAACCTACTGGATTCGTACATCAGAAAGCAGCGTAGCTGCGTCAATTAGGCAAAAGGTGGAGCAAGCAATCCAAGATTATAAGGTTTGGCAGAAGTCCAAGCTTGGCCGCGATATCGACCCGACAGAGTTAATCACACGGATTAAAAACGCAGGAGCAAAGCGAGTGGCGGTTGTAACACCAGTTTATAAAGCAGTTGCAGCCCATCAAGTGGCTGTTGACCTTAACACGACAGTAACTTATGGAGGGTTGGAAGATGATTGATATTTTCAATGTTTCCCTATCAGACATCCTCCCTGAGAGCTTGAAACGAGATCCTGACTCTGTATTCATAGCCGAGGCTCTTACACCTGAGTTTCAGGAGGTTTCCATAGCTATAAAACTAACAGAGATTATGTCCGGGATTGATGAACATCCTGAAGAAGTGATTGACCTTTTAGCTTGGCAGTTCCACGTCGATTTTTACGATCCCGATTTGCCTTTGGAAACGCGCCGCGAACTGGTAAAGAACAGCTTAACATGGCACAGAAGGAAAGGGACTCCTGCTGCTGTGGAAGAGTTGATATCCACGGTATTTGGAGATGGACGAGTCGAAGAGTGGTTTGAATATGGCGGGCAACCTGGCTATTTCAAGGTGATTACGAATAATCGGGACGTAACGACGGAGCAAGCACTCATGTTTACGCGGGCGCTCAATTCCGTAAAGAACACTCGCTCATGGCTTGAGAAAATCGAGATATCACAAGTAGAGGAACATAACCTTTACTTTGCTGGCATCATTCACATGGGCGATAAGATTACAGTAAAGCAGGTGACATAGATGGGTGCTTTTGGCGGTATGACCCTGACGAACAAAGGCAGGAATTTGATAGCAAAAGCTCAGACGGGTATAGAGCTAAAGTATACCCGTTTTGGCATTGGTGATGGAGAGCTAGGCGGACAAAGTATTGTGGACCTGAATGCCTTGATTAGTCAAAAACAGTCTCTTGGGATTGCCAAGCTGAAACTACAACCTGGTGGCAAAGCTGTGGTCGGCACAGTCATCAGCAACAAAGACATCACGACAGGCTTTTATTTCCGTGAAGTTGGTTTATTTGCTCAAGATCCTGTCGAGGGCGAAATTTTGTTTTGCTACGCAAACTGCGGCCCTACGGCTGAGTACATCCCGGTTGGTGGCGGTCCTGATGTCTTAGAAAAGACATTCGATATCATTGCCATATTCGGAAATGCCCAAAACGTCAGTGCTGTCTTGGATAGCTCTCTGATTTGGGAAACGCCTGAAGGAGCTCAGGACAAAGTGAACGTCCACGCAAACAGGCAAGACAATCCGCATAAGGTAACGGCAGAACAGGTAGGGGCTGCTAAAGCAGACCACACCCATAATAACGCTACGACATCGTTGCCCGGATTTATGAGTGTGTCAGACAAGATCAAGCTAGATAGCATACAAAAGGACGCAATCAACAAAGGAACTGCTGATACCTTGTATGCTCCTTTTAATCATGTGGGAGCAGGTGGCAGTGCTCATGCACGGGCGACAGCAACAGCTGATGGTTTTATGTCCTCAGAGGATAAAGATAGCAATCAGTCTTTTAGGAAATACCGTAGCGGCTTTGACTCAGCCGCCCAGGTTTATACAACTGTGGAGTACAAACGAAAAGATGGTACGCTGTTTATGCGATCAGTATTGTCGAGTAAGGTAGGGGACAACTACACGGTCGATACACGAACCTTTTATGGGACTAATGGAACGACTGTCAGACGGACAGAAGTGTGGGACATTACCTACGATGCTCAACGAAACCCAGTAAACGAGGTGCTTCGATGAATAATTTTGGTGATGTACTACGTGATCATGGTATTGGCTTGGGCAAGTATAAGATTGGCGGAAATATCGGGGTATCAAATCTGAACGTGCCTCATGTGTTGTTTACTTTTGGGGAAGAGGCATCATGGGTGAGAGCGGTAGACTCGTTGGGGAATCTTTATATTTCTGACGGATCTTCCAGCGGCAATAACCTGATTAAGTACGACTCTCAACTCAATCAAATTTGGAAAGCGAGAATATACCCTACAGGGGCGCTCAATCATCCTAGTATTATGCGAGTAGTAATGGGCAAAGACGATACTCCGTGGGTGCAGTTGGATTTTCAAAAAACAGATTTCAAATATTACATTGGTTTTTTCAAAATCAATAAATATACAGGGGCTATTGAGGCTGGAATTGACTTTCAAATCGGGCAAACAGATAGCAATTTATGGAATTTCACGGTCGATCAGTTAACGGCAGATGTCATCTATATAGCAGAGGTTAAACGGTCGGCATCAACCTCAGAAATCAGGAAAACGATTTTACCGAGTAAAACTGTCGAATGGACGTACCAATTGGGGACGACTTCCGTTTATGGTGCTCCTTCGCTGATTGCCCATGCAAACGGATCATTATATGTTGCTGCCCCAACCGGGTATCTTCACCGCATCAACACATCAAGTGCAACGGATTACTACAAAAGAGCAATGCCTCTTGGCAGTGGGTTTGCTGTCGATACGGAGGGAAATGCGTATACGAGCGGGTACGACTCACGTCACAGAATCGAATCAGTCAGCCTCAGTGGAGGTTACCGCTGGGGTTACACATCCAGTGTGAAAACGGAATCCATTGCAGTATCTAGGGACAGTAAGTACGTGTACTCGACATCGGCCGAAGGTGGGTACGTTGGAATGGACAGGTTAGAAAAGCTTGATGCAGCAACTGGAGCACTCTTGAAAGTAATCAGACCTGATGGTAGAAAATACGATCTTGTAACATCTCCAAACGGAGATGTATATATGACTAGCAGCAACATCGGTGTGTCTACGCCCAATTGTTTGCGTGAAACGTTTAAAATTCTTAATTAAGGGAAGTGAACAGCGTGAAATACGTGGAGTTTATCACCGAATCGAGTTTGCGAGCTAAAGTGGTGTTTATCCATTCAGTCCCTTTTGATCCGATCAACGGATTACAAAAAAGCGAGAAAGAATTGCTTGAAACGGGTGTACTCGTGGAAGAAATACCTGCCGCAAGTTACCAGCCGGGCAAGGATGCGTTGTTGTATATCGACCCGACTACAAAGAAGTTGTGGTACGAATATGTAGATATACTAGTCGATACAACTACTGATGATGAACTAAAGACGGTTGTTGAACAACAAAAAGCAGCACTAACAGATGCACACGATGCCATCGCTTATCAGGGCGAGGAAATTCTGCTGCTTAAACAAGAAGTCGAAGCCCTAAAAGGAGGACAATCCTAATGGTAAAGGATTACATGGTCAAGGTGTATGCCTTTCTGATTGAAACAAAACGCCGTGATATTAAGTCACTCCCAGAGGAGTACAAGGTTCCTGTTGCGGAGTATCTTGTTCAGCAAATCGAAAAACCTACAGTTTAAACGCCCTTCTCTAAATCCGAAGTGGCGTTTTTCATGGGGAGCTGTATCTACTTCGAGACTTTACCAATACCTGAATCGTATTACTTTCAAGATAGATTCAGGGGGGATAATGCATGTATGAATTTGGTGCTGTACAATTGGAGTGGGACTGGATAGGTTTACTATCGTCCATCCTATTCGTTGGGCTACCTGTTGGTGTAATCACTTATTTGGCCATACGATCTGGATTCAAGAAAAAGATACATGAATTAGAAAAACGGATAGAAAAACTCGAACAACAAGACTCAACAAAATGAGGATATCGGGGAGCTGCTCACGCGGCTCCTTTTACTTTTGCCCCCAGGGGGTGAGGAGGATAAGCTCATGTCAAACAATGAGATGCAGGTACTATCTGATATCCGCGAGCGAATTGTCCGAGTAGAGACAAAACTGGACTCTATGACTGATGTTCGTGCTACTGCGGAAGAGGCGAAAGAGAAAGCGAATGAAGCACTTCAATACGGCAAGTCTGCACACCACCGTTTGAATGAGGTGGCTGACAACCAAAGATGGCTCTGGCGTACGGTTATTGGTGCGCTAATTCTTGGAGCAATATCATTGCTGTGGAAGGGGATGGCGGTATGAAGACGTTCCTAAATGACAGAGATGGCGTCAGTGAGAAGGACTATCTGCTTCTGATCGCAAGCACTGTCTTTTTTCTTTTCGTAGCGATTGGGCTTATTCTCTCGTTGCTAGGTAAGCCTGTAAATTCGGGCTACCTTGCTCTCTTGGATATGATGGCTCCAGTCCTAATGACAGTGGCGGGTGGCGTGTTCGGTGTACGAGCAGTGCAAGAATTACGCAAACCACGGTCCAATGAGCATGATACGGAAGGAGAGGACTACGATGCCCGTGTCTAAGGTAGACGAGATGCTCAAAGGATACCGTGTGACCAGCCCATATGGACCGCGTGCAGATCCTTTCACAACCAAGCAGGTATTCCATACCGGGATTGACCTGGTTAAAAAACATCGATCACCAATCCATGCCTTTGTCACAGGTGTCGTCACGCACGCAAAAGAAGGTGTAAAAGGATCAGGATATGGGGGCTTTGGAATCGCAGTGGCGGTTAAAGACCGGAACGGCTGCACACACGTATATGCCCATCTACACAGTGCATCCGTCAAGGTTGGCGACCGGGTCGAGTGTGGAGACGTCGTCGGACTGCAAGGCAGTACCGGGCGCAGCACTGGCTCACACTTGCATTACGAGGTTCGACGCGGTGGATTCGGGACACATACCGATCCTGTAGCGTATTTGCGAGAATATTACCAATCTGTTGATAAACCTGTGGATAGAGGAGAGGAAGACACAGTGAAAGCACTGCAACCGTGGAAGCTCCAACTCGCAGACAAGGCGTTGGACAGCCTTGCCAGCAAGAAGGATACAGAAGGCAAAGCCTTGATAAACAACGCAGAGGAGTGGAAAAAACGATTACGAACAGAGCCACAGGCAGTCTTGGAAGACATGTCTTGGCTCATTTTTGTGCTGACAGACCGCGCAACAAACACACCGGATTTTCTTGGCCAACGGAGGAGGATGTAGATCATGAACGTAGAGTTTAAACGCAAGCTTTCATCGCGCAAACTGTGGATGGCATTGGCTGCCTTTATCACGAGCGTGCTGGTGCTGTTTGGAATGGACGGTGACACTATTACCAAGGTAACTGCCATGATTACGGCTCTCGGCTCTGTTGTCGCGTACATGGTGGCCGAAGGATATGTGGATGCAGAGCGTATCAAGAATGATGCAGGAGATTCGGTAGGTACATCAGAAAAAAGCCAATAACTACAGTAGTCCTCCTTCCGGTTAAACTGGGGAGGGCTATTTTTATTATTATGGTCGATTGATGTTAAGCAGGAGTTATTAGTAATGCAGATGTATCACTATTTGTGTGATGTAGCGTATACGGAAAGTAATGAAAAACTGAACAAAAGACTTAAAAAGCGAAGCGTTCTCAGTGTCTTATGGATAGCAAGTACTGAAGATAAGGTGAAATGAAAGAAACGTACCATACATCTCTTTGAACAGTGTTGCATTTAAATCAAAATAAATATTCGACAGACCCTCTCTTCGAGTAATTTACAAGAGGGTCTAATTTGCATACATGTGAAAATAATATTGAATTTGTTTTAGTAAGTACTTTTAATTAGAAAAAATAATTTACATATAAATGAAATTGTAATAAAATTAGAAATAAATCCCATATAAACTTTAAAGTGTAAATAGTGGGATTTAAAACATACATTGTGAAGGGGTAGTAAATTAATGTCTATTAGTGTGTCTCAAAGTGGCCTTTCATCAAAAAACATTCAAGCAATGTATACAGCTAAAAATGCTGCTGTGGCTCAACCAAAAGAAACAGTAAACCAAGATTTAAAAAACAATACAACTGACGCTGACACAGTTCAAATATCTTCTGAGGCACAACAACTTTTAGCAGCTCGTTCAAGTAAACGTGAACCTGGAACGCTTAAGATAGGTGATAATTTAATTACATGGACGATGGAAAAAGGCGTGATACATTTAGATAATGATAAGGACCTTAGAAATGCTATTAGAGAAGATATAAATAATGCTGAGAAGATCGCAGATCAAATTAGAAGTGATTATAGGATGGAATACAATAAGCGATTGGATATATCATCCGACTCTCTAACTTGGGAAATAATCGGTCATATCTATCCAGGACAATTAGCAAGAGCGCTTAAGAAAGTTGATTTTTTAATTCCAGATGTAATCTCTGAAGGATTAGATGAAGTCATTGAACGGACAAAAAAAATAGACATGGGGGAGAGTGGCAAAGATGGAAATAGAATAGTATGGGATGCAATAGCTGACCTACCTAATTGGGTCCAAGATACAGTAAAAAAGGCTTTAGACTAGTGAATTAGTCATGGAAGAAATCATGAGTAAAGTATGTTTTTATTCGAAGAACGAAAGAGTAATAACCATAAAGGAGGGGAAGTATGCAAGCATTTCTTAATTGGTTACTATTCGTTGTGCTATTAATTGGAAGTAGCATTCAACTATTTCTTCATTTTCTTATGGGCGCAGATATTCCGGTAGTACTAAATAAAGGGGAGTTTATTCGGTTTATACAGTATTCTGGCGTATTGTTTGCTCTATTTATGGTTTTCTTGTCGTTACAACGAAGAATCTCCATACTGATCCTCAATACTTTTGTTCAAATCATTATATTTCGTTGGTGGTCAATTATCCTAGAATCATCATTAGAATTGGAAACAAGAGTAGACGAGTTAATTTATAGCAGCCTAACGGGATTGGGTAGTTCGCTGCTAATAATTACTTATTCCCTTATTCTTTTAGTTAAATTACTGAAAGAAACCGGGAAAATCAGACTATAATGCTTTTAATACTTTAACGACTCGGCTTATCATTTGGACAATCCTCATGTATTAAGCAGAAACAGGAATAATGGGTAAAAACAGACGAAGCCCTCCTTCGGATACGTCCAAGGAGAGCTTTTCTAATTTATGGAACAATTGTATGATTGAGAAAAAGCGAGGTGATAGAATGACTTACCACATTTTAAAAGATGTTGGTGAACGCGGCATTCCACTGAGTCTTGATCTTGGCGAGAGACCACAAGTCGTCCTATTTACTGGACCTGAGTGGAAGATGCAAGAAGGCCCAGGATGGGATAGCGTGAAGTTTGATGATGGTCCAGGCTGGGGAATGAAAGCAACAGGACCTGATTGGGGACTGAACTTGGACGGTGGTCCTGGTTGGCAAATGTATGGACCGCCAGAAGGGGGAGGTAGTCCACTGGTAGTTGGACCACCTGACGGCTGGGGAAAAGGTATACTGCTCCACTAAATAGTGGAGCTTTATTTGTTATCTAACTTTTTTCTCTTCTGTAAAAAAGACTTTTTCACATGACAATATTCAAAGGTAAAGTATATAACTAAAAAAAGTAAATGAAACCTTTTGTTACTTGTAATGGAGTGGTAATTATGAATGAAATACCTTTCTTATCAACTTTTGCCAGAGATTACCCTTTTATTATGATCATTGGTTTTGGGGTTTTCCTGATTTCAACAGTTGTAAAGCTAATCAAAGCATTCATTAGATATGCAAAAAAGTCTGACTTCGATAAAATATTCGATACAAAGGATCAACAAAGTTGGGAAACTGGATATAAACAGCTAATGTTTACACTGATACTGATTCTATTCGCTCATTTACTAGGAGGAGGAATAGCCCTTTCAATAGCAAAAAATGATAACGTTTCATATTTTTTGATTTGGCTTGGCGTGCTCGTTCTTACAACCTTATTAATTAGTTTCAGTATCATCATGGTCCATTTGGCCATAAGAAAGTTCGTGGCATTGTACTCAAAACTAATTCGTAAAGAAGAATATGCACCAGATTACAGAAAAAACAAACGGTATTATAAATATCTGCTTCTAACACACTTCGTTAGTGCTTACTTTTCAATATATTGCAGTTCAGCAATTACAATGTATCATCTAATGATCAAAGAAACAGATTGGCTGTCTCTACTCGTCTCAATTTTGGCAAGCACACTTTTTGCTATATTTTATTTTCATTATTCAATTCATTTGTACCGCGATGTGTTTAAGGTAGAAGCTCCATCCGACAAGTATACATATAAAATGATTATCCCACATATAGAAACTGTGCAAAATCAACCGCTTTTTGTTTTGTATTCCTTAGATTCAAATCGGATTGTTTTAGGGAACAAACCAACTGAAATTGAAAGTAATCATTTATACATTTACGATAGGGATAAACATCGATATCTTCTTTTCATGAGGCAAAAGAGCAAATAAAAAAAGCGCTTAAATAGCGCTTTTTTTTATGGTTTTAGGAATCTAATAATCCCAAACACTAAAGAACCTAAAGCAAGTGCCGTACCTATATACCAGAAGATTAAATGTAATTTTGCTTTTCCCACAGTCTTCTCAACAAAATCTTCAGTTGTAACTTTATCTGACTTCACAATATCACGAACAATTGTTTTGACTTTGTCCTCAGTGGGAATAGGTTTTAGTGATTCTGTAATGGCCTGAGAGATAAAATGTTGAATCTCTATTGAGGTAGGCATACTTTCAAGTTTCTTTGTATTCTCCTTAATAAGCAAGACGTTTGTCTCAACACCACTCAACCGGGTATCGATACTTTCTATCTTATTTTCTAGCTTTTCAACTCTTCTCTTAAGGTCATCCATATCACCACCTCCTCCACTTCCGCTTGCCATCTGTTCCAAACCGTGGGACAAATTTATGATTGTATCGTTTAAAGTTGTAATTTGTTTAGAAAGGCCGTCGAGTTCGTCACTCAAACCTATTTTAACATATTCTGCGTGTTTTCTTAAGATGACTTCCGTATATGTATCAGTTTGAACGGGGCTAACTTTCTGCTTTGGAGTATAGCCACCTCTATATACTCCGAAACTAGCATATTCTTCCTTCCGCTCTCGCACTTCATACTTTGGGAGACTCATCCTTCCTCCTCCTCGTTTAAAGTGCTTAATATATCATCAAGTGATCGTTCAAAATCATTGATTTCCTCCTCCTCGCTTATAATGCTGAGCACATCAATAATTTGTTCAAAACTGTTGATTTCCTCTTCATCAAGTTTCAAATCGTATTTGTTACAATCGGCAATTAAACTACCAAATAAATTTTTGATTAATAGGACTTTTTCATCAAATGAAAAATAAAAACTGAAGGATTTGTTATCGACACGTGTAACTTGCAATGCAAACGTACCCTCACTACTGTAAGGAGTATACGAAATTAGGGAATGAGGGTTTTTGGCATACATTTTACATCTGGCAGGAAGATCTTCATGCTTATAAATAAACCAAGCCATTTCATTCTTATATTCATCTGCAATTAGTTCTAAAGCACTCTCTGAACCTTCTAATAAATTTTGCAAATATCTAGCTGCCTTATTGCCATATTTAGGCTGCATGTACTTAGATAAAAAATACGGCCATTCGACAATAAAATTTGGATCCATTGCTATTGATTTTATTTTAGAGGAGAGTTCATCAAGCTCGCCTTTTTTTAATAGAATTTTTTCCTCAAATTCTTTGTAGTCCTCTTGCGAATCTATTTTATTTATGTCCCCTGCTACATCAATCATGATTAGTACCCCCAGCAAATGCCAAATTCAAGGTATTAGTACTTGTTACCTAATAGTACCACTTTTTTACCACCATTTATCATGTATTCTTCGACATTACATTAAGTAATACGACATTTTTCGACAAAACAGTCGATCAGTTCCTTAATAAACTCCTAAATGGAAGAGAAGGAGAGAGTAACAGTAAGGAGAGGCAGAGAAAGATGTTCGCTGCTCAATCAAAAAAATCCCGATAATTATTATTACTTTTACCCCTAACCAATGAAGGTTAGGGTTGTTTTTTATTTGCATGTTCCACTAATGCTCGTATATAATACGAACAAACGTTCTTGTTTTTTGTGGGAGTGGTGACTATGACCTTATCTGATATTGAGCGTAAGGTGCTTCGGATTATCGGAAACTATTCGGCAATGAAACCGAGACCCCCGAGCATTGACGAGATATGCGTAAAGACCGGACGAAGCCGCGAGGACGTGATGTCGGTGCTTGAAGTGTTGGCACGCGAAGAGTACATAGAGTGGCGGCGGTCGGAACCGGATAACATCGAAGTAAATTACATCGTGGGAACGAAAGGGGCGGTAACGTTGGCAAAGAAAATTGATAATCTATTCGCATCCATGCGTTTCGTGCTTCCCGAACAGCGAGAATTGTATCTTTCGATGAAGGAAGACGACAAACTCGTATCCATGCCGATCCTTGAGCAAGATGAGATGGAATCGTTCCAGTACGTCTTGAGAGATGCAGCTCGGGAAGATTATTCTGTCACAGTTTCTTGGTGGAGACCCGTAAAAGGAAACCTGGGAACCACATGTACAATGTGGGGCGTGGTCAAGTGGATTGACCAGAACGGCAGGAGAATTAAGCTTGTGACCGACGAAGATAACCAGTGGATATCTATGGATCACATAACGGCCGTAAAAGCGGACTAAGGAGGACTCTATGGCAAAGTCAACCACACCAAAAAGACCGACTCGGGATGAATTTGAATTAGAAGAATTGGGGAATCTGCTCGTTGAAGCAAAAGAAGATGGTGACGAAAGAGCGTTGACTGTTTGGGGAATGCCTGAAAAAGTGCGCGGACGGATCACGGTACTTGACTCGCGTACCAGACTCGTTCACGTTGAAATAGACGAAACAACAAGGAAAATTCCTTTCTTAGATATTATGAAAGTTAGCTACATATAAAAAGAGAACGTACAAATTGAATGTCTTCGAATAAACTATGACCCGTATCTGTAAAAAAGCAGAGACTGGTCTTTTGTTTATTTTTGGTAGGGGAAAATAGCCACACTTTCCGATATTTACAAAAGAATGTTATTATCATTAATGGAAAACTGTTGCAGAGGTACCACAACATAGAGGAAAGAGTAGGTGCGTTCATACGAGAATTAAAGAGATTGATTATCTAAGGGCTATCAGTGCTATTGCAGTAATCTCAATCCATGTAACAGCGAGTTATGTAGAAACTAGTGTAATGTCGTTTGCTTGGAATCAGGTAGCGCGTTTCGCTGTACCAATGTTTATTCTACTTTCAGGGTTAAGTCTTGCCTTAAGTGACCGGGGGAGCATAGGGAAACGAGAGTTTTTTAAAAGGCGGTATAATAAGATCTTACTACCGTATTTGATCTGGAGCATACTTTACTTTACCTATGCCCAGCGATATAATTTTGGGTCAGCCGAACCCTGGGTTCTTTTAACAACACTAGGGGAGCATATGGTGAAAGGTACGGCTTACGTTCACCTATATTTCTTGGTGATCATTTGCCAACTCTATCTAATATATCCATTCTTGAAGAGTCTTCTACGGACGAAGACGAGTTGGACGCTAACAGTTTCATTTATATCGACCTTAGTAATGCACATGGCAATTTATTTACATGCCAACCAACTCATCGTACTACCTAGCATCAAGGTACCTTATGTTATTCTTTTTCCTGTTTGGGTGTTTTACTTCGTTTTGGGAATGTTCGTGGCAATGAGATTTAATGAAATCTCAGCATTTGTTGGAAAGCTGACGCTCTGGCAAACTTTTGTACCATGGTTTGCCTCTCTGATCGTATTGGTGGTCGATAGTAAATGGACGGACACTTTTGCCTCCTCAACTAAGCCGAGCACTTTGTTGTACACGGTTGTAAGCGCGTTGTTCATGTACAGGTTGTCAACAAGCATGACTGGTTGGCCGAGGAAGGTATTAAACTCGGTCTGTTGGTTCTCTACCCATTCCTTTTTCATTTACCTGATCCATCCTTTGATCATCAGTCAATTGCTGTTTCACTTCAAAGGATTGAGAGTAGGAGATTCAGGAGTGGTAATGTTATTTATACTTACGATTGTATGTTCCTGTGTCCTTGCCTATATTAGCAGTCGGTTTAAATTCGTCCATTTGTTCGGGGGAGTCTTCATCAGACCAAAGCTGAGAAAAGAAATTGATAAAAAGGTAGATTATCCAAATTGAGAAGCCGTTTTAGATTATTGTGAATACCTTTTCTAACTGGGCACCGAAAAACGCCAAAGGTAAACGAACTTTGAATAAACAACAAGGAAAATCCCTTTCCCTGACATTATGAAGGTGAGTTACGAGTAATTACCAGCGCATGTCTCTTTTGGTATTGATACAATTATAGCGGTGATTCTATATGGAATTTATATACCCAATGTTGCTTGAACGAACGGATCAGACGGTCTCAGACGGAAGGTATATCATTGAACCGAAGATTAATAGACATAGGCTAATTCTAATACTAAAGTCAGAGCAATAGGTATTTTCTAAAATTCCTGTAATAGGCAAACCGCCTGGAAAGGCGGTTTGGGGGTTATTGATCACGATCTACTTTAGAGATCAACCAGATATTATTAGTTTTGGTTAACGTTACATTTTCAAAGTAATTTGTAGCCTGTTCTTGTTCAGAAGGAGATGAGCTGACTGTTATAACTAAATGATATTCTTCATCAGAAATTTTATTTACTTTGGTATCAACAATTTTGTCTAGGTGCTGATTATTAAAAATATCTAGCTGTCCTTCTTCAACAGCTTTTTTGGCATCTCCAGTCGTAATGTTCAGGAGAACATCTTTGTTTCCAGCATATTCAGCTTCAATATACTGGGCAGCGATGCCAGTTAGTGTTGCCTCAATGTTCTGATTATCCTCGGAACTATTTGAGCAGGCACAAAGTACAAAGAGTAGGAGTAGATTTATTACAATGAATTGTATTTTTTGCATGGTAAAATCTCTCCTCTATTATCGATAGTTAAAATGTAATGTGGGTGTTAGTCATTCCACCAATTTTTAATTCCACGATATATTTCATATGCCACTTCATCTTGTCCATCACTGGTTTTTAAGTATTTCAAATCAGAACTATTTGAAATAAAACCTGTTTCAGTTAAAACAGCTGGCACGTCAGTACCTCTAAGTACTGCGAGATTACGAGTGTCTTTATAGGGAGCCTTGTAGTCATAAAGAACGGTTGTAACCCTGTCATGAATAAAATCTGCTGCGCTCTTACTAATAGAAATGTCGTGATTATTTGGATAAATTACAGTTGTACCTTTTACACTTTTATTTGTAACAGAATTTAGATGAACACTAATGAACAAATCTGCGTTCTCATCATTTGCAAGGTTGTACCTATCAGAATAATCTACATATTCATCTGAATTACGAGTCATATAAACTGTAGCGTCTAGATTATCCTCAAGATAATCCCTGAGTTTTCTTGCGATTTTTAAATTTAACTCTGCTTCAGTTGTACCGTCACTTGCAACTGCACCAGGATCTTTTCCACCATGCCCGGGATCAATTACGATAACTGGGTTAGTACCGGGATCTGCGCCCAGCGGGACAATTTTACTTTTGCTCTCCTCATCTTCTTCATCGTTCATTCGTTCAAATGGGATAGAAAAATCGTACATATCGAGATTCTTAATTGACTCTCCGTTTACTAAAAACTCCACTTGTTGAATCTCTTCAAATTGAAAAACTGTACCTAAGAAAGAGTCTAAGATAAATCCTACATTATGATTATTCGTTAGGTTGTCTACAAATTCGCTATTGAGGTCAATTACTAATTTATCACCATCAAGTTCTAGATTCTTGATTTCTGTATCCCTAGGAATCTCACTAAAAACATTCCGTTTTTCATATTTGCCTGAAAGCAATTCATTTAGAGCGAACTCAACTTTTTCTATTGTAGATTCAGCTTTAAGTGGAATGTTAACTTTAATTA
Source organism: Brevibacillus fortis (assembly GCF_046196545.1). Classification (GTDB taxonomy): domain Bacteria; phylum Bacillota; class Bacilli; order Brevibacillales; family Brevibacillaceae; genus Brevibacillus; species Brevibacillus fortis_A. The sequence goes on from NZ_CP176370.1 coordinate 306,508, forward strand.
ACTCGTCAGAACCATTCGTGTTTTTTAAAACGATAGTTGCGGTATCTCGTTCTGCAGCAAAAGCCTCTTGCCCAAGAGGTGCTAAAAGTAATAAAGCAGTAATGGTTGAAGCAATTATCCTTTTCACAGAAAACATCTCCTTATTTGGTAATATTTATCAGTTACAATATTAGCACTTGCCAATTTGCTTGTATATAAAAATTTACAATTTTGTATTTTCTGTTATATTTTCCCGGTTGTTAAACATAATAAGTTTCTTGATAGGTTGAGTGACAATCCAGTAGGGATAATGAGTGAACTGCCTTGGCATATGTTCACAATGATGGACTATCTAACAGAAAAATGAACAGTATGAAAGCGATAACCCTCCTTCGGATAATCTGGGGGTCTTTTCTATTTTATGGAACAATTTTAGATTGAGAAAAACGATGTAATAGAATGACTAACCAATTGTCTGATAGTAACAAGGGGGGAATAAAAAAAGAGAAGGAATTTTCCCCCCCTCTCTGCACAACGTTTACCAATCAGGTTCAACTCGATAAGGCTCTGACTTTGGATCATACGCTTCCGATACTACAGGCGAGGAAAAGAACACCACAAGAGCAAAAACCAAAAGTAGCTTCTGCATTAAACTCTCCTCCTTCTATATATTACAAAATATTATCACATATGTTTTCAATTAACTCCATGTGTTCAAAGGACAGATTTTTATTGTTAGTTCGATGATGGCGTAGGAAAAGCCGTATGCCTTCGATGACCTCTGTAGCTATGCCTATGTGCTTGTAATATTTGATACTCTCGATCAGGCTATGAAAACCCTGATCATATCTCTCCATTGAGATTAAGCACAACGCCTTACGTCTGTAGTATTGGGCCAGTGTCTTAATTCGGTACGGATGCTGCGGCATTCTCTCTGGCAGAAACTGATCCTCCGTTTCGATCAATAGCATGAGATCGTCTGTCTTTCCAGCCTCCAAATACGATTCCATGAGGTCGACGACGATGGATATACGCCCTTCTCTGTTAGTCTCGTTTAAGCAGACGTTGAACAAACTGATTGCGTCCTCATGCTGCCCTTTTTTCGCAAGTAGAGTAGCGCGAAAATGGTTCTTTCGAAAATCAGCGTATTCGCTGTTTTCGTACTCTTTTAGGTAGATGTCAGCAACATGGAAGTCTCCAAAGTAAATGCACGAGTTGAATAGGGAGATATATGCAGATGCTTTAGGTCTGTTATCTGACCGATCCTCTCGTAAACCGAGCCTACATAAATCGATACTTTCGTCGTGCAAGTCGAGTATGTTGGCGTGAACGCCCATTTTATAATAGTAATCGATTCGATCTTCTACATAGAGATGCTCGACATAGAGAAGCAGTTCCTTCCCACGTCGATACGTTTCCTCGAAACGAGAGAAGTCGTCACGCTCAATCAAATACCTTTCATACAAGGCGTTTGCTAGATATGAGGGTATTCCCCTGCTTCTTGCGAAACTAATAATCGTATCGCACAAGATGCGTTTTATTCGTTTGTTCTCTGTATCTCTGGCTGTACTGGCGATATGATCTAACGCTCTAAACGTATCGATCTTTGGTGACTCTAAATAATGCGTAGCAACTTTAGCGACAAGAGCTTCCCATCCTTCGTGGATAACCTCTGCAAGGACGAGTTCTAATGTCTTAGGATGATGTGTAGTGTCTACAAATGCGTTTATGATGATGCTGGGTGCTATATCGATGGCTTCCGCTATCTTTCTCCAAGTGGCATAGCTGGGCCGCTTAGTCTCTCCTGTTTCAATTAATGATATGGTACTTTTACTGACTCCTGACAATTCCGAAAGGTCTGCTAGTGTTAGATTGCGTCGACTACGATGACTGCTAATGAGTTCACCTAATGAAAGCGACACCTCATTAAGCCCCCTTTTCCCAAATTCTGTATTTTATTTCACTTTACCACAAAAAAATTTGGATGGGTAAACATTTTTCCAGTAAATGCAAAATATTTGCTGGGTTTTTTGTTGCTGAAACTAAAACTGATAAAGACAAGTGGCGGAATGAAATCGTGAACAAGTTTTTCACCAAGGAAGAACGTGCAAAATACATTGAAAAATTTGTGAAGGCGGAGTAAAAAGGAAAGCCCTAGAACATAATCTCTAGGACTCTCGTCGTGACCATATTTTGACCATATTTCTATCAGAAAGTATCTTAAATAAACGGAACCTAAGATGTAAATCTTCCTATTAATATGCGGAAACCTTAAAGAACCGAAACCAACAATGAAAGAGCGTAAGAAATACGGCTTGAAAGCAGCTCGTCGCGCACCTCAATTCTCCAAGCGCTAATTGCTGTTCGATACAAACCCCTTGTCTGTTCGCAGGCAGGGGGTTTTTCCTTTTCACAAAAGGGTATATTTGTCCATGTTTGTCCATATGATGGAACGAGAATGGGACAAAGGGGACGATACACTGTGACACGAAAAGGAGTAGGCTGGATATTGGCTTTTGCGGTACTCATGCTGTTGTTCACCTACGAAGCGCCTGATCGCTCTTCCTGGCAGGCATGGTCGCTGCCGCTGACAGGAACGGTTATAGCCATTGATCCAGGGCATGGGGGACTAGACGGCGGTGCCGTTTCCAAAGGCGGTGATGTGGTTGAAAAGGAAGTGACCTTGGCCATTAGCATGTACTTGCGGGATTTCCTCCAGCAGTCGGGTGCATTTGTGGTCATGACGAGGGAAGAAGATAAGGATTTGGCTAGTCCGGATGCAGCGCAAGCACGTAAACGAAAATCTGAGGATATTCGAAACAGGGTGAAGCTGGTCAATGATAGTACACCAGACTTTTTGGTCAGTATTCATGTGAATTCTATCCCTTCTCCGAAATGGTCGGGAGCGCAGACTTTCTATTCCCCCACCTTCAAAAAGAGCCAAGAAGTTTCCTATCTGATCCAAGATGAAATCAAACGGGTGATCGGTCATACAGATCGGGTCCCGAGTAAGACTAACAATGTGTTCTTGATTCGGGAGGTTAACTGCCCGGCCGTTTTGGTAGAAGTAGGCTTTGTCAGCAATACGGAGGAGGCAAAGCGACTTCAGAGCGTCGAATACCAAAAGGCTATGGCGAATGCCATTTATCAAGGGATCTTGCGTCAGTACTCGGGAGAAAAAGCGCCAATTACACCTTAAGAGGGCGATGATCGTGTCCCGACCGCCCGAATATGCTATAATGAACGCGCATAGGCTGTCGTTATACCAGCATGAAAATGTTTGAAAAGATCATAGATGAGGTGAACCAAAATGTTGACCAGAGAACAGGTTCTCGAAGCACTACGCGATGTAAAAGACCCTGAAATTAATCGTAGCTTGGTCGAGCTCAACATGATTCGGGATATCCATATTGAAGGCAAGAGAGTAAGCCTCACAGTCGTTCTGACGATTTCGGGCTGTCCGCTCAAAGCCAAGATCGAGGACGATGTTATCGCAGCTGTGAAAGCGCTAGGAGCGGAAGAAGTACGCCTGCAATTCGGTTCGATGACAGACGAGGAACGTGCGGCTTTGTCTGCTCAGCTTCGCAAGAACCAAGGTGGGCAAACACATAACATGACACCGGGACAAGCTCCCCTCCTGAACCCGATCTTGGCGAAAGATTCGAATACGACCTTTATCGCGGTCACTTCCGGAAAAGGTGGCGTCGGAAAATCGACGGTGACCGTGAACCTGGCTGTTGCCCTCGCGCGTTTAGGAAAAAAAGTAGGCATTATCGACGCAGACATTTACGGCTTTAGTGTGCCAGATATGATGAATATTGAACAACGTCCAACCGTGATTGGTGAAACCATTCTGCCTGTTGAAAAGCAAAACGTAAAGGTTATGTCCATGGGCTTTTTTGTGGAGGACAACTCTCCGATCATTTGGCGTGGCCCTATGTTGGGGAAAATGCTGCGTAACTTTTTTACGGAAGTGCATTGGGGTGAAGAATTGGACTACCTCTTGCTGGACTTGCCTCCAGGAACGGGAGATATGGCCCTCGACGTGCACACCATGATTCCGCAAAGCATGGAGATTGTGGTAACGACTCCTCATGCTACTGCAGCATTTGTCGCAGCTCGGGCAGGGGCTATGGCAAAGCGGACCGGTCATGAAATCCTCGGCATTGTGGAGAACATGGCGTGGTACGAAGCAAAGGATGGTTCGAAAGAGTACGTATTCGGGCGTGGTGGAGGAGCTAAGCTTGCCGAGACATTGACATGTGAGCTGCTCGCTCAAATTCCGCTGGGCCAACCGGAGAATCATCCATCTGAACCTGATTATTCCCCATCCATCTATGGAGAAAAGACGGAAATTGGTCAGATCTACATCGATATGGCAAAACGTGTTGTAGAAAAATGCGGGGAAACTGTGCAACGATAAAAATGTACGTAAAAAAGGTGGGCTCTATTTAAAGAGCTCACCTTTGCATTTAGGAAGAACTGCCTCCGCCGCCGCCTCCACCGGAATCGCCACCACCACCACCGCCACCTTCTTTTCCCTTCCCTTTTTTCTTTGGCTTGAGCTCCTTCGGTTTTGTCATGTCCTCAGATACTTTGGTCATGATCTTCATGAGTTCAGCCTGGAACAAAGGACTTTGCAAGGAATCCTTCATCACTTGCATAGTTTGTTGTCGATAAGCAGAGCTTTTCATCAGGTCCATCAAATTTTTCTCAAACTCAGGGTCTTTCATGACGCTAATGAGCTCTTTTTGGTATTCAGGGTCCTTCATCAGGTCCTTCATGAGCGTTTTTTGCTCGTTTTTCATGGATTTCGCCATGGCGCTTGCAAACTTCGGGTCTTTAAACGCTTCTTTGATGTGCGGACTATTGGGATTCGTCATGCTTTGAATCAAGGTTGTCCGCACAGTTGACTCGTCGAGCATCAGGCTTTGCTTAAACTTTTCATCCTTCATCATCTTGCTAACAGATTGCTTCGCTTCGTCCGTCTGTAATATGTCCAGCACCATGTCTTTGACGCTTTTATAATCAGGCTGAGACGAACTTTGCGCTTGTCCGCCACCCCCGCAACTGGTTAGCACCAGACAGACAAGAGCGGTTAACCAAAAAGACATCGTCTTTTTTCTCATGGGGTGGACACCTCCTTCTTTACTCTGCCTACAAGTAACGTGTGCATTTTGTTTTGTTCTTACGCTAGTATTTTCTTGTATCCATTGGTACAATCATATTCGATGTGGATGGGAGGGAATACTTGGTGAGTTTGCGTAAGTATGGCTGGCTTTTTATTACCACGCTCTTGCTTGGGGGATTAGGTGGGATCCTGGTTGCCCTTATTTTTGATTTGGACAAGCTGCTTGTGGGAAGCACCGGTAACTTTTTTGTCGGCTTGTTCATGTATCTACTGTATGGAATGACCATTAGTATTGTGGCTCAGATGGGTTTTTTTGCGTATATGACAATTAATTATTTCGCCAAAACGATATTTAAAACGGCTTCGCTGTGGAAAAGCGTCCAAGTATTTCTTATTTTGTTTGTCTTTTTCGATATGATTTATCTTCGCTATACGTCCTTCGGTGAAGGAAAAGGATTTAGTACGTACTTTATTGAGCCAACGCTATTATTGATTATCGCTATTGTTACCGCATATGGAAAAGTGAGTCTGACCAATAAATCTGCATGGATACCGACGACGTTCTTTATGTTTGTCGTTACGGGACTGGAATGGATTCCAGCATTGAAAGAAGATAATGTGCGTGCCACTCTGTCCATGCTCGTTCCACTATTGTTTTGTAACGTCTGGCAAGTCATGCAATTGCACCGTCTGGTAAAAAGAGAAAGCTGACCCAATGAAGGTCAGCTTTTTTTGTTTTACTGAATTTCTTTGCTGTCTACACTTGTACCCGAAATGAGTTCAGATACCGTAACGAATTCATAACCATCCTTGCGAAGTTGATCAATGATCACAGGGAGGGCAAGATGTGTATCTTTCGCGGAGTCGCTCGCGTGCATCAGGA
>NZ_CP176370.1:320000-407500 GCF_046196545.1 Brevibacillus fortis
CTAAACACGGCAGACTGTAAATCTGCTCCCTCCGGGTTCGGCGGTTCGAATCCGTCTCTCCCCACCATTTTTTTATTTTGCGGGTTGTTGGGGTATAGCCAAGCGGTAAGGCAACGGACTTTGACTCCGTCATTCCTAGGTTCAAATCCTAGTACCCCAGCCATTTTGCGAGCCATTAGCTCAGTTGGTAGAGCATCTGACTTTTAATCAGAGGGTCGAAGGTTCGAGTCCTTCATGGCTCACCAGTTTTTTAAAATCATAATAGGTGCCCTTAGCTCAGCTGGATAGAGCGTTTGACTACGAATCAAAAGGTCGGGAGTTCGAATCTCTCAGGGCACGCCACTTATCGGGAAGTAGCTCAGCTTGGTAGAGTACTTGGCTTGGGACCAAGGGGTCGCAGGTTCGAATCCTGTCTTCCCGACCATTTTTATATGCGGGTGTAGTTCAATGGTAGAACTCCAGCCTTCCAAGCTGGTCGCGTGGGTTCGATTCCCATCACCCGCTCCATATGCTTACTAGAAACGAGAAACCGAAATGGTTGCTCGTTTTTTTGTGTTTTGACAAAGCTTGTCCGACAGGTTATTTATGCAAAATCATGTCGAGTTGAGTCATTTTGCTTTCCGGGGCTACAATATAGGGGTAGAGAATGAATGAACGAAGGAAAGGGTGGCACTTCTATGAACAAAAACATGAGCATTGTTGGTGTACCGATGGATCTAGGTGCAGACCGCCGCGGAGTTGATATGGGACCTAGCGCTATCCGTTATGCAGGTGTGGTAGCACGCCTGGAAAAGATGGGTTTCAATATTGAAGACCGAGGAGATATTTTTGTCACACGTCCTCACCACTTCACCGAGACGGAAAACCATAAATACCTGGATGAAGTCGTGGAAGCCAATGAAAAGCTTGCCAATGTTGTAAGCGATATCATGACTGCTGGTCGATTCCCGCTTGTATTGGGTGGCGATCACAGCATTGCCCTTGGAACGATTGCAGGTGTGGCTAAGCATGTAAAAAACCTGGGTGTGATTTGGTTTGATGCTCATGGTGATTTGAATACGGGTGCCACTTCTCCATCGGGAAATATTCACGGTATGCCTTTGGCAGCGAGTTTGGGGTATGGGCATGAGCGTCTGACGAACATTGGGGGATATACTCCAAAGGTAAAGGCAGAAAACGTGGTCATCATCGGTGCGCGGGATCTGGATCAAGGTGAGCGTGAATTGATCAAGCGTATTGGGATGAAGGTTTTCACCATGCATGAAATTGATAAGTTGGGTATGGCTCGAGTCATGGATGAAGCAATCGTGCATGTGTCTAAAAATACAGATGGCGTGCATTTGAGTCTCGACTTGGATGGACTTGATCCACACGATGCTCCGGGAGTAGGGACGCCAGTAATAGGTGGTATCTCCTATCGTGAAGGGCATGTTTCATTGGAAATGCTGGCAGATGCAGATATTCTTTGTTCGGCAGAATTCGTAGAGGTCAACCCGATTCTAGACCGTGAAAACATGACAGCTCGCGTTGCGGTCGCCTTAATGAGTTCCGTTTTTGGTGATAAATTACTATAAAATAAATGAAGATCATCATGAAAAAAGAGAGGCTTTTGGCCCTCTTTTTTTGTTTTACCGCATCTTTACATTGATGGGGGAAAGCTGTACATTCTAAGGATGGAGACGAAGTTTATTTAATAGCTGGTCCAGTTGTACACTTAGCGTAACTAATTCTGGAGTAATGCAGGCTTGTTTTTTGTACTGATCGTTGAGTTCTTTTCGCAGCATTTCAATCTCGAGAAGAACGTCTTTTTTTGACAATCGTTGCACTCTCCTTTCCACCCGTGAGATAAATGAGCTATCATTACTTATATATAGAGGAAAGCCATACGCGTATTCCTCTATTTCCCAACAAATTATCTGCACAAACACTAGATTAAAAATGAAACCATATGCAGTATCATCCGTATATAGGATTACGGTATTGTGGGGAGGATCGCATGGATTTTGTAGAGAAACGGTTGACTCAGCGGGCAAAACGCGGAGACCGTGAAGCTTTTGCGGAGTTAATCGAGATTTATAAAGACAAGATATTTCAGCTCGCATATCGTATGGTGGGAAACCGTCAGGATGCAGAGGACATCGCGCAAGAAACATTTTTGCGTGTCTATGCCAATTTGCATTCATACGATGACAGCTATAAGTTCTCCACGTGGATCTACAGGATCGCGACCAATCTATGTATCGACCGTGGCCGGAAAAAACGACCTGACTTTTCATTGGATGAAGAAACCGAACCAGGGCAAGGCCTGGACTGGTATTCACGCCTGTCTTCTAACGAGCGAACACCGGAGGACAAAGTCGTAACGCATGAGCTGCAGGAGACGGTGCAAGATGCTTTGTCTCACTTACAGCCCAAATATCGCTCGATTATGATCTTGCGTTATATCGAGGATTTGTCGTTGCAGGAGATCAGCGATATCGTAAAGCTTCCCATAACGACAATCAAGACGCGTATTCACCGAGGAAGGGAAGCATTACGCAGCAAGTTGCGATTGATGTGAGAAAGGAGAAAATCACGATGGAATGCCGGGATATGATTTGCCTCATCCACGAATATCTAGATGGGGACACTGATGAATTAGCCAATCTGCAATTGCAAACACACATAAAGTCTTGTGTGAGTTGTCGTCAGCATATGCATGAGTTGCAGAGAGCCATCGCTTTTGTTCAAAGCGCTTCACATATTCATGTCTCTTCTGATTTTACAGCTCGTGTACTTGCGCAATTGCCTGCGCCGACGAAAGCGAATCTGTTATCAGGATGGCTTCGAAATCATCCGTTTTTGACAGCTGCAGCGGTATTTCTCTTTTTGATGACCGGCAGCGTATTCAACAGCTGGTTTGATCGGGATGACACTCTACAGGTATCCTCTGCTAATTTGGATAAATTAAAAATAGATCGTGAACGCAATGTCGTAGTTGTACCAGCAGGAACCAATATTAATGGAGACTTGGTCGTTCGCAACGGAAACGTAGATGTTCGAGGCCATGTAACAGGGAATGTTGTGGCCATTGAAGGAAAAGTGTTCGTGGCATCTACCGCCCAAGTCGTGGGAAATACCGAATCGATCGAAGCGATCGTAGATTGGATTTGGTATGAGGTGAAAAATATTGGAAATGACTTGCTTCCGATCTTGCCATAAGAGAAAATAGAGAGTACAGCTATCAGAGCACGGCAGTGGAGCCGTGCTTTTTCCGCAGGAGATAGACTGACTTCATTAGATGGAGCGAGATATGGGGGCTTCGTTATGATATCGATATCCATGGATTATGGGGATTTGCTACGGTATGCAACGGATATTTTACTCGTTACATACGTGTTCTATAAAATCATTATGCTTATTCGCGGGACGCGCGCTGTACAATTGCTGAAGGGGATTATGGTCATCGTCATCACATGGTTCCTCAGCAAATATTTTCAGCTGACGGCACTGCACGCGCTGATGAATCAAGCTTTTACATTTGGGGTTTTGGCGGTCGTCATCATCTTCCAACCGGAGTTGCGTCGAGCACTAGAGCAGCTTGGTCGAGGCAAGCTTTTTTCCCGTTCAAGCAGTACACAGGATGACGAGGCGGTTAGCCGCTTGGTTCAAGAGGTGGGCAAATCGGTTACGTACATGGCCAAACGTCGCATTGGTGCATTGATCGTCATTGAGAGAGAGACGGGTCTAAATGACTACGTGGAAACGGGTATTGGCATTAATGGGCGAGTCAGCTCGGAGCTGTTGATTAATATTTTCATCCCGAACACACCGTTGCATGATGGTGCAGTCATTATGCGAAAAGACATGATTATGGCTGCTGCCTGTTATCTTCCACTGTCTGAAAACAATTCCATCTCCAAGGAGTTGGGCACCCGCCATCGAGCGGCAATAGGGTTAAGTGAGGTTTCCGATGGCATCGCGATCATCGTATCCGAAGAGACTGGTCAGGTGTCCTTTGCCGCGCATGGAGCAATGAATCGCAATCTGACGGAGGCGCAACTGGCAGAGATGCTGACAGAACAGCTTCAGCCTCTGTCCAAAGGCAAATCCATGGGAAGTCGTTGGCAATGGAGGCGAAAACATGGATAAATGGTTAAACAGTCACTGGTTTGCACGTGCTGTTGCGTTGCTTTTGGCTATCATGACGTGGATGATTGTCAATCTGGAAGCCGAACAAACGACGACTCCTGAGGCAAGTCAGCCAACTTTTATTGATAGTGTCAATTTGCATGTGAAATACGATACCGATCGTTATCAGGTGGTCAAGCAGCAACGAACGGTAAAGGTCGCCTTGGAAAGCAATAATCCTTTTTATCGACACAATTTTTTCCCAGAGGAATCGTGGGAAGTGTATGTCGATGCGACGAACCTAGGCAAAGGAACACATCGTGTACCTGTCCAGTACAAGGGATTCCCGGATGAAGTCAAGGTAGGGATCATCCCGAATATCGTGGAAATTACCTTGGAAGAGAAGAAGACCGTTGAGCGTGAAGTTTCCGTGGAGAAATTGGGACAGGTCGCTCCTGGTTATACGGCTGGAGAGCCTATTGTGAAGCCGTTTAGAGCGCTTGTAAGGGTACCTGAAAGCCAAGTGAATAAGGTAGCAGCGGTTAAGGCTTCGGTTGACTTGGAAGGGGCTACTTCGCCAATCAAGACAACGATTCCGCTCAAAGTCGTTGACAAGTCTGGCAACGTGATTCAAGGGGCCGATGTGGTGCCACTTACGGTAGAAGTGAACATCCCCGTAACGAGTCCGTTTGCCAAAGTGCCCATCAAATTAAACTTGACGAATGAATTACCGAATGGCTATAGTTTGGCTAGTATGGGTATGAATGTGGAAGAGGTCACGGTCTATGGACCGAAGGAAGTCATTGATGGCATCAAATCCAGCACATACCCAGGCCCGGAAATCGATCTCGGCAACATTACATCAGATCGCGACATAGAGTTAAAGATACCGTTAATGGATAATATCGTGAAGGTCGAGCCGGAGTATGTGACCGTATCGCTGAAAGTCGTTCCATCAACGACCAAGCGTTTGGATAAGATTCCGATTCGCATTAGCGGGCTATCAGAAAGCATGGAAGCAAAGGTACTATCCACCGATGGCCAAGAGATGTCTACAATCGACTTCGACGTGATCGGCGCACCAGAAGTGCTGAATCAGTTGAGGCATGAAGACTTGCAGGTCGTAGCAGATGTCAGCAATATGCCGGCGGGTGTATACGAAGTACCATTGAATTACATCTTCAATCAGTCGGAGTATATCAAGACTTCTGCGAGCGCACCCAAAAAGGTCACAATTCAAATCACGAACAAGCAAAGGTAAACATAAGCTGTTGTGTGCACAAGGAAGGAAATGAGGGACAATCATGGGGAAGTATTTCGGAACTGACGGTGTACGCGGTGTAGCAAATACACAACTGACACCCGAACTGGCATTTAAAATCGGACGCGTTGGTGGTTACGTTCTCACCAGACACAAGCAGGAAGGGAAACCAAAAGTGGTGATTGGGCGCGATACGCGCATTTCCGGACAAATGCTGGAAAACGCACTTTTGGCTGGACTGTTATCGGTTGGAGCAGAAGTGGTCAGATTGGGTGTTATCTCCACCTCGGGGGTAGCGTATCTCACACGTGCACTTGGTGCAGATGCGGGTGTTATGATCTCCGCCTCTCACAATCCGTTTCCGGATAACGGAATCAAGTTCTTCGGCAGCAACGGTTTTAAACTGTCCGACGAAGTGGAAGCTGAAGTAGAACAGTATTTGGACGCGGCAGAGGATACCATGCCTCGACCAACAGGCGAACAAATCGGGACGGTACTGGAATTCCTGGAGGGTGGACAAAAGTACCTCTCTCACTTGAAGAGTACCGTATCTGAGCGATTTGACGGTCTGAAGGTAGTATTGGACTGTGCAAATGGTGCTGTCTCATCATTGGCAGCTCGTCTGTTTGCGGATGTGGACGCTGAAGTGATCACGATTGGTGCGAATCCGAATGGAATCAACATCAATGACCAGTGCGGTTCAACGCATCCTGAACGTCTAGTAGAAGAAGTTTTGAAGCATAAAGCTGACCTGGGTCTTTCCTTTGATGGGGACGCGGATCGCTGCATTGCAGTGGATAATAATGGTGAAATTATCGACGGCGACTATATTATGGCGATCTGTGCACGAGCACTTAAGGCAAAAGGAAAGCTTAACAACAATACAGTTGTCACGACCGTAATGGCCAACATGGGCTTCTTCAAAGGGATGGAAGAGTGCTCCATCAATACGACGAAGACTGCTGTAGGGGATCGCTACGTAGTAGAAGAGATGCTGCGCGGTGGCTATAATCTCGGTGGCGAACAATCCGGTCATATCGTCTTCCTGGACTATAATACGACAGGGGACGGCCTGTTAACGGGTCTGCAGCTCTTGAACATCATCAAGGAGTCTGGCAAGCCGTTGTCCGAGCTCAAACAAGTGATGGTCAAGTATCCGCAGCTTCTGATCAATGTCCGTGTAGAGGACAAGTCAAAGCTGAATGGCAATGAAGCCATTGCGCAGGCGATTCGTGAAGTGGAAGAAGATTTGGCTGGCAATGGTCGCGTTCTGGTTCGTCCATCCGGAACAGAGCCAATCGTACGTGTCATGGCAGAAGGTCCAGATGCGGCACAGTTGGAAGGTCTCGTGAATCGGATCGTTGACGTGGTCAAACAAGAATTGGTGTAAAATTAGTGTAAAAAGTTGCAGGGGAGCGGTTTCGATGCCGCTCCCTTTTGCATACAACTAAAATACGAAGACGAGATATTGTCGCTCTTCATAATCTGTGGTACAGTGTTCATGTGCGCTAGCACCAAGAAAGAAAAAAATGGGGGGATTGTGCGAAAAAGAACAAGCATCGTAAAATCAAATGCATACCATTGAAAAGCGCCAGCACTGAGGCTGCCCGACATGGAGCCCAGTGGACGAGGTGGAGGTTTATCGAAGCATTCGGCGGATACCTCCCGGCAGCAGTATCACTGCCGCAGAGCGCAGGGACAAAACATCAGGGTGATCTGATGGACAAAACCTTGCGTGTGATACGTTTTTTGCCATTGCCGAAATAGATGAAACAGCATGATCATATAAAAAACATGGAATGGCGGGGGACTTACCCCCGTACCATTGTTCGGGTCGAAGTCCCTCGCCAATTTGGAAGGGGACCATACACTTATGTGCGGAATCGTTGGATATATTGGAAATAAACAAGCGCAAGACATCGTGATCGGAGGACTTCGCAAGCTGGAGTATCGCGGCTATGATTCAGCAGGGGTTGCGGTCGTGAATGCAAAAGGATTGGAGTACTCAAAAGCTCAGGGTCGCCTGGCTGTTCTGGAAGGCCGTTTGGAGTCGAAGCCATTGACTGGTTCTATGGGAATCGGGCATACACGTTGGGCGACACACGGAAAACCGTCTGACGAGAACTCCCACCCACATACAGATGAGAAATCGGCTTTTGCAGTCGTTCACAACGGGATTATCGAAAACTTCCTGCCATTGAAAGAAGAGCTGCTGGCAAAAGGCTACACGTTCACTTCTGAGACAGATACCGAGGTTATCGCTCACTTGCTCGCGGACATGTACGATGGTGATATCGTTTCTACAGCGCGTCGTGCTGTTCAACGCATGCGTGGTGCCTATGCATTGGGAATCATGACAGAGCACGAGCCAGATAAGCTGGTAGCGATTCGTTTGGCTAGCCCATTGGTAGTTGGTGTGGGTCAAGGCGAGAGCTTTATCGGTTCGGATATCCCGGCTATTTTGGAGCATACACGTGACGTGTACATTTTGAACGAAGGCGAAATGGCTGTATTGACTCGCGATGGTGTGGAACTGATGAATGCAGAGACCGGCGAGAAAATCGAGCGGGAACTGTTCCATGTCGAGTGGGATCTGGTACAAGCGGAAAAAGGCGGATATGATTCCTTCATGCTCAAGGAAATGCACGAGCAGCCTCAAGCTGTTCGCGATACCATGGGTGCCCGCATTGACGAGGACAACAAGCGAGTAATTTTGCCTGAGCTGAAAATGAGTGATGCGGAACTGGCGACATACGATCGCATCTACATCGTGGCATGCGGTACTTCCATGCACGCAGGTCTCGTCGGTAAGGATGTTATCGAAAAATGGACTCGCGTACCTGTAGAGGTAGCAGTCGCTTCCGAGTTCCGTTACCGTGATCCGATCTACACAGACAAGACACTGATGATCGTCATCAGCCAATCGGGTGAGACAGCAGACACGCTGGCTGCGCTGCGTGAGGCGAAGAAGAGCAACGTGAAGGTATTGGCTATCACCAACGTGGTAGGCAGCTCTGTAGCTCGTGAAGCTGACGAAGTGATCTTTACGTGGGCGGGTCCAGAAGTAGCGGTAGCATCCACGAAAGCATACACCTCCCAAGTCGTTGCCCTGTACTTGTTCAGCCTGTATTTGGCTCAAGTAAAAGGCACCATGGCGGCTGCAGAGGTTGCTGAAGTCGTTGAGCACCTGAGCGAGATCCCTGGCAAAATCGCTGCCATGCTGGAGGACGATGATCAAATTCGTCGCTTTGCAGAGGGCACAAAAGAGGTAAGCAGCCTGTTCTTCATCGGCCGCAGCCTCGACTATGCGGTATCGCTGGAAGGCTCTCTGAAGCTGAAGGAAATCTCCTACATTCACTCCGAGGCGTATCCAGCTGGTGAGCTGAAACACGGTACTCTTGCGCTGATTGAAGATAATGTTCCAGTTGTAGCTTTGGCTACGCAACCAGACATCTACGAAAAAACGGTAAGCAACATCGTGGAAGTAAAAGCTCGCGGCGCTCATGTACTGGGCTTTGCGACTGAAGGCAACCACGACCTGGCGAAGAGTGTGGATGAGGTTATTTACATGCCAGCCACTCTGCCAATGCTCACACCGATTCTGACCGTCATTCCATTGCAATTGCTTGCTTACTACGCTTCTGTCGCTCGTGGCCTTGACGTGGATAAACCACGGAACTTGGCGAAGAGTGTGACGGTTGAATAGGATTGAAGGGAATAAGAACATCCTTGTGTGTTTGTTGACATTAGAGTAAGTAAATTTACATTAGAGTTAGTTTATTTACATTAGACTTGGTAAAGAGTATAAAGTTTTTCTTTGCGATTAAAGTCATGTTAATAAGTCGAGTGAAATTCAGGTATGCACATCTGTTTTTCCTCGGCTTATTTTTATCGATATTAATGTTTGTTACTAATTAATAAACTTTGATTGCATACTCTTTCAAAATTTATAAATAATTGCAAATTGCCAAACCCCGCCACAAGCTCTATCAGAGTCGAGGCGGGGTTCAACGGTATAACGTGCTTTTTAACTTCTATGGTTCCTCATTTGCAAACATCTCCAACGTAGCTATAAGAATGTCTTTCTTTTCAATATAGTAGTCTGCATATGGAGACGTTATTAGATTCATACCTTCAATCATTGTACAAAAATCCAAAACAGGTATAGGGCGTCCGATTCCTAGGGCAGCACCTACTGTCGATAGTAATGCCAGTAAACGAACCGGGTTCCATTCCCATTCCAAGAGTTGAAGAAGTTGGATGGCACTAGAAGCTCTTTTTGTTTGCTCGAGCGTATATACTTCGGGGAATCGCCCTTCCGTCTTGTAGGCATGGAAAAACTCGTTGTAGTAAGCTTCTGCTGCGAAATCGATATCTCGGTACATTTCTCCAAAATCCGTGTAAGGTTGACTTTCATTCTTCATTACTGCCACACCAACCTTTCTTATAGCATGAAGTCATTGTATCAGAAAAAATTGATAGTAATAGAGTAAAAACAAACCTCAACCCTCACAATTATGTGAGCGGAGAGGTTTGTTTCAGTTTTTACGAAATGAGAATATTCACTCGGAAGAGTAAGTAGACATCCTAATCAAGTGGGGTGTATGGGAAAAAGTGATGACCCCTTAATTTCGCCATCCGGCCCGCCTAACATTCCTAAAGGTTAACCTTCAATATTTCCCGATGCCAAAAAGCCCTCTCAACTGAGAGGGCTTCAGATTCAGTATCGGATTCCCTTTTTTCATGCTGTTTTTTTTCGTTTCCAGCTATCACAGTAAGTTTGCGTCACCAAATGAAGGTAATAGAAATTTATGGTCGATAGGCGATGACATCACGATCAGCGTCGTGTAAGTTCCGTATTTATCAGATTGATTTCCGAATTCCTCGAGGGCTTGGGTGGACTCGGTCATGACTTTCAAGAGGTAATTGTGTTCTCCACTGATACGATAACATTCCACAACATCGGGAGTGGAGCGGCAAAAATCAAGGAAAGCGTGACAATCTCTCGTATGAAACAGGATAAAGGCTACCGTATGCTTTCCCACTTTTTCAGGGGAAATGATGGTGCGATACTCGCTTATGACCCCTTTTTCCTCCAAACGTTTCACCCTCTCCGTCACCGCGGGCTGTGATAATCCTACAAATTTTCCGAGGTCGGTCATGGAAATCCTCGCTTGGTTTTGCAGGTGGTAAAGGATTTGCTTATCAACGTGATCCATCAATATCGTCTCCTTTTGATTTATAAGTATTTGCTATCAAACTTCTTGAATTTATTCGTGAAGAAGCACATCTAACTTGATTACCTTATGTAATTACCTTAACTAATTTTATAAAATTAACTTACAATAGTAAAGCGATGAAGGCTTTAACTATTCCGAAAGGATGAAAAGAGTTGAGTAAACTTTATGCAAGAAAAAATGATCTGGAACATTTGGCAGATCGTATTGATGAGGTCATCGAGCGAACGCTGTAAGAGAAGCGATTGGTTGGTGCGGTCATTAAAGTAGCGATAGATGGGGAACTGGTTTATAGCCGTGCAGCCGGTTTTGCTGACCGAGAGGAAAATCGGCCCATGAGAGAAGAGACGTTATTCCGGCTGGCATCGGTAACAAAACCCATCGTTTCAACGGCTGCTCTCGTGCTCGTTGCGCAAGGGCGGTTACAACTTGACGACCGCGTTGATCGTTGGCTGCCGGAGTTTCGACCGCGTTTGAAAAACGGTGAGTACGCAACAATAACAGTTCGACACCTAATGACGCACACCGCGGGTCTGACATACCGCTTCTTTCAAGAGGAAAATGGTTCCTATCAACGAGCCGGGGTATCGGATGGCATGGATCAGTCGGTTATCACGCTGGAAGAAAACTTGCGTCGGATAGCCTCTGTTCCCCTTCTCTCTACGCCGGGAACCGAGTGGAGATATTCCATTGCGACCGATGTGTTAGGGGCAGTCATTGCAAAAGTTACAGAAACACCGCTTGATGAGGCTATCCATTCGCTGGTAACAGGACCGCTTACGATGCATGATACGGGTTTTACTGCAATAGACCCCGAAAGACTGGCAACGGCTTATGCCAATAATCTGCCAGAGCTTCGACCTTTGCTTGATCCCGACCACCTTCCGTTTATAGAGGGCACGGCGGGCTTCCGGCTTTCCCCTGGTCGGGCACTTGATAGCGCAGCTTTTCCTTCTGGCGGAGCAGGCATGGTTGGCAGTGCCGGGGATTTTCTACAATTGCTGGAAACATTGCGCAAGGGAGGGTCTCCGCTTTTGCCAGAGTCTTTGGTTCGCGAATTGACCACCAATCAGATTGGTGATCTGCCAATGGCCTATTGGCCAGGTCGCGGGTTTGGTCTTGGTTTTACGCTGCTCAAGGATCCTGTCGCCGCAAACACCCCTGAATCTCCAGGCACATGGCGTATGGGGGGCACATATGGTCACTCATGGTTTGTCGATCCCTTGCAGCGGCTCAGCGTCGTGGCGTTCACCAATACCGCTCTGGAAGGCATGTCCGGCCAGTTTACGGTTGACCTTTGTGAAGCTGTATATAACAGGAATAAGTAATCGAAAACGAACACAAGAGCCTTGGTCTAGAAGAAACAAGCCAAGGCTCTTGTACAGAATTTGAATAAACTGGACTGTACAGCAATCGTTTCATATCAAACCGTAAAGAGAGGTGCCTACGTCATGTACCAGAATACAACTACCTCGACAAAGAGTGTCTCCGGTGCTCTCCCATCCGACAGTCTTCCCTGGTCCGGCTTACTGGCCCTTGCTATGGCGGGATTCGTCTGTATTCTCACCGAAACGATTCCGGCTGGCTTGCTGCTTCAGATAAGCGAGGGGCTTGGAGTATCGGAGGTCCTGGCGGGTCAGCTTGTCACCTTGTACGCCCTTGGCTCACTATCAGCTGCGATTCCATTGACAGCAGCGACGCGCGGATGGCAACGGCGACCGCTTTTACTGATGTGCATCCTTGGATTTTTCGTTTTCAACTCGATCACCACTCTGTCTTCCAGCTATACGCTGACGCTGGTTGCTCGATTTTTCGCGGGTGTTTCCGCTGGCGTATTGTGGGGGATGATTGCAGGCTATGCTCGTCGGATGGTGCAAGAATCGCTGAAAGGGCGGGCAATGGCGGTGGCTATGGTAGGGACCCCTCTCGCTCTGGCGCTTGGTGTCCCTGCTGGAACATTTCTCGGTGCTCTTATTGGCTGGCGCTTGGTGTTCGGTATCATGTCACTACTGGCTTTGATGCTGGTTGTATGGGTACTTTGGAAGCTGCCAGACTATCCTGGAGAGAATGTGGATAAACGGCTCCCCCTCCACCAGATCTTTGTTATCCCCGGGGTGAGGCCGGTACTGTTTGTCGTAATTACCTGGGTTCTAGCCCATAACATTCTCTATACTTATATTGCACCATATCTTGCTCAGGCTGGATTATCAGAGCGTATTGATTGGGTATTACTCATTTTTGGAATGACTTCGCTGGTTGGGATCTGGGGTATTGGTGTGTTGATTGATCGAAAATTACGACCTCTGGTTCTGATCAGCCTCATCGTATTCGCCACGGCGTCTTTTGTTCTTGGTATAGGCAGCGGCCATCCCATCGTGATTTATCTAATGGTAGCTCTGTGGGGATTGACGTTTGGAGGGGCAGCGACTTTGCTACAGACTGCACTAGCTGATGCTGCGGGCGAGAATGCAAATGTGGCCCAGTCCATGCTCGTGACGGCGTGGAACCTGGCCATCGGTGGAGGCGGGATGTTAGGCGGAGTCCTTATCGAAATAATGGATCCCAGCTCCTTACCTTGGGCTTTGTTTATTTTGCTCATCCTTGCGCTTCTAGTAGCTTGGCGTGCAAGCAAGCACGGATTTCCTTCAAAATGAAGACCTAGCTCTAGACAGGACAGGATACCTTCTATCCTATTTGCGTTTACACTTAATAAAAACGGCGATATTCCAGGTGTTCGTAGAAAATAAAGTAGACTATTCAATACTTCCGTACAAAAAGCCAGTCCAACCACTGAACTGCACCCCATTTGTTAGACAAACCTAACAATTGGAGGGCAGTTTTTTTATGGATAAATTTTCTGCGGACGATAAGTTATCAGCAGTTCTACGCTATGTAGTCGGCAGAGAAACTCATGCTTCCATTGCTGCTTCTATTGGTTCAACGAAAAGTATGTTTTATTTCGCTTTCATGGCTCTTCTTGGCTGCTTCGTTCTCTTTTCACTGATCGCCATGGAAATAAATATGATGACGAGAGCAACGATTGCATTCCAGGTCAACTGATCACCGAGGATAATAGACCCGAGTAAAACACCGAACAGAGGGACTAAGTAATTCGTGAGCGAAGCAAAAGTAGCGCCTGTTCTTTTGATCAGCGTATTGTACATCATGTAGACGATCCCGGCTTGGAACACACCTAATATGAACACATAGATGACTTGCTGCCAGTTCAAACGTACGCCGAATGGATCTTCATAAATAAAAGCCAGTGGGATTAACACGACGGACGCAATCCAAAGCACGTTTCGCATGGCTAAAATGGAAGACATCGGTGGCAGACGCTTGATTAAGAGCAGAGACGCAGAAAAGCTAATTGAAGCGCCCAATAAAGCGATATAGCCCACCGAGCTTCCTCCAAGGGCAAAAGAAGAGAAATCGGGAGAAAACAGCAGGCACAATCCGGCGAACCCCAATAATATGCTCAACCATTTGTTGAGTGGGAGCTTTTCGCTCGGGGAAAAGATTTTGACAAACAGAATTGTAAATATAGGTCCTGTGCCGAGTAAAATAGAAGCTGTGCTGCTGTTAATAAACTGCTGTCCATAACCGATCAGGATAAAGGGAACAACCGCTTCGAGTAATCCGACCCAGATGAATAACTTCCACGCTTTTGCTGGTTCAGATATGCTCTCTTTATTACGTGACAATCCATATAGGACAGCGAGTGTGATCGCGCCCAATAATGCTTTACACGCGGCTAATGTAACGGGTGGAATTGAGCTGATTACCAGATCGACGAAGAAAAATTGCGAACCCCAAATCAGCCCTATCCCGAGTAACAGTAAGTAATTCGTTCTGTTCATGAGACAAGCCCTCACTTTGTAAATAATGGTATGTGGTGTGCTTGCATGCGAAGCGGTCAGTCTAGCGCTTGCCCTCATAGTAATGGCAGTAGGCCACGTGCTTCAAACAGAAAAATAGCTATCTGTATCGGTACAGACATTGACGGCACGGTGACGGCTGCGGGTGATAATAAATATGGCCAATGTGATGTAAGCGGCTGGCGTGGCATCCAACTGCCCGAAAATTAGTTTTCAATATTAATAATAAAATACACAGCAACTTAAACAGCAGCGGTAGTCTTAGACTTAATTTTCAAAGTCTTAAACCACCGCTTTTTCTATTAATGGATCAGTCTAAAACATTACTATCATCAGACAGTACCCTAAATTTTTTGGAAGGATAGTTGTGTCTTAGTACTGGAATGGGGAAAAGAGAGTTTTAGAGTCGGTCCGATAATTATTGGTGCCTCCGGGCCATTTTCCTAGATCTTTTGTATTCATCGAAACCCCGTTCGTATGCGTAATCCTCTCCAGTAGTTACAAAGTAGGAAAATACAGGAAAAAGGTTGAGTGAGGGCCTGCTTTCCGAGTTATTGCCTAGGAATAAGGTTACTGTACAAGATTGCCATGCTCATGCTCTTATATAAGTAGCAATAGGTTGGAAAAACATTTCCAATATCTCTAAAAATGGAGTGTGGAAAACATGAGAACAAGGGAAAAGAATCATTTCCGTTGCCGGCGGTTCTTGATCCGGATGTTTGCCTTCTCGTTGCTGGCATCGCTTTTTCTGATCGGACAAGCTTCCGCTGCCGATGATGAAATCCAACTGAAGTGGGAACAGCGTTATGCCAAAGAGGAGACGCGAGAATTGGTCCAAAAGGTCGTCACGACGAAAGATGGCGGTGGGCTGGTCTGGGCAAACGGGACGAACAGTGCTTATCGCATACTCCCCCCTTTGCTGGTGAAAGCAGATGGAACGGGACGGGAAGAATGGTCAAAGCGTATGCCGGAAGAGTTCTTTATCGTCGATGTGGAGCAGGCGAAAGAAGGCGGATATCTAGTGATGGGAGCGCTGCGCTCGGAGCCGGACAAGTTGCAGCTGATCAAATTGAGTGAAACCGGGGAAGAGGAGTGGACGAAAGCAATTGAGGTAGAGGGGGGGGCGATGATACCGGAAAGATACTTCCTGTTGTACAGTGATTTCGCCGAAACATCCGACGGTGGTGTGGTCGCAGTTGGACGCAAATACCTCGAAGAGAGCGGACAGAACCTGTACAATATCGTGAAGATTGCAGCATCAGGTGAAATCGAATGGGATAAGCCGTTGAGCAACTCGGCTCATCGGGTTTATGTTACCAAAAGCGGGGAAATGTTTGTCCAAGGTAGTGTGTTCTCTGGCGATGCTCACCTGTACGTGGCAAAGCTGTCCGAAGAAGCGGACAAGCTTTGGGAACATACCTACGAACAGAAGGGTTCTATCACAATCAAATCAGTCCTCCCTGCAACCGATGGCGGGCTTCTCGTCACCGGATACACCAACCGCTTCAACTCTGACCCCGGTTTCGATGACATCGTTGCGTGGCATATCGATTCGGAGGGGAAAGTTGTTTGGCAGAAGCTTTACGATACCGAAGTGGGAAGCGGAGAAGTGTCGGACGGAGAAAGAGGCTTATCGTTGTCCGAGACATCGGATGATGGCTATATGCTGATCGGGGTGATGGATTCGATAAACGCTGACCCTTCCAAATGGAATTTCAAGAAGTTGGATCAATCTGGCGACCTTTTGTGGGAGAGAACGATCTCGTTCCCGCAAATACGCGTTGCTAATGCGGTTCCCCAGGGAAATGACCAGTACTTGCTATTGGGGGAATATTGGGAAAAAAGCACAACAATGGCGGACAAGCGAGACATCTATCTGATCAAATACGGCGGCCAAACAAAAACCATCGTCTCCCTTGAGCCGCAAATGCAAATGCACAAACTGAAATTGGATAAAGGTGATACGGAAGAACTTAAGGTTACGGCCGTTTATGATGACGATACCAAAGAAGCTCTGACGAAGGGGATTCGATGGACCTCTTCAAACGAAGAAGTGGCCGTGGTTGACGAGAATGGACGAGTTACGGCCAAAGAGAAGGGAAAAGTGCAAATCATCGCAACCTTTCAAGGAAAAAAAGCAGTCTTCCCGGTTCAAGTGAAAGGGTAGATACTCAAATAGCGTCAATGGATAACGTACTTAACCTCCTGTCAAAGAGATAGGAGGTTCTTCTCGTTAACATCGTCGAAAGATGAAATAGAGAGTTGATCACTATTTGGTATTAAGCATGGTCAAGGAAAGTCTCTTTATGCTTTAACAGGGTAAAAACCAGTGATTCAGTTTGTTCACACAAGCAATGACGGTGACTTTAAACGGCTTTGAGAGACTGCCGAACGACCACAGCCAGGCAGATCTGACACTTTTCACGGCAGCGTCTTTCCTTCCTACAAAAAAACAGCAAGGCTGATCGCAGGACCAACCTTGCTGTTTTTCCGTACATCCTGAATTACAACTTCACAGGCTCTCCTGCGAATACTTCCACTTCCATAGCTGCCGCAAAAAAGGAAGGAGCTTGCTTCACAAAATCCTGAAAATGAGCGCTTGCATTGTGCGCCGCTACTGCGGCAGCGTCCTTCCACTTTTCTACCATGGTGTAGTGATATTCTTGCTCTGTGCTTTTCAGAAGGGTGTATCCCACATTCCCTTCTTCAGCTTGGCTTGCAGCAACCAGGGCTTTGGCCGCTTGAAGGAAGACTTCTTCCTGTGCGGGTATCACTTGCAGATGGGCATGTATAATAAGCATGGTTTTCTACCTTTCTTCCAACGAATTTGAATTATTTCCAGGTTGTCACTGTCTCAACAGGGAGACGGTAAGATGGGTATCCTTCCTTGGTTGCTTTCCCGATACTGATCAGCATGATCGGTTGATAGCGATCCTTGTCCAAATCAAGAGCTTCTGCTATTTGATCCTTTTCATAGCCGCCGATCGGGTTCGTGTCATAGCCGAATGAACGGGCAACCAGCATCAATTGCATGGATACGAGACCGGCATCGATAAAATTGACATCCCGCAGGTCAGAGGCTGGTATATTGGCGTAGTAAGGCTTTACGGCTTTCAGCTGCATGTCCTTCACTTCCTGCGGCATGTATCCGAGCTCGACAGCTTTTCCAAATATCTCATCCATATATTCCGCATTATTCATGTCGACGAATACGGCAATGACGGCGGAAGAGGTGAGTACCTGCGTCTTGTTGAAGCGTGCCAGCTCTGCAAGCTTTTCTTTCCCTTCTTGACTTTCGATAACCACAAAGCGCCAAGGCTGCATGTTGACCGAAGATGGAGCGCGTGTGGCTCCCGCTAGAATTTCAGTCATTTCCTCGCGGCTGATTTTTATTTCTGGATCATAAAGTTTGACAGAACGACGACCAAACGTGATTTCACGAAAATCATTTGTTCTTTGTACTGTGTTTATCATGTAAAAACAGACTCCTTTTTTGAACAATCAAATGTTGTTTTGCATGCGTTTGAGAAAATCAGTTAAGACCTGCGTTTCATCCTCGCTGAAGCCTTCCAGAATCTGCTGGATAAAATTTCGTTTCTCGCTTTTGTACCCTTCAATCCGATGATGTCCTTCTTCGGATAGACGAACGAAGGTTTCACGGTTATCATTTGGATTTTTATGTCGGGTCACCATGCCATCCGCTTCCAGTTGCTTCAGGTGGCGTGTAATGGCAGCACTGTCGATATTGATGTGCTTTTGTAGCTGGGACTGATTGATTTCGTTGCATTCGCAAAGGATTTGCAAGATCGCGAGACGAGTAGAGCTGATTCCGGTACAGCGTTCGAACTTGGGACTTATTTTATTGGTTAATCCAATGAGCAGATTCAGTATCTGCTCCTCTTCAAATTCCTTGCGTGTCATGAAAAATGCCTCCCGGGGGCAATATGAATAGGAACTCAGTCATATATCCACAAGCAATGACAACATACAGTCAGTTGAGCATGATAACTTGATGATATTTGAGGTATCAACCATTGATACGTCAATTAATATAACATCTTATTTCAGCGTTTGCAACATATGGTCTCTGCAAAAGTCGCTGGGCTAACGGAGGTGATAGCAATTTCTTCATGGTATCATCATGTTCTCCCTCAAAAAAAGACGGGACGGTATGGTCATAGCAGAAGTTAAGTGATTCATAGGAAGAGGGAATGGAGTAAGGGGAGAGGGGGTAACTTACTCCAATTACAATTAATGAATATCGAAACGGAAGGAAGCTTCACTTGCTAGGCCTTGATGCGCCGAAATCAGTCGTGGTCAGCTTTACGAAGTAAGTGATGGGTACGGTGCTAAATGTTTGATCCCAATCTTTTTTTACTTTCTCCCACGTTTTTGGATACTCGATTCGCAAACGTTCTCCGAATCCGGCAACATCCGCATGGAAATTGTTTTGTATTTTTGCTGTGACACTCTTGACCAGTTTCCGTACTTCCAATTCAGCCGCTTTTTCCACCCTTTTCAGGAATTCATTTTCAAAAGGATTTGCGTTCAACACCCAATTTTCAGACAAGCGTCCTTTCGAATTGATATGCACATCAAAGGAAATCTTGTTTCCGTCAACATGGGGAGTGATTTTGCTCTCCATGGTTTCGATCTCATAGATGATTAGTTGACCTGTCTCCTTGTCAAGGCTTCTCACTAGCCCTCCTTTTCCTTTTCCGGTTATCCACGTTATGCCCTCCAAATCCATTTCGTTTAAAAATCCTGCCCATTTTTTTGTCTTTCCATTGATCACGGCTGCCCCCTCAAACTTCACTTCTTTGTCAGAAGCGGCTACATTTTGCAAGAGAAAGCTTGATTCGGAATTCAACTTGGTTGTTAATTTGGCGAGTGACACAGGAGGTAAAATTTTGGCTGTTCGGCTTCGGTTATCTACGATTCCAAGCAATTTCAGTGCTGGCAATTCTCCAGGCTTTTTGGTTTCCAAGACATGGCGGGCATTCCCGTTACTAACCAATACCAAGCAGCTTGGACGTATTTCGTTATCTCGCAGAAATAGATCCAGCAAAGATTCCAAACGATGTGTGTGTAACAGAGCCTCGCTAATCACAATGACTTTTAAGTGCGGGCTGAACAAGGGGGCATCATGACTCAATGAAAATTCACGGATGATTGGAAGGATAGATTCACCGGTTTGGGACGCATTCAAATATGCTTTTTGTTGTGGTCCTGCCGAACTGCTTTCTTTGCTTGTTGCTTTTGGGTTAATAAATTGATAAGTCATGGTGATTGTGTCAACGTGAGGAGGGCTCTTTCCTTGCTTTTCCAGCTTTTTTTCAACATTTGATTTGTTGCCGACATCCAATGCTAAACCGATGCCCATACCCATCTTGTCGATATCCTGGCTGCTCCAGCATCCGGTCAGTAAGAAGAGCAGGAAAACAGATAACGATGTCAAGAGGAGGAGCCGCTCACGATGATGACTTTGCTTCATGCTTACCCACCTTCCAGCCAGAAATAATAAGAAGGAGAAGGGGCAGTATGCCAAATAAGAAAATGGATGCATTGCCCACAAAATCTCCAAGTGCAAATACGCCATTGATTTCTTTCGGAGTCATCGTGATGATGTAGATAACAGGCAGCAATCCAAATAGAAACGGCTCAATATTTTTCTTGAAGAGCTGGGCGAGGCCTAGAGCGGCTGAGTAGTAAGCCAACGTGAAAGTAGAAAAGATTTGCATAATCCATAATACGAGCAGCAACGATTCAAACCGTTCAAAGAGTAAACCGGTAATTTCAAAGCTTCGTATGAGATCAATGGTCGGCCATGTCCTTGTGACGACTCCATCGATTGAAAACGCCCCAATGACCATCACGACTGTGATCAGGTAAAAGATCAACGAGGCGCTAATTCCCACCACAACAGCTTTCACGCCTTTGTTTGGTTGTCTCATGTATACCACCAGAATCATCATTATTTCAAAACCGGTATAAGCGAGCGCAGTTGGTTTAATCCCATCGAACACCGGTTTCCACCCTAGCCCCAATACGGGACGAAGATGATCGATTTCAAAAATTTTTATGCTCATCAAGGAAACCACCAAAAAAAAGAGGACAGTAATTGGCAAGATAATTTCAAGCATACGGGCGAGACAATTGATGCCACCTACGACAAGATAAAGAGCAACCCACAAAAATACCATAACAATGGCCCACGTTGGGGTTTTCTCCAGCAAGTAAAAGGTTGTTACTTCAGCCATAGATCGGACTTGAAGAGATGAGGTTAAACAAAAATAACAGATGATCAGAAGGCTGAGTATCCTTCCAACCCATTCCCCTGCAATCTCCTGGCTGTATTCAAAAAACGTTTTATCAGGGAACCGCTGGCTTAATTTTACAATGATTATCCCAGTGAGCATCGCGAGTAAACCGCCAATGAGAACACTTATCCATACATCCGGTGTTTTTGCTTTTTCCACTGAGATTCTAGGCAGGGTAAGGATTCCCGCTCCCAG
This sequence comes from Brevibacillus fortis, assembly GCF_046196545.1. Lineage (GTDB taxonomy): Bacteria > Bacillota > Bacilli > Brevibacillales > Brevibacillaceae > Brevibacillus > Brevibacillus fortis_A. The sequence goes on from NZ_CP176370.1 coordinate 341,002, forward strand.
TATAAAGTTGATGATGATCACTGCTGTTTGCGAGGTGGTGATCCGATCATTTCGGGTGGGTATCATTTTGGGCTTCACCTTCTATACTGAGTGGCTATCCTTTGCGAGTCGGCTCTTTGGTATGCAGCATTTTTGGACGGCGTTTCATCATCATGAGTGGCATGCGCACCATAAAATCTTTCCAATCCCTTAACCGATAGGGAACAGCAGGAGTAACATAAGGTACACCAAAACTTTTTAGTTTTACCAAATGACTCGTAAGCAAGAGAAAAAACAAAATCACCCCGTACAATCCAAACATGGCTGCGGAGAACATGACCAAAAACCGAATGAGACGTAAGGATATACCCAGGTTGTATGACGGAATGGCAAAGGAGGAAATAGCAGTGACAGCCACGACGATTACCATAATTGGGCTGACAATACCTGCTTGTACTGCAGCTTGACCAATAATCAGTCCACCGACAATCCCGATGGCAGGGCCGATTGGTTTCGGCAATCGAAGACCGGCTTCTCTCATAATCTCGATGGAAACTTCCATGATCAGTGCCTCCAACAGAGCGGGAAATGGAACTCCTTGTCGAGTGCTGATGATGGAAATAGCCAATTCGGTAGGAATCAACCCTTGGTGAAATGAGATAAAAGAAATATAGAGGGCCGGTATAAGCAAGGAAGCAAAGGCAGTGAAAAAGCGCAACAAGCGAATGAATGTGCTTGGAATCCAGCGCTCATAATAGTCTTCAGGCGATTGCAGGAGCATGCTGAACGTAACCGGAACGATTAAGGCAAAAGGAGTACCATCCAGCAAGATGGCCACTCGTCCTTCCAGTAATGCACTGATGACGCGGTCAGGCCGTTCTGTGCTCTGCACCTGCGGGAATGGGCTGAGATAATTATCTTCAATAAATTGCTCCACATAGCCGGATTCCGGCACATGGTCAATTTTAATTTTCGTAATTCGGTTTTTTACTTCTTCAACCAACGCGGGATTCGCAATCTCTTTCATATAGGCGATAATCAGCTCTTTTTTTGCACGCTCGCCCACCTGAAATTTTAGGAAGAGAAGATCTCCATTTTCACCGTGTCTCCGCAAGAGGGCGGTATTTTCGCTTAACGTTTCCGTGAAGCCTACTCTAGGGCCTCTGACCAAAGATTCTGAGACAGGTTCATCTATATTTCTTGTTTTTACTTTTACGGTATTAAGAAGGAGAGCATTTGCGGCCCCTTCAATCAATAGTGCCGTGAAGCCAGTCAATACTTTTGTCCTCAGATCGTATACATCCCGGCATTCCAGTATCTCATGGATGGAAAGCACATGATTGATGAAAAACTCTTTGGAAACAGAAACGGCCCCGGAAGAATTCTCCTGTACCATCACTGCCACAGAATCATTCATGAGCGTTTTCAGAATAGTATTATCGATGAGATCCCGATCGGATAACCCATCTACAAAAATAATGGAAGCACGAATGGCAGTCTGTCCGAAAGAAAATTCGCGGATATGCACATCTGCGTTTTGGCCGATTTCCTGACGGATAAGATTCAAATTCGATAGGTAATCGTCTGTAAACGGAGCGATACTTTCCATCTATATCATTCTTCCTCCGTTGTACGAATCCAATGAAATAATCTTGAAATCGCATAAGGAACAAGAAAAACGACTGCGGCTTGAATAAAAACTGGCCAGGCAGGAAGATTTGAAACAATTGTTTTCCACATGGTTTTCCTCCTTTGCAGCTTCATTACAATCGTAAAAGAGCTTGTCCTATTTTGTTCTAGCATGACAATTCTTATTCCAATCAGCTGGAAAATGTGGTATTCAATGTTCAGGTTAGGCCACTCTGGATCGGGGGAATCGGTTCTGATAAAAAAAGAAGGATAAAAATCACAACGATTTTCATCCTTCTTTTTGCTATTTTAATGATTTTTAACGACTTCCTGCCCCCGTACATTCCACGTAAGGGCAAAAACAAGAGCAGCCAATGCGCACGAAGCTGTCAGCAACATAAATCCTGCATCCCAGCCGGAGGCATCAACGATAACCCCCATCAATGCATTCGCTGTGACTGTACCGCCCAGGTAACCAAACAGACCCGTCAGTCCTGCAGCGGTTCCAGCAGCCTTTTTCGGAACAAAATCAAGGGCTTGCAAACCAATCAGCATGACTGGACCGTAAATCAGGAAACCGATAGCGATCAGGCAAATCATATCGACCACGGAATTTCCAGGTGGGTTGAACCAGTAGACCAGAACAGCGATCAATACGCCGAGCATAAAGACAAACCCTGCGGGTCCACGGCGGCCCTTGAACAATTTATCGGACAGCCAGCCGCACAGGAGCGTTCCCGGGATACCTGCCCATTCGTACAGGAAGTAGGCAACGCTCGACTTGTTCATATCAAAGCCTTTTTCCTCGCTTAAGTAGGTCGGAGCCCAGTCCAGAACGCCGTAACGGACGAAGTAGACGAAGATGTTGGCAATCGCGATTGCCCAAACCCATTTGTTGTTCAACACATATTTGAAAAGGATTTCTTTTGTGGAGAATTCTGTTTCAAACGTTTTCTTCGCTTTGTTTGGATAGTCATTGCGATATTCTTCAATAGGCGGCAGGCCGACTGACTGCGGAGTATCGCGAATTAAGAAATACGTAATGAATCCAAAAACAATGGCAACCAGAGCAGGCAGGATAAACACGCCTTCATACCCGGAAGCGGCGTTACCCGAAAGCCCGGTGAACATCGCTGCACCTGCAACAGCGAGGGGGGCCATCAAGCCTCCGCCAACGTTATGGGCTACATTCCAAATGGCTGTTTTGTTTCCTCTTTCACTTACACTAAACCAGTGTACGAGAACACGCCCGGATGGAGGCCAGCCCATTCCCTGGAACCAACCGTTCAGGAACAGCATCACAAACATGATCGTGACAGATGAGGTGAAGTAAGGAACAACGCCCATCAGCAAACTAATAAGTGCAGAAAGAATTAATCCGGCAGGCAAGAACATTCGCGGGTTGCTTCGGTCTGAAAAAATGGCCATTACAAACTTGCTGATCCCGTAGGAAATCGAAATGGCGGATAACGCAAAACCGAGCTCTGTTTTTGTAAATCCTTCTTCAATCAAGTAAGGCATGGCGAGCGAAAAGTTTTTGCGGATGAGATAGTACGCCGCATAACCGATGAAGATTCCGAGAAACACCTGAAGCCTGAGCTTTTTATACTCAGAATCAATTTGTTCGTCAGGCAATCTGTCAATCGGCGGTGCAGGCTTAAACAGTTTGAGCATCTTATTCCCCCCCTAAGTAATTTCTAACAAAGATGGCGATACACGTAAAAAAACCCACACTTTAATGGCGCTTTCAAAAAATGAAAGTGCCAAAAAGTATGAGTCTCCGAATCTCCATCATAGTTAACTTGTCATTAAGTGTATTCTATTATTCTGTGAAAACGTTGTCAATGATGTTATTCTGGGTTGTTTTTCCATACGTAGTCGCCCTCTGCGAAAAAGCCTCGATAGAGGTTTTCTTATGTATATGTTATTCAAAAAAATACATTTTTTCCACATGTAAGTATATCTTTATGGTTTCTCATCTGTATGACGCATCTTTTTTGAACAAGTAAAAATGAAGGAGGCTTTGCTTGATGTATTTTTTGATGAGAAAAACAGGAGTTTTGGTAGTACTATCGCTTATCTTAATCTTTTCTCTATTCCCGCAGTCTTCTCACGCCACGACACCGTGGACTCCCAACACCGTATACAAGGTAGGAGACATGGTTACGTATCAAGGGCAAGATTACAAATGTACATTTGCTCATACATCGCTTGAAAAAGGAACTAAGGGATTATATGGCTACGTTGAAGGGCCGTACTGGATACACACCTGGTGTATTGGACATCTAGCTGAATTATATATGCCGGCAGACTACTAAATTTTTTTAATCGACCACAAAATTGATATGATCCCAATTAGGAGGAGTTATATGATTTCAGGCTATCTAGTAACGATTTTACAACTAAAGCCTTCCATCGACAGGGCCTAGTTTGATGAAAAAAACTTTACATAAGATTCGTCAGCCTGATCGCCTTCTAGCCTAAGGGATTCAAGACCTTTTTCGTATTTTAGTAGAGTTGGAGTTCCTTCAATTTGATAATCATCCCATCCGTTTTCAAACTCCAATAGGTTAAACATTAATACCTCCTTATTTAATTGATCAGCTGCTTGCATAAGTTTCGGTGTAGCGTTACGGCAGTGTACGCATGTCGGGCTATAGAAATAAACATACAACGAATCGTTATTTTGTAACCGTTTATCAAGTTCTTCTGGCAATATAATATTTTGGTATAGTGGATCATTTAGTTGTTTAATTGTTTCTTGATGAAGATTCTTATTGGCATACGGATTACTTCCACTATATTCATCATTACGTGTATTCTTTTTGACCTCAGTAAAAATGTATAATCCTGTGAATAGGCCAATAATGACAATAAGGAAAATGAAAACAATCATAAATCTTTTGGCTGTTGTATTTCCCACTTTAACTCCTCCCTCACCCTATTCCAAATAGTAAAGGATGTAATACCAATAATTATAAAAGCGACTAATGCAAGAAAAGGAATTGTAATGAAACCAAACCAATTTAGATAATCAACTGTACAGGGGACTATTCCGCATGAGGCGCCAGATGTATTAGGAAGCATTTGGAACAAATAATGTGATAAAGCTATCAGCCCACCTATTATTGAAAAAATAAAAACATAAAAGGTTTGTCGGTAATCTCCTCTTAGATAAGTAATTCCTAATATTATGGTAAGGGGATACATCGTAATTCTTTGAAACCAACAAAGATCACAAGGAATAAAATGCATAACTTCCGATAGAAACAAACTACCTAGCGTTGCAATTATGGAAACGGCTAAACCGATAAAAAGAAGCTTAGGATTTGTCATAAACTTTTCCCTCATTTATGTGACAACTTATTTTAAGGGTTTGGATATTACTGGGACTGCGGTAAACCACCATACATATCTACTGTCCAAATATTATTATTATCTGGCCATTGTTTTAAGCTCACTCTATATAACCACCGATCTTTTGTTATAACTAGAATGTGTCGTTCATGTTCGCTTTTATTAATAGTTTGAAATGACTCCATCTCTTTTTGTAAATGTTGTGTAAAGAAATCATCGAGCACTTTTTTATAATCTTGCCGATTTGAATCATTTTGTATTTCTTTTAACTTTTGTGTGTCGAACTCTTCACCAGAATTAAAATCGTGAATTATAAGAAATTGATCTACAAGTTTATCACGGTCTACGACGGAGGAAGAGGACAAGGAATTAATGTTGTCTTTATTTTCACATCCAATTAAAAAGAGTAATACTAGACAAAAAATTCGTAATTTCATCAACATTCCCCTCTTTTTTCCATTTTGTTTATTGCAATTTGGTATTCTCGATTATAATATAAGTATGTAAAAATTTCCAGATTTTGTTTTTAAAACCATTGATAGGAGGGCTAACAAGTTATCTGAATGTTGAGATTTTGTTTCAGGAAAAGACAGGAGGAATTGATTTATGGGAAGAATGTTTCAATGTTTCGCCGTTGTTTTTTTGTTACTACTATTAGTACAATCAACTGCATTTGCACACCATCCCTATTCCCCTAAGAGGCACATTCAAAGTACACATTATAATTCTGTAGACGAGTATTTTTGTGTTGAAACTGAAAACTCTTCATCTTGGAGTCAAAACGATGCATATATAGAGGTTCGAGATATCCTGTTTGCTGACGGAGGATGGGATGGATTAGCCAACAATAGAATTTATTTCATAGGACAAGGTTCTGATAGTAATTGCAGTGACTTGACATCCGCTGAAGAGGAAGAAACAACCTTTCGATATTATATTGAGGATAATACGAATTCCACAGTAACCTGCGATTCAGACAGTACTACTTCCAGGTTTTCCTGCGTGAGGAGATATGGCTCAATTAAACAATCTGATGGACATACTCACTACACCTATGGAGCTGCATATATAAGATCAAGGGATTTAACCAACGGGGGTTCACACACGATAAATCATGAAACTGGGCATTTGCTTGGCCTAATAGACGGAGGACCTTCCATGGGGAGCACTTGCACGAAGAGCATAATGCACAGTAAAGCGTATGGTTGTTCTACAAATTACGCACAGCCAACCGCAGACGATTTAGATTCAGTTGATACTGAGGCTAGGGGGGATTAAGAATGAAAAGGAAAAAACTTTGGCTATTTACTGTAATCGCATTATTCACTAGTGTAATGATTGGTGGAAATTATTTTACAGCAGTTGAAGCAGCATCAAAAAATAAACAGAAACATGCCGATGAACATGGCGACAATATGTTTATTGGAGGTACTCTCTTAACGAGCAACCGCTCAAAAATGACTGTTTGTGTGGAAAATGTTTCGAGCATTCGAGGTAAAGATGTAAGTGACGAGAAAATTGTCGCTAAAATTGAGAAACAAATTGAAAAGTTAAGTAGGGAGAATAAAAGATATAAAGAAGTTAATTATGATTCAGTCGATGTAGAAGTTACTGAAGGGTGCTCCTTCACTCCATTTCTTAATGACCCAAGTAATTCTCATCCCGTGTATGGCGGTGGTTCTGGAGACAGAGTAGTTGATCAACCTAGCAAAGAATCTCTTGGTATATTTATTGTTGATCAAGAGGTTATCGATAGAAACTTTGATAAAGCACCAAATCGCTGGTCTCCAGAAGAGCTAATTTGTGAAGGGCACGAATGCTTTGAGGTAACAAAAGGAATTTACTTCACTCCAGACGAAATCAAGGATATTAAAAAGGATAATACGCTATACCAGGAACTGGTATACGGCTTTGGATTGGAATCAATGATCTCAAACGAAGTAGATGAAGAAAAACAGAAAAAAGATCGTGAGAAGAAAGAAAAAGAAAAAAAGGAAATGAAGAATAACAACTCATAAAACAGAGAAAGTACGTGGCGATTATTCCCACGTACGTTTTTCTGAGAGCGTAAAAAGTTTTGGGTGCTATGGTAAACGTTTGGTTTACCGCCCTGCGCCTTATTTCTCTTCTTCGTTGCATCCGCCAAATGTTCGAAGAAAATAAAGTCATAGACTGGCGACCTTGATATTACGCATTTCTTATGGACTTAAACGCCTAGCCTTCGAAAAATAAGTATTAGACTGACTAAAAAAAGAAACAGCGACGGCCCAAGACTTGAAAAATAAAGTCTTAGACTATCGCTGTCTTTGTTGAACTAACGAACCCGATAACGTAATAAGTGGCTGCCAGAGACCGGGCAGCCACTTTTAGTGCCGAAACTAAGAATCGAATACGTTAAACATCCCAGTCATATGTGGGGCATGGTTTTTAAAGTTGAACTTCTCATAAAAGGCTTCTTTTCCTTCAGATGCAAATAGACCGACAAACGCGATCCCGTTTTCGATCTGACGTTTTTTGATGTGGGCTTGTCGGATGGGAACCGCCCAACGTACCGACGCTGTGGCAACTGCAAGGTCCCTCCGCTCCCGATACCATTCCACCTACGTCCCCCACAAATCTTAGTGAAGTAGGGATATCAAGTAGTTCGGTCAGCTTATCTTGGTCAGCTTCTACGGATAACATAGCTGTTCAAGAGTATCTCGTCTACAACGGAGATACACTTGCTGGTACATCGAGTACAACATCCTATACCGTGACTGGGCTTCTAGCGAATACGACCTATTCATTCACGATACAGGCAAAAGATGCCGCAGGCAATGTATCCCCACCCAGCGCCTCGATAACGGTAACCACTTTATCTAAATCCCCAAATGAACCGGTGTCCAAACGAGTTTTGATCGGCTACTGGCATAATTTTGACAATGGTTCTACGGTACTCAAGCTAAGAGATGTCTCAGATAAATACGATGTAATCAATGTTGCGTTCGCAGAACCAGTCGGTGGCGATCATGCGACAATGGGATTCGTGCCGTTCAATGCATCCATTGAGGAATTTAAGTCAGATATCGCCTTCTTAAAATCAAAGGGGAAGAAGGTCCTCATCTCGATTGGCGGAGCGAATGGTACAGTCGAGCTGACGGCGGATGCTGCCAAACAAAATTTTATTACCTCGATGACCTCGATCATTCAAACGTATGGTTTTGATGGTATGGATATTGATCTGGAAGGAAGCTCCCTGTCGCTAAATGCGGGGGACACTGATTTTAGAAATCCGACAACGCCTAAAATTATAAACTTAATTTCAGCGACTCAGACGATCACGAATACATTTGGCCCATCTTTCATTTTGACGATGGCGCCAGAAACGGCTTATGTCCAAGGAGGCTACGCTAGTTATGGTGGGCCGTGGGGCGCTTATCTGCCTGTGATTCATGCCCTTCGCGATCGAATGAATTATATCCACGTCCAACACTATAATTCTGGAGCGCTAGAAGCGTTAGATGGTCGTACGTATCAACAAGGAACGGCTGATTTCCAAGTAGCGATGGCAGAAATGCTATTGAAAGGATTCCCTATCGGACGTAATCCTAACAACATGTTTCCAGCCTTGAGGGAGAACCAAGTCGCGATCGGGCTGCCTTCTGCTCCAAGTGCTGCCGGGGGAGGCTATACGTCTCCTGCCGATATCCAAAAAGCACTTCAATACTTGGTGAAAGGCACGTCTTTTGGAGGAACTTACAAACTCCAAAATCCAGCTGGTTATCCGCAGTTCCAAGGAGTTATGACCTGGTCTATCAACTGGGATGCTAAAAATAACTATTCGTTTGCTAATAATGTTCGCACTTCGCTTGATTCACTGAACCAGTAATAACGGAATCTTCAGGGAAAAAGAGAGCGACCTAGAATTTAACTGTCTGGGCAAGCAGAATGCCCTCATTGGTTTCAAAGTTTTTTAATTTGTCACTCAACAAAAGTAGCCCCAGTATGCCAATTAAATTGGTCATAACTGGGGTTTTCTTATTGTTGGGTTAAATGGCTTCGCCTTGAAAAAACGTACCTGGGATGTGAGGGGAGTGGGGCAAGAGGAAGCAGACGAATGGCATTAATCTGCTGTTACAGGGTTAAGCAATGTCTTCCCTCATTTGTATCAGAATCATTGACACATCGATAATTCTCGATATAATAATGCGTATGGATCCAATTGAAATTTTTAAAGCGCTGTCCAACGAGTCTAGACTCCAAATTCTGCATTGGTTAAAAGAGCCCGAAAAACATTTTACACCCCATGAAGGAGTTGATATGAGAAAGATCGGGGTATGCGTCAGTCAAATAACTGAGAAATTGAATATGACCCAATCAACCGCGTCCCAATATTTGTCCATTCTCCAACGAGCTGGGCTGATCAAGACGGAGCGTATTGGCAAATATACGTACTATACCAGGGACGAAGAAAAAATAAGTGAAATAGGCGCTTTTTTTAGCAGTCAAATATGATCGAATAATACTGAATGCTTACATGGAGTGTTCAGTTTTATTTTAAGTTTCATATCGACATATCTTAATATGTTTAAATTTTAAGGAGTGCTATTCATGTCGAATACATGGAAGGTTTACTTTTTGTCATTGGTCAGTTTTCTAGTGGGAACTTCAGAGTATGTGATCTCCGGCATCCTGGATAAGATCTCGGATACTATGGGCATCTCCATTACAGCGGCAGGACAGCTGGTTACTATTTTTTCATTTGTTTATGCCATTTTAACTCCTGTGATGATGGCGATAACGGCGAAAATGGATAGGCGGAGGCTTCTTGTTAGTTCACTAGGAATTTTCGTATTGGCCAATATACTGTCGTTCGCTCTTCAGGGGTTTAAATTCTTTATTATGGCCCGTGTGATCATGGCTGTAGGTGCTGGAATGGTGGTTGTAACTGCGTTAGATATCGCGGCCAAGATCTCTCCTGAAGGCAAGCAGGCAAGTTCGATCGCAACTGTCATTATGGGATTTACAGCATCTTTAATTATCGGTGTTCCCCTCGGACGAGTAGCGGCAGCCGCATTTGAATGGCAATCTGTATTCGGGTTTATTGCACTTGCAGGTCTTTTGGCGATGGTTGTCCTGTCCCGCACGATCCCACGAGTAAAAGGAGATGAACCCGTACCTCTTTCGAAGCAATTAGCACTTTTGAAAAACCCGAGAGTCGGGCTTGGTTTATCGGTTACGTTCTTTTGGCTGGGTGGATATTCCATTGCCTACACCTATATATCTCCTTATCTTCTCGAAGCTGCTGACATAAGTGAAAATTTGTTGAGTGGGGCTTTATTGGCGTTCGGTTTAGCTAGTTTGATCGGTTCCAAATTCGGTGGTTACAGTACGGACAAATGGGGAGTATTTTCTACATTACTTGGTGGAATGGTTCTGCACGTTGCAGCTCTCATTTTGCTCTCGATTACCGTATCTATCTCACATGAACCGTTTACGGTGATCGCGATATTGGTATTGTGGTCCTTCGCCGCTTGGTCTTCCGGGCCAACCCAACAGTATAATTTGGTTCGGATTGCACCGAATAATTCAGGGGTAATGCTTGGTCTTAACCAATCTATGATGCAGCTCGCGATGGCGGCAGGGGCTGGAATTGGAGGCATCGCTGTTGATCAAGTATCCTTATCGTCAATTACTTGGTTAGGTATGATTGGCGTTGTGATCGCTATCGTTGCTGCACTGATTTTACATGTGATGTTAAAAGAAAAAGTTAGACATAAACCAGGCGCATACGAAACACGGTCCAACAACCGCTGATCGCCAGCCCCGGAGACACAGGCTCGAAGGAACGGTTCTGTCGTTGATGCGATGTTAACAGAAGGCCATCCTTTAAGGGTGGCCTGTTGTTTTGAGGAACCTATTCATCCTGTACGGTATTCATGCTGCGGCTGACTAACTAAGAACAGCCTGCTTCTGAAACCCACTCATAATCGCAATCAACATCTCTTTATCCATCTGCAACTCACTTTGACCCAATTTTTGCAGCAGTTTCTTGGTGTTGTCATTCGGGAAAGAGATACTCCGCTTCCAATACGAATGGAACAAGCTCATAGAAGCATTAAAAGCTTTCTCTTCTTCGGTTAGAAGCTCGTCTGTTTCAAATGGAACAGGAACTAAATTCGGAAAATCCAAAACTTCTTTGATGCAATCCACCACCAGTTGTTGGGTAGGTGGAACAGGGTTGGTAGCATGATAGATTTCCTTATGCTCGCCATGAATAAGTGCAGCGAGCAAGACAGAAGAGACATAATCAACCGGAACGAGGTTCGAGTTCACGTCGACATCCACCAAGATCCGGTACTTTTGCTTGTCCCAGCCTTCTGTTCGGGATGCTCTTCTTTTCAGTACGCGAAGACCTTTCAATAATCCATACAAGCCAAAATTGGTATCGGCTTCGCCCGTTTTGGAATCACCAATAATGATTGACGGTCTGACAATGATGGTCTCCATTTTGTCGCTGTAGGAGAAGACGAGATGCTCCGCCAAGCATTTTGTCTCTTCGTAGTTGTTCACGAAGGAACGTTCCGGGCTGTACAGCGCTTCTTGTCCTTCTGTTTCGGTGCCGATGGTATAAGCCGTACTCACATAGATAAAGCGGGGGGAGCGAATGGCTTCTGCGAATTGTAACGTATTTTTTGTTCCCTCTACATTTACCTCGTACGTCTGCGGTTTCTGAGCGGGATCGAAGGATAGGTATGCGGCAATATGGTACATCGCATCTATTTTTTGATTGAGCTGTCCCCGATCATTTTCAGAGACGCCCAAGCCTTTTTTCGAAACATCACCTAGTAAAATATGTACCCGTGTCCGGTGTTTTTCGGCAAAGCTATGCAACAAATCGCTTGCCTTTTTTTCATTTCGAGCGAGTAAGTAAAGGGTATGACCTTCGTTTAATAGATCTTGGGATAGTTTTTTTCCGAGAAAACCTGTTGCTCCGGTTACGAGGATATTCATATGGTTAACCAGCTCCGTATGTTTGTTAGGTAGGGAGTTGCTGAAATATCAATAATTCATTATATGATGAAAAATGTAGCTGTGACGAGCACGGATGAAACGGTATCGTGAACAACTGAGCTGTTTTAAACAACCGTTTAACAGCCACATGGATCATCCGGTCGCCTGGATTACCCGGTATTTTCCTCTCGAAACAAACCGAAAAAACCTCCTGAGCTACTACTGTGTAGCGGCAGGAGGTTTCTCGCTTATAACTTATGCGATCCAGTTTATGGTAGCTCCAGATACATGTTGGTTTTCCATTCGCTGTTGGTAAGGGTTTTTCTTTTGCTCATCTAGTTGCTTGTCGTTAGATGAACGCTCTGCCTGATTAACCTCTTGAGAATTCTCAAGCTTTTTGTCGATCTCGTCAGCCATCTTCAGCAGCTTACCGTCCAAGCCTTCTGCCTTCCGCTTCAGTTCTCTGGACCTCGTAAAATCTCCGTCCTTTGACGCGGGTTCCCACGCCTTAGCCTCTAGTTCCAAGGTGATCTGAGCGCGTTTTACACTGTGTATATTCTTGAGAGCGTGGGTTGCCGTTAAAACAGCATGGAGGGTAGGGGAGGATTGTGGTGATTCCTCTTGTTGGGGGGCGGAATCTGAAGCTTTCTGTTCCTTGCTCTCTTCCGTGCCACTCGCCTTGCGTTGTTCTTCCAACTGGATTTGTTTCATCTGCGTATCGATTTCCTCGATCTGTTTGTCCATTTCATCCAGTCGTTCTTTCATGACTTTCGGGTCTGTCAGTTTTTCAACCGCATCCGCATAATAGTTATTTCGTCGCTCCAGCATCGCTTGCTTTTGTTCCATGAGGCTTTGTAGCATCTTATTGGGTGCGTTTTTCCCATTGCTTAGTTGTAGGCCTTGCTGGCTTATCGTTACATGATCCTGATTCTTTCTACGATCTTGCTCTGGTGCTTTCGTTTGGGGGTGAATTCCTGCGCGATGATATTGGACGGAAGAGCCCATGACAAATCTGGACATAACAGACAACATGAATGATTGTGACCTCCTTTCTTCAATCAATTCGTTAGCCAAACGGCAGCCAATCCAGACTTTGGATTACTGCTTTTTGGTTATTATTTGTATCGGAAAGAAGTTTTCCATATTTTACAATGATAATAGAACTGGCTTGTTTGTATGCAGTGAAGTTTCAGAGTGATAGTAATAGGGAAAATATACTTTACATGAACTTGGAGAAGGCCAGCAGAGTTATAGGGCTTGGCCGTCAATCAGTACGCCTTCAGTCGACCTGTGAGGCGGTGTTTGGGCTGCAAAAAACGGTTTGTTCTGTTGCTCTCACAGCAGCTAGTTATCTTACTTCCATAAGAGAGGAGCCATCACAGATGATCAAAAAGATGTTTACCGGCTATAAAGCATCGCTATCCAAGCAGATGCTGTTTTTTCTCGTCTTGTTAATCGTTGTTCCCTCTGTTGTTCTGAGCCTTTCCTTGACTCAACTGGCGCGAAACCAGCTAGAGCGCGAATTGTTGTCCCAAGTCGAATCAGTTACCACGATGATTACGCAAGTACTCAATAATTCGTACAAGGATTATTCTGTAACCATTGATAGCTTTGCGGATGTTCAAGTTCCACCGGGGCAAAATGCGGATACGTATATCTATGATCGCATCCGCAATATAGAGAAAGACATCGACAATGTTTTGGCTGCGTTCATGTACTACGACAATCGATACTACAACTCGGCGAAAAAGGAAATTGATCCGACTACGCGTGAGTGGTACAAGCAAGCGATTCAGCATAAAGGGCAGGTCATTGTGACGCCACCTTACATCGATGCGGTCAGTGGGAGCTACGTGATTACGTTTGCCAAGACGCTCTCGAACGGCACAGGAGTAGCGGGTATCGACGTTTCTATCGATCACTTAAACGAGCTGGTAAAGACGTACAAGATCGGTGAAAAGGGATATGTCAGCTTGTTCGATCAGAGCAACGTGACGATGTCGCATCCGCGATTCCCACAAGGCAAGCCGCTTGAAGACGAGCGCTTCCAAGTGATGCGTGATCAGGAGCAGGGGTCGTTCGAAATGAACGTTGACGAGCTTCGTGAATACTACCATTTCAACAAGCAAAATTCGCTCGGATTGAACGTCGTTTCCGTGATAGATTGGAGTGAAATCAATCAAAAAACGGGGCCACTGTTGCGGATTTCATTTATGTTCATCGTACTGTTGCTTGCCCTCATTGCCCTGTTCGTTTGGATATTCATGAAACGCACGGTGCGACCAATCCTGCAATTGAAGCAACTGACCGACTCGATCGCGCATGGGGATTTGACGGTCCGGTCTATTGAGAGTGGAAGAACGGATGAGATTGGGCAGCTGGAATCCAACTTCAATACGATGTCACAATCATTGTCCGATGTCCTGCGTCAAATTACCGATCATTCCGAGCAAATCTCTGCTTCTTCTCATCATTTGTCTGCGAATTCGGAGGAGAACGTGCAAACGATTGAACAAGTGGCGGCCTCCATGCAAGAAATAGCGTCCATGTCTTCAGATATGAATCGGAGTATAGATACTGTGAAGCAATCGGCGACGCAAGCGCAACAGGAGCTGGATGATGCCATCCGCATCCTGCGTGAGAGTACGGAAATGTCGCAGCTCATCACAGGACTGGCCAATACCGGAGAGGAGTCCCTCGGAGCGGCGAGACAACAGGTGAATATGATCGTAGAGCACTCCACTCGTTCAAAAGATGAGATGGAGGAGTTGAAACGGGTTGCTGGAGAAATTAGCGGGGTGACGAGTTTCATCCAGGAGATTGCCTCTCAGACGAATTTGCTTGCTTTGAATGCAGCTGTTGAGGCGGCACGTGCCGGGCAAGAAGGTCGCGGGTTCGCTGTCGTCGCTGATGAGGTACGCAAGCTGGCTGATCAGACAGGTTCTGCTGCTGAAAAGATCGACAGTCTGATCGGCGACGTTCAGAATCGTGTCCTTCACATGGTTAGACGCACGGAGGAGGGCGTGGATTCTGCTACAGCGGGAAGTGATTTGACACAATCGGTTGAGCAGCGTTTTACGGAAATGTATGAGGCTATTAACCGCATTGACGCTCACCTCGCGCAAGTAGCCCGCGTCAGCGAAGGGTTGATGCAATCGAATACAGCGATGCTTGTAGCCTTTGGTGAATCGAGCGCTATGAGCCAAGCCACTGCACAAGAGGTCGACCAAGTCGCCGCAGCCAGCGAAGAACAGAATGCTTCGATGGAGGAAGTGGCGGCTTCGGCAGCGCACCTTGCTAACATTGCGGAAGAGTTGCAGTCATTGGTGCAGCGTTTTAAATTGGAGCGATAACAGTAGTTTGTAGTGACGGAGAGAAAGAAGACCAACAGATGTTGGTCTTTTTTTGTCCAAGTTGATCCAAATGTTTACCTAAGTAATGTAAGCGTGACTTCTATCGAATTATCAACAAAAGATCGATTTGGACGAGATTTCAAGATTACGGTCAGTCCAATTAACGATACGATAAGCGCTTGTGCGGTAGCTTTCGCGTCTATACTCGAATCGAGTTCACCTGATTGGATGCCTCGCTCGATCGTTTCTTGAAAGATGACAGAGAGGTACATTTGGTGTTCCCTTGTCAAAATCTCAAATTTCTCATCATGAGGGGCAAGTTCGACCATGGTATTAATGCAAAAGCATCCGCGGCTGAGACTTTCTGTATATTCCTCGTCGGCCACCTCTTTAAAAAAATGGCGAAAAGCCTCTTTTACGGATGGTTGGTTTTGAAGCTTTGTTCGTACCTCCGAAGCACGAGACATCGTGTATCTGCGTAGTGCGGCTTCGAACAATTCTTTTTTGTCCCCAAAGGTTGAGTAAATACTTGGACGTTGGATACCCATTCGGGAAGTTAAATCACTCAATGAGGTAGCTTCATACCCCTTCTCCCAAAAGAGTTGCATAGCTGCATCTAGTACCTTTTCTTCGTCAAATTCGCGTGTTCTTGCCATAAAGAGTTCCTCTCATTACTCATGTATTCGAATCTATGTAACGCCAATAGAGTTTTTTGTACTGAATGGTATTTTATATTTTATTGTTTTTTAGCTGTCTTGTCAATTTCAGGGCGGTTTATCCTAACCTAAAAAGAATGCTGTTGACAGAAAAAGAAATAGTGGGATATATTTACTGGGCATCATAACGTACCGATCGGTATGTTATTTTGCTCTAAACGTAAAATGAATGGAGGGAAGGTGAAGACAGATGGAGGAGACTATTGAAAAAGTAACGGCCAAAGCCGATAGGAAGGCGGATTCAGCCCAAAGCGCTCCTATGCCTCGCTATGTAACACTATTGTTTGCGGTTGCTTGCGGGATGTCAGTTGCGAATATCTACTTCGCACAACCACTACTTGATCATTTGTCGATTGAGTTCGGAATTGACTATTCCATCATTGGGATTCTCATTACCCTTACTCAAATCTTTTATGCAGTAGGACTGTTATTGCTTGTGCCACTTGGCGATTTATTGAACCAGCGCCGCTTGATTATCGGTCAGATGTTTTTATCTGTGGTAGCGCTGGTTATCGTAGGGACTGCCTCCACCAGCACGGTACTATTCGCAGGTATAGCTGCGGTGGGATTGCTTGCCGTTGTGACGCAGACGATCGTTGCATTCGCGGCGACAATGGCTGCTCCTGCTGAGCGAGGCCGAGTGGTTGGAGTAGTTACAAGTGGAATCGTCATTGGCATACTACTAGCGCGAACCATTGCAGGAGTTTTAACAGATCTTGCGGGGTGGCGTTCCGTATATCTGGCCTCTGCTGCATTTCTATTGGTAATGGTTTGCGTATTATTTCGGGTATTGCCAAATAGGGAGCGGGAGGTAAAGCCGTTATCCTATCTCCAGTTGCTGGGATCGGTACTGATGCTGTTCGCACAAGAACGGCTATTACGTATTCGCTCTGTTCTGGCTATGCTGATTTTTGCTGCGTTTAGCATTTTGTGGACGCCATTGGTACTGCCTCTGAGTGCGCCGCCATTATCTTTGTCGCATACGGCGATCGGGGCGTTTGGTCTCGTAGGAGTTGCCGGAGCGTTAGCTGCAGCAAGGGCAGGGAAGCTTGCAGATCGAGGCTATGGACAGAGAACGACGGGCTTTGCTTTAAGTCTATTGTTACTATCCTGGCTGCTAATCAACTATATAGAACAGTCGTTATTTGCCTTGGCGATAGGTATTGTTTTGCTTGATTTGGCGGTGCAGGCCGTGCATGTCACGAATCAAAGTATGATCTTCACCTTGGGGGCAGAGGCGCGGAGTCGGCTCACAGCGGGGTATATGGTTTTCTATTCGATCGGCTCTTCTGCTGGCTCCATTGCCTCGACCTATACATATGCGCATTTTGGTTGGGAGGGAGTGTGCTTGCTCGGAGCCTCTGTCAGTGCTTTGGCTCTGGTGTATTGGGCAGTGACTTCCAGAGCTGTTGACTGAAACAATTTTTGCAAAAGGAGAGATGGTTTGTGGAGATTGGTATTACTTCGTTTGTGGAAACCACGCCGGATGTTCAGACAGGTGAAGTGATGAGCCACGCACAGAGATTGCGTGAAGTTGTCGAGGAAATCGTCCTCGCTGATCAGGTTGGGCTTGATGTATTTGGCATAGGTGAACATCATCGCAAGGATTATGCTGCTTCTTCTCCAGCAATGGTGCTGTCTGCGGCTGCGTCACTGACAAAAAGGATTCGGCTGACCAGTGCAGTGACAGTGCTTTCTTCGGCTGATCCAGTGCGTGTTTTTCAAGATTTTGCTACACTCGATGGTATTTCAAATGGACGGGCAGAGATTATGGCGGGACGGGGTTCCTTTATCGAATCTTTTCCTCTGTTTGGCTATGACTTGAATGACTATGATGAGTTGTTTGATGAACATTTGGAACTACTCCTGAAAATACAGGCGTCCGAAAAAGTAACCTGGAGGGGCGGTCATCGACCAGCTATTCAGAATTTGGGCGTGTATCCACGGCCCGTTCAGAATCCTTTACCCATATGGATTGGCAGCGGAGGCAATCAGGAATCTGTAGTTCGTGCAGGTCTGCTGGGATTGCCACTGATGCTGGCGATCATTGGTGGAAGTCCGCGGCAGTTTGCACCACTTGTGCAGCTTTACAAGAAGGTGGCCACGCACGCTGGTCATGACGTATCGCGGCTAACGGTTGGGTCACATTCACTAGGGTTTGTTGCAGAAGATACGGAACTGGCGGCAGATACATTCTTTCCTTCTACACAAGCAGGAATGAATAAAATCGGAAGGGAGCGGGGCTGGGCGCATTATAACCGTGCTAGCTTCGATGCCGCACGCAGCTTCGAGGGGGCATTGTATGTGGGGGATCCGGAGACGGTTGCTCAAAAGATCATCCACCTTCGCAAACATGTAGGCATGACGCGCTTTATGATGTATGTGCCGATATCCACGATGCCGCATGATCAGGTAATGAGAGCCATTGAGCTGCTAGGAACAGAGGTAGCGCCTCGGGTGCGAGAGGAAATAACCAAGTGGGAAGCAGAGACACATCAGGAATCAACATTTGCTTAATGGAGGGATTCACGTGGATTTTCATAGTCGGGTACTACCGGAATTAAGACAAACATTAGCGCAATTCCCTGGTTTTCAACTCGAAGAGAATTTGGAGTCGAGCAGGGCTATGCTGAAAAATCCGCCTATTATGAAGTCAGAGCATGTACGTACCACAAGTCGAATGATTCAGGGCGCAGCAGGAGAGATGCTAGCCAAAATATACGAGCCCGCCCAGCGAACAGGCAGCAAGCTTCCGGCCATGCTGTGGATTCACGGAGGAGGCTATGTGCTGGGGCACCCCGATATGGATGACGCTCTATGCGAACGCTTCGTTCAAGTGGCTAATTGTATCGTCGTATCGGTCGATTATCGTCTGGCTCCCGAGCACCCTTATCCAGCAGCGATCAATGACTGCTACGCCGGTTTAACGTGGATGACGGGCGAAGCTGAGTCACTCGCCATCGATCTAGATCGGGTTGCGATTGCTGGTGCAAGTGGGGGAGGCGGGCTGACCGCAGCACTTGCTTTAATGGCCCGCGACAAAGGCGGACCGGCGCTTATCTTCCAAATGCCGTTGTATCCGATGATCGACAACCGTAATCGTACAGCGTCGAGCTATGAAATTGAGGCTGAAAATGCAACCTGGAACCGGACAAACAATTTGGCTGCGTGGAGTATGTACCTGGGCGAAGGTGCCGACGACGATCATGTATCCGCATATGCGGTGCCATCGAGAGCAGAAAACTTGGCGGGGCTGCCGCCGACTTATACGTGCGTAGGACAGCTCGATCTGTTCAGGGATGAGACGATCGAATATGTGACGCGCCTTGCACAAGCGGGCGTAGACGTAGAATTTCATCTGTATCCCGGATGCTACCACTGCTTTGAAGTGTTTGTCCCCGAAGCGGAAGTGAGCAAGCGCGCCAGCCAAAGCTATGTGGATGCGATGGCGAGAGCGCTTAATCCTGACGTAATCTAAGAGACAAAAAGCACAACAACCGAACGAGGGCGATCTCGGTGATTGTTGTGCTTTTGTAAGCTCTTATAACCGCAGAGGTACAGAAATTTTCGGTCATCTTCTCATTGAATCGTTCCCTGTTTTTCCTCCATCACCTCATTGATTAATATGACGCCATGCGAAAGGGTCGTTCCGCCGCCGAATGCTCCGGCTACCGCTACAGTTTCAGCAATTTCTTTCTGAGAAACTCCATCGTTTCGAGCCGCTTCCAAATGATAGACAATGCAGTGCTCATTTCCGGAGTAAAGGGAGATGGCCAGTGCCTGCAAATGCTTATGCTTGGATGACAATTCACCGGACGAAAAGCATTGGCTGGTGAATTCATTATATGCTCGCAAGGCCTCTGGCATCAGCTGTCCAAAAGCTTGCAGTCCTTCACGATACTGTTTGGCTAAATAGTGCTCCATGGTTCCATTTCCTCCTATTTTAAAATCGCTGATAGTATTTCTTTGCTGGGAAAATTTCATACTGCTTATCCTTTATGGAGGTAGGATCACATTTCAAGTTACTTGATTTGTCACGTATTTTTCTTCTTCTTAGATACAAATATATTTGGTTATCAAGTATTTTCCTTGTAAATATAATTGTGGATATTATAAAAACATATTAAAATATATGAAGGTATCAACAAATGTAGCGTAAGGCAAGCGAGGTGAATAATCTTACTAATTAGCAGGAATGCTTGATAAGAAGTGAAGAGAATTTTAAGGGGCAGTTTTTGAATCAATAAAAATCAACATGACTAGAAGCTATCAGAAAATACCGCCAACAGCAGAGAGGAAGAGGAAGCTTACGTGGAAAACAAAGAACTGAAGAGGGGCTTGGAAGCGCGTCATATTCAGATGATTGCTTTGGGCGGTACGATTGGTGTTGGGCTATTTATGGGGTCAGCCAGCACGATCAAATGGACAGGCCCATCCGTCATGCTAGCTTATGCAATTGTAGGAATTTTTATTTTTTTCATCATGCGTGCAATGGGTGAAATGTTGTATATGGAACCAAGTACGGGTTCATTTGCGACCTTTGGGCATAAATATATCCATCCGTTAGCAGGTTATATGACTGCTTGGAGTAACTGGTTTCAGTGGGTCATTGTCGGGATGGCAGAGATCATCGCCGTCGGGCAGTATATGCAGTATTGGTTCCCGGATTTACCGCCTTGGATTCCAGGCATTATTGCCATGGTGATTCTGGGTGCAGCAAACTTGGTCTCGGTAAAATCATTTGGTGAATTTGAGTTTTGGTTTGCCATGATCAAAATTGTCACGATCGTTTTGATGATTATTGCAGGGTTTGGATTGATTTTCTTTGGCATTGGAAATGGTGGAAACGCAATCGGATTATCGAATCTGTGGGAGAATGGCGGATTCTTTACGGGCGGTTGGACAGGCTTTTTCTTCGCACTTTCCTTGGTGATTGGGGCGTATCAAGGTGTCGAGCTCATCGGGATTACCGCGGGGGAAGCAAAAGACCCGAAAAAAACATTAACGAGTGCGATCCAAAGTATCATTTGGCGTATTTTGATTTTCTATATCGGTGCGATCTTTGTTATTGTAACCGTTTACCCTTGGGATCAATTACAGGCAATCGGCAGTCCGTTCGTTGCTACTTTTGCGAAAATTGGTATTACCGCTGCTGCAGGTATCATTAACTTTGTCGTGATTACTGCTGCTATGTCTGGCTGTAATAGCGGGATTTATAGTGCAGGGCGTATGCTGTATACCTTAGGTGTTAATGGTCAAGCTCCGAAAATTTTTACGAAGCTGTCTTCGAATGGTGTGCCGTTGTTAGGTACGATTGGTGTGCTGATTGGTCTGGGCATTGGGGTTATCTTAAGCTATATCGCCCCAGAAAATCTCTTCGTGTATGTGTACAGTGCGAGTGTGCTGCCTGGTATGGTACCGTGGTTTGTCATTTTGATCAGTCAAATCAGATTCCGAAAAGCAAAGGGTGCTGAAATGGACAACCATCCATTCAAAATGCCTTTTGCCCCAGTGAGCAACTATTTGACCATTGCTTTTCTCATCATGGTACTCATTGGTATGTGGATCAATGATGACACACGCGTTTCCCTGATTGCCGGAATTGTCTTCTTGGCGATTGTGGTCATCAGCTTCTTTGCATTAGGAGTTAGCAAGGCAGTACCATTGGACGAGCAATCAAACAAGAAATAACGAAGGGGACCAACATTTGTTGGTCCTTTTTTTGTTCATCAAATCGCCTTTGTACGGCATACCTACTTCGTTTATCATTAGGATGACTGGACTGGTTAACCGTCTTCGGCTGCCAATGTCCATGCTCGTCAATGGGTAGACTAAAGCGGGATACTCATTCATGATCTGAGAAAAAAGGAGCATAAGAATGAAACAACGCAACTATACACCGATTATCGTTATTCTCACCATAGCGATTAACACGCTGATCGCCATCTTGTACTTCATGCCCAAGAACAATGATTTCAGCCATCTCGACCTGACGTTTCTGCCGTTTTTTAATGCAGTCATGAACAGTTTTACCTTTGTATTTCTGGTTGCCGCACTTGTTTCCATCGTGAAGTTCAAAAACATGAAGATGCATCGAGGATATATTTTTGCAGCTTTCTCCACAACAGCTCTCTTCTTGGTTTCGTATGTGATCTACCACGGAATGGCACCAAGCACTTCCTACGGGGGAGAAGGAATTCTGCGGCCGATTTATTACTTCATTTTGATTACACATATTCTGTTGTCGGCGCTTATCGTTCCATTTGCGCTGATTACGACTGCACGTGGACTCAACATGAAGGTGGAAAAACATAAAAAAATCGCCCGCTGGACGATGCCGATGTGGCTGTATGTCAGTGCAACGGGTGTCATTGTTTACATCATGATTTCTCCGTACTATTAATCCAAAAAAGAGCATTAGCTGCTATAGCTAACGCTCTTTTTTATGGCCAAAGCCTTTATATTTTCGATTCGCGTTTCTTAAACCAGCGTTTGGGCAGGAAATAAATGAACCCGGATACGACAAGAAAAGCCGTTAAGATGGAGATAATTTCTAACAGAGTCACATAGTTAAGGTCTTCCCATTCGCCCACATGCAGTCCGTAGAAGAAATCTAAAATGGGATCTTGTTTCAAGGCGGTGATGTGCCCTTCGGAAGAAACAGTCAGCCGCAGAATCGGCAGTTACCAGTCCCATTGGCTTTGTTTCATTCCAAGGTTCTCGGCGAGTATGGAAGCAATCGGTTGCTTAATGGGGGCAAGTGAATTTGCCGTGCAGCTGGATTCTGGCTGATAATTCAATTCCTGCGCTTTTTGAATATCAGCTTCGGCTAGATTGTTCGTTTTGTTTGCTTGCTCATAACAGGGCGGTGAAATATACGTCTTGTTTGTGTGCTCCAATATGATTCGTGTATCGGATGAGGGGCCTGCTTCAACAGGAATGGAAAGCACGCCAGTTACTACGACTATAGCACCAATGCCAATAAGAAGTCCTCGCTTCATCATATTCACTCCATCTATTTAGTAAGGGATTGTCCAAATGAGCCGATTTATTGTAACACCATATTTCCTAGTCAGTAATGGCTCATTATAGCTATTTACATGGAAAACCACCGCCTCCAATCGGAAACGGTGGTTGGTTATTCATTAAGAAATCTCTTTGCCGTTTTCGTCGACACCCAGAGCTTGTCGTGCCATGATCTTGAACTCTTCCAGCCCTGATTTCAACGCAAAGATGGCAAGAATGACGGGATACACGGATGTCATTTCTGCGATATGCTCATGCATACGCGGCCATACACGGCCTCCTGCTTTTTCATAGCGTTTGATGAAGTCAGCCAGGCCAGCATCTCCAAACAACATGTAAAAGACCGTAAAGTCCGTCGCCGGATCAGCGACCTCGGCCTCCGTCCAATCGAGGAGCCCCGTTACCTTTCCGTTTTCATCAACCAGGATATGCCCCGGATGGAGGTCACCATGCACGAGAACGGAGTGAGCAGGCCAGAATGAATCATCCGCAAACCATTTTTGCCAACGATCCCATAGCGCCCCAGAAACGCCAAAGACGCGTTTGACTTCATTCATCTTTTCTCGAAGGCTTGCTCGTGCTTCGTTAGGCTGCTTGACGCGGATACCAGCATCTCGAGCAAGGTCATGATGAATACCGTGTAATTCCACCAATGCTTCCGCCCACGTTTGTATGCACAGTTCAGGTAGAGATTCAGGATTCAAATACCACTCATAATTTTTTGTTTCCATATTGATCGTCGCCATCGGTGTGCCACCTAGGATCGGATAAGCGATGAATTCAGAGGTGTGAACCTGCCAATCAGGTACCTCGACACTGAGATGATTTGATACGAGATCTAACACCTTTTTCTCGTAACGAGCTGTTTCCACGACATCGTCCCGGCGCGGTTGACGCAATACCCATGGAATACCATCTATCGTACTTGCAAAAATCGCAAGGAAATCTAAGCCGGATTCATTCACCTTCACGGTAGTTGGGTCTACAAGGATTCCGTTATTTTTCGCGATTGCAAGCATTTGCTCTACATTGTTTTTTGACATAACAAAAACACCTCATTCATGAATAGTTAAAGTCAATCAAACACAAATAAACCCATACCATTCTGAGTTTTGAAAATGGCTGAGCCTACATGGGGTCTTGGCTATTTTAACGAAGTCTCATGAATGCGATGCCCATTGCAATGTCCATCATTGTACCCTCCTATAATTGAAAACAAAGATAGTGTACCATAGAATCTAACGAATAACGACGAGGAGATTAGCGTTGATGAAATTGATATCTTGGAATGTAAATGGACTTCGCGCATGCGTAAACAAAGGGTTTTACGAGTACTTCAAAGAAGCGAATGCCGATATATTTTGCTTGCAGGAAACGAAGCTGCAAGAAGGTCAAATCGAGATGGAGATCGGCGAGGAGTATCATCAATATTGGAACTACGCTGAGAAAAAGGGTTATTCCGGAACGGCTGTTTTTACAAAAATGGAACCACTATCTGTGCGTTACGGCTTGGAAGAAGACCATGAGCCTGAGGGGCGCATCATTACATTGGAGTTCCAGGATTTCTACCTGGTAACGGTATATACTCCGAATGCGAAGCGTGACTTGTCCAGATTGGATTATCGGCTGGAATGGGAGGAGCGGTTTCGGAACTACTTATTGCAGCTAGATGCGAAGAAGCCTGTGGTGGTTTGCGGAGATATGAATGTCGCCCATCAAGAGATTGATTTGAAGAATGCGAAATCCAATCGCAATAATTCTGGCTTTACTCCGGAAGAGCGTGAGAAGATGACGAATTTGCTGGCAGCTGGGTTTGTAGATACTTATCGATACTTTTATCCGGATCAGACAGATGCATATACGTGGTGGTCTTTTATGCCGAAAGTAAGAGAACGAAATATCGGGTGGCGTATTGATTATTTTCTTGCTTCTGAGAGACTGGCTCCGTCGTTGCTCAGTGCGGGAATTGACTCACAGGTGATGGGAAGCGATCATTGTCCGGTCGTGTTGGAGCTGGGGAACATCGAATAAAGAGCAGGAGGAAGGGAAGGATATGGGTAGTATGCCATGCCTGTAGTCAGCAATTGTGAGGGTGAGTGACCTGAAATAGCAAAACTGCCTATAATCAAACAATTAAGACGAAATTGGATATAAGTGAACTTTGATATGAGGGGGAGGAGTTTCGTACAATGACCATGTAAGACTTCTAATGAAGAGGGGATAGGATATTGCTAACCATGAATTTGTTACTAATTGCTTTTCTGATTGTTGCTACTGCTTTTTTTGTGGCAACTGAATTCGCAATTGTAAAGCTTCGCCCTAGCCGTGTAGACCAACTGGTCATGGAAGGGAGAAAGAATGCTCTTGCTGTTCAGAAAGTAGTTAGTAATTTGGATGGATATTTGTCAGCGTGTCAATTGGGGATTACGTTGACAGCCATTGGCTTGGGGGTATTGGGGAAACCGACGATTGAAAGCATCATTAGCCCATTTCTTACGCCTTATTTACCCGAACAAGTCGTTGCAGTTCTGTCGTTTGTGATTGCATACTCTCTCGTTACGTTTCTACATGTGGTTGTCGGGGAACTGGCACCGAAAACAGTGGCAATCCAAAAGGCAGAAGCGGTTAGCTTACTGTGTGCGAAACCTATTATTTGGTTCTATAAATTGATGTACCCTGCGATTTGGGTATTGAATGGCTCTGCTGCTCTGCTTGTGCGTTCGTTCGGTATGAAACCGACCAAGGAGCACGAAGAAAGTCACTCAGAAGAAGAGCTGCGAATCATTCTGACGGAAAGCTATGAGAGCGGCAAAATTAATCAGTCTGAGTATGGATACGTTAGCAATATCTTTGCCTTTGATGAGATGCTGGCCCGCGAGATTATGGTCCCGCGAACAGATATGAGCTGCTTGCACAAGGAATATACCCTTGAGCAAAATCTGCGAATCATGAAAGAAGAGCAATATACCCGTTTTCCGGTTATATCGCAAAACAAAGATCATATTATCGGGATGATTAACACGAAAGAGTTCTTTCTGAATTATGCCGATGATTCAAATTTGGATATGTCGAAGCTCATCCGACCGTTCTTGACGGTTTCAGAGGCTACACCTGTAAAAGATCTTTTGAAAAAAATGCAGAAACAAAGAACGCATATCGCCATCCTGATTGACGAATATGGCGGTACCTCCGGAATGGTTACGATCGAAGATATTTTGGAGGAAATCGTAGGTGAAATCCGTGATGAATTCGACGCGGAGGAAAAAGCCGAAATCGAAATCGTGGAAGAGAATAGCCATGTGATTGTCGACGGAAAGGTACTTCTCTCCGAGGTAAACGACTTGCTTAACGCCAATATTAATGAAGAAGAGCTCGATACTATCGGGGGTTGGCTATACAGTCAAAATTCTACGCTCAAAGAAGGTATCCAATGGCAATACGATGATCTCGTCTTTACGATCAGAAAGAAAGACAAGCATCGCATACGGAAAATTGAGATTCAGAAGGCAGCAGAAGTTCCAACTCGTGAGCTGCAGAATGTAACGTAATCAAAAGATGGGGGTGTCCCATCTTTTTTCTATATGACAGAAGGTAAGGAAACGGGGCCGAAGGATGCGGTC
This sequence comes from Brevibacillus fortis, assembly GCF_046196545.1. Lineage (GTDB taxonomy): Bacteria > Bacillota > Bacilli > Brevibacillales > Brevibacillaceae > Brevibacillus > Brevibacillus fortis_A. The sequence continues at coordinate 367,675 of NZ_CP176370.1, forward strand.
CCGTTTCTCTTATTAAGCGAGATTATATATAAACAATGTTGTAAGTAGGTTTCGTTACGCCGTTTGCGTACTGTTTCATGTCCACTAACTCTAGTTTGAGACGTGGCTTCACACTTCCAAATAGAGGGACACCTTCACCGACCATCACCGGATTCACTTTCAGCACTAATTGATCAATCAGTTGATGTGCCAGTAACGCTCCTGCCAATTCACCGCCCCCACATAGCCACAGCTTACCGTTTTCTTGCTGTTTGAGATTCTTGATAAATTCGATGGCATCGCCTTTGACCAGCTCGACTTCTTCATTGGACTCAAACTGCATGGAGTTTGAGAAAATATAATGCTTGATCCCCTTATAGCCTGGTTCGCCCGGCTTGGCCCCGAATTTAAACCCAAACTCGTAGGTTTTGGCGCCCATCAGCACAGCATCATATTCCTGAATTTCAGATAAAAAGTCCGGTACATGTTCTCCCTCAAATAAAAAGAGAGTGTTTTCAATATTTCCATCCATGATCCCTTGATCGGCAATGAAATTGTCTAACGATACGGCAACATGATAAATTAATGAGGCCATTTGGAGATCCCTCCTTTTTTCTCCACTCTATTTTATGTGAAACGATCTAGGGCTTGCACGCATTTTTATTTGAGCAAAAAAGGAAAGCATTTTTTATCAAAAGCGAAGAACCTTTTTCCTGAATGGCCTCTTTATAGGTGTCCCTCTTCTTCGTATTTTCAGTTTGTCCCCAACAGTTCTTTTAAGGTGTTATCAATAAACGCGGTATCAACAGGGTTAAGCCCAAACCCAGCCAAGTGTCCCCAGATTGATTCAATCGGCTTAAAAATTGCGTTAGGGATGTGCTTCGTCTCATATTCACTGTCTTCTGGCGTGAAATACAAATCAGTCCGTACGGGCATCACAACCGTTCGTGCCTGGATGCCTCGCAACGCCGCCTCAAAGTCTCCATTGTACGTATCATTTTGGCTAATGTCGGCATGTTGCCACGTCCACATCATCGCCAGCAAATCGTTTGCATCCGAAGGAACAAAGCTCTCCTCCCAAAATCCCGAGATAAATTCGGAAAGTGTCTCATAGCCCAAAGCTTTATAGCATGCCTCGCGGTAAAATGGCTGTGAAAACCCCCAACTCGCATAAACGCGCCCCAAGGTACGCAAGCCAACCTCGGGAGATGCTGTATACCGCCCGTTATTCCAAGCTATATCGGCCTGCAAGGCTGCTCGGATGCCTTCGATCAAGACGATGTTATGTGGCCATGTTTTTGCAGTTCCGGCAAAAGGAGCTAATCGTTCGACTATATCCGGGTAGCTCGCCGCCCAATGAAAAGCCTGAATGGCCCCCATTGACCAGCCGGTTGCCAGCGCAATTTTTTGGATGCCAAACTTCTCCGTAATGAGTCGATGCTGAAGTACGACATTATCGTAGATCGTAACGTGCGGAAAATTTGCCTGATCATACGGGCTTGCTGTATTGCTCGGGGAAGACGATAGCCCGTTGCCGAGCATGTTGGGAATGATGATAAAATATTGATTCGGGTTCAAAGCCTTATCTTCCCCGATGAGCCATTCGTTTTGGTAATGCTGGTCTCCAAACGATGTAGGAAATATAATGACGTTATCCTTGGCTGCGTTGAGCGTGCCATACGTTTTGTAAGCAATAAATCCATGTGGCAGTGTCACTCCTGATTGCAAGCGAACCTCTCCCAAGTGAAAAATGTCGTAATCCATCTCGTATTTCTCCTTTGTAAGCATGATTTTTTCAACTATAAACGTTCCCGTACAGGGGAAAGTCAAGGGAATGATAGATTGGGGTTTTTCCATGTTTAAGATCAGTGAATTTTCCCGATTGAGCAGAGTGTCCTTAAAGACGCTTCGTTTTTATGATCAAATTGGCATTTTGAAGCCAGCCGATATCGACAAAGAGACTGGCTATCGGTTTTATGCAGCAGAGCAATTGGTTACGCTCAATCGAATCCTCATGTACAAGGACTTGGGATTTACGTTGCAACAAATTCAGCAATTGCTGCATGAAGAGATGTCCCTGGAACAAGTGCAAGGCATATTCAGGCAAAAAGAAAGGGAAATGGAACAGCTACTTGAGGAAGAGCAAGCACGATTGAATCGAATCAAGGAGCGTCTTCTATCGATCGAGCAAAAGGGGTACGTAGAACAAGAGGTTGTCTTTAAACAAGTCGAAGCCCAAAAAGTGGTCTCGTTCCGTTCGGAAGGTACGGTGGAAGAGATTCCGATGCTTCTCGATCGGCTGGCTCATTATGCGGGCAAGCAGCAGAGAGGGATGCTTTCTCCCATCGTTTTGTGGAAGGAGTCGGAGAGAGACGAGACGGCATTCGAATTGGAGATCGGCTATGTACTCAAACAGGACATTCCCGTGCCATCAGACATGCTGGAAATACGTATGCTGCCAGAAGAGCCGATGATGGCCACCTTGGTCCAACGCGTAGAGCCATTTGTTCCTTCTACGGCCTGTATTGACTTGGCAAAATGGATAGAGCGCAATCAGTACCGGATCAAAAAAGATCAGCCGGGCAGAGAAAACTATCTGCAATCCCCACATGGGGGCGATACGTATGTAGAAGTACAAATTCCCATTGAATCTCCATGAAGAAGGCCAGTACCTGTATAGACGACGAGGTACTGGCCTTTTGCTTGTGTTCATTTGACGCTGGTGGAAGGCAAGTAGTACAGTAAGGTTGAAGGAAAATACAGAAAATTCCAAAGGGGAAAGAAGGGAATCCTGCTATGAACAGAAAAGCACGTCGGTTCATTGATCTGAGTGTGCCTCTTGATCGTCTGGCAAAAGAACCGTTTCCACCTGAGATTCAATACAATAGTCATGAAGAAGGGGCTGTCCAAGCTGCGCAGTATTTCGGTTTGCAACCAACGGATTTTCCCGAACAGAAGGCTTGGGCGAGTGAAACGGTGACACTCACGACACATACGGGAACACATGTAGACGCACCTTGGCATTACTGGCCTACTTCAGAGGGAGAGCCAGCGAAAACGATTGATCAGTTACCGTTGGAGTGGTTTTACGGAGATGGTGTCCTGCTCGATTTTAGTGAAAAGCCGTCTGGCTATGAAATCACGGTGAATGATGTAAAACAGAAGCTCGCCCAAATCGAATACGAACTGAAACCGTTCGATATCGTCCTGATCAGGACGGATGCGGATAAACGATACTATGAAGAGCACTATTTTCAATCACATGCAGGCGTATCCGCCGAAGCAACACATTGGCTCATCGATCAAGGAATCAAGGTCATGGGAACTGATGGGTGGGGATGGGATATTCCATTTTCCGTTCAAGCTGCTGATTATAAACAAAATCCGCGCGATGGCGTTTTATGGGCGGCTCACTATGTGGGAAAAGAGAAAGAGTATTGCCAAATTGAAAAGCTGGCGAACTTGGAGCAATTGCCGAGGCCCTACGGGTTTACCGTTTCTGTGTTTCCTGTAAAAGTGAAAGGAGCGAGCGCGGGATGGGCGCGTCCGGTTGCGATTTTTGAGGAAGAGGAGTAGTCTGTTCCTCCTATTCTTCTTGGGCTTTTGTTTCATCATGATCGCGTATGTTTCTCTGATCTGGTATCCTGCATTACCATTCGAATCCAAGTCCAAAAGAGAAGTGACGGAGCTGTTGGGCGAAAATAAGGGAACCATCGTCAAATTGACGACGGAGGAAAACGTCGATTGGTACGGGTATGGGCCGCAAGCGAATCAAGCTTCAGCGGCAGAAGCGATGAAACGAGCAGTGACAGAAAAAGGCTGGACCTTTATCCAGCAAGAAGGCGCAGGATACTTTTTTGAACGGGGGAAAGAGAAGATGATTATCACGTCACAAATGTGGACGGGCAACTATGTACTCTTTCGAATCCCCACAGGTGTTCTATAGAGAGACCAGGAGGCTACGCCCGCATCGCTTTCCACAATAAATATTTCTCTCGTAAACAAACAGCACAAGGCCGATACCCCGCAGCAATAGCGGTAGCTTCATCCGCAAAAAATACGCGATGCGGCACATAACCGCCTCGTGTAATGGCTCTGATGGCAGAGGGACAATCCAGTCGGCCGTATATTTTGCGCGGCCGGTAGCCCCCTAATGTACCCGGAGTATTGCTCTGATAAAACAAGCGATCAGCTCCAAGCAGCCTATATGTTTTGGTAGGGTCAGCATCTTGAGGTGCTGGCTTTTTTGGTGTAGGCATATGGCTCCCCCCTTTATTGGTACGTATGTCGGATTCACTCCAACAGGAGGAAGCCACAGTCAGCCTACATGAAGTGCTTTTACCTTACGAGAATGTCGGAATCGCGAAGTAGGCAGTCAAGCGGTGGTTGATCTGCTCTTCGGTGAGCTCTGGGAACAATCTCGCTTCCTTCACCATATCGTACAGACGCTCCATCGGCTCGCGGCCATCGGCTTTCTTTGCCTTCGCGTCGTTTTTGAGCAGCTCCCAAATCCCGATCACATACTCGCGTCTGGTGATATCTTGTTTGCGGAAAAAGAAATCGAGGCGCTCCACATGGTCCATGAATTCATCACCGAAGCGCTTGTCCACTTCCCCGCGCAAGAGGGCGATTTCTGCTTCGTACATCGGACGCTCGTTGCCTTTTTCCTTGCTGATCCAAGGTGTCTCCAGTACAAGCGGCAGGTGGCGGATTTTCTCGTGGTTCACGATGTAATTCATCGCATCAAAGCCGATGAGTCCCGCACCGATTGGCGCATGGCGGTCTTTGCCTGCCCCGCGGAAGTTTTTGCTGTCATTCAAGTGAACGACGGCGAGACGGTCCAAGCCGATTGTCCGGTCAAACTGTTCCAAGACGCCATCAAAGTCGTTGACGATATCGTAGCCAGCGTCGTGAATGTGGCACGTATCCATGCAGACGGTCAATCTGCCGTTGTCTTCTACTTTATCGATGATGGCCGCGATTTCCTCAAAGCTGCGACCGATTTCCGTTCCTTTACCTGCCATCGTCTCCAATGCGATTTTCACGTTGGTGTCTTTGACGCCTGTCAGAACTTCATTCAAGCCTTCTGCGATTCGGGCGATGCCGTACTCCGCATCCTTGTCCGTGTAGGCGCCAGGGTGCAGCACGATATTTTTGACGCCAATGTAGTCGGTTCGGCGAATCTCTTCTTGCAGAAAGCGGACAGCGAGCTCATAGGTATCGTCCTTGTAAGAGCCCAAGTTAATAATGTACGGGGCATGTACCACAATTTCATCCACGCCCTGCTTGGCCATTACTTCTTTGCCTTCCGTAATGTACTGGTCCTCGATCGGCTTGCGGCGGGTGTTTTGCGGTGCACCCGTGTAGATCATAAAGGTACTCGAGCCGTAGGTGGCTGCTTCTTCGGCGGCATTTAGCAGTCCTTTACCGGAGAATGATACGTGCGAACCTATTTTTAGCATAGGATAGAACCTCCTTTGATTAATAAAGAAAACGCCATAAATAAAAAGTAGCGTACGACTCCCAATTCGTCCAAGCCTTGGACAGCTCTCGTATTTCTGCTTTTGTCGGCTTTTTTTCTTTGCCTAGTAAAAATTTGATCGCATTGTGCAGGCCGACATCATCAATGGGAAAAGCAGAGGGTATTCGCAGACAGCGCATGAGCACATAGTTGGCCGTCCACGGTCCAATCCCGCGAATGCTGGTCAATCGTTTCTCCGCGGTTTGATAATCTCCTCCGTCCCATAATAGCTCTTTCGATAGTTTCCCTTCAACGATGAGTTGTGCAACGTCAATCAAATACTCGCATTTCTTGGTCGTCATGCGCAATCCATCCAGATCAGCAACGGTCAATCCAGCGATTTTTTCGGCTGTGGGAAAAAGCCAATACGTCTGTCCTTCGAACTCTACCCGTCTTCCGAATGTCTCTACCAATCGCCTTTTGAGCGTGTACGCATAGGTCAGGTTAATTTGTTGTCCAATGATTCCCCAACTGAGCGCTTCAAACAGGTCGGGAATGCCCATGGTCCGCAGCCCGTAAAACTTTTCAACGGCCTGTCGTAGAAGAGCATCCCCTGCGGCAAGCTCATAAAACGGAACCAGGTCTCGATCAAGATCGAACCAATCGCGAACATAGCGTGCTACCTCTATCCGGACTTTTTCAGTGGGAAGTGAAGGACTGAGAAAACGCACAGTCAATCCTTGATTGTTATCTGCGTGAATTTCGACTACTTGTGGATCTTGTTCAATCGGGATGGCTTTGTAGAGGCGCCCGTTCTGAATGTGAAACATGCATTCGTTGGATGCTCTGGACAAGTATTGAAGATTTTGCGAAAAACTGAATTCCGTAGGTACGGACAAGATTATTTCTTCTCTATTATCGACCCAAGCCTCGTGTGATAGACCGCTTGTCATGTGAAAACCTCCTATCTGACTTCCTCCTAGTTTTATAACAAGTAAAGTGATACTGTCATTTCGTTATCTTGCTATTTTAATCTTCTAGCAGTACAGATCACGTAGCGTGGGGGTATACTGTCGGTAAGAGCAAGCGATTCGATAACGGCTATGGCAAAGGAGATGACATGTGTTGGAGGAACGGGTAACCGATGAGCGATGGCAGGCCATTATTCATAACGATGCGTCTTACGATGATGAATTTTTTTATGCGGTAAAAACGACAAAGATCTTTTGCAGACCGTCGTGCAAGTCGAAGCCGCCGAAGAGGGAGAACGTACGGGTTTTCCAAAATGCAAGCCAAGCCCTGCGGGATGAATTTCGCCCATGTAAACGATGCAAGCCCACGGGAGAGAGGTTGCCTGATCGTGAGTGGGTGACTCAAATTACACAGTATATTGATTCTCATTATAACGAAAAGCTGACGTTGGAGCATTTGGCTGATATGTGCCATGGCAGTCCGTTTCATTTGCAGCGAACGTTTAAGCGACTCATGGATATGACACCCGTGGAGTACATCCAGAAAAAGCGGATAGAAAGGGCGCGAGAGCTGCTGGCTCATTCGAACAACCAGATCGCGGATGTTGCGCAATTGGTAGGAATGCCGAATACGCCGTATTTTATCACGTTGTTTAAAAAAATGACGGGCCAGACCCCGAGTGAATATCGCCACCTGTACGTCAAACAACAAACGACATAAGCTGCTTGTGAATTGTGATATCTTTAGAAGTAAGAAGCATCTGCATCCGAGAATAACGACCCCTTCGATGAGAGTTTTTCGAAAACGGGACGGAGGGGTTAAGGTGAAGATGCGAAAGGAAAAGGAGCCCCGCCAAAATGAGCGATACGAAAACCTTGAAGGAAGTATTTAAAAAGACCACTTATCAAATCGCCGGGCATAGCAAGAGAGACCTCCATCAATTGCAGCAGGTCCTGTCCAGGGTGGATGGGAATGTGGAGGGTGATATGTACGGAACAGGCGAGCTCATCGAGGATTTTCAGCGCAAGATGGCCGAACATTTGGGCAAAGAGTCTGCCGTGTTCTTTCCCAGCGGTACAATGGCCCAACAAATCGCGTTACGCATCTGGTGCGATGAGAAGGGAATCAAAAAGGTCGCCTACCATCCGCTCTGCCACTTGGAGATCCACGAGGAGGATGGGCTGAAGGAGCTGCATCAGATCGAGGCGGTCTTGCTGGCTGATAAAGACAGAGTGATTGAACTGGACGATGTTCTCGGCATGGACGACGATATCGCGTGCCTGTTGCTGGAATTGCCACAGCGTGAGATTGGCGGACAGCTGCCCGCGTATGAGGATTTGGAGGCGATCTCCCGTTATTGTCGGGAAAAAGGAATTCGGCTGCATCTAGATGGTGCCCGGCTTTTGGAAATCCTGCCGTATTACCAGAAGTCAGCCGATGAGGTATGCGCATTGTTCGATAGCGTGTACGTTTCCTTTTACAAAGGGATAGGCGGCATTGCCGGAGCGATTCTGGCTGGGGATGAAGATTTCACGAAGCAATCGAAGGTATGGAAAAGACGCCATGGCGGGGACCTGATTAGTTTGTACCCGTATATTGTCACGGCAGAATACCATTTTGAGCAGAGAAAACATAAATTCAATCAATATTACGAGCATGCAAAAGAGCTGGCGGGATTGTACAACCAATGCCAGGGGATATCCACGAGACCGGCCGTGCCTGTATCCAACATGTTTCATGTACACGCAGATTTGCCGAAAGAAGGGCTCGAGCGTATCTTGGTCTCACTTAGTGAAGAGACAGGGATTGGCTTCACGCATTATGTAAGACAGGACGACGAATCTTCTAGCTCCTATGAGGTAAGTATTGGCGATCGGTATGCGATGATCCCGAAGGAAGAGCTGGGCTTGGCGTTCGAAAAGCTGAATCAGAAAATAGGGGAGCAGAAATCAAAAGCCGAGTAAATGAATCAATTTCGGGGCGGTGGCAGTCTGGTGCTTACCGATTCATACCGGGCTGCCGCGCATTTTTCCGAAATGAAGAGAAAGGAACCGATATGTTCATTATCAGACCGTACGAAAAAAACGACTACCCTTTAATCATGGCTTATGATTTGCCCGAAGAACAAGCAATCTACACGTCTATGCCAGTCGATGTGATCGAAGCATCTCAAAAAAATTCTGATCAGCAGCCCTATGTGATTTTTGGCCAGGGTCATCTAATCGGCTGTTTTGCCTTATTCACACCTCACACAGGCAATCCCTACACACCAAATGATCAGGCGATTATTTTCAAGTCATTCTCGATCGATTCCCGTCATCAAAAGAAGGGCTACGCTTTGAAAGCTTTACAGAGCCTGCCTGACATCGCACGAGAGTATTACCCGATGCGGGATGAAATTGTGTTGACGGTTCATCATACGAATACCCCGGCGATCCAACTGTATAAAAAGGCGGGTTTTGTAGATCAAGGATTAAGGTTTGCGGGCGAGTATGGCGAGGAGCTGATTTTTTATCTGGATTTGACAGTTTCAAAATGAATGGATAAAATGAATGACAGTCAGTCAGTTATAATCGTTCGGTTAAAAGGAGGGAAGTTACTTGGCGGTCAGCAAAGACGATAAATATTCCAAAATCCTCAACGCGGCTATCGAGATCATATCGGAAAAAGGGCTAGATAAGACGTCCATATCCGATATCGTAAAAAAAGCAGGGATTGCCCAAGGGACGTTTTACCTGTACTTCTCATCCAAGATGGCTCTGGTCCCAGCGATTGCAGATAATCTGCTGACGATTACCTTCCAGTGGATCAATGATAAGCTGCAGGGAAAAAGTGATATCGAGAGCGTTCTCGAAGTGTTGGTCGATGAGACCTTTTCCTTTACGGATGAATACCGGGATGTCATCATCCTTTGCTATTCCGGATTTGCAGTTGATAATTCATTGGAGACATGGGGAACGATCTACAAGCCTTTTTATGAGTGGATGGAAGGCGTCCTCGTGAAAGCAATCAATGATAACGCCATCTTGAAAGATATTGATGTGAGATGGACGGCCAAAATTATTATTACGCTTGTCGAAAATACAGCGGAACGCTATTACAGCAGCGATCAGAAAAATCTTGCACCAGATGAATATAAAGCGGAAATCCTTCGATTTTGCAAAAGAGCATTAGGTATCCAATAAAGAAGTATTGGAGCATATCCAATTCTTTTTTATTGCGCAGAAAATGACTGACGTTCATTCATTTTATTACAACAAGAACATCAAAGAGGTGATTACCATGGCATGGTTTTATTTAATTATTGGCGGAATGATCGAAATTGCTTGGGCATTGGGACTGAAGTTCTCGGATGGATTCACGAAGCCTGTAGTGAGTGTCATCACGGTTTTATTGATCGTCACTAGCTTCTACTTTTTTGCGCAGGCGATGAAGCGGATTCCAGTCGGAACTGCGTATGCGATCTTCACGGGGATTGGTGCAGCGGGAACGGCCGTTGTTGGATTTATGTTCTTGGGTGAGGATGTATCTTTCTTGAAAATCTTTTTTATCCTGTTGCTGCTCACGTGCCTTATTGGATTGAAGCTGTCGAGCAAGCCAAAGGAAGAGAACGCATAACAACTTGGAGGTGGACAGTATGGCATGGGCGATGTTGATTATCGCTGGTTTCGCGGAAATTGGTGGAGTGATTTCGTTAAAGCTGACCGAAGGATTTACAAAATGGAAGCCTACGGTTGCTTGTTTGATCTTCGCAAGTATTAGCTTTTATTTGCTCTCATCTGCTGTACAAACGCTCCCAGTCGGAACAGCTTATGCTGTATGGACGGGCATTGGGTCAGCAGGAAGCGTGCTGGTAGGGATGTTGTTTTTCAAAGAGTCGAGGGACAGGAAGCGGATTCTGTTCATTACAGGGATTGTCATCAGTATTGTTGGTTTGAAGTTCATCGCTTAACGATAGCTAAAAGCCCCTTTCTGGCAGCGTGTGCTGTAAGAAGGGGGCTTTTGGTTTTTGCTAGGTTTTCACTGGTTCGCCTGTACGCCAAATCGGGTAAACAATTGCCAGATCAGCTCTCGCCTGCTGGACACCCCGGTTTTTACGAAGATGGATTTCAAATGATCCTGAACCGTATAAGCGGAGATGTGCAGTGTGCGTGCGAGCTCCTTCGTGGAAGCGCCCCGGACTATCTGGTCGAGTATTTGCTTCTCCCGTACAGACAGTCCATACGCTTCGGCGATCAGCGGCAGCATGTCAGCAGGTTTTGCGGGACTGAACAAAACAGCCAAGTGGACCGTGCTGCTTTGGCTGTTCATGGGGCTTGCCTGAATCGTCATGTAAGGGCCATCTGGCATGCGAATGCAGACTTTTGCCATAGATGTGGTGTGGCTTGATTCTGCCAGCTGGGAGAGTGCCCGCGAACAAACGGCTCGTACTGGCCGGGGCAAGGTATCGCGATCAATCGACTCCCATTGGCGCAGCAGGGTCAGCCATTTCTCCGCTGTCGGATTGGCAGCGAGCAAGGTGAACTGTTCCGACAACATCAATATCCCCATCTCTTCTTCCATCCACGTATTCTCCTCAGCGGGTAAGGACAGACTCGTCTTTCGCAACTGATAAGCAATCAGCGGCGCCAAAACCAAAATACATTCACGCTCCTGCTCAGAAAAAAAGGGACGCCCCTGCGAGCGAAACAACGTTAAATAGCCCCAGCATGCACCGTCATACTTGAGGGCAGCACGCATTTCATCATGAAAACCGGCGGGGAGCAGAACATTGCGATAGCGGTCACTGCGTTCAAGCTGGCCCTCGGTCGCTTGGCTCAGCGTCGCGACAGGCTCAGCCGCTTTGCACAGATCATCATACCGGTTAAAGTCCTCGCGCAAGTATTCATGCTCAAATATGCCATGATGAATGGCTTCCACCCCGTCTTCCGTAATGGCTCCGGTGGACAAAAGCGTTTGCGGATCAACGGCAGTACAGCAGGCCCCGTCAAAAGGGACGAACTCTCGCAATAGCTGCAAGAGCGCTGTCCGATAGTCTTGTGAAGAGTGAGAAAAGCGTTCAGCTAGTGCCATCACTTTTCGTTTGCTCGCTTCCCGATTTATGCTCATCTGCATTCTCCTGTACGTCTATTGGCAAAGGAAAATCCCAGCTTTGTGGGATGGTGCTCTCCTCGATCCTCTCTATAATTGAGAATAATTCTTAGTCTAAATTTACAAGATACGCGAGGAGTTGGAAAGACCATATGAGCCAGCAGCAGCGCTTTTTCATGATGATCGCGATTTGTCTGGGTGCATTCTTGTCTCATTTTACGGCGGGGATTGTCAATGTATCGCTCCCTCAGTTCACATATATTTTCCAGACGGAGCTGGCGATCGCACAATGGATTACAACCGGTTATTTGCTTGTCATTGCGTCTCTGCTTCCTTTCATGGGCAAGCTGGGAGATCGATACGGGCATCGTGTGCTGCACAATTACGGCTTCCTGCTGTTCACGGTAAGCTCTGTCTTGGTGGCGTTTTCGACGACGATCACGATGCTGCTCATGCTTCGAATCGTGCAAGCCATTGGAGCGGCTATGTTCCAGGCTACCAATATCGCGCTCATTGCTATTTTGCTCCCAAAAGAAATGCGGGGAAGGGCAATGGGGATCATGAGTACAGCTGTTGCGCTTGGCGGCATGACCGGGCCGATTGCAGGTGGGATGATCGCGTCGTGGTTGAGCTGGGAGTGGTTGTTTCTAATTCATGTTCCTGTCGCCATCTTGGCTACGGGGCTGGCTTTTCGTTACATTCCTTCCCATGAGCAGACGAAGAAGAAGGCCAGTTCACCCGATCTCGTTGGGGCAGGTCTGTTCATGCTGCTGGTCAGCTCAGTCATTATGGCGATCTCCAATGGAAACGGGTGGGGCTGGGATTCACAAGGAATGCTCATTCTTTTTGGGGGTGTACTCGTCTTGGCATGGGCGTTTGTCTGGTGGGAGCGGCGACAGTCCGTGCCGTTTTTGCCCGTGGCCGTCTTTCGCCTATCAGCTGTATCCAGTGGACTGTTCATTAGCTTTACTTCGTTTGTGCTCGCGAATCTCGTACTGGTTGTCCTGCCGTTCTACTTGCTTGATCAAGCGCATGTTTCCCCTTTGACGGCAGGGTATATGATGACTGCTTACCCACTGCTGCTGGCGCTAACAGGTCCTTTTAGTGGCTGGGCTTCAGACCGCTATCGGGCACGGCCACTCATTTTTGCAGGTCTCGGTGCGATGGGGGCAGGGTTGACCGTCTTGGCGATCTGGCTAGAGGCATTATCTACGGTGGAAATCATCGCGGTATTGGCTTTGGTAGGAGCAGGTATGGGGCTGATTGCTTCGCCCAACAACAGCTACATCATGCGCCACGTCCCGATGGAGCATGCGGGCGCGATCGGAGGCATGATCGCCTTGACGCGCAATGCAGGAATGGTGGTCGGCGCAGCGTTGGGACTGGGCATGATGAACGGCGAATCGAATCAAGCTGTGCAGCTGACGATCGATGCGTATCGTACGGTTTTTGAAGCAGGTGGCCTGATCTGCCTGAGCGGTTTGTTTGTCTGGTGGTATGCAGGACGTCTGGAGCGGCAGAAAAAGAGAGGCGCAGAGGTGGAGAAAGCATGAGCAAGGATCGAATTGTGGTAGTCGGAGGGTACGGTCATGTAGGGGCATCGATTTGCAAAAATTTGGGTAACGCATATCCGGGGCGGGTGTATGCAGCCGGACGCAGCTTGGAGAAGGCGGAAGCGTTTTGCCGAGAAGCAGATGGGAAGGTGCTGCCGCTGCAACTCGATATTCACAAGCCTTTGGACCAAAGCTTGCTGGAAAAAGTAAAGCTGGTGGTCATGTGTCTGGATCAGACGGATACGGCTTTTGTGGAAGGGTGTGTACGGAACGGAACGCATTATCTCGATATTTCGGCGAATGGCCATTTTTTGACGCAAATCGAACAATGGGGGAGCCAAACTGAAACGAAGAACATGGGAACCGCCATGCTCAGTGTAGGACTGGCGCCAGGTCTGACCAACCTGCTCGCGGGGGAAGCTCATCGCTTGCTGGATCAGGTGAGTGAGCTGGACATATTCATTATGCTTGGTCTCGGTGATCGACACGGGAAGGCCGCGATTGAATGGACGGTCGATAACTTGTGCACGAGCTACGAGGTGATGAACAAGCATCAGCGTGTAACCGTAGAGAGCATGACAGAGGGCAAGCTCGTTGATTTTGGACCGGAACTGGGGAAAAAGCACGCGTATCGATTTCCGTTTTCCGATCAACAGACATTGGCACGCACCTTGGGTGTCCCTACAGTATCTACTCGACTTTGTTTTGATCTGGATGGGATGACGAGAGTAGTGGCAGCCCTTCGGAGCATAGGAATTTGCCGATTACTCCATCAACCCAAAGTACGGGAAGCCACGATTGAAGCGTTTGGGCGTTGGAAAATGGGGGATGATCGATTTGCCATTAAGGTAGAAGCACGGGGAAAACGGGGAACTAACGAGGCAACAGTAGAGTGTCTGCTTTTTGGGCGCGATCAGTCCAACATGACCGCAATGGTGGCGGCTGCCGTAGCAAAATCGTTGTATGAAGAGACGTTTCCTCCAGGAGTCCACCACTTGGAACAACTGTTTTCATTAGAAAAATTGAGATTTCGGCTGGAGCAGGAAGCATCACTGACCATATTTGTCAGGGAAGCCGGTCTATGATAGAGCTATCGACGAACCAAAGAGGAGGCTTTATCATGACACACTATGCCAAAAACATGTACGATTTTCACGCGTGGGCGAATCAAACGTTAATCAATCGCTTGAAGGAACTTCCGGAAGGTGTTTACGAGCAGGAGGTCCAAAGCGTTTTTCCGACTGTTGCAAAAGTGATGGAGCACATTTATATGGTGGATCAAAGCTGGCTTCTCATATTGCAGGGGATGGATATGCAAATGGCCATGAATGAGGTATGGCAGCAAGAGAAGAAAATTACGGGAAAAGGCTTGGAGGAAGTAGAGCAGTTGTATGCCGAGCTGGTCGAGCAATTCAGAGCTTTTCTCAGCCAAGAAGAAGATTTGGAGCGGCGCATTGTCCTTGATAATCCGTACACGAGGGTACGCGATACGAGCTTGGCAGAAATCATCATGCAAGTGGTCAATCACGGCACGTATCATCGTGGAAATATTACAGCGATGCTGCGCCAAATGGGGCATCCTTCTGTCATGACCGAGTATGCTCTATATTGGTACGCCAACTGACAAGAGCCTTAGGCTGGAAGAGATTTCATTCTTCTGGCCTTGGGCTGTTGACAAGGGAGAATTTTAGTCCTATAATTATCTTAAATTCAAGATATTTATTTTTGTAACATCGTCATCCTACTTCCCCAAGCAGGAACATTTTTAAACCTATTATCTTTAATTTAAGATATTGAAAAATGAATGGAATAGAAAAAATCGAGGAGGAAGTCCCATGAGTGAATTCACTACTCTTGTAAAAAACAGAAGATCCGCAAACAAGTTTCTCACTGACGTAACGATAACACCTGCTGAGATCGATGAAATCATGTCGCTGGTCAAATTCGCGCCATCTGCATTCAATTTGCAGCATGCCCACTATGTGGTTATTACTGACCCAGAGGCAAAAGAGCGTGTATATGAAGCGGCATATAGACAATATAAGGTAAAAACTGCTTCGGCAGTGGTGCTCGTATTTGGAGACAAGGAAGCATACCAAAGCGTAGAACGCATCAATGAAGGTCTGCTTCATTTAGGAATCATGGATCAACGCGAGTACGAACACAACAATTCTGCTGTCAGAGCGATGTACGAGTCTGGAGGAGAGCAGTTCAAGCGTGATGAAGCGATCCGCAATGCCAATTTGTCCGCTATGCTGTTCATGCTCGCTGCAAAGGATAAAGGCTGGGATACTTGCCCGATGATCGGATTCGACCCAGCAGCCGCCCAAGAGATCGCAAAGGTTCCGGACAGCTTTGTGCCAGCTCTGATGATCACGATTGGAAAAGAAGATACATCCAGCCAGCGTGTAAGAGGGTACCGCAAGCCCGTTGGAGAGTTCGTGAGCTACAACACATTTCAAGCAAATAAATAATAATTAGAGGAGGCTATTCAAAATGACACAGCAAACAGCAGGGATTCACCATATCACGGCTTTTGTTACAAGCGCCCAAAATAACGTTGATTTTTATGCAGGGTTTCTCGGATTGCGCATGGTGAAAAAAACGATCAACTTCGATGCGCCAGATGTGTATCATCTGTACTTCGGGAATGAGGTCGGCAGTCCAGGTACCGCGATCACCTTTTTCCCGTGGGAATCTGGTCGCCGCGGACGCGTGGGCGGTGGGCAGGTGGGCTATACCACTTTCTTGATTCCGGTGGGGGCGTTTTCCTTCTGGGAGGATCGACTGAAAAAATTCGGAATCGAGTACCGCCGCGTGGAGCGTTTTAACGAGACGTATCTGCAATTTACGGATAGAGACGGCTTACAGTTGGAGATCGTGGAACGTGAAGGCGGTCCAGCAAGCAAATGGTCCTTTGGCGGAGTGCCAGTTGACAAGGCGATCAAAGGCTTCGGCGGAGCGATCTTGTACAGCATGGCTCCAGCCCACACGATGGACGTCCTCGAGAGACTGATGGGACTGACCAGAGTTGGCGAAGAAAATGGTCTTGTCCGGTTCCAGGCTCAAGGCGATTTGGGCAATATCATTGACGTGAATGCCGAGCCGATACCAAGAGGAGCAGGTGGCGCAGGTACGATTCACCATATCGCATGGCGTGCCATAGACGATCAGGATCACCAACTGTGGCAGCAGCGCGCGACTCAATCCGGTCTCCATCCGACAGATATTATCGACCGTCAATACTTTAACGCCATTTACTTCCGCGAGCCGGGCGAGATTTTGTTTGAGATTGCGACCGATCCCCCGGGCTTTGAACGAGATGAGCCATTTGACACATTGGGTGAAAAACTGATGCTCCCCGAGTGGTATGAGCCACGTCGTGCCCAGATTGAGCAAGGCTTGCCGCCGATTACAGTCAGAGTGTTGGAGGAAGATAAATCATGAATTTGAAGCACATTTTTCAAAAAGGAACCGATTCAGAAGCACCAACCCTGTTGTTGCTACATGGAACAGGTGGAGATGAAAACGACCTCTTGCCACTGGCCAATCGCATTTATCCAGGCGCTTCTGTTCTGAGTGTCCGTGGGAATGTTCTTGAAAACGGCATGCCGCGATTTTTCCGACGCTTAGCTGAGGGTGTTTTTGACGAAGAGGATTTGGTCTACCGCACGCAGGAGCTGCATGAGTTTTTGGATCAGGCGGCGGTTACGTATCAGATCGAGCGAGACAATATCGTGGCAGTTGGCTATTCGAACGGGGCGAATATCGCAGGTAGTCTCCTGTTCCATTACCCGAATTCGCTAAAAGGGGCGATTCTTTACCACCCAATGGTTCCACGCCGCGGGATAGCTCTGCCTGATATGTCAGCCATTCCGGTATTCATCGGAGCGGGCACGAATGATCCGATTTGTACTGCAAAAGAGACCGAGGAGCTAAACCGGCTACTGACAGAAGCAGGTGCTGACGTGACTGTACATTGGGATTCATATGGTCATCAGCTGACGGTGAAGGAAGTAGAGGCATCGGCTGCGTGGTTTACAGAGATGTTTCGCAATAATCGATGAGTAACAACAGCGGCGGGCCCAGGTGGCTGCCGCTTTTTTGTGCGCACAAACAGTTGCTTTTCCGGGAAAAGAGCATGCTTCCCGCAGATTTAATCAAATGTGTAAAAGTCTTCAAGAGCCAGCAGTATTCGTTCATCTCTTGTTCATATTGCTTCTTTACTATTGATCCACGTAGATAGGCGCAAGCCAGTGACGATTTGCAGGATGGTATACAAGTGAGTATCATTCAAAATAATGAAGCAGGAGAACCAGAGGGCGGAGTAACGAGGGGGGCAGCTTGATGAAACTGACGATTCTGATTGCAGATGACGATCCACATGTACGTGAGCTATTGCGATTTTATTTAGCAAAAGAGGGATACCACGTCTTGGCTTGTGTGGATGGAGATGAGGCTTCGCAGCTGTTGGAACAGGAATCTGTCCAGCTCGCCATCGTGGATGTGATGATGCCAGGCAAAAACGGCTGGGAGCTGTGCCGGGAGATACGGGAATTTTACGACCTCCCTGTCATTATGCTAACGGCAAAGGGAGAGGTACGAGATAAGGAAAAAGGTTTTTTGGCGGGGACGGATGATTATTTGACCAAACCATTTGAGCCTACCGAATTGCTGTACCGCATCAAGGCCTTGCTGCGTCGCTATCAGATGGTCAGCAAACAAATCATCGTCATGAACGATACCGTTATCGATCGGATCAGCCATGTCGTGAAGGTGAAAGAAGAGTTGATTCATTTACCGTTAAAGGAATTTGAACTGCTTGCTCAGCTTGCCAGTTTTCCTGATCGGATTTTTACCCGAGATCAACTGTTGGAGCTCGTATGGGGCGGCGATACTGAGAGCGATAGTCGTACCATCGATGTGCATATTAAACGGCTGCGAGAGAAATTTACGGAGAAAACGAATGACTTTGTCATTTCTACCGTTCGCGGCTTAGGCTACAAGCTGGAGGTACGAGGCGCGTGAAATCTCTTTACGTCCGGGTAGTTCTTACCTTCGTCGCAATTGTACTGATCAGCGGCACACTTGGATTTTTATTGGCAAATGAGTATTATCAACGAAATCTGCGCGCCTATAATGAACAAAAAATCACGAGCATCGGACAGCAAATTATCGATTTGTATGAGCATAAATCCACACTCGACCTGCCCGCCTACATGACCCATGTAGCCAATTTGAATTTTCAGCTGCATCTCGTGGATGAGAACGGCGCAGCAAGCCAATTCGGAGCACCTTTTCGCGAGCAGCAGATAGAGCCTGCCATCGTTCAAAAAGTGTTGGCGGGTGAGACCTACAGAGGGATCACAGAAGAACAGCACGGCTTGTTTGTGACCGGATTTTTTGAAAACACGTTGGCAAATAGCATTGGCTTGCCACTTACAGCAGAAGGGAAAAAATACGCCCTGTTTGTACGGCCAAATATTGAGCAGCAGTTTGGCGAGGTGCATATTATGTTTGCCTTGCTGCTGGCAGCGATGTTCGTACTTAGCTTGATCCTGATTTTGACATTTACCCGTTATTTGGTGAAGCCGATCGAGAAGCTGAGCCATGCGACCAAAAAGCTGGCAGAAGGGCAGTACGATATCCACTTGGACATCGCTCGCCGGGACGAAATCGGTGATTTGGCCATGAATTTTTCCAGGATGACTGAGTCACTCAAACAACTGGACGAGATGCGCCAAGAGTTTGTCTCCAATGTCTCTCACGAAATCCAGTCTCCATTGACATCGATTCAAGGCTTTTCGCAAGCCATCCGCAGCGGTGGTGTGACAAGCGAACAGCGGGAGACGTACTTGACCATCATCGAAGAGGAGAGCAGACGGCTGTCTTCCTTGAGCAAGCAGCTGTTGACGCTCGCTTCCCTGGACAAAGAGACAGGTCTGTACCAACCGACCCGTTTTCGTCTGGATGAGCAGATCAGGCACGTCCTCTTAGTTTTGGAGCATCAGTGGCAACAAAAAAAGCTCGCGATGGAGCTGACTTTACCGGAGACCTTCATCATGGGTGACAAGCAACTGCTCAATCAAGTATGGATGAACCTGCTTTCCAACAGTATCAAATTCACCCCGACGGCTGGCTCTATTTCTATTTCGATACAGAAGGATACGCGAATCGTCGTGACCATTCGGGATACGGGGATCGGCATGTCAGAAGAAGAGCAGGAGCATGTCTTTGACCGTTTTTACAAAGGAGACAAGTCACGCAATCGAGAAGCAACGGGAAGTGGTCTCGGTCTTTCTATCGTGCAAAAAATTTTGCAGGTCGCAAAAGGCAGCATTCACATTCAAAGCCATATAGGTGAAGGGACGACGGTCACGGTCAGCCTACCGACGGGTGAGCGCGAAACAAAGGAGTGATTTCCATGAATATCGGCATACGTGTACTCGCAGCGCTCCTATCTCCTTTTTTTACAGGTCTGTATGCTGCTTTGATCGTCTACATTTATCGTGATCCAAGCGCGCCGTACGGGTTCGGACAAGAGTATTTGCTGGGTGTTTTCTTTAGCATGGCATTGAACCTGATTGTCTTCGTATGGCTGTCGGTATTCGTGGACGGGCTAGTGAGGAGGTCACAATTGATCGGGTGGAAAAAATACGCTGTGCGTTTCGGCGGATATGCTGTCGTCGGCTATGTGCCTGTGTTTTTTCAATGGCTAATGAGTGTTGATCTGCAGGCAGCGATTTACCCGGAAAATGAGTGTAAATCGCCATGGTTAATCAAATGTTTAAAATGAAGGAATAACAAAAAAGCCCGAGCAATCAGGTAGCTCGGACAATGGTTTTCTGTTCTTTAGCGTGTTCAATCCCCGCAGAAATGAGATGGCGTACATGGTCATCATCCAACGAGTAAAAAACGAGCTTTCCTTCTTTGCGGTACTTGGCTAGTCCCATGTTGCGAAGAAGCCGCAGATGGTGGGAAGTGTTAGCGATCGAGCTTCCGATGATGGCAGCCACATCACAGACACAGAGCTCGTCTTCCATCGAGAGGATGTGAATGATTTTGGCGCGGGTGTCATCGGCCAACGCCTTGAAGATTTTTGCTACCCCTTCTGATTCTGTGGCGAACGGCTTTAACCGATTTACTTTTTCCTCATCAAAACATTGGATTTCACAGATGTCATCCACTGTAACCATCACCTCATGCTCTACAATGTCCTACTATTATAGACATTCGCGGAGAAAGTGAAAAGGAAAACCGACATTTTCATGGCAGTGTAGTGTCCCTTCTTGTTTTCGTGTAAGATGGACATGATCCAAGAATGGGGAGAGAATACCATGAGTGCGCAACCAAAGTGCCCGAAGTGCCGGTCTGCAAAGATCGATTTCACGGAATCGATCAATAAGCCATTATACATAACCATTTATGTAGCGGTTTTGGCAGTGCTTGCCTTGATCGGCATTTTGGTGAAAGGGACTCCTGTCATCTTTTTGTTCCTCGGACTGTCAGGGGCCTTTATCCTGTTTGCCGTTCGTCTTGCCTTAGAAAAGCGTAAAGTAATCAAGTGCAAATGTCTGGACTGTGGGGAGCGTTGGCAGACCACCCCAACACCAGTAGAAGCCCGTACCAAGTAACAAGACTCCTAGTAATAGGGGTCTTGTTCTTTATTCTCGATCTGTAAAAAAATGGGCGAAATATTCAAATCAATTCTTGAACGAAGCAGAAGGATACGATAATATAATAATTAAATATTTGTTTGAATGTTTGTGGATTGATTTCATTCGAAGCTGGGCAAAATAGATGCTTGGAAAAAGGTGAAAACAGATGGCAGAAGAACGAAAAAAAGATGAGTGTTGCAGTGGGCATCAATGCGGCAGTGAGCATACGCATGCTGGTAAAATTCTCACGGTTCTCGAGTCTGCGGCTGCGACAACAGAAAGCGCAGGCATTCTTTCTTCACAGGCTGTTGTCTATCGCGTTACAGGTATGGATTGCAGTTCGTGCGCCAAATCGCTGGAAAAGCATATGCAGACGTTGCCTGCCGTAAAAGAGGTAAACGTGAACTTTTCCACGGGTAAAATGCAGCTCGTCGCGGATGGGCTGGGAGAAGACGCGGTGGTCAAGGAAGTCGCAAAGGCCGGATATAGTGCCATGCTGCTTACGAGACGCACCGCCAAAGCAGTTCCGAAAACGGATCAAGCAGGGACGGTACTGACGACGATTTCCGGTGTGCTGTTGGCCCTCGGTTTTCTAGGTTCCT
Source organism: Brevibacillus fortis (assembly GCF_046196545.1). GTDB lineage: Bacteria > Bacillota > Bacilli > Brevibacillales > Brevibacillaceae > Brevibacillus > Brevibacillus fortis_A. Next base: position 388,991 of record NZ_CP176370.1, read on the forward strand.
TATCGCCAAGCATATCTCCGCTGGTCGTTACTGTACTCTATGCGTTGTCGATCATAAGTGGCGGCTACCGACCTGCGCGCAGTGCTTTTTACGCGATTAAAAGTGGTTCACTGGATATGAACGTATTGATGTCTGTTGCGGCTGTTGGAGCAGCATTAATCGGTGAGTGGCTGGAGGGCGCGACGGTCGTCTGGCTCTTTTCCATCGGAAACTTGCTGCAGACCAAGTCGATTGAAAAAACGCGCGACTCCATACGCAATCTGATGGATTTGGCTCCGCCCGAGGCATGGGTCAAGGTGGGGGAGTCTCTTACCCGCAAGCCAGTTGAGGACATTGCTGTCGGCCAAGTCATCGTAGTGAAGCCGGGAGAGAAAATCCCGCTGGATGGTGTCATCGTACACGGGACATCGAGCGTCAATCAGGCCCCGATTACAGGTGAATCGATTCCCGTAGATAAGCTGGTCGGAGACAGTGTTTTTGCAGGGAGTGTCAACGAAAGCGGCGCGGTGGAGATCAAGGTAACCAAGCTGGTGGAGGATACGGCGATTGCCAGAATCATTCATCTCGTGGAGGAAGCGCAGGAGAAAAAAGCGCCTACTCAGGCGTTCGTCGACAAATTCGCTGCGATCTACACGCCGATCGTGCTCGTGCTTGCATTATTCGTGGTTGTATTCCCGCCATTACTCGGACTCGGTACTTGGGGAGAATGGTTTTACAGAGGGCTTGAGCTGCTGGTTGTTGCTTGCCCGTGCGCACTGGTCATTTCCACGCCAGTTGCGATTGTGTCCGCGATTGGAAATGCCGCAAGAAACGGAGTCCTGATCAAGGGCGGTACGTTTTTGGAAAAGGCAGGAGCGATCACCGCGATTGCCTTCGATAAAACGGGTACATTGACGGAAGGGAAACCACAGGTTGCAGCGGTCATCGAGATGGAGGGAAGCGAAGGCGAAGTAGTGTCGATCGCTAGAACGATTGAAGAGCGTTCTTCCCATCCGATTGCGCAAGCGATGCTCACCTATGCGAAACAAAAGCAGGTCGCTTCCCAGAGTGGGCAAGATTTCAAGGCGATCGTCGGAAAAGGGGCGAGCGCTGTCATCGGAACCGAAACATTTTATGCAGGGAAGCCCGCCCTGTTTCAAGAGCTGGGAGTCGATCTGTCGGCATGGCAAACGCAAATCGAGTCGTTGCAGAGTGAAGGAAATACGCTGGTAGTCATCGGCACATCTACCAAATTAATCGGGATTATTGCCGTTGCCGACACCATTCGAGAGATTACGGTTAGTGCCATTGGCAAGCTGAAGGCTGCAGGCATTGAAGACATCGTCATGCTGACCGGTGACAATGCGGGTACGGCTAAAAAAGTAGCGAGTCAGACTGGAGTTAATCGTTATTTTGCAGAGCTGTTGCCACAAGATAAGGTTGAGGCGGTCAAGAAACTTCAACAAGAAGGCAAGGTCGTGGCCATGGTGGGTGACGGGATCAATGATGCGCCTGCTCTCGCATCAGCTGATTTGGGGATTGCCATGGGTGGAGCTGGTACCGATACGGCAATGGAAACCGCTGATATCGTACTAATGGCTGACAACCTCGAAAAGCTGCCGCACACGATGAAGGTCAGCAGAAAAGCACTCACGATTATCAAGCAAAACATCTGGTTTTCGATCATCGTAAAGCTGGTCGCACTCGTGCTGATATTCCCAGGCTATCTAACCTTGTGGCTGGCCGTGCTCAGTGACACGGGAGCCGCATTGCTGGTCATCTTAAACAGCATGAGACTCTTGCGAATGAAGGACTAAGGACTAAATAAAAAAGGGAGATGAGCTGTCGAAGCTCTCTCCCTTTTTTCTGTATAAGGTTTACACCAAAACGCCGCCGCCGTATCTTTCGAATTCTTTCTGGGTGCAAGCGACAAAGTGACCGCGCTCAATTTCACGCAAGACGCGTTCTTCCCCTTGATCTCGCAAATATTCCTGATCATCGAAAACGATGCGCTTACGGTTGCGCTCATAATCAGGGTCTGGCAATGGAATTGCCGATAGCAACGATTTGGTGTACGGATGAATCGGATTCTCGTACAGGCGATTACTTTCTGCCAGCTCCACAATACGTCCGCGGTACATCACACCAATGCGGTCACTGATGTATTTAACCATGGACAGGTCATGGGCGATGAACAGATAAGTCAGGCCTTTTTCTTTTTGCAGGCGCTTGAGCAGGTTAATGACCTGCGCCTGAATGGACACGTCGAGGGCAGAGATCGGTTCATCAGCAATGATGAACTCCGGATCAACAGCCAATGCCCGTGCAATCCCGATCCGTTGGCGCTGTCCGCCGCTGAACTCATGCGGGTAACGGTTTGCGTGCTCGCGGTTGAGACCAACGGTTTCCAACAGCTCGTGTACCTTGGCGATGCGTGCTTCCTTGGTCGCCAGACGATGAATGTCCAGACCTTCCGCAATAATATCGGATACGGTCAGACGTGGATTCAACGACGAGTACGGGTCTTGGAAGATCATTTGGATTTTGCGGTTGAGCCATTTCTTTTCTTCAAGTGTTTTCTTTCCGTGTACACTGTTCCCATCGAACAAGACCTCTCCGCCAGTTGCATCGTACAGGCGAAGAATGGTTCGTCCTGTGGTGGATTTACCGCAACCGGATTCACCCACAAGACCGAAAATTTCCCCTTTGTAGATGTCAAAGGTGATACCATCTACAGCTTTCAGCGTATGACCATTCCCGAGGTCAAAATGCTGTTTCAAATCTTTGACTTCAACCAGTTTCTCGCGGTTCTCGTAGTTGAACGCTTTTTTGGTGCTTACTGGAGCCTCAGTCGCCTCATCGGAATTGACTTTTCGTCTCACAGCCGAAGCAGGCGGTTTGATGTCAGGTGCCATTTCATGCAAGAGCCATGTTGCTGCATAGTGCGTATCGGAGATTTTGAACATCGGTGGTTCATATTCCAGATCGACCTTCAACGCAAATGGGTTACGAGCCGCGAAGGCATCACCTACAGGTGGCTTGAACATGTCAGGCGGCGATCCAGGAATGGACATCAGCTCGTCGTCGCTGGCATCGAGGCTAGGCATGGAACCTAATAGACCCCATGTATACGGGTGCTTAGGATCGTAGAAAATTTCATCGACTTTACCGATTTCCACAATTTTACCTGCATACATAACCGCTACACGGTCTGCCATGTTAGCAACTACACCGAGGTCATGCGTAATAAAGATGATCGAGGTACCCATCTTTTTTTGCAGTTCCTTCAGCAGCTCCAAAATCTGTGCTTGAATCGATACGTCCAGAGCAGTTGTCGGCTCATCAGCGATGATAATTTTTGGATTGCAGGCCAGAGCGATGGCAATGACAATCCGTTGACGCATCCCGCCAGAAAACTGGTGTGGGTATTGATCGACACGTTCTTTGGCAAATGGGATCCCTACCATTTCCAACAGTTCAATTGCACGGCTGCGCGCTTCTGCACGGTTCAGCTTTTGGTGCTTGATAAAGCTCTCCATGATTTGGTTACCGATAGTCATCGTTGGATTCAAGGAAGTCATCGGGTCTTGGAAGATCATCGAGATATCGCGACCGCGAACATCCTGCATTTCTTTTTCGGAAAGCGTAACCAAATCTCTTCCTTCAAAAAGAACTTGTCCTTTTGGAATGCGTCCAGGAGGAGAAGGAATGAGACGCATAAGTGCTTGTGAGGTTACGGATTTACCGGAACCAGATTCACCAACAATCGCCAGCGTTTCTCCTTTTTCCAGATCGAAGGAGACGCCCCGTACTGCTTTGACTTCACCTGCATACGTATCAAATGACACATGCAAATCTTTTACTTCTAAAACTTTTCCCATACAATCCTCCCTTTCGAGCATGCTTTGTCGTGATTAACCCTCCATGTATATCTAACAATCTCTCTAGTAGGAATTTTTACGAAAATGAAAATCATTATCATCATTATACTATATTCATTAACTGTTGTTAAAAAATTTTTTTATACGTTGCATACTCATGCAGATATCTTCCTGAATTTTGCCAAAAGCCTGGAATAGGGGGGGGTTTTATCGTTACCAAATGATAGCCTAGTCATACTATGCATCAAAGCAGCAGCATACTGGCTTATAGGGAGGGTAACGCTTGTGAACAAGCTCAATAAGTCAAAGGAAATCGCACTCACTTTTGATGATGGACCGGATCAGTTGTGGACGCCTCGTGTGTTAGACATATTAGCCCACTATCATGTAAGGGCCACTTTCTTCTGTGTGGGACAAATGGTGGAGTACAACCCGAAAATACTGGAGCGGATCGTAAGTGAGGGTCACATTGTAGGAAACCATAGCTGGGATCACCCTGACTTTACGAAAATCCCTCTCTTGGCTGTTCAGGAGCAGGTAGAACGTACCTCGGATCAGATCGAAAAGGTAGTAGGTGTGAGACCTCGGATAGTTCGGCCGCCGTATGGAGCAGTGGATGAGGAGGTCATCCAGCTACTTGCGGCGAGTGACTACGAAATGATTTTGTGGGATATAGATAGTTGGGATTGGAAAGGTCTCACCGGCCCACAGGTCGCGAGAAACATCTTGGGACATGTCACCCCAGGTGCAGTCGTGCTTCAACATTCCGCTGGCGGTACGAAGGACACGCTAAAGGGGAGTGTGGATGCCTTGCCCTATGTCATTGAGGTGTTAAGTGAACAGAAATATACCTTTTCAACCATTTCCGCCATGTTTCAACTGGCAGCTTATCGAGAAAAGACCTCTCCTGTCGAGAAAAGGAGAAGGGGCAGATAGAGGAAATGGATTGAATTCTGTGGTAATTAGTAGAATCAGAAGATTTTTTTCAGGGGAGCGAATCCGTACATGTCCAAAGCAGATAATATGCTCTCCATTTTGTGGCTGTTGAAGACCGGCAAGCGAATGACAGCGAAGCAATTGGCAGAGATTCTCGAGATCAATATTCGCACTGTTTATCGCTATATCGACTCACTGTGTGCGAGCGGTGTACCCATCATTTCCGATGCCGGACACAATGGTGGCTATAGTTTACTTCAGCAATTCAATGAAGCTCCATTGTTTTTCGACCTTAACGAGCAAAAAGCCCTGATTCATGCAGCGGCTTTTGCCCAAGAGGCCGGGTATCCCTTTGGAGCAGATTTACACCGGGCCATTTCCAAGCTAAAACGTTACACAAATGAAGAGCAGCGTGACGCGATTGACCGACATAGTATCGGCTTCGAGGTGATCCAGCCTCCTGTTGATCCTTCTCTCGAATCTACCTTACAGGAACTGGAGCTGTCTGTTGCCAATGGATACACCCTTTCGATGGAGTATCAGAAAGCCTACCAGACAACGAGACAGAAGCGTCAAATCGATCCGTACGGGCTCGTTTATTGGAAGGGAAATTGGTATATCGTTGCCTATTGTCATCTCCGAAGTACCATTCGTAGCTTTCGTGCAGATCGTGTCCATGAGATCCAACGTACAGAAGCCAGCTTTCAACGCCCTCTTGAATTTTCTGCGCGCCATTTTTTTCTCTCGAATTTACTACCGGAAGCAGACAAGCAGGGAAGCACCATTTTGATCAAGGTCAAAGGAAGGCCACAGTCACTCGCTGATTTGTGTAGGCATTGGTATCTCGGACATACTGTGATCGAGCGCAGCGAGGCACAGGTGATCTTTCAAGTAGAAGAGCAAATGGCCCATTCGATCCTTCCTCATTATCTTTTGCCATACGGAAAATCCATTCAAGTTGAAGAGCCAGCGTTTGTAAAAGAGCGATTGGCTGCCATCGCTGCCGATTTATTTCATTTTTATCAGTCGACGTGATTTCACTGACCATTTTTGTCAGTAGAGTTGATTTATATTAAAAGCAAAGAAGAGATGGAAAAAGTGAATGGAGGCAGATTGATTATGAAGCATGAAGCATTGCGTTTGTACGAATATCATGTATGGGCAAACGAAAAGGTATTCGAGCGGCTGCAGGAGGTACCAGAGGGAGTAAGTGAGCAAGAGGTTCCGAGTGTGTTTCCGACCATCACCCAGACGTTGGCTCACATTCTCAAGACGGATTATGTTTGGTTGTTGGCCATGAAGGGGGAGAGCTACGAAGAGGTAGGACCAAAAGTAGGGGTTCTCTTACAGGAATTAAAAGGGAAAAACATACACGAGCTGCGAAAACTGTTTGCCGAATCAGCTCAGCAGTTCAGAGATTTCTTCGGGCAAATCTCGATGGAAGACACCTCGCCTTATACGCACCCGGCATTGGGCACGGTTCATGCTCGTTATGCCGACATCGTCCAGCACGTAGCCAACCACGGAACCTATCACCGTGGCAATATCTCCGCCATGCTCAGACAAATGGGTCACGCGGGAGCTTCCTCCGATTACATTTTCTATTTGTTCGAAACTTCCGCGGTAGAACAGTAAAGGTTTTTTCATCTTTTATCAACTACCGAAAAAACAAGCAGCTTGTAGAGGGAACAGGAGAAAACAGCGAAGATCTTAGGGACACCGACCGAGACGGAATGCAAAAAGCGAAACACGCCCTTAAGCGTCCACCTCTGAAACACATCCTGAGGGGACCACTTTGGACGCGGTTTCGCTTTTTGCATGGAGTCGGCCAGTCAATCCCCCAGCGGGTGGCCCTAGAAGCTGAGTCGTTTTCTCCTGTTCCCTCTCCTCCACTACAGCCACGCAAACCGCTTGTTTTTTAAGGATTCATCGTCCGAGCAATCCGCACCTCGAGCCCATTCAAGAACTGACCAATATTCGGCTTTGCGGCTCCGATGATGCTTTCACCAGGCTTGCCGGGTTCAAAGATCACGTCATTGTTTTTAGCGACCTCGCTCAAGTAATCCTTGACGATCCGTCCTGTTTTCGTAGCCTCATATTTCTTGGCAAAGTTCTGATACTCTTCCTTGACGGCCGGGAGCAGCTTCATGGTTGCTTCGTCAATGGCATCATAACGGTAATCAGACAAGTATGTTTTGAGATAGTCGATATAGAGCGTACGGAGCTTCACTGCACGTGGGCTGCTGCGATAGTTGACCAAATACTCTTCGACTTCAACCATTCTCGGTCCGAGCTCGGTTCGCGTGATTTGCAACCCGCCGTCACCCAAATACGGTTTGCCCGTTTCCGTTTCTTGAATGGACAAGTAGTCCTTCCCTTCCTCATCGAGCGAAGCAGCATATTTTTCCAGTGCTTTGTAATCTACTTGCCAGTAGAAGGACATGTCGTTCGTTGCCTTTAAAACGAGTCCGCCCTCTGTTTGATTGAGGAGCCATTGCTTGAAGCTGTCATCGCCTTCTAGCTTGTTGAAATCATATGGGTATTGCAAGGCATACAGCTTATCCGCATTTCCCGTCTGGGCGAGGAGTGCCTTGAAGTTATCGTTTATCGTAGGCAGATGTTTTTCATAGTACTGTTCAAGTACAAAAAATAATTGATCAGCAGTTTTCGTGTCCGTTTTCGCCAGATGCTGATCCAAAAAGGCAGTTAGCTCATTTGCTTCCTTGGCTTGCGCTGCTAGTACGGTGAACTGTTTGAGCAGATCATCCGCTGGCTTTTCGCCTTTTGTTGCATCAGCAGGTGACTTCCCTGTGTTTTCCGTGGCAGGTGGGGTAGGGTCTTTTACCGTCAGTTGATCAGAGGCAGAGGTGCACCCTGTCACAAAAGTAATCGCGACGAGGCTAGAGACAAAAGGGAGAACATATCGTTTCATATCTTCATTTTCACTCCGTAATGTTGAATGGTTTCACGTTGTAATCTATTGGTACGTACCATACCACGTTCAAGTTATCGGTTCAAATCGATCAAATATTCCCGATAGGAAGCAAGCGTCACTTTTGATATACTTTCTCTATTGATGATAATGAGAATGATTATCAATATTTACATAGAGGATCGGGCAGAGGTGAGAACATGAACGAAACACAAGCCTTGGTTCAACAATTCACAGAGAAGACCATGGCAGAAGCCATTTTTAAGCTGCGTGACATTACATGGCTCAAAGCACAAGGACATGACCGACTACGCCAACAATTCACTCATTCGCATATTTTGCTGGTAATAACTGGGGGGCGCGGGCGCCTGCGACTGGAGAACGAGGAGTACCAATTGCGGCAGGACGCGATTTACGTATGTCCTCCTATGCTTACGTTTGGCATCGTCCCTGATTCGGCTGATCATTTGGAGATGTACATGCTTCGTTTTGATGTCTTTATGGAAACGAGAGATAGGCATCGGCGCTTCCAAGCCCTTCGGGAAAAGGATCTGTTTCCTTTTCGGGGAGAGATCTCTGTCCAATCGGCAGGGCAGCTGCCTGTCTATTGTGATTTGATCCAGAATCTATGGAAGCAGGAGACGGCACTCGAGCGTTTTCGAGGCCAACACACGTTTCAAGAGCTATGGTACCACATCGTCAAGCATGCTCACTTTTCGGCCACAGATTCTGGAATGGCGCTAGAGCGGGCACGTGCACATATGGAAGAGCATTACTCGGAAAATGTGACGATAGAACAGCTGGCTCGCATCGCAGAGGTGAGTCCAAAATATTTCGTCGATCTGTTCAAAAAAACGTATAGCATCTCAGCTATGGACTATTTGGCAGAGCTTCGCATCAGCCGGGCGAAGCAGATGATGGTGCAGTCGCATGCCAAGCTGCGCGATATTGCTCATCAAGTGGGCTACAACGACGAGTTTTACTTTAGTCGAAAATTCAAGAAAGCTGTTGGTGTTTCACCCACTCTCTATATGAAAAGTCGCCAACGAAAAATTGCGGCGTACGGTTCGACTATCATCGGTCATTTACTAGCTTTGAAAATGATCCCTTACGCGGCACCACTGCACCCGAAATGGACGGCTTACTATCATCACAGCTATCGACACGATATCCCAGTACATTTGAGCGCGTTTCGAATTAACCAGAATTGGAAAGCCAACATCGAATTGCTTCGCGATGCCAAGCCGGACGTGATCATTGGCTTGGACGAGACGAGTTTGCAGGAACAGAAGCAACTGAACGAGATTGCGCCCACCTTGTATGTACCTTTTGAAGAGCAGGGGTGGAAAGAACAACTGCAGCTTATGGCAGACTTTTTGGGTGAGTCCGTGGAAGCGCATCATTGGCTTTGCGAGTATGAGAAAAAGGTAAAGAGGGCCCGGGCAAAGCTTCAACACGTTCTGGGCGATGAAACGGTGCTCATCGTGCGGATTTTGAAAAACCAGCTCTATGTCCACTGCAATCGCAGCATGAATGAAGTGTTTTATCAAGATCTGCAAGTCAAACCTGCTTTTGTCTCGGAGCAGAACGAGTACGACCAGCTTGTGACCGTACAGGAATTAGCTGCGCTCGCGCCAGATCGCTTGCTGCTGTTGGTTTGCCAAGAGGCTGAAACGTTGGCATGCTTCCAAGCCTTGAAAGCATCGGGACCATGGCAAGAGATCGAAGCAGTCCGCAATAATCGGGCGCATGTCATTATGTCGGACCCTTGGCGAGAATACTCGGCAACGGCTCATGAACGGATCGTGGAAGAGAGTGTGCGGTTGTTTTCAGGAGATCGTCCATGTTGATTCTGGATTTCGTCCATGGTCGGGCTTGAGTGGATGCTTTATAATCACGAATGATAATCGTTATCACTCGTATGGAGTGAAACATTACATTTCTGAGAGGGGTCTTTCAAGAATGAAAAAGATATACCTAGGCTTGAGCATTGCAGCGCTGACATTGGCTCTGACAGCGTGCGGCGGAGGAAAAGAAGCAGCGAATAACACGACTGCACCTACTGCAGCACCTGCGACAACAGCTACAGCAGAAAAGCCGGCCGATGACGCCAATAAAGCAGAGACACGCACGATCAAATATTTGGATAAAGAATATACCGTTCCTAGCAAAACAGAGAGAATCGTCATTGCAGGCAGCATGGAGTCCATGGAAGACTCCCTTGTATTGAACGTAAACCCGGTAGGAGCGATTTCTGTCGGCGGCAAATTCCCGGAGATGTTTGTACCGATTACAGGTGAATCCACCTCCATCGGGGAAAAAATGCAACCGAATCTGGAAACCATCTTGTCTTTGAAGCCGGACGTCATTATGGGTAGCAGCAAGTTCCCGCCAGAAGTGGTGGAGAAATTGAACAAAATTGCGCCTACCTTCCCAGTTTCCCACATTTCGACCAACTGGGAAGCGAATCTCCAGCTGTTGGGTGAGCTGACCGGCAAACAAGCGGAAGCAGAAAAAGCGCTCCAAGCGTACAAAGCAGAGGCAGAAGCAGCCAAAGCGAAGCTGGGCGAAAGCTTGAAGGATAAAAAAGTGCTCGCGATTCGTCTGCGTCAAGGCAACATCAGCATCTATCCGGATAAGGTGTTCTTCAATCCGGTTCTGTACGCAGACCTTGGTTTAACTGCTTCTGCAGAAGTAAAAGCGGCGAAAGCGCAAGAAATCATCTCGATGGAAAAATTCAGCCAGATCAACCCGGACTATTTGTTCGTCCAATTCTCCCCGGATGAGAATAAGGACAATCCAAAAGCATTGGAAGATTTGCAGAACAACCCGATCTGGAAGAGTGTGAATGCAGTGAAAAACGGCAAGGTTTACGTAAACGTAGTCGATCCTCTTGCACAAGGCGGTACAGCTTGGAGCAAAACACAATTCCTGAAGGCGGCTGTAGAAAAATTGTCTGCCAACTAAAAGTGGGCGAGGGTAGTCTATGCAATCCAAAAAAGCAACTTCTTTGATCATACTAGCTGTTTCGCCAGTAGTGATCCTGCTTACGATTTTGCTCTCCATTCATTACGGGGCCAAGCAGATCGATGCCGGAACGATTTATCAAGCTTTCGTTGCCTTTGATGAAGGGAATGTGGATCATCAAATCGTGATGCACTCTCGCTTGCCGCGAGCTTTGGGCGCACTGATGATCGGAGCATTTCTGGCGATATCAGGAGCGTTGATGCAGGGGATGACGAGGAACTACCTCGCGTCCCCATCTATTATGGGTGTATCTGATGGTTCGGTCTTTGCCGTTACGCTCTGCATGGTTTTCCTTCCATCCGCTACGAGTGTCACGATGATTACTATGTCCTTGATCGGATCAGCACTCGCAGTTGCGATGGTTCTCGCTTTTTCCCGACTGTTGCCGAACGGGCTGACACCAGTGGGTATGGCGGTCATCGGTACGATTACGGGAACCTTTTTGAGCAGTATCTCAGCTGCAATTGCTACTTATTTTCAAGTCTCGCAAAACGTCAGCTTCTGGTACAATGCCAGGTTGCATCTCTTGGAGCCAGAACTGGTGAAGCTGGCGGTTCCTTTTGCCGTTGTCGGTATAATCCTGGCACTCCTTTTGTCTAAATCGATCACGATTTTGTCCTTGGGCGACGAGGTTTCACGTGGTCTCGGGCAGAGAACGGTGTTGGTCAAAGTCCTGGCAACGACTGCTGTTGTCATTCTTACTGGCATTTCCGTTGCGCTGGCTGGAAAAATCGCCTTTGTCGGGCTGATTATTCCGCACATGACCCGCTTTTTGGTAGGTCTCGATTATCGCTGGATTATTCCATGTGCAGCTGTACTGGGCGGCATATTTCTGGCATTGTCTGACGTTCTCAGCCGCTTCCTGAACAATCCGTTTGAGACTCCAATCGGTGTGGTGACTGCCTTTATTGGTGTTCCGTTCTTCCTCTATTTGATTTACAAGAGAGGAGGGGGAAAGCATGCCTAATCGAAAAGGTAGATTTCGTTTGCTGTTTCTCGTCAACATCGCCCTGATTTTGCTGGTGATTTATATCAGCCTGACCAACGGTGTATTTGACATGACGGTGTTGGATGTCATCCGTACGTTACTGCGTATTGATCCTGTAGCGGAATACGATTTGGTTATTTTTGATTTTCGCCTCCCCCGGATAGTTATTGCGGCGTTGGTCGGCTTTGGCTTGGGGGTCGCTGGTACCGTCATACAGGGGATCACCCGTAACGGGCTGGCTGATCCGGGGATTTTGGGCATTAATGCTGGGGCAGGAGCCGCTATCGTCGCCTTTATGTTTTTCTTCGGTGGACAATTTATGGATGCGAGCTGGTATTCCATCGTTGCCATGCCTCTGTTCGGTTTGACAGGCGGATTGCTTGCGGCTGGACTGATTTATCTATTTGCCTGGCGTAACGGAGCGCTTGACCCACAACGACTGATTCTGGTGGGGATCGCGATTGGCTCTGGATTGGGTGCCGTGTCGCTGTATCTCTCGTTAAAAATGAATCCCAACGATTTTGAAATGGCAACCGTATGGCTCTCGGGAAGTATCTGGAGTGCCAACTGGACGCATATTGCAGGGATGCTGCCATGGCTAGTCATACTCATTCCTGTTTTGATGCGCAAGGTGCATATTCTCGATTTGCTTCAACTGAGTGAGGAGTCCGTCAAGAATCTGGGTGTGTCCGTGGAAAAGGAGCGCAATATTCTCCTGCTGTCGAGTATCGGGATCGTGAGCGCGTGTGTCTCGGTTTCCGGAGGCATCGGATTCGTCGGCTTGATGGCACCGCATATTGCGAAGCGTTTGACGGGAATCCAACACAGGTATGTTCTTCCCTTGTCAGGAACAATCGGGATGCTAATGGTCGTGGCAGCTGATTTTATAGCCAAAACTGTGTTCACACCCATTGAACTGCCAGTGGGTATCGTCATTTCCATCATCGGTGTACCGTATTTCTTCTATTTACTGAGTAGAAGAAAAAAATAAAGAGGGGACGTGCAAATTGTGAAGGGACAATTGTTAGCAGACGTATGCCATCACCGGGCACTGCTCGTATATTTGCCGCCATCCTATGATAAGAGTACTTCCCGTTTTCCCGTCATGTATGTCCATGATGGCGGTGACTTGTTTGATCCTGCGTTTAGTACTGCACTCAATGTAATCGAAGATAAGTTTGCAGAGGGAAAAATTCCTGAGCTGATTCTCGTCGGCATCCAACCAGGAAACCGCAGGGATGACTATACGCCCTGGTTTTCCAAAGCGATCTCGCCTGAGCGCAACATCGATTTTGGCGGGCAAGGAGATGCGTATCTTTCTTACGTCGCCAATGAATGTAAGGCGTATATCGACAGCAAGTATAGGACAGACCCTATGCCGGAAAAAACAGGGATCATTGGATTTTCGCTTGGTGGCTTGATCTCGATGTACGCTGCGCACCAATATCCGGATGTTTTCACGAAAATCGGCAGCATCTCGGGATCGTATTGGTATGAAGGCATGGTTCCGTTTATGCGGGAAAAGAAAATGTACCGTCCCGGGCTGCGCATCTACATGGATGTTGGCAGTAAGGAAGGTGCCAAAAAACAAAACGTCCAGAAACAAATGGTCCCGCTGACAAAAGAAGCGCATCAGATATTGGCTGATAGTGGCTTCACAGCAAATCAGCTCGCCCTGTTCATTGACGAAGGGGCGGATCATTTGAGCGAATATGCAAACGCCAGATTTCCGGGGGCGTTGCAATGGCTCTGGAATGAGAAGGAGGAGACAGAAATGGAACTAGCCAAATTGATTAGAGAGCGTCGCTCGATTCATCGCTTTACAGATCGTGAGGTAGACCCTGTGTTGGTTACCGAACTGATGGATACAGCCGTGTGGGCGCCGAATTATCACATGACACAACCGTGGCGCTTTATTGTAACGTACGGGGAAGGCAAGAGAAGAATCGCGGAGGCCGTGCGGATCATGAAGGAGAAGCGGGAGATTGATTCTGCGAAAAAGAAAGAAGTCGGCGAGAAGTTTTACAATAAAATTATGGCGATTCCGATGCTGATGACGGTCATCATGGAAGAAAGCCCGAACCTGATTACGCGTCAGGACGATTTCGCTTCGACGAGCATTGTCATTCATAACTTTAGCTTGCTTGCGTGGGAAAAAGGTATCGGTCTGACATGGGAGACCTATCCGTGGATACACGAGCCGGAATTCCGCGAAGCGATGGGGATTCGCCCTGGGGAAAAAGTGCTGGGGAACCTGCATATCGGTTATCCGGCCGCGATCCCGAACGCTCAGCCGCGCATTCCTGCAGCAGAGCGCATCACACTTGTCGACAAAGCATAGGACAAGATCAAGCGAATTTTTCTTGTCACAGGCTTACTTTTTGTGGTACCCTTGGTTCATTCTACAAGAAAGGGTGACCATTAAGCCAATGATCTGCTAACTCCTATTTCCACAAAACTAATCGGATAGAACGATGCGTTTTTGGATAGGGGTAGTATGTGCATATTGGCGAATAGATGGTAGATCCTTTTTAGACTCACCAAAGGGTTTCTATGTCTTTTTGGCGATAATATGCGTAGCCTCCTGTCCAGATCGCAATGGATAAGGAGGCTTTTTTATGTCAAATGTTTTCAAAAATCGCTATGTCAGGGCTATTTTGTTATCAGCATTTCTGTTGCAAATCGGAATATGGGTGCGCAACATGGCGATTCTGCTCTTTGTGATGGATCATACAGGAGGCGATCCATTCGCGGTTTCCATGATTTCTGTGGCGGAGTATGCGCCGATCTTTCTGTTTTCCTTTCTTGCTGGTACGTTTGCTGATCGCTGGCAACCGAGAAAAACGATGGTCTGGTGTGAGGTGCTCAGTGCTCTATCGGTTGTCGGAGTGCTTCTTACCTTCATTTACGGCTCGTGGAAAGCCATCTTTTTTGCCACACTCATTTCAGCCATTCTCTCTCAGTTTTCTCAACCGTCCGGAATGAAGCTGTTCAAGCTGCATGTCCCTGGTGAACAACTTCAGGTAGGAATGTCAGCGTACCAGACTATTTTCGCGATCTTCATGGTATTTGGTCCGATTGTCGGTACGTTTGTGTTCCAGCAATGGGGGATGGAGGTTGCCATGGTCATCACGGCAGTTGCGTTCCTCTCGGCAGCCGGTGTCCTGTATTTGTTGCCACCAGATCGCGTCGAGAAAGAAGAGCAGCAAGAAACGGCACTGCTTGGCGAGATGGTCAGCGGGATTCGTTATGTGTTCTCCAGTCGCGTATTGTCAATGCTTGGCTTTTGCTTTTTGGCTGTGGGTTTCTCATTGGGAATGATTCAGCCGCTTGGGATTTTTATCGTGACCGAACAATTGCAATTGCCAAAAGAAAGCTTGCAATGGTTAATTACCGCCCAAGGTGTAGGGATGATTGCTGGAGGGGCCATGACGATGGCAGCTGCCAAAACGATTCCACCGCAAAAGTTATTGGTCATGGGACTTCTTGGAAATGCGGTCGCAGTAGCGATTTGCGGGATGTCCACGAATCTGTGGCTGACGCTTGTTGCCCAGTTCATCGCGGGATTGCTCTTGCCCTCCATTCAAATTGGGATCAACACCATGCTGCTTAAAAACACAGAGAGTACCTTTATCGGTCGGGTGAATGGAATACTGACCCCGTTGTTTACAGGCTCCATGGTCGTCATGATGAGTATTACGGGGGTATTAAAGCTGCATCTTCCGCTCGCAGTCATATACGGGATCGCTGCATTCCTGATGATCATTGGTCTCAGCTTTATTTTGCCGCTTTATCGTATGAGAGAAGGAAACGTGGTGCAAAGTACAGAACAGACTGGTATATAAGTGTTTGGAAGCAAAGGGAGGCTTGGACCAGATGGTGCACGAACAGATTTCATCTATAGAAGGTTTGAAGATGGTAGCTGCTGTTCGCGAGCTGGCGATGCGGTTGCCAGAAGTAACGGAGCAGGTAGACGCTTTTGGGCATACATCGTTTCGCGTAAGTGACAAGCCGTTTGTCATTTTGGGAGAGGGGGGCACTGAAGGCCCCTCCCTTTCTGTGAAGGTGCTGAAGACGACCCAAGAGATTTTGCTTGCGCAGGAGCATTTTTACAAGACACCGTACATTGGTCATCACGGCTGGGTTTCGATCCTGGACAAAAACGTGACTAGCTATGGTGAAATCGAGGATTACATACGGGAAGGCTATATGTGCGCGGCTCCCAAGCGATTGGTTAAGCAATTACAAGAGCAGTCTCGATAACACAGCCTTTATGAAAAAGCACACCTCCCCTGATCGTTCCTGTATAATTTTAGCGTAACGAGTAGTGAGCGAACGTTCGACACAGCAGCATTCAGACAAAGGGGGAGCCGGTTTTGGATTGGAATCTCCAGCAGATGAGCAAATTGCTTGAGGTCGTTTTTGAAAATGCCCATGAACCGATGATCGTAACGGACAAGGACGGAAAAATACTACTATTGAATCGGAGCTATCGGGAATTTCTGAATGTACAGGACGTGATCGGACAGCCAGTGACGGATGTCATCGAAAACACGCGGATGCATATTGTCGGTCAGGAAGGTGTTGCCGAGATCGCCGACATTCAGCAAATAAAAGGACAGAACATGATTGCGCATCGCATCCCGATCATGGACGAAGGAAAAGTGATTGCCGTTCTGGGAACGGTGCTGTTCCAGGATGTGCAGGAGCTCACTGCCTTGGCTGCGATGGTTGCTCAGCTGAAGGACGAATTGACCTATTATAAGAAAGAACTGCGGCGGCGAATGGGTGCTACCTATCATTTTGATCAAATCGTTGGGTACAGCCAGAAGCTACAGGAGCTTAAAAAATTTTCTCAGAAAGTTGCGAAAAGCGATTCGACCGTGCTCATCACGGGCGAAAGCGGGACGGGCAAAGAGCTGTTTGCCCACGCCATTCATGCCGAAAGCAAGCGCAAAATGGGTCCATTCATTCGGGTAAATTGTGCCGCTATTCCGGATTCTTTGCTGGAATCAGAGCTGTTTGGCTATGAAGAAGGTGCGTTTACCGGAGCTGTTCGCCGCGGAAAAAAAGGAAAGTTCGAGCTGGCTAACCACGGAACCATTTTGTTGGATGAGATCGGGGACATGCCGTTGCCACTGCAAGCCAAGCTACTGCGTGTGTTGCAGGAAAAAGAAGTCGAGCGGGTAGGTGCTGTACGGACGACGCCAATCGATGTGCGGGTGATCGCTTCCACGAATTCGGATATGCTTCAAAGCATCAAGGAAGGGAAGTTTCGGGCGGACCTCTATTATCGGTTGAATGTCGTGTCACTCTCGATCCCTCCGTTGCGCGAGCGTCTGGAGGATTTGCCGGAGCTGGTTTCGAATCTGCTCAAACAGCTTGGCGAGTCCACTGGCGTTGCGGTCAGGGCCATTGATGAAGAGGTATGGAACGTACTTCGGGGCTACTCCTGGCCAGGCAATGTACGGGAGTTGAAAAACGTGCTGGAACGAGCCCTTCATCTAATGGAGGACGATGTCCTGAAAAAGGAGCATGTTTGGCTGCCTGTATCTGACGAAGGGACGCTTCCGTCCTTGTCAGTTCCGACTCATGCCGTTCGGCCATTGAAACAAGTCTTGGAAGAGGCTGAGCAGGAAGCGCTTCGCCAAGCGATGCAGGAAGCAGGGGGGAACAAGCTTACCGCCGCCAAGCTGTTGCAAATCAGTAAGTCCAGCTTCTACGAAAAGTGGGAGAAGTACCAGTAGTACGAGGCTCTTATAAGTCGGGGATGTGGCGTTGAGCCAGGTTCGCGGCTTTTTTCATCTGCTGGAATAATGTTTTGGTAGATTCCGGTTTTCTGGAATAGAGCAAGATGGCCTCCCGCTAGCCTTCCTTGAGCGGATTCCCTAACAGGTGGGCAGATTTTTGCTAGATTCCATAAAACCGGACAAAAAATTCCGGAAATCAGGAAAAAATGCAAGCGCTATCATCTGCTTGCAAACAGTCGAGGCACGATGAATGGGTATGGTTGAACGATTTTTCTTAAATCGGCTGGAGTTGGCATGGTCCATGCAAATGGGTTAGATATGAAAGCGTTTTCTCTAAGTGAATCCACACCATTTCCTCTGTAAGCGGAGGAGAAAATTGAAAGGAGAATTATATGATCATCGAAGTGTTATCCATCTTGATTTCGCTCGGTCTCCTGATGTTTTTTGCGTATCGGGGCTATCCTGTTATCGTATTTGCCCCTATTTTTACGCTGCTGGCCGTTGTGCTTTCCGGGATCTCTCTGCTGCCGAGCTACACCGAAACCTTTATGACGAATGCAGCAAACTATGTGAAATCATTCTTCCCTATTTTCTTACTGGGTGCCATTTTTGGAAAAGTCATGGAGTTGAGCGGTGCTGCTTCGTCCATTGCCCACACGATTGTAAAGGCACTCGGCTCCAATCGTGCGATCTTGGCTGTCGTTCTGGCTTGTTCAATTTTGACGTATGGCGGGGTTTCCCTGTTCGTTGTGGCATTTGCGGTGTATCCGTTTGCCGCTGCGATTTTCCGTGAAGCCAATATTCCGAAGCGTCTCATTCCAGGAACGATTGCGCTCGGGGCATTTACGTATACGATGGACGCTTTGCCAGGTACACCACAAATTCAAAACATCATTCCTACTACTTATTTCGGTACGGATGCTTATGCTGCACCTGTTGTTGGAACGATCGGCGCTATTATGGTTTTCGTTGGCGGGATGCTATGGCTGGAGCGCAGACGCAAGCAAGCTGTCGCTG
>NZ_CP176370.1:412500-607500 GCF_046196545.1 Brevibacillus fortis
GCGGTGGAGCGCTTGGAAGTGAGAATGCCGGTGTAAGTAGCGAAAAGACAAGTGAGAATCTTGTCCACCGAAAGCCTAAGGTTTCCTGGGGAAGGCTCGTCCTCCCAGGGTTAGTCGGGACCTAAGCTGAGGCCGAAAGGCGTAGGCGATGGACAACAGGTTGATATTCCTGTACCACCTCTGTTCCGCTTGAGCAATGGCGTGACGCAGGAGGATAGGGTGAGCGGCCTACTGGATGGCCGTCCAAGCAGTAAGTGTGGTGTGTAGGCAAATCCGCACACCGTTAAGCATGAGCTGTGATGGCGAGGGAAATATAAGTACCGAAGTCCCTGATTTCACACTGCCAAGAAAAGCGTCTAGCGAGGAACAAGGTGCCCGTACCGCAAACCGACACAGGTAGGCGAGGAGAGAATCCTAAGGTGCGCGGGATAACTCTTGCTAAGGAACTCGGCAAAATGGCCCCGTAACTTCGGGAGAAGGGGCGCCTCGGTAGGGTTAATAGCCCGAGGGGGCCGCAGTGAAAAGGCCCAAGCGACTGTTTAGCAAAAACACAGGTCTCTGCGAAGCCGCAAGGCGAAGTATAGGGGCTGACGCCTGCCCGGTGCTGGAAGGTTAAGGGGATGAGTTAGCGCAAGCGAAGCTTTGAACCGAAGCCCCAGTAAACGGCGGCCGTAACTATAACGGTCCTAAGGTAGCGAAATTCCTTGTCGGGTAAGTTCCGACCCGCACGAAAGGCGTAACGACTTGGGCGCTGTCTCGGCAAGAGACCCGGTGAAATCATAATACCTGTGAAGATGCAGGTTACCCGCGACAAGACGGAAAGACCCCATGGAGCTTTACTGTAGCCTGGTATTGGAACTTTGTGCATCATGTACAGGATAGGTGGGAAGCTGAGAAGCAGGGGCGCCAGCCTCTGTGGAGCTGTCGGTGGGATACCACCCTTGATGTACGGAGTTTCTAACTCGTCGCCCTTATCGGGCGAGAGGACCATGCCAGGTGGGCAGTTTGACTGGGGCGGTCGCCTCCTAAAAGGTAACGGAGGCGCCCAAAGGTTCCCTCAGAATGGTCGGAAATCATTCGTAGAGTGTAAAGGCAGAAGGGAGCTTGACTGCGAGACCTACAAGTCGAGCAGGGACGAAAGTCGGGCTTAGTGATCCGGTGGTTCCGCATGGAAGGGCCATCGCTCAACGGATAAAAGCTACCCTGGGGATAACAGGCTTATCTCCCCCAAGAGTCCACATCGACGGGGAGGTTTGGCACCTCGATGTCGGCTCATCGCATCCTGGGGCTGAAGTAGGTCCCAAGGGTTGGGCTGTTCGCCCATTAAAGCGGTACGCGAGCTGGGTTCAGAACGTCGTGAGACAGTTCGGTCCCTATCTGTCGCGGGCGTAGGAAGTTTGAGGAGAGCTGTCCTTAGTACGAGAGGACCGGGATGGACGCACCGCTGGTGCACCAGTTGTCACGCCAGTGGCACAGCTGGGTAGCTATGTGCGGACGGGATAAGCGCTGAAAGCATCTAAGCGTGAAGCCCCCTCCAAGATGAGACTTCCCACAGCGCAAGCTGGTAAGACCCCTCATAGACGATGAGGTTGATAGGTTCGGTGTGGAAGCGCGGTAACGCGTGGAGCTGACGAATACTAATCGGTCGAGGACTTATCCACAAATTCTTAGCAATCATGCGTATTCAGTTTTGAAGGAATGAGGCGAAAAGCTGTATTCCCGATTACTTGTAAAAGTAATGGAGAATGCAGCTTTTTTTGTATTTCCGCCAGCACCTACAAATCTGATTCAAAAAAATACGTGCTCTAATAAAAGGAGCGTGTGCACAGCCGAGATCGGCGAGTGTGGTCATTATTGTGATTCCAGTCGATTATGCTATGCTGAATGACATACAGCTTTTTCAAATGAAAGAGGGATCAATATGCTTATTCTTGCAGTGGAGGATGAAAAAGCGCTGCTTCAGACAATTGCAGGAGTCCTGACCGATGAAGGATATCAGGTGGATACGGCAGAGCGCGGAGATGACGGCTTGTTATTGGCGGAACGCGGCATCTACGATTTGTTGGTCTTGGACATTATGATGCCAGGAATGGATGGCCTTTCACTGGTGAGAACGTTACGTGCAAAAGGGATAATGACGCCAGTTTTATTTTTAACGGCAAAAGATAGCGTAGAATCGAGAGTCGAGGGATTGGATGCCGGAGCAGATGATTATTTGGTCAAGCCTTTTGCGGCCGAAGAACTGACGGCGAGAGTGAGAGCCCTCCTACGCCGACAAGGGAAACAGAACGCAGAAGGCGAGCTGGCGTACGGTCCTCTATCGCTGAAGATAAATGAATATGACGGTTTTGTTGATGATGAGCCGATGAAGCTAACAACAAAGGAGTACGAGCTGCTTAAGTACTTCCTGCAAAATCGGGAGCAAATATTGACGCGCCAACAAATTTTTGACCGCGTATGGGGAATTGATTCAGAAGCGAATTACGGAGTGGTCGATTTGTATGTCCACTATCTGCGCAAGAAGCTAGGTGCTTACGAAGGCTTCATCCGAACGATCCGCAATGTGGGCTACATTTTGAAAAAGGAAGACAAATGATGTTTCGAAAAACGAGGATTCGGCTCGTAACGTTGAACGTAGTAGTGGTGCTTCTCTTGTTGAACGGGCTGGGGAGTGCAGTCTACTACACGATGAAGTACCGTCTCTATTCGCAGGTGGACCGAGAAATGACCAAAGTCAGTCAAAGGCTGGCAGTTGATTCTTTGCCTCGTCTCCATCGGATTGAAGACGACCCTTTCCCATTCAATCGTCAGGAGAGGAAAAAGTTTAACGATCTGGATCGCCGATATGTTTTGCTTGTCTGGGATAACTTTGGGCGTGTTATCGGGACTGCATTTGGTGACCGGCTGGAGCCGGAGGAGTATGCAGAATTCCAGCATAACGGAAAAGCAGACGGAATCGAAACGAAAACTGTGAATGGACAAGTCTATCGCGTGCAGACAGTTACCGTTCCGAAAAAGGTCGTTGTAGGCAATCGGATACAGACCGCATACCAGTTTCAACTGATTTACAATCTGGCACCTGAGCAAAACATGCTGGACAGCTTGCTGTACGTTGTAATAATCGGCGACATTATCAGTATTGTCATTGCGATCGTGGCTGGGTGGTTTTTGGCGAGAAGGGCACTCATCCCGATCCAAGTCTCATGGGAAAAGCAGCAGCAGTTTATTGCCGATGCTTCTCATGAGCTGAGGACGCCGCTCACGGCCATTATGGTCAATCTGGAGAGGCTTTTTAGACACCCGGATCATACGATTGAGCAGGAAAGCGAAAAAATCATGATTGGGATGCAGGAGGCCAAGCGCTTGAGCAAACTCGTCTCGGATTTGCTCACACTAGCTCGCAGTGATTCGAACGAGCTGCAGATCATGAATCAGACGCTGCGCTTAGACGAAGTAGCGATCAAATGCACCCAGGTTTTTGCACAACTTGCTATCGCACGGGAAATTCGTCTCGAAACAGACATCCAGCAACCCATTGAGATGGTGGGGGACCAAGAACGTCTGCATCAGCTCATGGTCATCTTGCTGGACAATGCCTTGAAGTACACGAACGAAGACGGCCGGATTTATGTCTCTTGCAGAAAGGAAGGTGGTCGCGTTTCGATTCTCGTAAAAGACAGTGGGATCGGAATTTCCAAAGAGGATATTCCGTATTTGTTTGATCGCTTCTATCGGGTTGATAAAATGCGCTCCCGAGCGACAGAAGGAACAGGCTTGGGGCTTTCCATTGCCAAATGGATCGTGGATGCGCACCACGGAAAGATTCAGGTCAGCAGTGAGGTAGGTATCGGAACGAGTTTTTTGGTTACACTTCCAATAAAGCCTTAAACAGATGGAAAGAACCGTTTTCCCAACGTAGGGAATCGGTTCTTTTTTCAAATAGTGGAGCAATTCCATTTAACATACTTTTATGTTTCAAATATCTCTAAATCGAGGTAAACTATAGAAGAGAGGAGTGGCCTACTAATGAACATGACGATCACTAAAGCAGCGGTAGCATGGTTTCGGGAAGAATGGGGATGCAAAGAAGGAGATAGCATTCGTTTTTTTGTCCGGTATGGAGGCGTTAGTACGGTTCAGGATTCATTTTCGATGGGGATTGCCAAAGAGTTGCCGAATGAAATCGGCATTTCGACAGTCGAGGATGGCATCACATTTTATATGGAAAAAGATGAGCTGTGGTATATGAATGGAAGAGGGTTGATTGTCGATTATCGGCCAGAGACAGACGAAGTAGAATTTAAGCTGGACTAAGCTAGGAAAAGGATAGCTAGTAGATGAAGGGCTCCGGATATACGGGGCCTTTTTATATGTGCGAAAAAACTAAAATATCATACTTTACAAACAAAAATGTATAGTATATGATGGGTACATAAATGGAAAAAGGAGGAAGTTACATGCGTTTACTTGATTCTTACTTGGAGCTTGGCATTACGGGAATGGCACGTGCAGCTGTAGCAGGATGGTTCGATGGTCATTATGGGGCAGCTTTATTGGCAGGGTACTTCATGGATCGAGAGCACGATCTCCCTGAACATGTAAAAGAGGGCATTGAGCGGACATGCGAGTCTTTCCGCCAGCAAAAACCTGAATGGTTTGTTCCACTAGATCAAGACGAGCAAGCTGACCCCTCCTTGTTACAGCACGTCATCGATGGCCTCCAGCAAAATGTGAAGCAGCTGCGGACCTCAGGTCATGGACTAGCACTAGGTGTGTTGGCATTAAAAGCACTGCGCGAACGCCCTGATATGATCACTCCGACTGTGGTGAACGGCCTGGTCAAGATTCTCCAAGCGACGACAGAAGACAGGATAGACCGTTATTGGGGCATCGAGAATTATCATGGCATGACCATTGATGATGTCAAAGACGAAGTTGCGCCTTACCATACAACGGCAGAGATGGCAGAGCGGGCATTTGACGAGCTACATTTGGTTATACCGCCGCGTGATATTAACGGGGTACGCTATCATTTGGCGAGCGAGGTCGTCCATAACATCACACAGGCTCACGCGTTAACAGATCTGGAGCGATTCGGATATGAGGATATTGTGAAGCCTGGTATCGTAAACCATCGTCTTCAAATCTATTTGAATCGCCATGTTCCTCCGTTTACTTTGGAGGACGAGGTGAAGGAGCCAGCGTTCGAGGAAATTTTTTCACCGTTATACTGGGAAAGACAATACAGCGATCCTCATGCATTGAAGCTTCCATATGCTGCGTTGGATCTGCTAAAGCGGTTTCCGCCGGAGAAGAGAGCTCTTGCCGAGCGAAATTTGTGCAAGCTTTTGACGATTACGGATTAATACAATCACCTAAATAAAAAGAACAGGGAGGCCAAGGGGCACTCTCTGTTCTTTTTCACTTCGAATGAGTGTCGTCTACCAGGTAGGAATGACAGTCGTAGTAGACTCCCGATTTGCATAGTAGCTTTTATGCTCGATCAGGGCATTGCGAATGGCAGACTCATTGATGTCGAAACCGATTCCTGGAGTAGTCGGTACAGCCAGCATACCTGGTGCTACAAAATCGATGACAGGTGTCACGATATCTTCAGCAAAGTAGCGATGGGACGGGGATGTGTCGCCAGCAATCGTGAAGTTGCTAAGCGAAGCCATCGCGATGTTATGTGCGCGTCCAATCCCTGCCTCCAACATTCCTCCGCACCAAACAGGTACGCCGCGTGTTTCACACAGGTCATGGATCTTCTTGGCATCGGTTAGACCGCCTACGCGACCGATCTTGATGTTGATAATCCGGCAACTGCCGAGCTCGAGTGCTTTGCGGGCATCCTCCACCGTATGAATACTTTCGTCGAGGCAGATCGGCGTGTTCAGCTCCCTTTGCAAGGCCGCATGGTCAATGATGTCGTCATGAGCCAATGGCTGTTCAATCATGATCAAACCGAAGCCATCCAAAGCCTTCAGCATCTCCATGTCTGCCAGCGTATACGCAGAGTTTGCGTCTGCCATCAGTGGAACATCTGGTCCAAATGTGTTGCGGATCGCACGCATTGGCTCGACATCAAAACCCGGTTTGATTTTCACTTTGATCTTTTTGTAGCCGTCACGGATGAAGCCTTCTACGCGTTGCAGCAGTTTTTCGATGGTCGGCTCGATTCCGATACTCACACCGACGTCAATCGTCGTACGAGTTCCGCCCAATGCTTGGGAGAGGGAGAGGCCGTTCATTTTGGCGTACAAGTCCCAGACGGCACCTTCCAAAGCGGCTTTGGCCATGTGATTACGACGCATCCAGGAGAAGAGGCGGGATACGTCATCAGGATGCTCGATCTCCCGTGAAAACAGCTGCGGGATCAAATACTTTTCGAGCATGTACCAGACCGTATCGACATCTTCCTCGTTGTAAACAGGGACGTCCATCGCGACGCTTTCGCCGAAGCCGACATGGGCACCGCTGTATGCACGCACCAGAATGCATTCCTTGTGGGTTTCGACCCCCATGCTCGTCTCAAAAGGGGAATTCAACGGAATTTTGATTCGTTGCAGGTCCACGCGTTCGATTTTCATGTTCATCTCTCCTCAACCGTTCATATGGATTGTCGCTCAAACGTTTTCAGTACCGTTCTTGCCAAAATCTCGATGCCGTCTAGCAGTGCTTCTTTTTCAAAAGTCATCTGCGGATGATGAAGTCCTGGTGTCAGGCCACAGCCTAAACCAAGCATGGTCGCCCGAAGCTGTGGACGTTCTTTTGTGTAATAGTGGAAGTCTTCCGCGCCTGGTGTCTGGATCGGCGGTTCGAGCTTCTCTGCCCCCAAGGTTTGGGTAATGGCATCTGCCATGATCAGTCTTGCTTCTTCGTTCACTTCCGCTGCATAGACACGTTCTGTAATCTCGTAAGACAGCTCAACTTCATACAGACGGGAAACGTGCTGCAAAATGTGCTCGACACGGACAAAGAGGGCGTGAATGACTTCATTCGTCTGTGCCCGCAGGTCCAAGTGGAACTGCGCCGAGCCCGGAATGATATTGCTGCTTTTGCTGCCGGCGGAAAGCTGCGTCATTTTGACGGAATATGGGACGAGCGGATCGAGGTGAATGCCTTTTAACTGCTCGACAATCGCTGCGGCTACCTCGATTGCGTTGACTCCGAGATGAGGCCTTGCGCCATGAGCATCGGCACCCTTGATTTGCCCGAATACTGTACCAGCCGCCCCGTGCAAGATGGCAGAAGCAGCTGTGCCGCGCGGGATTTCCTGAATGGGACGAAGGTGGACACCGTACAGAAAATCAATATCGTCCACTACTTGCTTGTTCACCATCGCAAGTGCGCCATTTCCGCTTTCTTCTGCTGGTTGGAAAATGAGCTTCAGGCGCCCAGGGAGCTGGACGTCCATTACTTGCAATACCATCAGGACGCCCAGGGCCATGGTCATGTGCGCATCGTGTCCGCAAGAATGGTTCGCGGTAAAGACGCCGTTTACTTCTTGCCAGAGTGCATCCATGTCTGCTCGTACGCCTACAGTGAATTTTCCTGGCGTCAGATCGCCCCATTCGCCAACAACTCCCGTCACGTCGTCAAAGGTAGTGACGCGGCAATTGTGTTTTTTCAAGAAGTCAGCGATAAACGAGGTGGTCTGTACTTCCTCCCAGCTTATCTCAGGATGCTGGTGTAAATGCTCGTATAGAGAAAAAATGGCGGGCTGCAATTGTTTGATCGTTGTGCGCATGGTTCCTCCATCGGTTTGTTCGTAAGTAGTCGATATGTGAAGCGAAGGCTACGCCAATCCACTTGACGCAGCCAATTTTGTGAAAAGCTTATTTGTTACGAAACGCCGATTGTTACTGCTACAATGAGCGCGATCGAAGCGATTACGGCCCAACCAGCTAGCAGCTTCCAAATGAATTTAACCCATTTCTCATACGGAATGCCTGCAACAGCCAGATAGCCCATCAACGCAGAAGAAGTCGGGATAATGGAGTTGGTTACCGCATCACCGTATTGGAAGGCAAGAACCGCTATCTGACGTTGGATGCCGAGTAGATCCGCAATCGGCACCATGATCGGCATGGTTGTCGCTGCCTGTCCACTACCAGAAGAGATAAAGAGATTGAGAAAGGCTTGAATCACAAACATAGCCAGGACGTTAACGGCATCTGGCAAATGGCCAATCGCCGAAGTCAGACTGTTAATCATCGTATCGATAATTTTTCCGTCTTCCAGGACGACCGTGATCGCGCGGGCAAAACCGACGATCAGCGCACCAAACGTAACGGCTCTCGCACCAGCGACGAAGGAATCAAACAGTGTATTGACCGACAAACCTCCGACGAGACCAGCAACCAGCCCCATGATCAGGAAGGAAGCGGTAAGCTCTGTCAGGAACCATTCGTACTTGAAAACACCGTAAACGTTGAAGGCGAGGCCACAAACCATTACCAGGAACACGAGCTTGTGACGCGCATTCAAATCCGGGATGTCTACTGTTGCCTGTTCTTGACTTTCGTGATTCTCTACGCCGTAAAGCACACTCTTGGTCGGGTCTGCTTTGACACGATACGCATAACGCATGACGTACCAGATGGCAAAAGCAAGAACGAAGACATACACAACAGCACGGAAGGTAAGACCAGAGAAGAGCGGCAATTGCGCGAGCGACTGCGCCACCCCAACCGTAAATGGATTGATCATCCCGCCCATGAAGCCGGCTGCCGCCCCCATGGTGATCATGGCCGTACCTGTTACGGCATCGAAGCCCATTGCACGAGCCAGCGCGATACCGATTGGAACGAAGATGATGCTTTCTTCTGCCATTCCCATGGTGAAGCCACCGATGGAGAAGAGGAACATGGAAGCAGGAATGAGCAGCTTTTCCCGACCCTCCAAGTGTCGGACACCTTTATTGATCCCGGCTTCAATCGCTCCTGTCTGGCGGATGATTCCGAATACACCGCTTACAATAAAGATGTAGAAAATGATTTGCGCGCCTTTTTGCATCCCTTCTGGAATCGCTTTGAACATGTCAAAGAACGAGACCGGATCACTTTCTACAGGATGGTAGCTGCCGTTGACGACGACAGTTTTGCCTGAGGCAACGTCCTTGACGCGTTCGAACTCACCAGCCGGGAGTACGTAGGAAGCCAGGGCTGCCAAAATGATGATGATAAAGAGGATGGCATAGGTATGCGGTACAGAAAAACGTTTCTTTGCAGGTTTCAATGGATGTGTAGACATGAGGTCACCTCGCTTTTTTTTGCTTATGACAAGCAAGGGTCGTGCCAAGTGTCGAAATTTCCCGAATATAAGCGTTTTCAGTGAATTTTCATAGGCAAGGTAAGGGAATAAAATGAGCTTTAGGAATGTTTATTAGGTTTTATGCAGCCTAATACATCCTATTATTCATTGGGCGGAAGCTAAATCCGCCCGTGTTTTCGCAACAATTCGATACCCGTGGGGGTGATGGAGGTTCCTTGGCGGGTCGTTCCTGAACGAACTAAACCTTGTTGTTCCAGCAGTTTTAGCCTGTGGCGCAGTGCGCTCTCCGTCCAGCCTATGGATTGTAGTTCAGGGGAGTGCGCCAATTGATAACGCCCGACTGGTTTGTTGGATACGTAATAATGATGCAAGCAATACAAAATATCCAAGTCGCGGTTGTCGTCCAATTTAGGGATAGAAGCCGTCTGCTGCTTTTGAAACAGGCTATCCGTCAATCGTTTGGGGAGATCCTGAATGCCGATGACAGGATGCTCGCTTACCGTAATGGCATAGTCCACGACATTTTTCAGTTCGCGAATGTTCCCCCGCCAGTCATGGCGATAGAATAGCTCCATTACTTCTGGCGACCATGTTTTGCGAATGCCTTGCTGTTCCAAATGCTCATCGATGAGAAGAGGAATATCGCTGATTCTCTCGCGCAAAGCGGGAATCTGGATCGGCAGGACAGCCAAACGATAGAACAAATCCTCGCGAAAGCTTCCTTGGGAAACAGCGTCTTCCAAATCCCGATTGGTAGCAGCGATGATGCGGCAATCCACAGAAAGAATTCCCGTGCCGCCTACACGGATGACCTGCTTTTCTTGCAGCACGCGAAGCAGCTTGACCTGAATGGCCCCAGAGATGTCCCCCACCTCATCGAGAAAAATCGTCCCACCGTCCGCTTGCTCAAACAGGCCGGGCTTTCCGCCTTTTCGTGCTCCTGTAAAAGCACCGTCTTCATAGCCGAACAGCTCGCTCTCCAGCAGGTTTTCCGGCAAGGAGGCACAGTTGATTGCAACAAAGGGGCCATTTTTGCGTAGCGAGTGCTGATGAATGGCATGGGCGAACAGCTCTTTTCCCGTTCCGTTTTCGCCTGTCAGCAGGATCGTTTGATTGTTTTTTGCCATCTTTTTGCCGAGCTCGATGACTTGGAGCAGCGGTTGGCTTTGTCCTTTGATATCGGAAAAGGAGTAGGTCGCTGTATGACCGCGCAACGTAAGCGTGGTTCGCAAGCGTTGGATTTCGGTCACGTCTTTTAGCGTACAAACGAAGCCTAAATGCTCATGCCTGCGGCGGATGCTTTGACTGCTGACGATAAATTGTTTGTGATCAATGGTTACGAGGGCGTCCTCCTGATCTTCCTGCTCAAAAAAGGGCTGCAGCAAGCTGTGCTCTTTCAACACTGTGTACGGTTGTCCAACAATAGAGGATGCATGTGGACAAAACAGCTCAACTGCGACGTCGTTAATAAACGTGATCAAACCTTGTTCGTTGCAGGCGATCACGGGGTCTTTGACTGCCTGAAAGGTAGATTGCAGCTGGCTGTTGAGCTTTTGTACTTCTGCGTAGGAGGTGCCGAGCATTTTCGCGAGCTCAGACATTTCTACGATGAAGGCAGACAAATACTCGCGCTCCCATTCACTGGGCACGCCTACCTTTCGACCGGTATCAATCAGGTCATGAATGCTGATTTTGCGAAAACCGAGGTCGATCACCTCCACATGAGGAGGGAGAGGCACGTCAGGAACGCTCATAATGATGGCGTATTGAAATTCGAGATCATCAAATGTACATCCAGGGTGAAAGGGAACGTAATTTAAATGATCGACGTTCGCTTCTAATAGATTTTGGATGACCTCCTGTGCGGAAACTGGCGAATTGTTCATGACAGGGACGGTCGTCCCCGGAGGAATCTGCATCAGCGCTTTCATTTTACGCAGCTCGAAAAAACGGTTTAAAACCGTGATGGGTACGGAGTCAGCGACAGCTTGACGGGCAACTGTGTACAGCTCAGGGGATTTGGTCGTGATAAAGACATGATCGACTCCGCGCAAATCGGGAATATGCTCATGGCTGGCGTAACCGATGACTTTGCAATACGGCTCGAAATAAGCCCGCAGTTCTTTTAACAAAAATTCGAGAGTGTCCGTTCCTTTTGCAATCAAGACAATGGTGTGGTCCATGATGCACCGCCTTTGCTCAAACAATCGTGAATGTTTTGTAATCTCATGATAGCACAATGCCTGGATGTAATCGGATGGATTCGCTTGTATAGAGAGGAAAGACAAGGATTGATTTGCGGGTGGGGAAATGTGTTTTAATAGAAGTAGAAAAGCTAGAAAAGGAGCAGGAGGAATCAGCATGGAGGACAGATTGGTTCCAGAGGTGCTGCAAATGATTGGGGAAGTCGTGCCAGACGGGGTATCGATTGCGATCTCGGACGGCTCACAATATTTGTATTATCAACCGAGTTCCAATATTGATTTGAAAATTACGCCAGGGGATATCGTTCCCATAGGCTCGGCTACACACCAAGCCCTCATGGAAATGGGAAAAGTGGGGCATCAGGTGGAGAGTCGTATTTTTGGCGTGCCGTACTACGGACTCTCGCTTCCATTAGTGCGAAATGGTCAGGTCATGGGCTGTATAACCGCCATCTATCCGCCTCAAAGCGTTCCGCTCACAAACCCGGAGCCGCGGCTATCGTTTTTGGTCGGAAAGGAGGAGGACGGCTGGCTACCCATTCCGTTAACGGAGATCGTCTATATCAGCTCTCATGAAGGAAAAACGCTTTTGCATACGGCTAGTGGATCATATACGAACAAATACAACATGGCTGAACTGGAGTACTTGCTCCCGCAAGAGCGATTTGTGCGCTGTCATCGGTCGTATTTCGTCAATATGGAATCGATCGGCTTTATTCACCCACATTTTCATTCGACGTTTTTGTTGGAGATGAAGGACAAGCAAAAGACGAGAGTTCCTGTGAGTCAGTCGTACGCCAGCTCGTTTCGGCAAATGCTCGGCTTCTGAAATATCTGATAAATGAGAATGGTTCGCTGCCGTTTTTTCTTGATAGCCGCGTAAATATTCTGTTTTGTTGAAAATCGAGTGCCCGCTCAGAATCCCTGTGCTAGTGTAAAGGCAATAAAGATGGCATGGGAGGTCACAATGATGTGGGAGCGCTTACGCGATAAACGACTGGCAGATAAAATCGTGACAGCTGAGGTAGCAGCAGGATGGATTGAGGATGGCATGACGATCGGGTTAAGTGGTTTCACGCGTGCTGGTGATGCCAAGGTCGTGCCGCTCGCATTGGCTGAGCTGGCGAAAAAAGAGAACAAGCCTTTTGGCGTAAACGTATATACGGGAGCTTCACTCGGCTCCGATGTAGATGCCGTGATGGCGGAAGCGGGGATCATCAACAAGCGATTGCCTTTTCAAGCAGATCCGGTCATGCGCAAAAAAATCAACGATGGCAGCATGATGTTCGTTGATCAGCATCTGTCGCATACAGCGGAAGCGATTCGTCAGGGAGCGATAGACGCTATCGATTACGCAATTGTGGAAGCGGTTGCAATTACAGAAGAGGGCATGATCATTCCGGCTACGTCCGTGGGGAACTCCAATATTTTCGTGGAAAATGCCAAGCATGTCATCATTGAGCTGAACATGGCTCAATCGGTGGAGCTGGAAGGCATTCATGATATTTATACACCAGCGAAACAGGGAGAGCGTGAACCGATTCCGCTCACGTCCGTGGATCAGCGAATAGGCACAGCTGGAATTCCCGTCGATCCGGATAAAGTAAAAGGGATTGTCCTGACGAATCAGTTGGATTCTCCCTCGACGATTGTGGAACCGGACGAAGAAACGGCGCAGATTGCTGCACATCTGATCGAGTTTTTGCGTCAGGAGGTAAAAGAGGGACGCTTGCCGAACAATCTCGCGCCCTTGCAATCGGGAATCGGATCGGTAGCGAATGCGGTTTTCAACGGATTTTTGGATTCGGAGTTCACGGATCTGACTGTCTTCTCGGAAGTGTTGCAGGATGCGGTGTTTGATTTGCTTGATGCAGGTAAAATTTCGTTTGCCTCAGGCTGTTCGATCACGCTGACGGCTGACAAGATGAAGCATGTTACCGAAAATTTCGCCCAATACCGTGACAAGCTGCTGTTGCGTCCCCAAGAAATCACGAACCATCCGGAGCTGATTCGCCGCCTCGGTCTGATTGCGATCAATACCGCGATTGAAGCGGACATTTACGGTAACGTCAACTCGACCAATGTATCGGGTACGCGAATGATGAACGGCATCGGCGGCTCTGGTGATTTTGCTCGCAACGCACGTCTGGGTATCTTCGTAACCAAGTCGATCGCCAAAGGCGGAAACATTTCGAGCATCGTTCCGTTTGCCTCCCATGTGGATCATACCGAGCATGATGTAGATATTATCGTGACCGAGCAAGGCTTGGCTGACCTGAGAGGCTTGGCTCCGCGTCAAAGAGCCATCAAAATTATTGAGAACTGTGCGCATCCGATGTACCGCGATCAATTGATGGCGTACTACGAGGAAGCACTTACACGCGGCGGACACACCCCGCATGTACTGGAAAAGGCATTCTCCTGGCACGTGCGTTACGCGCAGGAAGGTACGATGCTTGCGAAAAAGCCAGCGTTGGTTTAGGCGATTGAATGATGAAAAAACAAACCCGCTCGGGCGTTGAAGCCTTGGCGGGTTCTCGTCTCCATTGCATTTCTGCAAGCAATCGCCGGAAGTGACGGACATGTACCGGATCAGTGGGGATTACATGACCGAACAAAAAAGAGGCTCCGCCGTATCAGGGCGAAGCCTCTTACTTTTGCGTATCGCGAAATTGCTATTTTTGCCGTACATACTGCTCGTCCTTCATGAACAGACGCCAGAAATAAATAAATCCGGGAACGAGAATCGCAAAGCCGACCAAATAACAAATGAACAGAGCGTGGAACGTATCCGGATGTGTAAAGCTGGACTCAATCGTCACATTGGGGTAGACGATGTAGGGGAGGCGCGCTGCACCGTACGCATAACTGGCGAGCAGGTATTGCGTCGTGGCGACAATGACCGCAATCCGCGGAAGATGGATGCCGAAGTATCGACGGTCTTGGGGCAGCAAGAGAGCGATATAGCTAATGAAAAAACAGACCGCAGATGCAATAAGCCACGGCAAATAGCCGAGAATGCGGTCATATAGCCATGTAGCCTCCATTTGCATCGTGAGCACAGTAACCAATGCCGCCAGCAACGTAATCGGACCCAGAATCACCGCATCCCGGCGGTAGACGGCGAAGGCTTGCTTTTCACCTGCGACAAAGGAATAGTCCGCGAGAAGCAGCGACGAGAGGAAGAGCGTACTGCTGACGGCAAGACCAATGAAAGAATAGACATGCGGGCTGGTCAAAAACAGTCCCCAATCGAGATACTCCACACCATTGATCGTTCGAGACAACCCACCCTGTGTCACAGGAAGCACGCTGATTAACAGAGCCGGCACCAATATCCCGGTAACGCCGGAGACGATGCTGAGCATCTTGTCATACTTGTAAATCAGATGTGAAAACACCATGAACGTACTGCGAATCAGCATCAATAACACCACGAGACATCCGGGAACCAGCAGCAGGCTCCCCAATGTGTAGGTCGCGCCAGGGAAAAAGGTAACGAGCGCGACAACAATTAACACGATAAAGACATTCACGACCTCCCAGGAGGGCGAGAGGTAGCGATTGGCGATTTGAGTGGCTTTGGTTTTTTCCCGATTCAAATAGATCATCGACCAAAAACCTGCACCGAAGTCGAAGGAGGCCGCAACGGAATAGATGACGACGAAAATCCAAAGCAGCGTAATGGCAATAATCGTGTCGGTCATGCAGTTCCTCCGTCCACTTTCGGCTGTTCTGGCGGATCGAGCTCCAAGGGGTGACGGCCAAAATAGCTGCGGAATACGAGCAGGGTGACGATCGCAAAAAATACGTACACGGAGAGGAAAATCCAGAACAGGGTAGAGATGCCTGCTGCTTGGGTAGCGGCATCTACTGTTTTCATCACACGATAAACCACCCACGGCTGTCGTCCTGTGCAGGCAAAAATCCAGCCGAATTCGATGCCTAACAAGGCGAGCGGTCCACTCGCGACAAATACCCAGAGTACCCAACGGGGAAACTGAGAGCGTTTCAGGAGCTTCTTCCAAGCGAAGCCGATGAAACCAACAAAGATCAACAAGCTGCCGATGATGACCATTCCGTTAAACAGCGTATGGACGTAGAGTGGAGGCCACAGCTCCTGTGGAAAATCGTTCAGACCGACCACGACCTCGTCAAAGCGATTGGCTGCAAGGAAGCTGAGCGCCCAGGGAATCTCGATGCCGTATTTGACTTCTTTCGTCTCGGGATCGGTAAAGCCGCCAATTGCGAGTGGGGCATATGCTTGTGTTTCAAACAGTCCTTCCGCAGCGGCCAGCTTTTCCGGCTGGTATTTATGCAAAAGCTGTGCAGATTCATGACCGTTCAAGGCGGTTAAAAGGGAAAAGGTGCCACCCACAATCAAACCGGCCAAGAGTGCTTTTTGATGATACAAGTAAACCCGGCTGCCTTTTTCGGCGCGCAGCATTTTCCACGCTGCTACTCCAGCGACGATGAATGCCCCCGTCATATAAGCAGAGACAGTTACATGACCTGCCGTCACGATAAAGCTGGGATTGAAAAAAGCTTTCCACGGGTCCACGTCGACGATCTGCCCATCGACCATCCGGAACCCAGTTGGCGTGCCTTCAAAGGCGTGGACATTCGTAATCAGAATCGCGGAGGCCGTTGCACCAAGCAATACCATGAACAAACTCAATAAACGCATATTGCGGGATAGGCGGTGAGCTGCGTAGACGTAGATGGACATAAATAAGGCTTCCACGAAGAAAGCGAATATTTCGATCTGAAAAGGCAGCGAGATCACCTTGCCGACAATCTCCATGAACCCGGGCCATAACAGGGAAAGCTGGACCCCAGCAATCGTTCCAGACGGGATCGCGACACCTAGCAAGATCGCCTGGGCTTTTGTCCAACGTTTAGCCATCATCTCGTAATCGCGGTCACGTGTCCGCCAAAAGAGGAGCTCTACCAGCAAGATCATGAGCGGGAGACCAACGCCCAAGGTCGCAAAAATAATGTGAAAGGCCATGGTCGTCCCGAATATGGCTCTGGTCATCACGATATCTTCCACGTTCAACTTCCTTTCTGATCGGCACCAAAAATTGTTAACGATTTCCTCGTTAATGTCCCATGAGGAGGTGGAGTTTATACGAAAAAGACCGTCACAAAAATGTGACGGTCGGGCTTGATGATAGGATAAGGACGTTTGGAAGAATTGATTATTTACGATAGAGTGGATAATCAACCTCAGTTGGTACTTGAATCAACACCAGGCGGAGCGAAGCATCCGTTGATGCTTGGTAGATGGCTGTGTTGCCTTCCTCGGAGGAGGTAACGACAAAGTCACCTTTGGTTGCTGGGGTTTGTTTCTCGCTGACAGTTGCTTTCTCCGCAACGCTTCCGTTTCCTTCCACTATGACGACTGCGTGAGCGTAACCAGCCGGGAGTTCTTTTGCATACGATTTTCCAGCGGGAATCGTGATGTCGCTCATCAAGGAATCTGTGACCAACTGAATGGGCGCAGACGATCCGATGATGTGTTTTACTTGCACGCCATCAACATCCTCAGACGGAAACTCCTCATGGTCATACTGATGGTAAGTCGGAGGTTGCTTCGTCGTTTGTGCGAGATGCGGTTCAAACCAGATTTGAAACATTTCCGTATCCTTGCCAAGTTCTTCTGCATGGTACGCGCCCGACCCGGTTTGCATGATCTGCGCGCCGCCTGTCGACACCTCTTGAAGATTTCCGAGCGTGTCCCGATGTCCGACTGTCCCTGTGAGGACATACGACAAAATTTCGAAGCCGGAGTGAGGGTGCAGCGGAATTTCAAATGTCTTCAGTGATTTTGCCCATGCCCAGTAAAAAAGTGGTCCTACCCGTTTGACAACGGAGCCTTCATGAGGGAAGCCAATTGGTTTATTCTCTACGATTTCACCGTCGCCAAAATGTCCTTTTGCTTGCTCGTTTTGTGTAAAGACGCGGATTTCCATCTGATGTTTCCTCCCTTAATACAATTGCTGGCTTACGGGTTGTGAGGAGTCACCATTAAAACAAAACGTATGCGCCTGGACCGATCAACGCCACACCAATAACAACTGTGATTAACGTCAGGTTGTATTCGAATCCGTTTTGTGTGACCCAATATCCATTTTGACCGTGTACCTTCAGAATGGCAACCAGCATTGTGAAAGCAAGCAAAATAGCACTTGGCCAGATACCTACACCTGCCGCAAACATCAGACCGCCAACGAGTTCAGACAAGCCAGCAATGAAGGCCATCGCTACGCCAGGCTTAACCCCGATGGACTCCAGCCAACCGCCTGTGCCTTTCAAACCATAACCACCAAACCAGCCAAACAACTTCTGCGCACCATGACCTGCAAACGTCAAACCGATGACCAAACGAATCAACAACAATCCAGTATCCAACACTTTTCATCTCTCCTTAATTAATTTAAATTAGTGTATCTTTATTTTGAGATATTTGTCCAAAAAGGCTGGCGGGCCTTAGAAGGATTCCGCCAGTTTTACTGCTTTTTCTACACCAGCTGCAACGATCTCAGCTGCTTTGTCTTGGAATTGGTTGTGACCTTCTACGATCACTTCTGTTACATTGCTGATGCCCCAGAAGCCCAGAACAGTGCGCATGTATTTGTTAGCCATTTCGATTTCAGCCATAGGCCCTTCGGAATAAACGCCACCGCGTGCGCTCAACAGAGCTACTTTTTTGTCGCCCATCAGACCAACTGGACCCTCAGCAGTGTATTTGAATGTTTTGCCTGCTTGGGAGAGGTAGTCTACATACGTGTGTAGAACTGCTGGAACAGCGAAGTTCCACATAGGGAATGCGATTACTACTTTGTCAGCATCAGCAAATTGGTTCAGGTATTTGTTTACCAGGTCAGCACCTTTTTGCTCTTCAGCAGTCAGTTCGATACCGTTTCCTGCTTTCCACATAGCAGTGAGCAAGTCATTGCCATAGTAAGGGAGGTTA
The DNA here is from genome assembly GCF_046196545.1 of Brevibacillus fortis. Classification (GTDB taxonomy): domain Bacteria; phylum Bacillota; class Bacilli; order Brevibacillales; family Brevibacillaceae; genus Brevibacillus; species Brevibacillus fortis_A. The sequence goes on from NZ_CP176370.1 coordinate 430,960, forward strand.
GCTGCGAACAGATCCAATTCTGCGATTTCATCATTTGGATGTGTTTCTCTGTATGCTTTGGTGAAAGCTTCGTACAACTTTACACTTGTAGCCTGCTCAACTGGACGATCGTTTGCTTTAATAAAAAGTACTTTACTCATGAAAATTTTATTCCCCTTCCGTTTAGTAAGTCACTAACTTTTAATGTGTAAATCTTGATTTTAAGATTATTATGTTTAAGATCTTTTGTCAACACTTTTTTAAAACGATTGTGGTGGAGAGAGGGGACTGCTCATCTAATAAGTAGCCTGAGCAGTGCGTCCCAACTTCTTTAGCAATTCGATTGCCTGACGCTGTTCTTCTGGTGTGAGACCTTCCATCGCTTTCTCAATTGCGAGTTGATGAGGAGGGAAGATTTCGGACAAAAATTGGTGCCCTTTTTCTGTGAGTTCCGCAAAAATGACGCGGCGGTCTGCCGCACAGGGCTTGCGAATGAGCAGTTGCTTCTTTTCTAGCTTATCTACAACGTAGGTGATATTTCCGCTGGAGATTAATATTTTTTCGCCAATTTGCTGCAATGGTTGAGGACCTTTATGAAATAATACCTCTAGTACCCCGAATTCGGTTGGATTAAGTCCATGCTGGCGAATGTGACGATTGGAGTGAGCGGTAACCCAGTTGTATGACCTCGATAAAACTACAAAAAGATCAAGGGGATCATTTCGTAGTGGTTTGTCAGACATATGGACCCTCCTATTCATCGGAATTTCGATATCTCTAATTTAAGATAATCCTACATCTCGTATTCATATTTGTCAAATTGAGATGAAAAATAAAATGAAAAACACGCCTGTACAAACAGTTGTCTCCGTGATAAACTTTTGTTTGTAAACGAGCTGTGAAAGCGAAACAGAAGAAAGGAGGATGACCGTGGAAAAAGACATGCAGATCCTTCATCATATCCGGCAAAATCCTTTTATCACGCAACAGGAGCTGGCTGATCTGATTGGCATCTCACGCTCAGCGGTAGCTGGTTACATCGCACAGTTGACCAAACGCGGGGAAATCAAAGGACGGGCTTATGTACTTCGTGATGAAGGAATGATTGCTTGTATCGGTGGGGCCAACCTGGACCGCAAAGCACGAGGCAAGCAACAGGTGCGTCTACACTCATCCAATCCCGTAACGATTATGGAATCGTGTGGAGGGGTGGCACGGAATATCGCGGAGAACCTCGGTCGTCTTGGCTGCAATACGTCACTCATCACCAGCATTGGTGAGGACAAAGAAGGCGAATGGCTCTTGCAGGAGACGAAAAAGCACGGGGTACACATCAGCCAAGTGTGGAGACTGCCTACACAGCGGACCGGAACGTATACCGCGCTTCTCGATATTGATGGCGAGATGGTTGTTTCCTTGGCGAACATGGATATTTACGATGCTCTCACACCGGAGATGTTCGCGGAGAAATGGTCGCATATTGCAGCATCCCACGTGGTTTTCATCGATACAAACATTCCGGCGGACTGCTTGGCCTACATCATCGAACGTTGTCGGGAAGAAAACATCCTGCTCTTCGTGGACCCGGTCTCTTCCATTAAAGCAAAGAAGCTCCCACAGCAATTGGACGGAGTAGAAGCGATTTTGCCGAATCGCGAAGAAGCTGAGCTGATGGCTGGCATGAAGATCACGACGATCGAAGAATGCGCCGAGGCTTGCCGCAAGATCAGGGAACGAGGCGTCAAGCACGTCATCGTGACCTTGGGTGAAGAAGGCATTTACTATCAATCCGAGGACGTTGCGGAGCATATGCCTCCGTATCCAACGAAAGTGGTAGATGTTACGGGTGCGGGAGATGCGTTCGCGTCGGGACTCTTGTATGGCATTGTAAACGGAGAGTCTTTCCAGAGGGCGTGCCGCCTTGGATTGGCAGCATCCGCTCTGACATTGCAAACAGAGCAGTCCGTATCTCCTCTATTAAAAGCAGAACAATTGGAACTGGCTATAGAACAATTCGAAAAGGAGCGATAAGAGATGAAACAATATTTGACCTTTACTGAGGAAGTACGCCACGCACTGGAGAACAACCTGCCGGTAGTTGCTCTGGAGACGACGATTATTTCGCACGGTATGCCATATCCGCAAAACATTGAAATGGCAAAAGAAGTTGAGCAAATCATTCGCGACAACGGTGCCGTACCAGCTACGATCGGGATCATGGACGGCAAAATCAAAATCGGTTTGACTGACAGCGAGCTGGAAGAGTTTGCGACGAACAAAAATGTAGCAAAAGTAAGCCGTCGCGACTTTGCTTACATTTTGGCTAGCGGTAAAATCGGTGCGACTACAGTAGCCGCTACTATGATCGCAGCTGAGATGGCTGGCATCCACATGTTTGCAACTGGCGGTATCGGCGGGGTACACCGTGAAGGCGAAATCACTTGGGACGTATCTGCTGACCTGACTGAGCTGGCGCAAACAGATGTAGCTGTAGTATGCGCAGGCGCGAAATCGATCCTCGATATCGGCCGCACCCTCGAGTATTTGGAAACGCAAGGTGTACCAGTTGTGGGCTACCGCACAGATGAATTCCCATCCTTCTTCGCTCGCGAAAGTGGATTTGGCGTAGACATGCGCATCGATACACCGGAAGAAGTCGGTAAGATGATGAACACCAAATGGGATCTGGGACTCAAAGGCGGTATGATTATCGCGAACCCAGTACCAGAATCCGATGCATTAAACTACCAAGAAATCGAGGCTGTGATCCAAAAAGCTCTCGCAGAAGCAAAAGAAAACAACATTGCAGGTAAACAGGTAACGCCATTCATGCTTGATAAAGTGAAAAAGCTGACAGAAGGCAAGAGCTTGGCAACGAACATCGCACTGGTAAAACATAATGCTGAAGTAGCTGCAAAAATCGCGGCAGCTTATCAGAAAGAAGCGAACCAAGGTAAATAAGAGAGAGCGAACAACAAAATAGTCAAAGAAAAACGAGCCTCTAGAATCGCTTCTAGGGCTCGTTTCGTTTATTTTACTCATTCCCACCAATGTTGCATTCCACGGATTCCAACGTCCCACAGCTTAGCATTTCCGGAAACGATAATGGTAATTTCGTTTACCTCGTTAAAAGGCATCTCCCTTAAAGCCTCTGCCCCTTGATAGGATTGTTCGTTTAACGGAGATAGTTCTTGTCCATCTACGATGATTTTGGCTTCACCCTTAGAGTCTCCATTGTCGGGAATGCCGAAATAGAAATAAAGCCAGACATTTTTTTGGTTCCCCAGAATATAGTTGTATGTTTTGGTTGATTCCCCTTCACTGCTATACACGTTCATTTTCGGCTCTATTCGCTCACCTGCTACCGTGAAACTTGGGAGGTTCTCAGTCATAGGTGTAGTTCCTGTCACTTCTTTCATAACCGTTAATGACTGAATAGGGCCTTCTCTTTTTTTGATGATTTCAGAGACCACCATGACTCCAATTATAAGGACAACAATAGATAGAGCAGAAGCCATGAGCTTTTTATAAGAAATTTTTGAAGAAAATCCAACTCGATAGGCAACATAACCAATCGCTGCACCTAATGTATTGGATATAACATCATCTACATCAAAACTACCGAGATAAGTTAAAGCCTGAAGAGTTTCTAGAACGAGAATCGTTAAGACAAACAAGGATATGAACTTCCCAAATCTTACACGATACAACAGGGGAAATAGTACTCCAAAAGGGATAAAAGCAACAATATTCCCAAAATCAACCAACCACATTAAAGTTAGATCTGGAAATAGAAGTGGTACTCCTTCTGGAACAAGTAAAAATGTATATCCATCTACACTGGTTGCACCGCCGAGCCTGTTAAACGCAAAGAACATAAAAAATAAAATTAAAATCGTATAGCATATGGTGCCAACTAAGATGATTTTCCGTGATTTCGTTTCCATCATTTCAATCTCCTTAAAGCCATTTGTGTCTGAATGATTTTACTCTGAATTAATACGTGAGTGATTAGCTGTTAGTCACATCCTTCATTTAACACAAGAAATGTTGTGGCCTAGGCCGAAGCGCAGTTGTTGATAACATTGTGAACGCTGCTTCAAGGAGGAATAATCATGGAAGTAATGCCTCTTTGAGTTAACCTGCAAACGGTGTAAAGCTGGGGGAAGACAATTGCTGTAAAGAAGTACTGCCATATGTTTGGAAGGAGACCGCCCGAACGAAGTAAGGAAAAAGGCGACTGGAAAACATGTGGTAGGGCTTCGTCCGGCAGAATAGCTGGATAACAACTAAGCATTTTCCCTGTGTTTTCAGCACGTAAAGCCTATTTAGAAAAAAATTGAAAAAAGCACTTGATATACCCTGAGGGGGTATTGTATAGTAAAGGTGTGATCAGGAAACAACGTAAGGGAAACGATACGAAAAAATATACCCCTCAAGGGTATTTGGAGGGATTAAAATGAGTGTGAAAACAGCAGAGGCAACAGTCGCAATCTCAGGGATGACTTGCGCAGCTTGTGCACTGCGCATCGAAAAGGGCTTGGGAAAAATGGAGGGAGTGGAGACCGCCAACGTCAATCTGGCTTTGGAAAAATCCACAGTTGTGTTCGATCCAACGAAAACGAACATCGACGACATCCGCTCCAAAATTGAGTCGCTCGGCTATGGCGTCGTCACTGACAAGGTGGAGCTAAACATCTCGGGAATGACATGTGCGGCTTGCTCCACACGGATCGAAAAAGGCTTGAACAAAACAGCTGGGGTTCTGAAGGCAAACGTGAACCTGGCGATGGAAACAGCCACTGTCGAGTACGATTCATCACAGGTAAGTGTGGCGGACATTATTCAAAAGGTAGAAAAGCTAGGGTATCAGGCGACTCGCAAGGAAGAAGGAAAAGAAGAAGAAAAAGTAGATCGTCGCCAGGAAGAAATCAAGCGTCAGACCCGCAAGTTCTGGATTTCCGCGATTCTGTCGCTCCCGCTGCTCTGGTCGATGGTGAGCCACTTTTCCTTCACCTCGTTTATCTGGCTGCCTGAAATCTTGATGAATCCGTGGGTACAGCTCGCATTGGCAACACCCGTACAATTCTTCATCGGAGCACAGTTTTACGTGGGAGCTTTCAAAGCCCTTCGCAACAAGAGTGCCAACATGGATGTGCTGGTTGCTCTCGGTACCTCAGCTGCTTATTTCTACAGTTTATGGGTCGCGATCGACTCCATCGGTGCTCATGGCGGCCACATGCTGGAGCTGTACTTTGAGACCAGTGCGGTACTGATCACATTGATCGTCTTGGGTAAACTGTTTGAGATGAAAGCAAAAGGCCGCTCTTCGGAAGCGATCCGCAAGCTGATGGGCTTGCAAGCAAAAACAGCAGTAGTCGTACGGGATGGCGTCGAAATGACCATTCCTGTAGAAGAAGTGAGACTGGGCGACGTCGTTCACGTGAAACCGGGCGACAAAGTACCTGTCGATGGCATCGTCATGGAAGGACAGTCCGCAGTTGATGAATCGATGCTGACTGGTGAAAGTATTCCGGTGGATAAAGCCGCAGGCGATACCGTCATCGGCGCCACTTTGAACAAAAACGGCTTTTTGAAAGTCCAGGCAACCAAAGTAGGAAAAGAAACGGCTCTGGCGCAAATCATTAAAGTAGTGGAAGAAGCACAAGGAACAAAAGCACCGATTCAGCGCGTAGCTGACAGCATCTCCGGGATTTTTGTCCCAATCGTAGTAGGGATTGCCATTCTTACCTTCCTGATCTGGTACTTCTTCGTTATACCTGGCAACTTCGGCGAGGCTTTGGAAAAAGCCATTGCTGTACTCGTAATCGCTTGCCCTTGCGCCCTCGGTTTGGCAACACCGACCTCGATCATGGCAGGCTCTGGACGCGCAGCTGAGCTGGGCATCCTGTTCAAAGGCGGGGAGCATCTGGAGACTGCTCACCACCTGGATACGATCGTCCTCGATAAAACAGGGACTGTAACCAAAGGCGAGCCAGAACTGACAGACGTCATTGCCATTGATATCGAAGAACAAGAGCTACTCTCTTTGGTCGGTGCCGCTGAGAAAAATTCCGAGCACCCATTGGCTCAAGCCATCGTTCGCGGAATTGCAGATAAAGGAATCGCCTTGACTGATACAGGTTCGTTTGAAGCTATTCCAGGTTTCGGTATCCGGGCAACCGTTGCTGGCAAAGAAGTACTCGTCGGTACCCGCCGCTTGCTGGAAAAACATCAAATTTCGTACGAAGCAGTGTCTGATACCATGCTGGCACTGGAGCGCTCCGGTAAAACGGCGATGCTCGCAGTCGTCGAAGGCAAGCTCGCTGGCTTGATTGCCGTAGCGGATACGATCAAACCAACCTCCAAGCAAGCTGTTCAGCGCATGAAAGCAATGGGATTGACTGTGATCATGATGACCGGTGACAACCGTCAAACTGCTGAGGCCATTGCCCGTGAAGCAGGAATCGATCACGTCATCGCAGAAGTCCTGCCTGAAGGCAAAGCCGCAGAAGTGAAAAAACTGCAAGAACAAGGCAAAAAAGTTGCGATGGTCGGCGATGGAATCAACGATGCTCCTGCACTCGCTACCGCTGACGTTGGTATGGCAATCGGTACAGGTACAGATGTGGCTATGGAAGCAGCTGATATTACCCTGATGCGTGGCGAACTGACCAGTGTCGCAGACGCCATCGAGATGAGCAAACTCACCATCCGCAACATCAAGCAAAACCTGTTCTGGGCATTGGCCTACAACACTTTGGGCATCCCAATTGCCGCAATCGGCTTCCTCGCTCCATGGCTTGCCGGTGCCGCAATGGCCTTCAGCTCCGTATCCGTTGTACTCAACGCATTGAGACTGCAACGAGTGAAGCTGTAACAACAGTAACAAGCGGCTTTGTCCGCCTTACCTATACAACATAAAATGTAAGGAGAGATTGATCATGACAAATATCACATTGAACGTAGAAGGTATGTCTTGCAACAAATGCGTAGCGCGCATCGAGAACACGTTGAAAGATCTGGGTGCAGAAGGCAAAGTAAATCTGGCTGAAAAAAAGGTTGAGGTTTCCTACAACGAGAGCAACTTGACTCTCGATGCAGTAAAAGAAGCTATTGAAGACCAAGGTTACGACGTCGTTTAATCATCGTACCTATCCAAAAGCTCCTGCCTGATTGAGGCGAGAGCTTTTTTTCTTTTTTGTAAAGAATTCGTAAATCGTTAATCAAACGTACATATTTGAGCGGATGAACGAAACAAAATCGCATGAACACCTGATTTTACTTTTATCAAACCTTGTTAGGTGCTTTATATGGCCTTAAAAAACGGGATTTAGAATGAAATCAAACAGAAAACACAGCAATGTCGGATAGTGAAACAGGAGGAATGGTCATGCTGGATTTGCATATGCACACGACTGCTTCTGACGGAAAGCTGTCACCTCGGGAATTGCTCATAGAGGCCAAAGAGCGTGGTGTGAATTATTTAGCCATTACCGACCATGATACCGTGGATGGTTATCTGCTTGCCCGTGAGGATGCCCAGCAGCTCGGCATACAGCTTATACCGGGAATTGAGTGGAATACAGACGGATCGGAGGACGAGCTACATATTTTGGGGTACGGCCTGGATATATCCGATGCTCGCCTGCTTCATGTCATGGAAAGACGGCAACGGGAGCGTATCGAGTGGATCAACGAGATAGTTGTGGGCTGCAATCGACTGGGGCTGTCCATTTCTATGGAAGAGTGCATGGCACGGGCGAACGGCAGAGTGATAGTTCGCACGCATGTTGCAGAGGTCATTGCCGACCGGGGCTACTGCTCATCTCCCCAGTCTGCCTTTGAGACGTATTTGCGCAAAGGGTGTGCCGCTTACGTGCCCCGTCCTATCTTTTCTGCACGGGAAGCGATTGAAATTACCCATGAAGCGGGCGGAATTGCTGTACTGGCTCATCCTGGCATCTACCCGTTTGAGGTTCAGCTTGATGCGTTGCTTGAATACGGAATCGACGGGATTGAAGTATATTATCCGAGACATTCGGCTGCACAGATGGCTTTTTGGGAGAGACAAGCCAAAGCCCATCATCTCATCCGTTCGGGAGGGAGCGACTTTCACGGTCATCGCTCACGCAACCCATATCCGGTCGGTAGCGTGCCAATCCCGGCAGAGGTAAAGGAGTGGTGGAAATGCTGTATGTTTCATCAACACTGATGTGGGCTTACCCGGTAGAGGCGGCTGTCTTGATTGCGCGTCAATACGGATTTGCGGGTATGGAGGTATGGGCGGAGCACGTCTGGTTTTACCAGAGTGACCCGAAAGAAATCCAACAGGCGGCAAAACGAGCGGGAATGAAGCTGACCTTGCATGCAGCTAGCTGGGATTTGAATTTGTGTTCGCTGAATCATGGCATTCGCAAGCAATCCATTGAAGAGGTGAAGCGTTCCTTGACGCTAGCAAGTGAAATCGGAGCCAAAAGTGTGACCATCCATCCGGGACGAGTGACACTGTCGCCCAGAAACCGAAGCTGGCATGAGCCGATTCTGATTGAGAGCGTGAATGAGCTGGCGTACGAAGCGAGGAAAAAAGATTGTATGTTGTCTATCGAGCACATTGAGCCTCTGCCGAAGGAAATGATCGTGACACCGCAAGATATGAATCAACTGAGAACGGCATTGGAATACCCGACGACAACCACGTTTGATATTGCTCATGTTCCTCTTTCCTGTTCCTTGTCGCAATTTTACCGCGAGCTGGAGGGGATCGATAAAATTCATGTGAGCGACGCTACGGCAACCAAGCTGCATGTGCCATTAGGAACAGGAGAGATTGATTTGCTAGGCATTTGGCCGTTGTTGTTTGAAGAAAAGAGACCCGTTGTTGTGGAAGGCTTCGATGATGCGAGGAGCTTGTCTCAGCTCAAGCAAAACATGGTTTATTTACGGCAAGAGGATTGTGTTTCATTTGGATAGGAGGTCCGTATAATTTTGAATATTCTCGTAACCAATGACGATGGAATTTTTTCAAGTGGAGTGCTTTGTCTGGCGCAGGCACTTCAGCCCTTTGGCAATGTATCCATTGTCTGCCCGGATCAAGAACGTAGTGCGATCAGCCATGCCATTACGTTGAAATCGCCAGTCAAAGCAAACAAAGTAAACTTTTTTGAAACCTCGCTGGAAGCATGGGCCGTCAATGGCACACCGGCTGACTGCGTCAAGATGGCGATTGAGGTCATTCTCAAGGAAAAGCCAGATGTAATTGTATCTGGAATCAACCGTGGACCGAATCTGGGACGGGATGTCTTTTATTCAGGTACGATCTCAGCAGCGATTGAGGGGGCGATGTACCAGATTCCTTCCATCGCCATATCTCTCGCTACGCTGAAGCCAAACCCGAATTTTTCAATCATCGAGCCGCTTGCCTACGAAGTATTTGAAACTCTGCTCAGACACAAGCTCAGTCCCGAAACGGTTCTGAACATCAATCTCCCGTATTTGTCCAAGGAAATGGTAAAAGGAGTAGCAGTCACGCCGCTGGCAATGGATGTTCTGCGCTATCAATATGTGGGCTTGAACGATCCGCAAGGGTATATGTGCTACTGGCTCTCCGACCACTTGAGTGAGCTCCACTTTGAGGACGAGGAGTCTGATTATTACAAGCTTCGCGACGGTTATATCACGATTACTCCTTTGCAATTAAACATGACGAATACTGCCATGAAGGCAAAAATCGGCAAATGGTTTCAAGGCGCGAAGCAAAGCTCTTAGCTGTTAACCACTCATGATTTTTAGGAGGAATGAACAAGTGAAACGTGTTCTTAGCCCAAAATGGACCCTTTCTTTATTCGCAGCCGTTTCTGTCTTCGGACTGGCAGCTTGCGGTTCCCAGCCTTCTTCCACATCACCAACCCCGGCGGCAAACACCGCAGCGACATCTGAGTCTGCCCCTGCCCCTGCCAAAATCGCAGGGTCGCTGAGCTTTTATACCTCCCAGCCAGATGCAGACGCGCAAGCATTGATCGAGGGTTTTTCGAAAAATTATCCGGAGGTAAAAGTAGAGCTGTTCCGATCCGGTACAGAGGAAGTGATGAGTCGCTTGCAGGCGGAGGCACAAGCTGGGCAGGTAAAAGCAGATGTGCTTTTGGTTGCGGATGCACCGACCTTTGCTAGCTTGAAAAAACAGGATTTGCTCATGCCATATGCTTCGCCCGAGGCTAAAGAAATTCCGGCGGAGTGGAAGGATGCAGAGGGCGCCTATACGGGAACCAAAGTGATGGCAACCGTTCTTGCAGTCAACAGCAGCAAGGTTGCCGCTCTTCCGGATAGTTGGAAGGTTCTGACCAGTCCGACAGCCTCGAACAAAGCGATCATGCCAAGTCCACTCTACTCTGGGGCAGCAGCCTATAACATAGGCGTACTTACACGTCAGGCTGATTTTGGCTGGGACTACATAGCCGGACTCAAAGCAAACCAGATGACAGTCACAAAAGGCAATGGTGCTGTATTGAAAAGCGTCGCAGGCGGCGAGAAGGAATATGGGATGGTTGTGGATTACCTCGTAGCTCGGGCGAAAAAAGACGGCTCTCCAGTCGAGCTCATCTATCCAAACGAGGGTGTTCCTGTCATAACCGAACCAATCGGGATCATGAAAGCAACGAAAAATGCAGAGGCAGCAAAAGCGTTTGTCGATTATGTGCTCTCGGAAGAAGGACAGCAGCTTGCAAGCAGTCTTGGGTACACCCCGATCAGAAAAGGCATCGCTGCTCCGGAAGGGCTACGCGCTCAAGACCAGATCAAGGTGCTTTCTGCGAATACAGATGAACTTGAAGCGAACAGAGAGGCGGACAAAAAGAAATTTGGAGAGATGATGGGTGCAAAGTAACTGGCAGACAGCAGTGTCCGAGCGCAAGATGGGGGAACGGCGAAAAATGGCCGTGCCCCTGTCGTTGGAAAAGGCGGCCACATGGATCGTGTTGGTGCCGGTCGCCTTCTTTTTTATTTATCCGTTGTGGAAGTTGATCGCTCTTAGTGTGCAAACAGAAGCAGGGATCGGTCTTCGATACTTTGCGGATGTGATCACACATGAACGCACGTGGAACGCTATCGGTCACAGCGTTACGGCGGCAGGAGCTTCTACGCTCATCGCGTTAGTCATTGGCGTGTCGCTGGCTTGGTTATGCGCCTATACAGACATACGCTGGAAGTCTGGCATTCACGTACTTGCCCTGTTGCCATTGCTGATTCCCTCGTACGTGATGACCTTGGCCTGGACACAACTGGCAGGTCCGCAAGGGGTATTGAACCTGGCAGCGAGCTGGCTTTATGGTGGGCCTTTGGAGCTGTGGAACGTCTATGGCTTGGACGGGATCATTGTTGTAATGGGTCTAACGCATTATCCGTTAGTCTACATGCTCACGCTGTCCGTTCTGTATCGGATTCCCAAAGAACTGGAATGGGCGGCTCATTCTTCAGGGGCTACGGCTACGACCGTATTTCGCAAGGTGACACTCCCACTCGCCTTACCGGGAATAGCAGGAGGAGGACTGCTTGCTTTTATTTCCGGACTCGATAATTTTGGTGTCCCGGCGTTTCTCGGGATCCCGGAAAATATCCCTTTATTGAGTACGTTGATTTATGAGGAGGTCATCGGATTTGGCCCGAGCGCTTTTGCGAGGGCATCTGTCTTGTCTATTTTGCTTGGAGTGATAGCATTGGCTGGAACAGGAGTACAGTGGCTCTTTTTGCGTAAAAGCCGGGTGGACCAGACCAGTGCCGAGGACAAATCGATTCGCCGTCACTTGGAAAGATATAGACGGGTTGTGGAGGTTCTTGTTGGACTCTTTTTGTTGGTGACGAGTGTGCTTCCTCTCTTGTCCATGGCAGCGAACGCTTTCATCAAGGCGTATGGGTTGCCTTTTGTTCCGCAAAATCTGACGTGGAAGCATTTTGCGTTTGTTCTGTTTGACCATGTTGGAACGAGAGCGGCCATCGGCAATAGCTTGATGCTAGCCTGCTTGACTGGCGTCTTGTGCGTGGTGGCTGGAACGTGGTTCGCTTACTGGCGCATCCATCGGCCTTCCTTTATGGGAAAAGTAATGGAAGGAGCTGTCGCTTTGCCGTATGCTTTGCCCGGTATGGTGCTTGGTCTGGCGATGATTTTAACGTGGATCGAGCCGATTCCCGGCTGGCAGCCAGGAATATATGGAACGGTTTGGCTCATTTTGATTGCGTATGTAACTCGCTTTTTGATCTTGCAAGTAAAAAGCAGTACGGTCTCTATTATGCAGGTGGGCAAGGAAGTAGAAGAAGCAGCACGGATCAACGGTGGTCGATTTTGGGCGAAGTGGTCCCGGATTTTGCTTCCGCTCTATGCACCGGGAATGGCAACAGGCTTGTTCCTGGTGTTCCTGACAGCATTTACTGAATTGACGATATCATCGCTTCTGTGGTCATCCGGTTCGGAAACGATCGGTGTCGTTATTTTCAGCTTTGAGCAGGCGGGATCAACGACTCATAGCACGGCCCTTTCTTCGTTGATCGTAGCGGCTATCCTGCTGGCTTTGGCAATGGGCGGTTTGTGGAAACGATATTGGCAACGGAGGATACAGGGATGAACAGTGCAAGAGTGAAGGGCGTTTCCAAAAAATTCGGAGATGTGACGGCGCTCCACCATCTGGATCTACAAATTGGACAAGGGGAATTCGTTGCCTTGCTCGGGCCGAGCGGTTGCGGAAAAACGTCACTGCTTAGGCTATTAGCGGGTTTTGAATCGCCTACCAGCGGAGAAATCTGGATCAATCAAGAGTGCGTAGCGGACCAGACAAGAAGAAAGCCGGCAGAGGAGCGGCGGATAGGTATGGTGTTTCAGTCATTCGCTCTTTGGCCGCATTTGACTGTCTATGAGAATGTGGTGTTTCCGTTGCAACATCAAAAGCACGTGCCTGCCGCTTACAAAGATAATCCCAAGGCACGGGTGGCACAAATGCTGGAGATGGTCGGTCTCGGAGGAATGGAAGAGAGATTTCCCAGTCAGCTCTCTGGTGGACAAAAGCAGCGCGTTGCTCTGGCGCGGGCCATCGTGTTTAACCCTACGCTGCTCCTGATGGACGAGCCATTGAGCAGTCTCGATGCAGAGCTGCGTATGCAAATGCGCAAGGAAATCCAATTTATTCACCGCGAGCTGGGGACTTCCATCGTCTACGTCACACACGATCAGTCAGAGGCACTGGCTATGGCGGATCAGATCGTCGTAATGAAAGGCGGAAGGGTGGAACAAGCAGGTAGCCCGCAGGATATATACTATTTGCCCCAATCGCCTTTTGTCGCCAAGTTTGTGGGACGGGCCAACTTCTTAAAAGGAAACTGGTCTTCCCCCAATACCTTTTTGTTGGAGAGGCAAGGAGAGCCAGCGGTACCGATTGCCGTTTCCCGCGACTTTTCTTCCTTTCACGCTCAGCAAATATTGCCGGTTCGTCCCGATCAGTTGAAGCTCGTACCGTGGCAGCAAGGAATGGAAGGCGTTGTCGGAAAGGTATCTCATGTGCAATTTCAGGGGCGAGAGCTGCTTTATTCCATCCGGGTCGGGGAGGATGACTGGGAGGTTGTCACGGACATCAGTCAGCGATTTTCCTATGAGGAGCGTGTATGCGTAGAGGTTTGTGTGTAAAAAGGGAAAGATAGCCAAGGGATTCTTCAATTGGATAAGCATGAACCATCTAAATCAATGCGACTCATTAAGAAAGGCGCTATTCTGTTTGATTCAACGAAAACGAACGTTCACAACAACTGGAAGCGAGCGTATAATCAAATCACAATCACGATTCAATAAGAAACAACACATACGGCCTAGTTCCGAGATTCTCGGAAGCGGGGGAACCAATCTTTTGGGGTTAATCCTGAGTGATCAGGAGGGATGAGGAAATGTCTTCTCTGCCATCCTACCCGTCAGCTAACCTCGTCGGCCAAAGCAGGGAAGGTCATGGATGGATAAAGTCTAGGCTTATAATGCGCAACAAGGGGATTCCTTTTCCTTGCGGGCATGTGATAGGCCGATACAGGCTTTTTCTTTGGGACCTTTGTTCTGGAGAAAAAGATGGATCGGCCTATTTTTTATGGAAATACCGACGAGCAGCTTACGCGATACAGACGTGAAAGGGAATGGTGTGGATCGCTGGGAGGCAGTTGGTACGACATAAACCGCTGACAATCGAAATCAGGAAGACAGAGTACAGGGAGTCCTGAAAAGGGACGCCAGGTATTACGTAAGCCTGCGGATTTTCAACACGAGTAAAAATCAAGCGTGCATGCTTGGTTTTGCTGGAGTGTGGAAACTTCGCGGGCTTTTTTCATTTACGAAAAAACGAAGGATGAGGGATACCATGCCCAAAATGAAGGTCCATCAACTCACAAAAGTGTTCGGCAAGCAGCCAGAGCTTGCCTTGAAGCTGCTGGCAGAAGGACGTACGAAGGAACAAATTTACAAGCAAACAGGCCAGTCTATCGGGGTAAATCAGGTCAGCTTTGAAGTCGAGGAAGGTGAAATCTTCGTCATCATGGGCCTGTCCGGCAGCGGCAAGTCAACGTTAATCCGACTGTGTAATCGCCTGATTGACCCAACGAGCGGAAGCATCGAGATCGATGGGGAGGAGATTGTAGACATGAAAGCAACGGCTTTGCGCGAGGTGCGGAGGAAGAAGCTTGGGATGGTTTTCCAAAATTTCGCCCTGTTTCCGCAGCGGACGGTACGAGAAAACGTCGAGTTTGGATTGGAGATTCAACAAGTACCACCGGGGCTCCGGCTAGAAAAAGCACGGGAAGCGCTCGCGCTCGTTGGATTAACCGAGTGGGAAAATGCGTACCCGGATCAATTGAGCGGAGGGATGCGCCAGCGAGTCGGATTGGCGCGGGCGTTGGCGAATAATCCAGACATTCTCTTGATGGACGAAGCGTTCAGTGCACTGGACCCGCTCATTCGAAAAGACATGCAGGATGAGCTGCTGGAGCTTCAGATGACGATGAAAAAGACGATCCTGTTCATTACACATGACTTGCACGAGGCGTTGCGGCTGGGCGATCGGATTGCCTTTATGAAAGACGGACAGATCATTCAGATCGGCCGCCCGGAAGAAATCATGGCAGATCCAGCGGATGAATTCGTGCGGAAGTTCGTCGAGGATGCCGACCTATCCAGGGTGCTCGTTGCTGAAAATGTGATGAAACGGGCAGAAGCAATCACCCCTGACAAAGGGGCGCGAGTGGCGTTGCAACTCATGATGGATAACGGAGTGTCCAGCTTGTACGTCGTGGACAAAAAGCGCACACTGCTCGGCTTGATTACGGCCTATGACGTATCACTCGCGATCGGTACGGGAGATTCACTGGAGACGATCATGAAAACTGACCTCCCTACTGTTTCACCGGACGCACGTCTGCACAGTTTGTTCCCGATGATGGCAGACCTGCACGTCCCGATTGCTGTAGTGGGCGAGCAGCAGCGTTTGTTGGGTGTCATCGTAAAAGGAGCGGTTCTAGGCGGGCTGGTAGGCAAAGTCAATGTCCAAGAAAACCAGAGAGCAGAGGTGATGAGTGATGGACGCCGTGCCTAAGCTGCCGATTGGCGAATGGATGGAAGGCTTCGTGGAGGTGCTGGGCCAGTACAAAGGGGTATTGTTTGATCCGGTGTCTATTGTCATTTCTACGATGGTGACTTACTGTTCCACGGTTTTGGCAGAGATACCTTCGCTGATTCTCATCTTGCTGCTGGGGGCCGCTGCGTGGGTTTTTGCAGGGAGAGCGTCCATGGTCTTTACGGTTATCGGACTTTCTCTCATTCACAACTTGGGGTACTGGGATGAAACAATCGAGACATTGGGACTCGTCCTCACTGCCACCATGATTTCGATCGCCATCGGGATTCCGGTGGGCATTCTTTGCGCGAGACACGATACGTTTCGCAATCTGGTAACGCCAGTACTGGATTTGATGCAGACGATGCCAGCGTTCGTTTACTTGATTCCCGCGATCTTTTTCTTCGGCTTGGGCGAGGTGCCGGGAGTTATTGCCTCCGTTATTTTTGCTTTGCCGCCAATCGTGCGTCTCACGAACTTAGGCATACGTCAGGTCCCAGCAGAAATGGAGGAAGCAGCGGACGCCTTTGGCGCAACTGGGTGGCAAAAGCTCGTGAAAGTGCAACTGCCGTATGCGAAATCGACGATCTTGGCGGGAGTCAATCAGTGCATCATGCTCGCCCTGTCGATGGTGGTCATAGCGGCTATGATCGGGGCGAAAGGCTTGGGTGCAGACGTATATCGCGCCGTGTCGCAAGTGGATATAGGAAGAGGATTCGAGGCGGGGCTATCCATCGTGATCATCGCTATCGTCTTGGATCGGCTTACTCAATATGCAGGAAAAAAGGAGCGAAACACATGATGAACAAAATGGTTCCAGCTTTACTGGCAGTGATGATGGGAGCGACAGCTTGGCTTGCAGGCTGCTCCAGTCAAAATACAAACACACAAATACCGACAGCAACGGTGATCGGTCCGATTTCTTCAGAGACGTCGGACAACGCGCTAGGAGAAAAGCTCGACTACAAAATTATCGGAATCGACGCAGGAGCAGGCTCGATGGTGAAGACAGAGGAAGTCATGAACCTTTATGGCTTGGATAAATGGCAGCTTGTTGAAGGCTCAGATGCAGCAATGACAGCAGCTTTGATCAAGGCGTACGAAGCGAAGGAACCGATTATCATTACGGGCTGGACGCCGCATTGGATGTTTAAAAAGATGGATTTAAAATATTTGGCGGACCCGAAGAACGGCTTTGGTGGAGCGGAACAAATCCATACCATCGTGCGCAAAGGGCTGAAAGAGGATCAGCCTGCTGCCTATCAATTTCTAGATAAGTTCTGGTGGGAGCCAGCCGATATGGAGTCAGTCATGGTCCAAATGATTGACGGAAAAGACCCGGAAGTGGCCGCTGCGGAATGGGTAAAAAACAACGAAGCCAAAGTAGCGAAATGGGTGGAGGGCATCCAGCCTGTCCAAAAAGAGAAGCTGACTCTCGCTTATGTAGCATGGGATTCCGAGATTGCCAGCACGCACGTCGTAGAGCATGTGCTGGAGCAGAAGCTGGGGTATGAAGTCGAATTGAGTCAGGTGCAGACTGGACCGATGTGGGCAGGTGTGGCCATTGGAGATGTAGATGGGATGGTTGCGGCTTGGCTGCCGTCTACAGATACGAGCTATTTGAAAAAATTTGGTGGGCAAATTGAGGATTTGGGTCCGAATCTCGACGGTACCAAAATTGGACTCGTGGTTCCTTCGTACATGAACATCTCGTCAATTGAGGATCTCCAATAAGGAAGGGGAGGTGCTGCTATGAAGCATTATCTCGTAATGGGCAAGGGGGAAGCTTTCACTTCTTTTGTCCAGACACTATGCTGCGACAGTTTTCCAGCTTTTTGGGGAAGGAATCCCGGTGCCTTTTCATTGACGGTAGGGCCTGGAGACAAGACGATTCAGCGTTTTTTGCCCATCTCATTTGACGAGTGCTACCGCGATCAGGAATCCTTGCTGCTCTATCATTCCGTCTACATCTTTCCCGATGAGTGGGCGGAAGGACGTGACTTCGTTACACTGTTCAAGCAGCTGGGCACCTGCCGGATTTTTGTGATGACGCAGGAGCACCGGAACGCGATGTTATACAAGGCGCTCGGGGCGAATCACGTCATCGTGAGCCAGCCCGGGTATAAAGGCTACGGCTGGTTGGCTGAACAGATGAGTGGGTAAGAGAGGAATAGAAAAGGCTCCGCCTGCAAATGAGGCGGAGCCTTGTTTTCGTGAAATTAGCCCAACATTTTTTCGAGGTCCTTGTCCAATACATATACCTCGATTCGTTCACCCATTTTCGTGCTGATGTCACTATGACTCGATAGTACCTTGCAGCTTGTTAGCTTTTCTACGATTTCTTCCGATTCTTCGCTGTACATTTCACGAAGAACCTCGCGCATTTCTTTGACGATGCGGCGACCTTTATCGTGACTGGACAGATGCTTTTCTTCGACGGTGAGAACGCCCTTGAACCTAGCGATGACCATATCACCGACGATATAGGTCTTGGCTTCCTGCGGACCTCGTCCAATTAGTTCGCGTTGAAATTTTATGAATGCTTCGCTGATTTCAGCTTCCAGCTTTTTTTTGTTAGAGATGGCCAAACGCCATACCTCCCATAATTTATCATTGTGCCTAATATTACTCAGCCGTCTGGAGGCTGTCAAACAAATAGGCTGATAATGTGAAAACGCAAGAGAAACGATGAAATATCATGATCGGATGAGGCCTGATAGGTTTAAATCGCTTACACGGATAAAGAACGCAAAAATCGTGTGAAAAAGACTGAAATAGGACATTAACATCCGATTATGCCAGACGTATAATGAGACTCGTAACCAACAATTGCAAATATGGCCAAATCCCGAGGCACTCGGGAACGGAGGACCCAATCAGTAGGGGTTAATCCCACGTATGAATCGTGGGAGGGATGAGAAACTCTTTCGCCATCCTACCCGTCAGCTAACTTCGTCGGCTAAAGCGAGGGAGGTCTAAAGACCGCCTGTTTGAGGAGGCCTTTTTGTTTTCCATTTGGGACGACAAAGGTTGACTCGAAACGTAATGCAGGTCTTTTCGTTTTGCTCAAAAACGGCCAATGACCGTTTTTACTCACAAATAAATAGCTGTTTTTTTGAAAAAGGAAACGGGAGACAAAACGCAAAGAAGGCAACTTCAAGTCGGCTGGGCGTTAGGTAGACCAATGAGTACTTTTTCTCCGATACAAAGGAACGTTTTTATTTGCCGCGAAAAGGCGGGCGACTTGTTTCGTCTGTTTATCTTTCGCTCGGTCAAATGTGGCGATCTTTCGGGGGAATTGTAAGCATTGGTCTATTTTTTTATCCCAAATGGCAGGCTTTCTTCAAAAAAATCTGTGTTCAAAAAGTTGGCTTTTCAGCACCGAGAAAGTGGCGAGAACCTGATGAAGGAGGAGCGGAGTGTAGGGGACCTACATGAGCACCGGACTTTGAAGGTGAACGACACTTTCGACGTCGCATAAGCCCTCAGGACTACTACGTGATCAAAAGACAACTTTTTGAACTACCTTTACAAGAAAGCTCGTACAGGGGATAGCGAGAGAGACGCTTCGGTCAGACTTCACGGAATAATTCGTACGGCAAAAAAGGAGGGACATTGCATGGACGTGGTTTCCATACTGCTCTTGGCGCTTTCATTCGGTGTATTTTTTGCACTCATCAAGTTTTGTGACGCCGTGGTAAGAGAACAGGGAGGGAAAGAGAAATGATCTGGTTGCTGCTGATTGTGGCAGGGCTTGCGATGTACCTGTGCCACGCATTGATTTACCCGGAAAAATACTAGGGGTTTACCCGAAGCATTCGTTTATTTGGAACCATTTTTTAGAGGGAGTAGGAGGAACTGTCGTGGATTTTATACAAATAGCGTTGGTTTTGGTGGTGCTTTTCGTGCTCGCCATACCGATGGGAAAATATTTGGCACGCTCCTTTTCGCTGGAGACGACCCGATTGGACCGTGTTTTTGGCGGGGTGGAAAAAGCGATATACAAGCTGTCTGGCATTCGCGTAGCAGATATGACCTGGAAGCAGTACGCAATGGCTGTTCTGGTCAGCAACATTTCGATGGTAGCCATTGCCTATCTCTTGCTTCGTTTGCAAGGGATGCTGCCGGGAAACCCAAGTGGAATTACGGCGATGGAGCCGTTGCTTTCCTTTAACACAGCCGTCAGCTTTTTGACGAATACGAATCTTCAGCATTACAGCGGGGAGAGTGGATTGTCGTATCTGTCGCAAATGCTGGTCATTATTTACCTGATGTTTACGACGCCAGCGACAGGAATCGCGGTCGTGATGGCCTTCATGCGCGGGCTGACAGGGCAGCGCAGCATCGGTAACTACTACGTTGACCTGGTGCGTGCCCATACACGGGTGTTGATTCCACTGGCGATTGTCGTGACATTGCTCTTGGTGTCCCAAGGTGTGCCGCAGACGATGGAGCCGACGGCAACAGCGACAACCATTAGCGGAACGGAGCAACAAATCGCTCGTGGTCCGGTTGCTTCACTCGTATCAATCAAGCATTTGGGAACAAACGGGGGAGGATTCTTCGGGGTAAACTCTTCGCATCCGTTTGAAAACCCGACACCGCTTACGAATGTGATTGAAATTTTGTCGATGTTCTTGATCCCGGCGGCACTGCCATTCGCATTCGGCTTCATGGCGAAGAGCCGCAAGCAAGGCTGGGTTATTTTTGGAGCGATGTTCGTGATGTTCCTGGCGTTCTTGATTACGGCGTATGCCAATGAAGTAAACGGCAACCCGGCGCTGGAACGGGCTGGCCTGTCACAAGAAATGGGCAGCATGGAAGGAAAGGAAGTCCGATTTGGCATCGCACAAAGCGCCTTGTTCACCGCCGTGACAACAGCGGCAACGACAGGAACCGTGAACAACATGCACGATACATTGACGCCACTTGGCGGCTTGGTGCCGCTCGGTGAAATGATGCTCAACTGCGTATTCGGCGGAGATGGCGTCGGAACGATTAACATTTTGATGTATGCAATTTTGGCTGTATTTTTGGCGGGCTTGATGGTAGGGCGTACGCCTGAATTCCTCGGCCGCAAGATCGAAGGAAAAGAGATGAAGCTGATCGCCATCGCGATTCTCGTTCATCCCCTGATTATTTTGGCGCCAACCGCTATTGCACTGGCGACAGAAATGGGTTCATCCGCAGTGTCGAACCCAGGCTTCCACGGCATTTCACAAGTGCTGTACGAGTACACATCCTCGGCAGCCAACAACGGTTCCGGTTTTGAAGGATTGGGCGACAACACGCCATTCTGGAACATTTCTACCGGACTCGTCATGCTATTCGGTCGATACGTCTCGATCATTACGATGCTGGCGGTAGCAGGCTCCTTGCTCGCAAAAACGCCGGTACCAGAAACGATGGGGACACTGCGCACAGACAATAGTGTATTCACAGTGATTTTGATTGCGACTGTGGTAATCGTAGGCGCACTGACATTCCTGCCTGTGCTTGCACTCGGCCCAATCGCCGAGTGGCTAACGATCCGCTAATACTAGAGGCAAAGGAGTAATTTTCCATGAGTAGAACGCGCACGGTTGCGCTTCCTAAAGATTTGTACCAACGGGCCTTTGTCGAGTCTTTCAAAAAACTGGACCCGCGTGTAATGATGAAAAATCCTGTCATGTTCGTGGTAGAGATCGGGTTCTTCATTACGCTTCTCCTGACGTTTGTACCTAGTTTGTTTGGGGGAGCTTCGGACCCGCTGTACAACGGCGTCGTCAGCTTCATCTTGTTCGTGACGATTTTGTTCGCTAACTTCGCAGAAGCCTTGGCAGAAGGTCGTGGCAAAGCACAGGCAGAGAGCTTGAAAAAAACGAAGCAGGACACGCAAGCAAAAAAAGTGGGGAAAGATGGTCGCATTCAGGTCGTCAGTTCCACAGAACTGCGAAAAGGCGATCTGGTTATCGTGGAAGCAGGCGAGCTGATTCCATCCGACGGGGAAATCGTCGAGGGTGTCGCCTCTGTGGACGAATCAGCGATTACGGGTGAATCCGCTCCGGTCATTAAAGAAGCAGGTGGCGATTTCAGCTCTGTCACGGGAGGCACACGTGTAGTCAGTGACCGCATCCGCGTCCGTGTGACGACTGATCCCGGCGAATCGTTTTTGGATCGCATGATTTCGTTGGTAGAGGGCGCGAAAAGACAGAAGACCCCGAATGAAATCGCGTTGAATACGCTGTTGGTCAGCTTGACGTTGATTTTCCTAATCGTCTGCACGACCTTGCAGCCGATCGCCAACTATGTGAATGCAGCCATTCCGGTTGCGACACTGATTGCTTTGCTCGTCTGCTTGATTCCGACCACGATTGGCGGGCTCTTGTCAGCGATTGGGATTGCGGGTATGGACCGGGTCACACAGTTTAACGTCATTGCCATGTCCGGTAAAGCCGTAGAGGCATCCGGTGACATCAACACCATTATTTTGGATAAAACGGGAACGATCACGCACGGAAACCGGATGGCTGCCGAGTTTGTCACAGTAGGCAACAGTAAAAGCACGGAATTGAACCGAGTAGCTGCACAAAGCTCGGTTCATGACGAAACACCGGAAGGACGCTCTGTTGTAGAACTGGCGAAAAAACAAGGTTTGGCACTTGCTGAACTGGAATTGCCTGGTTCCGAAGGCGTGGAGTTCCGGGCTGAAACAAGAATGAGCGGAACGAATTTGGCAAACGGCGTTCTCATCCGCAAAGGGGCCGTAGACGCCATCAAAAAATACGTGGTAGAGCAAGGGGGCAACATCCCTGCTGATTTGGATGAAAAGGCAAACCGGATTGCAACCGCGGGCGGCACGCCATTGGCTGTAGCAGAAGGCAATACGATTCTCGGTTTGATTTACTTGAAAGATACCGTAAAGCCAGGCATGCGTGAACGCTTTGAAGAGCTGCGCCGCATGGGAATTCGTACGGTCATGTGCACGGGGGATAACCCGCTGACAGCAGCGACGATTGCCCGCGAAGCTGGTGTAGATGATTTCGTAGCGGAAGCCAAGCCGGAAGACAAGATTGCGCTGATCCGCAAAGAACAAGCGGCAGGAAAGCTCGTCGCCATGACAGGTGACGGTACGAATGACGCGCCAGCACTCGCACAAGCCGATGTCGGTTTGGCGATGAATACGGGAACGGTAGCGGCGAAGGAAGCAGCGAACATGGTCGATCTGGATTCTGACCCGACCAAAATCATCGAGGTCGTGGCGATTGGCAAGCAGCTTTTGATGACACGCGGCGCATTGACGACGTTCAGTATCGCCAATGACGTAGCGAAATACTTCGCGATCATTCCTGCGATGTTCATGCTGGCGATCCCACAAATGAGTGCGCTCAACATCATGGGTCTGGCTACACCGCAAAGTGCAATTTTGTCCGCGTTGATCTTCAATGCGATCATCATCCCGATTCTGATTCCGTTGGCGATGAAAGGTGTGAAATACACGCCAATGAGCGCGACAAAGCTGCTTAGCCGCAATCTGGTGATCTATGGCTTGGGAGGAATTATCGTTCCGTTCGTGGGCATCAAGCTGATTGACTTGATTTTGACCGGATTGAATCTGGTGTAACTCATATTGAAAAAAGAAAGCTCAGGTGAACCGATATGATATTGAAAAATTTGCGTCTCAGCCTCGTTTTGCTGCTGATTTGCGGCATTGCCTACCCGCTGGCGATGACAGGTATTTCACAGGTTGTAATGCCTGCACAAGCGAGTGGCAGTCTCATCACCGATGCGAGCGGCAAGGTGGTCGGCTCCGAGCTGATTGGGCAGACCTTCACCGATCCGAAGTACTTCTGGGGACGCATTTCTTCTATTGATAACAATGCGGCAGGCTCTGGCTCGAACAACTACGCGCCATCCAACCCGGCCTTGATCGAACGTACGCAAAAGGATATCGCCGCATTTCTGGCAGCGAATCCTGGCGTGAAGCAGGAGGACATCCCGGCTGATTTGCTGACCAACTCCGCTTCCGGTTTGGACCCGCATATCTCGCCAAAAGCTGCCCAAATACAAGTGGAGCGTGTAGCGAAGGCGCGCAATCTCGAACCGGTACAACTACAGGCTCTGATTGAGGCAAATACAGAGGGAAGAAGCTTGGGTGTTTTCGGAGAGCCGCGTGTCAATGTAGTGAAGCTGAATTTGGCTTTGGACGAAATGAAGAAGTAAAGAATGAAGGAGGGCTGCGAGATGGTAGAGCAGTTTCGGCGAAAATCCCCGGAGGAAATCTTGCAGTCCATCTCCAGAATGCACCGGGGCAGGCTGAAAATCATTCTGGGGGCAGTTAGTGGTTCAGGGAAAACCTATCATCTGCTAATGGAAGGGCAGACGCTTAAGAAAAAAGGGATTGATGTGGTCGTAGCTGGCTCAGGTGAGGCCACTCATCCCAAGCTGGCGCAAAAGCGGGAGGGCTTGGAACAAATCCAGCCAATCATCTGGTATTCCCTCGGGGAAGCGAGACATGATCTGGACGTTGCAGCCATTATCGAACGAGATCCGGAAGTCGTGCTCGTAGACGGTTTGGCTCATCGTAATCGTCCAGACGCCCCGCGACCAACCAGCTTAGAAGATGTTCAGTATTTGCTGAATCATAATATTAGTGTGATCGCGACGGTCAACATTTACGAATTGGCCGGGATGAAAGAGATGGCGGAGCGACTGACGAAGGCAGAGGTGCGGATCGACCAGTGTGTCCCGGAAGATACGCTTGCCATGGCTGACGAGGTGAAGCTGCTCGATGTTACGCCAGAAGCCATTCTGAAACGGCTGCAAGAAGACGATCGCAACCCGACTCGAACCAAGCATCCGCTGTTTCGCAGAGACAATCTGCATGTGCTGCGGGAGCTCGCTCTTCGGTTCGTAGCTACGGGCGTCAACGAGGATTTGGAGGATTATCGGGAGAAGCACGGCATGGTAGGGGCTTCAGGAGCCACAGAGAAGGTGCTGGTTTCTGCCCAGTATCATTGGAACGGCTCGATATTGGTTCGGCGAGGACAACAGGTTGCCAAGCGGCTCGGCGGAGAGCTCTTGGTCGTCTGTTTTCTCCCTTTATCCAAGAAGCTGACGAAGGAAGAAGCGACTTTTAAGAGAGCCATCGGAAAGCTCGTGGACAAAGTCGGCGGTACCTTTGAAGAGCAGATGCTTGCACGTGAAAAGGACGTAGCAAACGAGCTCGTCGCTTATGCGATGGAGAATAATGTGACCCGAATCGTCATGGGGCAGTCCAAGCGTACGCGCTGGGAAGAGATATGGTATGGCTCCATCGTCCATAAGATTCTTCGGCAAACGAAAAATATTGATATCTTGATCGTGGCGGATCGTTCCGAGCGGGACGGTGAGCGCGTCATGCCGACTAAGCGAGAACAAGCGGTAACGGCCAATCCGTACCGACGACTCTCCGATGAGGAGATGCAGCAGGAAATCGGGAAAATCAAGCGCGGGACGCTAAAAGTATATGTAGGAGCCGCACCTGGTGTCGGCAAGACGTACACGATGCTCCGAGAAGGAAACGAGCTCGCCGAAAATGGCATCGACGTGGTGATTGGGCTTTTGGAAACGCATGGACGAAAAGAAACCATTGAGCAGGTAGAGGGACTTCCTCTTATTCCGCGCAAGCGCATTCCGTACAAAAACGTGACGCTGGAAGAAATGGATACGGACGAAATTATCCGGCGAAATCCGGAGGTCGTACTGGTGGATGAGCTGGCACATACGAACGTGCCGGGGAGCACCTATGAGAAGCGCTACCACGATGTCGAGAAGATTTTGGCTGCGGGTATTTCCGTCATATCCACGATGAACATACAGCACCTTGAGAGTCTAAACGACAGTGTGGAGCAGATCACCGGAATCCGCGTGCGAGAGACGGTGCCGGACCATATTCTGCATCAGGCAGATGAGGTAGAGCTGATTGATATTTCACCCAAAGCATTGCGTCAGCGGATGCGGGAAGGCAATATTTACGCGCTGGAAAAGGTGGAGCAGTCGCTGACCAACTTTTTCAAAACAGGGAATTTGATCGCGTTACGAGAGCTGGCCTTGCGTGAAGTGGCGGACGACGTCGACGAACGCTTGGAGGCGTGGGAGCGGCGAACGCTGCGCGGGCCTTGGCGGCAGCAGGAAGTCATATTTGTCTGTGTGAATTTGCGTGCGGACAGTGAACGGTTGATTCGTCGGGGGTTTCGCATTGCGTATCGCCTGAAAGCGACCTGGCATGTGGCGTATGTACAGGATCATCCCACGCTGACAGAAGAGGAAGAGACACAACTGGCAAAGCTGAAGGCACTGACGGAGCGGCTCGGAGGTCGTTTTGAACGATACGAAGCCCCTTCCCGACGCAAGGTTTTCACCAAGCTGGTTTGGCATATGAACGAAAAAGGAACGACGCAGGTCGTCATCGGGCAGTCGGCGCGGACCCGCTGGAAGGAAATTCTCGAGGGTTCGGTCATCCAGC
The DNA here is from genome assembly GCF_046196545.1 of Brevibacillus fortis. Lineage (GTDB taxonomy): Bacteria > Bacillota > Bacilli > Brevibacillales > Brevibacillaceae > Brevibacillus > Brevibacillus fortis_A. Next base: position 457,051 of record NZ_CP176370.1, read on the forward strand.
GATTATTGCGGGAGGTCCGACACATGGATGTGCTGGTCGTGGCTGATCACGCACCCGATATGATGTGAGGGAGGGTAATGATGGGCACAGAAAAAGAAGGGCAATGGGACCAAAGCGTGGCAGATGCCTATAGCCGTTTGGAGTGCCTGACACTAGAGCCAACTACGGAGGCAGATTTGTTTTCCAGGCTGATACGGGTCTACCTGGAGGAAGAAGAGGTGCGCATACGGCAAAAGCTAAAGCGCAAATCCTCACAGCGAATCTCTCGCGTCATGCATGAGCGGGTGGGTGAGTTTTTGTCCGGGCAGTTGACCGGGCTTTCGTTTCAAGTGATCGATGGTCTCTTGTTTATAAAGAGGGAAGAGCAGCTAGTCGGGGCACTCAAATGCATCCCTGATCTCGGCAGCTACGATACTCCGTCCTGGAATGCGACACTTGCCCGTTTTGCCAAGCAGTATCAGAAGCGGTTCAAGCTGGCGCCAGAGAAGCTGCTGTTCGTTGTCTGCTCGCTCGCCAAAAGCTTGGATGCAGCTCATGCCAAGGCGTTGACCGGAATTGATGTGTGGTGTGGTGCGGCATTAACGACTCCCGCCTATCGGGATGCGCTGCAAACGTATGTCAGCAAATGTGTGGAGGTCATGGACGCTCTCCCGCAGCCTGTGCACCAAGTGTATTTTTTAAGTGCGGATATCCATCCGAATGCACTTGCTTGCCAATTGCTGCGCGGGGAAAAGGCATCCTTGCCAGATCGTTGGTTGCGGCCTTCCGTCGGTGATCTCATCCAATTATTGCAAACCAAGCTGTGATATACTTTTAAGGACATTCATACCATGAATTCCTTGGGAGGGACTTTATATAAAAGTAAAAGTGGCTGGTATCCCGCATTTCACAGGAGCATATGTCTCTGGCACAGAATTAGCTCCGGACGCGCTTCGTACAGCAGGATTGATCGAGCAGTTGCAGCAGCAAGGCTTGGATGTGCAGGATGTAGGAAATCTGCATCTTCCGGATGATTTGCCTCGCCACAATATTCCACCAGTTCGTAACTGGCCGGCACCGCGCATGTTCTGGGATTTGCTGCAAAAGGACGCGCAAGAGTGGCTCGATACAGACGACTTTGTCTTGATGCTCGGTGGCGATTGCAGCTTGGTCGTTGCAACGGCACAGGCTCATCAGTCTCGGTATCAGGAAAAAGCGTATCTGCTCGTGCTTGACGGTCATCTCGATGCAGTAGTGCCATCGGCTTCTCGCTGTATCGGGGCAGCAGGGATGGGATTGTGGTTTTTACTTCAGGATCGCGGACAATGGATCGAGTCAAGCGGCTGGGATGCAGAGCGAATCCGCCTTGTCGGCTGCCAGCAGATGCCTGTAGAGACTTTCGGCGTTGACGTCATGACCTTGGCTCAGCTCACAGAGGGAAGCCTAGTGGAACGAGTTTCTCATATGCTCGAATCGATCCCGCCTGATGCCAAAATCCTCGTTCATTTCGACGTAGATATCATGCACAAAGACGCGATGCCAGCGGCCTATTCTCCAAGTGAGACAGGATTGTCTCTGTCCGAAGCGGAGACATTGCTTGCGACTGTTCTACGAGATTCGCGCGTGACCAGTATGGAAGTGACGGAATTCTCAGGGGCAAGGGATACCACTGGCAAGTATGCGCAGAGGCTGGTAGAGTTGCTCGCCCGGGCACTATCTGCACGTGCGTAAAGCCCTCCCATCTATGAAATCAATTCGATAGCACGTGAGCTCGGTAATCCTGATTCGTTCAGGCTGTCGGGCTCTTTTTTTGCGTGCTCCTCGTGAACCGAACGATTGTTTCTCGTGAATATAGAGTGAATCTAGGAAAACAAGGAGTGGAGCAGTTATGAAAAAGATGGCATTATGTGTGGCAGCATTGGCAGTCGTTGTATCAACGGGAATCCTCGTGTCCCCGTCGTTTTTCACAAGTAGTCCGGCAGCAGTGGTGAATGCAGCACCGTCTGTGAACACTAGCTTGTTTGTCTCGCAAAAGGCTGGAGATCCTGGAATTTTGCAAGCCGCTCAAAATGGATTTGCCCAGCCGCTTGATCTGAAAGTGACCGATCAAGGCTTTACCTTGGAAGCAAAAGAGGTTCTGGCAGACCCGCTGCGCATCAGTATCATCGCCGGGGTAAAAGACAAAGACGGCAAGGCAACAGATGTGTATTGGGATAATTTCCACTCCCCCACCCATGAATATCAAGAAATCACGATCAAGGATAAAGCGGGCAAGGTTTTACATAGCTCATCCCCCAATCAAGTGTCGTGGAAAACAAACCAGATAGGCGATTACATCCTGTTTGAACACGAGCTCAGAAGCTATTTTGACGATGGGAACAAGCTGCCGGACGAGCTGGTCGTAGAGTTCTACATGAAAAAGATGGGCAGTACCAAAGGCAACTGGCAGCTGTCGGTACCCGTGAACTTGAAAAAAGCAAAAGCTGCGACGAAAACAGTGGCTGTCAATCAGTCCTATACCTCTCCCAAAGGATTTCAGTTCGATTTGCGAGAGATTACCTTTGCACCGAGTGGAACAGAAGTGGTGATTGATTCGAATAACAAGGACTTCAGCTATCAGCTTGTCAATGAAAAGGGAGTCGTCCTTGGCGCATGGGACTCTGCAGTCGCTATCCATGATGAGAGCATTCAGAAAAACGTAATCAATACGATGAAATGGCGCGAGTCTGCTCCAGTGGAAAAAGGGCTGCGACAATTTCATTACTTCCACGACCTGAAAGAATCGAATGGTCTAACCTTTAAGCTGCATGCTGTTTACACAGAGGAAGAGCCAGGATTCAGCGTAAAACTGGACCCTGCCAGTGTGGGAGCAAAGCCAGTTACAGCAGAAAAGAATGGGACTCGCTTCACGTTTCACAAGGAGGGCAGCGGAGAGGATCGCCACAACATCGAGTTTGAGGGGACGCTAGCGGAAGGAGTTGTGGGAATCTTCCCGTTTGATACATGGTACGTGACGGACGAAAAGGGCAAAAAGTACAGTACGGTATGCCATGTCGAGGAATCCGCCAATCAAAATGGACGGATGAAAGTAAGCGGGTATTTGGAAATCGAGGAGATGAAATCCTTGCCGAAGCAAATGACGATCACGTTTGACAGTATGTTGAAGGAGCATCGCGATGTGAGCTTTGCGGTACCTCTTTTGACAGGAAAATAAGATTTTTAAAAATAAGGAGAAAGGATTTTCCAGCCCGTTCGTATTAGTTGTGAATCAACCAAATCGGAAGCTGCGCAGCATTCCCCAAAGGCTGATCGGTGATAGATGGAGGAGTAGTAAAAATGCCGGACGATCGGGAATTGATCGAGCAAATCCTGGCGGGCAATCATCAGCTGTACAGTCAGATTATCGACAGGTACAAGGGCAAGATCGTTACCTACTTGTACAAAATGATCGGTAACATGCCTGACGCACAGGATTTGGCTCAAGACGTGTTTACCAAAACCTTTTACCTATTGAAAGACTATCGGCCTGAGCACAAGTTTTCTTCATGGCTGTATCGAATCGCGAGCAATTATTGTCTCGATGAAATGCGGAGACGCAAAAGGACGGAGCAGACTGCAATCGTGGAGGAACAGATCGTTGATCCAGAGACACCAGAGACCGCCCTGTTAAAAAAGGAGCGGGACGCCCAGCTGGAGCGCAGCATCATGCTGCTGGATGAGGAGTATCGTGAGGTGTTCGTCCTGCATTACTTGCAGCGTCTGTCGTATCGGGAAATCAGCGAGCGACTGTCTCTTACGGAGAGTGCTGTTCAAATGCGCTTGTTCCGTGCTCGTAAAGAGATGAAGAAAAGCCTGACGAAAACAATGGGAGGGGGAGATGTTTATGACATGCTTCATGTTTAATCAATGGAAGCTCTATACAAATGGCGAGCTCTCCCCTGCCGAAAGCAAAGGACTGGAGCAGCATGCAGTAGAATGCCCACAATGTCAAATCAAGCTGCAAGAGTGGGTAGATCACATGCTGGAAGAGGAATTCTCCGCCTATCCGGAAGTTCCTGTACCCGATACGTTTACGGACGAGGTCATGAGTAAACTGTTCGAAGAGGTTCCCGTACGTACGGCACGAAAGCGCTCCTCCCGAACCAGAAGACAAAGGGGCTGGGATATTGTGAAGAAGACAGGACTGGTAGTAGCAGGACTTACCGCGTTGGTGGTGACAGGAACGGTCGTTTCACCGACGTTTGCCAACTATGTGAATAGCTTGTTCCAGATTGAAAAGGATGCGGATAGCGGTATGAAAAATGCTGTTAATAAAGGCCTTGTCCAAAAGCTGGAGCAGAAGGTAACCGATCAAGGGATTACTTTCGAAGCAAAAGAACTGATGGCTGACTCGATGCGGATTGCGGTCATCTATGATATGTACGACCAGAATGGAAAGCAGATAGAAGACCACTTTATGAAGTTTCAGTTAATTGATTCGAACGGAAAAGATTGGTTGGCGGAGGATGGAAGAGAGGAGTCTGGGGATAATCATGGACAGTTTTTCATCACTGAGGTGGGCTTGAACGATATTTTCGAATCGGCGGAGGCTACTCCTGAACAACTGACCTTGAAAATTGTACCAACAGACATCGAAGGCAAGACAGGGAAGTGGGACTTGGAAATTCCGGTCGATATGAAGAAAGCGAAAGAAGCGACCAAGACGGTTGCGTTCAAAGACGCCGTGTATCAATCACCACAAGGGCTTGAGCTTAAACTGAAACAAATCGAATTCTCCCCAAGTGCGACACGGGTTATGCTGGATTCAACGGTTCCAAAATCAGCCTACGTAGAGTTTGAACGGGCAGTGCTCATGTATGATAAGGATCATCCGGGAGGAGTCCACATCACAAACAAAAAAGTCGAACCTACTTTATCAGGGGGTGATATCGCGTACGAAATTACCAACGAAAAAGGTGAGGTCGTGGCAGCTCGGGATATGTTTGTATTAGATGAAGGAATCGCGAAAAAGAAGAATGTTCTTTACGTCTCTGGGCTGTCCAGTAAACAAGAAGGCGATATCATGAAGTGGTGGCATACATTTGGCCCGCTACAGGGTGAACAAAAGTTAAAGTTTCAGCTCCAAAAAGTTTATGAGAACAAACTGGCTTCTCCCAAATTCGACCTCATTCCAGAAGACTTAAACAAGAAGGCAGCGACTTTCAAGGATGAGACAGGCAGTTCGTTTACATTCTCCTCCTTTTCGTGGACACCTGCTAGCGGGGAAGAAAAAGGTGAGGCTGTGATAACTGTAGAGGGTACACTAGGAAAAGACATGGTCTCCATCAAATATTGGTATGTAAAAGATGAAAATGGGAAGATTTACTATGCGACATTGAGACCAGAAAGCACTAGAGACAAAGATGGACGCGTACTGGTCAAAGGCGAGCTGGTCATTCCGAAATTGGAGCAAGCACCGAAAAAGCTTACCATTTCCTATCCTGAATATACGGTGGAACATGACGTGAAGTGGGAAGTACCTTTTGAAATCAAATAGTTCAAAGAAAAGGAAGAGGCCGACAGTGGCCTCTTCTTTTTCATTACAGGAGCTAGTTTTTTTATGATTTGTGTACGTAAGGCCCCAACTGTTGACGAGTAAAGGTATAACGGGAATTTTCGTCCTTTAGCCACATATTCCCCTTCACAATGAGAATGTACACCGCAACGATGAAGTAGCCCGTCCCAATGATCCAGTCTGATGTGGTTACCATGCCAGTGGAGATGATGTGCCGGATATACCATACCCCGATCGGGATGTGGAAAAGGATAACGGCGAACAAACCCGGATTGTAGAAGGTTTTTGCTTTCAGATTCGCAAAAATTCCATGCCAGATAAACTGGAAGAAGCCCATGAGAATTGGTGCTAAGCCGAGCCAGATGACCGTCGGGAATAAGAGGGGAACCAGATAAAAGACATAGGCAATGACGAGGTTGATGATCATCGCAGACTGTGGATTCAGCGGGTATCGTTCTGGATGGCTGCTTTTGAAAATCAAACCATTAAACAGTCCGGCAAAATATCCCGGCCAACGGTACTCTTCATACTGATGAACAAGGATAGCGATGAAGCTTAGCCACAACAGCCGCTCGATAGCAGGAATGGTACTCCATTGCAGCATAAGATACAGCCCTACGCCGACTGCCACCAACACACCAAGGTCAGACCAATATTTTCGCAAAAAGCCCATTTGTCTCTCCCCCTATTTCCTATTTTTCGTGAAAATAGCGTGCGAATAACAAATCAATCTGTTGTTCTACGGAAGCTACCTGGATACCAGCGCCTGTAGACAATATCGACTTGAGCAAGGCTGGCAGAAAAATCGCTCCAAACAGCTGCATGATCATCATCATGAGAACCTCATGGTCTTCTTCGTGGGTCATTTCCTTCAAAACTCCCTCCATCTTCACAAACCCGATGCGTTTGAGAAATTGACCGTACTCATATTGCGAGGTAAATACAGCGCCACCAAGTGAGAAGATTCGCGAAACCAGCTCGGGATATTGGTTGATGATCTGCACGTAGCTCATTAAAAACTGCTTGAGTCGTTCTTGGGGAAGCAGAGATGTGTCATCCAAGATATCAAATGTAGTTGTAAAGCTGCTTAGAAAAGCACTGAGGGCTTCATTGATGAGCCTATCCTTGGAACCGAAATAGTAGTTAACCAAAGCTACGTTAGTACCGGAATCGGCTGCGATTTTCCGCACCGTCACACTCTCGAAGCCCTCCATCTTGATCAAATCCAGTGTCGATTGCAAAATTTTCGCCTTCGTTTCGCTGTTTTTATCTACCTGTGACATGACCAACCTCCTTTTTATTGGAAGCAAAACGTTTCTATTAAACAACGTTTTAAACATTGTTTAATTTAATGGTAGCACTTTCCATCTGGGATGGCAATGATTCGTTGGCACATCCGCTGAGCTTTTCGCGTATACCTAATAGGCAATGGGAAAGAGGTGACCACATATGAGCGGATGGCTCGCACTCCTGCTCGTTTCCCTGGCCATCAGCATGGACAGTGTCAGTGTAGGATTGACGTATGGTTTACGGAACATGAGAATGCCCTTTTTGTCGCTCGTCGTCGTTTCCGGTTGTTCGTTTGCTGTTGTCTATGGTGTCATGCTCGTAGGCTCATCCCTCACCGAATGGTTAACACCCGAGATTGGCAAGTATATTGGTGCCGCGGTCTTGATCCTCATGGGTTTGTTTACGCTGTGGCGGCTCATTGCGACACGGTCGGGGACAGAGGCTCAGGAGTCTACTGCTGCGAGCAGCAACGCCGTTGTAGCCGCAGAAAAACAGGAAGAGCAGGAACCCATCGTATTATTGTCGCAGTTCCGCATTTTTGGTGTCATGATCCAGATTTTAAAAGATCCGTCCAAAGCCGATGCTGACCGTTCTGGGCATATTATGGGCTGGGAGGCCGTCATGCTGGGGCTTGCTCTGTCTTTAGATGCTTTCGGTGCAGGCATCAGCCTTACGTTTTTGGGATACTCGCCACTGCTCGTCGCTCTCTGTATCGCGTTGATGAGTGCCTTGCTTCTTGTGGTAGGAATTGCCCTCGGTAGGCGCGCAGGAAAAGCGAGCTGGTTGACGCGACTCACCTGGCTGCCTCCGATTTTGTTGATTTGCATTGGTGTAGCCAAAAGCTTGAAGTAGTTATTTATATCAAAAATATCGAACCCGTCCAGATAAATGGACGGGTTGTTTTATTTTCTAGCTCGTCTGCATACACATGAAAATGAGTGAGAAGTGGATGGAGGAGATGTAGGTGGATACACAGCCAATTCGAAAATGGTACACGCTGGCGGCGGCCGACGTGACCGAAGCCCTTCATAGTGATGCTGCGCAAGGGTTGACTCAGCAGGAGGCGGAGCGGCGACTGGCTAAACAAGGTGCCAACCAGTTGGCTGAACAAAAGCGAAAGCCTCTCTACTCGGTCTTTGTTGATCAGTTCAAGGATTTTATGGTACTCATCCTGTTCATCGCAACTCTGATCTCGTACTTCCTCGGAGAGTACCTGGATGCGATTGCGATTATCGCGATCATCCTCATTAACGGCATCCTCGGTTTTATTCAGGAGGCCAAGGCTGAGCGATCCTTGCAAGCGCTAAAGGAGCTGGCATCCCCGATGGCGCGCGTCATCCGGGGTGGGCACATTTCCATGATACCGGCTTCGCGGCTGGTACCTGGTGATCTGGTGCAATTGGAGGCCGGGGATCGTGTTCCCGCAGATTTGCGTTTGCTTTCGGCCAATCGGCTGGAGGTGGAGGAGTCGGCGTTGACAGGGGAGTCTGTCCCCGTCGGAAAAAACGTGAAAAGACTAGAGACAGCCCAGGCTTCTACTGTACCGCTTGGGGACCAAAAAAATCTCGCGTTCATGGGCACGATGGTGACCGGAGGAACAGGGAGCGGCATTGTCGTAGCGACAGGGATGAGCACGGAAATCGGGAAAATCGCGCACTTGATGAATACAGCGGAAGAAGCAGAAACCCCTTTGCAGCTGCGATTGGAGCAAATGGGCAAAATTCTCGTGGTCGTCGCACTGCTGTTGACGATTGTGGTTATCGCTGCTGGTGTCTGGCATGGTCATGAGCTGTTTACGATGTTCCTTGCGGGGGTGAGTCTCGCAGTGGCGGCGATTCCGGAAGGCTTGCCCGCGATTGTGACTGTCGCGCTAGCGCTTGGCGTCCAGCGTATGATCCGGCGCAATGCGATCGTACGCAAGCTCCCATCGGTCGAGACATTGGGCTGCGCCTCTGTCATTTGCTCTGATAAAACAGGGACCCTGACTCAAAATAAAATGACCGTTACCCAAGTGTGGCACAGCGATTCCACGTATGAAGTGAGCGGCAGCGGCTACGCACCAGAGGGAGCCTTTCACTATCTAGGGAAAATGGTATCTCCCGCCCGTGACGGAGCGCTCTCGCAAATGATCCGAATCGCAGACCGATGCAACAACGCCCGTTTGACATGCGAGGAGCAAAGCACACGCAATCTGCTCGGAATGGGCAAGACGTCACGCTTTTGGCAAGTCGTAGGTGACCCGACAGAAGGTGCTCTCAAGGTGCTTGCCGCAAAGGCATTGGGTGGCAATACAGAGCGTAGCAACCAGAAGAATCAGGGAGAGCGTGTGGAGGAGCTCCCTTTTGATTCTGACCGCAAAATGATGTCGGTCGTCGAAAAGGGGACGGACGGAGTGTATTCCCTGCTGACCAAAGGAGCGGCGGAGGCATTGCTGGCGAGATCGACGCACATTTTGTGGAAGGGAGAGCTTATTCCACTCTCCGCGACGCTTCGCCACCAAGTACTGGAGCAAACGGAACGGATGGCAGGCAAAGCGCTGCGCGTACTGGGCTTCGCCTATAAGACGCTGCAAGGCTATCGCCCAGGACAGCCGATCGGCACCCTGGAAAACAACCTCGTCTTTGTCGGATTGGCCGGGATGATCGATCCACCGCGTGAAGAGGTGCGTCCCGCGATCAATCTGTGCCATCAAGCAGGAATCAAGACGGTCATGATTACAGGCGACCACAAGGTGACAGCAGAAGCAATCGCCCGGCAGATTGGTTTGATGCGTGGCTACGGAGAAGTATTGGAGGGACGGGAGCTGGATGGCATGTCAGATGAGCAGCTCGCAGAATATGCGGAGCGAGTGACTGTCTATGCCCGTGTGTCTCCTGAGCACAAGCTGCGGATCGTCCGTGCCCTGCAAAGCCAAGGACATGTTGTTGCCATGACGGGAGACGGTGTCAATGATGCTCCTGCGATCAAGACCTCAGACATTGGGATCGCGATGGGGATTACCGGTACGGATGTGACGAAGGAAGCGGCAGACCTCGTGCTGCGCGATGATAACTTCGCTACGATTGTCGCCGCCGTCGAGGAAGGGCGCAATATCTATGACAACATTCGAAAATTCATTCGTTATTTGCTGGCGTCCAACGTAGGCGAGATTCTCGTCATGTTTTTTGCAATGCTCCTCGGGCTTCCTTTACCTTTGGTGCCGATCCAGATCCTGTGGGTCAATCTCGTGACGGATGGCTTACCAGCAATGGCGCTCGGCGTCGATCAGGCGGAGAAAGATACGATGTATCAACAGCCGCGCAACAAGGCAGAGAACATATTCAGCCGGGGGTTGGGCTGGAAAATTATCAGCCGTGGTTTCCTCATCGGGGTCATGACATTGCTCGCGTTCTGGCTGACTCTCAAAGAGAATCCGAATGACTTGGTGCATGCCCAAACTGTAGCTTTCGTCACGTTGGTTATGGCGCAGCTGATTCACGTTTTCGATTGCCGGAGTCAATACAGCGTTTTTCACCGCAATGTTTTTGAAAACAAATACCTCGTCTGGGCCGTGCTTTCGTCGATCGTGCTCGTGATCGGTGTTGTATACATGGAGGCACTCCAGCCGATCTTCAAAACAACCGATTTAAATCTGCGCGATTGGGCATTAATTTTAGTCGCGGCGGGAGTTCCTACGTTTGTCGCGGGAATCGGTGGGGTGCTTACCAGCGGCAGACAGCGCACAAGCAAAGAAAAACGCCCAGCTATGCGTACGGTTCGTCCTGACTAACCGAGTCGTCAAAGGGGAGAGGGAGCCATCGTGCGCTTGAGAAGGGGAGGATGGAAAAGACGTAGAAGGAGAATTTTCGCTGGGATCCTGCTGATCATTGTAGTATTGATCGTTTTGTTTATCGTTGTGGAACGCAGGGTAGAGCCGACGCTGATGTTGATAGCCCAGGCCAAGGCAGAGCAGGTCGCCAAGCTCGCTATTACCGATGCAGTCACCAAACGCATGTCCCAGCAGGGTCTCGACGTTAACGAAGTTGTCATCATGGAGAAAGACGAGAATGGCAGCATCAAAGCGGTGAATTTTAATTTCAAAGAGTACTCCCGGATTGTGGGGGAAACGACAGCCCGTATTCAAAATCGCTTGAAGGAATTCGAGCAGGAGCACGTCCGGACAACCATACCACTAGGCTTGGCTACCAAAAACGTCTTTCTGGAGCACTTTGGGCCTGATATTCCAGTGTCGTTCGTTCCGATTGGAGCCGTCAAAACGAAGCTGGAAACAGGCCTGAAGCAAGCCGGAATCAATATGGTGCTGGTGACTGTCTACATTCACGTCGAAGTCGATTTGCGGGTCATTATCCCGTTTGCGACCAAGCAACAGACGGTCACCACACAAATCCCGGTCTCCGAAGCCCTGATCGTCGGCAAGGTACCGACTTATTTGTATGACAACCCGTCAGGCAAGCCCGATGTGCCGATGCCACAAAATAACCAAATCCCAAGCCAGCCGTGATGTTTTTCGCTTACACGCGAACGATTTACACATCTATGAAAATTTTTTTGAAACGTTTCTGAAAGGGTGCCGTCCAATGAATAGAGACACACAAAAACAAGCAAGAACATTGGAGGCGTAAACAACATGAAAACAATCCGTACAGGCATGATGACAATCGCGGCACTGGCCGTTTTGGGAACTAGCGTGGTATCTGCAACCTCCGAACCAGTAAAAGAACTTTCCGTTAACATTAACGGTCAAGCAATCGCACAAGATGCGATCTTCGATAAAGGTCAACAAACCGTACTGGTTCCACTTCGTCCCGTTGCTGAAGCCCTCGGCTTCAAAGTAAGCTGGAACGACAAGGAAAAAGCAGCAGAAGTGCAAAGAGGCGCGATCACCAGCTACGCCAAAGAAGGAGAGGATCGCTATCCTTTCGCAAAAATGTACAAAACATTGGGAGCAGAGCCGCGTGTACTGAATGGCAGTACATATGTGCCAGTTAAATTCGTAGACGAAATCCTGCAAGCAGAAGTGAATGTAACCGATGATGCAGTGACTGTAGTAGAAGACGAAATCGCTCCTATGCGTACAGGTACAATTACCAACATCAGCAAATCCGACAAAGGATACTCGGTTACACTGAACATCTATGAGTCTGGCATCATCCTGCACCTGACGGAAGATACGAAAATTACGGATGAAGCAGGTAAAGTACTGAAGCCAGAAGACTTGAAGCTGGGTATGGCTGTAGATGCTACTACCGAAAAATTCATGGCGATGAGCTTGCCGCCACAAACGAGTGTGCTCAGCATCACGGTAAAAGGCGGCCTGGAGACTCAGGACATCCTGGGAACAGCGGGAAAAGTTGCGAGCATCTCATCTGACAAGGATGGCAACTACAAAATGCTCGTAGAGGGTCGTGGTATTACCGAAACCTCCCAAGAAAAAATCAACCTGAACATTACCGAGAAAACGGTGATCATCAATGCGCGAGACAACAAAGTTCTCTCCCCAGCAGATCTGAAAGAAGATATGCAAGTAGTTGCCTTCTATGGCCCAATGATGACAAAGAGCCTGCCGCCTATCGGCACTGCTGAAAAAATCGTAGTAGAGTAAGAGAAAGAACGGGATGGCATTTGCTGTCCCGTTTTTTTGCGTCCATGGCTAGATCGTGTATTTCATACACATGACGCGGCCGAGCTTTTCCGTCTCTTTTTCCTCGTAGACAACAAAACCGTATTTCTCGTAAAAAGACACGACCCGGCTATTCTTCTCCAAAACGGCCAGATGCAGAGAGGTGTAGCCGTTTTCCCGGTACCAGGCGATTAACGTATCTAGGAATTCTCTAGCGTAACCGTGACGCTGGTAGGCGCTGTGCAGCATGATGAGGCCGAGCCAAGGGTGGCCATCTCGCGGATTACGCAAAATGAACTGGGCGATCCCGATGATCTCGGTACCGTGTCCTTCTCTTATCGAAAAGCTATAGGAGTCCGCAAACGCCAGATTATCTTGATGGTCATCTGCTACTGTCTGTAGAGTGACGACCTGTTGTCCAAAGGCAAACTCCATATAATCGGGGTTTGAATTGTACACCGTCAGCAGCTCGGGGAAATCGTATTTCGTGACGGGCTGAAAAATCAATCGAGCGCTATCGGATGGGAAGGGAGTAGTGCTTGGCATGTCAAAAGCTCCTTTCAACGAGTTTGATATTAATCTAATTAGATGATATTCTAATTTTATAAAATGTCAATTCGAATGATGATAAGGGAATTCCCTGATACACTTTCTTTTATGGAAACTTTACAATAACGTTAGAATGATTGTCTCAAAAGGAGGAGCGCATGGGTACGTCGAGTGAAGTGCTTTCCCTGATGCAGTCCATCTTTGCCAACGCTAGCGATGCGATCCTGGTAATTGATAATGAGGGACGAATCGTAAGGGCCAATGCTGCGTTGGAGCAGATGACGGGCTGGACAGAAGAAGAGCTGATTCGAGATAAACATATTTGCGAGCTGTGTCTCGGAATGGCAACGTGTATGGAAGAAACGAGCTGCACGGATTGCTTTTTTAAGCGCGTGCAAATGCCTTCATTCGAGATGAGGCTCCGAACGAAATCGGGTGTGGATTACCCTGTCGCTGCCAGCTCTGCGAGACTAGAGGATGAATCGCAGGGGAAGCTGGTCATGATTTTGCGTGATATGTCTGCGCAACAGCGAGTGGAAAAAGAGCGCTACCAGTACAAACTGACGAATTTTGCGATCCAAGCACAAGAAGAAGAACGAAAGCGCATCGCCCGGGAACTGCATGATGGCGTAGGGCAAGCGCTTTATAGTATTTTAGTGGGACTAAACGTAGTCAGACAACGAGAATTGAGCGAGCCGGTTATGCAGCATGTATCGGAATTGGTGAATATGACTTCCAAGGCGATGGAGGAAGTGAAGCGCATGGCGCTGGAGCTGCGTCCGTCTGCACTGGATGATCTCGGTTTACTGCCTGCATTACGTTCGTTGATGAAACGGGTGGAAAAGACGTTTCATATCCAGGTGGAGCTGCATGTTCAGGGGGAGAAACGCAGATACTCCGCTGCGATGGAAACAGCGTTATACCGGATTGTACAGGAAGCCATGACCAATACGGCAAAATACGCAAAGGCGAGCCATCTGGGAATCATGTTCGAGAATAGGGAGAAGGAAATTGTCGTCACGATTGTGGATGACGGTGTAGGGTTTGAAGTAGAGAAAACATTGAAAATCGGCAAAGGTCTCGGGGTGTTTGGCATGAAGGAGCGTGCCCAGCTGCTTGGTGGTACCGTTGATATTCGCTCCGCACCCGAGGAAGGAACGACGGTGATCGTCCGAATTCCGGTGTCGAAGGAGGGGGTAGAGGATGACCATTCGCGTCTTGATCGCTGATGATCATGCGATTGTACGCTCTGGGCTGGGGATGCTGATCAACGCCCAAGAGGACATGGAAGTCGTCGGTTATGCAGCTGACGGAAAAGAGGCATGTGAAAAAGCATGGGAAGTCCGGCCTAACGTCGTCCTGATGGATTTGAGCATGCCGCCTGGGGAAAACGGCTTGACGGCAACAGCACGGCTGAAGGAAACGGCACCCGACATTCAGGTGCTCGTGCTTACGATGCATGATGACGAGGAATACTTGTTTCGGGTACTGCAAGCCGGTGCTGCCGGCTATATTTTAAAAAGCGCCCCTGACCTCGATTTGATCACGGCGATCCGTTCGGTCAATCAGGGCATGGCCTATTTGTATCCATCCGCGACGAAATCTCTGATCGAGGAATTTCTGCAAATGGTCAAGAACGGTGAGGAGCAGGCCAAGTACGATATCCTGACTGATCGGGAAAAAGAAGTGCTGGTCTTGATTGCAAAGGGCTTCAGCAACAAGGAAATTGCCGAGCGGCTCACTGTTTCCGTCAAGACGGTAGAATCACATAAAGCGCATATTATGGAAAAGCTCCACCTGCGTACCCGCCCTGATTTGGTGCGGTATGCGATTAAGAAGGGCTGGCTTGATTTTGAGTAAGGGCGATCGACTCAGCAGAATTTAAAACGGGTTATGACCGCTCAGGTGCCTGCTAGCTCAAGAGCGGTCATTTTTTTGTCGAGGCTACAACAAGGTCCAAGGACGATCCCAATACGGGGGCGTCTTTTTTTGTGTCGAACCTGTGACCAAAAACGGTCATAAAACGGTCGAAATCAGGGGTTTCCCGGAACATTTTAGGGGATTTCCCCGAATTACTTCCATGGGGTTCCAGCGGTAGAATGAAGGCGTGAATAGTACACAGGGCCTATAAGGCACGTGGAAAGGAGAAGAGCGCGATGGAGACGCAAGTAGACAAAGCGGCGAAAGGAAAGAAATCAAAATCCAGCAAGCTGCAAACGGACCAGGAAGACTTGAAGGGAACGTTTGTCGCGGTTCTGATCGTTGGCGGTATCATTCTAGTCGGTTGGTTGGGTGTATTCGGGCTTTTCCTAGATAGGGCGTAATAAGGGAAGTAAAGGAGGGTACTTATGCATTTGCATCGATATGAAAAAATCTGGTTGATGCTTGGCGCAGGTGGTTTGGCCTTATTTATTGTATTGTTGTGCGTCAATGCGTTTGCCATGGGGATGGCTCCGCCAAGTAATATGGAAATGATTGATCCGGAGAAGGTTACGGAGACGCCTCCTTTTGATAAACCAGGCTTGAAACAGGTAGGAGACAACGAATATGACGCTTACATGACAGCATTTGCGTTCGGCTTCGCTCCGACCAAGATGGAAATACCAGTTGGCGCAACGGTGAATTTCCACGTCACGAGTCCAGACGTTATTCACGGATTCCAGATTCCAGAGACCAACATCAACTTCATGGTTCTGCCTGGACACATCAGCTCGGCGACACACACGTTTGACGAGCCAGGCGAGTATTTGATCCTTTGTAACGAATACTGTGGCGCAGGTCATCAGGTAATGGCGACCACGATTATTGTGAAATAAAGGTAGGTGAATCCTATGGTAATCGCACGGAAGATCGACGATACTATCCCCCATGTTCCGGTTCAGCGTTCTGCGGCAAGTCTTAGTTTGGCCTATGTGTGGGTAGCTTATATTGCATTCGGATTGGCAGCTGTGGCAGGGATGGTACAGGGCATGGTTCGTGGTGGAATCATGGAACTGCCGAGCTGGACAAATTACTATCAAATTTTGACCGCCCATGGCGTGTTGATGGCACTTATTTTTACCACGTACTTCATCGTCGGATTTATTTTCTCAGGAGTCGCCCGCACAACAGGTGGTTCCTTGCACGGAGCCGCTCTGAAATTTGGATGGGCCGGCTGGATTCTCATGACGGTAGGGACATTGATGGCTGTTGTCACCATTCTGCTGAATGAAGCCTCTGTCCTTTATACGTTCTACGCACCACTGAAAGCATCTCCGTACTTTTACATTGGTTCTGCCTTGCTCGTAGTAGGCAGCTGGCTGGCGGGATTCGGGGTTTTTGCCAGCTATCGCAAATGGAAACGCGAAAATAAAGGGAAAACGTCTCCGCTGTTCCTCTACATGGGGGTCACTACTTACATCCTGTGGATTACTGCGACGATTCCTGTAGCAGCTGAGGTTCTGTTCCAGCTTATCCCATGGTCGCTTGGGCTGGTTCCAACGATTAATGTCATGCTCAGCCGTACGCTGTTCTGGTTTTTCGGTCATCCGCTCGTTTATTTCTGGCTATTGCCTGCTTATATGGCGTGGTATGTATGTTTACCAAGAATCATTGGCGGTCACGTTTTCAGTGATTCGCTCAGTCGACTCGCTTTTATCTGCCTGCTGTTGTTCTCGATTCCTGTCGGGTTCCACCACCAATTGATGGAGCCGGGAATCTCACCAGCATGGAAAATGATCCACGTTACACTGACACTGATTGTTGTAATCCCATCTTTGATGACAGCATTTTCGATGTTTGCCATCTTTGAAACGACTGGACGTAAAAAAGGCGGAGTCGGACTCTTTGGTTGGTTCAAAAAACTGCCTTGGACAGACGTACGTTTCTTTGCTCCATTTGTAGGGATGCTATTCTTCATTCCTGGCGGAGCTGGGGGAATTATTAACGCAAGTAACCAAATTAACGCGGTTGTGCACAATACGATTTGGGTTACCGGTCACTTCCACATCACGGTAGGAGCTGCTGTTGCGCTCACTTTCTTCGGTGTCAGCTTCTGGCTGATTCCAGCATTGACTGGACGGCAGCTGACCAAGACTGCGAATCGCATGGGAATGGTGCAAACGGTATTCTGGGCAGTAGGAATGTTCCTGATGTCGCTCGCCATGCACGCAATGGGCTTGCAAGGGGCTCCGCGCCGCACAGATTACACGACGTATATGGATCATCCGTTAGCTTTGGGCTGGATGGATTATCAACGTGTAATGGCGTTTGGTGGCGGACTGCTGTTCGTATCTGCGATTCTCTTGATCGTGATCTTGCTGTACCTGACGTTCTACGCACCAAAAGGGAATACAGAATATCCGATTGCTGAGACAGAGACAACGCAAGAGGTTCCAAAAATTTTGGAGCGTTGGCCTGTATGGATCGGACTCGTTGCCTTCCTGATCATTCTCGCGTATGGTTATCCGATTTTGGAACAAATTCAGCACCAGGCACCAGGCTCGCCACCTTTTGTGACTTGGTAAGACGATACGTACAAAAAAAGCCGCTCATTCCGTTTGGAAGCGAGCGGCCCTTCTTTTTTAAAAAAACTCTAGCGCTGCCAATTCGGTAAAGGCAAGAATCAGATACCCAAATGCCAAAAGCCATAGGGCGAGAATTCTGAGGTCTTCCTCTTCAAATGGCATACAACTCCTCCTTTTTCTCTTGTTAGCACAACATATTCAAGAGGGAGGGCATTGGTTTAGCTTAAGGCTCGTATATCATCTTGCGGGTCATACCGCCATCTACAATCAGCTCAGTACCCGTAATGAAATCGTTGTCCTTTTGCGTCAAAAATAGGCACGCACGGGCAATATCATCGGGTGTACCTACGCGACCTGCCGGATGTTGGGCATGATCCCCGGGACGAAGAGCGGCATAATCGCGGTGTTCAATCCAGCCAGGAGAGATCGCGTTGACACGAATTCCATCGGGGCCGAGTGAGACACCAAGCGCATGTGTTAATGATAAAATGCCTCCTTTAGAAGCCGCGTACGCCTCTGAATGTGGCTCGGACATATGCGCCCGCGTCGAACAAAGATTAAGGATAGCGCCTCCGCCATGGCGACGCATGATTTTGGCTGCTTCTCTCGCCGCTAGAAAGACACTGCGCAAATTCGTGTTCAAGATATGGTCCCACGCTTCGACGGTCAGTTCATACGGAGATTCCCATACGGACAAGCCCGCGTTGTTGATCAAAACATCGAGCCGCCCCCAGCGTTCATCAACGGTTCTCATCAATTGTTCGATCTGCGCTGGCACGCTGACGTCGATGTGCTCGAAGTGTGCTGTGCCTTTCACTGCTTCTGTTGTGTTGATTAGCGAGGCCGTTTCTTCTCCCGCAGCGCGATTGTACTCGGCGATGACGACATGTGCTCCTTCGGCAGCATACATGGTGGCGACAGCCCGTCCGATACCTTGGCCACCGCCAGTGACGATGACAATGTTATCCGTGTATTTCATCGAGAGTGCCTCCAAATAATAGGGTATGAAGCAAAATGTAAAAATTGCTTGCAAAATGTTTGTAACGATAATAAGGTAAGTAGTATCTTTTAAACAGCGTACTATACAGTATGGAGGAGATTCAACCATGAATAGAGAACTGAAAATTACCGCTGAACAGGTAATGGAAGCCCGTCACAGCGTGCGTAAATACGATCCGAATGAAAAAATTCCACAAGGCGAGTTGAACGAAATTCTGCGTCTTGCGGCAAGTGCGCCATCGTCCTGGAATTTGCAGCATTGGCGTTTTCTCGTCGTGACTGATCCTGCTATCAAAGAGAAACTGCTCCCAATCGCATACAATCAGCAGCAGGTAGTGGATGCTTACGCTACCATCATCATTCTTGGCGATCTGGAGGCTTACAAGTCTGCTCGCCCTGTTTATGATGAAGCATTGGCGAAAGGATACGTTACAGAGCAAGTGCGTGAGACTATGATCGCGCAAATCGAAGGGGCTTACAATAACAACCCGGAAATCGCGCGTGATGAAGCAATCCGTAATTCGTCCTATGCAGCGATGCAGCTCATGTTGGCGGCAAAAGCAAAAGGATACGACACGTGCCCGATGGGTGGCTACAACCGTGATGCGCTTATTAAAGAGTTGAACATCCCTTCTCGCTATTTGCCAACACTGATGCTGACTTTGGGGAAAGCAAGCGTGCAAGCTTATTCAACTTCCCGTTTTGGCCTGGAAGAGCTGGTTATTCAAAACAGCTTCTAATATCGTGTTCCAACAGCAAAAAAACTCATCCATGCCTCATACTAATGCGGCAAGGGTGAGTTTTTTTGATTCGCCAACAACGGTAAATCCACCATAATCGATGTTCCTTGACCAAGGGCGCTACTGACTGAAAACCGCCCGGCATGGAGTTGAATGATCTCTTTGCAGATCGCCAGTCCCAGACCACTGCCGGAGAGCTTGGAGCGTCCCTTGAAAAACTTTTCTGTGACATGCGGCAGGTCTTCCGGGTTAATGCCTTCACCAGTATCCGTGACAGTGACAAGGAGCCGATCGCCTGACAAGGAAGCTGCGATGACAATCGAGCCGTTTTGTGGCGTAAATTTCAACGCGTTGTCCAATAGATTCACAAATACTTGCTTCAGCCGATTCGTGTCTCCCATAACCATGAGTGGGGTAGGGGGAGTCTCTAGCTTCAACTCGATTTGTTTGGCATTGGCACGTACGGAAAATTGAAGATGCAAATCATGGAGAAGCTCCCGGACATCCATGTGTTCGCGAGACAATTTCATCTCACCGGATTGAAACTTCGAGAAATCGAGCAATTCCTCGACGAGCCCAATCAAACGATCTGTCTCCTTGGAGATGACTTCCAGACCGAGCATCGTCTCTTCAGGCTCTTCCAGACCTCCCGAAATGATCGTTTCGCCCCATCCTTTAATCGAGGTAAGTGGGGTACGCAGCTCATGGGAGACAGAGGAGATGAAGTCATTTTTCAGCTTTTCGTTTTTTCCGATCTCCGCTGCCATGTAATTGAAAGTGTCCGCGAGGGTTCCTACCTCATCATCGAATCGTTTTGGCGCGCGGACAGCGAAATTTCCTTCCGCCATTTGTTTGGCCGCATTCGTTAAATCTTCGATAGGGTCGACAATTCGTTTTGCCATGAGCAGGCTGAGCGCAAAAGCAAGGACGACTACGCCTGTCCCAACGCCAGCCCCGTACAAGGCAATGCGATTTACAGCTTGATAGAGCGGTTCAGCGGAGATCGTGTACCGCAGAACGCCTACAAATTCTCCGCTGTACGTAAGCGGATTGGACACCGCGATGACACGCTCCCGCGACTGTGGACTTTTCCCGATGTACAGACCGCTTTGCCCTTTGACGGCATCCATGACGTCAGGGGTATTGATGATCTCGCTGGTCTGAAAGCCGTAGGAGTTGAGAATGACTTTTCCCCCTGGGTCCAACACCTCAATTTTGGCGTACTCCTGATTCGAAACATTCTCCAAAATATAGCGTGCTTTGTCTTTTAACCTGTAGCCAGTGGCGTACTTGTTAATAAAATTGGTGAAGGTCGTGCTGCGGGTCACTAATGCTTCGGTCGCAGTCCCTATGTAATATGTATGAACGGCCCAGTAAAACAGTCCTTCCAAAAGCAGTACGATCAAAAGGAGGATCAGGCCGAAATGAAGAACGAGCCTGCTCTTAATGCCTTTCATCTGGGACGTCCTTTCGCCACAAGTAGCCATACCCCCAGACTGTCTCCAGGAAAGCTGGATGAGCCGGATCGTCCTCGATTTTTTGCCGGATTCGGCGGATATTCACATCAACGATTTTTAAGTCCCCGACAAAAAATTGACCCCAAACGGCTGTCAATATCTCGTCGCGACTAATGGCTTTGTTCGCATTTTCTGCGAGTAATTTGATGATGGCAAATTCTTTTGGCGTGAGGTCAATTTCTTGTTCCACCCGAATCAGCTTGCGTTCATCGAGCAAAAGCGTGAAGGGGGCAATGTTAATTTCATTTTTGTCCTCAGCCTCTGGAATAGGTGTCAATCTGCGATGCAACGCTTTGACACGGGCCAACAGTTCAGCGGGGCTAAACGGCTTGGATACGTAATCGTCTGCTCCGAATTCGAGACCCATGACTTTGTCCAGCTCCTGGCTTTTAGCCGTCAACATAATGATCCCGAGGCGCGGATATTTTTTTCGCAGATGCCCGCATACTTCGAAGCCATCAATGCCGGGAAGCATGACGTCGAGAATCGCAATGACGATGTCCGATTGTTGATCTGCGAGCTCAAGTGCCTCTTCTCCAGTGCCTGCCTCGATTACCTCATAGCCCTCGCGTTTGAGATTGATGCGCACAAAATCCCGGATGGATTTCTCGTCTTCCAGTAATAGAACCTTCATAGGGCAAATCTCCTTGATAAGGATTTACTATTTCACTTTATTACCGGTTCGTCATCGGTTTGTAGAGCTGACGAACCTCCTCTGCGGTAAGCTGCATCGATCGGTATTCCGCGAGAGCAGCCTTTCCAAGGGTAGGTGTTGTTTGCGGTAAAATGGCGATCAAGACTTGTTTGCCCTCTTCCTTCAGCAAAATGTAGGGAACTTGTTTTTGCTTCAATCCGCTTTCAAATTTGACCCATTCGTTTTGTGGAATGCTTTGCAGCGTTAGTAAATCTGCCTTATTTTTCCCATTTGCACTGAAATATTGGAATCGGACTAGAAGTGGATTCGTATCATGGTTGATGGAAATAGTGTATTTTTCGCCCCATTTTGCCGGAATCTTGAGGTCAACGCCTTGTGTGTAATTTTGATAATGATCTTCGATGTGTTTCAAGCCCGTTTTTCCGTCCCATTGTAAGTAGGAGGAGATCCAGGGGATTTCCGCCATGGCCATATCCTCTGTCCCAGCGGGTTGTATCTTCGTGCCGATCTCGATGATGCCATCACCGTTGATATCTTCACTTTCCAAAGAATATGGCTTGAAGGTCGGGTCCATCTCTCCTTCTATTTTTGCCAAAGGGTTGGACAGTTGTCCATTGTCCCAGAGGAGTAGTTCAGTGGAAGCAGAGTGAGCACCTAATCCAGCATCAATGAATAGTCCGTTGCGGGTTGGCGATGCTTTTCCGATGACAGCCTGATAGTAACCATTAACATATCCGTCAAGGGCTACCTCAGTCTGTTTGGCGATTGTGCCGTTCGCCGCCCCATACAGCTCGGCTTTGGCTGTGAAGTTATTTTTATCAAGTACAACGAGAGCGAGATCGGATTGATCATCTCCTGTTAAATCGCCTACTGCCATGACGGAATAGGGCTGTTTCATCAATTCCTGGGTCATATGATTGGCTAGCGAATAAACAGAGAGCTCTTTGTTCAAATCTTCGCCGCCCCCCATCCCAATCAGCATTTCCGGGATTTTGTCACCTGTGAGATCTTGAAAGGAGACGTAGTCCAATTCGCTGCCGACACCAGTAAAGGAGGAGAGCTTTTCCCAGTTTCCTTGTTTTTGGGTAAGCACGAGCACACCGATTTCGTAATCGGTTTTTTCGGTTTTGTAAAAAGCGACGACCTCCGCAACACCATCTCCGTTTAGATCCTGTAGGGAGACGGCACTTGCTTCTGCGGGATGAAGAGGAACAGATAATTGTGACCCAGCCGGCAAAAATTGCATGACGGCCTGATTGATTGATTTTTGATCGCCGTCTGCTGACGGGGCGCGCATCAATTCATTGGGTGTATCTGTGAGTCCGCAACCGCTAACAAGCGAGGCGCAGAGTGCTGTCGTAACGAGCCAAGCCTTTTTCATTTCAAATGTTCCTTTCTGTTGCTGCATCCATTTGACTATATTGTAGCTTGCCCATCCCGCAAATTTGTTGCAAAACGGTAAAAAAACCCGTATTTGAGCTTTTTCAAACGAGTGGAACGTGTCCTATGCTTCCTTATACAGGAAAAAAGTGCGAGAGAACAGGGAACATTTTACTAGCAACAATTGACCTACCAAATTCGTTTAAAAATGTAGGATAGGAGTTGGATGTTATCTATACGAAGGAGGAGAATAGGATGAAAGCATGGCACAAAACGATGGCGGCAGTTCTTTGCAGCGGCGCGGTTCTCATGGCTTCGGGCATTGGGGCTGACCCGGTTCAAGCAAGTGGCACCCAATCGCAAGCGTACGCGCCGGTAGTCTTATTGCAACCAGAGCAAAATATCCCGTTCACCATACAATTTGTCGATGGATTTGTGGCAAAAGTAACGAATGCAAAAACAAAAGCGACGAGTACAGTAGATATATCGGACAATAAGGCTACGTACGTGAGGCAAGGGATTTATCATGCCAATGGAAAGCTGCAAAAGGAAACCAATGGATATACGCAAAAGCTGGTGGAGCTGGTGCCATTTCGGGATGCGAAAGGCAACCTGCGTTATATGGGCAAGCAAACCTTGTGGGGGCTGAATACGGAGGATCGCTTGGCAGTAGCGACCAGTGTGTGGAACATCGTCAATAAACAGCCGCAACTTTTACAGGTAACGGTTCAAAAAGCAGACTGGGACAATATGCCGTCGCCAGATGTGACGATCAATAGCGGCTTCAGTATGAGCAGCGATAGTACCTTTGTCCTTGATTCGAAGTATGCAGATGTGACCGGAGACAACATCAAGGATCTTATTTTGCTTGTAGGCGATAAGATGGGCGTATCGATGAATCAGACGGCCCATAACCTGCGTGTCGTGGTTCGCGAAGGGAAGGATAATCAGCAGACGTTTATCTCTGTAGGAAAACGGGACAGCGGTATTCTTCCGAAGCTCGCCATCACAGATGGCAATGCCGATCAGGTAAAAGACATCCTCGTCACGATGCCGACTGCAACAGGTCATGTGTACAGTCAGATTACGTGGAAAGAAAATCGCCCGCAGCCAGTCGTCGAGCAGGGGAAATTAAATGATCGTCAGGCGTACCAGCCAGTCATTGGGGTTTATGGGGAAGCGGTTGGGATGAATAAGGCCAAAAAACAATAGTGGAGTAGGCGTGGAGGAATCAGTCAGAGTGAAATCTGGCTGATTTTTTTTGCACAAGTCGCGGGAACAACAACTATAGTGAAGGTGGTTCGTACCGAAGAAAATTTAGGTCATAAAAACGGTTTTTATCAGTACTTATGATAAAGAATTTATTATCGTAAAGGAGGAGAAGTTTATGGAGAGAACTATTGGAATTATTGTATCCGAACCAGGCCCCTTAGCAGGCCAAGGCAGTCGCTCAAGCGGTAACTTTTCGACTAAATGGTTTGGAGGCGCACATCGAATGCTCGTTGAAGTGACTGTTGATGGCCAAGTTGATGAAACGATTGTATTTAGTATTGCTGAAGATCGGAGCGGCAGCGATCCTGTTAAAGCTCGTGACGTACGTAATAATACAGAACTGGGCTATATCGAGAGTAATTCGCTATATATCTGTGAAACCAGATGTCCAACGAACAAAAATTTTACGGTTACAATTAAACCTTCTACCAATTAATAAATGTAAAAAATGACTCTTCATAAAAACACTTCGGGAGGATGAAAGATGAGCAGACCCATTGCTGTTGTAGTATCGAGTTATACTGACTTAGATGATCAACGAAGCCGTGCAAGCGGTAATTTTTCTACAATATGGTTTGGTACCTGCAAAGCTATGGCCGTTGAAGTGACGGTTAACGGAGAGATTAATAACGAAATTAAATTTAACATGGCAATTGACATTGAAAATGGCGAGGATATTGTTAAATATTATGAGGTCAAAAATGGAGTTAGATTAGATTATTATGGATCTAATACTTTTTATATTTGCAACGTGGATAGACCACCCTTAAGTGAACGTGAAAATTTTAAGGTTACACTCAAGCCTGTTGTTTAACCAATTAACAGAGTGTCCAGTACAAGCGAAGTTGCACAGACCGCAAAAGGAAAGTAGATTTCACCCGTTTAATTTCATAACTCCTGGAAAGGCCTTGGAAGAATTCCTTTCAAGGTTTTTTCATTTTTGTATAAATCGTAATAATTTCGTTTTGTATTGACTTCGGATATTTTGATGCGTTATGATAACCAACAAATCGTAATCATTACGCTTTGAATGGAGCAAAAAGGAGAACCTACCATGAACATGAACGAAACGAAAATCCCCGTCACAGTCCTGAGCGGGTACTTGGGAGCGGGTAAAACGACGCTACTGAACCATGTCCTGAACAATCGGGACGGGCTACGAGTCGCCGTGATTGTTAACGACTTGAGCGAAGTAAACGTAGACGCCTCTCTTATTCTCTCGGGCAGTGGTCTTTCACGCGTGGACGAAAAGGTCGTGGAGCTGTCGAATGGCTGCATTTGCTGCACCTTGCGAGAGGATTTGCTGACGGAGGTAGAGCGTCTGGCTTTGGAAGGAAGGTATGACTACATACTGATTGAATCGACGGGAGTAGGCGAGCCGGTTCCTGTCGCCCAGACTTTCACATACGTAGACGAAGAAAATGGCATCAATTTATCAGCGCTGTGCCGCTTGGACACGATGGTGACCGTAGTGGATGCGTACCGCTTCTGGCATGACTTTTCTTCCGGCGAAAACCTTTTGGACAGAGGGCAGGCAGTTGGCGAAGAGGATACCCGTGAGGTAGCGGATCTTTTGATCGACCAGATTGAATTCTGTGATGTGCTGATCCTGAACAAATGCGATAGTGTCGCTCCAGATGATTTGATACAGCTGGAAGCCGTTCTGCGCAAGCTACAGCCAAATGCTCGCTTCATCCGCGCTGTTCGTGGGCAGGTAGACCCGCAAGAAATTTTGAATACCAACCTGTTCGACTTCGAGACTGCCAGTCAATCAGCGGGATGGCTTGCTGAGCTGCAAAAGGAAGAGCATACACCTGAGACGGACGAGTACGGAATTTCCTCCTTCGTTTATCGCAGTGGCAGGCCGTTTCATCCAGAACGTTTTGAAAAGTGGTTGGAGGAGTGGCCAGAGGAGGTCGTACGTGCCAAAGGCTTTTTCTGGTTGGCGACACGAAATGACGTGGCGATGACACTCAGTCAGGCGGGGCCATCCATCGAAATCGGAACGGCAGGCTATTGGACAGCAGCGTTATCGGCAGAAGAGCAACAAGCCATTCTGGTAGAGGAGCCGGACTGGCAGCAAACATGGCATCCCGTACATGGGGATCGAAAGACAGAGCTTGTCTTTATCGGGATTGATCTGAAACAGGAGCAAATCGTGAAGCATCTCGATGCATGTCTCCTGAACGATGAGGAATACGAGGCGGACTGGAGTAAACTGCCCGATCCACTCCCAACAGCAGATGCTGTAATCGAGACGACATTGTAACCAAAAAAGAGGAGGCTGACATCCATGCGCGTGAACGTTACCCTGCAATGCACTGAAACCGGAGACCGCAACTATATCACATCCAAAAACAAGCGGAATCATCCAGAACGACTAGAACTGAGAAAATATTCGCCACGTCTGAAGCGTTATACCATTCACAGGGAAACAAAGTAAAAACGAAAAGGCTTGGAGGACCTATAGGCATCGTGCCCAACACCTTCTTATCAGCCAAACATAAAATATACTTGTGTCTATAGAATGCGATGCGATAACAGCGAGTATACGAGGAGGGTACTATTTGCAGAACGACAACAAATTGAAAGTGTTGGTCATGACGAATGAGTATCTACCCCAAATAATGGGAGGACTAGGGGTTGTCGCCACTCATTTGTCTAGAGCACTGAGTCAGAATGGTGTGGAGGTAACGGTTCTATGCGCCGGAAATTCCAATCAATTGACGATATCAAAACCAAACGACAATTTGCGCATTCTTCGATTCCCAAAAAGTACTCGTTACTTTCATCGCACGAAACAATCCTTCAAAGCGAAAACAATCTTGAACACGGTGTCTAGCAAGGGATTCACCAAACCGGATATCATTCATGTGCATAGTACAGATTTTGCAGATACTGCCAAATTGGTGAAAGCCCGGTTTCATGTGCCGATCGTCTATTCCTGTCACTCAATGGCCTCTCAAGGTGCCCTTTCTGCGCCTGGAAAAAACCAAACAAAATTGATTCGCAGCGCAAGTCGAATCATTGTGCCGAGCAAGTGGCAAATAGATGCAACAAGGAGACGTTACCCCAATACAAATATCAATAAATTTTCTGTTATCCCGCACGGTGTTAAACCTGGAACCAGGCAGTCAGAGGCTGCCCCGACTAAATTGCTGTACGTAGGTAGACTGATTCCTTCAAAAGGGGCCGATGCTTTAATAAGAGCCATTGGCCTCCTGTCACGAACCCATAAAGATGTTCGCTTAACCATTGTAGGGAGCGGCCTTATCAGCTATCAAAGAAAAATCAGAGCCCTTACAAGACAAATGGGTCTCACGAAGCGAATTCACTGGGTCAAAAAGAGCAAATATGGAGCGGTGCAACGAATGTACACTTCGTACGGTGCCGTTATTGTTCCAAGCAAAAAAGAGTCGTTTTGCCTGGTTGCGTTGGAAGCGATGGCAAATGGCGTCCCACTTGTTTCGACCTTGTCGGGAGGATTAAAGGAATTTGTAAACGACCAAAATGCCCAAATCATTTCCTCTGTAACTAGCGCAGATATAGCCCGAGCCATTAAAGCGTTCTGGAATAATCCATCCCTAACGAAAAATAGAGTACGCAATGCCCACTCGACTGCCGCACGATATAACTGGTCTTCGATTACGCTTCAATATGAATCGTTGTTTACAAACCTAAACAAGGTGGAAGGACAATGAGCAAACACTCCATTAACGGTGTAGCCAAACAGTTTGGGGTCCGGGTACGCCAACAAAAGAAAATTCGGGCAGGAATCTATCGGATTGTAACGCCAGACGGCCGTACGCTCAGTTTAAAGCGGATGCCAAAAGGAGTCGGCCGAGCACGGTGGATCGACCGAATGCTGTTGCGGGTTCGGGGAAGCGGATCGCTTTTGGCTTGGCGCAATCCAAACAGGCCGGAGGGTCGCAGAGCTTATCATCTCTCAAAGAAAGGAGAGATTTTCGTGCTAACTCCCTGGATTTCAGGGAGGAAACCCTCACCGAGTTCTTTGGCTGATATGAGGGCATGTGGTGTCGCGCTGGCACGCTTTCACGAGGCTGGATTAACTGCTCTTAAAGGAAATTTCGCGCACAGTGAGATGGGGACGTGGTTCGCCACTTTACGTAAACGGCACTGCTATATACAAACGAAGATGGCAAACGCGAGGAGAAATGGTTTTAGCCAGCCAATTAACCGTTTTATCAAGCAGCACGGACCGGAAATCATACGGTATGCCAGACAAGCGGAAGGATTATTGAAAAGTAGCGGATATCTCAGCTACCGTCGCCATCCACGCAAACATGGAATATTGTGTCATGGAGACGGGGGACCGAGCAATTTCATTCTCAATGACGAAGGAACCTATCTGATCGACTTTGAAACCTTGCGTGTTGATCTGCGTGCCTATGATTTATACCGGATCATTTATAATTCCTGCAAAGATTATCAATGGGATTTTTCCATAGCGAAAGCAATTCTGGATGGCTATCGTCAGGTTGCCCATCTTGACAAAAGCGACTACAAACTGATGAGCGCCTGGTTGCGATCTCCGTTTTCGACGTATTTGGTAGTGTCCGGATTCAAAAGAATCCCGTTTACCATGAAGCGGTTACGATGGGCACTTGATTCAGAGAGGAGAATCGATCCTTTTTTGCAGGAACTTGATGAGTATGCTGCCAGTCATAGCTCTTAAACAGGAGAGTGTTCGGTATGAAAATCGTCATCATCGCCCCCGAGCAAATCCCCGTCCCCCCCATTCTTGGGGGGTCCGTCGAGATTACGATTCTGGCGATTGCCAAGGAATTGAGTAAATGGCACTCGGTCTCGATTATCAGCAGAGCGCATCCTCGTTATCCGAAGCATTCTTTTATAGATGGGGTGCACATTTATCGCGTTCCTACCGGCAGTCCTGCGAAATATTTGACCCATGTGAAAAAAATCCTAAAAAAACGCCGATTTGACGTTTTGCAAATCGATAATCGACCGGAGTTCGTTAGGCAGATTAAATCGATGTTTCCGAAAGCGACCGTATCCTTGTATCTTCACTCGCTGACTTTTGTCAATTCTCCCCATACTAGCCGGGCAGAGACCTTGGCTGGATTACGAAAAGCGGACTTGATTATCACCAACAGTTCATCGCTTGAAAGTCGGCTTTCTGCTCGTTTTCCTAGCATATCGAGGAAAATCCGAGTTGCATGGCTCGGCGTCGATACATCTCGCTTTTCCCCTATTCCAAAAACCTCTCATCCCCGTGCCTTCACCTTATTGTTCGCGGGCAGGCTTATTCCACGTAAAGGCATTCCCGTATTGCTTCAAGCAGCTAAGCTTGTGAAAAGTCAGATAGCCCAACCTGTCAAAGTAATGATTGCAGGAGGATCACCAACAAGCAAATATGCAAGGCAATTGCAATCGCTCTCTCGTAAATTTGGCGTACATGCCGAATTTCTAGGTACGGTCCCCCATCGTAGTATCCACCGCGTTTTTAGAAAAGCCGATCTGTTTATTTGTCCTTCGCAAAAACATGAATCGTTCGGTCTTGTTAACGTCGAAGCGATGTCCTCCGGATTGCCAGTCGTAGCCTCGAAAAACGGGGGCATAAAAGAAATCATTGAGCATGGCCGCACTGGATTGCTGATCAACCAATATAGAAACCCGCAAGCATTCGCGGAAGCGATTTGTTCGCTGATCATGAATAAGCCACTGTATTTAAAAATGAAACAAGAAGCTCGTCAAATTGCCTTGGAGAAATTTAGTTGGCGTGCAACAGCAGATAGACTCAGCCACATTTATGAATCTGATAAAGCTTTACAGAAGGATGAGCTCCAAAATGGAGACCACAACAATCCATGTCATAACTTCCACGAGTATGACCAATGTCTGGGTACGACAAGCGGTGGTGGAGACCAGTGCACCGCTACCGATTACCATGAACGTCATGATTTACACGAATGCCATGGTACCGAGCATGGCGTCCAGCCAGAGCGAAGGCAAGAGGAACCTGACAATGGTGGAGATAATGACGAGAGAAGCAATCAATGCTGTGATGCCATCCTGCAACCATTTGACATAGTCCACGATTGGAGTTGCTTTGATGATGACGACGAAGGCACCTTCGATTTCTTTTCCGATATTGGCTATCAAAGGCTTGTCGATGCACTCATATACGGTTAACAAGAGGCCGATCAGGATTTCAGGCTATAAATCCGCATGACCTGCTCGGCTGTCTGCTCCAAGAGAGAGGAGGCTTCGCACATCGATTGATCCAGCGTCATCGGTTTGCTGGTGATGCTGACAACGGCAGAAACGCCTTTTTCATAAAGAGTATCGATGCCATTTCCAATGGAACCAGCGAGGACGATGACGGGAATGCCGTATCGTTGTGCGACTTGGGCAACTCCACATGGCGTCTTTCCTTGGGCCGTCTGGAAGTCGACTTGTCCCTCACCTGTGATCACAAGATTGGCTTTGTCCATGGCTTCCGCAAGTCCGGTCGTCTCAATCACAATCTCAATCCCGGAACGCAGCTGACCATTTAGAAAAGCGAGAAGGGCACCAGCGACACCACCCGCAGCACCTGTGCCAGGCAAATCGTGAATGGCGATGCCGCGGGTCTTTTCGATCAAGTCAGCGAAATGGCGCAGATGATCATCCAATTGCAGCACCATTTCCGGTGTGGCTCCTTTTTGCGGGCCGAAGACGTGAGAAGCGCCATTTGGTCCAACAAAAGGGTTGATAACATCACACGCAATGATGAAGTGACAGTCAGCCAGCCGCTTATCAGCCTGACTCGTATCAATACGGCTCAGTCGTGATAATTCACCACCGCCAAAAGAGAGTGGCTGATCGTCTTGATCGAGAAGCACATATCCGAGAGCTTGGAGCATGCCAGCCCCTCCGTCATTGGTAGAGCTGCCACCCAGTCCCAAAATAAACTTGCGGCACCCTTGATCCAGTCCGGCCGTAATCAATTGACCAAAGCCATAGGTCGTCGTGACAAGCGGGTTGCGATCTGCGGCTGAAATTAAGTAAAGACCAGAGGCAGCAGCCATTTCAATCACACAGGTTACACCGTCACCCAAAATACCGAATTCAGCAGAAATGTCCTGGCCGAGCGGGTTTTTTACGGAGGTGGTCAGTATTTTGCCATCTGTGGCATCGACCAGGCATTGCATGGTACCTTCGCCGCCGTCAGCCATCGGTTTCACGATGAGTTCACTTTGCGGGAGTACACGTCTAATCCCTGAGCGAATGGCTTCGCCCACTTGTTTGGCAGTCAGGCTACCTTTAAAGGAGTCCGGAGCGATTACAATTTTCATGACGGTGTTTCCTCCTATCAGGAAAGAGGGCATTTTTTCCATAATAAAAAAAGACTGTCCCCCGCGTCTAGGCGAGAAACAGTCTTGGTTGTGTTAGGCGTTCTTTTTCAATGCGATTTCTTCTGGCTGTGCCGTTTTCGAGAAGAACCATTTCATCATTGGTGGAGTGACGATAGTTGTTAAGAGAACGACGACAATCAGTACCGCAAACATGTCTTGTGTGAGCAAATTGTTCTCCAAACCAATCGCAGCGATAATGAGGGCGACTTCCCCACGCGATACCATGGCCGCACCAATGGCCATCGAGTTTTTCCACGGGAAGCCTGTGATTTTTGCACCAAAAGCACCACCGATGAGCTTGGAAATAATCGCGATGACGCTCAGGAGCACAATCAGTCCGAGATTTTCCAAGATACCAGAGAACTGCGCCGTTACCCCGATCGAGGTGAAGAATACTGGCACGAAAACCGCGTAGCTGATGGTTTCGACCTTGTGCGTCACTTCTTGCTTGTAATTGGTCAAGCTGATCGCAACCCCGGCGATGTAGGAACCGATGATGGCAGCAACCCCTGTATATTCAGCAAAATATGCGAACATGAAACAGATGATAAGCGCTGCGGAAATGACCGATTCTGTCACCTGCAACGGAGCAAATTTTTTCAAAACCCAAGGGACAACCTTCCAGGAAAGAACAATGACGATGGCAAAAAACGCGACCTTTTTCAAAACCACCATGCCGAGATTTACGTCGCCGCCAGCAAAGCTCATCAAGAAAGCGAGTGCCAAGATGACCAAAACGTCATCGATAACAGCGGCTCCCATGATTGTTGCGCCTTCTCTTGATTTTAGCTTGCCCAATTCCTTCAACGTTTGTACGGAAATACTCACGCTTGTAGCAGAGAGCAACAGGCCCAGGAAGATCGCTTCGATGTTGGAGAGACCAATCGCAATTCCGGCACCATAACCGAGTGCAAGGGGCATGACAATCCCTGCGATACCTACGCTCGTTGAAGACTTGGCGGTGCGTTTGAACTCATCAATATCGGTCTCCAAGCCCGCGATAAACATGAGTAGGATAACCCCGATTTGGCTAATTTCCTTGAGGATTTCTGTGTCTGTGACCAGCCCGAGAACGGTAGGACCTAAAACGACACCGATGAGCAGTTTCCCCAAAACGGATGGCTGTCCCAGCCGTACGCTGATGTCGCCAGCGATTTTGGAGGCGATCAAAATGACAGCCAGCTGAAAAATAAGCATGTGGTTTCCCCCTTTTTACGAAATAAAAAAGAGCCCGCAATCACAGCTTTCTTTTTGTCGGCTAAAAAAAGACAAAAAGAACCCTATGATGACAGGCTCCTCCAGTAACGAATTGAATATTCACTTACGATCTACAAACATTTTAGCATATTGGGGAGAAAAAGTAAACATTTGATGACAAATGCTCTCCTACGTGTGAAGATAGAGCAAAAATCGGAGGAGAAGCATTCATGGCAAAAATTAGCAAAGAGAATGCAGAGCATTACATCTGGGGAGATCAATGCGACGGCTGGCATCTGGTCAAAGGCCAAGAGCTAAGCATTATTCATGAACGAATGCCCGGGAATACAGCAGAAGTACGTCATTATCACGAGCGGTCGCGTCAGTTTTTCTTCGTGCTATCAGGACAGGCTATGCTCGAAGTGGACGGCGTTCGTCATGTGTTGGGCAGGCAGGAAGGGGTAGAAGTGCCTCCAGGAGTCAAACACCAGATGAAAAACGAGGGAGCAGAGGATGTGGAGTTTCTTGTGATCTCGCAGCCGACAACCAGAGGAGACCGCATCCAGGCAGATTAAAGAAAGCCTGACCGTCTAAAGAAGCGGTCAGGCTTTTTATATGCGTCAAGCTTATTTGAAATTGGTGTAATCGGACATTTGTGCGAAGATATCTGCCAATGCGTGCATTCCTTCGAATGTTTGATAAGCGAAAATAGGCAGACCCACAACAAACAACAAAGCTTCTCCGATATATTTGGCGATCATATGATCAACCTCCTCTTGGATTTTTGTTACGCTACGCGATCCAAAACGAAGGAACCATATGTATCCATTTCGCCGTCTGTATGCTGTATGCGCCTGAATAAACGATGGCGCTGCGGTTGCCTTGCCGCCATTGGATAAGTCTCAACCAACAACGTGTTAATGGAAGGTCGGTACGTATCCGTGACGTTCTGATGTAGAGCCCGGTTTTGCAGGTAACACTGTCTGAGACAAAAAGCAGAAGTGAAGCATCCTACAAAAAGCGCGACCAAGGCGAAGAAATCCTCCAGCGAAAACAGCAGCAATAGCATATCTTCCATGGCGACTCTCCTCCTTTCGTATTCATCATTCTACTCTTGTTCACAATATCGAGCAACCCCGAAAAATCATGAGAACGGATTCATTGCCAAAATGCCAACTATTTCAATTTGTTAATAGATAGATTGACACGGTAGTTCCCAAAAGGAAGCAGGGCATCTAAAAAATGATTGAGGGCCTCTTGATCTGGAACATGTACCACCATGGTATAGCAGCCTTCTCCGCTGATGCGATGCGCTTCGACGATCTCGCTGCGACTTTTGATAAAGCGAGTGAAGAGAGAATGATCGGTAGTGGTCATGAACATGGTAACCAGAGCAGTGAGGACTGGGGCGATTTTGGCTTCATCAATGAGCGTTGTGTAGCCTTGGATAATGCCTTGCTCTTCCATTCGTCTAATTCGGTTGCCGACGGCTTGACCGCTTAGATGGACCTGTTCGCCGATGTCCTTCCACTGTAATCGGCTGTTTTTGCGTAGCAAGGCAAGGATGGAGAGATCAATTTGGTCTAGCATGTGTATCTCCTTTCACGGCGAAAGTGGGTAGCCAGCAATCGTTTCGCGGCAACCGTTCACGACCTTATACAATAAACGTACATCCATTATAACGATAACGAGGAAAGGAAGAAATGACATGCAGATTCAGCTTGTACGACATGCTACCTTGCGCGTGGAATATGCAGGGCTGACATTTTTGGTCGATCCGATGTTTAGCTCCAAGGGCGAAATGCCAGCAGTACCAAATACGCCGAATCAGCGCCCGAATCCAGGAGTAGAATTGCCCATATCCGTGGAGGAGGTACTCGTTGGCGTGGACGCTCTCTTGGTGACGCATACCCATTTCGATCATCTCGATGAAGCGGCCATACGCCTTCTCCCGAAGCATTTGCCTGTATTTTGCCAGCCACCGGATCTGGATAAGCTGGTGCAGCATGGCTTCGAACAAGTCATTGCCATCGATGAGGAGTATACATGGCAAGGGGTTCACCTGCATCGGACAGGTGGTCAACACGGAACAGGGGAAATTGGACAGCAGATGGGGCCAGTATCTGGCTTCGTTCTGGAGCGAGCTGGTGAGCCGACGCTGTATGTGGCGGGGGATACGATTTGGTGTGAGGAAGTGGAGCAGGCTGTTGCAGCGTATCGTCCTGATGTGATCGTCGTTTTCGCAGGTGCGGCCCGGTTCTTGACGGGAGACCCGATCACGATGACGAAGGAGGATATCGTCCATGTCGCAAATGCCGCGCCTGACAGCCGGATTCTCGTTGCCCACATGGAGACGTGGAACCATTGCTTGCTCAGCCGCCAGGAATTAAATGAATGTTTGCAGGAAAAACAGCTGTCCGTTCGCGTACATGTTCCGCAGGATGGCGAAATCATTTCTTTTCAATGAGTAAACCGAATAGGAATGAAAAACAAAAGCTCCGCAGGTCCTAGCGGGGCTTTTGATGTTGTCGAAAAAAAGGCTCATCCATCATTTGACAAACAAAAACGAACGTAATAAACTATTTTTACGTAAATGATTAATGTCATGAGGTGTTGTTGTGGCGCACGAACAACTGGAAACATATGTAGTCGAGAAGCCGGAACAGGCGATGGCGTTATTGAACCCGCTCCGTGCCGAGATATTAAGCCGTTTGGCAGAGCCTGCTTCAGCAGCAGAAGTCGCACGCGGTATCAATGAAATCCCGCAGCGTGTCAATTATCACTTGAAGGCCTTGGAAAAGGTCGGATTGGTCAGGCGGGTAGGGAGTCGACAGGTGCGCAATCTCGTCGAGGTGCTTTATTTGGCGATTGCGCGGACGTATGTACTCTCGGAAGGGCTGAACTGGGGCAACGATACCGTTCAGCAAATGAAGGACCAAGGATCGTTGTCTCATCTGGTCCAGACAGCAGAACGAATCAAACGGGATGCCATGCTGTTGCTGGAGCGTTCCGATCAAGAGGTGGAGGTTCCGAGTGCCTCACTGAACGCGAGTATTCAGCTTGCCAGTGCGGAACAGCGCAGTGCTTTTGTAGAGGAATACGTCCAACTGGTGAATCAGCTTGTGGCGAAGTATCAGCCAAAAGAAAAGGGACAAGAAACGTATCAGGTCGTTCTCGCGGTTTATCCAAAACAAGGAGGAGACGAGGCATGAAGGCACAAGTGACAGAGTCTAACAAGTCCAAACCCGTAATCGTTTGGGAAAATCGTATCCAGTCACAATCTGATCAGATCATTGCCATGCCAGCCCGAAGCGGAAATGGGGTTGCGGTCGAAAGAGAAGCAGCTGTTCAGACATGGTCAGTGGGTCCGGCAAGTAATCCGGCAGTGGTGACGCAGGTTTCTTCTGGATTTAACAAAAAATCAGTGGCAGTGCCACAAGCAACCAGCATGCGTATGGCCGCGTAAAAAATCGAGTGTACACAAGCGAAGGAGGGTTTTTCATGAATCTCATTCCGGTAGTAGTCGAGCAAACGAGTTATGGAGAGAGGTCCTATGACATTTACTCCCGGTTGTTGAAGGATCGGATCATTTTTCTCGGTAGTGCCATCGATGATCAGGTAGCTAATGCAGTCGTAGCTCAGTTGCTGTTCCTGGCAGCAGAGGACCCGAAAAAAGACATTCACCTTTATATCAATTCGCCCGGAGGCTCTGTCACAGCAGGGATGGCGATTATCGATACGATGAGTTTCATTGCGCCTGATGTGTCCACGATCTGCACGGGGATGGCAGCGTCCATGGGAGCGATGCTTCTTGTAGCAGGAGCGCCGGGCAAACGCTACGCGCTGCCCAATGCAGAAGTCATGCTCCACCAGCCATGGGGAGGCAGTCAAGGACAGGCGAGCGATATCAAGATCGCAGCAGACCGTATTATGCGACATCGAAACATGCTGTATACGATCATCGCGGGGCGTACGGGAAAGACAGTCGAGCAAATCGAAAAAGATGCAGACCGCGACTATTTCCTTACCGCAGCAGAGGCGCTCGAATACGGTTTGATTGATAAAGTGATCGAAAAATTGTAGAGCTGGGGGTGCCGGGGTGAAGATCCTATTTTTGGGGGGAACGCGTTTTATCGGTCCACATGCAGTGAAGCGCTTGGCAGAAGCAGGTCATGAGGTTGCTGTATTTAATAGGGGGCTTTCCCACGGTGCAGCCACTCTTCCACAAGGTATCATCTCTATCACGGGAGATCGTGCCCGCCTGGGTGAATACCGGGAGGCTTTTCGCTCCTTTGCACCGGATGTCGTTATTGATCTGTTTCCGTATACAGAAGCAGATGCCCGATTGCTGATAGAAACGTTTCAGGAAATAGCAAGTCGTGTCGTAGCGATTAGCAGCTGTGACGTGTACCAGGCGTTCGGACGGGTGAACAAGATCGAATCCGGTCCGATTACGACCGAGCCGCTTACGGAGCAGTCACCGCTTTGCGAGAAGCGCTATCCGTTCCGCGGGGCCAGACCAGATCGCGAATATTATGACAAGGTACTCGTGGAGGAAGTCGTGATGGGGCAGCAGAGTCTGCCGGGCACGATTTTACGCCTGCCGATGGTGTATGGCCCGCATGATTACCAGCATCGCGTCTATCCATATCTTCAGCAGATGCGTGACGGGCGTCCGTTTATTTTGCTCGAAGAAGGCTTTACTTCTTGGCGTTGGGCACGCGGCTATGTAGAAGACATCGCGCATGCCATTTGTCTGGTGGCGACCGACGATCGAGCAAAAAATCAGATTTACCACGTAGCAGAAGAGCAATGCTTGTCGATGCGAGAGTGGATTGAACGAATCGGCAGCGTTTACGGTTGGAATGGCAAAGTGATTACAGCGCCTTCTACTGAGTTGCCAAATGAGTGGGTCCCGCAGATCGAATCGAAGCAGCATATTCAACTGGACACAGCAAAAATCAGGCGAGAGCTGGGGTATATAGAACAAGCCACCGCAGAGGAGTCTATGCGACGTACGATTGCATGGGAGATTGATCATCCTCCTGAAAACATGTTACAAGAAAACAACTATATAACAGAGGATAAACTGCTCGCGAAGCTCGGCGTTTAGTATGTAGCACGGATTTTCGTGTGTAATCTGTTTGAACCGTCAGGATGTTGTCTGACGGTTTTTTTTGTTTGCACATCAAAGTGTTTGAAGGAAAGAGGAGCCGGGAATGAACATGAGTATCAGATGACGGGAGGCACATCTTGTGAAAATCAGAACAAAAATCATCCTGGCTTTTGGTGTCATATTGGCAGTCTTGTTCGGTTCAGGCACGTATATGTATGTGCAAATGTTAGCAATGAAGGCATCCTACACAAAAATTATCGAAGAGGAAGAATTATTGACGGACCTACGAGAAATGCAGTTTATCATGACGGGTCGAAATAATGACGAACGAGCCTACTTGTTAACGGGCGATGAAGAATTTCGGATGGAATTGAAGGAAAAGGCAGCAAAGGTGGACAGCCTGTTTGCCAAAATGAACAGTTCTCTTGAGTCTTCTCACCATCATGAAGATATCGAGGAGGCAAAGAGACTATACAAGTCCTATCTGGAGTCGAGCGATAAAGCGGTAGAGGCACAGGATAATGGACTACGTGAAGAAGCCATCTCTCATCATTTCGGTCAGGAACGGCAATCGAGAAAAGAAATGGATTCGGTTGTGAGTGGATTGGTTGAAGAGGTGCGAAAAGAAATCGAAGTAGATCAACACGAGCTGGCGGAAAACGAAGGAATTTCGGCCATGATTCAGTTGTTTTTTAATGTAGTGGGAATTCTCGTCGCGATTGTGGTTGGCGGTCTCCTGATCCGCTCGATTGTAGTACCGCTGCATCGGGTGAACAAACAGCTGCATGATATCGCAAACGGAAAAGGAGATTTGACGCAAGAGTTGACGGTCTTTTCAAAAGACGAGATTGGACAGTTGGCAGGCTCATTCAACCGGATGCTAGCCAATTTACGAGAGTTGATTTCTCAGGTTCGCGAGCATGCCCAGCAGGTTGCAGCCGCAGCTGAACAACTGACAGCGAGCTCCAAGCAAACGAGCCAAGCTACGGAACAGATCGCTATCACGATCCAGGAAATGACGGAAGGAACGGACAGGCAATCCCAAAACGTAGAGGAGAGTCAGCAGGAAGTCGAAGAAATATCAGCTGGAATTGAAAAAATTGCAGCACGTGCACAAAGCGTGTCTGCTGCGGCTTCCAGTACCTCAGAGCTGGCGACAGAAGGAGATCGGACCATCCAGCAGTCGGTTGCCCAGATGAACGGAATCGGAGAAACCATGGAGCATTTGACTGCACTAGTAGGTGGTTTGGGAAAACGCTCCGAGCAAATCGGCCAAATCGTCGAGGTCATTACGCAAATTTCAGGTCAAACGAATCTCTTGGCATTGAATGCCGCCATCGAAGCGGCGAGGGCGGACGAGCATGGCAGAGGCTTTGCTGTCGTGGCGGATGAAGTGCGAAAGCTGGCGGAGCAGGCATCTGCATCGGCACAAGAAATTTCCCAGTTGGTAGCGTCGATCCAGCTGGAGACGAACGAAGCAGTCCTCACGATGGAAAAAGGCTCTCAAGAAGTATCAGATGGGATGGGGGGCGTCGCAAGGGCA
Organism: Brevibacillus fortis; assembly: GCF_046196545.1. Lineage (GTDB taxonomy): Bacteria > Bacillota > Bacilli > Brevibacillales > Brevibacillaceae > Brevibacillus > Brevibacillus fortis_A. The sequence goes on from NZ_CP176370.1 coordinate 496,346, forward strand.
GGAGAAGCGTTCTCTCAAATTCGCGATGCTGTTGTGGGCGTGACAAATGAAATCCAAGAAGTATCGACTGCCGCACATACCCTTACGGAAAGTACAGGCAAGGTCGGACAATCGATGCAGATGATTGCCACTGTAGCGCAATCGGCTGTCTCTCTCTCGGTGGGAGTCTCGTCTGCTACAGAAGAACAGCTTGCCTCGATGGAGGAAATCTACTCCTCAGCCGCATCGCTGGCGAGTCTTGCAGATGATTTGGAAAAGCTGATAGACCATTTCAAGGTATAAAGCTTCGCCACACGAAACACCCCTTAGAATCGACAGAATGATTCTGAGGGGTGTCTTTTCGTTTACGCCAATTTCCACAAAGCCAATCTTCGATACACGAGAAAAACCACGAGATTCCCCACTGCCGCTGCTAAAAAGACAGCCCAAGGCCCGAAGGACAAAGTGGCTTTGTTGTTTTTTAGTTAAATTTCTCAATAATTTTGTAGAACATACGTTCTTGTTATGGTAAACTCCTCCTGTGCGGTTCAACTGCCACTGTTAAAAAAGGAACTGCCCTGGCTCCAATAAAGTCCAGACTTATACGACGAAGCATACGAATGCAAACATCCGAATCAAATATTTGGTTTCGGCAGTAATCGTGGAAGATGAGTCTGTCACAGCACCACTAGTTGCGCTATGATAAGGCTTACACGTCAAAAGGCGGAGGGGAAAGTATGAAACGATTCCGATTTGATCAGCAAGTAGGCAAAACGATTGATCGCTATAATTCCGTCCAGGCGACGATTTCTCGTGTCTTACGCACGCCTGATTCGGTTTCGATTGGATGTATCCATTTGGAGGCAGGCGGAATTGTCGGCTATCATCCGGCGACTTGTCCTCAGCTGTTTCTTGTCGTGAGCGGTGAAGGCTGGGTACGTGGTGAAGGTACAGCACGCATTCCGATCCAAAGTGGACAAGCGGCGTTTTGGATCACAGGGGAAGGACACGAATCGGGCAGTGAAACTGGAATGACGGCAATCGTGATCGAAGGAGATGGACTTGATCCGGAGAGCTTTATGTCCTTGTTGGAGACGTAGTATCCGTATGTATAATGGTATTGGTTTGCCATTCCACCAACTGTACATAAGCTCATTAGACTACCCTAGAAAGACGGTGTGAAAGGCGAATGAATTGGAAAACACATATGGCACTCGGTGCCATCGCTGGCTACTGTGCCTATCCTTCTTGGAAGGGCAGCGTCATTGGCGCGACGATGGCACTCGTACCTGATATTGATCAAGCAAATAGCAAGCTCGGAAACTTGATGGGGCCTGTATCCAAAATGCTGCAAAAAGGATTCGGCCATCGTACAGTGACACATTCATGGGTAATATTGTTCCTTCCATTTCTGCTATTCGGTGATTCTCCGGCTGCCATGGCAGCGCTGTGGGGGATTTTGTCCCATCTAATCAGCGATATGCTGGTGGGACGCATTCAGTTATTGTGGCCGTTGCGAGTGGGATGGCTCGGCATTCGGGTGTCCAAGTCGATGTATCGGACTGTGGATCGTATCGTGTTTTATGTAGCGATTGTTTATATCGTGATTAGAGGTTATCAGTAAGAAGAATGGACAATGAAAAAGGACTTCCCCTGGTCTTACCCCTGTCAAGTAGACACAATTAAAAAAGCCTAAGCAGCCAGTGTGTTTCGGTATTCAACCGGGGCACACTGGTTTAATTTTTTCTGGAACCGTTCATGGTTATAAAACCAAATGTATTTTTCAATGGCTTGAAAGAGATCTTCTTCTGTCTTACACTCAGTAAAGTACAATGTCTCAGTTTTGAGATGCGAGAAAAAGGATTCGATGCAGGCGTTATCAAGGCAGTTTCCTTTGCGAGAGTGGCTGCCACTTATGCCAAGTTCCTTTATTCGCTTATTGTACTGTCGAGACGTGTATTGGAAGCCCTGATCTGAATGTAGGGTTGCTTTCAGCACGTCTCTTTCTTCGTTTAGCTGCCCCACAGTGTCTAACACAAGTTGTAAATCATTTCGCTTGGAAACTTTCCAGGCAACAACTTCGTTGTTAAAAAGGTCCTGAATGACCGAAAGGTAATAGTAACGGTTATGAAGTGCAACATACGTAATATCTGTTACAAATACCTCATTGGGCTTGTCCGCTCTAAACTTACGGTTAAGTAAGTTGGGATATACAATCGAAGGTGCTTTACCAAAATAGCGGCGCTTCCTCCTGATGATGGATTGAAGGTTTAATTCTTTCATCAGGCGGTATATTCGCTTATGATTCGCATTCAATCCCTTCTTCTTTAATGCTATCTGCATTCGTGGATAACCATAGTATGGATGCTCCAAATGAATCGCCATCATATGCTTTTTCAGAATCTGATCTAACTCATTTCTTGCTGACGGCTTTCCTTTGGTGCTAAGCCATTTGTAAAAACCCGACCGTGACACTTGCGCAATTTCTACCAACCACGTTAGTGGATATTTTTTACGCAGCTCGTTTATGATCGTAAAGCGAGTTATTTTCCATACCTTCCCCCCAGATGCAGATTGGGATTGCGCTTTTTTAGGTATTCTACCTGCGCCTTTAGATAGTCCCTTTCTTCTTCCACAGTAGCAAACTTGGTTCTTGGACGACCAACAAATGGGGTGTCACTAGAACCATTCTTTCCTCTTTGATCCACAAAACCTTCGCCTTTATTCTTCTTTCGAACCCATTGTAGAACTTGTGTTTTACTAGGTATCCCTAATTCCTTAGCTATTGCTTTATAACCCATCTCTCCCTGTTGATACATGTTTACTGCTCTCAGCTTAAACTCCTCGGAATAACGCTTGAATATTTGACCTTTTTTAGCCATGAGAAAATCCCCTCCAAGTAGAGTGTACCACCCACCGTTAGGTGGGCGGGCTTTTTACACTGTCTACTCAAAGGGGATAATATCACCCCTCAGGAGGTCCTTTTTCATTAGAACAAAAAAAGCTGACACCGGTTTAGGGCCGATGCCAGCTTGCTGTAACGATTATGATCGGATTCTTCTTATCACGAAACAATTAAGGCATCATGAACTGTTGCACGAGCTCAGCGTTTTCAGTCATGAATTTATCCGCGTTTTGCATGACTTCTTGTTGCGCTTCCATCATTTGTTGGTCCGTTACCGTAGCGAAGTTGATGGAGTTGTCAGCAGTCATAGCTGGAATTTCCAGTGCTTTGCCGAATTCTGCTTTGGACTTCATCTTGAAGCTAAAGCCTTTTGGCATATCTGGAGTAGGGTTCGAGAAGTTTACTTTTACCGTGCCGTCAGAATCGACACCATTGTCCGTCTTCGTCTCGTTCACGGTAACATTACCGGTCAGAGCAACAGGGTTGGAGGAATATTCGTCTGCCACTACGAGTGCAAAGTCATACTTTCCGGTTTTTTTCTTGTCTTGCTTGGTTGTCTCGAAAGTAGTCGAGAGGTCCAGAATTGGCTGGTCGGTCTCTTTCGCCAAGATGCTGAACTTACCCTTTGTCTTGTCTTTTTCTTCTGTCGCTCTGTAGGTGAAGGACATTTCGCCACTTTGCAGATCAGACAGGTTGTGCAGGGAGTAACGGTAGTACGATTCTGCACCTTTATCGTAGGAAACACTGCTGTAGACCAGCTGATCTTTTTTCTCTTTTTCATCGAACAAGAGCTTGCGGGACAAGATTTGATGATCGCTATCCACGAGCACGACCATTCTCAATTGGTCAGTTGATTTGGCGTCTGTATCTTCTGTATCCTTGATGATGTCATCGAAGGCTTGCTCGTAATTTTTCTTGAATTCTTCTTTGCTGATTTCTTCTACTTGGTAGCCGCTGTCGAGCATCAGTGTAGCCACATTGTGGTAGCGGCTGTAGATCAGGTCAAACAGCTTTTGGTCTGCTTTTGCCTTCTCTGCAATTTGCTTCGTTAGAGCCGCGCCTTCTGCGTCGTTAAAAGTAACAGTGATCTCACGTGCATCTTCCTTGAGGCCTTCTTCAGAGAAGGAAACGTCTTTCTTGATGCTTACCTGACTGTCTTTGATGCTGTCAGCATACAGCAGGGCATACGGAGTCATTACCGATTTCAGTTCATCTTGGTTAAAATTGATTGCTTCATGCAAATCGCTATAGCTTACGAAGCGCTTCGGCAGTTCCTCGCCCATCTTTTGCTTAAGTGCATCGCGATCTTTCAAGTCCATATAAGCGTATTTAGAGTAAAACTCTGGCAGCTTGAAGCCCATCACGGAATCATTCATGAAGTACTCAAGAGTAGCCAGCTTTTTGTCTTGTAGGTGAACTTCCAGGTTCCCTGATTGTTGATTTTTCTGTTCATCGATGTTGCTTTGCATCACGAGCTTCGCTTTGCCCAGCATGTCGAGAATTTTTTGTGCTTGCGGGTCTGGGATCGTTGCATCTAGGGCAATTTCACTCACCTCAGTAGTGGAGTGAACTGGTTTTTCCAGGTAAGGCTTCATGTAGTCTTGGTATTCCCCGTAAGCTTTGGATGCGTCGCTTGAAAACTTCATCATGCTCTCTGCTTCCGCTTGCAGGTAAATCGTTTTTGCGCTCTTAAACAAATCGTACTTGGCATAGGCGGTTCCTAATCCACCCAGCACAACGACAGCCGCTGCCCCCGCGATCAACCATACTTTTTTCTTGCTTTTGCGCGGTGGGTTCACGTTTGTTGCAGTTTCCATCTTTTCTCTCCCCTTTTTGCTCTCTCTTTGGTGAGTACAATGTGCGTTATCATTTTGCGCACTCGATTTTGTATTGTACCATAAGGAGGATGAAGGGGAACGATTTCCAGTAAATTTCTTCAAAAAAGAGGAAGAAAGACCCAAATAGTTGCAGTCTTCCTTCTTTTGTATGCATATAGAACAAAGAAAAAGCGACAGCAGGGGGGAGATCACGTGGATTTTCGCGTGCTGCAAACGTTTATGGTGGCGGCCACGACAGAAAATTTTCACCAGACAGCAGAAGCGTTGTTCATTGCGCAGCCTACTGTCAGCCAGCATATACGACAATTGGAAAAGGAATTGGGGATCAAGCTGTTTGAACGGGTTGGCAAACGCGTTCGGTTAACGGCTGCGGGCAAACGCTACTTGCCACATGCAAAAGGACTCCTTCAACAGTGGCATAACAGTATGGAGGACTTGCAGGCTTGGAGACAGGGATATCGGGAAAAGCTGCAACTGGCTGTTTCCCCGATTATTGCCCGTGCTCGTTTTTCCCATTTGCTGCACCGGTACACCAAGCTCTATCCCGATATAGATATCTCGATTAAAATTGTCGACTCCGTGGAAATTGGCCCGCTGGTTCAAAATGGACAAGCTGATCTGGGCTTAACCCGGATGGTGCCGGGAGAATTCCAGTTGTCTACTTATCTTTTGTACGAAGATCCTGTTGTTTTTGCTGTCCCTCACAGTGGCGGAGATATGGAGGCGCCCTTGCCTGATTGGGAGCAAGAGGTACAATCGAATCGTCTGCTGACCCACAATCACCCGGGCTACTGGGATGAGTTGCTGTTGCTTTTGCGTCAGAGGGGGCTTTCCTTGCGTACGATGGCTGTTTCGCAGGTAGACATTACAAAGCGATTCATCGAGGATGGATTGGGTGTTTCCTTTTTGCCTCGGACGGCTGTCGATCGGGATTTGTTTGAAAACCGCTTTATTGAACTGCCCACACCTGGCCTGGTTTTGCCGAAGGTCGCTTCTTATTTGCTGGTACCTAAAGCAGGGATTAGCGAGCCAGCGCAGCATTTTATGGATATCTTGCAGTCCTTGTATCCACCGATGCCGCTTGTTCAGTCGGGTGGACGGACATAAAAGATAACAAGCCTGTAAGGTAGTTGTAAGGTGAATCGATAGTTTTGACCAATATATGTATCCTATACTGAACCCTGCTTGAAGACAGCAGGGGGGAATGACGAATATGCAGGCTGAACCAATCGCACAGAAGGATCGGATTTATTCTATTGATATTGTAAGGGGATTGGCATTGTTCGGGATTTTGCTGGTGAACTTGCCCGGCTTTATCATGTATTCGGAAGACGTTCCTATGCCAATAGAGGCGGGGATCGATGCATGGCTTCGCTTGAGCTATGACTTGTTCATTCAGACGAAATTTTTCGGGATCTTTTCGTTTCTGTTTGGCTTAGGTTTTTACATTTTTATGTCACGGGCTGAACAGCGTGGACAAAAAGTATTTCGTCTCTTCAGCAGACGGTTGTTCGCGATGTTTTTCATTGGTGTGGTGCACGTCATTCTTTGGTTCGGAGATATTTTGACGGTGTATGCACTTCTCGGCTTTTTACTGATGCCTTTTTATCGAAGAAAACCTTCTACGATTCTAGCATGGGCGGCCAGTCTGGGAGGAGTGTACATGCTCACTCAAGGCGTGGCGCTCGTGCAGACGCTAAATGGTCAAGAGGTCTATCCGTTTATCGCATCATTACAGTCGACAATGATACCGATTTTCGTGATGTTCCTGTCTGGTTTGTATGCGGGCAAACGCGGTTTGATTGCTCAAATTCGCGAGCATAAGCCGTTGTTGAAACGAATCACTGTTACTACTCTGGCAATCAGTCTTCCGATCGCAGCAGGGATTGTTTGGGCTAGCGGTGTTGTATTTGGTCCAAAGCTTGAACAGGTGAATAAAATATTGGTTGATCTAAGTACGCTGCCTATGGCGCTGTGTTTGATAGCCAGCTTGTTTCTATTGCTGGATCGTGAGCCAGCAAGGAAAGTTCTCCAGCCATTTGCCTACACGGGACAAATGGGATTAACGACTTATTTGGGTCAGACCGTCATCATGACTATTCTAATTCCTTTGCTCGGTATTACGGCCATGCCGCTCTCTTCTTGGTTTTTGCTCGCGCTGCCGATCTATGCGTTTCAATTACTCGCAAGCTGGCTGTGGCTGAAGCGTTTTAACCAGGGGCCGATGGAAAAGCTGTGGCGCTTCCTGACATACGGACGTAAAAAGAAGACGGTTCCAGCTCCTGCTAACTGATTGTAAAACGTGATCAAAACTCCGGTTTTCTTTTATTTCCCTTCACGATTATGAATCGATTATACTGAAGAGAAAAGAGACGAAAATGGAGTGGTGATGATGACAAAACAACATCCTTTGGCTATCGGCTTGGATGGTATCGCCGTAGCAGAAACAGACCTTAGTTTGGTGGATGGGATTAATGGACTGCTGGTGTACCGCGGTCATTGGGCGCGTGATTTGGCTATCCACCACACATTTGAGGAAGTGGCACACCTGCTCTGGTTCGGACATTTGCCTAGCGAGCAGGAGTTGACTGATTTAAAAGATAAGCTCAAAGCAAACCGTGAGCTGCCGGAGCACGTAAAGGGAATCCTGAAGCTGATCCCGGCAGATGTAGATATGATGAGTGTGCTGCGTACGGGTGTTTCGGCACTGGGCAGTTCCTCGCACGGCTTCCCGCCAACCATCGATGAGGTGATTTCGCTCGCTGCCAAGATGCCGACAATCGTTGCGTATCGCTTCGCTTGCCTGGAGGGCCGCGAGCCGTTTGCACCGAATCCGGAGCTGGATCATACAGCGAACTATCTGTATATGCTCAAAGGCGAAAAGCCGAATGCGGCACATGTACGTGCACTGGATGCGTACCTGATTTTGACGCAGGAGCATGGCATGAATGCATCGACATTCTCCGGTCGTGTCGTCAGCTCGACCGAATCCGATCTGATTTCTTCCATTACGGCGGCAATCGGAACCCTGAAAGGGCCTTTGCACGGCGGAGCACCTTCTGAAGTGACGGAGATGATCGAGGCTATCGGCACGAAGGAAAATGCAGAGCCGTGGCTGCGCAACAAGCTGGAGAGCGGCGGACGCTTGATGGGCTTCGGGCACCGCGTCTATAAAACGATTGATCCGCGTGCAACTGCTCTGCGCGTCGTTGCATCCGAGCTGTCGTCCAACGATCCGTGGTTCGATCTGGCGACACACGTAGAAAAAGTAGGCTTGCAACTGCTGGAAGAGTACAAACCAGGCCGCAAGCTGAATACAAACGTAGAGTTTTTTGCCGCAGCTGTCATGCGCGCGGTGGGCTTGGACGACAATTTGTTTACACCGACATTTGCCGTGAGCCGTGTGGTCGGTTGGAGTGCGCACATTCTGGAGCAAGCAGGCAAAAACCGCATTATTCGCCCGCAATCCAATTACATTGGCACGATGCCAGAATAATCGAGACGCCAATCATAAAAGCTATCCGTTATACGGGTAGCTTTTTTTGGTGTTATAGATGTGGCTGTGGTGAAGAGAAGAATATTTCCAGTCTAGGCTCCAGGCTCCGTCCCGCTGAGGGCTGAGACTGTCCGCTCCGAAGGGATTCGCGGGGAAACGCAAAAGTGGTAGCCGCTACGTAGCACGGGCACGTTGCGTTTCTTTTGCCCGCGAATCCCTTCTCCGCTCGGTAGGACTCCACAAGTCGCTACGTCTGGAAATATTCTTCTCTGTCGTAACCGATGATGTTCTTCAATCTTTAAGTCTTTAAAAACCCGTTTAAGCACGGAAAGCTCGTAGAGGAAACAGGAGAAATAAGCGAAGATCTTTGGTACACCGACCGAGACGGAATGCAAAAAGCGAAACACGCTCTTAAGCGTCCACCTCTGAAAAACATCCTGAAAGAACTACTTTGGACGCGGTTTCGCTTTTTGCATGGAGTCGGGCAGTCAATCCCACAGCGGGTGGGACAAGAAGCTGAGCGTTTTCTCCTGTTTCCTCCCCACCCCAACAGCCGGACAAAGTATATATCGTTTTCACAAAGTGCAACTCGGGATTGCAGAACAAGCTTACTTTTGGCATGATAATAAAAAAAAGTAAGGAGTGGAGCAAATGGCGTTGTTGTCTACCCCGTTTCAGTTCAAAGGACTTAGCTTGAAGAATCGGATCGTCATGCCACCGATGTGCCAATACTCTGTGGATGCACACGATGGAACACCAACGGACTGGCATTTTGTTCATTACGTTTCCCGTGCAGTAGGCGGAACAGGTCTGATTATCGTGGAAATGACCGATGTCGAGCCTGATGGCAGAATTTCCAACGGCGATTTGGGCTTGTGGTCAGACGAGCAGATTCCGGCGTATGCACGAATTGTCTCCGAGGTTCATAAGTATGGGGCCAAAATTGGCATACAGATTGCTCATGCGGGCCGCAAAGCGGAAGACGCAGAAGTGCCTGTATCGGCGTCCGCGATTGCTTTCCCAGGGGCGCGCTACAAAACGCCACGGGCGTTGACGACAGAAGAAGTCAAGCAAATGGTCGTCAAGTTCCAGGACTCTGCGAGACGTGCGGTGGAAGCCGGGTTTGACACCATTGAAATCCACGGTGCGCACGGATACTTGATTCACCAGTTCCACTCCCCTTTGACCAATCAGCGAGACGATGAGTATGGGCGGGATAAAGCGCTGTTTGGCGTGGAAATTATTCAGGCGATCAAAGAGGTCATGCCAGCCGACATGCCGCTGATCATGCGCGTCTCTGCCGTAGAGTACGTGGATGGTGGATATGGGCTGGAATACAGCACGGAGCTGTGCCGTCGATACAAGGAAGCAGGCGTTGATATTTTCCATCTTTCCAGCGGCGGGGAAGGACCGATTGGTTCAGCAGGTCGTCCAGGTGTTCATCCTGGCTATCAAGTACCATTGGCACGCGCAATTAAGCAGGCACTGGATGTCCCAGTCATTGCAGTCGGCAACCTCGATGATCCAAAAGTGGCGGAAGCATCGATTGGCAATGGCGATACGGATTTGGTAGCAGTCGGACGCGGTATGCTGCGTGATCCTTATTGGGCACTGCATGCGATTCGTGAGTTGTCGGCGGATGAGTTGCAGCCACCGAAGCAATATTCAAGAGCGTTTTAATCGAGTAATAGAGCGGGGGCTTTCCTTTCGACTGCATGAGTCGGAGGAGAGCCCTTTTTTACCGCGAGCCCTTGACACTTTTTGACAGTCCGTTTAAGATAAATGTCAGTCAGTACTGACAATCACTTCCGGGAATGAGGATAGCAATGAGCAGCAGCAAAAGTCTTACAAGCAGCGAAAAGCTGATGATAGCCGCAATCGACCTCATCGCGGAAAGAGGCTACAACGGCGTAACCACGCAAGAAATTGCCACAGCGGCAGGATTGAGCGAGAAGACGTTGTTTCGTCACTTCGGCAGCAAGCGGAATTTGCTCGAAAGCGCCTTTGACCGTTTTCATTACACGGAAGGACTGACAAAGCTTTTTGCGGAGAAGCTTACGTGGGATTTGCGCGAGGATTTGCTATTGATCAGCCGAACGTATCACGAAATGATGAACCGGAATCGAAAAATGATTTTAATTAGCATGAAGGATGAGGCCCATTTGCCGGGATTCCGCGAGCGGACCCAAAAGCACCCGCGACAGTTGATGGTACTGTTTACAGATTACTTCATAGAGATGGGCAAAAAGGGAAAGATGATCCAAACGAATCCGGAGGCACAGGCAACAGCCTTCATGGTCATGAATTTCGGGGCGTTTTTGAACGATCTGGATAGCGCTAGCAATTTTTCAGGGGTATCTCTGGATGCATTTATCGAAGAGAGTGTAGAGGTTTTTGCTAGGGGTTTGACTCCCTAGTTTTTTTACCACTTATATGTCAGTCAGTACTGACAGTCAAATTGCGAATAACAATAGTGAAGGGGAAGATGCGGCATGGAAGCGACAAAAACGCAGCAAAACAGGGACATATTAATCCGGATCTTGATGTTTACCTTGGTCATTTCCTCCATGAGTGCTTTGGTGTTTAACATTGCACTCCCCGAAATTAGCAAGGAGTTTGGTTTGAGCATCGCACAGGTGAGCTGGCTATCGACCGCATATGGATTGTTATACGCGATCGGAACGGTGACGTATGGCAAGCTGGCGGATCGATACAAGCTCAAGAATTTGTTGACGTTTGGACTGATGGTGTTTACGGCGGGTTCTTTTTTCGGTTTGGTCTCCGATTCCTTTGCGATGGCCCTTTTCGGAAGATGCTTGCAGGCAGTAGGGGCGGCTGTCGTTCCGGCTACTGCGATGCTCATTCCTTTGCGATACTTCCCGCCGGAGCGCAGGGGTTCTGTTTTAGGAAGAACGGCAGTAGGATTGGCTCTTGGTGGTGCACTCGGTCCTGTGGTTGCGGCGTTAATCGTCAGCTTTGCCCATTGGCGCTGGCTGTTTTCCATACCGCTCCTGATCTTGCTTACGCTGCCGTTCTACCGCAAATATTTGGAGGATGAAGAGATTGCGTCTGGTGGGAAATTTGATTGGGTGGGCGGCTCCTTACTTGCGATCAGCGTGACGTCACTGCTTTTGGGAGTAACGAATGGATCGTGGTGGTATGCATTGGGCAGTTTGATTACTTTGCTCCTGTTCGTCGTACGAATTCGTTCGGTAGCTGATCCGTTTGTCCAGCCGAAGGTTTTTGCCAACAAGCAGTATACAATCGGGATTCTGATGGCATTTCTCATAAATGGAATGGGGATATCGCTTTATTATCTCAGTCCGCTGCTCTTGGCTCAGGTACAGCAGCTATCGACGAGCTGGATCGGCTTTGTGATGGTTCCAGCGGCCATTGCTTCGGCATTGCTTGGTCGTGTGGGAGGAAAGCTCGCGGACAGGCGGGGGAATGCTTTTCTGTATTTCGTTGCCTCTAGCTTACTGATTAGCTGCTTTGGCTTGCTGTCTACTTTCACAAGCACCTCGGTTATAGGCATTGCGCTCTTCTTGATCCTAGGCAACGTGGGGCAGTCTTATATGCAAATCTCGATGGCGAACTCGATCTCGAGGACGTTGACGAAGGAGCAGGCGGGAGTAGGCATGGGAATCTTCTCGATGCTGAGCTTCATTTCCATGGGGATCGCGTCTGCTGTATACAGCAAGGTTATCGATCTTGGCGCGACTACCAATTGGAACCCGGTGAATCCTTATACGAGCGGCTTCATTTACAGCAATATTTATTTGATGATGGCCCTGATGCACGTATGTCTAATCGTCTTCTACTACTATCAGTTCGGTAGGGCCAAGAGACAGAGCCTTCTGGCGGATAGCTGACCTTTTGTTCATTCAGGCTTAATCTAATATGTGGTAGACTAAAACAAAAAAGGAAGGGGGTTCCTGTTCGTTGCGAGAGCTTTCTGCCATTCGTTTTACAGAGGGAGAGCCACTGTTCATCCAAATCTATCACTTTATCAAAGACGAAATATTGCGTAACCAAATCATGTATGAAGAGTTTCTCCCCTCGATCAGAAGCTGTGCCCAATCGCTTGCTGTCAACAAAAACACAGTGGAAGTCGCCTATCAGCTACTGGTATCGGAAGGGTACATCAGCAGCATTCCGAAAAAAGGGTATCAGGTGACGTATAAAGCAGGATCTCCTTCCGGGCAGTACGCAGCGGAACTAGAGGACTCTCGTTTACCGCCGATTCGCTATGACTTTCGCTATGGCAACATCGAGCTCGGGGCATTCCCTTTTCATCCGTGGAATAAGCTGCGCAACAAGCTCATTTCCTACCATCAGCGCACGTATATGGTGGAGGGGCTGGCTCAAGGCGAATACGTCTTGCGAAAGGAACTCTCGAAATTGCTGCATGAAACGAGAGGAGTCCTCGCCACGCCGGAGCAGATTATTATTGGAGCCACCCCGCAACAGTTGGTGTCGATTGTCGTCCAGCTTCTGGACAGAGAGAAGCATGTGATTGGCGTAGAAAATCCGGGCTATGATGGTGCGAGAAATACGTTTCTCAACGGTGGCTACCGTGTACATGGCATTTCCTTGGAGGCAGACGGTGTATCCATTGAAGAACTGAGGCAAAGCGGGGCAAGCATCATGTATGTGAGTCCTTCCCAGCAATTCATCAACAAAATGACGATGCCTTTGGAGAAAAGAAACCAATTGTCCCTGTGGGCGCAATCCTTATCGCATTCTTATCTGGTGGAGGATGACTACGAATGGGAGTTCAAATATCAAGAGAGCTACATCCCTTCGATCCAGAGTCTGACTCCTCAAAAGGTTGTTTACATTGGGCGACTCTCCAAAGCATTGCTGCCGCTCGTAAACGTTAGCTACGTCGTCCTTCCTTACGAACTGTTATCGCTTTTTCACCAGCGCGTGCCTGAATACGATCAGCCTGTTTCCCGCTTGGACCAGTTGACGCTAGCAGTGTATTTGTCCGATGGTTATTGGCATAGACACTTGCAGCACATGCGAAAAAACTACGTGGAAAAGCGAGAGGTGTTTCTTCAGGCAGTCGCTCGTTACATGGACGGCCGTGTGGAAATAGAAGGGAAGGATACGGGGCTGCATGTATTTTTGACCGTTAAAAGTCAGCGTACGGAAGCCGAACTCATGGAGCGTGCCTATCAGAAAGGCGTAAAAGTCTACGGAACTGCCCGATACTGGTTGCATGATACAAGAGAGCATCCGACGGTATTGCTAGGATACGGAGCATTGACCCCCGACGATATTCAAGAGGGCATCCGCTTGTTGGCTAGCGCCTGGTTCGAGTAACAGATCAGCTTTCTGTCCCACTCATCTCGAACAATCTGTCCCTTTGGCCCCGAACGGCTATCCATTACGATGGACAGGACAGCGTCAGAGAAAGGGTGGGAAAAATGAAGTTCATTTTTGATTTGGACGGGACGATCTGCTTCAAGGGTCAACCGATCTCAACAAACATTTTGGATAGCCTGCTTGCACTTGAACAAGCGGGACATTCCGTAGGTTTCGCCTCCGCAAGACCGTGTCGTGACATGCTGCCTGTCCTCGATGAGCGGTTTGCCAACCATCTCCTCATTGGAGCGAATGGGGCGATGACACATCATCGAGGGAGCTTGCAGGGCTGTGTGCCGATCCCGGATCGTTTTGCACATGAAATCATCAGCATTCTCGATGATTATCGCGCGCAGTATTTCATCGATGACTCGTGGAATTACGCACATAATTGTGTGTCGACCCATCCTTTTTTGAGCAATATCGATCCCAAGCGGACAGCCAGCCGCGTGGACGTGGATCAACTGAATGCCGTGCTGAAAATCCTGATTTTATCGTGTGACCGTTATGAAGAATTGATGGCGAGAATCAAGGAACTCGACGTTACGCTGCATTATCATTCGGCAGAAGGCATTCTCGACCTGACTTATCGGGGAGTGAATAAATGGGCTGCCCTGAATCAGTTCGATGTGGCAGGGGAGCCGTTCATCTGCTTTGGCAATGACATGAATGATTTGCCGCTGTTTGAAAAAGCGCATCATTCCGTATTGATTGGCGAGTATGAACCGCTTCTTTCACTGGCAAAAGAAAAAATCACCATGGATGATCAGGTGGAGCAATCTATTATCGCAAAATTGCGAGAGTTGGGCGCGCAGTATGAGTTAGCTCTTCCATAAACCGAAAAGGAGGCCATCAAATGATGAATCCATTATTGGAGAAGAGACATCAGGCACTGCGCGAAGCAGAGACCAAAGCGGAGTTTTTATTTGCCACAATCGAAGAGAAGGGCATCATTCGCAGTGGCGTGACGGAAAAAGATATCAACAAGGAGATTTACGAGCTGGCCTTTCAATTGTTCGGGATCAAAAAATATTGGCATAAGCGAATTGTGCGAGCGGGGAGAAACACGCTGTATCCATACAGAGAAAACCCACCGAACTTGACTGTCGCTCCCGAAGATATTGTCTTTCTCGATTTCGGGCCGATTTTTGAGGACTGGGAAGCCGATCTTGGGCGGACGTATGTGCTTGGAAATGATCCGGTAAAACAAAAGCTGCGCGACGATATTGAAAAAGCGTGGGACGAGGGCAAGGCTTACTTTTTGTCCAAGCCGGATATTACGAGCAGCGAGCTGTTTGCCTACATGTGCGAGCTCGCCAAAGCATACGGCTGGGAGTACGGTGGTCCCCACGCAGGGCATCTCATCGGCGAATTCCCGCATGAAAAAATTCAGGGGGATGATATCGTCAACTATATTCACCCTGACAATCACAAGCCAATGAGAGAGCCGGATCATAACGGACACCCGCGCGATTGGATCCTGGAGGTTCATTTTATTGATCGGGAACGGGAAATTGGAGGATTTGTGGAGAAGCTGCTGACGGTGGAGTAAGAGGAAATAAGAAAACGCCTTTTCCAATCAGGAAAGGGCGTTCTTTATTTACCTACTCTTTGCCCAACTAATACATCACCATGTTCCCGGTCTTTTTCATATGCTTCTCCGCTTGCTTCAACAACACGACGGTCGCTGTCACGAGCACCAGCAAGACAGCGGCGAGAAGTCCCATACTCGGTAGCATTGTTTGCAATGACGCCCCCTCCATCAGCAGCTCGCGAATCAACTGAAGCGCGTAGGTCAGGGGAAAGCAAAAGGAAATGACCTTGGCCCAAACCGGAAAGGCCATCGGGGGCAGGCGGACACCGGAAAAGATCAGCATCGGCTCATCCAGAACGGTGTACAGAAAGCTCGAATCGCGTGAAAACAGAAAGAGCACACAGAGAAAGCCGCCCCAGACGATGGCCGATACCAGCAAAATGAGGAAGGCGAGTGGAGGCGCCCACCAGCCGCTCAGCTGAATGCCATCGACAAAAAACAAGGCTAACAGGGCAAAACAGAAGAACAGCCAGACCCCCTCGATCAGCGAGGAAAGCGAACGCCCATACAAAAAAGCGAGCCGGTTGACCGGGCTGATGAAGATCATTTCCATGGTTCCCGCTTGCCGTTCAAAGCTCATTTGCCATGACGACTGTACCAGGCACCAATAAAAGATGTAGCCTAAATAGCCAGTCAACAGGAACAGCGGCAACTGTTCGTAACTGATGAACCGGGCTAAAGGGGAATCAGCTCCCATCCGGAACGGGGCAAACGAATAATACGCGGTAACAAAATTGATGACGGGCCAGACCAAGAGCGAGAAGTAGATCATTTTGCTGTGAAACGAATGGCGATGCTCCTTGATGATTTCGGCCAAAAGCAGGCTGCCTAGCTGTTTCATGCTCCCCTCCGATCTGCCATGTGCAGGATGACGTCCTCCAGAGATGGCTGTTGGGTAGAGAGACGCAAGACAGGGGATTGGTGGGCAGCCAAGAGGGAAAGCAGTGGAGTCGTCATATCCGTTTTTCCTCGTAACGTCACTTCCCAGGACTGCTCGTCTGTTTCCGCGATTTCCCGTGAGCCGCCATAATCCAGAGCCAGCTGGCGCAGATCGTAATCGAGCGAGTCGGAAAGAGCGGGGATCACTACCTGTAAGGCTGTATCCAGGTGGAGCGATTTGGTCAGCTGCTCCGGTGTATCATGCGCCACGAGCCTTCCTTTATTGATGATGTATACCTCGTCACAAAGCTCTTCTACCTCATGAATGTAGTGGCTGGTCAACAGAATGGCTTTTCCATGCTGAGAAGCGAGCTCACTCACATGCTTGCGAAGCTGTCGGGCGATGGGGGCGTCCAAGCCGAGAGTCGGCTCGTCAAGGAACAGGTAGCGCGGATCATTGATCAGGCCCCGAGCAATTTGTAGTCGCTGCTTCATGCCTTTGGAATAACGCTCGACAGGGGTGTTGGCGGCCTCGTACAGGCCAACCTGCAAGAGTAATGAATCGATCCGATTGCGCAAGGCCTGCCCTTGCAAACCGTACAGACTGCCGAAATATTGCAGGTTTTCCCGCCCTGTCAGCCGCCAGTACAGCATGCGCTCGCCCCCTGCAATCATGTTGACCTTGGCTTTGACGAACCGATCGTCCTTTACCGCGTCGTACCCGTCTACCGTGATTGTGCCGCTGGTTGGGGTGAGCAGTGTGGAGCACATCTTGATCGTTGTTGTTTTTCCTGCGCCATTAATGCCTAACAATCCAATGATTTTGCCGGGTACCATGCGAAAGGACAGATCAGCGACTGCCTCGACCTCTGTCCATTGCTGGCGAAACCAGCCTTTTTTCTCCCTTACTCGGTATACCTTCCGTACATTTTCTGCAATCAGCATGATCGTTGTCCTCCTCGTTATCCAAAAATTGATTCCATGACGCGTTTTTCCATCCTACGAATGCCCCACATCCCGATGACGAGATAGACGAGGGACAGGGCTGCCATATGAAACAGCTGTGGTGAAACAGCATGCAGCGGCGCTCCTTGAATCACGCATTGCCGAAAAGCATCCAGCGCAGGCGCGAGCGGCATGATGAGACCGAGTGGTTGCACCCATTCAGGCAAATACGGAATCGGAAACGTCACCCCACTGACAAAGGCCATTACGGCAAACAGCGTGTTTTGTGTGATGTACGTATCGCGGAACCAAAGCATGAGACTACCCAATACAAGCGCTTGGCAAAAGAAAGCCCCTGTAGACAATATCCAGACAAGAACGGCGCTCCATACGTTCGTATGAGAGAGCGTAAGTCCGAACAACGCCCCTACAAGCACAATCACCGAAAATTCGAACAAAGTACGCATGAGTTGTTGGGCGACATTCCCCAAAAAGTACCCCCTGCGCAAGGAAGGGGTGAGCAAAACAGCCTCCAAGGTTCCTTCCCGAAGCTCCGTAATAAGTGAGCGGCTGACATTCATCAAGGTCGAGACGGCAAACGCATAAAAAGCTCCGCCGAGGATGGCGTACGACAAGTAATCGGACGAGCCAGTGAGATGCGCAAAATTATCGTCCAACTGCCCGACAAATACATAGTGATAGGCGAAGAAGGCGAACAGCACCGTATAGACCCCGGAAAAAATGTGGCCGATGACAAACGACCACGGATAGGCACGAATCATTACGCGAGTATTGCGGATAAAGGTAGCTTTGGCGACATGAAACAAGTTATTTCCTCCGTTCTGGGGGATGTGATGAAGTAGGTGGAGCGGCAAGTCCAGGAACAGGCATATCGATGAACTCATGCAGATCGACGGCGAGTTGTTCCAGCCGTGATGCAATGGCGCGGTAAAACACATACCGTCCCCGCCGTTCACTCCAGATAAAGCCTGTGTCTACCAACAGATTCAAGTGCTTGTTGACGGCAGGCTCACTGATGTTATGCAGGTCAGCCAACTGCTGTGTACAGTAAGGATGAGCCAATAATGATTTGAGAATCGCTGTCCGCGTCGGGTCACTGAACACCTTCATTTTGCTGATGAAGTCAGCGGGAACCACCGAGGTGGCAGAGGTGCCGGGAACGTCAACGGATAAGCACACGGAGATATGGTCGTCGTAAATGCCGAGCAACAAATGCGGTGCGATAAAAGTAGAGACACGCAAATGGATACGAGCCAGCTCCGAATAGCCAAATGTATACGTTTTTGCCTTGTGAAATTGCAAGAAGTCTTCGTGCACCTTCAAGCGCGGGTGTACCTGCGACAAAAACGAAATCGGATCAAGCTTGATCTGCTCTTGTGCTTCATGTACGGCGCGGACGAGCCACGGTTCAATTCGCCGTTCTTCTGTCTGGAAAAAAGGCAGGTAGTCGTAGCAAAACTCCAGAAAACTGCGCTTGGTCGAGAGCGGATGGCGCAAAAGCTCCCGATGCTCCGGTTTCAGCTCATCAAAAATCTCGTCTGTACGTCCTTGCATCCAAGCGTGAAGTTGTCTGGGATGATAGACGGGACCGATCATGAGTTGGGCAAACTCGCCAGCATCCATCGCCTGTACACGCTCCAATGCGGCCTCAACAGAATGCTCAAAGCACTCCTCCCAAGGTGCTAGGAAGTCCATGGCATCGAGAAACTGATTGGACATGGAACTAAAATAGTGAAGCTTGTTCAAGAGCGGGGCAGGTAAAGCAGTGAGCAACTCCTCCGCCCAATGCAAGCGGGAGGTGTGATGCTCCGGCTTGGCAAGCACATGGAGACTTAAGAAAAACTCATAGCCGGGTATGTATGCGACATGAAGATGCTTACGCAGCCAGTCAGGTAAATCTTGCACCGAGCATCCTCCTTTCTCGTTCAATTAACCATTTGGTGAATTTAATTTGGGAGTGGGCAAAATTGAAGAAATTATGCCGGAGGGGCATCTCGATGTCAAGAGAAAAAGAAAACAACCACGGCTAACGGGTAGCACGTGGTTGCGGAACGGTATCACGTTTCGGAAAAACGAGAGCCGAGGGTCTGCACCGTTTGCTGCATCGCTGTCAAATCCGCTTCGGGAAGCGACTTTTCCTGATAGCGATATTGCTGATAGTAACGTGTGATGCGACTGACAGCATCCAGTTGACCTACATCTAGCAAGGACTGTTCGCGCAGGCGATTGAAAAACTCTTGGGGTGTCTCATGCAGCGCGATTGGCATTCCTTGCTTTTCCATGAGGACGAGGAATTGATAGTAGGCGTACCTGGTGGGGTCATCCTCTGGGCCAACAGGCTGCTTGAACCATTTGAAAGAGTCATCTACCGCGCTTTCTTTACTGGAAGAGGGAGGAACAGCGGTCAATACGGTATTTTGTGCAGCCGCCACTTCTTTTTCCAGCGTAATCGTCCCCTTGAAGCGCTTTTTCCACATGTATCGGCCGAGCAGGAGCACGCACACGAGGATGAAGGCAACGATTAAGTATGGCTGCAGAACAGAAAAGAGTGGTTCTCCGAGTTGTATCTGCACACTGGGGTTATCTGGTTTTTGTCCTGTATTTTCCGTTAATAACTGAATCGCTGCCTGTTTTTGGTTCGCCCTCTCGTACAAACGTTCAAACAATTCCACAATGAAAATAAGCACAGGCTCAAAGAGCGTATACAGTCCAGCGCTGACAGGGCCTTTTATCCAACTCCAGATCCAATAGATGAGACCAAGTACGATAGAACCGACGGCCAAATAACCTGCGATCAAAAGAAAACGAGTGCCAAGCACTTGACTGCCGAGTAGCAAGCTAATGCGAGCAGGTAGCCTCGTAGAAAGTGATCCTTCCCGCAGCACGAACGCCACAATCGCCACCAACATATAGCTGAGAGTAATGAGGACGAGCATGGAAAAAGATGCTGGGAGCGAATAGGAATCTGGGTCAACGATGGAGGTGTAAAGTACTGCGATCACGAGCTGTATCAGACCCGCCATCAGCGCGAGAACAAATCTGCGTTGCAGACTGTCATGTCGATAACCTTCCGATGCAGCACTTTGTACTCTCCAAAAATAAACAGCAGCCAGTATCAGAGCAATGAGCCAGGAATCGTAGAGGTAAAAGCTGGCGACCCCGACTGCAAACACGGTCGGATACAGTAACAAGTGAAGCATAAAGCGACCGCCACCACCATGATACAACCAGCTCCCAGCCATGAGTAGGATCGCTGCGACTAGACAAAACGAGAGCAGTTGACCAAAGCCTGCTGTCATATACCCAAACAATATCAGGAATACGCCTGTCAGCATGGCCTCCAGCCAAAACGCGAGCGTCCAACGGCCGATCAAGGAGAGTGTCATCCCATCATCACGCTCCTTTTTTTCAAGCGAGCTTGCTCAAAACGCTGGATGATGACAGGGTCAGAAGAAACATCCAGCACTGCAACCTGATGACCGCGTTGAACAAGACGCTCCGCGGAAGCTTGTACAGATTGGTCCATTCGTGGTGTCACAATGAGAATGGCTTCCTTCCCATGTGCTCCCTCTAACCGGCGAAGAACAGTTGTCAGTGGCGTTGTCACAAAATGATGCATTTGCGCCAGCTGAGTCATGACGTGCAGGTGGTGTGCCTTGCCACTTCCCGCAGGCAAATGAAAATGCTCACGTCCTCGTTGCTTCACGGTGAGGTACAGCTCGTATCCGACCGATTTTCTCCTGCACAGGCCAGCCAAAGCCGCAAGACAGGAGATCGTCCGTTCATTGGTGGTGTCGTTATACTTTTGCATCATCGGTTCATAGGAGGGCAGGATATGCCCGACAATTCGCCAGTTTGGATGGGCTGTATACTCGAAAAGACGCGTCTCCAGTGAGCCTGTTTTGGCGGTTGCCTTCCAATGGATGTGCTTGAAACGGTCACCTGGCATGTACGACCGAATGCCACGCTGAAAAGTGACA
The DNA here is from genome assembly GCF_046196545.1 of Brevibacillus fortis. Taxonomy (GTDB): domain Bacteria; phylum Bacillota; class Bacilli; order Brevibacillales; family Brevibacillaceae; genus Brevibacillus; species Brevibacillus fortis_A. Next base: position 517,353 of record NZ_CP176370.1, read on the forward strand.
TCGTCCTGTTGGCGCTGACGAGAAAGCCGATTCCCGTCCGGTTCCGTTTCAGCGAGCACGACGGGAGAAAGAGCAAGAGGCAACGGATAGACCAGCAAGGAAAAGGAAATCAACAATGTCATAGCGGTAGGCTCCTCGCCCAATAACGGCAATGTCTCGGATTGAACATCCGTCAGCCAGACCGTTCCTCGCTTGTTCGGAATGAGAATCAAGGTGCGTGTAGCACTTTGTCGCATCGGCAGATCAAACCGCAGGCGAACGCTCGTCCGATGATTGAGGATTCGCACCTCGTCTGCGCCCTCCACCGAGACATGCTCCGGCAGTGTGAAGCGAAGCCAGGTAGCAGGCAAAGGCAGCCACGAACGATTGTGCAAGCGAACTGTAATGTGTACGGGTGTCCCTGACAGGACGCGCGTTTGATCACTGGACCATTCGAGTGACACCCATTTGGACATGGATTTGACCCACCAGTCTTGTGCAGCGGGGAGAAAAAAGAAAAAGCCCCCAAACAGAAAGAAAAACCAGTGGCCGGAAAAAACGGCGAAGAGCAGCAAGACAAAACCGATTACGTGAAAGGTTTGCTTGGTGATCATAGCGCTACACGCTTTCTTCGACGGGAGCGGGGACGCTGGTCAAGATTTGCTCCACGACTTCCTGCTCCGTCACATGAAGCTCTGCTTCCATAGAGAGGCGAATGCGGTGTGCTGCCAGACTTGGAAACACCACTTTTACATCATCCGGCAAGACATAAGTACGACCAGAAACGAACGCGTAAGCCTGGGCAGATCGCAACAGGGCGAGCATGGCGCGGGGACTGATGCCCACCTCAACCGAACGATGCTGGCGAGTCGCTTCCGTCAGGTCGATAACATAGTCTTCCACCGGTTGACTGACATGGACGGTCGTGACCTCGCGTTGCAGAGCCGCAATTTGCTCGACAGTGATGACAGGCTCGACGGCCTCTAATGGGGAGGTACTGCGGAATCTCCGCAAAATTTCTTTGGCATCCTCTCGCGTACCGTAGCCAAGAGACAGCTTGAAAAGGAAGCGGTCCAACTGTGCTTCCGGCAGCGGATAGGTCCCTTCCGATTCAATCGGATTTTGGGTAGCGATGACCAGCATGGTCGATGGAAGTGGCAGGGTGATGCCTTCGATCGTGACCTGGCGTTCCTCCATGCATTCCAGCAAGCCGGATTGAGTCCTGGGAGTGGCCCGGTTTATTTCATCTGCGAGCAAGACATCCGCAAAAACAGGTCCCTTGCGCAGTTCGAATTCACTTGTTCGTTGATTGAATACATGTAGACCGACGACATCAGATGGCAGTAGATCCGCAGTAAATTGCAGGCGGTTGTAAGAGCCGCCAATCGCTTGCGCCAATGTTTTGGCAAGCACGGTTTTTCCCATTCCGGGCAAGTCCTCCAGCAATACGTGACCACGGGCGAGCAAGGCCGTTACCAATAGGCGGATCTGGCTTTCCTTGCCCACGATGACGCTGCTGATAGCACCTTGCAGGTTATCCAATGTCGGATGAGTCATGAAAATTCTCCTTTTCCCATTCAAAATTTAGGAGTCATACGGCTCTAATTATATATGGAATATCCTGTTATTTACAAATTTTCGAAATAATATTCCCGCCAGCGCAGCGAACGCGATGAGGGCACCTACAGAGATGTAAAGAGGGCGAATCCCTACCTGATCGCTCAGCTGTCCGCCAAGCCAAATACCGACGGGCATCGTCGCACGCACGATGAGCAGGCGGACAGACAGTACACGCCCCATTAGCTCGGAAGGAACGTGAAGCTGATACAGGCTTGTGCTATGTACTTGGAAAAAAGGAGCAAACAGACCAGCCAACAGTTCGATGGTGATTGCAAGCCAGATGTCATGGGTAAAGCCTATTGCAACAAAGCTTAAGCCACCTAATACCAGTGAGCCCAACATGATCAGGGGCTGTCCAAGGCTGCTACGGAAGTGAGGCACGAGCAAGGAGCCGAAGAAATATCCCAACGGATAACCAGCCAAAAACAAGCCTACATGAAACGAGGTGCCTTGCATCTCGCCGGCTACAAAAGGCAGGTTTAGTACGAGTGTAACTCCGACAGCAAATTGGACGAGAGCCGAGTAAAGACCAAGCCAGAGCAAAAGGGGCTTCTGCCAAAAAATCGCAAGACCAGCCTTAAACATGACAAACCACGATTGCTTCTTGTTGGCGGTATCCGCTGGGGCGAGTGGACAAAGAACCAGAAAGAAACCGCTAAGTGCGTAGCTGATCGCGACCAATGCGAGTACTGACTCACCGCCGATAATCGCCACGAGAATCCCCCCTAAAGGAGGACCTGTAATCAAGGCAATGCGCAGGACACTATCCAAATAGGCATTGGCTTGGAGGAGCTGCTCTCTTTTGACCAGAGCAGGGAGGAGTGATTGGCTGGCTGGCACATACAGCGGTTGAACGAGACCGTTGATCAAGGCAGTGAAATACAACGGCCAGAGCGATTCGGTCCCGGAAGTAATGACCACAAAGGACAAACAAAATGCAGCAGCTCGCATCCACTGAGAAAAAAGCATGACACGCTTCTTGTCGAATCGGTCGATGTATGGTCCAGCTACCAACTGAATAGCGAGCGACGGCAAGAAATACAACAGCCACATCTGTCCAACCGCACCTTGTGAGCCTGTTGCCTGATAGATTAACCAGCTATTGGCGAGGGTACCGAGTGAGGCGCCGAGTTCTGAAATGAGCTGACCGAAAAGAATCCAACGATAAGAACGCTGCTGCCAGACAGAGGCTTGTACCGCGGTTTGGTTCATGGGTTGCTCCTGTCCAGAAATTCACCCCACATCAGGGGGAGCTTGTCCAAAGTATGACGGCGGAGTCTGTAACGGGAGCCTGCTGTTTCAACGAGATGGGCAGACCGCAGCATGGACAGGTGATGGTGCACTGTCGATTTTGCCATAGAAAGTTGATCTGTTATCTCTTGCAGGCTCAGGTCCTTTTCCGCCAGCATTTTGACCATGCGCAGCCTGTGCTCATCTCCGAGTGCTTTTAAGGCTTGCACCAGTGAAGGAGGTGGCTGATTAGGATCTACAGCATCGTGCAAATTCTCGTCGGCAACAGGATAATAAAAAATTTTCGTCCCGACAGCATCGGCCTGTACGGTCCACGGGCGATAGATCGCTTGTGGGATCAGCAGTACTCGTGTCACGGCAGGCTCCGGGAGATAGCTCGATCCCGTTGCATACTCCACCAAGGCTTCCGGGTTGAGCTTTCCTAGCTTGCTTTGCTTTTGCGACCAATCCCGTCCTAGCATGCGAACGATTTCTTCCTCACGCGGCTTGATATGAGTGGTATACCAGCCTTCCATCAATCGAAGAATATGACCACGCAGCTCTTCTGCATCAACGGAAGTAATATGCCCGATATACGTTTCAAAAAAGAGGTGGGCACGGCACGCTTCCTGCAAAGCGGCGCAATCATCCTTGCTTCCTTGTGCAGTCTTCCGCCGTGCTTCCTGCAGACTTTCACCCAGATAAGGGAGGGCTTCGTATCGGAGCTGTTCTGTTGAGAGCTCTCTGACATATGAGAGAAAGGAATCCAGATCAGCGAAAGGGCAAAGATCGATCAGTTGCAAAAGCGTCTTCCACGTGTTGTGCTCCTTCGCATAGTCGACCTCTTGCCGAACAGAAGGTGATAGCTCGTTCAACAGTTGACCCCAATAGGCAGGAGGGTGTTCCATCGTATGATGCAATTGATCGTAGGTAGCGGCAGCGATTCCCAAGGCAGCTTCAAATAAAGGAGAATACGAGATCTCCACGCGATACGTTGTCCGTTCACTTCCGATGTTCAAAACTTTCACGTCTTATCCATCCTTCCAAAAATTTCATCTATGCTCGCATTATAGAAAAATCGAATTTAAAATTCAATATTTTTCGAACATAAATAAAAAAATGAAGGACCTCGCAGCTCAAAAAAGAGGTAGCGCGATCCTTCTTCATAGCTATCAACCCACCGTGGATAATTGCAACGCACGCTGCAGTGCTTGCTCCAGATCAGAGATGATGTCGTCGATAGACTCTGTGCCGACGGAGAGCCGGATCAATCCTGGCGTCACGCCGGCGGCCACTTGCTCTTCTTCCGTCATCTGCTGATGTGTTGTGCTAGCTGGATGAATGATGAGTGACTTGGAGTCCCCGACATTTGCGAGATGGGAGAACAGCTTCACGGACTCGATCAATGTTTTTCCTGCCTCAATTCCACCGCGAATTCCAAAGGTCAGAATCGCGCCAGCACCTTTTGGCAAATATTTTTGTGCCAATTCATGCTGGGAGTCTGACTCCAGTCCCGGATAACTCACCCACTCTACGGCAGAGTGATTGGCGAGGAATTGGGCTACTGCCAAGGCGTTCTGGCTATGCCGCTCGATGCGCAGATGCAATGTTTCTAATCCTTGCAGGAACAAGAAGGAGTTGATTGGAGCGACAGCCGCTCCGATATCGCGCTGGAGCTGGACGCGCGCCTTGATAATATAGGCGAGTGGACCGACTGCCTCTGTATAGACGACGCCATGGTAGCTTGGGTCTGGTGTAGTCAGAGCTGGGAATTTCCCATTGTTCCAGTCGAATTTTCCAGAATCTACGATGATACCGCCAATTGCCGTTCCGTGACCGCCAATGAATTTGGTGGTAGAGTGCACGATGATATCGGCCCCGTGCTCAAAAGGACGGCACAAAATCGGAGTCGCAAAGGTGTTGTCCACGATCAAAGGCACGCCATTTTCGTGGGCAATATTGGCGATCGCCTCAATATCAGCGACATCAATGCGCGGGTTGCCGATCGTCTCGCAAAACACGGCTTTTGTCTTTTCATTCATATAGGCACGGAAATTTTCCGGATAGGATTGATCAGCAAAATGAACCTTGATACCGAGGCGGGGAAGCGTGTGGGCGAACAGGTTGTAGGTACCGCCGTAGAGGCTGCTGGAAGCGACAATCTCGTCTCCTGCATGCGCAATATTTAAGATGGCAAACGTAATGGCAGCTTGCCCGGATGCGGTCGCGAGTGCGCCAACACCACCTTCGAGCAGGGCAACACGCTTCTCAAACACATCCTGCGTGGGATTCATGATGCGTGTATAGATGTTCCCAAATTCTTTTAAGCCAAACAGGTTGGCTGCATGCTCCGTATCACGGAAAACATAGGAGGTCGTCTGATAGATCGGAACAGCACGTGCGCCTGTTACAGGGTCAACCTCCTGCCCACCGTGTACCGCAAGTGTTTCTGGCTTCCATTGTTGTTGATCGGACATGATCATCTCTCCTTTTTCTATGAAAAATAGATAATAAAAAACGGAGCATTCTCCTGAGAAGAAGAAGGCTCCGTTCATGCACGGGCTTGTGTTCATCTCTCAGAATCATTGGATTCTGCAGGAATTGGCACCATGCAGCTAGTCTGCTGGTTGCCGGGCTTCGTAGGGCCTGTCCCTCCACCGCTCTTGATGAGAAAAGTTATTGTCGTAATTGTATGAAAATATCCCCTCGCTGTCAATGTGAAATATACAGTTATCGGGGAGGTTTTTATGTATATATGGATGAAAGGTGTTCACTCATGCCATTAATTTGTAACGGTTTTGTCTTAAGCTGTTCACATCCCGTGTGGCTACTGCCGCAGCGAAATAGGAGATAATGGTAGAAAATAGGGAGCACGGATGCATGGGGAAGCCAAGTGCTCTTCGCGTTAGAAAAGTAAAAAAGCGTGTGATATCATGGAGGTGGTTACAACTGATCTGATCGTACATATAGGAGGATAAATAGCGATGAGCCATGGAGTAAAGGAAATGACACCACAAGAGCTGTTGGAAAAGCTGGAAGCCAAAGAGGAGCTGCAAGTCATTGATGTACGTGAAGTTGATGAGTGGAATGCAGGTCACATTAAAGAGGCAAAGCTGATCCCACTCGGATTTTTGCCGCATCGTATCGATGAGCTGGATAAGGACATTCCGATTGTGATGGTTTGCCGTAGTGGTGCCAGAAGCCATAATGCTACAGAGTATTTGAGTGCACAAGGGTATGACGTGGCGAATATGGTTGGCGGCATGCTAGCATGGCCAGGTGAAGTCGAACAGTAAGAATCTATAGAAACAGTGTGATGCCTCCCGCTTGCAATCAGGAGGCATCACGCATGGGACAAGCAGGGAGGAAGCAACCCGTGAGTGAAGGAACACAATTGCAGCAGGAATCTGCGATGAAGAAACATTGGTTTCCTGTGTTAGCTGGTATTATCATTTTGGCTATCGTCGGAGTCTTTGGTTATAAGTACATGACACAAGAGAAGATCGAAGTGTTGAAGCCCATTGCGGACTTCACCTTAGACAACAGTGACGGAACAACCTATACATTTAATGAAAGCGCTGGCAAGGTACGACTGGTTGAGTTTATGTTTACCAAGTGCCCGGATATTTGTCCCGCGACCACGTACAACATGGCCAAGCTGCAAGATCAGTTGAAGGAAAAGGGACTGTTCGGAGACAAAGTAGAGTTTATCTCCATTTCCTTTGACCCTGATAACGATACGCCGGAAGTCTTGCAGGAGTATGCAGCCAAGTTCAAGGCAGATCAGAGTGGCTGGAAGTTCCTGCGCGGGGACGCTCAGGCTGTAGAGAAAGTGACGAAGGATTTTGGTCTGATGGTCATGAAGCAGCCAGATGGTTCTTATGCCCATACGGCTCGCATGTTCCTTGTGGATGGAGATGGAAACATGCGTCGCGCGTACGGGATGGCAGCTGACATGGACATGGAAGTCATGATGAAAGAGATGGAACAGCTCGCTGACTAGCGGGTCTCCTCATAAGAGATGTTTACAACTTCTTCTGTCTGATTCACGAATTCAATATGAACGAGTAACGCCCACCTGCGATTGCCTTCTTGAAGCAAGAGCTTAAACGTCTCTTCCGACGTGGTGGGCGTTTTTTGTTTTCGTCCGACATGCAGGTAGTCCACAATTTGAGCGTTTGGATATCGCTTCATCGTTTCCTGCATCGCGAGCCTGCCCCATTTTGCATAGGGAGGCTGGGCATAGGTAGGGACTGTCTGAAAGATGAGCAGGAAAAGTACGGCACAGAGAAGGGGCATCATGTTCCGATAACGAAATAGGCGGCGAGTGACCTGCACCTGATTATCCCTCTCCTTTTCGAAATGGTTTGCCATGTATTTTGAAGACTTTTCGGAATATCATTCGTAGAAAATAATGACAATGAATTGTGGGAGGTATTTGATGCATTACTTGCTCATTCCCTTATTTGGCGTTCCTGTTTTGGTGGGGGTTCTTGCGGCGATTTTCCAAAAGCCTCCTTTCTGGAAAAAATGGGGGCTCACGATTGTTTCAGCCATATTGATTTACGGAGGCTGCTTCGCCGCGAATGTATATTGGCAAATGAAGTATGGTATTCCGGTGTTACCCACGGAGTCTGATTTGGAGGTCTTTTTATACTTTTGTATCCTGTTAGTGTTTGTTTGTATCCTCCTGTATATTGGCTTTTTAATCACGATGAGAAAACAGTTTTGGAAAATGAATTTCGTTTTTCTATGTACAGCATTTGGCTTGTTTAGCTTTTTTGCTGTTGCCTTTTTAGGAATGGGGCCGTTTTTGAAGAAAGCGGAGTACGTCACCGTCGTACAAAAAGCAAAAGACCAGTGGAAAGGGGCGAAGATGGACAATGAGAAGCCCATTGATCTCGCCATCGTATACAGCAGACAAGACTGTACGAAAAATTGTGCCGGGTATCCGTATTCAAGTCTCATCCTGGTACGAAATCAGTCGGACCAGCCGTTGGAGATTGATTTGAAACTGCGACTGAAAAACAAAAGCGGCGTCGTATTAAAAGAAATCGAGGCAGTACCGCTTAAGCTCTCTTCAGGAGAAATTACGGAGGTATGGACGGGCGATTCTTATGCGAAGCATGACTTCTGGGCGAGAGCAAGTGTGGTTACGGATGAACGAGTTGCCGATTTGGAGTATCAGTATTCAATTATTGACCGAAGATGAATGTGTGGAATAGACAAGACTGGGTGAAACGAACGTCTTACGTTGTGATATAATAAGAATGGCATGCTTGGTTCGGATTCCCATAATCATGCACGACGATGTTAGGAGGAAAGAGTTTGAGCGACGTTAAGATTTTCGCGATGGGCGGCCTCGGCGAGATCGGAAAAAATATGTACTGCGTCGAGTATGAGGACGAAATCATCATCATTGACTGCGGGGTGAAATTCCCTGAGAATGAAATGTTCGGTATTGATCTGGTTATCCCGGATGTTTCCTATCTAGTGGATAACCAGCACAAGATCAAAGCACTTTTGTTAACGCACGGACATGAGGATCACATTGGTGCGATTCCTTATATTTTACGGCAAATTAAGGTGCCGATTTACGGTGGTCGTCTGACCCTGGGCTTGGTCAAGGCGAAGCTGGAAGAGCACCGTTTGCAAAATGAAGTGAAGCTGATTCCAATTTCGGAAGATACGGAAATTCCTTTTGCGAAGCTAAAGGCGACATTCTTCCGGACGAACCACAGTATTCCTGATTCTTTGGGAATTGTGCTCCATACACCGGAGGGAATGGTCATTCACACGGGTGACTTCAAGTTTGACATGACACCAGTCGGACAAACAACGGAGTACGGAAAAATTGCACGCTTTGGTGCGAGCGGTGACGTTTTGGCGCTTTTATCCGATAGTACGAACAGTGAGCGTCCTGGATTTACGATGTCAGAGAGATCGGTAGGGGAAGGGATTCTCGATGTGGTACGCAAAGCGCGTGGACGCATCATTCTGGCTACCTTCGCTTCCAACGTACATCGCCTGCAACAGGTGGTAGATGCTGCCGAGCAGTGCAATCGCAAAGTGGCGGTTATTGGCCGCAGTATGGAAAAGGTTTTCTTGATTGGACAAGAGCTAGGCTATATCCAGATGCCAGAGGGCATGCTGATTGATATTAAGCACATCGACAACTACGCAGACAACCAAGTGCTGATTATTTGCACAGGCAGTCAAGGCGAGCCGATGGCAGCGTTAACCCGCATTGCAGCCGGTTCCCATCGTACCGTTTCCATTTATCCGGAAGATACGGTGATTATTTCTGCATCCCCAATTCCAGGAAATACGATCAACGTAAGCCGCACGATAGACAAGCTGTACCGTGCAGGTGCCAACGTAGTATTGAGTCATGAATTTGATATTCACGCATCGGGACATGGTAGCAGCGAAGAATTGAAGCTCATGCTCAATTTCATTCGTCCGAAGTACTTCATCCCGATCCACGGGGAATACCGGATGTTGAAGACTCACTCCAAGCTGGCCCAACAGGTTGGGATCGAGGAGAGCAACATCTTTATTATGGACAACGGCGAAGTGCTGAATTGCAACCGCGAAAAAGCGTGGCTCAGCAAAGTACAAGCAGGGATTGTCCTCATTGATGGCAGTGGTATCGGCGACGTCGGCAATATCGTCCTGCGCGATCGCAAGCATTTGGCGGAGGATGGCTTGATGGTCGTGGTTGTCAGCCTCGATATGAAGAACTTCAAAATTTTGACGGGCCCAGATATCGTGAGCCGCGGCTTCGTATACGTACGCGGTTCTGAATCCTTGATTCAGGAAGCGACACAGCTCGTTCGTGGGCGTCTGCAGGAAGCATTGGATAAGAAAATCAAGGAATGGTCTGAGCTGAAGTCACAGATTAATGAAGTGATCAAGCCGTTCATTTATGAAAAAACAGGCCGTAATCCAATGATTCTTACCATTTTGATGGAAGTGTAGCTCCTGCTTTCTCGGGTAGGCGCAGTCGGGGTATAATAATAGGTAAGTTAAACTTCGTGATATAAAGGAGAGGTTGCCCAATGATGTCTTATGAAGCATATATGAGCCAAGTAATTCAACCGATGCGCGATGAGTTGACTCGCAACGGTTTTCAGGAGCTTCGCACTGCTGAAGAAGTAGAGCAAGCACTGCCAAATGCAAAAGGCTTGACACTTGTTGTCGTGAACTCGGTTTGTGGCTGCGCGGCAGGACTCGCTCGTCCAGCAGTTGTACATTCCTTGAATCACGCTACAAAGCCGGATAACATTTTCACTGTATTCGCAGGTCAAGACAAGGAAGCGACTGCAAAAGCTCGTGAGTATTTCGAAGGCTATGCTCCGTCTTCCCCATCCTTCGCGATCATGAAAGACGGCAAAATCATGACCATGATCGAGCGTCATCAGATCGAGAACAACGAACTGGCGACAATCGCTGGCCTGTTGACCAATGCTTACGACACTTACAAATAAGAAACCACTAAACATCACGAGGCGCCCGGTAACGGGCGTCTTTTTTGACAGACTTGGTGTTAGTAATCGTTTGAAATGGGTCCAGGCTCCGTCCTTCAGGGAAGCCTGTACTGTCCGCTCCGGAGTGATTAGCCGGGAAACGCAAAAGGAGTACCTAACTCAAATTTATTGGGATTAATTTCCTTTTATTACTATACTAAAATGTTTAATAAGTATGGTAATGAAGGGGGAGAGAGAATGAGTAAGTTGGTCGTGATTACAGGCGTGACACGTGGTTTGGGCAGGGAAATGGTCGAGCGTTTTCACGAAGCAGGCTGGACGGTTGCAGGCTGCGGTCGTTCGGAAAAAGAGGTGCAAGGATTGCGTCAGCAATTCGAAGATCAGCATCATTTTTCCGTTGTCGACGTTTCGGTCATGGAGCAAGTGGAAAAGTGGGCAGAGGAAGTCAGAGCCGAGGTGGGCGTTCCCGATCTGTTGATTAACAATGCCTCCATTATAAACCGGAACAGTCCAGTCACTAGTCTTGAGGCAAATGAGTTTTCGAGAGTGATGGACATCAATGTGAATGGTGTTTTCTATGTAATTCGCACCTTTTTACCGTTTATGGTTCAGCGCGCAAATGGCGGAGTCGTCGTCAATATTAGCTCGTACTGGGGAAGACACGGGGAAGCGTTTTTATCACCGTACTGCGCATCGAAGTTCGCCATCGAAGGATTGACACAGTCATTGGCAGCCGAATTACCTGAGGGGATGGCGGCAGTGGCGCTTGATCCAGGAGGCAGTATCGATACTTCCATGCTCCGTTCATGCTCGCCAGAAGATGTAGGCACGGCACCGAATCCGGTAGAGTGGAGCCGTGTAGCGGTACCGTACATCATCGGTCTTGGTCCGCAAGACAACGGAAAGTCACTTACCTGCCCACCAGTGAGAAACAACTGAATATCGTTGCCGTTGTTTCATTAGCTGTCGAGAAACCCTCGGCAGCTTTTTTGGTATGAAAAAAACTCCCGTTGATGGGAGACTTTATTCATCGATTATTTCACTTCCATAATATTTTTTAAAAAAAGTTGCGATCTTTTTCCACCATTTTCCGTCGTATTAAGGTGTACAAGCAAAAAGGTGATAGCTGCGCAGCGTACCTTTTTGAACCTGTAGCCCTCGATACAGGTTTTGATATGGGGAGGAAGACAGATGCAGGACGACAGGCTGATCATTGAGGAGGTTCTCCAAGGGAACAAAGAGGCGTATTCTCAGATCATACAAAAATATAACAAAAGGGTCAGATTGCTCATTCGCAAGATGATCGGACAGCCGCATCTTGAGCAGGACATGGCTCAGGAGATCTTTATCAAGGTGTATTACCATTTGGGTGACTACAGCAAAAGCTACGAATTTGGTGCCTGGCTCTACAGGATCGCCACCAATTATTGCTTTGATGAACTGCGAAACCGAAAACGATCGATTCCAGTTGCAGAAGCAGATATTGAACTGGCTACCAGTCATTCACCTGAGCTCGAATACCTTGCGAAAGAGCAGAAAGTCTTTTTACAAAATCGAATGATGACCCTGGAGTCCAAATACCGCGTCGTCCTGGAACTGCGTTACCTCCAATTTTTGAGCTACGAAGAAATTAGCGAAGAGCTGGATGTTCCCATCAGTACGGTGCGAACACGTCTTTCCAGAGGCAGAGCCAAGCTCAAAAATGCCATTACGAATTCGGGTAAAGGAGGGGACCTCTACCTATGACTTGCTTGAATACATTCATGCTGAAGGCGTATTTGGAAGACAAGTTTTCTTTGCGAATGCAGCAAAACATACAGCGTCATCTGGAAACATGCGGTTCGTGTCAGAGCAAGTTTGAACAATATTTGGATGATCTGGACAACTCTAATGATGAAGCCGAAGATGTATGGCAGACGGAGGCAACCATCCAAAATGTCATAGACAAGCTCCCCGCTTACCCGATGAACGTGCTCAAACCCATACAAAAACAACCAGTTCAAATAAATTGGAAAAAGCGGAGTGTGGATATTGTGAAGAAAACTACGATTGCAGTTGCAGGCTTGGCTATGGTTGTCACATTCGGAACAGCAGTTTCTCCTACGTTTGCGAGCTATATGAATGGGATTTATGCATCGATCAATCCGAGTGAGATAACAGTAACAAAAGGGCCATACAATGCGAAACAAACAGTCAACCTGTTTGATAAAAAGCAGACAGACATTGGCGTGAAGAAAGCGGCAGAAAACGGCTTTGTACAGCCGCTTGACATGAAGGTGACAGACCAAGGTCTGACAATGGAAATCAATGCGGTTGCAGCCGATCCGTTGCGAATCATGATTCTGGGCTCGGTGAAGGACTCGTCAGGCAAAAAGATTCCTTCGTTCTGGAAGGATCAGTTCACGATCATAACAGGCGACACTGTGAATGAATTCAGGGAAGTTCGACTGAAAGATAAAAATGGCAAAGTAATCACGGATTTAGATGATAAATCTGAATTGATGAGATGGCTACCGCTGCCGAACGGTGAAAACTTCGCTTACGAAGCACGAATGAACGCATACTTTAATGAAGCGAATCCGATGCCGGACGAATTGATTTTGGAAATGCGCGTGAAGCGCCTGACAGATACGAAAGGCACGTGGAATTTCGATATCCCGATTGATATGCGACCAGCAAAAGCAGCCATGAAAACAGTAGCGTTGAACAAGGAGTTAAAAACTCCAACAGGAGCAACAGTAGAGCTAAAAGAAGCGCGCTTTGCTCCTACTGCTACGCAGCTAGAGTTCTCAAACAGCAATCCGAATAAGCAAGTAGTGGAGGGTTTTCGTTACGAGCTGGTCGATGAAAAGGGTACTGTAGTGGGCAAATGGGATGATATGATCGAATCGGATGAATTGAATCACAATCTCAATATCATAAGCATGAGCCATGGCGCGTCGACTGACTTCACACAGAAGTGGCAGCCAAGTAAGAGGTTTGTCCATACGTACATGCCGTTGGACCCTGCAAAAAACTTGACAATGAAGCTCGATGCTATCTATACAGGAGAAAAAGTCTCATCTCAAACCAAGCTATCTCTTGCTGAACCGGAGAAAAATCCGAAAAAAGTGGATGTAGCTGGGAACCAAATCACATTTAAACCGATCATTATGGAAGAGGATGAGGAGAATACCTTATTCGATATTCCATTGGAAGCCATTCTGGCCAAAGATATAGTGGGACTTCCAGAGCGATGGACGGTGAAGGACGAGAACGGGAATGATGCCAGCATAGCATGGTTACGGGTCAACAAAAAAGAAAACCAAGATGGTACGATAAAACTCGAAGGGAAGCTAGATGTGCTCTTTGATAAAAAAGATGTGAAGGAAATAACAGTTGTGCTTGATCATGTAATAAAAGAGAACAAAGTCGATTGGGAAGTGCCAATCAAGGAAGAAAAGAAGTAGTGTGATAACCAAGCCGCTCGTTCCTGTAAAAGGATCGGGCGGCTTCTTTGCAGTTGGAATCAGTATTTAGCTTCAACCTCAGTCCGTTTTTCCCGATGAAAATAAGCGTGTAACAGACAGAGCAAGACCGAACCAGCAGAGACAAGCGTTGCCAAGAACAGAGTTGGATGAATTCCACCATGGTCATACATGAACCCCATAGCCAAAGGCCCCAGCAGTCTCCCACCGGTTGTAATCGCCCCTACGACCCCCAAATAAAATGGAGCATTCTCTCCGGTTTTTTCCGATATAAAAGTAGGAATGGTCGGCGAGATGAGCATTTCTCCAAATGTAGTGATAACCATTCCGACAACAAATGCGTAATAACTACCGTGGTAGGCCAGCATACACCCAAAACCGACAGCATACGCGATGGCACTGACGACGAGTTGGGCAGATAAGCTCTGATTCAACAGCCGCTTGATCCAGGATGTGATGGGCTGCCCGGCAAAAATGATAATCCCGTTGATGGTCCACAGCCAGCTATACGAAGACAGAGGCATACCTTGTTCGGTAATATAGGGAGCGACGCCTGTGTTCCATACCGTATTGGAAAAGAAAATGAATGCTGCGCCCAATGCCATAAACAAGTACAATTGGTAGCGGAATAGCAGGGTAAAGTTGTTTTTCACACGATGCTTTTGCTGTTCTTCCAGGTTTTCTCCGACCAGCTCCTGATGGGATATGTTCTTCATAAAAAGGAAGAAGAACAGGGCAAACAATAAGGTGCTCGTGCTGTTGAACCAAAAAGTAAGCTGGAAGGATAAAGTGGCAATGACGCCTGCCAATGCGGTTCCGATTGCCATCCCCAAATTATTACCGACGTAGACGATGTTAAATAATTCGCGACGCTGTTCCTTCCAGCGAAAACCGATAAATGCCTGAATGGCAGGAAACGACAGGTTGAACGTAAAGCCAAGCCCCATCATGAGAATCAGGTAGACAGGCCAGCTCTGAACGAAAGGAATGGAAAATTGAATAAGTCCTTGAATAATCAATGCGCCGACAATAAGACGCTTGGCACCTAGTCGATGAAACAACGATCCGCCGATGAATTGGCCGAAGATCCCAGCCAGAGATTGGATCATCAGGACGAATCCAGCTTCGATCATCGAGCGTTGCAAAATGGTATGTACGTATAAGGTAGTAAGTGGCCACATAAAGGCACTCCCGGAGGAGTTAATAAAGCTGGCGATGAGGAAGAAAATGGCCTCACGTGGATAGCGATTGAGGAAAGCTGACGGTGATATCACGCGAATACACCCCTTACCATTATGGATAAGAATAGTATAGCGAATATTCTAAACTTTGTAAATTAAAATGTTTATAATGTCACAGGTACCCAAATAAAGGCTGCTCCACTTTTGTCGAATTCGAGTATACTAGACAAAGTGGAGAGATGACATCAACTGAGGATATAGAGAATAAAGGTGGACTTTATGAAGATATGGAAACGAGTGTTGCTTCTTTTGCTTGTCGTGATGGCTGCGACAGCTGGATATTACGGATACTCTTTTTATCAATTTGCTCAAAATATTCAAGAGCCTAACATCGCACCGCCTAGTGGTGGGAATTCCACCAAAGCAGCAGAAATACCAGAGTGGGATGGCAAGGAACGTGTCAATATCCTGCTGATGGGAGTAGACCGCAGAGGAATGAAAAATAACGGGCTTCCTCGTTCTGACTCCATGATGCTGGTCAGCATCGATCCTGCGGGGAAACGTTATGATATGTTCTCAATCCTGCGTGATACGTATGTAGATATTCCCGGTAGAGGCAGCTCTCGGATCAACTCTGCGATTGTAGAAGGTGGACCTGAGCTGGCAATGGAAACCGTTAGTCAGTTTACTGGACTTCCGGTCGATCGTTACGTGATTACTGACTTTGAAGGCTTCAAGGCTCTGATTGATGCAGTGGGCGGAGTCGAGATCGATGTAGAAAAAAACATGTATTATCATGACCCGACTGATAAAGGCGAGTACGATATTAATCTGAAAAAGGGTCTGCAAAAGCTGGATGGAGACAAAGCTTTGCAATATGTTCGTTTCCGCCATGACGCGACCTCAGATTATACACGGACGGAGCGTCAGCGGAAATTAATGACAGCAGTCGTGGATCAGATGAAGAATGGTACGACGCTGATGCAGCTTCCTACAATTTTGAAGGAAGTAACACCGTATATTCAAACCAATATTAGTTCGGTGGATATGCTGAAGCTGTCTGCACTCGGATTAAAATTGGACACGCTACAGCCAGGTAATTATCAATTACCGCCAATGGGGATGTTCCGTGAATCCAACCGCGCAGGCTCTGTTCTGATTCCGGATGTCGATCAGGTTCAGTCGTTTATTGAAGAAAAAATAGCCCCTCCTACAGAAGCATCAGATCAACCCGTGGGAGAAAAGAAAAACAGCACGCAAAACTAAGCGTGCTGTTTTTTTTGTGTTTATTAGGAAAGACTAACCATGATTTTCTAAGTGCTGAGGTGACAATGTCGATGGATCGGGAGAGTGCACGCAATTGGTTTACACATACAAGCGACTTGGTCACTGAGCATATCGATGAGCCTGAAGGCCGCGTGCGACTTTTCTATTTATCGACCATGGCGGATGCCAAGGTTGTTTACAGTGAGCTCATCCCGAAGCTGCGTGAGATTTGTTTGGAAGAAAGCGGGATTGAAGTGATAGCTCAGCACTTAGGAGCATCAAGCAGTAACCGAGTTTTCGATGAGGGGGAAGCCATTGAACGTTTACTCAGCGGTCATATTATCATTCAATTGGAGAACTCGTCCTACGGCTTGGCGTTTCCCAGTGATGGCACAGTTGGCAGAAGCATTCAAGCACCCGAAATTGAAACAGTTGTACTCGGCCCACAGATTGCTTTTGTAGAAGAACTGAATGTGAACATCTGCATCGTCCGCAAATATATGTCTACCCCAAGATTGTTCCATGAACGATTGAACGTGGGGAAAACGATACCGATGAATGTGTCGATGCTGTATTTGAGTGGGACGGCCGATGAGGAAAATGTGAATACAGTACGTCAACGGATTGATGATCTGGAATTAGACACCAGTCTGGATTCTACCATACTGGCTCAGCATATCGCAGACAATGAGAAATCATTATTTCCTACTCTTCAGCAAACAGAGCGTCCAGACCGTGTCATACACGGTTTGCGCCAAGGACAGATTGCCATTCTTGTGGAGGGGAGTCCGTTCGCTTTACTCGGGCCAACTACCCTGCTGCAATTTTTTCAGTCGCCAGATGACTATTACTTGCGTTGGAGTCTCGCTACCTTCAACAGGGTCATGCGAATCTTTGCCATGATTTTGTCCCTGATGCTGACACCGATTTACGTGGCAGCTCTGACCTATCATTACGAGATGATTCCGGCTGATCTGTTGCTTTCTCTCGCACAATCGCGCTCTCGGGTACCGTTTCCACCACTGTGGGAAGCCATTTTGATGGAATTGATCATTGAGCTCTTGCGGGAAGCGGGAGCGAGGCTACCGACCAAGGTCGGTCAGACGATTGGTATCGTGGGCGGTATTGTTATCGGACAAGCTATCGTTCAGGCCGGATTCACGAGCAATATTTTGATTATTATCGTTGCCCTCGGGGCTTTGTCATCCTTTATCGCGCCTAGCTATATGATCGGTTCTACGATCCGGGTAGTTCGCTTTCCAATGATTTTTCTGGCGGGTGTGCTGGGGGCATTAGGTATTGTGGTCGGATTTAGTTTTTTAGCCAGTCACTTGCTTCGCCAGACCAGCTTGGGGCGTCCGTATATGTACCCGATTTACCCCGTGCGATTTTCAGATTGGAAGGATGGATTTATACGCGCTCCCTTATCCTCCCTTTCGGAGCGCCTCAAGTTTTTTAACCCAAAACGAATATCGCGCTTCGACAGGGATAGAGCCAAAGAGAAGAAAGACATTGACGAGTAAGCGAGGCTGCCATGAATATAAACATCGATGTAAGTAAGGGTAATACGATATCGGCATTTCTTGCAGGGGTTCTTGTGCATGGCACGCAGCTAGGGATGGGGATTCTGGGCTTCCAACGAATCATTGCCAAGGAAGCGGGGCACGATGCTTGGATATCTGTCATACTCGCAGCCTTGTTTACTCATCTTACGGTGATGACCATTAACAAGACCTTGCATAGATACCCCTCAGCCGATATTTACGGAATTCAGGAAGATGTGTTCGGAAAGTGGTTGGGAACAGGCATTAGCATCATTTATTTGACCTATTTTTTTGTGTCGGCTGGAGTCATTTTGCGTACCTACATCGAAGTTGTCCAAACATGGGTCTTTCCGAATTTGCCTACATGGATTCTGTCTGGCATCATCCTTTTTCTAGCGTTTTACACAGTCGTAGGGGGGATAAGAGTCATAGCAGGCTATTCGTTTTTTTCCATTATGGTCACGATATGGCTGATACTTGATTTATATTTTCCCTTGCAATTTGCACGTTGGGAATATTTGCTTCCCATCATGGACACTAGCCTAGAGGACCTTTTCAATGGAATGATCGCCATGTCTCTGACCAGTGCCGGCTTTGAGATTCTCTACGTTGTCTATCCTTATGTACAAAATAAAGATAGAGTAAATAAAAGTGTGCAGTTGGGAGTGCTAGTGACGTATCTGATTTATTTGTTTGTCATGATTGTGGCGCTGGTTTTTTTTAGTCAGGGTCAGCTCATGAGAACGATCTGGGCGACACTCAACATGCAAAAGATGGTGTACCTCCCTATTCTGGAAAGGTTTGAGCTGGTTGTCATTTCGTTATGGCTTCTCGTGATCTTGCCGAATATCATGCTGTATTTGTGGGCTTCTGCCCGGGGTCTCAAGCGCTTGTTCGGATTCAACCTGCGTCATTCATTGTATTGGATTATTCTCGTGATTTATGTAGCTTCCTTGTCGCTGCTATCCAGGCAGGAGATGAGCAGGATGACGAATATATTCTCGGATATAACCCTGTACATTATTTACGTGTACCCCTATTTTTTGTACCTTATGGTTTGTTTTAAGCAGCGAAAGCAAAGGGCGAAACCAACCAGCAAAGGAGAGAGTGCCTGATGCTGCCTGATCGAAAACATTGGATGCAATTATCCAAGCGGCTTTTTGCGATGTGGTGTTCATGTGTCCTCGTTTTGGCAGGCTGTTCAGATCGGCAAATTTTTGATGAGACAGGACTTGCCACGGCGGTCGGCTATGATCTTTTAAAGGATGGAAACATTCGGGGGACAGCAATCATGCCCTCCATTAATCCAGAGGCGAAAGAAAAGATACAGGTTTTTTCAGCCACCGGTGAAACCAGCAAGGGAATTCGGGATCGGATAAATTTACAATCAGATAAAAAAGTATTGGGTGGGCAGATTCGTGTCGCACTCTACAGTGAAAATTTGGCTAAGCGTGGACTTGGCAGTATCGTTGACACGCTATATCGGGATTCCTCTATTTCCAGCAGGGTTTATCTTTGCCTATTTGAAGGCGAAACATATGATATGTTAACGTATCCCTATTCTGAAGAAGGGAATATCGGAATCTATCTATATCGTATGATTGAGCAAAATATTGAAGGGGAAAAAATTCCGTCTTCCACCATGCATGAGTTTTTTCGGGCTTATTATGACAAAGGAATCGACCCGATCATGCCGTTCATTGCAAGAAAGGGAGATGAGCTGCAAATCAAGGGTATCGCATTATTTCAAGGGGAGCGTTATGTAGGATGGATCACACCTAAGGAAGCTTTTTTAATCAAGCTCATGCATGGAAAATTCAGCATTGGCAGCTACGATACTTCTGTCCCTGCTCATATTTTTGGCGAGGTGCCCAAGAGTCACGGAAGTAAAAAAGACCGTGTGCAGCTTGTCTTTGACACGATTTCCAGCCAATCAAAAATCGAGCTGACTCAAGTATCCCCCCCACTCTTTGATATTCATATCCGATTAAATGCGCGAATTTTGGAATTAACCCTTCCGCTGAAGTTGGAGAATGCAAAGTTGATGAAAATCATGGAAAATGCATTGGAAAAAGAGATCGAAAAAGAACTGCAGAAAGTAGTCCACAAATTGCAGGACCTCAATGTCGATCCCGCTGGCTTCGGGACGGTGTATCGTGCAAATAGAAGAGGGATGGCAAACATGACGCAGGCTGAGTGGAGAAAAATGTTTAAGGAAGCAACGTTTCGCTTTCACGTAAAGTCAACGATCATCCGCAATGGCGTCATGGATTAAAAAACTTTTCCTACTATTACTATTGACGTGATATTTTCAAAAAGGATATAATCCGTTTTGTATCATCATGAAATAGAAAAGACGAACATAATATACGTAGATATCTTTCTTATCAAGAGAGGCGGAGGGACAGGCCCTATGAAGCCCGGCAGCCGGTTCATTTTCGGATGAACGTCGCGGTGCCAATTCCTACAAGATTGTTTGGATCTTGTATAGATGAGAAGGGTGGATGCGAACGTATAACATTGCGTTGCAGCCCCTTTTTCGTTTATGAAAAAGGGGTTTTCTGATTTTATCAAGATTGTGGTCGGGAGGTGGATGCGTTGATCCAATTGCGTCAATTGCATAAAAGCTATCAAGTACAAGGTAAAACCATCCCAGCGTTAACGGGGATCGACCTTTCCATAGAGCAAGGAGAAATATACGGGATCATCGGACACTCTGGTGCCGGGAAAAGTACATTGATCCGATGCATCAATTTGCTGGAGCGCCCAACTTCAGGGGAAGTTATTGTGGACGGCGTCGATTTGACAAAGCTGGATGAAGGGAGACTGCAAGCAAAGCGCCGCTCAATCGGCATGATTTTTCAGCACTTCAACTTGCTGTCTTCTTCAACAGTCGGCGAAAATGTCGCTTTTCCGCTCAAGCTGGCAAAGCGTCCGAAGGCAGAGATTGACAAGAAAGTAAACGAGCTGCTGAAGCTGGTTGGCTTGGAGGCACATAAGGACAAATATCCGTCCCAGCTGTCTGGCGGACAGAAGCAGCGTGTCGGGATCGCCCGTGCGCTCGCGAATGATCCAAAAGTGCTGCTCTGTGACGAAGCTACATCGGCTCTCGATCCGCAGACGACGAACTCCATTCTCGCACTGCTCTTGGACATCAACCGCAAGCTAGGCTTGACGATTGTGTTGATTACCCACGAGATGCACGTCATTCGTTCTATTTGTGATCGTGTCGGCGTGATTGATGGAGGAAAGATCGTCGAGTCGGGTAACGTACTGGATGTATTCCTTCGTCCGAAGCATCCAACGACACAAGAATTCGTGGAACAAGTGGCGGATTCTACAGAGCTGCGTGAAGCAGTCGAGCATGAAAAGGCCTCGGGGAACCGCACGATTGCTCGTGTCACCTTCCTCGGAGAAAAAACGTACCAGCCGATCCTGTTTCAAACGATGCAAGAGACAGGTACGGTGTTCAGTATTTTGCAGGGAACGATCTCCCGCATGAAGGATACGCCGTATGGTCAGTTGGTGATTGAGCTGGAAGGCGATGTCGCACAGAATCAAAAGACCATCGAGACGCTGCGCCAACGTGGCTTGGAAGTAGAGGTGATATAAATGGACTGGACATTCGAAAATGTGGATTGGGCTGAAATCGGCGTAGGTACGATGGATACGCTCACGATGCTCGGCTTCTCCACCCTGTTTACCGTCCTGATTGGTTTGCCGTTGGGTATCATTCTGTTTTTGACTTCACGCGGACAGCTTCTGCAAAACCGCACTTTTTATACGATCGCATCATTCGTGGTCAATGTATTGCGCTCGGTACCGTTTATCATTTTGATGATTTTGCTGATTCCTGTGACGAAAATGATCGTAGGAACCTCACTCGGCGTACTGGGTGCCATTCCGCCGCTCGTATTTGGTGCCGCTCCGTTTTTCGCACGTTTGGTGGAAACCTCTCTGCGCGAGATTGATAAAGGCGTGATTGAGGCCGCACAATCTATGGGGGCTTCCAATTGGCAGATCGTCTGGAATGTCCTTTTGCCAGAGTCTAGATCAGGCCTGATAGCGGGTATTACGATCACGACGGTTACGCTGGTTTCCTATACAGCGATGTCTGGGGTAATTGGCGGTGGTGGTTTGGGTGACTTGGCGATCCGATACGGTTATCAGCGTTTCCAAACCGATGTCATGATTGTAACTGTTGTTATTTTGCTGGTGATGGTACAGATCTTACAATCGCTGGGGGACCGTCTGGTTCTAAAGTTCAGCCGCAAATAGGATCTTTCCATATAGATTTTCAAAAAATAAGATGAAATACATGCAAGGGGGAAATCATTTATGAAAAAGCTAGTCGTATCTGTACTTTCTACTGTGTTGGCATTTTCTTTGGCAGCTTGCGGAGGCAAAACCGAAACAGCACCTGCTCCAGCTGAAGGCGGCGCACAAGGCGGACAACAGGAAGTAACATTGAAGGTAGGCGCTTCTCCCGTTCCACATGCAGCAATCTTGAAGCTGGTTCAACCAAAACTGAAAGAACAAGGCGTGAACCTGGAAATCAAAGAGTTCACTGATTACGTACAACCTAACGTTCAAGTGAACGAGAAACAACTCGACGCAAACTTCTTCCAGCACAAGCCTTACCTGGAAGACTTCAATAAAGGACAAAACATGAACCTGGAGCCAGTAGTGGCTGTACACATCGAGCCATTCGGCGCTTACAGCAAAAAAGTAAAATCTGTGGATGAATTAGCTGATGGCGCAACTATCGCGCTGCCAAACGATCCGACAAACAGCGGTCGCGCACTCGCACTCTTGGAGAAAAACGGCGTGATCAAGCTGAAAGAAGGCGCTGGCATCAGCGGTACAGTGAAAGACGTTGTTGAGAACAAGAAAAACCTGAAATTCAAAGAAGTAGAAGCAGCAATGCTGCCGCGCGTTCTGGAAGAAGTAGATCTGGCGTTGATCAACACCAACTATGCGCTGGAAGCAAAGCTTGTTCCAACAAAAGACGCCCTGTTTATTGAAGACAAAGATTCTCCATACGCAAACTTCTTGGTAGCTCGTCCTGACAACAAGGATTCCGAAGCCATTCAAAAGCTGGTAAAAGAACTGAACTCACCTGAAGTGAAAAAGTTCATTGAAGATGAATATAAAGGCGCGATTATTCCAGCGTTCTAATTGAAGAAATAATTGATCGATCAACGAAACCCAACTGGCTCGAAAGCTGGTTGGGTTTCACTTTTATTTATAATATAGTGAATTTTTATAAAATTTGGTTAAATATATCTCGTCCCCGTTTTCAACTCATTTCTTGTCGAGTATATTGTGTGAAATGAGAAAATATAGATTAGGGGGAATTTTCTGATGAAAAGAAATCTCAGGTTGTTTCTTGGCGCGATGCTGGTCGCCGGAAGCGTGTTAGCTGGATGCTCCACGAGTACGCAGCCATCAACGACAACCCCTCCAGCTGAGGGAACCGCAGCGACAGCTGAAAAGCCTGCAAACACAAAGCCGCAGGTATTTCGGGCGAACATTATGAGTGAGCCTGCTACAGCGGACCCTGGTCTTGCGAAGGATGCCACTGCGGGAGCGATCGTTCGTGCTACGTTTGATGGCTTAACTCGCTTCGATGCAAACGCAAAGCCAGTGAATTCAGTAGCATCCGATGTGAAGCTCTCGGATGACAAACTGGTGTATACGTTTACGCTCCGCGACTCCAAATGGAGCAATGGTGATCCAGTAACTGCCCATGACTTCGTGTATGCATGGAAGCGTGCACTCGGCAAAACCTTAGGTGCCGAGTATGCCTATCAGCTGTACTACATTAAAAACGCGAAGCTGATTCACGAAGGCAAGGCAAAGCCCGACGACCTCGGTGCAAAGGCAATCGATGACAAAACACTGGAAGTCACGCTGGAGAATCCAACGCCTTACTTTCTGGAGCTGACGGCTTTCTACACGTACTACCCGGTTAACCAAAAAGTAGTGGAGGCCAATCCAAAATGGGCAAACGAAGCGGCGACACACGTAAGCAACGGTCCATTTAAGATGACAGCATGGGAGCACAAGAGCAAGATTGTTCTTGAAAAGAACGAGCACTATTGGGATAAAGATGTAGTGAAGCTCGATCGCATTGAGTTCGCGATGATCGAGGACGATAATACAGCCCTGTCCATGTTCGAAAACGGTGAGCTGGATTGGGCAGGTCAGCCACTCGGCGGGCTTCCCACCGATGCGATTCCGTCGCTGAAAGATGCGGGCAAGCTCGTTGTTCATCCAAAAGCGACGATGTACTGGTACAAGCTGAATACGACAAAAGGGCCGCTCAGCAATGTGAAAATTCGTAAAGCATTGGCATACTCGGTAGATCGTCAAACCATCGTAGATAACATCACACAAGTTGGTCAGGTGCCAACGATGGGGATGCTGCCACAATCCATGATTATCAATAAAGAAGGCTACTTCAAGGATAATGATGTAGAAACAGCAAAAAAGCTGTTGGAAGAAGGCATGAAGGAGCTCAACGTGACAAAGCTGCCTCCGATCACCTTATCTTACAATCCAAGCGACAGACATAAGAAAATTGCCGAAGCGCTTCAGGACCAATGGAAACAAAAACTTGGCATTGAAGTAAAGCTCATGGTAAAGGAGGCCACTGTTCACATACAGGATATGCATGAGCTCAATTACGAAATCGGCCGTATCGGCTGGAATGCAGACTTTAATGATCCAATGAACTACCTGGAAATGTTCCGTGATGGTAAAACAGGCAACAACGACACGGGCTGGGAAGACCCGCGCTACCAAGAGCTGCTGAAACAGGCATCGGTAGAAACTGATCCAGAGAAGCGCAAGCAACTGTTTGGAGAAGCTGAGCAAATCTTCATAGATGCTATGCCTTTGATTCCCATGTTCACGGATGTGGATGTCTGGGTACAGAGCGACAAGGTGAAAGGCGTTCAAGTGGATGGACTCGGATTTATCGACCTGAAGTGGGCAGAGATGACGGAGTAACGAAAATATAAAAATCCCGAGGTCAGGGCATTTCCTGGTCTCGGGATTCTTTTCTATTCGTAACCAAAATCAAGTGTCTTGCCTGTCTCCGCATACGTCTTGATCGACGAGAGCATCATCGGCCAATTGTTGCTGGCACTTACGTGGGAGGGGTGGTTTTCTGTCCATTGATCTTGAATCAACGTCAGTTTGGTGCTGCCACCAACCGGTTCTAAGGTAATGGTGACGCGAGACTGCAATTCTGCATGATTTTCGTAATAGGCAGGACCAGGATGTTCAGTGAAACTGAAAATGTGATGAGGCTCGAACTGCAAGATTTTCCCGTAAACATGCACCGTGTCGTCACCGTCTTTTCCCGGACCAACATAAGCCATCTCATCGCCTACTTGAAAGGTTGAACGAATCGTACAGCCAAAGAAAGTACTCTTTACGCCTTCATCGGAAGTAAGGACATGCCAGACCTGCTCTGGCCTAGCACCAATATAGTAATCGAAGCGAAGATCCATCGTTTTACCCCCTAATTTTTTCATTTAGGAATTGTAATCAAGTCTCTCAACTACTACTCTTACTATAAGAAGAATTCGGTAGTATGTATTGTAAAAACACGACAGGAGGCGCGCCTTGGAAAATCAGACTGCCAAGCTCCCAAAGGGTGTACTGCATGCCATGATTGGACAGAAGAAATTTTCCCTGGACAGATACGAGCCATCTGCCGAAATTCGCTACTTCGTGCAGCACTACTGGGTCGTCCGGTGGGATTTGCGTACGGAACTTCCTTACTCGCAAACCGTACTGGCCCATCCCAATGTGAATCTGGTGTTTGAAAAAGGAGCAACTGGCATTTTTGGGGTAGCCCGCACGACTTCCTCGCATCTTTTAGCGGGACAAGGTCACGTTTTCGGAGTGAAATTCAAGCCCGGAGGTTTTTATTCATTTCTAAATGCCCCGGTATCAAAGCTGAGTGGCACTTCTACGAGTCTGGAATCCGTATTTGGTATTGGTGTTTCAACTGAGCAGCTTGAGAAAGAAGTGCTAAGTATGCCAGATGATCAGGAAATGGTGAAAAGAGTAGAAGCCTTTCTATTTGAATATTTGCCGAAGCCTGACCCGAATGTAGCGCGCATCAGTGAAATCGTCAGGATGATCCAGGCAGATCGATCCGTACTGAAGGTCGAGGATGCGGTACAGTTGACCGGAATGAACATGAGGACGATGCAGCGTTTGTTTGATCGTTATGTAGGCGTCAGTCCGAAATCAGTCATTCAGAGATACCGATTGCACGAGGCGGCAGAGCAGATTGACCAGGGAACGGTCCAAGATTGGCTGGACCTGTCTACCTCTCTTGGCTACTACGATCACTCTCACTTCATTCGAGATTTTCGAGCAATCGTCGGCGTAGCGCCGAACGAGTATCGACGAGCTAAAATTTAATCATAGTGAACCCCTTCGTCTTTTAGGACGGAGGGGTTTTTACTGTCTCCAAATAGCTGCATAAATTTTCATGTAAGAGGCATACTTCATCGTGATGAAAATACCAATTTTATTTCCTTTAATAGAATTTGATGTTTGAATAAAACATAATTAATTTTACTTAAAATGTCTTCAATATTACTAAAAATGCAGTATATTTGTGGAGTAGCGTTCAATGAAGTTTTACCGATAGAAAAATAGGGGGTCAACACCGTGAAAAAAAGCGTTTTTGCAGCAATGAGTTCTATCCTGGTTCTTAGTGCGGCGCTGGCAGGCTGTGGCGGCGGCGGTGAGAAAGCAGGCGAGCAAGGAAATGCTTCTAAGGAGCAAACAAGTGGTCCTAAAGAATTGAGAATGAACATGATGTCCGAGCCACCAACTGCTGACCCTGCATTGGCTGAGGATTCTACTTCCAGTGCGGTTCTGCGTGCAACATTTGATGGTCTCACTCGTATTGGCGAAGATGGCAAACCACATCCATCTGTAGCAGAAAAAGTTGACGTATCCGAAGATGGTCTTACTTATACATTCACCCTGCGTGATAGCAAATGGAGCAATGGAGATTCAGTTACTGCAAAGGATTTCGAATACGCTTGGAAGCGAGCGCTCAATCCGAAAACAGCATCTAACTACTCCTACCAATTGTATTACCTGAAAAATGCAGAAGAATACAACAAGGGTAAAGCAAAAGCTGAAGATGTTGGCGTAAAAGCGACAGACGATAAAACACTCGTCGTGACTTTGAAAAACCCAACCCCATTCTTCTTGGAGCTGACTGCGTTCTATACGTACTACCCAGTTAACCAAAAAGTAGTGGAAGGCAGCGATAAATGGGCGGGCGAAGCAGCTACACACGTAGGTAACGGTCCATTCAAAATGGAAACATGGGAACATAAGAGCAAATTGGTTCTCGTGAAGAGCGATACCTACTGGGATAAAGACGCTGTAAAACTCGACAAGCTCAACTTCTCCATGGTTGAAGATGCAAATACAGAGCTGTCCATGTTCGACAATGACGATCTGGATTGGTCCGGAGCACCTTTGAGCTCACTTCCTACCGATGCGATTCCTGCATTGAAAGAAACCGGTCAAATGCAAACACGCCCGATCGCGGGTACGTACATGTACAAATTCAATACGGAAGTTCCGCCGTTCAACAACGCGAAAATCCGTAAGGCGTTTGCTTATGCAATCGATCGTAAGTCTATCATCGACAACATCACGCAAGCAAACCAAGAACCAGCTATGGGTCTGATCCCGCCAACAATGGCAGTGGCAACAAGCCCGTACTTCAAAGACGGCGATGTTGAAGCAGCGAAAAAAATGCTGGAAGAAGGTATGAAGGAAGAAGGCATTACCAAAATGCCGACCCTGACTCTTTCCTTCAATACGTCTGAAGGCCACAAGAAAATTGCCGAAGCGATCCAAGACCAATGGAAAAAAGCACTCGGCGTAGACATTAAGCTGGAGAACAAAGAATGGAAAGTATTCTTGGAAGATGTGAACCAAGGTAAATTCCAAATCGCACGTTCCAGCTGGTCTGGTGACTACAACGATCCATACACGTTCTTGGACCTGTTCAAGGACAAAGATGGCGGCAACAACGACACGAAATGGGAAAATCCGAAGTACAAAGAGCTGTTGAACCAATCTGCTCTGGAAAAAGACCCAGAAAAACGCAAACAAATCCTGGCACAAGCAGAAGCCATTTTCATGGACGAAATGCCAGCAGTTCCAATCTACTACTACACACATTCTTATGTGAAAAAAGACAAAGTAAAAGGTGTAGTACTCGACGGTCTCGGTTTCGTAGACTGGAAATGGGCAGACATTCAATAAGAAAAAGTGCATAACACGTTGTAAAAAAAGAAGGGTGCTACGGCACTCTTCTTTTTTTTGTAAACCATTTTAAGAGAGAACAATCGAGCAGAGGATAAATTAAATTACTATTGCCATTTTGCTGAATGTCGATAAAATTGGGTGAATGAAAAAATGTATCGATAAATGAGTTCTGAATCCTCAACTCTGAAAAAGCTTGATATTATGCGGTTTTTCTTAGAGGTATCGACGTAGGGATGTTCTGGAAAATTTATTTATCGATCAATATGTTTTATAATTTATTAATTCTCTTTATAAATAAATAAAAATTTATTAAATCATTCTAAAACATATTTAAAAAATATATAAAACCATGTATATTGATAAAAGATTTAGAAAAGGGGGATTACTTGTATGAAAAAGAATGTTTTCGTGGCAATGAGTTCTATCCTCGTTCTTGGCGCGGCACTCGCAGGATGCGGTGGCGGAAACCAGGCGGCACCGGCAGATAGCAACGCTTCCGGAACAAAGACAGAAAATTCTGCACCAACTGGCTCTAAAGTACTGAAACTAAACCTGCACTCCGAGCCACCAACAGCTGACCCAGGTATCGCGGAAGATACAACTTCCAGCACCATCATCACTGCTACCTTCGAAGGTCTGACTCGCGTTGGTAAAGACGGTAAATATAATCCAGCAGCAGCAGAGAGCTATACTGTTTCTGAAGACGGTAAAAAATATACATTCAAAATTCGTGATAACAAATGGAGCAATGGCGATCCTGTATCGGCAAAAGATTTCGAATATGCCTGGAAACGCGCTCTTAATCCAAAAACAGCTTCCAACTATGCCTACCAACTGTACTATGTGAAGGGCGCAGAAGCCTACAACAAAGGCAAGGGTAAAGTAGAAGACGTTGGCGTAAAAGCAATTGACGATAAAACACTCGAAGTAGAACTGGCGAACCCAACTCCATTCTTCCTGGAGCTGGTTGCATTCAAAACATACTTCCCAGTTAATCCAAAAGTAGTGGATGGCAACGAGAAATGGGCTACCGATGCGAAAACAGTTATTGGTAACGGTCCATTCAAAATGGATTCTTGGGAGCACAAGAGCAAGCTCGTCGTTTCCAAAAACGATAACTACTGGGATAAAGACAACGTGAAATTGGACAAAATCGAATTCTCCATGGTAGAGGATGAGAATACTGAGCTGTCCATGTGGGAAAACGGTGAACTGCACTGGGCAGGAGCTCCAACTTCTGCGTTGCCAACAGACGCGATCCCGGCTTTGAAAGAATCCGGCAAAATGACAACTCAGCCAATCGCGGGTACTTACTTCTACCGTTTCAATACAGAAAAACCACCGTTCAACAATGTGAAAATCCGTAAAGCGTTTGCCTATGCGATCGATCGTCAAAGCCTGATCGATAACATCCTGCAAGCTGGTCAATTGCCTGCAACAGGCTATGTACCACCAAGCATGGCGCTGAACAAAGACGGTTTCTACAAGGATAATGACATCGAAACAGCGAAGAAATTGCTCGAAGAAGGATTGAAAGAAGAGGGTCTCACCAAATTCCCTGCACTTACTCTATCCTTCAACACTTCCGAAGGTCACAAAAAGATTGCTGAGGCAATCCAAGACCAATGGAAGAAAAACCTCGGCGTTGACGTGAAGCTCGAGAACAAAGAGTGGAAGGTTTACTTGGATGATGTACACCAAGGTAAATACCAAGTAGCTCGTGCAGGCTGGTTGGGTGACTTCAACGATCCAATCAACTTCCTGGAAATGTTCAAGGAAAAAGACGGCGGAAACAACGATACTCGTTGGGAAAATCCGAAGTACAAAGAACTCCTGAACCAATCCGCTCTGGAGCTAGACCCAGAAAAACGTAAAGCAATCCTGGCCCAGGCTGAGCAAATCCTGATGGATGAAATGCCAATTATGCCAATCTACTACTATACTCAATCTTGGGTGAAGGACGACAGAGTACAAGATGTTATCATCGATGGTCTGGGTGCTGTAGACTACAAGTACGCAGATTTCGTAGAAAAGAAATAATAGCTGTGCATGTAAAAGAAGAGCGGTGTTATACTCACCTCTCTTCTTTTTTTGTCTATTTAATATCCAAATTTTTACTTTTTATTGTATACTATTTTTGGAAGATTTTATCAGGGGGTAATGGAGGGCATATGATGAAGAAGAGTGTTTTTATGGTGTTGAGTTCGGTCCTCGTTTTCGGTGGAATGATGACAGGGTACGAAGGCGCTATCCAAGCAGCTGAGCCTAAAGTATTAAGAATGAATCTGCAATCGGAGCCGCCTACAGCAGACCCAGGAATTGCGGAGGATACTACCTCTGGTACGATCATCACGGCTATATTCGAAGGTCTGACACGTCTCGGAAAAGACGGGAAGGTGCACCCAGCCGCAGCAGAGAGCTATACCGTTTCTGAGGATGGGAAGACTTATACATTCAAGATTCGTGAAGCAAAATGGAGCAACGGCGATCCAGTAACGGCACATGACTTCGAATATGCTTGGAAACGCGTGCTTGATCCAAAGACAGATTCCAGCTACGCCTACCAGTTGTATTATGTGAAAGGTGCAGAAGACTTCAACAAAGGAATCGGCAAGGCGGGAGACGTTGGAGTAAAGGCGATTGACGATAAGACGCTAAAAGTGGAACTGACAAACCCGACACCATTTTTCCCAGAGCTGGTTGCTTTCAAAACATACTTCCCTGTGAACAAGAAGGTAGTCGAAGGCAACAAAAAATGGGCTGACGAGGCAAAGACGGTAGTTGGCAACGGACCATTCAAAATGGAAACATGGGAACACAAGAGCAAGCTGACTGTCGTAAAGAACGAGAAGTACTGGGATAAAGCCAATGTAAAATTGGATAAGATCGAATTCTCCATGATAGAGGATGAGAATACGGAATTGTCCATGTTTGATAACGACGAGTTGGATTGGGCGGGTGCTCCAAACTCCTCCCTGCCAACCGACGCACTTCCGGTTTTGAGGGAAGCTGGCATCTTGAAGACACAGCCAATCGCCGGTGCCTACTTTTATCGTTTCAATACAGAGCAAGCACCGTTTACCAACGCAAAAATTCGTAAGGCGTTCGCGTATGCCATTAATCGTGAAAGCATCACCGCCGATATCCTGAAAGCTGGTCAAGTACCGGCAACAGGCTATGTACCACCAAGCATGGCGTTGAACAAAGACGGTTACTTCAAAGACAATGACCTTGAAGCTGCTAAGAAATTACTGGTGGAAGGTATGAAGGAAGAGGGTATCTCCAAACTCCCCCCAATCACACTCATCTACAACACATCCGAAGGTCATAAAAAGATTGCAAAAGAAATACAGGCTCAATGGAAGAAAAACCTCGGCGTAGATATCAAGCTCGAAAATAAAGAATGGAAGGTATACTTAGAAGACGTACACCAAGGTAATTATCAAATCGCTCGTGGAGGCTGGCTGGGTGACTTCAATGATCCCATCAACTTCTTGGAAATGTTCCAAGAAAAAGTCGGCGGAAACAACGATACGCGTTGGGGAAATCCAAAGTACAAGGAGCTCCTGAACCAATCCGCTCTGGAGCAAGACCCAGAGAAGCGCAAAGCAATTCTCATGCAGGCTGAGCAAATCCTGATGGACGAAATGCCAATCATGCCAATCTACTTCTACGCGAACTCTTGGGTGCAGAACGAGAATTTGAAAGATGTCGTGATGGATGGTCTGGGTGCTATCGATTTCAAATATGCGGATCTCACCAAAAAATAAGAATGCAGGAGAAGAGGGCTATTTTCGTTTCCCTCTTCTTTTTTTCTATCTCATGGACAAATGACCAATCCATTACGCCCTTGGCTACATAGAGTAAAAAGGAACTAACTGCAACCAGGGGGGATATTGATGGATATTGGTTCTTTGCTCAACATTGTTAAATCCATTCCTAAGGAAAAGCTGAGGACAGATGCGGGAATCAAGGAAGTCATTCGTGAAATGGCTAGGAAGTCAGGGAAAAAATTGACCGAGCAAGAGGTTAACAGTTATGCTGCGCAGTTTCGTCAGATGCAGAAAACAGAAAATGTTGGAAGTCTGTTGAATAAGCTTTCGAAAAAAGGTGTCACTGCAAAGGATTTGGAAAATATAAAAAAACGGTTTAGATAAGGGGGGAGAGTGAGGAGGGAGGTGGGATTATCGTTGAGAAAATGAAAGCGAAAAAGAAGCAGGCTGTCCCCAGGAGCAATTTGCAAGAATCGATCAACAAACTTGCGGATGCACAACATACAAGCAATGCCCAAATGATGAGAGAGATGAGTCAGGTGCGACAGGAGCTCCAGGACATGAAGAATACACTGGGACGTCTCAAACAAGCACCTCCAAGAAATACAGGCGAACGGCGAGGCCTGTTGTTTGGAGGACGAAGGAATGCCGCTCAAGTGGAAGCTGTACCCCAACCACAAAAGCCTGCCATTTCTATCGAAGATTTACTGCCGCTTTTACCGTATCTAGGCGACGCTATTCCCCAATTAAAAAACCCCAAGGTAGCCGACTCCATTAAGGTGCTGTCGAATCCAGCTGTGATTTCGCTAATCCAGCAATTTCTTGCCAACGGGGGCTTGAACATGATAAAAAAACCGGTTCAAGAAGTAAGTAGGCAAGAGAGAAGGGGATTTTTTCGATAACACATGATCAGTTGCAAAGACTGTCTCGCGGGCTTGTGGAGGCGGTCTTTTCATTTTGGTACCAAAAGACTATAAACTTTACAGATCATCTAGCGTCTAATAGAATGGTGAACGTTGCACATTGGCTGACGCCACATAACGAGAAAACAGACATCACGGAGGAGGTCAGGATGAAGAGACGATTTTACCCTCTGCTTTTTGCGCTGTTGGTCCTGCTGCTAATCCCCAGTTGGGCGGTTGCGGCAAGCAGTGCCTCAGAGGAAGCTGTCAATCTCATGATTGGTGGACAAGCAGTGAATGCTGAAGTACCGCCAGTCATCAAGAATGGACGCACGTTGGTTCCCGTCCGTGTCATCGCCGAAGGGCTAGGTGCAACCGTGGATTGGAATGACGCTACTCGAACAGCTGTCATTACCAAAGGCACGCAGCAGCTCTCCCTTACACTTGACTCCCGTTCAGCAGTGTTGAACGGCAAACAAGTGAAGCTCGATACGCCGCCTGTTATTTCACAAAAGCGTATGCTGCTGCCACTGCGTTTTGTTGGGGAGTCACTTGGCGTTACAGTCGGGTGGGACAACAGCACACGAACTGTCATTGCGAACGAAACACCACAGGTAAAGCTGAATGGCAAGGCACCAACCCAGCCGATCAAGCTGTATCAAGTGGAGGACACGATGTACGCGTCCGCACAGGCTGTAGCTGAACAAGTGGGACAAAAAGGCTTTGCGTGGAAACGACCTGAGCGCGGGATGACGATTGATGATCAGTTGGTCCTCCCATTACGTCAAATGGAGGACGAGCTCGGAGGGTCATTTGCGTGGGACAAGAAAAATAATCAGGTTGAGATCGAGCGCCTCAATATTTTGAAAGATGTATCTGAGGACGGCGATCGTGTTCGTATTGAAACGACCATACCTGTAATTCCTCAGTCCTTTGTGATGACAGGTCCTCACCGGATCGTCTTGGATCTCCCACAAACAGCATTGGATGATGATTTAGTCGAAGATCTAAAACGTCAAGACGAGAAAAACGATAGTGTAGGCGAATCCGAAGAAACAGCCTCCGCTGATGATGAAGACCAAGACAGAGATTCAGATTCTGATGAACAGAATCAAGCAGAACAAGCGAAAGAAGAACCTCTCATCGCTGACCTGCGTTACAGCCAATACAGTGCATCTCCTGACACGGTTCGCGTCGTTATTGAGCTAAACCAAAAGAGCACGTATGAGCTGGCTTACACGAAAGACGGTATCGAAGTAAAATTGACGCCAAAACCGAAGAAAACAGGCTACCTGATCGTCGTCGATGCCGGTCATGGAGGAAAAGACCCAGGAACGAAGGGCTCCGCTGGCAACAATGAAAAAGATTACAACTTGGCTGTCTCCAATAAGATTGTGGCTTTGTTAAAGCAATATCCAGAGTTTCAAGTCGTTCCCGTCCGCACGACAGATGTGTTTTATGAACTGTCAGAGCGTGTCGCTTTTGCACATGAGTTAGAAGCCGACATGTTCTTGTCTATTCATGCCAACGCATTCCCGAAACCGACGGCTGCAGGAACAGAAACTTTCTATTATAATGAAAACAGTAAAGACTTTGCCCAAGTGGTACATAAACATTTGCGTGGGGCAACGCAGTTCCCGGATCGAGGCGTCAAGAAGAGCGGCTTTTATGTGATCAAAAACACGAATATGCCTGCTGTGTTGACCGAAACTGGCTTCCTCTCCAATCCACAGGAGAACGCGCAGCTGACGAATCCGGCATTCCAAGATAAAATCGCGAAAGCTATCGTTGCGGCTATTCGTGAATACTACGAGTCTTATTAGTAAGGGGGCTTTTCACGATGAAAAAAAGTCGAGTGATCTGGATGGCAGCGTTAGTGATGCTGCTTTTGGCCGGATGTGGGCAAAACGCGACAGAAACACCACAGCCAACCACACCAGTAGAACAGCCATCTGGTTCAAAAACTGATCCATCGACAACAGAGCCGACTCTGAAAAAGCAAATGGTCACCGTTTACTATTCGGATAATAATGTGATGGAGCTGCAAAAAGAAGAGCAAGAGATCACGTTTGCAGAAGATATCGAGAAGTACAAAAAGTCACTTGCTCTGCTGGAGACGCCTGTAAAGCCAGACGTGCACATTCCACTGTGGAAAGACTTCAAGTACCATTCGATCACATTTGATAAAGGAACCCTGACGATTGATGCGGATAGCAAGAATCAGTTCAATATGGGTTCAAGTGGCGAGACGATGGCTTTGGATGCGTTGAAGAATACATTCTTTCAGTTCCCGGAAGTAAAGGAGATTGTCTTCTTAGAGGATGGAAAGAAAGTAGAAACACTGATGGGGCACGTAGATCTCTCCGAGCCACTGAAACGAGACAATTAATCATCACATAAAGGCGGCACACCCTGTTAATCGGGATGTGCCGTCTTTTTTCATAATAACGTGGTTCACGTATAGTGGCCGTCGTGGGGAGAAGAATATTTCTAGTCTAGGCTCCAGGCTCCGTCCTACTGGGGGCTGAGACTGTCCGCTTCGAAGCGATTAGCGGGGAAACGCAAAAGTGGTAGCCGCTTCGTCGCATGGGCACGTTGCGTTTCTTTTGCCCGCTAATCGCTTCTCCGCTCGGTAGGACTTCACAAGTCGCTACGTCTGGAAATATTCTTCTCTGTCGTGACTGAATACGTTCTTCATTCTTTTAAAGCTTTTAAAACCCGAATAGAACGGAAAGCTCGTAGAGGAAACAGGAGAAATAAGCGAAGATCTTTGGTACACCGACCGAGACGTAATGAAAAAAAGCGAAACAAGCTTTTAGCGTCCACCTCTGAGACGCCTCTTGAATGGACCACTTTGGACGCGGGTTTCGCTTTTTTTCATGGAGACGGGCAGTGAATCCCTCAGCGGGTGGGACAAGAAGCTGAGCGTTTTCTCCTGTTTCCTCCTCTCCCCAACAGCCGGACATCATCTTTTATGTTGGTGTTTCTTCCCGATCCGTGAAAAGAAACTTGATGGCATATACCCCAAACAAGCCTACCAGCGTATACACGATTCGACTTACGATTGACTCCGCTCCACCAAACAAGCTTGCGACTAAATCAAATTGAAATAACCCGATTAATCCCCAGTTCAGGGCACCGATGATAACAAACAGCAAGGCCAGTCGATCCATATGGACACCCCCAGAAAAGAATAGGGACATTATTCCCATGTTTGCGGTTTTACAACAGGTATTTCTCCATCTTTAAGAAAGCTTTACATTCACAACATAATACGACAACATTCCCGCTGTATAGTTTGTACTTGTAAGAGAGAAAAAAACAAACCGAACCTTTTAAGGAGGATTTTCATCCAATGAAAAAACTCAGCAAAATGTTTTTTGCGCTGACATGTGTAGGGGCATTACTCGCGGGGTGCGGAAGTGGCAACACTGCACAGACACCAGCACCGGCGCAACAACCAGCCCAGGAGCAAAGCAACTCTGGTTCGACAACAAAAACATCCGGTGAACCTGTAACAGCAGTAGGTTCTACCGCTTTACAGCCTCTGGTCGAGCAAGCGGCCAAAGACTTTATGGCAAAAAATGCAGGCGCACAAATCCAAGTACAAGGCGGAGGAAGCGGCACGGGCTTGAGCCAAGTAGCAAGCGGTGCAGCAACGATTGGTAACTCCGATATTTTTGCAGAAGAGAAAAAAGGCATTCCAGCAAACGAACTGGTAGACCATAAAGTAGCGGTTGTCGGTATGGCAGCAGCGGTAAGCCCGCAAGTAAAAGTAGACAACTTGACTAAGCAACAATTGATCGACATCTTCACTGGTAAAATCACCAACTGGAAAGACGTTGGCGGTGAAGACATGAAGATCACGCTGGTTAACCGTCCAAAATCTTCCGGAACTCGCGCGACATTCAGCAAATTCGCTTTGGATGGCAAAGAAGAAGCAGAAGGTATCACAGAGGATTCCTCCGGTACTGTTCGCAAAATCATTGCTGAAACACCAGGTGCAATTGGTTACTTGGCACTGTCCTACTTCAATGACACTGTAAAAGCTCTGAAATTGGATGGCGTGGAAGCAAACGCAGAAAACATTACAACGAACAAATATCCAGTATGGGCGTACGAGCATATGTACACCAAAGGTGAAGCAACTGGCGATGCAAAAGCATTCCTCGACTTCATCCTGACTGACGAAGTACAAAAGAAAACTGTAACAGAATTGGGCTTCCTGCCAATCACAGATATGAAAGTGGAACGTGATGCAGAAGGCAAAGTAACACAAAAATAAGCGTTATCGTCAACAGCAAAATAGAGGGGTAGGGGGGCCTTCCCCTCATTTTGCTTGCGTACAGTCGTTTTCTTTCCAGGAGGGAGAACATGAGCCATCGTACTGAAGGGGTAAATACAGAGCGTAAATCGATGATTGCGCAAAAAATGCTGACAACGAACAAGCGTCAAAAGACAGAGAATATTACTGGCAGAACGATCGCGATGATTTGTGCGGGTTTGCTCGTTATTGTTGTTTTATCGATCACCTATTTTATTGCTTCCAAAGGGCTGTCGACGTTCTTTGTCGATGGAGTAAGCTTCAAAGAATTTTTAACCCATGACAAATGGGACCCAGAAGGTGAGCCATCCGCGTATGGTGTGTTGCCTTTTATTCTTGGTTCGTTTTTCGTAACGGCACTGGCTGCTTTGATTGCCGCGCCACTCGGAATCGGTGCCGCTATTTTTATGACAGAGATTTTTCCGGGCTTCGGGAAAAAAGTGTTGAAGCCGGTTATCGAACTGTTGGTTGGTATTCCATCAGTCGTTTATGGTTATGTTGGACTAACTTTGCTTGTTCCATTTATTCGCGAACAATTTGATGTTCTTGGCTTCAGCTTATTGGCAGGGGGACTTGTTCTTGCCCTGATGATTTTGCCTACCATTACGAGTGTGGCAGCAGATGCAATTGAGGCTGTTCCGCAAGATTTGCGCAACGCTTCGCTCGCATTGGGTGCTACTCGCTGGCAAACAATTTGGAATGTCGTGTTGCATTCCTCGCTTCCTGGCTGTTTGACGGCCATTGTTTTGGGAATGTCTCGCGCTTTTGGAGAAGCTTTGGCTGTGCAAATGGTCATCGGTAACACAACGAAGCTGCCAGGCGGTTTGCTCGAACCGATCAGTACGCTCACTAGCGGTATTACATTGAACATGGGGAATACGATTCAAGGAACGCCGTATAACAATGCTCTCTGGTCAATGGCTTTGCTGCTCTTGGCGATGTCTTTCATCTTTATCGTGATTTTGCGCCTGTTGGGCAGAAAGAGGTTGGCAAAATAGATGAAAGCGAGACTGATGGACCGCGCTGCTACTGTTGTTTTGACACTGATTGCCGTGCTGATTATCGGTACCTTGGTGGGACTTTTGGGCTTCATTCTCTCACAAGGCTGGCATAAGCTGAATCTCGACTTTTTGACCTCTCCACCGGATATCGTCAATGCGGGTGGCGGGATTGGACCGCAGCTTTTCAACTCGTTGTACTTGCTGGTCCTGACCATGCTGATCGCGTTGCCGCTCGGGATCGGAGCAGGCATTTATATGGCTGAATATGCGCCGGATAACAAGATTACACAGTTTATCCGCATGAGTATAGAAGTATTGTCTTCCCTTCCGTCTATCGTAGTTGGTTTGTTTGGATTGCTCGTGTTCGTAAATATGACTGGCTGGGGCTATACCCTGTTTGGTGGAGCACTTGCGCTGACGGTATTTAACCTGCCACTCTTGGTTCGTGTAACAGAGGATGCACTGCGCAACGTACCGCGCAGTCAAAAGGAAGCGAGTCTCGCGCTTGGTATTACTAAATGGCGTACCATCGTGTCTGTCATCCTTCCAGCAGCACTCCCAGGTATCATTACGGGTGCCATTCTGGCATCTGGCCGTGTATTTGGAGAAGCAGCTGCCTTGCTGTTTACAGCGGGGATGTCTTCACCGAATCTGGATTTCACCGACTTCTCATTGAATAGTACGACCTCACCGTTGAACCCGTTCCGTCCTGCCGAGACATTGGCCGTGCATATTTGGAAGGTAAACAGCGAGGGGCTGACACCGGATGCGCGTGATGTCGCAGATGGCGCGGCTGCTGTTCTGATTATTGCCGTCTTGCTCTTTAACCTTTCCGCTCGTTGGTTCGGGAATTGGGTTTACAAAAAGATGACGTCAGGATCAAACTAAGAAGAGGTAGGTGGCAGCCATGTCCGTACTGACCATGAAAGAAACGATCATTCAGACGAATAACGTGAATGTATACTACGGAGAGAAGCACGCCGTAAAAAATATATCCATGGATATTGAACGCAACTCCGTGACGGCTTTTATCGGTCCGTCCGGATGTGGGAAATCGACGCTTCTACGGAGCTTGAACCGGATGAATGATCTGGTTCCTTCTTGTCGTGTAGAGGGTTCCATTATTGTAGATGGTATCGACATTAACAGCTCGCAAGTAAACATCGAGAGTCTGCGCCAAGTGGTAGGAATGGTGTTCCAACGAGCGAATCCATTTTTTAAATCGATCTATGAAAACATCGCATTTGCACCGCGTTTCCACGGGATGACCAATAAACGTGATTTGGATGAATTGGTTGAGTCGAGCCTGCGAAAAGCAGCGCTTTGGGATGAGGTAAAGGATCGTCTTCGCGACTCAGCGCTCTCCCTTTCTGGTGGACAGCAGCAAAGGCTTTGTATCGCGCGTGCAATCGCGATGCAGCCAACCATTTTGCTGTTGGACGAACCGGCTTCGGCTCTCGATCCGATCTCTACCATGAAAATTGAAGAGCTCGTCATGCAGCTAAAAGATGAGTATACGATCGTGATCGTTACCCATAACCTCCATCAGGCAGCGCGAATTTCTGAGAAAACCGCCTTCTTCCTGATGGGTGAGCTGATCGAGATGGATGAGACGGGGAAAATCTTCACATCACCTGAAAACGAAAAAACCGAAGCGTATATTAGCGGACGCTTTGGTTAATAGAAAAGGATAGCCCTCCCGAGCACATGATGTGCTTGCAGGAGGGCTTTTTCATATCTATGTATGTCTTTGGTGAGAGGGACTGTCTTCCGCTCTGAAAAACTTGATCGCTTGCTCCAGATCCTCAACGATATCTGCCAAACGCAGGGAGTCATCGAGAAATTGCTCCGATAAGGATAGACTTTCTTGATTCGCGGCTACGGCTTGCTGTGTGCCTGATACGACTTGCTGTGCAGAGGCAGACAGATTGTCTACCCGCTGTGAAATGGCTTGGCTCTGTGTCGAGATTGTTCCTGTGAGCATTCTGATCGATTCAAATTGCGCAGTCAACGCTTCGCTGAGCTGGATCGTATTGTGAAAGATAGAAGCGGCCTGGTGCAAGGTTTGAATGCCATTTACAGTAGCATGATCGGTCGTTTGCAAGCAGGCGGCTACGTGCTCCATTCTTTCTTCTCCCGATTCAATTACCTTTTGAATACGGGTCGATGCCTCTTCGGTCTGGTCGGACAGCAAGCGAATCTCGTCTGCTACGACGCTGAAGCCGATTCCGGCTTGCCCAGCCCTGGAAGCTTCGATTCGGGCATTGAAGGACAAAAGCTTGGTTCGTTTGGAGATGGCGGAAATCAGACCGAGCATCTCGTTGATGTCGCTCATGCTTTCTCTCATGGAGGACATCGCATGCAGAGAAGCTTTCATATCCTCTGAGATACTGTGCATATTTTCTTTTAGCAAGTCAATGGAGGTTGCTGCTTTCGCATTTTGCTGACGTGATTCCTGGCTCTGCACGATTGCTTTTTCCATGGAGTCTGTGATCCGAGACATTTCTTGCGTGATGTCGGCCATTGTGGCGTGGATATCATCGATCTGCTCCTGCTGGTTGTCCATTTCTTGGGCAAGCCGCTCTGTTACGGATACGACTTCTGACTGCATGGCGTGAGAATGGCGGGAACCTTTTCCCACATGATCGGCTACTTGTTTGACGTCTGAGATGACATACTGGATTTTACCGATGATCGTCCGGATTTGTTCACTCATTCGATTGAAGCTGTCAGCCAGCTGGCGAATTTCATCATTGCTTTGTACGTGCATGGTTTGCAGGAGATCGCCCTCGCTAAAGGCGGACATTTTTTGTTGTGCTTCCTTAATTGGCTTGATGATTCGACGTACGTACACATACAGCATTAGTGCGAGTGCAGCGAGTCCGACGAGTGAGACGGCCAAAATGGTTAGCTGAAGGCGACGGACCTCTTTTTTTACCTCGGATACCGACTGTGCGACGATCACTCCCCATTTTAGGGAGGGGTCAAATTGATAGGCGGCAAAAGAGTCCACCCCATTGATTCTGCTCGGTTCGTAGCCAGATTGACCAGCGATGACGTTTTGCACGATTGCAAGCTCCGAGAGAAGGGGACGCTGCAACGCGTAGGATTGATCGGGATGAGCGACCAGCTTGCCTTGTTGATCAACGATCATGGCATATCCGGTTTCCCCCAGTTTAATCTGCCCGATGGATTCGCTCAGCTTCGGGACAGAGACAAATGCCACGACGACGCCTACGGGCTCCTCGTCTTCATTGCGCAAAGGGAGTGAGACGGCGATCTTGGGAAATTCCGTCTCGGAAAACTGGAAGACATCTGAGACAAAAAGCCCCTGCTGTGGTTGATTCAATGCCCCCTCATACCAGTCCATTTTTCGCGGATCGTAGGAACTGTCGAGGGGCGATCCCGGAAAGGTCAAATAACGTCCGTCTGAGGTGACAATCTGTAATTCGGAAATCGTAGGATTGCTGGCAGACATATCTGTAAAAATGCCAAATATCTGACTGTTGGTGATCTTGCTGTTTTTATAAGTGGAAGCAAATGATTGCAAGGCGGTTACGATGTCATAGACCCTGCTATGTACTTTCTGTAGAGCTGCACCTGATGCCTCGTGTAATTGCTGCTTTGTTTTTTCATTGAGTGTGGCTTCGGATTGATAGCTGATGAAGAAAGCGGCGATTGCCATCATGCAGACTACCATCCCCATAATGCCTGCGAAAAGCCTGGTGAAAATTGAACGATAATGAAACGACGAGTGACCCCATAGTTTTCTTATGTCTGGCATTCATTGTTCTCCCCTTATTCGTCAAAACGTTCAGCTTTATTGTAGGGGGTACCTAGGGGAGCGTATATGCTTTACCAGCAAGATTTACCATAACTTAATGTAAAATGACCTATGTAAAAAGTCCCGAAACAAAAAATTTATCGAAACTTAATAAACATCACACGGAAACCTAACATTGGTGCGCTATAGTGGGGAAGTAAAAGGACGTAACAACCACGAAGGAGCGAAGACCGTATGAGCGTTATTTCGGTGAGAGAGTTGAATCTCTTCTACGGTAATAAGCAAGCCCTCTATCATATAAATCTGGATGTAGAGCCTGACTCTATTACAGCCTTAATCGGTCCGTCGGGCTGCGGTAAGTCTACATTTTTACGGACGTTGAATCGAATGAACGATTCTGTACCGAACACCAAAATTACGGGAACGGTAAAAGTGTTCGATGAGGATATTTATAGCTCTCGCGTAGAAGTTGAGCGACTTCGTAAAAATATCGGCATGGTGTTTCAGCATCCGAATCCTTTTCCGAAGAGCATCTATGACAACATCACGTACGGGCCGAGACTTCATGGCATGAACGATCGTAACAAGCTGGACGAGTTGGTAGAGACAAGCCTCAAGGCAGCAGCTCTTTGGGATGAAGTGAAGGATGTACTGAAAAAGCCAGCAACAGGGCTTTCCGGCGGACAGCAGCAACGCCTCTGTATCGCACGGGCACTCGCTGTTCAGCCACAGATCATTTTGATGGATGAGCCAACCTCAGCCTTAGACCCGATTTCGACAGCCAAAATCGAAGAGCTGTTGGAAGAACTGAAGAACCGTTATACGATTGTAATCGTGACGCACAACATGCAGCAGGCAGCACGTATTTCAGATAAGACTGCGTTTTTCTTGAATGGAGAGCTAGTCGAGTTTGACAGTACTCCGTCGATCTTCCAAAATCCTCGTGACAAAAGAACAGAGGATTACATTACCGGACGTTTCGGATAATTCAATAGGCATGATGTAGGAAGAGCGGACTTTTCGAAGTCCGCTCTTTTTGATTTTAAAACGTTTATAAATGTAACCCGAATCTCTTTAACTCAATAAAAATACCTTCCAATCGTTTTCCTTTCTCCGTTAACGTATATTCCACGCGCGGAGGGACTTCTGGAAACACCTTCCTTTCCAATATGCCGTGCTCCTCCAATTCCTTCAGTCTGAGCGACAGTGTTTTCGGACTAATCCCATCCATGGATTTCAGCAGGTCGCTAAAACGCAGCGTTCCTTCGATAAGCAGGTCCCGAATGATTAAAAAGGTCCATTTGGTCCCTATTACGTCAAGCGTTTTGGCAATGGGGCAAGGTTGGCCCGGGGTTCCTTTGTTCAGTTCGATTGGCTCAAGAACGTTCATCGGAATATCCTCCAAAAATTTTTTTTAGGGTTTTTTGGCTATTATAGCGCAATAGTATCTTTTCGGAAACTATATGAATTAAATATCACTACTTCCGTAAATGAAGTTAGTGTCATTACAATATCAATGTAAACCGATCCTTCCACTCTAGATAAGGAGCTGAATAGAACAACATGATTCCACGTACCAAAACAATTAGTTCGATAGCTGGTATTGCTGTCATCTTCGGGACGATGCTGTTCGCAACAGCATGCGCTACTGATTCGAAAACGTCTGCTTATGATAATCAAACTGCTGAGTTGTCCTCCAAGACAGACATTCAACTATTGAAGGATCTTCCTCAACCCGTTTCAATGACGATTGACTCCTCATTGAACTCAACGGAAGCTACCGAAATGGTACAGGCCGCTCAACGTTTCTACGGATTCTGGAACACCGGGAACGAGGATCTCATTGCACAAACCGTTTCTCCAAGTTTCATGGATAACACGTTGCCGAAAGGAAGACCGCAAGGCCCCGATGGCTTGTTATTCGCTTCTCGCAACTTTCGGAAAGCAGTTCCCGACTTGCAATGCAAAATTGAGGATTTACTGGTAGTGGGAGACAAGGTGACAGCTCGTCTTTCCT
This sequence comes from Brevibacillus fortis, assembly GCF_046196545.1. GTDB lineage: Bacteria > Bacillota > Bacilli > Brevibacillales > Brevibacillaceae > Brevibacillus > Brevibacillus fortis_A. Next base: position 561,257 of record NZ_CP176370.1, read on the forward strand.
TTACGGGTACGAGCAAAGGCGAGTTTATGGGAAAACCTTTGGCCGGGAAGCCTATTCAATTTATGGCGATCGATGTTTTACGCATAAAGGATGGGAAGCTTGTTGAAGACTGGCACCTGGAAGACAATTTAACTTTTATGCAACAAATTGGCGTCGTAGCGGAAAATTGAAAGTCCTAACGTAAAGGGGATGTTAAAAAATGAAAAAAATCCTTATCATCAATGGTCACCAAAAATATGGCTCATCAGAAGGAAAACTGAACCAAACGTTGATGGATCATATGGTGAGTCTGCTCGAAAAAGAGAACCAAGTACGAACTACCATTATTCAAAATGGATACAAAATGGAAGAAGAGCACCAGAAATTTCTCTGGGCAGATATGATCATTTATCAAACCCCCATCTACTGGTTCAGTGTCCCTGGGTTATTGAAAACATATATGGATGAAGTATATGCGTACGGCTTGTTTTTCAAAGGTGCTAATCAATACGGAAGAGGCGGCTTATTAACCGACAAAAAATATATGTTCTCGACGACTTGGAATGCTCCAGAAAAAGCATTTAACGATCCGACCCAATTTTTTAAAGGGGAAAGCCTGGAAGATGCAATCAGCCATTTGCACCGCGTACAGGAATTTTTAGGCATGCAACCTGTAAAGAGCTTTGCTTGCTATGATGTCATCAAAAATCCGCAGATCGACCGATTTGTATCTGAACTCGAGGCGCATCTCAAACAGGTATTGAGTTTCTAATAAAAACCTCACAATAAAGGGGAGAGATCTTATCATGTTGCACAATCAAAAAATAGTCATCATCGGCGGAAGCTCCGGAATTGGTTTGGAGACAGCCAAACAGGCAATAGCGCTTGGAGCAGAAGTGATCATTGCGAGCCGCTCCGAAGATAAATTGCAGAAGGCAAAAGAGAGTCTAGGCTCCAGAGCTTCGGCGTATACGCTGGATACCACCGATGAGCAGCAAGTGCAGGCCTTTTTTGAAAAAGTAGGCACGTTTGATCATCTGGTTGTCAGTGCTGCGGAAACATCTGGCGGTTCATTCCTTCAAACGGATACAGCCCAAGCGCGGAAGTTGTTCGAAAACAAATTTTGGGGTCAGTACTACGCGGCGAAGTACGGAGCTCCGAAGATTTCAACAAACGGTTCCATCACCTTATTCTCCGGGGTCGTCGCCTACAAAGCGATGATTGGTTCGTCTGCGCTTGGCGCAGTCAATGCGGCGGTTTCGAATCTGGGGCAAACCCTCGCCTTGGAACTGGCACCAATCCGAGTGAATATCGTTTCACCTGGCATAATTGATACGCCATCACGCAGCAAAATGCCTGAAGACGTGCGCGAAAATTTCTATGCAACATTGGCAGACAAGCTCCCTGTGAAGCGAGTTGGACAAGCGAAAGACGTCGCACAAAGCGTACTATACCTGCTCCAAAATAGTTTTGTAACCGGAACTGTACTTCATGTAGAAGGTGGCCACATTTTACTTTAAAGAATTCCATTACCGGATGTTTCGGATCATTTTCATTTGTAGTATGGTAGGAGAGCGGACTTTTCGAGGTCCGTTCTTTTGGGTTTTTGGAAAGGAGATACTTGCAGTGGTTTGGATTTCATTCTTCCTTTTTCTGATCACGTTGACATTGGTCATCTGGCAACCGCGGGGGCTGTCGATTGGTTATCCGGCTGTCGGTGGAGCACTGTTGGCCTTGGCGATTGGGGTCGTCACGATCGGTGATGTCGCAGAGGTAACCTCTATTGTTTGGAATGCGACGCTAGCGTTAATCGGGATTATTATCATCTCACTCGTATTGGACGAAATCGGTTTTTTTGAATGGGCTGCGCTCCATATGGCTCGATTTGCCAAAGGAAATGGGCGGCTTATGTTCGTTTATGTCATCCTGCTTGGTTCACTCGTATCCGCCTTGTTTACGAATGATGGGGCAGCCCTGATTTTGACACCGATTGTGTTGGCACAGGTGCGGGCATTAAAGCTGGATGCGAAAACGGTTTTGGCATTTGTCATGGCGAGCGGGTTCATTGCAGATACGAGCTCTTTGCCCTTTGTGATTAGCAATCTGGTGAATATTGTTTCCGCTGACTATTTTGATATTGGCTTTGCTGCGTATGCGGCTAAAATGATCATTCCGACTTTGTTTTCGATTGGTGGAAGTCTACTGGTTTTGTACCTATATTTCCGCAAAAGCATCCCGGTGCAGGTTGACCTTTCCCATCTGAAAAATCCGAAGGAAGCGATTCGCGACCATAGAATGTTTCGTCTGGCGTGGCCGATTCTTGCGGTCTTGTTGATTGGTTTTTTTATTAGCGAGTCCATCCATACGCCCGTTTCTATCATCATTGCGGGGGCAGCCATCATTTTTTGCCTGGCTGCAAGAAAAAGTGAAGCGATCGCCATGCGGCGGATTATGAAAGAAGCGCCGTGGGTAGTCGTTGTTTTTTCGATTGGCATGTATGTCGTGGTGTGGGGGCTGCACAACGCGAAATTGACTGACTTGGTCAAGGAAACCTTGGATTGGTTCGTGGCGCATGGTTTATTGGCAACGACCTTGGGAACAGGCTTTTTGGCTGCTGCTCTTTCCTCTGTCATGAACAACCTTCCGACAGTCATGTTCAACGCATTGGCAATTGCAGGGACACAGGCAGACGGAGTGTTGCGGGAAGCAATGATCTACGCGAATGTGATCGGGAGCAATTTGGGGCCGAAAATGACCCCGATTGGATCACTGGCGACTTTGCTCTGGTTGCATGTTTTGGGACGCAAAGACGTGACGATTACGTGGGGGCAGTATTTTCGGACGGGGGTTATTTTGACTGTACCGACATTGATGGTAACCTTGCTTGGATTGTATTTGACGTTGGTTTATTTTTCATAGGGAATGAAAAGCCTGCTGGTTAATAGTGAACTGTGACCCATAGGATGGACACTTTGAAAAAAGTGACCATCTTGTGGGTCATTTGTGTTTTAATCAACCTAATTAGAAAAGAGTGGGGAAAAAATTAATGGGCAAAAAAAGAGGTTGTTCAAAGATTTTTTCGGAACATGAGATGAAGCAATTCGAGTCGAATCCAAATGTCCAACATGTAACGGATAAAAGTATTACGTATGCTCCAGCATTAAAACTAGCTGCTGTTCAAGCATACCTAAGCGGACAAACACCTATGGAGATCTTTCTTCGCGCAGGTTTTGACGTAGATGTCATTGGGCATGAGAAACCCAAATATTGCTTAAAACGTTGGCGTAATACATATACAACTCATGGAGAGACGGGGCTTTTAGAGGAACAAAGAGGGAAAGGTAGTATGGGCAGACCATCAGGAGAAAATCTGTCTACTGAGGAAAAGCTTAAACGTGCTGAAGCACGCACGCATCAAGCTGTTAGAGTCGGAGAATGACTTTCTAAAAAAGCTCGATGCGCTCGAAAAGCAGAAGATGCAAAGGAAACATTGACGCCCTCCGAGCGCTATCAAATAATCAACCAGACCATTCGTAAGCACAATCTGAAACGTCTAACGCATTAACTATGTAAGCTGGTTCGTGTTAGCGCGAGTTGGTTACTACCGCTGGCTTACTTCATGGAATCGTTTTTTGGTCATATGAAGGATGATCTGGATTACAAGGAGTGCCGGACGATCCATGAGTTAAGGGACCAAATTGACGATTTTATCACGTATTACAACTCAGGGCTCTACCAATGGTCATTAAAAAAGATGACTCCTGATGAATTCAGAAGTCATCTTTTGGTTACCTAGCTAGTAGCTTTTTTAAAACTTTCTACATTTAAAGTCACAGTTCATTCGTGGTCAGCAGGCTTTTTTTATGAGCATGTAGTTATACGGTAGGTTTTAAACCGCTATTAATATCAGTCCGGAAAAGTGGCAATACCCGGTCCTTGATTCTGTGTTTGATATTTTGTCTTGACAAACTCATCTGTGAGGGTGCAAACACATTGAAGCCATTCTTGGATTTGAAGAGTACAGAATTTACACAGGGCTATCCTAATCCTCATACAATTGAGGTTGCTATTATATCAAATAAAAAGATGTTTCAAGTGTAATTTGATTTTTAAAAAACTAAACTCAAATGCTGAGAGTATAAGATAAAAGTCTGAAAAATATTCATTTACAGAAAATAACTAATATACTATTATTTGTGATAAATACTATCATCTATTTTGAAAGAGGGGATGAAAAAGTGTTCAAAAAAATGCTAAGTAGTTTATTTTCATTGGCGTTAGTATTTACGATTACTACCTCAGTAAGTGCTAAAAGTTTAGAGCAAAAATTGCAAACATCAGGAGACGTAGTACTTATGGCTTGTAAGTACATAGATGACCATGTAGTAAAAGGGGCATTATTTCCTGGACAAGAACCGCCACAAACAGTAAATTACCAAGAAAAAGGTGGATGGCAGGGAACCTTAACCCTCTTTAATTGGACAGGGTCACCTTGGGGAGATATGATCTATTACACTGCGCATTACGAGGGTGAAGTTTGCCAAAACTAACTTTGAGATGAGGTGATTTGTTTAACTACTAAATGGTAGAAAAGGGTTGTTCGAAAGTCATGAGAATGACTAGAGGATAGCCCTCTTTTTTCAATGATAATTAAAAATCACCTGATATTGATAAACGCAAGTACCACGAACCAATTACCAGTTCATTCTTTAAAACGCGTTGAACGCTTCGATGCATAAACAGTAAACTGCTGGTTTAGCACGTTGTCGTGAACGGGCAGGATATGCTTGGAAGTGGTTGGGTTTGTAGTTCTTGATGGTTCGTGATTTCAAATCCAGGTCCTTCATGATCCAGCCACCGTTTTCTCAGACACCTGAATCCCTTGTTGCTTCAACATGATGTGACTCTAGAAAAATACGGCGAACATTGCTTCTCCAACTCTTTTCGACGCTTGATTCGGTAGCTTTTTCCCCTTTGACTATTCGTAGTAACCGCTTTGAGACACTTGAAAAACCAAGCACATCTTCAATTAAAATGTTAGATGAGGAGATCTTTTTTGACAAATAACAAAATGGAGGTAATTTTATGGGATAATTATTTGGAATTGAACCACTGGGTTTAGAATGTTCTCAAACGTATTCTGAAACAACATGTGAGTATTATTGGAGTTGTGACAACATTAAGCGACCCAACGAACAGGTTCGAGAGGAAGAGAATTACAAGGTACGACATAGTTACGAATCAAGGGTATAGCACTAGTACGCATGGGTGCAAGTCGGATTAACCCCCTGATTTTGGACACATACTACCTTAATCTTCGCTTTTCACAAGATAGCTAATTATACGCGAACAGCCTTAATTGAGATGGGCTGTTTTTGGTTTTTCTCGTAAACCTCGTAGGGAGAAAGATCACGAATGCTGGAATGAATTCGTGGCTCGTTATAATAGCGAATGTATTCACTAACAGCTTGGTACGCTTCTCCGTATGTCTGGAACTCGTATCGTGACAAACACTCTCTTGAAGAAGTCGGTGAAATGACTCAATATGAGCATTCATATTTGGCGTTTTTGGTGGAATTCGTGTCCTTTACAAAGGGTACACTTTACCAGCCTATCTCCTGTTATTTCTCCGTGCTCAACTGCGTGCAATCGCGGACGATGTGTTCGGGACGAAATTTCAACGGGAATTAGGAATTACCTCCATTAGTGGTTCGCAACTTTCACGGAAGCATCAATAAATGAATACGCAATTGCTCCAGCTTGTCTTTATGGAGTTGGTTCAGCGTATTCGTTTATGCTCGATACCATCCAAATGGAAGCGAGATTTCCGAATCATCCACTCGACCACGATTCTGCTGTGTGTAGAAACCTACAAATGGGCCACCTTTCGCGAGACAAAAGCAGGGGTGAAACTTTACTTCCGACTGGCTTTTGTATCTTCGAAGTACGTCTATCCAGAAGCGGTACAGATGACCACTGCTCGTTCCCATGATCGAACCAAACTGGATGATCTGATCAATCAATCTGGCATTACGTATGTTTTTGACCGAGGGTTAGTGGACTATGCGAAGTTTGATGAGTATTGCAAACAAGGTATTTTTATCGTCACTCGAACGAAAAAGAATGCATCGATTCAGTATCTGTATGCTCGATCTATTCCCGAAAATAGTGGGATTACAAGAGATTGTTTCGTGGAAATGGGAGCAATGTAAAAGCGAATGAGCCATCTTCTTCGCCTCGTCGAAACTACGGATTCAGAAGGAAATCCCCTTGTGTTGGTCACAAATCGGTGGGATTTGTCGGCAGAAGAGATTAGCGACATGTACCGCAGCTGGTGGGCCATTGAAATCTTTTTAAGGGGATGAGCAACACGTAAGGATTACCTCGTTTTACGGAAAAAAGGAAGAAGTCGTCCTGAATCAGGTGTTTGTCGCCCTCATCGCCTATTAGCTGGCCAAAATCTATTCGAATAGTAAAGCGAATTTGCTTCAGATTTATCGATGGTTGAGAGCAAGTCTTTGGGATAATTGTAAGACAGGGGTGGAATTGCTTGCATCAAAACAAAGGGAACCTGATACATAAGCAAAGCAACCAAGAGATCGTGTTGCCCTTGATTGAACCGTATAATATTCCCAATTGGCAGAAATACCTTTAGGTTGTTGTTCCGTTCTTAGCTTTTAGAAAATATAGATTCGTTCGAAAAAGTTAGTTTATTTTAGGCGTGTGTGTTTATACAACACTAGTAAGATAAAGTATTGAAAAAAATTACAATTTACTATTTAAATAAATAAGGAGGTGATATACAATGTTTGAAAAAATTTACAATAAAATCGGACTAACTCCGCTAGCTCCTGAATGTTCTATAACAACAAAAGTAATTAGTTGTGGAGACTATGGTAAGTGCAATGAACTGTATGGTTTTGGATTTACTGATCAAGTGGTACAAGTAATCGACAAAAATTATGGGACATTATGTGATGAGTATACAAACAGCAAATGTTGTGTATTCGGGAACCCGCAATAATTTCCAATGTTCATTGAAGCAGATTTAAGCCTTCAAAGAAAAATTTATAATATGCTTTAATGAATAACTCCAAAAGAGGTCATGTTAGCGATGACCTCTTTTTTATAAGAATCTATAAAGAATTGGTGGGATATTTTGTTCGTAATAGAAGGCTTGTTAATAGTTAGTTATATATTATTGTTAAATTTTACAAAAACAGAACTCCAACGGTTAAAAATGGAAGTGAACGGATTGCCGAAGTCATCGATTAAACAGAAAGCAACCTTGTCACCAGTGGGGAATAATGTTAAATCAATTATTGTCTACCCACAAAACGAAAGTGATAAGTACATAGTCTACATGTTTGTATCTCCATCCTGTGTAGCATGTCATGGAGAATTAGAAGACTACCTGAACAGTCAACTAAACATTCCTTTTATTTGTCTCTTAGAGAGCTCAATTGAAATGCTTGCCAATGAGTTTATGGAAAAATATCACGAACAATTTCCTATTATCCCCATTTACTATGAAGATATGAAAAATATTAATGTTGTTACAAATCCGACGTTTCTAATAGTGAATGCTGAAGGAGATATAGAGAAAGTTTTTTATATTGCTCAAGGTGTAAGAACATGGTATAGCCAAAGTTTAGCTTTATAGTAAAGTTTGCATATTTTTCCTTTAGGGGTTACATATGGAATTTAAATTTATTCTTTACGCAATTAAATTTGTTTTACGTGTTGACAAAAAAATGGATATTTTTTTCGGTATTTACATCATGTTTTAAGGGAATTAACCCTCTTATAACATTATGGCTATCAAAACAATTAATTGATGCAATTGCAGAAGCGATACAACATAACAACGTCAGTTACTCACATGCTTTCTGGATATTACTCACACAAGTTTTAATAAGTATTTTTTCATCAGTATTGAGAAAAACACAAGAACTGTTAGATAGATCTGTAGAAATCAAATTAAGCCATGACTTGCAAAAGACAATTTCAAAGAAAACATCAACTGTTCCCCTTGCTTATTATGACCTACCTGAATTTCATAATCATATGGAAAGAATAAATGGTATGCAGGGAGGGCGTTTTTTAAGTCCGCTGAAGGGAATCTTTTCATTAGCGGAGTCCGTAATAACAACTAGTTCGTTTCTAGTATTCCTAATAAGTACACATTGGATTTTAACAATTTTTAGCGTCTTAGCCGCATTGCCAATAATGATATTGCAAACAAAATATAGTAAAGAGAGATTTTGGTTTCACTATACTCAGACACCATTAGCGCGGGAAACAAACTATATTACAAAACTGTTGAATGAACGAGAGTTTGCAAAAGAAATTCGGTTGTTTGGACTTCAACATTATCTTTTAGAACGATGGTCGAGTAAATACAACAAGAATGCTTTTGAATCCCTTAAATTGTTACGGAAAGAAAAACACTCACAGATAGCATTGGATGGTATCACAGCCATTTTTTATGCTTGTTCGGTCGGTATTATTATTTGGCTTGCAAAAAGGAAGACACTCACAATAGGAGATTTTGTCGCAATTGGTCAAGCGGTGCAGGGAACACAACAATCAATAAATCAAATTTCAATGCTTTTAGCATCGTATTATGAAGAAAACTTGTATATTAAAGATTTTTTTGATTTTCTTAATTTCAAACATGATTCATATGACTGTAATTCTAATGATCAACAATCAGAATTTTCATTTCACGAAAAAATTTCATTAAAAAATGTCTCGTTTAGATACCCAGATGAAGCAAACTACACATTGAAAAATATTTCATTCGATATAAAGAAGGGTGAAAAGATAGCAATCGTAGGAGAAAATGGCTCCGGGAAAACGACACTAGTTAAATGTCTACAAGGCCTTTATGAAATTACTGAGGGTAAAATATTTGTAGATAACACGGATTTAAAAGAAATTAATAAAGACATGCTACGAGACAATATTACTGCGATTTTTCAAGACTTTGTCAAATATCCTTTTTCGGTATCAGAAAATATTGGTTTTGGTAATGTTAAAAAGCTGAATGACATGGATAAAATCAAGATGGTTTCTGTTATGTCTGGTGCTGACAGTTTTATCCAAAAAATGCCTAACGGATATGAAACAAATCTTGGGCAACTTTTTGCTGACGGGTTGGACTTATCAGGAGGGCAATGGCAAAAAATTGCACTATCAAGAGCTCTGTATCGAGCTGGCCAGGTCGTGATATTAGATGAGCCAACATCTGCACTAGATCCAAAAGCAGAAATGGAGGTATTTAGTGATTTTCAGTACCTAGTGAAAGATAAAACTGTAATTTTTATATCCCACCGATTAGCAGCAGCTAGGATGGCCGATAGGATTTTAGTTTTAAAGTCCGGTGCGTTAATAGAGGATGGTAACCATCTTCAATTAATGCGTTTACAGGGAGAATACTATAAGATGTTTAAGGTGCAAGCACGATGGTACGTGGAGGAGGAAGTAGATTCTAAAGTAATGGAGGATTCGAGATGGAGTTCCTCAGTTTAATTATCCGCATAACTCTTATCACTTTATTTATAAGTACAAGCCTATCAAAATTTCATAACATAGATCAACATGCTTTAATCATTAAGGAATATAAGATATTGCCGAATCGATTCGTATACGTCTTTGCAAAGCTGGAAGTCTATACTGAGTTCAGTGTGGGGATATTCCTTGCACTGGGCTTATTCCCAAAGTTAACTGCTGGCATGGCTACCTTTTTATTATTGATTTATACTCTTGCCATTTCAATCAACCTACTAAGAGGCAGGCGTAATATCTCTTGTGGGTGTGGGGGAATAGCTGGTAACCATCATTTATCCTGGTTGCTTGTATTAAGAAATGTGATATTTATTTGCATAGCTGCCTTTTTGATTATAAACCCTAGCAACCATCTATCAGTATATAATGTTGTCTTGGGGCAACCTCTGACTGATGTGTTTAACATTGAATATGTGGGGGCAGCTATAATTACTATAGCATTTATCGTAATATTTCAAATATTAACCGACTTAATTAAGGTAAGAAAACGTTGCGCAGAACTATTGAGTGACAGGTAAAAACAATTTGAAGGAGAAAACAATGACTAATTTTCTTGTAATCTCTAATATTGCTGTATGGATTATTGTGCTAATTCAATTAGTAATAATTCTATTCTTTTCGAAACTACTTGTTGATTTCTTAAATCGGTTTCGGCTTAGTGGGAAGACTATTGAGGATACATCCTTAATTGTCGGTGATAGAGCCCCGTTATTTCGTGAGAAAGATCAGACTGGGAATTTAGTAAAACTAGCAGATAATTTCGGTAAAAAATCTGTGCTATTGTTCATAAGTGAAACATGCGAAACCTGCAAGGATTTAATTCCCTATCTTTCGGATATCACTTTAATAAATCCATATCTGAAAATTTTTGTTATAGTAAGTAACTATAGTAAACAAAAGGAATACAACATTCCTGATCAAATATCATTAATTCGTTCAGAAAACATTGTAAAACAGTATTATATTAGAACTGTTCCAACAATGATTATGGTTGATGAGAAGGGATATATTTTATACGCAAATGGCGTCGATAACTTTGAGCAATTAATGGCTGTCATAAAGGCAATCTCTCATAAAGCAAGTTAAACTCACTAATGTAGTTTCTAATGAAAGAATGCTAAAATAAATTCTATCGTTACTAGGGGTATAGATAGGGGTTTTTATCTGAGATGACTTGGATGCAAAGTATACTCAACGGACAAATTGAGTTTGGGAAAGTCATATTTATATTAATAATGATTGCAATAACTAATTTTTTTGATACTACCGCTTACGCTGCAAGATTAAGTGGTATCGCTACAGGAAAACTTGCTATTGCAAACTCTTTATATTCCATGTTGACATTTGGGTCAAGGACTACAACACTGTTATATATTGCCCCAATTGGGGGGATTATCGATCGTGCCATAACAAATAGTTTTGATCCATTCTTTGTTTTAATATTCGTTGTTATGGGAGCAGCACTCGGTACAGGAGCTGCCATTTTTATGATGCCTACTGTTGTTAATTTCTACAGACTTGGTATTAACAAAATGGATGCTAGCCAAACGGCAATAAAGGTATTTAAATCTATTTTCCTATCTAAAAAAGGAATATATGAGTTATTTAAATGCTGGAGACGGCCGACATTGGAAATGTGGAGAAGGATTAGTGTCAAGGGAATTTCTAAACATATTCTGGTAATGAATGCGATACTGTACTCTCTTTTCACTGTAGGTTCAATATCTGCGTATTATTCTGCTTGGCTAAACCCAGAATATATGGCACGTGCTACAAGTCTTTCACCAGCTGTAAATGCTGTTAGTGCATTTTTGCTCTTATTTTTAGTTGATCCATATTCAGCAATTGTAATTGATAGAGGGATAAATAAGAAAATGCCTTTTGACACTGTAAAGTCAATAATGGTTTATCTGTCTATAAGTAGACTGTTTGGAACGATTTTAGCTCTGGCTATGCTATACCCTGGCGCTTTATTTATAGGTTACTTAGCACAATTTTTATAATGTATTGGTTTTCTGATGTTTTTCACTAGAGTTGTATTAATGCAGTCAAAATAAACGAAAGATTCGGCTTTGTCTCGATGTTGATATAAAAAAATCCTTTACAATGGAATGGTCAGATAGTTTCTGTCCATAATCCACTGAAAGGATTACCAAATGACCAAAAAAAGGTATCCTTGTCCATGCGCTAAAATGGATTCCGCCTATTTTTTCGAAAAGGTTTTATCAAGAGGTAGCTTCAAACGATCAGGACAAGTATGTGAAAAAGCTAACCACTCCATCCTATCTCCTGTTATTTCTCCATGCTCAACTGCAACAACGAGAAGGGTTGCGTGCAATCGCAGACGATGCGTTAAAGACGAAATTTCAACTAGAATTAGGATTTACATCCATCAGTACTTCGCAACTTTCACGAAAGCATCAACAAATGAACACGCAACTGCTCCAGTATGTCTTTATGGAGTTGGTTTAGCGTATTCGCTTATGCTCAATGCCTTCAAAATGGAAGCGAGATTTTCGAATCATTAACTCTACGAGGATTCCGTTGTGTGTAGAAACATATAAATGGGCAACCTTTCGCGAGACAAAAGCAGGGGTGGAGCTATACTTCCGGCTGGATTTTGTAACTCCGGAAGATGTCTATCCAGAAACGTTACAGTTGACAACCGCTTGTTCCCATGATCGAACACAACTCGATGAGCTGGTCAGTCTGACATTACGTATGTATTTGACAGGTGATTTTTGGATTATGCGAAATTTGATGAGTATTACAAACAATGTGTTTTTTTGTCGATAGAGCGAAGAAGAACGCATCGATTCAATATTTGTTTGACCGATCTATACCTGAAAAAGGGCGATTACTAGAGATAGTTTCGTGGAAGTGAGGACAATGCAAAAGCGAATGCGCTATCTTCTTCGCCTCGTCGAAACCACAGATTCAGAAGGAAATCCCCTCGTGTTAATCACAAATCGGTGGGATCTATCGGCAGAAGAGATTGGCGACATGTACCGCAGCCGGTGGGCCATTGAAATCTTTTTTAATGGCTGAAACAACAAGTGAGGACTACCTCGTTTTACGGGAAAGGGAAAAAGCCGTTTTGAATCAGGTGTTTGTCGCTCTGATCGCCTATTGTTTTCTTGTGTTGGAGAAAATCTATTCGAATAGTAAAGGCATAAAATTACCAAATGGACAGAACTATCTTTAGGTTGTTATTCCGTTCTTAGCTTTTTGAAAACAAAACATCATCCAGAAAAGTCAGTTTATTTTTGTGCGTGTGTTTTTATGCAACGCTAGTAAACTAGAGTTAATAAAAAGAACATTTGCAGTGAAAAAGAAACAATACCATGATTAAGGAAGAATATAAAAGTAGGATCTAAATTCTACAGAACACCTCTTTTTCGGTGGAGGACTTTAAATACAGACTGAATGATTATAAGCGATGGCAAACGGGTTGGGGATTATCGTCCTCAACCCGTTTTGTTAACAGTCTTGAGACAGAAACGTGTTTTGTTGGAAGTAATAAATGTTTGAAAGAATGAAAAACAAAGGAGCGTGTTCTCAGTAATCAGTTTGTTGAGACAATGGATTAATGAATTGTACTTCGAGGCGTTAGACTTACGTTTTACGTTCAGGATGAAATAGCGCGAAGTTATAAAGTTATTTTCATAATAGTCAGATAATTTGATCTCAAAATGTTTTTTCAAAAATCAAGAGGCAGAATAGGACCTGACAAGGACGGAAAAAATAGGCGCAACGTACGTAAAAAGGAGGATGTTTCCATGTGGCATGGCTGGCCGATCGAACGCGTACTGATTCTTTTTTCTGGATTGGCGTTTGCCCTGATTGCGGTTCAGGTCACACTTTTTCACTCCAGACAAAACTTCCGACATTGGGCAATGTGGATTCCTGTGCTTGAGCTCCCTGTATTTGCGGTTACTGCTATTGTTTTATCGTTTGTGAATGCGGGTTGGCTGCGTTGGGTGTTTGCGTTGATGATGGTGGTCGGCATGGCTGGTGGTTTGTACGGGGCTTATTTGCATACGGTCGGGGTTGGGCAGCGTGTGGGAGGTTATTCGCAAGGTCAAAATTTTCTCGTCGGTCCTCCTGTGATTCTTCCTTTACTGATCACCGCAATGTCAGCATTAGGGCTTCTTGCGCTGTTTTGGTAAAAATCGTTTTCGAAGGGGTGAGAGGACATGGAGAAGCCTCGACGTTACCCATCCTATGATGTTTGGGACCAGCATACAGAGTGGGATGCTCACACAAGGAAAGTAGTAGGGGCCAGAAAAATGCCCGCGATTGCCAATCAATTTTTTACGAAGCCTGAATCCTTGCTCTTACAAACAGTCGTAGGCGTATTGGTCCACGATCACCGTTTGGAGGTGCTGACCTTTGTGGTGGAGCATCTGGATAATACGACGGCTAGTAATATCGGGGAGTCGCAACGAAAGGTCGGAGTTCCACCCAAAAAAGAGCTCTACCGCTCGGGCTTGAAAGGGATTGATGCGGAAAGTCATGCCGCTTATGGAACTGATTTTGTTGCGTTGAAGCTAGACCAGCAGGAAGCCGTTCTTCAGCACGTCGCGAATGGGGGCATCCAAAACCAGGAGGCGTGGACAGACTTGGCTCCTACAGATTTTTTCAAGCGGTTGCTGCATGACACTGTCAGTGCGTACTATTCACATCCGTTAGTTTGGTCGGATATCGGCTACGGCGGACCTGCTTATCCGCGCGGCTATGTACGGGTGGAAAAAGGTTTGACGGACCCATGGGAGGCGAAAGCAAATGACGAGTCATGACCATCGTACGATTACTCATCGCCCCACTCCTGTGGATCAAAGAAAATACGCCGATGACGCAGATGTATGCATCGTAGGTGCTGGAGCGGGAGGAGGCGTACTGGCTTATGAGCTGGCAAAGGCCGGGTTGCGCGTAGTCGTACTGGAAGCAGGGCCGTTTTGGGACCCGCAACACGATTTTGCCAGTGATGAGCTGTCGATGCGGAGATTGGCCTGGCAGGAAACGAGGCTGGTAGCAGGCAATGACCCACTGCGTATGGGACATAACAACTCAGGACGGGGAATTGGGGGAGGCACCGTGCATTTTACGGGGGTGTTCCTGCGTTTCCACGAGAGTGATTTTAAGACGAAGACCGTAGACGGCGTAGGGGAAGACTGGCCGATTACGTATCAGGACCTTGCCCCGTATTACGACAAGATCGAACGGGAGATTGCGGTCTCAGGTCCCAATCATTTTCCGTGGGGTTCTTTTCAAGGCCCTTATCCGTACCCCGTTCGGGAGCCAATCAGTGCCAATGCCCAACTGTTCCGGGAAGGGTGCGAGAAGCTGGGGATCGAGAGTGTGGTCGCCCCTTTGGCGATTTTATCGGCTCCCTTTGATGGACGTCCTCCCTGTATCAATCGTGGCTTTTGCAATCAAGGGTGCATGCCGAATGCCAAGTACAGCGGGTTGATTCATCATATTCCCAAAGCGATAGCGGAGGGGGCAGAGGTGCTGTCCGACTGCATGGTGACGGAAATTTTGATGGCTGGCGACCGGGTCAGTGGTGTGTTGTTCAACCATAATGGCTTGACGCACAGGCAAATGGCTCGTGTGGTCATTTTGGCCGGGTTTGTGGTGGAGACTCCCCGATTGCTGCTCAGTTCGGCGAATGCTCAGTTTCCGCAAGGGCTGGCGAATTCGAGTGGATGGGTAGGAAAAGCAATTATGCCCCACTCCAGTCATGATGTATACGGACGACTCCCGGAGGAAGTGCGATTGTATAAAGGAACACCTGTCCTTGCTTTGACCCAGCATTTTTATGAAACGGATCGGGAACGAGGATTTGCCCGCGGATATACGTTGAGTGCACACGGGGTACGTCCGGTCGGGATGGCTGCTGCCATTGCTGCCGAGAGGGAAGACGGCTCGTATTTATGGGGAAAACAGCTTCGAGAGACCATGCTGGATTACAATATGTATGCGCGGATCACCTTGGTAGGGGAAGTGCTGCCTCATCCTGATAACAGAGTGACGCTCTCAGGGGAAAAAGATGAATACGGTATGCCGATCCCTACAGTAACGTTCAGTTATCAGGAGAACGACAAACAACTGTACAAGCATGCTATTGGGCAAATGAACAGGATTATAGAAGCGATGGGGGGGCAGCCGGAACATGTGGTATCTGATACTGCTCATCTCATGGGGGGATGCCGGATGGGGAATGACAGGGAAACCTCTGTGGTGAATGAATATGGGCAGTCACATGACATACCCAATCTTTTCATAGCGGGTGCTTCTACGTTCGTTACCTCGAGTGGCAGCAACCCGACAAATACAGTCATGGCGCTTGCTGCGCGCACTGCAGACAAGATCATTGAGGCGATGAAAAAGCAAGATGTATAAGCAGGATTCACATAACTTTTGCGTTCTATCTTCCCCATCATATAAGCCATATAGTATACTGATAAACAGATATGTAAGGCAAAGGTGGGTATCCTTATGGAAATGGATTTGATGCAGGTACTGTTTTTGTCAGAGACTTATAAGCTACTTGGTGACAAGACGCGCTTGACGATCATGGCTCTCCTGCAAGTACAGTCCTTATGTGTCCGTGATCTCGTGGAAATTTTGCAAACTTCCCAGCCTTCTGTTTCCCAGCACTTGGCTAAGCTAAAAACTCATGGTTTGGTCAAAGAGCGTCGGAAGGGACCGTGGGTATATTACTCCGTTAATACAGAATGCGGTCCTGAAGTTAAGCAAATTTTGTCTAACTTGCCGGATATGTCGCCAATCGTCAAACAAAAATCAGTTGCAAGTGAACCTTCATTTGGCTGATCAGTCGTAAAAAGCGTTGGATCAATTGAGATCCAACGCTTTTTTTAGTTCTTCCTTGTCAAATCCATGGATGACAATTTGCTCACCGTTTTCCTTTTCAATGTAGGTAACAGGTGTCATGCTGGCGCCTAATTGAATGGCTTCCTGGAAATAAGTCTCGTTTTGACGGATGTCTCTGTCTTCGAAAGCAATGTTGTTTGAAGTCAGCCACATTTTTTCTTCCTGACAAGGACCGCAAGTGACTTGGGTATAGATAATAACCTTTTGAGCCATACGTAATTGCTCCTTTCAAAAGCAGAATAGAAGCCTTGCACTTTCCAATATGAATGATCGGTCGCGACAAAGCAAGTCAACAACAGCATGATTTGGAAAAATGAGGATGGATACGCACATAGAGGGCTGTACAAATTATATTCAGTGACGTCGAGGAGGTGAATGTAACGATGCCTAAACAAAACAGACAAGCTGGTATGGGCCAAGCGAACCAAGCTAGCCAAGCAGCAAACACTGCAACTGAATTCGCAAGTGAAACAAACGCAGCAGAGGTTCGTCGTCAGAACCAACAATCCGCTCAACAATCTGCACAACGCGCTGCTTCCCAAGGTGCTGCGACTGAATTCGCAAGTGAGACAAATGTTGCGGAAGTTCGCCGTCAAAACCAACAATCGGCTGCGCAACAATCTGGCCAAGCTACTGAGTAAGAGCCAGCGGAAAAGGCCCTCGCAATTTGCGGGGGTTTTCTTATTTTTTACGGAAAGTCTATGCGCAGAATGTGGTTTCTATCCTCGCACTTGCAAAAGCGTGGAAGTGGATGATACTGTGATTCGTAAATCAGCCCACTTAGGAGGCAATTGCTCATGATCATTGGAACAGGCGTAGACATTGTGGAAATAGAGCGCATGGCTACTTTGATAAACAGACAAGAGAGTGCAATCAAACGCTTTTTGACCACAGATGAACAACAACTCCTGCATGGAAAAGCAGAGACGAGACAGGCGGAAATGGTAGCAGGCAGATTTGCTGCCAAGGAGGCGGGGGCAAAGGCTCTTGGCACAGGCATTGGTGCTGTACTCAGCTTTTTGGACATGGAAATCCTCCCGAATGCTTCGGGTAAGCCGATCATGACCATAAAGCACGAGGTGTACAGCAAACTCGATCTGGACCCGACTCGTGTTCATATTCATGTGAGCATTTCACATAGCCAGACGCATGCGATTGCGCAAGTCATTGTAGAAGAACGATAGATGTTTGAACAACCTCGATAAACTTGTCTGCATATTGGGACGAGGATGGACATACATTTATATCGCGTAGATCAGGAGGGACTACCTGCTCTTACACAGGAAGGCTAAGTCTGTAGCCGATCCAAGCGATATATCGCCAACTTCGTATCCATTTGCAACTATTGACACGATGTGCGCTGCATGGGCGAGAGACTGACAGATTTCCCAGGAAATAGACAGGGATGCCCTTCTTTGTCGAAAATATTGACAAGGAGGAGTTCATTGAATGAAACGGGTAGCTTTACCACTGGTGTTATTGTTGGTTTTCACCCTGTTCCTCGGCGGTTGTTTCGGTCAGAAAACACCAGAAGATGTGGTGAGCGACCTGAACGGTACGCTGGGAAAAATGTCTGGGTACAAGTCTCAGGCTGTTTTGACCATGCAGACAGGCTCTACCCCCATGGAGTACGATGTTCAGGTCTGGTATGAAAAGCCAACCAACTATCGGGTAGCTCTTACTTCGAAGCAGCGTGGCATTACACAAATCATCTTGCGAAACAATGAAGGAGTCTTTGTACTGACCCCGCATCTGAACAAGAGCTTCCGCTTCCAAAGTGGCTGGCCTGAGAACAACGGACCGTTGTATCTATACGAAACGCTGGCCAAGAGCATTATCGATGACACCGAGCGCCAAATGAAGATGGAAGAAAAACAGTATGTATTCGAAGTGAAAGCGAACTACAGCGGCAACCGTTCTTTGACCAAGCAAAAAATTTGGCTGACAGAAGATTTCAAACCGACGCACGCCGAAATTATGGATGCGAGCATGAATCCGCTCGTACGGATTGATTTCACTGATTTTTCGTTCAACCCTATGTTTGATAAAGACGCCTTTGACAAAGAGCGCAACATGACAACAAGCTCGTTGACAACGATCCCAACAATGGCGCAAACAAATGGACAGGTCGTGAAACAGCCCAACAGCCAATTCGGCGTCATCGTCCCTACGTATATGCCAGAAGGGGTTACGCAAGCAGATATCGAGCCAGTTACCCGTGATGGAGAGAGAAAGGTCATCTTGACCTACAAAGGGGCCTACAATTACAAGGTAATCGAAGGACGCCCGACAGCAGCATCTGTGTCGTATGAGCAAGGTATGCCTGTGAACCTCGGCTTTACGGTTGGTGTGCTTGCGCAGACAGGTGAAAATCAGCGACTGCTGACATGGGAGCTCGACGGCATCGAATATACAATCGCGGGGGATCTGCCTGAGGAAGAAATGGTGAATGTCGCACAGTCGACATACGGCCTCAGCGCGAAATAAAAGTGTGGGAGAGGGGACGGTGAATGCCGTCCTCTTTTGCATGTGCTTTTGCTTTGGAAAGTAGCTGCAGTGGAAGGGAAGAAGCGCATTTCCAGTCTACGCTTCGGCCTACGCCCCGCTGTAGGTTGGACTGTCCGTTCCGAAATAAATGACGGGAGCGCTTCAAAAGTAGTCATCTCGATGACGTATTCGCAGAGGTTGAAGCTGAAAACCCCCGTCATTTATTTCGGAACTGGGTCGGGCTCCAGAGGCGCTTGGACTGGAAATGCACTTCTTCCCAAGCGGCTTTGTTCTACTATCTAAGAAATGAATCGAAAAAGCTGGCGAAAAGAAAAAGCACAGGGCTCGCAGACCTTGACAACGCCTACCCAGTCGGAACTGCAAAAAGAGGACCACGCTTGTCGAACACTTCTTCCTTGCGAAGCATCCGCCCGTAGGGTGGCTTTGGCTCGACGGTCCTTTTTTTGCAGTGGAGACGGCCAGTGAATCCCCCTGCTGGCGTGTCAGAGTCGAAGAGAACTGTGCTTTTTCTTTTCCTCCACTATGTTGACTCAAACCAAAATGTCCTCCATAGTTTTTTACGATTTTCCCTCAAGTTTTCCTTTTTTCTCAAACGGGAATCTAAAAATACCCATGTACACTTGGTCTTGTACCAAAGAGGAAGCACACTACACGAGCAAAGACGAAAGGGTTGAGTGTATATGTTTAGCAAAGCGAAAATGGGAATGCTGATGGGAACGATGGCAGTGGTTCTGAGTCTGGGTAGCATAGGCGGAGCAATGGCAGCCGATTCAGCACAAACAACTTCCTTGAATAAACCGGCAGAAGTAAAATTCAAAACTGGCAAGATGGGCCACCACGGTGGAGTGGGTTTCAAAGAAAATACAGAGCTGCTCGCGCTGTTGAAGCTGGATGCTGACAAGCTGAAAGAAGAGCTCCAGGCAGGGAAAACACTCGCAGCGATTGCACAAGCCCAAGGAATTGACACCGCAGATGTCGTGGCACTCTTGGTTGAACAGCAAGAGGCCAAGCTGAAGGAAGCAGTAACAGCAGGCAAGCTGACGCAGGAGCAGGCAGATAAGCTGTCTGAAAATCTGAGCGATCGCGTAAAAGAACAGGTAGAAAACACGAAACCGGATAAAGGCTTCAGCAAAGGAGGCTTCATCGGTGGCTTCGAGAAAAACGAAGAACTGTTGTCTCTCTTGAAGCTGGATGCCGATAAACTCCAAGAAGAGCTGAAAGCGAAGAAAACGCTGGCTGCCATCGCAGAAGCCCAAGGCGTATCCGTGGATGATCTGGTAGCGCTGTTGGTGAAACAACAGGAAGCCAAGCTGAAAGAGGCGGTAACCGCCAGGAAGCTGACACAGGAACAAGCCGACAAAATGAATGAGAATGCCAGTGAGCGGGTAAAAGAAATGGTGCAAAACACGCATCACGGACGTGGACCGGGTAAAGGAATGGGCATGGAGAAAAATGAAGAACTGCTGTCCCTCCTCAAGTTGGATGCAGACAAGCTGAAGGAAGAGCAAAAAGCAGGAAAATCGTTGGCGACCATCGTCAAGGAGCAAGGCGTAGAAGTGGATGACGTTATCGAGCTCTTGGTAGGTCAGCACGAAGCCAAGCTGAAAGAAGCAGTAGAGGCAGGCAAGCTCACACAGGAGCAAGCAGACAAGCGCAGCGAGGAATTGACAGCGATGGTGCAAAAGATGGTGGATGGCAGCTTTGAAAAAGTCGTTTTCCCAAGACATGAAAAAGAGGAAAAAGACCAGGAGGAAACCATGTAGAAAAGTCAGCAGGTGGGAGCTAATCCCATCTGCTTTTCTATTTTCTCGGGATTGGTCGATGAGGGCCGATTTGTACATAAAAACCAACGTGCGAATGAGGTGAAAGGACAATCCGCGAATTGACACATAGCGGGAAAACACGATACATTCAGAGTAACTTATTGAATGAGGTGGCATGCTTTACATGAAGAAACCGTCTAACGAAGTTTTGTACGAGGAAGCATCGACCTACAAAGACATGCTCCTGCGAAAAAGCTGGAAAATGCGCATTAACGAGACTGTCATGTTTGTGCTGGGGATGATGATTCTCTCTCAATTTTTCCCGACCAATGACACGAGATTCAAGGTGCTTGTTTTCGCCATTGCCATTGCTGTTGTTGGATTGTCTCCGTTTCTGTACAAATCGGTATTGCGTCCGGTGTACAAGCTGACCAAGACCCACCTGATTATATCCATGTCAGGGCAGGAAAAAAGCTACCCGCTGTCTGAAGTCGAGCAGATTTATGAAGGCCGTCATTTTTATCGTGTAGGCGGCAAAAAGGAATCACTGATGGTTTCCAGGCAATTTCTCAGTCATTTAAATGAACGCTTGTTTTACTATAAAAAAGGGAACAAGAGGAGATAGGAATGAAATCGTTTTGTCGTGACACTTGGGTAGAGGTTGATTTGGATGCCATCCGGGCGAACCTCGTGACATTCAAACGCCATTTGCCAGAAAAAACAGGTATTATGGCTGTTGTGAAAGCAGACGGGTATGGTCATGGCGCTGTCCATGTTGGAAAAGAAGCGTTGGCGAGCGGTGCAGATTCACTTGCAGTCGCATTGCTTGATGAAGCGCTTATTTTGCGGAGGGCAGGGATCACAGCGCCGATATTGGTGTTGGGATACACACCTCTCGAATCCATTGTCACTGCAAGCGAGCTGGAAGTGGAGTTAACCGCTTACAGCGTCGAATGGATCACGGAAGCGAATGACATTCTTCAGAAAAACGATCACAAGCCTGTCGGGATTCATGTAAAGACCGATACGGGCATGGGACGTTTGGGTGTTCGGACAAAGGAAGATTTGCTTGCGGTCGTAAGTGCCCTTGAAGAATGCTCAAAGCTTAAGTGGACAGGCATTTTTACGCATTTTGCCTGCGCGGATGAACCAGATACAACCCATGTGCGACGACAACACGACTTGTTTCAATCCTTTTTGCAAGCACTGCGTGAAGCAAATAAAACATTGCCGACCGTTCATTGCTGCAATACGGCTGCGGCTATCGCATTTCCCGATTGGGGGTATGATACGATTCGTTTAGGCATAGGTTTATACGGATTGTATCCTTCTTTGTACATGAAAGAACGTGCGGATGTCATTCTTGCCCCCGCCCTGGCGCTCAAGACCAGAATTGCCCACGTGAAGAAGGCAGATGAGCCATTCACGGTCAGCTATGGTGCTACGTATGCAGCAAAGCCTAACGAGTGGATTGCAACGCTGCCGATCGGATACGCAGATGGCTATTCTCGCCTTCTGTCCAATCGTGGTGAGGTGTTGTACAATGGTTCGCGCTACCCGATTGCAGGCAGAGTTTGCATGGACCAACTCATGGTCAGCCTGAATTCGACGGAAGCAGCGGTCAATGATGAGATCGTCTTGTATGGCAAGCAGGGGGACGAGGAAATCTCCTTGGATGAAATTGCCGATTTGCTGGGAACCATCAATTACGAGGTTCCTTGTATGCTGAATTACCGAATTCCGCGCCTTTATTTGCGCGACCAGAGAGTAACTGACGTATTTCATCCATTGACAATGAAGCACTCGTCCCGTGAAAATGTAAATAACTAGCAAGGGAAATCAGCAGGAATTTTCCCGCGGAACACGAATACTAGTTAAGCGAAAAAGCTGGCTTTTTTGGGTAAACGAAGTCTTCACCTGCATCTTTGATTGTTTACACTCATGTTTTCTCACCAAAAAAGCGACAGTAGGTATATTTTTGCAATGGATTCGACATAATGGTATTGTTCATATTGGCTGTTCTTTCTAGAACCAGCATAGCGGATGGAAGTTACGGTCATGGTTGGAGGTGGATTTGTCTTGTCGAAGTCAAACACGAAACGCATCATGATCAGCTTGCCACAACACTTGCTTCAGGAAGTGGATGGCGTTATTCAAAAGGAAAAATCCAATCGCAGCGAGTTTATTCGTCAAGCGATGCATTTGTATTTGAAAGAGCGAAAAAAACGCACAATCCGTGAGACCATGCAAAAAGGGTACATGGAGATGGCGAAGATCAATCTGAATATGGCATCGGAGGCTTTTGGCGCTGAAGAAGAGGCTGACCATACTCTTGTCCGCTTAGTTAGCGGGGTGTGACTGGTGATTGTCAAACGTGGCGATGTGTTTTTCGCGGACCTGTCCCCGGTCGTTGGCTCTGAGCAAGGAGGCGTACGGCCTGTTTTAGTCATTCAAAACGACATTGGAAATCGATTTAGTCCGACGGTCATCGTCGCAGCCATTACGGCGCAGATTCAAAAGGCGAAGCTGCCTACGCATGTGGAAATTGACGCAAAAACTTATGGATTTGATCGTGACTCCGTTATTCTGTTGGAACAAATACGAACCATTGACAAACAACGTCTAACTGATAAAATAACGCATCTCGATGACGAGATGATGGATCGGGTTAATGAATCCTTGCAAATCAGTTTAGGACTCATTGATTTTTAACGTGTGAAAAAAGATCAGATAGGAAAAGCCACTTGAGTGAAGCAAGTGGTTTTTTGCTGTCAAATTTGCAGGGATTTTATAGGTGCACAGCGAACTGTTCGAAAAGAGAATATAAGACAAAATGTGACACAATATGATTTATTTTTCGAGGTAGAGAAAAAACTCATTTCTACCTACCAAGCGAGGCGGAAGGGGTTTTTTTGGTTGTGGCAGACTATTCTCCTGAGACAATCAATATAGAACAAGAATCAGACATCGTGACGGCGCGGCAAGTGGGGCGAAATATGTCGAAGTTGTTTGGCTTTGGCACGATCACGCAGTCCCGCATCGCCACGTCAATCTCTGAATTGGCTCGCAATATTTATTTGTATGCGGGTACGGGGACGATCACCATTTCGCCGATTGAGCGCGAAGGAGTGATCGGCTTGCAAATAACAGCGAATGACAGCGGTCCAGGGATTCCTGATATTCGTCAGGCGTTAGATGATGGTTATTCGACTTCGGGTGCCCTCGGGGCCGGATTGCCGGGTGTTAGGCGCATGATGGATGAATTTGAGATCCACAGTACCCTGGGAGAAGGGACGCGTGTCGTTGTTGTGAAGTGGAGCGATCAAGCAAAGGAGGAATGAGATAAATGGTAACCCGGAGCTTCCAGGAAGAGTATGTAAAAATTCTTCGGGATTACCTGAGTGCTCAAGGGGAGGACCAGCTTTACGGAGCCCAGCAGTTGGGGAAATGGATGCTTTCTCAAGATATTTCGCCAGAAGAAATAACTGATTTGCATGCGCGAGCGCTTGAGCAGCTCGGGGAAGTGCCAGAGTTTGTGCGCTCCTCCTTCTCCATTTTGACAGAGGTCATGATTGAATATGGGAACGAGCACCGATCCGTAAACAGCTGGCGCAATAGGCATCAGCAGATGGAATCAGAAATAGCCGTGGCGAAAGCGATGCAACAATCACTTTTGCCAAGTGAGGTTCCAGTCTATCCAGATCTGGAGATTGGCGTAGTGAGTGTTGCCGCGAAACAAATCTCGGGCGACTATTACGACTTCATTGAACAGAACGAAGGTCGTTTCGGCGTCGCTATTGCAGACATTACCGGAAAAGGAATGCCTGCTGCGATGTGTATGTCGATGGTGAAATATGCGATAGACAGCCTTGGACAAATGGAGCTGGGTCCCGATGAAATGCTGCACCATTTAAACCGGATCGTGGGAAGAAATATTGATCCGAGCATGTTTGTGACGATGCTGTTTGGCAGTTACAACTCGAAGGAACACTGTTTCCGTTATGCGATGGCAGGACACGAGCCAGGATTTTTGTACAGGTCGGCAGAAGGAAAGTTTTACGATCTCGAAGGGCGAGGGAATGCACTCGGTTTATCCCCAAACAGTGAATACGAGGTTCAGGAGATTCGTTTAGAGATAAATGATGTTCTGATTCTTCTGACGGATGGTGTAACAGAATGCAAAAATAACCGATACTATTTGCAAAGGGAAGAGCTTGTACACCATTTGCAAAAAGAGGTGGGCGAATCTGCCCAAAAGATGGCAAACGGCCTGTACAATAGACTGCTTCTGCTCTCCCAGTTTGACCTGCTGGATGATTACACCATGATTGTACTTCGAAGAACCTAAGCAACGTACGGGGGGTAGACGCAGATGGACCTGCTAATTAAGACAACGAGCCTTGAAACTGAGCATCGAGTGGTCCTTGGTGGAGATATTGATGCTTTTACAGCACCGAAAGTAAAGGAAACACTCCTATCACTCGTTACCAAGCCGGATATCAATCACATTACGGTTGATTTGGAAGCAGTAGAATACATGGACAGTACCGGAATCGGAATTTTCATCGGGATTATGAAAGAGTGCATCCAACGAAATCGTACATTTGAGGTGCACAAATTGTCTCCGCGTGTGGAAAGGCTATTTCGCATCACTGGCTTATACGATCATATTGCCATCCGCAAAGGAGAGAGCGAGTAATGGGTCCAAATCGACCTCAGGCAGACGTGATTCAATTGACTTTGCCAAGCAAGGCGGAGTATTTGGGAGTAGCGCGTCTGACTGTATCCGGTATAGCCAACCGTATGGGCTTTTCTTATGATGAGATTGAGGATATCAAGCTTGCCGTCGGAGAAGCATGCACGAATGTAGTAAGACATGCATACAAGGAAACAGAGAATCCAGGCTCCATTCATATCCAATGCCACGTTTATGAAGATCGGTTGGTGATCGAGGTAAGCGATCAGGGCGTAGGATTTTCAAATGAGCTCATTGCTGAGCAACTGACGCCGATTTATGCAGGGAAAAGCCTAGAGGATTTGGATGAGGGCGGGCTCGGGCTCTATCTCATTCACACGCTTATGGATGAGGTGGAGACTCGCTCTGAATCAGGGGTAGTAGTCTCTATGACCAAGTATGTTCGGCAGGATGGGGTGGCTGGCAATGACTGGACAATCTCGGAAGCAGAAATATAGTCCAGAGGAGTTGAAGGAGCTCATCCACCTGTATGGTGAAACAAAAGATCCTGCGATACAGGAACAACTGGTGAGGGCCTATACTCCTCTTGTGGAATCGTTAGCGAAGAAGTTTGTTCGCGGACAAGTCATGTATGAAGACCTCGTGCAAGTCGGATTAATTGGCCTGCTTGCTTCCTTTCGTCGGTTCGACCCTAGTTTTGAGCGGACATTTGAGAGCTTTGCGATCCCGACTATCGTGGGGGAGATTAAGCGCTATATTCGGGACAAGACTTGGAGTGTCTATGTTCCGCGCAGAGTAAAGGAACTGAGCCCGAAGATCAAACGGGTGGTAGACGAGCTCACGATCAAGCTGCAGCGTTCTCCCCAAATTGCGGACATTGCCAACAGCCTCGGCGTTACAGAGGAAGCGATTCTGGAAACCTTGGAGATGGGGCGCAGCTATCATTCTCTCTCCATGGACAGCGAGCTGGAAGCGGATTTGGACGGCAATACCATTTCTTTACTCGACCTAGTGGGGACGACGGAAGAAGGATACGGAGCAGTCGAGCAGAATCTGATGCTGGAGCGGGCCCTGCAAATTTTGGATCACCGTGAAAAAGAAATCATTCAATTAACTTTTTATCAAAATTTGAGTCAGAAGCAAGCGGGGGACATCATGGGGATGTCGCAGATGCATATTTCCCGCCTTCAGCGCAGGGCGTTGGGCAAGCTGAGAGAAGCATTGAAAGTGGAACAGCTGGAAACCGCGACGTAGAGGGGCCAAGTGGCTCCTCTTTTTTCTTCCCTTTTTCCAGTCCTTGTTAGCAAATGTGGTACAATAAACGACGAAGAATGAGCGCAGGAGGACAGGTATGGAGCTTACGTTGATGATCCAGACAATCGCCCAAGATACGGGTGTCAAACCTCACCAGGTGGAGCGCACGGTTGCCCTCCTGGATGAAGGAAACACGGTTCCTTTTATTGCCCGCTACCGCAAAGAAATGACGGGGCAGCTAGATGAAACACAAATTCGAGCGATTGAGGAACGCGTTCGCTATTTACGCAACCTGTCAGTGCGGAAGGAAGAAGTCGTTCGGCTCATCGATGAGCAAGGCAAGCTGACGGACGAGCTGCGCACAGCTATTGAGCGTGCCACAAAGCTGCAAGAGGTAGAGGACCTGTACCGCCCTTACCGCCAAAAACGCCGTACGCGTGCAACCATGGCCAAGGAGAAGGGACTCGAGCCACTTGCCAACTACCTCATGAGTTTACCGAAAACCGGGAATCCGGAAGAAGAAGCAAAACCATATATCAACCCGGAAAAAGGCGTAGAGACGACTGAGCAAGCTCTGCAAGGAGCAATGGACATTGTGGCGGAACTTCTGTCTGATGACCCAGAAATTCGCCAGTGGGTTCGTCAACGCTCCGTGCAAAAAGGATTGCTTCTGACGGAGCAGAAAGCCGAAGAAGCAGACGAGAAAAATGTATACCAAATGTATTACGCATATAGTGAGCCTCTGAAAAAGGTCGTTCCACATCGTGTACTGGCCATCAATCGGGGAGAAAACGAAGGCATTTTGAAGGTTTCCATTGAAGCGCCTGCCGCAGAGATTGTGGCTTGGATGCAAAAACGCACTATTCCTCGTGATACAGTAGCCCGCAATCTGCTGACTTTGACAGTCGAGGACGCGTATAAGCGTCTGATTGCCCCTTCTATTGAACGAGAGGTGCGCGCCGAGCTGACAGAGGCAGCCGAGGAACGTGCCATT
Organism: Brevibacillus fortis; assembly: GCF_046196545.1. Taxonomy (GTDB): domain Bacteria; phylum Bacillota; class Bacilli; order Brevibacillales; family Brevibacillaceae; genus Brevibacillus; species Brevibacillus fortis_A. The sequence goes on from NZ_CP176370.1 coordinate 588,918, forward strand.
CACATCTTTGCAGAAAACCTGCGCAATTTGCTGCTTCAACCGCCTGTCAAAGGCAAAGTCGTACTTGGGGTCGATCCGGCGTTTCGGACAGGCTGTAAGCTCGCCGTTGTAGACGAGACCGGCAAGCTGCTTGAGGTTGCCGTCGTTTATCCGACCCCTCCGGCCAATAAAGTCGCTGAAGCTACAGTGAAAGTGAAGCAGATGATCGAAACCTATGGGGTTACGGTTGTGGCGATTGGGAACGGTACTGCTTCGCGCGAGACAGAACAGTTCATTGCCACGCTACTGAAAGAGCTGAAGCGAGAGGTAATGTACATCATCGTAAACGAGGCAGGTGCATCCGTGTATTCTGCTTCTACCCTGGCCAAGGAAGAATTCCCGGACTTGGATGTAGCAGAGCGAAGTGCAGCTTCGATCGCGCGTCGCTTGCAGGACCCGCTCGCTGAGTTGGTCAAAATCGATCCGAAGTCCGTCGGGGTTGGTCAGTACCAGCACGATGTTTCCCAATCGAGGTTGGCAGACAGTCTGCAGTTTGTGGTTGAGTCTGCCGTAAACCATGTTGGAGTAGATGTGAATACGGCTTCTCCTTCTCTATTGCAGTATGTATCAGGGATCAGCCGTCAAGTGGCGGGGAATATCGTGAAAAAACGGGACGAGATCGGGAAGTTTACGGAGCGCTCCCAGCTGAAGGCGGTTCCGCGCTTGGGTGCTAAAACGTACGAGCAGTGCATCGGGTTTCTCCGCGTGATGGACGGAGCGAATCCACTAGACAAAACGCCGATTCACCCGGAATCGTACGATGCGACCCACCAGCTATTATCGATGCTGGGCATTAGCGCTCAGGAGATTGGCAGTGACAACTGCAAAGAACGCGTGCAGTCTTTGGATGTAAAAGAGACCGCTGCAAAGCTCGGGATTGGCGAGCCAACACTGCAAGACATTGTGGACAGCCTCTTGCGTCCTGGTCGCGACCCGCGTGACGAGCTGCCAAAACCACTCTTGCGAAGTGATGTCCTCCAGCTGTCTGATCTGAGTGTGGGCATGAAGCTGCAAGGCACTGTGCGCAACGTGGTCGACTTCGGAGCGTTTGTGGATATCGGTCTGAAAAACGACGGTCTCGTGCACATTTCCCGCTTGAAGAAGGGCTTTGTCAAACATCCACTTGAAGTGGTGACCGTTGGCGATATCGTTGATGTATGGGTAGTAGAAATTGACGAGAAACGTCAGCGTGTAGGGATGACCATGATCGCGCCAACGGAAGGATAAGGTTCTCGCTTCGCTACTTTCTCGGTGCTGAAAAGACAACTTCTTGAACATGAACTAAAAGGCGGCCTCCTGTCAGTCAGGACGGCCGCCATTTTTTTCTAAATATAAGAACCAGCAACTGTTGAGCACACGTATTTGGCGAACGTCCTTCCCATTAAAGGCACGTTGCAACTGCCTGCGCATCCATTGTGGCATGAAAGTACCTCCTGGAGATATTCGTCTATAGGCAATGTATGCGCCGAGACGAGCAGGAGGTGCCTAGAATTTTCATTTACTCTTCTTCTTCGTGCAAATACTCCAATTGGGCTTGCAGAGCACGGATCTCTGTCAATAAAGAGATGAGTGGATACTCGGTCTCTTGTAAGGCAGCAAAGCGGCGCTCCAGACCACTGACGTACTCCAAACCATCCACGATCGAAAGCTCGCTCTCTAACCGTTCCACATCCGCACAGTCTGCCAGAACCGTAGGCAATTCCGGGCGCTCTGTGATCGTCAATTTGTCAATTTCCTTGTAAAGTCGTTTCAATAGAGCGATTAATTGGTACATATGCGTTTCGGGCAACGAGACAAACTGTAGTCCGTCACGGGACTGCAACAACAAATAGCGCATGAGCTCCTCCACCATTCTGTCTACCGTTTATTTGTGAAAAACGTCTCGACGTTTTTCATTAAACAGGATATGACCGCATGCGGTCAGCAAATAAACGGTCACAACCGTTTATTTGCAATCAGTGTAGCCTATCTGTCTGGCACTTTTCAACTGGAACTGCTATGGTGAAAGGAAGGAAGCGGAGGAGATGAGATGACCGATTCGGAACTGCAAATGCTGGTAGAGCAAATATCCAGCGAATTTTTTGCCAAGCCCTTTCGCCATCAGGCCCGCTTTAACAGCAGATTGCGCACAACTGGCGGAAGGTATTTGCTACGCTCGCATGACATTGAATTGAATCCGAAGCATTTGCAGGAGCATGGTGTGGAGGAATTAATTGCGATCATCAAGCATGAACTTTGCCATTATCATTTGCACATAGAAAAGCGCGGGTATCGTCACGCTGATCGGGATTTTCAACTGCTTCTGCGTCAAGTGGGGGGAAGCCGATACTGCCAACAGGTAGGAAACGGTCGGACGACCCTGCCTTATCGCTACGAGCTGGTTTGCAAGGCATGTGGTATGAGCTACAAACGCAAACGAAAGATGAACCCGAGCCGCTATCGTTGCGGACGCTGCAAAGGAAAGCTGCTGTTGCGCGAGCTTGTGACGTAAAGAGTCAGAGGCGACTGGCTTTCTTGCGCGTCTTTTGACAGCAGGGGTATAATGAACAGACGAAAAATGTTTTCCGCGAAGGAAAAGGAGCGTTTGAAGTGGCACACGACGAATTTTCCCTGATCCGGCAATGGACGAGTCGTTCTGCGGGGCAGGAAGGGAACGGTTTGACTGTCGGGATAGGGGATGATGCCGCTGTCTTCTCCCCAGCGCCAGAAATGGAAGTCGTGGCCTGCTGCGATGCGATGGTGGAGACGGTTCATTTTTTGAAGAAAACGATGAATCCTAGTGATATCGGATATAAGGCTGTTATCAGCAATGTGAGCGATGTTGCAGCGATGGGCGGGGTTGCCCGGTATGCGCTTGTCAGTATCGCGGTAAGTCCGCAATGGATGCCTGACGAATGCCAGCAAATCTATGAAGGTATTTACGAGGCCTGTCAGGCATATGGAGTTCGTGTCATTGGTGGCGATACCGTTTCTGCGCCTGATGCCCTACACTTGAGTGTAACCGTACTGGGCGAGGTGGAAAAAGGGCGTGCCATTCGTCGCTCACAAGCAGAGCCTGGGCAGCTTGTTTTTGTTACAGGGCATGTCGGAACTTCTGCAGCAGGACTACATCTTCTCCTGCAAGGCGAGACTGCTGAAAGAGGCGTCTCTTTACCTTGGGAGACATTGATGGATGCTCATCAGCGTCCTGTTGCCCAAATAAAGGCGGGAAGACTGCTCCTGGAATCAGGGGCATGCAGTGCGCTGAATGATGTCAGTGATGGACTTGCATCAGAGCTGTGGGAGATTGCCGAGGCGAGCGGCGTATCGATTTTGGTCGATGCTGCAACAGTACCGATCCATGACGAAGTTCGGGAGTATGCACGGCACGTAGAGAAAGATCCGCTGGAATGGGCTTTTTATGGCGGTGAAGATTATCAATTGGTCGGAACGCTTGCGAAAAGTCACTACGAAGCCGTAAGCAAGCAATTTGCCGCTAGTGGTGTACCGTTTACTGTCATCGGTGAGGTGGTAGAAAAAACGCATGAGCCAGAATTGATGCTTCAGCGCGATGATCAACAGCTCCCGTTGCCCAAAGCGGGTTTCAACCATTTTAGGAGTGGATGAAAGAGATGAGCTATACATGGAGGCTCACGGGAGCGCAGGAGACGCAGCGCTTTGCCGAGCAACTGGCAGACCTGCTTGAGCCAGGTGACTTCCTCGCGATGGAGGGAGATCTGGGAGCGGGCAAGACAACTTTTACCCAGGGGTTGGCCAAAGGACTAGGAGTCCGACAAGTAGTGAACAGTCCGACCTTTACGATCATAAAAGAATATCAGGGGCGCTTGCCGCTTTATCATATGGATGTCTACCGGGTAGGCGATGATCCAGACTCTCTTGGTCTGGACGATTACTTTTTTGGAGAAGGTGTCTGTGTCGTAGAGTGGGCCTCTTTGATCGAGGATGTCCTGCCGACAGATCGGATGACCGTCTTCCTGCGTAGAGAAGGGGAGGAACAGCGGATGCTCGAGCTGGTTCCTCAAGGGAATCGTTATGTGAAATTGTGTGAGGAGTTTGATTTTGATGCGCGTACTGGCGATTGATACATCGAATCTGGTGCTAAGTGTAGCTGTGGTAGAGGAAGAGCGGGTCTTGGCAGAAATGACGACGAACCAGCAAAAAAACCATTCCGTGCGTCTGATGGACTGCGTCAGTGAACTGCTCGATGCAACAGGAACAGCGCCAGAGGAACTCAGCGGCTTCGGGGTGGCAAACGGACCGGGCTCCTACACGGGCGTGAGAATCGGCGTTGCCTCTGCGAAAAGCATGGCTTGGTCACTGAATGTGCCAGTCATTGGTGTATCCAGTCTGGAGGTAATCGCCATGAATGCCACAGGCTTCTCTGGATTGATTGTACCGCTGTTCGATGCGCGCAGAGGTCAAGTGTACACCGGCTGTTATCGTTCCGATGGCATGGAGGCGGTGCGAGCGCAGTCCACAGAACAAATCATCCTGTTGCGAGAATGGCTGCCATTGTTGCGAGATCAAGCACAAGGAGAGCCAATCTTGTTCTTGGGTGAAGATGTAAGGCTGCATCGGGAGACGATTGTGCAAGAGCTCGGGAATCAGGCGCAATTTGCTTCTCCAGCTTTCAATCACCCGCGGGCTGCCCATATCGGCTATGTGGCACTTAGCAAGCTTCAAGACGGCGGAAATGCGCATGAACTGGTTCCAGAGTATTTGCAACTGGCAGAAGCAGAAGCGAAGTGGCTTGCCCAAAAGCAGGCGGGGGCCGTAAAGGAGTAAAAGCATGAGTCAACCAATCGATTTGGAATATCGTTATATGACGATGCAGGACGTTGGGGCTGTGGCAGAGCTGGAGCGCTTGGCTTTTACAACTCCATGGCCGCATGATGCATTTGTCAACGAGCTGACGAGAAATCCAAATGCACGCTATGTAGTCGTCGTTCACCAAAATCGGATTATCGCTTACTGCGGCATGTGGATCGTGATCGATGAGGCACATATTACAAATATCGCCGTCCATCCACTATATCGTGGAAAAAAGGTTGGATTGGCGCTGATGATCAAAATGATGGGTGTTGCCAAGGTGCATGGTGCCCACAGCATGACGCTGGAAGTTCGACCTTCGAACACAGTAGCGCGGAACATGTATATCAAGCTCGGTTTTAAAGAGCATGGGCGGCGCAAGGGATATTATTCGGATAACAATGAGGACGCAATCATTATGTGGGTGACATTGTAATGAACAAGACGTATACGTCGCGCTACGAGAAGCGCATACAGCAAAAATACGAAGCACATAGGGAATCAGGTGCTCCTACTTATATTTTAGGAATTGAAACAAGCTGCGACGAGACATCGGCTGCTATCATCCGTGATGGCCGAGAGGTGCTGTCGAACGTCATCGCTTCCCAAGCCGATATCCATAAAAGGTTTGGCGGAGTCGTGCCGGAGGTGGCTTCTCGCAGACATGTAGAGAATATTACGCTTACCATCGAAGAGGCACTGACTGAGGCTGGAAAAACGTTGGATGACATCCAGGCAATTGCGGTGACGTACGGGCCTGGGCTTGTCGGAGCCCTGTTAGTTGGCGTGGCAGCAGCAAAAGCTATTTCCATGGCCAGAGGCATCCCGTTAATTGGAGTCCATCATATCGCGGGTCATATTTACGCAAATCGTCTGGTGCAAGAAATGGAGTTTCCGCTAATCGCACTTGTCGTATCGGGTGGACATACGGAGCTTGTCTGGATGAAGGAGCACGGTCAGTTCGAGATTTTGGGAGAAACGCGAGATGACGCAGCAGGGGAAGCCTATGACAAGGTAGCACGAGCGCTGAATATGCCGTATCCAGGAGGACCTCATATTGATCGCCTCGCACATGAAGGGGAGGCAAATGTACCGCTCCCTCGTTCATGGCTGGAGCCAGACTCCTACGATTTCAGCTTTAGCGGCTTGAAGTCAGCGGTGCTCAATACCTTGCACAATGCAGCTCAGCGAGGAGAGACGATCGAACCGGCGAATCTGGCTGCGAGCTTCCAAGACTCTGTAACAGAGGTGCTCGTAGAAAAGACGATTCGGGCAGCTCGTTCTCATGGAGCGAAGCAGGTATTGCTGGCAGGCGGCGTTGCCGCAAATCGCGGATTGCGTGAGCGATTGCAAGCAAGGTGCGAGGCAGAAGGTATTCCGTTGGTGATTCCACCGTTCTCGCTATGCACAGACAACGCAGCGATGATTGCGGCGGCAGGCTTTATCAAGTATGAAAAAGGACAGTTTGAGGGGCTTGATTTGAACGGCGTACCGAGCTTGTCACTTTCTGAGCAATAATAGATGTAAAAATGCAAGAAGGGACTATCCAAATCGGATAGTCCCTTTCTTTTTTTCTTACTTGTCGCCACGCACCTTTTCGAAAAAGGGTGCGGCTTTTTGGGGGAGTATCTCTTCAAACTGCTTCCGTTCCTCAGCAGTCAGCTGGTCCTCGTGCATGACCCCGTTTTCATCCGTAATCCTTATTTTCATATCCATGAGCTCCTTCATGATCGCCGAAAATTCCGCGAACTCTTCTTCCGTCAGCTTACTTTTTGCTTCCTGAAAGAATTTCTCGATTTCCTCGTAATCCTCCTGTGTGCCACCACGCTCGATGATTGTTTTCGATGACCCGAAGAATTGATCAGCCAAATAAGGAGTAGCCAGAGCCGCCGTTGGGAGCAGGATAGCCACTGCTATAATTCCACTTACCAAACGTTTTTTCATTGATAATCTCCCTTTCTTTTGCAAGAAGTCATATTGATAGGAGAGGTATACACGACTCTCGATCTCAGGTGGAGTTTTCAACGATTCAGCATGTTGAAGAAGCTCATCGCGTAGTTGTTTGTCTATGGACATAAGAGTCTCCTCCTGTTGATTCGCAATGCTTGCGTAGTGCCTTTAGTGCCAGATGATGCCTGGATTTCACGGTACCCAGCGGGATTTGCAGCAACTCGGCGATTTCATCCAGAGCATAATCGTGAAAATAGCGCAGAATGACCACTACTCGTAACTTGTACGAAAGTGTCCGAACCACCCCGAGCAATTCGAGCTGTGTCTCTGATTTGATCACTTCGGAATCTGTCCAATCAAATTGCTCATCATACATGAGGCGGTTTCGTTCAAAGAGCCGTATTCTTCGCCAAGCCTTCCTTTTCCAGTCCTGCACCTGACGAACGGTGATCCCGTGAAGCCAAAATCGAAACGGCCGACTCTGATCATAAGTGTGAAAAGAACGCCACATACGAATATAGGTCTCATTCACGATGTCTTCGATGTCTTGCTTGTTGTAGACAAGAAAAGCGATCGTACGATGAACATCGGTATGCGTGGCTTGATAAACGACGCGAAAAGCTGCTTCGTCTCCCGTCAGCATCTTTTCCAGCCAAGGGAGTAACTCTTTATCATTCATGGGGGCCCCTCCAGAACGTATTACACCCCTATATTCGCTAACAGAGGCAAAAAGGTTCAGATGTTTCCGTCCATCTATCTATGATTTATCCACATCATAGGATAACTTTCTGGATTGTTCACATGTACTCCTGTGAATACTGGTGATAACACAAGAAAATGACCGGGAAAACCGCATGTACTCTGTGGATTGTTCTGTGGAAAATGTGGATAAAAAAGTCGAGTTATCAACAGGAGGGAGACTTGTGAGAAAGAAACTTGTGCTGATTTGCTTGTCATTCCTGATATTGTTTCTAGCTACAAATATAGGAAAACCATTGGTAGCAAAGGAAAAACAACAGGTCATCATGCTGTTTGTGGAGGGGATGTCGTTTCATGATCTGGAGCAGCTAAAAAAGTTATCTACTGTGGATAAATGGTTGGATGATGCAGGAGCAGGGGCTCTGTCCATCAGAACACCCGGATCGCGCACAGCCGCAAACGGCTACCTGCTTATGGGAAGCGGCGGTCAAGCGCTTTACTCTGATAAGAGCGGGACAGGCTATCATCCGTATGAAGCGCTCTCGTCGAGGGAAACAGCCGGTGAACGGGCGCAGGAGCTAGGCAGTGATCATGCGCAGGAGGTGGCGCGCTCCTCGATCATTTTTCCGGGTATTTTCCGGCTCTGGGCAGATAATCAGGAGAAACCGTATTCTGCGCAAATCGGGCTCCTTGGGACCGTGCTTGCTGCAAACAACATTCAGGTCGCTTTGTATGGAAACGGTGACTATGAGGATATCCGACAGAGACATGCCGTTCTGTTTGCGATGGATCAGCAAGGAAAGGTTCCGACAGGGGACATTTCTACAAAAAGCGTGGAGCTCCTGCGTGGCTATCCGTACGGGATCAAGACAAACTACACCTACCTGCTTGAGAAAATCCACAGTGAGCGTCAAGCAGGCTTGATCATTGCTCAACTCTCGGATTTATCCCGGTTATACCAGTTGAGTGCGGATATGGACCCTGGTCAGTTTACCTGGCAGTATCAACGGGTTTTGCGCGACTTGTCCCTTTTCCTTGACCAGCTCCTTGTGGAACGTAAACCACACCAACGCATTGTATTGGCATCGCCAGCCGTCAATCATGTGGCGACAAAAGAAAAGGCTCTCTTATCTCCGGTGTTCATTTGGGGAGAGAAAGCGAGTGGAGTTTTGACATCAGCTACCACGAGGCAGTCGGGATTAGTCAGTGGACTAGATATGGTACCAACAATACTGTCTTGGCTGGACGTACCCGTACCAAAAGGGTTGGCTGGTCATGTCATACGTATCGAAAAAGGGAATGGTCTCACTGCCCTTCAAAATCAGGTAGGTGAGATTCATCATACGTATGCGACACGGCCAGCAGTGCTCTATACCTACGTCATGCTGCAGATTGTCATTGTAGGGTGTGCGGTCGCTCTCTGGTGGTTTGGACGGAAGAGAGAAGGGGCAGGACTTTTGCGGCTTCGTAGAGGAATACGTCTCGCGTTGCTGGCTTTATGGTGGTTTCCCGTATTGCTTTTGCTAGAGAGCCTGCTCGACTGGCAGGTTTCAGGTGCGGTTGTCTTAGGGGGACTCATCATGACTGCCTTGATCGCGGCTTTTTGGCAGGAAGCCCATGCTCTCCCGCGAATCGTGATGACGGTTAGCGGAGTGACGACAGCCATTCTGCTGGTGGACGGATGGACTGGCGCTCATTTGATGCGGCAATCGTATCTCGGGTATGATCCGGTAATCGGAGCGAGGTTTTACGGGCTAGGAAATGAATACGAAGGGGTTCTGATCGGCAGCACGATCATGCTTGTGGCTTCGCTGTACGAGAGAACGCTTGGGGGACAAAAAGAGCTAAGCAGGGAAAATAAATGGTTGCCTGCTGTCTCCGCAGCCATATACAGTGTCGTGCTTTACTACATGGTGGTACCAAACCTGGGAACGGACGCAGGCGGTTTTCTTGCGGGGTTGATTGGATTTTCCGTGGCATTGTCACGGCTTGAGGGATGGCGAATCGGCAAAAAAGGCCTCCTGCTGTTGGCAGGCGGCCTGGTTATGGGTGTATGCAGTTTGATGGCGATCAGCCTCATGTCAGATCAGCCTTTGACTCATGTCGGACGGCTTTCTCAGCAGATTGTACATGGTGAATGGTCCGAGGTAGGGCAGATGATCGAACGCAAGCTGGCGATGAATCTCCGCTTGATTCGCGTTTCCATTTGGAGCAAAGCATTTGTCGTCTCCTTGATTGCACTAGGCGTTCTCACCTTGAAAAACGAACGTTTTTTGCACCATTTGGCGAAGGACACGCCTTACTTGGTCAAAGGCTTTGCTGGCGTCATTGTCGGTGCTCTGGCTGGGCTGATCCTCAATGACTCGGGCATCGTCACAGCAGCCACCTGTATTTCATTTCTGGTGGTTCCTGCTCTCTGTGCCGCCTTGGAGGAGCCTGCGCAGGAGCGCTGTTCTACTTGAAACGGGACTACTCTTCTGATAGCGCGCTCCACTCGTCATACAACTGCTCCAGTTCTTCTTTGGCAGCATGGATTTGATTGTTGCGTTCTTTTGCCTGCACATGATCGCTATAAATTTCCGGGAGACACAGCTCTTCTTCCCATTTAATAATGTCGGCCTCTCGTTTTTGGATCGTGACCTCGATTTCTTCCAGACGGCGCTGGCGTTGACGTTCGCGACGTTTCGCTTCCTTATCCAGCTCATAAGAGGATTTCTCAGGCTGTGCCGCCACGGTACCGCCTTGTTTTTTTGCGGGCTGCGCTGCTTGTTCGGCTGCGAGCTCTTCCAGTTCCTGCTTTTTCTCCACGAAGTAATCATAGTTACCCAGATAGCTGGTCACCCCATCACCTGTCAGCTCTAGGACGCGGGTGGCAATCTTGTTTAAGAAGTAACGGTCATGGGAGACGAACAGGATCGTACCCGGATAATCATAGAGGGCATTCTCCAGTACTTCCTTGCTGAAAATATCCAAGTGGTTCGTCGGCTCGTCAAAGATCAGGAAGTTTGCTTGCTTCAGCATGAGCTTTGCTAAGGAGACGCGTGCACGCTCTCCTCCAGACAGGTCGCTGATCTTCTTTTGTACATCATCACCGCTAAACAAAAAGTTGCCGAGCAAGGTACGGACGTCCTTTTCCAGCATGTTCGGGTATTCATCCCAAATCTCGCCGAGCACTGTATTCCGTTCGTTCAGGTTACGATGCTCCTGATCGTAGTACCCGATTGTTACATTGCTTCCGAAATGAATATCGCCGCGTAGCTTAGGCAACTGTTCCACAATCGTTTTTAACAGTGTCGATTTCCCGATACCATTGGGGCCGACCAATGCCACACGCTCCTCGCGCTCGATTTCAAACGTAAGGCCCTGAGAAAGGACAGCATCCGGGTAACCAACCGCGACGTTGTTTGCTTTCATCACAATGGTGCCGCTCATTTTCGCCACATCAAAGGAGAAGTGGACAGATTTGTTGTTCATGATCGGCTTGTCCAAGCGGTCTATCTTTTCCAACGTCTTGCGTCGGCTCTGCGCTCGTTTGGTCGTGGTAGCGCGAGCGATGTTTCGTGCGATGAAATCCTCCAGCTTGGCGATCTCTTCCTGCTGCTTTTCGAACCGCTTCAAATCTTGTTCGAGCCGAGCCGCCTTTTCATCGAGGAAGCGGCTGTAGTTACCGACATAGCGGGTAGCGCGTGTCCGTTCGATTTCATAGACAACGGTCACGAGCTTGTCCAGGAAGTAACGGTCATGGGAAACTACGAGAATGGCGCCCTGATAGTTTTGCAAATATGTCTCCAGCCAGGTCAGTGTCTCGATGTCCAGGTAGTTCGTCGGCTCATCGAGCAGGAGAATGGTGGGAGATTGGAGCAGCAGCTTGGCTAGTGCCAGACGAGTCTTTTGTCCGCCGCTCAATGTGCGGATCGGTGTCGTGTAATCGAAGTCCGCAAAGCGCAGGCCGTGCAAAACCCCACGAATCGCACCTTCGTAGCTGTAGCCGCCCTTTTCTTTAAAGGCCTCCGAGCGGTGAGAGTAATTTTCCAACAGCTGCTGGTAACGCTTCTCATCTGCGAGAATAGCCGGATCGCCCATTTTGGCCTCGAGCTCACGAAGCTCCAGCTCTTCTTTTTGTAGATGGGAAAATACGGAGAGCAACTCATCCCAAATCGATCGTTCCGATTCTAGTCCGCTGTTTTGTGCCAAATACCCGAGTGTAACATCCTTTGGAATGCGGATAATTCCTTTGTCGTAGCTTAGCTCGCCGGCGAGGATCTTCATCAGAGTCGATTTGCCTGCACCGTTTACGCCAACCAGACCAACCCGTTCCCCAGTTTGAATTTGCAGGGAGATGTCTTGTAGAATGGTTTCGATACCATACGTTTTTTCTATATGTTCAGCTTGTAGCAAAATCATCGGATTCACCTCTTTATATACTAATGCCAGTGTAGCCTAGAGAGAGCGCATGGGACAAGCCTCGTGGGAATGTCCCAAGCACGTTACGAAAGAGGGAAGAGGTTGTCATGGACCAAAAAACGAATAAAAAACAGCTGCGAAGCCATATTTTGGAGAGACGCAAGTCCATGTCTGCAAAGGAACGGGAGCAGCTTTCCAGAGAAGTATGCGATCAATTGCTGTCTCATGAAAGGCTGGCTGATGCAAAAGCAATCATGGCTTTCCATCCTTTTGGCGATGAACTGGATATTCTGCCCTTTCTACATGAGACAAAAAAGCGAGGCCAAGACATATGGCTGCCGCTCACAAACGTTGCCGATAGACGTCTCATTCCGTATCGGTATACGGGACCGCACATGCTAAAGCAAGGAGTTTACGGGATTTGGGAGCCAGATCCTGCTCTGGCAGAGGAAGCGGACGTATCACACTTGGATGCGATCATTGTTCCCGGCGTTGCTTTTGACAGCAAGGGCGGACGTATGGGGTATGGCGGTGGTTATTATGACCGCTTTCTGGCAACGCTGAAAAAGCTCCCGTTCTTGGTTGGAGTCGGCTTCTCTATTCAGGTTGTGGAGCATGTGCCTCTAGAGTCTCATGATGTTTTGCTAGATGCAGTTGTCACTGAGAAAGGTCTTCTGCATTTTTGAATGTTTTGTGTCAGCAGCTTTTTCATGCCTTCTACTGTCGCGAATGGTGCTATCCGCCAAAGAAAAACGGCGAGACGTTTTTGGCGGAAAAGTGTACAATACTATCGAATGAGAAACCGGAGGAATGTATCGTGAGCAAATGGAAGGTAGGCGTTATTTCTGCAAGTGATTCGATTGCCAGAGGAGATCGTGTCGACGATCGTATGCCAATTATTCGTCATCTGACAAGGGAATGGCTTCAAGTAGATGTCGCTGTATACCGTGCCGTTAGTGATGATATGGAAGATTTGCAAGAACATATGATTGAGCTCGTAGACCGGGAAAAATGCGATCTGTTGATTGTTACGGGGGGCACAGGACTTAGCCCGCGTGACGTTACGCCAGAAGTGACAGCGTGGGTTATTGACAGACCAGTCCCAGGCTTGGCCGAAGAAATGCGCCGTGCTGGTTTGAAGCAATCCCGACGGGCGATGCTGACCCGTGCAGTTGCGGGAACTAGGGGTAATTCGTTGATTATCAACCTCCCTGGTAATCCGAGAGGTGTAGAAATCTGTTTCAATGCGATTGGCGATATGCTGTCCGACGCTTTGCACATTTTGCAAGGAACGGGAGAAGCAAACGAAGATTGGGGAGGATTGCATTGGTAGAAAAACCTCAAATGCGGGAAGTGCCAGTGCGTGAAGCGATCGGCATGATGCTTCCTCACGATATGACACAAATTTTGCCTGGAGAATTCAAAGGACGCTTGTTTAAAAAAGGACATGTTGTCACCGAGGCGGATATTGAGCCGCTGTTGTCCATTGGCAAAGAGCATATTTACGTGCTGGAGATGCCAGAAGGCTACATCCATGAGGAAGAAGCGGGCATTCGTATCGCGAAGGCTGTTTCCGGACCAGGTTTGACCTTGACGCCTCCTTATGAGGGCAAGGTGTCGATGAAGGCCGCGAGAACAGGTTTAGCCAAAATCAATGAGGAAGCTGTCCATGCGTTGAACAAGCTCGAAGGAATTGCGTTCTCCACGATTTACGGCGATCAGGTGGTGCATCCGGGACATACATTGGCGGCTACGAGAATCATCCCGTTAATTATGGAAGAGTCTCGAATCATCGAGCTGGAGCAACTGGCCAAACAGTTTGACGAACCGATTGTACAAGTAAAAACGTTTCAGGATAAAAGAGTGGGGCTTGTTACAACAGGAGGAGAAGTTTTCTCTGGCAGGATCGCAGACAAATTCGGTCCTGTCATTCGAAACAAGGTAGAAGCTCTCGGCTCTACTGTCGTAGACCAGCGTTTTGCGCCAGATGACAAGGAAGCGATCGAACAACAGATTCATTCGTTCCTCGATGAAGGGGTCGATCTGATCTTGGTCACGGGGGGCATGTCTGTCGATCCGGATGACCGCACGCCGGGTGCGATTGCAGGAGTAGGAGCGGAAGTAGTGCGCTACGGTACGCCGATGTTGCCGGGTTCCATGCTGATGGTTGCTTACAAAGGCGATGTGCCGATTCTCGGACTGCCGGGAGCGGTCATGCATGAAACCTTTACTTCCTTTGATGTATTTTTGCCGCGCATTTTGGCAGGGGAACGAATTGTGGCATCCGATATGACAAGACTCGGATATGGTGGTTTACGAAAGTGCTAGCTGGTTAGACTGGCAAATAACGAAAAGCAAACGACTTCACAAGAAAAAGGAGTGAACACGTATGAGCTCAATCGGGATTCCTGGATTAATCTTAATTTTAGTTTTAGCCTTGGTGCTTTTCGGTCCGAAAAAGCTTCCAGAATTGGGGCGTGCGGTAGGTCATACTTTGAAAGAATTCAAAAATGCTACGCGTAGTCTGACAAGCGACGATGAAGACGACGATGAGGAGAAAAAGCGCAAGGAGCTAGCCTCCAAAGAAGCGTCTGCCAAAACAACGCCTGTTGTCGCTGAGAAGGAAGCAGCGGAGCGGGAGCGAATTGAACGCGAAGTTCGTGAAAAAATGGAACGCGAGCGCTTGGAAAAAGAAATCCGCGAAAAGCTGGAGCTAGAGCGCCTGCAAATGGAAAAAGAGCAGAAGAACGCGTAACAGGTAAGGTTGGTGGTTACCATGAAGGATCAGGAAATGACAGTGGTAGAACACCTGACGGAACTGCGCAAGCGCATCATATGGGTGCTGGCCGTGTTTATTGTCGCATTGATCGTCGGTTTTTTCCTCGCCGGTCCACTCGTGGATTATTTAAAGCAAGAACCGATTGCGGATGGCGTGCCCATTGTCTCGTTGCATCCGTCAGACGCACTTCGTGTTTACATGCAGGTTGCCTTCCTGGTGGGCGCTGTCATCACACTGCCTGTAGCACTTTATCACGTTTGGCGTTTTGTTTCGCCAGGGATGGAAGTACAGGAAAAGCGCGGGACACTTTACTTCATCCCGGCGGCTTGTTTTCTGTTTATCGTTGGTATCTTGTTTGGCTACTACGTCGTTTTCCCGATGGTCATGCAGTTTATGACCAGTATTACAGCGTCGATGGGTGCAGACCCGAACTACGGAATCGCGCAATACTTTGGCTTCATGTTTAATATGGTCATTCCGTTCGGGATACTGTTCCAGTTGCCGATTATCGTCATGTTCCTGACGAGGCTGCGCATCCTTAATCCAATGAGGCTGGCAAAGGCACGCCGCTACGCTTACTTTGCACTGGCTGTCATCGGGATTACCTTGACGCCTCCCGAGATTGTCAGCGATATTCTCGTGATCATCCCTTTGCTGCTTTTGTACGAGTTGAGCATTTGGCTATCCCGTGTTGTTTATCGCAAGCAATTGAAAGAACAAGAAGCGTGGGAACAAGAATACGGCAGTCTGGAAACAAACGAACCCGTTCAATAATGAGCATGAGAAAAGTCTTCTGTCCCTTTTGGCAGAGGACTTTTTTGTATTTCAGCAGAAATTGGGAAATACTACGGACGTTATGATCCGGGAGGTGCTGAATATGTGGCTGATCGTCTGTTTGGCGTTACTCTTTTCGGGGAGTACTGCTAATGCCACCGGGCTGGGAGAGCCTATCGAACTGTTTGATACGGACAAGCAGCGTGTTGTGGCTAGCTTTGAAAATACAGCTGGCTTTCAGGAGGAAGCCCAGCAGATTTTGCAGAGTGTGAGCGGGCGGGTCTTGGAGTTTAATCCATCGTTGGATTCTGCCATGATCGTAAAAATTCCGCTAGTCCCCCCAAAGTCAATAAAGCTAAAATCCGCTAATCTCGATGCGATGATTGCAGAGATGTTTGTCATCATGCCCAAAAAAGGGGAGCGTCGGCCGTGGCTGATTCTGCACACGAAGGAATATGAGACGGTCGTTGTGGAGTTTACCGAAAAAGTTGACCATCTGAGGGAGCAAGTGAAATTGCCGTAAAGTGGCGTTTCTCCTAGCAAAAACAAGCCCGGTCGTCCATAAAAAGCGACGAAACCGGGCTTTTCGATTATTTCAAGGGAGTGAGGAAGGTTTGAGTGAAGTAGTCTGTATATACGCCCACTCCTAACTGGGTGAAGCCTTTTTCGAGTACGTTTTTGCGATGGCCTGGACTGTTCATCCAGCCTTCATGGGCTTCGATGGCATCTGTGTAGCCTGCTGCAATATTTTCACCGGCCATGCTGTAAGAGAGAGAGGCACTTTTCATACGGTCAAATGGATTACTCCCGGTAGTCGCAGAGATGTGATCGAAGAAATTGTTGCCCTCCATGTCCATGCTGTGTTTTCGTGCCACATCGGCAGCCTTTTCGTTCCATTGAAGGGGCGGAAGCTTGTATCGGTAGCGGGAGACATTGACCAGATCGAGGATTTGACGCTCAGATGCAGCATTGACTTGTTCTCGTTCACCAACACGAAGCGGCGGGGGATCAAAATTGGGTGCCTGACCTTGATAGGTCCATTTCGTTTCGTAAAAACTGCCGCGCAATAGCATTTGCGTATCCATCATACGTACGGCGGTGACCTTATTGCCATTTTGCTTGTCCAGGTAATAAATGAAGGGGGTGCCGTCTTTCATGACGAGAGGACGTTGCTGCTTTTGATTGGTAATTTGGATTTGTGCCCCCTGAAAAGAGAAAGAAACAATGTTTTGTACATCCAACTGACGCTCGAGTGATTGCTGGCTGGTGCCGACCCCGATGTTTCCGAGCTTTGCTGTAGGAGCGAGCGAGTACACATCGACGACTTTGTCATTTGCGATGCCGACTTGAATGTAACGGGCAGGCTCACGATTGTACACCCACCATTGATAGCCGAGACTGCTTGGCTCTTTGCGAGCAGGCTCACCTAATAGCTTGTGTACTTCCCCAGAAGACATGCCGAGACCTACGTCAAAAATCGTGTTAGGCTTCTCCTCTCGAATGGGTGCTGCAGGTGGTTTGTTCGTTGCAGGCTTTTGGGGAAGCGGCAGAGAGGCAGGGATTGCATCTGGTGTGGTCCGTTTTTCGGGCTGTCCGACAGAGGATACAGGAGGTTGACCGACCCAAGCGGTTTGAGAAGTTTCATCCCAACCGATAGGCTTGTTCAAGTGGCGGCTGATCATAGACAGAGGTACATAAATCGTCCCTTCATATTCTAAGGAAGCTGGTATTTCCTTTCCTTCCTCTGTGTAGTACCCGGGTTTTTCGCTTGCGACGATTTCACGGCCATCCCAATAGATGGAGGCTGGGTTAAGGTTGACCCGTATAAAGGAAGTAGTATCCGAAGTGAAGAGACGGCTGATTCCCAAGACTCCCAGGGCAATTAAGCCAATCCAGAGCCATTTGTGCATGGAACAATTCCCTCCTTGGCGAGCTTGCCTGATTCTATGTTTCATTTATATGAGCGTGTCCGAATACTAGAACCCTTTTGCTAGAGAATGCAATTTGATAGGAGGAAGAGTAGTCAAGCAGTTGCAAATGGAAAAAAGTGAGGGAAACTACTTGCAAAGTACATAGTGATTCATTATTATAGGAATTGGGTGTTAGCACTCATAACAGTCGAGTGCTAACAACAGAAATACTGTTTACCTACATTTTTTGAGGAGGGTGTTTTTAGTGCTTAAGCCATTGGGTGACCGTGTGGTAATCGAAGCTATCTCCAAAGACGAAACGACTGCAAGCGGTATCGTTTTGCCTGATTCTGCAAAGGAAAAACCGCAAGAAGGCCGCGTAATCGCAGTAGGTTCTGGCCGTGTTGCTGACAACGGCGAGCGCATCGCTTTGGAAGTAAAAGAAGGCGATAAAGTAATCTTCTCCAAATACGCTGGTACTGAAGTAAAGGTAGACAACAAGGAATACCTCGTGCTGCGCGAATCCGATATCCTCGCGATCATCGGTTAAGGCTCTTAACATAGGAAGTCGAACGAATAAACACATAACAGGAGGTTGAGTTTAGATGGCAAAACAAGTCAAATTCTCTGAAGACGCTCGCCGCTCCATGCTCCGCGGTGTTGAAACTTTGGCAAATGCGGTTAAAGTAACCCTCGGTCCAAAAGGCCGCAACGTGGTTCTTGAGAAAAAATTCGGTTCTCCGTTGATTACGAACGACGGTGTTACTATCGCGAAAGAAATCGAGCTGGAAGACGCTTACGAAAACATGGGTGCGCAACTGGTTAAAGAAGTTGCTACCAAAACCAACGACATCGCTGGTGACGGTACAACAACTGCAACTGTACTTGCTGCAGCTATGATCCGTGAAGGTCTGAAAAACGTAACTGCTGGCGCTAACCCAATGGTTATCCGTCGTGGTATGGAAAAAGCAGTTCGTGCAGCTGTTGAAGAAATCAAATCCATCGCGAAGCCGGTTGAGAACAAATCCTCTATCGCGCAAGTAGCTGCTATTTCCGCTGACGATCCAGAAGTAGGTAACTTGATCGCTGAAGCAATGGAAAAAGTGGGCAAAGATGGCGTTATCACTGTTGAAGAATCCAAAGGATTCGTAACAGAGCTGGAAGTAGTAGAAGGTATGCAATTTGACCGTGGCTACGCTTCCCCTTACATGATCACTGA
>NZ_CP176370.1:617500-1145000 GCF_046196545.1 Brevibacillus fortis
CGGGACACGTGAAATCCCGTGTGAATCTGGCAGGACCATCTGCTAAGGCTAAATACTACCTAGCGACCGATAGTGAACCAGTACCGTGAGGGAAAGGTGAAAAGCACCCCGGGAGGGGAGTGAAATAGTACCTGAAACCGTGTGCTTACAAATAGTCGGAGCCCGTTAAAAGGGTGACGGCGTGCCTTTTGTAGAATGAACCGGCGAGTTACGGTAGCGTGCGAGGTTAAGTTGAAGAGACGGAGCCGCAGCGAAAGCGAGTCTGAATAGGGCGATAGTACGCTGCCGTAGACCCGAAACCGTGTGATCTAGCCATGTCCAGGGTGAAGGTAGGGTAACACCTACTGGAGGCCCGAACCCACGCACGTTGAAAAGTGCGGGGATGAGGTGTGGCTAGCGGTGAAATTCCAATCGAACTCGGAGATAGCTGGTTCTCCCCGAAATAGCTTTAGGGCTAGCCTCGGAATTTAGAGTCTTGGAGGTAGAGCACTGATTGGACTAGGGGCCCTCATCGGGTTACCGAATTCAGTCAAACTCCGAATGCCAATGACTTATGTCCGGGAGTCAGACGGTGAGTGCTAAGATCCATCGTCAAAAGGGAAACAGCCCAGACCATCAGCTAAGGTCCCCAAGTATACGTTAAGTGGGAAACGATGTGGAGTTGCCCAGACAACCAGGATGTTGGCTTAGAAGCAGCCACCATTTAAAGAGTGCGTAATAGCTCACTGGTCGAGTGACTCTGCGCGGAAAATGTAACGGGGCTAAACGTATCACCGAAGCTATGGCAGTCCTTACGGACTGGGTAGGGGAGCGTTCCAAGCAGCAGTGAAGCCGTACTGGAAAGAGCGGTGGAGCGCTTGGAAGTGAGAATGCCGGTGTAAGTAGCGAAAAGACAAGTGAGAATCTTGTCCACCGAAAGCCTAAGGTTTCCTGGGGAAGGCTCGTCCTCCCAGGGTTAGTCGGGACCTAAGCTGAGGCCGAAAGGCGTAGGCGATGGACAACAGGTTGATATTCCTGTACCACCTCTGTTCCGCTTGAGCAATGGCGTGACGCAGGAGGATAGGGTGAGCGGCCTATTGGATGGCCGTCCAAGCAGTAAGTGTGGTGTGTAGGCAAATCCGCACACCGTTAAGCATGAGCTGTGATGGCGAGGGAAATATAAGTACCGAAGTCCCTGATTTCACACTGCCAAGAAAAGCGTCTAGCGAGGAACAAGGTGCCCGTACCGCAAACCGACACAGGTAGGCGAGGAGAGAATCCTAAGGTGCGCGGGATAACTCTTGCTAAGGAACTCGGCAAAATGGCCCCGTAACTTCGGGAGAAGGGGCGCCTCGGTAGGGTTAATAGCCCGAGGGGGCCGCAGTGAAAAGGCCCAAGCGACTGTTTAGCAAAAACACAGGTCTCTGCGAAGCCGCAAGGCGAAGTATAGGGGCTGACGCCTGCCCGGTGCTGGAAGGTTAAGGGGATGAGTTAGCGCAAGCGAAGCTTTGAACCGAAGCCCCAGTAAACGGCGGCCGTAACTATAACGGTCCTAAGGTAGCGAAATTCCTTGTCGGGTAAGTTCCGACCCGCACGAAAGGCGTAACGACTTGGGCGCTGTCTCGGCAAGAGACCCGGTGAAATCATAATACCTGTGAAGATGCAGGTTACCCGCGACAAGACGGAAAGACCCCATGGAGCTTTACTGTAGCCTGGTATTGGAACTTTGTGCATCATGTACAGGATAGGTGGGAAGCTGAGAAGCAGGGGCGCCAGCCTCTGTGGAGCTGTCGGTGGGATACCACCCTTGATGTACGGAGTTTCTAACTCGTCGCCCTTATCGGGCGAGAGGACCATGCCAGGTGGGCAGTTTGACTGGGGCGGTCGCCTCCTAAAAGGTAACGGAGGCGCCCAAAGGTTCCCTCAGAATGGTCGGAAATCATTCGTAGAGTGTAAAGGCAGAAGGGAGCTTGACTGCGAGACCTACAAGTCGAGCAGGGACGAAAGTCGGGCTTAGTGATCCGGTGGTTCCGCATGGAAGGGCCATCGCTCAACGGATAAAAGCTACCCTGGGGATAACAGGCTTATCTCCCCCAAGAGTCCACATCGACGGGGAGGTTTGGCACCTCGATGTCGGCTCATCGCATCCTGGGGCTGAAGTAGGTCCCAAGGGTTGGGCTGTTCGCCCATTAAAGCGGTACGCGAGCTGGGTTCAGAACGTCGTGAGACAGTTCGGTCCCTATCTGTCGCGGGCGTAGGAAGTTTGAGGAGAGCTGTCCTTAGTACGAGAGGACCGGGATGGACGCACCGCTGGTGCACCAGTTGTCACGCCAGTGGCACAGCTGGGTAGCTATGTGCGGACGGGATAAGCGCTGAAAGCATCTAAGCGTGAAGCCCCCTCCAAGATGAGACTTCCCACAGCGCAAGCTGGTAAGACCCCTCATAGACGATGAGGTTGATAGGTTCGGTGTGGAAGCGTGGTAACACGTGGAGCTGACGAATACTAATCGGTCGAGGACTTATCCACACATTCTTAGCAATCATGCGTATTCAGTTTTGAAGGAATAAATCCTTCAACGTTCCTCGGTAGCTCAGTTGGTAGAGCAATCGGCTGTTAACCGATCGGTCGGCGGTTCGAGTCCGTCCCGAGGAGCCATATATACGGAGAGTTACCCAAGAGGCCGAAGGGGACGGTTTGCTAAACCGTTAGTATGCGCAAGCGTAGCGAGGGTTCGAATCCCTCACTCTCCGCCATATGTTTTAATCTCATAGCTTCATGGCGGTGTAGCTCAGCTGGTTAGAGCGTTCGGTTCATACCCGAAAGGTCGGGGGTTCGATTCCCTCCGCCGCTACCATATTAGTTGCGGTCGTGGTGGAATTGGCAGACACACCATCTTGAGGGGGTGGCGGGGCGACCCGTGCGAGTTCGAGTCTCGCCGACCGCACCATAATTCATAATCCTGGCCCGTTGGTGAAGCGGTTTAACACAGCAGCCTTTCACGCTGTCATTCAGGGGTTCGAATCCCCTACGGGTCACCTAGCAAAATGCCCTGCAAACGCAGGGATCCTGGAGGCTTAGCTCAGCTGGGAGAGCATCTGCCTTACAAGCAGAGGGTCGGCGGTTCGATCCCGTCAGCCTCCACCATTTATATCAAAGGGCAAGGAAGGTCAGTCAACACTGACACTCGATAGTCCTAATCGTCGCGGGATGGAGCAGCTCGGTAGCTCGTCGGGCTCATAACCCGAAGGTCGCAGGTTCAAATCCTGCTCCCGCAACCAAATATGGAGCTGTGGTGAAGTTGGAGTTCACGCCGGTCTGTCACACCGGAGGTCGCGGGTTCGAGTCCCGTCAGCTCCGCCATTTTTTTAAAGAATGGCGAAGATTAATCATAAAATGGCTCGGTAGCTCAGTCGGTAGAGCAGAGGACTGAAAATCCTCGTGTCGGCGGTTCGATTCCGTCCCGAGCCACCACTAATTAAATTTAACAGCGCCGGTATAGCTCAATTGGTAGAGCACCTGACTTGTAATCAGGGGGTTGTGGGTTCAAGTCCTATTGCCGGCACCACCATTGGGGTATAGCCAAGCGGTAAGGCAACGGACTTTGACTCCGTCATTCCTAGGTTCAAATCCTAGTACCCCAGCCATTTGCGAGCCATTAGCTCAGTTGGTAGAGCATCTGACTTTTAATCAGAGGGTCGAAGGTTCGAGTCCTTCATGGCTCACCAGTTTTTTTAGCTGAACAAGCAAAGCTGCGTGATAGTAACAGTAATGCCTTTTCTGTTCTAAGTAAAATGCGGGTGTGGCGGAATGGCAGACGCACCAGATTTAGGTTCTGGCGGGCAACCGTGGGGGTTCAAGTCCCTTCACCCGCACCATACTATGACAGAAAGCTTTGTCCTCAGTACAAACCACATAAGATGTAACATGCGGACGTAGCTCAATTGGTAGAGCGTCGCCTTGCCAAGGCGAAGGTCGAGGGTTCGAGACCCTTCGTCCGCTCCATTTATTTGTGCCCTTAGCTCAGCTGGATAGAGCGTTTGACTACGAATCAAAAGGTCGGGAGTTCGAATCTCTCAGGGCACGCCATATTTCATATGAAACCGAAGAGTAGGAATAGATCCTACTCTTTTTTTTATAATGACTTGTGTATTTTTGCAAATTTTAAGCATTTTTCCCTTGTATCTCCTATTTGCATCCATTACTTTAGAATTACACTGAAAGCATGAGGAACAGCTGTTACAAACCTGCGGAAGAATATCATGGAACAGGAGTTGTATCAACATGAACCCTATCAAATTGGAACAAGTAAATCCTGCAATAACCAGTTTAATCGATAATATAGAGAAAGTATTGATTGGTAAACGCTCTGTGATTGAGCTGATGGTAGCGGCTATTCTAGCGAATGGTCACGTTTTGCTTGAAGATGTACCAGGCGTTGGGAAGACCATGATGGTACGGGCTTTGTCGAAATCAATCAGCGGTGAGTTTAAACGTATTCAATTTACCCCAGATTTGTTGCCAACGGATGTGACAGGGGTTGCTATCTTTAATCAAAAAAGTCTGGAATTTGAGTTCCGTCAAGGGCCGATTTTTGCAAATGTCATTCTTGCAGACGAAATCAACCGGACTTCGCCAAAAACACAATCTGCACTCTTGGAAGCAATGGAAGAGCGCTCGGTAACAATCGATGGTGCTACGTATCGATTGGTAGAGCCGTTTTTTGTGATGGCTACACAAAACCCATTAGAGTATGAAGGGACCTTCCCATTACCTGAAGCTCAATTGGACCGATTTTTCATGCAATTAAGCTTGGGGTATCCAACGGTAGAGGAAGAAATGCGGATGTTGTCCAGATTCTCGGCAGCGAATCCATTGGAAGAGCTTCAGCCGGTTATGACCACCGCCGAGCTTGCGGTACTTCAACGCCAGGTATCGACGATCAAGGTATCGGAAGGAATAAAAGAATACATCGTACGTCTATGTCATCGTACGCGTGAGCATCATCATATTTATCTAGGTGTGAGCCCACGCGGTTCCCTTGCTCTTTTCCGGGCTGTTCAGGCATTGGCCTTCGTTCGTGGACGTGACTATGTCATTCCAGATGACGTGAAGGAACTAGTTCCAGTAGTGTTTGCACACCGTATGATTGTGAAACCAGAAGCAAGACTGGAAGGAGCAACCGTAGATCGGGTGTTGGCTATGATCTTGTCTGAGACCCGTGTCCCGGTAAGCTAAGGCGGTGATTGCAGATGAGACAGCAAAGGTGGGGTAGGCTTAAGGCGATTGCATTAGTCCTGATCACTTATGTATTCGCAAAATTTCAAGGTGGCTTCTCGAGCTGGTTTCTTTTCTATAGTAGTTTGGTGTTTCTCCTGTATGAAATTGTCGCTTATGTACTCATGTTCACGAAGCTAGAAGTCGAGCGTGAACTAGATCGCAATCGTCTACAGGATGGGGAAGATGTCATTGTAACGATACGTCTGCGCCGGAGGATTTGGTTTCCGCTGGGATGGAATATGATTATGGAGCCATTGCCGGCGAGGTTGGCTGGCGTGTACGAGCCCCATCGACAACTGATATTCCCGTGGTTCAAAAGGGAAGTCGAGTTTCGTTATGTCATACCCAATGTACCGCGTGGATATTATCGTCTCGATGAATGTGTAGTGAGCGGCGGGGATTTTTTTGGATTTTTTGAGCGCCGTAAGGTCTATTCGATTTCTCAGGAGTTTCTCGTTTATCCAAAATACAAAGAATTGACTCATTGGGCCCTGGGTGACGGCAGCTTCAGTGGGACGGTGCATGTTTCACACCGACGCTCTGATGACGTAGCAGCAGTACGCGGCGTAAGAGACTATCATCGGGGCGATCGGTTAAGCCAAATTCATTGGCGAGCTTCCGCACGGGGGACGGGTCTGAAGACGAAGGAGTTTGAGCATCAGGCGATGAATCAGGCTGTCTTTTTCCTTGATGTAGAGAAGGCGAGTTACCAAGGGAAGCCTGTGCACTTGTTCGAAACAGCAGTGAAGCTAGCCGCGAGTCTGATCGCTTACGCCAATCGGAATCAATACCATTATGGGCTCGTGTACAAACAAACAGAACGCATATCGATACCACCAGGTCTGTCCCATGCTCATTTCCTCAGAGTTTTTGATCAATTAGCTCGTGTCGCGCCAGAAGGACAAGAGTTATTTGCAAAAATTGTGGGAAGAGAAGCATTGGAACAGCCTCAAGGTGTCACTTTGATTATTATTACACCGCATGTAGAAAAAACGCTGATCAGTCGTTTAATCACACTGGCTCAAAAAGGCAGACGGGTGCAGTTGTTTCTCATGCAGAACGAGTCAACGATTTCGCATGAACAAAAGCAAGCGTTGCATCTGCTTGGCGCAAACAAAGTAACATGTACGTCTATTCACATGGATGATCAAGAGTGGAAACGGATTGGAGGTGCATAGACTCATGAGCGTTTGGAAGCGTCCAACGATTTGGGAATGGGTCTTGGCCCTTTTTCTGTTCCTGATGCTAAGAGAGTGGCTAATTCCTCTACAGACATTAACCGATACGGGTGTTCTGTGGCCGTTTTATGCGATTGTGGCTGGAGTCATTATTATTGACCTTTTGATCCCTTATCGGTGGCTAACCTTGCCGATCAAGGCTCTGGGGCTAATGGTGCTTTTGCATGCTACTTTATTTGACAAACCGTTTTTTGACACGGAATGGATTGGCGAATTGTACGGGCAGATGATTCACGATCTTCCGTTAGCGTTCCAACAGGATTGGGCCAGCATGTCGATCTTGTCGCGGAATACCATGTTTGATCTCGTTTTGGTGTTGTTAGCAACGATGTTAACGTATCTCGTGCTGGAACAACGGCAAGGCTTATGGTTTGTCTTTTTAACGGAACTGTATTTGGCTGTGTTGGATACGTTTCTCCCGTATGATGCCAGTTTAGGGGTTGTACGGACGCTGATCATTGGTTTCCTGATGCTGGCCATTAGCCATCTGATGAAGATGACGAACATGGCAACACTCGCAGGGAAGAGAAGCCGAATCATGCTCAACTCACTGCTGGCTTCGGTGATGGTCATTATGGCTTGTATAGGTATCGGTTATGCTGCACCGAAGACAGGACCGTCATGGCCTGATCCGATCGCCTTTTTAACAGGGAAAGGAAACGATACCCCTGTTGGTGTGATGAAAAAAGTAGGATACGACAACAACGACGAACGGTTGGGCGGTCCTTTCATGCAAGATAACACATTAGTGTTTATTGCAAAGACGAACGAGCGCAGCTATTGGCGCGGTGACTCGAAGGACGTGTATACGGGAGTTGGATGGGAAAAAGGCGATAGAGAGTATGAGTCAATCCTGGACCCGCAAACCTATACATGGGAGAATACGTTGTTCCAAGGGCTTGAAACGAAGAAGGTACAAGCTACATTAGAATTTAAAGGCCCGCAGCAATTCCCGACTGTCTTTTATCAAGGTCAGCTGAAAAAGGTGAGCAATTACGCTCCACCAGAGGCAACCGTTGTTTATGACAAAATGAATCAGCAGCTCGAGGTACGGGCAGGAAAAATCAACTTGGTTCAGCTTAGTGAGAAAAACGGTCGTCCAGAGTATGGCCCCAATCCACTTTTGCTCAAACTGAATCAATACAAGGTCGAGACAGAAGTACCGATTGTCAGTGAAAAGGCCGTGACGAATGCAGGGACGAACTATCCGGATGATATCAAAGAGCGCTATTTGCAAGTGCCAGCTTCGGTGCCTCCGCGAGTAAGAGAGCTTGCTGCAACGATTACCAAGGATGCCAAGACTCCTTACGACAAAGTGAGGGCGATCGAGAATTACTTGCGCTCAAGTGGAAAATATAAGTATGAAACGAAAGACGTTCCAGTCGCTGCAGAAGGTCAGGATTTTGTCGATCACTTCTTGTTTGACAGCCTTCGAGGGTACTGTGACCATTTCTCCACTTCGATGGCGGTTATGCTTCGTACTCTGGATATCCCAACACGTTGGGTCAAGGGCTTTGCTCCAGGTGAACGAGTGGGAACGGATGCGTTTAACTACGAGACTGTAGAAGTGCGTAACAAGGATGCTCACTCGTGGGTAGAGGTATACTTCCCGGGGGTTGGTTGGGTTCCTTTTGAAGCGACGAGTACATTCATGTCACCTGTTCGTTTTAATTATGATCTGGTCACCTCACAGCCGCAGGTCCCCGTTCCATTGCCAAACATGGAGAATCAAACGAACATCGATCGTGGAGATGGACGTTTCAATGAGCTGGAAGAGGGCGACAGCCCAGCAGGCAGCTGGATTAAAATTCCGTGGCAACTAAACGCGGGATTGGCTGTAGCCGCTATCGTGGCAGGAATTATTGCGTGGCGTCGCAGACAAGACATCCAGCTATGGTGGATGCGCAGGCAACTGAATCAAGAGCGAAGCAGTGAGTTCCCGGATCGGTACCATCTGCTGATGCGAATGATGGAGCGAGTCTACACGCGCAGACAGCCAGGAGAAACGTTGCGGGAGTACGTGGGCAGGATGACCCTGCCGGCAGACAAGCGACAAGACCTGCGCTATTTGACGGAGCTGTACGAACGTACCGTGTATGGCTACAAAGAAATGGAACAAAAGGCGAGAACAATAGCAGAGCAAATACTCGATCGGTTAATCCGTCAATTGAAGCCTTGAACAATGCCGTTCCATCTGCTAGAATGACGATCAATGAGACTCGTATAATGATCAGGAATAGGGCCTGAAAGTTTCTACCGCTAGACCGTAAATTTGGCGACTACGAGGAGAGCACATCGGATTTTTGTACATGCAAACCGCACATGTGTACACAAGCTGGGACGTTGCCTCCGTATTGTTTATCGGAGAAAAGCAGTCCCGGCTTTTTTGCAAATATGCGACAACTTCGCATGGCATGCCGACACTTGCACGTCCTGTATGTTACAGGAGAAGGGGGATATGATGGACAAGTCAATGGAAATGGTCGTCGTACTCGATTTCGGAGGCCAGTACAATCAGTTGATCGCGCGCCGTGTACGCGATCTGGGTGTTTATAGTGAACTAATAGCGTTCAATACACCTGTTGAAAAGATTAAAGAGATGAATCCAAAAGGGATTATTTTCTCTGGCGGACCTGCTAGCGTGTACGAAGAGGGAGCACCAACTGTAGATCCTGCGATTTTTGATCTGGGCTTGCCTGTATTGGGTATTTGCTACGGTATGCAGTTGATGAGCCATTTGACGGGCGGAAAAGTAGAACGTGCGGGTAAACGCGAGTACGGAAAAGCTGAATTGCGTATGCAGCAAAAACACAGCTTGTACGACAAATGGGATACGAACGAAATCGTGTGGATGAGCCACTCTGACAAAGTAGTGGAGCTCCCAACCGGATTTGTCATTGATGCGGTAAGCGACAGCTGCCCGGTAGCTGCGATCAGCAACCCTGAGCGCCAGCTGTACGGTGTACAGTTCCATCCAGAAGTAGTTCATACCGTAAAAGGTACGGAGTTTATCGGAAACTTCCTGTTCAACATTTGTGGATGTGAAGCGAATTGGAGCATGACGACGTTTATCGAGGACGAGCTGGTTCGCATTCGTGAAACAGTCGGCAACAAGCAAGTACTGTGTGCGTTGAGCGGTGGTGTGGATTCTTCCGTAGTAGCAGCGCTGATTCACAGAGCGATTGGCGATCAATTGACGTGCATGTTCGTAGACCACGGTCTTCTGCGCCAAGGGGAAGCAGAAGGGGTAATGGAGACATTCGGTGAGAAATTCTCCATGAAAGTGATCAAGATCGATGCTCGCGAGCGTTTCATGAGCAAGCTCAAAGGTGTATCTGACCCAGAGCAAAAGCGCAAAATCATCGGTAACGAGTTCATTTATGTATTCGATGAAGAAGCGGCGAAGCTGACAGATATGGACTTCTTGGCACAAGGTACGCTGTACACCGATATTGTTGAGAGTGGAACAGCAACTGCACAAACGATCAAATCGCACCACAACGTAGGCGGTTTGCCAGAAGATATGAAGTTCACGTTGATTGAACCATTGAAAACATTGTTCAAAGACGAAGTACGCAAACTGGGTAAAGAGCTGGGCTTGCCAGATGAGATTGTTTGGCGTCAGCCATTCCCAGGACCAGGCCTCGGCATTCGTGTTTTGGGTGAAGTTACGGAAGAAAAACTGAAGATCGTTCGTGAATCCGATGCGATCTTGCGTGAGGAGATTGCCAAGGCAGGTCTCGATCGGGAAATCTGGCAGTACTTCACGGCTTTGCCAAACATGACGACCGTAGGCGTAATGGGAGATGTTCGTACGTATTCTTACACAGTAGGGATTCGTGCGGTAACATCCATTGATGGTATGACTGCTGACTGGGCACGCATTCCGTGGGATGTATTGGAGAAAATCTCTGTGCGTATCGTGAATGAAGTAGACAATGTAAACCGCATTGTGTATGATGTAACGTCCAAACCACCAGCAACAATTGAGTGGGAATAGGAGCAAAAAATTACTCTCTTTTATTTGCGTGATTTGCGAATAAAAGAGAGTTTTTTTATGACCAAGAATTATCTCGTTCCTGCTCCGCTATTATTCGCTCCCAAGCCTCCATATAGCTCATTTTGTACCACCCTAAAAGAGATTGTTAAGATCTGGAGGAATCAATGCAAGTATAACATAGGCCTTCTTAGAGAATATCCGGATATTAAACTCCTTCCAAAAATGAACGTTCGTATTTTCATTGACATTCCCTATGTCACCTGATACACTTCTCAATGTGAGCAGGTAATATAGGAAGGTTCGTATATTCTTGAGGATATGGCTCGAGAGTTTCTACATGGTCGCCGTTAACGACCTGGCTACGAACAAAATGTCATCGGGATCTGATTTTGTTATTATATTTGGAATTATTCCCGGAGTGTTTTGTTTGAAGGCCA
The DNA here is from genome assembly GCF_046196545.1 of Brevibacillus fortis. GTDB lineage: Bacteria > Bacillota > Bacilli > Brevibacillales > Brevibacillaceae > Brevibacillus > Brevibacillus fortis_A. Next base: position 628,433 of record NZ_CP176370.1, read on the forward strand.
GGCGCATGATAAGAGCGTTCGGGCCTTTTTTTTGTGAAAATCGTCTCGACGTTTTTCATTAAATAAGATGTGACCGTTTACGGTCGGCAAAAAACAGTTAGACTGTTTTTTGCAACAAGATTAGTATGGGGGGACTTATAGGTGCGGAAGTATTTCGAGTTTGACAAGCTAGGCACCAATTACCGTCGCGAAATCATCGCGGGTATCACTACTTTTTTGGCAATGGCATATATTTTAGCTGTCAATCCATTCATTCTCAGTGGTGCAGATCTGCCGCCAGATTTAAAGGCGAACTACCCTGAATTTGGGGCTGTCTTTACAGCAACGGCTTTGGCTGCTGCTCTCGGTACACTGTTAATGGGTATTCTCGGACGTTTGCCGATCGGTCAAGCTCCGGGTATGGGATTGAACGCATTTTTCACTTATACCGTCGTTCTGACGATGCAAATTCCTTGGCAACAGGCTTTGGCTGGCGTATTCCTTTCTTGTACGATCTTTTTGATTCTGTCCCTGACAGGTGTTCGTGAAGCGATCATCAAAGCGATTCCACAAAGCTTGAAGTACGCCGTTTCGGCAGGGATTGGTCTTTTTATCGCGTTTATCGGTTTGAAAAACGCGGGTATCATCGTAGCAAATGATGCCACCTTCGTAGCACTGGGACATCTGACTTTCTATCACGAGGGCATGAAGCCGGAAGAAATTTTGGCAGCGAAAAATGCATTGCTTGCTGTGTTTGGTCTGATCGTGACGGTCATTCTGCTTTCTCGCAAAATCAATGCGGGTATCTTTATCGGAATGTTGATTACGGCGATTACCGGGATGTTTTTCGGACTGGTGAATCTGCCTGAGCAAGTCGTTTCTGCACCACCGAGCCTTGCACCTACATTCGGTGCTGCGTTCCAATATCTGGGTGATCCATCCGCATTGTTCACCATGAATATGCTGATTGTTGTTTTGACGTTCTTGTTTGTAGACTTTTTCGATGCGACGGGTACGCTCTTGGGTGTAGCGAACCAAGCGGGATTGCTTCGCGAAGACGGCAATTTGCCACGTCCAGGAAAAGCACTCGCTTCCGATGCGATTGCAGGTATGGCAGGTGCGGTACTCGGTACATCTACCACTACAGCTTATGTTGAATCGACAGCAGGGGTAGCGGCCGGCGGACGTTCTGGATTTACAGCAGTTGTCACAGGGATTATGTTCCTTCTGGCGTTGTTCTTCTCGCCGATTCTCGCAATTGTGACACCAGCGGTTACGGCACCAGCGCTCATTATCGTCGGTGTTCTGATGGCTTCTCACATTGCAAAAGTGGCTTGGGATGACCTGGATGAAGCGTTCCCTGCATTCCTGACGATTTTGTTGATGCCGTTGACTTACAGTATTGCAACAGGTATTGCGACGGGCTTCATCGTTTATCCAGTGATGAAGGTCATGAAGGGCAAGGCTCGCGAAGTGCATCCGGCGATGTATGTGCTGTTCTTCGTCTTCCTGGCGTACTTCATCTGGTTGCGCGAATAGAATTTTATGGGAATCAGGCTCTTCGTCTACTGGACGGGGAGCTTTTTTTGCGCTATGATAGGAAAAATCTTTTTTTGGAAGGATGGACCGATAACCATGACAGGTCTATACATGTTCCTTCAACAGCATCACCACACGTAGAGCGTTTGTATCTTCGGAAATTTTTCCGCAGGTGCAAGCGCTTCTTGTGCTTCGTGCCTGCGGTGGTGTATTTAGGAAGCCATGCGGGCAGGAAGTTGCCTTGCATGGCTTTTTTGGTGTTCTCTATCTGAAAAAAGAAAGGGTGTTTCTCATGGAAAACGAAGTATTAAAAACGGTAAAAGGGACAAAAGATTTCATGCCGCAGGAGCAAATGCAACGAAACTGGATACGACGGAGGCTCGAAGCGGTATTCGAGACATACGGCTGCAAGCCGCTGGAGACGCCTATGCTACAGCACTACGAATTGCTGGCATCCAAGTACGGCGGCGGGGATGAAATCTTGAAGGAAGTGTATCGCTTAAGCGACCAAGGAGATAGAGAGCTTGGGCTACGCTATGATTTGACCGTACCGTTGACAAAGGTAGTGGGCATGAATCCTGAAATGCGGATGCCGTTCAAGCGGTATGAGATCGGAAAAGTATTTCGGGACGGTCCAGTAAAAACCGGGCGCTTGCGCGAATTTATTCAATGCGATGTCGATATCGTGGGAACGACATCGGTGCTGGCTGAAGCAGAATTGCTCAGTATGGCGTTTGAGGCATTCAAGCGGCTGGGGCTCGACGTGTACATTGAGGTCAACAATCGCAAGCTGTTATCGGGGGTGCTTCAGGAGCTGGGAGTTCCCTCAGAGCGGGCCGGGGATGTCATGCTGTCGCTGGATAAGCTCGAGAAAATCGGCGTGGACGGAGTGCGTGATGATTTGCGGGAGCGAAACGTCGAGGAGCCACTCGTTTTGGCGATTACGTCTTTCCTGCAAGAAGGTGTGATTACCCTGGATCTGTTGGCAGAGCGCTTTGCATCCCCGCTTGTTCAGGAAGGGATTCGGGAGCTGCGGGACATGCTTGCCTATGTAAAAGGAGCGGGTGTGGGTGGAGAGCTTCGTTTCTCGCCATTTTTGGCAAGAGGCTTAGGGATCTACACGGGGATTGTGTATGAGATCTTTTTGCAGGATGGAAGTATTACGTCCAGTATCGGCAGTGGGGGACGTTACGATCAGATTATTGGTCGGCTTTTGGATGATGGAAGAGAGTATCCCGCTGTAGGGATTTCGTTTGGATTGGATGTCATTCTTGCAGCGTTGGCAAATCGCAACACGGAAGAGCAGAAGGCTGCCGATGTATTCGTCATTCCCCTTGGGACAGAAGCATCCAGTCTTGGCCTTGCCAATCGATTGCGCGAGAGCGGTATCGGAGTCGAGCTGGAGCTGACTGGTAGACGACTGAAAAAAGCACTCGATTATGCAAACAAAGAAGGCTTTGCTTTTGCCTTGATCTATGGGGAAAACGAAGTGAACAGTGGGCAGGTCGTCGTCCGAGATATGCGAGAGGGAACGGAACAGCCGGTTTCTTTGGAGTTGGTTGAAAAGTGGCTGTCCGACAAGCTATCAGGGTAAAGAGGAAAGATAGTCTTTTTCTTCCATTTTTTGTACAGTAGAGAAAAGGGGGAGATGGCGTGAAGAAATGGGTCTCAATGGTCGGTTGTAGCTTATTGTTTTTGACGTGGATGTTGCCTGTAAATGCTGAGGAGGGTACTGCGCCTAAGCGTAAACCACTCTATCAGGCTGATGTGCGAATTGATCCAATCAAGAAAGAAGTAGCAGGAACCGTAACGATTACCTTTTGGCCAAAAGATCCTGCTCGTGCCTATCTCCATCTTTACCCGAATGTATTTACAGAAGAGCATCAAGGCATGCTATGGGAGGAACTTTTAGGCAATGGCCCAACACTTGGCTCATACACTAATAAAAAGCTCCTGGTCGATGGTGAAGCGGTTGTCGGCAAACAGACAAAAGACCTGAACATCCTCGAAGTGCCTCTAGAAGGAGGGACGGGCCTGCGAAAGATTGTGTTGGAGTTCGAGATGACTCTTCCGCAAAACGACGGCAGGATGTCGTACGATGACCAATCGATCTGGCTGGGGAACTGGCTCCCGGTTCTCGCGGTTTACGACAAGGAAGGCTGGCATCTCGATCCATACGAGCCTGTCGGTGATCCATTTTACAGTGAGAACGCAGATTATGAGGTGAACGTGACGCTGCCAAAAGACTATCAACTGGCGAGCACAGCGCCAGACAGCGCTGCGAAGCACGTTTCTGCTCGTGAGGGAGAAAAGACGATACAGCTGGGTGCAGAAAATGTGAGGGATTTTGCCCTAGTCGTTTTGGATGCCTCCTATCAGCGAATGGAAACGAAAGTGGGCGAAACAGTCGTCCGAACATGGTGGCGGAAAACAGATGATCCGGCAACTGCTGAGCAGATTCATGAAGCAGCAGCGAAGTCTCTCGCCTATTTCCATCATCAATTAGGTGCCTATCCATATACCGAATACGATGTGGTAAGGACTGGTGGCGCGATTAATGGAATGGAGTACCCAGCATTGGTCTTTCTCGACGGACGTCATTTCTTTTCTGGGGAAGAAACAGGTATCGTCACGGTTGTTCATGAGACGGCACACCAGTGGTTTTACGGTTTGCTCGGAAATAATCAGGTAAAGGAAGCATGGTTGGATGAGGGATTTACGGAGTACGTGACGCTCTCGTATTTATCCCAGCAAGACGAGATGTTGGGAGCAGAACGGGTGCGCAGAAGACTGGAGCAAGGCACCTCTGTTCAGTATTACGTGGCAGAGGAGCTGCGTCCTTGGCAATCACTGTCTGCATTTCCTGATAATCAGAGTTATAGCGATCTCGTCTATTCCCGTCCGTCCTCGATGCTGTGGCTATTGCAGGGAGCATGGGGGGAAGAAAGGGTACATGACGTTTTGAAGCAGTATGTCGAGAAGTACCGTTATCAGGTTGTGACCGGAAAGGAATGGGAAGCTTTTTTATCCAAGACAGCAGGAGAAGATGCGAGTGCTTTCTTGGGTTATTGGTTGAAAGTAGACATGTCCCAGCAGGAACAGGCAGCAGCTTGGCTGGAGCGCCAACGTCTCAAGCATCAGAAGAAGTAATCGAAGGCAGGGGATCACGATGTGGCGGAAGCATTGGGTGGTCATCGTGGCAGTAGGAGTCGTTTTGACTGTATTCTTGACCGTCCGTCCTTGGACAGGGCAGGCTGGTTTAGATGCTCGGGAGATTGTGGCGATGGATCACAGGCAGGCCGCAGTCACTTACAAGGCCGACGTACAAATCGATATGAACAAGCACGTGGTGAAAGGCATGCTGACGGCTCGTTTTGTCCCACAAGATGACCAAGCTTTTTTTCATTTATATCCCAATGCTTTTTCTGCAAATGCTGCTCTCAGTGGTGAAAACTGGGAGGTTGTGCTGGGCAAACAGCGTGAGCCTGGTGGTATCAAGATAAGCGAAGTACGGGTAAACGGAAAAAGTGTCGGCGTACAGTATGCGGGGGTGACCAATACGCTTTTACAAGTGCCGCTTCCTGCAAGAACATCGTCTGCTGAGACGGTGGTCGATATGAATTTTCAGCTCGAGGTTCCTTATAATAATGGGCGAATGTCTTACCATGATCATGCAATGTGGCTGGGCAACTGGCTGCCGATCCTGGCGGTGAAGGATGCAGGAGGCTGGCGGATCGATCCTTATTCCGCGATTGGCGATCCTTTTTACTCGGATGTGGCGAATTATCATTTGCGTGTGCAGTTATCAGAGGGGTACCAGCTTGCTACGAGTGGATTGGAGAGCGTGGCTGTCATCACCGAGACGAGACCACAACGGCTAAAAATCTATGAGGTGGACGCATGGAACGTTCGTGATTTTGCCCTTGTCGTCATGGACGATACGTACCAGCCCATATCTGGCAAGGTCGGGGAAACCATCGTACGTACGTGGGTGCAGAAAAGTGATGACCCGAAAAACGTAGAACGAATACATGAGACTGCCAGGGAGTCTCTCGACTATTACGGAAAACAGTTCGGAGTGTATCCGTATAAGGAATACGATGTTGTCAAAACAGGCGGCTTCTTTGGCGGAATGGAATATCCGAGCCTCGTCTTTATTGCCCAGGAGTATTTTGACCGTAGCGATGCCATGGGGGAAGCGGTCGTAGCGCATGAAACGGCACATCAGTGGTTTTACGGGTTGGTCGGAAACGACGAGGTGCGAGAGGCTTGGCTGGATGAGGGACTGACGGATTATGCGACAATGGTATTTTTGCAGCAAAAGTCCCCCGCACGTTCACAAGCGTATATTCAGATGCGGCTGGGCCAAGCACGTGCAGCGGAAGGATATGCGAACCAAGGAGTCACTGCGAAGTCGTCCGTGACGGCTTTTCCAGACTGGAGGAGCTACAATGACCTCGTCTACGGTCGAGCAGGTGCCATGTGGTGGAACTTGAAAGAAGAATGGGGAGTCGAACGACTGCATCAGGTGTTGCGTCAATATGTACGAGATCATCAATACAAACAGGCAAACGGGGAGCAAATCACAGCGCTATTGACTGCAGCTGCCGGGGAGGATGCCAGTCCCTATTTGGATTATTGGCTTCAGGTCGAGCTACAGAAAGCCGTAGCGGCAAACAATTGGGTAGAAAAAGGCAAACACGAATAATTTTTGATTACTCATTTTAAAATGTTCGGAAACGAGGTTGACAGGCAAACTTTCTCCCTGCTACACTGAATACGTTGAGTGAAAACGAGTTCGAATAGCCCAGGCGATGAGAGCGGCGCGCAAAGCCGTAAGTCGGTTGGGTTTTCTTCTGATGTTACAAAACGTAGGGGGCGAATGGTTTATGCTACAGCCTTTGGTAGGAGTCATTATGGGCAGTACGTCAGACTGGGAAACAATGAAGGAAGCTTGCGCAATCTTGGACGAATTGCAGGTACCGTATGAAAAGAAGGTCGTGTCTGCACACAGAACGCCAGACTTGATGTTTACGTATGCCGAGACTGCTAAAAGCCGCGGCTTGGAAGTCATTATTGCGGGTGCGGGCGGGGCAGCTCATTTGCCAGGAATGGTAGCTGCTAAGACAGAGCTGCCTGTCATTGGTGTACCGGTGAAATCATCCAACTTGAATGGTCTCGACTCGCTTTTGTCGATTGTGCAAATGCCAGGGGGCGTGCCTGTGGCGACGGTTGCGATCGGAAAAGCTGGAGCCATCAATGCAGGGTTATTGGCTGCACAAATTTTGGGGATCAAATATCCAGACGTACAAGAGCGGTTCGTGCAAAGACGTGATGATGTACGCAATAAGGTGCTGGAGGCTAGTGAACTCGAATGACAACCAGAGACTGTAAGCAAATCAAACCAGGATCGACCCTAGGAATACTCGGTGGAGGACAGCTGGGACGGATGATTGCTCTTGCGGGACGAGCTATGGGCTACCGCTTTGTCACAATGGACCCGACAGCAGACGCACCATGCGGCCAAACGGCTGATCGGCAAATTGTTGCCAGCTACGATGATGTAGAAGCAGCGATGCAGCTTGCCTCAGTCAGTGATGTCATCTCCTATGAATTTGAAAATGTCGATGCGCAGGTTGCTGAAGTGTTGGAGAGCCGCGCTTATGTACCACAGGGGAGCCGTCTTTTGCGCATCACCCAGAATCGGATTCGGGAAAAGACCGCCATTCGCGAAATCGGCATTCCTGTTGCTCCGTTTTGTGTCGTGAATAGCTTGGCGGATTTGCAGGACGCCGTGCGGGAACTGGGACTGCCAGCTGTAATGAAGACGGCAACAGGTGGGTATGACGGTAAAGGACAATGGGTATTGAGAAGCGAGGCTGAGCTGGCGGAGGCTTATGAAACGCTGTCCAAAGCAGGTACAGAGCTGATCGTGGAACAATTTGTACCATTCCAAATGGAGTTGTCTGTTATTGCTGCACGCAATCCTGCGGGAGAATTGGCTGTTTTTCCTGTGTCAGAAAATATTCATCAGGAAAACATCCTGCACCTGAGCATTGTTCCAGCTCGTATTTCGGCTGAAGTAGCAGCCCGAGCGGAAGAAATTGCTCGCACGATTGTAGAAAAGCTGGATGTGGTCGGACTCATTGCAGTTGAGCTGTTTTTGACAGAAGATGGTCAGCTTTATGTGAATGAATTGGCGCCTCGACCGCATAACTCCGGGCATTTTACCATGGATGCTTGTGTGACCTCGCAGTTTGAGCAGCATGTTCGGGCGGTTTGCAATCTGCCTTTGGGATCTACAGAGTTGCTCTCGAGCGTCGTGATGGTTAATATTTTGGGAGAGCATCTACAGCCTGTCATCGATCAGATCGACAAGCTGCCGCGCACAGCCAAGCTCCATTTGTACGGAAAAGCAGAGAGCAAGGCTAAGCGAAAAATGGGGCATATCAATGTGCTCGCCCCTACTGTAGAAGAAGCGCTCACCCTGATTGATGAGCTGAAAATCTGGACGAATACATCGGAGGTATTATCATGATCGAACGTTATTCCCGACCGGAAATGCGCGCCATTTGGACGGAAGAAAACAAATTCAAAGCGTGGCTGGAAGTAGAAATTCTCGCGTGTGAAGCATGGTCCAAGCTGGGCGTCATTCCTGAGGAAGACGTGAAAAAGCTGTGGGATAAAGCCACTTTTGATATGAACAGAATCTATGAGATTGAAGAAGAGACACGCCATGATGTGGTGGCGTTTACTCGCGCGGTATCGGAGACCTTGGGCGAGGAAAAGAAGTGGGTGCATTACGGACTGACTTCTACGGATGTAGTGGATACTGCTCTGTCTTACCTGCTGCGTCAGGCGAACGAGATTTTGGAGGGTGATATCCAAGACTTCATCGAGATTTTGGCAGACAAAGCCCGTGAGCACAAGGATACGGTTTGCATGGGCAGAACGCATGGCGTACATGCGGAGCCTACGACTTTTGGCTTGAAGCTGGCCCTGTGGCATGAAGAAATGAAGCGCAACCTGGCGCGTTTTCAGGCTGCGAAAAAAGAGGTGGCGTACGGCAAAATCTCAGGCGCAGTTGGAACATATGCAAACATCGATCCGTTCGTGGAAGCGTACGTGTGCGAGAAGCTGGGACTGTCGGCAGCGCCTATCTCGACCCAAACGTTGCAGCGTGATCGCCACGCCGAATACATGGCAACATTGGCACTGATCGCAACTTCTTTGGAGAAATTCGCGACAGAAATTCGCGGTCTGCAAAAGAGCGAAATGCGCGAGGTGGAAGAAGCATTTGCCAAAGGTCAAAAGGGTTCTTCCGCAATGCCACACAAGCGCAACCCAATCGGCAGCGAAAATATTTGCGGTCTGGCTCGTGTCATCCGTGGACACATGCTCACTTCCTATGAAAATGTTTCCCTCTGGCATGAGCGGGATATTTCCCACTCCTCTGCGGAGCGCGTGATTTTGCCAGATGCGACGCAAGCGTTGAACTACATGCTGCGCCGTTTCATGAACATCGTGAAAAACTTGACGGTGTTCCCTGAGAACATGAAGCGCAATATGGATCGTACCTTTGGGTTGATCTACTCGCAGCAAGTCATGCTCAAGCTGATCGAAAAAGGCATGAGCCGCGAGCAAGCTTATGACACGGTACAGCCTCGTGCGATGCAGGCGTGGGAAGAGCAACGCTCCTTCCGTGCAATTGTCGAGGAGGATGCGACGGTCAGCTCCACACTGTCCAAGGAAGAGCTGGATGAGTGCTTTGACTACCGCTACCACTTGAAGCATGTGGATACGATCTTCCAACGTCTTGGTTTGATTTAAATGCAAGTGCCCTCGAATTTTTCGGGGGCGCTTTTTTTATAAAGTAGCTTTAGTGGGGGGAGAAGCTTTTTTTAAAAGCTTGAAAGTGAATTCAAGAATGTGAAATTGATACTACTTGTTCTCAAATAATAAAGTTTTAGACTGAATAGAGTATCGTTAAGCTAACTGCCAGTGTTGCCTTCAATTGTCAATGTCGGTCAAGCGGTTACTATTATTGGAAACTCATTCCGATAGAAGGAGGACGCATATGAATCCACTACTACTCTCTTTTCCGGAACATTTAGAAACTCAGCGATTATTGATTAGAGCACCGCAATGGGGTGATGGTCAATTTGTAAATGAAGCCATACGTGAGAGTGTAAATGAAATGAGCCCCTGGCTTCCGTCGCACATCGCGTACTGGTGAGGGTCTAATGACAGAGGCAGTAAAAGGTATCGTTGCCTTTGCCATTTCTGAGTTGGAAGCTAACCGTCTTGAAATTCGCTGTGATACTCGGAATAACGCAAGTATAGCTGTAGCTAAGAAGGCGGGTTTTACGTTGGAGGGTACTTTACGCAATGTTAACCTAAATGACTCAGGAGAACTAACTGATACCCATATCTTTTCAATAGCAAAAGGTTATGAATATCATTGATAACTGAGCTGAGCTAACGGATGAAGACAACTTAAAAAATTCCTTAAGAAATTTTTAAAGATTTCTTTTGAAAGTTGTAACCGAAATGAAACCATTTCCGTACCTACTTGTGCGAGCTTACAACGAGCCCATAAGTACCTTACAAAAGTGTAAGCTTCCTGAAATATAACTCGATGGTTCCTGCTTCGTTTCGACCGTACAATGAAATCAATTCATACGGATCACGAAACGGGAGATCGATTATGACGACAGCAATCATGTATCCAAAATTAAGTCATCAACAAATTTACGAAGATTACTCTGCTAAAATATATCGCTATTTCCGCTACCGGGTAAAAAACGTCTGGGATGTGGAAGACCTGACAACGACTGTGTTTATTAAGGTGTACTCCAAGCTTGAGCAGTACGATGGCCGCCATCCTTTTGGCGCCTGGATTTTCCGAATTGCGCACAACGCTTTGATTGACTACATGCGCAAGAAGCGGGAGAGTCCGGTAGATCAGGACACATTTAGCAATATGGTCGCAACAGATAAGCTGCCGGAGGAGTGCCTTCTGAATCAGGAGACAACCGAGGGCTTGTGGGATAAGGTGCACACGCTGACAAAGGATCAGCGTAATGTGATTGCCCTGCGCTATCTCGGAGATTTGCGAATGAATGAGATCGCTGAAATCTTGGGTAAGACAGAGGCTTCGGTGAAAATCCTGCACTTCCGTGGGATCAAGAAATTGCAGTCATTGATGACAGAACAAGCATAAGGGGGGACAACAGTCCTTCCTTTTTTTACTATGTGGCTGTAGTGGAGAGAAGAATATTTCCAGACTAGGCTCCAGGCTCCGTCCTGCTGGGGGCTAAGACACTCGGTAGGACTCCACAAGTCGCTACGTCTGGAAATATTCTTCTCTGTCGTTACTGATGAGGTCGTTACATTCTATTAAGGCTTTTAATAAACCGTTTAACACTGACAGCTCGTAGAGGAAACAGGAGAAATAAGCGAAGATCTTAGGGACACCGACCGAGACGGAATGCAAAAAGCGAAACACGCTCTTAAGCGTCCACCTCTGAAAAACTTCCTGAATGGACAACTTTGGACGCGGTTTCGCTTTTTGCATGGAGTCGTGCAGTCAATCCCGCAGGGGGTGGCCCTAGAAGCTGAGCGTTTTCTCCTGTTTCCTCCCCTCCACAACAGCAACGTACAAGCCGTTTTTTCATTCAAATTCTCAGTACAAGAAACGTCAAAGGCTTGGCGTAGTCTAGTTTTCTAATGGTATAGTAAAGAATAAAATGGAGGAGACTCAAGACGAGAGGAGTATGTGTGATGTCCACAATTATGATTGTAGAAGACGACCCGAAAATCAACCAGCTGCTGCAAGAGCAACTGGAAAAATACGGATTTCAAACAGTCAATGTTGAACATTTCGATAGAGTCATGGAGGTATTTACCCAAGGGCGCCCTGATCTGGTTCTGTTGGATGTGAATCTACCGAAATTTGACGGATTTTATTGGTGCCGGCAAATGCGCCAGGAGTCCAACTGCCCGATCCTGTTCATCTCTGCACGAGAAAGTAAAATGGACCAGGTGATGGCCTTGGAAAATGGGGCCGATGACTATATCACAAAGCCGTTCGACTACGACGTGGTTTTGGCCAAAATCCGTAGCCAGCTACGCCGGGCTTATGGACAATATGCTCCGCAAGAAGGGGAGCGTACGGTTGAAGTGGCGGGGCTCAAGCTGTTTTTGGAGCGAATGGAGCTGTCTATGCACGATACCAAAATCGAGCTGAGCAAAAAGGAAGCGTTACTGCTCGAAGCCTTGATGAATCAACATCCGCGCGTCGTCAGCCGTGAGCGTTTGCTAGAAAAGCTGTGGGATGAACAGTTTGTCGATGAAAACACGCTGAATGTCTACATCACACGCGTGCGCGGCAAGCTGAAGGACTTAGGCTTGGAGGGAGCTGTCGAGACTGTTCGCGGTTCCGGTTATCGCTTGCGTGCGACTTGGGAGGAAGGGCAATGAAGCTGTTCCTTCGAGATCAATGGCCATTCGCAGCGTTTTTTCTCGTCCAATTGATCTTATTGATTATGATTTTTGCGATGGATGGGTACTGGAATGAGTCATTGATGATCTACGTCATGTTTTTATCTGTTTTTTTCGCGGGGGCTTTTCTCGCTATCCGTTATTTGTCTCACCGCACAATCTATCAGCGACTGAGCAAGCCGGTAGAGACATTAGAGGAACTGACCCAGACATACGGGAATTCACCGTTGTGCCGCGCAATGGATGAAATTAGTCAGGAACAATACCGACTCTACAAAGAACAGCTTCATGCCTATGAAAACAAGCAACGGGACCATACGACGTTTATTCAGCAGTGGGTTCATCAGATGAAGACGCCGATTTCGGTTATTCATCTGTTGCTACAAAATGAAGACGATCCAACAGCTGAGAGCGTCCGTGAAGAAGTGGACCGGATCAAGCGTGGACTGGAAACCGTTTTGTACATAGCTCGCCTCGACCGATTTGAACAGGACTTCCTGATTGAGCCTGTAACTCTGCGTTCCTTGGTGCAGAATGTGTTGGCTGAAAACAAGCGGCTGTTTATTCGCAATCAGGTATATCCCGAGGTAAAAGTAGATGAAAACTGGCGGGTGGAATCGGACGATAAGTGGCTTGCTTTTGTCCTCAACCAATTGTTGACGAATGCCGTTCGTTATTCAGCAGGAAAAAGCAACAAGGTCACCATTCGTGCGTATGAACGCGGAGTACACGCTATACTGGAAGTGCAGGATTATGGAATCGGAATCCCAACCGAAGATATTCGTCGCGTGTTTAAGCCGTATTTTACGGGAGAAAACGGGCGCAAATACCCTGAGTCCACCGGGATGGGGCTGTACTTGGTGAAGGAAATTTGCGGGCGGCTCCATCATGGGGTGGAGATGGAATCAGAAGTGGGCGAGGGGACAACCGTACGTATCGTCTTGTCTGCCGTCGTACCAACCTTACAAGAAAGTAAGATAGCTGAAAGTTAATTCGATAGCTGGACTATGCGCACTTCCGTATAGTTGAATTTGGAAGTGCAAGAAAGGGGAATGGCGCATGGAAATGCTTGCTGTAAATAGCTTGAGTAAAATATACGGGGGCAAGGTAACCTACCGCGCGCTGACCGATATCGATTTTTCGATTCGCAAGGGCGAATTCGTCGGTATTATGGGCCCCTCAGGCAGTGGCAAGACTACGCTATTAAACATGATTTCCACCATTGATACACCAACCTCTGGTGCGGTTCTTTTGAACGGTACGAATCCGCATCATTTAAAAAAAGATAAACTCGCTCTGTTTCGTCGACGTGAGCTCGGTTTTGTATTTCAAGATTTCAATCTCTTGGACACGTTGACGATTGGGGAAAATATCGTGTTGCCGCTGACGCTGGACAATGAGAAAGTGTCGGTCATGGAAGAAAAGCTGCAAAGTGTTGCAGAGAAGCTAGGGATTCAGGACATTTTGGAAAAGCGGACCTTCGAGGTATCTGGGGGGCAACGCCAACGGACGGCAATTGCCAGGGCGATCATTCATTCCCCATCGCTTTTGCTCGCTGACGAGCCGACGGGAAATCTTGATTCCAAGTCTTCGCGCAATGTGATGGAGACGCTGGAAGCGATCAATAAGAGAGACAATACCACGATGATGATGGTGACGCACGATGCTTTGGCGGCCAGCTATTGCCATCGGGTGATTTTTATTAAAGACGGACAGCTCCATAACGAGATGTATCGTGGTGAGAGTCGACAGGTATTCTTCCAGAAAATTATTGACTCGTTGTCGTTTTTGGGAGGGAACACCTATGACCTTTCGACAATTCGCGTGTAATAACGTTGTACGAAATAAACGGATGTACGCTGCCTTTTTCATGAGTAGCGTTTTTTCTGTCTTAATCTTTTTCGTCTATGCGATGTTCATTTTTCATCCGGAAATTATCGGACAGGAGATTCATGAATCCGTTGCCACTGGGATGATGGCGGCTGAGTACGTCATTTTTCTATTCTCCTTCTTTTTTCTCTTTTATTGTGTCGGAGCTTTCCTGAAAAAGAGGGAGAAGGAGTTCGGCATCCTTTTTATCCAGGGCATGACACCGTTGCAGCGGAATACGCTGATTTTTATGGAAAATATGTTGATCGGCATTGTCTCGATTGCCATCGGGATTGGGCTCGGGCTGGTTCTCGCCAAGCTGTTTTTCCAATTCGCCGGATTTTTGCTGGATGTAAAAGCACTCGGGTTTTACTTCCCGTGGAAAGCGATCGGTTTGACAGTGGTGGCGTTTCTCATCTTGTATGCAGCCATTTCGCTGTTTACCGTCCTCGTGCTGCGAAGCCGTAGTCTGTTGGATCTGTTGCAAGGAAGCGGTCGGCCTAAGCGTGAGCCGAGGGCATCGTTAGTGCTGTCTCTGGTCGCTGTAGCTTTGTTGGGAATGAGCTATGCCTTAGCCCTCACGGCTGACGGCGTGAATGTGCTCGTGCTGATGCTTCCGGTCATTGCGCTGACGACTGTAGGTACGTATCTGTTGTTTACTCAGCTGAGCGTCATCTTCATCGATTTTCTGAAGAAGCGTCGCGTTTTCTATTGGAAAGGTACGAATCTCCTGACGCTCTCAGATCTGGCCTATCGGATGAAGGATAATGCACGGATGTTCTTTTTGGTGAGCATCGTCTCTACCGTTGCTTTTTGTGCGATTGGCACGCTGGCAGCGTTGGCTGGGTCGATTCAGATCACGGTGATGAAAACACATCCGTTTGCGTTTGAATACCAGTCCAAACAAAGCGATGCGGAGAGAGTAAAGCATCTGTCGTTAATCGAAACGAGCTTGCAGCAAAGTGGCTTTTCCTTCGAAAAATATCAAGTGGCTATGCGAGTTTTGCCAGAATTGGTTCAGGAGGAAAGGGTCGGAGTAGTCAAGCTGTCTGACTACAACCGGCTGGCGGTAGCGTCCAATTCGACTGTACTCGAAATGACGAATAAAGAGGCCTTCGTACTGCTCAATTGGATTGGTGATTCGGTAGCGAGCAAAACGCTGCAAGTGGGGAACGCACAGCTTGCAGTCAAAACAGATACGAATATGACGCCGTTGATCAGAGGGATTGAATTTGAGCGATTGGTTGTCGTACCGAATCAGGTGTATGACCTGCTTCCGCAAATGAAGGAAGAACAGCGCTTTGTATACGAGGTGCCGAGATGGAAGGAAACGCAGGAGCTTAGTCTCAAGCTTCAGGAAGATATCAGTCATGTCGAAGAAAATTATTTGTTTTCAGCTCGTGCGCCCTACTACCACTCCATGAAACAAATGGCGAACATGGGGCTCTTTATCGGGTTGTTTGTGGGCGTGTTGTTCTTTGTGGCCGCAGCAAGCTTTCTCTATTTCCGTCTGTACACAGATCTGGAATACGACAAGCGGCATTACGGATCGCTTTCCAAGATTGGACTCACGGATGCGGAGTTGACACGGATCGTCACGACTCAGGTTGCCCTGTTGTTCTTCGTGCCGATTGTGGTGGCCATTATTCACAGCATGGTGGCGTTCGTTTCCCTGCAAAGCTTGTTGAAGCTGATTCTTGTCGCGTCTGTGGTCAAACCGACCGCGATTGTCCTATGCAGCTTCGTCGTTGTTCAAGGTGTGTATTTCTGGATCATTCGAAACCGTTACTTGTTCCATTTAAAGCAATCGATGAACCGCTAGTGACTTTTCCATCATGTCCAGATGAGCAGGGACATAGGATAAAAGGAGAAGGATGCGAGGGGGAAAGCGGATGGAACGGGAGGCATGGATGGGTCAAGCCGTACAGATTGCGTTTGAAAATGTACGTGATAAAATAGGCGGACCGTTTGGCGCCATTGTCGTGAAGGACGGGCACATAATCGGACGAGGACGCAATGAAGTGACGACGAGCAATGACCCTACGGCACATGCCGAAATTCAAGCCATTCGGGAAGCATGTCGTCATCTCCAAACTTTTCAGTTAAACGATTGCGACCTGTACACGAGCTGTGAGCCGTGTCCGATGTGTCTGGGAGCCATCTATTGGGCCAGACCGCGTAATGTCTATTATGCTTGCACGAAAGAAGATGCGGCGCATGTCGGTTTTGATGATCAGTTTATTTATGAGCAGATTGTTCTCCCTCATGAGGAGCGCAGCATTCCTTTTCAGAGAATCAATCTTGCGAATAGACAGAGTCCATTTGAAGCATGGTCTCAATCTCTGGACCGTATCGAATATTAATAGAGAGCCTCTCCTAGCGGAGTAGGCTCTTTTTTTACGTATTATTCATAGTAAGAATAGGTAGAAAGCAAGAAATAAAATGAAAATGCTTTCAAAATGAAATTTTCAGATAAAGTATTGCGCTATGTCGAAAATCGTATTATAGTAACAACAATCATTATGAAATTCGACCAGATTTTCTGGAATAAAGCTGTAATAAGGTTGTATATTGTTAAAAAAAGACGAATAAAGGTGTGTTCAAATGGAAGAGACTTTTCGAAGATCACTTTATCCTGAGTTAGATGATATCGACTACGGGATCATTCGAGCCTTGCAAGGAAATGCGCGCTTGCCGTTTACCCAGATTGCGAAGGACCTCGGCGTCACGGAAAAGACGATCCGCATGCGCGTCCAGCAATTGCAGGACGAAGGTGCCCTGAGTCTGGTCGGTATTGTCAATCCAGTCAAGGCAGGGTTTCACGTACAGGCGATGATTCAAGTGGCTGTGGATGCGGAAAAGCTGGACGATGTGGTTGCTGCATTAACGGACACCGTAGAGATTAGGCTCATCGTACTCACTTCTGGTGAATATCAGCTTTTCACACAGGTACTCGTAACAAGTAACGAAGAATTATCGGAATTTTTACTCAAAAAACTACACAAGATTCCTGGCATCTCCAAAACGAATGTAATTAACGAATTGAAAATACTGAAGTCGAAGTATAACTTTATCCGTTAGGCACGAGTGACCTTGGAAGGGGGAATGCCATCGGGCGAAAATCCGCTGGGATTATGAATGCCGAGCGATTCTAGAAAGAAACTGGAGAAAAAACGAGAGAAAAGGGGTCATCCTATGTTTTCGACCAAAGTGAGCAAAGCAATGCTCAGTGCTGTTCTGGGGACAGTTTTATTGGTAACAGGCTGTGGAGGAGGAAATAGCGCGAGTACAGATAACGGCAAAGCCGCAACAACAGCGCCAGCCTCCGGTAAAAAAGTACTGAATATTGGGTTAAAGGCAGACCCGCCGTCAATGGACCCAAACACTTCGACTTCGCTGTACGACCGTCAAGTATACGCGAGCCTCTATGACAAGCTGTTTGATATCGACTCAGAAGGAAAAATAGTGCCAATGCTGGCGGAATCGTATGAAGTAACGCCAGACGGCAAGACCTATACATTGAAGCTGAAGCAGGGCGTGAAATTCCACGATGGCACCGAGTTTGACGCTGAGGCAGTGAAATTCAACTTCGAGCGCAACATGAACGATGAGAAGTCCCGTCGAAAAGGCGAATTAAAATTCGTAGATTCCGTTGCCGTAGTGGACAAGCAAACCGTAAAAATCCAGATGAAAGAGCCTTTCGCTCCATTCCTGTCCATCTTGACTGACCGTTCGGGCATTATGGTATCGCCAAAAGCGGTGAAGGAGCATGGCGATCAATACCTCAATCATCCGGTTGGTACAGGCCCGTATGTTTTTGTGGAGCAAGTAAAAGGCGACCATGTAACGCTGAAGAAGAATGAAAACTACTGGAATGGTCAAGTGAAGATCGATGAAGTGAACTACAAAGTATTCACGAACGGAACAGCGAAGGTGCAAAACCTGCGCTCCGGCATGCTGGATATCATCGATGATACCCCTGTAAAAGAAATCCCGGCTATCAAGGGCGATGCGAACCTGCAATTGGTTGCGGAATCCGGCATGGGTTACCAAGGTCTCTACCTGAACAACTCCCGTCCGCCGTTTGACAACAAGTACCTCCGTCAGGCAGTGGATCGTGCCATTGACCGTGATGCCCTGGTAAAAGTATTGTTTAACGGCTATGCGGCACCGGCTCGCACAGCATTTACAAAAGGCAGTCTGGCTTACAATGAAGCACTGAACACACCGAAGCCGCCGGATGCAGCGGAAATAAAGGATTTGCTCGCGAAGGGCGGTCAACCAAACGGATTTAACTTCAAGCTGTACATCTCTACTTCTCCAGAGAATGAGCAACTGGGTGCGGTACTGCAAAACATGCTGAAACAACACAACATCAACGTGACATTGGAAAAATTGGAATATGGACAATTGATCGAAACAGGCGATAAAGGCGAATTTGAAGCGATGCAATTGGGCTGGTCTGGACGTCAGGACCCTGACCAAAACTTTCATGATTTCGTCGTAACGGATACATCGAACAACGATGGCCGCATTTCCATTCCGAAGCTGGATGAATTAGTAATCAAAGCACGTGGTGAGCTGGACGAAGCAAAACGTAAGGCGCTGTATGACGAAGCTGCCACATTGCTGCAAGCAGAAGCGGGCTATGCTTACATGTACCACCAATATGTACTGCTCGGCATGAACAAGAAAGTAACCGGCTTTACATATGTTCCAGACGGTTTGATCCGTACAGCCAATTTGGACAAGCAATAGGTAGCGCAACACTATAACAGCAAGAGCAAGGAGGAATTGTCATGATGTTCATAGTCAGGCGTCTATTGCTGACAATCCCGATTCTCCTGCTGGTGTCGATTATGACATTCTCTTTGATTCATATGATCCCGGGCGATCCTGCCCGGGTCATTTTAGGAGAGGAAGCGACACCGGAAGCCTATGCGGCACTGCGAACCGAGCTGGGATTGGATCAGCCGATCGTGATGCAGTATTTTTCCTGGCTAGGAAAAGTGGTAACGGGTGATTTGGGAATATCGATTACGGACCGCGTGCCGGTCGCAGACTTAATTATGCAAAGACTCCCAGCTACCGTGGAATTGACGATCGGAACGTTCTTGGTAGCGATCCTGATTGCGTTTCCTGCGGGAATTCTCGCGGCAGTGCGACGTGGGACCTGGATTGACTATACAAGTACCTTTACTGCGCTAGGCGGTATGAGTATCCCCAGCTTCTGGCTGGCGATGATGATGATTATTTTCTTTGCCGTGGAAAACCAGTGGCTACCTTCATCCGGTTATGTACCGTTTTCCGAGAATCCTACACAAAACCTGATGGCCATGATTCTGCCCTGTTTGGCAACGGGCTTGCGGGAATCTGCCGTATTGATGCGAATGCTGCGTTCTTCTTTGCTCGATGTCGTGAGCATGGACTTTATTCGGACAGCGAAAGCGAAGGGATTGAATGAGGCTCGCACGATTCTGGGGCACGCGCTGAGAAATGCGATGGTTCCAGTAGTAACGACCTCAGGTTTGATGATCGCAGGCTTGTTGGGTGGTCTGGTGATTACCGAGTCGATTTTTTCGATTCCTGGCTTTGGCCGTCTGATTGTGGAATCTGTATTCAAACGTGACTACGTAACGGTTCAAGGAGCCATTCTTGTTTCAGCGATTCTTGTTGTCTTGGTAAACCTGATTGTCGACATTTTGTACGCTGTCATTGATCCGCGCATCAAGGCTGGGAAAGGAGCAGGTGAGTGATGAAAACCGTGGGCAAATTTCTCCGGAATGGTTTAGGCGTCATCGGAGCGGTGATTATCCTCGGATTGATCTTGGTGGCGATTTTCGCGCCGCTGATCGCACCCTTCGACCCCAATGCACAAGACTATAATAAAATTTTGATGCCGCCAGATGGTGAGCATTTGTTTGGGACCGATGATCTCGGTCGGGATATTTTCTCTCGTGTTGTTTACGGGGCGCGCATCTCCATTCAGGCAGCGCTGATCTCTGTCGGTATTGCGATGCTGATCGGGGTGCCGATTGGACTGTTGTCCGGTTATTACCGCGGTTTTTGGGATGAGTGGATTGTGATGCGGAGCGTCGATGCGATGCAGGCCTTTCCGTTTTTGATTCTGGCTCTGGCAATTTCGGCGGTGCTTGGTTCAGGCTTCGGGAATGCCATGCTGGCGATTGGGATTGGTTTTGCGCCTGCTTTTATACGGATTACACGCGGTCAAGTTCTTTCGCTTCGGAATATGGAGTATATTCAAGCAGCACGTTCGGTTGGGGTAAAGGATGCACGCATTATTTTCCGCCACATTTTGCCGAACGCCATGAACCCGATTGTGATTCAAGCGACGTTGGCAATGGCATCCGGGATTATCGCAGAAGCATCCTTGTCCTATCTCGGATTGGGTGTACAGCCGCCGACTCCCTCCTGGGGCAGCATGCTAAACCAAGCACAAACACTTATGTCTGTCGCGCCATATGCGACATTTTATCCGGGGATTGCCATCTTCTTAGTCGTGCTGGGCTTCAACTTGTTGGGGGATGGTCTACAGCAAGTTCTGGACCCACGCGCACGTAAATAATGAATGCCCTACACGGGAGAAAAGGAGTGGAGCAGATGACGACCATCTTGGAAGTGGAACAACTGAGAACCCGTTTTCGCACGGACAGCGGTGTCGTCAGTGTCGTGGACGGCGTCGACTTCTTTATCCGTGCTGGTGAAACGCTTGGCGTCGTGGGCGAATCGGGCTGTGGGAAGAGTGTAACCAGCCTGTCGATCATGCGCTTGCTGCCGCCCAACGGAAGCACGGAAGGATCGATTCGCTTCCATGGGAAGAACGTGCTTGCGCTGTCGGAAAAAGAAATGCAAGGTGTACGCGGTAATGAAATCGCGATGATTTTTCAAGAGCCAATGACCTCCCTCAATCCGCTGCATACCGTAGGCAAACAGATTGAGGAAGCAGTCATGCTGCATCGCAAGGTAACGAAGGCAGAGGCAAAGGAACGGGCGATTGCCATGCTAAAAGCAGTCGGGATGCCTCGTGCAGAAGAGATTTACGGAGAGTTTCCGCATCAGCTGTCAGGAGGGATGCGCCAGCGTGTCATGATCGCGATGGCCATGTCCTGCGATCCGAAGCTAATTATTGCAGACGAGCCGACAACGGCACTGGATGTGACGATTCAGGCGCAAATTCTTGATTTGATGCGCGATTTAAAAGAAAAGACCGGAACTTCCATCATGCTGATTACGCATGATTTGGGTGTAGTAGCCGAGATGTGTGAGCGCGTTATCGTCATGTATGCGGGTCAAGTTGTAGAGGAAACTGATGTCGATACGCTGTTTGACAGTCCGAAGCATCCGTATACGATCGGTCTGATGAACTCGATTCCTGAGCTGGACGAAGAGCGTGAATATCTGGAAACCATTCCAGGAGCAGTTCCCCTGCCGTATCAAATGCCAGTGGGCTGCCGTTTTGCCCCGCGCTGTGCGCAAGCAATTGCGATTTGTCACGAAAAGCCTCCTGAACTCTTGCAACTGGACAATCAAAAATGTCGCTGCTGGCTGTACGCGAAGGAGGGAGAACAGGCATGACGACACCTCTCTTAGAAGTAAAAGGGCTGCAACAGCATTTTCCCATCAAGGGTGGCTTTTTGAAGCGGACGACGGGACATGTCAAAGCAGTTGATGGTATTGATCTGACAGTGTATCCCGGTGAAACGCTTGGGATTGTAGGGGAATCGGGCTGCGGCAAGTCAACGACGGGCCGAACGATTCTACGCCTCTTGGAACCGACAGCAGGAGAAGTCTGGTTTGATGGCAAAGATTTAGCGAAGCTTCCTAAAGAAGAAATGCGCGTCATGCGCCGAAACCTGCAAATGATTTTTCAGGACCCATACGCTTCGCTGAATCCACGGATGACGATCAAGCAGATTTTGATGGAATCGCTGATGGTGCACAACATCGGGACAAAGGCAGAGCGGGAAAAGGTCATCGAAGAGATTATTCAGGTCGTTGGCTTGCGAAAAGAACATCTGAACCGCCATCCACACGATTTTTCCGGCGGACAGAGGCAGCGGATCGGAATCGCCCGCGCACTGGTCGTAAAACCAAAGCTGATCATTGCCGATGAGCCCGTATCTGCATTGGACGTATCAATTCAATCACAGGTACTCAATTTGTTGAAGGATTTGAAAAAAGAATTCAATCTGACCCTGATGTTCATTTCGCATGATTTGTCGGTCGTGAAGCACTTGTGTGACAGGATCGCGGTGATGTATTTGGGGCGGATCGTAGAAATTGCTGACAAGCGGACGCTGTTTGAGAACCCGAGTCATCCGTATACACGGGCGCTGCTCTCGGCTGTTCCAGTAGCGAAACCACGGCAAAAGCGCGAACGGATCTTGTTGACAGGCGATTTGCCGAGTCCAGCAAACCCACCGAGCGGCTGCACCTTTCATCCGCGTTGTCCATATGCGACAGAGACTTGCAAGACGCAGGTGCCCAGTCTGACAGACATCGGCAAGGGCCAACTGGTATCCTGTCATTTGGTTCAATCGGGCGAACTTTTCCGCTAGCTAGGCAAGGACGGAGGTACAGCTATGATTTACTGGCAATTATTTCTCGCCTTTTTCCGCATCGGTATCTTCGGGTTTGGGGGAGGACCTACGATGGTTCCCCTCTTTTACACCGAATGCGTGAAAAAGTACAAATGGGTGACAGATGAGGACTTTTCCGACAATCTGGCGCTCGGCAACGCTCTTCCAGGGCCAATTGCGACCAAGCTGGCAGCATTTATCGGCTATCGGGTAAAAGGCTGGAAGGGTGCATTGGTGGCAAACATCGCGGTAGTGATGCCAATCGTGCTTGTGATGATCGGTTTGCTGCAAGTTATTTATCAATGGAAGGATGCGCCGGGTGTATACGGCATGATCCAGGCAATCGGTCCGGTAATCGCAGTCATGACAGGCGTCCTTACATGGGAATTCCTTTCAAAGGGTTGGAAGGGAGCGTCCAGCAAAGCAGGTGTGAGCCTTTCCCTCGCCCTCTCACTCGTAGCGTTGCTCTTCCTTGATTGGCATCCGGGCATCGTCGTAGGGATTGCGCTGGCCGTTTCATTTGCCTACTCCACTTGGTCTGTCCGCAAGCGCAAGGACAAGGGCGGCAAGGAGGGAGTAGCATGATCTACCTACAATTATTTTGGGCCTTTTTCATCTCCAACATTTTGGGGTACGGGGGAGGACCACCGAGCATCCCTTTAATCCAAAATGAAGTGGTTGACCATTACCAGTGGATGACTGTACAGGAATTCGGAGAAGTGCTGGCAGTAGGAAATGCGCTGCCCAGCCCAATCGCGACCAAGCTCGCTGGATACATTGGCTATCAGGTAGCGGGTGTACCGGGTGCAGCAGTTGCGTTATTTGCAACTGTAGCCCCAACGGCAATTGCCATGATCTTGTTGATGGGCTTTATTAATTTATTCCGCAGTGCTCCACAGGTAAAAGCAATGACCCAATCAGTTCGACCGGTGGTTACCGTATTGCTCGGAACCATGACGTACCAGTTTCTGATGGGAGCAGTCGAAGGCATTGGCTGGATGCAAACAGGAATTTTGACAGTAGCATCCTACCTTCTGCTCGAAACGTGGAAGGTCCATCCCGCTTTTGTCATTCTGGGAGCAATGGCGTACGGGTTTGTTTTCATCGACTAGGAAAGTTTACGTAAGCTGGTAAGAAGAAAAAGCACAGGGCTCGTAGACCTTGACAACGCCTACCCAGTCGGAACTTCTAAAAGGGGACCTGCTTGTCGAACACGTCTTCCCTGCGAAACTTCCGCCCGTAGGGTGGCTTTGGCTCGACGGTCCCCTTTTGGAAGTGGAGACGGACAGTCAATCCCCCCATGCTGGCGTGTCAGAGTCGAAGAGAACTGTGCTTTTTCTTCTCCTCCACTATGTTGACTCAAACCAAAAGGACCTTCATTGGTTTTCATATTCGCTAACAACGAACTACTTTAGGAGGCAAAAACCATGGTTAACTATGACGCAATGGAATACCCATACGCATCGAAGCGTGTGACGACTTTTGCCAAGAATGGCATGGTGGCGACCTCGCAGCCACTGGCGGCACAAGCAGGTCTCGATATATTGAAAAAGGGCGGAAATGCGGTGGATGCGGCGATTGCAACGGCTGCGTGTCTGACTGTAGTAGAACCGACCTCAAACGGCATCGGGGGAGACGCCTTTGCCCTCGTGTGGATCAAAGACGAGCTGCATGGACTGAATGCAAGCGGGCCTGCTCCACAAGGAATCTCCATCGAGGCATTAAAAGCAAAAGGTCTGGAAGAAATGCCGACCTACGGCTGGACACCTGTCACGGTACCAGGAGCACCTGCTGCCTGGGCAGCCTTGTCCAAGCGTTTTGGTCGCCTTCCGCTGACAGAGGTTTTGCAGCCAGCGATTGATTATGCGGAGAATGGCTATCCGGTATCGCCGACTTTGGCACATTATTGGAATGCCGCATACAAAAAGTTTTCCCAGCAATGCAAAGGGGAAGAGTTCGCGCATTGGTTCTCCACCTTTACGCCAGATGGCAAGGTGCCAAAAGCGGGCGACATCTGGAAGTCGCCGGGTCATGCTGAGACGCTCCGTCAAATCGGGGAAACAAATGCAGAGAGCTTCTATCGAGGAGAGCTGGCAGACAAGATCGACGCGTTCTCCCGTGAGTGCGATGGCTACTTGCGAAAAGAAGATCTCGCTGCCTATGAGCCGGAATGGGTGAAGCCGATCAGTGTCAACTACCGCGGCTATGATGTATGGGAGATCCCGCCGAATGGGCAAGGGATGATCGGCCTGATGGCACTGAACATTTTGAAGGGTTTTGATTTCGACGCAAAAGACACGACGGAAACGTATCACAAGCAAATCGAAGCGATGAAGCTGGCATTTGTCGATGGATTAAAATACATCACAGAAGAGAGCAAAATGAAGATTTCCAAGGAAGCGTTGTTGTCAGAGGATTACGCTGCCACTCGCCGTGCACTCATTGGTCATGAAGCGTTGACGCCAGAGCCAGGTCAGCCGAAAACGAGCGGCACGGTCTATTTGGCCACGGCTGACGGTGAGGGCAATATGGTTTCCTTTATCCAAAGCAATTACATGGGCTTTGGTTCCGGGGTAGTTGTGCCGGGGACAGGGATCGCCCTGCAAAACCGAGGTCATAACTTCTCGCTGGACCCTGCTCATGACAATTGCTTGGAGCCCGGCAAAAGAACGTTCCACACCATTATCCCGGGTTTCTTGACGAAGGATGGAAAAGCAGTGGGGCCATTCGGCGTAATGGGCGGCTTCATGCAGCCACAAGGACATGTACAAGTGGTCATGAACACGATCGACTTCCACCTCAATCCGCAAGCTTCGCTCGATGCGCCGCGCTGGCAGTGGATGGAAGGCAAAACGGTGGAGCTGGAGCGTCATTTCCCTGAGCATCTGGCACAAGCCTTGGAGCGCAGGGGCCATACCATCAAGTGGGCGCAGCTCGGCAATTACTTTGGACGCGGTCAAATCATTTGGCGTGATGAAAATGGTGTGCTGAGCGGTGGTACTGATATGCGTACGGATAGTTGTATTGCAGCTTGGTAGGGAAAAGAGAACCGAATAAAAGAGTGAGTTGAGCCGAAGCGGATGCTTCGGCCTTTTTTATTTCCCCGTAATGGAATTGACGACAGGTTATAGTTCTTTGTGCCTGTTCTATACTTGTGACGATGTTCTCTTGTTCAGAAGGGATTGAGGTAGTTGCAGAAGCTGATTCAGGTGAGGAGGCTGTTAGAAATTATTGTTTGTATCGACCGTCACTCGTCATAATGGATATTACTATGCCGGGCATGTAACGATATACCATGTGAGTATTCCGATTTCACAGTCTGTCATCAAAGAGGCGAATCATGGGCTGACCGTCTCTTTCTCGGCTTCGATGAACCAGAAGGGTGATGTGTGCGCGCCTGAGAACAACATGGGACGCTGGTTGTTTGTGGATAAGGAAAGTAGCTTGAACGTGCCGCACGAGGTACCTGCACAGCGCAGCTTCCGGTACTGGCCCGCTCCTTTTGTGCAGGATGCTGGATTGAAGGACACCGCCTTCCTGCTGCCGGAAAAATGGACAGGTTCTTATTTGTCGCAGTTCTCGATGCTGATGAATGACATGCTGTCGGAGGTAAGCAATCGGAAGGGAAGCTCCTTCGTCATTTTCCAGGAGCCTCTGAACGAGAAGGCCTTGCAAGAGATTGCCTCGTACAATGTGGTTGCGATGGGGGATATTGAGCAGTACCCGAGTTTGGAGAAGGTTCAGGGGCAGCTTTTGATGAATGAGGCCAAGCAGTTGAACCAATACCACGTAATCAACGAGACGAGCCGTTATGTGGCCTGGGTCCAGCCCTCGATCTGGAATAAAGAGCGGACGTTGAGTGTTTTCCAATCTGCAGACGAGAGTAAGGCTAGTCAGGGAACCTTCCTTCATGCCGATCTACTTGAATATCTGAAGAATTCCAACGAAGATGGGCAAATTGTCGTGATGAGCAAATCAAACGAGGTTTTCTCTATTCAGCTCGAAGACCAAGAAGAGAAACAGACAAAAGGCATAAACGAGGTAGTGGGCAATATCCCGCTCTGGTTAATCGGAGTGATTTTGGCGGTATTCCTCATTGTACTGGTGATCTTTATTCGCTTGTTGAAAAAAGAGAAAGAGAAGTCACGTAGAGGTAGATAGTAAAAAAGTATGAAGTAGAACAGGGATAAGTTGCCGTATAGGTAACTGTCCCTGTTCTTCTTTTTGTCTCTTGTTCAGAAATTGTTGAGATGATCCTAGTAGAATGGGTAAAGCTACGGAATGGGGGGCTTTTTGCCTATGAAAAGTTAAGAAACTATTGCTTTGATTCGTAGTAAAAATAGCAATTTATTACTATAATGATATAGTCCAAAAGATATAGATAATAGGATAGGAGACAGCATTTTGGATGAATAGCATACTGATTGTTGATGATACAGCGTTTACGAGGCATGTGCTACGCAACATATTTGAGTCGTTAGGACTGCATGTCGTTGCAGAAGCTGCATCGGGAGAAGAGGCTGTTAGAAATTACTGCTTGTATAAACCATCACTCGTTTCGATGGATATTACCATGCCCGGCATGAACGGTTTGACTGCATCACGCAAAATCATGGAGTTGGACAAGGATGCCAAAATCATTATTTGCTCAGCAGTGTCTAGGCACGATACCGTCATCAAGGCACTTCAGGCAGGTGCGCGGGATTTTATAGCCAAGCCATTGCAGCTGGAGCGGATCGAATGGGCTGTCCAAAAAGTATTGGGAACAGGGTTGGGATGTCCGTCGTGGAGATAGATAGGTGAAACAAATAGCTGAGGTGTTAGTATGAAAGTTTTGATCACAGGTGGTTATGGGTTCATCGGTTCTTTTGTCGCAGAGAGATTTTATAAGGAAGGCTATAAAGTTTTCATCTTGGATGATCTCAGTTCAGGCAATCAGAGGAACGTCACATTTCCGCATAAGGCATACGAGCTGGATGTAGCGGATAAAAAATGCGATGAGGTTTTTAAAAGCAACAAGTTCGATGTCGTCGTACATTTAGCGGCCCAAGTGAGTGTTGTTGCATCCATGGAAGACCCCCTGCTGGATTCGAATACGAACATTCTTGGACTCGTGAATATGCTGAAGCTATCGAGCAAATATGGCGTGTCCAAATTTATTTTTGCGTCATCGGCCGCCGTTTACGGCATGAATGAAAATACTCCGTTACATGAAGATTCAGTGTGTGATCCGGTATCTGTTTATGGAATAAACAAGCACATCGGCGAGATGTATTGCCGCAAATGGACGGAAATGTACGGCTTGCGAACGGTAGCCTTTCGCCTGGCGAATGTGTATGGCCCCAGACAAAGTGCAGTAGGGGAAGGCGGCGTCATCTCTACTTTTTTAACCCAGATCAACCATGGGAAAGAGATAGTTTTGCACGGGGATGGCAGCCAAACGAGAGATTTTATTTATGTAGAGGATGTAGCTGACGCCATTTTCCGTTCCGTTACCACGGATGATACCGGTGTGATGAATTTGTCTACGAATCAGGAAAGCAGCATTAATGAGCTGATTGACATTCTCGGGGTGAACCAGTCTCTCCAGGGAATATTACAAAGGGAAAAACGCCCAGGAGACGTAGATAAGTCGGTTTTGGACAATTCGCGGGCAAAGAGAAGACTCGACTGGATTCCGATGTATTCATTGGCAGAGGGGTTGGAAAAAACGGCGCAGTGGTATCAAACGACCATCGCAGAGAAAGAACAAGAGCGGGAGAGCGATGCGAAGAAAACGATCCATTGGCTCCGTTCATGGGATGTAAGGCCGTACATTGAGAACATTCTCGCTTTTCTTGTGGTGATTTTCGCTACAGTTGGAACGGTTAACAGCGGTGTTTTTGATCTCAAGCTGATTTACATCGTGTTGATAGGCGCGATTTACGGAACGAAGCAATCCCTCTTGTCTGTCATCCTGGCCTGTGGACTTTTCATCGGAGAAAGTTTGCATAACGGGCGCGATGTCGTATCGCTCTTGTATGACGCCAATGTTCTGTTTCATATCGCTGTCTATTTTATTATCGGGATTGCTGTGGGTTATTCGATCGACAAACGCAACAGGGACGTACTGTCCAAAGAACTGCAAAAGCAAGCGCTGGAAGACAAGTATGACTTTTTAAAAGACATTTACAACGATGTTCTGGTGGTCAAGCAAGAACTGCAGCAGCAGATTGTGAATTCGGAAGACAGCTTCGGAAAAATCTACAACATCACCAAGGAGCTGGACAGCCTCGAGCCGGAACGTGTATTGCAGAAATCGGTCAAGGTGTTGGAAAGAATCATGAAGTCCGATGAGATCGCAATTTATACGATGAATCAAAGTGGCTCCTTCTTGCGATTGATGGCTAAATCGAATAAAGCGGGCTTTGATCTGCCACGCTCGTTGAAAATGAGTGAGCATGCTTATCTTACTGAATTAATGACAATGAAGAAGATCATCGTGAATAAAGAGCTGCGTCACGATATGCCTCTTATGGCAGCTCCTATTTTTGACAAGGGCAAAATGGTGGCAGTCATAACGCTGCAACAACTCGGATTCGAAAATTTTACGATGTACACCCAAAATCTTTTCCAGGTCGCCGTCCAATTGATCTCTTCTGCGTTGTCGCGTTCACTTCGTTTCTTAAACTCCACACAAAAGGATCGCTACCTAGAAGACACCTCCTTCCTGATTCCAGCTTATTTTTCGGCTATGTTGAAGAATAAAAGGGACGCCAAGCAACAGTTGAACACTGACTTTACACTTTTGGCAGTGGACGCTGCGCAAATGGACCATCATACGCTCTCTACCTTTATCGCTAGCTCTCTGCGCGAAGCGGATTATATGGGAATGGACGAAGCAGGAGATGTCTATATCATTCTCTCCAATTCAAACGAGCAAGAAGCCAATATCGTGATTGATCGGCTTGGTAGACTCGGCATTGCAGCGAGAATTGTACAGGAAAAAGACCAGGATCGCTTCTCCTTGAAGGATGGGGCCTATGCTTAATCTAGTCCTCCTCCATGTCTTGGTGACTGTTAGTTACAGTTGGATGCAAAGCCGCGGCAAAAACAAGCAGGTGCTTATTATGCGAATGCTTGTTGCTGGCTTTCTTCCTGTTTTTGGACTCCTGTTATTGGGAATTACCGATGTGTACAAGCGAACGTCGAAAAAGAATGTGAATGAGCTAATGCTGGAGAGTGATTTGCTTAAACTAGCCGAGGGATCGAATATTTTCCGAAGAGCGGACATGGAAAAGGAAATGAACATCGTTCCAGTTGAGGACATTTTGTTTTTGAACGACACTAGCACGCGCCGAAAGATGCTAATCGATGTCCTGAAAGAGCAGACCATTTGGCAGATCGGCACATTGGAGACAGCCTTGCAAAACGAGGATTCGGAAACGGTTCACTACGCGGCAGCTGCTTTAACGGAAATGCGGCGAAACCTTCAGCTCCAACTGCAGGATTTATCGGTGAAATACGAGGAAAACAAGCAGAATCTTGAGGTTTTGCGCGCCTACGCAGACGTATTGAAGAAGTACTTGGACAGTTCACTGATTGATCAACGCACCTATGTGAAATACAGCTATACGTATTCCTTTGTGCTGGAGTCTTTATTGGACATTTATCAGGAAGAAGAAAGCTATTTTGTGGACAAGATCAATTGCGAGCTGGTGAACCAGTCCTATGAAAAAGCCGCACAGTACTGTCAATTGTTTCATGAGTATCATCCAGAAAGCGAGCAGCCATATGTCATGTCGCTAAAGCGCTTCTTTACGATCAGAGACCATGTAGGTTTTGTGGCAGAAATGAATCGGTTAAAAAGCTCGTCGGTTAAAATCTCCCACGCTACGCTGATGATGATCCGCTACTGGAACACCCTGGAAGCCGATGAGCAAGAAAGCACTTGGAAGGAAGTCGCTGCTGCACAGGAAACAGGTACGAATTCGAAAGAGATGAGCGATACAAAATGAGAATGACAAGGAACAGAAGAAAGAAAAGAGACAGGGAAAAGGACCGAGAATGGGGCAGGCCGAGGTCCAACGACATTCCTGTGAAAAAAAACATCTACCTCATTCTGATCTTTGTGGCGATTCTGGGGATCACCATAGAAGCTACCCGTTCCCAGTTCATCCTCCAGGTGAGCAGTAATAAATCGGGAGGCTCGGGAGTGCGGACTGATGAGCCGAAGCAAAACGCAATCAGCCAGGAGGAAATCGCCAAGCTTGCAAGGGAGCGGTTCCTCATTCTGCATGATTCCAAGGATGAGAGCAGTATGGCAATCGCGAGGAATGTGGAGCAAGTGCTGCGGTATATGAAAAAGGAGTACGATCTCGCAGACGTTAATCAGTTCTCGAAGCCCGATTCCCAATACATGACGGTCATTATCACCATAGAAAATCTGGGCTTGCTAGCCGATCTGGATGCGATGATGCAATATGCGCACAATGGGGGAAATGTGTTCCTTTCACGTACGCCTGAATACAACGACAGCTTATATCGCATTTACCGAAAGCTAGGGATCAATTCCATCGATCTCCCTATCGTGACAAACGGCATTCAGATGACATCCAATCTGTTGATCCAAGGAGAAGATGCAAAAATCGGGGCAGAGTCCATTGTGAATTCCTCGATTCCTGTAGAGCTGGATAGGAAAGCGAAAGTACATGCAGTTTCTGCCGACAATATGCCACTGCTATGGGAGGCCCAGCATGGACAGGGAAAGTTCATGGTCTATAACGGGACGAATATGCAATCTGCAATGAACAGAGGACTGATTGCTGGTGGCATCAGTTTACTGAATCAAGATTTCATGTACCCCATTTTCAATATGAAAATCACGTATATTGACGACTTTCCCGCTCCCTTTCGTCAGGGAATCGAGCCGAGTATTTACCGCGAGTACCGCAAAGATATTCCCAGCTTCTTTCGGGATGTGTGGTGGCCCGACATGATCAAGCTTGCTGCTGATTATGATGTGACCTACACGGGAGCGATTATCAAAACTTACAATAACCGAGTTGTAGCCCCCTTCACAGATGAGGAAGGAACGGATTCGAACAATCTGATTACGTACGGCAGGGATTTGTTGAAATTGGGTGGTGAATTGGGCATCCACGGATACAATCATCAATCGCTGGTTACTGATCAAGCGACGGCGAGCCATTACGAGTATAAGGCTTGGCCTGATGAAGCAAGCATGGCTGAGTCACTTGCGTACCTGGACGATTATATCAGGAAGGTCTTCTCGTCATACGACATACAGGTGTATGTCCCGCCTTCCAACGTGTTGGGAGCGGAAGGGCGTCGAGCGCTGAAAAAGTCCTTCCCTGATCTGAGAGTCATTGCCTCCTTGTATGCGGAATCAGACAGCACGCACGAATACATCCAGGAGTTTTCCGTGGCCGAAGATGGCATCGTAGAGCTGCCGCGTATTACCTCGGGATACAGTCGCACAGACATTCATGATTGGTACATAGCGAATGCGATCACATCCATCGGTGTTTTTTCTCATTTTGTTCACCCAGACGATGTGTTGGACAAGGAGAGAAGCAATAACAAGTCGTGGCCGGAATTGGTAAAAGACTTTCAACTCATGCTGGAAGAGCTTTACCAGCAGTATCCATGGCTGCGCAGCCAGACTGCTTCCGAAGCTGCGGCAAGCCTTGAGAGCTATTTGCAGACGGATGTGTATATCGCGCATACAGATAAAAAAATGACAGGATACATGAACAATTTCTCAGACGAAATGTATTACATCTTGCGGACAAACAAAAAAATGACGAGCTTGGTAAATTGCACGGTAGAAAAAATAGAGGAAGGCGCCTATCTCGTACATGCAACGGGTGCAAAATTTGAAATAGGACTGGAAGAGTAAGCGATGAAAATTTGTCTGATTGCTGAAGGATCTTACCCTTTTATTACAGGGGGCGTCTCTAGTTGGATTCATTCCTTAATCGCTAGCGTGCCAGAGCATGAGTTTATCATTTATGCGATTGGTGCAGAAGAGAAAAACAGGGGGAAATACGTCTACCAGCTCCCCGCAAATGTGGTGGAAATCAAAGAGGTATTTCTGGATGCCTATCTCAAAGAAGAGGCTGCACCGGGCAAGCGCCTGGGGCTAACTGAGGATGAGCAGCAAGCGTTGCTTTCGTTGCTTGATGGCAGTAAGGGCGACTGGCAGGCTCTTTTTTCCGTGTTGTCAGGGAGTAAGGTGCCAGCCGTAGCCGAGTTGCTTACAAGCAAGGACTTTTTCGAGGTAATCCAGCGACTTTGCGAGCAAAAATACCCGCAAATTCCCTTTACCGAAATGATCTGGATGATTCGCTCGATGGTGTTGCCACTATGTCTGGTCATTCAAAACGGCATGCCGCAAGCGGATTTGTATCACAGTGTTTGTACGGGATATGGCGGTGTAGCTGGGAGTCTCGGGAAGTATTTGCATGCAAAGCCGTTTTTGCTGACGGAGCATGGAATCTACACCCGCGAGCGGGAAGAAGAAATTATCAAGGCAAACTGGATTAAGGGTCACTTTAAAGATATTTGGATCAATTATTTTCATAACCTTTCTGCATGTGCCTACTCCTACGCGGATGAGGTAATCACGTTGTTTGAGCGAAACAAGGAAATTCAGATTGAGCTAGGCTGTGATCCTTCCAAAGTATCAGTGATCCCAAACGGTGTAAAAGTGAGCGACTATGCAGACATCGTGGAGGAAAAAAAGAACGACGCAATAACGATTGGCGCTGTCGTCCGCGTGGTACCCATCAAGGATATTAAAACAATGCTGCACAGCTTCGGGCTCGTCAAAGAACAAGTGCCACACGCACGCTTTGTCATCATGGGCCCGACGGATGAAGACGAGGAGTACTACACAGAATGCCTACAATTGGTCGAAAGCCTGCAGCTGGAGGATGTTACGTTTACGGGTGCGGTCAATGTGAAAGAGTATCTCGGAAAAATGGACATGCTTGTTTTGACCAGCATCAGTGAAGGACAACCGCTCGTTATTTTGGAAGGAATGGCATGCAGAAAGCCCTTCGTCACAACGGACGTGGGAAGCTGTCGGGAATTGTTGTACGGCAATGGTGACAACTATGGCAACGCAGGGATAACCGTACCCGTCATGCATTTTACTCAAATTGCTCAAGCGATCATTACGTTATGCCAAAACGAGCCCATGAGACGGCGTATGGGCAGATGTGGCTTCCAGAGAGTATCGACTATTTACACACATGAGAATTTCTTGGCGGGATATCGCAATATGTATCGGAAATACGAGGTGTAAGAAACATGGCGGGCATTGGCTTTGAACTGAAGAAAATGTTTCGGAATAAAGGGTATTTGTCCAGTGTGAAGGCGTATGCATTTTCTTCGCTGGTCACAGTCGGACCGATGCTGATTTGTATGGTCATGATTACGGTGCTACAGCAAATCCTTCTTCAATTGAATGTCAGCTATTTGGAAAGGATGTCTTTTTTAGCAGCTGTCGTTTATGCATTCGTGTTTTCGCTGTTAATTACCTGCGGCTTTTCCATGGTCGTTTCTCGCTATATTGCAGACAAAATTTACTTGCGTGAGTATAACGACATCATTGCGTCTTTGTATGGAGTTATCGCTGTTTGTCTAGGTTTGGGGGGAATTCTGGGCGGTGTTTTTTACTGGCTCGCGCCTCTGCCGTCTGGCTTCAAACTCGTAGCCTACCTTCTTTTTGTGGAACTGATCGTCGTATGGCTGCAATCCGCCTACTTGTCCGCATTAAAGGATTATATGCGCATCATTCGTGGGTATTTGGCTGCTGTTGCCGTTACGCTTCTGGCTGCGTTTCTGCTGTTGAATCTGACTGAGCTGGAAAAAGGAATCGCGATGCTGATCTCTTTGGATCTCGGCTTTTTTACGATGATCGTCCTCTCTATGATTCATCTGGAGAGTTTTTTCCCTAAGCGGGAGAGGAATTATTTTGATTTTCTGAAGTACGTGAAAAAGTACCCAAGTCTGCTTGGTGTGGGTCTCTTTTGTTCTCTTGGTTTTTATGTGCACCATTTTATTTACTGGCTGGGGAGTCCGTTGCAGGAGGTCGTGGCGGATACTTACGTGATTGCGCCTTTTTACGACGTGCCGGCGTTCTACGCTTCCTTGAGCATATTGCCTACCATGGTCATGTTTGTGGTATCTGTGGAGACTGCTTTTTACGAGAAGTATCGAGCGTATTACGGAACGATATTGGGCACGGGCTCGGTACAGGATATCAAGCGGGCGAAAACAGACATGGTTCAAACGTTGATGCAGGAGCTCAGCTTCATGATGGAGGTGCAGCTGTTCTTTTCCTTCGTTGCACTGGCTCTAGGCATTACGCTACTTCCGCACATCGGTTTTACGTCCGATCAAATCGAGCGGTACAACATCTTGGTCATCGCGGGATATTTGTACGCTGTTATGTTTGTGATCGTGCTGATGTTGCTCTATTTTGACGATCGGAAGGGAGCGCTTACGGTGACAACCTTATTTCTCGTCAGTACCGTTGTCATCACCATAGCGATGTTGCCCCTTCATAACTACGGTTTTTCATTTTTTATTGCTTCGTTTCTTGCACTGGTAGCCAGTCTCGGCAGGCTGATCTATTACTTGAAAAATATCGATTATTACACCTATTGCCTACAGCCGCTCTTTGTCAAAGGAAAGCGAATGGAATAGACGGGTACGCATAGATTGGGGAGGACTTAGGTTGAAGAAAAAACGATTCATACTGAGCCTGCTCGTAGCATTAGGAGTTGTATCGACTGGTTGTACACAGGATGCGCCTGAACAGCCAGTGTCAGACAACCCGCCAGCAACGAGTCAGGTGGCGTCAACTCAGCAGATCAACGAGGGTCTGATTGAGAATAGAAGCGTATACGATCAGGATGTTGATGGGAGCATCGTCCATTTATATGTGACGGTAGTCAACGAAGAAAATTCGAAACTGAAGACGACCACCTTTACGGAACTCAATCTAGCTCCTAACGGACGGAATGAAAAGGGAGAAGATCTCCGGGCCAAAGTCATTATGCAGGAAGGGTCGGCGGAGGGGCCAACTCAGGGGTACTTTGGTTTTGGCGAGATGAGAGCGAACGGAACGATTGAGCTGCGGGGGGAATCGAGCAGAAGAGCGGAACAAAAATCGTACAAAATCCGTTTGTTCGACAGCGCCGGATACTGGCGGGATCAGCGCAACATCAACTTAAGCAAGCACAAGTCTGACATGACGCGTGTTCGACAAAAGCTTAGCTTTGATTATTTCGAACAAATGCCCAATATGACCAGTTTGCGGACGCAGTTCGTTCAAGTAAAAATCAAGGATTTGACCAAAAGAAATCCGGACCGAGACTTTGTTGATTACGGTTTGTTCACTCAAATTGAACAGCCGAACAAAACATTTTTACAGGCGCACGGATTGGACCGAAACGGAAATTTGTACAAGGCAATTGATTTCGAGTTCCACCGTTACGAGGATCAAATCAAGCTGGCAACCGATCCTACCTACGACAAGAAAGCCTTTGAGAAAATTTTGGAGATCAAAGGCAGCGAGAACCATGAAAAGCTCATTTCGATGCTGGACGATCTTCACAATCCTGCGATCAATACGCAAGACTTTTTGGACAAGCATTTTGATCGGGAGAACTACTATACATGGCTGGCATCCAACTTGTTGATGGGGAATCACGACACGGCTGTTCATAATTTTTACTTGTACAGCCCTAGCAACTCCAACAAGTGGTATTTCCTACCGTGGGACTACGACGCATCGTGGGGGTTTTTTGAAGAAGAGCTCAAGCGAAGCCCGGAAAAAGGGCTAGGACAATGGCAGTTTGGCATTTCCGACTACTGGGTGTCGAATTTGCATCGCCGCATCTTTAAAGATCCTGAAAACATCAAAACGCTTAACGAAAAGGTTGAGGAAGTCAGCAAGATCATTACGAAGGAGCAAACGGAAAAATACTTAAAGAGCTATTATCCGATTGTGAGTAAATATGTGCTGCAACAACCTGATTTATATAATTTACCGTTGGATGTCTCCTATTTTCACAATGAGCAAGCACTTCTCTCTGGTGAACCGGAGCGTAACAAAAAGAGGTACTATGAGCGCCAAGAGAATCCGATGCCCTTTTTTATGGGGGAGCCAAGAAAAGAAGGAGATAAGCTCATTTTTGCCTGGGACCATTCCTATGACCTGCAAGGTGACGATCTGACCTACGACTTTGCTGTCAGTTACGATCCTGCGTTTACGAAGATACACGCGCAGGCCAAGGGGCTGACAGGGGTCCAATACACCATAAACGATCCGGGTAAAGGCCGCTTTTTCTGGCGCGTGATTGTTCGGGACAGCAAAGGAAACGCACAGACGGCATTTGACAGGGTAGAGTCCGAGGATGCGCTTTATCATGGGGTGAAGGAGTTCGTATTGAAATGAAAGGAATACAGAGCACGGGCATCCAGCTCGGCAACAAGCGATTGAGGCATGAGCTGAAGTATTATCTTCGGCTGAGTCATTACGAGCCGCTGCGACAGAAATTGCGTCTGATCGCGACTCCTGACCCTTATTCTGTGAGTGAGGAAGGGTATCATATTCGCAGCCTGTACTTTGACGACTATCACGATACGGCTCTCTATGAAAAAAACTACGGGGTTTTTCAAAGAAAAAAGTATCGCATTCGCATCTACAACAAAAGTGATGCAGTCATCAAAATGGAGCGAAAGAGCAAGTTCGGAGGATACATTTGCAAAGAATCAGCGTCGATCACGCGGGATGAATATGAACTGATTTTGGCAGGCGATGTTGAGTTTCTGCGAGAGACGGAAAGTGCTGTGCTACGAGATTTTTATTTATCGTGCAAAAATCATCTGTTTCGGCCTCGCGTCATTACGGATTATGTTCGAGAGGCGTATTTGGTGAGAGAAGGGAATGTCAGAATTACGTTTGATAAGTATTTGAAGGCAAACGTCAATT
Source organism: Brevibacillus fortis (assembly GCF_046196545.1). Classification (GTDB taxonomy): domain Bacteria; phylum Bacillota; class Bacilli; order Brevibacillales; family Brevibacillaceae; genus Brevibacillus; species Brevibacillus fortis_A. The sequence goes on from NZ_CP176370.1 coordinate 665,933, forward strand.
CACTCGATATTTTTGACGAAAACATCATGATGGTCAGAGCTATTCATCAGCCCATGATGATCATGGAAGTGAAGTACGACCAATTCCTGCCGTTCAATATTAGGCATTTACTACAAAACCTGAGTAATCAGCGATCGGCTATCTCCAAATATGTCATTTGCAGAGAGGAGACCAAAAGATACTATAATCTTTAGTGTGAGGAGAAGTCGGGAAACTATGGATACTACCAATACGATTAATTTTCAAGATATCATCAAAAAAAGCGTCCTGAAAATGGATCAATTCGCCAGCATCTCGATCATCGATACCATCATTGGGCTTGTGCTGTCGGGATTGATAGGTTTGTTCATCTACTATATTTATAAAAAAACGTTTCGCGGTGTCGTCTATACACATACCTTTAACATCACGCTGGTGGCAATGGCGATGCTTACTTGCCTGATTATCATGACGATTAGCACCAATATCGTGCTCTCTCTCGGGATGGTCGGCGCGTTGAGCATCGTGCGGTTCCGTACTGCCATCAAAGACCCGTTGGATATTGTCTTCATGTTTTGGTCGATCTCGGTAGGCATTGCGACGGGAGCGGGCGTGTATCCGGTTTCTGTCCTGGGATCACTGGTGGTGGCGGCTGTCATTGTCGTATTATCCAAGCGGCAAATGAAGGATGTTGCCTATCTGCTCATTATCAACTATCACGATGAAGCCAATGACGGGGTTAAATACCAGTTGAACAAATTGAAATACGTCTTGAAGTCAAAGACCGTACACAAAGAGATGGTGGAATTGATCGTGGAAGTCAAAATCAAAGGAGATAATACGGCATTTGTTCAAGATATTTCAGAGGTAGAAGGTGTGAAAAACGTATCATTGGTAAGCTACGATGGCGATTATGCACCATAATGATTAGAAGAAAAAAATCCCTTTCTGACTCCTTTACAGGTGGTCAGGAAGGGATTTTTTTGATGGATCAGTCTCGTACTTGGACAGCACCCAACGTATATCTTCCGTCCGAGCGTTTGCCTTCCATAGCAAATTGAATGCCCGGCTTTTCTGTATGGGGATCGAGGATCGCTACACAGAGGGTGTATGTTCCTTCTGGAAGATCATCTGGGATTTCCAAGCTTTGCTTGACGGTTTTCTTGCCGGGAAGCCATTTGCGGATGTCTTCATCCGTGTTGGTCTTGGTTACGATCTCGCCATCTTCATCCGCGAGTGACAGCTCGAGAATCCACGGGAAGTAAAAGGGAGCAACACCGCGGTTTTGCCAATCCATCGTCACAGCGAGACTGTCTCCGGGCTCGACTGCTTTGACATGTGTCTCTTTGGTGATGGAGAAGCGGTAGCCCATCGTGTTTAAAAAGCGGTCCAAATATTCTTGTTGATCGCCGTCTTTTTCGAAACGTGCGGGTGTATTCGGGCCAAGCCAGCTAATATGAGAAGCTTTGGCTTGTGAGATTACCTGGTTAATCGAGGAGCGAGTAAAGTAGCTTGTCAATGAGTCGGATGGAGAGAATTCTCCGCCGCTTGGCGCATACTTCCAAAAGTCGGGCATGGCAGGCATTTTTTCTTTGGTCAGCCAGGAGACGTAGCCCTTCTGTATCCAGGACAGGTAGCTGTTTGTATCTTCTTTGTTGCCGAACATGTCATTAAACAGCCCCAGTTTGTACTCCTTGGCAATTGGGTGTGGTCTGCGCATCAGCAGCATGGAATCAGAGAAGTTATCTAGATACGGTTGTACGTACTGATCCGTGATTTCTGTTGCAGGGAAAGGAATAGACGTATCGGTGTGCCATTCTCCCCAGTGACCGACGCTTCCCAGTTGTATGAAAGCAATACGGGGATCGTCCTTGTAGCGCTCTCCCAGAGCGTCAATCAATTCTTTGTGGTACTTGATGATCAATGGATTACTGTAGTTGGGACTGTAGCCTTTGCCATAGTCGTTTCGATACCACTCGCCATCATCAAAATGGTCATTGTCGCCGCCGATCTCGTTGTATAGCCAATCCGGTATCTCCATGTCCGATTTTTTATCAGGAAGATCCATAACGATGCGGAGGATGAACTTGACGTCTTTTTCTGTCCATTCTTCAAACCGGATCGCATCTTCGACCTCATCAAAAGCATAATCCCCTTTGGTTGGCTCGAGCATCCTCCAGGTTAGATTGGCATAGACGAGGGTGTGCTCTTGCTCATTATTACTCGTCCGTGAATCGGGAGCCAGTCCCATATAAGGGTTTTGTAGTACGTCTTGGGATTGCTTTGGCGAATAAGTCGCGGTTCCATAACTGGAAGCGGCGGCAGAGGAAGGTAGAATGCAAAAAGCAGCGAGAAGTACGCTGTATAGACCACTTCGGATCTTCATGAGTGCCCCCTAGATCTAGTGAGAGAGTATCATTACTTTTGTTCTGTCTCCTGTTTCCATATGTGATACCACTTGGTGATATGTTCATTTACAGTAGAGCCGAGTTCAATCTTCCATCGAGAGGTCAAGAGTTGATACTGCTCTTCTACAGCCGCATGATCGTCCAAGGAAGCGTACAACTGCATCAAGATTATGTAGCTGTCTTCTTCAAGCGGGTGCAAATGCTGAATGCGTTGGTTGACGTTGATCGCCTCTTGCACTCTGCCGTGTCCCAAATAGAAGCTGCTCATTGTTTTCGCGAGCTGAAGCCACATCCTGCGGAGTCTTTCCCGCTCGTACTCTGCCCACAAATAGTCGTAGTCTCCGAAATAATCGCCCGTATACGTCGCGAGGATTTGCTCATACTCTTGCATACTGGCAAGAGAGAGGGGCGGTAACTGTTTGAGACGATTCTCCCATTCTTCCACATCGATCACAGCTGAATCGATCGTCAACTTATAGCCGCCTTCTAAATTTCCTTTGTTGATCGATATCGTTTGGAGACCATAGCGTTTCAAGGTTTGCCGGATGAGGTAAATCGTCGTATATAGCTGGGTTACGCCTTTGCTTCCATCATAGTCTGGCCACAAAAGCTCGATAATCGAATCTTTGTCGATCATCTTATTACGGTAATGCAACAAATACGCAAACAGTTCGCGGGCTTTATTCGTGCGCCACTTGATCTCTTGCGGCTCCTGATTCGGCTGGTGAAACAAAATACTATTGAAGCATTGGATGGAAACGACTGATTCTTCTTCTTTAACAGGCTCGGCTTCTTGCGCGGACTTGATTCTCTCACGAAGACGGTCCATTGTTTTTTGCAATCGTTGAAGTTGTACAGGCTTCATGATGTAATCCAGCGCGCACAGCTCAAAAGCGTTGACGGCGTACTTATCGTACCCCGTGACAAAAACGATCTCCGGAGAGTTATCGATTCCTTGCAGACGTTCTCCGATCTCCAGTCCACTGATGCGCGGCATATTAATATCTAAAAATACGACATCTGGTTGAAGGGATATTGCTTGGTCGATCGCTTCGAGAGGATTGGTGTAGGCTCCGACTACCTTAACGCCGCCAACATCTTTTTCTAGCAATCGTTGCAGATGCATCAAGGGTAGTTGCTCGTCGTCTACCAATAAGGCTCTCATCCACTGTCTCTCCTTCAAAAAACGATAAAATGCAACAGATTGTCTTGTGAATCTGATTTGTTCATACTTTCTACTCTATCATCAAAGGAGAGGTTATCCAAATCTTTACGGTGGAAGGAAATGTGAATTTTTTAGCAAATTACGGTGAATTGCCAATAGGGAGTTAGTGTACTCAAGTGGTATGCCCGGGATTTTTTCGAAAGTGGAAAGCATGATGATTCGCTACAAAAAGTAGGGAATGTTATGCTTTTGTATTTTTCTTCGCCTAGGTCCCCTCCACTGTCAACTTCAGAACATGCTCCAACTCATCAAACGAGACAAACCGGGCTTGTCGGAACACTTCTTTTCCGTCCATAAACAGCAGGATCGCCGGAGCGGTAAATACGAGAAACTCACCGGAAAGATTAGGCATTTTTTCCATGGAAGCAACCATACTTTTCACTTGTGGGTATTGTTTCAGCAGTTCTACCGTTCTTGCGTAGGTGACATCGCAAACACCGCAGTTTGTCGTTTTAATGAACAGCAGGCTGAGGGGATGGCCCTCGATGTCTGTAAGCAGTTTAGTCAGTTCTACATATTCCTGCACAGTTCTCCACCTCTTGTTTCGTTGTCCTCACACATTACCATCAGCTTAACCTACGATTCGACAGATTGAAAAGGAAAAACGTCCCGCACAATCCCAGGAAAAAAGAAAATGAAAGCGATTTCCAGTAAAACACCCAAAAAAATTGGGTATTTTTGCAACAATCTTCTAAAATCCTTCGTCTGTAATGGTGAATTTTTCCTAAAAAGCAGGAAGGAGGACATATGGTGTTATCCATGTATGTCATCATTCCCATTCTTTTCGTAATGGCAGTCGCTATGTATACCGACCTGCGCAGTCGTCTCATTTACGACTGGCTGACGCTTCCGGGAATCGTTTATTTTCTCCTCGTGCATGCGTACCTTCATCCGGAAAAATGGCTAACCTATGCGATAGGCGCTATCGCGCTGGGTGGAATCTCACTGCTCATGGCGGTGATCAGTAAAGGGCAGATGGGCGGAGGAGATATCAAGCTGCTGGCTCTGGTGGGAGCGGCGGTTGGATGGCAAGCAGGATTGGTCGTACTCATGCTTACGTATTTGCTCGCGGGAGTCAGTGTACTTCCCATGTGGGTCATATCCAAGATGACGGGCAGAATGAAGCTTAACCGAGAGATACCACTGGCGCCATTTGTCGCTGGCGGAACCAGTCTGATGCTGGTCATGGTCATGTATTACTAGTCTTTTTCTCATAAGGATGTAGATTCGGAATCTTGGTAATAAAACGACAAATCATGACGCATGAATGGATTTTTCAAAAAAGAGAGGGAATCTTCAGATGTTGGAATCAAAACGTAGAGCAATCATCTTCCTTGTATTATCGTTCCTACTTGCTGCTCTGGCGGGCTTTCTGTTTTTGCAAAAAATCAAGGATTTGAACGCGCAGCTTGGCGAGATGGTGGAAATTTACGAGGCGAATGCAGACATTCCATCTCGGGCATTGATTCAACCCGACCAATTGACGGTAAGGGAAATCCCCAAAAAGTATGCGGATGATTCGTATGTGATCGATAAAGCCAGTTTGAAAAATCAAGTCACGATTGTCCCTTTGTCGAAGGGGGATATCATTACGAAAAACATCATGAAGCCAGCGAACGTTGTTCGGGACGAGAACAACAGGCTCGTGACGGTATTTTCATCGAATAATATCGTCTTCGACCAGGAGTTGGAAGCGCTAGACCGGGTCGACATCATCATCTCGCATGAGGTGAGTGGAAAGCCCGTAACGGAAGTGTTCATGAAAGACGTGCCAGTCGCCATGGTGGCAAAATCGGAGAACAGCTTCAAGGGGGTAGCTCTCGAGCTGCCGTTCGAGGAAGCACCGAAATTCATTCACCAGCAGCATTATGCCCAGATGGTTCGCATTTTGAAAGCGAATGTGGGCAAAGGAGACTTGGGTATTCCCGATCCGTTTGTGGAGCCTACGCCGGAACAGACGAAACCGCCTGGCAAACCAGCCGACGCCAAGCCTGGGACACCAGCAGTAACGCCACCTGCGGCACAGCCTGCCGGACTGCCCGCCGCCGTCCAGAAACCACCAGCGGCTCCGGTTCAGCCACAAAGCAAACCAACTTCGGTACCACCGCAGCCAACTAATCAACCACCGAAAACCGGAGGGTAAGTCATGAACAAAGATATGAAAATTCTCGTCGTTGCGGATTACGACTCTGTAAAAGACATGCTGAGGGAAATTCTGTCCGCTTACGAGCAAGTACGATACACGACTTCCATCGAAGTGAAAAAAGAAATTGACCGCATTGGACCCGATGTCGTTTTGCTCGTGCAGCCGGAAGACGGAGCAGGAGTAGAGCTGGTGCAGTATATACAAGGCGAGCTGCCGGAGGGCATTGTCATTTATCTCACGGAAAGACAGGATTTTGTCTTGCTGCGAGATGTCGTCCGTGCGGGTGCGGTTGAATACATCGTCATGCCTGATGAGCTGAACCTTTTGTCTGATCGTCTCGACAAAATATCCGATCTATCCCTAATCAAACAGAGAAAAAAGGGCGCGGATGTATCCGGCAAGGCTTTTGTGCGAGGACGGGGGAAGGTGTACTCCTTTTACAGCGGAAAAGGGGGAAGCGGGCGAACGCAGCTGGCAACTGGCTTTGCGCAAGCATTGAAGCTGGAATCTACGGCAAGTGTGCTGCTCATCGACCTCAATCTCCAATACGGCGGTGTAGAAACCTTCTTGTCGTTTGAAAACAACCGTACATTGGGCGATCTGATGCCGGTTATGGACGAAATCAACGAATTTCATATTCGCAACGTGGCGCAGAGGGAGAACTATTCCAAGCTGGAGGTGCTGGTCAGCCCGCGGGATGCCGAGACAGCCGAGAATATGTCCGAAGCCTTCGTCACCAGGCTGATCCGCGCCAGTCGCCGCAGTTATGACTTTGTCATTCTCGACCTGCCAACGCATATGAACGAGCTCAACTTTGCCGCTTTGTCAGAGTCGGACATGATTTACTACGTGATGAATCTGGACACACCGTCTGTTCAAATTTACCGACTCGTGGAAGACTTGTTCAGACGTCTTCGGATTGATACAGCAGGCAGGCTCGAAGTGATCGTCAACCAGGTGGGACGGGATAACGAACTGAGCGTATCGGATTTGAAAGGATTATTCAACGCTCCGATTACTGCTGAAATCAGCAGAGATCACCAAGGAGTGCAAGCGGCCGTCAATCAAGGCCGACCATTGCAAAAAGAACCGAATGAGAAGAAGCTCTCTCCGGCTGCGAAAGACATCAGAAAATGGGTACTCAAGAAACTGTCATAAAGGTGGGAGTTAGATGGCTTTATTCCGACGCAAGCAAGAGCAGACAGCGCCAGGGGATGAGGCAAAGCAGACGACACTCGCTACTACATTAGCAGCTCCTTCCTTCAATCCGTACATCGACGAGCTGGCTGAGCACTACAAGACCCGACTTTTGCGGGAGACCAATCTGGAGAGACTGACCAGCCTTCGTTCAGATGAGATGCGTCTCGCAATCGAACGTCTCGTCTCCCAATACATGTCGGAAGAAAAAGTAGTCATTCCGAGAAATGAAAAGGATATCCTGCTGACTCGTTTGATCAATGAATCGGTGGGACTTGGCCCGCTTGAACCGCTGCTCGCCGATCCGGAAATCACGGAGATCTCGATTAACGGACACAATCTGGTATACGTCGAGAAACGAGGAAGGCTGGAATTAACCGATTTAAAATTTCGCGACGAGGAACACTTGCGGCATATCGTGGACCGGATTGTGGCACCGCTTGGACGACGTATCGATGAAAGCTCGCCGATGGTCGACGCCCGTCTGAAGGATGGAAGCCGCGTGAATGCCGTCATTCCTCCGATCAGTCTCAATGGCACACTCGTTTCGATCCGTAAATTTCGCAAAGAGCCTTTCTTGATGGATGATCTGATGCAATTTGGTTCTTTCAGTGCAGCAATGTCTCAGTTCATTCAGGCCGTGGTGGAAGCCAAGATGAACGTGCTGATCTCCGGCGGTACCGGTAGTGGTAAGACGACGCTGCTGAATGCGACAGCAAAAGCCATTCCTCACTATGAACGTGTCATCACGATTGAGGATTCGGCCGAGCTGAAGCTGACTCACCCCAACTGTATCGGGATGGAGGCACGCCCGCCCAATATGGAGGGAACAGGGGAAGTCACGATCCGTCAGCTCGTGCGAAACTCCCTGCGGATGAGGCCAGACCGCATCATCGTAGGGGAGGTACGGGGTCCAGAGGCATTCGACATGCTGCAGGCCATGAATACCGGACATGAAGGATCGCTTACCACTGTCCACGCCAACTCACCACAGGATGCCTTCAACCGTTTGGAAGGGATGGTCGTCATGGCCGGGATGGATTTGCCCTCCACGATTGTCCGTGAATATATCGTCAGTGCGCTGGATATCATCGTCCAGGTCACACGCCTGTCAGACGGAACACGTAAAATTGTTTCGATTTCGGAAGTAGCGAAAACGGAAGACAAACGGGTGGAGGTCAACGAGATTTTTCGTTTCCAGCGAAAGGGAATCGGCGCAAAAGGGGAAGTGCTTGGCTACTTTACGGCAACCGGAGTGATCCCGCGGTGCTTGGAGAGGCTCCAAGTATTTGGAATCAATCTCGACGAATCCATGTTCAGGGCGGAAGGAGGGAAGCAGCGTGACCATGCCTATTCTGTTTAGTCTTGCGGTGTTGTTTGGTATCTGGGGCCTCTATGAATATCTCGGTTACCGGGCCAAGAAGACCGAATGGAAAAAGAAAGCAGAAGAATGGTTTGAGGTGAAGGGCAAACGAAAAAGCGTCGTCATCGTCTGGGGGGACAAATTCGACCAGACGCTTTATGCCAAAGAAATACAAAAAAAGCTGATCAAAGCAAATTTCCCTCTTGCGCCCTCCGAGTTTTACGGAATTTTGATTGTAGGGACGATGGGACTCGCTTTCTTACTCAGTAACGTGGTGAATATTCCCTTTCCTTACAACATCATTATTGGTGCAGCGGTGATGTATCTCATACAGAACGTGTTGTTCTTTGTAAGACGAAATAAGTATCAGGAGCGGTTGAATGAACAGCTGTCCGAGGTGTGCCGCCTTTTGGCAAACTCGCTGCGCGCAGGTCTTACGCTTTCGCAGGGGATCTCATTGGTAGCCAAGGAGATGAATTATCCCGCTGGTGATGAGTTTAGTCGCATGGCGCGCGAGCTGCAGCTTGGCGTTAGCTTTGACCGGGCGCTCTCTGACATGGAAAAACGGATACCGACGCGGGATTTCCGTATCTTTACTGCTACGCTGTTGATTCAACGGCGCGCAGGGGGGAATTTGAGCCAAGTGCTGCAGGAAATGGCGGAGACATTGGAGGATCGCCGCATTGTGAATCAGGAGATCAAGACGATGACCGCAGAACAGCGATACGTCTCCATCTTGGTGCCGATTATGCCTATTGCCCTGGTACTGATGATGAACATGATGAACGAAGGCTTCATTGATCCGTTGTTTTCCGGATTTGGTCTTTTTCTTCTGGGGTTGTTCGTAATCGGAACTCTCCTGTCCTATATCCTCGTAAAGAAAGTGACCAACATAAAGGTGTGAAAACATGGATGCTCTCATAATTACATGCGTGTTCTTGTTTCTCTTGCTGTTCTCCATCTGTCTGAAGGAGTGGTATCGCTACTCCATCGAGAAGCAAAAACTGCTCACACATGTCCATGAGGTGACCGGACACAAAAACTACGGAGTGCGCAAGAAGGAAACTTCATCCGAACGCCTGGTCAAACGCCTGCTTCGGTATGGAGACGACTATGCGGTCATGGGTCAGCGCATCAACTTTTTTAGTGAGTCACATGAGGTTGAGGACTGGCTCCTGAAGGCTGGACGCCCGTTAGATTTGACAGTTGCCCAATTTCAAGGAGTCAAAATATTCATGGCTTTGCTCGGCATCATTGCCGGCACGCTGTTTTTCATTCTTGGCTTTCCCTTGTCGCATCTGGGCCTGATCGCATGGCCGTTGGTTGGATACTTTCTGCCCATCCTTCTGCTGAAGAACAAAGCCCGGGATCGTCAAAATCAGCTTCGTTATGACCTGCCGGAATTTCTCGACACCGTAAGCGTCACCCTGCAAGCGGGGGTAAGTCTCGATCAGGCATTGCGCGAAGTCATCAAGTTTTTTGACGGACCGATTCGGGAAGAGTTTTCCCGTTTCAATCAAGAGCTGGATCTGGGTGTACAGAGGGAAAAGGCGTATGAACAACTGCTTCGACGCAACGATAATCCAGAGTTTCAAATGCTGATCAAAGCGCTCATTCAGGGGATGCGCCTGGGAGTACCGATTGCCGTCACGTTCAAGGCACAGGCCGAAAACATGCGAAGAATCCGTAAAGAGCTGATCAAGGAAAAGGCGGCCAAGGCGTCGCCGAAAGTAACCCTGATCACCACGTTTGTCGTGACTCCTACAGCGATTATCCTGATTGGCGGTTTGATGGTATTGAATATTTTAGAGAACCTCGATTTGTTCTCTGGCATCATGCCATAATGTATGTTTTGACTTTATGGGAGGTGATGCCCGTCACAAAGATGGGATGAGTAATGTGAACAATGTGTCTTATCAAATTCATTTTAACCATGAGGGGAGAAGATTTTTTATGAAAACCATGATGCAAAAACTGTATGTAAAAGTCCAAGGAGCCCTGCAAAATCAGAAAGGTGCTCAAGCCATTGAATGGATCGCGCTGGCAGGTGTGGTGATCGCCGTGTTTGGAGCAGTAATCACTTACTTCAAAGGTAATCCTGACGGTGTGGGAAAATCGATTGGTGAAACGCTTGGCAATATCATCGGAGACTTGGATGGGAAGTAATCTGAGTGAATGCGGTTTGGTTACAAACATTGGAAAAGTTGGCGGTGAAGGGCTTTCCTTCACCTCCACACATACATAGTAAATCTGTAGGAAGCAGGAGGTAGCAGTCGATGAGACTTGTGAAGGGAATTATTGCGGCCATCCTCCTTTTTAGCCTGCTAACGGCGTGTTCAGAAGAGGCAGGAAATCAACCGGAAACTCCACAGACCACGGATGGGCAGCCACCCTCTGTTCCATCAGGCACAGAAACACAACAGCCTCCAGACAAGACTGGTAAAACGAACACCGAGATGAGCAGAGAAGAAAAAATAAAAGCGTTGGAGGCAATGGTAAAGGCTGGCCCCCTGCTAAAACGGGAAACAACAGAGGATTTTTTGAACACTCCTCCTGGGCTTTTTGCGGGGAAGTCGTATGACGACAACAAGGAAGAGATAGAAACAGAATTGAAGAAATTGCCTTATATTGAAAATCCAGACGAAGAAATCGCGAATCTGTATTACCTTGCCCTCTTAGGTTTGTTCGCGGAGAGCTATCCCGATCCGCAACAAATTATTGATGATATGAAGATGGATTATTTCGGAAGTCCGGAAATCGAAGATCCTCGCTACCAGTACAAGGAAAACTACAATGTGGAGATTATTCTTGACGCAAGTGGCAGCATGGGTGCAATGGCGAACGGCAAGACAAGGATGGATGCTGCCAAAGATGCAATCAAAGCCTTTGCTGAATCATTGCCGCCACAGGCCAATGTGGCTCTGCGCGTATACGGACATAAGGGCAGCGGGAAAGAGTCGGATAAAGCGCTCTCCTGCGGCAGCAGTGATTTGGTATACGGAATGCAGCCTTACAACAAAGAAAAACTGCAGAGTTCCTTGAATCAGTTTCAGCCTGCGGGATATACCCCGATTGCCTACTCCTTGCAGGAAGCAATGAAGGATTTGAGCAAATTTTCAGGGGACAAAAACACCAATATGATTTACCTGGTTAGCGACGGTATCGAAACATGCGGCGGAAACCCCGCCGAAGCAGCAAAACAACTTTCCCAATCAGCGATTACTCCGATTATTAACGTAATTGGTTTTGGCGTGGACGGTCCAGGGCAGCAACAGCTAAAAGAAGTTGCCAAGGCAGCAGGAGGTCGCTACGTACTGATTCAGGATCAAAAAGAACTACAGGAAGAATTCAATCGTGGGAAAGAGATTGCAGACAAATGGAAAAAGTGGAAAGCAGATGCGTCCTATCAGGCTTTTGACACGCGCATATCACGTAAGACAGACATCAGTTCGTTCGCAGCAGACTGGAGAATCATTGCTGGCGATGAAAGCTACAATATGAATTCTGCCATTACGACCATGGGTGCGGATGACATGATTCCGGATGAACTTGCCAATCGTCTCCGAACCATGAAGGACGAACAGAAGGATATAGCCAAGAAAAAGGCGGACGAATTGGAGGACTTTCTGGATTCCTTGAACGATAAGTCCTATAAGGAAACCGTGAATGCGATCAACAAGAAGTTTGCGCAGAATACGAAAACAAACTAAAGTCGAAATCTCCAAAAGGAGGTTTGTGAAGTGAGGAATTGGATTAGAAGCCCAATTGCAGCGGCTACCTTTGCTTTTCTGATTCTTTTGATGAATCTGCTTCCGATTGCGGCTCTGGCATCATCTGTTAACCTGCAAGCGCCGAATTACAATGCGCCAAATTGGCAGCAACCGAACATGCAGGCGCCAGACTGGGAACAGCCGAATGTGCAGGCGCCGAACTGGGAGCAGCCGAATGTGCAGGCACCGAATATGCAGGCACCGAACATGCAGGCGCCGAACTGGCAGCAGCCAAATCTGCAGGCTCCAAACGTCAATCAACCGGACCTGCAAGCGCCGAATGTCAATCAACCGAACCCGCAAGCTCCAAACGCAACCGCCCCGACTACGAATATAGAAATGCAGCCACCCGGCGCAAACTCTGACGGTTCGAAGACGATGACGGAGACGCTTGAATACGGTGCAGTCAAATGGACGTTCAAGGACGTCATGGGCGGAACGCTGGCATACAGCGCTGATTTGCTTATGAACGGCGAAGTAGATATGGCGACGGGACTTCGGGGCAAAGGCATGTTACTGGGAGACCTGGCAATAAAAGGCCTTGATCTAGCCTTCAAGAATACGCCGTATGTAGGTACTGTAACAGGCTTGGGTGTCGATTCACTCGACGGGATGAACGCGTGGGCCAACTATCAATTTGTGTTGGCGCAATTGCCGAATAACAGCTTTCGGGATATTTTCCAAGGCGGTCAGCTGACGAATTCGGCAAATCCATCCGGCGTTAGAATGCCGGGAATCGTAAAAGGCTTAAATGTGGGCGTAGCAGCGATCAGCCTTCCGTTTGACATCATGGATACGGTCGGCAGTTTTGGCATGGCGTTTGATCCGAGCCAGAATGAAGCTACACAAAATGAGAAATTTGTGGATGGCGTCGGTAATGTCGGTAGTGTGCTGATGGATGCAGGGGTCATTGCTTCCGTCATACCAGGTGGGCAGGCGGTAGGCGGTGTGCTTGTTGTCACTGGTGCGGTTTTGTGGGGATTGAGCAAACTCGTGAAGTACGCTGACAAGCTAGCCGGAGGAGCGATTACCCGTGGAATCCGGGATGGGGTCGGAAAAGCTGTTGGATGGGTAAAATCCTTATTTGCGTAACGGAGGTCCTTGCTTATGAAAGTCGTGAATACACCACAGGTTCAGGCTCAGATCGAGCGGAATAAGCGTTTTTTAGAGAGGACAGAGCTGTATAATTACCCGGCCTACGTAGACGGAGAATATTACTACCATGTAGCGTACTGGAAATGGGGGAAAAAAGACGCTGTCGGGTACTTGGTGCTGCGACCGGATGGTGAAGTGGTTCGCCGCAATGAAGCAGAGCCCATCGTGAAACTGTTTTTGGTGCATGCACATGCAGGGCGCAAGATTAAGAACAATCTGGCCATCGATAAGGATAAACCGATCGAGATGTACGAGCAAAAATACGAGTATCTGAGGGCGCTTTTACCTAGCTACCTAGATAAGATGGACACTGTGCTTCGGCAAGATGCAGAGAAGCTAATCGACGTTTGCAAAACCATGCTGGAAAGCCGGGACCAGCTGCGTGCCATTTATGATCGAGGGATGGATTTGCTCAATCAATTCTTCGCTCGCAATTACGTCATTGCGGGAGAAGAAACGGCATTACGGGATGTGTTATTTGAATCCGACTACATTTTGTATGATCGCATTCGCAAGCAGGTGCTGATCAAAGACTCGGTGGATCGGCTTTACCAGTTTTTCCAATCCAATCGAGTAGAACTGGATCGGGTACAGGAGCAGAAACGAAAAAAACTGAGCGACTTGCTCTCTGTATACAAAGACAAAACACTGCGAAATATTGCCGATGAATCCGTGAAAAGCTTTGAGACGCATACGACAGGGAAACATGAGTCTTTCCATTCGGTTGAACAGTTGCGGAAAGCCCACGATAAGCTTAATATGGCCATTTTGGAAAACGGGCTGATGGATAAGCTGCGAAACCCTTAACAGGAAAGGTGAGAGATACTCATATGCATCCCTTCAAAGAGAGCATCCGTTTTTATGCACGGAACATCGAATCCTTGCTGCTCTTGTCCGCCGTGCTCGTGGTTCCATTTTTTATCATCCACAACTTTACGCTGAATTACCTGAATCTGATTGCCGCGATCACGGGCGCCAAATTCGTAGCAAGCTTTTTCAATCTGTTTTTACTTCTTCTGTTTTTGCTGATCCTCCAGATCCCTTTTGCCCAGTATGTCCAAAGTGATCTGAACGGCGATGAGCGTCCGATTCGAAAGGCATTTCGGACTTTTTTTGAACACAGCTTTTCCGTATTCGTATTTGGGATCGTGTTTAGCTTTCTTGTCTCTACAGGAATGATGCTGTTCATGATACCCGGGTTGATTCTGTTGATCTTGTTCTATCTGACGCCGTTTTTTGTGGTGCTGAAAAAACAATCGGCTTGGCGTTGCTGGCGAGCTGCCATGGAAATGGGCAAAAAGCATTTTTTCCAAATCTTTGGCCTGTTGCTAATGGTGAGCGTGGTGGAATGGCTAATCAGTTTGGCGGGCTTGTTCCTCGTCACGTCTATTACGGCGACCTTTGGGGCGGTTATGTTTATCGAGCTTTTGCTCAATGTGATTGTTCTCCCGTTTTTTGCGGTCATGTTCATGATGTACGTGAATAAATGGAAGGACGAGGCAGCAGGAGCGGAAGCGGCTGTGGCAGGGGGATTGCTGCTTGATGAAAGGTAGCTTGCAAATAAGTTCGAGAGGAGATGAGCGAAGAATGCGCCTGAAGAAGATCGTTTCCAATGAAAAGGGCTCGGTCACCGTAGAGTTTATCGCCATACTGCCGTTCGTCTTTCTGATCATGCTGATTTGCTGGCAGTTTCTTGTGGGCGTCTACGGCGTAATCATCTCTCAGTCGGCAGCAAATGAGGCGGCTAAGGTGTACGCCATAACGGGTAATTCGGGAGAAGCCATGCAAGCTGCGAAGAACGTGGTGGATGCTGCTGGAGGCTACATTTCCTACAATGGAGGCGGTATCACATGGGAAGGCAGCGGATATTTTACCGCCAAGGTCGGCGTGCAGATGGAGCTGGGGTTTCTTCCTGATTGGCTATATATCAAAAAGGAAGACCGATATATCTCCTTTGATCGGGAAATGAAAAGCAGGGTGATGAACTAGATGGTACGTATACTGCGTCACTTGCAAAATGAACGTGGAAATATGACGATCTTCACCCTGACGATTTACTGGTTTATGTTCATGCTGGTGTTTGTTGCGCTTTTCAACTTTTCGACCATTTTTGTAGACAAGGAGCAGGCGTCGAACAGTGCGCAGCAGGCGAGTATTGCGGCGGTGAAGGATATTTATGATGAGATGGAGCGGGCAATTGACATGTATGATGCGTCACCGGCTCGGAATTCTGACTATGATTATCTCACGCCAAGACTAACAGCTGCTGAGAGCTCGCTGAGAGCATCGCACCCCGATTGGTCACATAGCGAGATTGAATACGGCGCGATTGACTCGGTATTGAGCCGCGCATTGCCAGGCAATGTTGAGTTGCAGGGATATGTAATTCTAGGGTTGAGGAAGGCAACTGCAGAAATTCCTGGAGTAGTGGCAAAAGTGCTATCGGATAACAATGCAACGCTCAGCGGCTCGTCCGTCAAATTGTTCAACAGTGACAATCGGATTGAAGTAACAACTTCTGTAAAGTACGAATCGGAATCGATGGGCTTTGACTTTATTCCTGCTTACTCTGAGCAAATCTACCAGACGGGCGAAAGCAGACGGATCGGTTTTATTGATGAAGTAAATGACTGGTTTTACATCAATATCCCCATTCTTGGATGATGATGGTTGGTGATCATCTATGGGGTTTTCCTGCCGCTGTCCTGCCTGTTCATGGCGTTCATCCGAAAGAAAAACGCGGCGATCTGATCAACAAGGCAACAAGGCAAGGAGGATATGACCGAATGCGTAACACGAAAATGCGGATGTCGCTCTTGATCAACAGCATCATGATCATGCTGCTGCTTTCTGGTTGTTCACTGGGTGCAATAGGAGCGGGTACAGGGATCAGGCAAAATCAATGGCCGCAGACGACACAGGAATTGATTGCTTCCCAGCCCGGACCACTCGCTGGCACACAATTTTTCCACGCAGCTTATCCGCATCGAGCTGAGATCATACAGGTTTTGGATAAAATGCCTACCTTGGTCGACGGGATGAATGATGCTTACTTGGATTTGTACTGGAATCAATTGCTCACCTTGTTTGCCGAGGATTACCTCAGTCCTCAAATGGTTGTGGACCGCTGGAGAATGGCTTCGTATGGGAGTCCGGACATCGAGGACGCCCGCTTTCAGTTTCGGGAAAATTTCAACGTAGAAATCATCCTGGATGCAAGCGGCAGCATGGCTGGGAAAATTGGGGACAAAACGAAAATGCAGCTTGCCAAGGAAGCGATCCAGGAATTCGCGGAAGCACTGCCAGAAGAGGCGAGAATCTCGCTGCGCGTGTATGGACATAAGGGAAGCAATGCAGATGAGCATAAACAGCTCTCATGCGGCAGCAGTGAGATGGTCTATCCATTGCAAGCCTACGATGCGAAAGGTCTTGAGCAAGCACTTGCCATGTTTGAGCCGACGGGCTGGACATCCATTGCGCACTCCTTGCGTCTAGCTCAGGAGGATCTGGCGGGATTCGAAGCGGATAAAAATACGAATGTCATCTACCTAGTCAGTGACGGTATCGAGACGTGCGATGGCAATCCGGTGGAAGTAGCCAAGGAATTGTCCCAGTCCAAAATTATGCCGTTGTTGAACGTCATTGGCTTTGACGTGAATGCAGAAGGGCAGAAGCAATTGAAGGAAATTGCCCACGCGTCAGAAGGTCTGTATGCAAATGTGACGAACCGCGAGCAGTTCAAGCAAGAGCTGGAACGTGCGAAAGAAATTGCCCAGAAGTGGGAGCAGTGGAAACGGGATGCTTTGACAGAAGCAGATGCTGTGCTGATCGACCGCAAAAAATGGGTGGATGCTTATGACCGGGACTGGTACGAGAAAAACTGGCGGGAGAGCCTGAACATCGGAATGGCGATCGAGCATTTGTCTGTGAGTGGCAAGATTGGCAATGAAGCGAGAGAGTACCTTAGTGGGAAAAGGCAAGAAAGAGAAGCGTTGGCTACACAGTCCAAGGAGGAGCTTACCAATTACTTGGTGAGTCTCACAACCGAGACTTATCAGGAAATGAGAGAGGAAATTGAGGATAAATACAGCGGAAACTAACAGCAATGGGTTCTTTCGTTACAAAAGCGATTGCGGTCGCAACGAAGAACCCACTGTAAATGTAAAGGGTTAGGGTGCGTCAATCATATGTGAACGTAACGACCTGCTGCAGGCCTGGGTCCACTCCGATTGCCACATCATTTAGGCCATCTGTGTAATAAAAGTAACGCTTGGCGTCATTGGAATGAGCGTCAGAAGCTTTAACCAATTGGAAGTCGTTCGTCGCAAGCAGGTTTTTCGAGCGGATGAAATCTGATGCCGTCTTTTCCAAATCTGCTTCTGTCATCGTTTTTGTCGCCATTTCTCCGTTTATTCCAATAACGTCAATCGATAGAGAAAGAATTTGCTTTGACCTCGGTTCGATGATGGCGTGAAAGCCATGGACATCGCCACTCACAGGTTCGCGTTTCAGTATGGCGTGAACAGGGACTCCTCTGTATACCGAATTGGTTGGGTCCTCCAATGTGATTTCCCGATCAGTCGTATCAACATCCATCTGATAATATTGTCTAACAGCGGCTGCAGCGATTTGCGCCGCTTCTTCTTTTTCGAGCCCTTGCACTGCATCTGGTGAGCTGGAGGAGCATCCCATTAACAGAAAGACGAGAAGCGCCGTGCCCAGCCATGCGAACTTTTTCATTGTGAACCCTCCAGCCATCCCAAGTAATCCGTGTAGTCTTTTTTTATCCTAACAGGGATTGTTTTGACTCCCTATCGATTAACCTTTCCATTACCTTACGATGTTGTAAGCTTTGAGAAAAATGGAGGGAGTGACAGGACTTTGGGCAAAAAAGACGAAAAATTCGGAGTATGAATAGTGTAAGTGAAAAACGAGGGGGAAAATGGAATGAACGCCATCGAGCTAAATCAAGCGCTTCAAATGTATGTGAGGACCGAGACCTTTCCTGTAGGAGTTAGCATCCGAAAAGAAGAAGCCGCTCTGCCGTCAAAGGCAAAGCGACCTGTTCGTGATCTGGGTTATCCGATTACCATTTGCCAGGCTGTCGGTTTTTCACGACGTTATGGCTGGAGTATCGCGATGAATGGAGCCGATCTGTCCTGTCCGATCGCGCAGGTGGCTTTTGGCTATGAAGAGCAGCCGGCGTTTTATACAGAGGGTCATCTCGCCTGTGGGATGTATACAGATTCATTGGAAAATGGGGCGAAAAGCGAGCTGGATGTCCCGAAATTTTCAGCAGAAGAAAGCGGCTACTACGTATCATTTCCGCTGGAGCGGGCAGAGATCGAGCCAGATGTCGTCGTGATTTACGGCAATGCGGCACAAGTCATGCGATTGGTGGCGGGGATGCTGTACAAGCGCGGTGGATCGATTCCTTCCACCTTTTCCAGTCGGGCCGATTGTGCGGACATCGCAATCAAGCCGATCCAGACTGGACAGCCGCAAGTGATCGTACCGTGTTATGGCGACAGATTGTTTGCCCAGACACAGGATCACGAGATGGCCTTCAGCTTTCATTTTCGCGATGCCGCCGAGCTGGTGGAGGGATTAGTGGGAACGCAAAAAGGCGGAATCCGCTATCCGATCCCGTCCTTCTTGCGCTATCAGGCAGAATTTCCGCCAACTTATCAAAAGCTTGCGGGTATGTTTGGAGAAAAAAACTAACCCTTCAGTCGGTTGAGCTGGAGCAGGTGATGACGATAGTGCATTTCTACGACGGCAAACCATTCCTTTGCCGTCAGCGGACCGAAGGCTGGGTGAGCCACCGTGTGATGCGCAGGAATTTCGTCCAGAGTCGGTTCCAGCTCTTTCATTTGTGTGAGCACGCTGATGAGTCCATCACGCAATTGCTCCTTGCTCTCTGGTTGTGCAGGTGTGTACTCCGGGGAGGCAGGGACTTTCACGCGAACGGGAGGCAAGGAGCCTTGAGCAAATATGGTCTGCCCGATCTCGGATTTTTCGGTACCTGCTTCGGTGACAGCAGGACCACCTTGTCTACACTTCTCGATACTTCCCAGTTGAAAATACCGGGCAGATTGGATCAAGTGAAGGTACATTTGACCGATCGACCATTCCTCTTCACTTGGTTTTTGCAAGAGTTGTTCCATGGTGAAGCCTTCTAATTCATGCAAGTAGTGGTTTGTCACGTCTTCAAATTTGTTCACGATTTCTTTTGTATTCATGGGCGAATCAGCTCCTCTTGGTTTTCTTGTTTTTATCATAGTAAAACGCTACTGACAGCAGTATGTCAGTAGCGTTCGAATAATTTTTTGGCTTCTTCGCGCATTCGGCTACGCAAGGATTCAGGCGTAAGAACAACCGCATCTGCCCCCAACCCAAGTACCCAAGACAATATTTCTTCGATTTGTCTGACGCGCAATCTGACGAGAAAGCCGTCCGGATGCTCTGTAATCTCTTCTATAAAAAAATTGCCCGATTCTTTTACCCGATCAGCGATAGCTGCGCTGATGACGATCTGCACCTCCAGAGACCGATCGTCGAGAGGCTTGTAATCATCAAAATGGAAATGGTCAGGGAGGATAAAGCGGTCTTCCAATACGATCAGGCCGCTCATACGTGACAGGCGGAATCGACGAATATCCTGTCGCAGATCGCAATGAGCGAGAAGTATCCAAGAACCACGAACCAGCACCAGACCATATGGAGCAACGTCACGCACTGTTTCACGATCGTCATCGAGTCCCGGTGTGCCCCTCCGATAGCGGAAACGCACCTTCCGCTCATTGATGATCGCATCGTGGAGGAGTTGTGCATGCGCCTTTTCCTGCTCGTGCAGATTGTTTGCTCTGGGGCTTACGAGGCGAAAGGTTGAACGGATACGGCTGGCTTGTTCGCCTACATCCGCTGACAGGATCGCTTCTACTTTGCGCTGTACAGCTCTTGCGCTAATGCCAAAGTTTTGGTCAAATGCTTGCTCGACCAAGTCTGCTCCGATCAAGAGTGCAACGGCTTCTTCTACCGAAAAGCTGACGGGCGGCAGAAAATACCCTTCCATTAACGAATAGCCCTGACCGGGTGCCCCGACGATGGGGACGCCTGCTTCGCTCAATGCCTGCATATCACGATAAATCGTCCGGACGCTCGTCTCGAAGGTCGCGGCCAAATCCTCTGCGCGCAACGTACCTTTTCGCTGCAGCTCCAGAACGATTGCCAACAAACGGTCTGTTTTGTTCATGCTATGCTGCTGACCCCCCTCTCTATCCAGCTAGCAACTTTATAAAAATGAATGGACATCTTTAAAATTATTTTATATTTACCCTACTTTTTATTTTAACAGTTTTCCCTATCCTACAGGTGTAAGTAAAGGAGGAACTGTGAATGAAAAAGAGGGTTTTTTGGCTTGTCATTTTATTGCTGTTTGGATATATCGTTTTTCAAAAAATAACAGATGGACCACCTGATGTTGGGGGACATATGGAAACGTTGAGAGAGGCCACCGGTGTGGAGTACCAATCGCTACAAATAGCAAAAGACCAAATTTATCAGGGAGACCTTCTTTTGGTCAACAAAGACTATCCGGTTCATGAGGCAGGGGTAAAAAGCGATGTGGTTCGGTTATCTGAGCATGAAGAACTGTTACAAGGCTATCGTTTGCTCGATCACAGAATCGAAGTGTCAGAGCGTGTAGCCAAAGTATTTTTAGAGATGGTCGAAGCTGCGCAGCGAGATAACGTGAGTCACTTTATCCTGAACAGCGGCTATCGAGGCATGGCAGAACAAGAGAAGCTGTATGAAGAAATGGGACCAGAGTACGCGATGCCAAGCGGCTACAGCGAACATAATGTAGGTTCCGCTCTTGATATAGGATCGACGCAAATGAAAATGGAGCATGCCCCTGAAGGCAAATGGCTGGAGGATAACTCGTGGAAATACGGTTTTATTTTGCGTTATCCAAAAGACAAAATAGCCATCACGGGAACGGCATACGAGCCGTGGCATTTCCGGTATGTCGGCCTGCCGCATAGCGCGATCATGAAGGAGAATAACTTTTCGCTGGAAGAGTATTTGGATTACCTAAAAGATAAAAGAAGTATCTCCGTGACAAACGATGGGAAGATCTACGAAATTAACTACTACCCTGCCGATCAAGAGATGACGATCAAAGTACCGATTACTAGCAACTATGAGATTTCGGGTGACAACATGGGTGGCGTCATTGTAACAAGCTACGTGGACAAAGATCAGGAGGAGTGAAACTTATGAAGAAATTGACTGTGGCGATATTGTTTGGGGGATGTTCCTCGGAGTATGAAGTATCTCTTAAATCTACGAGCTCGGTGCTGGAGAGTTTGTGTCAGGAAAAGTACGAGATTATTTTGCTAGGGATTACGAGGGAAGGACAATGGCTGCGATATACCGGCAACATTGAAAGCATTCGGAATGACAGTTGGCATCAAAGTGAGAAGTGTGTGCCTGCCTTTCTCGCTCCTTGCAGACAGATGCGGGGAATTGTTACACAGGAGAACGGTGCCATGTCGATCACGAAGGTTGATGTGGTGTTCCCCATTTTGCATGGCAAAAACGGAGAGGATGGAACGGTACAAGGGCTATTAGAGCTCGCCGGAATTCCGTTTGTCGGTTGTCAGACTCTATCCTCTGCGATTTGTATGGACAAGGATATCGCTCACACGCTGGCGGCAAGCTCCGGTGTAAAAACGCCCAGATCCGTTACCGTTTATCAAAATACTGCTCTTGCAACGGTTCAATCTACCACCGAAGAACTGGGATTCCCTTTGTATGTCAAGCCTGCAAAGGCAGGGTCTTCGATTGGAATTACAAAAGCATACAACACGCAAGAATTGATTTTTGGTATAGAAAACGCCCTTTTGCATGATGACAAAGTAGTCATCGAGGAAAACATCGAGGGATTTGAGGTAGGCTGTGCGGTACTTGGAAATCGTGAGTTCCTTGTGGGAGAAGTGGATGAGATCGAGTTGCTCCAAGGCTTTTTCAATTATACGGAAAAGTATTCATTGGAGACTGCCCACATCCATGTCCCAGCAAGAATTGACGAAGAACTCGCTGCAAAAATCAAGCAAACAGCGACCCATCTCTATCAGGTTTTAGGCTGTCGTGGTTTTGCTCGTGTGGATATGTTTGTCACTCCAGACGGAGACATTGTGTTTAACGAAGTAAATACCATCCCTGGCTTTACCTCGAAAAGCAGATATCCAAGTATGCTGCGTGCAGCGGGAATTTCCTATAAAGAGCTTCTTGATACGTTGATTATGCTAGCGTTGGAGGAGGACTAATCGATGACACAACCTCACGTCTCGACGATTTCTTTAAACAGCGAAAATTTGCATCACGGCCATCTAATTTTGGTGAATCGCCAGTACCCGATCCGCTGGCAAACAGATGACAGCATCCTGCTAAACCGCATGCGGCTGATTGACGGAGCACACAACAATATCATGTTGGAAAACACGGCTGCGAAGATGTTTGCCAAGCTGCTGAAAGCCTGTAACGCAGAGCAGACAATCGTGCCAGTTAGTGGCTTTCGCAGCAAGGCCGAACAAAAGGATATCTATGATCAATCCTTGCTGGAAAATGGACAGGTGTTTACCAGTAAATTTGTCGCACGTCCGAATGAAAGTGAACATCAGACAGGGCTTGCGATTGATGTAGGGGAAAAGAAGGAAGAGATCGATTTTATCTGCCCTTCTTTTCCCGATCATGGCGTATGCCGAATGTTTCGCCAACGTGCCAGTCAAGTTGGGTTTATCAAACGCTACGACAAAGATAAGGAACAGCTGACAGGGATTTCGGATGAGCCTTGGCATTTTCGATATGTGGGTTATCCGCATGCCGTTTTAATGGAAAAGCTTCAGCTTTGTCTGGAAGAGTATATGGAGTATGTGAAAAACTACGAATTCCATCAGGAGCATTTGCTAGTGGATGAGGAGAGTATTGAAATCTACTATGTAAAAGCTACCGATACCGTTACGCACATCCCGGTTGTGGCTGGTGAGAGATACGAAATATCGGGTAACAACGTGGATGGATTTATCATTACGGTGTTTCATCAGGAGGCAAGTAATGAGCGTGGATAGTCAAAAGCAGTATGGCGGGCTGGATCAATTCCGAATTATCGCAGCGATTCTTGTCATCGCAATCCATACTTCTCCCCTGCTGTCCATAAGCGAATGGGCTGACTTTACACTGACACGCACAATAGCCAGGGTGGCGGTTCCGTTTTTCTTTATGTGCACAGGATTTTTCTTCTTGCAAAAGCTTAGTACAGATCGCAACAAAAATGCGAACTTGCTGAAGCAGTTTTTATGGAAAGTAGGAAAGCTCTATTTGCTTTCGATCCTTCTCTATCTGCCGGTGAATGCGTACGCAGGGTATTTTACGGATCAATTGACCGTGTTTTCGGTGGTAAAAGACCTCCTTTTTAACGGGACCCTGTATCATTTGTGGTATTTCCCTGGCATCATGCTGGGGGTGTGTATCAGTACCATTTTGTACACAAGACTATCCGTATGGAAAACGTTTTGGGTGACCATGCTGCTGTATGGCATCGGGCTGTTGGGAGACAGCTATTTTGGATTTGCACAGATGAATCCGTATGTGGATAGAATCTATCAATCAATGTTTACCCTGTTTGATTACACACGGAACGGTATATTTTTTGCCCCAGTTTTTGTAGTCATGGGAGGGATGATTGCCACTACCCGCAGACGGAAAAAGAAAAAGGTCGCACCGTATGCCATCGGACTTGGTTTGTTCGGAAGCATGCTGGTAATGGAAGGCTTGCTTTTGCACGTTTATCAGCTGCAACGCCATGACAGTATGTATATTTTTTTGATACCGTGCATGTATTTTCTTTTTCAACTTCTGTTGTTCTGGAAAGGCAGAAATCGTCCAAACTTACGAAAGCTGAGTCTGTATGTCTATGTCCTGCATCCCCTGTGTATTGTGCTCATTCGCGGAGCGGCCAAAGTAACGGGATTGACACAGCTGCTTGTAGAAAACAGCTTGGTGCATTTTATGCTGGTCACAGTGCTATCGTTTGTTCTTTCTGTGATAGTGATGAAGGTGATCCAGCGCTTTCGAGGTGGGAAACCGGATCAAACAGGACGAGCATGGGCGGATATCCATCTTCCTCATCTCCAACATAATGTAAGGGAAATCCAGCGGGTTCTCCCGAAGGATTGTGCGGTAATGGCAGTCGTGAAGGCGCAGGCATATGGTCATGGAGGATGGCAAGTCGCGAGGTATTTAAACAAGCTCGGGATTGATCACTTCGCAGTTGCCACAATCGATGAAGGAATCGAGCTCCGGAAGAAGGGCGTAAAAGGGGAGATTCTGGTGCTTGGCTATACCGATGAACGACGGATACGCCAAATCGCCCGTTTCAGACTGACGCAAACCGTAGTAGATGACGAATATGCCCAAAAACTGAATGGCTACAACGTGAAAATCCCTGTTCATATCAAGATCGACACTGGGATGGGGAGACTCGGGGAATCTTGGGAACACACAGAAAAAATTGCGGCCATGTATCGATATAAAAATTTGCAGGTATGCGGCACCTTTACGCATCTGAGTGTGGCTGACAGTTTGGAAGCTTCGGACATCGCATACACGAAAAATCAAATTGCTCGTTTCCAGAAAGTGATCGAACAGTTGAAAGAAAAGGGCATCGATCCACAGAAGCTGCACGTCCAAAGCAGTTATGGCGTGCTCAATTACGGGGAACTGCAATACGATTATGCTCGGATTGGGATTGCTCTCTACGGAATGTTGAGCAAGCAGGGAGACAAGGTAAAAGCAAGCGTCGACCTACGACCGGTGTTATCACTGAAAGCAAGAGTCGTGCAGGTGAAGCAGGTGGAAAAAGGAGCCTCCGTTGGCTATGGACGCGCCCACACAGCGCAGAAAGACAGTAAGATTGCCATCGTATCCATCGGATATGCAGATGGGGTTCCGCGTATGCTGTCTCAAGCGGACGCTACCTGCTTGATTAGAGGAAAAAGGCTACCGATTATTGGCTTTGTCTGCATGGATCAACTTATTGTGGATATTACAGATATGGAAGAGGTGCAAATAGGGGATGTTGTGGTCTTTATCGGCAGAGATCAAGAAGAGGGCATCACTGCCGAGGAGATGGCCCAACAGAGTAATACTATTACGAACGAGCTGGTAAGCCGTTTAGGAGAACGTGTTCAAAGAGTCTATCATGATTGATCTCCAGACGAAAACCAGTATAGGGAGTGGTTTGTTTTTTCCATGGCGAAGAAGAGACGTAGCTTTCGTTCCAAAATGATTGAGCTTTTTGGGCTTGGCATGCTTCTGTCCAGCATCGTAACGTATCTGCTCTATAAAGTGCTCCAATTTTACTATCGGGCGGAGGTCAGGTACGAAGATCCATTGGCTCAGG
Source organism: Brevibacillus fortis (assembly GCF_046196545.1). Taxonomy (GTDB): domain Bacteria; phylum Bacillota; class Bacilli; order Brevibacillales; family Brevibacillaceae; genus Brevibacillus; species Brevibacillus fortis_A. The sequence continues at coordinate 691,642 of NZ_CP176370.1, forward strand.
TTCGCCGTTTTATTAGGGAGATGGGGGATATCAATTTCTTTTTGATTTTCTTTACACCCATTGCGATCTTCTTTTTCTATCTCCTGACAAAACGGTATGCGGGCTATTTTCGGGAGATTTCAACAGGCATTCATTATCTCGCGAGTGGAGACTTTACCCGGCATGTCCAAATTTCATCCAATGATGAGTTCGCAGATATCGCCAAGGATATCAATCTGGCAAGTGAAATGCTGCAAAAGGCGGTAGAAAGAGGAGACTTTGCGGAAAGCAGCAAGGATCAGCTTGTTTTGAATCTGGCGCACGATTTACGCACACCACTGACATCCGTTCTGGGTTATCTGGATTTAATTTTGAGAGACGAGCAGTTGTCACAAGAACAGATGCGGCATTATGCGATGATTGCTTTTACCAAGTCGCAACGATTGGAAAAGCTGATTGATGAGCTCTTCGAAATTACAAGAATGAATTACGGCATGGTCAACATCGAGAAAAAGGTCATTGATTTGAGTGAATTGCTTGTCCAGTTAAATGATGAAATGTATCCTTCCTTTGAGAAAAATGAGCTGGTCGCGCGGTGTACGATTGCTGCTGAATTAGTGATTGTGGGAGATGGGGAGCTGCTGGCGCGCGTATTTGAGAACATCCTGACCAACGCGATACGCTATGGAGGCGATGGCCAATTTATCGATTTGAACGCTTATCGTGAGGGCGATGAAGTGGTTGTGCAAATCATGAATTACGGTGACCAGATACCTGAGGAGGCGCTGCCGCATATTTTTGACATGTTTTTTACGGGCGACAAAGCGCGAACTCATCAAGGGGGAGGCACAGGACTCGGCCTGTTTATTGCGAAAAATATCGTCGAGAAGCATCGGGGAACGATTTCTGTTCAAAGTGATCTGATTCGTACATGTTTTGAGGTGCGGTTGCCAAACGGAAGCATAGAAAAGGGCTAGGGAACCTCATTCCCTAACCCATTTTTTCATTCATTTCGTTTAAATCAAATTCTCCGGGTTCAGGCCTTCCAGCTCTGGCAACACGAAGCGGCCGTCTTTTCTGATCAGCACGTCGTCAAACCAGATTTCGCCGCCGCCGTATTCAGGGCGTTGGATTTGGACCAAGTCCCAGTGAATGGAGGAGCGGTTGCCGTTGTCTGCTACTGTGTAAGCATTTCCTGGCGTGAAGTGGAAGCTGCCCGCGATTTTCTCGTCAAACAGGATGTCCAGCATCGGGTGGAGGATGTGCGGGTTGAAGCCGATCGCGAATTCTCCGATATAGCGTGCGCCCTCGTCAGTGTCGAGGATGTCGTTCAATGCTTTGGTATTGGAGCTGGTCGCTTCTACGATTTTGCCTTCTTTGAAAGTGAACTGAACATCATTGAAGGTAATGCCGTTGTAGATCGATGCCGCGTTGTAGAAAATGGTTCCTTCCACGGAATCGCGCACAGGAGCGGTGTATACTTCGCCATCCGGGATATTGCGTTTGCCGTCGCATTTGATGGCATTGATTCCTTTAATGGAGAAGCGCAGGTCTGTTTTTGGACCGACGATGCGTACACGATCAGTGCGCTCCATCAGCTCTTTCAACGGGGTCATGGCAGCGGACATTTTCGCGTAATCGAGATTGCAGACAGAGAAGTAGAAGTCCTCAAAGCCCTCGAGACTCATTTTGGACAGTTGCGCCATCGACTTGTTCGGGTAGCGCAGTACAACCCAGCGTTTGTTCGGAACGCGCTCGTTCGTATGTACAGGTTGATACAGGACGCGAGCATAAATGCCCATTTTGTCTTCCGGTACGTCGGCATACTCGTTGATGTTGTCGTAAGCGCGGATGGCGATGTAAGCGTCCATATCTTTCATCCGGTCATACTCGTATTTTGCCATCAGGGCCATGTGTTCTTCGCTCGTGCCTTGATAGAGTGCACGCATGACTTCCTGATCTTTCAAGGTGACCAAAGGCAGAGCCCCAACTGCAAATGATTCACGCACAAGTGCACGAACGAGTTCAGGTTGCAGGCCTGTATTTTCGATCAGAACTTTTTCGCCTTTTTGCAAATTCAGCGAGTAACGGACGAGACGGCTTGCCAGTTCATTAATGCGTGGATCTGCCATAGGTAGTAACCTCCGTAGTAAAATAATTTTGATTAATGATTAATTTGTATTATTACACAACTGAACGAAGGCTCGCCAGTGTGTTTGATGCTTCAATTACAGGCAAGCCTCGTAGATCGCGATCACATCGGATTCATTCAATTTTCGTGAGCTAGGCAGATAGCCGATTCCGCGTCCACCGATGCGAACGGCTTCTTCCGCCATTTGTGCCAGCGATTGTTGGGTCACGCCGAAGTCAGACAGACGTTCTGTGATTCCCATGCGACCATACCAACGGCGAACGGCTTCAATCGTTGCTCGTGCTGCTTCGCCCTCGTCCTCTACGGTAACGCCAAAGCAATGACGTCCCATACGGGCTAGTCTCTCGGGGCGGTCTTGCAAAATCACCTGTTCGAAATAAGGAAGGGACAGAATCGCTAGTCCACGACCGTGCGACATATCGTAGATCCCGCTCAGCGGATGTTCAATTCCGTGCAACGGCATACCAGCACCACGACCGCCAGCAGCGAATGGACTGATGCCCAGCGTGCTCGCCCACAAAAGGGTGGATCGTGCTTCTGCATGGTCTGGTTGCTGGATCGCTGTGATGGAGTGCTCGACGACGAGGCGAATGAGTGTTTCGGAAATACCGTCCTGAACGTGGGTTCCTTCCGCACTGATTAAATAGTTTTCAAACAGATGGGAAAAGATATCAGCGCAAGATTCCGCTGTGACGCGTGCCGGAACGGTAAAGGTGATAGACGGGTCAAGAATGGCAATCTTCGGGTAAAGTGCTGGACCGTTGATCGAAGATTTTTCATGCGTGTCCCAATGCGTCAGGACGCTGATATGGTTTGCTTCCGAACCTGTAGCGGCTACTGTCGGGACGGTCATGATCGGCAGTGCTTCCTGAACGGGTACCAACAATTGACCAGAGCCGATCGGATTTCCCCGCATGTAATCGTAAATCGGGCGCCCGGAAACGGCTGCTGCCGCAATCGCTTTGGAGGCATCCATCACGGAGCCGCCACCGATAGCCAGGATGAAGTCACACTGCTGCTCACGAGCAAGAGCAGCTCCAGCATCAACCGTTGCCGTACGTGGATTCGGTTCGATTTTGTCAAAAACAATATACGCCACTTGAGCTTCCTGCAACAGAGCCTTGGCGCGGTCTAAAAGACCTGTACGTTTGGCCGCATTGCCGCCTGTGACGAGCAATGCTTTTTGGCCCATCGATTTTGCTTCTTGGCCCAAACGTTCCAGTTCGCCCATGCCAAAGTAAATTTTGGTAGGAAAAGACACTTCAAATGGAAACATCTGAAATTCCTTCTTTCACGTATTGGTTGTACCACTGACAAGTTTATCATAAACAAAAGAAAAGAACCTGCCCCGTGGGTGGGCTCTATGTGCATATGAGCTAGTTTGGATAATGAGTTTGCGAATGTTAGTGAGGTTGAGAAGGAAAATATAGTGTAAATCCCGAACATTTGTCGAAGTCTATTCCAGCATTTTTCGTTGATAAATGCGTATGTTTGTGTTTTAATGTAGTTGAAACGTTCGTGAATTAACCAAAACTCAACCTTTTTGACTGGGAAGGTGACTCCTACGGTGGAAAAACAGGAACAACTCTACGAGGGTAAGGCAAAACGTATTTATCGGACATCTTTGCCTGATCAGTACTGGGTAGAGTACAAAGACGACGCAACAGCATTCAATGGAGAGAAACGGGCGCAAATCACCGGAAAAGGTGAGCTGAACAACCGCATTACGGCAATCTTTTTCACCATGCTGAAGGAGCGGGGCATCGACAACCATTTTGTCCGTCTGCTGTCCGCCACAGAGCAAGTTGTTCGCAAAGTGGAGATTATCCCTTTGGAGGTAGTCGTTCGTAATATCGCAGCAGGCTCATTGGCCAAACGTCTTGGCATGGAAGAAGGGACTGTGCTCCCGCAGCCAGTTGTCGAGTTTTACTACAAGGATGACGCACTGGGAGATCCATTGGTGAATGCCTCCCATATCAAAGTGTTGGGGATTGCGAGCGAGAGTGACCAAGCGACATTGGAGCGCATGGGTCTTGCTGTAAACGAGGTCCTCGTGCCTTACCTGCGCGAGCGCAACATTACCTTGGTCGATTTCAAACTGGAATTCGGAAAAACAGCGGACGGGGAGATTCTCCTCGCCGATGAAATATCCCCGGATACATGCCGTTTCTGGGATTCGGTAACGAATGAAAAGCTCGACAAAGACCGCTTCCGCCGCGATTTGGGCAATGTGGAGGAAGCTTACAAAGAAATGCTTACGAGACTAGGAGGAGACGTACATGTTTAAAGCTGTTGTTTATGTAACATTGCGCGAGAGTGTTTTGGACCCACAAGGACACGCTGTAAAAGGTGCTCTGCACACCTTGGGTTTTGATGAAGTAAACAATGCGCGTATCGGGAAGTACATGGAGCTGGAATTGAACACTTCTGACCGTGCGCAAGCAGAAGAGCGTGTACGTGAAATGTGCGAAAAGCTGTTGGCCAATACGGTGGTAGAAGACTATCGCTTTGATATCGTGGAGGGCTAAAGATATGCGAGTAGCCGTTATCGTCTTTCCAGGCTCGAACGCCGACATTGATTTGTTTAACGCAGTTGAAGACGTAATGGGAGTGCCTGTGGATTACGTATGGCATTCCGATACGGATCTTTCTAAATATGATGCGATTCTCTTGCCAGGTGGATTCTCTTATGGAGATTATCTGCGCTGTGGTGCAGTCGCTCGTTTTTCACCCGTTATGGAGCAAGTGGTGAAGGCCGCAGAAGAAGGCAAGCTAATCATGGGAATCTGCAACGGCTTCCAAATCCTGACCGAAGTCGGGCTGTTGCCAGGAGCACTCTTGCGCAACCGTTCACTGAAATTCCGTTGCAAGCTGTCCGAATTGCGTGTGGAAAACAACGATACCTCCTTTACCCGTGATTTCACGGCAGGGGAAGTCATCCAAATTCCGATCGCGCACGGCGAAGGAAATTACTACTGTGATGAAGAAACGCTGGCGAAGCTTAAAGCGAACAAGCAGATCGTTTTCCGCTATCATGGCGAGAATCCAAATGGTTCACTGGAAGACATCGCGGGCATTTGCAACGAACGTGGAAACGTACTTGGCATGATGCCTCACCCGGAGCGTGCCGTTCACTCTTGGATGACTTCCGATGATGGACGCCGCATGTTTACCTCGATCCTGAAGACTTGGAGGGAACAGAACAGTGTCACAACTCACGCATAAAGAACCGACAGCCGAACAAATTGCCGATCAAAAACTATACAAAGAAATCGGTCTGACTGACGAAGAATATCAGCGTGTCGTAGAAATTCTCGGCCGCAAGCCGAACTGGACCGAGACTGGTCTCTACAGTGTCATGTGGTCGGAGCACTGCTCCTACAAAAACTCCAAGCCTGTTCTGCGCCGCTTCCCGACAAAAGGACCTCGCGTTTTGCAAGGACCAGGGGAAGGTGCGGGTATTGTCGACATCGGTGACAATCAGGCGGTTGTTTTCAAAATCGAAAGCCATAACCACCCATCAGCGATCGAGCCGTACCAAGGGGCTGCGACTGGTGTGGGCGGTATCATCCGTGACGTATTCTCAATGGGCGCGCGTCCGATTGCGCTGCTCAACTCGCTTCGATTCGGGGAGCTCAAATCTCCTCGTGTCAAATACTTGTTTGAAAACGTAGTTGCAGGTATTGCAGGCTACGGGAACTGCATCGGGATTCCGACTGTGGGTGGCGAAGTGAATTTCGACCCTACGTATGAAGGCAATCCGCTTGTCAACGCCATGTGTGTCGGGTTGATCGACCACGAGAAGATTCAAAAAGGGGTAGCGTCCGGTATCGGCAACCCTGTTATCTACGTTGGTGCAAGCACAGGGCGTGACGGTATTCACGGGGCGACCTTTGCGTCTGAGGAGCTCACGGAAGAGTCGGAGAAAAAACGCCCGGCGGTACAAGTCGGCGATCCATTCATGGAAAAGCTCCTGCTGGAAGCGTGCCTGGAGTTGATCGACACGGGTATCGTCGTCGGGATTCAGGACATGGGAGCGGCTGGCTTGACGAGCTCCAGCTCCGAGATGGCATCCAAGGCAGGGAACGGAATCGAGATGAATCTGGACCTGGTGCCACAGCGCGAAGCGGGCATGTCTGCATACGAAATGATGCTGTCTGAATCGCAGGAGCGTATGCTCGTCGTTGTGGAAAAAGGCAAAGAGGCAGAAGCCATCGCGATTTTTGACAAATGGGGCTTGGCATCCGCTGTAGTGGGTAAAGTAACGGAAGACAGTAAGCTGCGCCTGTTGCATCAAGGTGAAGTAGTAGCCGAAGTGCCGGTAGACAGCTTGGCAGATGATGCGCCTGTTTACCATCGTCCATCTGCGGTGCCAGCTTACTACGAAGCAAACGCGAATGTTGATGTGTTGGCAGACATCGAAGAACCGAAAGATCTGAACGTTACGCTGAAAAGCTTGCTGGCTCAGCCAACAGTGGCGAATAAAGCGTGGGTATACGAGCAATACGATCACATCGTGCGTGCAAACACAGCTGTAAAGCCTGGTTCTGACGCTGCTGTTGTCATGGTGCGCGGTACTCGCAAGGCTCTTGCCATGAGTACAGATTGCAATGGTCGCTATGTATACCTCGATCCAAAAGTGGGCGGTGCCATTGCGGTGGCAGAATCTGCACGCAACGTTGTCTGCTCCGGTGCAGAGCCGCTGGCAATTACAGACTGCCTGAACTTCGGAAGTCCGGAAAAGCCTGAGGTGTTCTGGCAATTTGAAAAATCGTGCGAGGGCATGAGCGAAGCGTGCGTAGCACTCGATGCTCCGGTCATCGGCGGAAACGTATCCTTTTACAATGAACGAAGCGGTGACGCGATCTATCCAACCCCAACGGTGGGAATGGTCGGCTTGATCACCGATGTTGACCATATTACGACCCAAGATTTCAAAAACGAAGGCGATGCGATCATCCTGTTGGGCGAGACCTTCGCTGAGCTTGGCGGCAGTGAGTATCAAAAGATGGCAACCGGCAGCATTTCCGGACGTCCTCCACAAATCGATCTGACCAAGGAAGCGGCGGTGCAAAAGCTGGTTCTCACAGCGATTCGCCAAGGTCTGGTGAACTCCGCACACGATCTGTCCGAAGGTGGTCTGGGTGTCGCACTGGCTGAATCTTGCTTCGGCAAAGGCTTCGGTGCGCAGGTGGCTCTTGCGTCCGAGCTGCGTGCTGACGTGCTCTTGTTCAGTGAATCTCAATCTCGCATCTTGCTCAGTGCTTCTGGGGAGCAAGCGGCGGTGATTCTCGCATTGGCAGGTGAACATGGCGTATCTGCCCAAACCATCGGTACAGTTGGCGGCGATCGTCTGGTAGTGAACGTGAACGGTACAGAAGCGATCAACGCTTCGACTCAAGAGGTGAAAGCAGCCTGGAAGGATGCGATTCCATGTTTGATCGGGTAATCTGGGACAAATTGAACGAAGAATGCGGCGTCTTTGGCATCTACAACCACAAAGAAGCATCCCAATTGACCTATCTGGGTCTGCACGCCCTTCAACATCGCGGTCAGGAGAGCGCAGGTATCTGCGCCTCCGACGGCGAGAAATGGTATAAGCACCGCGGAATGGGTCTCGTGTCAGAGGCTTTTGGCAAGGGCGATCTGGAGAAGTTCAGCGGTCATATCGCGATTGGTCATACCCGTTATACGACTGCTGGTTCGAGCAAGATTGAAAATGCCCAGCCGCTCTTTTTCCGCTATGCACAAGGGAGCATGGCAGTTGCCCACAACGGGAATCTCGTGAATGCCGCCGTGCTTAGAAAAGAGCTGGAAGCAAAAGGCTCCATTTTCCAGACGACCAGTGACACAGAAGTGATCGCCCATCTGATCGCTCGTTCTGCGTGCAAGGATTTGCCGGGAGCGGTAAAGGACGCCCTGCAATACATCAAGGGAGCATATGCGCTTCTCGTCATGAACGAAAATCAGCTCGTGATTGCCCTTGATCCGAATGGTTTGCGTCCGCTGTCATTGGGACGACTCGGAGATGCGATCACTGTCGCTTCCGAGACCTGCGCATTTGATATCATCGGCGCACAGTATTGGCGTGATGTGCAGCCGGGTGAGCTCATTGTCATCGATAAAAATGGTATTACAGAAAGCAAGTTTACGGAAACGACACAGCGTTCGATTTGTACGTTTGAATACATTTACTTTGCGAGACCAGACAGCGATATCGACGGAATCAACGTCCACATGGCGCGCAAACGTCTGGGCAAGCAACTGGCATTGGAATCCGCGATTGATGCTGATGTCGTCACAGGTGTACCGGATTCGAGTATCTCTGCTGCTATCGGATTTGCGGAAGCGACAGGAATTCCGTACGAAATCGGCTTGATTAAAAATCGCTATGTCGGCCGTACCTTCATTCAGCCGAGTCAGGAGCTGCGCGAGCGCGCTGTCTATCTCAAGCTGTCTGCGGTTCGCAAAGTAGTGGAAGGCAAGCGTGTAGTCATGATTGACGACTCCATTGTTCGCGGTACGACGAGTAATCGGATCGTCCGCATGCTGCGTGAGGCTGGCGCCAAAGAAGTGCATGTGCGTATCAGCTCTCCGCCTGTTATGAATTCTTGCTTTTACGGCATCGACACCTCGTCGCGTGAGGAACTGATTGCGTCGACCAAATCCGTAGAGGAAATTCGTCAAATCATTGAGGCTGATTCGCTGTCGTTCTTGTCTGTTGAAGGAATGATCGATGCAATTGGCCGCACCGATTCGGCTCCTAATAGAGGACACTGCCTCGCATGCTTTAACGGAGAATATCCGACTGAGATTGAATTCGAAGAAGCGCTACCTGCGCTCAAATGCTAATACAAGCACCTCTTGCTAGGGGGAGAAACAATGAGTGAAGCATATAAACAAGCTGGCGTAGACATTGATGCGGGCAACGAAGCCGTCGAACGCATGAAAAAGCATGTGAAGCGGACGTTCCGCCCCGAAGTTTTGACTGATTTGGGCGGGTTCGGAGCGCTGTTTCGCCTCGATACCAAAAAATACGAGAAACCGATTCTCGTTTCTGGCACAGATGGGGTAGGAACCAAGCTGAAGCTCGCTTTTGCCATGGACAAACACGATACAATCGGCATCGATGCTGTCGCTATGTGCGTCAATGACGTAGTGGTTCAAGGGGCAGAGCCGCTCTTTTTCCTCGATTATCTGGCAGTAGATAAGGTCATTCCGGAAAAAATCGAAGCGATTGTCAAAGGGATCGCGGAAGGCTGCTCCCAGTCCGGCTGCTCGCTGATTGGCGGGGAGACTGCCGAGATGCCTGGCATGTACGCAGAAGGCGAATACGACATTGCAGGCTTTACCGTAGGTGTCGTGGACGAGAGCAAAATGATTACGGGAGCGTCCGTGGCAGCTGGCGATGTACTAATCGGTCTGGCTTCCAGCGGCGTACACAGCAACGGTTTCTCGCTCGTTCGCAAGGTTCTTTTGGCAGACAAAGGTATGTCCCTGCATGATCATGTTGACGTATTGGGCAAAAAGCTCGGCGAAGAGCTGCTGACACCGACCCGGATTTACGTGAAGCAAGTGCTATCCGTTCTTGAGTCACATGAAGTGAAAGCTCTGGCACACATCACAGGCGGCGGTTTTACTGAAAACATTCCACGCGTGCTTCCAGAAGGAATGCAGGCTGTGATCAACGTTGGTTCCTGGCCAGTGCTGCCGATCTTTGAGCTGGTACAAGAGACTGGTAACATCTCTTACCCGGATATGTACAAAACGTTCAACATGGGTATTGGCATGATGCTTGTCGTGAAGCCAGAAGACACAGTGAGTGTGATGGAAAAGCTGCAAGAGCTGGGAGAACAGGCGTATTTGATCGGACATATTCAAGCGGGAGAGCGCAAAGTCGTATACAACGGGGTGGAATGGTGAGAAAGCTGGCCATTTTCGCCTCAGGCAGCGGCTCCAACTTTGAAGCGATCGTGCAGGCTGTACAGGACGGTAGGCTCACAGGTGTAGAAGTTGCCTTGCTCGTGTGCGACAAGCCCGGCGCCAAGGTTTTGGAACGGGCAGAGCGTTTAGGGATCGACGCCTTTGTTTTTCAACCGAAGGAGTATGCAGACAAGGCTGCTTTTGAGCAGGAAATAGTGGCGCAGCTCCACAAACGCGATATATCGCTGGTTGTGCTGGCAGGCTACATGCGGTTGGTGGGCGACACTCTTTTGTCATCCTACGAAGGAAAAATCATCAATCTGCATCCGTCGCTTTTGCCTGCTTTCCCAGGAAAAGACGCGATTGGTCAGGCACTCGCTTACGGGGTAAAGATAACGGGGGTAACGGTACATCTGGTTGATGCCGGTCTGGATACAGGGCCGATCATTGCCCAGATTCCCGTAGCGGTTCAAGATGCAGATACGGCTGAGACTTTGGCGGCTCGCATCCATGCTGTGGAGCATGAGCTGTTGGTGAAGGTCATTGGCTATTTAGCAGAAGAGAGAGTGAAGCTGGAAGGCAGACTTGTCCAGCTGAGGTAAATCGAGAGATAAAAATGAAACCGACATCCTTTTACGATGTCGGTTTTTTTGCCATCCGTTTTTAGAAATACTTCTTCCTCCAGAACAGGAGGGCTGTTACGGACGTAATGGTGGTGGACATGATCATAATGATCGTGAATGCGTGCGGATGATCCTGAAAAGGAAGCGCGACGTTCATCCCGTAAAAGGTGCCGATCACCATAGGTAACGTGATGACAATGGTAATGGCGGTTAACAGCTTCAATACGCGATTGAGATTGTTGGAGATGACGGAGCCAAAGCCATTCATGATGTTCCCTAAAATGGCGGTATAGATTTCCGTCATTTTGATAGCCTGCTTGGTTTCGATTTTTACTTCTTCCAGCAGTTCCTTATCTTCTTCGTACATTTTCAAATAACTGCCGCTCCGAAGCAGGGAGATCAACAGACTGTTCGTTTCCAGGGACGTCGAAAAATAAACGAGGCTTTTCTGCAATTCTAGCAAGGTAAGCAGTTCATTGTTTTTCGTCGATTGTCGCAACGATTTTTCCAGCGTTTCTGTCTGTTTGTTGATTTTTTTCAAGTAATGCAAATAATCATGCGACGTATTCGATAAAATTTGTAAGACAAACCGGTTTCGCATGTGCGTGTGAAAGCTTTTCACTTTCCCTTGGACGAACTCATTCATGACAGCCGTTTCTACCAGGCAAACGGTTAAGATATAATCTTCCATCACCATGATTCCCAGCGGAACCGTCGTATAGTGGTCCTTCATCCCTTCCTTCGTGGAGATCGGGATGTCCACGTAGAGCATCACGCGGTTTCCGTCCTTGTCGATCCGTCCGATTTCTTCGTCATCAAGGGCATCCTGCAAAAAATGAAGGTCAATCGACAACTCCCTGACGACTTGTTGCTTTTCTTGCTCAGAAGGATCGGTCAAATGGATCCAGCAGCCTTTTTCAAATTGATGCAGTTCTTCTATTTTTCCCATGGTATTCGTTTTGTAAATGTTCAACATGGCTCTCTCATCCTTTCGCAAATAAGGATCGGAGGGATACGACCATGTTGCGCAAGCATGTCTACATAAAGATACTTACATACACTCGTCCCATTAAAAGGGAGAATGTCAAATAAGGTATGGGGAACATGCCGCAGCGCCACAAGGCCGGAAAATTCTCCGTACACAATCTTGATTGCCGTTATTCATTCCGCAACTTGGACTACTGTCCATAAAAACGTTCCCCCCTTTCGAAAATAAAAACCCTCTAGCAGGAATCTAGAGGGTTAGAAAAGTGCACAAAATAACACCACTTTTTCTCCCCCTACCAGAGCTTTGGCACTATACAACGTAAAGGAAACATTCCTTAGCCACCTTAAGAAAAGCCTTAGTTCGGCAGTTCCTGTTCTACCCATTGGCATCTTTCGATATTTCCGGGCAGTGGCCTATGTTTGTATAGGAGCCTCACCTAACGAGGATGAATGATTGACTTTGTCATCGTATTCCTGTCACCAGTATTTGTCAATCAGTTTTCTCGTCCTACATGCATGTTATTCATGTCCTTTCATACGGTGTCGGCTTCTAACTATGACCGACTCACCCTATTTTGCTGCGATGTTTGCCATGGCGAGAGCAACATTTATTTCGGGGCAAAAAAACTGATAGTTGCTTCTGCCGTGTTCGGACATGCCGAATTGTTTGGCAGCTTTCCATCCTCCGCGAATCATGACAAACCAAATTGGTTCTCGTGACATACAGTAACAGAGGGATATTCCCACAAAGGGAGGGGCCGACTTGAGCGGAGATTTTGTTTCGAACTTGCTCGATAAGCTAAGCCAAAAAACAGGGCGGCAATGGACGCTTAACGATATTATGAAGCTAGCGGAAAAAATGCCGAAGGGCGGAGCCAATGTAGATGCGCTGCTCGATGAGCTGGGAAACATGGGATTCGAAGTTCCAGAGGAGACGAAAGAGCGCGTCAGGGATCGTGTAAAGGACGGCCAATCCATCTCCATGGAAGAGTTAGGGAACTTAATACCCAAAGAAGTAAAGGCGAAGAGCCGCAAGTCGAAGAAGCCGATCAAGCCAATCAGGGCGACGGCCAAAAGCAAAACAGTCGCACTATCAGATCGCATCAAAAAGCTATCAGGCAAAGGCAAGAAAAAACGATAACTTCATCAAAGCAAATGCAGGTGTATGCAGTCGCAAGTGCCGAACAGGCATGGGCGGCTGCGTTTGTTTTCCTGACGAAGTTGTTGATAATAGCGTACAATTAATTTATAATATATAAGTAATGTTCGTGTTTTGGTCAATAGTTACCCATGTTTTCACTAAAATTCAGGAGGTTCTATCCGTGAGTGTGAAAAAAGCGTTGATCAGCGTTTCTGACAAGACAGGATTAATTCCGTTTGCCCGTCGATTGGTAGCCGCCGGGGTACAAATCATCTCTACCGGGGGTACGGCTTCTCTCTTAAAAGCAGAGGGAGTTCCCGTCATTGGCATTTCTGAAGTGACTGGATTTCCAGAAATTTTGGACGGTCGCGTCAAAACGTTGCATCCCAATATCCACAGCGGCCTCTTGGCTGTAAGGGACAGTGAAGCGCATGTGCAGCAACTAAAAGACCTTGGGATTGAAACCATTGATATGGTTGTCGTGAATCTTTATCCTTTCAAGGAAACGATAGCGAAGCCAGACGTGACATATGAAGATGCCATTGAGAATATTGATATTGGTGGACCAACGATGCTGCGTTCTGCTGCGAAAAATCACGCGTTCGTCAGTGTGGTGGTCGATGCAGCCGATTATGAAAAAGTAGCAGAAGAAATTGAAGCAAATGGCGATACTACGCTAGAAACCCGTCGCAAGCTGGCTGCAAAAGTTTTCCGTCATACAGCTGCTTATGATGCCTTGATCTCTCGCTATTTGAGTGAGCAGGTGGGCGAACTGTTGCCTGAGAGCTACACGGTGACTTACGAGAAAGCACAGGATTTACGCTATGGAGAAAATCCACATCAACGTGCGGCATTTTACCGTGAGCCGTTATCGGATCAGTTGAGCATCGGGAATGCGAGTCAACTGCAAGGAAAAGAGCTTTCCTACAACAACATCAATGACGCAGATGCAGCGTTGGCGATTGTACGCGAATTCGCTGAACCTGCTGTCGTTGCGATCAAGCACTCCAACCCTTGTGGGGTAGGGATCGGCACTGATATTCGCGTTGCTTACCAAAAAGCGTACGAAGCAGACCCTGTCTCTATTTTCGGTGGGATCGTTGCTGCAAACCGCCCGATAGATCGTGACACCGCACTCGCGATGAAAGAGATTTTCTTGGAAATTATCATTGCACCAGACTTCACCGAAGAGGCGTTGGCTGTTCTGGCTGAGAAAAAGAACCTGCGTCTCTTGCGTATCCCTGCACTGAATGAACCAGCCAAAAAAGTGGACAATCTGTTCCGCGTGGCTCCTGTTGCAGGCGGGGCACTCATTCAAGACTTCGACTACAAACAGCTCGAAGAAAGCGAGATTCAAGTGGTTACAGACCGCAAGCCTTCGGAAGAGGAACTGGCACAGCTGAAATTCGCTTGGAAGGTCGTTAAGCACGTTAAATCGAATGCGATTCTCTTGGCAAAAGACAATATGACTATCGGCGTGGGGGCAGGTCAGATGAACCGCGTTGGGGCAGCAAAAATCGCCATTGAGCAGGCAGGTGCATTGGCAAGTGGCGCGGTTATGGCTTCGGATGCATATTTCCCGATGGGAGATACCGTGGAAGCGGCAGCCAAAGCAGGGATTACCGCCATCATCCAGCCAGGCGGCTCCATTCGCGATCAAGAATCGATTGATGCTTGCAATCGAGCGGGCATTGCGATGATCTTTACCGGCACGCGTCATTTCAAGCACTAAAAGAGGCTATTCGGGAGTAACGTTCGCTTTTTTTACACGTACTAAAGAGTGGATTACCTCTCACACAGGAGGAAATACGATGAAAATATTAGTGATCGGCGGCGGCGGTCGAGAACACACGATTGCCTGGAAGCTGTTGCAGAGCTCTAAAGTGACAAAGGTATACTGTGCGCCAGGAAATGGGGGCACCGCTCAAATCGCTCAAAACGTGCCGATTGGCGTTTTCGATTTTGCTGCACTGGCTCAATTCGTCAAAGATGAGGGAATTGATCTGACTGTCGTTGGCCCGGAAGATCCTTTGCTGGCGGGGATTGTGGACTTTTTCCAAGAGCGCAATCTGCCGGTCTATGGCCCGAACCAAAAAGCGGCAATGATCGAGGGCAGCAAGTCTTTTGCGAAAAGTTTAATGAAACGCTACGAGATTCCGACGTCCGCCTATGAATCGTTCCTGGATTACGAATCGGCGAGTGCGTACGTGAGAGAGCAGGGAGCTCCTATCGTTGTCAAAGCGGACGGCTTGGCAGCGGGGAAAGGGGTCGTTGTCGCAGAAACGGTGGAGGAAGCGGAAGAGGCACTCCGTCAGATCATGCAGGAAAGCGTCTTTGGTGAAGCGGGAGCGCGCGTGGTCATTGAGGAGTGCATGTTCGGCGAAGAGCTGTCGCTGTTGTCTTTCGTCGATGGAGAGACGGTAAAGCCGATGATTACTTCTCAGGATCATAAGCGAATTTTCAATGATGACCGCGGCCCCAATACAGGTGGCATGGGAACATACGCCCCGGTACCGCAAATGTCTGCTGAGCTGGTGGACGAGATCGTCAAAACGATTGTCCAGCCGATGGCGTCAGGGATGGCCAAGGATGGTATTCCGTTCAAAGGCATTCTCTACACAGGTCTGATGATTACGGAGCAAGGTCCGAAAGTCGTGGAGTTCAATGCGCGTTTTGGCGATCCAGAGACACAGGTGCTCTTGCCGTTGCTCGAAACAGATTTGCTCGATATTTTTGTCGGAACGGTCAATGGCGAGCTCGATGCAGTCGATGTGACATGGCAAAAAGGAAGTGCTGTCTGTGTCGTCATGGCAGCGCCGGGTTATCCGGGAGAATATCCAAAGGGTGCGTTGATTCACGGGCTGGGTCAGGCAAACGAGGGAGCTACGGTGTTTCACGCAGGTACGAAGGAAACGGAGGAAGGCATCGTTACGAGCGGTGGCCGTGTGCTTGGCGTCGTGGCAACCGGAGCGGATTTGGCGCAAGCGCGTGAGACAGCGTATGCGAAGGTGCAAGGGATCTCATTTGATGGGGCGCAGTACCGTACGGATATTGCGGCACGAGCGATGAAGTATCAGCAAAAGTCGTAACAGCAAAAGAAACTGTTTCTTGGTAGGAATTTCAACCAGGGAACAGTTTTTTTTTTGAAAGACAAGTGAGTTCACATTAGCGTCAAATTTTATTGATTTAAACTTCTTGCTTATATTACCTTAATTTTCCAAAAAATACAAAGTTTATTTACCGAAGATAGAGAATGTAGTATAAATATATGTATGGTAATATTCGGTTTATTTACCAACAAAATAATTTAAATGCAGGGGGTGGAAGGTTGAATACTACAAAATGTAGTATCAACTGAATTTATGTTTAAGAATCAAAGATGGATAACAGTTTTTATGGTCATCGCATTGTTATTCGGAAATGCTACTAGTATTTTTGCAAAGACGAGCGACGAGAAAGACGCCTATATGCAGCGAAGTGAAATTGAGCAATATATAGACATATTGTCAGAAGAGGGTACAGAAGATTCCAGAGAATTGAGTAATAAGTTAAAAGAATATTTGGGGGATAACGAAGATTACTTGTTTGAAGAGATTGTTTCAATTGTTGATGAGTATGCAGATAAGACAACGCAGTCTGAGAACAACGATAATAATATGATGGATATAGATCAAGAAGATTTACAGAGGGACTTTGAGCGTATAGATGCGCTTGCTAAAGAATATTATGATTACTATCAGATCCACAATGAATTCCCAGAAGAGGTGGAGATCAGAAGTATAACGACGAGCCACGCTCTAACAGTATTAGAAGAGATTGGGATTAAAATAACCGAGAAACAGTTACTTAAACGCTTAGCAGCATTGGGAGTTATTGCTGCGATTGATGGCCCAATACCTGTTGGGGATTTTATAGCTCTTGTTACAGGAGCGGTAATAACAGGTGAATTTGTAGGTGATTATGTTGCAAACCAAGGAGCCCTTGCTAAGGAAATAGGCGAATATTTTGGTAGAGCCTTTATTAAAGTTGTGACTAAAAGTGTTACAATGAGTGAAGAAGTTGAATATCAAATAAAAAAGAAAAAAGTAAAACATTTTGCAGCTAAATTAAATTCCGATGGTGGAATATTTGTAGAAGAACCACTAACTCTCAGACAGGCTCAATTAGAAGCTACAAGGGGAAAAGATACGTTTAGCGTAAGCAGAAAAGATGCCGAAAATGTAGTCACTCAAACGAACTATAGAAAAGTTTATGAAGATCCTCATTTTATAGATGGTGAGGGAAGGCTCATGATTGCTAATCTTCCTCATTTCCATTTAATAAAGAAGATTGACGGTGAATGGAAAAGAGTGAGAGGTCATCATTTCTTTTCTTGGTAGGCAAATATTCTTTATGTGGCGTAACATATTTTTGTTACGCCCTTACTTGCTATGATCGCTAAAAACGAGGAGATATAATGAAATTAAGAGTTATTGAACTTGAAACTTTTTTTGTTGTGGGCAAAGCGTTAGACGATGAATTCGATTGGGAGGGTTTTATTGAATCACCCGATCCATTATTCTCAGAAATTGCAAGTAGTGTTGAGTGTCCTATATTTTATGAGGTATGGGACCAAGAATCAGAAAATGTTGTGATTGGAATAAGAGTAAATACAATCACTCGTGTTCCCGAAAATTGTATGGTGGTGAATATTCCCTCTGGCACATATGCTTTAATTCATATGAGTCAATCAGATTATGAACATGATATGTTTGCAATGACGAATTATGAGACTATTGATCGGATTGAATTTAGAACCTTTAATATAAGAAATGGTTCCCTAAATGGTATGCATTTTTATCGACCAGTTGAGAACAAAGAAGATGTATTGAACATTCGTAGCATACCTGTCCTTACTAATGAAGTGTCAACCCAATTAAGAGAGAAGTACATTCATACATTCTTTAACGTCAGCGGTGATTGTGTAAGCAATTTTTTTTATAAACGGTACGTCAAGCTAGACAAAGGTTATTTGTGGCAATTTCTTCAGAGAGAGAGAGCCACAGGGTTAACCATCTCAGAAGTAAATGATTATCTTGATGACAAAAAAGAAGTATTATTTTTCTGGGACTCTGCTAGTTTGGTTGGGAGAGACTTTACCCGAAATAAAGTATTCAAGTTGGGTACCAAACGATTATTAGAATCATATACACGATTTACTTTTGATTTATATATTTTTGACTCCACTTTGAACTGGACGATTATTTTTCAACATGAGCCAGATGCGGAAGGCTACAAATGTTTTCTGATCACTAGTCCATAGATTTTGAGCGAGAAGGAGTTGCTCCCTTGAAGAAATATCTATATAGGGAGCATCTTTTTTTATGGAAAATACAGTTGTTTTAGTATGAGCCATCTTGCATGGCTTGGTGTCGTTGACGATGAATGTCCGGATAGCAGGAGGACAAGAGCGGGTCCAAATGCTCGTCGTCCAACATGCCAGACAAACGCTCGCTACACTAAGCCATACGGCAAGACTAGGATAATAAGCTTATACTACATGCCCACGTTTTCACTCGCAATCGCCGCTTTTTTCGCCTTGGCCGCAGCCAGCTGCGAAAGGAAATAAACGATGAGGAACAGCAGCAAGCACACTGCCGACCAGCGGTACATGACAGAGTAGCTCGAATGTGTCGCGATGACACCGAGAAGCACAGAGCCGACCGCGATACCCAGATCGATGGAATTAAAGAACAGTCCGTTCGCCATGCCGCGTTGCTCAGGTGTGACGACCTTCACCATCCACGCCTGGATAGACGGCTGAATCATGCCATAGCCAAGCCCGTAGAAGGCAGCAGAGACGAGAAGCAAGGACTCTGTCGTTGTTAGGGACAGGAGCAAGAGGCTGACCCCGACGAAGATCGCACCGGGAGGCAGGACGGCAATGTGCCCTTTGCGATCATACAGCTTGCCGGAAAAAGGACGAATCAACACCATTGCCAGTGCATTCGTCAGGAAAAACCAGCCGACATTCTCAATGTGGGCTTCTTTTCCGTACAAGGCCAAAAAGCTGAGAATCCCGCCATACGTAATGGACAGACAAAAATTCAGTCCAGCTGGAAGCAGCAGCTTTTTATCATAAAATCGGCGAATCCCTGTGACAGTTTGTGCGTTCACGGTCGACACAGGAAGCTGATTGTAGGCGCGGATAAAATGCATCAACGGAAAAATAATGGCAACCAGCAACACGAGAACCATGAGCATCCAGCCAAACCCAAACGAGTTCAACAGGCCAAGTCCAATCATCGGGCCGAGCGCCATAGCCAAGCTGGTCGATAAGCCGAAATACCCCATGCCTTCGCCGATCCGTTTGGCAGGAATCACATTGGAGACAATCGTCGGAAACGTCGTGCTGCCCATCCCAAAGCCGATGCCGACCAAGATTCGCAACAGAAGAAAGAAAATAATGCTTCCTGCCCAGTAATAGCCTGCGCTAAAAATCGCGACGAATCCAAGTGCCAAGATAGCCAGAACCTTACTGTTTTTCGTTTTCAACGCTTCCCCAGTAAACACCCTTGCGACCACTGCTGCAAGTGAAAACAAGCTAATGACCAGACTGACGACAAAATCATTGGCCTGATAAGCTTCCTTCACGTAGGCAGGGAATGTAGGGGTCTGCATTTGAACGGTGAGAAACAACAACAAATTGCATACAGTTAACAGGACAAAATCTCTCGTCCACAGTCTCTCTCTACTCTCTCCCAATGCTGTCACTCCTAGTCTGTCGTTTTTCTATTGATGTTTTGGTTAATCTCCAGCAAGATTTCCCGCAAGAAGGCCAGCTTTTCAGGAGAAATCCCTTCCAATATGTCTGCAACGGCACGAGCCTCTATGGGAATCGCCTGCTCAATCCATTCCCGTCCTTTCGGGGAAAGGGTAATGATGTAGGCGCGGCGGTCTTGTTCGCTCAATGTCTTTTCGATAAAGCCTTTTTTGGCGAGTGTATCTAAAATGCGTGTCATGGAAGGCTGATCCTTGGCTGAGCGCTGAGCCAACTCTTTTTGATTGATACCCTCTTCTTCTCGTAGCCGATAAAGGACGGCAAACTGCTCCGTGGTCAAATCAAACTCCTTTAAAAAAAGGGAGACATAATGAATCATTCTCCGGTATGTGTTTCCAATGAGAAATCCAACCGGTTCTTTTTGCCAATGATCGATCAGGGGAATGACCCTCTTTCGTTCGAAATTACTTGCAATGACAATTATATGCACAACAAGTAAATATGTAAATGGAAAAAGCCCGTTACATTTTCATCGAATGTAACGGGCTTTTCGTCTTCCTATCCATTATTGGCGATATCTTCCTCTTTTTCGCGACGACCGAAAGAAGTAATAACCCATCACGCCAATGACGCCAATGATCATGGCAATGACAAAGAAGTTATGCGACATCCATTCATACATCTGGGAGCCGACAAGCATATGCAGTGCCTCCTCTCCTTACGTGTACGTGGGGTAGCGTGTATTGCTGTTGTTATTTTCTTGGGAGCGAAATGAGATGATTTCTCTTGCCGCCTTTTCGAGGAGTTGATCCTCGGGGGTAAGCTTCGTGTTTTGCTGATTGTTGATTGGTTGTTTCTCTTGGTTCGCTGAAAATTGTGGGCTGGTAGAATACTGGATGTTTGCCTTATTGGTTGTTGATGGAGTATTGCTCACATCATCTTGGCTGTTGTTCGAGTCTTTGATGGGCGCAATATTCATGGAGCGCGTGAACTGATTGACCGCCATCTGAACGCCTTTTTTCTTGAGCTGATCCATCATGCCCTGCATGCCATTCCCTTTTGTCGTATTGATGCCCATCGCTGCGTACATCGGACAAAAGCGCGTAGCCCCTTCTGCTACTTTCATGGCTGAAAAAGCCATGAGCAGCCATGGAGCATTGTATGGGCGACGACTCATTCTTCCGATGCCGTATGCCAAGCCTAACAGACCGCCAGTCATGCGAAGCATGGCATCAGTTCTACCTACGTTTTTATGCATGAGAGTTGTCCTCCTGTCGCAATTACGTCTATTCCCTAGTGTGTAATAAAGGGCGACAAGACACCCGTGGGAATTGTTACTACCATCACCAAGATTGCAGGGGAATGAATAATGGGCGGCGAAGCTGTAGAGATCGATGAACGCTCGTTCATTTTCAAAAAACATCGGCAGACCAGCAAGGAGAGAAGAAAAGATGCGCGTACGAGCCATATCAGATCGTGATTACTTGAACATGATTCGCGTGAGCAGACGTCAGGCACCGGCAAGCCTCTGGATAAAAGGCGCAAGTGTTCTCAATGTGTACACAAAAGAATGGCAAGAGCATCACGTCGTAGTGGCAGGAGAACGAATTGCTTATGTAGGAGAAAAAGAGCCGTTGGTCGATGACCAGACTGTGATCATGGAGGGGGCTGGGCAATATCTCGTGCCGGGTTATATCGAGCCACATGCGCATCCGTTTCAATGGTATAACCCTTACACGTTGGCTGACTTTGCTCTGCAAACGGGAACGACTGGATTGGTGTCGGACTCACTGATGCTCATGCATCTTCCTTTTTCGCAAACGGCAGCGATTATGGATTCTCTGGCAGCTCATCCGGTAAAGCAATTTTTCTGGGGCAGACTCGATCCGCAGACAGGGAAAGCTCATCCAGCGTTCACCAAGGAAAGGTTGGCGCAAATGCTGGAGCATCCACGCGTGATCCAGGGTGGGGAGTTGACGAATTGGGGCGGTGTTTTACAAGAGGATGAGACGCTGCTTTTTGGTTTGAAGCATGCGCGGGACTTGGGCAAAAGGATGGAGGGGCATCATCCGGGAGCTTCTCACGAGACGTTGAACATTGCCGCAGCAGCCGGTGTAACAGCTTGTCATGAGGCCATCCATGCAGCAGATTTGCTGTCGCGTATCCGTTTAGGCATGTATGCGACACTGCGCCATTCCTCCATTCGCCCCGATCTGCCGGAGCTGGTGAAGGGATGGCTGGAGTTGGGGGAGCCATGGTCATCACGGATGATGCTGACATCGGATGGAAGCACGCCGCCGATGCATCGTGACGGGTTCATGAATAGCACGATACGTGTGGCCATCGAAGCGGGGATGCCGCCAGAGGAAGCGTATGTCATGGCGACGCTGAACCCGGCTGTCTATTACGGGCTGGACGCGGAGATCGGAGGAATTGCGCCGGGCCGAATCGCGGATATGCTGTTGTTGACGGCAAAGGATCAACCGACTCCTCGTATGGTAATCGCCAATGGGCAACTGGCAGCAGAAAACGGAATCTTGCTTGTTCCAACGGTTCAGCCACAATGGGATGAAGCTTCGTTACGATTGCAAGATCCCTTGGCAAAGCGAGCAAATCCCGATTGGTTCCGCCTACGGCCAGATAAAGATGGTAAGGCCCCTGTGTTACAGATGCTGAATGCCGTTATCACGCGGTTGTCACTAGAAGACATGCCCGTTGATCAGGATGGATACATATCCTTGCAACATGATCCGCAGTTGGCATTGATCGCCGTTATTGATGCGTCTGGGGGCAACCGAACAATGGCAGTGCTTCACGGCTTCGGTGAGCATCTCGAAGGGCTGGCCAGCACTTATTCCGCGTCTGGCGATTGGATCGTAATCGGACGCGATCCCCAAGCGATGGCGCAAGCGCTCGAGCGTATTCGGGAAATAAAAGGCGGGGTCGTCCTGATCGATGAAGGAAAAATCGTCTGCGAATGCCCATTGCCTCTTGCTGGAAAGTTCGCGTCAGCACCGATGGAGGAAGTAATCAGCATGGGTGAAAATTTGGTAAATCATCTCCGTTCCAAAGGACATGTCCATCTCGATCCGATTTATTCGATTTTGTTTTTTACGGCTACCCACTTGCCGTATGCACGTCTAACGGCAACAGGCATTGTCGACGTTAAGAGTGGGCAAATCGTCGTTCTGGCACTTCCTCTACCTTGAGGAAGTTTTTTTTGAATGAAACACGTCTCGACGATTTTTGTACAACGGATCGTTTGTGCATCAATGATATATGTATAAAAAATATATTTTACTTCTTGTAAATTATCAGATTTATTTTAAAATAAAAACAACCAAGCCTCATCTATCTTTATCCCCGAAGAGTCATTATTTATGAAAGTCGCAACCTGGCTAACAAGGTAGATGGACTGGGTAACAAGAACAAAGAATGATAAAAGGGGGATTCATTCTGAATGAAAAAGCGTTCTTATGTCGGGGTTTTATCTGCGGTATTGGCTGCGAGTATGGCATTAACAGGTTGCGCAGGAAACAGTAATTCAAGCGGCGGAAGTAACGCAAGCGGGGGACAAAGTCAACCAGCTCCAGGCAACAGTGGTGGAGGAACGACCGAGGGTGGTCTCATCAAAATTGCCACACAATCCCCTCTGTCCGGGAGCAATTCCGCTATTGGAGATGCGATTAAGACTGGCGCAGGTTACGCTCTCCAACAGCGCAAGGAAGAGTTTAAAGCACTTGGCTTTGACCTCCAGCTTTTCCCTCAGGATGATCAAGGCGACCCGAAAATTGGGGTATCCAATGCGGAGATGCTTATCTCTGATCCCGATGTGTACGGTGTAGTTGGGCACTATAACACAGGTGTTGCCATTCCATCGTCTGTGAAGTACGAGGAAGGCAAGCTGGTCATGGTATCCCCGGCAAATACAGGGGTGAAGCTCACGGAGGAAGGCAAGAAAACCGTCCATCGAATTTGTGCTCGCGATGACGCACAAGGACCAAAGGCTGCTCTTTATGCAAAAAATACACTTGGTGTAAAAACGGCCTATATTATCCATGATAAGACAGCATACGGCCAAGGTCTGAGCGATCAAGTGAAGATGCAATTCGAAAAGGACGGAGTCCAAATCCTTGGCTTCGAGGGCATTACCCAGGGCGAAAAGGACTACAGCGCGGTACTTAACCAGGTAACGGTGAAAAAACCGGACATCATCTTTTTCGGCGGTCTTTATCCAGAAGGTGGAATTTTGGTCAAGCAAGCTCGTGAAAAAGGATTTAAGGGTTATTTTATGGGTGGCGACGGCTTGGATTCTTCTGATATGATAAAAATAGCCGGTGATGCTGTCGAAGGTGTAGTCTTTACGTCAGTAGCAGGGGACGTAACGCAAACCGAAGAGGGCAAGAAATGGGCTGAAGAGTACAAAAAAGCCACAAGCAAGCCTCTGGAAACCTATTCCGTCTACGGTTTCGACTCCATGAACGTCATCCTCAATGGTGTTTTGGAAGCTACCAAAGCGAACGGAGGCAAAAAACCAACCCGCGAGCAAGTCCTCGATGCAGTTCACAAAACCAAAGATTTTCAGGGTCAATTTACCAAGGTTACCTTTGATGAAAAAGGTGACAACACAAATGCAGATGTATTCATTTACAAGTTTGACAAGGACAAATCCATTTTCGTAGGCAAGGCCGAGTAATCACACCACACAACGCGCACACACTCCCATGCCTCATATCAGGATAGGGGCTGCACGCCGGTGTTGGCCCCTTTTCCACGAGAAAACAAGTCCAGTCAACGGAATGAATGCAGAAAATTTGTACAAGTTTACAAGAGAAATGAGGGATGGGAAAGCATGATCAACATTTTGCCTCAGGTGTTGGTGGACGGATTGACACTTGGATTTATGTACGCAGTCGTGGCTTTAGGTTACACAATGGTTTACGGGATTTTGGAAATTATCAACTTTGCCCATGGAGACATTTTCATGGTCGGAGCCTTTATCGGTACAGAGGTATTATTGATCTCTGATGCGCTAGGGGCACTTGAAGGTATGAATTCATTTG
The DNA here is from genome assembly GCF_046196545.1 of Brevibacillus fortis. Classification (GTDB taxonomy): domain Bacteria; phylum Bacillota; class Bacilli; order Brevibacillales; family Brevibacillaceae; genus Brevibacillus; species Brevibacillus fortis_A. The sequence goes on from NZ_CP176370.1 coordinate 716,270, forward strand.
TCGCACTTTTCATAACACTCATAATTGCCATGGTATTAACTGGTGCTTTGGGGGTAGGAATTGAGAGGATTGCCTATCGACCATTACGCGGAGCACCTCGTCTTGTGCCGTTGATTTCGGCGATTGGCGTATCGTTTTTGCTGCAGGACCTCGTACGATTTACAGAAGCACTGGCTCGGAATGAGTTTTATTTGAACAGTCCCGCTCTTTTTACAGGTTCGATTCCATTAGGAAGTATAGCTACGATTCCAACAAAAGGATTGATCGTAATTGTAATTGCGATCGTCATGATGATTGCGTTGACGTTGTTTGTGAATAAAACAAAGTGGGGAATCGCCATGCGCGCCGTCGCACAAGACCAGAGTACGGCTTCGCTGATGACCATAAATGTAAACAAAGTAATCATGCTTACGTTTTTGATTGGCTCCAGCCTGGGTGGCGCTACAGGTGTTCTGTTTGCGCAAAACTACGGGACGATCGATCCGTATATCGGTTTTATTCTTGGTCTAAAAGCATTTACAGCTGCCGTACTCGGTGGGATTGGGAACCTGCGTGGTGCGATGATCGGTGGTGTACTCCTCGGTCTTCTCGAATCCTTGTCCGGTGCCTTTATGGGGCCGTTGACCAACGGAGCCTTTGGTGCAGAGTACAAAGACGTGTTTGCGTTCAGTATTTTAATTCTCGTGCTTCTTTTCAAGCCGGAAGGACTGTTTGGCGAAGCTGTAAAAGAGAAAGTGTAGGTGAAATAAATGGCAAATTTCGCTTGGAAATCGTTTAAAGGCATTCCGCTCGTATTCACGTTGATCTGGATTGTAGCTTTTTCTGCCGCGTTGTACCTCATGGATAAATCGGTCATCGCTTTTCTCGGCATTCTTTCTTCCATTGTGCTTGTCTATTACACCAATACCTCCAAGACGATCAAAATGGTGATTGGCGCTATCGTTCTCCTCCTGATCATTCCGTTGGTAGCGGGTGAAAACCGATACTATATGGAAGTAGCTTCACAGGTAGGCATCTACGTAGCGATGGCTTTGGGCTTGAATATCGTAGTAGGCTTTGCAGGTCTGCTTGACTTGGGTTACGTCGCATTTTTTGCAGCAGGGGCGTATGCGTACGCGATTTTCTCGACCTCGCAAGCGAATGAGTTTATTGCAGGGAATCTGTTCCCGCTCTCCGGCGAGTGGTTTTGGCCATTTCTCATAGTCGGCTTGATTGTGGCTGCTGTTTTCGGAATATTGCTAGGATTGCCAGTTCTCAGAGTAAAAGGGGATTACCTCGCGATCGTGACCTTGGGCTTTGGTGAAATCATTCGTATTGTTTTCAACAACCTGGACAAGCCCATCAACATCACGAACGGTCCGCAGGGAATCACGCCGATTCCGTCTCCTGAGTTGTTTGGGATCAAAATGGGGACGCCGTTTTACTTTTACTTCATCGTGCTGTTTGTGATTGCCTTTATCGTTTTGGCGAATATACGCTTTGAGCATTCCCGTTTGGGACGTGCATGGATTGCGGTACGTGAGGACGAGCTGGCTGCCCAGTCCATGGGGATTTCCTTGTTGAATACCAAGCTGGCTGCATTTGCATTGGGTGCTTCCTTCGCAGGTGTCGTCGGTGTTATCTTTGCGGCCAAACAGACGTTTATCGATCCGACTTCCTTTACGCTGATGGAATCGATCGGGATATTGGTCATGGTTATTCTGGGTGGTAGTGGCAGCATTCCAGGCGTTGTGCTTGGTGCCGCTTTTGTCACAATCTTGCAGGTACAGCTGTTAAAAGAATTCTCCAACTTCCTGCACGGTCTGCAAAATGCGGGGATCATCAGTTTGCCGAACCAGCTGGACCCATCCAAGTTCCAGCGACTCATTTTCGGAATTATGCTCATTCTCGTTGCCTTGTATCGCCCTAACGGTTTGATTCCGGCCAAACGGAAGAAAAACGATCTCGATGCGATCAAAAATAGCGAGTTTGGCAAAGAAAAGCTGGGGATTCTCGGAAGACTGTCCCAATTGACTTCTGGAAAACAGTCATAGCGGACGAGGAGGGAAATGAGCATGGCATTGTTAGAGGCAAAAAATTTAACGAAGCGCTTTGGTGGCTTGGTAGCCAATCAAGACGTTTCGATTGCAATCGAAAAAGGAAGCATTACGGCGGTCATCGGTCCGAATGGAGCCGGAAAAACGACTTTTTTCAATATGATTACCGGATTTTACGAGCCAGATGAGGGAGAGATCCTGCTGAATGGCAAAAGCATCAAGAAGCTTCGTCCTGATCAGATCGCAAGTCGCGGTATCACCCGTACTTTTCAAAACATTCGTCTGTTCAAAGAAATGACGGCATTGGAAAATGTCATGGTAGGTGTGCATAGCCGCTTATCGGCTGGAATTCTCGGAATCCTGTTCAACTCCAAACGTGTACGCCAGGAGGAAGAGCGGACGCGCGTCGAGGCTTATCAGCTCATGGAGTATGTCGGGATCTCACATATTGCCAATGAAGCAGCAGGGAGTCTGCCTTACGGATTGCAACGCCGATTGGAAATTGCCCGGGCGATGGCGACCAATCCGCAAATCATTTTGCTCGATGAACCGGCGGCAGGGATGAACCCTCGCGAGACGGTTGAGATGACGGATTTTATTCGTCGGCTGAAAAAAGAGCTCGATTTGACGATTATCTTGATCGAGCATGATATGAAGCTGGTCATGGGACTTAGCGAATACATTCACGTGCTGGATTACGGGAGAAAAATTGCAGAAGGAACACCCGAACAAATCCGCAACAACCCTAACGTCATTGAGGCCTATCTCGGAAAAAGTGCGTCGGACGTGTCGTAGAAGGAGGAAAATCGATGGCATTGCTAGAGCTGACTAACGTTCATACGTATTACGGCGGCATCCACGCATTAAAAGGATTGAGCATGACGGTAAACGAGGGCGAAGTGGTGACGCTGATCGGTTCCAACGGGGCAGGTAAATCGACCACGTTGAAAACGATATGTGCGCAGACCCGTGCCAAAGAAGGAAAAGTCATCTTTAATGGCAAAGACATTACGCAGATGCGTACCCATGATATTGCCTTAGCAGGAATCGCCCACGTTCCGGAAGGTCGCCGTATTTTTCCAAAGCTGACCGTACGCGAGAATTTGGAGATGGGTGCCTTCAGTGTATCTGATAAAAAAGTGATCGAAGAAGGAATCGAGCGTGCCTTTGCTTACTTTCCACGACTGAAAGAACGGGTTAGTCAAAAAGGTGGCACGATGTCCGGGGGCGAGCAGCAAATGCTGGCGATTGCTCGTGGACTGATGATGAAGCCCAAAATTCTCATGCTCGATGAACCGTCGATGGGATTGGCACCGATTTTGGTGGAGCAGATTTTTGACATCGTTACGGAGCTGAACAAGGAAGGCATGACGATTCTCTTGGTCGAGCAAAATGCGAATCAGGCGCTGTCTGTCGCGCATCGCGGTTATGTGATTCAGACAGGCGAAATTATTTTGAAAGACGACGCCCAGACATTATTGATGAATCCGCAGGTAAGAGAGGCGTATTTGGCGTAATATTGGTGTAATAGAAACGTGAGTACCGATGGGGATTTTTGTCTCCGTCGGTTTTTCATTTCGTCAGCGAGGAGGATGGAGTTTGCTAGATATTAGTCCCCGCTTTGTAGAAGGGAGCGAGCCTCTCTATCTACAGCTTTATCGCTATTTTTGTACAGAGATCCAAGGGAGACGCTTGATCTCCGGGACGCGTCTGCCTTCTGTTCGGGCATTGAGCGGATTTTTGCATGTGAGTAAAACGACTGTCGAGAGTGCCTATCACCAGCTCATGGCAGAAGGCTACATCGAGAGTCGGGAGCGCAGCGGATTTTATGTGGTCGATGTGGACTGGGATGGGCCAGTGCCTATACCCACAGGAAAAGGGCAGCAACCAGTTAAAACGGTTCACGTCCAAACGCCTCCACCTACGCCCTCACCAGTCTCGATCCAATATGATTTTCACCAAGCGCGCGTAGATGCCGAGCATTTTCCTTTTGACCGTTGGCGCAAGTACACCAACCAATGCATGCAGGAAGAAAACAAGCATGTGCTCTACTACGGCGACCAACAAGGCGAGCCACAGCTGCGGGAGGAGCTCGCACGCTATCTCGGACGTGCTCGCGGTGTACAAGCTACGCCGGAACAAATTGTGATCGGTGCGGGAACGCAGGTGATGATCAGCTTATTGGGGTTCTTATTCGGGACACGTGGGCAGGCTGTTGCGATGGAAGAGCCGGGCTATCACGGTGTACGTGCCGTGTTTTCCCATTTGGGCTATGATGTGCGCCCGATCAGGCTGGCGGAGGATGGGATTGATGTGGATGCGCTCAGTGAGAGTGGAGCGCAGCTGGTTTATATCACTCCGTCTCATCAGGACCCGTCTGGAATTGTCATGCCGTATGCCAAACGGCTGAAGCTGCTAAACTGGGCGTATCAGACAGGAAGCTACATCATGGAGGACGACTACGATGGTGAGTTTCGCTATCATGGCAAGCCGATTCCTTCGCTTCAAGGGTTGGATACGCAGGGACGCGTCATTTATTTGGGGACGTTCTCCAAGGCGTTGCTGCCGTCGATTCGGATGAGCTATATGGTTTTGCCACAAACGTTATTGGCGGTGTTTCAGGAGAAATTGGCGGATTTTGACCAGTCGGCATCGCGTATTCATCAGGAAACGCTGGCCTTGTTCATGAAAAATGGCGATTGGGAGCGGCATATTCGCAAGATGCGCACGCTTTACCGCAAAAAGCATGGGGCGCTGCTTCAGTGCTTGCAGGAACACTTTGGGGCGTACATCCGGGTCAAGGGCCAGGATGCCGGGCTGTCCGTGACGGTAGAAGTGAAAAGTGAGAGCACTCCGCAACAGTTGAGGCAAATTGCGGCTGCATCAGGGGTACGTGTCTATCCAACCGCACACAAATGGATTCATCCACAGGAAAATGGACTGCCTGCTTTTCAGTTCGGATTCGGGGGGCAGACCATCGAGGAGATAGAGGGTGGCATTCGTTTGTTGAAACGTGTATGGGAGCCATATTTGCACAAGGATATGGGCGAGGAAGGCAAATAAATACCCAATCCAAGGGATCGGGTGAAGGAAAGATGCGTTTAAGTTAACCAATCGACTAAAAAAGACAGTGACATGATCGTGTTATGTGTGTATTTCTGGAACTTTTTAAACACGAGAACACCTCCAGAAATAGTATTTACGAAATGATACCATACCGAAGTTGTTATTAACTAGTGAGAGGTTCATTGTATTTTACTAATTAGTTAGGGTGTAAAGGTTAACCACACGTTTCCTATGGATTAGACTATCCTAGTTAAACAAAAAAGAAAAAATGAAGCAGCATCCCAAAAAGGGAGCGCTGTTAATACTTAGGGGACGTACTGTTCTGTAATTTTTGTGATGACTCCATTCGTTACTTCAATGTGGAATGGTAGCTGATAAGGAATTCCTTTGGATAGCACGAACTTTTTAAAAGTATCGGTGTTTACTGATTCATTCCAATGGAAATTGTCATCTTTTGTAGAGTTGGTTTGAAGAGTAAAGGAAGCCTTTGGAGATACTTCAAACGTTCTAATTTTGGGACTGTTATTACGAATGTAATAAGGCATTGGATAGTCCTCTTTTTCTAATGGATGATCTTGACGATAAGCTTTTACTGCTGCCTCACCGAAAAACCATTGAATATAGTCAAGAGAGACAACTAGTTTTCCATTTTTCACTTGTAACGTTTTCACATATGCCATTGATTTTTCAATGGTATTTCCTTGTTTATCCTTGCTATTTATTGGAACAAGTACTTGGGGAGGAACAGGTGCAACCGCTCCTTGGGGTGAACCTGCATGAGCGTCAGTAACAAACAATGAACAGAATAGCAAAGAAGAAAGCAACAAAGATGTTTTTCTCATAATGGGGTGTCATTTCCTTTCGATTTGCATGTAATACGATTCACAATTAGTATGACGAAAAACTAACTAGACCGTTTCGCCTCAAGAAGCAAAATTTTACATAATATTTTAGCAAGAGTGAAGTACATGGAACCGATGCTCCAAAGTGGAGCATTAGTCTTACAGAGTTAGTTTTCTAGGTGTGACAGATCATTTGCATAAAATAAGGTTCTCAAGATGGCGCGGCTTGTCTGCTCCCATTTGTTTCTTTTTTTGTTCCACATTTCTTCTTCTATGGTTATGTACGGAAGGAGGACCAAGCATCAGTATTTCTAAGTAAGTTTCGAAGATGCAGCGAGACTCAATCGTGAGTTAATTCAGCTCGGCTATAGGAATTACTATCTACAGCAGCATGAACACCTGATGGCCTTTGTTTTCAAACCCGTTACCGCATATATACGTTCGCCAAAACTAATTATTTCACGGGCTTTCCACGATAGGAAATTGGAAAGATGAGCGCTCAATTGGATTTATAGAAAGTACGTGAGCTATTAAAAACCTACTCCTCAATGAAAGCTACCGTGGAAATCTTTACAGTCGAAAAATACTTCCCGGATATGCGGTGCTTTTTTATTTTCAAAAACTCAATAGGATGAATTTGCTAGGCTTACAGTTAGTTACAAAAGTTTACACTCTAGGCGATTTCAGCGAGCGAATAAGACTCTTTGATAAAATGGAGACAAGCAAATAGGAAAATAGCCACTCGGACAAACGGGTGGCTATTTTCCGTTGTCTAGGTGCATACAGGGTCCGCTACTCTGTTGCCAGGGGGATCGGGTTTAACTTGATCCTCATGGATCGGAGAGCAAACAAAAACCAGTTAAGGGAGAGGGTTTTGTGAGTAATTTTGAAAATCGTGGGTTGGGGTTAATTAAACGTAGCGGTACTGAAAAAGTTACAGCTTTTGATTCTACACAAGTTTTTACAATTAACGCTGCCGCGCTTCCTGCATCACTCAATTTGAGAAGTTATTTTACTGCGATTAAAGCTCAGGGAGATTGGAACACTTGTGTAGCTTTCTCTACATGTGCACTCGTAGAGTATTACTTGAAAAGATACAACGGTGTGACGATAGACTTATCGGAGTCGATGGCGCATCATCCGACCTTAGGTAGCGAAGGTGCATGGTTAGAGTCAGCTGCTGAAAAAATGAAAGCCCGTGGTATATGTACCGAAGTTTTAAGACAATATCCTTCGAGTTCCGAAGGATATAAATTCTCTGAAACACTCACTGCTGGACAAATGAGTGATGCGTTAACACGTTTGCTGAAAACTGTAAATCGTATGACTCCATCTAATTACCGATCAATCATTAAACAGTCATTAGTGGACGGAAATCCAGTTCTTGCGGGTCTGGATGTCTACGGTAATTTTAACGCACCGGTTGGGGGGATTGTCGGACCGCATGACGGAACTGGTTATCGAGGGGCACATGCTGTCGTAATTGTAGGTTATGATGACAGTATTGCGGGTGGCTCTTGGTTGATTCGCAATTCTTGGGGAACAACTTGGGGTGATAGTGGTTACGCATGGTATCCCTTCGCTGAATTTGAAAAGGTCTATCATAACGAGTTTGTAACGATCTCGTTAGAATCTAACCCGGGTGCAGTATTCCATGAGGACTTTGAAGACGACTCTATGACGATTCCGTTTTCCGGCGATTGGGTACGAACTGCAAAAAACGCATTGAATGGATCATACGCGTATACGAACAAAGATATTACGCATTCCCAAAATGCAAAGACGTCATTCAAGGTAACCGTACCATCCTCTACGACTAATGCGTACCTTTCGTTTTTCTTCAAATTGTCAACTGAGTATCTAAAAGACTATTTTACTGTGTCTGTTGGAGGAACGGGAATCAGATATTTGTCTGGCCAGGACACTGTATCACAATGGTACACTTACAAGCTTCCGATAGGCACGTCAGAAGTAACATTTGAGTACAGTAAAGATGCCACAGGCGATGCTTACGATGATGCCGCATATATTGACTGCGTTGTAGTTCGCGGAACTGGAGTAACTGTCAGTGTAGGTTCGGGAGGCGGAGGAGCGGTTCCAGGAAATGCAAGTGTATCAATTACTAGTAGTACTTCAAATAGTCTCACACTCTCGATGTCAGCATCCGGTGCAACAAGCTACAATGTATACCGTAGCACATCACCGTCTGGGACGTACTCACTAGTTGCATCTGGTGTAACCTCTCCATACACAAATACCGGGCTATCTTCAAACACAACGTATTATTATAAGGTTGCTGGCGTAAATAGTTTTGGAACAGGACCTCAATCAGCATATGCTTATAGTACGACAAATAATAGTGGGGGAGTAACGCCAACTACCATTGTGGAGGACTTTTCAGATAGTAGTTTTGATCCGCGATTGAATCTATCACTTGGTGGATGGGAATATGATTCTTCTGTAGGTTATATTTCTGTAATTGTTGATTCAACTGCTTCAAAAAGTGTAACACTAAATGTAGATATTCCATCTGGTGCTACCTCAAGAACTTTGAAGCTTGACCATAAAGGAATGGTTTTCGGAGGTAGTGGCGTTTATCATACTCAAGTTTTCGTTAATGGAGCTTTGAAACACACGTTTACTGAATCCGGCTCCCAATGGAGAACACAAACAATCAATCTTGGTACAGGTTACCAGACTATTGAAATCCGAGCTTCTTCTACTTTAAGTGCATGGGCTTCGGCGATCGATAATATTGTTGTTAGTTGGAAGTAATAAACAGTTTTTTAGTTTTTAAATATTTAATACTTTTATTTCTGAGCCCAATTAATCTTGGGCTCTTTTTCTATTTGTATAACAAACCTGTTGAAGCCCACAGCCATTGCAGCTCTAGTAGCATTAAATTCTGAAAGATACTCCATAACAATAAAGCCTCTGCTTTTCAGTCATTTGAACAGCAGGACATGCCAATGCTTACTGACTAATGGTTTGCCCGCTAGTGAAAGCAGCTCATAAGTACTTATAAGAAGGCATACGGGCTGTCTCCACTCTGTTCAAAGTGAAGACTGGCAACAACAGGCCAAACATTTTCATTTCTGATCAATTGGAAGAGTTTATCCAAGAGTTGACCAACTATATGTATCCAGAAGATATTTATGGTGATCGGGCTGAGGGGCCTCTGAAAGTAAATGTCCACTCAATGGATGGGCCTCGGTATCTGGTCTGGAATAGCAAGGTATTCCAACAGTTGCTGATCATTCAGTTTAAAGTCATCCCGTGGAAGATTCTAAATAGTTATTAATGGATTACATCTATATTAGAAGTTAGAAAGTAGCACGTTAAAAAAATATATAATTTTACATTAATCTATAAAATTGACAATAATATACAAAATGTGATAAAAAAGGGGTGTTGATGGTATTTTTTACCACATTTTGTATTGGAGGTGAAATTTCATCTATTTCATAAGTGAAATTAGTCTTTTGGCGGATTCACTATTTGAGGGGTTAGAAGATAATGCTTCGATGCATTTAATAAACTCTTCTAATTCTTGGGGATTATCATCGATCGTCGCATGTTGAGAATTTTGAAAGTAGTTTTCTAGCATGTATCCGTAACTAAGTACGTTCTTGGCTTCTTCAGTTGTACCTACAGTAAATGAGGTACTATCTACAAGGATTTGAACTTTACTAGCGTGTGAAAGCGCTAATTTAAATTTTGTATCCCAATCAGTGCTTTGCCTTAATGATGTAGCGATAGACTTTAAACTTCTTTGAAAATCAACATCAATGCGTTCTTGGTAAAGTTCTAAATTACCTTTACTTTTTACCAATCCCCAAATCGTTAGAATATTAGTTACTACTAATGCAGCAATTAATGTAGAGACAAAGTATTTTTTACTAAATTTCAATGTAACCTCACCTTTTCGTTTTCTTTTAATTATATAACAAGGAGTGTAATAAATGTTAAAAAAAGCAAAAATGGCCATGTCGGCAGTGTTGCTTACATCTATATTTTTTATGAGTCCTACTATAATTTTGGCCAAATCTAATGACAATTTGAGTCAAGAAGAAATGAATAAACTAAAGGAAGTCTTTAAATTCTCTGATCAACACATAGAGGATTTAATAGAGGATGGATTTGTTCAAGATTATTTATCTATGCAAAAACCAGTAGTAAGTAAAAAAGAAGAATACTTTGAGCTAACAACTGAAGCAAGTGGCGACGTTGCAGTCGAGGAACTTACAAAAAAAGAGTTTGTTAGAAAGGTAAAAGAAAACCAAGAGGCCAACGAAGAGAAAGAAAAAGATGCGGAATCTGGTGTAATTTCGACGCGAGGACACGATGTTGAGGATAGTCATGATTATATTACTTTGGAGACATGGTTCATTTATGACGAAGTGGACTGGGATGCAAAAGCTTCTGCTCGTTTCGAGTTCGCAGATAATAGTTCAAACTATGGATTTACAGCAGCAAAACTCTATGACGACATTCTTGCCATTGGTGTTAGCGAAAATGGTCGACTAATGCCTGGTACTGAGGATTTTTCTCTGAAATATCGTTTATATGGATTCAACGGTGAATATGATAAGTATGGAGATCCTATTAATGAGTGGTACTCTGATAGTAAGACCGATAGTAAAGCAGATTTGCGGGACGCAGGTGGTTACGCATTTAACGTGAACTTCCCTAGTTTAAATAATAATAAAAGACAGTATATAAAAAATATAAGAGGCTATATGAAAGTCGATGTAGAACCTGAGGGTTCCTCTTGGGGCGGAGAGAGATATGATGTATTTAGCCATTATCTGCATACACAGTACAAAATACATTGGTCAGGTGCTGTCTCAATTCCTTTAGGTGGAAGTATTGCATTTGAATACGAAGATGATGTACAAAAAATTACAGGACACACCTCAGAGCGAATTCGCGATTAATCATTAGTACTTACTGTATCTGACGTTTAGTATAACGATTAAAATTAATTAATTGCATATCACTTAAAACAAAGAAGACATGTCGAAATATCGATAATGTCTTCTTTGTTTTAAGTAAAGATGCGGTAAGACGGCGTTCCGAGGAAAAGGGAAAGTCGAATAGCAAAATCGTCTTGAATTTCGCTCGCGAAATTACCGACCTCGGAACTTCATACATCGCCAGTAGCCCTATTCGCTACTCTCCCAATGAAGCGGGATTTGCCGCAATCAAGTTTGAACTCCCAAGAAATCATGGACTGGCCGATTTTGGTCTCTACGCTACGGTCTTGCATTGAACAGCGAGGATGCGCAGGAGTCCGCTGTGCGTCGGGGGCTTTCATCTACAGCGGGTGCTGGGTGAGTCAACATAAAGAGAAACCTCCTGTCATCAGAGAGCAGACTGATGAACAGGAGGTTTTTTCATGCCACTCAAGCAAATTTCAAGACATTCGATACCCTAACTGTGCCGACATCGCACGTACCGTCGCTAACGTTTCTTGTAAAATCTCTTCTTTTTTCGGCATCACGCGATCAGAAGGACCGATGACACTGACGGATGCAGTTACGTGTCCAGTTGAATCAAAAATCGGGGCAGCGATTCCGGTTACGCCTGTGTTGCGTCGATTCGAGCTGATTTCATAGCCTCGCTCGCGGATCGTCACCAAGTCCTCTTTGATTTGCTCGACCGACGTGTACGAATGAGGCGTGTAGCTTTTCAGCGGATGTTCCTGCAAAATCTCATCCTGAAACTCCTCTGGCTGATAGGCGAGCAAAACCCTGGCGGCGGAGGTAGAGTAAAGGGGAAAACGCCGGAAGGATTCTACGGTAAACCGAACAGGATGAAGCGAATCCTCTTTGGCTACATAAATCGCATCCTTGGAATCTTGTACACATAAGACCGCCAATTCGTTTGTCCGAGAGACAAGCTGGTCTAAGAACGGTTTGGAAAAATCAACGATATCGTGATTCGTGAGCACCTTCGTGCCCAGCTCCAAAAGCGTGTAGCCAAGCGTATACTGCTTGGTTTTTTCATTTTGGCGGATAAAGCCTTCAGACTCCAGCGTGGACAGGAGCTTGTGAACGGCTCCCTTAGACAGCTGGAGCTTTTTGCTGAGCTCCGTTACCCCGAGTTCCTTTGGCGAATCGAGAAATATTTTTAACAGCCGACAGCCATTTCGAACAGAAGACAATACTTGGTCCATACAAACGTCTCCTTTGCTTACATTAGCCTTATTTTACGTGTAAGAAACAATGCTGACAATCTCGCAATTCGGGCAATGATGATGCTATTATGACTACCTTGAATAGTCAGTATCTTTATGCTAGTATAACATTATCGTTCTCGAATAGGAAACGTTGTTCTCTATTCGTGAATAATACAGACAATCGGGGGTCGAACTTACATGAAGAAAAAGGCATTATCCGTCTTGTCCATTTTCGCTTTGACTGGTTCCTTGCTGGCTGGATGTGGCTCCTCTACGCCGCAAACATCTGCTCCTGCACCGGCTGCTGGCAACAATAGCGGCACCGAAGCACAAGCTCAGCTGGAAGACACTCTCGTAGTAGCTGGAAACGGCGCGACCGTTGAAAAGATGATGAAGGATGAAGTCTTCAAGAAGTTTAACGAGAAGTATCCGAATGTAAAGCTGACCTATGTTTCCGGGGTTTCTACGGACATCGTAGCGAAGGTTAAGGCACAGAAAAATGCTCCACAAATCGACTTGACTATCGTTGAGGGCGGCGAGCAAGAGAAAGGTCGTCAAGAAGGCTTGTGGGAAAACGTGTCTGCAACAGATATCCCGAACATGAAAAACGTACCGGAAGATTTGCGTGTGACGGAGGATAGCGGTGTAGTCGTAAACTTCACGCCGATGGGGATTTCCTACAATGCGGATCTGGTAAAAGAAAAAGGCTTGCCTGTACCGAAGTCCTGGAATGACCTGGCGAAGCCTGAAGTGAAAGGCTACATCACGATGACAGACGTAGCAAGCAACTTCGGACGCTCTGCGATGATCATGCTGGCGTACGCAAATGGCGGGTCCGAGAAAAATATGGAACAGGGCTTTAAACAAATGGAAACGATTGCAGGATACATGCCGACCTTTGCGAAGAGTGCAGCACAGCTTCAGCAAAATCTGCAAAACAAGAGCGCAGCGTACACCACTTGGACAATGGCGCGTAGCTTGACTCAAAAAGAAGCAGGCGTACCATTGGAATTTGTTTTCCCTGAAGAAGGCGGAAACATCGTTCCGAACGTAGCTACGCTGGTAAAAGGTTCGAAGAGTCCAAAAGCCGCTAAAGCATTCGTCGATTTCCTTTTGACAGATGAAATTCAAACGATGTACGCAACGAAGCTGTACTACAATCCGGCAACATCTGTGAAGCTGCCAGACGATGTAGCAAAAACATTGGAATTCGATCGTACAAAGGTTGTCAACTTCGACTATAGCGTAGTGAGCAAGGAAACATCTCCTTGGCTGGATCGCTTTAACAAAGAAATCGCACCTAAAACAGGAAAGTAGGTATTCACGTGACCAAGGTGATTGACGTTGAACTGCGCGGCATCATGAAAAAATTTCAAAGTAATGTCGTGGTTCAAAACTTCAACCTGCAGGTGGAGCAAGGCGAATTCATCTCGTTCCTCGGCCCATCTGGTTGCGGTAAGACCACGACCTTGAATATGATTGCTGGTTTTTTGGACCCGGATGGCGGAGACCTCTTGATCAAGGGGCAGCGAATGAATGGCGTGCCTCCGTACAAACGGGAACTGGGAATGGTGTTTCAGACGTACTCGCTGTTCCCGCATATGACTGTGGCGGAAAACATCGCCTACGGCTTGAAATTGCGCAAAGTGAACAAGCAAGAAATGCAAGAGCGTGTGAATCGTGTACTTGGGCTGGTCAAGCTGCCAAACGTAGCTGACCGCTACCCGAAACAGCTCTCTGGCGGACAACGTCAGCGGATTGCGATTGCACGGGCGCTTGTTATTGAGCCGTCGCTCCTGCTTTTGGATGAGCCGCTCAGTAACTTGGATGCCAAACTTCGTGAAGAGCTGCGCGATGAGTTAAAGCGCTTACATCACGAAATCGGCGTTACGACTATTTTCGTTACACATGACCAAGAAGAGGCGCTAGCGCTCTCTGATCGCATCGTGGTCATGAATCACGGATTCGTGGAGCAAATCGGTACACCGCTGGAGATTTACAATCAGCCCGCATCTGAATTCGTACATACCTTCATCGGTAAGACGAACCGTTTGGAAGGGGAAGTCATTGGAATTGACGGGGATGTACTCACGCTGCGGACGACTGGTGGAATGCTCGTGAAGGCGGCAAAGCAACAGCGAACCGTGGCACTTCATGAAAAAGTGATCATTTTTATCCGACCAGAGAAAATCAAGCTGACCGATACAGCAGTCAGTGAGGAAGCGAATCGGGTAAAAGGTCATTTGCAGCTTGCCTCCTTCCTGGGGTCATACACAGAATGTGAGGTCAAGGTCGGGGAGCATACGCTTTCGGTAAAAGTCCAAATGACCGATAGTTCGGTGGACCGCCAAGAAGGTCAAACGGTTTACTGTCAATGGAACGCGGACGACGTACTGGTCATGCCCGCAGGAAGGGGATGACGGATGAGCAAGCGTCTCTCGGTTACATTGTTGACAGCACCTGCGATGATTTTGCTGCTAGGAGTATTCATCCTCCCGATGCTGATGATGCTTTTGCTCAGCTTTCAGGATGAGAATCAGGCGTTCTCTTTGCACAATTATTTATTATTTGTACAAGATCCGTACTACTTGGAGATTCTTTGGCGGACGATTCGCGTGAGTCTCTGGACGGTACTGGCGTGCCTCTTGCTTGGATTTCCTGTAGCGATGTACATGGCGCAGGCTACAGGGAAAATGCGTGGAATCGTCACGATGCTGATTTTGGCCCCTCACCTCATCAGTGTTGTTATTCGCAACTTCGGATGGGTAGTAGTTTTAGGGGAAAAAGGGTGGATCAATGAAACGTTGATCAGTCTGGGGTTGATCGATCAACCATTGCGGCTGTTGTACAACGAGCTCGGTATTGTGATCGGTCTGACAGATTCCTTTATTGCCTACATGGTTCTGGCGATTGCAACCAGCTTGTATGCCATCGATCCGTCCCTGAATAAGGCGGCATCGATTTTGGGGGCTTCCCGCGCACGTACGTTTTTTAGTGTGACTCTGCCCCTGTGCTTGCCGGGGATGATTGCCGGTACGACACTGGTGTTCAGCTTGTCGATGAGTGCTTTTGTAACACCTGCCTTGATGGGGGGAACGTCCGTGAAGGTCTTGCCTGTCATCGCCTATGAGCAAATCATGGCGACACTGAACTGGCCTTTGGGTGCGGCACTTGCCTTCCTGCTTCTGGGCAGCACGATTCTATTGGTGACTTTGTATACGAAGCTGATTGAAACCAAGCGGTATAAAGAGGTGTTTGCGTCATGAAAAAAATAAACGTACTCGGACTCATCACGTTCTTTGTGCTCGTTTTGGTCAATCTGCCGTTTCTGGTCATCATCCCGAGCTCCTTTACCGCAGCAGGATATCTCGGGTTTCCGCCGGAAGGGTTTTCGTGGCAGTGGTATGAAATGATTTTGGATCGACCGGAGTTCATCGATTCGCTGTGGTTTAGTCTTAAGCTAGCATTGGTTACAGCAATTTTGGCGACTCTCATAGGGACATTGGCTGCATTCGCACTGTCCAAATACAAGTTTCGTGGGAGCGGCATCATCAACGCATTGATGCTTTCACCGCTTACCGTTCCTTCGCTCATTATCGGGATTTCCGCGCTGCTGTTTTTCACAAGAATTGGTATCGCGGGGACGTTTACGGGGCTTTTGCTGGCGCACATGCTGATCTCGATTCCGTATGTCGTAAGGCTGGTGCTCACAGGGCTTAGCTCGTTCGATTATACGTTGGAAAAAGCGGGGTACATGCTGGGTGCCCATCCGTTTCGGGTGTTCTGGGATATTACGTTGCCACTGTTGCGTCCGGCCATCGCGTCGGGGATGATCTTTTCGTTCTTGACGTCGTTTGACAATGTGACGGTTTCCTTATTCTTGGTGGCACCGGATACGACGACGCTGCCACTGGCGATTTTCACCTATATGCAGGAAACACTCGACCCGTTGGTGGCTTCGATTTCCTCGGTGGTCATCCTGCTGAGTCTGGTGTTCATCGTCTTGTTGGAAAAAGTGTACGGACTAGATCGCCTGTTCGGACTCAATTCACAATCTCACTAAGGAAGAGGCACTATGTCAATCCACACGTATGTACAAGAGAATATGTCCCACTATCTAGAGCTACTCGAAGAGGCAGTCAACATGGACTCGCCCTCTCGTGACAAACAGCTGGGCGACCGCATGGCGGGCTGGTTCGCCCTGCAGTTTCAACGGCTGACAGGCGGCGTAGCAGAGCTGATCCCGAATAAGACTTATGGCGATCAGGTGCGTTGTACGCTGGGCAACGGGGAAAAGCAAATCCTCATCATCGGTCACTACGATACCGTATGGCTAGAAGGAGAGGCGGCTCGCCGACCATTTGCTATACGGGATGAGAAAGCGTACGGGCCGGGCGTATACGATATGAAAGCGGGCGTTTTGCAAGCAATGTTTGCGATGCGGGCATTGGTGAAGCTGGATCGCCTGCCTGCAGATAAAAAAATTGTGTTATTGCTAAACAGTGACGAGGAGATCGGCAGCCCAACTTCTCGCCGACTGGTAGAAGAAGAAGCCGCGCGTTCGGTGGCGAGCTTTGTGTTGGAGCCGCCAACCGAACCGAGCGGTGCTCTCAAAACATGGCGGAAGGGAAGCGCCTATTTTACCGTGGCAGTCAGCGGTATTTCCTCACACGCTGGCGTCGATCATCAAAAAGGTGTCTCTGCTATTGAAGAGCTGGCGAGACAGGTGCAATTTCTGCATGCCTTGACCGATTACGAGAAAGGAACGACCGTCAATGTGGGCGTCATCAAGGGTGGGATTGGCTCCAATGTAGTAGCCGACTCTGCAGAAGCAGAAGTAGACGTGAGGTTTATCTCGATGGAAGAGGCATTACGCATTGAGAAGGTAATGAGTGAACTCACGCCAGTGCTCGCCGGTACAAACATCAGCGTAAAGGGAGGCATTCGCCGACCGCCGATGGAGCGAACCGAAGAGACAGGCAAATTATTTTCCCTTGCACAATCGATTAGCATCAATGAACTAGGGATGGATTTGGAAGAGTCGGGTACAGGTGGAGTTAGCGATGGTAATTTCGCTGCTGCTTGTGGAGTCCCGACACTGGATGGACTTGGTGTGAAGGGTGGCTACGCCCACTCGCCGGATGAATGGATCGAACTGGGAGAAATATCGACGCGGGCTGCCTTGTTGGCGCGGTTGATAGAGGAAGTGTAGAGAGAATATAGAGAAATAGAAGAAGCACCTGCCTGATGCGTGTGATGATGCATCTGGGGGGTGCTTTTTGTATATAGATTGGATAATGAGCTCTTCCATCTATATAGACCCTTCACATAGGGAGGAGAATGTATATATAAAATTGAAGGTATTAACACCCAGCGGTACATATGAAGGTTTTAAAGGTGAGGGTGAGATGTAATTTATAAGATATCTGTCCAATGGCGATACATATATATTACGAATTTGAGACGGATATTTGGATGAAATTATGAGACAGATAGAGCCAGAGGAAGACGGTTGGACTGGTTTTGCCTATTACACAATGTTGAGGACCCTTGGTGGGAGCAACCTTGGGAAATTCCAGACATAGATATGGTATTAGAGCAACTGAAAAAAATAAGAACGGCCTCTTTAAAAGAGGTGGCAAAGGAACTACTTGTAGATCTTTGCAAGATGTTATCAAGTGCTAAGAAACTAAATGAGCCTGTCTGGATTGCTGATGAATAGTTTCAGATAGCTCTGAATACAACCAGAAAACCAAATCCTACATATACTTCCAATGCTTACTCCCACTAGGAACGAAAAGTAGGAGTAAGCTTCTTAATGTATTGTGAGGTCGCTATATGAAACTTAAAGGAAGTAAAACAGAACAAGATTTTAGAATTCAACTAACTAAGTTACACACATCATTATTCCAAGAAAGATTAAATGCAAGACTTTTATCTGTACTACAGATGTCATTTCCCGAAATGAGGACAGCATATCTCATAGGGCAAACACCTGAGCAAGGAGAAGACCTTTATACTATCCTTGTTAATACGGATACTATTGCGGCAATTGAGTTGGATCGGTATAACCTTGACGCAAAACCTATTGTTGGAAGACTGTCCTTGCAAGATTATAGCAAAGGACTTAGTAAAATAAATCAAATTAAAATAGCTGTTGCTCTTGATTTAGCACAAAGAGACTTGGAAAACAATTAGATACTAGAGTATTTCAAATTTGAATCATGCGCTAGTATTGGGAGCCCATGAAATTTCCACCCAAATAGGAGATAATGGAAGAGCACTCCTATTATGAAAAGAGGTCGATCACAAGATGAAATACTACCGACTCGGTGGCAGTGGATTGAAGGTATCAGCATTGGGATTAGGCACGAACTCATTCGGAGGGCGTGCAGATGAGCAAACGTCTGTAAACATCATTCATACCGGAATCGAAAAAGGGATTACCTTTATTGATACGGCAAATATTTACACGCAAACAGAATCGGAGCGAATCATCGGGATGGCGCTTTCAGGGAAGCGGCACGAGGTCGTTTTGGCAACGAAGGCTGGTTTGGTAAAAGGCGAAGGACCGAATCAGAGAGGCTCATCGCGTTACCACCTGATGCTGGAGCTGGAAAACAGCTTGAAGCGTTTGCGCACCGATTATGTGGACTTATATCAAATTCATACGTTTGATCCAGAGACGCCTTTGGAAGAAACACTCCGCGCACTAGATGACATGGTTCGATCTGGAAAGGTGCGTTACATCGGGGCTTCCAACTATGCGGCGTGGGAATTGATGAAGGCAATTGGCATTAGTCAGCGGGAAGGTTTGAATCGTTACGTATCGACACAGGTTAGCTACTCGCTGGCAGATCGGACACCGGAGCGTGAACTGGTACCACTTTGTCTTGATCAGGGGGTGGGGATCATTCCGTACTTCCCGCTTGCTGGCGGAATTTTAACAGGCAAATATACCTCTGCAGAACAGGCCCCAGTTGGTTCGCGGGCGGACAAGGAGCCGCGTTTCGTCCGGTTGCTGAGCGAAGACAAGCTGGAGTTTGGACGTAAAATCAGTCAGGTAGCGGCGGAGGCTGGTGTATCCTCCAGTGTGCTGTCCTTGGCTTGGCTCATGCACAAGCCGGCTGTCTCTTCGGTGATCGTGGGCGCGACCAGTGTAGAGCAGCTTACGGATAATTTGCAAAGTACAGCTTTGACGTTGGATGAATCGACTCTGGCAGAGCTGGACCGATTGAGTGACACGTACCGAAATGGGGAACCATTTGCCGTCTATCGTTTGCCATAACAATCGTAACAGTTGTCGATTAATACAGCCAGTCCCAAAGCCTCCTTTAAGGGGGCTTTTTTGTGTTCAGCATAGACCCCAGAGCCATGAGGGATAGTAAACATATCCCGAACTGGAAAAAGAGTGATTTGAAATGAGCCATTCAGTAAAACAAGCTGCGCCCTTTCTTTGCTCGTTGGACGAAAATCTGGAAAAGGTGAAGCGAGAGCTCGGCAACAGCACGGATCTTGTGACGCGCCAAGTTCGTTTGGAGGCTGTCGATCAAATGCAGGTGGGGATTTTATACACCGAGGGTCTGGTCGACAAAAATATGATTAGCGGCTTTATGGAGTCTCTCATGCTCCATGCAAAAAAAATGGACATCCCAACGGAAGCTGATTGCGAAGTAAGGCCATTGATACTAATGAAGGATTTCCTACTTACGATCGGTGGAGTGGAAGAGGTATATGACTTTGACCATTTGTTTGATGCGATACTGACGGGGGATACCGTCATTTTGGTAGAGGGATATACGTACGGCTTTATCGTCAATACAAAACAGTGGGAAGATCGTGGTGTTCAGGAGGCTTCCGTGCAAACGGTGGTCCGCGGTTCCAGAGAAGCGTTTTCAGAAAACCTGCGGACCAATACGGCTTTGGTGCGCCGCCGGATCAATAATCGCAATCTATGGTTGGAGACCGTGCAGATTGGGGAGATGACTCAAACCAAAGTCGCCATGATGTATGTAAAAGGAGTGGTGCAGGACAGCGTAGTGGCAGAAGTGAGAGAGCGGCTTGGGCAGATCAAGATCGACGGTATTTTGGAGAGCGGTAACATCGAAGAATTGATTCAGGATCATACCTTTACTCCGTTTCCGACCATCTACAATACAGAGCGTCCAGACTCGGTTGCAGCTGGGCTACTGGAAGGGCGCGTCGCCATTCTGGTGGACGGTACACCGATTGTTTTGTTGGTACCAGCGGTCTTTGTCCAATTCTTCCAGTCTCCAGAGGACTATTACATGCGTGCGGATTTTGGGATCCTGCGTATTTTGCGGCTTATTTCTTTCTTTATCGCTTTGCTTGGTCCATCTATTTATGTTGCCATTACTACCTTTCATCAGGAAATGCTGCAAACTAACCTGATCATGAGCATTGCTGCCCAACGTGAAGGCGTGCCATTCCCTGCTGCAGTCGAGGCGATGTTAATGGAGTTTACTTTTGAAATGCTGCGAGAGGCAGGGGTACGCATGCCGAGGGCGGTTGGGTCCGCAATTTCCATCGTGGGAGCACTCGTGTTGGGGGAAGCTGCCGTGCAGGCAGGACTGGTTTCACCCGCTACCGTCATCGTCGTTTCCATTACGGCTATCACCAGCTTTGTCTTCCCTTCCTTTTCCATGTCCATTCCGATTCGACTGTTGCGGTTCGGCTTGATAGCACTTGCCGCCAGCTTTGGTTTTATCGGCATATTTGTGGGGATGATTGCCTTGTGCATTCACCTGTGCACCTTGCGCTCGTTTGGTGTCCCGTATATGGCTCCGCTTGCCCCTGTGAATCTGTCTGATCAAAAGGATACGCTGCTTCGGATTCCGATCTGGATGATGCATACGCGTCCCCATTTTTTGCGCCAGAAAAACAGCGTTAGAGAACGAAATAGCAAGACATAGCGCGAGCATCGTGCTTGTGATGATAAATGGATAGCCGAGGTGGAGACGGCATGAAACGAAAAGGTATGTGTCTGATGGCAATCGTGATTCTTGTTTTGTTGACAGGCTGCTGGAACCGCAGAGAGTTGAATGATTTGGCTATTGTCATGGGAACAGGTATCGACAAGATTGATGGGGAATACGTGGTTTCCGCCCAAATCGTCAATCCTGGAGCGGTAGCGTCAAAAGAAAGCGGGAAGATCAGCCAATCAGCCGTTGCTACTTACAGTATGCGGGGATCGAGCATTTTTGAGGGAATCCGGAGAATGACAACGGAAACGCCCAGAAGGCTTTATTTTTCCCATATCCAGGTGCTGGTTTTGGGGGAGCAGGTAGCAA
Source organism: Brevibacillus fortis (assembly GCF_046196545.1). Lineage (GTDB taxonomy): Bacteria > Bacillota > Bacilli > Brevibacillales > Brevibacillaceae > Brevibacillus > Brevibacillus fortis_A. Next base: position 737,706 of record NZ_CP176370.1, read on the forward strand.
GAGATGGGATAAAAGAAGCGCTGGACTTGTTATTTCGCGATCATGAGGTTCGACCCGATTTTTATGTCATTCTGGCGAAGGATACAACAGCGCTTCAAATCCTCAGCATGATTGACCCTTTGGAAAAAATCCCGGCGACGAAGCTCTATAAAAGCTTGGAAACGGGAGAGAAAGCCTGGGGGTCGATTGTCTCCATGCAATTGGATGAAGTTATTGCTGATTTGCTCCGAGAAGGCATAGAGCCGATTCTGGTAGGTGCTACGATGAAAGGCAAGGTACAACCGGGTACATCCGATTTGAACTCCCAAAATGTTACCCCGCCCAATCTGTTGAAGTACGAGGACATTGGGGTCTTCAAAAAAGATAAGCTGCTGGGGTGGTTTAACGAAGTGGAAAGCATCGGATTCAGCTATATCACTGACAGAGTGGACAGTACGATAGAAGAGATTCCGTGCGACAAAAACAAAAAAATCGTCATTGAGATTATTCGGAGCAAAACAACGGTCAACGGGAAGGTGAAGAATGGCAAGCCGCAAATAGAAGTGAGTGTTTCGGCAGAAGGGAATGTAGGCGAGGTGGCGTGTCCGAAAGATTTGTCCAATCCCCAAACCATGTACAAATTGGAGGAGGATGTGGAAAAGAGGATCAGAGAAAAAATCGTAAGTGCCGTTCATAAAGCGCAAAAGCAATATCACTCAGATGTTTTTGGATTTGGGCAGTCGATCTACCAAAATGACCCCAAAGGGTGGGAAAAGGTGAAAGAGGATTGGGATTCTCAATTCTCCAACCTGAAAGTGAAAATCAAAACAGACGTGAAGCTCAGGCGGACAGGAAAAGTAGGCAATTCGTTTATTCCTTTCATGAAAAAGGAGTAGAGCATAACTTTTTCCATCTATGGAAATGGTAAAAGTAATCCTGCGAAAAAGTAGGTGCACTGCACAGCATGTGGATCATCATACTGATTTTGCTGATCAGCCTACTCATTGCCCTTATTGAGGTGCCTTATTTGAGAAGGAACGCGATGAAAAAGGAAATGCTGGTTTTCTTCATTTTCCTTGTAGTTGGAACGGGACTTGGCATAGCCGAATCGCTTGAGGCGAATATTCCGAACCCGTTGGACTGGATCACATTTGTCTATAAACCATTCAGCGACTTCATTTTTGGAACTGTGGAATGAATCAGTAGCCAGCAGCGAGGCGGGGGAGCGAGAGGAATTGATAGACAACGGTCATATTAGCGCAAGGCAATTCATGATACTCGTGACGCTTTTTGCGATTGGCGACGCGATTTTGTACGTTCCTTCCCTTACTGCTACCGCTGCCAAGCAAGATGCGTGGATCTCCGCCCTCATAGGGTGGGGGGAAGGCTTTCTTTTAACCTATCTGTATGTTTCGCTTAGCATGCGCTACCCGAACAAGTCGATCTTTCAGTACAGCGAGGATATATTGGGAAAATGGATGGGGAAAGTGGTGGCTATCCTGTTTATCACATATTTCTTCATCGACGCTTCGCTCATGCTGATGGAGATTGGCGATTTTGTCACGACACAGATTATGCAGGAGACCCCCATTGAAATTATTCTTGTCCTTTTTACAGTGATCATCGTCATCGGGGTTCGCAGTGGAGTAGAAGTCTTTTCTCGGGTAAGTGAGCTGTTGTTTCCGTATTTTCTGTTGTTGTTCTTTGTCTTGATCGTATTTATCTCCCCCCAAATCAAAATAGAAAATGTGAAGCCTGTCTTTGCGCATGGCATGGCGCCTGTTTTTGGGGGGAACTTCCGGTACATGGGTTATTTGCTGGAAACAGTCATTCTGATCGTGATGTTTCCCTTGGTAAAGCGGCCAGCGCGTGCAGCCAAAGCGTATATCTTGGGAAGCCTTTTTTCTAATTTATTCCTAACGATGATTATCGCTGTGGCAATCTTGGTCTTGGGTGCTGATATTACCGTACTGCTCGCCTACCCAAGCTACACACTTGCACAAAAAATCAGTATCGGCAATTTTTTTGAGCGAATCGAAGTGTTGATGGCCGTCATCTGGTTTATTACGCTCTTTGTCAAAATTACCGTTTGCTATTATGCGGCGAGCTGTGGAATCGCATATACAGTGGGGTTGCGGGATTACCGCCAATTGACTCTGCCACTGGGGATGATCTTGATTGTGGTGGCATTGGCGACGATGCCTAACCGCTCTTATTTTGATACTTTCGTTTCAGAAATTTGGATGCCTTATTCCTTGACGTACGGTTTGTTCTTGCCCGTTCTCTTACTGAGTGTGGGGGCCCTAAGAAAAAAACCAATCTGCTAGCACTGTAAGCTGCAGACTGGTTTTTTTGTGACTACCGTCGATTGTCTTACTCAGCAGCCATGCTGCTTTCTTTCAAGATAACGTCATGTGCGCCGCCTTCTACCAAGCTGGTAGCAGAGATGACGGTGATTCGCGCTTTTTGCTGAAGCTCTGAGATGGAGAGCGACCCGCAATTGCACATGGTCGATTTGATTTTGCTCAAGGTACGGTCCATGTTCTCGCGCAGGCTTCCCGCGTATGGTACGTAGGAGTCTACGCCTTCTTCAAAGACGAGACTGCTTTTGCCGCCAGTGTCATAGCGTTGCCAGTTGCGAGCGCGGTTGGAGCCTTCTCCCCAGTATTCTTTCACGAAGTTGTTGCCGATTTTCACTTTTTTGGTCGGGCTTTCGTCGAAGCGAGCGAAGTAACGTCCCAGCATGACAAAGTCCGCACCCATAGCCAAAGCCAGTGTCACGTGGTAATCGTGTACGATTCCGCCGTCGGAGCAGAGCGGAACGTAAATGCCTGTTTCCTTGAAGTACTCGTCGCGAGCTGCTGCCACTTCAATGAGGGAAGAGGCTTGACCACGCCCGATTCCTTTTTGTTCGCGGGTAATGCAGATGGAGCCGCCGCCAATCCCTACTTTTATGAAATCTGCGCCCGATTCCACGAGGTAGCGGAAGCCTTCCTTATCGACGACGTTACCTGCACCGATCGGAACATTGAAGTTTTCTTTTACAAATTGAACGGTCTCGCGCTGCCATTCGCTGAAGCCGTCGGAGGAGTCGATGACCAGAATATCAACGCCTGCTTCCACCAACGCAGGGACGCGCTCCTTGTAGTCCTTTGTATTGATACCGGCACCTACGATATAGCTCTTGTTCGCGTCCAAGAGGGACAGCGGATTGTTTTTGCGGGAATCGTAGTCCTTGCGGAAAACGAGGAAGTCGAGATTTTGATTTTCGTCTACGATTGGCAAGCAGTTAAGCTTGTGCTCCCAGATCAGGTCGTTGGCTTCGGAGAGCGTGATGCCGGATTTGCCATAGATCAGCTTCGAGAATGGTGTCATGATGTCGCTGACGAGTTTGTCCTGAGAGTCGCGGCTGATGCGATAATCGCGACCCGTTACGATTCCGAGCAGCTTGCCTTTTGCCGTACCATCTTCCGTAATGGCAACGGTGGAGTGGCCTGTCGCCTCTTTCAATTCCAAAATGTCTTTCAGCGTATGTCTTGGTGTCAGGTTGGAGCGGCTAACGACGAAACCAGCCTTGTAGCCTTTTGCTTTGCGAACCATGGTTGCCTGGCTTTCGATGGACTGGGAACCAAAAATAAACGAAATACCGCCACATCTAGCCAATGCGACCGCCATATGATGGTCGGAAACTGCTTGCATGACTGCGGATGAGAACGGTATGTTTAGTGTGATGGCAGGCTTTTCACCTTTTTTATACTTGGTAATCGGAGTGGATAAGTCCACATTGTTCGGAGTGCATTCTTTTGTGGTGAGATTTGGCAACAACAAAAACTCATTAAACGTCCGAGATGGTTCTGTGTAATAAAAAGCCACGATTCTCTCCTCCTAGGTGAAGTTGGTCTCGATTTTTGAACTGCCTCTTTATTAGAGAAATTTTTACCATGTTAACCGTGAAGCACGACAACGTCAATAGGGAATCGATAGAAGGAGTGATTTCTTTGCTAAAATTGCGAACAGGTCATGAACATCGCCAGCTTTTGCAGTAAATTTAGTTAGAAGATTCGTGTATTTTTCAGGAACATGTACTTCCCGAACGGATAGGAGCGTCGTCGTAACGGACAGCGTTCAAGGAGAAGTAACCGCCATCGGATACTACTTAAAAGGGATGCCGTTTCACGGGTTGTCTCTTCATGTGGTAGAGGAGGAGGAAAATTACGAGGTGGAGCCGATGCTCACAAAAGGGCGTGATTGCATTAGCAGAGCCTCTCCTGTCGCGCGTACAGATTCCGAATATAGTCGCCACACATCGCGCTCTTTTCGGAAGGAGGAGGAGCCAATGGCCGTAGCCGGCTTTTTGCGGATAATCCCACGGCGGTACACGTGTATGAGAAGCTTGGTTTTGTCACGGTATCTTCCTACGCTTTTATCGAATTTCTCCTTTAGAATAGAAAAAGAGAGGACAAGTGTCCCCTCCTATCAGTTCAATCGGCCTTTAAACTCAACGGGTACGATCATCGTAAAGCATGGCCCATCAGGATCGTTGCGAGCATCGATCGTTCCTTTATGTGCTTCCAAAACGGCACGGGCAATCGCGAGTCCAAGCCCATGCTTTCCCGACTTTCCTTTGCGGAAGCGCTGGAACAAATTCGGCAGCAGCGCCTCTTCAATAGGTGGCCCATCATTGGAAATCGCGACAACGACGCTTTTTCCCGCGTGTCTTCCTGTGATGGTAAGTCGGCTTTTGGCGTAGCGCAGTTGATTTTCCATGATATTGACGAACGCAGTGCTCAATTGCTCGCCGTCTCCCTCCACGATCAAGTCGGCTGCCAGATTTAACTCCCACTCGATTTGCGGATTCAGCACGGAGAGTCGCTGCTTCAACAGGTGCATCATCTCTGACAGGTCGACGCGGTCGACTTGCATCATCTGAGAGACAGACTCGATCTTCGTGATATACAAGAGCTGTCCGACGACCTTTTCGAGGCGCTTGCTCTCCTCCATGATGATGGAAAGCCCTTTTTCAGCCTGAGGGCCTTGGAAGACGCCTTCTATGAGTCCTTGCGTGTATCCTTGAATCGCCATGATCGGTGTTTTGAGCTCATGGGAAATATTTTGGACAAAATGCTGCTGCGATTCGTCGTATTCCTTCAGTTGGTTTTTCATCATATCGAATGAGCGGGCGAGCTGTCCGATCTCATCTCCGCGATCCATCGCAAGCGGAATATCGAACTGACGACGAGCGATTTTTTTACACAGCTCTTCAAGTGTACGCAGCGGCCTGCTCAAATACCCGCTAAACCACACGGCCAACAACCAGCTTACGAGCAGCAGCAGACCAAAAACGAACAAAAACTGACGTGTCAAAATCGAGTTGATCTGGTTGAGCTCCTGTTCCTTGGAGAAGAGCACCATGTAGTAGGGGAAGCCGTGGTAATCCATTTTTTTGCTGACGAACAAATAACTCTCGGCTCCACGGTCCAGCGAACCATGCTGGAGCTTGTTGCTTGGATACGAGGCTGCTTGTTGGAACAACTCCTTGGCATCCTCGTACGGAATGCGGCCATTGCTTCGGCTGCCCAGCTCTCGTCCGTTTTCAGCATAGACGATCATATCAAATGAGTACTCATAACGTTGGAGCAAGAGCTGTAAAAAGTAAGGGGCCGCAGCCGGAACAGGCAGCAGCTCATTATGCTCATTGAAGGAGATATGCTGAGATAATGTGTAAAACTCTTCTTCCAAGAGCGTGTAAGTGTTGGATACCAGATACTGTTTGACAGCCAGTGGATACCCGATGCCAAGGCCAACCCCAAGGACGCTTGTCAGAATCATGAACAAAATGAGGATTTGCCTGGAGATCGGCAGGTTTTTCAGTCGGAATTTGCTCATATTCTTGTCATTCGGTAGCCGAAGCCATAGACCGTCTCCAATGGAAACTTGGGCATTTTCTTGCGGATGCGCTTCACCAAGTCATCGACAGCCCTGTCTGAGCCGATGTAGTCTTCTCCCCAGATAGAGGTCAGAATCTGCTCGCGATTTAAGGCCAAGCCTTGATTGTGCAAAAGGTAGACGATGAGCTCGAATTCTTTTGTGGTTAAATCAATGAGCTCGTCGCCTTCTTTTACTTGTCTGCCTTTTTCTGAGATCATATAAGGATCAACCGTTACCCAATCTTGGAAAGTTTGGGTAGAGGAAGAAGAGGCACCAGGCTTCTCATAGGTGCGCTGTAGCAGCTTTTTCGCACGGATGACCAGCTCACGAGGAAGAAATGGCTTCGCCAAGTAGTCGTCGCTGCCCAGTTCCAGTCCGATGATTTTATCGACATCCTGATCGCGAGCGGAAATGAAGATGATCGGCACATTTGATTTTTCACGAATGAGACGCAAGAGCTCATAGCCGTCGATGTCGGGCATCATGATGTCCAATATCCACAAATGTGGCTGTATTTCTTCATCAAGTAACGGCAAGACATCCTTGCCACTAGAAAACGCTTTTACCTGCAATCCGGCACTTTGCAAATACGATTGCAGCAGCTCCAACAGATTCGTTTCATCGTCCACCAGATAGACGAGGTAGGGGGTATTCATAGATTTCGGCCTCGCTTTGCATCTGTTTTTCATTATTGTAGCATAGCCAAAAACAAGATGTGTGGCACGGACGTATGAGAATCGTGGAAAACGTGTGGAAGCAGGATTCCCCTGTATCCTTCTGGAAAAAGAAACAGGGAAAAAAAGACAACGAGAGATGGAAAGGAGCGATTCATATGAAACGAACAGTCAAATCGTCTCTCATGGTACTAGCCTTCATGCTCTTAACGACGGCATGCGCTCAAAAGCCGGTGGATACCCAACCTAGTCCGCAAATGCCTGATCCGATTGTGCAGACGCCACCGGAAACGAATCAGCCTATCGAGTATGCGTATAAGGCACCGATGACAGGACTTGGCAGTCATGAAAACCTGGGAAGCAAACGCCCGATCATGGTAATGATCAACAACGCGCCGCCCGCCCGTCCACAAACAGGCGTCAACAAAGCGGACATGATTTATGAGGTATTGTCCGAAGGGGAAATGACCCGCTTTCTTGCGATATTCCAAAGCCAAAAACCGGAAGTAATTGGACCTGTCCGCAGTATCCGCCCTTATTTTATCCAGATCGGGAACGGCTTTGATGCTGTCCTCGTTCACGCGGGAGGCAGTCCGGATGCGCTGGAAACCTTGGCGCGAAAAGACCTCAGCCATCTGGATGAAATCCCGAACGGCCAGTACTTTTGGCGAGAAAAATTCCGCAAAATGCCGCATAACCTGTACACCAAGCCAGAACTCCTGGAAAAAGCGATGCAGGATAAAGGGATGCGTCAGACGGCAGAGGTACCTCACTTTACGTTCCTGCCGGAGGATACCGAGATCAAGGAAGGCGAGCCTGCTACACAGGTAGATCTGACGTTCCACTCATTGAATAAAGCTGCTTTTACATATGATTCCGAGCAAAAGAAATACATGCGCTTCACGGCAGGCAAGCCGCATTTGGACTTGAGCGACAAGAAACAGTTATCCACGACCAATCTGTTGGTCATCTCTGCCAAACACCGCGTGCTGGATAAAGAAGGGCGTCTATCCGTCGATGTAATCGGTCCGGGGGACGGTTATTTATTCCAGCAAGGAAAAGCGCGGAAGGTCAAATGGAAGCGCAGCAATGGTGTCATCCGTGCCTATGAGGACGCCGCTTTGACGCAAGAAGCACCGCTTTTGTCAGGAAATACATGGGTGGCTATATTGCCGACCTCACCGGGTCTGTCGAAGTCGCTCAAGTTCCAGTAAGGATTAGGGCTTGCGGATGAAGGCGGTTTCTTCTAAGATAATTGTTGAAGCTTTAGTGCTTAAAAATTGTACAGTGAGAAACCGCTCGAAAAGACGGACTATATAACAGAGGTGACAGACATGCAATTGGAAAAATTAAAAGGAAAAGGGCTCGAACAGTTGTTTGAAGCAGTTCTTTCCCTGGAAACGATGGAAGAGTGCTATCAATTTTTTGACGATCTGTGCACAGTGAACGAAATGCAGTCGCTCGCACAGCGCCTGGAAGTAGCGAGAATGCTCCGCAAAGGCTTTACTTACAATCAGATTGAAGCAGAGACCGGCGCAAGTACGGCGACCATTTCCCGCGTCAAACGCTGTTTGAACTATGGAAATGACGGATACCAGATGGCGCTCGAGCGGATCGGAAAATAGCTAGGAGGCAGGCAACGTTGATTGACTATCGTGGCTGGCGCCATACATTTAAACTAGACCCGGATAAAACAATCGATAACGAGGCCTTGGAGGCGATTTGCGAGTCCGGAACAGATGCGATCATTGTAGGCGGCACGTACGGTGTGACCTATGACAATACGCTCGAATTGATGTCGCGATTGCGTCGTTACGCAGTGCCGGCTGTCTTGGAGATTTCCTCGCTGGATGCGGTTGTGCCGGGATTTGATTCGTACTTGATCCCGCTTGTATTGAATGCTGGCGATCCAGACTGGATTTTTGCTCCGCATGTATCGGGGCTTCAAGCGTTTGGCGCTTATATTCATTGGGATGAGATCATTACAGAAGGATATATCATCGCCAATCCAGAAGCGGGCGTAGCACAGCTGACGAAAGCACGTCCGATTGCGGATGCCGCGCAGGCCAAAGCGTACGCACAGGTAGCGACGAACATTTGCCGTTTGCCGATTGTCTACATGGAGTACAGCGGTACATATGGCGATCCGGCAATCGTGAAGGCTGCCAAAGCAGGCGCGGGCGAAGCCCACCTCTTTTATGGCGGCGGGATTCGTACTCCAGAGCAGGCCGCAGAAATGGCCGCCATTGCAGATACGGTTGTCGTAGGGAATGTCATCTATGAGGATCTTGCTGCTGCATTGGCTACTGTGAAGGCTATAAAAGGAACCCAAAACTAAAAAAGACCACCTCTCCCGTGAGCTGTTACAGTTTCATCGGGAGAGGTGATTTTCATTTTTGCGGTACTACTTCAACGGAATAGCTACGCTCCAGTCCATGTCTTTCTTTACGTTCACTTGCTCCTCGAAGGTAAACGTCAGCTCTTTCGGGATTACGTCCATATCTTTTTGGAGTGTACCTTTCATGATAAAATTGCCCTTTTCATCTTTTGTTGTTGAGCCGAAGAAATAGAAACGGTACTCTTTCCCCTTGTCATCAACACCCTGAAAGTCATCTAAGTAGGCCACACTTGGTGCCAAAGTTGCTTCAAACTGTAAAATACTACGTAGCATTTTATGTTTTTCAGACGTGATTGGGTTTGTTTTTGTTATCTCTTCTGAAGCAAAGTTTGAGAAGGTTAGCGTACTTCCATCGTGCTTTATCGTGACAGGCGCGGTCTTCAGTGTCTCAGTGGACAGCTTTTGCTTAAAATTCGAAGGAATCTGATCGTAATTATCGCCCACTCTAAAGGTTAGATTTTTATCCGCCGGCAAGGAATGAAAGGTGATGAAGTGAATATCTTTGTCGTCGGTTGCACGAACGAAATACTCCCTGCTAACATTTTTGAAAAATGGATTCGGCTCTTCCCCAAATTCACTCGTTAGATCAAGATTGCTCCAGGCTGCGAGCACAGCTCCTTTGTCGTCCACAACTTCATAAGTTAAGGATGGGGAACTACCACTTCCTTCTGTATTCTCGATAACGAATTCAGTCTGTCCAGGTGTCACCGTTACTTGCTTCAGATTAATCACTTCGCCATTGGGAGCGGTATACTGCTCGTTGATGGGAACAATTTTTGTTTCTTTTTTTGCTTTGGAAATATCAACAGGAATGGTTACGCTCCAATTTCCGTCAACTTTGTCCAGCTTCTTGATGCTAAGCTCGATGTTCAGTTTGTCAGGAATCTTGCTGACATCTGTAAAATATCTGCTAATCGGTCGGCTGACCATCAAGTACTCATCTTTTTCGCCGATGCTTTCCTTCTTGTTATACTTAAGATGGTACTTATCAATTGTCTCAAGAACGTTTCCATCTTCGTCTGTGATTTTGATTTCATAGGTTTCGTCCAGTTTATCTTCAGCTCCCAGAGGGAAATTCCGGAACAACTTTTCAAGCTGCTTACCGTTCTTATCCTTGAATCCGAAAATAATCCGGACATCCCTCGTGTCTGCCATGACTTCTTTTACTTCCAGGGTCATTCCGTTGTCGGTGGCTTTCAAATCAAGCTTCTTGTTATATCCTTCTTGAAGTCCGCGCTGGATGAGGGCGTCTTCGGACGCTTCTGCTGTAAACAAGCTACTCTCCGTCTGCTGCGGCTGTGATTTTATGGTAGCGGCATACAAGTCACTTACATAAGTCGCAAAAGACGGTGAGGTAAGGGTTCCAAAATAGACGACTGCTGCCATTCCTGCTACGGCGATGGTGGCTTTTTTCACGATATCCAGGCTCCTTTTTTTCCAATCGATTTTCTTCTGTCTGTTTTGTCTCTCTGATCGTTTCAGAACGTGTATGGGGTAAGGGGGAAGACTCGCCATGATGTCATGGATGACAGCTTCGAATGGCTCGTCTGTCGCTAGCGATTCTTCCGGATCTTCCAGCTCGTCCAGCTCCTGCTTTAACTTCAACTGGCAATAACGGCATCCTTCCAAATGGGCTGCTATGACCTCGGCTTCCTCTGGCTCAAGAAGGTCGTATAGATACAAAGCAATTTGTCCTTTATCTAAACATTTCATAGATGAAAGTCCCCCCCTTGCCCTGCATGCCCGATTGCTTCCCTGAGCTTGTCTTTTCCACGAGACAGGCGCGTCCGCACAGTACTCGACGGAATCGACAATCGATGACTGATTTCTTCACAACTCAATGATTCGAAGTAGCGCATTTCGAGGACGATCCGATACTTTTCTTCGACGGACATCATCCTTTGACGCAACAAGCGCTGACCCTCTTTATTCAGAAAGGCAACCTCCGGTGTATGGCTATCCACTGGTTCTATCTCTTCGCTTGCGGTGAGCTGCTGCTTTCGTTTGCGCTTACGCAGCTCGTCCAGACAGTGGTTGGCTGCTATCCGGTATAACCATGCAGAAAAATCGTAGTTTGTTTTATATTCTGGTAAATGGTAATACGTCTTGATGAAAATTTCCTGCACGATATCTTGTGCATCCGGTGTATGTCCCAGCATTTTACGGAGAATGGAACTTACTTTTCCGTGGTATCTGGAAATGATCTCGGAGTAGGCGTCTTTGTTTCCTTGCAAGACCCGCCCGATGATCACTCGATCTTCCTCCATTAGTGCTCCCCCTAAGCAAAAAAGGCTCGCTGCGCAGCTTTTCCTTTTTTGATCAAACAAAAGTGATCTTGGTGAAATTTCCCTATTACATCCTAGTACTACGAATCCCAAAATGAAAGTGTCCCAAAATCAGGGTGGTTTTCCAAAAAGAATAGAAACCTTTTCCCAAAAAGAAGGAACTTTAAGATTTTTGATAGAAAATGGAAGGAAAATCCTATTGCTTACGAAATAAATAGTCGAATATTACCAAAATATATAATTTATTGCTAATATTTGTAGATTTCTGTAAATTTATGAAATATAATGAACTTGTCTTAATTTTCGATCATAGAGAGGAGGAACTATCCATGAAAATCCAAGCGAAAAAAGTTGAAAGCGTTCGCACTACTGCAGTAGCAGCTTAATTCTCTTAAGAAGCGGGGGAATAGCACACGAGCTATTCCCTTTTTTCATCTAAAATGAGCCGGGTTAGCGAACCCCATTATTGGGAGGTGTTTTGTATGGAACGTCGTCCTTTATTTAAACCAGTGCATCCCATTTATGAAGTGACAGAGCAAATGATCCGCTTGGGAGAGGCTCCTGGCTATACTTTCGAATTGGAAGACGAGAATGGGTCCATCCGCAAGATGATCAAAATGATGGATGGCACTCGTACTGTCGGTGAAATACATACATTAGTGGTTGTGGATTACCCCGAAATTACGTATGAAGAAATATCGGAAGCAGTGGAATCACTGAGTGGATTGGGCTTCCTGATGGATCAGGCGAAGGAAGAGGCTTCCGTTCTGACTTCAGAACAAAAGGAAAGATATAAAGCGAATATCCGCTACTTCTCCTTGTTTACCGATCTCAATCAAAGCCCAAGCGAGCTACAGGAACAGGTATGTAGTAAAAAAGTGACGATACTGGGAATGGGTGCCTTTGGCTCTACACTACTGGTCAATCTGGTAGGAGCGGGAATCCAGCATATCAAGCTCGTGGATTTTGATAGAGTAGAGCTCAGCAATTTGAACAGACAAATGGTCTTTAACGAGCATGATATTGGTCGCCTGAAGGTGGAAGCGGCACGTGATTTCATCGGAAGGCTTCATTCTGAGGTATTGATTGAAACGGAGACGATGCAAATCAAGTCCAGCGAAGACGTGGAACGGGCTATTGCCGGAAGTGACCTCGTGATGCTCGCAGCCGATCAGCCCTTTTTCTTTTTGCAGAGATGGGTGAATCATGCCTGCACCAAGCTGCAAATCCCGTTCATTGCTGGGGGATTCAACCTCATCGAAGGTCAGTTCTTCATGGTAGAACCGGGCAAGACAGGCTGTATCGACTGCATGCATTTGCATCGTTCCAGACAGATCGAGGACTATCCGCAGTTGATCCAAAGGCTGCTCGATACCAACTTTATTCTGCCTACCGCCACCATTGCACCCAACACCATGATGATAACGGGAATGATGGCTTCCGATGCTATCAGGTATTTGACAGGAATCGCTCCGGTACAATCGGCGGGCAAATTTATCATTTTCGATTTCAACACGTTGGAAAAGAGTGTGTTTTTTGAGTGGGAGCGTAATGAAGCTGAATGCCCGACTTGTGGCAAGGGCAGCGGAACGGAGCCGATTTTTCATATCAAGAGAAATGAAGTGCTCGTAAAGTAAGGAGTCGTTCCTGTAAGAGAGGAAGGTGTCTGTCAATTGAACATCTCAGGAGATAGCATTCTCAAGATGCACCCGCTAGCGCGTCGGGCGGAAAACGAGGAAGAGATCCTCATTGGACGAACGGATATCAGCAATTTCATTGTGCTTCCGGCCATTGGTGTCGAGATCATCGATATGCTGGATGAAGGGAAGAGCATCAATGAAGTCGCGACGATCATGGAAGAACGGTTGGGCGAACCAGTGGATGTGCTTGATTTTGCGCAGGATTTAATTGGTTCCTATCAATTTGTGCACATGGCAGATGGAGAAGTTGTCAACGAGCCAGTACCGGTTGTGGATCATTTCTCTTGGATCAAGCAGGGTACCGGTCAGTTTTTCTTTAACCGTGTTGCCTTTGGATTATACGGTATCTTATTTTTCACAGGTCTTTTGATTTGTTTGTTTACGGGCAAGTATATCCCGGTCTATTCCGATATTTTTGTTTCTTCTTCCGTGACGGTTTCGGTTGTGGTTTCTTTCGTGGCCACTTGGGTTTTTCTATTTTTCCATGAGATGGCCCACTTGTTGGGGGCCCGATCATTGGGGATCGGCAGTCGTATCGGTTTGGGGCATCGACTTGTTTTTGCCGTAGCAGAGACGAATATGTCCAATATTGTTCTCGTTGAGCCACAGCGCAGATACAGGGCGTTTTTGGCGGGAATGTCCTGGGATGCGATGTTTATGGGAATCGGTGTGATTCTGTTGTTTGCCAACGATCAAGGCTGGCTGACGCTTGTGCCCTTCATGGAAGCATTCATTCGTATGCTGAATGTGATCCTGCTCATGGCTTTGGCCTTTCAGTTCATGGTTTTCATGCAGACCGACTTGTATTACGTGTTGGCAACCAAGTTCCAATGCTCCAATTTGATGGTGAATACACGCCTGTTTTTAAAGGGGAAATTCCGTTCCTTGACGCAGGATGAGCAGGAGGAATGGGAGTACGTAGCCGACCATGAGAAAAGAGTCATCCGCTGGTATAGCTGGGTCTACTTGATTGGATCGGTGTGGGGCATCTGGTTCTTTGTCCAGTATCAGCTGCGCATGGCGCTTGATTTCATTTGGATCATCGCCGACGACATGAAAAATGCTTCGCTTCACTCGTGGGAGTTTTGGGACGGCATCCTGTTGATCCTGTTGGTTCTGGTTCCGTTTCTCATTTTGGGCTGGTCGTGGATGAGAGCGTACCGACAAAGGAGAAGTGAAAGAGAGCGGACAAAATCCTTGCAGGGCACGTAATTTGGCTTCACCTTGCCAAGCTGCCCTGTTACGCTAGGGGGAAGAGAGATACCGAGGCAAAGGAAGTGCTCACATGAACCAGATGATCCAAAATATCATCCATCTGCGAAAAGAAGGGCATCTGGACGAAGCGATCCAGCTTGCCCTTCAGCTCGTCAGCCAATCCCCGACTGATCCTGTCGCCCAATATCAATGTGCGTGGTGCCACGACGCAGCCGGATTGGAGAAGGAAGCCGTTCCCTTTTACGAAAAAGCGATTGAGCTCGGACTGTCCGTCGAAGACGACCTGCAAGGGGCATTACTCGGTCTGGGCAGTACGTATCGCACGCTGGGACAATACGAGAAGGCAGCAGATACGCTCGCGAAGGGGATGCAACAGTTCCCCTGCGACCGTTCCTTTCCGATTTTTCTTTCCATGGCCTATTACAATCTCGGGAAGCACCACGAAGCCATGAATCTCCTCCTGAAAAACCTCGCAGAAACCTCAAGCGATCCTACGATTTTGGCCTATCAAAAAGCGATTCTGTTCTATGCAGATGATCTGAATAAGACGTGGTAGCGCCTTACCATTCCATTGGCAGGAAAACAATCGCCTCCCGTTGTACAAGTACAACAGCGGGAGGTGCCTATGTATAAGCTGATATTGGTAGATGACGAAGAAGATGTAAGAGAAGGGGTTAGCCAAGAAATTGACTGGCATAGCCACGGATACGAGGTGGTTGCCAAAGCAGAAAATGGCAGAGAGGCATTGGAACTGGTCGAGAGACTGCGACCGGACGTCGTTGTAACCGACATCAAGATGCCCTTTATGAACGGACTTCAGCTGGCGGAGTCCATCGGGCGCGATTACCCTGCCATTCGCATCATTATCCTGACTGGGTTTGATGAGTTCGAGTACGCGCAAAAGGCCGTGAAGCTGCAAATTGATGAATATGTGCTCAAGCCGTTTTCCGCGAGTGAGCTGATGGAAGCGCTGGACAAGGTCAAGCGACGGATGGACGAAGAGGCGGCCCATCGGGAAAATGTTCAGCTGCTGCGCGATAGCTATCGAAAAAGCTTGCCGGTGTTGCGGGAGGTTTTTTTATCATCTTTGTTGAGTCGTCAGCTCGTACAGAACGATGTTTTTTCAAAAGCCTGCGAATACGGAATAGAGCTCAGGAGTCCCGAATATCTCGTGGCTGTCATTTGTGTAGACCAGTCCAAGCAGGAGGAGCAGCAGCTGTTTCTTTTTGCTGTGAAAAATATCGCGGAAGAGCAGTTGAACGCAGGCAAACAGGCGGGCATCGTTTTTCTCCATGAAGATCAGGTCGTGCTGCTCATGCGAACAAAAGAGGACGACACACAGCGAATCGAAGTGCGAACACAAAACATCGCAGAAGAAATCAGGCGTACGATTGAAAAATATATGAGCATCACGGTAACAATCGGAATTGGCAACGTCGTAATAGATGTTGCGGCACTCCCCTACTCGTATGAGGACGCCATGCAGGCACTCGATTACAAAAGCATCCTTGGCTGCAACAGGATGATTGTGATCAATGACGTGGAAAAGCAAGCGAGTGAGCAGATACGCCTCGATGAGAGAAGAGAGCATGAGTTGGTTCGGTGCATCAAAATGGGGACGAGTGCGGAGCTCCGGAACGTGATTGATGAATTGTTTGATCAAGTGGCGCGTGTCCCCGTATCCATTGAGGACTACCGGATTTATTTGTTGGAGATTATGACGACCATCTTGAAGACTGCCCACCGTGCCGAAGTTGACATGGATCAACTGTTTGGTGGGCAACGCTATCTCTTGCAGGTTATGACGACTTTTACCAGTATGGAGGATGCCCGAGAACAGATCACAGAAATTTGTGAGCGCATCATGGCGAGTATCGCAAGCGGACGGCAAACGACGTACAGGAGATTGATCACCCAGGCATTGGACTACACCCACACGCATTATCATTCTCCCGACATATCCATCCACAAGGTGTGCGATCATCTGCACATCAGCCTCGGTTATTTTAGCGGTATTTTCAAGAAAGAGACGAAAACCACCTTTGTGTCCTATCTCCTGTCATTACGCATGGAAAAGGCCAAGGAGCTTTTGCGGACGACCGATTTGAAGTCCTTTGAAATCGCGGAAAAAGTAGGATATACCGATCCCAATTATTTTAGCTTCAGCTTTCGCAAGTATGCAGGCATGTCCGCCAAAGAGTACCGAAGTCAGAGCGAGCAGGAAGGATAACCCATGAAACGATTGCTCGCGGTGATCAAGGTCAAAGGCATTCAATTTATCATTACCACTTCCTTTACACTCGTGACGGTACTCGTCATGCTGTTTGTCGGGGTGATGCTGTACGGAAAATTTGCGCAGACGGCAGAGCAAAACGCCTATCTGCATACACAGCAAATCCTGGAACAGGTGAAATACAATCTGGACAGCTATTTGAATGGGATGACGCAAATTTTCGAACTCGTCGATGACAAGATCCGAAGAAGCAAGGGACTCACGGCAGACAAGCTGAGCGAACAGCTGGAGACAATCGTAGAAACGAGAAAGGACATCGTCTCCATCGCGGTTTTTACACGAGACGGAACGTTATTGGCCACAACTCCTTCCAAAGTACTGAGGAGAGACACTCGTTTGACGGAACAGAGCTGGTTCCAAAAGGCGATCGAGGACCCGACGAACCTGTCTTTTTCGCTCCCGCATATCCAGAACTTGTTTAAAGGGGAGTACACCTGGGTCGTCTCGATGAGTCGGGAAATTCTTCTCCACGGACCTGACGGGGCAATTCCTGCCGTACTTTTAGTCGATGTGAATTTCAAAGAGATCGATGACCTGTGCCAAAGAGTGGGCTTGGGAAAAAAGGGGTACGTCTACATCATCGATTTGGTTGGGAACATCGTCTACCATCCGCAGCAGCAATTGATTTACGCCGGATTGAAAAATGAAAACCGTTCCTTGCCGCTGAAGCATTCCTACGGCAGCTATGTAGAAGAGACACAGGACGAAACGCGCTTGATTACCATCAAGACGATCGATCAGCTAGGCTGGAAAATCATTGGGGTTTCCTACATGGACGAGATCGTGACGACCAAAAAAGAAATCAGTCGCTTCATTTTCTGGCTGCTCATCTTTGTGATTGTCATTGTGTTGTTCGTGCTGCACTATCTCTCTGCGAAGATATCACGACCGATCAAGCTGCTGGAGCGATCCATGGAAAAGGTGGAGCAGGGCGACTTTTCAGAGAGTGAACCGATCCGGGGAAGCCATGAGGTCGAACAGCTTTCCTTGCGTTTTCATCTGATGGTCGCGAAGGTCAGGGAATTGATGCACCAGATCATTCAGGAACAGGAAGCCAAACGAAAAAGCGAGCTGGAGGTGCTACAGGCACAGATCAATCCGCATTTTCTGTACAATACGTTGAACTCTGTGGTCAGAATGGTCGGCAACGGAAAAAATGAGGATGTCATCACCACGATTACTTCGTTGTCAAAGCTGTTTCGGATTAGCCTGAGCAGAGGCAAGAACATTATCACGGTGCGGGAGGAGCTGGAACATGTACGGCATTATCTCATTATTCAAAAAATGAGGTACAAGCAAAAATTTGAGTACGAAATCGTGGTCGAGGATGAAAATGAAGATAAAGTGCTCAACTGTCTGACGCTGAAGTTACTGCTCCAGCCGATTGTGGAAAACGCCATCTACCACGGGATTGAGCATTTGGCTGATCCGGGCCGGATTCGCATATTTGCAGCACTCATCGACGGTAAGGTGTTACTTCAGGTAAGCGACAATGGCTTGGGCATGTCCCCTGATGTTCTTGCACAAGTAAAAGCTGGCTTTTACAAAAGCGAAGAAGGCTCGGGCGTTGGGATTCAAAACGTGCAAGAGCGCATCCGCTTGACCTTCGGTGAAGAGTACGGTTTGGAAATCGCGAGCGAACAGGAAGAGGGGACCGTTGTGCGTGTATGGATTCCGTGCCAGCTTGCAGAGGAGCGAGATCGTTTATGAGGACAGCAGCGGTGAAACGATTTAGCGTATGCGGACTGTTCGTTTTGGTAGCGGTGACGCTTTTTTACTCGTGTAGTGCTCCGCTTACGGATGTGGAAGTAGACAAGAAAAAGACAGTGGCGCTGATCGTCCGTATGAAGCACGGCGATTATTGGCGAACGGTTAAGCTCGGGGCGGAGATGGCTGCCAAGGAATATGAGCGAAACCTGAATTTTTACGCGCCGGACTATGAGGAGGATGCCCAGAGGCAAATGGAACTGGTGCAGCAGGCAATCGCAGATGGCTCCGAGACAATCGTGGTGGCACCTAGTGACGAACAAGTTTTGCGAGAAGCCATCAAGCTGACAAGAGAGCGGGCCATCCCGATCCTTGTACTCGACACAGTCGGAAAAGATTCAGCTGTTAAAAGCTACATTGGGACAGATAACTACGATATGGGCATGAAGGCATTCGAAAAAATGGTGTACCTGATCGAAAAAAAGGGACAAATTGCATTGCTCGGCACAGATCGGTCAAAAGCAAATGCCAAACGAAGAGAACAGGGCGTCCTCGATTTGCTCCCACGGGAAACGCAGGTTGAGCTGGTTGCCAACGACAATATTCCCTTGGATAAAAAGCAGATCGGTGAGTGGACGCGCGAACTGATCCGCAAGCATCCGCAGTTGAAAGGTGTAATTGCACTCGATGCCAGTACAGCAATCGGTGTGGCAGAGGAAATGGAAAACAGTGGACTGCGGGACAAAGTCAAAATCGTAGCAATCGACAGTCCGTCGGAAGTGCTGGAGTATTTGCAGGAAGGAATCATTTCCGCGACGATCATCCAGAAGCCGCTATCGATGGGATATCTCGGCGTCAAGTACGCAGTCGAAGCGAGCAACAAAGAAGCAGTGCCAAGTCTGGTCGACACTGGAACAAAAGTAATCGATCGGGAGAATATGTTCTGGTCGGAGAATCAAAAGCTGCTCTTCCCCTTCGTTAAATAGGCCACCGAAAAACAGATGAGAATTTTGATAGAAATGCGCAGGATTTTCGATGGAACACATTTAGGAAAACGCTTACATTTGGTGTATATCAGATGTAAACATAGGGGATAAAGGGGGATTATCGAATGAGAAAGCTGATTGCCACTACACTGGTGGCCGCTGTTACGTTCTCGGTGGTTGGATGCTCACAAACAGGCGGTTCGCAGCCTACAGCGTCGGGGGGAGGATCGACTCCTGCGGGGAATCCCAAAATCGGAGTTGCCATCTACAAGTTCGATGATACGTTCATGACAGGAGTACGCAATGCGATTTCTAAGGCCGCGGAGGGCAAAGCGGAGGTGGACATTGTAGACAGCCAAAATGCCCAGCCTACGCAAAATGACAAAGTGGATTTGTTCATTAACAAAAAGGTAAATGCCCTCGCCATCAATCCGGTGGATCGCACAGCTGCTGGCGTCCTTATCGACAAGGCGAAGCAAGCCAATATTCCTGTCGTCTTCTTTAACCGTGAGCCGATGCCAGAGGATATGCAGAAGTGGGATAAAGTCTACTACGTGGGAGCAAAAGCGGAGGAATCCGGCACGATCTCTGGGGAGCTGATCGTCGATTACTGGAAGGCAAATCCGGAAGCAGACAAAAACAAGGATGGCGTTCTCCAATATGTCATGTTAAAAGGCGAGCCGGGACATCAGGATGCTGAGCTGCGGACGAAGTTTTCGGTAAAGGCGATTGAAGATGCAGGGATTAAAGTAGAGAAGGTCGCGGAAGATACGGCCATGTGGGATCGCGTAAAAGGGCAGGAAAAGATGGCAGCCTTCCTCGCAGCTTCCGGTGACAAGATCGAAGCCGTTCTTGCCAACAACGACGATATGGCGCTGGGTGCAATCGAAGCGCTGAAGGCATCTGGCTATTTTGCGAATGGCAAGTATATGCCCGTTGTTGGCGTGGATGCCACAGCGCCTGCACTGAAGGAGCTGGAGGCGGGAACCTTGCTCGGAACGGTCCTTAACGATGCGAATAACCAAGGAAAAGCCACCCTTAGCATCGCGGCATCATTGGCGAAGGGCGAAACGCCAACAAAAGATTCCACAGGCTTTGACATTACGGACGGCAAGTACGTGTGGGTGCCCTACAAAAAAATCACCAAGGAAAACATGAACGACGCGCAATAAAAAGCAGGAGAGTCGGTGAAGAGACGAATCCGACTCTCCTGTTTCGGTGATGGGGATGATTTTGCAAAAAGGAGGGCATTCGCATGGGCCAGCATGCGTTTTTGTTGGAAATGAACCACATTCATAAAGAATTTCCAGGGGTCAAGGCACTCGATGATGTCACGCTAAAAGTCCGTCCTGGAACAGTCCATGCCTTGATGGGAGAGAATGGAGCAGGCAAATCGACCCTGATGAAGTGTCTCTTCGGAATTTATCGGCCAGATGCGGGAGAAATCGTGTTAAACAATGAGCAGGTGACGATGAGCAGCTCAAAGGACGCGCTGGCACATGGCATCTCTATGATTCATCAAGAGCTGCATCCGGTGCCCTTTCGCAATGTCATGGAAAACATATGGCTAGGACGTTTTCCGGTCAAAAGAATCGGTCCTTTTCCGTTTGTGGATGAGAAAAAAATGCTTTTGGATACACAGAAGCTGTTTGCTGATCTGGGAATGGACCTGAATCCGCACGCTGTCGTCCGTGATTTGTCTGTATCCAAGGTACAGTCGCTTGAAATTGCCAAAGCTGTCTCCTACCAATCCAAAGTGATTATTATGGACGAACCGACGTCTTCACTGACGGGAAACGAGGTAGAGCAGCTATTTGCGATCATCCGCGAACTGAAGAGCAGGGGTGTCGCCATCATCTATATTTCACACAAGATGGAAGAAATTTTACGGATTGCGGATGACGTGACGATCATGCGCGATGGCAAGCTCATTGGAACATGGCGGGCAGCTGAGCTGACGACAGACCTGATTATCTCCAAAATGGTCGGACGGGATCTGACGCAGCGTTTCCCGAGTCGATCCAATACGCCAGGGGAACCGATTTTGAAGGTAGAGGGACTGAGCTCTCCCTTTTCCCAGTCATTTCAGCACGTGTCGTTTGAATTACGCAAAGGCGAAATCTTGGGCATAGGCGGCCTCGTGGGCGCACAACGAACAGAGCTGATTGAGGCATTGTTTGGACTGCGTGCGGTGTCAGCAGGAAAGGTATTTATCAACGGTCAGGAGGTACGGATCAAATCACCGAAGGATGCGAAGAAGTACAAAATGGCGCTCTTGACGGAGGAGCGGCGAGTCACCGGCATCATTCCTGTCTTATCGATTTTGGAAAATACGGTCATTGCGAATTTGGCCAGTTACCAAACGCCTTTTCTGCTCCTCAATGAGCGTAAGCGAAGAGCGGATGTCAGCCGCAGCATCGAGATGCTCCGCGTCAAGACACCCTCAATGAAAGCACTGATTAAAAACCTGTCAGGAGGCAATCAACAAAAGGTTTTACTGGCGCGGTGGCTTTTGACTGACCCGGATATTTTATTGCTGGACGAACCTACACGTGGAGTCGATGTCGGCGCCAAATACGAAATCTATACCATCATCGCCGAGTTGGCGAGTCAGGGAAAAGGCATCATCATGATTTCATCGGAAATGCCGGAGTTGCTTGGAATGTCAGATCGGATCATGGTCATGTGCGAAGGAAAGCTCTCCGGTTTTTTGTCAGGTACAGCGGCAAACGAAGAAGAGATCATGCGGCTGGCTACCAAACATCTTGCGTGAGAAAGGAGGGGAACAGGTATGTCTCAGTTGTCTGCTAAACAGGTGCAAGGCTTTGTTACGCAAAATGCCATCTATATCGTTCTGGTTTTGTTGATAGCGGGAATAGCGATTTACGATCCCAATTTTCTTTCCATTACTACGCTTCGGGATATTTTGATGCAATCCTCCACTCGCGCCATTATTGCCTTGGGTGCCGCGTTTGTTTTGATTACAGGTGGAACCGATCTTTCCGCGGGGCGAGTGGTTGGATTGACGGCCGTCATCTCCGCCTCGATGCTGCAAACCCAAGACTATCCGCGGAGGTTTTTCCCGGATTTACCCGATTTGCCGTTGCTTATCCCCATTCTCATTGCAATTGCTGCGGGCTTGCTGGTTGGTCTGATCAATGGCATCATTGTGTCGCGCTTCAGTGTGCCCCCTTTTATCGCCACGCTGGGTATGATGGTCATTGTATATGGGTTTAACTCTATCTATTTTGATATGGAGCCCAATCAATCTCAGCCAATTGCTGGACTGCGCAGTGACTTCAATCAGCTTGGGACAGGGTACATCGGCCCGAGTGGCCCATATTCAATCCCGTATATTGTCATCATTGCAATCATGGTTGCGTTCATCGTTTGGGTGATCTTCAACAAAACGCGGTTAGGGAAAAACATGTACGCCATCGGAGGCAACATGCAGGCCGCAACTGTTTCCGGGATCAACGTCGCTTTCAACCTCATGATTATCTATGCCATTGCTGGTGCCTTGTATGGACTCGGAGGCGTTCTGGAGGCAGCCCGGACAGGTGGCGCGACGAACAACTACGGCAACATGTACGAGCTGGACGCCATTGCAGCCTGTGTGGTAGGTGGAGTCTCGACGTCTGGCGGAATTGGTACCGTTCCAGGTGTGCTTGCTGGTGTCCTTATTTTTGGCGTCATCAACTACGGACTTACGTTTATCGGAGTCAACCCATACTGGCAGCTCATCATCAAAGGACTCATCATTGTAGCAGCCGTTGCTTTTGACATTCGCAAATACTTGGCGAAAAAATAAGAAAACCTTTTTCGAGGATTGCTCAAGGATGAGCGACCGCGTATTGTCGGAATGTTTTCCGTACCCCAGTTCAGCTGTCAGGCAGCTTTTCTGGGGTCTTTGCTTGTTTATTTTCGCAGCGGTGTGATTTTCATATACGTGAATAATCGCCATACCCACTCAAGTGGCCCCATGCGGAAGACAGACAGCCAGAGTACACTAACTACTATTTGCACTACGTAGATACCGAGGCAGATCAGTGTCGTTTGCAGGTAGCCGAGATTGCCGAACCAATCAAACAAATAGCTTCCCACAAGGATCAGTACGGTTTGTCCGACGTAGTTTGTCAAAGCCATGCGCCCATAGCTGGTCAGCGGAGAGAGGATGGTCAGGACGGTTTTATTTTGCAGCAGCCGAATCAAGGTCGTCGTGTAAAAGGCAGCCATGACAAGTCCTGTGGAGGTCAAGGCAATCGTGTAGTTCATCAACTGCTGAAGTGCATCTTCAGACACGGTATCGTCTACAACCAGATTCGCTCCACCCATTGTTGGATCAGCTGGAGTCAGTCGGTATTGTATGAACAAGCCAATTAACGAAAGGACGAAGGTCACTCCCTGCACTTTTTTAATCACAGGCAAAAATCTCGGAATGTCCTGAAAGACCCCGTACTGCCCGACAGCAAGTCCCAAAATAAACAATGGGAGCACCAAAAGTGGCTTGAAGCCGGTAGCGCAGACAGCTATCGACAGAATAAGGCCGATGATCAGATTGGTTCGCGCCTTCAAACGATAAAAAGGCAGTAAGATCAAGCCGAAAATGGCGTAGATGAAGAGTGCTTCGCCAGGGTGGAACATTTTATGAACAAAGCCAAGAGCGAGCAGTGCAATCAGACGCCGAATGAACAAAACGGTACTATTGGCCCCTTTTGCTTTAGCTCGACTGATAAAAATATAGAAGCCCACGCCAAACAAGAAGGAAAAGATCACGAAGAAGCGAGATTCCACAAAGAAATTGAAAAACTGGAACAGCCAGTGGTCCACACTTCCTATTTCAGGTGTTTGCGCATACAGCAATGCCACGATGTTGACGAGGAGAATGCCCATTAAGGCGAAGCCCCGTACGGTATCTAATGTATGAATTCGTTGGTTCATGGTAGGTGCGTTTTCTTTCAATCCCATCACTTCCTTCTCTCGTTGTTCGTCGTCCGATCGCGCACTTTTCCTATCCTAGCTCATCCGGGGATGGAGGAGAAATGGCATTTGCTTACGTCTCGCTTACAAAAGTGTAAGAAGTGAGGGGATCTCCCGTATTCGACCGCAACTTCATCCTAAATTCCTGCGTCTATTGTAATAATCAGGAAGTCGGGGTGCACAATGAAACCGATCGCACGGGGAAAGTGGCGTCTGGCAGCAGGTATGGCCTATTTTCGTTGGAAAAGGTATGTACAATGGACATTTGGTCAAACGAGGTTCGCTCATGAGAAAAGAAGCGATTTGTTGCGTTATGTCCATTATTCTCATCAAACGATTTTGTTACGCCCATTGCAGAACGTGGAAATGTGGATGCAGCATAACAAAGTGATCAATTTGCGTCTGGCGATTGCACGACTGAACGGTTTGCTCATCCATCCCGGAGAAACCTTTTCGTACTGGAAGCAGATTGGCAAGCCGACCCGTAGCAAAGGCTATGTAGAGGGCATGCTGCTCTCACAGGGACGCGTCACAGCCGGAATTGGCGGAGGGCTTTGTCAGCTCTCCAATCTGCTGTACTGGATGACCCTGCATACGCCGTTGACAGTGACGGAACGACATCGTCATAGCTACGATGTTTTTCCCGATTCGAATCGGACACAGCCGTTCGGAAGTGGAGCGACTTGTTTCTATAACTATCTGGATTTGCAAATCGCCAACCGGACGACTCAACCCTTTCAACTGCATGTCTACCTGACCGATACACATTTGGTAGGGGAATGGCGTTCAGACATGCCACCGACACGGACGTATGTCATTATCGAGAAAGAACATGAGATCCATCCTTCGATTTGGGGAGGGTATGAACGGAAGAATGAATTGTATCGAGACGTTTATACGCAGGAAGGAGAATGGATGGAGCAAGAATGGCTGACGCAGAATCGGGCTTATTTGATGTACGAGCCATTGCTGCCGGAAGGATGATGTTTCCTGTTCGGGATACGAACTGGAACTCCACTGCGATCTGTGCGAAAATAGGAACATATGCTTTCGTCTAGGGAACGTGGAAAGGTGGATTTATACATATGTCTTTTGCAGATCGTATCACAGCAGGCCTGAACCCGGAGCAGCGGGAAGCAGTTCTTACAACAGAAGGCCCCGTCTTGATTTTGGCCGGTGCGGGTAGCGGCAAGACCAAAGTACTGACACAGCGTATCGCGTACTTGATTAGTGCCAAACAGGTAGCGCCTTGGAGCATTTTGGCGATCACCTTCACCAACAAAGCAGCGCGGGAGATGCAAAACCGTGTGGCTGCCATTATTGGCGGTGCGGCAGCGCAGGATGCATGGCTGTCGACGTTTCACTCCTTGTGTGTGCGGATTTTGCGCAGGGATATCGACCGACTCGGCATCAATCGCAGCTTTTCCATTTTGGATGCCGGTGACCAGCTGTCTGTCGTCAAGCAATGTTTAAAAGAATTGAACATCGATCCGAAACAGTATGAGCCGCGTTCGATTTTGGCAGCGATCAGCGGAGCGAAAAACGAGCTGACCGATCCAGAAACCTATACGCGTCTTGCTGGCGATCCATTTGCACAAGTGGCAGCCAAGGTTTACACGGCTTATCAGAAAAAGCTGAGAAACAACCAGTCGCTGGACTTCGACGATCTGATCATGACGACGGTTCGTCTGTTTAAAGAAGTACCGGAAGTATTGGAGTTTTATCAAAAGAAATTCCGTTACATACACGTTGACGAGTATCAGGATACAAACCGGGCTCAGTACCTTTTGATTTCCATGCTGGCAGATAAGTATCGAAATGTATGCTGCGTGGGGGATGCTGACCAAAGTATTTATAAATGGCGCGGTGCCGACATCTCGATCATTTTAAACTTTGAAAAAGACTATCCCGAAGCCAAGCTTATTAAGCTCGAGCAAAACTATCGCTCTACCAAAACAATTTTGCAGGCGGCGAACCAGGTTATTGCCAACAACAAGCTGCGCAAGGAAAAGAAGCTCTGGACAGAGAATCCGGGCGGCGACAAGATCATGTGCTTCCAGGGTGATTCCGAGCACGACGAGGCGTATTTTATCGTCGATACGATTCGCAAGCATATGGCAGAGTACAAGCGCTACGACAAGTTCGCGATCCTGTATCGGACGAATGCACAGTCTCGTGTGGTCGAGGAAGTTTTCATCAAGTCGAACATGCCGTACACCATCGTCGGCGGAACCAAGTTCTACGATCGCAAAGAGATCAAGGACATCTTGGCTTATTTGCGTCTCATCTCCAATCCGGATGACGATATCAGCTTGCAGCGCATCATCAACGTACCAAAGCGTAATATCGGGGATACGACAGTAGATAAGCTACAAGCGTATGCAAACGCAAATGGTCAGTCTCTTTTCCAAGCGATTCAGGAAACGGCTTATATGGGGCTGCCTTCACGCACGACGAATGCGATCCTGTCCTTTAATGATCTCATCTCGAATTTGATGCAAATGACCGATTACTTGAGTGTGACTGAGCTGGTGGAAGAAGTGCTAAAGCGCTCTGGATACCGCGATTCTTTAAAAGAAGAAAAAACACTGGAAGCACAGGCTCGTCTGGAGAATATCGAGGAGTTCCTGTCCGTAACCCAAGAGTTCGAGCGCAAAAATGAAGACAAGAGCTTGCTTGCGTTCCTGACCGACCTCGCACTGGTAGCAGACATCGATTCCTTGGGAGACGATGGTACCCAAGAGGAAGTATCGGCAGAGGGGCAGGTTGTATTAATGACCTTGCACAGCGCCAAAGGGCTGGAGTTCCCTGTCGTGTTCCTGGTCGGTTGCGAGGAAGGTGTCTTCCCGCATAGCCGCTCTTTGTTTGACGATACCGAGATGGAGGAAGAGCGCCGACTGGCTTACGTGGGAATTACACGGGCGGAGGAACGTCTGTACATGACATGTGCCCGTATGCGCACGTTGTTTGGACGGACCAATGTGAATGCGCCGTCTCGCTTCCTGCAAGAAATTCCGGCTGAGCTGTTGGAAGGAAATCCAGCGACAGCAGACCGAAGCTTCGGCGGCGGACGCAGCAGTGCATTTGGACAGCGGGATGGCAGTGCATTCGGACGTGACACGGGAGCAAGACCGTTTGGAGCGTCCTCCTCACAAGCAGGCTCTGCTTCGAAATTTGGCATGGGGCAGCGAACCGCAAGCAGTACACCTGCTACGTTTACCCGTCCCGCGGGTGAAAAATTGCCTGGTCACGGTCAAGGGGCAGGCGTTGATTGGAAGGTTGGCGACAGAGTGGCGCATGGCAAATGGGGCAACGGTACGGTCGTCAAAGTAAAAGGAACGGGCGACGACATGGAGCTCGACATTGCTTTCCCAAGCCCGACTGGCATTAAAAAGCTATTAGCGAAGTTCGCTCCTATTCAAAAGGGATAGTGTGCAAATGCAAATACAGCCAATCGCAAATGTAAAGGATGAACGAAATGGATCGATTGACGGCGGAAACAAAAATTAAAGAATTAGCGAAACGAATTGAGCGGCATAATCGTCTTTACCATGAAGAGGATCGACCTGAGATTTCTGACCAGGAATACGATCAATTGATGCGGGAGCTAAAGGAGCTTGAAACCAGCTTCCCTGATTTGCAGTCACCTGATTCTCCTTCCTTGCGTGTAGGGGGAGAACCGCTGCCCTTCTTTGAAAAGGTCGTTCATAAGACACCGATGCTCAGTCTCGGCAACGCCTTTAATGAGGAGGACATCAGGGATTTTGACCGCCGGGTACGTCAGGCTGTTGGCAGTCAGGCTGTCCGATATGTAGCTGAACTGAAAATTGATGGTCTGGCCGTGTCACTTCATTATGAAAATGGGCTGTTCGTCCGCGGGGCTACCCGTGGAGACGGAACAACAGGCGAAGACATCACACAAAACCTGAAAACGATTCGTTCCATTCCTTTGCGGCTGACGAAGCCGTTAACCCTTGAGGTTCGCGGTGAGGCTTACATGTCCAAAGGAGCATTTGAAAAGCTGAACAAAGAGCGCGAGGAGCGTGGGGAAGCGTTATTTGCCAATCCGCGAAATTCCGCAGCAGGCTCGCTCCGACAGCTCGATCCGAAGATTGCCGCATCCCGTCAACTGGATACGTTTATTTACGGCATTGGTGATTTGCAAGGGGAGACAGTGGAATCGCACAGTGAAGGGCTTGATTTGCTGGAGACGCTCGGCTTCATGGTGAACCAGGAGCGACGTGTATTTGACGACGTCGATGAACTGCTTGCGTTTATTGCCAGCTGGACAGAGAAACGTCCACATTTGCCTTATGAAATCGACGGCATGGTGATCAAGGTAGACAGCTACGCGCAGCAGGAGGAGCTTGGATTTACTGCGAAAAGTCCGCGTTGGGCCATCGCATACAAGTTCCCTGCCGAAGAAGCGGTGACGATTCTCGAAGGTATTGAAGTATCTGTGGGGCGTACAGGGAATGTTACCCCGACTGCTTTATTGAAGCCAGTCAGCTTGGCAGGTACGACCGTGAAGCGTGCTTCCTTGCACAACGAAGATATTATTCGGGAAAAAGGTCTCCTTATCGGCGATCATGTTGTCGTCAAAAAAGCAGGGGACATTATCCCGGAGATTATCGCGGTCTTGCCAGAGCGTCGTACTGGAAATGAAGTACCGTTCGCCATGCCAACGCATTGCCCAGAATGCGGCAGTGAGCTGGTACGCTTGGAGGAAGAAGTGGCTCTGCGCTGCATCAATCCGATGTGTCCGGCACTGATCCGTGAAGGCATGATTCATTTCGTATCCCGAACAGCCATGAACATTGATGGCTTGGGAGAAAAAGTCGTGGCCCAGCTGTATCGCGACGGTATTATCCACAGTGTCGCTGACCTGTATTATTTGCACCAGCAGCGTGATGTTCTACTGGGCATGGAGCGCATGGGTGAAAAGTCCGTAGATAATTTGCTTGCAGCGATTGAAGCGAGCAAGGAGAACTCGCTGGAGCGCGTATTGTTCGGTCTTGGCATTCGCTTAGTCGGAGCCAAGGCGGCACGTGTTCTCGCAGAGCATTTTGGCAATATCGATGCCATTATGCAGGCATCCGAAGAAGAGATTACGCAAATCGATGAGATTGGGCCGAAAATGGCTGCGAGTCTCGTGAACTACTTCGCACAGCCGCAGGCTCAGGCAGTTATTGAGAGACTGCGAGCGGCCGGAGTGAACATGGAGTACAAAGGAATCCGCATTGAAAGTGGCGAAGACCTCCCATTCTCAGGCAAAACAATCGTTTTGACCGGCACCTTGACGCAAATGTCGCGGCAGGAAGCAGAGGAAGCGATTGCGCGCTTGGGTGGCAAGGTAACAGGCAGCGTCAGCAAGAAGACAGACCTGGTGATTGCAGGCGAAAAAGCCGGCTCCAAGCTGGAGAAGGCAGAAAAACTAGGCGTGGCTGTTATGGACGAAGCAGGCTTCCTGCAAGTATTGGAGAGCAACGCCTAAGAAAACGGTGGCGACAACGGATGAGTAAGGGAAGGGACGTGAAGAGCATGAATAGCTTCCTGAAATGGGGAATCGGTGTAATAGCCATGCTGCAATTGGTTGGCTGTGGAAGTAGCAGCAGTACTGGCAGTGAACAAGCCAATACGAATCCTCAACCAGTTACAGCTGCTGCTCTACAAGGGAACTTGACCTATCAGGACGTATTGGAGCAGGGAGCAACCATTCACAATCTGATGATGACCGATGATGCTAAGCAAATATGGGTGGGCACCAATGCAGGGCTGTATAGCTCTGTTGGGGGTGGATCGTGGGGATCTCTCTCGGCAGATTTAGAGCAGTATGCGATCGAAGGTTGGTTTGTAGACCCGGATGATACGAAGCAAATATTTGTCGGCGGGATTGATGGGGTTCTTCATTCGACAGATGGCGGTAAAAAGTGGGCTTCTGTCAACAAGGGGTTGCCAGAGCCTGCTAATATCAGCAGCTTTGTGGGGAATCGCCAAGGAGACGAAGTACGTCTGTTTGCCTTTGTCTCGGGTGAAGGCATTTATCAATCGACGGACGAGGCCCAATCTTGGAGCCTGTGGCAGCCGATGGATCAGGAAGTATTTGCCATGGACTTTGATCCCGAACAAGACCGTCTCTATGTAGCGGCCCAATTCAGCTTGCTCTATAATGAAGAGGGGCAGTGGAAGACAGAGGAGATTCCCGGAGCACAGCAGATCTATTCGCTTGCCATTAACAGACGAACTGGCACTCTCGCTGTCGCAACCGAAAAAGGTATCTATGAGAAAATTAAGGGCGAATGGCGTTTGCTTGATGCACGCTCACCAGAAAAGCTGATTGTCATTGCTTCAGGTGGCGAGGATACAAAATGGGTGGGAATTGGCGAATCGGCATTGATCTACAAGCTCGAAGACAATCGATGGATCAAGTGGAACGAATGATTTGTACATCGCCCACTCTTGGATACGAAAAGGAGTAATCTATGAAAGTGAAGTTTTTGACAGGATGCAGGTTCTTGACAGCTGTACTTCTTGTGATGGCATTGACTGGCTGCTCGTTGATACCTGGGGGCAAGGACAAAGCTCCTGAGCCTACGACACCGTCCTTGTCGGAGGTAGTGGAAGTATCCGAGGATTATTACGGCAGCATTACCCCGTACCAGCCAAACCAGACACGAGGAATGCTTGCTGATACGAAATATCGCATTGATTTCAGTCACCTTGAATTAGGCCTGATGGAGTTTGCTCGGGAGACATTTCCGACGTCCGATTATTATTTCCAAGAAGGTCAAGTGATCAAGAAGGAGCAAGTCACCCAGTGGATCGCACAGGAAAAGACGGCTGGGGCCAATGGGAAAAAGAAAAACGGAATTCTCGTGCACGTATTGGAGCATGATTACCTGAACAAAAAGGATAAGAGCCTGGCTGGTATGGTATTGGGCTTGTCGCTTTCTCCGAACTATCAGGATGCAACCGGTCAGGACAAGGTGTACACGACACAAGAACTGCAAGCAAAAGGCCAGCAGGTTGCAGCTCGTATCGTGCAGTCTGTACGCGGCACCAGTCCGGAAGTTCCGATCCTGGTTTTGATGTATCAAGTACCGGAGGCGAATTCTTCTCTGGTGCCAGGTCACTTTATCATGTCAGGAACTGTAGGGGCGAATGAAGCAACGGTATCCAAGTGGCTGCCGATCGAAGAGGAATTTTTACTATTCCCAAGCCCTGAGGCTGAGAAAAAGTACCCAGAGGTGTCCTTGCAGTACGATAAGCTCATGCGCCAGTCCAAGGGTTATTTTGGTGAATACATCGGGATGACTGGTCTGGGGCGCTTCATGGATGGCAGGATGACGGAAATGACAATCACAGCTACGGCAGAGTATGACTCCAGGACAGAGGTATTGCAGTTTACTCAATTTGCAGCGGGCAGTATTAGCCAACTATTCGATAAGAGCGTCCATGTCAACATGTACGTACAGTCGATGAACAAACCATTGTCGCTCTACATTCGACCGACAAGTGGTGAACCGTATATGCATATTTACAGACAATAAGGAAAAGCAACAAGCACCCGAATGATCGCCTGAGAAGGTGAAAGGTCGGGTGCTTTTTTTGTACACAAAAGATAACGGTTGAACAAATGTGTGAAATGTTGAACGGTATGTGTACAAAAGTGTTCGAGGATACTTCTTGAATCTTGTCGGTGATTTTTCTGCAAAAATGCAAACACTAATAGAGTCGAGCCTTTAATTGTTTTGTTGGTATGATCCTTGCATATGTATTATGAGTGATCCGAACATGGAAGATATCGATAAGGAGGCGTCACAGATGCAAGTGGAATTCAAAAACGAGGCGTTTACCAATTTTAGTCTGCCAGAAAATAAAAAGGCATTTGAAGAAGCGCTCGCTAAGGTAGAAAGTGAGCTTGGCCGTGAGTATCCGCTTATCATCGGCGGAGAACGCATCACAACTGAAAAGAAATCCAGCTCCTTCAACCCTTCTAATAAAGAACAAGTAGTGGGCGTTGTTTCCCAGGCTGACCAAGCACTGGCTGAAAAAGCGATCCAAACAGCTGCTAGCACTTTCGAAACATGGAAAAAGGTGCCTGCACAAGCACGTTCCCGCTATCTCTATAAAGCAGCAGCAATCATGCGTCGCCGCAAGCATGAGTTCTCTGCTTGGCTCGTAAAAGAAGCAGGAAAAAGCTGGGCAGAGGCTGACGCTGACACAGCAGAAGCAATCGACTTCATGGAATACTATGGCCGTCAAATGGATAAGCTGTCCCAGCGCCATGACCTGCCTCGTATCCCGGATGAGGACAACGAATTGTACTACGTTCCACTCGGCGTAGGTATCGTTATCCCGCCTTGGAATTTCCCTCTTGCGATCATGGTTGGTATGACGACAGCAGCTCTCGTAGCGGGTAACACTGTCGTATTGAAGCCTGCTTCTACCACTCCAGTAATCGCTGCGAAATTCATGGAGATTCTCGAAGACGCTGGCGTACCAGCTGGTGTTGTGAACTTCGTACCAGGTTCCGGTAGCCAAATCGGCGATTACCTCGTAGAGCACAACCTGACTCGTTTCATCAGCTTCACAGGTTCCCGTGACGTAGGTCTGCGTATCAACGAACTGGCTGCGAAACATCGTCCAGGTCAAAAATGGATGAAGCGTCTGGTTGCTGAAATGGGCGGTAAAGACTCCATCGTGGTTGACAACGACTGCGACATCGAGTTGGCTGCACAGTCCATCGTTGCTTCTGCATTCGGCTTCTCCGGTCAAAAATGTTCCGCTTGCTCCCGTGCTATCGTTCACCAAGACGTGTACGATCAAGTACTTGGCCGCGTAGTAGAACTGACCAAACAACTGACTGTGGGCGACATCAGAACCAACGATTTCTACACAGGTCCTGTGGTTGACGAGAAAGCATACAACAAAATCCTCGAGTACATCGAGATTGGTAAAACAGAAGGCAAACTGGTTGCAGGTGGCGAAAAAGGTCCAGAATCCGGCTACTTCATCATGCCAACTGTATTTGCAGATGTAGATCCACAAGCTCGCATCATGCAAGAAGAAATCTTTGGCCCAGTGGTAGCGTTCGCGAAAGCCAACGATTTCGATCATGCAATGGAAATCGCGAACAACACCGAGTACGGCTTGACTGGCGCTGTTATCAGCCGCAACCGTGAGAACCTGGAGCGCGCTCGCGAAGAGTTCCACGTAGGTAACCTGTACTTCAACCGCAAGTGCACAGGCGCGTTGGTAGGCGTACATCCATTCGGAGGCTTCAACATGTCCGGTACAGACTCCAAAGCGGGTGGACCAGACTACCTCCTGCTCTTCACACAAGCAAAAATGGTTTCCGAAAAACTGTAAGCTACGTAATAAAAAAAGCTGCCTCTTTTACAGGGGCGGCTTTTTTGTTCCCATTTTGTCCACACTAAAGACAAAATGAAAGGGCAAAGCAGGTGAGGGTAGCTGTTTACTTATATCGTGTCAGGACTCTCCTCGTTTTTTGTTGTGTATTTGCTGATGCCAGTAGCAAATTGGCTGGCTTGGAAAACAAAGTTGCTAGATGTGCCAAAAGGAAGAAAGGCACATAGCAGACCGATCCCATTATCTGGTGGTTTGGCGATGTTCGCCGGTCTCTTGTTGGTGTCAACTTTTTTTGCAGGGGCGCAAAAAACCGTTGCAGTTTTGGCAGTTGGAGGGGCCATGCTGGTGGCCATTGGATGGGTAGACGATACGTACAAGTCGAAGAAAAAAGAGTTTCCAGCACTGCCGAAGTTGATGGTGCAGTTATTGGTAGCGACGCTGACATTCCTCATGGATATTCGCTTTCGGGGAATCAATTTTATGTGGCTAGGGGGAGAGGATGGGATGTATGTCTCATTTCCAATCCTGGTTTCCCTGCTGATGACCGTGCTGTGGATCGTCGGCTTGATCAATATGGTGAATTTTTTGGATGGGGTGGACGGACTCGCTGCTGGTGCTACCGTGATCTCAGCGGTGACCTTGTTCTTTTTGTCGATGCTCAAAGGTCAAGAATTAACGGCATTATTGGCAGTCGCACTGGCAGGTGCTGCACTCGCTTTTCTACGCTTTAATTTTTATCCGGCGAAAATTTTTATGGGTGACGCGGGATCGATGTTTTTGGGATTCGCTCTCGGCGTGATCTCGTTGGAAGGAACGATGAAAGGGGCTACGCTCATTTCATTAGTTGTGACTGTGCTGGCAGTAGGCTTGCCCGTCATAGACACTGTACAGGTCATGATCAGTCGGCTTTTGGCAGGCTCCCCCATGTACCAAGCGGATCGTCGACATGTTCATCATCGGCTCATGTCCCGGGGGTTGTCTACGAAGCAGACGGTCATCATTCTGTATGTGGTGAGCTTGCTGTTCTCCGTCTTGGCAGTGTTTTTGTTTTACAGTCAATAATCAAATGGGGTCAAAGAAAAAGAATCGATTGCGCCCTGTATTTTTGGCTTGATAAAGTGCTTTGTCTGCATTGCTCAACAGTTGTTCGGCTTCGCTTGCAGATGTTGGGTAGAGGGCAATGCCGATGCTTGTCGAAAACGGTATGACCCGGTCTTCGATCATCCAGGGCTCTTGAGTCGCAAGTAGGATACGGTTCGCAATTTTTTCAACCTGACGTTCGGAGTGAATGCCGGTCAGAATGATGACAAACTCGTCTCCACCCAGACGCGCGACGATATCTCCATCTCGAACGGATGACTTGAGGCGTGTAGCCAGCATTTGCAAAAACAAATCTCCGGTGTCATGACCCCACGTATCGTTGATTTCTTTAAAGCGGTCACAGTCCAGATAGAGGGCAGCGACCATCTCCTCTTTTGATTGGGCTGCACGTAGAGCTTGCTGGAGCTTTTCGGAGAGGAGGCGCCTGTTCGGTAATCCCGTGAGCACATCATGATACGCCATATAGGCTAGCTGTGACTCCAGGTTTGTGCGCTCGGTCACATCCCGGGTAATGGAAAAGACATGCGTGCATACGCCGTTGCTATCGTAGACAGGAGAAAGAATGGATTCTCCAATGATGTCACCATTGGCGGTAAAGTGGATCGGACTCCCGCTTTTTACTGCTTGTGTGTACATGTGCTGCAATAAGCTGGCTTTTTCATAAGGATACACGTCCTCAAACGTTTTTCCGTATGCTTCCTCGCACAATTGAGCATTGTGCATAGCGGATGGATTCATCAAGACATAGCGGAACTGATACTCCACGTCCGCAGCTTGTTCGACAGCCATGAGAAAGAACATGTCCGACATATGGTCGAACAGACTGGTTAGGATATCACCATGTTGACTGACAAGTGTAGTAAAATCGAGCTTCTTCACCATAACCGATATCTCCTGATAATTGGCTTGTTAGAATGATTATAGTATAGCAAGACTGTCGAAGAAAATGATGAACCTCTGGTAATAGTGCGGGGTTTACTGGCTGTTAGCAGAAGTGGTAAAGTAAGGGTATTGTTGTTTTACGAAGGAGCATTTCTTATGGGCAAAAAGCTGCTCCCAGGTCTCATTCATCGCTTGCCACAAAACGCGATGTCACGGACTATGGGCAAAATTACCGCTACTCCCTTTAGTCGATTAGCCATTCAACGATACATAAAGCACTATCAGATTGATACGTCGATCATAGAAAAGCCAGCTTCGGAATACCGCACGCTGAAGGAGTTCTTTTCCCGCCGCCTGAAGCCCACAGCGAGACCGATTGCACCTGACACAGATACTATCGTCAGCCCGGTAGACGGAACCGTTTCGCAGTTGGGTGATATTTGCGAAGGTACCTTGATTCAAGCAAAGGGGAAAGAGTTCAGTGTGAGTGAGCTCGTGGGCGGTTCGGAGGAAGAGGCCAAGCGTTACTACGGTGGTAAATTTATTACAATTTATTTGAGTCCAAGGGACTACCATCGGATTCATATGCCGGTAACGGGCGATTTGAGCTGTTACTGCTATTTGCCTGGCAGACTCTATCCTGTCAACCAGCTCGGGATTGAAAACGTAGACCGCTTGTTTGCGCGCAATGAACGCTTGGTAACTCACATCAAAACAGATAACCTGGGCGATATGGCTTTGGTAAAAGTAGGAGCCTTGTTTGTAGGCAGCGTGAAGGTCTGCTACAACACAGCTACGACGAACATCAAGCACGGTCGCCAAACCCATGAGAAGATTGCTGGGACACCTCGTTATGAAAAAGGGGCGGAGCTGGGCTGGTTCGAATTTGGATCCACCGTCATTTTGCTATTGGAGTCCAACGAGCTCGAATGGGCAACAGGGGTTGAAAAAGGAAAGTCTCTCTTGATGGGGCAGGCGCTCGCGAAAAAGAAGGCAGAATAACAAACGACAGAAGAGATCACAGTCCAGGGCAAATGCCTTGGACTTGTTTTTCTTAGTAGATGAAGATGTGGCTGTGGTGGGGAGAAGAATATTTCCAGTCTAGGCTCCAGGCTCCGTCCCGCTGAGGGCTGAGACTGTCCGCTCCGAAGGGCTTAGCGGGGAAACGCAAAAGTGGTAGCCGCTACGTCGCGCGGGCACGGTTGCGTTTCTTTTGCCCGCTAATCCCTTCTCCGCTCGGTAGGACTCCACAAGTCGCTACGTCTGGAAATATTCTTCTCTGGCGTAACTGATGAGGTTCTTCATTCTTTCAATTCTTTAATAAACGATTAACACGGAAAGCTCGTAGAGGAAACAGGAGAAAACAGCGAAGATCTTTGGTACACCGACCGAGACGGAATGCAAAAAGCGAAACACGTTCTTAAGCGTCCACCTCTGAAACACATCCTGAAAGGACTACTTTGGACGCGGTTTCGCTTTTTGCATGGAGACGGGCAGTGAATCCCCCAGCGGGTGGGACAAGAAGCTGAGCGTTTTCTCCTGTTTCCTCCCCACCACAACAGCCGGACAAAGTTTTTATTGGATAATAATCGATCAATATTTTTTTGCCGAAAACATTATTTGTTTCTATGCCGAAATCCCTGTGAAAATTGACTGAACCTGCTGTTTTCAAGTAAGATCAAAGTTATGTGATACGATTCGGAGGTGGAAAGAATGAGTGCCATTACTCGCAAAGAAGTAGAACACGTAGCTAATTTGGCCCGTTTGCAGCTCACAGAGGAAGAAGCGGAGCGGTACACAAAAGACCTGAATGCGATTCTCGATTTTGCAGCCAAGCTGAATGAGCTCGATACATCCAATATTGAGCCAACCAGTCATGCTACAGACGTGAAAAACGTCATGCGTGAAGACGTAAACAGACCGTCCCTGCCGCGTGAGGACGTGCTGAAAAACGCACCGGATCACGAAGACGGACAGTTTAAAGTACCGGCTGTATTCGAATAACCTACTGGATAACAAGAAGGGAGGAACCCACTGTGTCGCTGTTTGACAAGCGATTGTCTGAGATACATAGCGCCCTGCGCGCAAAAGAGATTTCGGTAACGGATCTGGTGCAGGCTTCCATCGCTAGCATCAAGGAGCATGATGGAGAAATCAAATCCGTCCTGCATGTAGATGAAGAGGGAGCCTTGGCTCATGCCCGTCAATTGGACGAACGTCTGGTCAAGGGAAATGAGGAGCTGGGTCTTCTCTACGGCTTGCCTGCCGGACTGAAGGACAACCTGGTTACAAAAGACGTTCGCACGACTTGCGCGAGCAAATTTTTGGCGAACTACGATCCTGTCCATGACGGGACTGTTTCCAAAAAGGTGAAGGATGCTGATGCAGTCATTGTTGCGAAGCTGAACATGGACGAGTTTGCGATGGGCGGCTCCAACGAAAATTCCGGCTTTTTCCCAGCGAAAAACCCGTGGAACACCGACTACGTTCCGGGGGGCTCTTCCGGTGGCTCAGCGGCGGCAATGGCTGCGCGTCATTTTTACTTCACACTTGGCTCTGATACAGGTGGCTCCATCCGTCAGCCTGCTGCTTTTTGTGGCGTTGTCGGCTTGAAGCCTACGTATGGACGCGTATCCCGTTTCGGGCTGGTTGCGTTCGCGTCCTCGCTGGATCAAATCGGACCTGTGACGAAAAATGTTGAGGATTCCGCCTATGTGCTGCAAGCGATTGCGGGACATGATGAATACGACTCTACCTCTGCCAATGTGGACGTACCGGATTACTTGTCCGCATTGACTGGAGATGTAAAAGGACTGCGTATCGGGGTACCGAAAGAGTTGATCGGAGAAGGGATTGACCCTGAGGTTCGCGATGCTGTTCTGGCAGCATTGAAGCAGCTGGAGAGCATGGGTGCTACATGGAGCGAGGTTTCCATGCCGCACACGGAATATGCCGTGCCAGCTTACTACCTCTTGTCTTCGTCTGAAGCTTCGTCCAACCTGGCTCGTTTTGACGGTGTACGTTATGGTGTGCGCGCAGACAATGCGGCAAACCTGATCGAGCTGTACAAGGAATCCCGCAGCCAAGGATTTGGCCCAGAAGTGAAGCGCCGCATCATGCTCGGAACCTACGCGCTCTCTTCTGGTTATTACGATGCTTACTACAAAAAGGCGCAACAGGTACGTACCCTGATCATTCAGGACTTCAACAACATTTTTGCTGACTACGATGTCATCCTGCACCCAACCACGCCTTCTACGGCTTTCAAAGTAGGCGAAAACGTAGATGATCCGGTGAAAATGTATCTGGAGGATATTTGTACCGTTCCTGTAAACCTGGCTGGACTGCCAGCAATCAGCGTGCCGTGCGGATTCTCCAAAAACGGTTTGCCGATCGGTTTGCAGATCGTAGGTCGTGCATTTGACGAATCCACCGTATTGCGTGTAGCCCATGCGTATGAGCAAACCGCAGGCTTCTACGGGCGCAAACCGGAATGGGTGAGGGGGTAAGAGCATGAGCAAGTACGAAACAGTCATCGGCTTGGAGGTTCACGCCGAGCTATCGACCAACAGTAAAATCTTTTGCGGCTGCCCGACTGAATTTGGTGCACCGCCGAATACACATACATGCCCGATCTGCTTGGGACATCCAGGTGTACTGCCTGTAACGAACAAGCAAGCGGTAGAATTCGCGATGAAAGCAGCACTCGCCCTCAACTGCGAGATTTCCCGCGAGACCAAGTTCGACCGCAAGAACTACTTTTATCCAGACTCGCCAAAAGCGTACCAAATCTCGCAGTTTGACCAACCAATCGGCTACAATGGCTGGATCGACATCGAAGTAAACGGTGAGACGAAGCGCATTGGGATCACTCGTCTGCATCTGGAAGAGGATGCGGGCAAGCTGACGCACAGCGATTTTGGCGGAGAGTCTCTGGTAGACTTTAACCGTGTCGGGGTACCGCTCGTCGAGATCGTTTCTGAGCCAGACATCCGCACACCGGAAGAAGCACGTGCGTATCTGGAAAAGCTGAAAGCGATCATCCAGTACACCGAAGTATCTGACGTTCGCATGGAACAAGGCTCCCTGCGTTGCGATGCTAACGTTTCCATCCGCCCGTATGGTCAAGAAGAATTCGGAACCAAGGCTGAGCTGAAAAACATGAACTCCTTCCGCAACGTACAAATGGGCTTGGAGTATGAAGTACTGCGTCAGACCGAGTTAGTTTCTTCCGGTGGCAAGGTCGTTCAGGAAACGCGCCGTTGGGATGAAGCGAACAAGAAGACGTTGACGATGCGTTCCAAAGAGGAAGCGCATGACTATCGTTACTTCCCAGACCCGGATCTGGTTCGCATGCAGATTTCCGAGGAGTGGATTGAAGCGGTTCGCGCAACCATTCCAGAGCTGCCAGATGCTCGTCAGGCGCGCTATGTGAACGAGTTTGGCTTGTCTAAGGATGATGCCGGAGTCATTACAATCTCCAAGGAGACGGCTGATTTCTTTGATGAGACTGTGAAAACAGGAGCAGAGCCGAAGTCAGTAGCGAACTGGCTGATGGTTGACCTGTTGGCACACCTCAACGCCAACAATCTGGTGTTTGCTGATGTGAAAATGACACCAAAAGGCTTGGGCGAGATGATCAAGCTGATCGAGGACGGAACCATTTCCTCCAAAATCGCCAAAACCGTCTTCAAAGAGATGGTGGAGACTGGCAAAGAGCCGAAGCAGATCGTCGAAGAAAAAGGACTTGTCCAAATTAGCGATGAAGGCGCTCTGCGTCAAGTCGTCGTCGATGCGGTCAATTCCAACCCGCAAGCCGTGGCAGACTTCAAGGCCGGGAACGAAAAAGCAGCTGCTTTCTTTGTTGGTCAGGTTATGAAGCAGACCAAAGGTAAGGCAAACCCGGGAATGGTAAACAAGTTGATTCAGGAAGTATTGAGCAGCCTGTAGGGCAAAACATACGACAGCACTTTCTCTATATGGGGAGAGTGCTGTTTTTTTTGTGCTCTAAGCTATGCTAAATAGTGGAAAAAAAGTAAGATAGAATGCGTAGCTATCATCATAATTGATTAGGAGAAATGTTCATGACACAGAATTGGAAGAGTGCGACGGCTGCTTTTGCAGTAACAACCATGTTGTTGGGAACGGGTG
The DNA here is from genome assembly GCF_046196545.1 of Brevibacillus fortis. Lineage (GTDB taxonomy): Bacteria > Bacillota > Bacilli > Brevibacillales > Brevibacillaceae > Brevibacillus > Brevibacillus fortis_A. The sequence continues at coordinate 778,357 of NZ_CP176370.1, forward strand.
CTCAGGCATTTGCTGCAAGCCCGGAAATGATCTTGAAAAATGCAGAAACCCCATCCAAAGGCGAGGTCAAGCTACCTGCGCGCGCGGTCGAGATTGTCGCTGCGCTGGAGAAGCTGGAGCCTGCCTTAAAAACTCTGACATACCGGGAAATCGTTAGTTCTGATTACGATGAAAACCAAGTGGATTTGTTTATGAGTCTTCCTGACGATACAGAAAAGAGTGCATATCTGATTTTTGATCGCCATAGCGGTGAATTGCTTAGTTACGAGGCTTCTGAATTCATTTGGGACGAGAATGAAAAAGTAACAGACGAAGCCATCGTGCAAAAAGCTGAGAAAGCTGTGCAAGAGTTGCTCGGAGAAAAGAAGAGAAGCATGACGGATGCTCCACAATTGTCGAAAACGGTATACGGTGAAGAAGAGTCGTTTATATACCCGAATGTGTATTTTCCGATTCTGCTAAATGGTCTGGAAATAGACGAAACGCGCTACGGTATCGATGTGGACATGGATTCAGGCGGGCATTTGTTGGGCCTATCTTTTCAACCGCTAGATTTGACGGGTATACAGGTGGCTGATCCGAAAAAAGCTGTGGCAAAAGAAGAGATTCAGAAGCAAATATTTACACCCGAACGCCTTCGTTATGGCTATGTATGGGAAGGAACAGATGGGAAACCCGGTATTGAATATACCATGAGAACGTCGCCTGTTTTTGATGCATTGACGGGAAAGCAGATCGAAGTGGAATGGAGAGCAGAAGAAGGGGATGGAAAACTCCATACATCTGATATCAAGGACATTTCTTTGAAACCCCAAGGGAAGCCATTCATTGCAAAAGGCGCAACGGATCAGCAAATTTTAGAGAACTTGTTTGGGGTTGATACCAAGAAGTTGTATACAAGCTATCGAAAAGACGAACAGCAGGGTGAAATCACGTATAATTGGTTGAACACTAACGATTATAATCGCGCCTCTATTATGGTGAACGAAGTGACTGGCGATATCGGCGGATACGTAAAATGGGCACATATCGAAAATCTCTCAGTGCCCCTAACAAAAGAGCAATCCTTGCAAAAGGCGATTACGTTCCTGGAACCTTATGCTAAAAAAGCCGAGTGGCAAGTCGAAATGTATGAGGGAATCAAGAAAGAGGACGAGCAGTACGGATTTTTATTTCTCGAAAAACAAAATGGGATACCGCTCATGGAGTATTCCTACGGAGTAGCAATTGATCCTAATAAGGGACAAGTCGTTGAATTCGTGGCATCAGTTCCAGCAGAGGATCGTAAATATCCTGTGCTCAAACCATCTGTAACAGCCCAACAGGCAGCAGATATTGTTTCCAAACAGGTACCAGTAAAGTTGACCTATATCTGGCCGAGATCAGGAGAGAAGAATGCACCCATTCTCGTTTACAAACTCGATACCAGCAAAGGCTGGCCAACTGTAGATGCCGTAAACGGATCGTTTAAATGGGGAGAGTACGAGGATTAAGAAAGAAGGAGGAGTTTTAATGAAACGAAATGGAAAACGTACAGCAATCGCATTGACATTAGCAATGATGTTGCAAGGAACAAGTGGAACAGCCTTGGCTGCAAGTCCTGAAATCCATCCTAGCCACATTGCATCTGTTACAAAAAGCGAGGAAAAGCTCCCGGAGCGGGCTACTCAGATCGTAGCTGCTTTAGAAAAACTGGAGCCTGCATTGAAAGCATTGACGAAACGAACGATTGTGAAAAATGAAATGGATGAAAATCTGTTAAACTTCAATCTGGAAAGTCCCGAATCCAATGACATGGGTGCCACTGTTGTCTTTGACAGCAAAACAGGAGAGTTGTTCACGTATAACGCTAGTTTGTATATTTGGAAGCAAGGGGAAATTGCGACAGACGAGGTTATTTTGCAACGGGCAGAAAAAGCAGTGCTTGAGTTATTAGGGGCAGACAAAAGAAAACAAACAGGCTCCCCTCAATTATCCAAAGTTGTTGAAGAGGTAGACCCTGAAGGTTTGACTGATCCCTCAGGAATATACCGTACCATTTATTATCCAATTGTACTAAATGGGCTGGAGATATTGGGGAATAGGACGGGCATATACGTGACGACGGATTATGCTGGTCATATCTTGGGTGTATCCACTGAGCTACTTGATTTGAAAGAGGCTAAGATACCAGATCCGAAAACGGCACTGACACCAGAAACTCTCAAAAAGCAGTATTTCACTCCTGAGCGTCTTGATTTGGGCTATGTGCTGGAAGGGAAAGATGCCAAGCCGGGCATGCAATATGTATGGATGAATACCCCTTACATCGATGCCATGACAGGAAAGCAGATTGACTTCATTCAGGGAACAGAGATTGCGGGGGATGGAAAAAGAAATCCTGCCAATCTGAGGAAGCTTACGCTATCGCCAAAAGGAGAGCCGCTTATTGTCAAAAGCAGGGCAGATGGAGAAAAAGTCGTGGCGAGCCTGTTTGACGTAGATACGAAGGTGATGTTCACAGAATACAGCACAGGAGAAGTTGATGGTGAGTTCATACATTCCTGGAGCGATGAGTTTGGGCATGAAGAAGTATCCATTTCGGTGGATGCTTCTACGGGAGAGGTCATCGGTGCGAATATTTCGATGGAAACAAAAAGTTTGCCTGTTCCCTTATCGAAAGAAGAAGCCTTGAAAAAAGCAATTTCCGCCATTGAGCCATATGTCGCTAAATCCTCTATTGAATGGCAGGTTGAGATATTTGATCCATATAAACAGCCGAAATTGGCCGATTGGATGGTCGAGTTGAATGAAGGAGAGGGTGAAGAGGAGGAGGACACAGGAACAGGAACGTATACCTTCGTGTTTCATGAACTGCACGATGGTTTGCCTGTGTTCGACCGTCACTATTGGATGGTGGTCGATATAGAGAGTGGACAAGTATTGACTTTCATTGTGAATTTGCCGGAAAAAGAGGGTACTCTTCCCATCCTGAAGCCATCCGTAACGGAGCAACAAGCTGCTGAAATCGTAGCCAAAAATCTCCCTGTAAAGCTGTCCTACTTCTGGCCAACCTACAAAGGCAAGCAAGCTCCTTTTCTCACCCTTGTCTATACGATTGACAAGAGCAAGGGCTGGCCTTACGTAGATGCTGTAAACGGCACACTTGAATGGCATCAATACGAGGAATAATCCGTACAAAAAAGAACGCAGCTTGTCTGACTGCGTTCTTTATTTTTTCTCGTCTATGCGCGCGTGTGGTTCTTAGTGAGTACCGTTCGTATCTGTTCGAGTACCGATACGGCAGTACGTTCATTTTGTTCAATCGCCTGCAACAACGCAATAGCCTGCTTACCCTGCTCTGCATCATTCGGCTCGCCTCCAGCCGGGAACGGGAAGAGCTTGCTTAACGTGTCAAAGCCATCAGCAATCACCCCGTACAAGCCAGCCGCTTCTTTCATCAGTGGACGAACCTCATCAAACACGGAATCTGTCCACGTATCAACGATTTCGCTCCAGAAAAGAGAGGCGTAGCGACGTGCATCCCCGTACACCACGGTCGTATACGCGTTGCCATTCGGCTCAACCGTTCCCTTTTCATAGGCTTCCTGCCAAGCAGCATAAGCGGCTAGACCATTGGCGCAGCTCTCGTCCTGCGGTTCTTCTCCACGATAATGAACGAGTGCAGATTGGAGGGCATTTGTGAGCATCGTGCGTTGATCGATCGGAATCGCACGGTCGATGGCAAGGACAAACAACTCCTCAAGGATACCCCGCCCCAAGTTTTCATAGGGAATGGTACTGTCGTTTCGGCAGTTGTCTCCTGCGTAAAAGACTCTTTCTTCATCATCATAGCCGTAGATCAATCCGAACTCTGGCATGAACAGGTCCCAAGCAAGCACAGGATGCCCTTTGTCGATGGAGCGATGAACCAGCTCCAATGCTTCTGGCAGGAGGACAGACAGCTGTCGCTTCTGGCGTGCTTCTGGGCTGAGCAACGAAGGTTCTACTTGATTGGCATTAATATTTGGTTCGCAGGAAAGATGATACGAGGTGACGGCACGAGATTCAAAGCCGATGTTTTTCAAACTCTGCTGCAAGACCCGCTGAAAGTGAAACATCGTCGGACCCGCAATATGGATATTTCCAGGAACGATCGTCAAGCGAAAGGCATGACCGCTCAGGCCAAGGATCATCGGCAAAGACATTTTGCGTTCGGTCGATTCTACCAAACCATATAATGCTGCTGCGCAAGTAACCCAAGTAGGCATCGTGAATGCTTCTGGTTTATTCAATACTGCTTGTTTCATACTCCCCGCAACCTTTCTCGTCTTCATGTATTGATCAACAACGACACGAGTTTTTTCCTGGATCAATTTTTTGCGAGAACGCGATAGCACTTGGTAGACATTCGCCTGGGACATCTGGAACATGTGGGCGATCTCATGAGGGGCCAAATGATCAAAAAAATGAGATTCCACAATGCGTCTCTCTCGAGGATTGAGGCAGTACAACAGGCTCCTGATCGTCTCAAACAGTTCACGCCGGACCATGACCTCTTCGGGATTGGTGTTCTGCGCAGCGTATGACCAAGACCGTCCCAGCCTGTGCAGGATACTATCCAGGTCCTCCCAGTCAGTCGGTTCCTGCTCATACGTTTGTTTGCCCAGACTCGAGAAGACGGTTTCCCTTTTTTGCGATCCCTTAGAAAGCCGGGTGTACGCCTGATTGCGTACAATCCGATGCAGCCAAGGAAGGAAACGTCGGCTGTCCACTAGTGTTCCAAGGTGCAAAAAGGCCCGAATGAGAGCATCTTGTACGATGTCTTCGGCAAGAAAGGCTTCTTGTGTATACGACCGTGCATAGCCGTATACTTTGGAGCGATGACGCCTGACCAGCTCGCTAAACGCCTCCTGATCTCCGGCTTTTGCCTGCTCTACCAAAGTCTCGTCGTCTGTCTGGTCTTGTTCCTCATGAGTCTTAGGCTTGATAACCAAGTGTTCCATCGCAAAAACTCCTCGTGATAATTGTTGATTTACTATGTAGACTTCTGGTTCACGGATTATCTGACACGGAATACAAAAAAATTTCGGAGTTTTTTTAACTGTTTTGTTTAGTGTAACAGAGAAATAAACGCAGCGGGTTTTCGATGACGCAAGGGGATTTGTAACAATTTCCACTCTCCCCTATAATGAACGTACAGGAAGAAAAAGGAGGATGGAAGTACATGAAGCTCATTTCTGTCGCAGGAGAAAGTGTGGCACCTGGAAAAGGTGGTTCACCGTCTGATACATTTGATCGTTCCATTTCTACGTGGCAAGAAAATGGTCAAGAAAAAACAATAACTGTCACCTATGTGCGTTATTTTGGCAAAGTGCTTGCTGAGCGGGGCATTTACGATCAAGAGGCAGAAGGTGTTCCTGTTAGCCATTTGGTAGCGACTCTGTATCTAGAAAAACATCCAGAGGCAAAAGAAACCCGTCATTATATTAACGATACGGAGTCTTTCGTCGCGCTGTTTGAAGGCTTTTCCCTGACCAAGTGGAAAGAGCGTTATCCGCTGTAGGATTAGGAGAGTTACAGTGTTCAAAGTCAAAAGATTCTGATTCGCCAAAGACACATACGGGTAACTTTTGATAGGGCATGCTAAGGGCAACCAATTATTGGAGGGAATTAGCATGTTTTCTATTTGGCTGCCACTGGTGATGACGTCTTTTGCGCTTGTTTTTGGTGCAATGCCTTCGCATGTCCCTACGACTTCCTCGGCGGCGTGGATGGTTGCTGTACAGGAGTTTGATGCGTTTTTACAGGACTGGAAAAATGGACAGACGCTTGCGAACCTGCGACACCCGCTGTTTGATCTCACGGGAGTGTCAGCAGTGTCAGGAATGATGGAGATCATCCGTTTTTCGGGAGAGGCACACGGGCAACCCGGAGAAATCACTCTATCGTTTTACACACTGGAGGGCGACAAGGTCTTTTCGCCCCCAGGCTCCGTGTCTGTCGCGCGAGTCGATGAGAAGCGGCGGGAATTTCATGTCACTGGCGCTATACCGAGGGTTTTGCGCGGGCGGACGGGTGTCGTACAGGTGACGTTTACGGGAGAAAAGCGGGCATCGTACTTGCTGAAGGTACGATTCTAGTAAAAATACGGGAGAGGAGGGGCTGCTGTTGATTGAGGTCAAGGATGTTAGCAAGCGATTCAAGGAAATCGCAGCGGTCCAGCATGTATCGTTTCGGGTCGAGGCAGGCGAGGTATACGGACTTCTCGGAGAAAACGGTGCGGGAAAGACAACGACAATGCGCATGATGGCGACGGTTTTGACCCCGACCGAGGGAGACATCGAGATTAGCGGTTTTTCCGTTCGACAGCAACCGCTTGAAGTGCGCCGCAGAATCGGCATTTTGTTCGGGGGAGATGTGGGTCTTTATAGCCGTTTGACAGCGCGGGAAAATATCGCGTACTTCGGTCGTCTATACGGATTGGAGCAAGCGAGGCTTGAGGAGCGGATCCACAGTCTGAGCCGGATGCTTGAGATGGACGATTTTATCGATCGGCGAGTGGGGGCTTTTTCCCGGGGAATGAAGCAAAAGGTAGCGATTGCCCGGACGCTCGTACACGATCCGGATGTCATTTTGCTGGATGAACCGACAACAGGACTGGATGTAACGGCTGCCACAATCTTTCGAAGAATGGTCAGAAAGCTACAAGAAGAGGGGAAGACGATTCTGTTTTCCAGTCACAACATGGGTGAGATCAACAAGCTGTGCAAAAGGGTTGCGCTCATGCACAAGGGTAAGCTGCAGTTCGCCGGGGGCTTGGATGTGTTGCGCGAGCATTTTGGGGCAGAGGATCTGGACGACATTTTCATGGCTGTCGTGGAAGGGAGCGAAGGCTGATGGGCTCGCATGTCGTTTGGACCGTATTGAAAAAAGAACTGATGGACTTGTTTCGCGATCGCAAGGCGTGGATGGGGACGCTCCTGGTGCCATTGCTCGTCATTCCGTTCGTCTTCTTTTTGCTGGGAACGTCCTATAGCAATGTGGAAAAAGAAGCGAGGGAGTACATTCCGTTAGCCGTTCAAGGATCATCCTTGTTGATTACGGCTTTGCAAAAAAATCCTGCCGTTCAAATCCTGGAGTCATCCAATCCGGAGCAAGCACTGCAAGCAGGTCAGCTGCGCGCCATTTTGACGATTCCTACGGGCTTCGATGAAGAGATTGCGGAGGGGAAAACAGGGCAGCTATCAGTTGCCTATGACTCCACCAATCAAAAGTCTGTCTATGCCCGTACGCTAATCGAGCAGACAGTAGAGGCTTACAGCAAAGAGGTTGTAGCGAAAAGGTTGAACCAAGCGGGCTTGTCTGAGCAGACAATTCAGCCGATTGTCTCCACCTATCAAAATGCAGCCTCTGAGGAAAGGAAGTCGGGAGGGATGCTGGCTGGCATCATTCCGTTGATGTTGGTAGTCTCACTCGCATCCGCGGGAATGGCCGCAGCGAATGATCTCGTCGCAGGTGAGAAAGAGCGGGGAACGCTCGAATCGCTGTTGACGGCACCAATTGCAGCCCAGCACATCCTCACGGCAAAGCTGTTGGCTGTCATGACCATGAGTACCATGGGGGCAGTAGCGTCTCTGATTTCTGTCACGCTGGCCATGCGTCTGGGACCAATGGGGACGGAAGGAGATCATTTTACACTCGCCTTCTTCTCGCCTGTCACTTTGTTGGTGCTCATCGTGACTATTTTGTTGTTGGCGGCGCTTTTTGCAGGGTTGGAGCTAGTTTTGAGTACGATTGCCAAGTCTTTTAAAGAGGGGCAGACGTACATGAGTGCTGTCATATTTTTGGCGATGGTTCCGTCGTATATGCTGATGCCAGTCAGTCCGGTCGACATCCCTGCGCATTACTACGTGATGCCCGTGTTCAACGGTGTCGCACTGTCCAAGGAAGTCTTTTATGGCAAGGTCGACCCGATTCATGCCCTCCTGGGGATTGGCTCCTTGCTTGTCTATGTGGTTTTCACTATTTTTCTCGCGTCTCGCATATTCCGCAGAGAAGGGGCGGGGTTGAAGCACTGATCGTAAAGATTTCAGTCCTGTCTCGTCACTCGTCGCTGTCATTTCGAGAAAGCTGGTGAAATGTTGTGAATCCGCTGTATGTAGGTGTGCTGTATATTTTCGGATCGGCTGCTGGCTTTGGCGTCATGTCTATTTTTGCTGTGTACGCCTACCAAGCGGGTGTGTCTGTTTCTACGCTTTTGTTTTTGCGGTTTTTATTGGCTACTGCTCTGTTTTTTGGTTTGTTGCTCTGGCGCAGGGAGTCGCTTCGCTTGGATAAAAGACAGGTGCTCGCGATGGTTTGTCTCGGCGGGATTTTGTACACACTACAATCTCTTAGCTTTTTCTCGGCGGTACAGTACATCCCGACCTCAATGGCGGCCTTGCTGCTGTACACATTTCCGGTGTTTGTTGCCATACTGAGCTACTTTGTCGAGAAGGAACGATTGACGAAAAAGACTGTCATCGCCATGCTGATTACACTCATCGGTCTTGGACTGGTGCTTGGCTTGTCATTTGGTGGGATTCAGCCGATTGGCGTGCTGTTGGCGCTTGCTGCGGCGTTGTTTTATTCCGTGTATATTGTGGTGGGGAATCGAGTGGTAAAAGGTGTTTCGTCCTATGTAACGTCTGCGTACATAGCCCTGTTTGCTACGATTTCTACCTTTTTCCTTACGCTAAAAGACGGAGGTGTCGATCTGTCTTTTGCGGTACAAGGGTGGTGGGCGCTACTGGGGATCGTTGTTTTTTCTACGGTGGTCGCTATCAGTTTTTTCTTCCGCGGCTTGCAACTGATCGGGTCAACCAAAGCGTCGGTACTAAGCACGCTGGAGCCTGTTGTCACGTTTGGGTTTTCGGCGATGTTGTTTGGCGAAGCTTTTAGCCTGTTCCAATTGTTGGGGGGATGCGCAGTGCTCGTCGGTGCTGCGCTGATTGTTTCGGGGAAAGGCGGGGAGCCAGAGCTGGCACCCAGGCAGGCTTCTTCATAAAGCTATACCAAAAAGACGCTCTTGCTGTGAGGCTTTACGTGCAGGAGCGTCCATTCTTTTTATGGCGGATCAGGATTCGTTCATTTGTGACCGGATTAACCAGCCCGCACCGTACACACCCGCATCATTGCCGAGTTGTGCAGGAACGATCTCTGTGGACTCGACAACGTAGGTGAACGGAACAAAGCGTTTGAATGATTCACGAATTCGGGAAAAGAGGAAGTCACCTGCTGCAGCTACGCCTCCACCGATCATAAACTTCGCGGGATTCAGTACATTCGCCAAATGAGAGAGAGCGAGACCGAGATAGAGTGCCACTTGATCGATAATCGCGAGAGCCGCTGCGTCTCCTGCTACGGCTGCTTCGAGGACATCCTTGGCGGCAATGTTTCCTTTGGTGGCTAGTACAGAGGCAAGCGCCGGGCTTGATCCGTTTGTAGCGGCAAATCGCCCTTCACGAATGATAGCAGTGGCAGACGTATATGTTTCGAGACAACCTGTTTTGCCGCAATTGCAGGGGGCACCGCTATCAGGGGTCATGGTGATGTGACCGATTTCGCCGCCAACTCCGTTGATGCCGTGAATGACTTTTCCATTGAGGATAACACCTCCGCCTACCCCTGTGCCGAGTGTGATAAGAACGAGGTCTTGTGCACCTTGGCCTGCACCTTGCCACATTTCCCCGAGGGCTGCGACATTGGCATCGTTGTCGACCGCGACTGGCAGACCTGTAAGGGCTTCCAATTTTTCCTTCAATAAAACGGGTTGGCGCCAGTGAAGATTCACTGCTTGAAAGACGATTCCCTTCCCGCCATCGACGGGGCCGGGTACTCCTACACCGATTCCGCAGACTTGCGAAAGAGAATAGTCATGCTGTGCAAGAAGATCATGAGACATGTCTACGATTTTTTGCAAAATGCCATCCTCGCCGTCCGCAACAGGCGTAGGTTCTTGCATTTTTGTAACCAGCTCGCCGTCTGGCGTAATCAAAGCCATCTTGATTGCAGTGCCACCCACATCTACTCCCACGATGATCTTCTTCACAAGCGTCTCCCCTATCTCCTTGTTTTCCATCTTTTTCTATCTTATCACGCGATATGGAGCATAGCGATTCCCAAAAATGGCTATACAGGATATGATGGAAGAGAGTACCCCCGTGAGCGAGGGAAGGAAGAAGGGATCTGCCTTGAAACGAGCCAGATTAATCTACAATCCAAGCTCCGGCCGGGAGATCGTGCGTCGGCGATTGCCGGAAATCCTCGATTTAATGGAGTCGGCCGGATATGAAACTTCATGCTATGCGACCAAAGGGGAAGATGATGCGACAGAAGAAGCTGCTCGTGCAGTAGCTCGCGGTTTTGACGTCATCCTGGCCGCTGGTGGAGATGGAACCATATATGAAGTCGTAAATGGGATGGCAGAGCATAAAGCACGTCCATCTCTTGGAATAATCCCCTGCGGAACGAGCAATGATTTTGCCCGGGCGGTCGGTATACCGAAATCGATCACGCGTGCAACGGAGATTGTCGCCAAGGGCAAAAAGAAACGGATTGACCTGGGGCGCATCAACAACCGCTATTTTATGAACATCGCGGGTGGCGGCTCGCTGACCAATTTGACCTATGAGGTCCCGAGCAAGCTGAAAACGCTGATTGGTCAAATGGCGTATTACGTCAAGGGGTTGGAGAAGCTGCCGTCGCTGCACCCGATCCGTGTTCGTCTGGAGAGCCGCAGAGAGGTGCTGTTGGATGAAGAAATCATGGTGTTCCTCATCGCCAATAGCCGATCCGTAGGCGGCTTCGACAACATCGCTCCGGAAGCCGATTTGTCAGACGGCAAGCTGGATGTCATCGTCGTGAAAAAGCTGAATATAGCAGAGTTTATTCGTTTGGCGACACAGGCAGTTCGCGGCGAGCACTTGAAGGACCCGAACATCCTGTATTTCCAGGCAGATTACATCAAAGCCACTTCACCGAGTAAAGAGACAGTTCAGCTCAATCTGGACGGAGAGCTGGGCGGACAGCTGCCTTGCGTGGTGGAAGCGTTGCCGGGGCATATCGAGTTGTTCGTCCCGTAAGAAGATAGTAAAATGAATAGCAATAGCCGTGGGGATGCCGCTTTTCGCTGTGCATCCCTGTATGCTTCCATGAGCGAAAACGAAAACCTATAGAGCAAGATAAAAGGAGTAATAGATAGTGGCGAAGACAACAAAGAAGCGGCGCGGTCCGCACCCGACAGCCAAAGTGGAGCTGGACGTCCCTGTACGTGTCGGACAAACCGTGGAAGTGGAGATAACCGGACTGAACCACGAAGGAGCAGGAGTCGGCCGGATTGAAGGATATACGCTGTTCGTGGATGGTGCACTTGCAGGAGAGCGAGTACATGCGCGCGTCGACCATGTAAAGAAAAACTTCGGCTTTGCCAAGCTGACAGAAGTAGTAGAAGCGAGTACCCACCGCTTCCAGCCGCCCTGTCCGCTGTACGACCGTTGCGGAGGCTGTTCGTTGCAGCATCTCGCTTACGAGGAGCAGCTGCGGCACAAGCAGCAAATCGTGCGGGACAACCTGCGCCGCATTGGCGGCTTCCAAGTCGAAGGGGAAGGGGCCATTACCGTTCATCCGACACTCGGCATGAGTGATCCATGGCGCTATCGCAACAAGGCGCAAGTACCGATCGGCGAGGAAAACGGGGCGTTGGTCGGCGGCTTTTACGCGGAGAAATCCCACTCGATCATCGACATGAACGAGTGTCTCATCCAGCATCAGGCGAATGATGAAGCAGTGGCAGCCGTGAAGCAGGCGGCGACCAAGCTGGATATCACGGCATATGACGAGGCTCGTCATACAGGGTTGCTGCGTCATGTGGTTGTGAAGGTAGGAGTCAAGACGGGGGAAGTCATGGTCGTGCTCGTAACGACAGAGAAGCAGATTCCGCAACGCGATCAGCTGGTGGAAGCGATTCGTGCACAGGTAGCTGGCGTGACGAGTATCGTGCAGAACATCAACCCGGACAAGACCAACGTTATTTTTGGCAAAAAGACCGTGACGCTCTGGGGCAGTGATGTGATTTACGATTATATCGGTCCGATCAAGTTTGCCATTTCGGCGCGTTCGTTTTATCAGGTTAATCCTGCGCAAACCGAGGTGCTGTACAACAAGACGCTGGAGTACGCGGGTGCGACTGGTGCGGAGACGGTGATTGATGCGTACTGTGGCATCGGGACGATTTCGCTCTTTTTGGCGCAGAAGTCCAAGCATGTGTACGGTGTGGAGATTGTGCCGGAAGCGATTGCGGATGCGAATCGGAATGCGCAGCTGAATGGCGTGGAGAATGCGACGTTTGAGGCAGGGCCTGCGGAGGTTGTCATTCCTGCTTGGAAAGAGAAGGGCATACGAGCGGATGTGATTGTGGTTGACCCGCCGCGTAAAGGCTGTGATGAGGCGTTGTTGACGACGATTTTGGAGATGCAGCCGGAGAGAGTGGTTTATGTGTCTTGTAATCCTTCTACGTTGGCGAGGGATTTGAAGGTGCTGGCGGAGAGGTATGAGGTGAAGGAAGTGCAGCCGGTGGATATGTTTCCGCATACGGGGCATGTGGAATCTGTGGCTTTACTGGTGAGGGACGTGTAGGCCCTAGATAAACCCATGCTATTCATAATAAACTCGTGCTAATAATTGAATAATGACGTGATAAAATCGGGGAATGGATAAAGGGGAAAACCCAGAGCCATCAAGCCGTTCCCCTGTTTTTGTATCAAGACATTATTAAGACTATATTAAAGTTGTGATAGAAAAAGTTGGGGCGAAAATTGAGGATATGATATTCGTAACAAAATAATATACAACGACCTATGGAGGGTGACACCTCAATAATTTGGAGGATGCATGTTAAAAGAAAATATTTTAATAGATGATATTCCTGCTATTTTGTGGGGAAACGACAGCACCGAAATATTTATTGCTGTACATGGCAATATGTCTTCAAAATCAGATATTCCGATTCGTATTCTAGCCGAAGAGGTTGTTCCATTGGGATATCAAGTGCTCAGTTTTGATTTGCCTGAACACGGCGATAGAAAAAATAGTTCTAAGCTTTGTAAAGTGCAAAACTGCGTTTCTGATTTGAAGAAGGTTTTAGAATTTGCACACACGAAATCAAATACTATCAGCCTATGGGCAAATAGTATGGGAGCATATTTTAGCTTGTTAGCTTATAAAGATGAAGTTTTAAAGCAAAGCCTATTTCTTTCTCCTGTTTTAGACATGAGCCGACTGATTCAAAATATGATGAAATGGTTTGATATTACAGAAGAACATCTGTGCAGAGAAAAAGAAATATCTACACCTATCGGTCAAATCCTATATTGGGATTATTACCAGTATGTTATCAAGAATCCAATTATAAAATGGGATTCTCCAACTTCAATTTTATATGGAAAAAAAGACGAACTGTGCGAGTATGATGTCTTATCAACATTTATCACAAAGTTTAATTGCAATCTTGCTGTTTCAAATGCTTCCGAGCATTATTTTCACACAGAAGAAGATTTGGATATTTATGAAAAATGGCTCAGAAAGAATATCTTTTGATAAGAGCACGCTTAGATATTAGATAATCTGAAAATCAAGAGGCTACGTTTTTAGGTTGACTTCCATGACCTACAGACTTAGCCTCTTTTTTATCATGTCTATTCTGAAGTTAAACTCTCTTTTGCTAATCATTAAATAATCTCTAAAATAGGGGGCTACATGATAAAATAAAAAGGACGGCTGTCTCAGCAGCCCCGAAAGTGAGCAAATGCCATTCCTTTGGTTAAGGTTTGTACTCCCTGTCACCTCGACACACGTAGAGAGTGTGGCACTGTTAGAGAAGAAGAACAAATAGTGGATACGTATTGGAGTAGCAGAGGGGCTTCCTCTGCTTCTTTGTCTGTTAAACGTCCCCAACTTACAGAAAAAAACTGAGAGCTTAGTCCCAGCTTTTTGGCAGTCATGCATTAGTCGTCCGATTTCATCCTGAAGACGCACTATAAAAGGCGTCCTTTTTTCTTACTCTTCCTCCTCAATGGGTCGGTCCCAAAACTCAATTCCGTCATGCTCAATAAGTTGTTCCAGCAACTCTGTAAATGTCAGGTCTATGTCGATAGTATCGTCTGGTAGTATCGATCCAACCCATGTGAGGTAACCTTTGCCACTATGTATTCTGTCTTGATCCACACATATACAGCTATTTGAGTTATCGCTCCAAACGATAGGATAGTAAGGATGGTCGATGCTGTAGGCTTTCCAGTACCCAATGACGAGTTCGGTACTTAGCACATCATAACCCCCAGAGTTATGCTTGGCGCTCTTGAATAGTGTTGCACTTTTGTAGTGGCTTAAAAAACTGACGTAATCCTCTGGTAACTCAAACGATTTTAATTTCTCCTTTGTATCTGTGATAGACTCGTTCGAGATGTAGAATGTAAAATGATATTCCTCGTTTTTGATATGCACGTTCCCGTCTACACTTGTCCTACTTCCCCTGATCTTACTAATGAGGGCTTCAAAAGGATTACTCACACGATCACATCCTTCAATGAGAGTAAGGAATGTCAATTGAATGACAGTCCAATTTTTCTACCTTGATATTAAAAACATCCGACCCTTTAAATGAGCACGTATAACAATTTTCTGTATCCGAGGTAACTTCTATAAAATTTGCTTTCCCGTTGGCATTGTACTCTATGTGAAAGTAGGGGGCAGATTCAATCTGTTTAGAGTAAGCTTGAATGAGTGCTTCCACATCTTCCTTACAACTAGAGAAGTCCCTCTGAAACGTTGATGTACCAAGAGTTTCGATATTAAAAATGGGGTGTCTCTCAGTCGAAAAAATCGACTTTTGAAACAGCCCCTTCTTTATTTCCACTTACCAAGTCCAAAACTCTGTTCCTTGTGCAATTATTAATCTTTCTAACCAAGTTTCAAAAGTCATATTTAAGTAATAACCTTCTGAGGTTGAGACATCATCATGATTAAAACACACTAAATAGTTGTTCTGGCCGTGTTTAACTCGATTAGAGTCAATAAAAATGTAATCGCCATTGTTGATCGAGATAGGATACCAATGTTTAGGCATATAATCTAGGTGACTATTCTTAATTTCGTCCAGACTTAGTAACTCATATCCTCCACCATATCTTACACTTTCGAACAGCCATGCTCCATTATGGATTAGGAGAAAATTCTTATAGTCAGTTGGTAAGTGCCAATGAGTGTCTCTTAAGAACTCTTCAATCATCCCTGCTGTAGCAGGAGGGTAAAATGTAAACTGGGCTGTATCAACTTTCCCATTCATTTTTTGCACCGATAATTGATTACTATTATCTATTCGTTTTTTTAACCCGTCCAATACCAGTTCAGATATATTGTTCTTCAAGGAGAATCACCCACTAAGAATTAATAGTCATCACCAGAAGGTACATATTTGCCATAACTAGCCCACCAAGGAGTAACCTCTTTTCGGTGGAAGTCTTTTGGTAACGGAATTAAATTATCATAGCTGTTATCCCCACCATATGCAAAAGGAGAGATTGAGTCCACTCTTGGGTATGCCAAGCATGTCACGAAAAATAAGCGGAGATGGATTGGCGGATTGAAAAAGTGGGGCGGAGAACCCCTCTTTTTTGTGCTAATGTGCTACCTACTACAAATGAAACACTATCAGTTGAAAGTAGAGAGTGGGTCATGGCTGCTACCAAAGTAACTGAATAGGTGCATCTATTCGGCATGTCTTGTATGTATCTGGTTTATCACCAGACATGTTCCCCTAACCAAAAATAAGATTCACCAACGATTTAATAATCCAAATGCTCATAACAATAGCAAAGTATTCAAGAAAAATAAACTTCCAAGTAGCATTATGCTTACTTAATCCATACCTAAACAAACTGAAAAAGAATATGCCTCCAGCAATTTCAAGCAGCTCTACGAAACTAAAGACAGTTTCATTCATATTCCTTTACCACCCTCCCTCACCTACCTAAATTATACCAAAAATGAAAGGGATGCCTAGAAGACATCCCTTCATATTCTTCAAATCTACTAATCCACTACCCAATGATCAACTTTTACTGTTCCATCTTTCTCAACTTCAAAACGGGCACGATACTTCCAGCTATTATTTTTCCCAGTTTCGCTAATGTAAATCAGGGAAATCTCTGTACCACTTTTCGGGACTGACGCTGAAATAATGTCCCCCCAAAGCGGTACTTTTTCTTGTTGCATCCATGCTAATGCTCCTAGTGCATAGTCGCCATACTGAAATGGTTTTTCAAAGCGATCTTTCAGCTTCAACAATCTTGCCATATATGGCATTTTTCCTCCAATTCTGAAACTGACATAAGTGCCGGCTCCTTCTGCTGCTTTTTGTGCAAACTTTCCAGTGTACTGATTCCACCATGTTTGAGTGAAGTTCTGGGTGTAATAGTGGAGATCAGGTCTTTTCAAAAGAACTAATTTTCCTTTGTGGATGGTGTACTCTATGGGCATTGTGTCGTCAATGTAAATCATGTTTGTCCTTTTTTTAATAACTTCATCACAACCGCAGTCTTCCCTGGTTGGTACAACCATGTTATTAGCTGAATCTTCTAGAATGTCGGGGCTATTTTTCCACGTAGTATCTACTATGGTTTCTACGTTTTTGGCGTTTGCGTCAACGGGATACTTTGCGGCGAATGGAGCCTGAGATTCCTTTGCAAAAGAGACAGAAGGGACAAATAGTATGACTGTGCATAGGAGAGAAAGTATAAACTTTTTCATCGACTTACCTCCAATGGGATTTTTTTACTTTCTGTATGTCATCTTATCAAGAAGTGTATAATTCAGTACATCGGTCGACTATCTTAATTATTCATTGTAATATTTATAAAACTTGTAAAAAAAGGTCGGGAATTAGCATCCCGGCCTTTTTTAGCTCATGTATTTATGTGAGTCTACTTTGTGAGGAGGGTATATCTTATCTTGCTGCCAATCTTTTCTTTCTTTACGTCACTTAAATAAGGCAACACATTTTTGAACATAACATGTGCATTACTAAACGTAATACCTCTTTTCTGAAGTTCATTACATAGAACGTTCTGCCAAATGATACCACCTTCAGTTTTACTCAATATTTCTCTAATGAGTTGGGCGATCTCTGAATAATCGTAGTGAGAGTGAGTTTTCCTACTCTTGAACGAAAAATCTTTTTTAACAGTCGAGGTACAGTCTAATTCCTTAATTCGGTTTAACACTTTTTTCGTTTCTAACATCAACGCTTTTTCTTGTTCTTGCAATAATAATCTTTCAACTAAAATTTTGTTCAATTTCTCGTTTAATTTATTTCGCTCTCTCAAGTTGGTATCCAATTTCTTTTTCATAGGATTCCCTTACCTTAAAAGATTGTCTTTACCCTACCACAGTATTCCTTGAATAAAGATGATTGGGTCTTTTCTTTCACCTAACTCGATGGTACTCTTGCGGATAAGGGGCTTAGGCTTCTTATTTATGGGACGTTCCATTGACTGGAAGCAGAGGAGCGTCCTTCTTTTTGTAGGAAAACTACGCTGCTGAGTACCAAGATTGCTCACTTCGAGATTATCCTCCTTTTCGATTGATATTTTTTCTACGTTGCCACTCTACGATATAGTTATCTAGCTCCTGACTCACCTCCACCACAGTTTTGTCTGTTAACCTGCCATTTTTCTTTATAACCTCACTGAGTTTCTGTCGAAGACCAACGATGATCTGGAGTAGGTCTTCATTACTTACTTTATGCCATTCATTCATTGCTACTTGGCCCCCATAGCCTCACCCCTCATTTGCAATATAACATCGATATCACAAGACCTATGGAAAAATTTACCTTGATACATTTGACGTATTTCGATATTTTTCGTCAAAATGAAACCATATTTTGTCGATCAATTTTTGTTGATTCATGTTTGGTGCCTTGTTATAATCCTGCTCGATTGGGTTGTAAGAAAAAGGAAGTTTTTGTATTGGGGGGAATATGGTGCAAAAGAAAACGATTGGGGATATGCTGGCTGAATACCGGAGAAATAGCGGCCTGTCTTTTTCTCAGTTGGAGGATAGAACTGGTTTAAGCAGGGGGGTTCTACAGAAAATAGAGAGTGGAGAAACAAAACGCCCTGAATTTAAAACAGTAAAGTCTTTAGCCATTTTATTTCCGTATCCGTATGAAGAAATTATTGAAGGATACCTTGAGGAAGAGACTAGGAGTGAAACGTTATTTGAAATTCTTCAAGAAATCATTCAATGTGATCATACTTCACTAGTCGAAAGAGTTTCATTGAAATTTCTTCAATCTCCTAATGAAAAGATTGAGAAGGCATTGGAGCGACTGTATAACTTCTCTGATACGACTGCTGTAGTAGTAATAAATAACGAAATACGTTTAGCTCTCTATAAGGTCATCGCAAATTATGCACGACAATGTGGTGAGCCGATATACATTGCAAAAGCTTTATTTAAGAAATATCTAATTGAACGAGATGATTTTACTAAATTACCTCAAACGTATCAGTCTAGGGAGCAAATCTTGCATTACGCGGAATTTTTATCTCCTGATAAAACGGATACTTTTACATTATAAACTGGGAGTCCATGCTTATAATCTCGGATTATTTGATGATTGCATCAAACTTTGTAAACATGTTTTAAAAGAAGATGGGACACAAAGCAGAATCAAAGCTGATTCAACATTGGCAATATGCAACTCGCATTTTTATTCGGGGGACTATGAGCTAGCAGAAAAATACCTTGAGTTGTTTAGTCATTATTCATACCCACACGTAACTGAAACCGTAAAAGTAATGGAAGGGGCTATTAATGGGAAGAAGGGCAATCTTAACTTAGCTATCACTCAGCTACAAGCTTGTCTTTCAGGGGCTACGGACAATAATATCATTCACATTGTTAATGAATTATTTGAGTTATACCTAAAAAGCAATGATTTTCATTCCATAGAAAATCTTCTAAAGTATGAAGGTCAGATGAACAATGTAAATATACGAACTCCATTCAAGAAAACAGAATTAGCCTATTACTTTAGGCTAAAAGGAGATTATAAAATGCGTCTCGGTCTAATTAGAGATGCAGCAGATAGTTATTTAAAAGCAACCTTAGAGTACGCTAAAGTTAGCGCTCATGAAAAAGGATACGAATGCGTAAATCAAATTTTAAATTATTACACAAAAAACAAGAAAGAGATGGATTATTTCGTAATAAAGGATATCCAAAAAGTGTATAATAATCTTATAATATCCAGATAACTAGGAGGGGAAAGTGATGAACAAGCTTCTCTTGCATATATTAATAGCGGTGTTCTTAGTTGCTGCGCCTCAAACTATACAAGCAACTGAGGTACAAGCCATTCCAAACCATTCTATAATAGTTTCTTACGGCACTGACCCAGGGTGGTAAGATTAAAAGCTTTACATTTGTGTAACAGATGCACTTTGACAACTATTGTCAGGGTGCTTTTTATTTTGACTTTATGCGAGTCCTGACTTGATAAGCTCGAGATGATGGCTCTGTTGAATCATATTACACTTAGTGAATACTGCTATGCCCCTACGAACTAATGCCGTCTCCAAAACTATTAAAGGATGTTATTTGCTTTAAATGGAGTATACTGTATCAATGAGAAAAAGGCATTTAACAAAGCCATAGGCCTAACTGCCGCAAATACTGGTAGAAGGCCTTGAGAACATAGGAGGATACATGTCCTGGAGCAAATTGAAGAAACAACTGGAGAGCTTTCTCTGTCCTGCGTTAGATGGAAGGTTCGAATACAGTGCAACCGGTTACCGTTATTTACCTGATAAATCAGGAATTTGTTATATTGCCGTAGATAAAAAGAACGTACTTAATATGAGTGATATAACTAGCTCGATCAGATGGTATCAGACGGAGCAGGAAATTAAGAATGATTCAGATATCCAAATTCCTATCAGCGATGAAGAAATTGAAGCGGTCAGAAAAGATACCAAGGGGATCGTTCCGGAGGATCGTCTAAAAGTAATTGCAAGAAATAGAAAAATAACGGAATATGCAAAGGAGCTTTTGTCAGCGCAGACTTCATTAAGTAAATCAAATTTTACCGTTGTGGCTAATACGTTTTTATCTAGTTCTATAGAGGAAAGCATAGAGAGTAATGATATCTTGTTGAATATTCTAGCTTTGGTGGACAGAAGGGTTGGAAAAAAGCGAATTTTAAACATGGCCGAGAAGATGAAGTTAAAGCATCCAATTGTGCAGTATTTTTATGAATTACGGCTTAGTACATTGTGACAATAAATATGTCAGGAAGTTTCTTGACTCTTCTCAAATTGGTTTTCTTGTAATTATTAAACCGAAGACCTTATTCGATTCAGGTCGTCGGCTTTTCATTTGATGGGGGCTTGGATAGCAAGAACAATCAATATACCTGAAGGATTACTCCATAGCAAAATAGATGAGGATTATAACTTAAAAAGAAGGCTAGAAAACGCTTCTTACCTCTATAATGATGAAAAATAATGATTTAGTGACTAGACCTCAGAAAAAATTCTGAGGTTTTTTATTTATATGGGGTGGGTGACGAATGAAATGATTTGTTTTTCTTAATCGGATATAACCCTCGTTTGCTCGGAGAGAAATTTTCTATAGTCCTTTTTGCGACAAAAATTGCTTGAAAAATATAACCTAATTCCCCTACGCTCGCCTCGTAACAAAGGTTAACAAAGATAAGGAGGGAATGGTATAGTTGTAGCTTTGCTTTTGCTCGTTGTGTCGGGGAGTCTATTGGCATTTATAGCCGGAAGTCAGCAATTGCTCTGCAAACATATTAAAAATGCTAAAAAATCTGGTTGAAACACATAGCCTTCGCTAATGCGAGGGCCTTTTTTGTGTGCTTGCGTAAGCAGAAGCGAATGAATGCGAAGGAATAGCAGAGACGGAGCTTGAGAACCCAAAAATATTTAGGGGAAAATCACTGGAACTTTTTGGTATGCCAAAGCGTCATAACAGGTGAATATAATAAACGTAATGAGCCGATAGTGCTCAAACGATTATCAAAGGATGATTAGCTATCGGTGTTCCATGGGCCATAAAGGGGACTTGGGATAACGCTCCAATGGAGAGCTTTTGGGCAAAGCCAAGCAATAATGGCTTAATGGTAAGCTTTTCAAAATACGCAAATGAAGTGCGTACGGCAGTGATTTGGCATATTGAATCCTACTATCACCGCAAAAAAATTATACGCAGTAAATAGCCATATGATGTTTGAAGAGATTGTGACACAATCAAAAAAATAAAAAGGAATGTGAAATATGAAAAAAATATTATTGGTTTGTATCATGATCATGTTGATGCTAGCATCGGCTTGTGGAAATGTTGAAATGCCATCAAATCCAAATACTTCTAGTGAGCCTAAACCTGAAACGGATGAGTCTATTATTCCAGAAAACACATCCGATTGTTTTAATGCAGAAAATATAAATTTGGATAGTGAAACTGAAAAATATTTCTATGGAACTTGGAAAGTTGAGAAGCTTTTAGGATTTGCAAATTCGTATAATGATGCTTCTGAATATCCAACAGGGCAAAAATTTATTGGAGATGAAATTATAATCAAAAAAGACTTTTTTTCATCAAAAGGACTTAAAAACTATGAGAAATATCAATATGAACTAAAAAATCCATTATATGAGATTACAGCAACATGCTATAACTCTGACTCTTTTTATAGATTATATAAAATAGATATCCCAGACTTAAATATAAATGATGTAGTAAAAGTAATAGATATAAGTGACCCTTCTACAAAAATGAGCATACCTGTAAGTGTAGGTTTTTTTGTTGTTAATAACGATAGGCTTATCTTGATATCAGAGGCAACTATTTTTGAGCTTAAAAAAATTACTGATTAAATGAATGAAGGATATGTAATAAGCTGTGCTAATAGAATAGAAAATATCCAGGAAGGTAAGGATATCCTATAAGCGATTCTGAAAATGCCTGTGAATATAATTTTTTAAACAAGAAAGGTCAACCTTTAGGCTGACCTTTCTTGTTTATGTCGTAAAACGATTAAACTATAGTGTATATACTGGATATTTGTGGGTATATTTCATATCTTTACAAAATAAAGTTGCTTCTTCATTTCTTCTTGCTTTTAAATTTTTATCATATGAAAATGCTTTGCTGACTAATTTTGAACAAGTATCACTTTGAGCTGGTGTAAGTGGGCCAATAAAAGGATATATAAACGCATGGGCAAGCATAGCTTTTACATCATCGGTTGTTAGCACCTTAGGACCTGCATTAAAAGTGAGCGAAACAAGTGCATCAAACTGAGATTGTGTAAATTGACAACCTGTAGGAAGTTTTAATTTATTAACTGCCTCTACAGCCTTTGCAGTATCATCAGCAAAAAAAGTATTTGCCTTAGACTGAGAAATTGGTGAAGTATAACCTAGATTTAAAGAGTTTGATAGAGCATCAGCTTGTGCTTGGGATAGAAGAGAATCATTTGGATTACCTGTTGTATTTTTAGTATATGTTTTAGTCTTTGTAATCAAATGTCCCCATCCAACTGTTGGATACCCATAAGGATCTCCATAAAATTTCAAGGAAAATCCCTCATGTTTTTTGATAAGGTTTGCTCCACCTGTGCCTAAAGAAAAATTTGACATAATAACACTCCTTTGTATTGTTATTAGCGACTATTTTGAGCGCTCAACTCATCGCCTTCACCCTTGTAGGTAAAAAAACAAAGTAAAATACAACCACCTCTTAGAAATTTTTTTGCTTTTTGGAAAAAGCCTTACACTTGCTTAATTTGTTTAAAAAGTGAATCAATCACTCGAACAACAAAAAAGAAGAATCCGATACAAGATCGGATTCCTCAGCTCAACATGTGAGTTGGGCCAGCGTATAAAACGGTCAAAATATTGCTCTACCCCTAATTATTGTTGTCATAATACCATTCAGCGGCTTTTCGAAAGACATCTTCTTTTCTTGCCCACATCTCGCTTGTTTCCCCGGGCTGGTACCAAGGTTCCGGGAAAGGATCCCCCGGATCGATTCGTCGGAAATAGATCTCATCAAGTAAGTTCTCCTCGACCTTTACAGAGTCCTCAGCACACGCGATGAGCTGTTTTTGATATGACCATGAATCATCATTATCGACGTGCTTTCCTCGCGCCCTGACGTGAACTTTGGGAGGGCCTACGACTTAACTGCTTGCGGGTTAGACTCTAATTTTTTTCGAAGTATCCCTAAATATTTCCGTTTGTATTTGTTTACGCCTTGTTGAGATATGCCTAAATGCTGTGCAACTATTTCTTCTGGAACTCCATTGATCACTACTTGCTCAATAATAAATCTTGCTTTATCTGGAAGGGAATTCAACACTTCTTCTAAGTGTAACTTAGAATCTACAGAAGACATTTGATTCTGCCCACAGATATTTTCTATGATCGGAAGCTCTCGGGTGGAAATCTTCTTTGCTTGATACTGCAACCGCCAAGCGATCCTTCTTAAAATTTTTCTACACTCCTCTATTAATAACTCATCATTCATGCTTTTCACCCTCCCACCTTATAGGTAAAAAAAGAAGGTAAAAAACAACTATTTTACATAAATTATTCCATCTTTTTCGAATGAAATAAACTCAAGAAATGTAATTTAAACGCCATTTCATCGCGTTTTCGTATCATACTTAGGAGTTTTCTCTTAGGGGATTTTTTTTAGGGCATTACTGTCTAATAAAAAAAGGATCAAATTGCATTATTTTCAAAAAAATCAAAAAATTATTGACAGTCAGAAAATTACAGTCTATCATTACCAGTATGTACCATATATTCGCGAATATGGTATAAATATCAATTTATCGGAGGCATTATTATGAAAAAAATTACTGTGCAAAAAACCGAGCCTGTAAAATTGACTTCAGTAGCTAACACAATGTACGACTGCACTTGCGAGCAGGCATAAAGATTTGTCAGTAACATTGAAAAAGTGGGGCATTTGCCCCTCTTTTTCAATTATGAAGATAGCATGACAACATCCGGGAGGAAAGTCATGAACGAAAATCGGATGATCCAATTACACCCGTTAACATTTCTGGAGGATAAGCAAGGAGTCCTGATTGGGCGGTTTGGGACGGATACGTTTGCTGTTTTTCCTGAGGATGGAGCAGCACTTGTACGAAAACTGCAAGAGGGCATGGGGGTTGCCGAAGCGCATTCCTGGTATCAAGATACCTATCAAGATGAAGTGGACATGGATGATTTTTTGCAGACATTACGTGACCTGACATTTATTTGTGATGTTGAGGAAAAGGAAACGAAAGCGCAGAAAGTATCGGGGCAATGGTTGGGTAAGCTAGCTTTTTCTCCACTTGGTTGGCTGATTTTTGGTGCCATCATAACCTGTGCCCTGTGGTTGTTATACCAATATCCACAGATTCGTCCGGGTCGACAAAGCATCTTATTTTCCGAATACGCCATGGTGATTTTTCTTGGCATGACGATCGGTCAGATTCCAGGGATCTTGTTTCATGAATTGATGCACATGCTTGCCGGACGAAGACTGGGTATCCCGTCAGAACTAAGTATAGGCAGAAGAATGTACTTTTTGGTCTTCACTTCTTCCATGCCAGGTATTTGGGGATTCCCAAAACGAAAGCGTGTTCTTCCATTTTTAGTTGGAATGTTCGGTGATATTTTGTGGTATTCCTTATTGGTGATCGTTGCTGGTGCAATTTGGATAAATACAGGTGAGAAGACAATCATAGCTGCATATTGTATGGGACTAGCATTTACAACACTGTTGCGTTTCCTCTGGCAATTTTATTTTCATCTTCAAACAGATATCTATTATTTAATGATTACGATGTTGGGGTGTGTAAATCTTCAGGAGGCTACACGTTCCTATTTGAAAAATATATGGTATGGACTAATTGGAAAAAAGAACAAGATGGTCGATATGTCCAAGTATACGGAACGGGATCATCAGGTAGCGAGATGGTACAGCTTTTTTTACGCAACTGGCTGGATGATGATGACAGGAATGATGCTCTATATGATTCCGGTCGCTATTCAACTTTTAACGAATATTTTTCTCTCCATATTTACAGGAGAAGAAATGAAATTCTGGGATTCCGTTGTTTTCTTGTCTATAACGGGAGTCCAGTATGGAATTGTATTTTATCTATACCTAAAAGAGCGTAGAAACAAAAGGGAAATTCGGAATTTATCAATGGAACAGAGGGGATGAGTCGAAATGAAACAATCGATTACACACCAATGGCTGATTGGATCTCGACGCAGCGACCGAGAAAAGAAGTACTTCGAAGAGCAATACTCCACATGTTATGTCAGCAATTGTCATTGCAATCTTAGAGGACCCTATACAGGTACTGGTGACCTTCTGCGCCAGATTATTCCAGAAGCTTTTTCGAAATGGCCAGACCTGATTTTATCACACTGCATCGAGATCTTATCCATAGCACCAGAACTGAAAGCAGTCATTCCTGTTAGTGTAGAAACACTTACCTCTCTTGCTATTCCGAAAGAGAGAACACGTTATTATTCTAAATTGCGTACACTTCGCATGTCGAATGGTTTGATCGATCTTTTATTGGCATTAGCGAATCGGGAACGAATGGGAAAATTGACCCTGGTTTTTGAAAATGTGCAGGCCTGTGATCAACTTGATGCAGAATTTATAAGTACACTTCTGCGTCGTGCGAAGTCTGACCTGATTCAGGTGATCGTAAGTTCAAGTGAAATAGCGGAAAATGAAGCCCTGAAAAAGGCGTTACAAACGTATACGGAGCCTACTACTATTCTTTCTGACATCGAACAAGATATGGGGATAGTAAATCTATCTGACGAACAGCGACTTGAGCTAACGAAACGATACATATTTTCTGACTGCACATCAGATTGTGAGCAGGAATTGCTCGCCTATGAAGCAACTCCTATTGAAATTCGTCAGAGCCTTCACGAAGAGCGGGCAGAATCTCTTATAAAAGAAGAGCAGTGGTCACTGCACTTAGGCGCCATTCCGTTTCATCTGGAGCGCGGTACTTCTGAGAAATCAGCAAGCGAAGCGTTGTTTAAAGCAGTTAGTTATAGCATTAACATGGGTTTTTACAATGCGACTATCGATATGAGCCTACGTGGCCGGAAACTGACGAATTGGAGCAGCGAATTTGATAATAGCCGGTATTTTACAATGAAAATGGCTACGTCTCTGGCTGCATTGGGTGAAACTGATGATATACCGACGCTTTTAGGAGAAGTGTACGCAAACACTGATAATTTTAGAGTTCATATGCAAATTTCATATGGATTTTCGATGTACTATACGAGGCATCACCAAGAACGAGAACACGAGAAGGCGAAAGAATGGATACAAAAAGCCATTGATTTGGCAGAATTGATTGAAGATGAAAAAGAACGTGCATTTCAACAAGTATTTAACCAAAATGGATTGGCTTTAGTAGAGTTACATATGGATAATCCTGAAGAAGCGCTTCGATTGGTTACGGAAGGATGGCAAAGGTTAAATCAGGTTCTTGCTCCTGATGAACATATGTTGCATCGCTCGGTGTTGCTTCATAATAAAGGGCTGATTTACGTAGCTTTAAAAAGGTTTGAAGAAGCAGCTGAAACATTTAGCCAAGTGATACAGATTGATTCCAATTATCCAGAATACTACTTTGATCGTGGAAACCTTTATAGCCGGATGGGGCGACTGGATGAAGCCATTGAAGATTATAACCAAGCGATAAAGCTTAGTCCTCCGTTTCCAGAGGTTTATTTCAATCGAGCTACTGCCTTCAATCGTCTTGGAGATGTGGAGAAAGCAATGGCGGACTATGACTACTTGCTTGATATAGACCCCGAAAATCTTGATGGATTACTTAACAGAGCTACATTATTGTATCAAGTGGAGAAATTCGAAATGGCCCGAAAAGATGCTGAATTCGGTTTAGAAATAGAGCCTGATCATGCGCGGCTCCTGTGTACACTAGGTTTAATTGAAATGTCGGATGGCAATAATGATCAAGCACTAAAAACGTTTACCGCTGCCCTAAACAAGGATAGGGAAATGATGGCCGCTTGGACAAATAGGGCTGTCCTGTACTATGAGATGGGGGAGTATGACAGGGCCATAGCTGATCTAACTGAAGCTATTGCACTAGAGAAAAATGCAACCGTCCTTTACAACCGTGCATGGGTCTATGAAGCACAGGAGGAGTGGCAATTATCCATTTCCGATTATACAGAGGCCTTAGCGTTTTCTGATGCAGACGAACAAGATATTTACTATCGGAGAGGTTTGTGTTTTATCAAAATGGGTGATAGGGAACTTGGCACGGAAGATTGGAACAAGCATCTCATGTTTGGAGAATCACCGCATGTGAATGAAATGATGCAACTGTTACCCTCCCTGTTCGTTTCGAAATAATGAAATATTTTGTGTCATATTTATTCTCACTGGATACTCGACACATGTGGAGTGTTGCTCATTGTTGGTCAGGAAAACTAATAATTGAGAGGTATTGGCATAACAGAGAGGTGAAACCCTCTCTGTTTTTTTATAACTCAAATTATCGAAGAGATAGCCGTCCTTGTTTGACCACCTGCCGTCCTATTCGCTTGGTTGGTGGCTGACTTATTGGGTTGATTAAGTGTTGTCCTAGAGGTACGTTGTTGCATTCTACCAACTCCTTTCTGACTGCAAATGCATGCAGGAATAAAGAACTATGACTAATTTCGACAAAGTTTTCCAAATCGCCTGTTTTTTAGCACCGTTTTGGGTTGCACCTTTTCCCCTGCATAGGAATAAGAAAAAGATAAACGGCTGAAGTCCTTGATAAAAAGGGCTTCAGCCGTTTATTTTCACAACTAATTAAATGTAATACCACCTGTTGGGTTTAATGTCGTTCCTCCAATTTCAACTTTAATTTCGCTAGATAATGGAACATTGTATTCATCAATAACGGTTCTCCACCACTCCCAAGCAAGGCCGGTACATTCTTTCGCAAAAATCCTTATATTTTTTGCATTAGGTGGCAGAGGAATGACTGTATTGAAAGGAGCTGTTCTGTCTTGGTTGCTTCCTTCCCATGTTTTATGTGTGAGTACTTCTTCACCATTTTCATCATAGGAAACTTCATCCCAGGATACATCAAATTGAGCGACATACCAGCCATAATGACCAAGCGATATTTTGCCTTTCGAATATTCTGTAGCGGTAGTCTCAATATAATCTGTATTGTTATGAACGGCAGCAATGGCATTATCTTTTAAGAAAACACTTGTATAGGAAATTGGATAAGCTGGGTTCTTTAGGCTAAATTCCGCATTATCTTTGATGATATTCCGGATTTCACTAAAGTCTTTTGTAACGACCTTGTTATGCTCTTGTGAATCTCCGCCTAATACTACAGCTGTAAAGGAACTGTCTTCAAAAATATCCTTGTACTCGGCATTCGTTTCTACATTGGCAGTATTCTGAAGCAAGGCTTTAAATGCTGCTTTTACGTCTTTGCTCTTCGAGGTTGTTTCTAATTTCACATAAATGGTTCTACCATATGCTACATTGGATACCATAACAGGTGGGGATTGATCACTGACCCCTTTACGTTTCAAATCCTTAAAAGTAACACTATCATCAAAAAGATCGGATGGATCGTTAGGCAGTTCTGCACTTACCGTATAAAATATTTGTTTATATGCCGCCACCATCACTTTTTTCTCTCCACTAGAAATCGCATTAAAGTCAATTCCTAATGTAGAATCAAGATATTTAGCGTTAACATTCAGAGCACTTCCAATTTGAGATTTGCTATAAACCATTGATTCTGCATACTGCAATCGCGCAGGTAAAGTATGTGTTGCTGAATACTCATCGCTCCATTTAGATACAAGCTCATCTACTGCTCCAGACACATTACCGTATGTTGGATTATCCACAGTCATTGAATTTTCCTTTTTCAAGCCTGGTAAATCAATACTAATCGTCAAAGGTTTTCTTGGTACCAGTAATACACTAGGTTTATTTTCTGCAAAAGCTTGATTTGCAAGTTGTAATGCTCCTGGGTAAGTGCGATTAGTCATAGAATCAATAATTGAAATATCTACTGGAGAAGTTGAAAGTGACTTTTTCTTACGTTCTATGACTACAAACTTACCTTTTGGATTGATTCCTTCTTTTGGAACAAAACTATCAATCTCATCACCACTTACTGCTAAAACTTCGTCATTATCATAGTCTAAGTTTGCTATACCGGTATTAATGTCATCAGCGTTGCTTGTTTCACTTACTAAACTAGAATCAACTGTTTCGGCAAAGGAGATTACTGGATAATTTACAGTAGCGAAAATAACAGATAAACTAGCGATTACTTTTAAAATTCTAGTATGATTTCGAGTCCTCATAAGATATTCCCCTTTGAGATTGTGAGTATAACGACGATCATTATACTCCCATTAAATATATTTTTTGGAATACTAACTATATCGGTAGTTTCCGAAATAATTTTTAGATTGAACCAGAAAAGTATATGGTGGGACATAAACCAAAGGAAGCGGGGCTGGCGATATTGTAGATAATCTTAATGCTGTCATCCGTATGTACTTAAATTTTTTTAATCAGCTTGTGGATGATGTGTTTAAGCACTTGCTCCAAGTATCGTTCTGTGTCTTTCTTTGATTCGATTAGCGTTTCAAGTTTAACTTTGCGGGCGGTCAATCGGCTTTGTTCAGCTTGAATGTTCTCATTAGCCGATGTGAACTGTTCTAAGCCGACCGCTAATGTATGTTTAACATATCCCCCGCCATCTTTCCTCAGTATAAACATCGATCCATCGGTGACTTTTACAAACTTAAAGGGAAATTCCAAACAAAACGAAAATAGGGAGGGTGCCCCAAATGAAAAAAGTACTTGTAATAAAGCAGAACGTAGCTGACCCCGGCCATTGATTATGTGACAAATTCTTATTATCGAGAATTGGATTACTTATGTACCTTGATGAAAAAATCAAGGTGCTTTTTATTTGAGTAACCTTTGGCTTTCTTGCTTGATGACACGATACAGGTAATGGACGGTTCCGGAGGATAGCCTACCTTTTTTTCCATCGTGTCGGCTGCCTTTTTCAGCCAACCGGATAGGAATTTAACGATGTAGAAACTCAAATAGCCGTTCGTTACTGAAACGGCTAATAAGTGGATATTGGTTTCTCACAACACGGTTATTTGTCAGGTTTAGGGTTAGTGGGAGAAGTGTTGCCTGTATCCGGTAAATTAGGATCGTGCACATTGGGACCTTGACTGTTAGTGTCTGGGTTGTGCCATGGATTAGAATCTGAATTGTTGTTACCTGAATTATTGTTACCTGAATTATTGTTGTTATTATTGTTACCGCCGCTGCTATTGTTGTTGTTATTGCTGTTACTGTTGTCGTTAGCCATAAGGGTCATCTCCATATAGGTAAGTTGATAATAATATTCTGCTCCCAATTCATATTTTTATTAACAAACCAGTTACTTTGATAATCAAAAAGAATAATGCCCTACCAGATAAATGATAGGGCGGAAAGTCACTTATATTGAAAAGTCTTATTTCAAAATCTTTGATAATGGTACTGGTTTGAGCGGAGTGTTTTTGAATGAACGAAGCATGCGAGTAATTATTGAGACTTTACACATCGGTAATTGTAGTTAATCATCTTTCAAGTTGTTCAACTTCCATAACGCAACCGATGTGAAATGCGTTGCTTGAACCAAGATCAAATCGGATTCTCTGGGCAACACCAACCGCACCAATGACGTCCGCAACAGCGAAAACAACCGGTTATTTGAGAAGGATAGTGATTTGGAGTTTGATAAGAATATTGTACCAATTTACCGTTTACTTTCTTGAATTTCTTTAAATTGGATTTCTTCTTTTTCATGGGATATTCCCTCCATTATAACGATCTAAGATCATGTACTGTCCAAACGACCGACCACCATCGTCTTCTTATCTTTTTTTCCTACGAACAACCGGGCGTACAATCTTTTTCGTTAACACACTCTGAGCATCGCGTACGGCTCTGGCGAAAACCAATGGTCTCTCAATCTTTTCATAGTGGATATACCATAGATTTGGATTGGTAAACAGCCAGTGGTTATGCAAGGCAGTAACCTTTATACCATGTTTACGGAGACGCGAGATAAATGGGTTAATCTCACGTGTGAGAATAACTGTTTCTCCCAGACAAAGTGCAGTGCCATTCTCCCTAATGCTCTCAAAAGAGTGGAATTGGGGGATGGTCAACGCAGAGTTGGACCGTCTTCCTAAAATGGTAGCTCTTATATTGGTCCTTAGAGTCTGGGCAGTACAAACACCATTAACGACTGTCGCCTGTGCATTAAGGATTTCAGCAAATCTACGGCATAGTGGGCTAATTGCCAAAGTTGCATACCTCCATATTCTTATGATCATTTTTAATATATGAGGTATGAAAACGAAAGGTACAGGCATTCAGCGTGCGTAAAATACCTATTTTTAGAAGATTGGGTATGTAATAGTATTTAGAAAATGAAGGTAAACAAATAGCCCGTACGGTGTGGTCGGTTCACGAAAGCAATGACGAAAAGAGGCTGATGTAGCATCAGCCTCTAAGCAAAGATTTAGCAGACTTTCATTCTTCCTACCTATTAACTGATTTGTGGACAATTAGGGACGCCGATCAGTTTGAGCAGGTTATAAACTTCGCTCGAAATAGGGACAGTAATTTCGATCCCATTGAGCTTAACAACAGAAAAGAAACTTCCGTCAGATTCAAATACGCAAACAACTAATGTTACCATTTATCCTCTTCCTTTCTCCATAAAACAGGGAGATATTAGTTTTGTCCTCCCTGATAGTAAGTTATGGAGTTGGGAAGTTAAGTGACAGTGCTTGTATCACGTCTTGGTAATTTTTGGGTATTTAACAGAAAAATCTGATGAAGTGTTCCAGTAAATATAAAAACGAATCAAGATAAGGGGCTATCCTACCCTAAAAAGATAGGAAGGGACAGCTAACACGGAAGAGCTTGGTTACTGTTGATACGTAAAGATATAATCGATATATTCTTTTGCACTGCGATTGATTTCCTCATCGCTAGCTTGAAATGAAGCTCCGAAGATAGCAAAATAGGGTAATGCCACTGCGCCGACATGTACTGTACTGGCTTTAAAGGGCGTAATCACTTCATCCACGGTAAAAGAAACAGAGCCCTCTGGCGAATAATTTTCTTTTTTATCGCCGATGGACATGGCTAGTCCCAATTTTTTCCCTTTAAGCTTGTCACCCTTTGATCCATAAGCCCATCCATAAGCAAAAACATCGTCAAACCACTTTTTTAATAAAGGCGGATAACTGTACCAATACAACGGGAATTGCAAGATAACATGATTATATGCCTCTAATAGATGTTGCTCTCTAGGAACCTCAATGTTCCAATCAGGATACTCTTTGTAAATCTCATGAATGGTAATATCGTTTGGATATTGCAGCAGCTCTTCTTTCCAGCGCTGGTTTACCCTTGAAGCCTCAATGTTCGGGTGTGCCAAAATCACCAGTGTTTTCATTGTAAAAACCCCCTTCTCAGGCCAAAATCCCCAAAGTGTCTTGCCTCTTTTTTGAATATCATCATTATCTTGCAGGCATAAAAAAAAGAAAATACACACAATAAAGTAAGATGGTTACTTCAAGGTGTGTACTGGACTCAAAAAAATAAATATGCAACAATGAATTTTTATACTGACTTTACAAGATCAGCATGAACGAGGTGTTCATCTATGAAACAATATAATCTGGGCATAGAGGCAACACTTGAAATCATCGGCGGAAAGTGGAAAGCTCTGATCATATGCTTATTAATGTCCGGTGTAAAGAGAACAAGCGAATTACAGCGCAATATTCACGGCATTTCCCAAAAGGTTCTGATCCAGCAGCTGCGCGAACTTGAGAAGGATGGACTTGTAAAAAGATATGTGTACCAGCAAATGCCGCCAAAAGTCGAATATAGCCTCACGGAATATGGAGTT
Source organism: Brevibacillus fortis (assembly GCF_046196545.1). Classification (GTDB taxonomy): domain Bacteria; phylum Bacillota; class Bacilli; order Brevibacillales; family Brevibacillaceae; genus Brevibacillus; species Brevibacillus fortis_A. The sequence continues at coordinate 811,505 of NZ_CP176370.1, forward strand.
ACAGCGAATAAGATTGTAGATGTTATGTGTTCGTGGGGGAAAGAAAATATTAAAATAAGACAACAGCAAGGAGAAGATATCATCTTGCTGGAAGATAAGTCACCGGAGGACTTTGGAGATTTCGGAGCGTAACGTTGATGTGATTAGACTTAACAAAAATACAAGGGGCTAACGTTTAAGCCCCTTGTCGTAACTCACCCATAGTGTAATGCCTAGGCTGTTTTCGTCTACAAATTTAAAAAGTATTATATACATTTTCACATTCTTTTGCGGTCGGCTCATAAAAACAATGAAGCTTGTAACGTCCTACGTGTGGCTGATTATACCAGGTCGGCGGACAAGGCAGGGGATTTTGCGCCGTTCCCGGACGAAAATACCAGAGGGAGAATTTGCCCGGCCAATACCGCTCTCCATTCACAACCCGTCGCGCCAGACGGCGTTCTTTCTCTCTAGCCCTTTGGTAGTACATACCATGAAGCAGAGCTTCAAACGCATGTGGCTGGTTGATCATTTGGGGAATTGTCCGTATTCCTTTAAAGTCGGAACAATTCGCTCTTATTCGGTTAATTCCAACGTTCCCCACAAGGAGCATACCCATTTCGCCTTCACCCACAGCTTCGGCTCGAAGCAACCTTGCCAACATGTCAATATCATTTTTCCTGGCTTTTACGACTGCCATCAGCTCACCTCTTTAGATTGTTCTAGGCACATCATATTGTAGAGGAAGCGGAAATGTTACCCTGGTGTTGTTGTTGTGACGAACCACTTTTTTAATCTGCATGCTTCAACGAATAGAAAAAGCCGCCCCTCGCAAATCAGCGAAAAGAGCGGCTACCAAACTAAGAACGATCTTTAAAAATCCCAAACGGACGACCGACGGGAAGGAATACTTTACCAAAGTGATTATTCAGCACCGCTGCTCCTGCACCGTAGAAGGAGAGCAGAGCGATTCCCATCTCAGCATAAGCAGCCATTGGTTTGAATACGCCAGAAGCAACACCAAAAGCATCAAAAGTCAGACCTAAGAATAGGACGTCGATCAGGACGAAGATAAAGAACAATACTTTATGAGTCTCCATCGATCCAATCGTCATCAGAATAGAGAAGATGAGATATCCAGCGAAGGCAAAGCCGAGCTGTGCGCCGTCCGCATTAGCAGCGAGTGTCTCACCGAATACGCCGAGCTTCACAAGCCAGCTGCTTGCCGTCGCGAGCCAGAAGAACGCGTACGCTCCAAAAGCGGTCGTCCCGAATGTGTTGTTGTGCTTCGCGTCGAGGATAGATGCGTAGAGTTGGGCAAAAGCACCGAGGAAGATGGCCCAAGGGATCACGAGTCCAAGACCTTCTGTTAGTCCAAGCTTTTGCGAAGAGGCTACGAACGTAACGATAGCTAGTCCGAACAAACCGATCGCGCTAGGATCGGCTGTGACGATTTTGACGTTGGTATGTTGTTGACTGCTCATGATAGTAGTAAAAGCCTCCAATAATATCAGGGTAAACCTGTAATAGATTTTGACCTTCTGCCGATAGCAGAATAGCACTGATATATTCTAATCGAAAATATACTCGACGCATAGATGGTAATTTAGAGAGGAAATGAGCGAAAGTAAGAGGACTGTCTTAAGTAGAAATTGATCTTCTACCTAAGACAGTCCTCCTTGTTTGCTTCAAAGTCATCAGTCCTTATTTCCAAATGAGCTATACGGAGTCAAGCGCAAGAGATCCTCCTGTCTTTTTGGCAATTTCGATAGCGGAATCCGGTATGCCATTTCGATAATTTTGCTTGCGACCTCAGCGCCGTTGGTAGGGATAAGACGAAATCTTTTTTGAATGGCCTCTTTATTTGCTAAAGCATGCTCGATCTTTGGTACAATCTCTTCCGGTTCCTGAATCGATACCTTATCACTATTGGCTATTTCCCTCAGCATATCTATTTTTTGCTCGCGTTCCGCATCATCCGGCGGAAGGAAAAGCAATGGGGTTCCTGTAGAGATGCAATCTCCTAAAATGCCCATGCCCGGTTTGCTAATGACCAGACTGGCCGCCTGTACAAGATTTTTGCCATTCGGGATGAGCGGGGCTTTGATGATTCTTTCATTGAATGGGTAATCTTCATCTGCCAATTGCCCAGCTATAACAAATCGATATCGGCCGGCAAGTGAGTTTATTTGATCATACCACTTCACGATCTGTTCATAACGGTTAGCGAGACCGCCACCCATGTGAACCAAAATAAACGACTCGTTCTGCTGAAGGCCTAACATGCGTCTTACTTCTTCCGGGGACTGGCTGATTTCCCTGGTGATTAAAGGAATCGGGATATAGATGCAGTTCATTTGCGGATGGGTCTGCTTAGGTGGAATAAGATTCATGTGCAGAAAGATATCGGATTGATTGGCGATTTCTACAATGCGATTTTTATATTCCTGCATCGGAGCTGAATCATTTTTATCGATGATAAAGTCACTGTGATAGAGGGTCACGAGCTTTGTGTTTCCATCGACCTTCCCCTCACTGCGAAATCGAGGCACATCGGAGCGCCAATCATTTATTAATAGTGTGGTTTGTTTACCATCCTCGAATTTTTTGGACTTAAAGGCTTTCAACTGGACGTCGTTGTGCAGGTTTTTCGATAAATAGCCATGTGTTTCCCGAAAGGCAAACACGTGAATGGGAAGATGGTGTTGCTGCAATTTTTCCGTTATGCTAATGCATCTACCGAGATGGCCCATACCTCTGCCAACCACAAAGGAGATCATATTTCATCACCCTTTTAAATAGGTACTTTCTTGTTCCCTGTCTGGAGCTTGGACAAATTACCCCAATACCGCCGCTACTTATGGGATAAGGTCATTGCCGAATTCGACTCGTTCTCACAGCTTATATATTTTATGGGGATGGATGGAACATGCTCTAGTCGTATAACGGTTTTCTTCACGATCACAGAAAAAAGTGGCATCAGCGGAGGCTTGCAGCTGTGAATTGTGCTCCCATCTAGAAATAATTAGGTATTTTCATCACACAAACCACCGCTGTCCATGAATAGTGTGTATATATAGCTCAATAAGGATATGGGGTGGGAGAATAGTGGGCACGATTCATATTGTAACAGCCGTTAATGATGGTTTTGCTATACATCTCGCAGTCATGTTATATTCCCTTTTTGAAAATAAGGTTTCTAAAAACCCAGTCATCGTTCACGTTATCGACAGTCAAGTCTCTGGGAAAAATAAATCCATCTTAACGAAAACTGTGAAACGATTCCATGCTCAAATCAAATATGTAACTATTGATCCGACCCTATATGATGGATTCCTCGTCCGTGATCATCTTACTCAGGAAACCTATCATCGAATTTCTATTCCAGACCTGCTGGACAAAGAAGTTGAAAAAGTGATTTATTTGGACAGTGATATCGTTATTAAAAAGGACATTACTCCATTATGGAACACAAAAGTTGATCAACATTTCCTTGCAGCGGTGATGGATTCTTGGCAAGGGTTAAACAAATTAAGACATGCCGACCTGGCTATTCCGGATGACTGTGATTACTTTAATGCGGGAGTATTAGTCATGAATTTGAAAAAATGGAGAGAGCATAACATTACAAAAAAGATTATGGATTACATGAAAAAGAACCAAAGTATTATCCGTTATCCCAGTCAAGATCCGATGAATGCGATTCTTCATGATAATTGGCTTCAACTTGATACCAAATGGAATTATCAGTCCAAGCATCTTTATAAAAGCAACCTGCGAATAGACCCGGCGATTATTCACTACACAGGAGAAGATAGTAAACCGTGGTTGAGTAAAAAGCACCCGCTTCGAGACGAATATTTTAAATATCTCAAAAAAGTACAGAAGTTAAACTCCTTGTAGGCATCGGGTCTTCGGGGCTTCCAAATTAAATAAAATGGATGCAAATCCCTTCACATGGAGAAATGATGGCTGGAGGGATTTTTGTGTTTCCGAAAATTACCCACAATACTAAACATCTTCATATAAAATATTGAACAAATTATGAAATATTTGGATTCTAACTATTTTCACCAGACATCTAGCTTATAATGAAATGGAAACATTTTCTAATTGAATATTCTTTTGGAGGTGGAGTGAGTGGCACGCGTATTGTATGTTACGATTCCAGCAGATGGTCACGTGAATCCTACATTGGGATTAGTGAAGCAGCTAGTCGACAACGGAGAAGAAGTCGTCTATATGTGCTCAGAAGAATATCGGAATAGGCTTGCCCAGACTGGGGCGCAATTCCGCGCTTATCAATTGGATGAACAAGTATCTCGTGATTTAGGTTTTAACCCAACAGAATTCAAACACCCTCTTCATTTCACCGATTTTATGCTACGAGGCATTATTGAACCCCACATTCCCGAGATTCTCCGGCAGATAGAAAACGGATCATTTGATTACCTGATTTTTGACTCCTTGTTTGGGTGGGGAGGGGAGATCTTAGGGGAGAAGTTAGGAATCCCGACGATCTGCTCCGTAACCAACCTGGCATTTGCAGAACCGCTCAGCCAGATTGTCGAAGTGTTTGATGCAAGTGATGTAGATGTGGATGCACTTTATGAACGAGTAACGCAGACTGCACAGAGCATCGCTCGTGTATGCAACGTAGCCGTCCCTGCCATTGAAGATATTACTCGCCAGTATGGGGACATGAAGATTGTCTTTACCAGCCGTGAATTCCAACCAGATGCTGACAAGCTGGACGATAGTTATCTATTTACAGGACCTTCGATTACATCGCGTCCGGATGCTCCTTCTTTTCCCTTTGAAAAGCTTCGCTCGCCACACGATAAGGTCGTATACATTTCCATGGGCAGTATTTTGACCAAAGATGTGGAATTGTACAAACTGTGCTTTGCAGCCTTTCAGGATATCCCGGCTCAATTCGTTCTGTCTTGCGGAAAAGACACGGAGCTGGGGGTGCTCGGAGACCATATTCCATCCAATTTCATCGTTGAGCCGTACGTTCCGCAACTGGAAGTGCTCCAGCAAGCCGATGCTTTTATTACACATGCTGGCATGAACAGTACGAGTGAGGCTCTCTATTTTCATGTGCCACTCGTCATGATTCCCTTAAGCTCCGATCAGCCGATTGTGGCGAAGCGAGTGGAGGAGTTAGGAGCGGGGATTATATTGGATAGAGGGCAGCTTACACCGACAGCTTTGAAGGACGCTTTGCTGCAAGTGTTGAACGAATCCACCTATAAAGAGCGTGCGATACAGGTAGGGGACTCCTTGCGTAACGCTGGCGGATATCAAGAAGCTGCAAGACGTATTATGTCTTGGTATTCGAAAAAAGAAATTGCAGGAACACACCAGTCTTAATGTAAGGGTTAGAGCATGATACAAAATGAAAAGCTTCTTGCCTCATCATCATGAGAGGCGAGAAGCTTTTTTACTACAACTTTTTCCATATGTTGAAGTTGGGCCATTCCTCTTGAAACACATCCTGCCCTTTCAGGTTGAGCAGCGGACCAAACCACAGCTTGAAATCCTTATTCTTGTCAAAATGCTCGGCTGGCACCAAAATGACCAGCATGGTCTCCACGCCTTCGCCCGGTTTTAACTCATCCTTTACTGTAGGGGTCAATCCGATTGCGGCTTTTACACTGGCTTTGGAATCGGGCAAATCAAGCGCAACTTGCAAGCTGTTGACTTTAACTGATTGAGCTGACCCATTATCGATGCGATATTTTGCCGTTAGTGCGACAATCCCCTTATCACCGAATCCTTTAAAAGAATTGACGTAAGCTGGCTCAATCGTCAGCTTTGCCCACTGGTACCCTTGCAGGGTAATTTTGATGTTGTCATTCTGATCGCTCTTGGTTGGCTTGAAGGTAAAGAGTACTTGTTTTTTTGCTACTTTTTTGGTTGTGAGAAAATCTCCAAAAGGCGGTTCAGGGGGCTGAGGCTTAGAGGCGTTTCCATCCGCGAGCAAAAAGTCGCGGCCACCGATGCGCAGCATTTTTGGACTTGGCTGTTCAGGCAGGAAAAATAGGAGCTTTTTCGTTTTGCCATCCTTATAGGTCAGAGTGAGGGTATAGTTTGTAATTTGGTAGGTTCCAGATGCTTTGGACTCCGATCCGACGCTAGTAGAAGTGCCCGAATTATCTCCTGTACTGGAACCATCTGTGGTGACGCCCACGACGCTGCTGTCCACAAAGGTACCGTCCTTATTGAATACATAGGTGATCGAGCTTGCGTATCCCGTACCAAGAACATTGGAGGAATAGCTGAAAGACTCGTACTTGCCCTGAAGCTTCAGCCCAGTGGAGGGAGCATATTTGATGAATTTTCCACCATTGATCTCCAGTTCGTTTGCTGATTTGACTTTGAACGTATACGATTTTCCGTTACTGAGCGTTAGTTTGTTTCCTTTGATTTGATAGGTTAAACATTTATCTTTACTGCAATTTAGTGCATCAATTCCGCCGTCTGGGAAAGTGGTTGCCACCTGCTTATCGTTGATGAAGTAAAAATACTCCCAGCACAACGAGGAGCATCCTCTTGCTCCGCCCACATCCATTTCCCAATTTGCATAAAAGCCTTTTGGTGAAACTTTGGCTGCGGCTACCACATTTGTGTTTGTGGATGCTTCAGATCCCTTGCCCTGTGCCCCTTCTACGGATGGCACAAAGAGCAACAGTATGGCAGAGAGCATCATTACGCTGATCACCCAAAGGGATATTTTCTTCTTCCTGACTGTTAACAATAGACAACCCTCCATTTTCCTCTCGATGGATAGATGACAGGTTAACTGGCGAAATACCTTTCATTTTATTCATGGGTTGACGGGAACAGACCTAGATTTTCGAGAAATTTATATGTGAATAGGTGGTGTTATTCGTGTGACGTAGTGTCATAATAGAAGGATGATAGTCAGAAGGAGATAGATTCGATTGAATAATACTGTAATCAAAAATGAGCTTCCCCAAAACTTTGAGGAATTAAAGAAAGCTGCTAATCGGACATCGAATTGGAGAGAGCGCTTAGAGGCTGTTGAAGAATTGGGTCAGTGGAAGCATGAAGAAACAATGAAATTACTGACGCGGATGATGATCAACGATACTGTGTACAAAGTTCAGGAGGCTGCTTTTCAGAAACTCAAAGCTTTTGGAGAAGGAGTCCGATTACCTGCTCAGAAAAAAGGCGACTTGATCAAAGGAGCAACGAAAGCCTTGGTAAGAATTAAGAAAAGCTTGCCAAAAGGTCATACGTTCGAGGAGTTCAAAGAGAAACTGCAAAAAATGAGAAGCGATATATATGATACGTACGAGGGAGAAAAAGGTGCTGATTTTGATCAGTGGCTGGAAAGCACATGGACCTCGTTATAGAAAGAACAATAGATATGGAATGAATGGAAAAGGAAGGGGATCACGCCCCTTCCTTTTCCTTCTTATTTCAAATCCTTACCTACTTTAATCACATACATCTGCGTTGGATTGCTATTAATTTTAATCTTCCCTTGCTCATCATAGCCATCTACGCCGAAATCATTGTCATTCACAATGGCAATTGTATTTTTATCCACAATCGCCAAGCCTTCCAGCTTTTCATGCGGATAATTCAACTTGGCTACATCCACCAGCAATTCCTTGGAAACAGGCACAATTCCTTTCTCTTTCACTTGGGCAACGGTGAGTTTTTCGAAGTCGTGCTCACTTGTTGACGTACCGAGTAAATTGGTTGCTTTCGAAAAATCTGCTTTATAAATACGCTTAAGCTGTGCGTCTGCACCGGCATTTTTGTCGCGCTCGTCAATCAGTAAAACATCCTGACTGAGTGCGGCCAAGTCACTGATAACGACGTCTTTCTGTTTCACTTTCACGAAATCTTTCGCGTTCTCTGCGATGTACATGTACTCGCCTACGACTTTTTTGGTGGCGAGATCCATCTTTAAAATGCGCAAGTTACGGGAAGCTTCACCTGTCTTTTTATCAGGGAGTGCCATCGGACTTTGGATCGAAGTATACAAGAACTTGCCGTCTGGCGAGATGGTGATACCTTCGAAGCCACGGTTTGCAATGCGTTTGGAATAGACGGCTGGCAGTGTATCAAAAATCTCCATCTTTGCACCTGCGGCAAGCAAGGCTTCTTTAGTACCCTTTGGCACATATCGGCCCAGGATTGTACCGTCACGCTTTACTTGAATGATGGATGGGCGGTATTCGTCGGATAACCAAAAAGTATCGTCGACCGGGTTGTAAGCGATGCCTTCCAAATCCAAACCGTCTGGATCGTAACTAATCTTTTTTGTTCCCGTTACATCGTAAGGAACTTCATCAGGGCCAGCGAGGTTCGGCAATCCACTGATAGAGGAAGTTTTCGTAAAGGCGTTGATCTTGCCCTGTGGCAATCGCAGCTTGATTGTTTCCAAAACGTGAATGTTTCCGTTCTCCACTTTTATTTTGTACAAGCGTGGTGTGTAGTTTTGGTCAGGGAACGTACGTAGCTCGTCCTTGCCGAATTGACCATTGGGTCCACGGTCAGCCAATGTATAAAAGATAGAAGGAGGATCGCTAGGAAGATGCACCAGACCGGAGAAGCCGCCTTCCTTAATACCTTCAGCGAGCGCAGGAGGATTTTTCCACTCATGAATTTCTGCTACTACTGGTGCTCCCGTTACATTTTGAGTTGCACCTGCTCCTTGTGTGCCGATCAAGGATAGAGCCGCAATTGTTGCGACCAGCAAGCTTTTCTTTTGAAAGTGAATCTTCATCATATCCCTCCGAATGAAAAAACGACGTAGTGAACCGCTTTTGTTAGACTACCCGATCTATATTGGGAAAATATGAAGCTAAAATGATTGTTTTGTAAAAAATGAAAATGAACTGACAAAATTAAAATTCAGAATAATCGAAAATCAACTTTGACACACGCTCTTTTGATCTTATAAAATCAAGAAAGGATTGAGGACAAGTTATAGCTGAGGAGAGATGAGCATGTCATTGACAGAACAGACAAAAAAGGGATATTTCGGTGAGTTCGGAGGAAGCTTTGTCCCTCCACAATTACAGGAAGTATTGGACTATTTAGCTGAGCAATTTGAAAAGTATAAAGATGATGAGGAATTCATCGAAGAGTACAAGTATTATCTGAAAGAATATATCGGTCGGGAAAATCCGTTGACGTTTGCTCGTCATTTAACTGCAAAACTCGGCGGGGCCAAAATTTATTTAAAGCGGGAAGATTTAAACCATACCGGTGCCCACAAGATCAATAATGTCATTGGTCAAATCCTTCTGGCAAAACGAATGGGTGCACAACGTATTATTGCCGAGACAGGTGCAGGACAGCATGGAGTTGCTACCGCGACTGTTTGCGCGATGTTTGGCATGGATTGCGTGATCTATATGGGTGCGGAGGATACGAAAAGACAAGCTTTAAATGTGTTTCGGATGGAGCTTTTAGGGGCAAAAGTGATTGCGGTGTCCAAAGGGCAAGGAAGATTGAAGGATGCGGTCGATGAAGCGCTGAATGATCTGGTTGAAAACTATCAGAACACGTTCTATTTATTGGGATCTGCGGTTGGTCCACATCCTTTCCCAACGATGGTAAAATATTTTCAAGCGATTATCAGTGAAGAATCCAAGCGTCAAATCTTAGAAAAAGAAGGGCGATTGCCGGATGCGGTCATCGCTGCTGTTGGCGGTGGCAGTAACGCGATTGGAGCATTTGCCCATTATATAGAGGAACCAGCCGTACGTCTGATTGGTGTTGAGCCTGATCAGGCACCTACCTTGACCAAAGGGGTTCCAGCCGTCATTCATGGTTTTAAATGCCTGGTGTTGCTGGATGAGAATGGAGAACCTCAAAAAACGTATTCGATTGCGGCCGGGTTGGACTATCCTGGTATTGGCCCAGAGCATAGCCAGCTAAAAGTCAGTGGACGAGCGGAATATTACACGGTGACGAATGAAGAAGTGTTGGGGGCTTTTCAAGAATTATCGAGAACAGAAGGGATCATTCCCGCCTTGGAAAGCGCACATGCCATTGCGTATGCCTTGCAGTTGGCCCCCACTCTGTCCCCGGAGCAGATCCTGATTGTTAATCTGTCCGGAAGAGGGGACAAAGATGTCGAACAAGTTTTCCATTTGTTAAACAAATAAAAGATGCAGAGGCCGTCCTGGGGGATAGCCTCTTTTTCGTCTATCGATTGCGTTTTTCATTGTGATTGTATATTTTTTAGTAAAACTTTAGTATTATTTTTTGATGGGTTCCAAATAATAGTGGTTTAATGATACTTCATACAAGTTCATGTATGAGATTGGAGATAATAATGATGAAGAAAAACATTTACTTTAACCATGATGGCGGCGTTGATGATTTAATTTCTTTATTCTTGCTGCTCCAAATGGACAATGTGAATCTGACGGGTGTATCCGTCATTCCAGCAGATTGCTACTTGGAACCAGCGATGTTTGCCAGCCGGAAAATCATTGATCGTTTTGGTAATGGCGGTTTGGATGTAGCAGAGTCCAATTCCCGCGGGAAAAATCCTTTTCCAAAGGACTGGCGCATGCATGCCTTTTATGTAGACGCACTGCCCTTACTCAATGAATCAGGAGAAGTGATTACGCCAGTAGCGGACAAGCCTGCACATCTTCACATTATTGAAACGTTGCGTGCTACGGAAGGAAAAACGACTTTGCTGTTTACTGGTCCTTTGACTGACCTTGCGCGTGCATTGGATATCGATCCAACTATCGAAGAAAAAGTAGAGCGCCTGGTGTGGATGGGCGGAACGTTCCGCGAAGAAGGAAACGTGCACGAGCCTGAGCACGATGGAACTGCAGAGTGGAACGTATTCTGGGACCCGGAAGCAGCTGCTCGTGTATGGGAAAGCGGAATTGAGATTGATTTGGTCGCACTGGAGAGCACGAACCAAGTCCCACTGACACTGGATGTTCGTGAGCGCTGGGCAAAAGCGCGCAAGCATATCGGTGTGGATTTCTTGGGTCAATGCTACGCAATGGTGCCGCCGCTTGTACATTTCTCGACCAACTCGACTTACTACCTGTGGGATGTATTAACCACAGCATTTGTTGGCAATAGTGATCTTGTAAAGGTGCAAACGGTTAACAGCATCGTGATTACAGAAGGTGCTAGCCAAGGCCGAACTGTTGAGACGGCTGATGGACGCCCTGTACATGTGGTTTATGACGTAGATCGTGATGCATTCTTTGATTACATAACAGAATTAGCGAAAAAAGCGAACTAGAACAAAACAAGTCATCTTAGATATCGACACAGCTGGCGATAAGGAAAGGATACGTTCATGCAATACATTTGGGGAGTTCTCGGCATCCTGGGAATTTTTTTGATAGCCATTGCGTTTTCGAAAAATCGGAGAGCGATTAATCCGAGAACGGTCATTGGTGCGTTTGCGATTCAGTTTATTTTTGCTTTGGTCGTACTGAAATGGGATTTTGGGAAAAAGCTTCTGGAGTACTTGGCGTCGATTGTACAAAGCATCATTGATTCGACGAATGCCGGAATCCAGTTCTTGTTTGGCGGGATACTCGGTGCACAGAATGCAGGCTTTACGTTTGCCCTGCAAGTATTGCCGATCATTATCTTCTTCTCTTCCTTGATTTCGGTCCTGTATTATCTCGGAATCATGCAGTGGGCGACGAAAATTATTGGTGGATTTTTGTCACGGGTGCTCAAAACGAGCGAAACCGAGTCCATGTCAGCCTCTGCAAATATTTTCTTGGGTCCGATTGAGGCGCCACTTGTCGTAAAGCCTTATATTGAGAAAATGACCAAGTCCGAGCTGTTTGCTGTAATGACAGGTGGACTGGCGTGCGTTTCGGGTTCGGTTATCGGTGGGTATGCGATGCTTGGTGTTCCGATTGAGTACTTGCTGGCCGCAGCATTCATGGGAGCACCAGGTGGTTTGTTGCTCGCGAAAATGATGATGCCGGAAACAGAACAGCCCCACAGAGTGGAACATGTAGAAGTGATGAAGGATACGGAGTCCAGAAACGTCATTGATGCGGCTGCTCGCGGAGCTTCGGACGGGTTAAAAGTGGCTGCTGGTGTCGGTGCGCTGTTGCTCGCGTTTATCTCGCTGATTTTCTTGCTGAACTCGATTATTGGCTGGCTAGGCGGGTTAGTGGGAGTAGAAGCATTGACGCTCGAGCATATTTTAGGCTACCTGTTCGCGCCGATTGCCTTTATGATTGGGGTTCCATGGGAGGAAGCGCTAAAAGCCGGTTCTTTCATCGGACAAAAGATTGTCCTCAACGAATTTGTCGCGTACACGGCTTTTGCACCGGAGATTGCGAATTTGTCGCAAAAAAGCGTTGTGATCATCAGCTTCGCCCTTTGCGGCTTTGCCAATCTGGCTGCGCTGGCTATGGTCATTGGCGGCTTGGGCGGCTTTGCTCCGTCAAGAAGATCAGACCTTGCGGAGATGGGCTTGCGTGCAGTAGTTGCGGCAACCTTGGCGAATCTGTTGAGCGCAGCGATTGCGGGGATGCTTATTTAGATGATTTAGTAGAAATAAGTACGAGGGCTGGAGTGATCCATGCCCTCGTTTTTTTTGGTACTACGTGAAGTTAGTACTACTCGCTTTTTGTATTCCTCGCTACAATCTTGTTAGTAAAAACAAGCCATGATTTGGTGGGGATATGATGAAGCATGTTCTGTTATTTCTAGGGCCAACGCTCATGATCTTTGTAGGTTTACAAGTCATGAGTAGCGTCCCAGTCACGTTTTTGCTTTTTTACGGGTGGCTGTTTGCGGTTCCGTTTGTGGACATGATCGTTTTGAAAAGAAATACATGGCGGGAAACATTCAGGCAAATGGGATTGGGAACCAACCGCCGCAATATGTATCATGGCATTATGACTGGACTTCTTTTCTTTATCACCATTATTCTTGCGGGATATTTCTTTCACAGCTTTTTGTTTGAAAAGGATGATCTGCAAAAATTATTGGTACAATGGGATTTCTCAGGCAATCTACTCGTTTGGCTCATCCTTGTTTTGCTAGTGATCAATCCGTTTCTTGAGGAAATCTACTGGAGAGGATATTTATTTAAAAGGCTGGAAGGAAAGCTGACGAAGCGAACCATGATTTTGCTGACATCATTGTTTTACAGTTTGTATCATTTCCTCTCTATCATTCCTTTGTTTAGCTGGCCGTATAATATCGCAATGATTTTGCCAGTATTTTTGGCGGGAATGATTTGGGGATATATGCGAGACAAGAGCAAATCACTGATGGGTTCAATCGTCAGTCATATCCTTGCAGATTCAGGGATTATGGCTGTCTATCTACTATTTTTGAAATGAATGATGCTGGTATGGAGGCAAGCTTCCATACCTTTTTTCTATTGGGTGGATAAGGAGGAAAAAGAGGCATGTTGGAAAAATTAAGAAGTTAGGTAATCTCAAAAGATGGAGTTGAAATCATGAACGTTGACGTACTTTTTAACCAGTTTCCCATTTTAAAATCAGATAGTTTCACCTTGAAGAAAATCGAAGAGCAGCATTTGGACGAAGTATTTGAAATCTACAGCAATGACCATGTATTTGCATACTGCGGCATTATCCCCAAGCATAATAAAGCGACAGTGAAAAACATGATCGGGCATTTTGAGAGAGACTATCTGAAAAAATCCAGGATCAAATGGGGGATATTCGCCAATGATAACCCCGATCACTTGCTTGGCATTATCGAAGCTTTCGACTTTCACCAAAAGGTAAATATGGTGACGATTGGTTACTTCTTGTCCGAAGTGCATTGGGGAAAAGGGATTGCGGCGGAAGCGGTAAGCATATTACTCCACTTTTTGTTCATGGATGTCAACGTCAACCGAATACAGGCGGAAGTGATGCCTCCGAATGAGAACTCCAAGAACGTATTGTTGAAGAATGGTTTCATGAAGGAAGGAACACTTAGACAAGCAACGCTATGGTCGGGAAAAGGAATCGTGGATCTAGAGATATACGGAATGTTAAAAGAGGACTATGAAAAAGGAAGGGGATGAATGTTGCCTCTTCACCAGAATACACCGTTACCCGTAAAAGCCCTCCTATGTTACTATGATGGGTATGATCAATCATAGGCATCTGGAATGGGGAAAACATCTTGAAAACATTTAAGAAAGTCTATATAGAAATCACCAGCGTTTGCAATCTCGCCTGTACCTTTTGTCCGCCAACAGAGCGCAGTAAAAGTTTTATTAAAGTAGAAGACTTTGCGAAAAGGCTGGATGAGATCAAACCGCACACCGATTATATTTATTTGCACGTCAAAGGGGAACCGCTTCTCCATCCCAAAATTGATGAGCTGCTTGATATCAGCCATGAGAAAGGCTTCAAGGTCAATATCACCACAAATGGTACGCTGATCGCGAAAAATCGGCATAAATTGCTGGGCAAGCCTGCGCTCCGACAAATGAACTTCTCGCTTCACAGCTTTGACGGACATATCGGTTCAACTAACCGCGAAGGGTATTTGCGGGAAATTCTCTCCTTTGTTCGGGAAGCTCGGGAGCATCAAGTCATTTTTTCTTTCCGGCTGTGGAATTTGACGCAGGATAACGTCACGAACATTCAAAAGAGTAGAAACCGCCAGACGCTCGAAATCATTGAGAAAGAATTTGGGCTGGACTATCGAATTGAAGAAAAAGTAGTGCCGGGCAGCGGGGTAAAAATCGATGACCACGTTTATTTGAACCAAGATTACGAATTCCAGTGGCCAAGTCTGACAGCGCCTGAGGATGATGGAAAAGGCTTTTGCCATGGCTTGCGCACGCAGGCTGCGATTCTCGAAAATGGAACAGTTGTTCCGTGCTGTCTCGATGGGGAAGGGGTTATTAATCTAGGGAACATTAATCAGACCTCTTTCACTGAGATTGTGGATGGCGAGCGGGCCAATAATCTGATAGAAGGATTTTCACGCAGGGAAGCTGTCGAGGAATTATGCAGAAGATGCGGGTACCGCCAGCGGTTTGGTGCGTAAGAAAGACAAAACGTCCGAGTCATATGATTTTTTCGGACGTTTCGTGCAGGATTTGAATGAAGCTACTAGGAATGGCGAAGACGGCGGGGGAAATGAGCTTGTTTTCAGACGTGGAAAAATGGCAAAAGTGTCGGTATGTCATACGAGCAAAGATAGAACTAACGGTAAAAAAGCCCTCAGCTATGTGAGGGCTTGTAACTTGTATTATTTTGCAGATGTATCGTCGGAGTCTGTATCCTGCTCGGATTCTTGAGAGGCTTGAATGTCGTCAATGATGACGATTTTGCCTTCTTCTTGCCATTTTACTTCCGCGTTCAGCTGTTCACTGATGAAGCGCAGAGGCAGGAATACACGTCCATTTTTCAGTACAGGTGCAGTGTCCAGAGAAATGGTTTTACCGTCTACAGTTGCTTCTTTTTTATCGAGGTACAGCGTGATAGATTTTTCGCCACGCGTAATTTCTACGGTACGAGTCTCTGGCTTCCAGTTCACTTCCGCTTTCAATGCGGAACTGATAGCACGTACAGGCACCAACGCTCTTCCACCTTGTACAAACGGTGCCACGTCAGCTTTTACCTGTTGTCCATCCACGAATGCTTTCACTTCTGTCGAGCCAGTATTCTCAAGGAGTTCTCCCAGCTTTTTGAATGGTGTGTGGTCTCCTTTTTGGTACGTGCGCTCAAGCAGCTCAAGCTGCACTTCCAAAGCGCCGCTCTTGTCAGTGGTTTTTTCCAGTTCAGCTACCAGCTGCTCGTATTTCGTTTTTTGATCCGCTGTAATTTCAGTTGCATGCTTGAGCTCTTGACGAAGCTCGATCAGCTGTTTTTTCAATTTTACGTCTTTGATCTTGGTTTCTGTGCTAGCTTCGGTTGAGTCCTCATCGTCGCTATCCGTATCGGTATCAGATTCTGTGACAGAAGTTTCTTTCGATTTGTCTTTTGCTTCCGTCTTTACTTCGGGCTTGCCGTTCCCATTTCCCTTGCTTTCCAGGTCAGCCGCCAGAGCAGCAGGTACACTTGTTGCGAGTAGAATAGCAACCAACGAAGTAGATATAGCTTTTTTCATTTGAATCTTCCTCCTTCTAGGTGTAAGTCTCATGAACTCGACATTCAAGACGAAGGAAAATATGAATAAGTTGCATAGATTTTGAGAAAATATTTTTATTTGTGCGAGTGGATACCTTTCAGTGTCATTTCTTCCAAATCCCGTATCTTGCTTACACGCCCGATTACGATTCCCAGTAGTGCCACAAGCAATCCAGAGAGAACAAACAGAAAGCCAATCCCTCTGCCTGGCCCCGTTCCGATGATCTGCCCGACCGTTTGACCCAGCAATTGATCTGGATAAAATAGCGGGTCAAATACATGATCCGCCAAAAATCCCGCCGATCCAAATGCCAGTACGAACCCGATTTGCGAAATAGCCGTGATCATCGACCACACTCTGCCTTGCCGTTCATTCTCGACGTTCGTTCGAATGAGAACCTCAAGGCTCGTGTTCACAAAGGGAAGCGTGATGAAAAAAAGGAAGCCAAAAATCATAATCAGCAAAACGGAGGTGAACACACCCATCAGGGCATAAAACAAGCCAGCAAGTACGAGAGAGAAGGACAGCATGAACACCTTGCTCTTTCCCATACCGAAGAGTCCGATCAAAAGGCTGCTGACGAGCATGCCCGATGCAGATGCAGAGAGGGCAATACCGAGCGTCTTGGAATCAGTTAATGTCAGCATCATAGGCCCAAAAAGCGATTGCAGCAGCCCGATGTAAAAGCACACGACGGACATTAACAAAACTAGAGAGAAAACCCCTTTCTTTGAAAGGAGATAGCGGAAGGCTTCAGACATTTCGCGAAAAAAGCTTTGTCTTTCGTGTTTATGGGGAGTGGCATCGTGTTTCATAATCATCAGCACGGCGCCGACAGCTAGAAGGAAGGTCATCATATCGATGAGTAAGACGAGCTGGATATCAAAAGCACTGAGAAGAAACCCTGCAACAAGTGGGGAGATAAGATATTGAGCCGAACTTGCCAGTTGGATGAGCCCGCTTGCCTGTGAGTACATCTCTTCCGAAACCAGATCGGAAACGGCTGCTTTAAAGGCTGGGTTTAGAATAGCGGCAGAGATCGAGCTGATGCCGACCCCAAAATAGATGTGCCATAATTCCATACGACCGGACAGCATGACAAGCAAGATGAACAAGATACCAGCTATGGAACCGATATCGCCAATAATCATCATTTTCTTGCGGTCAAATCTGTCTGCCAGCACCCCGCTAAAGGGAAGTAAAAGGAAGGAGGGGAGAAAAGAGAAGAGAATGATGAACGAATAGCTCATGGTAGAGTGGGTCTGTTGAAAAACAAAGACACCCAAGGTAAAAGCGGTAAGTCCACTTCCGATCGCTGAAAACAGCTGCCCTGACCAAATGATCAGGAATTTGCGAAAGGCTTTATCATGAGCGTTCATTGTCTTTCCTCCTTTTCATGCATTAAAGAAACGAGAAGGACCCCGGCGCAGCTCCTAGTGACCTTTCAATAATCACCTGCATGGCTTGTAATCGTTTTGTCTGTTCCTCTTGCTCCCAATGAAAAATGCCTGATTCCAACAAAAATTGCGAGCCAGCGAGGAGAAACTGAACGGTCTCCAAGGCATTCTCCACATGAAAGACATCTTCTTTATTTCCTTGTTCAATGACTTGCGCAAGCACAGGAGCAATTTTTACGATAATGGCGATGTTCAGACGCTCGTGAAGCTCTCTGTTTTCAGGGCGATGCAAGCTTTCCATCCATTCGGCTTTCTTGTCGATGGGTTGGCTTTGGCTGCGCAGCATCTGGCGAACCTTCGCCATGACACCTAAGGTAGAGTCATCTGCGATTTTTTTATATTCTTCGCAAAGCGTATCGACCATGGACTGGACAAATGCTTCGAGGATCTCTTCCTTCGATTTGAAGTAGTAATAAAAGGTTCCTTTCGCTACGCCCACCTTTTGAATAATCGCATCCACGGTTGTATGGACATAACCCTGATTTCGAAATAGCTCCCCGGCGGCTTCCAGTATTTCTGCTCGCCGTGTTGTGGGGTTTTTCACGATTCTTTTCATATACGCCTCCTTCGATTGTCAGTAAGTGGTTGGATACAGATTACCATATGACTGACCGTCAGTCTATAAGTGCGTGAAAGAAAAGAGGAGGGAAAGTCTCCTCTGTTCGGTAGTAGGAATTTAGTAAGATGATGGCAGACGTTCGTTATAATTTCTCGGCGATAATCGTGAAGGTTTTCGGGATTCCTTTGTCAAAAACTTCCGAGGAAAGGTTCGGGAGCTCCTCCAGCATTTTCAGGCACAGCCCTTTGCTTGCAATGGCCGTTACAATTTCCCCTAATGTCCAATTGCGTAACAATACTTTTGATTCAGTGTCATTCATCCCGTTCGAAAGGAATTTGGAGAAAGCAATGTCCTTTTCCTCAAGCGAGGTGTCGAAATAATCGCCTGTTACTTTATGTTTACGGATAGTAGCAGTCGTTCCGCGTGAGGAGATGAGTTTTGTGGATACCGGATGGAAATCTTGGAGGACGAGCACGCCGCCTTTTCGCAGGAGTGAGTAGACCACTTGGAATAATTCGGTTAAGTCCAAAAAGTAATGAAGAATACCGAATTCCATAAAAACGAGATCATACTCACCAGACAATACATCTGGAGGTAGCTGCAATACATCCGATACGATGTAAGTCAGGTCAACATCGGCAGCTGCAGCCAGTTCTCTGGCGTACTGCTCATTCTCATAAGAGAAATCGGCAATGGTCACGTCGGCACCTAGCAAGGCGAGCGCAACGGCTTTATTTCCATTAGAACCGAGTAAATTAATAATCTTTTTGCCGCGAATATCCCCCATGTGCTCATATACTTTACCGATTCGCTTTTGGGGGTCTTCTTTAATTTTGACCGCTGCGTCAACAGGTGTTCCAAAGCGTTTCAGCCACGCTTGATAAGCCCCGGTGTTCCAAGCCGTTTTATTTAGTTGTGCTGTTTCCACAAATTCCCCTCCATAGAGTATTCCATTCAAAAAATTGGCCCTGGTATGTTGGTTACGAGAGCTCAGGTAATTTATCTTACTGACACAGCGCATTCGTGTCTATATATATTCGAAGTGTTAATTTTTCCATGTGTGACCTGAAAGTGAGAACAATTGGGGAGCGATTCAACAATTGTGAAGCAAAGCGGGACAGTGGTAATATTGGGAAAAATATATACGTCCGCTCTTTATGCGGACGAGGGTGTGTTCGACGGGAGGCAAGCTGCTTTGAAAATCAAAGTGTTGATCGCAGACGACAATTCGTTTATACGGGAAGGCATGAAAATCATCCTGACGAGCTTCGAGGAGTTTGAAGTAGTCGGGAGTGTGGAGGATGGGGTCGAGGCGGTGACGTTTTGTAAACAAAACGAGGTAGATGTCGCGCTCTTGGATGTTCGGATGCCGAACATGAATGGAGTGGAAGCGACTCGTGTGCTGACTGCCGAGACTACGGTCAAACCGCTCATTTTGACTACATTCGACGATGACGAATTTGTCCTCGAAGCCATTCAGGCGGGGGCACGCGGCTATTTATTGAAAAACAATGATCCCAACCGTATTCGAGATGCGATCAAGAGTGTCTATAACAACCATCATGTGCTGCAGGATGTCGTCCTGGATAAGATCAAAATGAACCTGAATACAGGAAAGAACGCTACGGATACCGTGTCCGCTACCGTTCCTTCCAAAGCGAAAGCAGCCAACCCTACCGAAAGCAAAATCGACCAAAGCTTATTTACGGAACGGGAGCTCGATGTCATGAAGCAGATCGCCAAGGGGCTATCGAACAAAGAGATTGCCAAGAAGCTGTTTATTTCCGAGGGAACAGTTGCGAATTACATAACTTCCATCTTGAATAAAACAGCGCTTGAACACCGTACGCAGATCGCCATCTATTATTTGACGGGCGAAACGAGCATGTCTGATTGAAAGGAGGTCTACCGATGGAATTATGGACCATGGCTAATAAGGCAGCGGTACTTGGGCTTATCATCGTGACTTCTTTTCTTGCTCATCCCACTTCTGAAGTTGACCCGTGGCAAACTCTTGTGTACTTGTTGTATTTGGCTATTAATCTCACTATTCTCATCATGAAAAAGAAGAATCATCAGCAATGGTTTGTTGGGCTATCCATCCTGTTCGTGGTAGCGAGTGGACTCGTGCTCGATCCGTTGTTTTTACTGCTCTTGCCAATCAATATGTTGGAGCTGGCTTTCTTGGCAGGTAAGCAACTGGTGGTCGTATTTCTATTCATGTTGTTGCCACTGCTGATCGTACCACCTGAATGGGTGCCCTTGTTTCTATTCACGGCCTTGCTCAGTTTTTTTCTGCATAGATGCGGCAGTATGTTGACAGAGAAGCTTGGCAGGCTGGAGGCTGAACGGGAGAATCTGAGAGAGGATTTATACGGGTTGACCCGTACCTTAAACGAAAACCATGAGTATTTCCGACAGTCTGCCTACACTATTCAACTGGAGGAGCGCAATCGCCTCTCCCAACAAATTCACGACGATGTGGGGCATGCGGTTGCAGGTGCGCTGATACAAATGGAAGCGTCGCGACTGCTGATGGCGACTGATCAAGACAAGGCATCCGAGCTGCTCCGTAATGCGATCGCAATATCGAAGGAAGGGCTGGAGCGAATCAGAGTGACACTCAAGGATGTGAAGCCACGGCCGGAGGAGCTGGGAATCAATCGACTCCGGTTGTTTGTCGATGAGCTGTCTGCGAGAGAGACAGTGACAGCCACGCTTACTTTTGACGGGGACATCGACGTCATTACACCGATTCAGTGGAAAATCATCCAGCAAAATGCGAAGGAAGCGGTCACGAATGCACTCAAATATGCGAAGGCGACAGTGATTTCCTTAGAGGTACGGGTGCTGAATACATTCATAAAAGCAGTGGTCACAGACAATGGGAACGGCGCAGAAAAGGTTGTAAAAGGGCTTGGCATTCTCGGGATGGAGGAGAGAGCTGCTTCCGCTGGTGGAACAGTGATTGTAGACGGTACACGAGGCTTTAGCGTGACCACACTGCTGCCTTATCGCAACGAATGAAAAAGATCATGAGAAATAACATGAGAATTCTCATACCGAGGGATGAACTTATGCACTGACATAGGGGCATCCTTTTTTATTACAATGCAGACATAGCCACGAAGGGAGTGAGTTACGTGAGTCATGTATTGGAAATTCGTCAGTTAACGAAAAAATTCGGTGATTTCGTCGCCGTCGACAATATGTCTCTGAATGTGCGTGAAGGAGAAATCTTTGGTTTCCTGGGGGCCAACGGAGCGGGAAAGAGCACGACCATCAACATGATCGCTTCCCTGTTGCGCGTAACAAAGGGTGAGATTACCCTGCTGGGAAAAAACATTGAGAAGCACAGTAAATTCGCCAAAATGAACATCGGTATCGTACCACAAGATATTGCCATCTACGAGGATATGACTGCCTATGAAAACGTGAGGTTTTTTGCTGGCTTGTACGGACTGCGTGGATCACTGCTTCGCGAACGGACGGAAGAGGCGCTTGAATTCGTAGGTCTTGGTGACAAATCTACTAGCTTTCCCAAAAACTTCTCTGGCGGGATGAAGCGTCGGTTAAACATCGCTTGCGCCATTGCCCATCGGCCGAAGCTGATCATCATGGACGAACCTACTGTCGGGATTGACCCTCATTCGCGCAATTATATCTTGAATTCGGTGCGCAAGCTCAACGAAATGGGCTGCACGATCATTTATACGAGCCATTACATGGAGGAGGTCGAAGAAATCTGCACCCGTATTGCCATCGTTGATCATGGAAAAGTCATCGCGGAAGGATCGAAGGAGGAGCTAAAAGCGATTATTACCGACGCGAAGGAAATTTGGATAGGTGTCCGGGCAGATGAACCCTTAAACCTCGAAGGTATTAAGGCGATTCCTGGTGTGAATGCGGTGCTTCAAGAAGAGAATACGATCAAAATCGTATCGAAAACGGAGATCAACAACCTGAACCGGATCATTCAACAATTCATCAAGGATCAGGTAGAAATCCGCTCTGTTGAAGAGCAGGCGCCGAATCTGGAGACTGTGTTCTTGACCTTAACCGGTCGAAACTTGCGAGACTAGAGGAGGGGCTTTGACATGAATATATGGAATATCGCTGTAAAAGAAATCAAGTCCAGCCTTCGCGAAAAGAGAACGTTTATGTTTATGCTAGCGCTTCCCATCATTCTGATGTTGATATTAGGTTCCGCCCTTTCCAATGCATTCGACGATTCGAGGACCGTAGGAGACATGCGCTTGCTGTATAAAAGCAACGGGACGAATGCGCAAATGTCTACGGCGTGGAACTCATTTATAAAAGCATTGGGTGATAAGGGAGTGGAGGTCGCTCAAGTAAGTTCAGGCATGGACGGGCAGGAGGAAGTTCGCTCGGATCGCTATACGGGGTACGCAGTCGTCAGTGATGCGGGGATTGAGTTTTATGGAAGCAGCAAGAATGCGATAGGAAGCAATATCCTTGCGGGGATGCTAACCGTTTTTGCAGATCGGTACTCGCTCGCATCCGCAGCTTATCAGATAGATCCCGAATCTGCTTCGGCAATCGTCAAGGGTACCGGACAGCGTGATGATTTTATTCATGAAACGACCTTGCATGCAAATAAAAAACCGGGGGCAATCGACTATTATGCGATTGCGATGACGACCATGGTTGCGCTCTACTCGATGTTCTCTGCGAGTTATTTGTTCACCGGGGAGCGAACGAACAAAACGTCCACCCGATTAATGGCAGCACCTGTCAGCAAAGGTGCCATTTTTACCGGCAAAATGATCGGCAGTACGTTCGTCAATCTGTTTTTCGTACTCGTCGTGTTCTTAGTCAGCAAGTTCGTGTTCCAGGCAGATTGGGGCAACCACTACGGAATGATTATCCTCGTGCTTTTGACAGAGGTGCTGCTTGCGGTCAGCCTGGGTCTGGGAATTAGCTTTCTTTTCAAAGGTGAAGGGGTAAGGTCAATCAACAATATTTTTACGCAAGTCGCCTCCTTTGTAGGCGGTGCCTATTTTCCCGTTGATCAATCAGCTGGTCTCTTCAGCCTCCTGTCCAAATTCTCTCCCCTTCACTGGGTGAATACAGGTCTGATGCAAATCATCTACACAGACAATCCGAGAGGCGCATGGTTTGCAATTGCGATGAATGTGAGCATTGCCACGGCGTTCATCATTATTTCTGTTTTCACAATGCGCAGACGGGAGGGGGCTTACGTATGAGTGAAATGCTATGGCTAATTCGGAAAACCCTGATGGAGACGTTTCGCAGTAAAAAAAGCTGGTTCACTTACTTGGGTTTGCCGATCGCAGGGGTTCTGCTGTCTCTTACCCTCTACAGCAATGCAGGCAGCGGAACGATCCATGTAGGAATCATCAATCAGGATGGGAACCAGATGATCACGCAGGACACGATCCGGTTTATCGAGAGATTGAAATCTATCAAAGTCACCGTCATCGACGAACAAACGATGCGTGAACAAATCGTTTCAGGTGAGCTGGATAGCGGAATTGTTTTTGAGTCGGGGTATGCTGCAAGTGTTCGGAAAGGGGCGCCAGCACACTTGAATATTGTATCCGTAAAAGGTGAACAGGTTACTGCCTACGTGAAGGCCATGCTGCACAGTTATATCGGCAATCTTGCCGCGATTGGAAAAGCGGCACAAGCGGATGAGGCTAAGTTCACGAAGCTGTATACGGCATACCACGAGCAAAGCTACAAGCTCAACACGGTAACGCTTCAAGACACTTCGAACGTGACGCGTATGACGAATCAATCGATTGGTTTCCTCATTATGTTCATGATGTTTTCAGCGGTGAACATGTCGGAGATTATTTTAAAAGAAAAAGAAAATCGTACCTTTTTGCGACTCCTTTCTTCGCCGATGTCGGCTAGATCCTATGTATTCTCGAATATTATCGTCAGCATGTTTATTTTACTGCTGCAAATCATCGTGACCTTGCTCGTCATGAAAAACGTCTTTGGCATAGATGCAGGCGTCTCGTATAGTCAAATGATTCTGCCGCTGTTCGTGTTCGCGCTGGGGGCAATCGCACTTTCTCTGATGACCGTTGCCTTTGCGAAGAGTAGAGCAGGTGCCGGAGCGATTTCCAACCTGATCATTGTACCGACGTGCCTCCTGGCCGGATGCTTCTTCCCAATGGAAATCATGCCGGACACCGTGCGCAAAATATCAACATTCTTGCCCCAGCATTGGTTGCTCGATACGGTGAATAAGCTTCAACAAGGGTACAGTCTGGGGAGCTTGTATTTGAACATAGCTATTTTGCTCGCATTCGCTACGGTTTTTGCTTTAATCGCCATTTATCGGTTTGGGCGGAATAACGATAGTAGACAGTTTGTGTGAGAAAAAAGGACTAGGTGAACTGCAATTTGACAAGGGATAATTTGAATCGTGTCGAAAGATGATCTTACTATGATAAAGCAAAGCAACCATAATCGGAGTCATTCAAAAGCACTCATAAGTAAGCATCTTTTGATTCTTCTCTTGTTTTTAGCATTTCTGCTAGGTCTTCGGATGTTCTGGTTTTCGTTTCACACGTTTCCAGAGCATCCGCCTGTGGTTCAAGGGGTTCTTGATATGCGCGGGTGGGACTTTGAAAATTCCCCGTCTATTTCACTGGATGGGGAATGGGAGTTTTTTCCTAATTCTTTCATCACGCATGAAGATTTCAAGCAATCATTGAATGACGAAC
This sequence comes from Brevibacillus fortis, assembly GCF_046196545.1. Classification (GTDB taxonomy): domain Bacteria; phylum Bacillota; class Bacilli; order Brevibacillales; family Brevibacillaceae; genus Brevibacillus; species Brevibacillus fortis_A. Next base: position 836,335 of record NZ_CP176370.1, read on the forward strand.
GACAATACGTTCAAGTGCCTGGCAATTGGAGCAGCGCTTTTTCCAGGGACTCTCCGTCATCGTATGGCTATGGAACATACCGTTTACGAATCTTGGTCGATCAACCGCTAAATCAGCCATACACCTTATGGGTTCCGCAAGTGGAGGCAGCTTCCACCGTAGAGGTTAACGGAGAGATTTTAGCCAGAGTCGGAGTGCCTGCGGCAACAGTGGAAGAGTACACACCGCGGAAGCAATCCTTCACGGTTACATACATTGCAGATGATGCGAAGGTCATTGAAGTGCTTGTCCGAACGGCCAACTTTCATAATCCAATAGAAGGGGGCCTTGTCAGATCGATTTACTTCGGGTCGCAGGCCACTATTGACACCGAACGTTGGTATTCTATCGGCTTCCAGATGGCAACCTTCCTCATCCTAGTGCTACATGGCTTGTACGCCGGCATCTTGTATATATTTAACGCCCGTCACAAAGAGTTTCTGGTGTTTTTGTTGTTGCTTTCCTGCGTGGGGATAAAGAGTGTGTCTGATTATGACAACCTGCTGTTGCATTGGTTCCCCTTCGATTATACATGGGCGATCAAGGTGGAAGTGCTTGCCTACATATGGCAGCCTTTGCTGATGATATTATTGGTCAGAAGCTTAACTGAACAGGGGGAGAAAGAATACTCCAAACCGTTCAGGGCGTATCTTTTCATGCTTAGTCTATACTCGGCAGTCATCGTAGTTGGAACGGCACAATGGGTGTATGTTTTAGCGGGGACGCCATTTTTGGTCATGATTTATTTCGGCCCGTTGTTGCTGTTTGTATGCAGGATCAGCCGCATGCTCATGCAAAACAAGCATGACGCTGTGTTTTTGCTCATTGCTGCAACGAGTATTTTTTCCAATGTCATATGGTCCGCAATCATGGAATATCAAGTCATCGATATCAAGTACGTGTTTTATCCGCTCGATCTGATTGCTGCTCTTGTCAGTTTTTCTGCCTATTGGTTCAAGCGATTCTTTCGCAATTCAGAGGAAAAGGCAATGCTAACGGAGCAATTGAAAGAAGCCGACAAGCTCAAAGACCAGTTTCTCGCCCATACTTCTCACGAACTGAGAACGCCACTGCACGGCATCATGAATATCGCCCAGACTGTCGTTAACAATGAAAAGCATGTCATGGGTCGTCGCAGCACGCAGGATATGGAGCTCTTAATCACGATCAGCCGCAGAATGTCGCATTTACTAGACGATTTGTTAGATGTCGTACGATTGCAAGACAAGCATATCGTGTTGCAGAAGAAGCCGTTGCATATTCAATCGGTTGTTTCCGGAATCATCAGCATGCTCACCTACATGGTAGAGGGTAAGCCTGTTCAACTGAAAATGGACATACGAGAGTCCATTCCACCAATCTTGGCAGACGAGAAGCGGCTAGTCCAGATTCTGTTCAATCTTGTTCACAATGCACTGAAATTCACGGAAGAAGGATCTGTCGTCGTTTCTGCTGATATCGTGGACGGACAGATGGCGATCTATGTATCCGATACAGGAATCGGGATGGATGAGCAGACCAAGGCACGGATATTTTTGCCGTATGAGCAGGGAGCGCAAGCAACGAACGATGGAGGAGGAATCGGCCTCGGTCTTGCTATTTGTACACAGCTGGTCGAGCTGCATGATAGCGAGCTGAGAGTCGACTCTGAACCGGGCAAAGGTTCGGTATTTAGCTTCTGGCTGCCCGTGGTTAGTACAGATGAAATGAAAGCAGCAGAGAGCCAATATGTGGAGCAGATAGATAAGAATAATCAAGTGACGGCTATCAACCAGATGAGGCATAGCGAAGCTTCAGGTATCTTGGCTTTTCAGGAAACGGCTGTACATACGTTTGTAGAAAGAAAGGCGAACATATTGGCGATCGATGACGACCCAATTAACCTAAGGGTGCTGGATCGAATGCTCTCATCCTCGCAATACCAAATCACGACGTGCACATCGCCCAGAGACGCGCTCGATCTGCTTTTTACTGAGCAGTGGGACTTGCTTATCATCGATGTCATGATGCCGCACATGTCGGGCTACGAGCTGACGCAAAAGGTCAGGGAGCATTTCACTGTTTCCGAGCTTCCGATCTTGCTCTTAACGGCGCGTAGCCAGTCTGAGGATGTATACACCGGGTATTTGTCTGGTGCGAATGACTATGTTTGCAAACCAGTCGATGGCATGGAGCTGAAATATCGCGTCTGGTCGTTGACGACGCTCAAGCAAACCGTCGATGAACGACTGCGCATGGAGGCTGCCTACTTGCAGGCACAGATTCACCCACACTTCTTGTTCAACACACTTAGCTCGATTATGGCACTCAGTGACATTGATACGGAGAAGATGCGTAAACTCGGGGATGCGTTTACCGCCTTCTTGCATATCAGCTTCGACTTTTTAAATACAGGAAAACAAGTTGCCCTCTCCCATGAGCTGGAGCTTGTCCAAGCGTATCTTTACATTGAAAAGGAGCGGTTTGGCGAGCGGCTACAGATCGTGTGGGAGGTTGAGCCTGATATCGATTTGTTGATTCCGCCACTGACCATTCAGCCATTGGTTGAGAATGCAATCAACCATGGTCTTCTTACCCGAATTGAGGGGGGAACTCTCCATATCCGCATCGTCCGGCAAAAAAACGCCACTCTTTTTGAGGTGAAGGATGACGGTATCGGGATGGAGGAAGAGACTGTGCGGCAAATTCTCGACTTGTCGAAGAAGGAAAGAGGCGGAATCGGAGTATCCAACACGAATCGGAGACTGACGCAAATGTACGGGAAGGGCTTGCGCATTACGAGTAAGCCGGGTGAAGGAACAACGGTGTCCTTTGTCATACCGGATCGGACGCAATAGAGCAAGTTTGCTATTTTAGCACCCTGGATCACTATTACTGGTGAAGCAGGGTGCTTTTTCGCGTGTTTTCTATACCAAGGAATGCTGTTCACCCGCCCCTACATTCTGCGGAATTACAATAGTTGCAGTCATAGTCACCATAACGATTACCATATATGGCACATCTACTACAATGGTAACAACAAAAAGTCCCACTCGGATTATTCGGATTCAACTCATTACATTCATCTCTAAGATGATTACTTAGATCTCTACGACGTTCCAGATAGGGTCCATATTGTACTAAACGTCCAAAGACTTTCTTGAGACATTTCGATTTTTTTCTTTTCAAGAATGCCCCATCCTTTCATGACAATCTAACACAGGATATGCCATGGTTTTTTCATTGATTGGACATTGCGGCTACTTCCGTTGAAAGTTGGGGTGAAAATTGAGGGAAGATCATGAGGAGTTGAAAAATGACATTAATGTCGTTTATAATAATCTCACCAACAAAAACGACATCAGTGTATATTTTGTTCAAAGGAGGTAGTCCTAAACCCCATGGCCCCAAAAGTAAGCGACGAATACAAAACCAAAAAGAAAATCGAACTGCTACAAGCGGCAAAACGTGTGTTCATCACAAAAGGCTATACACGGGCCACCATGCAAGACGTCATGGACGAGGCTGGTGTATCGCGGGGAGCCTTGTACGCCTACTTTGATAATCTGGAGCACTTATACTTGGAGCTGCTGCAATTCGAGGATCAACAGGATGTACAGTTTTTCACACCAATTGCTGGCGAAACATCTTGGCAGCAAGTCACCAAATGGGTCTACAAACAGCAGGTCGAGATTGAGAAAATCGAACAAACCCTGTCCCAAGCCAACTCAGAGTTTTTCCTGTCATTGAAAGATCAGCAAAAGCAACAGAGCTATCCATACATCACGACTCGCTATGAAAAAATGGTGGATGTATTGACAGCTTTCTTTGCGCATGGGACAGCGACAGGTGAGTTCAAGCCACAGCTACCACCTGAGGCGATTGCTCGCTATCTCATCTCGGTTATCGATGGATTGATGCTGGATACCGCGCATTTGGGCGCAGAGAAAACGAAGGTGTCCGTGCAGATGGAAGCATTGTTGTTTTCATTGAGAGCGATGCTGGGACCGGTTCAATAAGGAGGGGGAAGAATGTTGTTTCAATCCGAGAGAATCTATCTGAGAAAAATGACGGGGGAGGATGTGGACGTCTACCATACGTGGAGAAATGACGTGGAAGTCATGCGGACAACGAGTCCGTCTTTGGACGTCTACACGTGGGACGATACGAACGGGTTTGTGAATCAGGTCATATTGCAAGGAAGCTCATCGAAGAGCTACATGATCGTAGACAGCCAAACCAATCGACCGATTGGGATTACCTCCCTCATTCAAATCGACCTGAAAAACCGCAATGCGGAGTGCATCATCGATATTGGAGAGAAGGAATACTGGGGCAAAGGGTATGGACGAGAAGCGCTGAAGCTATTGCTAGATTATGCGTTCTTGGAAATGAATCTGCATCGGGTATCGCTTCGCGTCTTTTCCTTTAACGAAAAGGCCATCAAGCTGTATGAGAAACTCGGATTCAAGCAAGAGGGGATTTCGCGTCAGTTTTTGTTTCGAGAGGGAAAATGGCATGATCTCGTGCACATGGGGATTTTGCAGCAGGAATATATCTCGTAAAAAAACTATACCGATGCTTATTCATGGGGGAGCGACCGCGTTTTAGAGGAAAGTTTCACCGAAGTAATGCCGGAAACGCTCGCTGAGGTACTTCGTTATGCGCTCCGGAAAGTTTAAGTATGAAGCGCTTAAACTTTCCTGCACGTAAAAAAAGAGGCTGGCGGTATGAAGGGTATGATATGCTCCCCTTTAAGTAGACAGGTGAAATATAAAACCTGCTATTGAAGGGGAGCTTTTTCATGTCCAAAGTAAATTATAGTGCTTCGGAGAAACTGGCCTTGGAAACGGTACAGGGAAGCAAGCCTATGCTTCACAGTGATCGAGGATTCCAGAATACCTCTTTGAGGTTCAAAAGGTTGTTTGGTCGTAAAATCACCCAGAGCATATCCCGAGTTGGTAGGTGTATTGATAATGGGCCCATGGAATTCAGGACCAAGGTCGCTTAACCAATTTTTATTATTTGTACTGTCTACTTGACGGGGTGCAGTTCACCTTATAGACAGCCTGTAGCCCACTCGTATAACGGGGGGCTTTTTTCTTGTATTGCGATCGTCATAGGAACGGAAAATACCCGTGACTGTACTTCCATATTCCATCTCTCAAACAAATGCTTTGTTCATAGGTTAGTTCACATCGAATTCGTTGATTAGCTATGGGGTACATAAGGTTACTCGGTTCTGAACTGTGGCCTAACCCCAAGATGTGTCCAATCTCATGAGCCAATGTAGATGGCGAAATAGCGTTTGCATTAAGAAAAACGGAAGGGCGATGCTTAATAATACCGTACAAGGCAAGGTGTTCTGAAGGGCTGGCCCTCTTCCATTTCCGCAGCAACAAAGATAGTTTTTCGATTGCCCGCAGATTGCAGAATGTTGCAGCACCGGGTATATGAACGCCAGCAGATATACCATCAGGAGGGATTGCAATAAGGTAGTAGATGTTAATACAAGGTAATCGTTGTTTTGTTTTTCTCCAACCTCCTGCACGAGCGGTTTCAATAAAAAAATCCCGTAAGTCGTGAGATGAGTTGAAGCTATGCTGAAGTCTGTCATTTTCGAAGACATCATTTTCTTCATGAAACACGAGATTTATCCATGGAAAACCATTCACTTCAGCGTTCCTATCAAAATAATGTTGCGCATAGACAATGTTTTGTTTCACCGTAGACTTGGCTATTTCCAAATCCTCAAATGCACCCTTCTGTACAATAACATTTAATGAGAAATGTGCGGTTTTTCTCCTCGTTAGAGAGTTAGACATTGTTGATCACTCTTTTCTTCCTGGACTGCCTTTTCTCTTCTTGGACCTTTTTGTACACTTGGCAAATACCCGAATTGAGGAAATGAAGTGACGAACGAGTTGTTCCGAGAATATCTTGCAGCAAGACGAACTGAAGTACTCTAACTCCCCTGGTAGTAGGTTTTGTTGATCATACGTTAGGAGAATTAGGGTTATTAAGTAATGCCCTAGGACATGAAAAAGGGAGGAAAACAAGTGAGCAGTGATTTCAGGCGAGATTTTGAAAGTATGGAAGTAAGCAGGATCGAAGCAAGCAGCATGTTTTTTGGTAGTAGTGATTCTGGGGACTTATACCAATATCGATGTGGAGACAGATGCGGTTGGAGAGACAGATGCGGTTGTAGAGACAGATGTGGTTGGAGAGACAGATGTTATGACAGATGCGGTTGGAGAGACAGATGCGGTTGTAGAGACAGATGTGGTTGGAGAGACAGATGTTATGACAGATGCAGACCCAGATGTTGGGACTGATGTTGAGACAGATGTCTAAAGGGTAAGATATAGATATGCTGATAGAAGGGCCATAATCCATGATTATCGTGGGTTATGGCTTTTTTTCTTCCCCATCATTTTCTGACAAGAAGGACAAATTGCAGAGCATAAGATCAAAATAGTTGTGAAAGACATATTTCCGAAATCAGGTCACGGGAGGAGGCATAAAATGACATCTATCACCCCATCCATGCGACTAAAAGTAAAAGGGGATACGTATTACGTTCCTGATCTAGATGACCGTGTGTATTTTCAAAACAATCTAGGATCATTTCAGATGGAAGGGAAGGGAATTCACAAGTGGATTGAAAAACTGATGCCCTTGTTTAACGGGGAACATACATTGGAAGAATTGACAAATGGGCTGTCTGACCAGCGTAGAAATCACATATATCACATTGCAGACATGCTGTACCAAAACGGCTTTGTCCACGATTGGAGCAGTCAGCTTCCACACCAGTTATCCAAGGAAATTATGGAGAAATACGCTCCTCAGATAGAATTTTTGAACAGCTTCACTGATTCCGCTGCCTATCGTTTTCAGTTGTACCGTCAAACCAAAGTGCTGGCCGTTGGCTCTGGTCCCCTACTTTCTGCTTTGGTTGCAGCATTGTTGGAATCAGGATTGCCTGCCATATACATAGCCACTACCCATTCCATTGAGACCAATCGGGAACGTTTGTGGGAATTGGCAGCACATGCTCGAAAAGAGGACTCCGAGGTAAAGCTGGAGGAAATTTATCTGCAAAAAAATGATCGGGATGGTTGGCATAAGGCTGTGCAGACTTTTCAAGTTGTCTTATATGTACAACAAGAAGGCGACCTTGAGGAATTGCGGGTGCTTTATTCGATTTGCAAGGAACAAAACAAAATCTTTATTCCTGCTATTTGCCAGGACCAAGTGGGAATTGCGGGGCCAGTTTTACGTCCAGATGCAGATGGATGTTTTGAATCGGCCAGGCGCCGAATCCACCGATCTTCATTCAACAACGGCTCTTGTTCCAGCGCTTATTCCCCCATTTGCGCTGCCATGTTAGCAAACATCGTTGTGTTTGAATTGCTTAAGACCATTACAGGGACATTTGAGCAGGAAAATAAAATCTTTCTCATGAATTTGGAGACGATGGAAGGAGAGTGGCATCCGTTTACCCCTCACCCTCTGGTGACTGGTGGTGCACGTGTGAAATGGGTGCAGGACACGAATCTACTTTTTGAACAACGTTTTCATCAAAATGGCTCATATGATTTGCCAGCATTCTTTGGTTCGTTAACATCGGATCAAACAGGAATTTTTCATACATGGGACGAGGGGGATTTGGAACAACTCCCATTGGCGCAATGCCGAGTGGTAGTAGTTGATCCCTTATCCGAAGGTCCGGTAGAGTTACTTGCTGACATTGTTTGTTCAGCTTTGACGCATGATGGAGCTAGGCGTGAAGCGGGATTGGCGGGAATTGAAGCGTATGCATCGAGAATGGCTAAACCGCTTTTTGGGACTGAGGAATTTGTTGGAATAGGCGCGGGTGAGACTGTTCCGGAAGCCGTTACCCGAGGATTGCAAAAGAGTTTGACAGCAGAGCTGCGTAAACAGCTCGAAAACCACCAAACTGCTGTTTATCCAGTTGAGCTGAACTCAATAGAAGATAAACATTCTCTTTTTTACTTACAGGCTCTGACAATCATGAACGGCCCACCGACGGTATGCCTGGGGGAGGAAATATCAGGCTTCCCGGTAGTCTGGATAGGCACAAATGATCGCTGGTATTACAGCGTATGCTTACATCTGACTATGGGGTTGCGCACCGTATTGCAGCAGGCGTTATGGGTAAACCATAACCCATCTCTTAGCCAAACAACGACATATGGGATTAATCCGTCCTCCATTGTAGTAAAAGAAAAGCTTCCACACAGTTTGGTCATCCCCACAGTTGAAGAGACAGCACACACCGAAATGTTGCAAGCCGCCTTGTCCTCTTTGAGACGAAACAATAAAGAGCTGTTCGTTTGTGAATTGGAATTGGAGCAAGTCTTGAAAGAGGAATTGGCAGGAGTATTTGGTGTGCTGTTGCGAAAGGATGAATCCTGATGAGCACAGTCCTGATGATTGTCGGAGAGGGATTGTTAGCGGATTTCGTATATCGAAACCTGTCCAGTCAATACAGTGTCGTGCAGCAGCCTGATTGTAAGGCTGATATACCCAAAGAGGTGGAATTGGCTTTAGTACTGCATGATTTCTGGCATCCTTCCATTCATCTGCAGGCTGAAGAGGTGTTCAAGAAGGCTGGCATTCCTTGGTTAAGGGGCTTTGTTTCATTTGGAGAGGGCGTAGTAGGGCCACTCGTGGGACCACGTATGCAAGGATGTCCGCAGTGTGCCGACTTCCGAAGACTGATGACCCGCAAAAACCGGAGAGATCTGAGGGAAATTCAACTCCAGCTAAAAAATCAAAAGAAACGACAGCGTGATGCATGGGCATCAAATACGGGAATGTACCAATTGGCGAACATGATCACCGCGGAAGCGCAAAGAGTGTTACAGGGCAGTCGCCCATATACAGTACAAAGAACAAGAATCCATTTGGTAAACTTGCAAACTCTGGCGACCTCAGAGCACTTCTTTTTGCCAAATCCAATATGTGAGGTATGTGGGGAATTGCCTGAGGATACACCTGAGGCCGCACGTATTACTCTTCAACCAAGACCAAAGGCAAATCGCAACAGTTATCGAATCTGTTCGCTAGATGTTTTTAAGGAAGTCCTCATTCAGGAATATTTTGATTTTCGAACTGGCATGATCAATCAAAAAACCAAAGACCACCTGACCCCATTTGCCGTCATGAGCGTGAATCTGCCGATGATAACGTCTAATGAAGGAGCAGCCGGGAGAACTCTTTCTTATGAGCAGAGTGAACTGACAGCGATCCTGGAGGCATTGGAGCGATACGCAGGTCTGCATCCACGAGGCAAAAGAACGGTCATCTGCGACAGTTATGAGAAGGTGAAAGACCACGCGCTCAACCCGCTGAAGATCGGGCTGCATTCGGAGGAACAATATGCAAGTCCTGATTATCCTCTCCAAAGATTTGATCCAAAACGGCCCATGAATTGGGTATGGGGTTATTCATTTTTTAAGGAGAAGCCAATCTTGGTACCAGAATCGATTGCCTACTACGCCCTGGAAGATGACTTCGTCTATGAAAACTCCAATGGTTGCGCGTTAGGCAGGTGTTTAGAAGAGGCCATTTTCTACGGTATATTGGAAGTGGTGGAACGAGACGCATTTCTTTTGACATGGTACGCACAACTGCCTTTACCGCGGCTTGATCCTGAATCTGCGAAAGACAAAGAATTGCTCTTGATGATTGAGCGAATAAAAGCAGTGGCAGGTTACGATTTGTATTTGTATAACGCGACAATGGAGAATGGGATACCAAGTGTTTGGGCCATTACGAAAAACAGGAAACAGAAGGGAGTCAATCTCGTCTGTGCCGCCGGGTCTCATCCGGATCCGTTGCGAGCTGTAAAAACCGCGGTGCATGAACTGGCCGACATGCTGTTAACACTCGATGAAAAATATGAAATGCATCGGGAAGAGTTTCTGCAAATGCTGCACGATCCCTTCCGGGTGCAAAGCATGGAAGACCATGGTATGCTGTACAGTCTGCCTGAAGCGGAAGAGCGACTGCACTTTTTGCTTCATGATGATCGGCCCATGCGAACATTTGACGAGGAGTTTAAGCTGCAGGCAGGTCATCATGACCTGACGGATGATTTGAAAGGCATTCTGCAGATTTTTAAGCAATTAAACCTCGAAGTGATAGTGGTTAACCAGACGACACCAGAAATGATCAGAAACGAACTGTACAGCGTGAAAGTTCTGATCCCTGGGATGCTGCCGATGACGTTTGGCTATCACTTAACCCGCGTAACAGGACTGGATCGTGTCTTGAACGTACCCATGCAGCTTGGCTATACCAAACATCCCCTGACATATGAACAACTGAATCCGCATCCGCATCCATTTCCATAGGTCTTGAAGTAGGAGGAAAAAGTATGCGCAGGGATGTATTTTTGCACAATCTGCTGTATGACGTCGAAAAAATTATCCCCGCCGACTGGACAGTAGATTGGGGAGATTCCCCTTTGGTTTATAAGATCTATCGCGAACTGCCTGTCGTGCCGCTTTCGTTAGAAGTTCCGCTGTCTCTTGAACACGGCAGAAATAAACAATCATCGAAGCCAACCATTCGTGATATTGGACATTTTCTCTGGGTCACATTTGGTCTTACACGAGTGTCTGATCCAGGTAATGACTGGGACTCCTTCGACCAAAGATCAGAGGAGTTATTCCGAAGATTTGTTCCGTCTGGAGGGGCTTTGTATCCAAGCGAATTATACGTGTATTTAAACATGGATGACTTGCCCGCGGGAGTGTACCATTATGACGCTGCCCATCATCGTTTGGTGTTGCTGCGCAAAGGAAATTGCGATTCCTATCTGACAATGGCTCTGGGTTACTATTGTGACATGTCAGGGTGTTTTGCTGCAGTATTTGTATCGACAATGTTTTGGAAAAATTTCTTTAAGTATCATAATCTGTCGTACCGCCTCCAAGGTTTGGATGCAGGGGTACTGATTGGCCAGCTACTTGAAGCAGCGAAAAGGTTTGGTTTTACAACAGGTGTCTACTATCAATTTCTCGATCGAGCCGTCAATCATCTGCTGGGGCTGAACCAATGGGAAGAAAGCGTATATGCGGTGATTCCTCTCTCGATAAAATCAGATATCAATTGGTTTGCCCATAAGCGTGAAGGAATGGAAATTGTCTGGGATAAAGAATTGTATCGGAAGTTACCCGCTGTTCAGCATCATTTCTATATCCGTTCTCGAAGGATTAGAAAATATCCCATGCTGATAAAGTTGAATGAAGCATCAAAGTTCGAATCAACGGACTGCTTTCAGCGGGTACGGGGAGAAAAAAAGCCTGCCTTTGGAGGTCCTTCTTTGGCATTACCAAACGTAAAACCTTTAAACTGGGATCTCATGGAGGCAAGCCGAAAGAGGTTTTCACCTGGTGAGCACTTCGTTTTACGCGAAGTGAGTCAACAGCAATTAGCCACTCTTTTGCGTGAGGCGACAAATGCTTTCTTCTACCGAAATGATCTGGATCGAATAGATATCCCCGAAATCCAAGAACAACCGAGGTCTCGAGTTTCGTTGTACTGTTGTCTCTATTCTGTGGAGGATATTCCCGCTGGCGCCTATTATTATGACTATCCTTCCCATAAATTAAGGCTCATTCGTCTTGGAGACCATCGCCCCATATTAAAACAGGCAATAAATAGGAGCGACTTCAATATACTCGATGTTCCGATCTGCCTGCATGTGGTAGGGGACTATCATTACTACAGACATAAACTCGGATACAGAGGATATCGTATTCAACAAATGGAAGCGGGTATACTTGTACAAAAATTACTGTTGGTAGCTTCTTCGATCGGATTGGCAGGCCATCCGCTTCTCGAGTATGATGCAAAAACATGCGATAAAATCTACAAAATCACGAATGTAAACCGAAGCTGTTTAATACAAGTACCTGTTGGGCCCTATCGTTTACCCATTAGGTTAACCGGACATTTGTACGTATAGGAAGGAGCTGGAGCACACTTAAAAAGACATCAATTACGCAGCGACCGTTTCCCGATATCCCACTGGGGAGGGGTCGTTTCGTTTTCCCCATGAAAAAATCCCCCTCCGATCACAACGTCTAAATCCACCTTCAGCAGATGTCTTTTTTACGTTGTCTACCGTTAGGGGATATTACCACGAACTTATCTCCCGATGACCTTTTATCGAGCTCTTTACACTAACTCCAACATCCGGTCAGGATGGTTGGTGCAAATCTGAATCTCTGGGTGCCACGACATCACAGTACGGATATCCTGCGGTTGATCCAGTGTCCAGGCAATGACTGTGTATCCCTGCTCGATGGCGGCGACTGCTATCTCCCGGTTTAGGTACCACCAGCCTTTTGCGTATGAAGGGTGTCTCTTATTTTCCGGCGTAAATCGGTACTTCCCACTCTACATTTTTGTGTTCAACCATTCGTTTCTCGGAAGAAATGATCAATTGCTTTGGCAGGGTTGTGAGGTCTTCTAAGAAGATCGTACCTCCAAAAATCGCCCGATCATTTTCATACTCAGTCTTATCGATTAAGTAGTCGATGTCTTCGTACTTTTTCCCAGTCTCGTCTGTAATGGTCCAGTATTGGTAGGGACCCATAGCGGCAGTATCTGGAGAGAGAGTTGCCTCGAATGCCAGATCGTAGCCTTCCAATTTCGTGGTAGTCCCATCGTCATTTACGCGGTGATGGCCGTCATAGCCTTCAACATCAACGATCGCTTTTGGATCCTTTTGATATTTTTTGAAGGTAAACTGATCTCCCTGGTCTTCCGCTGTGATGACTTCTTTCTTTTCGAGGCGATTGGCGTCCAACTTCGCGTTAAGCTTAGCGGCTTCCTCTGTATATACAGACCCGAGCTTGAAGGTAAGGCTTTGGCTTGCATCGATTGGTTGGAAGTAGTGGAAGTCTCTTGTTCCATTTTCAGTAGAGCGGCTATGATCCCATTTCAAATACTTGATGACATTGTTTTGTTTGCTGGCTTCACGGATGACAGTCTTGGAATCCCAAGCGGCGACGACTGTGCCCTTTTCATTGACTAACTCGTAGCTGTATTCTTTTCGCTGGTTATCCGTAGTCGAGCGATCTACGACCATTTCCACCCCACTCGGTGCAAACGTCATCTGTTTTACGTCCAGCTGGAGCCCTTGCGGAGTCGTGTATGTTTTGTTGATTTCATGTGTCTTCGTCGCGGCCTTTGCCTTTTTCATGTCAACAGGTACGGACAGCTTCCAGTTACCTTTGATGTCGTCCAATTGTTTAATGTTGAACTCTACAATCAGCTCGTCCGGAATTTCACTTATATCATCAAAGTAGCTGCGCAGCTCACGATCCAAGGACATGTAACCAGTATCTACATTCATAACATTGTGCCAATCTTCATTTGGTTTGCGAGTGTCTTCATTTGCAGATGACTCAACAGGCTTCAGTACGTTCCCTTGTTCGTCTTTGATTGTAATGACTTGCTCCTTGTTATCTCTTCTGATCATTTCCCTCAAAAAACTGTCCATCGGCTTGCCGTTCTTGTCTTTTACGATAGCGGCAATGCTGATGCGAAGAGGATCTGCCATTACTTCCTTCACCTCAAAAGTGATACCTTGGTCGGTCGCACTTACATTCACGGTTTGAACGAAACCTTTTTTGGCTGCTTGCTCGATACCAGAGTCCCCGGACTTTTGAAGAATACTATTGCTCACAGGCACTACAGGATCAGCCTTGCCAATCGGGCTGTTCGTAAAAGCAGCATTGACATAACTAGCAAAGGTCGGGGAGACGAGCATTCCTCCCGATACGACGACGGTTAATGCAGCGGCGGCAAGCGTCATTTTTTTCATGATTGTAATACTCCTTTGTTTCCACGCAGGTGGTTGGTGTGAAGGGGTAGCAGGGTTCAATACTCTCACGGGATGAGGGGAGAGCATCTGAATAATTTTTTGATCCATATTTGTTGAGAGGGAGTCCTCCCACATTGTTTCTTCGGTATGGTGCAGCTCATCGATCCATTGCTCCAGCTGGTGCTGGCAGTGTGTGCAATGATCGAGATGACTTTCGATATTTCGTTTGTTCACTGGTGTTAAACGATCTTCCATGTAGGCGATCAGCTGTCTTTGCGTAAGGCAATTCAAAGCGGGGTACCCCCTTTTTTCTCCGGCTTGCTTAGCTGGTCTCGCAGCTTTTTCCTGGCATAGGAGAGGCGCATTCTCACGGTATCTACGGACAAAGATAGTTTGTTGCCGATCTCCCTGTAGCTTAAATGCTGGAGATAATGCAAATCGAGAATTGTCCTGTGATTCTTGTCCAGTGTCATCATCTGCTGTCGCAAAGCATGACGCTGTTCTTTTTCCAGATAACCTTCCTCCGGGATCGGACATTCGTCTTTGACCTCGACATCCATCTCCGTTACGGAAGGCATCCGCTTTCGTTTCCGCAGCTCGTCAATCCCGCGATTGATCGCGATTCGATACAGCCAGGCAGAGAAGGAGTAGTTGGGTTTATAATCTGGCAGACTGTAGTACGCCTTGATAAAAACCTCCTGCACCATGTCTTCGGCATCATGAGAATGGTGGAGCGTGCGCCCAAGAATCGAAGCGATTTTTCCCTTGTATTTATTGACGATCAGAGCATAAGCCTCTTTATTTCCTTGAAGAACCTCCGCAATGACCTCTCGATCGTCCTGCATGTTTGTTACCTCCTTGCAAAAAGGTGCTGCGCAGCTTTCCTTTTTGGTGTTCACTACTATAGACGAAAACGAGGGTGACCCCCTCTCAAACTTTTTTCATGAAATTTGAAAATGGCATAGGAAGAGGATGCCTCTCTTCATTTGATAGAAGGGCATCCTCTTGATCTGTCACGTATACCGCCATCACTGAAATGGAGCAGGAGATCTACATAATTTTGCAGTAATACTATAAGCACAGATGCTTCGAATTTCGTAAAGGAGTATATGACCTTGAGCCAAAACAACCATTCCATCGCGGTGATCTCCGACATACACAGCAACGCTTATGCACTGGAAGCCGTGCTGCACGACATTGATTCCCGCGGTATTCAAACCATTGTGAATTTAGGCGACACTTTATTTGGACCGCTTGATCCGATCAAAACGGCAGAGCTCTTGATGGAGCGATCTCATATCACCCACATCATGGGTAATTGTGACAGATATTTACTGGAAGAGCAAATGGAGTCCATCACGTTTGATTACGTGAAGCCACTGCTGACACAAGAAATGCTCAGCTGGATCGGTTCATTCCAAAAGCAGTGGACGTTTGGTGATCTCTTGTTTTGCCATGGTACACCATTTGCCGATGATGTGTACTTATTGGAGAATGTCGCTCCATACGGGATTGACGAGAAAAGCGCAAACGCCTTGATGATCGAGCTGACAGGCATCCATCAGAAAGTCATTTTTTGCGGGCATTCGCATGTGCCCAAATCCGTATGGCTCCCAGATGGCAAGCTCGTGGTAAACCCGGGGAGCGTTGGACTTCCAGCGTATTTTGAGGAAGCGCCGTATCCGCATTCGATGGAATCGAAGACACCCCATGCCAAGTACGTCACGGTAAAACAACAAGGCGGCTCGTGGCTGGTCGAGCACGTATTGGTTCCGTATGATTTCGAGCAGGCAGCCAGAAAAGCTGAGGAAAACGGGCGCAGAGACTATGCCTATGCGATCCGAACGGGAAGAGCGGAGCTATAGCGTGTATTTTTCGAGCAGCCAGACATAGACCATGAAAAAAGGAAGAGGACAAGTGGCCTCTTCCTTTTCCTATTAAGCCTTTCCTGCTTCGCCCTCCGGCTTCTGTCCCATCTTCCCACTACGCAGTGGAATTTCCTTCAAAAACAGTGCGATGATGACAGCGATTCCGGCTACAATCGCTCCAGTCAAAAACGTAGTCGTAATCCCATAGCTCATCGCTTCTCGGATCATATCCAGCATGTGAGTAAACAGCGGTTGCAAATCCGGTGGCAGACTAGCCAGTGTGGCTTCAATTTTCGGCTGATCCAACAAATTTTGCGGATTCGTAAAGAGCGACAGCTTCTCTGCCAGAGCAGGATCGGCTGCTGCGGGATTGTTCCCTTGACCCATGGCTCCAGACAGTTGCGTCATTTTCGCAGACATGCTGGCACTCATGACGGTTCCCATAACAGCAATTCCAATGGTCCCGCCGAGGTTACGGAAGAGCTGTGACGTTGCTGTAGCGACACCCAATTGCTGTGGTGCGACTGCATTTTGCACGGTTAAGGAGAAGACCGGCATCGCAATCCCGATCCCCAATCCGAGAATGATCATGTAGATCACGAGCAAATAAATCGGTGTAGTTGGGGACATGAAATACATCAGCACCATGCCCAAGGTCATGACCAAGAGTCCGCCCAATGCCATCTTTTTATATTTTCCCGTCTTGGTCATGATTTGTCCGGCGAGTGCGGAGGTCGCGAGCATGGCAATAGACATCGGCATCGCTACATAACCGGCCATCGTCGGAGAGATGCCTTTGACCCCTTGGACAAAGAACGGCACATAAATGATTGCGCCCATCATCCCCGCGTTGAGGAAGAATCCGACCAGATTGGAGACAGTAAAAATACTGTTTTTGAACAAGCCCAGCGGAAGTACAGGCGTTTTTACTTTCATCTCAATCATAATAAACACGATCAACGCTACGATTGTGACGACAAACAAACCAATAATTTGCCACGAGCCCCAAGCGTATTTGCCCGGACCATCTCCCGCCCATGAGAAGGCGAGCAGCATCGGTACGATGGTGAGCGTCAAGAACAGCGAGCCGAAGTAGTCGACAGACTCTCCTTCTTGCTTCGGTACCTTCGGGAAATGAATCATGATCAACAGAAAGGCAATCACGCCAATCGGCAAGAAGATCCAGAACACCCAGTGCCAGTCGAGGTGATCGACGATATAGCCGCCCATCAGAGGACCAAGCACACTGGATACGCCGAAGACAGCACTCATGACTCCGCCCCATTTTGCGCGCTCGCGAGGTTCGTACAGATCACCCATGGCGGTAAAAGCAGTGGACATGATGATCCCGGCACCCGCCCCTTGAATGCCCCGATACGTAATCAGTTGAAAAATATCGGCGGAAAAACCGGACAACAAGGCTCCGATACTAAACAAGCCGATACCCGTCAAAATAAATGGTTTTCTTCCATATATATCGGAGAGCTTCCCTACTAGTACAGAAGCGACAGTGGAGGTCAGCAAATAAATCGTAATCGCCCACGAATAGTAATCCATGCCACCTAGCTTCGAAATAATACGCGGCATGGCAACCCCGATAATAGTCTGGTTGATCGCGGCGAAAAACATGGCTGTAATAATCGCGATCATAATGGTTACTTTCTTTTTCTCTGTCAGTTGTTGCAATCTGGATGCTCCTCTCTTTGTTGCTCTATATTCTTCAGAACCTGGTGATAGATGCGGACTAAGTGTTGCTTGTCTTCATCAGATACGCCTGCAAAAAACTGCTCAATCGTGCTCCTCACTACGGCTTTGTATTGCCGCAGGATATCCTTTCCTTGATCGGTTATGTCCAGTTGCACGACGCGGCGATCCGTACTGTCACGATTTCTCGTGGCATAGCCGCAAGCAATCAATTTATCAGCGAGACTCGTAACGGCTCCGGGGGTAATATTCATACGTTCTGCAATAGAAGATGCCTTCTGCGGACCGTTCATATCTAGAATTCGCAAAAGCATGGCTTGTGATCCTGATACGAGTGGGTCCAGACGCTTGTGTGACTCAGCTGAAACTTTTCGTTGGAGTTGTATATAAAGTTCTTCAAAATTGATCTGGCTTTGCATGGTACCCTCTCCTGTTTTTACTACTTAATTATATATGGAGTTAAATGTTTACCCCCTAAAACATTTACGAGTATACATCGACTCATGAAGGGAAGTCAAATTAACCTTTTTCCAATTTGACCAATTTAGTTGATCATTATGTAATCGAATTCGCCATAAATCGGGAAAATATACTAATTTTCGACCGGATTTCATGGAATTTTCAGAGTTGCGATGCTACAATCGGTTTTGGCATTCTTTTCATCTTAGATAAATAGATAGGTGGGATCTTAACGTGTTTGGGAAAAAATTAACCAGCGCATTGCTCGCCACAGCGCTGATGAGCCCGATGTCGGCTTTTGCCGCCCAAGAGACAAAACAACCAGCAGATGTCGTGCTAACCAACGGCGCGGTCTACACAGTGGACATGAAGAACAGCTGGGCAGAGGCAGTGGCCATTCGCGGTGACGAAATTGTCTTTGTCGGCGCAGATGAATATGCGAAAGCACACATCGGCAAGGATACGAATGTAATCGATCTGAAAGGCCAAATGGTGTTGCCGGGCTTTATCGACAGCCATACGCATGCGAGCAAAACGACGGGACTCATTTTCTCCATTGATTTGTTTGACGGAGGCTCTGTCGAGGAATACGTTGCGACCATCGAAAAATTCGTAAAAGAGCATCCAAACGAACCAACATTCCAAGGACGCGGCTGGAGCAATCCGGTAGTGCCTGGTATCGGTCCGCGAAAGGCAGTATTGGATAAAATCGTGCCAAAAACGCCAATTGCGCTGACCTCGGATGACGGTCACTCTCTGTGGGTGAACTCGGCAGCAATGAAGCTGGCTGGAATCACAAAGGACACGCCAAATCCTGAAGGCGGCATTATCGAGCGCGATCCGAAAACAGGAGAACCATCTGGAACGTTGCGTGAAAGTGCAATGGATCTGGTGCTGTCAAAAATCGGCGGATACACGGTACAGCAATACAAGTCCGGAATTGAAGCCTACCAAGAAAAAGCGGTTGAACGCGGCGTAACGACAGTGCGCGACCCGGATATGCTGCGCTATCCGAACGTATTGGAAGCATACGAGGAGCTCGCGAAAGAGGACAAGCTGACCATCCGTTTCCGCAATGCATTGACAGCAAATCCAGAAAAAGGACCTGAACAGGTCGCAGAATTCGTAAAAATCCGTGAGCGCAATCAAAACCCGCTATTCCAAGTCAACGCCGTTAAAATCTTCTTGGATGGTGTTGTAGAAGGTGCTACCGCTTACTTGGAAAAACCGTATGTCCATAAAGAAACACACGGAGAATTAATCTGGAAGCAAGAGGTTTACAACCAAACAGCTACCGCAGTAGACAAGGCAGGCTTCCAATTGCATGTCCATTCTATCGGGGACGCTTCTACCCGCATCGCACTGGACGGTATGGAGCTCGCTGAAAAACAAAATGGTAAGCACGATGCTCGCCACTCGCTCGTTCACTTACAACTGGTCAATGAATCAGATATCGAGCGCTTCAAAAAGCTGGGTGCAGTCGGAATCGTGCAGCCGTTCTGGTTTATGCAGGAAGAGGGCTACTACGATGAGATCGAAGTACCGTACTTGGGCCGCGAACGCGCAGAGAAAGAATACCCGATGAAGAGCTTCCTGAATAAAGGAGTGCATATAGCTTCTTCGTCTGACTACATCGTAACGCCAGAATTCAATCCACTGCACGGCATTCAACAAGGCATTACGCGGATCGAGGACGGTGTAACCGATCCGAGCAAAATTGCCAACCCAGACGAACGTGCGACGCTTGCGGAAATGATCGCCAGCTTCACGATTGATGGTGCTTACGCCAACCACGTGGATGACATCACAGGCTCGATCGAAGTCGGCAAGAAGGCAGATCTCATCGTGCTCGATAAAAACTTGTTTAAAATTCCGGCCACTCAAATCAAGGATGCGAAAGTTGTGCTGACCTTGGTTGAAGGGAAGGAAGTCTATCGTCAAAAGGAAGCAAAGTAAGAGAGGAAAAATGGTCGTCCATTGCGATGACCATTTTTTTGTGCAATCGAATCTGCTGACAGAGTAGGTCCGGAAAGGATTCTTGTCTATCTTTGAGGAATAATTCATACGATTCAGATTCGAGCAAATGCTGGAGGTGTCCGCTTTGACCCAAACAGGAGGAATCAAAACGATCAAACTGGAGATGAACGTAGGAGGCAATCCATTCGTCGTCCACACCGCAGTGCTATGGGATGAGAATGAAGCCATTCTTGTGGATATCGTAGTAAAGGAAAGGAACGATTAATATGAACATCCGCAGAGCAAAAGGACACGAAGCAAGCGAACTGAGCGAGCTAGCTTATCGCTCCAAAGCTTATTGGGGATACAGTGATGAATTCATGGAGGCCTGTCGCGACGACCTGACGCTGTCACCCGCCTATATCGAGAAACACGAAGTATATGTGCTAGAGGATGACGGCAGCATCAAGGGCTTTATGAGTCTGGAAAAGGATGCCGAGCAAGAGCAGTGGCTATTAGGCTTTTTGTTCATGGAACGGGAGGCAGTAGGAAAAGGTTACGGAAAGGCTCTGTGGCAGCATATGGTAGAGGTGGCACAAAAGCTGAATATCCCAGTCATCAACATCCATAGTGACCCGTACGCAGAACCGTTTTACTTGTCGAGAGGGGCAAAGCGAGTAGGAGAAATCGTGTCTACCGTTTTCCCAGGCAGAATATTGCCGTTGTTGGAAGTGGAAATCGAAAAGGTACAGAGTATGGAATAGCTGCAGTCTATTCCAATCAGTATCAACGCTCAAGCATGCATTAACATGCTTGGGCTTTTTACGTTTCCTTCCTTATTTCACGATTTTATACCGGATCGCCTTGGCAACTGCCTGTGTACGATCTTCTACGCCCATTTTCTGCAAAATCCGATGGATATGCGTCTTGACGGTTCCTCCTGAGATAAGCAAGTGCTGCGCAATTTGATCGTTCCGTTTGCCGTGGGATAGCTGCTCAAGTACGTCCCGCTCTCGAGCGGTCAACTGATCAAACATGACAAGGGGTGGAAGCGCAGAGTCAAAGTCAGCATCAGAGTCAGAATGAGAGGCAGACTCGTAATTCTTTTGTTGAAACTGTAGGGCGTCCGCTAGAGCCTTGGCAGCTGTAGCCGTGTAGAACAATGCCTCTCCCTGGTGGGCCCTGCGAATGAGGTCCAACATCTCCTGTGAATCGGAATCCTTTAGCATATAGCCGACAGCACCAGCGCGAATACCGTCTACGATGTAATCGTACGTGTCAAAGGTTGTGAGGATTAATACTTTTATCGAAGGATGGAGTCGAGTGATTTCTCGTGTTGCATCGATTCCTGACATATTCGGCATTTGTACATCCATTAAGACTACATCAGGAATGATTTCTCCCACGATCTTCACGGCTTCTTCTCCATTGGAAGCCTCTCCGCTTACTTCCATATCCTTCTGCATTTTGATGACATATCCCAACCCTTGACGGATCATCGTTTGGTCATCGACCAGGACCACACGAATGGTCTCTTTTTTGTTTTGATTTTCCATGCTGGCATTCCTCCGTATCTATCGCAATTTGCTTATCAAAGCGGAAAGCTGATGTCAATTTGAAAGCCGTGGGGCTCTCGAATGGAATAGGAAAGGTCTCCATTTAATTGCTTCGTTTGCTCTACAATACCAGTTAAACCAGAGCCCAGCTTGATTTGATGGTGTTTCGTAATATTCCCATTGTCCCAAATAGCCAGGAATAGGTAATTTTGCTTTTTTTCAATCGTGATGAAAATCTCTGTTGCATCCGAATGTCGTATGGAATTGGTAATAGCTTCTTGGAGAATCCGGTAAAGCGTAATGGTCATCTGCTGTGAGAGCGGAATATCCGGATTGGGACTAATCAACTGCATTTTGATGTCGGTATGCTGTTGGGCTCGTGATAAGAGTATACGCAGCGGTGTGATTCCTAGAGAGGATTTGTCTGCTGCTAATGTATGTACAGACGAGCGTATATCATCGAGGCTTTGCTTGGATACCGTAAGCATATCTCGGACAGCCTCCTGTGCGTCACTCGGTCCTCCTTGCAGCATGTATTTCAAGGCATTCAATTGAACGATTAACGATGTGAGACTGTGTCCCAAGGCGTCGTGAACATCGCGGGCGATTCTGGTCCTCTCCTCGAGGACAGCGGCACGAAGTGTATTCACAGAGGCCTCTTGAAGTTCAGAATGGGCTTCCTGGAGTTCAACATGCGCCTTTTGCAATTGTTTAAGATGCTGCTGACTCGATTCCTTTGCTTGATTTTGAAGAGAAAATCCTCGTGCACCGATATACCATCCGATATAGGTCACGATATAGCCTATTACCTCCTCAAAAATATAGTCTCCATAAAAGTACATGAAAGAAAAGGAGCATACGCCAAAAAAAGTCGCATAGTACAATGCTCGGCGTTCAAGAATGTGAAAACCAATAAAAGCTACCAATGGCAAGGATAGACCGATCTCTTCTCCTACATATAGAACCTTTATAAATGACACGGTACCAAGAACGATAATGGCGATGTCTTTTTGAAAAGGTCTCCAGTTTTTTTGGGGCCTGAGAAACATCAGCAGGAAGCAGAAGATGATGATCAGAGTGATGATAAATGGAATGGCGGGTTCATGCATGTAAGCATTTGGAATGAGAAAAAATGAGATCAATACAAAAAAACAAATGAGCAGGAAACGGGAGCGTAAAGATGCAGTTGAAGCGTTCAAGAAGACAACCTCCTTTCTTGGAATACGTACCCATTATAGTTTCATTTTAGCATGCGCTGTCGTCTATCTCCGGGTGTACGGTCTTCTATCTCTGGATAGATAAAATCAAATTCCATAAATTGACTACCTGATAGACTTCGGGGACGAATCGTATAAGTACAATGTGATCTGTGGAGGGGAATTCCCCGATCGATAGTCCGAAAAATAGACAATGGGTAGGAGGCTTTTATGAACGAACTGTTTCAGTTAGCGAAGATTCTAAGGGATACGAGCACCGAATTTTCCACGCTTTCCATGCAAGCATTGGATTCAAGTGATATCACCTGGCAACAAGTTCTCATTCTGGAGCAAATCGCGATCAGCCCGAAAACAATGGGAGAAATCAGCAAGGCGATTGATCTTTCATATAGTACGACCTCAGGCTTAATTAGTCGGCTGGAACAGATGAACTTGGTGCGCAGATTCCGTGATAAATCGGATCGGAGAATTGTGTGGGCAGCATTGACGGAGCGTGTACCAGCGAATTGGGCGGAACAAGAAGGAAGTGCTTGCACACCTACATCGTTGCATTCCTTGCGCGCGCTTATTTTGGAGAAAGAAATTCTGAGCTGATACACTGAGCTCCCCATAAACGAAGAGGTGAGAAAATTTTGAATATATCTGAACTTTCCATTAAACGCCCGGTCACGATGATTATGATATCCGTAGCCATCTTCATTTTTGGTTTGGTTACCTTTCCCCGCTTGGCTATTGAATTGATGCCATCGCTGTCTGCTCCGGTCGCCGTAGTTGTTACCTCTGTTGAGGGGGCGGCTCCAGCTGAGGTAGAAAAGCTCGTTACCAAACCGATCGAAAATGCATTAGGCACGGTTCCGAATTTAGACAAGGTCACATCGACCTCTGTTAACGGCTCCTCCTCGGTCATCCTCCATTTCAAGTGGGGAACAAACATGGATCAAGCCACGCTGAATATGCGAGATAAAGTAGATTTGGTCCGTGGGAGCTTGCCTGAATCAGCTGGTTCACCAAGGGTATTGAAATTTGATCCGACAAGCCAGCCGATAATTGATCTGGCTGTAACTGGCGATCAAGATGTCAACAAACTGAAAAAAATCGCGGATGATGTCATTAAGACCCGCCTGGAACGAATTAACGGTGTTGCTTCTGTCACTGTTACTGGTGGGCAAGAGCGAATTGTTGACATCATCGTGGACCCAGCCAAACTAGGTGCCTATGGATTGACATTGGATCAAATAAAGGCAGCACTAGAAAACAGTAATGTATCCGGATCAGCTGGTGCGATACGGGAAGGTGACGCAAAGTCGAGTATTCGCGTGCAAGGAGAATTCACCAATGTGGACACCATTGCACTCACTCCGATCTCTGTCGGTGGGAGCTTCATCCGATTGAGTGATATTGCCAACGTAACAGACACCATCAAAGAAGTGACCGAGCTGAGCTACATTGATGGAAAGCCGAGCTTGGGAATTGCCGTGATGAAAGGCACCGGTGGCAATACGATCAAAATCGCAAAAGACGTAAAGGCTGAGCTGGAGAAGATTAATAGCACGCTTCCAGCAAATGTAGAAACAAGTATCGTTATGGATACCTCTACATATATCCAGAGTTCCGTTGATAACACGGTAGTACATGCTCTTGCAGGTGGTGCCATTGGCGTACTCATGCTGTTCTTCTTCTTGGGCAGTCTGTCGTCTATGCTCATTGCGGTCATTGTCCTGCCTGTATCGATCATATCAACCTTCCTCTTGATGTATATGACAGGTCAAACAATCAACTTGATTTCCCTGGCAGGTCTCACGCTCGGATTGGGATCATTAGTGGACTTCGCGGTTGTTATGCTGGAAAACATTTTCCGTCAGCGGGAACAAGGCAAGGGTATGATGGAAGCGGCATTGGTCGGTTCCAAAGAAGTGGGAACCGCGGTGATGGCATCCGCATTGGCACAAATTTGCGTATTCTTACCAATTGCGTTGACAGAGGGTATTGTTGCTGAGCTCTTCGCACCGTTGGCATTGACGGTCGTTTTCTCACACATCGCAGCACTCGTTTTCACTTTCTTGCTGGTACCGATGATGAGTGCTCGCATGTTAAAAACTGTACCGGAGCACACGAATCACGAAAACTATCGAGGCTTCAATCCACTCATCTGGTTTAATATCGGATTCCATAAAGTGGAGAAGGGCTATCAAAGAGTGCTCAAATGGGCATTGGGTCATCGAAAAACGGTGATTGGATCTGCTTTTGCCATGTTGATTGGATCATTGATGCTCGTTCCATCTCTCGGAGCAGGGTTTTTCCCAGATATGGACCAAGGATTAATCCAGGTAGAGATTAAGCTGCCAAAGGGTACCGTCTTGACGGAAACTGAAAAAGTCATGAAGCAAGTAGAAGAAGTGGTCAATCAAGTACCAGAAAAGAAATTGGTCAAGTCCTCGGTCGGGGGTGGCGACGGTATTTCAGAGAGCGGTGCATCTACTTCTCATAACGCAACGATCGAACTGCACGTAGGAGAGATTTCTACGAGACAGCGATCAACAGAGGAAATTGCTGTGGGCCTGCAAGAGCAAGTCAAGCATATTGCAGGAGCCGATATCAAGGTGAAATCCCTTTCCGGTGGTATGGGGGGCGGAGCAGCCATCTCGATTGAAATTCGCGGAGATGATCTGGACGTCTTAACGGAACTGAGCGAGATTGTGAAAGGGGAAATAGCCAAGGTACCGGGAACGATGAACGTATCTACCAGTGTTCAGGAAATGAGTCAGGAGTTCGATGTGAAGGTCAATACAGAGAAGGCGAGCTTGTACGGATTGACAACGAATGAAATCCTTTCTGCTGTTCGAACTTCTTTCCAAGGTCAAACGGTTACCCAGTATCGTACGGGCGAAGATGAAATTGATATCAATCTCAAGCTGCCAGCAGACTATAAGGAAGATATCAATTACTTGAAGAACCTGCGCATTTCCACGCCAACGGGCGCTCAAATCAGTCTCACTTCCGTTGCGACCATTAGCAAAGTCGAAGTACCACCATCGATTGAGCGCAAAAACATGACGCGCGAAGTGACGGTCACAAGCGATTTGATCGGGGATAACCTGCAAGCGGCAGCGACGGAGGTTACGAATATCATCAATAAGCTGAATGTTCCGGACGGATACACCATCGAAATGGGCGGGCAGAGCGAGGATATGGGAAATTCTTTTGTGAATCTGGGTCTCGCGATTGTCTTGTCCGTCGTGCTTGTGTACATGGTCATGGCTGCTCAGTTTGAATCCCTTTTCAGTCCATTTATCATCATGTTCTCGGTTCCTCCGAGCCTTACTGGGGTCATATTGGGGCTTTTGTTTACAGGCACGCCTATTACTGTATCTGTTTTGATCGGGTACATTTTGCTGATCGGTCTGGTCGTGAACAATGCGATTGTATTAATCGATTTGATCAATCAGTTGCGTGAAAAGGGTTGGGAGTTACATGAAGCGATTTTACATGCAGGACCTGCTCGTTTGCGTCCGATTCTGATGACAACCCTCACGACGATTATGGCCATTGCTCCGCTCTCTGTTGCTGCGGGGTCTGGTTTAGAACTGCAAGCGCCAATGGCTACTACTGTCATGTATGGTTTGATTTTCTCTACCATGATCACGCTCATACTCGTACCTGTGGTTACCGTATGGTTTGATGAGATGGGGCAGAAGAGACGCAACAAACGCAAGCAAAAACAGGAAAAGAGAATGATTACCACTTTGGAATCGAAAAACGCATGAGAAAAGAGGAGGAACCATTCATGATCATAAATAAAAGAATCGCGATTGTGGCGCTACTCTCCCTTACCTTGATCACAGGCTGCTCAAGCCAGGAGAATGCAGCGACGACTGCTGCCCAACCAGAAGAAACGGTTACCCCTGTACAGGTTGCAACAGTGGCACAAGGCGTGGTCACATCTGAGGCTGGACTGACTGCAAAATTGGCACCGAGTGAGGAAGTTCAAATGTCACCAAAAACCGGTGGGAAAATTGCGTCTCTACCCGTAAAGCTGGGTCAGCCCGTAACAAAAGGACAATTATTGTTTACACTCGATACGAATGAGCTGTCCAACAGCGTAAGAGAACAAGAAGCAGCTCTCCGTGTGGCAAAAGCGAATTTATCCCAGGCAGGCAGCACCTCTAATCAAGGCTTGGTGGAAGCGCAAAATGATTTGACGGAAGCAGAACGAGGGCTTGCTGACGCAAAACTGAATCAACAACGTAATCAGCAGTTATTTTCACAGGGAGCGATTGCTGCTGAGAAAATGGATGAGGCCAATACAACGCTCACAAAAGCCCAAATTTCCTATGACAATGCAAAGCAGAAGCTGCAAGGCGCAAAACAAAAAACAGGTGTGCAAGTATCGGCAGCGAGTGTAACGGAGTCCGAGGTCAGACTGCAAAATGCTCGTGAGCAATTGGCGAATGCAACGGTTGTCTCCCCAATCGATGGATTTGTCGCAAGCGTGACTGGAGCAGTAGGGCAGATGGCAGGCCAGCAACCCATTGTGACCGTCGTCAAAACGAATCCACTTGTGGTCAAAGCGAATTTGTCCGAAGCAGATGTGACGAAAGTAAAAGTAGGAACAGTCGTGAAAGTAAACGTGCAGTCTACAAGCAAAACGATTGATGCAAAAGTAACGGCGATTAGTCCAGTCATGGATTCGCAGCTCAAAGCCTATCCAGTAGAAATCACGATCCCGAATGCTTCCAATGAATTGAAGTCCGATATGGTCGTGAATGTTACCTTCCCGCAAGGTTCAGAAGGAGCGAAGTCACTGGTCATTCCTCGCAAGGCGGTATTTGATCGTGAAGGCAGACAATATGTGTTCAAGCTGGAAGGGGAAACAGCCAAGCAAGTGGAAGTGTCGACGGGTAACTCGACAAGCGAGTTGATTGAAGTAGTATCCGGCCTAGCGAATGGAGATAAAGTCGTGGTAAAAGGACAGACTCTGCTTGCAGATGGCGGCAAGGTGAGTATTCAGGAGTAAGCAGAAATGGAAGAAAAAGAGGCGGAGCAGATCCGCCTCTTTTTGTTATCAAATGGAAAGATTATGTACTCTACCAAAATTGCCAAACAGAGTATAATTTTAGCTATGGCAGTTGATAAGGAGTCCTGAATGATTATTTCCACCAAACTGTGCAAAGGAATTGCACTGCTCATGGCAATTCTACTCGTCTCCGGATGCTCGATGTCTGCGAGCAAAGATGAATCCACTGAGCGCCAGAAGATAGAGAAGAAACAGAAAATCACCCGATACACAGGTGAAAAAAGTAAGGCGCTGTCTCACGTATACACGGGGCGCAAGGAACTAGCTCTGACGTTTAACGGCATGGGCGACGATAAGATGATGAAAAGTCTTTTGGAGCAGCTAGATACTCATAAGATCAAAGCAACCTTTTTTCTCCCAGGCATGCGTGTCGCCGAGGAACCAAACATCGCCAAAGACATTTTGGCCCGCGGTCATGAAATCCAAAATAACACACTGAATCAACTGGACATGAGCAAGCTCAGCTACGAGCAGATTTTTCGAGAGATGCAGTTAAGTAATGAGGTAATCAAACGCGAGACGGGTATTTCGCCACGCTATGTGCGAACCAAATCAGGCGATGTGACGGATGACGTTCGTTTGGCAGCCGCCCATCTCGGGATGGAAGCGGTCGTCAGCTACAACATCAATCCGAAGGACCGTGATTTGCAAAAAGACGCCAAAACCATCGGAGATTACATAGCTCGCTACATGTCCAGAGGTAGCATTATTTCACTCAATACAGACATCAATCCCGAAGTAATTCCTGCCATTCCATTGATCGCCAAGGCAGCAGCGGATATCGGCTACCAGTTTGTCCCGCTCAGTGAGATGGTGAAAAACGGCGGTGAACGCAAGCCGCTGGAACAAATACCAGGCTTTGACGCTGCAAAACTGAATCCACAATTCGAAAATGCCAAGTATGAGCTCGTCTATCAAGTCGACACAAATAAAAAACAGATCGCGTTAACCTTTGACGACTGGGGAAGCGACAAAACCGTAACGAAACTATTAGACATTTTGGCAGAGCATGATGTCAAAGCGACCTTCTTTTTGCGGGCAAAAGGGGTGGAGAACAATCCGAATTTGGCGAGAGCGATGGTGGAGAGTGGTCATGATGTGGCAAACCATTCTTATAGCCATCCGGTCATAACGACACTGACAGCGGAAGAATTGCAGAAGGACGTGGTTAAAGCACACCAGGTCATTACCGAAGCGATTCAACAGCAGCCTGTCATGCTGTTCCGTCCGCCGACTGGCGTAGTAGACGATCATACAGCCAAAGTGATTGCAGCCACGGGTTACAAGGTTATTGCGTTGTACGATGTCACCACATTGGATTGGGACAAGAAAAACAGTGCCCAAGATATTGTAAATGGCGTTATGAGCAAGACGAAAAATGGCAGTGTCATTTTGCTGCATATGCTCGATGACATCCACACGACTGAGGCACTCCCGATTGTACTGGAAAGTTTGAAAAGCAAAGGCTACACCTTTGTAAAGATGGACGATATGATCAAACAAAGCCGCTCCGGCAACTAATCCCTTTCTGAGAAAGGGATTTTTTTTGCCTATTTTCACAAGGCTCGGGCGATTGACAGTAAAAATACTCTTTGTTATAGTTTTTGCGATAATGATAATCAATATCGATTGCAGCATTACTTACATCTACCTTACAGACGTACATAAGGGAGGCTCATCATGCTTACGAATAAACCAGTAAAAGCTGTCCTTGCTGTCATTTTTGTGTTCTCGCTTTTTTTGACAGCATGCGGTGGAGCAAATACGGCAATGCCAGCACCGGCGACGGAGTCTGCTTCCAAGCCAACTGACAAGTCAACAGAAGCCCCTACTGAGAACAAAATGCGCACCATCGAAACACCAAAAGGGACGATTCAAATCCCTGACAAGCCACAACGTATTGTGACCGACTACTACGCAGGCGAGTTGATTGCAGTAGGCGGAAACGTCATCGGTGCAGAGACGGAAGCTTTCAAAAGCCCGTTTACCGTCGAACAATTAAAAAATGCGCAGGACGTAGGTAGCCCGCGGATCAATGTGGAGAAAACGTTAGAGCTCGCTCCTGATCTCATCGTCGTCATGTATGATGACAATTATGAAGCCTTGTCCAAAATCGCTCCAACCGTTTATCTCCCGTACGGTACGGCGACAAACATTTACGATACGGTCAAATTGTTCGGAGAAGTGGTTGGCGATAAAGAAAAGGCAGACAAGTTCATTGCAGACTTTGACAAGAAGGCTGCCTGGGGCCGTGAAAAGTTGAAAGGCATCGTGGATGAGAATGCGACTGTCGGTCTCTACGAGCTGACCAACAAAGGAGATTTGTGGATCTTCGGTGACAACGCAGGACGCGGTGGTCAAACGGTGTACAATGCATTGAAACTGAAAATGCCGCACGCAGACAAATCCAAAGAGCAAACCGTACAGCTGTCCATGGAAACCTTGCCAGAATATGCGGCGGATTACATGTTCGTGACTTTCTACAACCCGGACAAAAATAGCGAAGCCTTGAAAACCTTACAGGAGTCCGCTGTCTGGAAAGTCACCCCTGCTGCCAAAAACAATCAAATTTTCTACAACGACTACGATACATTCTATCGCTATGACCCAATCGCGATCACAGCCCATATTGATATGTTCGTAGATATGCTAATCAAAAGGCACGAAGAGAACAAAAGTAAAAAATAGCTTACAATGCAAGTCATCCCTCGCCGGATGGCTTTTTTTCGTCTCACGTAATAAACCTTACAAAATGTAAAGAAAACTGTAAGGAACATCAATAGCTCCTATTCTGGAATTTGGTTACAGTTAGTAGCGACGGAAACAATGAACGCTAGCCAATAGATAGAATGGAGGAACGTAGAATGAGTACTGCTGTACTAGAAGTGAAAGACGTTCAAAAAATATATGGGACAAAAGGTGAAAGCCAGTCGCATGCCTTAAAAGGCGTGTCGATGACCATAGACAAAGGAGAGTTCGTGGGAATCATGGGGCCATCCGGTTCGGGTAAAACGACTCTGCTCAACGTGATTTCCACACTGGATCGTCCAACGGAAGGCTTTATTGAAATTGCGGGAACGAACATTACACAGATGAAGCGTAACCAGCTCGCAGATTTTCGCTCGCAAAAGCTCGGTTTTATCTTTCAAGATTTCAATCTGCTAGAGAATTTGTCCGTGTATGAGAACATTGCATTGCCGCTGTCTCTGCAAGGTGTCCCTTCCAAAGAGATCAGCAACAAAGTAAGTAAAGTAGCACAAACACTCGGGATCGAAGAGATTTTGCAAAAATATCCGGTTCAAATTTCCGGGGGACAAAAACAACGCGCCGCAGCAGCACGCGCACTTGTGCATGATCCTGCGATTTTGCTGGCGGACGAACCGACGGGCGCCCTCGATTCGAAGAATGCGAAAAGCTTGCTGGAAACGATGACAGATTTGAATGAGAACCACCAAGTATCAATCATGATGGTTACGCATGATGCTTTTTCTGCGAGTTATTGCAAACGTATCTTGTTCATTCAGGACGGAAAGCTGTATACCGAGATTCAACGTACGGGGGATCGTCAGCAATTTTTTAAACAAATTCTGGATGTACTGGCCGAGCTAGGTGCATCACATGATGTACGCTAGGAGGTAACCTTTCATGCTTTTAAAGCTATCCTTGTCCAGTATGCGGAAGATGATGAAGGACTATCTGGTTCTGCTCGTGGGTCTGGTCATCTCCATTTCGATTTTTTATATGTTCCAGACGCTAGCCCTCAATTCTGATTACACGAAAAACAACTCGATGATCTCTTCGATTCAGATCGTTTTCAATGTAGGGGCGTTCCTGCTGGCGTTTATCACGATTTTTTACATCTTCTATGCCAACTCATTCCTACTCTCGCTACGGCGCAAAGAGCTCGGAATGTACATGGTCTTAGGGGCGAAGAAGGGGAAAATCAGCCAGATTTTGTTCCTGGAAACATTGACGATGGGGATCATTTCCTTGGTAATCGGTAGTCTGGTTGGTATTGCGCTTGCAAGCGGTATCGGCGTCTTGCTCATGAATATGCTGGAGATATCGACAGATGGGTACTATCCTTTTTATCTGCCAGCGTTTTGGATGACATGGGGATTCTTCCTCATCCTGTTTATCATCACATCCACGATCAATGCGACTCGTTTGGCTCGTGCAACTGAGCTCGCTCTCATCCGTGCCGAGCAACAAAATGACAAAATCAAGTCAAAAGGAATCGGAGCGGTTTTAGTCGCTATCCTTGGAGTTATCCTGTTGGCTCTGGGCTATACATGCTTGCACTTGATTATGTACCTGCAAGCACTCGGCTTTGTCGTCGGGGCTATCTCATGCACAATCGGGACGTATTTGATTTTCATCTCGTTGCTGCCCGTTCTTGTACAGGCTTTAAAGAAAAATAAAAAGCTGAATGATAGCAAGTTGAACGCATTCACCTTTGCTCAGCTGCGCTTTCGGGTGAACAACCTGACCAAAATCCTTGGTACAGTAGCAATGTTAATCGGTCTCGGTGTCGGGGCGATGGCAGGGGGCTTGGCGTTCCAGCAAAACGTTAATTTGTTTACTACGGTGTTCCATGTGTATGACGTGAATCTGCATGATCCGGTTGATGCGGATTACCAGGCATTGAAAAAAATGAACGTCCTGGAGCAAAATACGTATCGATACAAAGTCGACGACAAGGCGTATTACTACTTGAAGGAAGACTTGCTGGCAAATCCGCTGCAGATTTCCACGAACAGCATTCAAAATTACTCTGCTGACAACAAGCCAAAACTTGTGACGGATCCGCTTCCGAAAGAGACGTATATCGTAAGTGCGTCAAAAGAAGACAAAGGTAACTACGATGCTATTCCTGAGGATTGGGACAAAGCAATATTCACCAATTTTATCAACTACCAGATGATTGAGAGCAAATCTGTTCTGGTTGTGGATCAGGCGACGTATGAGAAAACCGCCGGAAGTGAACACAAGGTTCTCCTTGCCCAGGTAGATGACTATTTGAAATACACGCAGGAATTAAAAGCAATGGATGAACGTCAAAAGCAAATGATTGGGTCTATCACAAATGTGGAAGCGAAAGACGTATACACATCTTCTAAATACAGCACGTATGCGAGCATGTATATTTTTACAAGCGGGACGATGTTCATGGGCTTCTTCCTCGGAATTGCCTTCCTGGCGATGATGGCGAGCTGCCTGATGTTCAAAATCTTGTCCGGTGCTTCTCGTGACAAAGACCGTTACAGCATGCTGCGAAAAATCGGCGTACGTCAATCGTTGCTGGTAGGTTCGATTTATAAAGAGCTGTTCATGGTATTCATTTTCCCGGCGATCATCGGTCTGATGCACGTATTAATCGGTATGGAGATGTTCTCGTTCATCCTCTTGGATCCGTATCTGAACATCTGGATTCCAACGCTGATTTTCGTTGTGATCTATGCGATTTACTATTACATCACGGTTCGGCTTTATCGTGGAATTGTGTTGCCAAAAGAAGCGTAAATCATCAATCCTCCTCATTTGAGGGGGATTTTTTTGTCTTTTAAGCGGAGCAGTTGTGGGGTGGAAGAAGCCTTGGTTAAATAACTTGAAAGTGACTTCAAGATGCTACTTCCAGATCAACACAGTTGGAAAACAGAAAAAATTAGCACATTCCTCCGTTGACAAAGATAATGATAATCATTATCATAATCTACTGGAAGCTATGTCCATCATGCAACATCCTTTATCATTCGATGTAACACCCAGAAAAATAAGGGGGAAATTTTTATGCGTCTTATGAAATTACCAGTGATGCTTGTATTTTTGTCTGCGATGCTGCTACTCGCTGCTTGCGGCAATGCAGGGTCAACTGCACAATCTGGTTCCAACCAAGCTGCTACCGCTCAGCCTGACGCGGCGAAGCCGGCTGAAGAGCAAGTGCGGACAGTGAAGCACATGATGGGAGAGTCGACTATCAAAGGCACTCCTAAGCGTATCGTTGCATTGGAATGGAGCTCAGCAGAGCATTTGTTGGCTCTAGGTATTCAGCCTGTAGGGATTGCAGATATTCCTAATATGAAAAAATGGGTGAAACTCCCTGTGGAGATTGCTCCAGAAGTAGTGGATGTAGGGAGTCGTACTTCCCCAAACCTGGAATCGATCATGATGTTGAAGCCAGATTTGATTATCGGTATTAAACGAAATGTAGAAGCGAATTACGACGAAATGAGCAAAATTGCCCCAACGATTGCTTTTGATACGAATCCGGCTGAAGGTCAAGGATCACAGTATGATCGAATGATCGAGATCTTCAAGCAAATTGCGGATATCACAGGTAAAAATGCAGAGGCCGAAACGGCTTTGAAAGACCTCGACAAGACTTATGCGGAAGCAAAAGAAAAGCTGGCCAAAGTTGGTGCAGATAAAGTTCCATTTGTCCTCGCGATGGGCTACAGCAGTCAAAATGCGGTAGAATTCCGTTTGTCTACGGATAACTCTACAGCAGCAAGCATCTTGATTAATATTGGTCTGACAAATAAGTATAAGCCTAAGAAATTTGAGCAAACAGGAATGACACTGGCAGATGTGGAGGCACTTCCAGCGTTGCAGGATGCGAATTTCCTCCATATCATTCAAAATGATGACAACGTGATTGAAAATCAATTGAAGAACAACCCTGTTTGGAACGGTCTTACTTTTGTGAAAGAAAATCGCGTCTATGCTCTGGGCGGAGATCTGTGGCCGTATGGTGGTACCATGTCTGCAAAGATTCTCGCGAATAAAGCTGTTGATCTGTTGGCAAAATAATGAGTTTAGCCAAACATAAAATGTTCACACGAACTGACATCACTCCAGCCACTTCCTCACAAAGAGGGGGCTGGAGATTGTTCCTGATGTTAGGGAGTGGACTTGTCGCGCTGTTGATGCTTACATTTGTCAGTTTGACACAAGGGATGGCAGACATTTCTCTGCGTTCTGTTGTACAGGCCATTATTGCTCCGCAAGACATTTCCGATCACCATATGATACAAGGTGTCAGGCTTCCGAGAACGGTCATGGGGCTTTTGTCTGGTGCAGCATTGGCTATTGCCGGTGCATTGATGCAGACGGTGACACGAAACCCGCTCGCTTCGGAAACGACACTGGGGGTAAATGCGGGTGCTTATTTCTTCGTGGTGTTCGGGATGGTTTTTTTGCCATCATACTTGCATGAACACCCGCTTCCATTTGCAATGGTGGGCGGAATACTTGCAGCCGTTACCGTATACTTCATGTCTGGCGGGCGTAAAGGTACGCCAGTGCGTGTGGCATTGTCCGGGATGATTGTCACCTTGGTGTACTCCTCCTTGACGAGTGCCATCATCTTGTTTAATGAAGAAACGACAAATGGCATTTTCCTCTGGGGCTCAGGCTCCTTGAAGCAAAATGACTGGTCGGGTGTAGAATTCAGTTGGCCTTGGATTATAGCTGGAATTTTGGTCAGCTTTTTCATGTCCAGACAGCTCGATGTACTTAGCCTTAATGAAGAGACGGCGAAATCATTGGGGCAAAAGGTGGCAAAAACACGGCTTTTCACCATGTTTATTGCGATCTTGGTCACGTGCGTCAGTGTCAGTGTGGTCGGGCCAATCGGTTTCATCGGACTCGTGGCTCCGCATCTTGTGCGATTGTCAGGTATCACGCAGCATAGATGGCTACTGCCGCTATGTGCCATCTGGGGGGCAGCGCTGCTTGTAGCTTCCGATACGATTGCACGTATGTTCATCAATCATTATGGTGAACTTCCAGCAGGAGCCATCACGGCAGCTATTGGCGGACCGTGGTTGATCTGGCTGGCTTTGCGTGTCTCGCGCAGTATGAGTGCTGGAACTGGAGGCTCGATGAGCGTCGGAGGAGCACAACGCAAAGTTTCGTATCCGTTGATAGTGTGTACGCTTGCTGTGCTGCTCGTGGTTGTCTGGATGCTCAGCTTGTCTAGCGGAAACTTGTACCTGCCGTGGACAGAGATCATCGCCATTTTCATGGGACAAGGAAACGAGATGTACAGTCAATTGGTGTTTGAGCTGCGGATGCCGCGACTGTTGACAGCGATGTTGGCAGGTGTGGCACTCGCGATCAGCGGAAGTCTCATGCAGAGTGCAGTACGTAATCCGCTGGCTGATCCGCAAATTGTCGGTGTAACGAGCGGTGCGGGTGTAGGGGCGATTATCGTACTCCTCGTATTTCCTCAACTATCGGCTTGGATGCCGCTTGGGGCTGTTGCAGGGGGAATCATCTCTGCCGCGATTGTGTACGCGGTCTCTTGGAGAAGGGGACTCAATCCAATCATATTAACACTTGTAGGTATTGCGGTTTCTGCCGCAGGTGCCGCTCTTATCAATATCTTGATCGTACATTCCATGATCTTGGCAGCGCCTGCACTCACCTGGCTGGCAGGAAGTACTTACGGGCGGGGATGGATGGAAGTAGGCCGCCTGTTGCCTACGATCCTCGTTTTAGTACCGATCGCGTGGTGGTTAGGACGTCGGGTGGACCTCTTGTCATTTAACGACGAGAGTTCGACTGGATTGGGATTAAAGGTGCGGATGACGAGGTTGTCTGTGGCAGTTATTGCAGTGCTGCTCGCTTCAGCGGCAGTTGCCAGTGTCGGAGCCGTAGGATTTATCGGTCTTCTTGCTCCGCATGCTGCACGTATGCTAGTTGGACCTCATCATCGCCGTGCCGTTGTCGTCTCCGCCATGCTTGGAGCTGTGTTGCTGGCTGCTTCTGATTTGTTGGGAAGGATCGTCATGATCCCGAAAGACATTCCGGCCGGGGTCGTGGTAGCGTTACTAGGCGCGCCATATCTGTTCTTGCTGATGTTCCGTTCGACTCGTTCCTCACAATAGATAGGCAGGTACTTGCCAAATAGAAAGATCTCCAACATGATGAAAGTAGAACAGGCTGATTCCGGCAATCAGCTTGTCTACTTTTTTTGCTATTTCCGGTGATAGAAGGATGTGATTCTGTTGACGATTAATCAAGATTATCCTGGCTTTTTGATGACTGCCTTTCGCAAACAGCGAATGAAGAATTTTCACCTGCGTCAGGTGGAGGTAAACACCCATGTCCTTTGCTATGTGGCAGAAGGAAGCGCAGAGATTACGGTTGATGGTCAAAAGCAGGAGCTCGATGCCGGAAACCTCTTGTTGTTGCGTCCGACGACGAAGATAGAAGAATTGCGATGCCAATCAGGACCGTTGCACATATACAGGCTGCATTACGTGGAAGCGAGACGCGATCAGCACGAGAGCGCTCCCGAGAGGAAAGAAGTCAAGGTTTTGACTGTCTCTACTCCCGCCTCATTTCTGACGGTATTGGAGGAGCTCTCGCAATTGACACGGAAGCGGGACTACTCTTCTTTTTTACGGAGCCAAGCATTGCTCTACGAACTGCTTGGTGTTGTTCATGATGAACAGAAAAAGCAAGAGGAAAAGGGCAATGGAGCGATTGAGGAGACCATCGCCTACATGCAAAAGCACTACCGCGAGTCACTGGAATTGGGAAGCTTGCCGAAACTGGCGGGGTTGACCCCCAGCTCTTATTGCCGTGCTTTCAAACGTGCGACGGGAATGACACCCGGGGAGTATTTGACTGGGTTGCGGATGGAGCAGGCCAAGGAGCTGCTTGCCCATTCTGGAGGAAGTGTGAAGGATGTGGCTCGAAACGTAGGTTATGCCGATGAGCTGTATTTTAGTAGACTCTTTAAAAAACGAGAAGGATTGTCGCCGCAAATTTATATGAAGCAAAGTGACCAGCGGGTAGTCGTGGTCAGCAAGCTGTTTTTGCAGGATCATTTTCTTGCGATGGGCATTCAGCCGATTGCTGCCCCCTCCTTCCCGAACTACTTTGAAACGAGGACGGGCTTTCCTTCCTATTTGCAGCAAAAGCTGCGCGGAACAAAAGCACTGAATGCAGAGCAGTTGATCGATCCGAAAGAGATTTTGACTTTGTCGCCTGATGTGATTGTCAGGATGAATTTTTTCCACAATCGAGAGGCAGGAGATTGGGAGAAAATAAAAGGTACGGTCTCCTTTGACGGCTATCCGAACTGGATTGACTACCAAACCAGATTGGCGACGCTCTTCAAGAAAGAGAGTCAGGCAGAGAAAATTATCAAGCACATCGACAAAGTAGAAAAACAAGCAAGAGATGCACTACTGCCGGTTACACGCACGGGTGAATGGACGATGATTCGCGTGCTTGCGGATGAGGTGCGACTATATGGTGTAGAGGGACATGCCCTCGCAGACTTGTTTTATCACAAGCTTGGATTTGCGCCTGACCCGAGTGTGACCCACGCAGCCTATAAACCACATGCGCTCAACGATCTGATCGAATTGAACCCGGAGCGAATCATCGTGTTCTGGAGTGAGCGGGAGCATGTGGCAGCGCTGTGGAACAACCCGTTGTGGAGAGACTTGCGTGCAGTGCGGGAAAACAAAGTGTACCATCCAGCCAATCACGAATGGGACCCATGGGGACCGTTTGGCAGAGAGCATACGATTCAAAGGAGCATTGCGTATTTTCTCCAGGTCGCACAAGGGTAATCTGGTCCATGGCAATTAGACAATCACGTCCATAGAAAAGTAAGAGGAGTCTCTATATACTATCAATTGATAATTGTTATCATTAAGTTGATAAGCAGAAGTGGGGGCATTCTCGATATGAAAAGTAAGACCAGTTTACGTACCATGCGCCACATCATGACCAGCTTCTTCGTGCTGTGCATGCTGGTTGTCCTTGCCGGTTGCGGTGGCAATGCCAATCAAGCTCAACAGGCGCCAGCTGCATCGGGAACGACGACTGAGGCTACTCCAGCACCAGCCGATTCTAATGAAGTACGTGAAGTAAAACACGCAATGGGTACCACTCCAATTAAAGGAACACCGGAACGCGTGGTTATACTGACTAATGAAGGTACCGAAGCGTTGCTTGCACTTGGCGTTAAGCCAATCGCTGCTGTACAGTCCTGGGATGAAGATCCTTGGTATCCTCACATCAAAGATGAGATGACAGGCGTAGAAGTGTTGGGCTTCGAAGACCAGCCGAATCTTGAAGCGATTGTAAGCCTGAGTCCTGATTTGATCATCGGAAACAAAGTACGTCATGAAAAGATTTACGATCAACTGTCCAAAATCGCTCCAACCGTATTCTCTGAAGAGCTGTCCGGTAGATGGAAAAGCAACTTTATGCTCTATGCAGAAGCACTGAACAAGAAGGCGGAAGGCGAGCAGGTCCTGAAAGAATTCGACGACCGTGTAGCTGCTACGAAAGCGAAGCTGGGACCTAAAGCTTCTACGAAAGTATCCGTAGCGAAATTCTCCAAAAAAGGCGTACAAATCTATCAAAAAGATACCTTTAGCGGTGTGCTGCTCGATCAGCTGGGACTCGCACGTCCAGCTTCCCAGGACGTAAACAACTTTGCAGAAATGATCAGCGAAGAAGGTATGTCCGCTATGGACGGGGACATCCTGTTCTACTGGGTAACGGAGCCAACGAAGGAATCTAAAGACATTGCGAACAACGCGAAAAAATGGATGGAAAGCCCAGTCTTCAAATCTCTGAATGTGGCGAAGACCAATCAAGTTTACCAAGTAGACGAAACGGTTTGGAACAAAGCAGGCGGCATCAAGGCAGCGAATTTGCTGCTCGAAGATATCGTGAAGCGCCTTGATGTGAAGTAAAAAGAATACGGCGTCAAAGCAAAAGACCGCATCCGGAAGAATGGATGGGGTCTTTTCTTGGCATAATATGGGATGTACCGCTTAGTTCACGCACCCTAAATTTTCCAGTCGTTTGTTCAACCATGACATTTGTCATGTCCTCGACTTGACGTTTATGACTACAGCGGTCAGACGCTATTTTCTACAATAAAGATAGACTATTGCGTCCGGCGAATTCACATGTCCCTGTACGCTTCAATCGAGGAGGAAACAAGCAATGCATCAAAACAACATTGCCCAATTGAAAAAGAATGTTGCCCCCTTTGAAAAATCCGACATGAAAAAGAGTATCCGACAGCTAATCAATACGTTAGTTCCGCTGATTGTACTTTGGTACGGTGCTTATCTCAGTCTGTCTGTGTCCTATTGGCTCACACTGCCTATCGTCATTGTCGCAGCTGGCTTCGTCATCCGTACCTTCATCATTTGCCACGATTGCTGCCACCAATCCTTTTTCAAAAATCGTCTGGCGAATGACATCGTGGGGACGATTACCGGCGTGCTTACTCTCGTTCCGTATGAACAATGGAAGAATAGTCACAATATTCACCATGCAACGAGTAGCAATCTCGACAAACGAGGCGTAGGCGATCTGTGGATGATGACTGTCAATGAATATCTCGAAGCTTCTACCTGGGGTAAAATCGCTTATCGGCTGTATCGTAATCCGATCGTCATGTTTGGTTTGGGTCCTATCTTTGTCTTTTTGCTCCAATATCGTTTTAATGTAAAGCGAGCTCGCCGCAAAGAGCGGTTGAATACGTATTTGACGAATGTGCTGCTGGTCGGTCTTTATTCGCTCTTGATCTGGGCGGTTGGCTGGCAAGCATTCTTGCTGATTCAAGGTCCGATCTTTTTCTTCTCCGGCTTGTTTGGGATTTGGTTGTTTTATGTGCAGCATACGTATGAGGATTCGTACTTTGAGAACGATGAAGAGTGGAGCTACGTGAAAGCGGCTGTAGAAGGAAGCTCCTTCTACAAGCTGCCGAAGGTTTTGCAATGGATCACAGGCAATATTGGCTTTCACCACGTCCATCACTTAAGCCCACGCGTACCGAACTACAACCTGGAAAAAGCACACAACGAGACACCACCGCTCCAGATGGCGACAACGATTACACTGGCGTCCAGCTTGCAGTGCCTGCGTTTTCATTTATGGGATGAGAGCAACAAGCGTTTTGTGAGCTTCAAAGGCATCAAGCGATTGGCTGCTACTAAATCGGAAGCGATCATGGATGCACTTCAAGGCTCCAAACCGAGTTTGGAAGGAAAATAAGCCTGCCATAAACCTTTGAATTCCGATACACTTGAGAGAGTGGCGAAGAAAAGGTGGGCAAGCATGCAGAAGCAGAAGTGGTATCACATTCTTCAAAAAAATACGGGCTTGAGCCCTTATGTGTGGGTTGTCTTCTACATCCTGCCATTCTATTTCATCTTCCGGTCATCCTCGACATACGAAGCGGTGATCGGAATCATCATGATCATTCTGTTTTTCATTTGCTATGTATTCTCCTTCTTGTCAAAGGGCTGGCTGATTTACTTTTGGACGAGTGTGCAGATCATTATATCCGTCGCCATGACCTTGATGTTCGGCTATGTGTATTTCTCGCTCTTCCTGGCGTTTTTTATCGGGAATATCGAGAACAAGATCGGCTTCGTTACGCTGTACACGGTTCATTTGATTAGCACCACTATATCGGTCAACATCGGCTTTTTCACCAAAAACGCGCAATTGATTGGCCAGCTTCCGTTTGTTTTGGTTAGCATGATTGCTGTCATTCTCTTGCCCGTGACTACGTACAACTGGAATAAGCGAGAGAAGCTGCAGGGAGAGCTGGAGCATGCGAACAAGCGAATTTCAGAGCTGGTCAAGCTCGAGGAACGCCAACGCATTGCCCGTGACTTGCACGATACGTTGGGACAGAAGCTCTCCTTGATTGGGTTGAAAAGCGATTTGGCGAACAAGCTGATCAACAAAAATCCTGCTCTGGCGAGAACGGAGCTGGAGGAAATCAGACAAACCGCGCGAATCGCTTTGAAAGAAGTGCGGGAAATGGTCACGCAAATGCGTGGGACGCGGCTAGAAGATGAGATGTTTCGGATCAAGCAAATTTTCAATGCAGCGGAAATTGAATTCGTGCTGGAAGGCGACACGAATCTGACCAACACTTCGCTGATGACGGAAAACGTGTTGTGCATGTGCCTGAAAGAAGCGGTCAACAACATTGTGAAGCATAGCAATGCCACGGACTGTTCCATTGTCATCGAGCCCACTCGCACCGACCTCGTCGTAAGCGTAACGGACAATGGGATTGGGATGGCAGAGGAATTGGTCTACCGAGGAAACGGTTTGCGTGGGATGAAGGAACGGCTGGAATTTGTCAACGGAAGCATGGAAATCCAGTCCTCGGAGTCTGGAACACAGCTAGTGATTCGGGTACCCAACGTCTTCAAACAACCGGAACAGGAGGCGGGAGGATGATTCGCATTGTCATTGCAGAGGATCAGCGGATGCTTTTAGGAGCCCTTGCTTCCCTGCTCGATTTGGAAGAGGATATGAAGGTCGTCGGCAAAGCAAGTAATGGTGAGGATGCCGTCAAGCTCGTGCATCAGCATCAGCCCGACATTTGCATTATGGATATCGAAATGCCAGTCAAAAGCGGATTGGACGCTGCCGAGGAATTGAAAGGCAGCGGCTGCAAGGTGATGATTCTCACCACCTTCGCTCGCCCAGGTTACTTTGAACGAGCTTTAAAAGCAGGTGCTAACGGCTACTTGCTCAAGGACAGTCCGAGCGAAGAGCTGGCCAGCTCGATTCGCAGTATCATGGCAGGCAAACGAATCTATGCGCCTGAGCTGGTGGATGAGGCATACGGCCAAGAGAATCCGCTGACGTTGCGGGAAAAGGAAGTTCTGCTCTTGATCGCTGACGGGAAGAACACCAAGGAGATTGCCAGCCAGCTGTACATTACGACAGGGACTGTGCGGAATTACATCTCCGTCATTCTCGACAAGCTCGGTGTGAGCAATCGAATTGAAGCGATTATGCATTCCAAGGAAAAAGGTTGGTTTAAGTAGCAGATCAGCTGGAGGAGGCCCTTTCTGTTTTGGCAGGAAGGGTTTCTTTTTTATGGGGTTATGATTTATATTTAGTATGATTTCATCAAAGGGAGGCTTAAAGTGAATCTAGAAACCGATGATCCCAAACAAGTTGTTTTACAGGTTGGAGGGGTATTAAAAAAAATTCGTAAAGAGAAACATTTAAGCCTTGAAGAGTTATCAGAATTATCCGGTGTGAGCAAGCTGACACTCGGAAATATTGAACGTGGAGAAACCAACCCAACAATCGGGGTGTTGTGGAAAATTTCGAAATGCTTATCTATACCACTCTTGGCTTTATTCTCAACCGAAAACAGTGTGAATCTGTCCAGAGCTGGGAAGGGACTCAGAATTGCTGGGGAGAATAAAGATTGGGTCATTGAGCCAATTTTTCAAAACGTAAGTAATGAAATTGAAACGTGTAGAGCTTATTTACAACCGAATAGCTCATACTATCCAGAGAAGCATCACCACAATACAACGGAAATTGCGACAGTAATGTCAGGAACCCTTTCCATCCATGTAAATAATGAGTCATACACCTTGAATCAATATGATTCGATTAGTTTTTGTGCAGATGGCCCGCATTCATATATAAATCAATCCGACGATCTTGTTGTGATCCATATTATATTGAAATATGGGGTCTA
Source organism: Brevibacillus fortis (assembly GCF_046196545.1). GTDB lineage: Bacteria > Bacillota > Bacilli > Brevibacillales > Brevibacillaceae > Brevibacillus > Brevibacillus fortis_A. Next base: position 879,574 of record NZ_CP176370.1, read on the forward strand.
AAAATCGATCCCCTGTATTCTCATGGACTACGACGTCTATAACCCTTTATCGACCGAATGGTTGCTAAAGGGTTATTTTTTGTTGTGATTTATTAGAGATGATAGATATTGGACAATTGCTCTTTGTTATATTATATTATACTTTATTCGATATAAAGAATATTATAATATACTTTTGTTTAAATTTCGAATTAAGGAGGGAAATTTATGAGCACTCAAAATATAAAATCAAATACAATTGCTACTAGATCAGCAGTTTGGGTGATTATTGTAGGTATTATATTTATTGCAGCTAATTTACGGGCTCCTTTAACCTCGGTAGGGCCTCTAGTTGGTCTTATTAGGGACGATGCTCATATTTCGAATACGCTGGCAGGTATGATTACCACGTTGCCCCTATTAGCCTTTGCACTTTTTTCTCCTATTGTTCCTAAATTAGGACGAAAGTTTGGAGTAGAAGCAATGATTCTAATTTCCATCATCCTACTTACTCTTGGGGTTATTTTGCGCTCCCTATCTGGAATCGCTACTTTATATATCGGTACGGCTGTTCTCGGATTGGCAATTTCTGTTTCTAATGTATTGTTGCCTAGCCTGATTAAACGAGAGTTTCCTAGACGAATTGGTTTAATGACTGGTGTATATTCCATTTCTATGAATTTATTGGGGGCGATAGCATCCGGAATTAGTGTTCCCATTGCAGTTGGATTAGGAGTGGGATGGCAAGGGGCATTGGGAATATGGGGCATTCTTAGTTTGGTATCCGTATTTTTTTGGTTACCTCAAATGAAACGCCGCAATAGGGAAACAGCCACCGTTCAAAATCAATCGGCTGACAGCAGTGTGAATTTATGGCGTTCCGCACTAGCGTGGCAAGTAACCTTGTTTATGGGACTCCAATCTATGGTTTTCTATGTACTTATCACATGGCTACCTGAAATCTTAAAACAGCAAGGAACAAGTTCAGATCAATCTGGTTGGTTACTTTCCATTATGCAGTTAGCCTTGCTTCCATTTACTTTTGTCGTTCCGATTATCGCAGGGCGTATGTCCAGTCAACGTTCATTAGTTACGATTACGACCATTTTGCTTTTAATTGGAACGCTTGGATTACTTTACGGAAGCTCGAATTTTATTGTTTGGTGGATCATCATGCTAGGAATTGGTGGAGGTTTTGCATTTAGTTTATCGATGATGTTTTTTGGCTTACGTACAGAGAATGCTCAACAAGCTGCAGAGCTGTCCGGTATGGCTCAATCAGTTGGATACCTACTTGCTGCAATCGGCCCGACCCTATTCGGATATTTGCATGATGTAACGGACAGTTGGACTGTTCCACTTCTACTTTTGGTTTGTGCGTCAATCTTGATCTTTGTATTTGGTCTAGGTGCAGCTAGAAATCGTTATATTGGTTCAAAGGCAACGATTCCACCGAGTACAATGCCGCCAAAAGCGATGTAAGCAAACAATCCGTCATCTCTCCAACGAATACAAACAGTCATTCACCATCGTGCCCGCAATTTCAGTGCTTTCGGGCCCGATTTTATCCAGCTTCATTCCAGCTTTCTCTAAAACGCGTCGGGAAGCCACATGCTCTTCGGAACAAACAGCCGTAAATTTTTTGAATCCAAAAGTATCCACAGCGAGATCAATTACGCGTCTGATTGCTTCCGTTGCATAGCCCTTGCCTTTGAATCCGTCCAGTATGATGAAGCCTACTTCCGCAGTGAGATTTTCTCTGTTGCGGGTGCAGATGCTAATCAAGCCAACGTCGTTACCGGAGTCGGTTTCACGTATGATCCAGGTTAGCCAGTGGGTGGATTCGAGGCTCCATGGGGCGAGTTCTTTCTCGAAGTTACGGCGGATATCTTCCTCGCTCATCGTCGCTCCGGTATGCTCCATCAGTGTCGGGTTGGAATAGATGGAGCGGATCAGCTCCCAATCTTGTAATGCAACTTTAGTAAGAGTCAGGCGCGTACTTAGGATTTGATTACTCATTGGGATTCTCCTTCGGGAAAGGAGTCTATCGCCAAAGTGGGGCTGTTCATCAAAAAAGGCCGTCGACTTTCTCGACAGCCAAAAGAGTGCCTCGCATCATCTTTTTTGTGGACAATGGAGTTATCGACTATAGATGTTTCTAAGCTCGTTGATGTCGTTTTGGGTAGGAGCAGTGATTCTGGTCAACCAAGAGTTATTCATGATCGAGTGATCCGACCTATGATTTAGTCGGAGGACATGTCCAATTTCATGAGTAGCCAAGGCTTCTAAATAAGCAGCGTTTCTGTTGCTTACTCTGTTCCATTGGATGACTGTGCCACCGGTTACTCCGGAACCATTCGATTGCCACCAACCAAATCCATCGTAACCCCTCGCATAGCCTTCTCCTAAGGTAATGGGAGCATTTTGTGTTGGTGTTAATGAAACAATGCTTGTGTTGTTCCAATTTCGTATGGCATTTTCATAGGCCTGTCTAAGAGCAGGAATGTTTGTGGTAATGGTAACTTGGTACGAAACGAGGGGCTTATTTTGATCGATTTCAGGTGGGTTTCCATTAATAAAAGCAGAGGCAACATAGTATTTCACGCCACTTTTCTCGTAGAAAAACCATCTATTATCAGGGGCATTTGTCCAAAAGTCATTGAGCGAGGTACCTCGGGTCCAACCTGAAAATTGTACGCGGGTATTTGGTTGAAGCTTGTCGATGATAGTAGCAGAAGTAGTCGGTCCGGTACGGATATTGACAGGGATCGAAGCGGATACACCACTAAAATCCACGCGATATTCTGATTGATCCTGTGCGTTTGTCGGCGTAACAAAATATCCATTTACAAGAGTGACAAGAGTAATGGTGAGCAATAAAAGTTTACCCAAAATTCTTTCTAACATCATGAGGCTCCTTTCCAAGCAAGAGTTTTCGTGGTTCCCAGTACAGTTCTCTTTGGACCTCCTTTTCATATGTTTTTGATTACAAAAACAATTCCATTCCTACTAGCCCATCTCTTTTAAGTATTTTGAAATTGTTTTTCTAATGGTAAAATAATAATCCAGTATTTTCAAGTTAACTACAGTCCTCAGCCTGTGGCTAAAGAGAAAAGGAAAAAAGCTGATGTCGATTGATTGTCGACATCAGCTTTTTGATGAGATGCATGCCATGTTAGCCTATAGGCGCTTGATCAGGTTCATTGTTCCCGATGATCTGATAATGATCCATCCGTCAGGAATAGGTGAGCCGAGCATTACCCAAACTTCCTGCCCAGAAGAAGCGTTGTTCAAATTTTTAATCTGGTTCATAGTCCCAGAGCTTCTGATCACAACCCATCCGTCAGGAATAGGTGAGCCGAGCATTACCCAAACTTCCTGCCCAGAAGAAGCGTTGTTCAAATTTTTAATCTGGTTCATAGTCCCAGAACTTCTGATCACAACCCATCCGTCAGGAATAGGGGAGCCGAGCATTACCCAAACTTCGTAACCAGCAGGAGCATTGTTCATATCCTTAATCAGGTTCATATTGCCAGAAGATCTGATCACGACCCATCCGGTTGGAATCGGGGAGCCGAGCATTACCCAGACTTCCTGACCAAATGCGGCATTTTTGATTATTGTTTTTGCGGAGGCTGGCGCCTTCTCATGTAGAGGTAGAGCTGCCCCTTGGGCTTGTGCGGCTACACTTGGTACAGCGACAACTGAGCTTAATGTCAGGATGATCAGGGCTTTTTTAAACATGAACATCAACCTTTCATGACAGTAGTAAACGTAGCTCTGAAACGATCATCGAATGTTGAGGTACTCTACACAGAATAATGAGATGAATATCATCGCCCCTCCCAAAGCTACCTATATATACCATTTTATAGGATGTCTATTCTTTTTACTTTAGGAGATATTGTCGAATGGTAGACAAAATAAAAAGCACCCAAAGAGGGTGCTTTCACTTCACGGAAGATTTAACGCGGTTTGGATATTTTGCTGATCCAACTGAATCTGCTCGGTAACATTCCATGGATGGTACCAGCCACGCTCAATCATGTACAGGCTGATTTTTTCGTGCAAATCGATTGCTTCTTCTAATTGCTTGGTGAGTGTTGACTTAATTTCTGGGGTGCCTGTTTCCGTCAGTGCCATCGCATAGTTCCGCACACCGCTCTTTGCGGAGATGAGAAAGTCCATGGCGATTACTTGATCCGTCAGGCCACCCATACCAGCTAAGCTTTGAAGAATGCCAGTCATGCGTTGTCCCCCTATGAATTTGCTTTTGCCAGTATAGAGCTCAGCTCTTGAAGCTGTCTGGTGGATACGAGAACATCGTCGGCCAAAAGCTGTCTCAACGTCTCATCGGAAACCAGGGCTTGCATCGTCTTGGACTTGGTCATGCAAATGGTTTTAAAAGAAGCAATTTCATGCAGTTCAAGCTGTTCGTGCAATCCGTAATTCATCGCAGGAGCATCCTCCTTCCCGTCATTTCATCAAGGCTTTAAAATGACTTTGATGCAATTGTCTGTTTTCGTATCAAATACTTCGTATCCACGCTTTGCTTCACTTAAGGGAATGACGTGTGTGATGATGTCGCCTGGATCGACTTTTCCGGTGGTAATGAGCTCATACATATATGGCATGTAGTGGATTACAGGAGCTTGTCCAGAACGTATGTTGACATTGCGTTGCATGATGTCTCCAAGAGGGAAGGCATTATAGCGTCCGCCATAAACACCGGTAATTTGGATCGTGCCGCCTTTACGGACAGCTTGGGAAGCGATGACGATTGCCCCCATGGCGCCTCCTTGCAGCTTCAAGCCACTCGCCAGAAACTCCAGAGCGGACATTTTTCCATCCATACCAACAGCATCGATGACAACGTCAGCACCACCCTTCGTGATTTCTTTCAGGTAGTTGCCGATATTCTCCATTTGCTCAAAGTTTACGATTTCAACGTTGTTCGTACGCTTTGCATGTTGCAGGCGGTAATCGATATAATCAACCGCAATCACACGTTTTGCACCCTTCAACCAACAAAACTTTTGGGCAAGGAGGCCTACTGGTCCGCAGCCCAGAACGATCACGGTATCTCCGTTCTTCACATCTGCGTTATCTACGCTCCAGTATGCGGTTGGCATCGCATCGGCGATCAGGCATAGCTTCTCGTCTTCTACCTCGCAGTCTCCGGGAAGCTTGAAATGGGTAAAGTTCGCAAAGGGCACCCGCAAATACTCCGCCTGTCCTCCAGGATAACCACCCGTTGTATCGGAATATCCGAAAAAGCCACCCATCTCGCCATTCTCGTTTGAATTGTCACATTGGCTCTCTAAATGGTTTTTGCAATAAAAGCATTCGCCGCAAGCAATCGTAAATGGAATGATGACGCGGTCGCCCTTTTTTAGCTTGGTTACACCGGGGCCAACCTCTTCGACAATGCCCATTGGTTCGTGACCGATAATATAATCCTCTTGCAAATTGGGGATCATGCCATGAATTAAATGGAGGTCGGATCCGCATATGGCGGTGCTGGTCAATTTCACGATCATATCATCGGGCTTTTCAATCTTCGGATCAGGTACCTCTTTAACCATTACGTTTTTAATGCCTTGATATGTAACAGCTTTCATCGATAAGTTCCTCCATCACTGGTGTTCATCTGGTGTCCGATCGAACATGCCTTTTCGCGAGGTATCCTCAGGGAAGAGGTTCATTTGCCCGATTTGGATCGTTTCCAAGGCGGAGAGGTGGTCTAGTTGATACTGTTCATGGAGTTCGTAGGGATGGAACCACTTTTTCCTGACCATCAGCTCCGCGATTTCTTGATGGAGGGCAATTCCTTGGTGGAGTTGTTTACGCAAGATGGCTCTTGCTTCGGGAGTAACTGTTTCAGTCAGAGCGATTGCTGTGTTTCGGACGCCTTCTTTGGCACGGATGAGGAAGTCCATGGCAAAAGTCATATCTGCCTTCTCCGGCATGTTTAGCGCATGAATGGGATCTTGATAATCGTTGTTCATCGGATTTTCACCTTCAGTTTATGATGGGTGTGGGACGAGTTTGCGGGATCGGTGCCTGGAAGGGTGCGTTCTTGTAAACAGCCTGAAGCTCCGCGATTGCTTGCAAGGATTGCTCTACATCTTTTTGCATCAACGCTCGTAAATCCTGATCAAATACGATGCCTTGCATCAGCTTGGATTTGGCGAGGCAGAGTGTTTTGAAGTTAAGTACTTCATGGATATCCAGTGATTCATGGGCAGCCAGCGTCTGTTTATTCAGAGTACAATCCTCCTTTTGGACGTTTTAACAGTTCTATTCTGTCCTATGTACTACTTGGTATTCGAAAGAAGTCTGCCGACGAAATGAATTTTTAGAATAATCTGGACGAAAGGAGAGGGGTGTGCTACAAATAAAGCTAAGTTGAATTTATAAAGCCATTGGAGAAATTAACATCGAGCGGTTACGGTAAACAAAGGAGAGACGAGTATGGCAAAAGAGGAGTATGCGATTGGGCTGGACCTGGGTGGGACCAAAATCTTGGCTGGCCTAGTGGACCGTACAGGCCGATTGATCGCACGAAAGCAACTGCCTACGTACGCGGAAGAGGGAGAAAAGGCAGTGATCGAAAGGGTGCTGTCCGCCACGCACGATGTCCTGTCAGCAAGCGGCATCCATTCAGAAGAAGTACGCGGCGTTGGAATCGCTTCAGCTGGTGTGATTAACAGCGATAGCGGCGAGGTCATTTTTGCGAGCAATCTGGGCTGGAGAAATGTACCGATAGGCACCTTGATCGAGCAGAGGTTCGGACTGCCCGTCCGGCTGTTCAATGATGCGAATGCAGCGGCAATCGCGGAGTGGCTATGGGGGGCAGGGGCTGGCACACAAAATATGATCTATGTCACCGTCAGCACAGGCGTAGGGGCAGGAGTGATCAGTGATGGTCGATTGATTTCAGGTAGAGATGGGAGTGCTGGTGAGTTCGGCCATATCTCGATCGATTGGAACGGACCGCCATGCGGCTGCGGCAATCGAGGGTGCCTGGAAAACTACGCTTCGGGTACTGCCATTGAAAACGCCGCTCGCCACAAGCTGGCAACCACAAATGAGCCAGTCACGGCCAAAGCGATCAGTGAGGCTGCACTAGCAGGAGACCCATTCTCCAAGCGACTCATCAAGCAAGCAGGGTTTTACTTAGGAGTCGGAGCAGCCAATCTGATCTATTTGTTTAATCCGGAGGTAATCGTCTTCGGAGGTGGAGTTATGAACGCATCTACCATACTCATGCCGGAAATTGAGAAGAGCATGAGGGAGAGATGTATCCCTGGATTGGCGCAGGAGGTACGTGTCATCCTTAGCCAGATTGGGGTGGAAGCTGGAGTAATGGGAGCGGCAGGGGGAGTTTTTGCGCTAGATCAACCAGGAGAGAAAGCATCAAATTTTTAATCAAAATCCGTATTGCAAAAATTAAAACAATTTTGTATCATCTTATTAATTACTCCACTGAAAAAATTAATTAACGAATGAGAAGCAAGGAGGAAGACAACATCATGGCAAAAGTGAGAGTTGCGGTGATTGGTGCAGGATCAATTTCAGACATGCACTTGCAATCGTACCAGCAAAACGAGCGTACAGAAATTCGTGCCGTCGTCGACTTCAATGAGGAGCGCGCTCGGGAAAAAGCACAGAAGTACGAGGCCGAAGCCTACTACAGCAAGCTTGAGGATGTTTTTGCAGATGAACAGGTAGACGCAGTGAGTATTTGTACGTGGAACAACACGCATGCAGATATTGCCATCGCTGCCCTTAGAGCGGGTAAGCACGTGCTTTTGGAAAAGCCTTTAAGTACAACAGTTGAAAGCGCTCTCCTGATAGAAGAAGCCGTAAAAGAGAGTGGCAAGCTGCTCCAGGTGGGCTTTGTGAGAAGATACGATACCAATGCGCAATTGCTCAAACAGTTCATCGATGCGGGCGAGCTGGGTGAGATTTATTACGCGAAGGCATCCTGTCTGCGCCGTCTGGGCAATCCGGGAGGCTGGTTCGCTGACAAGGACAGATCTGGCGGAGGTCCACTTATCGATCTCGGTGTGCATGTCATTGATCTGTGCTGGTACTTGATGGGCTGCCCAAAAGTAACGACTGTCAGCGGCAATACATACAACAAGCTGGGCAATCGGGCAAACGTCAAAAACCTCTCCTTTTACAAAGCAGCTGACTACGACCCTTCCCAAAACACTGTCGAGGATATGGCTAATGCACTCATTCGCTTTGAAAACGGAGCGTCCCTTTTCGTAGATGTGAGCTATACCCTGCATGCGAAAAAAGACGAGTTGGCCGTCAAGCTGTACGGAGACAAGGGAGGCGCAGAGGTGGAGCCAGAGCTGTCCATCATTGCAGAAAAGCATGACACGATCCTGAATGTCAGCCCGCAGATGGATAAATTATCGTTTGATTTCAAGCGAGGCTTCCAAAACGAGATTGATCACTTCATCGCATGCATATTGGGTGAAAAAGAAACGCTCAGCCCTGTGCAGGACGGTGTGGAGATGATGAAGATTCTGTGTGGCATATACGAATCAGCTGCGACCGGAAGAGAAATCGTATTTACGCGATAATCGGCAGACAAGACCTATCCATGGACATCCAGATCTCACCCATAGAGTAGATGAAGACAAGGGGGAAAAGAAATGAAAAAAGCATCGTTTTTGCGAACCACATCCGTCTTACTTTTTTCAGTGGCTTTACTTTTCGGATGTTCCAGTGGCGGTGGAAGTGGTAGTGGAACTCCGGCAGCTTCCAATGGGGGGACAACGACGGGAGCGCCGCAAAAGGATCAGATGGTCATCGCCGTAAACGAAAACTTCATTACGATGGACCCGCAAAATACAGGGGATGCACTGTCATCAGGTGTCCAAAGCGCGATGTTTGAAGGTCTTCTGATTTATGACAAGGATTTGAAGCTCATGCCGGGTCTCTCGACTGAATATTCAGTGAATGAAAATGCGACAGAGTATACCTTCAAGCTCCGGCAAAACGTGAAGTTCCATGACGGCACACCATTCAATGCCGAAGCGGTCAAAATCAACTTCGACCGGATGAGCAACAAAGACAACAACCTGAGAGCTTATCGGAACTACAAATACATCAAGTCCACAGAGGTTGTCGATGAGCACACAGTGAAAGTGACGCTGAACCAGCCGTTTTCCGCGATGATTAACAAGTTCACGACAGGAATCATCAGCCCGGCGGCTCTGGAAAAGTACGGCAAAGACATTACCAAAAATCCAGTCGGTACAGGTCCATATAAATTCGTGGAATGGGTACAGGGTGACCATCTGACGGTAGAGCTGAATCCAGATCACTGGAACAAGGGAGCAGCCAAGGTCGGTAAAATCGTCTACAAGCCCGTTCCTGAAAACGGCTCCCGCGTAGCCATGCTGAAAACGGGTGAAGCCGATGTCATCTATCCGTTGCCGGAGCAGCAAGTAGAGACACTGAACGGTGAAGAGGGAGTAAAGGTAGAGCGCACACCCTCCACTATCACCCGCTATGTCTCGATCAATATGCTGAAAAAGCCGTTTGATGATCCGCGCGTTCGTCAAGCCATCAACCATGCAGTCGATAAGGATGCGTTCATTAAAGTGGTAAAGGCAGGATACGGCACGCAATTGGAATCCGTGATGTCCCCAACGATCGCACACTACTCGAAGCAAGGCGTCTATGAGTACAACATCGAAAAGGCAAAGCAGCTTTTGAAAGAAGCAGGCTACGAGAACGGCTTCACAACCGATATCTGGGGCAATACGAACTCAGATACGATGAAAGGCATGCAATTCATCCAGCAGCAATTGAAGCAAGTCGGCATCACCGTTGAAGTGAAATCGATGGAAGAAGCGACGCTATCCGATGAAATCTACGGCATCAAGTCGCCAGAGGAAGCAAAAATGAACATGTGGTACGTAAGCTGGTCCTCTGCTGATCCAGACAATGCGATGCGTTCGTTGTTTAGCAGCGAGAATTTCCCGCCTGCGGGAGCGAACACGGCTTTCTACAAAAATGACCTTGTCGACCAAAGCATCAAGGAAGCGACACAATCATCAGATCAAGACAAGCAAAAGCAACTGTATGGCGTCGTGCAAGAAAATGTGTTTAAAGATGCACCATGGATTTTCCTAGCAGTCGATGAAATCTTGTACGGAAAACGCGCGAACGTGAACGGTGTTTATATCACACCGAGTGGCGGCATCTATGTAAGAGAAGCGGCGTTCCAATAATACTTGAAGCAGCGTTCGGTCATTGTCTGCCGCTGGGCGCTGCTTTTCTTTTAGGAGGAACCGTACCATGTTCCGTTATATCGTGAAGAGACTCATCGAGATCATCCCGATTATTTTTGTCGTGTCGTTGCTCATTTTCTTCTTTATCCATCTGGTTCCGGGTGATCCTGTCCGTTTGGCGGCGGGAAAAGAAGCGACCTTGGAAGAGCTCGAGCGGGTGCGTCAGGAGCTGGGCTTGGATAAACCATTGCTTACCCAGTACGTCAACTACATGCAAAACCTGCTGACAGGAAATTTGGGACACTCCTTGAAGACAGGGCTTCCCATTAGCGACATGTTTGAAAATCGTTTTTCCGTAACGATGACGTTGACATTTATGAGCCTGGGCTGGGCCTTGGTGCTCGGACTGCTGATTGGGACGATTTCTGCTGTTTTCCGCAATAAATGGCCGGATTGCATAGGGATGCTGACAGCGATTTCTGGTATTTCCTTACCTGGATTTTGGCTGGGGCTCATTCTCATACAAGTTTTTTCTGTCACGCTGGGCTGGTTTCCCACTGGTGGGGTCGAGAGCTGGAAAAGCTACGTGCTTCCTTCATTAACCTTGGGAGCAGGAATCATGTCGATGCTGGCCCGATTTACACGGTCATCCCTGCTCGAAACATTAAAGGAAGATTTTATCCGAACGGGTCGGGCAAAAGGGTTGAAGGAATCTGTAGTCGTTCGCAAGCACGCCCTGAAAAACTCAATGATTCCGGTCGTGACCATCGCCGGATTGCAATTCGGCTTTTTGCTGGGCGGATCGGTTGTCGTGGAGACGGTGTTTAGCATTCCGGGTATGGGGCGTCTATTGATCGATTCCATTGCTTTTCGCGATTATCCGGTCGTACAGGCGGTCATCCTGTTGTTTTCGCTGGAGTTCATTCTCGTGAATCTGCTGGTAGATATCTTGTACAAGGCACTGAATCCGAAAATCCGTTATGACAGCTAATGGCAAGGAGGTGACGTAAATGGAGGTAGTAAAAGAAATCGGGCATAACGTTGTAGTTCCCACAGAAAAGAAATCCCGAGCCCGCGAGTTTTGGAAGAAGTGGGAAAAACAAAAGACAGCTTTCTGGGCTGGGTTTTTTATCTTGTTTTTGTTTGTGATAGCACTGTTTGGCCCGTGGATCGCGCCGTATGATCCGTACGAACCGAACTATGACGTAACGTTGCAGACACCATCCATGGAACATTGGGCAGGGACAGATGAATACGGACGAGATATTTTGAGCCGTATCATCGTAGGAACGGGTATCTCTCTAGGCGTCAGCTTTTCTTCTGTGGTGGTCGGTGCAGTGGTTGGAACGGTATTAGGCTTGATTAGCGGATATTACGGCGGATGGCTGGATCGCCTCATCATGCGGTGGAGTGACGTCATGTTCGCTTTTCCCGACTTGCTGCTCGCAATCGCCATCGTTGCGATCCTCGGCCCGGGATTAACGAATGTCGTCGTGGCAGTTGCGGTGTTCAGTATTCCTTCGTTTGCGCGTTTGATTCGCGGCAATACATTGGCTGCCAAGGAAGCGGTGTTTGTAGAAGCGGCGCGATCCATGGGGGCAAAAAGCAGCCGGATTATTTTTCGACACATCTTTCCAGAGACCGTCTCCAGTATGATCGTCTTTTTTTCCATGCGGATCGGTACCTCGATTTTGGCAGCATCCAGTCTCAGCTTTCTCGGTCTGGGGGCGAAGCCTGAGAGTCCCGACTGGGGGGCGATGCTCAGTATGGGCCGTGACTATCTCGCCACTTCTCCTCATGTGGTCATCATTCCCGGGATTGCGATCTTTTTGACCGTGCTGGCGTTCAACCTGGTTGGGGATGGCTTGCGCGATATTTTGGACCCGAAAACGAAGAACTAAACGAGGGAGATGGGGCAGATGAGTGAGAACATCATTGAAGTAAAGCATCTGCAGACGCAATTTACGAGAGACAACCAGAAGACAGTCGTCCTCGACCATGTCAGCTTTCATATAAAAAAAGGCGAGGTGCTTGGACTGGTTGGCGAATCAGGCTGTGGCAAGAGCGTGACTTCCCTGTCGATCATGCGCCTGTTCAAGGACACGACTGGTGAGATTACCAATGGCGAGATTGTTTACAACGGCACGAATTTGCTCTCGATTTCGGAGAGTGATATGCGCCGTATTCGCGGAAAAGAAATCTCGATGATTTTTCAGGAGCCGATGACCTCGCTCAACCCGGTGATGAAAATCGGAGAGCAATTGATGGAAGCCATTCGTTTGCATCTCGGCTATTCCGACCAAAAGGCGCGAGAACAAGCAGTGAGCATGCTGACAAAGGTGGGCATTCCGCGACCAAGCGAAATTATGGGAGAGTATCCGCATCAGCTCTCTGGCGGTATGCGACAGCGCATCATGATTGCGATGGCGATGTCCTGCAATCCCAACCTGTTGATCGCTGATGAGCCTACAACTGCACTCGATGTCACGATTCAAGCACAAATCCTCGACGTAATGAAGCAGCTTCAGGCTGAAGAGCATATGTCGATGCTGTTGATCACGCATGATCTAGGCGTCGTGGCTGAGATGTGCAACCGTGTCGTGGTCATGTACGCAGGGCGTGTTGTGGAGGAAGCATCTGTTTACGATTTGTTCGACGAACCCAGGCATCCGTATACGAAAGGCTTGATCGGCTCTGTCCCCAAAATCGGGCAGAAGCGCGCGCGGCTTGATTCGGTTCCAGGGAACGTACCGACACCAAACAATATGCCGAAGGGCTGCAAATTCGCTCCGCGCTGCAAGGATGTCATGCCTGTCTGCTGGGAAAAGGAGCCCGCCATTACGACGGTGGGAGAGGAACGATCTTGCCGCTGCTGGCTCTATCAAGAGGAAGGTAGGGATGTTCATGTCTAAATCACTAGTCGTGGTAGACGGTATCAAAAAAACGTTCCCGATTGATAGCGGTCTATTAAGCAGCAAAAAAAGCGTAAAAGCCGTAAATCACGTTTCGTTCGAGATCAAGGAAGGCGAGACGTTCAGTCTGGTCGGAGAGAGTGGCTGCGGCAAGTCGACGACAGGGCGCTTGGTCACAAGACTTTTGATGCCAGATGAGGGCAAGGTTTGGATCAATGGTGAAGAAATCTCCAAAATGAACGAAACAAAGCTGCGGGAAGTGCGCAAGCAGGTACAGATGGTTTTTCAGGACCCGTACGCCTCACTGAATCCGCGGATGAAAATTCGCGATGTGGTAGCAGAGCCTCTTCTCATTCATACGAAACTGTCTGCCCAAGAGCGGGATCGGATTGTCGCCGAAATGCTCGAGGTCGTCGGGCTCTCCAGCTATCATGCGGAGAAATTCGCCCATGAATTCAGTGGAGGGCAACGGCAGCGTATCGGCATCGCTCGCGCCTTGATTTTGAAGCCGAAGCTGATCGTCGCGGATGAGCCAGTCTCAGCTCTCGATGTGTCGATTCAATCGCAAATCTTGAATTTGCTAAAAGATTTGCAGGAAGAATTTCATTTAACCTATTTGTTTATTTCCCACGATTTGAGCGTGGTCGAGCATATTAGCGACAAGATCGGCGTGATGTATTTGGGGAGTCTCGTAGAATCCGGCCCGAAGGAAACGATTTTTGCCAATCCCGGGCATCCGTATACAAAAGCGCTGCTCTCTTCGGTTCCGATTCCTGATCCACGGGCAAAGCGGGAGAGGATCATTTTGCAGGGGGATGTGCCGAGCCCGGTGAATCCGCCGTCAGGCTGTCTGTTTCATACGCGCTGTCCGTTCGTGATGGACATATGCAAAACGACACCACCTGCACTGCGGGAAGCAGCAGACCGAGATCATTTTGTCGCTTGCCATTTGTGATTTGAATAAAAGGGATGGTTACATGCGTAGGACGGGTGATTTAAAGCTGATCCAGGAACTGAATCGCTCCATCATATTCGATACGATCCGTCATTACGGGCCCATTTCCCGGAGTGAAATAGCGAAGCGGAACAAACTGAGTCCTACTACCGTGACCTCGGCAGTCAGTGAGTTGATTCGTGACTCGTTCGTATGCGAGGTGGGAACAGGAGAGTCAAATGGCGGACGAAAACCGATATTGGTCCAGTTTTCACCTAATAGTCGCTTTCTGATTGGCATTTCGATCTCTGGCTCGAGGATTACGATTGCCGAGATGAATCTGGAAGCCGCAGTCAAACGAAAGGAAGTTCACTCAATCAAGCCGTACCAAGGGGAGAGCGTCCTCGCTTATTTGATGGACATCATTGAGCAATTTTTGCGTGGAGCCGCGAGTCTGGAGACATGTATGGGAATCTCAATTGTCACGCAAGGCATCGTGGACTCGGTCAATGGGGTGATTCGCTACAATCCGAAGCTCCGGTTGCAGAACGCACCTGTTAAAGAAATGATCGAGCAGCGTTTCCAGTTGAAAACCTGGCTGGATAACGACACGAACGCATACTTGCTCGCCGAGAAGACCATCGGGGATTTCAGTCATTATCAAAACATGCTGTACGTCACGATTGGGGATGGATTGGGAGCCAGTATTTTGATGAATGGTGCCATCTACAGGGGCTTTAAAGGCGGGGCCGGTGAGTTCGGTCATACCACGATTGATCGGGCAGGTGTGCGGTGCGACTGCGGAAATGTTGGCTGTCTGGAAAATTACGTGAGCTGGCCAACGATTTACTCCAAGCTGGTCTCCTCGCTTGCGAAAGGAAAGTCGAGCCGCATCTCGGATTTGGTGGAGCAGGATGTTGGCCGGATTACTCCTGCGGTGTTTCGTCAGGCTTTGGCAGAGCAGGACCCGCTTGCGGTCAGCATTTTGGAGGAAACGGCTTCTTATTTGGCTTCGGGACTGGTCAATCTGATTCATTTGTTCAATCCTGAGGTCATCATTCTTGGCGGCGAGATTGCCTTCGAAAATGAGCTGCTGATCGCCAAAGTAAAAGACTACGTGGGGGAATACGCGCATGGAATCCTGACGGAGGAATTGGAGATTCGGCCGAATTCATTGGGTGAAAATGTAGAGGTCGCAGGAGCTGCCGCTGTTTTATTGCAGGATACGTTTCAGTTTTCGCTATAGGAGAGTTGTGTCAAGCAGTCCACAAAGCTCGAGGAGAGGGGGAGCGGGATCGTGGCAAAAGTTGTGGTCGCAGGGGAAGCAGGAACAAGCGTTAAAGAGTCGCAGGCTTGGCTTCGGATCAAAGAGGCAGAGATTGTAGGGGTGGCAGACAGCTTGTCTTCTTTGCGCGAAATCTTGCAGGGAGCAGAAGTCGATATCGTGGATATAGGCTCTATTACGGACAGCGCTGACCCATGGGTGACACTTGCTGCCCAGGCGGGGAAGCATATTTTATGCGCAGACGGTTCTGCTCTAGGGCGTGAAGGAATCAGTTTGTGCAATCAGCATGATCTCGTGCTGCAATTCGCAAATACGCTGCGTTTTGCTCCAGAATACGAGCAAGCGCACGAACAAATAAAGAATGGGGCCATCGGCAAAGCAGGCGTCATTCGCTTGCGAAGAGGTGCTCCTGCATCGGCTGGAAATGTAGGGAAATGCATTTTTCAAGCGCTTGGAATACATGAATTCGATTGGCTGCGCTGGACATTCGGCGAGGTTGAGCGAGTGATGGCACGAGAGGTTAAGCACACGAATGAGTCAGGACAGATCGTCCATTATGGGCTGGTCATGCTTCGAATGGCAGGCGGGGCAATTGCTCATGTAGAGCTATCTTGGGCGGAGGGGACAGAACATGCTTCCTTTGAGCTTACTGGTGATCAAGGAATGATTGCACATGATAGCCGGGAAAGCACCCCTATTCGCTGGAGTCGGGGAAAGCAGTTTCTTTCGACAATATTCCCAGGGATGGACCTGATGCAGCGACAGCGGGAGCATTTGATTCGCTGTGTACAGAAGCAGGAAATGCCACGTCTGCATTCTCGTGATCTGCTCGCTGCTCTCGATATCGCATCGGCGGCGAGAGAATCGGTCAAGAAGGGACAACCTGTGAAGCTCATGCACGGAGGTGACGGGGGATGAAGGTAGGAATCATCAGCTTCGCCCATATGCATGCGCATAGCTACGCTGCTTATTTGCAAAAACACCCGAATGCGCGACTGATAGCAGTCTGGGATGATGACTCGCACCGTGGAGAGGAAATAGCGACTGCCTACCAGCTCGATTTTTACGAAGATCTGCAAGCCTTTTTGCAATCCGGTATCGACGCGGTCATTATTTGCTCAGAAAATGCCAAGCACAAGGAGCACGTGATTGCGGCAGCGCGAGCGAAAAAGCACATTCTGTGCGAGAAACCAATTGCCACCGAGATTGCGGATGCACGTGAAATGATTCAGGTCTGCAAAGAGGAAGGTGTCATGCTCCAGGTTGCCTATCCTGTCCGTTTTGCACCTGTGATGGAAAACGTCAAACAGCTCGTTCAGTCAGGTGCTCTCGGAGACATTCTCGCCATCGATGGCACGAACCACGGGCAAATGCCAGGTGGCTGGTTCATTGAAAAAGAGCTGTCTGGTGGCGGGGCAGCGACGGATCACATCGTCCATCTGATGGACCTCGTACGCTGGATGCTCCGAGACGAAGTAAAAAGCGTCTACGCTGAGCTGGACACACGCTTTTACGAGATTGAGGTAGAGGATTGTGGCCTGGTTTCCGTGGAAATGGAGTCTGGCGTGATCGTCGGAATTGATCCGAGCTGGTCGCGGCCGAAGACGTTCCCGACGTGGGGAGATGTGACGATGCGAGTTGTCGGCACCAAAGGTACGTTGGACGTCGATGTGTTCAAGCAACACGCGCTCTATTACAATGACCGCGATTCGAAGGTGCAGAACTTACCTTGGGCTGTGGATATGGATGAGCGGCTTATCGCCGATTTTGTGCAAAATGTTAGGGAAGGCCGACCTCCGTCTATTACAGGAGAGGATGGACTGCGGACACTCGAAGTGGTGAAGGCAGCCTATGAATCCCATCGTCTCAAGCAAGTCGTGACTATCAACAAGGTGCATTTCTCATCATGATGAGCAGTAGCCTTTCTATAAAATAAATCAAATGAGGTGGAACTGATGAAAATTGGGTTGAGCACTTACAGTCTACTGACAGCAATCCGAGCTGGGGAAATGGATGTACTGGATGTCGTGCAATGGATCGCGGATAACGGCGGCGAGCACATGGAGATTGTGCCGTACGGTTTTACGCTGGTCGATAACTACGAATTGGCAGACGCTGTTCGGGATAAGGCAAAAGCGGTAGGGATCGAGCTGTCCAACTACTCGATGCCGACCAACTTTATTCAACCAGACGAAGAAGCCTTCGAAGCAGAAGTCGCACGCGTAAAAACACATGTCGATCTGCTGCAACGCATGGGTATCAAGCATATGCGCCACGATGTGTCCGCTTTTACTGTTCCCGTAGAGGAGACGACGATCGAGTACTTCGAAAAGCATTTGGCTGAGATGGTCGAGGGAAGCCGCCGAATCGCTGATTATGCCGCGCAATTCGGAATAACGACGACAATCGAGAATCATGGCTGGCTGGTGCAGGCAAGCGATCGCGTGCAGCGTGTCTTGCATGAGGTCAATCGTCCGAATTTCAAAACGACGCTGGATATCGGAAACTTCATGTGTGTAGACGAGGCTTCGCTGGTCGGTGTGCAAAAAAATCTGCCTTACGCTTCGCTCGTACATTTCAAAGATTTCTACTTCCGTCCGTCTTACCATGATCCAGGCGCTGGCAAATGGTTCAAGACCGTCAATGGCAACTTCCTGCGTGGAGCAATAGTCGGCCAAGGTGACATCAACATTCGTGAAGTCGTCAAGCTGGTTAAGCAGTCCGGCTATGATGGCTATATCACGGTCGAGTTCGAAGGCATGGAGGATTGTCGAGAAGGTTCCAAGATTGGGATGGACAACCTGCGACGTTTTTGGGACGAGGCGTAAAACGGTAGTGGAAAAACGGCATTTGGGGAGCCCCGAACTGCCGTTTTTTCTTTGGGTCCAAAAATAAAAAACCTCTCCCTTATGAGGAGAGGTGATGGAGACATTAGAAGGATTGCGAAGTTTTTGGATTCGCACCGTATTGGTTGTCTCCTTGGCTGTCTTGGCACAAGAATACGATCAAAATAATTGCACCGATAAAAGGAATAAACGAGAGAAGGATCCACCAACCGCTTCTTCCAGTATCGTGCAATCGGCGAGCAGTTACGCTCAAACTAGGCAGCAATACTGCCAGTGAATAGATTATGCCCAAAACAGATGCTGTACCAATTAATGAGTCTACGAGAGCAATTACCAGAGATACGATGATGTTGAACAAAGTGAACATCCAATATTCTTGACGTCTAGCTCTTCCTGTAAAAGCGACGTATTTCTTCAATACGCTTGTATACCAATGCATGATAATTTCCCCCTTTCTTCTAAATTTTGACACACTTCGATATTTTATCACTAAACACAGGGGATTAGAACCATATCCTGTCAAGTTTTCCTAATGCTATCGAATCATTTTTAGGTGGGACAAAAGTAGTGGGTATTTATGAAGGAGATGGAGGAAAAAGTAAGAGCAAACGAGTTTTTGGATGCCACCACAGGGGGAAATGACGTTGGAACAAAAAACAGAACAAAACGTTACGCTGCATGGCTTCAACAATTTGACCAAGTCACTCAGCTTCAACATGTACGACATTTGCTACACGAAAACAAAAGCGGAACGGGAAGCGTATATCGAATACATAGATGAACAATACAATGCAGAGCGATTGACGAATATCTTGAAAAACGTGTCGGATATTATCGGTGCACATATACTGAATGTCGCCCAACAAGATTACGTACCACAAGGGGCGAGCGTCACTGTTCTTGTATCCGAGGGGCCAGTCGTAGAAGTCCCTACTGAATCTTATGAGGAATCCCCCGGACCTTTGCCTGAAAATCTGGTGCTGCAATTGGACAAGAGCCATATTACGGTGCATACGTACCCAGAGTACCATCCAACGGAGGGTATCAGTACATTCCGGGCCGATATCGACGTGTCGACCTGTGGCGAAATTTCTCCGCTCAAAGCACTCAATTATTTAATTCGTTCGTTTGATACAGACTTGATGACAATTGATTACAAGGTGCGCGGTTTTACCCGGGATATACATGGATACAAGCTGTTTATCGATCACGACATCAGTTCGATCCAAAATTATATTCCCGAGGAAATTAAGGAATTGTTCCACATGATTGATGTGAATGTGTACCAAGATAATATTTTCCATACCAAATGCAAACGCAGGCAATTTGATCTGAACAATTATTTGTTCGGATACACGAAGGATAAGCTGACATCGGAGGAGCAGGAGGATATTGCCAAGCAATTGCAAATAGAGATGGACGAGATTTACTATGGGAAAAATTTTGTGAATTAGTAGCTCTAGTGGGGGAAAGAAGCGCATTTCCAGTCTACGCTTCGGCCTCCGCCCCGCTGTGGGTTAGACTGTCCGCTCCAGAGGCGCTTGGACTGGAAATGCGCTTCTTTCCACGCAACTTTTTGTGCTTCCCTGAACGTTAATTCAAAAGATCTTAAATCGAAATACTTTCTACAGGTTACACAAGATGATGAAACAAAAGATCATCTCTCAAAAAACTCCCAGACATAACTGCCGAAAAAGTCTAACCCCCGAAATAATCCTCTGCTGTTCGAAAGTCATGTGGCATGACTTCTCCCGACCTCAATAGTTGGAGGTGAACCTTTCATTTGCAGTAGGGTTAAGGTAGAATGCCCGAATCTCCTCCAGCGTTTTTCTAGCAGGCTGCACGAATTCGCGGTCCCAATCTTCCGGAGGGGAATCCAGCGAGATGCCCTTTTCCTGCAAGGTTCGAAACAGTTCTTTATCCGCTTGCGTAGGTATCCACCACGTGTAGACGGGATTCGTTTTGCCATTGAGAAACGATTCAAACATAAATTTCACATAGGTAGCTGTAGAGAGTTCGCCGTAATTGACATCGAATTCAGGCTCGGGTGCCGGATAATCCTCTGGATAGCGGAACGGGCCAAAGTGAATGGAAATACCGAGAAAGCCGACAGGTGGAATGTTGTTTCCATACCCCGGAAGAGTGAACGGCAGATCAGCTGCGAAGTGCAGGCGAATCATAACGGAGTTGATGAATTGCCGTTCGAAGAAACTTTCTTTTTGCCATATGCCGAGTTCTCGTGAAAGAGTATCCCAGTGAATAATGGACGTATTGTGCGCGAGCCAAAAGGAGGACGACATCTGTTCAAACGTCTTGTAAAATTCCTCGTCGTGATCATGGAACGGATCGATCATGTCGAACAGGCTGAAGCACCCGTGTTTTCTCCTCCATTTTTGCGCGATGATCAGAAAATCAATCAATCGTTGGATTCGCAGCTCCGGGCTGCTCTCATTATTGGCAAACAGATACGTAGCTTCTATCAAATCGGCAGTGAAGTTGCCGTTAACAAAATCCCAGTAATTGATTTCACCAGCTTCTACGCGTTCTTCATTAATCCGATTCGTATCCGTTTCCCATCGCGCAAAGGTGGTGACATCAATGCCGAAATAAAGCTCAGGCAAGAGGTCGCCAAAAATATGGAAGCGATAAGGGCTGGACTGCTGGAACCAAGTTTTGATGAAGTCCAGGCGAGAAGAGGGAGACACGACTGCGGCCCGCTCCACATAGTTCGTTTTGGCAACGGTTGACTCGAATTCTTCAACGGATGAGGCGATCGCGACGAAAGGGGCTGCTGAGGTCAGGAAGTCCACTCCGTCTTCGTCGTTGTCGTACTGCACAATGATGTGCTGGAAGGTTGCCTCAGCTGCGGGAGATAACACGAGCTGATTCCAACGGTGCGCGGTTGTATCGTCTATGGCACCGATGACGACGATGGGTTTGTCTGATTCTCCGCGAAAAGAAATAGAGGCACCATTTTGGACGATGATCTTGTTTTGGCACCGTACGTTGATGGATGTACCTGCTTCAAAGCTGATTGAAGTCCCACCAGCTATGATGACATCCTCTGGTCCGATCATGTACGGACCATGCTCTGCTGTAAATTCCTCCGATTGATTGATGATCCCCGATAGGCGTTTGTACTTATCCACGTGCAGTTGATAAGTGTGCTGCGGGTCTGGATCAGGCCCAATCGTCAGCTGCACATAGTAAAGACCATCTTCCTCCGGAAAAAATGGAAGGATGATGGGAGCGTTCGGACTATATTCAGCTTCTGCGAGTTTTGTTCGATGGATGTCATAGATTCTGAGGGTAGTCAAAGGATGCGTCAGGTTATTCATATGGATTTCGATAGCATCTGTAGAAGCAAGAAAGAGCTTGTACATCTCCACCTTGGCTTCAAGGTTAGGAGAAGCTTTTCGGATGCGTTTGTCCGTTTCCAGAATAGATGTATACGAGCTGACGGTCATGTAAAACAGGCTCCTATCAAAATGTTATAGGCATAATGGAATAGTCCACTAGTAATTGACGCCTGAATATAGAAAAAGTTTTGAGTTTTGCAGGGTCTTTTGGTCTAGGAAATAAGAAAAAGGATAGGGGTCAGATGATTCCTGACGATCCTATCCTTTTTCATATGGGAGAAGTCCTTTTATTTACCGCCTGCTTGCGTGAGCATTTCAATCATTTCCTTGTAGCCATGCCTTTTCGCATGCTGTAGAGGAGTCACACCATCGTGATCAGCGAGATTGACATTGGCTTTGTGCTCGATCAGGAGCTTCACGATTTCCTGATGCTTCTTGCCACCATCGCCCAAAATCACCGCTTCTAAGAGAGCGGTCCAGCCCAATCTGTTGACGTGATCGATGTTGACATCAGAGGTGGTGAGGAGTTCCTTGACGATCTCGACATGTCCACGATCAGCCGCAGGAATTAGGGCCGTTCCGCCAAAACGGTTCGTAATGGTCGTATCGGCACCTGCTGCTATCGAGGCTTTTACGAATGCGAGCTGGCCTGCTGCGCTTGCGAAGAGCAGGGGATTGTCTAAGTTTTTGTCTCGGATGTTGATGTTGGCTCCGTGTTCAACCAACAAGTTGAAAATGTCGAGTTGAGCAGTGTGGACCGCGATCATCGCAGAGGTGCGGCCCCTACTATCAGTAGCGTCAATATCTGCTCCTTCTGCAAGCAGCCTCTCAATCGCTGCTTTGTCTCCTTGACTGGTTGCTGTCAATAAGGCTTGATTCAGCTTATCCATTTCAACTTTCACCGCCTGGGTTGCTTGCTGCTCGCCACTCGCCAAGAGGGTATTCCAATTCATCTCACACCCAGTCAGAGCGATGGCGATCGTCATAAGACCAATACGCAGTATAGCGAGCCCACACCTTTCTTTTGATTTGGATACCTGCAACACCCCAAAGACTACTCCACTGTCAACTCAGCAGAAGATTTGCTAGCCCAATCGCCGACAGGTGTTACCGTGTATGTGGTACCTGCTTTCAGTTTACCATCTTGCTGGATGTCAAACACGCCTGTAGTACCTTTGCGGCTGGAATATTTGTACGTCGCCAGCAGTTTTTCTCCGTCTGCACTAGTGAGTTCTACGCTGCGTCCAGAGAACAGCTCGTCTCCCGGGTCCTCTGTCAGGGTAACCGTGATAGAGGTTTCGCTAGCTGCTTTGGCTTCGCTGATTTCGAGCGGAGCGATTTCTTCTGCGACGAAGGTAGGATTCGCGATATTCGCCCAGTCGGACGTAATGGTATACGTAACGCCCGGAGTCAGGACTTGGCCTTCTGGGAGACGGAATTTAATTTCTTGCTTGCCGTCTGTTGATTGTGTGAAAGGCACGTACTTCGCTACGATTGGTTGTCCGCCTTCCGGTGTAATGGTCACTTGTCTTGCTTGCATGGAAGGAATGATTTGATACGTTTTGCCGTCTGCACTGTTGTTTTGATCCAGCACCAATGCATTTGCTCCACGTCCGCCGCTGTAGGCAGAGATGATGTATCCGTAATCAAGGACACCATTTTCACGCAAGGACTCCACTTCAAACGTGTCGTTTGTTACTTGTCGTACTTCCGTCATGTCGATCTTGGTTGCGTTGCCTTGGAATGTGCCCGCCTTTTTCCCTTTGTAAGTCAGCTCGTAGGTTGTTCCTGGTTTTTGAACCGAGGTCGGCACGATGTAAGTATTGGTAGAACCCGTTTTCAGACGTGGCATGTTGGTCAGTGTCAGACCTTCGCTGAAGACAAAGTCTTCTTTTGCTTTTGCAAATGCTTCGTTTTCTGCGGTCAACGGAGCGTCGAAGGTCACAATCAACGTGATTTCGTTCAAGGCTTGAACGTTCGTGATGCTTGCTTTGTCAGAAGGCATCGCCTGACGAGCTGTATTCAACAGATAAGCAGCTTCGCCGCGTGTAGCGGTGCTGTCTGCAGAGAAGAAGCGTTCTGCCCAGTAGTTAACGGACTTCGCATCGCGCTTGAGCGCTTTTGCAACGACTTGAGTGAGCTCAGCATCCGTCACAGTTCCACGCGGATCGAACTTGCCATCTTTTGCTTGCATAATATCAAGAGATACCAGGTCAACCGCGTATTTGGAGAACCAATCATTTGTTTTCACATCCGTGAAGGTTACGGATTTATCTGTTTTGCCGCCTTGCAAACCAAATGTGTGCGAGACCATTTTTGCCAGTTCAGCGCGTGTAACTTGATTGTGAGTGTTGGAGTTGCTTTGCATCACTTGCAGCTTGGCGAGCTCACTAACCGCTTTTTGAATTTCTTGTGCACTTAGGGGAGTGGAAGCTGCTTGGACGTTCAGTACAGCGTAAGGAAGGGATGCTGTGCCCAAAACAGTGGCGAGCATCATGATTGCGATTTTATTGGAAAACTTTCTCATCGGTTGGTCCTCCTTTAGAGTCGGTTGTTACTTGATTACCTGTAGGATAGACGAGAGACATAAACTGCCAAGAAACAAGAGATTAATAGAATCTAAAAAAGTTCTTAAAAAAAGATAAAATGACCTCTATCGAAGCCTGGACATGGAGGAGCGACCGCGCTTTAGCGGAAAGTCATTATGCGTTCCAGAAAGTTTAAGCAATGACGCTTTGATACGGTGAAGTGGTTAAACTTTCTTGCACGTAAAAAAACCCCAGCTTTGACGTGGAGCGGAAAATCCGTCCTCGTTTTCGCCGAAGGCTTTGTGATGGATCATGGTATTCACACTTAGACAGTAAATCGGTACCCGGCACCCCAGACCGTCTCGATATACTGCGGATTGGACGGATCGACTTCGATCTTTTCACGCAGCTTGCGAATGTGCACTGTAACGGTCGCGATATCTCCGCTGGAATCCATGCCCCAGATTCGTTCGAACAGCTCATTTTTGTTAAAAACCCGATTCGGGTGCGTCGCTAAAAATTCAAGCAGATTGAATTCTCTTGTCGTGAAAATGACTTCCTGATTGCGTACATACACTCTTCTTGAGACTTTGTCGATGACGAGACCGCGAATGTGAATCTCTGCGTTCGATGGTTGAGGCTGTCGGGCTGTCAAACGCTCGTATCTTGTCAGATGGGCTTTGGCTCTGGCTACTAATTCGCTTGGGCTAAAGGGCTTTGTAATATAGTCATCGGCACCGAGATTAAAGGCGCGGATTTTATCGATCTCTTCTTTTTTGGCGGAGACGATCAGGATCGGCACTTCCTTGACTTGTCTGATCTGGCTGCACAATTCGAAGCCGTCCATGCCCGGAAGCTGCAAATCAACGATGATCAAACTGTAATCGCCATTGATGGCAAGCGGCAAGCCCTCGCTGCCAGAGTGGCATAAATCGACCTGAAAGCCGTTCAGTTCAAAATAATCCCGCTCCAGCTGAGCGATGGTCGTCTCATCTTCAATGATGAGGATGCGTGAAGACATGGGAATGTGCACCTCCTATTGTTTGTGGGTACGTTTTAACGTAAAGAACAGGCTGGTACCTTCTCCTTGCTTGCTCTCTACCCAGATGGTGCCACCGTGACCCTCGACGATCTGGCGCGCGATGGAAAGTCCGAGACCGCTACCGCCCGTGGAAGAATTACGGGATTGCTCCACCCGATAAAAGCGTTCGAACAGGTGAGGAATGGCTTCTTGCGGGATACCGATGCCGTTGTCTTTGATTTCAATAGTCGCCCAATGAGCGTCCGCTTGAACCGAGACGTAAATGATTTTCTCAGGTTTATCCATGTATTTTTGCGAGTTCCCAATGATGTTTAAGACGGTGCGCTTGATTTTTTCTAGATCGGCGATGACCAGGGTGCCTTCTGTTGTGCGTTGATTCCACTGAATTGTGATGCCCTTCTTTTCCAGATCGTAGTGCATCTCGTCGATACAATCATCCAAAAACTGCACGATATCTACATGCTCAAACGTAAAGGGCACTTGTTTCAGATCGAGCTTGGAGTAGAGAAACAGCTCATCGACGAGCATGTCGAGGTCTACCGCCTTGGAGTAAATGATGTTCACGTACTTGTCCATTTTCTCCGGGGTATCAGCTACGCCATCGCGGATTCCCTCGATGTAGCCCTTGATATTGGTAATCGGTGTACGCAAATCATGCGAGATGTTAGAAATCAATTCTTTGCGGCTTTCTTCGTCCGCAAGGCGCAGCCGTACTGATTCCTGCAATCGTTTGCGCATGTTTTCAAACGCTTCGTTCAGTTGTCCAATCTCGTCCTTCGTTTGCAGATGGAGCTCAAAGTCTAAATTGCCTTCCTTGATGTTCTCAGCCGAATTGCGGAGTAAATCGAGCGGCTTGACGACGCTGCGGGTAATCCAGCGGTACAACAAGACGTTTGCGATGACAATGACGCCGATGAGGAGGAACACGAGAATCGGCAGCAGTTTGCGGATAACCTCACCAAATGGACTGCGCTCGCGGATCACAAAGACACTGCCTTTTGCGCCATCCGAAAATTTGAAGTCAAACTTGGCATACGCATAAAATCTTTCACCGATGTTGAACGTGTTGCGAATCTGGTTGTTGTTCAAGTCATAGGGCGGCAAGCTGTTTTCCAGCTCGGGCTGATTGATGGTTGGGGAGGCAAAGACTTGCTTGCTCTCCCTGCGGACATACAGGCCGGCTCGTACCGTTTTGAGCTTGAAATCGTAATCGGCAAGCAGCTCCTGGTTTTGCAACTGATCCGGCTCATTCTTGGCGAGATATTTCAATTCAAGGAAAATATTCTCTTCTTGTTCAGTCAGCGGATTGAGCTGATAATGCACTTTATAAAAGTCGCGAAAGCTGTTAATATCGCCTGTCGCCGCAATTGTAAATAGGCTGGCGGCTACGAAAAACGTTAGCAAGCTGATTACTAACATCCCTGTGTAAGAGAGCAGCAGCTTGATACGGATGGACATGGACTCACCTACTTTCGATAGGGGGGAAATTAATACGCAAGATGACAAGTCCATTATATACAAGACGTCCAGCTGGTAAAGCATAATTACTTGGAACTCGGTCAAAATCAGTTATACTAGCAAGTAAGAAAACGAGAGCTTTGAATGAATGGGAAGGACGGGGATATTCATGAAAGTAGCCATTGCACAACTTACAGCAACGATGGATAAGACGCAAAATTTGCAAAAAGCAGCCGATTACATCGCAAAAGCAAAAATAGCAGGGGCAGATTTTGTGATTTTGCCTGAAATGTACAGCGCACCTGCCACGCCAAAGTCGGGAGTAACACCAGCAGAGGTAGCGGAAAAGCTGAATGGTCCATTTGTTTCCGGCTTGGCAGAGCTTGCTCGGGAGCATGGAGTTTATGTGGTTTGCGGTGTGTTTGAATCGATCGAGGGTGATGAAAATCGCGCCTACAATACGACTGTTTTTCTAGGCCGTGAAGGACAGCTGCTGCATGCGTACCGCAAGACACATTTGTACGATGCCTTTTCCTACACAGAATCGGACTTCATCGCGCCTGGGGATAATCCGTATCAAGTGGTGGAAACAGAATTCGGCAAAATCGGGCTGATGGTTTGCTACGAGGTGCGCTTCCCGGAAATCGCGAGACAGTTTGCGCTCCAGGGTGCCGATATTTTGTTTGTTCCAGCAGGTTGGGTAGCCGGAGCAATGAAAGAGGATCACTGGGAGACGCTGGTTCGTGCGCGTGCCATTGAAAACACGATGTTTGTATGTGCGGCTGATCAGGTCGGAAATATTTTTGCCGGACGGAGCATGTTCGTCGATCCAATGGGTGTCGTGATCGCAAGTGCAGGGGAAGAAGAAACGTTATTAATCACAGAACTGGATGTAAGTCGGATTGAACGAGTACGGGGCAAATTGCCAAGCGTAGCCAACCGCCGATCGGAACTGTATA
This sequence comes from Brevibacillus fortis, assembly GCF_046196545.1. Taxonomy (GTDB): domain Bacteria; phylum Bacillota; class Bacilli; order Brevibacillales; family Brevibacillaceae; genus Brevibacillus; species Brevibacillus fortis_A. The sequence goes on from NZ_CP176370.1 coordinate 907,135, forward strand.
CCAATTAAATGCCTATGCACACTTTCTCTTTTGTTCAATATGATGGTAACAGATAACTAGTCATTATTTTGGCCCTTATGTAAGCGTCACCATCATGAGAGAGGAAGTGTGTACGAATGTTCTGGTTCGTATGGGCTGTCGTCGGTGTGGTCGTTTGGTGGGCAATGAGTATGATCTGTTCAGGAAAAGCGGCAGGATCAGGCTGGTGGGCTTCGCTCATTGCTGCTCTTTTGGGTAGCTGGCTGGGCGATTTGGTACTGGGTGATTGGCTGTGGATGTGGGCCGGCTTTAACGTCATTGCCGGAGCCATTGGTGCGGTCGTCCTCACCTGGCTGTGGAATTTGGTGGTGAAGCAACTGAAATAAGCGAAACGATTTCGTATTACTAACTAACCAGGAATCGTCCAAATGGGCGGTTCCTGGTTTTTTCATTGGTCACTTTATATGTGGTTGCGGTGGGGAGAAGAATATTTCCAGTCTAGGCTTCAGTGCTCCGTCCCTCGGGAAGGTTGGACTGTCCGCTCCGAAGGGATTAACGGGGAACCGCAAAAGTAGTAGCCGCTTCGTCGCAGGGGCACGGTTGCGTTTCTATTTCCCGCTAATCCCTTCTCCGCTCGGTAGGACTTCACAATTCGCTACGTCTGGAAATATTCTTCTCTAGCGTAACTAGAGTGCATTCTTCAATCTTTTAAAGCGTTAAAAACTCGTTTAGAACGGATAGCTCGCAGAGGAAACAGGAGAAAACAGCGAAGATCTTTGGGACGTCGACCGAGACGCAATGCAAAAAGCGAAACACGCTCTTAAGCGTCCACCTCTGAAATAACTTCGAGGAAGAGACCACTTTGGACGCGGTTTCGCTTTTTGCATGGAGTCGGGCAGTCAATCTCACAGCGGGCGGGACAAGAAGCTGAGCGTTTTCTCCTGTTTCCTCACCACCACTACAGCCGGACAAAGCTATTCATGTAAGACAGTTTGGAATAATACAAAAACAATTCATACTTGACCAGTAGGGATTGTTGGTAATATAACTATATCTATACCGAATACAATAATGAGAGGTACATAAAACGAAAGGGAGGGGAATATATGTCGACGTTATTGATCATCGTAAACATTGTTTTGTTGCTCTTATTCATTGCTGGATTGTATGCCATGCAAAAGAAGCACATTTCTTTTTCCAAACGGGTATTTGTTGGTCTCGGACTCGGGATTTTATTTGGACTCATTTTGCAATACGTATACGGAGCTAAATCGGACGTACTCAAATCCACCATCGAATGGTACAACATTGTAGGTAAAGGCTATGTGAAGCTGCTTCAAATGATCGTAATGCCACTGGTATTCATCTCTATTTTATCGGCTTTCACCAAAATGAAATTAACCAATAACATTGGGAAAATCAGTACGCTGATTATCGGACTTTTGGTAGGGTCGACTGCTGTCGCGGCAGCGATCGGGATTTCGACTACCTTGGCTTTTAATCTCGACGGAGCACAATTCCAGCAGGGAGATGCGGAATCCGCTCGGATCGACCAGGTGGAACAGCGCTTGGGTGATATCCAGAACTTGAGCATGCCAGCCAAAATTTTGGAACTGCTTCCTGCGAATCCTTTCCTCGATCTGACTGGAGATCGGGCGACTTCTACGATTGCCGTCGTGATTTTCTCCGCAATTATCGGTGTTGCATATTTAGGGGTAAAACGCAAAAATCCGGAGCAAGCTGAATTGTTTGCGAAAATTGTGGACGCATTCCATACGATTATTATGCGTGTCGTGACTTTGATCTTGCGCCTGACGCCATATGGTGTACTGGCAATCATGATCAGAGTGGCAGCTACCAGCGATTACAATGCCATTTGGCAGCTAGGCAAGTTCGTTGTCGCTTCGTATGTGGCGATGATCATCATGTTTATCATCCATCTGTTGCTGTTGACGTTTGCAGGATTAAACCCAATCACCTATGTGAAAAAAGCATTCCCTGTCCTGACATTCGCCTTTACTTCGCGTACCAGCGCGGGCGCGTTGCCACTGAATGTAAAAACGCAGCAAAGCATGGGTGTTCCTGAGGGAATTGCCAACTTCGCAGGCTCCTTTGGACTCTCCATCGGACAAAACGGTTGCGCAGGGACGTATCCGGCCATGTTGGCCATCATGGTAGCACCAGTCGCAGGAATTGATCCGCTGACACCATCATTCATCCTGACGCTGATCGCAGTAGTGGCACTCAGCTCCTTCGGGGTTGCAGGCGTAGGGGGCGGAGCAACCTTTGCAGCTCTTCTCGTCTTGTCCACGATGAATTTGCCAATTGCAATTGTCGGTTTGCTCATCTCCGTTGAGCCGTTGATTGACATGGGCCGCACCGCGTTGAACGTAAGCGGAAGCATGACGTCCGGACTCTTGACGAGCAGAGTGACAAAAGAACTGGACACCAATGCTTACCACGGAAACGAACAAAAAACGCTGACTGTGTAAATGTAATAAAACAGGCTGTACCGTCTATTGTGACAGGTACAGCCTGTTTTATTTGATTATAAGTTTTCAAGAAACTCGTGAATACAAAAGTTACTGAGAGGAAGAGAAAAACGGAGCGACCGGAGGCCTTGGCGCGCCTACCCAGTCGGAACGGAAAAAAGCGGTACACGCTTGTCGACCAACCTCTTCGCTGAGAAGCCTCCGCCCATCGGGTGGCTTTTGGTCGACGTACCGCTTTTTGGAGTGGAGACGGACTTCCCTGCTTCCTCGTTGGCGTGCCACCAACGAAGGGAGCCCGTTTTTCTCTTCCCCACCACTATGTTCGCACAAACATAAGGTTTTTCCCCTTACGGATTAACCGAGCTGTACTTGAAGTAAGCGCCTCCCAACGGGAAGATGATGAAATCCTTCACCTTGTCGTTTTTCACATAAGGGCTTCCGCGGAAGTTGATCGGAGCCAGAGGCATTTCCTCCATAAGAATCGTTTCCGCTTCTAGCAGGATTTTTTTGCGTGCGTCCAGATCAGGCTCGTTGTAGCTCTTGTCGATCAGCTCTTTAAACTTGGCATTTTCCCAATCCGGGTGGTTATTTCCGCCCGTTTTGTCGCGGAACATCTCCAGGAAGTTGATCGGGTCGTTGAAGTCTGCGCCCCATTGGAAGCGGATCATCTCAAAGTTGGCTTGCGACCTCATGTCGCGGTACACCTTCAACTCCGCCGTGTACAGCTTCACGTTGACGCCGAGCGCTTTTTTCCACTGATCTTGCAGGGCTTCGGCCAGTTTTTTGTTGGTATCATTCGAGTCAAAAGTGTAAGTAATGGTCGGGAAGGTCGAGAGTCCGAGCTCCTTCATACCTTCTTCCAGCAGTGCTTTGGCTTTCGCCTGGTCTTCTTTAAAGTAGCCGTCTGGTTTTAATCCCATGGAAGTCGGTACCCAACCGTAGGCGGCTGGAACGCCCGTCTGCAAAATATTGTCGATGATTTCCTGACGGTTGATGGCATAAGCGAAGGCTTGGCGAATTTTTTTGTTGTTGAACGGTGGCTTGTTTGTATTAAAAACAACGGATTGTGTACCTGGGTTATCCGCGACCATCAGCTTGCCTGCATCTTTGAGTGTAGGGATTGCGTCGGTCGGAAGTGTCGAGGCAGGATAGCCACCCCAGTCGATGTCGCCATTTTCGAACATCGAGAACGCTGTATTGTTGTCCTCGATCATAGCAATTTCAATCCGGTCGAGCTTGACGTTGTTCTTATCCCAGTAATTCGGATTTTTCGTAAAGACGATTCTGCTTTTGTGCTCCCACGTGTCCATGATGAATGGACCATTTCCCACGATTGTTTTCGCTTCATTCGCCCATTTCGGGTTTCCTTCCAGCGTTTTTTGATGCAATGGGAAGAGGGTCGGGAAGAAGGTCAGCTCACGGAAAAATGGAGTCGGTGACTTCAGGTTGAATTCGACGGTGTAGTCGTCTACAGCCTTGACGCCTACATCCTCTGCTTTGCCTTTCCCCGTATTGTACTCCTCTCCTCCTTTAATGTAGTAAAGCTGATAGGCGTACTCGGACGCTGTTTTCGGATCGAGGTTGCGCTTGATCGCATAGACGAAATCATGGGCGGTGACAGGGTCTCCGTTGCTCCATTTGGCGTCCTTGCGAATTTTGAAGGTGTAGTTCATGTAATCTGGCGAGTTGGTGAAGCTCTCAGCCGTAGCATTGACGAGTTGACCATTCAGGTCATAGCTGGTCAAACCTTCAAAGGCAGCGTAAATCATGTCAAACGAATCCGCGTCGACGGCGATCCCAGGGTCCATCGAAGGCGGCTCGCTGTTGATGCTCCATTTTAACACCATCGGCTCTGTTTTTGTCGTTTCTGCAGGTGTAGTGGAGCCAGTGGGTTCTGCAGGTGCGGAAGAGTTCGAGCACCCCGCTAGTACCCCGAAAAGCAAGGTAAGACAGGTTGCAATTGCCAGTCCCTTTTTCATAAATACCCCCCTTAAAATGATAGAAAACGTATATTCAGAATATTTGCTTGCGTTTTCGATAGCAAAGGAATTTTTTTATCTTCTCGATAAAAAATATTTACTTAGGTTATTGATAGATACGTATAGTGGTATAAAATTAATTGACTTTTCTTAAAAATTTACTCATTTTTAAATAAATGGTATATTTTGGTAGATGTTAATGATGGGAGAGGTGGGAATCACTATGTTCAAGAAAATGGTTTTTTCAGCATTAAGTGTAGCCGTATTTTCTGCAGTGTTAACGTCTCCGATTCAAGCCACTAGTGTTGGTGAGCAGAAAGAACATTCATTAGTTTCTGCCAGATGGAGCTCGGATGAGGAATGGATTCGTAAGTCTGCTGCTGTTCCAGCAGGTTGGGTCGTCATTCGTGAAGACCTAGGTTCCAAGCTAATTAAAAATACAGCAGGTGCTCCATATGGTACAGAATTAAGAGTTAGCAAATATTCTCCCGTTCCAGCAGGATGGGTAGTTTTACGAGATGAAGTAGCTGGTCGGGTGATCAAATATGTAATAGGAGCATCTTATCGCACCGAGTTCAATGTGACTAAGTTCTCCCCTATTCCAACTGGATGGGTTGTATCGCGAGAAAATTATGATAGCAAAACAATCATGAATGTCGTTGGAGCTCCTTATGGAACCGTATTATTAGTAAGCAAATATTCACCTGTTCCTCCAGGATGGGTTTACGAGGGACAAGTGGCTGCTGGCAAGTACATTAAAAACTTGAATCGCTATTAGTCGTATTCAAATAAAGTTCGAACTGATGGTTAAGGGTATAGAACCATCAGTTCTTTTTTTATTCTTTTTCGTTCAGCAACTCATTTGCATGCGATGGACAAAGAGAAGCGTACATGATATGAATGAGGAAAAGGTGTCGATCATGACCAGGTAGGAGATAACGCCCTTATGTATAGAATCGGTGTTGTAGGACCGCTGCCTTCGGTGGAGCGGATACTGGCGGTTGCCAATGAGTTTGAGCATGAGATCGAATTTGTTCCTTTTCGTTATGAGGACGTTCGTGACGTGAGCAAAATCGTCCTGGAGCATCATCCAGAATTAAACGGATGGTTCTTCTCTGGACCGATTCCGTTTACCATCGCCAAAAACGTGCTCAGCCCGGATGCCAATCTCGTATATTGCCCGCCGAATGGTTCGAATCTGTATCGCTGTTTCATTCAGATGTCGATTGACCAAAAGACCGCCGTGAACCGTGTTTCCATCGATATGATCGAGTCGGAAGGGACGCATTTGCGAGAGTCGATGTCGGAGCTGGACATACCCGACGAGGAGATTTACGTTACTACGTACGACGAGCATTTTGACCTGGATGCAATTACGCAGTTTCATGTATCGCTGTGGCGCGAAGGCAAGACACAAGGTGCATTCACCACGTTTTCTGTGGTTGAACATGCGCTGCGCGAGGAAGGCATTCCTGTCTATCGTGTCCTGATGACGAAAATGGAGATTCGTCAGGCGATGAAAATCGTCATTGAAAAGGTGAAAAGCTCCTACTTTAAGGACACACAAATTGGAGTAGAGATCATTGAGCTGGAGCAGTTTGACAAGATTCCCGAGCGGACCAGCACGCGCTTTTACTTGCAGCATCTGGAGCTGAAGATCAGACAAATTCTGCTTGCGCTCTGCGATAGGCTGGACGGATCTCTGCTGGCAAATGGCAACGGACGCTACCAGATTTTCAGCTCGCGTGGTGCGATGCAACGAGAGATTGAAATGCTACGACTTACGGTGGAACAGCTCTCTTTGGAGGCAGAGGTTCCGGTTGCAGTAGGTGTGGGCTTTGGGGATACAGCTTTTTCTGCGGAAAACAATGCGCGAAAAGCAATCCAGCACGCAAAAGAACGACCGGGGGCGGGCATTGTCGTCGTACAGGATAATGGTGTCATGATGGAATCGGTGGGAGAAACAGAGGAGCTCGCCTATTCGTTCCGCTCCAGTGATCGCGAGCTGTTGGAAAAGCTGAACCGGGCCAATGTAAGTGTCAAATCGTATCACAAGCTGCGTGCGCTGGTTCAGCGTATGGGCTGGAAGTCGTTTTCGACGACGGATATCGCTTCGCACCTGTCGATGACGGTACGAAATGCTCAGCGGATCATGGGCAGCTTGTGCGAAGTGGAATTGGCCGAGTTCAGCGGGGAAGAGCAGCAGGCTGTGCGTGGACGACCGAAGAAGCTTTATCAGTTAAAGAAATGAGGGCACCCGAGAGGTTTCGGGTGTTTTTTCATGTCATGGGGCTGCAGTGGAGAGAAGAATATTTCCAGTCTAGGCTCCGGGTTCCGTCCTGCTGAGGGCTGAGACTGCCCGCTCCGAAGGGATTCGCGGGGAAACGCAAAAGTGGTAGCCGCTTCGTAGCACGGGCACGGTTGCGTTTCTTTTGCCCGCGAATCCCTTCGGAGCTCGTAGAGGAAACAGGAGAAAAAAGCGAAGATCTTAGGGACACCGGCCGAGACGGAATGGAAAAAGCGAAACACGCCTTTAAGCGTCCACCTCTGAGACACATCCTGAGTGGACCACTTTGGACGCGGTTTCGCTTTTTTCATGGAGTCGTGCAGTCAATCCCGCAGGGGGTGGCCCTAGAAGCTGAGCGTTTTCTCCTGTTTCCTCCCCACCACAACAGCAGGAAAAGGTTCGCTATTTTTCAAGAAGTCTAACAACTTCTATTGAAAAAGCAGCGAGCCAACTATATAATTCAATTAAGCGAAAATGTCTTTTAATATTCGTATATTGTAAGGGTTTACATTTGCCAGTCTTCTCATATTTCTAGAGCTTGCCTATCGGACCTGGGCATGGAAAAAGACATGCTCCAGAGTTAACAGGAGGAATTGAACGATGTTGGATCTGGTTTCGTTGCGAAGAGATTTTCATAGACATCCAGAGGTGGGTTTTACGGAGTTCCGTACCGCTTCCAAGGTAGTAGAGATTTTGACGTCCCTCGGCTATGAGGTCATATACGGACAAGAAGCAATCGATGGAGATTCCCGTCGGGGCATGCCTTCCGAGGCGGTTCTCGAGGCAGCGTATGAAAGAGCTTTGCGTGACGGTGCAAACCCGGCCATCGTTGAAAAAATGCGTGGTGGCTATACAGCAGTGATCGGTGTGAAGAAAGGGAAGGCACCTGGACCAACGGTTGCTTTTCGTTTTGACATGGATGCACTGCCTGTATTGGAAAGTACGGAGCAAGACCATTTTCCACAAGCGAATGGCTTCCGCTCCCATTATGAAGGCAACATGCATGCTTGCGCTCACGACGGTCATACCACGATTGGCTTGGGATTGGCAGAAGCTCTTGCAGCAGGAGATTTTTCCGGTACGCTCAAACTGATCTTCCAACCAGCCGAAGAAGGTGTTCGCGGTGCATACGCGATCGTGGAAAAAGGCCATTTGGACGATGTTGACTATATTTTCTGCAACCATTTGGGTGTCAATGTGCCGCTGGGTGAGGTACACGGCGGTTCCTATGGATTTTTGGCTACCACGAAAATGATGGCGCATTACTACGGTGTTTCTTCTCATGCTGGTGCGTCGCCAGAGCAAGGGAAAAATGCATTGCTCGGAGCGGCTACTGCCCTGTTGAACATTCATGCGATTCCTCGCTTCAGCACTGGTGATACGAGAATCAATGTGGGTGTGCTTGAAGGCGGAACTGCAGCGAATATCATTCCGGCCTATGCCAAGATGGTTGTGGAGACTCGCTCCATTACCGAAGAAGTAAATGCAGAAGTAGAAAACCGCGTACGCAACATCATCGCGCACAGTGCCGCTATGCATGAGCTCGACTACAAAATCGAAGTCGTCGGGGGAGCCATCCCAATCAACTACGATGTGGAGCTGGCAGAGCTGGCACTGGAAGAAGCCAAGCAGGTAGAAGGCTTCCATTCCTTTAGGCACGGCGATTACAACTCGATGGGCAGTGAAGATGCCAGTTTTATGATTAAACGCGTTCAGGATCGTGGCGGAAAAGGAACGTACATGGCAATCGGTACGGATATCCCGGCGCCTCACCACCATCCGAAATTCGATATACAAGAAGAGATTTTGCCACGCAGCGTAGCGCTTTTGAACCGAATTGCAAGACGATTGCTAACGTAAAAAACGTTCCCAACTGAGCGGAAAAGCACGTGGACAACGAGGGCAGAGAGGATGTTTGCGAATGCATACCAAGCGAATTGCAGAAATGATTGAGAAAAAACGAGATGCCTTCATCAAGGTGAGCGACCAGATTTGGAATTTCGCGGAGACGCGTTTTGAAGAGTACCAATCGGCTGAACTGCTGGCTCAAACACTCGAGGGAGAAGGCTTCAAGGTTGAGCGCGGAGTAGGTGGGATCAAAACGGCCTTTATCGGAAGTTTTGGCAGCGGCAATCCTATCGTGGCGATTCTGGGAGAGTTCGACGCTCTGTCGGGCATGAGCCAGAAAAAAGGTCAAACCACCGAAGAGCCTCTCGTAGCAGGCGCAAACGGCCATGGCTGCGGACACAACTTGCTCGGTACCGCTTCTCTTGCGGCAGCCGTTGCAGTGAAAGAGTACATGGAAGAGAACAACATGACAGGGACTGTTCGTTACTACGGCTGCCCAGGGGAAGAAGGCGGCTCCGGGAAAGCGTTCATGGCGCGAGCAGGATTGTTTGACGACGTGGACTTCGCACTTTGCTGGCACCCAATGGGCTACAACAGCATCATGTCCATCGATTCGCTCGCGAACTATCAAATTTACTTCAAGTTCAAAGGAAAGAGCGCCCATGCGGCAGCAAGTCCACATCTCGGTCGAAGCGCACTGGATGCGGTGGAATTGATGAACGTCGGCGTGAACTACTTGCGTGAGCACATTATCCCGGAAGCACGTGTGCACTATGCCATCACGAACTCCGGCGGCTTGTCGCCAAATGTGGTTCAACCAAAAGCAGAGGTGCTCTATCTCGTACGTGCGCCAAAGGTTGATCAAGTACAGGAGATTTACGAGCGCGTATGTAAAATTGCGCAAGGCGCTGCGCTCATGACCGAGACCGAGGTAGAGATCGTATTTGACAAAGCGTGCTCGAACCTCGTACAAAACAAGCTGCTCGAAGAGGTCATGTACAAAAACTTCCAGGAGCTGGGCGTCCCTGTGCATGACGAAGTAGAACTGCAATTAGCAAAAGAAATGCGTGCGACGCTGTCCAAGCAGGAACTCGCTACTTCGGAAAAACTGTCACCGGACATGCCTGCTCCAGACATGGTGACATGGCTCAATCCATTCGACGGATCAAAAATCCCGCTGAACGGCTCCACGGATGTAGGGGATGTGAGCTGGATTACGCCAACTGCGCAATGCACGACTGCGTGCTATATTAACGGCTCCACGCTGCACTCCTGGCAATGGGTGTCTCTCGGGGCGACATCCATGGCACATAAAGGGATGCTGCATGCGGGGAAAGTCATGGCTTCTACAGCTATTGACATGCTGAATCATCCGGAGCTGATCGAACAGGCAAAAGCCGAGCTGAAACAGCGTCTGGGCGGTCAAACGTATGTGTGCCCGATTCCAGAGGGTGTCTTGCCTTCTGTGAAAAAATAAGAGACACACGGAAATAACAAGCGGACGACTTATTTGCTGTCTTTGACCGAAAATGTAGAGGCGATTTTCGATTGCAGAATCCATTGCCGAATGAAAGCAGATGCTTGCGGGCTGGAGTTTGTCCCCACTGAATTTCTGAATGATTCGGCTGACTATATCGACGCTCTCGTGGAGCTGATTCATGAGAGAATGGAGCAGAGTATATAGTAAGGCCAGCCGGAAAAATCCGATTGGCCTTTTTGGTATTCATACAGTTAGCCACCATACTCCCGCACATTCCGGCAATGTCACCAGCTTTTCCCGAGCGACTCTGTCCCCAAGCTCATCTCCAAAGAAAAACCGTGAAAGCTGTTCTGCTTCCTCTATGTCTTTAAACTGATAGTCCAAGCGAATCCATTTGTGCGAGAAGCCGTATTTGTTTTCTAACAAAGAATAGTACTGTGTAAGAAATTCGGGTGGATGAGGTGTTTCATATCCGGTCCCCATCGTTTCCATGATGACGATCGTGCCACCAGGACGAAGCACGCGTTTCATCTCCTGAATGATCTTTTCAAGATGGAGCTCGTTGTTGGGAACTTCAGAACTGGTGAGGTAACAAACCGTCCACCCTGCTACGATGACATCCGCACTGTTATCGTCTGCGGGAAGTTCTCGATGATCCGCTACGTTGGTTTTCCAATTGGTAAGACCGGCTTGCGTCAGCTGTTGTGCATTCACTTCTAGCATAGCAGCGGAAGCATCGAGAGCCAGAATGGACTTGGCATGAGGAGCGAGCACAGACGTAAGTCTTCCTGAGCCAGCCCCCAGATCGATCACGTCCTGTCCTTTGACGGGGGTGATTTCTTCGATGACAGCGAGCAGACTTGGTTGTCTGGAAATCATTAGATCGTACTGTTCCGCTTGATTTTTATAAATTTGTTCGTGGTTTGGCATCGTTCACCCTCCAGTTATTTGATTGTACTGGAAAATATCGTAAAGCTTCACGCCACGTGAAGGTCAAGAGATAGAAAAAAGGATTCCGCCTCGCAGTCTTATGACCTACAGGGGAATCCTTCTTTTTCATTTAGGAACGGACAGAAATTAAATTCTTCGCCAGCGCTACCAACTGATCATGAAGGGTAGGGTCCAGTTGAGTGCTTCCAGTGTGGTACGCGAGATGATAGAAGATTCCTTGATCAAAGAACTCCACCTCATGGGCGTTTGTGACGATCAGATTTACTGCGTGATTTTTGTCATCATACTTGTAAAAGTTATACACATAAGAGCTGTTTGTCGTGATGATATGATGATAGAAAGTGATATCGTCGGTCAGTGGCTCAACGCGCATGACGTTCCCGAACGAATCCAGTCCAGAAGCAGATGGCTTCACGTGGGCCAAAGGGTTTTCAGCAGTCTCTGTCATACGTACGATGAAGAAGTTTTCCGTAATAGGGTCTTCGTTATCCTGCGCGTATGTTAGCTGTAGCTGGTGTCGTGTTTCTTTTTCGGAGCCTGAGGAGAATGAGACGAGATAGGCCATCTCTTTTTCGACAGGAAAAGGCAGCTTCGTTTTATCCACTGGCTTGATTCGGCTTTGGAGAGACGAAGGCAATAGCGGTGTCATTTCCTGAATACTCATCGGCCGGTAATGCGTCACGTTTTCAGGATCTTGGGTCAGTCTGTGAATTTCGCTCTGGGCAAAAACATCTCCGCTAGCTTTTACGAGACCAGTGGAAGAGGAGCAACCGACAAGCAATAGAAACAGGCTCACTGCAAGGGAACACACAACTTTTGGTCGAAAATTTCTCAAGGCTTTCCTCCTATTATGCCTCCGCCCCCTTCGTTTGATTGACGAGACGAAGCATCTTATTCCCGAGGTTGATTGCTGCTTGAATAATGTAGCCAGTCGTAAAAGACAGCACGACTGTTCCGTAATAAATCGGGCCATCTAACAGGAAGCTTGCGCTGAGAAACATGCACGCCAGTAAAATTTCTGTCCGTCTGAATGTCCACTTTAATCTTTTCGACATGACCAGTACAAATGCCTCTTGGGGAGCTGTGCACACTTGTGTACACACATACAACCCGATACCGCTGCCGATGCAAATGTTTCCAAGTGTCATGGTCAGAAGCGGCGGCAATGAACGGATAGCAGCCATAAGCGCATCGATGGACCCGATCAAATCGACAAAGAGGGAGATCAGCACCATGACCAAAATGGCACCGACAGTAATATAACTGCGATCCATGAAAAGGACGATGACTACAAAGGTCAGGTTGATGGCAAACATCCAGAAGCCAATCGATATCCCGAAGTTTTGATACAGGGCAATAAACAGAGAATCATACGGGCTAAGACCAAAGGATGTAATGGTCGTCATCATGTTGATCCCGAGCGCCAAAATCAATAAGCCTACGATAAACAAGAGATATTCAAATTTTAAGCGAATCACAAAACACGACTCCTTTCATTCTACATAAGGAGAGCATAATATGTGGAACGCTTTTCAGAGCAAGCGGAATGTGCTTTGATGTATGTAATAATTACTGATCCGACTTCGAGGAGTAATCTGAGTGGCTAATATAAGAGAAATCGCGAAATTGGCAGGTGTATCCGTTTCAACCGTTTCCCGTGTGCTAAACAACCATCCGTACGTGAACGAGAAAAAACGCGCGGAGATTCTCAAGATTATTGAAGAACAAAATTATGTTCAAAACAGTAATGCGGTTCACCTCTCTACCGGAAAAACGATGGTCATCGGTGTGACATTGCCTCTCGTCAACAACCAATACTACAGCTCCATTATCGAAGGTATTGCAGCAGAAGCAGTCCAGCATCATTACAAACTGATGGTGTGCCAAACGAATAACAACCCCGAGCAAGAACGCAGCGTATTGCACTTGCTCAAAAATAAAAAAATCGACGGGCTCATCATGTGCTCCAGGTCCAGCTCCTGCGAAACACTCAATGAATACGCAGGGTACGGACCTATCATCACGTGTGAAGCAAATGATACCTCCTCTGTTTCGAGTGTTCATATCGACCACTATCAAACGTTTCTGATCGGGATGGAGTATCTGATGAAGAAGGGACACCGCCGGATCGGGTATTGCATCGGTAGAAAAAACAGCTTTAACAGTCAGCATCGCAAACGTGCCTATTACGAAAAGCTGCGTTCGATTGACGTGATACCCTCTCCTGAGTGGTCGTTTGAAGAGTGTTTAACGATCCAAGACGGCAAGGATGTCGTGGGGAAATTGCTGCAAACAAAAGAGCGGCCGACAGCAATGATCGTATCGTGCAATCATATAGCGGCAGGGATCATCAAAGAAGCGAGCAGGTTGGGGATTAGCGTACCGGAAGACTTAGCCGTAGTCGGTTGCGATGATCAGCCAATCGGAGAACTGCTCGAGATCACCACTGTATCCAGCTCCAGTACGTTGATGGGAAAATACGCATTTGAGATGCTGCATGAGCGGATTTGGACACAGCAGCTGGTTGGGAAAAAGGAAGAGAAGGAACTGTCACCCGTATTGGTAGAGCGACTGACGACGTAACGCTTGAAAGATAGCACAGTTGATCAAAAAAACGCCAGTGATCTCCCGCATACTAAAGAAAAAATAGGTGAAGGAAGTCAAAGATGGACACGTACAAGCGGATTCAGGACGCGATTGATTATGTGGAAGAGCATCTTCAGGAAGAAATGAATATCACAGAAATTGCTTCCAGGGCGCATTTCTCTGCGTTTCATTTTCAGCGGCTGTTTCAGGCAATCTCAGGCTTCGGCGTACAGGAGTACATTCGCAAGCGCAGACTGTCGGAAGCCGCACTTGCGCTAAAACAGACAAGTGACAATGTACTCGAAATTGCGGTGGCCTATCAATACCAGTCGCAGGAAGCATTGACACGCGCTTTTGAGAAGCAGTTCGGGATTACACCTGGAAGGTATCGACGGGAAAATCATTCGCTGCCCTATCTCGCCAAGATGGACTTCTTGGCCTTTCGCCAAACGATCAAAGGAGAGATCACGATGAACAAACCAACCATCGCGACATTGGATGACATTTGTATCATTGGGCGCAGGTTCCGGACGAGCTTACAGGATGAGCAGCATTTTAAAGATATTCCGGGCTTTTATTATGAATTCGGCCGCAATCAAGACTATTTGCGGATTCCGAATAAAGCGGCGGAAGATATGTCATACGGAATCGCCTGCGAATTTGAAGATGACGGAAGCTTTTCTTTTGTGATCGGCGAGGCTGTACATCGTGTTCCTGATGAATGGCCTGAAGGCTTTATTTCGCTCGTCTTGCCTGGCGGAAAATACGCGGAATTCAAAGTGACGGGTGATGCCGACCTTGTACAAAACACACGTCGCTACATTTACGGAACATGGTTGCCTCAATCGAATTATGAGAGAGGCGAGGGACCGGATTTTGAAGTGACAGACGTGAGGGGTTCCAGCTTTCCTGTGGCGATGAAAATATCTATATACATTCCGCTTCTATAGACGTTTGTTCAGCCGGAAGCAATGAATTTTACAGTACTTTCACACGCCATCCATTCCAGCTTTATACCCGTCTGCTACAGTGTAAATGTAAGAGCGAATGTACAGGAGGCGGGTAGGGTGGAAGTGCAGATTGAGCGCGTCGTAAGAGATGATTTTGCGGAAATGATTACGTTGGCGGATATGACATTACCCGATCGAATGAACTTGCATGAGCTGAAAAAGTATATGGAGCTGTTTCCTGAGCTGATTTTCAAGGCGACCTATAACGGCCAGCTCATCGGTTTTAGCTGCGCCGGAATTGATATGTACCAGACGACTGGCTGGCTTCTGTTCAGCAATGTGCGCAAGGAGTTTCAAGGCCAAGGCATTGGCAAACGGTTAATTGAAGCCAGACTGCAAGCCCTGCGCCAGTTTCCGTCACTCCGCACCGTGCAGGTTACGGTAAGTGAAACGAACGCATCCTCTATTCGCGCGCTGTCTGCCTATGGCTTCCGTCTGGCACATGCTGAGCAGGATTACTACGGGCCGGGCAAGCATCGGAATTTGATGGAACTGCCTATTTTGCCTATGATTCAACCAGAAAAAATAGAGTCGTCCATCGTGACTACTTAGGTGGAATAACGTAAAAAAGCGGAGGAGCTAGAACCTGCCGCTTTTTTTCATAGACTGGTACCGATGCTGTAGTGGAGGGAAGAAGTGCATTTCCAGTCTACGCTTCGGCCTACGCCCCGCAAAGGGGATTGACTGTCCGCTCCGAAATGAAAGTTATGATCCCCTTTAGGTAGACAGAAAAAAGAGCGCAACGTATTCTGTCTTTGACGGGGGGAGATTTCAATGGGGAATATCCAAAAGACGTATGACGTAGCGTTTAAGAAAAAAGCAGTAGATTTTTATATAAAAACGGGTATGGGCTACAGAAGATGCGGAAAAGAATTGGGGATTGATCCGACGATGTTACGTCGATGGGTGAATCATTTCGAAAAAGAAGGGATAGCTGGACTGGAAGAAAAACGAGGAAAAGTAAGGGGAATTGGTGTAGGGAGACCCAAAATAAGACCCGAGGATCCTGAAGCAAAAATGAAGCGGCTGGAAGCGGAAAATGCCTTGCTAAAAAAGCTTTTAAAGATGTAAAGGGTGGGATGGAGTCAGTACCTTATAAGAAGCGGTTTGCACTTATTGAGGAGCTTGCCAAGAGCGGACACAGCGTTCTCCTTTTATGTCAGCAAGCGCAAGTTTCCAGAAGTGGCTACTACAAATGGATAAAGAGTAGGAAAACGATCACTCCCAAGCAACTGGAAGACGAACAGATCAAAAGAAGAATTATGGAATGCCATAAAGAAGTGAAGGGGATTTACGGATATCGACGGATTAAGATTTGGCTGGAGAAGAAATCCCCCTTACCGATCAATCACAAACGAATCCAACGTTGCATGAACGAAATGCAACTGCAAGCCGTTATTCGTAAGAAAAGGCCTTATTATGGTAAAAAAGAAGCGTACGTTGTCTCAGGAAACCTGCTAAACAGAGCATTCCATGCTTCCCATCCAAATGAAAAATGGGTAACGGACATTACCTATCTCATTTTTAACGGGCAAAGGCTGCATTTGTCTGTAATTAAAGACTTATTCAATCATGAAATTATTGCGTACCAGATCAGTCGAAATAATGATATCAAATTAGTAATCGATACGCTCAACCAAGCGAAAAAGAAACGAGATGTAAAAGGAATCCTCCTGCATAGCGACCAGGGGTTTCAATACACATCCCGTCAGTATAATCATCTTCTTACGAAATACAAAATCATACCCAGTATGTCTCGAAAAGGGAACTGTTGGGACAATGCAAGTATGGAGAACTTCTTCAGTCACTTCAAATCAGAATGTTTTTCACGCTATTCTTTCCGGACAGCCAAGGAAGTAAGGCATGCTGTAAAGGAATACATCCATTTTTATAATCGTGAACGCCTTCAACAAAAATTAAACAACCTAAGTCCATATGAATACCGGACTCAGGTCGCTTAGCGTTGCTCTCTATATACTGTCTACTTGACAGGGGGCAGTGCAGAATAGCGGGAGCGCTTCAAACGTTGAAGTTTCGAGGAAGTATCTCATAAGTGAAGCTTAAATTCCCCGCTATTCATTTCTACGCTAGGTAGGGCTCCAGAGGCGCTTGGACTGGAAATGCACTTCTTCCTACGTAGCTTTGGTGAGCACCTTGAGAGTGATTCAAGAAGTGTAGCAAGTAAGCTTCTCTGCTCTAGCTGATAAAACGGTTTAAAAAATGAATGATAACACTGCTGTAAAGAAGTCCTGCCATATGTTTGGAAGGAGACCGCCCGAACGAAGAGAGGATATAGGCGACTGGAAAACATGTGGTAGGGCTTCGGGCTCCACAATCGTTGGAAGACAACCATACTTATCCCTTTTCCTTAATCAGCAAAGCCGCTAACACCTGCTGCCCTAACGCAGTAATCTGCGTCCCTTGCTTCTTGACCCCAATCGAGACACACCCAGCGCGTTCCAGCACGGTCAGCTTGTGCCTGATTTGGGCTTCAGTCAAGGTGGTTGGACTCTCCATCCTCGCCAGCAGGGCACTGCGTCCAATACGCTCCTGACGCTTGTAGCAATCGGACAGTACTTGCAGGATTGCTGCGTAATCTCCCAAGGAGCCTTGCCTGGACAAATACCGGATCGTATCTTCCAGCGTATCATCCCGGTGAGAGGGAAGCGGCGGAATAGAGACATGCCCCGCAAAAAAACGCTCCGGCAAATGAGCCAACTCCACCTGATTCCCCTCAGCGATGACGACTGCATAGTGAATGAAATTTTCCAGCTCGCGAATATTGCCTGGCCAATCGTAACGGAGTAGCTGTTCCGTCACTTCCCGCGAGAAGGACAGACGCTGCTTTTTTTTCTGCAAGAAATAATCGATCAGCACCAAAATATCATCAGGACGATCACGCAGGGGCTGGATGTGCAACGGCAGGACGTTCAGTCTGTAGTACAAATCCTCGCGAAACGTCCCTTTTTTGACCATTTCCATCAGGTTGCAATTGGTAGCGGCGATGACGCGAACATTGACCGGAATGACGCGATAGCCCCCTACGCGCATGACCTGCTTTTCCTGGAGAACACGAAGCAGTGACGCCTGAATGCTGAGCGGGGCATCCCCAATCTCGTCCAGAAAAATGGTCCCGTTGTGAGCCAGCTCAAATAGCCCCATCTTTCCACCTTTTCGTGCTCCGGTAAAAGAACCTTCCTCGTACCCGAACAATTCACTCTCTACCAAGCTCTCGGTCAGCCCTGCAAAATTGACGGGGACGAACGGACCGTCACGGCGCGTCGAGTGTTGATGAATGGCTTGGGCAAAAACTTCCTTCCCGGTTCCGTTTTCCCCTGTGATGAGAATCGTAAAGTCACTTTCGGCCAGCTTGGTCGCCACTCGTTTGTTGGCCTGAATGGACGGGCTTTTACCGATGATATTGTCAAACGAATACTTGGTCATCAGTCCGAGATTGGCACTCTTCGTCCGTATTTCCTGTTCGATCTGCTGTACCTTTGTCACGTCCTGAAAAGTAATGACCGCGCCTAGAAACTGATCATCCAAGAAAGTGGGAATCTTGGTCACCAAGAGGTACAAATCGCGGAATTCCAATACTTGCTTCGTTACTTCCGTGTGTGACTCGACTACTTCGAGAATAAGAAATTCGGGAATGACCTCCGCTACATTTCGCCCGATGCAAGTAGTTTCAGTCATATGTAAAATTTTCTCGGCTTCTTTGTTCAGCACAGTGATATTCCCTGTGGCATCTGTGCCAATGATGCCTTCATGAACCGCATTTAAAATGGAACTCAGCTTTTCATTCAGCTTCCGTTCATTGTGTACCGAGTTGGTCAGCTTGCGCCCGATATGGACGAAATCACTGATGAAGTCAGCCGTGTACAGGTTTGCCTTATCCGGAGACAGATCAAGCAGGCGCGAAATATCAAAGATCGTCGTCAAATCCAAAGGGCGGTGGCCCAACTCAATGACGTTTTCAAAATGAGCAGGAATCAGCTCCCTGAGCCCATGACAGACAGCGACATCGATTTGATCTTTTTCAGGAAGCGGTGTCTCGGTATCGGGTACGTACGGCACAAATGTCAGATGAGAAAATCCGAGATGAAACAAGAGCTCAATCGCGCCTTCTACCATTTCGATGGAGTTGGAAACAAATAGACAGCGCGTTCCTGGCGGCAAATCCATGAGTTGATCCAATTTGTTAATGTCGATCGTGCGCCTTGCCAGCAGCACAGGGATGTCTGACGGAGGAGCTGGCTGATCGTGCAAGAGACTCGTGTCCGAAACGAGGATGAGATCAACTTCATCGTACACACTCAGGTGAAGCTGTTCTTGCATATGGTTTCGAATGATGTCCAAGCGGTTGCCGAAAAAAGACGTGAGCGTGTTTGCAAACAGCAGACTGATCGTCTCTAGCCGGGTCATCAACAAGATGCGTGGTTTCTGTTTGATCATGATGCGAACTCCTTTATATCTGCTGAATAGCTTTTAAATTTGGGTGAAAATATTGGATTGAATATCTGTAAAAACCAACCTATATTATAACCTAAAAATCCGAAATTGTTCAGAAATGCTTAACTTTTATAACAATATAGTTTTGGCACAAATCTTGCTATACATCCGGTAGAGCAAAGAGAGATACTAGAGATAGACATCAGGGAGGATGATGAATCGGATGAATCCGTTCTTATACATGGACGAGCATCACGACGAAATAGTGCGAACATACAAAGATTTGCATCAATTGGCGGAGCCGAGCTGGCACGAGGAGAAAACAGCGAGATATTTGCGGGAACGCTTGGAGGCGGCCGGAATTGCCGTCACACGCTTCGAGGGGCACCACGGCTTTTATGCAGAGATTCCTGGAGAGAGTGCTGAAATCGTTGCTTTACGCGCAGATATGGATGCACTCGTGCAGGAAGTGGACGGCGTGGTGAGACCGAATCATTCATGCGGACACGATGCTCACTCGACACTGGCTCTCTACAGCGCCCTTGCGATTCAAGCTAGCGGAGTGGTGCCGCCGAAAACGATGCGCTTTCTGTTCCAGCCTGCTGAAGAGAAGATGGGCGGAGCCTTGCAGATGATGAAGGATGGCGCCCTGGAAGGCGTGACAAAGCTGATCGGCGTTCATCTGCGCCCGGAAATGGAAGTGCCGTATGGTAGCGCTGCTCCGGCGATTTTGCATGGATCGTCTAGCTCCATCAGAGGGACGATTACAGGTCTGCAAGCACACGGAGCACGTCCGGCGCTCGGTAAAAATGTCATCGAAGCCGCTTCGTTTTTGGTTATTGCGTTGCAAAACATTCGCCTGCAAGACGGATGCTCTTTTTCTGTGAAGATGACGCAATTACAAGCAGGGGGAGAAACGGTGAACGTCATCCCTGATCGAGCGACCTTTAGCCTCGATGTACGTGCCCAGTCCAATGAAGGCATGGCAGAATTGCGGAGAAAGACCGAGCATGCCATGAGTCAGACAGGGGCTTTGATGGGCATGGATGTGGAGTGGGAATGGTCGGGAGTCACACCTGCTGCTGTCGCCAATGCGGACATGATCCAAGTAGCTAAAAAGGCAATTGGGCAAGTATTGGGTGAGGACAAAATTGCCGAAATATGTGTGACACCAGGCGGAGAGGACTTCCATTTTTACGCGATTCACCGTCCTGAGCTGGCAACTACGATGATTGGCCTGGGATGTGGGCTCACACCTGTTCTGCATCATCCACAGATGACTTTTCAAACGGATGCCTTGATTTATGGGGCAAAAATCATGACGGCTGCGATTTATGAAGCAGCCCAACATTCTTAGAGAAGCGCTACATAAGCAGGGGGTTACCTTATGACAGAGAGCAAGCAACTAAAAAAGAAAAGCTTATTTCGTCTAGACGCCTACGTCCTTTTGTTTTGCATCTTACTGCTATGTGCGTTGGCTACCTATGTGGTCCCGACAGGAGAATTTGACCGTGTAAAAAACGGCAATGTGACGACGGTTGTCCCGGGTAGCTATCATGCAGTGGAGCCGAATCCTACGGGCTTTATCGAGTTTTTTACCGCGATCCAGACAGGGATGGTCAAAGGCGCACCGATCATCTTCCTCGTTTTGTTCACAGGCGGTGCTTTAGCTGTTTTGGATAAGACAGGTGCACTCAACGCAGCGATTCTGACCATGGTCAGAAAATTAGGAAATAGAGAGTGGCTGCTGGTTATTTTGATCACGTCCGTCTTTTCCGTATTGGGTACGTTGGGTGTCATCGTCAACTCCGTCATTGCTTTCGTTCCGCTTGGCATCATGATTGCGAGAGCGATGAAAATGGATGCAATCTTCGGTGTGGCTCTGATTTATCTGGGTGTGTATGCCGGATTCAATACCACCATTGCTTTTCCGGGAACGCTGGGCTTGTCCCAAGAAATTGCGGAGCTGCCGCTGTTTTCAGGCATCGGCTACCGCACCATCATTTATGTTACGTTTGTGATCGTAACCATTTTGTACATCGGGCGTTACGCGCGGAAGGTTCGTCAAAACAAGAGTATCTTGGGGGACGAGCTCTTTCCTTCTGATAGTGGTTCAACCACGATGGAAGTAGACACGAAAAATGTTGATTTTACTACCCGTCACAAATTGATCTTGGCGTTTACTGGGATCGTTCTGATTGGTTTTATCGTCTGCACGATCTTATTCAAATGGGACGTAAACGAGATGTCTGGAATCTTTATTTTTATTGCGATCGGAGTAGGCTTGCTCAACAAGATGAGCGGCAACGATATCGCCAAAACATTCTTAAAAGGCTGTCAGGGACTGATTTATGGGGCTTTGATTGTCGGTATGGCACGCGCGGTCACGGTCATTTTGGAAGATGGGAAGTTCCTCGATACCATCGTGTACGGGCTTGCTACCATTCTGGAGCCGCTCTCACCGATGGCAGGGGCGATTGGGATGTTCCTCGGAAGCGCGGGGCTGCACTTCTTGATTTCGTCCGGTTCAGGTGAAGCCGTTATGCTGATGCCGTTGTTGGCACCATTGGCTGACCTGATGGGCATTACGCGCCAGGTCGCAGTAGAGGCTCTGATGCTCGGAGAAGGTGTGGTCAACTGCATTAACCCGACCTCAGGTGTTCTGATGAGTATTTTGGCGATGAGTGGTATTTCCTACGGCAAGTGGCTGAAGTTCATGCTTCCGCTCACAGCGGTATGGACAGTTCTCTCCATCGTGTTTATCGTTATCGGGGTATTGATTAACTGGGGCCCGTATTAATCCGACATTCGATGACAAGAAAGGCTTCGCCAACATGACTTGGCGGAGCTTTTTTTCATCAAAATTCTTCACGCGAATAAACTGTGCAACGACACATCATTTTCGCAGGCAGAAAGTGGGGAAGCTCACCATGAGTACGGAAAATCAATCCGCTTTTGATTCTCGAAAAAAATCCCCCAACGGCTACATAGCTTTGGGGGATTTCCTTTCCTCTATTGACCAATGATGATGCGTTCTTTCGGATAATGGTAGCGTACGATTCGGTCATTGCGCTTCAAGAAGAGGAGCAAATTGATAATCCCGATACGTCCGATCATCATCGTAATAATCAGGATGAGCTTGCCGCCTATGCCCATCTGAGCCGTAATCCCGGTAGACAATCCGGTCGTACCGAAAGCAGAGCAGACCTCGAACAAGACGTGCTGGAAAGGTAAATCCTCCAACCAGACGAGCAGCATGACCGCTGTGAACACCAGGATGATCGCGATGAAAAAGACGATGAAGGAGCGCTGAATGTCCTCATCAACCAGCTCTCTTCCGAACACCTTTACTTCCTTGTAGCCACGCATGTTGGCAAAAACCGAGGCAATTAGGACGAAAAACGTCGTGGTCCGTATCCCCCCGCCCACGCTGCTCGGAGAAGCGCCAATGAACATCATCCCGGAGAGCATGATGAGTGTCGCGGTCGACAAGAGACTGATATCCATTGTAGCCAAGCCGCCGCTTCGCGAAGAGACGGAGTGGAACAACGAATAGAACAGCATTTCATGCCAGGTCTTATCGGCCAAAAACTGATTTCGTTCAAAAACGAAAATGAGCAGGGCGCCAATGGCGATCAAGGAAAAGAACGTCAGTGTCGTAATCTTGGTGAAGAGAGAAAAAGTGAAACGCACTTTTGCACGGCGATAGGAAAAGTACGTTCTCAGCTCCACGAGTACGGGAAACCCGATCGCTCCACAAATAATCAAGATCATCACGATGCTCTGAAACACGTAATCGTGGGTAAAGTCGAGCATGGAGTTTCCATGCAGGTCAAACCCGGCATTCGTAAAAGCACTGACAGATGCAAAGTAACCGTGGTAGAACGCGGTGTACCAATCGTGGTAGTAGCCGGCGTAAATAAAGTGACTGCCTAACAGGATGGTTCCCACCAGCTCGATCAAGAGCGCAATCACGAGAATATTGCGCATCAGGTCGACCAGACCGGACAACGTGGAGCGGTTGTGGTCCGTCGCGATCCAGATGCGCTGTTCCAGACCGATTTTTTGACCCATGAGGATCCAGATGAACGTTCCGAGTGTCATGATTCCGACCCCGCCAACCTGGAAGAGCAACGTAAGAAACAATATCCCCCACTGGTTGAAAACCTCATGAATCGTAATGACAGTAAGCCCGGTAACGCTGATGGCACTCGCCGCGGTAAACAAAGAGTCAACAAAAGAAAGAGAGACTCCCGGCAAATGAAAAAACGGCAATGACAGAAGAAACGCTGAGATCAGGATGAGCCCAACGTAGGCGAACACGATGATTTGAACAGATGTCAATCGACGCTTTTGATTGGATGATAACAAAATAAATAGCCTCCTGAATAAGCTTCATGAGGATAATCATACCAAAAAAAGTTCGCAAGCAAAAATTAAGAAAACACCCCTTGCCTGCGTGTAGCCCCAAAGACAAGGAGTGTTCGTTCATTTACCTCTTATTGCAACGAAGGACACGTCTGATTTGACCGCGGATCTCTCCATCCGGATTTTGCGTCGTGTGCGCGTTTACATACGTTCGCCCGTTTTTCATAAGCCGAATCAATTCTGACAGGGGTCTGCCTTGCAACGGACCAACCAAATCAGCTCGAGTAATGGAACCAGTCACAACACCCCGATTCACACTGATCCCACGCGTTACCGGACCAAACAGGAAGACAACAACAGGCCCATTTACGCCTCTGGCCCCAATATGAATATGAGCTTCCGTGAAATTCCGCAAATTGTTCACGACCAGTCGAAAATCGAGTCGTTGTCCATTCTGACTTAATCGAAAGCTAGTAGTACCTGTTGCATTTGTTCTGACTGGCGGAACCTCTTCAGAGCCTCGTAAGATAGCTCGAAACCTCAATGCCAAAGTAATCACCTCCTGCTTTCTACAATATTTTTGCGGCTCATATATGGCTTGTACGTTTGTCCAACGCGGATCGTACATGTACAAAAAGGGCTAGCGAAAAGATCAGTTGACAATGTATCCGCAAGAGTGGTAAAGTTCAGAATGTATTTATTGGAAATTCAAAATATTAATGGAAAGGTGGGCTAGTCATGAAAAGAATTGTACGCATGGGTCATCCATATGACGTAACCCCACCATTGATACGAGCGTAGTATCGTTTTTTTGATCTCGTTAACATGGCGTAGGTTACCTTTTTCGTAACTTGCGCCTTTTCTATTTTTGTTGATGAAAAGGCATGTTGCTCACGGGCGATGTGTCTTTTTTGTCCTCTAAAAAAGGTCACCCATCCAGCAAAAGAGAGGGGAGAAACACGGATGTTCTCGGTTTTGGCAAAGCTTGATTGGTTTTTCAAGGAGCATTGGAAACGTTATACGGTCGCTATTCTGCTATTGATTCTGGGCGGTTTACTGGAGATTATCCCTCCAAAAATCATCGGGGTGGCTATTGATGAGATTCACCTGGGGACGCTGACTGGCGAGCGGCTGGTATCCATTTTGCTGTTTTTCGGTGTATTGTCTGTCGCGATTTATTGGGTCAATTTTATCTGGATTCGCCAACTGTTTGGGGGAGCGTTTCTGGCGGAGCGGACGTTACGGTCGAAGCTCATGATGCATTTTTTGCGGATGACACCAACGTTTTATCAGCGCAATCGTACCGGTGATTTGATGGCGCGAGCGACCAATGACCTCAAGGCTGTCTCGATGACGACAGGCTTCGGAATTTTGACGATGGTGGACTCGTTATCCTTTACAGGGGCGATTGTGCTGACAATGGGCTTTTTGATTAGTTGGAAGCTGACCTTAGCGGCTATCCTTCCATTGCCATTCATGGCCTATATCATCAAGCAATATGGGAAAAAAATTCACGAGCGTTTTTCTACCGCACAAACATCGTTCGGTGAGCTAAACGACCGCGTCTTGGAATCCGTCTCTGGAGTTCGCGTGATTCGAGCTTACGTACAGGAGATGGCGGATCAGGAGCGCTTTCGCCAAAAAACTCATGAAGTGTATCAAAAAAATATCGATGTGGCGAGAATCGATTCGTTGATTGAGCCAACCGTCAAAATATTGGTGGGAATCAGTTACATGATCGGCTTGATCTACGGTGGATACCTCGTGTTCCAAAGAGAACTGACCTTGGGAGAGCTGGTCTCGTTCAATGTCTATCTCGGGATGCTGATTTGGCCGATGTTTGCGATTGGTGAATTGATCAATGTGATGCAAAGAGGAAGTGCCTCACTGGATCGGGTCAATGAAACCTTGGCTTACGAAGCTGATGTGACGGATCACGACAGACCGGTTCATGTGGCAGTTCCAGAAGTCATTCGGTTTGATTCCGTGACATTCCGCTATCCATCTGCGCAGGTTGACCAATTAATCGATGTCTCCTTTACTCTTGGCCGGGGGCAGACGCTCGGAATCGTCGGGCGTACGGGAAGCGGGAAATCCACGCTGGTGCGACAGCTGCTTCGCGAATTTCCGGTAGGACGGGGAGCCATCAGTGTTTCGGGAGAGGCACTAGAACAGATCAGTCTGGATAACATCAAGAGCTGGATTGGCTATGTACCGCAGGAGCAGATTCTGTTCTCGAAGACAGTCCGCGAGAACATCTTGTTCGGAAACAACGAGGCAACAGAAGAAGAATTACAGGAAGTGTTGAAGCAGGCAGCATTTGCTCGGGATGTGCAACTATTGCCTGAAGGCTTGCAAACCCTCGTTGGTGAAAAAGGCGTAGCCCTTTCAGGCGGGCAAAAACAGCGGGTATCGATTGCGCGGGCTCTTTTGGTCAATCCGGAAATTTTGATACTCGATGATGCCATGTCGGCGGTGGATGGCAAAACCGAAGCGGAGATGATCACGAATATTCGCCGGGAACGTGCAGGCAAAACAACACTGATCACCACACATCGCTTAACGGCCGTCCAGCATGCAGATTGGATTCTCGTCATAGACGAAGGACGAATCGTCGAAGAAGGTACACATGCACAGCTATTGGAGCTGGGCGGATGGTATAAAGAACAATTCGAAAAACAGCAGATTGAAGCGACGCTGACAGAAAGCGGGTGAATGAATGACGACGGGGAAAAGGCTAGTCCACTATGCAGCGATTTTTAAAAAGACAATCCTCTTGGCGGTATTAATGCTGTCCATCTCGGTTGGGGCAGAACTGACGGGTCCGTTTTTGGCGAAAAAAATGATCGATACGCACATCATGGGCATTGAATTCACTTGGTATGAAACGGCACAGCGTGAGGATTCCGTGCTGTACAAGGGAAAGTATTACACGAGACAGGATCACTTGGCAGCAGGTGAGAGCATAGGTGGGGAAGTTCGTGTTTTGCAGGTGGGGCGCGACTATTATTTCCTGAACCAGGCGATTTCGTTTGATGGACAGCGTTCGATTGAGGATGGGAAGCTCGTTATTGTAAAAGGTTCGGAAAGAGCCGAGTATCAGGCAACACTATTAAGCAATCCGGAGATATTCGAATTTTTCCGGCCAGAGACAAGGGGCTTGTTCACGCTGGCTGCTCTTTATTTCGGATTATTGGTAGTTGCTTCGCTTTTCCACTATGGACAAAAGTTCTTATGGCAAAAATCAGCGAATCAGGTCATCGAGAGATTGCGCATGGATGTGTTCGCGCATATTCAACGATTGCCCATCCAATATTTCGATCATCTCCCTGCCGGGAAGGTGGTTGCTCGTGTCACAAACGATACGGAGGCAATCCGTGAGCTGTTTACGAATGTACTCGGTAACTTCATTACGAGCGGGATTTATTTGATCGGTATTTTCGCAGCGCTGTTCTTGCTTGATGTACGACTCGCGCTCGTTTGTCTGGTCATTCTGCCAATCATGGTCGTGTGGATTTACTTGTACCGCAAGTACGCTTCTACATTTAACCATGTCATTCGGGCACGCATCAGCGACATAAACGGCATGATCAACGAGTCGATCCAAGGGATGCCGATCATTCAGGCGTTTCGCAGAGAAAAGGAAACGATGCGGGAATTCGGCGAACTGAACGAAGAGCTGTTCACTTATCAAAATAAAATGCTGCGGCTCAATGCGACCGCTTCGTTTAACCTGGTTCAATTGATCCGCAATATTGCGTTTGTATTGTTCATCTGGTATTTCGGCGGTGCGTCCCTCGGGATAGGTACACTGCTTTCACTTGGCGTCCTCTACGCTTTCGTCGATTATCTGAATCGCTTGTTCCAGCCGATGACACAGATTGTCAACCAACTGGCGAACCTGGAGCAATCTCTCGTCGCGGCGTCGCGAGTGTTTGAACTACTCGAGGAAGAGGGCGTTGAAGTTGATTCTGCAAAAGTTCCTTGCTATCAGGGAAATGTCCGCTTTGACGATGTTTCTTTTGCTTACAAAGACGACCAATACGTTCTGAATAACATTTCATTCGAAGCATGGCCAGGAGAGACAGTGGCACTTGTTGGTCACACGGGTTCGGGAAAAAGCTCGATTATCAATCTGTTGCTCCGCTTCTATGATGTAAACCGTGGAGCGATTATGATTGATGGTCGTAATGTGCAGGAGTTCTCTAAACAGCAGCTTCGCCAGCATATGGCGATTGTTTTGCAGGACCCGTTCTTGTTTACAGGGACGATTCGTTCCAATGTCAGTCTGGATGATCCGTCTATTTCGCCGGAAAAAGTGGAGAAAGCCTTGCGTGATGTAGGGGCAGACCAACTGTTCCGCAGTCTTCCGCAAGGATTCGATGAACCTGTTATCGAGAAGGGCAGCACGCTTTCACTCGGACAGCGTCAGTTGATTTCGTTTGCGCGTGCTCTCGCGTTTGACCCGGCTATCCTCATTCTGGATGAAGCGACTGCCAGCATCGACACGGAAACAGAGGGCATTATTCAAAATGCACTTGAGGTGTTGAAAAAAGGGAGAACGACTTTCATCATTGCTCACCGCCTGTCTACGATCAAAAATGCAGATCAAATTCTCGTACTGGATCGAGGTAGAATTGTAGAGCGAGGAAAGCATGAAGACTTGATGGAGAAGCAAGGCAGGTACTATCAGATGTATCAAATGCAGCAAGGGAACAAAGAAGTGCAGAAACAAGAGGTAGTAATCCAACAAGGAAGTACCGCAGCGCTGACCTAAGCGTGAGATTGGTCTACTCATTTTGGCTTTAGAACGGTAAGATAGTTCATAGAAGAACGTACAAACAGGAGGAGTTACTATGCCACATCTTATCGTTCGAGGCATCCAAGCTGAACAAATGGCCACGATTAGCGAACCACTTGCAGTGGAGCTTGCTGCACTATGCCAATGCGGCACGGACAATTTTACGATCGAATGCTTGCAGACGACAGGCGTTTTTGGCGGAAAGATCGTAGAGTCGTTTCCTTTTATTGAAGTAGCATGGTTCGAACGCGGGCAAGAAGTTCGTGACCAGTTTGCCCAGATCGTAACCAAGCATGCCTTGTCGCTCGGTATCCCAGAAGTGGAAATGGCATTTGTCGCTTATCAAAAAGAAAGCTATTATGCCAACGGAGAGCATTTCTAAAGCACAGCCGACAGGTGCTGTCGATTTCCCGGGAAAGAATTAAGGGATTCGACAAGAGTACGGACAAACAAATGAATGCAAGCGTGGAATAAGGGTGTTCCTTTCGTAAGTACGAGGTTTTTCGTACGAGACGACTGGAGCACCTTTTTTATTTTGAGCGAATTTTTACTCGTAGAACCATAAATTTCTAAAATAGGTGTCACAAACAAAAGCTGCCAATTGTTATTCATAGTGAGAGGAGGGCAAACAGTGGAAAAAACAGAGATAGAGCGCCTGCTGACAGAAATAAAAGCTGGTTCTCTTGAGCAATACGAAATTATTATCGATCACTATCAACAACCGATCTTTACATACTGCTACCACATGCTCGGTCACCGACAAGATGCAGAAGACGCCGTTCAGGAAGTCCTGTTTCGTGCCTACGAGCATCTTGGACAGTATACGTACTCCTTGTCATTTTCCGCATGGCTGTACCGAATCGCTTTCAACCATTGCGCGAATGTTTTAAAGCGCAGGAAATTAAGCCGCATGTTGCCCTTTTTGTACAACCGGGATCAGGATGGACGCAATTATGTCGAGGAGAGCATCGACAGCAATTATTTTGGGGAGCCGCTCGAGCATATTTGGAAACGACTGTCCGCTGAAGAACGAGCACTCCTATTCCTGCGTGTGCTAGAGGAAAGAGAGTATGAGGAAATCGCGGAGCTGATGGACAAAAAGCCTGCGGCCCTGCGCAAGCAATTCGAACGCGTTTTGAAAAAGTGCAAACGTTATTTGCCAACGATGGAAGGGGTGGCCGCTAATGGACAAAATTCCGTTTAATCGCATGCAAGACATGCTGAGAGCGAAGCCGATCCCGAAAGTCGATGTCAAACATAAAGTCATGGCAGCAATTCGTGCCAAGGAAAACAAGGAGGAAAAAGTCGTGAAAAAGAAAATAGGTTTGCTGGTCACCGTAGGTATGCTGGTAGGAGCGTCTTCCGTATGGGCGGGGATGGAAATGATTCAGTTGAAAAATGAGAAGGGCGAAGTAGTGCTAAAGCTTGAACAAATGAGTATGCAAGAACAGCAACAAATGATGCAGCAGCTCCCCTCTGACACAAAGGATCAGATCAAGAATAGAAATGCAGAGATTTTTAAACAGTTGGATACAGGTGAACAAATCGTCAATGGCTTAAAACCAGGTGAAGCGGTTGCCATTTATTGGCCGCTGACAAAACTTCAGTTGGAATCCAATCCAAACAGTGAGCCTTTCGTAGATGTACGATCCAAGCCTTTTACCTATACAACGTGGAAGGACATGGAACAAAAAGTTGGCCATCTGTTCAAGGTCCCGGCAGAGATGGGGACGGACTTCAAGTTTGCAACAGCCGAAGCGATCTATCTTCCAAGTGACAAGTATGATAAGAAAGCGATGAAAGAGGAACAAGAAAGAACGAAAAAAGAATACGTGGTACAATCAATTCCGTTATCGGACAAGCTTCGTAATGCAGAGATTGAGTACAAGAGCCAAAAAGGCAGTGCTTTCTTACAAGTTTCCATCCTGGGTGACAAGAATAAAAGTGGAGGTACACTTGCGGAGAATTTGGAGAAAGTCATGATTGGCGACAATGAAGCCGTGTACTCCACTTTCGCACCTAAAAATGGGGATACCGTTCACTCTTTGGAATGGGTGAAAAATGGGACAAAGGTAAACTATAGCCTGAGAGCCAAGATGAGTGTAAGCACGAAAGAAGAGTTGCTGAAAATGGCGGAACAAATCAATCAAGCGAAATAATGAGAAATTCCCTCATCGTGGGTGAACCAAGCTGCAATACTCCGTTCGTGTTGGCGAGAAAGAGGAATTCAAAGAAGAGCTGATCAACGATACGAAATAACCATATTCCAAATAGAGGAGTACCACAAAGCGCCAGTTTTGTGGTACTCCTTTTCTATCTCTAATTGCTTATGTCACTTAACTTGTTAGCCTTTTTGCCCATCAACTGCTTCAAGCCATCCATATTAATCAGGATAATGCCGACAATAATCGTGATTCCCCCTGCTAACGACAGCAGATAAAGCGGCTCATTGTACAGGATGACGCCCAAGCTTAAGGCAATCAACGGAGAGATATAGAGCCACGTGGAGGGAAACACAGGGTTGGTTTTGGCAACGAGCCAATAGAAAATGGTGTGCCCCATCATAGAACCAACGACGATTAAGTACAGGAGCGAGAGGATCGCATTAGCCGTTAGCATCGATTCGATATGCACTTGCTCGGTGAACAGAGATAAAACAAGCAGCATGGCTCCTCCATACATCATCTGTGCTGCATTCAAAGCAATAGGTGAGGTGTCTTGAAAACGTTGGATGACGCTACGGGAGTAAACTGCACCAGCAGAATAAAAGATTTGACCGAGTATGACTGCTACACATCCAGCGAGCCAAAGGAAGCTGAATGAGATGGTCGCACCAGGTAAAATCAATAAGACGACACCGACAAATCCAACGAGACAACCAGCCCACGATATGGCGGATAGCTTTTGCCGAGAAATGCCTGTCTGAAGCAGCATGACCATGAGCGGTGCTGTTGCTGATAAAATCGCAGCGATTCCTGAGCTTATATGCTGCTCCGCCCAATACAAGGTGGCAAATGTCCCAAACGTTAAACCGATTCCGGTAAAAACCATCTCTTTATGGAGCAGCAGCGATAGACGCGCCTGTTTTTTCCAGAGCATGAATGAAAATAAAATGACACCTGCCAAAAAGAAGCGAATACCAGCAGAGAAAAATGGCGGCGCTCCCGCATCAATCCCGACTTTGATTGCCAGAAAAGTCGTTCCGAATATCAAGCACATGACCACATAATTAAGCAGTACCATTATGATTCCTCCCTTTTCCTCATCATAAAGGGAAGGGGATAGAACAGATAATATGGAATAGAACAGATGGGAAGGACAGTGATTTATCATGGGGAAAGGGGGGAGCTTGCATGAAAAGGGAGGTTCTTTCAAACAGTCATTCTGATAAGCTGTTCGAACAAGTGTATGACTATCTTCTGGACCGCATCATACGAGAAGAGTGGAGGGCACATGAGAAGCTTCCTTCTGTTCGCACGTTGGCGTTGGAATTGAACGTGCATCGCCTGACGGTTTTTAAAGCATATCAATTGCTGAAACAAAACCGCCATGTGTATGTGAAGGATAAGTCGGGGTACTATGTACAACCGAGCAGTCTGCTGCCAGTAGAATCGATGGATGATCCAATCGTTTCTGCCTATGTGCACAAGAGCCATCTTTCGGAAATTCATCAGGTGCAGGCGACCTATCAATTTTCCAAAGCATTGATCGATCCGAATTTATTGCCAAATCATTACTTTTCCGAGTACGTGAAGAAAGTGTTTGATCTGTATCCAAAAGTGCTGGGTACCTATTCAACCACACAGGGAGATCAGGAGCTGCGGGAAGCACTGTGCAGCTATTATGTCAGCCGTTATCATTTTCACCTGTCACCCGATGAGCTGATGATTACATCTGGTTCGCAGGAAGCGATTGATTTGGTTGCCAGAGTCCTTGTAAAGCCACGTGATGTCGTGTTGATTGAGAGACCTACTTACAGTCCTGCCATTGATGTATTCAGAAGACAGGGCGCCAATATGATTCCCATCGAGATTACGCCGCATGGATATGATTTGGAGCAGGTTGAACTGTTGATGCAAAAAGAAAAACCGCGCCTGTTTTATCTCAATCCGACCTTTCACAATCCGACGGGCTACACGGTTCCCGCTGAACAACGGAAGAGACTGGTGGAGCTGGCTGCGAAGTATCAGTGCCTGATCGTAGAGGATGATCCGTGCCGCGATATTTACTTCGGTGATGAGCCTCCACTGCCGTTTTTTTCTTACGACACGGCAGGCTATGTCATCTATCTGCGTAGCTTTAGCAAGTACATCGCGCCGGGGCTGAGTATTGCGACTGTGGCATGCCGGCCATCCATTATGAAGTATTTGATTCAAGCGAAATCATTGTCCGACAGTGGAGCGCCATTGTTGAATCAAAAGATTTTTTTGCATTATTTCTTCTCCGAACGGATGCAGCAGCATTTGGCGAAGCTGCGGATTGCGCTGGCCATTCGCCGGGATATCACGGAGGAAGAGCTGTCTGTGACCGACTGGGAGTGGTCCAGCCCACCAGGAGGCTTTAATTTATGGGTGAAGCTGCCTGATTCCGTCCCGATGGAAAGTCTTTTGGGCAAATGCATAGAGCAATCCATTACGTTTGTACCCGGTGCGATCTGTGACCCGCTGCGAGAGTTAAGCTCTTGGATACGAATCAGTTATTCTTATTTGAATGAACAACAGCTGCGGGATGGATTGCAAAGGCTCGTCCATACGGTTCGCCAGTTGAACATAGAGGAATAGGAATGAAGAAAGGCTGCCGACATGATAGTCGACAGCCTTGTTTTGGTTATTTTATCATTTGTTTACTTGATCGAGGTGATTCACCAGCTCTTCTGGTTTGGACAAGAAAGGTGCATGATCGGCTTTTTCGTTTTATTGCTTGATCAGGTCAGATACTTTCTCTACGTAGAGATCCAGTGTCACCTGCTGAGGAGGTGTCATGTCTTGTTCAACTTGGCATGCTCCATGAACCAATACATACGTACTCATTTACATACATATCCTCCGTTTCATGATGATTGTTCGTTAGTGTTAACGAAGCAATTTCTGATTAAACAGCGTGTTCTTATGTTCGTACCTCTTGAGTGCAATAATAATAAAAATCTGCATCGGTAATGTCACCAAGTTATTTTTTTCACAAGGAGGTTCTTCGTCCAATGCAAAAGGAGCAGATTGCGGAAGTCCTTGCACGTTTTTCAAGTCTGACGGCACTTACTACAGAAGAGGGGCTGAGCAGCGATGGGAGAGAGGTTACGTTGTACAGGCTATCGGCCTGGCGAATGCTGCCCACTCATCGCGTCTAGCATATTGGGAGAAACGGTGTATGAAGCCTCTGCTTGTGTAGAGAAGCCGAGTATGGTCTTGAACGTTCCGGGCAAATTACGGATATTCAACGTTCTAGACTGCCTACGGTCGAATAATCCTTATTAGAAAATATAAAAATTTTAGGAAGCGATAGGTACTGTGTTATACTGAGTCTACCATTTACTGTTCTGTTTAGCATTCCCTACTCCATTTACCGGAGTAGGGTTTTTTATTTGTGTTTCAGACAACAAAAAAACAGACCCCCTTACAGGAGTCTGTTTTTTTGTGTATGGCTTATATTAAACTTTTTGAACGTTAGTAGCTTGTGGTCCGCGTTGGCCTTGTTCTACGTCAAAAGTAACTTTTTGACCTTCGTCAAGGGATTTGAAACCGTCGCTTTGGATAGCAGAGAAGTGTACAAATACGTCTTCTTTACCTTCGCGCTCAATAAAACCAAAACCTTTTTCTGCGTTAAACCATTTTACTGTACCTTGTTCCATTGTTATTGCCTCCTAGTGTGTAACACACATATAATTACTATCCTTGCTCGCAGGATCATCAAGACGAAAATTTGTTATCTACGCTATCCGTTGCTTCGAACAAAAATAATTCTCTACTAGCATAACAGGATATTGAAAAGATAGCAAATGATTCGCGTATGTTGACGAAAGAAAATACAGATGAGTTGTTACGAAAGCATGGCACCAATGTCTTTCAACGTAAGCTGTGCCGGGACAATTTTATTTGGATAGCTCGCTTGTGCCGATTCCCCCAAATGATACTCTTGCAGTGCATCCGTGTCCTTCAGCATGTTTCCTGTCAAAATGCACAAAGCTGTTTCGTCCTTGACGATCACTTGTCCTGCGATGAGCTTGCGCATGGTAAACGGAGACGGGGAGGGTGTAAATGAGAGTTTTCAGTAAAGATAAAATATTCGCATACAGACGAAAGACGGGAAGGAGCCACTATACAGACTCCAACCCGTCCCTATTTCACAAGCTTTTATTCAGATCAGTCAATTCCTTGGCCGTCAGATTGCGCCATTGCCCCAGTTTCAAATTCCCCAGCGGAATGTTCATGATGCGTACCCGCTCTAGCTTTCGCACCTGATAACCAAAAGCCTGGCACATCCGTCTGATTTGTCGATTCAGCCCTTGCGTTAGCACGATATTGAAGACGCGCTCGCTGACTTTGGTTACTTTGCAAGGCTTTGTAGTCGTTCCGAGAATGCGTACGCCGTTTGCCATTCCATGCAAGAAATTCGCCGTGATGGGCTTGTCCACGGTGACGATGTACTCTTTGTCATGATTGTTCTCAGCACGCAAAATTTTGTTTACGATATCCCCGTCATTGGTTAACAGGATGAGGCCTTGCGAATCTTTATCCAGACGCCCGATAGGAAAAATCCGTTCAGGGTGATTGACGAAATCGATGATGTTGCCTTTGACGTGCAGTTCAGTGGTACACGTAATTCCGACAGGCTTGTTCAAGGCGATGTAGACATTTTTCTTTTTGGAACCGAGGGGCTGTCCATCGATGCGCACATCATCTCCTGACGCAACCGTACTTCCCAGTTCCGCGATTTGGCCATTGATCGTCACACGCTTGGCCTCAATTAATTTATCGGCTTCTCTTCGTGAGCAAATGCCGGTTTCACTGATGAACTTATTAATTCGCATGAGACGTTCCTTTCGCTATTGTTGCTGTTTTTCCAGTAAGTGTTCAAAAGTCGACTTTTCAGCACCGAGAAAGTGGCGAGAACCTGAAGAAGGAGGAGCGGAATGTAGGGAGCCTACATGAGCACCGGACTTCGAAGGTGAACGCCACTTTCGATGTCGAATCAGCATCCTGAACTACTTCGTGATCAAAAGTCGACTTATTGAACGACCTTTTCCAGTAGTTTTTTTCGCCAGGGCTGAGCCAATTCCTCCACCTCAAGCATACGCTGTATCGTCTCTTGGGATGGTGACTTGTCGTGGAAGTACAAGTGATGAATCGACGCTACCGTTACTTGTTTTGGATGTGCAGTGATGAGGGTAATCTTGGAGTCTGGCTTGATCGTCCCTTCCTGCAAAACACGGAAGAAATAGCCCGTATATCCCATTTCTACCACCGCTTTGAGGAGCTGGTTATTGTTGTTGCGCTTGTTGATGGTCGCGCAAGGAAATCTGCCTTGGGTCACTTGCAGGATGGTATCACCGAATTGATACACATCCCCGATGCAGACCTGCTCTTCGGTCATGCCAGCCAGCGTGAGATTTTCTCCGAATGCCGCATTGGTCAGAGGGTGGCCGAATACCTTCTCCCAATGGGCATAATGTTCAAAAGGATACGCACAGACGACGCGGTCTGGGCCGCCATGGTACTCTGGATTCGCAATATCGTCGTCATCAATTTTCGCGGAACGGACAACGAGCTCGTCTGCTTCTTCCTTCCAAATGCCGGAGAGATATTCCTTGCCGTTGTACATATTATTTTTAGGTAATCCTTTACTAATCGTAACGATTTTTCTGTTCAACTTATACTCACTCCCAGCCTGTACGATTGCTCCTCTTTATATCCCCATACTATACCACATTCCCTAATATCCTCCACAGCGGATGGGCACCAGCGGAAGCTTCTGGTATGATGAAAGAAAGGAATACACAGGAGGCCTCAGTGACATGCAATCATTTGGTGTGGCACTACACACAGATAAATATCAAATCAACATGATGTACGCCCATTGGGTGAACGGAACACACAATCAGAAGGTCGTTTTCGAAGCATTTTTCCGCAAACTACCTTTTGGAAACGGATACGCCGTATCTGCCGGACTGGAACGAATTGTTTCCTATATTAAAAATTTGCGCTTTGAAGAAAGTGATCTCAAGTATTTGAGCGAGCAGGAAGAGAACTACGATCCGAAGTTTTTGGAAGAGCTGCGCCAGCTTCGTTTTAAGGGCTCGCTCTATTCCGTGAAGGAAGGAACCGTGGTTTTCCCGAACGAGCCGCTGATTCGCGTAGAGGGGCGTGTCATGGAGGCACAGCTGGTTGAGACGGCCCTGTTGAACTACATGAACTACCAGACGCTGATTGCAACCAAAGCTTCGCGGATTAAAAACGTGGCGGGCAATGATGTTCTTATGGAGTTCGGAACAAGAAGGGCGCAGGAAGCAGATGCTGCGTTGTGGGGGACGCGGGCAGCTTATTTGGCAGGCTTCGACGCGACCTCAAATATGCTGGCAGGGAAAATGTTTGGCATTCCGACAAAAGGGACGCACGCGCACTCATGGGTGCAGAGCTTTGAGAGCGAGGAGGAGGCTTTTGAGCGGTTTGCTAAAGCACTTCCAGGGCAGGTCACTCTGTTGGTAGACACCTACGATACGCTGAAGAGCGGCGTGCCGAATGCGATTAAGTTAGGGAAGCGAATGGAGAAGGAAGGCAAGAAGCTGGCTGCCGTAAGACTGGACAGTGGCGACTTGGCCTATTTGTCAATCAAAACGCGTGAAATGCTCGATAAGGCCGGACTGCCCGACGTGAAAATTGTCGCTTCCAACGATCTCGATGAGCACACGATTATGAACCTGAAGGTACAAGGAGCACGCGTAAATAGCTGGGGAGTAGGAACGCAGCTCATCACGGCAGCGGATCAGCCGACACTCGGAGGCGTATACAAGCTGGTGGCGCGTGAAGGCGCAGACGGAGAATATCAGCCGACGATCAAAATCTCCGGAAATCCGGAAAAAGTCACGACACCAGGCATCAAAGACATGTACCGATTGATTGATCCGGAAACAGGCAAAGCGATTGCTGACTACATGTGCTTCCCGCATGAAACAACAGTCGAAGAGGGAGCACCTCTCCATTTGTTCCATCCGAGCCATACGTATTTGAGCAAGCATTTGGAGAACTACCAGGCAGAGTCGCTGCTCGTTCCGGTATTTGTGGATGGGGAACTGGTCTATGAACTGCCGACCCTGCAAGAGATTCGCAGCTACCATCGTGAGCAACTCAAGCTGTTCTGGCCTGAATACTTGCGCATGCTAAATCCGGAGCATTACCGTCTGCACATCAGCGAAGAGATGTGGGAGACGAAAACGAAGCTGATGAAGGCATATTTAAAAAAATAAGAGAAAAACGTCTGATGTGTCGTGAGGATGCATCGGGCGTTTTTTTATTTGTTTACCAAAAATAACACAATAATGTGAAAACAATGAAATTAAATTGTCTGAATTTACTTTCATCGTATATAATTACTCCATTCATCCTTTAGCTCTGTGCCAAGGTGATGTAGAAAACGCAGGTGAAAAGTATTGGGGAGGAAGAGAGATGCTAAATACTGTAGAGAAAGAAAACCTGAATCCATACGAGATTGTGCAGAAACAGATTGATGCTGCAGCGGCATTGTTGGGATTGCGGAGCGATGCTGTCGAAATTTTAAAGCGAC
This sequence comes from Brevibacillus fortis, assembly GCF_046196545.1. GTDB lineage: Bacteria > Bacillota > Bacilli > Brevibacillales > Brevibacillaceae > Brevibacillus > Brevibacillus fortis_A. Next base: position 945,142 of record NZ_CP176370.1, read on the forward strand.
CCAAACGAGTATTGGCTGTCAGCTTTCCTGTCAAGATGGACGATGGCAGCGTGCGTGTCTTTGAAGGCTACCGATCTCAGCATAATGATGCGGTAGGGCCGACAAAGGGAGGGATTCGCTTTCATCCGGATGTGACGATGGATGAAGTCAAGGCGCTCTCCATGTGGATGTCATTCAAATGTGGCGTGGTTGGTCTTCCTTATGGCGGAGGAAAAGGCGGCGTCATATGTGATCCCCACGAATTCAGCAAAAATGAGCTGGAACGAGTCAGCCGCGGCTTCATGGAAGCCATCGCTGATATTGTCGGACCGGAGACAGACATACCCGCACCTGACGTTTATACAACCCCGCAGATTATGGGCTGGATGATGGACACGTACAGTCGATTAAAAGGAGCGTATTCTCCGGGAGTCATCACGGGAAAACCGCTCTCTGTCGGCGGCTCCAAAGGAAGAAACGAAGCGACTGCTCGCGGATGTGTCTTTACGATATTGGAGGCGCTAAAAGATTCTGGACGTAAGCCGGAGCAAACAACGGTTGCGATTCAAGGCTTTGGCAATGCGGGAAGAATTGCTGCCAGACTTTTGACAGAGCTGGGCTTCAAAATCGTGGCGGTCAGTGACTCACGCGGAGGTATTTATGATGCTGCTGGCTTGGACATAGAAAAGGTAGGACAGTTAAAAGACAACGCCACCATTTTGGAGTATGTAGGTGGTACAGTCATCTCCAATGAACAGCTATTAGAGCTGGAAGTGGATATTCTGATCCCGGCCGCGTTGGAAAATGTCATCACAGTAGCGAATGCCCACAGCATTCAGGCCAAGTGGATTGCAGAAGCAGCAAATGGGCCAACTACACCGGATGCGGACGCCATTTTGCGGGAAAAAGGGATTACCGTGATCCCAGATATTCTCGCCAATGCAGGAGGCGTAACGGTTTCTTATTTTGAATGGGTGCAAAACCTGATGAATTACTACTGGTCCGAGCAGGAGGTAAACGAAAAGCTGCAAACGACCATGATTAACGCCTATCGCACCGTGAAAGAACTCTCTGATCAATACAAGGTGGACTTGCGCACGGGAGCCTATATGATCTCGCTTTTGCGAATTACGGAGGCGATGGAAGCGCGCGGCTGGATTTAAGGGAAGAGACCTCTTGCAACTTGCTTGCAAGGGGATTTTTTCTCTTTCTTCCGTTGAATTGGCAGGAAGTCTAGTATTTTTGTCGAATTTGTCGGATTAATGTTTTTCTACCTGTGTTCAAAGGATGGAAAGGGGGATCTTTATGCCAATCAAATTGCCCGACGAATTGCCTGCAACGGAAATACTCGCCCAAGAAAATATTTTTGTGATGAAGGATAGCCGTGCCTTCACACAGGACATACGACCGCTCAGGATCGTCATTCTCAACCTCATGCCCGTGAAGGAAACAACGGAAACACAGTTGCTCCGCCTCCTGGGGAATACGCCGCTACAGGTGGAAATCGTGCTTTTGCACATGTCTAGTCATACGTCCAAAAATACGTCGGAAGAACATTTATCGATGTTCTATAAAACGTTTGAGGAGATCTGTGACCAGCGATTTGATGGCATGATCATCACCGGAGCGCCAGTGGAACAGCTCGAGTTCACAGACGTTACGTATTGGCAGGAGCTGACAAAAATCCTCGATTGGAAAATGGAGAACGTCACTTCAACCCTGCATATTTGTTGGGGAGCACAAGCGGGTCTTTACCACCACTTTGGCGTTCCGAAGCATCCTTTGCCAGAAAAAATGTTCGGAATCTTCCCTCATACACTCAATAAGCAAAATGTGAAGCTGTTCCGCGGATTTGATAACTACTTCCACATTCCGCATTCCAGGCATACCGAAAATCGCAGGGAAGACATCAAGCAAGTGTCTGAATTGGAGATTTTGTCCGAGTCTGATGAAGCAGGGGTTTACATCGTAGCGACGAGGGATGGCAGACAAATTTTCGTGACAGGACATTCCGAGTATGATCCGACCACCCTGCAAGATGAGTATCAGCGGGATGTAAACAAAGGCTTGGACATTGCTGTTCCGCGTAATTACTATCCAAAGGACGACCCAAATCGCGAGCCTATTGTCACTTGGCGCGCACATGCGAATTTGATGTTTTCCAACTGGTTAAACTATTACGTTTACCAAGAGACACCGTATGATTTGAACAACAACAAGCGATAGCAACGTAGAAGCCATCCGAGGGATTCGGATGGTTTTTGTTTGGCCCAGTTGACGTAATAAATGGCGACAGGTAGTGTGAGAATAATCGCACAGGAATGCTACCGGGAATTCAAGCAAGATGGGAGTTTTGTATGATGAAAAAAATCATGAAGCAAGATCAGGACGTGACCAAGCAGCATAACAAGCAAATGATCCTCGACATTATCAAAAAGCAGAGACCGATATCGCGAGCAGAAATCGCCAAAATTACGCGGATGAGCGCCACCTCGATTGGCAGATTCGTCAGTGAGCTGTGCGAAGAAGGACTGATTCGAGAAACAGAGCTAACCTCATCAGGTGTGGGTAGGAAGGCAATCATGCTCGACATTGAGCCGGGGGCCATTTATACAATCGGCGTGGACATGGCAAAAAAGCGCATCAGCTTTGGGATCATGGACTTTAGCGAAGCGATTATTGCTCAGCACCGGATGGATCATAAGACACAGGATTCTACACCGGAAGAGACGGCAGAACTGATTTGTAACGAGATCGAAGGGATGCTCAACCAGACAGGCATTCCGTTAGAAAAAGTGGTCGGGATCGGCATTGGGATGCCAGGGGTGATCAATTATGAGCGAGGGATTGTTCAGCTATCCACTACGCTGGACTGGAAGGACGTAGCGTTTGCCAGTCTGATTGAAAAAAGGTTGAAAATCAAAACCGTTATCGACAACGATTTGAAGGTGAAAATCCTCTCGGAGTACTTGTACGGATCTGCCAAAGGGTCGAACAAGACAGCCTTGATTGGCATTGGCACGGGTATCGGTTCTGCGTTGATTATCAATGGTGAAGTGTTTCGCGGAGGCTCCAATAGCGCAGGAGAGCTGGGGCATACGACGCTTGATCCGAATGGGAATCTGTGCGAATGTGGAAAGCGAGGATGCCTGCAAACATACATAGACGAAAATTCTTTGATCATGGAAGCGCGTCGGGTGAAGGATGTCAGTGATGTCCGTCAGGTGTTCGCGGCAGCGAGAAACGAAGAGCGCTGGGCGAAGGAAATCGTCTCCCGTACTGCGTTGTACCTCGGAATCACGATTAACAATATAGTATGCATGTACAATCCAGATACCGTGATTGTAAGTGGTGATTTGGTGGAGAATTATCGTGAAATCATTGACTTGGTCGAGGAGCATAGCGATCAAGTGATCTGGGAGCCATTCAAGGGCAAATTTCGCGTCATTCCTTCCGAATTGAAGGGGGAGGCAATCGTGATGGGAGCAGGAGCGTTGGCGATGCAACACTTTGCCCCTTTGGCAGGGACATGGGCAGAAGAATCATGATTTTCTTTGCCATTTTGTATTCAACAAGTAAGGCTGTTTAGCCGATATAGAAAATGGTGGAAAAGTAGAGAGGAGAGGGATGTGAGCATGAAAAACTGGCAAAAAGGTATGCTCGCTACGGCTGTTACGGTTGGGCTGATCTTTTCCAGTGTCGGCCAAGTACCGGCATTGGCAAATTCTGCGACGACAAGTACGCAGAAGAAAATTTCCAAGCTAGTGGTTGATACAAAGACAGTAAAATTGAAAAAAGCGGGGACACAGCAATTGAACGTCCGCGTGCAATACACGGATAAAACAACGGAAGACATCACACAGCAAGCAGAGTGGACTTCCTCTGACAGTGACATCGCCAGCGTTGAAAAAGGCTTGGTAACCGCTGTTAGTTCCGGAAAAACAAGAGTGAAAGCAAGCTTCGGGGGCAAAAGTGTGAATGTCCCTGTTGAGATCGATGTGATTTCCAAGCTCACTGCTGACCAGAAGAAACTGGCTCTCAGCGTGGGAGGCACGAAACAGGTAAACGCAACAGCAACCTTCTCTGACAAGTCTACTACTGATGTAACGGCTCATGCAGAGTGGGAAAGCAATGATACGGAAATCGTTACGGTAACGAATGGATTGGTTACAGCAGTAGGCTCGGGCACAGCGAAGCTCAAAGTGAAATACGGTGGAAAAAGTGTATCCATTCCAGTAGAGGTGGATGTCGTCTCCAAGCTGGACAGTGATAAGAAAAAGCTGTATCTGCGTCCAGACACTACCCAGTCGATAACGCTGTTGGCTACCCTGTCTACCAAAGAAAAAGTCGATGTAACAAGCAAAGCCAAGTGGACATCCGACGATGAAAAAGTCGCCACAGTTGAAAACGGCGTCGTAAAAACTGTAGGCTCTGGCAAAGCGAGAATCAAAGCAACTTACGGTGGAAAGACGATCTCGATCTCTGTAGAGTCTGCTGTCATCTCCAAGCTGGAATTTGACACGAAAAAGGCCGCTCTCAAAGTCGGCGAATCAAAAGACTTGAAGGTATCTGCTGTTTATACCGACAAAACCAAGGTCGACGTCACAACCGATGCAGACTGGATCTCCACGAACAGCTCCGTTGTGACTGTAGTGGATGGCAAGATCACGGCTGTGAAAGCAGGTCGCGCAACGATTGCGGCTACGTATAATGGAAAAGTCGTAAAAATACAGGTAACCGTGAAGTAACTCACGCTGGATGAAAGCCAGGGCGCGACTGCGTACCTGGCTTTTTTGCATACTCTCACCTGTGGTAATCTGTAGCTAACGCTTTTGATTGGACGAAGACGGAGGGCATCATGGATATTCGACAGCTGCAATACTTTGTGGAAGTAGTCAAACATAAAAACTTTACGAAGGCCGCGCAATCCCTCCACGTCTCTCAGCCTTCTATCAGCAAAATGATCAAGGCATTGGAAGAAGAGCTAGAGGTAGTTCTACTGGATCGGACGGAGAGGAAAATGGATCTGACAGACGCAGGGGAAATGGTCTACAGCTATGCGACCAAAGTGTTGCAGCTGATGGAAGGCATGTCGTCATCGATTGCAGAATTGCGAAATGTCGAGCGTGGTCGGGTCAAACTGGGCATGATGCCGACGGTGGGTTCTTTTCTCTTGCCAAATGTGATTGCCCTGTTTAAAAAGCAGTATCCAGGCATCGATATCGAGATGAAGGAATACAGCGCCAAGCTGCTTGAAATCCAAATGGAGCAAGGAAGCATCGATGTGGCATTAACCGTTCTACCAACGGATCAGGAGAAATTTGTGGCGGTTCCCTTGCTCGCAGAGGACCTCGTCGCTATCGTTCATCGGGAGCATTGGCTCGCGGGAGTCGATGAGGTGAGCTTGGAACAGCTCAAGGACGAGGCTTTTATTTTGTTTACCGAAGAGTACGCGATGCATGATGTAGTGCGCCAAGCGTGCAAGCTGTCCGGCTTTGAACCGAAAGTCGCTTATATGAGCTCTTTATGGGATTTTGTCGGAGAGATGGTGGCTACCCAACTGGGGATATCACTCATTCCACGCTCCATCGTAAGACGCTTGAATAACGGAAATCTTCACACGGTCAACATTTCCTACCCAGTGATTGACTGGCAGTATGCCTTGATTTATCGAAAAGAAGGGTATTTATCGCATGCGACCAAGGCTTTCATTTCGTTTATAGAGAAAATGTATAGCCATAACCAAATGGAATAGAAATCATGATTTTTATGTATTGTACGAATGGAGTCGAGACGGCTTAGAATGAAGGTAGCTCGTTCAAAAGATGACTTTTTGAACAACCTTTGTAGAGCAACCGGGGTGGTCTCGATGAAAAGATGGTTCACCATCATTGCACAAGTTTTGTTATTGTTCGGCTTCACCTGGCTCGGGAAATGGGTGAGCTCGTTTTTTCACCTTCCTGTTCCCGGCAGTCTGATCGGACTCGCGCTTTTGTTCATTTGTCTATATACCGGCTTGATTCGTCTACAGTGGGTGGAAGCGGGAGCGACTCTGTTATTCTCGCAGATGATCCTGTTTTTCGTACCATCGCTGGTCGGGATGATGCAATATCCATGGTTATTGGGAATAAAAGGATTGCTGGTGCTTGTGGTTGTCGTAAGCGGTTGTGCGCTTGTGATGATTTCGACAGGTGTTGTTGCTGAGCGCATGTTCAATCGTGGAGAGGTGAAACAGCATGATCCTGTGGAAAACGTCTAGCGTACTCCTGACACTCGTTTTCTTCTATGTAGCAAAACGGTTCAACAAGAAAAGACCGTCTCTGCTGTTTTCTCCGGCCATATTGGCGCCGATCGGTTTGATTCTGTTTTTGCTTTTCGCAGGCATTCCTTATCAGGTGTACAGTGAAGCGACCTCGTTGATTAGTGAGATGATGAGCGTAGTAACAGTGGCGTTTGCGATTCCGCTGTACCGAAATTGGTCGGTGTTAATGGCGCATCGCCGGATGATTTTGACGAGTCTTGCTACGGGTTCCCTCATTGCTATCATTGCAGGAGTATCTACGACGATGCTCGTCGGATTGGGAAAAGAAGCGGCGATTAGCGTCATTCCTCGCTCGATTACCCTGCCAATTGCGGTGAGCGTAACTGAGGCGATTGGCGGAATGACTACGATGACGGCAGTTTTCGGCATGCTGACCAGCTTTGCAGGTGTTTTTTTAGCTCCTAAAATCATCAAGAGAATGAGGCTCCGTCATCCCGTTTCCATCGGCTTGATGTACGGAATGGGCGCACATGCGTTGGGGATGGTTAAAGCTTTTGAGCGTGGGGAAACAGAAGGAAGCAGTGCGACTTTGGCTGTAATCGCCGGAGCGATGATTACGGTGGTATGGGCGTTTACATTGCTGCCGGTGATCATGTCGTGGCTGGCTGTGTGAAGGAAGGGGCTGTTAGATAGCCCCTTTTTGTATTACAATCATCGTATAAAAATAAAATTAAAAGCATAAAAATACATAAGATAGTGGTGATCAAACATGAGAATTGAATCATTCTCCTTGCAACAATACGAGGACGTCATTCAGCTATGGCAACGAGCCGGATTACAGCTTTCTAGCTCGGATACACGTGAGGGATTGCGTAAGAAGCTGGAGCGAGACGCAGAGCTTTTCTTGGTGGCAATGAATGAGGAGGAAAGGATGATAGCAGCTGTAATGGGCAGCTATGACGGACGGCGAGGATGGGTGAATCATCTGGCAGTCGATCCGGATTTCCAAGGACAAGACATAGGTAGCAGGCTGATGGATGAGCTGGAAAAGCGGCTGGCGAATATCGGCTGTGAAAAGATTAACCTGTTGATCGAGCCAACCAATCATGGTGTACAAGCCTTTTACAATCAGCTTGGGTATGAGCGTGACGAACTGATTTTTATGGAGAAGTGGATGACTTCTGGTAAAAGATAAAAATGGAAGTGTAACATGACCGCCCAAATGCTGGCGAAAGGTGTATGATAGAGGACAAATAAAAGCTTCATAACTCTTTCAACATGGCAGGAGGCAACATGAGACCGCTGTATATCGTCCTATTACTCTGTACTAGCTTCCTTTGGGGAGGAAATTTTGTTGTCGGTAAATTTCTTGTCGGGCACGCGTCTTCCTTGACGTTGACCGATTTGCGCTGGCTTATTGCTGTTGTTTGCTTGTTGCCAGTTGTTTGGATACGCGAAAAGCGGATTTTGCCAACGCGAGAGGCACTCCTTCCTTTGATCGTGATGGGAGTAACTGGTGTAGCCCTCTTTAATTTATTTATGTTCTGGGCGCTCGAACGGACAGACGCGACCAATGTCGGTCTATTGTCCACGCTGAATCCGGTTTCGATCGCGATTTTTTCCTTTTTGCTGGTTGGCGAAAAAATTCGACCGTTGCAGATTGTCGCGATGCTTGTCTCGTTTGCAGGTGTGCTTGTGGTGATGACAAAAGGAGACTTCGCACACTTGTCCCAATTGCATTTCAACACGGGCGATTTGTGGATGCTCGCTGCTGTCGCCATGTGGGGGATTTACTCCGTATGCGGGCGTTGGGCGATGAAAACTGTTTCGCCGATGATGTCCACACTGTACTCGGGGATTTTCGGTGTCGCGTTGATGATGCCCTTTAATGTCACCACATTTACGATCAGCAACACAGACTGGACGTTTTGGCTGTCGCTGTTCTACGTTGGTGTAATGGCGACCGTCGTAAGCATGGTGCTGTGGAATATCGGTGTACAAAAGGTTGGCGCAACCTCAGCAGGTATGTTTCTCAATTTCAATCCTATTTTTACGGCCATTCTCGCCTTTCTTTTGCTCGGGGAGCGTATGACCATCATCCAATTGCTCGGCAGTGTAATCGTCATTGTCGGCTGCTATATGTTCTCGCGTTTAAAGCAAGTTCCGACTCCGACAACACAAGCAGTCAAACAAGCACAAGGCTAAAAAGGGACCCCTCGTCTGTTCAAACAGGCGAGGGATTTTTATTAGAGGTACCGATCAACGGACAAAGCTAGTGAGAAGAAAAAGCACAGGGCTCGTAGACCTTGACAACGCCTACCCAGTCGGAACTACAAAAAGGGGACCACGCTTGTCGAACACTTCTCCCCTGAGAATCTTCCGCCCGTAGGGTGGCTTTGGCTCGACGGTCCCCTTTTTGTAGTGGAGACGACCAGTGAATCCCCCCCTGCTGGCGTGTCAGAGTCGAAGAGAACTGTGCTTTTTCTTCTCCTCCACTATGTTGACTCAAACCAAAAGGACCTCCAGTGCTTCTCAGATAGTTTTTTAGCCGATCACTTGGACATGGGCATTCGCATACAAATAAGAAGGACAGTGCGTGAAGGGGAGGTTGTATATGATCGTCATAGCGGGGAGACCGGTTCATCCCGCCTCGTTGACAGCGGAATGGGGATTAAATCCGGTACAGCGTGAAACGGTAGCGATTATGGCACGAAGTGATGAAGTATTTGAATATCCGACTCCTGAGCTCCTGCAATTTGAACTGAAAACGCGCGATCATCTGGTGAGGTCTGCCTTGGCATTGCACGAAAGCGGCCTGGCCTTTTCTACTTTTGAAGAATCTCGTGCCAATCCAGCTTACTGGATTCGAACAGACCAGGGCGGATTCCGCTTGCGACCGGGAGTGCTGCCATCCAGCGGGATTATCAATATTTTTCGTGAGGGCCAAAAATACGCCACGGAGTGCGCTACGGCGATGGTCATTATTATTTATCATGCAGTCCTACAGTCCATTCGTTTACCCGATTTTGAGAGAATGTTTGCGGACATTTTGCTATATGACTGGCGGTACGATCAGGATCTGGACTTACAAACAGTAAGGACAAATACCTTCTTGCCTGGTGATGTGATTTATTTTGCCAATCCTGATTACGATCGCGCGACACCGCAGTGGCAAGGGGAAAATGCAGTCGTGCTCGGCAATGGCTTGTATTATGGGCATGGTGCGGGGATCAAACGAGCGAGTGAGATGGTAGCATTTTTGAATGAACAACGAAGAGCGGGAGCAATGAGGTCTGCCTATCTGGTCAATCAGGCGACTCGGCCTGGTTTCGCCTACTTGTTTCCCTACGACAATGGTCGTTCCACCATGCGAGCTTCCGGACTTCCCATACAAGCGAGCAGTCGAATTACAGTGCAGATCGGTTCTATGTCTTGGGAGTGGTAAAACGAACAAAAGCCTCCTGCCATAAATGCGGCGAGAGGCTTTTTGAACAACAATCTATGATGGACAGGAGAATCGCTTCCAAGAAAACATAGACAGGTCAAGGGAAGATGCTCCCTCTACCAGCAGTTGGCTGGTCGCTTCTCCGATCGCACTGGCGAATTTAAAACCGTGCCCGGAAAATCCTGCTGCAAATACAAGCTGTGGATGTTCTGGATGACGGTCAATGACGAAATGCTCATCCGGTGTCATGGTGTAGATGCATACCTTGCCTTGGCGCAATGGTCCGGCTGCCCCAGGCATATACGCTTCCAAAAATGAGCGAACATCGCCTTCGTCTGACAAATAGGTTCCAAAGGTACGTTCCAGTTTATCAGGATCGATGGCTAGTCCTCCGTCGTGGCGTCCGATTTTTACACCACTGCCATCAAAGCTGGGAAATCCGTAGAACATGGAGTCATGAAGGCTAAAGATGAAAGCGGGAAAGCCATCCGCACTGTACTGGCTCTCGTCTGCACCAAACCAGGCGACGGTTTTGCGTGTAGGGGTAAGCGGGATGGACAAGCCCAATGAGTCAAGGAGAGAACTATTCCAAGCACCGGCGGATAGAAGGACTTTATCGCCGTGGTAGCTGGCAGATTCCGTATGCACGATGAACCCATTTCCTGCTGGCTCCAACTGCGTGACTGGCGTGTTCGCAAGCAGCGTAGCTCCTGAGGCAAGGGCGAGCTCTCGATAGGCGCGAATGCCGTTTTCGGAATAAAGCACACCTGAGGTAGGCTCCAGGCAACCGTAGTAATCAGCAGGCAGATTGATTCCTGGCCAGCGGTGCATGATCTCATCGGCACTGAGTACTTCCAAGGGCAGGGAGTACTGCTCAGCGCTCTCCCGAATTTCATTCAGGAAAGTACAATTCAAGGGTCCGGCGTTCAAAACACCTGTTTTGGCGAAGAGCGGCATGCCGGATGCTTGTTCCAATTCTGACCACAACTGTTGCGCTCGCAAAGCAAGCGGGACGTATTGTTTTCCTTCTCCATACGCATGGCGAATGATACGGGTATCCCCATGATGGCTGCCCATCGTGTGTGGGGGATCAAAGGCATCGATCATGAGTGTACGCATGCCCTGCTTCGCCAGATAGTAGCCAGCTGCCATTCCCATCGATCCTGCTCCAACAATAATGACGTCGTAGTTTTGCATCAACGTCCTCCATTCCGCTTTATTTTCATCTATCTTACAGGAGTTTTCTGAATTGTGGATTATCATTTTTGTGTAAAGATCAATTTTTTTGTGCGCAAGAAGGTTTATTCCATCAGTTGGGAGGGAAAAGGAGATTACGCTATCATCATATGTCAAGAAAAGTGGTGTTTACGAAATGAAATGGACGATCGGAAAAAAATTGGGTAGTGGGTACGCGCTAATCCTGGTCATCATGCTGTTTATGGGGATCACGACCATTATCAAGATGGAACAGATGAATCAGAAGATGGTGGAAATGAATACGAATTGGCGCCCAGGTCTGGAAGATATTTTGAAGATCAACATGACACTGGAAACCGTTTACGGAGTTACGCAAACCATGCTTACGTCAGAGAACATGGATGACAAGAACAAATATGCACAGCAAATCGATGACCAATTTGCCTATATGGACGGCTTATTGACCAGCTATGAAAAAACGATTTCCAATGAAGAGGACCGTAACAATTTCGAAGGATTGAAGCAGGCGCTGAAAAAATATGAGGAATACAGTCCGCAATACGTGGCAATAGCCAAAAAGGTCGATATCAGAAGGCCAGCTACCGATGCAGACATGGCCGAGCTGGATCGCATCAAGAAAAACGGCAGTGAATTGTTTTTAGAACGTAAGAAATATTTGGATGCCATGATGACGTATAACAGTGAGGGAGCACAACGCGCTGGCACGGAAAGTGCGCAACTGTATGAGTCAGTCAAGCGGGACCTGAATATTGCCCTGATTATCTCTATCATTGCGTGTGTGGCGCTGGCTGTCGTACTGACTACAAGCATCCGTCGACCGATCTTGCGTTTGATGGAAGAGATGAAGAAAGTCGCTGATGGTGATTTACGTGTGGAGCCATTGGTTGTCAAAAGTCGTGACGAGATTTTGGACCTGGCGAATTCATTCAATGAGATGACCAGCAGTTTAACCACTGTCATTCGTCAGGTAGGCGGAACTTCCGAGCAGGTAGCCGCATCTGCTGAGCAATTGACGGCAAGTGCAGATCAGACGAGCAGGGCTACCGAACAGATTGCTGTTACTGTTCAAGAAGTGGCAGCAGGCGTTGATCGCCAGGTAATGAGTGTAGAGAATGGGGCGAAATCCATTGATGATATGTCACGAGGAATTCGTCAAATCGCGAACAATACACAGCAGACATCCAACATGGTGAGCGAAGTAGCCAACATGGCAGGAGAAGGGAACCAGTCCATTCAGGCTGCTGTTCAACAGATGAATGCGATCCATGACTCCATGCGTGAGCTCTCAGCCGTGGTCGACGGTCTGGGCAATCATTCTCAAGCAATCGGAGAGATCATCGAGGTCATTACAGGCATTGCGGATCAGACCAATCTGCTCGCCCTCAATGCAGCGATTGAAGCAGCACGCGCAGGAGAACACGGTCGTGGATTTGCGGTTGTTGCAGATGAAGTGCGGAAGCTGGCAGAGCAGTCGGCACAGTCCGCTCAAAAAATTGCGCAGTTGATCAGTACGATTCAGACAGATACAAAAGTCGCCGTCGAATCGATGGAAACAGGCACCCGGGAAGTACAAGAAGGAATTCGCGTCGTTCATCGTGCGGGTGAAACGTTCGGTCAAATTCAAAACTCAATTGGCACAGTAGCCGACCAGATTCACGACGTGTCTGCATCTGCGCAGGAAGTGTCTGCCCATTCCGAACAGGTTGTAGAAGCGATGGAGCTGGTCAGCGAAGTTTCCGACTTGACTGCTGATGGCACGCAAAACGTTTCTGCAGCTACACAGCAACAGCTCGCTTCCATGGAGGAAATCGCTTCATCAGCGACAGCTCTTTCTAATATGGCAGAAGAGCTGCAGCACATGATTCGCCGATTTAAGGTGTAGGCATAACCGAATAAACGAACGCAAAAACGCCAAAGTGATTGGCGTTTTTGTTTTTTCTTCTTTCCCCTGTCATTTTTTTAGAAAAAGTTAATCTTTAGGAAATAGTTCATTAAGAACAGGTTTAACAGGAGTTTATCTCTACCGACTACGATAGATTCAGAGGGTTGATCCCCATCGTTGATGAACTGTTAAGCTCGGTGTTTAACCGGGCTTAGACCTTTATCACAATGACGAACCGAGGAGGAATGTACGATATGTATCGGCTTATTCTTACTGCAATCCCATTCGGCATGCTGTTGACAGGCTGCATGGATGAACCGACGACAACCGCCCCGACAGTGACGACAGCACAGCACCAACAGCAGCAACCAACACAAACACCTTCACCACCACCGCAGCAACAGTCCCAAACGAGTAAAAAGCCGTCTCTGTCTAAAGAGGAAATAAAAGCATGGAACAAAAAAATGCTCGCAGCCGCAGCCGAGGGCAAAACCGATGAAGTCAAGGCGAGCTTGGCAGCAGGGGCTGAGATAAACGCACAGGATGATCGTGGAAGAACAGCGGCGATGGCGGCTACACACGGCAACCATGTGGAAACCGTGAAGGTCCTCATTGAAGCAGGAGCTGACATCAACATTCAGGACGACCGGCAAGATAATCCGTTCTTGTATGCGGGAGCAGAGGGATATCTAGAAATCTTGAAGCTGGTTATCGATGCAGGTCCAGATACGAAGATTTACAACCGCTTCGGAGGAACTCCTTTGATTCCAGCGGCAGAACATGGGTATGTGGAGGTAGCAAAGGAACTTCTTACCCGGACAGATGTAGACGTCAACCATGTGAACAATCCGGGCTGGACAGCACTGATGGAAGCAATCGTATTGAACGATGGTGGAAAAAAACAACAAGAGATGGTCCAACTGTTAATCGACCACGGTGCTGATGTGAACATCCCGGATAGCGAAGGAAAAACACCTCTGTATCGTGCAAAAGAACGAGGTTATCATGAGATTGTACAAATCCTGCAAAAAGCAGGAGCACGCTAATTTGCGGAGGAAAGCATACATTCATACTTCGAGCGCGATGGAAATAATCCTCGACTAGAATAAGTCGTAGCAAGAGTGATTCTAGTCAAAGGAGGCTATGTTCATGACTAGCCATACGACCATCCAGCCGAAGATTTTGTATTACGGAACTCCCGTCGTCCTGTTGACGACTGAAAATGAAGATGGAACGACGAATATCAGTCCCATTTCATCGTCATGGGCGTTAGGAAATTATGTCATTCTGGGACTCGGGTTTGGCTCGCAAGGATTGGAAAATTTGCGTCAGCGGCCGGAGTGTGTCATCAATTTGCCGGATGCCTCGATGTGGCAGCAAGTGGAAGCATTGGCTCCGCTAACGGGCAGCAATCCCGTACCCGACTATAAACAGGAGCTGGGCTTCCGCTATGAAGCGGATAAGTTTCAGGCAGCCAAGCTGACACCTGTTGACTCTAATATCGTTCGTCCAAAGCGAGTGGGAGAATGCCCACTTCAACTCGAAGCAGTCGTCCGCACAATCCGTTTTCCGGAATATGCCGACATGTTTGCGATTGTGGAGACAGAAGTGCGTCACGTCCATGCAGACAAACAGATTGTCCAAAGTGCTCATCACGTGAACCCTCAAGCATGGAATCCGCTGATCTACAACTTCCGCCATTATTTTGGTCTGAGTGATCAGTTGGGAAAAACATATCGATCGGAAACGTAGAACGTCAAAAACGCCAAGTATTTGGCGTTTTTGTATTTCTGTATGAAAAATATGGTATATTAGGTGTTGCCTAATAAAATTAGTTAATGCCGAAATTTTTAAGAGGTGAAAAGATGCTTGTCTGGATGTTGCGAAAAGTAATGGCAGAAAGAGGAGTTTGGACGGGAGCCGCTTTAGCAAGGCTGTTGAAAGAGAAAGCAAATTACAGTCTGTCTCCAGCCTCCATCAGTGCTTTACTAACCAGTCAGCCCAAACAAATGAAAGCCGAGACACTTGATGCACTCTGTACAGCTCTAGAGTGTACACCAAATGACTTGTGGGCGTATACACCGCCTAATAAAGTGAAGGGAGCATAAAAAAAGATGGCAGTGAAACAGATTTTGCCTTTTGGAGACCCGATCTTGCGCAAAGTAGCCAAACCAGTGGATGAGCTGAATGCAAAAACGTTCAAGCTACTGGATGAGATGGCTGAAACCTTATATGCCACGGACGGCCGTGCTGGCCTTGCCGCACCTCAAGTAGGCATTCTTCGCAGAGTGGTTGTCATGGATTGCGGAGATGGATTAATGGAGCTCATTAATCCGGAAATCATAGAAAAGAGTGGCGAACAAATCGGAATGGAAGCTTGCTTATCTTTTCCGGGTTACTATGGCAAAGTAAAGAGAGCCGAGCATGTAAAGGTAAAGACGTTGAACAGACAAGGCGAGGAAATGATCCTTGCGGGAGACGGATTCCTTGCTGTTTGTATGCAGCATGAAATCGATCATTTAGACGGAATTTTATTTGTGGATCATGTTCAGGAAAAATGGCTGTATCATGAAAAAACAAGACAAAAAATCGATTTGCTGGATGTGATCCGCTTAACAAAAAAGGCCTAACAAAAAGGCGTACGGTATCCATTCGGGAAATATGATAGTAGAAGGCCGTTTGTTCCAGATATGTTTTTACGTGAACCTAAATGGTATCATCTGAAGAGCGGCATTATTACGTGGAGGAACATACATGGAACAACTACTGATAGGTAGCTTTCTTTCTGCCATGGCTACTGGAGTGGGCGCCTTGCCTATCCTTTTTTTCAAATCGGTATCACATCGATGGCGGGATATATTGCTGGCGTTTACGGCTGGAATTATGGTGGCTGCCTCGACATTCAGTCTGATCCCACAGGCACTTCAGAGCGCGCCATTTATTATCGTTTGTTTGGGAGTCCTTACCGGAACATTGATGCTTACCGTGTTGGAAAGCATTGTCCCGCATATCGATCTGGAGCATACAAGAATCAACATTTCGATGGATTCGCAATCGCTGCTGATCTTGTCCGCGATTACCTTGCACAATATTCCAGAGGGATTGTCCGTTGGCGTGAGCTATTCGAGTGAACAGTCCGGCTTGGGTGGCCTGATTTCTTTTGCAATCGGTCTGCAAAATGCACCAGAAGGCTTCCTGGTTGCTCTCTTCCTGATCAATCAAAGGGTCAGTCGTCTCAAAGCGTTTCTATTGGCTACGATGACCGGAGCAGTCGAAATCGTCTCTGGGATCTGTGGCTATTACCTGACCTCTGTGGTTCAAGGGCTGGTGCCATACGGGCTTTCCTTTGCCGCAGGCGCGATGTTGTTTATCGTTTACAAGGAGCTCATCCCCGAAAGCCATGGAGATGGTCATGCTCGTTCCGCGACTTTTTCGTTCATCCTAGGACTTTTGGTCATGATTGGACTAGTTCAGTCGTTCGGATGAGCGGTTTTTTTCAAAAAGCCTCACAAGTGAGAGCAAAAATTCCGAAACCATATATAGATAGATTTCGATTATGGAAGTAGGGAGTGTCACGATGGAAAAGTCTACCTTGATAGGTATAGTTTTAGGTATTGTCGCAGTAGTGGTCGGGATGATCTTGAAGCATGCGAGTCCGATGGCATTACTGAATCCAGCAGCGTTTATGATCATCATCGTAGGTACTGTTGCTGCTATCTGTAACGCATTTCCTATGTCGGAAATCAAACGTATTCCTGCTCTTTTCAAGATAATTTTTAAAGAAGAAAAGCTCCCTGAAAAAAAAGAATTGATCGGTCAGTTTATGAACTGGGCTTCCATCGCTCGTCGCGAAGGATTGCTTGCACTGGAAAACACTTCTGATGAGATTGAAGATCCATTTTTGCGTAACGGCATGAAGATGATCATTGATGGTGGGGAACCGGATTTTGTTCGCGATGTTCTGAATGAAGAAATTCACGCCATTGAAGAGCGCCATCAGGCAGGGGCCCTCGTCTTTAGCCAAGCGGGAAGCTACGCTCCGACTCTCGGGGTATTGGGTGCGGTTGTCGGTCTGATTGCAGCCTTGGGTAACTTGAGTGACATCGATGCATTGGGTATATCGATTGCGGCTGCGTTCGTAGCTACCTTACTCGGTATTTTCACGGGTTACGTATTATGGCACCCGTTCGCGACCAAGCTCAAACGGAAATCAAAGGCAGAAATCGAAATCAAAAAAATTATGGTCGAAGGATTGCTTTCCATCCAAGCAGGTGTATCCCCGACTGCGATTGAACAAAAGCTGCTGGTTTACATCCCATACCAAGAACGTGCAGAAATGAAAGAAGAAATGAAGGAAGAGAAGAGGGAGGAAGGAGCTGCGGTAAATGGCTAAGCGACCAAAGAAACATGCTCATCATGAAGAGCATATGGACGAGTCTTGGCTAATTCCATACGCGGACTTGCTAACCCTTCTGCTCGCTTTGTTTATCGTGTTGTTCGCCTCTAGCGAGATGGATGCGAAGAAGTTCGACCAAATGGTTCGGTCCTTCAACGTTGCTATGAACGGCGGTGTGGGTGTCATGAACTACCCGAGTCCAGTGCCGCTAGACCCGGAACTTCAGCAGCAAACCTTGCACAAAGGCGCACAGGAAGCAGAAAAACAGAAGACAGAAGAAGAAAAGCGTCTGGAAGAAGCGGTCCGCAAAGAGACAGAGGACTTGAAAAAGCTGCAGACAAAGCTGGACGGATACATTCAGCAAAACAAGCTGCAGGACAAGCTCCAGACCAAGCTGACCGAAGAAGGACTGCTTATCACCATTTTGGACAATGCGCTGTTTGACTCCGGAAAAGCTGATCTGAAACCGGAAGCGAGAAAGCTTGCGAGTGAAATGGCAGCGATGCTGGTACCGCACCCGAAAAAAGTGACCGTAACTGGTCATACGGACAATGTGCCGATTCGGCGTGCAGAGTTCCCGTCCAACTGGGATCTCAGTGCCAAACGTTCGGTTAACTTCTTGAAGGTTCTTCTGGAAAACAAGAACCTAGACCCAACGAAGTTCAGCGCAACAGGCTTGGGAGAATACCATCCGGTAGCGCCGAATACGACAGCAGAAGGCAGAGCGAAAAACAGACGGGTAGAGGTAGCGATCCTGCGTGACCTGGCTTCTCCTCCGAAAAATAGTGTGAATCCGTAATAACAAAAAGGATAGCGCCTTGGGTGCTATCCTTTGTTTTTTATAGTAGCAGTAGTGGAGGGGGAAGAAGCCCATTTCCAGTCTACGCTTCGGCCTACGCCCTACTGAGGGGAAGGACTGTCCGCTCCGAAATGAATGTCGGGAGTGCTTCAAAAGTAGAGTTTCGAGGATGTATTCGCAGAGGTTGAAGCTGAAAACCCCCGCCATTCATTTCTCCGCTAGGTCGGGCTCCAGAGGCGCTAGGACTGGAAATGTGCTTCTTCCCAAGCGGCTATTGTCTTCTTCATCTTGAAAGCAGCATCCAATGGTCTATTTCTTTTTTATAAAAAGAAGGTGGAATCACAACAGCTCGAAGAGGAAACAGGAGAAATAAGCGAAGATCTTTGGACACACCTACCAAGGCGCAGTGAAAAAAAGAGAAACTGCCTTTAGCGTCCACCTCTGAGAAGCCTCCTGAACAGTCGACTTTGGACGCGGTTTCGCTTTTTTTCACGGAGCCGGGCACCCCAAGCTCCCGCGCAGGTGTTCCAAGAATCTGAGCGTTTTCTCCTGTTTCCTCCCCACCACTACAGCTACACAGACGACTCCCCCAATTCCAGCTTCAATTGCCCCATCCGCATTTCGCCCCACTCATACATCATTTCCACAATGGGCAACAAAGTCATCCCCAGCTCCGTCATGGAATACTCCACGCGCGGGGGAATCTCAGGGAATACTTCCCGGTGAACAATTCCGTCTTCGATTAGCTCTTTTAACTGATTCGTCAGCATTTTATGTGTGATTTTTGGAAACAGCCGTTGCAGCTCGCTAAAGCGATGCGGGCCTTCTACTCCTAAATGCCACAGGATCACGACTTTCCATTTTCCGCTGAACATAGACAAGGTCAGCTCCTTGGAACAGGTGAAATCACCGTTTTTTATTTTTTCCAAGGTTTCTTTCCGCAAGTCGGACATAGTTTTCTCCTCACAATCCTATCTTCGGTGCAACAGCTCCAGCAAAGCAAGCATTCTTATGTTGCGCCTCGTTCCCTTCCATCATAAACGGTGTGGGAGGATTTTTCATTGAGTTTTCTGGTTCATCTTGACAGCGTTCATGAAAATGAAGATAATAAGCATAATACATAAGTAAACAACTCGGAATACTAAAAATAAAAGAGGTGAGTTCTTTGGAACGGATTTTGCAAATACCTAGCGACACGATTTCGTTGACGGCTACCCTGCATGAACCTACATGCACAACAGGCAAGTCCAGAGTAAAATACCCGTTGGTTGTCATTTGCCATGGCTTTATCGGCAGTCGGATTGGAGTGAACCGCTTGTTTGTAAAAGCTGCCAGAGAATTAGCTTCACACGGATTTGGCGTATTGCGCTTCGATTACGGAGGCTGCGGGGAAAGTGACGGCAATTATGGTGCAGGTGGTTTGGATGTCCTGCTTGCGCAAACACGTGATGTCCTCGACCATGTTTTCACGCTGGAACAGGTAGATCAGGAGCGTGTATGCCTGTTAGGACATAGTTTAGGTGGTGCAGTCAGTGTACTGACAGCGAGCCAGGATAAACGAATACACTCGCTCATCCTATGGGCACCGGTAGCACGACCCTTCGATGATATCGTTCGGATCGTGGGGGAGAAGGAATACAAGGAAGCACTTTCTTACGGCAAAACAGATCATTTGGGCTACGGTTTGGAGAAGCGCTTTTTCCAGTCTCTGGGCACTGCTCTTCCGCTGCGTCAAGCCAAGCAGTTTGAGGGAGATGTGTTAATCCTGCATGGCAATCGGGATGACGTCATTGCAGTGGATGCCATGTTCCACTATGAGCGAGAGCTGCATCTGCGGAGACGGGGGAGTTGCGAAACAGAAGTAGTAGTCGGAGGAGACCATACCTTTTCCTCGACAGACAGCTACAAACGCTTGATTGCGAGTACGAAGAGCTGGCTGGCAAGATTGCAGGAGAAGGAGACGGTTGCCGTATAAGAAAAAGGGATGGCCCTGGTGACGGGCTATCCCTTTTTTGCGATATTGGTTTTGATTTCGTTCAGCAGCCCGCGGCAACCCGCATTCACCAGGTCGTATACATAGGTGAATCGCCCCGTATAATAAGGGTCCTCCACATTTTGTTCCTGGGCAGAATCGGCAAAGTCGAGCAGGCGGTACACCTTTTTCCCTGACGGCGCCATCTGCTTGAGTGCGGACAAGTTTTCCTCATCCATGCAGACGATGTAGTCATACTCCGAGAAGTCCTGTGTGACAATTTGGCGGGCACGCAGCGTATCATGGGCAATCCCATTCTCGGTCAATACCTTTTGTGTACCTTTGTGTGGAGGTTCACCTGCGTGCCAGCCACCAATCCCCGCTGAGTCGATAGAGATTTCCCCTGCCAATCCCTCCGCTTCTACGAGATGGCGAAATACGGCTTCGGCCATGGGCGAGCGACAAATATTGCCCAGACAAACGAACAGCACTTTCGTCATACGTACGTTCCTCTCTTCCTATGTGTGATACTTCTGTATGTTAGAATACCATAAGGAGGCCATTTGCAATGAAAACATATCTGTACCGAATACGTTTTGTCGTGGCTGTCATTGTTGTCACCGTTTTACCGATAATCATTACCGGAATCGTATTGGTAAAATCGGCAGAGCAGGCGTTACTGGCGGAAAAGAAACAAAAGCTGATCGCCATCACGCAGCAGCTGGATTTTGCGCTGTCGAAAGATTTTGACACTATCGTCGAGGAAGCTGGATTAGAAAAGGCGGAAAAAGAGTACAAGCTTCAAAAATTAAACGAGAAAATGCAAGCGCTTACAGATCGGATCGCTCTAGCCCACTCGGGAATTGGCGTCGGTTATTATTCCGCAGCCCTCGATTCCATCGTGACGTATGGACCTAGTAATGAAATGAGCTTGTACATAGGACAATCGATTGGAGAAAACCATCCGGGTCGCAATGTCATGCAGACGCGGCAGATTGATGTAGTAATCGGCGAACAAGTACGCGGCAACATCATGAACGCCATGGTTCCGCTCATTCGCAATGATCAAGTGATCGGCTATGCTTGGGCGAATGAGCTCATGTCTACGATTGATATACAGCTCGCGGATATGCGACAAAGCATTTATGCGATTTTGGGCATTGGCTGTATGATCGCAGCAGCGGCCAGCGGTTTGCTCGTTCATCGCTTTGAAGTGATTTTGTCAGAGATCAAGTCAGGGCTGAAGCGGCTTAGCCAAGACCTTTCCTTTCGTTTGAGGAGCATGGACGGTGAGCCTGGGGAAATTACAGGTGCGATTAACAATCTGGCGAGTGATTTGCAGGCTAGCCGTAGCCGCACGGAGACGATCATGAATAGCATGGACAGTGGGGTCCTCGCGTTGGATCAAAGCGGGCACCTGATTGCTTGGAATGAGACAGCGATACATAAGATTGGCTTCACAGCTAGTCGAGCAAAGGGGATGCATTACACGGAAGTTTTCACAGAGAGTGAGGCTCTCCTTCATATCCTGTTGGATACGTTGCAAAACGGTCAAGCCATCCGAGATGCTATGTGGCGCCATCAGCATCCGGACAGGGGCGTGCTCTGGTTGAAGGTCAGCTCTTCCATTTGGAAAAATACGACGGATGAAGTACTGGGGGCTATCGTCGTGCTGGAGGATCGAACACAATGGCGGCGGATGGAGTCAAGGCTGGCTCAGGCAGAGCGGCTGGCGGTCATAGGTGAGTGGGCGACCAGCATTGCCCATGAGGTACGCAATCCGTTGACAGCCATCAAAGCCTTCGCCCAGATCATCGAGGAGGAATGCCCAAAAGACCATGACTCTCGGGAATACACAGGGATTATTGTGGAGGAAGTCGAGCGTCTGAACCGTTTTGCTGACGAGCTCTTGTTATTTTCTCGTCCCAATGAAGAGTCGAACGTATCTGTGCACGTGCAAGAGGTAATCCGACACACGTTGAAGCTGATGGAACATGTTGAGGGCTTTAACGGAGTGATTGTACAGCTTGTATGTGACGAGGATATTCCTGTCGTGATGTCTTCACCGGAGTTGTTAAAGCAGGTGTTTTTAAATATATTGCACAATGCGTTGCAAGCAAAATCAACCGAAGGTCGTATCCAGATTGAACTCAAAAATATAGACAATGATGTGTATGTCCAGATAACGAATGACGGTCCGCCTATTGCGGAAGAAAACCTGCTGGCTGTATTCGAACCGTTTTTCACGACAAAGCAAACAGGTACGGGACTGGGACTGGCGATCTCCCAACGGATTGTGCAAGCGTATGGCGGACATATTTTTGCTCAAAACACCCCCGAAGGCGTCTGTTTCACTGTCGTACTGCCGATTCGGGCAAAAGGAGGCTTGTGATGATAAGCAGAGTGTTGATCGTGGACGACGAGGCCAATGTGAGAAAGGCATTGTCCACGACATTGCGCAAAATGGGATACGAGCTCATGGAGGCTGGCAGTGGAGCCGAGGCCTTGGAGCAGATCGAACACTTTTGCCCGCAAGTCATGCTTTTGGATCTGCGTATGCCTCATTTAGACGGTATGGATACGTTGCGCCGCCTGAACGAGAGAAAGGGAAGACTCCCAAGAGTTGTGATGATGACTGCCTATGGTTCCGCAAGTGACGTCATGGAGGCAATGAAGCTGGGAGCATTTGATTATGTGCAAAAGCCTTTCGACTTGGGGCAGGTCAAACAAGTCGTTGCCCATGCACTTACACAAGGAGAGCTGTTTGAGCAAGGCGAAGACGAGCGAGTCCTACAGGAAGAGAAAGGGAATCCAAACGGAACCAGCTTGATTGGCCTAAGTCCGGCTATGCAGAACGTGTACAAGCTGGTAGGAAAAGTAGCGATGTCCAAAGCCACTGTTTTGATTGAAGGAGAGAGCGGGACAGGAAAAGAGCTCATTGCAAGAGCGATCCATGCCAACAGCCCGCGGGCAGACAAGCCACTCATTCCTGTCAATTGCGGCGCGATTCCGGAAAATTTGCTGGAGAGCGAGTTGTTTGGATATGAGCGGGGTGCATTTACAGGTGCCGTTCATCGCAAGCAAGGTTTGTTTGAACTGGCAAATGGAGGTACTTTGTTCCTTGACGAAGTAGGAGAGCTGAGCCTTTCTTTGCAAGTAAAACTGCTACGGGTCTTGCAGGATCGCGTATTTATTCGGGTAGGGGGCATCGAGGCTGTATCGGTTGACGTTCGCGTGATTGCGGCAACCAACCGTGACTTGCAGGAAAGAATTCGCCAGGAGCTTTTTCGCGAAGATCTTTACTACCGGCTCAATGTCGTTCCGATTCGAATGCCGCCGCTTCGTGAGCGAAAAGAGGACATTCCTCTACTTATCCGTCACTTTCTCGCCAAATATGGAAAAGAGGCACGGAAGCATGACCTCTGCTTGTCCCCTGCTGCCACTGAAGCCCTGATCGCCTATCACTGGCCAGGCAATGTGCGTCAGCTTGAGAATACGATTGAACGAGCTGTTGTTTTGTCCAGAGGAGCAGTTATCGGTCACGAGCATGTCTTATCCCCCATTCAGGAAAACACGGTCAGCAAGCTGACCACAGGCCTTGGCAAAATCAGCTATGAAGGGCGAACCATGCGGGAAATCATTGCTCAGGTCGAGCAGGAAGCCATTGCCCATGCCTTGCGCAAAGAACGCGGCAACAAGCTACAGACAGCGAAAAGGCTGGGCATTTCACGGCGGGCATTGCTCTACAAGGTGCAAATGTACGGATTGGATTCGGCAATGGATGAAAGAGACTAATCGCCCGGAGTGCGCAAACAAGTGTCATACTGTGCAAAAAGTAGACAGCATAACGGAGCAATTATTTTGAAAGCGCATTCATTTTCCTTGAAAAACAGATTGGCATCCCTCTTGCTATATCGAAAAGCACAAATACATGAATGGTTTTGGAAAAGGGGATGAAAATGTGTTTCAAGCCGTAACGAACGCTTCGGTCCGCATGGTGCAACGCTATTTGCCAGACGCCTTTTTATTTGCAGTCATTTTGACCTTCCTCGTGTTTGTTGCCGGGATCATCGTCAATGGTAAAACACCGATGGAAATGGTCAACTACTGGGGGGGCGGCTTCTGGAGCTTGCTCAGCTTTACGATGCAAATGGTCTTGATCTTGATTACGGGTCATACGCTAGCCAGTACGAATATTTGTAAGCGTGGCTTGAATGCATTAGGATCACTGGCAAAGACGCCAGGTCAAGCGATTGTACTCGTCACATTAGTTTCCTGTGTGGCGAACTGGATTAATTGGGGATTTGGGCTTGTGATCAGTGCGCTATTGGCACGCGTTCTTGCTAATCAAGTGGAGAAGGTAGACTACCGATTGCTTGTCGCCAGTGCGTATGGCGGATTCGTTGTCTGGCACGGAGGGCTTGCCGGTTCTGTTCCTTTGACAATCGCTACGGAAAAGCACAGCCTGGAAAACATCATCGGGGTCATTCCTACTTCGGAGACGATGTTTTCAGCCATGAATCTGACCATTGTGGCCGCGATTATGATTGTCCTCCCAATTGTGAACAGATTCATGATGCCTGCCGAAAAAGATACGATTGTATTCAAGGGCGAAAGGATAGCGCAACAAGAAATGGCTGCTGCTACTGATTCTGCAGTCGACAATACTCCTGCTTCCAAAATGGAAAACAGCCGTTTGATCTCGGTTCTTGTTTCCGCATTCGGAATTATTTATTTGATTTATTATTTTGCCGATAAAGGCTTTAAGCTGAATTTGGATGTCGTCATCATGGGCTTTTTGTTTCTGGGCATACTCCTTCATGGGACACCGCGCAAGTTTTTGGATGCCATGAATGAAGCGGTGAAAACCACGACAGGGATCGTCGTGCAGTTCCCGTTTTATGCAGGAATCATCGGGATGATGACGGCTTCAGGACTGGCGGCGAGTATCTCTCAATGGTTTATCAGCATCTCGACGCCTACTACCTTCCCGCTGTTCACGTTTTGGAGTGCAGGCTTATTGAACATATTCATTCCTTCAGGTGGAGGACAATGGGCAGTTCAAGGACCAATCATGCTGCCTGTCGCGACAGAGCTTGGAGTTTCCCATGCAAAAGTAGCGATGGCTATTGCTTGGGGGGATGCGTGGACGAACTTGATTCAGCCATTCTGGGCATTACCTGTGCTAGCTCTTGCTGGATTGGGTGCGAGGGATATTATGGGCTACTGCTTGATGATGCTGATCGTGACGGGTGCCATTATCAGCTTGGGCTTCTTGCTTTTTTAGCTTATGGCGCGCACGTTCATTGCCAATCGCGGCGTTTTTTGATATGATAAGGACAGTTACCCCAAGAAAAGAACTGCATATGTACTGAGTTTTCTAGGGTTCCGCGGTCAGTCATCTGGCCGGTCAGGACCGAGAGAAAACCCACGACCACGGTCGTGTACACGGAGGGATAAAAGCCCGGGAGGAATATCTGTGATGGTATTCACCCGAGGCTTTTTTTGCATTCGGAAAAAGCCTGAGCCATCTTGGATGAGTATGTATTTTGGGGAGCGATAAAAACGGATACGTCCGTTACCATGAGCGTAAAATAAAGAGGAGGGAGCCAGAAACATGGGGAAATATTGGTTGATGGTTGTCGTAGCAGCAGTATTTGAAGTCATGTGGGTAGCGGGCTTGAAGCACGCCGACAGCTTTTGGTCGTGGGCATTGACCGTCTTAGCGATTATTATCAGCTTTGGTGTTTTGATCTATTCAGGGAAAAAGTTGCCGACGAGTACGGTTTATGCGATCTTCGTTGGTTTGGGTACGGCTGGTACCGTTATTAGCGAAATGGTCCTGTTTGGAGAACCTTTCAGCTGGACAAAAGTTGGCTTGATCGCGCTTCTTCTGGGGGGAATCCTTGGGTTGAAGCTGGTCACACCAGATCATGAAGAGAAGCCGAAGAGGGAGGGTGAAGTGGCATGACATGGTTATCCTTAATTTTTGCAGGGTTGTTTGAGGTCGTAGGCGTGATGGGGATTACACAGGTCAACCAAAAGCCTTCGTTCCGCTCCTTTGCGGTACTGATCGGCGGTTTTTCGATCAGCTTTCTTCTTCTGTCTCTTGCGATGAAAGAAATCCCTATGGGAACGGCCTATGCGGTTTGGACAGGGATTGGTACGGTAGGTAGTGCTCTTGTCGGGATGATGTTTTATGGAGAAGCAAAAGACAAGCTGCGGATCTTGTGCATCGCCGTGGTGATTATAGCAGTAGCAGGATTGAAATTAGTCGCATAAGGTAGCGGTAATAAGGAAAGGCAGATATTCCACTTCGGATGTCTGCCTTTTCTTTGTGTATATGTTCCATTTCTCATAAGGAACACTCCTTCCGAATAGGGAATAGTAAAGAAAATCGTCACGTTCAAGGAGGGAATGGCAACACCATGAGCTCTTTCTGGGCAACGCTAAAAAAGGGAAATACGTCCTCGGCGACAGCGGCTTTGGGGAACACGGGGCTTGCTATCGCAAAAGGCTTTGCGGCTGTCTATAGTGGGAGTGGAGCCATGTTCGCGTCGGCGATGCATTCGGTAGCCGATGCGGTCAACCAGTTCTTCGTTTTCTTTGGCAGCGTACTCGCAGAGAAAAAACCGACACAGAGGTTCCCTACAGGCTTTGGTCGTGTCATTAACATTTTCTGTATGGTCGCGGTGATCGTCGTAACCATTATGGCCTACGAAACCATTATCAAAGGCTTCCATCTCATTTCCGAACCCGCAGAATCCAGCCATTTTTGGTTGAATTTCATCATTTTGTCTCTGGCGGTCATCGTGGATGGTTACGTACTGGTAAAAGTAATGTTCGAAATCGTTCATGAAGCTCGGGTGGAAGCGAAGGGCTTTGCTGTCATCCCGGCAGCCTTTCGGAATGTAGGACGTGCGGCTCCACCGACGCGACTTGTCTTTTACGAAGACATCGTGGCAACGCTCGGTGCGTTATTGGCACTGATTGCCGTTACCGTCACTACGTTTACTTCCTTTGCTTTGCTGGACGGGATTGCCACCATTCTGATCGGGATTCTCATGGTGGGTGTGGCATTCAAGGTAGGGTACGACAACATGGTCGGTTTGATTGGTATCGCAGCTCCCAAAGAAATCGAGGATCGGGTAGCCAAAGTCATTTTTGCTGACCCGGATGTGACGGACATCAACCGGATGCGGATTGTACAGGAAGGGCGTTTTTACCATGTGGACTGCTATGTAGAGTTGCGGACTGGACTGAGTCTTGCTGTGGCGGACGATATTAAATACCGCATTCGCGACAGCTTGCTCACTGACCCGGATATTAGCGATGTGACGATGGGGATTTTGGAGGACAACGGCATGGACGACTGGAAGCAACTCACGGGCCAAGGAACTACGTAGACGAACGAGAACGACGAAACTCACCTGTGAAATAGAAAAGCCCCGCACCAGCCAAATAAGCAGGTGTGGGGCTTTGGTTTGAGCTAAACGTGTGATGATTAGGAGACGGTCAACAGTTCTTGTTGCTCCGATTCATCATTTTCCAAACGCGTAATCAGGACGCGTGTGACACGGTGATGATCCATCTGCTTGACGGTGAACAGGTAGTCTTCCCATTCTACTGTCGCACCAACAGCGATGTCTTCTTCCAGCTGGCTGTACAACCAACCGCCGATTGTGTCTACATCTTCGGATTCGAGTTCGAACGGAAGATGGTCATTCAGGTCAGCCAACACGAGCATACCGGATACGGAGAGGCCATTGTCCAGCTTCTCGATCTCTGGTCTTTCCTCGTCAAACTCGTCTTGGATATCCCCAACGATTTCTTCCAGAATATCCTCCATCGTCACGAGACCGGCTGTTCCGCCGTATTCGTCAATGACAATCGCGAGCTGCGAACGGTTTTTCTGCATCAGGCGCAATACCGTGCTGATTTCCATGGTTTCCGGTACGGTCAGTACAGGGCGGACCAACGAATCCAGCTCCACGCTTCCGTCTTGCAAGGCAGAAAGGTAGAAGTCTGTCGCGTGGACAAAACCAATGATGTTGTCCTTGTCCTCAGCTGCAACCGGAAAACGCGTATGGCGCTGCGAGCGGATAATCTCCAGGTTTTCTTCAAAGGTATTCGTCGTATATAAGCAAACCATATCAATGCGCGGGATCATCGTTTCCCGAGCAACGGTTTCGGAGAAGTCAAAAACTTGTTCCACAAGAGCCAATTCGTTCTGGTCGATATGGCCACTTTGGTGACTTTGGTTGACCAACAGGCGAATTTCTTCTTCTGTATGCGCCGCTTCATGTTCTGAGATGGCTTCGAGTCCGAAACGTCTCATGAGAGCGTTGGCGGTTCCGTTCAAGAACCAGATTGCAGGGTAAAGCAATTTATAGAAAAACATCAATGGCGCTGCAACCCACAACGAGGTCATTTCTGCTTTTTGAATGGCTAATGATTTCGGAGCCAACTCACCCAAGACAATGTGGAGGAACGTAATAATCGCAAAGGCTACACCAAAAGAAATCGCGGAGATCGCATAATCAGGCAATCCCGAAGATCCAAGCAAAGGCTCCACAATCATATGGGCAATGGCCGGTTCCCCAACCCAACCCAGTCCCAGCGAGGCGAGAGTAATCCCGACCTGGCAGGCAGATAGGTAGGCGTCTAGCTTATGCGTTACTTTTTGGGCATAGACTGCACGTCTGTTACCTTCATTCACCATCTGTGTCAGGCGCGTTTGCCGCACCTTCACGAGTGAGAACTCTGCGGCTACGAAAAAGCCGTTGAGAAAAACAAGAAATATAACAAGCAGTAGGTTGAGCACTATCGGGACGGTGTCCAAGTAAAAAGTCATCCTCTCTGGAATTTTATGAAAGTACTATTTTCTATTTTACTCTGATTGGGTGGAACGCACAAAAGCGATATACCACCGTAGGGGGCGTTTCTGCCCTTTTGGTCGGGAAGAGCGACCTTCAGATAACCGTAGCGCACGTTTTTGCGCTCGGAGAAGGCCGCAGATAGGCATCCGTTTCTGTCAAGCGACGCAAAGTGCAAGCGGTTACCTGTGCAGAATTTGTTGGGCGTAGACGAAAAACGCTGACAGTACGGCAGCTAGACCGAGATAGGCAACTAACACTTTCCACTTCGTAGAGGCAGGCGCATCGTAGTACGTAGTGAGCTGGTGCATTTGCTCATCCAATTCGGCTAACCTCTCATGCGCCGAACGTTCTCCATCACGAAGCGCATCCGAGGGGATCGGTCGGTTCGGGTCTGAATCGTAATACAGAACAGGCTCTCGTTCCCACAGTCTGAACAGTTCCCATTTTCTGTTCAAATACACTTTATCGAGGCGCTTGAAGTCACGCTGAAGGCGTTGTTTGTCCTGCAAAAACGGAACATAAAATTTCTTCAAATCTTCCTGATTGATTACATTTACCTCAGCATTCATTTGCGTGCGGATATCCCATGTCGATTCCAGCGCGGGCCATTTGGCAATGCTTTGCTGGAAGTCTGCAATCCTTTCGCGCTCGTATTGCAGGAGCTTTTGTTGATAGCTGCCACGTAGGCGATTGTACCACGTAATCAAGCCGATGATGAAAATGAACACAGTAATCGGTCCTGGGTTGGCGAACAGCATAACGCCCAGCCCGACTAACCCGATAAACCAAATTTTCGTCGACAATACCGAAACAATGCGCCCGCCATCCAGCGGGGAGATGGGCAGCATATTAAATAAATTGAGCATGGCACCCAAGTAGATAACCAACCCCCAGAAAGGGTCCTGCGTATACCAATACAGCGGGAGGGCAGGCAAGAAAGCAATCATCCCCGCCAAGGGTCCGCCGTAGGCTAAGTACGCCTCTGTTTTTGCATCACGCGGCATGTCTTTCATGGCGATGAAGGCTCCGGCAAAAGGAATAAAGACAGCGGGTGAAGTCGCGATTCCTTTTCGCTTGGCGGCAATCACATGGCCCATTTCGTGGACGAAGATCAGATAGACGAGAGCCACGGCGAATTTCCATCCGTAAAAAGCGGCATACGCCCACAAGGTAATCCCCATAGATATGATGGTGGTCCCGAATTTCGAAAACTTCAGTATGCTAAGTATCCATTTTAAATTGGCAAGTAAGAAAGCACCGATCGCCAAAAGGACTGAACGGCTTTTTTTCATCGTTTTTCCTCCCAGAAGATATAGGCAGATATTCCTTCTTACGAATCAAGCCAAGAGAAGTTTCTGTCTAGTGCTAATCCAGACGAGTGTTGGTGAAGTGAAAGCCGTACTCGCCATAGAGCGGATTGTAGCTCAGATGTCCCCCGTCGAAATACCAGAAATCAGTTGGACGGATGACAAATCGCAACCCCTCTACTTCAAACACAGCATCGTCGGTGAGAGCCTCATCTTTTTCAATCGCATAAAACATGCCACCAGTCCCCGGGCCGCTTGTTCGTACATATAATCGAAGCGTTTCTCCCGGTACAAAGCCGGCATAACGTTGATAGGCAAGGGAAAACGCTGGCTCTATCGTAAGTGTGATACTCATGGACTAGCTCCTTTCTGCTACTTGTCTTCCATTGTAACACAAGTCAGAGTAGTGTCCCGAAGCTTAAGGTGCAAGCGCAATCCAAAAACACCCGTCCGGTCAGAAATGTCTCTGCCGAACGGGCTGCATGAAAAAGCTGGCATTAGTCCTTGCCTTTGCTCACATCGAGGGTAGGGTGCATAAAACGCGCTCTATCTGGTTCTTCTTGATCCTCGAGGAGCTCACGATTTTCTATCGAGTTCCAGCCAATGTCGTTCGTCGGGTGAACCCACTGGTCCCCTGCCATGACGAAGGGATCAGTTTCTGTGCTCCAGTTGTGTAAGGGAGATTCCTTGGACTCGTACAAGCTGTCACCGATGACGACTCCGAACTCATTGACGAATGGCTTTTGAATCGTACGGGACGAGTTTTTGAAGTCAGGAGCACTGATTTGATGCGGCAGCGTCCCATCGAGGGAAATATCCTTCGTCTTGTCGCTCTTTTGCTTATCGTTATCCATCATCTGGACCGTTGCCAAAAGATTGTAAAAGTCTACACATCTTTTGTTTGCTTCCTGATTCTTTGTGTCTGTTTTTGCCGAGGCTACTCGCATTTGGTATGACACTCCACAGGCGTAAATTCGGATGCAACGAATCCTACACAGTTAGGCATGCGAGCTGTGCATTTTCCTAACTTCTATCTTCGCTTGGTTTTCGCGTAGCCACTACGGGTAAATATGGCGGGCAGCCCTACTTCACAGCGTAGACTTCGCATGTTCACGGTGTAACACCGTCCATGATTATACTGCCTAACGGATCGCCAATCTCCACGTCGGAGATAGATTAATTGTATCGGATTCAGTTGTACCAAGCAATTCCTGCAACGGATACCTCCTCTCTTATATAAGTTTTTAGTTGCACAAAAAAGTGCAGAGTCGTTGAAAGAAGATAACTATTTGCTAAAGCTATAAATTACCTCCTTTTATAGCATGCATCAGTCACTGACCCCTTATTCGGTTTCGGAGGGGAGCTCGCGCCCAGCCCAAATGAGACCCAACCGCATATGCTAAAAAAAGGGGGAAGATCTGATGCTAACGAGTGTGATCATTCCCGTCAGAGATGCAGCTCATCAGCTTCTGTATACCTTGTTTAGCCTGAACTTGCAGTTTGCCGATTTTGAACAATATGAGGTGATCGGGCTGGATAACGGCTCCACAGATGGGCTGGCAGAGAAGCTGGCTGGCTTTACCTCTCATTATTCTTTGCAAGTGGTGCGTTTTCGCAGACGTGTTTCGCTCTCCCGCCTGTTTAACACGGGAATCCAGCAGGCGAAAGGTGAACTGCTCGTGTTTGTAGCGTGTAATATGATGGTTCCCCGCGAGTTTATCGGCGTACACCAGCAGGCGCACGAGCGAGTACAGGATATGATTATGCTGGGGCTTTGTACGAGGAGGATTTACTCCGTGTACGAACCTCAGTTTAGCGCCAGTCAACATACCGAATGTCAAAAATGGCTGGAACAAAATCCACACATAAAACGACCGCATACGTTGGTCAAAACCATACCGTTACTGGAAGAAAATCAAATTGCAAACGGACAGTTCACACCAATTGGCTTGCCCTGTCCAATCTACCTGAAGCGGATGAGCATCAGGGAAAAATACGGGGCAAAGCTCGAGCGATACCGTTCACCCTGGACGATGTTTTCTACGCAGCATGTTTCCCTGCTGCGTGAGGATGCCAGGCGGGCAGGAGCTTTCCGAGTGTTGCCGCGGATCGAAATGGAGCGGGACTTTGCCAAACGATTGTTAAAAATCGGCTGTTCATTCCAATTTGACGAGAAGCTCACCTTGTTAAAGCAGGAACGTGCCATTCGAAAAGTAAACCAACAAAACCCGCCGCCCAGTAAAAACCGCCGAGCATAATGGCTGCCCGGCGGTTTTTTTGTTAGCGGTTTTCTTTTAGCCTTTCTTGTGGTTCACTATTAATGGAGCCGTCAGAGCGGACAGCCTCGGATTGGGCTTTGGGTCCTCGGATTTCAGCAGTTTTTCCAAAATCTTTTTCTTTGTTGCGAACCATGTGATGTCCTCCTCTTTGTGAAAGATGAAGATAGTATGACCCGGATGGGGCCAGAGAATGAGGACAGAATGAGGATAGGGAAAGGGTGGCAATTCCAATGGCGAAAAAACAACGAAAACCACAGCGTCAAGCAGTGACAACAACGACGACAGACGCGAAAAGCGGATTGAACAGTCTGAAGGATATGCTGAATGCAGATGCGCTCGGAGCACTCAAGCAGCTTGAAAAAGACATGAAGACAGAAGGCGAGCGCAAAGAGAAGGAAGCAGCCGAACAAAAGCGCCGGGAGCAGGAAGAACGCGAGCGCAACAAGAGCTTTGCTGAGCTTTTGAACGATTTTGAGAAAAAAGGCGGAGGCAAGTACAGCTAATGCGAGATGGACGGCAAACGGACCGACCGGATACTTCCAAAAACGGTTTGATGAAAAAGCGTCAACAAGATATCAAGGACGAGTCCATCAAGGAACGGGGCCGGATGGTCCTCGGTCGATTGGGCAAAAAGGACCCGAAGAAGTGATTTTTTCCCTCTCTTCCCCATATAGCTAAAGAGTGAGGGGAGGGAGGTCATGGGGACAATCCTGCTCCTGTTTAGCCTCTTGTGCGTGGCAGTAGGGACCTGGAAGTTAATCGGGATCTACAAGGCAGAAAAGGCTGACAGCAAGCCGCTCTGGTGGACAGTCGCGAGCGTGGGGATTGCGCTTTTTTTTATTTTGAAGCTGGTAACTGATACGTTGCCAACATAAACAAGCACCTGTAGCCAGAGAGCTTACAGGTGCTTGTTTTTTGGAAAAAACCATTTTTCCTTATTCGTAACGCAGTGCTTCGATTGGATCGAGCTTGGCTGCCTTGTTGGCCGGATAGAGGCCGAAGAAAATGCCGATGGCACTGGAGAATCCAAATGCGATAAACACGCTGTTCCAGGACATAAGCGGCGGCAACTGTGCAAAATAGGCGATGATCGAAGCAATACCAAGGCCAAACAACACCCCGATCAATCCACCGATCAAGCAGACGATGACCGATTCAATCAAAAACTGAATCAAAATATCTCGTCGGCGTGCCCCTAATGCTTTGCGAATCCCGATTTCGCGAGTACGCTCTGTCACGGATACGAGCATGATGTTCATAACGCCGACTCCGCCAACCACGAGGGAGATACCTGCGATGATACTGAAGATCAGCGTCAAGGTGCCCGTCATTTGATTAAACTGATCCATGGATTCTTGCATGCTGCGAACTCTGTAATGGTCTTCCTTTTGATGCTTGCGGCTTAAGTACTGTTTGACCTGCTGCATGGCTGGGTCGACAGAGGCTTTGTCGATCGCTTTTCCCATGATCATTTGGACGGAAGGCTCTTCCTGCAGGCTCATTTCGTAACGGATGGGAATAATCGCCCCATAGCTCGTTGCCATATCGAATTTGAACTTCTCTTCCGTGTACGTCCCGATTACGACGAGAGATTGATTCCCCCAGCGAACACGCTGACCAATCGGGCTCATTTGACCGAACAGCTTTTGAGCAAGAGGTTCCTCCAGGACGATGACAGCACGTTGTTCTTTGTCATCTACCTCGTTGAAAAGTCGCCCTTTTGCCACCTTCAATGTTGATTGCATCGAAAAATAATCAGCAGTGGAGGCAGTGAGGTTGACGCGTTCTTCTTTTTTCGGACCCTTCAAATCAATCGTACTGGAGTTGGAAGGCACGATGTATTCGATGGCTGGACTAATCCTGCCGAGTACCTCGGTATCTTCTACGGTCATATCTTCTGAGGCTATCTCTTCTTTTGTCTCCCAATTGATGAAGACGCTAAACGTGTTTTGCCCGAACTTTTCCATCTCTTCGTTGATGGCTCTCTGTCCACCTTCACCGAGTGCCGTAACGACAATGACGGAGGTAATCCCGATGATGATCCCGAGCATGGTCAAGATCGAGCGCATTTTATTCGCCCAGATACCCTCCACGGCGGTGTTAAAGCTTTCCATAAAATTCATGTGACAATCACCTCGTCAGACGGCTTGGAGAATATCCGCTCCGTAACCTTTTCATCGCGAATGATCACGCCATCCTTGAAAGTCACAATCCGCTCAGCGTGCTGGGCGATGTCTAATTCGTGGGTAACGAGAATGATCGTAACGCCCTGCGCATGCAGCTCCTGAAACATGGCCATGATTTCGACCCCGGAGCGGCTGTCCAGATTTCCCGTCGGTTCGTCTGCTAAAAGGATGGCAGGCTTATTGACCAGTGCTCTGGCAATCGCTACACGCTGTTTTTGACCACCGGATAGCTGGGTTGGTTTATGGTCCATGCGTTCAGCCAATCCCACTCGTTTGAGTGCTTCTGTTGCCCGTTTGCGCCGTTCTGAGCGGCTGACATTCGCGTACATCATCGGCAGCTCTACATTGTGCAAGGAGGTAGAGCGGGCGAGTAGATTAAACGATTGGAACACAAAGCCGATCTTTTGGTTGCGAACAACGGCGAGCTCGGTATCCTTCAGGCTGCTGACCTCAATGCCATCTAGCATATACGAGCCCGAATCTGGACGATCCAGACAGCCCAGCATGTTCATAAACGTCGATTTCCCTGATCCTGATGGCCCCATGATGGCAACGAATTCGCCTTGTTCCACTAGCAGGGAGACACCTTTTAAGATGGGCAGTACGGTATCACCCGTCTTGTATGCTTTCGTCAAGCCTTCTACATGAAGCATCGTCGGCTGACCTCCTTCTTTACGTCTTACATACCCATTGGTGCGCCGCCGCCACTCATTGGCATGACAGGAGCTCCTTCAGTCAGGGATTCGACAGGGCCTAAAATCACTTGCTCATCACCGTTAAGTCCAGACTTGACGTGAGTGAACAACTCATTTTCCATACCGGTTTCGACCTTCTGCTTTTTCGCAACACCATTAGCAGATACCCAGACAAAGGTACTGCCGTCAGCATCTTGCTGTACAGCTTCGATTGGTACCTGCAAGGCATTATCGATTTTTTCTACGGAGATGTTGATGTCCACATGGAAGCCCGGCTTCAAAGCAGATAGATCTCCCGATGGCTTGAGGGTGACTTTGACGCGTGTTTTTTCACCTTGCCCCGATTTGGTGGCAGTAGTGGTCGCGGTTGGAGAGATGCGAGCTACTTCCGCATTCAGCTTTTTCTTTCCGAGTGTCACGCCTTCAATCGTGGCAGATTGACCGATTTTGAGCTTGTTGACATCGGATTCGTTGATATCTGCTTCAATCAACAGATTGTTTAGATTGGCAAGAGTCAAGATTTCCGTTCCCTTGTTGACGTATTGACCGTTATCAGCTGCAACGCCAATGACGGTTCCATCCATAGGTGCTACGACGACACTTTGGACTCGTTCTTTATTCAGCTGTGCTTTTTCTACATTCAGCTTGTTGATTTGGGCTTGCTGAGCGGCAATGTCTTCCTTTCGTGGCCCCTTTTGCTTGAGAGCGAGCTGTTGCTTGGCGACATTCAGCGTAGATTGAGCACTATCCATTTGTGATTTCAACTTGTCCAGTTCTTGCTGGGTAGAAGCGCCAGAAGTGAATAATTGATTCATCCGATCATATTCTCGCTTGGCCGCATCGTATTCACGCTGGGCTTGGGAGACACGTTCTTGGTCCTGTGCAACTTCTTCCGGCTCGTTGCCGATTTGTGCCTTGGCGAGGTTGGCTCTGGCCAATTCCATTTGCGCTTCCAGCTCGAGGATTCGGCTATCGACATCGGATGTGTCGATTTTCGCGATCACTTGTCCCTTTTTCACCTTGTCGCCTTCTTTGACGACAAACTCACGTAAGGTTCCGGTGACGTTGGCGTACTGTTTGAGCTTGTCTTCTACGGTGACGAGCCCTGATGTCAAAACCTTGCTTTCCAAAGCTGATTTCGTTGGTGCGCCGATGTTGACAGGCATTCCCATAGCTTGTTGCGATCCCATCATGGAAAACGCAACGCCCCCGATGCCCAGGAGGACTACGACGGAACCGATGATCCACCATCGTTTTTTCATGTTCATTCTCCTTGCTTTGGTAAGAACCATATTATTTCATTGCTCGAAAGGGTTTTACGGTAGTACTGGAAAAAGGTAACATGAAATGCCAAGTGTTCACATTTTGGACATAATTAAGTGCATTTTTGATACGTTTTGTCGGAAAGTTCTTTGCCGCCAATTGCCGTGATATCATAGATAAAGATGAGATGACGTTCCTCGGAGGGGAGCTATGAACAAAACGATTCGTTTTGATTACGCCAATGCTCGAGCCTTTGTCAAACAGCATGAGTGGGAGCAGCTTTCTCCAGCGATCGAAATTGCGCATCAAATGCTTCATTCAAGGACTGGACCCGGAAAGGATTATCTTGGTTGGGTCGATTGGCCGGATCAATACGACCGGGGCGAGTATGAGCGAATCCGCCAAGCGTCAGCCCGGATTCAATCGGATTCGGATGTGCTTCTTGTGATTGGCATCGGAGGCTCGTATCTAGGGGCAAAAGCGGTACTTGACATTTTGGGCCACAGCTTCTACAATTTGCTGCCGAAGTCCAAGCGACGTTTCCCGGAGATTTATTTTGTGGGCAACAATATTAGTCCGATTTATATCTCTCATCTAATGGACGTATTAGAAGGAAAAAATGTGTCCATCAACGTCATCTCAAAATCGGGCACGACGACAGAGCCAGCTATCGCGTTTCGACTTTTTCGGGAATGGCTGGAAAAGAAATACGGACGTGAAGAGGCCAAAAAACGAATTTACATTACAACCGATAAACAGCGGGGAGCCCTGAAAAAGCTGGCGGATGACGAGGGCTATGAGTGCTTTGTCATTCCAGATGATATCGGTGGGCGATATTCAGTCCTGACCGCGGTTGGATTGTTGCCGATCGCTGTAAGCGGGGCGAACATGGA
Source organism: Brevibacillus fortis (assembly GCF_046196545.1). Classification (GTDB taxonomy): domain Bacteria; phylum Bacillota; class Bacilli; order Brevibacillales; family Brevibacillaceae; genus Brevibacillus; species Brevibacillus fortis_A. The sequence continues at coordinate 982,597 of NZ_CP176370.1, forward strand.
TGCGCTCATGCAAGGGGCCAGGGATGCACGCGAACGCTACATGGTCATGGATTTGCGCGATAATCCTTGCTATCAGTATGCGGCGATTCGTAATGCACTCTATCGAAAAGGCAAGACAGTGGAGCTGTTGGTTAGCTATGAGCCGCAGTTTCGCTACTTTTCGGAGTGGTGGAAGCAGCTCTTCGGGGAATCGGAGGGCAAAGATGGCAAAGGAATTTTTCCGGCTTCTGCCGAGTTTTCAACGGATTTGCATTCGTTGGGCCAATACATACAGGACGGCATGAGGCATTTGTTTGAGACCGTTGTGTCTGTGACGAAGCCCGCTATTGATTTGACTGTCCAGGAGGACCCCGCTGACGTCGATGGGTTGAACTTTTTGACTGGCAAACGAATGGGGTACGTCAATAAAAAGGCTTTCGAGGGAACGGTGCTGGCCCATGTGGACGGCGGCGTACCGAATCTGCTTGTGGAAATACCGGAGGCGACAGCTTACTATCTCGGTGGTCTGATTTACTTTTTTGAAAAGGCATGCGGAATCAGCGGCTATTTGCTAGGCGTCAATCCGTTTGATCAGCCAGGGGTGGAGGCGTACAAAGCCAATATGTTTGCCTTACTGGGCAAGCCGGGTTACGAGCGGCAGAAAGCGGAACTGGAGGCTAGATTGCGCGAGAATAAAACGTATTTGACCGTCGAGGAGACAGCTGCCTATTTGGAGCTTCCCGAGACGTTTATTATGGAAAAAATCAAGCAGGGGCGCATCCGTGCTGTTCATGACGGCAATGAGTACATCATCAACAAAGAGCAATTTAATCATCATCTGGAGGAAATTCGCAAGCTTCGGGAGTTCGAGGATGCTGCACGTCATGACCCGATTCCAGAGAGCTACGATGTGAAGGATGAGGATTAACCAGCGGACGTGCTTGTCAGATGGTTGTAAACAGGACTATACTTACAAAGGAATATCATAATGAACAAGCAACTTGGGGAGTCCTTCATGCGGGGCTGAGAGGATGGAAGCAACCGACCATCGACCCATTGCACCTGATCCGGATCATGCCGGCGCAGGGATACGGTTGCCGGCAGACAGCGCTATTTGCTTATTGTTACCTATGCGTATGTAGCCCACCTTTTCCTGCTCAGGAACGGGTGGGCTTTTTGTTATGCAGGATATATCTGGCTGTAGTGGAGAGAAGAATATTTCCAGTCTAGGCTCCAGGCTCCGTCCTGCTGATGGCTGGGACTGCCCGCTCCGAAGGGATTCGCGGGGAAACGCAAAAGTGGTAGCCGCTTTCGTAGCACGGGCACGTTGCGTTTCTATTTCCCGCTTACCCCTTCTCCGCTCGGTAGGACTCCACAAGTCGCTACGTCTGGAAATATTCTTCTCTAGCGTAACTAAGGACATTCTTCATAATTTTTAAAGCTTTAAACTATCGGAAAACAAGGAAAGCTCGTAGAGGAAACAGGAGAAATAAGCGAAGATCTTAGGGACACCGACCGAGACGCAATGCAAAAAGCGAAACACGCTCTTAAGCGTCCACCTCTGAAATACATCCTGAAAGTGCCACTTTGGACGCGGTTTCGTTTTTTGCATGGAGTCGTGCAGTCAATCCCCCAGGGGGTGGCCCTAGAAGCTGAGCGTTTTCTCCTGTTTCCTCCACACCACAACAGCAACGTACAAGAAGTTTTTTAAAGACGTAATCGCAACTTAGTGAGGAGAGAAAAAAGATGAGTGATTGTCTGGTAGTGGGTGGAGGAATTATCGGATTGAGCTTGGCATATGAGCTGTCACGGCGCGGGGTGAGCGTTACCTTGGTCGAGCAGGGCGAATGGGGAGGTCAGGCGTCTTCGGCTGCGGCCGGAATGCTTGCTCCTTTGAAGGAATTCACGGCACCTGGACCGATGCTCGATTTGGGCATGGAGTCACTTGCGCTATACCCGGAATGGGCAGCGGAGCTAGAGGAATTGACTGGTGGAGACGTACAGCTAAGCCTGGAGGGGTTGCTGACCGTCGCGTTAAATGAGGAGGAAGTCCAACAGCTCAAGGACAAGTACCGTTGGCAAAAAGAAGCGGGACATGCTGTGCACTGGCTCTCGAATACAGCGCAAGTGAAAGAGGTAGAGCCACTTCTGACCGATCAAGTGCAAGCGGCCATCTATTCACCGTACGAAGGACACATCAACAATCGAATGCTTCTTCGCGCCTTGGCTACTGCTTGCCAATTGCAAGGAGTAAAGCTGTTATCTGGTTGCGTGGTGAGCGGCATTGCGGTAAAGGGCGGAAAAGTGATCGGGATCGAGACCTCAGCAGGGTCACTGCGTGCCGCACAGACAGTGATTTCCTCGGGAGCGTGGGTTGGAATGATGCTGGAGAAGCTGGGCGTTTCCGTGCCGATTCGCCCTGTACGCGGACAGATTGCGGCCGTATCGTCCGTAGGTATTCCATTGCGAACAGTGATATTTGGAACGACAGGCTACATCACTCCCAAAAAAGATGGAAAAATTGTCATTGGTGCGACTGAGGATGAAAGTGGCTTCCAGCGTGACGTTACAATGGCAGGATTAGCCAGTATCCTGCAAGGGACCATGCCGTATGTTCCTGCGCTACACTCCGCTACCTTTCTGGAGGCTTGGGGTGGACTTCGACCTGCGACACAAGATGGCAAGCCGCTCTTGGGCCCCGTTCCTGGCTGGGAAGGGCTGTCAATCGCAGGTGGACATTTTCGCAATGGTATCCTGCTTTCCCCCGTCACGGCTAAATCGATGGCGGACTTTGTGGAAAAAGGGGAGACGGAGCGCCTTTTGCCATTTTTACCTGCACGCTTTCTATAAATTGGGCTAGTCACGCCTAGATTCCGGTAACCTCCCCATGGGCACTTGTATATGGTAATAAAGAAACACCAGAAGGGGAGGAGTTTCCATGCAGTCTGATTCTGAAAAAAACCTGTATCAGGCTGACATTCAGTTTGTCAGCCTATTAAAGGATATGCGAGAAAATGTGCACAACATCTGCAAGGAGCACGTTGAGAAAAAAGTGCGCATCGAAGCAATTGACGGGCAAGTGTTTGAAGGCGTCATTGTCGATTATGATGATCAGAACGTATACGTCGAAGTTGTAGATCAGGATGCGGAGGAAGAAGAAGACTTTGAAGAGTATGATTATGAGAACTATGAGGACTACAATCCTTATCAAGTAATGGAAGTAGCCAATCGGCAGCCGTATGGAGGATGGGGGCAATATCCTGATTATTACTTTCAGTATGTGAACTATAATCCGTATGCAGGTTATCCTCCCTATGGCGATCTCAGTCCTTTTGGAGGCAATCCATACTACAGTCCCTACGGCGATGAGTACAATCCATACAGTCAGGTCAGTCCTTTCGGCAGTTCCAACAACTCTCGGGTCAGTCCGTATAGCAGTAGCAATCGCCCAGCACCCCAAGTCAGCCCTTATAGCAGCAGTAACCGTCCCGCTCCCCAAGTCAGTCCGTATAGCGAGCAGAAGCCGCAGGTAAGTCCTTGGGAACAAAATCTATCGCCATTTCCACCATTCCCGCCGTATCCACCATTTTTTTGTCCGCCGCCACCGCCACCTCCACCGCCCTATGTTTTACCCAAAGTTCAAGGGAGAAGAAGACGTAAAAGATGCCGGAACGGACGTAAAATCATTCCATTGGCGCTCTTTACACTCCTGACAATTGTCTTGATTTAATGGTGGGGAACTTACAAGCCTCTCAAAGCCATCACGGCTTAGGAGGCTTCCTGCTTTTTGTAGATGTGAGAGTACAACCTCGTCTTTTGTCACACACTACGAACAAAACGGTGGACGTTTCTCACAGAATAGATAAAGGCAGGGATTGACGATGAAACAAATAAACAGCAGCTTGCCAGGCACGAGGGCGACATTTGGCTATTTTCGTGAAGCGCTTGAGCCGCATTTTACATTATCCAACTGGGATTATGAGCAAGGGTACTTCGACCGGGCTCTGGATGACAAAAACACGGTATTTTTGCGCTTGCCTGTAAAAGTATTGCAAGGCGAGCTCGACAGCCCGGATGCATGGCTGGAACTCGGGCGGCCGTTTGTGATTCGACATGTGTACCAGACTGGCGTAGAGGAAGATATCGGATATACGGAGGCGCTCGCTTCGGGTTTGATGAATCAGTTTCAGGAGCCTGTAGACAAGGACGCACAAATTGATTCGAGATGGATTCGAAAAGCAGAGGCGGTTGTCAAAGAGCTGGAGAATCGCCTCGCGTGAGACAGGCCGTTGAGAGGCCTGTTTTTTTCTTGACCATGGCAGGGAAAAGATAGGTGACTCAAGAATGGTAGCACATGGAAAAAGCGAGGTGGAAATATGTCCTGGTACCATGCAGTGGCGAAATGGTATTGGAAAATCCGCAAGCCTCTCACCTTGGGTGTGCGTGTCATTGTTACTGATGAAGAAAAGGGAGTCTTGCTGATCCGGCATACGTACGTCCATGGCTGGTATTTGCCGGGAGGAGGGGTGGAGCGAGGAGAGTCGTTTGGGGATGCCGCTCGCAGGGAGTTGTGGGAGGAGTGCGGAATACGAGCGGACGGACTTACCCTCTGCCATCTTTTTTACAGTGAGCGGGAAGGGAAACGAGACCACATTGCCTTGTATCATGTCGACCTCACACCTGGCCAAGATTTGCATAAGGATGACAAAGAAGTAGCGGAAATGCGCTTTTTTGCTTGGGATGAGCTTCCTCGGGAAATATCACCAGCTACAGAGAGGCGTTTATCTCAATTTCGCAAGCAGTCTTTTCAGAGTGATCGCTGGTGACAAGTGGGATTTTATGCAAGTCGATTTTTCCTATGGTATAGTGAAGACAAACAACAGAGCGTGCAAGACCGCTTGTAAGGATAAAAGTGAGGGCAGACCAGCATGAAGATTGCGACTGTACTGCGAAATGATGATTATACAAGAGAAGTTGAACAAGTCTTGAAAGAAAAGCTGCAAGCAGCCAATAGCCCGTTTACCTTCGTCAAAGGACCGGCTGAACAACCGGATATGGTGTTGTCCATCGGGGGAGATGGGACGCTTTTGGAGGCCGTACATCAATACGGGATTGAGCCGTCTTATGTGGGGATTCATACGGGACATCTTGGCTTTTATGCGGACTGGCGTCCCGAGGAGCTGGACGAATTCGTTGAGCGTCTGATGCACGATGAGCCTCTGATCGCGGAATACCCGACGGTCCAATGCAGGATCAGCACAAGAGATGGAAAGCAGTACGAAAAGTGGGCGTTGAATGAAATGGTTTTGCGCAACGCGAATCTGTCTACCTTGGTGTCATGCGTCTATATAAATGGCGATGAGCTGGAGACATTTCGCGGTGACGGCTTGATTGTATCGTCACCGTCAGGAAGTACAGCTTATAACAAAGCCGTGGATGGAGCGATTGTTCATCCGTCCATTGAGGCGATTCAGTTGTCCGAGATCGCTTCGATCAATAACCAAGCGTATCGGACAATCAACAGCTCGCTCGTATTGCCAAAGCATCATGAAGTAGAGCTGATTGTCATGAATCCCGAGATTATGATCGGATTAGACCGCGAGCAGGCGGTATGGAGAGATGTGCGTTCCATTCGGTGCCGAGTGGGACCAGACAAAGTAAAATTCGCTCGCTATAAGCGACTGACGTTTTGGGGGCGGGTTCGCAATTCGTTTATATCCGGATAGAGAAAGCGTTGGGGAGGGGAACCAATTGAAAAAAGTAGGAACGCTGCAGACCATTTTCCGTCATCCTGTCAAAGGAATGCGGGGGGAAGAGCTTGCATCAAGTACGGTCGATGAATTTGGCTTGTATGGAGACCGTGCCTATTATTTTTTGGACAATGCCCGTCAAGGTAAGTATCTCAGCGCGGATGTTGTGCCCGCTCTTATCGGGTATCACGCCAGCATGAGCGAAGGGACAGGAAAAGAAGCATACCCGCCGATTCGGATCGAAGCCCGAGATGGCAGTGTACATACGTGGGATGATGCTTTATTTGCCCATGTCGCGGAGACGGCGAAGCGCTCCATTACGCCTATGATTAGTAGTCCGCAAGAAGGCGGCGTGAACTGGGAAGACCACATTTTGTTGGTCACGGATGCATCTCTTAGAGAGATCGCGCGGCAGATTGGTGCAGAACAGGTAGATCCACGTCGCTTTCGGGGGAATTTGGTCGTTGTCCTGGAGGATGATGAGCCGTTCGCGGAAGACAAATGGCTGGGCAAACAGATCAAAATCAATGATGTGACCTTGCAAGTCAACAAACACTGCGAGCGCTGCGTATATGTCAATATCGACCCAGATACGTTGGCGATGACTCCTGCCGTATTGAAGGCATGCGTCAAGCGTCACAATAATCACTTCGGCGTCTATGCTTCGGTTGTTACGACAGGCAGTGTGTCGCAAGGCGATGACGTTTTCTTAGTTGAGATGGAGAGTGACGGGGAATGATAGCTTGCCCTTTGGAAAAGGTTCGCAGCTACGTACAACGCTATGATTCGAGCATCGAGCCGATATTGTTTGAACAGCCGTTGCCTACGTCCGAAGTGGCTGCACAGGCATTAGGTGTCGAGATCGGCCAAATCGCAAAGTCGATCTTGTTTCGGGTGGATGAACAGTTCGCCTTGTTCGTGGCAGCAGGAGATGTACGTGTCCACCCCAAGCAAGTGAAGGCAGCGTTTGGACAAGGAAAGCCAAAGATGGCTACGCCGGAAGAGGTAGAAAAAATGACAGGCTTCCGTGTCGGAGCAGTTTGTCCGTTTGCTTTGCAGGAGGAAGTGCCTGTCTATGTGGATCGCTCTTTGAAGCGTTTCTCGATCGTTTATACAGCTGCTGGCATTGCGGAATCACTTTTGCCAGTTTCTTATGAAGCATTGCTAACAATGACAGGGGCGAAGGAAATCGATGCGGCTTCGCCAGAAGGGAACCCAGAATGAAAAAATATGCAGTCTCCATCTCAGTAGCAGCAATAGTCGTAGTCGCGGGTCTTACCGTATTCGGAGGTTCTAACCAAACGACTGCAATTGAAAACAGCATTTCACATGAGAAAGAACAAAAAATGAACCATTCTGATTCTGCGTTTAAAAATATGACAACCAATACGTACCTGAGTAATTACAACAGCATAAGAGACGAATTAGCTGAAAAGGGTATTCACACGTTGCCATTTGCGCTTGAACTAGAGAAGAAAACAAACTTCTACCGCTTTTATTATCCAAAACAAGAAAATGCGGCAAACGAAAAAGCGATATGGGTAAGCGTTATGCTGAGCGGTGATCAAAAAACAATAGACGGTATCATGTATGAAGGGGTTCCTGACGTTCATACAGTGAAGGCGATGATCCAAGCCACTGGACTTACCTGGACTCCGGAGTTGGATCAGTTCATTGCGAGTACCAACGTTGCAAAAACGCCAAAAGAAATGGTTGTTTCCGGTGTGAAAGTAACGATCGAAGGAACGCCAGCACAAATAAAAGTAATGGTTGACCCTGTGAAATTAGAAGCTCCGAAAAAATTATAATCTTGAACGAAAAAAGTGGTTGGCAGGAGGTTATCGCTGCTCAACCACTTCTTTTTTTCGGCTATAGCTTATCCGTAATGAGCTGACTCGCGTTTCTGAACGATTTGGAATAGCTTCATGTAAAGAACGGCACTCAACAGAGAGCAGAACAAGATAAACCCAAAAACGCCAATCGGCATGATCCACTCCGAAAGAATGACGGTCACGGGAGCGAGGAAGCGTCCGAGCGAGTACTGCAGGTTAGAGGCGCCCATGTACTGTCCGCGTGCATGTTCTGGTGCGTATTTGCTGACGAAGCTCTGCTCGACCGGAGTGCGCATCACTTCTCCTACTGTAAAAATGACCACGCATCCGAACAACAGCCATGCATTCGTCGTGAATCCCACCAAAAACATGCCGATGCCAAATAGCAAGGAGGACAAGAGGAAGACATTCCGGTCGCTCCAGTTCTCAAACCATTTAGTAACAGGCAGGGCGCACAGAACAAACAGAAGGCCACTTATTCCCAGCATCCATCCGAAAATCTCCGTACTGCTAAGCGAGTGTGACCATGCTTTCCACGAAAGCAGTGTCTGCGCTGGGACGTATTCTTTTACATAGACTGCCAAAAATAAATCGAGCTGCACGATGGCGATCGTTATCAGCATACCTGCGAAAATATAGATGGCAAAAGCTTTGTCGCGTAGAATGACGGCGTAGCTCTGCCATTGCTCCTTCATAATGGAAGGGAAATGGATAGAGGCGACAGAGCTTTTTACAGACTGTGGCAGTGTCTCTCTCACATTGAGCCAGATCGCAATCGAATACAAAAAAGTCACAATCGCACAAGTCCACAACAGCTCACCGCGGTATTGAAAGAAAAAGATGGCCCCCAGAGCGGGTCCCAATACGGCACCAATGTTCATGGCTGTAACGAAGGTAGCGAAGATTCTGCGTCTGTCTTTTTCTGAGGTGAGATCAGCGACCATCGCAGAACTCGCCGGGCTGTATACCGCTTTGCCGAGCCCGATTCCAATAAACGCAAGATAATCGACCCAAGAAGATAGGGAGAAGGCAAACAGGACAAACATGCCTGCCTGCAAAAACGCTCCTGACAGCATGACATATCGACGACCAAATCGATCAGCCAAATAGCCGCCAAAAAGATTGCCGATCATACTCATTATCGGTGGCACTGTCATGAGTAACCCGGCAACATTTTTGCCAAAGGTATCACTAAAGTGAAGGGTAAGAAAGGGAAAGTACATCCAAAACAATAGGTTGAAAAGCGTCTCGCCGATCAATCTGGTCTTCAGGTTCAGATCCCATGACAGCCATTGCACAGCAGGTTTACCTCCTGTTTTTGATTCCCTGGCCAGGTACACCTACTTTAGTGCAAATTTTCAAAAAGATATAGACTTATAATCATCCGTCGGTTACACTAATATCATAAGGGCTAAGGGATTAGACCCTGGCTTAAGATGTGCCACTTTTAGGTATTCGCTTCCTACATAACAAATAAGCCGACACTTCCTTGTGGAAAGGGGTGTCGGCTTTTCGCATGCTTTACTTGACCATCCATTGATAAAAATGAACGTCGTGCCACTCTCCGAATTTAAATCCCACCTCTTGAAACTTCCCTGCCAATGTAAACCCGAACTTCTCGTGCAGCTTCACACTGGCGTCATTGCCGCCTACGATTCCGCTCACGATCGTGTGGTATTCGAGTTGTCTGGCACGCTCCAGAATCGCACTCATCAAGGTAGTGCCGACACCTTTCCCGCTTTGATCGGGGGCGATATAAATAGACAGTTCGGTAGATTTTTGATAGGCGGGCTTCTCGCGGAAAACGGACAGACTGCAATATCCGATCACTTTCCCTTCGTGTTCGGCGACGATGATCGGATGTCCGTCACCGTGCTTGTGAAACCACACTTCGCGCTGGGCAAGCGTCTGTGGCTCCAAGTCAAATGTCGCAACCAGATTTTCCACCGCGTAGTTGTATATAGCGAGCATAGCGGGCAGGTCACCCAGAACTGCGTCTCTGATCTGTAGCATGATATTCTCTCCCTCATGTTGGTTGGTAGGACTTGTTGAATGATTCGAACTAATTCTAGCGTACGGCCTCGTAAACCTGCCGTAGGTTTGTAAAACCTTGGGATTCTGCTTTCATCAAATACTTTGCCCAGAGCCTACCAGCGGCAACAGCGTCACAGTAAGCGTGATGCCTGCGTGAGATCGGGATGTCGTGTGCCGCACAGAGGGCGTCCAGCGAGCCGTTGCCAATCGGATTGCTCAACAAGCGGATGAGCAGCATCGTATCCAGCATGCGATGGGTAAACGGACGCCGGCTCGTTTTCCAAAGTCCAGACCGTAAAAATTCACGCTCATGGCGAGAGTGATGGGCGACGAGCGGACGATCTCCGACGAATTGAAAAAAACGGGACAAAGCCTCTAACAGATCAGGGGCATCGGCAACCATGTCATCGGTAATCCCGGTGAGAGAACGGATGTGTGGAGGAATCGCCCGACCGGGATTGACCAACGTATAAAAAGAATCGCCGAGGAGGAGGTGTTCTCCTCGCATGGCGACTGCTCCCATCGAGACAATCGCGTCTCCGTGATCGGGATAAAAACCGGTCGTTTCCAGATCGACGACGACAACCTCCAGATCGTGCAGAGCAATATCGGCACTGGAATCGACTGGTTTATTCGCTTTGGAGATGGAGCGCAAATAGGCGATGTGCTGTTTGTCATCCGCTATATCTGGCATAGCCCGGCTCATATGCCAAATGCGACCGAATAATTCCCATTTTGCCACGGAATCTCCTCCTATCCCCCAAAAACGGACGGGAGCTTTTCTGTCATTTTTTGCAGGCGGATCGCCAGCTTCATCGACTGTCGTACCATTGCTTGGGTGTCAGGAGACAGCTTCCCTAGCTTGATATAGCTATTGCTCGTGTATTGCCCATCTTCCCAATGGAGTGGAGCGATCAGTCGCAGACCTTGAATTTGCCGGAAGTACGCGGCAACCTCGTCACAAAAGCTTTTGCTCCAGACGCCTTTCTCGCCGAGTAGATCCAATCGTTCCAAGGTAGAGCTGGCAAAGATGCCATGCGCCAAGGCGAAATGCCGTACGCAATTCACCAGTGGCAAATAAATGCCGTACTTCACATTGATGGCGCCGCGGAAGCGTCCATGGACTTCGGGTAAAACTCTGCCGAATATTCCGAGTGGCACCCGATAATGCAATGTATTGCTCACCAGTCGATTCAGCAAAAAGACGTTTCCTGCAAGCAATTGACGGAAGCGGTCATGGACGGGAGTAAAAATGGCCGCTTCGCCCCATAAGACACGCACATCACTTGCGAGCAGTAAATAACGGGCGTTCTCCCAGGTGGGGTGAGAGACCCATCTGTCTATTTGGTCCAGCCATTGTTCGGTGCTGCCTCGCCATTTTGGGGAGAGGCAAGTGACATTCCCTTGGCAGGGAGGGTAGCCGGCTACTGCCAAACCAGCAACGATCGTCGCCCCCAGCAACTGAAAGTAGCCATGTATCTTTTCTGTTTCCTGTTCGCCCAGATGATCTGGCAGTTGATAGACGAGGCCGTTATCCTGATCGCTGATGAGTGCTTGCTCTGATCGGCCGCCACTGCCGAATTGCAGAAAGGCAAAAGGGACGGGAGGGGTGCCCAAGCCCCTTTTGGCAAGGTCATTCACTGCGAGCAGCACCCCTTGTCGGATGAGATTGTCGTGAATCAGATTGACGACGATGGAAAAGGGGGCCAATTCCCCTGCGCGATTCAATGGACGCAACGGAGAAGGGTCCAGCAATTCTCGTCGCAATAAGGCCAACTCGTCAAAGGAGTCAACATTCCGTATTTTTTCCACTTGTTCAGGTGAGAGAGTGAGAGGTGTTGCTTTGGGTAGATGCAGCCGGTCGTACGCGTTCAGGCTGGAGTAGTTCGGGGTAGCCGTATCCCCCGTGTTCGCTAAGGTCAAGACCAACCACCTCTTCCTCTTCAGTGACTCGCAGGCCAATGGTTACTTTTAACACAAACAAAATGACGAAGGCTACTACGAAAACGTATAGCGCGGAGCCAGCCAAGCCCAACGCCTGAACCCCTAACTGATGCAGGCCGCCGCCATAAAACAGCCCAGGACCGCCTACGCCGACCTTTTCGGCAAGCTCCGGGGTAGCGAATAAACCCGTGGACAACGTTCCCCAAATACCAGCTACCCCATGCACGGAAAAAGCGAAGACAGGATCATCAATCCCCATGCGGTCAAACCAAATGGATGTATAAAATGTAAGAATACCTGACATAGCACCAATCACGACAGCTGCCCACGGATCGACGAAGGCGCATGATGCCGTAATCGCGACGAGAGCTGCAAGTACGCCGTTGAGCATGCTCGGGATATCTGCTTTTCCCATGACGATCCAGGAGATAGCAAGAGCGGCGACAGCACCAGCTGCGGTAGCGAGATTGGTAGTGACAGCGATATAGCCGAAAAATCCGGATGTGCTGCCGAGCGTAGAGCCGGCGTTGAAGCCGAACCAGCCGATCCAAAGAAACAGGACACCTAAGACAGAGTAGACTTGGTTGTGACCGGGAATCAGATTGGAGCTGCCGTCGCGATTGTATTTCCCAATGCGAGGCTTCAGAAGGATCGTGGCGACAAGTGCCACGATGGCACCTTGGAGATGGACAACCGTAGAACCAGCAAAGTCTTGCATTCCGAGCTGTGCCAACCAACCGCCGCCCCATACCCAGTGACCGACGACAGGATAGATGAGGACGGTAAACAGTACGCTGAAAATAAAGTAAATGGATAGCTTGGCGCGTTCAGCAAAACCGCCCCAGGCGATCGCGAGTGAGACGGCTGCAAAAGCGAGCTGAAAGAGGAAGAGAATCGAGATAGGAACAGCTGCAGCGGAAAAAGCGGAGAAAGCGTCTTTTTGCATGCCGTCAAAAAAGAATCCGGAAAGACCGATGAAGGAGTTGCCGTCTCCAAACGTCAGGCCAAAGCCAAATGCCCAAAAGGCAATCGAGCAGATGCCGAAGGTAAGGACCGTTTTGCCTGCGACGTGACCAGCGTTTTTCATGCGAGTAGAACCAGCTTCCAGTAGGGCGAATCCAACCTGCATGAGAATGACCAGAATGGCCGATACCATGACCCATGTGGCGTCAATGGCAGACGAGAGACTTGCGACAGTAGGTTCCATCCATCCACCTCTTTTCTGTGTCATATAACCTGACACCGATTTATTTATGTCAGATTATATGACATGAAAATTCCGGATGCAATTGTTTTTTTGCAAATAATGAGAAAACACCAATCCTTCCGTCTTAAGCGGAGGAGGATTGGTGTTGGGCGGTTGGTTTTCGTTTTTCAATCAGGAAGCCTGCGAAGCTCATGGCAGCGAGGAATAGTCCACTGACGAGGAAGAGCTGCTCGACGGGCCATTTGCCCATCCAGATTGCACCGAGGCTGCTGGACAATGTGCAAAAGAAGGTGAACATGAGCATGTTGATCGCAAAAATTTTGCCTGTACTGTTGCTGGACGCTTTGATTTGGATGGCAGTCACGGTTGGGATACCAATGAGCGGCCCGCCGATCCCTGCCACGGCTGCTCCGAGGAAGGCAATCCAGTGAGCGGTGCCTCCTGTCGTAAGCAACAGGAAGCCGACTGCCTGAAACACCCAACCAATCAAAATCACAAACAAATAGCGAGTGTAGAACGATCGCGCCATGTACAGGCTTCCCAGCAAGTTGCCGATCCCGTAAAAGCCCAACAAGACAGCTAATGTACTTCCGTTTCCTTGCTGCATCCGTTCGGCCATAAACGGGAATCCCACCGTGTAAGTGACCTGCCAGACGAGAAAGCCCATATTGCTAAAGAGAAGAATCAAGAACAGAGCACGATTTTGTGCTAGCTCCCGTAAACCTGAGGCAATATCCCGGGCGTACTGGCTGGGTGTCATTTTTGCAGTAGATACTTGTTGTTGATCGGTCAACGAAATACGGATGGCATAAAGGAACAACACGGAAACCAAATAGCTGCCTGCGTTCACAAAAAACAAAGTAGACAGCGGTATGATCGAAGCGACCAGTCCAATCGACATTGGCGCAATAATCCGAATCGTTCGGAAGGTCGTATCCAAGATGGCATTTGCTCGCCCTAGCTGCTCTTGGGGAACCACTGATTTGAGTGCAACGGTACGCGCTGGTTGAAACAGACTGGAGAACAACCCCAACAAGAATTGGGCTGCCAGAAAAAAAGCAAACTCTTCCACACCCATGTAGACCAGGATGCCAACCGTGATCGCGACAAGTATTCGCGCAACATCCGCACCCACCATGAGCATGCGTGGGCTGTACCGGTCCGCCATAACCCCGCCGACGAGGTAAAACAGGAGACCCGCCACCATTTCCGGGATAGCGAGCAGGCTCAGCACCGTACCCGATTTGGTTGCTTGGAGCAAATACCAGAGTAATGCGAAGCTGTAGCAATGATCACCGATGCTTGCCGTCATTTGTGCAAGCCAAAGCTTGAGGAACGAACTGTTTTTCCATAAAGATGGGGATGAATCCACGTTGACCCTCTCCGTCCTGCTGACTGCGATAAAATGAATTTGACCATAGCGTAGCAAGGCGAAGAGGGATTGTAAAGGACTCAAGCTTGGGTGGTTATCTTTACTTTACCCGTCCGCAAAACAAAGAGAAGATAGGCGATAAGAAAAGTGAAGGTTGCGAAGGTGCTGACCCCCGTGAAACCAAAATTAGAATACAAACTGCCTGCAAAAGAAGAGGCAATGAAAGTCCCTATGTACATGCAAGCGTTGGCCAAGCTCGATATGGTACCGCGCGAGGTGTCGGACAAAGATTGCAAGTAACCCATCAGGACAGGCACGAGTACACCGCCGAAGCAGTACATGAAGAAGAGGACCACCTGCAAAAAGCCGACTCCCGGTATGTAAGGCAAAACAAGATAGAGCAGGGCGCTGCCCAGAAACCCAACGGTCAAAATCGTATTTGTCTTCCAACGCTCGAGTAACCAACCGCTGAGTAAGCTGCCAACGGTGTTGCCAAGCCCGATAACTAAAGTGATCAAGCCAATTTGGGTAACGGATTGCTGATATTGATCGGAAAGCCATACGCCATAGAATGAAAAGACTGCATAGACACCCGTCATGAAAACGAAATAGCCGATAAAGCTACGTGAAGCTTGAGGCAGTCGCAACAGATCCATGTAACGTGCAAAAATAGCCACCCGGGCGTTGTTTGTTCCAAGTCCAGTTATGGAGGTAGGAGGCAATAAATCAGGAAGTTTTCGGATTATGAGAACAAAAGCTCCGAGAGAAGCAATTCCTACAGCCAAAAAAGGTAACGACCAATGATAAGCTGACAAAAAACTCCCTATAGGTACACCGATCACTTGGGAAACCGAAAGACCTGCCATGACAATTCCCATAGCTTTTCCGATACGAGCAGGGGGAAACAAAACAGGAATGGCAGCCCACACTTGAGGACCGATAAAGGCAGAGAAGGTCCCGGCAAGAAAGCGAAAGAAGAGCATCGCGGTGAAACTAGGTGCAAAGGCGCATGCAAGTGTGGAAAGGGCAAATCCGAGCATACCGACTGCCATCACATGTTTCCTGTTTCGATTATCTGATAGCGGACCGGCGACTAAAGCGGCCAAAGCAAATCCGAGAGCATAAGTTCCGATCAGCCAGGCTGCCTGGTTCGTGGATACGTGATATAACTCTCGCAAGGTTGGCAGCAGTGGGCTAATGATAAAGGTATTCGTACCGATCAAAAACATGGTGAAGAAAAAGATCATCAAAAATAGGCGCTCCATAAAAAAACTCTCCTCTTTGTTTTATGATTCTATAGTTAAATAACTTTTGAACTAATGAGCAAAAAAAGGATACCAATCACAAGGTATCTAAAAAGCCAGGCAGTATTTGATCGAAGGTTTCTTTATATATGCTCATGTACCGTGCTTGCCCATCCTTTCTGACTTTGATTAGCCCTGCCTCCCTAAGTGTCTTGAAATGATAGGAGGCGTTGGACTTGGAAGTGTCGCAGGTAAAGCCCACTTCTGTACAATTCAGCTCGTTGCCGGAATGATACAAGGTCTTTAAAATGGCTAGCCTTGTCTCATCTGCCAACGCTTTGAAAATCTTGATTCGCTTTTCGGTTAGTTCAAGTTGTTCAATATTCATAAAACTATCTTACTAAGGAAACTCTATCCAGGCAACCATTTCATTGCTTTTATTTTTGATTCTTCATGTTTTCGTTGTTGTGTTGATGCTGATAGGAAGATCCTTGGTTGTCATCGGTATGCGTATCATCCGCAACCGTACTGCTGGTTAACCCTGCTACGGCTAATCCTTTTTGATTCAGGTTTTTGGCGCTTTTGAATTTGGACATGTTACTACCCCCTGTTTGTTAATGAATGCTTACTTAAGATGCCTTGTTTCGTAGGGGAGTAGTCATCCTCATTTTCCTAGATGAATGGTGAGGTATACTATAAAAAAACGTGCGTGCGTCAGGGAGGACGGGAGTGGATGGCAGGGTGTGTCATGATCGTGGAGGGAAAGACAGATAAGGAACGTTTGCTTCGGGTGCTGGCTGAGCCTGTCACCATTCTTTGTACATACGGTTCCTACAGTTTGGAAAAAGGGGAGAGGTTGCTCGCTCAAACGGAAGCAGCAGATGCAGATGAGGTTTACTTATTTACCGATGAAGATGACAGCGGGAAAAAATTAAGAACGCATTTAAGTGAAGACTTTCCTGATGCGATCCATCTGCATACGCCGAAAATGTACAGAGAGGTAGCCGAAACGCCGCTCTCGGTACTGGCAGAAATTTTAGAACGAGCAGGCTTTGCGGTTATTGTGCCTCATCCTGATCTTGGAGAGCGGTAAGGGGATAAAACACCGTTTCATCGGCTATAACAGTAGTAAATGGAATGGTGGAGGTGCGAGGCAATTGCGTAGTTTGATAACGTTTTTTAATCGAATGAACATTATGGTATGGCTGGTAGGTATCTTTGTTGCTCATGCCGCGCTCTATCTGATGCTGGGGACGGCGACGTGGCTGGCTACCTCGCTTTTGGCAACAGCGTTCTACGGCATTATTTTATTGGTAGGCAAATTAATTGCCAGCCGTTATCCAGACAAGGAAGAAGGTAGATGAAAGCCGGCAAGCAAGCAGCCGGCTTTTTTCGAATTACCAACCCAAGAGCTGCATGAGTAAAATTAACCCACCCAATACCCAGACGTAGATAGCGAAGCCCTTCATCGAGCCTGTACTGATGATGGTAAGCATCCAGCGAATGGCAACATATCCAGCTAGTCCGGCAAACATGGTGCCCACAAGCATCGGGATCAATAAAGCTGTTTCAAGCGGTGTTTCAACGAGTTTGGCTGTTTGCAAGACACAAGCACCCAGAATCGCGGGCAAGGATATTAAAAACGAAAAGCGCGCAGCGTCAGCACGGTCGATTCCGCGTAGGAGAGCACCGGCAATCGTCAGTCCTGAGCGGGAAATTGCAGGCAGGATCGCAGCACCTTGCAGTGTTCCGATGATGAGAGCGTCCGTGTAGTTGATTTCCTCGAATCTCCGATTTCCACGGCGCATGGACTCCACTGCCCAGAGGATCGCGCCTGTCGCAAGAAATTCCCACCCGATCGTAATGCCTGTCTGGGAGATTTCTTCAAAATAATCTTCAAAGGCGAGTCCGATCACTGCTGTAGGGATCGTACCTACGACCAATAGCTTTGTCAGCTTGCTCATCGGATTCATGATGATATAACGAACCTGTGGCCAAAAGACGATAACGACAGCGATCAGCGTACCGAAATGAAGCATCGTGTCAAATAAAAGGCCTACCTCCTGCATGCCAAACATTTTGCGAAACAGGACGAGATGGCCCGTGCTTGATATCGGTAAAAATTCAGTCAAGCCCTGTACAATGCCGAGAAAAATATGTTCAAGCAACAACAGCATAGGCAAGAGTCACTCCAGTCTTGAAAAAGTAGGGCCAAGCCAGTCTTACTGTCATATGTATGTCCGTGAATGGAAGACTTGCCTATTTCGTTGCGCATCGTTATTTTGTTAGAAAAAAGTTGTGGTATTTTCTTGCTGAGGATGGGTATAGTTAGTGTGCACAATGGTAGAGAGCGAGGAAAAAATACGTATGTACAAAAGACAAATGCGTGAAAAGCGTGAGCCCCAAATCATTCAGAACGGCAATTTGGCGGCAGGGATGACGCTTACGATGACGGTAGCGCGAAAAACGGAAATCGGCTATTTTTTGAGTGATGGCAAAGACGAAGTGTTTCTCCATGCCAATGAAGCGCACGAGCGTTTACATAACGATGATGAGGTCGAAGTGTTTTTGTACCATGATCACGAGAACCGACTGGCTGCGACCATGGACATGCCTCATGTTGCTATGGGTGAATACGGCTGGCTGGAAGTCGTGGACATTTCTCCCCGCATGGGTGTATTTTTGGACAACGGCATTAACAAGGATCTGCTCTTGTTCATTGATGACCTGCCCAAGCATAGTGATGAATGGCCACGTCCCAAGGATCAAATGCTGGTAACGCTGAAGCAAGACAAGCTCGGTAGACTCTTGGCAAAGCCGGTCACTGAAAACGAAATCGTCAAGATCGCAGCAATGGCAGATCAGAGTATGAAAAACAAGTCTGTCGAAGGTACAGTCTACAAAGTGATTCAAGCAGGTGCATTCCTATTGACGGAGGACGAGCATATCCTTTTCATTCATCGTGATGAAATGGTAGGACGTCTGCGCCTCGGACAAACTGTGCGCTGCCGTATTAGCTTTGTACGTGAGGATGGCCGTCTGAACGGTTCTATGAAAGAACGCAAGGAAGTACAGTATGGCGAAGATGCGGACAAGCTGCTGCGCTATATGATTAATCGTGACGGGGCCATGCCTTATACCGATTCGACCGAAGCGGATGTCATCCGAGAAAAATTCCAAATGAGCAAGTCCAGCTTCAAGCGGGCAATTGGCAAGCTGATGAAGGAACGCCGTGTCGAGCAAGTAGAGGGCTGGACCAAAATCATTCGAACTGACCTAGACGAATAAACAAGAGAAATCCCTCCTTTGCACATGGAAGAATGCACAGGAGGGATTTTTGTTTCACAGTGTCGTTTGCACAGATTGTTTTTGCTTGCGCGCTTTGTAATACGACAAGGAAAAAACGAGCCCCAGCAAAATAAAGCCAGCGATATCTGTCTCGATTCCAGGGATGACCGCGAGAACGCCACCTGCAACCGCGAGGATACGCTCCAAGACGTTTAGCTTGGACATCCAGTAGCCGATCAACCCTGCTCCCACCCCGATCATCCCAAGCGTTGAAGTCAGCATCACCCAGATCGATTCCAGCAAGGTGGTATTAATCAGCAGCAAGGCTGGTGAGATGACGAAAATATAGGGAGCCATAAAAGCCGCGATTGATAGCCGTGTTGATTCTACACCTGTCCGGATTGGTTTTGATTTGGCAATGCCTGATGCGGCAAAGGCAGCAAGCGCAACCGGCGGCGTGATGTCTGCAACGATTCCGAAGTAGAACGTAAACATATGCGCAGCGATATCTGGCACCCCCAATTGAATAAGCGCAGGGGCAGCGATGGTAGAAGTGATAATGTAGTTCGCCGTCGTAGGTGTTCCCATGCCCAAGATAAGCGATGCGATCATCGTGAAAAACAGCGTAAGCAAAAGCTGACCGCCAGCCAGATCAATCAAACCGTTTGCCAGCTTCAATCCGATCCCAGTCAACGTAATCGTACCGACGATGATTCCGGCACATGCGGTTGCGGCCACGACACCGAGAGCCATTCTGGCACCTGAGGCAAGTGCTGCTACAATATCAGCAATAGACATGCGGGTTTCTTTGCGGAAGGCGCCCACGATAATGGTGGAGACGATCCCGATAATCGCAGCGCGCTCGGCTGATATGTTCATCATCAAGGCTGTAATAATAATCACGATGGGGAGGAGCAAGTACATTTTTTTCAAAACTTCTTTTTTGTTCGGCAGTTCTTCCTTGGAGAGTCCGCGTAACCCGAGTCGCTTTGCTTCGAAGTGCGTCATAATCCAGATGCCCACGAAAAATAAAATCGCAGGAAGGATCGCTGATTTGGCGATTTCCAAGTAAGGAACGCCGATGAACTCCGCCATCAAAAAGGCAGCAGCCCCCATGACAGGCGGCATGATTTGTCCACCAGTAGAGGACGAGGCTTCCACCGCCGCAGCAAATTCGGAACGATAGCCGAGCCGTTTCATCATCGGGATGGTAAAAGCGCCGGAGGTAACGACATTGGCAACAGAGCTGCCGCTAATCGTCCCTTGCAAGGCGCTGGAAAAAACGGCCACCTTCGCAGGACCGCCGATTCGTCTCCCTGCAATGACCAGCGACAAATCGTTAAAATACTCACCGACCCCTGTTTTTTCGAGAAACGCGCCAAACAGCACAAACAAAAAGATAAAGGTAGAGGAAACAGCGAGCGGAGTACCGAGAATACCCTCTAATGTGTAGTAGCTGTGCCCGATAATCCGCTCGACATCACTGCCGCGATGCTCCAAAAAGCCTGGCATGTAAGGTCCGAAGTAGGTGTATAAAAGAAAAATAGTGGCGATAAGAGCGATTGGGATTCCGACGACTCGTCGTGCTGCCTCAAGGACGAGCACGATGGCAATACCGCCGACTACCATATCCATCGTCGTATAGTTACCTGTTCGGGTCACGAGTCCTTCGTAGTCAATGACCCAGTACAGGGATATGAAGACACCTAGCAGTGCGAGAATCATGTTCACGATTCCGATTTTGTTGTTGCCTTTGGATGTCCCCGCATATAACAAATAGACAAGTGCCAGTCCGAAGGCCAAGTGGATCGGGCGGTGAATCTGGGGAGGCAGCGTGAAGAAAAGTGTGCTGGATAACTGGTACAGGGAGAAGAGGACAAGTAGACCAAAAGAGATCCACTTCATGGGGCCCGCGAGCTGGCGTGTGGCTGACTCCTTGTCGTATTGCGCGATCAGCTTATCCATCTCTTGCTGGTTCATATTCGTTGTTGTACTCATCTAGTAACCTCCTAACTCGCTCAGAATGGATCGTTTTTCTGCCTGAATCGTGATGGCTTCTCCCGGCTTGTCGATCAAGCTCAACGGAATGTCCTGTCCAGCGAAAAGCAACGTATGATTGGCCCGTACTTGCCCGATAAATAGTCGTAGGGCCGGAAAAGAGCGCTGCATATTTCGGATGTGGAATCGTCCATCGGCCAGAACCAGCTCCTCGCCAGGAGCCAATTCATTTTCCATGCCGATACCGTAGTCGTGAAAGCTCATCTCTGACAAAATAATGTGACCGTCCACAACTCGGTAGTGCTCCTCGATTGTGGAACGATGAATAGAATGAGTCCAGCGGATGCCAAAGGCTGGTTCATTCTGGATGTTGGCACTCCAAACTACCTGATTTGACTGTGTATCCCGGATAACCAGAGCGGGAATCAGCGGAATGGAGATGCCCGCATAAACGACAATGACGAGAAGAAAGAAGGAGAAAAGGCGGAACAACGTCCGCCCTCTTCCCTTTGTTACTGCCTGGATAAAAACCATCTGGCTTTACTTCACGCCTTTTTCGTCGAAGTACTTTTGGGCACCCGGGTGAACAGGGATGCTGACGCCGTTCTTTACGTTCTCCAGCTTGATTTCCTTGGCTTTGGCGTGACCGAGCTTGTCGCTGTTCTCGAAGATCGCCTTTGTTACTTTGTACACGAGGTCATTACTGAGATCGGAGCGAATTAAAAGCATTGATTTGACGGAGACGGTGGTCACTTCTTCTGGAACGGTTTGGTACGTATTGGCAGGGACCGTTGTTTTCACGTAGTAAGGGTATTTGGCGATGATCGCATCGATTTTGTCCGCGTCAATGGGAATGATTTTTACGCCAGTTGTCGCTGCCAGCTCCGTGATTGCTGCGGTAGGCGTACCTGCCGTTTGGAAGGCAGCATCCAATTGACCGTCCTGAATGGCTTTGGCGGAGTCAGCAAAGGAGAGGCGCTGGAGCTTGGTATCTTCAAAGGTCATCCCATATGCTTCCAAAATTTGCTGAGCGTTCACTTCTGTGCCGCTTCCCGGAGCGCCTACGGATACGCGCTTATCTTTCAAATCGGCAACGCTTTTAATATTGCTGTCAGCAGAGACGACGATTTGGATGGTCTCATCGTAGAGAGCCCCCAATGCTTGAAAGGAATCAATTTTACCGTCCTGCTGGAACATGTTCGTTCCCTTTGACGCATACTCGGCAATGTCGTTTTGCGTGAAAGCGATGTCCGCCTTTTTATCGCGAATGAGGCGAATGTTTTCTGCTGAAGCGCCTGTGGCTTGTGCTGTAGCAGTGATACCAGCATTTTTCGTAATATGGTCAGCCATGCCTCCACCGAGTGGGAAATAAGTGCCACCTGTACCGCCTGTTGCAATAATTAGTTGGGAGGGATCGGCACTTCCTCCTGAGCTAGAGCTGCCTCCACCTGCACCTCCTTGTGAAGAGTTGCCGCCACCACATGCCGCCATGAGCAACATGGACAGAAGCAGTGTGAGCGAGAGAAGAAAATGATGTTTCTTCAAGATAATTCCCCCTAGTCAAAATGTTCTGTTTATATAGCTTTCTTCGGCATTGTAAGGGGAGGTCTATAAAAAACTACAAAAATCTATAGAAAAATATAGTAAACTAAGAAATAAACGTGACGAATTTTTTGAACAACTTCTTATGAGGAAGTGCGGGCAACATGTTATGAGAGAGACCATTTCGATCCTGCTGCTTATGCTCATTGCTGTCCCGATTGCTGGGGAGCTCAAATTCCACCCGTTTCAAGATGATTTCCGCATTAGCTTTGGTACAACGGCTTTTTTCTTTTTTTTATTGTGGCTACGCCCCTCTTTTCTGGCAGGGATCGTAACCGGGTTAATTGTTGTTCTATTTCGAATAGTCATAGATTTTTTGTATGGAGATGTCTTTTCGTTTCTGCCTTCTCTTCAGATGCACTTCCCCGCATTTTGCTATTACGCTACCTTTGCTTGTCTATTCTCGCTCTTTCGCGTTAATACACTACATCATCGACCGCTTTGGGTGGGACTGTTGGGGACAGTCTCAGAAATAGCAGCCAATTTGGTAGAGCTGTCCTTCCGTGCTTTGTCCTGGGAGGGAGTCTTTCAGCTGGACGTCGTAGGGCCGATTGCCGTCATTGCATTGATACGCAGTTTTTTTGTCCTTAGTTTCTTCAATATGATTCAGCTGCGTCAGGCGAAATGGATGGAAAAGCAACAGCGCAATCGAAATGAGCAGATGTTGATGCTCATTTCTAATTTATACGAGGAATCTGTTCTTTTAAAAAAGACATTGCATCAGGTTGAGGAAATCACGCGCAACTGCTATGAGCTGTATCGCGAGATGAACGAGGTGGAACACAAGGATGGGACGAGCAAGCGATACGCGAAGCGGCTGCTTTCCCTTGCCGGACAAGTGCATGAAGTGAAAAAGGACAATCAACGTATATATGCGGGCCTCTCCAAGCTGATTTCTGACGAGAACGAACGAGACTATATGCCACTGGGCGAATTGATAGCGATCATTGTTCAGGGGCAACGAAAGTACGCGAGGCTGTTGGAAAAGGACATTCAGTTTGAATCGAATGTGGAGGTGCCGTATCTCGCTTGCCACATTTACACGACACTCTCACTCATCAACAATCTGGTCGGCAACAGTGTCGAAGCCATCCGCGACCGGGGGATGGTATCGATCGTGGCTTCGATTGACGAGAGTCGGGAGTGGATTCATTTTGTTGTAACCGATGATGGGCCAGGCATTGTGGTGAAGGACAAGGAGCTCTTGTTCATGCCTGGATTCACGACCAAATACGACGTATCAGGCAGGCCTTCCACGGGGATTGGGCTATCGTACGTAAAGGAAGTGACAGACAGTCTCCAAGGAATGATTGATTTATCCGAGGACTCATGCGGACAAACGACACAATTTTGCATTCGCCTGCCAATCGCAACTCTGATTCAGAAAGGGTGACCTCATGCGGTACTTCATCGTGGACGACGATCCTGCGATTCGATTCATGCTCGGTCAAATGATTGAGGATGCTGATTTGGGAGAGGTATGTGGGGAAGCAGAGGATGGCTCGCAAATAGACCACGATTTTTTGAATTGGAAGCAAGTAGACATCTTGTTGATTGATCTTTTGATGCCGAATCGAGATGGCATTGAAACAGTGCGCCAACTGAGGCGTTTTACAGGCAAAATTGTCATGATCTCGCAAATCGAAACGAAGGAGATGATCGCTGAGGCGTATGCGACAGGGATCGAATACTACGTGACCAAACCAGTGAATCGCCTGGAGGTCATCAGTGTTCTGCAAAAGGTCCGGGAACGCATATTGCTGCAGCAATCCATCGAGGGTATTCAGCGGTCGCTTTCCGTCTTGTCCGGCAGTATGAACGTGACGGCAGCTCTTTCAAAAGAAGCATCGTATCCTGAAAAGGGCATCTTGTCTTCTGCACGGTTTCTCTTAACCGAACTGGGGATGATTAGCGAAAAAGGCAGCAAAGATTTACTCGACATGATGGAGTGGCTGTATCGCTGGGAGAAGGAAAGGGATGGGGAAGTGAATCTCCCACCTTTACGCGATATTTTTTTGGCAATTGCTGCCCGCAAGCTGGGGAAGGGAGTGACGGTCCTGATCCAAAAGGAAACGAAGGCCGCTGAGCAACGGGTTCGCAGAGCCATTTATCAGGCATTAACCCATCTGGCTTCCCTTGGGCTGACCGATTACAGTAATCCCAAATTCGAGAGCTACGCGACCACATTCTTTGATTTTACCGAGGTGCGAAAGCGCATGTTAGAGCTGGAGAATCAGATGGAAAAGACGATCTCTTCTACTCGTATCAATACCAAAAAGTTTATTTTTGTACTCTATATGGAGTCAAAAAGGCGAATTGGTGTATTTCAGGGCTGACTTTTGGAGTGGGCATCCAAATGTGATAAGATATTTCTATTGGTCTTTTGTTTTACATTTGTTTTGGGAGGGAAGTAAGTGAGCGAACTACGTAATCCATGGCAGCTACTTTACCGAGTCTATCGTCATGTGCAACCTGTTCTGGAGCGAGAGTTTGCGGCCTGGTACAAAAGAGCACAGGCGATTCCCAATCCCGAGCTGAGAAAACAGGCACAAGACAGCATGAATTCCAAAAAGTTTCACTGCCAAGGGGGATGTGTTTATGCTGCACAGGTCATCCCGTATGTAGAGACAATTGTCCCGCTGATTGTCGCCTACCAAACAATCAGTGACTACTTGGATAATCTGTGTGATCGCAGCACGTCACTAGACCCGCAAGATTTCCGTCAGCTTCATGTGTCGATGCAGGATGCACTGACACCAGGCGCGCCATTGCGAGACTATTATTTGTACCGCGAGGATAAGGATGACGGCGGTTTTTTGGCTGGGCTGGTTCAGACCTGTCAACAGCATGTCGAACAATTGCCAGCCTATGAAAAAATCCAGGCAAAGATACTCGAGTTTTCTTGTTTGTATAGCGATTTGCAAGTATACAAGCACATTGCTCCCCATTTGCGCGAGGATTACTTGTTGGAGTGGTGGGATCAGTATAAGGAACGCTATCACGATTTGCACTGGCAAGAATTTGCGGCTGTCACAGGCTCGACTATCGGGATATTCGCTCTTTTTTGCTTGGCAACTGATCCAGATGTAAGGGAAGAGCAAATTCAAACGGTGAGTGAAGCTTACTTTCCGTGGCTGTGCGGGTTACATATTTTATTAGACTATTTAATTGACCTGGAAGAAGATAAAATGGGTGGAGATTTAAACTTCGTGAGCTATTACGATTCGGAACGGATAGCGACTGAACGCTTGAAGCTTTTCATAGAACAAGCAAAGGCAAGCGTTAAACGCTTGCCAAATCCTGCATTTCACCGTATGATCGTGGACGGGCTAGTCGCGTTTTATCTCGCGGATCGCAAGGTAAATCGGAGCCAGCCACACATTTATACTATTGCTAGACAACTGCTGAAGCAGGCGAAGGGCTTGCCCTCTGTCCTGTTTTATGTGAACAGTTTGCTTGTACGGCGATAACGGAGAAGAGGTTAGCGCATATGCTTGCGCTTGTACGAAAAGCCAAATCCCATCAACGAGAAGGCAACAACGATACAGCCAAGGATACCGAGGGGGCTTTTTTCCCCGATGGCAATGCCAACTCCGATGAGACAGGCGGTTACCAAAAAAGCCAAAGCCAGTGTTACCAATTGATAACGATTCATCGGTCTGTAACCTCCTATCTGTCAATGTTCCCATTATACCTTATTTTCCGCGAAAAGCATCCAGGTAAAGATTTCGGAAATCTCGGTAATATATTTGTGCGAAGTGGTGGAGAACGCAGATGGAAAGCATAATACAAATTAGAAAAGGGAATCGAGTGATAGAAGGTCATGTTACCTATGAAGAAGGGGACTTGATCGAAGCTGTATTTCCCAGCCCATTGGATGTCACGGTAGGGGATCAGATCCCTTGTCTATTGACGGCTGATTATGAAACGATCAATACGTTTGAAGCCGTAGTCGTGGCTAAAGACAAAAATCGCTTGTTTTTGTTCCACTCTCCAACAGCTGCTGAGTTTCGGGAACAGCGTAGACGCTATCCCCGTTTCGATATGGAGGTTAAGGGCTGGATTCAGTATCCGACGCAGGAGCCAGACTCATTTTTTTCCGTCTATAGTCAAATGGTGTACTTGGTGAATTTGAGCCTGGGAGGCCTAGCATTCCGCTCAGACAAACAGATTCCTGCGGATCAGCAAATTGTCTTTTCCTTTGAATTGTATGGTCGCAATCGCCCAGATGGGGTAGTGAAAACTGACCTGGTTATCATTCATGAGCGAATAGAGGGTCCGAACTGTTTTTATGGCTGCACGATCAAAGGAATCAATGCTCGTCATTTTCACAATTTGCGAAAGTACATTTTGCATCGGCAAATTGAGGAACGAAGACAAGTGAAAATCGAGTAGGTCTTTTCGTAAATTGGTTCAATGGGGACCAATTTTTTTTTGCCTTTTTGGCTGGTGAGATTGGAGTGGCTGTAGGGGAGGGAAGAAGCGGCTTTAGGTCAACATTTGAAAGCATCAAAGAGGAAAATAAGACAAAGAAAAACGGAAAGACCTCTCTGATTAACTAAACAAACGTTCTAATAAAGCCGGACCCCCACCTCAGCTGTGGAAGCACGGTGATATGTTTGGAAGGAGACCGCCCGAACGGAGAGAGGATACAGGCGACTGGAAAACATGTCACCGGGCTTCGGCCCCGGCACAATTGCTGGATGGTATCCAAACAATTTCTTGCGCAGTAAATAGAGGAACATAAGCGTACATTCGCGAAACTTTGTCTAAAATGCATCCTGGTTCCTACTGGACAAATCGCACAGGGAGGAAAACGTGAGATGTGGAAAAAATGGATGGTGTGTGTGCTTACCTTGATCTTGAGTATGTCGGTTGTGGCCTGCGAGGTGAACCCTGCTCCAGAGTCGCAGCCAGCTCAACAGACTCTTCCATATCGGATGGAGGTATTGGCTGATCAATTGGATGTACCTTGGGCGATGGATATAGCCTCGGATGGTCGAATCTTTTTCACAGAGCGACCAGGAAAAGTGCGAGTGATCCAGTCAGGCAAGCTGCTGCCGGAGCCGCTCATCTCATTCCCTGCCCCGTTCATAAGCGAGGGAGAAGGCGGGCTGTTGGGCCTTGTCCTCGATCCTGATTTTGCGAATAACCACTACTTGTACGTTTATCATACATACAAAGAGGGAGAGACTACTTTCAATCGTGTCCTGCGGCTGCGAGAAGCAAACAATATAGCACAGATTGATAAGGTACTTCTCGACAAAATCCCGGGAAGCTCGATCCACAACGGAGGACGGATCAAAATCGGTCCGGATCAGCGTCTCTATATTACGACAGGCGATGCAAATGAGCCGATGCTTGCGCAAGATCGGACAAGTCTGTCCGGAAAAATTTTGCGCATCAATCTGGATGGAACCATTCCTGCCGACAACCCTTTTTCCGGCTCACCTGTATACAGCTATGGACATCGCAATCCGCAAGGCATCGCATGGAATCCGGATACAGGGATACTCTACAGCTCGGAGCACGGTCAGACTGCACATGATGAGATCAATCGGATCGAGCCGGGCGCAAATTACGGCTGGCCCGTCATTTCCGGTGAACAGCAAAAAGAGGGGATGATAACCCCCCGCCTGCAAAGCGGTGATACGACATGGGCGCCTTCTGGCATGACGTTTGTATCCAAAGGGCCGTGGAAAGGACACCTGCTCGTAGCGAACCTCAGGGGTAAGCAGCTACAGAAAATTAGCTTAGACGCTACTCGACCTGATACGGTATTAGAGGCTGCTACTTTGTTCCAAGACGAGTTCGGACGATTGCGCGATGTGGTCGAAGGAAAAGACGGCACACTCTATTTGTTGACCAACAACCGCGATGGTCGTGGAAATCCGAGAGAAGGGGACGATAAAATTATCCGACTCGTTCCGATCCAACCGTAGCGGTAGCAACAGCCACGTCTTTTGTTCGTTTCCCCCAAATCCAACGCTGGAGTAGAATAGCACCCCCGCCAATCACAACAATTAACAAGCCGACCCATAAAAAGGCGGTGCTTGGGCCAAGGAGCGTCATGATGACTCCTCCTAGCAACGGAGCAATAATAAAAGTAGCGCTCGTCAATGACTGCATAATTCCCCTCACCCTGCCCAGTGCATGTGGGGGGCTTTCTTTTTGGATTAAATAATTGCCTCCAACTGAGGTCAGCCCCGTTCCGACGCCAGTCAAGATAGCGGGAACAAGCAGCCAGTACATCCCATCATCCGGCTGGAAAACGCCAATCCACGAGAAGCCGATTCCGATAAGCAAGACACCGCCTCCGAGGACCCAACCATAGGAACGAATCTCTTGTAAACGATGCAGCCACGTAACGGTGGCAAGTGCTCCTAATCCGACGACACTGATTGTATAGCCAAGCATTTCTGGATGTTCCGGTAATTTTTCGCGGAAGATCACAGGAAACTGTGCATCCGCCAACTGAATCGCCATAGACGTCACGATGACGAAAATTGTACTGAACAACAGTACACGGCTTTGCAAAAAGATTCGCCAGCCTTCCTGCCACGCTTGACGATAAGGGAGAGGCTGCTCTTCTGCCGAGGGGCGAGGCAGATGATTCTCGACTTTGCGAATGGCAAATAAAAATCCGTTGGAGAGTAGGAAGCAGGACGCATTGATCACCAGACAAAGGGCGGGGGCAAAAACGGCAGCAACCAGTCCGCCTAAAAGTGGTCCAATCAATTTTCCTAGCTGGAGTACCGCTCCATTCAAGGCAGAAGCTTTTAACAATTGATGCTCGGGTACGATTTGACGCGTCAAGGTCTGTTGCGCCGGGTCGTTGAAGACTGAGGCAGCCGAACGCAAGGCAACGACCACGAGGAACCAAAACGGATTGGGCATCGCGAGCAAAAGCAGGGTGAGTATCGCCTGAAGAGTATTCATGCTCATGATCATCCGTACTTTGTTCACGCGATCTGCAAGCACCCCGGCAAACTGGCTAAGCAATATACCTGGAGCTGCATAGGCGATCGGCAATAAAGCCATCGTCATCGGATCAACCTTCCACACAAACCCCAACAGGATGGATACCGCAATAAAATCAAACCAATCGCCAAGCGTAGACAGTCCGTAAGAGAAGAACAGCATCCGAAACGTTCTATTTTCTTTTAACAAAAAAATCCCTCCATCGATCTGTTAACTCGATGA
Source organism: Brevibacillus fortis (assembly GCF_046196545.1). Taxonomy (GTDB): domain Bacteria; phylum Bacillota; class Bacilli; order Brevibacillales; family Brevibacillaceae; genus Brevibacillus; species Brevibacillus fortis_A. The sequence goes on from NZ_CP176370.1 coordinate 1,012,050, forward strand.
TAAAAGGGATTTGTCAGAGGAATATCAGATAGTCGATGAGATGATGGCACGAATCTTTTTCTGCAAGTAGTCGAACTTGTACTCTTCGGATAATTCCGCCCACAATTTAGTGTATTTGCGCTCCCATTCTGCATCGTAGTCGAAGTTCCTCAAGAACAACAAAATTCTTTGTACGGCATAAATGAGGTGAGGGACGAACTTGGTGGCACGGACGACTTCGATGCCTTCGTCGACCACGCGGCGCGCTTTGGCAATCTCCTGTCGATGGTACAAACAAAGCCCACGAGCAATGGTGAAGCTGCCGAGCTCACGCTGCATGGGGAGTGTCTGCAAGATGTCATTTGAGTGTTGAATCACTTCCTCCGCTTCATCCACCTGACCCATCAGTAGATACAGGAAGGCTTCTTCCGCTTGAAGAAAGAGATGAAAGCCGTTTGAATTTACTTTGTCGACAACCTCTCTTGCGGGTAACAGCTGTTTTTTTGCTCGCTCCCATTGCTTCGCATGAGCGTATACGCCGACTGCATTGATTTTCATCTCATCCTGAAAAGTAGCAGGCATGCTTTCCAGATTTCTCATTGCCCATTCAAAAACTTCTATTGTCTTTTGTGAGTCCAATTGTGTCATATGGTACAAATGGAACCAATAAAACAGTTTGTCTGACTTAGGTGTCGCTTGATCCTCGATAAACCAGCTGAAGTCACCGACAACAAACCGCAAATAGGTAGCGTAAAAAGAATCCATCTGGAAGCCAAGCACTTGCTGATTCGCATAGAGCGTCTGCAAAGCTGCCCCCATACCCATGCCGTGGTAAGTGGTTAGCATCTTCTGGATGTTCTCGGAGAAATCGCTGTTCAATACCGTAGGACTAGGCGATTGCTGCTCCTTTAGCGTAAGCCGATAGCCGACTCCTCGGACCGTATCAATCGTGAGCAGATGCGACCACTTTTGCAATTTTTTCCGCAAGCGGTAAATGTGATCGTCGACAGTACGGTCAGTAGGCTCTTCCAGCGGCCAGACGCGATCCAGCAAATCACTCCTTGAAAAGGCCCGGTTTTTCCACGTGTACAGAAATTGAAACAAGGCGTATTCCTTCGGCAAAAGGACGATCGCTTCCCCGGCATAATGGATTTGATACGTATCATCCGACCATGTAATCAATCCCATTTGAAAGACTCCTCGTTTATATTGAACTTCTTCATTTTATTGTAAAGGGTGCCGCGAGATACGCCGAGCAGCTCAGCTGCTGCCTTTTTGTTGCCGTAGGTGCGCTCCAACGCTGCCAGAATGCGCTCTTTTTCGTTCGTAGGTGGAGAAGTGTACGCAATCGACGGACGTAGGATTGACGGCGGTGTCGGAGTCGGCGGCGCATACGTTCCCCCAATCGGCGTGTGCACAGAGACGTGTGCGGGCTCTGTGTGACTGCGAATGACAGACGGCAGATGCTCAGGCAAAATAACGCCGTTTTCTTGCAGAATCGACAGACGTTCGATGACGTTGCGAAGCTGTCGGATGTTCCCAGGCCAACCGTACTCGAACAACGCTTGCATGACCTCGGGAGAGATGCGTGGTACGGAGTGGTCATGGGCCACGGAATACTCATGAATGAAAATTTGCACGAGCTCTGGCAAATCCTCACGTCGTTCGCGCAGCGGCGGGATTTCCAGAGAAAAGACGTTCAGCCGATAATACAAGTCCTCACGAAAACGACCGTCTGCAACCATTTGCTCCAGCTGTCTGTTTGTCGCCGCTACGATCCGTGTGTTGACGGTGATCGGCTCTGTTCCGCCTACACGGTAAAACTGGCGTTCCTGTAAAGCGCGAAGCAGCTTGACCTGCAATTCTAGCGGCAGCTCCCCAATTTCATCGAGGAAAAGTGTCCCACCATGCGCCAGCTCCAGCTTGCCAGGCTTGCCCTTTTTCTCGGCACCGGTAAAAGCACCGCCTTGATAGCCAAACAGCTCACTTTCGAATAGAGCAGCAGGAATGGCACCGCAGTTGATCGCGATAAAAGGCTTCTCATGCCGGCGACTTGCCTGATGAATCGCTTTGGCAAACAGTTCTTTCCCGACGCCGCTTTCTCCATAAATCAGCACAGTCGCATCCGTCTGCGCCACTTTTTTCGCAGAACCAATAGCGGATTGAATCGAGGCGGAATGCCCCTTGATCGCATAAAAAGGATCGTCCGCTGCCTGAAACCGACTCATCTCTTGCTGCAAATTGTGGAGATGGGCCGTCGTATGTGCTAATTCTTCATTGAGACGAACCAGCTCGGTAATATCCTGTTCAATGGAAATCGCGCCGATAATTTCACCCTCGCGGCGAATCGGTGCCGCATTAATGAGTACATGACTATCAGGACGAGGAATGTGATAGACACGTTGGACAGATGTCCCTTGACGCAGCGCATCGAGCAGGCGGATTGATTCACTGGCGAAGTGCTCATCGAGAGAAGTTCCGACGACTTGCTCGCGATCGATTTCATAAATAGTTTCTGCTGCCCGATTCCAGTGTTGGACAACGTTGCGGGAGTCCACGATAGTGACGGCCTCACTCATCGTATCCATCAAGGTACTGAGCAGGGCAGACTGATTTTGGGTCAACACGACAAAGGCAGTCATGAGCTGGTATGGCTCAACCATTCCTGTCGGAGTCCCTTGTTCATCCACGATGACGAGTGTCGGCAGATCGGAAACGCCTGGGCCAGCGAGAATGTGGCTGATAGATTGTTCGAGCGTGGTTGTAGGAGAGACGATGACGACTCTGCCCTTTCGTTCTTTATCAACCCATTCACCTACAGTCTCACCTGTGCGTATTTTGACAATATCCGGTGGAAGCGGAATCGCAAAGGAAGAGAGTGTACTGTCCAACGAAAATAACGGATTCAATTCGTCACCTCTTATCCAAACTAACAGGAAAAGGGATCGTCCCTGTTGTACATCTAATCAAAAGTGTACAAGAATAGACACGCAATGTACATATGTGTTGAAAATGTCGTAGAGACATTACGATAGCGCTTACGAGAATAAGTTGGCACGATTCATGCTAATAGAAATGGGCAGAGTACGTTGAGGAGGAGACAGTCAACGATGGAACAAGCTATGAAGGACTTCTTTCTATTTTTATCCAAAAATAAAACCTTAAATTCTGCCGCGAAAAAGTGGGGTCTACGCTTTGGAGCGAGTCGCTTTGTATCCGGTCAAACCATTGCGGAGGCAATTAGCGCCGTACGCAAGCTGAATCAGCAAGGTCTCGTGTGTACACTGGACCATCTGGGCGAATTCGTGTTCAGCGTAGAGGAAGCAAACGAGTCTGCTGACTATTGCATCAAAACGCTGGAAGCGATTCACCAATCCGGTGTCGATTGCAATCTTTCGTTGAAAATGACTTCGCTCGGTCTGGACATCAGCCGTGAGCTCTGCATGGACAACATGAGACGCATTTTGGATTCGGCTAAGAAAAACGGAAACATTTTCGTTCGTATTGACATGGAGGACTACGCACATAATCACGTGACCATGGAGATTTTGAACGAATTACTGCAAGAGTACGACAACGTAGGAACCGTTATTCAGGCGTATCTCTACAAAGCATCGGACGATATCGACAGCCTGAAGGACAAAAAAGTGAACTTCCGTCTCGTAAAAGGAGCTTACAAGGAGTCTCCTGAAGTCGCTTACCCGAACAAGCCAGATGTAGATGAGAACTACAAAAAAATCATCAAGCAGCATCTGTTGAACGGCGGGTACGCTGCTGTGGCAACCCATGATGACAACATCATTGATTTTGTGAAAAAGCTGGAAAAGGAACACAACATCCCGCGCACACAGTTTGAATTCCAAATGTTGTATGGCATTCGAACGCAGTCCCAAATTGACTTGGCTCGCGAAGGCTATAAAATGCGTGTTTATGTACCGTATGGAAACGACTGGTACGGATATTTCATGCGCCGTTTGGCAGAAAGTCCGGCAAACGTAAAATTTGTTCTCAAAGGGATGTTTACGAAATAAGTTTTGCGAAGTATACTTGACACCTTCGGAGGATTCTCCGGAGGTTTTTTATTTTATCTGGAAAGGTGAGAGTCTTGTGAATTGTTGGATTATTTCGCTTACTCCTCCATATTCTTTTGATCGGTTGCTTCGGCGTCTTGAGACACATCCAGATACGCAGATACGAGTGAATAAAGAAAAAAATAGCCTAGAGCGCGTCTTTCGTATCGGCTTACGGCCTGTTCTGATCCATATGCAATTTGTGGGCAGCTTGGAAGAACCCGCATTGCGCTACGAGACACAGGCGATTTTGTCCACGACAGACCAGCAGCTGCTAGAAAAAATGATCCGCCGTACTTTTAGTGCCGATTTGGATCTATCCGTTATTTACGAGCAGATGAGGGAGGAAAAGGAACTCGCCATCCTGACCGAGCGGTTTCGCGGTCTTCGTCTTATGCTGGATGCCGATTTGTTTCAATGCATGGTCAAGACGATTATCGGGCAGCAGATCAATCTGACCTTTGCAGCCAATTTGACCGAGAGGCTTGTGACACTGGCAGGTGATCCAGTAGAAAACCCAAACGGCGAGGGCATCATCGCTTTTCCGACTCCTGACGCGGTAGCGAGATTGACTGTAGAGGATTTGCGTACTCTGCAATTTAGTCAGCGAAAAGCCGAGTATATTATCGATTTCGCCCGTGCCATTGTGAATGAAACAGTAGATTTGGAAAGACTATGGACAATGGGTGACGAGGAAATCATTACTTACCTCACTTCGCTCCGAGGAATTGGACGGTGGACAGTAGAGTGCCTGCTCATGTTTGGGATGGGGCGTCCAGACTTGTTGCCGGCTGCTGACATCGGTTTGCGAAATGGAATTGTTCACCTATATGGAATGAATTCGAAGCCAAATGAAAACGATATTCGAAAGCTAGGGGAAAAGTGGGCTCCATGGCGCAGTATCTATTGTCTGTACGTATGGGAAGCAGTGGGGGCGATCAAGAGAAAAGAGGTATTTGACCTGTAAAAACTTTCATTTTTGACAAAAGTTCAATAATTTTAAAAAATTAAAGGTTGAATAGTGAGTTAATTTTAAGTTATACTAATGAAAATTTTATTTTACTAAATAATATTGAGAGGATTCATATGAAAGAACTTTCAACGAAAGAAACAATAACAATTGGTTTGATGCTGTTTGCCCTATTCTTTGGAGCAGGGAACATGATTTTTCCGCCAGCGCTAGGACAAGCTGCAGGAGATAATGTTTGGATCGCGATGCTCGGCTTTTTGATTACCGGTGTAGGTCTGCCTTTACTGGGAATCATTGCGGTAGGCTTGGCTGGTGGTAATTTGCAGACGATGGCGTCAAGAGTCCATCCGATGTTTGCAGTCGTGTTCACCTTTATTGTTTATCTGTCGATTGGTCCATTCATGGCGATTCCGCGGACAGGTACAGTAACCTTTGAGATGGGCGTGTTGCCGTATTTGCCTGAATCCATGAAAGGCAGTTGGGTACCGCTTTTTGTGACCACGATCGTCTATTTTGCCATCACCTTCTGGTTGAGTCTGAACCCGAGCAAGCTGGTGGATCGAATCGGTAAAATTTTAACACCTGCTCTTTTGATCATCATTGGTCTGATGTTTGTCAAATCACTCATTTCTCCTTTGGGTGAGGTGGGACAACCGACAGGTGCCTATCAGGATACAGCATTTTTCAAAGGCTTTATTGAAGGCTATCTGACGCTGGATGCGTTGGCTGCGATGGTATTTGGTCTGGTAGTAACATCGGCTGTTCAGGATAGAGGCATCATCGATCGCAAAAAAGTGATGTGGTCTACGATCAAAGCTGGAATCCTCGCCGCTACAGGACTCGGACTCGTATACCTTGCGCTCAGCTATTTGGGAGCCACAAGTGTGTCGTTTGCGAAATCGGAAAATGGCGGTCAGATTTTAACCGGGGTTGTGCTGCAACTGTTCGGTCCGTTAGGCTCCCTCCTGCTTGGAGCAGCTGTTACGCTTGCTTGCCTCACCACTTCTGTTGGGCTCGTCACAGCGTGCAGTCAATTTTTCTCGAGTCGTATTCCTAGCATCTCCTACAAGAAAATGGCTGTAATCCTGTGTGTGTTCAGCGCTGCGGTAGCAAACGTAGGTTTGACGCAGCTGATTACCTTCTCTGTTCCTGTCTTGATGGCGATTTATCCGCTGGCGATCGTGCTGATGCTGCTGACGTTTTGTGATCGGCTGTTCAATGGACATCGTGCGGTATATGTAGGCGCGATCATGGCAACGGCAGTAATCAGTCTGTTGGATGGAGCTTCCCAGCTTGGATTGTCTATCGACTCGTTGACGCCAATCTTGGAACAATTGCCACTGTACAAAGTAGGAATTGGTTGGCTGGTGCCAGCCTTTGCAGGCGCACTGTTAGGGTTGTTGTGGGCTAGCCTCACACGTAGTGTCCCGATTGTAAGAGAAACGAAGTAAAGAATGAAGAGCGAGTGGGCTTTCGGTCCACTCGCTTTTTTCATGTCGCGAACAATTTTTGTCCTGCTTTTACCAGCCGGATAGGACTTCTATCCGTCCACAACACGGGTGATCTATGTTACCATGGAAAAACGTAAATTGTCTGAACGGCATGTTTCATTCTATGTCGTTTTGAAAGAAGGGAGGTTATTGGCTATGTCCACGATGAAAGTCTTGGTTGCCGATGACGATCCAAACGTACGCGAAATTATTCGCCTTTATTTTGAAAAACAACAAATCGAGCTCATCGCAGCAACAGATGGACGAGAAGCTCTTGAGATGATGGAAAAGGAACAGCCGGATGTGGTCATTCTCGATGTCATGATGCCGCAGTTGGACGGCTTTGAAGCATGCCGGGAAATCCGCAAGAAGTGGGATACGCCGATTATTATGCTGACGGCAAAGGACGAGGAGTTTGACCGTGTTCTCGGCTTGGAGCTCGGAGCGGATGATTACGTGACGAAGCCGTTTAGTCCACGTGAGATCGTTGCTCGTATCCGCGCGATTATGCGCAGATTGCAGCCAAAGCCAAAAGTAGAAGATGAGGCAGTGCTTCGGACCTTTGCTTTTGATCAATTGACGATCGATCTGGATAAACGGGAAGTGATCGTTGCCGGGGAAAAAGTGAGCTTTCGCCCGAAGGAGTTTGACCTGCTTGTTCAACTCGTCAAATCGCCGGGAAGTGTATGGTCGCGGGAGCAATTGTTGGAACAAGTGTGGGGCTTTGATTATTTTGGCGATGTTCGAACGATCGATGTTCATATTAAAAAGATCAGACAGCGTTTAGACAAGCTCCCTTATGAATGCATTCAAACGGTTTGGGGGATCGGCTACAAGTTTGGGGTGGATAACTAATGCTAGGCATGTCGAAAAGTATCTACCGCAGACTGCTGGTCAGTTTTTTGGCTACCGTTTTGGTGGGGCTAGGGATTACAGGGATCGTTCTCTCTTTTTTTACGAAAGAGTATATTTACAACGCTAAAGAAGAAGAGCTTTTGCGGATGGCCAAAAAAGTGAATGCGGCTATCCATAACAGCAATGAAGTAAACAAACAGCTCTTGGACAAGCTGGCGATGCTGGACGAGTCATTTGATACCCGCATCTGGTTATTTGATACGGAAGGAAAAATCGTTGCGACTTCGATGAAGGATGAGATGCTCACGGGCAAGTCCGTGGCAGTTTCCATCGCGGGTAACGTGCTAAACGGAAAAAGCGCGGTAACCGAGCTGCAAATCGAAGGTCTGGATGACCCAATGTTGTCAGTCTCCGTCCCGTGGGGCGAGGGCGAAAACGTCTATGGCGGAATTATTTTGCACGCGCCGATTGAAGGAATTGAGAAAACCTTTGGTCAAATGCGCGAGTCGATTCTGTGGGCGACATTGTTTGGGGTGCTTCTTTCTACGATCATGGTTTCTTATTTGTCATGGTCAATCTCCCGCCCATTGCGAACCATTGAGAGAACAGCGGCTGAAATTGGTCGCGGGAATTATGCAGAGCGCGTCCAGGTCGATACGTCTGACGAGATCAGCGACTTGGCGCAAACGATCAATACGATGGCACAGAAGCTGGAGAAGGTAGAGCAGGAGCGTCATCATCTGGAGCAAGTGCGGAATGATTTTTTGGCGAATGTCTCCCATGAATTGCGTACGCCTCTCACCGCGATCCAAGGTTTTCTCGAGGCGTTGCAAGACGGCTTGGTAGAGGAAGAAGAGGCGCGACAGAAGTATTACGCTGTGATGTACACCGAAACAATGCAAGTGAATCGCTTGGTGGATGACCTGATGGACTTGATGAAGTTGGAGAACAACGAGGTAAATTTGGCCAAGTTCCCCGTCGATGTGGCAGATGTCATGAATCGGGTTGCTTTTTCCTTCCATCAAGAAGCAGAGGAAAAAGGGCTTCGCATGGAAGTAGAGGTAGAGGAAGAGTTGCCGAGAATTTATGCCGACAAGGACCGGATTGCGCAAATTCTGAAAAATCTGGTGAAGAATGCGCTCAAGTTTACGGCTGCAGGTGAAATTCGCATGCGTGCTTCGCTGGAAGAGGAATACGTACAGATTCAAGTGATCGATACAGGGATGGGGATTGCAGCAGATGATCTGGACCGCATCTGGGAACGTTTTTTCAAAGTGGATCGGGGACGTTCCAAGAACAATAAAGGGACAGGGCTTGGACTCGCGATTGTAAAAGAGCTGGTAGAGCTCCATGATGGCAAATACAGAGTGGAGAGCACGCCTGGGAAGGGCAGTACTTTTACGATATGGCTTCCAAGGATTAAGCCGGAGAACTAGATCATGGTCTGATCAAATGATCGTGGTCATACTTTTTTCATATTTTGATCATCGTTTTTTCCTACTTTCCTTACAGAATGGTTATCTTTGTCCGTTACGATATAGGTGTGACAGCGAGAAGGTCACGAAGCCAAGGAATGAAAGAAAGGGGAATGAACATGAACAAAAAATGGTTCTCCATTGCAACTGTCGCATTACTCCTGTCTGGCAGCTTGGTTGCCTGCTCTGACACAACAGGTACACCTGAACCGGCGACACAACCAGAGGGCACGACAAGCGAAACCGCTCCGGGGTCCTCCACTTCTGATAGCGGACAATCGACCGATAGCTCGGTTTCGCAAGATCAGTCTACAACGGACGCTTCTGCGGACAGCTCTGATGCATCGACGGGCACAGGTTCGTCTACGGAAGCACCTGCGACAGATGCCAAAACTGATGCAGGTACCAGCACTGGATCGCCTGGTGCTACGGGAACCGAAAGCAGCGGTTCCACTGGACAGTCTACAACGACTGACGCCAGCAAGAAGTAATCATTCACGAACTGGAAACACGTTCGTTTGAACTCCTCTACTTCCCTCCCGTTTTATATACCTTGATGACGGCTATAGGCCGTCTTTTTTTTGTTCAATTTCATGGTATGATTATCCAAAATCAACCATAGCAAGCGGGAGGGAGAAGCATGATCACGTATCCATCATTGAAAAAGGGCGCAACTATAGGTGTAACCGCGCCATCATCTGGTGTACCAGAGTATTTGCATGAACTAATCAGGCTGGCATGCAGTCGTATGGAGACCAGAGGGTATTCCATCGTTTGCAAAGATACAGTTTGGACGCAGGAAAAAGCCAAGTCAGCTCCTGCCACAAACCGCGCAGCCGAATTCAACTCCCTGATGCAAGATGAAAACGTCGATATCATCATCCCTCCCTGGGGTGGCGAGCTGCTGATTGAGATTTTAGACAAACTTGATTTTCATGCCATGCAACCAAAATGGGTGTTAGGCTATTCAGATGTGAGTGTGCTGTTGTTTGCGATTACATTAAAAACGGGGATGGCTACGGCCCATGGGACGAATCTGGTGGATTTGCGCGGAGCAGATATGGATGAGACGACCGCCATGTGGGAAACGGTTCTATCAACACAAAAGGGCGAGTCGGTCTTGCAGTACTCTTCCCCGATGTATCAAAAGGAATGGCAGCATACGAATCCTTCGCCGCATATCTTTCACCTGACGGAACAGACTGTATGGAAAACGACAGAGACTACTCCCCACGTAAACATGCAGGGACGGCTACTTGGCGGCTGTATCGATATCATTCGGCATGTGATCGGCACACCGTATGGGGATGTACAAATGTTTCAAAAAGAACAAATCGGGAATGAAGCGATCATCTGGTATTTGGAAAACTGTGAGCTTTCTACGACTGATCTGCGCAGATCATTGGTACAAATGAAGCTGGCCGGATGGTTCGATCATTGTGCGGGGATCATGTTTGGGCGCAGTCCAGCGAATCAGGCGGTCGAAGGCTACACCGTAGAAGATGTCTATCAGGAGCTGGCTGCCGAGCTGCAAGTCCCTGTCCTCTACGATGTAGATTGTGGGCATATGCCGCCACAAATCACGTTTATTAATGGAGCTTTTGCTGAAGTGGAGCTGTCTTTCGAAAAAGGAAGCGTCCGGCAATATTTTCGTCCATAGCATAAGAAAACGAGGGCTTCCCAACAAATGGGAAGTCCTCGTAGCATGTAAGCATACATGATTTTTAGCCTTGCTTCTCGTTGTATTGGGGTAGAGGATGTTCCTCCATCGATTCACGTTTGTTTTTGGCCGATTCACGTGTACGAAGAGTCGACAAGGCGACGCCGAGGAAAATAAATGCGCCACCAGCGAAAAAGCCGACACCCAAATGCTCATGCAGCAACAGCCAGCCTAAAAATGCACCGACAATGGGCTGAACAAAAAAGAATCCGGCCCCACTCCCTGCGGGCATTAGCTCGAAGCCCTTGTTCCACAAATAAAAAGCACCTGCGGTAGAAATCATCCCGATATAGAGGACGCCTGCCCAGATGTCCCAACCAAATTGCCAGGAGACAGGCGTGACAGACAGCTCCCAAAACATGAGCGGACTCGTAAAGATAATGCCAAATAATGCTACGTAGGTAGTGACTAGCAGGGACGAATAGCGCTGCGTTGCCTTTTTGCTAAGAACGGTATACAATCCCCAGCTAATCGCTGCTACGAACAAAATCAGGTTGCCTGCCAGGGAGGACTGGGCGTCAGCTTGATCTGGAACACCGATGACGATGATCACACCAATCGTCGCTATCAAAATCCCCGCTGCCTGCTTCAGATGGATGCGCTCTTTTAATAGCCAGACCGCAAAAATGGCAATAAAGGCAGGTGATGCGGAGGTAATCAATGCACCCATGTGGGCAGTAGACAGCTTGGTACCAAGAAATTGCGCGGCAATTGAGATCGTGACCCCGACGAAGGCGATGGCCATCAGCAGAGGATAATCTTTTTTTGCGACATGCTCCTTGCGAGCAACGGTAAATGCCCCCAACACGACTAAAGCAATGCAAAAGCGCAAAATCAATAGCGTGAACGGTGGAATCACTTCCAACACGACCTTGCTGACTACATAAACACCGCCCCAGATCGCTGCGGCAAGCGTCAGGCAGACAGCTCCCAAAAACATTTGCTTCCATTGTGATTGTGACATAACAAGTCCCTCCCGGAATAATGAATGAATCATTCGAGCGTTATTCCGTAGCCGGGAGGCAGTAAGAGAACCGCTTCCTCACCGACTAGGAGAGGAGGGTGGGCACATCATTTTCAAAAAGGCGACGGTTCATATATTTCACCTCCTTACTTTGTAGGGGTTAGCCACTTGGCTACCAGCAGCACCGGTTGTGTCAGACGACCGACTGGTGCCTCCACCTGACGATACTGCTCATAGCCAAGCCGTCCCCAGAAAAGAAGAGCGGGTTCATTATGCGCAATGACACCGTGATGAACATGCTGACTGCCATGTTGGAGGCAGTAGTCTTCGATGAGTGCCACTGCCTCTTTTCCAAAGCCCTGCTGCTGGTAATCGGCATGCAGAAGCAAGAGACTAATCCAGCTTTTTGGATCGCTTTCACTGGAGAAGACGATATGGATGACTCCGATGATCGTACCTTCCCGTGTAATAGTGAGCCAATGCCCGGAAGGTATGCTTATGGTGGCGTCATATTCGGCTTCCAGTTCAGCAAGACTTACTGTGCTCGTGCCGTTTCGAAGCTGATTGTAATCTGGATTACTGTTGTAGGTGGCGAGTAAGTGGGACAGGTCCTCGCGCAGTAATTCGCGAATGATGAGCCGCTCACCTGTCAGAATGAGACTCATTGAGGTCCTCCGTACTTGCGGATAAGTCCAATTTGCCCGCCGTGGTAGCCCATATGATAGATCAGACGACCAAGTGCCTGACGGGGAGTCAGTGTGGCGATCGGTGCTTCACAGGGGATGTCCCACGCGTCTTTTGGCAGGGTAGCCAGAGAATCCAGCAAGTGATGGTAGGCAGCATCTTTGAAAGCAAGCAAGGCAGACAAGTCGGTAAAGTTTCCTTCATCCTTTACAGGTCCAATTGTAGTGAGGGTGATTTCGGACGGGATTGCTCTGCCGAAAAACATCATACAGAATCGATATTCGACTTCGGCGATGTGATGTATCAAAAATCCGATGGAATTGGAGCCCGGAGCCAGCTTCCAGCCAAGCTCGGCTTCATTCAAATGGACGAGTGCATCCTGATACCGGGAGCGAGCTGTTTGCAAGGTCGGCAATAGTTCTTGTTCGAACATCCAATCTTCCTTTCTGGTGTTTATTTTTATTATAGGAAAAAGATCAGGAAAGAACAGCATGATCATTCGGAAAATTTTGAATGAATGTTCACTCAGCTACCTGAATTCGTTATACTGAAGAAAAACAAGGAGTGAGAAGGAAATGGCTCATCGCTATCATCTAACTGTGCGTTCTACTGATATTGACGTAATCGGACATGTGAACAATGCTAAGTATTTAGAGTACATGGAGTGGGCGCGTTTTGAGTGGATATGGGAGCAAGGATTTACGCTGGATGAATTGAGGCGACGGGCCATCATGCCGGTAGTGGTCAATATAAACATTAACTACCGAAAAGAGTTGAAGATGCGTGAAGAGGTAACGGCGATTACTACAGTGGTCAAGGTGGGTGAAAAAAGCTTCGTCATCCGCCAGGAGCTGTACAACGCTGCAGATGTATTAGTGGCGGACGCCGATGTGACAATGGTCATGATCGATGCGAACACACGCCAATCTATTTCTTTGCCAGTTGAGTTGAAAGAGACACTGCTTGTGGAATTGCCTAAAAACTAAAGGCTTCAGGATGATTTGCGAATGAAATCGAGGCGGAAATTATTCCATTCAAGAGCACGCAACGCTAATGTCTCCAAGATACGTTCATGACGATCCTGACCTTCCTTTAACTCAGCAACATCCTGCTTCAACATGGCGACATCCTGTTTCAGTTCGGCAACATCTGCTTTTAACTGGTGAACGTCCATAGTCATAGCTTCCATCTTGGCATCCAATTCGTACTGCCGATCCATAAGAGCATGAGCAACCAAACGCAACTCATTCATACCCTCTATCAAAATATCAAGTTTTTCGTTTGACATGTTTCCACCTCCTTTTTCCGTTACAATGATCATAACAAAAGACAGAGTCATATGCACAATGAAACAGCAAGAAAAAGGAAGGGGAAGCAACTCAGCCATGTCCAAATTTACAACAATCCTATTTGATCTCGACGACACTCTCTTCGATTTTTCAGCTTGCTGGGAGAAAGGGATGCAGCAGACGATTGCGACCCATGCACTTACAGCAGAACTAGACCAAGAGAAATTCCTTGAGGCTCTGCGGCGCCACGGAGATGATTTGTGGGCCGATGTTATTGCCAAACGCTACGATTTTACGCAATACAGAAGGTTGCGTTTTCAGCGAGCCATGGCTGATTGTAACCGACAGATTGAAGGGGAGCAGGTCGACGATTTTCAACGCGCCTATCAGGCGGCATGTATGGATGCAGTCCAGCCAGATGCCACTGTTCAATCCACCATTGCGACGTTGGCAGAAGAGTATACATTAGGCATTGTCACCAATGGACCTGTCGATATGGCTTTTATCAAGCTGGAACGGTTGGGATTATCTGCGTATTTTCCTCGGAAGCGGGTGTTTCTCTCTGAAATCATCGGACATCATAAGCCTGATCTGCGCATATATGAACATGTTCGTGAAAAGCTCGGTGTTGAGAGCAAGCAGGTGCTGTTCGTCGGAGATACGTGGGAGGCAGATGTAGCAGGCGCGATGGACGCAGGCTTTTCAGCTGTTTGGATCAATCCACGAGGGAAGAAGCCTACTTCCGAGCATCAGCCACTAGCTGTCATTGAAAGACTGGATCAGCTTCTCGCAATCTTGTAGAAAAAAGCAGCCCGTTGCCCAATAGCCGCATAACTTGCAGGCTGTTTTCGGTGGCAATCAAGCTGCTTTTTTCTATATATTTTCTTGCTTCTTTTGTTCCTCACTTTTTGCGTACTGCGATTATCATTGGTACCTACTAACCTGATCTTTCATTTTTTCATGCTGACTCTTCCTGTACTTTGTGATGAAAAAGATGAGATTGAGGACAATCAGGCCAATCGTGATTGACATACTTCCGGTGGTCACGCTTTTTCCTATAGCGATGTTGAAAAGTAGCATCCCGGATAGAAGCAGGGCAAAAACGAGATTAAGCATCATGAGACTCTTCCCCCATAAAGATTCGTTCGAGCGAAGGGACTTCAACGTTCACGCCATAAATATCCACACGTGCCTGAACGAGAGCACGAACGAGGGTTGCCACTTTTTGATCATCATCGACCTGGATAGAGAGACGCCCGTCTTCCCAAATCGTATTGCGCCCGAGGGACTCAATAAAGGTGCGCAGATTTCCAGAATCCTCGGTAGCAAAAGCCGAGTGACGCACATGTACAGATCGCCATGCCTGATGGGCAGCTTGCAGTTCATCGAGAGTGCCGAGTGAACTGATTTTTCCGCTTTTCATGATGGCGATGCGGGTACAGATTTTCTCGACTTCATTCAAATTGTGCGAGGTCATGAAGATCGTTTTTCCTTGTTGATGGAGCTTGCGCAGCAAATTTTGAATATGCAGGGCTGATTCAACGTCTACGCCAGAAGTAGGTTCATCAAGGAAGATGAGCTCCGGGTCTCCGACTAATGCTTGGGCAATACCCAGCTTCTTTTTCATCCCGAAGGAAAAGGTTTTGGCTTTGCGGGATGCATGCTCCTCAAGCTCAACGTCTGTCAGGATGCGCATACATTCTTCCTTTGTCAGTGTGACGCCTTTTACCTGAGCGAAATAGTGCAGGTGCTCCGCAGGAGATAAATGGTCGTAGAAGGTGGAGTAATCAGGCAGTACGCCAATTCGTTTTTTCCATCCCTCTGTATGAGCATCCTCTCCAAACATACGAATGGTGCCCGCTGTCGGAATCAGAATGCCTGTCAGCATATTGATAAAGGTCGATTTTCCCGCGCCGTTTCGACCGAGGAAACCGAAAATCTCCCCGCTGTGCACAGTAAGACTGACGTCATTCACGACCGTGCGATTGCCAAAGCGCTTGTTCAACTGTGTGGTCTCGATCATTGCCATTAACAATCCCTCCGTCGGAATAAGTACATAGAAGCGATCAGGAATGCTGCTGCATAGAGCCAAATAAAGCCGGTCCAGGCGCCGCTTTTTTCCATAAAGGAAAAGGGTGTCAAATATTTAATCCATGGTGCTGCTGGGTGACTGGAGAAGGTGCTCCACAGTCCGAGACCTGGCATGATCAGTGCGATCACAATTCCCAAAAACATCGTGTAGCTGGGGCGAGGTATCACGAGCGAGAGCAGCAGTGCCAGCGAGATGCAATAGATAAGCAGGGATACGCAGAGGTAAAAGGTCTTGGCGTCAAACGTTTGCACGGTGGCGAAAACTACGCCAAACGTAATAATCATGCAGGTTAGCCAGAAGAACGCGACTCCGAGAAATTTTCCTAAAATGATCTGATTGCGTGAAGTCCGGGTAACGAGAAAGCGAATCGTCCTGCCTGCTAGCTCACGATTTATGACATCATGAGACAGGCTGAATACAAACAAGGGCCCGAACAGCATGATGAGTGCAAAGATACCAAGCGCATGTCCCTGCGCCAGCTCCTGTTGTGGGAGAAAGCTTGCTGCCTGATTGACGAGGTCAGAAACCAAGTACGAGATGCCGACGATAAAGGCAACGGTAATTAACGATTTGATACTTTTAAACAAACGAAAAAATTCGTGTTGGCAAATAGCCCACATAGGTAAATCCGCTCCTTTCTCCTTCATGATAAAGGCCAGACCTTTCCCCTACTAAAACGCTACCTTACCATTTCCTTATCTTTTTTGTTGGCATCGTTTCTCATGGTAGAATGAATGACAGCAAGGGAGGGAACGGACATGGAGAAAGAAGCAAGAATCTTGCTGGTAGATGATGAAGAAGCGATTTTGCAGATGCTCCAAACAGTGCTGAAAAAGGAAGGCTTTGCCCAGATCGATACATGTACGACAGCAGCAGAGGCGATTCGTCTCGTGGAGGAGAAGACATACGACTTGTTGATTCTGGATGTCATGCTGCCTGATAAAAATGGATTTGAGCTGTGCGGAGCAGTGCGTCAGCGAACGAAGGCACCGATCTTTTTTCTGACAGCCAAGGGCACGGATTTTGATAAATTAAGCGGATTTGCTTATGGAGCGGATGATTACATAACGAAGCCGTTTCATCCACTAGAGGTCGTTGCCCGGATGAAGGCTCATCTGCGCAGAACCTTGGGGGGAACTGCTCCATCGCAGGAAGAAAAACGCTTTGATTTTGGACGTTTTCAAGTAAATGTGGAGGCAGCTGAGCTGTTCGTGAACGGAGAGAGAGTGGACTGCCCGGCGCAAGTATTTTCCTTGCTCGTCTTTTTCTGCCAGAATCCGAACCGGGTATTTACGAAAGAACAAATTTACGATCATGTATGGAAAGACGAATACGGGATGTTTGATGAAAATACAGTCATGGTGCACATTCACAAGCTGCGCCAGCGCATAGAAGAAAATCCGGGACAGCCAAAGCTCCTGGTCACGGTGAGAGGGCTGGGCTACAAGCTGGTTAGTCCGGCAAGACAGTCATGAATTTGCGGAACAAGCTGATCTTTCAATATGTCCGACAACTGTTCGGGTTTCTCCTCGTCTTGCTACTATTTCTGATTATCGCGATGCTGGGGTTAGGCTGGCGGATTATGAACGAGCAATTGTCCATCGATTTGTCCAGGCTGAATGCGTCTGATTTGACGTTGAAGATTGATTATGAGGCAGAGCGTATTCACGTCAATCCGGAAATCGAGAAGAGTGTGGCGAGACATCAAGGCTGGTTGCAGATCATCGACAAGCACGGCAAAATTCTGTACAACTATCGGACACCTGCTGATGTTCCCAGTCAATTTGGGCCAGGGGAGTGGATCGCTTATGTAGAAAATCGTGATGCTTCTCGTTACCACATCACACATTGGGTCATTAACCAATCTGACGAGAACATTATCATCGTTTATGGAACACCCGCTCCCGAAAAAGAAATGATAAAGCGCCTGATCGCAGCAAAAACGGGAACGAGCAAGGAGACATGGAATGAGTTGAATAAAAGCTTTTCCCGGGAAAAGGCATGGTACTTGGTATACGATCGTGCGGGGAAACTCATTCATCAATGGAATCACCCGAACGCTTCCGCCCAGTTAGACATGACGGAAGTTCTTCAGAATGGTGAGATAGCCAAAAATGTTCCTGTTCATATCACAAGCAGATATGACAAAAATAGCGATTTGACATACGTAGTGGGCATTCCGAATCCAACCTATCAGTCAGGTGTCCAAGAGACATCGGAGGATGTCATGGTCAAGGAAACGTTCCTTCAGATCGGTATTCTTTTGATCCTGGTCGTTCTATTCGCAGGCAGCTGGTATGCGTGGCGGGTAGGCAAGCCGCTTTTGCACATGGTGAATTGGCTGGAAAGACTGGCCCAAGGTCGCTATGAGGAGCCCATCGGGAAAAAAGGAAAGCCAATCGGAAGGAATTGGCGAGGGAAAGAAAAGAAGTCATTTCGTGTTTTCAAGGATGTGTTTGACGCACTCCGGCATCTGAGTGAAACCTTGCGCTCCAATGAAAAGCTTCAGCGAGAGATTGAGCAGACGCGAGAGGAATGGATTACCGGGCTCTCCCATGATCTCAAGACACCCTTGAGCTCGATTTACGGTTATGCTACCTTTTTGGAGTCGGAACAGTATGAGTGGGACAGAAAAGAAGTCAGCGAATTTGGGAAAACGATAAGGGAAAAGTCAGACTACATGAACGGGCTGATTGAAGATTTGAATTTGACCTATCGACTCAAGAACCAAGCTTTGCCGATGGTCAAACAGCCTGTCGCGATCGTAGAAACCATTCGCAGGATTGTGGTGGATATGGTGAACGATCCAAGTTCTTCTTTACATGACATCGAATTTTCGGCGAATGTCCAATCGATAACAGCCGAGGTTGATCCAATCTGGTTTCGCCGAATCATCGTCAACATTTTGACAAACGCAATCAAGTATACCCCGGCAGGTACACACGTGCTCGTAGAGGTACAGTCGATTGCAGCAGATCAGTTTGTGGTCAAAATTGCTGACAATGGGCCGGGCATGGATGAGACGACACTGGCCAATCTGTTCGAAAGATACTACCGAGGTGGGCATACAGGAGAGAATACCAGTGGAACGGGGCTGGGCATGGCGATTGCCAAGCAGCTCGTCTTGGCTCACAGGGGAGAGATTACGGTGGACAGCAAGCTGGGTAGCGGAACTGTTGTCGTGATGACCTTTCCTGTCCTGAGGCCACCAGTTAGTTGGTCATCCTAAAAAAAGCCAAGGGATTTGTGCTGTCCCTTGGCTTTTTTGCTATGGTCTCGAAATGAACGTTTGTATGACTTTGCCATCCTCTTGACGCTCTTGATAGTGATTGGCTGTGTAATCGCGGATGCTGGCACGCCAAAAGCCGATGGCAGGTACGTTGTTTTCCAATTGAAAGACTTCCCAGGCACCCGGGAACATTTTGAAGATTTGATGGGAGGCCGCTTTTCCGATCCCCAGCCGACGGTAGCGTTTCATGATAAAAAATTCAGCAATGGAGTGGATTGATGGCAAATCTGGATCAGAGCTTGTGAGCATGCGGACGAGGATAAACCCGGCCAGCTTACCATTTACTTTGATGAAAAAGGGATGGCGTTCTGGTTCGACCCAATACTTCTCAAAGTAGTCATAGCCAAACAAGCCGTCGTCATCTACTTCGAAAGGCTCAAACTCAGTGAAGTCGTACGTATACAGCTCCAACAGTTGCTTGAGAGCGTGCTTCTGTTCAAAAGGAACTCGTTCTATCGAGAATGCTTGATTCACTGAGAAAACCCCCTTATTCCATGAGATATACGAGTATCGTACTCTATTTTTTAGGTTGTGGAAACATACGGTAGACACTTCTTTACAGAACCTCACACGAGCGTTCATTTTGCTCAAGATGGTTCCAGTCAGGCTATACTAGAGTCAAACGAAGAAATCAATACGAAGCAAGACAGCAGCCATCCGGTGATCAGCCGGGTGGCTGTTTGCGTTTGGCGGTTGGTTTCATCGTTTAAAAAAATCAAAAGAAAGGGGTACAGGAATCACATGAAAAGGAAGCATCTTATTTTTTTCCTGGTTTGTTGTCTCATGTTGCAACCCGCATCGATTATTGCAAAAGAAAGAGACAATCCTTCCAAAAAGGTTTTGCCAATGGAGGCGGCAGATCGGTCTATCCAGCAATTTGATCGGGAACGAAGCGATCTTTTCGCAAAACGGAAAGACAAGAGAACAGGAGATTTGCTTGAGAAGTACCAAGCTGAATTGAAAGCGGCACGGAAGCAACTAACGAGTCCGTCTTTGAGATCCTTCGCTGCTGCAAAAGCAGTTCCTGTAGCTGCTTCTGTCGATCTGTACGAGCCGAATGATGAGGTTTCACAGGCTGCTCCGGTCAGTGCTGGGAATTCAATCGAAAGTTACCTGTCGTACTCAGGCGATCAGGACTTTTATTCGTTCGAGGCCAAGAAAAATGCTCCGATAACGGTCAGCTTGCAAGTTCCTTCTACCATGGATTACGACGTCTATGTCCTTGATGAGCTAGGAGAGGTAGTAGCAAGCAGTGCCAATGGCAAGGGCGAAGAAGAAATGGCTACGTTCCAGGCAACGGCTGGAAGCAAGTATTATCCAGTCGTCCATGGGTTTGATTTTTCTACCGACGAACCGTATCAACTACGTTTGGCAGAAGATCAGTTGTATGTCTTTCAGCCATACGATGTCAGTCTCCCTGAAGGAGTCGATCAGGTCTTTCAATTGACACCGACAACGGATGGAATCTATCGGATTTATACAGGACCATATGGTGACATTGGCCCGGAAAATGACACGGTGATCGAGCTGTATTCCGATTCGAGTCTGACAGAGTTGCTCGCTGATAACGATGATGTTTCCGACCTAACACGCTTCTCAGAGGTAACGCCATATTTGGTTGGCGGTCAACCGTACTATGTCAAACTAAGTGCTCTCGGTGGAAATCTTCACACGCGAATTCGGGCCGAGCTCGATCCGCAATCGTATCCAGAACTAAAGACGAACAATCCTCTGGACATCACACTGGAAGGCCTATCAAGAAATGTATACAAATTTACGCCTGATGCTTCGGGAAATGTAAAGTTTTTCACCAGTCCTTTTGGAGACGGGAATTTGGTTGTGGATACCGTTCTCGAGCTCTATTCTAACGAAAATCTGTCCAATCAAATTGCCACAAACGATGACAATGGGGAATCACTATTTTCCGAGATTCAGATGAATGTAACAGCTGGTGAACCTGTCTATGTTGTGCTCTGGGCATATGGTGATGATTTCTCTTTTGTGAAGCTGAATGCGAGTGCCGATTCTTCAGCGAGTCCTACGATTGCAGTAGGCTCTCCGGTTATTCAGGAAAACTCACTCAATGACGGAACCATTTCAGCGATACAGGTTGTTACACTTGCCAATGGAGCATTCGTTCAAGACATGTCTAGCGGAGTCACTGTGAATAACTTGCCTGCAGGCTTAGGTCTTCAGGTTACGAGGATAACTGATACTCAACTATCTATTGCATTTACGGGCAAGGCAATGAATCATGCGAACGCAAATGACGTATCGAACGCAACCGTAACCATTACTCCCGCTAAAGTAGTTGGTGCTTCTACCAATCTTACGAGTAACCCCTTTCGTTTTGATTTCATCGACACTGCCATCGGGGGTTCAGTCCAATATGTCTACAATAACCGAAATCAACTGACGCAGATTTATGAGAACGGGACTCTGATCATCGAGATCACCTACGATGAAAACGGGAATGTATTGACAAAAACAAGAGTGAATTAAAGGAGGGATAACGAACATGAACCTACAGAAATGGCTAACGTCATTTGTAACAGCCGCTTTGGTCACGACTGCGATTTTTCCAAGTATGGTATATGGGGCACCAACCGATAAGTCGGCAAAGAAGGATACCAAAGAATGGGTCATTGAGAAAATCAATAGCGTCCCATCCAAAAGCGCTCAGGAAACAGATGCCGCTCAAGTGCCAGTGTTGACACAAGAAGAGATGAAGGCAATATCATGGGACCCGCTCTCTGTTGATAAAGTGATCGAGATGAATAAAAAGCTTGATCGTAAATCGATGCAGATCGCCTCTTACTTCTATCCGAAACTGAGAAAGCTGTTGAGCAACAAGGAAAAGGTAGAGCAAAATACATGGAACGATAAAGTGGTCCAAGATTTGCTGAAGAATGTAACGAATAGTCAACGGGAACAATTAGTGACCCACGTTCCTGATATTTTTACTTTTGAGAAAACACAAACAGAAGAAGTTGCTGAATTGAGCAAGCAATCGATGGCAATCGCGCTCGCGGCTGAAGACGTCCAGTACTCAGTGGGGCAAATGGCGCAGTATTACACGAAAACGTACTCGGGCAAGCCCGTAGACGCGTTTTATCGTGCAGCGAATCTGGTGGAGACCGACCTAGCATTGTCTGGAAAGAACGGAATGGATCTGGTCATCCAACGGGCATATAACCAGCTCGACAGCAAAACGAGAGAACCCATATTGAAATACGATAGTAGAAATGATACGTGGGAGAATCGCAGGGAAACCAAGCTGTTCAAAAACGAGTTCATCCCATTTGCGACAGGATGGAGCTTTAACTTCCCCACATTTGAGTACTACGACGAGATTACGACAGAAGAAGTGAGTCACTTTTCAGAGAGCGGCGAGCGGAAAACGCAGTATAAATTAGCTGTTCGGGAGGACGAAGCAGGGAGAAGCGTATCTCGTTATGTTTTTCATCTGGAAGATGGCACAACCCTCATCCGAGAAGGGAACGAATGGGTGAATTATCCCTATGAGGGAATCTCTTTTACGGAACAAACAGTGGGACGAGATGTTGAATTAATTGTGAATGGATATCGCTATACGTTTGACCGATCCAGCAGTGAGCTTTTGGTAACAAAACGCAACCCATTTGGTGATACGATCCGATACCGCATGGATGAACAAAATGACCATGTTGTCGAGATTGAGGATACGTATGGGCGCTATGTGGTGATGGAGCGAGACAAGGCAGGTGGAATCAAAAACCTGAAATTGTACAGAGATCAAACTGACAAAGATCAGGATGAGCCAATCAAAACAATTGATTATGATGTCGTGTACAGTAACGATACAAGTCCTGAACGCAGCACGTCTGCTGAGTTGCTTTCCGTTGAACAAAACGCTGAAGTCATTGCCAGCTATGCGTATGAAATGCGGGAGGCAGAATTTAACCTCATTAGTGATTATACCTTCAATCGCGATGATTCCTTTGCCTTTGAGTCGGACGATTACTTGAACCAAGACAACGAAAATCGCAGCAAAAATTTGGATTACTTGTTGTTGCGATCGGTGCATTATCCGATCAATGGGTTAGCGATGACCTATTACTATTCCATCTACCAGGAAAATAAAGTGGCACAAAGCCGTGGGGTTGTCCGACTCTACCAGGACGACAATATTTTGTCCTATGTCAGCTACCATCCGGTAAGCATGGTTGATTTCAGTTACATTCCGTACGGGAAGACAGAAGAAGAAGTCATGTACAGCATGGAATACAGCATGGTGAATGGTGCGGGGCAAAAAACGTGGGAAATTTGGAAGAAGCCAAGAACATGGTCAGCCCATCGATTGATCGACGCAGATGAGCGTTTCGGTGATATTGTTTCTACGATTGAATACGATTCCTATTCACACGGAGTCGAGCAGACCTTCTACACCGATGACAGTGGAAACCATTTATTGAAACGGGTTCGAACCAAAACGCTGCGGGACAACCCTGATTTGCAAATCAGCGACGGTAACACAACCTACAAATACAATCCTGTCCAGTATACAACCTATGCGTATCAAGATAAAAAGCCGCTCTATCAATTCAGTTTTATGGACGGTGTCCCCAACGAGGCGGTTCGGGAGTTCTTGATGGACCCACAAGTAAATCCAGACGGTTCTTTGCAGATAGATTCTACGAGCGAAGAGATTTTACCCAATTATGCAAATATCACGAAGTTCCGCTATAACGACTTCGGGGATATCACCGAGCATGTTGACGCCAGCGGTATCGTGACGAAATGGAATTACGAGCTTTTTACCGTATGGGGAGAAGCAGAAGTGTATCGCCCGGTAGAAAAAGTAACGAAGAAATCAGCGGACAATGCATTGGCACAGACCAACTCGTTCACTTTTAATGCCGATATGCTGATTGACCAGGAAACCGAAGAACGAACCTATTCAACTAGTACAGGTGAAAGAACAGATACGGTTATTCGTAATTTGGAGTACAACACCGAGGAACAGGTTTCGAAAATAGAAGAGATTACGTCTACAACTGATCCTGCGATAGCCGATAGCTATTTGGTGACCACATTTGATCAGTACGACAATTATGGTCACGTGATCGAAAAGGGTATCAAAGAGGTTGATTTAGGCAATCAGACGACCGATCTTGTTTTTCACTATGAGTATGTGAATGGTCTGGATTTGCTAGAGACACAAACTTTCAGTGATGGCAGCACCGTTCACTACTTCTATGACAATCTGGATCGCCTTAACGAAGAAGTTTTTGATCACGACGAACAGAAAAAGACAGTTGCGTATACCTTCGACGATGCTTCGCGTAGTGTGACCAAAGAAGTATTTACGAATGGAGAAGCAGACCCCAATGGATTGAAACAGGTTACGTATTATACCGTTCACGGCGATGTGGAATTTCAAGAAGAAGTGAGCAACAACGGCACAAGAACGCTGGTTGCGAACGAGTATAGCAGAAGCTTGTTTGACGGCAGACATGTACGTTCTACTACCCCGAACGGGATGGAAGAACGCAAACTGGAATATGACTACTATTCGGATGGCAGCCTGAAATCTGTTACGAATTCACAAGGAGAAGCAACGACTCATTCCTATGCAAACACAGCCGTAACAGACGACAGCTATCTGCCCCAAGGAGCCGCTGTCGCTCAGCATCCGAATGGTCTGCAAACCGTACAGTTGCTTGACCCATTCGGTTATGTACAAGTGGAGCAGGCTAAGGATCTCAGTCAAACACGACGTATCGAGTATGACTATGACGGGTGGGGCAGGCTCTCTACAAAAGAAGTCTATGGCTACGATGGAGAAATCCGTTATTGGAACTACTTGTATGATGTAGCAGGTAATCTTGTGTCTTTGATTGATCCACTGAATCAAGAGTATCGCTATGATTACAACCCTCAAGGTAACCTCGTCAAGGTAACGGAAAATGGCACGGAGACTAGACGGTATGCCTATAATAATCTTTCCTGGAAATTGGGAGAATCCGATGTACAGGGAAATCAGAGTGAAAGCATACGCTATCAGTTGAACGGTGAAATTGATTCTGTCACAGATAAGGCAGGGAATGTTCATCAATACAGCTACACGCCGTTTTATGAAATAGCTGAGTTACGTGTAAGCAAAACGGATGGTACCACTGTTTATACAAGTACAAACGAGTATGATCCCATTACACGCAAGATTACCAGACAATCCAATAGCGACGGGCAAGAAATCGCATATAGCTACGATGCTTTTGGCCGTTTGAAAAACCAGACAGCGTTTAATCGAAACTATACAATTGGCTATGAAAACGACGATAATGCCATGGATTACCTGACGTATCCAGATGGCACGAGAGTCAACTATTCCTACGACTATGAAGGCAGAATCAAGAGCGTGGACAGTACGCTCTCCGGGTTGATCACCTATCAATACACACGCAGCACCACAGGTGACACGGAGACCGTTCGCTATCCGAATGGCACAGAGGCTCGGAAAGAATACAATTCCTTCGGGGAAGCCGTCACAACAGGGCATACGCAAAATGGTTCTTCTGTGTGGTCGGAACAATTACAATATGATGCATTTGGCAACAAAACAGAGATTCAGCAAAACGGAAAGACCTATCGCTATGCATACGATCAGATTGATCGAATCGAGACAGAGTCGAATCCGCAGGGCGAGCGCACCTATCGTTATGACACGAGAGGCAATCGCGAGCATGTAGAAGGCACCGAGCCACATACAAAAGACAGCTATACATTTACCTATGATGGATTCAACCGCTTGAAAAACTATTCGAAACAGAATGGGGACAGCGGTTCTTTTTCGTACAATCCGGATGGATTACGAGCTGTGAAGGAATCCAACAGGGATACTACGAAATATGTTTATGTAAATGGGTATGTGATTGAAGAATTAGATCAAAACGGTAACGTGAAAGCGCAAAATATCTGGGGGAACGGTATTTTATTCCGCAAGCTCCATAGTGGTGGGCAGCAAGGTGGCTATTACCTCGGTGACAGCCTCGGAAATGTCAAAAAGATCGTAGATAAGAACGGACAAGTACTCAACACCTACGAGTACGATATTTGGGGCAATATTGTTTCGAAGTCGGAGTCTATGGCAAATCCGTTTACGTATACGAGCGAGATTTACGACGCGGAAACAGGCCTGTATTATCTTCGTGCTAGGTACTACGATCCGAGTGTTGGGCGGTTTATTTCGGAGGATGCGTATAAGGGGCAAGTGGAGAATCCGCTTTCCTTGAACCGGTATACGTATGTGCATAATAATCCGTTGAGGTTTGTTGATCCTAGTGGAAATAAAATAAAGGGTTTAGATTTCTCATGGTCAGGTTTTCTATTAAGATATGATAACAATGTTTCTGTAGCTAACTTATTAGAGGCAAGATGGGAGAATGAAATATCTAAAGAAGCATTTCTGGGGAATGTTGGAATTGAGTTCGACGATTGGGAAGATATTTTATACGAGAATCAACAGAGATGGGGATCATTTAAATTAGACTCAGGTGCAAAACCAGATATGAAGGAAAGAACAGCAGCAGCATATTTAATGATGATGGGGAAAGATGTACTTGCATTAGATACAAAAAACAACCAAGGCCTACAAGGTGCCAAATCACCTGATTTTTTAGTTGATGGAGTACTGACAGAGTTAAAAACCCTTACTGGGGATAATTTAAATCACAATACTGCGTCTGGTCAGATGAGTAGTGGTTTAAGGCAAGGGGCTAGTATTGTCATCATTGATACAATGAAATACGAGGGTGTCAATGAGTTTGATGTATTCGATATAGTGTACCACGGTTTCAAGACATACCATTCTAACTATAGAGATATCTTACTAAAAGATAATACCGAGATCCAAATTTGGACTAAGGAGGGGATATATAACTATAACATTGGATCAAATCCGTATGGCAGATCATATGATTAAGTTATACTTAGTAAGATAAAGTATCGATGAAGTGTTGATAGTTCAGAACAATAAGCTTTAGTGCAGATTAGTTAGTCGGAGTGACGGGATTTAAGGAGTACACACTCTTTGGTAGAGTTGCGCTACTTATACCCGTCACAAGTTTTCACTTATAAAATTATATAAACGTACTTATGAATTTCATTGAAAGGAAAGAACATATGGGGAGCGAATTTACGGCTATTTTCGAACATAAGTTCAAAGTGTATGAAGATATCCTCAATTTCAAAAACGTATTAAATAGTTCAGTACATTTTAAAAAAATTCTATTTAACGACATTGACACAGAAACTAAAGGATATGTTGACGTGGATTGGAATGTGGGTTATACTCAGGGGCTTAAAGATCCACTAGATAAATTAAATCAAGATTTATTTACTACATTAATGTTTGGTAATAGACATAAACTTATAATCGGTAAAAATCTTTGTGAATATAGTTGTTTAGTTGCATGGAATGATTTTTTAACTAATAGGTTTCTTCAATCGGAAATACGGAAGATTTGTTTTGAGTTCTCCAAGTTTTTGGGAACCCCAATTTACCTGCCAGATCAATATTGTTATTCTGATTATGTTTATGATGGTAATTCTATGCAAGATATCATAAAATCTCTAGAGAGAGAGTTCAGGCACCCGTTAAGAATTTTGGAATTTAACGAATCTGAGTATGAAGAATCAAGAGTATTGAAAGTATACTTAATAGATTCTTTTGAAAATTATGTGTAAGTGTGATTGCTAGCTAATTATATTCCGAGCTGCATTGCTTTCTTATGGGGTTTATATAATGATTTTTGTAATTTGTGTATACTCTCAACCCCAAAACTACAAGTAATATTAGGAATGTTTCACTAGGATTCAAAAATCCCCTATAGACAGACGTTTTTTAACGCCAACTCTATAGGGTACACTTTTTTCCTCTTAATGAATCGCTTTCTTCTTAAACTGCCCGCCACGCACATCCTGAATGTTGCCGACAGCCAAGAAGGTATTAGCGTCCACTTCTTCTAGATCAGTTTCAGCTTGGTTTCTTTCAAACGAGTAAAGATCAGAAAATCACTTTCTTGTCGTCCACGGTGTAGCCACCTTCCCCTTTCAGGTAAGTAACGCCACGGCCCAGACGAGCAACAATCGCATCTCCCAATCCTTGTGATTGTCACTAATAATCCATACCGCTTTAGACTCGGAAGTTTTCGATGGTCAGATCGATCATTTACAATCATTATTACAGAGACACTTGAATAAAAATTATCGAGCTCAGTGATCACTCTAACATAGGAGAACTATTTATGATGACCCCAAGCAAGTAATCAACGACTTGTCTGGGGTTTCAATTTTTCCTTGAATTGTTATTCTTATATCAATAACAGTCTATTAGCATATAAAACCGGGAGACAACCGACAAATCACTCAACAAAAACATCACAGAATAGGATGGTGAAGTAAAGTGGAGGTATTTGATCATTCATTTTCTAAAGATGACATAGAGGAAATATCCGTATTAAAAGATCTATGTAATGGAATTAGTATTAATGGTAGTCCTTTTATATGCTTTGAGGTACTAGATGATATTTTCCAGGAACGATATAAGCTTAGTCAACTATCAAGAGAAAAATTAGTAATAATTACAGAGCAGTTACAGGAATATAATGATTTCTGGAAGAATGTGGAATGGTACGATAATCAGAAAATGCAAAAGTTATTACCTAAGTTTAAAAAATTTATCATGCAAGAAATGGCTACTAGATATGAATAGAATTGTTTAGAAGGAAATGATCCCAACGAGCCTGATTAGTGAGTAGAGGGGGATGCCCAATGCAATGGTGGCTTAATATAATTTGGATCATTACTGTATTCGTTAACCTATCAGGTCTTATCTGGTTTGTACTCGGTTCGACTGCAAACTTTCAACGCGATCTAGACCTGATATCAACAGTACTACTTGTATATCTAGGTATACCAACCATAATATTATGTGGCTTGTCTTTTTATCTATTGTATAAAAAGTGGAGCCCAACAAAATGGTGGGAAGCCATTGGTGTCTCACTTTTGATGATCGCAATGCTTTTTATGACACCTCAGTTTTATAAAAATGTAGATACGAGTGGATGGTTAACAGATAAGGTACAGACTGATTCGATACAGCAAACATCAGATCATCAATTTGAATACTGTATTGAACTTATTAATTTGTTTCAGAAAAATAGTACAGCTCGTTTATATTTAAAAAATAACAATACCCTCGAGGAAGTAAGAATTCCGTTAGAGCTACCTACAAAAGAAGTGGTAGGAATTACTTGGAGTAGTGTAAATTACTTTATTAAGCTAGAACCAACTGCTGATTCAAACATATACCTCCTAACCACAACTGAGGACCTTCCTTTGGCAACTGAGAAATATGAAATTAATGTACAAGAGGGAACGGCAGTAAGAATAAAGTAAAAATATGTCTACACAAAAATACCCTATAGACAGACGTTCCCAAACGCCTGCTCTACAGGGTACATTTTTCCTTTTAATGAATCGCTTTCTTCTTAAACTGCCCGCCGCGCACATCGTGAATATTGCCGACAGCCAAGAAGGCATTCTCGTCCACTTCTTCCACGATCAGCTTCAGCTTGGCTTCTTCTAATCGTGTAATGATGCAGAAAATTACTTTCTTGTCGTCTCCAGTATAGCCGCCTTCACCATTCAAATAGGTAACACCACGGCCCAGACGAGCAACAATCGCATCTCCCAAATCCTTGTGATTGTCGCTAATGATCCATACCGCTTTAGACTCCTGGAAGCCTTCGATGGTCAGATCGATCATTTTGAATGCAATGTAATAGGCGATCAGCGAGTACATCGCGCGATCCCAACCGAATACAAATCCGGCACTGCTCAAAATGAATAAGTTCATGAACATTACGATCTCACCAACGGAGAACGGAGATTTCTTGTTAAGCAGTACAGCGACGATCTCTGTACCGTCCAGAGAGCCTCCATAACGGAGAACAAGTCCTACACCAATCCCGAGAAGTATGCCGCCAAATACAGCTGCAAGCAGGGGATCATCCGTTAGCCCTTTGACAGGATGAAGCAGTGTCGTTCCGATTGACATGATCGTAACCCCGAAGAGGGTCGAGAGTGCAAACGTTTTTCCAATTTGCTTGTACCCTATGATTAAGAAGGGCAAGTTAAGCACGAAAAGGAAAACGCCAAGAGGGAACCCAGACAGATGCGAGGTAATAATCGAGATACCTACGATTCCACCGTCGATAATATTGTTCGGTACGAGAAAAATCTCGAGTGCCACCGAGAACAGGGAAGCACCAATCAGGATACCGAAGATCCTCTTGAGCAATTTTCCAATGGGTAATTTCTGATGAGCCGATTTTGCAAGTGGTTGTTCCATCGTTCCTCTCCCCATTGTGAAATTTTTTACTTACTTAGCTATTATAGCATTCATTCTTATGCGATTACTGCACAATTACACTTTTTAGTAAAAAATATTCCATTCAGACTTGTTCAGACTCATTTATACGCTTGAAATCTCGTTCAGGCGTTAAATTGGAGACAGCGAGTGTTCTGTATTGACTGGTTATACAGAAATTGCTATTTTCAAACTGTTAGGAAAATAGTTGGGGGGAAGTTTAATGGGTTTCTTCAAAACGGAGATAGAAGTATCATCATCCATAGAGTTGGTTTGGTGGGCATGGACACGAAAGGAACGGCTTGTTCAGTGGTTTGCGCCTGATGCAACGATTGAGCCGTATCTGGGCGGAGCGTACGAATTATACTTCAATCCAGCTATTCGCGACCAGATGGGGACGAAAGGGTGCATCATTACCCATTTTGAACCGAAGGAGCGCTTGGGCTTTACATGGAAGGGGCCGGATGAATTCGCAGATATCATGAATCACGAGGATGCCTTGACTTACGTGCTCGTCACCTTGTCTGAAGCAGAGGGGAAAACGCAAGTATTGGTCGAGCATTTCGGTTGGAAAGAGGGAGAGGAGTGGGAAAAGGCTCGGGGCTGGCACGAAATGGCTTGGTCACATGTATTGGGGAGCCTGAAATCTGCACTTGAATCGGGCAAAGGAGACCTGTGCTGCTCTCCACAGGCTGCCCATCAAGGGTAGATTTTGAGGATTCGTTCGTCATGGCGAGCCAATGTGATGATTACATCTACAGACTATGAGAGACAATCAGATAATAGACGTGATCTTTGCACTTACTCGTTTTGATAGGAAAAGAGGAAACATGGATGACAGTATCGATACTATTGTTTATTTTGGCGGGATTGGCGGAAATCGGCGGGGGATATTTGGTATGGCTGTGGCTAAAGGAGTCCAAGCCATACTGGTACGGTATCGTCGGGGCGCTGATCCTGGTGTTGTACGGAATCATTCCTACGCTTCAAAGCTTCCCTTCCTTCGGGCGGGTATATGCCGCCTATGGAGGGGTTTTTATCATTCTTGCTGTTTTTTGGGGATGGCTGGTGGATAAAAAGACACCCGATTTGTATGACTGGGTAGGTGCGATCATCTGCCTGATCGGAGTGAGCGTCATCTTATGGGCGCCGCGCCAATAACTTTGGAGTGGAGGCTGAAATGAAAAGCTTCGAGGAATTGTACTGCGAAGAGGATTCAGCGATGGAAGAAATAAAAAAATGGCAGTCAGCATCAGACCGAAAGATTACCCTTCTGCCGTCTGAACAGGAGAAAGGGAAAAAACAGCTTGTTGATTTACAAGTAACGACGAGGTCAACTCTAGGGGCTGTTGCTTTTGAAACGGGCGGAATTCTGATTCACCAAGGCTGGCTGCGGATTCTAGGGTCCGGCCATCCTCATTTACCCCGTTCCATCACTTCTTGGAATCAGCAATGTGCCATGAACCAGATGCTGTTGGTAGCAGACGATGTCATAGGGGGATTCTTTGCGATCAATGGTGGAATGTTTCCGGATTCGGTAGGCGGTATATGGTATTTCGCTCCGGACAGTCTTGCGTGGGAGGATCTTGAAATTGGCTATTCCGACTTTTTGCACTGGGCAATGACGGGGGATATCCATACGTTTTATGCGACATTTTTCTGGAAGGATTGGGAGAGGGACGTTTCTAATCTAAAAGGCGATGAAATATTTGCGATCTATCCTTTTTTGTGGTCAAAAGAAGCGCGTGAATTAACAATGGAGGGGTGTTCAAAAAAGCCGGTACCTGCATGGGAAATTTGGGAGATGAACCAAAAAGGTGTATGAAGGAAAAAAGAGCGGCCCACGAAGGACCGCTCTTTTGCTTTTATTGTTTGGTTGCTGCAACTTCAGCTTGCGCGCTGTGATGATCCAAGTACTCGTCTGGACCGATAATTCCGGCAGCACGATCTTGTTTTTCCAGTTCAAGTGCTTTCGGAACGGAGAGCCAGTAAGCAAAAGCAATCCCGATAATACCTGCACCCAATTTACCAATCATAACCGGCAAGATAATGTTTGGTTGGAAGTTAGCCGAGAAGGACAAGTGGTCACCCAGCAAGAAAGCTGAACAAACCCCGAAGGAAATGTTGATAACCTTGTCTTTTGGCGGCATGGAACGAATGAGACGGAACATAGCCAGGATGTTCGCGCTAGTTGCGAGCAAGCCTGCACTACCAGAAGGGCTCATGCCCAGCTTATTGCCCAACATTTCGAGTGGCTTCGCTGCATATTTACGCAGCATGTAAACCATTGGGAACGCACCTGCGAGCATAATCCCGATGTAACCGGCAGTTTCCAACGCACGGTATTGATCGGTTGGATCGGCGATGATCGGATCGAAGCCCCAAGCTCCGAAAACCTTTGTAAAGATGCCAGTAAAGTGTTGCACGATCGAGAATACGAGAACGAGCTTGATACCTGCATCCATTGTCTTTCCGAAAATCATGAAGCCTTTAATCATCAGGTCTGGCAGGAAGCGCAGACCAGCAGCAATCGCTAATACGAAGAACAAAATTGGTGAAAGGTTCAGAAGTACCTGTCCGAAGCCAATGGCAAAAGCATAAGTCGAATCAGCGTTCGTCGAGATTTCAGCACGAACCTCTGCATTTGTCAAAACAAGAATGGCACTAGAGATAAAAGCACCAATCGGAACAGTCAAAATACCGGACATTACGCCAAGCGCCATGTATTTATGGTCGCGCTTGTCCAACATAGCAAGTCCCATAGGGATGGAGAACACGATCGTAGCACCGGCCATCAGACCGACGATCATGGCCATAACCCATCCTTCCGTGGTGGTCTTCAGGAGGTTTGCCAACTGATAGCCACCCATGTCAGATGCGAGAATCGCAGTTGCCGCAATCGCAGGATCTGCTCCAATTTTGTTGAAGATGGGTGATACCGCTTTTTCTACGAACCAAGAGATGTACGGGAGGGAAGCCATGATACCGGCAGCAGGAACGAAGATGTAACCTGTTGAGTGAATCCCTTCCATGAACTCTTTACCGAGACCCTCATCGCTGTTGCGGATCGCGGCAATGGCACCAATCACTGCACATAACATGATGATGTAAATAATGACGCTTCCAATGTGCTCCATGGATATCCCACCTTTTTGCGGATGTAAACAATAAAAGCACTTAGGATCTCATCAATGAATGAGATAGACCCTAAGCGCCGTTGCTTACTTTGTATGAACTTGTTTACAGGTAATGGCAATAACAACCAGCTGGAACCGCTTTCATAGCTCGCTAAAAATAAACGAAAAATACAAGTCGCGTTTATTTTATTGTGTCATTTTGGAAACTTATGCTAGAAAGCGCCGTTGCTTTACTCTGCATTATAAAGTGATTATATGGGGAGGCATGGCTAATGTCAACTGCTCTTTAGGAACAAAGAACGAATTTTTGCGAAGAAAAAAAGCTGGAAAAAAAAGCCGCCCTTGTTATTCGCAAGGGCAGCTTTATGTTGTAATTTACAGTTTTGTTACGTTCTCAGCTTGTGGTCCACGGTTGCCTTCAACCACGTTGAATTCAACGCGTTGGCCTTCTTCGAGGGTTTTGAAACCGTCGCCTTGGATTGCGCTGAAGTGAACGAATACATCGTTTCCGCCTTCAACTGCGATGAAGCCATAACCTTTTTCTGCGTTGAACCATTTAACTGTACCTGTTTGCATGGGTGTTACCTCCAACAAAATAAAATGAATATGTAACTTTTATTTATGGATAAAATAAAATTCACACATTGTAAAAGGTTCAAACATAAGTGTAAACCCTTTACAATATGTGAACGCTTTAATAAGAATCTTTTGTTTAAGCTAATATTATCACAGAAAAAAGAGGAAAGCAATCGCTCAATAAACGAAAAGACGGCCTGAGTACGAAATGTTCAGAGCCGTCCATTACGAATATGGAACAAAATGTTACTTAGGAAAAGAACTTCACTCTCTCATCCAAAGGTTGGAATTGTTTTTCACCTGGTTGAGCGGTTGGTTTGCCAAAAGGCATTTGTGCTCTCAGCTTCCATTGGCTAGGGAGGTTCCACGTTTGTTGGATTTCTTCATCGATGAGTGGATTGTAATGTTGTAAGGAAGCACCGAAGCCCTCGGTTTCCAACGCAGTCCACACAACATACTGAAGCATGCCAGAAGATTGCTCGGACCAAATCGGGAAATTATCTTTGTACGCTGCGAATTGCTGCATGAGGTTTTCGACGACGCTCTGGTCTTCAAAGAAAAGAACAGTGCCGTAGCCGCTACCAAAGGCGTTCATTTTTTCTTCCGTGGCCCCGAAATTTTCAGCGGGGACGATTTTACGCAGCGTTTCTTTGGTCATGTTCCACAGCTTATCGTGCTCCGCACCTAAGAGGACAACGACGCGAGCGCTTTGGGAGTTGAATGCGGATGGTGTGTACTTTACTGCTTCCTGAACGATTTCTTTAATGCGCTCATCAGATACAACATTTTCCTTGCTGATCCCATAGTACGTTCTTCTGTCTTTTACGGCTGCAATAAAATCCTTACCCACTCTGCATTCCTCCTGCAACTTGTTTTTACACTAACATGATGCATTGAAAGGGAGAAGCTTATTCAATGTTTTGTTCCTTACATTTCGTAATTAAATATAAATTCCTGTGAAACTATTGTCAACATTTGGGTGTGCTGATAGCGATAAGTAAACTTTTTTTCGGTTACAATGGGATGATAAGGTTCGAGCTAGTAAGGAGGATATGATGATTACCAAAATGGCAACGGTAGCTGTTTACGTAGAAGATCAACAACGCGCAAAAGTGTTCTGGACAGAGAAGGTTGGATTTGAAGTCAAGCAAGAGCACCCGATGGGACCAAACAGCAGTTGGCTGGAGGTAGGACCAACAGGTGCCCAGACTGCTTTGGTACTCTATCCAAAAAGTATGATGAGCAACTGGCAGGAACAAAAAGCTTCGAT
Organism: Brevibacillus fortis; assembly: GCF_046196545.1. Lineage (GTDB taxonomy): Bacteria > Bacillota > Bacilli > Brevibacillales > Brevibacillaceae > Brevibacillus > Brevibacillus fortis_A. The sequence goes on from NZ_CP176370.1 coordinate 1,047,323, forward strand.
CGTTTTTGAATGTACAGAAATTGAAAAGACGTACGAAAAGATGCGAGCGAACGGTGTTGTTTTTCAAGGAGAACTGAACAAGATGCAGTGGGGGACCTATGCGACTTTTCAGGATGAAGATGGCAACAGCTATTTGCTAAAAGGATAAGCGTAGTGACAACCTCTGGCTAAATGCGGCTGGAGGTTTTTTAATAGGAAGAATCAAACAATCGCGCGAACGAGGTAATACATATGTGTAGTTGGCAGACCGTCAGAAGTCGCATAGTGGTCAAAAATCGGCATAACACTTTCCATGTGTTGTTCAATGGCGGACGTGAGAATAGCGGGGCTTTGTCCGAAGCAACGCATGCGAATGACATCGAGTGGGCTCTGAAAATACTCGGTGGCGATCACCGTCTGAATATCGACTCGCTGAAAAGCAGCTTGTCTGAGTCTCTCCTGAAGATTTTGCAGGATCGGAGTGTCTACTGGACGTGAACCAAATAAATGAGGAAACCATTCGAATAATTCGGCTGACAACTGATCGCCTGGATGCAATCCGATGAATGAGCCTCCTCTTTTGACGACGCGTGCTATATCTGGATAGGCGGAGGTAGGTCCCTTGCGATTGTAGGCGCAATCGAACGTATCGTCATGGAAGGGGAGGGTATATTTCGTATTGGTGACAACGAAGGAGACGTTTTCGGGTGTTTGCGTCCGGGCCATTTCCACAAAGTTTTCTGTCACATCCAAGCCGACGATTTCTTTGGCAGAACGGCTCCAGTGCAGTGTGAATGCGCCGTGCCCGCAGCCAATGTCGAGAACGGATTGATTCGGAACCATGCGACTAATTTCTTCCATAAAAAGCGACTCGCCATTCGGTTCTGTAATGGTAGAGCGCCACGGGTATACGTAATCACCAGTCATTTTGCCCAGCTGAGTGTACCAGGCCAAAGAATAGGGGGCGAGCCAGTCGGGATGGGTGTTTGGATTCGGTGGATGAAGCATGATCGGTCACCTCTCATCTAACGAAAATGCACAACAGGTATCATTGTAATAATTTCCCTGTCTTTTGACAAACTCTTTAAACGGCTTTACACGAACGAAAAGTAGCGATAACGTGGAAGAGGGAAAGCGGTTGAAAGGAGCCAGGGCAAATGATTTTGTCACAACAATATAGAAGCATTCTGATCGTGACCTCCGTTGACGCAGAACGGGATGCAGTGATGCGCGGCATTCAAGGGGATGAGCGTTTCACAGTAATCGCTGGGGGAGTAGGGCCAGCAGCAGCCGCAGCGAGTACAGCCAGAGCGCTTGCTCGCGTGGACTACGATCTGGTCATTTGTGCAGGAATATGCGGTGGATTCGTGGGACAAGCAGAGATTGGGTCGCTGGTTGTCGCGACAGAGATTATTTGTGCGGATTTGGGTGCAGAAACGCCTGAGGGCTTTTGCAGTGTGGACGAGCTGGGATTTGGTTCAGCTCGGGTAAGTGTCGATCAGGAATTGGTCGAACAGTTGACAAATTCGATGAAAGAGGCAGGCTTGGCCGCCAAAAAAGGAATCGTACTCACACTGTCAACCGTGACGGGAACAGCGGAAACAGCGGCGGCTTTGGCACAGCGGATGCCAGACGCGCTAGCTGAAGCGATGGAGGGGTATGGTGTTGCGACTGCTGCCCACGCTGCTGGTCGACCTGTTCTGGAAATTCGCACGGTATCGAATGCAATTGGACCGCGGGATAAGTCCGCTTGGCGGATAAAAGATGCGTTGGAATCTCTGGAAAAGGGAAGCTCTGTACTACGGGAGGTACTATCATGAAAATTGCGTTTTCACCATGTCCGAATGATACTTTTGTTTTTCATGCTTGGGCACATGATTTGATTCCGGGAGCACCAAAGCTCGATATTATGTACGCAGATATCGATATTACGAATACGCTTGCTGCACAGGGGGAAGGCCCTGAAGTAATGAAAATTTCCTATGCGGCATTGCCATGGGTGATGGACAACTACTCGCTGCTCCCTTGCGGCGGTGCACTGGGCAGAGGATGCGGGCCACTCGTTTTGACCCAAGGAAATTCTGGCGAGAATGCGAACGATCCAGCACGCCTGTCCAACAAACGTGTAGCCGTTCCGAGTGAGCGCTCCACAGCTTATTTACTATTCCGGCTCTGGGCTGCACAAAATGTCCCAGGTGGTGTAGGGGAGATCGTCGTCATGCCGTTTCATGAGATAATGCCTGCTGTACGTGACGGCAAGATCGATGCGGGACTCGTGATCCACGAGGCGCGTTTCACGTATCAAAACTACGGGCTGTCTCTTATGACTGACTTGGGCAACTGGTGGGAGTCTGATACCAATTTGCCGATTCCGTTGGGGGCCATCATCGCGAAAAAATCAATGGATATCGAGGCTCTGACCAATTGGACGCGCTCCTCTGTGGAATATGCTTGGGCGAATCCGACCGCATCACAAGAATATGTCATGTCTCATGCCCAAGAGCTGTCCCTTGAGGTAGCGCAAGCGCATATTAACTTGTACGTGAATGAGTTTACGAGAAATTTGGGTAACGATGGTTATGCAGCTGTCGAGGCGTTGCTCGGTCGCGCAGCCGAGGAAGGGCTTGTACCAGCATTTGATTTGTCTACATTACGGCGATAGCTGATTCAATAATGGGAGGGGGCAGCTTACAGAGTTGCCCCCTTTTCCTGTTCGAGTGAAGCGTTATCCAGCGTAGATCACTCCACATGCCAGTCGTTTTCCGCTATTTCCTGCCGGCTGCGAATGGAAGTCATCGGGACTTTGATGGATGATTAGGCTTCTGCCGACCACATCTACTGCACTGATTTTGTTTGTGAAAAACGTCATTCGCGCATACCCATCATTGGAAAACAGCACGGGGAAATCGCCTACGTGGTTGCCATGTGGTTGTTGTGTAGGATTCCAGTGACTGCCTGCTGGGGTAAAGGGATCTTCCGGATTTCCTACTGTACAGACGCCATGCTCATGCAAATGAAAACCAAAAGGCCCGACTTGCGGCTGATTGCCAGCGGCTGGCTGGAAAGCGGGGAGACCGCTGACTTCTACGAACACTTCGGTGCCGTAGGGGACATCGGTAAACACAACGTAGCCGTGCAGGTTCGGCGCCAGTGGACCGCCCTGAATTTCGGCAAACGATTGTCCTGTTCTCCGTCCATGTTGTGAGGATACAGCTCGCAAGTCATACTCATATGGGTTTTCATAAGGCTGATATCCGTACATGTTACACCACCTTACTTCATGATCCAATTTGACATATCTTATGTAAGTGGTGGGCGCATGGTTACTGGGCTCTGTTTTCTATACCGATTGCATGGGCAAAGTGCAGCTTTCAGCCTCCAAAGTGCATAGTCGTACCGTACGTTGTTGTATAATGTGCATACGACGAATTTTGCAGTGTGCGGTTTGCTGTCTTTCGGTCAGCACCGTTCAAATAGAGGAGGATGGAACATGAAAATTGAAATTTGGTCTGATTTTGCCTGCCCGTTTTGCTATATCGGAAAGCGCCGTCTGGAAGGAGCGCTGTCTCAATTTCCGCATAAGGATCAAGTAGAGGTCGTATATCGCAGCTTCCAGCTCGACCCGCAGATGGAACGCGATACTGATATGGACATGCATGAAGTACTGGCAGCCAAGTATAGCATTCCGCTCGCACAGGCGAAGGGCATGAATGACCAAGTAACCCAAATGGCAAAAGGTGTTGGTCTCGACTATCATTTTGACACGATGATTCCGACCAATACATTCGATGCGCACCGCTTGACGCACTTTGCTCATGCCCATGGAAAAATGAAGGAAATGAAGGAGCGAATGCTGAAGGCGTACTTTACGGAATCGCTCCATCTCGGTGACCACGAGGTGCTGGCACAGCTTGCTTCTGAGGTAGGCTTGGACAAGGAAGCGACGCTCGCCATGCTGGCAGGGGACGAATACAGAGAGCAAGTACAAGAGGACAAACAAAGAGGCAACGATTTGGGTGTCACGGGTGTACCGTTCTTTGTCATTAATAACAAATATGCAGTCTCTGGCGCGCAGCCAGGAGAAGTCTTTTTAGGCGCATTGAACCAGATATGGGAAGAAGAAAGCGCCGCTCCTGCTCTGAAATTTGTGCAGAACGACGAGAAAAAAGACGAGCAATCCGGCGACAATTGCGCAGATGGCTCCTGCAAAATATAAGGTTTAGCTAGGTTACAACCGATTCCTAATAAGGAGTCGGTTTTTTTTGTGGAAAAAACTTCATTTACCCTGAAACAAAAATCGACCTCATTCGAATAATGGTCAGAGTGAAAAACAGCAGACCGGTGAGTTCTACACCTATGGGGAAGAGGAAGCAAACGAATAAGAAAGGGGGGAGCCTGTTGTCGCCCGATTTGGCAGAACGGATAGAGGTTATTTACGAGACCCACTATGATGACATCTACTATTTCTTGCTCTACTTTACAGGCAGACAAGAAGATGCAGAAGACATGGTGCAGGAAGTATTTTCACGACTCTTAAAAATACTTCCGAGGTATGACGGTCGGGTCGCAATGAAGACATGGCTTTTTTCCATCGCCAAGCATGTCGCGATTGATCATTACCGCAAGCAAAAGTGGCAGCGTTTGTTCTCAGACAATTGGTTGGCCCTCATGAAGTCTACGGAGGGTCTTCCAGAAGAGGAGCTTGCGACAAAAGAAGAAATGCATAGTATTCAACGTGCTTTGCAAAAGCTGAAGCCCGATCAGCGTATCATTGTGATTTTGCGATACATAAAGGAGTACAGCGTGAAGGAAACAGCCGAGATTTTGGCGATTCCAGAGACAAAAGTGAGAGTGGACTGTCACAGGGGACTAAAGGCGTTGCAGAAAATACTCGGCAGCGCTTGCGAGGGGAGGATTGCCAATGAGTTTGCCAGATGAAAACCGCGTAATCGAATTACTGAAGCAAGTCAGGCAGGAGAGCAATCCACCTCGTCAAGTGTGGAAGCAGATGGGCAAGGAAAGGCTCATTCGTGAGGCGTATCGCATGCAGCAGGCAGCGATGGTCAAGCGAGTTGTCGCCGGAGCAGGTTCCCTTGCAGCAGCCGTATTCATGGGTGTTTGGCTGAGCTATGATTCACCGCTGAAGCCATCTGTAGATACGCAAGCAACCATCTCTCCTCCTGCTGTCATAACAGCTACACCACCGCATGCTACCCCTTCCCTGCCAGTTGAAAGTAAGGCTAAGCCACAGCAGGAGCAGGAAGCTGCCCCAAAAGTAGATAACAAAATCGTTCAAAACCAAGCAGTTACTCGTGATGCTCCAAGGCCGCAGACATTAGCACCAGAGGCAGCAACGAATCCATTAGATATGAGTCGACTCACACCAACACGTGAGAAGTCGCCAGTGGAGGTACAGGCAGAAGCCTATTTGCAAAAGAAGCTGGGAGCACAGAGCAAACAGTTTGAAGTGGATCATGTTCACTCGAATTTGGCACAAGGAGAAGTAGCTTTTCGCAAAATCATCAATGGCATTCCACTTCAAGAGAATAGCGCGATGGTCCGTATCTCCCCAAAAACAGGTGAAATGACCTTACTTCTTTACCCTGATCTCGAAGATAGTGGCGTAGCGTCATTGCCTGCCAATCGTGACGGGACGATCGACAAAGTGAAGGCAGCCCAGCAATTGGTTAGTACGCTTCGACTCGTTTATGCAGGAAAGAAACAACCAGGACTTCAATACGTAGCAGCATCAGATGTTTATGTGAACGCGAAAACAGGCAAGCTGATCAGCCAAGAGGGAGCAGAGAAAAAGTCCTTTGCTGTTGCGGGACAAGGAGTACCACTCGTGCTGAAAACTTCTGAAGAGGTGGCAGAGCTGCTTGAGCGCAAGTTGGACATAAAGGTGGAACAAAAAGCATTCATCGGTGTAAATCCGCATAGTATTTCATACTCTTGGAATGATGGGCAGGGCAACGGCGTTTCCGTTGAGACGACAGATGACGGAGTATTCCTCGGGTTTTCACAGATGGCTGCAGATGGACGTAAGAACCAACGAGAAACGACCTACGAACAGGCAAAAGCGCTCGCGATAGCCCACCTGGAGAAATTCCTCCCCATCGATGTTCGTGAGTTGTCATTGGAAGCGTTGCAAGAGTCACCTAGCACCATCCAGTTTACTTTTGCACCAAAGGTCAACGGGATTCCCGTCATGGATCATCCTTATAAGGTGTCGGTCGAGCTGGCTAGCGGGCTTGTTACCGAGCTTACGGGCAACTTTTCGGATTTATCATGGATACAGACTGATCAGACAGCAAAAACCCTCTCCAAGGAAGAAGTACGTGATCTATTTGTGCAGCATGCCCCACTGGAACTCGTGTACTTGCCAGCGGAAAAAGGGGCGGAGCCAGTACTTGCTTACCAAATCCGCCGGGATTCAGAACAGCCATGGGCAATAGAAGCCACGACAGGCAAGGTCATCAATTAAAGAGCACGCAGTGAACCTCCATGAAAAGACGCTTCATGGAGGTTTTGTTTTTTTACTGGCGCGCAAGCTGTTTCTGTAGTCCAAGCGCGAGTTCTAAGGACTCAACTGCATGATCAACATCGATAATCGATTGTGTATGGTCCGTAAAGCATTGAATGGCATGACGCAAGCTCTCTTCATACGGATTGACAGGTTCGAGAACGAGTGCATTCTTGCCTGAGGATGTGTATTCCCATAAGAAAGATTCCGTTTGACCATGGCTGTCAGCTTCCTGAAAGACGAGCTTTGCCTTCTCAAAGTACGCTTCGTAACCGACAGTGAAGGGGTACGAGGTCGGCATCTGCGAGGAGGCGACTATTTCAACATGCGCATCAGGGTAATGAAAGTGCGAGTGGACGATGGACTGTTTTTTATCCGATGATTCTGTCCCCCATGCGCTCATACTGGCATTGCGACCGAACAGCCATGTTACGAAGTCCAGCTCGTGGATCATCAGATTAGTTGTAATGGAGGACAAGCCTAGATCCCCCCATAAAGGAGCTGTTTCTCTTTTGAGCGAGAGGGAGAGGAGCCGTCCGTATTTGTTTTCTGTCTGAGCACTGCGAAGGTAGGCGTACGCCGGGTCAAATTTGATAAACTGATTCACCAACAGCTTTTTTCCCGAACGGTCTCTTGCGTGCTTCATGGCTTGTGCATCGTCTAGCGTATAACAAACCGGTGTTTCGCAGAATACATGCTTTCCGTTTTCGAGTGCTTCTCCTGCGAATTGCCGATGCAACTGCGAAGGCAAGCAAATGTCCACGACATCGATAGTAGGATCGCGCATGATCTCGTCCATATGCTTCGTAATCTCCACATGCAGCTCTTCCTGTAGCTTTTGCAGCTTCGATTCATTTCGACCGAAAACTACCAATCTATCAACACCATCCATTTTTTTCAGCAGATGAACATGATACGCACCAAAGCCGGTTCCTAATACTGCGATATTCATCTTACATCCCTCCCATAATGATAGCTCTATGATATCTTTGTATTGTTGACAGCATCGTGTCATCAATTTGACTGCGTCGAAAAATAGAGTGATATTTTTGTCCGTGGAGGCTGAAGATGAGACTGCATCGATTGATTGCGATCTTGCTGCTGATCGAATCTAGAGGAAAAATGAAAGCAAAAGAACTTGCTACTGCACTGGAGACGTCTGTTCGCTCGATTTATCGGGATATTGACGCACTTTCCCAGGCAGGGATTCCGATCGCGGCAACTTCGGGGCCTGGCGGTGGAATTTATTTGATGGAAGGATATACGGTCAATCTGAAACAGCTGTACGTCGATGATGTCGTGCACTTGTATTTGACCGGGATGGGGATTCATGTAAGGCAGGATACCGAAACTGGACACAAATTAACGTCTGCTTTACTCAAATTGGAAAAGACGTTGCCGCAGACTTATCGGCCAGATATCGAGAAAGCGAAGAAGCGTTTCTATTTCGATGAGGCTCCGTGGTGGGAAGAGAGAGTGGTTATACCGAGTCTGGAGGTTTTGCGGGCAGCGGTTTGGCGTTCAAGTAAAGTCGTCATTGCCTACCGCAAAATGGATGGGAGCAGCTCGTCACGTACGGTATGTCCCTACGGTCTCGTCGTGAAAAAAACGGAGTGGTATCTCGTTGCTTACTGTGAAAACGCGCAGGAGGTTCGAACATTCAAATGCGAGCGGATTCCTTCTGTTCATGTACTGGAGGAGGCGTTCGAGATTCCGGAGAGCTTTTTGTTGGCAGGTTATTGGACGAATCAGGAGGCGGCGTTCAAGCAGGCTTGTCGTGAAGCTGAATATTTTCCTGTAGTGATCAGATTGCATGCTGAAAAGCTGGCCGTGCGAGAGAGGCTGGAGGTGATTTCCACTGTACAGCGGGGAGAGTACGAGCAATTGACGGTTAATTTGTACAGTTATGAAAGAGCATGTCGCGATATTTTGGATATGATCGGACATATGGAGGTAGTGGAGCCAGTGGAATTAAGAGCTTTTGCAAAAGAGAGAGTGCGAGAAATGATGGCACTCTATAAGTAACATACGCCAAAAGGCTTCGCACCAAGTCGATGCCAAGCCTTTAGCGGGAAAACATGGGATAACTCGCGTGCACATGCTGCTTGAAGCCCTCATAGTCCGAGGCATGTATATGAGAGTCGTGGTCGCTTATACATACATGCTTCATGCCAAGGCGCTGAGCGAACCGATTGCCTGCTTCTGTGATATTATCCATGATGATCGATTGGATGCGGCAGCCACTTTGCTCAACATGAGCCAGTACATCGAGATAATGATGTAGCATCATGCGCAAGGCAGGGCTTTTCCGATAAGATTGATCGACAACGACACAGGACAGAAAATAATAGACTTGCTCGGGTGAAGTAGTTAAATCTTCGATATCCGCAGTCGTCATCAGGCTGTCTTTAAACGTCCCTTGTGCAATTTGCAGGTAGATATGCGGTTTGACGGGAAGCAGGTTCATAAAAGCGATGATGCGCCCATTCTCTTCGATTGCAACAACGGAATCGGGACGAAACAAATACCAATTGTAGCTCTCTTCATAAGGTGTAATAAATTCAGCATCATAGTATTGAAGCTCGAGTTGTGCCATCTGTCTAAAATGCTCAAGGTGCAAATGCTGCTCCATGATTTTCATAATCAAATCTCCTTCCTTATGTAAAGCGGCTTTGCCGTAGAGCTTCGGCTCGCTGTACGCTTTCTTTGGTCCAAGTCGGTGTCTGGGGATGATCCTTATTCCGTCTTACTAGGCGACAGCTCGCAGATATAGTGTATAAATCGCTGAGTTTCCTTTGCCCGCTTGAATCTGTTCGAAAACAAAGATGGTTCATTTGGTTGGTAGCGTATTCGCAAGGATTCTTTCAATAAAAGATGCCATTCACTTGGGAGTTCTTGCAGGGCTTGTTCTACGGCTTCTCTCTTGGGAATAATGCTCGCATGGATGAGCGCGTAATAGATTCGGCATAAGGTGAAAACGGCGAATTCTACCCACCCATCGAGCAAGAAATTCAGCATGCTTTTTCCTTTTGGCGCCCAATAATCATGTACATTGTATTTCATCGTTTCCCCGACATCAAACCACTGGGTAGGGATGTGTAATGCTTCAACACTTTTCCCCATAACGGTAATGCCCTGTTGCTTGAGGATCCACCACGTCACATGATTGATATCATAGTGGCCGGATGGTTTGAATATCCCATTGTCAACGTAAGGATAAGGCTCCAAAGATGGATTGGTTTTTCCGATGTCATCCAGCTTGATATACATGCCGTCCATTCTCTTGGCTAATGGGTTGGCCTTATGGAGAGTATGATGAATGTTCTTGAGTGTTTCTATTTCTGCATTCGTTAACCCTCTATGCAAAAGTGTTACAAAATCAATATCGCTGTTATCTTCCTCGAAGCCTGACAGCGCAATAGAACCATACAAATACACACCGTAGATGACATCAGGCAGTTCTGCCATGAGTCGTTGCGTATAGTCGTGTAATAAAGGTCTAACGCTTTCCGGGATTCTCGTGTCCATAAGGAAGCTCCTTCTCCCCAACTTTTTCGAAGTCACCTGTGAAATTGATCATTTCCATAATTTTCATACCTCCAGTAAATGAGTTAAAGTTTACTTGGTTTTTGATTTTCTCGCAAGATGAATCCTTACCTGATGGGAAAATGGTTTGATAGCTGATAAGGGACACGGTATGATAATTCATATGGAAACAATTGTTAAAGGAGGCGTTTCTTATGATTGGATACATGCTAACAAAGGGCAAATTTTTGATGGGGAACTCGCGTAAGTAGCCCGCAAATTCGTGATATTCCCCGATTTCGAAAGGGGTATAAAATGTGAGTCTATTATCAGCTGACATAATTATTCGGAATTTTCAAAAGGAAGACTTCCCGTTACTCGGCGAGCTATATCAAGCTGTGACTGCAAAAGAAAACGCGACGTTTTGGTGGGTCGGTGAAGAAGCAAATTGGAGTAATGTCTATTGTGCATTTGAAAATGGGAAAATGATCGCGAAGGGTCAAGTCAGTATCATTAATACGATCCCTCCCGGACGTTCAGAGGAAACCAAACATTCGATCTACGTGAATATAAAAACGCTCCCGGAGCGAGACGATCACGACGATTTGCTAGAAAATGTGTATCAGCATCTTTTTCAAAGAGCTCTGCAATTAAAAGAAACGTTGCCAGGAACGTACCAAACGATGCTATGTGTTGGTAACGATTCTTCCGAAACAGAGAACAACCGATTTTTCGCCCAAATGGGCTACAAGCGTTTGAATAGCTTGTTTCAGATGAAGCGCGATTTACTAGAGTCTATTCCTGTGTTAACGCTGGATGAAGACTTTGATTTTTCGTATTGGAAAATGGAGAGCCCAGAGGACGAAAAAGATTACTTAAATGTGGAAGCCACCATTTGGCCAGATGCTCCATTAGGACTTGAACGATTGTTTGATTACAAGAGTAAGGCGCTCTGGACATCGATGGTGATTCGTCATAACGATACGATAGCTGCTGGCTTGATGGCATGGCGAGAGGAAGACGAGGGAGTAATCGAGGATGTTTTCGTACAAGAACCTTGGAGGAAGCGTGGGTTTGCGAAGTATTTACTGACACAAGCATTGGGATATCTAAAATCGCATGAGCTGAAATCCGCGTATCTCATGGTAGAAACGACGAATAAATCTGCTTTGGCTCTGTACGAATCAGTTGGATTCCAGCTAGATAAAGAAGAGATCAGGTGCTATACAGAATTGAAATAAGAAAGACGAAAAGAGGGAGCGCTAGAGAGGCTTCCCTCTTTTGCTATTACAGTGAAGGATGTTTAGCACTCCTCGATCACAGAAGGAACGATCTTTTTCTGTTCGATTGGTGAGGACATGACGATTAAAGTCGTGGATTCCCCGTGTTCCCCACTGGCATTGATAAATGCCTCCAAGGACTGCATGGAAGCAGTGACGACCTTCAGCAGGTAATTGTATTGTCCGCTGATTCTGTGCAGCTCCAACACATCTGGATACTCCTTGCAAAACTCGATGAATTTTTCGCAGCGTTTTGTATGAAAAAGTAAATAAGCACTGATATGTTTATTTGCTTTTTCTGGAGCGAGGATGGCACGATATTGCATGATGACGCCTTTGTCCTCCATTCTGCGAACTCTTTCCGTGGTAGCCGGTTGAGACAGGTTGACCAGTTTCCCCAATTCCGTCATGGAAATGCGGGCATTCTCCTGCAAAATCATGAGTATTTCCTTATCCACTTGATCCATTCGCATGACCCCCTTTACTTTCCATGAATTATCTCCATAATACCGTTGTTTTCAAGGGGAAAATAGCATAATTCCTTTCATGTCATCTGTAAAAGCAGCTGGCGATCCGATACGATGTAAGGAAATGACAGGTAAGGATGGGAGAGAGGAAAATGGGAATGGAAAACCAAGCATTGCTGCAACCAATTCGAATGGGAGCTTGGAAGCTGCGCAATCGAATTGCAATGGCCCCCATGACGCGCACCTTCGCAGATGACCAGACGGGGGTAGTTGGTCCTGATGTCGTCGAATATTATCGGAAGCGAGCGGCAGACGGAGTGGGTCTGATTATTACTGAGGGAATCGTCATTAGTCCTCGTGCAAAAGGAACGAAGGGTGTTCCAGGCTTGTTTACCATGGAACAAATAGAAGGCTGGAAAAAGGTCACAGACGCAGTTCATCAGGCGGGGGGAGCGATTGTTGCACAAATTTGGCATGTCGGGCGGTTGTCACACCATGAGATCGCTGGAGGCTTACCCCCGCAGGCTCCTTCTGCACTGCGAGCAGAGGGTCATGTCCATCGATTGGGCAAACCTTACGATATCCCGGAAGAGATGTCGCTCGCCGATATTCAAGAAGTGATTCAGCAGTATGCGCAGGCTGCTCGCCATGCAATGATGGCAGGCTTTGACGGCGTTGAGATTCATGGTGCACATGGCTATTTGATTGATCAGTTTAATTCGGAAACATCCAACCACCGCCAAGACAAATACGGCGGAGAATTGCGCCAACGCTTGACCTTCATGAAAGAGGTGGCGAAAGCGGTTATTTCCGAAGTGGGCGCTAATAGAACGATTATGCGCTTCTCTGCGTTGAAGGATGATCAGCGTGAGTATATGTGGGAGGCCCCAGTCGCGGCTGTTCAAATCTTTGTAGAGGCATTTAAGGACTCGGGATTAACGATGCTTCATCCTTCCACTATGAATTTTGATCAAGTGATTGCAGAAGGCAAAACACTGCACGAGCTCGTCCGCCAATACTGGGATGGCATCATCATAGGCGTGGGCGGTTTATCTCCTGCTCGCGCCGAGCAGGCTGTACAGGATGGAATTATGGATGTGGCGGCATTCGGACGTCCATTCCTTGCCAATCCTGACTTGGTCAGTCGTGTTACTCAGGGAGAAGATTTAGTCGCTTTTAATGGCCAGGAGCATTTGCAAGTGTTGGTATAAGAAGAGTTATCAAGAGGGGGGCTAAAAATCCCCTCTTTTTTCTGCAAGTTGATTCGGAATTCTCTTGCAAGAATTACAAGGATAAGGTAAATGTTGGATGTATCTCATGCCGATACAATAGAGAGGACCCAGCGTCTAAATGATGAGAAGGTGAGGATTTGCGATGAATTTTTTCAAGAAGCTATTCGGCGGTACGAACAACGGAGAAAAGTCAAAGGACGGCACCACGATTTACACATATAACGAACAAGCTGATTATGAACCCCCAGCTCCCATGGAATATGTAGAGGAAATTGTTGCCCACTTTGAAACGGTATTTGCGGGAAGAGAAAGCAGTGTTTTTCACGAAATTATTTCCGATATGATACATATTGATGTGAATGTAATGAGTCCTACAGAAGAAGAACCATTTTGGGTTTTGTATACGACTGGGATGAGTGATTTACCGATGACGATCCCGGATGAAATACAGGAGCAGATGGAAGAGAATTTCGATCGAGCAGAAATGATGATATTTTTACCGGCTTCCTGGGAGCTGACACAAGAGTCACTGGAGGATGAAAACAACTACTGGCCGATCAGGCTGATGAAGCAAATGGCTCGTTTTCCTCATCAGTACAATACGTGGTTGGGATACGGACATACGATACCGAATTATGAGGACTATGAACCGTATGCGGATGGCACTGGCTTAAATGGAGTCGTTCTGTTTCAGCTATCCGAAGAGATCAGCGTCATTCCCACCAAGGATGGGAACAAGGTTCATGCCTATTTCTTGATTCCGTTGTATAAAGAAGAGATGGAATATAAATTGGAGCATGGCTTGGATGCGCTGTTGGATAAATTGTTTGAGCTGGACGATGATGCGCTGATTTTGAATCCGAATAGAAGAAATACGTGCAAGTAAAAATATATGAATTCCCCACCCCTTTTAGCTAAAGGGGTTTTCTTGTAAGATGTTAGAATAATCCCGCAACGGATTCAATTGGAGGCAAACGATGATTCATTTTCGAGTCGCAACAGCAAAAGACCTGAATAGAATTGTGCAAATGCTTGCGGATGATGAATTAGGTAAGACGAGAGAGCGTTACGAAACTCCGCTACCAGAAAGCTACATAAAAGCGTTTGAATCCATTGATGCAGACCCCAATAATGAATTGATTGTGGCGTGCCGTGAAGAGGAAATTATTGGTGTTCTACAGATTACGTTTACGCCTTATCTGACACATCAAGGTAGCTGGAGAGCGACGATTGAGGGGGTTCGTACTGCATCTACGGAAAGGGGTCAAGGAGTTGGGAGAAAGTTAATCGAATGGGCGATTGAACGGGCGAAGGAGAGAGGCTGCCATCTGATTCAACTAACGACAGATAAACAACGAGAAGATGCGTTGCGCTTTTATGAACGATTAGGCTTTAAAGCGACGCATGAGGGGCTGAAAATGAAGCTGTCGATCAACTAACGAAGTACGATGGAGAAGGAAAACGGGTTCCATATACGATATATAGAACCCGTTGCTCCTTATTCGATTTCAATTCGATCAATATCACCAACATCCAAATTTCCAAGCTGTATGGAGAAGCTTGGTTTCCCCGGACTTCTCAAAATATAGCCGCCCCAGTCCCGGCCGCCGTATGCCGTATACCCAGAGATATCTATGCCAAAAATGTCTTGAATAAGTGGCTTGGTTACGGGAATGACTTCATTTAGTGCTTTGACTTTATAGTTATCTGTTCCATGGCTCACTTCATACACTTGACCTGTTTTTGCTCCGATCATTACCTCATATCTCTTTTGTTTATTAATGAGCAACCATTTATCTTCACTTTCGTCTGAACGTTTTTTGGCTTGGGTAAAGGAAAGATTTTTTTCATTGGATAAACGCATCAAGGCTGTTTGCGCGATGGAGATGATCTTTTGATCGACGTCTTCTAGGTTGTAATACAATGTGAAACCAGTCACTTTATTTGTTGGGAAATCGACTTTGACGTACTGTTTATCTTCTGTCCAAAAGGAAAAATATGCTTCTTTCTCACTTTTGAAAAAACTGGTTTTTTGGAAGGTAACCTGTTGTTTCGTATCCTTAAATGCTTCTTGTGCAGTCTCTACAAATTTATGATAGGGCTTCGGTAATTCGTTGATCGCAAACCTCGCAAAGACGGTAAGAACCTCTGTGGTACCAGGCTTAAAAGTTACGAGAGCTTCTCTGGCTTCTTGATCCTTTGCCTGTACCATATAGGAGTCTGCGTCTTTCTCAATCTCTCCAAATGGGAAGGTCTTCTGAATGCCACTCGCATCTTGTACGGCTTTTTGAGCAGCCGCAAAATACGTTTGTTCTTCAGGAGTCAAGGCTGCTGCACTGCTCGTTGATTCTGCTGGTGCAGAAAATGGTTTCATCCAGAAAAAACCGAGCAATAGGCCGCAGGTGATCAGCCCTTTTGCCAGCCATCCATAGTATATTTTTCGCTTGTTCACTTTTTGAAGTCTACCTCCTTCTTCTCGCACACCCTCTAATATTGCTTGGCTTCGTTCTCGGGAAAGGATTTGCTCTGGGAATTGATTCAATTCTTCCAGAATGACCTGCTCATCACATGATGGCATCGTTCATCACCTCCGCAATCGAAACATTTCGTTTGTTTTGAATCGACTTTATCGCTCTATGCATCGTGAGATTGACTTTGGCTTCGCTCCATCCCAAAACCTCCGCAGTCTCCTTGCTCGATAATCCCTTGATCCCTCTAAGTATCAACACGTCCCGATAAGAAGACTTTAACTGATTAATCATTTCATAGAGCAGACGCTTGTTTTCACTTAACATCAGCGATTCTTCCGGTGTTTTGTCGTGCGAAACGAGATGCTGCAAGAAGATATCTGGCAACCAGCTAATCAGTTTTGTCTTGCGCCTTTCATCGATGGCTACGTTTCGTGCTATGGCAAACAGCCACGTTTTGGGATTCTCAACCTCTGTGTCGTGTATGGCTTTCAGGGCACGAATAAAGGTCTCTTGAACAAGATCGTCGATATCGGTTCGTCCCGTGTAATAGACGAGAAATCGATATACATCCTGGCTGTATGAGTGAAACCATTGCTCGATTCGTGCGCCAGTATGATCCTCCACTGGTGTTCCCCACCTCCTTGTCACTGTATAGACGGAGTAGCTGCTGACAATCTTTCACTTTTATGAAAAAAATGAGACACCCCGGAAGATCAGTCAGGTGTCCTTTCTCGTGTGACGATAGTAAGGATACAACTTATTACACTCCTAATTCGTTTTACCGCTCAGACAGTCGTCGGGAAGAGTATGCACATTGGATTCATGCTTTTGCCCTGGAATAAAACTACCTGTAAACGCTCCTGAGTGATACCGCCTGAAAAGCCTATTATACCAATGGATACACGATTTACTTGAATACGTAAAAAAGATTCCTTTTTCAAGTAAACTGTCACGGTCGCTGGTTCTACCACTATAGAATTATATATACTAGTACATATTTTAAAACTATGAAGAAGAGCGTCCCCCACGCCTTGGATAGCTGGGGAACGCTCTTTTGTTTTTATAGACGCTTTATGCGGGTAATACAATCCTAGGGATATACTAAACTCCCCAAAATGAGGAGCTTGGTTTTCTTATTTTACTTTGAACGAATCGTAAAGAGAAAATCCTGAATAGGTAAAACCAATTGGATATATAATTCCATAAGTGCTGTCTGTGAGGTTTTTATTCATGACATCTTTACCAGCACCATAATAGAAAGCTTGCCAAATGAATTTTGAGCAGTAATTCGGATTCATCACACTTAAACGATCTAGAGAAATGTAATAGTTATATACTTTACTGTAATTTTGTTTAGCCCACATTGCTGCATTTGCTGCTCCGGCATATCGATATTTATAGATTTCGATTGTTTCGCCTGATCCGTGTCTGCTCATATAGGAATCGATACTGTCTGCTACTCCGCCATCTGTTGCTGGAGTAACATGATATACTCTGAAATCGGAGCCTACGATTCCAACATGTCCTACAATTTTAAACGAGCTTCCTAGTGTTTTTGTTGAGTATAGTACATCTCCAACTTTCATCTCTATGTTAGTGCCTGGATACGTAGGGTTAGGTACAGCTGTAGGGGTAGTAGATGACGCACTTGCACTAAGTGGTACAACAAGAAGAATAAGAAACAAGGTAGTGAAAAAAGCGCTCTTTAGAATTTTCATCGATATAGCACCTCTAAATAGAATTTTATTGATAGAACATTCGGTAAAATGTACAATTGAGTAAATTTATGGTAGTCATGGGGTGGTTTTCTGATGAAAAAATTGTTCTATTCCATAGTTGTTCTGGGTTTGATCGTTGGTGGAGTGTATACGTACATTCAAATAAAATTAAATGATCTTGAAGCGAAAATGCACCAATATCTTATGGTAACAAACGATTATAAAGAGTCTGATATACTCAAAGTTGAGGCTGTCTTTTCTAAAATGCCTACATATTCAGTAAATGTAGTGTTTAAAGATGAGCCTGATGTGACTTATAACTATACTTTCAGAAATGAGCTTGAGTGGATTCAACTTGGACCAAGTGATGGAGAAATTGAAGAAAACCAAGGCAAGTATAAGCACATTGACAAGAAGCGGTTAAATTGAATCGCTATGTTATTTTGGATTAAACAGTGTAAATGTACTTGTCTAATTGCTGGTTAATTTCTATAAGGAGTACCGCCAACCAAATGCGAAAATTGTACGGTAAGACCTTAGCGGTCATGAAAATTAGCTATGGTACCGCCAGCAAAACGTGGATTTACCACGTTAAAACGAGAAAACTAGTGAAATCTAGGTCTGGATATGTTCAAACAGGGCTGTTCTATCAATTCTTAGCGTACAGAAAATACGTGTTTTTCAAGGCTTTCGATACTTAGCGTACAAAATCCGCATTATGTTGGAGGGCACCCTACAACTGCTTCATGCGTAAAACTTCCTTTTTCCTGCGCAAGTAACACCATTTTTCACAAATCCCCCGCTCCCAAAACACTATAGTTTACCATTCAATTCGACTTGTTTACCAGAATCGTTATACTGTTTTTACCAAAAGCAGGGTTTATTCCCTTTGATTTTTTATTCTACCATATATTACAAAAAAATAACTTATTTAAAAGATTCATAACTCTTATTTCATTGAGGTATTTTTAACCTTCAGCCTATAAGGTTCCGGAAATAAAAAACTGCCATCAGGAGCTGATGACAGTGAAAATATTACTTAAACAAACAAGAGTATGAAAGATTTAGTAGAATAAGAGCAATTAAAAATGAACGGAATAGTAAAAACCAATAGTCTGCATCGGTTCCCCAACTTTTACAGTCTGTCGAACCGTACTTCACAAGGTGAACAGGTAAATGCTCCGTTGACTCTAGGTAAAGCTTTCTGCTACTTGTTATAGCCCATTCCAGCAGCTCCAGCATCTCAAACGGTTTTACCAAATAATTATCTGCGCCGAGAGTCAGGCCCTTTACCTTGTCCGTCAATCTCCGGCAGCATAATGTCCATCACAACGAGATCCACCTCGTGCTTGTCCATTACATCCAGTGCCGCTTTTCCGTCCATCACCGAAATACATCTATGTCCCACTGATTGCAGGTTTCTTTTAATCAACTCATTAATAGGAATTTCATCCAGACAATTAGGATGGTAGCCACCCGGATTACCTCTCGTAAAGCATAGCATGGGGATGTAATAGAATTGTAAAAAACAAAAAACAGCCGAAATGAAAAAGCGGGACGCAGATTAGTCGCGTCCCACTCTAGTAGCGGTCTCTAGCCCATAAAAGTGATTTGAATTTTCGTGTTAAAGCGATCGGTAACAACCAAGCCTGCTGGAATCTGTTGATTATACCTGATCCATAGCTTCGCTCCCTTTGGCGCTCTTTGAATACTCGTAATTTCAAATTTATCAGTCGTACTGTCTGTAATGACCCATCCTTGCGGCATGATTTGATTGTTCCGCACCCACAGTTTATCTCCGTAACCAGCTCCTCCCGTATAAATGATTTGAAGGGAAGTCCCACTGCCATCTATACCAGCCCACTCATCCGGAATTCGTTGGTTGTACTTGATCCATAGTGTCGATCTGTAGGTGGCCCCAATCACGCATGTAATTTCGAAATGGGTGCTGTTACTGTCTGTAATCACCCAGCCTTCTGGGACCAGTTGATTGTTCCTGACCCACATTTTTGCTCCATAAGAAGAGCTCGCTGATAGGGATTGTTTTAGTGATGCATGGGATGAAATATTTTGTTCGGACGATTTCGAAAGCGTTGGTTCTGCAGCCTGAGTAGGAAGTGTGAAAGACATCACAACGAATAAAAGACCTAAACTTGAAGCCATACTTTTTTTAAGCATAAACAAACCACCTTTCTTTTAATTTCATCCATTATTTGTAATTTAAATATATTTTTAACAATCGTAAAGCGACGTTTTTGTGAAATGCTCTATATTCATTGCCTTGTCACAAAATGAAAAAGAGGGCACGAGTCCCTCTTGCGAAAAACTACTTATACGTTAAAAAATTCTTTCGCAGTCTTGGTAGTAGCGCTGGCCACTTCCTCTGGGCTCAATCCCATGCATTGTGCGACCGCGTGCAATATATGTCTCAAATACATTGGCTCATTCCGACCATCCACAGGCTTTTCTTTCAAATCACGAGGGGTTAAAAATGGCGCGTCCGTTTCAATCATCAAACGATTCAAGGGAATTTTTTTAACAAGCTCCCGAAGATGTTTCCCACGTCTTTCATCACAAATCCATCCCGTAATCCCGATATGAAAGTCCATTTCTAAATAAGTATCCAATTCCTTGGAGGTTCCGGTAAAACAGTGTACAACCGCACGATTGATTTTTTGGCGATGCTCTTTGAGAATCGAGACAAAATCAAGATGAGCATCGCGTTCATGCAAAAACAACGGCAGTTGAAGTTCTGTGGCCAGGGAAATTTGTTCAATGAACCACTTTCTTTGAATATCCCGCGGGGAGAAGTCACGGTTAAAATCCAACCCGCACTCTCCAATCGCAACTACATGGGGAAGAGATGCCAGTTCTCTTAATTTCTTGATCACCGATTCATCACAGCTTTTTGCATCGTGAGGATGAATACCTGCCGTAGCGTACAGCTTTCCTTTGGAGCGACTCGCATATCGTGAGGCATCCATACTGTTTCTCAAGCTTGTTCCTGTCAAAATTAATGGGTAAATTCCTTATTTTTCTGCTCTGGCGACAACCTCATCACGATCTTGGTGAAAGGAGCGGTGCATGAGGTTTACGCCTATATCGATGATCTGAGTATCCAAGAGAATCATTCCTTCCTAGTAAGAGGTGTTTGAATAGGTACTAATTTTCACTATAATTCCTATTTTTGGTTGTTTTTTATTATAGCTGATCGAGTTGTGATGTTCTAGAGACGAAAAAATCCTCTCTGCGGTAACAGAGAGGACTCGTTGCTTTCTATTCTCATGAAGGAATGGCATCCAATGCTCGCCTTACTTTTCTTGCGAAAGCAAGAGGTTTATCAACTGCTTCAATATTTACATAAATCAAGCGGGGACGATCGAATAGCCATTCATTATGGATAGAGGAGACTTTTATGCCTTGATTCCGAATGGCTATAATGAACGGATTGACTTCTTTCTGCAAGAACGCTGCCCTCCCTAAACAGAGCGCTTTGCCCGTTTGTTGATTGAGGGATTCGAATGAAAAAGAAGACGTTACGCGAAATCTTTTCCCCAAAATCGTCGTTTTTATTTGATTGCGATTGATGGTCGAGACGCATTTTCCACCAGCAAAGCCAGATTGCCCCCTGATAATTCTGGAGAACTGCTCACAAAGCGAGACTTTTTTGGGCATTCCTCGTTTCCTCCCTGTTTTTTTGTTTATGGTATGAAGACAGGTATAGGATGGAAACGGATGTTGACCTATTCTACGGGGCTTCTTCCAATACTTGTTCCAACTCCTTTACGAAAGATGCAATGAAGTAGTGAATGTTCACAAAGTGTTCACTTATGAAGACATTTCTACCATCACTATAATAACAAGGTGTTTTACTTAAGAAGGAGTTGATAAATCAAGATGAATGCAGAAACAAGACTCCCTCGAAACGGAAAAGAGGGTATCATCTTTTTACTAATTATTTCAATCCTTTCCGTAAACATTATTGCGCCTATTATAGTGGGGCTGGAACGTGGGTTTAGCAAAGAAGTTTATTTAGACACATTAAAGATAATCCCCTTTATGTGGATCATTGTTGTTCTACTGGTAAAATTGGTTGCGGGACCGATTGTAAGCAAAGTGATGCCAAAATTCGTGGGACAGACAGATGGATTTAATGCCAGAGTGTTACTACATATTTTGCTAAATGTTACGGTCTTATCTATTTTGTTGTCCATGATCGGAATGTGGGTTGGCACGAAGGAAATAAGTCTGGAACCGTTTCGAAACTTCTTTCATAACTGGCCGAGAAACTTCGGTATAGCATTTTGGGTTGAAATATTGATTGCCCACCCAATAGCCAGATTTGCCATGAAAACATTACACGTAAGACAAGCGCGTAAAGCAGTTGGTCGATAGTTTTAGTCTACTCCTTTTAATGATTCAATCATATTGATGTTGGTTACTTTTCTCCGAAGTAGCAAGTTGGACAGAATCGTAAGCAAGTAGGCAAGAGTAACAGAAACCAATAGGATAGGAATATGTAATTGATCCGGGATTTGTTGATGGGTACTAGACAGTGCCTTGACAATCATGGAATAAACATAACCGCTTATCGGTAAAGCTACAAGGATCGCAAATGTAGTGAGTATCATGTTTTCAAAAAAGATAAGTCTGTTTATTTTATGTTTTTGATAGCCTAATACTTTAAGTGTTGCAAGCTCGCGATTCCTTTCATAAATGTTGATGGAAGAGATTGTGTATATCGCGCCAAAAGAGAGGATGACGGCGCAAACAATAAACATGATAAAGACAAAATTGTTTTGTTTCAAAATATATTCAGCAGTTTTCTTTAGATCATTTCTATCTGCAATGGTTTCTACATGAGGATCTTGTTCAAAGAAGTTACGAACGCTAATAAGATCGACAGAGCTATTTGCTTGAACGAAAAGCGAGGTTGGAGTGTAGTCTATGCCAAAGCTCTTTAAATAGTCTGGTGTGATATAAAACGAAGGATTCGAATACTGCGTAGATATATGCAAAACCTTCATATCTACAGACTTATTTTTAAGCTCTGGTGCTTTGAACGTTATAGAGATGATATCTCCTGCTGAAATATGATATTTGTCGGCGTAGGATTTTGGTACCAGCACACCATTATTTTCTAAAGGGATCCGATGATCATTTTCGTCAAAGAAATGAATGAGAGAGTTTTCTTTTTCAGTAACAACGAGAGTGGCATTATCTTTTTCATCACCTTTTATGAATTCAACAGGAAAGGTGGATAGATAATAATGATTTTTCATACCGGAGGGGAGCTTTACCGTATCAGTAGATGTTCCCATCGTATAATCTACTCGTAAATCATACGTATAAACATCTTCAATTTGACTAGCTACTTGTTGCAAGGCAGTTTGAGTGCCAAAAGCAGTGATTAATAAGACCGTGCTTACAACAACACCAATTGAGCTTGCTAAAGCTTTTTGTTTATTTAGGAAAATATTTCTTAAAATGAGTTTGTAGCTATAGGAAAGATGACTCCAAATACCCGGAATTCTTTCTATCAATAGCGATTTCATCTTCTTTGGCGGTTTAGGACGCATAGCCTGAGCCGCATGTTCTTTTAATATGGTTCTACCACTTAAGTAACACGCTAGGATTCCAAAAGCACTGGAGAAAATAATGGGGGGAATGAAAGAATAAAAAGAAAGGGAGCATGTAATGCCAGGAAGAGAGTAGGCTCTTGCACTCGATGCAGTTACGAATGGAACAAATACGAGAGCGGCAATCGCACAACCTATGATTGAGCCTATGATACCTGCCAGCACAGGGTATCCCATGTAATGAAGCATGATGTTTCTGTTTTTGACACCTAAAGCCTTCATGATTCCTACTTGGTTTCTTTGAGAGTCAATCATTCTCGACATGGTAAGAAACAAGATAATCGCTACAATCAAAAAGAGAACGAAAGGGATAACCATACTCATCAATTTATTATTATGGATCGTTTCATTTATTTTCGAATAGCTGAAAGTCCGTTCTTTACTTACTTGGTTTACATAAGTGAGGTTTTGGGATTGTGATTCAATGGATTGACCTAATTTATCAATATCGTAACCTTCTGTAGCATCGATCATGATTTCATTATAGAAAAGGCCACCTAAGATTTCAGAGATTGTCTCTTCGGCAATATAAGCGACTCCGTAGGTTTTATGGTCTTGTATTTCGTTCTTTTTTGCATGTTCGACATTTTCACCCAAGCCGCTAATAGTAAATGTAAAATTTCTTTCGTTCGCACGAATACGGATTTCATCACCAACTTGAAAAAGATGTTCTTTCGCATAACGAGAATCTAATAATATCTCATTCTTTTTTGATGGGATTCTGCCCTCAATCATAGCAATCGTGTTTATTTCGTTTTTGACAGGGATGGAATGAATTTTCAAAGAAGCTTTTTCACCTTCAAAGGCTTGCGTGGCATCAAAGGTATAACGTCCTTCTATTTTTTTTATGCCTTCTATTTCACTTAAATCAGCGACATCATTTTTGGAAATTTGCTTGTAAAATACATGTAGGTCGCTTACGTTATGTTTTTTAAAATAACCTTCTGTATAAGCACTAAGATTATTGCTATAAGTTACTAGCCCCCCATAGAAAAAGGCTCCTACTGCGATAACCAAAACAAAGGCGATAAATTGCCCGATCGATTGTTTGATATCCTTTACTAATTTTAAAAATAATTTCATCTTCACCACTCAATCCCTTCCACACTTTGCTTTTCGCGATTAATGGTAACGCTTTCAATCGTTCCGCTTTTCACCTTAATAATTTTGTCAGCCATAGGAGCAATGGCGGAATTATGTGTGACCAATACGACGCATTTTTTCGTTTCTTTGTTCAAATCCTGGAGAAGCTTTAAGACGGACTTACCTGTCACATAATCCAAAGCTCCGGTTGGTTCGTCACAAAGTAAAAGCAAAGGATTTTTGGCAACAGCTCTCGCGATTGCAACTCTTTGTTGTTCGCCACCAGAGAGCTGTGAAGGGAAGTTTTTCATACGATTTTGTAATCCAACTTTATGTAAAATCTCTTTTGCATCCAGATGGTTTCTGCATACTTCCGTGGCAAACTCAACATTTTCGAGAGCGTTTAAATTCGGAATTAAGTTATAGAATTGAAAGACGAAGCCAACTTTCTCACCGCGGTATTGCGTTAATTTTTTTTCGTTGAACCTGGTGATTTCTTGATCGCCAACAAATACTTGACCTGAGGTAGCCGTATCCATTCCGCCTAGCAAATTCAAAATCGTACTTTTACCAGCGCCACTCGCACCCAAAATAACGACGAATTCTCCCTCTACTATGGAAAAATCAACACCATTCAGTGCCTTGATTGGCACTTCTCCGATTTTGTATTCTTTCGTTACTTTTTTGAATTCGATTAACGTCTTCACGGATTACATCTCCTCGAATCTTATTTTTGAAACTTAAGTACCATAATATACCAACGGAGAGTAGTTACATCCCACAGTCGATGTATTTTGATATCAGTCTCCAGAAGGAGTTTGATCTCGCTTGTCCGAAAAACCTCCACACGACCAGTATCGCCTTCAAGCTTGCCTACTATTACAAATAAGAGAGCTTCGACTTGCTCGCAAAAAAACGGAACAACCTCTAAAGGGCTACTCCGTTTGAACTATTATTCACGAGAAACCAAGAGGATTAACACCTCACATGTTTCCGTTTGAAGCCAAGCTGATCTTTACTTACTGCCTTTTGAATATTATCGAAAGCGTTTAGGAACTTGCTTTTTGCTTTGTCTTTTTGGACTTCTACTGGCCCTACTGCCTTTGCGATTTCGACCGCCTTATCGTGGAGTGGCAAATAGGAAGTTCCCACGGTGTAAATAAAATTATTCATAGCGTATTTTGTTCGTTCGGGAGAATCGTGAATCGTACTTTTCACAGTTTCAAGCATATTGGCAATTTTGCTTTCGGAAAATTCACGATCTGGGCGATTACCCAAAAGCCAGCAGTAACAACTCCAGCCCGCAGACATTCTGAGCTCCTCGCCGCTTGTGATCCATTGATCGGCAACTTCTTGGGCAATATCTGCTTCAGATAAGGTTACGGCAACCACATAATCGGACAGCATATAAAAATAAGCTGAGTCCATCCACCGATCAAAATCGGCATTGGTCATTGCTTTTGGGTCTGCGATCACACCGGCAAAGTACATGGCGTCGTAGTTCCCGGTAGCGTAAAGCTGCTCAGCCAAGGATTGATTGATCTTGATTTTTCTAGCCAGGGGCTTCATAGCGCCTGTAGCCACGCCAAAAAGTGGTTCGTGAGCGCCATTGGATAGATAAATTTTCTTGGTTCGTTCCTTGCCGAGAGCTTCAAGTTCCTGCATGATCATTTCTAAATCCATCGTATATCACTTCTTTCGTTGTTTTCTCTACTATACAATTTAAGCAAACCCGCCTTTAAATTATTGACTATATTCTTAGTGATTATTATAATAACCACCATAGAACGTAGAGGTTATTGTTATAATCACTAAGGCTGAGTATGAAAGGTGGTGGTTTTCTTTGGATGAAATTTATAAAGAGCTTCAGAAATTGGGGTTTTCACAATATGAATGCAAAGCATATATCGGGCTTTTAAAGCAGTCTCCTATAACTGGATATGAGATTAGTAAGAGATCGGGTGTACCTCGTTCCATGATTTACGAAGTATTAGGGAAATTGTTAGATAAAGGAGCAGTTTATACGGTACCTTCTGAACCTCTGACCTACTCTCCTTTGCCAGCTAAAGAATTAATCACGCGATTGCGTAATTCCTTCGAGCAATCATTTGATTATCTTGAAAAAAATCTATCTGCATTAGAAAGTGAACAGCAAGTAGACGTGGTTCGACGCATTAGTAGTGATGAACTGGTTATCACAGAAATGGTCGACATGGTAAACAAAGCCCGAGAAGAACTATGGTTATCGATTTGGCAACCACAGATTTCTTTTATTAAACAGGATGCAGATAAGCGTGTAGAAGAAGGCGTTCCTGTATTTTCCATTTTGTTTGGAGCACCCGATACCGAGATAGGTGCAACCACTCATCATGATTACATGTCTCCTAAAGTAGCAGAGGAACGTATGAGTGGTCGTTTAACCATTGTCGCTCGGGACAATGAAGAAGTATTAATAGCAAATTTCGCTCCAAATACTGCTGCATGGGCTATAAAAACACAAGACCCAGCACTTGTATTAGTAGCAATGGAGTACATCAGGCACGACATTATGTTTGCGCAATTAGTTAAGGAAATTGGCCCTGAGAAAGCCGAAGCTGTCTGGATTAACCATCCTGACCTGTTCCACGTGGTTACAGGAAAGCGGTTCAAGTAATTTGAACCGTATTTTCTTTCACTTTTTCATAGTGGTTATAATAATAACTCCTTTAATGCAAATAAGACTAAGGAGGATAAAATGGGTTTAGCGAATGACCAAATCGAAACGGTAGCAGATTCAAGAGATAAGGATACTTTTCGCCAAGGTATAAAGGATTGTGTCCCAACGTTGCTGGGTTATTTAAGTATTGGATTCGCTGCTGGTGTTATCGAAAGGACAGCGGGTCTTAGTATAACTGAGATAGCCCTGATGTGTTTAATTCTTTATGCTGGCTCAGCCCAATTTATCGCTGCCGGGATGATGGCAGCAAGCAGTTCGATTACCACCATTATTATTACGATTTTCTTTGTCAATCTTCGGCATCTTTTACTTAGTGCAGCCCTAGCACCATATTTTCGGCATCTTTCTCCGCTTAGGAACATGCTAGTAGGGTCTCTACTTACCGATGAGTCGTTTGGTGTTGCTATCAACGAAGCTGCAAAAAAGAATTACATTAGTGAAAAATGGATGCACGGTCTAAATGTAACGGCTTATTTAAACTGGTGCGTAGCTAATATAGCCGGGGCATTCTTGGGACAATGGATTTCAAATCCTGAAACATTAGGTTTGGATTTTGCTTTGACAGCGATGTTTATTGGACTTCTGGTACTTTCGATGTTAAGTCGAAAAAAAATTGCTCGTGATGTGGTTGTTGCGATAATCGCAGTTGTCATTGCTGTGGGAACCAGTTCAGTGTTGTCTGGCAGCATGGGAGTTATTGTTGCTACAATCTTTGCTTCAACGATAGGGATGGTGATGGAAAAATGGAAGTAAGATTGGATGTTTTTTTGATGATTATAGGAACAGCTATTGTTACATTCATCCCCAGAGTGCTTCCTCTTATGGTACTCAGTCGTTTTCAATTGCCAGATTGGGCAACACGATGGTTAAGCTATGTCCCCATATCTGTTATGGCTGCTCTAGTAGCTCAAGAGATATTTAAAAATGGTGAAAATATTTCTTTTTCTACGAATAACGTTGAACTTTTAGCAGCCATACCAACCTTTTTCATTGCGATAAAAACACGTAGTTTATTGGCAACTGTACTCGCAGGCATTATTGTCGTGATGGTTTTACGTTTTTTGTTTTCATCTTGATCGCTTCAAGATGTTCATGTGATTTCCGTTTTCTTTCCTGACCATAACTGTCAGTGAAGTTGTTTTACAATTCATTTGTACAAAACATTACAAGGAGGGAATCACTTTGAAGGAAGTGCTCATTTTTATAACGGATGGTTTTGCTGATTGGGAGGCAAGTTACGTCAGTTCCGAGCTGAACAAGCCGGGAACAGGATATCGTGTAAAGACAATCGCCATTGATCAGGAACCGAAAGTTTCGATGGGGGGTTTAACGATCCTTCCAGATTATAGCGTAAACGAATTCAATCCAAATTTAGATATCGCCATGTTAATCATACCTGGCGGAACGGGATGGAGAGAAGAAAAGAATCAGCAGGCAAAAGTAGTGGTCGAGTATTGTGTTAGCAAGGATATTCCTGTCGCAGCCATCTGTGATGCTACGACCTTTTTAGGGAATCACGGATTTTTGGACAATCATAGACATACAGGCAATACGTTACCTTATTTGAAGGAAGGAGCTCCGAACTACAGAGGAGATCAACATTATGTAGAGGGTCAGTCAATCCGTGACAAGAATCTCATCACTGCGAATGGAAGCGGTGCATTGGAGTTTTCAAGACATATCCTGGAGAGATTGGGTGTATTAGAGGGCGATGAATTAAATCAATGGTACGAATTATTTAAAAAGGGCTACTTTCCCTCCTAAGAGTTTGGTTTGGTAGGAAAGCACGAAAGCATACATGCTTGGGTGCTTTCCTGTTTTATTCAGATACTCATTTTTAGTTGAAGCAGGGAAACACTCTCCACATGTGAGGAGATGACAGGGAGTACAGGTTATTAATTCACGATGGAATGACATTTGCCCACTAATTTACAGGCGCCTATATCGGGCGTCTTTTCTTTTGCAGCAAGCAATTAAGCCCGGTGAACGCTTAGCCGGGCGAGAATGTCGTCTACAAGCGTCCATCCGGCGCCTTTACTTCGCTGATAATACGAATATCAGTGAAACGCGTAACGTATCGAAGACTTCGGCGGGTCGCTTCAACGATCGAAACGCGATCTTTACGGCGTCGTTCACGGTTGCCTGTTCGACGGAACCCGAAGCGTGAATATGGAGACGAAACATCAGGAAATTCGCATCTCTAATAATTACTTTAGATCATTCATTACTGTTGAGGGCTACATTCCAATCAACTTGACGCATGGGACTGTGTCTAGAGGCGAGCAGCTTGGTGTAGAAACCTCGATTTTCTTTAGCAGTTTGGAAAGACGTATCCGGAATTAAAAAATCAATTCCTGCCACAAAACCGGCAATATATTCACTCCATCCGGAATACGCTTGTTGTGCCAGTCTTGCAGCACTCAACATATATTCCATTGCCTGATCTTTTTGCAAGTAACCCAGTTTCAAACCAGCTCTGGATAAAAGGACACACCAAGCATAGTCATGAGCAGCAATACCCTCTGAAGGTAGACATCTCGAATAGTAATCGACAAGAATCAACTGAGATTTCGATCGATGGTCCTCGGGTAACGCTTGAATGTATGCCGTTCGTTCTGATTCGGAAAAAGTAAATAAGAAATGACGGAGACGATTGAATTCTTCCCTCTTCCCTTCCGATATGAGCCATTTTATTGTATCAATTAGTGCGGTCTTATCTGTAATCTGTTTTTCCTTAAGAAGAAATAGGCACTTTTGTCTACTTAAATTTTCATGATATAACGCATAATAGTAGGCTCCACTTTTGCTAAAGCAAACAGACGAAAGAGCTCGCAGAAATAATCTGTGACCCTTCTGATTATATGTAAGATCGGTGGGTGCCATCGGTTCCTCCTTATTAGAATCGGACCGTTTTGTAGGTTCTGATAAACAGTCGAAGCAAAAATGCATAGAGAACTAGTAACAATACGGAATAAATCGCTGCTTTAACGGGAACTTCATTAGTGACATTATGTACAACAATTAGTTTATCGACAACAAATTTGGAATCTTTGTATTTGGATCCAAAGTCTGTAATCTGCAAAACTTCCCATACATACTCAGGTAACTCTTGCGGCATTTTCACGATTGTTCCTGGCGAATCAATGGAATTACTTTTTTGCATCTGCATTGCTTGATTGGCATCTGAGACCAATAAAACGATTGATGAGTTATCAAGCTTAGCAACATAAAACCATCCTGTGGGGAGAATGCTTTTAGCCCAATTACGTTGCTTACTGTAGGAAGAATTATATCGAGTACTGATAGCACCGGTTTCGGCTTTTGCTTGATACTCTGTAATTCCTAGAAAATGAACACTGGGAAGCTTTATTTGGGCGATATCAGAATAATCTAGTTGATTCAGCACCTCAGTGGAAGATAGTTCTACAGGATGAATCATATTTTTTAGATAGGAGATAGGTGTTAATCCGGTATCATTAATGAAAGGATTAGATAACAAAACATGTAGAAAAAGAATTAAGGATAGAGTGAATACGACACCTATTTTGGGCAACTGCATCCAAAACAATTTCACACTGCCCCAAAATTTTGGCTTCCCAAGCTTCTTATGCAATCTATTTATGACTGATCTTCTGGTGAAAAAGGGCCTCCGCTTGGCCCGTTCCACCATATCAGAACGGATATGTGCAAGGCTGGTTATGGCATCGATATCATTCGGATAACTCTCCAATATCTTCAAGTAGTTCTCCTCTGCCTTCTCTAACTCACCAAGTTGAATGAAACATTTTCCCAATAGACGCAGGGTACCCATATTGGCAGGCATACGTGAGAGGATGTACAGACATTCGTCTTTTGCTTCAACGAATTGATTGGTTTCATACCATATCCGAGATCGAATCAGATACCAATCGATGTCATCTGGATAAATACTGATTCCGTGTTCCATTACAGCAAGAGCAGGCTCCTTTTCACCCATTCGAAGGAAGTATTCACCCTGTAGCCGAAGCAAGTCAGGATCATCTGAATACATCGCATATGCTTCATCAAGCAATTGACCTGCCAGTTCTAGATTGTTTTCCTTAAGTGCCTGATATGCCGTCTCCCGCTTGTTCAGAAACACATCGTAGTCTAAATCGGCTGCATGTTGTATAAAGGTATAACGAAGAGCAGGTTCATCCAATTGTCTGCAATAAAAATGGTAAAACTCTTCGGTGAAATGCTCCATTCGATCATCCGGATCTTCTGTTGCTAGTTCGCGCCAACGAAAACAGTATTCGATGGATTCCCAAACTCTTTTAGGGAGAAACCGATGTTCATGCAAGAAATCCAATAATGTATCTTCTACGATTTCTTTGAGCATTACATTCCAGACAGTATCGTTATTTAAAAGCTTTGACCATTGTTCATGGCTGATACGGGAAGAGAAATCAGAATACACCTCTTCAACTTGTTCCATGAATTCAAATACTGGGTCAACTTCTTCTGGTCGGTTTATAGTTTCAACTGTTAGCTCGACCGTGTTGTGAGGATTGGTCCTAATATGGATGATATTTTCATCGCTGAACAACGGACCCGTTTCTTTGATGGCTCCCTTTTTCGCAGCCTTCACCGCATAGTCATATGCTTCTCTTAGCCTTTGATAGCCTTCCGGATCATCCTCTGGGTGGTGAACCTTCAGTTTTTGGGAGTAGGCTTTTTTAATCGATGGAATATCTTCTGTGGGTTCAATCCCCAGTACTTCCCACACACCCATTAAGAGTCGAACCACCCTTCTAAATGATCCAGTTGTTTTTTAAACGCTAAAGCTGCCTTTTTTATCAGTTGCTGATCTTGTGTGGCTAACACAGCCTCGAACTTTTCCAGTAAATATGCAATTTCTGTGCGGCTGTCCCCAAGGGATTCTTCATACATCCGTTCATCCCGAGCAAGCAAACGTAGTCATAGAATGCCCTCATTTCTCATGTAATGTACCGTTAGTTGGGAATTGTATTCAATAGTATTTATAGTATTAAAAATTGATCAAAAATAAAAGGTTCAAAACATGGAGCCTGTCACTCTAACCCATCCTCGTATGTTGACACCCTCCGCTATTCATTGAAGGACTTTAACGATATTCTGTTGCTGAAACATTGGCAAGAGGCAAGTCCGTTTTACATGTTTACGCTCCTCCCCTGCAAGTAGAAGCAGCAGATCGTGAATGTCGGTAGCAAGCTTGTTTCATCATCAACATGCAAACAAAAAGGCTCAAGCTGAAATTTGCTTGAGCTTTTTCCTATAAAACCACATGTTATTCGGTAAATGTGCTACTTCAGAATTCTATTTTCTCGTTAACAACGCACAGCACTCCACATGCGCCGTATGCGGGAACATATCCACCGGCTGCACACTCTTTAACTCATAACGCTGCATCAGCTTCCCAACATCCTTCGCCAGCGTAGAAGGATTACAAGACACATACACAATCTTCTTCGGCTGCACATCCAACAAGGAACGAATCAGCGTATCATCCAGCCCAGTCCGCGGTGGATCGACTACGACGACATCTGGTCGAGTCCCTTGTTTGGCCCATTTTGGCATCAAGACCTCGGCACGACCCACGTGAAAGCTGGCATTCGACGCTTGGTTACGCTGTGCATTGCGATTGGCATCCTCGACAGCCTCAGGAATCAGCTCGATCCCGCGAACCTCGCGGGCATAAGGAGCGAGCCACAAGCCAATCGTCCCTGTACCACAATACAAATCGAGGACGAGCTCTTTTCCAGTCAGTCCAGCAGCCGTTTTCACCTGATTGTACAGCTTTTGTGTCTGCTCGGGATTCAATTGGAAGAAGGCACGAGCCGACAAGTCGAAGGACAGCTCACCCAGTTTTTCAGCAATGGAAGCCCTGCCCCACAAAGATACTGTCTTGTCACCAAAAACTAGTGACGTTTTTTGCGTGTTTACGTTTTGCGCGATTCCTACCAACTCAGGCAGTCTCGTACGGAGCTCCAAAAGTAGCTCTTTCACCCGTGGAATTTCTGGGGTAGCCGTTACAAGTGTTAATTGCGTTTCACCCGTAGCAAAAGCGACACGAGCTACGATTGTGCGGATGACGCCCGTCCGTTTTTTCTCGTCGTAGATCGGAATCCCGAGCTCCTCGATGATTTGCTTCGCTGTTTGGACGATTTTTGTTGTTGCTTCATGCTGCACCTGACAGCCTTCCAAATTGACGAGCTTGTGACTACCTGTTTGATACAGTCCAGCGATGAGCTTGCCTTTTTCCTTGCCCACCTGAAACTGTGCTTTATTTCGATATGACCACGGATTATCCATACCAATCGTAGGGGCGACTGGTGGTTGATTCAGTCGAGCGTATTTACGCAGTGACTCGATGACGATTTCCTGCTTGCTCGCGAGCTGTGCGGCATAATCCATGTGCTGCAAGCTGCATCCGCCACACTCCGCATAGACCGGACAGGGGGGCTTCGTGCGAGATGCTGATTTTTCAACGACTCGTAAAAGACGCGCGGTCGCGTATTTTTCTCTTGCCTCAGTCACCTCTGCATGGACGACCTCGCCAGGGAGAGCACCCTCTACGAAAACGATTTTTCTTTTAAAATAACCGATCCCTTCGCCATTAATGCCCAAGCTCTTGATCGTGAGCGTCATTTGCTGGCCGACACGGATGCTGGCGTCTTGTTCTTTTTTATGCGTTGTCATCTGTCCCGTTCTCCTCAAGCAATTCAGTATTTCCCTATTATAGAGCATTACGAGAGACGTTGCATGTATGCGAGAGCTTCGGGATGCCAGTCAGATAATGGCAACTTCCTGTCCTGCTTTGTTTTTGATATAATAGTGCGGAGAATAATGAGGGAGTTGTGACGCTAGATGCAAGATCTATTTGAAAAAATGAAAGAATATCTCAACATGGATACTGAGATTTCTTTTGACGAGTTTGATGGCTACTACAAAAAGGTAACCGCGTTTCTAAACGATAGCTGGGAGACGTTGAACGAGGAAGATACCATGCACATGCTGTTCATCCTCGACAACCTCAAGTCCAACGGTGAAGAGCGCTCCAAGCGCAAAATCAAGGAAGCGAAAAAATACGCGAAAATGGCGCAGCGCACTGAAATTTGGGCCAATGCACTGATCGGCCGTCTGCGTGAAGCTGGTTTCACAGATGAAGAAATCGGCAAGCGTTACGAAGCGATTTACGAAGCAGTATAGGATGTAGCGAATAGAAAAACGGGTGCCGTTTTGAGTGCAATAGCTCGAAAGGGAACCCGTTTTTTTGTCATTGCTTTCCTGCCAAATAACAAGAAGATTGACAACTTGTGGGTTTCGGCGTAGAATGTTTAACTAATTCGAATAGTTCGTATGTATGAGCGTTGAAAAGGAAGAGTAGAAACAGTAAGCAGCGTGCAGAGAGCCGTTCCCCGTGCTGAAAGAATGGCCGCCAGCCTGTTTTGAAAATCACCTTGGAGCATTGTCCTGGAAAATCAGCTTGTCTAGCCATTGAGTATAGGACAACGAATTCGTCCTCGTTATCGGACGGGAGTTTCATAGTGAACTTCCTAAGTCTGTTTTTCGTGAGGAAGACAGAGACGCTGAGTGGTACCGCGATGCCCTCGCCTCAGCCAGCCATGCGCAAATTGTGCGTAGCTGGTTTGGGGCGGGGGTTTTTTGATTTGGTCTGGTCCCTAAAACAACAGAGAAGATACTTAGGAGGAACATATATATGCACACGGTTAGAGTGGAAGACATCGTAGTAGCCAATCACGCATTGAAAGACGTGGTGGAGAAGACGCCCTTGCAAAAAAACAAGGTACTGTCTGAGCGCTACGGCTGCAACGTGTATTTGAAAAGAGAAGACTTGCAAGTCGTTCGTTCCTTCAAGATTCGCGGTGCTTATCATTTTATGCGGAATCTTTCGACAATGGAGCGGGAGCGTGGTGTCGTTTGTGCAAGTGCGGGCAATCATGCGCAGGGTGTTGCCTATTCGTGTAACCATTTGCAAATCAAAGGCACGATCTTTATGCCAGCGACCACCCCACGTCAAAAAATATCGCAGGTCAAGCTGTTTGGCGGCTCCTATGTAGAAGTTGTATTGATCGGTGACACCTTCGATGATTCATTCGCAGAGGCGATGAAGTATTGCATTCAGGAAGATCGGACCTTTGTCCATCCGTTTGACGATCCATTGGTGGTAGCCGGACAAGGAACAGTCGGTCTGGAGATTATGAATGACATGGAAGAACCAGCTGATTTCGTCTTTATGAGTATCGGCGGAGGTGGATTGGCAGCGGGTGTGGGAACGTACGTAAAAGGCATCAGCCCGAACACACAGATCATTGGTGTCGAGCCAGCAGGAGCAGCTTCGATGCAAGCCGCTTTGGAACAAAATGATGTTGTCACCCTAGATGAAATTGACAAGTTTGTTGATGGTGCAGCCGTCAAGCAAGTGGGGCAGCTAACGATGAGTATTTGTCAGGAGCTGCTGGATGACATCGTGCTGGTGCCAGAAGGCAAGGTGTGCACAACCATTTTGGAGTTGTATAACAGCAATGCCATCGTCGTAGAACCTGCAGGTGCCCTGTCGATTGCTGCTCTCGATTACTACCAGGATCAAATCGCCGGGAAAAACGTAGTGTGTGTCATCAGTGGCGGAAACAACGACATTGACCGGATGCAAGAGATCAAGGAGCGCTCCCTGCTACATGAGGGCTTGAAGCACTATTTTGTCATCAATTTCCCACAGCGTGCCGGAGCCTTGCGAGAATTTATGGAAAAAGTTCTGGGGCCACACGATGATATCACACGCTTTGAGTATACGAAAAAGAACAACAAAGAAAATGGTCCAGCGCTGGTTGGCATTGAAATGAAATGCAAAGATGACTATCAGCCGTTAGTCAGTCGGATGAAGCAGCACGGTATCCGCTAT
This sequence comes from Brevibacillus fortis, assembly GCF_046196545.1. Lineage (GTDB taxonomy): Bacteria > Bacillota > Bacilli > Brevibacillales > Brevibacillaceae > Brevibacillus > Brevibacillus fortis_A. The sequence continues at coordinate 1,082,879 of NZ_CP176370.1, forward strand.
GTAGAGATTACGCATGATCCGTATTTGTTCAATTTGCTGATTTAGGTTCTTGTGATACAACAGATGCGGAATTTGCAAAAATGTATGAATACAGCGAAAAAAGGAGCAATGAAGAGAGAATGAGCGAGAGAGAAAGATAAATCGGCGTAATGTATTATAACAAACTTTTATAAAACAGATGCTGTTGTAATACAATGCAGATAATAACACACGGGGGGTTTTAATCATGACGCCAATCACTACTTTCTTTCGCAATCTCGAAGCAAAATGCTGTGCTGCTTGCGGCCAGATGATCCACGAACAAGCTGAATCGTATGCAACAGAATGCGCACCATGCCAAGAGCAAGCATCCTTTGACGCTTACAAGTACTATCATCAAAAACGCTAAGTCGACCATGAATACTGGATAAAACAGGTGTACCACAGGGCATGAGCCATGGCAGGTATACCTGTTTTTTGATTCAAAGAAAAAGCCGCTGTTCCATAACAACGGCTTTTTCGCATGTCAGCGCGGTTTCTCGGCGTGCTTTGCAGCTTCCTGCTTGACGTAATCAATCAGCCCCAATTGAAAGCCTTCCTGTGTTAGGAGACGTTTGGCTTCATACGTACTTGCGTAGTAGGCTTGGACATGCGGATCGTTGTCCAAAACGTAACGACACGCCTGATCACGAGACAACTCCTGGTACCAGTCTGTCTGTTTGATTTGGGCGACGAGATCCTCATAGACCGGTTCCCGCTTTTTCCATGGATTCAAACGATGAATAATTTCACCAAGGATTGCAACAACGATTAGAATTCCGATTAAAAACATGGCTGTCACCTCAAAGGTTGGATCACTCTCATGGTACCACTCTCCTGGAGGCGCCGCCATGGGGAAGTCGGTCCACTTGCAAAACAAGTAGAAAGCAGGCATGCTATATACTGTAAATAGAAAGGGCCCGATTGCCTGAGAAAAGGAGGGCGCGAGATGTTTCATCCGCTTGTTTTTGACAATATCAGGGTTGTGTTGGAAGGTGCGGTATACGACCGGGACTTCGAAGGGGCAATCACGATTACGAACCGTTCGGATGTCATGGATATGGCTACATTCCATCGACAGTTTCAGATCGAGTTCAAGCTGGCTGATCAACATGATCATACCGTAGCTGTCCGTGCTGAGATGCAGCTTCGTACCAAGTTAGCTGATATTGCAGCTGAGCAGTTAGAACAGCCGCTGACAGATCATATCGGATGTACGATTTGCATCCATTTTACCTTGCAGATGGAAAATTACAGAGATGTGCCCGGAGAAGCGAGAGAAATCACATCGATTCTCAATGACATTTGGGGTCAAAGACCGTATATTACACAGAAAGTATCGGCTAAATTAGAGGAGCATCGAATCGATTGGCCACCGAAGCAAATAACCAATCAGGTGACGCTGGACTTTCATCGAAAAATTGATGAAGGCAACATCGATGACCTGAACGAATTAATCGATCATACGGTTCAGTCACTTCAAAAGCTGCAGCTATACATGGATCAACAAGCAAAAAGGTAAGCGGACAGAACGGGGATTTACAAAAGGGCAGATGCGTATTATTATTTTGTTAACCTTATAATATTTTTAGTTAACAAAACGGAGGCTAGTACGCATGAGAAACGAACGCTTGAGATGGCTGTTGCTCTCTGCCATCTTTGCTGCAATGACAGCGGTATTGTCGCAGGTGACGATTCCCTTGCCGTTGATTCCAATTACCGCACAGACGTTAGCAGTAGGGCTGACGGCGACCATTTTGGGAAGACGATACGGGACACTGGCTTTGGTTATTTACGTTTTGCTCGGTGCAGTCGGATTACCTGTATTCAGCGAGGCAAAAGGCGGATTGCAAATATTGGTCGGCAAATCCGGTGGATACATATTTGGGTTTATTGCAACCGCTTATGTGACCGGGCTCTACTTGGAGAAAACGAGATTCACCTTGAAAAACGCCATCATCGCCAATATCATTGGCATGTTTGTCACACTCGCTTTTGGTACCCTACAGCTCAAATACGTCATGGACATTCCATGGGATACAGCTGTCGCTTTTGGTGTAACTCCTTTCCTCATTGTAGGGGTTGTCAAAGCAGTTCTGGCTTCTCTGATTGGCATCAAGGTACGCGAGCGACTGATTGCTTCTCGTCTGTTGCGCACAGATCAACCTGTTACGCGATAATCAAAATGATTTCGTAAGCCATCCGAAGTTCGGGTGGTTTTTTTTCGCATAATCTCCTTATCGTGCCGGATACTATCGGTAGGATTTTGCATGTAAAAAGGAGGAGACGTATGAATATAACGATCACTGGCCCAAAAGGCCTTCCGATCTCTGGAAACTTGATGGCATTTCGCCGATCGCCGCTTCAGTTCATCCGCGACGCTGTAGAAGAGCATGGAGAAGTCGTCCATTTTCGCTTCGGACCTTCCCGCCATGTTTACCTGCTAACGAATCCGGATCACATCAAAGAGGTTTTGGTCAGCAAGCAAGCGCATTTTCGAAAAGGGAAAGGATTGCAGTCAGCACGACCAGTCGTTGGGGATGGAATTCTCACCAGTGAGGGAAAAAAGCATCTGCGACAACGGCGACTTATGCAGCCAGCTTTTCATCGAGAGCGTATCGCCAGCTACGGAGATGTGATGGTCCGGCAAGCAGTTGATCTCATGTCGGATTGGAAAACCGGGGAACTGCGCGATATTCACTCGGACATGATGAAAGTAACCCTTGCGATTATTACGGAGACTATGTTTGGCAAAACCGTCAAGGAAGGTGCCGATCAGATTGGACATGCAATCGATGTCGGTTTGAAGTACGTGGCAAATAAAGGCTCATCTTTTATCGACATTCCGTTGTCCGTACCTACAAAAAGCAATCGGGAGTTCCTGGAGTCGAGTGAGCTGTTGGACAAAACGATCTACTCCTTGATCGAAGCTCGTCGTAATAGCGAAGGAGAAGAGCAAAAGGACTTGTTGGGGATGCTTTTGGCTGCGCGTGATGAAGATGATGGGGAAGGAATGACAGACGAGCAGGTGCGCGACGAGGTCATGACCATTTTTGTAGCTGGCCATGAGACGACTGCGAATACCATGTCTTGGATTTTCTATTTGCTGGCTACTTATCCCGAGGTAGAGAAAAAGCTGCATGACGAGCTGTCAACGGTGTTGTGTGAAAAGCTGCCGACAGTTGAGGATCTTCCCCAGCTGAAGTATACAAATCTCATTGTACAGGAAACACTGAGGCTCTATCCTGCAGCCTGGACGATTAATCGAGAAGTAGTAGAAGAGGTTGAGATCGGCGGTCATACGTACAAGCCAGGCGAAACACTGATGATGAGCCAATATGTCATGCACCGTAACCCACGCTACTATGAGCAGCCTGAACAATTCATTCCAGAGCGTTTTGACAGCGACCTGTTAAAAAGAAATCCAGCTTATGCTTATTTCCCTTTTGGCGGTGGGCCGCGTGTTTGTATCGGGAATAACTTTGCTTTGATGGAGGCAGCTTTGCTATTGGCGACGATCGCGCAGCGATATCGACTACGACTGGCTGAACCGAATCAGGAAGTGGAGCCCGAGCCGTTGGTCACCTTGCGTCCAAAGAACGGACTGCCGATGCGTTTGGAGAAAAGATAGAAAAAAATGGAAATAGGGGACAAAAAAAGAGGCATCTTATCAATACGGTTTCGCCGATTGTGTCAGATACCGAACTGGGGGTTATTTATCACTGAAAGCAACATGCTTACAAAAAATATTTTACCAACAAAATATAAAGAAATAATTAACTGAGAATAAATCTATATAAAGTAAGGGTAGCTTGTGAAAGCTACCCGTGGAAGAAGGGGATGGTGAAGGAGAAGCTGCTTCCCATTCCCAGTTCACTATTTACCATCAGATCTCCGCCGTGAAGGCGAACGATGCTTTTGCAAATTGTTAAGCCTAGGCCAGTACCGCCACTGTTGCGATTTCGTGATTTTTCCGCCCGATAAAACTTGGTGAAAATCTTCGGCAAGTCTTCAGAGGCGATTCCTTCTCCTTTGTCGATCACAGTAAAAAGGACATGCCCTTCTCGCTGATCACAAGTAAGGTAAATGGAGCCATCCGGTTTGTTGTAGTGAATGGCGTTGTTCAACAAGTTTTCCATGACACGTCGTAGTTTGGTCTCATCCGCTTCGATGTGTAGTTCATTGGAGATACGCAGCTTCCATTGAAAGGTGAGGCCTGCCTCTTTGATCCTCGGCAAATAGTCCTCAATGATTCCTCTCAAGAAGCTTTTGACATGAATGCGATTTATGTTGAGTCGGACTTCGGAGCTTTGGGTGGTGAAGTCCTGCAACTCATCCAGCAGCTTTTCCAAGTCCGTCGTTTTAAACTCGATTTTACTCATCTGTTTCTGTATTTTGGTCATATCCGTCACACGACCGGAGCCGATATATGACGCATATCCTTTGATCGTGGTGAGAGGTGTGCGGAAGTCGTGGGCGATCGAAGCAATCATTTCGGCCTGTCTTTCTTCCGCTAAGCGAAGCTCATCAACCATATCCCCGAAATATCGAAAGAGTTGCCCAAACTCATCATGTGATCGATACGTAAATGTTACTAACCGTTTCCCTTCCTGGATTTCTTGGGTGACGCGCGATAATTCGTTCACGGGCCGCAGTATCCAGCGAACGAATAAAGCGAGCAGAACCAATCCAACCAGACTAATGCTTCCGTAAATAAACCAAAGCATCATGGAAACCCCTGTCGTAGCCATCATGTCGTAATCATCTGTGTAGAAATAAACAACAATCTCCCCTGTACGCGGTGGCTCCTGTTGAAAATGGTACTCAGCTACCACTTTAAGGTCACTTTGCTTGGAAGAATCGCCACGGTTTGATGAGGAGGGAGAAGGCATTTTCAAATTATAGGCGCGTGATGTTTTGCTGTAGATGGTGTTTCCATCGGCATCCTTCACGAGCATGCGGTACATCACGTCGTCTGGCAACTGCTTTTCAAGCTCCAAACGTTCGATTGGGTCCTTGAAATTACTGACGAGAAGCAGTTGATTGAGCATGACCTTCTCTGCAGCTTCCTTCTCAGCCTGGTACTGATTATGTCGATCATTTTTGAGTTGAGCGACAATAATGTCTTGAAAAACAAATTTAAACAACAAGATGTTGAGTGTGATCAAGGCAATGAAGGAGAGAAGAATTTTATTGCGTAAGCTCATTTAAAGCTTCTCCCCGATAAATACGTAGCCTGTCCCCCATTGTGTTTTAATGAACTGACGCTCTGTTTCCAACTTTTCACGGAGGTTTTTGATATGGACGGTCACTGTATTGAGTGAACCATAACCATATCCCCAGACACGGTCGTAGATTTGCTCTCTTGTAAAGACGATGCCCGCATTTTCTGCGAGGAAGGTGAGCAGTTGAAATTCTTTTGTAGAGAGCTCAATCTTCTGATTACATACATAAACGGAATACGTTTCTTTATGAATTTCCAGGTCCTTGAATTTCAAAACGGTAATCGGAGAAGAGGCTGTTTCCTTCTCAGGCTGCTCTTCCGTATGCTTGCGAATGCGCTCATAGCGACGCAGGTGGGCACGAATGCGAGCGAGGAGCTCTTCTGTATCAAAAGGCTTCGTGATGTAATCGTCTGCGCCGATTTCGAAGCCGACTACCTTATCTACCGCTTTTCCTTTTGCACTGAGAAACAGTATAGGCAAATCCCACTCACGGCGAATTTGAGAACAGAGCTCATAGCCACTCATGTTGGGCATCATAATATCCAAAAGGATCAGATTGGGTCGCTCTCCTTGGCTGAGCAGCGAGAGTGCATTTTCTCCGCTCTCTGCGGAGGAAACGGTGAAGCCCTCGTTCTCCAAAATGTCTTCTAGCAGTTCAATAATCTCCAGATTGTCATCGACAATTAAAATGTGATCTTTCACCGGAACAACCCCCAGTTACTTCTATTAATAAGGAATACCATTCAAAGAATGGGTCTTGTCTATCATAACATGCTTTGACCTGATCAGGGGAAGAAACCCCGTAAGTTATTAAGTTGTTCTAATATGTGAGGGTACCTCTTTAGACCAGGTACTAAATTTCGTCAGAAAAAGCCAGAGACATTATGTCCCTGGCTTTTTATTATTTTGCCGAACGACTATTTTTGAGCTGGTTTTTCCGGCAACGATGCAGCTTGCACCGCTTTTTCCTTTTTCGGAGTTTCTGCTTTCGCTAGAACAGGAACGCTGAGACGCTTGGCGCCTACATAACGCTTGCTCCAGTAGTATGGATCGCTCAACTTGGTGTTGACGACTCCACGACCAGATTCCGAGTGCACGAATGTGCCGTCTCCAATGTAGATACCCACGTGAGAAATGCTGCGACCGTTCGTATTGAAGAACACGAGATCACCTGGCTGCAAATCTTTTCTCGCTACCTCTGTACCTAATTCGTACTGGGAAGCAGAATTGTGAGGCAGGTCTACACCTAACGCATCAAATACGTAGCGCGTGAAACCGGAGCAGTCAAAGCCCTTTTTGGACGAGCCGGAAGATTTGTAAGGAGTACCGTACAAGTCGCTGACTACTTCATTGAGAGAATTCCCCTCAGCAGCCTGTGCAGCGCCTGCCCCCATAGCAAGCATTCCAGCCATAAATAAAGATAAAACTACCTTGCGCAAAAGAAACTGCTCCCTTCGTGAGCCTACGAGGTTAGCTGAAGGGTTCGGTCGAAAGGACGCCCTAGGCTGCTAGGAGTAGCAACCATTCACCCCAAAAACGTGGTTCCCCCGTTTCCGCCAAGCGGAATTCGGCTATTTTTCGATGTTTTTTTACACGCACTCTTACGAAGATTCTACGCGAGTCCTTTTTTTCCTTCTTTTTCATCTGTACGTTCACATATTCGTCACAAAAATACCGTCAAATGTTGTAACGTTTTCGTTCGACAGTGCAAGCCACCTTTCGACGTGGGACTTGTTCTGCCTTGCGAGACAGCTCGTCCGATTAGGGCAGGAAATTGTCTCCGTCCAAGGACGGAGGGAAAAACCAACCGCACGCCCGTTATGGGAAGCCTATACCGAGGGCTACAATAAGGGCATAACGTTCCACAAGCACCACATGCAAAACGAATGGAGGTAAGCGAGTAATGAGCGAACGGTCTGGCAAAGTTCTACTCGGGCTGGTTCTGCTGCTAGTCGGTGGGTTGGTTCTTCTAGATCTGGTGGGTATCGATATCGGAGACTTGCTCGGGTTCATCATTCCCGGTGTGATCATGATATACGGTGCCAAAAAGATCATGGGACAAACCGGTTCACGCTTTTGGGGAATCCTAGTTTTCCTTTTCGGGTTCCTGATGTTGATTGGCAAGCTTGACCTACTGTTTCACGCGCTTCTGGCCATTGGGGTAATTTATCTGGGATATCGCTTACTGCGTCCCAGTCAAGAACCTAAACAAGCTCCACCTGCTTGGGAGCGTGAGTGGGCCCAAAAAGTATTAAAGGAAGATACGCTGGACAATTGGGAGAGAAACGTAAGAAGACGACCACAATAACACTACGTCGCAAGAGTCTTTTGGATGAACAATATGATGTGATATGATGAGGAGGAAAAAATAATGAGTATCTTTAAACGTTTGCGTGACCTGACAGTAGCTTCGGTGAATGATGCATTGGATTCGATGGAAGATCCGGTAGTGATGCTGAATCAATATATGCGTGACATGGAAGTAGAAATCGGACAAGTTGAAGTAGCGGTTGCCCGTCAGGTTGCACTGGAAAAGAAATTCCGTCAGCAATTGGACGAAGCCAATGCTCTGATCGAAAAACGCGATCGTCAAGTCAAGCTCGCCTTGACGGAGGGAGAAGACGAGTTGGCTCGTCGAGCACTTGCTGACAAGAAGCAGTACGAAGGCCGTGCAGCGGAATATGAAGCTCTCTACCTGTCAGCATCCGAGGCAGCTACGCAAATGCGCGAGAAGCTGGCTGAACTGAAGGAAGAGTTCTATAAAATGCGTGCGAAAAGGTTCACACTAATGGCACGTGCACAAGTAGCTCGTACACAAAAACAAGTCAATCAAGCAGTTGTCGGTATCGGCAATCAGTCTGCAGGCCGTGGCTTCGCCCGCATGGAAGAAAAAGTCATGCGCATGGAAGCGGAAGCGCAAATGAGTGGACAATGGCGCCAAACGAACCGCGCTTGGGAGAACGCATTGTCTGAACTGGAAAAGGATGATCTCGATGCAGAACTTGCCAGCATCAAAGCATCCATTAATGAAGTAAAAACACCGGTAGCCAAACCAGTACAATCCTAATTCGACAGGAACTGGGGGACTGGGTGTAGAATAGATTGTGTCAATTCGGCAGCCTGTGTACATCAGGCTGCTTTTCCCCTAGGAGGTACGATTCTTGCAGGACTTCTTGGTCTTTTTGCGGCGGTTTATCGCTGAGCCTGGACGCGTCGGTAGTATAATCCCCAGCTCTCGTTTTTTATGTGAGCAAATGTTGAAAAGCGTCGATTGGGCTTCAACCGATGTGATCCTGGAGCTGGGACCTGGTACAGGGGCATTTACCCAAAAGATCTATCAGCGCTTGCGTCCCGGCACAGAGTACGTGCTTGTGGAACGAGATTCCCATTTTCGCTCTATGCTTCAATCACGTTTTCCCGATCTTCTTATCAGGGAGGAAGCGACTAAACTTAGGTCTTACTTGGAGGAGCGGGACCTTGCAGGTGCAGATGTCATTATCTCAGGTCTGCCATTCGCCAATTTTCCACAAGAGCTGCGGGCAGCAATTCTGGACGAAGTTCAATCTGTACTGAAGCCAGGGGGCCTATTTATTACATTCCAATATTCGCTACAACTCCAAGCTGAGTTGCAGGATCGTTTTCCCTGGGTCAAGATCGACTTTACCCTGTTGAACATTCCGCCTGCATTCATCTATACATGTCGTAATGGTCAAAGTGAAAACGATCAGCATGGGGCGTGAGAGAGGAGACTTTTGTGAAACTGTCCCGTTTGCACAAAATGTTGGCTGGTATCCTGATTATTTTTACGGGAATCGGCCTTTTATTAGACAGTTTGGGTATCATTTCGTTCGGTTTGTTTGATTTGTGGCCGATGGTGCTTATTTATTTCGGCCTTCGTTTGTGGGGGCAGAAAAATAGGATTGGCGGAGGAATTCTATTCTCCCTGGGGACCATTATCGCGATGGATATGTGGTTTGGTGTCGGGATTGATGATTTGTTCCAGATTGCAGTGCCAATCGTGTTTATTTATTTCGGGTTTCAGTTGATTCGGGGCAAGAACAGCAAACGAGATCACCACGTGAATCAACCAATGGGCGATATGGGGACCTCATCTGCTGCGGAGACGATTGTGACAAGTGATGCGAGTGTTACGAGTGACGTGAAGGTTTCAACAGAGGAACGTCCTTGGATAGACAGCTGGAACAAATGGAAGCATGTTGGTGGCAAAATTCCTCATCACGAAAGAATGTCTTCATCACCTGATGACACGTTGCCAAAAGATTCCCGCAGTTCTCTGATTGGAGATTATCACCTGACCTCGGGGCGTTTTGAACTGAATCACTTGCATGTCTGGCATGGAATCGGGGATGTTGTGATTGATCTTTCCCGGGCAGTGTTGATGCGGGATGAGGCAGTTCTTGTCGTAGAGGGCTGGATAGGCGATGTGACGATTTATGTGCCTGTCGATCTTCCTGTATCGGTAACGGCAGGGTTGAGTATTGGTGACCTGGAGGTGCTAAGCCACCGTCAGGGAGGTATCAATCGCAGCGTTAAGATTCGTTCGGATCAGTATGATGAAGCATTTCAAAAAGTAAACTTGCATATCTCGCTGCTTGTCGGCGATATAAAAGTCAAGTACATCTAGGAGGTACTGGCGGATGCGTCGACAGCGATTGGCAAGTATTCAGTGGCAATACGTGCGCTATGGCATGTTACTGGCCGTCAGTGCAGTTACTGCCGCGTTTATTTGTTTCTTTTGGCTATATTTTTTATGGAGAGATCACCCCGGGATTCACCGGTGGTACAACGAAATGATCAGCGACCGCAACTTCGTGTGGTGGCTTGAAGAATATATAGGCATCAATCTGCCTGCCGATCCAGAGGGCTTGATCCAGCTTGCTGCTTTTGTTGTCTCTTTGCCCGCAGGTGTCTTAGTGGCATTGATCATTTCCTATATTATCGGCAATTTGTTGAAAAAGAGACTCAGCGTACTGTGGGAAGCTGCCATGAAGCTTGGGCGCGGGATGCTGTCGTATCGGGTCCCTGAATTGGGCGTCGATGAAGTCGGCGAATTAGGATGGCAGATCAATCGCTTGGCTTCGCAATGGGAAGAACAAGTGGCATCTTTGCAGCGGCTGTCGAACCACAATGCAGCTCTCGCAGAACAATTGAAGCATGCAGCGGTTACAGAGGAGCGACAGAGATTGGCGAGAGAACTGCATGATGCAGTCAGCCAGCAACTGTTCGCCATCGCCATGACGACTGCGGCGATGAAGCGGCTTGTAGAAAAAAATCCTCAACGTGCCGCACAACAGATTGAATTGGTCGAAGAGATGGCAGCAGCTGCACAAGCGGAGATGAGGGCATTGCTTTTGCATCTTCGTCCGGCTACGTTACAAAACAAGTCATTGAAGGAAGCCATTCTGGAACTTTTAGATGAGCTGACGCGTAAAAATACCATGCAGCTTTCTTGGGAGATCGAAGACGTCGAAGGCTTGCCGAGTGGAATTGAGGATCATTTGTTCCGTATTTTGCAGGAGTCCTTGTCCAATACATTGCGGCATGCCAGAGCTACCCAGATTACAGTGAAGCTGTTTACGCTGCAAGAGCAGGTTCGCCTGCGGGTAACGGATGACGGTGTTGGTTTTGATCCGGATGGGGAGAAAATGACGTCCTACGGTTTGCGCAGCATGCAAGAGCGCGTAGCAGAGGTCGGAGGCTCCATGGAGATTTACTCGGCAATTGGGAAGGGGACGCAAATTGAGGTGCGTATTCCTCTAATGTTACAGACGGAACGGGAAGGGTGAAGGCTCGGTGATTCGGGTACTACTGGTAGATGATCACGAAATGGTTCGGATGGGTCTGGCTGCTTATTTGTCTACAGAGGACGATATTGAAGTTGTAGCAGAGGCAGGCAGTGGTGAAGAAGGGGTGCGGATGACGCAAGAGCTGCGCCCAGATGTCGTTTTGATGGATTTGGTCATGGAAGGCATCGGTGGTGTGGAGGCGACTCGGCGTATTCGTGAAAGCTGTCCATCCAGTAAGGTTATCGTCTTGACCAGCTTTATTGATGACGAAAAGGTATATCCGGTCATTGAAGCAGGTGCATTCAGCTACTTGCTGAAGACTTCGCGTGCAGCCGAGATTGCTAAGGCAATTCGCTCTGCTGCTGCGGGTGAGCCAGTTTTGGAATCGAGGGTAGCAGGAAAAATCATGGCGCGTTTCCGTCACGGTCAAGAGTCCCATCCCCATGAGCAACTGACGCCGCGTGAGTTGGAGGTTTTGAAGCTGATCGGTCAGGGCAAGTCCAACCAAGAGATTGCAGATGAGCTGATTATCGGGATCAAAACGGTCAAGACTCATGTGAGCAACATTCTTGCCAAGCTGAATGTGGAGGATCGCACGCAAGCGGCCATTTACGTGCATACGCATAGCTTAGGCTAATCACATAGCATCATGTATAGGTAAACGCGCCAAAAAGCTCCTCGGTAAATAGGAGCTCTTTCGCGCGTTTACTTGTTTAAACAGTTTTCTTGTACACAAACCGTGAGTTTTTTTCGCAGATGTGGTAAAGATAGTAAGTAACGAATGAGAGATAACGGAAAGGAGGGACGGGCTATGAGGCACAAACCTCAAACACGCTCCAAGGTGCTTTCGGCTGACAATGGTGTGGATATCGTTGGGGATGTTCACGGCTGTTACGACGAATTTATAGAATTGCTCAAACGCTTGGGATATGGACAAACCCGAGACGGTACATACCGCCATCCCCATGGCCGAAAGCTCCTTTCCCTCGGTGATATCACGAGTCGTGGACCATACTCGATCAAAATGCTGCAATTTTTTCACCATCATGTCACGGCAGGTTTGGCTGAAATGGTGGATAGTAACCACGGATGGAAAGTAGCCCGCTGGTTGGATGGCAGGCCAGTGACATTGGCTCACGGAGATGAAAAGGTAGAAGAGGAGATTCGGCTGTATCAGCAAGAATACGGGCCGAAGAAGGCCTCCTTACTGCGAGAACAGAGTCGCAGATTGCTATTTTCTTCACCTTCGCACATGATCATCAAACGGAATGAAAAAATAGTAGCGGTCGCCGTTCATGCGGGGATTCGTGATGATTACATAGGGATGGATTCGCCTGCAGTCTACACGTTTTGCCGATATGGCGATGTGGCTGGGACGGGACCGGATGGGCGCCCGATCCGCAGAGAATGGGCAAAAGAACGAAAAGTGACTTCGCCCATAATCGTATGGGGACATGATCCGCATCCAGAACCAAAACGAAAAAATGGCACCATCAACATCGACCAAGGATGTGTGTTCGGCGGAATGTTAACCGCCTACCGCTACCCAGAGGACGAATTGGTGAGTGTGCCAGCAAAAAGAAACTATTCGGGCCTAACGGATACGCCGCTGACCCGTTTTAAGGCAAACGATTAACTGAGGCGTTACATTTTGAGCTTTTCGAATAAACGCTTCAGGATGACAGCATGTGCCCAGAGCGGCAGAGGTTGGTCAGGCTGCTGACGCCATTGTTCGTCTGTTAAAAAGCCATGATCATACAGCCAGTTGACGGCTTCCTGCTTCCAGTCAGGCACATTCCCTCCTCCGTTTCCAGGAGAAGTGGTGGGAGCAAGGGTCGGTGCTGCAGTGGGTTTTGGAGTAGAAGTAGGAGTCGTAGGGGGCTGGTATGGAAGTTTAGCGTACGTGCAAAATGCCCGGACTACCCCTTCCGCGAGATCTCGCCAATCCTGCTGTAGTTTATTTGCGTCCAAAGCATTGTCGGCAAAGCCATACTCGACGATAACCGTCTCCACGCTGCCAGTCTCCCGGTGCATGAAGTAGTAATCGAGCCGCGGATTATCTGGCAGTGTCCGCGTAAAAATGCGTCGATTCGGCATCCCTTCCGCTGCCAGGGCATCCTGGATCAATTGGGGAAAGGTTGGGGCGCCGTAAATCGAGTAAAGGACCTCGGAGCCTCGGCCGCCACCTGAGTTAATGTGGTTCGAGATACAGTAGCGAGCACCGCTGTTTCGAACCAAAGCAGTCCGAGCCTCACTTGTCAGAGTCACATCGGTTGTCCGTGTTATAGCGACAGGAATATTTAGAGCCAAAAAGCGATTATATTGATAGAGCGATATTTGCAAATTCATATCTTTCTCGGTAAATTGCGTGTTGTTTCCTCCTCCTGGATCGCTGCCACCGTGTCCAGCGTCCAGAATCACAATTGGAGTCATAGTTGTTTCACCTCTTGCTAGTAGAATATGCTTGAGACAAAGATATTGTTGAGGGCAGTGTTCTCATTTTCCAAGTTTTCTAATCACAATTTACAGAAGATAGCCCAACTATGGTACAATAAAAGGGTTCATAATTACGTATAGAGGATGGTAATGTATTGATGGCTTGGTACAACTGGGTAATTCCAATTGTTACATTGTTAATTGGTCTCGCTGGTGGATTTTATGGAGGGACTTATTTCTTGAAAAAACAAATGTCCAACATGCAAATGGACGAAAAGCAGCTTCAAGCCATGGCCCGTTCAATGGGGATGAATCTCAACCAAAAGCAGCTTAAACAAATGAGCCGTACGATGAAAAACATGAAAATGCCAAATAAATTCGGGAAGTAGCGTGAAAGGGAGTGTCGTTTGATGGGGGCGACCCGGCTGCGCTACACGATGATCGGTTTTATTATCGGGGTGTTTATCGTGTATTTGAAAGACCTGCCGCTTGCTGAAGGAACTCGGTTTGCGGCCCCTTTTTACGGAGCGGGGATTGGACTGCTCATTGACGGCATTATTTTACGTATGAAAAAAAGAAAACAAGAGTAGGGGGAAGAGCCTGGCGAATGATGCCAGGCTTTTTTCTGTTGGAAAGGGGCTTATTTTTCAAGAGACGCCGCAAAATACTGGACGATAAAATCACAGAATTTGCGTGCTGCCAGGGAGAGATATCTTTTTTCGTGGCGAATCATTTGAAAATGTCGCTGACAGATCGGGTGTTCGATTGGAAGCATGACAAGGTGAGGGTCTTCCTCTCGACTGATACAGCCATAGAGGGCGATGCCAAGACCTGCGCGGACCAGCTTTTGGATAGAGCCGGGATCATCTACCCGACAAGCGAATTTGGGGGTAATCCCTGCTTTTTGAAAGAACTGATCGTATAGCATTTGGATGGGAAAGTCTTCCCTGTAGCCGATAAAGGACTCTTCAGCCAACTCGCTTAGTCGAATACTGGTTTGCTTGGCTAAGTGATGTGTGCGTGGGACAGCTACATGAATATCTTCTTTCAATACGGGCGTTGTCAAAATATCCGGCACCCTGATCGGCAAATGCGTGAAGCAAATATCCACTTCACCTGACTCCAGGAGGGTTGCCATTTCTTCGATGGTGGCTTGCGTGATATGGAAATGTACATCTGGATGGAGGGCGAGAAACTTGCCCAACGGTTCTGATAACAGATCCAAGGTCGACGTAGCCAGATGAATACGACCATGCTCCATTCCGGCTAGATCCGATACGACTTTTTGACCTTCCTCCAACAGGTTCAGTGCTTTATCTACACGCTCCAAATACGCCTTCCCAAATGTATTCAACCGAATACGTCCTCGCTCGCGGTCAAATAACGGAACTCCGACATCCTCTTCCAACCGAGCAATGGTTTTGCTGAGAGCAGGCTGAGCAATTCGCAGCTCCTGGGCGGCTTTCGTCATATGCTGCCACTTGGCCACTGTTCGGAAATAGTGCAGTTGCAACAATTCCATTCGATTCAACTCCATATACTCAGGTGTATCAACTGTATGTCAAAAGATATATTTTCGTTTATTTTAAAATCATTATAAACTACAACAAGCAAGGCAAACAATCACCTTCCCGGGAAGAAATCGGTGATAACGAGAGGTGTCTTTCCAATATGCAAACCGAACCACAACAACAATCTGCTGAAAAAGTTCTTCGCGTACTTGTGTTTACGCTCATGATTACAGTGATGAGTGCTACGATGTTCAATATCGTGTTACCGCAAATCAGGGCAGAATTTCATTTATCTTTTAGTCAAGTAAGCTGGGTGACGTCTGCCTTTTTGTTAATCTATGCGGTTGGAACCGTGATGTACGGCAAGCTAGCCGATTCCTACAAGCTCAAACATTTGCTTACATTCGGATTAATTCTGTTTGCCATCGGTTCCCTTATTGGATTTTTCGCCCATAATTATGGCATGGTGCTTTTTGGGAGAATTGTGCAGGCAGCAGGAGCTGCAGTTGTTCCGGCTACATCTTCCATTATCCCGGTTCGTTATTTTCCCCCAGAGAGTAGGGGGCGAGCTCTAGGGATCTCAATGACCGGGATGGCAATCGGTAGCGCATTAGGTCCCGTTCTTTCCTCTTTGCTGGTCAGTCTGCTCGATTGGAGATGGCTGTTCTGTATGCCGTTGTTCACGCTCGTTGCCGTGCCTTTTTTCCGTAAGTATTTGGAGGAGGAGGAGCGGGAAGCCGTCAAAATGGACTGGATCGGCGGTGGGCTTCTCGCAATAACGATTGCGTTGCTTCTACTGGCTATTACGAATCAGAGCTTATTGCTCGCGCTGGGGTGCATCCTCTCATTCCTTCTGTTCTTGGTAAGAATTCGGACGACCGCAGAACCATTTATTCGCCCTGGCTTATTCCGGAGCAAACGCTATTCGCTCGGGCTGGTCATTGCCTTTTTGATGATAGGGAGTGGCTATTCGTTCGCTTTCCTTAGTCCACAGTTGTTGGCAAATGTGAATCATCTGGCACCGGGGCTCATTGGCTTTGTCATGGTACCGGGAGCAATTGTGACCGCGTTCTTGGGGAAAAAGGCCGGGATTCTTGCAGATAAGAAAGGGAATTCGTATTTATTTTACACAGCGTCTGTGCTACTTTTGAGCAGCTTTGTCCTCTTCTCTTCCTTTGCGGGAGTATCCCCGTTCCTCATTGCCGTTTTTCTGATTTTTGGCAATGTCGGACTATCGTTTATGATGATTTCGATGTCAAACGCAATCTCGCAGTCGCTACCAAAGGAACAGATCGGCGTCGGTATGGGACTGTTGGCAATGCTGAACTTTATTGCAGGTGCACTTGCAGCTACCTTGTACGGCAAAACGATTGATGGAGGAGCTGCTGTGAGCTGGAATTTGCTCAATAGCTATCCAGGAGCGTCCGTCTATAGCAATATTTACTCCGCTTTAGCGCTCGTGATACTGGGTCTCGCCTGCTTTTATTACAGACAGTTCAGCCGCAGCTCGGTGAGAGAACTCCATTGATTCGGTTAATAAAATTATTTTTATTGCTAGACTCCATTGACAACCAGATATAAACCGAATAAAATTTCAAACAATAATAACAATAACGCGAAGAACGGGAACAGTAAGTGGTCTGATCTGTTTAGAGAGCTGCGGGATGGTGCAACGCAGTCAGAGAAGCCAGTGAAGCTCGCCCGGGAGCGGCAGGACTGAACAAGATGTAGCGCTGCATCGAGCAGTAAGTTCTGACGGTTAACCTCCGTGATCGGGTTGTGCTGATCGTCTAGGATCAGTACATGAGGTGGACTTCTGGCGAGTAGCTGGGGTCAACGAGAGTGGTACCGCGATAGACAAGGTCTGTCGTCTCTTCGATAGAGACGGCAGGCCTTTTTGATTGTAACAACGACATAGAACAAACGCGAAGAACGGGAGCTAGTAAAGCAAATTTCTTGTCCAGAGAGCTGCGGGGAGGTGCGACGCAGTCAGGAAATGCTCGAATCTCACCCGGGAGCGGCAAGGTGGAAAACGTTCAGTAGACCTTGACGGATCGTCCCACGTCATCGGGACAGCGAGGTGGATTCTCTTCTGAAAAAAGAGGGGATCAACGAGAGTGGTACCGCGGCAGCCAAAAGCCTGTCGTCTCTTGTATATGGAGACGGTGGGCTTTTTTTATTGAGAAAATAACTAAAAATGAGGAGGCAATACCCATGGCAAAAAGAATTCATATTTTCGATACGACACTGCGTGACGGAGAGCAAGCACCAGGAGCGTCTCTTTCTCCTGAGCAAAAAATCGTGATAGCGAAGCATTTGGCAGACCTCGGCGTGGATGTCATTGAACCTGGCTTCCCAATCTCCAGCCCGGGTGACTTCATGGCGGTGCAACGTATTTCGCAAGAGGTGCACGGCGTGGAGATCTGTGGCTTTGCTCGTGCGGTGAAAGAGGACATTGACGCTGCCGTTCGGGCTACACAAGCGGCAGAGCGTCGCAGACTCCACATGTTCCTGTCATCCTCCAGCATTCATCTGGACTTTCAACTCCGCAAGTCGAGAGAGCAAGTGATTAAGATTGCCCGCGAAATGATTGCGTACGGCAAACAGTTTGTAGACCGGATTGAATTTTCTCCGATGGATGCGACCCGTACTGGAGATGAGTTCCTGTTTGAGATGATCGAGGCAGCGATCGAAGAAGGAGCAACCATTATCAACATCCCCGATACGGTTGGGTACGCACTTCCAGAAGAGTATGGGGCCATGTTCACTCGTGTCATGAAAAATGTCCGTGGCAGCGACAAGGTAGAGTTCAGTGCACATTGCCACAATGATCTTGGACTCGCGGTTGCAAACAGTTTGGCTGCGATTCGTGCTGGGGTCACCCAAGTCGAAGTAACGGTCAACGGGGTCGGTGAGCGAGCGGGGAACTGCTCCTTGGAAGAGCTGGTGATGGCAATTGAGACGCGCAAAGAAGCACTGGATGCCGAGACTGGCATCAGACCAGAGCACATTTACACTACTTCACAAAAGGTGAGTCGTGCCATGAGCTTCCCGATTGCTTTCAACAAACCAATTGTCGGTCGCAATGCCTTTCAGCACGAAGCAGGTATTCATCAGGACGGTCTCTTAAAAGAGCGCAGCACCTACGAAATCATGGACCCAGAGAGCTTGGGCGTGCCTCGCAACATGATCATTCTCGGAAAGCACTCCGGCCGCCATGCCATCAAGCACCGCGTAAACGAGTTCGGAATACAGCTGACCGATGAGCAGATGGAGACACTGTACGTCCAATTTAAAGAGATGGCTGACAAGCAAAAGGTTGTCCAGGATCATCAACTGCTTGAGCTGGTAGGACATACCGTGAATGCTGTATTGGAGCCGTTCACCCTAGTGAATGCACAGGTGCTCACTGGAACATCCGGACATCGTATGGCTTCCTGCACGATTACGAACAATGTGACAGGAGAAGAACAAGCATACTCTGGCACCGGAGAAGGACCTGTTGAGGCAT
This sequence comes from Brevibacillus fortis, assembly GCF_046196545.1. GTDB lineage: Bacteria > Bacillota > Bacilli > Brevibacillales > Brevibacillaceae > Brevibacillus > Brevibacillus fortis_A. Next base: position 1,101,387 of record NZ_CP176370.1, read on the forward strand.
TGGTAGCGGGCATCAAGCAGGCACTGCCGTTTGACGTAGAGTTTACGGACATGGAGCTGTATTCATTGTCGTCGGGAGAGCACGCGACAGGTGAAGCGATCGTGACGGTCAGCGCCAACGGAAGTCATTTTAAAGGAGTTTCCGAGCATCGAGATGTCCTGATGGCGGTCGCGCAGGCGTTTATGGCGGCGAGCAATCAGGCGGTGCGTGATCATCAATCCAAAGTTGTTACAGCAGGGGCTAACTAAGAGCCAAACATAAAGAGTCAGCCTGTAGATGTTTGCAGGCTGACTCTTTAAGTACTTATGGCTGTAGTGGAGAGAAGAATATTTCCAGTCTAGGCTCCAGCTCCGTCCTGCTGGGGGCTAAGACTGACCGCTCCGAAGGGATTAGCGGGGAAACGCAAAAGTGGTAGCCGCTTCGTCGTAAGGGCACGTTGCGTTTCTTTTGCCCGCTAATCCCTTCTCCGCTCGGTAGGACTCCACAAGTCGCTACGTCTGGAAATATTCTTCTCTGTCGTTGCTGATGAAATTCTTCATTCATTTAAGGATTTTTAACACGATGAACACTGACAGCTCGTAGAGGAAACAGGAGAAATAAGCGAAGATCTTGGGAACACCGACCGAGCCGGAATGCAAAAAGCGAAACACGCTCTTAAGCGTCCACCTCTGAAAAAACTTCCTGAATGGACTACTTTGGACGCGGTTTCGCTTTTTGCATGGAGTCGGGCAGTCAATCCCTCAGCGGGTGGCCCTAGAAGCTGAGCGTTTTCTCCTGTTTCCTCCCCACCACAACAGCAACGCACAAGTGCTGTTTTAGATCAGGCAGTAAAAATCAACTCATACACCATCTTCACGATCAAGGTGATGGATACGACCAAGAACAACGGACGGACATAACGTACTCCTGTTTTGATGGCCATTTTGGCACCAAGGTTAGCGCCCAACAGCATCGCGATCCCCATGATGAGACCAGTCATGAAGACGACTTTGCCCTCCATTGTGAAGACAAAAAGCGCAGAAATGTTACTGGCCAGATTCAAAATACGGCCATTGCCGGCTGCAATCACAAAATCATAGCCAAACAAAAGCACCATGAGAAAAACAAAGAACGAACCGGTTCCAGGCCCGAAAAATCCATCGTAAAATCCGATTAAAAAGGTAAAAGGAATCCCGATGCCGAGTGTAAATTTGGTCAGCCCTTTGTAGTTGGAATCTTGACCGAAACGCTTGTTGAAAAGGGTGTAAACGAAAATGAGTGCCATCATAATAACAACAAGGATCTTCAAAAACTCCTGGGGAACGAACAGAACTGTTTTCGCTCCGAAATAAGCACCGATCAGCGAGACGGGAAATAAAATCAGCATGAGCTTCTTGTCAAATTTACCGTTCTTGATAAAGGTGTAAGAGCTGGTGGCTGATGAAATCGTGCCAGCCAATTTGTTCGTGCCAAGAGCAAGGTACGGCGGCATTCCTAGACCGAGCAGGGCGGGGAGGGAGATGAGTCCGCCTCCACCAACAGTACTGTCGATGAATGCTGCAACGAATCCAAAGACGGCGAGAAGTACGATTGTTGATAAGTCCATTTCCACTAGATATCACCTGATTCTCTTCGTTTGTAATACTCCAAGTCTAGCACGCTCGATTTTGTTTTCAAGATGGAAATCTTTGAAATAATAAATAGATTAATATACTTTGCATACCGATTTGTTGAAAAACTGTTTGGCTTACAGTATAATGAAGTCGTAAGCTTGACCTACATAATTTGAGGAGGAATGTTACAATGGCACATCAACTTCCTGCATTGCCTTATGCACACAACGCTTTGGAACCACATATCGACGCGCAAACCATGGAGATCCATCACGGACGCCACCATGCTACTTATGTTAACAACCTGAATGCAGCTCTGGAAGCTCACGCTGACCTGCAAGGTAAAAGCATTGAAGAGCTGATCAGCAATCTGGATGCTCTGCCTGAGTCCATCCGTACTGCTGTTCGCAACAACGGTGGAGGCCATGCTAACCACACACTGTTCTGGGAAATCATGAGCCCGAATGGCGGCGGCGCACCAACTGGTGAACTGGCTGACGCAATCAACGCAGCTTTCGGAAGCTTTGACAACTTCAAAGCAGAATTCGCAAAAGCAGCTACTACTCGTTTCGGTTCCGGATGGGCTTGGCTGACTGCAGAAGGCGGAAAAGTAGCAATCAGCTCTACTCCTAACCAAGACAGCCCAATCATGGAAGGTAAAACACCTATCCTTGGTCTGGATGTTTGGGAGCATGCTTACTACCTGAACTACCAAAACAAACGCCCTGACTACATCGGCGCGTTCTGGAACGTTGTAAACTGGGATGAAGTTAGCAAGCGTTTCGCAGCAGCGAAATAATTGTAACTTTACCTGCCAAAAGGCTTGTCGTTCTTTAAGAGCGGCAAGCTTTTTTTGTTCAGAGAAAAGAAACGGCATCGATTCTGGATACACTTGTAACCATGATGATTATGAGATATAATACTTACTAAAAGTAACTAAGTTTAAAAAGTATAGAGGAGAGTGTACGCAAATGATGCCATCTTTTTTCATTGCACATGGTGCCCCGTTACTTGCCATAGAAAACAATGCCTATACAGAAGCACTGAACCAATTGCCTAGTCTGCTCCCGCGCAAGCCGCGAGCGATTGTCATGTTTTCGGCGCACTGGGAAGCATTTGAGCAAATGGTGGGAACGATGGCTACCTTCCCGACGATTCACGATTTTGGCGGATTCCCGCAGGAGCTGTACGAGATTGAGTATCCAGCAAAAGGAGAGAAAGAAATAGCGGAGGAAACAGTCCGTCTTCTTCAGGAAGCGGGCGTGCCCGTTGCTCTCAACACGACACGCGGACTTGATCATGGACATTGGGTCATTCTGCGCCATATGTATCCGGATGCCGATATTCCTGTTGTTGCCTTATCAGTTAATCCGAACCTGACCGTGACAGAGCAATATCAGATCGGCAAAGCACTCAGTCCGCTCCGCGAAAAAGACGTTCTGATCCTCGGCAGTGGCGGAACCGTCCATAATTTTTCCTATATGAACCTGAGAGAGTCCGATAGTGCTACCTTTGAGTGGGCGGAACAATTCGAAGACTGGCTGCAAACAATATTGACTGACTGGAATGTCGAGGATCTCGCCAACTACCGCGAGCTTGCTCCACATGCCGAAAAAGCTGTTCCCGCGTATGGAACCGAGCATTTTGTTCCGCTCGTGTACGTCATGGGAGCTGCCGACGATGAACGTACAGCGAAGCGTCTGCATATGAGCATCCGCTATGGAAGTCTCAGTCACACCCTTTGGCAGTTTGGTGATACGAAATAATGATAGTGCACATGGAGGATGTTTATCGAGAGTATAAATCATTACTGTTTTCCCTTGCGTACCGGATGACTGGCTCGGTAACGGAGGCGGAAGACATTGTTCAGGATACGTTTCTTGCGTTGGCAGGTACCGACATCCAAGACATTCACCATGTAAAAAGCTATCTGTGCAAAGCGGTGACCAATCGCTGTCTGGACTTATTAAAATCAGCCCGTTGGAAGCGGGAGCAGTATGTAGGGGAATGGTTGCCGGAACCGATGCTGGACGCTTCAGAAACCAATGATCCCCTGCAAACTGTGATTGCCGAAGAAGCAGTCTCGTATGGCTTGCTTGTTCTCTTGGAAAATCTACCGACGACGCTGCGTGCCGTTTTTGTGCTCCGAACGGCACTCGACTACGAATACAGCGAAATTGCCTCGATGCTCGAAATGACCGAAGTAAATTGTCGCAAGAAGTTTAGTCTTGCGAGAAAAAAGCTGGCCGAAGCAGGATATCAGGCGATCGTCCCTCAGCCGAATCGGACTTCGAGCTTGGTAGAACAGCTGATGCAGGCCATCTCCAAGTCAGATGCGAAGTCGTTGATCGGACTTTTGACAAAAGATGCTGTGTTTGTCAGCGATGGTGGCGGGAAAGTCCGTGCGGCTATTCATCCCATCTTCTCAGACGAGCGGATTACTGCCTTCTGGATGGGTGTATGGCCAAGGTGGGCTTCTCATGCTACGATGCAGATTCGCTCGTTCAATGGCCAAGATGGAATCGCCGTCTATTCCGAAGGTCAGCTGAAAATGATCATCCAGATCACAATGAACGGAGAAGAAGATCGCATTGCACGCTTGTATATGATGGTCAATCCAGATAAGCTTGCCCATTTGCAAAAAGAAAATGGATGATTCGTCACAAGAAGGGCGCTTCACTCGTCTTTGAGGTTGAAAGCAAATTTGAGTGGAGAGGAAGATGAATCATGAAAGCTAGATTGAATCATCATGCAGCAAATCCCGAAGCGTATCAAACCATGCTCAAGCTGGAGAAATTCGTGAATGAAAGCGGCTTGGACAAAAAACTGATTGAGCTGATCAAAATTCGTGCTTCCCAAATCAACGGCTGCGCTTTTTGCATGGATATGCATACGCAAGATGCACGCAAGCTCGGTGAGACAGAGCAACGCATTTACTTGCTCAGCGTTTGGAGAGAATCCGCGGTTTACACTGATGCAGAGCGGGCCGTCCTTGCTCTCACTGAGGCTGTCACTGTCATTACGGCTAACGGTGTTTCTGAAGAGCTCTACCAGCAGGTCCGCGAGCATTTTGACGAGAACCAGTATGTCGCACTGATTATGGCGATCAATACCATCAACTGCTGGAACCGACTCGCAATTTCGGCAGGAATGAGTGCTCCGTACTCTCTGTAAGGAGCAGACTCATCCAACAAAAAGACACGACTCTGACAAACGGAGCGTGTCTTTTTCTGCTTTTCGGCTTCTATACATCCATCTCGACTTTTCTGCCTGGATAGAACTGTTTCTCTTCAGAAAGTGGATTGCCTTTGGCGGTCAGCGCGGTAGGCGTAATCCGGAAGATGGCGGTTGTACTGCCCATCGAAGAACGATACTTGATGACATGCTGCAAAGGCAACGGTTCTGAATAGTAGCCGGGTACGTACTTGTCGATCATGGATTGCATCGCATCGCGCATCTCTTCAGGTTCAGAAACACGCTCAATTGTCCCGGCGATAAACACACTCATGTAAGCCGTATCGATATGGGCAGGCACAGGTGAGGCGATTGTGCCGTACTCCTCGCAAACACTGAAACATACACGGTTGTTGCCATTAATCATCTCGATTTTTCTGCCAGAATCCGCGCCGTGAAAATAAATACAGCCATTCCACCAAGCAAAATTCAAAGGCAGGATGTACGGCTCGATTTCATTGGACAAGCCGAGATGGCCGACCTTTGCTACTTGCAAGAACTGGTCAATCTGCTCCTGATCAGTAATGGTACGCTTGGAATAACGAATTGGTATCATGTCGAGTCCCCCAGTCTGTCGTTGTTATTTTGATCGTAATGGGTATTTGACTAGGAGAACAGGTGCAATTTTGGCAAAAGTAAACGGGTCAGATCACAAAAAAATAACCGCCCTTTACTGGCAGGGGCGGTAGTCTCGTCGATTACGAGCGTTTTGAATCCAATTTTTTAGTAAGCTGTTCTTCTCCGCGGTGGATCCATCCGACGAAGGAATCGCGGATGGTCAGATCAAAATTGAGGTAGACCACGGCGACGAACATGTAGTGACTTTTCCCTTGAAAACGGGAGCGGTAGCGCAGATCAATCCATTTGACCTCATAGCCAAAGGAGCGCTCCTTTGTTTCTACATGCACATGATGGGTAAAGGCGAGGAAGGACTGGACTTTGTAACTTTTCTTGGCTGCCGCAATCCGCTCATTTTCCGGTTTGATGGAGAAGGTGTCCAAGATGACGACGTCCCCCGAAACGACTTCACCTACATACCAATGCTGCTCTGTCTTGGCGACGAAGGTCCAATACGCCCAGGAAAGAGTAGGGATGATGGTGAAGGTACCAGCTTTGCCGATTCGCTGACGAACCAACTCGGTCGTTCGTCTTTGCGCCTGAATACGCCAGTAGTAGTACCCGGCAATGATCACGTATATCCATAAAAAGACGTGTCCTGGATGCGCACCTGCGGCCCATAGCATAAAGCCGACGAGATGAGCAGCGAAAATGAACGGATCGAAAATGAAAATGGCGTTGAGCGCCACCCATTTGTCGCGAAACGGGTACAAGCCCTTTGTGCCATAGGAATTGAACAAGTCAACGAATACGTGTAAACAGACGGCCAGGAATATCCAGCCGAGCAAATGCAGCCAATGGGGCTGTGGCATCATGGCCTGGATGAGAACAAAAATGCCTCCAGTCCAGAGAAATAAAGCGGGAACCGAGTGTGAAACGCCTCGGTGATTGCGAATGTAGGCAGCGGTACCACGTAGGCGGACTAAGCCATCCAAATCAGGCGCCTGCGAGCCAATGACCGTACCAATCATGACGGCCACTGCAAGTGACGGAGTAGAAGCTACGACAGGATCAAGATAGGCGAGCCCGGCCAATCCAAAGCCCATGGCAAAATGAGTGGCTGTATCCATGGAATCGTTGTCTTCCTCCCTTCCTTCCACTTTTATTGTTTATTATAGCGTTTGCCTAAGGTTATTTCCCGCCCGTTCTGAAAATATTTGTGTGCTTGTTCGCACGGGGTGGGAAGGGTATGATGAAAGCGTTGAATCGTTAAAGGAGGAACATGTCGCATGCTAACGGTTTTCATTGAATACAAGCTGGATACTGAAAAACGGAGTCACGCTCTGCGATTGCTCACCTCGATGGCTGAGCGAATGGAAGCGATGGGTGCACGTCAGTATCGCTCAATGGAGGGCTTGGATCAGCCCGGTCTGTTTGTCGAAATGTTTGAGGTCGAGACTGTTCAAGTATACGAAGAAATCAAGGCAAACCGATTGGCAGACCAAGACTTTTGCGACTGTATTTCCGGCGGAGCTGCGAAACTGCATGTGTGGGCGTTTCGTCCTGCGGAACTGGGATGAAAAGGAGTAGAATAAACGGAAATGGCAAGAAAAAAAGAAAGCTTGAAATATACACTTCCTGAACAATTTCATGTGTTTGGCTTTGCCCAGGATTTGCTGGCCTGGTACGACTCCCAAAAGCGGGATTTGCCTTGGCGGATCAACAAAGACCCATATCGAATCTGGGTATCGGAGATCATGCTTCAACAAACACGAGTAGAGACCGTTAAACCTTATTATGCGAATTTCATGGAGAAATTTCCGACGGTGAGTGATTTAGCGAAAGCGCCTGAGGATGATGTCTTAAAAGCGTGGGAAGGACTCGGCTATTACTCCCGCGCGCGCAATCTTCAAGCCGCAGCCCGCGAGGTAACGGTTCGCTATGGAGGAGTTGTGCCGGATACACCAGAAGAAATCGCTACACTAAAAGGTGTCGGTCCGTATACAGCAGGTGCCATTCTTAGCATTGCCTATGAAAAGGCGGAGCCGGCTGTGGATGGAAATGTTATGCGTGTTTTTTCACGCCTGCTGTATTTAACCGACGACATCGCCAAGCCTGCCACGAGAATCAAAATCGAGCATCTCGTACGCCAGGTCATTCCAGGGGGGAGAGCGGGAGATTTCAATCAGGCTTTAATGGAGCTGGGAGCGATGGTCTGTGTGCCGCGCACTCCGCAATGCTTGACCTGTCCCGTGTTTGACTACTGTATGGCGCGTCAGGAGGGAGTGGCAGAAGAGCTGCCGGTCAAAGGCAAAGCCAAACCTCCACGTCCTGTTGATCTGCAAGTAGGCATTATCATTCGCGACGACAAAGTATTGATGAACAAGCGTCCTGATCAGGGGCTTCTCGCTGGCATGTGGGAATTTCCTACTGTTGAAACCGAACAGGAAAGTGATGCTGCCAAGCAGGAGGCACTTGCAGTTGGTTTGCGTGAACGATTCGGAATCGATGTAGAAGTCATGCAGCCGCTAGGTACGGTTCAGCACGTCTTTTCCCATTTACAGTGGAATATGCAAGTATGGTCCTGTGACTGGATCGAAGGGGAAGAGCTCCCCGCTCATGCAAGATACGTAGCTTGGGAGGAATTAGATACTTACACCATCCCGATGGCGCATCAAAAAATTCGTGAGCTGTTGGGACAAAAATAACAATTAGGCAAAGCTGTCGAGCATTTCTCGGCAGCTTATTTATTTCATCATACCGATATGACGCAAGCCGTGGGATATCCCGCCATCATCGACGTGGCGCGTTACATAATTGGCATGCGGCAACAAAGCTTCATGCGCATTGCCCATCGCGATCCCCATCCCGACATAAGAAAGCATTTCTTTGTCATTCAGACCGTCTCCAAAAGCAACTGCCTTGCTTGGCGCAAGCCCGATATGTGAGAGGAGCGCTTCAATACCGAGGGCTTTTGAACCACCTTTTGCAAAAACATCCATACAATACTCATGCCAGCGTATAAACGAGAGAGCGGGAATCTCTTCTCTGTACTGTTGTTCGTGTGCATCTGGCGTAAACAACAGCGCTTGATAAATATTTTCAGAATGGGCGAAGTCTGCATTGTGATCGGGGGAATCCAGTTTCAATTGCTGAAAGGTCCAATCCAAATACGGATGCTGCTTATGGGTAGAGAAGCCCGCCGTACTGCCTTGAAACACGATGGGGTGGTCGTGCTGGGCCGCGATCTGCTGCAATTGATCGAGTGTTTTGGTCTGGATGGGGCGATCATAAATAGTTTTTCCTTGATAGACGACATATGCGCCATTACAACTGACATACGAGTCGATGCCGCACTGCTGGGCAAGCTCGTCAAAATAATAATGAGCTCTGCCTGTTGCTAAGACGACCTCGATCTTGTTTCTTTGCAACTCTTGAATGGCTTCGAGTGTATCCGGTGGTATGATTTTCTCTTCGTTGACGAGTGTTCCATCAATGTCTAAAAAGACGATTTGATACTCCATGATTTCACTCCCCACTTTTCTCTTTTGAGTCCATTATAAAGCTTCAAGAGAGGGGAAGAGCAGTGGAAAATAAAAAGATCATGCCCCCGCAGACATGATCTTTGTAAAACCGTTTCTTTTTATCGAATCAAAAACTCTGGAAATTGTGTCACGATCTGATGCTTTTGTTCTTCGATGCGTTTCAGCGCTTGCTCTTGCATGTATTTTGCTTCAATTTGCTTCGGTGTCAATTTCCGTTTCTCAATAATGATTGTGAAGAAAATCATTGGAATGTACATGAGTGTATCCCTCCCATCCCGTTAGTTTGGTGCAGTCAGCTGCCATCTATCGCTTTGACTCCTGTAAACCTCATCATCTGACGCCGTTGTTTGTTTTTCATACCCAAATCCCTCCTGTAGTCAAGTAATCGTGTTTCGTCCATTAAATGCGGCTCACAAATTGTGCAGCTTCAAAAGCATGTTCTTCGGCGCGTTCTTCGAGATAGCGACAGCGAGCAGATTCTGCGAAAAGTGTTTCCGCTTGTTCCTTATTGCGTTCAATCTTGACTGTGAAAAGCAAAAAGTTCAGTACCATTACCAATCACCCCCTTTCAAGGTGGAAAATGTTAATTGATGAGAAAGAAAAAGACCACGGGCGAAAGCCTGCGGTCTTCTGGCAACAAAAACGGACATGCCGTTTTGAAGGACATAGAAAGACCACAAGCAACAACACCTGTGGTCGGTAATAGACGAAATAGAAATGTTGAAGAGTACGAATACTACTGGAATTCGTCGACCCAGGAGGCGCTGCTATATTCAGTTAGAAAATCCACAAGACGATCAATAAGAGCTGGATTTGGATTCATTGCTATCATCATCATTGTGCTGCCTCCTTTCTTTCCGTAGTAGTAGTGTGTGGAACGTAATCTAAGAATATGGCATTTTTTTCTTGTTGTAAAGCGATTTTTTACCTATTTATAGAAGAAAGTATATTCTGAATATAATAAAAAATAATAAATAATAAACGAATGTGTAGTTTAGTGGGCAAATGAAGGTTTACAATTAGGCATATAGCGGGTATGAATATAGAACAATCATGACACCCAGAAAGGTGATGCTAGCGAAATGAAAACACCCAGACTCACTGTGAAATCGAAGCTGATCGCTACATTTTCCACGATATTAGTAATCCCCATGCTCTTGCTTGGACTGCTCTCTTATCAGAGTGCCAAGGCAGAGTTGTCAGATGAATTGCTTACGACTGCCTCTGAAAATGTTCGGTTGATAGATGCGCTTTTGAATCGGACACTGTTGGAGCAATCCAGAAATGTGGAGTGGATCGCTGCTGATATTGTACGCAACGACATCCTGGAAGAGACCAGAATAAACACGAAAAAGAAATTGCAGCGCTTTCTCGCTATGAATCCGGAAGTGAGTGAAGCGTATATCGGGGACGAGAATGGCGGCATGATGACCGCAACCGATTCCAAGCTCCCGGACGGATTCGACCCGCGAAAGAGAGATTGGTACATAGCAGCCATGAAGCAACCTGGCAATGGCATCATTGTGGACCCATACATTGATGCCATTACGGGCAAAGTCGTGGTGGGAATAGCCATGGCATTGCCTGATCAGTCCGGTGTCTTTGGGATTGATATTCAACTGACTGCGCTGGACACAACCGTTAAGCAGGCGAAGATTGGTACGCAAGGATATATGGCTATTTTGGATAAAAACCGCAAGATGCTTGTCAATCCAAATGGAGAGTCGGGCGTAGAAGTAGCAGAGTCTTGGGCAGATACTGTTTATGCGGAAGAGTCCGGACGTTTACAATTTAATCACGAGGGAAATCCTGTCCAGGCCGTGTTTACTACGAATGAAAATACGGGCTGGAAGCTTGTAGGCGTGATGTATGAAAGTGAAGCAGCAGAAGCGGCAGATCCAATTTTTTACACCATGCTCGTGATTATAATTGTTGCACTAGTGGTAGCTGGCGGAGTCATTTACCTGATTTTGCGCTCCTTACTCCGTCCTTTGCGCATGTTGACAGAAGCAGCGGAAAAAATGAGCCAAGGCGATGTGACACAACAAGTAGATATACGAAGTGACGATGAGCTGGGTACATTGGGCAAAGCCTTCAATCATATGGCGGAATCTCTTCGCTCCTTGCTCCATTCTGTGAATGATTCTGTTCAGCAGCTCGCTTCTTCGGCAGAGCAGCTCGCCGCAAGTGCGGATCAGACAAGCAAAGCGACAGAACAGATCGCAGAGACCATGCAAGAAATGGCGGAGGGAACCGAGCAGCAAGTCTCCCATACGCAGGAGGGTAACGCAGCAGTCGAACAAATGTCGGCAAGAATCGGTCAGATCGCAGAGCATACACAAAATGTATTTACCGCAGCCCGGGAATCGTCGGACTTGGCAGTGACCGGAAACAAAGCCATTCAATCGGCTGTGTTGCAAATGAACGCATCCAGCGAATCGATTCACGGTCTGGCAAAAGTCGTGGATAATCTGGGGACGCGTTCTCAAGAAATCGGAAACATCGTGGATGTGATCACTGCTATCGCTAATCAAATCAACCTGCTCGCACTAAATGCGGCAATCGAAGCGGCACGAGCAGGAGAGTATGGACGAGGCTTTGCTGTGGTGGCTGATGAGGTACGCAAGCTGGCAGAGCAATCCGCAAGCTCGGCACAACAAATTAGTCAGCTGATCACCGCGATCCAAGCGGAGACAAACCATGCTGTGATTGTTATGGATCAAAGCAAGCGTGAAGTAACGGAAGGTATTGAAAAAGTGAACGAAGCTGGCCAGTCCTTCGAACAAATTCAATCAGCTGTCAATGAAGTGGCAGAGAAAATCGGTCAGGTATCGGAAGCGACGCGTGATTTCTCCACAAGGGCACAGCAAGTGGTTGAAATCATTGGTCATATTTCCGAAGTGACACTGCTAGCATCTGATGGAACACAAAGCGTATCCGCAGCTGCAGAGGAGCAGCTAGCCTCTATGGAAGAGATCGCTTCCTCAGCCGTTTCTCTCGAACACCTCGCGGAGGAATTGCAAAACCAGATCGGCAAATTCCGTATCTAAAAATAAGCCCGGCGCCGTGTTTACATACACGAGCAGCCGGGTTTTTTACTTAATCGTAAATAGGTGACGAGGAATGATCCCATCCCCCGCTGTCTCCATTCACAGGCCCACGGGATTCAAGCTCATGGATGACTTTGACGTGAAGAGAGGCTCCTTCTGCACTGAGGTAAGCCGCCAGTTGTGAGAAATTGTGATGGTAATAAAGCAGCTCATTCATTTCCCAATCAGCCAGTGGCACCATGGTTAATTCGGACAATTCTCGACCTATGTACACCCTGCCATTCCTCCTTATGTGGTAGTGGTTTGCCTAATACTGCGAGCTTAGTATGGCTATAGTCGAGAGGATCAAGTCATGCCGGTATTTTTTCCGCAGGTAGAAAAAGCGCAGGTGGAGTTGTATAATGAATAAGTGATTTTTACTTATTAGTACCTGCTATTAATAGTTGGTCAGGTTGGGAGGTAATCTTTTTATGAATACAACGAAAAAAGTAGCACTGGTTACTGGCGGAACGCGAGGAATCGGAAAAGCGATTGCGCTTCAATTGGCGGAACAGGGCTATGACCTGGTGCTGAACTATTTGCGTAACCGCACTGCGGCAAGAGAAGCAGCAGCAGAGCTGGAAGCAAAGGGCGCTCGTGTCCATCTGATCAAAGCCAATGTAGGGGATGTAGCAAAAATCAAAGAGTTGTTCGCAGAAATTGACCAGGAATTCGGTCGCTTGGATGTATTTGTGAACAATGCGGCATCGGGTGTACTGCGTCCGCTGATGGAGCTGGAAGAAAGCCATTGGGACTGGACCATGGAAATTAACAGCAAGGCGCTGTTGTTCTGTGCGCAAGAAGCGGCAAAACTAATGATCAAGGGCGGCAACGGCGGAAAAATCGTGAGCTTGTCCAGCCTTGGGTCTATTCGAGTTCTCGACAACTATACAGCGGTTGGCGTATCAAAGGCAGCTGTAGAAGCGATTACTCGTTATTTGGCAGTCGAGCTCGCACCGCATAATATTGTAGTAAACGCTGTTTCTGGCGGAGCGGTGGATACGGATGCACTCAAACATTTCCCGAATCGTGAAGAATTGCTCGGTAGCTCAGCAGAGCGTACGCCAGCAGGACGTATTGTGGAGCCGGAAGATTTGGCTAATGCTGTGATTTTCTTGCTCTCTGACAAAGCGTGGATGGTTCGCGGACAAACATTGATTGTAGACGGCGGTATTTCTCTTTTGACATAATGATTTATTGAAGATGGAGTATGGAGTTGGAGACTTTGTGGTGTTGCGACACAAGACAAAGTTGTCCATGTGTTGTACAATAGAGGAAGAAGGTTACGAAGGAGGCAACACATGCTGATTCGTCCGTTTCGACTCGGTGACTATTCGGCTATCACACGTATTTGGCAGGAGACGGGGTTGGACCAATCGGACAAAGAGTCATTGAACGATTTGGCCCAGCATTTGGCTTGGGACAGCGATCTGGTAATGGTTGCAGAAATTGAAGGCAGAGTTGTAGGGGTCGTGGTTGGCACGATCGACGGAGCACGTGCCTATTTCTACCGATTGGCTGTACTTCCAGAGATGCAAGGCTCAGGTATTGGTCGCGAACTCGTTGAAGCAATTGAAAAGCGTTTCAAGCAACGAGGTGTCAATAACGTCTTGATCATGGTCAATCAATCAAATCCGGAAGTCCTTCCGTTTTACCTTTCACTTGGCTATGAAGTACAAAAATATGTTACACTTTCCAAAAAGCTCTCTTCTTAAAGGAGGCTTGTCCCCATTCAAATAGAGAAGAGAAGAAAGGGGAGAGTCATGTCACCAACTCCGGGCTCCAATATCCGCATAGAAAGTTATAAACATGACCATTCGTTGCACCGCATATGGGACAAATCTACGTTGATTCATACCAGTGATGCGGTGGTGATTGGGGGAAATGATCGGGTCAAGGTGACAGAAGCAGACGGGCGGGAATGGCGTACGCGTGAACCGGCCATTTGTACATTTGGTAGAGGCCAGTGGTTCAATACCATTGCCATGATTCGTGATGACGGTATTTATTATTATTGCAACATTGGTTCGCCCTTCAGCATGAAGGGACAATTGCTAAGCTACATAGACTATGATCTCGACGTAAAAGTGTTTCCCGATATGACGTACTCGATTCTCGACGAAGAGGAGTTTCTTTTGCATAGCAAACAGATGAACTATCCTCCATTTGTTGTGGAAAGAGTGCAGACAGCATTGCGTGAGGTGCTGGATTGGGTAAGTGCACGACGTGGCCCTTTTCAGAGCGGCTTTGTCCAACGTTGGTACGAGCGTTATCTTTTAGTACGAGATGATGAGGAATAATCCCTTTCCCGAATGACCGGGGGAGGGATTTCCTTGTTTGCAAAGGAGGTATGATGCTTGAGCATACGCCGTTACTTGGCATATGTCTGGCCCTATTGGAAACAAATCCTGGGCACCATATTCATTGGTATTATAAAATTTGCGATTCCACTCGCTCTGCCGCTTCTTATCAAATACGTCATTGATGACCTGCTGCCAAGTCCGCTTCCACAAGAGGAAAAGCTGAAACAGTTATTTTGGCTGATGCTCGTTGCGTTTTTGTTATTTACAGTCGTTCGCGCTCCTGTAGAATACATTCGGCAATACTATGCACAGTGGGTATCCAGCCGCATCCTGTTTGACATCCGCAATCAATTATTTTCTCATTTGCAGCGATTGTCGATGCGCTATTATAACAATACCAAGACGGGTGAGGTTATCTCCCGCATCATTAACGATGTGGAATCAACCAAAAGCTTCGTGGAAACGGGACTGATGAATCTCTGGCTGGACCTGATTACGATCATCCTGACACTGGCGATTATGCTCTACATGGATGTGGAGCTGACGCTTGTGGCAATTGTCGTTTTCCCTTTGTACAGTATTTCCGTCAAATTTTTCTACAAGCGCTTGCGTCAATTGACAAAGGATCGTTCTGCGGCACTGGCGCGTTTGCAAGGATATTTGTACGAACGTGTCAATGGGATGGCGCTCATCCGCAGCTTTGCCTTGGAGAAGCAGGAAAGCAAGGAATTCGCAAAGGAAAACAATCAGTTTTTGGATAAGGCACTGGCGCAAACACGCTGGAATGCGCGAACTTTTGCTGTAATTAATACGGTGACGGATATCGCACCGCTCCTGGTCATTGCCTATGCTGGCTACCAAGTGATTGGCGGGAGTATGAGCGTAGGGACGCTCGTTGCATTTTATGTTTATTTGGAACGCTTGTACACGCCATTGCGCCGTCTGGTCAATTCCAGTACGGTACTGACACAAGCAATTGCCTCGATGGACCGGATGTTCGAGTTTATCGATGAATCGTACGATATTGTTGACAAACCAAACGCAGGGGAGCTGCCTATAGACCCTGCAACCAAGCGCATTCGCGGAGAAATCCGCTTTGAGAACGTGTCCTTCCGCTATCGGGAGGAAGGCCCTCTTGTCTTGAACAGTGTGAATATAAGCATCTCTTCTGGTGAAACGGTTGCGATTGTCGGGATGTCAGGCGGCGGAAAATCTTCGCTGATTAGCTTGCTGCCTCGTTTTTGGGACGTGACAGAAGGGAAAATTACGATTGATGGCATCGATATCCGCGATGTGAAGCAGCAAAATTTGCGTCACCACATCGGGATGGTGCAGCAAGATAATATTTTGTTTAGTGAATCAGCAAAAGTGAATATTTTAATGGGCAATCCTGATGCAGATGACAGTGCTGTGCAGGAAGCTGCGAAGGCGGCAAATGCCCATGACTTTATTAGCGAATTACCGAATGGGTACCATACGGAGCTGGGAGAGCGCGGTGTGAAGCTCTCTGGTGGGCAAAAACAGCGAATTGCGATTGCGCGAGTTTTCCTGCGTGACCCGGGTATTCTGATTTTGGATGAGGCGACATCTGCACTCGACTTGGAATCAGAGCACACGATTCAGGAGTCTTTGGCCAGATTGGCAAAAGGCAGAACTACGCTCATCGTGGCCCATCGACTTTCGACGATTACCCATGCGGACAAAATCATTGTCATGAAAGAGGGACAAATTGTTGAGGAAGGCACGCATGAGCAATTGCTTGGGAGAAAGGGAGCATACTATGGCCTGTGGAGTGTGCAAGATTTAGGAAGTACATCCGACCCGCAACTGGGATAAGCAGATGGGATTGGAGGAAATCCGATGGAGATATGGCGCCGTAATTTATATGTACTCTGCGGATCGTTGTTTTTCGTCATGGTGGCGATGAGCATGATCATGCCTTTTTTACCGCTTTACATTCAACAGGATTTCGGAATTGAAGACCCTCATCAAGTCACGGCTTGGGCGGGGATTATTTTTGGAGCCAACTTTTTGACGGCGGGCCTCGTCTCGCCTATTTGGGGAAATTTGGCCGATAAGCACGGGCGCAAGATCATGATTTTGCGCTCGGGATTTTTCATGTCCATTACCATGGCACTGACCGGTTTTGCGGGAAGTCTGTGGCAGCTTTTGGCCCTTCGTCTGCTCAATGGACTCGTTGGGGGAATCATCCCTGCCAGTACCGCATTGGTAGCATCCTCTGTACCAAAAGAACGAATTGGCTGGGCAACCGGGTTGCTTCAGTCTTTTATTACGGCCGGAACCATTATGGGACCGCTGTTTGGCGGTGTCCTCGCCGAGAAGATCGGCTTTCGGATGATTTTTGTGATAACCGGTTGCGTATTATTACTGGCGACCTTGGTCATTACGTTTATGGTGAAAGAGAATTTTGTTCCACCTGAAAAAAAGGAACGGTCGAGTCTACGGGAAGATTTTCAGATGATCTTTTCTTCCAAAGAACTCCCGGCGCTCTTTTTTGTAACCGTAATGATCCAGTTTGCGCTGTTTAGTATTATTCCTGTGTTGCCGATCTACATTTCGCAATTGGTTGGATCAGAAGGAGCAAAGGTAGCGCTGTGGGCCGGTATTGTCCAGGCATGCATGGGGGTAGCGAATGTCTTTGCCTCCCCACAGCTGGGGCGTTTAGGTGATCGGTTCGGTTCCCAAAAGGTGCTCCTGTTCTCTCTCTTGGCTGCCGCGATCATCTTTATACCACAAGGCTTAGTACATACGGTATGGCAATTGATCGTGCTCCGGTTCCTGTTAGGCTTGTCGCTGGGGGGCCTGCTTCCTTCCGTCAATGCCTTGCTGAGACGAGCAACACCCGTACATATGGTCAGCCGCGTCTACGGCTATAACAACAGCTTCGTCAGTATCGGCAGCATGCTTGGGCCGATGATTGGTGGCTTTTTGGCAGGCTATGTGAGCATTAGCGGAGTCTTTTACATGACGAGTGCTTTCTTGTTTATTAACGCAGGCTGGGTGTACTACAGCTTTTTCCGAAACAAATCTGTACAGCATTCTGATTCTGAAATAGAATAAAAGGTAATTTTCGCGAAAAGAGGTGCACCTCCATTGTGATGGCGAGTCGGTGTGAATAACTTCATATTCCATCAGGACGTATAGGCTGGTCCTGAACCGACAGGAGAGTGCGTTTCATGTGGCATCGACGCTTTATTTGTCTCTGGGCGGGTCAGACATTGGCCAACCTTGGGGATGTATTTTATATTGTCGCGTTTATTTCTGTCATTTACGCTGCAACTGGCTCTGTCATGTACACGGCGTTTATACCGGTTGTCATCGTGGCATCGCAGTCTGTGAGCAGCTTGTTGGCTCCGTTGGTGTTTCAGCGATTGTCGTTGACGGGCATGCTCGTGTTGTCGCAAGGCTTGAAGACGATACTTCTGGCTGCAGCCTCATTAGCTGTCAGCAGCGGTGCAGGAGAGCAGGGAGAGTGGATCTGGCTATTGTTCGGATTGGGGTCAACCATCGCCTTTATGGATGGCTGGGCAAACCCTGCGCGCAATGCCATGGTGCCGCAGTTGGTCGGACGAGAAGACCTCATGCGAGCGAATGGTTTGCTTGCCACCTCGGATCAAACCGTTCATTTTGCTGGCTGGGCCGCAGGGGGATTACTCGTTTCTTGGCTGGGAGCAGGTGTGGTTCTGTGGGGAACGGTTGGTGCCTATGTTGTGGCGACGATTGCGATGACAGGCATTGCACCGGCAAGCGAAAAGCTGCGTGAAGAACGGGCAGCTAAGGCGACAACAAACTGGCTCACTGGATGGAAAACCATTCGCAATGTACCTGTACTACGACTGCTGGTCACGATGGATATCTTGATCGGCTTGTCCGGGGGGGGGTGGATCGCTGCGATTATGCTGCCATTTGTCCTCGATGTGCTTGGACAAGGAGAAGAATGGTGGGGTTACATCAATGCCGGTTACATGCTTGGAGCCATTGCAGGTGGAACGCTGCTATTGATGTATGCGGAGCGGATGCGTCGCCATTTATTTCGCTGGATCATTTGTGGTACGATTGGCGTCGGATTCTTTACCTTTTGTTTTGGTAGCAGTACGAACGCTCTTGTGGCACTGTTGTTTTCCTTTGCACTAGGCCCGTTTTTGGAAATGGTTCATGTAAGCAAGCAGACACTTTTGCAACAAGAGACTGAAGAATCAGCATTGCCCTATGTCATGTCAGCAAAGGGGACGATTGATTTACTCGTCTTTGGCGCTTCTGCCTTGGTGATGGGGGCTATCGCTGAATGGCAGGGAGTCCGGGCTGTTTATTATGTATCTGCTGGATTGTTACTCATCGCTTTCCTTTTTGCGTTGCGCTTGCAAAAAAAGCAGACGGAGCATTCTAGTGGGGTTTCCGTAAATTAAACACGAACAGGCTGTCTTATCCGTAGACTTTTCTACTGGTAAGGCAACAAACCCGGTGATGTATTGTCAGATCAACGGGCAGTAGAGGAAACGAAGGTTTTTAATGAGTGGCTGAAGGCAAAACAAAAGCGTATTGGACGAAAAAAGACCGGAAGCAATTCCGGTCTCAGACTGTGGTCTTACCCCTGTCAAGTAGACACAATTAAAAAAGCCTAAGCAGCCAGTGTGTTTCGGTATTCAACCGGGGCACACTGGTTTAATTTTTTCTGGAACCGTTCATGGTTATAAAACCAAATGTATTTTTCAATGGCTTGAAAGAGATCTTCTTCTGTCTTACACTCAGTAAAGTACAATGTCTCAGTTTTGAGATGCGAGAAAAAGGATTCGATGCAGGCGTTATCAAGGCAGTTTCCTTTGCGAGAGTGGCTGCCACTTATGCCAAGTTCCTTTATTCGCTTATTGTACTGTCGAGACGTGTATTGGAAGCCCTGATCTGAATGTAGGGTTGCTTTCAGCACGTCTCTTTCTTCGTTTAGCTGCCCCACAGTGTCTAACACAAGTTGTAAATCATTTCGCTTGGAAACTTTCCAGGCAACAACTTCGTTGTTAAAAAGGTCCTGAATGACCGAAAGGTAATAGTAACGGTTATGAAGTGCAACATACGTAATATCTGTTACAAATACCTCATTGGGCTTGTCCGCTCTAAACTTACGGTTAAGTAAGTTGGGATATACAATCGAAGGTGCTTTACCAAAATAGCGGCGCTTCCTCCTGATGATGGATTGAAGGTTTAATTCTTTCATCAGGCGGTATATTCGCTTATGATTCGCATTCAATCCCTTCTTCTTTAATGCTATCTGCATTCGTGGATAACCATAGTATGGATGCTCCAAATGAATCGCCATCATATGCTTTTTCAGAATCTGATCTAACTCATTTCTTGCTGACGGCTTTCCTTTGGTGCTAAGCCATTTGTAAAAACCCGACCGTGACACTTGCGCAATTTCTACCAACCACGTTAGTGGATATTTTTTACGCAGCTCGTTTATGATCGTAAAGCGAGTTATTTTCCATACCTTCCCCCCAGATGCAGATTGGGATTGCGCTTTTTTAGGTATTCTACCTGCGCCTTTAGATAGTCCCTTTCTTCTTCCACAGTAGCAAACTTGGTTCTTGGACCAACAAATGGGGTGTCACTAGAACCATTCTTTCCTCTTTGATCCACAAAACCTTCGCCTTTATTCTTCTTTCGAACCCATTGTAGAACTTGTGTTTTACTAGGTATCCCTAATTCCTTAGCTATTGCTTTATAACCCATCTCTCCCTGTTGATACATGTTTACTGCTCTCAGCTTAAACTCCTCGGAATAACGCTTGAATATTTGACCTTTTTTAGCCATGAGAAAATCCCCTCCAAGTAGAGTGTACCACCCACCGTTAGGTGGGCGGGCTTTTTACACTGTCTACTCAAAGGGGATAATATCACTGTCGAAAAAGTCGGTAGTCTTTTTTATTTGTCAAACACGACACCGCGTTGATTTACTGTAATATTCTTAAAATATGAAGGGTAGGTTTTCTACAGTCATGAATATGGTTGAGGGGCAATTTTATTTGCTTTATTTTCTCCTAGATTTGTTGAGAGCGACGCAGGAATGAACTCCGAGGTGTCCGCTTCGATATGCGCATGTTTTTCAAGCAATGCCAGTAGGTAATGAAAGGTAGGAACAGATTCTTTGGCAAGGATAATTCCTTTTTTGTCGATCAGGACAGCAGATGGGATGGCATCGATTTGGTACATTGAAAACGAAATGGTAGAGTCGATATACTGAATATCGTCCTGGTTTTGGTTCTCGTGAATGAGCTTTCCTGAATAAACAACTAGTAATTTAAGATGAGGAAATCGTAGTTTTACCTTCTCTAAATGTGGAATGATTTGCTGGCATATGGGACAACCTTCTGCCGTGAAAAGTGCAAGTGTAGAGTGGCTTTTCATCTCTGTAAAATCAATGCTTGTTCCAGATGGACTGTTATCGATCAGAACCGGGGCTCTGGAGCCTATCCAGTTGTCTACACTCGGTTCTTTTTCTTTTGCTTGTAATTTATTGATAAAATCTGCTACTAGTTTTGTTAGCAGGTAGATAACGACGAATTGCACAATGACAAATACCCATAACGCAATCACAGACCATTGTATAAACGTTTCCACAGAGGATCTCTCCTTTTTCGTGAGGGAATGATATTTATTTTTGTGCGACTAGCTCGTGTACTTTCTTCCGAATGCTCCCTAGATGTTGACCAATCAGAATCACAAGTGTGGACAACAATGCGATGATCATTAACGTCCAGTACTCTTCTCCATATACGGTCCTGAAATTTCCTGTTTCTAATGCCCATGAGAGATTCCCATAGGTGGTCGGTATTTGATAGACCCAGAGACACATCGCAATGAGCAAGACGTTTCGGCTGACCAGTACCCATGATAGATTGTGATTGCCGACGATGCCACCGCAACCACATGATATTTCTCGTCTCCCGCGCAATAAATTGACCACAATAGCCACGCTATACAGGAGTAGTAAACCACTACCAGCCAGAGCTGCCCAGGAATAGTACAGCCCGAAAATGAGTAGCAATCCAATCAGCAATTCAGAATAAGTGTCGAGGACGGCAAAAAATCCAATAGATCGTTCAGGCAGTATTTTGTAGTCTTTTACAATTGAAGCATGAGTCGTGCTGTTTTTGATTTTTGATACAGACGAGCTTATAAACAACAGTGCTAGAATCATGCGAAAGATAAAGGATGCGATTTCCAATTTTTCACCTGCTTTCCACTGGTGTTGCATACCATTGTGCTTGAGCATGATACATCTGCGCATATTCTTTATTACGTGAAATCAGTTCATCATGCGTTCCAGACTCGACTAACTGACCATCCTTCATCACGATAATCCGATCTGCCATTTTAGCGGCAGCCATACGGTGTGAGACAAATAGGGTTGTTTTATTTTCGGTCAGTTTTCGTACGAGTTGGTATACAGAAAGCTCAGTCATGGGATCAAGAGCTGCTGTTGGCTCATCTAAAATCACAATATCACTATTTCGAAACAGAGCACGAGCCAAGGCAATTTTTTGCCATTGTCCTCCAGAAAGATCGGTTCCCTCTTGCAAATAGCGACTTAAATAGGTTTGGTAGCCATCTGGAAGTTTGGAAACGATTTGATCCACGCCAGCTGTAGCGGCAATTTCTTGCATCCATTTTAGATCGTTTATTCGTTCGGTATCACCAAAACCAATATTATCTTGTAACGTATAGGCATATTTGATGAAATCCTGGAAGATCACGGTCATATTTTTGCGTAAATCATCAGGTTTGATCTGGCTAATACTGAGGCCATCGAAGGAAATGTCACCCTGTGATATGGGATACAACCCCATCACACATTTGACTAAGGTTGATTTACCCGAGCCATTTTCACCCACGATTGCGATTTTTTCACCAGGTCGTATGTGCAAGTGAATATCTCTTAGAACAGGATTTGTCGTATTCACGTAGGTAAATGACAATCCTTTTATAAAAATGCCCTGTTGTAGCGGTGCAGGAAAGAGAGCCGAGCCTTCGTCGCTTGCATCCTTTTCAGGGTGTTCATATTCGATGAAATGAAAAAAATCGTTTATATAGAGAATCTCTCCAAATATTTTGGCTAACTGGTTAGATAGCTGATTGGTCAATCCTTGTGTTCCCTGCACAGCTTGTCCGATTGCTACAAACTCACCGATTTGGATAGAGGTGGTACGGATTAACCAGATGATAATTCCAGCTGTCCCAAAGTACAAAAGTGCGGTAAACCCATCTAGGCCGACCTCAGTTGCTTGTTGCTTTCGCAACACCTTTAATGTCTCAGTGAACTGGTGGGTAATGGAGGTTGACCATCTTTTCAGTAGCGTTTGACCTAAGCCAAATAGTCGAATTTCCTTGGCTGACTGCCGATCTTTCAATAAAAAACTGGTATAATGTATGTCGCGAATTAAGGGGGTTAAGCCGTATCTGAGCCAATAATTGATACTGCCAAACCGAATTTGAATAAAGAAGACGGGAATTGCCGCGATCAAACTTAAAATGACGAGGCTCCAGTGAACGGTAAGTAAAAAGAGCAAGAAACTGAAAATTGTAATGCTGGCTCTCACGATCTCTAATAGGATCGTGAGTGGTGATAAAAAGCGTGTGCCCACATTCAAGTGAACTCTCTCTAAATGATTGTAAAAATCAGGAATATCAAAATAGAAAAGCGGTACCGCTTCTACCTTTTGAAGTACAAGTGATTGCGCCGCGAGTTCCAAAACATTTTCAAGCTTTCCATTCAGGTATTGTTGGATATTGAGAAGCACAGATGTAGCCATCGCTATTAAAAATTGAAGTGAGAGTAAGAAAAAAGCATAACGATAATCACCCACTTGGAGTTGAATGATTTTCGCGACCTCATTGATCATTTCTTTGGATAGCCAAAGGGTGGCTACTGGTAGTAAACCAGTCATGATTGTTAAGCAAACTAAAAGCGTGAGAAGTAGCCGGGCATGGGCCCATAAGAAAACGAACAGCTTGATAAATGATTGAACAATCATGAGGAACACCTTTTCTAGTTTTATTGGATGTTGTGAAGCTCTTGCTTCTCCTTGTGCTTCAAGATGTCTACTAGCTCACCAACTGAGCGTCCTACATATCGAATGATCCCCTGTGAGTCAACAATAAACAGGCTCGGGAAGTTGATGATTTGTAATTCGCTCATGGTTTTTGTGTCGACGGGAACCATCGTAATTTTTCCGCTAAATGTGTCGATAAAGTGCTGATAGTCAGAATCATCCTGCTTAACCGCACATAAGAAAGGAAGGTTGGTTGTTTTTTTCTTGATATGGGTTAAGTATCTTTCTACTTCATGATGGCATGTATCACATGAGGGGGCAGCGAACATGACAATGGTTGGTGTTTGTGAAAAATGCGTGGGGAATAAAAGTGACTCTTTGAGATTTACACCGATAAAATACTGGTTTAGAAGTGAAAAAAAAGAATCTTCTACAGAAAAGAGAGTAACGATATTCCTGAACTTTCGGTATGAATAGAGTTGCATGCCGAATAAAGCAACTGCTACCGTTAGTGGAATGAGAACGTACACAGAAACCTCCCTCAAACTCCATTTTGGTAATTTTAGTAACCATTTGTAAATAATGTATCATTTGACAGTTGTGTGTTGCAATTATTATAATTGAATTGAAAGTAAAAAATGTAAAAAAATGGAGGTTATGACTATGTTAGATCAATTTTCAAAGTTAATTGGTGTCAAGAAAGATTCAACAATCGGTTTCGATCCTCCCTGCACCATTAATGTTTTTTGTATTTTAGAAAAGGGGACAGCAAAACATAACTTGCAGAACCCTCTCAACTTTACCTGCTGCTAGGGAAAAGAATAATTTAGGGGATGAGGGTACCAGCATTACACGAAAAATTTGCTAGGATGCTAAATCTTCCTCTACAAACAAACCTTCAAAACCACTAGAAATGTGGAGCTGGAGGTTTGTTTTGCATTCACAAATATTCTTCCTATCCGTACACCTCATAACGCCGCCATTTCACTATGGATGTTTTGCCAGCTCTTTTCGTTAATCGTTATTATTCCCACGATAATAATGAAAGAAACCCCGAAAAAAACGGAGTTTCTCTACAGTCTTAGACCGGAAGCAATTCCGGTCTTTCGCTTTGTCATCTTTCACGGATTATGAGGGGAAGCTATCAAAGTTCGGTTATGGTACCGGAATGGAACAGACTTTTTGCATGCATAGCATACTCCTCCTTATGTAAGCAATATATGTCATACATAGGTGTATACTCTGGGTGGAATGCAAAAAAAAGCGGCCAGTCTAAGACGTTATTTTCAGGTCTTAGCTAGCCGCTGTTTCATTTATGTAGGGTCAGTCTAAACACGAAACCTATTTTCCACCGAGGTGACGCAGGATCGCCATCAAATCGAGCTCTCCCAGTCCTGATTCCAATGCATGACGATAAGTGGCATTGACGGATTCCGCCAAAGGTGTAGAAACGCCTGCCTCATGCGCTAGTCGAAGGTCCTTGGCCATATGCTTCAGGGCAAAGGCGGCAGGATAGTCGTCAGCGAGGATCGAGGCTGCTTTTCCGCGAATTAACGGGGTTCCCACGGCGCTCTCGGAAATGATGTCCAGCATCTGCTCCGTGCCAATGCAGCGAGAGCGAGCGAACAGTAGTGTCTCAGAGACACCTTGTACCGTAATGCCAAGTAACAGATTGATCGCCAGCTTGGCAGATGTGCCAGCACCGTTTGGTCCCAAATAAAAGGCTGCTTTGCCCAGCTTGTCCAGTATAGGCTTGGCTACCTCATAATCCGCCTGCTCGCCGCCTACCATGATGACGAGCTTCCCTTCTTTTGCAGGTCCTACACTGCCAGAGACAGGTGCATCGAGAAAGCGCAGCCCAGCTTGTTTGGCCTGCTTGGCAAGAAAACGGGAAGTATCCGGTGAAATGGTGCTCATGTCCACCGCCAGCTTTCCTTGCACGGGAAGACTCAAGAGACCATCTGAGCCTGTATAGATTGCTTTTACGGCATCATCGTCGCTTACCATAGTAAACAGTACATCGCTTTGTGCTACCAGCTCGGACAAATTCGCAGTCTCTGTCGCACCCAATGCCACCAATGGTGCAGCTTTTCCCGGTGTACGATTCCAGACACCTACGTCGTAGCCTGCAGCCAGCAGATTGCTAGCCATTGGAATGCCCATGTTTCCCAAACCAATCCAACCAATGATCATTGTCTTGTTCTCCTATCCGCGATTTATGCTTTTATTTGTTGTTGGACAAGTATCTTCAAGGCAGCGTGCTTGGATTCTGTCATCGCAAACAACTCGTCAAATCCAGAAGGAAGCGTCTTGTCAAGAACACGCAAGCCTTCTTCTGTAATGCCACCTTTGGTAGCAACACGTTCGATCAGCTGGTCGAAGCTAAGCTGTTCGTTTTTGAGCAAAAGAGCGGTTCCCAGCATCGTTTCCACCAGCATGCTTCTCGCCGTATCCAAGTCAAGCTCTGGTGTTTTGCGAACGGCTGCCTGCGCGAAAGAATCAAGAATCCCTGCGATCAGTCCTGGTGCGCTGCTGGTGAGGATCGTCGCTGTTTCGATCTCGACCTCGGATACTTCCTGTGATTGACTAATGGAAGACAGGAGAGTGAGAAGCTCATTGCGATCCTCTGCACTTGTTCGACTGCTGCATGTAAATAGAGATACACCATGCAGCTCTTGCGAAGTGACTGTAGGAATTACCTTGCTTACGGCGCCAGCATGGACGGTTTCCAAATCATCGATGCTAACACCTGCTGCCACAGAAACGATATGTACACTTTCAGGGATAGACAACTCACACAGTACAGGAAGGATATCCAGTGGCTTTGTGCAGAGAAAGACCAGCTTTGCCTGGTCGCACACCTCTTGCGCACTTTCGGCTATGAGAATGCCATGTGATGCTTGCAGATTTTCAGCCTTTTCTCTTGTTCGATTGAAGACGGTGATATGCTCGGGCTGGATCACACCGCTTTTACAGAGTGATTTCACCAGCATTTGTCCCATACTGCCTAATCCAATGATTCCAATTCGCATGTGCAAAACCCCCCGCCTTATTGTAACGTAGCCTCATGAAAAAAGGTACAGCCTCCCATGTGAGAGAGCTGTACCTTTGCAGTTTCGTTAAACGGATTAGTCGTCAGAGCTACGGAAAATCATGATGTATTTCGCCAATTCCAGAACAGAGATCAGAGCGGCAGCTACGTACGTCAGAGCGGCTGCGCCCAGTACTTTGCTTGCGCCACGCTCTTCTTCATTGCGGATGAAGCCCATTTTGAGCATCAGTTCTTTCGCACGACTACTTGCGTTAAATTCGACAGGCAGTGTGACGAGCTGGAAGGCAACTGCGCCGGAGAAGAAGATAATCCCGATGAGCAAAAGTCCAGCCATTTTAAAGAAGAAACCAGCCAACAGCAGCAATGGCGCCACACCGGACACCAGGTTGACTACTGGGAAAATGCGATGGCGTGCTACCAGCATCGGGTACGAGACCTTGTGCTGAATCGCATGACCGACCTCGTGACAAGCAACGGACAGAGAGGCAATCGAGTTGCCGAAGTATACAGGATCAGACAGGCGTACGACACGGTCAGTCGGGTCGTAGTGGTCAGTCAATGTACCTGGAATATGTTGAACAGGAACGTTCGTCAAGCCATTCGCATCGAGCATGCGGCGGGCGGCCTCTGCACCGGTAAGACCGGAGGAGGTAGGAACTTCGGCGAATTTGTTAAAAGTTCCTTTCACACGAAACTGTGCCCAGAGCGACAGTCCGAATGCAATCAGAATCAGGAAATCCATAGGATGGAAAAACATTCCACACTCACTCCTCGTTGTAATCTATGAAAACGAAATGTTGCTAAGCCATACATGTAACCTTACTACTTCATTCTGTCCCATATTCATGTATACGAATAAGTCCTATGACAGTTTCACTATTTTATTGTACAATCTCTGACCATTATTGACAATGTTGCCGCATGCGAAAAAAACAGACACATTCCTCGTCATCATGATTGGGAAGGTGTCTGTTTTGATGTTTACCTGTCGTGATTTTGGGTTTTGTGATGCTCGGTTTTTCGCGGGTTTTGAAACCCCTTCACTTCAAGCATTTTACTGCTCATTTTGGAATCCAACGTCTTTTCAGGAGCCTGCGGATATGATTTTTCACCTTTGGACACCGGGATATCCTCCTTGAAAACATAATCGCGAACAGGCTTATTATTTCCACGGACGGATGCGAAAGGACGTGGGAATGGTTTACAGCTGAGAAAAGGCGCGGTCTACAGCTGCGATGGTGTATTGAATGTCTTCTTCTGTATGAGCTGTCGTAACGAACCAAGCCTCATATTTGGATGGTGCCAGGCATACACCTTCATTCAGCATCAGCTGGAAGAAGCGGGCAAAAATTTCTCCATTCGCTTTCTGAGCTGCATCATAATCATGAACAGGCTCGTCCGTGAAGTAAACAGCCAATGCCCCTTTAACGCGATTGAGCTGGATGGTTACGCCGTGTTTGTTGGCTGCCTCGGTGATCCCGTTCGCAAGCATGGCGCCCAGTCGTTCGAATTCATCGTACACGCCCGGCTGCTTCAATACTTCCAGGCAGGCAATTCCCGCACGGATGGAAGCAGGATTACCAGCCATTGTTCCTGCTTGATACGCAGGTCCGAGTGGGGCGACTTGCTCCATGATTTCCCGACGACCGCCATAAGCGCCGATTGGCAGACCGCCACCGATAATTTTGCCCAATGCAGTCAGATCAGGCTCGACTCCGAGGAGGTTTTGTGCTCCGCCATAGCAGAAGCGGAAGGCCGTAATCACTTCATCATAGACGACAAGTGCGCCTGCTTCGTGCGTGATGCGGTTAACCTCTTCCAAGAAGCCAGGCTCAGGTGCCACGATACCGAAGTTGCCGACAATCGGCTCCACGAGGACGCAAGCCGTTTCGCTTCCCCATGTGCTCATAGCTTCTGCAAATGCTTCAACATTATTAAAAGGTACAGTAATGACTTCGCTGGCAATGCTTTGTGGAATACCCGCACTGTCTGGAATCCCCAAGGTAGATGGCCCGGAGCCGGCAGCAACGAGCACCAAATCAGAGTGGCCGTGGTAGCAGCCCGCGAATTTGATGATTTTGACACGACCAGTATAGGCACGGGCTACACGAATGCAGGTCATGACTGATTCGGTACCGGAGTTGTTGAATCGGATGCGCTCCATCGAAGGGATTGCTTCGCGGATCATGTTTGCGAAGGTAATTTCCCATGGAGTAGGAGTACCGTACAGGGTTCCGTTGGCAGCTGCATCACAAATCGCTTTGGTTACATGTGGATGTGCATGGCCAGTAATGATAGGGCCATATGCCGCTAAAAAGTCAATATATCGATTGCCGTCCACGTCCCAGAAATACGCGCCCTGGGCACGTTCCATCGTTACGGGTGCTCCCCCGCCTACTGCCTTGAAAGAGCGGGAAGGGCTGTTTACCCCGCCTAGAATGACGTCGAGTGCTTCCTCGTGCAGTTGCGCGGATCGTTCACGTTTCATGCATATTCCCTCTTTTCTTTTGGAAAAAGTCCTACATTATCTTACCACAGCTGTTCAACAACTGGATATGAACGGAGATCTATAGATGAAGGAAAGGAAAAATGATACAATTTTCAAGCAAATCACTCCATGGGTAAAGGCGGGGTCATCATGAAACTTGAGAGCATCTCCATGAAAGGAAGCGGCAAAAGCAATGAGGACGCCTATGTGATTCAGCAGGTCAAGCATGTGTATGCGGTAATCGACGGCATTACGTCGCTGATCCCGTATGAGAACGCAGCAGGACAGACAGGCGGAGCTATCGCGGCTGAGCTCGTAAAAAAGCAGCTGGAAGCAATGCCGGAGGATGCAGCTCTACACGATTATTTGGAGACGATAAACGAAGCCCTTCAGGAGCAGATGCGGCAAAGCGGCATCGATCTTGAGAAAAAGGAAGCATTGTGGGGAGCGGCTTGTGCAGTTGTCCGTGTAGGAGATGCCCATATCGAGTACGCACAGTTGGGAGATTGCATGATATTTGCCGTTTATGATGATGACATTGTACGACCCCTGACACATACGCAGGTCAGCCATTTGGAACAGGCAGCCTTGGCGAAGTGGGAGGAAGGAATCAAAGGAGGATTGTGTACCCGAACAGGGCTGTACGAACGATGTATGGACATCCTGATCCATAACCGCTATCAGGCGAATGGACCAGGAGGCTACGGCGTGTTGAATGGTGATGTTGCCTGTCGGGATTTTATAGAGTATGGACGCATGAATCGAGTTGGCGTGAAGGCATTGGTGCTGGCGACGGATGGTCTTTTTATGCCGAGAGCTTTAGGTGGAGCACAGCCGAAGTGGGAAGAGACGGTGCTGCCGATCGTACATAAAGGGTTGCAACGTTATACAGACGAGCTCATCTCTCTGGAAAACAGCGATCCCGAATGCATCCGCTATATCCGCTTCAAAAAGTCAGACGACAAAACGGGACTGATCCTTTACCTCCATTAACAGTTTGGTGCAGTTTGCCTTTTGCACAATTTGATTGGCTCATATACACTACAAATGGTATTCAAGCGAAGAAAAAAGGACGGTTTTCCATGATTCAGGTAAATCATTTACAAAAGGATTTCAGCATCCATCAGTCCAGACCGGGCCTTGGTGGTGCTTTTCGTGATTTGTTCAGTCGGGAGTACAAGACGGTAAAAGCGGTGGATGACCTTTCCTTTACAGTAGAGGAAGGGGAAATGTTCGCGCTGATTGGGGAAAATGGTGCCGGAAAATCGACCACGATCAAGATGCTGACCGGTATCTTAACCCCGAGCGACGGCGAAATCGTCATTAACGGCTATGTGCCTTTCAAGCAGCGGGAAGAGTACGTTCGATCCATCGGAGTTGTTTTCGGGCAGCGCTCTCAGCTTTGGTGGGACCTATCTCCGATAGAGTCCTTCCGTCTGTTGAAGAGTGTTTATAAGGTGGATGAGGCAGAAGGAGAAAAGTGGCTGGAGCGTTTGATTGAGGAGCTGGAGATTACGCCGTTCGTCAGTCAGCCAGTGCGCAAGCTTAGTCTCGGCCAACGGATGCGCTGTGAAGTGGCTGCTTCGTTGATTCATAAGCCACGCCTGCTGTTTCTCGATGAACCGACAGTTGGACTCGATGTGCTCGTTAAACAAAAAATCCGTGAGTTTCTCCGCAATCTGAACGAGACGGAAAATATGACGATCTTGTTGACGACTCACGATGTGTCAGACATCGAAGCACTCTGTAAACGCGTGCTTGTCATGGACAAAGGGAAGCTGATCTTCGATGGCTTGTTGAATGACCTCAAGGAAAAATGGGGCAATGGCACTAAGGTGTCCTTCCAAATGAAAAAGCGCACATCAGCAGCCGCACTCCGTCAGGCATTGGGAGAGATGCCTTGTGAGATCGAGCAAATCAATGATTTTACCCTCAATGTAAAAGTAGCGCGAAGTCAGGAAATGCTGCCCTTTGTTTTGTCGACAGTCATGTCAGCCTTTGAAGTCAGCGACGTGAAAATCGAGGAGACGAGCACAGAGGATATCGTTCGCAACATTTATTCCTCAGACCAAGAGGTAGCCAGCCATGCGTAAGCTTTATATGGAACTCATTCGCATGAGGTTTTTGACGATGCTTGCCTATCGTGTGAACTATTACAGCGGGATCATTATCTACGCGATTAACATCGGTGCGTACTACTTTTTGTGGGGAGCGATCTACGGAGGACAGCAGCAGTTGGGCGGGCTTACGGTGGAACAGATGACTTCCTACGTTGCGATTGCTTGGATGTCGCGGGCGTTTTATTTTAACAACATCGATACAGAAATAGCCCAGGACGTCCGAGAAGGCAAGGTCGCGATCGAAATGATACGCCCTTATAATTACTTGTCCGTGAAAACAGCGCAGGCGTTTGGGGAAGGGATCTTTCGCTTTCTCTTTTTCGCGGGTCCAGGGATCTTCCTTATCAGCCTGATTATTCCGTTCAGCTTCCCGGCGACAGCGACTGGATGGGGGCTGTATTTGATCAGCTTGATGTGTGCGTTTTTGATCAATACACAAATCAACCTGGTGACAGGCTTGCTGACTTTCTTCCTGTTCCGAAACGATGGAATGATGCGAGCCAAGCGGGTGGTGGTCGATCTGTTGTCTGGTCTCGTGCTACCGATCAGCTTTTTTCCGGGCTGGGCGCAAACGGCAATGGGGTACCTTCCATTTCAGGCCGTTAACTACTATCCGAGCCTGATCTTCACAGGTGCGATTACAACAGAACGTTCCTGGGAATTGATCGGTTTTCAGGTAATCTGGATGTTTGTCATACTGGTTCCCATCTTGGTGATGTGGCGTCTTGCCCGCAACAAGCTGGTTGTGCAAGGAGGGTAGAGCATGCAAAACATGAGACATATTTTCAGTATTTTTGCCGACTACCTGAGCCAGTACTTCAAGACGAGACTTGCTTATCGAACGGATTTTATCGGGGATTTTGTGTCCAATCTGGTATCTGAGTTGATCAATCTTATCTTTATTATTGTCGTGTTCACACATGTTCCGCTTATGGGGGATTGGACGCGTGATGAGATTATCTTTATCTATGGTTTCTTTTTGGTTCCATACGCGTTGTTCTCGATGTTCTTCGGGTTTTGGGACTTCAACGAACGGTATATCATCCGGGGCGAGATGGATCGCATCCTGACGAGACCCATTCACAATCTGGCACAGGTATGCCTCGAGTCGATTGCGCCAGACCGCATTTTTGGAGTCATAACCGGGATCATCATCATGGGGTATGCTGCCATTCAACTTGATTTGTCATTTTACTGGTACGACGTGTTCATCTTTATCGGGCTCTCAATCAGTGGGGCACTGATTTACGGTGGCGTGTATACCGCGATTGCTGCGGTTAGCTTCTTTTCCGACTCGCGGACAGGGATTGCCCCGATGATCTACAACATCCAGCAATATGGGCGCTATCCGGTAGACGTGTACAACAAAGCTATTCGCTTTGTGCTCACCTACGTGCTACCGTTTGCCTTCGTAGGTGTTTATCCGGCGGCTTACTTTTTGCGGAAGGAAGTCTGGTACACCTATGCGGCAATGACGCCGGTAGTGGCTGTTATTTTCTTCGGGATCGGGCTTCTTGTTTGGAACTGGGGTGTCACGAAGTATCGAGGAGCGGGTTCTTGATGATTTATAATCTGAAGTCGTTGTGGTAATATTGGATGTAACGAGATCTAAAAGCATAAGGTAAAAAAAGACCGTCCCGGCTGCAACCGGAACGGTTGGTACAATAGGCGCTTCCCGCAAAGGGGTGCGGCTCAATACTATGGTGTGAAATAGACCGCAGAGCTGTCAACTCAAGGGCGGTCTATTTCTTTTTTGTCAAGGTAACGACCAAGCCGATTAACGCGACAAGGAACAACCCAAACTGGAAAAGCAGTCCGAGTGTTTCATTCGTTACCACAGGCCTCACCCCCTTTCAAACGGGGATGAGCCGCGACCACCCTTGAGGAGCCGATTCTATTGTACAAGCGAATTATAGCATGAAGCGCTCTCTCGTTAGGAAGAGTATTTTTTTAAATCGTTATACCTACTAAACAAATCGGAAAAATAAACAAAAGTGTCGAGCTGGCAGTTTCCTCTATTGTCAAATCAAAAAACAGCAGTATAATATGCTGTATACAACTACACATTCCTTCGGGGCAGGGTGAAATTCCCGACCGGCGGTGATCATGCTTTATGCATGTTAAGCCCGCGAGCCTCCCGAGCTACAAGTAGCGACGGAGTGCAGGATCTGGTGTGATTCCAGAGCCGACAGTACAGTCTGGATGGGAGAAGGATGACGACAGTACGTTTATCACACGTGCTTGTTTGCCTGTGCAAACGGGATGAGAACGTAGAGGCCAGCCCTCTTGTTTCTTGTACCTTTTATGTGCGCACGGTTTTGTCATACGCTTGCAAATGCCCTGTGGAACTTATAGCCACAGGGTTTATTCTGTTTGTGTAACAAGACGTGTGAGCTTACAACGACTGTTGCCATTCCTCAAGAAGGAGTAGAAAAATGAGGAGATGGTAAACATGAAAGAAACAGCGCTGCATTCTTCGCGCACACGTGCAACCCAAAAGCTGGTTACGATTCCCATGCTGGCGGCCGTTGCATTTATTCTGCAGTATCTCGAGGTTCCTGTTCCGCTGATGCCAAGCTTTTTGAAGCTCGACTTCAGTACACTCCCGGCATTGATCGGAGGACTCATGTACGGACCTGTAGCCGGCGTTATTATCGAGGTACTGAAAAATACATTGCACATGCTCTTCAAAAATACAGATGGTCTGTTGATCGGAGAGCTCGCAAACGTTGTAGCAGGATCAAGCTTTATTTTTGCGGCAGTCTACATGCAGCGTCTCGGCCAGGGCAAAAAAGGCTTCCTGACTGGTCTCGCTCTGGGAACGATTTTGATGACGATTGTCATGGCTGTGGCAAATGCTTATGTATTGTTGCCTGCGTACGCTGTGCTTTATCAAATGCCGATTGAACAGCTCTTGACCATGTTCAATGCGACAAGCATTTGGTCATTGGTTCTGTACGGAATCGTTCCATTCAATCTCTTCAAAGGTGTTATGATTTCAGTGGTTGCGTATCCTATTTACGTGAAGCTCGGCTCCAGAATCGCTGCGCGTACCAACAATTGACAACCACGATGTGACTCGCTAATATGTTTAGTTAATAGATAGTCACAAAAGGCTATGAAAGGACCCGCAGCTATTCCCCCGTGACAGAGAGTCGGCCCTAGTCTGGAAGGCTGATACGTAAAGGATAACTGCACCCCATCCTGAAGCCGCTGGTGAAGAGCTTAGCCGGATGCCCACCGTTATCGGGTTATCGAGAGGACTATGGCGTATGCTGTAGTCAATCAGGGTGGTACCGCGGAAGTTGATCCTCCGTCCCTTTTTGGGATGGGGGATTTTTTGCATTTTACGTAAGAACAAAAAGGAGCGTAGACGGATGAAAGAAGACAAAGCGTTTGTAAAAGAAATTACACCGCAATCGGAGGATTTTTCGCGTTGGTACATCGATGCTATTAAAAAGGCGGATTTGATGGACTACACACCGGTACGCGGCTGCATCGTGTTCAAGCCAGATGGCTTTGAGCTATGGGAGCAAATTCAAGAGGCAATGAATAAGCGCTTCAAAGAGACAGGGCATCGCAATGCCTATTTCCCGATGCTGATCCCCGAGTCCTTCTTTCAAAAAGAAAAAGAGCATATCGAGGGCTTCAATCCAGAGCTGCCTTGGGTAACAGAGGCTGGGGGCGAACCACTAGAGGAAAAGCTCGCGCTGCGTCCAACCTCCGAGACGATCATCGGACATATGTATAGCCAATGGATTCAGAGCTACCGCGACCTGCCTGTCTTAATCAACCAATGGGCAAACGTTTTTCGTTGGGAAAAGCGGACGATGCCGTTCTTGCGGACATCGGAATTCCTCTGGCAGGAAGGCCATACCGCACATGCGACAGAGGAGGAAGCTCGTCAGGAAACGATGCAAATGCTGGAGATTTACCGAGAGGTCGTCGAGCAGGAGCTGGCCATTCCGGTTTGGAAGGGACAAAAAACACCAAGTGAACGCTTTGCTGGTGCAGTCGACACGTATTCCATTGAAGCGATGATGAAGGATGGCAAAGCAGTACAAGCGGGCACCTCGCACTATTTGGGCGATAAATTCGCGCGCGGCTTTGAAATCAAGTTTTTGGATCGTGACAATCAGTTCAAGTACGTTCACACCACATCGTGGGGCACCTCTACGCGGCTGATCGGTTCGATGATCATGGTGCATGGCGATGACCGCGGTCTCGTGTTGCCGCCTCGCATGGCTCCGACACAGGTAATTATGATCCCAGTCGGTCCGATGAAGCTGCGCGAGAAGGTGATGGAGGCGTTTGATCCACTCTTTGACGAGATCAAGGCCGCAGGAGTGCGTGTCCGTGCTGATCTTCGCGAAGAAACACCAGGCTGGAAGTTCAATGAATGGGAAATGCGCGGGGTTCCTCTGCGTCTGGAGCTCGGTCCGCGTGACGTGGAAAATGGTCAAGTAATTCTGGCTCGTCGTGATACAGGGGAAAAGGTGACGGTTCCACTTGAAGGTATCGCGCAGACAATCTTTCAACTGTTGGAAGAGATTCAGCAAAACATGTTCCAAAAAGCACTAGCCTTCCGGGATGAGAACTCACATTTGGGGATTGATACACTGGAGCAGCTATCCGCTCATATTGCAAAAAACGAGAGTGAAAACAAAACGAGCGGATGGGTGTTAGCTGGCTGGTGTGGGGATGATGCTTGTGAATCGAAGGTCAAAGAGGAAACCAAGTTCACTTCTCGCAACATTCCATTTGAGCCTCTTGTACAAAAGAAAGCCTGCATTTGCTGCGGTAAAGAGTCACAGCATAGCGTCTGGTTCGGACGGGCGTATTAATCAAAAAAAGGGTGTGTCCACGCTTTGGCGGCAGGGCACACCCTTTTTTCATCTAGCGTCCGAGTATCCAATCGGTAAAAGCTTGCACATCCGTAAAGTGGTAGTCAGGTTCGGGATCGAATTTTCCCGACTTTTGTGTAACTAAAAGCCAATCCACACCGACTGTTTGTAAACCAGCGGCTCGACCTGCCAACACGTCAGCATCACTGTCACCTACGAAAATGGTTTCCGCAGGCGTAGCGCCTAGCTGGTTCATAGCGGTAAAAATACCTTCTGGATGAGGCTTTGGATGTGTGACCTCATCCCCTGTGATCACGACGGAAAAATACGAATCTAATCCCCATTCTCGAAGGGAGATGTCAGCACTTTTTCGCCCTTTTCCTGTTACGATTCCCATTTGGATACCTGCTGTGTGAAGTTCGTCGAGCATGCTTCGGATATTTTCCGGGTTTTGTACACGGGAGTGTTCATCTGTGTATACACGATAAAAATGGGCGAGGGCGTTGTCATGAGTATGTGGGGGAAGCTTGTTTTGCAAAATGCCTGTCTCTGTGGGGCCAAAGAGAGCTACAATCTGCTCGTCGGTATAATGCTCTTGTAAAAACTGCTGAAAGGTAGAGCGAAAAGCGGTGAAGATTAAGGGAAGGGTATCGGCAACTGTGCCGTCAAAATCAAACAAGATCGTCCGCATTGGAGTCCTCCTTTGATTAGAAAATGAAAGAAAACCATCGTATCTGATGGTTTTCTTGGTGACTTACTCATCCGAATCATCAAAAGGATCATCTGCATCATCTGTTGGATCAGCTGGAGTCAATGGGAACAGGATGTCGAAAAACTTGAATTTTCGACGGCCAGATTCCGATTTGAACCCTTTGTACTTTTGCAACAGCTCAGAGATGTCTTCCACAAATTGATTACGTTCATCTTGACTCAAATAAAATTCGGTCAAATTAAAAGCGAACGTATTTTGGTATTCTTTCCGAACATCTTGGTCGCTTGCGACGAAGCGATTGAGAGTTCGCATGAGGTCCTTTTCCGTAGTACGAAACGGCGTAAACATGACATCACTTAATTGTTGAGCGTTTTCTTCAATCATCAATTGGAGCTTGACCTGAATGACCTTGGCAACAGGCTCATAATATTTCTCCACAATAGAGCCTTTTACCCGGGTATCCACTTGCTCGAGCAGCCCAACACGCACGAGCTCCTTCACATGGTAATGTAGCCGTGCAGCATTTTCGCCTAGTTCTGTAGCGATTTGTTTGGCCGTTCTGGGCTCCAAATCTTCAAAGAGTTCCAAAATTTTAACCCGCTCCGCTATAGCAAGCGATTTTAGCGCTTCTGGATCTGTTACTTCAAAAAACTCTTTCATGCGAATTCACCATCCAACTGACTAGGCCAAATTTTATTTTTTTTTATTCTATCCTTTTCTGCATCAAAGCGCAACTTGTATGCGGATGAAGTGACTACTAGATTGTGGTAAAATGGGACCAGCGAAAACAGGATATTATCGAGAGGAGGGAAAAGTTTGACGGCAGTAGGACAAGCTGCACCTGCATTTACTTTGCAGGCGAGCAATAATCAGACCCTCTCACTTTCCCAATTTCATGGACAAAATGTAGTACTATATTTTTATCCGAAGGACCAAACGCCGACATGTACCACAGAAGCATGCGACTTTCGTGACTTCCATTCGGGCTTTGCTGAGCTGAATACAGTTGTTCTCGGAATCAGTCCGGATTCTGTGAAATCGCATGACAAATTTATCGCGAAGCACGAATTGCCATTTCCACTTTTGGCAGATCCGGATCACCAAGTGGCAGAGGCTTATGGTGTGTGGGTGTTGAAAAAAATGTACGGACGAGAGTACATGGGCATAGAACGCACGACGTTCGTCATTGACAAAGAAGGCAACATTGCAAAAGTATGGCCAAAAGTAAAGGTCAAAGGGCATGTACAGGAAGTGCTTCAATTTATTAAGGAAGAACTTCAATCCTAACGTTATTTCGCAATGGGCGAATGGAGGAACATACAGATGAGTGTATCCACGGAATATGTTGTACAAAGCTTTTGCCAATTGGCGAACATCCCAAGTCCATCTGGCAATACGGAAAAAGTAATGGGCTGGGTTGCACAAGAGTTAGAAAAGCTTGGTGTTTCCTATAGACGGACAAACAAAGGGGCAATCGTTGCTACAGTAGCGGGAACCACTAACGAAAAGGCAAGACTCCTGACAGCTCACGTCGATACGCTGGGAGCGATGGTAAAAGAAATAAAGAGCAATGGGCGCTTGAAGCTGACCTTGATCGGCGGCTTTGCATTCAATGCGATTGAAGGGGAGCACTGCGTTATAGAGACAAGCAGCGGTCGTCTTGTAACCGGTACCATTTTGTCCACCAAAGCTTCCGTGCATGTATACAGCTCAGAAGCGGGGAAAGCTGAGCGCAATGAGGCGAACGTGGAAGTTCGACTGGATGAAAAGGTCACAAACAAAGAGCAGGTACTTGCGCTTGGAATTTCCGTCGGAGATTTCGTCTCCTTTGATCCGCGCGTGACGGTAACGGATAGCGGCTTTATCAAGTCCCGTCATATCGACGACAAAGCAAGCGTAGCTGTGCTGCTGGGGGTTCTGAAAGAACTGAGTGAATCCGGCTTGAAGCTGCCTTACACCACGCACTTTTTTATCAGCAATAATGAAGAGATCGGCTACGGCGGCAACTCCAGCATCCCTGACAACGTGGTGGAGTACCTGGCTGTCGACATGGGGGCGATTGGGGACGGACAGACGACAGATGAGTATTGCGTGTCTATTTGTGCGAAGGATTCCACTGGACCTTACCACTACGGATTGCGCAGCCATCTGACAAAGCTCGCACAAGCGAACGGTCTGAACTACCAAGTGGACATTTATCCCTATTATGGTTCTGACGCAAGTGCTGCGCTGAGAGCTGGATATGACGTTGTCCATGGTTTGATCGGACCGGGAGTAGATGCATCCCACTCTCATGAACGTACACATAAAGAAGCGCTCGACAACACGGCAAAGCTCGTTATGGCCTACCTTCAATCAGAAGAAATGCAAGCATAGGAGGACCAGATGAGCAATATGTATCAATGGGCTGACTACTATGATCTCACTCAACGCGGTGTTCCTGGTGATGTTGAGTTCTATCTGGAACAAGCCAAGCTGGCAGGGGGAAAAGTGCTGGATCTCGCTTGCGGCACCGGAAGAATCAGCATTCCGATGACGCAGGCTGGCATCGACGTTACCGGAATTGACCTATCCCAGGATATGCTGGCAAGGGCTCAGGCAAAAGCAGAGGAACAAGGTGTGACGTCCGGCCTTAAGCTATTGCAGGGGGATATGCGCTCCTTTGATCTACAGGAGTCATTTTCGCTCATTATGATTCCTTTTCGGTCGTTTTTGCACCTTTTGCATGTTCAAGAGCAAATGAAGGCATTGACGTGCATTCGCAAGCATCTGGCTCCAGGCGGGAAGTTCATCATGAACGTGTTTGTACCCAAGATTCATCATTTTTACGAGGAAAATGAAAAAATGTCCTTGCGTGGCACCTATCCACTCCCGTCGGGGGAAGAGGTTGCGATGTGGGATTACACCCGTTATGACCATTTTCAGCAACTGTCCGAAGTGACACGCATTTACGAGCGTACGGATGCACAGGGAGTTGTGACGGAACGGGTGAGGGGCCGATTTACTCTCCGCTATATTTTCCCCGCGGAGCTCCATCATCTGCTTCGCTTAAACGGTTTGAAGGTCACACAACGATACGGTTCTTTTGCAAAGACACCTTTTGATGCAAATAGCTCAGAATTGATTCTGGTCGCAGAAGCTTTGTAAACGGAACCTGTGGAGGGGATACGGAATGAAGATTTATACAAAGTCAGGGGATAAAGGTGAGACGTCACTGGTTGCAGGTGTCCGCGTGCCTAAGTTTGCGGACCGTGTAGAGGCATACGGTACGTGCGATGAAGCCAACTCGCAGATTGGATTGGCACTGTCCCTGTTGCCTGCGACAGAAGAATGGAAGGAATTGCAGGATGTCTTCCATGTCATTCAGACAAAGCTATTCCATGTAGGGGCTGAGCTGGCGACGCCAGAAGGCAAAAAGGTAGGTTGGCCCATTGCAGAAGAGGACGTTACTTTTCTGGAAGAGCAAATTGACATGCTAGATGCAAAGTTGCCTCCGCTCACCAATTTTATTTTGCCTGGCGGACATCCGGCTGCGGCTGCCTTCCATGTTTCGCGTACGGTCGTCAGACGTGCAGAGCGCAAAGCAGTCCATGTGGCGCAGCAGGAGCAGGTAAACCCGTCCGTGGTTAAATATCTCAACCGTCTGTCTGATTATCTTTTCGTTGTGGCTCGTCATTTAAATAAAGAGACAAGTGCAGTTGAGAAAACGCTGCACGAATAGGCAAAAGCCCCCTGGGATCAAGCAGGGGGCTTCAACTTTTTATTTTGTACGCAGGTAAGTGGTGATTCCCGGGAGAAAGTGGATTTTCTCTGTGTGAAAAGTATCGTAGAGAAGCTTTCCGTCCTTACATGCGTTTCCCTCTAGCAGCATAGTGAGCTGTGTGTTTGTAATCGGGAAAAATGGGAATCTCTCCATGATATTCACCACAGGCTTCATTAAAGCAAGGGGAATGTGAAATTTATTGACCTTCCGCTTTCCGATAGCTTCGCCAATCGTATCTAGGATTTGCCCGTAGGAGAGTGGTTCGGGCCCACCTGTTTCGTAGGTTTGA
This sequence comes from Brevibacillus fortis, assembly GCF_046196545.1. Taxonomy (GTDB): domain Bacteria; phylum Bacillota; class Bacilli; order Brevibacillales; family Brevibacillaceae; genus Brevibacillus; species Brevibacillus fortis_A. The sequence continues at coordinate 1,142,040 of NZ_CP176370.1, forward strand.
TTGGTTGATTCGGGTCTGCTCAAGGCTTGGACGAATACATCGGCCACCGTCTTGCGAGCAACTGGCTGCAAAGGGTAGGAGCCATCGCCAATGACCGGTGTGACAGGTAACCGAACCAGATCGGCGAGCATGTTCACGAATTCATCCCCAGGACCAAAAATAACAGATGGACGGAAAATGACGTACGGAATACCGCTTGCTTGAACAAGCTGCTCCGCTTCGTATTTGGTTCGGTGATAGGCGCTCGTGGCGTTTTCGCGTGCACCAAGAGCACTCATATGGACAAAGCGCTTGATTCCAGCTTGCTTGGCGGCCTCCAGTACATTTTTTGTGCCCTCTACATGGATACGAGAAAAGAGAATGCCTTTCCCCGCTTGTTCGCGAATAATTCCGACGAGGTGGATGACAGCATCGCAGCCTTGCATCGCTCTCATCAATGATTCTTTATCAAATAGATCGCCAGTTGCTTCTGTCATATGCGCATGGGTGGTTTCGTTGTAGGGAAGCTTACCTGTTGAACCAGCTCTGGTGAGGCAAACCGTCTCATATCCTTCTGCCTGCAAGCGCTCGAGTATACCCCGTCCAACAAACCCTGTGGCACCAGTCAGGAATACTTTCATGGAAAACCTCCTCCCGTAAAATACTTCCAGACTCATTGTACAACACGTATAGCCTGCCGTGCTATCGATCGCTGTGTTGACCAAGGCGGTATAATGTAGGGAAAAGGGGGATATATTTATGGCACAACGCAAAGTACCTGTTGCCGACATTTTGGATAATTTGCAGCAGCTTTATCCGGATGCGCACTGTGAATTGAATTATACAACCCCGTTTGAACTTCTCATTGCGACCATTCTTTCTGCCCAATGTACAGATAAACGGGTGAATGAGATTACGGCACCCATGTTCCAGCAGCTAAACCAGCCGGAGCATTACCTTCATTTGACACAGGAAGAAATGGAAGAGCATATAAAAGGGCTCGGGTTGTATAAGAATAAGAGTAAAAACATTTTAGAGACCTGTAGAATCTTGTACGAAAAATACAATAGCGAAGTTCCACAAACGCATGCCGAGCTGGAAGCATTGCCAGGGGTAGGGAGAAAGACGGCAAATGTCGTTTTGTCCAATGCATTCGGGATTCCTGCAATCGCGGTGGATACGCATGTATTCCGCGTCGGAAACCGGTTAGGCCTTGCGAATAGCGACAATGTGGACGAAGTGGAGCGTCAGCTCATGAAGCGCATTCCAAAAGAGAAGTGGACGGATGCGCATCATTGGCTAATCTGGCACGGCAGACGTGTATGTTCGTCGCGCAATCCACAGTGTGGTAGCTGTACACTTCAATCCATGTGTAAGTTTGCGCAGGCGGAAGCCAAAAAAGTAAAAAAACCTGCAACCAAAAAGCCCGCAAAAGCAAAGTAAAAAACTTGATTTTCCACTTCTTTCTGTTCGAATCGGATGAATGGATATTGACAGTTTTCGCCGACTAGACGTACACTTATTTATAGTAATTCTAATCAATGACATTAGAGAAGCTTGTTCTTTTGTCTTGCGAAAGACTGTGGGGTGTAACAAGATGGTACAACGTGTGGAGAAAGCTGTTGAAATCCTGAAGAATACCGGGGTTCGCATGACACCTCAGCGCCATGCAATTTTGACCTATTTGCTGGAAACGATGACTCACCCGACGGCTGACGAAATATATAAAGCCCTTGAAGGCAAATTCCCGAATATGAGCGTTGCAACGATTTACAACAATCTACGAGTCTTTAAAGATGCTGGATTGGTTACAGAGCTCACTTACGGGGATGCGTCCAGCCGATTCGATGCCAATGTGGAAGAAGATCATTATCACGCAATCTGTTCCACCTGTGGTGCAATTAGGGACTTCCACTTTCCGTATTTGCGGGATGCGGAAGTAGCTGCTTCCAAAGACATCGGCTTCAAAGTAACCGGACATCGTATGGAAGTTTATGGCGTTTGTGATTCCTGTCAAAAGAATCCCCACTAAGAATGTATTGGATGGATGAGCACCTCCTGCTTGAATCGGATAATCCCGGTGATGCAGGGGGTGTTTGCTTTTGGAGGACATAACCCTTTCTGTCGATATCTGTAACCTTTTGGCTTCTCGTACGTCTTCTTCTTGGTAGGAAGCTTGTCCGTGAATTACCAGAATACAAAAGGTTGTGAATGGATTGAACCAACGCTATGATCGAAATAATGAGTCAAATCATACAGCCCAAGTCAGAAGACAGGCTTATGTACCGGGAAGCAGGTGGAGATTATGAGTAGGGAGTCGGGTAGAGCTCTACGACCAAGACGAAGAAAACGACGGGTTTTTCGCACGCTGTTTTTGTTAAGCTTTCTCTTGTTAGCCATTTTCGGCAGCATTTACTGGTTTTTTGTGCTCCGTGCCTCAACTGAGCATGTGCAGCCGTATGATGGTGAGAAGAATGTGATTGTATACGAAGGCTCGCGGAAAGAGTCTACGTATTTATTGGAATCAGAGCAAATATTGCTGCCCTTTGATTTCATTAAAGAAAACATTGATCCTGCGATTTTTTGGGATGAACCTACACGTTCCGTTATCGTCACGACGAAGGATAAGGTGCTTCGGATGGAGAGTGGAGAAATTGTCGCCTATCTGAACAAAAAACCTGTGGATTTACGCGTTCCAGTGAAAGAGGTCGACGGCACACGCTATGTCCCGTTGGATCCTTTGGAAAAGCTGTATCCTTATTCTTTTGAGCGAAAAGCAGATACGGGTGTCCTGGTCGTCGAAAAAGAGGGCTACGAAATCCAGCAAGCGAAAGTGATCGCTGCCGAGGAAAAACAAATAGTCCGTACCGGTGCTTCTCACCGAACCCCGATTGTAGCAGAACTGTCGTCAGGAGAGGTTGTCGACGTTCTTGGCAAAAAGGAAAACTGGTATCGCGTTTTAACCGCCTCGGGAGTAGGGGG
>NZ_CP176370.1:1152500-2105000 GCF_046196545.1 Brevibacillus fortis
CACACATTCTTAGCAATCATGCGTATTCAGTTTTGAAGGAACAAACCTTCAACGTTCCTCGGTAGCTCAGTTGGTAGAGCAATCGGCTGTTAACCGATCGGTCGGCGGTTCGAGTCCGTCCCGAGGAGCCATATGGATGGATGTCCGAGCGGCCGAAGGAGCACGATTGGAAATCGTGTAGGCGGTGTCGAACCGTCTCGTGGGTTCAAATCCCACTCCATCCGCCATCTTGGCCCGTTGGTGAAGCGGTTTAACACAGCAGCCTTTCACGCTGTCATACAGGGGTTCGAATCCCCTACGGGTCACCTAGAATGATCCCTACATATTTGTAGGTGATTTGGAGGCTTAGCTCAGCTGGGAGAGCATCTGCCTTACAAGCAGAGGGTCGGCGGTTCGATCCCGTCAGCCTCCACCACTAATATTAATGGACATAGTCCTGACTATCGCGGGATGGAGCAGCTCGGTAGCTCGTCGGGCTCATAACCCGAAGGTCGCAGGTTCAAATCCTGCTCCCGCAACCAAATTTTCTACTTGCTCTACGTCGAGTAATCTTCTTGATCAAGTAGGATCGGAGTACCCAGTGGGTGCAACCAAATATGGAGCTGTGGTGAAGTTGGAGTTCACGCCGGTCTGTCACACCGGAGGTCGCGGGTTCGAGTCCCGTCAGCTCCGCCATTTCTAATCAAACGAAATTGGCGCGTAAAGCATGGATATAAGGCTCGGTAGCTCAGTCGGTAGAGCAGAGGACTGAAAATCCTCGTGTCGGCGGTTCGATTCCGTCCCGAGCCACCTTTATAGGGGCATAGTTTAACGGTAGAACGAAGGTCTCCAAAACCTTTGGTGTGGGTTCGATTCCTACTGCCCCTGCCATTTTTTAAGAAAATAGTAGTAATCATGGCGGTCGTGGCGAAGGGGTTAACGCACCGGATTGTGGCTCCGGCACTCGTGGGTTCAAGTCCCATCGATCGCCCCATAAATTCATAGTTGGGGATTACTTATTGGGGTATAGCCAAGCGGTAAGGCAACGGACTTTGACTCCGTCATTCCTAGGTTCAAATCCTAGTACCCCAGCCATTAAAATGCGGACGTAGCTCAATTGGTAGAGCGTCGCCTTGCCAAGGCGAAGGTCGAGGGTTCGAGACCCTTCGTCCGCTCCATTTTTCAAATTGTTTCACCTAATATCATGGAGGCATAGCCAAGTGGTAAGGCACGGGTCTGCAAAACCCTCACCCCCGGTTCAAATCCGGGTGCCTCCTCCAAAAGTATTTGCCGGTGTGGCGGAATGGCAGACGCGCGCGACTCAAAATCGTGAGGGAAACCGTGGGGGTTCAAGTCCCTTCACCGGCACCATACATAAAAGCAAGCTCTGAACATCAATTTTTATTGATTTCAGGGTTTTTTTTATTTTTATACGTAAAACAATTACTAGGTGAAGGAGAATAGGGCGCGATGCCAGTTTTCCCTTAATTGTTTCGGTTCGCCGATGACTAACTGGAACGAGTCGCCTGATTTCCCTATATTCCAAAAACAAAACAACGCGACATTAAGATTGATTATCAATCTCAATATAAGTAAGATTAAACATGGACGAGTAGGCTTTACTTTCTGCAATAGTGAAAATAATTATCAGTATTTTGTAATTAGCTTCGGAACAATGGGAGGTGCGAAAAATGAAAATCGATATCAATAAGCTTGCAGAGCATTTTGCGCATACTTCTTTTCGGGTGGAACAAGTCTGTCGCTATGCGCGTGATCCGGGAATGCGCTGTGATGGCTATACGGAGCCTTTTCCAGGCTTTGTATTTCCCTTAAGAGGTAAGGCAGAGTTTGTTTTTAATGGAACGCCCTATACGCTTGCTCCGGGGAAGGTGGTGCACGGTGGCGCACATATGCAATTGGATAGACAGGTCGTTGGCAATACAAGATGGGAGTATCTGCTTGTGCTGTATCGAATCTGTGCTCCCGAGCCAGCAGGCTTTTGCCTGCCCAAAGCGCATTTTGAGCTTACACCAGGGCATAGCCCTCGCCTGACGGAGCTCCTTGAGCTTCTGTGGCGAGTTTCTCGCCAGCCGGGCGGGATTCCCGTCTTTCAGACAGAAATGTTGTTCCGCTGTGCACTGGAAGAACTGTTCGTGTGTGTCCGTAACCAAAGTAACGACGGTGAGCAAGCACTATTCGAGCAAATATCGAAATACATACATGAGCATTATATGGACGCGCTAACTGTACGTGCCTTAGCGGAACAAAATGAAATCAATGAGAACAGGCTGTTCTATGTATTCAAGAAGTACACTGGTATGGGACCAGGAAAATATTTAATGGCATATCGTCTTAATCGGGCAAAGGAATGCTTGTTGGCTAACGATGCTCCTATAGGCGAGGTTGCCATTAGTGTCGGTTACACAGACGCATTTTATTTCAGTCGTATATTCAAAAAGCAGTTTGGTGTCTCTCCTGGAGAATTCCGGGCGACATTCAGGAATAATCCATATGGTTTTCAGGATAGCTCCATTCCTATATAAAATGTGTTTTGCTACACTGGCCTTACCAAGCTAGTCATGCAAAACTAAAGTCATATCGGAGGAGTCATAATGAGAAGACTCATGGGACTAATGGTCTCAATCGCACTTTTGGCTGGTATTTTGACAGGTTGTGCTGGAACGACAAATAGCAGTTCAGCACCAAACAGCACGCCCTCCGTAGCGGAGAAGACAGGCACACTGGAACAAAAGGATAAGGAAACGGGAAAATGGCCGAGAACGTATGTAGATGCTCTTGGCCGTGAGATCGTATTGGAAAAGAAGCCGGAGAAAGTAGCCCTCCTCTTCTTTCGAAATTTTGAGCATTTGTTTTTGCTTGATGAATCCCCTGTAGCGGCTACGGATCTCAACGTGCTTGATGAGTGGCAATCCCTTGCGCCGTATAAGGATAACGAAATTGCGGATCTTGGATCAATAGCGAATCCCAATCTAGAGAAGTTGCTGGAAGTCGATCCGGATTTAATTATCGTGGTCGCGAACCGGTATGAGAAGTACGGAGAAAAATTGGAGCAAATAGCGCCGGTTGTTGTCGTGGATACCAATGAAAACAATTGGCAAGGTGCGTTACGAGAATATGGAAAAATATTTGGCAAAGAGCAAAAAGCTGAGGATGAAATTGCGCGTATTGAAACACTCCTTGCCGATTCAAAAGAGCAATTACAGGCGTACAACGCCAAAACCTTTGGTTTGATTATGCTGGGAGACAAGCAATTTTGGGCCTTTACGACACAGTTTATTTTCAACAAAGAAAGCGGTCTCGGTTTACATCCACCAAGCAAGTATGCAGATATGTCCACAAAAGGAGAGCAGATTTCTTTGGAGGGACTGGCAGCAATGAACCCTGATTACATGTTTGTTGCTGATATAGGAGGGTCCTCGAATAATTTGGAGGGCTACCTAAAAAATTTGGAAAGTGATACTGTATGGAATTCGCTTGGCGCAATAAAGAACGGTCACATGTACGCGTTAGACAGCTCGATTGCGGCTGGGGGACCGTTGGCGATCGAACTTGGAGTAAAAACCATCATGGAAAAGATTCGGGCAAAATAGAATCGTCTGTAACAGAGGAGAGGTCAAATGATGAAAAACGAGGAATGGTATGACGTAACGATCATCGGAGGAGGGCCGGCGGGTCTTTTCTCCGCTTTTTATAGCGGTCTTAGAGAAATGAAGACCAAGCTGATTGAATATCAACCAGTACTGGGCGGAAAAATCCATGTCTATCCAGAAAAAATGATTTGGGATGTCGGCGGTCTCACTCCCATTCTGGGAGAAAAATTAATTGAACAACTGGTTGCGCAGGGACAAACCTTTCACCCGACTGTGGTCCTAAATCAGAAAGTAGAATGGATGGAACGTGACGAATCAGGATTATTTGTGCTCCATACTGCTTCAGGAGAACGGCATTATACAAAAACGGTCATTCTAGCGATAGGTGGAGGAATCTTAAAGCCCCAAAAAATTGATTTGGAGGGTGCAGATAAGTTTGAAGTGACAAATCTAAATTATACGGTCAAATCACTGAAGCGGTTTAAGGATAAAACAGTGATCATTTCTGGCGGAGGAAACTCGGCGATTGATTGGGCAAACGAGCTTGAACCGATCGCTCAACAAGTGTATCTAACTTATCGAAAGGACACTTTGTCAGGACACGAAGCACAAGTGAAACAGCTCATGAACAGTTCTGTAAAATGTTTTTTTGACACTTCCATTACCAGGTTGATTGCTTCTCCCAATCACGAGAAGATTGAACGAGTTGAACTGACAAATCATGTAACAGGTGAAAAAAGGGTGCTACACATTGACGAAGTTATCATCAATCATGGTTATGAGCGAGACAGGTCACTGTTGGAAAATAGCAAAGTAAAGATGGAGTTAAGTGAAGAGTATCTTATTGCCGGTCAAGCTACCAGTGCGACCTCAGTGCCGGGTATTTATGCAGCGGGGGATATTCTGAAGTATGAGGGAAAAGTGCATTTGATCGCAGGGGCTTTCCAAGATGCAGCGAATGCGGTAAACCAGGCTAAACTTTATATACAGCCTGAAGCGAATAAAAGCGGAATGGTTTCTTCGCATAATGATATTTTTCAAAGCCGGAACCGTGAGTTAATCAAGCAGATGATGAAATAGGCTTTCTAACGGAAAGAATAATGGCAGGAAATAATAACGCTCGGGAGCAAAATCGGCTCATCAATCACGTCATCGTGATTGATGAGCCTTTTTCGTATGTATTCGCCTGCGAATTTTGGATCTCAACGAATTCTCATTAGAAGTGTTGCCTAGCTAATTATTTTCAAGGAAACCAGATGGTGATATTCTTTACGGTATTGTATACTTTCGAGGCAGGCTCAATCGAAATAGCAATCGACAGTAGAATAGCGCATGCTTTTCGGGAATAGTGAAGACGTGAGCGACTATTGTCTGTAACAAGAATGAGGTGGTTTTGATGAAGTACGGTTTGTATGACAAACCCCCAGTAGGCACAACCATTTTGTCCGCTCTCCAATGGATGATCGTAGCCGTATCGAGCAGTGTAGCGGTACCTTTGATGATTGGCGATGTCTACGGTCTTGGGCCGGATGAAATCGGTAACTTGATGCAGCAGACCATGTTTTTTATTGGTTTGGCTTCTCTTTTACAGGTATGGATCGGTCACCGATATCCCATGCTGGAAGGACCAGCAGGGCTTTGGTGGGGGATCTTTATTATTTTGGCACAGATCGGAACCAGTGTAGGGTTAGAGCCACGTGAGATCGGGCAGTCTTTTCAGATCGGACTCGGAATGGCTGGGGTTTTGTTCCTGATCTTTGGCTTGATGGGATGGATCGGGAAGCTACAGAGATGGTTTACGCCTCTCGTTTCGGGAACGTACATGATTTTGCTTGCTGTCTCATTGTGCAGCAACATTTTGGCTGGGATGCTGGGGATCGGATTCCAACATTCCAAAGAAGTGATCCCGCAGGTGGCGATTGTCTCGATCGCGATCGTTGCGTTGGTGATCGTAGTGATGCGGACGAAGCTCTTTTCCAGCTTTGCGGTTCTGTTTGGAATGGTGGCAGGATGGGTGCTCTATGCCGTTATGGGTTGGACTGAGCCTGTCCGGCCTGTTGAACAGGTGATTGCGTGGCCGTCACTCTTTTTCTGGGGACCTCCACTCTGGGATTGGGGAGTCATTCTGACGAGCATGCTGACGGGCTTCGTGCTGTTGACCAATCTGGTAACGAGCATGGTGGTCATGGGCAAAGCGACCGACACAGTACCTACTGAGGAGCAGTACAACCGCGGAGGCGTCTTTACAGGGGTTTCCCATCTGTTGTCCGGGCTTGGTGGAGTAGTCGGGATGATTCCCCTCTCGCTCGCTGCTGCGGTCATTCAGACGACGCGAATGGCGTCTCGTTTACCTTTTATGTTGGCTATGGTCGGCATCATGATCATAGGCTTATTGCCTTATGTCTCGAACTTTTTGGCGGCTCTCCCTACACCGGTTGCTTATGCTGCCATGTTCATTTCCTACACACAGCTGCTCGGATTTGGACTAAAGGATTATGCAAATGTGAAACTGGACGACCGGACGATTACGGTTGGAGGGAGCTCCTTGCTGGTGGGGATCGGAGTGATGTTTGTGCCATCGACCGCGTGGCAGCATTTGCCTCCTCTCGTCAGCTTCCTGTTCGGGAACGGCCTGCTGCTCGGAGTTATCGTCTGCTTAGTACTGGAGCATGTCGTTTTCCGAGTGAGCGGAGATGATCACAATAAAAAAGACGGCCACGCTGCTTGACGGGCCGTTTTTTTATTAGACAGAGAGAATATAAGAGCTATCTAAATCGCCGCCATTGATCTCCGTAAACATCCGGCCGACCGAGTTCAGGATCTCGACCCTCTTTTGTGAGCCTACTTGCTCGTGGAAAAAGGTCACTTGCATGAGGTTGCGGCTATTTTCGGTGACACAAGAGCGCTTGGAGTCAACGATCGGGCTACCAAAAGCTCCTTTGTCATCTGAGAGTAGCAGCTTGCCTTCCATGTTGACCTCACGACCATTCAATCCTTCGTATACGTCTTCACTGGTGCCGATTCGCAAAATGACATCTCCCACTAATTGCTCCTGGTCATAAATGCCAAAAGGAAGGGCATGGAGGACCGAAAAGAAATTATTGATGTCGACTGCGCTGTTGATCCAGAAAAATGCATTTCCTTGCAAAAGTCTGCGAAGCAGCGCCTCAGATGAGGGGCGGTAGCGCGATGGATCGGTTCCGACCTGTTTGAAAGCAGCTCGCCACTCGCGAATGCCCTCAATCTCAGTCAAGCGTGCAGGATCGTGTTCGAGACGGAGGCTTTCCACAAAGTAATTGATGCGGCCTTGAAGCATTTTGGGGGAGTCGCTGACGGAAGCACCGCTATAGTGGAGAATGCCCAGGGAAAGTTGAGGGAGGCGTTCGGTTACAGAAGCGTCCAGCTGTACTTTCATCATGTGTCACTCCTTATTCAACCTATTTTTGGGTAGTATAACAAACAAAATTTTTTTGTGGAAGCGACAAAGCTTCGTTACAATAGAAATAGCATCATACTGCAGCAACTCTCGAAAATGGTTCTTCAGGAAGAGCAGCTTATCTAGACAGCGTACAAATTGTATAGCTTTCTTTCATGATAAACAAAGAACGTAAGGAGGTATTACCTGACGATGACGATGCGTGAGGTTGATATTTATACTGACGGAGCTTGTTCCGGCAATCCAGGACCAGGTGGTTGGGGAGCTGTACTGATGTACGGCCAACACATCAAGGAAATGTCCGGTGCCGAACCGCATACAACGAATAACAGAATGGAGCTGTTGGCGGCCATCAAGGCGCTCTCTACATTGAAGGAGCCTTGTAAGGTCACGCTGTATAGCGACAGTGCATACTTGGTTAACTGTTTCAAACAAGGCTGGTATAAAGGCTGGCTGAAAAACGGCTGGAAAAACAGCAAAGGCCAGCAGGTGGAAAATCAGGACTTATGGAAAGAACTGCTGCAATTGATGGACACCCACAAGGTAGAGTACGTAAAAGTCAAAGGACACGCCGACAACAAATGGAACAACCGCTGCGACGAATTGGCGACAGGAGCGATTAAACAGCTGTGAACGACTTGCAGTACTGGGAGCAGACAAAGCAGTCCATCATTGACTATGCCAAGGAAATCGGTATCGATAAGATCGGGTTTGCCAGTGCCGATCCATTCATGACCTTAAAAGAACGGCTTATAGTACACCGGGAAAAGGGTTATGAATCTGGATTTGAAGAGCCTGATTTAGAAAAGAGGACGAACCCGGAACTGTTGTTGGACGGGGCACGTTCACTGATTTCTATAGCACTGGCCTATCCATCCAAGCTCAAAAATCCACCAAAGTCAGAGCCTGGTGCGTATCGGGGAATCTTGTGCCGTGCTGCATGGGGAACCGATTACCATCACGTTCTGCGCGACAAGCTGGACAAGCTGACTCGATTCATAATGGAGCTGGAGCCAGGAGCTCGGATCGAATCCATGGTAGACACGGGAGCATTGTCTGATCGTGCGGTTGCCGAGCGGGCTGGGATTGGGTTTGTAGGAAAAAACTGTGCCATCATAACGCCGGAGTTCGGATCATGGGTGTACTTGGGGGAGCTTGTAACGAATCTTCCTTTGCCGAGCGATCAACCAATCGAAGAAGGCTGTGGCGACTGCAATATATGTGTAGACGCTTGTCCGACCGGAGCCTTGATTCAGGGCGGGCAGCTTGATGCACAGCGATGTGTAGCTTATTTGACACAGGTGAAAGACTTTATTCCAGATGAATTCCGCGGGAAAATCGGGAATCGACTGTATGGTTGCGATACTTGTCAGACGGTATGTCCTAAGAATCGTCGCATCGACAACGACCATCAAGCTGAATTTCAACCTGATCCGGAGATTGCAAAGCCATTGTTGATTCCGCTGCTTCAGATGAGCAATAAGGAGTTCAAGGAAAAGTTCGGCCAATCCTCTTCATCTTGGCGGGGCAAAAAGCCCATTCAGCGCAATGCCATATTAGCACTTGCGCATTTCAAGGATCGGACGGCTGTTCCTCATTTGGAGCGTCTTTTGTTCGAAGACCCCCGTCCAGTCATTCGTGGAACTGCTGCATGGGCACTTGGAAAAATCGGAGGAGAGCAGGCACAAGAAGCGCTCATTTCCGCGAAAGCAAAAGAGGCGTCACCAGAAGTGGTGGAAGAGATAGAAAAAGGCATGAGCATGATTCGCGCACAGGCTTAGGCTTAGTTTGAACGTGAGAGGGAGGACGTAAAATGGCAAAGGAATTAGGCTATACGATGATGGATTCACCGATTGGACCATTGCTCTTGGCTTCTACAGAAGAAGGGCTGTGCTATATTCAGTTTGCCAATGAACAAGACGGATTGGCGCCGCTTGTGCGCTGGTGCAAAAAAACGTTCTTAGGAATTACCCCAACGCGCAACGATGCGATCAATAAGTCAGCAAAAAAACAATTAGAAGAGTATTTTGCAGGCAAGCGAAAGACGTTTGATGTTCCAACCATATTGTACGGAACTCCCTTTCAAAAGTCTGTATGGAATGAGCTATCGAACATCCCCTATGGAGAAACTCGTTCTTACAAAGATATTGCCTTGGCTATTGGAGCGGCGAAAGCTGTTCGGGCCATTGGCGGTGCGAACAATCGGAATCCCATTCCTGTCATTATACCGTGCCATCGTGTCATTGGCTCGAATGGTGCCTTGGTCGGATACGGCGGTGGCTTATCCATTAAAGAATATTTGCTGTCCTTAGAAGAAGGTCCACTTTTTGCTCACGCTTCTTCCTAATAAGCTGTCTGCTTGCTCGGGCAGCTTTTCTTTTTCTTCTGAATGCTCCACGAGTGACATATTCTTCATTGAGATGAACGGTTCATGGGTCTATGTCGCAGTCTGGAGGCGGAAAGGAGGAGGGGAAAGTGGAGTGGCGTGAATTTGTTCAGCAATACTTTCAAGCAGTTCACCAGTCATCTATGGACGGAAAGTATGAGCGGCTGCTGCCTTTTTATTGCGCAGGTGAGTCTGGCGTACAGGAAGAATGGGATCGATTGAATCGAGAGAAGCGGAAAATCGAGGAGCGGGGAGTCAAATTATTGGCTGTCCAGGGACAAGTAACCCCCATGTGCTGGGTAGATACTGATGCAACCATGGAAATAACGGTTCAATGGCAAGAAAAGAAAACTCTAGGGATCAAGCATACCAAGTTTAAAGAGGCAAATAGAAGATTGTTCCAGCTCCAGTTGATCAAAACGAATGAAAAGTGGTCGATTATCGGGGCAAGGGAGTCGAATGGTGATCAAAAATTGGTGGTCGATGAAGAGGAGGAGCCTATCATCGTTGTGTCAGGTGTCGAGGATGCCATTGACCAACCTATGCTGATGGTGCATGGAGCGGGGGGTTACAACGCTGCAAATGCAGTCGCATATGCGGAACGCTACTGGAACACGACCAATCCCGTGTATCCTCGTTTTACGGATGACTGCACGAATTTTATTTCGCAATGTTTACACGCTGGCGGAATCCCTATGCTGATGTCGAAAGAGATGGGCAAGGGCTGGTGGATTCGCACGGGAAAAGGCGCCTCTTGGAGTTATAGCTGGACGGTAGCGCATAGCTTGTATTTGCTTTTGAAATCGGGTGGACCACCTATGCGGGCGGTTATGAAAAGCTCTGCGGCTGAATTAGTCCCAGGTGATATCATTTGTTATGATTTTAACGGGGATGGGCGTTTTCAGCACAATACGATCGTGGTCGCAAAAGACGGGAATCAGATGCCGTTAGTGAATGCCCATACGACAGATAGCAGCATGCGTTATTGGGCATATGAGGATTCCACAGCCTATACGCCCAAAATGCGCTATGCCTTCTTTCATATAAGAGGGGTATAATTACTTACCTCTTGCGAAAAAAAGCTCTTCGTATAAAAGCGATACTGCGAATCATCCAAATCATTGCTGCGAAAACGAGCATGTCTGAAAAGGTATGCGGTTCTCCTTTAATGGATTGGATGTAAATCAAGCCATGGAACAAGACGATGACAAAAAGCCATGGATTGGCGAGATGAAGCCTTTTCCAACTGGAGCCACCCAGCCATTTTTCTGCGCGTGCAGAAGAAGTCAGCCACAGGGCCAGTAGAATGAAAAAAGCAAGCAGCCCAAGATAGTTCGCAACGCCTGTGAGGGTCCAGTTGGGAGATGGCCACATCGTTGGATCAGAGGAACAGAAAAAGAACAGACCCAGCCAGCCATCAGCCTTTTCAGAACGGTTGTCATCTATGATCATCAGGCGAGGCTCATTTTCAAAAAGGACGAGCACAAGAATGACGTGCAGCAGTCCAGTTAGCCCAGCCCATATACCGATATCTCGGCGAATGGACAAGCTGACAGCCATCCAGCTAGCAGGGAGCCAGGACTGGAGTGGACCAATTAGTAAGGTGCAGCCAATCAAAATAAATGAGAGATAGCCGAGAATCATGCTCCATGTTTCAAAAGCAGGAAACGAAGAAAAATCAGTCCACATCCAACTGGTGCCAAGCAGGATCAAACTCAGGATGCTCACATGTGCGACAAGGCGTCGCCCAAATGATATGGGTGTCCCCATCTAATCATCACTCCTTCGATAGCCAAAGTTTTCTGATTAGATGCAGCAGGCACTCCATTTGTTACAGAAGCTGGGCACGGTGGTATAATAGGACGTGTACAGGTATCAAGTTCGCAATTTACAAGGAGATTTTCAGATATGCCGTTACATATTGTTTTGCATGAGCCGCTCATTCCGGCCAACACGGGAAACATCGCTCGTTCATGTGCAGCGACAGGAGCGCATTTGCATTTGATTCATCCGCTCGGATTTTCAACGGACGATCGTTACCTGAAGCGGGCTGGTCTCGATTATTGGCATGCAGTAAATGTTCACCATCATGAGAGCTTTGAGCATTTTGCTGCGGCTCAAGGGGAAGGTGCGGGCACCTTTTACTTTGTGGAGACCTGGGGGGAAAAGTTGTATACGGACGTTTCTTTCCGAGATGGCGACTACATTATCTTGGGCAAGGAGACGACGGGCTTGCCGGAAGAGCTGACAGAAAAATATCGGGAACAGACTATTCGTATCCCGATGAGCGGTGCGACCCGTTCTGTGAACCTGTCCAATTGTGCAGCTATTGTCTTGTTTGAGGGACTTCGTCAGTTAGGTTTTCCATCGCTATCGTAAGGCATTTGGGAGGGAGAGATCCATTATGACTGTGAACACCATCCTGTTTGATTTGGACGGTACGCTATTAGAGATGCAGACTGAACCCTTTGTCAAAAGTTACTTGGTTGAAGTAGGCCGTCATGTCGGAGATAAGTACGATACCGAAAAGTTGTTGGCGCTGATTTGGGATGCGACCAAGGCAATGATCATGAACCAAGAGCCTGACAAGACGAACGAACAGGTTTTTATCGAACATTTTATGGAACACAGTGAGTGGGAGCGGGAAGAAATATGGCCTCTGTTCGATTCGTTTTATCGCGATGTGTTTCCGACACTTTCTCACCTGACGTATCCTTCGCCATGGGCAAAGCAGATTATTGCTGCTGCCAAAGAGCAAGGATTTCGGGTTGCAGTAGCGACGAATCCTGTTTTCCCGCGTGATGCGATTCACCATCGCCTCGCTTGGATCGGGATGTCACCGGATGATTTCGAGCTAGTCACCGTCTACGAGGAATCGCATTTTACGAAGCCGAATCCTGGTTATTATAATGAGATTTGCCAAAAGCTTGGGGTTGAGCCGATAGACTGTGTTATGGTCGGGAATCATATGCAGGAGGACATGGTCGCATCCAAGCTGGGGATGAAAACGTTTCTGGTAACCAATTGGATGGAAGACCGTGGTGAGCCTCAGTATCAGGTAGATCAGCGGGGATCATTAGAAGAGCTGTGTACGGCGATTTCTGAAAAAAGCGGTGTGTTTGCGCGTTAACAAATGTGCATGAAAGAATAGACGAGAAGCAGGCTGTCCGTTTGAAAAAATGGTCAAGCCTGCTTTTTCACATACTTTTCCCAAAATCATCAGGTAGGCTAGGGGTGTACGACCACGTTTTACATAATAAAGGAGGAAATCCTGCATGAAAAAACTTGTTTCGTCTCTGGTGATGGCTACTTTGCTATTTAGCGGTATCTCTGGTGTGACTGCGGCGGATACAGCAGCGGATTCTACAGCTACGTACTCGAAAGCGGAGAAAAACGAAGAAAACAGAGCAAAACTGAATGAGAAGGCTGCCAAGTGGGGCGTCGAAACCACGGATAAAACAAATAAGGAAGTAAAAGCAGCCATTCAAGAAGCAAAAGCGGCAAAGAAAGCAGAAAGCGCTGAGAAAAAAGCGGCAAAAGAAGCGAAGAAGCAAGAACAACTCGCCAAGCTAAATGAAAAAGCTGTGAAGCTGGGCGTTGATACGGCAGGTAAGACTGCGAAGGAAGTAAAAGCGGCTATTAAAGAAGCAAAAGCAGCAAAAAAAGCAGAAGGCGCTGTGAAAAAGGCAGCCAAAGAAGCAAAGAAGCAAGAACAGCTCGAGAACCTGAAAGAAAAGGCAGCCAAGTGGGGCGTTGACACAGCAGGTAAGAGTGCAAAACAAATCAAGGCTGAAATCGAAGTGAAGAAAGCAGAAAAGAAAGAGAATAAGAAATAACAAGAAAACAAAAAAAGCAGGTTGCCACAGTAGGCAGCCTGCTTTTTTCCCTGAATGCTACTTACATGTTCCAGGTTTTGTCCTCGTTGTAGCCAGCTGTCAGAATGAAAAACAGAAAAGCTCCGAAGACCAATGCTACGATAAATGTACCCACGTTTGACAGCTCCTTTCGTAAACAAACTACTCCCATTATAGCGTAGCCTGCCCACTTTGCAAACGAATTAAAGCTGTTGTGCCCTTAAGTAAGTGACAATTTTCGATGGTCATTCACGAGTTTTAAGAAAGCAGTAAGCGATATCGGCACACTCAGTATTTCTCCCGTATCGAGTTCCATTCCTGTCACTGCTTGGTAAATAAATACCGAAAGAATCACCAAGGCCGCGATGCCAGTCAAATAAAGTCCTTTTTTCACTTGAATGCGTTCTGTTTGGATTTCCATGTTCGTTCCTCCCGTTATTTTAAGCCAATCCATATTGGCTTTCCGTGTATGTTGCTTATGATTGTATTTTACAGGGGAGTAGGGATTACAAACCATCGAATCAGCTTACAGCTACGCTCGTTAAACCTTACAATTCCGTAATCTCCCAAGCCGTTAAAAAGCAGTGTGCCGTATTTTTATGGGAAGATTGCTGAAACTTGTGCTGATGTCGCGCATACACATATGTAAAGGCTGTAAGAGCCTGTTGGCAACCGGAGAAAACGGCTTGCACGTGAATGCGTGACCGCAGGCGGACATATACATGAGAGTACATTGTCGTTGGGAAGAGAGAGGGCTTAAGAGGGAGGAGTGTCGAACATGGACATTTTAAAACGGATCGCTGAGCACCGGGCCCGCGAAGAAAACCTGATGTGGAGAGGAACATTCGCCGAATATTTGGATCTTGTACGTAAAAATCCGCAAATAGCCCAGACGGCGCATTCACGCGTCTACAACATGATTAAAAGCGCGGGGGTTGAAGAGAACGAGGACGGCTCACGTTCGTATCAATTTTTTAGTCGAGAAATCTTCGGACTTGATCGTTCTGTTGAGCGCCTAGTGGAGGAATATTTCCACTCGGCTGCACGTCGTCTGGATGTTCGCAAACGCATCTTGCTCTTGATGGGACCTGTCAGTGGCGGTAAGTCTACGCTCGTGACGATGCTCAAGCGAGGATTGGAAGAGTATTCACGGACGGAAGCCGGAGCGATCTATGCACTTGATGGCTGCCCCATGCACGAAGAACCACTTCATCTTATCCCGCACGAGCTGCGTCCAGAGGTGGAAGAAGAGCTGGGAATCAAGATTGAAGGAGAATTGACACCCTATAACCGGATGAGGTTGGAGAACGAATTCGGAGGGTGCATCGAGGATTTCCCTGTTCACCGGATTTTGTTTTCTGAAGCCAACCGGGTCGGGATCGGTACGTTTAGCCCTTCCGATCCGAAGTCACAGGATATTGCCGATTTGACGGGGAGCATCGACTTTTCGACGATTACGAAGTACGGCTCTGAGTCGGACCCTCGTGCTTATCGCTTTGATGGGGAGTTGAACAAAGCCAACCGCGGATTGATGGAATTCCAGGAAATGCTGAAATGCGACGAGAAGTTTTTGTGGCATCTCCTGTCGCTGACACAGGAAGGAAACTTCAAGGCAGGTCGTTTTGCCCTCATTTCTGCAGATGAGCTGATTGTTGCGCATACGAACGAATCGGAGTACAAGTCTTTTATTGCGAATAAGAAAAATGAGGCACTGCAATCTCGGATTATCGTCATGCCGATGCCGTATAATCTGCGTGTTAGTGACGAAGAAAAAATATACTCGAAATTAATCAAGCAATCCGACTTGGGGCATGTGCATATTGCGCCGCATGCGCTCCGGTCAGCAGCAGTCTTTTCCATCATGACCCGTCTGAAAGAATCGAAAAAACAAGGGGCCGATCTGCTGAAAAAGATGCGGCTGTATGACGGTGAATCGGTGGAAGGCTTCAAAGGAGCCGATCTGGAAGAGCTGCGAAACGAGCATGCCGATGAAGGAATGTCTGGGATTGATCCGCGTTATGTCATCAACCGTATCTCCAGTGCACTGATCCGCCGCGATACGGAGTGCATCAATGCACTTGATATTCTTCGGGCACTTAAAGAAGGCTTTGACCAGCATCCATCTATCACCAAGGAGCAGCGGGAGAGGTATATGAACTTCATCTCTATCGCGCGCAAGGAATACGACGAGCTGGCGAAAAAAGAAGTGCAGAAGGCGTTTGTCTACAGCTATGAAGAGTCGGCAAAAACGCTCATGGATAACTATTTGGACAATGTGGAAGCTTATTGCAACATGAACAAAATCCGTGACCCCGTTACAGGTGAGGAAATGGATCCAGATGAGCGCCTGATGCGTTCCATCGAGGAGCAAATCGGCATCTCGGAAAATGCCAAGCGGGCCTTCCGCGAAGAAATTCTCATCCGTATCTCGGCCTATGCGCGTAAAGGGAAGCGTTTTGACTACAGCACACATGATCGTCTGCGGGAAGCTATCGAGAAGAAGCTGTTTGCCGATCTGAAGGATGTCGTCAAGATTACGACCTCGAACAAAACGCCGGATGAGCATCAGCTCAAGAAGATTAATGAGGTCACCAAGCGTCTTATCGAAGAGCATCAATATTGCCCAGTTTGCGCAAATGAGCTGCTGCGCTATGTGGGTAGCCTGTTGAACAGATGACAGAACGTTGGCGACATGAGGAGCACGTCATATTCGGCGCAGATTGCGCCAGTTGCTAGGAGGAGACGGCATGAAAGATGAATCATCGTTCATTGTCTCCCGGGAAGACTGGTCGCTGCACCGCAAAGGGTACCAGGACCAAAATCGACACCAGGAAAAAGTGAAAGAAGCGATCAAAAAAAATCTGCCCGATCTCGTCAGCGAAGAAAATATTATCATGTCGAATGGTCGGGAAGTCATTAAGATCCCTATTCGCTCCCTGGATGAATACCGATTGCGTTTTAACTTCCAAAAGGGAAAACATGGCGGTCAAGGTAAAGGAAACAGTAAAGTAGGCGATGTCGTAGCCCGTGACGGCGATCCGGCGCAAGGGCCAGGAAAGGGTCAGGGAGCGGGTGATCAGCCAGGTGTAGACTACTACGAGGCTGAAATCAGCGTAGAAGAATTGCAGGAGATGCTTTTCGCCGAGCTGGAGCTGCCGAACCTTCAACAAAAAGACGAGGAACAAATCGTCGTGGAAGAGACACGGTTCAATGATGTCAGGAAAAAAGGCTTGATGGGCAACATTGATAAAAAACGTACGCTGATTGCGGCCATCCGCCGAAATGCACTGGCAGGCTACAGTGATATGGAGCTGGGGATCACCGATGATGACCTGCGCTTCAAGACATGGGAAGAGATCATCAAGCCTCATTCCAATGCTGTCATTATTGCGATGATGGATACTTCCGGATCGATGGGTGTGTTTGAAAAGTATATCGCCCGCAGCTTTTTCTTCTGGATGGTACGTTTTCTGCGCACCAAGTACGAAAAAGTCGAGATTGTCTTCATTGCCCATCATACGGATGCGAAGGAAGTGACGGAGGACACTTTTTTCTCGAAAGGGGAGAGTGGGGGGACGATCTGCTCCTCAGCCTACAAAAAGGCGTTGGAGATCATCGATAGTCGCTACCCGACATCGCAGTACAACATTTACCCGTTCCATTTTTCCGATGGCGACAACCTCACGTCTGACAATGAGCGTTGCGTAAAGCTGGTGAAAGAGCTCATGGAGAGATGCAACATGTTCGGCTATGGCGAAGTGAATCAGTATAATCGCCATTCAACCCTCATGTCAGCATATCGCCACATCAAAGAGCCGAAATTCATGCATTGTGTCATTCGGGAAAAGGGCGAGGTATACAAGGCGTTGCGGACTTTCTTTGGCAAGAAGGAAGCTGTGAAGTAATCGATAGAAGCAACCGGGCGAGAAATCGTCCGGTTGACTTATGTGAGGGGGGTTACTATGTATCCACAAAAGCATCGGATGCGCAACACGGGAGCCTTCACTTTCTTGGCATACTTTACATTGGGTGTAGGTGTACTGCTATTTTCCATCGGTTTATACAATGCAACAGGTCTTCAGCTGCACGAAAAGGGGTACTATATCGCATGTATGCTTCTGGTAGCAGTTGGATCGATTTTGACGCAAAAAGTAGTGAGAGATAATGCAGAGGATCGAGCGATTATTGAGGAGCAGGAAAGAGAATTTAACTTGAAGGTATCGAAAGCGGAGAAAGAAACGCCGAAATAGCCCTGGTTACATATGGAAGAATGGCTGATAAAAGAAGCCCATGATTGATTCAATTTGGTCAAAATTGGACAGGGATGCAGCTATCGGGGAACCAATGGATTGCAAAATAAAACCGCCAGGGTCATGCCCTGACGGTTTTTCGAATGAGCTGTACAAACTCCTCTGCTTTCTCGATGTGTGGAGCGTGCCCCACATTTTCCATGACAATCTCCTGATAGGAACCACCAGCGCGCTGATATTGTTCGAGCACGTCACGAATTTGGGAGACCATCGGCTGCGGGGGATATTCGTCTTCCCCCGGCCATCCGGGAACATAGCCAAGCTTTCCCAGCGTACCGAAATCAGCAAGCGACTGATCCGAGATAATGGCATCATCCGTACCGCGAATCCATAAAATCGGACACTTCGGCTCAATCCGGACAATACGGGACAAATTAACGTATTTAGGAGAAATTGCATTCGTAATTCCTGTCGTTCCAGGAGCAACACCGGGCCAATCGTTTACGTATTCAAAGGTACCAGGGTAAAAGTCCTCTCCAATTCTCGTAGAAAGTATCGCGCTCACATAACGGTCTTCCTGCTCTGAGGCAACTTGGAATGGGGGCTTGAAATAAAGCTGATTCATGACATTGCGAGGACTGGAGGGAGATTCATTACTCATATCTTTGGCTGCTATCCTTTTGACCAGCTCGGAGTTGGCGGCTCCTCCACCCGAGCCTGAGAAGCTGCTGTAGCACGGAGTGCCAGCTATATCCTTGGTTCCACCAAAGCCGTAAGGAGACATGGGTGCGATTAGAATCAGGGAGCGTACTTCCTGCGGGTGATCGATGGCAAACTGCATCACGATCCCTCCACCCAAAGACCAGCCGGCAAGATGGACAGGTGTTGGCAAGTCCAATGCCCGAATAAAGGAATGAAGGTCATCCGACCAGTCTCGCAAACCGCGTGTCGCATCGATGGGCAATGCTTCACTTGCTCCATAGCCACGCATATCAGGTGCATACACACGGTACTGGTCACATAGAGCCGCAATGGTATCATCCCAGAACAAGTTGGCTGATGCATTGCCGTGAATGAGGAGAAGCGGTTCTCCTTCCGGTACGCCTGCTGTCAGGTAGGAAACGAGCAATCGATCGGTCTGAATCGTTATTGTTTCGATTCGTGCATCCATTAATGATGTGCCTCCTTTCATTGTATAAGATTATAAATATCAGAATATTTCCATTATATATCTATTCGGTTACAAAATGAGAAAAGAAAACAACCGCCCGTGAAAGGCGGTTGCAGGAAGGTTACATATGGAGACCACGCATCTGTTGTTCGATTCTCTCAAAGCCGCCAGAAACCTTAACGACTTCGTCTTTTTGCTCAGAAACGAGAACAAGCACTTCTTCCAGGCTCTCTTTGTTCTTGTCGGTAATATCTGCGTTGACTTCAACTTTTGCGCCGACTTCCTGAATCATGCTGTGAACATGGACGATGAACTCTTGCAGGTTTTTCGTTTTATCCGCGAAGTTTTGCATGTAGTTGTCCACATTGGTGAACATTTCTTGTACTTCGAGGATGCCCTCGCTATTTTTCTCAAAAGAAGTCTGTGACTCGGAAATCATATCGGATACGAGCTTCATTTTTTCGCGAATGGTCATGAGCAGGCTCGAGATCGACTCAGAGGATAGCTTGGAGGATTCGGCCAGCTTGCGTACTTCATCCGCTACGACAGCAAATCCTCGGCCGTGTTCGCCTGCACGAGACGCTTCAATCGTCGCATTGAGTGCCAACAGATTGGTTTGTGCAGAAATCTCGGAAATGGTTTGAATGATTTTCCCAATCGATTCGGTTTCTTTATTGAGCTCTTGAATCAGCTGGTTCGTACCTTGGATGTCCTTAATGAATCGTTCAAAGTCATTGCCGATGTTACCGATGCGTTTACCGCTCTCGTTAGTGGCTTCTTTGGTCGATTCTACGTACTCATGCATCTCCGTAACAGAGCGGGTCATATCCTCAACTTGCAGATTCGTCGAGCTCATTTCCCGGCGCAGCTCGTCCGTATTGTTGGTTTGGACGGTAAAGGACTCCATAATGTCTTGCAGGGAAGCGACGGTTTCCACGGCGCGAACATTTACACCGTCCGTCACCTTGTTCAAATTCTCTTGATAGTCTTGCATAGAGGTGAGTGATTCATTGATCTGATCCAGAACACGTTGCAACGATTCCTTCGAGGCAATCGCTTCTTGTTTTTGTTGCTCACTTTCCTCTTGCAGCTTGTTATTGAATACAGCATGCATCATGCTTGTGATAGAGACGAAGCAGAAGGTAAGCAGGAAGTACATCAGATCAATATTGTTTGTCGAATGGAAAATCGTTTCTCTCTGTGTCAGGAAGTAATAAGAGACAATACCCAATGTTGATACAATCGTCAAAATATTAATGAGTCGGTCTTGATAAATCCCCATGACTGCTACAAAGAACATAATGGTCATGATATTGATCATATGCGGGTCCAGTCCAACTACAACGAACATGAAGATCCCGATTACGGCTAAGTTGAAAAACTTCATGAAGGGCGCAGCTTTTTCACGGAAGTTCGGGCGATTGGAGATGTAAGCAAAAGGTGCCAGCACGCCATACAAAATACCCAGTATCGTGAAAACGAATGTGTACGATACGCCTAGAAAGAGGTTTAAGACCTGAACAATCGTAATAATACTTGCGAATACGATTACGACCCAATTGTTTCTTCTTCTCAATAAATCAATGTTCTCAATGTTATCCATGTTACCCACCTACCTCGACTTTTACTTGGTTGGACGACGACGAATTGTACCAGGAATATTTCGGGTCGTGCTTATTGTCATAGACATCTTTTAGATGGAAGAGGGTCGGAATAGCATCGGCCCCTTTGTAAAAGACGATATCCTTGGTCTGAGTTGCCTTTACTTGATATTTCTTGTTGATGAACGTAAAAAAGGTCGGATCTGCTACCCCGATTGCGTGGGTATAACCATGCTTTTCAGCGTAATCTATCATCAGGCAAATTCCTTTTTGCCCCAGTTGTCCGCGGTATTTCGGCAAAACAGCTAGACTGTCTACCTCCATTACTTTCATATCTTTTGTAACAACATCCTGAAAAAGTGATTTCATATAAGCGCTTGATTTGGAAAAGGGCGTCATCTCAAATGTTCCACCTGCTTCACCATCTTCGGCAATTAAAAGGAACTGAGCGGAGCCTTCTTTCGCGTACTCCATCTCGAAGCCCATGCTTGTCCATACTGTTTCTTTGATTTCATGAAATTTTGCTAACTCTTGTACGGTTTCTACTTGTTTGTACATAACTTCTCCACTCCATCATTTTCTCTGATTGAATCATGTTGTGTAAGTTTGACGTCTCAAAAGTTATGTTTTTCCATCCGTTATGAAAATGAAAATGCTTTCATCCTCCTTTCAAAAAAGTAAACACAAAAAAAGGCCGTTCCATCAAAATGGAACAACCGAAGCTACCAACATCAAAAAAATGATTCTCAAGATGATGGCAACCCGGCTATCATGGTCAAAGACTAGACTGTAGACCCGTGGTTTTGCGTCGCCACCTTTCGATGACTTTGCCTTTTGCAACCTTTAGCAAAATTTGTAAATATGTGTCGAATTTTGCTGGATATAATTATGGAAAATATAAGCCAAAAGATATACTCTTGTCAAGTTTTGGTAGGGAAAAGATACTAATTGTTCATAAAGTATTTCCCGAAAATCTAACGTAACAAAAATTTTCCAATCATCCGATAACTAGAAGGAATAGGAGGGGATTTTATGAAGGAAGTAAAGGTGATTCAATTTTACTTTTCCGGAGGCGGTGAAACGATTTGCATCGAAACGACGGAACCGGAAGAGATCATTCAAATGGTCGCTAATCAAGACGGTGGATGGCTACAGTACGATGATGTTGTCATCAACGTCAGAAATGTTTCGTATATCAAAGTACGCAGTCAGGCGTAAGGATAGGAAAAGCGCGGCAAGCTCCAATACGAAAAAGCTCTCCTTTGAATGTGGAGGGCTTTTTCGTGTTGGAGGTAGCGCTGCTGGTTATCCTATTAGCTGCTGGTTATCCTATTAGCTGCTGGTTATCCTATTAATAGAAGAAAAAAGGAGGGTGGCCAGATGACGCTGGAAGAAGTCATGCAGAAGCTCGAAGCGATGGGGACAGAACAGACGAAAAAAACGTTATTACGGCATGGGGCGAAAGAGCCTTTGTTTGGCGTGCGAGTCGGCGATATGAAAAAGCTGGTCAAGGAGGTAAAGCGTGATCAGCAGCTCGTCTTGGCGCTGTATGATACGGGAAACTACGACGCCATGTACTTGGCCGGATTGACGGTTGATCCGAAGAGCATGACAAAAGAGCGGCTGCAGGCTTGGGTCAAGGAAGCCTCTTGGTACGCGCCCGCCGAATATACGGTTGCGAGTGTAGCCGCTGAGAGCTATTTTGCCATGGAGTTGGCGAGAGAATGGATCGAGTCAAAGGAAGAGATGGTAGCCACATGTGGGTGGAATACCTATTCAAACTACTTGTCGATTACTCCCGATGAACAGCTAGATAAAGCAGAAATCAAGCGGCTCCTCATGAGAGTGAAGGAAACGATTCATCAGGAACAAAATCGCGTACGGTACACGATGAATCAATTCATTATTTCAGTCGGCGCGTATGTACCGGAACTTCATCAGGAAGCGTTGGAAGTGGCCGCAGCGATTGGCAAAGTACATGTGGACGTCGGACAGACAGCGTGCAAGGTTCCGTTGGCTACGGAGTATATCAAAAAGATAGAGGAACGAGGGAGTGTCGGAAAAAAGAAAAAGACGTGCATCTGCTAGTCGGGCATTTTACTCATTCATTTGGCGTATATTTCTAAGGTGCTTTTGTTTACTAAAGTATCGACTATTCCTTGCTAATGTGCTATCATGATACCTTGTTAACGTATTACCACTTTATCAGAGTAAAATATAGAGTAGGGAAAACGAGGGGGATCATCACGATGAAGAAAATAGCATGGATGTCATTGTTGTTGAGTGCGATGGTTTCATTGGTAGTGGGTTGTTCCAGCGCAAACACTGGCGCTGACGCAAACAAGCTGATTATCGGAATTGATGATAAGTTCGCACCAATGGGATTCCGGGATGAAAAAAATGAGCTAGTCGGTTTTGATATTGATTATGCGCGTGCAGCCGGTGAAAAGATGGGAAAACAAGTCGAGTTTCAACCAATCGATTGGAGTGCAAAAGAGTCTGAACTAAATAGCGGTCGTATTGACTTGATCTGGAATGGATATACGATTACGGATGAGAGAAAAGAGAAGGTTCTCTTTACCAAGCCTTATCTGAAAAACGCGCAAGTAGTTGTCACGATGGCAAATAGCAGCTTGACCAAGCTGTCAGACTTGGCTGGTAAAGGAATTGGTTTGCAAAAGCTGTCTTCCGCAGCTGATGCTGTCAATGCAAGTGACATGAAAAATCAGGTCAAATCAATTACAGAGTATCCCGATAATGTACTAGCATTGAGCGATATGAAGATTGGCCGCGTGGAAGCAGTTGTCATCGACCAGATTGTAGCCGATTACTACATGGCAAAAGAACCTGGAAGCTTTAAGCTGTTGGAAGAATCACTTGCACCTGAGGAGTATGGAGTGGGCGTCAAAAAAGGGAACGAGGCGTTATTGAACGAACTGCAAAAAGCGTTGGATACCATGAATCAGGATGGAACAGCAGCTAAAATATCGGAAAAATGGTTTGGCGAAAATCGCGTGTTGAAATAAACGGAAGATACGATGGCTTCGCCGAATGATTGGCGAAGCCACGCTTTATTATAAGGATTAGGAGCATACCAGATGAGCTTAGACTATATTATCTCCATTACCGTGCCTATGCTAGAAGGGGCGCAGATGACGGTGTTGCTGTTCCTCATCGCTATCCTGGCATCAATCCCATTGGGATTTCTCATTACCTTAATGGCGAATAGCAGCAACAGAGGTCTGTCTTGGTTCGCGCACACCTATGTGTATGTCATGCGTGGAACGCCTCTATTATTACAGCTATTGTTTTTTGTCTTTGGCCTCCCCCTCTTGCCAGTGATCGGAGAATACTTGGTTATGGATCGATTCGTAGCTGCATGCCTCGGCTTTGTGCTGAACTACGCAGCGTATTTCGCGGAGATTTTCCGTGGAGGGCTGCTGTCGATCGACAAAGGACAGTACGAGGCGGCGCAGGTCCTCGGCTTTAGCAAATGGCAGACGACCAACAAGATTATTTTGCCGCAAATGTTTCGCGTGGCTTTGCCTGCCGTCGCAAATGAATCAATTACCCTCGTAAAAGACACAGCGCTGCTCTATGCGGTTGCCGTCCCAGAATTGCTTCATTTTGCACAAACGGCTGTGAATCGTGACTTTACCATCGTTCCATTTTTTATTGCCGGAATCATTTATTTGTTGATGACGCTATTGTTGACGTTGTTTTTTAAGTGGTTGGAGAGAAGATTCAAATTCGAATAAAGGGCTGGCGCTGCATGGATATCATTCAAGTATCGAATCTAAAGAAATCGTTTGGCAATCAGGAAGTTTTGCGAGATGTCTCGTTTTCAGTGAAAAAGAACGAAGTCGTGGCAGTAATCGGGCCTTCTGGCTCCGGCAAAAGCACGATGCTACGCAGCTTGGTCAATCTGGAACAGGTGAATGGTGGCAGCATTCGTGTGCAGGATGATTATTTGGTGAGGGACGGCGTTTACGCCAGCAACCAGGAAATCAAGCAGATCACATCGAGAATGGGCATGGTCTTTCAGCATTTTAATCTGTTTCCTCATCTCACAGTAAAAGAAAATCTGGAGATCGCACCACGCGTAGTCAAAGGTGAGGCGTCTCAGGACATCCACAGAAAGAGTACAGAGCTCTTGGAAAAGGTCGGCCTGTCTGATAAGGCAGGCGCGTATCCGGCGAAGCTCTCAGGTGGACAGAAGCAGCGTGTGGCGATCGCCAGAGCTCTGATGATGAATCCGCAAATCTTGTTGTTTGACGAGCCTACGTCTGCGCTCGACCCCGAACTGACGGGTGAGGTCCTGCAAGTCATCAAGCAGCTTGCCCAGGAGCATATGACGATGATGGTTGTGACGCATGAGATGGGATTCGCGCGCGAGGTAGCGAACCAAATCATGTTTATGGACAACGGGGAATTCGTAGAGTCGGGGACACCTGAGCAATTGTTTACAAACGCCAAATTTGAGCGGACCAAATCTTTTTTGCATCGCGCATTGAAATAGAGAAGATCAACAACAAATGCCCTCAGTGTCCAGAAGACAGATTGAGGGCATTTTGTATAGGCAGGCTACATCACCTAATAGTTCAAGTACCGTTGGCTGATGAACGCATGAAAATGATCGCTAAACGAGTCAGCATTTAAAAACGCATTGTAAGCGTAAGGAGTGACCCGACAGTAAACGACCTCGCGTCCATCGTGAAAACGGATGTAGAGGTGGCTTGCAGCCAGATCGTAGCGAGCAGCTTTGATCAATTTCGAATCCAGTTCCTTGTAGGTAACTTCTTGGGGTTGATTCTGACGTGGCAGAAATTGGCGGAAAAAAGATCTCAATGTACGTGCAAACTCCTTTATCGAAAAATCGGCTTATCTATTTCTACGAGTCTTCATTTTACGCAAAAATTTGGATTCGGAATACAAAAATAGCACACCGATTGCAAAATAGGCTAAGAGAACCGTATTCAGTACGATCATCGGAAAGTCGGCAAGCATGTAAGTGCCTCCTGTTAGAGAGAATGAAGTCACGAATGAAAAGTAACCTGCTCCAAAAAAGTGAAAATTTTCTTTTTGCTTCGTTCTATGGGCCTATGATCTGGTTGTGTGTAGAAGAGAATGATCATCCGAAAGTATGTCGACTCATAAAAAACGTTGTCGAATATAGTCTATATTACCTATTTTATTATTGTCAATAATTACATAGCACTAAAAATACTTTCCGTGAATTTTCTTGGTGATCTACCTTGTATCACGAGGTATTGTGTGATAATCTCTAGGCATGTCATGGGGAGGAGATGCTTTTGTGAACAAGGAGTTGTTGAAAGGAAGTATCGATCTATTGCTTCTCTCGCTGATCGCGCAGAAAGATCAGTACGGCTATGAGTTGGCCAAGAAGATTCGCGATAAAAGCGATGAGCTGTATGAAATCGGTGAAGGCACATTATACCCTGCCCTAAAGCGACTGGAGACGCAAAAGGCAGTGGAGTCTTACTGGGGGGAAGCCAACGAAGGCGGACGCCGCAAATATTATCGAATTACCAAGACCGGACAGGGACTTCTTCAAGACAAAATGAAGGATTGGCAGAGCTTGAGCAGACTCATTTTGCTTTGTAATGAGGGAAGTGAGTAAACCAATGAAGCTCGAAGAGTATGCAGAGCAGGTTGTCAGTCGTTTGCCGTGTTCGAAATGGGAAAAGCAGGATGTCAAAGATGAGCTGATGGATCATTTGAACAGCATAAAAAGTGAGCTGGTCGAAGAAGGTTATGAAGAACAGAAAGCCGTTTTACTGACCATTCAACGATTTGGTACAACGAAAGCAATCAGTCGGCAACTGTCTGAGTCCATGCCGCTTATTGATAAATACATCCGTAAATGGCTCCTGTCCTTGTTTTTCTTGTATGTAGCTATTTCCAGTTATCTCTTGTTGTTGTCACCGGATCGCTTCCGGCGCAGAGCTTTTACCGTGGAATGGAAGCAAAGGATGCTGGAATACGGCGTTCCGCAATATACGCATCTGTTCCAAAATACGAAACCATTTCAAACTTTGGTGGATTACGTTTTTCATTATGACAATTACAGCTTTGGCACTGTGATGTATAACCTGATTGGCAATGTCATGTTGTTTGTTCCGCTCGGGCTTTTGCTGCCGCTAATATTTATGTCTTTTCAAAGCGTGCATCGCGTGTTTTTTCTCACGCTTTCGGCCAGTCTCATCATCGAAACCTTGCAGCTATTGTTTTCGTTAGGTAGCTTTGATGTCGATGATCTGCTGTTAAATGTACTCGGCGGATTGATTGGTTACGGGATGTTTCGAGTAGGGGCGGCGCTCATCTACAGGCGACGGAAAAGCAGCAATTTCGATGACGATCTGTCAGCCACATCATCTTAGTAGGACAAGTGTCGTAAAAGCCTTTTGATTGACCGGGGTCGCATAGCTGTGAGGCGGCCTTGGCAAAGGTTTTGGTCATTTTTTTTGGATGTGTACATCGTGATGCGATATACATAGTGAAACGATTTAGGGGGATTTTTATGAAACGAACAGCGATTTTCATCATGGTAGTTGTTCTCCTGCTCCAAGTCGTCGTTGGTTGTGAGAGCAACAAGACTACCGAGCAGGTGCAGACGAAGCAGTATGCAGATTTTACTTTTGATGTGAAGCCGGAGACCTTCGAAGTGTTCGTCGAGAGAGACGGAGTAAAGGAAAGTGCTTCGGAGCCGATGCCTGCGCGAAAGGTAACGAATGTACAGAAAGGTGAACAAGAGATTACCTGGAGCTACCCAGACGATCAGCTGGATGTCTCGATCAAAAAGAAAGAGGAGCATTTGCAAATCACCCTGATCTCCACAGGAACAGAGAGCTTTTCCTGGCCGACAGTAAAAGGATCAAGCTACATGTTGCCTTTGGGAGAGGGGAAATGGATTCCTGCGGATGACAGCAAGTGGCAGTCATTTTTAAAAGAAGAGAGTCTTAGCTTTGCTGAGTCTTTTTCCATGCGCTTTTTTGCTGTGAACAAGAGCGAGTATGCGCTGATGTACGTCGTGGACAATTTGTTTAACAACACTGTGGATTTTGCCGTTGATCCGACGATTGCGTTTACGTTTTCGCATGAGTTCCCTACGATAAATCCGGACAAGACCTACGGGTTCCGCTTGTATGTCACAGACAATGATCCGGTTAGCGTAGCGGGTGTTTACAAGCGATATGTCAAGGAGCAGGGAGAACTGCTGACCCTGGCGGAAAAGGCCAAAGCCAATCCGAATATCGAAAAGCTTTACGGCGCTCCGCATTTTTACTTATGGAACAAGAGCTTCCTATCGGTCGATGATGTGAAATGGAATGCACTGAAAACGAAACTGAATGAGAACTTCATCAGGGCACTTGAGCAAATCTTGGCTTCCAATGGTGAGGATGGAAAAGAGAGCATCCAGCAATTCCGCGAGATTCAGAAGCAGGATTACGTCGCGGATTATCAAAAGAAAGCGATCCTAAGCGGGTTGAACTACGCTATGCGTTCCTGTGAGTTGTATAATCCGAAGGTGTTTACGAACGTGGATGAAAAGGCAAAAGAACTCATCGGAAAAGGGATCGGCTCGTTGACCGAATCACAGCTTTACGATTTGAACAAAAGACTGCTGAAAAGTGTGCTGCAGAATGTCGTTCCACCTGTGGAACAGTGGGGGAATGCCGATTCTACTGATCTCTTGAAAGAAATGAAAGCGGCAGGAATTGACCAAGCATGGATCGGTTTGCCGGATTGGACGGCTGCCTACATGAAGCCAGCATTCATTCAACAGGCGAATGAGACAGGCTATTTGATCGCCAGCTACGATTCCTACCATTCCATTCATAAAGAAGAAAATCCAGATTGGAACACGGCTATTTTCAAGGACAAGAGCTTGTATGAGAATGCGACAATCTCGAAGAAAAATGGAGAGAAAAAAGCTGGTTTTCTCCAGCAGGGTAGATTGCTGAATCCAACCCTATCTCTGCCAAGTGTCAAACAGCGCATGGAGGAAATCATGAGTAACGATGTCGCTTTTAACTCGTGGTTTATTGATGTGGATGCAGCAGGAGATTTCAACGATGATTATTCGCCACAGCACACAACGACTGAGGCAGAGGATATGAGGGCGAAGCTCGCGCGTATGGACCTTATTCGCGATGAAAAGGAACTGGTCATTGGGTCTGAGACTGGAAATGACTTCGCCAGCCGAAGTATCGCCTTTGCTCATGGCATTGAGACGCCTGTCATCAAATGGGCAGATCCTGACATGCGAAAAAACAAGCAAAGCCCGTATTATGTAGGAGGCTACTGGTCCCCGGCGGGCGAGATTCCGGAACGATACACCAAACAGGTTCCAATCAAGGAAGAGTATCGCCATGTATACATTGATCCTGCGTATTCATTGCCGCTGTACAAGCTGGTGTACAATAACACGGTGATCACGAGCCATCACTGGGAGTGGGCCAGCCTGAAGATCAAGGGTGAAGTCGGCACCCGTATGCTCAAGGAGCTGCTTTACAATGTACCGCCACTCTATCATTTGGATAAAAAGATGTGGGATGCTGAACAACAATTGATCACGAACTATTTGAAGGTGTGGTCTCCCTTCCACAAAAAAGCGGTGCAGCACGAGATGGCTGATTATCGTGTGTTGTCCGAAGACAGGCTCGTGCAGAAGGCAGTCTACGGGGATGATCTGCAAGTGATCGCCAACTTCTCTGAGCAAGATTTCACGTACGAGGGGCAAGTGGTGAAGGCCAGATCAGCGCTGATCATCAACGGTAACGATAAACAAACCTTCCTTGCACCTTCGGAGTAGGAACGATTTGAAAAAGGCTGTCCGCGAAAACGAAGCGGCGGCCTTTTTTCTGCTAAGGAGTGGGTGGGTATTTCTTGCTTTTTAAATCGTATTGGAGTCGATTGATAAAGTTCATCGAAATACGGGAATAATGCCGTTCCTCCGAGCGCACCCACCCATAATAGACAGGTTGTTGATAAGGAATATCCAAATCAAGAGTGATTGAATCGGAGTCTTGCAAATGAGGTTCATGAACAAAAGAGTAGTCCAATCCGATGGTTACGGAGAGATTTTGCCGGATTGCATTGCGAAGAGCGTCTGTGTTGTTCGTCGTAAATAAAATGTCGACAGGGCCGTATGTAGCGGCAAAATCCTCTACGAACCATTTGACGTAGTCGTCGTTGTACAGGACGAAGGATTGCTTGCGAAGCTCTTCGGGTGTGACGGAATCCTGGTAGGCAAGTGGCGAGTTTTTGCTTACACCTACGACCATTTTTCCCTCTAGCAACTGTTCGAACACCAAGCCGAGGCCCTCGCTCTTTTTGAGCAGGTTCTCATGGATAATGACCAGACCAATGTCCAGCTTGTCCTGAAGAATGTCCTCTAATATTTCCTGCGTGCCTTTTTCTGCAATTTCGGTACGGATGTAAGGATAATCTTTTTTAAAGCTCGCGACGGCATCGACCAGAAGATTCATGGGGCCAGGAATCGTGGCGAGTCTCAGCTCACCCGTCAACGTGTTCGTGTAGTTTTGTGCTTCTTCCCATATTTCCTGAATCTTGCCCAAGGCTTCAAATGCTTTTTTGATGATGATGCGCCCTTCCGGGGTCGGTACCGTTCCAAGGCGCGAACGTGAAAAAAGAGTAACGCCCAGCTCTGCTTCCAGACTAGAGAGCGATTGGCTGATGGCGGAGAGGGTCACATGCTTGTTCTGAGCGGCTTTGGTTAGGGAGCCTGCCTTCGCTATTTCTACGATATATTCCAGTTGTTCCAGATGCATTTGGTAACATCACATCCTTTAGTCGTACTTAAGGAAGGGTAAGTATGTTTACATATTTTAAAAATAAAAGAGTCCTATAATGAAAGCAAGGCAAGAGATCAGGTACAAAAGACGTGCGAAATGGAGGCGTTTGCAATGGCAAGACTCGAAGGAAAAGTAGCGATTATTACCGGTGGAGGAACAGGGATTGGGAAAACAACGGCGATCCGCTTTGCCAAGGAAGGTGCGAAAGTAGTCGTTACCGATATTAATCTGGACAGTGCCTCTCAGACGGTAGCGGAAATCAAGGATGCAGGTGGAGAAGCCATCGCGATTGCGCATGATGTAAGCCGTGAAGAGCAATGGCAGCAAGTAGTGGCAACCACCGTAGAACAATACGAGAAAGTAGATATCCTGTTCAACAATGCAGGCATTTATATCATTAAACCGTTGGCGGAGATTACCGTAGAGGAATGGAATCGTCTCATGGCGATTAACGTAACCGGGGTCTTTTTGGGAATGAAACATGTGATGCCACTCATGGCAAAACAACAAGGTGGTTCTGTCATTAATGCTTCTTCCATCGCAGGGCTATTTGGTGCGCCGGGTCACGTCTTGTACGGAGCGAGCAAAGGAGCGGTTCGCATCATGTCTAAGGATGCAGCCATGGAGTATGCGGCACACGGTGTGCGTGTGAACTCGATTCACCCTGGCTATATCGATACAAACATGGTGTCCTATGCTTCGGAAACGACAAAGCATTCCAAAGCTGAGTTGGCACAAGCCACTCCAACAGGTCGACTTGGTACTGTCGAGGATGTAGCTAATATGGTGCTGTTCCTCGCTTCTGACGAGTCTTCCCATGTCACAGGGGCGGAATTCGTCATCGATGGCGGCGCAACAGCGAGATAAAACGGTATGAATACCATTTTCGAAAATAGGAGGAGTTATCCATGAGATTGGAACATAAAGTAGCGATCGTAACAGGTGGAGCAAGTGGAATCGGGGAAACGACCGTCCGTCTCTTCGCAAAAGAAGGGGCGAAAGTAGTAATTGCTGATTTTTCCCCACGTGGACATGAATTGGCGGAAGAGCTGAATCAAGCAGGCTTCGATGCGTTGTTCGTGAAAACGGACGTAACGAAAGAAGACGAAGTGAAAAACATGGTGAGCGCCACTGTAGAAAAGTACGGAAAGGTAGACATTTTGTTTGCCAATGCGGGTATCGCGAAAGACGCACCTGGTCATCTGTTGAGCATGGATGACTGGCAAAGAACGATTGATATCAATCTGACCGGCGTGTTCTTGTGCGATAAATACGTCATCGAGCAAATGCTGGCGCAAGGGACTGGCGGCGCGATCGTCAACTGCGGCTCGATCCATAGCCATGCGGGGAAAGCAGGCGTAACGGCATACTCATCTGCAAAAGGCGGCGTGAAGCTCCTGACCCAGACATTGGGACTTACGTATGCAAAGGAAGGGATTCGCGTAAATGCGGTCTGCCCGGGTTACATTGATACACCCCTGATTGCTGGGCGCAATGAAGCCTTAAATGAGCACCTGATCGGGTTGCATCCGATGGGACGTTTGGGTAAACCAGAAGAAGTCGCCAAGGCTGTTCTGTTCCTTGCCAGCGACGATGCTTCCTTCGTCACAGGGACGAGCCTGCTGGTCGACGGCGGATATACCGCGCAATAAAAAAAGGTCTTTCTCCTCGCGTAGAATTATCTACTCGGGGAGATTTTTTTTGGCAAGACCACATCGGACAAATGCCCTCAACCATCGTCCAAGCGGGCGCAAAACCGTTCGAATATGATGGGAATAAGCTATTTCGCAACGGGGAGGGAGGAGTTTTGCCGACTTTTGTGGGCACGGTGACCATTACCAATAATGTCGGGAATATCAACTTTGGCGATACGGCAAACAACTCTCCGAAAAGCGTAACCAAAGCGTTTTCCGGTTCGGGTGGAAACAATAGTGGCAACGTCGTGAAGGTCATCAATGAACATAGCCAAACCAATACATGGGTGGGTTCAGGAGTCGCTGGAATGAAGACGATGAAGACAGTGAAGCCAAAGAAACGGGTCCGTCGCGCAGCCCGAAAAGGCAAAAAGAAAAAGTAGCCTTGAAAAAGGCGTGTGTGAAAGTGGACAAGCTCGATAATAGAATTGAGATTAAGACTATTGCGAATTTATGAGAATTGAGATAAAAAAGATGAAAGACGATCACAGAAAGGAAGCAAACCAGATGACGAAAACAAATGAGGAATCACTCTTATTTACCCGTGTGAACAAGGGCACGCAGGCACTGCCGATTTCCATTGAGGATTGGGAGAAAAGGGCGCGAGAGGTTTTGCCGGATGGACCATTTGATTACGTTGCCGGGGGATCAGGGGCAGAGGAAACACTGGTAGAAAACCGGACAGCTTTTTCCCGTTGGGCAATTATTCCACGGATGATGCGGGATGTGACGAATCGCACCCTTGGTATTTCAATGTACAATCAAGCGTTGCGCACACCGATCTTTTTGGCACCTGTAGGCATGCAGACGATTTCACATCCCGACGGGGAGTTGGCGTCTGCCAAGGCAGCAGCAGCAGCTGGAGTGCCGTTCGTAGCCAGTACGGTTTCCGCTCATTCGCTTGAACAGATTGCCGAAGTGATGGGCGATGCCTATCGCTGGTTCCAGCTCTATTGGTCGAATGATCGAGAGGTTTCTGCTAGCATGGTCAGACGAGCGGAAAAGTCTGGATATTCTGCCATTGTCCTGACGGTAGATACCGTCATGCTGGGGTGGAAGCGCAGAGACTTCCGCAACGGGTATTCGCCACTGCGTGAAGGAAGAGGACTGGCGAATTACTTGACAGACCCTGTTTTTTGCTCGCGACTCCCCGAGGTAACGCCGGAGAATGCAGTGGAGGAAGTGTTGAAAAATATTTATCATCCAGCGCTGAATTGGAACGATATCGCCTTTTTGCGTGAGCATACTCGTCTGCCGATTTTGGTAAAAGGCATTTTGCATCCGGATGATGCGCGACTTGCTTTAGAGCATGGTGTAGATGGAATCATCGTCTCCAATCACGGTGGGCGGCAGATGGATGGCGCTATTTCTACGCTGGATGCGTTGCCAGCGATTGCCGAGGTGGTAGCTGGCAAAATACCTGTCTTGCTCGACAGTGGCGTGCGTACAGGAGCAGATGTCGTGAAAGCAATTGCTTTAGGTGCCAATGCCATCCTGATTGGTCGCCCATTCCTGTATGGACTGGCTGTTGCCGGAGAGCAAGGCGTAGCGAGTGTGTTAGATACACTCATCCATGAATTTGACGTCGCGATGGCGCTGTCTGGCAGCAATTCTGTCGCAGACCTCAATCGCAGTATTCTTGCCCGCTTGTAAGGGAAGAAAAAAGTGAGCCAGGCTACGTGCACTGGTTCATTTTTTTCGCATGAACACCCCAAGAAGTTTGCAAAAATGTTGGTTCTACCGGAGCTGTTCTCGTTGATCTTTCGGAAAAACATGGTAAAATGGAACGAACTTGTATTCAGAACGTTACGATCCTTCTGTAAGGATCATTTTTTTTGACTGTATCCAAAGCAGGTGATGGAAATGAAAAACCAAATGATATCTTCACTGACACCCCAAGATTGGGCAGGGCTACTACGTGAAAAAGATGGTGAGCTGAACATGGTTGTGAATGAGCTGGCAGATGTCAAATACGCTTTGGACCAATCCACGATCTTGGCAATTACAGACCATAAGGGGATTATTTTGCGGGCAAATGAGCAATTTTGCCGCATATCGAAATACGAACGAAGCGAATTGATTGGAAAGGACCATCGTATTCTTAATTCGGGTTACCATCCGAAAGGCTTTTTTAAAGAAATGTGGTCCTGTATTCGATCTGGCCAGGTCTGGCGGGGGGAAATTCGCAATCGCGCAAAAGATGGCAGCTATTATTGGGTCGATACAACCATCGTGCCCTTTAAGAATCAAGCGGGCGAAATCTATCAGTACCTTTCCATTCGCAGTGACATCACAGCTCGCAAGCAGATGGAAGACGAGCTCAAGCGGAGTGAAGAAAAGTATCGCATCATCGCGGAAAACACGTCGGATATCATCAGCATCATCAACCTGGATGGGGATTTTCTCTATTTGTCCCCGTCTCACAAGCATGTGTGGGAGCATACCGTTCCTGATGAGGAAATCCATAACCTGTTCGAGTGGATCGTAGAGGATGACCGAGATATTTTTGCTTATGCGATTCAGCATGCCTTCTCTACGCGTAAAGAGTACATGGTAGAATGCCGGATTAATACTCAAAGAAACGATGTTATTTGGACAGAAAGCAAAATCAATCCGATCACGGATGAAGAAGGAAATGTGACCAAGCTGCTCCTCGTTACCCGTGACGTCACAGACCGGAAGCAGTCCGAAGAGACGATTCATCACTTGGCTTATCACGATGCGTTGACAGACCTGCCGAATCGACGGATGTATGTTCAACAGCTCAGCAAGGAAATGATGCAGGCCAAGCGTTTCCAATCGAATCTGGCTGTGCTGTTTTTGGACATGGATCGCTTCAAGGATGTGAACGATTCGTTCGGACATGACGTAGGGGATATGTTACTGATCGAAGCATCAAAGCGTCTACAGGCATGCCTCAAGCCAGGAGATGTCGTGGCCAGGTTGGGTGGAGACGAATTTACGATTATGCAGAATCAGCTGCAAGATCGAAGTGAAGCGACTGCATTGGCAGAGCAGATCATGAATCAGCTGCAACGGCCGTTTGAATTGGATGGTCATGTGTTCAACGTGTCGTGCAGCATCGGCATCGCCTTGTACCCGCAGGATGGGGACAACCCCGAAGATTTGTTGAAACGGGCCGATACGGCATTATATACAGTGAAATCACGCGGGAAGAATGGCTATGATTTTTTCGATCCGACGATGGAGGCGAAGTCGCTGGAGCGCATTTTGATGGAAAATGAGATGCGGAAAGCCATTGAACAAGAGCAGTTCCAAATCTACTACCAGCCTAAAATCGATATCGCGACAAGCGCGATGACAGGCATGGAGGCGCTCGTCAGATGGGTGCATCCAGAGCTGGGCATCATTCCGCCGAATCGTTTTATTCCAATCGCTGAGGAGACAGGGATGATTCTGGCACTCGGTGAATGGATTTTGAAACAAGCGTGCAAACAAAATAAAATCTGGCACGATCAAGGATATACGCTGAAGGTCTCTGTGAATTTGTCAGCGAGACAGATCTATCAAAAAGATCTGGTTGAGATGATCAAGGATATTCTTCAGGAAACAAATCTGTCTCCTGATTGGCTGGAGCTTGAGATTACGGAGAGTATTTTTGTCAAAATGGAAGAGGCAACAGCAGTCCTGCAACAGATTCGGGACATCGGCATCCAAATTTCGATTGATGATTTTGGGACAGGCTATAGCTCGTTTAGTTATATTAAAAGCTTGCCAGTCGATACGATCAAAATTGACGCCTCATTTATTCGCGACATTCATCACAACCAAGAGAGTCAAGCGATTGTAAAAGCAATTGTCACGATCGCGCAAAGCCTCAACATGAATGTCATCGCAGAGGGAATTGAGCTGCATGATCAAGTAGCGGCTTTGAAGGAAAATGGCTGCGACCACGGTCAAGGCTATCTGTTCAGCAAGCCGCTTCCGACAGATGCTTTCGACCAGTTTTTGCGTCAAGAGCAGCAATAATATGGCAGGAAGCAAAGCCGGGTGAGAACATCCGGCTTCTTCTTTTGTGTGGTACTATAAGAGGCGGACAAAAACATAAGAGCAACTGTGCAGCTAGAAAGGGAGGCCCCTCGTGGGAAAGTTTTCGAGTAGGACGGTAGTCGCTATTGCAAGTTTGGTGTTGATGTGGGGATTAAGCTGGTCGATTTACAAAATGTCACTCGCCTATACTCCACCGATTTTATTCGCAGGAATGCGTTCGCTGATTGGCGGACTTCTGCTCGCTTTATTCATTTTACCGAAATGGAAAAAGATCAACTGGCGTGAAAACTGGTTGCGCTATTGTATATCTGCCTTTCTGAATACATTGTGCTTTTACGGCATTCAGACGGTTGGACTCGTGTATTTGCCAGGTGGATTATTCTCTGTGTTGGTTTATTTCCAGCCAATCTTGATTGGACTCTTTGCCTGGTTGTGGCTGGGTGAGAATATGACGGTGCTCAAGATCATTGGGCTGATCATGGGATTCCTCGGGATACTTGCGGTCAGTGCAGATGGACTGACTGGACAGGTTTCCATCGTGGGCGTCATTTTAGGTTTGTTGACGGCTCTTACGTGGGCGCTGGGCGTGATCTATGTGAAAAAAGTCAGTGCCAAGGTAGATTCGCTGTGGATGGTTGCCATGCAATGCATTATTGGTGGCGCGGCCTTAACTCTTTTGGGGACAGGTGTAGAAAGTTGGTCCGACATTGTCTGGAATGTTCCGTATCTGATCGGTCTCAGCTATGGCGCTACATTTGGCGTGCCGATTGCTATTGTCATTTACTTTGGGCTCGTGAATGCAGGCGAAGCGAGCAAGGTGGCCGCCTTTACGTTTCTCGTGCCGCTCATCGCAGTCGTCACTGGCACCATTTTCATGGACGAGCCGGTTACGTATTCGCTCATCGCCGGTCTGGTATTGATCGTGTGCAGTATTTACTTGGTGAACTATCAGAAAAAGATACAAAAGCCTGTCATTGCCAATACTCTCAATCGTTGATGGAGACGACAAAAAACAGCCGACACTTCACAGGTTCGGCTGTTTTTCTTTTTGGATTTATACGTAGGGCTCTTTGTAGATTCCCTTTTCATAAATGTACTGAAGGCAAGCATCCGGCAACAGGAAGCTGGGATCGCCGCCCTTGCGGATTTCGTCTCGGATGTAGGTAGAGCTGATTCCCATGTTGATGCCCTTGCTCATAATGAGAAAATGCTCGTCGTGATTGCGCAGCAGCGCGTCCTCTGCGATCAGGTCAGCGGTCGGGTAGCCTTCGCGCGACATCACGATGAAGTTGAAGCCTGCGACCAGCTTTTCAGCGTTGCCCCAGTTCGACAGTCCCTCTAACAAATCCGAGCCCATGATGAAAAAGAGCTCGTCGTTCGGATACTTCTTTTTCATGTGTATCATCGTATCATACGTATAGGTTTCACCTGGCAAGGCATCCAACTCGACTGTAGAAATTTCGAAAAGTGGTTCGCCATACTTGTTTGTTTTGTGTGTACTGCTTGCCAAAGCCAGTTTGAGCATGTGCAAGCGATGGACGTCCTCTGTCTGCAATTTTTTATCATGACGCTTCGAAGAGCATGGTACGAAAATGACTTTGTCCAATCGTCTTCGGTGAGCGACGGTCGCAGCCG
This sequence comes from Brevibacillus fortis, assembly GCF_046196545.1. Lineage (GTDB taxonomy): Bacteria > Bacillota > Bacilli > Brevibacillales > Brevibacillaceae > Brevibacillus > Brevibacillus fortis_A. The sequence continues at coordinate 1,189,968 of NZ_CP176370.1, forward strand.
TGAACAAATGGCTGTACGTTATGGGATCAAAGCTGCTGCCATAAATGCCGATTCGCATAAAAATTGCCTCCTATCGTCATGAGCCTGTTATTTTTTTCGAACAGTCATGCCAAGCTGGTTTTGAAAATGACCGAGAGCCCATTTGTGACCTTCGGGAAGAAAGCTCGCTACTGCATCCTCGTGGATGACGACAGAAAAGCCGTTATAGAAGCCTTCAATTGCTGTATGCAACACACAAATGTCTGTGCAGACACCTACCAGATGAATCTCTGTAATACCTCTCGTACGCAACAACAAGGCAAGGTCGGTGCCTTGGAAAGCACTGTAGCGTGTCTTATCCATCCAATGAATCGTATCTTCGAATTCCTCGTAAATGTCTTGAATGCTGCCATACAAATTCCGGCCAGCCGTACCGATAATGTTGTGCGGAGGGTAAAGTCCTGTCTCAGGGTGGTACGGGTCCTGCTCTCGATGAGCGTCGACTGCCATGACGACAAAATCGCCTTCTGCGAGGAAGTCGCGGATCAATTCTCCAATGCGTCCTTCAATAGCCTGGCCAGGCTCTCCACAAGTTAATGCACCATCTGGCGCGACAAAATCATTCGTGTAGTCGATCACAATCAAAGCTTTCATGGCAAAAACCTCCTGAATGTGGACTTTTTCAGTAAATCATGGCAGTCGGGGTAAAGCCTGTAAAGCGATAGAGCTTGGCTGGCGAATTCGAAAACTCGGTCGAGTAGACAGGCTGCCCGTCAGCCGATAGAACTGGCTCGAGAAGTCCTTGCCGTCTGGTTGTCGCAAGCAGGCGCCGCTCAAAATTGCCGCGATCTTTTGCCGAAAAGGATGGAACGACGGTCTCGATCACTTGCAGCAGTTCGCTCAAGGTAAACTCATCTGGCAAAAACGCTTTGGCGATAGTTGTTTGCAGCATCTGCTCACGAATTCGCTGTAAGGCGTCAGTCAAAATTTCACGATGATCAAAAGCAAGGTTGAGAGCAAAAGCTTCTTCAATCGGAAACAGTTGCGCGTCCGATGCATCGTCGTTTGCCTGTGCGTGCTTCAATAAATCTTCATGAACGAGGGAGACGTAGGCAACACTCGGGATCCAACCACGTGGGTCTCTTCCCGGCTTGTAGTACGTCTTCAACTGCTCGATGTGTACATCGCGGTCAATATTCGTCTCTTCTTTCAACTCACGATAGGCGCATTCGTCCAGTGTCTCCGATTCATGGGAAAATCCGCCAGGCAAGGCCCATTGTTCTCCAAAGGTATCGCTTTTTCGCTTGATTAGAAGAACGGCCAATTGCTTGAGTGGCAGCGATTTGGTTTTTGTTTGACGCGGGATGGAAAGGATCGTAAAGAGGCAAATATCTGTTGGAAGTCCATCCGGTGAGCGGTACTTTTTGGTCCGAAAGTGGATGCGTTTGGCTCGAAGGGGAGACGTACTCACAAGATCATCCTTTCCGTTTGCTCGAATCTGTTATCATGCTCTTATATTATGATATCGTTTTAACAATGTCAATATTACAATGTAAAAAACTGTGAAAAAAGACGTCTGTGAATGTCAGACGTCTCTCGAAGCAATTCCTGCGAAAAGCGACTGATTAAACAGCATCCAGCGCGAGTCGCAATGTAATGTTAATGTTTTCTTCCGTTTTGGCTACGATCGTATGAGGGCTGGTCAATCCGAAGTCACCAAACGTTACGACGGACGTTCCTTCCAATTGCAGCTTGCCTTGGGAATAAATCGCGTCAGCATTAATTTTCACGTCTTTGGCAATTCCTTTTACAGTCAGGACGCCATTGATGGTGAACGAAGCCTTTTGTCCTTCTGTCCATGTGGTTGGCCAGTTCTCAAAAGATTTCGCTTCAAAGGTAGCAGCTGGATGCACGGCCGTATCAAAGTAATCAGGAGATTTGATATGGGTGTCGCGCTTTTCATTACCGGAGTTTAGCTGATTCAAGTCAGCGGAAGCCGTTGCTTTCATTTGATCTGGTGCAGAGAGGTTCACGTCCCAGCTACCAGTAATGCCGTCCATTTCAAAGTTTACTGTTTCTTTCGACGTAGTAACGGAGAAATAGACTTTGGACTGGTCATTGATCTTCCATTTTTTATTCAGTTGATCTGCTGTCAGAGCCGTTGATGAAGCGGTAGATGAGGCTGTTGTTACTGCAGCTGCAGGCTGAATCTCCACATGGTTTCCCACGAAATAGTCATAGAGCATGTAGCCTCCGATACCGACCACGAGCGTGGCAACTGAAGCTGTCAGGATAACCGAATTCTTTTTCATTTTTGTATAACCTCCATGTATTTGAAGTGTTCAGGCTTGAGTCGTATGTATTTGACTACGCAGGGATCATTATGAGAGAGGAAGCTGAGTGGGGCTTGAAAGCTGGCTGAAAGTTTGTTGAAAGTGCAATGGCAAGAGAATTATCAACGTATTTTATGTTTGATTTACATTTTTTGGTTTATTATTCTGCAAAAAGCTTTCAGCTCGTACTCAGGGCATATTCAGCAAACTTTCAGCTACTCTTGGCCTGTTCAGGTAAAATGGAGATGAGGTGAAAGAAATGAGCCTAAACAAAGGCATTAAAATATTGCTTGTCGATGATGAACCGACCATCCTGCAATTTTTGGAGATGGGTCTTGAAAATGAAGGCTTCCAAGTATTGACGGCACAAGATGGGATGACCGCGGTGACCATGGTGAAGGAGCATCAGCCCCATGTCGTCATTCTCGATGTGATGATGCCAGGCATGGACGGCTTCGAGGTATGCCGGATGCTGAAAAAGATACAGAATGTAGCAACGATCATGCTGACAGCCAGAGAAGACGTGGAGGATCGGGTAAAAGGGCTGACGCTCGGTGCCGATGATTATATGATCAAGCCGTTTAGCTTTGAGGAGCTGCTTGCCCGTATCCATGCGCGCATTCGCAATCATTACCCACATCTACTCTCCAAGGTACATCTCGGCCCCTTCCAAATCGATGACAGGCGAAAGGAGATTAGCTACGAGGACACGCTTCTGGAGCTATCGCCAACGGAATACTCTTTGCTGAAATATTTGGTGACGAATCACGGATTGGTGTTGAGTAAACCCATGATTCTGGATAACGTGTGGGGCTATGATTTCGGTGGGGAGGAGAACATTGTCGAGGTGTATATCCGCTCCCTGCGTGACAAACTGAACGATCGTCAGCATCGAATTATTCGCACATTGCGCGGTGCGGGCTATCGGGTTGATTTTGTATGACGATGAATCGAAACAATCAATGGGCCTCCTTCCTAGAACCGAACTCTTTACGTTATCAACTGTTGTCTCGTTCGTTATTTATCTTATCCGGGTTGCTGCTTCTAATCGGCATGATTCAATATTTATTGATGGAGCAGTTCTTGTATCGCAGCAAAGCGGAAAGCCTGTTAAATCTGGCAGTTACCGTTCCTTATCAGGTCTTGGAAGACACGGAAACGCTCCCGAAAAACGATCAGTATGTCAGCGCGTTGCTTTCCTTGCGTACACCCGATATCAAGTATGCCTTTATTGACAACGACGCCAACGTGACGGAGCTGTTTGCGAATCCGAGCGAAGGGTATTCCCCGCGCTTTCCTGAGAGTCTATACCGCGAGATCTTAGCTAGTGGCGTATGCACTTTTAAATACAAAATTTTGGAAGGTAGCACTGGGAAGGATTATTTGGTCGTGCTGGCACCTATCAAATCACCTGAACAGCTGCAAGGAATCGTACAACTGAGTACACCTGTCGGCTCGATGCGGGAAGTGCTATTTCCACAGTTGATCATTTTCTTCTCTGCATCTGCACTCGCCTTGCTCATTGGCTTGTTAACCTATGTGCCTGTGCTCCGCCGTACGCTGAACCCCCTTTCGCGTATTGAGGTTACAGTTGAGCGGATCAATGCGGGTAATTTAGATGAGCGACTGCCGATGGATCAAGGCCAAATGGAGATTGATCAATTATCGGCGGTCTTTAACGGAATGCTGGAGCGGTTGGAAACCTCCTTTAAAATCGAGCAAGAAGCTGGAGAACGGATGCGACGCTTTGTAGCAGATGCTTCACACGAGTTGCGAACACCGCTGACATCCATCCACGGTTTTTTGGAGGTGCTGCTGCGAGGTGCTGCGGCAAATCCCGAACATTTGCAGAAGGCATTGAAAAGCATGTACGGCGAGACAGAGCGGCTGAACAAACTCGTCAACGATTTGCTGTACCTAGCTCGGATGGATCGGGAACCGGCTTTCCTTTTGCAAGAAGGTCAGTTGGACGCGGTCGTGCACAGTATGGAATCGCAGCTCATGGTCCTGGCGGGTGACCGAAACGTTCATTTCCACATAGAACCGAATGTTACGGCTACTTTCGACTGTGACGGAATGAAACAAGTCATTCTCAATTTGTTTCAAAATGCGGTGCAGCATACTGACCCTGTCAACGGTGAGGTCGAGCTTACATTGGGCAAGATTTCCAATGGGATCGAACTGACGATCAGAGATAATGGGGCTGGAATCGCACCAGAGCATGTCCCGCATGTATTCGACCGTTTCTACCGGATTGAATCCTCACGGGCACGCAAAAGCGGAGGAGCTGGCTTGGGGCTGTCGATCACCCAATCCATCGTAGAAAATCATCGGGGAAAAATTGACGTACAAAGCAGCTTGGGAACAGGGACTGTGTTTCGTGTCTGGTTGCCTAACGGATCGAAAGAGGTCCAGAAGACAGAAGTTGTCGGTTGACAATGAGAGAAAACGTCATTTATAATCTGAGACATTCAATAAAACAACCAACACAGCCGTGAAAAGGAAAGTAAAAAAGGGATTTTGACGTCCAGAGAGTTGCCTGTTAGCTGAGAGGGCAGCCGCGAACTCTTTTTGAAAGCCACCTTGGAGCTCTGCTTTTGAAAATGCCAAGTAGAAAGCAGCGGATGGCCCACGTTATGGGGCGAATGTCTACGTAGACAGCACGAGTTTGCCTTTTGTGAGAGAGGCAAAAAAGCTGAGTGGTACCGCGATACCTTCGCCTCAGCAACCGATTCATGGAAATCATGAGTCTGGTTGCTGAGGCTTTTTGCATTATGCCGTCGTTCAAAAAGTCGACTACTTGAACACGGACTTATGTACAAAAATAAAGAGAAAACTGGAGTGGTGGGGCATGGATCGCTTGAAGCAAAGAGAGCTGTTGCACCTGTTGGAAGAAGACAGTCGCATGAGCGCTGAGCAAATCGGAAAAATGATCGGGGAGCCGACCGAGGTTGTTGAACAGACGATTGCAGCATTAGAAGCCGAGAAGGTCATTGTCAAATATCCAGCGCTGGTGAACTGGGAGCGTGTGGATGATCATCCGTACGTGAACGCCATGATTGATGTGAAAGTGACGCCGAAGCGCGACGTTGGCTTTGATGAAGTGGCGGAGCGAATCTGCCGTTTCCCAGAAGTGAAGGCTGTTTACTTGATGTCTGGTGCAAGCTATGACTTGTCGATTATTTTGGAAGGCAAAACGATGAAAGAAGTAGCCACTTTTGTTTCGCAAAAGCTGTCCACTCTCGATTCGGTTGTCTCAACAGCTACACACTTTATTTTGAAACGATACAAGCACGATGGCATTGAGCTGGAAGATCGTGACGAAGATCACAGGATGGTGGTTACGCCGTGAGTACACAAGTCAAAGTCAAAAACCGTTTATCCAATACAGTTCAATCGTTGAAGCCATCAGGCATTCGTCGCTTTTTCGATTTGGCAGCATCGATGGAGGGAGTCATTTCCTTAGGTGTAGGGGAGCCTGATTTCGTCACTCCTTGGCGCATGAGAGAAGCTTCGATTTCTTCGCTGGAGCGTGGACACACAGCTTATACATCCAATGCAGGTATGCTACCATTGCGCGTGGAAATTCAGAAATACTTGGAAGAACGATTTTCTGTCAGCTATCATCCAGAGACAGAAATTCTCGTGACGGTTGGTGCCAGCGAAGCGATTGATATCGCACTGCGTGCCATTCTCGATCCGGGTGATGAAGTATTGGTCGTGGAGCCTTGCTATGTCTCTTATGAACCAGTCATTCGCTTGGCTGGAGGGGTGCCGGTTTTCCTGAAAACAACGATGGAAAACCAGTTCAAGCTGACACCGCAAGAGCTGGAGTCGCACATCACCGCGCGTACAAAAGCAATCATTTTCTGCTATCCAAATAACCCGACCGGGGGGACTATGACGGCTGAAGAGTGGAAAACACTTTTGCCGATCATTGAAAAGCACGACCTCATGGTGATCTCCGATGAGATTTATGCGGAGCTTACTTACGGGCGAATGCACGATAGTATCGCAGCTCTGCCAGGGATGAAAGATCGGACGATCCTGATCTCCGGTTTTTCCAAAGCGTTTGCGATGACCGGCTGGCGTCTGGGGTATGTCTGCGCGTCGCCTGATTTGCTCGCAGGCATGCTGAAAATCCACCAGTACACCATGCTGTGTGCACCGACAATGGCCCAGATGGCTGCATTGGAGGCCCTGCGTCATGGACGTTCTGATATGGAACGAATGATCGAGAGCTACCGTCAGCGCCGCAATTATGTGGTAGATGGATTCCGTCAAATCGGATTGACTTGCCACGAACCGGACGGCGCATTCTACGCATTCCCGTCTGTGACGTCTACAGGTCTCAGCTCTTCTGAGTTTGCGGAAAAGCTGCTGATGGAGGAAAAGGTAGCTGTCGTACCTGGAGATGTGTTCGGCGAAAGTGGACAGGGGCACATCCGTTGTTCTTATGCAACATCGATCGAGCAGTTGAAGAAGGCGCTGGAACGTATGGAGAGCTTGATGGGACGACTGTCCTAACATTTTCCGGGAAATAAAGGGGGGTGGCTTTTAAGCTGCTCCCTTTTTTTACGAGTGACTGTGGGGGAAGAAGCGCATTTCCAGTCTGCACTTCGGCCTACGCCCCGCAAAGGGGGATTCACTGTCCGCTTCGGAAAAAAAGTTATGATCCCCTTTAGGTAGACAGAAAAAAGAGCGCAACGTATTCTGTCTTTGACGGGGGGAGATTTCAATGGGGAATATCCAAAAGACGTATGACGTAGCGTTTAAGAAAAAAGCAGTAGATTTTTATATAAAAACGGGTATGGGATACAGAAGATGCGGAAAAGAATTGGGGATTGATCCGACGATGTTGCGTCGATGGGTGAATCATTTCCAAAAAGAAGGGATAGCTGGACTGGAAGAAAAACGAGGAAAAGTAAGGGGAATTGGTGTAGGGAGACCCAAAATAAGACCCGAAGACCCTGAAGCAAAAATAAAGAGGCTGGAAGCGGAAAATGCCTTGCTAAAAAAGCTGTTACAGATGTAAAGGGTGGGATGAAATCAGTACCTTACAAGAAGCGGTTTGCAGTTATTGAGGAGCTTGCCAAGAGCGGACACAGCGTTCTCCTTTTATGTCAGCAAGCGCAAGTTTCCAGAAGTGGCTACTACAAATGGATAAAGAAAAGGGAAACGATTACTCCCAAGCAACTGGAAGACGAACAGATCAAGAGAAGAATTATGGAATGCCATAAAGAAGTAAAGGGGATTTACGGATATCGACGGGTTAAGATATGGCTAGAGAAGAAATCCCCCTTACCGATCAATCACAAACGAATCCAACGTTGCATGAACGAAATGCAGCTGCAAGCCGTTATTCGGAAGAAAAGGCCTTATTATGGTAAAAAAGAAGCGTACGTTGTCTCAGGAAACCTGCTAAACAGAGCATTCCAAGCTTCCCATCCAAATGAGAAATGGGTGACGGACATTACCTATCTTATTTTTAACAGACAAAGGCTGTATTTGTCCGTAATAAAAGACTTATATAATCACGAAATTATTGCATACCAGATCAGTCGAAATAATGATATCAAATTAGTAATCGATACACTCAACCAAGCGAAAAAGAAACGAGACGTGAAAGGAATCCTCCTACATAGCGACCAGGGGTTTCAATACACATCTCGTCAATATAATCTTCTACTTACGAAATACAAAATCATACCCAGTATGTCTCGAAAAGGGAACTGTTGGGACAATGCAAGTATGGAGAACTTCTTCAGTCACTTCAAATCAGAATGCTTTTCACGGTATTCTTTCCGCACAGCCAAGGAAGTAAGACATGCTGTAAAGGAATACATCCATTTTTATAATCATGAACGCTTTCAACAAAAATTAAACAACCTAAGTCCATATGAATATCGGACTCAGGTCGCTTAGAGTTGCTCTCTACATACTGTCTACTTGACAGGGGGCAGTGCAAAATGGCAGGAGCGCTTCAAACGTAGAAGTTTCGGTGAAGTGTTTCATAAGTGAAGCTGAAAACCCCCGCCATTTTTTCCTGAGCTGGGATGGGCTCCAGAGGCGCTTGACTGGAAATGCGCTTCTTCTTACGCGGCTGTCGTAAGGGAACAGCTTGAAAGCTAATGCAAGAGGATGCTTTGAAGGTAGTTCGAGAAGTTTTCATTCCACAAGCTTTTTAGGAGGAGATTCCTAATGATTTCACTGCCAACCCAATTTACCCAAACCGTTGTGGGCGTTCATAAAGAAGCAGGTCGTCTCTGGCTCGATTCCTTTGATGAGCTAATTGCCGATTGCGAAGTACGGTGGTCTCTAAAGGTACTAGAGCCATTTCCACTCTCCTATAACTTTGTCGCACCTGTTGTGTTCCAGGATGGGAGAAACGCAGTGCTGAAGCTGGGCGTGCCTGGACTGGAATGGCAGAGAGAGCTGACGGCGATTCGGGCTTTTGCAGGGCGGGGAATGGTGCAGCTACTCGATGCTGACGAGGAAAAAGGCATCATGCTTTTGGAGCGCATCATGCCAGGAGAGACACTGGACAAGCTGAGTAGCGAAGACGAGCGAATTCAATGCTTGGCGGACGTGATCAAAAGAATGTATACACCCGTTTCGAGAGCTGGCAAGCTTGCGTCTACGTTTCCGACGATCGCGGATTGGGCTGTAGGACTGGAAAAGATTCGCCCTCATTACCAAGGGGGGACAGGACCGATTCCCGAGCAAATGGTGGAGCGGGCCATGAAATGGTACAAAAAGCTTCTCTCCACACAAAAAGAACAGTGTCTGCTGCATGGTGATCTTCATCATGAAAATATTTTGCGCGCAGAAAGAGAGTCGTGGTTGGCAATTGATCCAAAGGGGCTGATTGGGGAGACGGCTTATGAGGTGATTCCGTTTTTGCTGAACCATTTGCCAGAGGATGAGGTAGAAGAAATAACGAAACAGCGGGTCGATGGGCTGACGAAGGCGCTGTCTTTGCAAAAAGAGAGAGTGTTGGCGTGGGCGTATTGCCACAGTGTGCTATCGGCTTGGTGGTTCATAGAGGATTTTGGTATAGATGGTGGTCGTTTGGGGATGCCGGGAGTTTTTGAGAGGCTAATCAATGAGTAAGGCTTCACCCTGTGGGATGAAGCCTTCTTTATTTGAAATGAATAAATAATATCCTTCGTGATGCGAAATATTAATAGCCAGTCGACTGATTCAAGGTGGTAGCAGCGAGATTGTATTGATAAACCGATTCGATTGCTTTTGTTTCAGAGTCAAACAGGTTTGCTTCGTCTTCCATCAGTTCTTTCATCGATGCTTTTCCTAATCTATATTGATCGATGGTTGCCTGATAGCGCTCCAATGCGTTTTCTTTCTTTGTTGTACTTTCCTCTAATGCCTTTTGCGCTGCCAGTACCTTCGTATAGTTGTCACTTACTTCTTGACCGATTTTCTTTTGGGTTTTTTGTTTTTGCAGTTCCGCTTTTTTGTGCTCATTTTTTGCGATTGTACCTTTATGTGTACTGAGTGCGGAATACTCTGCCGTGTAATCAATTCTTACTTGGGCAAAGTCTATTTCTGCTTGTGCTTTGAGCATTTCAGGACGTTTTTCATAAGCTTTTGCTTGCAATTGTTCCAGGGAGAGCAGCTCGTGCTGAGTCAGATCAGTGGCGATCATTTTCCATTGTCTGTCCGCTTTTTCATTCAATAAATCGTTGAGCTTGGCCAATGATTGCTTGTAGCTGGCTTCAAGGGCAGCAAGATTTTTGTGAGCTTCTGTTTCTTGGGAGTCCAACCAGTACTGTCTTTGCAAGCTTTTCTTTTGCGCTTTGATTTTGGCGTCTAATGATTGGACTTCGAAGAATGCTTTTTGCACTTGCAATTGAATGGTGTTTTTTTGCGTATTCAGGGCGACTTCATCGACAACCACTTCTTTGACCGCTTTGGCAGCGTCTTCGAATTTCTTTTTGGCATCAGCCAGCGACATGATGTCGGCTTTTTTGATTTCTTCTTTTTCTCTTAGTGTGATGGATGTTTCGTACTTTGTAATATCTAATTCAAGCCGAAGCAGCTCCAGATCAACGCTGTTCTTAAGTGCCTGTTCAACTGCAAAATTAATTGACAAAGGGGAAACATCCGTCTGTTCAGCAGTGGCCACGAATGGAGCGGCCAGAGCCAAATGGGCGCCACCTGTGAGTAGAGAAGTAGCTAATGTTGTGCTGTAAATGTGTTTGAAGAGCCTGGATTTCATGGGGCAACCTCCTGATCATATATACAAGAATTTGATAACGATTCTCATTATCAAATCCATGAAAAGTATATATTTCCAATAGAATTTCGTCAATAAAAAAATGTTTTTTCATATGTTCTTTGTCAAAAATCCATAAGGAATCCCCTTCAGGAAAAAGGCAAAGTGAGCATCTGCCTGTTTCCCCAAAGGGGATTTTTTCGTCGTCATGGGAAAAGAACTATTCTTTGTCCCTGTTTTCTTTGTTTTCCGCAGCCGCCTTGGCAGTTTGGTCCAATGTCCCTCCCTTTGGTGTAAGAGAATAACCATGCATATTGCTTCCGTTATAACCCATGTCCGGCTTTTCCTTTGAGATGCGATCAGTCATTTGCTTCCCCCTTATTTTGTCCAGTGGGTTTAGAGTCTTGCTGAACATACGGATTGTCGACGTCATTTGGTTCCTTGTCTAGATTGGTACGGATTGCGAATATTGGGCTAGTCGGAGGTTGAGCGATCAGTCTGTCATCCAGTTGTTTGAAATCAGGCAGGTCGTTTTCGCGATTGTCATCCATGTTCGTCTCCTCCTTTACGGGTTAGTATGTCCATCAACTGCTTGTCAATTTCCTTAACAGAGAAGGAGAGAGACTTGTACGACATACGAAAAAACAGCCCCAGTCCCAGGGAAGTCAGGGTGGAGGCTGTAACCATCATCTTTGTGCAGTTAACTCGTTTTCTTGGTCAAGATCTTCATAAAAGAGGCAAGATTCGTTTGAAGCAATGGTGTGAAGGCAGGAAAGGAAGCATTTTCAGCAAGCGTATTTATTTGACGAACAAATTCAGTGGTGTCCTTTGTATTCACATTCTCAAAGCGGTTAGCGATTTTCATATTTTTTAAATCGGACAGAAGTGTGGCTTGTTCGTTCCGGTATTGTGCGATCCAGTCTGGACGATGTTGCAGCTTTTTGACAAATTGAATCAGCATGCTTACTTTCTCAGTTTGATTGGTTGAGGCCGCTTGCATTTTTTTGTAGGCTTCCGGGTCGTACCGTTCCATCAGCTTGGACGGATTAACATAGTCGTTCGGCGCCCCATGTGGTTTTTGCGGAAGCTCTACGTAACTGACACTGCCAGTTGCAGGGTCAACCTTTCGCGTTTTGGCAACGCCAGCGAGCAGATGGAGGGTATCCAAAAACTCAGCAGCATTTTCCTTACCCATGAATTGGTCTGCCAAATATTTGCCTTGCGTTAAACCGACTTCTACCAGAGCAGATCTTTCTTCAGCGGTGTAGGTGGATTGGGCGTTGAAAAAATTTTGCTCCAGGATGTGGTCAAAGGCTTTCCGAGCCTCGGGTGGTTTATCTGCGAAAATTTTATCCAAACGCTCATTAATCTCTGTGCTAAAGAAAAATTGGACGCTGTGATGTTCGATGACACCAGCAGGTAGCTCGCGTGCCTTGTGAGAACGAAGGTCAACTGTATCGTGCTCTGGCAATCGGGGCAATCCTAGACGAGTTCCTGTCACCATTTTGGGTGCAAGTTGGTTCGCTGGAAGCTGGGGGGTTAGGTAGCGGGTATTCGATTGGATATGCATGTTCTACTCTCCTCACATGGATTCATGTTCAGTCGTGATGGCAGGAGATCTGGTTACCTTATATCAGATGACTGGGATGAGTTGTGAGAACGGAAGGAAACGGATCTCAATTGCTTCTGTCTATACTATCGGCTGTTTTTGGTCAGTTTTTTATATGCTGGAAAATATGAAAAAGGACTCCCGTTCAGATAACGGAAGTCCGTAATTTTTTCTTCGATTATTTCGTGTGTTCATCCATGCTGAAGTCTACCTGTTCTAGAGGGACGAGCTTGGTCTTTTGGGTAATTTTATAAGCGAGCCAAATGATTAAGAAGAGTGGCAGACCAATGTAAGAGACCATGACGCCATACCAGTCGATCGTTCCACCCATAAATGCGGAGTAGTTTTGCCCCAAAATAACGATACAGCAAATGATGAAGGCAAAAATCGGTCCAAACGGGAACCACTTTGCCCGATAAGGCAATTCACTTAAGTCACGGCCCTGAGCGATAAAAGCTTTGCGGAAACGGTAGTGACTGATGGCAATTCCCAGCCAAGCGATGAAGCCTGACATACCGGAAGCATTCAAAAGCCAGACATACACTTCGCCTTCCCCAAACAGAGAGGACAGAAAAGCAAGGGCGCCGATGAGCGCAGTCAAGATCAAGGCATTGATCGGTACGCCGTTACCTGTTACTTTTGCGAACCATTTTGGTGCGTTTCCATCTTTGGCCAAGTTCCACAGCATGCGTGTAGAGGCGTACATGCCGGAGTTACCAGCAGACAATACAGACGTGAGAATAACGGCATTCATGACGGATGCTGCAAAAGCAAATCCGGCATTTTCAAATACAATCGTAAACGGGCTGATCGCAATATCCGTAATATCGCCACTGATCAGATTTGGATTATCGTATGGAACCAACAACCCGATGATCAAAATAGCGAGGATGTAGAAGAGCAAGATGCGCCAAAAAATTTGACGGATGGCCTTCGGAATGTTGCGGGCAGGGTCTTCGCTCTCCCCAGCTGCGACACCAACCAGCTCTGTCCCTTGGAAAGAGAATCCGGCAATCATAAAGACACCGAGCAGGGCCATGAAGCCGCCATTGAATGGTGCGTCGCCTTTGGTGAAGTTTTGGAGGCCGACTGCTTGGCCGCCCATAATGCCAAAAATCATCAACACACCCACAATAATAAAGACGATTACCGTTACTACTTTAATCAAGGCGAACCAATATTCAGATTCTCCATAGGCTTTCACAGACAGGAGATTCAAGGCAAACAGCAATCCGAGGAACAAAGCGCTCCACACTATCGCTGGGGTATCCGGGAACCAATATTTCATAATGAGTGCGGAAGCTGAAAGCTCGACGGCAATGGTAATGGCCCAGTTGTACCAGTAGTTCCAGCCGAGAGCAAAGCCGAGAGATGGATCGACGAACCGTGTGGCATACGTCGAAAACGAACCGGAAACAGGCATGAAGGCCGCCATTTCCCCCAAGCTGGTCATTAAAAAGTAAACCATGATACTAATGGCGAGATAGGCGACTAAAGCTCCACCAGGTCCGGCCGAATGAATCGAGCCTCCGCTCGCTAGAAACAATCCCGTCCCAATCGAGCCGCCGATGGCGATCATCGTCAGGTGTCGGGCTTTTAAACCACGTTGCAATTGATTTTGTGACATAAGCTGCTTGCACGACCTTTCTAGATTTTTGAGAAGGAAGGTCGGAAACGAAAAAACCGCCATAGCCAAAAAAATGGCATAGGGCGGTATCATCCAATCCCCACCAAGCCTTCACTGAAGATAGCTCACCACGCTTGCTTGGCATGCAAACGTGACAGTTCTGTCCCTTTCGAGTACAGCCCCAACCCAATCGCACAGAGACGCGATATGAGCTTCGGCGGATTTTCCTTACCTGGAGTCATTGATTTTCTCTGAATCTCGTACAGGATGATATAAAAGCCGCGACCTCTATCCTCACCGTGAAAGATGAGGATAACATGTATGAAATTATGTGATTCATCAAATATAAAGGATTGTCTGTGATTAATCAATGTGAATTTTTGTTATTCATATGATCGTCTGGCAGGCCAAGAGCCGTGCAGCTTGCGAATTTGGACGATTTGGCCTGTGTGAAACGCATCGTGCAGAACGAGACTCATCACGGTTTGGTAAATGGGTGTATAGGTAGCCGTCTGGTTTAACTCCTCATCCGTCAGCAAGGAAAGCTTTTCACGAATGTTGCGATGGACGCTTTCCATTTGCATGATGGTAGCTTGCCAAGCGTCTTCGTCATCCGGACCGCCGGACGGGATGAAGGTATCATCGTTCGTCTCAGCAGAGCCAGGAAATTCGGTGCCCAATAGACGATGTAACAGGCGCTCTTTGTAATAAAGAAGGTGGCTGACGTTTTCCCAGATTGTGTTGGCTGCTTCTCCCACAGGGCGCCAGCTAGCTTCCGCTGCTGATACTCCGGAAAGCGCTTCTTTTAAGGGTGGATACCAGTCTTCCTTGTCATACGTACATTCCCATCCGTGCAAAAGCAAATCCTTCCGATTCATACGCTTCCCCCTCGTCTGTGAAACAGATTGATGAAACGCTATAATAGCAGTAAGAAATGAAGGTGTAACCAGTTAATTCTATTACGATAGTTACAAATAGAGATTACCATATCCTGTATGGTCATACAAGAGAGAAAATGAAGGGTTTCGTCAGGAGAGATGATTGCATGGACTGGCTTTGTATCGATTTTTTAAATAGTGATTGGCGGGATTGGCGTGGTTCTGGTCGTTGGGAAAATCGCTTGGAGAACCAGGAATGGCTGGCATCCTTTTTGCAAACATACAAGCTAACTGCTCCATTGCCGATGAATGAGGAGTGTGCCGCGTCACTTTTGCAGCTGCGCGAACGATTGAGACGTATGCTGGAAGCCGTTGTCCGTGGAGACCGAATCCAAGAGGGGGACCTTGCAGAATTGAACAGAGCTTTGGCTCTGGCTCCTTTTCATATGCAGGTGTTGTATGTAGATGAGAAGGGCGGCTACAGGCAAAGGCAATCAAGCTCAACAGAGGGCTGGCCCCTCGTCATGGCACAAATTGCAGCTTCTTTCGCGGAGTTGCTTGTCCCGGAGCATCTGGAGCGAATCAAAATATGTGACAACGAGGATTGCCGCTGGGTGTTTTATGATGAAAGCCGCAACCGGGTGCGCCGCTGGTGTGATGACAAAATGTGCGGAAACCTGATGAAGGTGCGCCGCTTTCGTGAGCGACAGAAGGAAAAAGGCTGAAGGAGCCATTACCAACGACCGTCGGGATTTTGTCTCTGACGGTTTTTTTCTAGGTTTGAGACATAATATATAGAACTATACATGGGAACGGAAACGAGGTGGGTAGGATGAGTCAAGCGCGCAAAAAATGGTTTCAGGCACTCGTATTGGTGACACTTGGAGCAATTTGTCTGGCTATATGGTATTTGCAACCCTATCAGCCCGATCAGGCAGCGTTAACAGCCATGCAAGGCGGTGAAGGGATTACGGTCATGGATACGAATGACTGGATTATTTTCCAAGGCGGGGAGTCACGTGAACCGGGACTCATCTTATATCCAGGAGCACTGGTCAAACCGGAGAGCTATGCACCGATTGCCCGTGCCCTTGCTGGCTACGGCTACCATGTTTTTCTCGCACGAATGCCGCTGAACTTGGCTATAGGTGATATGCAGCGAGCCACACAAGTATTAAAGGCGTACCCGAATAAAACGTTTGTCATCGGAGGGCATTCGCTTGGTGGTACAATGGCAGCTGAATTCGCAGTAAACCACCCGGATCGAATCAATGGTGTGTTTTTACTGGGAGCTTATCCGGACAGCGAGGGGAACTTAAAGAACGTGAATTTGCCTGTGCTGTCTTTGCTCGGGTCTCGAGATGGTGTGATCAATATGGAAAAGTTTGAGGAGAGCAAGCAATATTTGCCGGAGCGTACCGTGTACATGTCCATAGAAGGGGGGAATCACTCCCAGTTCGGAAGCTATGGATCGCAGGAGGGCGACCAGCCTGCTGCCATTACCCCGCAGGAGCAGTGGCAGCAAACGGTGGCAGCAATCAAGGATTGGCTGCTTAATGAGGTTACGATGAGGAACGTGGAATAATACCAGATACAACACCAGTAATGCGAATGTTTTCCGAGGGGAGTAGCATGGGGGTGTCTTGCTCGCGTGTGGTTGTAAACAGACATTCCAATGGATTGACGTCTGCTGCGATGCGCACAAGGAACTGCCCCTCCTGTCGGATCAACACAGGTCTGTCTTTTACAGGTTCCATCGAAAAGTCTGAGATTAAGAGGGCGTCTCCTGGAAATATGCCGAGACCACGAAGGCCGTCATCTCGCATGATGAGAGCAAAGCGGGCCACATGATAGCTGGCTACCTGCAAGGAGGGTAACAGCGACAGCTCCTCGTCTTGGTCCAAGGCAAGATCAAAAAAATGAGTCGTGTATGCATCTCCGGCAATAAAGACTCGTTTCATCAGGTATCACCTCCTACATAATAGCGTCGTAAATTACTCATAGACGGGAAAGCCTTTTGCATACAGACGACTCAGTATGCGCTCAAAACGGGCACGAGCAAGAGGCATCGGCACCTGAAAGCGCTGAGCCAACATAGCCGGAGCGTTGTATCGAGAACAATCAGCAAGCAGGGGGCTCATCATGTAAATGGGAAGCAGCAAGTGCTCGGCAAAATGATTCGCTTGCGATTCTTGCCAGTCAATCATCCATTCGCTGCTCTGGGGTTGAATGCCTTCATGAAGGAGCAAATGTCCGAGTTCGTGCGCGATTTTAACCCGCTGGGTAGCCAAATCGAGTCGCTCATCCACCGCAATGACATAACGTCCCGGCAAAAAGGGATGCGCGTGAGCACGACTCCTGCCGCAAATACGATGGACCTCGATGCCGTATGTCTCGCATAGCAGATGCAGATCGATTTGTTCGGGCGAATCGAAGCCGTGATGCTGAAGCAGCAAGTACACGCGACTCTCGAGCCATGTTTGCGGTTCGCAGATTTCTTTCAAAAGGGAGTGAAGCATCAAGGACCTCCTAAATGAATGGTGAGGAACGTATGTTCTGTTTGTCGTTGAAAAGAAAACCCCGCACAGGGGCTATTTTTTTTTGATGTCTTCCGTGATGTCAAACAAAGACGGAGGTCTTTCCTCGCGTACTTTACGGACTTTCCACTGTTTCTTCAAGTCGTACCAGTAGCGGCGAATTTCTTTTTTCTCCTCTTCTGAAGCGTCCAGATACCCGTCTAGGAAATAGTAGTCGTCCGGGTCATCGATCTTTTCCTGCAAGAGCTCGTCCAACGAACGTTGATTTGTCTGCTCAGTTGCTGGGAGAATATAGGCCGTGACTTCATCTGTGCGGCCCAACAACCAATCGGTCGTGACGTCCAGCACATCAGCCAATTGCCGCAGCATGTCATTCGGGGGTGTGCTGTGGTTGTTCTCGTAGTTACTGATCGTCCCCTTGGTCGTGCAGACATGCTCTGCCAACTCTTCCTGGGTCAGACCTTTTGTCTTACGAGCTGTGCGTAAGCGCTGAGATAGCATGAGCGTGCCAGTCCTTCCTGTGAGGATGTACAAATTTATTGTACTAAATGAGAGGGAAAAAGAAAAGTATGGATATTAATTTTGTTTTCAACGAATTATGTACAAGCCTTTTGTACAAAATACAGATAAGGACGATGCGGGAACACTCGTTCTGTACAGTGACAAAAGGGGAGATCAAACATGGAAGATCAAGTAACAACCGTATTACTTCAGCAAGGGCCATTTGCTGCTTTGTTTGTCTGGTTGTTGTTTTATATTATGAAAGCAAATCGCGAGCGCGAGGGGCGTTTACAAGACTTGCTGGACAAATACAGCGACAAATACGATCTGATCCTCGAGGAATTGCGAGAGATCAAGGGAAAAGTAAGGAAATAACCCTTTTTGACAGCAAACCTTCTGATGAGCGTGACGAATACGAATACAGTACTTATGTTGCCCGATTCATTGAAGAGCTTATTCAGCAAAGGGGAAACATCGTTGCAGCCTGTACCAGACCTTGATCGGCCCTTAGCCTTTCAAGGTCCCTTTTTTCTTGCTGTGTCCTTTACCCCATTCACACGTCTTCCCTAATAACTTACCCATACGTAGCAAAAAGGAGCAGCATGACTATGCATTTACCCGTCGTCTACTCGACCATCTGTGAAAAAGCATCACGTCTACAGCATCGGAAGGAAGACTTTCAATTTCTCCAAAAGCTGGCAATGGAGCTGGAAGCCAAGCTGAACGAGCATATCCGTGTGGGACTCGACTGGGGGATTTGCCACGGAGACCTTCAAGGGAATTTTAATACGAATTTTTGCGAGGACAACACCTATACCCACTTTGATTTCGACCTGTGCGGATATGGTTAGCGGGCGTATGATCTGGCTGCTTTTAAGCTGAGCCGAATATTGATCGAAGAAGATGACGAATTGGTGGAGTCGCTATGGAAGGCTTTCCTAAAAGGATATACCGAGGTTCGTCCCCTATCTGAAAACGATCAGGCTGCGGTGTCGATCATGACAGGTATTCGCCAATTGTGGCTAATGGGGCTGTGCATGCATGATCCTCCTATCATGGGTAGCATCGAATCGGATGATGCTTTCGTGAGTGAGAAGATGGAGCTTTGCGTGAACGAGAAGTTTTTCCAAAGCGTTGTCAGAAAAGCATGCGACCCGAAGTCAATGATAGGTAAGCCATACATTGACGAGAAAGTGGGAGAAAAGTATGTTAACGTACATCGGAAGTGGCGCGTACTGTTACGCAAATTCTTCAGCTATGCTTTTGGAGACGATTGGGGAGAAGGTTTCGCCTGCTGTACTTGAAGTACTCTCTGGGGTTGGTATCGGAGCGATGTGGCATGAGGAGCAGAAAGTCATTTATTTCGGACAAGTGATACCTGATCGTGGTGTAAGTCATGCGTTGGAGATACTAGGGTATGGCTGGAAGGAAAGGTCAGGAGATGCTGAGGGCGAGCCACCATTGGAGGAATTACGGCGTGATTTGGAACATGGGCCCGTTTTGCTTGGACCGCTTGATATGGGCTATTTGACGTATAATCCCAATGCTGCTTATTTGGGGGGCGCTGATCATTTTGTTCTTGCGTACGAGATAGATGAGCAAGCGATCTATCTGCATGATCCAGCAGGATTTCCCTTTGTGAGCTTGCCGTTGTCCCAGTTTGTCTTGTCGTGGAAAGCCGAAAAAATCTTCGATCGCCTCTTTTCCTATCACTACTGGACGGCACCGAAGCGAGTAGGGAGTCCGTCAGAGGAGGAACAGGCTGCAAATGCGCTTCGTTTATACCAAGGGATTTATCAGGAAAGTGCATCGGCTATGCCAAACGCTTCGGTCCTATACGGAAAGGAAGCGATCTTGCGTGTGGTGAAGCGGATGGAAGAGGAAGGCGGACTCTCCCCAGCAGAAATTGGTCATCTCTCCTATTTTGCATTCCAGCTAGGGGCGAGGCGAGCGATGGATTTCGCTGTATTTTTCTCGAAGCATGAGCCAGAGCTGGCGGCGATCAAAGAGAAGCAAGCGAGGCAGTTCGGACGTTGTCACACACTGACCGTAGAAAAGAATGAGAAAGAGCTAGCGGATGCCATGCGCGTGCTGGCAGATATCGAAGAAGAATTTCGCCAAGTGGTTTGCGCCAAATAATATCGTTCCCCCACGTGAGTAAGCAACGCTCAGTGGGGGTTTTTCTTTAATTTAAATATTATTACTTTTTTATGATTCATGACAATCTCGTCCCGGATGTGTTACCTTGTTATTCATTAGTCCATGTTAAAGAGACATAGTCCATTCCACGTGGACGTTTTTTACCAACACGTAACGGGGGTTCAATTCATGAAACAGCTAGGTTTACTACCCAAAATTCTGATCGCCATTGTCCTTGGGATCGGGATTGGCTCCATTTCGCCGATTTGGGTTGTGAAAGGATTGGCTACATTTAGTGGCCTATTTGGAAATTTCCTCGGATTTGCGATTCCGTTGATTATCATTGGATTTATCGCGCCAGGCATCGGTGAGCTGGGCAAAGGGGCAGGGCGTTTGCTTGGGGTAACCACAGGGGTTGCTTACTTGTCTACGATCCTTGCAGGAGCGCTTGCTTATTTGGTCAGTACGAGTATTTTTCCACACATTCTTGAGGTAGGTGGACTGGTGAATCAGTATGCCAACCCGGAGAAAGCACTGGTGAAGCCATTCTTTACCGTGGACATGCCGCCGATTGTAGATGTGATGACAGCATTACTGCTCGCCTTCACCCTTGGTCTTGGAGCGACTGTCATCAAAGGAACCGCACTGCAAAATGTGATGGTAGACTTGAGAGATATCGTAGAGAAGCTCATCGCTTCCGTCATTATCCCGTTGCTTCCATTACATATCCTGTCTGTATTTTCCAATCTGACCTATGGTGGACAAGTCACGATGATTTTGTCTGTGTTCGTAAAAGTTTTCGTTATGATTATTGCCTTGCATCTATTCTATCTGTTCGTACAGTACTTGGTAGCGGGCCAGATGGGACGCAAAAATCCATTCACGCTGATGAAAAATATGCTTCCCGCTTACTTCACAGCGATTGGAACACAATCATCTGCGGCCACCATTCCTGTGACACTGAACCAGACCAAGAAAAACGGTGTGAGCGAAAAGATCGCGGATTTCGTCGTTCCACTCTGTGCGACGATCCATCTTTCTGGAAGCACGATTACGCTTGTCAGCTGTTCTATGGCAGTCATGATGCTAAATGACATGACGACATCCTTTGGCGTAATGTTTCCGTTCATCTTGATGCTGGGCGTAACGATGATCGCCGCACCAGGTGTGCCGGGCGGAGCAGTTATGGCGGCACTCGGATTGATGGAGTCCATGCTTGGATTTACTACCACGTTGACTTCGTTGATGATTGCTTTGTACATCGCGCAAGATAGCTTTGGTACCGCTTGTAACGTAACGGGTGATGGTGCGATTTCAGTGATTACGGATCGTTTGAGCGAGGAGAAGGCAGCTTGATATCTACTGGAAAGATGTATGTGGAAAAAAGGCCCGTCACTTTTGGGGATGGGTTTTTTGTTATCTTTCTACTAAAAATCAATACAGTTTACAAAAAACAACAAGTAAGTTCAAAAAACTTTATTTTTTGACAAAATTTAATAATAATGGTACATTCGTTCTATTCCATAATATAGGAGGTAATCGTTGTGAAAAAAATCCTACTAGCATTGACACTCGTGTTTGCTGTATCGTCGTCAGCTTTTGCTGCAAGCTCGGAAACAGAATCGAACAATACTTTCGAAACAGCTAATTCTTTGACGGTTGACGCTAGCATTTCAGGTCAAGTTGACCAAAATGACATTGAAGATATTTTTGTTTTTGTAGCTAACAAAACTGGACAAGTAAGTGTTTTACTTACAGCACCAACTGGGATTGCAGCCGTCGGTTTATATGACTCGGACACTACATATATTAAAAATGCTTTCACGGATATACCAATGGATATTGAAGTAGTGGCTGGTCAAAAGTATTATCTTAAAGTATTGAGACTTAGTGAAAATGTCAACTACAGTTTGTCCGTTAATAATCTATAATTAATTTCTAATATGAGACAAGATAGCTCTTTTCTATAGCCAAGCTTGGTATAGAAAGGGGCTATTTTGACTATGTACAGGTACAGCTGCAAAAGAAAAAACCATGGTTTTCGTGGGATTTTTGCCACTCAAATTCCCCGTTTCCAACTAGTGAGAATTATATTATCATTGGGTATAATTCCATCATTCTACTTTTTGCGAAAAGGGGAATACATAACGCAATGTTTAACGAACGGAAAGCGTTACAAATGACATTGCAGGCCATGCTAGAGCAGCGTATGGCACTGCGTCGACAGTATGTCGATCAGGATAAGCAGTTGGGAGCAGACATCAAGCAGATTTTGAGCCGCATTCGCGAGCTGGATAACGAAGCCGGGATCGGAGACGATGAAAGCTCAGAGGATGAAACTATGTCGACAGAGGAATTTTCCGATGATCTGATGAAGCGTATGAAGGTGAGAAAGGCGCACATCCGTCACGATTATTTGGAAGTTGCGAAGCACATCGAAAACCTGTTACGGGAAGCGATGTCTCCGATGTCATTGGCTGATCTATGCTCCGTGTTGAAAGCACGGCACCAGGTAGAGTTTGCGAGTCCCTACATTGGTGTACAGAAGTCATTAAAGTATCTACCCCAAGTAAAAGTAGAAAAGGACGGGCGGAAACTGATTTTTTCACTCTAGGCAACCAGGGTGGATAAGCAGTTTCACGGGAGGCAATACCAAAAAAGGCGATGTGTCTATACACAATCGCCTTTTGGTGTCTATTGATTTACGTGCTTATTGCAAGAAGGACTTGAGCATCCAAATGTGTTTTTCCAGGCCACTGCGGATTCCCAGCAGCATATCGGCTGTCGCTTCATCGTCGGCTTGGTCTGCCGTTTCCATAGCCAGCTTCAGCTCATCTACGAGAATGGAGAAGTCTCTTGCGATCGTTTCTACCATTTGCTCAGCTGTTTCGTTTCCTTCTGCTTCGGTGATGCTCGCTGTGTTCAGACATGCAGCCAAAGTCGCTACAGGTTTTCCACCGATGGAGAGGACACGTTCAGCGAGGGAATCAAGATTCACCGCTGCTTCATTGTACAATTCCTCAAATTTTGCGTGGAGCGTAAAGAAGTGAGGTCCTTTTACATTCCAGTGAAAATTGTGTAGTTTCGTATAGAGGACTGTCCAGTTCGCCACTTGTTTATTTAAAACGCTATAGAGTGTGTTTTCCATCGAGAATCTCTCCTTTTTTATAATAATTATTTGTTTAAACTTATTATAAACTAATAAGGATTATTGTCAACACCCGAGGAGGAAATTTATGCAGCAGCTGCGTATCGGTGCGGTTATTTTAGCGGGCGGAAAAAGCAGCAGAATGGGCTCGCCCAAGCAAAAATTACCGTGGAGGGACGGAACCTTTTTAACAGAGCTGGTAAAGGAAGTACAGGCGGTTGGCTTGTCTTGTTTCATTGTATCGAACGATTTTTCGGGCACTCAAGTGACACAAAAGGAACAAATTGATGAACAGCCCGTCACAATTACACCTGATCTGGTACCATCCTGTGGCCCTGTCAGTGGACTGGTTACTGCCTTTCGGGTAAGTTCCGAGGATGCTTTGCTGGTACTATCCTGTGACCTACCTTTTATGGATCGTGTGCAAATCGCCAAACTCATTAAATATGCGAGGGAGAGAAGCGATTGGGATGGGATTGTTGCCCAATCAGAGGGACGAATCCATCCATTATGTGCAGTGTACCATCGGAGAACACAGGCTAACTGGGAGCAGGCGCTGTTGCAAGGACAGCGAAAACTGTTGCGGACTTTAGATGAACTGCGCGTGGTGCCCTTGCCTGATGAATGGTTGGACCCTTGGGCTGTTTTTAATGTCAACACGCCTGAGGAGTACGAACAGGCTAAACGTGAAGAAAAACGCAGAAAGACAGGACATGCTTGAGGTATGTCCTGTTTTTTATTTGGAAAAAAGGGGCTTTTCATAGAGGGCTATCATACAAGCGTTTCTCTGGACAAACCGTATGAATAGTAGTGATGGCTAACGAAAGGAGGGAGCGCAATGACAAGAAAGTGCAAAAAACAGGGCAAACACCACGGTCACCACTGTTGTTGCAAAAAAACCGAGAAATACGACCACCACTGTTGCGGCAAAAAACACGACAAGTATTACGACCACCACTGCTGTTGCAAAAAACACGACAAATATTACGACCACCACTGCTGCGGCAAAAAACATGACAAATATTACGATCACCACTGCTGTTGCAAGAAACACGACGATTACTACGAGCCACACTGCTGCTGCAAAAAGCATGAACATTGCCAAGATCACTGCTGTTGCTGCAAACGCCATGAATGCAAATGCTTTGAAAAACATGACCACCACTGTTGCAAGAAGCAGGACATAGATGATGAAGACGAAGAAGAGGACGACGACGAAGACAAAGATGAAGAAGATGACGAGGACGAAGATGACGACGACGACCACTGCAAGCATCACAAAAAGAAACATTGCTGCTGCAAGTAAAAAATTCCCATGTACAAAAAACAAAAGCCCGAGAGGCTAACTCGGGCTTTAAGATTACCAGCAGCTTGTCCCGCTTTTGATTTTTTCCTCCTTTAAGGTAGGAGGATTCTCTGGGCTTGTGTATACACGTTCATTTTGTCATTACGGATAAATCCGACTGCGGTGAGCTTCAGCTCATCTGCCAATTGCAGGGCGAGATCAGTTGGAGCGGACTTGGACAAAATGATGCCAGCACCAATCTTGGCAGCCTTGAGCAGCACTTCAGACGAGATGCGTCCACTGAATACTAGAATTTTGTCCGTGGTGGAAATGTTATCTCGCAAGCATTTCCCATAGATCTTGTCGAGAGCATTGTGACGTCCGATGTCGGAGAACTGAAGCAAAACTTCATCCGGTGTACAGAGGGCTGCATTGTGGACGCCACCTGTTTGGCGGTGGATATCAGACGATGCTTGCAATTCTTTCATCAGGCGCATGCATTGAGCCGGAGTGACAGTTGTTGTGCTTTCAACGGGCTTTGCTGTGCGCGCATCGCTAAAAAAGTAAAAGGATTGTCTGCTTTTTCCGCAGCAGGAAGTAATTCTGCGTTTGGAGTAAAAGCTCTGTGACAAAATCGTTTCTTTATGCAAATCAACGTAAGCAAACCCTTGGGCCTCATTAATCGTAAGCTGTTTGATTTCCGAATAGCTCTTGATGACGCCCTCGGCTGCGAGAAAACCGATGACCATTTCTTCCAGGTCGGCCGGAGTACATACGATTGTAGCGAATTCCTCATCATTGAGGAAAATCGTGAGGGGGTACTCGGTAACGATTTCGTCGTCTTCCCAGCCATGTTGGTCAGCCGAAATTTTCAACACGGACAGTCGGGTGGTGATGGTTAGGTCGGACATACGGGCCTCCTTTTTGTCGAAATTATGAAGTTTTCATGGCTATTTTGTGAGGAAAATATTGTCGAGTGAACGCTTACATGGTAGTATACTATGTGAGATGAAAAGTGTCATAAAATTTTCGTCTTTCCATGTATTCATAGCGTAAGGACAGATTGACACGGAGCAGCGACCCTGCCACCGATTATTTTGTAGCCTTGCAGCGAATTACATAGTGAACACAATGCTTGTTGATGCTGATGTAGCGTTCCTGCTGATGATTAACTGCTGTGTTTCATCGTAGCCCTCGTTTCCATTTGTGGAGATCTGGGTGAGTCGGTGAAATCAGCAGTTTTTCTTTTTTTCGAGAAGGCTGCTGATGGATCCACAGCATGCGAAAGACCATTGCGAAGGAGATGAATGATTTGGAACAAAAAGTGAAAAACCGCTGGCTCATCGCGTTGGCTGCGGTAGGCATCCACATCTCGATTGGATCGGTATACGCATGGAGTGTATTCACCAAGCCAATTACCGAGCAGTTCGGCTGGGACTTGCCAGACGTTCAATTTACGTTTAGTATTGCGATCTTGTTCTTGGGGCTGTCTGCTGCCTTCCTCGGTCATTATGTAGAAAAGCACGGCCCGCGCAAAGCTGGCATTCTCGCATCTATCTTTTTTGGAGTAGGAACTGTTGGGGCTGGCTTGGCGATTCAATTGAGCAGCTTGCCTCTGTTGTACTTATGTTATGGAGTGCTTGGCGGTATCGGACTTGGGGTAGGCTATATTACGCCAGTATCGACGTTGGTCAAATGGTTTCCGGATCGCCGTGGTTTAGCAACAGGTCTTGCGATTATGGGCTTCGGGTTTGCTTCCATGATTGCCAGTCCGATTATGAACGCTTTGATTGCAAATGTAGGAATCGCGAACACCTTTTATATTTTGGGCATTATTTATTTTGTTGTGATGTTAGCTTCGGCTCAATATTTAGCTCCACCTCCAAAAGGTTGGGTACCGGCTGGATTTTCCGCTGAGGGAACAGCTGGCAGCAAGCAAATCAAAAAGGATTTGTGCCAATTGACTGCCAACGAAGCGATCAAGACACGCCGTTTTTACTGGCTGTGGTTGATGCTGTTTATCAATGTAACATGTGGAATCGCCGTTATTTCGGTAGCGTCGCCGATGGCACAAGAAATGGTGGGCATGTCTGTCGGAACAGCAGCTCTGATGGTAGGGCTAAACGGTTTGTTCAACGGTGGTGGACGAATCGGATGGGCGTCTCTGTCTGATTTCATTGGACGACCAAATACGTACACAGCTTTCTTTGCTATCCAAATGGTATTGTTCTTCCTGTTGCCGAATATGTCCAATCCAATCCTGTTCATGGTTGCGATGTTCATCATTATGACCTGTTACGGCGGTGGCTTTGCCTCTATCCCGGCGTACATCGGTGACTTGTTTGGAACGAAGCAATTGGGCGCGATTCACGGCTATATTCTGACGGCATGGGCTGCTGCCGGCTTGGCAGGACCAATCTTTGCAGCATGGGTTCGCAAGACGACAGAAAGCTATACAGGAACCATGAGTGTTTTCGCAGGAATGTTCGTTGTCGCTCTGGTGATCTCCCTATTAGTTCGTCTGGATATCAAAAAACTGAAGGAAGAAGCCAAACAAAGAGAAAAGTCTGTTGAATTGGCTAGTTAATCAATGGTAAAGTTTAAGTAGAGAATGATTTGAAGTAAAGGTGATTTTCCTCGATGAATAAGTTCGAAGCAGAATTCAGTAATTTGGTCAGGGCTTTCCGAAAGCGCCATATGGGAAAGGGACCTAGCAAGATCAGCACCACGTTCTGCAAGAACTGGGCGATCTGCGAGATGGAAGGCAACCTTTCTCCGGTGGAAAAGTTCATCGCCACTTCGGAAGACGGAAAGCAGACATTACGAGCTGCCCGAACCGAAATGGTCAAAGAGATCTATCGGAAACACCAGCCAGTTGACATGGAAGCGTTTCTTGGAGCAAAACTCGTTGATCTTTTCGTCGATATTGACATTGAACGGGATTTTGGAATGTCGATCTTTGTTTTTGATCAAGACATTGAAAAGAAAATGAAAAACGAACCGTAAGTCTAAACGAAGCAGCGTTCCTGTTCACCGGCTTAGACGTAACGGAATTCGCGAAAGCAAACACGAAGTTGAGACTAGGTAGCGAACCTGCCGTAGACAACCACCGTGAACACGCTCTTTTCCTATAGGATAAGGGACGGTTTCATGGTGGTTTTTTCGTCTTAATGGAGTTTATTAGAGGGGAGACAAAAGAAATGGGCAAGACCAAGCATGGCGGACCAATTAAGCTGGATACTTCGTGGAAGCCTTCCTTATGGGCTTCACTGATGCCGATGGGACTCGGAAAAATCAAGCCGCATCATATTCGCGATACGATGAAGGTGGCCTATGACAATCGCGATAATTTGGGTTATGCCTATCGCATTTTGACGCAAGGAGTATGTGATGGCTGCGCTCTCGGCGTATCCGGTCTCTATGATCAGACGTTGACTGGCCCGCATTTGTGCACCACCCGACTGAACGTACTGCGTCTCAATACCATGCCTGCGATGGATGCCAAATGGTTTGAAGACGTGAATGCGCTGCGCAAGCTGTCTAGCGAAGAATTGCGCAAGCTGGGAAGAATTCCGTATCCGCTTTCAAGAAAGCCAGGCGAAAACAAGTTTACCCGCATTAGCTGGGATGAAGCGTTAAATCGCATCGCGAGAAAAATCAAAAACATCAGCCCGAAACAGCTTGCCTTTTTCTTGACCGCTCGTGGGATTACCAACGAGGTATACTACACGGCAGCCAAAATGGCTCGTTTCCTCGGAACCAACAACATCGACAACGCATCACGTATTTGTCACTCGCCGAGTAAGACAGCACTGAAGCGTTCGGTTGGGATTGGTGCATCGAGCTGTAACTATCAGGATTGGATCGGTACGGATGTGCTCGTATTCTGGGGCTCTGTACCAGGTAACAACCAGCCTGTATCGACGAAATACATGTATGCTGCGAAAAAAGCAGGAACGAAAATCATCCTGATCAACCCGTACAGAGAGCCAGCGATGGAGAAGTACTGGATTCCATCTGTACCGGATAGTGCTTTGTTCGGAACGAAAATTGCAGACGATTTCTACCAAGTGAACATTGGCGGCGACATCGCATTCATGAACGGCGTGATGAAGATTTGGTTCGAGATGGAGGAAGCCAAACCTGGTTCTGCGATCAACCATGAATTCATCAAGGAGCACGCGAACGGAATCGAAGAGCTGCGCAAGCATGTGATGAATGAATCGTGGGACAAGATCATAGAATCCTCCGGTCTCAGCCGTGAGCGTATCAAAGAATTCGCCCAACTGCTCGCCAACTCCAAAAATGGTGTATTCGTATGGAGTATGGGTCTGACCCAGCACAAATTCGGTACGGACAATATTTCTCAAGTAGCCAATCTGGCTATCCTGCGTGGATTCTTGGGTCGCAAGCACACTGGTCTCATGCCAATTCGCGGACACTCCGGCGTACAAGGCTCCGGTGAAATGGGTGCCGATCCGTTTAGCTTGCCAGGTGGAGATTTTGAAGAAAAATCATGGAACCGCATTGAACAGATCTGGAACTTCCCGATCCCGAAATGGCAGGGAGATATCGTCGGTATTTCTTTGGAGAATGCAGTGTTGCCAGATGGACACGAGCGCAAGACCAGATTGTTCTATACGAGTGGTGGCAACTTCCTGGAGACGATGCCAGATCCGGACTTTATGCAAAAATGTTTGGAGAGTATAGAAGTGCGTGTACATCAGGACATCATTTTCAATACATCTACGTTGGTGGATGCAAAAGAAGAAGTGATCGTATTGCCGGCAATGACTCGATACGAGCAGCCGGGTGGCGGAACTTCGACAAGTACAGAGCGTATGGTCTACTTCAGTGCTGAAGTGGAAGGGCCACGTATTGAAGAAGCGCGTTCGGAATGGGAGATTTACGTAGATCTGGCGGCACGGGTACATCCAGAGAAAAAGCATCTGATGCACTTCTCAAGCGCAGCTGAAATTCGAGCAGAGATTGCCCAGGCGAATCCGAACTACGATGGTATCCAGCATCTGAAAAACCGCGGAGATGTTTTCCAATGGGGCGGTGCATGGTTGTGTGAAGGCGGCGTATGTCCGACACCGGATGGCCGAGCGAATCTGCTTCCGATAGAGATTCCGGATTTGAACAAGCCAGAAGGACACTTCTATGTAACGACTCGTCGCGGTAAGCAGTTCAACTCGATGATTTACAGCAAGAAAGACCCGTTCAACAATGCGGACCGTTATGATATCCTGATCAATGCAGAGGATGCAAAAGAACTGCGCATTGCAGAAGGCGAAAATATCGTCGTTTACAATAAATATGGAACGTTCCAAGGACGGGCCAAATTCGAGGACACCAGACGTGGAAACATTCAAGTACACTGGCCGGAAGGGAACGTACTCATTCCGAAGGGTGTATACGAGACATACGCAGGTATTCCCGAATACAATACAGCCGTGAAGGTTGAAAAAGCGGACACTTTCCACGCCAACAAAGATTTGAAATACGTGGAGAGAGAAGTAGAAGATTTGGAAGTAAACGTCGGCTGACGAGCTGCAGCAATGGGTGGTCAAGATTAGGAGGAACAAGCCATGCGTTTTTCGCGACAAACACTCTCGGTTGAAGAAGCGATGAGCAAGCTGTTGGCAAAATTGCTGACAGGGAGAACGGAACAAGTGCAGATCGGGGAGGCATACGGGCGGATACTGGCCTCTGATCTACGTGCAACATACGATTTGCCGCACTTTGACCGCTCGCCGCTGGATGGGTTTGCCGTGAGAGCTGCGGATACGATGGGGGCCTCCGTTGACCATCCGATTACGCTAACAGTGCTAGAGACGGTTGCGGCTGGGCAAGTACCTACTAGAGAATTGAAAAAGGGCTACGCTACGCGGATCATGACAGGCGCGATGATGCCTGCGAGTGCGGATGCGGTCATCATGTTTGAGCAAACGTACAACCCAGCCGAAGAGGCGGATACTGTACGGATCAAGCGGGAGATGAAGCCTGGGGAAAATGTATCGCGCCGCGGTGAAGAGATGGCCTCAGGAACGATTATTGCCAAGGCGGGCGAGCGGATTAACGCAGGTACTCTCGCCAGCTTGGCTACGTTTGGCTATTCGCAGGTAGAGGTGTTCTGCAAGCCGCGCGTCGGTCTGATTTCGACTGGAAGCGAGCTGCTGGAGATTGATCAGCCGCTTGCTCCAGGCAAAATTCGCAACAGTAATACGGTGATGCTGACTGCCTTGATTGCCGAGGCAGGGGGCATCCCTGTTTCGTTTTCAAGACTGCCGGATGATCTGTCGGTGGCAAAGGCGAAAATCAGTGAATGCTTGCAGGGCGTGGATCTAGTCATTTCAAGCGGCGGTGTGTCCGTAGGGGATTTTGATGTGATCGCGGCATTAGTGGATGAGCCTGAGGTGGAGCTTCTATTCAACCGGATCGCGATACGTCCGGGAAGTCCGACGACAGCCATGATCATGGAAGGCAAGCCTTTTATAGCCCTATCAGGGAATCCGGGTGCCTGTTTTCTCGGGTTTGAGTTATTTGCGCGTGCAGCCATTCGTCGTATCTCGGGAGAAGCACATGTGGTGCAGCGGGTGATTAAGGCGAGACTTGGCGTCGATTATACGAAGCCTTGTCCATATCCACGTTATCTGCGAGGGAAGCTCCTCGAAAAAGACGGGGTTTTGCACGCGATCCCTGATTTCAATGAAAAGGCAGGGAATCTGGGGACGTTGAAGGACAGCGAATGCTTTATGATCATACCAGCCGGGGGAAGCGGGCAAAAAGCAGGAGAGCTGGTTGATGTTCTCACGCATACTGCTCCAACCTGGAGAAGAGAGGGATAGCGAATGGTAAATCCACCTTGTGTTTTGCAGATTGTCGGTTATTCGAACAGTGGCAAGACGACGCTGCTCACCAAGCTCATTCCGATCCTCGAAAAGGCAGGGATAAGGGTCGGGGTCATCAAGCATGACGGGGGACACGATTTTGAGTGGGATCAGCCTGGGAAGGACACCTGGCGTTATCGTGAAGCCGGAGCCTCGCTGGTCGCGATCACATCCAAAACGAAAACGGCCATCGTGGAGCAAAAGCCGCAGGAACTGTCCGTCCTCATCCAGCGCTTGGCAGATGCCGGAGCTGAGCTCATTTTGGTAGAAGGCTTCAAGCGCGAAGGCTATCCCAAGCTGGTCCTGCTTCGCAGGCCAGAAGATGAGGAGCTCTTATCGATCGTTACTCATCTGGTAGGGATCGTAGGTTGGTCAGACAATCGTCAGCAGGGGTTGCCATTTTTCGATATTAATGACATCGACAACTTGGCCAAGTTTGTAAGGGAACGGGTATCCGTTTGGTATAAGGAGCAAAGAACATGAAATGCCCTCACTGTAACAACGAATTCAATGAAATTCCTTTATGTTACGGAATGGAAGCACCACATTATTTTTACACGGTACCAGAAGAGAAAAGAACAGAATTAATCAGAGACTTTTGTGTAATTGATGAACAGCATTTCTTTATTCGAGGACATATTGAAATACCAATAATTAATACAGATGAGAAATTTATATGGAGTGTTTGGGTTTCTCTTAGTGCAGAAAACTTTTTGAAATCGAATGAATTGCTGCACGTTGAAGGAAGAGAAAATGAAAAACCTTATTTTGGTTGGTTATCGACTGAACTTCCCATCTATCCAAAAACTACACTATCATTAAAGACATGGGTACATACGCAAGAAGTTGGTGCGGTTCCATTAATAGAATTAGAACAAACGAATCATCCACTTGCAGTTGAGCAAAGAGAAGGAATTACAATGGATAGAGTGAAAGAAATTGCTCATATAATCAATCATAATGAGTAATAAGAAATTGCCTGCTGCCGGGATGTTCCGGCAGCTTTTTCGTTTTCTCATGCTTTAGAAGATAGGTTATGGATTGCTTCAATTAGGTGGTTTTGGACGTATATATTCACTCCAATGGCTGATAAACTTGCAGCATATTTCAAAAAAATAGGAGTGATAACAATGGATGGAGTGCGTTACAAAATTAGAGAAGTATTGGATAAAAGCAAGATTGAGACATTTTTGCAGCAAGCTAGAATCGGACATCTTGGAATGGTCGATGGTCATTTGCCGTATGTTGTTCCGCTCAATTTTGTTTGGACCAATGGGAAGCTATATTTCCATGGAGCCACCGGCGGGAGAAGAAATCAGGTTATGGATGCTAATCCAGAGGTCTGTTTTACGGTTTGTGAAGAATATGGAACGATTACTGATCCGGTGCCAGCTAAGACGGACACAGCGTATATGAGTGTAATGATTTTTGGCAAGGCACAGCCTATAGCGGACCTGGATGAAGCTACATACATGTTGCAAGAAATGATGAATAAGTATGTGCCAGGCTACTTTCATCGGCCTTTACCCAAGCAGCACGTAGACAAATACCGTTCAGCAGTATTCGGTGGTCCTGTTCAGGTGTACCGAATAGAACCACAGCATATCACTGCGAAAGAAAATCCAATAGAAGAAGAAAAAATGTTCAAACCTGGTAAAACCGTGTAATCTCCGCAAGACGAAAAATGCCTTCTTCAATGGTTGATTCATCTACTTTAGCAAAACCCAGCACCCATCCTTTTCGATCGCTTTTCAAACAATACTTGCTAAGTGGATAAACACGGATTCCATTTTCCAGTGCTAGGATCGTCGCGGCTTCTTCATCAAACGATTTATCAGCTTCAAGAAGGATATGCAATCCCGTTTCTACGCCGCTTAGTGTGAAGTATTCGATGAGACCTGTCGTGAAGATGGCCTTCGTCATGGCTTCATGTCTGCGCCGATATACATTTCGAACCCGTCTCATATGGCGCATGAAATGACCATGCTCAATAAAATGAGTAAGCGTTAATTGCTCCATAATCGGAAGATGACGATAGGTTAATTCATGGACTTGGGCGAGCTGGCGAATGGCCTCTTTGGGACCCACGATTGCCGATATCCGTATACCAGGAGCAATCATTTTGGAAAAACTCATCATGTACAATGTGTTCTGAGGTCGCTGACTGAACAAGGTTGGAAGTGGGTCGCCTCGATAGCGAAATTCGCTGTCGTAATCATCCTCAACAATCCAAAACTGCTGTTCGGCAGCCATGTGTAACAATTGTTGCCTGCGAGGTTCGGACATAATGACTCCAACCGCACACTGGTGCGATGGCGTAACATAGACAAGCTTGGACTCCGGATGAATCTGGTCTGCGCATAACCCGTACTCGTCAACTGGAACGGAGACAACTTGCATACGCCGATACTTCATTGCCATCCAGGCAGCAGGAAAGCCAGGATCTTCTACAGAAACGGTATCCCCTTCATGTAAAAGGGCTTGGGCGATCAGATCGATGCTATGTTGTGCACCTGAGGTTAACATGATTTGATCGATATTCACATGAACGCCCCGTTCAAGTGACAAATAACGTTGAATCTGTTCTCGTAGCGGTTGGTATCCATAGGCATTGCCATAAGCCCAACTGTCCAGATTCGTTTCTGTGGAAGCCTGTAAAAACGAACGTCTCCAAATCTTTTGAAAATGTTCGTCCAAATATGGCTCATGGGGACTGAAATCGACCTCAACCTTTCGACTATCTTTGTCCCCGAACCACCCGTGCAAATGACCG
This sequence comes from Brevibacillus fortis, assembly GCF_046196545.1. Lineage (GTDB taxonomy): Bacteria > Bacillota > Bacilli > Brevibacillales > Brevibacillaceae > Brevibacillus > Brevibacillus fortis_A. Next base: position 1,223,906 of record NZ_CP176370.1, read on the forward strand.
ATTGTAGCGTTTAACAAAGGCAATTCGGGGGGGACAGGTCCTTCGGTCGCAGCATCCTCTGAAGGACGAGTTGCATACGTCCATTCGCTAACTCTAGTCCCGCCACGACGAGAGGTTACAGTGTATCCGCGGCTGAATAACTCCTCATAAACAATCTGTATGGTTGAACGGGAAACGCCAATTAAAGAAGCGAGTTCGCGGGAGGGGAGAAGCAATTCACCTGGCTGCCATTTTCCGGTGGTAATATTATGGATCGCTTGGTCCAGCAGTTGCTGCCAGATTGGACGCTCGTCATCTCGGTTTACTGTTAGCATTCATTCACCTTCAGTGTGTTTTTGTTGGAATGATGGATTTGGCTGATATGCTACCATGGCAATCGTTTCTTTTGCAACAAGACAGTTAGGGGACGATTTTTTCTTATGGTGTTTTGCAATTGTCACAAATCGTTTCTATTTCCTGTGACCAGAATCACATGTGTATCTGTGAACCTCCCGTACACTTGAAATATAGAAAGAACGAAGCACTTCAAGGAGGTTCTACGATGTTAAGCCCAAAAACCATTGAAATCATAAAATCAACCGTTCCTGTGCTAGAGGTGCACGGAACTGCCATTACAAAACGTTTTTATCAAATGATGTTTGCCAAGCACCCAGAGCTCCTCAACATTTTTAACCACGCCAACCAAAAGCAGGGAAGACAGCAAATGGCTCTGGCAAATGCGGTGTATGCTGCGGCTTTGTATATTGATAAGCTGGAAACAATTTTGCCTGTTGTGAAGCAGATTGGACACAAGCATCGCAGCTTAGGAGTGAAGGCCGAACACTACCCAATCGTCGGGGAAAACCTGCTTGCTGCGATCAAAGACGTACTAGGGGATGCCGCTACGGACGAGATTTTACAGGCGTGGGCAGAAGCGTATGGAGTCATTGCGGATGCCTTCATCGGTGTAGAACACGAAATGTATGAAGAGGCGGGCGGGCAGCCTGGAGGTTGGGTAGATTTCAGAGAGTTTATCGTCCAACGCAAGGTGAAGGAAAGCGACGTGATCACTTCCTTTTATCTGGTTCCGGCGGATGGTCAACCGATTTCCAGCTATGAGCCAGGGCAGTATGTCAGCGTCAAGGTGGAATTACCGGGCGAGCAATTTACACACATTCGCCAGTACAGTCTCTCAGATGCGCCAGGGAATGCGTACTACCGCATTTCTGTCAAACGCGAGGACGCGATGCAAGATAAGCCAGCAGGAAAAGTATCCGTTTATTTGTCAGAGGAAGTGAAGGAAGGAGATAGCCTGCAGCTGTCTGCTCCGGCTGGAGATTTTATCTTACAGCAAGAGGACAGCCGTCCGGTTGTGCTGCTCAGTGGTGGTGTAGGATTGACCCCAATGATCAGCATGCTGAACACACTGATCAAATCGGGAACAGACCGTCCGATCACCTTCATTCACGCAGCCAAAAACGGAAATGTGCATGCCATGAAGCCGGCAGTAGAGGAGCTGGCCGCAAAACATCCGCAGCTCTCTGTTCACTGGTGCTATACACAGCCGACCGAGCAAGATCGAGTGAACGGTGCTTTTCAGAAAGAAGGATATATCGACTTGCCGTGGCTGCAAAAGGTCATCGATACAAAAGAGGCGAGCTACTATTTCTGTGGTCCAATTCCATTCATGAAGACGATCAATGGTGCTCTGTTGGAATGGGGAGTGCCAGCAGCCGATATTCATTATGAGTTTTTTGGTCCGGCAGCGACCTTGGCATAAAGAGGCTCCCACGAAAAAAGCCCAAGCTTACTCGCGATTCGCGGATTGAGCGCGCAGCAGCCGATTTACCGTCTCGCGGCGAAGCCCGATGAGCTGACCGATTTCATCCTGAGTCAGCAACTCCGAAAGCGAGGCGACAGGAATGAATGTCTGAAACCAAAGCTGGAGCTTGCGAAGCTTTTCAGCAGGAGAGACTTCGGTCAGTTGGTCGATACGCTGCTGCATCATTCGCAGCTTCCCTTGCAGCTGTAGCGCGATATCACGACACTTTTCAGGGTTGTAATCCAGATGGCGATACCAATCTGGGGCAGACAGCACTTCGACCTCACAGGTCACGAGAGCGATTGCTGTCCCGTAATATGGATTCGGGCTCATCAACGAATGATGCGGGATGATCTCATCCGGAACGATGATGTTGACCAGCGTCAATGCTCCGTCTGCATGTACCCGAACGATTTTTAATAGACCGCTCTTCAGATGATAGAGCGGTCCAGTTTCTCCTTGTCGAAACAGGACTTCTCCCTTGTGCAGGATCATGGGTTTCTCCTCGATTCTCTACGTTTTTCTCTAGCAATTATAGCAAGTTGGGCAGCAGGAAGTAAGCAAGCGTAAAAAGCAGTTTGCCGCTTTTTTAGGCTTGCTACAGCAAGGATGCCTTTTGCTATAATGGGGAAAAATCACAGCTGGATAAAGGGAGTTGTCTGATGCTCAACTTTTTTACATGGATAGGTTCCATAGTGGGGGTACTCCTCATCGGATTGATTGGCTATGTGGTTTACCGCTACTGGTACCATATGGGGCAGCTTCCGAAGCCGGAGTTTCGTGATCTGGACACGAAAAAGCCAGTGCCTGCCGACTGGAGTCAAGATGAGGTTACATTTACATGGATCGGCCACTCGACGATTCTGTTGAATATGTTTGGTACGAAAATACTGACGGATCCGGTTTTGGGCGAGAAGCTGGGGATTAAGCTTGCAGGTGTCCATTTTGGTCCCAAACGCTTCACGCCTCCTGCCCTCGACTTTGCTGAAATTGGCGAGGTAGATATCATCTTGCTATCGCATGCCCATTTGGACCATGTCGATCTGCCTACCTTGCAGAAAATAGCGAATCGCTCCACACATGTCATTACGGCGCACCAGACGAGTAAGCTGTTCAAGCACATGCCGTTTGGTTCGTATGAGGAAATGCAACCGGGAGAAGCCGTTACAACCAAAGAAGGAATTACGGTTACTGCGATTCCTGTTCGCCATTGGGGCAATCGCTTTCCATGGAATCACGAGTATGGCTACAACGGCTATATGATTGAGAAAAATGGCGTGCGCATCCTCTATCCAGGCGATACCGCTTATATCTCTATGGAAAATTTACCGAAGCAATTCGGGCCGATCGATCTGGTGTTCATGCCGATTGGCGCCTACAAGCCAGACTCGTATCAAGCAGCGCATTGTACGCCAGAGCAAGCATGGCAAATGTTCAAGGAGACCAAAGCCAAATGGCTGGTGCCCATTCATTGGAATACGTTTGTGCTCTCGCGTGAGCCAGTTGAAGAGCCGTTCGAGCGTCTGTTGGCGGCAGCGGGGGACGAGAGGGACAGGATCGTTGTTGAAAAACAAGGGGAGACGTTTTCGATCCCTGTTCAATAGGTGTGAAAAGTTGGCGACTGCATATATAGCAGTCGCTTTTCATTTGATATGAATAAATGGGGAGGGAATAGCTACCTTATTATAGAAATATTTTTATCGAAGGAGTTTTTTGAGGAGGGGTACATATGACAAAAGCATTGCCACAACGCTGGGATATGGATGTGATTTTTTCTGGTGGTAGTGAATCGGAGGATTTTCGGGCGTTTTTAGGGACGTTGGAAGGGGATATTGCGAACCTGAAAGCGCGGTTGGAGCAATCTGGCGCTGGTTTGCATGAAACAGCGGCTTTCAAGGAAGCTGTCACTCATGTCCAAAGCATTGCCGTACGGGTGAGACAAGCAGGTGCATTCATTTCCTGCCTGACTGCTCAAAATGTAAAGGATGAGCCAGCCAAGCTGATGGGTGGGCGTGTAAAAAGCATCTCGGCTGCGTTTGGTGCAGTATTGACGCGTTGGGAAGAACAGCTGTTGGCTATCGACGAGGCTGCATGGGAGCAGCTGTTGACAGACGTAGAATTGCAACCGCTTGCTTTTGTGCTGGATGAGCGCCGTCGCCGTGCACAGGAAAAGCTGTCGCCTGAACAAGAAGTGCTGGCAAACGATTTAGCTGTAGACGGGTACCACGCTTGGCAAGATTTGTACAATGCGGTGGTGGGACGTATGAGCATTGAGGTTGAGGTCAATGGAGAGACGAAGCAGATGTCCGTCGGGCAAGCTTCTAACCTGATGAGCAGTCCTGACCGCGCTGTTCGTGCCCATGTTTTTGAAAAGTGGAAGGAAGCTTGGGGCAAGGAAACGGAGCTGTGCGCGCAGGCGCTGAATCACTTGGGTGGTTTCCGTCTCTCTCTGTACCGTCATCGTGGATGGGATTCCGTCCTGCGTGAGCCGCTGGATATTGGACGGATGCAGGAAAAAACACTCGACGCGATGTGGCAGGCCATCGACAATCGCAAGGATCGTCTGGTTGCCTACCTGGAGCGCAAGGCAAAGCTACTCGGTGTAGACAAGCTGAGCTGGTACGATGTAGGAGCTCCAGTCGGTAAGGTACATAAAGAAGTGTCTTACGATGAAGCAGCTGCCCTGATCGTTGAGCACTTCAACCGCTTCAATCCGAGCATGGCAGAGTTTGCGCAAAAGGCATTCGATGAGGGCTGGATCGAGGCAGAGGATCGTCCTGGCAAGCGCCCAGGCGGATTCTGCACGAGCTTCCCAGTCAGCAAGCAGTCCCGCGTGTTCATGACATACGCAGGAAGCGCAAGCAATGTATCCACACTGGCACATGAGCTGGGGCATGCGTATCATCAGCAAGTCATGTGGGATTTGCCAGCACTTAACCAAAACTACGCGATGAACGTAGCGGAAACAGCATCGACCTTCGCAGAGATGATCCTTGCTGACGCTGCTGTGAAAAATGCAGCGAATGACGACGAAAAACTGGTTCTCTTGGAAGATAAGCTGCAATCCATCGTCGCGTTTTTCATGAACATCCACGCTCGCTTTATTTTCGAGAAAAACTTCTACGAGAAGCGCAAAGAAGGTCTGGTTAGCGCGGCTGATCTCGACCGAATCATGGAAGAGGCGCAAAAGCAAGCGTACAATGGAGCTTTGGCAGATTACGAGCCGCACTTCTGGGCATCCAAGCTGCATTTCTATATCACGTCGTATCCGTTCTACAACTTCCCGTACACATTCGGGTACTTGTTCAGCATGAGTGTCTATGCGCGTGCGCTTGAAGAAGGCGAGAGCTTCGCGCCGAAATACGATGCACTGCTCCAAGATACGGGCCGCCTGATGGTAGAGGACTTGGCGAAGAAGCATCTCGGCGAGGATATGACGACAGTTGAGTTCTGGCAAAAAGCTGTTGATCTGGCTGTGGCAGACATCGATGAATTCCTGCGCCTGACAGAAGAAGCATAAATTCACGAATAAATAAGCTCCAAGCAGCCTGTCGTTTTTCTGACAGGCTGCTTTTTCATTGAGAGATTGTTAACATCGCAGACGAAATCTTCGGATAACCTTTACCTGCGGTTTATAGAATCCTCGCTATTTTTTCGTACAGTAAAAGGGAAGGGAATACTTGCAAAGGGAGGCATCGTAATGGACACTGGCAGTCATCTTTTGTTGGGTGTCACACTGGCGGGCTTAGCCCATATCACGCCGGCAGTGGCACATGATCCGGCACTTGCTCAGGCGCTGATGGTCGCAACGGTAGTGGGTTCTCATGCCCCGGATTTCGACACTGTGGCCAGACTTCGCGGTATTTCTTTTTACATTCGCTTTCATCGGGGAATTACTCATTCGATTCCCGCCTTGTTTCTGTGGCCCCTCCTCATCAGTCTTCCTCTTGCCTGGGGGTTTGGTCTCATGGGGCAGTTCGGGATTTTGTACGGGTGGACGCTGTTGGCTGTTGTGCTGCATGTTTTTCTGGATATGCTAAACGCCTATGGAGTCCAGTGTATTCGCCCTATTAGCAAGCGCTGGGTACATCTGGATGTGCTCGCGATTTTTGAGCCACTGGTGTTCGCGGTTCATTTAGCAGCGGCGATATGGTGGATAGCTTTTCACGGAGATCCCAGCGTGCTATTTCCGATAGCATATGGCATGACGCTCGTGTATATTGGCGTGCGGGCTTGGCAGCATCACCGTAACGTCAGACGGGTAGCAAAGGCATTGGAAACAAGAGGCATATCCCATGTTTTCCCGAGCATGCATCCTTTTCACTGGAGATTCGTCGTAGAGACGGAGGAACTGTTTTACACAGGGAGAGTCGAGTATGCACGTGTGATGCTGGAGGATGTGTATCCGAAGCAGCAGCGTGATGCAATCATTCAGGCTACTATCGGTGTGGACGGAGTTCGTGCTTTTCTCGGATTTGCGCAACGAATCCACGTCACGTGGAAGGAGATTGCCGACGGTTATGAAGTTACGTGGAGTGATGTGCGCTTTTGGTACAACCGCAAGCTGCCATTTGGTGTAGATGTTGTCTTGGACCGTGATTTGAATGTCGTTGATCATCGGTTGGGCTGGCGAAAAAAAGCATGGGACCCGCCGTTTGTATAAAAGGATTGGTAGATAAGCCTCGTCAGGAAATCTGGCGGGGTTTTACTGTTTTTTACAAAAGTAGCTAGGCAATCTCCAGAAAGAATGATACACTGAAAAAAACTAAACGTTCGATGGTGATAGAATGAATGGATTATATTCGATCAGAGTAGAATGGTCTCCTGCGTATGAGTGTATCATTAGCCTCTACACTTACATTTACGAGAAGGAGCGCAAGCATTGTTTGCTTGGTACGGCTTGGTTCGAGGAGACAAAACAAAAGCTCCCGGCGTCATTTGCGGATGAACTCGCAGACGAACGCTGGGAGGTACTCCACCGTTTGGTGCTGCTTGTAGCGCAATCGCCCCAGACCAAATCTGTTGAAGAATTTCTTGGGTGGCTGGAAAGCATCCCTCCCGGTGAAATTTATGAGCGCCTCGCGCCATGGGTGGAGACAATCCCGCTGAACTTGGGGGAAATCCGTGATCGCAGCCTATCATTGCTTACCCGGTGGAATGAGCATTATTTTTCGAAAGTGAACCCACGCATTTTGGAGAGTCTGCAACGGAGCGCTGATGAGCTGACAGTCCGTGCCAAAGAAACGCCCCCAATCGATTTGGTCGATCATGTTACGAACGGTATCTGGATTGAGCCGATGGCAGATTTGCGAGAGGTTGTACTGATCCCGCAATATCATTGTGCCCATTCTTCTGTGCTCGACTTTTATCGGGGGCTTGCTACTTGCATGTACCCTGTCAAAGATGCGGCAACGATCAAACCACAGCCGCTCCTCGAGCTGTTGCCCATTACACAATGCTTGGCGGATGAGAAGCGCCTGCAAATCTTGCGCTCCCTGGCAAAGAAGACGTGCACCCTCGGTGAATTACAGAAGCAAGTATCCTTAGCAAAAAGCACCGTCCATCATCATGTAACGGCGTTGCGCAGAGCGGGGCTGATTCGTGCTCACTACACAGGAAGTACGACGATTTCCTACTACAGTTTACGAGAAGCCTTCGTCGAGCGTCTCCCGGTCTTACTGCGTTCCTTCTTCCATACACCAGAGTAATTTTGCTTACGGAAATGGCATGATTTTGTTGAGAGGGTAGGTTGAAAATCAGTATGAGCAAAATGAGGCAAGTGTGGGAGGCGTATCACCCGATTGTTCATCTGCTGATGGCAGGGTCGGTGTTCGTTCAGCTCACCCAATCGATGAGTATCCCTTTTCTGGCCATCTATCTCGGTGAAACGACGAAGCTCTCTCATGCCTATATTGGACTTATTATCGGTGCAGGTCCTTTGGCTGGAACAGTAGGGGGATTTGTTGGCGGGATTCTCTCGGATTTATTTGGCAGACAAAAGCTGATGTTTTTTTCCTTGCTTGCTATGGCGTGCTCGATTATCGGATTCATTACGGTGGCTCATCCAATCGGGTTGCTGTTAATCAGCATGGTTATGGGATTGGCGGCTTCGATTTTTGCGACGGTTTCAAAAGCGCTGATGGGCGACTTGACTCCCGAGCATAAACGTTTTCGTGTGTTCTCGAACCGCTATCTTGCGAACAATCTTGGCTTTGCGATTGGTCCTATGCTCGGTGCTTTTTTGGGGATTTCCGGCAGCAATCTGGCGTTTTTTCTGACTGCGGTATCCTTGGTGAGCTTTGCCATCATTTTAGTAGTGGCATGTCGGAGATGTGGCGTCACTGATGATGGTAAGGGGAACGGAGAGGTAGAGAGAGCCAGTTTGGCTGAGATCTGGCAAGTGCTCAGAAGGGATGTCGTTCTTCTTACCTTTGTCACAGGCGGAGTCCTGTTAGTGACGGTGTACGGTCAGATGTCAGTTACGCTCTCCCAATACTTGCGGGAAAACTTTTCGGAGGGAGTCGCCTTGTTTGGAACACTGATGAGCGTCAACGGATTTACCGTCTTGCTTTTGCAAATTCCACTGACGAGGCTGGTTGAGCGTTATTCCTTGTTTGCGCGGATAGCAGGTGGCGCTGTGCTGATGGCCATAGGAGAAGTCGGCTTTGCCTTTTCGCTAGACTGGGCTTGGTTTATTACGGCGATGATCGTCTTTACGCTCGGGGAAATCTTGATCGTACCGGCGGAGTATGCGCAAATCGACGAGATCAGTCCCGCGAATATGAGAGGGACTTACTATGGGGCACAAAGCGCAACGATGCTGGGCAGCTTCCTCGGACCATGGGCAGGTGGTATGGTGCTCACCGAATATGGTGGCCCCGTGATGTTTTTGGTCATGGCAGTATTGGCGCTGGTTAGCTTGATCTTTTATTGGCTGGGACGCGGGTTGCATGAAAAGCGGAAGCAGCTTAGAAATGCGATTGTAGAGACTGCCATGTAGCTTCTTGCCGATTGATTGCGAGTACCGTATAATAGAAAGTATCTTTTTCAAAAGGGGACGTTTTGATGTCGGTGTGTGTTCTTAACTAAGCAATTGGATAGGGTACTCCCAGTATTTTGGCAAAAACTACATTTTATGTAGGCTTATTTGCTATGGAAAAAGGGAGGCCTTGATTAGTTAAGAACTTACGGTCATCCATCTACCCATTTGCTCGACTACGGGAACCGTGCTCTTACGCACGGTTTTTTTGCGTGACTATCCACGCGCACGTAGCGAACGCATGCCCTCAAGGCGGAGATGAACGAATGTTCATGCTCTGCCTTTTTGCATGCATCGATGGGTCCATCCCTTTTGAAAAGAGGTTCTCTACATGAAAAATTATATCGAAGACACCTATAAACAAGTACGTTTGCAAGAAGGTCAACATGTGATCGAACAGTTTCTGCTCGCGTGTTATTTTCATCCTGGTTTGCCTACGAAAGAGCTGGCGAGAAAAGTTCTCTTGCCTGTACCTGTGGCGACTGCCATTAAAAAAGAGCTGATCAAGGCAGGAGCTATACAGCAGGGGAGCGGGGTGAGATGCACCGCAGAAGGGGAAGCGTTCATTGAGCAAAAGCTAGGGTATGGTGGGCTGGATCGAGAGCTGTACGAGAAGCTGATGAGAGACGACGAAGCTTGGAAAACAGAACTGGCTGACTTGCAAGCGGAGATGGAGACGATTTTTGCTGGGCGTCCGCAAGTCGATGTACAGATCGATCAGTCCAAATGCACAGTCGAGACGAGCTTGCGCAGGGCAATTTTATGCTTGCGGCATCAGAGTTTGGTGGGCAAAAAAATATTATGCGTCGGGGATGATGATTTGGTCAGCATCTCGCTGGGACTTTTGCTCAAACGCTTGTTTCCAGGGAATCAACAACGTCCAGAGCAAATTGACGTAGTCGATATAGATGAACGCTTTCTCCAGTACATTACGGATGTGTCCAAGCAAAAAGCATTAACCGTAACCTGCCATCAGGCTGATTTGCGACAGCCGCTGCCGAAGAAGCTGCAGGGTGGGTACGATTGCTTTTTCACCGATCCACCTTATACGCTGCAAGGAATGGCTTTGTTTTTATCCCGCGGAATCAGTGGGCTGCAAAAGCAAAAAGGACTGTCCATCTTCCTGTCCTTTGCGCATAAATCCCCTGATTTCACGCTGAATATGCAACGGGAGTTCGTGCTGGCAGGCTTGACCGTACGAGAGGTGCTCAGTCATTTTAATGAATACGAAGCGGCGCAAATGATTGGAAATAAAGGACAGATGATTGTGCTCACCACTACAGAACTGACGGCTCCGACGATCAAGCATCCATTTCTGGAGTCGCTGTACACAGGCGAAGAGGCTCCTTCCAAGCGTGAGTATCAATGCAAGCGTTGCAAAAGATCGATCCAGGTAGGGGCACAGGCAAAAATAGTGACGATCGAACAATTGAAAAAACGCGGCTGCCCTCGTTGCAAACACCAGAGCTTTGAGCTGTTGTCCCGCCGGAGAGCGCAAGACTGATTGTACGTAAGGGGGCATATGGTAGTGGTGGAGGGGAGGGAGAATAAGATAAGATGGCTTACGAAAAAGCGTTTGCTTTATTACGGATCGGGACGGGAATCTTGTTTTTCATCCATGGCATAGCCAAACTGCAAAAAGGGATGGCTGTTGTTGTGACGACGTTTGGAGATCTCGGCTTGCCGGGGTGGCTGGCGTATCTGGTGTTGATCGTAGAACTGATCGGCGGTCTCGCTCTGATTATCGGAGTCGGGGCAAGATATGCTGCCTGGGGATTAGCTGTGATCATGGCAGGGGCGATTTTGACGGTGAAATGGGCGAAAGGGTTTGTTGGCGGTTATGAGCTGAATTTGATCCTGTTGCTTGTCACAATTTGTGTGGGTCTAAAAAGGTGAAAAAGAGATCCGGCTGAAGCAGTAAGCGGTCAGCTGGATCTCTTTTTTTAAACAAACAGCTCGTAATACTCAGGAGAAACGCTATCTAAAAATGGACTTTTTTCACCCGAATAGTAAAGGTGCAGCTCGTGCATGGCTCGTGTACATGCCGTGTAAAAAAGCTTGCGTTCACTTTCTTCGCCATAGGATGTGGCGGAAGCATCATAAAGGATGACCGCATCGAACTCGACCCCTTTTGCCAAGTAAGAGGGAATGATCAAGATTCCTTTCTCAAAGGAAAGAGTAGCGGGCTTGATCAAGCGAATCGGCAATCTCTCTTGCAAAGCGTCATGAACGCCTTGGGCTTCCTCTAGCGTTTTTGTGATAACAGCGATCGTCTGATGACCACGATCGGCGAGTTCACGTATGCGTGCTTCAACTTCATCGGTATGAGCCTGAGGTGATGTCACTTTGGTTAGAGTTGGCAAGCGACCGTCGCGCATAAAAGGCTCAATCATATCCCCGTTTCGCAAAAGCTGTCGTGTAAACAAGACGATGGGATAGGTGGAGCGGTAGCTTTTGGTCAAGACGAAGGTCTCCGTCTCTTCAGGCTCAAACAGGGATGTGACAGCCTCAAAGCTATTTTGGTGATACGCATGAGCGTAAATCGCCTGATTCCAGTCTCCCAGCACGGTCATTTTGGCACGGGGAAACAAACTCTTGATGAGAGCGAACTGAAAGGCGGAGTAGTCCTGGGCTTCATCGAGAAATACATGACGAACGAGGTTGTTCGTCTGCTTGCCCTCCAATCGTTCCTGCAAATACAAATAGGGAGGGATGTCTTCACAAGCTAAATACTGTTGCTCTAAACGCTCTGCTGTCTGTTCGCACACTGCGGGCCAGTTGTCCAATACATCATGTTGGAGAGTATTTGGCGCAAGCGTCCCGAGCAAGTCAGGTGACAAGAAGAGCTGGCGATAAATAGCGCGAGTATCAATAAATTGAAGTTCCCGGATAAAAGCGCGCAGAGGCTGAAACTGCTTTTTGACGATCCAGTTGGCTAAGAGCTCCTGCTCGCGTTCGAAGTCATCGAAGGTATCCTCGCGAAACTGCTTTTTGCGGCGCAGCGATTGATAAGCAGCTACATATGCGTCTCGGTCAAGCAATTCCATTTCATCTTCTACCCATGGTTTTGATCGTTCTCGCTGTTCCAGTTTTTTCAGCTCTGTCAGCAGTGATTTCGCAACGAGTACCATCCGATTGGGGATTGGCAGACTCGTATCGAGAGAATAAAACAGCTCATGGATGTGGGCAGCACTGATCAGAGTATGGTTTCTAAATGTAACGGGGCGAAACATGATACCAGATTGTTTTAAGCTATTCGCGTATTCATCCATGGCCTGCAAAAACAAGGCGCTTGATTTGAATCGGATTCCTTCCAGCCGCGCCTCGTATCCAGACTGCTCACTTGCTGTGAGTACATATTCCATCTGTTCAAGCGGGTTTTCCAGGCGGAAGTCGTCACCGAGACGATGCTCCGCGTATTCCTGAAAAGTCGTTTGCTGCATATTTTCCTCGCCGAGCTCAGGAAGAACGGTCGATACGTAGCTATTAAACAAGGAGTTTGGCGAAAACAAAACGATTTGCTCCGCGGTCAATGTCTTGCGATAACGGTATAACAAATAAGCGATTCGTTGCAAAGCCGCAGACGTTTTTCCGCTACCGGCAGCTCCAGAGACGATGACGAGTCGGCTGCGTTCGTTGCGGATGATGCGGTTTTGATCCCGTTGGATCGTGGCCACGATGCTTTTCATCTGCGAGTCAGCCTGTTTGCCGAGTACCTCCTGAAGCAGCTCGTCGCCAATCGTCACGCCCGTATCGAACAGGTGCAGCAATTTGCCGTCGCGAATGATGTATTGTCTTTTGCACGTAATCTCTCCATTTACGTTTCCGCTGGGGGTATTGTACTCTGCTGGCCCCGGCGAATAGTCGTAATACAGACTGGAGATCGGTGCGCGCCAGTCGTAGACGAGAAACTCCTCGTCGTTTTTATCCAGCAAGGAAGCAATGCCGAGATAGATGGCTGCTGGCTTCGATTCCAGCTCTTCTTGAAAATCAATCCTGCCAAAATAGGGAGAGTGCAACAATCGCTGCAGCGTACGCAACTGATTTTGGGCATGGCGATGGATGCGTTCACGCTCGGACAGGACTTCCGCTTGTTGCTTGATACTGGCGTAAGTCTCAACAGCTTCGATGGCATCTTCGAAGTTGACTGTCACATCGTCCCAAAAATGCTTGCGAATTCCGATGATATCCTCGCTCACGACATTCACATGCTCTTTGAGGTCATCTATTCGGTTCTTTATCTCTGAGATGACTCGTTCAACACGTTGTTGTTCGTTTTGCCGATCTTGATCAGTCACGCTCATGGTACCGCTCCTTTTTCGTTCCCCATTTTTGGCCTGAAGGTTTGACAATCGAAAGTGAATGTGGTACTATTATATTGGAGATAAAATAGTTACATATCAACGATTGACCGACAGACCAATTCTCATTGTATCATGTGAAAATTGGCTTTTCAACATGGTGTAGAAAAAATACAAAGTGAAATGACAGGGAACTCCTTTGGGGGTTCCCTTTTTTGTTGCGGCTAAACTTGTCCGTCAAGCATTCCAGTGAGAGCTACCCGTATACGGGTTGTTCCCACCAGTCTATTGAAAAGTAAAAGGATGTCTTCTCACCAGTGTTTGGAACGCGAACGATGAGCGCCATTCCTGGTCCGAGAATCCACTGTCCGCCAGGGGTCGCCTCAACGGTGGAGGATGCCGGAATGATTCGCGTGGCGGTCTGAATGTGGTCTGAAAAGGTATCCGTCATACCGACACCATGCAAAAGTTGCCCTTGGGCGGCGGGACAAGCGGGGAGTTGAACATAACCAGAAGTCACTTGACGTGAGAGAGTTGTACCAGTGAGGGAGGAGCCTTTGCCAAACAAGAAATGTGCTTCTATCGGGTGCGGGGATGGATTGGTGACCATCCAGTGATGGACAAATAAATGAACACCGGAGCGTAAGGGATTCGACAAGGCAGCGAGCCCGATAGCCCCATCGCTCACGATCATTTTTTCCGATTGCCCCATGAAGTATTTACATTGATCCGCCATCGACATCGCATACGGAATGTGAACACTCCGACTCAGCTGTTCTGTAGCAGAAGGAGTGGGAAACGGATAGTACCCCATCTGCATGTAGACATCTGGTATTCCGCCATAAAAATACGAGGGGCGTGTATAGGAGGGCTTCGCCATGATTTCCTCTCCTTGTGAGTGGGGTAACTGCTAACCCTACAGCATATGGCAATCGTGCATGGAGGGTGTCAGGAGCTGGCGTTATTGGTAGGCAAAGTTCCGCTAAGTCATGGCGGAAAGAAAAAAGGCTGGGAGTGAAAATCCCAACCTTTTGCAAGCTTTTGTCTACGATACGGTTTTCCAAGCATGAATCGCAAGCAGTGCCCACCCAGCGAGGAACAAAACCCCGCCAATCGGCGTAATCGCACCGAGAACCTTAATTCCGGTCATCGCCAGCGTGTAGAGACTGCCGGAGAAGACCAAGGTTCCGGCTGCAAAGCACCAGCCTGCCCAGACGAGGCCGGAAGAATCCGGGTACCATTTGAGCAACAGGGCAACCAGCACGAGAGCCAGTGCATGTGTCGTCTGATAGGTCACGCCCGTATGGAAAATGCCCAGCGAATAGGCGTCCAGTTTTTCTTTCAGTGCATGTGCTCCGAATGCTCCTAACGCAACCGAAAGAAATCCACTGATACTGCCAAGCATCAAAAACAGCTTCATGAGTGCGTCACTCCTTTATTCACATAACCTGTACATTTGTCTGTTCTCTATTTTAACTTAAAAATCCAAGTTCAAAAAGTCGACTTTTCAGCACCGAGAAAGTGGCGAGAACCTGAAGAAGGAGGAGCGGAGTGTAGGCATCCTACATGAGCACCGGACTTTGAAGGTGAACGTCACTTTCGATGTCGAATATGCATGCAGAATTACTTCGTGATCAAAAGTCGATTTTTTGAACAACCGCTAAAGCCCAATTGTAATTTGGTGAACACGCCTTGGACTACCGTACAGACCGCTTGTCAACCTTCAACATAATGTAAAGTATCGCAGTGGCAACGCTTACAGGCTGCTGCGACGGGAGGTGACGTAATATGAACAAATGGCTTTCCAATATTGGAGGACTCCTCGGTGGCTACGCATTGCTGAAAGCGCCGTTGGAAGGTTCCTTCCTAAGTGGGTTGGACCCTTTGGTGGATGGAGTTGGTCTGATCACTGTGGTCGTATTCGCGGGAGCTCTTATTTATACTGGTGTACGCGACTGGTTCCAAGGCTAAGAAGGTAGGACAAAAAACAAATCAAGGGTGTCTCCAGTCGGGGATGCCTTTTTTTCTTCGGAAGGCTGGCGTCTTTTACCGCGGTCCCCCATATACATAAAGTAGACCGACGGCAAAAGGGGGAGGCGAAACGATTTGACCAACGACGAGCGAAAAGAACTGGAGCGATCCATTGACGAAATTACCGAGATCGCCAAAGGGTTCAATCTCGATTTTTACCCGATGCGATACGAGATATGCCCGTCTGACATCATTTATACATTTGGCGCGTATGGAATGCCAACCAGATTTTCTCATTGGAGTTTTGGGAAGGCAAAGCTCCAAGAGAATGAAAACTATTCCATAAGGTTCCAGGTAATTTTAACGAGTTTGTTCTTAATCAATGTTACTTTCTTAACAACTTTCCTGATCATTACTTTTTGTTCCTCAAACGTCAGGTAGTTCCAATCTTCGCCAATTAGATTAATCAAAGACTGAAACTCCTCTACATTCCTCTCCGGGACTTCCTTCCCAATTAAATCCAATAGCTGTGTTTCAATTAACTCCTGTTCTTTTTCAAGAGTTGTAATCCGATCGCTTACAGCGTTAGCTTTAATTGCACCGGACTGAATAGCATCATAGAGATTGTCCAAGCCGCTGAGGACTTTCTTCTTTCGTTCCGTTAGGGCATCGATAGCTTCCTGATGATTATGTCTGGTAAGACCCTCTTCCGAAACCTCTAAAACAATCTGTGGATCGAGAGCTATGCTTTTTATTTTATCAATTACATATTTTTCAACGGTATCGCGATGGTGATAACCTAGCCGACAAGGTAATTCTTGTGAGCGTTCTTTTCTGCGTACGTGTTGATTTTTACAAGCATATAACTCATACAGGTAAGTATGGTCGCCTCTTTTCGCCTTGCGCCTTACGTGTACAACAGGACTTTGACATACTCCACATTCTAATAGACCAGTTAAAAGGTAATCACCGACTGGAGTAAGCCCCTCTTTACGTCTCGATTTTTCTCGCTGCACAGCATACCAGATATCAGGATCAATTATGCCTTCAAATTTTCCGTCAACTAGCACCCCATCGTTTATTAGTTTTCCTACGTAAATTGGCCTTGCGAGGATGTCACGTATTGCAACGTGAGTAAATTTTCTTGCGCTGCTCCTCAGTGCAGCCCAATCCGCAATTGCCAATGTAGATTGACCTTCTAGATAAAGTCTATATATCTCACGGATAAGGTGGGCTTCATCTGGCACGATTTCCATCATCGAATTTTCCGGACTCCAGGTGTAACCGAACGGAATTCTTCCACCATGCCAAAGGCCCTGCTTAACACGCTGCCGACGTCCCTCGACCATGCGTTCAACGATCATATCGCGTTCCAATTGAGCAAATACAGCCAGTATTCCGAGCATTGCTTTTCCGAGCGGAGTAGAGGTATCGAATGGTTCAGTAGCAGATTTAAAGGCAACGTTATTCTTTTCGAACACGTCTTCAAGTAAATGCAAAACGTCTTTTTGCTTACGGCCCAGCCGGTCGAGCTTATATACAAGGACTGTCTGAATTTCATTGGCTTCAATATGTCTTATAAGGCGTTTAAGTGCTGGACGGTTCATGTTTGTACCAGTATATCCATCATCCATGTATAGGATGTGATCATCCCAGCCT
The DNA here is from genome assembly GCF_046196545.1 of Brevibacillus fortis. Classification (GTDB taxonomy): domain Bacteria; phylum Bacillota; class Bacilli; order Brevibacillales; family Brevibacillaceae; genus Brevibacillus; species Brevibacillus fortis_A. The sequence goes on from NZ_CP176370.1 coordinate 1,240,677, forward strand.
TGTGACTTACAGAAAGCTATCAGCCTTTCCTTTTGAGCGTCTAATGAGTATCCTTGCTGTGCTTGTTCTTCTGTACTAACGCGTATATAAATTGCTACTTTCACGGTGTTCACCCTTCCCAAAAATAGCTCATTCACAATCGATTAACATGCTATAATATTCCAAGTACAATAGAATCGGCTCCTCAAGGGTGGTCGGCTCACTCTCTCATATTTTATAGGGAGGGGGTGAGGCTGATGGAGGTTTATCAAGCGTTGACGCTGATGTTCATGTTTGGCATGTTCATCCTCGCATTGCTGACGTACCTCAAAAAGAAATAGACCGCCCTTGAGCTCGGAAGGCCAGGCGGTCTTTTCCCTATAACTATTGAGCCGCCCCTTTGCGGGAACGTCTATTGTACTTGACCGTTCGGGTGCAACCGGACGGTCTTTTTTAATATATGCTTATGTTTATAGATTACCACAAAAAGGGTGATGTAAACATCTTTTTAGGATGTTAATACCATCCTAAATGTATGTTAAAACCATACATGTGAAATATACAAGAATGCTTGTAGTGTAATTGCACAGAGCTTTATACTGATTAAAACTGGATAGGTACAGGTGCAAACATGGATGAATTTCTTTTCGTTGTCTTTTCGTTCCTTGAATTCTTCGCCATATTTTATTTTATTTGTTCACTATTCCGTTTGAATCACATTGAATTCCTGTACGAATCAATTTTTTCAAGTTCGTTACTCACTTTTGTTTCCTATTTTTTAAGATTTGTTTCAAATTTAGAAGAGATCGCACCATTTATTCAACTTGGTTGTTTAATTATCATTATTGCGATAGTATTCCGGTTCCATTTTTATTATTCAACGGTCATGTCTATAACAGGTTATGTAGGCTATGGTGTTGTACAGGCACTATATTTAATATTGGGAAACTGGATTTTTTCCACTGATGTTGCTAGTCATGATGTATTAAAATTCGTTTTACAGGGAGCTTCATTTGGAACTATTTTTATTATTGGGTGGGTAATTGACCGAAAAGATGCAGGTTTTAATTATGTTATTAATGGGAAGTCAGTAACTGTAAGATTTTCAGAAACAAAATGGTATCTAATAGGAGCAGTATCCTCTTTTCTAGCTCTTTTTGGTTTTGTATATTTATTGGCTTCTGGGCTTGTGTCGGATAATGGACTAATCTTATTGTTACTGATTGGTATTCAAACGTTTACGCTATACAATTTTTTAAGAAAAACAGGAGAATAAAATGATCGAATCATTAGCCGAAAAAATAGCTGTATCTATGAAGAGCGTGAAACCTGATAAAACAGCAAGTATTCCTACTTTAAAGTTCGGCTTGATCATAGTCATAAATGGATTTTTAATCGTTCTCGTTTCAATGCTGATTGGCACAATAACCGGAAAAGCATTGGAAACAGCTCTAACTATGTTCGCATTTGTAATGCTTCGTCTAACATCCGGTGGGATCCATTTACACTCTTCAACTGCTTGTACAGTTGTTTCTATTGGTACAATGTCAATTCTTCCTCACATCGCTATATCTGATAAAGTCAATGTTATCTTACTGGTGATTGCAGCTCTTTTAGTTCTAGTCTTTTCTCCTTCAAGAATCGAGGGACATAGTAACATAGACAAAAAATACTATCCGACATTAAAATGGATATCAATAGCAATCGTTGCGATTAACTTTTTCTTACTGTCGCCAACTGTGTCAAAAGCTTTCTTAGTGCAAGCTATGTCATTAATCCATATCAGGAGGCAATCAAAATGAATCTTAAAAAATTCATCCTCGTACCAGTAGTAATGGCTTCATCTTCATTCTTATCTTTAATAGCAACGATGCAGGTTAACGTTGCGTCTGCGTGGTTTGTTCATCAGCCAGAAGTTCCAGAGGAGCTTCGCAAAAAGAAGTAATGAAAAGGGGCGCAAATTGCGCTCTTTTTTTTAGGGAGGCAGAACATCAAGATGAGCAACCGTTTGAAACTGCTGGTAATTGAGGATAACAAGGGGCATCAAAAGTCGATGCAGCTTGTCTTAGACAAATATAAGGACTCTATCCATAGTGTTGTTTATGCCTCGAATTCAGTAGAGGCATTTCATTTTCTTGAGAACCAGTACTTCAATGCGATCATTACAGACTTTGATTTGAATGAGAAAGCATCTGGTGTAGACTTTCTCCGCACCATCCATGAAAAAGGAATTCGGGTGCCTAGTCTTCTGCTTACTATTAATGACAATTTGGTTAATGCTATACTTTTAAAGAAATATGGCTGCGTTGATGTGGTATCGAAATTTGGTTACGCAGAAACTGGGGCTTTAGATAAAGCGATATCCTTGTTAAAGAGGCGTGCGCTATATTGTGATTTTGAAAAGGCAGGAGGTTTTTTTGTACCAGCAATGTCTGAAGGTACATTTAGACAAATTCCTTATTTTGAAGTCATCATGATTGAAAGTAAGATGCGCGGAGCCATTATTTATACTGAAAGCGAGGAAGTACGAACTGAAGGAGGACTATCAGAATTTGAGAAATACCTCTCAGATCGAAACTTTGCACGCTGTGGCCGATCACACTTAGCCAACTTGGAGAAAGTGGAGTCATTTGATGGCAAGAAGCTGTTCCTAAAGCCTAACATACATAATCTTAATACAATTGCTATAAGCACCAAAAAGGCTATCCAAGCCGATATACAAGCCCAATGGGATAGATACAGAGCTCGCCACGGTTAAACTTGTCAATTGCAAATCTTCGACAGATATTTTGCGTTTCGTCCCGACGAAATGCTTTTTTTATGCCTAAAATACTCTAAATAGTGAACTATTAGCAGAAATCGACAAATTTCATCCCGTCAAAATGCCTTCTGATTCTGGAGTACTGGTAAGATGGACCCAGACAGCTACCACCGAGAAAAACGAATGAGTTTATAGAAGGGGATGCTTCATGAATACTACAGAGAAGATCGAACAGGTAAAAGGTTCAATTTCTAAAGAAGACATCGACAAGATCACTTTGTTAATAATGCACATGAATAAGGATGAGAATGTAAAAAAACTCATAGATATGATCAAAAGCCGTTCAGCTTCATTGTGAACGGCTTTTTTCGTATTTACGTTTTACAATTTCAGCTAAAGTATCGACTTGATCCAGGAATGATTTCCGTTCTGCTTCTGGAATGGATTGCAATATCTCTACGATTTGATCAACGTCAGCGCGGATATCCACATTTGTACTGGCGTATAAAGATGTATCTTCGGCTTCTTTGCCTGTGATAAGCCAGTTTAGAGAAACATTATATTCCTCTGCTAGTTGCAAGAGAGTGTCGTTGTCAGGTTCTGAGTGATTGTTTTCATACTTTGAAATCGTTGAAATATCGACACCAAGTCTGGTAGCCACTTGTTTTTGTGTTTTCTTTGCATTTTTTCTCGCTTGTTTTAGTCGTTGACCAAAGGACACAAGATCACCCTCATTTCCTATAGTCAATTATAGGATAGTTGAATAATGTTCAAAAGGTAGTTGAAAAAACTTCAAACAATCAGTTGACAAGTTGAAGATACTCCAATTATTATAACATTAACAAGTTGAAGAAACTTCAACATAAGGTGGTGAACTACAATGCCTAATCCAATGGTCATTGAAAATTATCGAAAAAAGCGAAACCTTTCTGTTAAAGAGCTGACAAAATTAATGAAGAGAACCCCAGGATGGTACTCGAAAATTAAGAACGGGCACTTTACATTGCCAAGTTATCATATCGAGCATATGGCAGAAATCTTTGGAGTTAAGCCTGCTACACTAGCAAAAGAGTATTTTTCTGATTCTAAAGTTGAAGAAACGTCAACATCTACTGGCGTAAAACAAAAGCCTGCTTAAGTGGTAACAACAACAAGACGAGCAAGTTGAACAAGCCGTATGTCATACATTGTCAACAAGGGAGGGGATGACATGCAACCACAACCGCTCAAGCTCAACCTAAATCCGGTAGACGTGAAGTGGATTGTTAGAACCTTGATGGCTGCGAGAGAAAGAGCAAAGCAAAACGGCACTTATAAAGAACCCCAAACTCCTATCACCGAACAAACAGTGGCGTCTCTCTAACGAGAGATTGCCTTGATGGACAAGCTTCACACAACTGCATAGAGCGCCGAAGAGCGGGAGCGAGCGATTTGATCTGTGAAAGCAGGGAGCCGCGCCATAATACATTCCACCATTTCGCCGGGTAAGGGTGAAACAAGGTCAGGTGGGGGTCACTGCCATGACTCGGCGCTGCATGCAGTTGTGTGATGAAAGTGAGGTGATCAATTTGGATGAACTCGATTGTTGGGTTAAGCGCATTTGTTGGTACATCGAGAAAGTGAAGCAATCAGCAAAATGGCCACGTGAGAAAAGAGAGCGTCGGCTTCCAAAGCTTCTGGCTTACAAAGAAAGGCTTCATGAACTGATCCGAAAAAGAAAAATGCCCTCGGCTCATATGGCTGCCGAGGGAGAGTCTGGAAAGTGAGCTTGGATTCATTGTACATCGAAAACAGAATAACGCTGGTAAGGATGGTGCGAACACATGAGCGACTTTGGTAGACAGTTAGGCCAGTCACTTCATGAGGCTGGCATGACGCAGTTAGCTTTCGGTTTTGAAGCTAATGTAAGCCGGGAGGCAGTTTCTTCATACACCACAGGTCGGGCAGTGACGCCTCCAGATATCAAATCTAAATCGGTGTTAATAACGGATAACCCGTACCTTGCAATGGCGGCAGCCCAAGAGTCGACAGCTGGGACAAGCCCCGGAATCCTCGACGGCGATCGAATAGAAGTGAACCGCCACACCGTACTGGATCGCACAGAGCACGAAATGAACGAGCTGTTGAAAATAATCCGAGAGGCTGAGGAAAGTCTTATCAGCGCGCCGCCGCGATCCTTAACAACACAGGAAAAGCAAGCAATTGAGACCTTAATCCAAGAGACATTGGATGTCGTCACAGCAAGTACAAACCTCGCAGCAATCCTTTGTAGAGAGTACAAAGTGTCATGGATTAAACAATGGGCTATCCACAAATCAAAGTGGATGAAAAACGGACTCATGAAAATGATGAAAGGGGTAGGGCTACATGAATAATCAGTACATGGTATTTGATCAAGACCAGTTGCTTCTTGTAATCGGAGCATTAGTCGAAGAGAAGGTCAGGGTTCAGCAAGAGGGTAATGCCTGGCATGCAAGACGGCTTATCATCACGGCAAATACTCTTATCGAAATGTGTGGTGGAAATCCTGGTTACTTGGATGAGGAACAGTTAGAGCAGGCTGCCGGAGCGTTAGAAAGAGCGGTTGAGAACCGTAGGGGTTTGGCACACACCAAGGCATCACAGGCTCTATGGCTAGCTACTCGTTTACGGGAGGTAAAGGCAAAGCGGGAGAGGCGATTTCTTAAAGCGCCGTACGTAATGGTGAAGGGCAAGCGGAAAGCAGTCTTATTAAAAGCGAGAGAAGTCGCAGCATTCCTGAAATACGAAAAAACCGCCCGCGGCGAACGGACGGCATAAATCAAAACTCATTGGAAGAATACCACAACAGTGTAGGGGAGGACAAGACATGAATGTGAACGATCGGTTGAAAGAAAAAGGTATCGTGTCCAATGAACTGCTGGGCGGTCAGTTTGACCGGATGGCGACCTATAAGACGGATGGTACTCTGCGGATCGAGGCAACACCCGATTATCGGGATGGTCAATGGATAGCTGGACAGCAAATTGTGTTGCAAAACTGGGACGAGATTGAGCGTCTACGCAACTTTCTAAATAGCTTGAAACCAGTAAAACAGCCAGAGGAGGTTGTCATACATGCAGCAACTGCTTGATTTTCCGGAGTACGTCGAACGGACGGAGCCGAACAGACAGCGGCAATTGGAACCCTTAGCTTTTGATGTTGATGACAGCGGGCTTGAATGGACGGTAAGGGATGTTATTGAAGAATTGGAGCTTCTTGTTGAGGGGAAAGCAACGATGAATCACGAGGATTTCGTAGAGGGGATAAGGGAACAGGCAAGACGCTTGATAAAGTAACGCGGGCTTCGGCCCTGCGTGGAAGATTTCGCGACCTCCTTCAAATTAGGGATCGCACGTGAGGGAGTCTTCCACGGAGGTTCGAACCTCCAAGTAATACATAGCGAGGTCAAGACGTGGCGTAGGCAAGGAACTACAACGCTGCCATAGAGGTTTTAGGAGGGTGGCGGCCTCGTGATTTAAGAGAAGGGGGGGAACTCGGGATGAGCGACAGAAAAGCGGAATTGATAACGATGATATGCAAGGAGTGCCAGAAACTAGGCTTTACTCAAAAGGACTTGAAGGAAATTATTGATGCGGTTAATCAATTTTACTTCGAGAATGCAATGCCATAAAAAGAGAGGGGGTTTTCCCCTCTCAATGGATTATCCCTTATGACATGGATAAGAGCAGTGATAGCATCCGTCATAATTTGTTTTCCCTGTTTCTTTTTTTACTCGTTGAATCGCAGCATGACAATCGTTTTCGTACCCAATCATTACACGGTTTAGTGCGGCTGGAAGATAGGAGCATTCACTTGTATGAACTTCATGATTGCCTTTAGAATCCAGATTCTTGTTGTAGTAATAAAAAGTCGCCAAATTTGTCGCCTCCTTTCTCTAGACTGGTAATTTTAGACACTTAACAGCATTCGACAAGAATATGGAAAAACCTCCAAAAATTCGTCGTAAGTATCTGCTCGATAAAAACAAAAAGACCCAGCGCTACAAGGCTGAGTCTTCGAACTTAAAGCACGATTGGGAATAAAGTTAATCGTTGCTTATCAAGTGATTTAACACAAGAGGGAGTGGTTCTGTGGGAGCTTTGAAACTGGTCTCCACGGAAAACATGCCATATAAAGAATGGCTCCAGTTGAGAAAGAAAGGTATTGGCGGATCAGACGCTGGCTCTGTCGCTGGTTTTAGCAAGTATCGTTCTCCAATTTCCGTTTGGCTCGAAAAGACTGGCAAGGTTGAGCCTTCACAAGAAGAATCACAAGCAGCTCGGTTTGGGCGAAAGTTGGAACCAGTTGTCGCTGACGAATTTGCTGAACGGACTGGCTTAAAAATCGAGCCAATTCATGAAATGCTCCAACATCGAGAGTATCCGTTCATGCTGGCTAACCTCGATAGGTTGATCTACGAAGACGGGAAGCAAGGAGTCCTCGAATGTAAGACTGCTGATAAATACTTTGCTTCTGAATGGGATGACGAAAAGATTCCCGATCATTATTACTTGCAGGTTCAGCATTACCTCGCAGTGACTGGCCTACAGTTCGCATACATCGCTGTTCTGATCGGCGGCAATGATTTCCGTCACAAGCGTGTTGATCGGAATGACGAGGTAATTTCCCATCTAATCAAAATCGAATCTGATTTTTGGCGACTGGTTGAAGAGGATATTGCCCCGGCGATGGACGGCGCTGAGACAACAGCAGAGATGATCAAGCAACTTTATCCAGAGTCTAACGGACAAGAAATCATCCTCCCCAACGAGGCGATGGAATGGCTTGAGCAGTATCACGAAGCAGCAGCAAGGATCAAGGAATATGAATTCCAGAAAACCGAAGCTCAGAACAAAATCATGTATGCCATGAAAGATTACGCCATTGGTTGGATTGGTGACAGGAAAGTTACACGGTCAGTGATCGCTGAGAAACAAATGAACTTTGTAAAAAAGGCACATACACGGCTTTACCTACCAAAATCATCATAGGAGGTCGAATGGATGGGTAACCCACAAGATATGGCTGGAAAGCTTGCCCAGCGTACAGGGGACACATCTCCTGAGAAAAAAGAGACGACCATTTTTGATTTGATCGAGTCCAGAAAGGACCAATTTGCTCAAGCTGCTGGGAACAACATGGATGTAAACAAGTTCCTACGGATCGCAACATTCTGCATTAGAACAAATCCTACGCTCATGAAATGCAGTGCTCCATCGTTGATGTCTGCTTTGATGCAGTCAGCTCAGCTTGGTCTTGAGCCAGAAGTATTAGGACATTGCTACTTAGTCCCTTTTTGGTCAAACAAATTAAAATCTTTCGAGGCCACCTTCATTATTTCATACAAGGGCATGATTGAGCTGGCACGGCGCAGTGGCAACATCCAATCTATTGCAGCTCGAGTCGTTTATGAGAACGATGATTTTCAGTTTGAATATGGCCTAGAAGAAAAACTGATTCATAAACCTTGCGTAAATGGCGAAAGAGGTCAGATGAAATTAGTTTACATGATCGCTCATTTCACTGGTGCAGGTCATTACATCGAAGTGATGAGCAAGGCGGAAATCGATACTGTCATGATGTCCTCAAAGTCGTATGACAACAGTAAAAAACAGGCGACAGGCCCATGGAAAGACCACTATGAGGAAATGGCAAAGAAAACGGTTATCCGTAGAGCTTGGAAGTACCTGCCTATTTCTGTAGATGATGCCCGCGTGGTTGAGCAGGAAGGGACTGTAAAGCATGAGATTGCAGGTGATATGTCTACCGTTCCATGGATAGACGCAGAAGCTTATGCCGTCGAGGATGTGCCTGAGCAAACGAATGCAGATAATCATCAGTCGGAATCAGAGTCAAACAAAGAAAATCAAGCAGACTTATTTTCCCAAGGTTAGATCGGTGGGATGACGCCAGATGAAAGGTCAAGAATATGATCTGCGGTTTATGCGCTGGAAGGTCTCAAAAACCTTTCGGCGCGATGGTGAGGAATGGGCGTTATTGAAAGGGAAGGGCAGACGAAAACTCCACATGTGGGAAGTGCCCTTATCCTTTCTGGAGATTGTAAGTCATCGCAGAGTGTCATGAGAGGGGGCAGGGGATGGGCATAGCAGAATACGGGACAACGGGGTTTTACGTCCTTCCCCGTTTAACCTTTCGGTGCAAAAGGGACAAATGGATCTTCCAAGAGATTATGAGCGAAGCAAATTTCAAGGACAACGAAAAGTGTAAACGTGGACAAGTTGTATTCATCATGAAGGACTACGCGAAAGAGACAAACTGGTCCGAGGATCAAATCAAATACTCGCTTAATCAACTAAAGACTATGGGATTGATCCAGTGGCAGCTCTACCGAGGGAACACCAAAAACGGATTGCTGATTACCGTCAACCACTATGATGAATTTCAAAATCTCGGTAGCTATAGCCGTCAAAAATGGTCAAATTTTCCCGAAGAGAATCCCGAAGAGTTTCCACCTGAATTCCCGAAGAGGGAGGATGCTGAAAACCTTAATGTATCAAGGGATGAAGGGGCTTCTGATGGGCAGGATTCCCGAAGAGCTTCGGAAGACAATCCCGAAGAGATTCCCGAAGTATATAAGAACAGCATTAAAGAACAGCATGTAAAACATAAAAAAGATTCTTGTCCCAAACGCACGAAGCGCGTTTATGACGAATCTACGGATGCCTATATTTTGGCGAAGTACCTACGAGGCCGTATTCTTCGCTGGAAACCGAATGCGAATGTCCCGGAGGAGAAGCCGACTGCTCTTGCGGCATGGGCTGATGATATGCGGAAGATGATCACGTTAGACAAGCGTAGCAAATATGATATTCAGCTCGTGATCCAATGGGCTACAGACGACCCTTTCTGGCAAACCAATATCCTGTCGGCAGGTACCCTACGCAAACAATATGACCAGCTAGAAGGTCAAATGCGAAGGAAAGTCGTGCCGATGTACTCGCAACGTTCTGAACAAACACAGTCAAGCGCCCCGGCACAACAAGTGCAAGACAAAGCGCATGCAGGGTTTGAAAAAAGGGCTGCGAACGACTTGGCCTTTCAAGAAATGCTTTTTGGGAAAGGAGATAGCACATGATTGACCGTCTACAAAACCTGCCTGCTGAAAAAGCGACGCTCGGCAGCATTATTATGGACCCAACGTTGATAGACGAAATTGACCTGATCCTGTCTCCAAATGATTTCAGCTCTGTGGGACACCAAGAGATATATAAAGCTTTGCTTGATCTTCGGGACCGCGGGGAAACGATTGACCTTGTGGCACTAACGACGGAGTTGAGTCGGGGTAAACAATTGGACGCAATCGGCGGTGTTCCCTATCTGACTGGCCTCGGTAGTGTTGTTGCATCTGCGGCAGCAGTTGACCACCACGCTGGTCTGGTGAGAGAGGCGGCTACGATCAGGAAAGTGTTTCGATATGCGGAGTCAATGCGAGCCAGAGTCCTGAACGGTGACTATGAAACGGCTGATGAGCTCTTGAACTTAGCAGAGGAAAAGGTTGCTGAAATCCGCCCGAACAAACGGGGAGGACTCCAATCTGTAAGAGACTTCATTCTCGATCACATTGCCGTCATTGAAAATACCCGTCTCGAAGGTGGAGGTATTCTCGGAAAATCGTGGGGCATACCGAAAATTGACTTACTAACAAGTGGAGCGTGTGGTGGGCAGCTAATTATCATCGGCGCGCGGCCCTCGGTTGGGAAAACAGCGTTCGCCTTAAAGATGGCGCGAACTGCTGGGCTACCAGCGGGGAGTGACCCTGTAGGTATCTTTTCACTCGAAATGCGTAAAGGCGACCTTCTAAATCGAATGCTTGCAGCAGAGGCTAAAATTCCACTCTTGAAAATTCGCCATAACAAGATGAGCGAAGGGGAATGGCAAGTGTTTACGCAAGTTAGCGACAAGTTTTATCGCTCCAATATCTTGATGGAGGACAAGGGAAGGCAAGCGTTAAACGAGATTGTAGCCGAATCTCGGGCCTTGAAACGAAAGCACGGCAGGGTGGGAATGATCCTGATCGATTATCTCGGATTGATTGGGAATAAAGCCCGCGGACGTCGAAGCAATCGCAACGTAAATCGTGACCAAGAGATCGGGGAATATACGGGCACACTGAAAGAATTGGCGAAGGAGTTGGATTGTCCAGTCGTGTTACTTGCTCAGCTAAATAGGGACATTGAAAAAGGCATAGTGAAACGTCCGAACCTTTCAAGCCTTCGGGAAAGTGGAAATATCGAGCAAGACGCTGATGTGGTTGCTTTTCTACATAGGGATGACAGCGAAGAGTACGTAAATTTTGCAACAGGAGAACCAATTAGCAAGGTTGAGCTCATCATTGCTAAGAATCGAGACGGATCGGTTGGCACAGTGAACCTTGCCTTTAGGCGCGTGTTTCAGGAATTTATCGACTGGGATATGGCTCCAGGGCGACAGGTACAAGAATCGTTGAATACAGGTTCCTAAACCGGGAGGAGAGCAGACATGAAGCAAGGCAAACGCCCAAACAGGCGGCAAATAAGAGAATTGGAAGCACTAGCATGCAATTTAAACCCTGCCAATTGGCTTGTTGAACGTGATACCACAACTGAATTTGTTTTGATCCATCGTTTCTCCGGTAATACAAAGACGATCAAGAAAGGGGCATAACATGAAGCGCAGAGCCAGAGCAGCCAAACAAGAAACAGCTAAACCAAAGCTGCCCAAATATAACAACAAGATCACCATTGTGGATGGTATCAAGTTCGATTCCAAGGCTGAGTCAGAGTATTACCTTGTACTAAAAGAAAAGGTGGCGGCTAGGGAAATCCAAGATATGCGACTGCAACCCGTTTACGTACTTCAGGAAAAATGCCAACGCAATGGCAAGAATCTTCAGGCGATAACGTACAAAGCGGACTTTGAAGTCCTTCACCTGAATGGATCGCTGGAGGTCATTGATATCAAGGGTGAAGAGACGGAAGCCTTCAAAATCAAGGCAAAGATGTTCATGTACAAATATCCGAATCTGAAACTGACATTGCTTAAAAAGGTTCAAAAATACGGTGGTTGGATCACCACTGACGAGTGGAAAGAGAAAAAACGCGAAGAGAAAAAAGCTATATAAACCAAGGGAGAGTGTGGAAAATGAGCAATCAAGCACAATTTACGGCAATGGTAAAGAAAATGGCAACGGATGATAAAAAAATGGTTTTGAGCTTGGAGTTGGTTGGGAACATTGAGCCAACTTCGCTAGTGAAATTGGTAGATATGATCGGTGACAAAGTGACTGTAAATCTTGGTAACCCACAAATGGCTATTGAGTTCGACGAGAATGAAAGAGAACGTCGCGGTTTATCCGTAACAACAGATCAGTCTGGAGTGGTAACAAGCATTAGTGGAAACAACGAGGATGGCAAAGATGATGCTGATGATTTGGAGGACGGAGGCGATGAGGGGGAAGAGTCTAAGCACGTTGAACACGGCGAACACGCAGGAGATGAACCCTCGGAGAATGGGGAAGGCTCTGAAAGCACTCCAATAGTGCAAACCGAAGACTCAGAGGGCAACACTCCCGATCCAGAGCAGCAAAGCCAAGAAGAATCCGATGGCAACACGAATGACGGCGATCAGGAGGCAAACAAACAAGATGATGCTGTCGCCGCAATCGACAAGGATAAACTGGTGGCATTCATCTTGAGCGGACAAGCCCCAGCGTTTGAAGAAACGGAGTATGACTTCCCCGCATTGCTTGCACGAAAACAAAATGGCGAAACGTGGATTAAGATTGCATCGTCCATCGGCACCTCTTCTTCCAAACTCCAAACGGCTTGGTCCAAATACAAGAAACTCGTTGCTGAACATATGGCAAAAAACGGTGAAGAACCCGGGGCAGCGTAAAGCTGCTCCTCTCACCTAGAAAGGTGGAATCATATGACAGCCGTTAAACCAGCGCCCAACCATCCTTGGAGACGAAAATTTATAGCGACAAGTCAGGAAAACGAATATATCAAGCAGTCCATCGTTAATCCACAGGTGAACAATTGGAAAGCAGGCGGAGCATTGCCGCCCTGGAACGGGAAGAAATAAGGCTACTCAGGATATCGGCGTCCATGACTACCAAAAAGTTCGTGGACGCCGCCATATACACGAACAAGAAGGTCAGGAAACACGATGGCAACATGCCCCTCTTCTAGTTGTAGGCGGTCGCTGTTTTGCTCAATGACAAACGGAATCTCCATTGCTTCTAGGGCGTCCTTGAGGTAGCTGACCTCGGACCATTCGACTGAGTAATAAAATGACTTTTCCATACGAAACACTCCTTTGCCACATAGTAGCACAGGAGGTTCGGACAAAAAACATAAAGGGTGGGTTGGAAATGTATGATCACGACTTTGAAATGGATGAGAATTACGAGTTCAATACCCAATTGAACGAAATGCTTGATCAAGAAGTGGAGAAGCGTTTGGAGGCAAAGATCAATGGGTACCATGCTGCAATCGAGCGAGAGAAGAAGGCGGTCCAAGTCCAGTATGATCAGCAGAAAAAAATCCGTGAACTTGAGCAACAACTGAAAGATGCTGAAAAAACCTTTTTCAAACAGGGTGCAGATCAGACAAAACGGGAGCTAATGGGCGGTTTCAAACTCGGGGACAAGGTTTGGTTTATCAGAAAAGAATACAAGTCAGTACGCTGCGAGATCTGTTCTGGGAAAGGTCAGATTGAAGTTAGGGCGAGTGAAGTAACCGAACCATTTAAGGTTAATTGTCCTGAGTGTAAAGGATACTCCAAAAAATCAAACTATGAATACAAAGTTGAACAAGGAGTTATCCACGAGATTAAGATGCACACTTGGGCAAATGAAAAACGTTTTGAAGGCACTTTCTACATTGAGCCGACGAGTTACAAAGCAAATGATTCTATAAGTTGCAATTACAGTTCGTTATTCCATGCCGAGGAAGAATGCCAGCAAGCAATAAACGACATTTTGAATCCGCCAGTTCCAGGGGAAAAGTGATTTATCACAAGCTCAACTAAGTTAAATCAAAGATCGCTTTTGTCAAAAAAACTCCAGATTCCAATTGCCAAATAAAGGATACCGAATAGACCGGAATCCAGGCTAGTTATCATCAAGTAAAGACCAATCAAGCAAATTAAAATTGAACCTATTTTTCGTAAAGTAGTTTTTTTCATAATATTCACCCATATATAGTATTTACAAAAAATGTATCACAAGATTTGTTTGTTTACAAACTGCTCATTATGACAAGGAGGATGAACGGAAACATGCATAGCAACAAGAAAACAGTTGTATTTCAACACAGGTTATCTGGAAATTCGAATGACATCGTTGAAGAAGAATTTGAATTTGAACATGACGCAACTGTGGAAGAGATCGAAAAAGAATATACCGATTGGGTATGGTCAAGGATTGCTGAAGATTTTAGTTATTACGAGAAAAAGTAAATTTACACAATGTGTAGGGAGGTAAGGTAGATGTTCCCAATGTTCGTAAAAGGCAAACGAGTTATGGTCCTTAGCTACAAGCCAACACTTGGCGACATTATTAAAAATGACGCTACAGGTGACTGGTATAAAGTCGAGAGTATTGAGGGGCGTAAGGTACAGTCATACGGAATATCCGCCCCTACTGGTTTCTGATTTTACTAAATAGTTAATGTAAAAAGGACTATTAAATAGCCCCTTTAAGCAAGAATGAGATTTTTTCCAGTTCTCCGATAACTCTATTTTTTCCATGTTCAGTGTCCGACCAGTTATTTTTTTCAATGCCTCTATTATCAGTAAGACCCATTACATCAAGAACGGAACCTTCGGGAGCATACTTTTCACCCAGCAATAAGAAGCGTCTCATAAAAAAGGCTTTTCCGACTAGAAGAACATTCTTGAACTGTATTGATTGCTGAAGAGGAATTTGAAATGAGTATCTTACTATTTCGTCGATGGTACTTCCTTGTGTAATGTGAATGATGTCATTTTCAGGAATGCCGCCATTTACAAGGATGGGTTTGAACATCTCATATTCTGACTTTCCATTCATAAATCGATTGGGGGCGGAAGATAGAGTAATTTTCGAAAAGCCTTCTTGTTTATAAAAGCGAATAATTTGCTCATTTAATTCTGCATAATGTCCAGGATGATAAATTACAAGGTCAGGATGTGAAAATATGTGCTCTCGTTCTGCGAAAATGAATTCCGAGATTGCTTTGAAACAGTCCATTCCACAATCACCATCTTTTTACATTTGATACTAACTTATTGGTTTCATTTAACACAACGGTAATTATGTGAAAAACTCCCACACCTTAATAAAGGGTAGGAGTCGGGTAACATACAACGGAATCGATATACCTTGGATCAATACCATAAAACACCCATTGCCAGCCATTCCATCGATATCCAGTAACCCCATGGGACTCGACACTAATCGGATAATACCAAAACTGTGCTCCATTTATGAGCCAAACATAAGTGTTCTGGTACACACAATCGATAAGATAGGTCGATGGTTGCGAAGGGATGTAAGTTGGTCTTGGTGGTATGAAGCTTGGCGGCGGAGACGTTGGAGCCTGAGCAGGATACGCCATTCGCTTTTCACTCCTTCCTAATCTAATCAACATGATATTCCTAGACATTTCGAGGAGTGCGGAGTGAATCAAAACACACGATTTGTAAAGGAGGGGTAAATGTGGAGAAACAAATCAAGGTTCGGGCCATTGAAAGTTTCGAGGTATACAGTCTTGAAGATTCGGAGTTGCTTGGGGAGATTGTTGAGGGCGAGGAGCTTATAGCTGATCTTCATGAAGAGTCAAAAGAGTATTTCGCCAAAGACAAGGAAGGCAGGGAGGTGTACGTGGGCGAGTTAGATGCAACTAGTCAATTGCAATTAGAGAATTGCTTCGTGTTGATTTAACACAGCAATCGATTTGATAAACAAGATGATTACTCCTATAAAAAGACATCAGAAGTCTTGGAGTTTCACCTTTCCGTAACGGCTTCATCGAAAATTCTTCTGTAATGGTGCAAATCAAATTGAGAGGCTAATGCGTCGACTGTAGACCAAAATTCATCTTCATTGAAGCCAACAAAGTCTATGACGATAAACTCTGCGAGATTATGGAATGCATGCGCTATACGGAAATTTCTATAAAAGGTAGCCTCGTCAAAAGAACCACTGTTTTTTAGGTCAAGGAAAACTTGATGAATTAATTTCTTATAAGCGATCTTCTTTACTTCAGTCATCAGATCACCTCCTATACCTGATTAAATAGGACAAGGGGAAGGAAATTCCTGCGTGAAGAAAGCAGTTAATTTATCAAAACATTACATTTGATAATGGGGGAGGATGGAATGAAGAGTAGCAGATATATTGTTCTTAAGCGATTACAAGCGAAAAGAAAAAGCTCCTGCAAAGAGACAGGAGTCGAAATGTTAGCCAGATGATCGAGACTTATGACGAAACCGAAGCAATTGAACAGCTGCGTGTCCATCAAATTTCCTTTTATGGCGATTTAGTTATTACCCAAGTTAATACTCTTCTAAAAGCGCCAGTGGGGTTATAGATCTGCATAAACCATCTATCTAGTCCAAGTGGGTAATTTGCAAGCACATATACAGGTTCAAGTTGTTCAATGATCCATCCAGCGCTGATAACCCTCCTAGTACCTTCTGGTGCTGGTATCAAGTTAATATATTCATATGAATATGGTCTAATTTCGATGGGCTGAAACCTGTGGCGCCAAAAGCCATTTCCGAGACTCTCTGTTATACGTACATTTTTCCGACTTAGGGTGATGATTTTTGTCCGTTTTACGCCTCCTTTTTTCACAATCTTGGATGATGATCTTTTTTTCTTTTTCATGTTTTCACCTTCTACACTAATCTAAGTTTCGTAGGATCAACATATGAAGGAAAAGAAATAATGCTTGGACTAATTTACATGAGTTGAAAAAATGGGGGAATTCAATAATTAGAGATCGGACTGAATAATTTGAACCCAGAGTTGCTGCAGGATTTTTAACACATGAGAAATTGTGATTTTGTCCATGTAAACTTGTACCTTTCTCTCTTATAGGAGTTTGCATAAAGTATACAAACTTTCGAAAAAGGGGGAGTGAGCGATGAGAAAAAATAAAAACAGCATTCGGGGCGGAGTTTCCGTTATAACTTGCACTAACCGACCACGTTTTTTTAATAATATCATTGCTAATTATAAGACCCAGTTGTTTCGGGTAAAAGAGTTGGTAATTGTTATTAATAAAGATAGCATGAGCTTGGAAAAATACCGAAAAAAAGTGCGGGGATATAAGAACATTTCTATCTACAAAGTTCCAGAAAGGGTCTCTTTGGGCAGATGCTTAAATTATGCGGTCAGCAAAACGAAATACCAATTTATCGCAAAGTTCGATGATGACGATTACTACTCACCATATTATTTAAAACAGCAAATGAATGATCTTCATCGTACAGGAGCTGATATTGTTGGGAAGCGGGCATATATGGCTTATCTCCAAGCAAGAAAGCTACTAATTTTACGTTTCCCTAAACAGCAGAATAAGTTCGTAGGGGCGCTTGCAGGGGGAACCATATTATTTAGAAAACGTGTATTCAACCGTGTACGTTTTGCTAACGTTTCACTAGGGGAGGATGCAAGATTTATAAGAGCCAGCCGAGCCAGAGGCTATAAAATTTACGCTTCTGCTCCTCGTAATTACATTGCGGTTCGTAGAAAAAACAAAAAGAGTCATACATGGACCGCTGGAGACAGATATCTAATGTCGGGAAGTCGGGTTCTGGCGAAATCGATTCGGCTACGTAAACTCTCTTCCCGAAAAATAATCTAGCAGATGAACAAGATTAGGAATCAAAATAGTATTTCAAAAAAATAGCCCCCCAGCAGGGAGCCCGTAAATATGTTCGGCAAAAACATTATAGCACGGGCTGCCACGAGGGGGAATTTGAAAGATGAGCGCACAAGAACAACTGTCATTTCTGGAACCAGTAGATGAAAAAGAAGTCAGAAAGGCTGTTGTCAAAGCATTGAAAGAGTATAAAGCCCTTCGTGTTGCTGTTCAAAATAAACAGGAGCGCCAGGAGAAGGGCATTGATCAACTGTTTCCACAGCTGCAAAAGTCTGAGTCCACGAATGAGTTGAAAGCACGACAGATTGAAAGGGCGTTGCTGTATTCGTTGGATGAAGTAGAGCGTCAGATCATTGAAGAGAAGTATCTCAGCACATCACGGGTAAAAGATATCAATGTTTATCTTGATATGGGCCTGACAAAGGACCAATACTACACGAAAAAGAAAGATGCAATTATGCAAATCGCTACGGCACTCGGGATGATCTGAGTGCCATTTTTTATGTGAAAAAGCCCGACAAAACCCCGACAAAATACGGGACAAAACCCGGATAAAATCAGGGATAAAAGGCGGGACGATTTGAAATGTCATGGACGGTAATCTTGAGTCAAGAGCAAGCGACATCTGCTCTTGGGAGATACCGTCTATCCCTTATCAATGGCGTACCTGAGCGAATCTATGGGTGATGACGAATGTGACCTTACGAGAGGGGGACATTTTGAGCCTGAACGCACCAGTTGCGACGAGCGTAGCAGGGAACCATGCAATTATTTTTCATTGTATGCATTACAGCGGTTTTCAAGTTTTGGAAACCCCTCTCGGAACTTTGGAAAATCGCAAATTACTCTGCTGGGATTTACCGGACAGGGGATATCATGCGAGACGTACGGCTCAGGCCTCTCGCCCCTTGTCCGGTATATCCCATATTCGAATACACCGATCCTGTCTCAAGTGTGCAGATTTACCAGCTGCACCGCCTCCTAAATGACTGTGACCGCAATAGGTATAAGGATTGGCTCGCGGCGGAGCTCCCCTGCCGAAGGAAGTGAGGGACAATAGTCAAAAAGTAACAGGAAAAACCTTCCTACATTCATTTCTACAATAGTGAACGGTTACAAGCAAAATTAGACGGCCTCAGTCCCATGGAATTCAGGACCAAGGCCGCTTAACCCATTTTTATTATTTGTACTGTCTACTTGACGGGGTGCAGTTCAAAGTCGTCAGCCTTTCTTAATGCCTAATAGCTAGGGTACCAACGCCCTTTTTATGGAGTTAATGGCGTTTATAATAGAACGCTTTTGTCCACCGAAACATAGTATACAAGCAGTAAGAAAGTATTTATCTCTTTCTTACGAAAAACTTAGATGAAAGTACGGTGGACAACGATGTCAAAAACAGATTTTGAAAAAACTAAAAAAAGATTTCAAAAGTTTTTTGAAGATGAAGACAACCAACGCGAGGTATTCAATACTGTATTGAATGTTGCTTCTGAAACATTGCCTGATGTGAATGTGACGAATCCTGGCGCTCTGCTAAATGTTGCAAATGATCCTCAAGTTGAGCCAGGCACACGTGGTGATGCTCTATTGATCCTATTCTTATTCCTGCTTGCTCTATTTCTTCCAGATCTATTTGATGAAGATGCTGAGTAATCTGTAAGAATATATCGCGGAATGTGCGGAGAAGCTCCTTGGGGTTCTCAACAATCTGAAAAAACGTCCATGTGACGTTTTTTCTTTTTTGGAGGTGGGTGAAATGTAGTGCGCCAGTATGTCGACTCAGTGACAGGAGAAATTTACTACACGGAGGAAGTGCTGCGCCGTTCGGACGAGATTGTAAAAGTTTTTCGTCCAGTAGGTCGCAGCTCAAAATTCGTGAAGATCAAAGCCAGCCAAAAGGCAAAGCGACGGCTCAGAAAGCTGTCACTCGCTGAGGCTGGCTTTTTGTTGAAGATTGCTCCTTATGCCAGCGAGGGAACTAACCTCCTGCAAGGCGACAATGAGCGCGGGCAAAAGGGGACGCCACTGACCGTCAAAGACCTTGCCCGCATTGCAGACTGCTCCTATCCTACAGCACGCAAGATCGTGAAGACATTCATTGAGCTGCACATAATGCGTCGAACCGACTTGGAAGGACGGTCAGCATTAGCAATCAACCCCCTGTATTCTCTCAATGGGAAGACAGCAGAAGCGTGGCTCCTGCACCTATTCAACCAGGAGATCACAGAGGCAGGAGAAGACCCAAATTTGGACTAGGGGGTCGCCAGAAGCCAACAGGCAGCCAAAGCATAAGGCTCTAAGCTTCAACCTCATTTTTTGCGGTGAAACAATACATATACTTTTCCGCTGGAATAGTAGTCGTTTGATTACACCTACAAAACACGGCACCAGCCCAACAGCATCAAGGCATACAGCAATTTTAGGGCTGGCAATATTCTTTATTCTTACTTTATTGCCACGAAGGAGCTGAACAGCATGGATATACGTAAAATACCAGTCTCTAAAATCAACCCAGCCCCTATAATCCGCGGGTGGATTTGCAACCCGGCGACCCCGAATACGAGAAGCTGAAACGATCCATTCAAGAGTTTGGATACGTCGAGCCACTGGTTTGGAATGAACAAACAGGTAATCTCGTCGGCGGGCATCAACGCTTTAAAATCCTTGTAGAGCAAGGAACTACTGAAATAGAGGTTTCTGTTGTGTCCTTGGATGAAATCCAAGAAAAGGTTTTGAACGTTGCACTGAACAAAATCAGTGGTGATTGGGATGAGGAAGCGCTGGCAACGCTGCTCAGTGAGTTGCACGAAGCAGGAGTTGACATTGATTTATCTGGATTTGATGAAGTGGATTTAAAACGAATGCTGGGTGACATAGAAATACCAAATTTTGAAGAAGGCACAGAGGAAGACCAAGGGGATTTAGGAGTTCTGAATTCAAAACTGGTGAAGTGTCCGCACTGCGGAGAGGAGTTTGAACATAATTGACGCAGTTAAAAGTGGCCTGGGCAACTTATGAAGCCACAAAATTCGCCTGTGAAAACTTCCACTACAGCAAATCTCTCCCTGCCGGAAAGCTAGTGAAAATAGGGGCCTGGGAAGACGACAAATTTATCGGTGTAGTGATTTTTAGCCGGGGCGCTAACAGCAAGATTGGTTCACCTTACGGCTTAACTCAAAAAGAATGTTGCGAATTGACAAGGGTTGCATTAACCAATCACAAGTCATTCGTTTCTGAAATATTGGCAAAGGCAATCAAATTCTTGAAAGAGCAGTCGCCCAATGTTCAGTTGATAGTAAGTTATGCTGATGTAGAACAAAATCATCATGGCGGAATCTATCAAGCAACCAACTGGATTTACGAAGGGAAAACAGAAGGTGAGCGTTACTTTATTATCCATGGGAAAAAGACTCATGGGAAATCAATTCATTCGAGGTATGGGAAGGGAAGCCAACGATTGGATTGGATCAAAAAGAATATTGATTCCCATGCTGAAAGTTATACTACAGCAGGAAAGCATAAATACCTTATGCCGTTGAACAAGAAAATGCGAAAAAAGCTTCTGCCTTTGCATAAGCCTTACCCAAAATAAAAGGAGGACGCGTCAACGTCCTCCCCAACCACCGGGTCACCCCCGGCTGAGATAGCGATACCTGCGGCCGCAGTTGTCTTCACTCGCTATCTCGTTTTCCATTTTACAGGAAAGCCGAGGGTGTCACAATGAAAACAACAACAGAACAGTCATCTCCTGAATCTATTGACCTTCTTTTGCAATATCAAGTCGAAGTGATGGAAGGCATCATGGAATCGAAGGATCAATACAGGAAAGTCGTGAAAGCAGCCATTGCAAAGTGGGTTAAGGACTTCCAATCAGGCCACATTGAGATTAAGACGGTGGATGATTTGAAGAAGTTGATAGAGTTGGACATTGATTTGCAGAAAAATGACCTTTAATAAGTAGGGTTTAACGGACTTTTACCGAAGTGTATTGCAGAGAGGGTGTGAGTATATATGGACCAACAAGAACCAAAAACTCATGTCTTGGTCTGCTATCATTGCGGAAATAAAACACAAATGAATCGGATCGCACATCACCAAAAGGAATGGCTTGAGAACTTTCTGGGGTTCAATGTGAAACCATACCAGGTAAAATTTTTTACGGAATGGGATTTATTTCTTTGCCCTGTATGCGAGAGTGAGACATTATTAAAAACACAGAAAAATACAGATCATCGTGATTCTCAAAGCGGGAGTATGATACGTGATGAACAAATAGTATATCCTCCCGTTACTTTTGACAAAAGTGGTATCCCTGAAAATGTAAAAAAGTCATTTGAAGCCGCTCTACGAATAAAAAATACAGAAGGAACACTGTGCGCCATAGGAATACGTAGGACATTGGAAATTATGTGTAAGGATAAACAGGCAAATGGGGATAGCCTCTATGAGAAACTTAAGGATTTATCTGATAATGGTGTGCTGCCTCCAATTCTAAATGAGATGACCACGGTCCTACGAAAATTAGGAAATGAAGCCGCACATGGTGATGAAAGAGAGTTTTCTTCAGAGTTAGTGGACTCCATGGTTAAGTTCACCCATGTAATCCTAGATTACGTATATGTTTTACCAGATAAATTAGGTGAAATCCAAGATAAGCTGAGAAAAACGATAGAAGGAACAGCTTCTCTACATGGTAGTGCAACAGTACAAGCTACAGCAAACGAAATAAAAAGAGAGGACGCATAAATGCGTCTTCTTTTTTTGAAAACAACCCCATGAAGTGGTGAGGTGGTGGTCATGTAGATGGCGAGGAATCCTGAGAAGAAAAGATGCAAGGCAAGGAGTAAGCAGCGCGACGAGCAATGCAAAAATTGGGCAAAGCCTGGCTGGGATGTTTGCCGTTTCCACGGTGCTGGCGGTGGTGCCCCAATGCGCAATACCAACGCAGTCAAAACGGGAGAACATCAAACAATCTGGATGGATGCTCTGACTCCCGAGCAACAGGAAGTTTTGGATAGGGTCAATTTGGAGCCGTTGGAGCAAGTGAACCAATCAATTAAGCTATATGCTTGGCGTGAACGAGAGATCATGTTGAAAATTGCTAGAATCGAGAGTGGCTTGACTGAAAAACAGCGGAGAGTGTTGCAAGAAAGGCTCACCACAAAGGAACCAGTACAGGTTCATGATGACAAATCTGGACAAACAAAAACAGTAGTCTTGTCCCGAGATGAATTGGTTACCACCGAAATAGAAGAAACGGAGTACAGGGCAATCGATGACATTCTTCATCTGCAGGAAGCTCTCACGAGGGTGACAGACAAGAAACTCCGGGCTGTCGAGATGAAACACAAGCTAATGAGTGGAATCAACCCTGAAACAGTCAACATTCAGCAGTACCTAGAGGCGTTAGGGACAGTTGCTGAGGAAGCTTGGGGAGATGAGGAATGAGAAAGGGCGGAGCAAAATTTCAGTTCAAGCCTTTTTCCCTCAAGCAAAAGAAACTGTTAACCTGGTGGACGGAAAAAAGTCCATATCAAGACTATGACATGATTATCGCGGACGGCTCGATTCGTTCGGGGAAGACAATTTCCATGATCGACAGCTTCCTCATGTGGTCCCTTGCAGCGTTTCAGAATCAAACCTTCATCATCGCAGGAAAGTCAATGGGGGCACTCAAGCGGAACGTTCTCCAACCGATGTTCCAAATCCTGAATGCAAAGGGCATTCCGTATTTTTATCACAGGTCGGAGCATTACATTTCCATTGGCTCCAATGTGTATTACTGTTTCGGGGCAAATAACGAGTCCAGCCAGGACGTTCTACAGGGGCTGACAGCAGCCGGTGCATATGCGGACGAGGTCGCATTGTTCCCCAAGTCTTTTGTCGATCAGATGGTGGGGCGTTGCTCTGTTGAAGGTTCAAAAATCTTCATGAACTGCAACCCTGCTGGTCCATATCACTGGTTCAAGCTGGAGTACATCGATCAAGCCAAAGAGAAGCGGATTTTACGACTGCACTTTACCATGGACGACAATTTGACGCTGTCTCAGAAAATAAAAGAACGCTTCAAACGTATGTTCAGTGGTGTTTTTTTTAAACGGTTCATACTTGGCCTGTGGGTTATGGCAGAAGGCATTGTGTATGACATGTTCTCAGAAGATGTCCACGTCATCGACGAGTTACCAGAATCATTCGATCGTCTCATCGTTGGCGGCGACTATGGTATGAACAACCCGACGACATTTTTGTTAATCGGACAAAAAGGAACCGATTTTTTTGTCATCCGGGAGTATTATTATGGCGCGGGTCAGAAGAAGGGGCAGAGTGAGGAAGAGGCACAAGCAAGGCAAAAAACAGTAGCTCAGTATGTAGATGAATTTATTCAGTTCCTTGGGGATGACAAGCCACAGTATATTTTCCTTGATCCATCAGCAGCTGCGCTTATTATCGAACTGAAAAAACGTGGCTTCGCGAACATTAAAGGCGCGAACAACGACAGAATAGACGGCATTCAATTGGTCCAGCAACTTCTTGGCGGGCATGAAGGCCGTCTTTTTGTGCATCGGTCTTGTGTCAATCTGATTCGGGAATTTTTCTCCTACCTCTGGGACCCAAAGGCACAGGCAAGGGGAGAGGACGAGGTTATCAAGGAGAATGACCACGCCTTGGACGCTCTGAGATATGCTTTATTTACAATTTGGTATCTGTTGCGTAAAGTGGCTGTTCGCGAAGAAAGACGTCGAAAAGGAAAAGGAGGATGGCTCTAATGTCAGAGGCAACAGGCTGGTATCCCATTGGGAAGGCTGAGGGGGAGGGGGAAAGCAAACAGCTTGTAATTGATCAATTCGAGCAGGATTACGATGAACACAAGCTTATACGCCCTACCATTGACCCTGTAGCTTGTGTTCAGGTTGTGAAGCAGAGCAACATTATTCCTCAATGTTTAGAGGCGTATAAAACCAACGTGGTTGGTTATGGCTATGCACTTGCATACCACCCCGGCCAAAGTGACAAGACAGCAAAGGCAGAGTGGGATATTGCTGATCGATTCATGCAGACAGCCAATCTGGAAGAATCGACTGAGCAACTGCTGAGCCAGTTAGTGGAAGACCTTGAGCACTGTGGCAATGCTTATGTTGAGGTTGCCTGGGGTGGCGGGCTTCCTGCCATTTACCGCATACCGCCTGAATACATGCGCTGCACAGCACCACTCAAAAGGGTAGATATGAAGTATCGGCGTTTGGTGCAGGGAAAGGTGGAAGAGTTCACGCAGTCCAAATGGGTGCGTAGATACGCGCAGAAGAGAGGGACTAACATAACGTGGTTCCGTGAATTCGGGGCGCCCGGTGAAGAGAATGAAGTCATTCATTTGCAACTAGGAAACGGGACTTACGGCGAACCACGTTGGTCAGGAAATTCACCGGGCATTGTTGGTTCAAGAAAAGCTGAGGAACTCAACTTCGAATACTTCGATAACGGTCGAATGCTCGACATGATCTTGACTGTCACAAACGGTGAGTTAGCTCCGCAATCTATCGAATCCCTAAAAGGAGCAAGAGGAAAGAAGTCACGGGGTGGAATTCTTTACCTAGAAGTGCAAGGGTATGACAAAGGGCTTCTTGGCGATGAGAAAGAAAAAACCACCATTAAGCTGGACAAGCTGAATGACCTGCTGCAACAGGACGCTCTTTTTATCGAGTACAACCGGGAAAAACGAAAAGAAACGCGGTCGTCGTTTCGGTTGCCGCCAATTCTCACAGGTGAATCAGAAGACTATAACAGAGCGACAAGTGACAATGCCCGGAGAACAGCAGAAGAGCAAGTCTTCAAGCCATATCGCAAGTGGATTATGGATGAGATTTTCAATAAGCGATTGTTCCCTGCAATTGAGGTATATAGGGTGAAGGTGATACTGAACAGTCCAAAAATCAGCGATCCAGAAGAGTGGAAGGCACTGTTGGATTTTCTGGCTGATAGAGGAATTATGCTGGTGCGCCATCTCATCCCAATTGCCGAGGAAGTATTGGGAACCACCCTTGACGAGTCGAAGTATACCGAGGAGTACCTCGATTCGCCGATTGCTAGCTTGGGCAGCACATTCTCCCAAGAACCACTTGGTACATCTGATCCGCAAGAGCAAATGGCGACCATAGCAAAGCGTCTGCTTCGTGAAACGAGGGAACGCCAGCATGTGTGACCAGTGCCTATACTTGATTGCCAAGGCAGATGACGATGACTTTCTTGATAGCCTTGACCTTACCCACGCCGAACGCGCATTGCTTGAGAAGCTGTACAAGGAAGGTGAGGAGTCAATTGCTGACCTCCTTGAGTTGCAGGGTAAGGCGCTGGATGATGCTATTCAAGAGCTTAGCGACGAACTGGCTACAAATGCTGACGAGCTATGGAAAGTGATTGTGCTTGTCCAGACTGGCGACTACTTCCAAGAAAAGTTTGAGCAGGCTGTCTATGATGCTTTCATGCCGTTGTTCAATCTGGCCGGAGAGTCTGAAGCCGTAGGAATCAACACTGAGGCAGTATGGGAGCAGGAAAACAAAGCAGCAGCCCAATATGCCGAGAAACTGAAAAAAATGGTGCCCGCAATGAATGACACGTCTGCTGACCGCATGATTCGGTCGTTTAAGCAAGCGATTGAAAAGGGAGAGACTCCTGCTGAAAGAGCTGTATTGGTCAAAGAGGTCAGCAGACAGGCTGCCTTAGGCGAAGAGGGACCATTCAACATGAACCGCGCTGTTACTGTTGCGAGAACCATATCCACGGCTGCCGCAAATGGTGGCAAACTGGAAGGCTGGAAGCAGTCGGGGCTTGTAAAGAAAAAACGGTGGCGTGCAGCTAATAACAAACGCACTCGTAAGGACCATAAAGAGGCAAACGGTCAGACAGTCGATATCAACAAGCCATTCAAAGTAGGAGGTGAAAAACTCATGCATCCAGGAGACCCGGATGGAAGTGCAAAACAAATCGTGAAATGCAGATGCACGATGCAGGCTGTTTTTTGATTGAAAGGAGGTGAATAGAAAATGGGATACGCGTTAAAGGACGCAAGAATCACGCACATTTCCCTCGTGGATAAGGGCGCAAATGGTAGGCCGTTCGCCATCGTCAAGGAAGAGGGAAAAGAGCCGTTACAGAAGGATATCCGCATAGCTAAGACAGACAGGGCAAAGCAGATTGTTTACGGCATCGTGTATGAGCCTGATACAGAAGATGCACATGAAGATCAGATGACAGCCGATGAAATCGAGAAAGCAGCTCACGGCTTCATGGAGCGTCAGAACACGTACAACATTGATAAGCAGCACGATTTAGACACAGACAAAGGGTACGTTGTTGAATCGTACATTGCCCCTGTAGATATGGAGCTTGGTGATCAGGAGATCAAGAAAGGGTCCTGGGTGGCTGGCGTGAAGGTAACGGACACTGACACTTGGGAGCAAATCGAAAAGGGCGAGATTACCGGCTTCTCGATGTGGGGAGTAGGTAAACGCGAAAAGATTGAGGGAGCCTCTTCGGATACCGACGATGAAACGGTAGAGAAGGGGCTTTTGCATTCCATCGCTAAGGCATTGACTCGTATCGTCAAAGGCGAGGTGAAAGACAAGTACGAGCGTAATAAGAAGTCAAACGACTTTTGGACTGCTTGGAGTTCTTTTTCGAGTACGATTCAACGCTACAACTACAATACCGATCGTTACGAATTCGAAAGCGACCCAGAAAAGGCGAGGGAAGCAATTCAAGACTTCGCGGACATACTGCAGGAGATTCTTGGGGCGAACGACATCGCAAAGGCACTGGGCAAACCACCTGAACAGATTGCCAAGGCGGGTAAAAAGCTGTCGTCAGCTCGACTGGATAAATTGAAACAAGCGCACACCACAATTACCGACCTGCTGGCCGAAGTAGACGACCAAGCAGAAGACGAGGAGGAAGAAGACATGAAACCAGAAGATATTCAAAAAGCAGTTGCTGCGGCTATGGGGCCAGTTACCAAGCAATTGACTGATTTGCAGACGGAAGTAACAGAGCTCAAGAAAGCAGAAGGTGGCGCTGGTGACGAAGGGCAACAAACCGATCCGACGACAGCAGCATTGACTGAAGCAGTTGCCAAGGCATTAGAACCTATTTCAAAGCAAATGGAAACGTTGGGGAACGAGGTCCAACTAATCAAAAACGCAAGAGGTTCCAGTCAGCAACAGCTTGGTACAGACCCAATCCAAAAAAATGAAGACGACAGTTCCTTTAGTGGACTTTTGTAGGAGGGTATTCATATGAGAACGAACGGACAAATCATCACAAAAGCCGCAACAACAACGTCGCATGACACTTCTGCTTTAAATTACAAGCAGGTCAATAAATTTATGGAAATGGCTTACGAGTCCACTGCGTTTTTGAAAGGAATCCGACACGAAACTCGTAAATCTTCTCAAGGGACCATTGACAAAATTGGTGTAACCGGACGAAACCTTCGAGGAAAGGTGGAAGACAAAGAAGCAACTAACACTAAAACACCAAGCTTTCCACAAGTTCCTTATTCTGTTACGCCTGCTGTCCTGCCATTTGAGATTACTGAGGAGTTTATTCGACAAACCGAGCGTGTACGTGGCCAAAATGCAGAGCAGATCATTCTGAAACATATGACTTTGAATTACGGTGACAATATGCAGGACATAGGATTTAACGGTGATACAGCTACACCGAATACGAACCCCGATTATGATTTCTTGAAGCTCAATGACGGATGGCTGAAGCTTGCCAAAACAAAAGGGAATTTCATCGATTGGGCAACGATTACCCCTGCTGAAAAACTAGGTATCTTTTTCGAATTGGAGCGAGCTGTGCCTACGCGACATCGGGCAGCTGGACAATTCAAATACTTCATGCATCCGAATACGTTCTCTGAGCGTCTACAACGACTTGCGGAAAAAGACACGAGCGCATCTATTCAGTTGCAGATCACTGGCGGCGTAAAGAAAATCAACTCTTATGACGTAGAAGAAATCGCCCATATGCCAGAAGGCGCTGTTATTTTCACATACCAGCCTAACTTCGTGATGGTGAACACCTATGACATGCAAATTCGGAAAACAACGGAAGGTAAAGAGGCAATCTATGCTGACAAGCGCTTCTACGCTATTCATTCCGATTTTGACCCGATCTTCGAGGAGCCAGCAGCAGTCTCCTATGTCGAGGGGGTGGAGTTTTAATGCTCGTCACATACATCGGGGAGAATAATTCGCTCCAGACTTACGGCCTTCGTTTTCAAAAGGACAAGCCTATTGAGGTAAAGGATAAGAAAGTACTGGATAAATTAAAGACACGCGATGACTTCAAGATTCATGAGTCGGATAAGCCAACCGGTCAGCAAAAAGGGGCCTCAGATACTTCCTCTCCAGAAGGAGGGGCCTCAGATGCTAACAGTGGAGAAGGTCAAACAGCAGAGTAGTACACGAGCCGTTCGGGATTCGACACCTGAGCGGCTTTCCTATCTTATCAGTGAGGCCAAGGTAAGGATCGAGCTTTTCACGTCTCGCCAGTTTGTGGAAGATGACGCTCGACTCGAAGTGGCTCACTTCCGTTTAGTTGAGGCTATGGCACTGACGGACAATGACGAGGTGCTAGGCGCGGAAGCCCGCGGGATTACTTCCGAGTCTGATCAAGGCTATTCGTGGTCGATTGAGAAAGCAAAGGTAACGACAGGGAGTCAATTGGTTGATTCCATGCTGGTGCAGTGGATGTCCTTTACTGCCGAGGCAACAGCTGGGGGCAATGTTAAGGCGATGATCTTATGAACCATCGGATGAATGATCAGATCGTTCTGAAAAGCACAGAAACGGTTCAGGGTGAGCGCAACATAGTTTCCACTACCGAGTTACCCCCACAGACAGTTGTCGGTTGTGTACGTGCTGTGGAATCGTCGTTGCAACGTCCAACAAATGCCGATCCGGTGGAATGGGATTATAAAGCGACTCTCGGCTTCCTATTGGGTCAGGATGTACGAAAAGATGATCGGCTTGATTTACCTAACTTCGGGGAGTTTGTTGTGGTTGATGTCAGACCTGGGCGACGGTTTCTGGCTGTGACAGCAATCCAACAAAAACGGGGTGCGGAGTAGTGGACTTCAAACAGTTCGAAGAGCGCATGAGGCGCCTGAATAAGCACGTACCCGAGATTATGCAGCTAATCGTTTATCAGCTTGGGGAAGAACTGCTCAACCATGTTATCGATGAGCTCGGTAGACAAGACCTGATTGATACAGGGGCGTTATGGAATTCATTTTCTCAGGGCGACAGCAACAACGTTTGGGAATTCGACAGAGATCGCGATTCCCTAACGCTTGAGGTCGGGTCTAATCTGGCCTATGCTCAGCACTTGAACGATGGCTATACCATCGACAAGTCGTATTTCGTCCCCGGGTATTGGAACGGAGTGGGCAAGTTCATCTACGACCCATCGGCAAAAGGCGGATTCATGGTAAGACCGCGTAGCTTCATAGGACGGAAATACTTCGACATTGCATTGAAAGATTTTCAGGGCGGCATGAAGGCACTGCTCGAAAAGCTACTACAAGCTGAGCTGGAAAGGATGGTGAAGTGATGGAGAACCGAGAACTGTCATGCATTATCGATCTGATCAACGAGGCATACCCTTCCCTCGCCATCCTAGATAGTTTGGATGTGTGGTTGTCTGGCACGTTTAAGCCTCCCGTGGCCTTTATCCAGATTCAAGGTGTATCTGAGCGCGGTAATACTCTTACGTCTTACAAAATTATCTCCGATGCTGGGATAGTGTTGCATCATCGAAAGAAGAAGGAAGGAGGTCAGGAGGTTTATGAACCGATTTCTACTGAACCACTCCGACAATTATTAAGGCGTGAGCAGTACAGTTACCGGGGAAAAACTGACGGCCTCTATATCAACATTGATAACACGTCTTTCCGCATCCGGTCGGATAGGAAGGATCGCACAGAAATAACATTCCGGTTTGAGTTCACAGCTGCGATTCCACGTCCAGTTGTCGAGAAAATCAACCACTTTGAAATTGAGGAGGACTGGTCCTAATGGCTAGAAAAGAAATGCCGGATGAGTCATCCGGTTTGAATCGTTCCAGACGTGAATGGATAGAGAGCGCAGTTTATCTAAAAGCCGAGGGCTTCGAGGTAGCAGGTGCTCTTTTTCATTTGCAGGACCATGAACAGGTTTCTGAGAACGAAGTGAAAAAACGGATCGCTAAATATAGAGGCGGTGAAAAGTAATCATGACAATCCAAAGAGAAAGACCGGGTGTAACGGTCGAACTGATCGCAAAGGCGCAAGAGCGTGTATTACCTAAGAGTGGCGTTGTCCTTGTTCCCTATCAAGCAGAATGGGGGGCACCGGATGAATTGGTAAGGCTGGCTAGCTTTGAGGAGCGGCTGGCGCAGACGTTTGCCAAGGTCGATACCGTGGAGCTGGCGGCCGAAGGTGGTGCGACGATTCTCGCGTATCGAATGACGAATGGTACAGCAACAAAAGCAGCGTACGAACAGGCAGACTCGATCAGGATTGAGGCTCTATACTCGGGATTAGTGGGTAACGAGCTGAAGGTCACTATTATTACTTCGACGTCTGATCCTGGGAAAAAGGAGCTGCAGGTAGTTGGTCCTCTCCAAGCGGAGAAGTTCTCGTTTGCAGACGCGAATGAGCTGGCAGCGAAATCGAGCCAGTCCAATTATGTACGTGTGAAAAAGCTAGGCGAGACTGCGGTTGCACTCGTAGCAGAAACAGCTTTGACGGGAGCTACAAGCGGCACCGTTGCTCTTTCTCCTACCGATTCTACTAAGCTGTTCATGGCTGTCTCGGGTGCTGACTTTGATGCAATGTATCTGCCTTTCGATGATCCATCAGTGCAAGCTGCTGCCAAGCAATTCATGAGTGAACGTCGCACGAAAAACAAAAAGCTCAGTACGCTTGTCATCGGTGGTAAGGATATCGAAGACGATAACATGAGCAAGCATGTTGAACGTTCTGTGGCACAAAATGCGCGTTACGTGGTCAACTGCGCGATTGCTGGACAGCACAACAACGGTAAGCAGTACGCCAGTCTCCAGTGGGCGGCATGGGTCGCGGGCATGATTGCAGCAACCCCAGCCCATGAGTCCCTTACAGCTGTTGTCGTACCTTTGAAGCGAGCTTTGAAGGATTGGGGTCATACCGAAATCATAAACGCGCTCAGTACAGGCACGCTGATCGCAACGCGAGACGGTGACGTTTATATCATTGAGAGTGCTGTGAACACCTTATCTGTCATCGGAACAAATGAGCGCGAGGACTACGGAAAAATTCGAGTCAGCATGACGTTGGATCAGATCGTCAATGACATCAATCAGGTGGGTAAAAAGTACAAAGGCAAGCTTGGCAACAACAATTTAGGCGGCGCGGTGTTTGTCTCTGCCGTCAACGCTTATCTGACCGTCCGAGAGCAGCAAGGAGCAATCGATACAGGCTGGACGTTTACGGACAAAAAGAATGGCGTGGGTGATCGTCGTGGTTTCTTGCTTTCAGCGAAGCCTCTTGATGCCATCGAATACTTCGACATTGATTGGGAGGTGCAATAATTGGCTATTGCACGCGATATTAAGCTGAAAAACTGCCAAGTATATGACGATAACGGCGATCCGATTTACGGTACGCTGGAGGGCAAGATGGTCCTCAAGGTAGAGTATGGAGATACTGTTCGTCTTCAACGAGGAAAAATTCAAACGGTAAACGATTGGCATGTAGAAGTGACACTGACGATCACCGCTACCAATGCCGATCTGAAATATTTCTGCGTGGAAAATCTGACAAAAGGTAAGACACCTGTCCTACCGTTCCTAATCGGGGAGACGTTGGATAAAGAGGCGGGAAATTCAGAGCGTGTTCGAATCTCCAACATCGTATTGAATCCCGAGGAGATCGCTTTGTGGGAAGCCAAAGCGGACGGCAATGATAATGCAACCTATGAAATAAAAGGCATGTCAAATGAAAAACCGGACTACCTGGACAAGCTGCCAGAGTACGTCGACTAGGAGGAATCGTTGTGAGCAAATTAGATAAGTATTTAGCGAAAGCAAAAGAGCCAGTGCAGAGACGAACTGGCACCGTTGTTATTGATGGTGATGAATGGCAAGTGCGAGAGCTTACGATGTCTGAGACACGGGCATGCTTTAGATTAGCTGAGGACAGCAACGGGAATCTTGATACATTCCGTTACAATGATGTTCGCATTGTCAAAGCTACTGAGCATGAGTTTCCATGGAACAGTAAGGAGCTCCTTTTAGCGTACAATGCAAAGGATAAATTTGATCTACCCGTAAAACTCTTTGAAAACAACCGGGATGGATATACTGCCCTTTTGGACAAGGTGAATGAGGTAAACGCGAAGGTCAAATCAGAACAAGAAGTGGTTGAAGAACTAAAAAACTCATTCGAACCGATGGAGAATCAAGCCACCTCTGTCGGGCATTTCTCAACGGCAGAGGACGACCAGCCGACATCTTAGAATATGAGGTTGACCCCTACATGCAAAAGCTGTTCATTATGGCTTGCCAAGTAGTTGAAGATGAAGAAAAGGAGAAGACAGGAATCTAGATTTCTCCTTCTCCCGAGCAAGTTGGAGGCTGGGGAGAGGGGAAGAAATCAGTATTTGTTTGATCGGTTTTAAAAAGAGAGGCGACTAAAATCAGTCGCCTTTTTTATTTGTCTGGAGGTGAGACAGTGGGTGCAGTTGTAGGGCTTACCGCGTATATCCAAGCGAAAAATCAATTGAGTCCAGAACTTCAAAAGCTGATCAAATCTTCGAGGAATGCTCAGAAAGAAATGCGTCAACTTGATGAAGCGACTCAAGAAATGGTTAAGGAAATGCAAAGAAGTATCAAACGGGCAGCAGAGCAGAGCGAGCGAGATTTTAAGCGTGAATTTGATCAAATGCAGCAGGAGGCACAGCAGTTAAAGCGACAGCTTGAGGAATTGGGTTCAACGAGAGCTAATCCAAAAATAAATGTAGACGATCAGGCGCGACGAGAAGTAGCTGCTGTTAAGCAGGAAGTAAAAGCACTGGACGGATCGAAAGCCACGGTTCAAATTGAAACAGCGGCAGGCCCAGGTGCAAGCGAAATACTTGCAGGTGGTCTTTTAGCGGGATTAGCTACTTATGGAGGCGCTGGCTTCATAGATCAGCTCACCTCGGAAAGTCAGGCTAATGCACGAAGAGCATTGTTGGGAGCTACTGCCGAAGAATTGCATCAGTTCCAAAAAGAAGCGCAGAATCTCGCAATAATGAATCCAAACGTTGATCGGACGCAAATCAAAGATTTAATGACGATGGCAACTAGATTCGATCCGAAAAATGGTGCAGACATCGCCAAACAAGCTATTCAACTTAATGCCATCCGACCTGATTTTGGGGGCGTTGAAGAATATCAAATGGCTATGTTCTCCATGCAGCAGGCGTGGAAAGACATCACCGATGTTTCCAGATTTGGCGATACTCTCGCTGAGATAGCTAGCACTACTACCGACATTCGAGGAGAAGCACTTGACTCCATTGTTGAATACAGCACGCAGGTGACAAAATTTCTGGATACGCCCGAAAAACTAGCTGCTTTGACCAAGGAAATGAATAATCTGTGGTCGATTGATAAAGGCTTTGATGCCTTGAAAGAAGCAACCATCAAGCTCGACAATCAGGGGGATATGGTTAATGTTTTAAAAACAGCATATGAGGCGCAGGACATTGATTCGGACGAAGCACAAAAACGAGCTGAGAAAGAGTCCAAAATTATTGCCGAAGCGATCCACTCGTCAAATGCAGCAGACAATCAGTTTGCAATAGCAGCTTTGATGCAAACATTTGGCGGCATTCAAGATAAAAAGGCCAGACAAGAACTATTGAACGAATTGGGATCTGGTCCAGGGGAAGACATCGCGAAGGCATTTGCGCCACTTTTACAGTCTGCGGGTCGGATTGGTATGGCTGACGAAAGGGAGTATGACTACTCCGGTAAGCTCAATCAAGAATTTAAAACATATCAGGAAAACGACTCATTACAAGGGTTTGTTCAGGCAAAAACATTGCTCACGACCGAGTTGGTTGGGTTAGGTTTAGCATTAGCTGAGGACTTGGAGCCAGCAATCAGATGGACGGCGGATGCATTGCAGAGCCTAAAGGAAATGATTGAAGGGGCTCCGCCTTGGTTAACATTGCTAGGATTAGGTACAGCCGTCGGAGCGGTTACATTTGGGCTCTGGAAGTTAAAAGTAGCTCTTGATGCCGCAACCGCCGCAGCCGTACAGAGAAAGCTAGCTAGGGGGACGGATTCAGGCCCTGATTTTCCGGATTTACCAGATGGACCCGATAAGGGGGGGAAGCCGAAAGGAAAAGGTAAGGGCAAAGGCGGCTGGTTTAATCCGTTTAACGGGGGAAGAAAAGGCGAAAAAACGCCACAATCAGCAAAGGATTTTGCATTCGAAAATCCATTGGCAGAAGGGACAAAATCCCCAGGTTGGAGGGAAAAGTTTAAAAATTGGGGTGGCATGCTCCCGAAAAGTGATGCCGTGCTAGACAGTCTCAAAGGCGCTTGGGATGTTACTAAAACTACTGGAACAAATCTGTTTCGAAAAGTACCTGAAACATTCAAAGCCATAGGGGGCATGCTTCCATCCGGCGATTCCATGTTAAAAGGCTTAAAAATTGGCTGGCAAGGATTAAAGGCTTCAAGCGGTAGTTTAGCACGCAAAATACCAATCGCTGGGATAGGTATTGGATTAGGACAGATTCTAACTGCAGATGATCCACTTAAAATGGCAGGGCAAATCGGCTCTGAAATACTCGGTAGTGCTGCGGGTGCGGCAGCGGGAGCTTCTGTTGGTTCGGCTGTACCTGGTGTTGGAACAACTGTAGGCGGGATTGTCGGTAGCATCGCAGGAGCTTTCGGTGGCGCGGCTATGTACGACAAGGTGTTGGAATGGTGGAATGCAGCACCTGCAACGCCACCAGATTTTACTTCGGCTTTATCTGTTATCCCGAAACAAGCTACTGCTCCGGTTCCGGTTGGGCCACCGATACCCGTAGTACCAGCAGTTGGAAATACTGCAAATAAGCCAAAGGTGGTTTCAGTATCAATTCCAAATGTGACGGTTCCTCTTCAGGCTGCTGGTGTGCTTCAAGACATCCCTACCATGCTGAAAATGCTCAGTGATCCGTCTGTTGGTCAAAAGATAAAAGACATCATTGAGAAATCACTAATGGACGCACTGGAGACAAGGGGAGGTGTTGCGGGTGATCCGATTACAAGGTAAATATCGGCTGACCTTTCCCGTCACCCCGGCAGAAATACAATTTCGCGGCTATGGAAATGACATTGAGAGCACAACGACAATCAATTTGCTCACGAACAATCGGATATCAGGAAGACGTCCGAAATCCATTTCTTTCGACTTCTTCCTTCCCGGTGATACGGAAGCACCATACATCGAAGTAGAAGGGTATCAGGGGCCGCGTGAATGGCTTGCGGGTATTGATCGCTTAATGGGAGCTGAGGTACTGCTGACCATTAGCGAGCTGAATTTGGCTTGGAATGTTCTTATCGGCCCATGTGATGGTAGATTTGTAGGTAAAAACGTAGATTACCATGGGTCAATAGAATTTCCTCTTTTCATGAAAGATGAGTTCGTGACCTGGAGTAATCAAACGCAGGTCTTGATTCCAAGCAGCGTGATAGCGAAGCAACAGACTGCCAGACCGAATACGAGCGGCAAGAAGGCAAAGAAGAAAAGTACCGCCACGAATCAATCACTGATTGATCCAGCAGTGCAGAGCATACAACGTGACCGCATACAAAGTAAGGTAAAAGGATTCCAACCGTAGATAAGGGGGGAGTGTTTTGAAAGTCATATACGGGAAAGAATCTACGCGTTATGACCTTACCAATCAGATACAGGAACTGTCCTGGTCGTCGTCTCGTGGTCAGATCGCCCAAAACTGTGATATCAGAATCAAGGATGCCCCGCCGTTACAGTCGGCGGGTTTTCTTATGGCATTTGCGGGGCAAGACCTCAAGGAGTCGGAGCAGTTTTTTCACGGCCCGTTGGTTCGCTTCGACCGCGACGACCGGACTGGAGACTTATCCGCAACAGCATACGAGCTGGGCTGGTATTTGCAGAAGAACGAGACGTCTCGCTTGAAACTGAATGGCGACGCGGGCAAGGAGCTAGAGAGAATCATCAAGGCAACTGGAATCAAATTCAGTTGTCCAGCCTTTGGGTTTACGATCAAGGATAGGCTCAGCCCACAGTCTTATACGTCATTATTCACGTCACTGACAGAGCAGGCTTACGAAAAAACGGGTTTTCGATACTTCATACAACACCAGCGAGATAAACTAACGGTGCTCCCGGAAGGTCAAAACAGTGTCGTTCCTATGTTCAAAGCAAGCATGCTACAAAGTAGCTCAACAGGGGAGAGTATCGAAGAAGTGTACACGGTGGTTACTGTGGAGCGGTATAAAGATGACAAGGTGGCCGGCAGCGCAACAAAAGAGGATGCTAACCTAATTAAGCAGATCGGGCGCATGGTAAAGTTGATTGATGCTGGCGAGGAAAAGAATCTAGCTTCCCTCGCCGCGAAACAGTTGGCCACATTGTCGAAGATACCCAAGACTCGCTCTATCTCCGTAAGGCATGAAGACAATATTGCTGCCCGAATACGAGCTGGCTGGCTTATCAAGATCATGGAGAAAGACAACAAGACGATAACGGACTGGATTGTTACGAGCTGCAACGCACGATGGAAGGGCGGGCAATACACAATGGATTTACAGATGGAGGGGAGGTAGTAGGGATGCATTCGGTTATTGCAAAACTCAGAGGAAGCGCAAAGGAAGGCATCGAGAATACTCAGGGTGAATTCGGCAAGCTCTCGTCGCTCTCACCCTTGTCGGTGAAGTTGGACGAAGACCCGGAACCTCTGGAAGAAGATGAATTGGTGAAGCTGAACCCGTTGAATTGGAGACCCGAGGATGTCGGAAAGAAAGTGGCTTTAATGCGCTGCACTAACGGTCAGTACCTGCTACTCGGGGTGGTGGAATAATGTTTCCAGAATTAAACGGAGACGAAACACAACTGGTTCAATCCGCTGACAACCCGATTCCATGGACTTATAAATTCAACTGGACAACAAAACAATTGCAGCAAGGGCCAGATGGTCGCTATTTGCAGACGACTACCTATGCGGAGTACCTGGAAGAGACAGCAAAGAAAATCCTGAATACACGGCGTTTCCGGTATGAGATTTACTCGGAAAGATATGGCGTCGACTTCTTATACGAGACAGGAAGGATGAGCTCGGGAATATCGTTG
The DNA here is from genome assembly GCF_046196545.1 of Brevibacillus fortis. Lineage (GTDB taxonomy): Bacteria > Bacillota > Bacilli > Brevibacillales > Brevibacillaceae > Brevibacillus > Brevibacillus fortis_A. The sequence continues at coordinate 1,278,703 of NZ_CP176370.1, forward strand.
CAAACGATTAAGGCGCAAGCTCAAGAGGCATTGGAGGCTCATAGCGAGGTTGAACGTGCGGAAGTGGTAGACATTCGCTTTGAGGATAACCGAGTCATTTTTGAGCTCGAAATCGAGGGCACGAGAGGTACGACCAGGACGGAGGTGTTTACATGGCAACGATAGAGAAACCTGAAATGCCGATACTCAGGGAAACACCGGATCAGATTTATCAGCGGATGGCGAATCGGATGGCATTGGTGGCACAAGATCGAGGGGAGACGCCGCCAGCGACAGATGAGGGCGAAATCTATTATGACCTCGGCTACCCGATAGCAGAGGAAATCAGCGATCAGCAGCAGCTATTTGAGTACGGTTTTCTCCAGCGGTTTCTACCCTGGGCAGATGGCGAGTTTTTGGATGCTAACGGGGGCTTCTTTGACCTCCCTCGCAAAACAGGTGAATCGGATGACGCCTATCGGCAACGGCTAATTGATCGAGCAAGAAATGAAGAAGGAGATGGACGGCGCGCGGACTACGAACGTTGGGCACGGAACATCGAAGGTGTTGGAGCTGCTGTAGCTGTTGAAAAAACGCGTCACGACAATTCGATTGATGTGTACATTACTGACCTATCCGGTCAACCTGCAACCGCTGAGTTGGCGCAACTTGTACGAACGAAGCTGGAAGACAAACGCAGGGCCTTGCACGACTTGCAGGTACTTCCAGCGAACGTTTATCCGGTGACTATCGCTGTAAAACTTGTCTTGCGACCAGATGCGGAATTCGAGAAGGTTAAAGACCAAATTAACACACAAATCAAAACCTACCTAAAAGGGCGTTCTCAGATCGTGTACCAGCAGATCGGAGCGCTCTTTTTCGTGGATGGTGTAATAGACTTCACAGGCTACACCTTAAACGGCGCGGAATTAAATTTGACTGTGCCTGCTGACTCTGTATCGACACTAACCATGGCGGTGACAACATGATACCTGAGCGCTATAGGCGCATGTTACCGCCGCAATGGTACGAGAATGACGTTGCAGAATACCACTTTAATGGTACGACAGCAGCAGTCGATGCTTTCAATGTGCAGCGCGAGGATATCCTACAGCAGTTTAGCCCATGGTCAGCTACCTGGGGATTGGATATATGGGATTGGATTTATTTTGGAGAAAAGCAGCTGTTAACCATTGAGGAACGCCGGAAGAATATTCTTGCCCAGCATTGGGCCAGATTACCTTTTACCATGCCAGTTTTGCAGTCATTGGGTAGGGCGGTGGGCGAACTGGTTTCTGTCTCTGAGGATTTCGAAGCAAAAGAGATTGTTTTCACATTTCAACAAAATAAATCTGTCGATCTTTTAACTTTACACAGGACATTCGAAAGAATGAGGCCTGTTCATGTGAATAGAGAAAGAATCATCATCCAACAAAGTGGAAGCCTTATTTTTTCTACTGGAACCATGCAAGTGTTCGAAACAATGCCATTGTTCTGCGGTTCATTCCACGCTGGAGGTGAAAACGATCTATGCTAACGGAGCACGCGCTGACAAGACAAACGAACAGTCTCGAATCGATTTTTTTCAGCGCAGAAGTGGAGCTAAACGGGGCACTTATCCCAGCGGAGCTCATAAAAACTAGGCAGGGTAGCAACAAAGTTACTTTCTTGATTCGGCTACCTGCCTCTGAAACGGGCATCGTTACTAAACGACTGATCAAGGATGAAAACGGAAAGATCGTCTGGCAAGATACAGTGAATTTTGTAAAGCCCGCACGAGAAGTCGCACTTAGTATTCCCATCGAGTTGAAATGGAAAGTAGGTGAATGACGTGACATACCAAAAGCAGACGCATGTGAACCGTTTTGTGGACCGCCCGAACACATACGTCTTACAAGAAAACGGCGACGGAACCGTTTCAATCGTTCCAGCCTGGCAGCAGATTGCAGGAACGCCAGTGGATGAAGTCAGGCTGAATCATATGGAGGACGGGATTGAAGAGGCGCACTTGTTGTATGACCGATTAGAACGACGGGTGACTCGGGTAGAAGCTTACCTTGATTTAGACAGTCATGATGTAGAAGGAGCGCAAGCGAGATTTGCCGACACCTACGATGGCATAGATGACCCAGTATTGAAACTAGATCAAACCAAAACGTATGCGACAACAGTGTTAACCGCCAAACCTTCTTCTATATCCGTTGCAGTAGCGTCAACGACTGGCTTTACAGTAGGACAAGAAGTGACGATTTGTGACGATTTGGCTTTTGAGAATCAGAAGATCACTGCAATCGGAACAGGTACCCTTACCTTTGCTTCGCTGGCAAACAACTACAAAAAAGGCGCTCTCATCGGTCGATCTACCATCTATCGTGATGTGGCTGCACAGAAAATGCGGATTGGCGGTTGGGGTACTCACACGATCACGATTACACAGGTGTAGGATGTTTGTAATTATGTGGAAAACTTCCGATAACGACCATATACAGAAGGAAGGAGGAAGAACATGCCAACTATTACTTTAGCGATAACAAACTCAGTAGCAAGAGATACTCAATTCCAACAAGATATACCTACGAATTCATATGGAGGAAGTTCAGGATTTTCGGTTGGTGTGACTACTTCGACATACGCAGTAACTAGAGCGGTTTTATTTTTTGATCTTGGTTTAATCCCTAATGACGCTGTAATCAATAGCGCTAATTTGTCGTTATATCAAACGTCTGGAGCTACTTCAAGAACGATAAATGTCCACAAGCTAACTCAGGGCTTTACAGATTCAACAAACTGGAATACGCGCCCGTCTTTTGAGGCATCTCCTTCCGCATCTTTCGTTTCAGTCGGATATGGAAACGTGGATGTATCGGTAGACATTAAAGACTTGGTGCAACGATGGGTAAACGGAGAAACCAACTACGGTTTGATGTTTAAAGATGCAGATGAAACAACCTTGAATACGCTTCGTTCGTTCCAAAGTTTTGAAAATGCCGGAAAAAAACCAACCCTGACCATCGACTACAGCATCCCGTCAACCAATAAAAACCAAGTCGAATATGTTGGAAGCAGCGGATTAAAAGACTTCATCTTAGTTAACAACTTCTCACTTCCGTTACCGTCAACTGCAAAAATCGGAGATGTGTTAATTGCGCATTTGGTGGTTGGAGACAGCGTTAACACCCCTAATACAGTTTCTTTCCCTCCTGGATGGACTAAGCAAATGGATCAACCAACCATTGGCAGCAATCCGAAAGTTGTTATCGCTACAAAAACCATGGAATCAGGTGATGGTAGTAATCTAACCGTTAGTTTGGGTTATTCTGCTGTCGCTCAAGGAGTGGTATACGCTTATCGCAATGTTAAGTCAATTTTGCGCTTTGCTCACACGATACGTTCATCACCGCCATTCAGTCCATTATCAACAACATACACCGCGCCACTTGATAAAACTTTGTTTGTGATATTGAACGCAATACCGGGATACTCCCTATCAAATATTATTCCGCCGTTATCTTATGACGAGAAACTCGACGGATACCCAACATCCGGTAATGTCCTAGCAACAATGGAAATTGCCCATCGGTACATGCATAAGAGTAGATCGCAGACGCAAAGCGAAACAACGATTACCCCATCTTCGGCAGTATCTGGTTATTGGGTATCTGCGCTAATAGTGTTGGAGCCCTACGTCAACAATCTCCCGGCAGTCACTCTAACGTCTCCTCCCAATAATCAAACATTAACAGAAGGCAATACTTTCACAATTGCGGGTAGTGCGACAGACACGGATAACGGGAACGTTGTTACCGTCAAGTATAAGATCAATAGCGGAACAGAAAGGGCGCTCTATTCAGAGGTCTCGGATGGAAGTAGCCCTATTTCTTTTTCAAAAGGATTGTCGTATCGAGGCGGACGGCTGTATGACGGCGCCACGGATGTATCTGGTTTACTTGCTGAGGGAACAACTCACACCTTATCTATATGGGCAGTAGATGATAAAGGAGGCACCTCAGCGGTTGTCACAAGATCATTCACCGTCAAGCACAACAAAGTACCTGCACTCACAGTAGACGCATTCACACCTGTTCATTCTGGCTTGATTCCTCCAGATACCCTTACCTTATCAGGTACTGTCTCCGAGCCAGACGGCAATACGGTAACAGTGAAAGGAAAGCTAAATAACGGGAGCGAAAAAACGCTTCTTAGCGGAGTATCAACGGGTAACTGGTCATTTCCGTTCAAAGTAAGTGAGTTACAAGCAGGGCCTAACACTTTGACAATCACGGCATCAGATCAATTCGGTTCTTCATCGGTCAAATCGTTCAGCATTAATAATAGTGTGGTACAAACACCACTCAAGAAAGCTGTAGCTCGATACAAAATCATACCGCCTCGTGGTTCAGCGAAGGAAATCCTTGCTTGGCTAAAACGTGAAAAAGGCGATCTTGTCGTGGATGGAGAGGCATCCTTTGTAGATGCAGGACAGCTAGAACAGTATGTTGCGATGAGTAAGAATAGCATTGATCTTACGTCATCGATCAGCGAAGACGAACTGCTTTCTACTGTAGCAACCGCTAAATCGAATCTAACATTCAAACTGACTTTTTCTCGTTCGAACACGAACTCTACACAAGCTGCAACGATGATGGTAGGGGTGATTGAGTAATGAAGTATCGTCCACGAAATTCCGATGGAACGTTTGGCGAGCCAGTGGAAACACCAGGGCACACAGAAGGTCTACCTGTAGAAATACAAGTGCTTTATGAAACGATTACCCATATGGATGCTGAAATGTCGGCCATGCGTGAGGAGTATAGAAAAATGCATGAACAGCTTACTGGCAAGATCACTGAGCTAGAAGCAGAGGTACAAGCCCTGAAAGGAGGTGGTCAATGATGGTGAAAAAGTACATGATCGCGCCTTATGCAATTCTAGTCAAATCTGGTGGCTGGCTGATCGAGCCGACAGGAACCGAAGGGGAGAAAGTGGTTCCGGAATCTTACCGCTTCCCTGTAGCTGAATATCTCGCTGCTCAAGAAGTAGTGTAAACGCCTTTCCAAATCAGGAGGGCGTTTTTTCATGGGGAGCTGTATCTACTTTGAGACTTTACCAATACCTGAATCGTATTACTTTCGAGATAGATTCAGGGGGGATAATGCATGTATGAATTTGGTGCTATACGAATCGAGTGGGACTGGATAGGTTTACTATCGTCCATCCTATTTGTTGGGCTACCTGTTAGTGCAATCACTTATTTGGCCATACGATCTGGATTCAAGAATAAGATAAATGAATTAGAAAAACGGATAGAGAAATTGGAACAACAAGACTCAACAAAATGAGGATTTTGGGGAGCTGCGCATGCGGCTCCTCATGAAATGGGTTAACTTTGGTTAGTGTTCTATCAAGTGTGTTTTGGTTACCATGAAATTGCCCGTTGTAAAAAACCTTCTTATTCGTTGATGGAACGCCGTGTGCGATGAAAGTCGCCCGCACGGTGTAGGCTCGAACGAAAATCCTTAGAAAGAGAAGGGTATAAGTCGAGAATAGCGATACGAAACCAATTAATGATGTTGTAATTTCTGGGTCTGGTTGGCATGTGTCTCATGGAAGATTTGTTGATTTTTACTACACCGCCCCACAGGACGCCGCATCTGAGAAGGTCTTACAGTCTACGGATAATGGAGATACTTGGGGGGATGCTTACCTGCCATTAGGGATTAAATCCGGCTCCGCTAATGGGATTCCCAAACATATTGTACGTGCTGCTCAGTTAGAGGCAGGAAAAACCTATCTATTTAAGATTGTCATTACAGGTGGTAAGAACGAAGGCGAGTCAAATGTTATTACTCAAACAGTAATGTAATCCATCAACAGCCCTCGGGATAACCCGGGGGTGTTTTTATCATCATGAGTGGACAGTTTGCCTCGTTCCTAGCGGGGCTATTTTTATTGCCCCCAGGGGGTGAGGAGGATAAGCTCATGTCAAACAATGAGATGCAGGTACTATCTGATATCCGCGAGCGAATTGTCCGAGTAGAGACAAAACTGGACTCTATGACCGATGTTCGTGCTACTGCGGAAGAGGCGAAAGAGAAAGCGAATGAAGCACTTCAATACGGCAAGTCTGCACACCACCGTTTGAATGAGGTGGCTGACAACCAAAGATGGCTCTGGCGTACGGTTATTGGTGCGCTAATTCTTGGAGCAATATCATTGCTGTGGAAGGGGATGGCGGTATGAAGACGTTCCTAAATGACAGAGATGGCATCAGTGAGAAGGACTATCTGCTTCTGATCGCAAGCACTGTCTTTTTTCTTTTTGTAGCGATTGGGCTTATTCTGTCGTTGCTAGGTAAGCCTGTAAGTTCGGGCTACCTTGCCCTATTGGATATGATGGCTCCAGTCCTAATGACGGTTGCAGGCGGCGTGTTCGGTGTACGAGCAGTGCAAGAGTACCGCAAACCACGTTACAGCGACAACGTAGAGGAAGGAGAGGACTACGATGCACGTGTCTAAAGTGGACGAGATGCTCAAAGGATACCGTGTCACAAGTCCGTATGGAATGCGAGCAGATCCGTTTACACAAAAGCCTGTTATGCATACCGGGATTGACCTGGTTAAAAAACATCGATCACCAATCCATGCCTTTGTTACTGGTGTCGTCACGCACGCAAAAGAAGGTGTAAAAGGATCAGGATATGGGGGCTTTGGAATTGTAGTTGCTGTTAAAGATCGGAACGGCTGCACACACGTATATGCCCACCTACACAGTGCATCCGTCAAGGTTGGTGATCAGGTCATGTGTGGCGACGTCGTAGGACTACAAGGCAGTACCGGGCGCAGCACCGGATCACACCTGCATTACGAGGTTCGGCTAGGCGGATTCGGGACACATACCGATCCTGTAGCGTATTTGCGAGAATATTACCAATCTGTTGATAAACCTGTGGATAGAGGAGATGAAGACACAGTGAAAGCACTGGAACCGTGGAAGCTCCAACTCGCAGACAAGGCGTTGGACAGCCTTGCCAGCAAGAAGGATACAGAAGGCAAAGCCTTGATCAACAACGCAGAAGAGTGGAAAAAACGATTACGAACAGAGCCTCAGGAGGTCTTGAATGACCTACCGTGGCTCTTGTTTGTCCTTGTGGATCGAGCTACCAATACACCGGATTTTCTTGTCCAACAAGAGGAGGATGTAGATCATGAACGAAGAGTTTAAGCGAAAGCTGTCGTCCCGAAAACTGTGGATGGCAGTGGCTGCCTTTATCACGAGCGTACTGGTGCTGTTCGGAATGGACGGTGACACGATTACGAAGGTAACCGCCATGATTAGTGCTCTCGGCTCTGTTGTCGCGTACATGGCGGCCGAAGGATTCGTGGATGCAGAGCGTATCAAGAATGATGCAGGAGATTCAGTTGGTACGTCAGAAAAAAGCCAATAACTACAACAGCCCTCCTTCGGGGAATTCTGGGGAGGGAATTTTTATGAAACGGTTGTATGAAGTGTAAGTGTAACTTTATACTTACTGACAGAAGTTTACACTCCTGGACACTTTAGCGAATAAAATTAATATACTGTAAAATGGAAAAGAACATTGGGAATTCAAACGTTTGGGAAAAAGTAGAAATTAATGCGGCAGTAAGTACAGACCTAAAGCGAGGGATGCCGACCATTATACTATAGTTGCATGACTTAATGGAGTAGACATACCAAGCTTATAGCAGTGCCCTCTTCAGAGTAATCCGGGGAGGGTATTTATTATTTGACAGTATATTTACAGTAATATTATTCGGGTAATACTGCATTAATAGTACAAAGAAAAATATTGAGTTGGAGGGATTAAAATGATGCCATATCAACTTGTAATTCACACAATTGAAGAGGATGCTCTACATTGCACATGCAAAAATGCCCATTGGATTGTTGATGGATCTGGTGTGACAAACGTTATTGAGGAGTCACAAGAAACAAAACATACGGTAAATGACACCTACAATAGCAGTACCATTGGCATGGGAATACAGGGAGATAACATATGTGAAAAAGTATATTTAAATGCAGTTAAGACTGCCGCTGAAATATTGACTAGGAATGGGTGGAATATTAACAGAATGATCCAGCATAGTGATGTTATGAATTGCGAGACATGCAAATGCCCAAATAGCTTAGTCTTAAACTGGAGGCAGTTTCGTTTAGACGTAATTGAGCAGCTGAGAAACTTATCATATTAATAAAGGAGGTCAAGAGTAAGATCTCTTCCCCCTTTACTATCTGGTCTCATCCTGTGATGGCAAGATTATTTAATACTTGCTTGGTCATATATGAATATTCATTGCGAGGGTCAATAAACTCGAGAATGTCTTGAAGTAGTAGTTTTCTAAAGTTATCGTCCTCAGTTTTTTCGTATTCCCTGATAAGTGGCATAATTCTTTTTATGTGTTCTGAACGTCTTTCAATTAATTCTGGACGATCTAATTTTAACAACTGAATTGTTAACCGTCCTTTTAAACAGCCATTTCTTGCAGTAGGAAGAGGACCGAGGAACATTATTTCCTTCTCAGGATCGTCTTCATAAGGATTTAACAATGGTAGTGCGGGATCGTAATAATCGCCTTTATTTTGATTACACCTCTTACAACCAATGGTCAAATTAGACCAGTCAAATGTTAGAGAAGGAAGTTTTGATTTTGGTACGATATGTTCAATATCTCCATGATCAATGTGTGTAATTTTACTTTCGCAATATGCACATTTGCTATACGTTTCATCTAATAAAGCACTTTTAATTTCTGAGTGCCTATAACGTCCTTTTATCGTTTCAGGTACTTTTTGATTGTTTTGAATGTAGCTCAAAAGTTCTGAGGTCCATTCATATTCCTTTTCTTTGAGAATGCTGGGTTTTTCCCCTTTATTTAAAGAGATCAATAAAGTCCGCCTCCTTGTATATACCCTAATGCTTGAGGAAGGTGGTCTGATAGTCCTATTTCAGAGAGGTCTTGCTTAAGTTGTATGTAGCTATCAGCATTTAATTCCGACCCTCGATATTTATCCAAAGTATCCACTAAAACATGTTCGACCCATAAGGGAACTGTTACAGGGACACCTAGAACATCTCTCAATATTTGTGAAGCATTAGCTGATTTATTATCAAAATCAAGAAGTTCACTGACAACTAAATTATTTTCGTTATACTTCAGAACATAAACAAGAGAATCTTTAACGGAATTCACCATTAAAGGACTATGAGTTGAAATAATAAACTGAGTGTTAGGGAATGCTTGAATTAAGTTTGGTAACAGCCTTCTTTGCATTGAAGCATGAAGATGATTTTCCGCTTCATCTATTAGTACTAGAAAGGGCTCTCCCTCAGAATCATACATAAAAATTTGCCAAGCCAAATCAATAATAGCACCTATCCCACCAGAAACAGCATCAAGCAAAAACTCACCGCTAGCCGTAACGAGAACCACTTCGCCGTCGCGGATTGTGATAGTTTGAAATCCGAGAGTAGGAGGGAGGAGGAGTGAAAGGATTTGAATGAAACCCAAAAATAAAGAGTATGACTCAGTATTTTCAGATACATACTCATTACCTTTACCAAAAACAGCCAAGCTAATCAGTGTCTCTTTCATATGGTATGAAGGTATCATGTCGTAACTGTCATGGAGAAGTCTATTCATTATTGAGTTATTTACACGGTGAAATGCCTCACTTCTAGTATGCGGCCTAACAGGAATGGATTGAATCTGCCGATACGAATATGGACTCCTATGGGATGGAATATTTAATCCTTTAGGAGGATTGTACATACCTTGGGGCATCAAGTTAACTTGATAACCTGCAGATGGAGATTTATCTGGTACTTGTAATTCAATTTGTAGATCACTCTCTAGTAATACGCTTCCGATAGTGCAGAACGTTGAATTATCATCAAGAGATACATTTCGTCTACCGCCTAATTTATATCTCAAGAGTTTTCCTTTTGTTAGTTTGAATGGAGTAGCAGTTTCATTTAAATTCCACCCAAGGAGCCTGCTTAAGATTCTCAATGCTGTACTTTTACCAGCCCCATTCGCTCCTGTTATTACTGTTAAACGAGGATGTAAATCAATTTCTACATCTTCAAACTGGTTCCAGTTCTTTAATGTTAATTTTTTTATTAACATAACCTACCTCCAAGTGTCTTCCATATTTCACCATCATTATCTCTGAAATTTATAATAATATCAAAATATTTTAATGAAATATGGTTCTGGTTTTATTTGCACGTTCCCCCCTTTACATTCCACGGCAAATTTGGGTCATCTGCTAAAAACAAAGCTCTCCTTCGGAGCAATCCAGGGAGGGCTTTGTTGCGGGGTTTTTCTTTTTTCGTCATCCATCATAAGACAGGAATAAAAGCTCGTATAAACGTGAGAGAATGGAGGATCAAATTTAGCCCTAGTAAGAGGGACGACAGCTCGTGGAACGACTCATGGAGAATAAGAAAGGGATTTACAATAGTTGGTGGAAGCAGACATGGTCGTGTCAGGTAACGCATATGTATTGATACTTACGGGAACGAACTTGGAAAAAGAAAAAAGAGTAAAGGATTCGAGCTGACTCCTGTTTATTCATACTAAGCGTTCATTATTTTACAAATTTTTATTTTTTAATTCGACATGTTTTTACAACATTTGCAAGTAATTCCCATTATTATGATTAAGAGAACAATGATTTGAGGTGAGTGATATTATCAGAAAAATTCTTTTGGTCTTACTTCTATTGCTGTCAGCTTTCAGTTTTTTCGATCTTGACGTTAGCATGGGAATAAGCAGAAGGATTGTAGTAGTCCTCACAGTTGTGGTGGCTTTTGGGATTATTTATATCGATAATAAAGGTGGAGGCAGGAAAAGTGAATAAAAATAAAATAACTAAATCGTTACTATCAGTTGCATTGACTACAGCTTTTCTATTTACAGGATACTCTCAGGTAGCGGTACCTAATGTTCATGCAGCAGAACAATCTAATGATCGAAGCTTTGATATACTTCTTGAAATTGCAAAATCTGATTTGGAAGAAAAGACCTTTGTTAAGAATGGTATAGTTGTAAATGGGTACAGCAACTACGAAGAAGCGGGAGTCAGTCAAGAAGCATTTGAAGAATTTGAAAAGATTGTTAGCTTCGCAAATAGAGAAATTAAAAAAGGGAACATGGTCGTAGGCAAGAATATATTAGATACAAAAGCAAATGTTATAAATACAAATTCGAATTCAGCTTGCAGTTCAAAGAATTCAACAAAAAACATACAACCTATGGTGGCTTATCTCGAATACCACATAAGTGCAAGTAAAGCTGTAAAGATAGGAAAAGCGTTATCTGCAGGTATCGGAGCGGCAGGACTAGCTGCTCAATTTAAGCTTCCGCCTGCTGTAGCTATAGTGCTTATCGCGTTATACGGTGCAAACGATATGTGCAATTGGGAAGGTAATGGATATACTCTTTACTACATAGTAACCCCGATTCCTGCTGGCTTTTGCGTTCCAGATTGATTTTTTTACATTAATTTCAGACTAACAAAAAGGCCCCTTCAATTGGAGAAGGGGCCTTTTTTTATTTGCATGTTCGCATTCTGTTCGCATATAATACAAACAAATGTTCCTGTTTAAATGGGAGTGGTTACTTTGGCCTTATCTGATATTGAGCGTAAGGTGCTGCGGATTATCGGAAACTATTCGGCAATGAAACCGAAGCCTCCGAGCATTGACGTAATATGCGTAAAGACCGGGCGTGATCGCGAAGGTGTAATGACGGTGCTTGAAACGTTGACACGCGAAGAATACATCGAGTGGCGGCGGGAGGAACCTGACAAGATGGAAGTAATTACATCGTGGGAGCGAAAGGGACGGTAATAATGGCGAAGAAAATCGATAATTTATTCGGATCATCACGGTTTGTATTACCGGAACAGCGCGAGCTCTATCTGCAAATGAAGGAAGACGACAAACTCGTATCCATGCCGATCCTTGAGCAAGATGAGATGGAATCGCTCCAGTACGTCTTGAGAGATGCAGCTCGAGAAGATTATCCTGTCACAGTTTCTTGGTGGAAACCCGTAAAAGGCAACCTGGGAACCACATGTACAATGTGGGGCGTCGTAAAGTGGATTGACCAACAGGGGCGGCGGATTAAACTGGTTAACGCGAGGATGTTCGCTGGATTAGTATGGATGCAAAAATCGGTGTCCGAGCTTAAGAGGAACGTAAAATGGGGCTGAACATTGATTTATACAGGGTTTTGTAATTCAAAAGGCGCATCTAAAAGTCGAAAAATCGACTTTTAGACTGCCCCTTCTTATATATATTAATTAACTTCCTTTTCAGTTCCAATTTCAAAGGAGTTTTTCCAGCTCCATTTATCACCGAGACCACTTATGTCAATTGATATATATCTAAATGCTAGTTCCATATTTGCATTGGACCATGAATGAGCATAGGCAGAGGCAAATTGCCCGGTATTGCCTTTTTCTGTTCTAGGTATTCGTACCCTATCTCGAATATAACCGTAATGAACTCCCGCATGATAGTCAATATCAAATTCTCCTTTCGTACCTAACACGTCAGAGTTATCTAGTTCAGGTTCAAAGTCAATAGTACCGAGTGGATCACCGTTACCGTTGAAGTAACGCACATCATAATCACTTGCGGATCCAATAGATGTAGTATGGTTTTGCCACGTGTGTCCTAAAGTGTCAGTAAAGTAAAGAGCGGGCCGATCACTCCATTCAAATTTTGTGTAATACATGTAACCATATTCATTACCTTCGATACCCCTATAGATAATATGACCGGTTCCTGTAAAATCTCCATCTGTTTCCGATCCAAGGTCAGTACCTGCTGCAATTACTTTTCCCTTAGCGGACATTTCTTGTATTTTTTTATAATCTCTCTTTTTTATTTTTTCGATTTCCTTCTTGTTTTCTTCAGTGACTTCATGGTCGTTTCCGTCTAAGTCAGTATAGATATGGACAAAATCCTCAACTTTCGAATCTACTTTAACTCCACCTTCAGACACCAACTCATTTTGAAGTTCCTCGGGAAGACTATCAATCTCTTCTTCAGTAAAGCGCATTAGTTTAAGTACCTGTTTCCGATTTTTATTTGACAATTTCTTCGACTTTCCGAGTCCTTTAACCCGACCATCTTCATAAACGGTTACATCTAGATCGCCGATCTGAACTTCTTTAGAGCTAATCTTTTCTTCACCATCTTTACTGTTTGCACTAACATTTAACTGTAGTGGACTTGTCAGTGTAACGGTGGCAATGAGAGCGATAAAGCTTTTTTTTGAAAAGAATGGAAACATTATACTTTCCTCCTCTTTTATGGTAATATACAATATATAATTATTGTAGTATTCTGTCAATATATTGTGTTTTGGGAGTGATTTTGGAAATGAAAAAAATATTTGTTATTTCTGGTATATCTTTTGCTGTGATTTTGTTTATTTTCCTAGAAAGTAGTGCATTCAAATCTAAGACAGCAGCATTAGTAAGAGTATCAGAAGTTAGTAATGAATATATTGTAGTTGAAAATCTAAACAAAGAAAAAACAACTATCAAAATTCCAAATGGTATTACGAAATTAATTGAAGTTAATGAAGAGTATTTTGTTGAATATGAGTATAGCAAGATAACATCACCAAAACTTGTTTCAATTGAACCGGCCGAATAAAAATAAAATAAACTTAACTTAACCATGCATCTAAGCCATGATGTTGTCGCAGATTTTCATGACTGGATACCGATTACACTGAAAGAACAGGACGAATCGACGTGGCTTGATCGCGAAAAGTTCGATGCCGACTTGTTACAATCGTTGCTAGTACCATTTGATCACGAACGGATGAAAGCCTATCCTGTACCAGCAATGGTTGGCAGTCCCAAAAACGACATGCCGGAATGTATTAAAGAAATAGTCAACCCGTCTCTGTTTGAAGGAGACGGGTTTTTTTTATTTCTTGATTATTGGTACTGTAACAGTAAAGCGAGTGATACCCTCTTGAGAATATACTTTGATTGTACCGTAGTTTTTTTTAACCGTTGCATGGACTACAGGAAGACCTACACCTTGCCCCCCGTATCTTGTAAAGCCAAGTTCAAAAAGGTGTTGGAAGTCCTCTGCCTGAATAGTAGGCCCGGTGTTTTCAATGGAAACAACTTCGTCATTTCCTTCTATGCCCCAATTAATGATTATTTTTGGATGCTCGGCCTCTATTGTTGCGCGAATCGCGTTATCTAACAGATTACTGAACACAGTTACCATATCGATATCTTTCCAACCAGGGAGCTGGCTTACATTTGATGAGAGCTGGAACTCGAATTCGATAGATTTGGATGTACATTCAGACTTCTTTCCCATTAGTAGGGCTGCCAAAGGCTTACTATGAACATCTTGGAAACCCTGTGCTATTTCTTCCGCTTGATCGATAAGGCTGTTAATGTATTGTAGAGCTTCCTCTTTTGTTCCAAGTGAAATTAGGTTCTTGATCGCAGTGTATTGGTTGTGGGCATCGTGTCTAATCTTTGACGTATTGAGGGCAAGATCATTCAAATAATCGAGGTACGGTGCTTCCGTTTCTTTCTCTACATGTGCAATTTTCGCTTTAATATACTTCCAAACGAAAAATGTTGTACACCCGGAAAAAACGAGCGCAAGAAACTGATAAACGGGTAAGTCTTCGGTCTCTCTAGCAATCTCATACGAGGGAATGCTAGTAACAATAGATGATGCGTTTAGCAGCAAAAGCAATCCTAGAGTTAAAAAGACAAAAACAATGATTAGACCTAAATATTGATCATAGTGACGTCCTCTTGTGTGCAATAAATCCCCGAGATTCCACTTAATTTTCCTGACAAAAAAACCAACCGACAATAAGCTGACAAGGTATATCCAGCTAAACAAAATACGTGTGGGAGAAAATGAACTGAATTGCCGCATATCAATGCCGATTCGTGCATATACGCTGGAGATAATAAGTTCAAAAATGACCATCAAGCTAGATGATGTTATTCCCATAAGTATCGCTGTTTTAATGCTGTATCCAAAAACAATGCAAAACAATAACATCTGAAATAGAATGACAAGGGAGATCTTTAGGTAGTAATCTGCACCGAATGAGTCTAAAACAAAGACCCAAAAAGCTAATGCAACTGATGCAATCAGAAGCTGCTTCCAATGCCGAAGTATCGGCGAATGGAAAAATGACAGCCCATTGAATATTAAAACCGCTGCTTCGGGTAAATTGAAAAGAAATACCAGCAATAAACGATCCATTCGATTTCTCCTCTGCCAAAACATAAAAAGCGCCACATTACCTAATATTAATTAACCGCTTTTAGTCCTGTTTACAAAAGAGGATATTTTTTGAACGTTTATGCATTTTTCATATGATTGATGATTCGCTAAGTCCTTCTACCGCATGAAGCTGCAATATGACCTGAATCTGAGCAAAATCTACGAGCTCGTCATCAACTCCAATCCTTGTTACGCGTTTCTTTTGGACGGCAATTCCTTGATCCAAAACAAGCTCATTGTGGCTCACGTCCTTGCTCACTGCGACTTTTTCAAAAACAATGCGCGCTTCTCCAACACCAATCGGGATATGGTCGAAAGCATGGCGGCCAGCGGAGAGCGGATTCGTCAGTATGAGATCGAGTACGGCAAGGATGCTGTCGAGAATTTGCTCGATGCGAGCTTGGCGATTCAGGAGCACATCGATCCGAGCTTGCTGCGTCCAAAGCTGCGTTGGAAACGAGAGCCAGAGGAGCAGAGCAAAAAAGCCAAAAACGAAAGACATTCCCCTTATGACGATCTCTGGGGATTGGACCACAAAGCAAAAGAAGATGCCGAGTCGGTAAAAGCACCACGCAAATTCCCGCCGGAGCCGGAAAAAGACCTGTTGCTGTTCATTATGGAATACAGCAATATCCTAGACGATTGGCAGCGGGATGTGCTGACGATCATCCGGGATGAGATGCTGTATTTCTGGCCGCAGATGGAGACAAAGATTATGAACGAAGGCTGGGCCACCTACTGGCATATGCGCATCCTGAGGGAAATGGAGCTGACAGAATCAGAGACGATCGAGTTTGCCAAGCTGCATTCTTCCGTCATTCAGCCTTCGACGACGAGCATTAATCCGTATCATTTGGGTCTGAAAATTTTGGAGGACATTGAAAAACGCTGGGATAATCCGACGAAGGAAGAGCAGGAGCGCTTCGGACGCAAGCCAGGAGAGGGACGCGCGAAAATTTTCGAGGTGCGCGAGCTGGAATCGGACATCAGCTTCATTCGCAACTTCCTGACCAAGGACCTCGTCAGTGATCTGGATTTGTACATGTTCGGCAAGCAGGGCAACGATTGGGTTGTCGCGGAAAAACAGTGGGAGAAGGTACGCGATGGTCTTGCGGGCACACGGGTTAACGGGGGATTCCCTTATGTACTCGTGCATGATGGGGATTACTTACGCTCCGGCGAGCTGTACTTGAAGCATCATTTCGAGGGGCTGGAGCTGGATGTCAAATACGTAGAAAAAACATTGCCTTACATCTATACCATGTGGGGAAAATCCGTTCACCTGGAATCGATGGTGGAGGACCGACAAGTGTTGTTTACGTACGACGGCAAGAAAGTGCACCGCCGCTTTTTATAGGGGGAAAAAAGCCGCATGCCCGGTGGAAGATGACCGAGTGTGCGGCTTTTTCTCCGTGTCCGAACTAGGACAACTGATCCGTAATTCCGATGTGACTGCTAATCCCGCCGTCCATGGTGATGCTTGCTCCGTTGATGTACCCGCTATGCGGTCCGACGAGATGATAAATCATCTGGGCGATTTCCAACGGCTGAGCTACGCGTTTCACCGGGCTTTTGGCGATGACCCGATTCATATAATTCGAAATATCCTCCGGACGTACGCCCATCGCGGTATCCACATATCCCGGACAGATGGCATTGCAAGTAATCCCGTGCTCTCCCCATTCCGCAGCAATGGTTTTCGTATAGCCGATCATGCCGTGTTTGGAAGCGACGTAGGTGGATGAATGTGCAGAGCCTAGCAAGCCCTGAATGGAAGCGATGTTTACGATCCGCCCGTAGTTCCTTTCTTTCATCTTGGGCAACAAGTTTCTGCAAAATAGGAATACACTCTTCAAGTTGGTATTCATGATCCAATCCCATTCTTCATCGGAGACTTCGTCTACCCGGTGGAATGGACCGCCAACTCCTGCATTGTTGACCAAGATGGTGATATCTCCGAAATGCGATTCCACAAGCTGGATCGCTTCTTCAACCTGCGCTCGTTGGCCGACATTACAGCGAAAGGACAAGGCTTGACCGCCGGCCTGATTAATTTCTTGAGCGACTATTTTTGCCTTTTCTTCTTGTACATCAAGAACAGCGACATGGACCCCATGCTGAGCCAAAAGCTTTGCTGCTGCGGCCCCGATTCCATTGCCTGCTCCTGTGATTATTGCTACTTGCTGCATTTGTAAACTCTCCTTATTAATCTGTCATTTAGAGAATGCCTTTAGGAGGGAGGATTTTGACCTCATCAATTCGAACGTGTAGGGGACGGGAGGCGATATCTAACACGGTATCTGCTACATCTTTTGGTACGAGCATCGCACTCGGATCAAAAAAATGCCGGTCCTCCGTCATGTTTGTATGAACGGCGCCGGGAAAAATGGTAGAGACTCTTACATTGTCGTTTTTCCATTCTTCATTGCAAATTTGGGAAAAGCCTTGGACGGCAAATTTCGAAGCACCATAAACGCCGTTTTCTGCAATGGGAATATATCCTGAGACACTAGAGATATTGATGATTCGGCCTCCGTGAGCTTTCATTACCTTGTAACCTTCACGGCTGCAAAGAAAGAGTCCGGTTACATTGGTGCGGAAAACATTCTCCCATTCTTCTAAGCTTGTTTGTTCAACAGGCTTAAACACGCCGACTCCTGCATTGTTGACGAGGACATCTAGACGTCCGTATAACCTTTGTACTTGCGCAAATAGGGCAAGGACGCTTTGCTCGTCAGTCACGTCTAGCTGTACATTCGTCACACTTCCCGGTTCAGCATGTGCGATTTCGTTAGGATGAGGCGCGGTTCGAGAGGTTGCCCAGACAATCGCTCCTTCTTTTGCCAGAACATTTGCCATTTCAAGACCCAATCCTCGACTGGCTCCTGTGATGACCACGACTTTATTCAGTAGTTTCATGTGTACCTCCGTATATGAAACGTTCATTCCAATAACTGGGTTTATTAAACATTTTTTAATGGTACAAAAATATGTCCTTACCAGCAAGCGCCAAAGGAATGAATTTCGGTAAAAGTAGTAGGGATTTGCTGGCAGGAACTAGGTATTTAATAGTGGAAGCTTTGTTAGTAAACCTAATTCACCCTGGGAGGCTCTTTCTATGAAAAAGCATGCGGCTGTTATTGGATCAGGTGTTATGGGACATGGAATCGCGCAGCTATTCGCATTAGCTGGATTTCGTGTCTCTCTTTACGATTTGCAGGAAGAGTTTTTAATGAAAGCGAGAGCTAGCATCGAGCACAGCCTTTCCCTTCTGGTTGCAGAGGGAGTGATTGCAGACCAGTCTAGAGCAGCAGCGCTCGAGCATATCGTCCTGACCACGGATTTGCGAGCGGCAGTATCTGATGCAGAAGTCATCACAGAAGCGGTACCAGAAGTCATCGAGCTAAAGTGGGAGATGTTTGAAAAGCTGGAGCAATACGCGAGGCCAGATGCGATTATTGCTTCTAATACGTCTACGTTTTCGATTGCGCGACTGATCGAAAAAGCAACCACGCCACAACGCTTTATCATTACACATTTTTTCAATCCGGCCCAATTGGTTCCGTTGGTCGAGGTAGTCAGGCACGAGAGTACGGCGCAGGAAGTGGTTCACAAGACGATGCAGCTGATGGAAGAGATCGGGAAGTCCCCGGTTTTGCTGAAAAAGGATGTACCGGGCTTTATCGCTAATCGGCTGCAAACAGCGTTGATGAGAGAAGCTTTTCATTTGCTCGCAGAAGGTGTGGCAGATGCAGCCCAGATCGATACGGTGATGAAGGATGGAATTGGTTATCGCTGGGCTTTTGTCGGGCCTATTGAGACGGCGGATTTTGGCGGACTCGATACGTGGAAGCGTGTGATGGATAACTTGGCGCCAGAGCTGGATGCCTCGACAAAAGCACCCGCCATCATAGAAGAAAGAGTAGCAGAAGGCAATCTCGGAACCAAGACCGGAGCAGGTATTTACTCGTATAAGGATACGTCTGTCTCAGAAAAGCTTCGTGTACGTGACGAACAGTTCATCCGCTTGGGGAAAATGAAGCGCGGTTAAGGTGACTTACAGATAGATACTTTATTCGTAAAATTTACACTACATACTCATTCATTCCGAGCCGATATTAGATTGGGGTTATATGTTAGGGAAAAGTTTCCCCTTGGCGATGATTGCAAAAGGCAATGCAGACACCGCAGAGGAAGTAGCCGCTTCTACAGAAGAGCTGAATGCGATGATCTATAAATTTCGCTACTAAATAGTCAACTAATACCAACCGTCCTGTCTATCATACATAAGCAGGGCGGTTTTTCTATGGCCTCGGGGGCCGCTTTTTTATAGCTATTACAGTTCTATATATTTTTTACTTAATTAACCTACCTTCGTTACCGATATAAAAAATTAGGACTTCACCAACATGAAACGTTTACTAATACAACTTAGAAAGTAGATGAAATGAAGTGAAAGTTAATTTGCGAAATTGGTTTCGAAGCTATCGAACCAAACTCATCATCACATTTCTTTTGATTCTGCTAGTCCCTTCCCTTGTCGTTGGAAGCCTGGCTTACAATCAAGCGAAGCAAGAAATTGAAAAACAGATCATGGACAGCGCCAACGAAAACGTCGATTTGGTCAATTCCATCGTCAGTAGTACGTTTGAGGGCAAAAAGAAGGATGCTGACTATTTGGCAAAAGATATCACACCTGGCGTGAAATCAGCTGATGTTCAAGAAGAAATCATGCATCATTTGGATTCCTATATGGGTATGCATCTGGATGCGACCAGTATCAGTCTGGGAACGGTTGACGGACAGTACTTCCGTGCTCCCAAGCAAGAAGTACAGGCAGGGTTTGATCCGCGGACGAGAGACTGGTACAAAAAAGCGATGGAGAACAAGGGAACTGTCGTCATTACGGAGCCATATATTTCGGCGGTATCAGGTGAGGTTTTAGTAGCGGTAGCGAGAACGACGGAGGATGGCGCAGGGGTAATCTGCATCACGGTAGGAATTGAACAGATCAAACAACTGGCAAACTCAGTCAGCATCGGTTCCGATGGAGATGTCATCGTAGTGGACAGCAATAAGAAGTATGTCGTCCACCCGGAAAATCAGGCAGGAACGCTGGCACAAGAGAGTTTTTACGACAACATGTACCAAGGAGAAACAGGTCAATTCCAATATGAGGAGCAAAGCATCCCGAAACAGATCTACTATGTGACGAATCCAGCTACAGGCTGGAAAATTGCCGGGTCGATGTACCTGTCAGAGGTTGAGGATGCTGCACAGCCGATTTTCGCCCAAACGTTTTGGACGATTACGATCTGCTTGCTGCTGGGAGGACTCCTTGTAGCAGCTGTACTGCGTTCCCTTCTCCAGTCCATCCAGGAAGTGAAGGTACATGCGGTCAGAGTGAGCCAAGGTATTTTGACTGACCCGATTGAAGTGCGGTCAACCGATGAAATTGGTGAGCTCGGCCATGCTTTTAACACGATGCAGGATAACCTGCGCGCGCTCATTTCCGATGTCGAGGCCAGAGCGGAGCAAGTAGCAGCGTCTTCGGAGCAATTGACTGCGAGTGCGCAGCAGACGAGCATTGCAACCGAGCATGTAACGACTGCTGTTCAGGAGGTAGCTGGCAGCGCGGAACAACAAACGAGCGGAATCGACCAAAATGTTCGTTCATTGCAAGACATTTCGGAAGGGGTCACACGGATTGTAGAGAGTGTCAATGTGTTGTCGGATACTGCTCAGCAAACGACAGTTCAGGCAGAAGAAGGTGGCAACTTTGTCGCTCAGGTCGTGAGTCAAATGAAGTCGATTCATGAATCGGTAGAACAGTCGGATCGCATGACCAAATCGCTCTATGATCGTTCGAAAGAAATCGGTACAATCTCGGATGTCATCAGCGGGATTGCCCAGCAGACGAATTTGCTGGCATTGAATGCAGCGATTGAAGCGGCGCGGGCTGGTGAGCATGGCAAAGGCTTTGCGGTTGTAGCTACAGAGGTGAGGCTGTTGGCTGAGCAATCACAATTGTCGGCCAAGCAAATTTCTGAATTGATCACGGAGATTCAGCGGGAAACCAAACAATCCGTCGACAACATGGAAAAAGTCAGACTGGATGTTGCAGAAGGCTTGAACGTTTCGGAGGAGACGATTCACAAGTTTGAAGGCATCATGGAAAGCACCAGACTGACCAATCCGCATATCGCAGAGGTTTCCTTGATCGCACAGCAAATTTTGTCTGCTGTTCAGGAAGTAACCGCGACAGCCAATGTGCTCGTCACCATCGCGAAAAGCAATGCCGAAACGGCCGAGGAAGTAGCAGCTTCTACTGAGGAGCAGCTCGCCTCCATGCAAGAGATCTCCTCCTCCGCTCAATCCTTGTCGTCATTGGCGGAAGAGCTGAAAGTTTTGATCAACAAGTTTACTTATTAACCTGTTTCCTTAAACAAACGAAGCGCCCTGTCTCCAGGCATATGAGCAGGGCGCTTTGCCGTATAGATGTGATAACATATGGGCAATACAAGCGATATGGAATTAGGAGATGAAAACGATGAACATGAGGATTAGAAAAGAACAGGTAGATGATTATTCCGTTACTGAGCAAGTCGTAAAAAGTGCATTCGCGAATGCGGAGTTCAGCGATAAAAAAGAACATGAATTGGTGTCTCGCATCAGAAAATCTGATGCATTCATCCCCGCGTTATCTCTAGTTGCGATTGATGAAGAAAATCAAGAAATCGTAGGACATATTCTTTTTTCAAAAATACACATCTCCAATGACAATCAGACCATAGAGTCACTAGCACTTGCCCCAGTGTCTGTCTTGCCCGATTATCAAAGCAAAGGCATAGGAAAGAAGTTAATTCTCGAAGCCCTCCAAAAAGCCAAAGAACTGGGATACCAATCTGTTGTTGTCCTCGGGCATCCCGAATACTACCCGAAGTTTGGCTTCCAAAAAGCTTCCCGATGGGGAATAAAAGCACCTTTTGAAGTACCGGATGAGGTATTTATGGCATTGGAGCTGCAAGAAAATGCTTTGGCCAATGTCTCGGGAGTTGTTGAATACTCCAGCGCTTTTTTGGAATAAGGGTGAGCGTTCCTATCAATTCGAACCAAAAAACATAATTCGTATGTAAGAGGGGGAAAGATGCAATGGAACTCAGGTCAAACGAGTCGATTGTCAAAGAGAATATAGCGGCAAACCTATTCAGAGGAATGGAAGGAGTAGGTGGGAAGTTAACGATTTCGAGTGAAAGACTCTATTTTCAACCACACAGTCTCAATATTCAAACACAACCTCTCGAATTAAACTTGAAAGATATTGCGGCAGTTGAAAAGCGAAATACGCTGTTCGTGATCCCAAACGGAATGAAAATCAAGATGCATAACGGGCAAGAGCATAAATTTGTTGTATGGAAACGAGCGGAGATCATTGGAATGATTCAGGATACAAAAGTGAAACAAAAAATGACGGTGATCATTAAGACGAGGTAAGCTATCCGTTCAATGAAAATTGCCCTGCCACAAGCAATACTGAGCAGGGCGATTCCCACATCTTACAAGTCCTTTGCAATGTGCGGTTTGCTATAATGACTGGTACCCCCACCGCCAACCAATACTCTTCCACCTTGTTTGAAGATAAGCAATTTCCTAGATCCATCTGAGAGCAGTACAGTGATTTTTGCCCGATTCGCTGTTGCAATATAAATAACGTAACCACTTCTGGAGATTACCGTACGCCAGTTGCGGTCGAATTCAGAGCGCAGAACCCGATTGGAATACACTTGGCTTTCCACGCGTCTCGCAGTGAGTCTTTTCTTTTTCATCGAGACTCAACACCTCCTGTCAATCTATCCTATTCAGGCGATAGCAAAAGGAATGGACAAGAGTTGTAGGCGATTTTACTATTTTCGTTGCAACCACACAGGAAGCGTTCTATGATAACACCAAGGACGGTATTTACCGTAAAGCATGGTCGCTTTCGCACTGTGAAGAACTTAAACTTTCCGATACGTTCAAAAAGGAGTGAAAGACAATGGCAAAAAGCGCAGCACGAAAGCAACGGGAAAAGCTGGCCCGTGAAGGCAAAAGAAACCCAGAGCTCAACAGAAGCATTTTCGCTTTTTCTGACATGAGACAGCGGACGACGAAGACCAGAGCAGAAAAACTGAATCAACAGAAGCACAAAAGGTCGTTATCCTATCAAAGTGATGATGGCCTTTTTTATTTGCGTGCGAAGCTAGCTGCGATCGTTTAACATTGAGGAAGAGGGTATATCTCGTGCTTGGTGGTGAGCGATCGATGAATCGAAAATGGTTGTTTGTCATTTTTATCTTGAGTGTTCTTGGTATTGGCAGTGCCGGCATGGGCATCTCGCAAATCGAAGACTCGATCAAAGCGCAACAAGTAACTTCTATTCTTACCACTATGGAGAATATAACATTAGATTCGCAAGATGCGAGTTGGCTCGAAAAATCGGAAGACAGATCTTTTGAATACCTCGTTCATGATGGATATTATTACGTTCCGATTGAAGAGGAGTTAACTGAATCCAATCTAGATAGCAGGCTTGGGGTAGTCAGCAGAATAGGCGAATGGGAGGAGTTCAAAGAGGGGGATACTCCCTACTACATCCCGGGCAGTACATACTACACGATAAATGGCGTACTGGATAAGAACAAAATCGCAATTGAAATTGTCAGGAAAGACAGCAAAAAATATCAGGTGCTGGAAAAAGGCCATTCCGTACCAAAGTGAGGCATGACATCATGAATAATACCATTCATCCCGAATGCGCGAGAGCCATTCAACATCTCCTCCAACTGAAGGACCCAAAACGCGAAGACTTTTTGGCTCTGAAAACATACGGAAATGACCGCTATTCCGAAATGGGCTGGGAGAAGCTACAGACGTACATCAATGAAAAGACTGTCATCATTGTCGAGCAGTTTGAAAATGAACAAAATATTATGTCTGCCTTGCGCTGGGTAGCGAGAGGATTGCCGGTTTGGCTAGCGATTCGAAAAGTGCGAGCGGATTATTCTGTGTATGGATACAAGAAGTAGCCTGTCTTTCAAAAAAATATATGCAAATAATAGAAATAATACTGCACTAACGAAAAGATAGGTCTATTATTGTCAATATCAGCAATATTGGAGGGAGACATCATGACAGAATACTTACTTAGCTTACTACAAATCATTATGATCAACCTGGTCTTGAGCGGAGACAATGCAGTCGTTATTGCTCTTGCCTGTCGCAACCTGAGTCCAGAGCTGCAGAAAAAAGCCACTTTTTGGGGGAGCTTCGGTGCAATCGGACTGCGGATCATCCTTACCTTCATTGCCATTTGGCTGTTGAAAATCCCGTTTGTCCAAGTCGTCGGAGGGCTTTTGCTCATCTGGATTGCGGTCAAGCTGTTAAAAGGTGAAGATGAGGACAGTCACATTGGTGGCGGATCGAGTTTTGTTGAGGCATTCAAAACCATTATTTTTGCCGATCTGATTATGAGTCTGGACAATGTCATTGCTGTAGCGGGAGCAGCAAACGGGAACCTGGTGTTGGTTATCATCGGTCTTGCCATCAGCATTCCGCTCATCATTTGGGGAAGTCAGTTGCTGATGAAGCTGATGAACCGTTTTCCCATCATCGTATTATTGGGGGCGGCTTTGCTCGGATATACAGCAGGAGAAATGATTGTAGGAGACAAAGCAGTTGGCAGCTTCCTGGAGGGGGTAATGCCTTCGCTGCATATGATTTTGCCAGTAGCATTGGCACTTCTGGTGATCGTGATTGGAAACTATTTGAAAAGGAAGGAGAAGAATGTGTTAAATAAAGAAGTGACAAATAATCATGCGGAGACACTATAGCTATGGAATATCGCGATTGGTACATTCTCCAAACCTTGTACCAGGAACAAAACATTACAAAAACTGCCGAAAGCTTGTATTTGTCCCAGCCTGCGCTGACAAAACGGCTACGGCAGATTGAAAAAGAATTTGGCGTACAGATCGTGCAACGGGGGAGTAGAGGCGTTCATTTCACTCCTCAAGGTGAGTATTTAGCCAAATGCGCGGATGAAATGCTCCTCAGATTGCGCAATATCAAGGAGCATGTCTTGAACATGGGAGACGAGATCAATGGTACGCTCCGGCTGGGGGTTTCCAACTATTTTGCACGGTACAAGCTCCCGATGATCTTGAAAAGGTTCAAGGAAGCCTATCCAAACGTCGAATACAAGGTAATGACCGGATGGAGCAAAGACGTCTACAAGTCCGTGTATAATCAGGACGTGCACGTAGGCTTCGTCCGGGGAAGCTACAACTGGTCCGACCAAAAGCACTTGCTGTTCGAGGAATCGGTCTATGTCGTTTCCACGGAACCCATTCATATCGACGACCTGCCCACCCTGCCGCGAATCGACTATGAGACGGACCCGATGCTGCGGGCTTTAGTGGACGACTGGTGGACTGAACGATTTTCCCAACCACCGCTGATCGGCATGGAGGTCGATAAGGCGGATACATGCAGTGAAATGGTAGCAAATGGTTTGGGGTACGCCATCCTTCCACGAGGCGTACTGAATGGCAAAGACGATCTGCACATGATTGAGCTGACCACAGCAGAAGGGGAGCCGATCAAGCGAAGTACCTGGATGTTTTATCATGCCGACTCAATGGATTTGCAAATGGTCAAGGCATTTGTGCGCTTTATGGAGAAGGGTGAGATACCATTCATCGATTAAGCAAGGAAAAAGGAACTGCTGGGAACTCTCTGAATGGGAGGCAGCAGTTTTTTGTTATTCATTCAAGGAATCGCCAACGATAACCATTTTGTATTTTTGCTGCGAGAACAATTGTTTTACACTAGGTGTACCCCCACCCTAGAAGCTTCATACAACGTCGGAGAGTAGGAGAGGGAACGCTTATGCTGCTACGCATTCTGTTTACATTGTTGCTCGGATCACTGGGAGGTTGGCTGTTTGCTACCATCCACAGCCCACTTCCTTGGCTGCTCGGAGCACTAGTCACCACAGTTATCTGTAATATGCTTGGGGTCAAAAATCTTTGGATTCCCCGTTGGTTTCGTCAAGCAGGATTGACAGTGATCGGGATCACCCTTGGTCTGCGAATGACATCTGAAATCGTCGAGACGATGACAGGGCACATCGGTTTGAGGGTCATCACCACGATTTTGACCATCTTGATCAGTTTAGTGAACGCTTGGATATTTTATAAGGTCTGCCGAGTAGACGGAATAACGGCGATCTTCAGCAATATTCCCGGCGGATTATCGGAAATGGTGTCGGTGGGGCAAACGGCGGGAGGAAATCAACAAGTCATCACGATTTTCCACTCGATCCGTGCAATCAGCGTCGTGCTTTGTACCCCTTATCTTGTGACATTTCTACCTACCCATGCTGCCATACAGACGGCTACTACAGAACACATGCTGGGGATTGGGCAGACAGTCATGATTCTTGTGTCTGGTGTCATTGGAGCGTTGATTGCGTCACGTTGTTATATACCTGCCCCATTCTTGTTAGGTGCCTTGCTCGTGACCGCTTTGATTTCGATGAATACATCGCTTGTGGGAGAGAGTCCTGCGTTGCCAAGCATCCTGGTCCAAGGGGCGCAAATATTCATCGGGGTCAGCATCGGTCTTGGCTTCAAACGAGAGGACATCGCCAAAAACCGCCGATTCTTTCTGTTCGGTCTCATGCATTCCCTGTTCTTGTTCGTCATGGTGATTGTGCTTGCAATGGGCATTTCTTATGTGACTGCTACTGATATCGTGACGGCCATTTTGGCTACGGTGCCAGGTGGACTCGCCGAGATGAGCTTGACTGCCTTGGCGACAGGAGCTGATCCACTTTTAGTGACGGCGTTTCATCTGTTTCGTTTGGTCCTTGTCCTTACGCTGTTTTCCTTTGGTGCTCGTGCATGGACGAACCGCTACAGCAGGATCAAACAGCCAAAGGAGACCAGCGCCTGACGCAGTTTTACAGTCGAATCAATAGCAAGGCCTGTACGTTCCGTGATTGGAACGGCAGGTCTTTTTGGCGTGAAAAGAATGAAAATAATCATAAATATGGTGTTTATCCAAATTATCTAAACAAACTAGGAAGCGTTTTCATCGGATGCTATGATCTCCTTAACTTATTTGAAAACGCTATCAATCGAGGGGGTTATAAAGATGAAAAAATCAAACAAATGGACAACGTGGACCGGAGTACTCCTCACTACGGCAATGGCACTTAGCCTCGCAGCCTGTGGAGGCGGCGGTGGGCAGACGGCATCCTCTGGAGGAGCTTCTACCTACCCGGAAAAACCAATCTCGGTTATCGCTCCATCGGGGGCAGGCGGGGGCTTGGATAAAACAGCACGTTCCCTCGCAAAGGTGATGTCAGCAACGAAGCTGGTAGACAAGACGATCTCCGTCGAAAACAAGCCAGGTGGCGGACAGGCAGTCGGCTTGGCTGATTTCGTGACACAGGACAAGAAAAACAACTATAAGCTCCTGCTTCCCTCTACACCAATTGTTATCAACAATGTGAAAAAAGAAGGAAACAGCCCGCATTCCTACAATGATATGACTCCGTTGGCACAATTGACGAAAGATTACGGCGCGATCGTAGTAGCAGCCGATTCTCCATACAAGGATCTGAAATCGTTAATGGATGCAATCAAAGCTGATCCAACGAAAGTAACGGTTGCAGGCGGTTCTGCTCCTGGCTCGCTTGATCACTTGACCTTTTTGATGCCAGCTGTAAAAGCGGGGATTGATCCGAAAGCAGTGAAATACATCTCTTACGATGGCGGCGGAGAAGCGATCGCATCTCTCTTGGGTGGCAATGCTGACGTACTGGCTACAGATGTATCTGGTTCAGGTGAATACTTGAAATCCGGCAAAGTAAAAATCTTGGGTGTTTCATCCCCTGAGCGTTTGAAAGGTATGTTCAAGGATATCCCGACGTACAAAGAATCCGGTTATGACACGGAGCTGATCAACTGGCGCGGTGTATTTGGACCAAAAAACATGACGCCAGATGCTGTGGCTTACTGGGAGCAAAAATTGAAAGCGATGACAGAGACTCCTGAGTGGAAAGCAGAGCTGGAAGCAAACGGCTGGGACGATGGCTACAAAAGAGGTGCAGACTTCAAGAGCTACCTGGGTGAGCAAGAAAAAATGTTCAAGGAAATCCTGAGCTTGCTCGGAATGGCGAAATAAAAAGGTTGGATGAGGGCAGGAGAAGGAGTGATTCTTCTCCTCCTTCATTCTGGATTCTTGTACGAACAGGAGGGAACATACGTGAGCAAAACATTTGACCGCTTCGCCAGTCTAATTTTTCTTGTGTTGGGCGTGGCATTTGTGGTCGGCAGCCAAAACATCTCGGCGAGTGCATACGGCAGCAATGTCGGACCAAACATTTTTCCGATGGGGCTCGGAAGTCTTCTGATCCTACTCAGCCTGCGATTATTTTATGAGACGTTCAAATACAAGCAAGAGGGCAAGAAAGAGAAGGAAAAGCTCGATTACAAACGGTTCCTCATCATTCTTGTCGCGGCATTATTCTACGTATTGCTTTTAGAGGAAATCGGATACGTGATCAGTACCTTCCTGTTCCTTTTGGTTGGATTCCAGACGATGCAAAAAGGAAAATGGCTCAACAGCATCCTCATTTCTGGTGCGTTTTCGTTCGGTGTCTACTTGTTGTACGTGGAAGTTCTCGATGGCACATTGCCCGGTTTACCAACATGGTTAGGCTTGTAGGAGGTGGATGAAATGGGTGCAATTGACTATTTGCTGAACGGATTTGCGACTGCCCTGCAATGGCAAAATATCATCTTTGCGTTTGTCGGTGTCTTGATCGGGACAGTAGTTGGAGTATTGCCAGGGATTGGGCCAATCAGTGGCGTGGCCTTGTTGATTCCGGTGACAGCTTCGTTGACGAGTGGACTGCCGCCAGAAGCAGCGGCGACCAGCGCCATTATTTTGTTGGCAGGGGTATACTACGGAGCGATGTACGGAGGCTCTACCACTTCGATTTTGTTGAATACACCTGGTGAGTCATCTTCTGTCGTTACCGTACTGGACGGATACCCGATGGCTAAACAGGGAAGAGCGGGGGTTGCTCTCTCCATCGCTGCGATTGGTTCGTTTTTTGCAGGGCTTGTCTCGCTTATCGGTCTGGTATTTTTGGCTGAGCCACTCTCTGAAGTAGCGCTCAAGCTCAGCCCGGCAGATGAGTTTTCGCTGATGATCTTGGGGTTGTGCGCATTGAGCGGGTTAGCAGGCAAGTCCGTCACTAAAGCATTGATGATGACGGTTTTCGGCTTATTAATTGCGACGATCGGGCTGGACAACGTATCCGGCGTGGCGCGTTTTACCTTTGATATGCCCGAGCTTTATTCCGGTTTGGAATTTTTGACGATCGCCGTTGGGGTATTTGCGCTTGGGGAAGTGTTCAAGACGATTCTCGAACGGGATGTGAATGAGGGAGAGATCGCCAAAATCTCCCGAATCGTACCGACCAAGCAAGATTTGAAGGAAAGTGCTGGACCGATTCTCCGCGGATCGCTGGTTGGGTTCTTTAAAGGCATCGTTCCTGGTTCTGGTGCAACACTGGCATCCTTCCTCGCTTATTTGCTGGAAAAGAAAATCAGTAAAACGCCTGAAAAATTCGGCAAAGGGGCAATCGCTGGGGTAGCAGCTCCAGAGTCGGCAAACAACGCAGCATCTGGCGGGGCGATGATCCCACTTTTGACCTTGGGGATTCCGGGTACAGGGACGACAGCGGTATTGATGGGCGCACTGATTATGTACAACGTGCAGCCAGGTCCTCTCTTGTTTGAAGATCATCCGACCATCGCTTGGGGCTTGATCGCCAGTATGTTCATCGGAAACGTAATGCTCTTGATCCTCAATATGCCACTCGTAAAGGTGTTTGCGAAGCTGATTGAGACACCGCCTAAATATTTGATCCCGATGATCGTTGCCATTTCCGTGTTTGGTGTATACGCAGTCCGTGTCTCCGTATTTGATCTAGTCTTGCTGCTTCTCTGTGGACTCGTGGGTTACTTTTTGGCGAAAAACGATTTTCCAATGGCTCCACTCGTTCTTGGCTTGGTCTTGGGTCCGATGATTGAAAACAATTTGCGACGCGCCCTGACGACGTCCAATGGTGATTTTTCGATCTTTATTCAAAAGCCAGTATCGCTAGTGTTTCTGATTATTGCGGTTCTCTGGATCACCGTTCCCTTGATCATGAAAATGAGAGGAAAGAAAGTAATCGTGAACGAAGAATAGAAGAATAGAAGAATAGAGGAGGGCCATTCTCATGCGCGATGACAAAAAGATCAAAGAGGAAGTCAAGCAGCAGTTCGGTGCGAATGCCGAAAAGTATGTGAATAGCCAGACGCATGCTACGGGAGAGGATCTCGCTCTCCTGAAGCCTTGGCTGAATCCTTCGCCTGATTGGGTGTTTCTCGATGTGGCAACGGGCGGTGGTCATCTTACCAAGGCAATCGCTCCACATGTCGGTCAAGTCTTTGCGACTGATTTGACGCAGCCGATGCTTACAGCGGCGCGAAACCATCTGAAATCTCACGCAAGCAATGTCTTTTATGTAGTTGCGGACGCAGAAGCACTTCCGTTTTTAAGTGAAACCTTTGATGCAGTCGGGTGCAGAATCGCGGCCCATCACTTCCCGAACCCAGAGGCGTTTGTAAAAGAAGTGGCCCGTGTCCTAAAGCCGGGTGGAAAATTTGTGCTGATCGACAATATCGCAGCAGAGGATGATAAACTCGATCGATTTGTGAATACACTGGAAAAACTTCGGGATCACAGCCATGTACGAAGCTACTCACGCTCCGAATGGTTAGCATGGATAGAGCAAGAGGGACTGGTGGAGAGTCATTCGCGCATCCGTAAAAAGACGTTCCCATATGCGACTTGGGTCAGACGTACGACTGAGACTGAGGAGCAGGTTGAGCAAGTAACCGCGCATATCACAAGCGCCGATGAGGAAATCCAAGCCTACTTCGCGGTTGAAAAAGAAGGAGAGCAAGTCGTTTCCATCCAAGTTGATGAGTGGATGGCGTTGTTTGAGAAACCAGAATGATAAGGACGATGCTTCTAAGCTGGTCCCCGCTTACAATCAAGCGGGGGCATGTTCTTTTTTGTATGTGTACCTAAGTAACGATTCGTAATGATAAGGGGGCTTTCAAGACGGTTTTTAGGCATTATATTCTTGATATCTTGCTTCTGTATTTACTATTCGTTTGAATTCGGTCAATATAGAGTACGAATGGTCTATATGAAGGAAAATATGCTACTATAACCACAGGAGGTATGTGATGGATGAGGTTGACCTGAGAGTTGTTCAATTGCTCGAGGAAAACGGAAGGATATCTCACGAGGAAATTAGCAAGCTGCTGCACATCTCGCGACCGGCTGTCCACCAACGGGTTGCCAAGCTCGAAAAGAATGGGGTTATCAAGGGATACCGTGGCATCATTGATTGGAGAAAATTAGAGCAAAGGCTGAAGGTATTAATCTTCGTAAAAGCAAGATGTCAGGACTTCAAAGAAATCACAGCAAAGATTGTGAACGTTCAAGTACCGAACGTGACCATTATCGAATGCCAGCGGCTCGCGGGAGAGTGGTGTATGATGCTAAAAGTACGTGCGATGGCACCGGAAGATATCACCAATCTGATCGATGAAATGGTCCAGTATGATGAAATACTGGAAACCTCCACGACCTTCATCTTGTCGACGATCTACGAGGATGGCAGGAAAGAAATTTGAAAGCCAGGGTGGAAACACAATGACAGGAAAAAAAGATTCGAAATTATTTGTCGTTACAATTGCGCTGCTAGCGGTCTATCTGTTTTGGGGAGGCACTTATCTCGGAATGAAGATCGCCATTGAATCGATGCCACCCTTTATTATGGCGGGGGCGCGATTTTTTCTAGCCGGATCGATCCTGTTCCTGATCGGGCGTTGGAAAGGGGCAGAGCTGCCCAGTGCAGCAGAATGGAGAGGGGCTGGAATGGTTGGGGCGTTGCTGCTTCTCGGAGGTAACGGTGTAGTCGCATGGGCACAGCTCAAGGTACCGTCAGCAATCGCGTCCTTGCTAATCGCTACCGTTCCATTATGGATTCTCGTTTTCAACTGGATCGGTGGCAGCAAGCAAAAGCCAACAGTTGGCGTCATGGGAGGAATCCTGTTTGGCTTGGCGGGGATCGCTGTGCTGGTTGTCCATCCCGAGGGCACAGGCAATCAAGGGATCGATACCATCGGAATCGTGGCGCTCCTATTTGCTTCGATCTGCTGGTCAGTGGGATCGTTGTATTCGCGCCATGCAAAGCTCCCAGCATCACCTGTGATGGCGACGGCCTTGCAAATGATCATCGGAGGAATTTTGCTGGGGATCGCGTCACTGTTTCTCGACGATTGGACGAAGCTGCATATAACGGAGATTACCCTGCGTTCATGGATTGCCTTTGGCTATTTAGTTGGATTCGGTTCCATTGTCGCCTACACGGCGTACATTTGGCTTTTGAAAAATGCAGAGCCTTCCCTAGTCTCCACGTACGCCTATGTGAACCCGATTGTCGCTGTATTTCTAGGCTGGCTGATCGCTGATGAACAATTCACAAGTCAAACCTTGATTGCTGCCGTCATGATCATCGCAGCTGTTGCCATCATCACGATGTTTCGGGAAAAGAGTCCAGGTGCGACACAACCGGCAGCAAGAAAAGAAAAAGGGAAGCTTCAGGTTCATAAATGAAGCTTCCCCTTCTTTTTGCTATCAGGCATTATTTGGCCGTTTTTTGTGGCACCCAGCGGTATTTTCGTTCCGGACGCCCGACGGTTCCATAGAACGTCTCGACTGTCACTTCATTTATAGAGACGAGAAATTCGAGGTATCTGCGCACCGTCGAATGGCTCATGCCAGCTAGCGCAGCCAGATCATCGGCGTTCATGCTTTGGGTGGTCTCCTGCATTTTGTCCCGGATCAGCTTTAACGTCAGCTTGTCGATGCCTTTCGGGAGCGTGGTGACAGTCTCAACAGTTTTGGTAGCAGGAGTGTGTGCGGCTTTTGTAAACAGCTTGTCCACTGCTGTTTGATCAATGGTTGTATGCTGCTGTAGCTGACGTCTCGTATTTGCATATTGCTCCAAGGTAGACATGAATTTATCGATCATAATCGGCTTGATGATGTAGCTGTATGCCCCGCCACGTATTGCTTCTCTCACGGTTTCCACATCGTTTGCGGCTGTGATCATGACGACATCGATCCCACGAAAATGCTTCCGTACTTCACGCAACAGGTCAATCCCGTTCATATCCGGCAAATAAATATCCAAGAGCAGCACATCCGGCGTAACGACGTGAAGCATCGCCAATGCCTGTTTTCCAGTCGTGGCCGTGGCAATAATCTGGAATCCTTCCAGTTTACTTGTGAATTGTTCATAGATTCTAGCTGCAATTTCGTCATCTTCCACGATCATGACGGTAATGGGTTTCTCAGACATCGTGGATTGCCTCCTCTCCACTTGCTGTGTCCCACTTCTTGGGGACGACTACGGTGAAACGTGCTCCGCCAAGATCACTTTTTCCGAGTGAGATTTGCCCCTCTAACAGCTCGATGGCGTTTTTCACAATAGCCAAACCGAGTCCACGATTTTCACCTGATTTCGTAGTGACACCGCTTTCAAAGATGCGGGGTTCCAATTCTTTTGATACCCCATGTCCATTGTCTTCGATGTCAAAAATGATATCGCCACCTAAATCAGTAAAGGATACGTGAACCATTGCGTCAGAGCCTTTGTATTCGAGGGCAGCTTCCATCGCGTTGTCGATCAAATTGCCGAGAATAGTGACCAATACCTTTGTATCCAAGCTGTCAGGTACATTTCCCAAATAGCTGTCCTGATCAATTTCGAGTAAAACCTTCAGTTCTTTGGAGCGATTGATTTTCCCTAACAGACAAGCTGCGATGAAGGGCTCTTTGACTGAACTCATAATGAAGGCGAGAGTATCCTGCCGTTCCTTTACTTCATCGGTGATGAGTTCGATTGCTTTGTCGTACTCCTTTAACTTGAGTAGACCGTAAATGGTGTTCAAACGATTTAAATATTCGTGATTTTGTGCACGCATATTGTCCGAAAAGGAACTGATCTTCGTAATTTCTTCGGTGAGCTGCTCGATCTCAGACTCTGGACGAAAGGTGAAGACCACGCCTCTGATTTCATTATTACTCAAAATAGGAGAGTAGTCTGTTATAAAAATTTCGTGCCCCAGCAAAATTTTGTAGTTCATTTCTTGTGTATTTCGATTGACAGAATGAATGATGTCGCGCAATTGCGGGCTGGCGATCGATTTGCCTACGGTCAAATCTTCTTGGAGGAGGGAACGTGCGCGTTTATTCATCGAGACGACACGCCCTTGCATATCGACTGCTACCGTAGCATCGCGAATCGATTCAAGAATAGCTGCTTTTTCCGTAAACAAAAATGAGATTTCTTCTGGCTCCAGACCAAAGATCAATCGCTTGACTCGTCTGGCAATGATAATCGCGCCAATAATTCCGATAACCAGCAGCACCAGGGATAACGCAACGACCCTTTCCTTGTATTCCGCGACCTTTTTCTCTACATCACTCATGACATAGCCGACAGAGGAGACACCGATTGTTTCGCCTTTTTTGTTGACGATCGGTGTTTTTGCTTTGATGGCTGGACCTGAAATACCTGTCCCCCGATAAATGACCGAGCGGTTTTCTAAAAAGACGGGGTTATTGCTGGTTCCCATCGGTAGTCCAATTTGCTTTGGGTCGTAGTGGGAGTACCGAATACCGTCCTTGTTTCCAATCACCACATAGCTGGCGCCCGTTTCCATCCGAATGGTTTCGGCTATCGGTTGTATCACCTTGGAAGGATGATCGGTCTCGAAGGCTGCAATGATGCGTTCGTCCATGGCAGATAGCTTGGCGACCGTCATGGCTTGCTGTCCAATATAACGATCCAAAATGTCATCTAATATGAAGGAAAATAAGGCATTTCCTATCCCCATGCTAATCAGGACAACGATGGAAATGAGCAGAACCATTTGAGTCAAGAGGCTGATGCGGGCTTTTTTGGGTGTATGAACCATAGGCAAACCACCTTCGATGACAGTTCAAGATGTTAGGAATGTATGAAACCGTTTACTTCATTCATTATAACAATAACGCTTTCACATTTGTGACACAAAGCAAAAATGCAACAATACGATAGCCAATAGGTTTATGAAAAAAGTTTTGACAAATTTTTTATAAAAAAATGAACAAATTATGAACAACAAGTGAATATTATGTTACAATAAGAGCATAAAACAAAAACGGTCACGCAAAAAATCTATAATGATAGGGGTTTTGTGTTATGAATAACGATCGAAAAGCAGCGGATGTATTAAGATGGATGGCTTGGACAGTACTATTTGTCGGTGCTATTATTATGGCTTTCACTGCAAGCGATTTCAGATCGCAGAACTTGCCGTTGATGGTGTCGATCGGATTTTTGATCGCTGGTATGAACATCTTCATTATGAGCACGGTATTTCGCTTGATGACACTAAAAAGAACTGACGCCTAACAAGATAAAAATAGTCCCATAGAGAACCTCTCATTTTCTTCATTATTAATGAGAGGTTTTTTTATTTATACGGAATTTTGCCGTCAGCCAAATGCGCTGGCGTTTTTTTGATTTTTTTATTAAAAGTGAAAAGAAAACTTGAAAGAAAACTTGACATTCAAGATTGGATGAGATGACCAAAAATGGGTGATGGACTTCAGTAGAGGAGAATCCTAACAAGAATATGATCAACTCGTGAATGCTATGTGAACACTTTGTAACAGAAAAGCTACGAAATATTGAACGTCGTTAAAAACGAGTACAAAAGCTCGCGGACTCTGATAGTATGTATATGCGGCAAATAGTGAAGTTCACTTGTGTTAAAAAACCTCTATTGTGAGGAGCTCTCGAAAAGTGTGAATGCACGTTAAAAAAGAAGGTTTTCCAAAACCTCGTTCGGGACCTCTCTATAGTGAGTGACTGCACTATCGGCATATGTGAGGCGAAGTTCACCTGAAAAGAACTACGCTCTCAAAGTATTACATGCTTGTTGTTTGTGACTAGGAGGGATTAGGAGAATGAGCGGAGGAAAAATGCTGAGGCATATCCAGTTTTGGATCTTGGCAGTGTTGGGCACCGTTCTGCTGACAGGCTGTGGTAGCGAATACCTCGTCTTGAATCCAAAAGGACCTGTAGCAGAAACGCAGTATAATCTCATTATTATTTCCACGATATTGGTCGCTGTCATTATCGTTCCGGTTATTACGCTTACCGCTTTCATTGTATACCGCTATCGGGATACACCGGGCAATAAAGCAAGTTATAAGCCGGAGTGGGCACACAGTACAACCCTAGAGATAATTTGGTGGATTATTCCTATCGTTATCGTTGCATTGCTGGGTTACTTTACTGTCCGTGATATTTATTTGTTAAAAGAGAACCCGAATAAAGAAGTTGCCCCTATGACCATTCAGGTTACGGCTTTGGACTGGAAATGGATGTTTACGTATCCAGAACAAAATATCGCAACTGTTAACCATCTGGAGATTCCAGCAGGCGTACCGATTCGCTTCCAGGTATCTGCTGATGCACCGATGAACTCTTTCTGGGTTCCAGAATTGGGTGGACAGATTTATGCGATGGCGGGAATGGCTACCGAGCTGTATCTGCAAGCAGATGAACCAGGTACATTCGCTGGATTTAGCTCCAACTTCTCTGGTGAAGGCTTCGCCAAAATGCAGTTTAATGTAGTGGCAAAACCGAAAGAAGAGTTCGATAACTGGGTCAAAGAAGTAAAAGGTACGACTCCAGCTATGACGAAGGCAGATTATGAAGAACTTCGGAAGCCTGGCGTTACAGATAAGTTTACGTATTCTGCATTCCCAGAAGGTATGTTTGAAGAGATCGTTGCTAAATATGGCCATGGTCACGATATGGACTATGTGATGGAGAAACCTCCTGCGCCTGCAGGTGACAAGTCTTCTAATGAGACTTCGCAAAATACGCAACAAAAGACTGAATCGCACAACATGCCTGGAATGAATCATTCCAGTATGAACCACTAGGCGAGAGGGAGGAGGAATACCACGTGTGGGAGAACATTAAGGATTTTGCATCCACGTTCTTTGTAACAGGTGACCCACTGATTTACGGTGCGGACGTATCGATTGTACTATCCATCATTGCGATCGTATTCGTTCTGACTAAGTATAAAAAATGGGGTTGGCTATGGCGTGAATGGTTGACTACAGTTGACCATAAGCGTATTGGTATCATGTATTTGATCGCATCGCTTCTGATGCTGTTCCGCGGTGGGGTTGACGCCCTGCTGATGCGTTTGCAACTGGCATTCCCGAACGTAGAGTTCCTGAACTCGGAACACTATAATGCTATCTTTACGACTCACGGTACGATCATGATTTTGTTCATGGCGATGCCGATGATGTTTGCCTTGTTCAACATGGTAGTACCGCTTCAGCTCGGTGCCCGAGATGTAGCGTATCCGTTCTTGAACGCACTCAGCTTCTGGCTGTTTATGCTCGGCGCGATGCTGTTCAACATTTCGTTCGTAATCGGGGGCTCCCCGGACGCTGGTTGGTTGTCTTACCCGCCATTGTCACAAAATGAATTCAGCCCTGGACCAGGTCAGAACTTCTATATTTGGGGGATTCAGATCTCCGGTATCGGTAGTTTGGCGACAGGGATTAACTTTATCGTAACGATTCTCAAAATGCGTGCACCTGGCATGAAGCTTTCCAAAATGCCATTGTTTAGCTGGTCCGTATTGTCCAGCTGCATTATGATTATCTTCGCTTTCCCAATTTTGACTGTAACATTGGCTCTGTTGTTCCTTGACCGTTTCGCAGGTGCCCACTTCTTCACAATGGACGGCGGCGGTAATCCGATGATGTACCTCAACCTCATCTGGATGTGGGGTCACCCTGAGGTATATATCGTAGTAGTACCAGCTTTCGGTATCTTCTCTGAAATCGTGGCTACGTTCTCACGTAAGAAGATTTTCGGCTACAAATCAATGGTTTGGGCGATGATGATCATTGCCGTTGTATCGTTCTTTACATGGGCTCACCACTTCTTCACAATGGGTACGAGCGCAAGTGTTATCGCCTTCTTTGCGATATCAACGATGATTGTTGGTATCCCGACCGGGGTTAAGGTCTTTAACTGGCTGTTTACAATGTACCGTGGTCGGATATCCTTTAAACAACCAATGCTGTGGACGATTGCCTTTATCCCGTGCTTCGTAATTGGTGGAGCGACAGGGGTAATGCTGGCGGTAGCTCCAGCAGACTATCAGTATCACAACAGTTACTTCTTGGTTGCCCACTTCCACCAAGTGTTGATCGGTGGGGTAGTATTTGGTTACTTGGCTGGTATTTACTACTGGTGGCCAAAACTGTTCGGTTTCAAGCTCGACGAGAAACTGGGCAAATGGGGCTTCTGGTTCTGGAATATTGGTTTCTACGTGTGCTTTATGCCGCAATACGCGCTCGGTTTCATGGGTATGACTCGCCGTTACTACACGTACGGTTGGGACCGCGGCTGGGCAGATATGAACCTCGTATCCACTGTTGGGGCATTCATGAT
Organism: Brevibacillus fortis; assembly: GCF_046196545.1. GTDB lineage: Bacteria > Bacillota > Bacilli > Brevibacillales > Brevibacillaceae > Brevibacillus > Brevibacillus fortis_A. Next base: position 1,317,750 of record NZ_CP176370.1, read on the forward strand.
GGGGATCGGTTTCATCTTCCAAGTATGGCAAATCGCTTACAGCATCAAGAATGGTGAGCGCGACACGACAGGCGATCCATGGAATGGTCGCACGCTGGAGTGGTCGATTCCGTCACCTGCACCATTCTACAACTTTGCTGTTGTTCCACAAGTGAAAGAAATGGATGACTGGTGGGCAACAAAAGAAGCAAAAGCAAATGGCACCTATAAAGAACAACCGGCGAAACTGGAGCCGATTCATATGCCGAAGAACTCTGGAATTCCGTTTATCATGGCGAACTTCTGGTTCTTGGTAGGTTTTGGTTTCACATTTGGATGGGTTTGGATGGCCGTTATTGGATTCATTGGCGTATTCGCATGCATGTGGGCACGCTCCTTCCAATACGACACGGATTATTACGTACCGGTGGAGGAAGTGCGTCGCACTGAGGCTTCACTGGGGAGGGTGGTGTAACGATGGCTACGAATCATGACCATGGTCACGGCCACGACCACGACCATCATGAAGAGCATGAACAATTAAAGGTTCTCGGTTTTTGGATTTTCGTTGTAACAGACTGCGTGTTGTTCGGTACGTTGTTTGCAACATATGCGGTAATGATGAATAGCTTTGCTGGTGGACCAACTGGACAGGAACTGTTCCAGCTGCCAGGCGTTATTGCTTCAACCTTCATCTTGTTGACAAGTAGCTTTACCAGCGGTCTCGCTGTTCTGGCGATGAACAAAGGCAATGTCAAGCAGCTGATTGCTTGGCTGGCTGTAACTGGTCTTTTGGGACTGTCTTTCGTAGTGTTGGAAGTCACTGAGTTTATGCACTTGATTAGCGAAGGCGCAACCATGGCGACTAGCGGCTACTGGTCCGCTTTCTACACACTGGTTGGCACGCACGGATTGCACGTAACGCTTGGTCTGTTCTGGATGACTGCGTTGATCATGCAGCTGAAGCGTCGTGGAATCTCTGCGGTTACTCGCCGCAAAATTACCAACTTTAGCTTGTACTGGCACTTCCTTGACGTTGTGTGGATCTTCCTCTTCACAGTCGTTTACTTGATGGGGGTGATGTAAGGTGGCACAACATCAAAACCATGGCGGACATCATAGTCACGGATCGATGAAAGAGTACGTGATCGGTTTTATCCTGTCGATCGTGCTCACCATTATCCCACTCGTGCTGGTCATGAACCCGATTTTGAGTAAAACGGCGACCGTGATCACGATCTTGGTAATGGCGGTCTTGCAGTTCGTAGTTCAGTTGGTCTTCTTCATGCACATCCGCGAAGGAGAAAAACCGCGCTACAACGTACAGACATTGATTCTTGGACTTGTGATTGTATTTACAATCGTTGCAGGTTCCCTCTGGATCATGTTGTTTAATAAATATTAATCAGTTAAGAGCGTGGCACAGGCGATTCGTTGCTTGTGCCACGTTTTTTTACGTTGCTGTAGTGGAGGGGAGAAGCGCATTTCCAGTCTACGCTTCGGCCAACGCCTCGCAAGGGGGACTGACTGTCCGCTTCTTCCTACGCGGCTTCTGTAAAGCTGGTAACCCGCTCTCCTTGTAGATATAATAGAAAGAATTTTACAGAAAAAAATATAGGAGAGTGGAGTCGATGGCTGGGAAACTGTATTTAACGAAGCCTTGTGCAGAACTTCAAGCAGAGTATATTTCCTTTTACGAAGAGTGGAAAGAAAGTGGAGAGCCTATCGTACCGTGGGTGGTGGGTCGGGAGCCCTATGATTTTCCTGCGTATCTGGAATTTCTGGAGAGTGAGAGCAACGAGGAAAATCTTTTGGATGGCTATGTTCCTCATTCCACGTATTGGCTCATGAATGAAGAGCGGCGCATAGTGGGGGCGGTGAATATTCGGCATCGTCTCAACGAGCGTTTACGAAAGTACAGCGGGCACATCGGATATGGAATCCGACCTTCCGAGAGACGTAAAGGCTATGCGACGGAAATTTTAGCGCAAGCTCTCAATATCACGAGCGAGCTGGGGATAAATGAAGTACTGCTGATTTGTGATTATGATAATGTTGGATCGGAAAAAACGATTCGGAATAATGGAGGCGTCTTTGAATCGGAATGCACAGACGAGGATGGATTGCTCATTCGGCGATTCTGGATTACACGACCTTCGTAAAAGGAGAGGGCTATCTCATTGTCAGGATCGATGACGTTTGAGATAGCCCTTTCCTATTTATCTTATACCTCGTATGCAATCAACTTGCGAACCCATTGCTCCACCTCGTTAAGAATATAGTCTGGGGGTGGAGTTTTTCCGTCCATTTTTGGTAGGACGAGCCATTGCAGTGGTTTTGGAACATGGCAGATTTTCTCAAGCAGTTGTATCCCCTGATCGTCACTGATGATATCTCGTAAAAAGATGAACATTCTCTTGTCTAACGTATGGATTAGTTTCCCTTCATATTCTGCTTCAGAGATAGTAACGCTAGGATGGCCGTGTCTCTCAATTCCCCCTAATACTTCAACCCACACAAAATCGTACAATTGCGAAAGTTCAGCTTCAAGGAGGTCGGGATCTTTAACGGGTACCTGTTCTGTAGAAGAAAAAGGACGATTTAAGAAAATCTCTGGGTCCATTTCCATAAAGTCTAATACTACCTTACAAGATGCAGCTTGTTTGTTTTCATGCGCGTATAAGATCTCGTCGATTCTTTTCAAATCTAATTTTTTCCCGATTACAAAACCTATTCGCAGTTCGATAGGATTCACTCCTTAGACCAAGTTCTATTTATCTGAGACTCCATGCTTTTACCTTATAATAGTAAATATTTTTCCTATCGACAGCATAAACTTGTGAAAGATATTGCCACATTTACAATACTTAGTATATAATTATGTTATGAAAGTTATTTTGGAAGGGAGAGATTTCTTTGTTTGATATCGTAATTATTGGAGCAGGCCCGGCAGGAGGAAGTGCAGCGTTGTTTGCTGCAAAAGCAGGTAAGAAGACGTTGCTGATTGATAATGACAAGAGCATGACCAAGCGCGCGTGGATGGAAAATCACTACGGCATCATGGAAATCTCAGGCCCAGACCTCATTGAGATCGGTAAGAAGCAAGCAGCGAAATTCGGTGCGGAGCTGGTAGCCGATCAAGTGAGCAACATTACCAAAACAGAGCAAGGCTTACTCGTAGAGACAGCGGAAAAAGGCAGCTTTGAGGCTAAGCATGTGATTCTTGCAACGGGAGCGCTCGTGACTTTGGCAGAAGCGATTGGGGTAAAAACCAAAGAAGGTACAGAGCCACGGATTAAAACTGTTGTCGATGTCGATGCACAAGGGAAGACGAACATCCAAGGAATTTGGGCAGCAGGTACGTGCGCGGGAGTAAGCGTACATACGATTATTACATCTGGTGATGGCGCTAAGGTTGCAATCAATGTCATCAGCGAACTGAATGGCGAGCGTTACGTCGATCACGATGTTTTGAAAACAAACTAAATCAGGTTAGAAACACCTTCTTACCATTTTGAAGAAGGTGTTTTCTTTTTTCTTCCAATCGACGATAGCTTGTATCGTGATCTCGTTTTTGACATAATGAAGCTAATTGTGTTTAGCGAAGAGATGAATCCTGTCAGGTTGAAGAGCGTTCCTGTTGCTCTGGAGAATTGATACGGATTCTATTTTTATCTAAATTGCCCCTATGTAAGAAGGGAGGGAGACAGATAGCATGTTCGTCAATCATGTGGTGATAAGCTTGATCGTTTCTTCTTGCACGATCGCACTTATTTTCTTGATTCGAAAAGTATTTCGCTCCCAGCTGTCGGCTAGATGGCAGTACAATTTGTGGATTCTCTTGCTGGTCGCTTTGACGCCAGTTTTTATCCCAAATTACTTTTTTGATTTTGGAAATCTTTTTGTCTCAGGCATGAATCAGCGCAATGAAGTCGACAGCTCGACGCTCGCTGCGCAAGCCCCTGTGTTTGAAAATGCGAATTGGGTACAGGATTTAACGTTGTCCGTAAGTCGCTATACACCGGACTCCTTTCCTACGATTCTCGTCAGCATATGGGTAGTCGGCATGATTGTTTGTGCTTCAATCACATTATCAGCCTGGTTAAAAATCCAGCAGATCAAGCGGACAGCTTCTGTGATCACCAATCAAGAAATCATCGATTTGTTTGAACAATGCAAGAAGGATGTAAAAATAAATCGGCACATCGTGTTGGCAGAATCCAAGCAGGTCAAATCTCCGATGACGTTTGGCGTTTTTACGACGTATGTTGTCCTTCCCAGTCATTTTGACGAATGGCTGTCAAATAGAGAAATGAAGTATATCTTTTTGCATGAACTCATGCACCAAAAAAACCATGATATCGTCATGAACTATGTGACCGTGGTGTATCAGCTTTTGTATTGGTTCCATCCATTGGTCTGGCTGGCTTTTCGGGAAATGAGAGTAGACCGTGAAATTGCTTGTGATGTAGCTGTATTGAACTTTTTAGACAAGCGAAATTATCTGGAATATGGTCATACCATCATTAAGTTTTTGGATAAAGAAAGTCGAGCTGAAAATGTCGTTTTGGCGAATCAGTTAAACGGTTCCAAGAAGGCGGTTAAAAAACGAATCGAGAAAATCGCTTCTCACAAGGCTGAATCGAAGCTGTTGCAGTTGAAAAGTACAATCATTTTTTCCATGTTGGGCGTATTGGTTGCCAGTCAGGTTCTTGTTGGTTCCGCTTTAGCTGACGATCGCAGTCGCTATCATTTTCAAGATGATCGAACTATTTACGAGGATTTAGACAACTATTTCCGTGGTTTTGAAGGCAGTTTTGTCTTATATGATTTGAAAGCCGACCAGTATCGGATTTACAACGAGGCAGGAAGTACACAAAGAATTTCACCGAACTCCACCTACAAGATTTTTCTCACCTTGTTTGGATTGGAGTCCGATGTGATTTCGAGCGAAGATTCCCTGTTAAAATGGGATGGAATCCACTATCCACATGAGCAGTGGAACCGGGATCAAAATCTATTTACAGCGATGCGAAACTCCACGAACTGGTACTTTAAAGAGTTGGATAAGAGCATCTCGCCGGATATGATTCAAGATTATCTGGAACAATTGAACTACGGGAATTACAATACATCTGGTGGAATCGGCCAATATTGGATAGAATCTTCCTTGAAGATTTCTCCGGTGGAGCAGGTACAATTATTAAAAGCTTTCTATACGAACCAGTTAGGCTTTCAAGAAAAAAATATCCAGACGGTGAAAGATTCCATCCGGTTATCGGAAAAGGCGGGTTCGATTCTTTCCGGGAAAACAGGTACGGGCACTGTCAATCAAAAAGATGTGAACGGTTGGTTTGTCGGATATGTAGAGAACGAGGAAGGCACCTACTTCTTTGCTACCAATATACAAAACGAAGATTACGCGAATGGACCTGCAGCAGCAGAAATCACCTTGTCTATTTTGAAAGCGAAAGGTCTTTACTAGCCTTTGCTCCTTCAGTCATGATAATCGAAAGGGGGAGACTCCATGTCTACATCCATGCCAAGTATTTCAGAAGCGGAATGGCGAGTGATGAATGTGCTATGGGAAAGGTCACCGCTGACGGCCAACGAAATTATTTCCTCCTTGGAAGGTCAAACGGATTGGAACCCAAAAACAGTACGTACTCTTTTGAATCGTTTGGTTCAAAAAAATGCCGTTGGCGTCAATCAAAACCAAAGAGTCTATACGTTTTATCCGTTGTACTCACAAAATGAATGCCAGCACGCCGAGGCACAGTCCTTTTTGGAGCGGATTTACAGCGGGGCTCTAAAATCGATGCTGGTTCAGTTCATCCAGAAGGAATCTTTATCGGACGAGGAGATTCAGGAGTTGCGTTCCATATTGGATGCGAAACAAGCATCGACTGATCATCCTAAAAAATAAAGCACGCCCTTTCAAGCTGACTTGGAGAAACCCTTTACGGTTATCCAGTTTTCTTGAAAAGGGCGTCTTTTTTTTAAGAAAGGATGGATGTAGCTCTTTTCCTTGCAGGAAAAAGGAGATTGACACTAGTGGATTACGCGTGTAATATTATCGTAAAATCAGTTGATTACAAACGTAATACTATATTACAAATGTGATCTATAGTTGTTATCTTCCTAGAAAGAGGTTTGTCGTCCATGAAAATTCACCATTCTAAACTGATCGGATTTACAGTGAAAACAATTATTCTCACGCTACTCACGCTCACGGGTTGCTCTTCTCCAGAAGCACCTGTCGTAAACACGGAACCGCCAGCATCTGCAATGGATCAAAAGTTCGCTGCGCTGGAAAACAAGTTTGATGCAAGGCTCGGCGTATATGCGATTGACACCGAAACAGATTTGGCAGTTGCTTACCGCGGCGATGAACGGTTCGCTTTTGCTTCTACGTACAAGGCTTTAGCCGCAGGTGCAGTCTTGCATCAGAAACCGTTGGAAGAGCTCGACAAAGTCATCACCTACACCAAGGACGATCTCGTTACATATTCACCCGTCACAGAAAAACACGTAGCGACCGGGATGACGCTTCGCGAGGTTGCAGACGCCGCGGTTCGCTATAGTGACAACACGGCGGGAAATCTGTTGTTCAAAGAATTGGGTGGACCCAAAGGCTTTGAATCAGCTCTGAGACAGATTGGTGATAGTGTAACCTCATCCGAACGCTATGAGACGGAATTGAATGAGGCTAAACCAGAAGATATTCGCGATACAAGCACACCGAAAGCACTTGCAACGAGCCTAAGAGCCTATACGGTAGGGGATGTGCTGTCGTCTGACAAGAAAACGATTCTTATCGAGTGGCTACAAGGCAACACGACGGGAGCCAAGCTGATCCGTGCTGGCGTCCCCAAAGACTGGAAGGTCGGAGATAAGACGGGAGCCGCAAGCTACGGAACGCGAAACGATATAGGTATCATATGGCCACCGAATAAAAAGCCCATTGTCATTGCCGTACTGTCTAGCAGAGATAAGCAGGACGCCACTTATGATGATGCGCTCATTGCGGAAGCTACCAAGGTTGCTGTGGAAGCACTGACGGCTGCAAAACCGTAATTGATCAACAAGTGAGGTGATCACCAGATGATAGACAACGGTGCATACTTACTCGTAAAAAAAGGGGACCCCAGCCAATTTGCCACGCGCAAATATCTCACCAAGGATCGCTGTACAATCGGGCGGAGGGGAACTAGTTTTCAACTGGACATTACATTTTCCAGTCCGTACATTTCGCGAATGCATGCAGCCTTTCAAAGGATCGGGAACGATTACAAGATTATCGATCTGGAAAGCAAGCATGGCACAGAGGTAAACGGGACGCCCCTACATTATTCCTCTCACATTCTGCGTCACGGGGATCAAATAAGCTTGTCAAAAGGGGTAGCAGAGCTCGTTTTTTTAAGAGAGGTCAATAGACACGATGATACAGTGGAGCTCCCTTTCACCCAGCCAAAGAACGAATCGCTTTTGCCAGGTTTGGAGATTCATTTGGAGAGAAGAGAAGTTCGTCTCGACGGGACTAGACTGCATTTGACCGGAAAAGATATGGATTTGCTAAAGCTTCTATACCAAAAGGCGAGCAGGGCCGTTAGTTTTGAAGAAATTATGCTGGCAGTTTGGCCAGAGCGAATGCTGCATGAGGGCAATGTACCAGATGTCGGACGGGTGGAAGTCAATGCGCTCGTCTATCGATTAAGGAAAAAGCTTCGGCGCTACGGGCAGCAAATCACGACGATTCCGCGATATGGATATCGCTTAGATGTTTGAAACAGGGAAAAGTAAAATCCATGCTAGAAAGTTGAGATTCATTTGAAGACTCACAAGAGATGGATAGGGAAAGCTGTATGTAGTTTGTTCCTGACGTCGCCGTAGCTCAGACATCTTTTTCTAATCAAACGAGAAACACCTTACATAAATAAACTCCTTCTCAAGACCAACATGAGAAGGAGTTTATTTATGTAAGGTGTTTTCTTTTTTCTTCCAATCGTCTAAACTTTTGATATAGGCCAGAAGTCATTGCTCTATTTCCTAATCATTCAGTCATAGGAGTCCTCATTATGAAAAAAATCGTAGGTATTGCCTTGATGGTCGCTTTACTAGGCTTCAACGCCTATTTGTGGCCGACACTGATTCACGCGGTAAAAACAGATGGACGAACGGATACGAAAACAGCGTCTGTCTCGCAAAAAGCAGGTATTCAAAGGCCCGCTATAGATTTGGCCAATCAAGGTCCGCGCGCCGTAAACGTTTCAGCCTATCCGGTTGAAAAGCCTGTGGCTGTGTCAGCACCTGTACCAGCGTCAGCGCAGAAACAAAGCGAAGTGAAGCCAAAAACAAAAGCGGTAGCAGCTGCTAAAACGAACACACCGAAGAAGAAAACACAAAAGACGAAAACCGCGACAAAGCCGGTCAAGAAACAGGCGGCACGTCCTCCGGTAAATAATAATGTGCCAACGTATCCGGCCTGGGATGATAACGGTCTCTATGTCGTAGACGATGGAGGACCAGGAAGTAGTTGGGTGAGGCTGTCGGATGGTTCTTTGCTGCGTAAGAGTGACGGGACAAGGACGTTCAACCTGCCCTATGATAAGAATCCATTCACTGGAGAGATTAAGCCGACAGTGGAGCCGATGTCAGAAGCGGCGTATAAAATGTGGAAGGGTAATCAAGCTCAGCAGCCATCCCCATTCAGCCCGTCACCGTTCGGGCGATAATAGATTGCGAAAAATTGCTCCGCGAGTAGGAGCAGTTTTTTTCGATAAGTAGTCAAATTTGAATATAATAACGTATAGTACTTTGATTTGACCATTCAGGAGGGTGAAGCAATGATTGCAAGAGAAAGTAAAGTGAATATGGTAGTAGCGGGGCTGCTGCTTGGTCTCCTGATGGCTTCCATGGACAATACCATTGTCGCGACGGCGATGGCTACGATTGTCGGTGAGATGGGCGGCATGGATAAGTTTGTTTGGGTGACATCAGCGTACATGGTCGCTACGATGGCGGGGATGCCGATTTTTGGTAAACTCTCCGATATGTATGGGCGAAAACGTTTTTACATATTTGGTCTCATTGTATTTTTGTTAGGGTCCATTTTGTGCGGGACAGCAAACAGCATCGTTGAGTTGAGCATTTATCGGGCGATTCAAGGGATTGGCGGCGGAGCGCTGATGCCGATTGCCTTCACGATTATTTTTGACGTATTCCCGCCAGAGAAGCGTGGAAAGATGACTGGACTTTTCGGAGCCGTATTTGGTACGTCCAGCGTATTTGGACCTTTGCTGGGTGCGTATATTACCGAGTATGTCAGCTGGCATTGGATCTTTTACATCAATGTACCGATTGGTGCTGTGTCCCTCTGGTTGATCTCGATGTATTACAAGGAGTCGCTGGAATACCGCAAGCAGAGCATTGACTGGTTGGGAGCGATTACGCTGGTTGGTGCTGTAGTGAGTCTGATGTTTGCACTGGAGCTGGGTGGCAATCAATACGCGTGGGATTCGATGCAGATTATTGGATTGTTCTCTTCCTTTTTCTTGTTGTTTGTGATTTTTCTATTCGTCGAGAAGCGGGCATCTGATCCGATTATTTCGTTCTCCATGTTCAAAAAGCGGTTATTTGCGACGACAAATGCGATTGCACTGTTGTATGGAGCTGCTTTCATTATCGCTACGGTGTACCTGCCGATTTTTATCCAAGGGGTATATGGCGGGTCAGCGACGAATGCCGGATTGCTGTTGACACCGATGATGCTCGGCTCGGTTGCTGGTAGCCAGCTAGGCGGATTTTTGACGACGAAGACCAGCTTCCGCAATATTATGCTTTTGTCCGCAGTCTTTTTCATACCAGGTATTTTCCTTTTGAGCACACTGACGCCTGATATTCCTCGTTCAATCGTTACGCTTTATATGGTGATTGCAGGGTTTGGTGTGGGCTTTTCTTTCTCCACCTTGGGAATTTCAGCGATTCATGGCTTTGATATGCGTCAAAGAGGATCGGCCAGTTCGACGAACTCTTTTTCCCGTTCATTGGGGATGACATTGGGAATCACCGTGTTTGGTATCTTGCAGCGCAATTCGTTTGAAAATGGCATGTTCTCTGCCTTCGGGCGTCAAGAGATGACGAATGCCATTACGGACCCGCGAGCGATTTTGACACCAGAAGCGCGTGAATCCATTCCGGCTCCTGTGTTGGATCAAATGATCGATATTCTCGCTTCATCGATTGCGAATACGTTTATGTGGGCGCTCGTTCCTGCTGTTCTTGCTCTGGTGTGCATTTTGCTGATGGGAAATGATCGGGCGCTGGCGAAATCGCCTTCCGCACCGAAACCGAAACTGGAACGCGGGTAGAGGAGAATCGTCATGAGTCTAAAATTGCTTGTTCTGGGATTGCTGATGGAAGGGGAGAAGCATCCCTACGAGGTTCAGCAGCAGGTGAAGGCCAGGGGAATGGATTGTTACATAAAATACGCCAAAGGCTCCCTCTACTATGCCTTCGACCAACTGGAAAAGAGCGGGATGATTGAGGTCAAAGAAGTCATTCGTGAGACTAGCCGCCCAGATAAGACGATGTATGGAATCACGCCAAAAGGCGAAGAGCAATTCCAACAGCTTCTCTTGGAAGAACTGCAAAAACCGATACAGCTGACCAATCCCATCTACGCGGCTCTTACTTTTGCTTCGTACGGTGATCCACAGAAAATGGATGAGGCCTTGGAAGTGAACATCCAAGAGGTAAGACGGCTAGCTGGATTATTGGAATCGATCCAGGAGGAAAAAAGAGAGAGGCTTAGCTGGGGAGCACGAACAATTCTGATCGGTGCCATTGAGCATTTGCACGCAGAGATGCGCTGGATGGAACGCATCCGAGAAGAAGCCTGGGGCCGTTGATTTTGAATATATTATGAACATTGGACTATTTTCATCATTATGATAGTTTTTCGTTTATAATAGTGGTAATTTTAATGGCAAGGATGGTACCCGCACATGATGAATTCTGCCCTCGGACGCTTCCGTCTCATCGGCCTGATTGAAGGTATCTCGTATTTGGTACTTCTCGGAATTGCTATGCCGCTTAAGTATTTTTGGGATTATCCAGCCGCAGTAAAAATTGCCGGCTCGCTTCATGGATTGTTTTTTGTCCTGTATATTTTGGCGTTGGCTCATGTTACAATGACCAATAAGTGGTCCTTCTTGAAAGTGATCGGGGCATTTATCGCGTCATTACTACCATTCGGCAACTTTGTTCTGGATGCACGTTTGAAAAAAGAGCAGTAGTATACAAATTACACATTATGTAAGGCACTAGAAGGCGGGTCATTGTACCCGTCTTTCGTACATATTCAAATGAGAAAAAATGGAGGGGATCTGTGTGGAGACCAGAATTTTAGCAGGAATTCTTTTGTGGGACAAAGAGGGGCAATATGTTCTCGAAACCGTGATGGAGGATCGTTACAAGCTGGTTCTGCCGCAGATTATCACGCTTGCAAGTACAGAAGAAAAGGTAGCGACGGATGAATTGAACGAACAATACTTCGGTCAAAATGTCATTGCCAGATGCTTTGTTTGATGTGAACAGATAATTCAGAAAAAAGGTGTGGGTAGGTGTGAAACTGCGTGACCGCTATACTGGAAGTTTGCTTGGGTTGGCCGTTGGAGATGCACTCGGTACTACTTTAGAATTTCGCAAACCGGGTACCTTCGAGCCGCTTACAGAAATGGTCGGGGGAGGACCGTTCGATTTAAAGCCAGGAGAATGGACGGATGATACGTCGATGGCGCTGTGTCTGGCTGAGAGCTTGATTACAAAAAATGGCTTCGATCCGATTGATCAGATGAACAGATATGTTGCCTGGTTTCGAGAGGGTTATATGAGCTGCAAGGATCATTGCTTCGATATTGGAAATATCACCAAAGAAGCGCTGTGGCGTTTTGAGCAGACGAAAAATCCGTTCAGCGGATCTGACCATCCGATGTCGGCAGGGAATGGCTCCATCATGAGGCTGGCACCTGTCGCGCTCTATTATGCCAATCAACCGGCGCTCGCCATCGATTACTGCGCGCAAAGTTCTCGCACTACACACGCGACGGCAAAGGCAGTAGACGGCTGTCGTTTTTTCGGGGCATTGCTCCTGGGGGCTCTACAGGGTATTTCCAAAGAGGAGTTGCTTGCTGATTCGTTCTCTCCAGTAGCCGATCTATGGGAAAAGCAACCGCTTGATCCTGATATCGCCCGTGTCGCGAATGGCTCCTATAAAGAGAAAACTAGAAAAGAGATCAAAGGATCGGGGTATGTCGTCGATTCGCTTGAAGCGGCGCTTTGGGCTTTTTATTCCAGTAGTTCTTTCGAAGAAGGCCTGTTCCTAGCGGTAAACCTTGGGGATGATGCGGATACAACGGGAGCTGTCTATGGTCAATTGGCAGGTGCTTATTACGGAGTAGAGGCCTTGCCTCACCGGATGCTTAAGCTGTTGGCCAAGCGAGAAATGATGGAGGAGTTCGCGCAGAAATTGTACGAACACGCTACCCGTTAACCAATAGATTATTTGGATTTTGTTCGCCTATACAGTAGCCATCCGATCCCAATCAGCAAAAGCGCGAATAAATCATAAGAAATATCGTATAAGAATTGAGATGGGCCTGGCTTGACGTGATGAATTTGCAGGAGATGGTGGTTAACGATTCCTTCGATCAAGTTAAATGTACCAGCTCCAAGGAAAAAACTGCTCCAGAAATAATATGTTGTCCCTACAGGGGGGCTTTTCCACAAGAGAATGCCCGATATGAAAATGATGACCGTCACGAATAAATGGAAAAACCCATCACTCATGATCTGATGGTGTCGATCTCCATACATATCTACACTATGCCACTGTAAAATTTGGTGAAAGATAATGCCATCCAGCATACCAATGATGCCTACTCCAAAAAGAAAGGCACCGATCATTGTTTTTCTCAATACAGTGTCCCTCCGGCGAAATTCGATAAAAAACGATAAGCACTACCAAACAGGTAGTGCTTATCCTCAAGATTAGGCATGTACCAATTCTGGCGCTTGCATATGAAGTGGCGGCGGAACTAACCAGCCTTTTTCTTTTAAAATGCGCAGCAATCTGAGGCCAAATTGGGCTTTTGCAACATGGTACTGACCAAAAAGCATTCCGATATCTTCTCGAATGGATTGAGCCATTATTTGACTGCAAGTAAGCAATCCGGCTGCAATGTCCCTTGACACACCGGTAGCGATTTCAGGGTCGTTAAGACGAGCACCGGCAGGAATGCTCTCCAAATTAGCTACAGGGCGATCCGGCGGTGTAGGAGGTAATCCAATGCCATTTACTTTGAGCAATTCATCCAGTTGTTCCACTTCTTGTTTCATGCTTCGCGTAATGTCTTCGAGGAAGCTTTTCAGATCATGATCCCCAGTATGATTGAGTGCTGTTTGATAAGCAGCAATCAATCCCTTTGTTGTTGCCAGATACATCCATACACCAAAAACCTCGCCATAATGCATCGGTTCATTCTGCGGATTGCCTGATAAAATACCCATTAACGTCCTCCCAGTACTCAGCAGAGTTTTGATATCCATTCGGGTTCTCCTAACTTTGTGATATAACCCAAGGTTAAGGTTTACGAGGGGGACCGGATATATCCCGAGAATTATTTCCCAGGTTCTTTCTTGATATGATTATTGTCGTATATCCCCAAAAAGCGATGGTAAGCAAGTTCTGCCACGCCTAAAAGGGCTACTGTAATCATTAACTCGCCAAAACTTAATGGCCAATCTAACCATTTGGCAACTGCCCATAAATAAATAGCAGCAATCACTGCGTCTGCAATCGTGGCCGTAATATTATTGGTAGCTCGTAATATCAATTGATCACCAATCAGATAAGCGATGACGGTCAAGCCGAGTGCCGTTAAAATAGCGGACGTCCAGGTTGCGTTTGCAAACCACCATAAACAAGCGACAACAATAATGCCGTTAACAGCAGCCTTGATTAAAAATCGAGTCATTTTTTACTCTCCTTTATGAAAGTCTGAATCAAAGAGTCTTTCATCCTATGATGCTTACTGTTTTACAAAATAGTCAGGTTTATACAAGCTCTGTTTTTTGGCTCTTTCCGGTTAAAGTAGATCGTCATCATCCAAACTAAGACGTATCATTCATCTACTTTGGCAGGAGGTAGTGCATTTTGTATTTTTACAAAGAAGATTTGATAAATATGATCGTTCCAGATAAACCAGACCCGGCGGCAGCTAAAGTCATTCAGGAGATTTTGGGTGGTCGTTTTGGGGAAATGCGCACCATGATGCAATATTTTTTCCAGACTAACAACTTCCGCGGGAACGCTATACCGTATCGTGATTTGCTTCGGGGTGTATTTTTGGAAGAAATAGCGCATGTGGAGCTCGTACAGCACACCATCAATCAATTGCTGACGGGGAGTGGTGAAGAGGTTCCCGGTAATGCGGGGGTTGACGGAGCACCGCTTGATGAAGCAGTCAAGCATGCGAATCCGCATCATTTCATCGTAGGTGCGCAAAGCTCATTGCCCGTCGATGCAGCAGGGAATCCATGGATGGGGAACTATGTGTACAATCATGGCAATTTGATTAGCGATCTTCTCGACAATCTACTGCTGGAATCGACAGGTGTTCTGCAAAAGTCACGCATTTACGAAATGAGCTCCAACAAAACGTTTCGTGAAACGCTTGCTTTTTTGATCGTTCGGGATAATGCCCATCAAAACGCTTTTGCAAAGGCACTTGAGACATTAGGCGTGAATTGGGGCAAGCTGTTCCCAGTCCCCAATTACGACATAAACAAGTATCCGGAGTGCCGTAAGTATGTAGAAATGGGCTTCCACAATGCTCAGTTCAATTTCCGATTGGATAACACTAGTATTGGAGAAATCTTCAACGGACAGTCGCCAAGTCGTAATGGAGGCAGCCTGGAAGTAGTTCCGCCACCTGAGGGCTTCCCGGTTCCAATTATGCCAGAACAGCCGAATGAGCACAGTCCGGGACTGTATGATCTGAATGCGTAATAGGTTAAAAGGAGAAAAACCAGGTCATCGCATAGAGAGCGTTGAACTGGTTTTTTTATGTTTTTTTCCTACATACCCGAATTTTACCGCTGTTATAAAAATATCTTCAATTATATGATTATCACGATTACAAAATCATCATGGTACCCGGTCTGGGTGGGGGTAGGAGAGCAATGGGCTTGGCGTTTGTTTTGATCATCATCGGGATCAACATTTTGTATGTTTCGTTTTTTACGTTGCGACTGCTGATGGTGATTAAGGGCTATCGGGTGTTGGCATCCCTTGTGGCGATGGTGGAAGTATTCGTGTATTTGAAAGGGTTGGCGATTGTTCTGGACAACCTGGACAATCCCATCAATCTCGCAGCCTACTGTATCGGTTGGGGAATGGGTGTATTCATCGGCAGCAAGATCGAGGAGTATTTGGCCTTGGGCTATGTCACGCTGCAAGTCGTTGTGGATTCCGTTGACTTGGAGGTTCCTGTGAAGCTGCGTGAACACGGCTTTGGCGTTACTTCCTGGGTAGCAGAGGGACGCGACGGACATCGTCTCATGATGCAAGTGTTGACGAAGCGCAGCAACGAGAAAAAACTGTGGAAACTCATTCATGAGATTGCGCCAAAAGCATTCGTAATCTCTTTTGAGCCGAAACATTTGAAGGGCGGCTTCTGGGTGAACCGCCTGCGGGGATAATCCCTTGTGATGAAAACAAAAAAGCAGCCAGTCCTCTTTTGCAGATACAAAGCAAGAGAGGGCTGGCTTTTCGTATGGTTACTGCTGGCTTGCTTTTGCAGCCTGGAGCAGCATTTCTTTGGAAACTGTTGGCGAATCGGTAGCTACACGATACATAATCGGTTGCTCTCCATTTTGATCCAGCCAAGAAAGCTCTTGATACTGACCGGATTCGCTAAACAAGAACTGGTCGTTTTTCGTGTAATGCGCTTTTTTTCCGCTGATAGTTACTTCGTTGTATTTCGTTGTTTCTGGCGTGCTCAATTGTACATCTAGCTGTTCTTTCGGGAATTTCTCTACCGTGACAAAGATGCGTTCTTTTTGCTCGTTCTCATACAGGCTCGTATAGGCTTCGATAGGAGAAGTCGCTTGTGGAACGACTTTCGATACGACACTTTTACCTGTTTCCCTGCTTTCTTCTTGAAGCTCATGCAGCCACTGCTGTCCTTCTTGGCCCATCATGACACCGTAGGGGGTACCTTGTTTGCCCTCAAGGAATGAAAAGCTGTCGGGAAGCTGGTGTGGCAAGGCATGTGAGAGAGAAGCTTCTTCACTGAGGACGGCAGTCCATGCTTTCCAATCTTTCACGACATCCGGCTTTTCTATGCCGATCATGGGGTTTTGTTGAAAGAGAGGGTGCTTCTCTTTTTCCAGCGCTGCGAAATAGACAAGGGCGGTCTCGCCTGTTGCCAATTTGTTCTCTACGTTTGCCAGTTCCAACCGTATTTCTTCAGGGGTGATTTGCGTCAATGTAAAATCCTTATGTGCTTGAACTTCCATACGGACAGAGCCTTCATCCATTTTGTACAACAAGCTGTGTGTCGCATAACCAAAACCAGTGAGCAGGGCGAACGCTGCTGCAACATGTACCAGCTTTGGACGAAAGCGCATCCCTTTTTGCAAACGCCATTTGCCAGCCAACTCCATTTTGGCTACTCGTTCGATTTTGCTATCCAGTGAAGGGTCAATGTGGAGCCTCCCTGCTGCGGATTCATACTCATTTCTCAGCTTTTTTTCAATGAACATGAAAAGATGCCTCCTCACGATTGATTCGATGCTCAAAATGCTCTCTCAACTTTTTCATCGCCAAGTGATGTCTCGATTTCACCGTTCCGAGTGGGATTTGAAGAATCGCGGCAATTTCCTCTAAGGAACAGTTCTGATAGTAACGCAGTACGACGATTTCCTTGAGCTTGAAGGATAATTTCTCTACGGCGGGAATGACCTCCAGCTCATCACTGATCGCCCCCAGCTTATCCTCCATTCCTGCGACAGGTGCTTCGTAGCCTTTTTCCTTTACCCGCTCCAGCAGGCGGAATCTCCGCCAAATGCTTCGATTCCAGTTGCGAACCTGCCGCACAATCAATCCGTTGAACCATGGGATAAAGGGCTGCTCCACATCGTACCTGTCGATGCTTCGAATCAACTCCACGTACACTTCACTCATCATGTCGTCTACATCCTGTTTGTGCGGCGCCAGAAAATAGATCAGGTTGTAGGCGTACGTGCGAGTTGCTCGATAGACTTCTTGAAAAGCTTCTTCCTCGCCTTGGCGCATCCGGATGAGCCAAGGCTTTACGTTTTCCTCTTTCATAGGCCGGCCTCCATTCAGGTGTTACATGATATATTGGCTCCCATTCGCCTGGTAGGTTCACTTTGTTTTTTTATTGTGTGTTATTAGAAAATTATAAACAGAAAAACTTTTCTTTGTCTTTTTCAGTAGTTTTGGGTAGTTCGACATTAGTATACAAAATAAGACATAGAGCAAGGGGGGATTTAAGGTTGATTAGTTTTCATCAAGTAAATAAACATTACGGAAGCTTTCATGTCCTCAAGAACATCAACCTGCATATCAACCAGGGAGAAGTCGTCGTGGTCATTGGCCCGTCAGGATCGGGTAAAAGCACGATGGTTCGTTGCATCAATAGATTGGAAACGGTTACAAGCGGAGAACTGGTGGTAGACGGGGTGAAAGTGAACGATAAAAGCACCGATATCAACAAGCTGCGTCGGGACATCGGCATGGTGTTCCAGCACTTCAATCTATACCCGCATAAGACCGTACTGCAAAACATTACGCTGGCACCAACCAAGGTACTGGGTGTATCGCAGAAGGAAGCCGAAGAAACGGCTCTCTACTATTTGGAAAAGGTAGGGATTCCGGAAAAGGCAGAAATGTTCCCAACGCAACTATCTGGCGGTCAACAGCAACGCGTAGCGATCGCACGCGGACTGGCTATGCGACCAAAAATCATGCTGTTTGACGAACCGACCTCTGCACTGGACCCCGAGACGATTGGCGAAGTGCTCGACGTCATGAAGAAGCTGGCGAAGGAAGGTATGACGATGGTGGTCGTAACGCACGAAATGGGCTTTGCCCGCGAAGTGGCAGATCGCATCGTGTTTATGGATCAGGGAACGATTCTTGAAGATTCTACACCAGAGGAGTTTTTCGCAAGTCCGCGTGAAGAGCGTGCTCGTTTGTTCTTGAGTCGGATTTTGAATCACTAAAAAAAGAAAACGATAGAGAAAAGGGGTATTCAGATGAAAGCAAACAAGCTGTGGAAAAAAGTAGCAGGTATGGGTCTCGTTCTGATGCTGAGCGCAACTGCGTTGGCAGGCTGTGGTGGGGGTAGTACAGCAGAAGGCGGTGCAAAAGGCACACCAGCTGGTACAGGCACATTGGCAAAAATCAAAGAAAGAGACAAATTCGTAGTCGGAGTTAAGTACGACTTGAACCTGTTCGGCTTGAAAGACCCGGCAACCGGAAATGTAGAAGGCTTCGATATCGATATTGCGAAGGCCATTGCGAAGAAAGTACTCGGGGACGAAAACAAAATCGAGCTGAAGGAAGTAACCTCCAAAACGCGTATTCCGATGCTGAAAAACGGAGAAATTGACGCGATCATCGCAACGATGACCATTACAGAAGACCGTAAAAAAGAAGTAGACTTCTCTGACGTGTACTTCCTGGCAGGTCAATCTCTCTTGGTGAAAAAGGACAGCTCAATCAACGGTCTGAAAGACATGCAAAAAGGCATGAAAATCGTGACCGCAAAAGGTTCTACTTCTGCGAAAAACATCAGAGCGAGTGCTCCTGATGTAGAAGTACTTGAATTCGAAAACTACGCGGAAGCCTTCACAGCACTCAAAGCTGGTCAAGGTGACGCGCTGACAACTGATAACGCTCTCCTGTACGGCATGGCGAAGCAAGATCCGAACTACCGTGTAACAGAAGAGACCTTCACCGAAGAGCCATATGGTATTGCAATGAGCAAGGGTGACGCTGAATTCGTGAAAACCGTGAACGATTTGCTGAAAGAAATGAAAGAAAACGGCGAATACGACAAGATTTATGAAAAATGGATCGGAACAAAACCTAAAAAATAATGCGGTTCGACTCCATAAAGAATGAGCGGTTTACTCTGCCGCTCATTCCCTTATATTCCTAACAGAATTTTGCACACAAGGGGGATCGCATAAGAGATGATCGATTTTTCTATCTTGTTTGATCACATGGATATGTTTCTCGAAGGCTTTTGGAACACCTTGCAGGCGAGCCTGCTTGCTCTCGTCGGGAGCTTTGCACTGGGGACGCTCTTTGCGATCTTTCGGATTTCTCCGATTCGACCACTCAAGTGGATCGCTACGGCTTACGTCGAGTTTGTACGTAATATCCCGCTGATTCTCGTCGTTTTCCTCTTTTTTGTGGGCTTGCCGGCAATTGGTATCGTACTGGAGCCTTTCATTGCAGGTACGCTTGGCTTGACGGTGTACACGGCAGCATTTATCGCGGAGACGATTCGCGCAGGCATTTTGGCGATTCCAAAAGGACAGACAGAAGCCGCTCGTTCTTCGGGATTGACGTACGGACAAACGATGCGCTATATCATTTTGCCGCAAGCGATCAAGGTCGTGATCCCGCCGATGGGCAACCAGTTTATCAATCTCGTAAAAAACTCCTCGGTATTAGGTGTGATTGCAGGTCTTGACCTGATGTACTTTGGAGACCTGATCTCCGCTGATACGTTTGTTACCTTTGATGTGTACATTTTTGTAGCTGTTTTCTATCTGATTCTGACCCTTCCGTTGAGCGCGTTCGTCAGTTATTTGGAGCGACGCTTGGCTGGAAGCCGCTAAGAAGGAGGGGACATCATGGACTTTATCGGAGCTTATACGCCCAGTCATTTGACCTTCCTGCTCGAAGGCTTTTGGGTCACCTTGCAGGTCGCTTTCTTGTCAATTGTCCTCAGCTTTTCCATTGCGATTATCGTAGGGGTTTTGCGTTACGCAAAACTTCCCGGAGTCTCACAAGTTCTCGGGGCAATTGTAGAGCTGATTCGCAATCTGCCGCTCTTGTTGATTATTTTCTTTACGTATTTTGCTCTCCCGGAAGTGGGAATCAAGCTGGACAAGTTTTGGGCCGCTGTTTTGGCATTGGTTATTTTCGAAGCAGCAATGTTGTCAGAAATCGTGCGAAGCGGTTTAAATTCGGTCGAAAAAGGACAGATTGAAGCTGCACGTTCTTCTGGTTTGAATTATGTCCAGACACTGTGGCATGTTGTCCTGCCACAGGCTCTGAGAAGAATGGTTCCGCCGATTGTGAGCCAGTTCATTTCGCTCTTGAAGGATACGTCGCTTGCCGTCGTAATTGCTTTGCCGGAGCTGATGAACCACGCGCAAATCATCAACGGACGCAATGTCAACTACGTCATCCCGACCTTCCTGATGATTGCGGTGATGTACTTCGTTGTCAACTACGCGTTGTCAGTCGTCTCCAAGCGACTGGAAAACAAGCACGCTTAATCGTTCTATCTTTGCAGATCTCCGATTCTTAGTAAAATAAGAATAGGAGATCTTTTTCCGTGTGAAAGGAGCAGCTATGCGAGAACGCCTTTTGATCCTGTTTATTATCATGCTGGCAACTGCTTTTTTTGGAGAGATGAAGGTAAATCCCGTAGGAGGGTCTTTTCGTTTTTCCTTGGGCATCGCTGCTTTCTTTTTCGGGTTGCTGTGGTTTTCGTCCGTACCTGTATTGTTGACGGGATTTTTTACAGGGACGTTTATCTTCGGATTTCGCGTCGGAATGGATGTCTTTTTTGCGTACCGTCCGTACATGGAGAGTGTGGCTGCGCATCTTCCCTCCGCCTTTTACTATTTCAGCTTTACCGTCCTGTTTTATTTACTCCGTGCGCGTAGCTATCGCGAGTTCCCTCTATGGTTAGGGCTGATAGGTGCATCCATTGATTTCGTCTCCAATGTGGTAGAGATCCAAGTACGACAGTATTTCACTGATTTTCCGCCGATCACCTGGCAAAGCTTTTTGATGCTTCTCTTCTTTGGAGTCCTGCGCAGCTTTTTTGCTGTTGGTTTGTACAACAGCTTTTCGATCAGGCAGTTGCGGGCAGTGGGAGAGGTGCGTCAGCAGGAGCTGGAGCGCCTGCGGATGATTAATACGGAGCTGTATGAAGAAGCCTTTTACTTGCGCAAATCGATGACGCATCTGGAGGAAATCACGCGCGAGAGCTACCAGCTCTACAGGCGTCTGCTCACTTCGGATCATGCGGAATCCCCGACGGCCTTGGCGATTGCCGAGAATGTGCATGAAGTGAAAAAAGATTCGCAGCGGATGCTGGCGGGCATTTCCAAGCTGATTAATCAGGAGGGACTAGCACCACAGCTGCCGATCAAAGAGCTGTGTGAGTTGGTTGCCCGCGCGAATCAGAAATACGCAGAGATGTTGGGAAAAGATATACGAATAGAGTGGAGCTGTAATATCAACCTGTCGACCAGTCAAATCTATGCGCTGCTCTCCGTGTTAAACAACCTGGTAGCCAATGCGGTAGAGGCGATTCCCACGGCGGGACGGATTGAGCTGAATGTGAAGCTGATTCATCGTCATCTGGTGTTCAGTGTACTTGACAGCGGTCCGGGTATTCCGCTAGAAGAGCAGGAATGGGTGTTTCAGCCCGGGTATACGACCAAATACGATGAGCAGGGAAATGCATCTACCGGAATTGGATTGACGCATGCCCGTGGAATTGTCCAAAGCCTGCAAGGAAGCTTGCGTATTTTACCTGATCAGAAGCAAATGACACACTTAGAAGTACAAATTCCGACCGACCAATTGCTCGGAAAGGAGGGAGTGTAAGCGATGATACGTTTCTTTTTAATTGAAGATGATGCTGTAGTGCGCCGCATGCTTGAACGGATTATCCAAGACAGCGGGTTGGGCGAAATTGTAGGACAAGCCAGCGACGGCAGTCACGTATCGATTGATCAACTGTATGGGGTCGATGTCATTTTGATCGACTTGCTAATGCCGGGGCTCGATGGCATCCAAACGATCAAAAAGTTGCAGGCAGATGGCTTCGCGGGACGCTTCATCATGGTGTCACAGGTGGAAAACAAAGAAATGATCGGGGAGGCTTATTTGCAGGGGATTGATACCTTTATTCAAAAACCGATCAACCGCTTGGAAGTCATGGCTGTGCTGAAGCGGGTATCGGATTACTTGTCGCTGGAAGCATCTCTGCAAACCATCCGCAAATCATTGCAAATCCTGGATGTCAAAGCAAAAGAACCGCACACCAGCGGCTTGAAAAGCCAGTCTTCCGCTCAGGACAACCTGGCACAAAAAGCGAGAAAACTGCTGTTGCAGCTAGGGATCGCGAGTGAAGCAGGGGCTCCCGATTTGCTAATGATCATGGAATGGCTCGTACAGGATGAGCGACAGGGAGACAAGCTGCACGAATTGCAGCTCAAGGAACTGTATACACAAATTCTGTTGAAGGTGCATGCCAGCATGGATGAGCATGGAATTACCAAAGAGGTGCGTGCCATGGAACAACGGATTCGCCGGATGGTCCTGCAAGCCTTTACGCATCTTTCCTCATTGGGGTTGACCGACTATGCCAACCCTACTTTTGAACACTTTGCACCACGACTGTTTGACTTTCAAGAAATTCGCCAACGGATGCAAGAGCTGGAGGCGGGTGAAAAAACGACGAAGTGCCGGATTAGCGTGAAAAAGTTTTTATCTGTCTTTTATATGGAAGCAAAGGCGTTGTAATTAACAAAAACGCGGGAGTCGATCAAAACGATCAAATCTCCCGCGTTTTTCTTATTCACGCCTTTGTCTGATTCACAAGCTCGGAAAAGGCACCATACAAACCAATTGCCCCATACTGCTGCTGGTACTCCTTTATCGACCCATCACGCACGATTTTCCCATTCATCAAGAAAATCGCTCGATCCGCCACCGCATCTGCCACCTGCAACTGGTGAGTCGTAAAGAGAACGGATTGACCCGCGAGCTTTACTTCCCGCACGAGATCTACAAATGCATCCATCCAATACGGATCAAGTCCGTTGGTCGGTTCATCGAGAACGACGAGTGCAGGCTGTGCCAATATCGCTTGGGCAAACAGGAGACGCTGCTGCATGCCTTTGGAGAACTGAGACACCCGTTTGTTTCTCACTTCATGCAGTCCCACCATTTTCAGCAGTCGATCCGCCTCTTCTGCGGTGCGATTGCGCAGGGAAGCGTAAAATTCGAGCGTTTCTTTCGCAGTAAGTCCGGCAGAAAACGTAAAGTGATCCGGCATATAACCGATTTCTTGAAGATACTCTACACGATTATCGTTCCAGTTTAACCGGTTTAGCTGAATGGTTCCCGAAGAAGGAGGGAGAATACCGACCAGCATCCGCAGGATCGTACTTTTCCCTGCACCGTTACCGCCGCATAAGGCGACGACCTGACCGGGTGCAATGTTCATACTGAATGGGTGGACGATTGTTTTTCCATTGATTTCTTTGGTGACCTGATCGATGGTAAGTCCTAACATATTCATCGCATTACCTTCTTTCCCATACCCGGATGGCTATGAACAAGGTCGCACTGATCCAGAGCAGACTGAGTGCGACAAAGATGAGATCACCAAGCGGAGAATCAGCCCAGTACACCCATTTGTAGTATTCAGGTCCAAAGATCGAGCCACCGCCTAATCTGGCAACGGAAAAAATTCGTACAAACTCCGCTGGGTTGAGAAACGTTGCGAGCTGAAGCAGAGGCTTGATCCATGTATAAGGGACGAAGCTGAGCACAGAGATGAGCAGAGTAGGCCATGCCAGAATATAGAAGAACCAGATGCTGACCCCCATCGTCAAAGCCTGCCAACGGTTTTTACTGATGGCGCCAATCAGCATGGCTAGACCTAAAAATAACAGAATGAGACAGATGGAAAAGGCAAGCAAAAACAAAAGAGTCGAAAAGGCAAAGCTTTTTCCTAACAGCATGCCAGCCACACCAGACAACCCATACCCGAAGCTGACAATCGCAACTAATACGAGTGCTTGTCCCAAGTATTTCCCCAACAAGAAGGAGGAGGTCGTCATGGCGTAGGTAGAGAGGAGCTGCCAGCTTCCCTCTTCTTTTTCCGCCGTCAAGGAAAAAGAGGAGAGAAGCATCGTCATCAGTGGCAGCAAATACAAAATCAGATTCAACATGGTACCTGTCGTATACGTATAACCCTTCATGTAGGACTGCGATTGGATGATCAAGAGTCCCAAACTAAACAGGGAGAACAGAGCCATAAACGAGTAGGACCATGGATTGCGAAAGCCTACCTTCACTTCTCGTTTGGCAATCAGATTGATGTGCAAAGACTCCACTCCCTCTGTTAGTTGTGTGTGGTTGGGGTAGTACTATTGCTTCCGTGTTCGGCTGGTTTGCTTTCGTGACCGCCATTATGTTGACCCTCGGAAGACTGGCCGTCTTTGTTCATGTGCTTGCTCATGCTGTTTTCCCAGCTATGGTTTTTCAACTCTTCCGCACTCATGACCATGCCTTTCTTTTGCTCTTGAACGAAGCTGTCTGCAGCAGTTTTCTCTTTGAAGGAATAGATACCATATGTCATTGGCGTTTTGAAGTCTTTATCGTAAGCGTACGTAGCTTGCTCTGCTTTTGTCCATTCTGCTGTGTAGTAATCACGGACAAATTGTACAGCTACGTTGTCGGTTCCATTCTCTTTCGTCCAGTTGTGCATGCAGCCGAGATCATCGAACTTCAGTGTTTTTCCATCTTTTAAGACGATTTCAGTAGCATTGTGATCGTTAGGGACATGCATTTTGCAAAGGTCACATTTGTCTACGCCTTCCGCGATATCTACAGGCTTCGGCTCTTCGCTTCCGCAACCGACCATAAGCAGGCTGATACCGATAATTGCTCCGATTGTTGTGTACCATTTTTTCATTTTGTTCATGATTTTTTCACTCCTATATAGATGATCGAACAGCTTGCTAGTAACAAGATAAGTCCAAGAATGCCTGCACCCCAACCGCTCGTTTCCCCGGATTCAACCAACACAGTGTCTGACGGCATCATCAAAGGAGATGCGTCCTTGATTGCTGAGCCGGCCCCACTTGTAAACAAGCCTTCCAGAAACACGAATCCCGGGGCTTGGAAAAACAGCTGATAGGCAGGAACCGCATCGGTCAAACCCAGATAAAAAGGATTCATCTCGTACGGCAAATCACTGCGGGAATCCCCGTTCACATCGAGTCCTTGCAGATTGTCCCAGTAGTTTTTATTTAAGTTGTTGTTCTGACTATTCTGGGCTTGCGCTTGGATGACGTTGGAGACAAATTGGTTATCGGTTAATACGTTGTCAGAAGAGGCCAGAAACTGCATGCCGATAAAGTTGAGACTGAGTAAATTGTTTTTGACCGTAATGCCGGATGATTGCTCTAAATACAGTCCAACGCGGTTGCCCTCAATCGTGTTGTTTGCAACCAGCGTATCCTGTACGGTAATGAGAAGAATTCCTTGCGAACCAGGATTTTTTTGCTGTTTCAAAAATTGATTCCCGGTAACCGTTAGCTTGCGCGACTCCATAAGCTGGGAGCCCGTCACGTTTTCCATCCCAACGTTGTTGATGACCGTCGTATCAGAGGTGCCCATGAAGTGGTAGCCGTACCGCGATTTCGTCACCAGATTTTGTTCCAGATGGTTTCGATCGCTATTTTCGACGTAAAAGCCATCCTCGACATTCGTCACCTGATTTTTAATGAAGCGGTTATGATGCGATTCACGCACGTCAATTCCGTTTCCTCGTCTCGCTTTTTCCGTTTGCTTTGGCACTACTTCAGGCTGTGCTCCGTGATTATGTCCAGAACTGGTCGTTGGGCTGCCATCGCCTTTGATTTTTCCGATGACTTGAACGTTGTGCAGCGTGTTGTAGTCTGCTTGCCGTAATTGAATACCGATCCCTTTCGTTTCAACGATGACATTCTCCAGGAAGTTTTGATCGCCACGGATGACAAGAGCGGCAACATCACTGTTGATTCGTTTGTCTACGATATGGATTCCTTGCACGCTCACATTGTCGCTTTCAATGGTGAGGGTTGCCTCCTCCTCGGTCGGATTGATGATCTTCACTTGATCATTGGCTACCAATTGAATCGGCTTGGTAATGCGAATTGGACCTTTGTACAAACCATACGGGATGGTAACGGTATCGTTAGGACGTGCTGCATCAATCATCGCCTGCAAGGAGTCAGAATCTGCAGGCGTCGCCTTGGCTGTGATAGGCAGCTGTAGAGCAACGATACAAATGACGGAGACGAAAAGTAGCGGGAGAGATAATTTTCGATTGTTCCATCGTAATGACAGGGTGCATCCTCCCCTATTCCACTAGAGAGCTCTCTTGTTTATTGCCGGATAATCGGCTGCTAGCTACATTTAGGATAACAGCCTCTTTTCATTTTCGTATGACTCAACCGGGCTATAAAACGTGTCAAAAAACGCAACGATTATGAAAAAATGGAAGGGTCGAGAGGCTTACTACTGAGGTGGCATTGTTCAATCAAAGCGGTCATACTAAATGGGAGAAAAGGAAGAGACGAAAAGGAGAGAAGATAAATGGATACAAACATAGAGAAAGCGCTGCGGACGACGCTAGAATATTGGGATCGGATGAAAAAGAGCCACGAGGACGACGCGGAGGATGATGCGAATCAGTTTGAGGCTTCGTTTTACCGCATGATGGAGCAAATCCGCGAGTGGTACGATCAGCTGGAGACGAAGCCCGATACGCTAGAGGATGCACTGCTTCTTCCGGACATGGCAGAGGTTGCGGAG
Source organism: Brevibacillus fortis (assembly GCF_046196545.1). Classification (GTDB taxonomy): domain Bacteria; phylum Bacillota; class Bacilli; order Brevibacillales; family Brevibacillaceae; genus Brevibacillus; species Brevibacillus fortis_A. Next base: position 1,344,670 of record NZ_CP176370.1, read on the forward strand.
CAGCTGCCTGTAGAGATCATGCTGAATTTTGAAACGGAGCTGGAATTGATCGTAGATGGGCAAATACGGGAGGATGATGAGAAATACGATTAAAAACAGAGAACTTGTTGCATCCTATCCTTGACATGATTTACTAGAATATTGTGTTTGGGGAGGGTAAGCACAAGTGGTACCTACTCTGTTATGCGTCATTATCTTCATTCTTCTAGTGCCACCCATTGTATTTTTCGGTTACATGTATGCCCTGTCTAAACAGCCGAAGCACTCCATTATTCGTTCCCATCCTTTTTTGGGGTGGATGCGTTATTTGCTGGAAAAGCTCGGGCCTGAGTTTCGCCAGTATTGGTTTGAATCGGATACAGAAGGGAAACCGTTCTCCCGCTCTGACTTTGTCGGTATGGTTTATGCGGCCAAATACAGGACCGACCTGATTTCGTTTGGTGGAAAACGCGATTACGAAAAGCCCGGCTTCTATTTGTCCAATGCGATGTTCCCGAGGCTGACGAGTGAGCTGCGGGTAGATAACGAGAAAGTCGTCCCTGGCAAAAAGTATGAGATTACCCATGAGGGACTGTTTACAAGAAGAGAAAAATTTATCGAGGAACAAGAGGTAAAGCCGTGGTTGCTGCATGACGAGGACGTCATTGTCGTGGGAGAAAACAGAAGGCAGCCTTGGCGGCTGAAAGGGATGTTCGGTGCTTCAGCTACCTCCTTTGGAGCAGTGGGAGAGAACTATATCATGTCCACTGGGTATGGGGCACGTATGGCTGGCGGCTCTTGGATCAATACAGGAGAGGGTGGCGTCGCAGAAGTTCACCTCTCGACAGGTTCGGATATCATTTCGCAAATCGGGCCGGGGATGTTTGGTTTCCGTGATGACAAGGGCAAGTTTTCGATCGAAGAATACAAGAAAAAGGCAAGCATCCCGAATATCAAGGCGTTCGAACTGAAATTTCATCAAGGGGCCAAAATACGCGGAGGGCACCTCGAGGGCTCCAAGGTCACGGAAAAAGTCGCGGCAGCAAGGCTGGTACCTGTGGGGCAAACCGTCAATTCACCGAACCGCTTCGAGTTCCTCACCAATCCGGATGAAGCCTTGCGTTTCATCGGTAGTTTGCAGGAGGCGGGAGGCAAGCCGGTCGGGGTAAAAATCGTCGTCGGCGATCCAAAGCGGTTGGAACATTTTTTTGAGAAAATGCTGGAGCTGTCCATTTACCCGGATTTCATAACGGTTGACGGCTCTGAGGGCGGTTCAGGCGCGATGTTTAAGGCAATGGCAGATGGCATGGGCTTGCCGCTTTTCGCCGCGCTTATCATTCTCGATGATACGATGAGGAAATTCGGCGTACGGGACCGCATCAGGATTTTTGCTTCCGGCAAGATTGTTACCCCTGACAAAGTAGCGATCGCCATGGCATTGGGAGCGGATTGCGTCAACTCCGCGCGTGGCTTTATGATTGCAACTGGTTGTATTATGGCGATGCAATGCCATACGGGTAAATGTCCGACAGGGGTCACTACGACGGATTCCAAATACCAGAAGGCGTTGGTTCCAGCAGAAAAGCAGTGGCGTGTCATGAACTATATTTTGCAGTTGAGGGAAGGCTTGTTCTCGCTGGCGGCAGCATGTGGCTTGGAGAGTCCGACTGAACTTCGGAGAGAGCATGTTGTGTTTACCAACGAAAGCGGGGAGACCATACGTGTGGTTGACTTGTTTCCGTACCCGGTCGTGTCCAGATGAGTATTTACAAAAAAGATAAATAATGGTATGGTGAATCAATCAGGCTATAGTACACCTTCCTTCTAACCCAACTAGCGATTAGGGATACTGCTTTCCTGATTTTTTTATGCCTATTAAAAAATGAAAAAGGCCGTATGATCCTGTGCAAGCGATCATGCGGCCTTTGTTTATGCTTGTATGATTAGGATATCGTGTTTTGCCCAGGCTTCCAGTCCATTGGGCACAATCCGCCTGATTGCAGAGCTTCGATCACACGGAGCGTCTCATCTACGCTTCTGCCAACCTTGGAGTTGGAGATGACTGCGTATTGCAGGATGCCTTCTGGATCGATGATGAAGCTGCCGCGCAGCGGAGCTTTGGTTGCTTCGTCCAGCACACCGTATGCAATGGTCGCTTCTTTGCTGTAATCGGAAGCGAGCGGGAACGAGAGTGGACCGATGCCTTCACTCGATCTCATCCATGCTTTGTGTGTATGTATACTGTCCCCGCTAATGCCAAGCACTTCCACATTTAAATCCGCGAACTCCTTGATCCGGCGGTTGAGGCTGAGAATTTCCGTCGGGCATACTTTCGAAAAGTCAAACGGGTAAAAGAACAAAAGAAGCCATTTTCCACGATAGTCTACCAAGCTCTTTGGCAGGGGAAATCCGTTGTCAAACGTCACGGTGTCCATCGTAAAATCAGGTGCAGGAAGTCCAATACGCGCTGTCATAGATCGATCTCCTCGTTTCTGTTACCGTATGTCAGGTTCTGGTATCAAAGTAACACGAATGATAAGGAGAATCAATTAGTTCTGAATATCAGAAGTGTTGTGGAGCTTTTTTGCATCGTTCTTTTGTAGAAGGAAGAAAACGATTGGAAGGAAGGCGACCAAGAAACAACAGGCGGCGAGAATCGGAAATACGGACATTTCCAAAACAGCACGACCGAGATAAGTTTGCCAGCCGATTGCAGCTAAACCGAGCAAGTAGGCGATACCTGCGAGATGAATGAATCCAGTACGAGCAGTGGACACGTGCTTTTTACGTTCAGCTAACCAAGCAACAAAAGGTACTGCTTGCAGAGCATGAAAGCCAATGCCATGGAGCCAAATGATATTCCCTTGCTGCCCGACCACTCGACCATCATTGAATGAAATCCAGAGCCCTGCCGCAAACGATAGCATAATCGCAATCATTGCATAGCGGATGCCAACTGCCAGCTCTGGGTGTAGGGAATAAGCTTTTCTGCGGAAAAACTGAATGGCAATGAATACGTAAAAGAGGACCAAGAGAAGAGCCACAAAAGTAAAAATGGAACCGACTGCGACGTCGAAGGGTGTGCCATTTTTGACGAACCTCGGGTCCACACCGCGGAAGTTTTGTACGGTTTCCGCTCCGTATGAATATAGAGCAAGCAAGATATAAGACCAGCGAAAGAAAGCTCTACTTCGCGTGCCCAAGGCAGATAACGGAATGATTGCGGCTGTCGACAATAAAAATATTCCGAGTGCAGCATTAAAGGAAAACGCTTTCGAGACATCGCCATTAGGAGCGACGGGTCCTCCGTACAGCATGACCCAGATTGCGCATATGGCAGCGAGTAAAAAGCCGAGCAAGCCGGTATACACTAACCATTTCTCCCCTTGAAAGAAAGGGGGGGCAGTATGACTTTTCATAGCAGATTGATTCATGAATCGAGTTCTCCCTCCTGTAAAGTTTTGGTACTCTCCTACTCACTTTACAGGGATGAAGAAAACGGAATAACGGGCAGCGGAATGAAATCGAATTAGGTCCGGGGACGGATTTATGTCTCGTTCCTGAGGGAGAGCTTTACCATCTGACAAAATTGAAGTAAGATGGTTAAAAATTACAAAAAGGAATAAAAAATCAGGCTATTGTACACCTTCCTTCTGAGCTAAAGGTTTGGTTCACCATTAGGGGTACTGCTTTCCTGATTTTTTTCGTGATGCCAATGAAAAATCAAATCTACCTTCGCCGGAAAAATAAAATCATCGTACATCAGGGGCAGCATGAACTGCCTACCTCTTATTTAGCTGCGGCTTTGCGCAACATCGAGAGCTTGGGCTATACCTTTTCACTGGAATTGCTAGAAAGAATCCGCACGCTGTCGGAAGGAGAGTTTTTCGCGCTCTATTCGGACGTGGTAGCTGTACTCAAGGTAAAAATCGGAGCATCCAGACAGTACAAGCCGATGTATCCGAATTTTCCTAAGCAAGTCATGGAGGCTAGCGAGGGTGAGTTGTTTGTAAATGCGATCATTCATTATTTGACGTTGGACCTTCCTGTGCACGAAGTGAAAAAACGGTTGCCTTTGCTGAGAGAATCTCGCCTGAAGCTGATTCATCTAGGCACAGACGAAGAGCTGCTGCAGGTAGGTATGAACTTGCTGCGCTCTAATAGCTCGCTTTCTGCTACTGACAAGGAAGACTTGGAGGGCTTGATTCGGGCTTATGAAGGAATCGCAGAAGCTCTGCCTGCGGAGATTCCCCAGAAGGAAAACGTGGCGATCGCTGCTAGCCTGTTGCTCAAGTATGACAAGCTTCCTGCTACTTTTCTTGCCCACTATTGCAAGACTGCGACAGATATATTGCGTCTGGCGGTGGCACTGTCTGACGGGGATGTGAGCTTGGCGGAGCCTGCGAAATTTCGCAAGTTCAAACGCGGGGAAAGAAGACTGCTCCTCCGTCTGCTGGAAGCCAGCTCGAATATTGTAGAAGACATGAATCGTTACAAAAACAGATGGATTCGTCTCGGGGAAATCTTGCATCCGTTTGAATATAAGGATCGCTACCCGAGAGCGGCAGAAGCATTCGATATTTTGCGCAACAATCACAAGATAGAGACGTTCAATAGCCAAGTAGAGCAGGCGCTGGTCCGTGCGGATGTGAATACGGCGATCAAACTGCTCGAACAGCGTCCAGGGGAATTTGCCCGTCGTCTGGATCATTTACTGCGTTTGACGGAGCAGGGGAGTTCAGTCCTTTCTGCCTTCGAGAAAATTGCGGATGGTGTATCGACCCCTGTTCTTTTGCAAGTCATGAATCACTTCGACAAACGGGATAGCTACGGGGAATGGCGGACCTTTTTTCCGAAAGGGCAAGTGGCGAAAGTACAGGCAATCGAAAACCGAGTGCCAGGGCTGCAAGAGGACATCAGACAGAAGGCAGCGGATATTTGCCGGACATCGTTGTTGAACCGTTTTGCCCAATTGCCGTCACTGGGAAACGTCTATATCGACCCGCGACTGCAGGAGCATCTCGTTCCGTTTTCGATGCGATCCGCCAGCAAAGCACTACGCACGATTGCACGCGGCTCCCGGTTATCAATCCCAGATGGAGGGACGATTCGCTTTTTCCTGTGGTGGAGAGAAGGGATCGTCAACGATGTCCCTACAGGCAGAGTCGATATCGATTTGTCTGCCGTGCTTTATAACGAGGCTTGGAAATACATGGAGCATATTTCCTATACCAATCTGCGTTCCGACAAGTATCAAGCTTGCCATAGCGGGGATATTGTGGAGGCTCCCAAAGGCGCGTGCGAATTCATCGACATCGACATTGATTCTGTCATCCGCTATGGCGGTCGATATGTCGTGATGAACCTGTATTCGTTCACGAGTCAGCCGTATTGCGATTTGCCTGAATGCTTCGCAGGCTGGATGATTCGTTCGGCGCCACAGGCAGGAGAAATTTTCGAGCCGCAGACGGTACAGGACAAGATTGATCTCGCCGCAAACACGCGGATTTGTATCCCGGTCATTCTGGATCTCGTGGAGAGAAAAGTGATTTGGACAGATATCGCCCTGAATTCCGATCCGCGGTTTGCCAACAATGTAGAGTCCAATGCCGGAGGGGTGGAGCTGATGGGAAGAGCGCTCACCTCGTTGGTGAAGCCTACCCTCCATGAGTTGTTCATGCTCCATGCGCAGGCGAGAGGGACGCTGACTGATCAAGCGCAAGAGGCAGATACGGTATTTTCCTTGGAAGAGGGAATTACGCCGTTTGATACGGAGATCATCATGGCAGATTTTATGCAGTGATGGTTTCATAAGGAATAATTGAAAGACCGTCAGGCAGTATGGGCTTACGGTCTTTTTCATGGAAATTATTTCTTACATCGACAAAACCCCGCCATAGATCGGCTCTTGCTGCGTTTTTTGTCCCCAGGTGCGCGTTCCGTATTCGAAATGCCACCATTCTTTCGGATAGTTGACGAATCCGGCGGTGGTCATCAAATGATAGAGCAGTCGGCGATTGTCTCGAATCTCGATGTCTTTTTGGGTAGGTTGTACGAGTTCTTCATAATGGCGAGTTGCTGCTCTTTCACTGAAATCATCGAAGGCAGTCCCCATCTCCAGCCAGCCATCAGGTCCTGCGATAGTCAGATCCACTGCGCCGCCGGATAGGTGAGGGGACGGTTTGGAGAGGTCTGTTGTTGGATAAGCGACGAATTTGCTCAATTCTTCCGTGAGGGCGGGCCCTTCCTGCCAGCCTTGTAAAAGCAAGGCTTCACGGAAACGTTCATACAACGATGCCTGTACCTCGAACGAGCGCCAGCCGTCCAGCACGACGAGTTTGTAGCCAACAGGCAGTTGGGCGGCTGCCGTGGCGAGCTTGCGTGCTGCCCCTTCTCGCAAAAAGGCTTCTGGCTGTGTTCCGGCATAGCCCTCGTGATAGTAGGCTGGATAGACCGTGATTTGTTCCGAAAGGGAAGAGAGGGGAATCATCGGTTCGCCGCATTCCTTGATCGGCGGTGGGCTGGGCAAGACCATGTCTGGTATTTTTGGAATCGGAGGAAATAGCATGACTGCACACCACTTTCTATTGTTTTGCCAATAGGGTAACGAAAATTTTCAGGTAAGTAAACGGTGATTATCTTAAATTTTCTGCCAATAGACACCTGCGAGGAATCGGCAGCTTTTGCTTGAATCCTCGGTAGCTTTTGCTATTATTAAAGCAAGTGCTTGTCAACGAAACGAATGACATTTACATATGGAAGAGAAACAGGTCCTTGTTTTTGCGAAACCGATTCGCGGGAGCAAGGTTAAAAGGGAAGTTTGGTGAAAAGCCAACGCGGTCCCGCCACTGTAAGAGAGTAGCTGTTCTTCAAGGCATCATGCCATCCACTGCCCATCCGGGAGCGGGAAGGAGAAGAAGAGCGATGATCCTCAAGCCAGGAGACCTGCCTGTTTTTATGTTTACACTGATTTCCTTCGGGTCAAAGGAAGAGGTGAGGATTGTTGCTTTTCAGCTATCCGCGCTTTGTTTTTCCTTACGTACTGGGGGAGACAGGGCGCTTTTTTTGTTGGCTTCGGAAAGTATTTGGAGGAAACAGCGGAGTAAAATACATCACTTTTTGAGGTGGTCATGATGGAGAAAAACGATAAGAAGCGGGGATTGACCCTCGTTTACACAGGAGACGGCAAAGGAAAAACGACAGCAGCAGTCGGATTGGCTGTGCGGGCGACAGGGCGCGGGAAAAAGGTGCTAATGGTTCAATTCATCAAGTCGCCGGAGCGAACATACGGAGAAAAGATTATTTTCGATAAACTGGGCATTGAAATTGTGCAAATGGGCGTTGGCTTCACATGGACGAAGACACCGGAGGAGCATCGTCAGGCATTGAAAGAAGCTTGGGCGTTTGCGAGTGAAAAGCTCTCTTCCGGAGCGTACGATGTCGTCATTCTGGATGAGCTGAATAATGCATTGGCGATTGACCGCTTCCCGATTGATGATGTGTTGTCATTGTCCGATGTGTTGGAAGCGATTCAAAACAGGCCAAGTCATATTCACCTCGTGATTACGGGACGGGCGGCAAAGCAGGAGATTTTGGATATCGCAGATTTGGTGACAGAGATGAAGCCAATCAAGCATTACTACGATGAAGGGATTCCAGCTGTGCTGGGGGTAGAGTTTTGACAAGCGCAGGTGTAATAGAGACATACGGTCATGGTGGAGACTTGCTGACAGCAGCTCAGCGCTTTGGTCGAGAGCCGGGGCAGATTTTGGATTACAGTGCCAATATTAATCCGCTGGGGATGCCAGTAAGCGTCCGTGAGATGCTGCTGGCTTCGTTGGCTGCTGTAGCACATTACCCAGACCCCGGACATCGTGTGTTTCGTCGTGCACTGGCGAAACGGCTGCAAGTGCCGGAGGAATGGTTGCTGCCTGCCAATGGTGCAGCGGAGGCGATGGCACTGGCCATTCTCGGTCTATCGCCGCAAACGGTTGGTGTGGTATATCCTTGCTTTTCGGAATACGCGCAACTTTCCGAGCAGTATGGTGCTCGTGTCATTGGCTGCTTCGGGAAGGAAGCGAACGGGTACAAGCCAGATCTTGCAGAACTGCACGTTCTTTTTTCGCAATCTGACCTCGTATTCGTCGGTTCGCCAAACAATCCGACGGGAATCCTCTATCAACCGGACGAGTTGCGCCAAATGGCGGAGTGGACGGAAGAGACCAATACGTGGCTTATCGTGGATGAGGCTTTCCTCGATTTTGTAGAGGAAGAGCGGCAGTATACATTAGCGACGCAGCTGGAGCGCTTTCCCCGTGTGATTTTGATGCGCTCGATGACGAAAATGTACGCGATCCCGGGATTGCGCCTGGGTTATGCAATTGCGCATCCAGATGTTATTGCGAGGATGCGCCAGAAGCAAGTGAGCTGGAGCGTGAATGCACTGGCCCTTTTAGCTGGAGAACTGTGCTTGCAGGAGCAGGCATACGAGGAACAGACGCGCAGGCTCATAAAAGCAGAACGTGCGTATTTGAACGAATGCATCAGCGGTGAGTTGGGGTGGCAGGTATGGCCGGGGGAGGCAAACTTTTTGCTGCTGCGCTCCCCAGAAGGATTGCCAGCCGAACAATTGCAGACACGGCTCGGCAAAAAAGGCGTTCTGATCCGCAATTGCGCGATGTATCCCGGTTTGACGGCACATGATGTGAGAATCGCAGTACGTGGACGAGAGGAAAATGAACGGCTTCTGGCAGCGCTTCGCGAGGTCCATGCGGAAGGAAGTGAACAGCGATGAGCTTGGTGCTGGTAACAGGCGGTGTCCGTTCAGGAAAAAGCCGCTACGCGGAAGAGCTTGCGAAGACGTTGAGCAGTCGAGTCCTGTACGTGGCGACAGGCAAGGCTTGGGATGATGAAATGAACCAGAGAATCGAGCTGCATCAGGCACGTCGTCCGCTGGAATGGGGCTGTGTGGAGGTAGGAGAACGATTAACCGATTACCACGCATTCAGCGAGCAATATGATGTGGTGTTGATCGATTGTCTGTCCACCTGGGTGAGTAATCGATTGATGAGCGTGGATGAGCCGGACTGGAGAAGTCCTTCACACACGCAAGCCCTGCTGCAGGAGGCAGAGGCATGGCTGTCCCTCGTTCAGAACTCCTCGCAAAAAGTCATTGCCGTCACAAGCGAGGTCGGATTGGGCGGTGTAGCCTTGAGTCGTTTAGGCAGATGGTTCGCGGATGTGCTGGGCGATGTCAATCAGAGAAGTGCGCGACAGGCGGACGTCGTCTACGCGGTTTTATCGGGGATACCGTGGAGGATCAAAGGATGAATGCATTTTTACACGCGATCTCGTTTTTTACCCGCATTCCGGTTCCGTGGCTTCGTCCTTCAGAGGAGGCGTGGAGAAAAAGCGTCAACTGGTATCCCGCAGTTGGTTTGGTCATCGGTTTATTGCTATGGGGTGTACATCAGACAGGACTGGTGCTGTTTAGTCCCTGGATTGCCGCTATTTTGACGCTGGTCGCATGGGTCTACGTGACCGGTGGTCTTCATATGGATGGGTGGATGGATCTCGCGGACGGTCTTGGCAGCAGCAGACCGAGAGAGCAAATTCTTGCAATTATGAAGGATAGTCGTGTCGGAGCGATGGGCGTTCTTGCTGCGATTATGCTGTTGCTGATCAAGGCGGGTGCAGTCGCAGAGCTCGCACATCCGGGATGGGGCAGCTTTTTGATCGTAGCACCAGTAGCTGCGCGGACACATGTGCTCTTGTCGATCAAGCTCTGGCCGTATCTTTCGGCAGACAAAGGGATCGGAAAAGGCATCAGTGCTGGGCTTTCCGTTTCCTCTATCATCGTGAGCTACATCATCGTGTTTGCCGCAGGTTGGTATCTTGGGGGCTTGCAGGTCATCACAGCCATTTTCCTTTCGCTGTTGTTTGCTCTATTGTTTTCACGCTCGGTTTCAAAAAAATTGGGCGGACTAAATGGAGACTGCTACGGGGCTGTTATCGAAAGCAGTGAAGCGGTTGTTCTCTTGGTGTTAGTCGGGAGCTGGTGGTTATGAAACTGGTTTGGATACGTCACGGGGAGACAGACAGCAATCGTGAGCATCGATATTTGGGGCATAGTGACGTTCCTTTGAATGAACACGGTCATTTGCACGCGAGTGAGTTGGCAAAGGAATTATCTGTGCTCATCGGGCAACCTGCTGTGATCTATTCCAGCGATCTGCTTAGATGCACCCAGACGGCCGAGCCGCTCGCAGCTGCTTGGGGGCGATCGGTTATTCAGGAGCCAGCCTTGCGAGAGCTGTCTTTTGGCGAGTGGGAGCTGATGACCTACGATGAGCTGATGCAAACGGACCCTGTGCGAGCTACGGGGTGGTACGACGATCCTTTTCGAAATCGACCTCCAAAAGGGGAGAGTCTGGAAGAGCTGGGGATGCGCGTGGATCGTTGGCTACGTTCCTTGTTGGAGAGAGCGGGCAAGGAGGAGGCATCCGATACAATCGTCATCGTCACACATGGCGGCGTGATCCGTTGGTTCCAGGCCGCGTGGCTCGAAAACAACCCTGACCGATACTGGCAGGTCGATGGCGTTAAGCATGGGGAGGCTCTGGTAGCGGAATGCTTGGATGCAAAAGGGCAGAGCTGGATGCGACAACCCTGAAGAGTAAGAGAGGGACAACATGACAGAAGTATGGATATTATGCGCGGCCTACTTGATTGATCGGGTGGTAGGAGACCCCCGGAGCCTGCCGCATCCAGTGATCATCATGGGCTGGTGGATTACACGATTGGAACGGGTCATACGTTCTCTCGTCAAAGAGGAGTCGCATTTGAAGCTGGCAGGAGTCCTGTTCCCGCTCGTGATTGTTGGCGGCAGTTATGCTGTTGTTTGGTTGCTCCTGTGGGGAGCGACGTTCATCCATCCAGTGCTTGCCTGGATCTTGGGTGCCTGGTTGATTTCCACGACGATCGCGACAAAAGGCTTGGCCGATGCCGGGATGGAGATTGCCCGTCATCTTGTGGCTGGGGATATGGAAGCGGCGAGACGCTCCTTGTCCATGGTAGTCGGACGCGATACAGAGCGGCTAGATGAACCGGAAGTATGTCGTGGCGCGGTAGAAACTGTGGCGGAAAACATCGTCGATGCGATCGTCTCTCCGCTGATTTACGCAGCGATTGGAGGAGCGCCGTTGGCAATGGCATATCGTGCCGCCAACACCCTTGACTCCATGGTTGGCTATAAAAACGAGAAGTATAGGAATCTCGGCTGGGCATCCGCCGGCTTTGACGATGTACTGAACTACATACCCGCCCGTTTGACAGCTTTGCTGCTCGTTGCCGCAAGCTGGCTGCAACGATTGGATTGGAAGCAGTGCTGGGAAATGATCAAAAGAGATGCGCACTTGCATCCGAGTCCAAACAGCGGTTTGCCGGAAGCCGGGGTCGCTGGGGCATTAGGCGTGCAGCTCGGGGGACTGAATTATTACCAAGGTGTTGCATCGAATCGGGCAAAAATGGGAGATGCGAAGCGACCATTGCAGGCAAGTGATATTGTCGCGACGATTCGTTTGATGTATCTCGTTTCGCTCTTATGTCTGCTCGTTAGCGTGATGATATCGATTTTATTATAAACAGGAAGCGAAAAGGGGAGGGGCCTTATGAGCGGCAAGTTGTTTGTGATCGGGTTTGGTCCAGGAAGTTTTGAGCATATCACCAAGCGGGCGCGGGAAGCCCTGCAGGAGTCCGATATTATTATCGGCTATTCCACCTACGTAGATTTGATCCGCGGACTTTTGACGAATCAGCAAATCGTCAGCACAGGGATGACGGAAGAAGTGACGCGTGCACGGGAAGCTGTTCGTCAGGCGGAAGAAGAAGGCAAAAAGGTAGCGGTCATTTCCAGTGGAGACTCAGGTGTTTACGGGATGGCAGGTCTTGTATACGAGGTGTTGGTGGAAAAAGGCTGGACTGAAGCTACTGGTGTCCCAATCGAAATCGTTCCGGGCATCTCGGCGATCAATTCCTGTGGGGCAATCCTCGGTGCGCCTATCATGCATGACGCATGCACGATCAGTCTGAGCGACCATTTGACGCCGTGGGAATTGATTGCCAAACGGATTGACGCAGCAGGGATGGCTGACTTTGTTATCGCGTTGTACAACCCGCGTAGCGGACGACGTACCCGCCAGATTGTCGAAGCGCAACGCATTCTTTTGCAGTACCGCTCACCAGATACGCCGGTCGGTATCGTGAAAAGTGCTTACCGCGAACGCGAAACGGTTGTCGTGACGACCCTGGCGCAAATGCTGGAGCATGATATCGGCATGTTGACCACCGTGATTATTGGAAATACATCGACGTTTGTATACGACGGCAAAATGATTACGCCGCGCGGCTACCAGCGCAAATACACGCTGTCTGCCGACGAGCAGCCACTAAAGCCGCATCAGCGTCTGCGTGTAGAAAATGAACCTTGGTCGCTCGAGGCCTCCGAGGAGAGCAGCCTAGCTTCAGCTCCGGCAGCACCAGTAACACCGAAGGCAGAAAGACCAGTAGCCGTTACCGAGGAGAAAGTAACTGCTACAGAACCAGCAAATTATGCATCAACAAGCACGGCAGTACTGGAAGCCCCGCCTGTTACAGAGGTAGAGGCACCAAAAGCTCCTTTCGCATGGGCCATGGAGGCGTTGACTGCTATCAATGCTGCGAAAGGCATTGAAACCAAGCCAGCTCTAGGCCAAGTCCATCGTCCTGTATCTACCTTTACGCCAGAGATGATTTTCGAATGCGCGATAAGTCCAGGTGTTGCCAACAAAAAAATCACGCCGCTGCAAATGATGGCGATTGCCGAAGTGGCTGGCGAAAAAGGCGAGATCGAATACACCCCACACCACCAAATGATTTTGCGCGTGCCGACTGCCAACCCTGACAGCATCACTAGCCGCTTGCGAGAGCTTGGATTGATTCTCAGCCCGATTGGAGACGTTTTGCAGGTAAAAGCGTGTGATTTCTGCGACGGCGAGAAAAAAGACAGCATTCCTTATGCCGACGAGCTGCACCAAAAGCTGGGTGGAAAAGAAATGCCGAAGGAACTGAAGATCGGCTTCAACGGCTGCGGGATGGCGTGCTACGGCGCGGTTCAAGAGGATATCGGGATCGTTTTCCGCAAAGGAAAGTTCGATTTATTCCTGGGAGCAAAAACGGTGGGACGCAATGCACACTCCGGTATTCCGGTAGCAGAAGGCATCGAAAAAGAAGAGATTGTTCCACTCGTGGAGCGAATCGTGAACCGATTCAAAAAAGACGCATTTCCGAACGAGCGGTTCCACAAGTTTTTCCAACGTGTAGGTGAGCTGGAGGGCTTCGCATGGTATGAACCAGCAAAAGCTGAAATCGAGAACGCTGCATGTGGAGATTGATACAAGAACACCGAATAAAAACGAGGGGGACATAAAATGGACGCAGTATTATTTGTAGGTCATGGAAGCAAGGACCCGGAAGGCAATGAAGAGATTCGCCAGTTTGTAGCGACGCTAACACCGGACTTGGATGTACCGATAATCGAGACGTGCTTTCTGGAGTTTGCCCGTCCTGACATGCTGCAAGGCTTGAATACTTGCGTGGCTAGGGGAGCGACCCGTGTAGCGGTCATTCCAATCATCCTGTTCTCTGCCGGACATGCGAAAATTCATATTCCAGCTGCTATCGATGAGGCCAAGGAGCTGCACCCACACGTTCAGTTCATCTACGGACGCCCAATCGGCATTCACGACGAAGTCATCAATATTTTGACTGCTCGCATGGAAGAGGCAGGCTTTGCCTCTGGGGAAGATCATGATGATCTGGCTGTACTCGTAATCGGACGCGGCAGCAGCGACGCAGATGCCAATAGCGATATTTACAAAATGTCCCGACTGTTCTGGGAGCGCTACAAAGCCAAGTATGTAGAGACTGCCTTCATGGGCGTAACGTATCCACTGTACGACGAGGGCGTTGAGCGTTGCCTGAAGCTGGGTGCGAAGCGCATCGTTCTCTTGCCGTACTTCTTGTTCACGGGTGTGTTGATTAAACGGATGAGCGACCAGCTGGAGAAGTTCCGTGAGCAATATCCGGAAGCCCAGTTCGAAATGGCCGAGTATTTTGGCTTCCATCCGTTGTTGAAAGAAGTGCTCAAGGATCGTGTAGTGGAAGCGTTGCACGGTGAAGTGAAGCTGAACTGTGATACCTGTCAGTACAGGCTGGCAGCGATGGAGCACATCGACCATCACCATCACCACCACGATGACGAGCATGGACATCATCACCACCATGGTCACCACCATCATCATCACGACCATGATCACGACCATGATCACGATCACGATCATGACCACGATCATGACCACAAGCATGATCACAAGCATGATCACAAGCACGACCACGTTACCAAGTAGGAGGGAGACAGCATGATTCTGGTACTGGCTGGAACGAGCGACGCACGCGAGTTGGCTTTGCAAATCAAGGACAAGGGCTACGAGCTGTTGACGACGGTCGTCACTGACAATGCTGCGAAAAGTATGGAGGAGGCGGGCGTGCCTGTCCAGGTCGGACGCCTGACCGCCGAAGATATTCAGCAGCTGATCCAAGAGAGAGCTGTGCAATGCGTGGTCGACGCGAGTCATCCCTTCGCAGAGGAAGCCTCCAAAAACGCCATGGCAGGAGCACAGGGCGCGGGAGTTCCCTACATTCGCTACGAGCGGGAAAGCCTCTCCTCTCCGGGCAGCGAGAAGCTGATCGTGGTGGAGGATTACATACAAGCGGCTGAGCTGGCGGCAGAAAAGCGCGGCGTCATCATGCTGACGACAGGAAGCAAGACGCTGAAAACGTTCACGGATCGGCTGTTGGGCCTGCCGGAAACGACCCTGGTAGCACGCATGCTGCCCCGTCTTGACAATATGCAGAAATGCGAAGAGCTCGGTGTCGAGCAAAAAAACATCGTCGCGATGCAAGGTCCTTTTTCCAAGGAACTGAACAAAGCGCTCTACGATCATTATGGTGTCACGCTGATGATTACCAAGGAGAGCGGCAAGGTAGGCGCTTTTGACGAGAAGGTGGAAGCGGCACTGGAAATGGGCATCGAAACCATCGTCATCGGTCGTCCGAAGATCGATTATGGAACGAAGTTTTCGGACTACAACGGTGTTTTACATGAACTCAAACAAGTGACTGGAGGAAACTAACCATGGATTTCAAAACGGAATTTAAACCGATGACCGTACAACCGCAAGAGATTGAGGACTTGAGCTTTCAAATCATTACAGATGAGCTGGGCGAGCATTCTTTTACGGAAGAACAATATCCGGTAGTACAACGCGTCATTCACGCATCCGCAGACTTTGACCTCGGTCGCAGCCTTGTTTTCCACCCGGACGCGGTAAAATCGGGAATCGAAGCGATTCGCAGCGGCAAAATTGTCGTAGCAGATGTACAGATGGTGCAAGTCGGCATCAGCAAAAACCGCATTGAAAAATTTGGCGGACAAGTAAAGGTGTACATCTCTGACCGCGATGTGATGGAAGAGGCGAAGCGTCTGAATACGACTCGTGCGATCATTTCCATGCGTAAAGCGATCAAGGAAGCGGATGGCGGAATCTTTTGTATCGGAAACGCACCTACGGCACTCCTGGAGCTGATCCGTATGGTGAAGGAAGGCGAAGCAAAGCCAGGACTCGTCATCGGGATGCCAGTTGGCTTCGTATCTGCGGCAGAATCCAAGGAAGAGCTGGCGAAGCTCGATATCCCATTCATCACGAACATGGGACGTAAAGGCGGAAGCCCAGTAACCGTAGCAGCATTGAATGCCATTTCGATCATGGCGGAACGGTTGGGCTAAGAAGATGGCAGCCAAAGCAGCAACGGACGAAAAAGAGGCAAAGCCCCTCCGCCACGGATATACGACTGGATCATGTGCAACGGCGACGACCAAGGCTGCTTTGATCGCGCTGATTACTCAGGAAGAGCAAAGCCAGGCGACGATTCGCCTGCCGATCGGCGAGGACGTCACCTTTCAGATGGAGAGCTGTGAATTTTCATTGGAGAGGGCGACAGTAGGCACGATCAAGGATGGGGGAGACGACCCTGACGCGACACACGGTGCCCTTATCCTCTCTACCGTAGAATGGTCGGATGAGCCCGGCATTATTTTGGATGGCGGACTCGGTGTGGGACGGGTGACCAAGCCAGGTTTGCCCGTTCCGATTGGCGAGGCAGCGATCAACCCTGTCCCGCGCAAAATGATCAGGGAAACCGCGCAGGCTGTTCTGGAAGAGTACGGGACCCAGCGCGGGATCAAAATCGTCATCTCCGTGCCTGCGGGCGAGGAAATCGCCAAAAAAACATTGAATGGACGACTCGGCATACTCGGCGGCATCTCCATTTTGGGGACGCGTGGAATCGTGGTGCCGTTTTCCACTTCTGCCTACAAGGCAAGCGTGGCGCAAGCGGTCAACGTCGCCAAGGAAGCCGGCTGCGACCATATTGTGCTATCCACAGGCGGAAAGAGTGAATCCTACGGGGTCGCTACTTATCCAGAGCTGTCGGAAGAAGCATTCGTGGAAATGGGCGATTTCGTCGGCTTTTCCCTCAAACAGTGCAAGAACAAAAAGATGCGCAAAGTGACCTTGGTCGGGATGATGGGCAAGTTTTCCAAGGTAGCGCAGGGCGTCATGATGGTTCATTCCAAAAGCGCACCCGTCGATTTCGGCTTCCTCGCCCAAATGGCGGCAGATGCGGGTGCATCGCAGGAGCGTATTGACGAAATTTTGGGAGCCAACACCGCTTCGCAGGTAGGCGATATGATGGTGGACACGCCCGCCTTTTTCGAGATCATGTGCGAAAACTGCTGTCGCGCTGCACTAAAGGAAGTGGGCGGCGGCATCGAGGTCGAAACCATCATCATCACAATGAAAGGGTCCCTGTTGGGAAGGGTGACGATCAATGACACAGGCGATGAAAGTAATTGGAATCGGAGATGATGGACAGCAGAGCCTGCTGCCATTGTACCGGACTTGGATAGAAGAAAGTGAGCTCTTGGTCGGAGGAGAACGCCACCTCAGTTTTTTCCCGGAGTATAAAGGGGAAAAGCGGGTACTGAAAGGCGGACTGACCGCGATGGTGGAGGAGCTGCGCACGGAAACCCGCAAGACGGTCATTCTGGCGTCAGGTGACCCGCTCTTTTACGGGATCGGCAGCTTGCTTTCCAAAAAGCTGAACGTGGAGATTTACCCGCACCTGAGCTCCATCCAGCTCGCTTTTGCCAAAATGGGAGAAGCATGGCAGGATGCGACACTTGCCAGTGTGCACGGACGCAGTATGAAAGGTCTGGCACAGCGGATCGACGGGAAGGATAAGGTCGCACTGCTGACGGATCGGGAAAACTCGCCAGCAGCGATCGCCAAGTACCTCCTTTCGTTCCAGATGACCGAGTACGATGCGTTCGTGGCGGAGAATCTCGGCAGTGCCGAAGAACGGGCAGGCTGGTATTCCCTTGAGGAAATGGCAGATGGTGTCTTCTCTGATCTGAATGTCGTGATTTTGAAAAAACGCCGTCCAAGCCCGGTATGGCCGTTTGGAATCGCAGATGAGGAGTTCTCCCAGCGCAAGCCGGACAAGGGACTCATTACGAAAAAGGAAGTGCGCATTTTAAGCATTGCCCAGCTGCAATTGCATGCCAAAAGCATCGTCTGGGACATCGGCACCTGCACAGGCTCTGTAGCCATTGAAGCGGCACGAATTGCGCGTGAGGGTGAAGTGTACGGCGTAGAGAAGAACGCGGACGATCTGGAAAACTGCCGCCAGAACATGGCGAAGTTTCGCACGGATTTGACAGTGGTCAATGCACGCGCCCCACATGGCCTCGATCAATTCCCAGACCCTGACGCTGTATTCATCGGGGGTAGCGGTGGAGAATTGCGTGAGCTGTTGAATATTTGCTGCACACGTCTGCGTCCAAATGGCCGGATCGTGGTAAACGCAGCGACGATTGAGACGCTGTACGAAGCGACACAGGCATTTGCGCAGGAGGGCTTCGAGACATCGGTCACACTGGCGCAGCTATCGCGTAGCAAGCCGATTTTGAATCTGACGCGCTTTGAAGCGTTGAATCCGATCTACATCATTACAGCCTGGGCCAAGCAGGCAGAAGAACAAGGGGGAGACAACAAGTGAGCAAGATCGGAACATTGTACGGATTAGGAGTAGGTCCCGGAGACCCTGAATTGATTACGGTGAAGTCATTCCGTCTATTGCAGCAATCGCCAGTGATTGCGTACCCGAAAAAACGGATGGGCAGCAAAAGCTACGCGCATCAAATCGCGGAGCTGTACGTGCAGTCCCCAGACAAGGAAATGCTCGGACTCGTATTCCCGATGACGCGGGACAAAGAAATTTTGGAGCGCGAGTGGAACAACACGGTAGAGATCGTCTGGGAGCGTCTGTCTGAAGGCAAGGATGTCGCTTTTGTAACGGAAGGCGATCCGATGTTTTACAGCACGTTTATCCACATGATGCGCGTCATGCATGAGGAGCACCCGGAAGTGCCAATCGTGACCGTACCAGGCGTCTCTTCGTTTCTGGGAGCAGCTTCCCGCTTCAATCTGCCACTGGCGGATGGCGACGAGCAGATCGGAATCATCCCGGCAACAGAAGACAAGGAAGCCATGCGCAAAGCACTTGAGAACCACGATACCGTCGTGTTCCTGAAGGTAGCAAAAGTACTGCCAATGATCATTGGCTTGCTGAAAGAAATGGGGCTGGCTGAAAAGGCAGCGGTAGCGACCAAGGTCACTTCCTCAGAGGAAATGGTTTGGACCGATATGCGTGAACTGGAGCGGGCAGAGCTTAGCTATCTTACACTGATGGTGGTGAAAAAATAATGAAACTGTACATAGTAGGTGCGGGTCCCGGCGACCCTGATTTGATTACGGTAAAAGGCTTGAAGCTGCTGCAAAAGGCAGACGTTATTATGTATACCGACTCTCTCGTGAACGAGGACTTGGTAGCAATGGGCAACCCCGATGCAGAAGTATTGCAAAGCTCGGGTATGGCATTGGAAGAAATGGTAGAGCAGTTGGTAGACCGGATTAGCAGTGGAAAAACAGTCGTACGCCTGCATACGGGAGATCCATCGATTTATGGCGCGATCATGGAGCAGATCGCCCTGTTAAAGGAAAAAGGCATCGAGGTAGAAATCGTACCGGGTGTGAGCTCGGTATTTGCGGCAGCCGCAGCAGTAGGAGCCGAGCTGACGATTCCTGATCTGACACAGACGATTATCCTCACCCGCGCGGAAGGTCGCACACCCGTACCGGAAAGAGAAAAGCTGCGTGCACTCGCTGAGCATCATTGCACATTGGCTCTATACCTTAGCGCGACTTTGACGAAAAAAGTAGTCCGCGAGCTGGTCGAAGCTGGCTGGAGCGAGGACACACCTGTCGCAGTCGTACAACGTGCGAGCTGGCCGGATCAATTGATCGTTCGCACGACGTTGAAAAACTTGGACGAAGATATGGGCAAAAACGGCATTCGCAAACACGCAATGATTTTGGCTGGCTGGGCATTGGACCCGAACATCCACGACAAGAGCGAGCAGTACCGTTCCAAGCTGTACGACAAAACCTTTACGCACGGGTTCAGAAAAGGTGTGAAGGAATAATGCAGATCATCGAACTGATCGAGGGAGAAATCCCTGTCATCGAGCAGCGCGGAGACTATGCGATCGTCGCCATCACCAAGCACGGAGTAGAGATGGCGCGTGATTTGGCGCAAAAATTTCCAGGAACAGACCTGTACTACATGAGCAAGTTCGAGCGGGGAGACGAGGAGGCGCGCGGCATCCAGCTTTTTTCAAACAGCGTACGGATGCTGTTTCCAGCTCTCTGGCCTGCTTATAAAGGCTTGATCATCATTATTTCACTGGGTGCGGTTATTCGGATGATCGCACCTTTGCTCGAAGATAAAAAGAAAGACCCGGGTGTCGTCGTCGTCGATGACCGCGGAGAGAATGTCATTAGTGTGCTGTCCGGTCATTTGGGCGGTGCCAATGAGCTGGCTCGCGAGGTAGCGGCAGTCATGGGTGCTCGTCCGATTATCACTACAGCATCTGACGTACAAAAGACGATTCCGGTCGATCTATTCGGTAGACGTTTTGGCTGGGAGTGGGATTCCGCTGAAAAGCTGACCCCTGTCAGTGCATCTGTCGTTAATGAGGAGCGCGTAGCTGTCATCAATGAATCTGGTGAACGCGACTGGTGGATGCATGACACACCGATGCCACCGTCTATCAAGGAATACGCGACAATCGCTGAGGCAAAAGCTGATCAGCCACAAGCCGCTCTAGTCGTTTCTCATCGCCTGCTCACACCGGAGGAACAATCGATTTTGGACAACGGCGTTCTTTATCGTCCGAAGGTAATCGTGCTCGGGATGGGCTGCAACCGTGGAACCTCCGCTGAGGAGATTGAGACAGTCATCAAGGAAACGTTGGATGAACTGCAATTCTCGATCAAAAGTGTAAAAGCACTGGCGACTATCGAATTGAAAAAGGATGAAGCGGGTCTGATCGCCGTTTGCGAAAAATACGGCTGGCCGTTCGTCTGGTATTCGCCTGAAGAGTTGAATCAGGTAGAAATCAGTGATCCGTCTGATACCGTCTTCAAATTCACTGGTGCGTACGGGGTAAGCGAGCCTGCCGCGAAGCTGTATGCTGGCGCAGACGAACTCGTTTTGACCAAGAAGAAGTCGGGCAACACCACCATTTCGGTCGGATTGATGCCCTATCATGAGGAGGAGCGCGCATGACGGATAGCCGCCGTATTGTGATTGCCGGAACAGGCAGCGGAGCGGGTAAGACAACCGTTACCATCGGACTGATGGCTGCTCTGAAAAGAAAAGGGCATACCGTACAGGGCTTCAAGTGCGGACCTGACTACATCGATCCTACGTATCATACGGCTGTAACGGGGAGAGCTTCGCGCAATCTGGACAGCTTTATGCTGGAGCACGAGATCGTGAAGGAGATTTTTGTCCGCGGCAGTGAGGGTGCAGACATCTCGATTATCGAGGGTGTCATGGGTATGTACGATGGCAAGGAAGCGACCAGCGATAAAGGCAGCACAGCCGAAATCAGCATCCTGACTGGCTCTCCGGTTCTGTTGGTGGTCAATTGTCAGAGTATGGCGCGCAGTGCGGCTGCGATTGTTAAAGGCTTTCAATTACTCAACCCACAGGCGAGAATCGTTGGTGTCATCGCGAACAAGGTCGGCAGTGAAGGGCATCACAAAATCGTGAAGGCAGCGATCGAGCAGGAGTGCGGGATTCCGGTCGTGGGCTACCTGAAACGGGAGAACGAGCTGGAAATACCGGAACGTCATCTTGGATTGGTGCCATCTGTCGAGCGTGGAGAGCTGACACCGCTGTTTGAAAAGCTGGCTGATCTGATCGCGGAGACAGTCGATTTGGAGCAAATTTGGGACTTGGCAAAGGCAGAGCCGCTGCAAACAGAACCTACGCTGTTTGCCCCGCGAAAAGCATCTGCCAATGTGACCATTGCTGTAGCGAAGGACCCTGCTTTTCATTTTTATTATCCGGAAAATTTGGAGCTGCTCGAAGCATATGGCGCGAAGCTCGCGTTCTTTTCTCCGCTGGCCGGAGAAGGAGTGCCTGAGGACGCGGATGGCTTGTACATCGGGGGAGGCTTCCCGGAGGAGTTTGCAGCAGAGCTATCGCAAAATGAAGCGGTGAAACAATCGATCCGATCTGCAATCACCAAAGGCTTGCCTACCTTGGCTGAGTGCGGCGGCTACATGTTTTTGACAGAGGCAATCGTGACAACAGAGGGCGACAGCTATCCGATGGTGGGGCTCATCCCAGGCAAGGTGACGATGCAGAAAAAGCTCGCAGCGCTTGGCTATCGCGAAGTGCGCGGCAAGGAAGGCAATTTCTTGCTTGGCACGGAAGAACAAGCAAAAGGGCATGAATTTCATTACTCTACGTATGCTTCGGATCAAGAGCTGCCAACAGCATATGAGACGAAAGGACTTCGCGGCACGAAGCCGGAGGGCTATGCCCTAGATAATCTGGTCGCAGGCTATACGCACTTGCATTTTGGCTCCAATCCCGAACTGGTTGAGCGTTGGTTGAACCGTTGCGCGGAGGTGGCCGCTCGTGCCTAAAACCCTCCCGTTGATGGTGCAAGGTACTAGCTCGGATGCTGGAAAAAGTGCGATTGCTACAGCGCTGTGCCGGATTTTTGCCCAAGATGGCTACAAGACAGCTCCGTTCAAATCGCAAAATATGGCGCTAAATTCCTACGTGACGCTGGACGGAAAAGAAATCGGCCGGGCACAGGGCGTTCAGGCAGAAGCAGCAGGAATTCTGGCGACGACCGACATGAACCCCATTTTGATCAAGCCGACGCGGGATTCCGAATCACAAATTGTCGTCAACGGCGAGCCATATGGCAACATGAAAGCTTTTGCCTATCGCACGGAATTTTATCACGAGGGCTTGCGGATCATTGAGGAAGCGTATCAACGACTCGCCAGCACTTATGAGCGGGTTGTCATCGAAGGGGCTGGTAGTCCGGCAGAGGTCAATTTAAATGACCGTGAGCTCGTCAATATGCGGGTCGCCCGTCTCACCAATGCGCCCGTCATTTTGGTGGCAGACATCGAGCGTGGGGGTGTGTTTGCCAGCTTGGTCGGTACCCTCCAGCTGCTCGAACCCGAAGATCGGGACCGCGTGATTGGCGTCATCATCAATCGTTTTCGCGGTGATTTGACACTTTTGCAGCCGGGGCTGGACTGGTTCGAAGAATATACGGGCAAGCCTGTCCTTGGTGTCGTGCCATTTATTCCAGACTTGTGGATTGATGCGGAGGATTCGCTGATTTTGCACCGCTATCAAGGTCAGCGTGAGACACCGCGAGAGATTGACATTGCGGTTTTGCGCTACCCGCGAATTTCCAACTTTACAGACGTGGACCCGTTTTTTGTAGAGCCGGATTGCCGGATGCGCTTTGTGACACGTTTGGAAGAGCTGGGTGAACCCGACCTGATTGTCTTGCCGGGGAGCAAGAATACGCTTGAGGATTTGCAATTTCTGCGAGAGACAGGTCTTGCCGCGGCGGTCAAAGACCTTCATCATAAAGGGAAGACGTATATCGTCGGTTTGTGCGGCGGCTATCAAATGCTGGGAGATTCTATTCACGATCCGGCTGGGGTCGAGTCTCCGTTGCAGCAGCTTGATGGGCTAGGTCTCATCCCGATGATCACGAGGATGGAGCAGAAGAAAACGACAGTGTTGTCCCGTGGTGAAGCAGTATTTGCGAAGGAAAAGCTGACGGTGGAAGGCTACGAGATTCATATGGGGCAATCTGCTTATTCGAGCAATGATTTTCCTTTTATCCAGATGGAGGGGCGTACGGAGGGCTATTGTCAGGAGGAGCGGCAGTTGATCGGCACATATTTTCACGGCCTGTTCCACAATGACCACTTCCGCACTCTGTTGCTGAATACCATCCGTGAGAAAAAAGGTCTTCCACCGATCACGGATCGCCCATCCTTTGTCGCTCTGAGAGAGCAGGGGTACGATCTGTTGGCGGATACCGTTCGTCGCCATGTGAAGTTGGATACGATCGAAGAGTACATGAAGGCTTTTCAAGAAAAAGAGGTGCAAGTATAAATGTCAGTCATTTATCCGGCGATTGAGCCACGAAATCAGGAAACAAGTGAGCAAACGAGACAGCATGTGGATCAGTTGACCAAGCCGCTTGGCAGCCTTGGTCGCTTGGAGCAATTGGCTATTGAGCTGGCTGGGATGACAGGTGAGACCATGCCTGTTGTAACACCGCCGGGCGTGCTTGTATTTGCGGCCGATCACGGTGTGGCACGGGAAGGTGTCTCTGCCTATCCGCAGGAAGTGACAGCGCAAATGGTGCTGAATATGGTTCATGGCGGAGCTGGAGTCAACGTCTTCGCCAGACAAATCGGAGCCATCCAAAAAATCGTAGATGTCGGTGTAGCGGTCGAGGTCGAAGCACCGGGTGTTTACAACAAGCGAATCAGAGCAGGCTCGGGCAATATGCTAAAAGAAGCAGCGATGACCGCAGACGAAGCGCAGCGCTCCATCGCAGTTGGCCTTGAAATGGCAGAAGCGATTATCGGGGAAGGCGCCAAAGTTCTGATCGTCGGAGAAGTAGGGATTGGCAACACGACAGCCAGCAGTGCAATTCTGTCAGCTTTAACCGGAGCTGATCCTGAGCAAATCGTCGGACGAGGAACGGGGCTGGATGACGCAGGCTGGCAGCGTAAAAAGGCTGTTGTTCGTGACGTGCTTGCGCTGCATCGACCGGATGCAACCAATCCGTTGGACGTTTTGGCAAAAGTCGGCGGACTGGAAATTGGAGCAATGGCTGGGGCTATCATGGGAGCAGCCTCTCGCCGTATCCCTGTGCTGCTGGACGGCTTTATCGCTACGGTAGCGGCTTTGCTTGCTGTTCGAATAGAGCCTCTTGTTGCTGATTACTTGATCGCGGGTCACCGTTCTGAGGAGCCAGGGCATGATTTTGTCCTGCAAGCATTAGGCAAAGAGCCATTGCTCAGCCTGAATTTGCGACTGGGCGAAGGAAGTGGAGCAACATTGGCGTTTCCCATCGTGGAAGCAGCGACACGGATGGTTCGTGAGATGGCGACATTTGCATCAGCAGGAGTAAGTGACCGATGAGCGGCGCGGGAAAAGTCTATCTCGTAGGAGCTGGCCCTGGCGATCCAAAGCTGATTACCGTAAAAGGAATGGAATGTCTGCAAAAGGCAGAGGTGGTTGTGTATGATCGTCTGGCAAATCCAGCTCTGCTGGAGTACGCGCCACAGACGGCAGAACGCATTTACTGCGGCAAGCTGCCAGATCATCACACGATGCGACAGGAATCAATTAACGAGCTGTTAGCGGAAAAAGCGCTGGAAGGAAAAGTCGTCGTACGGTTAAAAGGCGGCGATCCTTGCGTGTTTGGTCGTGCGGGAGAAGAAGCGCAGCATTTGGCTGAGCGAGGAATTGCCTTTGAAATCGTCCCGGGAGTAACAGCTGGAATTGCAGCCTCGGCGTACGCGGGTATTCCGGTGACACACCGCGATCACGGCTCGTCATTTGCTGTCGTGACGGGACATTTGCGCGAAGATAAGCCGGAGTTGGCTGTAGAAAAATGGCGTGCTCTCGCGAATGGCATCGACACCGTTGCCTTTTACATGGGGGTAGCCAATCTGCCGTTGATCCGCACCCAGTTAATCGAGCACGGACGCGATCCGCATACGCCAGTAGCCGTCATCTCTTGGGGAACACTCCCGCAGCAAGCGGTGGTAACGGGTACATTGGCTGATATTGAGGAACGTTTGGCGCAAAACAGTCACATCACGAATCCAGCTATCATTCTGGTCGGTGATGTCGTGAAGATGCGTGAGAAAATCAACTGGTTTGAAGCTACGCTTGGAATGGAACAAATGCAACAATAGAAACCGAGGGGAGGGAACGCTGGTGACGCACTATGCCATGATGGTTAATCTACAAAACAAGCGTTGCTTGGTGGTCGGTGGCGGGCAGGTAGCCGAGCGGAAAATTGGCAGCCTGCTTGCTGCTGGTGCGGATGTCACCGTTGTGAGTCCCTCCTGTACGGCAACCATCCTTGAATGGGCACACGCTAAGAAGCTGATGGTAGCACTGCGCCCCTTTACCTCACAGGACGTAGATGAGGCAGTGCTTATCATCGCGGCGACGAGTGATCCCGCCGTCAATCTGGCTGTATACGAAGCGTGCCGTCCCCATCAGTGGATCAATATCGTTGATCGCCCAGACCTCTGTTCTTTTACCGTTCCATCCGTTGTTGCACGTGGAGACTTGCAGATTGCTATCTCTACGGGGGGGAACAACCCGGGTCTGGCGAAGAAAATGCGCCGTCAGCTCGAAGCGTGGGTGGGACCCGAATACGAGGACTACACGCTTTTTCTCGGCAGCATGAGAAGACAAGTACTCTCGCTGGCGGTGAGCGAAGCGGACAAACGGGCAATCCTGGCAGAGCTTTTGGACGACCGATTTTTACAATGGACCAAAAACGGTGAAACCGGCAGAAGGGATCGGGACGCGGAAGCGCTGCTTAACAAAAGACTCGATCACCACTGAAAATAGGATGGCTCTCACTAAGCTACTTGGTGGGAGCTTTTTTCTAGCTCTTTAGCCAGATCATTTCCAAATGCCTCACGACCTCTTGAAAGCCGAGCTTGCTGTACATTTCTTGCGGCGTATCATCTGCATAGGTCGTCAAGTACATATGGGTGGCGCCGAGTTTTTTGGCGTCCTGCATCATGACCCGAATGATTTCCGTACCGAATCCTCTACGCTGCCAAGCATCCAGTATAAAAAATTCCTCCATACGAACGAGCTCCTTGTATAGATGCCATTCACATGCACCGACCGGCTCCTGATCGACAAAGCATACATACGGTATGATCTCGCCGCTTTCATAAATCTCTCGTTTCCGGTTCGCTTTTCGGACAGCAAAATCAGGATTGATCGTGACGGAATCACTGGCAGCAAGACAGCGAATGCCTGCTTCCATGACTTCGATTGAATCCCCACGTAACACGGAGCATTGTGGATTCGGCGCCAGTTTATCGGCAACCTCCAGAGGAGCAAGCATGTACAGCATCGCATTTACTTCAAACCCAAGTTGGGTGGCAAAAGACACGAACTCTTCTGAAAAAGGTAGCGACGGGTGCAGTTCCAGCTTCAAGTGGCCAAGCTGCTGCTCTTTGGCATGCCGAAGCTCTTGCTCAATGTAAGCTTGTAACCAGTCTTGCGTGGGAAGCGACATAATTTCTGTATAATTATGGCTATACATGTCCGGGACCGATTCATCGCGATATACGCGCACTTGTGGATGCTCCGTTCGGGTAGAAAAAGCAAGGGCATAGCGCTCCTGCAAAGTAAAAATATTCGTGAGCATTCCTTTATTCCCCATTTCCTGATATGGTGATAATTGTTTGGATACTTGTCTTCTCTAGAGTAAGACATTTTCCTGAAGGAGGAAACGAAAATGTCCGATGCTTTTCAAATGGGTCCCTTTTTGTTGAAAATGAGCATGCTGGCGGTCATTGTTTCGCTTTCGCTCGGCTTTGTGGCCATATCCGCTCAGCTTACACATAACCGAAAAATGAAATCAGCCGTTATTGAGCTGTTGAGTAATGCACTGGTGCTAGCGTTTCTCGTTTGGAAGTTCAGCTACGTTCTGTTTCATTTTTCAAAAGCCGTGGAAAATCCCTCGTCCATTCTCTATTTTTCAGGGGGAGAAAACGGAGCCATGCTGGCAGTCGTGGCAGTTGTCATCTACCTCACCAAGACGGTACGCAAAAAAGCAATTCCTGTTCATTTCGTCGCATTGGGAATGGCGACAGGCTTCCTCGCTGCAACTGGCGTTTACCAGCTGCTCACGGTCGTGTTAGAACAGAGCAGCATGTGGTATCACGTACAACAGGTCGCCATATGCGCCGTTTTTCTTTGGTGGCTACATCGGGCAAAGGAACGACTCATTCATCTGGCGGCATGGCTTGCACCCGTGATGTGGTTTGCCATTAGCCAAGTCTATGTGCATTTTTTTGTTCCGAATCGAGAAGCTGTGTTCGCAGGACTCACCCGCGATCAGCTCATGTACTATGCATTCGCTCTCTTGCTGCTCTTTTTGTCCAGACGAGTGAAGCCGATAGGGGGAACGACCGATGAAGAAATATCATAACGCTTGGGCGATCGTCGTACTCTTGGGGCTTTTGGGATGGGGTATTTTTGATGCGCAATTCTTGAACAGGCAGGAGCCCATCGCTTCATCTGGCGAGCAAGGCAACGGGCAGATTGGAATTGAAAAAGGAAACACGGCTCCGGATTTTGAACTGCAGCAGGTAGGTGGCGGTACGGTCAAGCTGTCCGATTTACGGGGGAAAAAAGTCATTCTCAATCTGTGGGCGACGTGGTGTCCTCCTTGCCGTGCAGAAATGCCGGACATGCAGCGATACTACGAAGAGAACAAGGACAAAGGCGTCGTTATTCTCGGTGTTAATTTGACCGATACGGAGACGAGCCCGGAAGCGGTGGCGGATTTTGTGAAGTTATATGGCATTACCTTCCCGATCTTGCTCGATCCCGATAAAGAAGTGGCGAATGTGTACAAAGCCATTTCGATTCCGACCAGCTACATCATTGATTCCAACGGCGTGGTTCAAAATAAATACATCGGCCCGATGAATGAAGAAATCATGGAGAACATGTTGTCTGCGATCAAATAGAAAAACCGACAGCAGGCATATCTACTGTCGGTAGTGATGTCTCTCCTATTATCCAGCGTCTGCTTTGTTTTCTGGTTCTTTGATTGGTGTCTTTCGATCCAGACGAAACACAGCATTGAGCAACTTGTAAATATGCTTGGATTCCTTGGTCAACAATGGACCTAAAATGGCAAGAATCAAAACGTAAAGAGCTGCAAAAGGCTGCAAAATTTCCATGAGTGCGCCCGCTTTTCCGAGATTAGCCATGATGATGGAGAACTCACCGCGAGATACAATGGTCAGTCCAATATTGGTAGAAGCCTTGGGAGACAATCCGGCACTCCGTCCAGCCAAAAGTCCAGCGACGACATTACCGAAAAGGGTGAGGGCAACTGCACCAATGGACAACCATACGGCTCCACCTAATGACAATGGATCAATTGTCAAACCGAAGCTGAAGAAGAACATGGCTCCGAAGAAGTCACGAAACGGCAGGATGAGGTGCTCGATGCGCTTCATGTGTTGTGTTTCTGCCAAGACGAGACCTACGAGCAATGCTCCGATGGCTTCGGCAACATGGATCGTTTCGGAAAAACCCGCAATCAGAAACAGAGCGGCAAACACTGTAATCATAAACACTTCGTTTGATTTGATGTTCAATGCCCGATTCAGGAAAGGTACGAGCTTGCGGCCTACAACAATGAGGAGGAGCATGTAGCCGAGTGCAATCAATGCGGATGAGAGTACGCCAGCAAGAGAGGTTGCACCGCTTAACACCAAGCCGGATACAATCGAAATATAGACGGCCAAGAATATGTCTTCGAACATGATGATCCCCAAGATCATCTCTGTTTCGCGATTTGCTGTACGTTTGAGATCCACCAGGACTTTTGCCACAATGGCACTGGAGGAAATAGTGGTAATACCGGCGATAATTAAAACTTCTTTGAGTGGAAATCCAGCGGCCCAACCAAATACGAGGCCGAGGGTAAAGTTGATGACGATGTAGATGGTGCCGCCAACGGCAATAGATCGACCAGCCTTGATCAGACGGCCTACCGAAAATTCCAGTCCGAGGTAAAACAACAGGAAGAGTACGCCAAGTCTACCCATAAATTCGATGAGCGGGGCGCTTTCAATAAAGCGGAGATCAAACAATCCAATGTCGGGAGCGTGTGGACCCACGATCATCCCGACGAGAATGTAGAAGGGTACGATGGAGAATTTTAACTTCATAGAGAGGAACCCCGCAATTGCTATGAGTGCGAGGGCAAGACCGACTTCAAAAACGATGTGCTCCAATATCACTCACCTCCGTTGCTGAGAATAGTCTTGAGAGCCTTCACCTGCTTCCGTTCACCTGCAACGACCAACGTAGATCCTGTACAAAGGACATACTCGGGGCCGGGATTAATCGTTTGTTTGTGGTCTTTTTCGATAACGGCGATGATGGTAGCGCCGGTTTCTTGACGAATGTTGAGTTCCCCAATCGTCTTGCCTATAGCAGGGGCGTTCGACTCAATCTTGTACCATTCGATCATGAGTTTGTCTAACGCAACCTCGACTGTTTCCAGTGCAGATGGTTTGTACGTCAAGCCGCCTACGATGGCAGCAATTTGTCTCGCCTCATCATCGTCAAGGGTAACCATGGAGATTGTTTCGTCCATATCATCACGGTCAAAGTGATACATTTCCCGGCGGCCGTCATCGTGAATGACGATAACCAGCTTGTCGCCACTTCTGGTTTCGACCTGGTACTTCCTACCGATTCCTGGTAAATCGGATTCTCTAATAGAGAACATGCAAGATCCTCCTTTGCGAAAAAACACTGTATTGGCATAGATAGCTGCTCTTTTTTCCCAGTGGGCAACAAGTCGTCAATAATTATTTGGAATTATATCCATTCCGGTGATATTTTAGTGATAATCCCCCCTGTTATGCGGATTATTGTCGACATTCATACCTACATCCACTATTATACACGAAATGACGTCATTTTTCTTCAAAATGAAACGTTTTTATTAAAAAATGACACACTTATAAACGGATAGGCATATTAACTTTCCTCTAAAACGCGGTCGCTCCTCATGAGTGAGCTTCGATAGAGGTTATTTTAAGGATGATGAAACATGGCGAACAAACAGTATCGATTAACAGAAGCTGAATGGATCTTTATTCAAGACATGCGGTCCATGGATATGGATGAGCTATTGGACATCGTGATCGCATTGCGCAATGAGGTAAGGGAGCTGGAGAAAAAGGCGGAGCTTATCAAGGAGCGCGAGAAAGAGGGCTGGCAGGAGGAGTATCAGGCAGCACAGAAGCGAATTAATCACCTGCGTCAATTCGAGGTTGAGCTTCGTAAGACATGGCCAAATGACTAAAGCAAAAAGAGGTTCTCTCTGAAGTAGGAGAACCTCTTTTTTATATAGACTAGGCCATGATCGGTTTTGCGTCTGAATCGTTGTCCGATTCGATGGCGGTTTCGTCTGTTTGCTGGACGCGTCCCGGATGGAACTCATTTTCATGCTTGGCTATGACCACGGCAGCGACGCCATTTCCGATCAGATTCGTGATGGCACGAGCTTCTGACATGAATCGATCAACGCCGAGCAAGAGGGCAATGCCTTCGACCGGAATGATAGGGAAGGCGGCCAAGGTAGCGGCGAGTGTAATGAAACCAGAACCTGTGACACCGGCAGCCCCTTTTGACGTAATCATCAGGATTCCTAAAAGGGTGACCTGTTCCCAGAAGCTGAGCTCGATGCCATATGCCTGGGCGATAAAAATGGCAGCCATAGATAAATAAATCGAGGTACCATCCAGGTTAAACGAGTAGCCCGTCGGTACGACCAGACCGACAACGGATTTGGAGCAGCCGTACTTCTCCAGCCGATCCATCATTCTCGGTAGAGCGGATTCTGAGGAGGATGTGCCGAGTACGAGCAGGATTTCCTCCCGAATGTATTTGATAAACGAGAAGATGCTGAATTTGTGGTAGCGTGCGATACCGCCAAGTATGAGAATAATGAACAAAAACATCGTGATGTAAACAGCCGTCATCAAAAGGCCCAGTCTGGTCAGCGAACCGATGCCGAATTTGCCAATCGTGTACGCCATCGCGCCAAATGCAGCCAATGGAGAAACCTTCATGATCATGTTGACGACACCAAAAAATCCGTGTGCCAGCTTATCAAACAGCTTGATGACAGGCTGGGACGCTTGACCCATGGCAGCGAGTGAGAGGCCAAACAGGACAGCGAAGAACAGAATGGGCAACAGCTCGCCATTTGCCATAGCCCCGACGACATTTTCCGGAATGATCCCCGTAATAAAATCAATAAAACCGTTGTTACTCGAAGCGGCAGCCTCCGTGTACTTGGAGACGTCCCCGCTAGTCAGGCCCGTTTTGTCAAAGCCTACCCCAGGCTTGATCATGTTGACCACGAGCAGTCCGATTGCCAATGCGATTGTGGTAACGATTTCAAAATAGAGCAGCGCTTTGCCGCCGATCTTACCGACCTTTTTCATGTCTCCCATACTGGCAATTCCATTCACTACGGTGAAGAAGACAATCGGTGGAATGACCATTTTGATCAGTTTGACAAAAATATCGGCCAACACCTTCAGCTCTGCGCCAAATTTAGGTGCAAAATGACCAACTAGGATACCGAGTATGATGGCAATAACGACCTGTACGGTCAGATTTTTAAAGTTGATCCGCATAGAATCCACTCCTCCTCCAAGATTTGAAAGCGCTTTATCTCTCTCTTTCGCATTGTATAAATTGTGTGAAAAATTGAAAATGATACGGTCATATTGGTTGTTTTGGTCCTTTTGGTCACAGAAGTCCCCTCAAATTGGAAAGGAAAAAATCGATTGTTGACATACTCTCGACACGAACGATAGGTAAAGTAAGAGATGTACATAGTGACACGAAAGAAATAGACAACCGGGAGAATGGAGGACTTTCTATGTTCAAGAAGCAATATCTGGCGATTGCCTCAGCGTTGATTCTGACTACCACACTTATTCCGACGAGCTCTCAAGCAGCGACTGGAACGAAGAATCTGCAAGCTAAGTACAACAACATTAAAGTTATCTATAACGGCGCAGCTGTTCCGACTACAATCGAACCATTCATCGTAAACGGAACGACGTACATTCCACTTCGTATGATGGCGGACGTGTTCAGCAAGGATGTAGCATGGGATGGCACGAAGTACACCATCACGGTAAAAGACAAGGCGAACTCCCAGCACGCAAACGAGTTGGCTGCACGTGATGCTCAAATCAGAAGCCTGCAAAACACCATCGATAGCCTGAACAAAGAGATCTCTGATTTGAAAAACAACAAGAAAAACAATAATAACAACGACGATGATGATATTCAGGATGCCTTGGATGATCTGGAAGATGATCTGAATTCTGATTATGATGACTACAAAGACCTCAAATGGAGCATCTCTCTGAGTGGCGATGAGGATGATGTCGACGTAGAAATCGAGATCAATCTGGATAAATACCAAGATGAGTTCGAAGATCTGGATGACGATGGCGATGTAGAGGCTCTCGTTGAAGATATTATCAAAGATATCTGGGACGACAAGGATTTCGAAGATGCCGACATTACAGGTGAAGTCATCGACAGCGACACTGACGATACGATTTATGAGTTCGAAGGCGATGCTAGCGACGAAGACATCAACTTTGACGTGTAAAATGATCTAAAGTGGGGACGTTTCTCACAAAAAAAGCCTTGCTCCTTTTCACAGGATGCAAGGCTTTTTTCCTATTTTCCAAAAACATCAAAGCCAAATTTTAATACGAGGTTGTAAACTGATAGAATAGAAGTACGTAGACTATTAGAGAGACCATGCGAGAATTCTCGAATAGGAATGATCATATGTCTGTAAATCAGGTAGGGAAGTTATGAAAAGCATTTTGTTGGTAGAAGATGAACTGGTGATATCGCGCGTGCTAAAGGCTTATTTGCAAAAGGCAGGGTATGAGGTCTGGCAAGCGAACGACGGAATCGAGGCGATGGAGCTTTTTGACGAAAAAAAGCCGGATCTGGTTCTGTTGGATGTCATGCTCCCTGAACGCAACGGCTGGGAGATCCTCCAGTACATTCGCGAAAAGAGCTCCTGTCCGGTCATTATCATGACTGCGCTCGGTCAGACAGACCAAAAGCTCAAAGGACTCAATCAAGGCGCTGATGACTACATAACGAAACCTTTTGTCGCGGATGAAGTAGTTGCACGAGTCAATGCGGTGTTGCGCCGCTCCGTTATTTTGGTAAAAGATCAGGAAACCCGACTATTTGGAAGCTTAAAAATAAACTTTCAGTCCCACCACGTGACGTTGCACGGTCTCGAACTGACGTTTCACCCGCGTGATTTGTCCTTGCTGCTTTTTCTGGCACAAAATCCGAATCAGACCTTTACCCGCGAGCAATTGATCGAACAAGTATGGGGAATGGACTATGGTGGCAGTGACCGGGCTGTAGACCTGGCGATCAAGCGGGTCAGAAAGACACTGGAGAATTGGCCAGTTCAGGAAGGCGAGATCAAGACGCAAAGAGGGGTTGGGTATCAATTCTGTGTTTATAAAAAACAATGAGCCCGTATCACTGCTGCGCTATTGGACCACACGCTATCTACTGACCCTCGTGATCGGACTGCTCATCATTGGGGCTGTTTCTGCCTATTGGATCAAGTACGCTGCGATTGAAAAGCAGATCGAGGTCACGCGACTGTTTGCAGAGGAAGTGGCTGATCGAGTCGTCGATGATGTTGGAAATATCTTGGTAGGGGAAAAACTTCATCAGGTATTGGATAATCGGCGCAAGTTTATGGGTGTTGATCGCAATCTGATTTTGTTCATTGAAGATGTAAAAGGAGAGGTCGTTTACAGTCGGCCAACCAAGCTCCCGCCTCCTTTGCAGCAGGCAGCACCTGAGTTGTTGGAGCAGGCGGACACGCGAAATAAAGTGAGGCATCCGTCAGGTGAGACCCTGTATGTAATCAGGAAGTATTTGGAGTACAATGGTCAAATCATTGGCAAGGTGATCTTGCTTTTCCCAGAAACAGATATCAAGGTAGGTAAAGAAGAAATCCAATATTTGGTCATTATGCTGGGCAGTTTGGGTGTACTTGGCTGGGCGGTTATTTATTTTCACGCGCGGAAGCTGTCTGAGCCGATTCAAAATGTGGTGATGTCTGCACGACAGATCGTAGAAGGAAACTACGACGTCTTGATCAATAAAACGATCAAGGAAAAGGAAATTCACGAGCTGGTGCATACGTTTGCGGAAATGGCCGACCGTCTTCGGCAGCTGGAAAGCATGCGAACAGAGCTTTTGGCTGGGGTGACACACGAGCTGAAAACCCCCGTTACGTCCATTAGCGGATTAATCCAGGCAATTAACGACGAGGTGGTTTCCGGTGAGGAGCAGAAGGAGTTTTTAGAAATCTGCCTAAAGGAAACAAAGCGCCTGCAAAAAATGGTAGAGGATTTGCTAGACTTCAATTCATTTGCCGTAGGAGCGATCACGGTTTGTCAGGAAGAGCAAAACGTGAACAAGCTGATCCGCGAGATCGCCTCACAATGGCAGATTGTCCACGACCTCGGTCACGTCTCGTTTACCGTTGGGGTTCTGGAGAAGCAGACGATGATCTATGTCGATCCGGGCCGTGTGCAGCAAATCTTGATTAACCTTTTGAACAACGCGAAACAGGCTGTCGGTGAGGCTGGGAACATAGAGCTCACTCTCTACGAAACGAACATGGATTTACGAATCGACGTCAAAGACGATGGGCCAGGAATACCCGCAAAGGAACAGCCTCTTGTGTTCGAGCGTTTCTTTCGGGGAAGCAATAAAAAAGACAAAGTACGTGGACTCGGTTTGGGGCTGTCCTATTCTCGCATGATGGCGAAGGCTCTTGGCGGCGATCTCCTCCTCGCAAAAAGCACGTCAGAGGGATCTGTTTTTACGCTGATTTTGCCCGAGCGCAAGGAGCAGAGCGAGGAGATTGCTTGAGAGCTTCACCGGCGTTGGTGGAGCTCTCTGATTTTTTGCATCAATGGTTGTCCGATACTCGGAGCGAATTGATCGTAGACTGGCTGCAATGCTTCGATCCAGGCGGCACGTTCTTCTGCTGTCTGGATGTGGATGTGCATTTCACCATTTTCTTGGAGCAAGCGCAGCTGTTTGTCGTTCATCGAAACAGCCAATTGATTATTGTAAGCTGTCGCCTCCTGCATCGCTTCAGATATGGCCTGCTGAATATCGGCGGGGAGGTTGTTCCAAAACGTTTTATTGATCACGACGGCATAACCCAGATAGCTGTGATTGCTGATCGTCATGTGCTTTTGTACTTGGTAGAGTCGTTTGGTGTACACATTGGAGATCGTATTTTCTTCGCCGTCTACTTTTCCGGTAGCCAGCATGCTGTATAATTCATTGAAGGAAGAGCCTACAGGGATTGCCTGGAGCGTGCGAAACTGAGCTTCGATCACGTTGCCTGGAATGATGCGCAATCGTTGACCGACAAAATCGGAAGGCATGATCAACGGGCGATTGGCTGTCACTTGCTTAAAGCCGCTTCCCCAGAAGGCGAGTCCTTTCATGTCGGAATCTTCTAGCTTATCAAATAGTATTTGGCCGATTTCTCCATTGAATACCGTTTCGACATCTTCTTGCGATCGAAACAGATAAGGCAGATCAAGGACAGCCCACTCAGGAATGCTGTTAGAGAGATAGGAGAATGCAGGTGCGATCATCTGGATCTCTCCGTTTTGCAAGGCAGTCATCTCGGTTTTCTCGGTGTGAAGGATACTGTTGGGAAAGACCTGTACCTCTACACGTCCGTTTGTCTTTTCCTTCACCAACTGGGAAAATCGTTCGATGCTTAGCCCCTTTGGCGTATTTTCCGCGATCACGTGGCTGAACTTGATAATAATTTGGTTGGACAGTCCTACCTGTTCTTCGTCGTATCCTCTGTTTTCCATCAGGAGATCCGGTCCGAAGCCTATAATGACAGCGCTCACAAGTCCGAGAAGGACAATGAATGTACTGGTTACCAACGATTTCATTTTCATACACCTGCTTACGTTGAATGAATTTGAGTTGCAAACCCAATGGAAAGGAAAGAACGAACCTGTTCGAACGCTTAACAATTAAATGGAAGATTATGCTGCTCTCCGTCGGAATCGTTCTTTTTTCCTTGATTATCGGAAACCTGATCATGGCCGGAGGGA
This sequence comes from Brevibacillus fortis, assembly GCF_046196545.1. GTDB lineage: Bacteria > Bacillota > Bacilli > Brevibacillales > Brevibacillaceae > Brevibacillus > Brevibacillus fortis_A. The sequence continues at coordinate 1,381,260 of NZ_CP176370.1, forward strand.
TTATTCGGATTACGGAAACCCAACTGGGACAACGGCTGATGACCACAGCGCGCACGGTTGCGACGATTCCCAATGTACAAAAAAGCATTCAGGAACCAGACGGGTGGAAGGTCATCCAACCGACAGCAAATAGCTTGCGCGTCGTCAACGATGTGACGTATATCGTCGTGCTGAATATGGAGCGTGTCCGTTACTCAGACCCGCTAGATGAGCGGATTGGTACGGTGTTTATGGATCCTGCGGTTGATGAGGCCTATGCCGAGCACTCCTATTTTCAAAAAGTCAAAGGAGAGATGGGAACGGCTTTGCGGGCCTACGTGCCAATCATGGATGACCAGCATCAGCAGGTGGGTGTTGTCTTGGTCGGACGTGTCATGCCTGATGTTTGGGGGATCTTGTACAGTGAGCGAAACAATATCGCGCTGACCTTTTTCTTCTCCTTATTGTTCGGGGTGTGGGGCTCCTATCAGTTGGCCCGTCACATGAAAAAGCAGATGCTCGACCTGGAGCCGGACGAAATCGCACGAATCCTGGTAGAGAGAACCGCGACCTTCCATGCTATGCACGAGGGGGTCATCGCCATCGACATTCGGGAGAGAATCACGATTTTTAACGACCGGGCGAAGCAAATTTTTGGCATAGAAGGAGAGGTGCTGGGCAAGCAAATACGGTCTGTCCTGCACGACACCAGATTACCAGAAGTGCTGGAGCTTCGCCAGAATTTTACCAACACAGAAATTCACGTCGGCAATACACTGCTCTGGTCCAACCGTTTTCTGATCAAGGTCGAGGAAAAGATCGTCGGCGCGATTGCGATTTTTCAGGACAGAACAGAAGTAGCGAGAATGGCGGAGGAGCTGACAGGCGTAAGAGAATTCGTCGGTGCACTGCGGGTACAAAATCACGAGCACATGAACCATTTGCATACCATCGCGGGCTTGCTCCAGCTCCATCAGCATGAAAAGGCGCTCGCGTACTTGTTCGAGGTCAACGAGCAGCAGGAGGAGCTCACCTCCTTTTTAACGACGCGGATCATGGATGAGAATCTATCTGGGCTCTTGATTGGCAAAGTAAGTCGCGGAAGAGAGCTGGGCATCCGTGTCGTCATTGATCGCAGGAGTCATCTGGAACGTTTTCCGCCGTACATGGATCATCATAATTTCGTGCTTATTTTGGGGAATCTGATCGAGAATGCCTTTGATTCTCTGGAGCGAATCGAACGCGAGGATAAGGAGATCATGATCAGTATCGAGCAAGACGAAGAGATTTGTTCCATTCTGGTGGAGGACAACGGAATCGGCATGGACGAAGAGACGCGCCAACGCATGCTGGAACGGGGATTTTCTACGAAAGAACGTGCGCACCGTGGACTTGGTCTGCATCTGGTGCATCAATTGGTCAATAAAGGGGGAGGCGAGCTGGTTTGCCATTCGGCACGAGGAGAAGGGGCCAGCTTTCTCATAACGTTTCCGATGGGGGAAGTGGAAAGTCATGGAGAAGGATAACGATAACATTCGCGTACTGATTATGGAAGACGATCCGATGGTACAGGAAATCAACAAGCAATTCATTGAGCGTGTACCGGGCTTTGTCGTGGTCGGAATTGCAGCCAACGGGGCAGATGGACTCAAGCTAGTGAATGAGCTCACTCCTGACTTGGTGATCATTGATATTTTCATGCCGATCCAGGACGGGGTGAAGGCGCTGATGGAGTTGCGCGCCGCCAAACATGCTGTGGACGTCATCGTCGTGACAGCTGCAAAGGACAAGACCACGATCCAGTCTATGCTGCGCAATGGGGCGATGGACTATATTATCAAGCCGTTTCAGTTTGAACGGATCAAGCAGTCGTTGGAAAACTATCGGGAGTTTCGCCGACGGATTGATTGGGAGGGAACCGCATCCCAGGATGAGGTCGACCAGCTGTTATTCCGCAAAAGCCCGGAAAAAGAACAAGCCGAAGCTACTACAGGCAGGGCAGTGCTACCGAAGGGACTGCACGCTGTCACCATGGAGCAAATCATGCGCCAAATCGAGAAAGAGAGTCAGCCGCTCTCGGCAGATGACGTGGCCGAACGCGTAGGGATCGCGAGAGTGACGGCCAGGCGGTATTTGGACTATCTGGAGAAGAGCGGGAGTGTCCGAATGGATGTCAGCTATGGTGGGGTAGGCAGACCGACAAATCGCTATCTACTTGTCACTCCACAAGATGCGGGGGGCACGGGAGGTAGAGAGCGCCATGATCGATTATGAAGCCCTGATAGGCTCGCTGTTTGATATCGTGCATGTAACAGACGCAGAAGGCAGAACCTTGTATGGCTCGGAACGATACGAGGAATTTTTCGGAATCGATCCCAGGGAGATGATGGGCAAGCCGATCGAGGAGTTTCATCATCTCGGTTATTTTGCGCCAACGATCACAATGCGGGTCATTCGTGACAAGAAAAAGGTACACACGATTCAAACCACCCGGAAAAATCGCAAGCTTTTTGTCGAAGGCACACCGATTTGGGATCAGGAAGGAAAATTTAGCGGAGTGATCCATACGTTCATTGATATAACAAGCCAGGAGCAACTACAGCAGGAATTACATGAAGTCAAATATGTTGGGACTGTCTTGCAGAGTGAAATGACCAAGGAGAACAACAGAAAAAAGGGAGAGACTAGCTTGATCTATCGCAGTCAGTCCATGGAGCAGGTCGCGATGATGGCTAAAAAACTGTCACAGGTAGAATCATCCATGATCCTGTTAGGAGAATCGGGTGTCGGAAAAGGCGTGCTGGCCAAATACATCCACGAGTGCAGTCCGCGAGTGGACAAGCCATTCGTGCACATCAACTGTGGAGCCATTCCTGAGACATTGCTGGAATCAGAGCTGTTTGGCTATGAAAAGGGTGCTTTTACAGGAGCGGACAAGGATGGCAAGGCAGGTTTGATTGAAAAGGCAAACGGAGGCACGCTGTTTTTGGACGAGATCGGAGAAATGTCACTCTCCTTGCAAGTGAAGCTGTTGAATGTGTTGCAAGAAAAAACCATTACGCCCGTAGGTAGCTCTGTTTCGCGAAAAGTAGATGTAAAGCTGATCACTGCCACGAATAAAAACCTGCGTCAAATGGTCAAGGAAGGCAGGTTTCGCGAGGATTTGTACTATCGCATTCATGTCGTTCCATTGGAAATTCCACCGCTGCGCGAACGGCAGGAAGAGATACCCGTGCTCGTTCATTACTTTCTCAATGTCTTTTCGCAAAAGTACTGTTTGGAAAGACAGCTCACAGATACCTGCTATCGCATCCTCAGCGAATACGATTGGCCTGGCAATGTACGAGAGTTGGAAAATGTGGTGGAACGGCTCGTCGTCACGTCGAACGATGTCCTCATTACGCCCGCGCAAATTCCGCGTTATATTCATAACCAAGAATACAGTGAGCACAAAGGAATCAAGGTCGATCGTGTGATGGCGATGCAGGATGCCATGGACGAGGTTGAGCGCCAGCTCATGCACCGGGCGTATGAGCAGCATAAGACAACGACAAAGGTAGCGGAAGCGCTCGGAATCAGCCAGCCGTCTGCAAGTCGCAAGCTGCGAAAATGGCTATGCACCATTTGACACAGATGTACGATACGATAATGGGGAGAGAAACCGGAGGAGGAGAGTGGTCAGATGAACAAAGGGAAAGCATTGCGAGCGGGAGATACAATCGGAGTAGTGGCAACCTCTAGCCCTGCTACAGAAGAAGTGCTGAACAAAGCAATGGCAGAGCTGCAAGGTTTGGGATACAAGGTGAAAATATCGGATACGTGCCGAGAATCGTACGGTGGGTATTTGGCGGGAACTCCTGAGCACAGGGCGGCTGAGCTGAATGCCATGTTCGTCGACGAGGAAGTGGACGGGATCATGTGCATGCGCGGCGGTTACGGTTCCCCACAAATCCTGCCCTTGCTCGATTATGACCTCATCGCCCAAAACCCGAAGCTGTTTATCGGCTACAGTGACATTACGGCGCTACATACCGTTTTCGGACAATGGGCGAATCTGGCTACCCTTCACGGACCAATGGCTACCTCAGACATCGCACATGGACTGGATGACTGGTCCAAGCAATATTTGCTGCGCGCCATGACTCGACCCGAGCCATTGGGAGCGATCATTAATCCGCCTGGGGAAGAAATCGTCTGTCTCGTCGAAGGTCAGGCAGCTGGACCCGTAGTCGGTGGGAATCTCGCGCTTGTCTCCGCCTTGATGGGGACACCCTACCAGCTCGATACGAGAGGCAAGCTGTTGTTCCTGGAGGATATCGACGAAGAGCCGTACCGGATTGACCGCATGCTGACACAGCTTGCCTTGGGTGGCTTGTTTGATGATTGTGCGGGCGTCGTTATCGGGACATGGACCGATTGTGAGCCGAAAAAGCGCGAAGGCTTCTCTGTCTGGGATGTGTTTCAAAATATCGTCGTACCGTACGGAAAACCGACCATTTGGAACATTCAGATCGGGCATGGCGCGTGCAACATCGCTCTCCCTCTGGGCGTAGAGGCCAGTCTCGACGCGACAAATGGTGAACTGGTGATCGAAGAGAGTGTAACTATATAACGAGAATGCTTTTTCTTTCAAGAAGGCTTCCCCAACCATTGCAGAGTTCCAATAAGTGGATTCCTTTTTCTAGACGAAGAAAGGCTGCCGAGTTTCTCGACAGCCTTAAAATAGGGGAAGGGAATCTCCTAATTCTTCTTTTCTTCGCAGCTATGAATCTTTCAGCCCGGTAATCACTCTTGAAGCACGTTTTTCACCCGGGATAGTGAAAATTTGATATTGATGCTGAAGCTCGACTTCCTTCTTATTCCATTCACTTGAATCTTTTTGCTCAGCTTGTCCCTAATGTTTATCGCTATTTTCCACGACCAGTCCCCTCCCTCAATGGAGAAGAGTACCCACTGTACCCCAAAAAAGAGGAAAAAGCTGCCTACCGCTTAATCGGCAGAAAATGATAACCAAACACTAAATCAATCAAGGCACTTGCTTCTTGACGCTTCAGCGAATCTTTTGCGCGGAATGTGAAAGAGCCATCTGCGCTTATCTTCGTATCAGGATCGACGATGCCTTGTGAAGCAAGAGTACTGATCGCATCTTTTGCCCATGCATCGGCTGTGTCTTGCAGATTCACTTTGCTGGTTGCCGCCGGTTCAAGCTGTTTCAAAGTTTGGATCATGACAGCAGCGGTTGTCTTGAGATAGGTGCCGAAAGGTTCAAATCAGGGATGCTCGCGGCCAATTGCTGTCTATTCCTGTCTTTATCCCCAGAAAATCCATACCAGCCATATGCTTTGACCAAGGCATCAATAAATTCACCTTATGTCATGGTGCCTGTAGGATCAAATTTACCTCCTGTTTTTGCTCCCATAATGGAAAGAGCGCTGAGATTGTTGATATAGGTCTTATAGCTACTGGTGTCAGAGACGTCTGAGTAAGTCTCTTTCCTATCCACTTTTTGTGAATGGGCAACAGCATGTGTGACATCTTTTGGCGTGGAATAATAGAAGTATTTGAGGTTACCGTCTTTGTCTTCCTTGAACGCGATTTTATTGCCTTCCTCATCTACAAACAGCAGTGGATGAATCATTCGCAGCTTTTGTTTTCCATTGCTTTTATCTTCCAGCTTGAGTGAGCCATTCTCGTAGGCGAGGTGCGGGTCCAAAAGCCACGCGTATTTTGGTACAGCTCGATATATTTTTGCGCTTCCTTTTCACTCAATGGCAAGTAATCAGGCTCTGCTTTTTCTTTTTCCGGGAAATAATGATCCATGAACTCTTTGAAAATATCGGATCTCATGTCCGAATCATTGTTGTAGGACATATAAAAGGCGGTTTTTTGTTCTGGGATCAATACGATCAGGGAAGCATGGCCAGGTATGTTTCCACCCTTGAAAACAACGTGCTGACCATTTGCCAGCTCTCTATAAAGGTTTTCAAAGCCTACTGTTGTGACCGGGATGTCCTTTTTCGCGAAAATCTGGTAAGTATGCATCAAGTCCATGCTTTTCTGGCTGACGATTTCCTTGCCGTCAAATTTTCCGTTTTGCAGTTGCATGATCAAGTACTTGGCCATGTCTTCTCCTGTTGATAGAATGCTTCCCTGTGGAGCATCACTTGGAATGAATCCTTCTTCCGGATGTGGCTCGCCATTAGGTCTGTAATGGGCAGCCATTCTCTTCAAAAGCTCAGGCTTCAAGCGTACGCTACTCGAGGTCATTCCGAGAGGCTTGAACACTTTTTCATCCATATACTTGGCATATGGGATTCCGCTTGCTTTTTCCACGGCGTAGCCAGCGAGTAAGAATCCAGTATTATCATACGTATAGACCTCGCCAGGTGGTCGGATGACGGTCGAAGCCGCTTGAGTAGGTAAGCATGTCGTACAGGGTGACCGGTTTTCCTGTCGTATTGGGAATTTTTAGCCCACCGAGATATTCCTCTACATTGCCATGCAGGTCAATTTTGCCCGCATCTACTTGCTGCAAGACGGCCATGGCGGTAAAGGTTTTCGTTACAGAGCCAATTTGGAACACCGTGTCTTTATCAACCGGAATTTTCTTTTCCTTGTCAGCGAAGCCGTAACCTTTGTTCACGATGACCTTGCCATCACGGACGACAACAAAGTTGGAACCTTTTACATTAAATTTTTTCATTTTCTCTGCAAACAGTTGATCGGCAAACGCTTCTATCTCTTAGGCATCCAGCTGTCCTTTTATGTTAGTGGCAGCATGATTCTCCTTTAGGTTTTTGCTAACACGTTTTGGCGCACCGACTCCGAGAGTGTGCGCTTGAGCACAATATGGCAAAGCTTGTGTCATACTCGGTAGTTACTTTCTGTCATATGGCATTTTGGCACTCTCTCATATCGCGTTCAGCGCATTACGGAGCAAATGAAAAAGGCTGTCGAGTTTCTCAACAGCCATACAGTGGGGGAGAGTAGTTATTAATCTTTCAGCTCAGTAATCACTTTTGAAGCGCATTTTTCATCCGGGGTAGGGAACATTTGATATTGATGCTGAAGCTCGATTTGCTTCTCATTCAAGTCACTTGAATTTTTTTGCTCAGCTTGTCCCTTGTGTTTATCGCTATTTTCCACGACCAGTCACCTCCCTCAAAGGAGTAGGGTATACAACAAGTCCCTACTTTATCCCAAAAAGAGGAAAAGGCTGCTTATCGTTTAATCGGCAATGAATAGTAGCCAAACGCTAAATCAAGCAAGGCACTTGCTTCTTGGCGCTTCAGTAAATCTTTTCCACGGAATGTGAAAGAGCCATCTGCGTTTACCTTCGTGTCAGGATCGACGATGCCTTGTGAAACAAGAGCAGTGATCGCATCTGCTGCCCATGCATCGGCTGTGTCTTGCAGCGTCACTTTACTGGTTGCTACAGGTTCAAGCTGCTTTAAATTTTGGATCATGGCAGCAGCTACTTGTCTTGTGATTGGTGCCGATGGGTTCAAATTAGGGATGCCCGCGGCCAATTGCTGTCTAATTCCGTCTTCACTTCCGGCCATTACGTACTGGCCTTGTGCTTTGATCAGGGCGTCAGCAAATTCGCTTTGTGTCATGGTTCCTGTAGGATCAAATTTACTTCCTGTTTTCGCTCCCATAATGGAAAAGGCGCTGAGGTTGTTGATATGGGTCTTATAGCTGCTGGTGTTAGGGACGTCTGAGTAGGTGTTTTTCATTTCCATTTTTTGTGAATCGGCAGCAAGGCTAACGCCTTTTGGTGTTGTATGATAGAAGTATTTGATGTTACCGTTTTTGTCTTCCTTGAACGCGAGTTTTTCGCCTTCCTCATCTACAAATAGCAATGGGTGAATCATTCGCAGCTTTTGTTTTCCGGTTTCCTTACCCTCAAGCACGAGTGATCCATTCTCATAGGTAATAGAAGTGCGAGTCCAATAGGCACGCGTATTTTGATACAGCCCGAAATATTTTTGCGCATCCGCTTCACTCAAGGGCAAGTAAACAGGCTCTGGATCTGCTTTTGCTTTGGCTTTTTCGGGGAAATAATGATCCATGAATTCTTTGTAAATATCAGCGCTAATCATTGTATCATTGTTGTAGGACATGAAAAAGCCGGTTTTTTGTTCCGGGATCAATACCATCAGGGAAGAATGGCCTGGCATGTTTCCGCCCTTCAAAACAACGTGCTGACCATTTGCATACTCTGGAAAATAGTTTTCAAAGCCTACGGTTGTGATCGGGATGTCCTTCTCCGCGAAAATCTGGTGCGTATGCATCAATTCCATGCTTTTCTGGCTGACGATTTCCTTGCCGTCAAATTTTCCGTTTTGCAGCTGCATGATCATGTACTTTGCCATGTCTTCTGCTGTTGATAGAATGCTTCCCTGCGGACCATCAGTTGGAGCGTGTCCTTCTGCCGGACGTGGCTCGCCATTAAGATCGTAATGGGCAGCCATTCTCTTCAAGAGCTCAGGCTTGAAACGTACACTGGTCGAGGTCATTCCGAGAGGCTTGAACACTTTTTCATCCATATACTGGGCAAAGGGGATTCCACTTGCTTTTTCCACGGCGTAGCCAGCGAGCAAGAATCCTGTATTATCATACGTATAGGCTTCGCCAGGTGGTCGGATGACGGTCGGCATGTGCTTTGGAAGGAATTCATCCATAGAGATGTCCTGCCCGATGTATTGTGGACCGGTAAAGGTAGTTTCGTCAGGCAATTCGAAGCCGGTTGTGTAGGTGAGCAAGTCGTACATGGTGACCGGTTTTCCTGTCTTATTCGGAATTTTTAGCCCACCGAGATATTCCTCTATATTGCCATGCAGGTCAATTTTACCCGCATCGACTTGCTGCATGGCAGCCAAGGCGGTAAAGGTTTTCGATACTGAGGCAATTTGGAACACCGTGTCTTTATCAACAGGGATTTTCTTTTCCTTGTCAGCAAAGCCGTAGCCTTTGTTCACGATGACTTTGCCATCACGGACGACAACAAAGCTGGAACCAGCCACATTATATTCTTTCATTTTCTCTGCAAACAGTGGATCGGCAAACGCTTCTATTTCTTTGGCATCCAGCGGTCCTTTGGCAGCAATGGAAGAAGCCTGATTGGATTCCACAGCATTTAGCGGCTGCGTGCACGCGGCAATCAAGGTCGTGGAGAGAAGAAAAACGACGAGACTCATTTTTTGTATCACTTTTTTCATGTGAGATTCTCCTTTTGTTGTGGCAACACATTTTGACGCACCGACTCCGAAAGTGAGCGCTTGAGCACAGTATGGCAAAGCTCGCGTCATACTCGGTAGTTACTTTCTGTCATCACTTTTCCGACTTACAAAATTCTTTGATGAAATGACATGACTTAGCCTGTCATATGACATTTTGATACTGGCTCATGTGACGCGTAGTGGATTACGGTAAGGGCAGACCGTCATCATCGTGTCGGAAAAAGGTATAGATAGGAGAGAATTAGCTTAGATGAAAAGAGCGATCATGCGCAACGTTCAAAATGTTATCTTTTTGCTGTTTACATTTGCCTCGGGGTTATTTTATGTATGTTTTTACTTGGTCAGTATCATGCTTGGCTTGGCCTTGTCATTTACCGTAGTGGGAATTCCGTTGCTCACCAATGTGTTGCGTACAACCCAAATCTTTGTCCAGCATGAACGTATTCAGACGAAGATTTATACTGATATTTCGATAGAACCTTTGGAAACGAGACAAAGAGCAGAGGGAAATCAATGGATGCAGGCAAAGGCGGAATTAATGAATGTGAGAAACTGGATTTCGGTTTATTGGCTGATGCAAAAATTTGTCATAGGCTGTATCTGCCTTGTGATCGGAGTGCTCATCTACATTGCACCCATATGTTTTGCGTTCATACCGTTGCTCTATCCTTATTTGGAGTTAACTTTTTTCGGGATCCCGGTGGATTCAGAGCTGATGGCATTGCAAATTATGAGTTTGGGATTCATACTCATGATCGGGTGCTCCATGATTGGGAACGGACTGGTACAATTAATTGGTGGGTATACCCGCTTGATGTTCAAAGCAATTAGGAGATGATGGTTTGTTAGATATCGTAAAACAATGGGCCTGGTATGACTGGGTGATGCTTTTTTTACGTTTGCTTATTTGCTTTTTTCTCACCGTTACGACCGCACAATATGTAGATTCTCTTACTCTGCCCTTGTGGATTGTCATTTTGTGGGAAATTATGGTTTTTTCTGTTCCGTGGATTTGTTTACTGCTGAACTATCGTTACTACCTGATTGCAGAAATGCTCATGTTTGGCGGATTATCGATTTATCTCACGTCTATGTTTCCGGAGGCGTACCTTACTTTTTTGATGCCAGCTTTTTTGATTGCAGCCAATAGTGCGGAGAAATCGTATCGCTGGTCGGCTCCCATTACGATTGTTTTCATCCCACTGTTGATTATGTTTTTTTCGCGGAAAATTGAATTGCTCGAGATATTCCCGCAAGTAGGGCTTGCTTATGTGGTGGGGTTTGCCTTTCATTTGCTTATCGTCAATCATCGGCAAAATGAAATTATTCGCAAGCAAAACAGTGTGCTGGAGCAGTACCTCACCCAAATCGAGAGAGTGACGCTGCTGGAAGAGAGGGACCGACTCTCCAAGGATCTGCATGATACGATGGGGCATTCCTATGTCTCGATCATCATGGGGCTGGAAACCTTGCGTCAGGATGTGGTGTCGCAGGAAGGGACGCAAAAGCTCGACTCCCTCTTGAAGCTTGCGCGAAACGGCATGAAGGAAGTGAGAGGGTACTTGCATCAGATGGGGTCACCGCAAGAAACGCTTCCCTTGGTTCATTCGCTGAAGCAGCTCGCGGAGGAGTTTCAGACACATGCAAAGGTGAATGTGCGGTTTCGTGCGATCGGAGAAGAGTATCCTGTTGGTAAGCAGGTGAAAATGACCTTGTTTCGCTGCTTGCAGGAATCTTTGACGAATGCCGTACGCCACGGGCAGGCTACGGACATCGTCGTTTCCTTGCATTTTGAGCAGCAACAGACCAGGCTGGAGGTACAGGATAACGGTCACGGGGTGGAAAACTGGAAGGATGGCTTCGGGATCACGACAATGAAAGAGAGGGCCGCTCAATTGCAAGGAAGAGTATCCGTATACTCAGAGCGGGGAGAAGGAACGCTCATTACTTGTTTTGTGCCGAGGCTGATGGAGAGCGCCGATGAAATCATTCGTTTGTTTATCGTCGATGATCACTCGTTTATTCGGGATAGCTTGCGCACTATACTCGAGGGACAGCGGGACCTGCGGGTAGTCGGGACGGCCGAGGATGGGGCGCAGGCTGTGGAGCTGTGTGAGGAGCTAGAACCAGACCTAGTGCTGATGGACGTGGAGATGCCGAATATGGACGGGATCACTGCGACAAAACGAATCAAGGAAAAATGGCCCGGTATTCGTGTCCTTGTCCTGTCTACGTTTCAGGATACGGAAAAAGCCAAGGAAATCATGCGCAGTGGTGCAGACGGCTATCTCTTGAAATCAATTGAATCACGCGAGCTTGCGGAAACGATTCGCCTCGTCCATCGCGGCGGTACGATGATTGCGCAGGACCTGTTTCATAAAATGCTGGATTCACAGCCAGTAACCGAACAGGAAGATTTGCTAGTTGCACCGAATATAAGCGAAAAAGACGAGAATGTTTATGGTTTAACGAAGCGGGAGCAGGAGATTTTGCAGATGCTTTCCCAAGGCATGCGCTATAAAACGATCGCTTCCAAGCTGTATTTGTCAGACGGGACAGTGCGTAACTATGCATCGGCTCTGTATGACAAGCTCGGGGTGCGGAATCGGGATGACGCAGTAGAAAAAGGGCAAAGGGAAGGACTTCTGTAACGTATGACAGCCAGGGAGAGTAGGCCCTGGCTTTTTGTATGGGAAATGGGGATTGCTCAAAGGTATTTCACAAATCCACACCAATGCTCCGTTCAATTTGACAGCTATTTACAGATAGTTGTATATTAAACTATCAAATGTAACCCCTATATACATAAACAATTCTCCTATCAAAACTCCACGAGGAGGAATGACACGATGGAAATGTCTATCACAAGAGGACTCTCAGAATTAAAATTACTTGATAAAAGAATCCAAAAAGGAATCAATGAAACGACTTTCATGTCTTCGGCGATTGGACATAAGCCAGTATCTGGCTATACTTCAACAGAGCTGTATGAGGAAACGACAGAGCGCAACTACCAATCAGTCGTTGATTTAATAAAAAGAAGACAAAAAATTAAGTCACTGATCGTCGAGTCCAACGCAAAGACGATGGTAACGATTAGCGGCAAGAGAATGACAGTTGCCGAAGCAATCGAGCGAAAAACGTCCATTCAATATGAGAAATTACTGCTGGAGAAAATGAGAAGAGATTACAACCATGCTGTCACGCAGGTTGAATCGAAAAATGAAGAAGTACAGCTGCGATTGGAAAAGCTGCTCGAAGCGAACTTTGGCAAAGACTCCAAGGTGAAGGATACGGAAATGGAAGCCATCTCCAAACCATTTAAAGAGCAAAATGAAGCGAAGCTCGTAGACCCATTGAAGTTGAAAGAGAAAATGGACACGCTTAGTAAAGAAATCGATGAGTTTGAGTGTGAAGTCGATTTTATCCTAAGTGAATCCAATACGATTACCAAAATCAATCTTGTGGATTAACAGTTGTGTGATTTGCTAGTCATTTGAATAGCTGATAAACGAGAGTCCCTTGCCTAGTGGGTTAACTAGGCCATCCTACAAATTATTTAGCGAATACGAGGATGAAAGCTCAAAGATGAACGTTCAGATTTCAAAACTTACGTGTCAAAGCTCTTTAGGCTTAAAGGTTAGGATTCAAGATGTAAGACTCGATGAAATCTTGGGGCATTGGTCAATAAAAGTACACTCTCTGGACTTTTCAGCAACCACAAGCTAAATGGTTAGCAACTAGCACTCTAACAAAGTAGAGATATGTTGAGAAATGATTTTCAACGTACCTCTACTTTTTTATTTAAACGAAACGGTTAAGAAATAGAAAAGAAATGTCGATACAAATTAGGAAGAAAAGGAAAAAATTGATTGTGCCATACAAGGAAAGTCAGGGAGTGAAGCAATGGAATTTGAGTTTCATGTTACCTTCAACGATCTCCAATTTGATGAAAAGGCAGCTTTTGTCGATCTCTGCCAATCGCAACAAGTGAAACCGGTCATGATCGTCTTGGATCAGGGAAATTACATCAATCAACCGATGATAACAGGAGTAATCAAACGACCAGATTTTCATGAAGCCAATAAAGAGATGGAAAAGATTGCAGCTACGTTTCAAAACAACGGTTTTACCATCGTCCGAAAAAAAGTAGAGATTTCTCCAAAGGAAGAAACGTATTTTTACCAGCCCATCCTAAAACATTCGAAGCCTTACTTCGAATGGCATGGCAAAGTACAGGTCGATGATGTCGCCGCGTTACAAAATTTATGTGAGGGCCATGGCGGACATATTTCGAGAAACTCTTTGAATGCGAATGGAAAAGTGAGATTTATCACCGTCCGAGAATATGAGAGCCCGAAACAGTTTTATGATCGAGTAGAAAAGATACATACCATTTTGCAAGCAAATCAGATCGGGCTAATCAAAGAACAATATGAACTATGTATTTATGACAGCCGCGAAGAACTGGACAGCGGCTGGATTTCCTAATTTTTAGATGGAGGATCATGATGATTACGTATGAGGATGTAGCAGAGCTGGAATATGAGGCGAGAGAGCTTGTTGTTTTAGAAGCACTGTTGAGAAGAATTGCTCTAGTGAATATGCCCTTTGTATTAAAAGGCAGCCTTCTAACCAGACAATATTTGGACAACCGAGAGATTCGGGACGCGGATGACATCGACTTATTGTATGCGGGGAAGATCAGGGACGTCGAACATGCGCATGAAGTATTTACACAATGGATGATTCAAGTAACCGAAATGGATCTGAACGACGGCGTCGTGTTTAGAAGTTTTCGAGAGAATGCATTTTGGAGATATATCGACTACGCAATGGCAGATGATTTTCCGACGATCAATACGGATATTGCCTATTATTTCAAAGGTCAACCAAGGGAAGCGGATAACTATAACGAGCTGAATCTGGATATTTCGTTTAACCTGCAAATGGATGCAGACCCGGTTCCGCTAGAGTACCAACCTGTTTTTGGGGAAAGCTTTCTTGTTCCGTACACTGTGCCCTTGTCCATCCAGGTTGCTTGGAAGCTGCATCAAACGATTGTGAGGCCGAGGTTTAAAGACTTGTACGATTTGAAATTTTTACTCTCTCACCCGTCCTATGACAACGATGCTCTCAAGGAAACATTACAGGCGCTCGTGAACGAATGCAGTATCGATCCATCTATTAAAAAAGCGGATATGAAAAAGGTGCTTGTTGATGATTTACATCACATATACGATTCATTATCCTACGATTACGACTTGAGAAAATATGCTGGCAGCATGGATCGAGGGCTTTATTTTACGCAGTTTGTCAGTGATTTGCGTAAAAAGATGGATTTTGCCGGGATTAATGGGTATGCGTTTGAAAATTTACCGAGTCCAACTCAAAAAAAACTGTAATAAGATTTGAAGCAAAAGCTGCTTGTTCCATCTGGCCAGTTAGAAGGAATGAGCATTTTCATGTTTAAGGATGTTAGGTATACATCTTGGTAAGAATGTTAGATCAGCTGATATACCAATTGGCTCAATAGTATATGTTTAATAGATATGATCAATATTCTGTATGATTATTTTAAAATAGCAGCGAAGAGATATGTAGAAAAAAGATCGGAGGAAAAGCAAGGGCTTGAAAAGTATTTGGAAGCCATGAGAAAAAACTTGAATATAGAATTGAGGTGATCAACTTGTACAAAGAATTAGATAATTTTATAACTGGCTGCCAAAATACCGTCGATTATTGGTATGACTATGGGTGCATAATTGCGACTGACATGTTAGCGAAGTTCAGCCAAAAGGATTGGGAAGACCTGGTCAGTCATGTAATGATGAAACCGTTAGAATGGCAGCGAAAACTCGCGTACTGCATGGACAATTCTTGTAACGAACATGAACTGAATATTCTATTATCGTTGCTGAGTACGGAAGATGAGGAACTTTTCGTGATCTGTGTAGATACGTTGAGAAGTTATACGACTCCGGAAGGTAAGCAAATAATACGAGATAATTCCGCCATTGTCGAACGGGTAAATGAATTGATTCCCACAGCTGGTGTTGCAGCCAGACGAGTATTAGTGGATTTTCTTGAGAAATTACATGGCTAGTTATCACCACTATATAGCAACCAAAGCAATAGAATGGAGAAGTGACAAATATAGCGATGACCATCCAAACATACAAATTTTGAAATATGAAAATGTATTTCAAGATTGCCTCGTTTTCAACACGCTTGGAGTGAGTCATTATGAAGACATACTAATAGATCTTGTGGAAGTTTCAATGGTAGTGGATTCCGTTTTTAGCAGTACGGGAAATATCCTTGCCAACACTTTGTTTTTTTGTATACAGAATGCATTGGAAATAGGGCGAGGAACTGCAATTAGAGGGATTGAACGATTTGATAAGTCATTCGTTGAAAAGTATCAAAAACATGCCATTTACTTTACGGAGCCGTTTGCTTTCCCTGTAGAATACAGCCATGTTTGTACGGGAAGTACAAAGAAAGGCGGTACGATTCTGTTAGCATTCTTTATCTCGCAAGCGGAATACGACTACCTGATACTAAACGGAACGGAAAAATTTGAGGACTTACTCGAAAGGAATGAAGTCGATACATTTTTTGTAGGGAGAAAATGTATGATAGAAACGTAAGCAATTATGCAATTGTGTAGGATGGTTTTTCTTTTAATAACAGACAGCTTCTATACCGATATATGTGTGAATGGCTACTTTATGGTGAAGTATGGGAATGACAGATATGAAGTGTTAGAAAAAATGGACTGACATAAAAAGAATAGAACCACTCCATTCACCACATACTACAAACGCTATATCTATACCATGAGAGGTGGAGCGGGATGAGTATGACAATGAGTCGGCCCGTGACCGACGTACTTAATAAACAGGTTGCCAACTGGTCTGTGCTGTATATGAAGCTGCATCATTATCACTGGTTTGTCAAAGGCCCGAATTTTTTTACCCTGCATGAAAAATTCGAGGAGCTATACAACGAGGCAGCCAAAAATGTGGATGAGCTGGCGGAGCGGTTGTTAACGGTTGGAGGCAAGCCTGTTTCGACGTTGAAGGCTTGTATGGAGCAGGCTTCCATTAAGGAAGCGACAGGTGGAGAGTCTGCGGATCAGATGGTAGAGGCAGTCGTGAGCGATTTTACACTCCTGATCAAAGAGCTCAAAGAAGGTATTACAGCCGCGGAAGCAGGGGACGATGAAGCGACTGGGGATATGTTCTTGGGGATCATGGACAGCTTGCAAAAGCATGTGTGGATGCTGCAAGCTCACTTGGGAAAATAACGAGAAATTCTTTTTGCAAGCAAAGCTGATGCCATGGGGTATCGGCTTTTTTCCTATGTACTCATGAAGGCAAAGTGCAGGTCTGGCCTGATTTGGGACAACACCCATGTTCCCAAGAAAGACATGCTGGTGTAAACTAACTTTGTGTTGAATTAGAGAAAGCACTTTCATGATGGAAAGGATGTACATTCCCATGGCATCACCCTATGTTACATTTAATCGCGAGCAGTGGAGTGCTTTACGGGCTTCCACGCCGTTGACCATATCTGATAACGAGCTTTCCCTTTTGCAGGGCTTGAACGAGAAAATGTCCATGACGGAAGTCTCCGACATTTACCTTCCGTTGTCCCGTCTGCTGAATTTGTATGTCGGGGGCACGCAGGAGCTGTACCAGGCGACTCACACTTTTTTAGGGAACCAGGATGGCAAGGTTCCATTTATTATCGGTATCGCAGGTAGTGTAGCTGTAGGCAAAAGCACAACGGCTCGCATATTGCAGACGCTGTTGTCCCGCTGGCCGAATCATCCGAAGGTAGATTTAGTAACGACAGATGGATTCCTGTATCCGAACAAGGTTCTAGAAGATAGAGGAATCATGAAGCGCAAGGGATTCCCGGAAAGTTATGACTTGCGCCGTTTTATCCATTTTTTATCCGATGTAAAATCGGGTTTGCCTGAAGTGAAAGCGCCAGTTTATTCCCACCTTGTGTATGACATCGTACCAGATGAATGGCAGACCGTCAGACAGCCTGACATTTTGATTGTCGAAGGCTTGAATGTGCTGCAACCTCCCAGAGGTGACGAAAACGATGCTCGTATTTCCGAGGTCATTGTTTCCGATTTCTTTGACTTCACGATCTACGTGCACGCGGAAGAGAAGCATATCCTGCAATGGTATGTAGAGCGGTTCAAGCTACTACGTCAGACCGCGTTCTCCGATCCATCCTCGTATTTCAAGCGTTATGCGAGTCTGTCTGATGAGGAGGCGACTGAGGTAGCCACTGGCATTTGGACGGAGATCAACGGAGCCAACCTGCGCCAAAATATTTTGCCGACGCGTGTTCGCGCTCAATTGATTTTGGACAAGGGACAGGATCATATGATACAAAGCGTAAAGCTGCGCAAGCTATAGATAAAAGGTGGGAGACGGTTGTCATGAAAGTGATTAGTGCCTGTTTGATCGGCTGTGAATGCCGTTACGATCAGAAGTCATGCTTGGACCAAGAGCTGGAGCAATTGCTCCGGGAAGGAAAGGCTATACCCGTCTGTCCTGAACAGCTGGGAGGCTTGCCAACACCACGACCGCCAGCAGAAATCATCGGGGGGACTGGAGAAGATGTTTTGGATGGCAAAGCACGCATCATAGACAATACAGGTCGAGATGTCACCGAGGAATTTTTGATGGGGGCGAACCAAGCGCTGAAGCTGGCGAAAACGGTTGGAGCCACATCTGCCATCTTAAAAGAAAACAGCCCGTCCTGTGGAAGCTCTTTCGTTTACGATGGCAGCTTTTCCGGGAAAAAAGTGCCGGGTGTCGGTCTGACGGCGGCGCTGTTTCGCCGAAACGGGATTGAGGTAATATCTGAGTCATTAGTATCCAATGAATAATAAAAGGGGACGCGATGGGTAGCGTCCCTTTTTACAATCTGCTCATATAATAGGCGGTCTCTTCAAGCAACTCCTGTATTTTGAACCAAGAACGCCAGACAGAAAAACTAAAGAAAACACATCCAACAAATGTGAAAATAGGAAGGCCACTATCAAGAATAAGATTTCGCAGTAAAAACCAAACGGCCAGAGTGTACGACAAGATTAGGGAATAAAAGATGACATTGCGCTCTTCTCGAATGAGCAGATCGATTTTATTCTCCAGTAATGAAAACTCCAGTTGGTTGTCTTTGTGCATTTGTTGGCGATCTACTCGAGCGCCTGGGGTTACAAAGCTGTACAGCTCTATTTCTTCCCCGTCTGGCTCCTTGAGAAATTCCACTTGAAACATCACACCTGTAAAAATCGATCGTTTCATGTACAGATTGTCATTATAGAGGCGATTTTCATATTCCCATACTTGCCAGATAATAAACGAGGCAATGAATAGGATGAAGACAGTCGTCAATTTCCAGTACGGTATCGGTACAATCTTTTTTCGAAAAGAACGATCTAGCTCCATTTAATCAGATCCTTTGGAATTTTTACCATATGATACCATAAAGAAGACCCTTCACGAAGCATAATGCCTGATGGAAGGGTCTTCCTAATTTTTACAACTCCTTCAACAACCGCTCCAGCTTCTTCTGCTGATCCTTCCGTTTCTTTTTCGCAATCCGGTCTTCTTCTTGCAGTGCCATGACAAGAGAAAAGCACATCAGGACCATGATGACAGTAAAAGGCAGTGCTGCCACAATGGAGGCTGTCTGCAAGCCTTCTAAGCCGCCGCTTAACAAAAGAACGATTGCGATAGCGGATTGGAGGATACCCCAGGTGAATTTTACCCGATTCGAAGGGTCCAGGTTGCCATCAGAAGACAGCATGCCGAGCACGAAAATAGCTGAATCCGCCGACGTGATAAAAAACGTGATGATCAACAAAATCGCAACGACATCGAGAATATATCCCATGGGCAACTGCTCCAGTGCGAGGAACAACGCAGTCGAGATGTCACGTTGTACCGCTGCCCCTATAGGTGCTTGATCAAAAATTTCGAGGTGAAGCGCAGTCCCGCCAAACACGGAAAACCAGATGAAGCTCAACAAACTCGGTACGAGCATCACGCAAATGACGAATTCCTTGATCGTGCGACCTTTGGAGACGCGTGCGATAAACATGCCGACGAACGGCGCCCAGGCAATCCACCACGACCAGTAAAACAGCGTCCAGTTGGCTACCCATGTTCCTTGTGTAAAAGGGGTCAGCCGCAAGCTCATCGAGATGAGATTGTTCAAATAACTGCCCAGCGTGCTGGTGAAAGCGTCAAAAATAAACGAGGTTGGTCCCAATACGAGCGTCAGCAGGAGGAGCAACAAGGCCAATACCAGATTCGTATTGCTCAAATATTTGATTCCCCGATCCAGCCCTGTCGTAGCCGAGAGCAGAAATAGTACCGTAATAATGGAAATGATCATGATTTGCACGGTGGTGTTGGACGGCAATCCAAAGAGGTGAGACAAGCCTCCGTTTATTTGCAGAGTTCCGAGACCAAGTGAGGTGGCGACACCGAATGCCGTGGCGATGACAGCCAGAATATCGATCCCTTTTCCGAGCGGTCCGTGTATGCGCTCACCGAGCAGCGGGCCAAAGGTGGAGGAGATCAAGCCCTTCGCTCCTTTGCGAAATTGAAAATACGCGAGAGCGAGAGCGATGAGAGCGTAGATCCCCCAAGGATGCAGGCCCCAGTGAAAAAATGCATAACGCAGAGCGGTTTGTGCGGCTTCGGTCGTTTGTCCAGTCACACCTGCTGGCGGAGAGAAGTAATGAGAGACGGGCTCCGCTACTCCCCAGAAGACAAGACCAATCCCCATCCCAGCAGAAAATAACATGGCAAACCATGTAGGCAACGAATATTCTGGCTCGTCATCGTCGCTCCCCAAAGGGATTTGTCCGTATCTGCTAAAGGCGAGGAAGATGCAAAAGATCAGAAAACCGAAAGTCACGATCAAATAAAACCAGCCAAAATTCGTCGTGGTCACTTTCAGTACATGGGAAGCCGCAGAGGCGAAAAGCTCAGGAGAAATCGCGCCGAACAGCACAATGACAAATACAATGACCAAGGATATCAGGAAAGTCATCTTTATCCTCCCGGGAATCTACAAGAAATGGTAATAGTTTATCATCCCGCGTGATTTCCAAGATTATTCCGGATGTGACCGCCCTGAATGAAGTTACGGTGAAAACGTCTCGATAAACCGATTCGCTGCTTTGGACAGATGGCGTCCAGACTGCCAAACGACAGCAGCGGAAGAATAAATGGAAGTTCCGGAGAGTCGAATCCCGCGAATTTGTTCGCTCTGATGAGTCTCCCATGCCGAGATGGGGACGATGGAGGAACCGACCGAGGAGGCGACCATGCTGACGATGAGAGAGATGTCCGGGCACTCGCAGATAACGTGCGGTTCCACGCCTAAACGGGAGAATTCCTTGATAATCAAGTCGTAAATGCCCAATCCTGGTGTGCTCGGCATGATTAGCGGTAGCTCGGCGATCTCGCGCATTTCGATTTCCTTGCGATCGGCATAGGGGGAGGTGGCAGGAACGATGAGCACAAAATCCTCTTCCTCCAACGGAATCATGGTGCAGTTGTTCAACGAGTGGGGAAGGCGTACGATAGCGACTTCTATGGTTCTTCGCTCCAGCCACTGATTGAGAAGCTGCGTATCACCTTTCCAGATTTTATATGTAATGAGCGGATATTTTTGCTGAAACACACGAATTTGTTCTGGCAGGCGGTAGGCTGACAGTGCACTGACACCGATGGATAACGTCCCCCGAATGCCTTCGCCTGTTTCCTTGACCTCGGAGAGAGCTTCCTCCATTTGATGAACGATATTGAGCGCCTGCTTATAGAGGGTGATGCCTGCTTCTGTCAGGACCATTTGTTTTCCTGAGCGCTCTACGAGCATGACCCCGAGCTCCTCCTCCATTTGCTTCAGCTGCTGACTCAAAGGCGGCTGGGCCATGTTCAGTCTTTTAGCCGCCCCCGTTATCTGACCTTCTTCTGCTATGGCGATAAAGTAACGCAGTTGCCGAATATCCACACACAATGCCTTCTTTCCTTACGAGAATGGTTCCATATGAAAACGATATGAAAATTAGATTTTATAGATATTTTTCATATTGATGAAGCTATGATAGCATGTTTCCTGTGAATCTTCACTTCATGGAATAGACATAAAGGAAAGAAGGGGAAATCCGTGCGTACGTGGATGGAAAAGCTATTTCACTTGCGCGCTTACGACACGACGTTTCAAAGGGAACTCATCGCCGGATTTATTGGCTTTGTCACCATTGTCTACATTGTTGCCGTAAACGCTTCGATTTTAAATGATGCTGGA
The DNA here is from genome assembly GCF_046196545.1 of Brevibacillus fortis. GTDB lineage: Bacteria > Bacillota > Bacilli > Brevibacillales > Brevibacillaceae > Brevibacillus > Brevibacillus fortis_A. The sequence goes on from NZ_CP176370.1 coordinate 1,402,841, forward strand.
ATACCGATGGAAGCAGGCATTCTGGCGACTGTATTGACGGCATTTATCGGGTCACTTCTTATGGCCTTTTGGGCAAATGCTCCTATTATTCTGGTTCCCGGCATGGGGATCAACGCCCTGTTTACGTACACGTTATGCCAATCGATGGGCCTCACTTGGCAGGAAGCATTGGCTGCTGTTTTTGTTTCTGGTCTGATCTTTACTGTGATTGCCTTTACCAGGGCCGCGACGATATTGTCCAATGCGATTCCCTCATCGCTAAAAGAAGCGATTACCGTTGGAATTGGGCTGTTCTTGACCTTCATCGGTCTGCAAAAAGGCGGGCTGATCGTCATGAACCCGTCTACATTTGTCGCGCTGGGGGACTTATCCAGCCCGCATGTAATCGTCACGCTGATTACTTTGATTGTTACGTTGATTTTGTTTGTTCGCAATGTACCGGGTAACTTCTTGATCGGAATTGCGGTTGGTACAGGACTTGGCTTTTTGTTCGGGATTGTCGAACCAGGAGGGGGAGGATCGTTTTCGTTTGCAGATTACGGAAGCGTATTTGCGGGTCTTTCTTTTTCTGCCATTTGGGCGTTGCCATTTTGGATTGCGACCTTCTCATTGGCGATGGTCATCGTCTTTGAAAATATTGGCTTGATTCATGGGCATACCTCGATGGTTGGACAGCCGCAAAAGTTCGGCCGTTCGCTGCAAGCGAATGCGTTGTCGGCTGCCATCTCTGGCATTTTGGGAACCAGTCCGACAGTTTCGACGGTGGAGACCGCGGCAGGAATCGCAGCAGGGGGACGGACAGGACTGACCGCCCTTGTAACAGGCACCTTGTTCCTGCTCTCGCTCGGTTTGCTTCCTGTCATTAAAATGATTCCGGATGGAGCCATTGCTCCCGTGCTCATCATCATTGGCGCACTGATGCTGCAAAATGTACAGAATATCAATTTGAAGGACTTCTCGGAAGGCTTCCCTGCCTTTTTGATCATCGTGATTATCCCGTTGTCCTACAGCATTGTAGATGGAATTGCGTTTGGATTCGTGGCGTATCCGCTCATGAAGCTCGCATTGGGCAAACGTCGCGAAGTGCCTGCGCTGATGTACGTCATTGCGGGATTGTTCTTGCTGAATCTCATGCTGCCGATATTCGCATAGAGAGTGGGTTACCCTCGACTTCGGTCGGGGGTTTTTTTGTTCCGTTGTTCCGTTCTCCCGTGCGATATGCCTCGGAAAACCTTAAAAACAATGAAAAAGTCCCTTGCCAATGAGAGAGGCAAAGGGACTTTTTTGTGGAGAGCTGTGGATTGATTATCGTTTTACCAGCGTAAACGCTTGTTTTACTTGGTCCAGAGACATCATCAGAGGGATGAATTTCTTACCTTCTTTGCTTGCTGGGTCAAATACTGTGTCTTGTGGCAAGCTTGCTACATAAACCGTGTTGGTTGCTTGGTTACGTGCAATTTCGTAGCCTACTGGTGGCTCGTCCGGGTTGTTCAGTTTTTTCCAGTCATTCAGGTCAAACGCGGTGATAACCACAACAGGTGTACGATCTTCTGCTTTGTCAGCATTGAAGATGAAGCGGGTTACACTCTTTGCTTCTGGCAAGTATTCGTCTGCATTTGGGCCAGTTTTTTCCTCAACAAGGATGTTGCCGTTCCAGGATTTTGGACCTTTAAAAGCAAAGGCAGAGTCTTGGCTTTTGAAAGTATCGTGATAGACTTCGAGTGGTTTTACAGCTGGTTCGAAGTTGGCACTCATCAATTCCCATTTGGTTTGGTTCCACTTCCATTTGGATTTGAGGTAGCCGCGAACATCTGCATTGTAATCACCAGTAAGACGCTCTGTGCCTTCCAGTACGTAGAGACCATTTTTGTTGAGATCGATTGGTTTGAGTTCTACGAAGTCCGCTCCGACTACACCTGCTTTGTTTTTATCCAGACCTGGCAGGCTGAGTTCTTTCGCTTTTCCATCCTTCGTGGTGTAGATGTGATTGGTTGTGTATCCGCCGCTTCCGCCAGTGCTTGCAGTAACCATGATCTCGCCTTTTTTATCGTAAGTGAAATCTTGAACGGAGAGCTTCGGCTCGTAGCCGTTGTCCTTCACGTCGATGTTAAAAGATTTCTTCGTTTTGCCATCTGTTACTTTAATAGTCAGGTCCTTAACGTATGGGCTGTTTTTCTCTTTTTTTCCGTATAGAACGACTGTGTCTGCGGTCTTGTCACCCGTTACGTCTGCTGTTTTTTTCGTAATTTCTTGCAAGCCTTTTGCTGTAGAAGTTGTGTTGCTTGCATCTGCTGTCATTGCATACCCACCAGTGAAAAGTACGGAAGTAAGTACCGTTCCTGTTACGAGTTTGTTCAAGTGTTTCATGTGTTTCATGTGATGAATCTCCTCCCCAGTCTTGCTGACTGATCATGATGTCATGTGTAGTGTGCTGTATGTTGTGCTTGTCCTTGCTACACGTTCATTATGTACGATAGTGTGGATGCATTGGTTACAGACTACCGTCATAAATCCTACAAATCAGTAACAGGTAAATGTTAGGGTGCTAGGAGGTTGCTCGCTTCTTTTAGCAGTGCCTCGCTGCTTTGCTCCAACAGCATGGGATAGAGACGTGTTTTGTCTGGAGCTAACGCGAGGAGCTGATCGTATACCGCAGCAGAGGCATAGAGCAAGTCAGAATCGTGGATAATCTGCTGCAAGGAGCGTTCATCAGCGAATCCTGCGATCATGTGTTGAATCTGTTCGATACCTGCCTCTTGTACACGTCCGGCCATCCATTCCCCGCCTTTTTTTCCGAGACAAACAAATCCAACTGCACGGCCTGCCTCCAAGCGAGCGATCTCCAGAAGCGTGCTCGTCTGGGCATTTGCTCCAATGATGAGGACTGATTTGTGATAACGAGCAGCTAATTCTTTTACTTCATCTGCATGGTTGACGGTGGTGACAATTTGGTCGGCATCTTGAAAGGCAGAGAGGATATCTGAATGGTTTTCAAGATAGGCAACCTGAATGGGCTGGCCGATGATCTCTTCTATTTTCCTACGATAAAAAGGATGATCATGCTCGTGACATTCCACCAAGAGCCATCGAGCTTCTTTTTTGGACCGGGAAAGAAACAAATGTCCGTAAGCAATGGAAGCAAGCATAAGCTCATCCAGCGAAAACGGAAGCTGCTGTGCTTCGGTCATGAATGTTTTGGCGTGATCATAAAGCGATTGCTGGCGCATGCGAAAGGTAGTAATCGCAGGTTTGTCGGCGATAGAAGTACCGCGACCCTTTTGCATATGGACGAGGCCTTCATCCCGTAGCTGGGTGTATACAACATTGATGGTGTTGCGGTTGACTTGCAGCTGATCCGCTAATTGGGCAGCGGGTGGAAGCATTTCGCCAGGTTGAAGGTGTCCTAGGCCAATGAGAAGCTTCAATTGTTCTTTAATTTGCACATGGATCGGGATTGGAAAGTCCGCATTTAGCCGTACAAGTGATTGAGCCATGGTTATTCGCCTCACAGTTTGGTGTTTGTATTCATTTTACTAAATATCTAGGTAACTAGCTATTATTTGTGTTTTTGTAAGATACCTTACAGAACAAGGAAGGGTCGCTTGCTACGATGTGAGTAGGAGGTGGCTGTGATGAGTGATGGATGGAGCGTAAAGGAATTTGTAGCCAAAATGAAGGGGAGAAGCAGAACGCCCTTGAAAATATCTGGCCCGGTTGCTCTGATTGGGGGCCTTGGGGGATTAGTGACGATAGGGGTACTGGGCATGCTGACGGAATTAACCACCGCTGTCTGGTTGATGGCTTCATTTGGAGCAAGTTGTGTGCTTGCTTTTGTGGCCTGGGATTCGCCGTTATCTCAGCCGCGCAATATCATCGGGGGGCATTTTTTCACCAGCTTGGTCGGCGTGATTCTTTATCAAATAGGCGGATCGCAGCTGTGGGTAGTAGCAGTTAGTGTTGGTCTTGCGATTGTCGCCATGCATGTGACGAAAACGACACATCCTCCTGCGGGTGCCAATCCGATCGTCATTGTCATGGACGGCAAGGGGTGGGAGTTTTTATTGTCTCCGGTACTCATAGGTGCAGTAGTGGTTGTGCTGATTGCTCTGTTCGTCAATAACATGCATAAGAAACGTGCGTATCCTGTGTTTTGGGTATAGCAGTATCACAGTAAAGAATGGCCGCCTTTTATTAGGTGGTCATTTTTTCATGTAGAAGGAAGTGATTGACAAATGAATTAAAATACATAAAAGTATAGGTAACTAGGTATTTAAATTGGTGAGGGATGTATCATGAATGAGCCGATCAAGCATGAGAGAATGGGGGAGCAAATCGTTCTAGCCAAGAAAACGGTATTTCAGACACCAGCTGACACTCGAATGGGCATTTTCTTCGTTCAAAAGGGACTCCTGCGTCTCTCTCGGCTAAACGAGGATGGAAAGGCCTTTACCGTGGGATTGCTGGGACCTGGAGCTGTTTTTGGCGAGATTGAGGAAATGGTGCTAGGGTCACGCGCTGTCTACATTGAAGCGATGCAAAAAACGACCCTTACTCATTGGAGTGCGACTCGGATGGAAGAATTGCTGCAAGCATGTCCACCAAGCTTGAAAGAAATGATGTTCCAGTTGGCCAAACGATTGGGCGAACAAGAGGAGCGGATGGAAAAGCTGGCTTTGGAATCGGTCAGGGATCGCGTACTCCATCTGTTGGTTCAGTTATGTCAGCGATTTGGAAAAGTAGAAGAGCCGTTTTGGAAATTGACTGTATCTCTCTCCCATCAGGAAATTGCCAACATGGTAGGGGCGACCAGAGAAACCGTTTCATTAGCATTAGCCAGTTTGGTCGATGAGGGAATTGTGTTGGTGTCCCGAATGTCGATTGCTGTGCATGCATCGAGAATGGTTGATAAAATAAAAGAATGCAAGTAAAATGATTGAATGCTCAAAACGGGCCGCGGTTCGTAAACTCCCGCGTTATCAAAACTAGGAGGAAATCATATGTTTAATTTTTGGATCGGAGTGCTTTTTGCTCTGGTGAATTTCGGGCTGTTCCTGCTCTGCTACCGACTGTTTGGCAGAATGGGACTGTATGCGTGGATTGGGATGGCTACCGTGCTGGCCAACATCCAGGTGGTCAAAACAATCGAGATGTTCGGCTTGGTCATGACTCTCGGCAATACGATTTATGCTTCTATTTATTTGGTAAGCGACCTATTGAACGAGAAGTATGGAGAAAGAGAAGCGAAAAAAGCCGTGTGGTTCGGCTTCTTTACCTTAATTGCGGCAACGATCATCATGCAGCTCGTGCTGGTATTTGAACCACAGGAAACAGATATTGCCCAAGGTTCTTTGCAGACGATTTTCGGTTTGATGCCAAGAGTTGCTTTGGGTAGCTTGTGTGCGTATTTTGTCAGCCAATTTGTCGACGTGAAAATCTATTCGTGGTTGAAGAAAAAATGTCCAGGCCGCAATCAGCTCTGGATTCGCAATAATGGAAGTACGCTCTTCAGTCAACTGCTCGACTCGGTTACCTTCTGTACGATTGCCTTTTTGGGAGAATTCCCAATGGACGTATGGTGGCAAATCCTGTTGACTACCTACTTGATCAAGTTTGTCGTATCGGCAGCTTCGACGCCGGTTCTTTATATCGCACGCAGTATGAAAGTGGACGAAAGCTAATTGACAAAAACACAGAAAAACCGCCAAGAACGATGGAGCTTGGCGGTTTTTGTTTTAACATGTTTAGAAGGATTATACAAACTTTACATCAAATTTACATAATATTCAGGTTATGCGTTTACCATTTTATAGTAGCTACTTCCGAATGATGTGAGGAGGAATGATGCAAGAATGCTGAAAAAAAGAGGAAGTTCTTCCAGATGGCCGAAGCTGGCACTAATAGCCGCGGTCATGATGGGAACTGTTTTACCGACAGGGTGGATGCCACAGGCAAAAGCCGCGCGGGCTGATCATGTGGTGATCAGTGAGGTGTATGGGGGTGGGGGGAATTCTGGCGCCCATTACAAGAACGATTTCATTGAGTTGTATAACCCGACAGAAACGGCTGTTTCGCTTGTAGGGTGGTCTGTTCAGTATGCTGGTGCTACTGGAACCAACTGGAACAAGACCGATTTGACAGGAAGCATAGCTCCTTATGGGTTTTATTTGATCCAGCAAGCAGCAGGATCGGGTGGTGTAGCAGACCTCCCTGCTCCTGAAGTTACGGGAACGCTTGCAATGGCTGGAGCACAAGGAAAGGTCGCATTGGTTAGCCATACTACGCCTTTAACTGGGGCGGATGTATCCTCCCAACCAGGTGTTGTAGATATGGTCGGATACGGGGGAGCAAATGCATACGAGGGCAACTCTCCTGCATCAGCTACTTCAAACTCGACCAGCGCCCAACGCATAAGCGACGCCAGCGGCATTGTGCCGAACGGAGGAAATGGCTGGGATACGAACAACAACGGCAACGATTTTATCACAGGAGCGCCTACTCCGAAAAACACGCAAAGTCCAGTAGAACCGCCGCTACCAACAGATGTAACCGACAAGCTGAACGCTACAGAACTTATTTTTGATCATACTGATCCTATCCAAGCAACAATTCGCGGCTACGTCGGTCATGGGCGGACGATTAAGGTTTATGCGAGTCAGCCTACAGGAACAGGTAGCGATACTCCTTTGGCACAGCAAAATTCGGATGCTTCCGGACTTATCGAGCTGACTTTTGCCAATCCCGATCCAAATGCGCAGGGAGTCTATCTGACTGCAACGGAAGGGAGTAAGAAGGAGAGTGCCGGCATCGAGCTGAGGCCAGCGGTAGCCAGTCCAGCTTTGATCCAGGAAAAAGTCAGCCTGCAAGCATTGAACGGTGTGGGCGAACTGCGAGGAGAAGCAGGAGCGGCAGCAGGGAATGCGATACTGCGCGCATACGATCCGCAAAAACAACCGCTGATGCTTAGTAACAAAGAAACAGGAACGGCACAGGCAAACGGGTCATTTTCCTTCACGATTCCAAATATCGACCAGCTGGATCATATTCTCGTAACGCAGCAAACAGTTGGGGAATATGGCAAATCGTTTGAGAGCCCGGAAGTTAGCGTTACCAAATCAGCAGTAAGTTCGAAGACGATTGCTGAAGCAAGAAATACCCCGGTAGGAACGAACGTGATTGTCGTCGGAACGGTGACGGCGATGTTTGAAGCGGGCGGACAAAACAACGTGTATTTCCAAGATGATACGGCAGGACTCGTACTTCGTGCGCCAGGGCTGACTGGCAAAATAGAAGTAGGAGACAAAATCCAAGCTACAGGAAAAATGAGTGATTATTATGGACTGGCTCAACTCGAAGCGCTCACCAATAACGTGGAAATTGTGCAAAAGCAAGCGGGAGTGCCTAACCCGCAAGTTGTGACTTCTACTGATTTTGCGGCTGCTACAGGAGAGGCTTTGGAAGGCAAGCTGGTGACGGTTAAGGTGGTTACTGTCAAATCAGTATCAAGTGGCAATTATACGCTGGAGGATCCGCACGGTACGTTTGTGTCTCGCCCGGATGCCACTCTTCTCCTTCCAGTGAACAAAAGCTATGCAGCTATTACAGGCGTAGTGAACTACGACCGCAATGTGTACAAGCTGGTGCCGCGAACTGTGGCTGATCTCGTAGAGGACGAGAATAAAGTCCCGATGGTCACAGCGAGTCCAGCAGGTCCTATGGTGACACAAGGAACAAAAGTAACGCTCTCAACGACGATGGCTGACGCAACGATCTTCTATACGATAGATGGTTCGATACCGAGCAAGGAAAGCATGAAGTATACGGGTCCGATCCAGATTGATGCGGATACGACCCTTTCAGCCATAGCCGTCAAGGATGGTTACACAGACAGCAATGTTGCGACCTTCCGCTATGTGATTCAAAAAGAAAACATTCGCATTTACGACATTCAAGGAACATCGCACCGATCATCGATGGCCGATGGAACAGTGAATAATGTTCCGGGAATCGTAACGGCTATCGTCCGAAGCGGCAGTAATGTACAAGGCTTTTATATGCAAGACCCGATCCCGGACGCAGACCCATTTACCTCTGAAGGAATTTACGTTTACGAGCCAAAAGCAGCGGTCACCCCAGGCGATGAAGTAACCGTTAGCGGAACCGTCAAGGAATACGTGCCATCGAACAGGGCGGGTACAGACCTCACCCAGACGCAAATTGATGCGACCACAGTTGTTATTGGCGCTAGAAAGGCACTCCCAGACCCACTCATCCTGGGCAAAGACAACCACGAATATCCGAACGGAATCATCGACAACGACAGTCTCGGCAAATTCGATCCAGACCAAGACGGCATCGACTTCTGGGAAAGTCTCGAAGGCATGCTGGTGCAGATCGACAATCCAATCGTAGTTGGCGAAACCAAGACGTTTACCAATCCACGCGCAACGGAATTTGTCGTCATCGATGATCAAGCCCATCCGAATCAGCCACGTACGCCAGCTGGCGGTGTGGTACTGGAAGCCAATGATTTTCACCCAGAGCGTATCACGGTATCAGACAAACTCGAAACGATTACTGGAGAGGTAAAAGTCGGAGACAAATTTGACGGACCACTGGTAGGCATCATTGACTACAGCTTTGCGAATTACAAGCTGTTCCATACAAAACCATTTACGGTACAGGCAAGCCATTATGAGCCGCCAGTGACGAGTATTTCCCCAAAAGAGGACAAGCTGACAATCGCTACGTACAACATCGAGAATTTTTCGGCTAATACCGATTCTGCTAAAATCAACCGCATCGCCGAGACGATCGTGGACAACATGAAGGGGCCGGATATTATCGGTGTGGTGGAAATGCAGGACGATAATGGCCCAACAGACAATGGGCAAACAGATGCTACGCAGTCTGCGGACGCATTGATCAAAGCAATTGAAAACAAAAACGGCCCGACTTACCGATACACCGATATCGCGCCACAGAACAATCAAGATGGTGGACAGCCGGGAGGAAACATCCGTGTTGGTTTCTTCTACAACCCAGAACGGGTACAGCTGGCAGAAGGAACGCCAGGAGGTGCGACAGATGCGGTACAAATCGAGACACGAGATGGCGTGGCGCATCTGTCTCTCAATCCAGGGCGGGTAGATCCGACAAACGAGGCGTTTGCTTCGAGCCGTAAGCCACTGGCAGCGGAATTCATTTTCCAAGGCGAGCCTGTCATTGTCATCGCCAACCATTTCAACTCCAAGGGTGGAGATCAAGCGCTGTTTGGAAAAGATCAGCCGCCACAGCTGGTGAGCGAAGTACAGCGCATGAAAATTGCCCGTGTGTTAAATAGCTTTGTAAAAGAAATCCATGCGGCGGAAACGAAAGCAAATGTTGTCGTGCTGGGCGATCTCAACGATTTCCCGTTTTCGAATCCGGTGCAGGAATTGGCAGATGGGGTTTTGACCAATATGGTGGAGAAACTGCCAAAGGGTGAGCAGTATACGTATGTGTACCAAGGAAACTCCCAAGTCTTGGATCAAATTCTGGTCAGCAACCATTTGGAGGATGACACGAAAGTTGATATCGTTCACATCAATGCTGGCTTGACCGAGAACGAGGGACGTGTGAGTGATCATAATCCTGTCCTTGTACAGCTGGACTTGAAGGATCGCGGCACGCCGGAAAAAACAGCACAAGAAGTAGTGGAAAGCATCACGCAGCTCACACAGCCAGCAGCGGGTGAGACGCGCTTGAAGCTGCCAGAAGTACCTACAGGCTTTACCATCGCGATCAAGTCGTCTAGTGATACAGCGATCATTGCGCTGGACGGCAAAATTACACCGCCAAATCGTCAGACGAATGTAGACCTGATTTTGGAGGTCACACGAGCATCCGATCAATCGACAGCAGTAACGAAAGCATTGACCGTGCAGGTTCCAGCCAAGCCGGACTCACCACCAACTCCGGACACGCAACGAGAGTTAAACAAACAAGCAGAACAGATCATTTCCTCCAGTACCGAGGAGCAATTGATTCTGGAGCAGGTGGGTCAGGTGCTCGGCAGTCTGGAAAAACTGCTCGAGTCGGAACAATGGTCAGCTACCGAGAAGTGGGAAACGGTTTCGCATACGATCACGACCGTACTCGCAGCGGTAGCTGAGCAGACAGAGCGGGATGTCATTAGCGAAGAGACGCTAAACGATGTAATTAAGAACTTTTTGGAAAAAGCGTTTGACCCTCTTATGAAGGATGGAATCGAGGATGGGGAGCTTGCCCGTTTTGGCTTCACTTCGTTGACCAGTTTGGCGAAAACGATACTGGAACCGCTCGATGACGAGGACATTTCTAAAGAGGTAGCCAAACATGTCCGTTTATTGGCAGAAGCGCTCTTGAAAAAGGCTGGCACAATTATCATCGATGACGGAGAGGAGATCAAAGCATCGGACGAGCAAGTGGAAGAATTGCTTGATATACTCGATGAATTCATGGAAGCGATCGAGCCAGTGGAGGAAAAGATCGGCTTCTCCCCAGTGCTATTCGTTCTGGTACAAGAAAGCGATCGTGACGTGAAGGAACCACGTTCACATAAGAAGGACTCCGATGATCCAACGATGATTTTGGATCAGAAGCTGGTAGAGTTGCTGAAGAACAAAGAGGTAGGGATTCGATTAACGTTGTCAGCCGGAGCATGGGTAGAAGTGTCAGGTGACTACTTTGCTGATGAGCGTGCAAAAAAGTTCGCCATCTCACTGACCGAAGTAAAAGGGGACGGCTATAAAGGAGTGCCGAATCCAGGGGAAGCTTATCAATTGAAAGCGTGGAGCAATGATAAGAAGCTGAATGGCTTAGGCAAAACGGGCTTTACGCTCGGACTGCCGATTGCTGATGGTGCTAGTGAGAAGCTACAGGTCTACTCTTACCGAGGCAATTCGTGGAAACCAGTTACAGGAGGAAAAGGCAAGCTGATCAAGGTGACAAAAGAAGAAGAGCTGGCGACCTTTACCGTATACTCAGCAGATTCATATGTCGTCGGTGATGCTGGGAATGCAGCGGTTAAATCAATCGAGGTTAAACCGAAATCACTAAGGCTGGAGCAAGGAGAGGAAGCAGAGCTCGAGGTTCAGGCTAAATTCGAGGATGGGACTACCGAAGACGTTACCCAAGCAGAAGGAATCGAGTATGAATCGAGCAAACCTAAACAGGTAGAGGTAGACGAGACAGGACGTGTCTTTGTCTCCGATGATGCAGAGCCACGAACCAAAGTGTCTATTACAATCAAGTATGGCGGTAAAACGGCCAAGGTTAGCGTTTTTGTTACAAAAGACTAATTCAAGTAGGATCTAGACACGATAAATGTGAAAAACGGGTTGGGAGATAGCTTCCCAGCCCGTTTTTTGTTGTGGAAATGGACTAGATACGTGCCATCCCCATCGCTTTTTCAACTTTGTACAGCATCTCGTTCGCGACCTTATTGGCTTTGTCTGCCCCGGCAGTCAGGATATCATCCAACTCAGAGGAGTGGAACAGCTGCTCGAAACGTTCTTGAATTGGACGGAGTGTTTCTACGACAACTTCAGCCAGCTCGGTTTTGAATGCGCCGTAGCCCTTGCCCTCGTACATCGCTTCGATCTCATCCAGTGTTTTACCGGAGCAGAGAGAGTAGATGGTCATGAGGTTAGAGACAGCAGGCTTTTCTGCTTTGTCATAACGCACACCGCTGTCGGAATCCGTTTGCGCGCGCTTGATTTTTTTCGTAATGGTGTCTGCATCATCCAGCATGGAGATGAAGGCGCCTTGATTTGGATCGGATTTGCTCATTTTCTTGGTGCCTTCTGCAAGAGACATGATGCGTGCGCCAGTCTCTGGCAGGCGAACCTCTGGAATGGTGAAAATGTCGCCATAACGGCTGTTAAAACGAGCGGCTAAATCACGAGTCAGCTCCAGATGCTGCTTCTGGTCCTCGCCCACAGGGACGAAATCAGTGCCGTACAGCAAAATATCAGCAGCCATCAATGGAGGATAAGCCAGCAGACCACCTGGAATGGATTCGCCACGTCCATCGGATTTGTCTTTGAATTGGGTCATGCGCTCCAATTCACCCAAGTAAGAGGTACACAGCATGATCCAGCCGAGCTTGGCATGGGCCGGTACTTCCGATTGGACGAACAGGGTCATTTTGTTCGGATCGAGCCCAACGGACAAATAGAGAGCCGCGAGACGACGGATGTTTTCGCGCAGGACAGCAGGCTCCTGTGGAACGGTGATCGCATGTTGGTCTACGATGCAGTAAAAGCAGTTGAACTGATCTTGTAGCGGAACGAAGTGCTTCATTGCGCCCAAGTAGTTGCCGAGTGTCAGAATGCCGCTCGGTTGAATGCCGGAAAAGATCGTTTTCATGGGAAAGTAGCTCCTTTCAATGTTAGATGCGAGTTTAGATTTTTTGAACATCCGCTTTAAAATACAAAAAAGTCCATCCGCCCTGGACAGGGACGAATGAACCGTGGTGCCACCCTTGTTATTTCACGTACGGAATCATCCATACGCAAAATCTCTTTGACCCGTACCGTTTCTGTGTAAAACAGCTTGATACGGTGTCCATTGTAACGTACGGACGTAACGCCAAAGCCTACTGCCGCCATGAGAGCGGGTTCGGTTTGGAGCTCGGAAGCCCATTCATCATTTCCTTAACACTGATTCGCACCAACCATCAGCTCTCTGAAGTCTCGAAAAATGACTACTCTTCTTCCTCATTGCCATCAAATGATACCCTTTGAGCAAACATTTTACATAGAGTGGAATAAAAAAGCAAGAGGGTCTTGACAAGAAAATCTAAAAGTTGTAAAAATAACTCAAGAGTTATATAACTGGCGAGTTACTTTCGGGGGTGAGAAAATGACCAATGACAAATTGTCGAAAGGGGAGCTGAGTCGCAGTCGGTTGCTTGCGGCTGCTGCTTCTGAGTTCGCGGCAAAAGGCTTTCATCGCACACGGGTGAGTGACATCGTGAAAGCAGCAGGCCTGACACAGGCGTCATTTTACCAGTATTTCGACAGCAAGGAAGGCTTGTATCAGCAGTTGACGGACGCATTCGTCACCAAGCTGTGGGAATTGGCGGACAGCGGTCAAAAGGTAACGGCCTTGACGAAGGTAGATGTTTTCCATCAGGTACGGGAGAATCTGCTCGCCTTGTTCCGATTTTTTCAAGAGCAGCCTGACCTGACCCGGATCGTGCTGTATCAGGCGGAAGAGGGCGAAGAGTTGCATCGTAAGCTGGCTTCAATTGTTGCTGTCAACCTGCGACAAAATCAGACTGCTGGGCACGTCCGTGTCGAGTTGTCTGTGGAAGTGGCGGCAGAGGCAATGATCGCAGTTGTAGACCGTATGACGACGCGGTATTTGCTAACGGGCGAGAAAACAGCGGAGCAGCTTGCGGATGACGCAGTATCTTTTTTGGCCTATGGAATTTTGCAGGCAAACGAATAGGAAGAGGGTGCTTGTATGCTGGAGCTGTCCCATCTGATTTGGCTGTTTTTAGTCGTTTTCATGTTTCATGATTTCGAGGAGATCGTGATGGTAGAAGGTTGGGTGCGAGCAAAGAAAGACATCATTAGACAGACGGTGCCAGAACGGCTTATGAAGATGATGGAGCCCTCGCTTTCGATGAACACGGCGCAATTTGCCGTCGCAGTCTCTTGTATTTTCGCCGTTTTATCGGCAGCGGTCATCATGACTGTCACGACGCTTTCGGCTGGAACGTACCTCCCGTTTTTTCTGGTTTGTTTGCACGTGATGTTTCTCCATGTTTTCATGCATGTTGGTCACACCGTTGTCCTTCGCACGTACACACCTGGTGTGGTGACGGCTGTGGCATTCGTTTTGCCATATAGTTTGTATACGTATGATCGATTGCTTGAGGCTGGGCTTGTGACGTGGCCGTTAATATGGAGCACGTTGCCGTACAGCTTGCTGATCATACCTGTTTTGTACGTGGCACACCGGATTGGGGAGGCAGCAGGGAAAGTGCTCCCCCGATGAGAAAAAGAAAGGGAGTATGTTATCCTAGTAGAGGTTGTTCAAAAAGTCATTTATTGATCACAGAAGCAGTCCACAAGTAGGAAGAGATTGGTGTGAAAGAGGGAATTTTGTTGAAGCTGCGACTAGGCGTAATAGGCGCGGATGATTCACTTGCCATCATCGAATCAGTCATGCGAGAGTTTCCCGAAATTGAATACTTGCCGATTGTCTATTGGAAAGAAGAAGAAATCCTCGATCTGATCTTGCCGCATGTGGATGAGGTGGATATGTGGCTTTTCTCCGGACAGGTTCCTTATGCCATGGTGAGCGAGTCAGGCAAGGTCCAAGTGCCGATGGCTTATGTGCCTCATCTCGGTGCGAGCTTGTACAGAACCTTGCTTCACCTGTCCCATCAATTGGGAATCCGGGTGGATGAAGTGAGCTTTGATACATTTTCACCAGAAGAACTGGAGCATTTTATGGACGAAGCGGGTATCGCTGGTGGTTACAAATGGCTCAAGCATTATGAGGGAGCAATCTCAGCCGATGAACTGGCCGATTACCACGAACAGCTTTGGAGGGCAGGCAAGACAAAGGTGGCTGTCACCTGCTTGCGGACAGCAGATGTAGAGCTGGCACGTAGAGGTGTCCCTGTACATCGGGTCGTGCCGACACGTGCAGGCGTGATTTCGGTTATTCACATGCTTTTGCGAACGCACGAAATGCTTCACTTCAAAGATACCCAAATTGCCGTGCAGATGATGGAGATCGATCCATTTCGCGAGCTTGCTGGTGGGAACTTTTCCACAGATGAATGGCAAAATGCCGAGATCAAGACGATGGAAAAGCTGTTGCGCTACGCGAAGCATTTGCAAGGCTCACTGAAGACAGCAGGTCCCGGACGCTACGTCATTTTTACAACGCGGGGCAACCTGCAAGAAGTGACTCGTGACTATGCGACCATGCCGGATTTGGAAGAGCTGTTTGGCATTCGCGCTGATCTGGTGACGTGCGGAATCGGGATCGGCAAGACCGCTTATGAAGCAGAAATCCACGGTGGCGCGGCTTTGCTGCACGCCAAAGAGCGCGGGACAGGCAACTGGATGGTCTTCTTTGATGACAAAAGCGTCGTAGGGCCGCTTGGTCGTGCTGAACAGATCACCTATCGGTACGACTCAGAAAAGCTGCAAGAGCTCAGCCAGCTTACCTCTCTCAGTGTCATGACGCTCGCCAAGCTCTACTCCATACTCAAAAAGCGAGGCTCTCAGGAAATTCATGCGACAGAATTAGCCTCGTATCTGCAAATTCTGCCACGAAGCGCCAGACGAATCCTGATTGAACTGGAGTCAAAGGGACTAGCGAAGGTGATCAGGGAGGAAAACCCACACCCGCGGGGCAGACCGCGCAAGGTGTATCAGATCGTATGGCAATCGCAATTGTAATCGCGATTGTAATAAATTTACCAATTAATCATTTCTTTCGGGAAATGATTTTTTTGTCGTTAAAAAATTGTTCTCAAATTCACATTTATGACAAATAATAAGAGATGTAAACAACTATGAACTTACATAAAAAACAATATTTTCCAAGGAGGAGTTAACAAGTATGAAAAAATCGGTTTTTGCAGTAACACTCAGCTTTGCACTAGGTACTTCCACCTTCCTGCCGCTAGCTGCGCAGGCCGAATCCGAAAACATCCTCTATAGCGCTGAGTGGGATACCCCCGAATTTATCGGAGAAGAGTTCGAGGCAGAAGATCTGGATGGCGAAGACAAAGTTTGGGGATTCCTGGAGCAACATCAAGATTCCTTCCGCATTGATGGAGATGTGAAAGATCACTTTAAAGTACTAGATGAAGTGACAGACAGAGAGACAGACATGACTCACTACCGCGTACAAGAAATGTACGAGGGCATCCCGGTCTATGGTTATCAGCAGACGATTCACGTTAACGATGATGGGAATGTAACGGCGTTCCTCGGAAACTACGCTCCTGATCTGTCAAACAATGATAAGCTGACGAAAAAACCAAAACTCAAGGCAGATAAAGCGGTCAAAGAGGCGATCAAGGATTTGGAGGATGAGATCAACAAAAAAGTGGAGAAGTTCGAGGTGAAGCCAAAAGGAAACCTCTATATCTACATCCACGAAGATGAATCGTATTTGGCTTACGAAGTGGAGCTGAATTTCCTCGATCCGCAGCCAGGGCGTTGGAAGTATTTCATCGATGCAAATTCTGGTGACGTGATCAACAAATACAATATGCTCCATGAGATTACAGGGACTGGTACAGGGGTACTTGGTGACTCTAAGTCCTTCGAAGTAACGAAAGTAAGCAATACAAGCTACACGGCGAAAGATACGACGCGCGGAAAAGGAATTGAAACGTACAACGCACGGAACAGATATACCCTCCCAGGCACTCTTGGCTCTGACTCGGATAACAATTGGACAGATGGTGCACTTGTAGACGCGCATGCCTATGCACAGAAAACCTATGATTACTACAAAAACGCACATAACCGCAACAGCTATGACAACAATGGTGCGAAAATGATTTCTACTGTCCATTACGGTAGCAACTACAACAACGCATTCTGGAACGGCGTGCAAATGGTATACGGGGATGGAGATGGCAGCGTATTCCGCCCACTGTCTGCTGGCTTGGATGTCGTCGCACATGAATTGACACATGCCGTTACAGAAAAAACAGCCAATCTGATCTATCAAAATGAGTCCGGTGCGTTAAATGAATCCATCTCTGACATCTTCGGGGCAATGATTGACGACGATGATTGGCTGATGGGTGAAGATGTATACACACCAGGAACGCCTGGAGACGCACTGCGCTCTCTCGAAGATCCGACAGTGGCTGGCGATCCTGACCACTACAGCGATCGCTACACGGGTCCAAATGACAACGGAGGCGTACACATTAACAGCGGTATCAACAACAAAGCGGCATACCTCCTCGCAGAGGGTGGTTCACACCACGGTGTAACGGTCACAGGCATCGGTCGCAATGACACAGCAAAAATCTACTACTACGCCCTAACAAACTACCTCAATCCAAACTCTAATTTCTCCGCTATGCGACAAGCAGCTATTCAATCCGCAACAGTTCTTTTCGGTGCTAATTCCCAACAAGTAGAATCAGTAAGAGATGCGTATGATGCAATTGGTGTGCAATAATCACTAAAATATTTTGTGACACGAAATATTTGTCATACTATTAAAAATTGTCTTGCTCCTATTGTGGGGCAAGGCAATTTTTTGTATGTTGGTGGTAATTTACCGCGTGTGTATATGGAGTTAGAAAGGAGTACCTCATGGATCATTTCAAAACCATATTGAGACACCATTATGATATAGACGCTGTTGATGTTACCCCTCAGCAAGGAGGATGGTCGGCGCTAGCTTATAAAGTCAACAGCGACCAGCACTCCTATTTTTTGAAGGTCTATGATAAAAGCAGAGCATCTACGCCCAAGTGGACAGCGCTGATCGACAACTATGTTCCCATTATTCAGTGGCTATCTCGTCAAACCAATCTACAAGGCAAACTTCCAGTTCCGTTGCTGACTAGAAACGCAGCGTATAAACATGAAGACGACATGGGTATCTATCAACTGTTTGCATATATTGAGGGGAAAACCATTGGGAACCAAGCGTTAAACTCGTTGCAAGTTCGCCAGCTAGCAGAAATCATAGCGGAGTTGCATTTGTACGGGGAAGAAATCCCGATCAGTACAGCTGCAATCAAGGAAGACTTCTGCATCCCATTTGCCGAGCAGTTTAGAGAAATGCTGAACGAAAATATCCACCGTCTGCCTGATGATGTGAATGAAATCGTCAAACCTTTTGCCAACATACTGGCTACCCGCATGAATGAGTTGGAGATGATTGCCGAGGAATTGCGAGGCAGTGGGGTAAAAATGAAGCTTTGCCATACGGACATTCACAACTGGAACCTGATGCAATCTGGTCAACAGCTCATTCTCATAGACTGGGAAGGATTGAAGCTGGCTCCGGTAGAAGCCGATCTTATGTTTTTGGTAGATGAGCCTTTTTTTGAGGAGTTTATGGCTATTTATCGGAAGACACATACAAATTATGTGATCAATCGACAAGCGCTGGAATTCTATCAAATCCGACGTAGGTTGGAAGATATATGTGAACTGTTAGAGCAGCTCTTGTTTGATGAGCAAGAGGAGAAGGATCGAGTAGAGACGGTCGGGCATTTGACAGGGGAATTGAGAATGATTGATAGGAGGTCCACATGATCGAGGTTACCTACCTGAAAGGATTATTCCTAAATAGAAGGGAAGATTTACAACTTAGATTGGGCGATATTGGTGATTTGCTGGAGTATGGAACCCATAATCTGAATGAAGTTATAACATTTACAGAGTATGCCTTAGAGCTTGCAATTACAGAAGAAAACTTTGGTGTAAAAGAAAGTTTGTTTTATCTAATTATGAATGCAGTAACCTTTCAAGGAATCGCAAGAAATGTAGAATGGGATCGATTAGCAAACGTTCTGCCAACACTAGACGACGCGATCCTCGTTTATGCGTTAACTATCCTTGGTTGTTCAAAAAACCGAAAATTTATAAAAGTAATTGAGCCATACTTACATTCTCCGAACGATGATATTAGGCAAACTGCTGCGGAAGCATTGGTAGAAATCAATTATAACGTTGAAGAATGACCATATTTCGGGGTCCATGGCTGCCGCCTTTTCAAAATAGACAGACTATTATACAATTAGGGACATAACCGTTAATCAACCGTTATTGGCTCTGCATAAAAGGAGGAGTGGCGCGTCATGATCAATTCGGATCGATTGTGGGATCGATTGGGACAGCTTGGCAACATTGGGAAGCAAGAGGCGGGCGGCATCACGCGGTTGTCTTTTACGCCTGAAGAACGGGCGGCAAAAGATCTCGTCACAGGCTTTATGAAGGAAGCCGGTCTCACCGTTCGCGAAGATGAGGTTGGGAACTTGATTGGGCGAAAAGAAGGGAAAAATCCGGCCGCTCCTGTCGTTTTGGTTGGCTCGCATATCGACTCCGTACCAAATGGCGGCGATTATGACGGGCCACTTGGCGTACTGGCTGGCGTAGAAGTCTTACAGACGATGCAGGAGTTGGGGATCGAAACAGAGCATCCGATCGAAGTCATCGCGTTCACGGATGAAGAAGGAACGCGTTTTGGTTACGGGATGATCGGCAGTCGCGGTATCGCGGGTCTGATCAAGCGTGACGAGCTGGAACAAGCAGACAAGAATGGGGTCACGATTGCTGAAGCCATGCGGCAAACGGGGCTTGATCCGGACCGCACCAGTCTCGCTGCGAGAACTCCCGGAAGTGTGAAAGCGTATGTGGAGCTACATATCGAACAAGGCAAGGTTCTGGAGAGCCGCGGGCTATCTGTCGGGATCGTGACAGGAGTGGCGGGTCCGCTCTGGTTGAATTTCGTGCTAGAGGGAGAAGCCGGTCATGCTGGGGCAACGCCGATGAATTTGCGCCGTGATCCGATGGCAGCCGCCGCTCAGGTGATGCTTGCCATCGAGGAAGAAGCAGGACGGACAGGAACCAGTGTAGGGACGGTAGGAAGGCTGCAAGCTTTCCCAGGCGGAGTGAATGTCATTCCTGGACGCGTCGAGTTTTCGCTTGATTTGCGCGACGTGGACGAAGCGATCCGCGATGAAGTGGAACAGCGCATTTACGAACGGGCAAAAGCGATCTGTGCCGAGCGCAATGTGACGTTGAAAGTAGAACTACTACAACGCATAGCTCCTGCTGTATGCTCGGACGATATCCAGAATGCTGTAGCCGAATCGTGTGAGGCAGAAGGCTTGGAAGCATTTAGACTGCCGAGTGGCGCAGGGCATGATTGCATGCAGCTAGTTGAGCTGTGCCCGGTTGGCATGATTTTCGCTCGTTCCAAGGATGGCATTAGCCACAACCCGGCAGAGTTCACGACAAAAGAGGATTGTGCGAACGGAGCGCAAGTACTGTACCGCACCGTTTTATCCTTAGCAAAATAGGCATAAGAGATAGTAAGTGGGGGAGCCACGGAAATCAGGAGGAGAGCGGCATGACAGCAACGGCAGTGGTAACGCTTAATAAGGCGGTTGAAGAAATCAAGGATCAGGTAATCGCGTGGAGACGGTATTTGCACGAGAACCCTGAATTATCCTTCCATGAAGAAAAAACAGCACAGTTTGTATACGACACACTGCTTACCTTTGGCAATCTGGAAGTGTCCAGACCGACGAAAAACAGTGTAATGGCAAGATTGATCGGTTCCCAGCCCGGGAAAGTACTCGCCATGCGCGCTGACATGGACGCATTGCCGATTACGGAAGAGAATACGTTTGAATTCGTATCGAAAAATCCTGGCGTCATGCATGCGTGTGGACACGACGGACATACTTCCATGCTGCTCGGAACGGCAAAGCTGCTGTCAGGGATGAAGGATCAGATCAAGGGAGAGGTTCGTTTCTTCTTTCAGCACGCAGAGGAAGTATACCCAGGCGGAGCGGAGGAAATGGTACAGGCAGGCGTCATGGACGGCGTAGATATGGTGATTGGTACGCATCTGTGGTCGACGATGGAGTTTGGGACAGTGGGTATCTGCCCAGGTCCAATGATGGCAGCTCCTGATACGTTCTGGATCACTGTTCTTGGAAAAGGCGGACATGCGGCGCTTCCGCATGAAACAATCGACAGCATCGCAATTGCGGCACAAGTGGTGACTAATCTCCAGCACGTCGTATCCCGCAATGCAGATCCGCTCGATAATCTGGTTCTTTCTGTCACACAATTTGTGGGGGGAACGACACACAACGTCATTCCAGGTGCTGTAGAGATTTGTGGGACAGTCCGCAGCTTTGACAAAAATTTGCGTGAGTCCGTTCCGGGACTCATGGAACGCGTGATCAAAGGCATTACAGAAGCACACGGCGCGGGGTACAAGTTCAAATACGAATTTGGCTATCGCCCGGTTATCAACGATGCCGAAGTGACGAAATTGATGGAAGAGGTCGTCGAAGAATCACTGGGAGCAGAATGGGTAGAGCATATGCGTCCAACCATGGGTGGTGAGGATTTCTCCGCCTTCCAGCAAAAAGCGCCAGGCTGCTTCTTCTACGTCGCTGCCGGAAACAAAGAAAAAGGCATCACCTATCCGCACCACCATCCACGTTTTACAATCGACGAGGATGCGCTCGAAGTCGGCGTAAAAATGTTCGTCAACGCAGCAAGAAAAATCGTGATGTAACGAGAGTGGCACACATGCAAAAAGAGCTTCCAGTCAAGAGAGACGGGAAGCTCTTTTTGGCGTTCGAAAGGTGGTATCAGACCTTAGTGGGTGAGTTCTTTTTCTTTGTTGTGAAATGATTTTTGAATCTGCGAAATTTGTCCGGCATGGATACCCGTGTGATACATGAGGCGACCCAATGCTTCTAATGGAGTAGAAGACCCCAATGGCGTTTCAACAGGCTTATGCCAAGCTTCCTCCGGTAAGTCACGCATGGCATCGATCAAGTGTT
Source organism: Brevibacillus fortis (assembly GCF_046196545.1). Classification (GTDB taxonomy): domain Bacteria; phylum Bacillota; class Bacilli; order Brevibacillales; family Brevibacillaceae; genus Brevibacillus; species Brevibacillus fortis_A. Next base: position 1,424,403 of record NZ_CP176370.1, read on the forward strand.
GGTTGGAAGCAGTCATGAAATCAGCGAGCTCTTGCACGTTGGTAAATGCAACTTTGGTTCCGGCAGGACCGTTTTTCGTCAACAGCTCTACGTCCGCTGGGATGCTCCGACCGAAAAACCATTCGGCAAACATGTACTCGACCTCAGCGCTATGGCGCAGCATATACCCGATGGAGACTGCATTCATGCTCAAACGCAAATCTTGTTCGGGCAAGCTTTTCGCAGTCTTGTGAAAACGTTCCTGGATGGTGTTCCACAGTGTCAATGCAGTTGAATAGGTCATGAATGATGTCCTCCGTTATTTTTGGGATGTGTGACCATCTCGGTTGACGTGGACAAATTTATCGGCTGTCAGGTCAATGTCGTAAGCCTGACCAAACCCAGCTACATAGCGTCCCTCTGATGGCGTCAATTCGAACAAGGAAAAATCAAGGCCGCGCAGCATATCCATCATGTTTTTTCCAAATGACTGTGCAAACAGCTCGAAAATCTCATCGTAACCGGCATTACCCAAATTCAGGGCCGAACACACGAAGCGGGCGCGCTGGCGAGCAAACAGATTGGTCGCTTTCGACTCGTCTTCAATGAGCATGACATCGACTGCCGGATTTTCTTCCATGTAGCGATAGTGATTCGCAATTTTACTAATGTAGATGTAGAACTTTCCATCGTATTTGACGAACGGGGCGTAGGAGAGAAACGGTTTTCCATGCTCGTCGACCGTGCTTAACATGAGTGTCTTCATGTTCGCAGCAAACGATTGGTACTGGGCCTTCATCGCTTCCTTATCCATCGCTTTCATACGAGCACCTCACTTGTTTAGTTTGCTTTTTTCAAAATGTGAATTCTGGGACTAGAGCTGTCTGGCGAGTACTGAATCTCGGTTTCGACACCGTACACGCTGCGAATCAGCTCCATTGTGAGTACATCTTGAGGTTTTCCAAAAACACGCAGGCTTCCATCTTTGATCACACAAATTTTATCGCTGTAGGCGCTGGCGTGATTCAAATCATGCAGCACCATGACAACCGTCAGCTTCAAATCCTGATTTAGCTTGCGAACGAGCTCAAGCACATCCAATTGATGGGCGATGTCCAAATAGGTAGTTGGCTCATCGAGCAACAAGATTTTCGGCCGTTGAGCCAAAGCCATCGCGATCCATGCACGCTGTGCTTCCCCGCCAGACAGAGAGACGAGGTAGCGGTCCTTGTAGCTTAGCATACCGGTTTGTTCCAAAGCCCATGTGACGATCTCAAAGTCTTCGCCACTCAGGCGCTCAAACCATTTTTTATGGGGAACGCGACCGTATCCGACCAGCTCTCCTACAGTTACGTCTGACGGGCACGTGTTGGATTGGCAAAGCATGCACATGATGCGAGAGATTTGTTTCATACTCAGGCTGTTCAATTCTTGATCCGCAATACAGACACGGCCGCTTTCACAAGGAATCAGCCGTGAAATCGCTTTGAGAATCGATGATTTTCCTGAACCGTTTGGACCAATGATCGACACAACCTCTCCTTCTTGGATATCGAGGGAAAAGTCATGGACGATTGTACGCGGACCGTAGCTGATGTTCAACGATTGCACCTGTAACATGTCACATGCCCCCTTTTCGCATCAAGTAAAGGAAATAAGGTCCTCCCACGATTGCCATCACAATCCCGGCCGGAATCTCCAAAGGAGCGAATGCAGTCCGACCAAACGTATCGGCAATAAGCAAGACTAGAGAGCCAAGCACGAGGCTAAACGGCAAGCTCAGACGGTAATCAGAGCCGACGAGCATGCGAGCCATGTGCGGCACGACGAGTCCGATAAACCCAACAAGGCCGACAGTCGATACCGAAACAGCTGCCAGATAGACCGCGATGATAGAAAGAGAGAGCCGCAAGCGATGCAAGTTCTGCCCTAAATTGTGAGCGACTTGTTCTCCGAGGCGTAAAATGTTTGCCTGCCTGATCGATAATAGCGCTGCGATCCACCCGACGATCGAGTAGGGAAGCATCACCATGACATCGCCCATGCCTTTTCCGGAGAGACTGCCATTCATCCATTGCAGCGCACCCGGTAGCTTGTCACTGTACAGGATGGACAATAACCCGATTGCTCCACCGAAGACAGCGTTGACGGCAACCCCCGATAAAATGATGCGCACAGGTGTTAATCCGCCCTGTTTTTTCCAAGCCATGGAGTAGACCATGCCTGCTGCTACTCCGCCGCCAATGATGGCAGCTAGGGGTATCAAGTAAGAATAGTCGGGCACAACCAGCATGATGAACAACACCGTAACGGCTGCCCCGCTGGATACGCCAGTTAAGCCAGGATCGGCAAGCGGATTTTGCATGACTGCTTGCAGGAGGGCACCCGATGCAGCGAGATTGGCCCCAATCAATAGGGCGAGAAAAACACGCGGAATCCGGATATCCCACAGGATGGTTTGACTGGCGGCATCGCCGTGTCCGAGTATGGTTTCTATCGTTTCGGCAAGCGTGAGGCGTACACTCCCCAGACCAATGGAGAGCAGTACAGCTACAACAAGCATGATGCAAGCTGTCACCAAGAGAGCTGCTTTCCTGTTCGGAATGTTCTGGGTCACTGGAAAAACTCCTTAGTTGTTATACAGGATGTTTACGAGCTCCTCGTAGGCAGCCGGGACTTTTACCAGAGAGGCGATCCCAAATGTGCTGTAATCGAGTGCTTTCATTTTGCCATTTTTGAATGCGCTCAGTTTTTCCCATGCGCCGTTTTTCTTCACGTCTTCTTCGAATTTTTTGGTCACTGCGCTCGGATCGCCATGCGCTACCAGTAAAATGACATCGGGATTGGCAGCTACGATCGATTCCATGTTGAGTGGCACGTATGTTTCGGTTTGTTTCAGGACATCGGAAGCGACGTTGGATGCGCCGAGATTACGGGCGAGGCTTCCGACAAATGTATTTTCATTCATGACCATAAGGGCTTCGGCTGAACCGAACAAGAACAATACTTTGGGAGCGGGTTTCCCTTTGGTTGCGTCTATGATGGTTTTTTCTTTTTCCATGATAGATTGAAGAAGCGCTGTTGCTTTTTCTTCCTGTTTGAACAGACGTCCGAGTACGACGGTAGAGAGTTTGAGCTCGTCGATTGAGTCTACAGGCAAGTACGCGGTAGGCAGCGCGGCGGGCTTGAATTTTTTATCGATGCTCGCTTGGATTGAGGTAGGACCGAGAATGACGTCAGGCTGAAGCTTCGCGACCTGCTCCAAATCAGGCTGGTGAGAAGTGCCGATACGCAAAACATTGTCGAGGGAGGCTGGCAGCTTGCTGCTTGTCGTCGGTACACCAACGGGAGTGACGCCCAGTTCGTTCAGTATCTCTGTAATCGCTACAGAAACGGTCACGACTTTTGTAGGTGGCTGGGTTTTGAATTGGGTGAGTAGCTCTGCAACTTTCTTTTCATCTACGCTGATTGTATGAACGGCTTGTTGGCTTGATGTCGACGAGTCCGACGGTGAGCTGGTGGCGGATTGTTGTGTGGCAGCTTCGGGGGACGCGGAATTGCTGCATCCAACTACACCTGTCAGTAGCAAAGCAATCATCCCGGTTTTCCATCCTGCGTGTTTCAATGTACGTAGCCTCCTGAAAATTTATGATAATGAGAATCAATCTCTTTTGAATTGATTATGATTATATAGAGAATGATTACTATTATCAATAAGAATTTTCCATAGAAAAGAATGGCGAATACAGGAGAAAAACCGCGGAAAAAAGAGGAGTTTTGTGATAGGAGCGAAGGCTGCCCGGAGTAACTGAATGGAGCGTTTATCATGGGAATCTGGCCATTTCGTAAGCAAGACGTCCGGGCATCCTAAGTCAGCTGGCAGCAAGAAAAAAGATAACGACAATATAAATCTTGCAGTTGTCTAGCGAATCCGAAAAAGCTTCTGCCAAATCGATGTTTTCCGTTCAGCGTCTCTGATTTTGGCTAACTCGATTTTGGCATCCATAATGTCATTCATTGCCTTGGTCAAGCGGCGATCTCGTTCCTTCAGGTTGTTGGTAATATAGGTTTCCTGTTTTTCTACATGCGCTAACAGCGCTAAGTAGGCGGCGTCTTGTTGCTGGACATGGCAAGCCAAGGCATGCAGCTTTTCATCTATCTCTTCAATAGCAGTGTGGTTCAGAGCCGGATGTGAGGTAACAGGCGGGAATGCAACCGCAACGGCCGTTTCCTTTCGGGCAGGTTCAGGTGAGCTTTGCGTAGCAACCATTCGGGCAGCTTCATCTTGTGGAATGAGTTGATCCTTGGTTAAGCTATAAAACCGCTGAAGGCACGTAATATCTACTTGCCTGTACTCCCGACGATTCTGACTATCTCGCAAAAACCAGTAGCCGTGCTGTTCTAAGAGCATGCTCCACTTGCGCAATGTGCTCGCTCCAATACCTAACAGACCCGCAACATCTCTGCCACTGTACGTTCTCTCCCGTGCCAATAATTCGATAACCTCTCCCATGGAAATCCCTCCTCTGCGAAAGTCCGCTCATCTCTTGCTATACCGTTTCTGTACGTCAAAATGGTTTTCCTTTTGGAATCGTGCGACAAAATCTCACAGTGTTCGCATGCGGCGCTGTAGTTTGGTGTGAATTTGCCATCAGACGACAAAGCTGGAGGGAAGGTATGGGGACAAATGACGGACGGGTACAAGTACATTTTCTCTTGAACTCCGCATGTGCTCAGTAGGGCTGTGCCAAATGTACATAGGATGCATGAGAAGGAGGGATTGACCATGGCATTCAAAGACCAGGTAAAAAAGTTCGAAGGCAAAAATGTTAGGGTTCAAACCGTAGATGGAACTTTTTTCGGCAGATTGGTAGAGGTAAAATCGTCTACTATTATTCTGCGAGAAAACAATGGTAACAACCGCACCATTATTCGCGATTCGAAAATTGTTGCCGTTACCGAACATGACGGCGATTGCTAAGTACGGATTGTAGAAAATTAGGATTTGTTTCTCAGGCTGTCGAGTGATCGACGGCCTTTCCTATTCTTTACACCCTGCGGCATGGTAACATAAAAGGGACTGAAAAAATGCTGCGAATAGAGGGGGTACCACTATGTTGGATATTCGGTTTCACGGACATTCTTCCGTGCAGGTAACAAGTGAAGGGCATTCAATCATGATTGATCCATTTATTTCAGGAAGCCCAGTGGCAGCAACCAAGCTGGAAGACATCTCTGTTCAGTACATCCTTCTGACACATGGACACCAAGATCATATTTTGGATGCGGTAGAATTGGCCAAGAAAAACGATGCGACAATCGTTGCAACTCATGAGCTTGCTACCTATTTGAGTTGGCAGGGAGTCAAGACCATCTCGATGAATCTGGGAGGCTCTGTCAAACTGCCATTTGGAAAAGTGAAAATGACCCAGGCGTTCCACAGCTCCGGTGTCGTGCTGGATGATGAGAAACAAATCGTGTACATGGGAATGCCAGGGGGCTTTGTGATCGAGCTGGGTGGAAAAACGCTCTATCACGCAGGGGATACAGGATTGTTCGGTGACATGAAGCTAATCGGAGAGCGTCATAACATCGATTTGGCGTTCCTGCCGATTGGAGATGTGTTCACAATGGGACCTGAGGATGCACTCGTGGCTGCCGAGTGGATACAAGCTGATTTTGTTGTGCCCATTCATTACGATACATTCCCGCCGATCAAACAGGATGGGGAAGCATTCGTAGCCGAGCTGGCTGAGAAAGACATCAGAGGCAAGGTATTGAAGCCAGGGGAGACATTGCGTTTACCATAACACGATACATAGAACCGTTAATCTGTAGAGGATCAGATTAGCGGTTTTTTTATGGAAACTATGAAGTGGCTGCGGTAGGGAGAAGAATATTTCCAGTCTAGGCTCCAGGCTCCGTCCTGCTGAGGGCTAAGACTGTCCGCTCCGAAGGGAGTTGCGGGGAAACGCAAAAGTGGTAGCCGCTTCGAAGTAGGGGCACGTTGCGTTTCTTTTGCCCGCAAATCCCTTCTCCGCTCGGTAGGACTCCACAAGTCGCTACGTCTGGAAATATTCTTCTCTGTCGTGACAGATGTGATTCTTCAATCTTTTAAGGTATTTAAAACCCGTTTAACATGGAAAGCTCGTAGAGGAAACAGGAGAAATAAGCGAAGATCTTTGGTACACCGACCGAGACGGAATGCAAAAAGCGAAACACGCCTTTAGCGTCCACCTCTGAAACACATCCTGAGTGGACCACTTTGGACGCGGTTTCGCTTTTTGCATGGAGTCGGGCAGTGAATCCCCCAGCGGGTGGGACAAGAAGCTGAGCGTTTTCTCCTGTTTCCTCCCCGGCACTACAGCAACGTACCAAGACGTTTTTTAAAATCTCTCAAACTAGCATGAAAACAGAAGGACCACTCATAGACATAGAAGAGTAAAGAAGAGAAAGAAGAGGAAAGGGTGACTGCCTGGATGAGATTGGTGCACAATATTCTTCTATTTCTTGCGGGAGTGGTCCTCTATTCACTAGGTGGTATCGCTTTTCCAGACGGTGGGGCCTGGTATGATTCCCTTGCCAAGCCCGATGGAACACCGCCAATCTACTTGTTTCGTATCATCTGGCTCATTTTATACGCACTCATAGCATGGTCGTTACTGATCTTGATTCGAACGAAGCAGATAGACCGCGAGCTTTTGCTTCTATATGGAATCAATTGGTTTTTTCATCAACTTTTTTTCGTGTTGTTTATCGGTTATCAACTGCTCGTGTTGGCTGCGCTGGATACCATTCTGGTGATGTATTCGACATGGGTGCTCATTCGCGCCATTCGTCCCCATCACAAAATAGCATCCTCTCTGCTCATTCCCTATTTCATGTGGAGCGTATTTGCGATGTGTCTCGCGGTTGGCTTTTGCCTACTCAACCTGTGAGCACAAAAGCAATTACAGACCCTCGACGAGTCGGCTGGCTCGTGCTGTTGCTTCTCTCTTTATTTCCTCCCAATGAAGGGTTTGGAATTGGCGCTGATGCATCAAAATTTTTCCGTTCACAATGGTTGTATCCACATCGGCTCCCGTCGCGCTGTATGCAAGCAGGGCAGGGATGTCATGGACAGGCTGCAGGTGCGGTTTATCCAGATCTATCAGGATGAGATCAGCTCTCTTCCCGGCTTCCAGAGTTCCGACCTCGTGATCGATCGCAAGCAGCTTCGCACTTTCGATGGTAGCCATGCGCAAGGCTGCTTCGGCAGGAAGTACCGTCGGATCGCCGTGCTTGAGCTTTTGCATCCAAGTCGCGGCTTTGATCTCGGCAAACATATCGAGAGTCGTAGCACTGCCGGCACCATCTGTTCCCATTCCGACAGTAACCCCAGCCTCGATCAGCTCTCTGACAGGGGCGATGCCGCAGCCGAGCTTCAAATTACTGACAGGATTATGTGCGACACCGCCTCTCATCCCGCGAAGAAGTGCGACATCCGGCTTATTCAAATGGACAGCATGCGCGAGTAAGACATGCGTATCGTGGAACATGCCCAGTTCATGCAAATATTCCGTGGGAGTCTGATTGTACTTGGCCTGGATTTTCTCTCCTTCCTCAAGCGTTTCAGCCAGATGGATGTGGAGCGGGAGTTGGCGCTTGCGGGCAAGCTCGATGACTCCTTGCAAAGGCTTCGGCGGGCACGTATAAGGAGCGTGCGGACCGAGCATCGTCGTGATTCTGCCATCGCCAGCCCCCGTCCAGTTGTCGATGAGGTCTACGGCTTCGGCCATTCGTCGTCCTCCGTCATCCTCAAGAAAGACCATGCCGCGAGTCAAGGAAGCGCGTATACCGGAATCAAGTACCGCTTGGGCAACAGCATCCATATGCACGTACATATCGGCAAAAGCGGTCGTGCCAGAAGCGATCATTTCCGCGATTCCAAGTGTCGTTCCCCAGTAGACATCTTCTCTTGTCATCCGGGCTTCAGCGGGCAACATCTTTTTGTCCAACCAATCCATCAGCTTGAGGTCATCGGAAAAAGCACGCAGCAAGGACATGCTGGCATGGTTGTGGGCGTTGATGAGACCGGGCATCGCGACTCTATTTTTAGCCAGTATGACACGGTCTGCTTCCTCTTCAAGGGATGGTCCGATTTTGGCGATTCGACCATCCACGATCCAAATATCCCCAAGAAATGGCTTCTCTCCCTCAACCATCGTCAATATTATGCAGTCTTTAATCAGTAACGTTTTCATGGGAAAATCCTCCTTATTGTTCCTGGTAGCGATGCAAGCGTAAAGCTTGACGCCGCGAGAAAGTCAAGGAGGGAATTTTTAGAAAAAGAGAGAACAAATTCAGGTGAAAAGTGCTGAGCCTAATACTTTTGAAATATTGTTTATTAGATAACAATTGACGAGAGAAATAATGCTACATAAAATGTAGATAAGATTTGGGGGAAGAAAGCGATGTCACATATGTTAAATGGAGGGCTTGTCAGCCTGCAAGCAATCTTGGATCAATTGAAGCCTTCGGAGCGAAAAGTCGCTGATTATATCCTGGCTCACCCGGAAGATGTCGTGAAGCTTTCTGTCCAAAAATTGGCGGAATTGAGTGGGGTTTCCGAGGCGACGATTATCCGTTTGGCTCGTTCTCTTAATATGAAGGGCTATCAGGAGCTAAAGCTGCGCGTCGCGGGAGATTTGACGAAACAGACGGCGATGGGCAGCTATCAGGAGATTATGATGGAGGGTTCCGTTGAATCGATTATGCAAGCGGTCAGCTGGAATAATATTCAGTCCATCCAGGATACGCTCTCTGTCTTGTCCAACGAAGAAGTAAAGAAAGCAGTCGACGTGCTGTCAGTAGCGAGGAAGATCGATGTCTACGGCGTCGGTGCATCGGCAGTCATCGCTGATGATATCCGGCAAAAATTTTCGCGGATTAACTTGTGGTGTGAGGCTTATTCGGATTTTCACGCACAATTGACGTCGGCAGTCACTTTAACGGAAAAAGACGTGGTTATCGGCATATCTTATTCAGGACAGACCGAAGACATTATTCAATCGTTGACGGAGGCCAAGCAGCAGGGAGCGACGATCATTACCCTGACCAAATTCGGTCCCTCGCCAGTAGCCGAACTAGCCAACATCCGGCTGTTCACCAGCTCGGTAGAAAAAAGCATTCGCAGCGGAGCCATGGCTTCACGCATTGCCCAATTGAACGTCATCGATATTTTGTTTATTACCATGATCAGCAGGATGCAAGAGCAAGTCATTCCCCTGTTGGAAAAATCAAGGCTTGCTGTGAGTCGAACGAAACGCTCATCAACGTAGGAGAAGGGAGGGAAGACATGGACGATCTGGAGCGGCTATTGCAAGGATGGGTGGACAACGGTTTGCTGCCGGGAGCTGCCGTGCGAATCGTGCGTGATCGTCGTATCTGGTATGCGTGTGATGTCGGAACGACGAGTATCGCCAAAGACCAGCGGGTGACGCCGGATACCATGTTTGACCTGGCGTCGCTCACCAAAGTGACGGCGACGCTGCCTGCTATCCTCTTGCTCGTGCAGGAGGGAGTGGTAGCGCTAGATGATCAGATTGGTCGATTTTTTCCCGATTGTCCCGCTGATAAAAAGCGGATCACACTCGCGCAGCTGCTTGCGCATACCTCAGGAATGCCGGCTGATTTGGCAGAAAGAAAGCGCGATAGCGTGATCGATTTGCCAGAGTTGTTGTATGCGCAAGAATTGATTCACGAGCCAGGGGCCCAGGTAGTTTACAGTGATTTGGGCATGATTTGGTTGGGCCTCGTTATCGAGCAAGTAACGGGAGAGCGCTTGGACCAATTTGTTACTCGGCGCATCTTCACCCCATTGGGCATGGCACATACCGTCTACTGTCCAAATCGACAAATTTATCGGAATATTGCGTCTACTGAATATTGCAGCCTCACCAACGCCTACATTACAGGCGAGGTTCATGATGAGAAAGCATATGCGATGGGAGGGGTTGCCGGACATGCTGGACTATTTTCAACGGCTGACGATCTGTGCCGATACGCGATGAGCTGGTTGTACCAAGATCCTCGAATACTTGCGAGCGAGTGGTACGAACTGGCGATTCGTAATCATACGGAGCAAGCAGGGGGGAGTAGAGGGTATGGCTGGGAGCTCAATCAAGCATCCACCACCTTGAGCTGTGGAAGCGGCTTGCATCGTAAGAGCTTCGGGCATACGGGCTTTACTGGAACCAGTATGTGGATCGACCCGGAGCAACAGTTTGCTGTCATCTTTCTCACTAACGCTGTTCATCTAGGCCGCAATCATCAGCTTCGGCGTTTACGTCCGATTTTGCACGATGCTGTTACGGCCCAGCTTTTGCAGACCTAAGGGAAGAAAAAGGGGAGGGTTTCGCATGAAGCAATTTCGTTTTCGCTATGTAGCTTCAATCGTGTTGGCTGCAGTTATGGTGGTGACAGGATGTAGCAGTGGAGGAACCGAAACAGAGTCTGGCGGCGGGCAGGGCGGAGGACAGCAGGTTACACTCTCGATGCATAGCTGGCGTGTAGAAGACACGGAGGGCTACAAAGCCATCATCAAAGCTTTTGAGGCAGACAATCCGAATATCAAGATCGACTTCAAACCATTCAAAGCAACAGAGTACAATACCATCCTGAACACGGCGCTCCAAAGCGACAGTGGTCCAGATATTTTGCAGCTGCGTCCTTACGCTCCAGGGATTACCCTGGCTGAAGCTGGACATCTGGAGCCTCTCGACAATGTGCCAGGTATATCTACCATACCAAAAGATGTCCTCGCAGCGGCCACAGGTAAAGATGGTAAAGTCTACGGTGTCCCACTTTCCCTGAACTCCACGCAATTTTACTACAACAAGAAAATCTTCGAGCAAAACGGACTCCAGGCACCGAAAAGCTGGGATGAGCTGATCGCGACAGCCAAAACATTGAAAGAGAAAGGAATCATCCCAATCTCTTTCGGAGCAAAGGAAGGATGGCTCCTCTCTCTCAGCCATGGTGTGATTGCTCCAGCTAGCTACAACGGAACGGACTATCTCGACAAGCTGCTAAAAGGAGAAAGTGACCTAAAAAGCGCCGAGTTCCTCCAATCCGTGCAGCGTATGAAAGAACTTATCCCTTATTTCCCGGAAAATTATGTAGGTCTCGAATTGAATGATATGCGGACGTTGTTCGCCACGGAAAAAGCAGCGATGTTCATCAATGGCAGCTTTGAACTGGAAGGAATCAAAAAGCTAAACCCCGATTTGCCACTTGATTTCTTCCCGATGCCAACCGATGACGGCAAACAAGTTCTGACAACCTGGGTCGATGGCTCCTATGCCGTCAATGCTAAGTCCAAACACAAAGCAGAGGCATTGAAATTCATGGAATTTATGGCGACGAAAAAGTTCGGGGAGCTATTCGCAAATCAGTTCAAACGAATCAGCGCGGTGCCAGGTGTATCGACTGACGATCCGTTGGTAAATAAGATGGCAGAGCTATCCCAATCAAGCGCCACACCCTATTTGATGGTCGTCAACTTTGCGGAAGGAAAACCGACCACGAAGCAAACACTGGAAAATGCCCTCCAAGGCATGTATTTAGGCAAGCTCACCCCTGAACAGGTCGTAGAAGAAGTACAAAAGTCGGCGGCTACCTGGTTTCCTCCCTTTAAAAAGTAGAAAGTAGCAGACGGATTCCGGAGTGGACCCGAGTTGGGTTCACTCCCGGCTTCTGAACAGGCTGCGATGATTTTCGTAAAAAAGGGGTGGGTATCATCGAGACGGTAAACAAGAAAAGCATTCGAACAAAGGGGCAAGTGCGCTGGCTGATTCACTTGTTTCCGCTGCCCGCGCTCGTTATTTATACATTGTTTGTCGTGTACCCGATCTTTTCGGCATTCTTATACAGCTTGTACGACTGGAATGGCATCAAGCGCGGAGTTTTTGTCGGACTGCAAAATTTCATTACGCTGTTTACGGTAGAGCCTTTCAACGAAATGTTCTGGAATGCTTTTCGGCATAACGTCCTCTACTTTGTGGTCGAAATGATCGTGCAAAATGGGATCGCTTTCGGACTGGCTTTTCTCATCTATCGCAAAATACGAGGTTCCGGGTTCCTCAAAATTGCTTATTTCATGCCAAGGCTGTTGTCTGTTATTGTCATTGGGTTTTTATGGAAGTTAATTTTGAATCCGAATTACGGAGCACTTAATACTGTTTTGGCAAAAATTGGGCTGGAAGAATGGGCCAGACCTTGGCTCGGTGACCCGGATACAGCGCTTCTCGCAATTATTTTGATTAACTGCTGGTTTGGCATAGGCTTTGCCATGCTGATCTTTTTGGCGGGACTTCAGTCGATCCCGGAGGATTTGATCGAGGCGGCGAGGTTGGATGGGGCAACAGGCTTTCGGATGCTGTGGAAAATGATTCTGCCGCTGTGCATGCCAGCGATCACGATTATGACGATATTTACGTTCATTCAGGCGTTTGAAGCGTTCGAGCTCGTCTACGCCATGCAAGGCTCGATGGGTGAGCCGTTTTATTCGACGGATACGCTGGCTGTATACTTTTATCGCATGGCGTTTAGCAGCGGAGCTGGGGATGTCACACTTGGACTCGGTTCGGCGTTGGCTGTCGTGTTGTTTTTCATCGTCGGATCTGTTTCGGCGCTGTCACTCTATTTGATGAGGAAACGAGAAGTTCAACACTAGTTGCGTGTTCCTGAGTGGAAAGGAGGATGCGATGTGAAGATGACTGTAAGTGGGAGAGCTGTATCTTATGTGCTGGCGTATTTATTTGCGTTAATCGCCCTATATCCGATCGTACTGATGATTTCTTCTTCCTTGAAAACGAATATGGAGATATTTGCGAGTCCGCTCTCCCTTCCGAAGACGTTTAGCTTGGATACGTATAAAAATCTGTGGGAAGCCGTGCCTTTTGCTGATTTTTTATGGAACAGTGTATTCGTCAGTGCCATGTCTGTCTTGTTGATTACGGTTTTTTCAGCGATGGCGGCCTTTTACTTGTCGCGATTTTCCTTTAAATGGACAGCGGGGCTATACTTCTTTTTCATTATTGGCCTGATGATTCCGATCAAGCTGGGGATCGTTCCCTTGTTTTTGTTGATGAAGAATCTCGGCCTCTTGAATTCACTGTGGTCGCTGATTCTGATTTATACGGCGAGTGGTATTCCGATCTCTGTTTTTATTTTGACGGGCTTCTTTCGAACGTTGCCGATTGAGCTGGAGGAAGCGGCGAGGATCGATGGGTGCAGCCATTTTCAGGTGTTTTGGCGCGTGCTCTTGCCGCTGATTCGTCCGGCCTTGGCTACGGTGATCATTATTAATTTCATCCATGCGTGGAACGACTTTTTCTTCCCGTTGATTTTCATTCAAGAGGAAGCGCTCAAGACGATTCCGGTAGGCATGATGGTGCTGTTTGGAGAATATGAAACGGATTGGAGCCTGCTGTTTGCTGGGCTCACGTTGTCTGCTTTACCGATGATCATCGTGTTTTTGATGGCATCGAGGCAGTTTATGGAAGGGTTGACGGCAGGTGCAGTCAAGTAATGGGGAAAAGTGGTTTATCGGGATCGATGGAGGCGGAAGCAAAACCAGAGCAGCCATCTGCAATGAGGCGGGACAGGTAGGGGCAATAGTGGTGGGGGAATCATCAAATCCGCTCTCCAGGAGCTGGGGGGACGTGGAAGCTACGCTACGCCAACTCATTGAAGCTGTGAGGATAAATGCAGGTGCCAAAGAAGAGGAAGTAGCCGGTCTGTTTATTGGGCTTGGCGGTGCAGATCGTCCGCAGATCAAGGAAAGAATACAGCATGCCTTTGTCGATGAGTGGGGAGAACGGCTGTTGATTGATAACGATGTAATCGCAGCCCTTTACGCTGGGACGTGGGGGCAGCCAGGCGTCGTTCTCCTTGCTGGTACGGGCTCGATTGCCTGTGCCTTTTCAAAAGAGGGGGCGCGGCACCGTGTAGGCGGATGGGGGTATCTGGTAGGAGATGAGGGCAGCGGGTTTGATTTGGGCAAAAAAGCGGCAATCGCCGTATTGCGCGAATACGATGGGCGCGGTGAATCGACAGTACTGACGCGACTGTTTATGGACCACTATGGCGTAGAACGTCCTGATGAGCTGATCAACTTGATCTACGGGGGAAGCAATCCGCGAATGGAGCTGGCAAAAACGAGTCAGCTCGTGGAACAAGCCGCAACACTAGGCGATCCGGTGGCGAATGCCTTGATCATGCAAGCAGTGGGGGACTTGCTAGAATTGGCCGAAACTTGCTTAAAAAAGGTCCAGGAGCCTGTACCGGTCGTTTTGGCGGGAGGATTGTTAGGGGCCAGTACAATCCTTCGGAAACAACTGGCTGCGAGAGCTTCGTTTCAAACGGTCATTCCCACAGTTTCACCAGTCGTCGGAGCGCTGGTAGCGGCTTTCACAAAGCTGGGCTTAGTTGTTGACCAAAAAATGGCAGAGCAACTGCGTGTCAGCGCAGCGGTACTGGAAAAATCTCATATTTAAATTTTCCGGGGGATGGAAACAACAGAACGAATAGGGTAAAATTGGATGAGAATAGGATTTGAGAACGTTGCAGGCTATTTCCGAAATTTGGAGTAGCCGTTTTCTCGTCCCAGGAGGGAGGGGCACGATGAAAAACTTATTGGATAGTGGATGGAGAAGTGGTCATCTCTATCGTTCCTTCTTTGATCAAATGATTCAGGCCACTTTTCTGCTCGATCAATTTGGTAGAGTTTTTAAAGGCAATCCTGCCTGCCAAGTGTTGAATGGCTACTCCGTAGAAGAATGGGAAGGGTCCTCATTTTGGAAGCTGGCTGTTTCGGAAGAACAGGAAATGGTGCGCCTTCAAACACAATTTGCGATGGATGGCGATCCGAGACCTTTTTACACCGCTTTTCGTCATAAGGATGGGACAAGTATTCCTGTGCATATTACATATGGAACCTTTTGGGAGGAAGGCACGTCTATTGGGTATTATGCGATGGTACAGAAGCTGCCGGCCGCATTTGGGGACGGATATGGTTCCAAAAGGTGCAGAGTATTGGATATTTCCGGTGAAGGTGCGTTCATCTACCATGCTGGGGAGCTTCAATACGTCAACCAAGCAGGGATGCAACTAGTTGGGGCTTCTGGTTTGGACGAGCTGTTATGGTATCCTTTTCAGTCGTTTTTCCATCCCCGTGATGTACCGAAGATCAAGGCGCTCCTCCGCATTTTGGAAGAAGGGGAAACAGCCGCGCCGATTGAGGTCGAGCTGGTCCGCTTGGATGGCAGTCGGACGGAGGTAGAAGTGTGTGGAACATCCGTGCCGATGCAGGAAAAGCCCTCCATATACATACTGATCCGAGATATCACCGAACGCAAACGGGCGCAAGAATTTTTGCAAAACTCGGAAAAACTCGCGTTAGTCGGGCAATTGGCGGCAGGGATCGCACATGAGATACGCAATCCGCTTACCTCGTTAAAAGGCTTTGTACAATTAATGCAAAAGGATGGCATGAGAAAGCCGGAGTATTTTTCGATCATGAGCTCGGAATTGGCGCGGATCGAAATGATTGTCTCAGAGCTGTTGGTCTTGGCGAAGCCACATACGGCTGTGTTTGAAGCCCGCGACCTGTCCAACCTGATCACGCATGTGGTGACGCTCTTGGAAACGGAGGCGATTTTGAAAAAGGTCATGATTCAGGTCGTTTTCGAATCGGAGGTCCCGTTGATCCATTGCGATGAGAATCAGTTGAAGCAAGCCTTCATTAACTTTTTGAAAAATGGGATCGAAGCAACCGCAGGGAATGGAGAAATTGTGATTCGACTGCGGTGTGAGGATGACCGAGTCGTCATTCGGTTTGAAGATAATGGAGTGGGTATCCCGGCCCATCAGATGGCGAGGTTGGGAGAGGCTTTTTTCACGACGAAGGAAACGGGGACGGGCCTGGGATTGATGGTGAGCCGCAAAATCATCGAGAACCATCGGGGGACTCTGCGGTTGATAAGCACCCCAGGTAACGGAACGGCAGTCGAGGTATGCTTGCCGATCAGCAGCTAGGAGGACGACTGGATGAACAAAAATACGGTACTGACAGCAGGCTTCGCCCAAATCCCCAAGGGAACTACCTTGTACGAGGTTTCTACCATGGTAGGCTGTGTACTCATCATTGATGTAGACGCCGAAGTGATTTGCGACGCCAGCTTTACCTTTGTCATGGACAAGACGAGCGAGTTTTTGGTGAGCTTGCTTGTAGGCAAGACGGTTGCAGATGGCATGCAGGAGATCACAAAGGCGATCCAAGAACGTTTTTTAGCACCTGGTCAGGGAGCTGTCTTGCAAGCCATCCGTGCAGCTATTGAGCGATATCATGAAAAAAAAGCGTAAAGCTACCTTAGCCTACGACATTAAACTGTAAGATTGGTAGAATCATCAACTGAGAAAGACGTAAACTACTGCAACTTAATAGATTGAGTTATCCAAGGAACTAGACCAACCAAAGCTAAGAAAATGATAAAGGAGTTGGCTGAGGGTGATACTGGCGAAGAAGATTAGGCTCAAGCCAACCCCTGAGCAAGAACAGCAACTTTGGAAATCTGCAGGAACTGCTCGTTGGGTATACAACTGGACGATATTAAGACAAGAAGTAAACTATCATAAAGGTGGCGCGTTTCTGTTAGATGGAGACTTGAGAAAAGAGCTCACAAAACTGAAACAGTCAAAGGAATATGCTTGGTTATACGATGTCTCTAACAATATTACCAAACAAGCTGTCAAAGACGCATGTGATGCGTATAAGAGATTCTTCAAGAGACAGGCAGATCAACCGAGATTCAAGAGCCGTAGACGTACTAAGCCATCGTTTTACAACGACCCTGTGAAGCTAAAGGCAAAGCTTGGTCGCGTTCTCATCGAGAAGGTAGGTTGGGTTTCTACATCGAAACAACTTCCCATGGATGTCAAGTATAACAATCCCCGTATCTCATTTGATGGTAAGTATTGGTATATATCTGTAGGTTTTGAACAAGAGATTCAAAAGCCGGAACGAACAGGTGAAGCTCTTGGAATTGATGTAGGAATCAAAAATCTTGCTGTCTGCTCGAATGGAATGGTGTTCAAAAACATTAACAAAACGAGAGCAGTAAAGAAAGCCGAAAAGCGTTTGCGTAGGTTGCAGCGTAGGGTTTCTTGTAAATACCAAATGAACAAGGAGGGGAACCGTTTCGTCAAAACGTGTAACATTGTAAAAGTTGAAAAATCGATTCGTTTGCTTCATCGGAGACTGACGAACATCCGTACAAACCATATCCATCAAGCTACTAATGCTATCGTGAAAACCAAACCTAGCAAAGTAGTGATGGAGAACTTAAATATTAAAGGTATGATGAAGAATCGCCACTTGTCGAAAGCCATTGCACAACAGAAATTGTATGAGTTCAAAAGACAATTACAGTACAAGTGTGAGAAATATGGTATTGGCTTCCTGGAAGCTGAGCAATGGTATCCATCATCAAAAACCTGCTCTGATTGCGGAGAAATAAAGAAAGACTTGAAACTATCCAATCGGGTATTTAAGTGTGGTTGTGGTCTAGAACTGGAGAGAGACTTCAACGCTTCTATCAATCTAGCGAAATTAGCAGGCTAACACCGGCAAGTTGCTGTTAATGTGTAGGATTCGTTGTATCCGAATTTACGCCTGTGGAGTGTTACACCAAATGCAATTAGCTACGGCAAAAGCAGACACGAAGAAGCAGGAAGCAAACAAAAGATGTGTAGACTTTTATAATCTTTTGGCAACGGGTTAAATATGCATGAGAAGCACGAGGTTAGAGAAGCGTATGCAAGACAGTTGTTGGAGCGTTATAGCCAATGGCTCGGCAACATAGAAGAAGTCGAGCTTGGCGAGGTTGAAGCGTTATCCCGTGAGGTAGACAGTATGCTGTCGGAACAGGACAGTGCCTTGCATGCAGAACTGCTAAAGCAGATTGTGGAGCTGCGAAATAAGGTAACCGAAATGATGTGGATCTCCGAGCATATGAAGATTTTGCATGATCTCAGCCACATTTTTGCGAAAACGTTTGAGGAAAGCAAAATTTTGTGGAAAGCATTCGAGCTGGTCTCGCGCGTGATGCGTGCAGATGCTTTCTTTATTGCCTTTTATGATGAAGGCGACAGCGAGATCAAAATTCCGATCAGCATCGATGATGGGGTCAATTATGGTCCGCTCACGATTCCCTATGGGCAAGCGATGGTATCCAAAGTGATTGATACACGGGAAACAATCCACATCAAGACGATGAAAGACGAGCCAAGCGAGCCAGAAATGATCCGCTGGGGAAGCCCGGAAATTGATACGAATACATGCATTTTCGTTCCACTCATGCTGGGGAACCAGATCAAGGGCGTTATTTCTGCCCAGTCTTATCGCGAATTCGCCTATAAAAAAGAGCACGAGGAACTACTGAAAATCATTGGTTTTCAGGTAGCAAGTGCTATCGAAACGGCGCGTTTGTATGAGCGAATGTACCAGATGTCGTTTCAGGATGAGCTGACAGGGATTGCGAACTATCGTGCGTTCCATCGTGATTTGGAAAAGTTACTAAGTGAAGAGGATGCGTCTGTCTCTTTGATCATGCTGGATTCAGACAGCTTAAAAGCCGTGAACGACCATTATGGTCATCACGCAGGGGATGCATTGATTAAGCAAATTGCCGAAGCGATGAAAGAAGTGGCGGGACCAGAGGATAATGCGTATCGTTATGCGGGAGACGAGTTCATGCTGCTCTGCCCAGGATCGTCCCTGGAGATAGCGGAGGAAAAAGCACATGCCATTCGGGAGTATTTGCGCTTGCGCCCCTTAACACAGGACGATTGCTGCATCTTGATTGCGGTCAGTGTCGGCATTGCGCGCTACCCTCAAGACGCAAACACGGCAGATGGCTTGAAGCGGGCAGCAGATGAGGCACTGTACCGCTCCAAGCGCAAAGGAAAAAACTGTACGACCGTGTATGCAGCCGGCTAAGCTTTTTGCCGACGCATGGCGAATAGAAACGTCAAAATTGGCGAGATCCACAGGTAGATGACGTAAGGCAAGTATTCCAGTGTGGATACATGCAAGGTAGCGGTAAAGAATGCACCACTTACCCCCCATGGAATGAGTGGGTTGACGAGTGTCCCGCAGTCTTCTAGAGTACGAGACAGTCGTCTGCCCGCCATTCCGCGAGCTGCGAATGCTTCACGAAACATCTGTCCAGGGAGTAGGATGGACAAATATTGTTCTCCTGTCAAAAGATTCACGAGAATAGAAGAAGATCCGGCAAGTCCGACCATCTCAGCGTCTCGTTTGATTCGATTGATGAATCCGGAAAAGAGTGAATGAAACACACCGCTGTATTGCAGAATGCCACCTAGAGACAAGGCAATCAAAATCAAGGCGAGGGACCAGGTCATCGACAACAGTCCACCACGGTCAACAATTGATGCAACGGCTTCATTGGCGATATTGCTGACGAAGCCTTTTTGCATGACCGTCATCCATTCGACTGGAGAAGTAACCCCTTCCGAAAGAGCAGCTGTGACAATCCCGCTCAAAATCCCGAATACCAATGTAGGCAAAATCGGTTTTCGCAGTGCTGAACATAACAGGACGACGAATGCTGGCAGCAACGATAAAAGGCCAAGCGAGAAGTTTTGTTCCAAAGCAAGCTGGATTTCTTGAATGGCGTCTAGATTCACACTGGCACTTTGTCCCTGAATTCCGAAGAAAATCGCGGTAATGACAAGGGCAGGAACGGCAGTGCGTGACATGAACTTGACGTGCTCTGACAAGGAAACGCCTGCAATGGCTGCTGCAAAGTTGGTCGTGTCGGAGAGCGGCGACATTTTATCCCCGAAGCATGCTCCACAAATAATGGCTCCGGCTGTAATCAATGGATCAAGCCCCAGAGCAGTTGAGACCCCCATCATAGCGACCCCTACCGTACTAATCGTGGTAAAGGAGCTTCCTGTAACGGTAGAAACGATTACCGTCAGAAACAGGGCGGAGAGTGTGAAGTACTCTGGTGAAATGATCGAAATGCCGAGGTGCAGAATCATCGGAACGGTTCCACTCATCATCCATACCCCGATCAAAATTCCGATTAAGGAAAGAATCAGCATGGGGGCGATCGCGGTTTGAATTCCTTTGATCAAGCCCTCCTCCATTTGCTTCCACGGAACGCCGAACAGGAAGAGAAGAGTGGCAGCTCCAATGGTTGCGAGGAAGAGCGGCATGTGCGGCTCAACTTTGCCCCAGAAAAGGGCGGGAAACAAGATTCCGAATACGGTGACAAGCACCCAAATACTTTGCGAAAAAGATAATGGCTTGTTCATAATGGCAACTCCTTGTTAAATCAGGCTGAAGCAGTGAGAAGGTACATTTTTACTTTCGTACTTTTGTGCTTTCTTGCTTTCTTGCTTTTTTGCTTTCGTGCGTTCAAGTGTTAGTGGTACTTTATCCTGAATTACTTGTTTCGTCAACGAGATGGGGTGAATTCGGAATCGTAAAATAATACAGATAAGTATGTAGGGGTCCGAGTGAGACGAATCGTAAGGAGAAAAGGAGAGGGACAATCCCTGAAGTCTAGTATAGACGGAAGGAATTGTCCCTTTATTTTTATAGGCAAAGTCAAACTACTCTGGAAATCTACAACACCATCCGCATGATCGCCCCCAAGTTTCTTGCCAGTAACAAAGGCGACAAAAATCTGGAGCTGGATTAGGACCAGGTGAACATTGTACCAAGCGACCATTTATTTTCTTGAACTTCTTGGATTTTTTCTTTTTCAAGAGAGATCACCTCTTTTCAGAAGATGTAAGGTAGCGTATTCGAAAAAATTCTTATTTGATTGGACTTGTTTTCTCAACTGCTAAAAATGGACGGCCTTCAAAAGTCTTAGACGAATCTTAAAACCCTTATTTAAAATTATTATAAAAAGATATTGACTTTCAAATTATATCAAGTACAATGATAATTGTTACTAGTTGATAATAATTATAATTTGATAATAAGGAAGGGGGAGCCGTTCATGTATGATGTCATCATCATCGGTGGAGGACCAGCTGGTACTTCCGCTGCCATTTATACAGCTCGTGGAAATCTAAAGACGCTCGTCATCGATAAGGCACCCGGAACAGGGGCACTTGCCCTGACACATAAAATCGCTAACTACCCAGGGGTGGAAGGCGAGATGACTGGGAAAGAACTGTTGGATAAAATGCGCAGACAAGCGGAGGGATTCGGTGCAGAATTCATCCAGACTACGATATCTGCAGTAGATGTAGAGGATGAGGAAAAAAGCATCTTCACGGCTCATGGTACTTTCGAAGCGAAGGCCGTGATCGTAGCGACTGGTTCCAAAGGACGTAACCGTATGCTTCCAGGAGAAGAGGAATTGCTCGGACGAGGCGTGAGCACTTGCGCGACATGCGACGGAGCATTTTATGAAGGCAAGCACGTTGCGGTCATCGGTGATACGGAGGAAGCATTGGAAGAAGCGCATGCACTGACCAAATTTACGGACAAAATCACTTTCTTGGTGCCGCGTGCTGATCTTCAAGGGGTAGAAGAACTACCTGAGCTGCCGAATACCGAAATACGTTTCCGTACGCGCCCATTGGAAATTGTGGGTGAGAAATCGGTCGAAGGGTTGCGCATTCGCACAGCAGAAGGAACAGAAGAAATGCTGTCCGTAGATGGAGTATTCGTCTTCCTGTCTGGCAGCAAGCCGGGTACCGATTTCTTGGATGGCCAAGTTCCCCTCGATGAGGAAGGATTTATGATTCTAGATGAGTTCATGCAGTCTTCTGTTCCAGGCGTATTTGGAGCGGGTGAGGTGCGCAAAACACCTGTGAAGCAAGCAGTAGTCGCTGCGGCAGACGGTGCTATTGCAGCTATGGCTGTAGACAAATACATCAACAAGCGTTCCAAAGTTGTCCCTCAATACAAATAGAAGAAAAGGAGAGAAACAAACATGGCACAAGCAATCGTATACTCCAGCACAAATTGCAACTTCTGCAAGCAATTGAAGACGTATTTGACAGAACAAAACATTTCTTTCGAAGAGCGAAACATCGATGAAAAAGAAGAGTACGGCCAGGAGCTGAGCCGTTTAGGAATGATGTCTGTTCCTTTGACAGTCATTGGTGAGAAGCAAATTTTGGGCTTCAACCCGACACGTATCAAAAAAGCACTGGCAGCATTGGAAGAGGCTGCGAAGTAATTTTCATCAGTCACCATAAAAAAAGGAGAGATTTATCATGACAACACAGCAAATGATTCAACTTCAAGTAGGAAAACCAGCACCTGACTTTAACATGCTCACGACCAAAAACCTCGAGACACTGGAAGAACGTGTGTCGCTGGCTGATTACAAAGGAAAATGGCTGATTTTGTTCTTCTGGCCGTTCGACTTCACATTCGTTTGCCCGACAGAGGTAACTTCGTTTAGTGACAACATGGAAGAGTTCGAAGATTTGGATTGCGAAGTGTTGGGCGTATCCACGGATAGCGTACATACGCATCGGGCATGGATCAAAACACCGCGCGATGAAAACGGCATTGGTGAAGTAAACTTCCCGCTCGCGAGCGACTTCAAAAAAGAGACGGCACAAGCGTATGGTGTCCTGGACGAAGAGACCGGTGCAGCTCACCGTGGCTTGTTCATCATCGATCCAGACGGCATTCTGCGCTACCAAGTGGTTACTGACATGAACGTAGGCCGAAGCGTTGCAGAGACAACTCGTATTTTGCAAGCCCTGCAAGCTGGCGGTCTGTGCCCGGCGAACTGGAAGCCAGGACAGAAGACATTGTAATCAAAGAAAGAGCTATTGCTTCTATAATAAAGAAGAGGGACAATCCTACTCGTCTATTACAGACGGAGGGATTGTCCTTTTTTTATGGAAGGAACACGTGGAGAAGGGACTAACGTTGACGATTCCATTCCTCTAAAAGCAGTTCGTTGTTGATACTCATACCAGCCACAGAGCCTAGAGCTGCGGCACTCATCACCTGGTAGTTTGTAGTTGCTGCATCACCTGCACTGTAGACACCCGGTACGCTCGTTTTTCCAAAATTGTCGATGATGACCGTACCTGCTTCTGTTACCTGGCAGCCTAATGCTTCCGGCAAGTCAGAACCAGCCACGAGCTTGGGAGCAAAAAAGATCCCCGTGCACGAAATGCTGTTGCCGTCCGCAAGATCAACACGTTGTACCATCCCATCGACAGAGTCAATGCGCTCAATGGGGGAGTCAAAGACCGGAACGCGATGCTGCAACAGCTCCAACCTTTGTTCTTCTGTGAATTCATCTGGTCCATTGGTGCAAATGGTGTATTGATTGGTCCAACCAGACAGCATTTTTGCCAAATGCAATGCCTTTTCTCCGTTGGCGATCAAGGCGAGTGGCTGGTCGCGTAGTTCCCATCCATCGCAATACGGGCAGACAAAAGCACTTTTTCCATACACGTCTGCTAATCCGTTAACAGCCAAAGGAAGATCCTTCATTCCCACTGCGAACAGCAGCTTTTTACTTTGATAAGTCGTCCCCTGTGCAGTTGTAATGAGAAAATTTCCATCGTACCCCGTGATCTTTACAGCTGTATCCTCCACAAAGTGAACGGAGGGATAGGCGCTGATTTGCTCCCTTGCAATGTGACGAAATTCGCTCGGAGTGATGCCGTCTCTCGTAAGAAAGCCATGCGACTCACGTGTAACGCGATTGCGTGGACGGCCTTCATCGATAACAACTACACTTTTTCTTGCCCTGCCAAGTGCGAGAGCGGCACTCATACCTGCTGGTCCGCCGCCAATAATTCCTACATCAATAAGTTGATTCATGTCTGTATACCACCTTTATCGATTCTTTATATCTATAATACGAAAGCAAAAGCTCATTCTCTCTAGTTTCCTGCAAGAAGCTTGGGGCTAAGAGAAGCACCCAGCACAATTAATGAATCTATTATAGATTCTTGATATCTATTATAAACAAACCTTCCCAAGAATCAAGCCGAGAAACACTTTGTATTCTTTTTGTAAATAATCCCTTATTTCGGCAAAATCCAGCAACTTCCAAATAGTAGCAACCTACCATTTTCACAAGCCAAAAGGAAAAAAAAGGAAGAGTAAATATACCTAATTGAGAAAAAGTGTGGGCCAGAAGACCGTCCCGGTTGCAGGACTTCTCTCCAAAAAACGTAGGACGATGGAGGCGAATCCGTCCCAACATTACATTTTCATGACAAATCTGAAAAAGACACAATAGTGAATTTTGTCTATGGGAACGATTTGCTCCCTATGTTTACAATGACTGTGACGTGGCAACATATCGGAGGTTGACGAGAAATGGAGCCAACAAAGAAAAAAAGATGGCGCTGGATGAGCCTGACCATGCTGATCGTGGTGGGGGCAAGTGCCTTCTGGTGGTTTTGGGCAGCAGATCGTGTGGAAAGCATGGAGACGACTGCAGGTGCTCAATTAAAATTTCGCGCGAATGGCGAGCTGTTCGAGGTCTATCAGAATCAGAAATGGCAGCCCTTTTTCGCGAAAGGCGTCAATCTGGGAGCATCGTTACCGGGTCATTATCCGGGTGAGCTTCCCATAACAAGAGAGGATTACATGCGCTGGTTCGCGATGATCGACGAGATGGGAGCGAACGTTATTCGTGTGTATACCATCCATGCTCCTGTCTTTTACGAAGCATTGGTCGATTACAATCGGCGAAAAGAAGGGGACCCTCTCTATTTGATGCAGGGCATTTGGAGTCCAGAAGAGCTGTTGATTGAAAAGAAAGACGCCTATCTGCCAGAGATTCGCGAGGAGTTTCGACAGGAAATCAAGGATGCAGTCGGCGCTGTCTACGGAGACATCACTCTGCCAGAAAAACCGGGAAAGGCAAGTGGTACATACCGTGCCAATGCGGGCAAATACTTGATCGGCTGGCACACAGGGACCGAGTGGGACCCCGGGATGGTGCAAAACACCAACCGCCTGCATCAAAAAGTTGCCCCCTATCAAGGGAAGTACTTCCACGCGACACCGAATGCAACCGCTTTTGAGACATGGCTTGCTGAAATGGTGGATACCGTCGCAGTGGAGGAGAGCAAATACGGTTGGCAGCATCCGATGACCTTCACCAATTGGGTGACAACAGACCCCTTATCGCATCCGGGAGAGCCGATCCATCATGAAGATTTGGTCAGTGTCGATCCTACCCATATAGAGCCAACGCAGTGGGAGGCAGGCTACTTCGCTTCCTATCACGTTTACCCGTATTATCCGGATTTCTTCCGCTACGACACTACCCTGCAACAGCTGAAAAACGCTGCAGGGAAAATCGATACGTACAAAGCGTATTTGCGACAACTGAAGCAGTATCACAAAAACATGCCGATCATGGTGACGGAATTCGGGGTCCCAGCATCGGTGGGAGTCGCCCATTTTGGCAATTTGGGGCGCAATCAGGGTGGTCATTCAGAAAAGCAGCAGGGAGAGATCGATGTCGAGCTTTTGCAAGAAATCCATCAGGAAGGGTATGCGGGAGCAATCGTATTCGTCTGGCATGACGAGTGGTTCAAAAAGACATGGAACACGATGCGCTTTGAGCTGCCCGAAGATCGACGCTCCCTGTGGATCAATGTGTTGACCAACGAGTCTCTGTTTGGCGTCCTCGGCATGTACCCGAACAAAGAAGGCGTGCTGACCATCGATGGGAATCGCACAGATTGGGATCAGCTCGTGCCGGAAGAAAAGCAACGCCTCGATGTTCAAGTCCCGGGCGTCGACGAAATTTGGATGACACATGATGAGGGGTATGTCTATTTCCTTGCTCAATTGAAGGAAGAGTTTGATCCGGCGAAACAACAACTCTATGTGGGTGTTGATACGCTTCCTGGCGGGAACAAGCATGCTGCTCAGCTTCCCGGCCTGACGCTGGACGAGGGGCTAGAGACGCTGATCGCGTTAGGAAAAGCAGACGAGAGCCAGATTCAAATCGCTGCCAATTACGACTTTCATGCACGCTTATACGGAAAACGCTATGGCATGCTTGCGGTCAAGGAAGAGGAGCAAAAAGACAATTCCGGGATTTTCAAGCCGTGGAAGCTGGCCGTTAGCCTGGAGATGGAGCCGCCAGACAGCAAGAAGTACTATCCGTTTGAGGAAGTCGAGGTTGGTAAGTTGCCCCGGGGAACGACAGATGCCCAAGACCCGCAGTACGACTCACGAACCGCGTGGCAAGCGAAGGGCAAAGTGGTAGAGCTGAGAGTACCGTGGATGCTGCTTGGATTTACAGACCCGAGCTCCTTGTCCGTCATGAGCTATGAAGATGCTGGCAAAAGCTTCACGACGAAGAAGGCGAAAGGCATTCGCATCCTGCCGCTCCTGGTGGATACAGCTACGAAACAAATCGTCGGGCAAAACGATTATGCAGTGACGAAGCTCCCGATGTATACATGGCAAGGCTGGGAGCAGGTCGGCTATCACGAACGCAAAAAACAGAGCTATTCCATACTAAAAAAAGCATTCCACGAGATTGAGGCTCCGGTGAAGAACGGGACTCGACCTTAATTGGATAGGAGAGTGGCAAACGTGCAAACACCATTGGCGACGGCAATTGTTTTTCTGTACGCGCTATGTGGATTGACAGTACTAGGCTTGCTTGTCTTGTTCGCACTGAAGCTGCGCAACATTTCGGTGGAGAAACAGACCATGCGTTGTTTGGAAAAATATCGCGACTACTTCGTTTACCTGCAAGCACACGGGGAAGAAGAGGAGCGCTTGCAAGTGCCTTATGGCGATGTGACGCAAAAAGAAAAGCAAATCATTCAGAAAAAGTTGTTTGAGCTGATGGAGTGCTTCACAGGCATTCATCGGGACAAGCTGATCTGGCTCTGCGAGGATATGGGACTCGTAGAGCTGGACATGCAAAGACTAAATGGCTGGTGGAAATGGACGAGAGTGGATGCCGCTTACAATTTGGGGATCATGCGCTCCAAGCTGGCCGTGCCTGCTCTCTTAACCCTCCTGCATAAAAACACGAATGACATCAGTGTTTTTATCATTGCGCGATCCGTCGCCAAATGTGCACGCAACACAGAAGATTTGCGGGAAATGGTGACCCACGTTGTCGGAGCGAAGAAAAATGTCCACCAGCTCATCGTGGACATCATCAGTGATTCGCAGGTGGATACGGCACCGCTTTTTGAACAGTTTTTACAAGAATCCGATGCTGAACTGGTCAAAATCGGACTGATTGGCTACGCCGTGCATGCCCAGCCCGGCATTGAGCCTGCACTATACCACCTCATTCAATCGCCTGACAAGGAAGTCCGAATTAAGGCAGTCAAGCTCATGTGTCGGGATTTCCGCTATATGAATGAGCAGACAGTCATTGATTTTATGAATCACAAAGATTGGGAAATTCGGGCAATGGCAGCGAAGGCAATTGGCTCTCTGAAATTGCATTCGTACATCCCCTCACTGAAAAAGGCGGTGGGCGATGCGAACTGGTGGGTTCGTCATCACAGTGCGCGTAGCCTGGTGCAGCTAGAGGTCGAAGGCTTTGCGGCCCTGTGTGAAATTTTGCAGGAAGAGAAAAACGGTCATAAGAGCGAGATGGCTCATCAAGTGATCCAGGAGGAGCTGGAAAAAGAGAAGCTGGTTCTACAGAGTGCGACAGCGACAGAGAAGCTCGTGCAATACAACGAAAAGCTCCATCTGTACCGCAAGTCGTATCGCAAAACGATCTCCACGGTTCAGGCACTGGAAAGATAGAGCGAAAGGAGGCTGCCATGAGAGATTTTCTACTTTACTACGGAGTATTTGCGGTCTATTACGTCATCGTGATCAACTCTTTGTACTTCATCATCATGCTGTTCTCGTTCAAGAGCATCATGGGAATCTTAAAAAGCTCCATCTATTCGAGATTCCAGACACTTTCAGGCTCTGAGCACGTTCCGCCGATTTCGATTCTCGTGCCAGCATACAACGAGGAGCTGACGATTATTGAAAATGTAAGGTCGCTCTTATCCTTGAACTATCCGCGCTACGAGGTGCTCGTGGTCAACGATGGGTCGAAGGATGCTACCTTACAGGTATTGATTAACGAGTTTTCGCTGGTTTACTCCGAGCACATGCCGGTGCAGCCGCTTCTGCATACGTCGAAGATCAAGGGAGTCTACCACAATCCGGCTTTTCCGAATCTGTATTTGATCGACAAAGACAATGGAGGAAAAGCTGACTCGCTCAATGCGGGGATCAATCTCTCCCACTATCCGTTGATCGCTTCTATTGATGCAGACTCCTTGCTGGAAAAAGACGCGCTGATTCGCATAGCGAAGGTGTATATGGAAAACCCAGATGAAACAGTTGCCATCGGCGGAGATATCCGTATTGCCAACGGCTGCAAGATCGAAGACGGTGTCGTGAAAGACATTCGTTTGCCAGACAAGTTTTTGCCGATGATGCAATCCGTCGAATACCTCAAGGCGTTTCTCGGGGGACGGATCGGCTGGAGCGCGATCAACGGTTTGATTATCGTCTCAGGCGCATTCGGTGTTTTTCGCAAGGATTACATCATCAAGGTAGGCGGCTATCGCGAGGGGTATCCGGGTGAAGACATGAACATCATCATCAAGCTGCACAAGTACATGCTGGAAAATAAGCTGCCGTACCGAGTGGCATTTTGCCCCGATGCGGTCTGCTGGACACAAGCGCCGGATACGCTCAAAATTTTGGGCAGTCAACGGCGCAGATGGGGACGCGGCAATCTGAAAAACATGATTGAGTACGGCAGGCACATGGCGTTTCGCCCCAAGTACAAGCTGTTCGGGATGCTCACGCTACCGTTCAATATCTTGTTTGAAACCTTGAATCCGTATTTCCGCATCACGGGTCTATTGGCCCTTATCGGTTACACCTTGCTGGATATGACCAACGGCTACGTCCTCTTAATCTACGGCTTGCTCAATGTGCTGTATGGCATGCTGCTTGGCATTGGTTCCTTGTTGCTGGAGGAAATCGCGTTTCGACGGTATCCGCGTTTTCGGGACATCGTCAAAATGCTTTTCTATACGATTCTGATGTTCTTCGGCTATCGGCAAATCGGCGTCATCTGGAGATTCCTTGGTCATATTGAATATTTGCGCAACAACAACTCCTGGGGAACGATGACGCGGACGAGCTGGCAGACGAAGGGCAGCGAAAACATTTCAAGTTTGGAGGCTAGATCATGAGTAATCTCGTACCTGTTTTTTACGAGCATCTGAGCAAGATGGAAGAGAAACAATTAGCGTGTGGGGTTATTCTGGCGGCTTGCAAAACCCTCACGAAAGAGTCAATGGAGCTGATCAAGCAAGACCTGGGCACTCGTTCAGGAGACGGCTCCGAGATTGCTTTGCACTTCGCGTATGACAAAAACAAGCAGCTCTTCGGAATATTGCTTGAGGGACAGAAGCTTTCGAGCACCCACTTCTATGCTTTGCGTGTAAAAGATTATTTGCAAGAGCACAAATTGCTTGCGGGCAGCCTTTTGATTGCGAGTTTTCCTGAAAGCTCGCGCTCGTCTGGTCAAATGCTGATGCGGATGATCCAGGAGATGAGAGAGCCAGGCGCTCATGGGGAGATCAAGATTTACGAGCAGAATCCCGCTCAAAAAGAGGAGCCGGCAAGTATTTTGCTGGTGAACCATGATGAGACTGTCAACGAGTTTTTGAGCATCTACTTTCAGCGAAAAGGGTATCTCGTTACGGTAGCCAATGACGGGATGGACGGCATGGAAAAATATCAGGAGGTCGCCCCTGATCTTGTAATTACCGACCTGAATCTCCCTATTCTCAATGGGTACCAGCTCATGGAAAAAATCAAGCATATCAGCGCTTCGATGAGCAAAATTATGGTACTCACAGACAAACGTCTGGAAGAAGACGTGCAAAAATCGTTTGCGATGGGAGCATCTGACTACATTACCAAGCCATTCTCCCCGGTAGAACTGGAAGCCAGGGTGAAAAGGCTGATTTCATAATTCTAGAAAGAGAAAGGGAGAGAAACGAGGATGGCGAGATACGAGGAACTGCAACAAAAGATTCAACGGAAGACAGCGAGAGTGGGTGTCATTGGGCTTGGGTATGTAGGGCTGCCGCTGGCGGTAGAGACGATCAAGAGCGGTTATACCGTAATCGGAATCGATCTGCATGCCGGAAAAATCGAGAGCCTGAAAAGAGGAGAGTCTTACGTTCAGGATATTTCCAATGAAACCTTGCAGGAATGCCTCGCAACCAATCGCTTTTTTCCGACGACTGATTATAGTGTAATCGAGGAGCTGGATGCGATTAGCATTTGCGTTCCTACTCCACTCAGTCCCAATCAGGACCCGGACACCTCTTACATTACAAACGTTGTCGAGCAAATCAAGAGATTCATGAAAAGAGGAATGCTCATTACGCTGGAGAGCACAACCTACCCGGGAACGACTGAAGAGCTGATCCAGCGCGAATTTGAAAAGCTGGGCTATCGTGCTGGCATCGACTTCTTCCTCTGCTATTCGCCGGAGAGGGTCGATCCGGGCAATCGGAAATACAGTACGTACAATACGCCAAAGGTGATCGGTGGGACGACAGAACGTTGCATGGAGTTAGGCACACTCTTGTATGGCAGCCTGGTCAAAACCGTCGTGCCAGTCTCCTCGCCAAAGGTGGCGGAGATGTCCAAGCTTTTGGAAAACACCTTCCGCAGCGTCAATATTGCCTTCATGAATGAGATGGCAATGATGTGCGACAGAATGGGCATCAATGTTTGGGAAGTAATCAAGGCCGCATCGACCAAGCCTTTCGGGTTCATGCCGTTTTACCCGGGACCCGGAATCGGTGGGCATTGCATACCGCTCGATCCGATGTATTTGTCGTGGAAGGCCAAGGGCTTTCGTTTTCACAGCCAATTTATTGAGATCGCCCAATCGATTAACGACAACATGCCGGACTATGTGCGCAATAAGACAGCACAGGTGCTCAACATTTACGCCAAAGCAATCAACAGCTCGCGCATCTTGATTCTCGGCATGGCCTACAAGCCAGAAGTAGATGACCTGCGTGAATCACCAGGTCTGGAAATTTACGAGCTGTTCACCAATAGCGGAGCAACTGTCGACTATTACGACCCGTATGCGCAGAGCTTTGTGAATAAAAAGGGTGAGGTTGTCCATTCCATCGCCAATGATTACGAGGCGTTCAAGACATACGATTGCATGGTGCTCATTACGAATCACCAATGCTTTGCCTATCAGGAGCTGGCGGACTTGGGAGTGGCCATTATCGATACACGCAATGCGTTTGAGGGCATCACGAATCCGAATGTATATCGCATTGGAACCTCCGTCGCTATTAGGCAGGAGAAGGAAGTCGTCAGCTTGCTGGCATAATACAAAGTCCGAACATTTTACGCAACGCAACAAGGGAGGAACCGAAAACATGTGCGGAATCATGGGATATATCGGGAACAGGGAAGCGCAGCCGATTCTAATCAATGGGCTGCGAAAGCTGGAATACAGAGGCTACGATTCAGCTGGCATTGCGATTTGTGACGGAGCAACCATCGGCATTCGCAAGGCAAAGGGCAGAATTGACGTACTGGAGAGCCAAACCCAAAAATCCGGCTTGCAGGGCTCCATCGGCATTGGTCATACGCGCTGGGCGACACACGGAAGACCGTCTGACGAAAACTCTCATCCTCATTTTGATCAATCCGGCAAGTTCTCGATCGTGCATAACGGCATTATCGAAAACTATCTGGATCTCAAGCAGGAGTTGATCGAAAAAGGCGTGACGTTTACTTCGGAGACAGACACGGAGGTCATCGTGCACCTTTTGGCGCAGGAATACGACAACGACCTGGTTGCGGCAGTACAGAAGGTCGCTGGCAAAATTCGCGGAGCATTTGCCCTCGGTGTGATGACGGAGCATGAGCCTGACAAGCTGATTGCAGTTCGTATGGCGAGCCCGTTAATTATCGGGGTAGGGGAGAATGAAAATTTCATCGGTTCTGATATCCCGGCGATCTTGGAGCATACGCGTGATGTGTACGTTCTGGAAGACGGAGACCTGGCGATTCTGACCAAAGATTCAGTTCACGTCATGCGTCTGGATACGACGGAGCCAATCGAACGAGAGTTGGTACGGATTGAGTGGGACAAGGAGCAAGCGGAAAAAGACGGCTTTGCTCACTATATGCAAAAGGAAATTTACGAGCAGCCGCGTGCCCTGCGCAATACAATGACAGGTCGAATCGATGCTAGCCAGCAAAAGGTTATTTTCCCTAATCTTCAGTTATCAGAAGCGAGTGCCAAACGTGTGGAGAAAATCTACATTGTCGCATGCGGTACCGCTTATCATGCGGGCTTGATCGGCAAGCATGTGATCGAGCGACTGGCACAGATTCCGGTAGAAGTAGATGTAGCGTCGGAGTTCCGTTACCGTCGTCCGCTCTTTCAACCCAATACGCTCACGATTGCCGTCAGCCAATCAGGGGAGACAGCAGATACATTGGCAGCCATGCGTGAAGCCAAACGAAACGGCTCAGCAGTACTCGCTATTACGAACGTAGTCGGAAGCTCGATTGCCCGTGATGCCGATGACGTGATTACAACAAATGCAGGTCCGGAAATCGCGGTGGCTTCAACGAAGGCATACACCTCACAGCTGATTGCGTTTTACTTGCTCGGCATCTATTTGGCGCAAGCGAAGGGGACACTGGATGCTGGCACCCGTGCCTCACTGCTTCACCAACTGACCGCACTCCCGGATCAAGTCGAGCATATTCTCGCGCATGCGGATGAGATACGTCATTTCGCTGAATCGATCAAGGACGAGCAGCATCTGTTTTTCATCGGACGAGGACTCGATCATGCAGTATCTATGGAAGGCTCGCTCAAGCTGAAGGAAATCTCATATATTCACTCGGAGGCGTATGCGGCAGGGGAGCTAAAGCACGGCACGCTGGCGCTGATCGAAGAGGGAACGAGAGTCATCGCCTTGGCTACCCAGGATGAGCTGCATGAGAAAATGATCAGTAATATTACAGAAGTAAAAGCCCGTGGAGCAAAGGTTCTCGGTATTACCTTAGATGGACATGTAGAGCTGCACCGCTCGGTTGACGATGTTTGCCTGATTCCGCAGACAGATGCCTTGCTTACACCCGTTCTAGGCGTTATCCCCCTCCAGCTCATTTCCTATTACACTTCTGTTGCGCTCGGCAATGACGTAGATCGTCCACGAAATTTGGCTAAAAGTGTAACAGTTGAGTAAATACAAACGTCAGTCGTTATGAAGTAAGAGAGTAATAGGAAAAAGGGGGAAAGATGAATGAACACCTCGAAGCGGACGTTGAATCAGGAGAAATTACTGGAGATTATGCTTCAGGCCTATCAGCTGGGCGTGCAGAGGAAAGACATTAATTTGAGCATGATGATTGACACACTGACCTATGAATTGAAACCATACTTCGATCAGCAAATCCAACAAGGTCAGCTTGCAAAAGGGGAGCTGACCAAGACGGAGGCGATAGGATGAACATACATGCAGTAGTATTGGCAGCAGGAAAAGGAACCAGAATGAAATCTTCGCTCTACAAGGTCATGCATCCAATCTGCGGGAAGCCGATGATTGAACATGTCGTAGAGACATTGGAAGCATTGTCACTTCGCCACTTGGTCGTTGTTGTCGGTCACGGAGCAGAAGTGGTGAAAGAGCAGCTGAAAAACCGCGTTCAGTATGCGTATCAACCGGAACAGCTGGGCACCGCTCATGCTGTTTGGATGAGCCACGAAATTCTCGGGGCGCAGGATGGCGTAACAATTGTCATGAATGGTGATACACCGCTGGTGCAAGAACAAACACTGCAAAGTTTGCTTGAGTATCACCAGCTCAAACAGGCAGCAGCCACGGTTTTGACCTCCATTGTGGACGAGCCTACTGGCTATGGCAGGATCATTCGCGACGAGAACGGCGATGTCCGAAAAATTATTGAGGAAAAAGACGCGACCTTGGGACAAAAAAAGGTGAACGAGATTAGCACCGGAATCTTTTGCTTCGACAATCAAAAGCTGTTTTCGATGCTGCCGATGGTCTCAAACGAAAACGCGCAAGGGGAGTTTTACTTGCCAGACGTTCTTGGGCTTTTGCAAGAGCAAGGTCATTTGGTAGCGGCGTTTGCAACGGATGATCCCGAAGAAGGCAATGGCGTCAATGATCGTGTGCAGCTCGCTGATTTGGAACAGCTGATGCGCAAGCGAATCAACGATTTCCATATGCGAAACGGAGTTACGATGATAGACCCGGGCTCGACGTACATCGATTCTGACGTAATGATCGGGCGTGATACGGTGCTCTATCCAGGAACCTGCCTTTTTGGCGACACACAGATCGGTGAAGGCTGCCAGATCGGGCCGCACGCGCTGGTCAAAAACAAGAGCATCGAGGATTACACTAGAATTCAGCCGTTTTCAGCGGTTGACGGCAGTACGTTTGGTGAGCGGGCTTTTGCGGGAGTGGGAGCGACGACACAACAGTACGGTATCGACCAGCACTGATGCAGGTAATTCGTCGATATAGCTGGCTTTGGATAGCCCTGCTCCTTGTGACAGTGGCTTCGATCATCATGTTGTCGTTGGCAAACACCCGCTCCGCCCTGACAAAAGCAACCTGGATATGGGATGCCAAGCAAATTGAGGCCCAAACTGATGAAATGATCGAGTTTGCCGAGAAAAACGACATCAACCTGATCTATCTTCACGTTGAACCAGCAGCTGTTGCGCCAGAGACGTACCGTGCCTTCATTGAAAAAGCCAACCAGACAGGCATCAAGGTAGAGGCGCTTGGCGGTGACCCCAATTGGGCGTTAACAGCGAATCGCCAGAGCATCGACGATCTTATCTCCTGGGTGAAGGCCTTCAATCGCAGTGCCAAGTCAGATGAACGATTCTCGGGGATTCACGTCGATATCGAGCCGTATTTGTTGCCTGCATGGAAGGAAGACCAGGAAGAAATCGTCCAGCAATGGTTGAAAAATGTCAGCTATCTGGCAGCAGAGACGAAGAAGGATACGGATCTCGCGGTCGGTGCCGACTTGCCTTTTTGGATCGACTCCGTAAACGTTCCTGGCAGTGATGAGAAAGTGAGCAACTGGATGGTGCAGCGACTCGACAGTATTACGTTAATGGCCTACCGCAATCAAGCCCTTGGGCAAAATGGGATCGTCGAAATCGTAGAAAAGATCGTCGATGATGCCAATGTACGCAAAAAAGGGTCAGTCATCGTAGGCGTCAACATCATGGAAACGATGGAAGGCGCTCATGTGAGCTTTTATGAAGAAGGCACAGAAGAGATGAACAACCAGTTGGCCATTTTACAGGAGGAGCTGTCAAACAATCCGGCGTTTGCAGGAAGTGCGATCCATGATTACGAGAGCTGGAAGCACGCAAGTCAACGAGAGGAGCAACTTTGACGAATGAAAGCTGCGCGCATCTATTTGAGTGTTCTCTGCCTGACGGTCGGCTTTCTGTTCGGCTTCTCCCCCGCGGAGAAGAAGAGTAAAGCAACGTGGATCTGGCAGTCCGAAATGATCGGGAGAGAGAAACAAGAGATTCTCGACTTCTGCAAAAGTAACGATATTAATCTCGTCTACTTGCGAATCGAAATGAACAAGCCCTATGAATACTACCGCGATTTTATCCGCGAAGCGACAGCGATGGGGATCGAGGTTCATGCGGTAGCCGGTCATCCGGCGTGGGCGCTCAAAAGCAATGAAAAGCGGATGATGAACATCGTCCACTGGGTAAAAAGCTACAACCGTGAAGCGCAAAAAAATGAGCGGATTCGCGGGATTCAGTTAGACATCGAGCCGTATCTCCTGCCGTTTTGGGAGACCGATCAGAAGCGGATTATTCGGGAATGGCAAGCCAATGTGCAGGCGTTCACAGCCGAGGTGTCAAAAGATGAGGATTTGGTTGCCAGTGCAGCCATTCCATTTTGGCTGGACGATATTCTCGTTCCGGGACAAGAAGAGATGTCTCTGTCCAAATGGATGATCAGCCAGTTTGATACGGTATGTATCATGGCGTACCGTGACACACTTTCCGGTCAAAACGGCATCCTGAATTTGATTGATCAGGAAATGAAGGAAGCGGATGAATTAGAGGCACGTGTCTTGGTCGCTGTGAATATGAAGCCGCTGGATGAAGACCACTCTTCTTTTGCAGAGGAAGGCCCAGCTCGCATGAACCAGCGATTAGAGCAATTGCCTGCCCATTTGGCCCAGCATCCGTCCTTCTCCGGTGTCGCGATTCACGATTACCGCTACTGGAAGGAGGCGACTCCACTGCCCCCGGTAACGAAGCAACGCTACAAAGGCACCTACATATGGCGTGCAGAATTGATTGGCACGGAAAAGGAGGAAATTCTCTCCTTTGCGGAACAAAACGGGGTGAATCTCCTCTATGTTCGTCTTGATTTGGAGCAGCCGATTTCCTATTATCGCGATTTTGTGAGAGAGGCTCGTGAAGCGGGTATCGAGGTTCATGCGATGGGCGGTCATCCGATTTGGGCTCTGTCTGAAAGTCGGAGCAAGATCATGAAGCTCGTGAATTGGGTGAGAGCTTACAATGAGGCTGTCTCGACAGAAGAGCAGTTTCACGGCATTCACTTAGACATTGAGCCGTACGTCCTTCCTGTCTGGCGCGAGGATAAAGAGGAAGTCTTGCGCCAGTGGATGGGCAACATCGAAGCATTTGTCGAAGAGACCAAGAACGGAACTTCTTTGGAAGCAAGCATCGACCTCGCTGCATGGCTGGACAAGACACCGACTCCGGGTCAGCCCGAATTACCGTTTTCGCATTGGATGATCAAACAGCTTGATCATACGACCTTGATGGCTTTTCGTGATCGGGCTCCTGGCATCATCGGCTTGGTTGAAAATCAGATGAAGTACGCAGAGAGCCTCCAGAAAAAGCTGGTCGTCGCCGTGGAGACAAAAGAGAGCCACGAAGGGAACGGGATTACCTTTCACGAGGAAGGCATGGGCGAAATGGATCGGCAGCTGGATCTGGTGACAAAAGCGCTGGATCGGTACTCCTCGTATTGGGGGCTAGCCATACATGCCTATGACTACTGGAAAAACGGGAAAGAGTAGGCTGCCTGCATCGTGCACCATTGTTGTACAATAGAAGAAAACGAGCGTCGGAAAGAGGAGAACAAGCCATGCGAGATGTGCAAAACCGACATCGAAATCTTCCACAGCGTACGCCAGAGATGTTGTACAACGTGGTGCGCAAGTTTTACCGCGGAGCAGTCAGTCATTTTGACCTGATTCAGGAGAAAAAGCAGGAAGCACGTGTAGCCTTGGAAGCTGGTGACCACAACAAAATCCGTGCAGCCGTACACACGTTATTTTTGGAGTTCCATTTTTATGTGACCTGCTGGCTCCAGATTGAGCTTGCCCTGTATCGGCTGGCCCGTCAGGATGAACGCCTTGCGCAAGTGATGGAAAGATATCGACCATCGTTGGAAAAGCATGTAGCGGTACGGCAACTGCTGGATCAGACAGAGGCGTGTGTAGAGGCGCAGTTTCAACCAACCGGGGATGGATGGTCCTGCGTGCAGAATGATGCCTACGTGTTTGGCAACATCATTTTTACAGTGGATGAAGAGAGTCTGCAAGATTTGCATGCTGTGTATCAGGCGATTTGGGAAAATGCAGATCGCTGAACCCTCACCATAACAAAAAGCGTGACCGTCGCGATGGATGGTCACGCTTTTCTTATTTAGAAAGTGCCAGGGAAGATTGACCCTGTGTGTGGAGCAGCCTGACCTGGAGCGTTCAATTGGCGAACCTCTTGCGTATTCGTGCCCGCAAAGCCAGGAGAGAAGATCGATTGCGCTCCTGCGCCAGCCTGATTCTGAAACTGAGATTGTTGCAACTGACCTTGTTGCAACTGACCTTGTTGTGCTTGGAAGCCATAGCCAGTGTTATTCAATTGGCGAACTTCCTGGACATTGGTATTGGCAAAGCCCGGTGAAAAAATACTGCCTGTAATCGCTGGAGGAAACGCTGCTTGATTCGTATAGCCAGCTTGTCCACCATAGCCGCTAAAGCCAGCTTGATTGCGAGCTTGAACCTCTTGCACATTTGTCCCGGCAAAGCCTGGAGAGAAAATGGAGCCTTGTCCAACCGATTGCTGATAGGGAGGCTGTGCCTGCACGTAAGAAGCTTGCTGGCCTTGTGCATAGCCAGTGAATTGGTTTTGCATGGACTGAAGCGCTGGATTTTGCCCATAGCTGTATTGCTGCTGTTGTTGAGGGTAAGCAGTGTTATTCAACTGTCTTACTTCCTGTACATTGGTATTCGCAAAACCAGGGGAGAAAATGGATTGTGCCCCACCGGAGGAAATACCCAATGCAGGAGTTCCTAAGGATTGTGCATGACCGCCTTGGTTCCAATACTGTACTTCTTGTACGTTTGTTCCGGCGAAGCCTGGTTGGAACATAGAACCTGCAGGGCTTACTGCTCCGAAAAATTGAGGTTGTTGCTGGGATTGCATCATATTGTTATTTGTGTAGGTCATGGTTAAGACCACCTCCATGGAGTATTTTTTCCAAGCTTGGATTTGTCATGCATCCGATAACGAAAAAAACATGCCGGTGTCTAAACGGCATGTTCCTTTAGATCAAATTGTGAGACTTGCCTCCGTGTTCAGTGCTACCGCACGTACAGCCAGCATGCCGATTCACCATTGCGGTAGCGTTTATCTACAACCAGGAAGGATTGACCCCATTTCCAACAGGAAACGGCGAATGTTTTCACGTTTTTGAGCCTAAAGAGCCAACATCCTGGGGGTCAATCGCGTCAGCCAGTCGTTCGTTGGGTGATGCGCCGTTCCCCTTCCTGACGGGCAAATCGCACCAAGGTCGTCTGTGAATCAGCTAGTGCTGCTCGACTCCCTTATCCTGCGGCATTCCCTCGCTTGTTTTGCAAGCGGGAGACATGCTGTGCGTAGTGAATCAAATTTGCTAACGATAATCGTCGAATCGATGGTTCATCGAATTTCTCCGGCTTTGCATTCGCTTCAAAAAACCATAGCTTTCCTTCTTCTGTCAAGCCAAGGTCCATCGACATCTCTGCCAAATCCGTCCATTCTGCATTTAAAGACTGTGCGATGGCGAGCGCCGTATCGTGAATGTGTCTTTCCATTTGCTCGTGATCATTTTTGAACAAGGCTTGCATAACGGTTGATAACGAGTGGATTGAGCCGCCGCGTGGTACATGAGTGGTGATGCTTTGCGAGCCAGACCTTCTGATGCCAACTCCGGTTATGCTCCACTCTCCCTCGCCATCTTTCTGTACGAGGACGCGCACATCAAAAGGTTTGCCGTTGTAACGGGCACGCCGGATACCTTGCTGCATGATGTACTTCTGCTGTTTGACATGAAGTCTAATGTGCTTCCATACGTCATTCAAATTGGAAAAGCGGCGAGTAATGGCCTTTTGCTCCTTTAACCGTTGCAGGAACCACTTATCGTTTTTGAAATCAATGCGCATAATTCCCTGACCAGCTCTACCGCGCACAGGTTTCAAGTAGACAAAGCGATGTTCCGTGCAAAAGCTTCGAAAGCGAGCCAAGGTGTCCAGCTGTTTCGTCTTTGGTAGAAAAGCCTGAACTTCTAGGTGGGACTCAAGCATCGTAAACAGCTGTTGCTTGTCAAAAAAGGCACGATTAAACAATGTGACATTTGGCATCTCATGAATACGGTTCAATGCTCTTCGGACTTCAGGTCGCCGTTCTGCTTTTCTCGTCGGAATTCGGTTGTAAACCACATGGGGGAAAGGTAGAATCACCTCTTGCCACGAGTTTAGACGATTGTTGTACAAATAGCCGCGCACCTTTTTCTTCTCCCAATTGATTCCTTGTGGAGTGAACACATATACGAGTGCACCCCATTGCTTTCCCGATTGCGTAATATCCTTGAAGTTCTCGCGATTTCCTAAAAATGTTGCCCCTTCACCAACGGTCAATATGCCAAATAATGGGCCAAGCTTCAGGGAGTCGCCCGCCATTTTCCAGTTAATACGTGTACGAATACGGCTTGCTTGCACGCGGGGTAAACCAGCGTATATCCGTTTCGTATGAGAAAAGGGACCGAGATTGGCGACCAGTGGCTTTGGCAAGCGTTTAAGGACTAGCCGAGGTAACTGTACGAACCATCTACCGCTAGGGAGGATCGTCAGCCACCCGGAACGCTGCTGAAGCATGGTGTTCCTCCTTCCTGAAAAACGGTACAGATCGCGTGCGACTAGAAATTGGCCAAGTAACAGCTATAATCGACGAGCAGCTTGCGTGATTCGTGATCAGCCTGCCTGAGACGGGCGTGCTTGAATATGGAACGGCCAGGCTTGGAATTCGCTTCGAACATCCAGACATGGCCTTGGGTATCAATCCCCATGTCTAGCCCCAATTCTCCTAAATCAATCCCTTTTGCCAGTTCAATTGCGGTAGCGAGTCGGATCGACGCGTCAGAAATGCGCTGAGTCATGAGGGGTTTTTGTTTGCCAAACAGGTGCTGCAACAGGTCATCGCCGGGGATGACAGTTCCACCTGTGCGTACGTGGGTAGTTACGCTGCCAGAACCGGCAACCTTGGCTGCCGTGCAGGAGACGACCCACTCGTTTTGCTGGTTTTTATGCAAGTGAACACGGAAATCAAACGGTCGTCCATGGAATGTCATGAGCGAAATGCCCTGTTGTGCCAGATACGAACTGACGCGACGACTGCGGAAGACATGCTGATAAAGGCTGGATAGCTTGGAAAATTGTCTTTTTACATTGCCGCTGCCTGTATGATAGGAGGCAGTAAAGCCACCGCCTGCCTGGCGAACAACTTTGACAATACCGTACCCGAGACTTCCATTTTTGGGCTTCAAGTAAACGATGGGGTATTTACGCAGCAAGTTTCGAACAGTTGTAAGAGAAGGAGAGGTGTAAGTCTCCGGGATATGCTCATTCACTTCTGGATTCGGATACAGCAGTTGGTGCACGCCCCATTTGTTAAAAAAGCCCTGATTGAACATCGGTAAATTGGGGTAACTGGCGAGTCGATACTTGAATTCTTGAACAGCTTCATGTTTTTCTGCCGAACGAGAGGGGATACGATCATAGACGACATCGGGCATGGCGGTAACATGCTTCTTCCAAAAGTAGCCGCCTGACTTGCTTCTTCGCAAAAACCAAGCTTTGACCGTATTGGATTCCCAGTCCACATCGGTTGGGGAAAAGATATAGTAGAAAACGCCTTTCCCTTCTTGAGCTTGTAACAGATTGTAAAAAAACGAGGTTCGAGGGCCAATGGGCTGCTTGGGATCTCGTCTTATGCCAGTCGTAACGATCCCGATTGAAGGACCGATCCGGAGTGCGGAGCCCTCAAGTTTGAGCTGGATCAAGCCAGGGTGTGGAATGCCCAGCTCCGTTTGCAAGAGCGTCGTCACTTTCATGACGTTCGTATCCGGATTGCGTTTATCTTGTAAGACAGTTGCGACTACTTCCTTTTTACCCAGTAAGACTTTAATTTTTTGGCGTTGCCGTAGCTGTAGCTGTTGGAAGAGAGTAGCTGGCAGGATAATCCCACTGATACGGGGGTTTGAAAGGAAGCGAAGCCGCATTCTGAACGTTTCCATGCTTTAACCTCCTACACGCTCTTTCATGAGATAGTGGGCGTAGCGAACAGGCTGAGTAATCGAATGCAGTTGTGCAGTCGGGTCGTCAATCATGCGAAAAACGGTTCGCCCTGGTCTGCTGTTTACCTCGATGATCCAAACATTACCTGCGGTGTCGATGCCAATATCGATTCCCAGCTCAACGAGTCTGCCGTGTGACTCTTCCAAAAAACGGGGAAGCTCTTCCGCCACTCGGTTGATTGTTTGCTCGATGCGTGCCGCTTTTGCGGATGTGAAGTGAATGGGCAGGAAAGAGGCCAGAGGTGTTGCTTTCCCTCCTCCGTGCAAATTGGAGGTGATACTGCGTTTGTCTCCCAGGCGCACAGCTTTGCCAGTTGTCCCCCATTTACCCAGCTCGTTTTTTTGAACGAGAACACGGACATCGAATGGGG
This sequence comes from Brevibacillus fortis, assembly GCF_046196545.1. GTDB lineage: Bacteria > Bacillota > Bacilli > Brevibacillales > Brevibacillaceae > Brevibacillus > Brevibacillus fortis_A. Next base: position 1,466,579 of record NZ_CP176370.1, read on the forward strand.
TACCATCCTGGGTATGCAATTCCAAATAGGGCTGAACCAGGAACTTGCGGCCAGCAGTAAAGACAGACACAAAACTTTTTAATCCGGCAATGTCAGGAATTCGCCTGGTGAAAGGCTTATTGTCTCGGTTTCGTCCAGAAGCTTCATAGCCACTGCGCATTTCTTTGATTCTCACGACGCCAATACCGTGAGTTCCCGCCATCGGCTTGATGATGGCTGCCCCGTATTTTTGCAAGGCTGCATGGAGCACAGGATATGAGAATATTTCAGTAGGCGGGAGCAGCGGGGCGAGGAGAGGGGACTTAACGAGCAACTGGTGCACTTGCCATTTTCCAGACAGACCATGCCCCAAAAACGTAATGTTGCGATCGTTTTGCAACTTTTCCACAAATGGTTTATAGTGGCGATAAGATGGGCCCACAAAGCAACGATCATAGATAAAGGCGGGGATTGGGAAGTCTTTTGCGTGCCAGGACCCATTGCGATATTCGAAGCCTTTTACCATACGGGTGGAAAAGTTAACCTGACGTGGTGAAAAAACGAAGACGCGAATGCCGTGCTTGCGTCCATAGAGCGTAAGCTTTTTGTAGTACCCTTTGTCTACAAAGTGGGAGCCTTGGCACCGGGCCATGATGCCAAGACTTCTCTCGGATGCTGTCATGTAGGTCACCTTCGCCTGTTTTTGTTGCGCTTCGGTCTTCTTTTTATCGTCTTTTGTGGTTGAATGGTCCGGGGAAAACCACTTAGAAAGGCGGAATAATCCAGCATGCGAATGACAGAAGGGCGAGCACGCCGAGGTAGCTCTTCGGCACCCTCAGGCAATGGAACAGTTTTGGCTGACTTGGATGGCTTGCTGTTAACCTCCAATAGCCACACCCGTCCATGGACATCGACTCCCAGATCAATTCCGAATTCTGCGTACTGCCCGGGCAGTGATTCTTCTAAAAGGATGGCGAGCTTAAGTGCTACTGCGCGTAACGTTTGAGGGGATGGTCGAATCGCGCTCGCCCGTGGTCCACAAACTCGCAGCGCCTGAAGGGGAGTCATCATCTGCCCGCCTCTGGATATATTGGAAACAATGTGGTTTAATCCCAGGCGAGCTACCATGGAAGTGATGGACCATTCGCCTTTTCGGTCTTTTTGTACCAATACACGAAAATCTGTCGGTCGTCCTTGGATGCCGATTAACGGTAACCCTTGTTGCAGCAAATAGGATGTACCTTTTGTCCTTTTTTGCAAATACTGATGTAAGCCTTGAATGCTAGCAAATGATTTGCGCAATCCTCCGGGGAACGCGAGCTGGTATCCCTCGGGCGAACTGCGAACTCGAATGATCCCGCGTCCCATGCTGCCGTTAGCTGGTTTTGCATAAACGGTGCGATACGTAGATAGCATTTGCCGCAGGTCTTCCTGTTTCAAATAACGAACCATACTGGGAAGATGTTCGGAGGCTGTCGGTTGATTCTCGAGAGCGGCGTGTACATGCCACTTATTCAAAAAACGCTCGTTAAAAAAGGGAATAGAAGCGTCCTTGCAGCGTTGAACCCAGTTGGCCATCTGTTCACTTCGTTCGCGTTGGCGGGATACGAGCCGGTTGTAAATGCATTGTGGAAGCGGAAGAAAGGTTTGTCTCCAGACGCCCCCTTTTCTAACGAGGCCGCGAACGATTCCCGCATCCCAGTTGACATCCTGAAGCCGAAATGCGCAAAGGATACCTCCGCGTTTACGGGTGATATCGGACATCTCCTGAAAGAAAGAGTTTAGGTGTCCAAAGGGTCCTTGCGAGAACGCTGCATTGTAGCTCGAAACAAGAACACCTACATACGGTCCGAAAACGATTGTTTTCTGACTCGTATCATAACGGACTAAGAGTGGAACGCCCCTGGGCAGATGAAGTGATTGAGCTAAAGATGGTCGAATGAAGGTTTTACCCGAGGTTTTGCCTCCCCGTTCCCATCCGCCTACGCGTGCGGAAACGGTTTTGCTCCCAAATTGAACAGCAATGGTGGACGGTGTTGAAAGATTCCATTTGCGCAAGTGCGCCTGGGGCAGGTAAAGGTCTACTTCTGATATTATCTCGTTTTCGACAACGATTGTTGGAACGTAGGACATGAGTATCCCCTTCCCATCAGGCAAAGTTAGTCTATGGTATGAGCATCCAAAACGTTTGGTGCCATGTAGAGAAGAGAGGTTGTTAGGATTTATGAACGCTTGGATACTATTAGTGAACATTGCAGTAGGCTCTGTCATCGGTGGAGTGACGAATGAGTTAGCCATCCGAATGCTGTTTAAACCAGTAAAACCGTGGTATATAGGCAGGTGGAAAGTGCCTTTTACCCCGGGATTGATTCCGAGAAGACGGGACGATATCGCGATACAAATGGGCAGACTCGTCGAAGAACATTTGCTGACGACAGAGGGGGTCAAGCGTGCGCTGAACCAGAGTGGTTTGGAGAGCACACTGACAGGATGGATGAACACCATTGCTCGCGACTGGATGACAGATGAGCGTAGTCTACGTCAAGCGTTGCTCACGGTGATGCCACAGTTATTTAAGGAAGACGGAACGTGGAGTGACGGTGTCCGCGCGCCTATCGAGGCGAAATGGTGTACTTTTGTCGAACGGGTTCTGGCACAATATGAAGAGAAAAAACTGCGAGAGTTGGTTACGGACAACGGACGAGAGCGTCTGGATGCTGCACTTGGCAGTGTGAGCGAACTGCTCTTGAAACGTTTTCGCGAATATTTACATTCTCCGGAAGGCCAGCAAACCTTGCAAAACATGGTTCGCGGATTGCTCGGTGGAGGCGGAGGCATGTTTGGTGGCTTAGTCGGGATGTTTCTTGGGGATGACAAGATTTTGGGCAAGATTCTCCCGTATCTCGATGAGCTTTTGCAAAGCAGAGAGCTTTCGGAGCGCGTGCACTACTTTTTGCATAAGGAAGCGGACAAGCTCTTGGACAAAAATGTGGGCGAGGTGGTTGCCTGGATTGGGCGAGATCAAGTGGACGATTGGGCGCGGAAGCTTTTTGCCAAGCTGGAGGAGCAAAGCCTGCGCATCGTGGACGAGCCTCTGTCTCGTTTGACAGCGCCTTTTTCTGAGACGGTGACAACGGAACTCGTTCCTCGTTTGGCAAAGTGGATGGTGGACACGCTGCAACAAAACATAGAGAGAATATTTTCGCGCCTGGCCATTCGAGATATTGTTACCCGGCAAGTAGAGGGTTTCCCGATTGAAAGAATTGAAGAGATGGTAGTCGGAATCTCAGGCAAGGAATTCCGCATGATTACCGTGCTCGGATTTATCCTTGGCGCGATTATTGGGCTTTTCCAAGGATTATTGGCAAACTTCCTCGGCTAAGAAAAAGGAAGTTCAAAAACTGAAAAGAAACTGTAACTGTGTTGTAATAATCCTGTAATATTCCTTGGGTATGATAAAAGCACGATGAAAACCCCCTTAATGATATACTTTCTGGTCGGTAGCTTTCGAAAAAGCTACCCTTTTTTTTTGCCCCGCCTTCGGGTATATTGGTCGAAGGAGCGCACGTACATGGAACGGGTGGGAGAAAAGGAAGGGGGAATAGCAATATGGCAACGAAGCATGAACAAATCTTGCAACATATTGATCGCCTTCCGATCGGTTCGAAGATTTCCGTGCGGCAGATCGCGAAAGACCTGGATGTGAGTGAAGGGACTGCATACCGCGCGATCAAGGAAGCGGAAACGCAAGGATACGTCAGCACCATTGAGCGTGTCGGTACGGTGAGAATCGAGAAGAAGCAAAAGGAAAATATTGAACGTTTGACCTTTGCGGAGGTTGTGAACATCGTCGATGGTCATGTGCAAGCCGGACGTGAAGGCTTACATAAGACCTTGAATAAATTTGTAATAGGGGCCATGCAGCTCGAAGCCATGATGCGCTATATTGATGCGGGGAGTCTCTTGATTGTCGGTAACCGCTATCAGGCGCACAAAATCGCTTTGCAGCAAGGGGCTGCCGTATTAATTACCGGGGGATTCGATACAAGTGAGGAAATCAAGCAGCTGGCTGACCGCTTAGCGCTGCCAATCATCTCCTCCAGCTACGACTCCTTTACGGTAGCATCGATGATTAACCGAGCCATTTACGATCGCCTGATCAAAAAAGAAATTGTAATGGTAGAGGATATTTTGAAGCCGCTTGCAGAAACGCCTGTATTATTGACATCAGATTCTGTTGCCAAGTGGCACCAGTATACGGAGCTGTATCAGGATACGAGATTCCCCGTCGTTGACGAGCAGATGCGCCTGATTGGGATTGTTACCTCCAAAGACATCATTGGTCATGAGGAAACTGCGACGATCGACAAGGTCATGACAAAGAACCCGATTACGACCTCACCACGGGTATCCGTAGCGTCATCTGCGCACACCATGGTGTGGGAAGGAATCGAGCTTTTGCCTGTCGTTGACAACCATCGCAAGCTCGTAGGGGTCTTGAGCCGCAACGACGTGTTAAAAGCGCTGCAATTTACAGCCAAGCAACCACAGATGAGTGAAACGTTCCCGAATTTGATCATGTCGCATTTCCGTGAGGAGCGACAGGCAGATGAGATGGTCTATCTGGGGGATGTGAGCCCACAAATGACCAACCATCTCGGTACGATTGCCAGCGGAATCATGACGACGGTCATGGTCGAGGCTGCTTGTAACCTGCTGCGCCACCATCGTCGTGGCGACATGGTACCGGAAAATATCACCGTCTATTTCTTGAAGCCTGTCCAGATGGAAAGTCACATCGAAGTTAAGCCGCGCCTATTGGACATCAGCCGCCGCTTCGGAAAAGTCGAAGTATCCGTATTCCACGGCGAACAGCTCGTGGGGCAGGCAATGATTACTGCGCAAATTATTGAGCGTTAAAAGAACAGTCTCTTTATGACTGTTCTTTTTTGTTTGGAAAAGTAACTGTAGTGGAGAGAAGAAGCGCATTTCCAGTCTACGCTTCGGCCTCCGCCCCACTGGGGGATTGACTGTCCGCTTCGGAATAAATGGCGGGAGCGCTTCAAACCAGAAAACGCAAATGCGTTTTTGTATGTAATAAAAGCTGAAATTCCCCGTCATTCATTCCTACACTGAGTAGGGCTCCAGAGGCGCTTGGACTGGAAATGCGCTTCTTCTACGCAGCTTTGGTAAAAAAGCATCTTGTAAGTTCTTCCATGAAGTAAAAAACATCCCTGATTGACTGACAAAATAAGCTTCAACAAAGACTACAGCCGCTTCGAGGAAAAAGGAGAAATAAGCGAGGCTCTTTGGGACACCAGCCGAGGCGCAGGGGAAAAAGGGAAACACGCCTTTAAGCGTCCACCTCTGAACATGCTCCCTGGAGGACTACTTTGGACGCGGTTTCCCTTTTTCCACGGAGCCGTGCAGGAATGACCCCCATGCAGGGGGCCCAAGAAGCTCGAGTGTTTTCTCCTTTTTCCGCTGTCACCAACAGTAACGATATAGAATGGTTATGTCGCCCACGAATTGACAGGCAAAGCAATTCAACTTATCATCTAATTAGAATATCATCTAATCAGAGCGATTAAACAAAGAAAGGAGTGCCCCGTTTTGCAATTAGACCAACTCGTCACCTTTTACAAAGCACTCGGAGACCCGACGCGCGTGCGCATTCTCGCGATTTTGGCAAATGGCCCCCTGCACGGACAGGCGTTGGCAGGCAAGCTCGGCGTGACACCTCCCACCATTACCCACCATATGGCAAAGCTTCGAGAAGCAGGTGTCGTTTACGAACGTCGTGATAAAAACACCATTTACTTCTACTTGCACGAAGCCAATGTAAAACGCCAGTCGCAAGCAATCGTGAACGTCATGGAAAAGGCAAAGGATTCGACAGCAGAGGACATTTTTGAGCAAGACAACTCACATGTTCAGAGGAGGCACCAGATGGCAGCGGAAAAAATGCAGGTCATTCGCAGCTTTATTACGGCAGATGGCAAGCTGAAACAAATCCCGTCCCAGCGTAAGAAAAAGCTGATCGTCTTTGAATACATGGTCCGTGGGTTAGAAAAAGGTCGCAAGTACAAGGAACAAGAGATCAACGAATACATTCGCCAATTCCACGAGGATTATGCTACGATTCGCCGGGAATTCATCATGAATCATTATATGTATCGAGAAGAGAGCATTTATGAGCTGAACCCGGAGGAAATCTGGGCAAAAGCCGAAGACCTGCAATAGCGGGAAATTGTTTCCTTCTGAATTGAACAGAAAAAAGGACAACCTTCGGCACTGCCGCTCAGGTTGTCGAAGCAATAGAATGTCACACAAATTCATTATAGCGAGAGCTCTATCAGGTTTGTATGATAAACAGCTGGGAATAGAGGAAAAGTATTTCCAGTCATCGTTTTCCCAAAAATGAAAAAGGCATGCGGAACGTAATTTGTTCCCATGCCTTTTTCTTATTGAGGTTTTGAACACTTATACCCCTTTTTTCAATTCTGCCTGCCAAGCTGTACGATAACGGAAATAATTGCGAGTTCCCAAAAATAAATTCATAGCCCCTACAATCAGCATGATCAACGCAACAACAATGCGGATCGTATCGAGAGAATCAAAAGTAAACTGATTGATGCCGAACAAAGAAACGAGTATCCCCAATGACACATTCATTTTCCCCAGCAACATACGCGATTCAAGCGGATGGATGCCTCGTCTGCGCGCATGGATACTATAGTAGACGCTGGCTACCAGGGAAGCGAGAACACCGGTCAAGTAAAAGGCAGACCACATATATGGATTCATCCTTTCTAGCCATTCTGGTATTACCCATCCTACCAAAATCAGGGGAGAACGGTCAAATACAAGTAAGAACGTTTGTTCTTAACGTCCGTATGAGCTATACTTCCGGTATAATGTAAGAGAGAAAGTTTCAATCGTGAAAAGTGAGAGGGGTAATATCATGACCTCCTTTGTCCATTTGCATGTTCATACGGAGTACAGTCTGCTGGATGGAGCAGCACGTATCGATTCGCTAGTGAAGCGAGCCCATGAATTGGGCATGCATGCACTGGCTATGACAGACCATGCCAATCTGTACGGGGCGATCCCGTTTTATAAAGCTTGTCTGGAGGCAGGCATCCAACCGATTATCGGTATGGAGATATACGTAATAGAAGGAAATCTTCAAGATCGCGTGCGAAATGCACCGCCGCCTAGTCATCTGATCGTTCTCGCTGAAAACGAAACAGGCTACCGGAATCTCCTGAAGCTGGCGACAATCGCGAATACAGACGGCAACTACATTCTTCCGCGTCTCAACAAAGAGGTGTTGGCAAAGCATACAGACGGCCTCATTGCACTGAGCGGCTGCCAGCAAGGAGAAGTAGCCAAGCTGCTACTGGCTGGAGAAGCAGACGCTGCGAAAGAAGCAGCCCTCCAGTATCAGCGAATGTTTGGTGAACAGCATTTTTATTTGGAACTGGCTGATCATGGCCTGGAAGTGGAGCGCAGGCTGAATACTCGTTTCGTGAAACTGAGTCAGGAAACGGGGATTCCGCTGATTGCGACGAACAATGTTCACTACATCTACAGGGAGGATCACCAGCAGCATGATATTTTGTTGGCGATCAAAGAAGGCAAGACGATTGGCGAAGAAAACCGTTTTCGCTACGAGACGGATCAATACTATCTGAAAAGTGCTGAGGAAATGGCGGCGCTCTTTGCCTTTGCACCCCAGGCGTTAGCGAATACGATAGCCGTTGCAGACAGGTGCAAGCTGGACCTTACCTTTGGCGCGCATATTTTGCCGGAATTTCCCTTGGCAGAGGGACAAGATTCAACACAGTATTTGCGTGAACGATGTGAAAAGGGCTGCTTGGAGCGATACGGCGAGATTACGCCGGAGGTGCAAGCGCGTCTGGATCACGAGCTGGCGATTATTACAGGGACGGGCTTCACCGATTACTTCCTGATTGTATGGGATTTCATGCGATACGCTCACGAAAACGGGATACCGACTGGACCAGGACGCGGGTCTGCGGCAGGTAGTCTGGTCGCGTACGTTTTGAAAATCACGAATGTCGATCCACTTCGCTTTCAGTTGCTCTTTGAACGCTTCCTTAACCCGGAGCGGGTGACGATGCCCGATATTGATATTGATTTTTCCGTAGAGCGCCGTGACGAAGTCATTCACTATGTAGCGAGCAAGTACGGTCATGATCGTGTTGCCCAAATCATTACCTTTGGTACGATGGCGGCTCGTGCAGCAGTGCGTGATGTTGGGCGGGCGCTAGGCTTGTCTTTGGGCATCGTGGATCGCGTGGCCAAAATGATTCCGCAATCGCCAGGCATGACGTTTGAACGAGCCATGCAGATCAACCCGGATATCGGCAAGCTATGCGCGGAAAACAAACAGGCAGCACAACTGATCGAAACAGCAAAGGGCGTAGAAGGCTTGCCGCGCCACGCCTCCACACATGCGGCGGGTGTCGTCATTTCGCGTGAACCGCTGACGAATTACGTTCCATTACAGACGGGCAATGAAGGCTTGGCGCTCACGCAGTATCCGATGGAAATTCTCGAAGAAGTCGGATTGTTGAAGATGGACTTCCTCGGCTTGCGCAATTTGACAATTATTCAGGAGACGTTACGTCATTTGCAGGAGCAGGGAATATCGCTTGATCTGGATAAGCTACCGACAGACGATGAGAAAACGTTCCGTATGCTTTCGCGTGGGGAGACGACTGGCATTTTCCAACTGGAATCTTCGGGGATGCGCAATGTGCTGCGAGATTTGAAGCCGAGCAGCCTCGATGACATCATTGCGGTTCTGGCATTGTATCGCCCGGGGCCGATGGAGATCATCCCGCAGTACATCGCCGCCAAACACGGGACTAGCCAAGTACAGTACGCTCATCCTGTCCTTGAGCCGATTTTGCGGGAGACGCACGGTTTTATGATTTATCAGGAGCAAATTATGCAGATTTCCTCGACACTGGCAGGCTTCAGTCTTGGTGAGGCAGATATTTTGCGCCGAGCGGTCGGGAAAAAGAAACGGGAGCTATTGGCGGAGCAGCGGGAGAAGTTCGTGGCTGGTTGTGTCCGCCAAGGGTACGGAGAAGAGCTGGGCAATCAAGTCTACGATTTGATCGTGCGCTTTGCCGATTACGGCTTTAACAAAGCCCATTCGGTGGCTTATGCGGTCATCGCCTACCAGATGGCTTATTTGAAAGCAACTTATCCGCTTGCGTTCATGGCAGCGCTACTCTCGTTGTCGATTGGCAGTCAGACGAGAATTGCCGAGTACACGGAAGAAGCGCGGCGACTGCACCTTACCGTGCTCGGGCCTGACGTGAATAAGAGCCTGGCCTACTTTACAGTGGAGCAGGATGCGATTCGCTTTGGTCTGGCCGCAGTGAAAAACGTCGGCTACGGTGCCATTGAATCGATCGTGAAAGAGCGCAAAGGCAGACCGTATCGCGACGTCTTTGATTTTTGTGCCCGCGTGGATGCACGGTTAGTCAATCGCAGAGTAGTAGAGTCACTCACTTTATGCGGCGCGCTGGACTCGCTGCCAGGACATCGCAGTCAGCTTTTGCTATTGCTGGATGAAGCGGTAGGGAAGGCAAACAGCAAGAGAATTGAGCGAGACGCCAACCAGCTCAATCTATTTGCGGGAGAAGAAAATGCGGCACCTTTGCGCGAGCTGGCAGAATATCCTGAGGTACCGCCGCTCTCACATACGCAGCAATTAAAAGAGGAGCGGGATTTGATCGGGGTATACATCTCCGGTCATCCACTTGACCAGTTTGCCCATGTCGCGAGTCGCCCGGAAGTAGCAGTGATCTCTTCATTGGGGGATGTGCCGCGCGACAAAACGGTAAAAGTATTCGGAATGATAACAGAAGCCAAACGCATCCAAACAAAAAAAGGGGACCCGATGGCGTTTATTACGCTAGAGGACAAAACGGCGCCCGTAGAGCTGGTCGTCTTCCCGCAGGTGTATCAGAAGTATGCGCCATTGCTCGAACGCGAGCAAATCGTCGTGGCAGAAGCCCGAGTCGATCATCAGGACGATATGGTCAAGCTCTTGGCTTCCCGTTTCTGGGATGCACAAACGCTGCCCCAGCCAAAGTCCGAGACCGTATTATTTGTCAAAATATCGGCAGAGCAAGAACACGATTCGACGCTGAAAAGACTTTCACGGCTGTTTGTCGAAAAAAAAGGAACGATTCCCGTTATCCTCTTCTACGAAGGAAAAAGACAGACAATTCGCCTGCCAGAAGCAAATTGGGTTGACGTAGATGAGTCATTTTTGGAGCAAGCGCGAGAAATTGTGGGGCCTGACAGCGTAATTCGGAAAGAAATGCCTATAAATTGGGGAGGATGAGGAATGTCCTCCCTTTTTCGCCGTTTTCGGCAGGTTTACAGGAGAACAGTTTTTTATTATATTGAGAGCATAACTCAATGAGTGGTCAGACCACTTGGAATAACCCAGGCGTTTTTACTGCCTACAAGCAATCATAGAAACTATTATCGTGAAATGGAGTGGGATCTCATGTCCAACCTGAGAGAGGAAGCACTGGAGCTTCACAGAAAACATCAAGGAAAATTGGAGGCAGTGACCAAGGTACCCGTTCGCAATGCTTACGATCTGAGTCTTGCCTATTCTCCTGGGGTTGCTGAACCTTGCAAAGATATTTTTGATGACAAGTCCAAAGTGTACGATTACACGATGAAAGGCAATCTGGTTGCAGTAGTCAGCGACGGTACTGCTGTACTGGGTCTCGGAAACATCGGACCAGAAGCAGCAATGCCGGTTATGGAAGGTAAAGCAGTTTTGTTCAAATCCTTCGCAGGCGTAGATGCATTCCCGATCTGCTTGAATACAACAGATGTAGATAAAATCGTAGAGACAGTAAAACTGCTCGAGCCTACTTTTGGTGGCGTTAACCTGGAAGATATCGCAGCTCCTGCATGCTTCGAAATCGAAGAGCGTCTGAAGCGCGAAACAAACATCCCGATTTTTCACGATGACCAACACGGTACAGCAATCGTTACAGCGGCAGGACTGATCAATGCTCTGCGCGTGGTTGACAAAAAGCTGGAAGATATCCGCGTAGTAGCGAACGGTGCAGGTGCAGCTGGTATCGCAATCATGAAGCTTTTGATTTCCATGGGCGTTAAAGAAGTGATCATGGTTGATACAAAAGGAATCGTGTACGAAGGCCGTCCATTCGGTATGAATCCGGTGAAGGAACAAATGGCGAAAATCACGAACCGCAGCATGCTGCAAGGTGACCTGGTTGATGCAATGAAGGGCGCTGACGTATTTATCGGTGTATCTGTAGCTGGCGCTGTTACACAGGATATGGTTCGTTCGATGAACCGCGATCCGATCATTTTCGCTATGGCAAACCCAGTACCAGAAATCATGCCGCAAGAAGCAAAAGAAGCAGGTGCGGCAGTAATCGGTACAGGCCGTTCCGACTTCCCGAACCAAGTAAATAACGTACTGGCATTCCCGGGAATCTTCCGTGGCGCTTTGGATGTACGTGCAACGGAGATCAACGAAGAAATGAAGCTGGCTGCTGTATATGCAATCGCAGACCTGATCACGCCAGAAGAGCTTACTGCGGATAAAGTGATCCCTTCCGCATTCGATCCACGTGTAGCGCCAAACGTAGCTGCGGCAGTAGCAAAAGCAGCGATGGAAACGGGTGTTGCTCGCATCACAGTTGATCCGGAAGAAGTAAAACAAAAGACAACGAAATTGACAGCTATCTCTTACCAAGAAGCGTAACATACTCTTTATCGAGGCATTCGCAAACACACCCTCCGCAAAAACGTAGGCTTTTTATAAACGTGGAGGGTGCTCCTCGTTGAAGGTACGAGTAAGGAGGATAATCGTGCTCGACTCTTCCCAAGATCGAAAGGTTTACGAAGGAATTCTCCTGCAACTGCATGAAATCATTCAGGAGCAAAACTTGCGGCCCGGGGACAAGCTGCCGTCTGAGCGAGAGCTGTCCGAGCAACTGGGAGCAGGTCGTTCCTCTGTACGCGAGGCTCTTCGGGCTCTGGAGTTGCTCGGGCTCATTGAGACCCGTCGCGGGGAAGGCACCTTCCTCAAGCATTACCGACACAATCGGCTGATCGATATTCTTGGCTTTTTTATCCTGCGGGATACCAAAACCAAGAAGGACTTGATCGAAATGCGCCGAATGCTAGAGCTGGATGCTGTCCGCTTAGCCTGTAGACGGGCGACTGACAAGCATTTTGATGAAATGGAACGCATACTGGCCATTGCAGAGGAAAGAGTAGCAAGAGGCGAGGTACCAGCGGAGGAAGACTATCAGTTTCATCGCGTCATATGTCGCTCCAGTCGCAACTCGATTCTGCATCGCATCTGGACGCCTTTGGTTGAATACAGCAACAGTATCCGTATTGAATCACTGTCGCGTGAAGGCAGAGCGAGTGCAGCACTCGTAGAGCATCGACAGATTATGGAAGCCATTCGCGAAGGCGATGTGAACGTCGCATTAGAGAGAATGAAAAAGCATTTGGAGAACAGCAAGCTTTAGTTTTCCCCCAATTTGCGAGGGGCGTTGGCGCTGTGATATGATGATGCAGACCTGTATTGGACGATTGAGGAGGAAGCCAGCATGTGGACGGTCATCTACATCGCTCCTAGCGCTAGAATTGCAGAACGGATACAGCAACGTTTGACAGATGAAGGGTTTTTGGTAAAGGTTCGCGAAGGTAAGGTCTCGAAGCAATACGAGATTCTTGTGCCGGAGAGCGAACTAAACGAAGTCCGGGATGTACTCGGCACGATCCTTCACTGAAGAGAAAGGTGGGTGTACCTGTGCTTAAAGATCTTTTTGGGAAAAAGCGCAAATTCGCTACAGTTCCTTCAGAGACACTAGCACGTGTCCCTGCTTCCACCAACACTAGCAAGGAAGCGGGTACGAAAGAAAAGGAAGTCCCTGAGGGATTGATGAATAAATGCCCACATTGTGGGACGATTCACTACTCGAAGGATTTGGAGAAGAACTTGCGCGTCTGCAAAGGCTGCCAGTTCCACTACTCCATGTCCGCTCCAGAGCGTCTGCAAGCGTTTCTGGATGATGGGGTTCTGACAGAAGAATTTGATGCCAATTTGATTACAGCCAATCCACTCGGTTTTCCTGGCTATTTGGAAAAACTGGAGCAAGATATGGCCAACACCAACTTGAACGAGGCGATCATTACAGGCGAAGGTCTCCTGGGTGGGAACCGGATCGTGATTGGGGTCATGGATTCTCGTTTCCGTATGGCGAGTATGGGATCGGTCGTCGGGGAAAAAATCACGCGCGCAATTGAGCAAGCGATCGAACGGCGTTTGCCTTTCATTCTGTTCAGTGCATCTGGTGGAGCGCGTATGCAAGAAGGCGTATTGAGCCTGATGCAAATGGCGAAAACCAGCGCAGCGTTGTCTCGATTGGATCGCGAACGCTTGCTGTTTGTCTCGGTCATGACGAATCCTACATATGGTGGGGTATCAGCCAGCTTTTCTTCGTTGGGAGATTACAATATCGCAGAACCAGGAGCTATGATCGGTTTTGCTGGGCGTCGAGTCATTGAGCAAACGATCCGTCAGGAGTTGCCAAAAGACTTTCAAACAGCGGAATTCTTGTTGAAAAACGGGCAACTCGATATGGTGGTACACCGTAAGGATATGCGAAATACGCTGTCCAAACTGGTAGAGATGCACACGTCTCGGGAAGGAGTAGAAACATGGCAGGCGAGCTCTCCTTTGAAAAGCCATTAGTAGAATTACAAGATAAGATTAAGGAATTGCGCCGTTTTACAGAGGAAAAGGGAATTGACTTCTCTGACGAAGTACAGCGTCTCGAACAAAAATCAAAAGAGCTTGCTGCGCAAATTTACGGCAACTTGACTCCTTGGCAACGCGTACAGCTGGCTCGTCATCCGGAACGGCCAACGACTTTGGACTATATACAACTACTTTTTACTGATTTTATCGAGGTTCATGGAGACCGCTTGTTCGGAGACGACCATTCTATTGTCGGTGGAATTGCCAAGCTGGATGGGCGCCCGGTTACGATCATCGGTCACCAAAAAGGGAAAGACACAAAAGACAACATCAAGCGCAACTTCGGGATGGCTCACCCAGAGGGCTATCGAAAGGCCTTGCGTATAATGCAGCAGGCGGACAAGTTCGGTCGGCCGATCATCTGCTTTATCAATACATCAGGGGCATATCCTGGAAAAGCGGCAGAAGAGCGCGGTCAGAGCGAAGCAATTGCTCGCAATCTGCGTGAAATGGCGACATTTGGTGTGCCGATTATTTGTATCGTTATCGGAGAAGGCGGAAGCGGCGGAGCCTTGGCGATCAGCGTAGGCAACCGCATCTATATGTTGGAGAATTCCTATTACTCCGTGATTGCACCGGAGAGTGCCGCTGCGATTCTCTGGAGAGATTCCAGCTTGGGCATGCGTGCAGCGGAGACGATGAAAATTACGGCACCTGATTTGTTGGAATTAGGAGTCATTGACGGAATTATTGATGAACCATTCGGAGGAGCCCATCGTGATTTGATCGCGCAGGCAGGGATGGTCAAGGCGGTCATCACGGAACAACTAGAACAGCTGGGCCGTTTAACTCCAGATGAATTGATACAGGACCGTTACGAGAAGTTTAAACAGATCGGAGAATTCGCCTCCCTGTAAGAAACAGGGGGCGTTTTTTTCTTTTTTCTCCGAGGAAAATCTGCTACAATCGAAGTCGAATGAAAGAGTTATCAGAGCTTTCAAAAAGTATGGCACATATCTTTTGAGTGTATAACAGATATGAGGAATTGAGTGATACAGCGTGTTTCATACAAAGTATGGTACATACTGTTTCCGTTAAATGGCATGCTAAAGACGATACGATTGGAGAGGTGGATTCCATGCGGAAACTTGCAGTTCTCACTAGCGGTGGAGATTCTCCTGGAATGAATGCCGCAGTCCGGGCGGCTGTACGTCGTGCTCATTTTCATGAGGTACAAATGTTTGGGGTTTACCACGGATACGAAGGGCTGATGAGGGGAGATATCAAGGAGATGTCTCTGGGCTCTGTTGGGGATATTATCCAACGGGGGGGAACCATTCTCTACTCTGCTCGTAGTGAAACGTTCAAGACGGAAGCCGGGCAGGAAAAAGCAGTGGAGCAATTACGTGCTCATGAAATTGAGGGTCTGATTGTGATTGGGGGAGACGGGTCGTTTCGCGGTGCACAGAAGCTGACCGAAAAAGGCTTCCCGACCATTGGCGTGCCGGGTACGATTGATAATGATATTCCATGCACCGATTTCACGATCGGGTTTGATACGGCATTGAATACCGTTGTGGAAGCGATCGATAAAATCCGCGATACAGCCACCTCGCATGAACGCACGTACATTATTGAAGTGATGGGGCGAGATGCTGGCGACCTGGCATTGTGGGCAGGGCTTGCAGCGGGTGCTGAGTCCATTATTATCCCGGAAGCGTCGCAGGAGATGGACGATATTATTGAGCGTCTGCATGCTGGACAACGCCGTGGCAAAAAGCATTCCATCATCATTGTGGCGGAAGGGGTAGGAAGTGCAACCTCTTATGCCGAAGCGATCACGAAAGAGACAGGCTGGGAGACTCGCGTAACGGTACTGGGTCATATCCAGCGCGGTGGTTCCCCTACTGCGATGGACCGAATGCTGGCGAGCCGAATGGGTGCAGCAGCTGTCGATTTGTTGCTGGAAGGCAAGCAGGACCGGATGGTTGGGATTCAGAACAACCAGATCGTTGATGTTGATTTTCAAGAAGCATTGGCGAACAAGCATCAATTGGATTTATCCATTTATCAATTGGCGCGCACGCTATCTATATAAAACTGACAGTTTTCGGAGTGTAGAGGAGGCTTACATCCTATGTTAAGGAAAGCAAAAATCGTGTGTACCATCGGACCGGCGAGTGAAACGGTTGAAACACTAAAAAAATTAATTGAAGCAGGGATGAACGTAGCGCGTTTGAATTTCTCGCACGGTTCCCATGAGGAGCATGCGGCACGAATTGTAAACATTCGTCAGGCATCAAAAGAAACCGGGAAACCTGTTGCAATCCTGTTGGATACAAAAGGTCCTGAAATTCGCACGGGTACGCTTGCAGTAGATGCAGTTGAGCTCGTAGAAGGAAATACGCTGATCCTCACCACTGAAGAAGTAGCGGGTACCGCAGAGCGCGTCTCCATTACGTATCCGGAATTGCCTCGTGATGTAAAAATTGACGATACAATCTTGATCGACGACGGCTTGATCGGGTTGACTGTACAAGAAGTAAGTGACACTGAAATCGTCTGCTTGATCAAAAACGGTGGAACACTGAAGAGCAAAAAAGGCGTCAATGTTCCGGGTGTCAAAATCAACTTGCCAGGTATCACAGAAAAGGATGCGCAGGATATCGAATTCGGTATTGAACAAGGTGTCGATTTCATTGCGGCTTCCTTCGTCCGAAAAGCATCGGATATCTTGGAGATTCGCAAAATCCTGGAGCGCCATAGCGTGCGTATCGATATTATCGCGAAAATCGAAAACCAGGAAGGCGTCGATAACGTAGACGATATTCTGGTAGTAACAGATGGAATCATGGTTGCGCGCGGTGATTTGGGCGTAGAGATTCCGGCAGAAGAAGTACCACTTGTTCAGAAGAAGCTGATCAAGAAGTGTAACGAACTCGCGAAGCCAGTCATTACGGCGACACAAATGCTCGATTCCATGCAACGCAACCCACGTCCAACACGTGCGGAAGCGAGTGACGTTGCGAACGCCGTTTTCGATGGTACAGACGCAATCATGCTCTCTGGAGAGACGGCTGCTGGTAAATACCCGGTTGAGTCTGTCGAGACCATGGTGCGCATCGCTGTACGTGCAGAGCAAGAGCTGAATTATCGTGAGATCTTGTATGCACAAGCACAACTCAAACAAGTGACGATTACGGATGCTATCAGCCAAGCTGTATCTAATGCTGCATTGGATCTGGACGCAGCAGCAATTATTACAGCGACCGAAAGCGGACACACAGCTCGCATGGTATCGAAGTTCCGTCCAAAAGCACCAATCGTGGCTGTAACGCCGCATGAAGCGATTATTCGCCGTCTTGCACTCGTAAATGGTGTGTATCCGGTGAAGGGCGAAATGGCGAATACAACCGATGAAATGCTGGAGATGTCTGTCCAGGAGGCGCTCGATGCAGGCTTCGTTCGTCATGGCGACCTCGTTGTGATCACTGCAGGCGTGCCTGTGCGTGAAGTTGGGACAACGAACCTGATGAAAATTCACGTTATTGGCGATGTGGTAGCAAAAGGACAAGGAATCGGACGAAAAGTTGTCACAAACAAGGTAGTAATTGCTAGATCCGCTGAAGAGGCGCTGGCGAAGGTAGAAGAAGGAGCAATCCTGGTAACCATCGGTACTGACTCCGATATGATTGAAGCGTTTGGCAAGGCTGGAGCGGTGATTTGCGAAGAGGGTGGACTTACCTCTCACGCAGCCATCGTAGGCCTGAATCTCGGCGTTCCAGTCATCGTAGGTGTGCAATTTGCTACGGATGTATTGAAGGACGGACAAATCGTAACCGTGGATTCTGAACGTGGGCATATTTACTCAGGACATGCTCGGATTTTGTAGGTAATACTATTCATCTTTAATGGAGAATGCCTCTGAAGGGTGACCAAGGGTCACCCTTTTTTGGCTTGGTGTAAAAAGGATTAGCCGACGAACTACCTGATAAGTTTTCCCAGATAACGGTGATTATTAGGTGGTGCAAAGCGAGTGGGAATCTGTTAAAATCGGTCGGTGGCTTTGTGTCAGTGCGGATGAAATCCATACGTTCGGGGTTTCCAAATCATGACAGAATGGGTGTTGTAGCGCTTGTTGCCAGAAAAAGGCTGAACATAAAACGGTCCTTTTGTACGTCCAATGTTCGGGATTTTGTGTCAAGTGTTTTTTTGGAGCAAACACAACATCTGGTATTGTCGAAAATTATTTCACACAATATATAGGTAAAGCTATTGAGTTTTACAGATAAAGATAGTTAAACTAGAGAGGAAAGATTCGAAGGAGGAACGATATGCTGGCGACCGAAACCGTATCCCGAACTCAATTTTTGCGGGATGAATTCTTAGATCAATATCCTGATTTTCCGATCCATATGAGTCCTCTGGGACAATTTGTTTACTACCGTACTTATTCTCGCTTTGTACCGGAAAAAGGAAGACGGGAAACGTGGAAAGAAACTTGCCGCCGCTCGGTGGATTACAATATTAAGCTGGCTTATCAGCATTTGAACAAAATCGGAATGTACGCTGATTCTCGCGCAATGGAAAAAGAGGCAGAAGGTTTGTTTGACAACATGTTCAACCTTCGCCAGTTTTTGTCTGGCCGTACCTTGTGGGTTGGCGGTGCAGACAACGGCGTAGCGGATTTGTATCCGTTGGCGAACTTCAACTGCTCCTTCCTGAACATCAAGTCTTGGGATGACTTGGGCGATCTTTTCTACCTTCTCTTGGTAGGAACTGGAGTAGGCTTCAAATGCACGAAGGAAATGGCTGCTGGACTGGGCCCGATTCGCACGAATGTTTCCCTGCTCTCTTCTGAATACAGACCGCTACCAAAGCATCAACGCCTGGAGCGTTCTGAGCTGAATGTACTGGATAACGGCTTTGCCAAAATTTATGTGGGAGACAGTAAAGAAGGCTGGGTAGAATCCCTCCGCCTCTACCTGCAAATTTTGACAGATTCCACTTACGAACACATTCACACCGTGAAAATCTCTTATAACAGCGTGCGTCCGAAAGGCGAGCGACTGAAGCGTTTTGGCGGGACTGCTAGTGGTCATGAGCCGCTTCGTGAAATGTTTGAAGGAATCGATAAAGTGTTGAAAAACCAAATCGACCAGCATTTGGCACCAATCGAGAGTGATGAAAAAGGATACGGCAAAATCCGTCCGATCCATATTCTCGACATTGGAAACCTCATCGGAGCAAACGTTGTAGTAGGTGGCGTACGCCGTACAGCGGAAATTTTCCTGTTCGATCACGATGACTACGAGTGCATGCTGGCGAAATACGGGATCAACGGCTTCTGGACAGAGGATCAGCTGAACCACCACCGTCGTGTAGGAGAGCTGTTGGGAGAGCACAAGCCTGTATGGTTTGACAGCATCCAAAATGTAGGAGACGGACGCTTCGGTCTGGATCACCGCCGCATGTCCAACAACTCCATCGCCTTTACTAAACAACCGACCAAGCCATTCTTGAACCTCGTGTTCACCTTGATGCAATTGGAAGGCGAACCAGGCTTCATCAACTTGGAAGAAGCAAACCGTCGTCGTCCAAATGCAGAAGGCTTGAACCCTTGTGCAGAAATCCTGCTCGATTCTTATGGCGTCTGCAACCTGACGACAGTCAATCTGGTTGAATTCGTGAAGGATCGCGAGGATGGCTCCAAGTATCTGGATCTCGATGGCTTGCTGGAAGCACAACGCAAATCTGCTCGTGCCGGTCTGCGCATGACACTGGTTACGTTGGAACTGCCGCATTGGGATACCGTTCAACAGCGTGACCGTTTGCTCGGAACTTCCCTTACTGGTGTGAAGGATGCGTTGGCATCCCTTGGCTATACAGAAGAGCAAGAGCTCGAACTGCTGCGCCAGCTGGGCGATGCTGCTCGTGACGAGGCGAACCGTTATGCGTATGAGCTGCGTGTGAACTCTCCACTCTTGGTAACGACCGTGAAGCCGGAAGGTACGCTGTCTCAAGTAGCTGGTGGTGTCTCCAGCGGTCTGCACTGGTCCCATTCGCCGTACTACATCCGCCGCATTCGCATCAATGCTGAGGACCCATTGGCAAAAGCGGTACAAACTCTCGGCTGGACAGTCAACCCAGAGGTAGGAACACCAGGCGAAACCTATGAAGAGCGCATGGCAAATGCACGTACACTCGTAATCGATTTCCCTGTAGCATCAGGCGCAGAAGAAACGAAGAACGAAGTAAGTGCAAAACGCCAATTCGATACGTACTTCCGTTTCCAGAAAGAATATACCGAGCACAACTCTTCGAACACCATTACGGTACGCAAGGAAGAATGGGCAGAAGTAGAAGACATCGTTTACGATAACTGGGATAATTTCGTAGGTGTATCCTTCTTGCAATTGGATGGCGGAAACTACCAATTGGCTCCATACGAAGAGTGCACCAAAGAACAGTACGAGGCATTGAAGCAGTCCATGAAGTCATTTGATCCTGCGATTTTGCAGCAGTATGAAACCGGCGGCGAGGCTGATCTGTCCACGGCTGAATCTTGCGAAGGCGGAGCTTGCCCGATTCGTTAAGCGATCCGAATAAATTGAGACAGGGGGAGACTGTTAGACAACGGTCTGCTCCTGTTTTTTTATGTGGCTGTAGTGGAGAGAAGAATATTTCCAGGCTAGGCTCCAGGCTCCGTCCTGCTGAGGGCTGAGACTGCCCGCTCCGAAGGGATTAGCGGGGAAACGCAAAAGTGGTAGCCGCTCCGTCGCGTGGGCACGGTTGCGTTTCTTTTGCCCGCTAATCCCTTCTCCGCTCGGTAGGACTCCACAAGTCGCTACGTCTGGAAATATTCTTCTCTGACGTAACTGAATAGGTTCTTCATTCTTTCACTTCTTTAAAAAAACGATCAATTTGGAAAGCTCGTAGAGGAAACAGGAGAAAAAAGCGAAGATCTTTGGTACACCGACCGAGACGGAATGCAAAAAGCGAAACACGCCCTTAAGCGTCCACCTCTGAAATAACATCCTGAATGGACCACTTTGGACGCGGTTTCGCTTTTTGCATGGAGGCGGGCAGTCAATCCCCCAGCGGGTGGGACAAGAAGCTGAGCGTTTTCTCCTGTTTCCTCCCCACCACTACAGCCAAATAGGGGTACTATGGTACAATCATCCTATAGAGAAAGGAGCGATCCAAAATGACTCCCATTATTCATTCCCATCGATTGCGCGTCCGCTATGGCGAAACCGATCAGATGGGTGTGGTCTACCATACGAATTACTTGAACTGGTTTGAAGTAGGAAGAACAGAATTGATTCGCCATGCGGGGATCACCTATCGTGAGCTTGAGGAAAAAGGCGTACTTCTGCCTGTCACTGACGCTAATATCTCATACAAACAGCCCGCCCGCTATGACGATGAGGTAGAAATACGGACGCGTGTAAAAGAGATCAGTCCTGTCCGTCTCACTTTTGCTTATGAGATTGTTAGATTGCCTGACCAACAGCTGTTGGTGTCAGGAGAGACGATGCATGTATTTACCAACACAGCTTTGAGGCCGATTCGCTTGTCGCGAGCAGAGCCCGACATCTATGATTGGTTGGACTCCCAGCATAAAGGAGGGGAATAGGCATGTTCCGCTTTTTTGCCATTCTGTTTGTCGTCGCGTTTGGATTAGAGCTTTGGGGGCTTATTACCATTGGATCGTGGATTGGCGGCTGGAATACAGTCGTGCTGGTAATTCTCACGGGGATCTTGGGAGCTTGGCTCGCGAGGCAGCAGGGGATGCAAGTATTTCGGATGGTCCAACACCAGCTGGGGCGTGGGCAAATGCCTACGGATTCGCTCATCGATGGTGTTTTGATCTTGATCGGTGGTATTTTGCTCTTGTTGCCTGGATTCGTCACGGATGTGATTGGACTGGTCTTCCTCATTCCGTACACACGGATGATTATTCGTTATCTGTTGAAGCGCTGGTTGTGGAACCTCATCTCGTCTGGTCGTGTTCAATTGTTTTTCCGCCGCTAATACAGACAGACATTTCTTGTAAAAAAGAACCGCTCCGAGCTGTGCACAAGCTGCTCGCAAGCGGTTCTTTTTATATTGGGTCAGGTTTTCTTCCCGCGGATGTAGCCCCATACATCGACGAAGACGTTGGCTTTTACCAAAGCATTGATCATGACGAGTGAAACAGGTCCGATGATCAAGCCCAAGAATCCGAACAGCTGGAGGCCAACAAACAGCGCGACCAGCGTGAGGAGCGGGTCGAGACCGACGTTTTCCGCAACGACTTTTGGCTCGATAATTTGCCGGAAAATCAAGACGACCCCATACAAAATGGACAAGCCGATGACCATCGTGTAATTGCCTTTGAAAAACATGTAAATGATCCAAGGAACGAAGACGGTCCCTGTCCCAAGATAAGGCAAGAGATCGACCAAGCCCGTGATCAAGCCAATCGTAATTGCGTATTCGACACGCATGAACAACAGACCAATAATCACAATGGCAGCAGTTAAGGAGATGAGAGTCAACTGCGCCTTGACGAATCCGAATAAGGCATTGCGCAAATCGATAAAAATTTGATCGAGACGGCTGTTTACCCCTTTTGGCAAAAGACGGCGACCCCGCGCTTCCCAAAGAGCAAAGTCTTTGGAGATAAAGAAGGCACCCATGATGGAAATGACGGAAACTGTCGCCATATTTGGGAGGGAGACAAGCAGGTTTTTCAATCCATCCAGGAATTTGACGATCAAGTCCTGTCCGACATTCGTGATGGTCGAGATGGCACTGCCTACCGTACTGGCAAGCTTATCCTTATAACCTGGGTCGAGCTGATCGTAAAACCACTGAATCTGATTGTAAATACCCATCAAGAAGTCTTGAGAAATCGTATTTTGCAAATAATGGGCCAGCTCCTGTGAAACGACTGGCAAACGTTTGGCCAACTCTCCGATTTCCACGACCGTTTCCGTGATAATCAGTGTGACCACTCCGCCCGCGAGCAGCATCAAAACCAAGAGCGCGATAATGACCGAAAGCCAGCGTGGAATCCGGAACTTTCTAGTCATAAACGTAACTGGTTTGTTGATGATGAGCGCAATGACTAAAGCGATTATAAATGGGTACAGTAAGGGTGTTGCATGTTGGAATACCCAAATCCCTACATAGATAAGAAGGCAAACCCATAACAAGCGAATGATTTGAAAGAGGCGCTCTACCCAGTTTTCCTGATTCAAACGATTTCTCCTTTCCGCCGCGAAGGTGCGAACAAATTACTGATGTTTCTATTATGCAGCATGCCTGATAGGTGGAGCAAGAATCGCGAAAAAACAAAACTCCGTTTCACCCTTCGAAACATTTTTTCGCCAACCTTATTCACAAAATCGCAATAATCTTTTATAATTGGGTCGTCTTAGTGGATTCTTTTCTCTCGCCTCTCCCCTTACACGAGCGTCATATTCATGTACGACCTTGTGAGGATTTGCGTGGATACATTCCCTGTCAAGAGTGGTGGATGAAAGAAACCGCTGCTTACAATTTCATAGATAGGATGTTCAAAAAGTCGTCTTTTTGAACTTGATCAGGTCGTTTATCAGTCATGGCGGACAAGCGAAGACTAGATAAGCACTACTACTTGAGTGGAAAAGGAGAGGGAGTTCTATGACAACTACTCGTGGACTTGAAGGCGTTGTTGCCGCTCAATCATCCATCTGTTCGATCGTCGATGGGGTTCTTTGCTATGGCGGGATCAACATCGATGAGCTGGCAGAACATGCAACTTTTGAAGAGGTTGTATATTTGCTCTGGCATGGAGCGTTACCGAAGCGTGATCAGCTAGACGCTTTGAAAAAACAATTGGGTGAAAATGCAGCAGTGGCCCAAGAAGTGCTGGAAAGCATTCGCCACTATCCAAAAGGCGTACACCCAATGGCGGCGTTGCGCACAGCTGTCTCTTCGCTAGCGCTCTACGACACAGAAGCGCAAGATATGTCTCCTGAAGCCAACTATCGGAAATCCATCCGTTTGATGGCGCAAACTCCTACCTTGATCGCTGCTTACGAGCGTATGCGTAAAGGTCTGGAGCCAGTAGCTCCACGTGCAGATTTCACGATTGCACAAAACTTCCTCTACATGCTCACAGGCCAAGAGCCAACAGAAACGGCAGTAAAAGCGTTTGACGTTGCTCTGATCCTGCATGCTGACCATGAGTTTAATGCATCTACATTCTCTGCTCGCGTATCTGTTGCGACCCTGACTGATATTTATTCCGGTATCGTGTCTGCAATCGGTACACTCAAAGGCCCTCTGCATGGCGGCGCTAATGAAGCAGTAGCGAAAATGCTGAACGAAATCGGCGGCATGGCTAACGTAGAATCCTACATCCGCACCAAGCTGGATAACAAGGAAAAAATCATGGGCTTCGGACACCGTGTATACAAAGACGGTGATCCACGTGCGAAATGGTTGAAAGAAATGTCCAAAGCACTGACCGCGCAAATCGGTCGCCCTGAGCTGTATGAGATGTCTGTGAAGATCGACGAGATGATTTCCGGCGAAAAAGGCTTGAAGCCAAACGTTGACTTCTACTCCGCATCTGTTTACATTTCACTCGGTCTCGAAACAGACCTGTTCACACCGATCTTTGCTATCAGCCGTATGTCCGGTTGGACGGCACACATCATGGAACAGTATGAAAATAATCGCCTGATCCGCCCTCGCGCGGATTACACCGGTCCGGTCAACCAACACTACGTTCCAATTGACCGCCGCTAAGAACTCGCTATTTTCGAGCGTGGAGGGCAGGTGGTCAGCCAGGCTGATCGCTCCTGAGCGCAAGCTTGAGAACTACCACAAGTGAGTGGTAGTTCTCCTACGTCTGGAAATATTCATAATCACCAAATATATATAACACTGGAGGGATTTTTTGTGTTTAAAAACCTGACGCAACCAACTGTAGGCGAAAAAATTACTGTGGATAACGGTAAACTAGTAGTTCCAAACAATCCGATCATTCCTTTCATCGAGGGTGACGGTACTGGCCCTGACATTTGGAAAGCTTCCGTTCGCGTTCTGGATGCAGCTGTAGAAAAAGCTTACAAAGGCGAGAAGAAAATCGCTTGGTTCGAAGTATTCGCAGGTGAAAAATCCTTCAACCAATACAGCGAGTGGCTGCCAGAAGATACGCTGACTGCTGTTCGTGAATACCTGATCGCAATCAAAGGTCCTCTGACTACACCAGTAGGCGGTGGTATCCGTTCTATCAACGTAGCACTGCGTCAAGAGCTGGATCTGTATGCTTGCGTACGTCCTGTTCAATACTTCGATGGCGTTCCATCCCCAGTGAAACATCCTGAATTGACTGACATGGTAATCTTCCGCGAGAACACTGAAGACATCTACGCTGGTGTAGAGTGGGCTGAAGGTACTCCAGAAGTGAAAAAAGTAATCGACTTCCTGCAAAACGAAATGGGCGTGAAGAAAATCCGCTTCCCAGAAACTTCTGGTATCGGTATCAAGCCTGTATCCAAAGATGGTACAGAGCGCCTGGTTCGTGCAGCGATCGACTACGCTATCGAAAACAACCGTAAATCCGTTACCCTCGTACACAAAGGTAACATCATGAAGTTCACTGAAGGTGCGTTCAAAACTTGGGGATATGAAGTGGCTGAAGCAGAATACGGCGACAAAGTATTCACTTGGGCACAATACGATCGCATCAAAGCTGAAGGCGGCGACGCTGACAAAGCTCAAAAAGAAGCAGAAGCAGCTGGCAAAATCATCGTGAAAGATGTTATTGCTGACGCGTTCCTGCAACAAATCCTGACTCGTCCAGCTGAGTACGATGTAGTAGCAACCCTCAACCTGAACGGTGACTACATCTCCGACGCTCTGGCTGCACAAGTAGGCGGTATCGGTATCGCTCCAGGTGCAAACGTAAACTACCTGACTGGTCATGCGATCTTCGAAGCAACTCATGGTACAGCTCCGAAATACGCTGGTCTGGACAAAGTAAACCCATCCTCCGTGATCCTGTCCGGAGAAATGATGCTGCGTCACCTGGGCTGGAACGAAGCAGCAGACTTGATCATCAACTCCATGGAAAAAACCATCTCCGCGAAAACAGTAACATACGATTTCGCTCGTCTGATGGAAGGCGCACAAGAACTGAAATGCTCCGAGTTTGCTGACGCTCTGATTCAAAACATGTAAGATAGATTTGGGTACAAATTTTTACACTTACATTTTTGGAGGGGAATAGTTCATGGCATTCAACCGTAAAAAAATCGCTGTTATCGGTAGTGGCTTCACTGGTGCAACAACTGCATTCATTTTGGGGCAAAAAGAGCTGGGCGACATCGTATTGGTTGACATTCCGCAACTGGAGAACCCAACAAAAGGTAAAGCGCTCGACATGATGGAATCCTCGCCAGTTTTAGGCTTTGATGCAAACATCACAGGTACTGCGAACTATGAAGACATCAAGGATGCTGATCTCGTTATCATCACAGCAGGTATTGCCCGCAAGCCCGGCATGTCTCGCGATGACTTGGTTAACACCAATGCTGGCATTATGAAATCTGTTGCAGAGCAAGTAAAAACATATGCACCTAACTCTATCGTGCTCGTACTGTCCAACCCAGTTGACGCGATGACGTACACCTTCTTCAAAACGTCCGGCTTCTCGAAAGAGCGCGTAATCGGTCAATCCGGCGTTCTGGATACGGCTCGTTTCCGTACCTTCGTGGCTATGGAGTTGAACGTATCTGTAGAAGACGTAACGGGTTTCGTTTTGGGTGGTCACGGTGATGACATGGTTCCATTGGTTCGCTACTCTTATGCTGGTGGTATCCCATTGGAAAAATTAATCCCGAAAGACCGTCTGGATGCGATCGTAGAGCGTACCCGCAAGGGCGGCGGCGAGATCGTAAACCTTTTGGGGAACGGTTCCGCTTACTACGCACCCGCGGCTTCCTTGGTACAAATGGCTGAAGCCATCATCAAGGACAAAAAACGCATTCTGCCATCCATCGCTCTTCTGCAAGGAGAGTACGGCTACAATGATCTCTACCTGGGTGTACCGACTCTGCTCGGCGCAAACGGGATCGAGAAAGTGATTGAATTGGATCTGACTGACGAAGAGAAAGCAGCTCTCGACAAATCTGCTGACTCCGTACGCAGCGTAATGGCTGTTTTGAAATAAGATCAATACATGTAAGACGCCTTTCTATGGGAAGGCGTCTTTTTTTAGGAATAAATGAAAGTTGCTGTGGTAGGGGAAGAAGCGAATTCCCAGTCTACGCTTCGGAATAAATGGCGGGAGCGCTTCAAACGTAGAAGTTCCGAAGAGGTAGTCCATAGGTGAAGCTGAAATTCCCCGCCATTTATTCCGAAGCTAAGATGGGCTCCAGAGGCGCTTGGACTGGAAATTCGCTTCTTCTGCGCAGCTTTTCCTTTATTCTTAAAGTAGAATCAAAGAAGTGCCTTCAAAAGGTCCGCTTTGTTGACTTGCGAAACGTACTAAAAGCACGAAAGGCATCCACAGCTGTACGAAAGCACTGTCACATGTTTGGAAGGAGACCGCCCGAACGAAGAGAGGATACAGGCGACTGGAAAACATGTGGCAGGGCTTCTCCCGACCACTACAGTTTGAAGGCATTTTTGATATAGTACCTTTACCTAAAAGAGGAATACTATTGCCAAGCAAGTTCTATATGCCCATTCAGCATGTCTTTACAAAAAAATTACTTGTTTTCCGCAATGAGCATTGGCAGACTGAGTATTGTAGAGAGAAGCATTTTTCAGGGGACGTAGGTTAGAAAATCGAGCGCAAGCATTGCAACGCTAGGGGGAAACAGACAGATGATTAAAGTATTGGTAGTGGATGACGAAGCTTCCATTGTAAAGCTATTGCAATTTAATCTTGAAAAATCAGGTTTTCAGGTCGTAACTGCTTTTGACGGTAAACAGGCCTTGGAAATGGTTAAGAGCGAGCAGCCAGATTTTATCATTCTTGATTTGATGCTTCCCAAGATGGATGGAATGGACGTATGCAAAACCTTGCGCCAGGAACGCAATAATACGCCGATCTTGATGCTTACAGCGAAAGATGATGAGCTCGACAAGATTTTGGGGCTTGAGCTCGGTGCCGATGATTATTTGACAAAGCCTTTTAGCCCGAGAGAAGTTATTGCCCGGGTGAAAGCCATACTTCGCCGGTTTCAGAACACGCCAGAAGCAACTACAGCGCCGCAAGAGGTACTACTCCAATTTGGGGATATTCGCATCTACCCGGAGAAGTACGAGGTGTTCTGTAAAGACGTCAAGGTCGAGCTGACGCCAAAGGAATTCGAGCTGCTTAACTATTTAGCGAGCCATCAAGGGCGTGTACTGACGCGCGATCAATTGTTGAACGCTGTTTGGAACTACGATTTCATCGGGGATTCTCGAATTGTAGACGTGCATGTCAGTCATTTGCGCGAAAAGCTTGAGGATGACACGAAGAACCCGAAATACATCAAAACAGTTCGCGGATTAGGATACAAACTGGAAGGATAACGGAGGATTTACCTTGACTCGCTTTCGAATCAAACTCACTTTGACTATTTTGGGTTTAATCTCCCTCGTACTATTGGTGATGGGGATGTATTTTGCCAAAGTGCTGGAGAATTCCTACCTCCAATCACTGAATGAGCTATTGTCCCGCGAGTCGAAGCTCATCGCTCAGGCAGTCCGTTTCCCGGACGTCTTTACCGATAAGGCGACGTTAGCGGATCGGGTCACACAAGTAGCGCCAACGGATGAAGTACGGATTACCATTATCGACAAGGATGGTCAGGTGATGTACGACAACTCCTCCCACCCGGAAGAGATGGAAAACCACCAGGACCGACCGGAGATGATAGCAGCCTTAAAAGGAGAAACAGGGATTTCCCGCCGTTTCAGTGAGACGCTCGGCTATGACATGATGTACGTTGCAGTACCTGTTGAACTGAACAACGAAATATTCGGTGTTGTTCGTTCAGCGATGTCGATGAAAGATATTACGGATACGATCCACAGAATGTGGTACAGCTTGCTCACAGGATTATTGGTTACTTTGGTAGTCGGATCGATTGTCGTTTCCCGCATTTCCTTTTCCATTATTCGTCCGATCGAGGAGATCACCCGGGTAGCCCGCAACATTACACAGCGCCAATATGAGAGCCGTGTGAGAATCAAAGCAAAGGATGAGATCGGTCAGCTAGCAGGTGCGATCAACTTCATGGCATCGAGCCTGGAGCAGCAAATGTACGAAATCTCGGAGAATCAGCAGCGCCTAGCAGGGGTGCTGACCAATATGACGAGTGGCGTGATCTTCATTTCTGAGCAACGTCGGATCATGCTGGTCAATCCCGCCGTTGAAAAGCTGTTGGGGACCGCTGGACATGAGATCGTAGGGAAGCTGCATATCGAGGCAGGCAAGAGCTTTGGGCTCAGCCAATACATCGACAGGTGCCTCGACAGAAGCGAGAAGTTCCGCCAAGAGGTACACATCTATTACCCGCAGGAACGCATCCTCGACGTGAATTTTGCTCCCTATATTAACTTCAAGGGGGAGTCAAGGGGTGTAGTCGTAGTGCTGCATGACATCACCGACATTCGCCGCCTGGAGAAGATGCGCAGTGACTTCGTGGCAAACGTATCGCATGAGCTACGCACGCCAATTACCTCGATCAAGGGCTTCACAGAGACCTTGCTTGAAGGAGCGATGCAGGACGAGGAAACATGTCGCAATTTCCTGCAAATCATCTCGGATGAGAGCGAGCGACTCTACCGGATGATCCGCGATATTTTGGACCTGTCCAAAATCGAGCAGAAGCGAATCCCCTTGCATCTGAGTCAGGTTCACTTGCAGGATTTGATCAGTTCGGCAGTTGCCATCATGCATGACCAGGCACAGCGCAAGGAATTGACGATCACGCTTCCCTCACCGAAACCAGATATTTGGTTGATGACGGATAAGGATTGCTTGCAGCAGATCATCTTGAATTTGTTGACGAATGCGATCGCCTATACGCCAGAAGGTGGTAAAATCAACGTCAAGACAGAAGCAGACAGCGAAAACATCACTATTCAAGTCATGGATACCGGGATCGGCATTCCGGAAAAGGATCTCACGCGTATCTTTGAGCGGTTTTATCGCGTAGACAAGGCGCGCAGCCGCGATTCAGGTGGAACAGGTTTGGGCCTCGCCATTGTGAAGCATCTCGTGGAAAATTTGCACGGACATATTAGCGTGGAGAGCAAGGAAGGAAGAGGGACAACCTTCACAGTTACACTTCCCCTTACCTAAAAAAGCTACTGCAAAAACATTTACACAAACAAAATAGTAGCTTTACTTCTACAATACAATCGCCTTGTACCATTTGACATGTCAGACACTAGAAGGGGGAAGAGGGAAATGTCACGGCACGCTTTTGAAGAACAGCAGGATGTACTGCACCGCAAGCTCATGACGATGGGCACATTGGTGGAAGAAGCTATTCATAAATCCATTAAGAGTCTGGTTGAGCGGGATGCTGAACTGGCTGAACAGGTTATCGCAAACGATCCTGTGATCAATGAGTTGGAGCAAGAAATACAGAGCGATTGCTTCCGTCTCATTGCATTGCAGCAGCCAGTCGGAGGTGACTTGCGACGCTTGGGAACAATGTTGAAGCTGGTGACGGATTTGGAGCGAATGGGTGATCATGCCGTTTCCATTGCGAAGACGACCCGACGCTTGATGGCGGACCCGTACGTGAAACCCCTCATCGACATTCCGATGATGGCTGATCACGTCAAGGCTATGGTGCGCGATTGCTTAAATGCATATATTGCACGCAATAAAGAAGCAGCAGAAGAGATTGCCGCGCGCGACGACATTGTTGATAAACTGTACTCCACGATTTTCCATGATCTGATTGAATTGATGACAAAAAACAGTCAGGCCATTTCGCAAGGAACGCATTTGCTCTTGGTCGCGCAATATTTGGAACGGATTGCCGATCATGTTACGAACATCTGCGAATGGATTATTTACATGTCTACTGGTAAAATGACGGATTTGAATAAATAATACCCGAAAGACAAAAAGCCGCTGTGAGCTAAGAATAATAGCTTGCAGCGGTTTTTCCACGTTGTAGACAGACGCCTATTTCTCCTGTTGTGCATACAATACATCGTCTCAACCGCAGCGAGAAGAAGTACAGGAGGGAAAAGCAATGACGAAAAAAGTGCGCCATATATATGCCGCAGGGAATACTGCGCGAGGATACAAGACATTTTATGACTCCGTTTTGGAAGGCTTGGAGCGCGTTTATATTTTGACAGGGACAGTGGAAGGAATTACATCCCCATTGATCGAGTCTATTGGAAATCAAATGGCACGAAAAACAGACGAAGTGGAGTGGATTCATTCCCCTTTTGTGAACGGACAGTTTGATGGTGTCATTTTTCCCAAATATAAAGTGGCGATTATGGATGGTAGCTATCCCCGGATTTGGAGACCCACTTCTCCTGGTGTAAAGGAAATTCAGGTCAATTTGCAGTCGATGGTCCACATTGATCAGCTCGTGGATTACAAAGACCAGATTGCCGGCTGGTACGAAGAGATTTTTAGGAAGAGTGAAGAGGCATATCAAGCTTTTGGAGAGGCCCTGCGCATCCATGATGAGTGGGAGGCTCCTTATATTGAGAACCTGAACAGAGAAGAAGCCAATCGCGTCACGGAGGAAGTAAAAGCGTTGTTCTTCGGGGAGGAGCAGCTGGCGAAGGAAACAAAGGTACGGCGCATGTATTTGGGGGCAGCGACGCCGCAGGGACCCGTGGATCATATCATGAAGCTGACCGACCATTTGGAGAAACGCTACTTTATTAAGGGCAGACCAGGCTCTGGCAAGTCCACTATGCTGAAAAAGCTGGTGGAGGAAGCCAAAACACGAGGCTTTGACGTGGAAGTGTACCACTGCGGTCTAGACCCGCACAGCCTCGATATGGTAATAGTTCCTGAAAAGGGCCTCGCTATTTTTGACAGCACCGCACCTCATGAGTATTTTCCAAGTAAAGATACAGATGAGGTTATCGATATGTACGAACGGGCAATTGAACCTGGCACAGATGAGGTATATGAAGAAGAATTAATGGATATCAAGGTAAGATATAAGCAGAAAGTGAAAGAAGCAACGGCGAATCTTCTTGCGGCCAAGGAGCTGCGTGACCAGTTGAACAACGCTTATCAGGAAGCAGTGGATCAGCAGCGTCTCAAGGCAGTTACGCAAGCAATCGTCAGCAGACTGACGAAGATGAGCTAATCATATTCAAATCGTGGAATGAAACCCATTCGACTGCTCATACTACAATAACGGAAGATGATCGTTGTTGAGTGAAGGAGGTGAGCAGCCGGATGGGTTTTGCTATGACGTTGGCTCTGTTACTGTTAATCAATCCCCTCGACCCAACGAATTTTTTGCAAATAGAGATGGAGGACAGGACGGTAGCTATTCTCAATCGGGCTGATTATTCTCTTCCCTTTGATGGCGTTCCTTTGGTTGATGAAAGCAAGCTTGCGCGAATGGTGGAAGAGTTGGCGAAAAAAGCGCACATCGAGCCCATCAATGCGACGATTAATAACGCCGGGGCCATTGTTCCAGAAACCAAGGGAAGAAGGTTAGATGACCTGGCATTTCGCGCACGTTTTTACGATTATTTTTACGGTACGGGAGCCGCAAGCATGAATGTCAGCTATAAAGTGATATTCCCGAAGATAGACAAGTCTCTCATGAGTCAGGTTCGGAAAAAAAGGATCGGACAATATGCGACCTATTTCAATGCAGGTAACCGAAATCGTGTACACAACATCAAGCTCGCCTCGCAGGCGATTAACAATTACGTCGTATTGCCGGGAGAAATTTTTTCTTTTAATAAGGTAGTGGGCCAGCGTACAAAAGAAAAAGGGTATTTGCAGGCGCCCATCATTGTCAGAGGAGAGCTGTCAGAGGGCATCGGGGGAGGAATTTGCCAAGTATCGTCTACCTTGTTCAATGCGGTAGACCAGGCAGGCTTGCACATTATGCAGCGCTATTCTCACAGCCGAAACGTAGCGTACGTACCCCCAGGCCGTGATGCAACCGTGAGCTGGTACGGCCCTGATTTTGTGTTTCAAAACAAATACGCCTATCCCGTCTTGATCCGTGCGATCGCGAGCAACGGAAGCATGTACGTGACGGTTCACTCTTTCCCAGAAATTGAGCATGAACCACGAAATGTACCAAGCGTACGCCGTACGACCCCAGAGGAAGCACCGGATACTCCATCTATTTTGAATGAAAATCGACCGACAATCCCTTAGAGATGAAAAGGGGTGTCGGTTTTTCGTTTTTAGTATGAGGCTGCGGTGGGGAGAAGAATATTTCCAGTCTAGGCTCCAGGCTCCGTCCCGCTGAGGGTAGAGACTGTCCGCTCCGAAGGGATTTGCGGGGAAACGCAAAAGTGGTAGCCGCTTCGAAGTTAGGGCACGTTGCGTTTCTTTTGCCCGCAAATCCCTTCTCCGCTCGGTAGGACTCCACAAGTCGCTACGTCCGGAAATATTCTTCTCTGTCGTAACTGCTCAAATTCTTCCATCTTTTAAGGCATTTAAGCCCCGGTTTACAAGAAAAGCTCGTAGAGGAAACAGGAGAAATAAGCGAAGATCTTAGGGACCACCGACCGAGGCGCAATGAAAAAAAGAGAAACAAGCTCTTAGCGTCCACCTCTGAGACGCCTCCTGAATGGACGACTTTGGACGCGGGTTTCGCTTTTTTTCATGGAGCCGGGCAGTCAATCCTACAGCGGGTGGACCTAGAATCTGAGCGTTTTCTCCTGTTTCCTCCTCAGCACTACAGCTCGACCAACGACTGCTTTTAAAAGGTTGCCTAGTTAAAGTTTAACCTAAAGAAATAGTTGCCATGGATAGAAAAACATCGTATAGTTTTCATGTGATAAATTTCGTACACGAAATATTACTTAAGAAAGGAGTGCGCTATGAATAAATCACTGCATATTCGGGACTTGTTAAAACGGTTGAACAAGACATTTGGAACAATGGCCACAAAAGAACTGTCCCAATATGGTGTGACTGTCCCGCAGCTGATGGTCATTCGAGAAATACATCCTGATCCCAAAACGATCGGTCAGATAAGCAAAGCTGTAGACTTATCGTACAGCACCGTTTCTGGCATTATAGATCGTTTGGAACGAGAACAACTCGTAGAACGTGTACGTGATGAGAATGATCGGCGTGTTGTCTGGATTCGTAAAACACCGAAGATTTCTGAGCTGTTCGCAAAGGTTGATTTTTTCTCAGAGAACTTTTACAAGCGTATTTTCCATGGATTTTCCGATGAGGATTTAGACATCATTATTCAGTCGATGGAAACATTGATTGCGAAACTAGAAGAACGAGAAAGTTGAGGAGAAACCATGAAGCGAAAACTGGTTTTGTATGTCATTTTGCTCCTGTTCGTGGCAGGTGGTGGAGGAATCGGTTACTACTATTGGTATCAAGGTACACATTATGTGACCACACAAGATGCTCGGATTGCGGGAGACATTTATCGCGTCATGCCAAAAATGACAGGCAAACTGACCGGACTCGCTGTCAAAGAAGGCGACACCGTTATAGCGGACCAAATCGTAGGGCAGCAAGATACAACTAACGTAGCAACGACGATGCTGGAAAATAGCGTGTTGCGTTCTCCCATTACAGGTACCGTGATTAAAACGCAAGCAAAAGAGGGAGAGATTGTTTCGACAGGGCAATCGGTAGCTCTCGTGATTGACGAAAGCAAATTGTACATCTCCGCCAATTTGGAAGAGACTGAGATCGAACGGTTGAAACTCGGCCAAAAAGTCGATTTTACGATTGACGCTTACCCAGGTAAGAAATTGGG
Source organism: Brevibacillus fortis (assembly GCF_046196545.1). GTDB lineage: Bacteria > Bacillota > Bacilli > Brevibacillales > Brevibacillaceae > Brevibacillus > Brevibacillus fortis_A. The sequence goes on from NZ_CP176370.1 coordinate 1,501,337, forward strand.
CGGTCATTTGATAGAGATCGGAAAGGCGACGAATTCTACATTTTCCTTGATGCCAGCGACCAACACGAGCGGGAACTTCACCAAGGTAACCCAGCGTATCCCGATCAAAATCGCCATAGATGACACAGCAGGTCTGGACCTCGTGGCCGGATTGAATGCCGAGATCAAAGTGCACGTGAAGGAGATGTAATCAAGCATGAAAAAGACAGCACAATGGAAAACAATCGCTGCAGTCATGGCGGCCGTTTCGCTTATTACGGCGGGCTGTAGCGAGACATCTTCTGCATCGCAAACGAGCGAGAACGTCCCTGTCGTGAAGACGTGGAAGGTGACCTCTGCCTCTACGGGTGTCATCGCCAATGGTAAGGTGGCAGCATCTGAGGAGATCCAAGTCGTTTCTAAAGTATCTGGAAAAGCAGCGAGCGTGAATGTAAAAGAAGGTGCAGTCGTCAAGCAAGGCGATGTTCTGGTCACGCTGGAGGCAGCCGATTATCAGCAGCAGATCAATCAGGCCCAGGCAGCCATTGCAGGCGCTCAGGCAAAGCTGAGAGATACGAAAGCAGGTGCGCGCAATGAGCAGCTGACGCAGCTTGGAAGTATTGTCACCCAGGCAGAAGCCAGCCAGAAGGTGGTCGAGAGCAACTACAATCGGATGAAAGCACTGTTTGATGCAGGTGCATTGTCCCAAGCTGAGCTGGAGAAATCTTCGCTGGAATTGGAAAAGGCGCGCACAGGTCTTGAACAAGCACAAGCCCAATACGATCTGGCAAAAGCAGGCCCAACTGCCGACACGGTAGCGGCTCTGCAAGCAGAAGTAAGCCGTTTGGGCTCCAATCTGGAGCTGGCGAAAAGCAATTATGATAATACCATTATTCGTGCGCCAATCACAGGTATCGTCGCCAAGCGCTCGGTTGACCCGGGAGAAATGGCAGCAGCGGGGACGCCTCTCATGGTGCTTGTGAATATGGCAGATGTCAAAGTAGAAGCAAGCGTGCCGGAAAACCAAATCAACCAAGTGAAGGTCGGCTCTACTGTTGATGTAAAGGTCGGCAGTCTGGGTGGGAAAGTGCTGAAGGGTACCGTTGAGTTTGTCTCTCCGATTTCGGATACCAACAGCAGTTCTTTCCCAGTCAAAGTGAAGGTAAATAATCAGGACGGCTTGCTGCGCGCAGGTATGGTAGCAGAAGTCATGCTCCAGGGCCAAGCAACGCCAGGAACAAAATTACCGACGTCAGCCGTGCTGGAAAAGGACAGCAAGCATTACATCTATACCGTAAACGACAACGTTGTACACCAGGTGGAAGTTGCGGTAGAGAACGCAAGCGGCGACTGGACAACTGTCACGAATGGCGTCAAAGACAATGATCAAATTGTGCTGAACCCGACAGACAAACTGTCCGAGGGCAGCAAGGTGATTGCAAACTAACGGGGGTGTTGACACATGGCGGAAGCGGTGGCACACCGAGAGGAGAAAAGCGGGAACGGCGGCATGTGGCTGTCTCTTCTCGCCATCCTCTCAGGAACCTTCGTTGCGATTCTGAACAATAGCTTGATTAACGTTGCCCTGCCTGCCATGGTCAATATTTTTGGTTCGACTACCGAGACCATGCAGTGGGTATTGACCGGATATATGCTGGCAAACGCCGTCATGATTCCGATGAGCGGTTCGTTGTCTGCCAAATTCGGGGCGAAAAAAATATTTGTATTTTCCTTATCCGCGTTTACTTTTTCGTCCATCCTTTGTGCCTTGGCGTGGAGTGACTCTTCGCTGATTGCTTTTCGCGTCGTGCAAGGTGTCAGTGGGGGGATGATCATGCCAATCGGGATGTCGATGATTTACATGATCGTTCCGCGTGAAAAGATCGGAATGGCATTGGGGATTTTCGGGATTGCTTCTATGACTGCCCCTGCGCTGGGCCCGACATTGGGTGGATATCTCATTGAATTTTTAAGCTGGCAATTTCTTTTTCTGGTCGGTGTACCCTTTGGTATTTTTGCGGTGATCATGAGTATCGTTCTGCTCAAGGAAACGCCGAAAAAGCCAGAGTTAAAGTTCGACTTTTTGGGAGCATTTCTTGCCATCGTCGGTTTCGGGACCCTGCTGCTCGCCTTAAGTAAAGGGCAAGCAGAGGGCTGGACCTCCTTTTTCATCGTCAGTCTGTTTTTCGTTGCCGTGATGAGCTTGATCCTGTTTGTTTGGGTGGAACTGGGGAAAGAAAGTCCGCTGCTCGATTTGCGGCTTTTGAAGATTCCTACCTTCACCATCAGCATTTTGACTTCCGGCTTCGTCATGATGGGGATGATGGGCGGTATCTTCCTGATGCCGATTTTCCTCCAAAACATTCAGGGATTGACGGCTATGGAGTCAGGAATCCTGCTGATGCCGCAATCGATTGCCATGGCGATCATGATGCCAATCAGCGGGAAGCTGATGGATAAATACGGGATTGGACCAATTGGATTGGTCGGTTTGACCATCATGAGCATCACGACGTATGAACTGCACAATCTATCTGCTGACAGCATGCACTCGTGGATCGATATGATCTTGACCATTCGTGGGATTGGAATCGGATTGTGCATGATGACGCTGTCTACCGTCGGGATGAACGCCGTTCCGCGTGCAAGTGTGGGGGATGCCTCTCCGCTGTCCAACGTATTGCGTCAGGTCATGAGCTCGTTTGCCATTGCGATTCTGACAGTGATCATGCAGGCGCGTCAAAATTTTCACATGGCCTCCATCTCTGAAAACTTGAATACGGATATGGCGATGCAGTTTATCAGTGGTATTTCAGGAATGTATGGGCAAGTAGGGGTAGATGCGGCGAGTGCGACAGGGGGAGCCAGCGCGATTTTGTACGGAATGATCGCTAAAGAATCGTTGGTCCAAGGCATCGGGGATACTTTCCTCGTCTCAGTTATCCCTATTGTCCTCTCGATTCCACTTCTGTACTTCCTGCATAAAAAGCCGAAAAAAGCGCAACAGGTGCCAGCAACAGAAAAGGCAACAGCCTAATAGCAAGGGGCAATTCCGCAAGTCTTATCGAAGACTTCTTTGGAATTGCCCCTTTTGCCTGTTAGGACATCATTTTAAATAACCAGTACAAAATCCGTCCTACGATGTAGCCAAGAAGAATTGTCCAGCCAATCTTCGCCCAAATACTCAGTCTCTTGACGAATTCACGCAAGCTTTTTCGGTTCTCCGGTTGCTTGTTCAATGGAGGACACTCCTTTAGCAGGTTGGTTAAAGCGAATGAACACATAAATGCCGGCGATAATGATCAAGCCGCCGATCCATTGCGGAGGCGTTACCACTTCACCCAAGATGAAGTAAGCGAGAATTGCAGTCCCGATCGGTTCTCCCAAAATCCCCATGGATATCGTCGTCGTATTGAGCCATTTAATGATCCAGTTAAAAATAGAATGTCCAAGCAAGGTTGGGAACAGGGCGAGACAGAAGAACCAGCCCCAATCCGCCGCAGGGTAACCGACGAGCGAATACCCGAGAGCCAGATCATAGGCGACCAGAATCACGCTGGTGGCCGTATAGACGACAAGAGTATAGGCAAAGGAGGACATATGCTGGCGAACGTACTGCCCGACCAGCCAGTAGCCCGTCACGGTGACAGCTCCCATTAATGCGAGGAAATCACCCCACAGAGCCATGCCGCCTACCTGAAAATCTCCCCAGCCAATCACGAAGCTTCCCGCAATCGCCAGCAAGCCGCCGGATAGAGCCAGAAATCGAACTTTTTCACCAAAAAAGAAATAACCGCCGATGAATGCAAATAATGGCTGCAAGGTAACGAGCACAGTAGAACTCGCTACAGACGTGTAGTTCAGCGATTCAAACCACAACAGAAAGTGGCTTGCCAAAAAGGCTCCGGATAAAATACAGAGTAGCCACACTTTTTTGGACATTTTTCCAATCTCTGCGATGGCGCCACGATTCCAGAATAAAAAAGGAAGCGTTAAGAGAACGGAAAAAATCAGGCGATACGTAGCGATAATCGGAGCAGGCGCATCCGATAGCTTTACAAAGATCGCAGAAGAGGAAATGGCGATCACCCCGATTAAGAGAGCCAAATACGGGGGGAATAACGGTTTTTCCAAAGATTGATTCATCAGTACACCTTCTTATGCGGGTAAGGTCATGTTTCATTATTGTAATTGTACAGTCGGATTAAAAAATTCACAATGTTATGTGTACCTAGCCGCTTGTAAGGTTTTTTTTCAATCCGGTTATCCTACTGGCATGAGAAACTTACAGGCTATTTTCCGTATCGCTGCTTTCATCCTTATCCTGATCTGTATCCCGACGCGAAGCGAGGCATTGCCGCTCACCCCGTTTCACATTTTGATTGATGTTGGACATGGAGGGGTAGATTCGGGCACTTCTTATGGGGATTTGCACGAAAAAGATATCAATCTGCAAATAGCCAAAAGACTGTATCAACAATTGACAGCAGCGGGATACACCGTGGCTTTGAATCGGAACAAGGATGTTGCCCTGAGTGATGACAATCGTTGGTTAGACAACCGATCGCGGCATATACGAGACTTGGCACAGCGCAAAAACTTGGCAAAAGAAATCGGTCCACAGATGATGCTCAGCTTGCATGTAAACTGGTCGCCCAGTCCTCGGCGCAGGGGCGCGATTATTTTGCATCAAAACACAGAAGAGAGCTACCTGTTGGCAGAGCTGCTGCAAAACTCGCTAAACAAGCTCACAGGAACCAACGAAAAGCCAGTCAGGGGCAAGACGTACTACATGCTCCGTCATAACTACTGTCCGTCTGTCATCGTGGAAATGGGGTTTATCAGCAACGCGCAGGACCGCGAAATGTTAACGAATCCCAAAGCACAAGAAAAAATCGCTCAGGCCATTACAGAAGCCGTGAGCGAATACGTAAAGTTGTCGGGAAATAAGAAAACGGAGGCGAGTATTGAGGAGAGCTGGTGGCGAAAATTAATGAGCAGTTTGCTGGATAAGCTTTGAAATGGTTACAAACTCGGCCTCCTTCTGAATTCGCGGGATGTACTGGCGCAGAACGGAGGCTGTTTTCTTACCAGGAGGTCCAACATGACCAATCGCGATGCAGATCGGATGGTTTCCGATTCTTTGGCAGATCTTTTCCATTTGCTTCGTAATATGGGGAACAGTATAGATATCATCGAGAAAATATAGATTTTCTGCGAAAGGCACGCCCATTTCAGCTGCAACTTTACCTGCAACGCTCTTGTCGGTCGTTTTGCTGTCCAAATAAATCAGCCCGCGTTCTTTGACCACTTTCATGATGATGCGCATGATCCGCTCGTCAGCCGTTATTTTTGAACCCATATGATTGTTCATGCCAATCGCGTGAGGCACATCGTCAATCGCTTTCTCGACGCGACTGCGAATTTCTTCGTCGGACAGATCAGCCGTAATGGCACCGGGACCAAGCCAGGAGCGTTTTCCTTTCATCGGCTCCATAGGCATATGCAAGATTACATCATGCCCTTTTTGATGGGCGAGCTCGGCATCCTTCTTTGTACTTGGCAGAAACGGCATGACGGCGATAGTTAGAGAGATGGGCATCGATAAAATTTCCTCTGTTCCTTGCATGTTGTTTCCGAAATCATCGATGACAAATGCCATCAGCTTTTTTCCAGTGGGTTTGGGCTCCACACTAGGGTTGGCCGTCACTGGCAACGAGCCAAAGGATAGAAATAATGCGAGCAAGAGAGGAAGCAATCTCCTCCAATTCATCCAATCACCTTCCTTGTCCATTTTTTTCTTAGTTTGTTCAATCACCTTGTGCTTTACCCGCCATATCTACGGCTTGGCTTTGATGTTTGCCCTATGTTACGATTAAAGATAGTAGTTTTGTAACGAGAGGGGTCGAATTCCTTGAGTCATTTTGTGTTGATTGATGGAAACAGTGTTGCGAACCGGGCGTTTTATGCGCTCCCTTTATTGTCCACATCGGCAGGACTGCATACGAACGCAGTGCTGGGCTTTACGACTATGCTGTTAAAAGTGTTGGAGGAAATGAAGCCAACGCATATTATGGTTGCTTTTGACGCGGGAAAAGTCGTGTTTCGCCATAGCGAGTATGCAGAGTACAAAGGGGGACGCAGCAAAACTCCGCCGGAGCTGTCTGAACAGTTTCCATTGATTCGGGAGCTGTTGGATGCCTTCTCAATCAAACGCTTCGAGCTGGAAGGCTACGAGGCGGATGACATTATCGGTACGTTGACGAAGCAGGCAGATGAGCAAGCTTGGAAAACGACTGTCATTACCGGAGACAAAGATATGCTGCAGCTCGTGTCTGAGCATGTATCCGTCGCTTTGACGCGCAAGGGAGTCAGCGAAATCGAGCTGTATACTCCGCAAGAAATTCAAGAAAAGTACGGCCTTAAGCCGCTGCAAATAATTGATCTGAAAGGCTTGATGGGCGATTCGTCCGACAACATTCCAGGTGTCCCTGGTGTCGGAGAGAAAACAGCGCTGAAGCTGCTGCACGAATACGGCTCTGTCGAGCAAGTACTGGAAAACATTGATAAAGTCTCGGGCAAAAAGCTGCAAGAGAACCTGCGTGAGAATGTGGACAAGGCGAACATGAGTAAAGCCTTGGCAACCATTTTGCGTGAAGCGCCTGTGGAGCTGGATGTGCAAGAGACCGGCTATGAAGGCTATGATGGCGTGCCTCTCAGCGAGTTCTTTAAAAAGATGGAGTTCAAATCGCTCTTGTCCAAGATCAAAGTGGCACAACCAGCAGATGGAAGCGGACAAGCAGACGCTAAGCCGTTTTCGTTTGAGAGGATTTCAGAGGAAAACAAAGCGGCGTACGAGTCCAAGCTGACTTCGCCAATGGCCCTTTACATCGAAATGGACGGGGAAAACTATCATCATGCGCCTTTCCTCGGAATGGGACTGGCTGCGGAAGATACGGTGATGTTCGTTCCATGGGACGTAGCCAAGGAATGGAAGGCACTCTGTGAGTGGCTGGCTGATCCGGCGAAGGAGAAGTGGGTATTTGATGGCAAGCGAGACACGGTTGGACTCGCTTGGCATGAATTGGCGATAAAAGGCATCAGCTTTGATGTGTACCTCGCTTCTTACCTGCTGAATGCGGCTGAGAGCAACCCAACCTTGGATAGCATTGCGGCACAATACGCACAGACACGGGTTTTGTCAGATGAAGAGGTGTACGGCAAGGGTGCCAAGCGTCTTGTTCCTGAAATGGACGTACTGAGCGAGCATGTGGCGCATAAAGCGGCCGCAATCTGGCAGAGCGTGCCTGTTTTGCGTGAGCAGCTGGCAGAAAATGAAATGGAAAAGCTGCTCGGCGAATTGGAAGCTCCGCTGAGTATGGTACTGGCACTCATGGAAAAGCAAGGCGTGAAGGTAAATAGTGAGCGCCTCGTGCAAATGGGGGAAGACTTGGACAAAAAGCTCGCGGGTCTGACAGATCAAATTTACGAGCTGGCGGGTGGAGCATTCAACATCAACTCGCCGAAGCAATTGGGTGAGATTTTGTTTGACCGCTTGTCTCTGCCTGTATTGAAAAAGACCAAAACAGGGCCTTCTACCAGTGCAGATGTATTGGAGAAGCTCGCGCCGTATCATCCGATCATCGATGCGATCCTGACCTTCCGTCAGCTCGGCAAGCTCCGCTCTACGTATATTGAGGGTTTGACCAAGGAAATCCATACGAAGACGAGCAAGGTGCATACGCTTTACAACCAAGCGACAACGGCGACAGGGCGCCTGTCCAGTACGGACCCGAATCTGCAAAATATCCCGATCCGCATGGAAGAAGGACGCAAGATTCGCGAGGCGTTTATCCCATCAGAGGACGGCTGGTACATGCTGGCGGCCGACTATTCCCAGATTGAGCTGCGGATTTTGGCCCATATATCACAAGACGAGAACTTGATTGACGCCTTCCAAAAAGGAATGGATATTCATACCCGCACCGCCATGGACGTATTTGGTGTGAGTGAGAAAGAAGTGACCTCGCTGATGCGCCGTCAGGCCAAAGCGGTCAACTTCGGGATTGTATACGGCATCAGCGATTACGGTCTGTCGCAAAACCTCAATATTACCCGTAAAGAAGCCGGGGACTTCATTGAGCGTTACTTTGATGTCTTCTCCGGTGTGAAGCGCTGGATGGACGAGATTGTTCAACAGGCGAAGGCGGATGGCTATGTGACGACCTTGTTGAACCGCCGCCGCTACCTGCCTGATATTCGCAGCAGCAACTTTAACCTGCGTTCGTTTGCTGAGCGTACCGCGATGAATACGCCGATCCAGGGGACAGCTGCCGATGTGATCAAGCTGGCGATGATTCGCATGCAGGAGGCAATCGAGGAGAAAGGTCTCGCTAGCCGCATGCTTTTGCAGGTGCACGATGAGCTTGTATTTGAAGTGCCAGAAAATGAGCTTGAGGTCATGCGCCAGCTGGTGCCAGAAGTAATGGAGAGTGCGTTGTCCCTCAACGTTCCGCTCAAGGCGGACGTCAGTGATGGACGTACCTGGTATGATGCGAAGTAGGCATGCCTAGAACATAAAGATCGATAGACAGCGAGAGGAGGAGGGCATATGCCAGAATTGCCGGAGGTAGAAACCGTCGTACGGACTCTGCGTGGCTTGGTTATGGGAAAAACGATTGAGAAAGTAAGTGTTCATTTGGCGCGTATTGTGCGTCAGCCAGATGATGTGGAAGCTTTCAAATCTCTTTTGGTGGGACAAACCATCCAGGATATCCAACGGCGGGCAAAATTCATTCAGTTTTTCTTAAACGAGGACGTGCTCGTGTCCCATCTGCGAATGGAAGGGCGCTATGGCGTGTATCAGGCGGATGATCCCGTTGAGAAGCATACCCATGTCGTCTTCCATTTTACGGACGGAACGGAGCTGCGTTATCGGGATGTTCGCCAGTTCGGGACGATGGATTTGTTCCCTAAGGGGAAGGAAACAACCGTCGGACCTTTGGCAAAACTGGGGGTAGAACCGCTAGATAAAAGTTTTACTCCTGAAGTTTTGGGGAAATTGTTAAAAGGACGGTCAACAAAAATTAAGCCGCTTCTCCTAAACCAGGAATGTATTGTAGGGCTGGGGAATATTTATGTGGACGAGTCACTCTTTAAAGCAGGCATTCATCCGGAGAAACCAGCAGCAACGCTGACAGATAAAGAAGTTATCCGACTGCATGAAAGCATCGTCTCTACCTTGCAAGAAGCGGTAGAACAAGGTGGTAGCTCCATCAAGTCGTATGTGAACGGACAGGGCGAGATGGGAATGTTTCAGCAATCTCTATTAGTTTATGGACGAAAAGATGAGGCGTGTACGAAGTGCGGGGCCGAAATCATTCGGTTTGTAGTCGGCGGCAGAGGGACGCATATTTGCCCGGACTGCCAAAAGAACCGGTAGTGACCGTTTCTTTTGGCGACCGCAAGCGGTCATTATATTTTCATGAAAAACTTCGAGAAGTTTTTCACAAAGCAGCAATAACATTTCTACCAAGGGAGGAGGATGGGCATGATACTAGGGTTAACAGGCGGAATTGCCACTGGGAAAAGCACGGTGACAGGTATGCTTCGAGAGCGTGGAATTCCTGTTATTGACGCTGACCAAATCGCCAGAGAGGTCGTAGAACCAGGTAAAATAGCCTATGAAGCGATCGTGCGCCATTTTGGAAGAGAAATCCTATTGGAAGATGGTCAAATTGATCGGAAAAAACTAGGTGAGATCGTGTTTTCGGACGAGTCCGAGCGTCAAAAGCTGAACGCCATCGTCCATCCCGAGGTACGCCGCGTCATGCGGGAAGAGGCCGAAGCAGCGGAAGCGAATGGAGCGGAGATCGTCTTTATGGACATTCCTCTGCTGTATGAGAGCAAGCTTACGCATATGGTAGAAAAAATCGTGGTCGTCTATGCGCCCTACGAGATGCAATTGGCGAGAATGCTGGAGCGCGACGAATTGGAAGAAGAACAAGCACGAAAAAGACTGCGGGCGCAGTTTCCCATTGATCAGAAGAAGCAGGGTGCAGACTTTTTGATCGATAATTCTGGTTCGCGTGAAGAAACCGAGCGTCAAGTGGAGGCCGTATTGGCCGCGATTCGATCGGAGCGTCAATCATGAGTTTTGGCAAACGTGCAGCATTGATCTTGCTCGTTTTGGCGAGTGTATTTCTGCTGCTAAACACGCCATTGGTGTGGAAATGGATGTACCCGATCAAATATGAGCAACAGATTGTGACGGCTGCACTGAAATACGAGGTGGACCCTCATTTGGTATTGGCCGTCATTCGTTCCGAGAGTGGGTTTGCGACAGATCGCGTTTCGAAAAAAGGTGCGGTCGGGCTCATGCAAATCATGCCGGAAACAGCGCAGTGGATCGTCAAGGAGGCAGGCTTCCGCCCAAAGGACAGTCAATACTTGTACGACCCTGTCATGAACATCGATATTGGGACATGGTATCTCGATTTTTTGCTATCCCGCTATGATGGGGATATTGTCAAAGTCATTGCCGCCTACAACGCCGGTCCGGGCAAAGTAAACGGATGGCTCGCGAGTGAGCAATGGAACGGAACTCGAGAGACGATTGAGGACATTCCATATGGGGAGACCCGACAATATGTCCAGCGAGTGCTCTATTATCATGATCGTTACAAAAATATATACGACTTTCAATTACGTTAAAAATCATGAAAAGCCGCTCTCTTGCTGATAAGAGAGCGGCTTTTTTCTCTATTTTTGGGTAGGGTAAATCGTCCAAATATTTATTTTTCAGTAAAACACATTGATAATTGTGTCATACTTATTATAATAAAAGTATCAGATAAGCGTAACTCAATTCGAAAGGGGTTTCTATATATGACAATTAAAATCGGTATTAATGGTTTCGGACGTATTGGCCGCATGGTATTCCGCCGCGCTATCCAGGACCCCAACATTGAAATCGTTGCAATTAACGCCAGCTACCCAGCGGAGACGCTTGCACATTTGTTGAAATATGATACGATCCACGGACGCCTGCAAAATAAAGTGGAAGTCCAAGACAACAAGATTATCGTAGATGGAAAAGCAACAGTTGTACTGTCTGACCGTGATCCGCTGAAGCTGCCTTGGGGCGACCTCGGAGTAGAGATCGTAGTAGAAGCTACAGGCAAGTTCAACAATCGCGAAGGCGCTGGCAAGCACCTGCAAAGCGGTGCGAAAAAAGTTGTGATTACAGCACCAGCGAAAGAAGAAGACGTCACGATCGTGATGGGTGTAAACGAAGGCACCTACGACCATGCCAATCACCACATTATCTCCAATGCTTCCTGCACGACCAACTGTCTCGCACCTGTGGCAAAAGTACTCAACGATGCATTCGGTATCGAACAAGGTCTCATGACTACAATTCACTCGTTTACAAACGATCAGGTGAATCTCGACAATCCACATAAAGACCTGCGTCGTGCACGTGCAGCTAGCGAGTCCATCATTCCAACGACGACAGGAGCTGCTCGTGCAGTAGGAATCGTTCTGCCAGAATTGAATGGCAAGCTGAACGGTTTTTCCTTGCGCGTACCGACTCCAAATGTTTCTGTTGTAGACTTGGTGGTCAATACGAAGAAGCCAGTTACATTGGACGAAGTAAACCGCGTCCTGCGTGAAGCGAGCGAAGGCAGCATGAAAGGCTACCTCGAGTTCTGCGACGAGCCGCTCGTATCCAGCGATTTCAATGGCAACGATCACTCCTCGATCATCGACGGTCTGTCTACGATGGTAATGGGAGACAATCAGGTGAAAGTGATTGCTTGGTACGATAACGAGTGGGGCTACTCCTGCCGTGTCGTAGACTTGGTTCGCCACGTATCCGAGCAGAACAATCAAGCTGCAACAAAAGAAGCAGCTGCTGTAGGTGTGAAATAAGTAGCATAAACAAAACCCCTTTGCTGATTTCGAGCAAAGGGGTTTTTCGTTGCTTCGTATTTACGATGAGGTAGAAGATTCATCTAATGAGTTCACGTTAAACAGATCATCATCTTCAAAGCCGACAATAAACAGTCGGATGTTCGCCTTGAGATCGAGGTCATAAGGGCTAGGAACATCGTTTCCTCGGCCGTCTTTTAGCACACGTACAGTAGGGCGATGTGAATAGTCCGGATCAACCCGACTTACTACCCCGACTTCTCCGGTATTCAAAACGACGCTGCTTCCAATCGGGAAGATAGCTATGTGCTTGATAAAAGCATTTACTAGATGATGCTCGAACAGCGTACCGCCAGATCCAAACAGGTATTCCACAGCATCCTGTGGCATGTACCGCTTGCGCCATGGACGTGGGGAAGTCAAGGAGTCATAGATATCACAGATGCCGACGATTTGTGCGAATTCGTGTATTTGCTTGCCAGATAATCCCTGCGGATAGCCGCTTCCATTTAGCCGTTCATGGTGTTGCAAGCAGACGTGTGCTGACAAAAGCGAGATGTCATGCTGCTTTCGCAACAAATTAAAGCCAAGCATCGTGTGCTCTTTGGCGATTTCCTTCTCTTCGTCCGTCCAACGCTCTGTTTTTTGCATCAGCTCTTCAGGCAGGCTCACTTTGCCGATATCGTGCAGCATGGCGCCTACCCCTAAGTTCATGAGCTGTGTGCGATTGTAACCCAGAGACATGCCCACAGCAGTCGCCAGCACGGCCACATTCACGGAGTGATGGTATAAGGATGGCGAATGAGAAGAGATCGTCGTCAAATGTCCAACCATTTGCTTGTTTTGCATCAGGTCGTCCAAAATCGAACTAAAGGCACGCTGAAAATGAAGCCCCATTTCTTTTAAGGAAATTTTCCGGGCCAGCTTGTTTGAGTTTGTAATTTGTTTCATAGTCTTCTCGATGGCTTCCACAGCTACTTGCCTGGTTTGTGGGCGAATCACTTCTTCCACAACGATGTCATTGGTACGGGGATCATCGATATACACCGAATCAACACCAGCTCGCTCTAATCCGGAAATGAGTCGTTCCGTTAATTGCATACCAGTTCCAAGTAGCACCTTTCCATCTTCTGTGAAGACCGTACGTCCCAATTTCATTCCAGGCTGTAGGTGCCTTAAAGATACTAAACGCATGACTATCCCTCCAACAGTACCATAATTGTACTCCATTCGACTTATGCTTTAAATAGGTACAAGGATTGACTTGACTTCTGACAGGAATATGAGGGACACTGTAGACAAGTATTGTCAGTATTGGAGTTGATTCTGATATGCGTTGTCCATTTTGCGAATATAATGGGACTAGAGTCCTGGATTCACGTCCTTTCAATCATAATAAATCCATTCGTCGTCGCCGTGAGTGCGAAGCCTGCGAGCGCCGTTTTACTACCTTTGAAATGGTAGAAGAAACACCTTTGTTAATTGTGAAAAAGGACGGAACACGCGAGGAATTCAGTCGAGACAAGATATTACGCGGGTTGGTGCGTGCTTGCGAAAAGCGTCCAGTGCCGTTGGAAGTGCTTGAAAATGTAGTGAACGACATTGAAAAAGAATTGCGCAGCTGCGGGCAAGCGGAGATCCCAAGCAATGACGTTGGGGAGAAGGTCATGGAGCGTTTATACCATGTCGATGAGGTCGCATATGTGCGCTTCGCTTCTGTATACCGCCAATTCAAAGATATCAATGTATTTATGAAAGAGCTGGAGGAGCTTTTGGCTCAAGCGCGAAACAGCTCGTTTCCAAAAGAATAGATAAGCTTTTTTCTACCAGACTCGCACTTCTCCCTCATGCTCTTGCGGCCGATCCGCCAGGGCTTCTTTGGCTTTCCAGCTGATTTTTCCGCGAATGAATGGGTAGTCGTGCTATAATAAAAGAATCGAATTTTGTCAGGAAGGAAAGATCTGATGCGTCGTTTAGTTTGGAACGAATTGTTGCCGAAGGATCGTTATCTGGTGCGGATGGCAAGACCGATTGGCTTTGCCGAAATGGGCTTTGTTACGCAGCTATACTTGCCGATCATCGGTGTCGAATCGTACGCTCTCTACCAACTGCTCGTCCATGGCGTGCAGGAGGTGAGCGGAGCCTCCTCGGAGGGGACCCATCGCAGTTTGATGCTGACGACTTCGCTTTCTCTGGATCGGCTATTAGATGCGCGTGAACGTCTGGAGGCAATCGGGCTAGTCGAGGTGCGCCGCAGGGAAAATCAGCAGCGTGACTATTATTACGAGTACTTGATCAAACCGCCGCTTAGTCCGGCTGAGTTTTTTGCAGACTATGTACTGTCGTTGATGTTGTTAAACAAAATCGAAAACGTTCGCTATTCGCAACTGCGCCAGCATTATGCAGATACGCTTGGCAGTCAGTTGGATCAAGAATACTCTATTGTGGAAAACGTCACGAAAGACTTCCATGATGTGTTCCAGTCGTTAAAACAATCGGAGCTGGAAGTGAAAAAAGGATCGGAGCGCGATCAGTTTTTAACCGAGATGGAAACCAGCTTCCCGCAAGCTCCGATGAAATCTGGCTACGAGGCACAAGTCAACCATTCGTTGAGTGTATCGTCCTTGCGCCTGTACTTGCCGGATAATGCCGACTCGGTCAAAGTTTTGGAAGGCAAGAGCATGGAGCTGTTGTTCTCGCTGTGCCATTTCTATCAGCTGGACAGCTGGGGGATGGGGCAGGAGCTGCGTGATTGGACGTTGTACAAATCGGATCGGAGTTTGGACGGAGAAGTTTTGCGCAAGCGTTTGGTGCAACGCTACACAGAAGACAAGCTATACCGAACTGCGCCTGCAACTGATACGACAGAGGATGGATGGGGTCCTGGTCGCTTGCCTGAGCCAGGCAGCGAAGCCTTTATCCGTGCTTGTCGCCAGTTATCTCCGGTGACCCTGTTGGAAAAGGTCGTTGGTGGCAGAATCAGCAAGGTGTTTTTGGAACGGGCTGAAACGCTTGTATTTGCGGATGGGATGCAACCGGAAGTCGTCAATGCGCTGTTAATCCATACGCTAGCCAGCATGCAAATGGAGTTGCCAAAAGCGTACATGGAGACGATTCGTGACAGCTGGAAAGCGAAGCGAATCGCGACAGTTGACGAGGCAGTCAAGCAGATCCTCGAACGTGCGGATCAACGGGCACAAACCGCTGAGAAGGCAAAAGCGGGCAAGAAGGAATCGGCCCCTGTCAGACGGAATGGTCGAGCCATTTTGCAGGACAAGCTGCCAGCATCTGTCGAGTGGCAGCTGTCGCAGGAGAAATCCGCATCGGACGCTGAAAAGAAACAATCCATTCAGGATTTTCCAGACTTGCAGAAAAGACTGGAAACCTTGCGAAAACGGAAATAAGGAGTGTGAGGGAACGTGGAATCTATCAGTGAGTTCATGCAAGAGCTCGCCAAACGAACACCGCGTCAGTTGCTGACACCGGATCAGCAGTTAGATAAAATGTTCCGTTCGTCCGCGTATTTAAAAGCATTTCAACAAGAGCATCCCGAATTGACCAGGGACGATTACCTCCGCTCGCTCTCCAACATCTATACGGCAGTCAAAGAGCAGTATTGGTGTGAGCGTTGTCCGGGTCTTGGCGAATGCCCGAATTTGGTCAAGGGGCATAGCACTCAATTGGAGCTGGCTCACCAGCATATTATCAGCTCGATGACGCCCTGTTCCAAGCAACTGTCGCACGAGGAAGAGATTCGCCGCCGCCGACTGATGCGCAGCTATTACGTTTCCGAAGAGACCTTGAATGCGAGCTTTGAGGGCTTGGTCATTGACTCCGGGAATTTGGCTACCGTAGATGCGGCGATTCAGTTCTGTGAAAAAGTCGGAACAGGCGAGCGGGTAAAAGGGCTTTATCTGCACGGTCCGTTTGGGGTTGGAAAAAGCTACATCATGGGAGCAATCGGTCGCGAGCTCTCGGAGCGCAATGTCGCTTCCTTGCTGGTTTATGTACCTGACTTTATCCGGGAGATGAAGGACTCTATCTCGGATCAATCCTACGCGGGGAAGCTGGAGCTGCTGAAAGAAGTACCGGTACTGATCCTCGATGATATCGGTGCGGAGAACCTGACACCATGGGTTCGGGACGAGATTTTGGGGGTAATATTAAATCAGCGGGCAAACAACCATTTGCCAACGCTGTTTACCTCAAACTACGCGCTGAATGAACTGCAAGAGCATCTATCTATCTCCAACGGAAATCGGATTGAACAAACAAAAGCGGCTCGCATCATGGAGCGAATCCGCCATTTTGTCGATGTGTATGAAATTTTACGCGAGAACCACCGTTCCTAGCACTTGTGTCCAGAGGCGAGAGAGCTCCCAATACGTGAGTGCGAGTACTTCTCTCGCCTTATGATACGGTCCAAACAGGACGTGTGACGTCGTCCCTACAGGCGAGGCGACAATTCCCAGTGAGTCAGCCATGACCATTGCACGGGCCAAATGATAGTCGTGGCTGATGATCAGGGCGTCTTGAATATCGTGTTCCTGCAAGACCTGCTGGCCGTACAGCAGGTTTTCGTATGTGCTGGTAGACTTGCTTTCTAGCAAAATGTCCTCTTCGGGAATTCCTTTGGCAACCAAGTAATTTCTGCTCACAGCAGCTTCCGTGATTGTTTTGCCTTCACCAAGGCCGCCTGTGACCAACAGCTTCGATACATAACCTTCTTCATACAGAGTCGCCGCCTGCTCCAGACGTTCGCGCAGACCAGGACTAGGCCCCTCACCCCAGACAGCTGCACCCAGGACAATGCCGACCGTTGCGGGCCGGGCGTTAGCTCCCTCAATCGTCTGTTCGATGCGGTACCAGTTGTAGCCCGACCATATCAGACCGAGCAGCATGACAATCCCCAATACTATCCATATCCCGCGCCAGCAAGGACGCTGTGCGTTTATCGTTCGATTTTTCATTCTTCGAAATCTCCCTCGTAGTCGCTCTCTTTATTTAGACGTTTGAAAGGGGAGCTAGTTACAAACCTTGACACACGCCTGACACGAAAAACTAGTAAATTGTTCCTTGCTCTTTGCCGATATAGTAATGGTGGAGTGGTTTCGAAGAACAGCAAATTTCATACTTGCGAGGGAGGCTAGTGATGTTCTGGAAAAAAACGATGCTCTTGTTTCTGGCCGTCCTGCTATTAGTGGGGACTGGAAACGCAGGGGTAGGATTGGCTGCCGATGAAATCAGCCGACTCGTTCTGTCCAAGAACGAGGTAACATTGGAAAATGGAGATTCTACCAAACTGACGGCTACCGCTGTTTATGTGAGCGGAAAAACGGAAGACGTCACCGTCAAGACAGAATGGACCACGCAAAATGCGGATGTAGCCTCTGTATATGCGGGACAGATTACAGCCAAATCGGTAGGAAAATCAACCGTAACAGCTACGTATATGGGTAAGCCTGTTGTAGTAGGTGTAACCGTAACGAAAAAGGTAAAGGCACTGACGACAGAAGATCAAACGTTGAACGTACGGATCGGCAACACGGAAAACGTAAAGCTGACAGCAGTATACAGCGATGGGACAACAGAAGACGTAACAACTCAAGCAGACTGGTCCATCGATAATCCTGCGATTGCGACTGTAGTCAACGGTGCAATCAAAGGTTTGAATTCAGGAACTGGTACCGTGACAGCGAAGTTTGGCAGCCAGACGACGACGATCTCTGTAAACGTAGAGATTGCTCACAGACTGGAGCCTAACAAAAACCAGGTTTCACTCTTGCTGAACGGCGAAGAAACAATCAAGCTCAAGGCCATTTTCCCGGATGGAAGTGTAACGGAGGATGTCTCCGACAAGGCTGAATGGTCTTCAGACAATACCGCTGTAGCCGATGCGCTCAAAGGAACGATCAAGGCCTATGGCGCGGGTACAGCAACCATTACGGCGAAGTATGGAACAAAAACAGCGACGATCAAAGTCGATGTGGATACAACGCAAAAATTGGAGCTAAACAAGCAAAACATTTTTATGAATGTGGGCAAGGAAGAAGACATAGAGCTGAAAGCAACTTATGCCAACGGCGGCGGTTCCACAGTTGTGAATGATAAGGCCGAATGGTCCTCTGATCGCGAGGAGGTTGCGTACTACAGCAACGGGAAAATCCATGCGGTCAAGTCCGGTGAAGCCGTGATTACTGCCAAGTACGGAAACAAATCTGTACAGGTACGCGTGGATGTAGAAGTACCTCGTTCCTTGTATATCGTTCCAGCTTACCTGCCGATGAAAAGCGGAACAACGAAAGACGTAATTGTAAACGCGTCCTTCGCAAACGGAAAAAGTGAAGATATCACTTCAAAAGTAGAGTGGTCTTCGGATAATGCAGATGTTGTATTTGCAAGCGGCAAGACCGTATCCGCCTACAAAGCTGGAACGGCGAATGTAACCGCTAAATACGGCGGAAAAACAGCGACACTGGTTGTCGATGTAGATGTACCGCAAAACTTGACCGCAGATATCACGACTGTAGCGATCCCAGTAGGGGGCGCGAAGCAAGTGACGGTAAAGGCTTCGTATCCAGATGGAAGCACTCCTGCTGAAGATGTCACACAAAAAGTTGTTTGGTCTTCGAGTGCACCAAACGTAGCAAGCGTGCGTCAAGGCTTGATTACAGGTGTGTCGACAGGTGCAGCGACTGTGACAGCTACATACGGAACACGCACAGTGAACATTTCCGTATCGGTTGGCGTCATGCAGACATTGACGGTAGACAAGAAAAAGATCGTGCTTGGAAATGGCAAGTCCGAAACCGTTAAGCTGACAGCAGCTTACGCAGATGGAACGACCAAGGATGTAACAGATACAGCGACATGGAGCACGGCTTCTGCTGCTGTAGCAGAAGTCATGAACGGGAAGATCACGGCGACAGGAGCAGGGAAAACGACCGTAACGGGTACCTTCGATGGCAAATCGGTTACGATTGCGGTAGAAGTAGACCAAGCGACGAATCTCTCTGTTGATCCTCGCATGCTGATCTTGAACGTCAATGAATCAAAAGAGATCAAGCTGAACGCAACAGACTCCGCTGGCAATTCGGACAATGTGACCAACGATGCAGAATGGTCCTCGTCCTCGTTGAAAGTAGCGGATGTGGTAAACGGCCGCGTAACAGGTCTCTCAAACGGACGTGCGACGATCACCGCGAAATACGGCGGCAAATCGATCAGCATCCCGGTAGAAGTCGGAATCGTGAGCAAGCTGGAAGCAAACAAGCGCTTCGTATCTACGAAGTCGAACAGCAACGTACAAGTAACCTTGACAGCTACCTTCTCAGATGGCCGCACGATGGATGTTACCAATCTGGCTGACTGGAAGACGAGCAACTACAAGGTAGCAGATGTAACCAAAGGCCTCGTTTCAGGACGTGCCTACGGCAAAACGACGGTTACAGCGAGATACAACGACAAGAGCGTGTCCATCCCAGTCGATGTTGATATGTTGAAATACTTGAAGACAGATGTCGTCCAGCTCGTGATGAGCAAAGGCGAAGTGAAGCAAGTGACCGCCATCGCGACGTACATGGATGGCTCTGAGCAAAATGTCACCAAGCCAGCTCTCTGGACCACTTCTCGCCTGTTGGTAGCCGATGTGAAGGACGGCGTCATCAAAGCGACAGGGTCGGGTAAAGCAACGATTTATGTGCAGTATGGTGGGAAGAAGACACCGATTGTGGTGACGGTAAGATAGTAGGATTGATTGGGAAATGAGAGAAGCCAACCGGTTGAGATCGGTTGGCTTTTTTTCGTGGTTTTTTCAGTTGGGACGGGGATTTATCGGTTTTTTTCGCTTGCAGTGTACGGCGGGCGTATGCTATACTGATTTTACTGAAGCGGTAAACGCTGGAAGTACCATATATATGGGCCCTTAGCTCAGCTGGGAGAGCGCTACACTGGCAGTGTAGAGGTCGTCGGTTCGATCCCGATAGGGTCCACCATATTTAACTACTACGGAAACGGCAGAGATGTCGTTTTTTTTAAATACTTAAGTTATACTGTTCTAAGTCGATGAAGTCGCTATGGTTTCCTTCATGTATATCACGCATGTGGAGTGCCGTATGTTAGTAGTGAGAAGTTAATCATAAGCCATAATGGGGTGATTAATTGAGTAAAGCTAAGGGCAAGGGTGGAACAGGCAGGGGAACAGACAAAAAGGGCTGGAACCGTTGGCAAGCTAGTGACAACAGAGCAAAAAACGCACCAAAACCCTATAAAAGCAAAGGCACGAATCAGGATGGCGGAACCACTTCCGGTAATCAAAAAGGCGGCAAAGCCTGAAATGTAGGCAATAAAAATAAAACAGGATGGGATCATTTGGATAAAAATGAATTTAAAAATGAGTTACCTTCAAATTATGAGCAATTAAAAATATCTGCGAGCCGAGCATCCAATTGGAGAGAACGTTTAGATGCTGTAGAAGAGTTAGGTCAGTGGAAAAACAAACAAACCATCGCTGTACTCACGAATAGAATGAAGAATGATGCCGTGTATAAAGTTCAAGAGGCTGCATTCCGTAAGCTCAAAGAATTTGGCGAAGATATTCAACTACCGCCAAGGAAAAAAGGCGCTGACTTTGGGAAGTGGCTTGAAAACACGTGAGCTTCGTTGTCGACAAGGTAGCAAGGAATCGATAAAATAGATCTAGGGGTGGTATTCTGAGAAAGCAAAAGCCAATGTCGTTTGATGAACTGCTGAAGGACTTACAAGGCCAGAGAACGATTCAAGAAGATCCGACTCATATTTCATTAGAGAAGTTGTTTAATGAAGCATTTATGAGTAAGCATTCCAGCTTTAAGAGCTTTGGAGAGTTTGTACAGAAAGGCAACTTTCAAATAAAGACGCAAGAAGATATTACTAATATTCCTGACGAACTTTTTAATCGGTATGTTGCAAGGGAGACGGATTTTGCTGATTGGAAATCTATGCTGGAAACAGCGACAATTAATTTGGACGGTAAATAACGAGCATAAGAATGAAGCTGTGTTAAGGATGCCGATTTGGGCTTAACCTAACACATTTACCTTAATGATGATGATCCTTAATATTCAAATAGGTAGTGAAACTAACCACTTCGGGAGAGTGCTTGACTGGCAGTCAATAGGTCAGGGGTTCGATCCCCCTTGTCTCCACCATACTTGACCTTCAAAACGGCAGAGATACCGCTTTTTTGTTTTTTCACAATATGAGCTGAGACTAGAAGATTGCCGCGCACGGCGTCTGGATTTACAATACTTAACAACCATCATATAAAAAATATTTGCTTTCAATTATTTCATTAATAATTTGATGGTAATTGGATTTAATTCTTGCATCTCGTCTGTAACTTCAAATACATAATAGAATCTGGCAAACGTCAAATAACCCCCATCTTTTCAAAAGTTGGGGGTTATTTGGCGTTTACGGAGGAGCACGGCATCTGAATCTACCATTAAAAGTCCCCAGCGAGTATGAATTGTCAGCCATTAGATCAAAATTAGCTCATCCCTCTATGGGATGCCATAAAGACACACAATCATACCATATTATTGCACAAGATTTTCTGAAGACCTCTTTAGGTGCTATGATCTGGCAACAACGAGCTGACAATCAAAGACAACGTTTGACTGTAAACCGCATAGGCGGATTGTACATCTCCCAAGTGTCCACCAATGTAAAGATGAATAACGCCGTGGAGTGAGGCCCAGAACATACGTACAACAGATTCCGTGTCATATTGGTCGGGAATCAGTCCTCGCTCTTTCGCATTGTTGATCACGATCAATAATTGTTGCATGGCTGTTACAGTGCCATGCATGCTTTTCTCGTCTGGTTTGAAATCTGCGAAGGCTCCTCCAAACATCAACTTATAATAGCTGGTATAACGCTGCCCGAATTGCCAAAATGCTTCCCCTAAATTCAACAATTGCTGTGATGGATCAGCAGCTTGCGGCGCCCCCTCTAATTGGTTAGTGAGAAGCTTACAACCATCCAGATACAACTGCTGAGCCAAGCCCTCTTTATTGACAAACAAGCTATATATGATTTTTGTCGAGCAATCCATTTTCTTCGCTACTTTACGCACGGTAACGGCTTCCGGACCTTCTTCTTGCAAGAGTGTTGCCGCAGCATCAACAACGAGCTTGCGGAGATTTTCAATATTTTGCAAGCGAGCTTCCTGGTAGGTTTTCAACATTCGTGTGTTCGCATTGGAGGAGATATCTCGGTCTCTCATAATCATCACCTTTGGTTATCGCGTTTTCGTTAGGAAACAAAGTTTCCGATTCTCTTATCAGGAATTTTATATAGTTGTTGGGCAGTTGTCAATGTGACGATGGATGTTCAAAGATCATATTGACTTTCTAGAAAAGGGAGATTACAATGAGTCCCAATGGAAACACCGTTACCTTTAAAGTTCAATGATTCTTAACTTTCTTGGAAGTTGGGGTTTATTTTTGATCATACAGTAACGGTGTTTCTGAATTAAAACATAGTATCTAAAAGGAGAATAATGCTATGACAATCAAAGGAAAATGGGCGCTCGTCACGGGAGCTTCTTCCGGTATTGGTGAGCAATTCGCGAGGCAACTGGCCAAACAAGGCAGCCACTTGGTGCTTGTGGCCAGATCGGAGAGCAAGCTCGAGAGCCTGGCATCCGAGCTCAAAAAGATGTATGACATTAAAGCCGTGGTTATCTCCATGGATCTTGCGAAGGAGGGCGCGCCTAGCGAGTTATATCAGCAATGCCAACTTTTGAAAGTGGGGATCGAACTGCTGGTCAACAATGCAGGCTTTGCTACGCATGGTTTGTTTGAGCAAGTATCAGGTGAGCGTCAGCATGAAGAGGTCATGCTCAATGTCGCTGCTGTTGTAGATATGACCCACTTGTTCTTGCCGGACATGTTGCGCAGGAGCTCAGGTGCAGTTATTAATGTTTCTTCAACCGCCGGATTTCAACCACTTCCCTATATGGCCGTATATGGGGCGACGAAAGCTTTCGTATTGTCGTTTACTCAAGCGTTATGGTGGGAAAACCGCGACCGCGGCATAAAGTTCTTCGCGCTTTGTCCCGGTTCGACGGACACCCGTTTCTTTAATGTTGTAGGAGCGGAAGAAGCCTCCGTCGGTAAGAAAGACAGTCCGGAAAGAGTCGTAGAGGTTGCACTTCGCGCGTTGAAGGCTGGAAAACTGTATGTGGTTCCGGGTGTACAGAATTATTTCGGAGCGCAGCTATCGCGATTCATGACACGAAAGCAAGGCCTTCGGCTTGTGGGAAGCATGCTTCGTCCGCGCGAAGGATCCGGTAATTACAAGAATCCGGGAAATCAATCTGATCTTGCAGGGGGAATAACTCGATGAAAGCTATACAACTGACAAATGGCTTCGGCTTAAATAATTTGGCCTTGACGGAACTCGAAATACCAACGCCGGGCCCACAAGAAGTACTGATTCGCATGAGGGCCGCCTCTCTTAATTACCGGGATCTGGTGATCCTGAATGGATTCATGCCGGTCGAAATCAAATTTCCCTTCATTCCATTATCAGATGGAGCGGGAGAAATTGTAGCCGTTGGCCAGGGAGTAACAAGGTTTCAGGTTGGAGACCGGGTAGCGGGTAATCTGCAACAACGCTTCATTGCCGGCAACCCAAGACCGGATGTGTTAGGAGAAAGCCTGGGAGGTCCGTTGAACGGAGTAGCGACCGAGTATGTCGTTCTCTCGGAAAACGGAGTTGTCCCTATTCCGGATCACCTCTCTTGGGAGGAAGCCTCCACCTTGCCGATCGCAGCATTAACCGCGTGGAGCATGCTCATCGAATACGGTGGTTTGCAAGCGGGTGACACCGTATTGCTGCAAGGAACAGGCGGTGTTTCCATCTTCGGGCTTCAATTCTCTGTTATGGCAGGAGCACGGGTTATCATTACCTCGAGCAGCAACGCCAAGCTGGAACGGGCGAAAGCTCTCGGCGCATGGCAAACGATCAACTATTCGGAAGTTCCCGATTGGGATAAGGCAGCGTTAGAGCTGACTGGCTGCGGCGTCGATCATGTTCTGGATGTTGGAGGAGCTGAAACGATGGAAAAATCCATAAATGCGCTTCGCATTGGAGGAACCTTAAGCTTGGCCGGGTTCTTATCGGGCTTGACCATTCCAGAATATGATGTCACTGGCATTTTGCAGAAAGCCGCAACAATTCGCGGCAGTCAAGTCGGTAACCGCGATCACTTTGAGCGGATGAACCGAGCGATTGCTCATCAATCTTTACATCCCGTCATCGACCGTGTGTTCCCGCTGGATCGAATTGGAGAAGCATTCACGCTCTTGGCTGAAGGAAAGCAATATTTCGGCAAAATAGTAGTCCAAATCTAAAAATCTTGCTTACATGATAAAGGAGACTAACTAATGCCCCTTCATACATCAGCTCTCTCCAAAAAAACTGCTGAAGACACGAATCGTCGGAAACGCTCCTCGCTTAAACGAGTACTAAGATGGGGGCTGGCGCTTCTTGCGGTTCCGCTGATTGGAGTGACTGTTCTCTTGCTGGCGCCTTCACCTGTTGAACCGGCCAAATGGTCTGCGCCAACGCCCCCCTCGTTTCAGCAGGAAGGTCCGTGGAAACAGAACAACAAACTGAGCTCGGCTCAGCTTGTTACGGATGCTCCCCGATTCCCGGAGTTCATTACATTTGATAAGGAAGGCGTTCTGTATACTGGAGATTCGGGCGGGAAAATTTACAAGGTTGCTTTCGATGCAAAGGGCAATCCGCAAAAGGCTCAAGTGTTTGCAGACACCAAAGGCACGCCAAATGGGCTTAAATTCGACGCCAATGGAAATTTGATTGTTACTGATATCAAGAGGGGACTGCTGTCTATAAACCCATCCGGGAGCATAGTAGTATTGGCCGATCAAGTGGGCGGCCAGCCGATCTATTTAGCTAATGAACTTGATATTGCCCAGGATGGCTCGATTTATTTTTCCGATACCTCGAACTACGGCAGCGTGACCTTCAAAGAAATTGCCGAGAACAAGCCGCATGGACGTTTGCTGAAGTACGATCCAATGACCAAACAGACGACCGTCCTGTTAGAAGGCCTCTATTTTGCAAACGGGATTGCCTTGTCTGCGGATGAAGATTTTGTGCTTGTGGCGGAATCGTATCATTATCAGTTGACCAGATACTGGCTGAAAGGTCCAAAGAAGGGTACATCTGATATTTTCGCAGACAATCTCGCAGGCTTTCCAGACAACATTACGCGCGATGAGCAAGGTCATTTCTGGGTCGGTATCTTCACGACTCGCATTGCTTTTGTAGATCAGATGCATAGCAACCCTTGGTTGGCCAGTATCATGGCCAAAGTACCGCAGGCGCTGCTTAGCGGCGCAAGCGCACCGGCGAAGCATGGGCTTGCTGCGGAATTCAGCCCGCAGGGGGAGCTTATCGGCAGCTGGCACGATCCGGAAGGCACACTGTATGGCGTTACTACGGCTGCAAGCCATAACGGATATTTATATATAGGAACTGCGCCAGGAGGCAGCCAGGGTGTTCATCGCCTGCCTTTAACAAAATAATGTTGGAATGGGAGAGTGCGTAATGAAACTGGATGATTTGGCGTTATCTTGGAATACGAAGGAGAGTCTGGCCGGAAAAGTAGTCTTGGTGACAGGCGCCAGCAGCGGCATTGGGGCATCGATTGCCAGGAAACTGGCAAAGCGTGGCGCATATGTAGCCGTAGTGGCACGCCGACGAGATTTATTAGATGAGCTGGTTCACGACTTGTATAAAGAGGGATTGTACGAGGTTATGGCGGTACCTGCCGATATTCAAAAAGCTGAAGAAGTACAGCATGTTGTCAATGTCATTATTAACCGCTGGGGGCGTCTTGACATTGTAGTCGCCAATGCCGGATTAGGGTATCGAAGTCCTTTGGTAGAAGTAGATCTGGAAAGATGGGAGGAGCTGTACAGGACGAATGTACACGGTCTTATGCTGACGTTGCGGTACGGACTCCCGCCAATGCTGGGCCAGGGTAAGGGAGATGTCATCATAATCTCCTCCATTGCGGGCAAGGAAGTGATTGCCGGAGGAGGCCCATACAGTGCCACCAAATACGGCGTTAACGCCATAGCGTCTGCATTGCGTTTGGAGACAATCTCTCAGGGAATTCGCGTTACTACGATTCAGCCCGGGGCGGTGGCAACAGAATTTTCTCAGGTGGCCGGGTATTCCGAGGATGAAATTCGCGCGTTTGCTTCGAGGGTCTTGCCGTTACATCCCGATGATGTTGCAGAGGCGGCACTCTATGCACTGGAGCAGCCTGAGCATGTCAACATTCCGGAACTGACCATTATGCCTTCAAGGCAGGCCCAGCGGTTCAAATAAAGAGATGTCCATTGAGCGTGCCATACCGTGTTCAGATACAAGCCTTAAGTTTGGCAATCCCGGGTAGTACAACTAAGCACTGTGGGAGAGCGCTTGACTGGCAGTCAAGAGGTCGTCGGTTCGATCCCGATAGGTCCACCATATAATGATTACGGAAACGGCAGAGATGCCGTTTTTTCATTTTGTATCTTTTGTATAACAAATCCCCCATTTCGACGGAGGTTTCGGAAACCTTATAGCTTGAGTAACCATCCTTCGAACTTGAAAATAAAGCGCTATCCAGAAAAAGGAGCGAAAAGCTACTCTCTCCTCGCTCCGTTCCTAATCCTTCTTCCCCCAAACTCACAAATTCATCAAACCCCGAAACGCTTTCATTTTCCCTCTACTTACAGGAATATCCGTCTGACTGTCATCATTCATCTTAATCAAATACGTATTATTAAACCAAGGAATGATTTCTTTAATATGCTTCACGTTCAAAATATAGTTCCGATGACTTCTAAAGAAAGAGCGGGATCGGTTCAAAATCTCCTCCAGCTCATTTAAGGACAAGTCGCACTTGTCGATACTCTCTTTTGTCGCAACATATAAATCTTTCTCCCGCACAAACGCAAAGTAAATTTGCCCTACAGGGATCGGGATGATTTTGTTGGTCTTCCTGATGCAGACATGCTCTTCCATCGGGGGAACTGCCGCGGTGCGGTCATTCATGACCGAGCGCTTCCTCAGTGTCCTCACTTTTTGGATCACATCGTCCAATTTCGATTCCATGATCGGTTTGGTTAAATATCCCACAGCCAGCGTGGAAAAGGCCTCCAGAGCGTGTTCATGATAGGCGGTCGAAAAAACGATCAATGGGGGATTGGACATCTGACTCAATGTTTTGGCAAATTCAAGCCCATTCATCCCGGGCATCTGAATATCAAGCATAAGCAAATCAGGCTCGGAATTGATAATATGGGGCAATGCTTCCAGCGGATTGGTATAGATTGCGTCCACCTGGATATCAATATATTTTTTCAGCAAATATTCCAATTCGGAACAAATGGCTGGCTCGTCATCAATGATGATCGTTTTCAGGAGCATCTGGATGCACTTCCTTTACAAATACGGATAACGGAGCGACAAAGGATACGACTGTTCCCAAACCAGGCTTGCTTTGAATCGTGAGGCCATATTTTTTGCCATAAATGGATTGAAGCCGTGAATGGACATTGACGAGGCCGATCCCTTTCGATTGGTTGTTCCAGATTTCGGCCAAACGCTCTTCACTGATTCCAACTCCATTGTCTTCAATGCTGATTTTCACTTCTTGGTCATACGGTTCTACTCGAATCGTGAGCAGACAGTCGCTAACTTTTGGAGAAAGTCCATGGTGAATAGCATTTTCCACGATCGGCTGCAAAGTCAGGACAGGCAATTTGCGGGTCAGCAGAGTTTCGTCGATCTCCATGTTCACCTTAAATCGGTTGCCAAATCTGACCTTCTCGATTTCCAAATACGACTTGATTCCGTCCAGTTCTTCCTGCAAGCTGTGATGATTTCCCTTGCTTTTCAAATTGCGCCTGAAGATGTCACTTAAATGACCGATCAAGTTTCTCGCCTGATCAGGGTCTGTACGACAATAGGACATAATCGTCCCCAGCGTGTTGAACAGAAAATGCGGATTGATTTGTGCTTGCAGGGCGCTCACTTCAGCCTGCTTCCGCATTTTCGCTTGATGCTCGATCTCCGCCAGTTCAATTTGGACCGACAGCAGCTTGGCGAGGCCGTCCACTAACTTCTCGTTGGTCTGGGACGTCTTGGAGGAAGAGGTTTTATAGTAGAATTGCAACGTCCCGATTTTCTGGTTTTGATGATACAACGATGCGGCGCTGATCGATTTTAGGCGAGGCGGACGCGGAAGAGCAAAATCTTTGTCGCGCCATACCCCTGTAGGGTGGGTCAAAACAGCCTCCGCTACTTGTGCGCACAGCGTCTCTTTCTGAAAATGATTCTCCAGTTCATGGCCTTTTGCACTGAGCAGCTTTTCGCGGTCGGTAATGGCGACTGCATCCACCCTGGCCATTTCACGGATCAGTTCAGCGGTTTTTTTCGCAGAATGTTGATTTAGCCCCGTCCGCAGATGAGGCAACGTCTGGCTTGCAATCGACAAGGCAAGGTTTGCCCCCAATGCGCCGGACTGGTCTTGCATCATTTTGAGATTTTGGAAAACGCGAGTGAAAAGCAGCAGTCCTGCAATGGTCATAATTGTGGTCGGGATCGCGATTTTTACTTCCAGTTCAAGTGCCGCAGAAAAAGGCTTGGCCATGAGAAGCACCAAAACTTTTTGAATGAGCTCGGCTGCAACGCCAATCAGTACGATATGCTGCCATTTCAGACGCAGCATATTCATTTTTGTACTTACGATCCCGGCTAAGAAGCCGTTCATTATGGTCGAGATGGCACAGGCGAATGCGGTAAATCCACCTAGCGAATAGCGATGAATACCTCCTATAAGGCCGGCAAAAAAACCGACGACAGGCCCCCCGATCAACCCACCCGCGACGGCACCGACAATGCGCGTATTGGCGAGTGCGTCATCGACCCGTAGTCCATTCTCCGTTCCGATTACCGACAGGAACCCGAACAGCGTAGAGAGGATCACGATCCGCATCCAGTTGTTTTTCCCGTACACGATGTTCCGAAAGTAATCCAGTTGGCCGATGATAAGGGCGATGACTGCAATTACAGAGATGTTTTCAAGCAGTCCCAGAAGCATAGTGATTGTCATAACAGCCGCCTCCCTATGGAAAAGGGTAGCCCGATCCGGTCGAAAAATCAATGTAACTCAACTGGGTTTTTCGGCAGCTCGGATGCCGTTTTTGCACATCCGGAAGTATTCAATAGATTCTAGCAAAACAAACAACTTAGAATAAAAACAGTTCTTCGAGAATCCATCCTGGTAAATATGTAAACCCTTTCAAAGCATTGTTTCATTTGAAAGCGGTTAAATAATCCTAATTGCGAATGGATTCGGGTCAAACATAAGGAGGGGACAGCAATGAAGCCATCGAGTGATCGTGAAAATACGCGGCGAATCACAAGCAACATCTTTAAAGGTTCACTGGGGAACCTGATTGAATGGTACGACTGGTACGTATATGCAGCTTTTGCGGTGTATTTCTCATCTCAGTTTTTTCCTAAAGGCGACGCTACCAGCCAGTTGCTGAATACTGCCGCTGTTTTTGCTATCGGATTTTTAATGAGACCGATCGGGAGCTTGCTCCTGGGCCGATACGCTGACCGTCATGGGCGCCGTGCCGCGTTGACGCTGTCAGTTACTATCATGGCAGGTGGTTCTCTGGTGATTGCCGTAACACCAAACTATGAAACCATCGGCGTGTTTGCTCCTATCATTCTCGTTCTTGCCCGCCTGCTCCAAGGTCTTTCGCTTGGCGGGGAATACGGAACATCTGCAACGTATCTGTCCGAGATGGCGGCGAGTGGTCGCCGAGGGTTCTATTCCAGCTTCCAGTACGTCACACTGATCAGTGGACAATTGCTGGCACTAGGTGTGCAAATTATCCTGCAGCAAATACTAAGTGAAGATGCGATGATGGCATGGGGCTGGAGAATTCCGTTCATCATCGGAGCATTTGGGGCAGTAGCTGTGTTGTGGCTGCGCCGCAGTATGGATGAATCGGAGCAGTATACCAAAATGGAGTCGAAAAACAAGGAGAAGGCGGGTACGCTTCGAGAGCTGATGAAGCATCCGAAGGCGGTGCTGGCAGTCGTCGGCCTTACGCTCGGGGGAACCATCGCCTTTAACACCTACACGACCTATTTGCAAAAATTCATGGTGATTACGGTAGGAATGCCGAAAGAGGTAGTTAGCTGGATTAACTTTACCGCATTGCTCGTATTCGTCGTCTTGCAGCCGCTTGCCGGTATGCTGTCTGACCGAATTGGACGGCGCCCGCTGTTGATTGGTTTCGGTGTTCTTGGAACGTTGTGGACCGTACCGATGTTCTTGCTTCTGGAACAAACGACTAGCCCTTATGTAGCTTTCTTGTTGATGCTGTCTGGTCTTATCATTGTTACTGGCTATACGTCCATCAACGCGATCGTGAAAGCCGAGATGTTTCCCACCGCCATTCGCGCTCTTGGTGTAGGCTTTCCATACGGGGTGACTGTCGCGATCTTTGGAGGAACAGCGGAATTCATCGCGCTATGGTTCAAAAGCATCGGGAACGAGTCTCTCTTTTACTACTATGTAGCAGCTTGTATTGCCATAAGCCTCCTCGTTTACTGGCGCATGGGTGAGTCGTCGAAAAACTCCCAGATCGAAGCTGAGCTGAACACTGCAAAGGACTAGATTGAAGAATATAGGGGCAACGAAAAACGGCAGAGATGCCGTTTTTTGCATTACCGAACTGTAAAAGATTGCATTTCAAAACTCCTGCTTTTATAATGAGTAAAAACTCACTCAAAAAACGAGGTCCCCCAATGCCCCGCACTAAAGAACAATACGAACAAATGCGCAACGCGACAAAGCAGAAAATACAATCAGCAGCCATGCAGTTATTCGTTCAAAAAGGATTCGGGTCGACGAATGTCCAGGACATTGCGGATACGGCTGGCATCAGCATCGGGCTTTTGTATCGGCATTACAAATCGAAAGAAACCTTGTTTGACGACCTGGTGGATTACGCACTTGCAGGCTTGAAGAAAAACATCGATTTCTTCGAGTCAGCTATTTCACCCAAACAAGCATTGGATCAGTTTGTGAAAGAAATTCACAGCGACATGACGACAGGCGAAGAGTTTGCGAATTTGCTGATATTGATGGCTCAATCGTTTCTAGCGGGGGGAGGAACAAGCGATAAACAAACCGAGGTAGCTCGCCTTAGCGACAAGTTGTTTCACGCTACAGCCCAGCTTGTCAAAAAAGGTCAGGCGCTCGGCGAATTCCGATCAGGGGACCCAGATGAAATGGTCGTATTTTTCTATTCGACACTACACGGGTTAGCTATGATGAAAATGATGCGAAAAAACCACTTCACGATGCCTTCATCCTCTATCCTCACTTCTTTTCTATACAAGGAAGGAGAATAACCGTACATGTTTACAGTGATCAGGGCGGATCAAGTAGAATTCGATGCAAGAGAGCAAATGTCTCACATTTTTTTCGGAGGGATTCACGCAGTGGCTTGGCTTTTTTTCCAATGACAAGCTAACCATTGCAAGAGCTTTTGCTCACATGTTCGTTTTAAATCAATTTTATGTAGCGGTAACGGAGGATCGCAAAGTTGCTGGTATGGCTGCATGCACGGATGGCACTGTCTCTTCGGTCAAACTGAATCAAAAAGAGCTGCGAAAACACTTGGGATTCTATAAAGGTACCCTCGCCGGACTCTTTTTGAAAAAAGAATTTGAAGCTACTCTGTCTGATCCTTCTCCCGTGAAATGCTCAATCGATTTCGTCGGAGCGGCTCCCGAATTCAGAGGGCAGGGGGCGGCAATGATGATTCTCCGTCATATGATGGAAAATACCCCGTATGAACAATTTCTCATCGCAGAAGTAGCAGATACGAATATTCCCGCTATGAAGTTATACCAGAAATTAGGGTTCCAAGTATACAGCCGGAAGCCTGTCCCTTTAAAGAGAGCTCAAAAAATTGGAATCAATCATTTTATATCGTTGAAATACGAAAAATCGCTCAAGGGATAGATGATCCTCTGAGCGATTTTTCGTATTTCCGCGCCGATCTCGTACGAACGCAAAAAAGAAAGCAACTCTTACACGGACAGAAGGTTTTCCCTTCTCTTTTAGAGCCTCCTAAACGGCCTGCAGGGGTTTTCCAGTCACGGGAATCACCGCGCTTGTTACGGGATGACCCGAAACTGATGGGAATGCTGGATCGCATGAGAAGTTCAAGGACAACGAGAAGTTAGGGGAGGAATATACAATGCAGGCACTTCAAAACGTTTTTAACTATCAAGATAAACAGATTCGAGTAGTGGTAAAGGATGGAGAACCTTGGTTTTTGGCCCGTGACGTTTGCGCTGCCCTTGAGATTGTAAACAGCAGAGACGCAGTTGCTCGACTTGACGAGGATGAGAAGGGTAGCTTTGGCGGAAGTGGGGCGCATCAGAACAGAAGTTATCTGAATCAATCCAGTGGCAGCTGATCAAGTGGGGCAGCAGACAATCTTCTCGCTGCCCGGCATATAGCGGATGGATACAAAATGCTCATTATATAAAAAAGCCCATCCTATCTAAGGATGGACAAGGTTGAAGGAAAATTATTCAAACACCGGACGCAAGAAACTTCGCTCGTAACTGATGATGCACTTTGTTTGCTCTGCGAGTGAGAAGGCAAGTTGGCAATCTTCATCGACCAGTATTTTCTTTCGATAATCTTCATATTCTGCCAAACTAGGAAAACTAAATAAGGCATAAGCAATATTATTAGCACCTTCATGAGGAAGGAAATAGCCATGATGATGTCCGCCAAACTTGTTGACAAGAGGTATCCACATCTTTGCATATTCTTCAAAAACACTTACCTGATATGGATCAATAACATATTTCACGTAACAAGTGACCATTTTTCCACTCCCTAATGGTTTTTCCTAAATCTTACTGTACATCAGTATTAGGAACAAGAGGGGATATAGTTTTACAAAATGTGTATTAAAAAAGACTTTTAATAAAAGTCTCGTGGATTTGAATCACATTCTATTTTTAAAGGCTTAAACCAATTTCTCAGGAATGTTCGTGTATCTGAGACTGTTATAGCAACATCGCCTTTTTGAATGTCGATGTATAGGCTATAGCCTCCATCAGATTTAGACTCAATTGGAATCAAGTCAATAAATTCGTTAAAATCTTTTACTACTTCGGTGACTTTATCCATTTGTGGTTTTGTTACATCACTTACAATCATCAAAAACTGTCTCTTCAACAATACACCCCATTGTTTTTATTTTCATTATATCACAGTAATGAAAACCGGGTGGGAAACGACAAGTTGGCAACTTATCGATCTTATCAGAAGTGAAAGAGATATGTGTCGATGGGGTTATCGAAATAGTTAGGGAGTGAACGAAGTGGGCGACTGCAATTACAACGGATGCACCGAAAAGGCTACGACGAAAGGGACGGTGTTCACGAAGAAGGGCAAGAGCGATAGACTGGCACCTGTAACCGTCAACGCTTGCGACAAACATAAGAAACTACCGAGTTTCTTTCCAAACAAAAATCAGGGGTGAAAGATATGTTTCCTTGAGCTAGCGCGGAAGATGCAATAAAGGGTTGGAGATTACCTCCCGATATGCTGGAAGAAGTCAGGATCAAGATGTGGGCTGCTGGTTGGCGACCTACCCGAAAGGAAATCGAAGACATTTTGTTAGCTGTAGAAAGTACGATGATGGCTAATGAAAGGGAGATCAAATTGCCGAAGAAATACGCAGTTCAAAACAAGGAGACTAAGTCGTTTCTGAAGCATAACGGGAGCTACAATCCGTGCGCCTATCCGTATGATGATGTGGAGAGTATCGAGGAAGCTACTCATTGGAGCGACTTCAGGCACGTTTCGTATGTAGCTAGGTGGTACGCCGACAGCTTTTGTAAGTGGCAGATTGTAGATGTGGACACAAGGGAAGTGTTGGAGCCGATGAAAATAGGGTTGGGTGGAAAATGACAATGACCGAAAAACAAATCATAGAAACGCTGGCAACGAAGGGGATGGAATGGGAGCTTGGCAGGCATGCAGGAGAGCTGTTTTGGTTTGAAAAAGGCTTGCTTAAAACAAAGGAAAAAGACTGGAACCCACTCCAAAACATAGCCGATGCGTGGCAAGTGGTGGAGAAGATCAAAGAACAAACGCACTTCTTTGTCCTTAGTTACGCCGAGGACAATGAAAAGTACGCTTGGCAAGCAGACTTTGATGATGTGTCTGTCCAGAAGATCGGCACTGGGATGACGGTACAAGAAGCGATCTGTAACGCAGCACTGAAAGTGGTCACTTTAACAAAACGGTAATTGTAGAAAGTAGGAAATTCCCCAACTTGGTGAGAAAAATACCCCGGGATTAACCCGGGGGCCGTTGATGGTGGATTAGTTGATTTTCAACTGTTCCCAGGTAAACGAAACCGGATAAGAACCGTTTTCAAATACTCCTACCTTTTGCCACATGTAGAACACCACTGTTTTATTTTGGTTATCGATCCCAATGTCGATTGTATACCTATAACCCGGAACTTCCCAGCGTTTGACTTCCTGATTGTTGGAATCAAATGCGACGACAACCAAAACAAGGTCATTCGATGAAGGGGTATACGACCAATACGTATACTCACCATACTTAACGATGACGTTTGCTTGGCTAATCGCAAGTCCAGCTGGTTGCAAAATTTGAGCAGGTCTGGCAATCAATTCATAGCTATTCCCGACTTATTCCCTACTAAATGTGAGGGTCTTCGTTCGAGCCTACACCGTGCAGGCGACTTTCATCGCACACGGCGTTCCATCAACGGATAAGAAAGAATGTTTTACAACGGGCAAATATAACGCTACGCCAATCAATCTAAATTGTCCGCTAACTAAAGTTATAACTTTCTGTGATTGTGTTATTAAAGAGCTGAGGTTAACAAAACACACGATTTGATAAATAGAGGGGCAGTTGCAGCGGGGGGGGGGGGGCGAGCCTTCAGTCTCGACGAAAAAATATCCCCCCGGGTCCATCCCGAGGGCTGTTGATGGATAATTAATTTTTAGAAATATCCAATACCATTTCTTGCGTGTGTTTTGAATCAACAGAAATGAAAAATTTATACGTTCCTGCAGAAGGCATTGTGTAAGATCCTAAGTCAAAAATGATTAACTGTCCTTTATCAAGAGTAACATTAGGAATCGTAATTACGGAGCCATTAATTTTATCAGCACCAATTTCATTGCGACCAGAAGCAATGTAATACAAATCGGTTGCATCTGGAGTGAAAACATCATTCAAATCAAAAGTTAGAGTCGCGTTTCTTAATGGCTGGGTGGCGAGAAATTTTGGCATAAGGTATTGGGAGGAGCCTTCAACGAAATGGTAGGGATATTGACCATTTAGATTGTCTTGCAAAGTGAATATTGGATCAGTATAGCTATTCTCGACTTATTCCCTTCTCTTCGTGAGGGTTTTCGTTCGAGCCTACACCGTGCGGGCGACTTTCATCGCACACGGCGTTCCATCAACGGATAAGAAGGATTTTTACAACGGGCAAAATAAGCGTACTACAAATATGTCAATATTTACAGATTTTGATTTCAACATGATGGATCCAAGTGATGAGGGATTAACAAAATAATCGATTTGTAAAGGAGAGGTTCGTGCATGACAGAAATCGTTTTAGAACTCGATGAAAACCAGCGCTTTTTGATTGAAGACCCTGATAGTGTCTCGGTGATTATGGTCGATCAGGTGACGATCCTTCCAGTAGCAAACCAGATCGTTTATAACGGATTCTCCTTCGATGGCGATTATGGAAAGATGGATTTCTCAAGAAGACGAAAAGTTCAGATGGTGTTGAATACCAAAGTGGACGCAGTTTTTGGGGAAGAGGACTTAACTTAACATTACTTGTATTTAGTCAGAAAAGATCCAGCGTTCACCATAACTATAAATAAATTGTTCGTTCTCTGGTGTTTCTTCTATAGGTACACCTGATCTTGTCTGAGTTTGTTTATGTATTGCAAACGGACCATTGACACCACGGTACCAGGCAGTATATTCACTTCCGTTTTTTGTGTAGGTAACTTTATAAAATTGATGCCCTGCCTCGAGCCTACGTCGCCCATTTTCGGAATAGACGGGGAACGGTGTTGATTCTAAGGAAACACTTTCGATACTAATTACAGCTCCACCCTTGGAACCAATGAACTCCTGAATCACTTCTTTATGAGCAGATTTTCCAGCAAAATATGAATAGAGAGTAAAAATAAAAGCTGCAATAAAAAAACAACCAATAATAAGAGCAGTAGTTTTATTTCCCACTTTTCTAATAATCAAAATGGACTCCCCTTTTTAGTATTACCCAAGTTTACGTCACAGGGAGTAATAGGTTTCACTGATTTAACAAAAGAGAAATTGTGACGAGGGGGTATAGAAAGGAGATAGGAATGTAGAAAGACGACCCTATTTTACAAAGGTCGTCTGCTGAATTCCTTATATCTGGTGCCTTGATAAGTTAATGTGCCTGTATCTCCTTCGACCAGTAAGCCATACTCACTACCTTTTACATGGAATTCTAGTCTTTCTCCATTGCTTAGTTCAAAAGTAAGGTAATAGTATGTTGATACACTGGTATCATTACCGCCACCTGAAGTTCTTGTGCGTTTACTAATTATTTTTGCAGGTTTAGATAAGAGTGGGGAGGAATTATTTGACATCCAAATCCTGATACCATTTATGATCGCTCCTAAGATGACAAGTACAATTATTCCAGCAATCACTAAAAACCACCAGGGTGGACCAAAACCACTGGAGAAAGATGGTCCAAAGTCATTTGCGAACATTCTATTATCACTCCAATATTTCGTTTACATGTTATACGTAAAAATATGGTTGTTGTTTCCTTTTTAAGTAAAACGTCTATTTAACATACTATTTCAAGTGAAAAGCGAAAGCCACACTTCCTAGTAAGGAGTGCGGCTGAGGAAAGTTACCTGCTCTTTGCATAAAAGCTCAAGGAAAGTAAAGTGATTGTTCCCAAGAAAAGAAAGGTTTCTAACCATGCTGGCATCCCTAGAGAGATTTCTGGCATTGAATGACCTCCTAAAAGAAATGCCCCCATCTGGGAGCTTGAATATGCATTTGTAACCATATTATACCATAAGTAACTGGACAGGGGGAACGGATTATGAGCGCACGAGCAAAAGAAGTACAGATACACACTGAAAGCATGACAATCACAGTACCTGTAGGGAAAAATCCAGCTATGATTCTGGTAGATCCAAAACAAGGTAAAGCAAAGATAGTCCCACTGGTAGAACATGGTGAAACCGTGGTAAAATCGAGTCAGGGAAAGATTGCCAAAGTTGATTACCGCGAGAGCGAATTATTTTAATATAAGCCTGATACCGAGAAACGGGAGGGCGTCAGATTCACACCTACTATCGGTGTGTTCTGGCGTCCTTTTTATTTTGCCTGAGAGGAGGACAAGCCATGGCTAGACTCTATGAAATCATGCATGAGAAGCAGAAGCGTCGAAAGGAGCCGTTCAGTTTTGCAAAGCATTTGGAAAGGGCAAAAGCCGGTATCTGCAAGGCCGGCTGAAGTAATGACGATCGAAGAGATAAAACGATTGATGGACGACACAGGAAGACGGCAGTTCCTGAAATATAAAAGCAACGGACGTAAATAGACGCATTGGGGAGGGGGTCTCATGCAAGATTTACTAAAGAGCTAAAAGAGACGAAGAAAGGATTAAACGACGCCTACGAGCAGCGTAGAGTTGGTGCTGAGGTAGGTAATGAGGAGGCAATGGCTGAGCGTCAATTGATTGGTGAGATGCGCGGTGAAGTGGATTGGATCATTGAATGGCTGGAGACAGGGAGACGACCTGGGAACAAGCGCGGGATAGAACGTAGGGCCGATTATGAACGGGAGAAGCTTATGGACCCGTTAAGAAGGCAGGCGTTTGTCTCCCGGAGTACAACTGGCAGCCCAGCAAACTTAACGGAATGGCAGCACGAGCAGATAGAAGAAGCACTTTGCGTATTGAGTGATCGGGAACGAGAGTGTTATGTATTGGCATATGGACAATGCTTCTCCCATTCAGAAATTGCGGGTATGCTTGGAATATCGAAGAGCAGCGTGGACACTCACATTAAGAGAGCACAACAAAAATATCAGAACGTGTTATAAACAGTCTCTTCCTCGTTGGGTGAGACTTTTTTTATTTTCAATTAAGTATTTGAATGGAAAATATTGACATATGTATCGCGAAAGAAATAGTATATTAATGTAAAAATTAAAAAAATAACAGGAGTTGTAAACATGAAGAAAATAGCTGTTGCAAGCGTCCTATCTTTAAGCATTTTGGCCAGTAGCACAGGTGCACAAATTGTCTCAGCGCAACAAAATGAGGCATTTATTCAGGAAATTAAAGATGAAAAATTGGGAATAAGTGCTCAGATTCAAAAGGACGATGAGAATGTCAAAAAGGTAAAAGTTATTGCAGAAAACGAGACAAGCATAGTAGAGTATGACAAAAAAAGGGATATTTTAAGAATTGAAGAAAATGGAGAAACGTACGAAATCAATTTAGCAGAAGAACGGCCAAAAGCTGAAAGAAAAATGGCAGCTCTTCAAGCGAAGGTTGACCTTGGGGACTACGATGTGGTTGATGATTATGAGGATTATTGGTGGGATGCATACGTAATTAGTTACGATTATTATGAAATCAATGAGATGTTGTGGAACCTCTCAGATGGTGAAGACACTAAGACAACTTGGGAAGCATCAGCAAATTCCTCAAGATTGGAGAAATTTTCAGGTCAAATGCAAAATTTAAGAAGCAAACAAAGAGCAGCTGAGGCAGCGCTTGCAACTGGGGTGGCATCTGTTGTTGCTGGTGTAGCAGCTGCACCAGTAACTGCTGGTGTTTCTACTGTTGTCGGAATCGCGTTATCTTTAGGAGCTGCAGTCTATGCTGCTTCTTTGTTTGGAGATGCCCAAGACATCCGTAAGGATATACACTCAAATTTCAGAAGAATTGAAGTTATCGATTTCGATGAACTATAATTTTAAATTAGTTATAAATCAGGACTATAAGGATGTGAGAATACTTGGCGATAATGATTTCATTAATCCTCCTCTTAATAGTACTGAATGTCATCGCATTCTTTAATGCAAGAAAGTACAGCAAACATAAGCTCGTTATTGTTCCAGTCATCCTGTCAGTCATAATATTATTAGGCATGCTCGTTGGTTTGCTTAATCACTGAGTTGCTCTTAACTTGTCATAAAACTTTACAATGCCAAGTTATAAACCAGCCTTTGCATAGTGACATCTGATTAAACTGTCAACTTGCGGATGCTGGTTTTTTGTCGTGCAATTGCCACCTATAAGTGAAAGGACTTTGTCTTTCGCGAATGAACCCCTTCTTCCGCCTGGGAAACTGTGCGGGATTTTCTAATAGACAAGCGTTATAGTCAGTATGAAAATGGTAATAAAGAGGCGATTAATATTAATGCAGATTTAGTAACATCAATGCTGGAGAAGGCTAAAGGTAGTGGCTTTGCATCGTGGAGGGGCATGGGAGAGCCGGCGGGATTTGAAGAGGCGGCGCTTTTTATTGAGAGCAGTAATTTAGCTGACAATATAAGCTTTCTAAGAACTTCCGGAAAAATAACCATGGTGTATATGAAAATAAATCAAAATGGAATGGATTACATAAAGGCAACGAGAGATTAATGCACCCAAGTGGTGCTTTTTCTTTTGCAAAACAACTCAAACAATGGTGGTGGTGATGTAGTGGGAAGAGCAAGAGACCCAAACCGAGACAAGGCATTAAAGGAACGCTTCTATCCTCCACCTGAAGTCCATAACGACAATGGGTCTCTGACTGAAAAGCATAGGCTTTTTGTTTTGGAGTACCTTCGAGACTTCATCGCTACTCGTGCTGCAATGGCTGTCGGCTACAGTAAGAAAACCGCTTATGCCATCGGATGGGAGAACTTGAGGAAACCTCAGATTCAGGCAGAGATCAAGCGACAGAAAGTAGCAATGGCAGCCGAGTTGGGAATGAGTGTGCAGCGAATTGCAGCGGAGTACATGAAGATTGCCTTTGCTGACATTTCTGAATATGTGGAGTTTGGGCAACAAGAAGTATTTTATGCTCTAGCACAATATCGCCTTGTATCAGTTAGATCTGGGCAAGGAGTAGGAAAGACAGCTTTGGAGTCATGGGCGATAATCTGGTTTTTGTGCTGCCGGCCTTTCCCAAAGGTAATTTGTACTGCTCCTACACGTTTCCCGATCTTTTTATTTTTGTAAAAAAGGAAGAATGGAGCTCTGCCCCATCCTTCCTTTTTTACCCTTGCCCTACAATCTTCTTCAAGCGTCCCACCAGCGGGATGACAATAACCGCTGCTACAACCACCTGCAAAACGTTCCCCGGAATGGAGCCAAACGGCTGAATCCAGTTACCGTAAAGAATAACCTCAACAAAGTAGTAGCCCACAATCTTAATCACCAAGGCAGCGACAACTGCGAGTGTGTACACAAATACCCGATTGCCAGGCATCTTTTCGGCGATGAGGCCAGCTACATAGCCCATTGCACCTACGATTACGAAGGTAAACGGCGCCCATGCTGTCCAACCAGAGATAAGGTCAAAGAGGCCCATACCAAAAGCTCCAGCGATGGCCCCTGTTTTTCTGCCATACACAAATGCTGCGATCAAAAGAGGCACGTTACCGAGATGGATGAGGCCACCGTTACCCATGATCGGGAGTCTTAGGTTAATAAACATGGTGGCTGCGAGAGTAAAAGCGATAAAAAGTGCGTTAATAACCAAGGTTTTCGTCTTTGTTGCTTTTCTTGATGAAA
Organism: Brevibacillus fortis; assembly: GCF_046196545.1. Classification (GTDB taxonomy): domain Bacteria; phylum Bacillota; class Bacilli; order Brevibacillales; family Brevibacillaceae; genus Brevibacillus; species Brevibacillus fortis_A. The sequence continues at coordinate 1,542,250 of NZ_CP176370.1, forward strand.
AAGTAGAATCCATATGACAGCCTCTTTCTTATTTTTACTATTATCATACTCAGAATCAGCTACATAATAAATACACTTTGCACGATTTCTTTGCTTAGGTAAATCATTCCAATGGAAGAGATACGCTGGATAAAGGCATGTGATAAAATATGGCTGTAAAAATGGACCCATATCTTGGACAGGAAGCAGGTGCAAAGACAGTGACAGATTTGGATAAACTAGCCGAAGTATTTGCTAGTGGTTCCTCTGAGATAGTAGGTACCTACCGTTTAGTCATTCAGCCGAACAGTGTATTGCGTGAATTCAGGACCGTATGGCATGGTTTTCTTTTTACCATTCGCGGAGCAGCCAGAATGTGTGTGAATGGGACTGTCTACGAATTACATCCAGGAACCGTATTTCATGCGGCGCCAGACATGCTGCTGGACACGCGAGTCATTGGCGAAGCAGAGTTCGAGTATTATTTGCTTACGTATCGATTTGATAACCTACATGATGAAGTTGGCGTACAAGAATGCGACGCCCATTTCAAGCTGGAACCGGGAGCAAATCCAAGAGTGACCGAATTGCTGATGATGCTTCATCAGAGTGCCAAGGCCGTTGACGGAATAGGGAAGCTTCGTATCAAGGAATTATTCCTTGGTATTATGTATCAAGTTTTGGTGGGGTGCAGGCATCGAGAGAGTGAGAGTTCTCCTAGTAAAAAGGTGATAGAGCAAGCCATTGCATACATAAACGGACAGTATAGGAATCCATTGACGCTTGATGAATTGGCGGAGTTGCATGCAATGACTCCTAAAAGCTTCTCTTACTTCTTCCACAAATATACGGGGGTCCGTCCAATCGATTATGTCATCCAGTATCGGATGGAGAGAGCGGGCGAATTACTTCTAACAGGCAATTATTCCATCCGTGATGTAGCCTTCAGTGTGGGGTACGACAATCCGCTATATTTCAGTAGAGTTTTTAAAAAGAAATTCGGGGTCTCTCCCTCTTCTTACACAAGTCAATAAACGCTCCTTTCGTCGCCAGTTTCAATAATGATGCATATCACATTGGGGATTTGTGTATTTGCATTTGTGCCAGGCCTTGCTACACTGTTTATTGATAATGAGAATCATTTTTAATAAAAGTGTAGGAAAGGTAGAGAAAAATGACGAAAGACAGACAATTGTGCATTGGATTATCCATAAACGCAACTTGGATGAAAGGGGAAGGCTGGCGGCGTCCAGACAGCGGTGTGGAGAAAATGGGCTCCATCGACTATTACATTGACTTGGCTAAAATGGCCGAGAAGGCAAAGCTCGATTTTCTTTTCCGTGCGGATTATCTTTATGTTCACCCCACGATGTTAGGCGATTCCGCAAATTTCGGCAGCCCTGACCCTACGCTGATTTTCGCAGCGATTGCCCGAGAAACCGAGCGGATCGGACTGGTTACGACGATTTCCACGACGTTTAATCCGCCATATGTTGTTGCCAGGCAGCTTCAATCTTTGCATTGGCTGAGCAATGGGCGTGCTGGCTGGAATATTGTCACTTCTATTGAGGGCTCGGAAAATTTCGGTGATTCCCCTATGCCCTCTCCCCAAGAAAGATATGCGAGAGCAGCGGAATTTACGGAGGTCGTACAAAAGCTGTGGGATAGTTTTCCGTCCGAAGCCATTGTGATGGACCGTGAGACAGGCATGTTTTCTGATAGGCAGAAGGTTACCGCCATTGATCATTCGGGTGAGTTTTTCAGTGTCAAAGGGCCGCTTACGTTGCCTGCCCATCCATCTGGCTCCATTCCTTTCTTTCAAGCAGGAGCGTCGGATACGGGACGGAGCTTTGCCGCTAAAGTAGCAGATGCGATATTTGCGGCGATGCCAGATCTGGAATCGGGAGTGGAATTGCGAAACGACTTGAGAAGAAGAGCCGAGGAACAAGGTCGTAGTCCGGACGCTATCAAAGTTTTGCCTGGATTATATTTTTTCTTGGCCGATACCCGTGAGGAAGCGCATGAATTACATAAAGAAGCACACGCGCATTTGAGTTTGGAACGCAGACATGCATCGCTCCAATCCGTACTGGGCCTTGATTTGCGCAGCTTTACTCTGGATCATCCCGTAACTGTCGATATGCTCCCTGATCCGAATCAGCCAGTGCGCAGCCGTACACACGCTGATCTGTTGCGCCGCTATATCATAAATCATAGGCCTACAGTGGAAGAGGTATTGGCAAGGCCAGAGGTTGTCGGGTCTGCTCACTGGGTTTCCATTGGAACGGTTGAGGACGTGTTGAACGATATTGTTCAGCGGTTTGAGTCTGGAGCTATGGACGGATTTATTGCCCTTCCAGGCGGTTCAGAAAAATCGATGGAATTATTTTTTGAGAAGCTGATGCCGCAATTGGTTGAAAGAGGCTTGTTCAGAAGCGAGTATGCGGGTGTCACCTTGCGAGAACATTTAGGAATAAGATAAGCCTTGGAAAAGGGGTTCAGGAGAAAAATGAACAAAAAAGTAATGCTGGTTGGCATGATAGCAGTCTGGATGCTTGTCTTAGCAGCATGTGGGGCAGGCAAACAGGCAGAATCAAGTTCAACCGCTAGCATCAGCGGAGATCATGCACAACAGACAGGAACAAGCGAAACAAGAACGATTGAGTATTTAGGCAAAAAGTATACCGTTCCAGAAAAGGTAGAAAAAATAGTGATCGCTGGAGCGATGGAAGCGATGGAGGATGCAGTAGTCCTCGACGTTCATCCAGTAGGGGCCATATCGGTAGGTGGACAGTTTCCAGAAATATTTGCTTCCGTAACGGGTAAGTCGGAATCCATTGGTGAAAAACAGCAGCCGAACTTCGAGAAAGTATTGCAATTGAAGCCAGACGTCATTTTGGGTTCCACCAAGTTCCAAAAAGAAGTGATGGAGAACTTGCAAAAAATCGCTCCTACCATTTTGGTGTCGCATATTTCGACCGACTGGGAATCCAATCTGAAGCTAATGGGTGAATTATCAGGGAAGCAAGCAGAGGCAGAAAAGGTTCTAGCCGAATATGAAACAAATACACAAGCAGTCAAAGCAGCCCTGAAAGAAAAGCTACAGGGGAAAAAAGTAGCCGCTGTTCGCATTCGTGGTACACAAGCTTACGTTTACCCGAAAGATGTCTATTTCAACCCGGTCTTGTACGATGAATTGGGTCTGAAAGTTCCGGAACAGATCAGTAAGGCGAAAACGCAAGAAGCGATTTCTGTCGAGCAGCTGGCTGAAATGAATCCAGATTATTTGTTTGTACAGTTCTCCACACGTGAAACGCAAGATGCAAAGAATGCCTTTGAAGAATTGAAAAAGAATCCGATTATCCAAAGCACGAATGCCTTTAAACAAGATCATGTATACGTCAACGTGGTTGATCCGCTGCTGGAAGGCGGCCCCGCTTATAGCCGCATCAAGTTTCTAGAAAGTGTGCAAAAGCACCTCGATAAGTAAGGCAACAGGAAAAACTCAAGCTGAAATAGGGCTTGAGTTTTTGTTTTGTCGCTTTGATCCGGCTTTTTCACCGTACGCTTAGGCTAGCCTCTCCCCAAGCTGTTTCACTTTCTCCAGCCACTTCTTGCGCTTTTCCTCCGCTGAGGCATTCACTCCACTGATCTCCGTTACCTTCACAGGCTTAATCCCGCAAAACTTCAAAATGTTGCGTTTCATCACAAGATGTCCGGCTTGCCAGTAGATCAAGCGGTTGTACCAAGATGGGGTATCCATCGTCACAATCACATGCGCGGTTTTACCCGTTAACAGCTTATCCCAGAGTGGCGAACCCTCCCGATATTTATAGGCGAATCCGGGTAACAAGACACGATCGAAAAACCCCTTCAAGATAGCGGGCATCGTGCCCCACCAGGTCGGATAGACAATGACCAGATGATCCGCCCAACGGATGAGGTCCTGCGCTTCTTTTAAGTCATCCTCTAGCTCCGTTCTTTTCCGATATCCGTACTTCAAATTCGGGTCGAAAGAGATTTGGCTCAAATCAATGGTTCGAATCTGTGCTGCTTTGCTTTTAGCTCCTTTCATATAGGCGTGCGCCAACGCAGAGCAATAGCTCTCGGGATCTGGATGTCCGATGATAACGAGAATGTTCATTTTCATATCCCCCTGTAGAGTTGATTCCATAACCGACAGATCGTGGTAAACTGAACTGTATTCAGCATATCGTGTGGAATGGAACAGATGAATGATCGAAAGCGCATAAATGTTGTAGATTCACGCAAAGGAGGTTCCGTACTTGGAAAATGCGCATGGGTTTGCGATTTCGATGGTGTATCCGATTATGAAAACAATTACTCACAAGAAGCTTGATTTTGAGCGTTTTTGTGATCATATTTCTTTCGATAGCAGCTTGCTAAAAGATGTAGAGGCTCGCATTGACGAAGCGGAGCTTGAGCGCTTGATGAAAGAAGCTGCCATATACACGCAGGATGATCATTTCGGACTGCATCAAGGACAGTTAACGGATATTGCCGATCTGGGTATTCTTGGCTATGTCATGATGCATTCGGAGAAAATCGTCGATGCATTGAAGGCTTATCAGCGGTATCACGTGATCCTTTGCAGCGGGTACGAGCTGGATTGGGAAGAGCGGGGGAACGATGTTTTCCTGCGGTTTCATAGACAAAGCCCAGGGGGCGTTTCTCGACATTGCATGGAGGATATGGTCAGCTCCTTGTACCACTTGATCGTCCGTATGAGTCATCGGTCTAATCCGTTACAGGCGATACAATTCACACACGACGCTACGGCCGATATCGCACCTTATTTGAATTTGTTCGGAATGGAGCCTCACTTTGGTGCAAAAGAAAATGGGCTCTTGGTAGGCAAAGAAGTTTTGCAATACCCGATTCTGTATTCAGATGTCCGGCTGCGTAAAGCTTTTGAACCCATCGCGGAAGAAATTAGAGAGAAGCTGATCAGAGGGCGGGAATTTTCGGACCGCGTGTTTCAATGGATGATGGGATGTATGCCTGCGGCTTTTCCGACCTTACAGCAAACTGCTGCTGCTTTTCATATGAGTACGAGATCCCTGCAAGCGAAACTAAAGGCGGAGGACACTTCCTATCATGAATTGTCCACGAATGTCCGCAAAGAAATGGCAATGGGGTATTTACAGCAAGCGGAGCATTCCATCGGAGAGATCGCGTACCTGCTGCATTTTTCAGATCCAAGCGCCTTTCAAAATGCTTTCAAGAAATGGACAGGGCTGACACCAGGGCAATATCGGATCAGTCGCCAAGCACTTGCCATGTAACGTCATGAAGGAACACGCTGAGTAAGCGTGTTTTTTGTTGTCGAACCTATTTGTTTGACAAACTGGAAAATTTTTGTGTACAATTTTTTATTCCGACCGTACAGTATAAATAAACGAGGTAAGATCATGCCCAAATTAGGAATGGAACCAAAGCGCCGAGCAGATGTCATCAATGCGACCCTAACATGTATTAGCAATCACGGAATTGATGGCATGACGCTGGATAAGGTGGCGGAGTATGCGGACTGCTCAAAGGGTGTCGTCACGTATTATTTTAAGAATAAGGATAATTTGACGAGTGAAGCCTTTCAGGCATTCTTGGCCTATTATGGCTTGAAAATCGAATCTGACATTGAGAACACCATGACGGCCCAGGAAATGATGGACGTTACGCTTACGCATATCTTGCCGCCATACGTTAACGACAAGGAAAAACGGATCAATGTTTCGCAGTTGGATGGCATCGCTGAGATGTACATCCCGCATGAAGATCAAGCAAGACTCTTTGTACAATTCTTCTCCAAAGCCGCATTGGACCCCAATCTCCAAGAAGTGGTTGCGAAAAGTTATACGAGAGATTTGCAGGGCATCACCAAGATTTTTGATTACGGCAATCAAACCGGAATCATGTCTGTAGAGGATTCGCAAAGCGCTGCTTACGGACTCATGGCGATGGTTGTGGGCTTGAGCTTCTTTCGAGTGGCGAACATTCCACCAGCAAATGGCGAAGACAATCGATATATTTGTGAGGATTATGTGAGGCAGATTACCAATAGAAAGTGAGGAGGATATACATGAATATTACAAAGGTAGAAGCAGCTGTGGGAAACATTGCGATCGTGAGCGGAAGCGAGGTATTGATTATTGATGTGCAGTCAGCCCTGGATCTGATTGCAACCGTACACTATGAGGCAGACAGTAATCGTATCATTATGAACAAATCATTGATTAACGAAAGCTTTTTCGATTTGAAAACACGCCTTGCTGGCGAAATCCTTCAGAAGTTCATCAATTATCGGGTGAAAATAGCAATTGTAGGTGACTTTTCGGTGTACACAAGTAATAGTCTAAAAGACTTCATCTATGAATCCAACAACGGTAACGACATCTTTTTCTTGCCGACCGAAGAGCAGGCGATCGAGAAGTTAAGCCAGGTGAAATAAAGATGGAACGAGCGTACACCATGGTGAACGTCCCAGCAGGGCAAATCGAATTACGGGACGATCGAATCAAGGCCACATGGACAACCGAGGTGAACTCTTTTTTACTCGCATCAGTTCCTGTTACGAATGCGTTATACTTCTCGGTTGCCCAAAAAGCAGCTGGACCGAATGACCACCCAGAGGCTCCGGTTGTGAATGTCTCGTGGAACGATGCGATTTCGTTTTGCAATCTGCTATCTCAGCAAGCGGGTCTCACGGAATGCTACTCGATAAGTGAAGATGGTGAGCGTATAGTATGGAACGAGGAAGCGGATGGCTATCGTCTGCCGACAGAGGCGGAATGGCAGTACGCGTGCAAAGCAGGGACAGGTGGTTATCGGTACGGAGTGCTGGATGAGATCGCATGGTACCAAGAGAACGCTACGGGTACAGCACATGCGGTAGGACAAAAGCTGCCGAATGCGTGGGGGCTCTACGACATGCTGGGAAATGTTTGGGAGTGGTGCTGGGACCTTTATGATGTGAACGTATACGGCTCCTACCGAATTTTTCGCGGTGGCAGCTGGGCGGAAGAGGCCAGAGGCTGTGGGGCGACGTGCCGCAGACGCAGTCACCCCACGTTTCGAATTGATGATCTCGGCTTTCGTCTTGCCAGGGGGGTTGCAAAAACCAAAAAAATCCTTTATATTGACTTTAGTTAGATAATCTAATTATATTCAAGGTGGATCATGAGCAGAAAAAACAAGTGCGAGCATACATCCGATCAATTGCCGAAGCTTGGTATTCAGCCGTATTTGAATCTAATGGAAAAAACAGCTCTGCAAAATACGGATCGCAAATTGGCTCATTTGGGGTTATTGATGCTATGGCTGGGGGATAACGTCATAGACATCATTGATTTGAATTTGGAGAAATTCGGCATAACGGAGTGTAAATGGGACGTATTGCTGTTGCTTACGTTACATAGAGACAGAGAACTTATCACCCCCTCTTCGCTTGCAGACAGGCTGGGTATTCGGCGTGCTTCTGTTACAGCTTTGCTGGACTGGCTGGAAAAAAGGCACTGGATAATCAGAGAGCAAAGCACGCTGGATGGTCGCAAGATTCATGTCAAAATAACACAGGAAGGCAGAGAATTAGTAGGCAGAGCACTGCCAGTTTTTTGGTCTGCCTGCGCCTCCATTATGAGTGAATTAGAAGAGGAAGAACGGATGCTGCTGGAAAAAATCTTGACGAAGCTGAATAGCAGCATGGAAAAGAAACTGGGGGTGGGAAGATAAGATCATATTTTTTTGTGAATATAATTAGATAATCTAACTATAATGTGTGTAAAAAATTGAAACAGAGGTGTGCGATGTCACAGCGAAATTACTCACTCATGACGGCAATCCTATGCTGGTCTGGAATCGTCGTCATGTCGAGCTTATACGTTACGATTCCCCTTATGACCCTATTTGCCGATCTTTTCAGTATTACGTTGACACAGGCTGCAGCAGTAGGCAGCGCATTTTCGGTTGGGTTTGCCATAGGGTGCCTGATTTACGGACCGTTGTCCGAAAAGTATGGCCGCAAGAACGTTATTGTGATCGGGATGATTGCCCTTGCTCTATTTTCTTTGTTGCTTGGTAGTGCAAATGATTTCGTATGGATCATTGTACTCAGGGGCTTGCAAGGTGCTGCCGCTGCTACGTTCTCGCCTGTTGCACTCGCCTATGCTGTGGAAATGTTCCCTGCGGCAAAACGGGTAACGGCAATCGGATTTATCAGCACAGGATTTTTGGCGGCAGGAATCATTGGTCAAGTGCTCAGCACCGTAATGAGTCAACAATACAGTTGGCACGCCGTATTCTATATGCTTGCTGCTATCTATTTCGTGACGCTGTTTGTGGTGATAAGGTGGCTGCCAAAAGAAGAGAGCCCCCTTGCTACCGTTAATATTTGGGAGCCGATTAAGCGAATTCCTTCCATGTTCAAACAAAAAAATATCGTCTTGAGCTACATAATCGCTCTTGTATTGCTTATGTCATTCGTTAATATGTATACGGTCTTGGGCAGTTATTTGGCGGGATCTGATTTTGGGCTTAGCAACAAGGAGATTCTGCTAATTCGAACGATTGGTGTAGTGGGCATGCTCATTTCTCCGCTGGCGGGCGGACTGGCAAAACGGTTTGGCTTACGTACCGTGCTCCGCTGCGGATTAGGTCTGGCAGTGGTCAGTATGGCTTCCCTCGGTATGATATCTAACTTGGCTCTTTTGATCGGTACGAGTGTGCTTTTCGTTGCCGGAATTGCGTTATCCGTTCCTTCCGTGATCACGCTTGTTGGACAGCTAGGGGGCAAATCGCGGGGAATTGCGGTTTCGGTTTATACGTTTATCCTGTTTTCGGGAACAAGTCTTGGGCCGATATTGTCCATCCGATTAATGAATTTTGGAAGCTATGAACTTACTTTTGTACTGCTTGCAATTGTACTAGGGATTGGTCTGTTGGCTGCATGCCTAATTCGCAGTGATTACGCGGTTGAAAGCAATTAGCACAAAACCTCCTTCGCCACTAGCTTAGTGGTTGAGGAGGTTTTGTTGTTATAAACGATGGCTGCTATTGATTATTTTGTTGATTCAGCAAGCGTTCTCGCCGCTTATGCACGGCAATGAAAGCGGCAAACACGAGCAGGAGACATCCTGTGAACAGAAACCCTTCCTCGATGGAGAAGGGCAGCCAACCTAAAAGGCCTGAGCCGACGACCACACCGAGAGAGAAAAAGGCGTATAAGTAACCGTGTGCTTTCCCCCGCAATTCTTGCGGCGTCGATTGAATGAGCATCGTATTGACAGAGGGAAACAAGAGAGCAAAGCCGATCCCATATAGTCCTAACATGCAGTACAGTGCCAATGTCGTGTTGGATTGACCAATAAGCAGCTGACTCACGCCCATGAAGCCAATTCCGATGGACATCGTTTTGGAAGGAGCTACACGATCAAAAATTTGGTTGGTCGGAAGTACAAAAAGCAGGACGGCAATCATCCCAAAAGTGCTCATTAATGTACCGCTTAATTTTGAATCGTATCCGAGCGATTGGACATGCAAGGGCAAAAGGTAAGCGATCACACCTTGTGAAAACATGAGCAAAAAGGCACCGCCGTAAGCCTTGATTATCCCAGCATTGAAGATCAAGGCTGAGGTTGGAACGTCCTTCTTAAGCTTTTCTTTCTTGCAGGCCTGAGTGGATTGCAGAAAAATGACGGACAGGATGGCTAGGAAAAAGCCCATAACAGCTACACATGTAAAGACAAAAGGCACGGAGGTTTTGCTTGCCATAATGCCGCTGAATGCAGGTCCGATAATCGCTGCGAGTCCCACAAAGGTACCGGTGAAAGCAACCTTTCGTCCTTGCTGCTCATGTGCAGTGTTATTGGCAGAAAAAGTAAAAGCAGCAGGAACGATCAAACCAGCAACAAATCCGTGAATGATTCGCACGATAATCAACAGAAACGGCTGATCGACGATGTGATACAGCAGCAAGGCACAGCTTGATAAAACCAATCCGATCAACAGTGGTTTGGATGGACCAACCTTATCTGTCAGTATGCCTGAGATAATATTGCCAAAGGTATTGGCTAGCGAATACAGACCGATGACAAACCCTATAACAAATGAGCTGGCACCTACGGAAGCAGCAAATGTACTCATGACCGGCAGTTGCGAGAACAAATCAAAGAACGAGAAAAAAACGATGGCGTATACGAGCAGGGCATTGTTAAACGGCTTCAGAGGATACACATCCTGTACCGTTTTCAGTCTGCGATCCAGAAAGAAGTTCCCAAACGGTACAAAAGCGGCGAGCAACGAAGCAAGAGACCAGAGCAGGCTCCATCTCACGCGAATGGCCGCATAGAGTATCGCCAGAGCATACAGACAAAATATCCCGCCGTGAATACTTCCTATGATGGTTACGGCTTTGTCTAAGCCCCACACGTATTTCAACGGCATCGCGATGCCCAGCAATACTAATAAGGAAAGGCCATCGAATAGGCCTGTAAGACGTAAAAAGTAAATTGGATGTACCCGCACTTGTGACTCTCCTCATTTTTTATGAAGTGATGCCTCTATCCTACCATTTTTTTTGATGAAGAAAGTGAACAAATTCGGGTCATTCCTGTGTCGATATCATGAGGGCGGTGTATTTCATTTGCCGTGTTCTTAACTGTAATCTTCAATCAGGGAAACTTTTTCTTCCTTCATCATAAATAGCGATTTCCCTTTTAATTGGATCGTATCTCCAGCCTTAAATCCGTTTGGCAAATCAATCGCGAGCATTCCTTCATAATCAATCTGCACTTCTACTTTGTTATCCATCACTATATCCGAATGCAAGAGTTTCACAATACCTTCGACATCAAATGAATTGTAGGCCTGCACATAATTTTCAATGATTCCTTTTACCTCTTCATTCGTCATGGTCATGGTCATGCTCCTCCCTAGGGATATAACATGCGTATTCCTTAGATTTCGTTCGAATGCAGCTTTTCTCCTCTAAAAACCATTTACAAACCAACGGTTGGTATGTATGATGAGGCATATAGAAAAAATTACCTGGTTCGGTCATGGAGGAATTACTTTTGAAACAAGAGGAACGAAGAGAACAAACCATCCGGCAATTGCTTGATGCAACGAAAGAGCTGTTAGAAGAAAAGGGCTGTCACGCGATTACGATGAAAGACATCATGGAAAAATCGGCATTATCCAAGGGGGCGATTTTTCATTATGTGAAAAGCAAAGACGAAATTTTCGCCTGGGTCCTGCAAGAACGGCTGGAAGCCATCCATCACCATTTCATGGATGAAGTGAATCAAAGCCGCAAAACGTTTGAAGGTCCGATGCAAGTCATCGCCAATAATTTGGCTGCTTTGGAAAACGCAAATGATGTGACGAACAAAGTTCTTCACTACTTGATTGGCAAGGAAGATGAGCCAGCCATTGCGGAAGTGCTCCAGCATTTTTATGAACGTTCTGTGCAGTTATCCAAAGAGTGGATTATGAGTGGTCAGCAGCATGGTGTGATTCAAAAGTCGGTCGATCCAGACAAGATGGCGGAGCTGTTCGTGCTTTTAACGCTGGGTCTGCGCGTTCGTTCTTCCTTTCCGATTACGTCTACATCTTGTACAGCCCAAGATTTATCATCGTTCATGGCAAGCTTGTTGAAATCACAATAAAGAGGGATGATCACATGAGTGTATGGCTGCTCCTGCATCTGGTCGGTGTCGTATTCTTCTTGGGGAATATCATTACGGCGGCGTTTTGGAAGGTTCGGGCGGATTTGCAGAAAGACCCCACGGTGATACACAGTACAGTAAAAAACGTGATGCTTGCTGATTACGTCTTTACGCTGCCTGGACTTCTTCTCATCATCATCTCGGGAATTCAAATGGCTCTGACAGCGAATTGGCAAGTGCACGGGATGAATTGGCTTACACTTTCGTTGTTATTGTTCGGCGTCACAGGAATTGTCTGGCTAGCGGTTCTCATTCCCTTGCAGCGTGCCATGATACGACATAGCGCAGCAAGCATGGCAAGCGGAGAAATTTCCCCAGCATACACGATTGCTTCTCGTCGATGGGCCGTTTTTGGTATCATCGCGACGCTGTTACCGGTTGTCATCCTATATTTGATGGTCATGAAAAACCTTTAAAAAAGGAAACACGCCAATCTTGGGCGTGTTTTTTGTATGATTATGGGATCAAAAGGCGTTCTGCATAATCAGGGTCTTCCAGGAGAGGGCGACCAATCGCGACACTATCGACGAGCTGGTCTTCGAGAATTCGATTGGCGAGACTGCGGCTATAGATTTTTCCCACGGCAATGACCGGAATGCTGACATGTTGTTTGATCGCAGCTGCGTGAGGCAACTGATAAGCCGTATAGACGTCACTAGGCTGGATCGGGAGCAGTCCTCCTGTTGAGACATCGATTGCATCCAATTCGGACTCAAGCGGCTTTAGCATTTGCACCCAGTCTTCTGGGGTTAGACCGCCTTGGACAAAATCTGTGGCAGAAACACGGATGATCACCGGATAATCCCGTCCCACTTCGGCTCGAATTGCCAGAAGTACGTCTTTCAGAAATCTTGCCCTGTTCTCGGAAGTACCACCGTAGGCATCCGTGCGCGTGTTAGACAAAGGCGATAAAAATTGATGAAGCAAAAAGCCGTGCGCCGCGTGAAGTTCAATGCCATCAAAGCCTGCTTCGACGCTTCGCTTTGCCGCCAAACGGTATTCTTCTACGATGCTCTTTATTTCGGTAAGAGACAGCGACTTAGGGGTCCCGTAGTAATCATCGTACGCAATCGCACTTGGAGCGACCAGTTGATTCGTTACATCAGGCGAAGCCTTCCTTCCGCCGTGCGACAACTGGATGAAGATAGGGGTGTGCTCTGAGTGAACCGCTTCTGTTATTTTGCGCAAAGGTTCCACATGTTGGTCGGTAAAAATGCCGATGTCGTTGTGAAACAGTCTGCCGTTGGCTGAGACGGCGGTCGATTCCACTATCACCAGAGACACATGCTTGGCCCTACGGCTGTAAAATTCGATATGATGGTCCGTGGCAAAACCTTCAGGAGTTCCCCTATACTGCTGCATGGGCGACATGATGATCCGGTTTTTTAAGCGCAAGCTGCCAATGTTTATGGGGTCGTTTACGGTAAATGTCATGTTCTCATTCTCCTCTTCTGTTTATGAGTGACATTTTATGGGAGATGGCTTATAATTTACATAAGTTTTTGAAGGTATTTCAAATCATATACCTTACATTTTTATTTGTTTTCGATATTTCAGTTTTGAAAAATGAGGTGCTGTGTGGATGGACCAAATCGATCATAAAATTTTGTCGGTGCTTCACGATCATGCCCGGATTCCCATTTCCGAGTTGAGCCGAATAATCGCGATGTCGCAGCCAGCTGTAACGGAAAGAGTGCGAAAGCTGGAGGAACAAGGCGTCATCACTGCTTATCGGACGGAGCTTTCTCCCCATAAGCTCGGCAAGCACACCACTGCATTTGTACTGTTTAAAACGAGTGTGTGTAAGGATTTCATTGCATTTTGCGAACGAGCACCTGAGATTGTCGATCTCTACAGGATCAGCGGGGAGTACAATTATTTGATGAAGGTGCTGACTGAGACGACCGAGTCACTGGCTGCCTTTTTGGACACATGCCATGTTTACGGATTTTCAACACCTTTAATTGTGCTCTCGAAAACATTCGAGAATAAAAGTTTGATTCCAAGCACGGAGTAAAAAACGATTAGATGAGGTGTTAACGATGAAGAATCAAAATACCGAATCATCCAAAATTGTTGGACAAACGGCAGCGACAGGCTTCCAAGTAGGTGTACGCAGAACGATGCCTATTACCCCAGAACAGGCATGGGCGTTTTTAACCTCGTCCGAAGGGGTGAAATTATGGCTTGGACATGTATCGAATCTTACCTTTAGCGAGGGGGAGACCTTTACTTCCAGCGATGGAATATCGGGTCAATTTCGTGTTGTAAAGCCGTTCAGGCAGTTTCGTTTGAAGTGGTCGATGAAGGATTGGGAAAAGCCTTCTACACTGCAAATTCGGCTGCTATCAGACAAGCCTGATCGCACGACGATTAGTTTTCATCAAGAGAATTTGGATCACATGAACACAAGGGAGCAAATGAAGCTTCATTGGGAAGAGGTTTTGAATGAAATCAGGCAAAATGTCTCCACATCGATTGAATGAGTTCTCGTCGCATATAAACTGCACCTCAATAGGGTGCAGTTTTTTCATGATCGCACATGATGAAAATACCTTATTGGTATAATCAAGAAAAATTTAAAATATCAGGGTGAGATCATGAATCGTTCTCTTTTCATAAAATCAGCAACAATGCTAGCAATCATGGGCTGTAATTTTTCCAGCGTACCAGCGATGAATGAAAAAACAGGTATCGTTACAACTGCACTTGCAGCGGGACCTGCCTCTTATCTTACAGAGGAACAGGTTATCCCTCTCATGAAAAAGATACCTATCGATACGAATGGTTACATCGTGGAAGATATCTATCTCGATGAGACTATCGCTTTTGGTCAAAACGGAGCGGTTTGGACGAGCTACTGGGTCAAAGAAAAAGGCGGGAATGAAAGTCTATACATAGATGTGGACGCAAAAACAGGCAAGTTAGTTCAGTTTACAAAATCTACGGATGATCAAAACAAAGAAGCAGCCGTGGACATCATTTCAGAAGAAGAGGCTCTAAAAAAGGCAGAAGCCTTCATAAATACGGTAGCCCCTGAAGTGCAAGGGCATATTTCCAAGGCAAATGAATATCAGGTTGACGATTCCACTCCTCCGCAGGTAATGAATCATGTTTTTCATTTTGTTCGCGTAGAAAATGAGATTCCATTCTTGGAGAACTATCTTCAAGTGATTGTCGATTCACAAGGTGAAATCGGTACGTACAGCCGCAAATGGTACGATGGAGAGCTGCCATCTCCTGTTCCAGCCATATCAGCGGAAGAGGCAGGAAGACGGTGGGATGAGTCGGTGAAGCCAGCGCTTCATTATGTTTATACTGGGGAACAGATCGGAAAATATGGATTTCCGCAGAAGAAAATGATTCTTGCTTATGCTTACGATGAAAAAGCACCAGTCTTCATCGATGCGATGACGAATCAACCCATGACGATTTTAGGGGAGAGTATCAGTCAGCATTCGCGAATCTCGATAGGAACATCAACCAGAACGTTGGGCAAGGAACAAAAAAAGCTGACGGATCCTGATCGACAAGGAGAGCTGTATGCGATCCATCTACCTCCAACAGAAGAGAGCAAGAAATGGCTGTTTAAGCGAAATGGTGGTTACTACATTTCTTTTGGCTGGTTAAAGCAAGGAATACCTGTCCAAAACCTCGAAACAGGGGTAACCGTAGACCCTGTCAATGGAGAGGTAAAGGGAATGCACATCTTTCCAGCCTATCAACCACTCGAGATGATTCAGGTACAAAAAGCTAGAATCGATGAACAAAAAGCAAAGCAGGTAGAAAAGGGAAACAAGGAGCTTCGTCTCACCTATTTCATGCCACATTCAGAATGGCGAAACGGAACCTATCTGGTCAGTCGTGAACCAAAGCTGGTTTACAGAATGGTAGGAGACGATGGTGTGGTTGATGCGGATTCTGGAAAATGGGTGAGCTATACGGCTTACAAGCAATCAAAAATTCCAAAGGATATTGCTGTTCACCCTCACTATTTGGAGCTTTTGTACGCTGTGAAAGACGGTTATTTCCCTGTCACAAACAGCAAGCTTGATCCTGATCAGCCTGTTACGCGTGGAGAATTTCTGCGCATTCTGCTCAAAGCCCAGCAGTCCTACGACTTCTTTCCAGACTATTATGAAGTTGCGGGAGATGAGCAATTTTTTACGGATATCGATAAAGGTCATCCCCTCTATGAAACCGTGCAAGATGCTATAGAAAGAGGTTTGATACAAAAAACAACCAGCAATAAGCAATTCGATCCAGATCGCAATCTCACAAATGCGGGAGCAAACGAGATGATTGCCGGGTTGCTACAAGGGAATAGAGAAAAGAAAGAAGCTCTGTCAGTAGCCGGGCAGCCTACTAAGATTTTGACAAAAGCTGATGTAGCTCGTTTATTGATGGAACTGAAAGCTTATGCGAAAAGCATAGATAAAGAATAAGGAGAAATTCGTAAAGTATTTTGGAACAAAGCTTGGTATCGTTTACTCGATTCCGAGCTTATTTATTCCTCTATTAATAATTGGCAAGAGAATGCACATAGCTTATCAGTAGCGGGTGCATAAGTCCTTGCAGGTGAATGAAGTGGGGGGAGACGAATGAGCAATGAAAGGATAAGAATTGAAATAGAGAACAACCTGAAGGCAAAAGTAGCTTCTGATCCACAACTGCACAATGTGTACATGTTAATCCATTCCGATAAGCTGGATATCCACTGGCCAATAGCGGTTGGCAGTACAGATGGAGGGACAGCCAACCCGAATCAACCCTATCACACAGCTAGTGTGGGCAAGGCTTTTACAGCTGTTATCGTATCGATCCTAGCAGAAAAAGGGCTCGTCACGTTTGACGACCCCATTGCTGACTATTTACCCACAGAGATTCGAAAAGATCTCCACATCTGGAAAGGAAAAGATTACACAAACGAAATCCAGATCAAGCATCTACTCAACAATACTTCTGGATTACCAGATTTCTTTGAAGAAAAGCCGAAGCAGGGAAAAGGTTTCTTAGAAGAGATTCTGGAGGATTCCTCACGCTATTGGACGCCGCAAGAAACCATACAATGGTCGAAAAAGCACTTACAACCGCGCTTTGATCCCGGGAAACGGGTTCATTATACAGACACAGGGTACAATCTGTTAGGGCTCGTGATTGAAAAGGTGACTACCAGACCCTACCACGAAGTTCTCTATGACTACATTTTTAAGCCCCTTCACATGAATCACTCTTATTTATCTCAGTATTCCAAGCCCGTCAGCAAAAGTGAAAATCCGGTAGCCCATCTCTATTTGGATGGGATAAAAATAAACGTAGAAAACTACCGCAGCTTCAGCAGTTTTTACGCGGGAGGCCAAACCGTAAGTACACTGGAAGATCAACTGCGGTTCATGAAAGCACTCGTCCAGAACCAGCTGATCAAAAAAGAAACCCTCGAGATTATGCAGCAGTGGAACAACATGCGGATCGGCATGGATTATGGCTATGGACTCATGCGGATGCGTTTTCTTCCGTTGACGCAAAAGTATACGGGGTGGGGACACTTAGGGGCGAGTGGCAGCTATATGCTTTATTTCCCCAATATGGAAGTATATCTGATCGGGAGCTTCAATCAGACTACCTATCAAGCAAAAGGGATGAACTATCTCTTTTTTCACGTTCTGCGCAAATTAGCGAAGGCCAAACCTCGTAAAGTTCCCAATATTGACAAGTAGAAGAGAAATTACTATAGTAGGTGAGTAATTGCGATTGATAATCAGTTTCATAATAATAGGATCAGGAGTAAGGAGATCGCTTACCATGAAAAAAGCATTCATCCCTGTCATTCTCATGTTCATGCTCTTGCTTAGCGCTTGTGGATCTCAACAAGCTCAACCTGCACAGCCAGAGACATCAGCGTCAGGCAACGAAACGAAAGAGGCAATGGTGATTTACCAATCGGAAAAAGGACCTGTCGAGGTTCCAGCGCAACCGAAACGTATTATCGGTCTAACAAATGCCCCAAATCTTGTATCGATGAAGGGTACACTTGTCGGAGTAGATCAATACACGAAGCAAAATCCGCTTTTTACAGAAAAATTAAAAGACGTGGAAGTCGTATCGGATGCAGATCTGGAGAAAATTCTTGCCCTGAAACCTGACCTGATTGTGGCGGGAGCAGAAATGAAAAATCTTGATCAGCTTAGCAAAATTGCGCCGACTGTCGTGTTTACGTGGGGCAAATTGGATTACTTGTCGCAGCAGTTGGAGATCGGCAAGCTTTTGAACAAGGAAAAGGAAGCCCAGACGTGGATTGATGATTTCAAGAGCCGTGCAAAAACAGCTGGTGAACAAATTAAAGCGAAAATCGGTGAAAACGCAACGGTATCTGTCTTCGAGTATGATACGAAAGATTTTTATGTTTTCGGAAATAACTGGGCGCGTGGTACGGAAATCCTCTATCAAGCAATGGACTTAAACATGCCAGACAAAGTAGAAAAGGACGTTCTCGGTCCTGGTTACTATAAGCTATCGTTGGAAGCGATTCCTGACTATGCTGGTGATTACCTCATCCTCAGCAGAAGAAATGGTAGTACCAATGATTTCTTGCAATCCGCGACATGGAAAAACGTTCCGGCTGTCAAACAAAATCGCATCATTGAGATTGACACGGAAGCTTCTACCTACAGTGATCCGATCACACTCGAATATTTGCTGAAAATCTTTACGGAACAGTTTCTTGCCAAATCATAAATGCTTGGGAATCCAAGCATTTTTCTTTTTGCTTTTTGTTCATTTCCACTGTATCTGGAAATTGAAGTAAAATGGATGAGTAATCCTATGATTTGAACATAACAACAGAAAAAAGAGGTGTGACGATGGTAGAAGAGTTGTCGAATTACCTAAAGGAATGTGACATAGAAGTGGTTGCTGCGGAGGACTTCTCGGTGCCTGCCACAAAGGTAGATAAGCACAGCATTTTGGTCCTGCCTAGCTATAATATACTTGAGATGATAGAAGAAGCTGTAGACAAAGAAGGATCACTCTCTGATTATGTACATAAACGGTTAGAGGAAGCCCATCGCTTATCCGTAGAGGAAGTCTTTCGGCACATTGCAAAATCTCGACTTTTATATACAGACATTTCTTCCGAGTTGAAAAATTTGGATGGGAAAAACTTTGAAGAGATCTATCAGGCATATTCTCTGATATGGGAAGGCCAGGAGCTACTCGATGAACAACTCAGTGAAACAGAGACGGAGTCCTTTCAAATCAGTGAAGAATGGGTACAGGATCGATTAGAGGATGAGGCCTTGATTGTCCTGGAATTGCCGCTAGCATCTGGTTATGAAGCACCGTTGTGGATTCCAATGGGCGGCTATAATGAATGCCCATTGCCCGTTTACCAGTCCGTTATCGTAAAGCACTGGCAGGAGGCGTATGGGATCAAGATTCTCGCTGTGACAGAGGATACTTGGATTTTTCAAGCCGGTTCAAGACCGCAGACCAACCAGGAGGCTCTAAAGCTGGCACAAGAGCATTTCATCTTTTGTCAGTACGTCTTGGATGAGTTTCCTTCCTTAGGGCATTACGCCGATTATTTGATGAAACAGGATGTGTGGTATTTTTGGTGGGATTAACTCGCCATATTCCTGAAATATCTCCCGTGTTCCGACAATAAACATAACAAGATACCAAAGAACACTGGGGGAAGGAATGAGCAAATCATGCCTCAAGGAATACATGATGTGGAGCTGAACCTGCCCATCGGGGCGGTATGGCAGTTTGTGAGTATAGTGGAGAATTGGGTTCCACTGGTACCTGGCTACATCAGCCACGAGGTAATCAATGAACGTCGTGTCGCTTGGACGTTTACAGGCGATATCGGCATCATGAAGAAAACGATCAGCCTGCAAGTGGATATCACCGAATGGACTCCGCCTACTGAGGTGAGGTTCAACCTGACAGGGATCAGCGGGAATTTTACCGGAGAGGGTTATTTCAAAGCGAAGGCATTGGGTGAGGCGCGGACGAAAATGACGGGGTGTCTGGATATCACCGCCCATGGTGTGAAGGGCCCCATGATCAATTCCATTCTAAAATCCAATCTGCCGAAGACAACGAGGGAGCTCGTGGAGGCTATTGGAAAACGTATAACGAAATAGCATCCTTGCCACCAAAACGAAAACACGCCAGCTCGGCGTGTTTTTTTGTGTCATGCACGTTTGGGGATAATAAAGGCATTCACCTCTGAATCGAGAAAGGAGATCTCCTCCATGGAAATCTGGTGCATTTTGCCGCTAAATCAAAAAGCGGCGGAGTTGACGCTTAGAGACGGCGATCCTTATAATTTCTATTATGACGATTCCAATTGTAACCACCAAACTGTATATGCCCCCGCCACGGTTGAAGACCGTTACCCGTCATCGACTGATCGAGCAGTTACACGAGGGCTTAAACCGTAAACTGACGGTCATTTCAGCACCAGCAGGCTCCGGGAAAACGACACTTGTCAGTGAATGGCTTGCCAGCGGTGATCGACCCTTTGCCTGGATTTCCATGGATGAAGGGGATAATGATCCTGCGCGTTTTCTTACATACCTCTTCACAGCTCTGCAAAACATTGGCCCGAATATTGGAGCGGACATATTCCCTTTGCTCCATTCTCCTCAACCTCTACCAATCGAATGGATGATCACGACTCTGCTTCATGAAATAATCGCAGTACCCAACCCGTTTGTTCTTGTCTTCGATGATTACCACGTATTAAAAACGGGGCCACTCGATGATGCCATCTCATTCCTGCTTGAACGCATGCCCCCGCAGATTCAACTGGTAATTGTGACCCGTGAGGAACCACGTCTGCCTATCGCCCGGTTACGTGTGCGAAACCAATTGAATGAAGTACGCGCATCCGATTTGCGCTTTACCTATTCGGAAGCAGCTGAATTTCTGGAGAAGGTGATGGGGTTAGAGCTATCACCGGAAAACACCGCCCTGCTCGAAGCCCGCACAGAAGGTTGGATTGCCGGTCTACAGTTAGCCGCTCTTTCCATGAAAGAACAAAAGGATGTCGCAGCCTTCCTTCCATCTTTTTCCGGCAGTCACCATTTTATTCTCGATTATTTGGTGGAAGAAGTGCTTACCCAGCAACCTGCGAGCATTCAAGCATTCTTGCTGCATACATCCATCCTCGACCGATTGTCCGGTCCTCTTTGTGACGCCGTTTTTGGCCAGAGTGATATCTGTTCAAGTTCAGGTCAGGAAACGTTAGAATTCCTCGAACGAGCCAATTTGTTTATCCTTCCGCTGGACAGCGAGCGGCGCTGGTACCGCTATCACCATCTTTTTGCTGATTTGCTGCGGCAGAGGCTCCGTCAGCGTTTTTCATCGACAACAGGCGAGGCCGAGCGAATTGTCGCAGAATTACATACACGGGCAAGCATTTGGTATGAAGACAATGGTCTGGAGATGGAAGCTTTTCACCATGCAGTGGCCGCCAATGATCCATCGCGAGCAACGCGACTGGTGGAGGGAGAAAGGATGCCGCTGCTCTTTCGTGGAGGGGTAGTCCCTGTACTGAACTGGCTGGAGTCGTTACCACACGAGGAGTTGGATGCAAGGCCAGCGCTTTTGGTGATGTACGCCTCTGCTTTGCTGATGACTGGTCAAATGACTGGCGTTGAACGGAAATTGCTAGCCGCCGAAAAAGCACTGCAAGGTTTGGAGCAAGATGCCAGGTCCAGAGATACTCTTGGGCATATCGCTGCTATACGCGCCACATTGGCTGTGAGCAAGCATCAATCAGACGACATCATGGCCGAGGCCAAGCGAGCCTTAGAGTACCTGCATCCTGACAACTTGCCTGTCCGCACAGCCACTACTTGGTCGTTGGGGTATGCCTATCACCTCCAAGGGAATCGTACCGCTGCCAGCAAGGCTTATCAGGATGCATTATCGAACAGTGAGAAGATTGGCCATGTCGTGATCACCATGATGGCTACGCTTGGACTAGCGAAGCTACAGGAGGCAGATAATCAGCTCCATATGGCGGCTGAGACTTATCAGCATGTACGAAAATTGGCTGGTTCCCCTCCGCTACCAGCTGCTTGTGAAGCGCATCTAGGCTTGGCCCGGATTTTTTATGAATGGAACGACCTGCATACAGCGGAACATCATGGTCAACAGTCCATTCAATTAGCACGTCAACTGGAACAAACGGACAGAGTCGTGGCAGCGCAGGTGTTACTCGCTAGACTGAAGCTAGCACAGGGAGACGTTAGTGGAGCGGCTGCCATGCTTGCAAATGCTGAGCATGATGCTCGCAAGCATTGCTTTGTCATGCAGATGCCCCTTATTGCGGAAGCACAAGTCCTTCTATTACTGCAGCAGGACAACCTGACAGCGGCAGCCGGATTGGCACAGAAGCATGACCTTCCTATGCTCCATGCCCGTGTACTTCTGGCACAGGGAGATACGTCCGCAGCACTTGCGGTGCTCGAACCACTACTCGCGCAGGCAGAGGCAAAACAGTTAGAGGATGAACAACTCAAGATCATGCTTTTGCTAGCCGTTGTTCTGCATGCGCATGGAGATCAAGCAAAAGCTGCGCAAATGGTAAAAGACGCTTTGGTAATAGCGGAGCCCGGTGGCTTCATCCGTACTTTTGTCGACGAAGGTATCCCGATGAAAAGGCTATTGTGTGATGCGGCAGTCTATGGGACGATGCCACGTTATATAGAAAAGCTGCTTGCGGAATGGAAAGAGGAAGAGCCGAAAAGGGAAGGGGGCAACTCGAATCAGTCCCACCATGCTAATTCCCTGATCGAGCCACTTAGTGAGCGAGAACTTGAAATTTTGCAGCTCATCGAAAAAGGATTATCGAATCGTGACATTGCCCAGCAGCTGTTCCTCGCACTCAGCACGGTGAAAGGGCATAACCGGAATATCTTTGACAAGCTGCAGGTACAGCGAAGGACGGAAGCAGTCGCACGGGCTCGCCAGCTGGGCTTGTTGTAAATTCCAAAACAATACTTAAGTATCTGTATACCAATACCATGCTCTCGCTATACTCATGGCAAAGTGCATGATAGGGGGATGTCAATGAGAGCCGTGGTATGCACGAAATACGGATCGCCAGATGTTCTGGAGCTAAGAGAAGTAGAGAAGCCTATTCCTAAGGATAATGAAATCCTGATAAAAGTTCATGCAACAACGGTTACATCTGGAGACTGCAGAATACGCGCCTTCAAAAGTCCGTTCTTGCTCTGGATTCCTATGCGCCTCGTACTCGGTCTCACAAAACCGAGAAATCCTATTCTTGGTGTAGAGCTATCAGGGGAAGTCGAAGCGATCGGAAAACATGTAAAGCGATTTAAAAAAGGCGACCACGTCTATGCATTAAGCGGGATGCGATGCGGTGCGCATGCAGAGTACATCTGTCTGCATGAAAACGCAATCGTGGGGTTAAAACCGACAAATGTAACACATGAAGAAGCCGCCGCGATTCCTTTTGGGGGAACGACCGCCTTGCATTTTTTTCGAAAGGGAAAGCTTCAAAAGGGACAAAAAGTGCTGATCTACGGGGCTTCTGGATCGGTAGGGACATCCGCGGTACAGATTGCCAAATATTTTGGGGCTGAGGTGACTGGGGTATGTAGTACCGCCAATTTAGAAATGGTGAAATCGTTGGGAGCCGATAACGTCATCGATTACACGAAAGAAGATTTTACGAAAACAGAAGAGCGGTATGACATTGTATTTGATGCCGTAGGGAAAGCAACGAAATCGGAGTGCGTAAAACTATTAGCGCCGAACGGGATATTCCTGACAGTCGATGGGCAAGGGATTGCAAAGGTGCGGACGGAGGATTTGGATTTTCTTAAAGAGTTGATGGAGGCGGGGCAGATAAAAGCGGTTATTGATAGACGTTATTCGTTGGAACAAGTATCGGAGGCACATAGGTATGTGGAGACAGGGCGGAAGAAGGGGAATGTCGTGATCAAGGTTGGAACATGATGAAATTGTGCCAAAATGACATACAAATGGGGCAGCTCTTTGCCGAAAAAAATCGGCATGTGAAGCTGCCCCATTTTCTAGTAGTAATGGTTCATTAGATGTTGCTCTTATTCATTCCGCCAAGCCAACGCCAGCGTCCCCATCCCAGCATGCGCCCCAATCGTCGAACTGATCGGTCCAACCAACACCTCGACATCGGAGTACTTGCTCTGAATTTTCTCTTTCAGTTCCAGCGCTTTGTCCAAGACGTTTCCATGCAAAATCTGCACGTGCTTCACGGAGTAATTCTGCTTGGCTTTCTCCAGCTGTTCCAGCATGCGCTTGACCGCTTTCCCTTCGGTACGAACCTTTTCATATACTTCAAACAGCCCATCTTTAATTTGGAAAATCGGCTTGATCTGAAGCAGATTGCCGATGAAATATTGCAAGCCGGTCATTCGGCCGCCTTTGTAAAACTGGTCGAGACTGCCGACCAGGATATAGTTCTCAAACTTTTTGTATTCCTCGCGCAAGGAAGCTGCAATCTCCTGATAGCCTTTTCCTTCTTTGGCTTGCTTGATTCCGTTTAAGATTATCGAGGTAATCGGGTACGACATCAGCTTGGAATCTACCGGCTCGACAGGGAAGTCTACCATCTTGGCTGCCGTTACACTTGTATTGTAGGTCCCACTCAGATCAGAGGAGAGGTGGACAGCAATCGCGCATTCATACTCTTCCCTTAATCGTTCGTAGAGCATCACAAATTTTCCTAAGGAAGGCTGTGACGTTTTGGGAGCATAATTGGCCTGCACAATTTTTTGATAAAGCTGTTCAGGCGCTAAATCAATGCCGTCTTCATAAGTACCATCTTCAAAGATAATCTCTAGTGGAACGACGTAGATGTCATGCTCTTCCAGGATGCGATCAGGTATGAGTGCGGTACTGTCTGTAACCCAGGCAATTTTTTTCTTCAAGGAAACATGTCCTCCCCCATTGTAGTAGAAACCTTGCTCTATCTTTACTAGCGAAAGCTTCATGGTTGTCCGAGACTGATGTTGTATAAGCAAACTCGCATATACTATCATAATACGAAAACTGTCGTTTTTTGTCGTAAATAGAAGAAGTTTTATTGAACAAATGAGAGAGGATTCTGGAAAGGGGACACAGACAAGAAAAATCCCATGTTTCTTCGAGAGGAAGAGACATGGGATTTGTATCGTCTACTCAACAAACGGCTTGATTTTAGGAAACACCTTCAATGCTGTCTTGTAAAACACATCCTCGTGATACTCCGCAGGGATCAGGTCCTGTACAAACTGGATATACGGCTTCACTGGTGCCAAGGGCCAGTCTGTTCCGAACAAAAACTTGTCGTAATGATCACAATAGGTGATCGCGTGGCGCAGATGGGAGAAGAAGAGAGGGGAATCCGCAAGTCGCTTGCAATTGGCTGCATCACCGACCATTAAGCCGGAGAGATCCGCAAACATATTGCGGTTTTTATAAACGACTTCTGCCCCATCGAGTACCCACGGATCTCCAAAATGGGCCATCATGAAAGTAACGTCTCGATGCTTTACCGCCACCTCGTCCAGTGTGAGAGGGTGGGAGTATTTTAAGAGCCCACGCTCTGAGTACGTATCGCCGGTGTGAAAGACGACAGGCACCTGGTATTTGGCAGCGAGTGCATAGACGGGATCGTAGACGCTATCGTAGGCGTAGAAGGGATAGTAGCCCAGATAGATTTTCAACCCGACCACGTTGGGCTTTTGCAGGTCAGCTTCCAAGCGTGCCACTGCCGCTTCATCCAGCTTGAACGGGTTGATTCCTAGGCAACAGACGAACTGTGGCGGCAACTCGTCTGTCAGGTCTAGTCCCATGGGAGTGACAGCTTCCACATCGGGAAAGCCGTCTGGCTGAGTCTCTGTCAAGCCCATGCCTATCCCAAGGACCACGCCATTCTCGGCATATTCTTGCAAGAGACCAGCGACGGAGTAATCAACAAACGACTTTTCTGCCGCCGTCCGCTTGAATTCCTCGATATGGGACAAATGCATATGCGCATCAATGATTTTCATTGTGTTGCCCTCCCTTATTTGGCAAAGCGTATCGCCCGTAAGTCAGATAGGGCATTGGACGGAAGCGTGTTGTCGGCAAACAGGAAAAAGACAGGCGGAGTAAAGGTAGTGCTGTTGTTTGGCAGATTCAGTTCGCGTATGACAGAAGCTACCGCCACTTCCTTGTTTGCATATACTTGGAGGTCCGCAGTATCGAGGTCAGTCACGATATGCATCTGATCTTTGCTGGTAGCTCGCCGGAGAATATAATCTGAAACTTCAAGGACATCCAATTCACCTTGTGCCAGCTTGTAGCTGAGCTCCTCGCCATTCGTACCGACAGTTTTCAGCCATACCGCCTCGTCCTCGGTTCCTGGCTGCAAAAAGATGTCAGTGGCTAATTCGTTGCCAGCAAAGTACGTTCCGGTATTTTGTTCGATCTCTACTGTATGACAGAGGACAGGTACTCCTGGCAGCAGCAAGTAATATTGGTGGCAAGTCAACCCGCGATATTTCTCCTGCTTTTTCACATGATAGCTCACCTTGATTCCCTGCCACGCATTTTTCTTGTTGTCGACTAGCTCGACAAAGGAAGCAGTACGTTCTTCCTTAACCAGTGAAAACGCGCTTAACTCCTCCATATAGTTGCCGATTCCACCTGTCCACGGGTTCCACCAAGATTTCGGCTTCCTCTCAGGGAAGGCACTGTCCAGCCACTCCTGCCCATTGCTTGTAAGCGAGTAGAGCGTCGGAGCAAAATCTGGAGCGGCTTTGATCCGCAATCGTCCATTGTCGGCGATATAGACCTGCTGTCCCTCTTCTACTGTTTGCTCCTGGATGACCTTGCCTTGACCGATTGGGAAAATTGCGCTCTGCAAATGCGTCACATGCGTATCAAAACGTCCCTCTACTTGCACGAGGTCATATGGTTTTTCCGGCGTCATGAAGGAGAAGCCAGATTCCGTCTCTTCCTCATCTTCTGTAAAGCTCTGCGTTTGTTCGGAAGCTGACTCATTCAAAAGAGATGCGATCAGTTCTCCGTCCAAGTACTGCTGCTTGTACTCTTTCACCTGTACATCCAGTTCCTTGCTTGTGACAAACGGATTTTGCCCGTTTGCGCTCAACTCTAGGTGAGAGGTCAAGATCAGGTCTGCTGGCATAGGTTCTCTACGGGCAAAGGCACGGAACTCTTTCCAGTCAGCATAGCCCCCATGCGAGAAGTGGAAGGGACCGAACGATTTTTTTTCATGTGGAGCAAGCATGCCGAGATTGGTTTCAAGTGTGACATACCAGCCTTGAATGTCAAAACGGTATTCAGGTGGCCAGCACATTCCCCATGGGGCCGTTTCATCCTGTGTAAACAGCCAGTTTTCACTGACTGACTCAGCATCCCAATAATCCATATCGCTGCCATACGAGGATGGTGTTTCAACATAACGGCCTTGGTACGGCACAATGGGGCGATGAAAACTGTGATGAAAGCCTTGGTTTAGCCAAAGCTCAGTAGTCAGCTTGTCAGCAGAGTGGTTTTCTATCTCCAATCCGTGTTCTACGGTACCATCTCCGAACAGGAGCGTTTTGCTAACCAGCGCAATTTGTGGGTATGCACCGGAGCGATACGTTGCACGGATGCCGACTGCTCCCTTTTCCACGATAAACTCAACTTTCTCGGCACGCTTTTTCGAGAACTCGCTGGAAAACGGTTTGCCGAGCTTGGGATAGAGGACGTTGGTTGGATCCCCACCTGTCCCGCCGACAACAGTCATCTCATTATCTTCTTTGCTCAAGTAGAGCGTATGGCGGCCATGGTGAACTTGCCATGCCTGTTCCGTTTCTCCCGACACCATCGCACCGAGTCCCGTAAAGGCAGCTCCGATTTTTTTGGCAAAAGAAACCGATCTGTCATCTGCGAGCTTTGCCTCCACCTGTACGTTGGCTTCGTAAAAGCCGTGTTCATACAGGTCAGCGTTCAGCGGAAGCGAAATGCGCTCTTTGCTAGACAGTTTCAAAGTGTGGCGTTGTTCTTGTAAGCCCAAAAATGAACAAACCGGCAGCTCGAATGAAAATTCGGCTTCTTCCGCAAAGTTGTTTTCCACGTCCAAATAAAACAGCGTTGTCTGTCCCGGATAGGATAGGCCAGGTACATGCAAGGAAAGGGTAGCAGGAAACTTGGGAAGGATTCCTACCTCAAACAGAGCTGCCTTGCCGTTGATCAGCAGGTGGGTACAAACACGCGGATGTGTGCGCCAGATGCTTTGCTCTTCTGTGATTGGGTCGACAAAAAAGTTTGCTGACAGCGTCGTTTCACCTGTCACAGCCAGCTCGTGCTGATAATCAAAGCGGATCGTGTCGCCCGGTTGCCCGTTAAACGAAATCTGTAACGGCTTGCCCGATTTGTTGACGATCCGGTAGTGAATTTGATATTCCCGTCCAAAGACCAGCTCCAGCTTTTCCACCTCGGCAGACACGAGATAATCTTCCGTCTCGATGAGGCGCATGCCTCGACCCCGCCGCTCAAACTCCACGCGCAAGCTCGTTTCTCCTTTTGCCCAGGAGTATGTGAAGTAATCAAAGCCGTTTTCCTTACGTCCATCTGGCTCTACAACGATCTGTCGCGTGGAGTCCTGATACCAGTCAAGCTCCTCAAAATAGTGGGCGATCGCTTCAGTACGGAGCACAGAAGGAATCATGTTCATCAGATGGGTGGCGTCGTCACGGTCTTCCCAGAAAAAACCGAACTTCTTATACAACGGAACAGCCTTCGTGTTTCCTGCCCACGTATACAGATCAAGTCGGGGCCAGCCGAGCTCAATCGTTTTCTCCAGTGCGCATGAAAGCAGCATCCGGCCGACTTTTTTTCCGTGATAGTCGGGACGTACATTGAGCAACGGGATGTAGAGGGCACCGGTATCTTCCCGATATTCGGCCAGGCTGCAATAACCAACGACCGGCTCACCCTCCATTGCGAGATAGACGGTGATAGCGTCAGAGGCTGCTTCTTCTTGTCTGATTTGTTCGGCTGTCGTAATCGAATTTCCGCCTCCCCAGCTATCTCGGCTGGCATTCCACATATCTGCGACCGCTGCGGCCAACTCAGGGCGGTAGGTGACAATTGAGATTGATGCTTCCATGCTTGTTAACACCTCGATTACATTGGTAAATGATGTATCTTCTAAGAGTTGTACGTTTGATCGAAAGAATTGTTGCTAGTTTTCGGAAAAAGAATCTGAATATGAGATAATAAGAGTAAGCAGGAAGGAGGTAGCTATGAAACGGAAACTTATTATTGGTGATATTCATGGATATTTTCATGTACTTACGCAGCTACTGGAAAAAATAAATTATAAGCCTATACAGGACCAAGTTATTTTTATTGGTGATTATATAAGTAGAGGACCTGAATCTCTAAAAGTTGTTTCAGAGATAAAAAGAATGGTGGAGGAGGAAGGTGCAATTGCTTTAATGGGTAATCATGAATATTCTTTAATTGAATTTTTAGACTCTCGAAACCCTTCCTTTGATTTGTTTTTTCTCCATCAAATGGGTGGTATGAACGCAATAGAAAGTTTTCTTCAAGGTGTTGATGATTCAGTTTTTAACGATATAGAGCTTGTTAAAAGAACACTCAAAGTGGAGCGCAAAGAAGAAATTGATTTTATAAATCATTTACCTTATTACTTTGAAGATGAAGGACATATTTTTGTACACGCTGGAGTTTGTCCAAGGAATTGGCGAGAAACAACACCTTCTGATTTTGTCTGGATAGGTGAGAATTTTATAGAAAGTCCAACAGGCATTGACAAAGTTGTGATATTTGGACATACCCCAACCTCTAGAATAAAATCGAATACAGAACCCAATCAAATTTGGTATTCAACAGCAGGTGATAAAATAGGAATAGATGGCGGGTGTAGCTATTCTGGTGGACAACTAAATGCGTTGGAAATCAATACGGAAGGATACAGGAACCACTTTGTAAAATGCTAAAATACACAGCCCCTACCCTAGTTAAAAGGTGGGGGCTGTTTGATGCTTGCCAACTAACCGGTCATTTCCCTACTTTACAAGTCCCTTCAAGTAGTCCAGGAGCAGCGGATAGAAATCCGGCTTGAAGTGAACGCCGTTGTCCGCGTATTTGATTTTGTTGGCGGAGAAGAGGGGTGCCAAGTCCACGTAATCGACTTTGACTTCATCGGCCAACTGTTCAAGCGCTTGGTTGAAGTCCGGAATGTTCGTATACTGCGGCACTTGCTTCAGGGCTTCCTCGGCGACTGGCGGGATCGACAGGATGTGGAGCTTGGTCTTCGGCAGCTTGTTCCGGATGCTGCCGATCAGCTGGCGATAGCGCTCGACGAATTCCTGCTTGTCCGACAACTGAATGTCATTGCTGCCCAGCAGAATGAATACATGCTCCGGCGCCCGGCTGGCAAGTTTCTCGACATTCATGAGGGCGAGAGAGAGTCGCGCCGCTTGGGGCGATGACATTCGCCGTATCCACTTTGTTCAGATAGGACAACGCCCCCACGATGGAATCTCCCAGGAAAACACTGTGCCTGAACGCTGCTTTGTAGGCTTCGTTCGTATCGGTGACCGCCGGACCGCGCGGCTGATGGGCCAGATCCGTCCACTCCTTCAAATAGCCCCGCAGGATTGGGGAGAATGCGTTCGTGAAATGAGAGCCGTCTTCATCGTATAGAATCTTGTGCTGCTGGAAAATGGGGGTAAGGTCAATGTAGTCTACGCCCTTCTCCTTCGCCATCTTCTGCAGGGCTGCGTTGAATGTTTCAATCTGCGGGTTCATGGACGCACCGAACGGCGATGCGGCATCTACAGGCGTAATCGACAGCATGTAGACGCGCGCCGCCGGCAGCAGTTCCCTTATACGATCGACCAGCCGGGTGTATTGCTGTATGAACGTCTTCTTCGCTTCCTTCGACGGTTCCCCGAGATCGTTCTGCCCCATTGACAGGAACACATGCGACGGCTTGCGGCTCGTGATCTCTTCGACGTTGTCCAGCGTAGATTGAACCGTTGCACCCAATCCCCCCATAACGTTCGCTTCAGGCAGCAGGTCATCGTTCGTCAGTCCTCCGATAATGGAGTCGCCTACGAACAAGCTGCTGCCGAACAATTCCTGAGCGCTTCCTACAGGCGCCTGCGTCGTAGCGAGCTGAGTCTGACCCTTGTCGTCGGCCGCGCTGCAGGCGACGAGGGCCGAGAGTATCGCCGCTGACAGAAAAATGCTAACCCATCGTTGTACCATTTTCATACGCAATAACTCCTTCTTGCAATATACCCATATCATAGAATAGAGAAATCAAGATCGAGTGCAGACGAGATCAATATTGGGTGCAGACAAGATCAATTTCGATTGATAATGTAACATTAGCTTTTAGGGGAAAATTGGTATACTTGCATAAGAAACCATACAAGGTTTATGATGCGATGTTCTATGGGGGAGGATTGACTATGAATTACATCATCTTTGACCTGGAGGCTACGTGCTGGGAAAACGACAGGACGAAGCAAAATGAAATCATAGAAATTGGAGCAGTAAAGCTGGATGAGAACCTTGCCGTGATCGGTGAGTTTCAAACCTTTATCAAGCCAAAGCTAAACCCGATTCTCTCAGACTTTTGCAAAAAATTAACATCCATTTCTCAAGAAGAGGTGGATCAAGCGCCGAGCTTTGGCGAAGCAATCAGCCACTTTCAAAACTGGATAGGCAGTGAGTATCACCTTTGTTCATGGGGCTTCTACGACAAGAAGCAATTGAAAATGGATTGTGAATTACACAATGTGCCATCAAGCTGGATTCGTCATCATATCAGCATTAAGCATCAACACGGCAAGATCATTGGAGTCGAGCGTGGTGTGGGGATGGGGAAGGCATTGCAGATGTTGAATATCCCTCTCGAAGGTACTCATCATCGTGGAATGGATGATGCCAGAAACATCGCTAAAATATTCGTCGCGATATTTGATCGGTTGAAGTTCTCCTGATCGTCCACCATACGCAAGCCACGATGAATGTAAATTTAAGGTAACGATAAGGTGCGATTTAGAAGCCATTAAGCTTAGCTCGTTACAATCAGGCTTGAGGTGATAGTCATGGAGCTAAAGCAGAATCGCATTCGCATCATCGATGGCTTGCGGGGATTTAGTTTAGTAGGGATTTTGCTGGCGAATATGCTGATTTTCCAATATGGGATTTGGGGAAGCCAAGAAATGGATTTATACGCCCTTCCCGATTACGAAATGACTGTGTATAAGCTTGTGAAAATATTTGTGGAAGGCAGCTTTATGCCGATTTTTACCTTCATGTTTGGTTTTGGTATGATCAAGATGCAGCAAAGCTTGGCTGCCAAAGGCTTGAGGCAAAAACGCTACCTTGCCCGCAGGTTTCTAATGTTGATCGGACTTGGTCTCCTTCATTCGTACTTCCTGTGGGAAGGGGATATCTTGGGGTTTTATGGCATGATGGGCTTCTTTCTGTTGCTGTTCATGAACCGTAAACCGAAGACGTTGCTCATTTGGGGGATTGTCCTACTATGCCTCATCAGCTTAATGGGTCTTATTCCAGATGATCCGAATGATCCTGCGAGTACTACCGACCCTGCTCGTATGGAAGTGTATGTCATCAAAACAATGACCGTCTATGGCACGGGCACATACGAGGAGATCGTGCATCATAGAAACAGTGAAGATCCGCTTGGCTTGCCGGAATACATGATAGTTTTTTTACTGTTGATCACGCCGCTTATGAGTGCACCCATGTTCCTTTTTGGGATGTATGCTGCGAAGCGCAGGTGGTTCGAGAAGCCAGAGGAAGAACGCACCTCGTATCTTCGAAACATGCTGATCTTCCTGCCAGCTGGACTTTTGTTAAAAGCGTTGCATGTGTATCTGCCGGGAACTTGGTGGAGCGGCGTCGGTGAGATATCGGGGGGAACCATCCTTGCCATCGGTTACCTTTTCGCCTTTGTTTGGTTCTTTTCCAGAAGCACGGAATCAACTTGGCTGCCAAGGTTTCAAGCCGTGGGAAAACTCTCCTTAACGAATTACCTTTTGCAAACCGTCATATGTACGACGATCTTCTATGGCTATGGACTCGGGTGGTTTGGAAAGATCGGGGTATTGGCTGGCTGCGGATTAGCGATCGTGATTTATGTGGGACAGCTTTT
Organism: Brevibacillus fortis; assembly: GCF_046196545.1. Classification (GTDB taxonomy): domain Bacteria; phylum Bacillota; class Bacilli; order Brevibacillales; family Brevibacillaceae; genus Brevibacillus; species Brevibacillus fortis_A. The sequence goes on from NZ_CP176370.1 coordinate 1,575,190, forward strand.
CTTAAGCCCGCTGTATCTAAAACGGTTCCGTTATGGCCCAGTGGAACGACTATTGCGAATGTGGACGAATTTTTCAATCTCCGGCGAGACAAAGAAACGCCCGGAAAAACCTATATCTGCTTAGCATCAGAAAATAAAAACCAAGCAGCTGTGGTCATAACCCTGTCAAGTAGACTGCCTAAAAACCCATAGTTACGCGGCGATCGCTTTCCGATACTCAATCGGGGAACGGTCGCCTAGTTTTTTCTGAAAACGACTCTGATTATAAAATGCAATGTATGTTTCAACAGATTGATTTAATTCCTAAAATGATTTTGCCGAGCATCGATACATCATTTCTGTCTTCAGATGAGAAAAGAATGACTCGATACAGGCATTATCCAGGCAATTTCCCCGTCTCGAATGACTTCCTAGTACTCCGTACTCATCCAAACGTTTATTGTAGTGTCTGGAAGTGTATTGAAAACCTTGGTCCGAATGTAGGACGGAACCGTTCATCTCTCTTCCCTTACAAAGACTATCTACGGTGCTCATCACGAGTGACAAATCGTTTTGGGAAGAGACATGCCAAGCAACGATTTCGTTATTAAACAGATCCTGCACAGCAGATAGATAAAAAAATCGTTCTCCGACTCGTAGATAGGTGATGTCGGTTACCAGCTTCTTTAGAGGTGCTTCTGCTTTAAACTGTCTTTCCAGACGATCCGGGTTTACAACTGATGCCTGTCTGCCGAAGAATCGTCTTTTTTTACGAATTACTGAGCGGATGCCTAATTCCTTCATCATTCGATAGACACGTTTGTGATTGATTTGTAAACCTTCTTTGCGAAGGGCAACTGTCACTCGTAAGTAACCATAATAAGGATGCAAGCGATGGATACTTAGGATATGTTCTTTTAGGTTGGCTTCCTTTTCGCTACGTCGAACAGATGCCTCTCTGGACTTTCTCCATTTGTAATATCCCGCACGGGATACTTTTGCAAAACTGAGCAGCCATGATAATCGATATTTGGTTTGCATTTGTTCAATAATTGAGAACCTTGCTTTCTTCGAAGTCACTCCCCGTTTAGATTTGGATATCGCTTTTTTAGATATTCATTCTCCGCTTTTATGTATGCTAACTCTTCCTCAACGCTTGTGAATTTGGTTTTTGGACGCCCTTTTCGCCATGCCTGATTTGATCGAGAAGCTGTTAGTGCCTCCCCATTACGAACCTTATTAACCCAGTCCAACACCTGTCTTTTTTCTGGAATGCCTAATCTTCTGGCGACTTCTCTAGAAGATACTCCGGACTCGTAAAGACGTACGGCTTCCATTTTTTCCTCTTCCGTATAAACTCTAAATGTTTGTCCTTTTTTAGCCATAAAAAAATCCCCTCTGATCAATTGTGTCTTACCCAATTGTAACAGTGGGGTTTTAAACACAGTCAACCATGAGGGGATATTACCAGCTGCTCTATTGGCTACTTGGTTTTTTATTTGGTTGTTGGCCTCTAAAAATATGAATCCTCTTATCGGTCTCCAACATATAATGTCAATGATTGGAAAAAGATGATCAGATAGGTCATCGTAAAGAACGGAGGATGGGAATTGGGACGTTTTCGAAGAGCAGTAACGAGTTTTGTTTTCTTTAGCCTCTTTTGCTTGATCTTCCAAGCATCCATATTCGTGCCTGTAAGCCAAGCAGCAAGTGCAGAGGAAACACCTGCCGCGGTAGAAACCACTGTAGATCTTCGTCACTTACAAGGAAAAGTCAATGAAATTAACGCCGAAAATTTAGTCCAGGAAAAATATACGCCCGACAGCTGGAGCAAGCTTGTGTATGCGTTGGATGCTGCAAAAGCCGTACTGACGAAGCCAAACGTCACCCAAGCAGAAGTCGATGGTGCCTTGTCCGTGCTAGTCATAGCAAGAGAAGGGCTGAAGAAGCAGGAAGGTACAGTCGACAAGAGTAAACTGCAAACGAAAGTAGAGGAAATTGCAGTGGAAAAGCTGCAAGAAAAAGATTACACGAGGGCAAGCTGGAAAGAGTTTCAGAATAGACTAGGGCAGGCTTACTTTGTGCTGGATGATCCGCATGCGAGCCAGATTGTCGTAGATGTGGCCCTTGAGAAACTGATCAAAGCGAGACAAGATTTGAAGAGACAAGATGACGCGGTATATAAAAGAGAATTGAGAGTCAAAGTGGAAGAGATCGAGGACAAAGACTTGGATGAAGACGACTACACCAGATCAAGCTGGCGTGATTTGGAAGATGCACTCGAACATGCATGGGATGTCATCGACGATCCACGTGCCACGCAGTCTGAGGTAGACGACGCTCTGTACGATTTGAAGAAAGCATGGAGAAATCTAGAGGATGACGATGATCGTGACAGAGATCGGGACCGGGACAGAGACCGTAAAAAAGATTCCTATACCACACCGACAAACAGCTTTTTCACTGGAGGCAGCTCTACCGATAAGAAAGAGGAACGCCCTGCAACCACTAAGAAAAGTAAGAGCCAACATGGCTATATCAATGGCTATCCTGACGGAACGTTTCAACCTGATCGTACGGTGACACGTGCGGAGATGGCTGCCATTTTACTGAACGCTGGAATGGTGAACCAGTCTTCTGTGAATAAGGGACGGTTCTTCGATGTAGCCGACAACTACTGGGCAGTAAATCCGATTCATCAAGCAAGTGCAGCGGGTATGATGAGCGGCTACACAGATGGCACATTCCGTCCATCGGCCAACATTACCCGAGCGGAAATAGCCGCGGTCATCTACAAGTACAAGGCCTTGCAAGGTACAGGAGGGGGCACTGCCTTTTTCGATGTGAGGGGAGATCACTGGTCATCTCCAATCATTGCAGCAGTTGTTGCAAAAGGCTACATGACAGGTTATCCCGATGGCACCTTCCAGCCAGAGAAAGCGCTGACTCGTGCCGAAGCTGTAACGATTCTCAATCGTGTACTGAATCGCGTACCGCAGAACCAGGCTGGCCCGCAAAGATGGCCGGATGTCGTACCTGGTCATTGGGCGTATAAAGAAATTGAAGAAGCATCCATGAAGTAACGATTTCGAAAAAGGACTCACCCTCCTGTAAAATAAGAGGGTGAGTTTTTTTATGTGTGCTGTTGATTGTCATATTTGCTCCGTTGACGATGCGGCTTTATTTGACCAAGCCGAATCGATAACTTGCGGATTCATAGAGAAAGCGTCGACGATCAATGTCGATGCTTTTTATTTATAGTGAAAATGGTCGTATTTTCTATTCTTTTCTATCATTCGGGTATCTCTTCCAGAAATATGTGGTATAATCTACCACTAAGAAAGAATGGCATCAATCATTCAGCTTAGAATCGAGAGGAGAAAGTTTGATGAAACTAAACAAACGCTGGAGCAAACTGACTCGCTGGGCGGGAACAGGTACACTCAGCTTGGCGCTTTTGCTGGGATATGTGTTGCCTGTGCACGGGCAGACACCCGTAGCCCCTGTTATCAGCCCTTGGTCTGTCACTACGTTGAACGAAGGGGAAAAATACGGAATTTTTCCACTGGCGTGGTATGAGGATGCCTCTTTTCAACAAGCCATTTCTGCTGAGAAGTTCAATATCTTGCTGGAAGGCACAGCGAAAAAGCTGGACCGTCTGGGATTGAAGAAAAAGAATGCGACTTTGCCGCTTGCAAAGGATAAGGTCATGACAAGAGAAGCGGTCACGACTGCTTTGTACAAGCTTTTGGCAAACTACGAATTGCCAGCAGCATTCGAGATGAACGGGGAGCCCCCGATTGACTACATGAAGAAAAAGGGCCTGGTAAATGGGACGAGTGCTGGTCTTGAGCTGAAACAGCCAAGCACGGTGGAGCAAGCAACGGTGATGGCAAGCAGACTGGTTGAGTTCGCATACGATACGGTTGGTGCTGGTGCCGAAGGTCTGATGTGGAAAGTGACCAACGATAAAAACACCATGTACTTGCTCGGCTCAATTCATGTGGGAATCCCAGAGATGTACCCGATGCAAAAAGACATCCGGGAAGCGTATGAAGAGTCAGACGAGCTGTGGGTTGAGGCAGACATTATTAATGGGGACAGTGATTATCTCACGCAAAAAATGGTCTATACAGATGGCAAGACACTGAAGGATCATGTATCTGCTGAGACATATCAAAAGCTGCAAAAACTGCTCGCGAAGCTGGAGCTGCCAGCCAATTCCTTTGATGCCTACAAGCCTTTTGCCATTTCCTTGTCTGTGCCATCGCTGGGCTACGTAGAGACCGACACAGACCTTCAGTTCGGAATGCTTTCCGGTATCGACAGGTACTTCCTGACAAAGGCGATGCTGGATGAGAAGCCGATCAATGAGCTGGAAGGCATAAAGCTGCAAGCAGATTTGCTCTCAGGTGTTCCGGCAAAGCAACAGGAGAAGGAATTGAATATCATTTTGGATGTTGCTTTGACCGAAAAAGGGCTTCAAGAAAACGCAGATATGCTAAAAAATATGCAGACAGAATGGGTAGAAGGTGATCTGGGCGGCTTTACCAAGATCATGACAGAACATGGCGATTTCGGTGAAGGCGAAGTAAATCAGCGTCTGCTCGGTGAGCGAGACAAAAACATGGCTATTAAACTGGCAGAGGTGTTGGAGAAAGAAGGGGAAACTACTTCTTTTGTCGTGGTAGGTGCAGCCCACTTTTCAATGAAGGGCATGGTTATTGATCATTTGAAAGCCAAGGGCTATAACGTCCAACAACTGAAATAAGAGCTAGATTAGGAAGTGTCGGCGCGGGCTGGCACTTCTTTTTTGTTTACCGAAAAATTGCTTACCCGGACAACTGTTGCTAACATTCTCCAGTTGATAGTAAAATTATACTATCTTGGCATACATAGGAGGTATTTTGCGTGGGCTTGTTTGATATGTTTAAGACGGACAAAGGGGAAGAAATGACCCCTCATTTTGGATTCGCATGCTCCTTGCTCTACATGATGAAATCGGATGGAGAAATGGACCACGAGGAAATTGGTCAATTGCTCGCTGTATTGGGCGGCGAAGAAAGCAACGGCGTGATTGGTGTAGGTGCTAATAACAGACAGTTGCTCGAAAACGCAATGAAATATACACGCAATAACTCTATCGAGAAATTCCTGAGCGAAGTAACTCCATTGCTCACAGATGCTCAAAAAATGTGCATCCTGGTCAACCTGATCGATTCCTCCCTGGCAGATGGCCAACCTGAGCGTGAAGAGCAAGAGCTGTTTGGCAAGTTCTTGACTGCATTTGGTATTTCGGAAGATCGTTTCCGTCCATTCTTTGAAGTAATCGTGTTGAAAAATGACCGTGGTGTGTTCGTGAATCAAAACCATCCAAAGAACCAACCAGGTTACAGAGTTACACTTCCCGTTTAATCTTTGATACGAATTCAGAACCTTCTCATTTGAGAAGGTTTTTTTCGTTTTTAGAAAAAGACAGTTCCTCAACTCAAAAGAGCAATACAGAAGAAATGTTGCCGCTTTGATTGTGCTACGATCTGCTTAGGAAAAAAATGAAAGGTGGGACCCCCATGCGGAGTCAAATTTCCAAAACACGTCTGTGGATTGCACGGATTATGAGAGGACTTGTCATTCTTTTTATGCTATTTGACGGTGTATTCAAACTCATCCAGCCTGCCCCTGTCGTAGAGGGAACCCTCGTACTCGGCTATGCGGAGCATCACATTGGCTTGATTGGAATTCTCGCCCTTGTATCAACGGTGCTGTATGCGATTCCCCGGACAGCAGTTTTAGGTGCACTTCTGTTAACTGGGTTTTTCGGTGGGGTCATTGCTACCCAGATCCGTGTAGATGCACCACTCTTTTCCCATACGTTGTTTGCTGTCTACCTCGCGATTTTGATGTGGGGCGGATTGTGGCTGCGGGATGAGCGTGTGCGAAAACTGTTTTTCAGTGAAAAGCTGTAGCCACATCATCGGCTACAGCTTTTTCCATGATCCTATTTGGTTGTAACCGTGAATCTCCGGTATTCGTTGGGCAACAGTCCGGTGCTTTTGCGAAATAGCTGGGAGAAGCGGCTGGAGTTGTGGTAGCCCACGATATACGCAATCTGATTAATGTGCAAATCGGTGCTCGTGAGCAGTTGCTCGGCGTGATTCATGCGCTTGTTTTGGATATATTCGGTAATGGTGCATTGGTTTGCTTGCTTAAAAGTGTATTTCAGCTTGGTGAGTCCCATGCAGGCGATCCGGGCGAGGTGCTCCAAGTGTATTTCGGAGGCGAAGTGATCGTCAATGTAGGCGGTCACAGCGGTCAGGCCGTCCAAATCCTGTCGGGATATGCTTTTGGTTGGATGCGTTTTTTTGTGTGCTTTGGCCTTCTCCACGATCAGTGATACTGCTTCTGCGACTTTCCCCTCGTAGTACAGCTTTGCGGCAATTCCCGTTCCCCGGAAATTCCGTATCTGTCGGAGCAAGAAAACAAGCTCCGCGAAGTTCGTCATCCCATCTACCGTAATAAAGGACGAGCGCAGGTCCTTATACTCTACTGGATATTTGCTTTTCAAATAATCCTCGTAATACTCCGGCATGATTTCAATAGCCGTCGAGCGAATGGGAATGTTTTTGCGATAGCTGGCCCGATACACATTGTTATACCCGATATGGACGCGGATGCAGCCGCATGACAATCGTTTATACGGGTTGAATTCTTCTCCAGAGACGGAATCGTAATAATTGAAGCTTAGGTACTTGGGTTGCTGGAACTCCAGAAACAAATCCTCGTAAAAGACGAAATCTTGGATCGAAATCGAAAACAGGTTGTCACGCGTATAAGTCCAGTAGCGCCCCTGCCCTTTCTCTGGCAAAACAGAAAAGCAAACACCCTCGCGATTGTATGGACCGTGGTCGTCGTCAGGATAAAAGCCGCATTGAATTAAACACGGGGTATGTAGTTCCGTCAAAATATCTTTCATTATAGTCACCACCCATGCCGTGATCGGACGAAAACATACTACGAAAAGACGTATATCTACCTGTCGTATTGCTAGAGATTATGATCATCATTATCATTACGATTTGTAAGGGCGAAGTTTGTGTGTGATCTCGGTTGTAGGGGTGTTTGTCGGATGAAGAAAGAAGCTTATGAAAAAGAAACAGCGCGTACGAGACGTCTCGGTCCCAGAACACATCTGTTGGTGCTGGTAATAGCGAGTATCTTGGCCATGACCGTTCGTGATGATATACAGGTGCACTTACTGGTGGCACTAAGTGTAGTGTACTTGGTATGGAATCACCTGTCCAGAAAGGCGTTTCAACTAGTCGTGTTCTATTGCGTGTGCATGGCTTTTGTGTTTTTCATGCCGAATGCGTTGGCATTGGGAACGATGAAGCTCATTGTTTACACGATGGTGAGAATGATGCCTGTCATCATGATCGGCACGGTTCTGATCTATACACCACCTGGTAGTATCATGAGTGCGTTTGAGAAAATGTCAGTCCCCAAACCGATTTTGGTGATGATTTGCATTTTGATCCGGTTTTTCCCCGTGGTCATTTTGGAAATGAAAGCGATTCGTGACGGGATCCGCGCCAGAGGGATTTTTCCACATTGGTACAGCGCACTGAAGCATCCGGCCATGGCCTACGAATGTTTTTTTATGCCGTTGGTCGTCCGTTGCCTGAAGCTGTCGTCAGAACTAGCGTCATCTGCTGAGCTCCGCGGCATCGAGTGCACAAACGCGCGGACCTCTATCTATCCAGTTGGCTTCAAGACCATAGATGGCATCGTCGTCGGGGTGTATGCGCTGATAGGCTCGGCAATTTACTGGACGGGAGGGATGATTTCGTGATTGAGCTGAACGATGTCACGTTTCATTATGGACAGGATGATGAGGGACATGACACTGAGACTGGCGTGAAAAAGATCAGCTTATCTGTAAAAGCCGGACAGTGTGTCGTACTATGTGGGCGGTCTGGCTGCGGCAAGAGTACGATTATGAGGCTGGTCAATGGTCTCGCACCGAATTTTTATGCCGGACGTCTCACGGGTGAAGTAAGCGTGGGTGGCAAAAGTCCTGCGAGCATGCTGCCAGAGGAACGTACCCGGCTAATGGGCGTCGTATTTCAAGACCCCCGCAGCCAATTTTTTATGGAAACCGTCCGGGATGAGCTGGCGTTTTCCGCAGAAAACATCGGGATGGCACCAGACGAGATTCGAAGCCGGATGGATAGGCAGGCGAGCCAGCTCGGGATTTCCCACTTGCTCGATAGCTCTTTACATAAGCTGTCCAGCGGGCAAAAGCAACGGGTGGCTATAGCGGCTGCATCCGTTTTGACACCGCCACTTCTCTTGCTGGATGAGCCTACTGCGAATCTGGACGCTTCCTCTACGCAAAACCTGATTGAAATCTTAAGCAAGCTCAAGCAAAACGGTACCACCTTGCTCATCAGCGAGCATCGGCTAGTTCCTTTTCTACCCGTTGTCGATTTGTTTGTCTGCATGGAAAATGGCAAAATCGCACATACGTGGACGAAGGACGAATTCTATCAGCTATCTCATGATGACGTGCGTATGTACGGTTTGCGTCATCCTGACATGACGCTTCCCGAGACAACAAAGAAACGTGAGCAGCCAGAGATGTCCGAATTCATGGTGGAAGCAAGAGGGCTTAGCTATTTTTATAAAAAGAAAAACGACGGAATCACCGATATCAACATCTCGCTTCCGGAGGGGAGCGTAACAGCGTTGACTGGAGAGAACGGTACGGGCAAGACGACACTATGCAAAATTTTATGCGGTCTTCTTCGTGAGCGAAAAGGAACGATTGTCCGCCAAGGTCGTTCACTGTCCGCCAGCAAAAGACGAGCTGTGAGCTATTTGGTGATGCAGGATGCGGACTACCAGCTCTACGCAGACAGTGTCGGAAACGAAATCGTGTTGGGAAAAGTCTTGAATGAAGAGCTCCGCGAAAAGGCGTATGAGGCGATGGATGCTTTCGGTTTGCGCGAGCTTCGCGATCGGCATCCTGCGTCATTATCCGGTGGAGAGAAGCAGCGGGTCACGATGGCAGCCGCTTATTGCTCCGAGGCAGAACTGATTGTGCTGGATGAACCGACAAGTGGACTTGACGGCGATGGAGTGCTGAAGGTAGCCGCATGGATGAAAAAGCTGGCCGAAGCAGGCAAAACGATCGTCATTATCACGCATGACCAGATTCTTTCCAAGCTGGCATGTGATCAAGTGGTTGAGCTGCGGCTTACCCGAGACGTTGAGACGACTTTTGCGGAGCTAGGGATACGAACAACCATTGAAACTGCCAATCGTTGACAGATGAAAAAGCATGTGGTAGGATGGGCACAACTTATTAGGAACGGAGGGTTACGTGTGGCAAATTAATTTTTCGATACTTTATTCGCACAACACAATCGATGAAATAGCGTGAAAAGGCTATGTTGTGTGCATACGAATCGAAAAATGGATTGCCGCTACGGTAACCCAATTGAATCATGGGCAAATGGAGTGAGGAAGGCAAGCGTGATGACCTCCTCTATTTGTATGATCTACGAAGAGAATGGAACCAATTCTGTACAATCAGATGCTGGTATCTGATGTTTATGGTTTTCGTTTCTTCTTCCTTTTTCGATGACGTAAGCACAGGCAGCCTAGCCTGTGTTTTTTTTATTTCAGTTCGTTGAGGAGGAAAACTTATAATGGCAGAACAGATAGTAAAAGTGAACGGTGTGGAAATATGTGCGGAAAGCTTTGGTAAGCCCACAGATCCGGCGATTTTGCTGATTATGGGAGCCCAGACGTCCATGCTTTGGTGGGAGGAAGAATTTTGCCAGCGGTTAGCTGACGAAGGGCGCTTTGTCATTCGTTTTGATAATCGGGATGTCGGACGCTCCACGACTTATGAGGTTGGCCAACCGGGCTATACGTTTGAAGATATGGCGGATGATGCCGTTCATGTCCTGGATGCATACGGGGTACAGCAGACGCACATCGTCGGTATGTCGATGGGCGGAATGCTGGCGCAAATCATTGCATTGCGACATCCCGAAAGAGTTCGAACAATCACATTGCACGCATCCTCAAATTTTGCTCCTGGCCTACCGCCAATTGATGAAAAGCTGACGGAGTTTTTCAGTAATATGGGAGAAATCAACTGGGAGGATGAACAAGAGGTTTTAGCGGTTGCAGTGGCGAGTTCGAAAGTTCTGATCGGTTCCAAGCATCCTTTTGACGAGTCGCGCGTTCGTGAACTGGCCCAAATAGATATCGCCAGAAGCAATCATTATGCGAGTAAGAACAATCACGCCTTTGTGACGGCCAGTGAACCGTACCTGTTGCGGACAGCGGAAATCGCTGTGCCAGCTCTCGTGATTCACGGTACAGAAGACTTACTCATCCCTTTCGCGCATGCCTTACATCTTGCGAACAACATTCCGGGAGCAGTCTTGCTCACCTTGGAAGGGACAGGGCATGAGCTTCCACGTGGGGATTGGGATATCGTCATCGAAGCCATTTTGAAGCATACGAGCGGAAGACGGGTATGATTATAAATATCAGCTCGATTGCGGGTAAGAAAACATTCGCGAGATCGCGCTGGCTCCAACCAGACAGCAAGGTGGGGTACCAGAAATACGAGAACGAATTGAATCGTTACGAGAGCAGCAAGCCCAAGTTTCAACTCCAAAGCAGATAAAACGTGAGATGGATGAGAATAATAAAGATGCAATTATAGTATCTTTAAAACGTAAAATTAAGAAATTGGATGAAGAAAATAAAGAACTACGTGAGCAGTTAAAATTTGCTTATGCAGAGGTTTATAAAAAAATCTAAGGGAACATCGTTCCCTCCTTATTCAACTAAAGGGCCATTTAATTGAATAACACTTTAATGAAAATTGGATATTTATGTTAGATTTTAGAAGAGATTGTGAAGTTTTGTACTTAAAGTAACGGGGCAGGTTAGCTGAAGAAGAACGTAGAATACTAGGGTGCAATGCTAGATGCTTAAGAGGCATTATTGTCTCTTAAGCATCTGGAATAATTGTAATAGCAACTGTTCGAACTGGAGTATCTTCTCCATTATTTTCACTTGTATTATGGTAGTACTTAATAATTAATTCGTTTAATTCATTTTGGAATTGCTTGAATTTTTCATCATCTAACGTTAACGCGGCTAAAGAAAAAGTAGCACTATCCTCTGAATTGTTTTGCTCTTCTAATTTTTTAAGATAACTTTGATATTGATACAAAAGAGATAATTGGTAGTAAGTAACATAATCAAGTTTCTGCTGTTGCGATGCTTTTTTCCATTCCTCCGCATCGATTCTAGCCTCATCTTCTTTTAAAGCATAATATTTTTCAGAAACTGATTTCACTTTTTTTTCTTTAATAACGTGAATAATTCCAGAATCCATCATAATTTGTAACTGTCTATATAGAGTTGCTTGAGGTACATCTTTAATGATTTTGACCATTTCTAAAGGTGTTAATCCATTTTCTTTATTTCTCATTAATGATTGGCAAATTTTCATTCTAACGGGATGCATTAAAACATCAACTTTATTGACCATAATATCCCCTCTTATTCATCCAATTTTTCATTCCTATTATAAATAATGAGAATAATTATTGCAATCATTCAACTCTTACTTTATCATTATCGATAACGATAATAAAGTTTGGTTATGCAGAGTTAAATGCTCTTAAAGATATTGATTTTATAGCTTTTCTCTAAGGGCGTTAATCTAAGACTAATACTTTTATGAGAGGGGATACGAAAATGATAAAAAGAATAGGATTGATATTAACAGTTAGTATTATTATGTTTTTGACTGTTTTTGGACTAAGTACAAAACTTAGTTTTGCAGCGGAATTAAAGAAAATTAACGGGGAAACACCTTCGGGTATTCCATTGAATGAGATGGAAGAAAAGATAGATCAATATGTATCGAAGTATTTAGACAAAACAACACCAGGGGCTGCAATTGCAGTTGTGAAAGATGGTCAAATTATTCTCTCAAAAGGCTATGGATATGCGGATGTTGAAAAGCAAATTTCAGTTGATCCATCAAAGACAGTTTTTGAATGGGGATCCATAAGTAAATTATTCACTTGGACATCTGCAATGCAATTAGTTGAACAAGGTAAACTTGATTTAGATGAGGATATTAAAACATATCTACCTTCTGACTTTGCAAAAAAACTTAATTTCCAACAAACTGTTACAATGAGAGATCTTATGAATCATGCTGCTGGATTTGGAGACTACGCCTTTAATACAATTGCTTTTTCAAAGGATGGATTATTCCCTCTTGAAGAAGCATTACTACTTGATAAATCTAAACAGTATTATAAAGTGGGAACAGCTAGTTCGTATAGTAACTATGGAGCATCTCTTGCTGGTTATGTAGTGGAATGTATAAGTAAACAGCCATTTCATGATTATGAACGGGAACATTTATTTAATGTACTTGAGATGAATAATACAACGGGAAATACAACATTTGATGATAATAAAAAACTTTTAGAAACAAAAGCAAAGGGATATTTACCAAATCCAGAAGGAGGTTTCATACTTGGTAATTGGTCATATGTTTCTCATTATCCAGCAGGTTCTATAAACGGTACGGTAGAAGATTTGGCAAAATATGCAATTGCAATAACTCCAGAAAAAGGTCAAAAGTCACCACTATTTGATAATTCAGACACATTAGAAACTATGTTTTCACCAAGTTACAGTTTAGATGGAGAAATGGTTGGAACGGCACATGGTTTTTTTGAATATGTGGGAGAATACCGTACTATTGGTCATGGAGGTAATACTGCAACATTTTCAAGTCAATTTGCGATAGTACCTGAAGAAAGATTTGGAATTGTAATCCTTACAAATGCAAGTGCTGAAATGGACATTCTATTTGGAGTACAAGAATTGTTAATTGGTAAAAAGCATACAGAGAGTAAAGTTCCTTATCTAAAACTACCTTCTTCAAATGAAGTAGATGGAAAATATGTTCCATTTCAACGGCAAGAGGGAAATTTTTTGGAATTTGCAAATTATCAAAATTTATATACTGTTAGTGCAACGAACAAAAATGAAATCACAATGAGTTTAGGGCAATATAAAGGTACTTATGTACAGACGAAACCATATTATTATGAACTTGTTAAAGAAAATTTCCCTGTTTTTAGAAATGCGTATCCCATTTTACAATTCAAAATGGAAGAAGGCAAAGTGAAACAGATAATTGTAGGACATGGTATGGATTTATCTGAACTACCACCTGATAGAACAATCCCAGTTTTAATTGCTAGTGTTTTAGTATTATTAAGTACAACTCTGTATTTCTTAATTGCACCACTGATTTTACTCATTCTTAAATTTAAAAATAGAAAGAAACAATTAGAATTAGAAGATAAAAGATTTAATTTCTACTATTCAATGTTAATATTATGTGGTACAATAACCCTTTTAAACAATCTAATATGTATTACAAGAATTATGATGAATAAATTCCGTACCTTTGCGGAGGTCAAACCTCATCTTTTACTGAATTATCCTTTACTCGTATGTACAGTTATTGCAGCCTTCTTCTCTATCAAATATATGAGAAAAATAGTAAGTTCTAAAAAACGTAAAGTATTTTATTTTCTTACAATTACTTTGTTAACTTTATTATTTGCATTATTAATAGGATGGAATTTCTTTATTGTTGTATAAATAATTAGCTAACTATGATTGTCAGTGTTGTTGAACAATTTTATATGGAAAATCATGATAGAGAAGAATGGTAGAACCCACAAATTGGTGAAGTAAATCAAATATTACAGTTCCGAGATTTTCATTAAAAAAGTTAACAGTACTTTATATAATTATCTTGTTCAGCTAACGGGGGCATTAGTTCAATAACGATCTTCAACAATCGGGCGCGCGTTTGTTTAACAACAAGTAAAAGGATGTCACATATTATACATGACTAATATGTAACATCCTTTATTTTTTATGACTTTATAAAATTTAGGTCTTGATAACGTACGAAATCCGCGTTTTGTTGGTGGTACCCCAAGGTTAAAAATCGAAGAGGGTAACGAGAAAAAACGGAGTGGAAAACAGGAAGTAACCCTGCTTTCCACTCCGTTTTTTAGTAGCGGAATGACGTAATTCCTTCTGTGGAAGGAAACAGCACGATATTTATGGAATCGTTTTCGCTTATGCTCTCGGGCTAACGAGAATTTTCACCTGGTTTTTCTCTTTCAGCAGTGCTTCAAAGCCATGCTCCACGATGTCGTCGAGCTTGATGCGCTGGGTGACCAGCTTGTCCGCCGGGAAGAAGCCCTTTTCCATCAGGCTGATGACAGCAGGGAATACGTCGCGATAGCCGATGATGCCTGTCATGTTGCGCTCTTTCATGACGATGTGGTTCGGTTTGATTGACGCTTCTCTTTCGAAGATGCTGACGATCATGATTTGTCCAGCGATTTTGGTAGATTCGATGGCTTGAGTGAGGACAGGAGGCACGCCTGTGACTTCAAAGGCGATATCTGCACCGCCATTTGTTCGGTTGTGAATTTCCTGGACTACGTCGTATTCTTTTGGATCGATGACGATAGCTCCCAGCTCAGCTGCCTTGTTTTTACGTTCGGGGGACAGCTCCACTGCATAAATCTCAGCCGCACCTGCTGCTTTCAGTGCTTCGATGACAAGCAAGCCGATAGGACCGGCACCGAATACGACAGCTTTGTCACCAGCTTTCAACTGACTTGAACGGACAGCGTAAAGGGCTACGGCAGATGGCTCCACAAGAGCGCCTTGCTCATAAGAGAGACTGTCTGGGATTTTGTGGACCATGTGCTCATCGCAAGCCACGTATTCCGAGAAGCCACCGCCACCGCCGGCCAAACCGAGGAAGCCCATTTTTTCACAAAGATTGTATTTGCCTTGTTTGCACGCAGCGCATGTTCCGCAAGCGAAAACCGGCTCGACAACGACGCGATCGCCAACCTTGATGGTGTTCACGCCTTCCCCGATTTCCACCACTTGTCCGGAAAATTCATGACCCATTACGATCGGGGCTTTTTCGCCTGTAAGCGGATGTTCAGCTCCCTGTGGGATGAAGATCGGGCCAGCCACGTATTCGTGCAAATCGCTTCCGCAAATACCGCACCACTCGACTCTGATTTTCACTTTACCTTTGGACGCAATCGGTTCCGAAATGGTTTCCAAACGGAGGTCTTTCAAACCGTGCCAACGTAACGCTTTCATATCTGCCATCTCCTCGTTCGATTTGGATTCTATATGAAATTCAGCAAGTAAAACAGGAAACGTTTCCGAAAAATAATATGTCATAAGTTTGACATCTTGTCAATTTGATTTCCTAGGCAAGAGTGGGGGTGGTGTGCAATCGGTTGAGGAGAGGATGTTGATTCTCGCTAAGTTGAGAAGATGTATACGTGTTGTGCAACAGGTGCGGGGTTGCCTGGCACGTTTTGCTCATGCCTCGTTACCACTGGTTTTGTGTATGCTATAATAGCGGTAGGAAAACACATTTTAGCTCGGAAACATAGAAAACGATTCCGAAATGGAAAGGAAAGCAAGGCGTTGGATACAAAAAATAAAGTGACAATAGAAGACGTAGCGAAGAAGGCGGGCGTAGGAATCGCAACGGTATCGAGGGCCATCAATGACAGCGGGGGGATCAGTCCGAAGACGAAAGCGTTGATTTTGCAGGTGATCGACGAGCTGGGCTTTATTCCGAACACTTCTGCGCAAAGTCTGAAGGTGCGCCAAACCTATCAAATCGCACTGGCTGTCCCTGACATTCGCAATGCCATCATTCCAGATATCGCTTGGTCGGTCGAGCAAGCGGCCAAGCAGCATGGCTACCGCGTCGTACAAATTAATACAGCAGGAAATGCCCGCATGGAGCTTGAGACTGTGCGTGAGGTCAAAAAGCTGCATGTAGACGGGCTGATTATCATGCCGCTCGCCTATCCAAAAACGTTGGTCCAGATGATTAACAAAGCGAGTGTTCCGGTTTCGATTATTAACTATGGAAAAAAGCTCGAAGACAATGTAAAAGCAGATGTGGTCAGCATGGCCCGTCAAGAAGGTCGACTCGTCATGGAGCATCTGATCAAAATTGGCCGGACACGAATCGCTTACGCAGGTGCGCCAAAGGACAAGATCGAGGAGCGGTATTTTGCCTATGAGGCATCACTTCAGCACGTCGATCCTTCGCTGGTGTATTTTGGTGAGGACTTCTCGTTTGAGACAGGGCTTCGTGCCGCTGATTACTTTTTTAGCCTCAAAAACATGCCGGACGCCATCTATGCGGTCAATGACATGGTGGCAATCGGGATCGTGAATCGGTTCAAGGAGCTCGGAGTCCGCGTGCCAGAAGATGTCGCGGTCGTGGGAATTGACAACAATGTGTGGACGACGATTACGACTCCGCAGATCAGTTCTGTTTCGATCATGGGGGAAGAGGTGGCGCGGCTGGCGACTGAGCTTTTGCTGAAACGGATTCGAGAGCAGGGAGCAGGGGCGTACGAACGCGTCCAGTTCGAACCGCGGTTGATTGTAAGGGAGTCCAGTGTGGCGGTTATCCGTCAATCCTCGTTGAATACGTAGGGCATTTTCAAATGAAAAGCCGAGTGAATGAAAGGTGATCGGTGATGATACCTGCGTTTACTCGGCTTTGACTTTAAGGCAATATGGCAAACGAACGAACAGGAAACCCGGAGGCTTTTTCAGGCTTTGGTGTAATGTTTACAATGACAGCGCCTTTGGCCGGGAGCTTATCGAGATTTTTGAGCAGCTCTACTTGATACGTATCTTGATCAAGCACAAAATATTCGCCCAAGAGCGCTCCGTTTTTCCGGTAATCGATCGTCGCATCTGTATCGAAGGTTTCGTGACCGACTGCTTTGATTTGTCTTTCCTCGAACAAAAATCTCAAGGCCTCCAATGACCAGCCAGGTGCGTGATTATTGCCATCTGCATCCTTATTGTTGAAGGCCTCTACATCTGGCCAGCGCTTGCTCCAATCTGTGCGCAAGGCGACGAAGGAGCCGCTCTCGATTTGACCATGCTCGGTTTCGAAATGCAAGATGTCTTCCACGGAAAGTGAGTAGTCGTTGTTGGCTTCGGCTTCTTTTGATTTGTCGATGACGACGAGTGGCAATACGAGTTCTTTCAGTTCGATCTCGTCCAAGTAACGCTTGTTGCGCACAAAGTGAATCGGTGCATCTAAGTGGGTACCATACTGTCCAGGAAAAGAGAAGCGCTGGGCAAAAAAGCCGTCGTCATGCGTAAACAGCGTTTGGAATTCGGCGGCGTCAAAGGCGTGGAAGTGCGGAGACTCTGGACCGAATGTGTGCGTGAGATCCACCCATTCTTTTTGTTTTAACAGGGTAATTGCTTGAATCAGCTCGTTTGCCATGTGCCCACCTCGTTTTTAATTTTTGAATTTTCGCACTTGTATAGCCAAGTTTATCCAATACTTTATCGGTTCTAATTCCGAGTGTCAATATCGGATAATACGAATGAACGGTTTGACTAAAAATAGCAATCGGGAAGAAGCCTTCAAGCATGATTCTGCTATTCTTAAAGGAGAATAACAAGCATCATATAATAAAACGCGAAGGAGAATTTCCCATGTCAAAAGAGCTTTGGATCAATTTGCCCGTCAAGGACATCGATAAGTCCAAATCGTTTTTTGCTGCAATTGGATTCTCTTTTCATCCTCGCCATGAGAATAGCAAAGATGTAGCGGGCTTGGTTATCGGCGAAAAAAATATGCTGATCATGCTGTTCCCGGAGGCTACCTTCCAATCGTTTACGCAAAATGAGCTGGCAGATACGAAGCGCGGAACGGAAGTGTTGTTTTCGATCGATGCCCGGAGCAGGGAAGAAGTGGATGAACTGGTGAATCAGGTGAAAGCGGCTGGGGGCACTGTTTTCAGTGAGCCGCGGGAGCATGGTCCGGGAATGTACGGGGCAGGCTTCGCTGATTTGGATGGTCATCGGTGGAATGTGCTTTATATGGATATGAGCAAAATGCAGATGGAGTAAAGAGGGACTTGCTTAGAAAGGAGCCTTCCGAAAGGGAGGGCTCCTTTTTCAAGATAAGAGTTTGGGAGAGGATTATTTACTCGTATAAGTTAATAGAGAACCGTCTGCCAATAAGACATTGTAAATACGCTGCAGCATCACCACTGCCTCCGCTCGTGTGAGTGGATCGTGTATTTCCAATTGGTTTTCCCACGTACTCATGATGTCGTTGCCGACGAGCCATGCGAGTGCATATGCTTTTAATGTGTCAATGTCACCGTTGGCAAATATGAGTTCTCCAGTGTCGAGGTAACTATAGCTAATCGTGTATTCACCGTCATCAATTTTATCTATAGCAAGTGAACCAGGAGAACGCGTTGAGTACCCAGTTGAATCAAACGACTGTACGGTAATGTCGTCAATTCCTACAAGTATTGGCAAGACTTGATCGTCGGGCATTTGATACATCTTTTGAGCAAAGAAGGTTTGAAAAATATACATAGCTTCCCAGCGTGTCACCTTTTTTTCGGGATAAATATATGGTTTGCCTCCATACCATGCAACAATTCCAAAGGAGCCTGCATCGTACATTTCCATCAATGGCTGATAGGCCCAATGGTTTTTGGGGACATCTTCAAACTTCTGTATTTTCATTTCTGGGATTGATGGGTTGAGATTCGGACGAAGCTTATTAAACAGCTTATGAACCATAACAGTCAGTTCGGCTCTGTCAATCGCCTCATTCGGTCTGAAGGCTCCATTGGAATAGCCACTTAAAACCCCTTTTTTCACCATGAAATCAACCGATTCCCCAGCCCAATGTCCATCAGGGATATCGCTGAACTGATTGGCGTGTACAGATACAGGAGTTGAAAAAAGAATAGAAACGAAAAGAGCTAAGCATAAAATGATATTTTTCATCATGTTCCTCCTTTACCATCTCTTTCCTTTTCCCTTCCCTATTTCTGCTTAAACATGGCGGCTATACACAGGCTGATGTCAGAAAGAGATGCAAATGGTATGCTGGAGGGGTAAGGCAGGATTGGAGAAGGGGTTGGTGTTATGAAAAGGACACGCAGAATCACCTCCTAAAACAGCATGTTTTCTATTTTAGGAGGGGTACCCAATGAAATTTCAGCGAATCGATCTAGATAAATGGAACAGAAAGCCGTATTTCGAGCATTATCTGAACCGGGTGAATTGCACCTTCAGTATGACGGCTAATATTGATATAACGGAATTGCTCCCCGCTCTACGGCAAAAGGGGATGAAGCTGTACCCAGCTTTTCTGTATATGGTGACGAATGTAGTCAATGTGCATCGCGAATTTCGGACTTCCTTTCATGCAGATGGTGAGTTGGGCTATTGGGAGAGCATGATACCCAGCTATACTTTTTTTCATCAGGACGATCAAACTTTTTCTACGATGTGGACGGAATTCACTGACGAGTTCCCTGTGTTTTATCAAAATTACGTAGCGGATATGAAACAGTACGGGGACAACAAAGGTCTTGTGGCGAAAGAACTGGAACCGCCTTATACTTTCCCTGTTTCGTGTATTCCCTGGGTTAGCTTCAGTGGGTTTAATCTGAATATTTCGGGAGATGGGCGGTATTTGCTGCCGATCATTACAAGTGGAAAGTATTTCGAACAAGAAGGCAAAACGTTATTGCCAGTTTCTTTGCAGGTCCATCATGCAGTTTGTGATGGATATCATGCCAGCCTGTTCATCAATGATTTGCAAAAATGGGCAAAAGATTACAAGGAATGGTTAGGTGTCGAGTGAATTGGCTCTTTTGGTATGCTTCTCCTTCCTAATCTCTTCCAATCATTTATAATAACGGTAGGAGAACTGGGAGGAGAAGGAATGAACAAAGAATTGGTAGGGAAAATCTTTGGATGTGTCGTTTTGGGTGCGATCATCACTGTGATCGGAGTTGTGGCGGTGGTGATGACTGCCCTGAACGCACAGGGAAGAGTTTATTCTCTTCTTGTGGCTGTCACAACGGTCGTTTTTATCATCTACATCATCGGCCAAATGTTCGCCCCTCAAAAGAGTCGGTTATGGAACCGAGCCCTCTTTGTCTATTTTCTTTTTTGTACGCTGCCAGTTGCAGGATATGAGATCAGTAGCTATTACCATAACAGCATTCCTGTGGTCAGTGAGGCGGAGGTCGATCTGGAACAGTATAAACCGTTTGGTGCAGGCTCCAAAATTCAAAAGCTTGATCAACCAGCGACACTGTCGTTACAGTCTGATTTGCCCAAAATAGATGGGGCGACCGCCTTGTATCCTCTTTACGCTTCCTTTGTGCAGGCTGTTTATCCCGAGAAAGCATACGACCTCTACGACAGCGAAGTCATGGTAAGCAAGACACCACAAGCGTACGAAAACTTACTGGATGGCAAAGTCGATGTCATCTTTGCTGCAGGTCCTTCTGAGGAACAGCTCCTAGCAGCAAAAGAAAAAGGCGTAGAGCTTAAACTGACACCAATCGGTAGGGAAGCCTTTGTCTTTTTCGTCAATGCAGAGAATCCTGTTCAAGGACTCACTACCCAACAGATTCAGGATATCTATGCGGGAGACATCATTTCTTGGGATGAAGTCGGGGGCGGCTATGAGCTCGTTCGCGCCTTTCAGCGACCAGAGAATAGTGGGAGTCAGACGATGCTGCAGAAGATCATGGGGGATAGGGAGCTCATGACCGCTCCACAAGAAGACGTGGTAACGGGAATGGGTGGGGTCATCGAGCAAGCAGCCAACTACAAAAATTATTCGAATGCCATCGGTTACTCGTTCTTGTTTTATGCCACTGAAATGGTGCGAAACGGAAACATTCGTCTACTCGCAATTGATGGGGTTACGCCTACTAAGGAAACGATAAAAAACAGAGCGTATCCGTTTGCGGCCGAGTTTTACGCAGTGACAGCTGGAACGGACAATCCGAATGCAGAGAAACTGATCGAATGGATTTTGTCTCCACAGGGACAAGAATTAGTAGAAAAAACGGGCTATATTCCGGTGAAATAAAAAGTAGCGAGCAAAGGAGACCCTTGGGCGATTGACCCGAGGGTTTCTTCTTCAGCTTTGACATGCATTTAGGTAAATTGATTCTACTATGTAGAGAGAGAAATGCCGCTGCAGGAGGGACCATGATGAGCAAATACTTGTGCTTTCGGAGAATTCGGAGACATAAGCTTCGGCATTATCGCGGGGCTTGTAGCCCAATCGCTCAGCTTCATTTCCATAAACCTCGATATGAATGATCGAATTATCAGGAACATCATGATTATGACTAATATCAATGGGGTGTCATTTCTTAAAGTAAACAGGCTGATCCAATGTAGATCAGCTTAGAAGGAAATTTGTAAAAATTAGACGGATTCTTGAAACGAGGATTTGGAACTACTCTTTCACCGAGGCGATTCTGCTATCAATAAGGCGAGAAACTCTGTAAGAAACAGGAAGGAAGCCTTGACGAGGCCAATAACGTGAAGATTGTAAATTCGTTTCTCTCCAATCTGTCATGCAGTAGACATATCCTTTTTTCTTCGCATGGGCAAGTCCATGTAGTGTAAGTGCATAATTGATACCTTGCCCGCGATATTGATCTAGAGTACCAGCAACCCCTAATTCAACACAAGGATCGGGCACATTCAAATTTACATCACTTTTATCTAAGGGGAAATATCCTTGGAAAGAAACAATTTTTCCATCTTTTAAGGCGATCCAGAAATCGACCTCATGATCATCAAGGAGACTTGCATAGCCTTTACGTAATTCCTGAGGGTCATCACGTAAAGAATAACCAAAAACGGGTGCCTTATTTTGATGAGTTCTAATAATATTTGCAATATCCTCTACCAAACTACGGTCTTCTGGGGATGCCAAGCGAATTTCAACATCTGGAATGCTCAAGGGAAGGGGAGATTCCCGATCAAGTAATGAGAGTAATGCATGTGTTTGTTCAAAGCCAAATCCTAAACGGAACCAAGAATGAAGTAATTCGGGTTGACTGGCTGGAATTAGCGCAAAATGACTGAAATACCCCTCATCTACCCATAGCTGAGAAGCCTCAGAATAAAGATCTCTATATAATTCAACGGAGGTTTTGCGAGAAATTGCGTGACCCTCCAAATTCATCCAGACATGTCGATCCCGAAGAGGATTTTCAACCTTTTGTCCAATTAGGTACCCGATTAATTTACCATCTTCAATTGCTGCGACTCCGCTACTGTTTGGTTTTGACCATATCGTTTTAACAGCATTCGTTGCATAATTTTCATCTTCACATTCACTTGGCAGTACCGAAAGGATTTCTCGATATAGTTTATGACGTTTGGACAATAGTCGCCCAGCCTCTGAAATTAACTCATCAGTAAATGGTATGAAATACATGAAATGCACACCTCTGCTTTTTATCATCATAAGGCCTGCTCTTAATCTAGTGCAATACGTTTCCTTAAGCCAACTGGTACTTTAAATTCTTGGGGAAATTACATGGTGAAAATTTGCCCTGGGGTGTTGATGATATTTCAGTCGATGATTTGGAGGAATTTGGAGGTTGGGTTAACACAACACACGATTTGTTCATGCTGGCGGTTCTTCTTTCTAGCTGGATCATATTGACAGAAAAATCTAAGACTGTTATAAAAATAGTGAATAGCACTCGTGAGGTGAGAGTGCTAATATCAAAATAGGAATACATAAGAAGTCCGGAAGGGTGGGTATTTCATGGAAAAAAAGCAGTTTCAAGCAGAATCTACACGTCTGTTAGAAATGATGATCCATTCTATTTACACACAAAAGGAAATCTTTTTGCGCGAGTTGATCTCCAATTCGAGTGACGCGATTGACAAAATTTACTACAAATCGCTCGTCGATGATCAATTGGTGTTTGATAAAGAGAACTATTACATCAAAGTAGCGGTTAACAAAGACACCAGAACTCTGACCCTGACAGATACCGGAATCGGCATGACGCAGGATGAGTTGGAAAATAATCTGGGTGTCATTGCGAAGAGCGGTTCGTTGGCGTTCAAAAAAGAAAACGACGCGAAGGATGGCTACAACATCATCGGTCAATTCGGCGTAGGTTTCTACTCTGCGTTCATGGTTGCCGACAAGGTTACGGTCATCAGTAAAGCACTGGGCAGCGACACTGGGTACAAATGGGAGTCCAGCGGTGCGGATGGCTACACGATCGAGCCTTATCACAAAGATTCCGTCGGGACCGAAATCATTCTCGAAATCAAGGAGAATACAGAAGAAGAGAATTACGACGAGTTTTTGGAGGAGTACCGTTTAAAAGCGATTATCAAAAAGTACTCTGATTTCATTCGTTACCCGATCAAAATGGACGTTACACAGCATAAGCCAAAAGAGGGAAGCGAAAACGAGTACGAACAAGTGACGGAAGAACAAATCGTG
Source organism: Brevibacillus fortis (assembly GCF_046196545.1). GTDB lineage: Bacteria > Bacillota > Bacilli > Brevibacillales > Brevibacillaceae > Brevibacillus > Brevibacillus fortis_A. The sequence goes on from NZ_CP176370.1 coordinate 1,598,660, forward strand.
AATAGCATGGTTCCGATTTGGCGAAAAAATAAAAACGAGCTGACGACAGAGGATTACGAGCAGTTTTATGCGAGCAAGCACTATGGCTTCGACAAGCCGCTGGGGCACATCCACATCAGTGCAGATGGAGCCGTTGTTTATCAGGCGATTTTGTACATCCCGGAGAGCATGCCATTTGATTATTACTCGAAGGAGTACGAAAAAGGTCTGGAGCTGTATGCGAACGGTGTACTGATCATGAACAAATGCGCGGACCTGCTTCCAGACTACTTCAGCTTTGTCAAAGGGATGGTTGACTCCGAGAGCCTGTCGCTCAACATTTCCCGTGAGATGCTGCAGCATGACCGTCAATTGAAGCTGATTGCGAAAAACATCACGAGCAAAATCAAAAACCAACTGCAAAGCTTGCTGAAAACTGAGCGGGAAAAATACGAGCTGTTCTACAAGTCATTTGGCAGACAGCTGAAATACGGCATGTACAGCGACTACGGAACACATAAAGAAACGCTGCAAGACCTGTTGATGTTCTACTCTTCCAAAGAGAAAAAGCTGGTGACGCTAGAAGAGTACGTAGAGAGAATGCCAGAAGATCAAAAGTACATCTACTACGCATCTGGCGAGTCGATCGAGCGAATCGAAAAGCTGCCGCAAACAGAGCTCGTATCCGAGAAAGGTTACGAAATCCTGTACTTCACAGATGACGTCGATGAGTTCGCGATCAAAATGATGATGAACTACAAGGAAAAAGAATTCAAATCGGTATCGAGCGGCGATTTGGGGATTGAACCGGGCGAAGAGGAAAAAGCAGCCGAAGCCGAAAACGAGAACAACAAAGAGCTGTTCGACTATATGGCATCGCTGCTCGAAGGAAAAGTCAAAGCCGTCAAAGCCTCCAAACGCTTGAAGTCACACCCGGTCTGCTTGTCGACAGAGGGTGAAGTGACGATTGAAATGGAAAAAATCTTGAATGCGATGCCGAACAATTCAAATGTGAAGGCAGACAAGGTACTGGAGATCAATGTGAACCATGCGGTGTTCCAGTCGTTGAAGGGTGCCTTTGACACAGACAAGGAAAAGGTTAATCTGTATACGGCCCTCCTGTACAATCAGGCTCTTTTGATCGAAGGCTTGCCGATTCAAGACCCGGTAGAGTTTACGAACGACATTTGCAAAGTTATGGTGTAATCATAAAAAAGGGGATGAGACTTACTCATCCTCTTTTTTATGCGAAAAGCGTCTCGGAGTGATAAAAAAACTAGTTTCTTGACCTCGTCACATACGTAAAGATTGGATCCCTTAGCTCGAACTCATATGTTGCTCCATTCACTATTCCAACGACCTTCTCACTATCATATAAATCGAGCAAGAAACCGGCCATTTGCTTAGCTGTATGAAACTTAGGAACTGCACCAGCATATTCAAAATGATCAATATCAAAGGAACGCTTCGCAAATTCGGTCTCTGTTGCAGCAGGTGCCAAGACTTTTGCTTGCATTGCTGCTCCGTTCTCCCTCAATTCTTGTGCTAGACCTTCCGTAAAGGCACTTACATAGAACTTCGTTGCGCAATAGGTCACGGCGTCAGCAATGATTTTGTAACCTCCGCCTGAAGAAATATTGATGATTTGCGTTCCTTTAACATGTGCATAGTCACGAGCATAACGAGAAGATAGAATAGTTAGTGCTTCAATATTCAAGTGAAGCATTGACTCAATTTTATTCAAGTTTTGTTCCCCAACAGAAGCAAAGTTTCCGAACCCCGCATTGTTAATCCAGGTCTCAATCTCATAATCCTTTAGACTGTCGTAAAAATCATGAACATTTGCATTCACACTTAAGTCAACTGTTCGAATGACTACATCCAATTTTGCGTTGATTTCAGCCACTTTTGATTTTACCTTTTCTAATTCCTCCGTTCGACGAGCTGCTAAAATTAAGTTTTTTCCACGAGCAGCAAATGCCAGTGCAGTTTCAAAGCCAATTCCTGAACTTGCTCCCGTAATGACTGTATAATTCATGTATATCCCTCCTGAATTTATTCAATAGCTTCAATTGAGAATGAATGTTTCATTGAGTATACTGATTAGAGTAAACTCTAAGTCAAGGGTATAAAATCCATTTGGAGGTTTCTCATGCGCACGATTGGTGAAGTGGCATATCTATTAGGGATAAGCACACATACGTTGCGTTATTATGAAAAGGAAAAAATAATTATTCCGGATCGCGATGAAAGCGGTGACAGGCGATATAACGATTCGCATATTCAATGGCTGCAATTTGTTATCAAGTTAAAAGAAACGCAAATGCCTATCTCGAAAATCAAGAAGTACGCTTCACTGTTTTTAGAAGGAGAACATACTACCACAGCTCGATTGAGTCTTTTAGAAGAACACAAACACTATATTGAGCAACAAATAAAAACTTTAATCGATGTGGATGGTATGCTAGAACGTAAAATTGTTGCTTACAAAGATTACATCAGTAACCGAGTAGCCAAAGCACCGATAGACTAAGAAAAGATATACATAGAGAGAGGAGAGTAGAACCTATGTGGAATCCGTTGGAAGTAAAAGATCTCATCACCAGTGCAGAAGAACTGAAAAGTCTGGTGGGAGAACCGCACGAGGCGGTTGTGAAAAAAAGCATCGCGCAGGTTGAATCGCATGTGATTCATTACGTTTCCATGTCGCCGTTGTTTTTCTTGTCTACAGCAGATGCTTCAGGCAGATGTGACGTTTCCCCGAGAGGTGACGAGCCAGGTTTCGTTAAAGTGCTGGATGATCACCATATTATTTTTCCAGAGCGAATGGGGAACAAACGGGTCGACTCTTTGCTGAATATCATTGCCAATCCGCAGGTGGGTATGATTTTCCTGATTCCGGGTCTGGAAGAAGTGTTGCGTATTAACGGATCAGCCCGCCTTACAAAAGATGCAGAGCTACTCGCCGCGCAAGAATGGAAGGGTAAAACAAGCGGCATAGGCGTGATCGTGAAGGTAGAGGAGTGCTTCCTCCATTGCCCGCGCGCGTTTAAACAAGCAGGAGTATGGAAGACGGATTCATGGCCAGAAAAAGAGGCAATGCCTTTGATGATGGAAATGTTTCGCGCTCATTTGAAAATAAATGGCGTTACATTGAATGAAAAAGAATAAGTAAGAAAAAACCTTGAATGAGCTTCAAGGTTTTTTTTCGCCCAAACGAGCTTGGCAGGAAGCAGAACCGAGCCACGTATGAGGGTTGCCGGCCCAGCACCAGCCTAGCTTCGGTTTATTTTCGCTGATCCACATGGCTGTTACGCGTCGGTCGCCACAGCGAGAGCCGAGCAGAGAAAAGCCGTTGTTTTTCTTTACCTGATTCGGGAAGTGAGTGATCAGGGCTATCCCTTCCTCCAGCGTGAGCGGAGAACGCTGTTGCTCCAAGAGGATGGGCATCGCGTCATTCGGTGTGACGTTCAACGTCTCTTTTCCTGTATCAATTCCGGTTATCAGGTAAGCCATTCCTGTAGGAAGCTCGATGCCCTCTATAGGTGTAAACCGCCGGATTTCTTCTGCATCCATGACACTGAAGCCAGCTTTCTTTTGCCGCTCGATTGCTTGCATCGCTTTTTCTCCGTCGAACCAATCGCCTTTCACAACGAGAACAAAGGGTACGAGGCCTTCTTGCTGATCGTCTTCTTGAATGGGGAGAGCTTCTGCCAGTGATTGCAGCGGGGCCAGATATTTCGTAAACTCATCTGCGGTCATGCCCGCCATTTCAGGATAGCCCTTTTGAATGAGAGTTGTCTGTTGCCGTTCGAATTCAGCTGTGTGCACTGGTTAATGCGCCTCCTTCCACTTGTCACATTCATCTTACAACATTCGTGCTAATTCGAAGGTTTTTCCAAATAAAAAGGAATAAAGCGGGTTAAGATTGAAATAACTTTACAACTAAGCTTTAATCTTTATCGAAGAAAGTCGGGAAGGAGGCGTGGTCGCCATACGCCCCATTGATATTGCACGTAAGCTGAAGCTGAGCACAAGCGCCTTGCGCAATTACGAAGCGCATGGGCTGGTTCCGTCTGTCGCACGGTCAGCGAGTGGCTACCGGAAGTATACGGAGGAGCATGTCGCTTATTTTACCTGTATTCAAGCCATGTCTCCTGGCTTTGGGATGGAAGTGACGGCGCAGGTCATGCGACTGATCCAGGATAGACAGTTGCAGGATGCTCTGTGGCGTGTGAATGAGGCTCAGGCCAATCTACAGAGGGACAAGCAGTTAGCCGAACGAAACTTGGCAATGCTCGAAGACGGTGGAGCAGGAAAGTACGAGAAAGTTGGAAACAGCGAATGGATGACGATTGGAGAGGTAGCAGCCATGACTTCACTGCCCAGCTCAACCATTCGTCACTGGGAAAAGATTGGACTTATTACGACTTCCCGCGATGAGAAAAACGGCTATCGTCTCTTCAATCGCTCGCAAATCCGCAAAATCATGCTGCTTCGTACGCTGCGACCTGCTGTCTATTCTTTATCGGTTGTGGAGCTAAAGGAAGCCATCTCGAACATGAATGAAGAGGATGTAAAAGAGGCGCGAAACATCGCTTTGGAAACGCTGCACTATCTGGATCAGATGAATCGCGTACAAATGCGTGGGGTTTTCTATTTCTATCAATTATGCAAAGTGGTTCAGCTGGTCGAAGAATAAGGTAGCCAAAAGAGAAAACCCTCTCCTGCACATTCGCAAAAGAGGGGATGTCGTCGTTATTCCACAAACAGTGATACCCGCTCAAATCCCGCATCTGAAATGCGAATTAAGCCCGTATCCGAGATGTGCAAGGTCGGAATGACGACCAGAGCAAGCAATGACAATGTCATAAAGGCGTAGTTCATCGTGCAGCCCGCCTTCACCAATGCTTGGCTAATCTCCATGGATTGCTGCACAACTGTTTCATAAGGCTCGGTCGACATCAGTCCGGCTAAACGTAGCGGAAGCTCCACAATTTCGCCGTCTCCAGTCACGACAGCGATACCGCCTTGCATGCCGATCACAGCATTTGCTGCTTGTGCCATCCGCTCATCGTCGTTTCCGATGACAAGCACGTTATGGCAGTCGTGGGCAACAGTCATGGCAATCGCTGCAGGCTGGTTAAAACCGACATTGCCGACAATCCCGATGGCAGAGCCGCCTGTTTTCCCATGGCGTTCGAAAACAGCCATTTTGCACAAGGTGCTTTCTGGCGTAATCTGAAGCTCACTATTTGCGACAGCTACATCGACAAACACTTCGTCCGTCTCTACGTGATTTTCGCGAACAACTGCCACGCGCGTCTTGATCGTCCCAGACGGAACAGGGGTCTTGATAATGAAGTCAGATGGAGTGAGCTCGGCCTTGATTTTCACAGAGTTGACAGCAAACGCAGGGTAAGGGAACGGAGGTAGTTCAAGCGTCATTTCACCGTTTTCCGCCACTACCTCACCGCGTGCGATCGTCATCACGACATTCACATCAGCCAGATTCCCATCGAGCAAAATCATATCGGCGATGATACCCGGTGCGATTGAGCCTACATCTCTTGCGACACCGAATCGTTCTGCTGTATTGATGGTCGCCATCTGGAAGGCAGTAACGGGCTTCACTCCTTGCGAGATCGCGTGTCTGACGATGAAGTTCATATGTCCTTCTTCTTTCAACGAATCACAAATGCGGTCATCAGACACGAGCATCATCCGGCGGGAGTCAATGCCCTGTTCGGTGTGTGCTTTGATCGTTGCTGCAACATCGTGCCAGGCAGATCCGCGGCGCATTTTGGCATACATCCCGAGGCGCACGCGCTGTGCGACATCTTCGCTGGTCACGCACTCATGGCAGCCGGTTACACCCGCAGCGGCATAAGCAGCCAGACGCGGATCGCTTGAAGGCCAAGTATAGTGACCATCTACTACTTTTCCCGCCCGCAGTGTCGCTTGAATCTCTCCAATCATTTTCGGGTCACCATACACAACGCCAGGGAAGTTCATGACTTCTCCGAGCGCGATCATATCCGGTCCCCAGCTCAATGCTTCTGCGACCTCCGCTGGTCCGAATTCTGCCCCAGCCGTTTCAAAGGAAGCATCCGTCGAAGGAACACAGGAAGCGACCTGCATGTAAGCAGCCATCGGTGTTTGTCTCGCCTCATCCAGCATGATGCGCAAACCAGGTAGACCGAGAACATTCGAGATCTCATGCGCGTCGAAAAAGCCGCCTGTCGTTCCGAGCGGCAGTACCGCATTGGCGAATTGCGTCACGGACAGCATGCTGCTCTCGATATGACAGTGCCCGTCCAGCAGGCCGGGTGCCATATACTTTCCTTTTGCATCGATCATCTTGGTGGATTCATCCGTCATCCCTTCCACAAAAGGACCGACATAAGCGATACGGGTGCCAACAATAGCCACGGACATATTCGGCAAGATTTCACCGGAGAGAACATTGACGAGAGTGCCGTTATGGATGAAGAGAGTCGCTTTTTTCTCCCCTCTGGAAAAGGCAACGAGATCAGGAATGCAATCTGCGAGTGGAGGTCTTGCAAAGGACGAATGCTGCTGTGTCATGTTTACTATCACCTCATGCTGGATTTGGTTTTTTTACATATAGTACACATCGAAGTGAAAGGAAGCTAGTTTTCTTTTAGAAAAAATTTTGAAAAAGGGGTGCAGTGGATGACGAGAGTAAAAGTCAAATACATAAAAATATCGTCCTACCTAAAGCTGTGCGTGGGAGCTGGGGTTTCGATCGGGGTTTTGGATGGGGCCATCCGTTTTCTATTATTACTTGTAATGGGGCAGTTGAGCGCTTCGGAAGCTTTGCTTTTCAGTATGCAGGTGAAAGGATGGGGAGCGGGAATCTTGCACTTGCTTTCTGTACCGCTCCTGTATGGCTTGGGCGCAGTTCTGTTTGGCTTCGTTTCCTATTTTCCGTTTATGTACTATCTCAAGTGCAAGAAAGGGCTTGTGATCGAAGGGGTATTTGAAGCGGAGCAACGCGAGGATATTCCAAAATAAAGCACCTCCCATTTTCACCGGTGTTGAAAGTGAAAACAGGAGGCGCTGCTTAGTTTTCTGCTACCTCTATTTCATTTGTCTTCGTTTTCCGCAGTTTGTAAATCACGACGAGTAAAATAAACCACACAGGTGTGATGAACAAGGCGACTCGTGTATCTTCCGCGAGTGCCAGCACGACCAGAATGAAGGCAAGGAATGCCAGGATCAGGTAGTTGGCAAAAGGATAGAGCGGCATTTTAAATGAATTGGCTTTTGCTAAATCTGGTCTCGTTTTGCGATATTTCAAATGACAGATGACGGTAATACCCCAAATAAAGATAAAGCAAACGGTCGAAACGCTTGTGATCAGTGTAAATACGCCTTCTGGCATGACGTAATTCAATACAACGGCGATAAGGATAACAACCGTCGAAAAGAGTAGTGCATTTGCCGGGACCTTGTTGGCAGTCAGCTTGGTAAGAGGCACCGGTGCATTCTTTTCTTTGGCAAGGGAGTAAACCATCCGGCTTGTACTGAAAATGGCGCTATTACATGCGGAAGCAGCGGAGGTCAGTACGACAAAGTTGACGATACCGGCAGCGGCTGCAATTCCAATCGCTGCGAAGACCTGCACGAATGGACTCTCCAACGGGTTGATCGCGTTCCAAGGATAAATGCTCATGATGACGATGAGTGCGCCAACGTAAAAGATCAAAATCCGAATCGGGATTTGGTTAATCGCTTTTGGAATGACTCGTTTTGGGTCTTCTGTTTCACCGGCTGTCAGACCGACGAGCTCGATCCCAACAAATGCGAACACGACCATCTGGAAGGAGAGAAGGAACCCATTGAAGCCGTTCGGGAACATACCGCCATGACTCCAGAGATTCGTGAAGCTGGACGCACCTGCATTCGTAGAAAAGCCCTTGATGATCATGAAGACGCCGACAAAAATCAGGGCGAGAATCGCGATGACCTTTACGAGCGCGAACCAAAATTCCATTTCTCCAAAAAGCTTCACCGTAGCCAGGTTCATGATTAATAAAATCACGAGGGCAATTAAGCCTGGCATCCACTGCGGTATTTCTGGAAACCAGTATTGCGTATACAGACCAACCGCTGTCAGGTCGGCCATGGCGATGGAAATCCAGCAAAACCAGTAAGTCCAGCCCGTGACAAATGCGGCCATGTTCCCCAAGTAGTCTTTGACGAAATCCACAAAAGAATGGTAGTTCAAATTGCTCAAGAGGAGCTCCCCGAGTGAGCGCATGATTAAAAAGCAGATGATGCCCGTAATCAAGTAAGCAAATAAGATGGATGGGCCGGCCAAATGAATCGATTTTCCTGCGCCCAAAAATAATCCTGTTCCGATTGCACCGCCGATCGCGATGAGTTGTACGTGTCTGTTTTTTAGACCTCTCTCCAAGTTTTGATCCTGCATACGATCCACCTCTCTTTATTTTTAGTTAGTTTTTAATTTTTAGATTTTTATCAAACAGATAATGTTCATATTAACATAACTATAGTTGTTTCACATATGTTTATTTATTTTTATAGAAAAAAAGCTTTTAATTATGAACGAAATAGGGACATTTTGGAAGTGTTAGCTCTTTTAAACAAGGGCTGCACTTTTTTTGTATTTCAGAAAAAAGAATATATTGACATGGTAATGGAAATCATTTAATTTTGCATTAGGGCAACTTTTTTATACGCAAGCATATTAGTTTGCTTTGGAGAATATTATTGGTACAAGACTACATTGTTGTGTGTAGGCATATGTGCATATAGGAATTACCCGTTTCACCATCGGTTTTTGGGCGGGATCATATAACGGGCTATTATTTGGAGGGAAAAATCATGGAATCTGCTATCGCGGTAAGGGATCTGCATGTCTCTTACTTTGGGAACGAAGTTGTTCGGGATGTTTCTTTTGATGTTGAACTAGGGAGCATGGTTGGAATCATCGGTCCAAACGGGGCAGGAAAGTCAACCCTGATTAAAGCGCTCTTGGACCTCATTCCGAGAGATAAGGGGAATGTCCGGATTTTTGGGAAAGAGACGAATGAATTCCGGAAGAAAATTGCCTATGTACCACAGCGGAGCATGATTGATTGGACGTTTCCGATCACCGTCATGGATACAGTGCTGATCGGGACATACCCAAGTGTCGGACTGTTCAAATTTCCGAAAAAAAAGGAAAAAGCGTGGGCGCTGGAATGCCTGAGAAGAGTAGGGCTTGAGGATTTCCGCGACAGGCAAATTGGGGAGCTCTCCGGCGGGCAGCAACAGCGTGTCTTCCTGGCAAGGGCACTTGCGCAAAAACCGGAGTTGCTGCTTCTGGACGAGCCGTTTGTAGGGATTGATGTGGCGAGCGAGGACACCATCATTCGTATTTTGAAAGAGCTGCAATTTCAGGACAAAACAATCGTGGTCGTCCATCATGACTTGTCCAAAGCATATGCGTACTTTGATCAGCTTCTTCTCATGAACAAAGAACTGATCAAGTTCGGTACGGTCGACGAAGTGCTGAATCGAGAAGTCATGTCGAGAGCATATTCCTATCAGCTACCATTTCTCGAAAAGACCGAGGTGCTTGCATAATGGATTTCTTGATGGCAATTGGACAGTATGAGTTTTTGCAAAAAGCTTTATTTACATCTGTAGTGGTTGGGTTAATCTGCGGCGTCATTGGTAGCTTTATCATCTTGCGTGGAATGTCTTTGATGGGGGATGCCATCTCACACGCTGTCTTGCCTGGGGTGGCCCTCTCCTATGCTTTTGGAATCAATTTTTTCGTGGGCGCTGTTTTAACGGGGGTGCTCACCGCTGTTGGAATTGGCTACGTGAGCCAAAATAGCCGCATCAAAAACGACACCGCGATCGGGATTTTGTTCACGTCCGCCTTTGCGGTCGGGATCATTATGGTTACGATGCTGAAAAGCAGTACCGATCTGTATCACATTTTGTTCGGGAATGTATTGGCTGTGCGTTCGTCAGACATGTGGGTGACGGTTGGCATCGGGATCGTCGTCATCGTGACAGTTTACGCTTTTTTCAAAGAACTGCTACTGACTTCGTTCGATCCGACCATTGCTGCTGCCTATGGATTGCGCAACAATCTCATTCATTACTTGCTGATGACCTTGTTGACGATGGTAACTGTCGCTTCCTTGCAAACCGTAGGAATCGTGCTGGTTGTAGCGATGCTGATAACACCGGCTGCTACCGCCTATCTTTTGACGGACCGTTTGTCGATCATGATCTTTTTGGCTGGCGGTTTTGGGATGTTGTCGGCGGTTATCGGCCTTTATTTCAGCTTTACCTATAATTTGGCCTCTGGTGCCACGATTGTCGTGGTTGCAACTGTGCTATTCTTCCTGGCCTTTCTCTTCTCCCGAAAACACGGGGTAGTATGGAAATCAATCCGAGCTCGGCAAAAACGAGTCGAGCTCTCAAAGTAAAGGAGAATATAGTGATGAAGAAGTGGAATCTGTTTTTTGTTTTTCTTATATCAACCGTATTAATGGCAGCGTGTGGTGCTCCGCAAAGTGCGAACGAGCCCACGAAATCAGATAGCGACAAGCTGCAGGTCGTGACCACGTATTCCATCCTGTATGACATCGTGAAAAACGTTGGAGGAGATCGGGTAGAGATCCATAGTCTCGCTCCGATTGGCTCCAATCCGCATGAATATGATCCACTGCCTGCTGACGTGCAAAAAACGACGGATGCAGACGCTGTTTTCTACAACGGCTTAAATCTGGAGGCGGGTAATTCTTGGTTCAATAATCTTATGAACACAGCGGGCAAATCAGGTCCGGATGCACCGGTGTTCCGACTCAGTGAGGGCGTAGCAGCCAAGCACTTGACGACTAAAGGGAAAGAGAGCGAAGAGGACCCGCACGCTTGGCTGGATGTACGCAATGGCATCAAGTATGCGGAGAATGCAAAAAATGCCTTGATCAAGGTAGACCCAGCGCACAAGGAAACGTATGAGCAAAACGCCAAGAAGTACATCGAACAGCTGACTGCTCTGCACGAGGACGCGGTTAAGCAATACAGCCAGATTCCGAAAGAACAGCGTATGCTCGTGACGAGCGAGGGAGCGTTCAAATATTTCAGCGAAGCGTACGATTTTGAAGCGGCATACATTTGGGAAATCAACTCGGAGAACCAAGGAACACCAGAGCAGGTCACACAGGTGGTCGATACCATCCGTGCGAAAAAAATCCCGGCTCTGTTCGTAGAGACGAGTATCGATCCGCGCAGCATGGAGATGGTATCAAATGAAACTGGTGTACCGATTGTCGGGAAAGTATTTACGGACTCTCTCGGAAAGCCGGGAGAAGATGGCGATACGTACATCAAAATGATGGAGTGGAATATCAAGACGATTTACGAAGGATTGACCAAGAAATAAGATTCTAAAAAGCAAAGCACAGCTCTCCTGATCAGGGGCTGTGCTTTTAAATTCTTCCACTGCTTAACATATTTCATAAGATTGAGGTATAATAGGCTAGTGTGTAAAAGGAATCCGGAGTTTTTCTATTTTGAATCTGTCATATTGAAAGAGAGTGGGATTATGGGTCGTAAGTGGAACAATATTAAAGAAAAGAAAGCTTCTAAAGACGCAAGCACCAGTCGTATTTACGCGAAGTTCGGGAAGGAAATTTACGTAGCGGCAAAGCAAGGCGAGCCGGACCCAGAGTCCAACCGTGCTCTGAAGGTCGTCCTGGAGCGTGCCAAAACGTACAGCGTACCGAAAGCGATTATCGACCGCGCGATTGATAAAGCGAAGGGCGGCTCTGATGAAACGTTTAGCGAGCTGCGCTATGAAGGCTTCGGGCCAAACGGTTCCATGATCATCGTAGATGCACTGACCAACAACGTAAACCGTACAGCTCCTGAAGTGCGTGCCGCTTTCAACAAAAACGGCGGTAACATGGGCGTATCCGGTTCGGTTGCTTATATGTTTGACCCAACAGCGGTATTTGGCTTGGAAGGCAAATCCTCTGATGAAGTGCTGGAAATCTTGATGGAAGCGGACGTAGACGTGCGCGACATTTTGGAAGAAGACGATGCTGTCATTGTTTACGCAGATGCAGAACAGTTCCACGCTGTTCAAGAAGCGCTCAAAAATGGCGGCGTCACAGAGTTTACCGTAGCTGAACTGACCATGCTGCCACAAAACGAAGTAACGCTGACAGAAGATGTACAAGCCCAATTCGAAAAGCTGATCGATGCTTTGGAAGACTTGGACGATGTGCAGCAGGTGTACCATAACGTTGATTTAGGTGAATAAGTTTTCAATGGAGAAGACCTTTGTTTTAGGACAGAGGTCTTTTTTCGTTGCTGCGTATTGGCTGCGGGGGAGAGAAGAATATTTCCAGTCTAGGCTCCAGGCTCCGTCCTGCTGAGGGTTGAGACTGTCCGCTCCGAAGGGATTTGCGGGGAAACGCAAAAGTGGTAGCCGCTTCGTAGCACGGGCACGTTGCGTTTCTGTTGCCCGCAAATCCCTTCTTCGCTTGGTAGGACTCCACAAGTCGCTACGTCTGGAAATATTCTTCTCTGTCGTAACTAATGCGATTCTTCTATCTTTTAAGACTTTTAAACCCCGTTTAACACGGAAAGCTCGTAGAGGAAACAGGAGAAATAAGCGAAGATCTTTGGTACACCGACCGAGACGGAATGCAAAAAGTGAAACACGTCTTTAAGCGTCCACCTCTGAGAAGGCATCCTGAAAGGACCACTTTGGACGCGGTTTCGCTTTTTGCATTTCTTTTGAAAAAGCTTTTTCAATCCAGTAAGGAGATTCAACAAGGCTGTCCCACTTTTTTATTATTATTAATATGGCAGAAACTAAAGTTAACAATCTGCGTCTTAATTATGGAACATTTACTTAGGAGGACCTACTATGATACGACGTTTACTGACTTCATTTTTACTGATCATCGTGCTGGCCTCTGTGCCGATCAGTGCTTCTTCTGGTGCTCCTACTCCTGCCAAGTTGGACCCGCGTAAGCCAGACCCCGTCGTCCTCTATCAAGCGACAACAGATGGCAAGATCAAAAGAATCGAGACGAAGATGCCCTTGATTCATCGGGCCAACATATCGCCAACGGGTAGATTTGTGTACGGAGAGAGAATCGGCTACGCAAAGGCAGATCCTACAATCCCATTCCTGTACGATTTGCAAAAGCACACGCTGACCCAATTATCCGGCTTTGCCAAATGGTCACCGAAGCAGGACGTACTCTACATCCGTGAAAATGGAGGCATTGCAAAGCTCACGTTGGCAGACGGCCAAAAGACGGTGCTTGTCCCGCCAGTTTCCCAGTATCCAGTGCTCGATTTCTCCGTCTCACCGGATGAACAGTACATGGCTTATACCCGAAAGGACGAAAAATCTTCTGATACGAAGGGAAATGCCCATCTGTACCTGCAGCATCTGCCTACGCTCAAGATGAAGATGAACGACCAGTATGCTTGGAAGCAGGATGAATTCGAACCAGAAGAAAAGTTCTACTGGATGCCGAATTCCCAAAAGCTGTTTTACCAAACTCAAACTGCATACAAGGAACTGGACGTGCCGACAGGCTTGAAATACGATCACAAAATGACCCAGTTTCCCTCTTACTCCAATGACATGAAGTACCGTTACATGCGGACAGATACGGAAGAATACTTATTAGACTTGCAAAAGGGAAAAAAGGTGATTATGAAGACTCCCGTGTCCTATGAAGATACCCTGTATAAGATCTTCTGGTCACCTGCCGGACATCAGATTGCTGCAGAGGCGTTTTTTATGGGAGCAGCAAGCTCCCGGGATAGTTATATGTTAATCCGCTCCTGCAAGCAAGTCCCGAAGTGCACCTATCCTTTTGGTGATCCTCAAGATGGCAAAATTAGCCCCTATTTAGGTGGGCTTGATAACTACCGCATCATTGGTTGGGCTGGGGATGGGAAATCGTATTACTTGGCCGATCTTGCCTCCACCCATTATTCTGTTTTTGCATCGGACAAGTCAGACGAGTATTTCCGCATTTATGAGCAGCGCTAATCGATCACGCAATAGAAAGCCGTCTCTCGTGCCGGAAGCTGAAAATGACCACGGTATTTGCAAAAAATGTGTACCTACATATAATAAGAAAGTCGGTGAGGCGTCAGAAAAAGGCTCTTGCCACAAACCATAGTTGTCCCCGTAGCTCAGCAGGATGTAGCAACGGTTTCCTAAACTGTAGCTCGGAGATGAGTAATACAATGGCATTAGACTTACAAGTAGATACCACGCCACAACGAAGTAACGCTGACAGAAGATGTACAAGCTCAATTCGAAAAGCTGATTGATTCTTTGGAAGACTTGGACGATGTGCAGCAGGTGTACCATAACGTTGATTTAGGTGAATAATGTTTTCAATGGAGAAGACCTTTGTTAAGAACAGAGGTCTTTTTTATGTGGCTGTGGTGAAGAGAAGAATATTTCCAGTCTAGGCTCCAGGCTCCGTCCTGCTGGGGGATAAGACTGTCCGCTCCGAAGGGATTCGCGGGGAAACGCAAAAGTGGTAGCCGCTACGTCGTGTGGGCACGTTGCGTTTCTTTTGCCCGCGAATCCCTTCTCCGCTTGGTAGGACTCCACAAGTCGCTACGTCTGGAAATATTCTTCTCTGTCGTAACTAATGAGATTCTTCTATCTTTTAAGGCTTTTAAAACCCGTCTAACACGGAAAGCTCGTAGAGGAAACAGGAGAAATAAGCGAAGATCTTTGGTACACCGACCGAGACGGAATGCAAAAAGCGAAACACGCCCTTAAGCGTCCACCTCTGAAAAGGCATCCTGAAAGGACCACTTTGGACGCGGTTTCGCTTTTTGCATGGAGTCGGGCAGTCAATCCTCCAGCGGGTGGGACAAGAATCTGAGCGTTTTCTCCTGTTTCCTCCCAGCACTACAGCAACTACGTAAGGTTCCTAAAATAGGCTGCGGTAGAGAGAAGAATATTTCCAGTCTAGGCTCCAGGCTCCGTCCTGCTGAGGGCTAAGACTGTCCGCTCCGAAGGGATTTGCGGGGAAACGCAAAAGTGGTAGCCGCTTCGTAGCACGGGCACGTTGCGTTTCTTTTCCCCGCAAATCCCTTCTCCGCTCGGTAGGACTCCACAAGTCGCTACGTCTGGAAATATTCTTCTCTGTCGTAACTGAACACATTCTTCCATCTTTTAAGGCTTTTAAAACCCGTTTAACACTGAAAGCTCGTAGAGGAAACAGGAGAAATAAGTGAAGATCTTTGGTACACCGACCGAGGCGCAATGAAAAAAAGAGAAACAAGCTTTTAGCGTCCACCTCTGAGACACCTCCTGAAAGGACGACTTTGGACGCGGGTTTCGCTTTTTTTCATGGAGCCGGGCAGTGAACCCTCAGCGGGTGGGACAAGAAGCTGAGCGTTTTCTCCTGTTTCCTCCCCACCACTCCAGCCCGACAAACGGGTTTTAAAAGAAATAAAACCGCCCCCATAAAGGAGACGGCATAATCGAGCTCGTTAGTTTTGAGGTGTTACCGATCATCACGTGCGACGCATCTACCTCCAGTATGAAGTTAGAAGCTTAAAGCAGTGTGCGGTTTTCCTTACTCACTAGGTGATCGTGTAAATCATCCATGGCACATCGCCTCCGTAAAGGACTACAGCCTGATTGAAAACACATCACCGAGCTCGATGAATATAGTATGAGCAAAGCCCATCTTTTTATTCACTCATCTTCAGCATCTGTTTTCGAATCGCATTTAAAAACGATTGGTTGCTGTAGGCCGTGCCACCAGCCAATCCTGGTTCAACTGCATTCATGTACATTTGACCTGCTTTGACTGCACTTAGGTTCGTCCATGCACGCTGCTCTTGCAACTGCTTGAGAGCGGGCTGGTCTTCTTTGTTGACCATTACAAACAAGTAGTTGGGATCTTCTTTTGCTAAAGCATCCATAGAGAGCGCGGTACGCTCCTGCACATTCGCGACGACATCTGGGACAGGCAGGGCCAAGTCGGTATATAGCAGGTAATTGTACCGTTCATCCTTTGGATAGACGTAGAAGGAGCCTTCTTGGAACCACAGCGTCAGCACTTTCTTTTCTGGAAGTGCGGCGAGCTTGTCTCGGAGTTCCTGTGCGTTTTGCTTCACTTTACCTACGAAAGTATCCAAATTGGCATCTTTTCCACGAACATCAGCGAGCAGACGCAGGTTTTCTTGCCAATGAGCTCCGTTCGTAGAGACGGGAATGACGGATGCAGCGGTTTGCAATTTGGCGACGTCTTCCTTGGGGGTCTTGTCGGTTGTCATGATGACGTCAGGTTCGAGGGCAACCAGCTCATTTAGATTATCTGCAATATTATAAGGGAGATGCTTGGCATTTCTGATCATGGCTTGATATTCCGCCGGAAACTTTCCGTTTTTATCCATGGTTGCTGCGGTGGGCGGGATTCCCAGCAAGAAAGAATCTTCATACGAAGCAGGGAAGCCTACGAACACAATATCTTTGGTTCTGGCTGGAATTGTATAGGTGTTGCCCAAGTAATTGATTGATCTGGTCGGTTTCGATGCCGAATCGCCCGATTGTCCACCATTGCCGCAGGCTGTCAGGACGAGGAGCAAAGCGGCAATCGGGATCGCTAGTAGCCGTTTATACATACAGGTCACTCCGTTCTTACTTCTTGTGTTATCAGGAAAGTAGCAGGACTCATGTAAATTATAGGCTACCCGATCCATCCGTCGCTGTTGCATTCCTGAACATTTTCAAACATTCTGCTGTAACCTTTTTCCTATTCAAGACACTAATGGGTATACGAGAAAATTTTCGCTACAGGAAAGTAGTCGATCAGCCGACAGCAAGAGAAGGAGGAGCTTTTTTGTATGAGGAAATGAAACATCGGGTCATAGCCATCTATGAGCGGCATTATCATGATGTGTATCAATTTTTACTGTACTTTGCCGGCAGTCAGAATGATGCAGAAGATTTGACGCAGGAGGTTTTTTTGCGAATGATTCACTCGCTTGAACGATTTGAAGAGCGATCTGACGTGAAGACATGGCTGTTTGCGATCGCGAAGCATACAGCGATGAATTACTATCGAAAACGCAAGTGGCAAAAGCTGTTGTCAGGGGACTGGCTGTCTGTCGTGATGCCAGCCTCAGAGGGGAATCCTGCTCAGGAAGCGGAAAGCCGGGAGGACGAGCAGGAATTGATCACTGCGATCAAGGGATTGCCGCCGCATTATCGCATGGTTGTCATTCTGCGTGGCATTAAAGAGTACAGCGTCAAAGAGACAGCCGAAATACTGGGTTGTTCTGAATCAAACGTGAAAACGACGATGCACCGGGCACTGAAGCTGTTGCATGGCAAACTGTCGAATACGAAGAAGGGGGAGTTGTACAGTGGATTGGCAAAATGAACGAGATATGCTGGAACGGTTAGCGACTCTGCAAAAAAGTACACCCCCACGTAAGGAGTTTGTAGAGAGCTTACGTACTATGCTGGAACAAGAAACGAGTCGGGTCGGCAAGAAGGGACGGCTGTTCATGAATCCGTTGACAGCGGGGATGACAGCAGTCGTGATCGCTTTTGGCTTTGGGCTGTACATCATGGCTGGGATGGGGCAAAACGAACTCATGGACCCTCAGGTGACGGCAACAAGTAGTCATCAGCTTCCCGCCCATCCTGTATACGAGCAGGCGAAGAAGCTGCTGCAAGAATTGGCAGGTCGAGAGGCGAGTGAATATGCGGTGAATGGTATGTTATCCAATACCGATACAGGTGTTGTCGTGATGAACAAGACGGTGAACAACATACCGGTTCTCGAAGACCAATATACATTTACAATTGACCAGGCGGGCAGGAATCATAAAAAAGAAGTACGGACAAATGATACGACAGGCATGGTCTTTCCTGATCCCAAAAAGGCAATGCCAGTAAAAAAGGCAGAACAAATTTTTGGGCAGAGCGCCCGGCTGCTCTATTCAGAGTGGGAAGGGCGATTGCAATATGAGTTTCCTTTTTCAGGTGACATTGATGCCATCACAGGAGAAATTTACCCCACAGAACACTATCATCCCGATTACAGTCTAGTAGATATGCCGCCAATTCCTGTGAAACCGGGAGGCATAAAGCTGGTAGCTCCCGACATCGAAGAAGCAGATAGACTTTTTCGGGAGTGGGGATTCGAGCCTCCGTTTTCCATCGTTATTCAAGAAGGCTCAGGCGTACATACGTACAAAATGGAAACGCGAACCAAACAGAAAATGGAACTGATCGTAGTAACAGATACAGGAAAAATTCTGAACTATCGGTATGAAAATATCCATGAGAAAAAGGAAAAGCTCCCTCATCCGAAGTTGGAAAACGTACAAGAAGCAGCAAAGCAATTTCAGAAATACCTTCCGTTAGACACGAAAGAACTGCTACTTGGTTCTGCCACTAGAAGAGGCAACACCGAAACCTATCAATTCTTCAAGTCCCATCAGGGAGTACCGATTATGGGAGGGTATACGGTTCATTTTGATGTGGACAGGAAACAGGTGATCGGAATCATTCCTACGTATGCCATGGAGCCTAAGCAGCTTCCTGACAAAAACAAGGCAATGTCACGGGAAGACGCGACTAACGTATACGTCACCCATCGCCCGCTCCGATTGGTCTACAAGTTGATGGAGAACCCAACGACAGGAAGATTAGAACCGCGTCTCGTCTATCATATTTATTATCACGACACACCGCTTTATATGGTAGATGCGCTGACAGGGGAGTGGGTGCGTAGTTAATAACATCGTAACAACAGAAAAACCAGGGAGAGACTTCCCTGGTTTTTCGCTATGTCTCTTATTTGAAGAGCGGAACGTAAATATCAATTTCATTGTCTTCTTGCTCTGGCTTGTAGCGCTCGTCCCAATACTCAAAATCAAATCCGGCATACTCATATCCCGATTCAGAGAGCCAGGACCCGTAAAGAAAACCATACGTCTCACCCAAGTTTGTCTCTGGTCCCTTGTGTGTTACTTTTGCAAATGTCCCCGCAGGAATCGTGTGACTGACCATCCCTTCAGGAATATCGGCCAGGCTGGAAACTTCGACGCCAATTAGGGTGGTAAAAGGATCTACCGCCGCATCGAAGTCAGCTTTGTCAGGATAGATTTGGATCAGGTATTCGCCCTCACCAACCTGATGGTGAATCTCGCTTTTTCTAGCTCGCAAAGCTTCAGTGGTAGTAGCGGAGAGCTTTTTGCCCAAGTCTTCTGTCACACTCGCCGTAAAAGTGATACCAATTACATGTGTTTCCTCGCGGGTGAGAATAGTTGGCTTCACGAAATAACGTCCCTTCGTCTAGTAGAATCGGGAACAGAGCTAATCCAGCAGCTATTTCAGCTCTCTGGCATATATCTTCGTCCCATCATGCGTAAACGTACCGATATATTTCTTGCCGCCAACCGTATATTCCATAGAAACGGTTTCCTTTCTAGGAGGCGTGAGCAGCTTGTGTGGAAACGGGAATGGTTGCTTATTCGCTACGTCTGCGATGATCTGTGTGTCTGTATGAAAGAGCTTGCCAGTCTGTTTCAATTGCTTGAGCTGCTCTGGTTTATCCAACTTGTATGGAAGGGTTGTGGTTGGTTTGTCCAGCGCATTGATTTTCTGGAACAAATACCCATCCTTTGTTTTCGACACCGCAATAAACTGCCCGTCACTCGTCTCTTTCAAAAACGCATACTTTTTCGAAGCGAATGTCCCATTTTTATTCATCAATAAGTAAAATTGTTCGTTGTCCTTTTTGCCTGACACGATAAAAACACCGGAATGGAAGTTGGATTCCACCTTGTAGTTTCGAGAAGGCTTCAGCACGATTTTTCCTTCGTGCGTAATAAAGTGGGTCATGCCATTTATTTTCACGCGGTGCAATCCTTCGCTGTATCCCATGTACTCATCAAAGAAAGGCTTTGCGTGTATTTTGCCATTCATATCTTTTAAACCAAATTTGTAGGATAAAACCATGCCATCCTTTACGTTACGTTTGACAAAAGGGTAGTGATGAATATCGAAAGTTTTTTCTCCCGTATGCTCACTCGAGATTGGAAATAGTTCCTCATCTGTGATCTGCTTGGATATTTTCGTACGAGCATTGTACAGATAAGAGGTATAGCTTGTGGGAGAATACAAAAACCACTCTCCGTCTATTTGCGTGAAGTAATCGTTATAGGTGGTTAATTCCTGTGTGTTGCCTTGTTGATCGAAAATAATAAACGAGCTGTTACCAAAGTGGGTAATGATATGAAAAAAGCCATATCCGTTTTGCAATGGACTGATGTAGCCTGGATATAATAACGCTTCCTGCTGATCGATTACTTTCCCGGTAGGAGAAACAAGGGCAAAATGAGGGAACCATTTCTGCTTGAACTCTTTGTAATAGGGATCATTCGGACTCGATCCTGCAAATGGTACGAAAAATGGTTCCGTTAGACCAGGTGGTACCTGAATCTCTTTTTCTGTCGGAACGTACTTGAGTATTGTCGTTTCCGGTCTGTCTGAACGGATGGCATTTTCAGAATGTGCGACAGAAGGAACGATTGATAGAGTAAGGCTTAGAGCTAACAGAATGTTGACGGATTTGGTCTTTTTCATAGGTAGAATCACTTTCTCTTTCCATTTTTGTATGTAGAAGGTAGACGTTTCTCGAAAGCTGAATGTTACACATGTGTTGATCTTACAAGATTTGGATGATAGAATTACATACATAGATTTATGATGTATTGTTTATCTAGGTATATTCGGTTAAATCGGGAGGCGCTATGAAAATCAATAAGGAGCTTTTAAAAGGTAGTACCGTGATCCTGATCTTGACGATGCTGGATCGAAAGGAAATGTACGGGTACGAGATCGCGAAAGCCATCGAGAAGGAGTCAAATGGTCTGTTTACGCTAAAAGAAGGGACGTTGTATCCGATCCTGCATGCGCTCGAAGCGGAGCGTTTTGTGGAAGCGTATTGGGATGAGAAGGATGGCAGGAAGCGTAAATACTATCGGATTACGGCAGAAGGTCGCGGGCAATTGAAGGAGAAAAAGCTCGAGTGGCATACGTTCCGCGATGGGATTGATCGGGTGCTGGGAGAGGGAAGAGCATGAAGCAGACGAATACACATCCATTGATTGCAGACTATCTCGATCAAGTATGTCGACATGTTCGGGCTACAGAAATGCATCGCAGAATTCGGGATGAACTGGAAAGTCACCTGCTAGATTTGATGGATGAGCAGATGGACGAGGGGATGGGAGAGGAAGAAGCGGTAAGGCAAGCCATTTTGCAAATGGGGGATTCTGCTGCGGTTGGGAAGCAGCTGCATCAGATTTATAAGCCGAAAGTGGAGTGGAGGCTTCTGGTGTATGTGATGGCTTTTCTGGCTGTCGGGCTTTTTACGATGTATGGCATGCAGGTCATAAATATTGAGTTAAAGCTGGACCGCTACTGGTTCTATGCCTTATTTGGTATCGGGGTGATGCTCGCATTTACTTTTACGGATTATCGCAAGCTTTTGCGGTACTCGTTGCATTTGTACATGCTGACTGTGGGCGTGTTTTTTCTCATTCTTGCGTACGGCTATACAATGAATGGAAAAATATATATGTACCTTAGTGGTTCGATTAGGATCGATTTTGTGGCAATGTCCATGTATTTGTTTCTCATAAGCGTTGCGGGTATGCTTCTTACCAGAACGTGGCGATTTCGGAGCATAGCTTCCAAGCTGACCGTATTTGTTTTGTTGCCAGCTTGCCTCTTTGTTATGGCTGGATCGTTTATGGAACTCATGCTCTACTTATTTGGATTCATGATACTCATGATGTATACGAAAACCGTCCGGAAAGAAAAACTCTATTTAGTGATTGTGTCTGCTATTGTTTTGGCAGTTGCCTGTTTATTGGATAGATACACGCTAGGAAGGGTGCAGGGCTGGGTACAACCGACCAAAGATCCGCTCGGAAAGGGATATGAATATCTAGAGGCGATGGAAGCAATTCGCTCGGCAGGTTTTTGGGGAAAGGGCTCCAATGCTCCATTACCGAACGTGCCTGCTTTAGACTCCGATTTCAAATTTACATACTTAATCCATAGTTATGGCTGGATTGCGGGCATCTTGATCTTGTTAGCCGTTGCTCTGTTTATAATAAGACTGGCTCGGGTCGTCAAGGAAGTGGACGAGCCGTATGGGAAGCATCTCATTGTCGGTATCGTTCCTTTATTCTCCCTGTTCTTCATTTGGCCACTGCTGATGTCAACAGGCATGCTGCCAATCGTGGATCTTGAGATTCCTTTTCTCAGCTATGGCGACATAGGAACTGCTTTGGCTCATTTCGCCGTCCTCGGTCTCGTCCTGAGTGTCCATCGGCATAGAAACTCAATCGGAAAGCCACATACCTTCGTGGCAAAATAGCAATTCAGAAGAAGCCTCCTGTCCTCGGAAATGCTAGGATATAGACATCAAGGAAAAACAAACCCGAGGAGGAAGTACACATGGCATTGCAATCCAAACAGATTTTCGTTAATTTACCGGTGAAAGACCTCAACAAATCCATCGACTTCTTTACGGCAATCGGCTATGAATTTAACCCGCAATTTACGGATCAAAATGCAGCATGCTTGGTGATCGGCGAAAACATTTTTGCAATGCTGCTCGTCGAAGAGTTTTTCCAAACGTTTACGAGAAAAGAGCTGACAGATGCAACGAGAAGCACCGAGGTGATTGTCGCGTTATCGGCGGACAGCAAAGAGCAAGTCGATGAGATCGTAAACAAAGCATTAGCCGCGGGCGCAACTCCATCGAAAGACCCGGTTGACCACGGCTTCATGTACAGCTGGAGCTTTCAAGATTTGGATGGCCATCTGTGGGAGTTCTTGTATATGGATCAAAGCGCTGTTCCACAGGAATAAAAGACCGAGTGAACGAAATGAGGGCAAAAAGCATGGGATCGTAAAAGTGATTCCAGCTTTTTGCCCTTTTTGTCCATTCAATACTGGCACATTCCAAGCGGATTCCCATCTGGGTCAAAAAACGTCAGCACCTTTGTAGACCCAAATCCATCAATCGGGGTTACCCTCACCCCACGCTCTATTAACAGCTGATGTGCTGCCTCAATGTCCGCAGGAAGAAAATTATAGTATTTGCCGACACCAAAATGATTTTCCGGAAATGTCATCGGCTGATGGTTTTCTACGCGGACGAGACAGATGACAGTGTTAGATTCCTCGGAAATCCGCATCGTGACCGCTTCTTCTTCCACAAACAAAGATCTGCACCCAAGCTTTTCTTCATACCATTTTGCAGATGCACGGGGGTTCGTCACAGGTATAAAAACCCCTTCCATACCTTTTAACAGTGATTGAGCCATCATTTCATCTCCTATTCGACCAAAAATCTATCGCCTAACATTTCGACGATGTTGATAGGAAAAACCTGTTAGCCCCACGCTTTCATTTTGACAATCCCTCGTGACATTTCGCTAGCTAAGCGTTATCTTGTACGTAGGAACACAGATGGGGTGAACGGATGCGCTTCTACAAAAAATACATAAAAAAATACGGCGTAGTCGCCGGGATTTCCATGTTTTTCTTAGCGTTGGAGGCGGTATGTGATCTTTTGCAGCCGACGATCCTGTCACACATTATCGATAAGGGTGTAGCAAACCGGGATTTGGATTACGTGCTCAAGACTGGCGGGCTGATGCTGCTCGTTACGGCGCTCGGGGCAGTTGCGGCATCAATCCGCAATGTGCTGGCCACATACGTCTCGCAAAACTTCGGTGCGCAGCTGCGCGCAGATTTGTTTTCCAAAGTGCAGTCCTTATCCTTTGAAAACTTGAACAAGTTCGACAGAGCCTCGCTCGTGACACGTCTAACCAATGACGTCAATCAAGTACAGATGTTTGTAAACGGCATGATGCGAATATTCGTCAAGGCACCGTTGATGTGCATTGGCGGGTTGTTTATGGCAACCCAATTGAACGCGGATTTGGCTGTGATTCTCGCAATCGTTGTGCCCATTGTGGGATTGTTTATTTTCTTGAATATGAAAATTGGTTTCCCGTTCTTCCTGAAGGTACAGCAAGCACTCGACAGGGTGAACGGGGCAATGCGTGAGTATTTATCTGGAGTACGAGTCGTTAAGGCATTCAATCGCTTTGATTTTGAGCGTGGCAAGTTTACACGGGCAAACGAAGAGCTGCAATCCAAATCGGTCTCGGCTACGCGGGTAATGTCTATCTTCAGTCCAGCGATCATGCTGACGATGAACCTCGGAATTGTCGCGGTTCTCTGGCTTGGCGGGCTTGGCGTAGAACAAGGAAGCATCGAAGTCGGACATATCATCGCGTTTACGAACTACATGACGCAAATTCTGTTTTCACTCATGATGATTTCCTTGGTATTTAACATGTTTGTGCGGGCCAAATCATCAGCGGGACGCATCGGGGAAGTATTTGCTGAGGAAAACCAAATGAGCTGGAAAGAGGAACAACCTCACGAGCTTCCGGGCAAAAAGGGACGTATCGACTTCGAGCAGGTCAGCTTCTCGTATGACGGTGGGAGCGGACAGCCGGTACTCAAGCAGATTTCGTTTACTTGTCTGCCTGGGGAGACCGTCGGGATTATCGGGTCGACAGGCTCTGGAAAAAGCAGTTTGGTTGGCTTGATTCCACGGTTTTATGATGTAACGGAAGGCACGATTCGGGTAGATGGTATGGATGTACGAGACATCGAACCGAAGCGATTGCGTGAAAAAATAGCGATCGTACCGCAAAAAACAATGCTATTTACAGGCACGGTGATGGAAAACATCCGTTGGGGCAAGGCAGAGGCGACCCACGAGGAGGTCGAGCAAGCGGCACGCATGGCGCAGGCTCACGAGTTCATCTCCGCTACTCCTGAAGGCTATGAGACACGCGTAGGGCAGGGAGGAGTCAACTTCTCCGGAGGACAGAAGCAGCGAATTTCCATAGCCAGAGCCCTGGTGAAAAAGCCGGAAATCCTCATTCTAGACGACAGTACAAGCGCAGTAGATGTGGCGACAGAAGGGAAGATTAAGGATGCGCTTCGAGCCTATGCGGCTGGTCTCACCTGCATCTTGATCGCACAGCGGATTACGTCCGTCATGGATGCGGATAAAATCATCGTGCTCGACAATGGGGAAGTCGCAGGCATCGGTACGCATGACGAATTGATGATCTCTTGCCACGTCTATCAGGAAATCTTTCAGTCACAAATCGGCCGGGAGGTGAAGTAAGGTGAGTCAACAGAAGCAACAGCCTGTCTTTTCACCGAGACCTGGCCGAGGCTTTGGACATGGTGCTGCCAGAGGTCCAGTGAGTAAGCCCAAAAATTTTACAGGTACGCTAAAAAGGCTCTGGCAAGCTTTTGGCAAAGAAAAAAAGTTGCTGCCAATTGTATTTGTCATTGTTTTTGTCGATGCACTACTCATGCTGTCTGCGCCTTATTTGATCGGAAAGTCGATTGATGCGATGACAGGTGGCGAGGAAGCTCTTAGCTTTTTGTCGATCATCATCCTTGCTTTGCTCGGCTCGTACATCTTGGATGGGGCACTGACGTTTTTGCAAAGCTGGTTGATGGCAGGCATCTCTCAACGGATCGTCACGAATCTGAGGCAAACTCTTTTTGACAAGCTGCAAAAGCTGCCGATTGCTTATTTCGATTCGCGTACGCACGGGGAGTTAATGAGCAGGCTCACGAATGATATCGACAACGTCAGCAACTCCATTTCTCAATCCACAACGCAGTTGATGTCAGGAGGGATCGTGCTCCTAGGTTCGCTGGTGATGATGCTCGTCTTGTCCCCGATCCTGACACTCGCATGTCTGATCACGGTGCCACTTGTGTTTGTGCTCACACGAACGATTGCCAAACGAACGAGTGTACTCTTCAAAAATCAGCAGATGGAGCTGGGCAAGCTGAACGGGCACATTGAAGAGACGATTTCAGGCATTCAGGTGGTGCAGGCCTTCAATTATGAGCAAAAGGCCATTGAGGACTTTACGACGATCAATGATCGGCTCTGCAAGGTCGGGATGAAGGCACAGGTCTGGACGGGCTTTCTCATGCCGATCATGAACGTGATTAACAACCTCGGCTTTGCCATGGTAGCGATTGTCGGAGGAGTTCTCGCTGTAAAAGGATTGATTACAGTAGGTGTGATTGCGAGCTTTCTCAGTTATTCCCGACAGTTTGTCCGTCCGTTGAACGACCTCGCGAACATTTTCAATGTGCTTCAATCCGGTGTTGCTGGCGCGGAGCGTGTGTTTGAGGTATTGGATGAACAAGGGGAGCCATTGGATTCTCCGGGTGCTACTGTGCTTGCACAGCCCAAGGGTCACGTCGTTTTCGATCAGGTCAGCTTCGGCTATCGTCCGGATCAACCGATTTTGAAAAATATCAGCTTCGAGGCACAGGCAGGGAGCACCATTGCGCTAGTTGGACCGACGGGTGCAGGCAAGACCACCATCGTGAATTTGCTCACGCGATTTTACGATGTGACCTCAGGAACGATTTATTTGGACGGAAAAGACATACGAGAATATTCGCGGGACAGCTTGCGGCGGAGCTTTGGCTTTGTTTTGCAGGATACGTACTTGTTTTCGGGTACCATCAAGGAAAATATTATGTACGGCAAGCCGGATGCAACAGATACGGAAGTAGTAGCCGCTGCGAAAATGGCGAATGCGGACGTGTTCATCAATAGGCTCCCGATGCGTTACGATACGATGCTGACGGAAAATGGGGGCAACCTGAGTCAGGGACAACGCCAGCTTTTGGCGATTGCCCGCGTTATACTCGCCAAGCCGTCGCTGCTCATACTCGACGAGGCGACAAGCAGCATCGACACACGGACAGAGCTAAATATCCAGGATGCGCTCCTCACCATTATGGAGGGGCGTACGAGCTTTGTGATTGCGCATAGGCTGGGTACGATTCGGGATGCCGACACGATTATGGTTGTGGATCGGGGAGAGATCGTGGAAAAAGGCAGTCACGATGAACTTATCGAGCAGAAAGGTACCTATTATCAATTGTTTTACAACCAGTTTAAAAATCTGGAGGCTGTTGGGGAATAACAGAGCACCCCGTCCAAACACGGAAATGACGTGGAGGACGGGGTGCTTTTTTTATCAGTTAGGATGCTTGTTTGCTGGCGGCGATCAACAAGAAGATCGGCCGACGGATTTCGTCTCGCATCCCGGGTATATCCAGCATTTCTTCAGGAGGACCAGGTTCAGCAACTTTTGTTAGGTGAAATCCGGCAGCAAGGAGATCGTTCATATAGCTCGAAAACGTTCGGTGATACTTGACGACTTCATGATCCAGAAAGGTGGTTTGCCGGATGCCTTCCTGCTGATAGTTGTCCACTGGCCAGTGCAAACGTTCGCCTTGAGGGCCGTAATGCCAGTCCTGTTCAGCCAGGGCAGTGAAGACGGGATGCTCCACGGAGAAAACGAAGGCACCTCCAGGAGCAAGACAGTGATAAACACGTTGGCAAAGCAAGTCAAAGCGCTCCACATAATGGATGGCTAAGGAGCTGATGACGACGTCGAATTCTTCTGAAGCAAAATCAATGTCTTCAATCGGAAGACGCAGATACTCGATGGCGGGATCAGTTGTCGTCTCTCTGGCACGAGCCAGCATTTTTTCGGAAAGGTCAACACCCACAACGGAGCGGGCCTGCTGCTCACGCGCATATCGGCAGTGCCAACCGAAGCCACAGCCTAGATCGAGCACTTTTTTCCCGCGAAGGGAAGGCAGTAGCTCCCGAAACGCGTGCCATTCTCCCGCAGCGTTCAGTCCCTCAACCGAACGAGCCATTTGACTGTATTTGGTGAAAAAACCTTGCTCATCGTATTTGTTCTGTTTCATCCGTTCAAAACCTCCCGGGTCGGGTCGTAGGCTTGGATTAGTTCCCGCAGCGCTTGCTTGACGTCCCCCTGAAACGCTCCACCGTGATAGCAAATCAACTGCTCGATGTCATATTCGAGTAAGTGGCGGACAGAGCGAATCGCTTCTTGCATATCCAGCGTATAGGCCGGATTGGCGATTTCGAGTCTACCGTTTTCAATCACAACAGCATCTCCGGCGATCAGCGTTTTGCTTGCGATCAAATACAACGAAATATGTCCCGGCATATGCCCGGGTGTGTGAATGATCTCGATGCCGCCACACCAAGACAGACGTTCGTGATTCGTTACGGTTCGATCAACCGCAGTGGGCTCGATGGACTGCAAAAAGCGAATAAATTCCTTAGCGTGCTGCTTTTCATCCGACGACAGATGGTCTAGTGTTGCTTGCGCCTGCTCCAATCGCAAAGATGTCTTTTGTCCGGCGATGTACGGTGCTTCGCCTTCGTAGGCGATGATTTCGAGGTGCGGATAGGTTCTTTTTAACGCTGCCAAAGAACCGACGTGATCCATATCGTGATGTGTCACAATGACCTTTGTAAGGTCGTCGAGCGTAAGCTGATGCTTGTGTGCGGCCTCCTGAAGCAGTGGCAAAAAATCTGGATAACCACAGTCCACAAGGATCATTTCATGCTCATCCTGCAGCAGCACCGGGGTAATGACCTGTGCAGATCCATTGTACATAAACGAAATGTCGAGAAAGTGAATCTGGTTCATACGTTGTCCCTCCTGACCGGCTGATCTTAAAGAGGAGTCTAACGCAATTGGGTAACAGACACACGGTCGACCTTTTCTCTGTCTCATTTATGTCCACGAATAATGCGCCGAATACTGTGTTCGGTCAAGTAATGTTTCTGGGCGAGCATTTTGACAGAAGCCCCTTCGTGATATGCCTGCCAAATCGCCTGATTGCGCTCGCTTAGCCATTGCTTTGTGTCTGTGGAGGCGCCCCATTGTCGTTTGTTTTCATGGTGGATCGGGATGTACAAGTAACTTCCTTGTACATAATGTTGAATTTGCCGCAGCAGATCGTCTGGCAATAGGTCTTGTGCATTTTTGTATTTCATGTGCTTTGCTCCTGTCTATATAGCGTGATGTGCGTATATAGATGAGCAAAGAGATCCTCAACTCAATATGGGTAAGGCTCTGAACCAAGAGAAAGGGGAACTCTTTGCTCAGAGCCGCATTCGGCTCTTCGAACATAAGGGTCTAGCATATGAATCATCTCCCTTCTTGTCTCTATAGTAGTGAGAAAGGGGAGTTCCTTCAACAATCTTCTTTGCCTCCTTTTCCAAATAAAGGGTATGATGAGGGGGGCTGTAGCTAATCGAATGAGTTGAGGTGGTAAGATGTTGGGGGCATGCGGAATATGCAACGAAAATCTGGATCAAAACAACCAGTGCAGGTGTACAAGGCAAGGGAGAGCTTTGTCAGATCGTAACAGTGGACGAAGAGGATGTATAAAATGCGGATGCACGCGTACAACTGTGACACAGATGTCAGCTACAGGCGGTGGCTTATCGCGCATGTTAAATGTTCAGTATCAGGTATATGATGTAATCAGTTGCGTGAATTGCGGTTATAGTGAAATGTATAAACGAAATTCTTCGTCAACGATGAATATTGTAGATTTGTTTTTTGGATAGGAGATGCAATGATATGAGTCTTGGAGGCTTTCAAAGCGGCTTTTCCGCCCGCAAAGTACCACGTTCGGAAGTGCGGTGGGGACAGTTTTTAATATGCAATCATGGGTGTGAGGAAGTCATTCAATTGATTTCGCATGTATCTGGTGAAGTTGAATTTGAGTTATGCAAAATCGAGGCAGAGCGAATGGCACACGTTCTTTTAGAAGCATCGAAAGCTGAGCGTTCATGACATGTATTTTTCATAAATTTCTTGAAACTTACAGCCCACTCCCTCGTATAAATGAATGAGCATGTATAGATAGAGGGAGGACGAGTATGAGCGACAAAAATGTTGTAAAAATGAGTCCCTTTCAAGCAGGAGGAAAGCTGATCGCAACGATTGTGATACTGGTCGCGTTGGTCTTGCTTGGCACTCAATCCTTTACGATTATTTCCGCAGGGCATAGTGGAGTTGTGCTGCAACTGGGAGCGGTACAGCCAAAAGTGCTGCAAGAGGGCATGCATTTTAAAATTCCGTTTATCCAAACGGTAGTCCCGATGGAAGTGCGAGTACAAAAATCAGAAATGAGCCAGACTTCCGCTTCACGTGACCTGCAAACCGTATCCACGACGATTGCTGTTAACCATCATTTGGATGCAGAAAATGTCAATAAACTGTATCAGCAAGTGGGATTGGAGTACAATAGCCGAATTGTTGATCCTGCGATTGCCGAATCATTTAAAGCCGTGACCGCTCAATACAC
This sequence comes from Brevibacillus fortis, assembly GCF_046196545.1. Taxonomy (GTDB): domain Bacteria; phylum Bacillota; class Bacilli; order Brevibacillales; family Brevibacillaceae; genus Brevibacillus; species Brevibacillus fortis_A. The sequence goes on from NZ_CP176370.1 coordinate 1,629,018, forward strand.
AGCAGAAGAACTGGTATCCAAGCGTTCCGAGGTCAGCCAAAAGGTAAAAGAAGTCCTGCATAAAAAGCTGTCAAACTATAACATTATCCTCGATGAAATCAATATTCGCGAGTTTACCTTCAGTGATGAATTCAACCGCGCCATTGAATCCAAGCAGGTGGCCGAGCAGCAAGCGCTCAAATCAAAGCTGGACTTAGAGAGAATCAAGATCGAGAAAGAGCAAGAAATCACGAGGGCAGAAGCACAGGCACAAGCACTGCGCCTGCAAAAGCAAGAGGTTACGCCAGAGCTGATTCAGCTCAGACAGATTGAGGCGCAACTCGAAGCGATCCGCAAATGGGATGGAAAGCTGCCGAACGTAACCGGTGGAGCTACTCCGTTTATCAACGTGGGTTCCCCATAACCGAATAAATGAACAAAGCCACTCCCTTGAAGAGGAGTGGCTTTGTTTTTAGTTGCGGATGAGATAATCGAAAGCTCCCAAAGCCGCAGTAGCACCAGATCCCATCGAAATGATGATCTGCTTATAAGCACTATTCGTGCAGTCACCGGCAGCAAAAACACCAGGGATGTTTGTAGAACCATGGCTGTCTACCACGATCTCACCAAAGCGAGTGCGCTCAATCGTGTCGCCCAACCAATCTGTATTCGGTACAAGACCGATCTGTACAAACACACCTTGCAATTCAATGTGCTTGGTTTCACCTGTCTCACGTTCGATGTAAGAAATGCCGTTTACTTTATCCGTACCCGTAATTTCTTTGGTTTGAACGTTTTTGAGTACAGTGACGTTTGGCAGACTGTAGAGACGATCTTGCAATACCGCGTCAGCTTTCAGCTCTGGCGAGAATTCCAGAACCGTTACATGCTTCACAATACCTGCGAGATCAATCGCTGCTTCCACACCTGAATTACCGCCGCCAACAACTGCGACATCTTTGCCTATGAACAAAGGACCATCGCAGTGAGGGCAATAAGCTACACCCTTGTTCTTGAACTCTGCTTCACCTGGTACACCCAGATTCCGCCAACGAGCACCTGTCGACAAGATGACTGTCTTACTCTTCAGAACAGCGCCGTTTTCGAGTTCAATTTCGATCAGATCCTTCTTCTCTAAGCGCTTGGCACGTTGCAGTTTCATGACATCAATGCCATACTCTTTCACTTGCTTTTCCAGGTTGGCTGCGAGCTGAGGACCTTCAATGTATTTCACACTGATGAAGTTCTCAATGCCCAATGTGTCATTGACTTGACCGCCAAGGCGTTCAGCAACGAGACCAGTACGAATCCCTTTGCGTGCTGCATAGATCGCCGCACTTGCACCTGCTGGGCCACCGCCAACAACAAGCACATCATAAGGGTCTTTATTGTCAAACTCGGATGCATCCGGAGCAGAACCCAGCTTGGCAAGAATCTCTTCCACAGTCATACGGCCGCTTTCGAAAAATTCACCATTGAGGTAAACGCTTGGCACAGCCATCACGTTTTTGCTCTCTACCTCGTCCTTGAATACGGCACCGTCAATCATTGTATGAGTAATACCAGGATTGAAGATACTCATCAAGTTCAGAGCTTGGACAACATCTGGACAATTGTGGCAACTCAAGCTGATGTAAGATTCGAACTTATATTCACCACGAAGGTCTTTGATTTGATCAATGACACTTTGCTCGACCTTTGGAGCTCTTCCGCTAACTTGCAAGAGAGCCAATACCAAAGAAGTAAATTCGTGACCCAGTGGAGTACCAGCAAAAACGACGCCAGTATCTTCACCGACACGGTTTACGCTAAAGCTAGGTGTGCGAGTGAGTGTAGCTTTCTCCACACTGATCTTCAAAGACATGCTGGCTAACTCATCAATCAGTGCAAGCATCTCAGAGGATGCCTCATCGGTGCCTGCACTGACTTTGAGTACAATATCGCCTTCCAAGAGCTCGAGATATTGTTCTAGTTGCGCTTTGATTTCTTGGTCAAGGGCCATTTTATATCACACCTTAAATTTTGCCTACGAGATCAAGGCTTGGTTTCAGTGTTTTGCCACCTTCTTGCCATTTAGCTGGGCAAACTTCACCTGGATTGTTGCGAACATATTGTGCCGCTTTGATTTTGTTGATCAGAGCACTTGCATCACGGCCAATGCCACCTGCAGTAATCTCAACAGCTTGAACTACACCGTCTGGGTCGATGATGAATGTACCGCGATCTGCCAGACCTTCAGCTTCGATCAATACATCGAAGTTGCGGGAGATAACATGGGAAGGATCGCCGATCATGATGTATTCTACTTTACCGATTGCTTCAGAGCTGGAGTGCCATGCTTTATGAGTGAAGTGAGTATCTGTAGAAACGGAGTATACTTCAACACCGAGTTCTTTCAAAGTTGCATATTGGTTTTGCAGATCTTCGAGTTCAGTAGGGCATACGAATGTAAAGTCTGCTGGGTAGAAGCAAACTACGCTCCATTGACCTTTGAAGTTCGCTTCTGTTACTTCGAGGAATTTACCTTTTTGGAATGCTTGTGCTTTAAAAGGCAATACTTCAGTTCCGATGAGTGACATAGTGTTAGCTCCTTTATATGTTATTTGTATAGTACATATTCAGGACATGCGTAACGAGGCATGCTTGAATATAATTTACAATGATTATTATTTAATAAATGATTCAGTAAGTCAAGTTTTTTATAATGATTATAATGTGATAATTTTTACAAGCCGTTTTCTCCATTATTTAGTATGATTCGAACGGCATAAGAGTATTCGTTTGCTGCATGAAAAATTGGCGATTCGTCCGTAGAAACCGGGCGAAATGTTTTACGTATGAAATAAAGAGCGATTTGATAGCGTAATTAACATACAGGAGTGATGATATGCCATCTCCAATCAGCGCACCGCAAAAAAGCTTGTCCAAGGATGCGTTCAAAGTACAGCTTATTACCGAGGGGATTACGGTAGGAATCGGGTTTGTTATTTTGGCCGTCCTCTATTATCTAGATGATCGTTTTGCCTGGAAGGATTGGATTGGATGGGGTCTGCACGGATTGTTCGTGATCGGTGTGATCGCGGCGATTTGGTCTTTTGTCGAGCCTTATTTTTTATATAAAAGCTGGCGGTATGATATCGACGAAGATTTCTTGCAATTGAAATTCGGGGTGATCACAGAGAGACATTTCCTGGTTCCCATGACAAAAATCCAAGCCGTCTCAACGAAACAAGGACCGATTTTACGAAAATACGGGCTGTACACTATCTCGATAAAAACAATGGGCACCTTGCACGAAATCCCAGGATTGCCGGGAGATGTCGCTTCTCAATTAAGAGAGCAGATTGCACACTACGCCAAATTAAAGGAAGTGGAGTAGTGATGGAAGCAAAACGATACCATCTACTAAACATCCTTTTTGATCTCATTACTCAAGTAAAGCATCTGTTTTTTCCTGCGTTGATTCTATTTGTGTTCAATCGTGACTCGACTAACGCATTCATTACGTACGGGCGAATTGTGTTTTACATCTATGTAGTAGGGATGCTGGTCTATCTTGTTTTGAAATGGGTTTCGTACAAGTATAGGCTGGATGATACGTCGTTCCATCTTTACGAAGGAATTTTTACGAAGAAAAAGCAAACGATCCCCTTTGCCAAAATACAAAACGTCAATCGACATACGACGCTGCTGCATCGGATTTTTAAAGTGACTTCCATTCGGTTTGAGACAGGGATGGTCGGGGATGATTCTACCGTGGAATTCGCGGTGATTTCTCTAAACGAAGCGGATCGACTGGAGGCTTACACGAAACAGGCTGTGCGAATTGAGAAAGAGCCTGAAGCTGAAGGGAAAGAAGGAGACGTGACCTCTTCGGAGGAAATCGGTACGCCGTATACCACTCCTGAGCGAATCATTCACTTTACGCCAACGAAAAAAGAGATTATCAAGGCTTCCTTCACTTCTCTCAGCTTCCTCGGGATGATTACGTTACTGGTATGGGCGTATTTCAAGATCACCGAATATATCGACGTGGAGGAGCAGGTAGTAGGTATTTATTCGCTGATTACGAGCTCGTGGACATTGATCACGCTGACAGCCATTGGACTTCTCGTCCTATCCATCGTATTCGGTATGGTCACGACCTACATTCGTTACGGAAAATATGAGATTTCGTCCGACCACGAGCGGATTTACATTGCCAAAGGAGTCATAGAAGAAACAGCTTTTTCGATTGCAAAAGAGAGAGTGCAGGCAATTAAAATCAAGCAATCCTTGTTAAAGCGCATGCTGGGTCTCGCCGAAGTCAAGCTGACGGTTGTCGGCGGGGATAGTGACTCGGATAAAGATAAACAGGATGTCAGCTCACTCTATCCATTTTTACCGGTAAAACGTGCGTATGAGATGATATCAGAAATATTGCCTGCGTATGAATTGACGGAAGAAATGACGAGTCTCCCAATCAAATCGTTATGGGTTCGCTTGGTCAGATCCTGCTGGATTTGGATCATAGGAACAGGTGCACTTTACTACTTCAAGCCGAATATTTGGGGATGGGAGCAAGCATGGTGGATCATATCCATTGCTTTGACACTCTTCGTTCTGGTCTTCGAGGTCATTGAATTCTACAACACGAGATACACCTTGAATGATTACTTCATCCAGTTTCAAACAGGGAGCTTAACCACAACGTTATTTGTCTCCAAACGGGAAAAGATTATTGAGGTCAACGTCAAAAGAGATATTCTCCAAAAGCAGTTAGGTCTCGCTTCTATTAAAATGGTCAATCGCGCCAAACCAGTGAGTCATAAAGGGGTAACAGATGTGCCGATTGAGTTGGCGGAAAGGTTTTATCAGTGGTATATGGGACGTAGAAAAGAGATCAAAGTAGAATAGAAGAAGAGGGGGCGTAGAAGGAAAAGGCGAATCTTTTCCCTCTACGTTCTTGTGCTTTCAAACAGCTCCAGCCACTCCCCATCCGGACCTTTGAAGAACATATAACGCGAGCCGTTCGGCAGCGTGGTTATTTCCTGATCGATAAAGGATACATGCAACTGCTTTAAACGTTCGATTTCGGATTCGAGGTTGTCCACAGCAAACGCAAGGTGGTGAACCTTGCCCTCTACCGGCAACGAATCGCTGTATCCGTGAATGAGCTCCAGCTCTGTCTCTGTGCTTCCCGGAAATCCAAGAAAAGCAAGGGTAATGACTCCGTTGGAATGAGCAAGCTTTCCTTTTAGCTCCATCCCAATGACTTCGGTGTAAAAGGCAATCGATGCCTCCAAATCTTTTACCATCAAACCCACATGCTCCAGTTTTTTGATTGCCATATCACTTCATTCCTTTCTACAGTTTTTTTCACTTGCTCGAGTATTGTTGGAGTGTCCCTGTTTGTTTCAAATAGTTATAAAATCTGTGCAAAATAGTGACAGCTTCCGCGCGAGTCAGCATTTCTCCACCCTCGAACTTGCCGTTCCATGCAGTCATGATCCCTGTTTTTTGTAAGAGGGCGAGATTGGTTCCGAGGATTCCGCTGTAGTCATCCGTAAACAAGATTTCATCGCCATCTTGGCCAAAGAGAAGCGGATACAGGATGTTCGTTTGGTCTCTCCCATCTTCGTTGTACCTACCATCCTCCTGGAAAAAGTCTTCAGGCGAGTTTGGGTCAAGCGAATACGGACTCAGGACGATGGGAATATCCCGCATGGCAGAAAGGATTTGCAAGACTTCTGCCGCTGGAATGTCTTGGTTTTCTAACATAAAGACGGGCAAGACGTTTGCCGCACCAATTCGATTTAGTTTCGTGTCTGGGAAAAAAAAGTAGCCGTTGGACGAATAGCGGACAGCGTTCCACCAGTCTCTTGTGACGATCGAGCTGATCTCCGTGTACGCCCAGTGATTTTTGGGCACGTCGGCAAATCGCTCGATGCGATAGTCGCTGTAATCTGTCTTTTGGTTAGCTTTATACGGTCTGTAACGATCAAACAGGCGATAGATCATGACGGTCATTTCTGCTTTGTCTACCAATCTTTCAGGCTGGAAGCGACCGTCAGGATAACCGCTCACCACACCCTTATCTACCATGAAGGAGATCGAATTCATAGCCCAACCGTATTTCTTGGGATCGACATCATTAAATTTCGGCGCAGCATGAGAAACCGCAGGATAAACACCAGATAATCCCAGAATGAGTGCAAGTAACACTGTGATGAATTTCATATGTTCTCCTCTCTTTTTTCTATGAAATTGTAAGGATTATCCTTCTAGTATACTATCCGGCGCTGGAAAAGGAAGGCGTTCTGCAAGAACAGATGTGACGATATAGAGTGAGTCAAACTCGCCAGACGAAGCCGCGATGATCGGCGGTTTAGAAGGAAACAGTTGCTTGTTTATTTCATGGGGAGAAAGCCCTTGGCTATGCAAATGCAGGATTTCCCCAGACAGATTCTCCAAATGCTCCAGCTTTTGCTGCAAGCGTATTTTCCCGTCTGGATGATAGCCGGAATGGGCGCAAAAGATCGACTTGAAGTCACAAGCCAGCACAGTACGAAGGGAATTCATCAAGGTGGGAATTGATTCTTCTCGTAAAATGACCTTCGTTTTCACACCCATAAAAAGATCACCGCAGAACAAGCGCCCGGTCCTTTCGTCCAGCAAGGCGACATGATCATGGGCATGGCCGGGGGTATAAAGCACTTTCCATCCGATGGAGCGAGAGTAATGGATGTCCCCCAAAGGTTGAGCCACAAATGGATCGCGAATCCCCCAAGTAAGCTTTCGGTAGAAAGGGTACTGTGCTTTTTGGGAGCAAATGTCCACACCTTTTTCGTGAATGAAAAGAGGAACCTGCTTGTGCTGGGCAATCCACGAGGCGGTACCGACATGGTCTTCATGGCTGTGCGTCAAGACGACCGAATCAAACAAGGCCTCCTGAAACCTGTGAACGAGAGCTTGCTCGAGTACTTTCGGGCCAGTATCAACTAGCATGCCATCCGTCACATAAACAGTAATCCCTGATTCCCAATCCCCTACACGAACAATCCCTTCCAGACATGCCACGTCTTCATGATGATGAATGTGAATCATACCGCACACCTCCCATAGTGATGGAATCATTATACTATTGAATGATTATTCAGTCATTTCGTTTGCGATCCACACTCATCTTACATCCCTGTATCGTGTATGATGAATAGGGATGATTGCTCGTATGAGGTGAAAACATGAATGCATTACCGATAAATGAAGTATTGCCAGAGCTGGTAGACACGCTGCGCCAAGAGACAAACGCAGTGTTGGTCGCTGCTCCGGGTGCGGGAAAGACGACGCGGGTACCACTGGCCTTGCGTGAAGAAGCTTGGTTACAAAATCGACGAATTGTCATGCTGGTCCCACGCCGACTGGCCGCACGTCAAGCTGCTGCCTACATGGCTGCCTTGCTGGGGGAAGAAGTTGGGCAATCGGTCGGATACCGGGTCAAGCGTGAATCAAGAGTAGGTCCAGACACACGGATTGAAGTGATTACAGAAGGAATTTTAACGAGAATGCTACAGGATGATCCGGAGCTATCTGATGTCGGTCTTGTTATTTTCGACGAGTTCCACGAACGGAATTTGCACGCGGATTTAGGGCTGGCCCTCAGTCTTCAGGCACAAAGCTTGTTTCGGGAAGACCTGCGAATTCTCGTGATGTCCGCTACGCTCGATGCCGAGCCCGTATCAGCCTTGCTGGGGGATGCTCCCGTTGTCAGTAGTAAAGGCAGGATGTTTCCGGTGGAGACGCACTTTTTGCCTTCCCCGATAGAGGGGCGTCTGGAGGAAGCGGTTGTCCAGATGATCTTCCAAGCATTGAGACGTGAAGAGGGAGATATGCTCGTCTTTTTACCGGGAGCCAAAGAAATTCACCGGGTGCAAGAGTTGCTAGAACAAAGCGGTGTGGGCACGAAATTACGGATTGCGCCTCTTTACGGAAATTTGTCACAGGAGGAACAAGATAAGGCGATCCAGCCCGGGAAAACAGGGGAGCGCAAAATTGTCCTCGCTACCACTATTGCCGAGACGAGCTTGACTGTCGAGGGAGTGCGCATCGTGATTGATAGTGGATTAAAACGGGTCCCGCGCTTTTCTCCACGAACAGGGATGACGAGACTGGAGACTGCAAAGGTATCGAAAGCATCTGCTGACCAACGTCGAGGAAGGGCTGGACGTCTTTCACCCGGGGTCTGCTTTCGACTGTGGACAGAGCAAGAAGATCGCATGCTCATTCCACAGCAGGCACCTGAAATCATGGAAGCGGATCTGGCTGTGCTCGCTTTGGAGCTGGCTCTGTGGGGTGTCGGATCGTCGGACGAGCTGGATTGGCTGAATCCCCCGCCGAAGCCAGCGATGGCACAGGCTCAAGAGCTGCTGCTTCAGCTAGGAGCATTAGATGAGCGGAAGCAGATCACACCACATGGACGAGTGCTGGCTGGGATGGGTGGGCATCCGAGATTGGGCCACATGATTCAGAAATCGAATGAGCTGGGGGAAGGCGAACTGGCTTGCGAGCTGGCTGTCCTCTTGGAAGAACGAGATATTGTGAGGGGCCGCCAAGCTTCAGCAGATGCAGATATGCGCACCCGTGTTGAACTGCTTCGCCAGGTAGCAAACAAACAGAGTGGTGCAGGGGAGCTTCCGATTGATGTAGGAGCATGCAGAAGACTTTGGAAGGAGGCCGCTCACTTCAAACGGGTATGGATAAACAACAAGCCTAGTGACACTTCCACTCGTACAGAAGCGACGGGAAGACTGCTGGCGTTTGCGTACCCAGACCGGATTGCCCAGCGAAGGGCAGATGGACGTTATTTGCTTCGCAATGGGCGTGGGGCGGCTTTTTCCGTGCAGCAACCACTGGCTGCTTCGCCGTATATTGTGGCAGCAGAACTCGATGACCAAGGTGCAGATAGTCGGATATTACTGGCGGCTAGCGTGGAAGAAGGCGAGCTGTTGAATGATTGCGCGATGCAAATTACCGAACGAATGAACGTATGGTGGGAGCATACAGCAGGGGCAGTTCGCAGCCGCAAGCAAAAGCGCTTGGGGGCGATCCTGTTGGCGGATATACCTGCGGAGGCTTTGCCAGATGAGGTGTTAACAGCGTTTTTAGACGGAATAAAGGAAGAAGGCTTGGAGATTTTGCCGTGGAATCGGCAGGCGAGACAGTATCGGGAGCGTTTGTTGTTTATGCATCGTCTGGAGGAAGGCTGGCCGAATGTGGAAGATGAGGCACTGCTTGCTTCCTTGGAGGAATGGCTCGCTCCCCATGTGTATGGTTTCAAAAGAAAGGAAGACCTGCATTCGCTGTCAGTGACTACGCTACTAGAGAGTATGCTGTCATGGGAGCAGCGCAGACAACTAGACGAATTCGCTCCGACTCATGTGATCGTCCCGAGCGGTTCCAAAATTCCTGTCGATTACAGCGATTCAGCGGCACCGGTGCTTTCGGTCCGGCTACAGGAGTTGTTTGGTTGGCAAGACTCTCCAAGAATAGGCAGAGGAAGAGTACCACTGACATTGCACCTGCTGTCGCCGGCTCATCGTCCGGTACAAGTGACACGGGACTTGGCGAGCTTTTGGGCACATGCGTATTTTGATGTGAAAAAAGATTTGAAGGGACGTTATCCCAAGCATTATTGGCCGGATGATCCGCTAGCAGCCATTCCGACAAACAGGACGCGTCCACGCATATAAATCGATTCGCTAGGTATATTCGGGCATAGAAGAAGGGCTCGACGTCAGGTGAAATTTCCCATTTTGCTAGTTCCATGTTCGTGAGTCACGTCAATTGTGAAACCTTCTGCGTGTTCGGGCACGTCAGGAAGATACCGTGAATCACGTACTACCCCCTCTACTTCTCTTGGCTGCCTGTTGATCAGGCGGTCTTTTTTTTGTGAAAAAAAGGGTGCCGCAGTTGCAGCTCCCTCACTTACGTATAGGATCATAGCTCACGCTTTGTTTCCCCACTGCTCCCGATAAATCAACTGTTGCAGGTCCTCGCGTTGTCTCCATTGGTGCAGCTCCAAGAGTGGACGTTCCGGATAATGATCCGTGTAGCCGATCGACAGCAATGCGACAGGATCGATATGCGGCGGTATGTTTAGGATGCGACGCACGTCTGCCTTCTTGTAAAAACTGACCCAGCCCATCGCCAAATCTTCTGCGTAGGCAGCCAGCCACATGTTTTGGATCGCACAGCTGACAGACATGATATCTGTTTCCGGGATGGAATTGCGTCCAAGTACATGGTCTCCGCCACGTGTAGGATCACAAGTGACACAGATGGTGACAGGCGCCTCCTTGATCCCTTGAATTTTTAACTCTAAAAAGGTCGACTCTCGTCCCGTACCTTCGTAGTGGATGGCAAGTGCCCGGCGTTCTTTATCCGCACTTTCTGCGAGAGCTTGTTTGGTTGCGTCGTCTTCTATCAGGACAAAATTCCAAGGTTGCATGAATCCGACAGAAGGAGCATGGTGAGCAGCCGCCAAGATCATGGCGAGCTTTTCTGGGGCAACAGGGTCTTGACGAAAGGTACGAATATCGCGACGATTGCTGATGGCTTTGTACAAACCGTTTTTTTCTTCCGCGGTTAAGCGTTTCATGAGAAAAACCTCCCTATTTGCATTCAGGTCTCTTTATTTTACTTACAAAGTATGCTTCCTTCCAGACATCTGCTTGACATATTCATGTCCTACGCTAAAGAGGAGATTCGTCCGAGCAGAGGGGAGAGAGTACGAGCATGCAAAACATCTTAATCGTGGAAGACGAGTTACCCATCTCTCGGGTATTGAAGGCTTATTTGGAAAAAAACAACTTTCGAGTTGAACAGGCATTTAACGGTGAGGAAGCAGAGCGGAAGTTTGATTCACTCAATCCTGCGCTCGTCTTGCTGGATGTGATGCTGCCTGGACGAAGTGGATGGAGTATTCTCGAATATATTCGGGGTAAAAGCTCGTGTCCTGTCATCATGCTGACAGCGTTGGGACAAATCGATAACAAGTTGGCGGGCTTGAACAAAGGCGCCGATGACTATATCACCAAGCCCTTTATTGCCGACGAAGTGGTCGCTCGCGTACATGCAGTATTACGTCGCTCGAAACAATTGATAGAAGGCAATCATGTGAAGCAGTTTGGCAGTCTAAAAGTCGACTTCAAGGCTTATTCTGTCATGCTGCACGGCATCGAACTGGCGTTTACGCCAAAGGACTTGTGCCTGTTTCTTTTTTTGGCGCAGTACAAAAACCAGACATTCACCAGAGAACAGCTCATCGAGCAGGTGTGGGGGATGGATTACGAAGGAAGTGATCGCGCAGTAGACCTCGCGATCAAACGCATCCGGCGATCTTTGGAGAATTGGCCGACATCCGAAGGGGAAATCCGTACCTATCGTGGCTTGGGCTACAAGCTGTGCGTATATGAGTGAGAAAAAACGCACCTCTTTGTTTCGGTATTGGACGACGCGATACTTGATCATCTTGTGTATCGGCCTTTTCGTGATCGGGATTGCATCCAGCTACTGGATTTCTTATAGTGAGACACAAAAACGACTTGATTTTATGAGACTGATGGCAGCGGAAGTAGCGGATCGGGTCGTTGATGTGGAAGGCAAGGTAAAAATGGCTCCGTTCTTGTTTCGTATTGTGGACAGTCGTCAGGAGTCACTCGGAGTCAATTACAAGCCAATGATGATGATTTTAGATGAGCACAAACAACCGGTATTTGGCGTACCAGGTCCTTTTTCTGGGGAACTGAAGCGCATCGCGCCTGATCTGGTGGAAGCGGATGACAGCCTGTCACAGTTTGAGCTTGCGCGGGGCGACGAAGTGCTTTTCGTGAAGGAAAGCATTAAGGTTGATGAGCGAGTGGTTGGATGGGTCATGCTGTTCACCCCACAAAAACAGGTGATCCGCAGCATGACCGAATTCCAATTGCTTGCGATCATGCTTCTGGGTCTCGGTTTGCTTGGCTGGCTCGTCATTTACTTGCTGACGAAAAAGCTGTCTCAGCCGATTAAGGATGTGGCAGACGCTGCCAAGCAAATCGTGCTGGGAAACTACGAGATTCAATTGGATAAAAATAAGCGCGAACAAGAAGTGTATGAGCTGATCCATTCCTTTGAAGAAATGGCAGAACGATTGAAGCAGTTAGAAATGATGCGTACCGAGCTATTGGCAGGGGTGACCCATGAACTCAAAACACCTGTTACGTCTATCAGTGGTCTAGTACAAGCCGTGAGGGAAGAGGTTGTTAGCGGTGAGGAAGCCAAGGAGTTTTTGGATATTTGTACGAAGGAAACGACACGTCTGCAAAAGATGGTAGAGGATTTGCTCGATTTTAACTCTTTTGCTGTAGGTGACATTCGCATTCGCCGGCAACCTCAAAACATGCAGGAGCTGATCCGGGAAATTACGCACCAATGGAAAATTGCGCAGGAAGAAGAGAAGCTCAGCTTGCATATCGAAAATACCTCTGATCCTATACTGATAGATACCGACCCGCTGCGTGTTCAGCAAATCATGTACAATCTCCTAAACAATGCAGCACAAGCGATGGAATCGGAGGGGCAGATCGTCGTGTCGCTTTCTGCAGCAGCAGATGAGATTCGTATTGACGTGAAGGACAATGGACGTGGGATACCCATAGAAGAACAGTCTTTGATTTTCGAGCGATTCTACCGAGGCGAGGACAAGAAGCACATCTTCCGTGGGCTGGGGCTTGGTCTGTCTTTTAGCAGAATGATTGCCCAAGCGTTAGGAGGTATGTTGATTCTGACTGAGAGTACATCGTCAGGCAGCACCTTCACGTTGATTTTGCGCAAATAAAACATGCATGATCCAAAAACGACCTGGTTCTCTGGTCGTTTTTTTGTGTCTTCATCTGACTTTTCCCTGACGTATTCGTTCCGTATAGTGGTCGCAACCAAAAAGACAAGTCTTCAATCAAGTAGACGGTAGGAGGACTGAGCGTGACTCACAAGGAGAAAAAGAGAGAGTTGTTTTCGAAGGTAGGAAGCAACAAGAAAAGGTGGATGGTTGGAGTTTTGGCTGTCGGGGCCGTGATCGTTTCAGGTGGTATATTCGGCTACCAGTCGTTTTTTACCCCGCAAACGGCGCAGGCCGCTTTTCAAGTGGAGACGGTAAAAAGGGGAGACATCTCAGAAGTCGTGCAGGCATCAGGTACTGTCCAGGCTTCCAAGCGCTCGTCTCTCTCGTTTTCCGATGCAGAGGAAGCCAAGGATGCGATCTCTACCATTCACGTCGGCGTTGGTGATGCGGTGAAGGCAGGGCAAGTTCTGGCGACGATGGACGATTCCGTAGCGAGAATCCAGGTGACCAATGCGGAAGCAAATCTTTTATCGGCGCAAGCCAAGCTAGAGGAGGCACAAAAGCGCAAGAGTCCCGCTGAAATCACTTCTTTGCAAGCCGCCGTCAATCAGACCAAGAACGAATGGGAGCTCGCAAAGCAAAACATTGACGGGAAAAAAGCGGCGAATGATGTAGAGAAGGCAAAGGCAAACCTGGAGAGTGCCCAAAAAACGTACGCTTCCCAGCAGACCTTGTTTGCGGCAGGTGCGATTGCCAAGAGTGAATTCGACAGTGCTCAGTCCTCGTTGGAACAAGCCCAACGCGATTACAACTCGGCGGTCTTGACAGCCGGACAGACGACAGGGCAGGCCAGTGTGAAGGTAGAGCAGGCTTTGGCCGCGTATCAATCAGCGCAAGAAGCGTTACAGGAAGCGAATGAAGGCCCCGATGCCGCCACAGTATTATCGGCCAAAGCAGCGGTGGAACAGGCAAAAGCGGGGCTGCAACAAGCACAAAAAGCATTGAGAGCTGTCACCTTGAAAGCACCAATGGACGGTGTGATCGTCCAGGTGAATGGCAGTGTAGGAGAAATACCCGGCAATGATTTCATTATCATGGATAATTCGAATAGCGGAGATTTAGAGGTATTGGCCCAGATTAGCCAGAGCGACATTGGAAAAGTGCAGGAAGGCTTGCCTGTGACGTTTACGACGAGTTCTTATGCGGACGAGACGTTCCGTGGAAAAGTAAAGCTGATCTATCCAGAAGCGAAAACCGACGCTGGAGTCACCACTTACGATGTGCTGTTGTCTGTGGCAAATCAAGATAACAAATTGAAGATCGGGATGACGATGAACGTCGCGATCGAACGAGGAACCCATAAAAATGTGCTCGTGGTACCTGCGCAAGCACTGCAAACGCAAAATGGCAAGGATGGCGTGTATGTGCTAAGGGATGCTGCTGCACAACAAGCTGGTGAAGGAGCTAAAGGAAATCAGGCTGAGGCGAAGCAAGCGAATATGCCGTATCGATTTGTTCCGATTAAAATGGGGTACTTTACTGTCGATCAGGTAGAGGTGACGGAGGGGCTTACAGAAGGAGAGCGTGTTGTCATCCTCGTGAATACACAGACCTCATCTGGAACGAGTCAAAATGGAAATCGAATGGGCGGCGGCGGTATGCCGGGATTCGGCGGAATGGGCGTCCAGATAAGGGGACGGTAGGCAGATGAAACCGGTCATTCAAATAGAAGAGCTGAGAAAACAGTACGTCATCGGAGATCAGGAGATTTATGCGCTCAGGGGTGTCAGCTTGTCGATTGAGGAAGGGGATTTCGTGGCAATCATGGGGCCTTCCGGTTCAGGCAAGTCTTCCATGATGAATGTGATTGGCTGTCTGGATAAGCCCACCTCGGGAGAATTTTTTTTAGACGGTTATCCTGTATCACAAGCACATGACGATGAATTGGCGGTCATCCGCAATCAGAAAATCGGCTTTGTTTTTCAAAATTTCAATCTGTTGCCACGTACAACCGCAGTGGAAAATGTAGAGCTGCCTCTATTATATGGAGGCACGCCAGCACGGGAACGAAGAGAAAAAGCCATCCGGGCATTAACGAGTGTCGGACTGGCAGAGCGATTGAACAACAAGCCTAATGAGTTGTCAGGTGGGCAGCAGCAGCGCGTGTCGATCGCGCGAGCTCTCGTCAATGATCCCGTCATCCTGCTGGCAGATGAGCCGACAGGAGCGCTGGACACGAAGACGAGTGAAGAGATCATGGGTATTTTTCAAAAGCTGAACGATGCGGGCAAAACGGTTATTTTGGTGACACATGAAACTGATATTGCGGAGTATGCCAAGAGGATCGTCCGGTTTCGTGATGGGCAAATCATCGCGGATGAAGTGGTGGAGGATCGCAGGAGGGTGTCGATGGAGGGTAGAGCAGATGAGCTTTATTGAATGTGTACGCATTTCATTTCGCAGCATCAGGGCAAATGGCTTGCGCTCCGTTCTCACCATGCTAGGAATTATCATCGGTGTGGCAGCTGTTATCGCGATGGTGGCGATCGGAGAAGGGACTTCCACATCTGTTGCTTCGCAGATCAATGGTTTAGGGAGCAACCTGCTCATTGTTACACCTGGTCAGGCGACACAAGGCAGGGTAAGCCTTGGGGCTGGCTCCCTGAACACGCTGACGATGGCAGATGCAGAAACCCTGATGCAAAAAGAGTCCATTTCGGGTGTTGCTCCCAGCGTCAATGCGCGGGGGCAAATTGTCTGGGGAAGCAATAACTATTCCAGTATGCTCGAGGGGACGTCAGCCGATTTCCCTCAGGTGAGGAATGTAGAAGTTGGACAAGGGCGTTTCTTTAGCAACTTTGAAGTGAAAATGCAATACAACGTGGCTGTCGTGGGGACAGAGGTGGTCGGCAACCTGTTTAAAGGAACGAATCCAGTGGGGCAAACCGTTCAGATCAACCGGATTCCGTTTACGATCATCGGCGTATTGCAGAGCCAGGGAAGCTCAGGCATGACAAACAACGACGATCGGATCATCATTCCGATTACAACTGCGATGAACAGGTTGACCGGAGGCAAAAACGTGGGCTCGATCTACGTCTCGGCAGCATCGGCGGACTTGATGGAGAAGGCGCAACAAGATATTCAGCAAGCCCTTCGTGCCAATCACAAACTACTGCCACAAGCTGCCGATGATTTCCGCATTACGTCCCAGTCAGACATTTTAAGCACGGCACAGTCAGTATCCAGCTCGATGACCGCGCTTTTATCTGGCATTGCCGCCATCTCGCTGATTGTTGGCGGGATCGGCGTAATGAACATTATGCTTGTATCAGTCACGGAGCGGACACGGGAGATCGGGATTCGCAAGGCGATTGGAGCCAAGCGGGGAGATATTCTCCGCCAGTTTTTGATCGAAGCGATTACACTTAGCCTGATTGGCGGGGTGATTGGTATTGCCTTAGGAGTAGGGGCTGCGTTTTTGGTTAGCAAGCTCGGTCAGATGGCGACCTCAATTAGTCTGTCGCCGATCATGTATGCGTTTTTGACCTCTACATTGGTTGGTGTCATTTTTGGTGTGTATCCGGCGAGAAAAGCAGCACAGCTCAAACCGATTGACGCACTGCGGTATGAGTGAGTGTGTAATTTTACCAATCCGGGCATACTAGCCGTGAGAGGTGTTGGTGCTGATGGAAAAAAGCGTTCAATTTTCCGTACCATGGCGAGAAGCGACACGCATTGTGAAAAGGATCAAAACAAGCAAATTGCGTTATTTTGTCAGACAACAAGAGGGCAAGACCAGTGTTGCGTTCGTCTTTCCTCGTGTTAGCGTCAGCCAATATGTCTATTTGTATATCATTTTTGGACCGAGAGCTGCTGACGTGCTCAACAACGATAGCAAATAGAATGATCCCTGATGGCCTTAAGCAGGCGTCAGGGATTTGCAATAATTCACAGGAAAACAAAACCTGACACTTTTCGATAGGGCTGTTTCATAGTACAATTCCAATATGAACGAACTTGGGGAAGTTCGGGATGGCGGCACCCAATCTGTGCAGAAGGGCCGCCTCTTTTTTTTGCCGTTACACATAGGATATAATAGGTACAATTACCTGAATATACAGCTGGAATGAGTGAGTAGTTGGATATAAAATAAGCTTGTTCACGTGAATACAACGTACTACTCTCTCCCAAGATTTGATCTTGGGGCTTTTTTTTGTTCAAAATGCATGAAAAAAAGCCGTTTCTCATAACGGCTCTGTTATCGATAGAGTAGGTTGAAAGCTTCCTTTCAGCAAGGCATCAATCAATTGCTCTTGTGTGAGAGAAATCGTGATGCCCATCCCAGGCAGATCGACAGAAAAAACATTCTCTCGGTACAAATACCAGAGATCGCCTGTTGGCTCAATGGAATAGACGTGTATATTTTTCTGTGAATGCTGGCCTGCCTTTTGGATTTCTCGCAACGCTGTAAATAGTTCTCCCCAAATAGGCAGATAAGGCTTCGTTTGGTGCTGCACAATCGCTTGGATCAGTTGGTTTTTCACGAGAGAAATAGCATCCATGGTTGAGTGGTTCAACGAAAGCATGACCGTTATACTCCTTTTGCATGGCTTGGCGCATTAGTCTTGTGTGATGGCGATTTTTGTCGAAGTTATGAATAAGTGTAAAATAGTTATCAGTTCGATGCAAGAGAATAGAAGGTAGAGATGAGCATTTGGATATTTGACGGTTGCTGCTGATTTGGATAGCATAGGAAAAGCGGTTTTGACAAATGGCAATAGCGAGAAGCGGGAGATGAGATTGTGGCAAAAAAACACCGGTTAATCATCGAGTTTTGCGGTGGATTTGGACAAGGGCTGGCCTTGCTGTATGCTTTGCGGTCGCCTGATGTTCAAGTGGCAGGAATCATTTGCGGAGACACGCAGTCAAGCTTGGCTAGCAAGCTGATTGATTTTGCACAGCCAGGCTATGAAATTCCAATCGTTACAGGTGCCAAGCAGCCGCTTTTCTCGGGAACGATAGAGACCACCACCTCGGAAGGTGTACGGCTCCTGGCAGAAACCACGCAGGATGAGGAAAGTGACTTGACGCTCGTGACGTTTGACCGTTTGACGACGCTAGCTTTGGCTGTCGCGCTTGACCCACTGTTGGCGCGTAAATTTACGCGAATCGTGGTGCAGGGTGGGGCCATACGCATACCAGGAGATGTTACGGCCATTGCTGAAACAAACATGCATGGTGATCCGGAAGCAGCTGCGCTCGTTTTGGCAGCCCGCTTGCCGCTTGTGCTTGTGCCATTAGATACAACCAACTCGTTTCGTTTGACGGAAGAGCAAGTACATACGCTGGGAAGTCTCGCACAAGCAGTGGGCCTGATCGATAGAACGACGATGTCAGACGTGCAGTTCGCCGTTTCTGCTCGTGCGCTCCATGCATGGGTAGCGATGCTCGCGGCACTCTCGCCTGAAAAGATGCGGACGGAACAGATGAAGCTCTCGGTCGAATGCAAAAGCGAATTGTCACGCGGTGCCATTCTCGCCGATCTACGGGCGAAACCGAGTGTAGGAACCGATACGGCCGTATGTGTTGAGGTTGAGGTTGAGATGGCAGTGGCAGAGCGCTGGCTGCAAACCGTTTTGGATCAGGGAGGAGTATAAGCGCATGGAAAAAATCATTTTGGATGTAGATACCGGGATTGATGATGCGCTGGCGATTGCTTATGCTGTTCACTCACCTGCTCTTGAAGTGTGTGGGATTACCACGACTTTTGGCAATATTACGGTGGAAGAAGCAACACGCAATACCTTACAGGTGTTAGAGCTGCTGGGTGCCTCTGCGATTCCTGTCTATCAGGGGGCATCGAAGCCGATTGTTCGCGACCTCACAGGAAAAGCAAGGCTGTTCCACGGTGAAAACGGGCTAGGCAATGTCGTCCTTCCTGAGCCATCGACAACGGCTCAGCCACAGTCTGCCACACAATTTCTCATCTCTGCGATAAAGGAACATTCGCACGAATTGACACTCGTGACCGTCGGGAGCATGACCAATCTGGCGCAGGCGATTATGGCTGCTCCAGAAATCGTATCCCTTGTCAAACGAGTAGTCGTGATGGGAGGAGCTGTAACGGTGCCGGGGAATCGCACGCCTGTAGCGGAGGCGAATATTTGTGCCGATCCGGAAGCCGCAGCGTATGTCTTTCAGTCCGGTATTCCAGTGACGCTGGTAGGCCTGGACGTGACGATGCAAACGCTGCTTACCCGCGAACACTTGCAGGAATGGAGAGCGAAGGATACACGCTTGAGTCATGTTTTCGCGGATATGTGCGAGGTGTACATGAATGCTTACGCGACAGTGGGCAATTTGCGCGGCTGCGGTCTGCATGATCCATTGGCGGTAGGTGTGGTCATTGATCCGACGTTTGTGAAGTCTGTTCCGATGCATGTTGCGGTGGATACGTCCGGGGGAGCCAGTGATGCCCGCACGATTGGAGACAGACGGGAACATCCAGCGCAGCCGTCGAATGTGGACGTGTGCCTGGAGGTTGACCATGAGCGCTTTGTCAGTCATTTTTTACAGCATGTATTAGGAACTTAAGGAGGAAGTCATTGTGTTAAAAGAGTTTAAAGAGTTTGCGTTAAAAGGAAATGTGATGGATCTCGCTGTCGGTGTCGTTATCGGTGGGGCTTTCGGGAAGATTGTTACCTCGCTTGTCAATGACATCATTACTCCCATGATCGGATTGCTTCTGGGCAAGGTAGATTTCTCCGGCTTGTTCATCAATTTGAGTGGAGTTCCTTATACGACCATCGCCGAAGCAAAAAAAGCTAATGCTGCCACGCTGAACTACGGGTTGTTCCTCAACTCCGTGATTGATTTTGTCATCATTGCCTTTTCTATTTTTATCGTCATCAAGCAGCTCAACCGTTTCAAACGCAAGCAAGAAATGGAGAAAGCACCTGAGACAACGAAAGAGTGCCCGCATTGCATCTCGGCTATTCCGATCAAGGCTACACGCTGCCCAAACTGCACCTCCATGCTGGAGACAAAAGGAACAGCATTGGCCCACGAATAAGACGAATACACGAATCAAACAAACAGAGGAGGGCGATTATGCCTTCCTCTGTTTTCGTTTCACGCGGTTTTTATACTGATAGTGAAGTCTTTTAATCGTATGGTAATAGGTCTTGTCTTTGAGCTTGGCAAACAGCCCGTGCGAGGGAAAGTCGTAATTGACCTCAATAATGGAGAGGTTTCCAGCTTTATCAATAGCAAAATCAACGCCGATTTGCGCGCTGTGCCGATATTTATTAAAGTGGGCACATACACGGTGACTGATTTGGATCAACTGAGAGACGACACTTTTTAATTTGGCTGGTTCGACTGCTCCAGATTTTTTTAAGGCATGCGGGACTGTGACGGCATATCCGCCACCGCGGGCGACATTGGTAATGATACTGTCGGAACCGGCTACCTTGGCTAGCATGCCAGCATACTGCCATTTGCCTAATCCATTGCGCATCATCATGACGCGAATATCAAAGGGGCGTCCGTCGATTTCAGCTAAGTCCAGCCCTTTTTGAATCACGTAATTTTTTTCCGTACATTGCGCGGCGAGCTGCTGCTTCAAGTCAGCCAAAGAATCTGCCTGCATAGGTTCTCCGCGCTCCTTGACAAATTGATAGGCCCCGCCCCCCGTTTTCCAGACACGAATAATGCCTTTCCCCATATGGGTTCTCGTCGGTTTGATATAGACGGTAGAATACTTCGCTAAATACGAGTCCAAACTTGCGGGCTGATATAAAGAAGTAGGCGGTAGGTAAGGGCGAATGTAAGGACTTTTTGAAAAGAACTGATGAAGGCTCCACTTGGAGGAGGAGATCACATCATGCACCTCACTTTACGAAAAATCCATTCGTCCCAGCATATGCAGAAGCGTTCTCGACCGTTTTTATTTTGAAAGGGGACGTTTTTCAAAAATTGCCAAGGACTTAAGAAGGAGTTAAAGGATTATGGGGGAATATATGTTCTAATCAAAGGAGAAGGATGGCGAAAATCATGCGGCAATTCCGTCCGGTGCAACCTCCGACTCTACAACGAGCGAGCGCCCAAAATGCCTATCGCTACCAAGAGTACATGCCCAGCAAATGCCTGGTGAACGATATCGCCTGCTACTGGACCTCAGAGTACGACGGCAAAGGGATAGCACCTGCAAGCCGAGTCATACCCGATGGATTCGTCGATATCATTGTCAATCTCGGAGCTACTTCTGTAAAGAAGGGGGCATTTCTAACGGGACTGATGAGGACGTACGAGGTGATCCCATTGACCGAACCACAATCCTTGATTGGCATTCGGTTTTACGCTGAGGGAGCAGCTCGCTTTTTGCGTTACCCCGTCGCCATGGTCAACGGACATCATCCCAATCTGGAAGACATCTGGGGCAAAGAGGCGGATGAGGTGATAGAGGGCTTACTCGAAGCTTCCGACACGGCGGAGCGGATCGCTTGGTTGGAACAGGAGCTTATCAAACGATTGTGGATGGATGATCCAGCAGACCAGTTGCTATTGACAAGTATGAACTACTTATATGAATACAGAGGAAATCTTTCCATGGCAGCACTTGCCGAGAAAGTGAATTACAGCGAGAGAACCTTGCGCAGGACGTTTCAACAACAGTTGGGTATGAGCCCGAAGGAACTGGGCCGAATCATTCAATTTCAAGGGCTGCTGCAAATGCTGGCGATGGGAACACGCACTTCGTTTACAGATGCAGCTCTCCAATGTGGCTATTACGATCAGTCGCACTTGATCAAGAGCTTTCACACTTTTTACGGTGTAGCTCCAAGTAAACTTGTCTCGCCAGATCGTGCAAATCGATAGTCTTTAAAAGTTGTCCGTTTTTTACAATCTTCTTTTTGCGAGACGCGTTACCCTAAAGAAAGGATGGTGAATTCATGTGAATGAACAAACATTAGATACATATTGCCGGAAGCAGCCCGGTGCGACTCATGACTATCAGATGGATTGGGAATGCGATCGCTACCATGTCGGAGGCAAAATCTTTGCCATGATCGGAGGCGATTCCAAAGGTGTTCGCATCCTCACCTTGAAATGCGATCCGATGCGTGCGGAGGAATTGCGCGAGACCTACGAAGGGATCGTACCCGGCTATCACATGAATAAATCCCATTGGAATTCTGTCTACTTGGACGCTGACATTCCTGAAGGCTTATGGGAAAGGATGATCGAGCATGCGTACGAAACGGTGCTCCAAAAACTGCCCAAGCGCGTCCAGCAAGAAATCAAGAGCGAACAGGAGTGAGTGATATGGGAATCAAGCTTGATATGGTAGGGATTGTTGTACAGGACATGAAAAAAGCGTTGGATTTCTATCGGGTACTCGGTTTCGATATTCCCGAGGGAGCAAATGAAGAGCCACATGTGGAGGTAGCGCAGGACGGTGTTCGTCTGGCCTTTGATACAATAGAAGTTGCCAAGGGTGTGTATGGAGGATGGGAGGCACCTGTCGGGCATCGGATTGAGCTGGCTTTTTTATGTGAGGATGCTGCGGCGCTTGATGCGTTGTATACGAAAATCGTTTCACAAGGCTACGAGAGTCACCGTGAGCCGTGGGATGCGTTCTGGGGCCAGCGGTATGCGATTGTGAAAGACCCGGATGGGAACCTGATTAGTTTGTTTGCGTAATACGATCATTACATAAGAAGACAAGCCGAGCCTATGTGAAAAAGGTTCGGCTTGTTTGCGTAGGGGACGGAATCATTGGCTGATATATAAAACTTTTTAATAGGAAAACATACCCATAACATCACTGGTTTTTCTCAATATAACGGGCTAGTGCCGTGACAGCTTGAACGGGGTGGGACCTATGCATGGTTGATCTTTCAGGAAATAAAATTTACTAATAATCGATTGACTTGTGTAATTTTGCTACATATAATGAAAGCGATAACAGGATCGAATTTTTCAACGATTCCCGATTCTAAAATGGGGGCTTTTGACATGGATCAACCTGCAAAATTGCTCGATTATCGTGCGAAAAAAGAGCATGTACTCATCGGCCTCATGTCGGGCACTTCGCTGGATGGCATTGATGCCGCACTCGTAGCGATCCGCACAGATGAACAGGGCGAGATCGAAAAGGTGACTCTCCGCGATTTTTTTTATATGCCTTACTCCGATGACTTGCGTGAGTGGGTCATGAACTTGTGCAGTGTAGAAACAGCGAGAGTGGATCAGTTGACAGCGGTTCATTACGGCTTATCTGAATGGTATGCCTATGCGGTACAGCAATTGATTCAGAAGGCTGGTGTTACGACAGCTGAAGTAGATGCGGTCTGTATGCACGGACAAACCATTTGGCATATTGCCGGGCGCACGCCATTTCCCGGACCACAAGGAATGACAGAGGTCAGGGCATCCTTGCAAATCGGCGAGCTGTCCACATTGGCAGAACGTACGGGTATTCCGGTAGTGGGGAACTTTCGCGCTCGAGACTTGGCTGCTGATGGAGAAGGGGCACCGCTTGTTCCGTATGCGGACTATATTTTATTCCGCCATCCGCATAAAGGCAGACTGCTGCAAAACATCGGTGGAATCGCCAATGTCACATTACTTCCTGCAAGCGCGGCGATCGATCAAGTCGTCGCTTTTGACACAGGCCCTGGCAATATGATCATGGATCAAATCGTCCAGCTCATGACTAACGGACAGATGAGGTATGACGAGGGTGGCAAGCTGGCCGCAGGTGGCACCGTCTCTTCGGTATTACTGGAAAAATGGCTACAGGACCCGTACTACCAGATCAAGCCACCGAAAAGCACAGGCCGCGAAGTATACGGCAAAGCTTTTGCCCAAGAGCTGTTCCATGATGCGAATCAGCTCGGGATTAGTCAGACGGATCTGTTGGCAACCGTGACAGCATTGACTGCCACGACAATTGCGAACGCCTATATGCAATTTGTATTACCAACAACCAAAGTGGAGGAAGTGATCGTCTCAGGGGGAGGCGCTCATAACCAGACGCTTCTCGCCATGCTGCAGCGTCAATTGCCGACAGGAATAACCGTGATGACGGCGCAGCAGTTTGGGATGCCTGACGATGCGAAGGAAGCCGTCGCGTTTGCCATTTTGGGTCATGAGACACTAATGGGACGACCATCCAATGTGCCATCCGTAACAGGGGCGAAGAGGGCCGTACCGTTAGGAAATATATGCTTCTAACATGAGATCAACAGAGGGGGTACCATCGTGAAAAAACGAGTATTGGCAGGCTTTTTCCTATCATTGTCTCTCGTGCTTTCCGCTTGTTCTGGTGGAGGAACAGCACCCGCAGAGCAAGGCAAGTCAGCGGAAGGACAAGCAAAAACAGAACTGATCGTGGCAGCCGAGCAAGAGCCAGTGGGCTATGACCCGCACAAGGTTCCAGCGGCATCCAGTGTGCGCGTCTATGCGCTCATTTACGATAGCCTGACCAAGTTGGACGAGAACATGAACATCGTACCGAACCTGGCAGAGAAATGGGAGATTGCGCCAGACGGAAAAACGGTCACCATGTTCCTCCAAAAAGGCGTCAAATTCCACAACGGAAAAGACATGACGGCAGAAGACGTAAAATTCAGCTTTGAGCGAATCATGAATCCAGACACGGGTTCGATCGCGAAATCGTATTTTTCCAGTGTAGAAGCGATTGAAGTGAAAGATCCAACGACAGTTGTCTTCAAGCTGAAAAATGCAGATGCCTCATTCGTTGCAAATACGGCAAGCGCCTATGCTTCCATCGTGCCAACAGGCTCCACTGACCTGACCAAGGAAGCAATCGGTACCGGTCCATTCAAAATGGAAAAAAGTGAGTCGGGACAATATGTCCTGCTGAAGAAAAATACGGATTATTTCAATAAAGAACTGCCAAAGGTAGAGTCCATCAAGTTCCAAATCATGAAGGACGAGGCTGAGCGTCTCGCTGCGATTCGCTCCGGTAAAGTCGACATCAGCATGGTGTCTGCTGATTCTGCGAAGCTCTTGGAAGGCAAGCCAGGCGTACAGATCAAGAACTACCAATCCTTGGAGTACAGCTATCTGGGCATTAACGTAAACAAAAAGCCTTTTGACAATCCAAAGGTGCGCGAAGCGATCAGCTATGCCGTTGACCGTAACCAAATTATCCAGACTGTTTGGAAAGGGGAAGCGACTCTGACTGGTCCGATCGCTCCTGCTTTGACCAACTCGGCTTTGGACCCTGCTACTTATCCGACCTACAAAACAGATGTAGAAAAAGCGAAGCAATTGCTGACGGAAGCGGGCTATCCAAACGGTTTCGAGACCCAAATCGAAACAGCAGCAACTTACCCAGACATGGTTGAAACGGCACAAGTGATTCAACAACAGCTCAAAGCAATCGGCATCAATGCGAAGATCAACCAGCTTGAGTGGGGGAACTACATCGAAACGTGGAAATCCAAGGACATGAACTTGATGGTAGGCCGGAACACTTCTGGTGTAGATGCTGACCGCTCCATGCGCTTCTTCTTCTCGACAACTGGTTCTGCTAACGTGTGGAACTACTCCAACGCTGCCTACGATGAGTTGGTGCAAAAAGCACTGACGACAGTAGATCAGGCAGAGCGCAAAAAGCTGTATGACGAAGCACAAGCCATGCTGGTAGCAGATGCACCAAACCTGTTCCTGGCATCTCCGAAAAACTACTACGCGGTACGTGACAACATCGATTTCACGCCGTCCGCAGCGGGTGAAGTATACTCGCTGATCAAAACTTCGATCAAGTAATGTAGCATACGTGTGATGAAGGCTCCGCCAGAGGTTAGGCGGAGCCAAGTTTCTAAATATGGAGGGAAACTCGTGGGATCTTATCTAATCAAACGTGTCGCCAGCCTGATTCCCATCCTGTTTGGCATATCCGTCTTGATCTTCACGATCCTGCATCTGGTGCCGGGCGATCCAGCTTCCATCATGCTAGGAACGAATGCCACACCGGAAGCGATTGCGGCGTTGAATAAAAGCATGGGGCTGGATCAGCCGTTGATTAACCAGTACCTGCATTGGGTCACAGGAATCCTGCAAGGGAATTTTGGCGTATCGGTCCACACAGGAGAAGAGATTTTGCCCCAAATTCTCAAGCGTTTTGCCATCACCATGCAACTGACTGTATTTGGCGTTCTGATTGGGTGGGTGCTCGCGATTCCGTTCGGGATTCTCTCGGCGATTCGCGCTCATTCCAAAACAGACATCGTGGTTCGTGTGTTTACGCTGCTAGGTATTTCTGTTCCGAACTTTGCCATCGGGACACTGCTTTTGCTCGGCTTTTCCCTTTATTTCAACTGGTTCCCGCCCATTGATGTGGTGAACTTCTGGGAAGATCCGATTGAGGCGTTCAAAGTATTCATTTTGCCTGCGATAACCATGGGGATTGTAGTGGCTGCTGGCGTAATGCGGATGACTCGTTCTGCGTTTTTGGAAACCATGGACAAAGATTTTATTCGGACAGCGCGGGCCAAGGGTAACAGTAAGTGGACAATCGTCATGGGTCATGCGTTCCGCAACTCTTCGATTCCGATCGTTACGATCGCAGGTATGCAGATCGGTTATCTGCTGGGCGGGTCTGTGATCGTTGAGCAGCTGTTCTCGATTCCGGGTTTGGGCCAGTACATTCTGGAAGGAATTTATCAGCGGGATTATCCGGTTGTACAGGGAGGCGTTTTGTTCGTCGCTCTGGTGTTTGTCCTGGTCAATCTGCTCATAGACCTGATCTATACCTGGATTGATCCGCGTATCAAGTATTGACAAGGGGAATGCGACATGAGCACATTTCGAAAGCGTTTTTTGGCGAATAAGACAGCCGTCTTCTGCTCCATTTTGCTGGCGTTGCTCTGTTTGACGGCAGTGCTGGCTCCGGTGTTGGCTCCGCATGACCCGACACAAATGTTTCAGGATCATCGGATGGAAGGCAGCTCGGGTGAGTTTTTGCTAGGTACGGACCAGTTTGGTCGTGATATTTTGAGCCGTATCATCTACGGTGCGCGCGTATCGCTGGTGGTCGGGCTTTCTGCCGTTCTTGTCAGCGTCATTTTCGGTACGCTGTTTGGCTTGATCGCTGGCTACTTCGGGCGTTGGATTGACGGATTTATTATGCGCTGTATGGACGTCCTGTTTGCTTTTCCGGAAATTTTGCTGGCGCTGGCGATTGTCGCTGCATTAGGGCCAGGAACCTTCAACACGATCATGGCCATCGGAATCGTGAACATTCCGATCTTCACCCGGACGGTGAGGGGAGCGGTTCTCTCTATCAAAAATCTGGAGTACGTAGAAAGCGCTCGTGCCATCGGTGCGAGTACACCGCGTATCTTGTTTCAGGAAATTTTTCCGAATGTAACGGCACCGCTGCTGGTTCAATCCTCTCTGGCGATTTCAGGTGCGATCCTGACCGAATCGGCCCTCAGCTTTTTGGGATTGGGGATTCAGCCGCCAGACCCGTCGTGGGGCGGGATGATTTCAGAGGCGCGTCGCTACATGGAGCTAGCTCCGGGCATGATCATCTGGCCATGTATGGCCATGACGGTGACGATTCTTGCTTGCAACATGTTTGGGGATGCCGTCCGTGATATTCTCGACCCGCGTCATCGTGGGAAATAGGAACGATAGGCAGAGGTGAGAACAAATGAACGTGCAACAGATCAGAGAACGAATGGAGTCCAGTCTGACGCAAGGGATTCGTCAGAGCATTTTTCCGGGAGGCGCTGTCAGTATGCTGCGAAAAGGCGCGCCAGCTTTGACAGTCTGCATGGGAAAAACAAGCTATGGACACGATGGAAGACCGGTTCATAATCAAACGTTGTACGATATGGCCTCTTTGACCAAGGTGATGGTGACCTTGCCGCTCATTCTCATTAGTGTGCAGGAAGGCAAGCTGTCGTTGACTGACTCCGTGACGACCTACCTGCCAGAATTGGCGAGCGTCCACGATCAGGAACGCAAAGGGCAGATCAAAATCATTCACCTGCTCACTCATACATCGGGACTTCCTGCATGGCGTCCGTACTTTTTGCTGGGGAAAAATCGGGAGGACTATTTGCGGCTCATCGCAAACGAGTCGATGCTGGACATCCCGGGACGAAGCGTTGTGTACAGCGATCTGGGATTCATGCTGTTGGGCTTTTTACTGGAGCGCATTTGGGACGAGGAACTGGACGCGCTGGCGAAGCGAATGATTTTTCAACCGAGCCGAATGCTTCATACGAGCTACTTGCCGCTGAAACAACCACGTCTGCAAGGAATGGACATTGCTGCTACGGAGAAGGGCAATGCCTTTGAACAAGAAATGGCTGTGACTTATTTATCGGAGCTGGCAGAAGCCAGACAACCTTTGGCGCTGGAATGGCAGCAAGCTTTGACCGGATACGGTTGGCGAGAAGGAGTTATCAGTGGCACTGTTCACGATTGCAACGCCCACTATGGCTTGGAAGGTGTCAGCGGGCACGCCGGACTTTTTTCCACCTTGGCTGATACAGAGCGCTACATGCACATTTGGACGAGTGGGAAGGCTTCCGTGCAGCTTGATCCGACGCTGTGTGCCTTGGCTACTCGCTCACTCACAGACCATTCGATTTATCGCAGAGGATTGGGGTGGATCATTTCCCCGACAGGCGGTTCCTTGGAACAGCTTGCTACTGGCTGCAGCGGGGGAGATCTTGTTTCGGAACGCGCCTTTGGGCATACCGGCTTTACAGGAACGTCGATCTGGTCGGACCCGGCGAGAGACGTGACGCTGATTACATTGACAAACCGCGTGCATCCTGTCGCGAGCCCGTTGATCGGGGCGTGGCGGACCGCTCACCATAACCGATTATTTTCGGTAATCAAACCTGACCACACATCCTGATGAAAAGGGGGAGTACTCATGGCAGCAATGCTTACGATTGATGATTTGCGAACTTCTTTTATCCAAGCAGGCAAAAAGCTGACCGTGATCGAGGGTGTCAGTCTCTCTGTAGAGCCTGGTGAAACCGTCGGTGTGGTCGGTGAATCCGGATGTGGAAAAAGCGTGACCAGCATGTCCATCATGCAGCTCTTGGGACGGAATGTGGAGATGACTGGGAGCATCCGTTTTCAAGACAAGGAGCTGCTCTCACTCACGGATAAACAAATGCAGGCGATTCGCGGCAATCAGATCGCGATGATTTTTCAAGAACCGATGACTTCGCTCAATCCATTGCATTCGATCGGCAAACAGATCAGCGAGCCCTTGCGTCGGCATCTCGGACTGTCCAAACAAGAAGCCAAGCGTCGGACGATCGAGCTTTTGAAAGAAGTCGGGATTCCGCGTGCCGATGAAATCATTTCCGACTATCCGCATCAATTGTCAGGTGGGATGCGTCAACGTGTGATGATCGCGATGGCGATGTCTTGTGCGCCCAAGCTCTTGATTGCCGACGAACCGACGACGGCTTTGGACGTGACGATTCAAGCGCAAATATTGGAGCTCATGAAAAAAGTCCGTCAAGAGCAAGGCACTTCCATCCTGCTTATCACACATGACCTGGGAGTCGTGGCGGAGATGTGTCATCGTGTCATCGTCATGTATGCAGGTCAAATCGTAGAGGAGGCCGACGTCAAGCAGCTGTTTGACGAACCGAAGCATCCGTATACGAGAGGGCTTTTGAAATCGATGCCTTCAGTCAGTGTCAACCAAGAGCGTTTGGATGCGATTCCGGGCTCGGTGCCCCTTCTGAGCGAAATGCCTGTGGGTTGTCGTTTTGCACCGCGCTGCTCACAAGTCATGGATATTTGCCGCGAGAAAAATCCAGAGCTTACGCCTGTCGCAGACAACCAAAAGTGCCGCTGCTGGCTGTATCGCGAGGAGGACGTGCAATGAGGCAACCACTGCTGGAAGTCAAATCATTGACCAAGCATTTCATGAGCAAGCAAGGATTCTTCAGCAAGGAGAAAGTCGTCCGTGCTGTCGATGGAGTCAACCTGACTGTTTATCCGGGCGAGACGGTCAGTATCGTAGGTGAATCAGGTTGTGGGAAGTCCACGACAGGACGCTGCATCCTGCGCCTGATTGAGCCGACAGATGGAGAAATCTTTTTTGAAGGACAGGATATTCGCAAGCTCAATGAATCAGAGCTGCGCCGGGCTAGACGCAACATGCAGCTCGTTTTTCAGGACCCGTTTGCCTCGCTGAACCCGCGTAAAACAATCGGACAGCTTTTGGAGGACCCACTCATCATCCACGGCATCGGCAATTCAGTAGAACGCCGCAAGCAAGTCGAGGAGATGATCCAGATCGTCGGCCTCTCCAAGCAGCAGCTGGATCGCTTTCCGCATGAGTTTTCCGGTGGTCAGCGCCAGCGGATTGGCATAGCAAGGGCACTGATATTGCGCCCCAAGCTGATTGTGGCTGATGAGCCTGTGTCTGCTCTGGACGTGTCGATTCAGGCGCAAATTTTGAACCTGATGCAAGATTTGCAAAAGGAGTTCAATCTGACGTATTTGTTTATCTCGCATGATTTGAGTGTCGTCCGCCATATTTCGGACCGGGTAGCGGTCATGTATCTCGGAAAAGTGGTGGAGGTAGCGGATAAACAATCATTGTACGAGAAACCAACACATCCCTATACACAAGCACTGTTATCAGCGGTGCCTGTACCGAATCCCCATTTGGCGACTCAGCGGATCATTTTGGAGGGAGACCTGCCTAGTCCAGCGAATCCGCCGTCTGGCTGCACATTCCATCCGCGTTGCCGCTACTGTATGGACATTTGCAAAACGGTTGCTCCTGTGGCTAGCGAGGTATCGAGAGGGCATTTTGTCACTTGCCATCTGGATCAGTCATGAAGTGAGCATGGGGCAGTAAGATTGAAAAGGAGGTTCGATAGAGCATGAATCTGGAGAACTTGCAAGCATTGACAACTGAAGGAAAAAACGAGAGCAGCAGTGATTTGGATCAATTGAGTGCTCGAGGCATCGTACAAATGATGAACGATGAGGACAAGAAGGTTCCTTATGCGGTAGAGCGCGTCCTCGATCAAGTATCCGATGCGGTAGAGGTCATCACACACGCATTGGAAAAGGGCGGAAGACTGTTTTATTTTGGTGCTGGAACAAGTGGACGTTTAGGGATCTTGGATGCGTCCGAGTGCCCGCCGACCTTTGGTACCCAGCCTGAGCTCGTTCAGGGTGTGATTGCAGGCGGACCATCCGCAATGGTACGCGCGGTAGAAGGCGCAGAGGATTCTTTTGAATTAGGTCAAGAAGATGTGCATAAATACGGCGTGACCAAAAAGGATGTGGTCGTAGGGATCGCAGCTAGTGGACGGACTCCGTATGTTCTCGGTGTTTTGGCGGAGGCACAGAAGATCGAAGCCAAGACGATTGCTGTCTCTTGCAACAAGCCTTCGTACATCAATGAAGGCGTAGATGTAGCGATTAATGTCGTCGTAGGACCGGAAGTATTGACCGGATCGACGAGGCTCAAGGCAGGAACAGCTCAAAAGCTGGTGCTGAACATGCTGACGACAGCGGCGATGATTCGTTTGGGCAAAGTGTACGGAAATCTGATGGTCAGCGTGCAGGCGACCAACCTCAAGCTGAAGGAACGCGTGAAGCGGATCATCATGGAAGTGACCGGAGCGAGCTACGAGGAGGCGGAACAACTGGCTGATCAGGCAGACGGAGATGCGAAGACTGCCATTATCATGAAGCTGACAGGATCGAGCAGGGAAGAGGCCACTCGTTTGTTGAATGTTACCAATGGAAGAATCAGGGAAGCCATTCAGCAGCTGGACTAAGTTTTTGGGAAAGGATGGGGAGATTCCATGTTGCCAGAATCCATTCGCGAAGAGCTGCGTGCCATCGTCGGAGAGAAAAACTGCCTCGACAAACAGGAAGCATTAGTCGCCTATTCGTATGACGCAACTCCGATGCAGCAAGCATTGCCAGATGTGGTCGTCATACCGAAGAGTACAGCCGAAGTCCAGCAGGTCATGCGAGTTGCAGCACGACATCACATCCCGATTGTGACGCGTGGAGCCGGCTCCAATCTATGCGGCGGAACGATACCAGTCGGTGGCGGAATTGTCTTGGTGTTGAGCCGGATGAATCAGATCGTAGAGATTGACGAACAAAATTTGACGATAACGGTGCAGCCGGGGGTCCGAACGGTCGACATCCATCAGGCGGTAGAGGCACTCGGTTTGTTTTACCCACCAGATCCAGGCAGCATGGTCATCTCCACAATTGGCGGGAATATTGCACTTAATTCGGGTGGACTGCGCGGGTTGAAGTACGGAACGACCAAGGATTACGTGCTGGGACTCGAAGCTGTGTTGCCGAACGGAGAGGTCATTCGTACCGGGGGCAAGCTGATGAAGGATGTGGCGGGCTATGATCTGACCAAGCTTTTGGTCGGTAGCGAGGGCACGTTGGCGATCATTACCGAGGCTATTCTCAAGCTGATTCCGAAGCCGCAGACACAGCGAGTCATGTTGGCGATGTTTGCAGATATGGCACAGGCGGCGAGGTCTGTTTCTGATATTATTGCCAATCGTATCATTCCAGGAACGCTTGAATTTCTTGATCAAGGAACGATCCGTGTTGTCGAGGATTTCAAACAGATCGGGCTTCCGACAGATGTGGCGGCGATCCTCCTGATCGGTCAGGACGGAGAGCCGCAGACGGTCGATCGGGACATGGAGCAGATCGCTGCTATTTGCCAGAAGAATGATGCCGTCCAAATCAAGGTAGCGACGACAGCTGAGGAAGCGGATGAGGTAATGACTGCCAGACGCAGTGCGCTCGCCGCATTGTCACGGATGCGTCCGACGACCATTTTGGAGGACGCAACCGTTCCCCGCGCCGCGATTGCGCCGATGGTCGCCGCGATCCAAGAGATTACAGAGCGTTACGGACTGCAAATTTGCACCTTTGGCCATGCGGGAGACGGCAATTTGCATCCGACCTGCATGACAGACGCTCGCAACACGGAGGAGATCGAGCGCGTTGAGCATGCCTTCGAGGAAATTTTCGCGGCGGCAATTGATTTGGGCGGAACGATTACGGGAGAGCATGGGGTAGGGATCGTCAAGGCACCGTACTTGGAGTGGAAAGTAGGAGCCGCAGGTATGGAGATCATGAAAGGCATCAAGCACGCTTTCGATCCTCACAATCTCCTGAACCCTGACAAGATGTTTGCCAAACAGTCCCGGAACAGAGTGGTGGTCCAGCGTGCTTAAAGAAGCTTTGGTAAATAAACTCGATTACGATGAACTGTCCAACTGTATGCGCTGCGGCTTCTGCCAGCCAGCCTGTCCGACCTTTCGGGAAACTGGCTATGAGGCAGCTTCTCCAAGAGGTCGTATCGCCTTAATGAAAGCCGTAGCAGACGGTGTCATGGAGCCGGACAAAGATTTTGTCGATCAAATGAATCTCTGTCTAGGCTGCCGAGCATGTGAGCCGGTATGCCCAGCAGGTGTGCCGTACGGTCAGCTGATCGAGCAGACGAGAGAAGCGATCGAAGAGGTGCAGGAGCATCCATGGTGGGTCAAAGCCGTCCGCAAGCTCGCGTTTTTCCACCTGTTCCCTCATCAGAAACGCATGTACCAGCTCGGCGGACTCTTACGCTTTTATCAGCGCTCAGGTGTGCAAAAAACCGTTCGCAAGCTGGGAGTGTTATCCACCCTGCCTAAGCAAATGCGGGAAATGGAAGCGATTATGCCTGAAGCATCTGGAAAAGGTATCGTGGACTTTTTCGGTGGCACGGTTATTCCAGCCATAGGCGAGCGCAAGTATCGCGTAGGAATGTTTCACGGCTGCATTATGGATGTCCTATTCAATGAGACGAATCGCAACACTGTGCGGCTTCTGAGTGAGGCAGGCTGTGAGGTCATCATCGCTCCGGACCAGGTGTGCTGCGGTGCTCTCCATGCACATAGCGGTGAGCGTGAACAGGCTCGCAATCTGGCGCGAAAAAATGTGGCTGCTTTTCACAAGGCTGACGTGGATATCATCGTATCCAATGCAGGCGGTTGCGGGGCGATGCTACAGGAATACGACCATTTGCTGGCGGAAGATGCCGAATGGCAGGAGAAGGCACAATGGTTCGCTTCACGTGTGAAGGATATTAGTGAGGTGCTAGCACTCCTCGTCGAGCCAAAAGCATGGCAATCATTGCCGCAACGGATCACCTATCAATCCTCCTGTCACCTGCGTAACGGGATGAAGGTGACCAAAGAGCCAGTGAGCCTCTTGCAAGCCATTCCGGGAGCCACATACGTACAGCTTTGCGAGGGAGATCGCTGCTGCGGCTCAGCAGGTATTTACAACCTGGTGCAGCCTGAGATGGCCGGAAGTCTTTTGGATGAAAAAATGGGTCATGTAGCGGCTACCCAAGCAGACATTCTCGTGACCTCGAATCCAGGCTGTCTGTTGCAAATGAAAGCAGGCATTCATCGAGCTGGACTGGAAGGAAAGATGGAGGCCGTACACATCGTGGATTTGCTGGCGCGTGTTAGCCCAAAACAATAGAATCTTTTAAATCGAGAAAACGTGTAGGGAATCATTCTGCAAGACGGAGTGGTTCTTTGCACGTTTTTTTCAGTAAATAGGAATTGATAAGTTGTAGTTGTGGTACAAAGCTGGTGAGAAGAAAAAGCACAGGGCTCGTAGACCTTGACAGAGTCGAAGAGAACTGTGCTTTTTCTTCTCCGCCCCTATGTTGACCCAAACCAAAAAGATCTTAATGGTTTTTCTTATAGAAAAAGGGGATAAAAGGACTATTAACGGAAATTGCATGTAAGAATGGCCGAATGTATGATAATAGAAAGAATTTTTAAAAAATTTAATTAAATATATGTTAGCAGTAAAAAATCGGAGAGGAAGTGGTAGGGAGCGATGGAAATAAAAGTCGCAGTTATAGGTCCTTACGATTTGCTTGATGAAGTTTTGTGTATGGCAGCAACATTTCCAGCCTTAATGTTGCGCCCCCTCGGCTACAAAGATGTGCAGGATGTCAAACAACTCGTGCTTTCCAGCAAGGAAGAGGTTGACGTTTTTTTATTTGCCGGGCCAATTCCATACCAAATCGCCCGCGAACATGTTGATGCTCCTAAGCCGATGGTTTACCTGCCTTACAATGGCACGAGTCTCTATCGGGTGTTCTTTCAGTTGTTGCGAGATAGCGGGACCTTATTGAAAGAGAGCCGCTTGCGCTTTAGTATCGATGTTTTGTCTTTACAAGAGGTTGAGCAAAGATTGGATGAGCTGTCTATACCAGTAGATCGCATGTACACGATGGAATATCAGCTAGACCAGAGCGCAGACGATATTCTTCAGTTTCATTACGAATTATGGACAAGTAAAAAGGTAGACGCAATTTTTACGTGTGTAGCATCTGTTTATTGGGAGCTTCGAAGATTGGGAATCCCCTGTTATCGTGTAACACCCACCAAGTCTACGATCCAAGATGGCTTGTATCGGGCGCAGATCGAAGGGAAAAACCTTCAGTTAAACGATACCCAAATCGCAATCGGCATCATTAATATCGAGAACATCGTGAAAAAATGGCATTCATCCGAATATGAGCTCCAGCGAAAGAAAATCGCGATTCAGGAAATTTTGATTGATTATGGGGAAGAAATCCAGGCATTGATGAACTGGCCGGATCGAAATGAAGTCATCTTCGTTACGACTCGGGGTGTT
Organism: Brevibacillus fortis; assembly: GCF_046196545.1. Taxonomy (GTDB): domain Bacteria; phylum Bacillota; class Bacilli; order Brevibacillales; family Brevibacillaceae; genus Brevibacillus; species Brevibacillus fortis_A. The sequence continues at coordinate 1,664,590 of NZ_CP176370.1, forward strand.
ATCGAACGGACGACAAGCATGTTTACCCGCTTCCCCCTCCTGGAGAGAATCGTAAACCGTTTAAATATTTCTGCCAGTATCGGAATAGGGTTGGGCCGAACTGCAAACGAGGCGCAAAGCAAAGCCGGGGAAGCTCTCTCCAAAGCGAAATCCGGCGGAGGAGGAAGCTGTTTTATTGCCATGCACGATGGCAATGTTGTCGGACCGCTTGGTGAAGAATTTCAGTTAGCGTACTCCTTGCGAAGCAACAATCCAGAGCGTTTGGATGCCGCCCGAAAATCAGGCTTGAGCGTCGGGACGATCAATAAACTGATCTCCTTTTGCCAAAACTACGGTAGCTCACAAATAACCGCAGCTGACCTCGCTAGTCGATTTGGCGTTTCATTACGCAGTGCCAGACGGATTTTAAGCAAATTAGAGCAGTGTCAATTGGCAATGGTGGTTGGTGAAGAGCAACCGATCTGTAAAGGAAGGCCCCGTCAGGTCTATGATCTGAAACTGCATATATGAATGCTGGGTTGTACACGTTCATGGCTTTTAATCGATGACAATTGAGGGGGAAAGACGAAAATGGGAGGTTATTTGCTTAAGCGTGTCGTGTCCTTATTACCTGTCCTTCTGGTTGTAGCGGTTGTTGACTTTATCATCATTCATCTTACCCCTGGTGACCCTGCTTCTGTCATTCTGGGGGCACAAGCTACGGAAGAAGAATTAGCAAAATTACGAGAGCAGCTAGGCTTAAATCTTCCCATCTACATCCGCTTTTTCGAATGGATAGGTGGCTTGCTGCAAGGGGATTTAGGCTGGTCGATCTTTATGGATAAGCCCGTGACAGAAGCGATATGGGAGCATTTAGGGCCAACCCTTTCCTTAACGATTATAGCTGAGATCATCGCGATTCTGTTTGCGATCCCTTTGGGTGTGATGGCGGCCAATCGTCGAGGAACGTGGATGGATCAATCGTTTATGACATTTGCTTTGCTGGGAATCTCGCTTCCTAGCTTCTGGATTGGGTTGAATCTGATCTTGCTTTTCGCGGTCCAGCTGAATTGGCTGCCTGCAGCAGGCTATCAACCAATGTCCAATGGACTCCTGAATCATTTCAAATACTTGATCATGCCCGCGATATCACTTGGCATAATGCAAGGAGCTTTCATTGCGCGAATGACGAGATCTTCCATGCTGGAAGTGTTGAACGAAAATTACATTCGAACGGCAGAAGCAAAAGGCTTGAAGATGTGGATTGTCACCTATAAGCATGCGCTACGCAATGCCTTCATACCCATCCTTACGGTAATCGGACTGTCGTTTGCGACGCTGATCGGGGGAGCAGTTGTGACTGAAACCGTCTTTAATATACCTGGGATCGGCAAGCTCATTGTCAATTCCGTTTTAAGACGAGATTACGAGGTGATCCAAGGAACCGTGCTCATGATTGCAACAGCGTATGTTCTCATCAATCTCATCGTTGATTTGCTTTACGCGTATATCGATCCACGTGTGCGATACGACAAGAGCTAAGGGGGGATGGATGAATGGAAACATCTTCGGTAACAATTGCCTCAAGCCAACCTGTTGCATCTTCAAGGCATCACACAAGAGTAGTCATGAATCGGTTTTTCGCAAACCGATTGGCTGTCTCTGGAAGTATTCTCGTTTTGTTTATCACCTTCATTTGTGTCCTTGCTCCTTTGCTCACCACCTATGATCCACTCGAAATGAAAGTGCAGGATCGACTCAAACCGCCAAGCACCAGCCATTGGTTCGGTACGGACGAGTTTGGCCGAGATGTTTTTACACGTGTTGTGTACGGAAGCAGAATATCTATGGGGGTTGGATTCTCGGTAGTCGTGATTACTTCCATCGTAGGGTTAATATTTGGGCTGTATTCAGCCTACTACCGAAGATTGGACAACTTTCTCATGCGGATCAATGATGGTTTAATGGCATTTCCCGCGATTTTGCTGGCCATTGCCATATTGGCAGCACTCGGTCCGAAAATGAGCAATGTGATTATCGCTCTGAGTGTTGTGTATATTCCAACGGTAGCCCGAGCAATCAGATCGGTAGCCATCACGGTGAGGGAACAGACGTATATCGAAGCGATTCATGCCCTGGGGGGGAAGGCATGGAGGGTCATTTGGCTGCATATCGCCCCTAACTGCCTGTCTCCTCTGATTGTCCAGGCAACGTTCATTTTTGCTTATGCAGTCATTACGGAAGCCTCCTTGAGCTTCTTGGGAGCAGGAACTCCGCCGCCTGAGCCAAGCTGGGGAAACATTTTAAATGACGGAAGAACGATCATGAAGCAAGCATGGTGGATGACTGTTTTTCCTGGTCTGTCCATCATGATAACCGTACTGGGGCTCAACCTGCTCGGAGATGGCCTCCGCGATTTAATGGACCCGCATACGAATCGAGCAAAAAAATAAGCGCTGCAAGGTGGGAAGGGGATGATTCATGTGCCATTGTTGGAAGTGAAAAACTTGAGAACGACCTTTTCCACAGAGCTGGGTCAGGTGACAGCTGTGGACGGGGTTTCCTTTCAGGTGGATTCCGGCGAGACGGTCGGACTGGTTGGGGAATCGGGATGCGGAAAAAGTGTGACTTCCTTGTCGATCCTACGCTTGTTCCGAAAACACAGTGGAACGAAGCTTACAGGCCAAATTTTTTTTGAGCAAAAAGAGCTGCTGCAATCATCCATGGAAGAGCTGCAAGAGATTCGCGGCAATCGGATATCGATGATCTTCCAAGACCCGATGAGCTCGCTCAATCCTGTCTATACCGTAGGAAACCAAATTGCCGAATCACTCATGCTGCATCAAAAATTGTCCAAAAAGGCTGCGCAGGAAAAAGCGATTGAAATGCTTACCTTGGTCGGCATCCCTTCACCGGAAAAGAGGGTGAGCGACTATCCTCATCAGCTCTCAGGAGGAATGAGGCAGCGTGTTATGATCGCCATGGGCTTGTGCTGCCAGCCCAAGCTGTTGATTGCCGATGAACCGACGACCGCATTGGACGTTACCATTCAAGCGCAAATTCTTGATTTGATGCTAGGTCTGCAAAAGCAATTACAGATGGGAATCTTGCTAATTACCCACGATCTTGGTGTCGTTTCTGAAGTGTGCGATCGCGTTCTGGTCATGTATTTGGGGCAGATCGTAGAAGAAGCGTCTGTGGACACATTGTTTGAGAATCCGAAGCATCCCTATACGATTGGTTTGATGAAATCAATCCCGACCATTGATGGCAAACGCGGAAAGAAGCTCCATGTGATAGATGGCATCGTTCCGTCGCTCCATCAGATTCCAAAAGGGTGTCGTTTTGCACCTAGATGCCCGCTTGCAGATGAAAAGTGCAGGCAGCATCCTCCAGACTTGTTTGAAATAGCGGACGGGCATCAGGTTCGATGCTGGCATCACGAAAGAATCGGTTTGGGAGGCGTTGCCTTTGGCAGCTAACGAGAATACAGCGGTACCACTTTTACAGGTATCCAATTTAGTGAAGCATTTTCCGATGAAGCGAGGCTATTTTCAAGAGAAAGCATACGTAAAAGCGGTCAGCAATCTTTCCTTGAAAATATACAAAGGGGAAACCTACGGGCTTGTGGGAGAATCCGGATGCGGAAAAAGCACAACGGGCCGCATGATTCTTCGCTTGTTAGAGCCGACGTCTGGCAGTGTGCAATACAGGGGACAGGACATGACTCGTTTCTCGGATGAAGAACTCAGAAACGCCAGAAAAGAAATGCAGATCATTTTTCAAGACCCGTATTCAGCGCTGAATCCCCGCAAACAAATAGGCAAAGCCATCGCTGAACCAATGAGTATTTTCAAGTTGGGAGAGAAAAGGCAGCGTAAGCAGTTTGTCCTTGACCTTCTTCGTAAAGTGGGACTGCAGCCAGAACATTACGACCGATATCCGCATGAGTTTTCAGGTGGGCAAAGACAGCGGATCGTGATGGCGCGTGCACTAGCAGTAAATCCTGCATTTATCGTATGTGATGAACCTGTTTCCGCACTCGATGTCTCTATTCAGTCTCAGATTCTCAATCTATTACAACAGCTGCAAGAAGATTTTCAACTCACCTATTTATTCATCGCACATGACCTCAGCGTCGTCCGACATATTTCTGATCGAGTCGGCGTGATGTACCTGGGGCATTTAGTGGAAGAAGCCCCTACAGATGCTTTGTTCTCCCAACCGCTGCACCCTTATACCAAAGCGCTATTGTCAGCTATCCCCGAGCCAAATCCAAAGAAAAAGAAAGAGAGGATCGTCCTCTCAAGCGAGGTTCCCTCCCCAATCCATCTGCCAAAAGGCTGCGTGTTTCATCCGAGATGTCCGCAAGTAAGCACCACCTGTAAGGAAGTCGTTCCGGTATTGCGGGAAATGGGTACAGGTCATCGTGTCGCTTGTCATCACGTTTCATAAAAATTGCAAGGATAGAGAGGAGCAAGAAGAATGCTGGATATTATTATTCGGAATGGTCAGGTGTACGACGGAACTGGTAATCCGTGGACCCGGATGGACCTCGGTATTAAGGACGGAAGGATTGTGAAGATCGGACAGCTTCACGACACAGAAGCCGTGCTAGAGATCGAGGCAGAAGGTTTGGTTGTCTCTCCAGGTTTTATTGACACGCATGTACATTCTGACTTGCTATGCACGAAGCCGGATTTGCACAAAATCAAGGTGCTGCAAGGAGTAACAACAGAGCTGCTCGGGCAAGACGGTATTTCTGTTGCCCCTGTCAATGAACAGACGAAGCCTTTATGGCAAAAACAACTCCGCGGGTTGAACGGTGACATCGGCGACTGGCCTTGGAATTCGATTGACGAGTACCTCCAGTTTTTAAGCCGCTCTACGCTGGCTGGAAATGTCGCTTACTTGGTTCCCCACGGTGCTGTGCGAACACTTGTGATGGGGTTTGAGGGACGAACGGCTACGACAGATGAGATGCGAAAAATGCGTGAGCTAGTAGAAGAAGGAATGCGACAAGGAGCAGTCGGCCTGTCGTCAGGGCTGGTGTATCCGCCTAATTTGTTTTCATGCAAAGAAGAGCTCATCGAGTTATGCAAAGGAGCAGCCAAATATGATGGATGTTTCGTCGTTCATATGCGTAATGAAAGCAATCGCATACTCGAAGCGCTTGACGAGATGATCGATGTTGCACGCCGTTCAAGTGTGCGTCTGCATATTTCTCATTTCAAGGTGGTTGGCCGAAACAATCGTGACAACTTCCAAAAGGCATTAGAAAAAATGGATCAAGCCCGCGTGGAGGGGATCGAAATCACCTTCGATCAGTATCCGTACACAGCAGGATCAACGGTATTACATGCTCTGTTGCCACCGTGGATGCACAATGGAGGTACAGAGGAGCTTCTCGCCAAGCTGCAAGACCCAGAGATTCGCAGGCGGATTAAAGATGACTTCGAAAACAACCATGATTTTGAAAACTGGGTAGAGAGCTGCGGCTGGGGTAATATCGTGATTGCGTCTGTCACTTCTGAGAAGAATCGCGTCGTGGAGGGGAAGAACCTACTGGATATTGCCCAGATGCGTGGAACAACACCTGCCGATGCTGTCTTTGAGCTGTTGTTGGAGGAAAATGCCGGAGTCACGATGGTCATATCATGGGGCGAAGAGGAAGATATCACGAACGCGCTTAAACATCCATTGCAAATCGTCGGTTCGGACGGGATATTTGGCGGAAAACCGCATCCGAGGCTTTACGGAACCTTCCCGCGAATATTGGGGCGGTTTGTCAGGGAACAAGAAATACTCACGATGTCTGAAGCCATTCGTCATATGACAGGAGCGCCTGCGCAGCTGCTTCGACTCAAGGATCGAGGATTCATCACAGAAGGGTATTGGGCCGATATTGTTATTTTTGATCCGACAACAGTTGCAGATCAAGCGACCTACGAGGAGCCGCTTCTTGAGCCGATCGGAATCAAATATGTACTCGTGAATGGGAAAGTGGCGGTGGATGACTCATCCTTCACTGGCTTGACTGCGGGGACAGTGATTCGAAATGAAAAGATCAGTTTGAAAATAACCTGAAAATTCAATTAATGAAGGGGGATTTTCCATGATCAAGAAGCCGATTGGTTATATGCTGACACTTCTTTTCATCGTAACGCTTTCATTGCTGGGGTGCACCTCGACTCCGTCTACAAGCGATCCTACTTCCAGCAGTAAATTGAGAAAAGAGAAGAACGAACTGCGCGTTGCGTTGTCGGTTTCACCGCCTTCACTTGATATGGTGAAAACGTCCACGACAGTGGCACTCCAAGTCGGTTGGCATATTTTCGAGCCGCTCGTCACACTGGATAAAGACTACAAGCCTGTTCCGATGCTTGCGAAATCTTTTGAAGTGAGTAAAGACGGGAAAGAGATCACCTTCACACTCAGGGAAGGAATCACCTTTCATAATGGGAAAGCTCTGGGCGTAGAGGATGTGATTGCTTCGCTCAATCGCTGGAAGGAGCTGTCACCAAATGGTAAAACAGGCCTTGCGAATGCCACGATTTCGTCCAAGGACAATGACAAAATTATCATCACCTTGGAAAAGCCATCCGGCACCTTACTAACCGCACTCGCATTTCCTCAACAGGGAGCAATGATCATGCCGAAGGAAGTCATTGAAGCGGCTACGGAAGAAGGAGTAAAAGAATACATTGGGACAGGGCCGTTCAAATTCGTGGAGTGGAAGCAGGATCAATACATTCATCTCGAAAAATATGCCGATTATCAAGCATTGACCGAGCCAGCAAGCGGATTGGGCGGGAAAAAGGAAGCCATGGTAGACAGCATTTACTTCCACACCGTTCCGGATGCAGCTACACGTGTGGCAGGTCTTCAATCGGGGGAGTACGATTTTGCTGATGAGCTTCCTTTTGACAACTACGAACAGTTAAAAGGTGACCCTAATCTGGTGACGGTCGTGTCGAAGCCACAAAAATACGTCGGCATGATTTTTAACAAGAAAAAAGGTTTGTTTGCGAATGTAACGGCACGCCAAGCAGTGAATGCTGCACTTGACCATGAAATGATCATGATGGGGATAAGCGGGAACCCGGATTTTTTCCGACTGGATCACAGCCTGATGTTTGTAGAGCAGCCATGGCATTCAGAAGCAGGTAAAGAAAAATACAATCAGAAGAATCCTGAATTGGCGAAAAAGCTGTTGGCTGAAGCTGGCTACAATGGCGAGCCCGTGACCATCATCACCACAAAGGACTACGATTACATTTACAAAAGTTCCATCATGGTTAAAGACCAGTTGGAGAAAATCGGGGTCAAAGTAAACTTCGAGATTTACGACTGGCCTACGATGGTCAGCAAACGTTCAGATGAAACCAAGTGGAACATATTTTTCACTGGCTTTCCAACCTATACAAACCCGGTCCAAACATTGTATCTAGACTCTCGAAACAAGTGGCCAGGCTGGTACGAAAACCCTGAGATGGATGCATTGCTGGACGAACTTCGCCATACGGTTACCTTTGATGAGCAGAAGGTCGTATTTGAGAAAATACAAACCTTGTTCTGGGAGGATCTCCCGATTGTAAAAATAGGGGACTTGCACGGATTGGCGGCTCATCGAAACTACGTGAAGGGCTATCAGTACTTCATGGATGCGCCATTCTGGAATGTTTCTGTCCAATAGGGAGGTGACGTTTACATGGTACAGACAACATTTGATATCGTCATACGCAATGGGATGGTATGTGATGGTACGGGAAATCCTTGGACGAGGCTGGATATTGGGATCGAAAACGGGCGGATTGCCCATATGGCGAGATTCATTTCTTCGGGAGGAATCACAGAAATAGATGCGACTGGAATGGTGGTCGCTCCTGGTTTTATTGATGCACATGTTCACTCAGATTTGTGGTGTACACGACCGGATATTCACCAAATCCGGGTGTTGCAGGGAATTACGACAGAACTTGTCGGTCAGGATGGGGTTTCTGTTGCTCCCGTGACGAGTGAGACGAAACCACTCTGGATGAAGCAATTGAAAAGAATCAACGGCGACATTGGAGAATGGCCATGGCACAGCATTTATGAATACCTGGCATTCCTTGAACAGGCGAAGTTGACTGGCCATATCGCTTATTTGGTACCACATGGAAATATCCGATCTATGGTGATGGGGTTTGCTGGTAGAGAGGCCACGCAAAAAGAAATCGCAGCGATGCAGGAGCTGGTAGAACTAGGTATGCAGCAGGGCGCATTTGGCGTGTCGTCCGGTATCCAATACCCGCCTTGCGTCTATGCGAACAAAGAAGAATTGGTTGGATTCTGCAAGGGTGCCGCTAAATACGATGGCTGCTTTGTTGTTCACATCCGCAACGAAAGTAATTACTCATTGGAGGCATTAGACGAAGTGATTGATGCAGCACGCAGATCGGGAGTTCGTCTGCACGTTTCTCATTTTAAAATTTGTGGGGGCAGAAATCGGGATAAGCTGGACATTGCCTTGGAGAAGCTGGAGCAGGGGCGTGCTAACGGTATCGAGATTACGTTTGATCAATATCCGTATGCAGCAGCATCCACTTTTCTCCATGCCATACTTCCCCCCTGGATGCATGATGGTGGTATCGCCAAAATGTTGGAGCGGCTACATGACCCCAAAATTTGCGAGCGAGCAAAAGAAGAAATGGAGCACAACGGGGAATACGACAATCCCGTCAGAAACAATGGCTGGGACAATCTTGTCATCGCATCAGTAGCCTCTGCGAACAATCGGAAGCTGGAAGGAATGAATTTGCAGGAAATTGCACAGCAAAAAGGGATGGATCCGGCGGATGCCGCATTTGAACTTTTGGTGGAAGAAGAGGGCGAGGTGACCATCATTATCCACTGGGGAAACGCGGAAGATGTCGATCGAGTAATGAAGCATTCGTTGCAAATGGTGGGTTCAGATGGTGTTTTTGGAGGAAAGCCTCATCCCAGGCTCTACGGATCATTTGCTCGTGTGTTAGGTCATTACGCAAGAGAGAAACAATCGTTTCCACTTTGGGAAGCCGTTCGAAAAATGACAGGCGCCCCAGCTCAATTGCTGCGGTTGCGGGATCGAGGATTTTTGAGAGAAGGATACTGGGCGGATCTCGTCGTATTTGACCCGAACAAGATCGTAGACCGGGCAACATATGAGGCACCTATGCAGCAGTCCATGGGTATTTGCCATGTGCTGGTCAATGGGAAGATCACCGTGTCGGATGGGCGTCTTACAAATGTGACTAGTGGCACGGTAATTCGCAATCAGCTGTGAACATAATAAAAGCCGCTCGGGTATTATATTGCCCCTGCGGCCTTTGTTTTTAGCTATGATAAATATCTAAAGCGGCTTGAACGGCCCGCCCTACGTGTACACGGGCACCATGCCGGATGAGAACCGCTTCCAACGCCCCTAGCACATGCAAAATATTTTTCTTCCGGCAGCTGTAGCCCATTGTGCCAATCCGCCAGATTGTCCCTTTTAGCGGCCCGAAGGAATTGGCAATTTCAATATGAAAATCCTCGAGCAGCATAGCGCGGACTGACTCTCCGTCCAGTCCCTCAGGAATTTTGATGCAGGTGACGACGGGAAGCTTGCAAGCCGGATCGCCGTAGAGCTGCAATCCCATCGCCAATACACCAGCGACCAAGGCTTGTTCATGCAAACGATGTCTGGCGAATCTCGCTTCCAGACCTTCCGTGAGGGCAATGCGCACTCCCTCGCGCAAGGCGTACAGCATCGTTGTCGCCTCCGTATGGTGGTTCAGCCGTGCGGGTCCCCAGTAATCCATGAGCTGACTCAAGTCAAAGTAGTTGCTGCGGATCGTTCGGGTTTGAGCAGATTTCGGAGCAGAGGGATCAGCGAGTCCACGCTCGATCTTTTTCCGTTGGAGCAAGAGCGCTTCTACACGAGAATTAAACGTGATAGGAGCCATCCCAGAGGGGACAGACAAGCATTTTTGCGTGCCGCCAATACATGCGTCGATATACCAATCGTCTACCTTCACTTCTGTCCCGCCGATCGAAGCGACAGCATCGACGACAAATAGGACATCCATCCGGCGGCAAGCTTCTCCGATTTCTTTCAAAGGCTGAACGCATCCGGTGGATGTTTCACCGTGAACCATTGCGACGATTTTGGGCTGAACTCGCTCGATTTCGGCAATGACGTCCTGCGGCTCAAAGACGCCTCCCCAGCGAGTTTCCATCGTAATCACATCTGCGCCGTACCTTTCCGCAATCTCCGTGAGCAAGTGCCCGAAGCGTCCAAAAATGGGTACAAGCACCCGATCTCCTGGTTCGATTATGCTACACAATACGGCTTCAATGCCCGCCCGGGAAGTTCCGTCAATAGGGAATGCCCAATGATTGGATGTCTGAAACAATTTCCGAAGCATTTCCATTGTTTCGTTCATGATGTTCGTGAATTCTGGATCGAATTGCCCCAAAATGGGTGAACCCATCACGCGAAGAACACTAGGCTCGGCCTCGACAGGCCCTGGCGTCATGATCGTCCGTTGTGAGGTGGTCAGTTCTTTGTATGCACACATAAGCGCTCCCCCAGTTCTTTCTATATCAACGGCCGCCTTTCCGATTCCATCACCGGAAAAAACGGCCGCAGCACTACCTATTTTTTGTGCCCATCAAAAATCTATTTTGAAATTCAAGAATCCGGCTTTCCGCAGTGCCTCGTAAATGATGACGAGCGCTGGACCGAGTATCAGCCCGAAAAATCCCATCACCTGAAATCCGAGGAACAAGCTGACAAGAGCGGCAAGGGCACTAATTCCCAGATTAGATGCGAGTACCTTGGGCTCGATAATACGGCGGACGACCGTAATCACGAGGAAGATGACGATCAGGCCGATTGCCAAATAAGAGTTGCCCATCAAGAAGTTGTAAATAGCCCACGGGACGAGGAACGAGCCTGCGCCCAAGATGGGGAGAATATCGACGAAAACGATCATGAGCGAAATGACAGCTGCATACTTGACCTGCAAAATGAGCAATCCCAAAAAGGACAGCGTGAACGTCATCAGGCTCAAGATGATTTGGGCACGTAAAAAACCAACGGTGGCACGGTTCAATTGAGAGATAACCACCTCGACCTTTTCACGAGCGGACACCGTGAACATTCTCATGAAGCCCGCACGCAATTTCGGCAAATCGAGACTGATCAAAAACAAGGCAACCAAGTAAATAATCGTAGAGATAAGAAATCCAGGAACGATGGCTGCCACACCGAGAATACCTTTGGCAACTGTGGAGGCTGAAGTAAGCGCCCAGCTTTTAAGCCCAGCGAAGACACTTTGGATTTCCGAGACGGTTTCAGCAGGCAACGATTCATAGTAAGTTTCCCAGCTTATCAAATAAGACTCGACCAACTCAAAAATATGCTGCGAAAAAGCCGGTAATCGCTGAGCCAAATCAATTCCCTGAATCACGATCTGCGTACCGATCCAGTACAGTACGATCCCAAAAGAAATGAGGAACAGGAAAAAGGATGCGATTACCGCACTCATCCGATTCATTCGTAGCCTTTTGACAAGAAACAAGACGAGCGGCTCAACCAGAATTGCTGTTAACAGTGCTAGCAAAAAGGGGACGGAGTAAGGTAAGAGAAACAACCCGACTGCCAGAACCAGTAGCAGGATGATCATTTTCCGAATCGTCATGACTGCGCTCCATTCTGAATGAAAAATCGCTGAAAATTGATTCCCTTATTTTATCATTTTTCCAGAAGCGAACACAATGAGACCAATCATGTCGCGAATTTGATAGATATTATCAGAAAAAATAAAGAAATGAAAAGAATACAAAAAAGGGGAAAACACAAAAAGTCATGATATGATGCTCACCTATATACCACTCAAGTTTGATGCGTATAAGCATATCGACTTGAGAGTCACATCTTAATCTTTCATAGCGAGGTGTCGGAATGAAGCGGTTTGGATTAGCGATGCAGATTGTCGTCGGTCTCATTCTGGGTATCCTGGTGGGTGCTATCTTTTACGGCAACCCGGCAGTGGCGACCTATTTACAGCCTATCGGTGATATTTTTCTCCGATTGATTAAAATGATTGTCGTTCCGATCGTTGTTGCCACGCTTATTGTGGGCGTAGCAGGCGTAGGTGACATGAAGAAGCTGGGCAAAATCGGTGGTAAGACAATTCTGTATTTTGAAATCGTTACCACGATTGCCATTATCGTTGGTCTTTTGGCAGCGAATATCTTTCAACCGGGTGCCGGTGTGGATCGAACAGTTCTTACCAAGACCGATATCCACAAGTATGTAGACACGGCAGAAACGACACAAAGCCACGGCATGGTGGAAACATTCGTCAATATTGTGCCAACCAATGTGTTTGATGCACTCGCTCGTGGCGATATGTTAGCGATTATTTTCTTCTCCGTTCTGTTTGGACTTGGTGTAGCAGCAGCAGGAGAAAAAGGAAGGCCCGTTCTCAACTTCTTCAATGGGGTTGCAGACGCGATGTTCTGGGTTGTTAACACGATCATGCGTTTTGCTCCGTTTGGTGTTTTCGCACTGATTGGTGTTACCGTTTCCAAATTTGGTTTGTCTTCTCTTATTCCTTTGGGGAAACTGGTTATTTTGGTTCACTTTGCCATGCTCTTCTTTATCCTTGTGGTATTGGGCATCATCGCACGTATCAGCGGAGTCAAAATCACTTCCATTCTGCGTGTACTGAAGGACGAGCTGTTGTTGGCTTACTCCACTTCTAGCTCCGAGACTGTACTGCCTAAAATTATGGAAAAAATGGAGAAGATGGGCTGTCCGAAGGCGATCACGTCCTTTGTTATTCCGACAGGCTACTCCTTCAACTTGGATGGTTCCACACTGTACCAGGCACTGGCTGCTCTGTTCATTGCGCAAATGTATGGTATTCACATGCCAATCAGCACACAGATCACGCTTATGCTCGTACTAATGGTTACGTCCAAAGGGATCGCTGGTGTACCGGGAGTATCGTTCGTAGTACTGTTGGCTACACTTGGCTCTGTAGGTCTCCCAGTAGAAGGTCTTGCTTTCATCGCCGGTGTAGACCGTTTGATGGATATGGCTCGTACAGTTGTTAACGTAGTAGGTAATGCGTTGGCAGCAATTGTGATCTCTCGTTGGGAAGGTCAGTTCGACAAAAAGAAAGCAGACGATTATGTTCAGGCAGTAAAAGCCGATGCACGTGCTGCTTAAGATATCAATTGATACAATGAAAGAAGCCTCCTGTCAGTGTATGAACTGGCAGGGGGCTTTTTGCTTTGGGTTATAAAAGTGGCTTTGGTGGTGGGAAGAAGCGCATTTCCGGAAATTCCCCGCCATTTATTTCGAAGCTAAGATGGGCTCCAGAGGCGCTTGGACTGAAAATGCGCTTCTTCTAGGTAGCTTATTTAATAAAAACCATACTCTAATTCTTTGTTGACACCAAAAACAGGAAAGAGTAATATGATACCAACAACTTGATAATAACATTTTGTTAATAACAAAAAGACAACAACAATTCAGCAACTAAAAGAGGCGATTGAATGAACGATAAACCAAATGTCAATAAACGAGGTCAAACCGAGCTGGAGTACTTGGAGGCTTATGATGTTAGCCAATTCGAGCGGCCGTCTGTGACAGTCGATATGCTTGTATTCACCGTGATGGATGAGCTGGAGGAAAACTACCGCAAGCTCTCGCCCAAGTCGTTGAAAATATTGCTTGTGAAGCGTGGGGAGCACCCGTATATCGGCCAATGGGCGTTGCCAGGTGGGTTTGTTACACCTGGGGAGAGTCTCGAGGAGGCGGCCAGACGAGAGCTGCGTACGGAGACAAACGTAGACGACATTTACTTGGAGCAGCTCTACACCTGGGGCGATGCGGGCAGAGATCCGCGGACTTGGGTCATCAGCACGTCGTACATGGCCTTGGTAGACAGCTCGTCTATACAGCTGAAAGCAGGGGACGATGCGGAAGAAGCCGAGTGGTATCGTATCGAGGACAGATGGCTGAAAGAAACCAAAACGGCGACAGAAGACGGCTCCATTACCGAAAAGTGGCTGGAACTGCGCCTTGTACATGAGAGCGAAGAGCTGTCTGCCACCATTAAGATCACCAAAACAGTAACGGGCCGTACCGTACGTGAGACCCGCGAAATTGTAGAGACGAACAACATTGCATTTGATCACGCCAAAATCATTCAATACGCACTGGAGCGATTGCGTAACAAGATTGAATACACGGATATCGCCTTTGCCTTAATGCCGGAGCTGTTCACGTTAAGCGATCTGCAACAGGTGTACGAAGTGATTTTGGGACGTGAGCTGTTGGCTGCGGCGTTTCGCAGGAAGGTAGCCGACAAAGTGCTGGAAACGAATCAATATCGAAAACACGCCGGGCACCGACCATCCAAGTATTTCCGCTTTAACCCGGAATGGATGGATCAGACGTAGCCCCGCACCAGGGAGGAAATCACAATGAATCAGGGACACAATCGAAGCGCGCGTGTACGAATCGCACAAGAGACGCTGCAAATCATAGAGCAGGGCTACTACATGAACCAAGCGGGAGAAAAGAAGAGCATTACGGAGGAGCTAGCTGCTGCAATCAGCCAGTCGGTTCTGTATCGTCCAAATGATTTGGCAGCAGACACCGTACAACTGCCATCGCATCAAACAACTGCTGGACAGCTGCGTGCTAAGGTCGAGGTTACCTCGGAATCCAGCCTGGATGCAGCTAAGCGCCTCGTCGTTTCCGAGAAACGAGCAGATGCCGTATGCTTGAATTTTGCTTCCGCCAAAAATCCGGGCGGAGGATTCCTCGGGGGAAGCCAGGCGCAGGAAGAGAGCTTGGCGCGTTCCTCCGGGCTGTATCCTTGCATCGTGCAAATGCAGGAAATGTACACCTATCATCGCCAGTTGAAAACCTGCTTTTATTCCGACTACATGATTTATTCACCGCGGGTCCCTGTGCTCCGCGACCAAAGCGATCAGCTTTTGCATGATCCATACCTCTTGTCTTTTGTTACGGCGCCTGCTGTGAATGCGGGGGTTGTTCGTGAGCGAGAGCCTGAAAATATCGCGAAGATTGGCCCTGTCATGAAGGAGCGCATCCGGAAGATTTTGCGGGCAGCAGCCATACACAACCACCGGACGATTATTTTGGGAGCGTACGGCTGTGGAGTATTCCGCAACAAAGCGGAGGAGGTAGCAGATTACTTTGCGACCGTTTTGATCGAGGAACAGTATGCACAGCTTTTTGATCGGATCGTTTTTGCCGTCTACGACAATTCTGCACGCCAGGAAAACCTGCGAGCGTTCAAGGAGAGATTCGCATGAATGAAAAAAGCGCCGGCTTTTTAGCAGACTGGAATTGGTTTGAAAAAATATGGCTCATCTCGTTTACACTCGTTACCCTCTACTTGTATTTCGCGCTAGATGATACATTAATCGGCTTGATCGCGTCTTTGACAGGGATGCTGAGTGTCGTGCTCGTCGCCAAAGGAAAGACGTGGAGCTACTACCCGGGTATCATCAATGTGGTTTTGTACGCGTTCGTGGCCTATGGGCAAAAGTACTATGGCGAAGTCATGCTGAATCTTCTCTATTTTTTGCCAATGCAATTCATAGGACTCTACCTGTGGCGTAAAAATCGCGTGTCCGAAGTGAAACAAAATGACGTCAAGATTACGATTTTGTCCAACCGAGCACGCATCTGGTGGACGATCTTGAGTATCATCGCAACGATTGCCTACGGGTTTGTATTGAAGCAAATGGGCGGGGCTTTGCCTTTTGTCGATTCCTTGACGGCTGTTCTCTCCGTCATCGCGATGCTCTTTATGGTGAAGCGCTTGGTCGAACAGTGGGTGGTCTGGATTATCATTGATTTGTTCACGATCTACATGTGGCTGGTAGCGTTTTTGAAGGACGGAAGCGATATCTCGATGCTGGTCATGTGGTCCGCTTATTTGGTGAATGCCATCTACGGATTGATGAACTGGGTTCGGCAGTACCGCAAGCAAAGGGAGGAGCAGACATGGGGGGCGTAGGCTTCATTGGCGGCAAATTTTTGCCACTGCATCAGGGACATGTATACGCGATTACACAGGCGGCCTGCCGCTGCGACGAACTGTACGTCGTTCTCTCGCACAGCACGAATCGCGACCAAAAGCTGTGTGAGGAGGCAGGAATCAAGCCAATTCCCTATGAAGTGCGCTTGAGATGGCTGTCCACGCTGGTCAAGGACATGGAAAATGTCCGAGTGCTTGCAGTCGAGGATTGTGCGGATAGCGATGAGAACTACGATTGGGAAGCGGGAGCAGCGGACATCAAGCGCAAGATCGGGAAAAAAATCGATCTGGTTTTCAGCTCCGAGTCTGCCTACGATTCGATATTTCGCCGTTTATACCCGGAGGCAGCGCACATCATTCTCGATGAATCGCGCAGCCAAGTGCCGATCTCCGCTACCCAAATTCGCAACGAAGGGGTCTACACCCATTGGCAGCACATCCCGGCTGTTGTTCAGCCCTATTTCGTCAAAAAGGTAGTGGTGGTAGGAACAGAGAGCTGCGGGAAATCAACTTTGACCCGTTATCTTGCGAAAATCTACAACACCGTGTTTGTCGAGGAGTATGGACGAACAATCTGCGAAGAGGTCGGGGGCTGCGATACGATTTTGACACCGGAGTATTTTCCGCATATCGCGTATGGTCACAAAATGAAAGAGTACGAAGCGCTCCAGAAAGCCAACAAGCTATTGTTCATCGACACAGAAGCGATTGTTACCCAGTTTTACTCCGAACTGTACACCGGGCAAACCTTCCCTGTTCTCGACCAGGTTGCCGAAGAACAAGCGTACGATTTGTGGCTGTTCATGGAGCCAGATGTCGCGTGGGTGGATGATGGACTGCGTGTGCACGGAGAAGAGCAAGTACGCCTGCACAATCATGAAAAGCTGCGCCAGATGCTGGATGAGCGGGGAATTACGTACGTGACACTGCGAGGAAATTATGCCGAGAGACTGCAAGGAGCCATGCAGCATGTCGATCAACTGTTGAAGACGACTTCTCAACGAGCTGGAATTGGGCTAGACTAAAGTCATCAAACGATTCTGACAGTAGAAGGGAGCCGTGCTGCATGCAGTCGATCGTACAGCCGCTATCCCCCCTTAGCTTGAAGGAATGGGCAGTCGCCGTCAAAGCACTTGGAGAAGGTGAGCAGATCATCACGATCCGCAAGGGTGGATTATACGAAGAAACACGAGAATTCCGCTTGGAAAACAATCAATTCTATTTGTATCCGACCTATGAGCACCAGAAGCGCGACATGGTAAAGGCAGACTACCAACACCTGTTAGACGCGACCCTTGAAGGCTGGACAATAGACAAGAAGACGGTGACTATCGAATATTTTGCCGAAGTAACCGACGATGTTGAGCTGATGGACGAAGCCAAGCTGCGTGCGCTATCCCCCTTCCACATCTGGACGGATAATTTCGCAGATGTGCGCTTGCATTGGAAGAAAAAACAGCCGCTGCACATTTTGTTCGTGCGGATGTATCGATTAGAGCAGCCGGTAGATATCCCCATTGAAGCTGCTTATCAAGGCTGCAAATCTTGGCATGATCTATTGGTGGACATTCCGCGAGCTGCGTTTACGCCTGTACTTTCCGACGAGGAGTTCGCAACGAAAAAAGCTGCGATCATGGCGATTCTACAAAACTAACATTCCAATCTTGTCTGGAGGGTTCTCATGAAAGCGATCTTGGTAACGGAATTAGGCGGGCCGGAAACGATGAAATATACGGAAGTCGAGATGCCGACCATGTCACCTACGCAGGTGCTGATCCGCGTCGAGATGAGCAGTGTCAATTTTGCCGATATCAAATCCAGATATGGAAAAAAGGGAGCAGCCAAGCTGCCGTTTATTCCGGGACTCGATGCGACTGGCGTGATCGAACAGGTAGGGGCAGAGGTGCAAAGCCTGAAGGTGGGACAACGAGTCATCGCATTTCCGACCAACGGATCATACGCCGAGTATATCGTGGCGGAGGAGAGCTTGACCTTTGCACTGCCAGATCAAATCAGCACGGAAACAGCAGCCGCTTGCCCAGTCGTGTCATTTACTTCGTACCAGCTGCTGGCGAAGGTTGCCCGCATTGCCAAAGGGGAAACCGTACTGATTCACGCTGCGGCAGGCGGAATCGGGACGACGGCGATTCAATTAGCCAAGCTGCTCGGAGCAGGACGAGTCATCGGCACAGTCGGTAATGAAGCAAAGGCGGAACTTGCCTTGTCAGCCGGTGCCGACCATGTGATTTGCAACGATCGCGAAGATTTTGTGGAAAAGGTACGTGCGCTAACGGATGGGACGGGAGCGGATGTCATTTTGGACTCGATTTCCGGAACAGTAAGTGAGCGTAGTCTTGAGTGTCTCGCATGGTACGGTCGACTCGTCCATTTCGGCAATGCCAGCGGCGAAGTCGGTCAGATCAAGACGATTGATCTACACGCAAGCTGTCGCTCTGTATTAGGCTTCAGCTTTGGTACGACACGCAAACTGCGTCCACACTTGTTGCAGGATACAGCCAAGCAAGTTTTGGACTATTTGGCGAATGGTCAGCTCGACATCAAGATCGGCAAGCATTTTGCCTTGGAAGACGCAGCGAGCGCCCATGCGTGGGTCGAGAGCAGGGCGAGTACGGGAAAAGTACTGCTGGATGTACGATCGTAATGATGTGGAGCCCTCGCTGACTCACAAGCGGGGGCTTTCTCTTTATCATTTTGGAGAGGTGAATGCTATGCAGATGATTTCAACAAGCGAACTGGACAAAAACGTCATCACTGAATTTTTCATCAAACACTGGGGAAGTCCGCAAATGGTGCAATCAACGGATTTATTTTCTATGTGCTCGAAGAGGCTGCCACCGCATGAAGCTCGTCACCACCAACGATAACCTGCACGCCATGGGCTTTTACCAAAAAAGAGGCTATCAGCTTCACGAGCTGTACATCAATGCTGTGGATAAGGCCCGCCAAACCAAACCAGAAATCCCCCTCATCGCAGAAAACGGCATCCCGATTCGCGATGAAATCCTTTTTATTAAAAATCTCTTTTAAAAAAGCCCCGTAGAAGTGTATCAACAGTCCGAAAAGTGCAGGTACATGTTTGGAAGGAGACCGCCCGAACGTAGTGAGGAAAAAGGCGACTGGAAAACATGTGCCTGCGCTTCCCCCCGACCACCGCAGAATGAAAGTCTCCGGCTTTTTAAAAAGTTTCCCTCAAGACAATTGTTGACATTCCTAACTGTACGAATTATTATTACAGTACTCTTCGCAAGGAGGCCGTCTGTGACGTGAATAGTGAATTTACCATAGCTGTTCACAGCTTGGCTTTGTTGGCTCATATCCCAGAGCATATGGCAAGCAGTGAGCTCATCGCAAAAAATGTATGTACGAATCCTGCCAGAATTCGCAAGATCATGAGCATTCTGCGTAAGAACGGATTTGTGAAGACCAAAGAGGGAATTGGCGGCGGTTATATACTCGCGTGCGACCCGAATGAGGTCACCTTGGCCGAGATATATCGCTCGATCTCGAATGGTACACTGAAGCCGCACTGGTGTTCGGGAGATCCGCAAGAAGCGTGTCAGGTTTCTGCGAATATGCACGGAGTCATGGATCAGATTTTTACCGAAGCAGAGATGTACTTTACGAAGTATTTGGAACAAATCACGATCCAGACCGTATTAGATAAAGTCCGTCAAGGATGCCAGGAGAGTTCGCGACAGTAACCTTACAAATTTTTAACATGGAAACTGTAATGATTTCCGTTACAATTGGGAGGTGCACGAGAATGAATCGGGATGAGTTATTGGAAGTCGGAGAATGGGTATTGGGAAAAACCAAATTCGGCGAGTTAGTTCAAGGCTTCGTCGAAACAGATGATTCATTGCGAGGTACCGCGAAAGTTTTTGTGGTTCAATGCGACAACGAAGAGACGATCGGCAAGCAGGTGGTGATTCCAAGACAGTGGATGGAACGCATTCCGGTAGGTTCTTTTGATGATGAAGAGCACATGCATGATTTGATCGACCTCGCCCTCGCAACCAAAGATAGAGAGTGGTTTATGGACCTGACTGCCAAGGTTAGCACCATGAAACAGACGTCAGGGAAAGAAGCCCGCAAAACAAGAAGCTCTTCCATTCGCAATCGCTTGGGGACTTCTGCTATTTGGGAGCAATAATTTTTCACTATACAGGAGGAGTACGGAGTATGTCTAACGTGAATCAGAACAGTTGGTTTGAAAAAGGAATGAGCTTTGCTGCGTACAAAGAAAGCATGAACGTCAACAAAGAAGAGCTGTCCCGCGTATACGATCAGCTCACATTTACTGACGAGGATCTGGCTGTCTGGAAGGATCTCTCCCAGCGTAATTGGAAAGGGATCGTGCTAACCGCAGACTGGTGTGGGGATGCTTCCTTGTGTGTTCCTGTCATTCAGCGAATTGCCGAGGAAAGCAACATCGAATTGCGCTTTCTCATCCGTGACGAAAATCTGGAGCTGATGGATCAATACCTGACCAATGGCACAGCACGTGCGATTCCGATCTTTATTTTCCTCGATCAGGATGGCTACGAGGCAAGAGTTTGGGGACCGCGTTCTCCAGAAGTACAGGAAATGATTACGACTGCCCGTGCAGGCTTGCCGGCTGCAGACGCTCCAGATTTTGAGGAAAAGCAAAAGGAGTTGTACCGCAACTTCAAGCAAAAGATATCTACAGACCCTGCTATTTGGCGCACGGTGATTGAGAGTGTGAAAGCGAAGCTGCAGGGCTAAAGAGAAAAATCTATAAGATAGGAATGGATAAATGAATATGAGTAAACAAGAGAATAGTCAGAGACCGATTCTCTTCCTAATGATCAACATGTTTATCGCCATGCTAGGAATTGGCTTGATTATTCCAATATTGCCCGAATTTCTTAAAGAGTTCGGCGCGGGTGGGGAGACAGCCGGATACTTGGTGGCGGCCTTTGGAGTGACCCAATTTCTTTTTTCTCCGATTGCGGGGGAATGGTCGGATAAGTACGGTCGAAAAATTATGATTGTATCGGGACTCGTCCTGTTTACGATCTCCAATCTGGTCTTTGCCGTAGCTGAACAGACTTGGGTGCTCTACCTTTCTCGTCTGATCGGCGGAATCGGGGCAGCAGCGATGATTCCGTCCATGCTGGCGTATGTAGCGGACATCACCACCGAGGATAAACGTGGAAAAGGATTGGGTATGCTCGGAGCTGCCATGTCACTCGGATTCGTTATCGGACCTGGTATTGGTGGATTTTTGGCGGAGCTTGGCTTGCGTATGCCGTTCTACATTTCCGCGGCAGTTGGTGCGGTAGCCACAATCGGTTCCATCTTTTTCTTGTCAGAATCACTTCCGAAGGAAAAGCAGCTCGCGGCACGAAAAGGCAAAGAGAAGCAGGAAAACATCTTCGTACAACTCGGCAAGTCGTTTCAATCGTCGTATTTCATCATGCTGGTGCTGATCTTTACGATGACATTTGGCTTGGCGAACTTCGAAGTTATCTTCCCGCTGTTCGTCGATGCGAAGTTCGCTTATACTCCGCGTGATATTTCCATCATTATCACAGTGGGAGCACTTGCTGGTACGATTGTGCAGGGAGCGCTGATCGGCAAGCTCATTACTCGTTTTGGCGAGAAGAAGCTCATTAACGTGACGTTCTTCTTGTCTGCTGTATCGATGGTGTTGATGCTGTTGTCCGGTAACTTCTGGTATATGCTGATTATGACAGTGATCTTCTTTACCCTGACGTCGATTATGCGTCCAGCGATCAACACGCTGATCTCCAAGCGAGCAGGGGATGAACAGGGCTTCGTAGCAGGGATGAACAATGCTTATATGAGTCTGGGAAATATTTTCGGCCCAGCAGTGGCAGGTACATTGTACGGAGTTCATTTGAACGCACCGTATTTGTTCGGCGCGATTATCCTGATTCTCAGCTTGTTCTTGTCGCAGGTGGAAAGCCGTCGCAGCGTGAAGCGGGCCGTAGCATAACCCTTGACATTTTTTTGAAACCAGTGTAAAAAGTAAAGTAATAAAAATAACACCAACAAATTCATTGACGAGAAAGAGTAAGCTAATCCCCTTGTTCCCCAGAGAGTTGGCCCTAGTGCTGAAAGCCAACGTTCAAGATTTAGCCGAAAATCCTCTCCGAGAAGGAAAGCTGAAGCATTTGGAGTAAGCTGACCCGGAATCCCACCGTTACAAGGGACGCGTATGATGGTACGTAGTAGAGGTGCCGGAAAATCATGATTACATGAGCTTTTCGGAACAAGGGTGGTATCGCGAGATCAAATCTCGTCCCTTAGGGGGCGGGATTTTTTTGCGTTCTATGTACCTACACTTCTACGCAAACTACAGAAGAAGGAGTGTACATGATGAGGAAAGTAGACGTAAAAGAAAAAGCAAGGACACGAGAGTTACGTGTTCTGGATCAGTGGAGGAAAGACGATACATTCCGCAAGTCGATGGACAATCGGCTGGGAAAGCCTAATTTCGTCTTTTATGAAGGTCCTCCGACCGCCAACGGACAGCCGCATATTGGTCACGTGCTCGGACGGGTCATCAAGGATTTTATCGGACGCTACAAAACGATGTCCGGCTACCGCGTCGTCCGCAAAGCAGGCTGGGATACACACGGTCTTCCGGTAGAGCTTGGGGTGGAGAAGCGACTCGGCATTTCCGGCAAGCAGGAGATCGAAAACTACGGAGTGGCCAAGTTCATCGAGGAGTGCAAAAATAGCGTATTCGAGTACGAAAAACAATGGCGGGAGCTGACGGAAGGGATCGCTTATTGGACAGATATGGAGCATCCATATGTGACGTTGACCAACGACTACATCGAAAGCGTCTGGCACATCCTATCAGAAATTCATAAAAAAGAACTGCTGTACAAAGGACATCGTGTCAGTCCGTATTGCCCGGATTGCCAGACGACGCTCAGCTCCCATGAAGTGGCGCAAGGCTATGAAGACGTGAAGGACTTGAGTGCAACGGTCAAATTCAAAAGCAAGACAAGCGATGATATCTTCCTCGCGTGGACAACGACACCATGGACTCTTCCAGCCAACGTGGCTTTGACTGTTAACAAAGAACTCGATTACGTGCGGGTCAAGCACAAGGATGAAGTGTACGTCGTTGCAAAAAATCTCGCGGAGAAAGTGTTTAAGGAAGACTACGAGGTTTTGTCCACGCACAAAGGGGCAGAATTCGTCGGTACCCCGTATGAACCGCCTTTTGGCTATATCAAGGTAAACCATGGGCATATCGTCGTCGATTCGGACTATGTCAGTGATACGAGCGGAACTGGCATCGTGCATACTGCACCAGCGCACGGGGAGGATGACTATCGCACGACCCGTCAGCATGGACTTGATTTCGTGAACGTCGTGAATTTGGCTGGCCGCTATACCGATCAAATCTCGGATTTCGCGGGCCGCTTCGTCAAGGATTGCGACGTCGATATCGTCAAAGCCTTGTCGCATCGCGGTCTGCTGTTTTCCAAGGAGCGCTACGAGCACAGCTATCCGTTCTGCTGGCGCTGCAAATCACCACTTCTCTACTACGCGATGGAGAGCTGGTTCATCAAAACGACAGCGATCAAGGATCAGCTGATCGAAAACAATAGCAAGATCGACTGGTATCCGGGCCACTTGCGCGAAGGGCGCTTCGGGAAATTCCTCGAAGAGCTCGTAGACTGGAATATCAGCCGCAATCGGTATTGGGGGACGCCACTCAATCTATGGCTTTGTCAGGATTGTGGCTGCGAATATGCACCAGGCAGTGTAAAAGAGTTGCGTGAGAAATCTGTGGCACCACTCGACGAGAATCTGGAGCTGCACAAGCCGTTTGTGGATGAGGTGAAGTTGCGTTGCTCCTGCGGCGGTACGATGGAGCGGACTCCTGAGGTCATTGATGTATGGTTCGACAGCGGCTCGATGCCGTTTGCTCAGTACCATCATCCATTCGGCGACGAAAAGGTATTCCAGGAGCAGTACCCTGCCGACATCATTTCAGAAGGAATCGATCAGACGCGGGGCTGGTTCTTCAGCTTGTTAGCAGTTTCTACTCTGTATAACGGAAAAGCGCCTTACAAGGCAGTCATCTCTACGGGTCACGTATTGGATGAACACGGTCAGAAGATGTCCAAAAGTAAAGGAAACGGAATCGATCCGTGGGAGGTTATCGAAGAATTCGGAGCGGATGCGTTCCGCTGGGCGCTTTTGTCTGACAGCGCGCCGTGGAGCAGCAAGCGGTTCTCCAAGCGAATCGTCGCCGAGGCGAAGTACAAAGTGATCGATACGATCCATAACACGCATGGTTTTTATTCGTTATACGCCCTGATCGATGCATTCAAGCCAGAAGAGCATCCGCTGCAACCACCTGTAAACGAATTGGATCGTTGGATACTTTCCCGCTTGAATACCACCTTGCAGCACGTGGAAAGAGGTTTGGAAACGTACGATTTCATGAATCCGGCCGGGCATATCGAAGCGTTCGTCGACGAACTGAGCAACTGGTACATCCGTCGTTCGCGGGATCGTTTCTGGAGCAGCGGGATGACGCTTGATAAAGTATCTGCTTACCAGACGTTGCGGGAAGTATTGCTGACGCTAGCGAAGATGATCGCACCATACGCGCCGCTGATCGCAGAAGATATGTATAGCAATCTGGGGGGAGAAGGCAGTGTTCATTTGACAGACTATCCGAAGGTGAACACTGATGCAATCGACGAAACTCTTGAGCGGGACATGGATACGGCTCGACACATCGTGGAGCTGGCGCGAAATGTCCGTAACGAAACTGGACTCAAGACCAGACAGCCTCTGTCCGAGCTGATCGTGTCGATGGAGCAGCCATTTAACCTTGAACGATTTGCCGGCATTATCCAAGATGAGATCAATGTCAAAAACATTCGGGTGGAGCAAAGCGACAGCAGCTTCGTGACGTATCATTTCAAGCTCAACCTGAAGGTAGCTGGGAAAAAATACGGCAAGCTCGTTGGGCCAATCCAAGAATATTTGAAAGCATTGAATGCCGCCGATGCACAGAAAGCAGTGGACAATGGCTACTTGGATGTGGAGGTCGCAGGAGAGAGCGTGCGGCTTACGCTAGATGAGATACTCGTGGAAAAGCAAGGGAAGCAAGGCTTCGCTTCTGCATCCGGCTATCAGCTCCACGTGGCCTTGAATACGACACTCACAGAAGAGCTTGAGCAAGAAGGCTTGGTTCGTGAAGTCATCCGCGTCATTCAGGATGCACGCAAAAAGCTGGATTTGCCCATCGATAAACGTGTCCAGCTCACACTGGATGTGGACGATGAGCTACGAGCAGCATTGGAGCGCTTTGATCATGTTTTGCGTGAAAGTGTACTCGTTTCGGATGTGTCTTTTGCTAAAGCAGTGGACATGGAGACGGCCACGTTCGGAGATAAAACATTTGGTTTGCACATCGGGTAACAAAGCGGTTGGATAAAGAAACAGCTAGGGAACATGGTTGGTACACCGGTTCCCTAGCTGTTTTCTTCAATCTCTGGGTCAAACCAAACGTCTTCATAATCACCCGCAACTAAAAATCTCCAACCAACAGGTAATCCAAGATATTTTTTTATTTGGGGAGCCCATTAGTAGCTGGCTTTATCGCATTGGCCGGTATCGTCGTTCGCAACGGAATCGTATTAATCGAGTTTATTGAGGAAGCGAGACATCAAGGCGTCTCTCTGAACGAAGCAGTCACCGGGGCGGGGAAAGCACGGTTGCGTCCGATTTTGCTGACGACATTTGCCGCAGTAGCTGGTCTGTCACCGATGGCGATTAAGGGAAGCGTTCTTTTTCAGCCGCTCGCCATTACGATCATTTCTGGCTTGCTTTTCTCGATGTTACTCACGCTGATTGTCGTTCCCTCTCTCTATACAGTTGTCGCGATTCACAAGGAGAAGAAGCGGAACAAAAAGGATGCGCAGAATCAGCTGTCGATCTGAGCAATTCAGGAGGAATGTTCAGACAAATGGAGAAAGGGGTAGAGGCACGAAGACGAACATTCACCAGGAAGAGAGGAAATGCAGATGGACCAAGTGAAATGGAACGTTGGGGTTATTGGTGCAGGCGTCATGGGTGAGCGCATGATGAACGCTATCCGTACCCACGAAAAATTTCGAGTAGCCGCAGTGAGTGATGTATCTGCGGAAAGAGCACAGGAAGCCGCGCAAAAGTCCGGCGATGTGCCTTGGTACACAGATTATAAGGAATTATTGAAAAAGGTAGAGCTGGACGTCATCTATTTGGCGGTTCCTCCCAAATTCCATCACGCGATTGCCTTGGATGTACTGGCGCATAAAAAGCATTTGCTCTGCGAAAAGCCGCTGGCCAATTCGTTGACAGAAGCACAAGAAATGCTGGAAGCAGCAAATGACGCAGGGGTAGTCCATGCGATGAACTTCCCACTCTACTATCAAGGCGTTTTTCCTGAGCTCTCCCGCAGACTCGAAGAAATCGGGGATGTCCGCCGTATTGATATCCTGACGCATTTTCACCAGTGGCCGCGTCCATGGCAGCAAACTCCTTGGCTGGCTGGTCGCGAGCAAGGCGGTTTCATCCGTGAAGTGCTCCCTCATTTCACTCACCTGACTTACGAGCTCTTCGGAGACCTGCATGTAATCCGGTCAGAGGTAGACTATCCAGCAGATCCTGCGCTATGCGAGACAGGTGTATCGGCCTTCCTGCGTCTGACAGATGGTACCCCGGTTACGATCAATGGCTTGGCGGGTATCGCGCATGAGGAGCATTTGGATTATCGCGTGTACGGGTCAAAAGGGACGCTGAGCGTCGTGAACTGGAGCAATCTGTTTGTGGGTGGACACGGCGAGGCACTTGTTCCGGCTGAAGTTCCACAGCAAGACCGTCTCTCCCTGTTGTTGGATGAGCTGTCCATTGCGATGAAGGGTGGAGATGCTAGACTGGTTACGTTTGAGACAGGAGTGAAAGTACAGCAAGTGCTGGAAGCATTGCTCGGACATGAAAAAGTACACTACATCAAATAGAAATGAGCAGGAAAATTCCACGAAAAAAGAGCAGGTAGGCAGGGGTATCACATCCTGCGTGACTGCTCTTTTCTTTTTACTATGGCTTGTATGTCTGTAAAAGCTGCTCAATATGCTTGATGGCAAAATGGACATGCTTGTTATCGCGGGTGAGTCTACTTGCCATTATGGCTCCTTCAATAGAAGAGAAGATAACCGAAGCGACTGCTTCTGTGTCCATTTCGGAACGAAATTCTCCCTGGGTGATTCCTTCCTCCAGCAATCCCTTCATAAACGAAATGGTCTCTTGGTAAGCGGCGACGGCATAATCGCGAAGAACAGGGAACGAATGGTCACTTTCGACGGCTGTGTTGAGAAGCGGGCAGCCACCTTGGAGCGGAGGATTGTTTACCGCATCAGAATACACCTTTGCCATGGCTACGAGTTTTGCGGTGGCCGTGTCCTGTTTTTCCAATGCAGCCGCAAAATGTTCATTCAATACTTCACCCGCATATTTGAAGGCCTCTATTGCAATTTCATCTTTACTGGAAAAACCTCTGTAGAGGGCGCCTTTGGTAAGTCCCGTGGCATCCATGATGTCTTGCATGGAGGTTCCTGTATAACCGTTTTGATTAAACAGCTCTGCTGACTTCTGGATAATATGCAGCTTTGTTTTTTCGCCTTTTCGCATCGCGATAGTCCTTTCATTCGGCCAACACGGTCTATATTCGTCCAAGTTATTGTAACATTTCTCTCGTGTACGAATGAAGGCAATCATGTAAAATCAAAAAGAGACCGAACCGTTCGGTCTCAAAAATCGAACAAAGGGTTGTGTGGCAGGATGAACCGTATCAAACCGTATTCGATTGTCATTTTCGTCGCTTGTATAGCGATCACGTATGCACTCGTGCAAAATTTTATCATCGATCCAGAAGCAAAAGGCTTTCTCAGTCACAAATCAGATTACAACAAGGAGCGAATGAACACATCGATCTGGCTTACGGTCATGTATGTCCATTTGTTTTTCGCCCTGATTGCTCTGGTCTGTGGGGTGGCTAACTTTTCGGACAAGCTGCTCGCAGAGAACCGCAAGCTACATAAAGTAACAGGCTATGTTTATCTTTTTAGTGTGTTGGGCGTAGTTGTCACATCGGGATATATGGCCCCTTATGTAACGGGCGGAAAAGTGGCGAGCTGGCCCTTCCACCTGTTGAACATCATCTGGCCGGCCATCACCATTACGGCGCTCGTCAAAATTAAAAAGCGTCAAGTCATGAAGCATAAGGAATGGATGGTGAGGAGCTTCGTCTTCTTGTTCACCAACATGCTGATTCATCTGGTGAAGCTGATCTTGGAGAAGGTGGCAGGCTTGCCGTATGAGCTCAGCTACACAATCGCCGTATATGTAGCCATGATTGGACTTGTCGTTACGGCGGAGATGATCATTCGTACGAAACTGCGAGCATTGATGAAAAAATCATCCAACAAAATTTAATTTGATTTACCAATTGTTTTCAATTATTATATCTAGAATAATATATGAACGGATTAACGATGTTGATGAAGAGCAAGTACGTATCAGATAATGAGGTCCAGAGAGTCGGTGGTGCTGTGAACCGATCCTCACCTGATGCCGAATGGGCTTCTGAATCGCTCCGCTGAACAAAGAGTAGGCGCTGCCGGGATTCTCTCCCCGTTATCAAGAGAGGAGTATCGTATGATGTTCGACATCTTACCGTACTTTAGAGTGAATCGCTTTTTGCGATTAAAAAAGGTGGTACCACGATAACCTCGTCCTTTATTGGGCGGGGTTTTTTGTATTACTTGAAAGGGGTGATGTCGATGGATGATGGTTGGTGGATCTTAAGATACAGAA
Organism: Brevibacillus fortis; assembly: GCF_046196545.1. Taxonomy (GTDB): domain Bacteria; phylum Bacillota; class Bacilli; order Brevibacillales; family Brevibacillaceae; genus Brevibacillus; species Brevibacillus fortis_A. Next base: position 1,693,572 of record NZ_CP176370.1, read on the forward strand.
ACAAAATTATGAGGAGGATCATAAGTGAAAGAACGTATTTTAACAGGCGATCGGATTACGGGAAAACTTCACCTTGGACATTACGTTGGTAGCTTGAAAAATCGAGTGGAGTTGCAAACACAATATGAAACTTACTTAATACTAGCAGACGTCCAAGCCCTAACTACTCATTTTGAAAAACCAGAGTTGATTAAACAAAATTTGCGTAATGTGGCATTGGACTATTTATCAGCAGGTATTAATCCTGATAGCGCAACAATATTTATACAGTCCTTGATCCCAGAGATTGCGGAGTTAACCACATATTTTTCCATGTTTGTTACGGTCAATTCGTTACGTCACAATCCTACAATTAAAGCGGAAGCTACGGAACGTGGGTTTCAAGATATGTATTACGGATTCCTTGGATACCCCGTAAGTCAGGCGGCTGATATTACTTTTTGCAAGGCGACGTTGGTTCCCGTAGGAGAAGACCAAGTTCCTCATATCGAACAAACAAGGAAAATTGTCCGTCGATTTAACCAACTTTATAAACCTGTGTTATTGGAACCCAAACCACTAGTTGGTGATGTTCCACGACTTGTCGGATTAGACGGAAATAATAAAATGAGCAAAAGTATTGGAAATACCATTGATTTGGACTCCACCCAAGAAGAGGTTAGTGAGAAGATAAAGAAAGCGATGACTGATCCTGCGCGAATCCATAAAACGGATATCGGCCATCCTGAAATTTGCCCTGTCTATGCTTATCATCAAGCATTTCGTAAAGAGAGCTCTGATGAGATTTATGAAAGTTGTACAAAGGGGCAAATTGGATGTATGGAATGCAAACGAAAAATTTCTCAGAGTATTAACGATTTACTTGAACCAATGAGGGAACGGAGAAGAATGTATCAAAACGATCCAAAAAAGGTAGATGAAATTCTTATGTCGGGTACAGAAAAAGCACGCCTTGTAGCAAAAGAAACAATGCAAGAGATACGTGAGGCAATGAGTATGAACTATTTCTAAATAGAAGCTACTCGTTTGTTTTCTTTTTATAGGTAATACCATGGATCGTTAAAAAAAGCCGATATTATCTACTAATAACATGAATATCGGCTTTTTTCATCCAATTCACCTCCAGGAGGACCAGCATTTTTGATGGTTTCTGTGCAGTGTTCTCAAAGGGCATCCTCCTTTTTCTCCCTATTGCTGCAAGGCTTTACTCTGCATCAAAAAGTCGATAAACGTACGCATAATCCCGTGAACAGGTGTATCCTTGAGGTAAATCAGCTCGAAGTTCCGGTTGATTTGCGGCAGATTCAGGACGTCTACTTCCTGCAGCTCGCCTTCGTCCAAGTCTTTGGAGATGGCAAACCGAGGCAAAAAGGCGATGCCCAGTCGTTGTTTGACCATCCGTTTCACGACCTCGATATTGTCAGCCTCCATGACGACATTGTTTTGTAGCTGAAAATGGCTGAACGCGTTATTGATCAGCTTCCAGTCGAGCGAGCCCCGATTGAACAAGATCAGTCGTTCACGTGCGACTTCTTCAATGGAAACCTGATGGCGATATCCAAACGGATGGTCGGGATAAATCGCTAAGACCATGTCATCCGGCATCAGCTGAATCCTGTTAATCTGTGGATGGGTAACGGCACGAGCAATTCCGAATGACACCTCGTGGTTCAGAACCATATCGAGCACCTGATGGGAATGCCCGGTTAGGATCGTCAGCTTGATTTTGGGGTACAACTGCTGGAATTGCTGGACGAGGTCAGGCAAAATGTAAAAGGCGGAGACAAAAACGGTGGAGATGGTCAATTCTCCCTCTACATCGCCTTGTGAGCGCTGAATTGCTTGCTGTCCCTCTTGCAGCATGTGCATGATGTTTTTTGCATAAGGAAGGAACAGATCGCCTTCTTTTGTAAGAGAAATCGTATGACCCGTACGTTGAAACAGCTTGCAGCCCATAGTCGTCTCGAGGGCCTTGATCCGCATGCTGACCGTGGGCTGTGACAAATAGAGCAAATCAGCCGTTTTGCTGAAGCTCCCGGTCAGGGCGACAAAGATGAATGCTTCAATTTGCTCCATATTCATGAGTAGTGGCTCCATTGTGTGAATTTTTAAACGTATAGGAGAGTTTAAGTGCTTCACAGCGTAAAAGCGACCAAGCTTAAACTTTCCGCAAAAAGGCGGTCGCTCCTCCTCGAACAAGCCTCGATAATGTTTTCTTAAGTGACTTATAGCAATAATTTATTGGATTCGCTCTCCAAAATACATTACCTTAACATTAACAGAATAGGTAGTGTTCTCAAAGGAAATTAGCACAAGGGATGGATACAAATGGCCAAAATGCCGATTATCGATTTGCACTGTGATGCCCTTCTGAAAATTTGGGAGAAAAATGGGGCTCTGTCCTTTGCGGATGCGGACGAGCTGGACGTCAACAGGAAGCGGCTACACGACGGCGGGGTAAAGCTGCAGTGCTATGCGATCTGGACATCACCTGAATTGTCCACGGAGCAACGTTTTCAAAAAGCTTTGGATCAAGTTCATTACTTTTATACAGAGGTTCTCGGAAAACATCCGGAAATGAAACAAATCCGTGATTGGAGCGATCTCGATCATTTGCAAGAGGGAGAGATCGGAGCGTTGTTGACGTTAGAAGGTGTAGAGCCAGTCGGCAACGATTTGAAGAAGCTGCACATTTTGTATCAGTTAGGGGTCCGCTCTGTGGGCCTCACCTGGAACTTCGCGAATCTCGCTGCGGATGGTGCGCTGGAACCGAGAAATGCCGGATTGACGACCTTTGGCAAGGAAATCATTCAGTTTCACAATGAGCATAAAATGTTGACGGACGTCTCGCATCTAGGGGAGGGCAGCTTCTGGGATACGATTGAACTCGCTACATACCCGATCGCGAGTCATTCAAATGCACGAGCGATCTGCGACCATCCACGCAATCTGACGGATGAACAGGCAAAAGCGTTATTTGCCAAAGGTGCGAATGTACACGTCGTCTACTGCACCCAGTTTATCAATGAAACGACACCAACCACGATAGGTGATCTGATCAAGCACATCGATCATTTTTGTTCACTCGGTGGCGTGCGCCATATCGGGCTCGGCTCAGACTTTGACGGCATTACCGCAAAGGTCGTGGGCTTGGAGCATGCGGGGCAGAGCCAAAACCTCATCAACGAGCTGCTCAAGCATTATAAGGAAGAAGAAGTGCGCGGGTTTGCCTATGAAAACTTTCTGCGCAATCGTCCCGTGTAAGCGATCGGCATAGCCTTACGAAAGGAATGGAATGCATGACGAAAAAAATTCGGCAGCTCGGTGCGACAATCGGGAGGCTGCCGGTCGGTGAGAAAAATGATATTACGGATGTAGCCGGAGTCCGAGTGGGACATGTGACGATTCAGCATGAGCTGGACAACGAGGACTATGCATGCACCGGTGTGACTGCCATTTTGCCACATGGCGGCAGCTTGTTTCGCGAAAAGGTAACCGCAGCCAGCTATGTGATCAATGGCTTCGGCAAAACGACGGGACTCGTGCAAGTAAATGAGCTGGGTGTTTTGGAATCGCCTATCATGCTCACCAATACGTTTTCTGTTCCCGCGGTTACACAAGGAACTCTGCAATACATGCTGGATACGAACGAAGAGATCGGGGACACGACCGGGACGATCAACATTGTCGTGGGCGAATGCAACGATGGTCATCTCAATTCCATTCGCCGCTGTGTCGTGCGCCCGGAAGATGCGAGAGAAGCGATTCAGAACGCAACGGACCAGTCCGTAGAAGAAGGAGCTGTCGGGGCAGGGACGGGGATGATTGCCTTTGGCTATAAAGGTGGTATCGGCTCGTCTTCTCGCATCGTAGTGGCTGACGAGCAGGCGTATACATTGGGGGCTTTGGTACTCAGCAACTTTGGCAACAAGAATGATTTCTTGGGAGCAAATCTGTTCACAAGCTGCAAATGCAATGATAACGCAGTAGAGAAGTCCGAGGATGGCTCCATCATCATCGTACTGGCGACAGATGCGCCGCTTAGTGATCGCCAACTGCTTCGGGTAGCAAAGCGCGCAGGAATCGGCTTGGGACGCACGGGGAGCCATTTTGGGCACGGGAGCGGCGACATCGTTATCGCTTTTTCCACAGCGCAAAAAATTCCACATCAGACAACAGCCGTTACAGAAACGCGCGTGCAACTACGTGAGGATCACCCAATCATGAACGAATTGTTTGCTGCGGCGGCGGAAGCGACAGAGGAAGCCATCTACCATTCTCTTGCGCAAGCAGTCACGACTACGGGAAGAAAAGGACGCATCGTTCATGCGTATCCGAGTCAGGACATAGGAGAGTAGTAACAGTAACATAACCCAACAACTGGAGACATACCTTGAGTGTAAATAGGTGCATGGTGTGAAACAGGAGGTAGGGTTATGTACATTGAAGTCGAAAAGGGTGTCACGGTTTTCGTTGAAGACCTCAATCCTGGCCCGAATAGCAAAACGATTTTTTTTGTTCACGGCTGGCCGCTCAACCATAACATGTTTTCCTACCAATTCAACGTACTGCCCGAGCAGGGGTTCCGCTGCGTTGCCATGGACATACGCGGCAACGGCCAATCGGACAAACCATGGAACGGCTATACGTATGATCGCTTGGCAGATGACATCTATGTTGTTTTGGAAGCACTGAAGATTAGGGATGCCGTCTTGCTAGGTTTTTCGGTGGGTGGAGCGATTTCGATTCGGTATATGTCTCGTTATGAGGGGCGTCATATTTCCAAGTTAGCGTTAGTGGATGCCGTTTCTCCTTCCTTTGTGAAAATGCCGGATTCTCCATATGGCGTCCCGAAGGAGCAAGCGGATGCGCTGATTAGTCAAATGTATGCCAATTTACCTGAGTTTTTAAACACAGTTTCTTTGCAGTTTTTCAATCGAAATTTAGGTACTGCTACGCTCCAGTGGTTTGTAAAAATGGGGCTGGATTCCGCTTCCTATGCACTCATCAAAATCTTGCAAGCAGCATCGAGGGAGAATGTAACAAAAGACTTGAGTCAAATTCGTGTGCCAACTGGAATCTTTCATGGGATTCACGATCAATTGATTTCATTCAAAAGCGCAGAGCTTACACAGAAGCAAATCAGGGGCTCGAAGCTGTTTCTGTTTGATAACAGCGGACACGGATTGCCGATTTGTCAGGCGGATGATTTTAATAAGAAGCTGGTGGAGTTTATTAACTCTTGAATGGTGAGGTTTTGAAAGCCGATATTTCTGCCTTTGTGCAGGATATCGGCTATTTCTTTTTGAATTTACCAAAATATAGTTTTCAATCGCACATGGAAAAACAACGATTAAGGATGGGGAAAATGAAGAAGAAACTGTGGATTTCTGTAGTACTTCTAGCAATATTTATGGGAGCTTTCTATTCTCTTGTGAAAGGTAATCCGCCATTAGATATTGGTACTCTTGCTTCAAGCAATGATCATAAATCTGTTGTTGTGGGAATTGGTAATAAGGGTTTTGGTGAAGTGAAAATATTGGGTGTTTCAGTTAACAACGATGAAAAACCATCAAAAACAAAAGTACAAGTTAGTAATGCCATGCAAGGGTTCATCATAACGGATGATTATGAAAATCAGGGCTCCAAACCGTATGGATTTCAGAATATAGAGGATATAGCGATGAAGGCAGGCACATCTGAGGGTACTGCTACGAAAAACGATGAAATTTATGGGCTTAGTGTTATTCATCATGAAGCAATAAACAGAGTGAATATAAAGTACAGCTATCTTGGGATTACATTTGATGAAAGGGTGTTCTTTGAAGCGGAGGTAAATCGATGAGCCAAATGAAAGTTGTATTCGTCAAGGTTCCATGGATGATCAGTCCCTCACATGATTTTGCCAGTTTTACTGGTTATGGGGATCGGGAGGTAAGTGTAGAAGTGTTGTGTGGATTTAATAAAAAACGCTACGACGAGGTCATGTCTAAGCTACAAGAGCAATACGGGGATGACATCCCAGACGACGAATACAATAAAGCGGGGAATGCTATCATTAAAATTACTTTCCAGCCAATTTGTCTTTTTACGATGTACGGTAAAATGGAGGGTTACGAGCGATATGATTTCAGCATGCTCGATCAGTACTATGATGGGAGACTGTCTTTGGGTGATGAATGGGGGAAAGAAATGTAATGGTCTCTCTCCGCGATGCCTTTGTTTTTCGTCCTTTTTTGAAATACTTCACTCTCGACGCACAATTGTCTTTACGAAAAGGAGTGTTCCTAAGGCATGTTGAATGGCTTTTGGAACACTCTTTTTGCTAACTAGAATCTTATAGCCAAAGGCAGGGGAATGGAATGGATCACGCAAGCGTTTCGGCTCTGGAAGCATTTGTGCAGCAGTTCATGGAAAAGGAAAAGGTGCCGGGGCTATCTATTGGCATCTCCCAGAATGGTGAGACCATCTATCAAAAAGGCTTTGGTGTCACTGATCTGGGGACGAAACAGCCAGTAACACCTGATACCATTTTCGGCATTGCTTCGGTTACCAAATCGTTTACGGCTGCCGCTATCATGCAGCTCGTGGCAGAAGGCAAGCTTACTGTTGACGACTCGATTCGCAGCTATTTGCCTGATTTACGACTGAAGGCGGACATACATACTGACAACATCACAATTCACCATTTGCTCTCTCACACTTCAGGTGTTCCACCGCTGCTGCGCCGTGAAGAACTGACGAGACTCCCCGAGCATATTGCCTATTTGAACGAAGCCCAATTTGACCCCCTTGGTGTGCCGGGTGAGTATATCAGTTACAGTAACGACATGTTTCTCCTGCTGGGAGCTATTATCGAGCGCGTCACTGGGCAGCGCTACCGTACCTATGTAACAGAGCGTCTGTTAGCGCCGCTCGAAATGAATCGCTCGACCTTTAACCTGGAAGAAGTCGCTCGCTTATCCGATGTCTCCGTCCCTTATGTCAAAGGGGAGGAGCAACAACTGAAAAAGGTGCCGTGGCCCACGCTCGGTAACTATGAAGTGGGGGGAGGCATCCGATCCTGCGTCGTTGATTTGCTAAAATACGGCCAGCTCTATATCAATGCTGGGAGCTATAAAGAGAAGCAGATCGCAGATGGAGCTTCGCTTCGAGCCATGTAGCAGCCAGTTCATCGACTGACCAAAGACGCTTGGTATGGCTATGCGCTCAAAAGAACTCCCCATTATGCAGGAATAACGCTAGTTGAGCATGGGGGCGGCCAGCCCGGGGTGTCGTCGAACTTCGGGTTCGTTCCGGAAAAAGGACTAGTTGTCACCGTTCTTTCCAACCTGGAAAACGTGCCGATCCGAAACGTCTGGCTGGCTGCTGTGAATGCTGCACTTGGTTTACCGCTTGCACACAAAGAAGACGAAGCCCCGCTCTATTCGCCAACGAGAGAAGAGCTAGAGAAGCTCGTCGGGACGTATACGTCAGGGGAAGGCGGAAGATTGCGACTCTTCCTGCGTGAGGGTGCTCCTGTGGCTGAGGTAGCTGGTATTGAGTACGAGTTACGGGCCAGTAGCCACGATACGTTGATCGATGTACAAAACGGTCAACCGCTCCGCTTCTTTTTCAAAGAGCAGCAGAAAGCATGGGCGGTCCTCTTGGGGCTGAGAATGCTTTGCCGATGTGAGTAGGAGCTGCATTTCACTGAAAGATCCCGTCCAACGATTGCATGTGGGACGGGGTTTTCTTTTTGGAGAGCTTCACTGAAAAATGAGTAAAGAAAACGAAAAAACTGGTAAAGATATTAAAACTTATAATTCAGAATATTTAATATAATACGAACTATCTCGCAAAAAAGATCATGAGGGGGTTCGTGTATGGGATTTCGTTCCTGGATTTCTGTGGCGCTCCAATTAACGATGGCGACAGCTTTGCTTGTAGGCTGTAGTCAGTCGGCGGCCACTCCTGACCCAAAATCGTCGTCAGGTGCGAATGGCGTCACGCTGAAAATGGTCGAGAGCATTACTAGCCCACAACGAACTGCGATGTTAAAAGAAATGCTAGCCCAGTTTGAAGCGAAGAATCCGGGGATCAAAGTCGATCTGATTTCACCTCCCTTTGAAGGAGCGGATCAAAAGATCACACAGATGCTGATGGCAAAAGAAGAGCTGGACGTTCTGGAAGTCCGCGAATTCAATGCCAAGCAGTTTTCGATGAACGGCTTTATTGAAAATTTGAAGCCCTACACAGACAAATGGCAAAATTACGATCAGCTGACCGACGTCGCCAAACGGCGAGCCACATGGGTGGACAAAACTCCTTATTACATTCCGAATGGACTGTACCAGCGCGTCTTGTATTATCGGACGGATTGGTTTAAGGAGGCAGGGATCGAGGTGCCGAAGACGTGGGATGAGCTCTTGGTCGCAGCCAAGAAGCTGACGGACCCAGCCAAAAACCGCTACGGGTACAGCTTCCGGGGAGGTGCGACTGGGTGGGATTACGCGCTGATCACCATGTGGGCCTACAACGGGACAGAGGTCGACCCTGACTCAGCCTTTTTCATGAAGGATGGACGCACGCTCTTCTCCACGCCGCAATCACTGGAAGCGATGCAGTATTACAAACAGCTTTACAAAGAAGCCTCTCCAAAAGATTCCGTGAGCTGGGGCTTTCAGGAGATGGTACAGGGCTTTGTAGCGGGTTCGACTGCCATGCTGATTCAAGACCCTGACGTCATCGAGGGAGCCAAGGAGAAGATGCAGGAAGGGACGTGGGCGACCGCTCCGATTCCGATTGGTCCTTCGGGTGTCGCGCAACAAGTAGTCGGTGGACCGGGTTGGGGGATGACAGCGTACTCGAAACACAAGGAAGAGGCGTGGAAGCTAATTGAATTCCTCTCTGAGCCTGAACAGAGCACTCATTTTGCGAAAAAGACTTCCACGATTCCTGTCGTGAAAAGCGCGGCAGAAGATGAATTTTACAAGACGGGTTACTTCCAGCCGTTTATTGAGATGAGCCAGCAGCCGACGAAGTTCCTCGATGTTTCACGTCCTGTGGACTACAAAGGCTGGGGAGCTTGGCAAAGCACGGCGGATAAAGATATTCAGAGCTTTTTGCTCGATCAGCTCACCGCAGAGGACCTGTTGAAAAAATGGGATCAGTACTGGACAAAAGAAAAAGCCGAGCGAAAGTAGACGTGGGGGGATGGTAGCTTGGACACACAAAAACCCATCGTCATGACGACGAAGCAGGTTGTGCCGGAAGGGAAGAAATTGTTCCAAATCTCCAAAGAAGGTCGCTTTATATTTTTGTGCCTCTTGCCCGCCATTTTATTTGTTTCGGTCTTTACGTATTATCCACTCGTGCGTGGAATTATCATGTCTTTTCAGAACTACACGCTCTTTGACTTGATGAATATTCAGTTCATCGGGCTGGACAATTTTGTGAACGTACTGACAAGCCCAGACTTCCCGCGAGTTGCTATGAACAGCTTTTACTGGGTGTTTTTCTCCCTTGTCTTTCAATTGCTGTTTGGCTTCATGCTGGCCCTCTTGATGCGTAAAAAATTTCGCGGGAGAGGGATTTACCAGGCATTTGTCTTTTTCCCGTGGGCGATGTCCGGCTTTCTGATTGGGCTGATTTGGCGGTGGATGTTCAATGCCCAGTTTGGTGTCATTAACGATTTGCTCTTGAAAACGGGTCTGATTGAAGCACCGATCTCCTTTTTGGCGGATGGTACTTGGGCGATGGCTGCCGTCATTATCGCGAATATTTGGTATGGCGTCGCGTTTTTTGCCATCATGATTCTGGCTGCCTTACAATCGATCCCGGAGGAGCTGTACGAAGCGGCGGCAATGGATGGAGCGGGGCGGATTCAGCAGTTTTGGAGCGTGACACTGCCGTATATCATGCCTACGATGCTGGTGACGATCCTGTTGCGGGTCATTTGGATTCTCAACTTCCCAGACATTATTTACGCGATGACGAATGGAGCTCCTGCAGGCTCCACGCATATATTCGCTACTTACATGATCGATAAAGTCATCTTTGGACAAGACTACGGGCAAGCCTCGGCAGTGGGTGTCATCATTGTATTGATTTTGATGTTGTTCACGATCTTTTACGTGAAAACGACCAAAGTAGAGAAGGGAGGGGACTTCTGATGCACCGTGAACATCTAGGGTGGAGGACTGGCAGAGCGATTGTACTGACCCTGTTTCTTGCTTTTGCGATTTTCCCGCTGTATTGGATTATCATTACGTCGCTCAAAGGTCAAAAGGAAATCTTTTCGCTCCCGATTCAATATTGGCCGGAACAGGTGACATTGATTAACTACTTGGAGATCTTTCAGATTTCCCACTTTCAGGTGTACATCTGGAACAGCTTTCTCGTTTCCTTGGTCGCTTCGGCTATGGTCGTATTCATCGCGATGCTCGGCGGTTACGTGTTGGCCCGCTTTTCGTTTAAAGGAAAACGCCAGGTGATGTTCGGATTTCTCGTCACCCAAATGATCCCGATGTTCATTGGTATGGCCCCGTTGTACATGATGATGTCCAAGATGCACATCTTAAACAGCCTGTTTTCGTTGATGCTCATCTACACAGTCATGTTGATTCCATTTTGTACAATTATCATGTCTGGCTTTTTCCAAGGGATACCCAACGCCTTGGAGGAAGCAGCGATGATGGACGGTTGTTCACGGTTGAGCGCCCTGTTTCGCGTCATTGTGCCGATCATGCTCCCCGGAATTGCGGCCACGTTTATTTTCGCGTTCGTCCAATGCTGGAACGAGCTGATTATGGCAGTTCTGTTCATTGATGAAGAGTCAGTCAAAACGATTCCCGTCGCGATGAATGCCTTCATCAAAAAGTACGATATCGAATGGGGAGCGATGTCGGCAGCTACGGTGCTGTCAGTCATCCCGACGATGCTGCTGTTTGCGTTTTGCCAAAAGTACTTGGTGGAAGGGCTCACGCAAGGTGCGGTAAAAGGCTAGAGGTAGTCACGCATGCCGGCTTGGTATGCTGTCTCATCGTCGTTTTCCAGACCGAATAGCGCTTCCTCCAAGGCAAATGTACTGCGGTAAAATCTCATCCTTGTCATCACCTGCTCAAGCTGGGGATACAGCGGAGTGAAATGCTGCAAAAAGGGTTCCCCGTAGCTCGCGCAAAGTCCGGCGAGGTCATATGCCGGATCGCCCACACCTGAGCCGCCAAAGTCGATAATGCCTGTGATGCGCTGTTTTGTCGGGGAGTACAAGATATTCCCTGTGCCAAAATCTCCGTGAGTCAAGCAAGGCTGAAAATCAAAGTGGGCAGGGTCTGCCAGGTATGCTTCAAAGCGCTCTGCTACATCCTTTTTCGCTGGCTCACGCATGGCTGGGAACAATTGCGAAACAATCTGTTCATACAGCTCAATCAACTGCTTGGCCATGTCAAAATCGCCAGGGATAAGCTCCGGGAGCAAGGTGGAGACGGGAAGCTGGTGCAGTTCATGAAGAAATTGTGCCAGCTGGGCAGCGACAGTCGGTACCGAATTTTGACGAGAGGCTGCTTGAAAAGCTTCTCGGGTAAAAGGCTCACCTTCGAGTAGCGGATATCCGGCAAACACCCGCCCAGGTATTTCCTCGGCAAAGGACAAATAGGTCGGAGCCGGAATCGGCAGGGAGAGATAGGGGTTTACCGTGCGTAAAATGTTCGTTTCGACCTTCAGTTGCTCGATTCCGGTGGTATATTTCGGAAAGCGAAACACGTACGCGTCATTGACGATGAGCACATCATTGTTTTGGCCCATTTCGTTAAAGTAGGCGGAAGTGATGGTCAATTCCGGATACGTTGCTTGAATGTGTTGGATGTACGCTTGCTTTGTCATCATGATTCTCCTTCCAATACGCCGCATTTCGAAAAAAGAGCACTCTCCCCTAAGGAAAGTGCTCTTTCGTATTTACGATGCTGCCAGTTCGAATCTGACGAGCGTTTCTTTGGTGTCTGCGAGCTTTTCTAGTTCAACAATTCGCCAGTTATGGGAGATTGTCCTGCGCATCCACGCCAGTGCATCGTCTGGTAAGCGAACGTGGTGCAGCGCTGTTTCCTCAACTTGATAGTCACGCTCCGCTTGGATGTTGTAGCGTTTGTTCAGCAAAAACTTGATCCCGTTAAAAGTGGTGAACTTGATTTGGTAGCCTTCACGAATCGCAGCTTCCAGCGTCGAGGGATCATTTTTGGACAGTTCAAAGAGATGGGTGTAATCGTACTTGCCGCCCTCCACGTCCAAAAAAGGCGCAGGGTCACCTGTTCTCAGCTTATGGATGATTTCCTCGTCGACGAATCCATGGGCACGGGCTGCCTCTAAGAGCATCGTTTCCCACTGGGATAGTTTTACGGTAGACATGGAATGTCCCTCCTCTTATCACGAAGTAACGGGACGCACATCGCCCGCCTTTCTTCAAGTATAAAGCAATGAAATTGTACTTCTCAACTACAATTCCGACTGTTTTAGTGTGAAAAGCGCAGCGAACGGTTTTGATCAGGATGGAAGCGAGGAGGGCTTCTTCTTTTCACGCGGCTCCTTGGAAGTTGTGGTCAAGGTCACGCCCGCGATGATGAGAATCGCACCGAAAAACTGTACGGCTGTTACAGGCTTTTCCAGCAATAATAAGCCAAAAAGCATGGCAATAAACGGCTCCAGATTGGCAAACATCGCGGCTTTGGCGGCACCTACCTTCTGGAGTTGACTGTTCCAGATTAAGGTCACAATGCCGTGCATGATGACAGCGGTGACAAACAAGAGAATCCAGGATGAGAGGCTGGTGCTTACCGTAGCCGTAGGGATGCTGATCAGGACAAAAGGCAGCATCGATCCGAAGCCGATCAAATTGGATACGAGTGTCGTCACGAGAGGAGGGAGTCGATGTCCCAACAACCTGACGAGTATGATCGAGGTCGCGAATGTCAGCATCGTCAATACAATCCAGAGGATACCTACATCAAAATGCAGCTCTGCTCCTGTATAAATGACGAATAAAACGCCTGAAGTACCGATCACCGAACCGATTGCCATACGGCCAGTCAGCGATTCCTTCAAGAACAAGGCAGCCAAAAGAGCGGTTGTAATCGGCGTCAGCGCCAGGATCAGGGCAGAGGTGGTCGGATCAGCTGTAACGAGCCCTTTGTAGAAGGACCACTGATTGATGAATACGCCGACAACTCCCAGTACCGCGAGCAAGAGCCAGTCCGTACGAGAGAGTTTGGGCATTTTCAGACGCCCTCTGGACCAAATGAGCAGAAACAACACGATAAACAAGAGACGCATAGCCGACAAAAAGAGCGGAGAAAACTCGGCGACGAGCATTTTCCCGAAGACGAAATTGCTGCCCCAAGCGGTTACGCAAAAAATGAGCAGCAAGTAGGAGCGTAGCATAGGATTCGTTCCTTCCTGTGGGTCAGCGAGTGTGATCGGGCGTTCGGATATACCGTTTCCATAGCCAGGTCATGCACAAGTAGGCCGTTAAGACCAGAGCTGTACATAAGGAGGCAATCCAGATTGCCATCATCGGATCGACGTACATCCGGCTGCTATAGCCTGCGACGAATCCCATTACTGCGCTGATCAAAATGAAAGTAGGTGCCTTCCCCTTCGTCAACACGATGACGACGACAGGCAAAAACAGCGAGGCATAAATAATGCCAAAGAAGAACAGCAAATCCAGCAAGGTCGGCTGGAAGTAGATCGTCAAACCATACGAAAGCGCACCGATAGCAATGGCAAGAATGTAGCCCAAACGGATTTTTTGCCGTTCGGAAGCGGCTGGGCGGAATAGCTGATAGACGTTGTTGACCATCAGACTGATCATGGAATGAAGACCTGCACCAAAAGCGGACATGATCGCACCAAAGGCACAGAGGACAAATAATACAAGCAATATCATCGTGTCAATCTTGCGTACGAGATCAAACAACAGCGAGTAAATATCATCAAAGCCGCCCGTAAAAAGAACGATGATGATCAGCGAGGAAAACGCCAGTGGTACGGTGGCAAAAATGAGTCCGGACACCAGAAAGGTAGGAACGATCTTTTTCTCTTCCATCATATAGAGCCGCTGCCACGATGCCTGATCGACAAACACTTGACCAAACCCAATCAACAGCCCGGTAATGATAAAAAAAAGACCCTCGTTGTTGTTGAGCACCAGAAGGTAAGGATGGTAAAGGCGCAGTCCGTTATAGACGTGCTCGACCCCTTTTCCGACGAAAAAGTAGACGGGAATCAGGATAATAGCCGCAAACGTAATGACAATTTGCACGATGGCGAAACGATGGATCGAGCGGATACCTCCGATGCCTGCAAACAGCACACAAAATCCAAAAAAGCAGAGCAAGCCGAGCGGGATCGGTAAGCCAAACAAGATGTTCAGCAATACGCCCCCAGCCATTCCCTGGACGAACATCGCTTCAATCGTGGTAATCAAAAGGATGATGATCATCAGCCAGTAACCAACCGGATGCAGTTTGTCCCGCATGTAATCCCCGATGGTCATCCCTTCTGACAACTCACGGCGGACCTTACGTCCAAGCAGTCCAAACATACTGAGGGCAAATGCTCCCATCAAAGCGAAGCCGATCCCGCCAAATATCCCGTATTTGACGAGTGCTTCCGGTGAACCGAATATTGTGTTTCCGGTTACCCAGCGGGCGAGGATCGAGACGACCCCAAGCCCAATGCCGATCTTTGCTGCACCTACCATGTATTCGCGAAACGATAAGTAGGTCAAGATGCATTCCCCTTGTCCCGGTATTCTTTCGGGGTTTTCCCCACTACCTTGCGAAAAATGGTGCTGAAATAGTGTTGGCTGTTGAATCCAGTTCGCTCGGCAACCGTCGATATGCTCCAATCAGGATGAGCGATCAGGAACTTCTTCGACATTTGAATGCGGTACTGCATTAAATACTCAGAGAATGAGACGCCTACTTCTTCATGAAAACGGCGGCTCAAATACGTCGGATTGATATGGACCTCTGCGGCAAGATCAGCCAAATTCAGCTTCTCCGCGAATTTTTGATGAATGATGTTCATCGCATCAGAAATAATTCGGGTGTAAGCGGAGAGGGCAGGACTCTTCTGATATTTTTTCAGAATGTCGACCAGCTCGCTCTCAATGACGGGCTTCGTGATGTAATCCACGACACCGAGGCGGATCGATTGCTTGGCATAATGAAAATCTTGATAAGCCGTTACAATGATGAGCTCGATGTCTTTGTGCTGGGCTCTCAGCTCTTCGCCAAGCACCAGCCCGGATTTCCCCGGAAGATTAATGTCCAGAAAGGCGAGATGAAGAGGAACCTTCTGGCTGATCGCCATGGCCCTGCTGCCATCTGCGGCCTTGTAGAATTTCCACAAGGGGAACATGGGCTGAATCAAATACTCGAGTTGGTCCAGCTCCAACGGTTCGTCATCCACGAGTAGTACGTTCATCTTCTCACCTCAGATCGATTTGTTCATACGTACAGGGCCACCTGACAGACACAAGAGTTCCTCCCTCAGATATCGGAGCAAGCTCCAGATGTGCATGATCACCAAAACAAAGGTGGAGCCGCCTGCGGATGTTGTCCAACCCGTGACCGCTCTCCTCATGTGGCTGTTCAGTTTCGATCTCACTTTCATTCTGGAATGCTGTGAGTCCGGAAGAACCGTTGTCGATGACCGTAAGCAGGACATCGTCATCTTTGCGGCTTATGCGGATGTCTAAGATAGCTTCGCCCATTTTTCGTTCCAATCCATGCTTAAATGCGTTTTCCACGAGCGTCTGCAAGACGAATGGGGGAATGGATGCTTGCAAGAGATCATCTGCACAATCTAGTTGAATCCGGAGTCGATCGCCGAAACGCAGCTTTTGAATCTCCAAATATTGCTCCGTGTACGTAATCTCTCGCGCCAATGAAATCAATGGCTCTGTGGATTTGTATTTGAATTTGAGAAACTGGGAGAGGACTTCGAGCGCTCTCACCAGTTCCTTCGTTCGGTTCAATCGCGCCAGACTCAGAATGACATTTAGCGTATTAAACAAGAAGTGAGGCTGGATTTGTTGATTCAACTGATTGTAAAGCGCTTGCTGCAGCTCTTTTTCCAGCTCGATCTTCAGATTCTTGTTTTCTAACAGATCAATCCGCTTCTCGAAAATGAACAGAAACAATAAAGCAATAGCTCCTATAATAGGAGCCAAAATAAACAGCAGAATGAGCAATGTGAAACCTTCAAAGCTTATCATGAGATCCCTTCTGTATGGATAGATTTTGCAGTTACCATCATATCATGCTGCTTCGTGATCTCTTGCGTTTTTAGAAAATTTTAATCTCTCTATTACTAGACTTGGACGATGTGGCAAGCTACTTGATGTGTGTCGTGTAAGCTCGTGAGTCCTGGTAATTCTGTTTTGCAGCGATCAATCGCATATGGGCAACGCGTATGGAAGCGGCAGCCCTGCGGAGGATTGATCGGAGAAGGTACATCTCCGCGCAGAATGATCCGCTCCTGCTTTTTGTTTGCGTCCGGCACCGGGATTGCAGACAAGAGTGCCTGCGTGTAAGGGTGCTGCGGGTTGTCGAACAGCGACTTTTTATCCGCGATCTCTACCACTTTACCGAGGTACATTACCATGACGCGATCTGAGATGTGACGAACGACGCCGAGGTCGTGGGAGATAAACAAATACGTTAGCTTGAATTGCTTTTGCAGCGATTTCAGCAGATTCAGCACTTGAGCCTGAATGGATACGTCGAGTGCCGATACGGCTTCGTCACAAATGATCAGCTTCGGTTGCATCGCGAGGGCACGGGCAATCCCGATCCGTTGGCGTTGTCCACCGCTGAACTCATGCGGGAAACGGTCAATTTGATCTGGACGCAAGCCTACATAGCCGAGCAGCTCGATAATGCGCTCGCGGCGTTGATGCGCAGGTACGATATTTTGGATGGCCAATGCTTCCCCGAGAATAGCGGATACAGATTGGCGCGGGTTGAGCGAAGCAAATGGGTCCTGGAAAATGACCTGCAAATCCTTGCGCATGTCGCGCATTTGCTTTTTGGACATCGCCAGCAGATCTTGTCCTTCGAATAATACCGTTCCGCTCGTCGGCTCATCCAGGCGGAGGATGGCACGACCGGTAGTGGATTTGCCACAACCGGATTCGCCTACAATACTCAGTGTTTCACCTTCATAGATCGTGAAGCTGATATCATCCACGGCTTTTACGTGGTTGACGGTACGGCCTAAAATGCCGCCTTTGATCGGGAAGTGCTGCTTGAGATTTTTTACTTCGAGCAGTGGTTTTTTCGGTGGATTCGCTTGTGTCGTCATCATGGTCATACCCCCACTTCCGTAGCAGTCTTGGTGTCGCCGTCCCACTCAGACGTATACATCCAGCAGCGTACTTTGCTTCCGTCTGCATACTCCAAGAGCTCAGGAAGCTTGGTATTGCACAGCTCCGTTGCATGCGGACAACGTGGAGCAAATCGGCATCCAACTGGCATGTTGAACGGACTTGGAACGTTTCCTTTAATCGCTTGCAGCTCTTCCACGTCCTCATCCAGACGGGGGAGGGAGTTCATCAGTCCTACTGTATAAGGGTGGCGTGGATTCGCGAACAGATTTTGTGCAGTCGTGTACTCCACGACTTTTCCTGCGTACATGACCGCAACGCGATCGCATGTTTCAGCAACGACACCAAGATCGTGGGTAATCATGATAATGCTCATGCCCATTTCGACTTGCAGCTTTTTCATCAGCTCGAGAATCTGAGCCTGAATGGTAACGTCCAAAGCGGTTGTCGGTTCATCCGCGATCAAAATTTCCGGGCGGCAGGCGAGAGCCATTGCGATCATGACGCGTTGGCGCATACCCCCAGACAATTCATGCGGCTCTTGCGTCGCGCGTTTTTCCGGGGAAGGAATACCGACCAGACGCAGCATGTCTACTGCTTTGTCCCACGCTTCCTTACGTCCCATGTTTTGGTGCAGGCGCAATACCTCTGCGATTTGCTCCCCAACCGAATAAACCGGATTAAGCGAGGTCATTGGCTCTTGGAAAATCATCGAAATCTCGTTGCCGCGGATCGCGCGCATGTCTGCTTCCGATTTTTTCGTCAGGTCTTGCCCTTTGAAAAGGATTTCTCCTCCTACAATTTTTCCCGGAGGACTGGCAATCAAACGCAGGATCGAGAGGGAAGTGATACTTTTTCCACAGCCCGATTCTCCTACCAGACCTAGTGTCTCTCCTCTATTTAGAGAGAAATCAACGCCGTCCACTGCTTTACTGACGCCATCGTCTGTGAAAAAATGCGTTTGCAGATTGCGAACGTCCAGGATGATATCTTGTTGTTCCGGCATGGTGATCCCTCCTTAGTTCAGATCAATTCGTTTATTGAAGTACCGATACAATACATCGACGAGCAGGTTCACGAACACGAAGATAATGGAAGCGATTAGTACGCCGCCTTGTACGACAGGCAAATCACGCATGCGGATCGCATCGACGATCAGACGACCCAAGCCGTTGATGGCAAATACAGATTCTACGAGAACTGTACCACCCAAAAGGAAACCGAACTGCAAGCCGACGACGGTAATAATCGGGATCAACGCATTTTTCAGTGCGTGCTTGTAAACGATGACAGATTCTCTCAAGCCTTTTGCTTTCGCTGTGCGGATGTAGTCTTGACGTACGACGTCGAGCATACTGGAGCGAGTCATACGAGCAACGATGGCAGCCCCAGCAGTACCGAGCGTGATTGCTGGCAAAATCATGTGCTTCCAAGTGCCCCAGCCTGCAACAGGGAAGAGTTGCAGCTTGACGGAGAACGTGTAGATCAAGCTCAAGCCGAGCCAAAAGCTTGGCAAGGATACACCGAGCAAGGCAATGACCATGATCGTAATATCAGCAGCAGAGTATTGCTTGGTAGCAGAGATGATCCCTGCGATCATCCCGAGTACAACCGTTACAAAAATACTGGCAACGGCGAGCTCGATAGTAGCAGGCAAGCGCGCCATGATCTCATCCCACACGGGGAGATTAGAGCGAAGGGATGTACCCAGATCGCCTTGGAACACGTTGGCAACATATTGCACGTATTGAACCATGATTGGCTGATCTAAGCCGAGCTGTGTACGCATTTTCGCAATCGTTTCTGCAGAAGCGCCTTCACCAGCAAGCAATACAGCCGGGTCGCCAGGAACCATTTGCATGATCAAAAAAACGACCAGAACGACACCGAGCAGGACGGGAATCATCTGCAGCAGGCGACGGATAATGTAAACAAACATGAAGATTTCCCTCCTATTGTTTCATTCGTGGATCGAGAGCGTCCCTGAGGCCGTCCCCAAATATGTTGAAGCCGAGAACAAGAGTTGCAATAGCGAAACCAGGGAACATAGCCAGATGCGGAGCGGTAAACAAGAAGTCGCGTCCGTTACTGAGCATGGCGCCCCACTCCGGCAGAGGAGGCTGTGCTCCCAGTCCGAGGAATGAAAGGCCAGCGGCGGATAGAATCGCGGTAGCTAGGCGCATCGTTGCCTGTACGATAATAGGAGACAAAATGTTTGGAAAAATGTGTTTAAAGATAATCGTGAAGTCATTGGCACCGAGTGAGCGGATGGCATCGATGTACTCCAGTTTTTTCACGGTTAAAGTAGAGCCGCGGACGATCCGTGCAAATACAGGAATCGAGAAGATACCAACGGCGATCATGACGTTAAAGAGACTAGGGCCCAAAGCACTGACGATGGCCAGAGAAAGCAGGATTCCCGGGAAGGCGAGCAGGACGTCGATGACACGGGAGATGACTGTATCTACCCAGCCTCCGTAGTAACCGGATAATAATCCGAGAATAATTCCGAAAAATGCACCAATAAAGACGGCGACGAATCCGACGGACATCGAGAGCTGCGTTCCGTATAAAAGACGGCTCATTACATCCCGACCTTTGTCATCGGTACCCATCCAGTGTTCAGCAGATGGTGGCTTCAATTTGTTAACCAAATCAATCTCATAGGGATCGTAGGGAGCGATAAATGGTGCCAACAGGGCAATCGCGATGTAAAAAATCACGATACAGCCGCCTACCATGGCGAGTTTGTTTTTTCGTAGTTTCCTGTAAAAAGTCCGCCATCTGCTAGGGCGTGCAGCCGCTACTTTCGGCGGAAGAGCTTGATTGGTTGGTGCGATCTCAACCTTCATGGTGTAACCCCTCCTTTGCTTACGTCAAAGTTATCAGAAAAATGTACGAAGTAAAGGCAATTTGAACAAGTCGTAAAAATAGTGAAAATAGACGTAAAGATTGTGCAAATCAAGTCTTTCAGCTTCCTAGATAATGGGGGAGAAGGGAATGGAGAGAGACAAAGAGAGGGTGGATAATGGATGGGCGTTACCTATTGGTTGACCAATGTTCGTTTGGAGACGGGCTACCGTCGGGAAAACGGTGTCGTCACGGGGACAGAGGCATCCTTGTTTCACATTTTAGTAAAAGACGGAAAATTCGCGCGTATTGTACCAGCGACAGAGAAGCTTACAGACGGTATTTTGCAAAAGGATGCAAAAGGCTTATTGGCACTCCCATCTTTCGTAGAGAAGCATGTTCATTTGGACAAAACGCTTCAGGGAGAACCATGGCGGGCCGTCATTCCTGTGTCCAATATCATTGAACGCTGCGAAATTGAAAAGCGCACACTGCCGGGATTGCCGACAACCACACAAGAGCGTGCGGAGAACCTGTTGGAGATCCTCTTGTCGTATGGCTCGACACATGTGCGTACACATGTGGACATATACCCGGAAGTGGAAATCTCCAATTTGGAATCAGTAAAAGCGGCATTAGCAACCTACGCGGATCGAGTAACCCACGAGATCGTGGCGTTTCCGCAGCATGGCTTGTTGCGTACAGACGCAAAAGCACTCTTGCGTGAAGCATTGCGCCAAGGTGCGACTCATGTCGGGGGCGTAGACCCAGCTAATGTGGATGGCGATATAGAAGAATCCTTGCACCAGATGATGGAGCTGGCGGTAGAAGCAAACGCAGGTGTGGACTTGCATTTGCATGACCCGGGACATTTGGGAACTTACACGATGAAGAGACTGGCTGCAATGACCGTTGACGCTGGCTGGGAAGGCCGCGTAGCAATCAGCCATGCGTTTGCGCTCGGAGACATCCCTGTGCAAGAAGCAGAGGAGATGGCGACGATCCTGCGGGAAGCAGGCATTACGATCATCACCAGCGTGCCATTTAGCCGCGTCATTCCACCTGTGCAATTGTTGCACCAAAATGGCGTAGACGTTGCGGTCGGCTGCGACAACATTTTTGACACGTGGCAGCCATACGGAAATGGCGATGTGCTGGAGCGCCTCTGGCGCCTGGCAGAACGTAATCGTTGGCTGGACGAGCTGTCCCTGTCTCAATCGCTGCGTTTTATCACAGGTGGCAAAACGACGCTGGATGCCAACGGAACACAGCTGTGGCCTGCACAAGGGGAAGACGCTAGCCTGATCCTCGTGGATGCGACCTGCTCAGCGGAAGCGATCGCGCGCCGTGCAGATCGACACGCTGTATTCTTCAAAGGCAATCTCGCTTCTGGTCAAGTGGAAGAAGTGAACGTTTAAGAGGGGTGAAAAGCCGGTGAAATCTTCTCCTTATTGGATTGTCAACGCTCGATTGGAAGTCGGGTATGAGTGGGAAGAAGGCGTGATCAGTGGAACTCGGACAGAGCTGTGCGAT
Organism: Brevibacillus fortis; assembly: GCF_046196545.1. Lineage (GTDB taxonomy): Bacteria > Bacillota > Bacilli > Brevibacillales > Brevibacillaceae > Brevibacillus > Brevibacillus fortis_A. Next base: position 1,715,320 of record NZ_CP176370.1, read on the forward strand.
TTGCTCATTGAGTATGGAAAAATCACACGCATTGTCCCATCTAGTGAAATTTTGGAGGATGGGCTGCCTAAAAAGGACGCGAAAGGCTTACTAATCTTGCCGTCTATGGCCGAGAAGCACATTCATCTGGAAAAAACGTATTACGGCGGCCGATGGAAGGCAACAACTCCCGTAAAAAACTTGTTCGAACGCCACGCTGAGGACAGAGGGCTGTTGCCGATGTATCTCAAGCAGGCTCAGACAGGAGCAGAAAATATTCTCTCGCTGCTGGTGGAAACAGGGGTTACGCATGTAAGAACGCATTGTCATGTGGACCCACAGGTTGGTCTTGGGTTTTTGGAAGGAATGAAGAATGCGTTTGAGACGTATGCAGACCGTGTCTCCCATGAAATCGTTGCTTTCCCGCATTATGGCATGCTGCGTACTCAAGCACGCGACATGGTACGTGAGGCACTGCGTCAAGGCGCCACTCATGTAGGCGGCGTAGATCCAGGTGGAGTAGACGGCGACATCGAGCGTTCCCTGCAAACAATGCTAGAGCTGGCAGTCGAAGCGGATGCCGACATTGACATGCATTTGCATGATCCGGGGCATCTCGGCGTGTTTACGATGAAGCGCCTCGCTACTCTGACTGAAGAGGCAGGCTGGCAAGGACGTGTCACGATTAGTCACGCGATGGGATTAGGCGATGTTTCGCAGGAGGAAGCCAGAGAGATGGCACAACGACTCGCCTCCCTTGGTATCTCCATTGCATCGACCGTGCCGATCAATCGCACGACCATTCCAATTCCGTTGCTGCATCAAGAAGGGGTTGCCGTTATGCTCGGCAACGACAGCTTGACCGACAACTGGACACCCTTTGGCAGCGGAGACTTGTTGGAAAAGGCAGGGCGATTGGCTGAACGCTTCCGCTTGACGGATGAAAGATCGTTAGGCGTAGCACTCGGCTTCGTGACAGAAGGGCGGATCACTCTCGATGAAACCGGGAATCGCCTGTGGCCATTGGTTGGAGATGAGGCGAGCCTGATGGCGGTCGAAGCGACATGTTCAGCAGAAGCTATTGCAAGACGTGCGAAGCGCAAGGTCGTTCTTTTCCAAGGCAATCGGGTAGCGGGTGAGTGGTAGTACTACTTTTAAATAGAAAGGATGTCATGGATAGATGTCTACAGCCTATTGGATTACCAACCTCCGCTTAGAGAGCGGGTACCGTAAAGAAAATGACAAGGTGGTTGCTACAGATACTGAAGTGGCGCATCTATTAATCGAAGACGGACGAATTGCACAGATCGTGAGTGGAGCTGCTCCACAAACCGAGCTGCCAACGAAGGATGCCAGCGGTCTATTGGCACTGCCGTCTTTCCGGGATATGCACATCCATATCGATAAAACGTACTATGGCGGTCCTTGGAAAGCCGTTACACCAGTGAAAAACATCTTGGGTCGACTGGAAGAAGAGAGCCAGCTCATGCCGAAGCTGTTGCCAACAGCACAAGAGCGCGCAGAAAAAATGCTGGAATTGCTGCTGTCCGCAGGCTCCACCCATATTCGCTCCCATTGTAATATCGATCCGTACATCGGACTCAAAAACCTGGAAGCGACTATGGCTGCACTGGAGACCTTCAGCGGCAGATTGCAGTGCGAGGTCGTTGCCTTCCCACAGCAAGGTCTTCTGCGAAGCAACCAAGTGGAGAACATCCGCCAAGCCTTGAAAATGGGCGCGACCTACGTTGGCGGTGTAGACCCGGCGACAGTGGATCAAAACATCGAGAAATCGCTCGCTACCATTTTTGAGCTGGCAGTCGAAGCGAATGCACCAATCGACGTTCACTTGCATGACCCAGATCATCTCGGGGTGTTTACATTCAAGCGTCTGGCTAAAATGACCGAAGAAGCAGGCTGGCAAGGTCGCGTTACCATCAGCCATGCCAACTCCCTTGCTGACATCAGCCTGGAAGAAGCAGGCGAAGTAGCGGAAATGCTCGCAGGCTTGGGCATTTCGATCACTTCCACTGTACCAGTGAACAGAGGAACAATTCCGATCCCATTACTGCATGAGAAAGGCGTGTCGGTCTCTCTCGGAGACGACAGTATTACCGATCACTGGTCGCCATTTGGTCAAGGCGACAGCTTGGAAAAAGCAGGCCGCTTGGCAGAGCGCTTCCGCATGCAGGATGAGCGTTCGCTGTCCCAAGCGCTGGGCTTCATTACAGGCGGGAAAACGCCGCTGGATAAAGAGGGCAACCGCCTATGGCCGAATGTTGGCGACGAAGCGGATATCGTATTCGTTCACGCATCCTCGGCAGCAGAAGCAGTTGCACGCCGTGCGAAGCGTCAAGCAGTGATGTACCGTGGGAATGTTGTCTCCGGGGCTTTGTAAAATCGAAAATGAAATCTTTAACAAAAACAGACACGCGAATGTGACGTGTCTGTTTTTTGTTCATTTCGAGGCATCAGAGGCTGCTGTAGATGATCCGGCAACCTCGTTAAGCTATTGGGATATGCCTGCACCTAAAATGCATGGCACCAGCATAAAGGATCGTCTCCCCCACAATGAGGGCAACAACCTCCTGTATATCGAAGTCGAATTTGATCTGAATGTAGCACACCATAGTCGGTAATCGGTTCGACGCCCGGGATTGGTTCATCTGGGATCTCGCGCACTTTCATGTCCGACCACTTTCCGCTCCAGGAACATATACGGCACTTTAATCTCTCAGCTGTAGGATGCAACGCATTCTCGATGACGATCATACATTCTTGACTGTTGGTATGACAAGTAGGACAATCGTGAAGTTTCATGATTCATCACCTCTCAAGCTTGCATACTTCCCCAAAATAATCGACAACGACATCACGGAATTCCTGAGCAGCTCGCGAAATGTACCGACTCTTGTGCCATAATAAAGCGATTTCCCGTACCAATTCGTGATTCTCTACTTGGAGATACTTGATTAGTTCACGAGAATCTCTAGCTGTGCTTGGTATGAAGGCTATGCCAATTTCTGCTTCCACCAGCTGGATGAGCCTTGCAGGTTCATCTCCCTCATACACATATGTAGGTGCGAATCCAGCTGACTTGCATATAGAGTCTACAAAATCCCGTGTACCGTACCCTTTCTTTACACCGACAAACGATTCATCCTTCAGCTCTGTCAAAGATATGATATTTCGGTCTGCCAGTCGATGTCCTCTTGGAACAGCTACGAGAATAGGGTCAATGTACACGATTTGACATTCAATATCATCCTCTTGTATAGGCGGTGAGGACAAGCAAAAATCGACCTCTCCTCTATGAAGAAGCGTAATCATTTCCTGCGTGGTCAGCATTTGTACATGAAATTGGATATCGGGCCGCTTTTTCCGAAACTCTCGAAGGATATTGGGCAGCGTGCTTGCAGTAGTCACCGCCAATTCAAGCGTGCCATGCTCCGGGTTGGACAAATCGCGAAGCTCCAGTTTCCCTTGTTCCAATTCAAACAAAGCTCTTTCCGCCCGACAGAGGAACTTGCTTCCGAACTCATTCAGACGCAGCTTTCTCCCTTTTCGATCAAATAGCGGGACTCCGAGATCCTCCTCCAATCGTTGAATCGTTTTGCTTAGGGACGATTGGGTCACATGCAGACTTCGTGCAGCTTCGGTCACATGCTCCATCCGAGCTACCGTGAGAAAGTATTGCAGTTGAAGAAGTTCCATTCAGCACACTCCATTCATTCCTTCCAATCAATGAAATCATAACATGAAATGCGTTGGAGTAAATGTTTGAATTCCAGTACGATATCATCAAAACGCTTTAAGGGGGACTAAAAATGGGGTCTCACAACAGGTGGTTGATGATTTCCGTTGGACTAGGGATATTGTTGAACCCATTAAATTCTTCGATGATTTCTGTTGCGATTGCAAGGCTGCAAAATGTGTACCGACTTGACTTCACGGTTGTCTCGTGGATTATTTTCTCCTTCTATATTGCGAGTGCGATCGCTCAACCTGTCATGGGAAAGGCAAGCGATTTGTTCGGCCGTAAGAAGATATTTCTTACTGGGCTTGTCGTATCTTTTGTTGCTTCATTATTAGCGCCATTATCACCAAGCTTTGGGTGGCTCATTGTGTTCCGAATCGTGCAATCGATTGGAACAAGCATGATGGTTGCGGTTGGAATGGCCATTGTACGAATTCATATTACAGAGAAACAAGCGACTGCGCTTTCTGTACTGTCCATATTCCTATCCGGAGCAGCAGCAATTGGACCTTTTATTGGCGGGGTATTGATTCATTATTGGGATTGGTCTGCTATCTTTCTCATTAATATTCCGTTCGTGGTGGCTAGCTTGCTGTTAGGCTGGAGGATGATTCCAAAGGATGAATCGGCAGCATCTGCTGCACATCACATGTCTTTTCGAAAATGGTTGGAGTTGATTGATGCAACAGGGATCGTGCTCTTCGCAGTGGGTTTGGTTGCACTGCTCGTGGGATTGCTTTCAGCAAAATCATCTGGGCATGTCTCATGGTGGCCTATCATGGTTGGAGGGATCGGCCTCGTTACACTGGGGGCTTTCGTACGACATGAGTTAAAAACGACTTCTCCGTTTATTCCTCTACGGACATTCGCCAAGTATCCTGCGATGACGTGGGTTAATATCGAATTCATGCTCGTGAATGTCCTTTTTTATTCGCTTTTTTTCGGGCTTCCGTCCTACCTGCAAATGGTTCGTCATGTCAGCGAGTTCCATACAGGAATTCTCATGCTCAGCTTAGGTTTATGCTCACTCATTGTGTCTCCATTAGCAGGACGATGGATTGATCAATCAGGACCTCGGCCTGCATTGTTCGCATCCGCCATGCTGATGACATTTGGGTCATTGTGGCTCGTGACGTTAGATCAAGATTCACATGTGATTAGTGTCTGTGTAGCGTTAGCAGCATTCGGTATTAGCAACGGGTTAAACAATGTCGGAATGCAAGCAGCCTTGTTCGAAAGTTCACCAAAAGAAATCATCGGAGTAGCATCCGGATTATTTAATACATCCAGATACCTGGGAACCATTCTCTCCTCGTTGTTGATCGGCATTATAATGGGAGATAAGTTTAGCGCCGAGGGGTTGCAAGCGCTTGGCATTATCCTCACGACAATCGCTTTGTCTTTGGTACTCATGAGTTGGCGACGGGAATCAAGGCAAAGGGGGGAGTCGTAGGTTCACCCATCCTTATTCAAAATCGCAGGCATGGTTCATAACAAATTGTTTAAATTTTTCAGTGGCAGGTGATAAATATCTCCCTTCTACCCAAGCAATTCCAATGGTCCGTTGGCATTTCGGGCTTTTGACAGGGATTTGTGTGATCTTACTCTGGTCCGTTCCCTTTAAATTGGGCAAAAGGGAGATTCCCAGTCCAGCAGCGACCAATCCTGCAACGGTATCTGCTTCCTCTCCTTCAAATGTAATCGGAGGTGTAATTCCCGCTACTTGAAACAATTGCTCGACGGTGATGCGAAGGGAGTATCCTTCTTTTAAATGGATAAATGATTCATCTGCAATCTCTTCCAAAGTAATCGAAGTACGATTTGCATATTTGTGGTCTTTGGGGACAATCACAAAAAGTTCTTCATTCCAAAGCGGCTTCCATACAAAGGGAGATTTCATATCCATAGGAGCAAGTAGACAAAGATCAAATTCTCCTCCTTGCAACTGATTCATAAGCGTATGGGAGGGACCTTGTCCGAGTCGAAAATGAATGTTTGGGTAGTGGGAGCGAAATGAAGCCAGTAAATCAGGGATACGACTGGTACTTAACGTGTGCAGAAACCCAAGAGACACCTCTCCCTTTTCTGGATCAAGTAAATCCATGATTTCTTGTTTTCCTTCATGAAATTCCTTCATCATGTTCTCGACTCGCTTTAAAAAGATATGACCATATTTATTGAGCCGAATCGAACGTCCTTGACGGTCAAACAGGGGCACGCCTATTTCATCCTCAAATCGGGCAATCGAACGACTAAGGGCAGACTGGGAAATCGAGAGAGCTTCGGCAGCATGTGTCACGTGTTGGATTCTTGCCAGGGTTTGAAAATATTCGAACTGTTGCCATTCCATTCGAAAGCACCACTTTCTGTTCGGATTTTTCATTACATAAATGCATGAAAAACATGATTATAATGAATTATACATCATAGATAAATGGTGATACCATGAAACCATAATCATCCTGAAATGATATGGTGATCACATGATACAACAAGGCACGCCACTCTTCCGCAAAACCAGCTTTGCTTTTTTTGCTGCTGGTTTCAATACGTTTGCTATTCTTTACTGCGTACAGCCTTTGATGCCGGAATTTTCAAAAGAGTTTGCGGTTAGTCCAACGACAGCAAGCCTTTCCCTCTCCATTACAACAATGGTTCTTGCCGTCAGTATGCTCGTTTTTGGTTCGTTGTCTGAAGTATGGGGACGCAAGCCAATCATGATCGTTTCCATGCTCGCTTCGTCTGTGTTTTGTATTCTCACAGCATTCAGTTCGAATTTTCATGTTCTCCTGGTATTGCGAACGATTGAAGGAATAGCATTGGCGGGTTTACCCTCCATAGCAATGGCTTATCTTGGAGAAGAAATCGAATCCAAAAGTTTGGGAGCGGCTATGGGTCTCTATATATGTGGCAATTCCATTGGGGCTGTGTTTGGCAGGGTTTTCTCAGGAATGATGAGTGACTACTTCGGCTGGCAGATCGCAATAGGAGGGATTGGTCTCATCAGTTTGGCTGCCACACTGATTTTTTGGAGCACCTTACCGCCTTCACAACATTTCAAAGCGCGCCCATTCGTTATTAGAAAGTTAGGTCTGTCTTTAATGGACCATCTAAAGGCCCCAAGTCTCATTTGTTTATTTGTCATCGGCTTTTTACTTTTAGGGAGTAATGTAGCGTTGTTCAATTACATCGCTTATGTATTGCTCGAAAAGCCTTATTCACTCAGCCAAACCTTTATAAGTTGGACATTTTTAATTATGATCATCGGAATGTTCAGCTCTGTCTGGACAGGAAAATTAATAAATCGTCACGGTAAGCAAAGGCTGTTATTCATTAGCTTATTCCTTGCATTAATAGGCGTCTGTTTGACGTGGGAAGCGAATCTCATTATGAAGATAGTAGGACTTGGATTTTTTACTTTTGGATTTTTTGGAGCGCATGCCGTTGCAAGCAGCTGGGTGGGACAGCTTGCTTTACAGAACAAAGCACAGGCCTCTTCCTTATACTTGTTTTTTTACTATACGGGATCAAGTGTAGGAGGAACACTCGGCGGATTGTTTTGGTCCGCATACGGATGGGGAGGCGTCATCAGCATGAATGTCGGCTTTCTCCTAGTTGGCTTCATACTTTGGGCGTGCGTCTCAAAAATGGTACAGAACGCGAAGAAAGTGACGAAAGTAGCCTAGACTTGTGCCCCAAAATAAAGAAACGGAAAAACTCAGTATCGTTGTGTGATACGAAGTCTTTCCGTTTTTTTATAGGTCAAACGATAAGCCGATGGCCAGCGCGAATAAGACGGCGAAAGCACCACCTGCAAGCGAGCCAGCGACATTGACGGCATCGTTGTTCCAACCAGCGCGACCTCGGATTCGCACGGCTGGCTTGCCGCAGTGACGAGCCTGCTCGATTTCACGACCGCAAGCGCCGCAACGGTACATTTGCTGCCATGTCGCACCGATCCATGAATCGACCAGTGACCCTATCATGCCCGCCAGTCCAGCTATGCCGATCCAAGCTGCCAGTCTAAGGGCAGGGGTGATCACATCCGGCGCAGTTTGGCCGGGTAGCGCAAGCAGCAACCACGCTGCACCGCCGATAAATAGTCCACCAGCCAGCGAAGCACCCATGCCCAGGCCAGAAATACCGCCAGAAGTGCCGGGCGGAACACGCTGACCCGTCTTGATCGATCTCGGAGGATTGCGGCTTAAACCGCCAATTTCTGTCGCCCATGTATCGGCTGTGACCGCCGCCATTACGCCGAGGAACGCGTACCACCAAAGCGGGTGCGGCCATGCCCAATTTGCTACACATAACAGGAGCCCGAGCCCGCCGTTTGCGAGCACTTGGCCGGCATCGCGTCTCCCTGTTTTCTCATAACCGCTCTCGGCTTCTTGCTTTTTATGCTTTTTCCACTTGGACAATAAGGTGGACGAGACAAAAAAAGCGATGAGGGAGCCGAACCAGATAGGGCTTCCGAGTGCGTACATCACGGTGCCCAGTATCACCGCCGCCAAAAAGCCGGAACCAGACAGCGACCGTTTTACATAAGCCGCCCCCGCAATCCCGGCGCTGCAGGCCAGACCGATTAACCACTCCACAGTTTCCTGCCCCCTTTGCTTTGAACTATTATACCTTAAAGCAGAAGGCAAGATGAGCGGTTTCCTCTAGAAAATGGTAATGACAGAATAGAGGAGTAACAAACACATTCCCCACAATAATAATGCTGTGCACCCTATCAGTATAGGTACACATATAAAAAAAGTCGGAGGGAGATGGGTTTGTTATACGAATATGTTTAAAATACCAACTCTGAGGAACCTTTATGAAAGAAAGGATGATTTGGTATGAAGACTTCTCTCAAAGAGAATGCGGTGTCGTTTTTGCAACTGGTAGCGTCGGGGAATGTGCGAGAAGCATACCAAAGATACACAGGTCCGAATTTCCGCCACCATAATCCCTTTTTCCGTGGCGATGCACATTCTCTTATGCTCGCAATGGAAGAGAACGCCGCAAAGAATCCTCATAAGATTCTCGAAGTGAAACGTGCCATCGAAGAGGGAGATATCGTTGCGGTTCATTCCCATGTGAAGCAAAACCAAGAGGATCTTGGGGGAGCTGTGGTCCATATCTTCCGTTTTCATAACGACCAAATCGTCGAATTCTGGGATGTAGGCCAGCCCATACCGGATGATTCCCCCAATGAGAATGGAATGTTCTAAAGTCAGGATATTACACAAAGAACGGTAGCCAGTGCATTTGGCTGCCGTTTGACCTTAATCAAAGATGGTCATTTCCTTGTGATTGATATCTAACACTTCCATCTTCACCATACCACCAAGATGATGTGGCACTAAATCAGACAATTCTTTTAGCGCCATATGGAATTCATCACTTCTTGTTTCATCTATTAATTCGATACAGAGGAATGCATTTTTCGTATGTTCTGTTAGCATTGTCCTCTGAGCTTCACGCCAATTCCAGCATCTGCATATGGCACCGTCATCATCTTTATATACAATTTCCCCTTCATATGGCGGAGCATTTTCATCCTGTCCCAATGGGATAAACGGTTCGTTGCCATTTGCCTGCGTCAGGCGAATATCGCCTACAAAAGTGTCGATATCTTCTCCACCACACGGAAGTCCGTAACGCAATGAAATGGAATTATAGATGTCAACAAGCGGGTTTATTGTTCCGATAGAGTTGCCATTCTTCACTCTTTTTAATAAAGCTTCAATGGAACACCTTGCCCCTTTCTTTGTCTTGAATTTCTGAAAAGCTTCTCGCCAAACGGAAATGACAGGATTGCTACTGAATTCCTCCAGACTTAAGAATTTATGAGCTTCTTTCTCTGCCTCCTGCAGCAGCTTCTCGTAGACTTCAACGTCCTTTCTTGCATTATCAATTCCCTGGCAAATCACGATGCCTATTTTGGCATGCGGAAATAACAACCAAAAATCATCTTCAATGATAAATCTAGGCATACCCTATCTCTCCGTTTCATTTTACTTATTGGACTCTTATGTTTTGGAGGGGCTCGCAAAGGCGGAGAAAATCCCTAGAGCAATATATAAATAACCAGTTATCCGATTCACTACCTTTGAACTCGCCGTACTCCCCACAATCCGCTTCCTCATACTTGCTGCGAGGACGGCATACAGACCATCGCTAATAAAAGCTAGGATAATAAAAATCGTTCCTAAAAGCAAAAATTGAACGGTAACTGACCCGGCAGTAGTTGATATGAATTGCGGAAAGAAGGCTAAAAAGAAGAGGGCTGTCTTGGGATTCATTACCTCTACAAGCGCTGATTCGTAAAAAATCTTTCGTAATTTTTTGCGAGGGGCTTTTGGAATTTCGGAAGCCGTTGTATCAGTTTTAGAAAATAAAGTCTTACACCCCAGATAAATAAGATAAGCAGCACCCAAGTATTTCACGATATGAAAGGCTGTTGCTGATGTCATAAGGATCGCAGAAACGCCAATTGCTCCAGCTAAAACGTGAACAGAACCACCAAGAGACACTCCTAGAACGGATACCAGACCCGCCTTCTTCCCTTGATCGATACTTCTTGCCATAATATAGAACACAGCTGGCCCAGGTATGATTAACAATGTAGAAGCGGCAATGACAAATAGCCAAATAGTTGAAAACTCCATAAGAAGCAACTCCTTGTTGTATCTATAGGCTGATCATTTAAATAACTCTTTCCGTTGCTCACGCATCCACTGAGCAACCTGATTTTCCCCTTGTTCATTTGATTTTTCAAGCTCTGCCACAATCGATTTATAGTCGGTGTTGTTGCGATTTTGGCTCATTTTGGCTGCCCCTTGAATCGAGGTGATTTCAATCTCAAAACCAACGATTCCTTTCATTTCTCTTTCAAGCAATTCAGGATTGAAGGTCTCCCAGAGCCGACCATGTTCCCGGTGAGATTCGTAGTGTGTAAGCATAGAATCCAAAGCCGACTTCAGTTCATCCTTCGTGAGGATACGTGCTGTCCCATACGCATGTACAGCGAGATAGTCCCATGTGGGAACCTGTTCACTCTCATACCAGCTTGACGAAATGTAAGCGTGCGGTCCTTGAAAAATAAGCAAAACATCCCTATTGTTATCCAACGTTTTCTTCTGCATGTTTCCGTATGCAATATGCCCAGTCGCATAGATTGTCCCTTCCTCTTCACGGATTTCCAACGGGATATGCGTGGACAACGGGCGATGTTCATCAACCGTAATCAATAGGGCAAACGGGTTAGACTTCATCATTTGAACTGCCTCATCATGTTCCATCTGATATTGCTTAGGAATGTACACAGTAACCACCCTTTCAACTTGACTTGAACCAAGCGTATGATACAAACTGACATAAAAAAAGATACAATAACAAACAAATATACATGTCAGGAGAGGTGTTAATGAAAAATACCATTTTTACATTCAAAGAACATTCTCCTAAATACAAACAGATCTATGAGAAATTTAAATCATTTATTGAACAAGGCGATATAAAGGCGGATGAGCCATTGCCCTCCATTCGTCAACTTGCAGATTCCTTACATGTTAGCCGTAATACAACATTAATGGCGTATGAACAACTTGTTTCTGAAGGGTATATTCGTGGAGAAGGCAGAAAAGGTTATTTTGTAAATGAGTTAGAGCCTGTTTTATTTCAAGAGGCCCGCAGTTCTTCTACTCACAAGCAAACAGAGACTGTACCATCTGTTCGCATTGACTTTCGCGCAGACGTCGTCGATCAATCGCATTTCCCTTTAAAAACGTGGCGGAGGATTTCGAATCAAGTATTAACGGAAAAGGACAGCTTTCGGTACGGAGAACCTTTTGGTGAAAGGAGCCTACGTGAGCAAATCGCAGCCTATTTACTCCAGTCTCGTGGGGTGAAAACAGAACCAGATGCCATCATTATCGGCAGTAGTACCCAACAAATGCTTGTGTATCTAGGTCTTGTCCTGAAACATGATTTTTCTAGCGTGATTGTGGAAGACCCAGGTTATGATGGCGCTAGGAAAGCTTTTCAATTAAATGGTTTTACACTGGAAACGTTACCCGTTTATGAGACAGGTGCTGATTTTTCACACCTGGAACAAATGAAATCACGATTGATTTATGTGGCGCCGTCCCATCACAGTCCGTATGGGGTAAGTATGCCCATTCAGCAAAGGCATGCCCTCATTCATTGGGCAGAAAATAGGCAAGGGTATATTATCGAAGACGATTATGATAGTGAATATCGCTATACCCAACAACCATTTCCAGCTCTCGCTTCCATCGATTCAACAAGAGTTATTTATCTCGGAAATTTCTCGAAATGCTTTCTGCCAGGGATTCGTTTAAGTTATATGGTATTGCCACAGCCACTTATCAACTGTTATAAAAATCAATTCGCACATTTCGAGAGCACCACTTCACTCCTTAGCCAATTCGCCATGGCGAAATTTATGGAGGAAGGGGAATGGAATCGCCATATTAAACGCATGCGTCTTGTTTATAAACGAAAAATGCAGCACTTCGTCTGTGAATTAAGGAATCATTTCAAACAAAATATTTCGATCATCGGGGAGCAGTCTGGTTTGTACGTATTAGTCAAAGTACACCTGGAGCGTTCAGAAGAATGGCTCATTCAACAAGCTTCCCTTCAGGGAGTGAAAGTCTATCCTACTTCACTTTACTTCATTAAAAACAAAACCGATGAACCAATCATTAAACTAGGTTTCAGTAATTTATCAAGTGATGAAATCCAACGTGGCGTGAAGCTCTTAAAAAAGGCTTGGTTATAAAATATTTACCTCTTTCAGAAGGCCCTCATCTTTAAACTGACGGGTTGGATAGCTCATTCTTTTAAGCACGGACAACCACCCAAACTGGTAAGAGAAAAAAGAAGGAATAAGCGAAAGTCTTTGGGATACCCACCGAAGCGCAATGGAAAAAAAGAAACCTGCCTTTAGCGTCCACCTCTGAGATACTTCGCAGAGGCGCGACTTTGGACGCGGGTTTCTTTTTTGCCATGGAGCTGGGCAGGGATGACCCCTTAGCAGGTAGCCCAAGAACTTGAGCGTTTTCTTCTTTTTTCTCTCCACCACCAAAGGCTCGCTTTAGATAAAAACAAAAAAAGCTTCACTGAAAAATCAGCGAAGCCTTCGTGTCTATCTGACTACTTTGTTTCTTCCATTCTCTCCATAGCACCATGAACAATTTTCCCTTTAAACATAACAGCAGCCCGACGAGATTTTCTCGCAATCGCTTCCGCAGAGCAGGAGCTTTCTGCAAACACGATGCTCGCCTCATCGCCAACCTTTGGCCATGCACGGTTGCCATCTTTATCGAGTGTTGTTTTTCCTCCGGTAATGAAGTACAACGATTGCACCAATGATTTCTCATCGACCCAACGGTAGCGCTCGACCAGACGGTTTAGCTTATCCAGCATATCGCCTGTTCCATATGGTGACCACGAATCGTAGAATCCATCGTAACCAAGTGCGACATGTACGCCTTTGGCATGAAGCATCGGCACAGGTGGCATGGCACGATTAATTGGAACTGTCGTCATGATCATCGTTCCCAGCTGGGACAATCGGTCTGCCATGTCCGAGCTTTCTTCCATCGACACATCTCCGAGCGCAAAGGCATGACTGATCGCCAGACGGTTCTGCCAACCAGCTTCTTCAGTCAGATCGAGCAGTCTTTTGATCGTATAGAAGCCGAGTGTCCCCGGATCATGCAGGTGAATATCGACATCGGCATTTGCTTCCACCGCAATGTCCATCATTTCACGCAAGGAGCCTTCCAATTCATTATCAATCCCAGCCGGGTCCAAGCCCCCAACCAGTGTAGCGCCTTCCTTCATCGCTTGTCTCATCAAGGAGCTTGCTTGTGTGCGCAGGAGACCCTGCTGCGGGAAAGCGACGATTTCATACGTCAGACGATCGCTGTATTCTTCCAGGGCTGCACGCACACCCTCCAGGTTTTTCAGCCCGATGTATGGATCGATGTTGACGTGTGTGCGCACATGTGTGGCACCGCCTTTCATATGGAGCTGGAGCATTGCTTGTGCGCGCTCTTTGGTCGTCCCAGTCATCATCGGCATTTCTGTTGCTTCGAATTCCAGGCGATCGATCAGTTTTTTCGGAGGAAGGCAAGATTTCCAGGCTGCGCCAGCATACGTTTTGTCCAGATGATTATGCTTTTCAACAAAAGAGGGGAGGGCCAATAAACCTTTTGCATCTTCTTGCGGTAAAGTGGTGTCGAGTGGTTGGTTCGCTGATACGATCTCTGCGATTTTGCCGTCTTCGATCTTCAAATGACAGATTTCTGAGATTGTGTGAAAGACGCCGTCGTCTCCTGTTTCAAATCCTTTATCGAGACGAACGTTGGTTAACCAAAAAGCTTGCATCACTAGAAATCAGCCCTTTCTCTATATTGCAAATAGTGGATGAGAGTCCAGTCTAGCTGTCTCTATTAATTGTAGTGAATATTTCGAACAAGGTTGTTCATCTTTTTTACTAGTTTTTGCATGATCTTTACGTATTGCGTGGAATCTTTCCTGTTTTCGAAAAGGAGTAAAGATTGTGCAAATACATGTAAAAGTTTTGAAACAAATTTTACAGAATATTTCCTATAATAACGAAGGATACAATGAAGTGGAGAGGCCGGAACGAGAAAGAGTAGGGAGGATCATCATGAAAAAGAAAATAACCGCAAAATATGTCATCGGTTTTGACGGCGAAGATCATGTGATTATCAAAGATGGGGAAGTCGTTTACGAGAATGACACCATTGTGTATGTGGGGCACCATTTTGATGGCGATGTAGATGAAGTGATCGATGCTGGCAATGCTGTAGTCAGCCCGGGCTTCATTGACCTGAATGCGTTGGGGGATATTGATCACGATATCGTACATCTGGAGCAAGCTTCTGCTAGAAACAAAAACATGCTCTGGTCGGAAGACTACTACCGCAAAGGCTACCATGAGGTAATGACCCCTGAAGAAGAGGCGTTCAAATCCCTTTACGCCTACAGTCAACTGATTCTAAATGGGGTAACGACAGCGATGCCGATTACATCCGTCTTCTACAAGCGCTGGGCGGAAACGTATGAGGAGCTGGCAGCCGCAGCCGATCATGCAGGACGCTTGGGATTGCGTATGTACATGGGGCCGAGCTATCAATCCGGTATGCGTGTCGTGAAGGCAAATGGAGAGATCGAAGTACTGTGGAACGAAGCAGAAGGACAAGCAGGTCTGGAGCGGGCTGTACAATTTGTCAAAGATTTCGATGGGGCTCATAACGGACTCATCCGTGGAATGCTTGCGCCAGAGCGAATTGAGTCACAGTCTGTAGAGAACTTGATCAACACAAAGCGCTACAGCGAGGAGCTCGGATGTCCTATCCGTCTGCATGCTGCACAAGGTCTCTATGAATATACGGAAATCCATCGTCGTCACAACCAATCACCGATTCAGTTCCTGAATGAGATCGGCTTCCTCGGAAAGAAAACGGCAATTCCGCACGCACATTTCATTCCAGGCTTTAGTAAAGCGAAATTCGGAGAGGGAGACGATTTGGCGATCCTCCAAGAGACAGGTACGACCGTGATTCACTGCCCGCTCGTAGTCGGCCGTCACGGCGAGGCACTCGAATCGTTTGCCCGTTACAAGCGTCGTGGCGTCAACATCGCGATTGGAACCGATACGTTCCCACCGGACTTCATCCAAAACATTCGCACAGCCAGCATGCTGTCCCGTTTGGTGGAAGGCGATGTCGCGGATTCCAGCTACGCGGATATTTACCGTGCTGCGACATTGGGCGGCGCACGTTTCCTCGGCAGAGATGATCTGGGACGATTGGCACCGGGGGCAAAAGCAGATATGATTGCCATCGATCTGGACGGTTTCCACATGGGCGCGGTTGATGATCCGATCCGTACGATTATCACATGTGGCTCAGGTCGTGATGTGAAGCTCTCGATCATCGCTGGACGCACCGTAATGAAAGACCGCCTCATGCCAGGAGTTGATCTGGAAGAGATCAAAGCAAAGGGACAGCGTTACTTTGACAAAATGCGTCTTGGCTATGTCGAGCGCGACTATCAACAGTTGGGCGAAAAAGAGCTGTTCAAGCCTTCTTTTCCAATCGTGAGCAAACCATAGCTTGAAAAAGAAGAAGCACAATCTGCTAGAAACGGCGGATTGTGCTTTTTTCACTTACCGTATGAATCCGCCTTCGGAATGCATAATCTGTCCGGTAATCCACTCCGCTTCGTCACTTGCCAGGAAAGCGACAAGACGAGCTGCATCTTCGGGCTGTCCGATCCGTCCGAATGGAAATTGCTGCAAAAGGTATTGCTTGATTTCGTCGTTCATCCAGCCTGAATCGGTAGGGCCTGGATTTACAGCGTTGACCGTAATCCCTCGCGCAGCTACTTCGGCAGCGAGTGTCGTCGTCAGGGCATCCACGGCTCCTTTTGTTGCCGCATATGCGATCTCACCGACCATTGCGCCTTTGGATTGACCAGATGTCATGTTGATAATTCGGCCTCCGCGTTGTTGAGAGAAGCGACGTGCAAATTCCACACTGAGCATTGTGGTTGCCCGCACATTGATGGCATAATGTGCGTCCAAACTGGTGATATCCAGTGACTCGTAGCCGTCATTTGTCGAGTAGCAAGCGTTGTTGACGAGGATGCTTGGTTCGCCCAGTTGTGCTGTAGCGGCGTCGAGCACCTCTTTGTAGGCATTAGGCTGTGACAGGTCGATCTCGATCCCGGCACATCTGACTCCATAGCGTCTGATCTCTTCCTGCAAGATTGCGGGTTCTTCCTTTTGAATCCCATGTGCCATGGATTGGTCATAGGCGGTCCAATACGTATGGAAAATATCGGCCCCGTGTGAGGCAAGCATTTTACAGATAGCAGCTCCAATCCCTTGAAGGCGGCTGGCTCCTGTTACTATGGCGATTTTTCCGTGCAAGCGAAGGTGTGTGGTCATACATATCCCTCCTCATTCTGTCCCTATACATTCTTTTCGGGATGTCTGTCCCTTTCATCCTGCATACGAAGAAAAAAATCGATCACGAAATTTTTGCGAAGTTTTCGCTAAATAACCATAAATTGTAGGGGTAGGAGAAACTTACGCTGGAAATCATGCAAAATTGTTGCTATTTTGTATATATAGGAAGTTGTTCAAATCGTGGATTTAATACTAAGGGAGATGTAGAAGATGGAGTGTCAGTTAACAATTACCCGGACAGAACAGAAAAAAGAGAAACCAGCTTCTGACAAGCTTGGGTTCGGTGTTCATTTTACCGATCATATGTTCACCATGGATTATACTGAAGGTAAAGGATGGCATGATCCACAAATCGTCCCTTACTCTCCGCTGACATTGGACCCGGCTGCAATGGTGTTCCACTACGGGCAAGCTGTCTTTGAGGGCTTGAAAGCTTATCGCAATCAAGAGGGCAAGGTTCGCTTGTTCCGTCCTGATCAAAATTTCAAGCGTATGAACCGTTCGCTAGAGCGTATGAGCATGCCGTTGATCGACGAGGAATTCATGGTCGAGGCATTGAAACAGCTGGTGGCGGTAGATAAGGAATGGATTCCAACAGAAAGCGGACAGTCTCTCTACATTCGTCCCTTCGTAATCGCGACAGAGCCATGCTTTGGTGTGCGCGCTTCGTATACGTACAAATTGGTGATCGTGCTCTCTCCAGTTGGAGCGTACTATGCGGGTGGCATGCACCCCGTGAAAATTTACGTAGAAAACAACTACGTTCGTGCGGTAAGAGGCGGAACAGGAAACGCGAAAGTGGCAGGTAACTACGCAGGCGGTCTGAAAGCACAAGTGGAAGCAAAAGAAAAAGGCTATGAGCAAGTGCTGTGGCTCGATGGCGTAGAGAATAAATATATTGAAGAAGTAGGCAGCATGAACGTGTTCTTCAAGGTAAAAGGGGAAGTGTGGACCCCAGCATTGAACGGAAGCATCCTGGAGGGTATCACGAGAGATTCGACCATCCAATTGCTCAAGGACTGGGGAATTCCAGTTGTAGAGAAGCGGATTTCCATGGAAGACCTGCATACCGCTTACGTCAACGGTGAGCTGGAAGAAGCATTCGGTACCGGAACAGCGGCTGTTATTTCCCCAGTAGGTGATCTGAACTGGAACGGACATCAGATGATCATTAACGGTGAAAAAACAGGGGATTTGACGACGAGACTGTACGGCGAGATGACAGGAATCCAGTACGGTGAGCGTGAAGACAAGTTTGGCTGGTCGGTAGAAGTGCCAGAATAATCACGCCAGTAACACAAGAGGCATAGCCTTCTCTTTTTCGGGAGAGGGCTATGCCTTTTTTGATCGTGTAGGTCACCTCTTGACAAGCGGCGTGTAAAATATTACCTTTTGTGGTAATACCACGAAAATTTGTTGTAGGACCAGCAACGTAGGGAGGCGACAATGACATTGGAGAAAAAAGGGGGAGAGAAAGAACGGTCGTCGGATCAAATTGAGAAGAAATTAATCAAGGCAATTTTGACCAGAGAGTATCCTACCGGGAGTACGTTGCGGCCGGAACGGGAGTTGGCAGAGTACTACGGGGTAGGCCGGCCAACCGTTAGAGAAGCACTGCAACGCTTGGAAAGAGATGGCTGGATCACTGTGCGGAAAGGACATCCGGCAATTGTCAACGATTATTGGCGTCAAGGTAATGTAATGACCCTTGTCCATATCATTCAAAACCACGACGATGTTACGGATGAGTTTATTTCGTACTTGCTGGAACTGCGGATATCGTTGGCGCCTGTTTACATTCGTAACGCGGTTGCTGCTAATCAGCCGAAGGTAGTCGCATTGCTTGCCAATCTTGATCAACTGAAACCTGATGCTAATTCTTATGCAGCGTTTGACTGGGAGCTGCAAAAAAATCTGACGAGGCTTTCTCCAAATCCTATCTATTTACTGATTGTAAACAGTTTTGATTCCTTTTACCTAAAAATGGCGCGAAGGTATTTCTCCATTCCGGAACATCGCGAGGCATCTTGGCACTATTACCATGAACTGTTGAACGTAGCTTTACAGGGAGATTTCAACGAAGCAGAGCGTGTAGCCAGAAAGGCAATGGAAAAAAGTTTGGAGCTATGGAGAAACCGAACCGTTTAGGCACAAGCACAAGACAAGTGAAGGAACACAAGAGGAGGGCGTTCTGTTGAAGGCAAAGTTTCTGAAAGAATTCTTTACGTTTCCAGATATCCTCATCATGAGCATTCTATTCCTGATTAGCTTGTCTTTCACTATTTCTGAATGGTACGCGTTGGAAACATGGGTGGCACTCGTGGCGGGGATGATTGGATATGCGGCAAGCGAATACTTGATTCATCGATTTCTCTTTCACCTCAAACCGCCTCGAAATCCATTTTTTCTCTATTTGTTAAAGCGCTTACATTACGATCATCACGCCGATCCGAACAACTTGCACCTGTTGTTCTTGCCCGTGTGGTACAGCTTGCCGCTCATTGCAGGAACCGGAGCCATTTGTTATCTGCTTACTTCCGACATGATTGTGACCAATGCCTTTGTTACAGGCGTGATAGGATTTCTACTATTTTATGAATGGAAGCACTATATAGCCCATCGTCCGGTTCAACCCATATCTCCATGGGGGCGCTGGATGAAAAAGGTCCATCTATGGCATCACTTCAAAAATGAACATTATTGGTACGGTGTTACCAGCCCTGTTTTTGACGTCATGCTGGGAACTTACAAGAATGAACAGGATGTTGAGAAAAGTTCGACGGTGAGGGATCTGGAAAGACGGTGGGACAAAGATGTTGAACTGTAAATGGTCTTTCGTCGCCCGTCATCCATTTGTACTCGTATAAAAGAGCGTAATTCCAACATCTTTTGCACGCCCACCCTTTTTTTGAGGGATGGGTTTTTTCTTTCTAAGTTTTAGAAGGTATAGAAAACCGCCAAAGCTGGTGAGAAGAAAAAGCATAGGGCTCGCAGACCTTGACAAAGCCTACCCAGTCGGAACTTAAAAAAGGGGACCACGCTTGTCGAACACTTCTTCCTTGAGAAACTTCCGCCCGTAGGGTGGCTTTGGCTCGACGGTCCCCTTTTTTAAGTGGAGATGTCCAGTGAATCCCCCCCTGCTGGCGTGTCAGAGTCGAAGAGACCTGTGCTTTTTCTTCTCCTCCACTATGGTACGTAGCTTCAATAGAGTTATTTTGAACATTCAAAAACGACATAGTAAAGAAAATGAAAAGAAAGGTAAAGATATTGAAAAGATTAATAGTAAGAAAATTAGTAATATTTAGTCATGTCATATTCTTTTCATTCTATCATCCAGAATAAGGGGGCATTCACAGTGAAGAAGAAGCACATGCTAGGATCTATTCTCGCCCTGTCTGTCTTGCTTTCCACAGTATTGGCAGGCTGTGGTGGCAGTCAGACATCCAGTGGGACGAATTCCGCGTCCAACTCCAATCAAGCTTCGACAAGCCCCGCGTCTTCATCGGCCGCAGCGGGTGGAGGCGGTACCTTAATTATTGCGCGCTTGTCCGATGCGAATAATTTGGACCCGCATTTCAGCACCCAGATTAATTCCATGGCAGTGACGCAGCACAAGCTCTATGAAGGTCTGGTCATGATGGATCGGAATAGTGAGTACAAACCTCTTTTAGCAAAGGAATGGAAACAAAAAGACGATGTCACCTGGGAATTTACACTGCGTGACGGTGTTACCTTCCACGACGGGGAACCCTTCAATGCGGAAGCTGTGAAAAAGACAATCGACCGCATTTTGGACAAAGACAATCCGACTCCCAAGGCAAACATGTTTGGCATGATTAAAGAAGTGAAGGTCATCGATCCATTGAAGGTAGAAATTATATTACAGTATCCGTTCGCAGGGCTGCTGTCCGTACTGGCGAGTGCCGAGGGTGGCATCATCAGTCCGAAGGCGATGAAGGAATTTGGCAAAGAGTTGTCCAAGAAACCAGTAGGGACGGGGCCGTTCATCTTTGAATCATGGACGCCTGGACAAGAAATCGTCATGGTGAAAAACGAGAAGTATTGGGGCAACCAACCGAAGCTGGAGAAAGTCGTTTTCAAGACGATTCCTGAGGATGCGACACGCGTAGCCATGGTAGAGACAGGTGAAGCTCATGTTGCAGAACAGCTACCGGTCACTGAACTGGAAAGGGTACAGAACTCGCAGAGCATGTCGTTAGGACGGTTCGAATCATTCGCGGTTGACCACATCGGGACGAACGTCAAGCAGAAGCCTTTTGACGATGTTCGCGTCCGTCAGGCCATTGCCCATGCGATTGATAAGGAAGCGATTATTAAAGGGGTATATAACAATGTTGGAAAAGTAGCCATCTCGTCATTAGGGCCAAAAGTCATCGGCTATAGCCCAAATATCAAAACGCCGGAATACGATTTGAACAAAGCGAAGCAATTGCTCACCGAAGCAGGCTACGCAAACGGATTCAAGGCAACTATCTATCTCAATGACAACAAGGCACGGATCAATGTGGCAGAAGTGCTGCAATCCCAGCTGAAGGGAATCGGTATCGACTTGCAGATTCAAGTGATGGAGTTCGGCGCGTACCTGGAATTGGCGGCAAAAGGTGAAGCGCAAATGTTCATTAGTGGCTGGGGCAATGCGACCGGGGATGCAGATTACAACCAGTACAACCTCTTCCACAGCACGTCAGCAGGTGTGCCAGGCAATCATTCCTTCTATAATAATCCAAAAGTCGATGCGTTGATCGAAGCGGGTCGTAAGGAAAAAGATCCAGAGAAGCGCAAGGAAATTTACGCAGAGGCGCAGCAAATCGAGATGGAGGAGGTGCCGTTGCTGCCATTCCGCAGTAGCGAAAACCTCGCAGCCATTGCCAAAAATGTACAGGGTGTGTACATCAGTCCATCCGGGTACATTGACGTGAGCCAAGTGACGATTCAATAGCAGGAGCTAGAGACCTTCTCCACCAAATGGAGAGGGTCTTTTTTAGTAGATAAGAATTTATAAAAATTCATATCGACATGGAAGACTTATTCCCTTTGGGTAGGAAGGCTTCACCAAAAATCTTGGCGAAGCCAGTATTGTGGCTGCGGTGGGGAGAAGAATATTTCCAGTCTAGGCTCCAGGCTCCGTCCTGCTGGGGGCTGGGACTGCCCGCTCCGAAGGGATTCGCGGGGAAACGCAAAAGTGGTAGCCGCTTCGTCGCACGGGCACGGTTGCGTTTCTTTTGCCCGCTAATCCCTTCTCCGCTCGGTAAGGACTCCACAAGTCGCTACGTCTGGAAATATTCTTCTCTGGCGTAACTGAATAGGTTCTTCCATCTTTTAAGTCAGTAAAAAATCGGATCATACGGAAAGCTCGTAGAGGAAACAGGAGAAAGAAGCGAAGATCTTTGGTACACCGACCGAGACGGAATGCAAAAAGCGAAACACGCCTTTAAGCGTCCACCTCTGAAACACATCCTGAGAGGACCACTTTGGACGCGGTTTCGCTTTTTGCATGGAGTCGTGCAGTGAATCCCCCAGCGGGTGGGACAAGAAGCTGAGCGTTTTCTCCTGTTTCCTCCACACCACTACAGCAACATATACTCCAAGTCTTTTTTTATCGCATTATTTGCACAAAAGTAGAAAAAGTGAAAAAAGAGTAAAGAAAGTGAAAATACAAGTAAAGAGAGTGAAAATACAATGCCAGAATAGTGGGTAAAATGAAATATGCGCGAATGGTCAAAATATTCAAGTGCATCTGGCGCAAAAAACGGTCACGATCGTTTTTTTTGACCGCAAGCGGTCACATCAACATTTATGAAAAACGTCGAGACGTTTTTCACAAAACAGGGGGATCACTACATGAAAAAGACGCGCTTTTTCCAGACACTGCTTACCATGACCGTTGCGGTTTCTACAGCGTTGGCAGGCTGCTCACAAGCACCTGAAGCAGGAGGGAGTACCAATTCTTCAGGGCAAACCAATGCTTCTGCACCAGCTGGCAAAGAGGGCGGAACACTCGTCATCGCCCGCTTGTCTGATGCGAACAACCTTGACCCACATTTTCTAACGCAAATCAATTCCGCTGCCATCATTCATCACAAGGTATACGAGGGTCTTGTTCGGATGGACAAAGAAAGCAAATATGTAGGTTCACTCGCTTCTGAATGGAAGCAGCTCGATGATGTGACATGGGAATTCAAGCTTCGCTCCGGTGTGACGTTCCACGATGGCACAACATTCAATGCGGAAGCTGTGAAAAAGACGATTGCTCGTGTCCAAGACCCAGCTGTAGCCTCTAACCGCGCCAATTTGTTTGAAGCCATCACAGAAGTAAAGGTCGTGGATGATACAACGGTTCAATTCATCCTGCACTATCCATACGCACCACTCCTGTCCGTGCTCGCCAGTGCCGAGGGCGGAATTTTGTCACCAAAAGCGATTGAACAGTATGGGAAAGACTTGACCAAGCATCCGACGGGAACAGGGCCTTACCAATTCGAATCATGGACACCGGGTCAAGAAGTCGTCCTGGTGAAAAACGATAGCTATTGGGGCGACAAACCGAATCTGGACAAGGTCGTCTTCAAGACCGTTCCAGAGGATACGACCAGACTCGCAATGGTCGAGACAGGAGAAGCTCATATAGCTGAGCAATTGCCAGTGACAGAAGTCGATCGGGTGAAAAATTCTCCGAGTATGACACTTGGTCGTTACCCTGCTTTTGCTAGCGATCATATCGGGATTAACAACTCAAAGAAGCCTTTCGATGATGTGCGCGTTCGTCAAGCGATTGCACATGCGATCGATAAGAAAACCATCATTCAAGGGGTCTACAACGATGTTGGGACAGTTGCTCATTCTTCCATTACCCCGTCCATGGTTGGTTACAGCCCGAATGTAAAAGACTTGCCTTACGATCTGGAAAAATCTAAGAAGCTGTTGGCGGAAGCTGGATACGCGAACGGTTTCAAAGCAACCATTTACTTAAATGATAACAAGGCACGGATTAGCTTGGCAGAAGTGCTGCAGCAACAACTGAAACAAATCAATATTGATCTAGAAGTGAAAGTGCTAGAGTTCGGTGCTTATATTGAAGCAGCCAACAAAGGCGAAACAGAATTGTTCCTCAGTGGTTGGGGCAATGCCACAGGCGATGCAGACTACAACCAATACAATCTGTTCCACACGAAGTCACAAGGGGCAGCTGGCAATCATGCTTTCTACAGCAATCCGGAAGTGGACAAGCTGATCGATGAGGGCCGCAAAGAGAAAGACGAAGAAAAACGGAAACAAATCTACGAAAAAGCACAGCAAATCGAAATGGACGAAGCGGCAATGGTACCGTACCGCTTCTCAGAAAACCTCGCAGCGATTCAAAAAGGTGTAGAGGGAGTTTGGATCAGCCCAGCAGGACACATTGAGATCGACGATGTAACAATGCCATAATTTTCAGTAAAAAAATGCTTCATGATCAGCATAGCTTCGCCCATTGGGAAACGAGCTATGCTGATTGATTATACAAAGAAGAAGTAAATGGGGGCGAGTCTATGAAAAAACAGAAGATGCTAGGTTCAATGCTGGTAGGTATCCTGAGCGTTGGCCTCGTGCTTACAGGCTGTTCATCGGGTACAGAACAAGGTGCGGCAGGGACTCCCACTGCGAAGGAAGCTCCAGCAACAGATCAGACGCTGGTGATTGCACGGCAGTCAGACGCAAACAATCTAGACCCGCACTTTATTTCAGCGATCAATGCAGCGAGTGTGGTCCATCACAAAGTGTACGAAGGCCTCGTCCAGCGAGATGATAACATGGCATTCAAACCGATGCTAGCCACGGAATGGAAGCAGTTGGACGATGTCACTTGGGAGTTCAAGCTACGTCAGGGAGTCAACTTCCACGATGGTACGCCGTTTAACGCCGAAGCGGTGAAAGCCACATTCGCACGCGTCCTTGATGAAAAGGTCGCCTCTCCACGTGCGTCTCAGTTCAAGATGGTTTCGGAAGTTAAGGTAGTGGATGATTACACCGTACATTTCAAGCTAGCCTACCCGTATTCCCCATTGCTGTCGATCCTCGCCAACCACGAAGGCAGCATCATTAGTACCAAAGCAATTGAGCAATACGGCAAGGACCTGAGCAAACATCCCGTCGGTACAGGGCCGTTTGTATTCGAATCGTGGACACCTGGCCAAGAGATCGTGCTCGTGAAAAATGACAACTACTGGGGAGAAAAGGTGAAATTCAAGAAGGCCGTCTTCAAAGTCGTACCAGAGGACACGACACGCGTAGCCATGGTAGAGACGGGAGAGGCGCATATCGCTGAACCATTGCCGGTGACAGAAATTGACCGCGTCAGTAATTCCCCTCGTATGAGCTTGTACCGGACAGAGGGCTTGGGGACAGATTTCATCGGGTTCAATACGAAGAAAAAGCCGTTTGACGACGCCCGTGTTCGCCAGGCGATCAATTATGCGATTGAGACCGATTCGATCATCAAAGGTGTGTACAACGATGTCGGAACGAAAGCGAATTCCGCAATGAGTCCGAAGGTTCTTGGATACGATGAGGCGTTAAAAGGATACGAGTTTGATCCGAACAAGGCGAAGGCCCTGTTGAAAGAAGCAGGCTATCCGGACGGCTTCAAGACAACCTTGTGGACAGGCGATCGCAAGGAACGGATTAATGCTGCGGAAGTAATCCAGTCCCAGTTAAAGGGAATCGGCATTGAAGTAGAGGTAAAAGTGCTTGAGTATGGAGCTTATTTAGATGCAGAAGACAACGGTGAAACAGAACTGTTCATCAGCGGCTGGGGCAATGCCACTGGCGACGCTGACTACAACCAGTACAATCTGTTCCACTCCAGTTCTTTGGGCAAAGGCGGAAACACAACGTTCTACGTGAATAAAGAAGTGGACAAGCTGATCGAAGAGGGGCGCCGCGAGCAGGATACGGAAAAGCGCAAGCAAATCTATGCAAAGGCGCTGGAGATTGAAAAGCAAGAAGCACCAATCGTCCCAATCCGCAATCTTGAGCATGTCGCTGCAATCAGCAAAAACATTAAAGGCTTCTGGATCAGCCCTTCTGGGTACATGATGATCAATGGCATTACGATTGAATAACGCAAACATTTAGAGAGAAAAGGATGGAGACGGAGCATGAAGGAAAGCATGTGGATCAAAAATGCGAGTCTGGAATGTGGTTACACAGAGGCGAATGGCATCGTGACGGGGACAAAAACGGAGCGTTTTCACGTCTTGCTCACGGACGGTCGCGTGGAGAAAATCGTACCTGCTTCTTCAGGTATACCGGAGGGGGTATCTGTGTGGGATGCACAAGGCCTACTGATGCTTCCTTCTTTCCGGGAAATGCACATTCACTTGGACAAAACATTTTATGGAGGTCCGTGGCAAGCTGTTCTTCCTGCTCCCAATCGTTTTTTTCGAATCGAACAAGAGCAGGAACTGCTGCCCCGTCAGCTTCCCGTCGCTCGTGAGCGTGCAGAAAAGCTGTTGGCGTTAGTGCAATCACACGGTGCTACTCACGTGCGAACCCATTGCAACATTGACCCGGTCATTGGGCTGAAAAACCTGGAAGCCACTTTGGAGGCATTGGCAGCTTACCGTGAAAAACTTTCCTGGGAAATTGTCGCGTTTCCCCAACATGGCTTGTTGCGCAGTGATTCTGTTTCCCTCGTTCGTGAGGCGATGAAGCATGGAGCTGGCCTCGTCGGTGGTGTCGATCCTGCTTCGTTTGACGATGATATCGAGAAATCTCTTGATACGATGATGGACTTAGCGGTAGAAGCGAATGCGGATGTTGACCTGCACTTGCACGAGCCTGGACATTTGGGTGTTTATATTATGAAAAAACTGGCTGCAATGACGAAGGATGCCGGGTGGCAAGGTCGAGTCACTGTCAGTCACGCTTACGGGCTAGGAGAGGTTCCGACTACTGTGGCAGAAGAGGTCACGGAGCTTTTTGCCGAGCAGCAAATCGCTGTCATGTCAGCTGTTCCCATTGATATGCCGACCATCCCGATTCCATTGCTTCATGCCAAAGGCATCCATGTTGGTTTGGGCAATGACAACATCACCGATCACTGGGACCCATTTGGAACTGGAGATATGCTGCAAAAAGCAAACCGTCTGGCTGAACGGTTCCGTTGGATCGATGAGCGATCTCTATCGCGTGCTCTGGGATTCGTTACAGGTGGCGTGACTCCACTAGATCAGGCTGGGAATCAGGTTTGGCCGAAAGTGGGAGACGAAGCAAATGCGGTTTTCGTCCATGCCAAATGCTCCGCTGAGGCTGTGGCTAGACAATCTCCGAAGGAAGCGGTGGTTTTCTCGGGTAAGATGGTTTGGCAGAAACAAAAATGAGTAGGAAATACGATCCGATCTTCCTAAGGAGGTCGGATTTTTTTGTTTGTTTAAAAGTGGCTGTAGTGGGGAAGAAGTGCATTTCCAGTCTACGCTTCGGAATAAATGGCGGGAGCGCTTCAAACGTAGACAGTTTCGCAGTAGTATCTCATAAATGAAGCTGAAATTCCCCGCCATTTATTCCTACTCTGAGTTGGGCTCCAGAGGCGCTTGGACTGGAAATGCACTTCTTCCGGCGTAGCTTTTGAAAGCATTTTGAAAGCCGTCTCAAAATGAAAAAGATTGCTTCGTGACCATACTGACTTTCATTTCAAATCTATTCATTGGAACACATCCGCAAAGTACAACGATGAAGTATCTCCAAAAACTTTTCATTATTTCCTTTCAAACAGATCGAAAAATAGACAAAAGCAACGCCAAAGAAGCGTGTTTCCAGTCGTAGCGGACAGTCTTCACCCCTTGTGGGGCGTAGGCCGAAGCGAAGACTGGAAACACGCTTCTCCACCGAGACAACGAATTCACGTGTCTTTCCATCTGTGTAAAATTAAATAAAAGTAAAAATATTATAAATTGATGTAAAGATGCTGAAAGGTTCGGTTGGGAATCTACCGTATAATGCAAATAAGAAATACATTCAGAATTTTCGACAGTATTCTACAGGGGGTAGACACAAATGAAGAAAACGCGCATGGTCGGTTCCTTGTTGGCTCTGACATTGACGGTTAGTGTTGCGCTGACTGGATGTGGTGGTGCGAGCTCGGAGCAATCCGGTTCGACGAATACAACTGCTGCAGAAGCTCCGAAAGAAGGGGGAACTCTGATTGTAGCTCGCAAGGCAGACGCCAACAATCTGGACCCGCATTTCATCTCCAATATTCCTTCGGCAAACTATGTGTATGGAAAAGTGTATGAGAGCTTGGTTTCTCGCGATAAAAACGGCGAGTACAAGCCTACACTCGCTACTGAATGGAAACAACTCGACGACTTGACATGGGAGTTTAAGCTCCGTGAGGGCGTTACGTTCCACGACGGTACACCATTTACAGCAGACGCTGTGAAAAAGACGTTCGAACGTGTACTCGATCCAAAGGTTGCATCACCGCGTGCATCCAACTTCTCCATGATCAAAGAAATCAAGATCGTGGATGACAAGACTGTACATTTCGTGCTGGAGTATCCTTTTGCACCGCTGCTCTCTATCTTGGCTAGCTCAGAAGGCAGCATCATCAGCCCAAAAGCAATCGCAGAGCATTCCAATACATTGGCGAAGCAGCCTGTGGGAACCGGACCTTTCAAATTTACATCGTGGGCACCGGGCCAAGATATGAAACTCGCAAAAAATGATACCTACTGGGGTGAAAAACCAAAGGTAGATGAAGTGTTGTACAAGGTCGTTCCAGAAGATACGACCCGCGTAGCGATGATCGAAGCAGGCGAAGCGCACATCGGCGACCAGCTTCCAGTGACGGAAGTAGAGCGTGCACAGGCATCACCTGGCATGAACATGGTGCGTGCAGAAGGCTTGGGTGTGGATTATATCGGCTTTAATGTGCAGAAGAAGCCATTTGATGATGTACGCGTACGTCAAGCTGTCGCGCATGCTATCGAAAAACAAGCCATTGTACAAGGGGTATACAACAATGTAGGAACACAAGCGGTTTCCTCGATGTCGCCAAAAGTAATCGGCTACAACCCGAATCTTCAGGATTACTCGTATGACGTCAATGCGGCAAAAGCACTGCTCGCAGATGCAGGTTACCCGAACGGCTTCAAGACGTCCATCGTGACAGATGACCGTAAAGAGCGCATGAACGTAGCAGAAGTCATCCAGTCACAGTTGAAGGGCATCGGCATTGATTTGGAGATCAAAGTAATGGAATACGGTGCGTATCTGGAGCACACAGACAATGGTGAGCATGCTATGTTCATCGGGGGCTGGGGCAATGCAACAGGGGATGGCGACTACAACCAGTACAACGTCTTCCACAGCACTTCGAAAGGCAGCGCAGGTAACATGGCGTTCTACAACAACCCAGGGGTAGACAAGCTGATTGAAGAAGGACGTCGCGAAAAAGATGCGCAAAAACGCAACGAAATTTACGCAAAGCTGCAAGAAATCGAGCTGAAAGAAGTACCGATCCTTCCAATCCGCACGATTGACCATGTGGCGGTTACATCCAAGAATGTAAATGGCTTCTGGCTGAGCCCTGTTGGCTACTTGATGCTGGATGAAGTATCGATCAACTAATGGTGATAGAAGGGATGGCGTTTGTCGCTGTCCCTTCTTTCGTCAATAGAGAGGAATTCACGCTCTGGACCGGGAATGTAACTTGGGGAAGAGAAATGCGCAAGAGACAAGTCATGGGGTGGAAAACATGCAGGAAGAGCAGCTAGACATATTTGACGAAGCAGGACAGCACATCGGGGTTGAAGTGCGTAACGAAGTACACCGCTTGGGACTGTGGCATCAAACCTTTCACTGCTGGATTTATCGCGTAGTAGAGGGCCAGATCGAATTGTTGTTTCAAAAAAGACATCCACAAAAGGATACTTGTCCGAATTTGCTCGACATTACCTCTGCCGGTCATCTTCTCGCTTCGGAACAGCCAAGTGACGGCGTGCGGGAATTGGAGGAGGAGCTTGGCTTGTCCGTGGGTTTTGAGGAATTGGACAAGCTAGGCGTGATTCGTGATGTCACGGTTGCCCCCTCCATCATTGATAAGGAAATGTGCCATACCTTTTTGTATGAATGCGATCAATCCTTACGCAAGTACCGTGTACAGGAAGAAGAAGTCACAGGGCTATTTTGGGTCAGTCTACATGAGCTGGAGCGGTTGTTTGCGGGTGAGATCGGGCAGATGACGGTGAATGGATTTTTGCTAACGGAAAATAGTGAACAAAAAGATACCGCGATGATCGCGATCAAAGCTGACTTTGTTCCACATGAAGTGCATTATTACCAGCAGGTGTTTGCAGCAGTGAAACTACGCGTAGCCAATCGATCACTCTGATCGGAAAAACAATGCCTCGCTTGTCATCGACAAGACGAGGTTTTTCGTTGGTCGAGAAAGGTTGGCGAAGATATGTTCTCTAATGTGATATACTAGACAATGCTTTTTGCTGCTCGCGATCATGCGTAGATAGAGAGAGGAGATCGAGATGAGACTACAGATTATGATTGCCCTAATGCTCTCGACATTCCTTGCTGCGATGGAAGGAACGATTGTGAGTACAGCCGTACCACGCATTACGAGTGATTTGGCAGGTTTTGAACAGGTGAGCTGGGTATACGCCATCTACATGCTTGCCACTGCCGTATCTGCTCCCATTTACGGCAAGCTGGCTGATTTATTTGGCCGAAAAAACGTTTTGTTAATCGGGATCGGCATCTTTTTGTTAGGTTCCACGCTCTGTGGAGTGGCGACGTCGATGTGGCAGCTCATTGTTTTCCGTGCCATTCAAGGCTTGGGTGCAGGTTCAGTCATGCCGATTACGATGACCATCATCGGAGATTTGTACACTGAGCAGACTGCCAGAGCAAAAGCGCAGGGCTGGATTAGCGCTGTATGGGGACTTTCCGGTGTGGCAGGTCCGTTGGTCGGAGGATTTTTGGTCGATACACTGACGTGGCGTTATATCTTTTTTCTTAACTTGCCTTTTGGCCTCGTATCGTTTTTCATGCTCGTCTTTTTGTACAAGGAAAAGCTTGCCGTCAAAGAAAAGCGCCATATCGATTATCCGGGCGCACTTATTTTTTCGGTCGGGACCATCGCCTTGTTGTATGCGTTGTTAACAGGTAGCCAGAATCAATCCTGGACCAGTCCGGTGACGATTTCCTTGATCGTATTTGCTTTGGTGACCTATCTGATGTTTGTATCGGTGGAGAAGAAATCGCCTGAGCCGCTGATTCCGCTTTCGCTTTTTACCAATCGAAACGTGACCATGATCAATTTGCTGACGCTCTTGACCAATGGAATTGTCATCAGCATGGTGGTTTACTTGCCGATCTGGAGCCAGGGAGTCTTGGGAGAAAGTGCGACAATGGCTGGCTTTGTCCTGACACCGATGCCGGTTTGCTGGACGATCGGCTCTATCCTTGCCGGGAACTTGTTAGGCAAGCTGCGGGCTGAACAGTTGTTTGTCGCAGGAACGGCTGTTCTGACGGTAGCGACAACATTGTTGAGCTTCTTGTCCGCTCAGTCAGCGGGATACCTCATTTATGTGGCTGTTGGCTTAATTGGTTTGGGAATGGGACTCATTTCCCCGATCATTATGGTGAAAATTCAATCGTCCGTTGCAGTCGATAAGAGGGGGACAGCGGTTGCCCTCAATACATTCACGGGTACATTTAGCCAAACCTTCGGGGCAGCTGTATTCGGAATGTTGTTCAACATGGTAACAGTTGCTAGTGGTCATACGAATTTAGGGGCCTCGTTTGAACACGGGTCGATCCCTGTGGCACAGCTGGCACAGATCCGAGACTTATTGGCCAGTGGTGTTCATGTGGTTTTCTCAGGCACTTTAGTGCTTGCGATAGGCAGCTTTGTTCTGACGCTTTTGATCGCAAAAGGAAGCAGAGTCAAACAGACACACTAATTCGAAGACGTCCGCCGAGTGCGGGCGTTTTTCAATAATTGGTTACAATTTTCCAAAAAATACAAACTTCATATTGCCAGTTGTTGCATTCATCGATACTATTTTCCTAGATGCCCAAATTCTTGCGGACAGGAGTGCATGAGACGATGGAGGAGATTCGACCGGTTTCAATTGACGATATCGATGAGGTCGTTAGGATTGCAGCGATGAGCTATCCTGGAAGCAATCTACAGGGTGCAGAGAGCAGACAGCGATTTGCCGAACGCGTAAGGGAGACGATCGAAAACGACCCACACGTCAGCTACCACGGATGCTACCGTGATGGACAATTGTTGGGTATAATGAAATGGTACGATTTTCCTATGAATGTTCACGGTACACCGATTTTAACTGGAGGGATTGGGCTGGTCGCCGTAGACCTTTTGCATAAAAAGGAAAAAGTGGCCATGTCGATGCTGCAAGGTTTTCTATCCAGCTATCGGGAACGGGGAATCTCACTGGTCTCTCTCTATCCGTTTCGTGTTGATTTTTACAAGCAAATGGGTTTTGGAATAGGGACCAAGGTTCACCAATACAAGTTCAAGCCGTCCAGCCTGCCGTTTGTAGGCAAGGACAAAATCGTCTATATAGGAAAAGAAGACAAAGAAGAACTGTCTGCTTGCTATCATCGAATTGCCCGTCAAACGCATGGCATGATCAAGCGAACAGACCGGGACTGGGACAGACTCCTCGATGGTCCTGAATTGATTACTGTCGGCTACAAAAAGGAAGGAAGACTAGGCGGCTATCTCGCGTTCCAGTTCCAGAGCGCCCATGAAAAAAACAAACTCTTCAACAACATAGAAGTAAGAGAGCTTCAGTATGAGAACCGCGAAGCACTTGCACAACTGCTCTCTTTTCTGCGTAGCCAGGCCGATCAGATTCAACGGATCGAGTTTACGACGCCGGACGAAGATTTTCACTTGTTGCTATCTGATCCGGGTAATGGAACGGATTCGCTGTTGTGGAGCATTTATCATGAGAGCCATGTATCTGGAATCGGTTTGATGTATCGGATTATTGATGTGCCGGGATTTTTCCGTCAGCTGTCCCACCACCTTTTTGGTTCGGAAACGGTAAATGTGAAGCTGACGATCCGTGATTCGTTTCTGCCTGAGAACGCAGGAACATGGCTCATTAAGTTTGTGGATGGACGTCCGGAAATAGGGGAGGCAGTGGAGCCTGATGTCTCGGTGCAGCTAGATATTTCGGATTTTTCTTCACTCGTGATGGGGGTAGTAACTGTCCGCAAGCTGTATCAATACGGCCAATTGGAGCTGGATGCTCCAGAAAAGCTTCCCATTTTGGATAGGTTGTTTGCTGTTCCCGAGAAGCCGCGAAGTGTGACTACCTTCTAGAAAAGAAGATTTGTCAGGTTTTTGACACATTTGGTTATCTTATTTTGCTTCCTCCCATATGTTGTTAGTAAATGGGAGGAGGCAGGTTTTATGATCTTTCTTACACTGGTTATCTTTTTTGCGTTTCTTTTGATTGTTTGGGTGGTCGTTAGACTCCTCTTCCGGCTGGAAAAGCATGATTCCATCACGCATGATGAGAGAGAATTATGGAATCGCTTTCAGGTGAAGGAGCAGGAGATCAGATATCGAAAGCCCAAAAAATAAAAAGAAAGGCGCCAAGCTGACAGGCGCTCTTTCTTTTGCGTGTTACCCACTATGAGAAGAGAAAGAAGGAGAAAACAATGCCAGGTAGATCAGAGGGGCATCAACGTGAATTTTTTCGCTTACGTCTAGAATACGCCCTCTGTGCAGACATGACTATTGTGCTGATCAAAGGGAAAACCATGGAAATTGGGAGCACACAGGTATTGATCGAGGATATCGGAGCAGGTGGACTTCGCTTTCTCTCTCATCTCAAAATGCCAGCCAATGACCAGCTCGTTCTGCAGTTTGCGACGGAATTGTGCGGACAGGCTCTGAAAATGTACGGCCACGTCGTTCGCACGATTCCGTGGGAAACGGACTATTACGAATACGCCGTACGTTTTACAATGGAAGAGGAACAACATCTGGAGATCAATCGGTTGGTAAACCGCTTGGCGATCCGCTATCGGCAAAACCGGACATCAACAGAGGGACGTTTCTATAAAGGCGATCGCCTGGCATTTTTAAAAGAGCTGGCCCAAGCAAGTCTTGCGATGCGAGCCAGTGAAGCATAGACAAAAAGGCTTTCTGTTGTGCGAATACACAACAGAGGGCTTTTTTGTTTGACATAAAACAAACGCAATGATAAGTTATCTATAATAAATCAAACGAATAAAGGTTGTGTTTATATATGAGTCTTCATGAAGCGTTTTGGAGTGCTTCCCTTCAAGAGTGGAAGCAAGGTTACATCGAACAAGACGAACATTTTATGTGCTTGCTCTGTGGGGAACAGGTGGAGAAAGGAATTATTTATCCAGTAGAGGGTGTCTTGTACGAAGCGTCCCGCTATATGCGCTATCACATCGAGGCTGCGCACGGTTCTGTCTTTACTTACCTGAGCCAGTTGGATAAACGATTGACAGGCTTGTCTGATCATCAGGTTAATTTGCTACGCCTTTTTTACCAGGGCAAGACTGACGCCGAGGTTCAAAATGAAATGGGGATCGGCAGTGCATCGACGATCCGTAATCACCGCTTTGCACTCAAGGAAAAAGAACGTCAGGCCAAGGTATTCCTGGTCATGATGGAGTTATTGCATGAAGCGGATAAACATCAATCGTCCAATGATGGCAAATCAAGCAAGCAAAAGGCTACCCCGAAAGATGGCGATGCTGTAGAGTATGCCTCGATCGTAAAGAGATTTTTGCCGAATGGACTATCAGGTCGATTAGAGCGATTCCCGCGCAAGCAAAAGCATAAACTCATTTTACTCGAAGAGATTTCCAAAAAATTTGAGCTCGATCGTTTTTACACCGAGCCGGAAGTGAATGAGATTTTGGAAGGTCTCTTCGACGATTATGTGACCTTGCGGAGATATTTAGTCGATGTTGGGTTGATGGATAGACAGGCTGACGGCAGTCAATATTGGCGGATCGCTGTGGAAAATGAAGGAGAGGAACGGGGGGCGCAACAGATGAATCGCAAACAAGAGCTCAAGCAGATGTACAAGGAAGTAGAAACCGATGCAGGCGTTTATCAAATTAAGAACAAGCAAAATGACAAAGTGTTCATCGCCAGCACGAATAACCTAAAAACGATCAACGGTAGAAAGTTCATGCTTCAGCATGGCTCACATCCGAATCGTGAGCTGCAAAAAGACTGGGATAAATACGGTCCGGACGCTTTTGAAATCGAAGTATTAGAGAAGGTTGAGAAGAAAGACCATCCGTATTTTGATGGGAAGGATGCACTGGAAAAACTCGAGGATAAATGGATGAAAAAGCTGGCGCCTTATGGTGATCGGGGCTACCACGTGCAAAAAGATCCGTCCT
Source organism: Brevibacillus fortis (assembly GCF_046196545.1). GTDB lineage: Bacteria > Bacillota > Bacilli > Brevibacillales > Brevibacillaceae > Brevibacillus > Brevibacillus fortis_A. The sequence goes on from NZ_CP176370.1 coordinate 1,750,530, forward strand.
AGTCTCGTTCATCATCCAGCATGCGAAAGCGCTCCAAGTGATCCCACAAACCTTCCTTTTGCAAGATCTGGATTTGTTTTTCGCCAAGTAAATCAAAATGCGGGAAGGGTGCACGGTTATGAATGTAGACAGGATCGAGTCCGTTGGCAAGGCACCAATCTGTCAGTAACGAATAATTGGTACAGCCTACTTTTGTAACGGTTTTGATTCCAGGAAAACGTGGGTCCAGCCAATAATGCGTGAGAAATGCCAATTCGCCTCGACTAACGGCTTGCTTCCAACGGTTCAGTTCGTCTCGTGTAATCCCAAATGCCACTCTTCCTCATCCTTTGCAAAGCGGTCGTGTTTCTCACTCATTAATAGCATGGAATTGTTTAAACGTCAAAAAGACAGTTCTCCCCCGGGATAGCCGAAGGAAACTGTCTTTTTGTGCTTGGCTGCTTACCGAACGCCTGTTGGGAGCTGAGGCGGAACGTAATTCAACTCTTCGTCCGCGGTGATGTAATCGGTGTTGACCATGAGGAGCAAATAGCGCTTGCCTGTTTGCGGATCGCTAATAATAATGTGGTCTCGGCCAGCCGTTTCGAGAACGCCACGGAAAATTTTGGCGTTCCACTGGCTGTTGTTTTCAAACGTTTGGTATACCGTAATGACTTTGCCTCGATTCAGGCGAAGGATGTTTTCGATGTACGATTCTTCCATTACTTGCCCAGGAGTAATGGGCATTCCAGGAATCAAGGATCCGCTTGGTTGCATCGGAACCAGTTGAGGTTGCTGCTGCTGAATCATCTGCTGCTGTTGCTGAGGCATGCCGTATGGATACTGTGCGGATGGATACATGTCGTAGCCGTATTGTTGTTGAGGGAAACCAGTGTAAGGCATTTGTTGACTCATGATGAACTCGCTCCTTTATCTATCTCATTCTTTTAATAGACGCGTGGACAATCTGCTGGTGTTGGAACGAAGAAGCAGTGTGCCTTATAGCGACCGGAGTTTTGTTGATCCCACCAGGTAGCTGGACAGTTTCCGGCAGGGCGGTAGAACCATAATGCGTTGCTAGCCGGACGGGTCTTTTCGCCATTGACTGCGCGCTGTGCCAATCGTCTTTCTTTTTCCCTGGTCCGTTGATAGAAATACGGCTTCTGGACCGCTTCGAATCCTCCCGGAGATTGATAGACCATGTCACGCATGCTGCGAATGTTTTTGAAGTCAAGGCAGTTACCTAAAATCCGATTTACCCCAACGTTGCCAACCATCAACATGCCCAACTCACCTTCACCCTCAGCCTCAGCTCGAATCAGTCTGGCAAGCATATCGACATCTCTGGAGTTCGCTTTGATGACGGCCATTGCTTCACCTCCTTCCCCAAAAATCACAATAACAATATATGGGCGAATAATAGATTGGTGATTGGCCCGATAAATTTTTCATAAAGTTGACGTTTACGTAAACGACAGTTACAATCACTTTATTCGGTAAATTTAGAATTTTATAAATGTAAGTAAGGGGCGTTGGACATGAGCAGAGAAGGAATACAGAAGGAAGAATCGTGGACCATCTCTGATCTTGCTCAACAATTAGATGTCAGCACCAGAACGATTCGGTACTACGAAGAGCTCGGCTTGATTTTTCCCAGTCGGACAGAGAAGGGAAGCAGGTACTACAACCGCAAGGATCGTGCAAGGCTGCGACTCATTTTGCGAGGAAAGCGATTCGGATTTTCGTTGGATCAGATTCGCGAGATGATTGAGCTGTTCGACGAGGACCGTACAGGTCGGGCGCAGCTTTTGCGAACGATCGAGTACGGCAACCAAAAGCTGGCTGAGATCGACGAGAAAATCATGGAACTCCGACAACTGAGAGAAGACATTCTCGTCTACAAGCAAAACTTTGAACAAAAATTGCTTGAAGAAAATGAGGAGGAGAAACGATGAACGTATCAGCTCTGCTCGCGGCAAACGGAAGGAAATACCCTGACAAGTCCGCGCTGATTGCAGGAGATGTAGAGGTCAGCTTCTCCCAGTGGGACACACGTTCTACTCAGTGGGCTTGCCATTTGCAAGAGCTTGGCATCGAGCAAGGGGATCGGGTTGTCATGCTAATGCCCAATTGCCCGGAGTTTGCCATTTTTTACGTCGCCGTCATTCGCAGTGGTGCCCTCGTCGTACCGATCAATGCGCGCTCAACCCAAGAAGAAGTACGACATATATGTGAACATGCCGGAGCAAAGGCACTTCTTGTTCATGATGCCATCGTGCCTATCGTGAATGAGTGGGTCCTGCAAACGCCACAGCTTGTGGCAATCAAAACAGGTGTGAGCCAAGGGAAATGGCATGGAATCGCTGACTGGGATGTCAGTGACGTGTCTTTTGATAAAATGAATACGCTTTCTTCGCAGCCGTATTTGGTGAACATGAACGAAGATAGCGAGGTCAGCATCCTGTATACATCTGGCACGACTGGACGCCCTAAAGGGGTGCTGTATACACATAGAAGCTTATTGACTGTCGCGAAAATGATGTCGATCGAACTGACGATGACACATCGTTCACGAATTTTGCATTTGATGCCGCTGAGTCATTCAGCTCCCCTCCATCTCTTTTTCATTGCAGGGCTCATGCTTGGCGCCACCCAGGTAATGGCCCTGACCTTCTCGCCGCAGCTTCTTTTGGATTTGGTGCAGCAGCATCGGATTACGCATTTCTTCGGAGCTCCAGTGGCGTACTTGCTGACGATGAAGCACCCAGAGTTTGCCGCGTACGATTTGTCTTCCATCGAATATTGGATGTATGGCGGGGCTCCACTGTCCAAAGAGATGGCTTCGCTCATGGAAGGAGCTTATGGACGCGATAAACTGGCGTGCGTATACGGCTTGACGGAGGCAGGGCCGACCGGAATGTGCCTCTTGCACCGAGAGCATCCGGACAAAATCGGCAGTATGGGCAATCGTGGTGTATTGTTCGTCGAAATGGAGGTTGTTGACGAGCGAGGAGAGCGATGCGCCAGTGGCGAAGCGGGTGAAATTCGCTTGCGCGGAGAAGGGACAATGAAAGGATACTACAACAATCCAGAGGCTACAGCAGAAACCATTCGCGATGGTTGGGTGTACACTGGCGATATTGCACGCGTGGATGAGGATGGATTTCTGTGGATGATTGATCGCAAAAAAGACGTGATGATTACGGGCGGGGTAAACGTCTACCCAAAGGAAATCGAGCAGTTGTTAGAGCGTCACCCGTCGATTGGCGAGGTAGCTGTTGTAGGTTTGCCGCATCCTGAGTGGGGGGAGACGGTTACGGCCTATATGGTGCTGAAATCAGGAGTCGAAACAAATCGAGAGTGGTTAGAGGAAATCCAAGGCTTTTTGCGCGGTCATCTCGCCGATTACAAGCTTCCGCGACAGGTGAATATCGTTCCTGCTCTGCCGAGGAACACGAGCGGAAAAATCCTGAAGCATGTATTGCGTGATGTCAGTTTCCAAAAGGAAGTGGAACTGCGATGAGTGACTTACAAACGAGCATTGATCAGCGAACATACAGCGACAACATCCCGCATCCGCGTATGCCACAGGGGCAAAACTTTTACAAAGCAGATCCCAACCTCGATTACTTGCTGGAACGTTATCTCCCTGCTTCCATGCATGAATGGGCCAGACAGCAGTTGAGCTGGCTAGGTGCGCAAGTGGCAGGACCCATCGATGAGCGTGCCGTCTATACAGATAGAGAAGGCAAGCCGAGATTGCGCAAGTACAATCGGCTGGGTGAGGATATTTCTGAGATCATTACCAATGAAGGCTACAAGGAAACAGTAGCAGAAGTTTACGGAGCAGGCATCGTCAGCTACTTGTATCAAGACATTCCTGAGTTGGGGAGAAAAGCGCCGTACAGCTATTCCTTTTTCATGGGCTATCTCGTGAGTCAGTCTGAGCCGGGCTTCTATTGCCCTGTCACCTTGTCGATGTCAGCCGCTTATTTAATTGATCGTTATGGCAGCGAAGAACAAAAAGAGCAGTACCTGACAGGACTGACATCTCGTGATCGCACTCGCTTGTATGAGGGGGCTACTTGGCTGACGGAGAGACAGGGCGGTTCGGATGTCGGTGCGAATTTGACTGTAGCAGAGCCAGTAGCTGGTCGGCCGGGTGTGTATCGATTGACAGGTGAAAAGTTTTTTGCGAGCAATGCTGGAGCATTTGTTGCGACTGTTTTGGCGAGAATCGATGAGGAGAAAACGGGGACAAAAGGGCTCGGGCTGTTTTTGGTGCCTTGGATAAAGCCTGACAACGAACGCAATCACATCCAAGTTCGCCGCCTGAAAGATAAGCTGGGCGTCAACGCCGTACCATCTGCGGAAATACTGTTGAACGGGGCAGAGGGCTATTTGATCGGGGAGCCGGAGAACGGCTTCAAGTACATGGCAGAAGCCTTGAACCTCTCTCGCATTTGCAACGCGATTGCTTCGATTGGGATCATGCGTCGAGCATTTTACGAAGCGAGGTATTATGCCGAGCAACGTCGTGCATTCGGGAAGCCAATCGATCAGTACCCAATGGTAAAAGAAATGCTGGTTAGCCTCTTATTGGATACGGAGGTCAGCACGGGTGCGGTGTTTGATATGATTGCTGTTTATGATCGCTTGCAGTCTCATTCCGTCAGCAAAGAGGATAACGCGCTTGCTCGCCTGCTGATTCCTTTGCTGAAATACCGTACAGGGGAAGAGGCCGTCGAATCGACCCATACCGCGATTGAAATTCATGGCGGTAACGGTTATATCGAGGAGTACGTGACGCCGCGTCTGTTGCGTGATGCGCAGGTTTTGACCGTATGGGAAGGCACTTCGAATATACTTGCACTCGATATTTTGCGTGTGATGCAAAAAGAAAACAGCCACGAAGTGTTTAGCAAATTGCTTCGGGATCGCATAGCTGGCTGGAAGCATGCCTTTTCACAGCCGTACGCCGAGTTGATTCGGACAGAACTGGCCATCCTGGAGGAAAATATCGCCTATCTCATGCAACAGACCCACGATTATTTGACGTACAAATTAAAAACACTCGCGGACCATATGGTAGATTTGTACACCTTATCATGCATCGTCAGTGAAGCAGAGGATCAGGTGACACGTGACGGAAATGCGCGCAAATACATTTTGGCAAAGCTGTATGCCGAAAAGCATTTCCATTCACAAGAAAAGCGGGGGATTCAAGCAGATTCTTTGCTGGATGTACAGTTCTTCACCCAACTGGTGGAGTATCAGTTTGTCAGCGTAGAAGAGTGGGCCCAACAGTCCGCTATTGTTCCGACCCGATAATCAAAAAGCGCCTTTAGACCACTTGTTGAGGTGGCTTGGGCGCTTTTGATTTTTACGCATACCGCTTGCGGCGCATACTCCAAATAAACCAGATCGCAGCAGCCACTGTTGCGACCGCCAAAAGAGTGATCTCAAAGTATTCATCGATCAGAACCTTTGCATGTTTTCCGTATAAATAAAACAAGGTGCCAATCAAATAAAACTTCAATCCCCGCCCGATGATCGCATAAAACATGAGCTTGGTCAGCGAGTAATTGAATACGCCAGAGAGCACAGTGAAAACCTTGAAAGGAATGGGGGTAAAAGCTCCGATCAGTACGGCAGCATCCCCGTTTTTTGCGAATTTTTCCGTCGCTACAATAACCCATTTTTCAGGGAGAATCTTGTGCAAAAGTGGTTTTCCCAGCCATCTCCCCAAAAAAAATCCGATGGGAGCGCCGAGGACGGAAGCAGTAAAGGCTACTGTCGCAAACTGAATCGCTGAGCCTGGATCGAGTAGACTCATCGCAATTTGCATAAAAAACGGAGGAATCGGACTAATAAATGAGTCCAAAAATGCCATGGCAACAAGTCCCCACATCCCATATTGCATGAATAGCTGTGTGATATGTTCGAGCATGAGCATCTCCTTAGAAGGTTTTTTCTATTGTAGCCATCCTATGCCAGTTTGTCCAAAGAAAGACCACAACTGAAGTTAGATGTCGAGAGGGAAAATAAGGAAGTCTGCATAAGTTTGGCGATTTTACTGGATATAAGCAATGGAACTTTCTTGATCGCCATCGTGAATGTAGCCCTTCTATTGGTTGTGACCCACAACAAACAATCGAAGGCATACTTTAATTGGAATCATCATCAAGTTACTTGGTAATGAAGTCCTTGTTTTTCATTGACGCTAGGAAAGATTATCCACTAAAATGTAGGGAAACAGGACAAACATCATGGGAGGAACCAATGAAAACATTGGGTTCGGGAAAAGCCGTTTTCTATGCGCCAAACGGGACTAACTTGCAATTGTCAGGGGAAATTGACGTTCGTGGTGATCGGGTATCCATAACAGAAATCATCTATTTTAATGGCAAACCAAACGGAGCACGCGAAACGAATTTGCCACTCGCGCAAACCGTGATTTACTGGGAGCCAGAAGTATACGAACAGATCGGATATGAAGAAGAATAAGAATAATTGCGATTCCAAGCCCTGTCTCTTGCAGGGTTTATTTCGCGTATAGCAGCGAATCTGCCAGCACCTCGGGCTATAGCCGATGTCCCGGTATTGTGTTATGATGTGGGATGGAATTTACGTATGGTACAAGGAGTGATCCTTATGATCGATTCTATATTGGAACGTGCTCTCGCAGGTGAACGACTGGGTCTCGAAGACGGTCTGGCTTTGTTTGCGAGCAATGAAATCGAAAAGATCGGACATTACGCCAATCTGGTCATGCAAAAGCATCATCCAGAACCGATTGCGACTTTTGTCATTAGTCGCAACGTCAATTACACGAACGTATGTGACACGTATTGCCGTTTTTGTGCTTTTTATCGAGCGCCAGGCTCTTCGGAAGGATACGTTCTTCCCAGAGAGACTATTTTCCAAAAAATTCAGGAGACCGTAGACGTAGGCGGTACGGAAATCTTGATGCAAGGCGGTACGAATCCCGATCTAAAGCTGGATTATTACACTGACCTGTTGCGCGCGATCAAGCAACGCTTCCCGCAGATTACGATGCATTCTCTGTCTGTAGCGGAAGTGATGAAAATCGCTGAAGTTTCCAACATGTCTGTCGAGGAAGTGTTGAAAGAGCTGAAGGCAGCGGGTCTCGATTCCTTGCCGGGAGCGGGTGGCGAAATCCTCGATGATCGCACACGTCGGAAGATTTCCCGATTGAAGGGCTCTTGGACTGACTGGATTGATACTCAAAAAGCCGCACACCGTGCAGGCTTGCCTGGTACAGCTACGATGGTCATCGGTTTTGGGGAAGAGATGGAAGAGCGTGTACTGTCCCTTCTGCGCATTCGCGATGCACAAGATGAAACAGGCGGCTTCAAAGCGTTTATCGTCTGGACCTTCCAGCCGGACAACACCAACATGAAGGCTGTCAACAATACGCCAGAGGAGTACTTGAAAACACTGGCAATCAGCCGCCTCATGCTGGATAATATCGAAAACTTCCAATCTTCCTGGGTGACGATGGGCCCTCATTACGGTCAACTTTCTCTCTCTTACGGAGCGAACGATTTCGGCCAAACGATGATGGAAGAAAACGTTGTTTCCGCAGCGGCATGTACGTACAAGGTCAACACGAACCAAATATTGGAGCTCATTCGCGGCGCAGGCAAAATCCCTGCACAGCGCAACACACAGTATGACATTCTGCGCGTTTTCAAAGACGGCGAGATGGCAGAACGTGATTTTGTCATGCAAAACTAAAAAACCAAAAAACGCTTCTCTGCCCCCTCCCAACAAAGGGAAACCGGCAGGGAAGCGTTTTTTGGTTTTTTAAGCAGGAACTTTTTACCTGCAACCTTCCCTGAGTTTCCAACCGTTTAAAAGTATATCGCTCCTGACGGGACATATACTGTAACTACAATGGCGGTTGGGGGGATGGTTATGCAGACGTTTCGCGTATTGCTGGAGAATGTCCCTGAGCATTGTGACACGTATCGGGCTATCGTAAATGAGATGACGGAGCGGGTCAACACTGCACCGGTGCGCATTACATACAGGGAGCAAGAAGAGAATGGATATCTCTTGTTCTACTTTCAAAGCTGGTGTGAGACTGAGTATGACGCGCAGACCATCGAGTGGGCGAGAGCCTTTGTTGCTCTTACATTAGCCGAATGGGTCATTCAGGTGAAGGAACCGAAAATTATGGAAGAAATGGCCGCTGATTTACTCGCTGCCGAACAGATGGAAACCGAGTGGGCAGAGATTTTTCCTTATATTCAACGCATGTGCCAAGAAGTCGAGCTTGATGGCAGGGAACTGTTAACGGCTACGACACGCAAGGCAAACGTATATCGCAAAGTTTTCACCTATCTGGAGTGGGAGAGAACGATCAACGTCTTGGGCTTCGTCCGGTTTCGACTGCAGGAGCATTGGAACGAGCTGTTTGAGCTCGTGGAAACTGGCATTGATGAATATCTGGAAGACAAGCAATACCAAGAGTTTGTCGAGCTGTTGCGCTATTTCATCGCTGTACAGGAAACGAAGCAGGAAGTCGTTCATGTCGTTCCTAGTGTGGACAAACCTTTCCATCTTTATGACAAAAAAGGGAATCGTCTTTGGCTTGAACAGTTGGATACAGTGCTGAACATGGACGAACAAAAATGCAGGGACGAGGATTATTTGGTCAGTGCTTTGGTTACACTGGCTCCTGAGAGTATCGTGCTCCATATGGCTTCGGAAAAGCCTGGGCTTGCACAGACGATCCGCAGTATTTTTGACAGTCGGCTCGTTACGTGCCACTCTTGTTCCCTTTGCCTATCCGAGCGACGTGTACTTGACGGGAATAATCCCTCTAAACTATAATAGCAACAACAACTTTACATCGCTTATAAATACGATGAGAAGGACACGGACAATAGCAAGGACGCTCTAGAGAGGCGGGCCACAGGCTGGAAGCTCGCTGCGAACTGTTATTGATCTACCACCTTCGAGTAGCTACCGGGAACGAAGCGTAGGCTTTTACTATCGGTAAGCCGGTTAAATACCGTTACATGGAATGAGGAGTCTGTTTTTGTGAACAGACTTGAAGTAGGGTGGTACCGCGAGAACACACTCGTCCCTTTTTGGGGATGAGTGTTTTTTTATTTTCTCAACCAAACAAGATACAGGAAGGAAGAATCCGCAGTGGCACAAATTCATGTTTCTTTCCCAGATGGAGCCGTTCGTCAATACGACGCTGGGATTACTATCGAAGACATCGCAGGCTCCATTAGCTCTAGCCTGAAGAAAAAGGCAGTAGCTGGTAAAAAAGATGGCAAGGTTGTCGATCTGTACACAGAACTCACAGATGACGCAGCGATTGAAATCGTTACCCTCGATTCTGCTGACGGGTTGGAAGTATACCGCCACAGTACGGCTCACTTGCTCGCTCAAGCGGTAAAGCGCATTTACGGCGCTGAAGTGAAGTTCGGAATCGGACCTGTGATCGAAGATGGCTTCTACTACGACATGGATATTCCGGTTTCCCTTTCCCCAGAGGATTTGGGCAAAATCGAAGCAGAAATGGAAAAAATCGTGAAGGAAGACCTGCCAATTCGCCGCAAAGTCGTAAGCCGTGAAGAAGCAACTGCGATTTTCCAAGAACTGAACGATCACCTGAAGCTGGAGCTGATTCGCGACCTGCCAGAGGATGCGACTATCACGCTGTATGAGCAAGGCGAATTTTTCGACCTCTGTCGTGGTCCGCACTTGCCGTCCACTGGCTACATCAAAGCATTCAAGCTGATGAGCGTGGCAGGTGCATACTGGCGCGGAAAAGCAGAAAACCAAGTTCTGCAACGCGTATACGGTACAGCTTGGCCGAAAAAAGCAGACATGGATGAATATCTGCACTTCATCGAAGAAGCGAAAAAGCGCGATCACCGCAAATTGGGTAAAGAACTGGGACTGTTCATGTTCTCCGAGGAAGCACCAGGTATGCCGTTCTACCTGCCAAAAGGCTTCACTGTTCGCAACGAGCTGGAGCAATTCTCCCGCCGTCTGCAACAATTGGCACAATACACAGAAGTACGCTCTCCGTTCCTCATGAACGAGCGTCTCTGGAAAGAATCCGGTCACTGGGATCACTACAAAGAGAACATGTACTTCTCTGAAGTAGACAACGCGACTTACGCCTTGAAGCCAATGAACTGCCCAGGTCACATGCTGATCTATAAAAACGAGATGCATTCTTACCGCGACCTGCCGATCCGTTACTCCGAGTTCGGTCAAGTTCACCGCCATGAGTACTCCGGGGCATTGAATGGAATGCTGCGGGTGCGGACCTTCTGCCAGGATGACGCGCACGTATTTGTCCGTCCTGATCAGATCGCGAGCGAAATCAAAGGTATGATCACTTTGATTGACAGCATCTACAAGGTATTTGGCTTCGAATACAGTGTGGCTCTGTCCACTCGTCCGGAAGATTCCATGGGCTCTGATGAGCTGTGGGAAGCAGCAGAAAGCTCTCTGAAAACAGTGTTGGATGAGCTTGGTATGGCCTATGAAATCAAAGATGGAGACGGTGCATTCTACGGACCGAAGATCGACTTCCAAATTACCGACGCGCTGAAGCGTCGTCACCAATGTGGAACGATCCAGCTGGACTTCCAAATGCCTGAGAAATTCGACCTGACTTATGTCGGTCAAGACAACGAGAAGCATCGTCCAGTTGTCTTGCACCGTGCGATGTACGGCTCCATGGAGCGCTTCATTGGTATCCTGATCGAGCACTACGCAGGTGCATTCCCGATTTGGCTGACTCCAATCCAAGCACGCATCATGAACATCAGCGAAGTGCACATGCCATATGCAGAACAAGTAAGAGAAAAGCTGCAACAAGCTGGCATTCGCGTAGAGCTGGATGGCCGCAATGAGAAAATCGGCTACAAAATCCGTGAAGCACAAGTTGAAAAAATCCCGTACATGCTGGTCATCGGTGAAAAAGAGGTGGCTGACGGTACCTTGTCCGTCCGCAAACGCGGAGTGGGCGATGAAGGCGCGATGACAGTGGATGCGTATGTAGAGAAAATCCGCGCTGAAATCAATGAAATGAAGTAAAAGCGTATAGAAGTAGAGCCGCCCTGAAGTTTTGGGCGGCTTTTTTCATTATACGTTTACTTGGAAAAAAGAACGGGAAAAGGATGTAGGGTAATTGTACATATGGACATCAAGAAGAACTGCGGGGGATACGTATGCGGGTAAGCATCAAGCAAAGACTGATAGCAGCATTTCTTGCCATTATTTTAATCCCGATTGGAGTGATTAGCTCGTTTGTATATGTCAGTATGGAGGAGCGAATCCAGACTTATTTTATTGAATCCACGACAAAAGAAGTGGCTCAAGTAGACAACGCGATTAACTTGTATTTCGACTCGATTCGTGAAAACGTAAACCTGATAGCAGGCAGTCCCTTATTAAAAAGTGCAGATAACACCATTACGACGTATATGGACAAACCAACCAAAACCAAGCATACGCCACTGCAAAATGGCGGAGTAGAGGCGGCCATTTTTCAAGATTTCCTGCGATTTGTCGATTCTCATCCGAATACTGCATTTATTTATTTAGCGACAAAATACGGAGGATACATACAGTGGCCGACAGATGATGTCATTCCGAATTATGATCCGCGTACAAGGGATTGGTACAAAACACCAATGGAGAATCCCGGAAAAGTGATCACGACAGATCCGTATCTCTATTTGGGTGACAACAGTATCGTGATTAGTAACGTGACGATGCTAAAGGATGACAAGGGTGAACCACTGGGCGTTGTTGGCCTGGATGTGAATTTAAAAGGGCTAACCGACATTCTGAAAGAAATTAAGATCGGGAAAACGGGTTATCTCATGCTGGTGGGCAAAGACGGAACGATTTTAGCGAATCCCAAGAACCCCGAGCTCAATTCGAAAAACCTGAAAGATACGCAAATTCCTGAATTGGCCGCTATCGCAGAGAATACCTCCAGCAGCTTTGCGGTCACGATGAACGATACAGAGTATTTGGCTAACGTCTTTACTTCAGACAAAACCGGTTGGAAATATATTTCGTTTATCGAAAAAGCTGAGCTATCTGCTGAAGCCAATCAAATCGGTTTCATCATCGGGGCATTGAGCATTTTGTTTGCCTTACTAGCGGTTGTCGCTTCCGTTCTTTTCTCGCACAAATTCACCAAGCCATTGCTTGCCATTGTTGACCAGATTGCGCAGATCGGACGTGGTGATTTTACCGGGGAATTGCCCAAAAACCTTTTGGAAAGAAAAGACGAAATCGGCATGCTTAGTCAGAGCATTCAGGTGATGCAAGTATCTATCCAAGGACTCGTTCGGGAAGTCCAAAAAGCGGTTCACACCCTCTCTACTTCGTCAGACAACATATCGCTTCGCTTGGCGGACAATGTAGATACTACGAACAAGATTTCTACTACCATACAGGAAGTAGCGAGCGGGGCGCAAAATCAGCTCAGAGGTACGGAAGAATCCGCTAGAGCGATGGAAGAAATGTCGATCGGCATCCAACGCGTGGCGGAAACAACCTCCATCATCTCAGAATCATCTACATGTACGGCGGATGAAGCGCAGCTAGGAAATCAGTCCATCCAAAAAGCTATCCAGCAAATGGACTCCATCCGTGGCTCTGTGGAACATTCTGTATCCGTAGTCAAGCAATTGGGTGAGCGATCCAAAGAAATTGTGCAAATCATTGATGTGATTACGGGAATTGCTTCCCAAACGAATCTGCTTGCTCTCAACGCAGCCATCGAAGCTGCCCGTGCGGGAGAGCATGGACGAGGTTTTGCTGTCGTAGCAGATGAAGTGAGAAAACTCGCCGAACAATCTGATGAGTCTGCTCGGCAAATCGCCAACCTCATTCAGGAGATCCAAACGGATACGACCATGGCGGTCAACTCGATGGATTCAGTCAATCAGGATGTTCAGGATGGATTGTCTACTGTACTGGAGTCAGGAGAAGCTTTCCAACGCATCTTACAAGAAATTCGACAGATAACGGATCAAATTCAGGAGGTATCTGCTGTCTCTGAGCAGATGTCCGCCGGATCGGAACAAGTAGCAGCATCTGTGGACGAGACTGCCCAAATTGCAAGGATATCAGCACACAATGCTGAAAATCTGGCTACTTCCTCCAAAGGTCAATTGGCCACCATGGAAGAGTTTGCCATTTCATTTGAATCCTTGAATCAGATGGCTCGTGAACTGGAAAGAATGATCAGTAAGTTTAAGATATAAGAATGCATAACGGAAAGAGTACGAATGTCGGGAGGTATTCGTACTCTTTTTTTGCAAAAATGGTCCAAATTATGAAACAATGTGCTGTTTGCGTTTGAAAATTTGGCTATTTCGATTTATGATAATAGACTGGTACTATAGATAAAAGGAGAGTGAACATCTATGCCAGAAAAAGTGCTTGATTTACGGAACCGTCCTCTCCGAGATTTACGAATATCTGTCACCGATAAATGTAATTTTCGTTGTCGTTATTGCATGCCTGCCGAAATTTTTGGACCGGATTTTGAGTTTTTGCCGCAAAGCAAGTTGCTGACCTTTGAGGAGATTACCCGTTTGACCCAGATCTTTACTTCGCTTGGGGTCGGGAAAATCCGCATTACTGGCGGAGAGCCATTAATGCGCAGAAATTTGCCTGAATTGATTCGAATGATACGTGAAGTAGAAGGCGTTCAAGATATTGCGATGACGACCAACGGTTCTCTCTTGTCCCGCCATGCGCAAGCGCTAAAAGAAGCAGGTCTGGATCGGGTCACGGTCAGCTTGGACAGCTTGGATAATGAGCGCTTTGGGATGTTGAACGGAAGAGGCTATCAGGTCGATGCTGTGCTGGAAGGGATTCGTGTTGCAGCAGATGTCGGGCTTACGATTAAGATCAACATGGTGGTACAACGCGGAGTCAATGATCAAGATATTTTGCCGATGGCACGGTACTTCCGTGAGCAAGGGCACACCCTTCGATTTATTGAATTCATGGATGTGGGAAACAGTAACGGCTGGCGGCTGGATCAAGTCGTACCTTCCCGTGAAATTGTGCGCTTGATTCATGAAGAGATGCCGTTGGTAGCGACTGAAGCGAACTACTATGGAGAGGTGGCTTCTCGCTATCGCTATGAGGGATCGGACCAGGAGATCGGGTTGATCTCATCGGTGACCCAAGCTTTTTGCTCCACTTGTACGCGAGCTCGCCTGTCGGCAGAAGGGAAATTGTACAACTGTCTCTTCGCTTCATCCGGAGATGATTTGCGCGAACCAGTCCGCGATGGACGTACGGATGAAGAGATTCGGGAGCTGATACGTGCGATCTGGGAGCGGCGTGACGTGCGCTACTCGGAGGAACGGCTAAGTGAAACACCTGGACTCGCCAAGCGAGAAAAAGTGGAGATGTCCCACATTGGGGGATAAATAGTCATGAGTCTTGACATAGACAAAGCTACCCTGTATTATAAAGGTTGTGTATAAAACACTTCATACTTCGAGAACAAGCAGAGGCGCCCAGCTTCTCACCTGGGTCGACGTCGTACACGACTGTTGACAGGTAACTCTTACGCAAAGATCCTCGGATCTGATGAAATTGCTTAGGTGAGATATGTGCGGGCGCAAATTGCGTTCGCACATTTTTGTTCCTTCTCGAAATTGACGGAGGTGGCAAGTATTAGCAAGGATCAAATGTTAATTAACGAAGCGATCCGTGCCCGTGAAGTCCGATTAATCGGTGCTGACGGGAGCCAATTGGGAGTCGTACCTTTTAGGGAAGCGTTGCGCATTGCCCAGGAAGCCGAACTGGATCTGGTAAACGTTGCTCCAACAGCCAAGCCGCCTGTATGCCGTATTATGGACTACGGAAAGTTCAAGTACGAGCAGGCGAAAAAGGAAAAAGAAGCACGCAAGAACCAGAAGATCATCGAGCTGAAAGAAGTGCGTTTTTCTTCTAACATCGAGGAACACGATTTTCAAACAAAGCTTCGCAACGTCCGCAAGTTCTTGGAGGATCATCACAAGGTGAAGTGCTCGATCCGTTTCCGTGGACGTGAAATCACCCACTCCGAAATTGGACTAGGCGTTATGGAACGTGTAGCTGCCCAGTGTGAAGATCTCGCTGCGCCTGAGCGCAGACCAAAGATCGAGGGCCGTAGCATGATCATGATTCTGGCTCCGAAAGCGGAAAAGCAGTAACATAGTAGTTTAGACAGGAGGATTTTTCAGATGCCTAAAATGAAAACTAACAAGGCCGCTGCGAAACGTTTCAAAAAGACTGGAAGCGGCCAATTGAAGCGCGACCGTGCGTTTGGTAGCCACTTGTTCGCTAACAAATCGACGAAAGCTAAGCGCCACCTGCGCAAAGCTGCACTCGTTTCCAAAGGCGATCAAAAACGTATTGAGCAAATGCTCACTTACCTGTAAGTTTTTTTGCATCAATTACACACCATTACGCAGCATGAGCTCCCTAAGCGCCTAGCAGTAGGCCGCCATGCTGGAAAGACCAGGAGGAGTTTAGTATGCCAAGAGTAAAAGGTGGCATTGTTACACGCCGTCGTCATAAGAAAATCCTGAAGCTGGCGAAAGGATACTTCGGTTCCAAACATCGCCTGTTTAAATCCGCTAATGCGCAGGTAATGAAATCCCTGCTGTATGCATACCGTGACCGTCGTCAAAAGAAACGTGATTTCCGCAAACTGTGGATCACTCGTATCAACGCGCAAGCTCGCATGAACGGTCTGTCCTACAGCCGTCTGATGCACGGCCTGAAAGTTGCTGGCATCGAAGTTAACCGCAAAATGCTGGCTGACTTGGCTGTTAACGACAAAGTTGCGTTCAACGAACTGGCAACAGTTGCTAAAGGCAAATTGAACGCTTAATTTTTGAATAGAAGAGCCGATCTACCCAGTTGAGGGCAAGGTCGGCTTTTTTTGTTGTGTCGAGAAAGCAAAATCAAACGAATAGCATCCTACACCTGTCCACACGCTATCAATTTCCTTGTCATATCTTGGAGCAAAGATAGAAGGAGTTGAGTGGCATCAGAATTACGAGTAAGCCTATGGGCAGGCAGAAACTTTGAAGTTCGTCGCATTCGTTTTCGCAGACGTGGGGTAGCAGTCAGACAGTGTCAAGCACTTGAGTTCAATGACGTACTGTCGAGTTTTCGATTACGAGCAGGGAATAATGGCCGTGGTAGAAATCAGAACGTAAAAAGGGAAGCTTGAGTCAAAGAAAAAACAACCGAAATCACATTCGGTTGTTTTTCTATTTTTATTCAACAAATGATTCGCTGTCGAATGGCGTCCGCCACACCTTGTGCGCGATTTTGCACACCGAGCTTTTTTAAGGCGGACTTGATGTAATCCTGCACGGTAAACTCACTAATTCCCATCCAGTCCGCCATCTCCTTAACGCTTTCGCCCCATGACATCCGCTGCATGACTTCGACTTCTCGGCGTGAGAGCTTGACGGTTTTGGGACGAGGGGAGTCGGTTGCCAATACTTTGCCCAGCATCGCACAGTATGCGCTCAAAGATTGTACCAACTGTTGGTTGATGCCAGAACAGCCATCCTGATGCCAGGAAATACCGGCGTAGCCGAGTACGTTAGGCCCATAGCAGATGGGGAGAATGAGCGCATAAGGGGCGCCGTACACTAAATTGGGTGGGAATTGACGGATTGCCTCAGAATCTAGCAGTACGGCTCTCTGTTCCCGGATCGCATGCTGGATAAGGGGCATGTTGCGCATGTCCACTCGTATATCGCGGATGGAGCATAACTCTTGGTCAAGGATCGACCATAGTCCCTCACCCATTTGACTGAGCGTCGAGTAATTGCACAGAATGGCTCCCATGAAAGGAAAGAGATCAACGAAGCCGCGTACAGCAAGCACCAGTTTCTCCTCGTAATATGTCGTTTCTTCGATTCGATCGATGTACATGTTCAGCTCTGGACTGACCATGGAGTGATTGCCACCTCCATTTGAGTGATGAACACCCCCTGATTTTTGGGGATATGAACGACCGTTCAGCCTGACCTATAATCAACCTACAGCGCCTTCATTTTATCAAACGGCTGATCTGAGCGTAAAGAATGGGGATGGTATAAATTAACAAATTTATGACTTCTTTCATTCATTCGGGATAGAAGGCGTATGAGAAAAAGGAAAGGTTGGATGGGGATGAGGAATGGTTTTGTTTCGACCAGCCAAAAAGGACTGGATCAGGAGCTGCTACCGTACCAATTGTATCAAAAAGCGAAGAGATATGGCATTTGGAACCCGCAGGACATTGATTTTACGCAAGACTGCGAAGATTACGCGAATATGAATCCGGAACAGAAGGAAGAAACCTTGGGACGAATTGCTGGTTTTCTAGGTGGGGAAGAGGCGGTCACCCTTGATCTTTTGCCTTTGATCATGGTCATTGCAGAGGAAGGGCGATTGGAGGAAGAAATGTATTTGACGACCTTCCTCTTTGAAGAGGCCAAGCATACGGAGTTTTTCCGATTGGTTCTCGACAATATCGGCGAGTCCGGAGACTTGCATCATTTTCACGATGATGTGTACAAGCGAATTTTCCATGAGATCCTGCCGAATGCACTCAATCGTCTGCTGACGGATAAATCCCCCGAGGCCATCGCAGAAGCTTCTACTGTCTACAACATGTTTGTAGAAGGTGTGCTCGCAGAGACAGGTTACTATGCGTTTTACGAAGCACTCAGTAAAACGGGGCTCATGCCTGGTTTAATGCAAGGAATTGGGTATTTGAAGACAGACGAATCGCGGCACATTAGCTACGGAACATTCCTGCTGCAGCGATTGATTTGTGAGCATCCCCATATTTACGATGTCATTGCCAAAAAGATGGATGAGCTGGCTCCAATGGCAAGTCATCTGTACGACTGGATGGATAACCCACAAGGGGTGAGTGCATTCGGAGTGAAGGTCACTGATTTGCAGCAGTTTGCGAAAAAGCAACTGAGTGTGCGCATGGAGGTGCTTGCCCGAGCAAAAGGGCAGACGATGGAAGAGCTGTATAAGCATACAAGAACAGCTGTCGATGTGTAAGAAATAAGGCGAGTCGATGCTTACAGAACTAGGCTCTGGTCCTAAAGCAGAATCCGCCCAAGGTCTGAGGAAAAAACAACCCTCCGTCCGTGTTTAACAGCCTGGCTGACCGCTTAAAATAAAGACATAAGAGGAAAACATTGGATAGGAGAGAGATCAAAATGAGAAAACAAAAGTGGATGATGATGGGAATTACAGCAGTTGTTTGTTCAGCGATGGTCGTGCCAGGGGCGTTTGCCAAAGAGAAAGAGGACGCACATTCCGTGACGAATGCTTTCTTCGCCCCTACTCCGTACACGACCGCGACCGCTCCAGTAGTCCAGAAAACAGATGCGGTGACAGGTACGCAAACAACAGGAAGTGCATTTATTTTCGCTCCAAATGTAAACGAAAAAGAAGAAAACTAATGGGGTTTAAGCATCCGTATAGGATGCTTTTTCTTTTGTAAAAAACGATTCCGTCTCAAGTCTGAAAAAAAAACAATCTTTCGTCCGTGTCGAGCAGACTCCCCAATGCCATACAATAAAAAGCGTTACAGGAAAACATTGGATAGGGAGAGAGACATAGATGAGAAAACAAAAATGGATGATGATGGGTGTAACAGCAGTTGTCTGTTCAGCATTGCTCGTGCCAGGAGCGTTTGCAAAAGAAAAGGATGATTCTTACACTGTGACACCTTCCTTGGTAACCCCTGGTTCGTACGCCGTACCAACGGTTCAAAAAACCGAGGCCAAAAACACGCAACAAACGGGAGCCTCTTTTATTTTCGCCCCCACAGTAAACGAAAAAGAGGAAAAATAAAGCAGCAGAAAGCTGTCAGACCCTGTCTGGCGGCTTTTTTTCTGTGAAAAACGTCCCCTCTCATCGGGGATCGAAACATCTCGACGTTTTTCATAAAAGTGGATGCGAACGCATACGGTCAACCAAACGGTCATGACCGTTTGGTTTGGGCGAGTTGGATATAGGTGGACGATGCGCCACTTCCAGTCACTAGGCATATGATGGTGGGTGAATCCTAGCAAGAGAGGAGCTTCGCTGATGAGTAATCGCCAGAAAATGGCGGATGAGGAAATACAGGAATGGGCAAGCCAATTGGAAGGTCAAGGGCCACAGGACGTGCTTGTGAACGCCGTGGAAAACTATGCAGCCAGTCTGATCCTAGCTGCCAGCTTTGGCGCTGAAGATGTCGTTTTAATCGACATGCTGCACAAATTGGCTCCCACCATTCCTGCATTTTACCTCGATACCAACATTCATTTTGCTGAAACGTATGATACGCGTGACAAGCTGCAAGCCAGATACGGCATGACATTTATTCAAGTGCAGCCACAGTTGACGCTAACCGAGCAGGCAGAAAAACACGGAGATAAACTGTGGGAGAGAGAACCGAATCTTTGTTGCGAGATTCGCAAGGTAGAGCCGTTAAAGCGCGTTCTGTCCAACTATCAGGCGTGGATTACAGGCATTCGCCGCGAGCAATCACCTACTCGAGCGAATACCAAAAAAGTGGAGTGGGACGAAAAATTCAACCTGGTTAAATTCAATCCGCTAGCAGATTGGACGGAGGCCCAGGTGTGGGAATATATCCATGCAAATGATGTCCCTTACAATCCATTACACGACCGGAACTATCCAAGCATTGGCTGTCGAGTATGCACACGCGCTGTCATGCCTGGCCAAGATTCTCGGTCGGGACGGTGGGCTGGCTTCGAAAAGACCGAATGCGGTCTGCACAAATGAACCGCGCAGGAGGGAAAGATGTGAAGCAAACGATTTTGCCGCACGGGGTCAAAAAAGCCATTATCGTGGACAAATGGACCCTGTCGGACATCGAATGTCTTGCTATCGGAGCATTTTCGCCGTTGACTGGATTCATGGAAGAGGCGGATTACCACACGGTCGTGGAAACGATGCGTTTAGCCAGTGGAACGGTTTGGCCGTTGCCAGTGACATTGGCTGTCGATGCAGTTGAGCACGACGATCTTGTACCCGGCGACAGTATTCTGTTACGTGGGGAAGATGGAGTGGACTATGCGATTTTGCGGGTGAAAAGCTGCTTTATGCCAGATAAAACGCGGGAGGCAGAGCTCGTTTTTCGCACGGTGGATCTCGCTCACCCCGGTGTGAAAAAGCTGTTTGAAAAGCCAAACCTATATGTGGGTGGGCCTGTAGAAATACTGCAAAAGCCACGGCCTGAGCGCTTCTCTGATTTTTATTTGACGCCGGCAGAAACGAAAGAAAGATTTCGGGAAAATGGTTGGAAAACGGTGGTTGGTTTCCAAACGCGCAATCCCGTTCACCGGGCGCATGAATATATTCAAAAGGCGGCATTGGAGATTGTGGATGGCCTTTTTCTCAACCCATTGATGGGGGAAACGAAATCAGACGATGTTCCTGCACAAGTGCGAATGAAAAGCTATCTCGCCCTTCTGGAAAATTACTATCCGCACAACCGTGTACTGCTCGGCGCTTTTCCGGCTGCTATGCGATATGCGGGTCCGCGTGAGGCGGTCTTCCACGCCTTGGTACGAAAAAATTACGGTTGTACCCACTTTATTGTCGGCCGCGATCACGCAGGTGTAGGCGATTACTACGGCACCTATGATGCGCAGCACATCTTTTCAGAGTTTGCGCCAGGTGAGCTCGGTATCCAGCTGCTCTTTTTCGAGCACAGCTTTTACTGCAAGGCATGCCAAGGGATGGCAACGACCAAGACGTGCCCGCATGACAAAGACTCACATATGACCTTATCGGGAACTAAAGTGAGGGAAATGTTGAGAACCGGGATCACGCCACCTCCGGAATTTACACGTCCGGAAGTCGCAACGATCTTGATAGAGGGATTGAAATCCCCGCAATAAAACGGAACTGAAAAAGCAGGAGAGGGGCGGCAATGCCGTTCTTTTTCCGTTGCAAAAACTGGACAAGTTTTGGTTTTCTTGTATCCGCTTTCACGCAAAAACCGCGCTGTGAAGCCATTTCCAACTGAGCATTCGTTCGGACGAAAGTCCAGTAAAATCTTTTTGTTTTCGTTGACACCCCCTAGGTGCCTAGCTATAATCAGACGTAACACTTTATTCTGACAACAACAATATTGAAAATATTGTTTTAATAGTAGGCCACGACGAGGATGGTGCGCGTTACCCCTTTTACAGAGAGCCCTGATGCTGAGAAACGGGTATTGGGTACGTCGCATTGCTCACCTCTGAGCCGTTTTGCTGAAACTTGCTTTGCAGGTAGTAGGCCAAACCGCTTAACACCCGTTACCGTGTTACAGTCCACATTTGTTGTGACTGGCTGAGATCGGCTGACCGTGAGGCGCCGATAAAGTTGGGTGGTACCGCGAACCCTTTCGCCCCAAAAGACATGGAAATAAAACCGTGTCGGGGCGAAAGGGTTTTTCTATGTGTCTATAGTTATTTTCAATACCTGTTGAGAATTGGGAGGAGGAGAGGTCAATGAGTGTTGAAATGGCCGAATTGCAGAAAAAGAACGGCATTCCACCGATTCAGTTCGGGGAAGAAGTGTCAGGAGCAGAAACGCTGCTGCGCTGTTTGATCCTGGAGCAGGTCGAATACATTTTCGGCTATCCAGGCGGTGCGGTGCTCCCTATTTATGACTCCCTGTACGGGAGCTACTTCAAGCACATTTTGACTCGCCACGAGCAAGGCGCTATCCACGCTGCTGACGGATATGCCCGAGCGACAGGCAAACCGGGTGTATGTATCGCTACTTCCGGTCCGGGAGCAACGAACCTCGTAACGGGGATTGCAACTGCTCAGATGGACTCAGTTCCGCTGGTCTGCATCACAGGTAACGTAGCACAGTCGCTGATTGGCACCGACGCGTTCCAAGAGGCGAACATTACGGGGATTACCATCCCAATTACGAAGCACAGCTACTTTGTTCGCGACATTCGCGATCTGCCACGGATTGTGAAGGAAGCTTTCCACATCGCGACAACCGGTCGTCCGGGCCCAGTATTGATCGACATTCCCAAAGACGTCGCCAATGCGAAGGCACCATTTACCTACCCGGATCAAGTGGAGATTCGCGGCTACCGCGCTTCACTCGTACCAAGCGACGAAGAAGTACAAGAGTTTGTAAAAGTCGTTAGCGAAGCGAAGCGTCCAGTCATTTTGGCGGGCGGGGGAATCATTGCAGCTCAAGCAGAGAAAGAATTGCGCGACTTTGCTGAAAAAACACGCATTCCTGTGATCAACACCTTCATGGGATTGGGCGGTTTCTCTGGAACACACGAGTTGTCGCTGGCAATGCCAGGGATGCACGGAAATTACACAGCGAACCAAGCGCTCTTGAATGCGGATTGTGTGATTGGTCTGGGAGCACGCTTTGATGACCGGATTACGATGGGACGCACGAAGGAGTTCGCACCAAAAGCCCGCATCGTACACGTCGACATCGATCCAGCAGAGCTAGGGAAAAACGTAGAGACAGCCGTCACAGTAGCTGGCGACGTGAAGAGCACGCTGGCAAAAGCAATTCCGCTCGCAAAAGCTTGTGATTCGGAAGCGTGGATCAGCCAGTTGAAAGAGTGGCGAGAACAATATCCGTACAAGTACAAAAAAGATGGCGACATATTAAAGCCACAAGCAGTCATTGAACTCTTGTACAACTCCACAGATGGGGAAGCGATCGTCACAACAGACGTTGGACAACACCAGATGTGGACAGCTCAATACTATAAGTTCAAGCACCCGCGCTCCTTTATCTCTTCCGGTGGTCTCGGCACGATGGGCTTTGGCTTTCCGGCAGCAATTGGCGCACAGATCGCTCACCCGGATCGCACGGTAATCTCTGTCGTTGGGGATGGCGGATTCCAGATGACCAACCAGGAGCTGGCAATCGTCTCCCAATACAACATTCCGGTCAAAGTAGCGATTGTGAACAACCAGTGCTTGGGAATGGTTCGTCAATGGCAGGAGCTCTTCTACGATAATCGCTACAGCCAAATCGATCTGACATGCAGCCCGGATTTTGTCAAGCTGGCGGAAGCATATGGCGTAAAAGGCTTGCGAGCAAGTACGCCGGAAGAAGCCGAAGCAGTTTGGGCAGAGGCGCTTGCGCATGATGGACCAGTCGTGGTGGACTTCCGAGTTGCACAGGAAGAAAACGTATATCCGATGGTTGCATCAGGCAACACACTAGATCAGATGGAATTGGGGGACGATTAGGATGCAGCAACATACCATTTCCGTACTCGTCAACGACCAACCAGGTGTTTTGACCAGAGTGGCGACACTGTTCGGCCAACGCGGCTTCAACATCGACAGCATTACGGTGGGAGGCACGGAAGAACAGGGGCTATCCCGGATGATTATTACAACCGGGGGAGATGACCGCCAAATCAATCAGCTCATGAAGCAATTGCACAAGCTGATCGATGTCATCTCAGTCACGAATCTCAGTGAGAACCCTTTTGTATCACGGGAACTGGCGCTGATTAAAGTGACGGCATCGCCTAGCCAGCTGGCAGAATTAAACGGAATTGTCGAACCGTTCCGTGCCGCGATCGTCGATGTGGGTCCTAGCTCACTGATCGTGCAAGTTACGGGTGACACCGAAAAGATTGATGCGCTGCTCGTACTATTACAAAGCTACGGTGTTATTGAACTGACAAGAACAGGTTCAGTAGCGATGGCGCGCAGTATTGTTCCAGTAACAGCCGCAGCAACGGTTTAATTTGCAAAATTTCAGAATAAAAATTCAAACTAAACATTTTTAGGGAGGCTATACAAATGGTAAAAATGTATTATGAAGCAGACGTAAAACAAGAGGTACTGCGTGGGAAAACAATCGCAATCATCGGTTACGGTAGCCAAGGTCATGCCCAAGCACAAAACCTGCGCGACAGCGGTTATAAGGTAGTTGTGGGTCTGCGTCCAGGGAAATCTTGGGATGTTGCAGCAAAAGACGGTTTTGAAGTTTTGACTGTAGCAGAAGCAACCAAACGCGCTGACGTGGTTCAAATCCTGATGCCAGATGAGCGTCAAGCACAAGTATACCGTGACGAGATCGCTCCAAACCTGAAATCCGGCGCTGCACTCTGCTTCTCTCACGGATTTAACATCCACTACGCACAAATCGTGCCACCAGCTGATGTAGACGTAATCATGGCAGCTCCAAAAAGCCCGGGCCACCTGGTTCGCCGCGTATACCAAGAAGGTTTTGGCGTACCTGGTCTGATCGCGATCTACCAAGATGCGACTGGCAATGCGAAAGACCTCGCACTCGCATACTCCAGCGGTATCGGTTGCACAAAAGCAGGCGTAATCGAAACATCTTTCCGTGAAGAGACAGAAACAGATCTGTTCGGTGAGCAAGCAGTATTGTGCGGTGGCGCAAGCGAGCTGGTAAAAGCAGGCTTCGATACATTGGTGGAAGCAGGTTATGCTCCTGAAATCGCCTACTTCGAGTGCTTGCATGAGCTGAAGCTGATCGTTGACCTGATGTATGAGGGTGGTTTGGCTCGTATGCGCTACTCCATCAGTGACACGGCTGAGTACGGTGACTACAGCACAGGTCGTCGCATCATCACAGATGAAACTCGCAAAGAAATGAAAAAAGTATTGGCTGAAATCCAAGACGGTACATTCGCCCGCAATTGGATCTTGGAAAACCAAGCTAACCGTCCTGGCTTCACTTCCCGTCGCCGTCTGGAATCAGAGCATGGTATCGAGGTAGTAGGGGAGCAGCTGCGCGGCATGATGTCTTGGATCAACAAAGATACGAAAAAAGAAGAAGCGAAAATCGGCCAATAATAGCCGTGTAAAAAATCTATATAAAATGTAGGGAAAAATGTGGAGGTGAAAAGTTCATGCGGACCATTGAGATTTTTGATACGACACTGCGCGATGGGGAGCAGTCTCCGGGCGTCAATATTAGCACGAACGAAAAGGTGGAGATCGCCCTTCAACTCGAGAAGCTGGGCGTAAACAGAATTGAGGCGGGCTTCGCTGCTGCCTCCCCCGGTGACCAAAAGTCTGTGGCCGAAGTTGCAAAACGGGTGAAGAATGCAACCGTCGTCAGTCTGGCTCGTGCCGTAAAAGACGACATGGATAAGGCATACGAAGCGCTTCGCAACGCACAAAACGCTTCCCTCCACGTCTTTCTCGCAACATCTCCGATTCACCGTCAGTTCAAGCTGAACATGAGCAAGGAAGAAGTCCTTGCTCGGGCGGTGGAAGCGGTCACCTATGCGAAAAAGTACTTTACGGAAGTCCAGTTTTCCGCCGAGGATGCAGCGCGTACGGAGATCGACTTTTTGGCAGAGGTTGTAGAGGCGGTCATCAAGGCAGGGGCTACTACGGTAAATATTCCAGATACGGTTGGCTACATGACGCCGTACCAATACGGAAACATTTTCCGTGAGCTGAAAAAACGAGTGCCTTCTACTGATCTGATTCGTCTGAGCTGCCATTGCCACGATGACCTCGGGATGGCAGTCGCCAACAGTCTCGCTGCTGTCGAGGGTGGAGCTACGCAGGTCGAGGGCACCATCAATGGAATCGGAGAACGCGCTGGAAATGCTGCTCTGGAAGAAGTTGCGCTTGCATTGGAGACGCGCAAGGATTATTACCAGGCGACGACCAAGCTGAATTTGAAAGAGATCGCACGGACCAGCCAGCTGGTGAGCCGTTTGACAGGGATGATCGTGCCAGGAAATAAAGCTGTCGTGGGAGCAAATGCTTTTGCGCATGAGTCCGGTATTCACCAGGATGGTGTGTTAAAAGAAGTTACCACGTACGAAATTATCCGTCCGGAATCGGTCGGCTTCAAGTCGAACAAACTGGTTCTTGGCAAGCACTCTGGGCGCCATGCTTTCAAGGAAAAGTTGGTTGACCTGGGCTATCACTTGGAGCAAGAAGAGGTAAACGTAGCGTTTGCAGCGTTCAAAGTATTGTGCGACAAGAAGAAAGAAATCACTGATGACGACATTCTCGCCCTGGTAGACTCCAAGATGGTTCGCGGACCAGAAGCGTTCCAGCTGGAATCCATACAGCTCGCTTACGGCAACATTTCGGTTCCGACAGCGAGTGTGCGACTGGTTCGTGCCGACGGATCAGTGTGCGAAGAAGCTGCATGTGGAAATGGATCGGTTGATTCCATCTACAAAGCGATTGACCGCGCTACCGGAGAAGAAGTCTCCCTCGTCGATTACAAAATCCTTTCCGTTACTCACGGGCAAGATGCGCTGGGTGAAGTGTTCGTCCGTCTGCAGCAGGGCGATCTAATCGTTACCGGCCGCGGCGTGAGCACAGATGTGCTGGAAGCGAGCGCGATTGCCTACGTACGGGCAGTGAACAAGATCATGGAGCGTCGTGGCGAGCCTACGCCCGTCAGTGCAACGATATAAAGATAGGTCAAATGTGGATAGGATCATAGGAACCAGCAGCGTTCGGAAACCATTACGTATAGAAAAGCGGGATAAACGATGAAGAAAAACTATCGCATCGCCGTCCTTCCTGGAGACGGTATTGGACCAGAAATCATGCAGGAAGCGGTCAAAGTCCTTACGCTCGTAGGGGAACTGGAAGGTGTCACTTTTACATGTGAAGAAGGCCGGATCGGTGGTATCGCAATCGATACGGATGGAACACCGTTGCCAGAAGAAACTGTAACGCTGGCTAAGCAAGCGGATGCTGTGCTCTTGGGAGCCGTTGGCGGACCGAAGTGGGATCAGAATCCTGGGCATCTTCGCCCAGAAACAGGGCTGCTGGGCATTCGCAAAGCACTCGGTTTGTTTGCGAACATTCGCCCAGCTACCATGCACAGCTCTCTGGTCGATGCTTCCTCCCTCAAGCCAGAAGTCGTTTCTGGCGTTGACTTGATCGTTGTACGTGAACTAACCGGGGGGATTTATTTCGGTGAGAAAAAACGCTATGACGGTCCAAACGGTGAAGTCGCAGAAGATCAGTGCATCTATCATGAAGCGGAAGTCGAGCGAATTATTCGAGTCGGTTTCGACATTGCGCGCAAACGCCAAAAGCGTCTCGTATCTGTAGATAAGGCAAACGTCCTCGAAAGCTCCCGCCTCTGGCGCAAGGTAGCCGAGCGAGTAGCGGCGGACTATCCAGATGTAGAGCTGTCTCACCAGTTGGTGGACTCCTGCGCGATGCAACTCGTACGGGAACCAAAGCAGTTTGACGTCATCGTGACGGAAAACATGTTCGGCGACATCTTGAGCGATCAGGCAGCGATGCTGACTGGTTCGATTGGGATGCTGTCCTCAGCGAGTCTGGCAGCAGGCAGCTTTGGCCTGTATGAACCGGTTCATGGCTCTGCCCCTGACATTGCCGGAAAAGGCATTGCCAATCCGCTGGCAACCATTCTGTCCGTAGCGATGATGCTTCGTCTCTCTCTCGGAATGGATGAAGCGGCAGCAGCGGTGGAAAACGCAGTTTGGTCCGTACTAGAAACGGGACATCGCACTGGCGATATCGCGGCAGACAGAAGCAAAGCGATTGGTACAGTCGAGATGGGTCAACTGGTTCGCGACGATCTGTCCAAACAGTGGCAAAAACAATAAATCATACACAAAACGAAACCCTGCCAAAGTCCTTCGGGTGCTTTGGCAGGGTTTTCTCTATTTTTATTATGGTTTATCCGATCGTGATCTTCCCTTTTGGATAACGGAAGTATTCCTTTTGCTTGCGTTGTGCAAGGGCAAAGGCAATCGTGAGAGGTCCCAACCGACCAGCAAACATCGTTACTATGATCAACGTTTTCCCGATCGGAGTCAGATGAGGGGTCAGCCCCATGGATAGTCCAGTCGTAGCAAACGCGGAAGTGACCTCGAACAGGATCATCTCGAATCGTGCGGTTGTCTCCGTAATCGAGAGCACCATCGTCATGACAAGTACAATGAACAGGGCGATCATCGTCAAAGTCAGCGATTTGTAGACCATGTGAGGCAGGATGCGTTGCCGGAAGAAGATCACGTCTTCTTTTCCTTTAATTTGGGCAATAACAGCACCAATCAGTGTGGCAAATGTCGTCGTCTTGATACCGCCACCCGTCGAGCCAGGAGAAGCACCGATGAACATCAGGATAATAATGAGGAAAAGCGAAGACTGATACATATCCCCGATACTCAATGTGTTCGAACCTGCTGTACGAGGTGTAACCGACTGATAAAAGGAGCCAAGCACTTTGCCCATCATGGAAAGGGGCTGCAAGGTCTTCGGATTGTTGTACTCCAAAATGAAGATAAGCACAGTGCCCGCAAAAATCAAGAGACCGGTTGTTGTCAGTACCACTTTCGTATGTAATGACAATCGACGGTTAATGCGATAATCGTATAACTCACTCACAACGATGAAGCCTATACCGCCAAGAATGATCATCAAACAGACGACGAGATTAACGAGCGGGTCCTCCACATAGGCTGTCAAGCTGGCGAATTCGCCCATCAGGTCAAAGCCAGCGTTATTAAAATTAGAAATCGCATGGAAAAAGCCGAAGTAGATCGCTTTTGACAAAGGAAAATCAAAGGCAAAACGAATAGAGAGAAGCACACCACCTATAAACTCAGTGAGGGCAGTAAAAATCAAAATCATTTTAGCTAAGCGTACGACACCTTCTATCGATATCTGATTCAAAGACTCTTGCAGAATAAGGCGCTCGCGCAAGGAAATCTTTTTACGCATAATCAGTGCGAAAAAGGTAGCGAACGTCATAAATCCGAGACCGCCAATTTGAATGAGCGACAAAATAACGAGCTGACCAAAGGTCGTAAAGGTCGAACCAGTATCGACCACAACCAAGCCTGTCACACACGTAGCAGAGGTGGCCGTAAACAGAGCATCCAGCCAATTCAGACCAAGTCCATCAACTGTAGCGATCGGGAGTGTCAAAAGCAGCGCTCCCAGGAAAATAATCAAGGCAAACCCAAGCACAAGCGTTTTTGGTGGATCAAGGTGAAGCTTTTCTACGATTTTTTTAATCATAGCAGGTTATACCTCGGCTTTTTTCGAGTCTAGTGTAAGGGAAGGAGGGAAATCCATCTCTTAGTATGGCATTTCCCTTGAAAAACTTACCTAAGAAGAGCAGCACCCAATCGGTGAAGCCAATGTTTTAACTCTCGTTCTTCCAGTGGTGCAAGCGGGAAACGGACAGCAGGGCAGCGCAGAATATCGGCAGGCTCATCCGCTACACGAAAGGCATGGCCGCCTGTCAGTTCGAGACCTTCCTCCCGAAGAATGGCAACGACTTTCTCTTCCTGTTCGGTTGCTCTTGCGGTTGGCGTACCCCATTTGATCCACGTATTTAAGCCGCCTGAGATGGGGAACATCCGCGCGTGATCGGGGAGTGCTTGCCGTCTTTCCTGCCAGAGTCGCAGGAAGCGGGCCTGAAATAGGGCACGTCGATCTGCCAGAAACTCTTCGTAAAACCAAGGATCATCGAGAAGTTGAACAGCTGCCTCTACGACGAGCAGAGAAGGTTCTGCTCCGGTCATGGAAACAAGCTGACTGTAGCGCTCCAATTCATCATCCGATAAATCAGAAGGAAGCATCAACACGCCCAATTGCAGGTCGCGAGCCAGTGTTTTGGACAAGGAATGCAAATAGTAGACCTCGATAGAGCTTTTTGCCTGGGCAGCCATGTGGTACAGTGGAACGCTCGGCTCTTCAAACCAGAGGTCGCCATAATGATCGTTTTCAATAAGACGTACGTTATGATTCTGTGCCCATTCGAGCAGCTCTTCCTTTCGTTTCAATGAATAGCTGATGCCCGTAGGGAATTGGTAATGCGGGTTAATCAACAACCAATTGGCAGGGTAATGTTCCTGCTCTTCATTGAGGGCTTGAATACAGACGCCTTCTTCATCCATGCGGATCGGGCGAACCGTAATACCGCACTGGCTCAGTAAGCGCAGGAATACGGGATAGCTATACTCCTCCACATAGACGACATCGCGTGCATTCATGATGCGTTGTGCTAGAAAGGCGAAGCCGCTCGTGCTCCTGTTAAAAAGCAGAAGGCGTTCAGGTGAGTGTGGCAGTCCCCTGCGGCTGAGATGGTCTGCGAAAACTTTGGTAGCCTGCGTTCGCATAATTTTTTTCTTCGCAGAAGGTTCATCCAATACAGTCAGGCTCTCGTAAAAAGCACCACGCAATCGTTTCACCAGCTCTTCGCTTGGACGAGGGGAGGAATCAGCCAGGGAAGCGATCGGAATATCTGTGAGCGGGAGGCGATTTTCCAAACGAGCCTCTTTGGCAAGCTGCGTCAAGTAATAGCCTTTGCCGTGCACGGCTTCCAGCCAGCCTTCCAACGCAAGATGATCGTATGCTTTTTTGACTGTCTCCAACGAGCAGCCGCTAATTGTCTTCATATCTCGCAGTGAAATCAATTGTTGTCCATCTACAAGAAAGGCACCACGCAGAATCGCTGTTTTTAATTGTTCAGCGAGTTGTACATAGATTGGTGTGTGCGATTGTTTGTGGAAATGAAAAGAAAAATAAGGTCGCTCTGGCATTCGCGCACGCCTCCTTGTCTGTCTAAAAAATAGCAGTCATCAGCATTATATAGGAAAGCGAAGCATCTCGGGTATAGGGAGTGAAGAAATTGTTGCCCCAACGACGAGGGTATTGGACACCCGAACATGGTATCATGAGAAAAAGATATATATTGAAGAAATGAGGAAATGACGGATGAGTACGCAGGAACACAAGGCGCTATCGCCTAAGCAAGTCACATGCATGGTCATTACCGTTTCCGATACTCGGACAGAGGATACAGATAAAAGTGGACAGTTAATGAAGCAGCTACTTACTGAAGCAGGTCACAGTGTTGCTCTTTATCAAATTGTTAAGGACGAGCCTGTACAGGTCATTGCGGCGATCGAAGCGGGAATCGCACATGACGACGTCCAAGTCATTCTTCTCAATGGCGGTACGGGCATTTCGCCCCGAGACAATACCTTTGAGGCTGTTTCTGGCTTGCTTGATAAGGAAATGCCGGGATTTGGCGAGCTGTTTCGGATGTTGAGCTTTACAGAAGACATCGGTTCCGCGGCGATGCTCAGTCGTGCGATTGCAGGGACACGGAAAGGGAAAATGATTTTTTCCACGCCAGGCTCGACAGGTGCGG
Source organism: Brevibacillus fortis (assembly GCF_046196545.1). Lineage (GTDB taxonomy): Bacteria > Bacillota > Bacilli > Brevibacillales > Brevibacillaceae > Brevibacillus > Brevibacillus fortis_A. The sequence goes on from NZ_CP176370.1 coordinate 1,781,733, forward strand.
TACGACTGGCGATGAATCGGTTGATCGTGCCAGAGCTGGGGCATGTGGTGCGCGAATTAAACCGTTAACGATTTGCCGTTAGTAGTCTCGTATGGTACTGTTACGAAAGGAAAAAGATCGGTCAGACCATGAACCATCGATTGCAGATGGTTTTTTGGTGCCGAATTTTGCAAGGAGAGTAGACCCATCCATGAAGATTTTACTATCGACCTTAAACGCCAAGTTTATTCACTCCTCACTTGCTTTGCGTTATTTGCGAAGCTATGCCCAGGAAGCATTTCCTTCGATTGAGCTGGTGGAGTATACCATCAACGATGTGACGTTAAATATAGTAGCAGATATACACAAGCGCAAACCGGATGTCGTTGCATTTTCCTGTTATATCTGGAATATTCGCGAGACCCTCAGTGTCATGCGCACGCTGAAAAAGATTTGCCCGGATGTTCCGATTATCCTCGGGGGGCCAGAAGTGACCTACGATGCGGATGAATGGATGAAGAAGCATCCTGAAATCGATGTCATCTGCATTGGTGAAGGGGAGCAGACCTTCTTGGAGCTTTTGCAGGTGTATCAGGAATCATTGCAAACCAAGCAGCCTCCACGCCTGCGTGATGTAGCCGGGATCGCTTATCGCGAAGAGGAGTACGTGCGTTTTTCTATGCCGCGTGCGCAAGTGGAAGAGATGGACAGCATTCCTTCACCATACGCGGACCATTTGGACGAGCTGAACAACCGCGTCGTCTATTTTGAGGCATCCCGTGGCTGTCCGTTCAAATGCCAATACTGTCTGTCTTCGATTGAAGACGGCGTACGCTATTTCAGTCTGGAACGAGTAAAAGAAGATCTCATGCGTTTGATCAATCACGGCGTCAAAACGATCAAGTTCGTGGATCGCACGTTTAATATCAATAAAAAATATGCGTTGGAAATCTTTCAGTTTTTGATCGACAACCACAATGGCACGGTCTTTCAATTCGAGATCACAGCAGACATTTTGCGCGCGGACGTACTCGACTTCTTGACCGAGAACGCACCGCCAGGCATTTTCCGCTTCGAGATTGGGGTTCAGTCTACGAATGATGAGACCAACCGCCTTGTTCAGCGGATTCAGCGCTTCGATCGCCTTGCACGTACAGTGACACAGATCAAGGATTCGAAAAAAATCGATCAGCATCTAGACTTGATCGCTGGTTTGCCTGAGGAAGATTATGCATCCTTCCGCAAAACCTTCAATGACGTGTTTGGTCTACGCCCGGAAGAGCTTCAGCTCGGCTTTTTGAAAATGCTGCGCGGGACAGGTGTTCGTGCGCGTGCGGCTAATCACGGCTACGTTTTTATGGATGAGGCTCCTTACGAAATTTTGGGAAACAACGTCCTTTCCTTTGATGACATGCAAAAAATCAAGCGTGTAGAAGACATTCTGGAAAAGTACTGGAATGCGCACCGGATGGACTATACAGTGGAGTGGCTGTTGGCGAATCAGTTCGAAACGGCTTTTGACTTCTTCCAGGCATTTGGCGACTATTGGGAAAATCAAGGCTGGAGCCGAATCGGTCATCAATTAGAGGATTTGTTCATGCGCTTGCAGAAGTTTTTGCAATTCAAGCAAGTGGACGGTATGGGGCATGTGCTCAGCATGATGAAATTCGATTTCCTGCGAAATCAGAAGCATCGCCCGCGCAAGCTGTGGTGGGAGGATGTCATGGACAAAGAAGAGATGCAGCAGACGTTCGCTGTCCTAACCGAGCAGCGTGATCGACTCCGCGATGATTTTGCGGCACATGCTGCGTTGGAAAAAGATTACTTCAAGCACACGCTGACTGCCAAGGTGACCTTTGACATTGAAAAATGGATGGAGACAGGTGAGTTTGTCGAGGGGGATTTTACACTTGTCGTGTATTATCCGTACAAAGATGAAGAGCAAAATGCTTTTGCTGTCGTCAAACAGGACGTCCAAGTAGCAGGCTAAACCACCGGATTATCAGATGAGTTGGGTGGAGGAGGCGCAGATGAACGCAAGCGAGTATACGGAGGCTGTCGAGGAACTGTTGCGTGCACATGGTGATTCGAATGTGGCTGGGGATAAAATCACCACAGCGCAAAGAACTGACCAAACAAATCTTTCGAGATGATTGTCTTCCCGAAAATTGGGAGCAGGTCGTTCGTTCCTTGTGGGCTTTGCCAGCGCGAGAGTACCAGTATGTAGCGCTTGACGTACTCGAGAAGTCCAAAAAGCGTCTCACCCCTGATCATCTCCCGTTCGTTGTCGAACTGATCACGACAAAATCGTGGTGGGATACCGTAGATTATTTGGCTTCCCATACAACGGGCAGATTGTTTGCCTTGCATCCCGAGCTGACCGAATCGAATACGACAGCCTGGATGAATGGAACAAACATGTGGCTGCAACGAACGGCGATTTTATTTCAGTTGTCATACAAAGACAAGACAGATTACCAGCTACTCTTTTCCTTGGTGGAAAGATGCGCCGATTCCAAAGAATTTTTTATTCAGAAGGCAATCGGCTGGGCGTTGAGAGAGTATGCGAAAACAAATCCCGGCGCCGTACGTGAATTTGTAGAAGCGACACCACTCGCGAGTTTGTCCAGACGTGAAGCGCTCAAACATCTATCATGATAGAGTCGTCTGGCGTATCTGTGCTTGATAAAATACGTGAATCTATTGCAAAATAAACAAGTACCTTTTTTGAGGTTCATACGTAATACATAGAGTCAGATATCGTGCGATGCCATAGCTGCTAGTATGTCAAGAAATGACCGCACTGTGGCAAGGATAGGGGATTTTGCCTCATGGAAGTCGACCTGCTGATGTCAATCATAGAGCAATACGGCTACGTAGCGATTTTTTTCCTGCTCTGGCTGGGGATTGTCGGTTTGCCGATTCCCGATGAGCTGGTTGTCGCTACAGGAGGATTTCTTGCCTCCATCGGCATGCTAAACCCATGGTATTCTTTTTTGGCGGGATATTTAGGGGTTGCCTCCGGATTGACGATTGGCTTTTTACTTGGAAAGTACTTTGGGAAACCGATATTGCAATGGCTGTGCAAAACCGAGAAAATGAGGAACGCCGTGAATCGATCAACGGGCTTGCTGGAGAAGTATGGAACTACTGCTCTTTGCATTAGCTACTTATTTCCGGTTGTCCGTCATGTCGTACCTTATTTGGTCGGGCTGGGCGGTATGACATTCCGTCGTTATGCGATGCTGTCATATCCGATCGGGTTGGTTTGGACCATCGGCTTTTACTTTCTCGGCCATGTATTCGGTAATAATGTGGAAGCAATTATCGAAGTCATCCGTAAATACGGTTTCTACGCTTTGCTGGTGATCGTGGTTGTATTGGTTGTGGTATTCTTCGTACGCAAGCATTTTATGGGAAATCGGGCATATCGGGCAAAAGGAGAATAAGAAATGTACCATCAACAATTAGCTGCCCACCGCCGCAATTTCGTGTTGGTGCTCGTTATTAGCTGGGTCCTTCTCTTGGTAGGATACTTCAATTCGAATATCTGGGTACTGGCGGCAGGAGCTTTACTGCTGAATGGCTATGCTTATTACCTGATGCAGACAGACAAGCGTCTGGCGAAAGAAAAAGGTTTCCGGGTTCCGGAACTGAGCCTTTTGCTGGTCGCGTTTTTAGGAGGAGGGATCGGAGCGCTTGAGGGCATGCTTATTCAACGGCATAAGACCAAGCATACCTCTTTTCTCATCCTGCTCCCACTCTTTTGCATCGCGCAAATCTTGCTAGTCATTTGGTTAACGCAACTATACTTGGATAAAAATCTCGTGTCGTAGGTGGCATGGGATTTTCTTTTTGCGAATGGGATTCTCTTGTTTGAAAATTCAGCCTATAATAAGGAGTAACGATAGAACAAGCTGAGGAGGTAGCTATGTCTCAATCAAGCAGCTTAACGAAAACGTACGCACAGCAATTGGATGCACAGGACGAACTCGCGAGCTTTCGCGAAGAGTTTTATCTGCTTCCGAGCCTGTATTTGGATGGAAACTCGCTTGGCCTCATGTCAAAAAGAGCGGAAAAAAGCGTCATGGATATGATGCAGTCTTGGAAGGAGCTGGGTGTGGAAGGCTGGACAACGGGTAATCATCCGTGGTTTTTCTTCTCGGAGAAATTGGGAGAGATGAGCGCAGCATTGGTAGGGGCAAGCCCAGAGGAAGTGATCGTCACGGGATCTACGACGATCAACCTGCATCAGCTGGCAGCTACCTTCTATCATCCGGTTGGGAAGAGGACGAAGATCATTGCCACCGAGCTGGATTTCCCTACCGATATATACGCACTCCAGAGTCAAATGAAGCTCCATGGGCTGGACCCGGAAGAGCATTTGGTTCGGGTAGCGTCAAGAGATGGCCGCCTGATCGAGGAAGAGGATATAATTAATGCCATGACAGATGAAGTAGCACTGGTTGTCCTCCCGACGGTTCTGTATCGCAGCGGTCAGCTGCTCGATATCGAACGGTTGACAGCAGCCGCACATGAGAGAGGTATTCTGATTGGTTTTGACGGATGTCACTCTGTAGGCGCGATCCCGCATTCCTTCAGCAAATGGGGAGTAGACTTTGCATACTGGTGCAACTACAAATACGTAAATGCAGGGCCTGGAAGTGTGGGCAGTCTATATGTCAACCGCAAGCATTTTGGCAGGACTCCTGGATTGGCGGGATGGTTCAGCTCGAAAAAGAATAAGCAATTTGACATGGACCATACGCTGGATGCATGCGAAAGTGCGGGCGCTTACCAAATTGGTACCCCACATATGCTGAGTCTCGCCCCACTGCTTGGTTCCTTGGAAATGTTCCAGGAGGTGTCCGTGGAAAAGCTTCGTACCAAGTCGCTCGGGTTAACGCGGTTCATGATGGATTTGATCGAGGTGGAGCTGGCAGACATGGGCTTTACGATTGCGAACCCACAGCAGGATGATCGCCGAGGTGGGCATGTCAGCCTTGAGCACGACGAGGCCATACGTATATGCAAGGCTTTGAAGGAAGCGGGGATTATTCCTGACTTCCGTGAACCAAACATCATCCGATTAGCCCCCGTTGCTTTCTATACGACTTATACAGAGGTTTGGGAAAGTGTCCAGATCTTAAAGACGATCATGCAAGAGAAGAGCTATGAGAAATTTGAGAACAAGCGCGAGGTAGTTGCGTAACAGGTCCGACTTAGTTGGACCTGTTTTTCTTTTTGAATATGCCTTTTACGGGATTTCCTTTCCATTATTGGGCACACTATCCGTACCTGTAGGCAGGCTACATTCCATGGAAGGGTGAGCAGGGTGAGCCAGTTTTTTCAAGCATGGCAAAAAAGAAAAGAAGCCCTCCAGTCAAAAGCGTTGGAGCAATACGCCAACAAGAGCATGGAAAGCGTCTCGGATGTTACGCTCACGACAAATGTGGAAGAAAACATCCAATTGATTCAAGCGCAGTTTGGAAAGTGTGATGATCTCGTCGTTCGCCGTTTTCAAACAAAGTCGAAGGCTCAAGCCGCTATCGTTTTTATAGATGGCATGGTGGATCGCAATGTCATCAGTGATTTTATTATTCGCTATATGACGACTCCCGATATCACCTATCATGATCCGGCGACAAATGAGCTGGATGTGACGGACAAACTGAGGCAGATCGTCCGAAATATTTTGTCTGGATGTGCGGTACTGATCATTGATGGGTGTCAAAATGCTTACTTGAATAACACGAGAGGTTGGGATAGGCGTTCAGTGGAAGAGCCTCAGACGGAATCAGTCGTACGTGGGCCACGCGATGGCTTTTGTGAGACATTGTGCGTGAATGCAGCGCTGATCCGCTTCCGCTTGAAGGACCCTAATCTCAGAGTGCGTCATATGGTTGTCGGCGAACGTACACAGACTGACATATACGTCATGTACATCGACGGCATTGCGTATCCCCCGATGGTGGAGGAAGTGATTGCGAGAATAGAGAGCGTTCATGTGGATTCTGTACTGGAAAGCGGGTATATCGAACAAATGATCCAGGATCGCAGATGGTCCCCATTCCCGCAGATTCAAAATACAGAACGTCCCGACAAAGTGGTGGCCAATCTATTGGAAGGAAAAGTAGGTATTCTGGTAGACGGTACGCCGTTCGGTTTAATTGCTCCTGCAGTATTTTCGCAGTTTTATCAGAGTCCCGAGGATTATTACGAGCGATTTTACATCGCGACCTTGATCCGTTTCATCCGGATTATCAGTATTAGCATCGCGCTGATGCTTCCCTCTCTTTACATCGCTTTTAGCTCGTTTCATCCGGAGATGATTCCTTCTCGTTTGGTCATTGCGATGGCGGCAGGACGATCTACCGTTCCATTTCCGTCTCTGATCGAAGCTCTGTTTATGGAGCTGGCCATCGAGATTTTGAGGGAAGCCAGCGTGAGGCTGCCTGGGCCCATAGGTCCGACAATCGGGATTGTTGGCGCACTCGTGGTAGGGGAAGCGGCGGTAACCGCCGGGCTTGTCAGTCCCGTTATGGTAATTATCGTGGCCGTGACGACAATCGGTTCATTCGCATCACCTAGCTATAGTGCAGCGATCGCCATTCGCATGCTCAGGTTTCCGGTTATGTTCCTGGCAGGGATGTTTGGACTATACGGTATTATGCTGTTTGTGATCGTCATCCTCATTCACTTGTCTTCTCTGAAATCGTTTGGAGTACCCTATATGTCCCCACTTAGTCCGCTCAATCTGGCGGGAATGAAGGACTTGTTCATACGGGTTCCTCATCATCTTATGAAAACAAGACCGATGATGTTTCATGTTCAAGATAAAACGCGAATGAGAGAGGAGGATAACCGGAAATGAGCCAGAGCGAGGGGCACAGCTGGCACCAGAATCTATCGATGTGGCAACAAATTTGTCTCATGACAAGTACCCTGATCGGTGTCGGCGTTTTGACCCTTCCTCGTACCACCAGCTCCAAATTATTCGAGGCAGGCTGGATCGCCCCCCTTGTTGGCTCAGCAGGTGCGTTTGTTTCCTTATGGTTAATAGTCAAATTGAGCAAGCGATACCCGGGGGAAACATTCATAGAATATAGTCACAAGGTATGGGGTTCGGCCAGTCGTCCTTGGGTGGGCAAAGTATTCAGCCTTCCTTGGATTAGTATCTATCTGGTATACCTGTATTTTTCCACGGCAGTCGTTTCGCGTGTATTTGGCGAAGTGGTTGTGACGTCCGTTCTTTTGCAGACTCCGTTGGAAGTAATGCTCATGACGATGTTTTTGCTAATTTTCTTTTTGTGCATGCATGAGGTGGAAGTGGTAGCCCGCGTGAACGAGCTATTGTTTCCTTTTATTATCTTGCCGCTGCTATTCATCGCGCTTGCGTCGTTCCAAAAAGCGGAATTCGGAAATCTCCTGCCCATCAATCATGTGTCGATTCGTTCGATGGCAGAGGGAGTCTACCAAGGGATCTATTCCTATTCCGGGTTTGAAATTATGTTCGTTTTTTTCGCCTATGCACAGAAAAACACGAACAAGGAGTTGGCGGGGTTTTACAGTCTTTTAATTGCCGCACTGCTTTACATGTTAATTGTTGTCGCTGGTATCTCGGTATTCGGATACGAAGAACTGCAGAGGGTGACGTGGCCGACGCTTGAATTGGTCAAGACGACGCAGGTGCCTGGATTTATATTGGAACGGTTGGAGTCGGCTTTTTTGGCGGTGTGGGTTTCGGCTGTTTTTACCACGGTAGCCAATGCGTATTACGTCGTCGTTTACTCACTGAGACAGTTGTTTCGAAAAGGAATTTGGTTTCAAAGAGTCATGGCTGCAGTCCTGCTCGTCCCTTTGTTCTACTTTTCCCTTATACCGCAAAACATCCGGGAGGTATTTCAAGTATCTTCGTTGTTGGGGTTGTCTAGCTTATTCATTAATTTGCTCATTCCTGTCGTTTACTGGGTAGTCATACTCATCCGTGACATGATGTCCAAACGGGAGAGAGGGAATGTCGATGGGTAAGTATCTGAGGTGCTTTATTCTGCTTTTCATCTGTATGTGCCTGTTGACAGGGTGTTGGGACAGGCGTGAATTGGAAGAACGGGCATCGGTATTGGCGATTGCGATCGATCAGGCAGAAGAGGATGAAAATCTGTATAAAATGACCGTCCAAATTCCGATTCCAATCAAAATCGCGGGTAGCAGCGGGCAGGGGGGAGGAAGCAATGCGGATGCAGTGAAAATCATGAGCGTCACGGGACGAACGGTAACAGATGCTTCCAACAACCTGCAAATGCGACTGAACCAACGATTGTTTCTCGGACATACACGCGTTCTGGCTTTGAGTGAGGAGGTGGCCAGGGAGGGGATACAAGACATCATGGACGGTTTTCGCCGCGAACCGCAAATACGGCGACTCTTGTGGCCGATTGTCGTAAAAGGCAAGGCGTCTACTCTGCTGGAAGTCAAGCCGGGGCTGGAACAAATTCCCGTCGTCTTCTTGATGGGGTTGATCGAGAATGGAATGAAATTAGGGAGAATCCCCGACCAAACGTTGGGTGACTATTTTAATCAGACCTCCAATGCAACCATGGAGCCGTTTCTTAATTATGTAGAGGCAAGTAAAAATGAGGTGAGCTGGAAGGGGGTTGCGGTGTTTCGGGGACACAAGATGGTGGGAAAACTGGATCGCGTGCAGTCGTGGACATTGATCAATCTGCGAAACGAAAAACCGGGTGGAGACATTGTTATTCCGTTGCCGAATACGAAAAATGGCTATGTGAGCTTTCGCCCGCACTTTGTAAAAACAAAGCTGAGGATTCATGGACAGGATGCCTTTTCCGCTACCTATCATTGCGAGCTTCAAGGGGATATTGTCGAACTTACAGAAGACTTGAAAATTCCTGCAGAGCAATTTATCGTTCAAATGCAGGCCCTTATCAAAAGAGAAATGGAAAACCGGGCCAAAAAGCTCTTGCTCCAATTGCAAAAGCATTACAATAGTGACATTTTGAAGCTGGGCCTTACACTTCGTGCGAAGCATTACCAAGAATACTGGGAGACTCATGATTGGAAGAAAGATTTCAGAGATTTTCCGGTTCGCGTCAAATACACCATCAAACTGCGTCGCCTTGGTATGGAAATGCAATAGGAGAGCGATCACTGTGGAAAATCAGCAACGCAATTTTGGTACCTGGCAGCTTACCAGCATTACGATCAATTCGATGATCGGAGTAGGGTTACTGTCCATCCCAAGAACATCAACCGTTCTTCTTCATCAAATGGGCTGGCTCGGTCTCCTTGTAGGTGTTTTGGTGGTATTTGTGGCGGTGGCGGCCATCGTGTATTTAGGCAACCAGTTTTCTGGCCTGACCTGTGTCGAATTTATGCCGCAGATTTTTGGTGCAGTGCCAGGTGGCGTATGTGTTTTTCTGTTCATTCTCTATCAGTTATTTAATGCGGGAATGGTAGCCAGATTGTTCGGGGAAGTTATCGTGACCTCGGTATTGTCTAATACTCCGCTGGAGGCAATTGTCGTCACTCTGCTCTTGCTAGTGGTGTTTCTTTGTTGTCATGAAATTGAAGCCGTTGCAAGGGTAAATGAGCTGCTGATTCCTTTTCTTCTTTTGCCCGCTGTCTTGATTCCTCTCGTCTCCTTTATGAACGCAGAGTGGAACAATCTATTACCACTTCATGTAGAGTCATGGAAACATGTAGTGAAAGCAGGTTTAGATACGTATTCGGTTTTCACTGGATATGAGCTGTTATTGGTTTATTTTGCTTTCTCTATCCCGGGAGCAAGGCTGGGAATGGCTAGTATCACAGGTGTGAGCGTTGTCTTTGTCGTTTATGTGATTACAGTCATTGCAGGGATCGCTGTATTTGGCTATGAAGAATTGCAGAGGATGGTTTGGCCTTCCCTTGAACTGGTGAAGGTTACACAGAGGGAAGGCTGGTTTTTGGAACGTTTTGAGTCAGCTTACCTCGCGATCTGGGTTTCTACAGTGTTTACGTCAATCGGGAATATGTTTTATGCGACGGTTTTTTCACTGCGGCGCTGGCTTCGCAAAGGCATTCGTTTTCAGCGAATCAGTGCTATCGTGATCCTAGGGCCGCTTTTTTACCTAATATTAGTGCCGCAAAATATAGTGGAGTTGTTTGCTTTTTCAAAGCTCCTGATAAAAATGGGATACATCGTGACCATCATCATTCCCGTCTTGCTGGCAATCACCCAATTCATACGCAATAAAATGAACAAAAGGGAGGCTGAAAACAAGGAACAGGGAGGGACTTAATAGCCCCTCCCTTCGTATTGCTTTCTTATGCTCTGTTCTTGACGATGTGGGTTAGATGATCGGTTTTTCTGCTTGCTCAGGCAAGTGCTCCGCGATGGTATTGATCATCGTCTGACGTGAGGAAGTATCACTGTTTTGCCACAGAACTTCAAACAATACGCCTAATCCTGGGAGAGTTTTCTCCTGACCGCTTGAGATCGCATCACTGATGGTTTCTTCGACTGCGTTTGGATCTGAGCCTTGCATTTTGTACATGATCGCTTGACGTAAATTGAGTGAGGCAATGTTCATGACCGTGGTTGCACCTCGCTTGTGAGAATGAATTCAAGCTATAGTATTTGTAAACCCCGAATCGTGCATACCATGCATGAGCAAAAAACGCACATAACCGTTTTGTAGCGTGTGTTTTGGTTGTGCTATAATGCTTGATATTGGAAAGGTCCGTAAAGGAGAAGATTAACATGTCGAAGCAATTTGCTATCATCGGTATGGGACGTTTTGGTTCCAGCGTGGCGAGAACGCTGTACGAGATGGATTATGAAGTCATGGGAATAGATGAGAACGAGGAGCGTATTAACGAAAACATTCAGTATGTGACGCATGCTGTAGCAGCGGATTCTACGGATGAACGCGCCTTGAAGGAAATCGGCATCCGCAATTTTGACGTAGTCGTTGTGGCGATTGGGGTCGATATTCAGGCGAGCATCCTGACGGTATTGACGCTGAAAGATTTGGGTGTCAAAAAGATCGTGGCAAAAGCACAGAATGAACGTCATGGACAAGTATTGTACAAGGTAGGAGCTGACCGTGTCGTATTCCCTGAGCGTGACATGGGGGTGCGGGTCGCCCACAATCTGATCTCCTCTAACGTTCTTGACTTTATTGAGCTGGCAGAGGACTACAGCGTGGCGGAGGTAGTCGTGTCGACCAAGCTGGTCGGTCAAAACTTGCGGCAACTGGATATTCGGAAAAAATACGAGGTCAACGTTATTGCCATCAAAAGCGGAGATAAATTCAACATCGCTCCTAGCCCGGATGAAGTCATCCAATACGGAGACGTGCTTGTGGTGATCGGGAACAACAAAGACTTACGCGAATTTGAGGAGCGGGCATAGGTTTATGACAAATGAAATCATTACTTCGGTACAAAACCCTCTGGTAAAGCGATTAAACCAGTTGCTCTCACGGAAAGGACGAGAAGAGCAGCAGCGTTTTCTCGTGGAAGGGGCGCATCTGGTAGAGGAGGCGTTAAAAAGCGGGGCGGAGGTAGTCACGGTTATTTACGATCAACAGCGTGATATGGACCCTGCCTGCCAACGTGCTCTGGCTAATCATCCGGAATCTGTTCAGGTCATTGCGGCATCAGAGGCAGTGCTGGCGAAGCTGTCCGAAACCAAGTCACCACAAGGAATTGTTGCCGAAGTGAAAAAAACAGCAGCCAATTGGGCAGAATGGGTAGATACGAAGAGAGAGGAACAAGACAGCTTGTTGCTTCTCTTTTTGGACGAAATACAAGACCCGGGCAACCTCGGCACGATTTTGCGTACAGCAGAAGCGGCAGCAGTCGATGGTGTCGTACTTGGGAGTGGCAGTGTCGATCTTTACAATGGAAAAGTGGTACGGGCCACAATGGGGGCACTGTTCCGCATCCCGGTCTTTACACAGTCGTTAGTCGAGACGGCAGATGAATGGAAGGCAAAGGGAGGGCGAGTTCTGATCTCTTCCTTGGAGCAAAACAGTGTTTCCTATGACGAGGCTGATTATGCTGGTCTGACGGCAATGGTCATCGGCAATGAAGGAAGAGGCGTCTCTCAAGAGATGTTTGCCAGGGCAGATCAATTCGTTCACATCCCGCTTTATGGCGGCGCAGAGTCATTGAATGCGGCAGTAGCGGCAGGAATTTTTGTATACGAGGCACAACGCAAAAGAAAAGATCGGCATGCTTAGCCGATCTTTTGCTCACTTTTTTTCTCTTTATACTCTTCGCGCGCGAGTTGCCATTGATCTTGCGCCATCCGGATAATGCCGCTCTCAATGGTGTGGTTGCGAAAAGCCAGTGCCTTGCCGAAATACTTGATGGCTAAGTCAAACTTTTCGAGTCTGCGGTAGAGCTCACCAATCAAGTATAGCAAGCGAACTTCGGTCATTTCTTTGTCGCCGCGTGTATAGTCGGAATGAATATACGATTGTTCATATTCTTCCACGGCCATATCGATAAAGCGCATTTCTTCCGCGACATTTTTCTGGAATCGATAAAGCCACGCGAGGCGCAAATACAGACCCGCTTTTACGGAATGGGGCTGATCCGTTAGTTCAGCTGCGTAAATGGCCAGCTTGTAGCTGACAATGGCTTCTGGTACATGACGAACCTTGCCAAAATCTTTTGGTTTCCATTTCGAGGAGATTTGTTCATCCACAATCTGCTTTTGCCAGGGGGCGAGCTTGTCCCGGAATTGATCCGTAAAGGCGAAGCCGCATTCAGGGCAGACATTGACGGTATATAAAATGGGATTTAAAGATTGCTCTTTAAAAGTGGTATAAAAATCGCTGTCGCGATGGAGCATCGTCAACGTGCCGCTTCTGATCCTTTTGGTCGAAAAGGTCGCTTGGCAATGGCGGCAGTTGCTTGTCTTATCGTAAAGGGCGGAAACATTGTCAATCATGTCAAAATCCCCTTTCGAATGGTAACACACGCATGGAAATGCTCATGCGGATATGTAACATTTGTAGAATTGAAAGTTCTCTCTTGTTGCGCTATAATTTTCCTACGTCTTAATTATACCGTAAAGCGATGACGGAGACTAGTACGCAGGACCTATCTGTTTTTCAGGGAGAAGATGTCACAGACTGCGAGCATCTTAAACACGATAGCTGCCGAATTCACTCCAAAGCCGCACTCTGAACCGCTTTTCGCGCAGTAGGAGCAGCCGGGTCATACCCGTTACCAATGATCTGAAGTGAGACAAATGTCTCTTTCCACTAGTGATATTGTCATGGATTTGTCACAGGGTGGAAGCGAATTGTCTAACAAGGGTGGTACCGCGAGAAAAAAGTAACTCGTCCCTTTTCTGGGGCGGGTTTTTCTTTTTTTTTATCAAATGAAAAAGGAGCGATTCGAAGTGCAAACTCGGTTGCAAGAAATGAAAGAGTCCGCACTGGGCCAAATCAGCCAAGTGACAGAAGCCGCACAACTTCAGGATTTGCGCGTCAAATACCTGGGGAAAAAGGGCGAGTTGACAGAACTCCTGCGCGGAATGGGCGGTCTGTCCCCAGAAGAGCGTCCAGTTGTCGGTCAGCTGGTAAATGAAGTAAGGGAAGCGCTGGAGGCAGCGTTCTCCGGCAAACAACAAGCATTTGAAGAAGCGGCTCTCTTTGCCAAGCTTTCTTCTCAAACGATCGATGTGACACTGCCAGGACGTCCAGTACCAGCAGGCACCATGCACCCACTCTCTCGGATCATTGAAGAGATCGAAGACATTTTCATCGGTTTGGGCTTCGAGGTGGCAGAAGGTCCTGAGGTAGAAATGGACCACTTCAACTTCGAGATGCTGAACCTGCCGAAAGATCACCCGGCACGCGATATGCAAGATACGTTCTACGTCACAGAAGAGCTACTGCTCCGTACGCAGACATCTCCTGTGCAAGCACGTACGATGCTGAAAAAAGAAGGCAAGACCCCACTCAAAATGATCTGCCCAGGTAAAGTGTATCGCCGCGATGATGACGATGCGACACACTCCCACCAATTCACGCAGATCGAGGGTCTCGTGATTGATAAAAAAATCGGGATGAGTGACTTGAAAGGTACTCTCTTGACGTTTGCCCGTCAAATGTTCGGGGAAAACCAACAAATTCGTCTGCGCCCAAGCTTCTTCCCGTTCACAGAGCCTTCCGTAGAAGTAGACCTGCAATGCTTCAACTGCGGCGGTCACGGTTGCCGTGTATGTAAGCAAACAGGCTGGATCGAGATTTTGGGTGCTGGTATGGTTCACCCGCGCGTACTGGAAATGGCCGGCTACAACCCTGAGGAAGTCAGCGGTTTTGCATTCGGTATGGGTGTAGAACGAATTGCGATGCTCAAATATGCGGTGGAGGACATCCGCCATTTTTATACCAACGACGTTCGTTTCCTGCGTCAGTTCAATCGAGGCTAGAGAGGAGAGGTAAAGATGAAGGTATCGTACCAATGGTTATCTGAATACGTCGATCTGAGTGGAACGACGCCCCAGGAGCTGGCTGAAAAGCTGACTCGCAGCGGGATTGAAGTAGACGCAGTTGAATCGCGCAACGCAGGTGTATCCGGTGTTGTGATCGGTTATGTAAAAGAACGCAGCAAGCACCCGGATGCAGACCGCCTCAACGTATGCGTTGTTGATGCAGGACAAGGAGAAGACCTGCAAATCGTTTGCGGAGCAGCGAACGTAGACAAGGGACAGAAGGTTCTCGTTGCCCTGATCGGTGCGAAGCTCCCAGGTGGTCTGAACATCAAGCGTTCCAAGCTGCGCGGTGTAGAATCCCAAGGGATGATCTGCTCGGCAAAAGAATTGGGCTTAAACGAAAAGCTTCTGGCAAAAGATCAACAAGAAGGCATTATGGTTCTGCCTGCGGATGCGGAAATCGGAATGGATGCTATTTCGTACCTCGGCTTGGATGACTATGTGCTGGAATTGGGATTGACACCGAACCGTTCGGATTGCTTGAGCATGCTGGGGGTTGCTTACGAGGTAGCCGCTATTTTGGGCAAAGAAGTGGTATTCCCGCAAATCGAGCTGACCGAAAATGGTGGCGACAACCCGATCCAAGTCAAGATCGAAGCGACGAATGAAAGCTATCAATACCACGGTCGTCACTTCACCAACGCCAAAATCGCGACATCTCCGCAATGGATGAAAAATCGCCTGATGGCAGCGGGAATTCGTCCGATCAACAACGTGGTAGACGTAACGAACTACGTCCTGCTCGAGTACGGTCAGCCGCTGCATGCTTTCGATGCGACACAGGTAGCTGATCGCTCTATTGTCGTTCGACTGGCAAACGAGGGTGAAAAGCTCGTGACACTGGACGATCAAGAGCGCACGCTGGATGAGCAAACCTTGCTGATTGCCGACCAGACCAAAGGTTTGGCGATCGCAGGTGTAATGGGTGGAGCTAACTCAGAAATTACAGGCGAGACGAGCGAAATCATTCTCGAAGCAGCTTGGTTCACGCCAAAAACAGTACGCCGTACAGCTCGTATGCTCGGCATGCGTACAGAAGGCTGCGTACGTTGGGAAAAAGGCGTTGACCAAGCACGTGTGCAGGAAGCGGGAGAGCGCGCTGCTGCTCTGATTCAGCAATTGTCTGGGGCAACGGTATCCAAAGGAATCAGCTCTGCTGTTGTAAGCGAAGCTACGCCTGCTGTTGTTTCCGTTACGCTTGCAAAAATCAATCAGCATCTCGGAACTGATATGTCGGCTGCTGACGTATCGCCGATTTTCGAGCGTCTGCAATTCCCGTATGAAGTAGCGGGCGACAAATGGACGGTAACCGTTCCAACAAGACGTGGCGACATTACGCTGCCAGAGGATTTGGTGGAAGAGGTTGCACGTCTGTACGGCTACGACAACATTCCGACCAGCTTGCCTTCTGGTTCGACCACACAAGGACAGTTGACAAAAGAACAGCAATTGCGCCGTACGATCCGTCATCATCTGATCGGTACTGGCATGAATGAAGCGATTTCCTATGCACTGGTTCATCCTGATCGTGTCGAGGCAGTAGCGGGTCTGCATCAGGAGAAAGTAAACCCTGTTGCGCTCATGATGCCAATGAGTGAAGACCATAGCGTTCTGCGCACGAGCTTGATTCCTAGCCTCTTGGAAACAGTCGCTTACAATAAAAACCGCCAAAACCACGATGTTGCGATTTTCGAATTGGGCCGTGTGTTCTTGACGAAAGAAGAAACACTCACGCAGCTTCCGGAAGAGCGTCTGTACGTAGCGGGTTCATTGACTGGACAACTGCTCACACAAAACTGGATGGGTGCTAAGCAGCCTGTTGATTTCTTCCAAACCAAAGGGATTGTGGAATCACTCTTCGCTCGTTTGGGTATTCAAGCTGCTGAATACAAAGCTGTACAGGACATCGCGGGTATGCACCCAGGACGTACCGCAGAAGTATGGGTAGGAGAAAAGCGTCTGGGCTATCTGGGGCAAGTTCATCCGGGCACAGAAAAAGCGTATGATCTGTCCGAAACGTACGTATTCCAGTTTGATGTAACTACTTTGATTGATGTATCTGCCGAGGTAGGACATTACAATCAGTTGCCGAAGTCCCCAGCGGTTACGCGTGACTTGGCTCTCGTTGTGGATCGCAGTGTAGCTGCTGGTGCATTGGAAGCAACGATTCGTGAAGCGGCAGGCGAGCTGCTCGAGTCCGTAACCCTGTTCGATGTATACATGGGTGAGCGTATTGCCCAAGATAAGAAGAGCATGGCATTTGCCCTCGTATTCCGTCACGCAGAGCGTACCTTGCAGGACGAAGAGATTCAACAAGTGACTACTGCTGTCATCGAAGCCTTGAAAAACAACACAGGCGCTGAACTGCGCATGTAAGATTGCTTGACGAAATCTGACATTTTCAGTAACCTAAAAAAGGATAAAGTAGAGCAAAGGTCGCAGTAGGGAGGTACCTCTCGTGCAAGGTGATGGGAAAAATCGTTTGACGGTGGACATCTTTGGCCAACAATACCGGCTCAGTGGCAAGGCAAGTGTCAATCACATACGCATGGTGGCCGGTTTCGTTGATGACAAGATGAACGAAATCGCAAACGGCAACCATCGACTGGATACTGCCAAAATTGCCGTACTTTCTGCAGTCAATATCGCGGATGAATACTTCCGTTTGCGTCAGGAGTACGAAGAACTGCTGAAAATCATTCAGGAAGAGGCAAAGGCTAAACCGATAGATTAAGGAAAAGAGGGGCGGAATGCCTCTCTTTTCACGTTTTGGAAAAATGAGAAGAGCCACCCCGTTTTTAATGGGATGGCTCTTTGTTGCATTTAACCTATGTCTCCTGCTTGTTCCCGGCATCTCCATTGCGTAAATCCATATGGGTTTTGATTGGGATAAACAAGTCGATAATCCCGATCACCAACGAAGCCAGAAGTGCACCAAGAATCGTTACGCGGAACCCAGAGACGATGAACTGAGTGAGATAAATCACGACGGCACTGACCAAGAAGCCGATAATACCACGATTGTACGGCGAAATTCGATCTCCAAAAATGGCTTCTACGGCCCAACCAATCAGTGCGATGACAACGGCCGCGAGCAGAGCTGTCCAAAAACTGCTAACCGAAAAGCCAGGGACCAGAAAGCCGACAAACATCAGGACTACGGCAGCGACGATAAAGCGGACGATATGGCGCATGATCGTCAAGTGTACTCCTCCTTTAGGGTTGTTTCACCTTTCATTTTCTCACGCAAAGAGTTGTACTATGCCAAACGAAAGCGTGTAAAATTATCCTTCACCGGTAGTGCCTGTCTGGTGCTATCCGTTGCCCAAGTTTTCTAAGCTCCGCTGCCATGCTATAATGGGGAGATCGTAATGATTGCCGGTATAGACCGTCGCTCCCGCCCGCACGGTACAACGGTCGCCGCTGGATAAAGAAGGAGGAGCACAGTGGAACAACGGGTTTTAAAGACATTAGAATACGATAAAATAGTCGCCCTGTTGATTGACAAGGCATCTTGCACATATGGAAAAGAAAAAGCATCAGAGCTGGTTCCTTTTTTACGCTTGGATGAAGTCATAACTGCTCAGCAAGGGACAGAACAAGCAGCAACCGTGTTACGCCTAAAAGGCAGCGTGCCTCTCGGCGGCATTCGCGATATCCGCGGTCCCGTACAGCGAGCCAGATTGAACGCCATGCTCGCCCCGATGGAATTGCTGGATATCGCCAGCACCGTTATGGCCGGACGCAGGCTCAAAACGTTTTTGCTCGATATGTGTGAGGATCACGAGCTGCCATTATTGCAACAACAGGCAGAGCGTATTGAGGGCCTACGCGAGTTGGAAACCGAAATTCGCCGCTGTGTTGATGAAAACGGCGATATTTTGGACAGCGCGAGCCTTGAATTGCGTCAGGTACGTCAGGAGATTAGACAGCTCGAGTCGCGCATTCGCGAAAAGCTCGATCAAATGACACGCTCGTCAACTTACCAAAAAATGTTGATGGAAAACATCGTTACGATTCGTGGTGATCGTTTCGTCATTCCGGTGAAGCAGGAGTATCGTTCTGTATTTGGCGGAATTGTTCATGATCAGTCGGCATCTGGGGCGACGCTCTTTATCGAACCGGAAGTGATCGTCGAGATGAACAACAAGCTTCGCGAGCTTCGCCTGCGCGAGGAGCGTGAAGTGGAGCGCATTCTGTATGTGCTGACGGAGCAGGTATCCTTTGCGGTAGAGGCTTTGATCGAGAACACAGAAGCACTGACAGAGCTCGATTTTATGTTTGCCAAGGCTCAGCTTGCCTGGAGCATGAAGGCGATCTGTCCACGCATCAATGATCGCGGATACGTAAACATGCGAAAAGCGCGTCATCCACTCATCCCACGAGAAGTTGTCGTTCCTGTAGATGTCGAGCTAGGTGGAGAGTATCAGGCGATTGTTGTGACAGGCCCGAATACAGGCGGAAAAACCGTTTCCCTCAAAACAATCGGACTGCTGTCCTTGATGACCATGGCAGGCTTGCATATCCCGGCAGAGGAAGAGAGCGAAATGACCGTATTCTCCTCCGTTTTTGCCGATATCGGGGATGAGCAATCCATCGAGCAGAGCCTATCTACATTCTCAAGCCATATGACCAATATTATTCAAATCTTGGCGAAAATGGACGACAAGAGCTTGGTTCTGTTTGACGAGCTAGGCGCAGGAACAGACCCGACAGAGGGTGCTGCTCTGGCCATGTCCATCATCGACCATGTGATTGATTCCGGTGCGAGATTGGTCGCAACGACTCACTACAGTGAATTGAAGGCGTATGCCTACGATAGACCCGAGGTCATCAACGCCAGCGTAGAATTTGATGTACAGACGCTGCGTCCTACTTACCGCTTGCTCATCGGGGTTCCGGGCAGATCCAACGCGTTTGCCATCGCAAGACGTCTGGGATTGCCGGAACACATTATTGATGTAGCGCGCGGCTCGATCAGTGAGGAAGACAATCAGGTCGAGAGCATGATCGCTTCGTTGGAGCGTAATCGCAAGTCGGCGGAAGCAGACAGAGTGGCGGCAAAAGCGGCACGCGAGGAAGCGGAAGAGCTGCGTAGACAGCTGGAAGATGAGCGGGCGCAATTTGCCGAAGAGAAAAACAAACGAATGGAGCGAGCAGAGGACGAAGCGCGAATTGCCGTCCAACTCGCAAAAGAAGAAGCGGAAACGATCATTCGCGAGCTGCGCGAGATGATGGCAGAAGGCATGGAAATCAAGGAGCATCGTCTCATCGATGCGAAGAAGCGTTTGGGCAATGCCGTCCTTGAGCTGGAGAAGGAAAAGGTGAAAAAGCCGGCGAAAGCAGTTCGTGCCACACAGATCAAGGTGGGCGACGAAGTAATGGTGACAAGCTTCGGACAAAAAGGAACCGTGCTGGAAAAGGTAAACAATGAAGAATTCCTCGTGCAGATCGGGATCATGAAAATGAAGGTGAAGCGCGATGATATGCATGTCCAAAACTCCATCCAGCAAAAACCGCAAGCGGCTCCGTACACCTCTGTGAAGCGTCGCAGTGACAATATTAAGATGGATCTCGACTTGCGCGGCTACAATGTCGAGGACAGCATTCGGGAAATTGATCAGTTTTTAGATGATGCGCTGTTGGCAGGCTTGCACTCGGTCTCCATTATTCATGGACACGGGACAGGGGTACTGCGCAAAGGCGTGCACGAGTATTTGAGAAGTCATCGTAATGTAAAATCCTTCCGCTTAGGTGGTCAAGGAGAAGGCGGCGTAGGTGCTACCATTGCCGAATTGAAATAAGAGGTCGGGAGGGACATATGGAAAGCCTTCTGCACAATCCATATTTTGCAACTGCAGCTTATTTTACTGTATCTGGACTGGCGATGGTTTTATTCTTAGCCATTTTTGAACTGGTGACGCGTTATCGTGTTTGGGAAGAATTGAAGCGCGGAAATATGGCAGTAGCAATGGCAACAGGTGGGAAAATTTTTGGGATCGCGAACATTTTCCGTTATTCCATTCAGGCGCATTTGTCTTTGGGCGAAGCGTTGATTTGGGCGACATTCGGATTTTTCCTGTTGTTGTCTGCTTACTTCATTTTTGAATTCATGACCCCGACATTTAATGTCGATCAGGAAATTGCCAAAGACAACAGGGCCATTGGTTTTATTGCGATGGTCCTGTCCATTGGTTTTTCGTATATCATAGGGGCATCCTTGCCTCGTTAGACGGGTTGAACGTTATTTCAAACGAGAGTATAATTTGATTTGGCGAAAGAGTACCAAACTATTCTGCCCAATCAAAGTCCTTTTTACGAAAAAGAGGACAAGCCAAGATTGTATGGGGGAGGAACAGCCTTGGAAACGTTGTACAAGGTCCTCATCGGATTGTGTGTGCTTTTTATCGCTGCAGGTGTTTACTACCTGTCCTAAAAAAATGCGCAAGTTGGCCGCGTGACTACCAAAGTCATACGGACCGTACTTAGAGAATGTGAAAGAGGAGATACGCAATGACTCAACCTGTACGCGTAGCTGTTGTGGGATTGGGGTTTGTAGGCTTGCCCTTGGCGCTTACCTATGCCATGAAAGGAGCAAACGTCATCGGTATTGACGTCTTACCGCATGTCGTCGATGAGATCAATGCGGCACATTCCCATCACCTGGAGTCCTATCAGGGGAAAACGTTGCCAGAGATCCTCAAAGAGCAGATTGAAGCAAAACGTTTCCGTGCAACGTCCTCCTACGAGGAAGCGGCTGCGGAAGTCCATAACTATATTGTAACAGTCGGATTGCCTGTTCATAACGGCGATCCTGATCTCGGACCGCTGAAAAGCTGTGCGCAATCGCTCGGTCGCGTACTGAAAAAAGGCGATACCATCATGATCCGCAGTACCGTCGTGCCAGGAACGACAGAAGACGTAATTCTGCCGATTTTGGAGGAAACAAGCGGTCTTGTTGCTGGTGTCGATTTCTACCTGACATATTGCTCGGAGCGAATTGCAGAAGGGCGTGCTTTTGAAGAGTTCATCCATATGCCGCTCGTTCTGGGTGGTATCAATGAACAAAGCGCTGAAAAAGGAAAAGAGTTGTTGTCCTTCATCAGCGAGACGGACATCACGATTACGGATATCCGTGTAGTCGAGACAGCGAAAGTCATCGAGAACATCCAGCGTGATGTGAACATCGCGATGGTACAGGAATTTGCTCGTTTCTCCGAGGCGTTCGGCATCGATACGTTCGAGCTGATCAAGGTTGCCAATACGCACACGCGTGTAAACCTGTTATCGCCAGGACCGGGTGTAGGCGGCTTCTGCTTGCCTAATGCGCTGTACTACTTGCAGCCTAAGGCACGTGAATTGGAAGTAAACCTGCCGATTTTGCAACTGGCTCGCAACACGAATGATGCAGTACCTGAAGTGTTGATCAGCATGCTCGAGCAAGCCTTGAAGAATAATGGCAAGACATTGGCAGGAAGCCGCGTAGCTGTATTAGGGATGGCGATGAAAGACTTTTCCAATGACGACCGCGTAAGCCCTGTCCACGACCTGATCAAGCTGCTCATGGCAAAAGGAGTAGACGTTCGTTCCTACGATCCGGCTGTTCCTACTGTGTATGATCACAAGGTTGACAGTCTGGACAAAGCAGTGAATGGAGCAGATGCGTTGTTCCTGACTGCTGTGCAAAAGGAAGTTGCAGAGGCAGATTGGGCCCATGTTGCTGAAAAGATGGCTGACGCGCCGATCCTCTTCGATACGAAGAACCGCATCCCGCGTGACCTTGTCAGCAAGGCGACTGTGATTCGCATTTAATTCTTAAACAAGTTCCACTGATTTGAATGCCAAAACCTCTCTAAACGCACGTAAAAGCGTTTGGAGAGGTTTTTTTCATAAAGTAGTGAACCATATTGAACGAGAGAGCCAATACAAGGTGTATACAATTTCAGGGGGCCCTCCGATGAATGATCAAATGTTAGAACTGTGGCTGGACCGTTTGCTTGATGGAGATCAAGAAGCTTTTGAAGTGATCTACAGCATGACGCGGACAAAAATTTACGGTACTGTAGCAGCTATGGTTACGAATAAAGAAGATGTTCAAGATATTGTAAGCGAAATTTACTATCAGCTATGGAGATCACTGCCTGCCTATGATCGCAAGCGTCCGTTTCTATTCTGGGTAAATGGGATTGTCATTAGACAGGTGAAAAACTGGCGTAGACAGATTTGGAGAAGATTCCGTCTGTTAGAACGAAAACAGAGCTTGGATGAAAAGCAACATGTCGAAACGCCAGATGAGCCAATGCTTGCGATGGAGTCTGCCACAGAGATGCAGCAAGCAATCCAAAAGCTGCCGTTCAAG
Source organism: Brevibacillus fortis (assembly GCF_046196545.1). Lineage (GTDB taxonomy): Bacteria > Bacillota > Bacilli > Brevibacillales > Brevibacillaceae > Brevibacillus > Brevibacillus fortis_A. Next base: position 1,804,592 of record NZ_CP176370.1, read on the forward strand.
CTGCGCATCGTCGTGATCTATCGGTATTACTACGATTATACGTACGATCAGATTGCTGAATTGCTGCAAATACCAGTGGGCACAGCAAAATCGAGAAATCATCTGGCATTAAAGCGAATCCGAGAGTGGATTGACGTCGCATGGAATGAGGAGGAACTCCAAACATGTCTATCGAAAAAATCATAAAACAGTCTCTCACCAAACAAATTGACGAAACCACGATCCCTGATGAACTCGACCAGCGCGTCAGGCAGTCCTTTCATCGCTATCACGAAAAAAAGGAGCCTGTAACGATGAAGAAAAAATTAGTTATGATGGGATTAGTTGCTGCTATTATACTGCCGACTGGAGTATATGCGGCTTTAAATGGAACCTCTTATTTTGCAGACAAACCAAAAGATTTGAACAGTTTGGTGGGTGAAGGGGTTAAGCGAGCAGCGGCAGAAGGGCTGTCCATTCCAATCGATCAAAAAATTACCGATCAGGGGATTACGATTCATTTTACGGAAGTATATGCGGAAGAAACCAAAGTTCTGCTGCACTATCGCATTGAACAACAAAATGGAGAACTGGTGCCTTTCGAATTCGATACGACAGGATTAGATGTGGTAGGCGAACAAAATGGCAATCCGGTGTACCAGGATAAAGGCGTGGAAGGTACGAGTGTCCTAAACTTTATCGGGACCAGCAAAGAGGATTATTTGCCTTTTTACTTAACAGACGAGTCCGGTAAGGAAGTAGAGGTGGGAATAGCCGATCATGACAAGCCAGAGGGCGTTCTTGCCTTCGCTACCAGTAGTTCCGAGCTACCACAGCCACTCACCTTAAATATCGATGTGAACCGGATCGGCAAAACAAAGGGCAACTGGAAGGGACAATTTATTGTGGATCAGAGCAAAGCAAAAGAAGCAACTAAGGCTGCGAAATAGGAAAAAAAGTTCGGTCACGTATAATAAGCCTCGTAAATGGCAATAGTAACCGAGGTAAGACAATATTTCAAATGTCATGTAAGGGTTACATGCTAGGAGGCAAAAATGGAACGTGGAAGAGTAAAGTGGTTCAACAGTGAAAAAGGTTTCGGTTTTATCGAGCGTGATGGTGGAGATGACGTATTCGTTCACTTCTCCGCTATTCAGGGCGAAGGGTACAAATCCTTGGACGAAGGGCAAGAGGTTGAGTTTGACGTAGAAAACGGTCAACGCGGTCCTCAAGCGACGAATGTTCGGAAAGTATAAGAGCTGAAACGACAAGCAGACTCAGGTGATGGGTCTGCTTTTTTTATTTTTTCTCTGGGTTAGGAGTAGCTGTAGTGGGGGAAAGAGACTGAGAAATAAAGTGTTAGATTGGTGTTCAGCTATTCAACTAACGGGCATTTTTCTATTGCGTTATTTACATAAAAAGGAGAGCGGAGCATGTATGGCGAAGATGATCGAATGCTTGTTTTTATGCTCATTTCGTTTAACCAGCATCACTATTTAAAATGCGGAGGAGAAGCTGTCATGACGGAAAATAGCAACGTGTTTCATCCACCATATGTAGCACGTTTTCCACTTGATAAAACGCTCGGGTTACGCTATGCGTTGATTGATAGTAACGGAAATCTTGTTCGTGAGCCGAATTTGCTTAAAGTACATAATTTTACTCCAAATGGTAAAGGTGGCTATATTTCTGCTGCTCAAGACCTAAACGGACAATGGGGGTATCTGGATCAAAATGGAAGATGGTTGATCGAGCCGACTCTGGAAGATGCTCGCATTTTTGGCAAGGAGGGTATGGCCAGATTCAAAAAAGAGGGATTATGGGGCTATATAGATTTAAACGGAGAGATCAAAATCCAACCCTGTTTTCAGGAGGCACTGCCATTTAGCGCAGGCTTGGCTGCGGTTAGATTGCACAATGGTTATGCTTATATCGATTGTATGGGACAAGCAGTCATCGAGGGGCCGTTTGCCGAGGTTGGCTTTTTTTCGCCGATCGGTCTTGCTGCCGTGAAAAAACGTGGGGACTCCGCTGTTGGGATAATCAATAGGAAAGGAGAAATGGTGGTTGCCCCGCAATTTACAGATGTCAGAATGTACACAAACGATGGAATAGCCCCTGCAAAGAAAGGGAAATTATGGGGATTGATCGATACACAAGGCAACTGGATCGTGAAGCCTACCTATTCACGTATCGAAGAGTTCAACGAAGAGGGTCTCGCTTTTTTCAGTGATCATACCAATAGTATGAACATGAGAAACGGTTATCTTAATACAAAGGGCGATGTGGTCTTCGAGGGAACGTCGATCTCGGACCAAATGGTGTGCGGGCTGGCAAAGGGCGATGTAAATTATGGCGGAAGTCTCGGCTTCTTTGATCAAACCGGCACGATGGTTATCCCTGCACAGTACGCTTGGGCCGATCGCTTTCATGAGTGCAGTGCCAGTGTCGTTCTTCGCAATGACAAGTGGGGGATTCTTACGATGGATGGCCAGTTCTTGGAGATGCCTTATTTGGAGCCGCTGACTGATAATGAAGGCTGGATACTAGGCTTTTATAGTGGTAAGGGAATTGCTCCATTTCTTATCCGGCAGGGCGAAGTCGTCTATGTGGACGCAGCTGGAAGGGAAGTTTGCAGACTGCAAGTAGTGGGGACGGATCATCCTCAGGAGGGTTTATTACGACTATTCAATGCCGATGGAAGAATCGTATGGCAAAATGAAGGAGAACAGGATACATTTTTGGTGGAGAGTCTGTTTTTTAGTAAGCAGCCTGCGCAGCATTTTGGGGATATCCAGTTTTGGGAGGGGGATATTGCGGCTGCTGCACAAGCCCTCCTGAATGCGGAACCCAAAGATTTTTATCCCTATGCCTGGTATGAACGGGATGTGTACGATCTATCGGAAGAAGATGAAGATGAGCTTGACGAGTATAAAAAAAGAGGCGCGATGGAGGTCCTGGCAAGCACCTATGTGAGCGAGGAGCATTATGGGTATTACCATTTCCTCGCCGAATGGGAAAACAAAGCGTTTGAACGGTATTTTACCGTGATAGCTGACCGTCTTTCCGATTCTTTTGGCGACCCGCTGCCCGATACGTCAATCATGCTGCGCTGGGGTGATAAAAATATTAGCAAGGCATGGGAAGTGAGCGGCAAGTATCTGGTTCTGGAATGGTTCTCTCAATATGGCGATGGTGATTTTGTCCACCGGCTTTGGCTTGCCGCAGGATACAGAGAGGATTTGGTTTACGATGAGGAGGATGACGAGGACGAATACAGCACGAACAATGAAGGAACCCAAGAAAATAGCAAAATTTTTGATCTCAATCCGTTTGATAGGCTAATGAAAGAGGCGCAGTCTCATATGGATGAACAGGAATATGATGAAGTTCTAGATTTGGTATTCCAAATGGAGGAGCTGGCATCAAATTCCACGGATGTGGATATCACACATATAAGCTCGATCTATGACCTTAAGAGGTATGCTCTCAATGAATTGGGACGAATAGAAGAAGCTCTCGAGACCTGCCGTGAAGCGATTGCGTCTATCAACAAGAGAGTATTATTTGACTTCCGGCTGGAGCACAATCAGCTCCGCCAAACGCTTCGCGCTTGCCACAATATGCTCGCACGGGAGCTAATGGAACACGCTGTATCCAAAGAAGAATGCCTGGCAGCATGGGAACATGTAAAGGCTTGCTTCAAAGTGGTGTCGCCGATCGAGGGCGAAGCGGTACTTGAATATTTCTATGACACCAGAGCGCTTGTGCTACTGAAGCTGAGCGAATATGATCCGACTGAGAAAGCGAAGGCATTTGCTTTTCTTCAGCGGATGCAAACAATGGGATCGCATTATCTGCGAGATGAGCCTCGACTGTCTAGAGCGATAAACTCAGTAGAGTATCAGGCATTTTTAAAAAGCAGCCATGAAGAAGATAGTGAATATGTACAGGCACCTGTGAACGAAACAGCTATGGAGGCACTGATCCGTTATCGCAAGGCATACGAAACATTGAGCCAATTCAACTCGCAAGTGGAAAAGGAGTTTGGGCCTATTATTTCCCTTTCGTTTAGGGAGGATATGATTGCGAGAGCTGAAGATCGATTAGGTTTTACCTTGCCGGATACACTTCGTCAATTTATGCTGGGGCCGGGCCTTGTAGACGGGTTGCGTCCGGAACTTGTGCCTCCTATAAAAATTCAAGGGATGGTCTCGCTAATCACTGAAATGTGGGCAGAGCACCGGAAGTTCGAAGAGCTCTTGACGCGGGAAGAAAGGCAATGGCTGGAGGTTCATTGTCTGATCTGCGGCTTGTCACAGATTGATGGCGATAGCCACGAGTATATGTACTTTACTCCCGAAAAAGGGTTTGGCACCTTTATTTACAATAAGAATAATTGGGATGAGTTTGAAGAGAATGTACTCAGACCGTTGCTAGCGCAAGAGATTCCCGTGGAGTCGTTTGACCAGGTGTTTTCCCGAAAGGTGACCGATCAGATTAGGCGGATGAGAGAGATAGGGAGAAACCCCAGTGCAGCTAAAATCTGAATTTGTTAAAAAGATATGAGGCTGTTACAGGACGGTCTTTATTGCATACATCCAGAGTTTGAAGATGAACAGGGCAACGTTTTCCTAAGTGGGGTTACTGTTTCATGGAAGGTCCTAAAAAAGAACGGAAGAACTGATATCAGTCTTCCGTTCCCTCCTCACCTGTTTAGAAAAACTCTGCACCCGACGCCAGGTTCAGCATGGCGCGCATCGTTTTGTACATATCTTGCGGATTGGCTGCATTGTAATAAACCGTGTTAGTTGCTGTTTCATAGCGCGTTCCCGGGACAATTGCGGCCATCTCGGCTTGTCCTGCATGCGAGAATTCCATCGCCAGCTCTACAGGTACAGCTGTACGGAATGGCTGGATGTTATTCCGGTTGCGCAAAGCGTTGGCTGTCTTGCGCTTCAGTTCAGCGGTCGCTTCTTCACGCGAGAGACAAACAGCAGCAGTGCGGGATATCGCTTCCTTCACAATTGCTGTTTGAATGCCTGGAATCAGTTCCTGTGCTTCGACGGCGATGAGATTATCACCAGACACCATGACAACAGGAACGTTGTGCATGCCCGCAATCGCGGCGTTAAAGCCGAACTCACCCACGACTTGTCCGTTGATATACATATTGTGAACCACACCGGACATCGTATGACTGAGCACGCCAGGAATCCCTTGACGGGTATGATAGCCGATAAACATCGCTGCATCAAAGCTCTCATCGAGTCCCTGCATCATGGATGAATCGCGTGGAGAACCTGCCAACAGTCTCGCTTTTGGATGGAGCTTTTCCCAGAGAATGTTGTTCATCGTGTTGTGACTGTCTGCAACAACAATTTCCGTTACGCCAGACTCAAGTGCGGCTTCAATAACCGCATTGGCATCGTCCGTCATAAACTGGCGGCCACGCTGATAGTTAACCCCCGAATCCGGGTTAATATAGCTCGTATCCACAATGCCTGAAATACCTTCCATGTCTACCGAAAGAAATAATTTCATCTCATTTTCACCCTTTCTGTCTGGTGCAGCTTGCTATACAAAATAGTTCCAATTCATATGTAACCAGATTGATCATGAGTAGGCAACCATAAAAACAGATTCTTCAAACAAATCATATGAAAAAAGCACGATGCCCGCTATTCGCGTTTCACCGTGCTTTTCGTCATTTCAGTAACGTACGATAAAGAGCAACAATTTCTTCGGTCATGAGTTGAATGGTAAAAGTGGATTCTACTTTATTCAGCGCGTTTTTCACCATGGCCTCACGCAACTGTGGTGAAGTCCATAACCGTTCCATTGCTTGCGCCAACAAAGCGGGATTTCCCGGTTCGACGATCAGCCCCGTCTCGCCATCGAAAACAAACTCTTTCACACCACCGACATTGCTTGCTACGACAGGAACCTCCGAAGCCATTGCCTCGATGATCGTATAGCCTAGCCCTTCGTACAGAGAAGAGTGGACAAAGCCATCTAAGGCATGCAAGCACGCAGGAATATCTTGCCGAAATCCCGCAAAGCGAACACGCGATTCCAGACCCAATTCTTTAGCCTTGGCTTCGAGCGCAGCACGCTCAGAGCCGTCTCCGATTAACACGAGGTAAGTGGCCTCTTTCTTGTCCGTCACAAGCGTATGAAAAGCTTCGAGCAGAATCGGGAGACCTTTTACGGGAACAAAGCGAGCTGCTGTCCCGAACAAAAAGGCGTCCTCTGGTATGTTCCATTCCGCACGCAGTCGATTGCGGTCATTCTCCCGTAAATGGTTTTGCCGATAAGGCTTCATGTCCATTCCGTTATAAATCACGCTAATGTTAGACGAGCGAACACCCTGCCCCCGCAAAATATCGGCAATCGCACCACTGATCGCGATATAATGACGGTTCCAATGTCTCGTGCTCATTTCCATCATGCTGACAATGGCATAGGCCAAGGAGCTTGTATAATCATAACGGAGTGAGCTATGAACAGTGGTCAGCAAAGGTACCTTCATACCGCGAGCTGCCAATCGGGAAAAGAAATTGGCTTTAATCCCATGCGTATGGATAATCGCTGGTTGGAATGTGGAAAAGGCATTCCGAAGAGCCTGTAGCAATCGTAAGTCAAAACGTCCGAACTGATTCAGTGTAATGACTTGGATGCCTGATTCCCGCAATTTACTCGCGAAGAGAGAATCATAGAAGCATACGACTGCGACATCTACTTCGTCGACTGGAAAAGTAGAGACCAAATTGAGAATATGTTGTTCAGCACCGCCAAATTCCCCCCCGCCAATCACGTGGAGGACTCGTAATTTGCTCATCTGAATTCACCCGAATCGTAATTAAAAAACAACCTCTACTGAGGTATGTACATGGAGGCACGACCCAATACAGGCGGTGTGCCGAAAATGAACGATCATTTATAAACAAAGCCATTTTCACTATAGCAGATGCCTGCTAGATTCGCAATAAGACAGCACTTATGGTATCGTTGATGATGGAAAATTGAAATGGAGAAGGACGGTTACGTAAATGAATACGCACAACGTGTTGATCATATGCTACATATTTCCTCCAATTGGTGGAGGCGGCGTGCCCAGACCGTTGAAAATGGCCAAATATTTAGGGGAGTTTGGCTGGAATGTCCATGTGCTGACAGTAGATCCTGCTTATCATGCGACGCTCGATCCATCCCTTTTGGCACAGCTGCCGAGTGATGTCACCATTCACCGTGCGAAGGAGTGGCAGCTGCTGCCGAATCGAGGGGGACAAGCCGCGTCAGCAAATGCCAATACAACGTCCACACCATCACAGCCTTCGTTCAAGACGAAGGTAAAAAAACAGATCGTCAATGTGTTGAAAAAAGTAAAGCCATACTTGTTGATTCCTGACGACCAAATCCTGTGGATGCCGAATGCGCTCAAGCTGGGGCGGGAAATTATGCGCCGTGAAAAGATCGATGTGATCTTTTCCACATCGGGACCAGTTACGAACCATTTGATTGCAAAAAAGCTATCCAGTGAGTTTGGCTGTAAATGGGTAGCGGATTTCCGTGATCCGTGGACGCAAAATATGCACACCTCTGGCATCGAATGGCGGGAGCGCATGGAAGAGCGAATGGAGGAGGCAGTGATGACCCAAGCGGATGCGATCACGACCGTTACTGCGACCTTCGCCTATAATTTTCGCGAAAAACACCAGAACCGTATCAAGCGGATGGAGCTGATCTACAATGGGTTTGATCAGGCTGATTTTCAAGGGTTGGCTCCTAGCCATGCCGTTCCGGACAAATTTCATGCGGTGTACGCAGGTATTTTGTATCAAAAGCGCAATCCACGGCTTCTCCTGCAAGCCATCCGGGAACTCATTGATGAAAAAGCAGTAGACCGAAATGATCTCTTGCTCAGCTTTGCCGGAGTGTTCGATTATCCGGGGTATTCCGAAAATCGCGACTGTGTAGAAGCATTGGGGCTGGGTGACATCGTTCGCGTGTTGGGGAACCTGCCGCATAAAGAAGCACTCGGACTGATGAAAGGTGCTAATGCCCTCCTGTTGATCGGGGATGTGTCCGCTGACGCTGGAGCGTATATTCCGGGCAAGCTTTACGAATACATGGGGATCGGCAACCCGATTCTTGCTCTGAACAAAAGAGGCGAAGCGACAGAGATTATTGAAGATTTCCGTCTCGGACAAGTAGCCGATCCAGAGCAAAAAGACGAGATCAAGCAAGCGTACCTGAAGCTGTATCAGGAGTGGAAAGCACAGGGACAAACGGGTAGCGAGGAACGCGGAGCAAATTTTGCAGAGCGTGTGAAACCGTATGAGCGCCGTGAACAGGCGAAGCAATTGGCGCAATTGATGGATGAACTGCTAAAAAAATAGGACAGCATAGCCCCGGAGCCAAAGAAGGCTGCGGGGTTTTCTTCGTGACAGATATACTTGTTCTGCTTCAAAATAAAAGGACCTGACGATAATCGCCAGGTCCTGATTCGTACCGATCAGTCTGCTGCCACGCAAAGGTAGCAGGCTTTTTTAGTACAGCAAATATTTTTCTACTTCTTCCGGTTCCTTGATGTGAATGCCACCAGTATCGCCGTATTTAAACAGGTTGAACATCACTTGCTGGTCCATCGTTCCGGCTTCAGGCAGCGGCAGAATGATCCACGTCTCGTACTGGTGGATCAGACGGTTTTCCTTGCCGAACCAAATCGTTGTTTTGATCGTGGATTCCTTCAAGATGTAATCCAGATCAGGGCGTTCTCCCAATTGCTTTTTCAATGGTTCAAACAGTGGGCTTTGGCTATTTTTCAGCCATTCTGCTCCTGTCATTTTCAATTGGAACGGAACGCTGACGACACCAATAACTTTTTCCTCAGGCAATTGGACAGCCTTGTCCATGAAAGGCAGCCAGTCCTCAAAACCTTTCAATACGTCGAAGGCAAGCGGCTCATCTGGAGCGGTCACAAACTGCTCGTTCGCCTTGATGTAGCGCTTGTCGTGAATTCGATAGTACGAATATGGCTGGGCCGCGATGCGTGCATCCACATTGTAGCCTTTCCCGTTGATGACAGCTCCATTGAACATGCTCGTTGTGGAGCGCGAGAGGATCGTATTTTTTACATGGCCCTTGTACCAGTAGGTCTGTGCCTCTTTATCCGTCTTGCCTTTTTCCAGGGCTGTTTTCAGCCACTCCGCACCTGACTCGGTTTGGACCGTGGTCGTCTGTTCCGGCTTTTGGTCAAAATTGGTGGTGGCAAAAGCCTTCGTCCCTGATTCATAGGTGCAGCCACCGAGCAGGGAGGCTGTGCAGATGGCAGCTAGCAGTGCCCATGCTTTCGTAGCTTTACGCATGGCGGAACCTCCTTACGACTCCGTATCCCAAGAGTCCCACGAATAGTGCAATTGTGAGTCCGAATACCGGAATGTTGTGCTGCTTGAACACGAGAATGCGATGCGTATTGTACATGTTCGCAACGATTTCGTTTTTCTTGTCGCCGTCAATATCTCCGATTTGGACATTGATCAGCGGCATGTAAATGCGCCAGTTTTGTTTCAAGCCCTCTGGAGTGTAGTCATAGCCAGCCAAATAGCGAGTATCTGTGGTACTTACCCAGCTTCTCGCTTTCGCTACGATCTCAGGCTTTTCATTGTTGCCGATGGTAGCGAAGTTGGAGAAGCGGAAGCTCTTGTCGTAGTCACCGCTTGCCCACAAAATTTCCCACGTGCCATCTGGTTTTGGCTTCAAGATGTACGAAGGCTTGCCTGCTACGAGGAGCTCATCGACCTTGTCGTTGTCGATATCGGCAGGAATGAACTCGCCTGTTGCCAATTCAGCCTGTTTACGTGTCAGTGTGTACGATTCTGTCAGTGTGCCATCTGGCTCGACAGACAGTACACTCAGGTTCTCGCCCATGACGACGAGCCCCTCGCGACCATCTGGCAGCATCATGGTGGTCATCAGCTTGGTCGCTTTTGTCGTGCCGCCAAAAGGCTTGCCATCGTAGTTTCCTGTCAGCATACCATCCTTGATATGCAGCTCCGTGTATTTCGAGCCGAGTGTTTGACGCAGGTCCATACTGCCTTCGTTTTCCGCTAGCAGGTTTGCGATATTTTCCATGTCGAGAGCAAAAGCACGGTACGGTGCCGTTCCAATTTGCATCATGCCCTCTGCATATGGCTGGCGTTGTACATTTGGTACCAATTGACCGTCTTTCATCGTGTAATACGGGAAGCCGGGATAATCAGTCGGCATTTTTTCCTTGATGATCGCAAGCGTATCCGCCGGAATTTGATCAGTCGGCATCCGCACCATTTCTCCGTCTTTCCATGTTAGAACGTAGAGAGAAATCGGTTCGGACTGCAAGTGCCGCAGCTTCTCTGCCACTGCTTTTTTCTCTTCTTCTGTTTCCGGCTTTTCAATTTCTTCCGGCAGCGGGAGTTCTTCTGCATTGCCATACGTAATGATCTCCATGCTGCCATCGCCATTGACGTCGTGCAGTGTGATCGGGAAGTAATCGACCCAATCGCCGTTGTACAGACGGTCAGATTCGTATTTCACAGTAAAGTGACTGAGTGCAGTCAGTGTATCCCGGTTGAACGTCACATTCGCCAAGAGGGCGATCAAAACTAATGAGCCGACTGCACGCCAGTTGAGGCGCCCGTACCATTTCACGAGAAGGGCAATCACGATGATGGCGATCGCTCCTCCGATCAACAGAGCAGCGGTCGTTTTCACATCCACGCGTGTCAGTGCCCGATCCAAGAGCAAGAAGCCGATGGAAAACACCAACACCTGACGACGTTCAGAAGGATGCACCACAAAGTAGCAAAACGCCAGCAGCGGCAAGAATATGAGCAAGGCGATCCAGGTTAAATCAAGGAACGCAGGCTTGACGAGCAAATGGTAAATGAGAAACAGGGCAATGGCGTACAGAGCCCAGCTTATCGTTTGGAGAATAGGATTGCGGCGCATGCGTTCACCACCTTTTATTTTGTGTCTGGTCGACGAATAATGCGCACAGGAAGCCGCCAAACAGCCAGAAATAGAGGGCCATGAACGGCACCTCGAAAATGTTTTCCACGAGGTTATGCGTTGCTACCGCGATTAATCCGCCCAGCAGTCCGAGAATCGCGAAAAAGTGCGGCGAGCCTTGGAGGTTGCGGATAAGTCCGGCACCATACTTGAACATGGTGAGTACAGTTCCGATTAACAGGATGATCCCGATCAGACCGTATTCAGCTAGACTTTTGAAGAAATAACTGTCTGAATAAATCGTTCCGAAATGGCGAGTAGCAACCGCTCCGCCGTGATGGCCGAGCCCAACACCGAACAATGGCTCGATGCGCATTTTGTCATAGGCTTCACCCCAGCGACCAACACGTCCGCCTTGGCTGCTAGATTCGAAGTATTCAGGTGTAAACAGCGTGAAAATGCGATCTTTTACTTTTCCGACAAGCGGAACAGAATCAGGAACGAAGAACAGGGCTACAAGTCCGATAATCCCTGCGATCACCAAGTATCCTGCGACTCGTTTGTTCCATATGTAGAAGCAAACAAATGCAGCAAATGCAAGGGCAAACCAAGAACCACGGGAGCTTGTTAACAGCATGGCGAGCAAAGTCGTCAGCGCAACGATGGCCCAAATCCATTTTTGCTTGCGATCCTTCGCTGTCATGAATAGACCAGCGGCAATCGGTGTAACCAACGCCATATAGCTGCCCAATACGTTCGGGCTCGTTACGAAGGAGAATGCACGCGTGGTAACTGCTTCCCCTTCCTGCACCCATGATTCAGGTGTTTTAACGCCTACGATGACTTGCAAGACACCATACAGTGCCGCTACGAAACCAACCAGCACAAGTCCTTTCATGAACTTGTCCAGGTCTTCCATCGACTTCAATAAATAGAAGCCCATGAAAAAGGCGAGGATGTACTGGTAGACGGAACGGAATCCTTCTACGCTCGCTTTCCAGTTCGCCATGTCTGTCACCATGATGGCAACTCCGAGGACGAAAAGGGCTCCAAGCCAATGTTTGATTCCAGGCATCGTTCTGTTTGATTGCAAGAAGGCTCCAAACGTAAACAGCATCAGAACGATGAGCAGTCCTTCATCCCACAAAGAAGATATGACTGGAATCGGTAGAATCTGTCGCAAGACGTAATCGATTACTGGATAGGCCAACAGCAAATACAACCACGTAGTTGATTGGCTTCCCCACTTCAACACGGTTTCTCTCATTTTTATTGTAGTCCTCCTACAGGTAGGGATTAACCTACCTATTATAATGAATCTGACAACCCAGTAGCAAGCCGGGGGAAAGAGGTTGGTAGGAAAGGTAGAAATAAGATATGATAACTAGGTAGTTTGAGGGTTAGAACAAAGCCTGGAACGAAGGGTTTCAAATAGGGATAGGAGATAAGTGGACATGAGTTTGTTAAAAATCGCTTCCATGATTGTCGTGCTGACTCTCGTTGGAAGGCTTCTAGGCTTTTTTCGCAGTGTGTATGTATCCAACTTGTACGGTACTGGCATGGAGGCAGATGCGTTTAATATCGCGGCGACGATCCCGCTGACGCTGTTCTTGGTCATACCGGGAGCGGTCAATGCTGTGCTGATTCCGACGATGCGCGGCATGATGGAAAAAGGAGAGCGGACGACTGACTTGTATCAGAAGATGCTCACGATCATTTTAGGTATATTCGTTGCTCTCTCGACATTAGGGGTTGTCTTTTCTTACGAGCTTGCTGCGATGTTTGGCCTGACAGGTGAGAAGCTGGAGCTCACGGCTAGCATGCTGCAATGGATGTGGCCTTCAGCTATTTTCATTGGGTTAACAGGGCTGTGGTCGAGTATTTGTAATGCGCACCAACATTTCTTTACACCGACGCTTGGCACGGTAGTCAATGGAGCTTTGGTGATTGTCAGCATGTATGTGCTCGTTCCGATGTATGGTCCTATTGGATTGGCGATGGCTACGACAGTCGGTTACTTGGCTGCACTGTTGCCGATTCTTCCGACTTTGCGCGGATTCGGCTATCAGCAACGCTTCTCATTCGCTTGGCGTGAGGACGCTGCCCTCAAAGGCATGGGCGAGCGTGTCATTCCGATTTTGATTGGTGCAGTCGTTGCGCAGGCCACTACCTTTTTGGAGCGAGGCTTCGCGGAAGGACTCGGAACTGGCGTCGTTTCCGCTCTCGCCAATGCGAACCAGATCATGCAATTGCCTCTGGCTATTTTTGTCGGGGCGTTTACGTTGCCGTTATTCCCACTGTTGGCTAGTCATGTCAAGCGGGGGGAAATGACGGAGATGAAGCAAATCCTGCAAAAGGGACTTGCCTATCTCCTCATTTTGCTGTTACCCGTGACGGTTGGACTTGCGCTATACGCAGAGCCTATCATCCGACTAGCTTTTGAGCGCGGTGCGTTCGATGAGCATTCTGTCGCTTTGACAGCGTGGGCACTGCCGTTTTATGGCGTGGGACTTTTCTTTTTAGCATCGAGAGACTTGCTGACTCGTGCCTTTTATGCATTGGAAAACACGAAGACACCCGTTATTATCGGGGCGATCGGGATCGTTGTGTATGCTCTTTCCAACTGGTTGCTCATTCCGTTGCTTGGTCATGGCGGAATTGCTCTCGCCAATGCGGTTTCGGCTATCAGTCAAGCGCTCCTGCTGTTTATTTTGCTATGGAGGGCAGTAGGAAGCCCTGTACGAGCGAATTTCCTCATGACTACCGGGAAAACCATTCTGGGCTGCGCAGTCATGGCCGGTGCTATTTTGCTCGTCGATCCATGGTTATCCGCATGGCCTGTCTGGTTGTACTTGCCGCTAGGAATTATCGGTGCAGCTCTTTTATATCTCGTCGTGCTCATTTTGGTTCGCGAGCCACTTGTGTCGGAGCTGCTGCAAAAAGTACGCAAGCGGTCTACTCCAGCGGGAGGGCGCTCGTAAGCGGAAATTCCCGGATTGCATAACGAGTCTTCCCTGAGCTTGCGGGGGGAATGGTCTCCACGTAAGAAACGTGGATGCTCACTTGACCTAATGCCGAGCGAATTCCTGCCAAAAGCTTGGCTTCATCGGCAGCTAAAAACCGTGCGGGCTCCTTCACCAGTCGCAGGCTCAGTCGCTCCGGATCATGCTGGACGATCTGGAAGGTACGGAAGCTCTCCATATTGCGCACGATGTGATTAAAATAATGTCCGTGCACGTACTGTCCGTTTCGTGATAGGAACATGTCGTCTTCTCTGCCGTCAATCGAAGCAAGAAGTGGAAACGGGAGATTGCATGAGCAGGCTGAATCAGAAAGTGCGACGACATCTCCTAATTGGTAGCGTAGGCGAGGCATGACGGTATTGTGCAGGTCTGTGACCAGCAGTGCTCCTGGGTGCCCTTTGTAGACGGGAATATGCGTAATGGGATCGACTACCTCCAAATAACAGTTCCCGGAAAAGGCATGCATGCTCCCAGCCTTGCATTGATAGGCGATAATTCCGCCGTCACGGGCGCCGTATTCGTTCACAACAGGCGCATCAAAAGCCTGGGCAATCGTTTGTCGCTGGTGTTCGTGCAGGCTTTCTGCTGTAGAGACCACGGCTTTGAGCGGGATTTGGAGTGTCATGCCGCGTCGTAGCATCATTGTGGCGAGCGTATAAAGTGCGGAAGTGTACCCGTATAAATAGGCTGGTTGGAAATCCCGGATGAGGCGCAGGTTTGCTTCCAGATGTCTTTCGTCCAGCTCGTAGGCAGAAATCATCATGCGATTTTTCAACCAGCGCTCCTTCCAGCGGTAGAGGCGGGCTTGCTGGGCGTTTAATTCGAGAGGGGAGCCCCAGATCATCACACATGGGTCACCTATGCGAATGCCGTACCAGGATAGCCCAAACCAGCGTGCAGCTTCATATCGCTCGACAGTTGGACGATCGAGATAAAAATGGGTTGGTTCACCTGTCGAGCCTCCTGTACGATTTCCAATGAGCCCGCTTGTTTGTAGGCCTTGGCTCATATATTGATCAGCGTTTTGCCGAAAGTGTGCTTTGGTCAGAACGGGAATGCGCTGCAAAAAACGTTCAGGCATTTCGCGCATTTTGCTCCAGTCTGAGGCGTAAGCAGTGTAGGCTGGTACGTTTTGTACCGCATGATCGAGTAGCTTCACCAGCTTTTCTCGCTGTTGCACATTAAGCGCTTCGGCAGATAGATGCTCGGCTGCTTGCAATTCTTTCATGTAAGGACGGATGCGATTTCCTTTCAACGCTTCCATTAACGGCCACTGTACATGGCGGATCAAAAATCCGGTTGTGGGCATAATATCCCCTCCTACTCACAGATCACACAGGCAGACGATGCAAATGAACGGCCATAATCGTTAATTTGCAGACCGCATGCGGTCACATTATGTCTAATGAAAAACGTCGAGACGTTTTTCACAAAAATCAATGGAATCTGTTTTTCACCAGTATTCCTGCGAAATTCCATCGATATACCTGTTTGCTGGAAGAGGGAAATGATAGTAGGATAGAGAGTGGGTTCATGTCGATTGGTGCTGCCCCACGGGTATCCAGTCAAAGAGACGAATAAAGGAGTTACCCATGTTGAAAAAAAGTCATTTTCTCGCGGGAGCGTTGATCTTAGCCATAGCGGGGATTTTGTCAAAAGTTATCGGGATGTTTTATCGGATTCCGCTTCAGGAGATAGTGGGCGACAGAGGTCTCGGACTCTATCAGGAAGTATATCCTCTCTACCTGACCTTTCTCATATTGGCGACAGCAGGTGTGCCAGTAGCGTTGTCGAGGGTGATTGCAGAGGCATTGGCTGAAGGAAAACAAGGCACGATTGGACAAATTTTGGCCCGAAGCATGGTCATGATGGGCGCCATCGGACTTGTCTTGTTTGCTCTCCTGTACGCCAGCTCTCCACTCATCGCAAAGCTCATGGGGAATCCGCATTTGATTGAGCCGATTCGAGCGATTTCCATGTCGCTGCTGTTCGTTCCCTTGATTGCGGTTATTCGCGGCTTTTTCTATGGCCATCAAAAAATGCTGTTTGTCGGGCTCTCGCAAATCGTAGAGCAGACGTTGCGTGTCGTATTTATTTTGGTAGCTTCCCTGTATCTCGTGTCACTCGGTGAAGATACGGATACCGTGATTACCGGAGTGAACTTCGGTACGATGATCAGTACATTTTTAAGTCTCGGGTTTCTAGCATTGCTCATGTGGCTCCACAACCGGAAAAATTCCGTATTTAACGGGGCAGAGTGGGGGCGCCTTACTTGGTGGTATGATCGTGCCTTCTTCGCCTCGATGTGGCGAATCGCATGGCCGATTTGTGTCAGCGCCTTGGTTATCCCGATTTTCAGCCTGACCGATTCCTTCCTGGCGATTAACATCTTCCGCTACATATGGAATGTGGACGGCTTGACAGCGGATACGTGGTTTGGCATTTACAGCAGGGGAGGACCACTTCTGCAAATGGCGAGCTTGTTCGGATCGTCGATTGCCCTCTCGATCGTACCTGCCATTGCCGAAGCGATCAGACAAAAGGATCAGGAACGGATTACGACTTTGACCAAGCTCTCGCTGCGCTTTGCTTGGCTAATCGGTCTACCTGCCGGTCTGGGACTGACAGCTGTAGCTGAAGGGGCGAATCTGGCGTTGTATGGTGATATGGAAGGCACGCGTGCAATGGCGATTTTAGGCATCACAGCGATTCCGCTTTCCTTGTTGCTTGCTACAAATGGTATTTTGCAAGGGATCGGCAAAGAAAAAATCCCTGCGCGTCATCTGCTGTATGGTGTCATTGTAAAAGTACTGGCGACACTCGTGTTTACCTCAATGTTCGGTATGGACGGCTTGTCTCTGTCGTGGCTGGTTGCTACTGCATTTGTCTGCGTATTGAATATGCGGGTCATCAACCGTTACGTATCGATTCCGATTAACTGGCGCTTCGATACCATTTATCCGTTACTGGTGGCTAACCTCATGCTGATTCTGGCTTGGGGAGCGACAGAGGCAGTTGATTTCCTGTTCAGGGGAAGAGAACCAGTGCGCATATTGGGAGCGATAGAGACCGTCGCTGGAGTCGGTGTAGGACTCGTTGTTTACTTGGGACTGCTGATCCTCATTCCACTCATTGAGGACAAGGAACTGGACTGGCTGCCAGGCGGAAACAAGCTGCGCGCCTTTATTCAATTCATTCGGAAGAAGCAGGCTTCCTCGTTAAACTCCAATACGAATAACGATTGATCGAATCGAAAAACCCCTTTCTCCACAAACGGAGGAAGGGGTTTTATGTGATCTTGCTATTTCTCTTTTTGATAAACACATACGACCATTTTGACGAAAAATTCACGGGTAGCAGGTAATTTCGCCAAGGACTGCAACTGATTGCGCAACGGAATCTCTTTCTGGTAAACAGCAGGCTGTACCACGCCTTGTTGAATTTTTCGAAACCGTTTGATCGTCATGCGATTGATGTACGAGATCGTATCTCTGCCATCAGGAAGCTTGTCGAAACGAAAAGCAATCCGGTCAGAACCGTCTGGCAAGTCACGGACTAGCTTTTTATAGGCATCAATCAAGGCTTGCTCCGAGAAGAGAGCATGCACCCAAGGAATGCCGATCGCATCTGACAAATGGGCACCGTATGGATGATAATACGGCGGAAAATTGATGTAGAGATGCCCGCCAGGCTTCAATACCCGAAAGCATTCCTCCAGCGTCTTTTCCGGTTCGCCTACGTGCTCCATCGCGTCATTCATGATGATCGTATCGAACGTGTTGTCCGGGAAGTCCATTCTCGCGGCATCACCAGTCATGAAGGAGACAAGATGATCGAGTCCTTTTTTCTTCGCGAATTCATTTCCTTCCTCCGCGTAGTGGGGGACGATGTCGATGCCGATCATTTTTTTCGGGCCATAGGTGGCGTAATAGCAGGTTTTTCCCCCGCCGCCACAGCCGATGTCCAAAACTGTTTTGTCACGGAACATTTGCTCCTGTGAATGGAAGGGGAGGAAAAACTGAATGGTTTGATCCCCTTTTTGAAATTGCCATTCGGTATAGCTCATTTCCCCGTTGTTTGCCAGATTGAAAGGGTGAACGGGGAGAGGAAATAATCGATTTAAACCAAGTAACACTTGTGAAGAAAAGGACATGATGTCCTCCTTTCCAGGTCAGCCTTATTTACGCAGCGCCTGCAGAACAAGTTCACTGCTTTTGGAAGCTTCGATCGCTAACAGATGGGAATGCTTCGTTACCACATCAATTTCGTGATCGAGGTTGTCCAGTTTTTCAGCGAGCAAGGTCAAAAGTGTAGTTTCATCGAGTTGAGTAATATGACCAGCATTGGGCATTCCAGCGCGTTCGACGAATCGATCGATTTTCGGATCGTAGGAGATGCCGATAAACGGGATTCGCAGCATGCACGCAAGAATAAGCGAGTGAAGCCGCATACCAACGACGTAGTTGCATTGCTTCAATACCGACATAATGTCATGAAAAGTCACAGGCGCATCGAGAAGACGTGCTCCTGGTTGGCTCATCTGGTCCATGATTTCCTGGGACGGTGCCAAATCACTAGGGACATGCATCGGAAGGAAGAGAACATTCCATCCGCGCATGATAAACCAATCTGCTGCTCGGGCTATCTTCTGTTTGAATTGCTGTTCCTGCTTCCAGTCCCGGACAGAGATGGCGACCAAAGGTTTGGAAGGATCATCAAACATACCATGGAGCAGCTCATTTCCCCGTTGATCTGCAATATCGTCTGGGGATATCGTCAGAGCAGGGTCAGCTGTTATATAGATAGGGGCTTTTTTTACGCCGCAGGCTTTGAAGTCCTCCCCTGATTCGTAGTCGCGAACCGTGATGATGTTGACGTGATTCACCACGCGTTTAATCATCGTGCGACTGAGCGATTTGAGGATGGGGCCAAATCCTTGTGCGTAAAAGACCACGGGTTTACCTAAAAGCTTGGCAATGGTGACGATGCCCAAATAGTAGAGGACACTGCGCGGACTGGTTACATCCTGCATCAGTGTACCGCCGCCCATCACCAGCATGTCACTTCGCGAAAGCTCGCGGACGATGGTTCCAAAGCTCCAGCGGTTATAGGCTTCAATCCCAAACAGTTCCGCAGTCCGATCAGGCTGATTGGACAAGACGGCGAGAGAGATATTTGGTTGTTCCCGCTTAAGAGAGCTGATGATGCCGTACAGGACCACATCGTCTCCGGCATTATTAAAGCCGTAGTACCCGGAGATGAGAATTCGCGACATGGAGTGAACCTTCTTTCTATATCAAACGTACAGGAAAAATACATTCTCAAGTATAATCGAGTAAACAAGGGGAAGTAAAGCAACCACAGTAGAAAACTTCACGCCCCAATTGTTTGCACAGATACAGTGGGTGCAGCGCGGTTCGTAGGGTATAATGGTGTTGTTCCGACTTACGAGAACATATAGAGGAAACCCATACCGAACATGCCGATGCCAAGAACGATGAGGGCAATCATGACGATGAAAAGTCCCTTATTTTTGCGGCGACGGTAAAAAAATTCGTCAAACATGGTAAGCCTCCCTGCGGTTGTGATAGTCCATTCTACTATCATACCATGTTCTCTATCATCCTTGCCATCCACATATGAGTAATAGATGTCCGCAAGAATAAGGGCGAATGACAGCAAAAGGGAAGGAGCATTTTTCATCATGGAAAGCATGTGGCTCAAATACACATTACTAGTGGAACCAGAGATTGAGGATTTGTTTGTGGCAGAGGTTTTGACCAGCTCCTACACGCTTGGCTGGATCGAACCACAAATCGAAGTACTGACAACGGAAAACGGATATGATTACGCAGAAAATACGGAAGGTCCACTTGTTGGCTATTTGTTTGAACCCCAGCACGATCGTGAAGAGGAACATGTAGCTCGCCTGAAGACCTACATTCAACGCTGGAATGGACAAGTCACCATAAAAGAAGTAGAACTCGTAGCTGAAGAAAATGAATCGTGGAAAGAGGAGTTCCGGGAAGTCAAGATAGGCGACTGGTGGGTGGCACCAACGTGGACGGACCCCGCAGCGCTGGAGTCGGCTCGGCATATCCTATGGATCGATCCAGGTGCAGCCTTCGGAACTGGCTATCATGGAACGACGCAGGACATTCTTTTGTTTTTGCAAGAAATGGATCTGGAGGGCAAGCAAGTCATTGATGTAGGAGCTGGCTCAGGAATTCTCTCTTTGTACTGCGCTTTGAATGGAGCGAAGCATCCTGTATGGGCAGTTGATATTAATCCACAAAGCGAGTATCAGGTTCTCGTCAATGCGACGAATAACCACCTTCCTGACCACGCTGTACAAGTCGTGATTGGGAATGCGAGCGAGGAAGCAGTGAAGTGTCAATTGCCTGACCAAGCTGATGTCATTCTGGTCAATATCGGAGGCGATGAAAATGTCGCGATGCTTCCGATGATTGCGGAGCGAATGGCACCTGAAGGAATTTTGATTCTCTCGGGAATTGTTGAATGGAATCGGGAAGCTGTCATCGCCACATTTGAACAGGCAGGCTTCCACGTAGAGAAAGAAAGTCAACAAGACGAATGGGTCACCGTTGTATTGAAAAACATCGCTTAGAACCGCCCTGTAACTTCCGTGTGAGATAATAAAGAAAATAGGGTACTCAATGGAGGGGAAAACCAATGGAGCAGGTTGTCATTGCTACTGCCGGACGTACGCCAATCGGTACGTTTGGTGGCGTCCTGAAAGATGTAAGCGCTCGCAAGCTGGCAGAAACCGTCATTCGTGGTGTTATGGCTCGATCTGGCCTGGAAGCTTCTTTGATCAATGAAGTTATTTTAGGGAATTGCATTCAGCGGACAGACGAACCAAACATAGCGCGAGTCGCAGCATTGGATGCAGGGTTGGGGAAAGAAGTGACGGGCTTCACGATTCAACGTCAATGTGCTTCCGGCATGCAAGCGATTGTGAGCGGCGCTTCCCAAATTCTTTTAGGCGACAGTGAAATCGTCTTGGCAGGCGGCGTAGAGAGCATGAGCAATGCCCCGTATGTCCTGAAAAATGCGCGTTGGGGCAAACGATTGACACATGGGGAAATGACCGACTCGATGTGGGAGTTGTTAACAGACCCTCACCATCAAATCCTGATGGGCGAGACGGCAGAACGTCTGGTCGATCGTTATGGGATCACGCGTGAGGAGTCGGATGAAATTGCCTTGCGCAGTCAGCACAATGCGATCCAAGCCATAGACAGCGGTTTGTTTGCCGAGGAAATCATCGGGGTCCCCATTAAAAAGCGCGGCGAAGAAATCATCGTAACGCAAGACGAATTCCCTCGCAGGGGAGTGACCCTAGAAAGTCTCGCGAAGCTAAGACCCAGTTTTCGTGACAATGGTACAGTGACGCCAGGCAATTCCTCCGGTCTCAACGATGGGGCGTCCGCAGCCGTTTTGATGAAAGAAGGAAAAGCGAGAGAGCTCGGGATCGAACCACTCGGCAGAATTGTCTCGTGGGCGGTAGCGGGGGTAGAGCCTGATTTGATGGGATATGGACCCGTTCCAGCAGTGAAGCGAGCATTGGCAAAAGCCGGTTTGACGCTCGCGGATATCGAACTGATCGAAGTAAACGAAGCCTTTGCTGCGCAATACCTCGCTGTGGAAAAACTGCTGGAGCTGCCGCGGGAAATAACGAATGTGAACGGAAGCGGCATCGCGCTGGGTCACCCTGTCGGTTCTACTGGCTGCCGAATTGTCATAACCTTGCTGCACGAAATGAAGCGGCGACAGCTGAAACGAGGCTTGGCTGCCCTTTGTGTTGGTGGCGGGATGGGTATGGCAATGGTTGTCGAACGCACGTAGGTTTAAACGAAGTCTCCCCTGTTAAAAATGGAAGCAAAGGGGGAGGCTTTGTCATGTTTATATGGTCATTTTTCAAGCGACATGGAAAACAGATTGCGTTTCATACCTTATCCTGTTTAGTGATCGGGGCGTTGCTGCTGGTTGCCTACAGTGCCTATCAATATAAGCAAATGACAAATCAGTGGTATGCTCCGATTGATGGAGCCAAAGGGAGCGCAAAGCAGGCAGCTGCTTCCCTTCCTCCACGTGATCTTTTGCCAGGAACAGAACCGTTGAAGCCTTTCGTCGCCCTGCTTCTTGGTGTGGATAGTCGAGACGGGGAAAGTGCACGTTCAGATACAATGATGCTTGCGGCGATTCATCCCGGGAAGCAATCCGTCTACCTTTTGGCGATTCCGCGTGACAGCTACATGGAGCTCCCGGGAAAAGGATACGACAAAGTGAACCATGCGATGGCTTTTGGTGGTCCAAAGATGGTGAAAGAGTCGCTGGAAAAATTTTTACAGATAAAAATTGATCGGTATATCTCCGTAGATTTCGATGGCTTCCGTCAAATTGTGGACGAGCTGGGAGGTGTCACTGTCGATGTGAAGAAACGAATGAAGTACAGCGATCCGAGCGACGACACGTACATTGACATTCAACCAGGGCTGCAGACTTTATCAGGAGAGCAGGCATTGGATTACGCCCGTTATCGAAAAAGTGATTTAGGCAAGGAAGACAGTGATTACATGCGGATTGACCGACAGCAGGAGATTCTCAAAGCATTGGCTTCAAAAGGCACCTCTCTCCAAGTGTATACCAAGGCATTTTCACTCATGGAAATACTGGGTCAGCATGTCAAAACGGACCTCACTGAGCAGGAAATCGCCTCTCTGTTATTGTCCTATGGCGATGGCACTCCGAACTCCATTCAAGCTGATACATTGGTCGGGCAGGATGAGCGCATTTGGCATAATGGGATCGTTGGCTGGTATCATCTCGTCCCCACATCTGAACGGGAAAGAGCACGCCAGAAAATTATCAAGGAAGTAACGCCATAAAATACGGAGAGCATAAGGGCAAAGGACACGGCTTTCATCATGGGCTTTGTCCTTTTTTTCTTCGAATAGCTTTTTCCTAAAAAAGGAAAATACATGATTTTAGTTGGAAAATTGAATATGTTTCGAATACAATAGTCATTAGGAAGAGATTATGAATGTAGATCATAGGGAGAGGCAAGGCCATTTAAGGGATGGAGGGAATGACCATGTCAAATGCCAAGCCTTGGATTGCCAATTACCCGCCCGAAACTGCGCCGTCATTGGATTACCCCCGTGTTCCTTTGACGCATTTTCTGGAGCAGTCTGCAGCTATGTTTCCAGACAGTAACGCGATCTATTTCATGGGAAAAAGCATTACGTATCGAGAGCTTTTGCAGTTGTCATACCAATTTGCCAATGCATTGATCAAGCGCGGTGTAAAGAAAGGTGACCGCGTGGCGATTATGCTACCAAATACTCCTCAAGCCGTCATCAGCTACTACGGGGCGCTTTTTGCAGGCGCGATCGTGGTCATGACCAACCCGCTGTATACCGAGCGAGAATTGATTCACCAAATGAACGATTCAGGCGCCGAGACCATCATCACACTGGATTTGTTGTACAAACGTGTTAACCAAGTCCGTGCATCTACCTCACTTCAACGAATTATCATCACAAGTATTGGCGATTTCCTTCCCTTATTGAAAAAATGGCTATATCCGTTCGTGCAGAAGAAACAAGGACAAAATCCGCAGGTTACATACAACGCAGATATTGAGCCTTTTCTTTCCGTATTAAAAGAAAGCGCTACCAAGCCTGTAGAAGTACCAGTCGATCCGACCCAGGACATCGCGCTCCTCCAGTATACAGGGGGGACAACAGGTGTTGCCAAAGGCGTCATGCTGACGCACGCCAATCTCATTGCGAATGCAGTCCAGTGCCAAGCGGTCCTTTACAAGCTGAAAAAGGGAAAGGAACGGATTTTGTGTGTGCTCCCACTGTTCCACGTGTATGGGATGACTACCGTGATGAACAAAGGCATTTGTATCGCAGCAGAAATTATTCTCGTTCCCAAATTCGACG
Organism: Brevibacillus fortis; assembly: GCF_046196545.1. Lineage (GTDB taxonomy): Bacteria > Bacillota > Bacilli > Brevibacillales > Brevibacillaceae > Brevibacillus > Brevibacillus fortis_A. The sequence goes on from NZ_CP176370.1 coordinate 1,828,560, forward strand.
TGAAACAAATATTTGAAATGATCGACAAGCGCAAGCCTACTCTTTTCCCAGGGGCACCAACCATGTATATCGGTTTAATCAACCACCCGGACTTGAAGAAGCATGATCTTTCTTCCATCGACGCATGTGTCAGTGGATCAGCTCCGTTGCCGATCGAAGTCAAGCTCAAATTCGAAGAGTTGACGGGCGGCAAGCTGGTTGAGGGCTATGGGATGACGGAGGCTTCTCCCGTAACACATTCCAATCCCATTTGGGAAAAAGGCATTACGGGCAGCATCGGAATGCCGTGGCCAGATACGGATTGCCGAATTGTGGATACGGCAACGGGAGATGAGATGCCCCAAGGCGAGGTCGGGGAGTTGGCCGTAAAAGGACCTCAAGTCATGCTCGGCTATTGGAATCGCCCAGAGGATACCGCTGCCGTACTAAAGGATGGCTGGTTTTTGACGGGAGATATGGGCTATATGGACGAAAACGGCTATTTTTATATCGTAGATCGCAAAAAAGACATGATTATAGCTGGTGGCTTCAATATTTATCCGCGCGAAGTAGAAGAAGTACTGTTTGAGCATCCCGCCATCCAGGAGGCAGCAGTCATCGGTGTCCCAGATCCGTACCGGGGCGAAACAGTCAAAGCATTCGTCGTTTTCAAGGATGGTCAGCTCGCGAGTGAAGACGATCTGGAAGCGCATTGCAGACAGAGGCTCGCCGCCTATAAGATTCCGAGACAATACGAGATTCGTACAGATTTGCCCAAAACCATGGTCGGAAAAGTATTGCGTCGTCAATTACAAGAAGAAGACAAGAAGAAAAGAGATGCCCAGGAAGAAATCAAAACGAGCTAGTAGCTGATGTTTTGAGGCTTGCGATCCCAGGCGGAAAGCGGCCTTTTTTGCTGACTTCTTGCGATTGACAGAGGAGTGGCCCTGTATTACACTAATTATGAATGAATGATCATTCATTTCATCATCAATGTTAGTAAACATGGAGGTAGTTATGGCAAAGAAAACGGGGGAAAAGTATCAAGCCATTATTGATGCTGCTGTTCGAGTAATCGCCAAACAGGGCTATTACAGTGCCCAGGTATCGAAAATTGCGAAAGAGGCGAAGGTAGCAGACGGCACCATATACCTCTATTTTGAAAACAAGGATGATATTTTGATTTCACTGTTTAACGAAAAGATGGGCCAGTTTGTGGAGACAAATCGCAAACGCATTTCGGAAGTGACGACCATTGAGCAAAAGCTGTATGTACTCATTCATGCACACTTGAGCCAGCTATCCATGGACCATGATTTGGCAAAAGTGACGCAAATCGAGCTACGCCAATCCAGTCCGATCATTAGTGAAGGAATCGGCAACGTGATGAAGCAGTATTTTAACCTCATTGACGAAGTGATCGTAGAGGGTATGGAACAGGGTGTATTCCGATCCGATCTCGAGGTGCGGATTACGCGCAAAATGATTTTTGGAACGCTGGACGAAGTGACGACATCTTGGGTGATGAAACAGTGCAAGTACGACCTTGTCTCTTATGTTGATTCCATTCATAACCTCTTCCTGCTTGGTATGAAGGGAAAAGAATGAAAAGAAAAGCTTTTTTTGGATGAAAACGTTTGTTACAATGGAAACAGTAAGACTGAGCGATCGCTCGGAATGAAAAAGTAGCTGTTTTTATATATGGGGAGAGTTTGGGGGGAGAGGAATGGCGTCGCATTGGAATGTAGAAATCGTTGATCGCGTTGCTACGGTTACGATTAGCAACCCGCCTGCTAACGCACTCAGTCAAGCAGTGCTCGGTCAATTGAGTGAACTTTTGGACCAGTGGGAAAATAACGATGAGATCAAAGCAATCGTTTTGACTGGTGAAGGTCGGTTTTTCATTGCAGGAGCGGACATCAAAGAATTTACCCAACTGAATCGGGATAATGCGGAAGAAATGGCGAAGAAGGGTCAAGCATTGTTCAATCGCTTGGAAACGTTCCCGAAGCCAATCATTGCAGCAATTAACGGCGCTTGCCTAGGCGGAGGATTGGAGCTTGCGTTGGCATGCCATATCCGCTTCGCAGCACCTGAAGCCAAGCTCGGGCTGCCTGAGTTGAATCTCGGACTCATTCCTGGCTACGGTGGTACGCAACGTCTACCACGTTTGGTTGGGCGTGGCAAAGCGACACAAATGATTCTCACATCTGAGATGATCGGTGGCGAGGAAGCTTTTCGTATCGGTCTTGTGGAAGCGGTTTATCCCGTAGAGCAGTTGCTTGCAGAAGCGCAAAAGCTGGCAGCTGTTTTCGCAAGTAAGAGCGCGATTACCCTGAAGTTTGCCCTAGCGTCCATCCATAACACAACTGAGCTTTCGTTGTCACAAGGCTTGGAGCAAGAAGCAAAGCTATTTGGTGATGCATTCGCTACGGAGGACGTAAAAGAAGGCGTGACTGCTTTTCTGGAAAAGCGCAAGCCGCAATTCGCAGATCGGTAGTTAAGCATATCGCTTCACAAGTATGAGGTACCACTAAGGAGGAGGCATCCTGATGAATATCGTGGTTGTGTTGAAACAGACGTTTGACACAGAAGAAAAAATCGTCATCCAAAACGGACAAATTTCCGAAGATGGCGTTGAATTCATCATTAATCCCTACGATGAGTACGCTGTAGAAGAGGCAATCAAGCTCAAGGAAGAGCACGGCGGCGAAGTAACTGTGATCAGCGTCGGCCCAGATCGTGCTGAAAGTGCACTGCGCACTGCTTTGGCAATGGGCGCAGACAAGGCTGTTCTGGTGGATGACGAGTCTCTGTTCGGAGACGAATTCACGATCGCCAAAGTATTGGCTGCCGTAGCGAAAAAGGTTGGCTTCGATATCATCATTGGTGGACAAATGGCTGTAGACTCCGGGGCTGGCCAAGGCGGTCCTCGTCTGGCAGAAGAACTGGGAATTAACCATGTATCGACTGCTGTGAAGCTAGAGGTGGACGGGGCGAACGTACGTGTAGAGCGCGATGTAGAAGGGGACCTGGAAGTCGTGGAGACGAGCCTTCCTGTTTTGATTACGGCTCAGCAAGGACTCAACGAGCCGCGCTATCCTTCTCTCCCAGGGATCATGAAAGCGAAGAAAAAACCATTGGATAGACTCGGCGCAGACGATTTGGGAATCACTGCGGATGAGGTAAAAGCAAAGACAGAAATCGTCGATCAGACATTGCCTCCGAAAAAACAGGCGGGTCGCATTCTCTCTGGCGAATTGGCAGCTCAAACGTCGGAATTGGTGCAACTGTTGCGCAATGAAGCGAAAGTGATCTAAGCGAGAGGGAGAGGATATCCATGAAAAAAGTACTTGTTTTGGCAGAAGTACGTGACGGACAACTTCGCAACGTGTCGCTGGAAGCATTGACTGCAGCACAAGTATTGGCTGAGGGCGGCGAAATTGTAGCAGGTGTATTCGGAGCAGATGCAGCAACGCATGCAGTGACATTGGGTCATCACGGTGCGAGCACGGTATATACGGCTGATCATGCAGCGTTGGCACAGTATACGCCAGATGCGTATGTGCAGGCACTCACGCAATTGATTGAGCTGGCTTCTCCAGATGCAGTTGTTTTGGGGCACACCGCGATCGGTCGTGACATCGCACCTCGCGTAGCAGCGAGACTCGGTTACGGTCTGGTTTCGGACGTAACAAGTGTAGAAGCGGGACCAGTATTTGTTCGCCCGATCTATGCAGGAAAAGCGACGCAAACACGCAAATTCGTTGATGGAACAACATTTATTACGATTCGTCCAAACAACATTGCCATCGGCGCTGCTGACCCTTCGAAAACGGCAGTGGTGGTACCAGTTGAATTGGATATCAAGGATTTGCGCACGATCGTAAAAGACGTTGTAAGAAAAACAAGCGGCAAAGTAGACCTTTCTGAAGCAAAAGTCGTGATTTCCGGTGGACGCGGAGTGAAGAGTGCAGAAGGCTTCCAGCCGTTGTACGATCTGGCGGAAGTACTCGGTGCAGCTGTTGGTGCATCTCGTGGTGCTTGCGACGCAGACTATTGCGATTACTCCATGCAGATCGGACAGACAGGTAAGGTTGTTACACCTGATCTGTATATCGCATGCGGGATTTCGGGAGCGATTCAGCACTTGGCTGGTATGTCCAGCTCGAAAGTCATTGTTGCCATCAACAAAGATCCGGAAGCGCCAATCTTCCAAGTGGCTGATTACGGTATCGTAGGTGACCTGTTCGAAGTGCTGCCATTGCTGACGGCTGAGTTTAAAAAAGTATTGGTATAACATGTAGACGATGACTTGGCGCTCCTTATGGGGCGCTTTTTTTTGTCCGCAAGGCTTACTTTATACTTTCCTTGCTTGGTATAATAGGGGGTAAGGAGAGGTGATCGGGATGAGTGAGGAGCTTTTGCAACAACTGATTCACATGGTGGCGGAAAATAATCGAGTGGTTAAAGAAACGCAGCAGGAGCTACGCGAGTTTAAGAAAGAGATGTATGATTTTTGTGAGGAGATGTACGAATTCCGCGATGACGCTACGCGCCGATTAGACAGATTGGAACGCCAAAATAAACATATCGATGCAGACCTTGATCTCCTGCATCGGAAAGTCAGCGATCACGAACGGGAGATCAACCGGATAAAACAAGACGGGCAATAAGGTGCGGACAGACTGGACAGACTATAGCGAGAAGTGCAGGGCAAAGTGTGGAGCGGCGTAGTCAATTTGGTGTTTGAATGATATACTGATAACCGTTAGGAACCTTTATTTAGCAATTGAAATTCAAGGAGGTAACTTCTCATGGCAATTGTAAATGCTACCGATCAAAACTTTTCCCAGGAAGTAGAGCAAGGCGGTACAGTCCTGGTTGACTTCTGGGCTCCATGGTGCGGCCCTTGCAAAATGATCGCTCCGGTACTGGAGCAAATCGACGGTGAAGTGGGCTCCCAGCTCAAAATCGTCAAAGTAAACGTGGATGACAACCCAGATTCTGCTGGTCGTTTTGGCGTAATGTCCATCCCAACCCTGATCGTATTCAAAGACGGTCAACCAGTTGACAAAGTGATCGGCTTCCAACCAAAAGAAGCGCTCATGGCTACTGTAGGCAAACATCTGTAATCGCAAAGCAATAAGTGAAGCGGCATAGCAATATGCCGCTTTTTTTATGTTTGGATACGGAATTCTGAACGATCGTTTGTCAAAAAATTAAGTTTACTTGAGCGAAAATAATTGCGTTTTTAGAATACTTTGATTAAACTTCATATATTCAATTTATTTCGATAATAGAGGGGGCTTTTCTAATGAAGGGATTTCATTTGATGCGCTCGCTGGCGGCGATCTCGCTAGGGGCGGTATTGATGGTCGGATGTTCGAGCGGAGGAAATACAAGTGCTCCTGCAGCGGGAGAAGGTGGCTCCGGACAAGCAGCTAGCACCGATGGACAAGAGATTCAAGCAAAAATCGGTGTCGTTGGTTTCCTCTCAGGATCTGGCGCAGCCTATGGAGAAGCACAAAAAGCAGGATTGGAGCTGGCGTTGGGCGAGCTGAATGAAGCCAACAAAGGCAAGCTCAAGATCGAACTGAAGTTTGAAGACTCCGCCGGAGAAAAAGAAGGCGCGATTAATGCGGTAAATAAACTGATTAATCAGGATAATGTCGTGGCGATCATCGGACCGACCCTTTCTGGTGAAATGTTTGCGGCAGGACCAGTTGCAAACGAGGCGGAAACTCCGATTTTTGGTATCTCCAACACGTCAGAAGGAATCAATGATATCGGGGAGTATGTGTTCCGCAATTCTTTGCCTGAGTCCATTGCGATCCCGACAGCTATGAAAGCAGCCGTGGAGAAAAATGGCTTGAAAAAAGTAGCACTCATCCACGCTTCTAACGATGATTTCTCCGTGAATGGTTACAAGGTCATGAAAGCCACCGCTGAAAAGCTGGGCCTGGAGATTACAGGTGAAGCGACATTCGCAAATGGCGATGTGGATTTCTCAGCACAATTGACCAAGCTGAAGCAAACAAACCCAGACGCTTTGCTTGTGTCCGCTTTATACAAAGAAGGCTCCATGGTTGTGAAAAAAGCACGTGAGTTGGGCTTTACAGGGACAATTCTTGGTGGGAATGGTTTCAATAATCCAAAAGTTTTTGAAATTGCAGGTCCAACTGCTGAAGGTTTGATCGTTGCGACTCCATTCAGCCCTGAAAAGAAAGATGATAAAGTACAAGCCTTCGTAAAGGCATTCGAAGCCAAATACAACAAAAAGCCTGACCAATTCGCAGCCCAAGCATACGACTCGCTGTATATCATGTCACAGTCACTGCTTGCCGCAGGAAAGGCAGATCGCGAAGAGCTGCGCGGACAATTGGCTCAGCTGAAAGACTTCACAGGTGTATCCGGCAAACTGTCTTTTGACGAGAAACGCAATCCGATTGGTGATGCGGTTGTCGTTGTCGCAAAAGAAGGCAAATTCGTCCCGTTTGAATAGGATTGTGCCCGGGGTCGCTCCGGGCCTCTTTTTCTATCCGTTATCTCGCTGGATCAGAAAGTACCAGATCATGTTCTTCGCTTGCTGATCCAGCGAGAATAACGCAATCATCGTTGGATGTTAACCACTTAACAGTGAGGTGAGGCATTTGTTTTGGCAGCAATTAGTCAACGGTTTGACAGTTGGTAGCACTTATTCATTGATTGCATTGGGCTATACGCTCATTTTTGGTGTCTTGGGAATCATTAATATGGCACACGGCCAAATTTTTATTTTTGGATCACTGGTTGGCTTGGTATTGATGACCAGCCTGAATATGCCTTTAGGGGTAGCGCTAATTGTGGCGGTCGTGATATCGGCCATTTTGGGTCTTGTGCTGGAGTATACAGCGCTTCGCCCACTTCGTAAAAAAAATGTACCCCATCTGGCATCCTTGATCAGTACGATCGGATTTGCCATTTTGATGGAGGAAGCCATGCACAAGTTTTTCGGTGCTGACTCCCGTGCTTTCCCACAATCCTTTGGGGATACCACTTTTGACTTGGGGCTCATTCAAATTCGCAGCGTCGATCTCGTTATTTTAGGGATTTCTGTGTTGCTGATGTTCGTCCTGCATTTTTGGATTCAAAAAACGAAAATGGGAAAAGCCATTCGCGCGACTGCTGAAAATACGGATACAGCAAATATTTTGGGGATTAACACGAATATGGTCATTGTCGTGACCGTCATGCTTGCTTCGGCACTGGGAGGTGTCGCCGGCATATTGATCGGGATGGCGTACTCTGCTCTCGTTCCGACGATGGGGATGACACTTGGCTTCAAAGGTTTGGCTGTGTTGATTTTAGGCGGGGTAGGCAGCATTCCTGGGGCCATGGTGTGTGGCGTATTGCTCGGGATTATCGAGGTGTTTACCGTCGCGTATGGAGACTCATCGTATCGGGACGCGGTTGCTTTTGGCTTGATCATTCTCATTTTACTCTTGAAGCCGGAAGGACTATTTGGACGCAAAGCGTAAGGGAGGTGCAGACATTGGACATTCTCAATCCATATAACTTACAGGTACTGACTTTTATCTTGTTAAACAGTATTTTGGCGATCAGTATTTACATTACGCTCTCGACAGGCCAGCTTTCCTTGGGACATGCGGGCTTTATGAGCATTGGTGCTTTTACGGCGAGTATTTTGACGAAGCAAGCGGACATGCCTCTGTTTATCGCTATCATAATCGGGGGACTGGCGGCTGGGCTGATTGCACTCTTGATCGGTGCTCCGACATTGAAGCTCCACGGCTTGTACCTGGCAATTGCTACGCTTGGCTTTGGTGAAGTGATCCGCGTTATTTTTCTCAATATGGAAATTACAAATGGCGCCCTCGGACTGACCGGACTTCAATCGATTGGCAATTACTTATACGATTTTGAAAAAGCAATGGGGTTAAAAGCGCAAACCTTCGGCATTTCGGTTATGCAAATGAAGTCATTATCGACCTTTGTGTTTATGCTGCTCCTGTTTGCCTTCGTGCTTTTCCTGACGCTGCGTCTGAACCGTTCGCGTCTCGGACGTGCTTTTGAAGCGATCAAAGCAGATGAAACGGCGGCACGAGCGATGGGATTGCAAGTCAACTATTATAAGATGCTTGCTTTTGTGATCGGTTCAATTTTGGCAGGGGTGTGTGGAGGATTGTTCGCCCACATTACGACGACCATTACGCCAGATGATTTTAACTATCATAAAGTCGTAGAGATTCTGTCTTATGCCGTGATCGGCGGCAGCGAGGTGGTATGGGGGCCGCTGTTTGGTGCCTTGGTTTTGACAGCACTGCCGGAGGTACTGCGTGGTTTGGCCGAGTACAAAATGCTCATGTACGGTTTGATCATGGTCGGTGTAATGGCGTTCCGTCCGCATGGCTTGATCGGTGCTGATACGTTCCAAAAGCTGTTCAAGCGTCGTCGGGGCAAGTCATCGGACGAGGAAGCGAAGGGGGGAGTATAGGATGTTGCTGGAACTTGCGAACGTAGGAAAAAGCTTTGGCGGCATCACCGCTCTTCGTGACGTTTCTTTTACTGTTGGAGAGGGCGAAATTGTCGGCTTGATTGGTCCGAATGGTGCGGGAAAAACGACCATTTTCAATATGGCAACGGGCATATTCGAACCAACGACGGGTACCTTTTCTTTTGCCGGACAAAAGCTAAATGGAGTGGCGCCTAACAAAATTACCGAAATGGGGATTGCGAGGACGTTCCAAAATATTCGCTTATTTGGTCACATGAGTGCGCTGGACAACGTGAAGGTAGGATGTCATTCGCGCATGAAGGCAGGCTTCTGGGCTTCCCTTTTGAAAACACCCGGACAACGTGCGGAAGAAAAGGCAGTTACCAAAAAAGCAGAGGAGCTCCTCGAATTCGTAGGCTTGTCTGACATTGCTGATGTGCGCTCGGATACATTGGCATACGGTCAACAACGGCGTTTGGAGATTGCACGGGCACTGGCTACTGAGCCAAAGCTTTTGCTGTTGGACGAGCCTGCTGCCGGAATGATCGAGACTGAGACGAAAGCGCTCATGGAGCTGGTCAAAAAAATTCGCGATGACGGGACGACTGTCCTGTTGGTCGAACATGATATGGGATTGGTTATGAACCTGTGTGAAAAGGTCGTATGTATCAACTTTGGGGTCAAAATTGCTGACGGTACCCCGGCAGAGGTACAAAACAATCCAGATGTGATCGAAGCCTACCTCGGCAAGGAGGACGAATAAGATGCTGAACATACAAAACTTGACGACCTCCTACGGTCAAATCAAGGCGATTCGTGGGATAACACTGGAAGTGCCTGAGGGCAAAATCGTCTCGTTAATCGGGGCGAACGGAGCGGGCAAAACTACAACCATGCGTACGATCGCAGGTCAACTGAAGCCTGGAGCAGGGACGATTACGTTTTGTGGTCAACGTATAGAGGGGTCGAGACCTCATCAGATCGTGAAAGCTGGACTGGCGTTGGTACCAGAAGGGCGTGCGATCCTCGGGAAAATGACCGTGCTGGAAAACCTGGAGATGGGCGCATTCCAGCGCAATGATGCGCAAGGCATCAAGGACGACATGGAGAAGATGATGACCTGGTTTCCCATCCTTAAGGAACGGCTTTCCCAATTGGGGGGGACGATGTCTGGTGGTCAGCAGCAAATGCTAGCTATTGCTCGCGCATTGATGTCTCGACCGAAGCTGCTGCTTTTGGATGAGCCTTCGATGGGCTTGGCTCCCATCGTGGTGGCGGACATTTTCAAGGTGATCAAAGAAATCAATGCGGAAGGTACAACCGTCCTCATCGTAGAGCAAAATGTCAAACAGGCCCTCAAAATCGCTGATTACGGGTATGTACTGGAGGCAGGACAAATCGTATTGGACGGCACAGGAGAAGCGTTGTTAAACGACGAGCGTGTAAAAGAAGCATATTTGGGAGGTCGCAAGCACTAGTCTGCCTGTAAAAAAACTGTCGCCATGGAATGAGGCGGCAGTTTTTTTCGTATTGATTCCATGGTACTATGAAGGATAGAACGTATATTCTCTTATGATGCGAAAAAGGGAAGGAAGCCGGATACGATGCCAACCAAATTGACGAGAGAGCAAATGGAATATCTTGTTCATCAAGTACAGCGCTATTTTAAAGAAGAACGGTCGGAGACACTCGGCAATTTGGAGACGGAAGAGTTGATTGCCTTTTTTTCGAAAGAGCTTGGTCCCTTCTATTACAATCAAGGGGTGCAAGACAGCCGCAAGCTGCTGATGGAACGGATGAGTTCCTTAGAAGATGAACTGTATGTATTGGAAAAGCCAATTCACAAGAACAAATAGATGCAAGGCAGATATAGAGCAAAGAGGAGGGAGCAGCCATGAACAGCTCCTTAAAAGATAAACTGGCCGTCCTGCCAGATAAGCCAGGCTGCTACCTGATGAAAAATGCGAGCGGGGAAATCATTTACGTAGGAAAAGCCAAGGTGCTGAAAAACCGCGTCCGCTCTTATTTTACAGGCAGTCATAACGGGAAGACGCAGCTGTTGGTCAGTGAGATCGTAGACTTTGAGTACATTGTGGTATCCTCAGCGATTGAGGCGCTCATCCTCGAGTGCAACCTGATCAAGGAGCACGACCCGCGTTACAATGTCATGCTCCGCGACGACAAGACGTATCCGTACATCAAAATTACGAATGAGGCGCAGCCACGCCTGGAGATTACCCGTAAAGTATTAAAAGATAAAGCCAAGTATTTCGGTCCGTATCCGAATGCTGGAGATGCCTCAGAGGTGAAGAAGCTGCTGGATCGCCTCTATCCGTTGCGCAAATGCCGCAATATGCCCAAGCAGGTTTGTCTTTACTACCACTTGGGACAATGTCTTGCACCCTGTGTGTACGAGGTATCGGCAGAGGAAAATCAGCGTTTGGTGGACGAAATCAGCCGGTTCCTCGATGGTGGCCATGAGGAAATGAAGCAAACCCTCACGGAAAAAATGCTGCAAGCCGCAGAAAACATGGAGTTCGAACGCGCCAAGGAATATCGCGATCAGATCAAGAGCATCGAAGCGGTGATGGAGAAGCAGAAAATAACGTTCACTGATACGGTAGACCGCGACATTATCGGGTTTGCTGTGGAAAAAGGCTGGATGTGCATTCAGGTGTTCTATATGCGAAAAGGGAAGATGATCGAGCGTCAGACGACTTCCTTTCCATACTATGGCAGCGAAACCGAAGACTTCATGTCTTATGTGAGCCAGTTCTACTACGACAAGCAAAATGCGCTGCCAAAAGAGATTTTGCTTCCGCAAGAGAGTGAACCGGAGCTTTTGAGTGAGTGGCTGGGCATCAAAGTCCATGCTCCGAAAAGAGGCAAAAAGCATGAGCTCGTGAAGATGGCTTCCGAGAACGCTCGTATTGCTTTACAGGAGAAATTCGCGCTGATGTCCAAGGACGATGCTCGTACGGTCCAAGCGGTACACAATCTCGGTCACATTTTAGGGATTCCGGTTCCTCATCGAATTGAAGCGTTTGACAACTCCAACATTCAGGGAACAGAGCCAGTGTCTGCGATGATTGTGTTTACAGACGGCCGCCCTGACAAAAAGGAATACCGCAAATTCAAGATCAAAACCGTCGAGGGACCAGATGATTACGGCTCCATGCGCGAAGTAGTTCGCCGTCGATATTCTCGCCTGCTGAAAGAAAACCAGCCGATGCCCGACCTGATTGTGATCGATGGTGGAAAAGGCCAAATCAGCGCAGCTATGGACGTGCTGGAAAACGAGTTGGGCCTCTATATTCCCGTCTGTGGACTCGCAAAGGATGAGAAGCACCGTACCGCTCAGCTCATGTATGGAGATCCACCAGAGCCTGTGAACCTTAGACGTGATAGCTATGAGTTTTATTTGTTGCAGCGCATCCAAGATGAAGTCCACCGTTTTGTTATTACGTTCCACAGACAATCCCGGACGAAAACGATGCTCTCCTCGCAGTTGGATGAGATCCCGGGTATTGGTGAGAAGCGACGCAAGCTGTTGTTTTCTCATTTTGGCTCGTTGAAAAAAATGCGCGAGGCGACCGTTGAAGACTTCCGCCAATTAGGGATCGGCGACAAGCTGGCAAAAGAAATCATCGGGCATCTGCGCAAGCTGGACACATAGAGTTCAAAAAGGAATTGATCCATTTTTAGACTCATGATATAATCCGATTCAAACAGAATAGTTAGCCTCACTTCCATTATGGAGTGAGGTAGAGGCGCGAAAACCAAGAGTACCACCCTGAGATCGGGTATCTGTGAAGGGGACGGGAAAGGGGAATTCGCCGAAGTGTGGAGGGAAACCCGCTTTTCTCCATGCTGGGTCTGCGTTGAACAAATGCAGGACTGTCATCTGCACAATGACCAATTGTCAGATGGAGAGCTATCTCACGGTGTGTCAATGTGAGTTTTGATGGTGTTGACTGTCAATCTTCGTTGTCCGCGTGTATTGGGAGGGAGGAACCGGTATGTCGAAACAGTAGGCAGCGGCAGGTCTTATTCCTTGTCGGTGCCTTTTTTGTAAAATAAAAATGATAGACTTTTCCTTATAGAGAGAATAGTGAAAAACCATACAAGACGAGATAAATACCAATATTGGATATGAGAAAAAGGGAGAGAAGCCGCATGGGGTTGATCGTGCAGAAATATGGAGGCACCTCTGTAGGTACCATTGAGCGAATTTTACGAGTTGCGGATCGAATTATCAGCTACAAAGAGGAAGGGCATGATGTGGTAGTCGTTGTTTCTGCAATGGGCAAATCTACTGACGTGTTGGTAGACATGGCCAAGCAGATTAGCGCATACCCATCCGAGCGTGAAATGGATATGTTGCTGACCACGGGGGAGCAGGTATCGATCGCGCTTTTGTCGATGGCCTTGCATACAAAAGGCTACGACGCCATTTCTCTTACGGGCTGGCAGGCTGGAATCACCACGGAGGCGATTCACGGAAGAGCACGGATCAAGCAGATTGATCCAGAGCGGATTCAATCCGAGCTCGGCCGTGGTCGCGTAGTAATCGTGGCAGGATTCCAAGGGATCAGTGACGAAGGTGAAATTACGACGCTCGGCCGCGGTGGATCGGATACATCTGCGGTTACACTGGCAGCGAGCTTGAACGCTCTGAAATGCGAAATCTTTACGGACGTGTCCGGGGTGTATACAGCTGATCCGCGAATGGTTCCAGCTGCGAGCAAGCTGGATACGATCTCGTATGATGAGATGCTGGAGCTGGCGAACCTCGGTGCAGGGGTTCTTCATCCAAGGTCAGTAGAGGCTGCGAAAAAATACAAGGTAAGGCTGGTCGTCCGCTCCAGCTTTACTGCCGAAGATGGTACGTACGTTGAGGAGGTTGCCAACATGGAAACAGGAAGAGTAGTAAGTGGAGTTGCACACGATGAAGATGTAGCCAAAATCACGGTTGTCGGCATGCCTGCCAAGGTCGGGACGCTCTCCCGTCTGTTCAATACGCTGGCGGACAATCAGGTGAACGTCGATATCATTATCCAAAGCTCCTATGATGCGTCTGTTACGAACATTTCTTTTACTGTTGCAGCGGATGACCTGAAAAAAGCATTGGATACGCTGGACAGAAACAAAAATGAGCTTGGCTTTGAAAAAATCGATTTCGAGGAAGGCTTGACCAAGGTATCGATTGTTGGTTCAGGCATGATCAACAATCCAGGGGTAGCTGCCGAAATGTTCCGCGTCCTGGCAGAAAAAGAAATTTCTATTAAAATGGTATCTACGTCTGATATCAAGGTTTCTTGCGTCATTCCAGCAGCCTTGACGGAGCTGGCTGTTCGCAGTCTTCATTCGGCATATGGTCTGGATGTCGAGGAAACTGCGGTCGTGCACGGAGTATAAATTATGGATGCTCCCTCTCCCTTTGTTATAGGTAGAGGGGGCATTTTCTTCATGACGCCACTTGTACAGAGATACGTATGTCTGAAGGGCTTTCCATTTCGATTTTGCTGAACGCTTCTCTTTCTTTCCACTGCTCAATCATACCAGCGATGATCCCAGCCTCAAAAGAAAGACTGCATCCTAGTCTCTCAATAGACTGATAGCTAAAAATGGAATGAGTGAGCGAATAGACGATAGTTTGCCCGGTCTCCTCCACGACGTCTAGCTGGCCTAATCCGAGCCGAATAAAAGGCATAATCGGGCCAGTGGCAGATTGAATGGGGATTTGGCGGCCCATATTTTTTCCTATCCAATAGAGAATATGGTTTTCACTATCGCCTAGCAGGGTGCTGGTCAGCGTTTCGCGTAGAAGATGATAGCCAAGATAGGGCATATTCATTCTTTCCGCATAGGGAATGGTCTCTGGCGGCAACAGTGCTGCAAGCTGATCCTTCTCTTTCATATGTGCTTCCCTCCTGTCTGTACTAGATTATGAGGAGGGACTCGCATTCATGACATCGTAATAGAAAAAATAGCTGGACTAAACAAAGTTATTCTATCAATGTATTTAGTACATTGATTGTCTTGACGCTCTGTGTCGACAAGAGTACAATTGGATTTGGTCAAAGTTTTGCCCAACTTTTTCTCGAATTTTGACACATTCCGACAAATTCATGTGATCTAGCGAACGCAGTCTTTTTGTGAACAGCGTCAAGGCGCTCTTCATAAAATGATCGTGGCGGTTTTGCTATGTCTAATGGGTGAGGCAATGGGTTAGGATATTGGGGAAAGGTCTATCAAAACGGCCGAAAACCGTTTTGGACCGCTTGCGGTGACGCTTGACGTTTTTCACAGAATTGAGAGTTACATACATTGAAAGGGGGACCATTGTATGGCGAAAGGCCATAGCTTTCTCAGTCACAAGCTACACTCACTTCTTGGTTTGTTTCCGATCGGGCTCTTCCTCGTGTTCCACTTGACCGCCAACTATCAAGCGACTCGTGGGCCTGAAGCTTTCAACCAGGCAGTAGGCTTCATTGAAAGCCTTCCATTTCTGTTAGTACTTGAATTTGCCTTGATCTACCTCCCGATCCTGTTTCACGCTGTTTACGGTCTCTACATTGCGTTCCAAGCGAAGCAAAACGTAGGGAACTTCGGTTACTTCCGAAACCAAATGTTCTTGTGGCAACGCGTTACAGGAGTCATTACCCTTATTTTTATTGTTTGGCACGTTTGGGAAACTCGTATCCAAAAAGCACTCGGTGCACACGTGGATTATGACATGATGGCAAACATTTTGAGCAGTCCTGCAATGATCGTTTTCTACACAATCGGGATTATTAGCACGACTTTCCACTTCTCCAACGGACTGTGGTCGTTCCTCGTTCACTGGGGAATTACAGTTGGGCCGCGTTCCCAACGCATTGCAACATTCCTGACTTTGGGCGTATTCGTAGTTGTAACCTTCATCGGCTTGCGTGCGATGTCGGCTTTCATTTTGTAGGGATAGGGGGACAAAACTCATGGCAAAAGGTAAACTGATCATTGTCGGTGGAGGTTTGGCCGGCTTGATGGCTACCATCAAAGCAGCAGAAAAAGGCGTTCCTGTTCAGCTGTTCTCCCTGGTTCCGGTAAAACGTTCCCACTCTGTCTGTGCGCAGGGCGGTATTAACGGTGCGGTAAATACCAAAGGGGAAGGCGACTCCACATGGGAGCACTTCGACGATACAGTATATGGCGGAGACTTCTTGGCAAACCAACCGCCAGTTAAAGCAATGTGCGATGCAGCACCTGGCATCATCTATATGCTGGACCGTATGGGCGTTATGTTTAACCGTACGCCAGAAGGTCTATTGGATTTCCGTCGTTTCGGGGGAACCAAACATCACCGTACCGCTTTTGCGGGTGCGACAACTGGACAACAGCTCTTGTACGCATTGGACGAACAAGTACGCCGTTATGAAGCTGAAGGTCTGGTAACCAAGTACGAATATTGGGATTTCCTCGGAGCCGTTTTGGACGATACAGGAACCTGTCGCGGGATTACTGCACAAAACATGCGTTCCGGTGAAATTCAATCCTTCCGTGCGGATGCCGTTATTTTGGCAACAGGCGGACCTGGTATCATCTTCGGTAAATCGACGAACTCGATTATCAATACAGGTACAGCAGCGTCTGCGGCGTATCAACAAGGGGTTATCTACTCCAATGGTGAGATGATCCAGATTCACCCAACTGCAATCCCTGGCGACGACAAGCTGCGTCTGATGTCTGAGTCTGCTCGTGGTGAGGGTGGTCGTGTATGGACGTACAGAGACGGTAAGCCTTGGTACTTCCTGGAAGATAAATACCCTGCATACGGAAACCTGGTTCCGCGTGACATCGCGACTCGCGAAATCTTCTCCGTTTGCGTAGATATGAAGCTGGGTATCAACGGCGAAAACATGGTATACCTCGACCTGTCCCACAAAGATCCAAAAGAACTGGATGTAAAATTGGGCGGTATTATCGAGATTTACGAAAAATTCGTTGGGGATGACCCACGTAAAGTTCCAATGAAGATTTTCCCTGCGGTTCACTACTCCATGGGCGGTATGTGGGTAGACTACAACCAAATGACCAATATCCCTGGTCTGTTTGCAGCAGGTGAGTGCGATTACTCTCAGCACGGTGCAAACCGTTTGGGTGCGAACTCCCTCCTGTCCGCGATCTATGGTGGTATGGTAGCAGGTCCAAAAGCAATCGAGTACATCAAAGGCTTGAACAAATCCTCTGATGATCTGTCTTCCACGCTCTTCGACGGCTTTGCTAGCCAAGAGCAAGCGAAATACGACAGCATCCTGAAAATGGACGGAACAGAAAATGCTTACCTGATCCACAAGGAGCTGGGTGAGTGGATGACTGACAACGTAACGGTAGTACGTTACAACGACCGTCTGCAAAGAACGGATGATAAGATCGTTGAACTGATGGAACGCTACAAAAAGATCAATATCAACGATACGAATAAATGGAGCAACTCTGGTGCTGCGTTTACCCGTCATCTGTGGAACATGCTCGTACTGTCCCGTGCGATCACGATCGGTGCCCTCAAGCGCGATGAGAGCCGCGGTGCTCACTACAAGCCTGATTTCCCAGAGCGTGATGACGAGAACTTCATGAAGACGACAATGGCGAAGTACAATGCTGAAACGACTGCGCCTGAAATCTACTATGAAGACATCGACGTATCCCTGATCGCACCACGTAAACGTGACTATACGTCTGACAAGAAATAAGAGAGGAGGAAACTGATCATGGCAGAAAAATTGATTCATTTGATTATCACTCGTCAAGATAGCCCTGACAGCACTCCGTACAAGGAAGAGTTCAAAATTCCTTACCGTCCTGGTATGAACGTGATCAGTGCTTTGATGGAGATCCAACGTAATCCACTCAATGCACAAGGTCAAAAAACGTCTCCAGTTAACTGGGAATCGAACTGCTTGGAAGAAGTTTGCGGTGCGTGCTCGATGGTCATCAACGGAAGACCTCGCCAAGCTTGCTCGGCATTGGTAGATAAATTGGAACAACCAATTCGTCTGGAGCCAATGAGCACCTTCCCTGTACAACGTGACTTGTCGATTGACCGCAGCCGCATGTTCGATGCGCTGAAACGTGTAAAAGCATGGGTTCCAATCGATGGTACGCATGATCTGGGACCAGGTCCTCGCATGCCGGAAGTTGAGCGTCAATGGGCGTACGAGCTTTCGAAGTGCATGACGTGCGGTGTTTGTTTGGAAGCTTGCCCGAACGTGAATGCGAAGTCTGAGTTCATCGGTCCATTCGCAATTTCGCAGGTTCGTCTGTTCAACCAGCATCCAACGGGTATGATGAACAAGCATGAGCGTCTGGAAGCCCTGATGGAAGATGGCGGTATCGGTGATTGCGGTAACTCGCAAAACTGCGTACAGGCATGTCCAAAAGGCATTCCGCTGACAACCTCGATCGCTCACATGAACAAAGAAACAACCAAACATGCAGTGAAGAAGTTCTTCTTCTCCTAATAGACGAAGAAAAGGCGTGCACCGGTTATCCGGAAAGCACGCCTTTTTTCAGTTTAGGAAAGTTTGTTTAAGTGCTTACTGCATTGGGAGTATATGTGCTGTAGTGGAGAGAAGAATATTTCCAGTCTAGGCTCCAGGCTCCGTTCCTCTGGGGGCTGAGACTGTCCGCTCCGAAGGGATTTACGGGGAAACGCAAAAGTGGTAGCCGCTTCGTAGCGCAGGCACGTTGCGTTTCTTTTGCCCGCAAATCCCTTCTCGGCTCGGTAGGACTCCACAAGTCGCTACGTCTGGAAATATTCTTCTCTGTCGTAACTGATTACATTCTTCCATCTTTTAAGGCATTAAAAAATCGGGTCACATGGAACGCTCGTAGAGGAAACAGGAGAAAACAGCGAAGATCTTAGGGACACCGACCGAGACGCAATGCAAAAAGCGAAACACGCCCTTAAGCGGCCACTTCTGAAAAACATCCTGAATGGACCACTTTGGACGCGGTTTCGCTTTTTGCATGGAGTCGTGCAGTCAAACCCCCAGGGGGTGGACCTAGAAGCTGAGCGTTTTCTCCTGTTTCCTCCCTACTACAACAGCAACGTACAGGGAGTTTTTTAATTCGTCTCGATGACCGCCGCTATCGCCAGCTTTTCAAAAATGAGGACGAATTGCTGGAGTTCATCTTCTGTCAGGTGAGAGAACATTTTATTTAGTTTTTCTCTCCGATTCTGCTTGGCTACTTGCAAAATATCTTTGCCAGAATCACGCAAGCTGATGTAAACCACTCGGCGATCTTCCTCATCACGATCGCGGGCGACGAAACCGTGTTTATCCAAACGGTCGACCATTGCTGTGATTGCGCTTGGTTTGACTCCCATTGATTCAGCCAATTCTCCAACCGTGCATTTTTCCTTCTGTTCCAGCTGATGAAGAATGTAGAATTGCGGGCCAGTTAAACCAGAGACAGGCTCGGCTAATTGCGTTCCCATCGTACGCATAATGGTACGAAACGCCTCCTGCAAGCGCTCAAGGGTATCTGTTGGTGGGGAGGGCATGCTCGTATCGTCTCCTTATTTAATGCACTTAAATATTGGCTGAAAATACTTCGTTTGTCAACCTTCGCGAAAAGAAGGGAATACCCAAGCGATTCCTAGTGAAAACTGAAAACATAATGGAATGACTTCCAGCAAGGGGGCAAACGATGAAGAAAAAGGTATGCAGCATTGGATTGATATTGGCTTTGCTTCCCGCAACGACTGTCAGCACAACAGCGTTTGAAGGAACGGCGACCATTCATACGCAGATTTTGCAGGATCTCGCGGAAATGCACGAGCCATTATATACAGGCAAGGCGGACAAGGAATATAAAACGAAGGCAGATGAATGGCAACGGCAAGAGCTGCTACTGCGTGGTGAGCAATTAAAATCTGCGCCGGTCGATTCGCTGGAAATGATTGAGGCGACTCAAGCTTGGGAGAAAGCAGGCGTAAAAGGGGAAGGGATGCTCGTTTCCGTGATCGATACGGGAGTCAATCCGCGCCACCCCGATTTGCCTGCCCCACATGATAAGCGTTCGGCCATGCAAAAGTCAGGCTCTTCCCAGAAGGTGATCCCTGGCTTTAACTGGGCTGACCGTACGCAAACAACGGAAGACGTATCGGAATCTCAGCATGGTATCCATGTGGCGGGAATTATTGGTGCGAACGGAAAAGTAAAAGGGGTTGCTCCTGAATCCCAGCTCATCAGCCAAAAAGTATTTTCCAATTATCAAAGCGAGGTTCCTGGGCTAGGTGAATCAATTTTATTTGCGATCAATGATTCCATTACGAAAAAAGCGGATGTCATCAACTTGAGTCTCGGTTCCTCAGCGGGCTATGTGGATGAAACAAATGTGGAGCAAATGGCTGTGAAGCGAGCAGTCGATAATGGGATCATAGTAGTGGCGGCCGCTGGTAATGATGCGTATTTCGGCAGTGATAAGGTACGAGCACAGAATCCGGATATCGCCATGATCGGTTCTCCAGGCTTGAGTCCTGATGCGTTTTCAGTTGCTTCTGTCAACGCTACAGCACTAGCTGGCTATAGCTTCACGGTGCAAGGGGTACCCGGTATGGAGAAAGTCGTATATTTATCGGGCTATGTGGAAGGCGGGGGTGCGATAAACCCAGTCATGACATTGATGAAGCCATATCCGCTTGTCTATATGGGGAAAGGGAAGAAGGAAGACTACAATGTTTCCGTAAAAGATAAGGTGGTATTGCTCGAGCGAGGCGACATTTCATTCGACGAAAAGCTGCGCCTCGCCAAAGAAGCAGGAGCAGTTGGTGCTGTTATCTACAACAATGAAATGGGACCACTCATTATCAGTGCGGAGCATGCCAAACAAATCCCGGCTGTTTCTGTTTTGAAGCACATGGGCGAGCAAATGGCGCAAGCGATAAAAAAAGGCAAGAAAGTGACGGTCTCCTTTAACGGTGAATATGGCCAAAATTCAATGCCTTATCCAGACGGAGGAACGATCTCGGCTTTTTCATCATGGGGACCAACCCCCGATTTGCAGTTTAAACCGGAAATTGCTGCTCCAGGTGGGGGCATCTTGTCACTCACGCGAGAGTCTGAATATGCCGTGAAAAGTGGTACGTCAATGGCAACGCCACATGTGGCAGGCGGGATGGCTTTGCTGAAACAAGGCTATCTCAAGCAAGGGCGGAATCTGCAAGGCAGATCGCTTGTCGATACGTTAAAGGCTGCGGCGATGAATACAGCAGAACCGATAATCGATCCGCAAATCAGCATACCAGCAGCGGATAAAGAGAAAGCAAAAAAAGTTCCTTACAGCCCACGGGTTCAAGGAGCAGGAATGATGCAAATCGCAAAAGCGATCAAGACGCCGGCTATTGTTGTGAATGCAAAAGGAAAAGCAGGTGTCTCGTTAGGAGAGATTGGGAATTCAACGACCTTTTCTCTTTTTATTAATAACAAGTTTGGCAAAAAGCCAATTACGTATCAGTTGCAAAATGAGTTTGGTGTCATGACGGACTTGCGCAAGAATGGGATCAACATGCTGACAAATACCCTTTTTGAGGGGGCAGAACTGCAATTTTCCGCTCCTAAGATTACTGTTGCTCCGGGGAAGTTAGAGGAAGTGAAGGTAACGCTCACGATTCCGAAAGGCTCAGCACGCAATCAATTTGCAGAAGGATTTATTTCCTTTCAGCCAGATGATAAGGAATTGCCTACATTGCGAACGCCGTTTTATGGCTTCTACGGCGATTGGGATGAACCAAAGATTATGGATCAGCCTGTATGGGAGGCAGAAAGTCAGGAAAAACGAACAGGTGTCAAGACGAGCTGGTATCACGATAAACGCAATGACAAATGGCGCTATCGGGATTATCTAGGTGTTACAGGTGTCAAAGCCGATGGTGGTGCGAAAATCGATCCCAATCATATTGCCTTTTCGCCAAACGGGGATGGGCATTACGATGTCGCTGCTCCTTCCATTACTTTTTTGCGCAATGCCCGTCATATTATCGTCGAAGTAACAGACCAGTCAGGCAAGCCGATTCGCACGCTTGTGCGTGATGAAAAAGTGAGCAAGTATGACCAATCCAAGCTGGGGACGCCATACTACTATACGGAAAAGGAAGCGTGGAGCTGGGATGGAAAGATCTTTTCACCGCAAAAAGGCGCCTATATACAGGCACCTGATGGACAGTACCAATTCTCCATTAAGGCCAAAATAGACGACCGCAACGCAAATTGGCAATCGATGACACTCCCCATCCGTGTGGATACAAAAGCTCCTGTGATTACAGCTTCTGTGTCAGGAAACCGGGTTCAGTGGAGCAGCCGCGATAAAGATATCCAAGCCTATTTCCTATATGTAAACGGCAAAAGGGTAGGAGGCCCCTATTCTCCAAAAGTGTCCAGCACACTCATTAATCAGCCGGATAAAAAAATGAGTGTAGTCGCGTACGATTATGCAGGGAATATCAGTGTGGCGCATATTAACGGGAAAAGTGACAGCACTCCGCCATTTGTGGAGTTCCCGGATGATTTGTTTCCTTATCTGAAAATATCCAAGCAGCCAGATGTAGCCTTCAGGGGCAAAGTAACAGGCGAGGATATGATGGACAGAGTCCGCTTGTCGATTAACAAAACGCCTGTAAAGCTGGCGACGGATGGATCATTTGAAACCATTCTGCGATTAACGGAAGGTCTCAATTATGTGATGTACAGTGCAATGGATATGTATGGGAACAAGCGCCAATTCACGCAGCGGGTCATCGTCGATACGAGTCCTCCGACACTGCAATTGCTAAACGATGGCAGCGAAGACGTACAATTCGATGCAGCAACTAAGAACATGCTGGTTCCAATCCGCTTCATGTACAGAGATCAAACTTATAAAGGTCAGGTAAGTATCAATGGGCAAATCGTGTCCTACTTTGAAGAGGAGCAATTGGAAATCCCTGCCCAAAAATACGTAACGCAAATTTTGAGTATGAAGCAGGGAGAAAATCGCATTTTGCTTGAAGGCAAAGACGGTGCAGGCAATCAAAGCATGTTGCTGGTGTACGCGTATGTCGATGCCAATGCAGGGTCGGTCGTCATAAGCAATGGGGAGCAACGTATGTCCTACAAGGCGCGAACAGTGCCAGCTCCGACGATCCAGCTACCGACCAAACAGCTAGAAGGCCAGGAAGGTGAAGCGCTGCCCATCGAAGGGAAAGTGACAGGTGCTGGTGCTGTTAACCTTCAAATCAACTATGGATCAAAAAGCTTTCAGACCAACGCGAATGATCGTGGGCTATTTCGCTTGGTGCTTCATGAGGTAGAGGAAGGCAAGCAAAAACTGACGGTTGTTGCCACTGATGCACTGGGTAGGGAAGCCCGAGCAGAGATGAACGTCGTCGGTAAGAAAAAATAGAGTAGCGGGCCCGTCAGTAGCAGCGAAAAGGCTATTGCCGGGCTAAATTTTTGTGGGAGGATACCATTCGATGTTTTACCACGGGATCATGTGGGAATATGTTACGAGAGAGTACCCTGTGCTATCACCTAGAAAGACCGCCGGGAGGAAGCGTGGGGCAGAGCAATTGTCGGATCGCATTCATCTGATCGAACAATTCGGTGTGGAGCCTGTTCATTTGCTTGAGGCCGACGAACATTACGATGCCGTCCGCTGTATACAGGAATGTTTGGCATTTGGAGATACTGTTTTTGCCTTTGATCGAGTCCAGCTTCCGATGTGGCAATTGAGTAAGCATGAGATCGGTGTAGAAATATTAGACTTGCGAACGTGCACAGCCATCTATACCATTCGTCATGAGACAAAAGTAGAGGATTATTTTCCTGACACACCCTGTTTTCGTGACCTTATGCCTACGAAGTTTTCGTAATTCTATTGCATCTGCCAAAAATCGACATTATGATAGTCCTATACGAGAGGGATTGCCCGGGAAAGGAAGAGAACGCAGATGATAGTCCAGTACCTTGATCCATTTCTTGAATCAGCTTCGTCCGTGATTCAACAAGTATGCAATGTCGACATTTCGCGTGGAGAGTTAGCTGAAAGAGAATGGAGCCATGTAGAAGGCCATACATGGATTCGAATCGGAATGACAGGTCAATTACAAGGTGAGGTCTTTTTCGGTCTGCAAGAGGAATTGGCTTTGCGCATTGTCTCGGCCATGATGGGCGGCTATCCCGTGCAAGAGATGGATGAGCTCGGAAAAAGTGCCATTTCCGAGTTGGGGAACATGATTTCCGGGAATGCGAGTACGCTTTTGTCCAATCGAGGTGTTATTGTAGACATTACCCCGCCCTTATTTTTACACCAGCAAGACTTGAAAGACATGGTAGGGACAGCATTGACTGCACCGCTCGATCTTCATGACATGGGCAGACTGGATATTCAAATTATTGTGATAAGATAGAGGCGGCTAGTGGCCGTCTTTTTTGTGAAGGATACGTAGCTACGCATCATCATTCAAAGGAGGGATGGAAAGAGATGGATCATTACTTCTCGATCTGTTCAGCTGAGATGTATTATGAAAAATACATGACCTTTTTATTGGAAAACTACGACCAGCTCCGCATGCCATATTCCTTTCCTGTGGCGCTCAGTTTTCTGGCGAGTCCCGTTTTAATGGAGGGAAAAGCATTTCTTTGCTTCAACGATGACGATGAAGTGATCGGTGCCTTTTCGTACATTTACGGGACAGGTGAAAATCAGTACGAGGACAAGCATATCGTGCAAATTCAGGTGGTCTATTTTTTAGAACAGTATCGCAGCAGTCGCCTTTTTTTACACGCCCTTCAGTATGTAACCGAATATATCGCCTATATGGAGGAGGACGTGAAGGAGTTTCGATTCTGGACTTCCTCGAACGACTCTTTACGCAAATTGTTTACCAAGATTGCAGAACGAGTCGCTTCTGTGGAAACGGCAAACGGTCCATTGGATGAATATCGTGCATCGTTTTTGTCTTGGCAATCCTATGCAGCCAGGTTTCAACATGAACCATTTTTCTAATCCAAGAAGGAGACGTTACGATGCTGTTCGTCATCAAAAACCTGTTTGGCTACATACGCCCCTATAAGCTCCTGACTCTCCTTTTTTTCCTCACGCTTGCACTCGATCTGCTTTTTTTATCCTTGGCACCTCTTAGTTTCCAGATGATCATTGACAAAGCGATTGTTCCTAAAGATATGCACGTTTTCACACTCATCATGATCGTATTGGCGATTAGCGGGTTTATCTGTGTCAGTGGGGGAATTATCAGTGATTATGTGCTGGCAAAACTAAATGCACGTGTGCAAAATGATTTGCGGCAAAAACTGTTTGCGCATATGCAGCATTTGCCAGTCAGCTATTTCCACAAAACGCGTTCGGGCGAACTGGTCTCTTACTTTTCAGTGGATTTGCCTGTCATTGACAGATCGTTGGCCATTCTCTTCACGACGGGTATTCAGTCATTAGTAGTCGTGACGATTAGTACGATGGTGTTGTTTTACCTGGAATGGGTGATGGCGCTGTGTATCTTGGTGGGGGCAATCTTGATCTTTACAGGTCCTTATTTGCTTGGCAGACGTGCCCACGCAGTCAATGCCGCATACAAAGAACAGCTCGCTGCTATGACGAATGATGTTCAGGAAAATACAAAAGCGCAAATGGTTATCAAGGGCTTCAACCTGCAAGATGTCATGATCGATAAATTCAATGAAAGACTCAAATTGCTGTTGGTCAGCAACTATCGCAAAAATTTGATGGCAGCAAAGCTGGAACGAATTCCAGCGCTATGCTTATTACTCATCAACTTTACGATCATTGGCTTCGGTTCCTATCTGGCACTCACCGGGCGAATCTCTGTCGGTTCGCTTGTCGCCTTTTTCACCATGTATACGTCGATGGGGAATGCAGTGTTTAATCTGACCTTTACGCTCCCGCTGATGACAGATGCACAAGTCAGTATGGAACGAATCCAGAAGGTGCTGAATGAACCTAGTGAAAAAGTCGACCATTCTGCAGCGGATCAGCTCGATTGGCGTATGACTGAAGTGTCCGTAAAAAATATTACGTTTGGCTATCAGGAAAACCAGTTATCTATTAAGCAGGTCAGCATGCAGATTCCGGCTCGGACAAAAGTTGCGATTGTTGGCTCCAGCGGGTCTGGAAAAAGCACGATCGTTCAGCTGTTATTAGGCTTTTATAAACCTAGTTCTGGTCATATCGAGATAAACGACA
The DNA here is from genome assembly GCF_046196545.1 of Brevibacillus fortis. Taxonomy (GTDB): domain Bacteria; phylum Bacillota; class Bacilli; order Brevibacillales; family Brevibacillaceae; genus Brevibacillus; species Brevibacillus fortis_A. The sequence goes on from NZ_CP176370.1 coordinate 1,854,280, forward strand.
CAAAACTCGATGAATATAATAGGGGAGCCTTCCGCAACCATGTAGGGGTCGTCTTCCAAGATAACTTTCTTTTTCACGGAACAATAGCCGAAAACATCCGGCTCGGCAAACTCGATGCGACCAACGATGAGCTGAGGACGTCTGCACAGCAAGCGGAGATCCATGACTTTATCATGAGTCTACCGGACAAGTACGAAACACTTGTTTTGGATGGGGGGAGCAACCTCTCTGGGGGACAAAGGCAGCGACTTGCCATTGCTCGAGCGATTCTGCGTAATCCTTCTCTACTCATTCTGGATGAAGCAACTTCTGCTCTTGATCCCATTTCAGAGGCTTCTATTAACAAGACTTTTGCGAAGCTTTCCAGCGATCGGACTGTCATTACGGTGACACATCGTTTGGCGACCATAACGGACATGGATCAAATATTTGTGTTGGAACAGGGGGAACTAGTCGAGCAAGGGACACACTCTCAACTGTTGCAAGAGCGGGGCTATTACAGAAGGCTATGGGAGAAGCAAAGTGTTTTGACTGCGCCAGAAGGTGCTACGGATGTTTTAGATGTCGACATGCCTGATATTTTGCATCTCTTCCATACAGAGACGATTACTGCTGGACAGACGATCATTCGGGAAGGAGAAGTCGCAGAGAAGTTTCACCTCCTCGCACGCGGAAAGGTAGAAGTATCCCAAACATCTGCTGAATTTGAGGAGCAGATTCGACTTGCGATCTTGGAGGACGGCGATCACTTTGGAGAAACAGACTTACCGGGTGCTTTACAGACAACAACGGTGACGGCTCTCACCTCTTGTGTTGTTTTGACTTTACCTTTGAAGGTATTCCAGTACATCACGTCCCAACACTCGGCGATTGGCAAGAACGTCCAACAGCCAATACGTTAGCGAACAGAAAAAGAAAGGCAGTGTGCAAAGGATGCATGTCCAATTTAGAAGCTGTACCAGTGACGATGATTTTGCCCAATTCACGCTATTCTTTATGCGCAATCGATTCGAATTTAGCCGCATGTTTTCCCTCAGTGACACGCTTGTTCATATTTTGACGTTTCTCCCGGATTCTCATTTGATCCTGATAGAAGACGAGCGAGGCAAATTGGTCGGATGGGGCCATTATCAATACTTGACAGCAGAAAGGCAACCAGACCCAGAGGGCGAAATTTGCTATATCCATTCTGTCATCGTTGAAGAAAAATATCGAAGTAGCAGGGTATTTCTGAAAGGCTTTCGCCATCTTATCAGACAGGTCCAAGAAGAAAATGAACACGTGAAACAAGTGACCTTTCGTGCAGATGCTAACCATGTTTATCTGAACCGGCTCTATTCTAAATTTGCCCAGGTTGCAGGGGAGCAGGAGGGCTATTACGGACAAGAAAACGTCTACATGGTGGAAATCAATCAACTCGCTTCCTATCTGGGAATGGCCGCAATTGACGTTAAATAAGGAAAAATGCTATTCTTAAGAAGATATTGCCAGAAAGGAGGTCTATCAGATGATTCCAATGGTTCCCCGTTTGAAAGACGGAGTAAGAAAACCTTTCACTGCTTCGATTCAAAATCTTCTCATGAAAAATGAGCAGCTGCGTGTGTCTACTTCTTCTGCGAAGTAGTCGATAAGCTATCATCTTTCCGTATCAACTGTTCCCAAGAATGGAGAAGTGGTTGACAGGCTATCCTGCTCAGCCACTTTTTTATTTCCCATTCTGTTTGAATAGAATAAAAAAATAAAATATTTTCTATTGTCTGGATGATTTTTAATAGATAGTGTATTGTTGGAAATAGTAAGGGGGTATGAGAGATTGTCCTATGTAAAACAATTAATTGGGATGTTTTTCCTAGTTATCGTCGTTTGCGGTGGGCCGTTCATGCTATATACGCAAAAGGAAGAAATCGTGTTCGAACCGGGAAATATCGTAGTCCATGCGGTATATCTGATTCAGCAGATTGCAGAAGGCTCCCTCGGAACCTATTATTCGGGGCAAACGGAAAGGAGCATCGCAGAGGATATTCTCCCATTTGCAATTAGCTCCTTTGAACTACTGTTCGCAAGTGTTGGTGTCGCAGTCCTTGCTAGTATTATTTTTGGATTGCTATTGCAGCGCTTTCGGATTGTACGTCAATTTCAAAAGGTTTTGAATCTGCTTGCCACGATTCCTGATTTCATCCTGATTGTTGTTTCGATTGTGGGTGCGGTCGGATTTTACAAGCTGACGAATATTCGAATTATCACCTTGTCACCCGTAAGTGACTCTGAGAGTACCTGGTTTCCGATCACGCTATTGTCAATTGGACCAACGATTTTTCTCATGAAGGTAGTCAGCCTGAAGTATGCACAAATCGGCGGCGAAGACTACATTAAAACTGCACTTGCCAAGGGAATGGGGATATGGCATGTTCTCATTCACCACGTCTATAAAAATATCAAGCCGTTTCTCATTGCTGATTTAAAGAAGACGATTGCGATTACGGTAGCCAACTTGTTTATTGTCGAGTACTTATTAAACGTAGTAGGATTGACCCGCTTTATTTTCAGCAAAGATGGCGGTTACGAATTCAATGCTGCTGTCATGGGACTGTTAGGTATTATTTTGCTATCCATTTTGGTCTATATATTGATTCGTCTCATTCTGTATGTGATTGAACGCGCGGTTGTGTATAAATAACCCAGACTTCTTTTGGAATGAGTGAGGGTATGGTATGAGGAAACGGTTCAATTGGGCTTTATGGCTAGGCTGTATCTTGGTATTACTTCTAATGATTATCGGTGTAGCCGGACCTTATTTGGCCCCCTATGACATCGATTACCAGGTGAAAGTTCGCAATGAGATGGTGAACGGGAAGCAAGTGATCATTTCGCCTCCATTGGCACCGTCAGGCGAGCATCTGTTGGGTACGGATAAATGGGGCTATGATTTGCTTACAAAACTGCTCCATGGGGCACCGTACACCATTTTTATTACGCTCATGATTGCGTTATTGCGATTATTGATTGGAGCATGGATCGGACTGTATATTGGAATATTGGACAAGCAGCAGCGTTGGTGGATTGCGATTGAGAACGCCTGGGGGTACATGCCCATATTTATTCCTGTCTATTTTTTATTGAAAGGAATCAATATCAATCCCGAATTACCAACGTTTACGCTCGTGTTGTTCTTCGTAGTGGTTGTGGCAGTGCTAGGGACGCCTTCGGTGGCTGCGTCCATCCGTCAAAAAACGGAGCAAATCAAGGAATCCCAGTACGTTTTAGCTGCAACTTCGCTGGGGGCCGGGCGGGATCAGATCATCTTTCGCCACATCCTGCCGCATTTGAAGGAGCATCTGGTCATTGTCCTAGTGACAGAGATGATCGCGATCATGACGTTGATGGGGCTTCTCGGGATTTTTGGTCTGTTTGTAGGCGGCACGACTATGTACTATGACCCTGTTGAGTATCACTCGACCACACATGAATGGGCAGGACTGCTCGGGACTTACCGAAGCTTTGTCTACACGAATTACACGTGGATTTTCCTGATTCCACTTGCTGCTTATATGCTTGCAATCGGTTCCTTTAGTCTATTGGCCAAAGGATTGCGTGATAAATTCGAACAGACGTATAGTCGTACCCCATTTATTTAAGCAGCTGGTCACTTTTCAGCATGAGGGATAAGTGAGGTTTTTTGATGAAAAAACGATTCCATTTTTCTTTTTGGCTAGGCAGTATTTTCGTGTTCCTTCTGATCGTGATCGCTGTGGCGGGGCCTTACTTGGCTCCCTATGATCTGGAATATCAAGCGAAGATGCGTCAGGAGGTTGTGAACGGTAAACAAGTCATGGTCTCTCCGCCCTTACCGCCGTCAAAGGAACATTTACTCGGCACGGACAAATGGGGGTATGATTTACTGACCCTCTTGCTCCATGGAGCGCCATACACCGTTTTTATTACCCTTGCGATCGCATTTATACGCGTGTTTCTTGGTACATGGATTGGACTCTATATCGGCATACAGGATAAAGAGCAGCGTTGGTGGATGGCGATTGAAAATGCATGGAGCTATATGCCTGTGTTTATCCCCGTGTATTTTTTATTGCGGGGAATCAATGTGAATTCCGAGCTGCCGACGTTCACGCTCGTGCTGCTTTTCATTGGGCTTGTCTCTGTCCTTGGAACACCTTCTGTAGCCTCTTCTGTGCGTCAAATGACCGAACAAATTAAAGAATCCCAATACGTTTTGGCTGCCGTTGCACTGGGAGCTGGCCGGAATCAAATCGTCTTTCGCCACATCTTGCCACATTTGAAGGAACAGCTCATTATCATCTTGATCACAGAAATGATCGCTGTCATGACCTTGATGGGGCTTCTCGGTATATTTGACCTGTTTGTAGGTGGTACCAAAATGACCTTTGACCCGGTTTTGTATCATTCTGTTACACACGAATGGGCAGGGCTGCTCGGGTCTTATCGAGGCTTTATTTACAGTAACTATACGTGGATTTTCCTCGTACCGCTGGGGGCATTCATGATCGCCATTGGATCGTTTAGCTTGTTGGCCAAAGGATTGCGTGATAAGTTCGAGCAAACGTATAGTCGTACCCCATTTATTTAAGTTGAGGTGCCCTTGATTTTTACGAATCAAGGGCATTTTTGGTTGATCCGGTTAAAAATAATGGAATGGAAGTCGAATTGTAGGGAGCAGTATATGTGCCGGGTGAATAGACTGGAGTGTCGGGGGCGGTGTTGGCCTTGGGTTCCGATGGCAATCTCATCAGGCGAGGCGAACTCGTCGCGATCTGAACGGGGGACAACTGGCGGCCATCGTCGTCTCGAACGGAAAAATTCACGGCGGATGTCGAAGAGGTTTCTCAGCGGTGTTCGGAACCCATTGCCCATTTTCTGAATAGGATGTAAGGCAAAAGCCTAAAATCCTTGAAATTCCGGCACCATCACCCACCCCCCATCATAGGATAAGGTGACTCTGTAATCCCTCAACCTTGTTCCTGTAGAGCCCACAAGGAGGGGTGGCACGATTGAAGGGTAGCGACCAAACCAAGCCGTTGTTAACGAATCGCGAAAGAGAAGTGTTTGAACTCTTGGTCCAAGATAAGACAACCAAAGAGATTGCCGGACAACTCTTCATCAGCGAAAAGACTGTGCGCAATCACATTAGTAATGTCATGCAAAAATTAGGTGTAAAAGGTCGATCTCAGGCAGTAGTCGAACTCGTTCGACTTGGTGAACTAGAGATTTGAACCCAGTCCACCCAGCCTCCCTTTTCTTCCCTTGGTCGGAAGGGAGGGTTTTTTTATTTTCGAGGGAGTGGCTATGGTCAAAGCCCAATTTAGTAGAATGTCGTGATAAGCGTAGGACGTGTATTAGATTCCTTGGTCACTGTGAACGATCAATCCAGTCTCGTCCTTATGCTTTTCAAACGCCTTGAGAAAGGTTTGTAAAACAAGGTCGTTATCATTACGAAGACTCATGTGATATGCCACACTTTCAGGTGTTGAACATCCACTATTTCTAATTCATCAGCCACTTGCTGTTTGGTCATTCCCTGTAGCAGCATCTCAACCGCTTTCTTCTTCAACTCAAAACTAAATGACTGGAATTTTTGCCCCTTTTTAGCCACGAAAAAAGCACCCCCTAAAATATTCATCGGTTTAAACACCAGGGTGTTTTTCCAATGTCTACTTTAAGGGGTGCACTTCAGGGGAATGCTTTACTGTGTATTCATCTCTCTTTTTCAATCTGACTGCACCACTCCAAAAATATGCGGCTGCGCTAGAGCTAGGATGACATAACAATTGCTACGATGAAAAATGAACGCTGCTCAAAATACGGAGAAGAGAGTAAAAACATAAGCCGCAGAGCCTTAATCAATGCAGGAGGTATAGTTCGTCACGGTGCCAGTAATTTGATAGTTTTGGTTAATTGTGACAGAGGCATTTCCGCTCCCCCAGTTAATGTTACTGCAGGTTCCTTCCATAGAGGCAGGGGCATATTTCCAGGAATTATAAATGATCTTGTTTCCGCTTACGTTCCAATTGGGACCGCCGCCCCATTCGAGTTGAAGACTGTAAGTGCCGCCACCAATCAAATTATTGTTAACTGTGACATTTCTGGCAAGAGGGTCGACTATGAAAATGGGGGAGTTCGATTTGGACATTCCCCTTTGGTCAAACGTATTGTGTGTAACCAAGATAGAAGAGCATGTAGTTTCGCAAACAGATTGGATACCGTCAGGGTGAGGGTCAGCGACATTCGGAACACATCCTTTGTAGTAGGAATCTCGTACAATGACATTTCCGGGCTGACTAATACGGAACCCATCATCAACGCCGCGGGTGCGGACACGAATCGCAGTATAGTTACTGTCTCCAATGGCTACACCTACTACGCAGCCAATAGGCGGCCCAACCGTAGAATCGGTTATCGTAAATGGGCCGTAAAAGATTCCCCCGATTTCATTGGTAACCACACCATCGATCTGTGAGTTTTTTATGACAACATTTGCTGCTTTAATTATCAAGTCTCCGGTAATGTGCTTTTTATCAATCACTTCGTTGTTGGTTTTTACTGTGTAGTCGCCATTAATGGTAGTAAGCACTGTACCGACTGGCACGCCAGTGCAGAGGGGGTTTGGGTAGTTCGGGAGATCGCAGGCATTCGTAGCACTGGCAGTAGAAGTCATTCCGGCATCACCTGTGACGAAAGGGATCAAGCTCATGAAGACGAAGCAGAGAGTCAAAATACTTTTGCTTAAAAAGCATTTATACATTCCATCCTCCCCTTGTTTACATTTGTTTTGGTAGATGATGAAACACTCATCTGTTATCGATTGTTTGGTAAGAAAAGATCGGAACTCAGTTTAATCACATAAATCTAGGGGGAAGTCTATCACGAAACAACTTCTTGTAAACGTTCTGGCGAGTAGCTTACATAATATGCATCTAATCTGAAATGAGTGAATACATTCCATGAGAAAGAGTAAGACAACCAAAGAGATTACCAGACAACTCTTCATCAGCGAAAAGACTGTGCGCAATCACATTAGTAATGTCATGCAAAAATTAGGTGTCAAAAGTCGATCTCAGGCAGTAAGTCGAACTTGTTCGACTTGGTGAACTAGAGATTTGAACACAGTCCATCCAGCCTCCCTTTTCTTCCCTTGGTCGGTAGGGAGGGTTTTTTATGTTCATTTGCGTTTAAATGCGCTTTTATTTACTTTTGTGTAAATAGCAAACAAGAGAGTGGTTCGGACAAAGAAAGAAGCAGAGAAGGCGATGTGGAAGGATATAGGATCGAGGGGATGGGTACAAGAAAGACGGTTTGAAGGTACTTTCTACATGGAAACAATGGATTTAAATCAGATGAACTTCGAAGCGAGACTACACGGAAATCTTCCATACATAAGAATACCAGCAATTTATAAATGACATTTTAATCCTCCAACGGAATCAGCAGATCGATGGGAACACATGCTCAATTTTGTTAAATCGCCAGTTGGAAGGGAGGCCAGATTAATGAAATTACCACGAATTTTACACTATCCGGGTAGCAAGGGAGTATGGCCGACTGGATAATCAGCCACATGCCAGATCATACGACTTACTTGGAACCTTTTTTCGGCAGCGGAGCTGTCTTGTTCAACAAGGAACGATCGATACTTGAGACTGTGAATGACCTGGACGGGGAAGTTTCAAATTTATTTTTGACAATCCGGAAGCTCTGGCCAGAGCGATCAGTTGGACTCCATACGCCCGTGCCGAATACTACCGGGGCTATGAGTCAGAAGGGGATGACTTGGAGCGAGCAAGACGCTTCCTCGTCCGTTGTTGGATGGCGCGCGGCGGAAAGACAAGCGACCGCACCGGATGGCGGCATATCATCGACCTCAACGCGCCTCACCCAGCAAAAGACTGGCAACTGTTACCGGATAAGATTATAACCGTTACAGACAGGCTGAGGGGTGTGCAGATTGAATGTCAGCCTGCGGTAAAGCTGATAGAGCGATACAGGCGTCCAGAAGTGTTGATCTATGCCGATCCGCCGTATATTCTCTCTACTCGTAGTAAGCGAATGTATAAGAACGAAATGAAGGATACAGGGCATGAGGAGCTTTTGGAAACGTTGCTGTCGCATCCTGGTCCTGTTCTGCTCTCCGGCTACGACCACCCTATGTACAACGACCGACTGCGGAAGTGGCACCGGGAAGAACGAAAAGTACAGGCAGAGGCGGGAAGGTCAAGAACCGAAGTATTGTGGATCAACCCAGTAGCAGCAGAACATGGGCAGCAGACAATCTTTTCGTTGCCGAAGATATAACGGATTGATACACAATGCTCAGTAAGAATAGCGATCAAGTCGTTTGTAGTGAAGGCAAGATGAAGCCCTCTACCGGCATATGATCCGAAAGAGGGCATCGATCAGAGTCCCTTTAGAAGGTTCTCTTGTTAACAGTTTCTCGATTACAGTTCTTCCTGTTTAACAAATTGATTTCCGGAAATCTGGTAAAACTTCACCCCAACAAGTTTTTGATTCGTGTATATCTTTTCAGTCAAGCTCTTTTCGGACTCGTTGTAGGAGAAGCGGTAGGTGGTACCTTTAGCCCCTTCGTCCAGTTGTTGGGAGAAGACCATTTTCACTGTGTTTTTGCCTTTGTCAAGCTGGTACAGGTTAACATAAACCTGAGTTTCGCCTTCTTTTTCTCCATACTCGACCGCGAGGAATTGATTGGTATGAACCATTCTTGTCACTGGATATAGAGTACCTCCAACACTTTGAGGAAGCGGGATTTCTTTTTTGTTTACTGCATTGACGACCTTATTGGAACCGACCACGGCATAGTACACATAGTCCAACGCGTAGTTGGCGTGACCCGCCATTCCTTCAAACTGAACATTTTGTTCGACTCTGTCCAAACTTTCAAATCGAACAGCTGGGGTTTTGGTAAGGGGATCGCTGTTCATCCAGGATTGACCGACGCCAAGCATATTCGCGATAGTGGCGACAGGGGCATACACGTTCCCTTTATAAACGAAAGGCTCCGCCTTTGTGTCGATGGGACTGCCATTTACGATCAGTTTGATATTAGAAAAGTTCACGGTGATCGCTTCAGTTGCTTTTTTAGCGAAAGCGGAGCCGCTTGACATCATTCCGGCAGTGAACAGAAGTACCCCTGATACCACTCCGATAAACAGTTTCTGTGATTTGTTCATGTTGTTTGTCTCCTTACGAAAATAGACTTTTAATTGCACATCTATTAAACGCATGGAGGATTGGAAAAGTTTCACTTCAGATCGTATTGCTTGCCCTTCCTTTTTCATTCTGGTTGTGTGTAGCGTGATGCACATGTCGCAAATTTCAAGCAATATATCTCCGGAGTAAATGATTTATCACTATGTGTAGGGAGTAGCTGGCACGAGCTACTCCTGGATAAAAGATGCGTAGAGTGATCACCAAGGGACTGGTGGTGGTGGTGGATCATCACTTATAGGAGGAATCGTTGGTGGTTTAGGATTTATTCCAGGTGGTGAATCTGGTGGTGCATTCGGTGGCTTCAATACAGGTGGTTCCCAAGGAGGTGGAGTAGGTTGAGGTACTGCACCGGGTGGTGGGAATACTGGATTTGGTAATTGAAAATCAGGTGGACGGGGAGAATTAGAATTTGGATTTTGATTTGATGGTGTCAAACAGAAATACCTCCTTTATTTTTTAGCATCTGGTGATGGAAAGGAAATTATACAAAGTAGTTATTCAGGAAAGGAGAGATAACGGCATTGACACCAACTAGACAAGCTCTACTCAAACGATTGGCGAACTTTCGAACGGTACCAGGACATGGGCCGGATGTCAACAGTATGTCTGACGAGAAATTGGAGACATATGTAAAAGCCTTAGAAAGCATGTTCAAAAAAGCGTTTGAGGAGGAAGACGAGGATGACAATGACCGAGCAGCAGATCGTTGAAACGTTGGGAACGAAGGTGATGGGATGGGAAAAGCATGAAGTAGAGCTGGACCTAACCGATGGAGGGACGCAAAAGTTCTTCGACTCTTGGAGGATGAATGGAAATGAGATTGCAACTCACTGGCGCCCACTCCACAACATTGCCGATGCGTGGATAATCGTAGAGAAGTTCAAAACATTGCGTGAAACTAACTATTTGGCTTACCTAGTCTTTTATGAAAGCATCCCAAGTAGCATATATGCCATAACCCCAAGAACAATTTGTGACGCCGCTTTGGAAGCCTTGGAATTGGTTGCTTAACAAAACGGTAAATATGTTAATTAGGACCTTTCGGCAATTCTGTTTTGCGACTACTTATTAACGCAAGCCATCTTTTAAGATCCGACCACATCATTTTTGTTGTCGCGATCGCAAACAATCCAATCCACTTATAAGCATGACTAGAGGAATCAACTGTGAAGCCCATATAGATACATGCAGGAACTGATAGGAACCAAATAATAGCGAATAATGGCAATGGAATCACCTCTTAGAGGAATACGGCAACGAAGCAAAATTGTTTCACTTGTTCATTTGCAAACTGTTCATTCCATTAATCCGTCAGTGTAGACTTAATGACTTCACAGTATTGGTCCCATCTAAAGTAGAATGGCCCAATATTAATTTTGAATTGATAGTTATCCTTGTAAAAATCACTCCAAATTACTAGATTGTCTTTTCTATCAAGTTTGGCCGAGATGAACCCACATCCCAAGTCGCCACATTCCGGGCAAACCAAGATTGGTGCTCGGTACCATAGCAGTGGATGAGGCTTTTGAAGTAAGAAATAACTGATCATTTCCTCCTGGTACTCTTTAGTATTATCACCTAGACTGGGCACTAAATCATATTTCTCAAGTCGCTTATGTAAAGAATATCCATCAATTATGAAATCACTGAACTTTACATTTTCAAGGTGAGGTTCATCTGTTGTAAAACGTTGCCTAACTTCAGTTGATAAGTGATGAAATTGCATGAGTGGTCGTCCTCTCAATATTTACCTTAATTCTAACAAGTTTGGAGAAGCGGTGCTTTTAGCATTAAACACAATGTGTAGGGAAGAAAGGAGGCGTTTTAGCATGGAGGTCATCTATGCGGAATGGCACGCTAATTACGATGAATTGATTTTAGGTCAAAAATATACGGCATCAAAATACAAAGCAGGTTGGGTACTTATAGAAAGTACCTTGTATCGTGAAGAGTGTTTTCAAGAAGTCAAAAAAACTACCTTATCACAATAGTTAGGGAGGCAAATAGCCATGACAGAATACAAGATCAAGGGTCAATCAGGAACGGTCGAGCAGGTGATTACCTTGTCGGCGGAAACCCCTGAACAAGTGTTGGAATATGCGAAGAAATACTTCCCAGTACGAATGCATGATCAACTGTCTGTCAGCTCGGATGATAACGAGTACCGAGAACTCCTTCGGAAAAACGGCTACCCAGAGCACGTTCTGGCTCTATTCAGCGATGAGGACTGCGAGGGCGATTGCGAGGCGGTGGGGATTGTATGACCGAACAGCAGATCGTTTTAACTCTGGCAACGAAAGTGATGGGGTGGAAACGGTACGGAGAAACAGCGTTTTGGTATGGTGAAAACGGAAATTTGTTTAATTCGTCTCTTTGGAACCCACTCCAAAACATAGCTGATGCAAGGCAAGTAGTCGAAAAGTTGGGTGAATCTTTTTGGGAAGTAAACATTGACCTCGGTTCGAAATCACCCACCGCCAGAGTCGTCATCTACAGGACGTACACAAGAAAAGATGGTCATGTCGCAATAGCATCGACCGTACAAGAGGCAATCTGTGGTGCTGCTCTAAGAGCCATCGCTTAACAAAACGGTAAATTTTGAATAGCAAAAAGCTAATCTAAGACTTCCCAACTTAGAACGTCATCAATGCACTCTCCATTGAATGAAATCAGATAGTGATATACAGCTACCTCAGTGCCATTGTGATGGATACTGGCATAAGACTGAACGTATTCATCCTCAAAAAGATAGTTGATGGTAAGTGATATCTTTTTCACACTGACTTCTAAAGAGGCAGGATCAATTCCATCAAAGGCGTTTAAAAATGAATCAGGGTTATCAGTTTTCCAATTGTTAATGTAATTCCAAAATCCATCAATTGTTTGTTCAATGACTCGGTGAGTTTTAATAAACTGCTTCAATTCTTCAGGTGTTCATAAGCCCTCCAGGACGGGATATTATGATTGGTATTTTAGCAAAAGATCCAAATTTTGCAAAACATACGATGTGAAAAATAGGAGGGATTGTATGGATGAGTCAATGAAAAGGGAAATCGAAATGGTCAAGCAACGTGACAGATGTGAAGATTGCGTATGGCGAGGCAACATTGCTCGATATTGTGACGATTGCAGACTAGCTGAAAATGGATGTACTTCAATCCGAATATGTTTTTGCGGCGGACTCACGATAAATCTTAACAAACCAATCGATTTGTTAAACAAGATGATTGCTCCTATGAAAAGACATCATAAGTCTTGGAGTTTCACCTTTCCGTAACGGCTTCATCGAAAATTATTCTGTAATGGTGCAAATCAAATTGAGAGGCTAATGCATCGACTGTAGACCAAAATTCATCTTCATTGAAGCCAACAAAGTCTATGACGATAAACTCTGCGAGATTATGGAACGCATGCGCTATACGGAAATTTCTATAAAAGGTAGCCTCGTCAAAAGAACCACTGTTTTTTAGGTCAAGGAAAACTTGATGAATTAATTTCTTATAAGCGATCTTCTTTACTTCAGTCATCAGATCATCTCCTATACCTGATTAAATAGGACAAGGGGAAGGAATTTCCTGCGTTAAAAAAGCAGTTAATTTATCAAAACATTACATTTGATAATGGAGGAGGATGGAATGAAGAGTAGCAGATATATTGTTCTTAAGCGATTACAAGCGAAAAGAAAAAGCTCCTGCATAGAGACAGGAGTCGAAATGTTAGCCAGGATGATCGAGACTCATGACGAAACCGAGGCAGTAACACAGCAATGGGTTCATCATATTTCCTTTTTAAGGCAACTTAGTTATTAGGTAACCTGTTAAGAGTCTTCCTATTCCGGTTGGGTTCTCAATTTCCAGATACCATTCGTTTCTTGAAAATGGGTAGCTACTAACCACCATAAATGGTCGAAGGTAAGGTTCGAGAGACTTTTCCCATCCAGCACTAATAGCCATTCTACCCCCTGGTGCAACAAGTCTAATCGTGGTAAGGGAATTTGCGTCAACAACTACAGGTTCATATTTGTGGCGGAAAAAGCCATTTCCGAGACTCTCTGTTATACGTACATTTTTCCGACTTAAGGTGATGATATTTTTCCGTTTTACACCTCTTTTTTTCAAAATCTTGGATGATTTTTTTTTCATGCTTTCACCTTCTACGCTTATTTACGTTTCGTAGGATCAGCATATGAAGGTAAAGAGATAATGCTTGGACTAATTTACATGAGTTAAAAAAATGGGGGAATTCAATAATTAGAGCTCAGACTAAACAATTTGAACCCAGAGCTGCTGCAGACTATTTAACACAAGAGAAAAAAAGCAAAATAGAGCCCTCCCTAACTAGGGAGGACTCGTCAAAATTCATTATTTATTGGCAACCGTAAAATACAATGACTTTTGAACCCCACCGTATTCAAAAGTAATCCAGCCTTCACCTAGTCTCGCAGCCTCAAGGATACCATATTTAAACCCGGGTCGACTGATGTAAAAACCTGCTGATTGTTGTATTACTTTAGCGTCATTTGAAACAAGTTTAGATGTTCCATCCGAAAAATGAGCTGTTACCCAAACTGGAGCAGTATTACCAGGGTAAAAAACTCTCGGAATATCTGCTTCTATTTCAAGCTTTGTTACGGTTACTTGTGCATTTACACTTGCTTCAGCTACTGGTTTAGGCGTTGCAGCACTTGCTGATGATATGATAGTGAAAACTGAAAAGATTGATAGAGATAGCAACGCTAATTTCTTCATTTCAGAATCTCTCCCTAGCCATTGATTTGGATAATAGAAACTATTATCTAACAAGCATTACGGGGAATTCCACAAAATGGTTACTGTATTTTTATAAGTTTCACTTTTTTAACATGATATTTCAGAAGTAAAGGGGTAGGGGCAATGATACCTGCCGGTGTCCAAGATGACGGAGAACACCAAAAAGGCCGTTGGAAAAAGAACGGCCACTAAGAGCAAAGGGCATGATCGATGCTACGGACCCGGGAAAGGGCAATAAACTTCTGGATTAGCAACTCTCTCTGGTGGAATGTATTCCCAAAAAACACATCTTTACGGGGGTGTTTTCAGTGTATCCTCCGGCGCAAAATTCCCACCAGCTATAAATTACACCCCGCTCGAACCCTGTCACATGGGTTAACTGAAGAGGATAAATTGAGACGAACGAAAAAGCGATTTAACACAACGGTAATTGTATGAGTAGGCTTTCAATTGTTCTGTAGATGACCAAGAATGTTGATGAGCTTGCCAAATGGGTCGCGGACGTAGAAACGCCGAACACCCCAAGGCTCATCTGCTGGCCCATATTCAATTGGAAACCCTGCATTCTTCATCCGTTCGAGCGCTGTATCGACGTCATCGACTTCAATTGATAGATCCGGAGTAAGAGTGTCGGAACCTCCCTGTGAAGCAAAACTAATTTGAACGCTCATTTCTTCGGCAGTCCCGTAAGTTGCGATCCAGCCGTGATCCATCAATAAATTTAGGCCGAGCACGTCCTGATAAAAGCATTTAGCTGCGGCGATATCCTGGGTGTCTATATTGGCGACGATTCGTTTGACCTTCATTTCGTACCCTCCAAATTATTGACGTTTTTTACTAATCTTTTGATTATTTTATATGAAATATAAGTAATTAACAAAACACACGATTTGATAAATGGGAGGGGGGTATGTCAAGAAATACGGAATGAAAGTTGACGAAATATGTGCTTATGAAGAAACAGAAGTATTTCATGAAGTGGTCGCAATAGTTAATTAACAAAGCATAACTGAGAGAAGAGGAAAGACATAAGAAACGTCAACACACCTCTTAACGCAATGTAAGAGGTGTGTCTATTATCAAACTTTGTTAAAACGTAAATTTATTTATCTAGTAGGGAACCGTCGGGAAATGCATTCTTTAGAGAGTCAGCAAGTACAGTTATTTTACTCCAATCAAAATTGTATTTGTTAAAAACAGATGCGCTTGTGATGCCGCGCTTAACAACTCTTCCATTTTCTTCATCTAAAAGGTAGACAGTTGCACTGCTTTGGAACTTTATCAGCTGAGCATTTTCACCAATGACTGGCCCATCGGGAATACTGCTAAGAGACGAATATTCCCTAATACCATCCCAACTATTAAACAATTTAAAATAGACATCTGCACTAACAATGCCTCTTTTTTTACCATCCATGACCAAATATACAGTTGCACTGTTAGTTTCTTTCACCCGAAAAAATGTGAATACTTGAATTTTGAGAGGTTTTCAATAACATGGCCGGCGATAATCTCTAGTCCACCCAGCCTCCCTTTTCTTCCCCTGATCGGAAGGGAGGGTTTTTTTATGTTCATTTGCGCTCAAACACCCTTTTATTACCATTTATGTAAATATATTAGCATATCGTGATATAAGTCGTAATAAGATGGATTTGTAACAAAATCCATGAAGATCGAGAGGGATACTATGAAATTTAAGAAATGTGTTAGGAATGTACTAATGGTAGGGGCTCTGCTTGTCACCTCTGTATTGCCCATGGCGGCACAGGCGGCGCAAGCAGAGGAAAATCAAGCGGAGGCAACAGCGGTATCCAATTACAAAATTATTGGTTATTATCCCTCGTGGGCAGCATATGGACGAAACTACAATGTAACGGATGTCGATCCAACCAAAGTAACCCATATTAACTACGCCTTTGCTGATATTTGCTGGAATGGAAGACACGGTAACCCTGATCCAACTGGTCCGAATCCGCAAACATGGGCTTGCCAGGATGAAGTCGGCAATATTAACGCCCCGAATGGTACGGTTGTACTCGGAGATCCATGGATTGATGTGCAAAAGTCCTTTCCAGGAGATACGTGGGATCAGCCGATCCGCGGAAATCTGAATCAATTGGCAAAATTAAAGCAAAAAAACCCTCAATTAAAGACATTAATATCGATCGGGGGCTGGACGTGGTCCAATCGCTTCTCGGATGTAGCAGCAGATCCGGCTGCACGCCAAGTATTTGCACAGTCCTCGGTAGACTTTATTCGGAAATATCAGATGGATGGGGTCGATCTCGATTGGGAGTACCCAGTTGAAGGAGGCTTGCCTGGAAACAGCAAACGTCCAGAAGATAAGCAAAATTATACGTTGTTGCTACAGGCTGTCAGAGATAAACTCGATGCGGCTGAGGTAACAGATGGCAAACAGTACTATTTGACGATTGCCTCTGGTGCCAGCCCTAGCTATGCTGCTAATACAGAGCTTGGAAATATTGCCCGGGTTGTGGATTGGATCAATATTATGACCTATGACTTCTATGGAGCCTTCCAAAAGCAGACTGGACATAACGCGCCGTTGGCCTATGATCCAGCAGCAGGAGCAGCAGGTTTGCCAAATGCTCAAACCTACAATGTCCAAACGGCAGTAGAGGGTCATCTCCGTGATGGTGTTCCTGCCAGCAAGCTCGTGCTCGGGCTTCCGTTTTACGGGAGAGGCTGGTCGGGTTGCGCAACGGCTAACAATGGGGAATATCAAAATTGCACAGGGCCTTCAACAGGAACTTGGGAACCTGGTATGCTTGACTTCACGGATATCCAAAATAATTATGTGAACAAAAATGGCTTCACACGCCACTGGAATGACGCGGCAAAAGTGCCCTACCTCTTCAACCCGGCTTCGAAAACATATATTAGCTATGACGATGTGACTTCAATCGGACAAAAAACTTCTTATATTACATCCAAAGGTTTGGCAGGCGCGATGTTCTGGGAATTTAGCGGAGACCGTAACAAAGCACTGCTAGATAAAGTGTATGGCGATCTTCTGGGCGGGCCAGCTCCAGTCGACAACGTACCGCCAACAGCACCAGCTAATCTCCAATCGACTGCAAAAACAGCTACAAGTGTTAGCCTGAGTTGGACAGCAGCAACCGATAATGTTGGGGTTACAGGCTATGAAGTATACAATGGTACTCAGCTTGCGAAAACGGTAACCGGTACAACTACTACAATTAGCGGGCTTACTGCCGGAACCACTTATCAATTCACTGTAAAGGCGAAGGATGCAGCAGGTAATTCTTCCGTAGCAAGCAATGAGGTAGCGGTTACGACGGATACAACTCAACCAGACAATCAACCTCCAAGCACACCTACCAATCTAGTCATAACAGGGAAAACAGGCACGAGTATCAGTCTGAGCTGGGCTGCTTCTACAGACAATATCGCGGTGACGAATTACGAGGTTTACAACGGGACAGCATTAGCAGCGGATGTAACGGCTACAACTGCATCTGTAACAGGACTCACGCCTAACACATCGTATACCTTCTCTGTGGTAGCGAAGGATGCAGCAGGTAATTCTTCACAGAAGAGCGTCGAGGTCGTAGGTGTAACAGATGGTGCAAATCCTGGAACCCCAGCATGGGCACCAAATGTAAGCTACGTGCCTGGTGACCTGGTCAGCTATCAAGGCAAGGTATATAAATGTTTGCAACCACACACTTCACTCGTAGGATGGGAGCCAGCAAATGTAGCAGCTCTCTGGCAAGTTCAACAGCAGGCGGCAGTTGAAGGCGTCGAGGGTTATGTAGATGAACCAGTTGTGGAGGAAACAGAAGGAAATGTAGATACCCAATAAGTAAGGAAGGGGCTGTCCATCCAGTCATGAAAATGACGGAGGAACAGCCCCTATTTGTTCGTTTGGAAATTAAGCAAAGGCTTTTAACAGTTGGAGGACTAATGGAATGAGATCTCCAATAAAAGTAAGAATCGCAATTGCAGTATTCATAGAAGCCCCTCCTTAAAATTCCAAATTCACTATTAGTATATGAATGTTCATAATAGTAATCAAGAAATATTTTCCACGTATGTCGAATTGACAAAGTGGCTTATGTGAAAAAGTCATACAATGTCTTGATAAAAATAACGATTTGTAATGCAACCAGTCCAAAAATAATAACAGCCCAGTCTCTGTTCTTTTTCCATTCCAATACGCCTTTCGAGGCACTGATAACAACAAATCCTACTATTGCTATTAGCTGAAAGAAAGCGACACTTGTCAGTAGTCCTAGAACTCCAATGACAACAACAACAGTTGCTGTCGCTTTAAACCAAAAGGGCTGCTCACTCATAATAACGCCCCATTTCCCTTTTTTGTAAATTTTAACATACACAAGAAAAAAGCCAAGCCATAAGGCTCAGCTAGGGACTTAAATGAGAAGCAAAAGGGAATGTTTTTTTATGTAAATTTTTCGGGAAAATTGAAACAAAACAGATTGAGGTTCGAATAATGAATGCGAGAAAGCAAATAGGAACAGACGAGGGGAAGAAAAATGATGAAAAAAGTGACGCACGCTGTGTTCCTTCTGATGGCTACAAGTATTGCGATGTCATCGTCTAGTGGTGCACTGGCCGGGGAGAATACGCTATCTTCTACTGTGGAAAAAATACAAGTAGAGCAAATGACACCCGAAATAAACAAGCTGGTCGAAAAAGGGGTGAAGAAAGCAGCTAGCCTCATCCCTTATTTGAAAGATTACCCTGTTAGAGAAGTGGTAGTAAAAGACAGTCCTTATCTGCTCGTGAACAACTACAAGTCTAAAGAAAACAATGCCGAATTCGTTGCCTTGGTGCTCGACAAAAATACTGGTGACCTGCTTGAGTTTGGCAAACACGAGCTAAATAACCAAAAGAGCCAAACGCTTTACCCGATCGACAAATCGAAAGAAGCAGCCGTTTCCTTTATGAAAAAGTGGTACGGAGAAGACATGGCAGGATACCAACTGGATGGGGACGGGGTTGCGAAGGTATTCGATGGTCAAACAAATAGAATTCAGTTTGTACGCGTGATCAACGGAGTTCCTTTTCCAGACGACATGATTCAGGTACAAGTTGATCACAAAGGACAAATCACAGGAAAATCCCTTGGCATGGATATCGAAAAAATCTCCTTCGCGAACTTGGATCAGATCCTATCCAAAGAAAAAGCCGAGAAACAGCTATCCACCTATATGAAATTGCGGTATTCCCTCGATCAAGATGGAAAAACATACAAGCTCCACTACGTCCCAGCTTTTTCTGGTAAGTTGGATGCTGTGTCCGGCAAAGACAGCGTGAATATGCCTTTTCATAGCAAGGTGAATGTGAAACCAAAGGGTACAAGCCAGCCCGTAGCAAAATCGCGTGAAGAAGCACAAGCGTATCTGACTCAGCGTACTGGTTATGATTTTGCAAAAGCGAATGTCTTTTTTGAAGATTTGACTGGTGAAAAACCCGTGATTATCGATTATTTCTGGAAAACAAACAAATGGGAGGGGCGTACCAATTATTCGTGGAGGACAGAAGACGGATGGATTGGGAGCATGCTGATCGAACCGAAAACAGGTACGATTGTAAACTATAATGTCATAGATACAAGTGCGTCCAAGACAGCAACTAAAAAATTGACGCAAGAGCAGGCCTTGCAATCTGCCATGAATGAATTAGCGGAGATCGCTCCTGCTGGTACAGGCGAGCTGCTACTACTTCAGCCCGGAGAATTTGATGAAAGTACAAATCAATACGCCTTCCATTTTGTGAGGCAAGAGCAAGGGATTCCTGTAGAAGATTGGCTGACGCATATCTCGATCAACGGCAGCAACGGGAAAGTCATGGGGATCGATCTCAATGAAAAGGTCGATGGAGTGATGTCTGATCCGAAAAAGGCAATCTCCCAGGAAGAAGCGACAGCCGCTTTGCTCAAAAAGTATCCATTGCAGCTACAGTATATATTGCAAGAGGAAGGAAAGGCTTCTCTCGTTTATACCCTGCCTAGGTTATTCGATGCAAAAATAGATGCCTTGACGGGTGAGTTTTATACGTACGGGTCTACAGAATAAGAATAAAGCCAGAAGAACCTCCTTTTCCAACGGTTTAAGGAGGTTCTTTTTCAATCAGAAAAAGTTGATTGAAATCTAAGAAAAAACGAAATTGACACAAAATACAAATTTCAGTATGATCACTTTATAAAGTCATTGGAAAAATAAAGGATGAACGAATACGATGCGCAGAACTGGAGATCTGAAACTAATCCAAGAGCTCAATCGCTTTATTATACTCGACACCATTCGCCAGTTTGGGCCCATCTCGCGAAGTGATATCGCCAAAAAGCAGGGCATCAGTCCAACTACAGTCACCTCGGCAGTCAATGAGCTGATCCGTGACGGAATGGTTGCAGAAGATGGAACAGGTGAGTCAAAGGGTGGCCGTAAGCCGATCATGGTTCGCTTCTGTCCAGACGGGAAGTTTTTGATTGGCGTCTCTATTACGAATACAGCGATTACGATTGCCGAAATGAATTTGGAAGCGGCTACAAAGAAAAAGACAATCTATCCAGTAAAAGCTGGTCTAGTGAGTGACTTGATCATCCAGTATGTGCTGGATTCGATTGAAGACTTTCTCCAGTCGGTGGATGATGTTAGTCGTTGTCTAGGTATTTCCATCATCGCACCAGGGATTGTCGATGCAGCAAGTGGGGTCATCCGCTTTAACTCCAAGCTGCGCTTGCATGACGCTCCGTTAAAAGACATGGCAGAAGAGCGCTTTGGGCTAAAAACATGGCTCGACAATGATGCCAATGCAATCGCCCTGGCAGAAAAAAACTTCGGTGGTGGACTGAATGCTGACAATCTCCTGTTTGTTACCGTAGGAGAAGGGGTTGGTTCAGGCCTCGTTGTAAACGGTTCCATCTTCCGCGGAAGTCGTGGTGGAGCGGGAGAATTCGGGCATACGACAGTCGATCGAAGTGGGATGCGCTGTGACTGCGGCAACGTCGGATGTTTGGAAAACTACGTGGCGTGGCCGGCCATTTATTCAGGCATACTGTCCGCCGTTACACGCGGAAAAGAAACACTCGTCATGGATTTGGCTGACGGAGATATGACAAGAATCACATTTGATGTCTTTCGCCAAGCACTTCATCAAGGTGATCAAGTATGCCAAGACATCGTCGACGAAATCGCTTCGTACTTGTCGATCGGCATAGTGAATCTGGTGAATTTGTTCAACCCGAGCCTGATCATTCTGG
Organism: Brevibacillus fortis; assembly: GCF_046196545.1. Taxonomy (GTDB): domain Bacteria; phylum Bacillota; class Bacilli; order Brevibacillales; family Brevibacillaceae; genus Brevibacillus; species Brevibacillus fortis_A. The sequence goes on from NZ_CP176370.1 coordinate 1,875,577, forward strand.
GTGGAGAAATGATTCGGGACAACCAAGTGTTGTTTGAGCGCATCCAAAAACAAGTGATGGCTCAAGCGATGGGGACGATGGTCGAAGGGCTGGAATTCCGTCCAACTGTATTGGGGGCTGATTTCGAGGTCAAGGCTGCTGCTGCTGTTTTGTTACAAGATGTTTTTCACTTCAGCTTGTAACATCTTTTTATATACTTTGTTTGATCACTGGAAAAAGAAAGTTTCACCCATCAAGGATCGTTGAAAGGGGGCGGTCGAAAAGGGAAGCGTGGCGTGTTTGGCAATATTTTGGGGGAAAAAGAGGAGAACGTAAATCGAGGAGGGATTTCTGATGAAGAAGTTGGTTTCGATTGCAATGGCTGCTCTCTTGGTAGCAGTGGCAGGATGTTCGGGCGGCGGGCAGAGCTCCGCACCAGCTGGAACGACTGGCAGTGCTGCTTCAGGCGAAAAGGTAACGCTCACCTATGCGCTGTGGGACAAAAACCAGATGCCTGCGATGGAGGAAATGGCGAAAAAGTTTAACGAAAAGAACCCGAACGTGGACATCAAGATCGAGTTAACGCCTAACAAGCAATACTGGACAAAAATGGAGGCAGCCGCAACGGGTGGTACCTTGCCGGACATTTTTTGGATTAATGGTCCACGTATCATTAAATACGCAGCGAATGACATGCTCTTGCCGCTTACAGATCAAATCAAGGCAGATGGCATCGATCTGAACAATTATCCGAAAGCTCTCGTTGATCTCTACACCTACGATGGACAAAACTACGCGCTACCGAAAGATTTCGACACCATTGGCCTTTGGTTCAACAAGAAACTGTTTGACGAGGCAAAAGTACCGTATCCAGACGAAACCTGGGATTGGAACAAGCTGAAGGAAGTAGCAAAGCAACTGACTGATGAGAAAAAAGGCGTTTGGGGAATTGCAGCACCTCCTTATGGACAGGACGGCTTCTATAACACGATCTATCAAAACGGTGGCTATATCATTTCGGAAGACAGGAAAACGTCCGGCTATGACAAACCGGAAACGATCGAAGGCCTCAAGTTTTGGACTGACCTGATCAAGGAAAAAGCATCGCCAACAGCAGCGCAATTGTCCGAAACAGAGGCAACACAACTGTTTGAATCAGGCAAGATCGCGATGATGTACAACGGATCATGGATGGCATCCGCTTTTAATAAGAATGAGTATACGAAGGACAAAGTAGACGTGACGTATCTTCCAAAAGGGAAAGAGAACACGAGCGTTATTCACGGCCTGGGCAACGTGATTTCGGCCAATACCAAACATCCGAAGGAAGCATGGGAATTCGTGAAATTCTTGGGCTCGAAAGAAGGGGCAGAAATCCTGGCAAAATCGGGCGCTGCGATTCCGGCATTTAACGGAACACAGGATACATGGGTACAATCCATGCCGAACTTTAATCTGAAAATTTTTATTGATCAGGCAGCTTTGGCGAAAGCGTATCCGATCTCGAAGGACACGGCAAAATGGGCCAAGCTGGAAACAGAGCTCATGACCAAGGCTTGGGCTGGACAAATGAGCGTAGAGGATGCATCCAAAGAGCTCGCGCAAAAAATGAACGAAATGCTTAGCCAAGAATAAAAGGTCCATGATGGGTGGCTTCGTATCATGGACGAGGCCATCCATTTTTGAAAAGCTTATGTAAGGAGGGAATGAATGCAATGAGCAGCCAGTTGCAGCCTGAAATGCACGCCGCCGTCCAGCCAAAAGCGAAAAAATCGTTGAATCGCATGAAGAGAAGTGATTGGTTCTGGGCGTATCTCATGATTGCTCCCACACTGATCGGGTTGGGTGTCTTCTACTTATGGCCGATCGTACAAACCATTTATTTGAGCTTTACCAAATGGGGAGGATTCGGCAAGTACAAGTGGGCTGGCTTACATAATTACGAGTTATTGTTCCAGGACCCTTACTTGTGGATCGCGCTGAAAAACACGCTGATTTATACAGTGATCGCAGTTCCTGTCGGTATCGCTATCTCCATTTTTATCGCTGTGCTACTTAATCAGAAAATTAAGGGGATTACGATTTATCGCACCCTGTACTTCCTGCCCGTTGTGACGATGGCGGCAGCGGTGGCGATGGTGTGGAGATGGTTGTACAACGCTGACTACGGTCTGATCAATTATTTGCTGGGCTTGATAGGCATTGAAGGGCCACGCTGGATATCTGATCCCGCCATTGCTTTGTATGCGGTGATTATCGTTGCCGTTTGGAGCTCCATCGGATACAACATGGTGATTTTTCTGGCCGGACTGCAAGGCATCCCGAGAAGCTATTACGAAGCGGCAGAAATTGACGGAGCAGGACCGGTTCGCATGTTTTTCAAGATTACATTGCCGCTGTTGACTCCTTCGATCTTTTTCGTCAGTATCACTTCCTTGATTGGGGCTTTTCAAGTATTTGACCTGATTTATCTGATGCTCGGAAGCAAAATGGGGAATCCGGCGACTGAGCAAACGCAGACGATGGCGTACTTGTTCTTTACCAATGGATTTGAATCAGGAAATGGTGGCTATGCGGCCGCAGTGGCCGTCGTGCTTCTGGTGATGATACTGATCGTCACTGCTATTCAAATGAAGTTGCAGAAAAAATGGGTTCACTATGATTAATCAAAGCTGAACAGACGGGAGGGATATGGAATGAGTGTTTATACGAGACGGAACAAAATGGGCAAGAAGCTGTTGATTCATCTGCTGTTGATTGCAGGTGCTCTCGTGATGATTGCGCCATTCATCTGGATGGTTCTCACTTCTCTCAAGTCACTGGGTGAATCGACACAGGTGCCTCCGGTCATTTTGCCGACCAAGTATCAATGGGAGAATTACACCCATATTTTTGAGATGCTGCCGTTCCTGGACTTTTATTGGAATACCGTGATCACAACCGTGGCGAAGGTAATCGGGCAGGTATTCCTTTGCTCGCTTGCGGCGTACGCATTCGCACGAATTGAATTTCCAGGGCGAAACGCCTTGTTCATCCTGTTCTTGACCGTTTTGATGGTGCCAGGTCAGGTGTTTCTGCTCCCGCAATTTATGATCATGAAAGAGCTCGGCTGGCTGAATACGTTGACAGCATTGATTGTACCAGGATTGTTCAGTGCATTCGGTACGTTTCTTCTGCGCCAGTTTTTCATGTCGCTGCCAAAAGAACTGGAAGAAGCGGCGAAGCTCGATGGCTGCAACCATTTTCAGATTTACTGGAGAATTATGATGCCGCTGGCGAAGCCCGGCTTGATCGCACTCGCCATTTTCGTAGCGCTGTGGTCCTGGAACGACCTGATGTGGCCGCTGATCGTCAACAGCACGCCTGATAAAATGCCGCTCTCTGCAGGCTTGGCGTACTTGACGGGCGAGCATACCAATTTGACGAACTACCCGATTTTGATGGCGGGCTCCGTTCTTGCCATTTGGCCGATGATCATCGTCTTTATTTTCTTGCAGAAGCATTTTGTCGAGGGAATTACCCTAACTGGGTCCAAATAGACTTTTTCCCAAAAGGAGTGAAACCATTATGCATCATGTTCTGGTAATCGGAGCAGGAACCATGGGGACTGTTCACGCGAAATCGTATGCTGCCATGGAAAACGTCAAGCTGGTCGGGATCGTCGATATCCGCAGCGAGAGAGGAAAAGAGCTGGCAGCCGAGACAAAAACGGAATGGTTTGAGAGCTATGAAGAGGCAATAGAAAAACTGACGCAGGTCGACATCGTAGACGTGTGTTTGCCTACGTACCTTCATAAAACCTATGTAAAGAAGGCTGCGGATGCAGGCAAGCATGTCATTTGCGAAAAGCCGTTGGCTCGTGATAAGGAAGAGGCTCGTTTTATCGTTGATTATTGCCAGGAGAAGAACGTCAAGCTGTTCGTCGGACACGTCCTGCGCTTTTTCCCAGAGTACGAAAAGTCCCGTCAGCTGGTTAATGACGGTGCGATTGGCAACGTTGGTGTGGCACGTACGTTCCGTGGTGGTATCTTCCCGACAGCGTGGAACGACTGGTACGCGGACTACAAAAACAGTGGCAGCCTTGTTTTAGATATGATCATTCACGATTTTGACTTTTTGCGTTGGTGCTTCGGGGATGTGGAGCGTGTGTACGCAAAAGGGTTGCTTGGTCGAGGCTTTGCCCGGATGGATTACGCACTGGTTACGCTTCGCTTCAAGAACGGCATGATTGCACACGTGGAAGGCTCGTGGGCTCATGAGGGCTTCGCGATGAAAATGGAGTTGGCAGGCAAGGAAGGCATCATTTCCTACGACAGCTCGAAGGAAAAACCGTTAGTGGCGGTCAATCGCTCGAAGCAAGCAGGCATGAGCGGAGTGGCAGTTCCGGAGAGTCCGTTGCGTGAGAACCCGTATTTTAGAGAACTGAAGCATTTCATCGAATGCATCGACCGTGATCTGGAGCCACTCGTGACGGCAGAAGATGCCGTGAAAGCGGTAGAAATCGCTCGTGCTGCGCTTGTGTCAATCGAAACGGGCAAACCCGTAACTTTGGTGTAGGAGGGGACTGGACATGAAACTCGGAATCATCAGTGTTGCACATATGCATGCATACAGCTACGCAAATGCGGTTGCGAAATTAGATGGGGTTCAATTGGTCGGGGTAGCAGACGAGGATGAAGTGCGCGGAAAGGCGGCGGCTGAAAAGTTTGGCGTTCCGTTCTTCGCCGATTATCATGAGCTGCTTGCAACGGATATCGATGCGGTCATCGTCACCTCGGAAAACGCCAAGCACCAAGAGCATACGTTAGCGGCAGCGAAGGCAGGCAAGCACATCTTGTGCGAAAAACCGCTGGCGACAACAGCCGAGGCTGCTCAAGAGATGATCGACTTTTGCCGCGAACAGGGCGTCATTTTGCAGACGGCATTCCCGGTGCGATTCCATCCGGCTGTTGTTCGAGCAAAGCAATTGGTGGAGCAAGGCAAGGTCGGTCGTATCATGGCAATCCGGGGTACAAACCGTGGACAAAATCCTGGTGGTTGGTTCGTCGAGCCGGAAAAATCGGGCGGAGGTGCAGTGATCGATCACACGGTTCACGTTGTTGATTTGATGCGCTGGTTCATGGACTCTGAAGTGCGTGAGGTTTACGCGGAGATAGACAGCAAGTTTTCCGATACGCCGATTGATGATTGCGGAATTTTGACCATGGAATTTGAGAATGGGGTATTTGCCACACTCGATTGCAGCTGGTCTCGAAATAAGGCCTTCCCGACATGGGGAGACGTGACGATGGAAATTATCGGGACAGAAGGAACGATCTCGCTCGATGCTTTTTCTCAAAAGCTGGATGTCTATTCCAATGAAAAAGGCTTGAAGTGGGTTAACTGGGGCGATGACATGGACAGTCAATTGGTCAAAGATTTCGTCAGCAGCGTGCGTGAAAAGAAAGCGCCGTCGATTACGGGTGAAGACGGCTTGCGAGCTGTGGAAGTAGCACTCGCCGCTTATCAATCAGCTGAACAGAAGCAACCAGTCGTATTACGCTAGGACGGTGAAGGACGCATGAGTGTACGTGTAGGCATGATCGGCGTAGGTGGAATCGGGCAGCATCATCTAAAAGGCTTGTTGGCGGACGAAAGGGTAAAGGTCGTTGCAGTGTGCGACGTGAACCAAGAGGCGGCTGCAGAGACTGCTGAGCGCATTGGTGCGCATGGCTACACCTCTTGGCGTGAGCTAGTAGAGTCAGAACAGCTGGATGCTCTGTTTGTGTGCGTCCCACCTTTTGCGCATGAAGAGATTGAGGAAACGGCGGCGGCGAAAGGGATTCATCTGTTTGTGGAAAAGCCAATTGGGCTGGACATACAGAAAGTGAGCGAAAAGCAAGATGCGATTGAAAAGGCAGGAATTATCACCGCGACAGGCTATTGCCTGCGCTATCTCGATATCGTGCAGGAAGCGAAAGCGTACTTGGAGGGCAAGTCGATTGCACTCGTCCGCGGCCATTATTTGACCAAATTCGTCACGACACCTTGGTGGAGGGAAATGGGCAAGTCAGGAGGACAGCTTGTCGAGCAGGCGACACATACGCTGGACATGATGCGGTATTTGGCCGGAGATATCGAGAAGGTTTATGCGCAGATGGCCTTGCTCGTCTCGCGTGACATTCCAAACATCGATATTCCAGACGTGACTTCCATCAGTATGGTGTTTCAGTCAGGGGCGCTAGGACATCTGGCTACGTGCTTCATCCAGCAGGATCACCGCACGAATGTAGAAATCTTGGGCAAAGATTTTCGCGTCATGATTGACGGAAAGAAATTAGCGATCATGGATGAGCAGGGAACACGTACGAAAGAAAGCGCGGTGGATATGTACGTGGAGCAAGATCGGGCGTTTATTACAGCGATTGTGACAGGGGATCGCAGCTTGATTCTGTCGCCGTATGAATCAGCGAGAAAAACGCTAGAAGTAACATTGGCAGCGAATCAATCGGCACAAGAAGGAAAGCCGGTTAGAATTTCGGGAAAAGGGGAGTGAGGCGCATGGCTTTTCAAAAGGGAATCAATGCTTGGTGCTTCCCAAAGGAAACGAGCGTTCAAGAAATGTTTCGCCAGGCGAAAGCACATGGCTATCAAGGGGTAGAGCTGAATTTGGACGAGGGAGATGCTCCCTTTCATCTAGAGATGACAGAGCAGGAATTAAAGGGGCTGGCAGATGAGGCTCGCGAGCTCGGTTTGGAGCTGCCAAGCGTCTCTACTGCCCTTTTATGGAAATATCCGTTGACACACAATGAGGAAGGGATCCGCGAGCAAGGCATTCGTGTTGTCGAGAAAATGATAGAGGCGGCAAGCATTTTTGGCTCACGGACCGTCCTCGTCGTTCCTGGACTCGTGACGGCTGAGGTGTCGTATGATACGGCCTACGAGCGGGCCCGTGAAGCATTGCAGCGCTTGGCGAAAAAGGCAGAGCAGCATCAGGTATATATCGGGGTAGAAAACGTATGGAACAAATTTTTGCTCAGTCCGCTGGAGATGGCTCGCTTGATCGATGAAGTAGACAGTCCTTGGGTAGGCGCTTATTTTGATGTAGGCAACGTGTTGCAATTCGGTTTTCCTGAGCAATGGATTCGCATTTTGGGCAAGAGAATTCAAGCTATTCACGTCAAAGATTTCAAGACGACAACAGGCAACATCACAGGTTTCGTGCCGCTGCTCGCCGGCGATATTCCATGGAACCGTGTGGTGGAAGCATTGCGTGAGATCGGGTACGACGGCTACATCATCCCGGAAATCTCGCCTTACAGCCAGTTGCCTGAGCAATTGATCGCGCATACGTCCCAAGCGTTGGACGCCATTTTTCAATCGTGAATGGACAGCAAGGATGTGAAGCGTAAGATGAATCAAGACAAACCATATGCGATCGGGATTGATCTGGGTGGTACAAAGATCATAGCCGCGATCGTCGACCAGCATGGCAACATCCTCAGTCAGGCGAACGCAGCGACCCAAACAGAAGAGGCAGCTCAGGCAGTCATCGGTCGTATCGGTGATTTGGTGCAGACTGTCCTAGATGAAAGCGGCATCCAACTCTCTCGCATTCGCGGGATCGGGATTGCAACCGCGGGAATTATTGATACGCAGCGTCAAATGGTCATTTTTGCGAGCAATTTAAACTGGAGCGATGTGCCGATCGGCGCGATGCTCCAAGAGCGGTTTGGCGTAGCTGTGCAATTGATCAATGATGCCAATGCAGCCGCGGTAGCAGAATGGGCGTTTGGAAGTGCACGAGGCACGAAAGACTTGATCTATATAACGGTCAGTACGGGTGTTGGTGCTGGCATTATTAGTGGAGGACGGCTGATTACAGGAGTTGGCGATAGTGCCGGGGAGTTCGGGCATATTTCGCTTGATCCCGAAGGACCGTTGTGCGTGTGCGGGAATAGAGGCTGCCTGGAAAATTACACGTCTGGGCTGGCTTTGGCAAGTAGAGCCAGGGAACAGCTTCTACAGGGGGTTTCAAGCTCACTGCTCGTTGAAAATGGGAACGACCTGAGCAGGATAACGGCTAGAGAGGTCGGAGAGGCAGCGGTTCGGGGAGATTTGCTCAGCATGACCTTGATGAAGGAAGCTGGTTATTATCTGGGGGTCGGGCTGACCAATCTGATCCATCTGTTCAATCCGCAGGTGATCGTCATTGGTGGCGGAGTGATGAAGAACGGACAGCTACTGCTTGCGGAAGCGAAGAACGTCATTCGCGAGCGCTCTATCTCTCGGATGGCAAACCAAGCGAGCATCCATTTGACTACAATTGGAGCGGAAGCAGGTGTGCTCGGTGCTGCAGGCATGTATTATCCGTCCGAGCGTGAAATGGTTGAGGTATAACGGAATGAAAGTGCTAGAAGCCGATGTTTGGTAGACATCGGCTTTTTCCTGTTTCCTGTACAGTACGAGTCATAGGAGCCTAGACCTAGATTCTATCTATTGGTAAAATATTGATTGGATAAGAAATATCAGGTCTCTACCATTACAATCGAAGAAGGTCAAACACTCGATTTTAGTCACGATTTTGGGAACACGTACTTTTAATGAGTGTTTTGGCCTTTAGACTCATAGGGTTTTCCCCCGCGATTCATGTATCATTAAGCTATGGCACGTTTTGGCAGGAAAAACAGGTCAAACGTAATAGAAATTGTGGGTAAAGGGGTCGCAGCATGAAGAGAAAAAACAAAAGCATCATGATCGTCATGGCTCTGGTCATCGTCGCATTGCTGGGATACGCAGGCTATCGTTTCTTTGGTCCTGTGACACTGGCGGAGGGGTATTTGTATGAAGACGATACACGCATGCTATACACGAGTATCACAGTGAATAACGAGAAAGTAAACGTTGAAATGACGGATTCGATCGTCGAGACAGAAGACAGCATCCCTGTTCTGAAAACCGAGTCGCTCCTGCTGGAGGGAACGCTGGATGGTAAGCAGCTGATCCTCAAAAATCCGGCAACTGGTCAGGATATCATCGGTACAGTGAAGGGTGACGAGCTCCAATTTGACGGGCTGCTTATGGAAGAGAATAAGGGACCGACGAGTCTTGTTGCCACAAACAAAAGCGCGTACGAGAGCAAGTTGGCGACATTAACCAAGCGGACCAACGAGGAAGCGGAAGTAAAAAAGAAAGAAGTAGCAGAACAAAGAGCCAAAGAAGCAGCACGTGTCGACTTCGCCAAAAAAGCAGAACAGACAGGAAAGCTAGCGGCTGATCTGATTGAAACGGCAAAGTATTTGGACGAGCTGCAATTTACGGATGAAGCGCAGTTTTCAAACGATCAAATAGCGGAGCTGCAAAGACTGTTGGAAGAGATTCGTACCTATTCGACGCAGCCAGGCTTGAGCAAGATGGAATTCGAGGTCATGCAAGGAACGCTGAGCAGTATGAAGGTGTTGGTCGATGGGATGAACACGATGGATGGCTCCATCCAGGATAAAAACAAAAACATGCAGGAAATGATCGGCATCATGGAGACCGACATGAAGGATATCCAAACTATTTGGGCGGAAATCAAAGCGAGCGTGCCGGATGCCGAGAAACGGGAAAAATCAATCCATGCGGCAATCAAGACGGCGACTGATTCAATCGCGCAGGCGAAGCAGCGCCAAGGCTCGGTAGACAAAAGCGGACAAACTAAAGTGAAAGAAACCGCGAACAGTCTGTATCAACAAGCGATGAATGTACTGAATCAGACAAAAGCTAAGTATGGTTTTTAGACAGGAACAAGGCTCTCATTCGAGAGCTTTTTCCCATTTGAGCACCCTTATCGTTTTCAGGTCGGAAAAATTGTATTATTCTTATAGTATTACTAAGGGATAATTTCATTACGGCATATTTTCCAGGAGGAGTAAGATGAGCGTCTACCAGAATATTACCGAATTGATTGGAAATACGCCGATTGTTCGATTGAGGCGCATGGTTCCTGAAGGAGCAGCAGAAGTTTTTGTGAAGCTGGAGAAATTCAATCCATCTGGAAGTGTGAAGGACCGCGCTGCTTACAATCTGATTTTGACGGCTGAGCAAGCGGGATTGATTCAACCGGGGGATACGATCATAGAGCCGACGAGCGGCAATACCGGAATCGGCTTGGCGATGAATGCCGCAGCAAAAGGCTATCGCGCGATTTTGGTCATGCCTGACAATATGTCGAAGGAACGGATCAATATATTGAAAGCGTATGGGGCAGAGGTTGTATTGACACCGAGCGAGCTAAGAATGCCGGGGGCGATAGCCAAAGCACAAGAGCTGCAAAAAGAGATACCGCGTAGCTTTATACCTCAGCAATTCGAGAATCAGGCAAACCCAGACATCCATCGAACGACGACAGCTGAGGAAATTTTTACGCAAACGAATGGTCGACTGGATGCTTTTGTCGCCACAGCTGGGACGGGCGGAACGATTACCGGAACAGGCGAAGCGTTGCGGGAAAAGCTCCCGGAGCTGTATATCGCTGTCGTCGAACCAAAAGGCTCCCCGGTTCTGTCTGGCGGAAAGCCTGGTCCACATAAACTGGTCGGCACGAGCCCTGGTTTTGTTCCGCAAATCCTCAATACAAGCGTTTATAATGAAATCATTCAAATCGCAGACGAAGACGCCCTACAAAGCATGCGGCAGCTTGCAGCGTTGGAAGGGATTCTCGTCGGCCCTTCATCGGGTGCGTCGGTCTTTGCTGCCATCACGGTTGCCAAAAGGCTGGGAGTGGGGAAGCGGGTCGTTTGCATTGCGCCTGATACAGGGGAGCGGTATTTGAGTATGAATCTTTTCTAATAGGAGAAAAGGCGATGAGCAACGAAAAACACGCGCTGATTATCGGGGCGGGCTTGAGCGGGCTCGCATCAGCGATTACCTTGAAGCAAATGGGCTGGCAAGTGACGCTTTATGAGCAGGCAAAGGAGCATAAAGGTATCGGTGCTGGAATCGTTTTGGCTGCCAATGCAATGAAGGCATTGGATAAGCTGGGAGTTGGACAGGAAGTACGCGAGCGTGGGGCAGCTGTCCGTTCAGCACGGATTCGCGACTGGAAGGGAAATTTGTTAGTCGAGCTACCTGTCGCGGAACAAGCAGAACGGTACGGGGCTGACAGCTACTTGATTCATCGGGCTGATCTACAGCAGGCTCTTTTGGCGAAAATCTCGACGAATGAATTGGTTCTTGGCAAGCAGTTCGTTTCTTTTTCTCAAGAAGAGGAAGGGGTTCAAGCCGCTTTTGCAGATGGGTCAAGTACACACGGGGCGATTCTGATCGGAGCGGACGGGATTCATTCTCATGTAAGGAAGAGCTTGTTCGGTGAAGAGTCGATGAGATACTCCGGGTACACGGCGATTCGCGGGATTGCTACTTACCAAGACTCTCGTTATCCACTGGAATCAGGAGGCGGCTTTGAAGCATGGGGCAGGGGGATTCGTTTCGGGTTTTCCCATATCGGCAACAATCGAATTCATTGGTTTGCCGCCATCAATGCATCTGAGGGAGAAAAAGATGGGCCGCTGGGCCGGAAGCGAGAGACGTTGCGCCGACTGGACGGCTGGTATGAACCAGTACGTGCAGTGATTGAGGCGACAGAGGATGCAGCCATCTTGCGGCATGATATTTACGACCGTACACCACTCAGGAGATGGAGTGAGGGCCGGGTGACATTAGTAGGCGATGCGGCACATCCGATGCTGCCGAATCTGGGGCAAGGGGCGGGTCAGGGAATGGAAGACGCGCTCGTGCTGGCCAGGTGCTTGGCAGTGGCCGATACAGACTCGGCTCATGCTTTGCGCATGTATGAAGAGCTACGAAAGAAGCGGGCGAATGCGATTGTGAAAGGCTCCCGCTTGATGGGGGCAGTCACCCAATGGGAAAATCCGATGGCCGTCGCAGCTCGTCATTTCCTGCTAAAAACGATCCCTGCCCGTATCCAGAGCAGAAGGCTGGATTGGATTGTCGGACACGAGGTGTGAGTACGAAAGCTGCAAAAAAAGGCAAGGAGCATGAAGCCCTTGCCTTTCAACTTTGTCCGCTTATTGATGACGTGCCTGATAGGCAAGCAACGCTGCAATGAATAACTGACCGGTTTGAATCATGGAGCGCTCATCGACATCGAATTTGGGATGATGATGCGGATACGTCGCCTGAATCTCCGGGTTGCGTCCACCAACCATGAAGAAGGTAGCGGGGCGCTCTTGAGCAAAGTAAGCAAAATCCTCTCCGCCCATGCCTGGTGGGATTTTCAATACGCGCTCCTCACCAAAAATCCGTTTAGCTTCTGCTACAAAAAGCGGAGTCTCTGTCTCATCGTTCCAAGTAGCTGGGTAGCCGCGTTGGTACATGATTTCGCAAGTAGCGCCGACTGCCTGACAGCTGGCTTCCACGATACGTTTCAGAGATTGCTCGACCGCTACCCTCACTTCCTCGTCATACGTGCGGACAGTCCCCTTGAGCTTCACTTGATCAGGAATGACGTTGAACGCTTCGCCCCCGCCCACGAAGGAGCAAACAGACAGAACGACTTGTTTTAACGGATCTACCTGACGGCTGGCAATCTGCTGCAAATTCATAACAACCTGACTGCCCAATACGATTGGATCAACGGAGGTGTGAGGATAAGCACCGTGTCCGCCTTTTCCGTACAAGACGATCTCGAAGCTGTCTGCTGCTGCCGTAATGTAGCCATGACCGATCCCGACCGTGCCTACGGGAAGCTCGGAGGCAACGTGCGCGCCATACACGACATCGACTCCTTCGAGGCAACCCGCCTCTACCATGGCTTTGGCGCCACCAGGTGGCAGCTCTTCCGCGAACTGATGCAGGAATACCACATTTCCTGGGAGCTCATCGCGGAACTCGCTCAACACTTGCGCGACTCCCAAAAGTCCGGAGGTATGTATATCGTGACCGCAAGCGTGCATAACGCCTGGAATGCGGGACTTATACGGTACTTCTTTTTCATCTTGAATGGGCAAGGCATCGAAGTCAGCGCGCAACGCAACTGTTTTTCCTGGCTTTCCACCCCTCAAAAGACCGACAACACCCATGCCGCCGACACCGGTTTGTACTTCTATACCAAAAGAAGCCAGCTTGTCCGCAACTTTCTTCGCTGTGTTTTCTTCCTGAAAGGAAAGCTCGGGATACATATGCAAATCACGTCTGAATGTAACAAGTTCTGGATAAATCTCCTGCAGTCGGGCAAACCATTTTTCTTCCATCGAACCCACTCCTTTTTCCTAGGGAAAGAGATTGGTATTTCGTATTCGTCTTATTATAAAAATATTCCGAATCATAATTCAATGTATGATTTCGAGAAGTATAATGAAGCTGAATTCATATTATGTAGACATTTCCAGTAGAAATCTCTAGAATATTAAAGAGACATGTTCAAAAAGTCGTTTTGAACAGATGGATTGAGGAGATTATGACGAGTTCACACCCAAAGAATCCTAGAGTTCTACTCATTTTGCTCGTTTCTAGCATCCTTGTTTTGATCTTGACTTGTGTAAGCATCGCGATTTCTTATTTCAATACGATTCAATCCGTCCGACTCTCCATTGCGAATCAAAGCATGAAAGCTGCTTCTACAGTAGCAGACAGTCTAGATGTTGACGCGTATCAGGAGTTTTTACGAAATCCGGTAAAAGGGACCCCCGCCTATAAACGAATCGAACAGCAATTGAATCAAGCGCGTGAGCAGTTCGGTCTGCTGTATTTATACACGATTCAAATCAGTGAAGACAGGCAGAGTGGTCGCGCGATGATCGTCGCAAGGCCTCCAAATGCGAAGCAAAATTTTGATATCGGTATTCCTATTGTTCTATCTTCTGAGCACATTCAAACGATTTACGAAGGATCATCAACGTATTACTCAGAGATTATCAGAGATCCAGATTACGGGGTCTACATGTCTGCGGGTGCGCCGCTTAGAGATAGAGAAGGAAGAATCATCGGAATCATCGGAGTAGATACGGACGTAGCCATCGTCGAGGACATTGGAGATGATGTCGTTCGTAACAGCATTCCTGTTTTTGCGATTCAAGGTTTGTTTGTCGTCGTACTGATCTTTCTGGTTCTTTGCATGGAACGCTGGTACCAACGCGCCATCAAGGCAGCAGTTGGCGAGACGGAAGAAACCTATCAGGATGAATTGCGCTCAGTCATTTGTTCGATGCGCTCCATACGCCATGATTTCGTCAATCACATGCAAGTGCTCTACGGTTTGATTGAATGCGGATATTATCCAAAAGCTCGAGATTATGTTCAGTCGTTGCTGAAAGAAACCAAGCTTTTGGACCTCACCGTGAGGTTTACGAATCCTGCCTTAATGGTATTGCTTCACACCAAATGGGAGCAGGCTAAATCCAAACAAATCGTGATGCAATTTGAAGAATGTTCTGATCCAATCGATAGCATTCCTTCCGTTGATCTGATCAAAATTTTATCGAATCTGATTGATAATGCGATTGAAGCGGCTGAGTTAGCGGATGGGGAAAAACGAGTCAGCATTTATTTTTGCTGTGATGAAGAGCACGTTATTTTCCGAGTTGAAAATACAGGACCGGAAATAACGCCAGAACAACGAGCACGTATTTTCGAGAATGGCTTTACAACGAAAACAGAGAAAAAATGTTGCTCGCGTGGAACGGGTCTGACGATCGTAGATGCAGTTGTTCACAAGTACAAGGGGAACATAGAGGTTTGGTCCGAGCGGGGAATCACGAGATTTACCGTACAGTTGCCAGTGAAATAGGCAAGTAACGAAAATGATTCTAGGATGTTAAAGAAAAAGCCGTCAACGATTTGACGGCTTTTTGCTTTTGCGAGTCGCTATGCATGTTGTCCTGGCGAAGGCTGTGCTACTTGGCTTTCCTGTGCTTGAAATGGACGTGAGATCGAGTAAAAGGCAAACCCGAACGAAAGCAGGACGAACACGGCTCCAACCCAAGGCGTGTAGATGACAGATGACCGCTCGACGACGAGACCGCCAGCCAGAGAGCCAAAGGCGATACCTAAATGCTGGGCAGAAGTATTCAAGCTTAATTGAATGTCTGCGGTAGCAGGTGAGCAAGAGATCAAATAGTTTTGCTGTGCTGGCGAAATAGCCCAGCTAAGCGCACTCCAGATTACCATGATAGGCAAGAACAAATAAAGCGAACCTGTAAAAAACGGCAAGACACACATGATCAAGCCAAACACTGGAATGATGAACAGAATGCTCTTGGTTGCTCCCCATTTGTCTGCGATCCAACCGCCTGCAACGGCAGCAATCCCGAACAAGAGATAAATCCAGCTCAGTGTCGTTCCGTCCACATTCATTGTCGTTTGCAGATAAGGAGTAAAGTATGCATACAGCGTCAAGTGACCTGTCAGCATTAACAAGACGATAAACAAGGCGCTGAATAGCTTGCCGCTACGGAGGGTAGTCATTTGATCACGCAGCGGAATCGGTGGTGCAGTTTGAACTTTTGGCAAAAACAAGAGGATAAAAATCATCGCGACGATACTTAGAGCCGCAATTAGCCAAAACGGGGCACGCCATCCGAAGGCATTCCCCAGAGCCAATCCGACAGGGACGCCGAGCACGAGTGAACCGCTAATCCCCATGAAAATAACGCCAATGGCACGGCCGCGATAAGCAGGTTCCACAAGACTCGTCGCAATCGTAATCGACAGCACAATCAGGATGGAACTACTTGCAGCGCTCAAGATGCGCGCTGTCATTAATACAGCGTAGCTCGGACTAAGTGCCGCGAGCACATTACTTAGGAAAAAGGCCGCTAATGCATACAAGTATAGCTTTTTGCGCTCGACACGCCTCGTAACATGCAGGAGCAGAGGAGCGGCAATGGCAAAGGCAAGCGAGAATATGGTGATCAATTGTCCGGCAGCGCTAATCGATATCTGAAGATCACGAGCAATCAGATCGAGCGTACCACCGATAATCAATTCCACCGTACCTACAACAAAGGTAGCAATCGCTAAGATGAAGACACGTGGATTCAAAACAATTAGCTCCTCTCAAACAAAAAGGTTACTACCATAATAGTAACCTTTTTTATCTTATGCAACTAGAAAATTCTCCATACAAATAGAAAAGACTCCGGCCAAAAGCCAAAGTCCCAGGGATTGTCAGTATCGGAGGCGGATGATCATCTTGCGGATTTCTTCATCGTCAAACAGTTGATCCACATATTTTTGGGTGATTTTTGTCAGCGCGACATCATGGTAAAAGGAATCGGCAAAAAATTTGACGAACGGTTGACCGCGTGTCTTGATCGCATGCCAGCCCGTATCCTCCTCGCCTGCAAAAATCATTTCATCTTGGTCCACTACGATTAGCTGATAGCGCTCCAAGCCTTGATGCTCTTGCACAGGGATAAAGGAATGAACACAGGAGAGCTTGGTGTTAATCTGCCCGATGACCAAGGCTTCGATCTCTACCCCTTCCTTTTCTTTCATCTCCAGTAGGGGTACATACTCTAAAAAATCATCGGACCAGGCAGAGATACGAATAGACCGCGTCGCTCGTTGGATCAATTGTTTGCATTCCGCGCGGATCGATTCGTCAACCTTCAGGCTCCAGACGCGGTCATCGCGTACGGTTTTATGAGAAAGGGAGCTGGTCAATTTTTTGACGTCTGTTTGAAATTGGCGGGTCAGCTTTTCTACCAGGCTGTCCAGAGGAAGGGCTGTATACCGCTTTTTCTTTTCAGATACGGTGTCAAGGACCATCCCTTTTTCTACCAGTCGATTCAACACCTCGTAAATTTTTGCCTTTGGTACCCCCGAATGCTTCACGACCATCGTTGCATCGAGAGGCTCGCCGCTAGACGCCAGCGCTTCATAAACTTTACTCTCATACAGAGAAAAACCAAATGTTTGCAGCATCAAAATCCTCCATGGAAAACACGAGCATTTTTATTCGATCGTACCGATAATCGAGTTGTTTTGCAAGAAAGAGGAGGAGGCGAAAGGAATATTTTTTCGGAAAGTATCGAGTTTTTTCGACGAAATTCGCTATCTTTTTTGTAGGTCTTTAGGCAGTAGACACACCGAGCATATATCAAATAGAGACCCTATGTATAAATGATCAGCCGAAAATTCGGCACTTGTTGCAAGTAGGTCGATAGCCTTATTGAGCAATTTCTTTTGAACGGGAAGGTTTTTTTGTCGAAGGAAAGAATTTGGCAAAGATTACGTATCGCGTAATAATTATGAATAATCGGAATCGGGGGTTTTGTTTTTCCGATGTATCAAAAATAGATAGAAAAAGAGGGTGAACCGCAGTGAAGAAAAGCAAAAAGCTCTTATCCGTCTTATTTTCCTCCTCACTCGTGCTCAGTACTTTCGTGGCTGCACCTGCAACGGGTTTGGCCAAACCAAAAGAGGACAAGCATGATCTGCATGTAGATTTGTCCACTGTTAACCTGGAGCGACTGATTAAAGGGTTAATGGAGCAAGGAATCATTGATGAAGACGCCGATCAGGAAGAGATTGACGAGGCGTTGCTCGAGTACCTCGAAGACAAAAAAGTACCGCACGGCATTGATGAATCGTCCTCTTACGGTAAGGAAGCGAGCAGAGGACAGCAGGCAGCATTGGCTGAGGCTGTGCAGAAAGTGGCTGAGATGGAGGACGGCGATGAAGTGCGCTCTTCCAAACGTCTACATACCGATAATATCGTTGTCGCTCTTATCGAGTACCCTGACCGGGAGCATAACCAGTTACCAAAAGTGAGTGATTCGCTTTGGACGGAAGACTTCAACGAAAAGCACTACAAAGAGATGCTGTTTGATCAGAAGGGGTACGAAACTCCTGAAGGAATCGGCATGACAACAATGGCGAAATACTTCTATCTGCAATCGGGAAGATCTTGGACGGTTGACGGTGTGGTAACGCCTTGGCAAATGGCAGAGAATGGCTACAAGTATTATGGAGGAAACTCCAAGGCCGGTGACGATTCCAATCCGCGCGATCTGGTAATCGAGACGCTTGAGGCAGTTGGGGAATCCATTGCTGGGAAAGAGGAGTTGTACGATCAGCGCGATCCGTATGATATCGATGGTGATGGAGACCTGATGGAGCCGGATGGCAACCTGGACAACCTCATGCTCGTTCATGCAGGGATCGGAGAAGAGACAGGGGAAGACCCAGATGCGATCTGGTCTCATCGTTGGACCTTGAAAAAACCAGTGGATATTCCAGGCACAAGCCTGAAAGCGTTTGATTACATGATCCAGCCTGAAGATGGCGCACCAGGCGTATTCACTCACGAATACGGACACAATCTCGGTTTGCCAGACTTGTATGACACGACAAGAGCCGGAAAAGATTCGCCAGTAGGCGCTTGGTCCCTCATGTCGTCCGGTAGTCATACAGGTAAAGTCTTCCAAACAGAACCTACAGGCCTTGATCCTTGGTCCAAAATGGTTCTGCAACAAATGTTTGGCGGGAACTGGATTGCTCCGACTGTTCTGGACTACAAGGATGTAGAAAAACGCAAGAGAACGGTTCCGCTCATTGATGCGAGCAGCACCGAGAAAAGCGGAAAAGTCGTCAAACTGAATATGCCGAAAGTTGAAAAGAAACCGCCGGTTGAGCCAAAGGATGGTGGATACGCATACTTCTCGGATGAAGGCAACAAATTGAACACCAAAATGACTTCCGATGTAATTGATTTGACTGGAGTCAGCTCCGCAACGATGAAATTCGATTCATGGAGAAGCATTGAGGAAGGTTATGACTACCTGTACGTCAATGTAATTGATGCGGATACAGGTGAGAAAAAAGAAGTGCAGAAATTCGATGATGTAACAAACGGCTGGGACAAAGAAGAAATCAGCCTGAATGAGTTTGTCGGCAAAAAAGTGCAAGTTGAGTTTAACTATGTGACAGACGTTGCTTACGTATTGGACGGCTTCTATCTCGATAACTTTGAAGTAGAGGCAGATGGACAAGTCATCTTCGCGGATGATGCAGAGGGTGAGAAGAAGTTCAAATTGGATGGCTTCGTCCACTTCGATGGAAAAGGTAAAATGTACGATGCGTACTACCTGGTTGAGCTGCGCTCTCATGAAGGAATTGACGCTGGACTGAAGCACTTCCGCCGCAACGACTCCTTCTTCACGTATGATCCAGGTATGGTGATCTGGTACTTTGATGGTCGCTTCGAAAGAACACGTGACAACAATACGAGCCAGCATCCAGGCTACGGCTTGCTTGGTGTAGTAGATGCCCATCAGGAAGTACGTTACTGGAACAATGATGAGGGGAACAAAAACGCAATCGCAGACTCCCGCTATCAGGTGAACGATGCTGCGTTTAGCCCGAACAAAACATCCGGTATGGATCTGGATTACATCTATGGAACGATGGAATACGAGCCGTTGAAAGGCGTTAAAGAGTTTGACGACAGTGATGACTACTCGATGCCGGAAGTACCGGAAGTTGGAAAAATCCTGCCGCAAATCGGCTTGCAAATCAAGCTGAAAAGAGTAGACAAAAAGTTTACGGATGCTTCGATTGAGTTCTCTATTGATAAAGATTAATGAATAAGCCAAAAGACGCCACACAGCGCCAAGCTGATGTTTGGCGTCTTTTTCGTTTCTATGATTACTGGTCTAAGCTCGGCTGCATCGAAATAGGCTATAACAATGAACGACAAGCTGCCTGATCTGATTGCGCGTAAGAAAGGCAACCTTTTGTACAGGCATAGATATCGCGCCCGGCAGCAAGGGGGGATCAATCATGCTGCATATTGTTGCTTGCATTAAGCAGGTGCCGGACACCAAAATCATCAAGATGAATCCGAAGACGAATACGATGGATCGCGCCAGTGCGCCAGCCATTCTCAACCCGTATGATGCACATGCGGTGGAGGAAGCCGTTCGTTTGAAAAATCGATATGGGGGTGTGGTCTCCGTCGTCACCATGGGACCGCCGCCAGCGGTGAAGGCCATTCGGAAATGTATCGAGATCGGAGCAGACGCAGGCTATCTGGTAACGGATCGTGCATTTGCCGGAGCAGACACATTGGCGACCAGCTATGCCATTACCAAAGCCATTGAGAAGATTGCAGAAAGCCAGCCAGTCGACCTTGTCATTTGCGGGAAGATGACCATCGACGGTGATACGGGACAAGTCGGACCTGGTGTTGCCAGAAGGTTGGATATTCCGCCGCTTACGTGTGTGAAAAAAGTAGTGGAGATAAACAAAGAACAAGGTTACGCCATCGTGCATCGAAAGCTGGAGGATGGTTATGAAGTCATTCAGTCGACCTTGCCTTGTTTGTTTTCCGTGGAGAAGGAGATTAACGAGGTACCGTATTCTCCGCTGCCCAACATGCTTCGAGCTGCTAGATATAATCCTGTTGTCTGGTCCGTCGATGATTTGGGGGATATCGATCGGACGCAGTTAGGTCTGAAGGGGTCTCCGACCATCGTTGCAAAAGTTTGGCCCCCAGAGAAGCCAAAGGGTGGCGAGATGCTCGAAGGAAGCGCCAGCGAGCAAATCGCACGCTTGATGGAAATTTTGCACGATAAACAGCGACTGTTTCGGGTGAAGGAGGAGCAGATATGAATCTGGATGATTTTCGTGGCATCTGGGTGTTTTTAGAGGTGAGTGACGGCCGTATCGCCCCTGTATCACTCGAGCTGCTGGGGGCGGGTAGACAAATGGCTGACAAGCGAGACGTGCCGCTTGCTGGCTTGTTAATCGGAGATGGAATCAAAGAGTTGGCCCACACGGCGTTTCCATACGGTGCGGACCAAGTGTATGTATACGATCACAAGATTTTTCATGATTACCGAACAGAGTCCTACATGCGAGCTGTTATCGAATGTGTTCAAAAGCACAAGCCGGAAATCATCTTGTACGGAGCGACTTCAACTGGAAAAGATTTGGCGAGCGCTGTCGCGACGGACTTGGAGACAGGGCTGACCGCTGACACGACCATGCTCGATGTGAACGCGGAGACAGGCTTATTGGAGGCAAGTCGTCCAGCGTTTGGCGGTAACATCATGGCTACCATTTTGTGCAAAAAACATCGACCGCAAATGGCGACCGTTCGCCCGAAAGTCATGAAAGCACTTGAGCCAGACGAGTCACGTACAGGAGAAATCATAGAAGAAAGCATGAAGCTGCATGAAGAAGACATTCGCACAAAAGTGCTGAAAATCGTCCGGGAGACGAAGGAAAAGGTGCGGCTGGATGAGGCTGATGTGATCGTCGCTGGTGGCAAGGGACTCGGAAGCAAGGAAGGCTTTGCACTTATTCATCGCTTTGCAGAACGAATCGGGGCAACCGTCGGGGCCAGCAGAGATGCGGTGGAAGCAGGCTGGATCGGTCATGAACATCAGGTAGGGCAGACGGGAGTAACTGTTACGCCAAAAATTTACTTTGCCATCGGCATATCGGGAGCTATCCAGCATTTGGTCGGCATGCGCAACTCGGGATTGATCATTGCCATCAATAAAGATCCGAATGCACTCATCTTCCAGTCTTGTCACTACGGTATTGTCGGTGATGCTTTTGAAATTGTGCCATTGCTCATGGAAGCATTCCAAAAGGAGCCGGACAAGGAGGTAACGTATGGCTGAGAAATTTGATGTAATCATTGTCGGAGCAGGTCCGGCTGGCACAGCTTGTGCTTATACGCTTGCCAAAGCGGGTGTAAATGTTCTGTTGATGGAGCGCGGGGAATATCCGGGTTCCAAAAACGTCATGGGAGGTGTTTTGTATCGCAAAACGATGGAAGACATCATTCCCGAATTTTACAAGGAGGCGCCTGTTGAACGACCGATCGTCGAGCAGCGGTTCATGATGCTCGATAAGGAATCAGCCATCAATTTCAGTTATAAAGGCATGGAGTGGGCCCAGGAGCCCTATAACAATTTCACGGTGCTGCGGGCGAAATTTGACCAATGGTTTGCAGATAAAGCCGTGCAGCAGGGAGCACTTTTACTCAATGAGACCGTCGCTTTACAGTGCATTGTTGAAAATGGCAAGGTAGTCGGTGTCAAAACAGATCGACCGGATGGAGATCTATACGCCGATGTTGTCGTTCTGGCAGACGGCGTCAACTCCTTGCTGGCGAAATCATTAGGTTTTCATAAAGAGTTTCGCCCAGATGAAGTAGCGCTCGCTGTCATGGAAGTACTGAAGCTGGATCGCAAAATAATCGAGGATCGCTTTAACTTAGAGGGCGATCACGGTTGTACGATTGAAATTTTCGGGGATTCGACCAAAGGGATTTTGGGGACGGCGTGGTTGTATACGAATAAGGACAGCTTGAACATTGGGGTAGGGACGATGCTGTCAGGTCTGATCAAAAACAAGATCAAGCCGTATGAGTTGTTGGACTATGTAAAGAATCACCCGATGATTCGGCCATATATCCAAGGTTGTGAGCAGCAGGAATACTTGGCGCACCTGATTCCCGAGGGTGGATATCGTTCCATTCCCAAAATTGTCGGCAACGGTGTACTAGTGGTAGGAGATGCTGCCCAGCTCGTCAATGCGATCCATCGAGAGGGATCGAATATGGCAATGGCATCTGGTGTCATGGCGGCGGAAACGATCCTGGCGGCAAAAGAGGCAGGGGACTATTCTGAAAAAATGCTCGACGGATACCGAATTAATCTGTTGAACAGCTTTGTCGGTCAAGATTTGAAAAAGTACAAGGACGCAACGCATCACTTTGAAAAATTCCCGCAGTATTTCGAACAGTATATTCCGATGATGAACAAAGCGGCGAGTCAAATGTTCACGGTTGATGGCAGCTCGAAATGGAGCAAGCAGAAGAAAATCTGGAGCGACCTCGGCTCTGCGAAGGACAAATGGAAAATGGCACGTGACTTGATGAATGCGTGGAGGGTGATGAAGTGATGCAGGATCTACCGAAGGGCCAGTCAATCGAGGAGAAACAGTACCTTGTGCGCTTCAAAGCGGATACGGATTCACACCTGCATGTGCTCTCCGCAGATGTTTGTGCGACGCAATGCCCTGATAAGCTCTGTACAATCTTCTGTCCTGCGGAAGTATACAAATGGGAAGAAGTGCGGATGCACGTCGGTTACGAAGGTTGTCACGAGTGTGGGAGCTGCCGCATTGGTTGTCCGTACGAAAATATCAAATGGGTGTATCCGAAGGGTGGACACGGAATCATCTTCAGACTCGGGTAATGGGCGGCGATGAGCGGTGATACAAGTAGGCGATCTGGTCGTATACGTAAAGGATGGAGCAAAGGGAGTCGTCATTCAAATGGAGGAGGACCGCTTCCAGGTAAAGTGGGAAGATGATTTTGTCAGCTGGGAGAAAAGGGAATGGCTGTTGCCCAATCCATTGGAACAGGGCGATCTTCAAAAACAGAAAGAACAGCGGGAGTAAATTCCCACTGTTCTTTTGTTTTAGGTGGATTTGAGCATTAGTTACACACTTTATAAGGATACGCACGAGCAAAAGACCCCTCGATTCGAAAACAGCCGAGTACTGGTTGTGGAGAAGCGAGTGATACGATTAGATATGCGGCCTCCGGGTAATGACAGTAAGCAATATCTTCAGGTGACGGTATGGGGGGCGCAGTAGGATGTGAGTGATAGATCCCGACCAATTGCTCCCCGCGCAACGTTATTTTGTGGAAAACCTGTTGAATCTGCTTGGGGTCCATGGCAAAGGCGATCGGGCTTTTCAATGTATTCTCCATACGCCAAACCGTCTGTGCACTCCCATTTCTACCGGAGAGCAATCCGCACGTTTCATTTGGCTTCTTCTCCAGGGAATCTCGGATGATTTCATCCCAGACTGCACGGGTCATGGAAAAGGGGGTCTCTATAAGATTAGCCTTGCCAACGCCTGCCGCAGCAACCTCCACTCGTTCTAGTCTGGACGGACGGTTGGACTCTGTGAACCGGACCGGATTTTGGCAAAGGTGATGGCGGCATTCGACGCTGGGCAGGTTGAACTGGGTGTTGTTGACGCTGTTGGTACAGTGCACGCATTTGTTCAGGTGTCATGGTTTTTCCTCCCTTTCTGGACTGTACTATGTTGTATTCAGTATGGCTGCACATGGTAACGGCTCTCGCACATTTTCACTTTTTCAGCGAAACGGGTTGAAGGCGTTGGCGTTTGGGGGATAAGGCAGCTGCATCTTTACCGGTGTGGAAGATAGTTGTTGAGTGGAGGGATCGGAGTTTGGCATGAATTGGGTGCTTGGTTGGAATTGGGTGTTTGGCTGGAATTGATTGTTTGGAATGAATTGGGTGTTTGGTGGGAATTGACTGAAGGCTTTATTGGTTCGAGCTTCTTTTTGTGTGAATTCTTTGATGATTTGCTTGTATTTTTCTTCGTTGTTTTGGAGTTCTTTCACCATGTTTTTGAGTCCGGTTATCGTCTTCTTCATCACTTGCTCCTGGGATGTAAACTGTTCAATAGCTTTTTCCTTTTCAGTTAACAGGAGGTCATATTTTTGGGTTGTTTTCTCCAGTACTTCGTTCCATTTATTTTTTTGAAGGGTGAAGTTCGCGAGCTTTTCGTCGGTTTCCTTGGCTTGTTGCTGAGAAGATTGGATATGAGCCTGAGCCTCCGCTAATTGCTGTTGTGTTTCTTTTAACTCCGACTGGAGACTCTTAACGGTGTTTTGTGTTCGAGCTAATTCTTCGTCGCGTTTTTGTAAGCCTTCCTGCAATTCTTGCTCATGCAGGGAATGTGATTCGGCCAGCTTTTTATAGTCAGTGATTAGTTGATTTTTCGTTAACCGTGCTGCTTCCAGTTCAAGCAGAGCTTCCGCTAATTGTTGAGAAGTCGCTTCGTGCTTTGCAGTCCAGCTTTGTTCGAGATCGATTGCTTTTTGCAACATCTCATGGCGGGTGGCTTCTAGCTCTTGTTCTTTCGTGCGTAAATCCTGTTTTTGGGCTTCGAGTTCTTGCTCTCGGGTGTATATATCTTGATTCTGCACTTGCAGCTCCTGCTCCCGGGTCTGCAAACCTTGCCTCTGAACTTGGATGTCTTGCTCTTGAGAGAGTAGGGCCTGTTCCAGTGAGTTTAGTTCTTGCTCCCGAGTAAGCAACTCCTGTTCACGAGTGTGTAGGGTATGCCCTTGAGCCTGGAGCTCCTGCTCTTGGTTGTGCAGCTCTTGATCTCGCACGATCAGCTCTTGTTTCAGCGTGAGTAACTCTTGTTCGTGGGAGTGGATTGCCTGCTCATGAGAGAGAAGCTCCTGCCCACGAAGCTGCAGTGCTTGCTCTCGGGATTGAAGTTCTTGCTCTTGAACCTGTAGTTCTTGGCTTTGAGCTATCAGCGCTTGCTCTTGAGAGAGAGTGGCTTGATCCCGATCCCGAAGCTCCTGTTCATGGGTCTTGAGCTCTTGTTGTTGAACCTGTAACGCCTGCGCATGAGCTTGAAGCTCCTTTTCTTGCGCTTGCAGATTTTGTTCGAAACCGTTAAGTTGTTCTTCCCGTGCTTGAAGGTCTCGCGTCTGCGTGAGAAGCTCTTGATCTCGCGCTTGAAGCCCTTGCTCGAAAGTGAGCAGCTCTTGTTCTTTTGTCTGGAGGTTTTGATTCTGAGAGTGAAGTTCTTGCCCGCGCGTTTGCAGCTCTTGCTCGAGAATGTAAAGGTCTTGCTCTCGTGCTTGAAGGTATTGCGTTTGGGTGAGAAGGTCTTGCCCCCGAGCTTTGAGTCCTTGTTCGAGGATTGTTAGTTCTTGTTCTTTTGTTTGCAGGTTATCTGCTTGCGTTTGCAGTTCTTGCCCTTGTACTTGCAGTTCTTGCCCAAAATTGAGAAGTTCCTGCTCCCGTGCGTTGAGGTCTTGCGTTTGAGAATGTAGCTCTAGCTCCTTGGATGTGAGTTGTTGTTCTTTTGTCTGCAGGTTATGGGTTAGGGATTGAAGTTCTTGCTTTTGCGTTTGAAGCTCTTGTTCGAGATCGAGAAGTTCCTGCTCTCGTGCTTGAAGGTCTTGCGTCTGGGAATGCAGCTCTAGCTCTTTGGACTGGAGTTGCTGTTCTTTCGTCTGCAGGTTATGGGTTAGGGATTGAAGTTCTTGGCCTTGTGTCTGAAGCTCTTGTTCGAGAATGTAAAGTTCCTGCTCACGTGCTTGAAGGTCTTGCGTCTGGGAATGCAGCTCTAGCTCTTTGGACTGGAGTTGCTGTTCTTTCGTCTGCAGGTTATGGGTTAGGGATTGAAGTTCTTGGCCTTGTGTCTGAAGCTCTTGTTCGAGAATGTGAAGTTCCTGCTCACGTGCTTGAAGGTCTTGCGTTTGGGAATGCAGCTCTAGCTCTTTGGACTGGAGTTGCTGTTCTTTCGTCTGCAGGTTATGGGTTAGGGATTGAAGTTCTTGGCCTTGTGTCTGAAGCTCTTGTTCGAGAATGTGAAGTTCCTGCTCTCGTGCATTGAGGTCTTGCGTCTGGGAATGCAGCTCTAGCTCTTTGGACTGGAGTTGTTGTTCTTTGGTTTGCAGGTTATGAGTTAGGGAGTGAATTTCTTGCTTTTGCGTTTGAAGCTCTTGTTCGAGATCGAGAAGTTCCTGCTCTCGTGCTTGAAGGTCTTGCGTCTGGGAATGCAGCTCTAGCTCTTTGGACTGGAGTTGTTGTTCTTTGGTTTGCAGGTTATGAGTTAGGGAGTGAATTTCTTGCTTTTGCGTTTGAAGCTCTTGTTCGAGGTCGAGAAGTTCCTGCTCCCGTGCATTGAGGTCTTGCGTTTGGGAATGCAGCTCTAGCTCTTTGGACTGGAGTTGTTGTTCTTTGGTTTGCAGGTTATGAGTTAGGGATTGAAGTTCTCTGTCTTGTGTCTGAAGCTCTTGTGCGAGAATGTGAAGTTCCTGCTCTCGTGCATTGAGGTCTTGCGTCTGGGAATGCAGCTCTAGCTCTTTAGACTGGAGCTGTTGTTCTTTCGTCTGCAGGTTATGAGTTAGGGATTGAAGTTCTTGCTTTTGCGTTTGAAGCTCTTGTTCGAGATCGAGAAGTTCCTGCTCTCGTGCTTGAAGGTCTTGCGTCTGGGAATGCAGCTCTAGCTCTTTGGACTGGAGTTGTTGTTCTTTGGTTTGCAGGTTATGAGTTAGGGATTGAATTTCTTGCTTTTGCGTTTGAAGCTCTTGTTCGAGATCGAGAAGTTCCTGCTCTCGTGCGTTGAGGTCTTGCGTTTGGGAATGCAGCTCTAGCTCTTTGGACTGGAGCTGTTGTTCTTTCGTCTGCAGGTTATGAGTTAGGGAGTGAAGTTCTTGGCCTTGTGTCTGAAGCTCTTGTTCGAGAACGTGAAGTTCCTGGTCCCGTGCTTGAAGGTCTTGCCCTTGCGTCTGAAGCTCTTGCTCGAAAGAGTGAAGTTCCTGTTCTCGTGCTCGAAGATCTTGCGTCTGAGCCTGCAGCTCCAGCCCCTTAGCCTCGTGCTTTTGCTCGAGAACGAGCAGTTCTTGTTCTTTCGTCTGTAGGTTATGTGAGAGGGATTGAAGGTCTTGCGCTTGCGTCTGAAGCTCTTGCTCGAGAGAGTGAAGTTCCTGTTCTCGTGCTCGAAGATCTTGCGTCTGAGCCTGCAGCTCCAGCCCCTTAGCCTCATGCTTTTGCTCGAGAACGAGCAGTTCTTGTTCTTTCGTCTGTAGGTTATGTGAGAGGGATTGAAGGTCTTGCCCTTGCACCTGCAGTTCTTGCTCAAGAGCGAGAAGGCCTTGCTTCTGTGCATTGAGGTCTTGCTCCTGGGAATGCAGTTCTAGTCCTTGCGCTTGCAACGCTTGTTCGAGACCGAGAAGGCTTTGCTCCTGTACTTGAAGGCCCTGTGTCTGAGTCTGCAGCTCTAACTCTTTAGCCTCGAGCTTTTGCTCGAAAACAAGCAGCTCTTGTTCTTTTGTTTGCAGGTTATGCTTTAGGGATTGCAGTTCTTGGCCTTGCCCCTGCAACTGTTGCTCAAGACCGAGAAGGTCCTGCTGCCGTGCTCGAAGATCTTGCGTCTGAGCCTGCAGCTCCAGCCCCTTAGCCTCGTGCTTTTGCTCGAGAACGAGCAGTTCTTGTTCTTTCGTCTGTAGGTTATGTGAGAGGGATTGAAGGTCTTGCCCTTGCACCTGCAGTTCTTGCTCAAGAGCGAGAAGGCCTTGCTTCTGTGCATTGAGGTCTTGCGCCTGGGAATGCAGTTCTAGTCCTTGCGCTTGCAACGCTTGTTCAAGACCGAGAAGGTTTTGCTCCTGTACTTGAAGGCCCTGTGTCTGAGTCTGCAGCTCTAACTCTTTAGCCTCGAGCTTTTGCTCGAAAACAAGCAGCTCTTGTTCTTTTGTTTGCAGGTTATGCTTTAGGGATTGCAGTTCTTGGCCTTGCCCCTGCAACTGTTGCTCAAGACCGAGAAGGTCCTGCTGCCGTGCTTGAAGATCTTGTGTCTGAGCCTGCAGTTCCAGCCCCTTCGTCTGGAGCTCTTGCTTGAGAGTGAGCAGATCTTGTTCTTCCGTCTGCAGGTTATGCGCTTGAGAATGCAGTTCTAACCATTGCGTCTGAAGCTCTTGTTCAAGACCGAGAAGTTCCTGCTCCCGTTTTTGTAGGTGTTGCGTCAGAGAATGCAGCTCTTGCCCCTTCGACTGGAGGTCTTGTTCGCGAGAGAGTAGATCCTGCTCCTGTTCCTGGAGACTTTGCTCAAATGTGTGGAGGTTTTGCTCGCGAACTTGTAGTTCTTGCTCGCGCTGCTCCCATTTTGCGCTTGCTTCTGTAAGTTGCTGTAGATCAGAGAGTGCTTGCTCTTCCCGTGCCCGTGCGTCCTCAAACTGCTGATTCAATGATTCAATTTTGGATAGTTGCTCCTGCTGCTTCATCTGCGCACTCTCAAACTCTTCATTTACATTATTCAAAGCTTGTTTCCATGTAAGCTGTTGCTGCTCCAAATGCGCGATCATGTCTAAATGCTGCTGGCGTTCATTCAGGATCTCCTCGATTTGACTCAATTGCTGCTGTTCTTGCTCGTGTAACGTTGCCTGCCATTGTACCTCTTTTTGCTCGTAGCTCTCTACTCGCCGTTGGAGTAATTCAATGTGTTCGCGTAAGTGTGCTTCCTGCGCTTTATGTTTGGACATGATTTCTTCAAGTCGTGGACCTTTTCGTTGCTCCCTGATCTGGGTTTGCAAGCTTTCTATGGAATGCTTTAGCTTTACCTCCGTTTCCTGGTGTTCGGTTATGGCATTTTCGCGCTGTTTCAGGAGATGCTCGTAGTAGTCGAGCTTGCTCTTCATCTCATGAAGCATGTCTTGTGAATCGTTCAAGCGCTGCTTCCATTGTGCCCCTTTGCTGTCCCAATCGTGGAGGGTCTGGTTCAATTGTTCAAGCTGCTCTCTGTATGCTTCGTTATTTTTGGACGTTTCCTCTATCTGCTTCTGTAGATGCCACACTTCTTGCATGAGTTGGTTGGCTTTATCTTCGTAGTAATGTGCTTGTTTTTTTAGCAGGAGGAGCTTCTCATTTTCTTTCGGCTTATTCGCATTGGAGATTTTCCTTTTGTACACAGTGTTGTCCTCCTTTTTCCGTCTGGCGTTCCCATATAGACATATGTAGGCGGTGGGAATTGGTGCCTGTATTGTAGTGACTGTTTATCCATAGAAAAAACGGGAGAAGTGTTGGTCTTCTCCCGCCTGATTGGAAATCATCTTTTTTGTTTTGCTTACGGAGAAGTGATGACGATATCCCCGAAAGTGATGCAATCGGCAACCAGCAATTGTTCGTCTGGCACAACAGTGACGGTTGCGGAGAAAATAAGGACACCGGCAGAGTTCGTGAGTGTCAGGATGATGACATCAGGCAGGCCGAGACCTGTTTCCGCCAAGGTGAGGGAGTAGGTTACGGTCTCCTGTGCCCCTGTTGCCGTAAATGTTTGTACGCCGGTACCTGTTACGACGAGACCTGTTACGATAGGAAGGATCGGCAAGACGGTAATGCAGGTCGGAGAGCTGATAGTCGTAGGCGAGAAGCTGAAGCTTTGATCGCCAGGGAGTACATCAGGCAATACATTATCAAAGAAATTAAAGGTAAACGAGCTGCTGGACGGATCGCAGCTTGGGCAGATATCTGCGATGAGCTGAATCGTACCAGCGGCGAGTGCGAGTGGGATACCAATCGATACGGAGACGGTTGGTACCAATGCGTTGACGGACGCCTGGCAATCGCAGTTGCGTACTGGGAAGATTGGTGGGCATTGTGGCGGGAATACGATCGGCGGGCAACGGAAAGATGGCGTTGGCGATGGAATTGGAATGTTGTTTGGACGAGGTGCGCAGAATTTCGCCAGTACTTCCAGCTTGACTTCAGCTTCTACCTGGATTTCTACGCAGACAATGACGTCGAGTTGAACCATGCCGCCGAGGAGAACGGTACCGGTCGGTGAGCACTCGAAAGCGCTGATACGGCACAAGATATTGTCCTCATCAAGCGGTTCAGGCAGGCAGAGAACGACTTCCTGATCGAATTGCACTGTCGTTGTGAATTCGCAGAGAGGTGTTCCATCTGCGAAGACACGAACCAGTACAGTGGCTCCGAACACGAAGCGAACGACCCCGACCCGAACGGTGGTCCCACCGACTGTAATGTTCTCGCGGCGAATACTGACGACTCTGCAAGTAGGACCAGGAGAAACTGGCTCAACGCAAGAGAGTGTGATATCTTGCCCTGCACGAATGGCAGCGTCTACCAGAGCTTGACAATCGTCGGGAAGGGCAATCTTGTTTCGGTAGCTGTTCGCTAATACTACCCAGTCATACACCTTGTTGACGCGAATGCACTCTTCCTGCAGGTTGTTCGATATAGGAGGAGTTGCTGTAGGCGTCGGTGTAGGGAGCTGGCGACCCATAATGGGCTTCACGTGATGTTTCACCGTAAGAATCCTTCCTTTCCTAGGGAGTTTGCTTTGCAGTTACATACTATGTGGGCAACGGGAGTTTGGCATGTTGAGCATGCGCCTATTTTTTAGGTCACTATCTTGTCAGAAGGGAATTTGAAATTTTTGAAAGTACCAATTATCGTCGAATTTTCTTTGGGCAGTGTATCGAACACGCTGAGCGGCAGCCCCGCAAGTCAGCACATCATCCGTGATTTCACTCGCATTTGCGTAGAGTACAAGTTTTTTCGCTGCCTCAATCCGCTGCTCGTTAAAATGGCTGTACGCCATTCGAAGCATATTGTAATAAATGTGCTCATGCGCAACTGTGTAAGGGTGAACTTGCCTAAATAAATGTAAGATTTTCACAGATGGCTGGACCATACACGTATATCCGAAGAGCCACATTTTGATGGAAAACTCGATATCTTCAAATCCCCATATGCGAAAACCGCGATCAAAACCCCCAACTTTCATAAAAGCTTCTCTGGTGACCAGGAAGCATCCCCCAGGCAATATCGCAACCGGCGCTGGGCCATTTGGCTTTGGATACCAGGTGATCTCGAGCTTTTGATTCAGATTTTGCCCATATCCAATTTTATGTGGCTCCGTCATGGACGCGATTCCAGGAGCAACGCCATCTGCTTTTTTGGTAAGAATGAGCTCCATCATGCGATCGATCCAAAAGTTTTCAAAAGACAGATGGGCATCGCAAAAAATGAAGTAGTTCCCACGGGCATGATCCACGCCCAAGTTTCGTGCTGCTGCAGCACCAATACCTTCTGTTGTGATTAATTTTATTTTTTCATTTTGCCCTTGGTCTTGTAAAAAGTAACAACCGTTATCAGTTGAGGCATCATCGACTACGATCACTTCATACGGATACGTGGTTCTTGTATTTAAAAGGGAAGTGATGGTAGAACGCACATTGTCCCCCTCATTTTTTACAGGAATGATAATGGAGATCAGGGGCATTTGTGAGGTGGGCATATAACCACTCCTTTCTGTAGCATCGTATGCGCGAAGTGCTTCTTCGGAACGGTCATCGGCAAAAATGTTCACTTTGGACACTGGGCATTCATACAATATCGCGGACTCAGGAAAGTGCGTGAGGAGAGATGGGAATGGATGTTGAGGTATATTACAGTGGTCAACGTGGCGGGACCATGCCATACGCGGCTCTGCCAGCGTTTCGTTTGTTTTGCAAGAAAAATGGTTTTCAATTGAAGTGGGATTCGACGAATAACAGAATTGACTTGGATTCGGGGTTGAAAGGAAAAGTTTGCGCTCTTTTTACAGGCGTATCTGCAGGAACAACCGCCTACGAGTGGGAGGTATTGGGGAACGTACAAAAATTTCTCTCTGACAGCGGGATGGAGGTTGTCTTAAGCCAAAACAATTCGACTCTGGCTAAAAATACGGATGTCGCCATTCGTTTCAGTTTGAAGGAAATGCGAGTCCTGGAAAAACCCAGGCTGATTTTCTTTCAGTTGGAGGACGAAAAGCGGCAAGAGCTGGTCAAGTGTTTGCGTGCAGAAATGCAGCAGTCAGGAATCCCGTGTCACTATAAAGTAATCAAAAACCAAAAGCAACCAGCAATCGTTCATATCCAGTTGCAGTTGCCGCTTTATACAGAAGTGAACAAGCGTAAGATCTATGCGGAAAAAATTGCGCTTCACTTAGCGTCAGGGATTTTGGAGTATTTTCAAAATGGATTACACATTCAACCAATGGCGTTTTTACCACCCAATATTTTAAAGCTGTTTTATTCTACGATGCTCTTTACCTCTGATAAAGAGAGTCAGCAGGACGCAGACGAAAAGCCATTGGCAGAGGAACAAAGCTCGATTCAGGAAAGTGATCAGCCGAGTAATGAGGCAAGTGATTCAAACAGTGAATCAAACAGTGAACGGGAAGAGTTTTTGATCTTGGCAGAAGAAGAACTGCTGGAACAGGTAGTGACCGTTCATCCGATCGAAGAAGTGCCTGAACACGTTGAATTGCGTGCAGCGGCAGAAGTGTATTTTGATTACACGTTGATTCACTCCGAATCAGTTGAGAAGCCGTACCTGTTAATTGGTACACTCCAGGTGAAAAATACGGGGAACGTTGAACTGAACAATCCAATCGTTTGCTTGCGCGTCTCTCCTGTCGATTCGATCAAAATGGGAGGGCAGGTATTGCCTCCGAAGCTCGTGGAGACGATGGCCGTGCAAGGTACATCGGGCATGAAAGGGTGGAGATACTTAGAAGACGATTGGTTTGCCCAAGCGATGGAGAGAGGGGAATATTGGATAGCACCGATCCAGCCTGTATCCATTCCGCCGGAATCGACGGAAGCGTTCCAAAACTTCCAGATTTCTTTTATGAAACAAGAAGCGGGGAAGGGAATCGTTGTCGAGGGTGTCGTGCTGTGCAACGATCAGACGGTACACTTTTCAGCCAATAATCGGATCGCCGTGTCTTTCTAATATGGAAGAAAAGCCACCATTTCAGTAGAAATGATGGCTTTTCCGTTCCGCGTCTCTATTTTTTCAAGAACATTTGCACGAACGTTTTCCCGTGCGGTCCGCCATTTACGACAGCAATGGCTACGTAATCGTATGTTGGACTCATAATATTGGCCTTGTGCCCGGAGGAATTCATGAACATTTGATGAGCGCTGCTTACAGAGTAGTTTTGGGCAATATTTTCAGCAGCAGCTAAATAGCCAATACCAAAAGTGTCCATCATTTGGAACGGAGAGCCGTAAGTGGGAGAGGTGTGGCTAAAGTAACCTTTGCTTACCATCTCTTGGGCTTTCACGCGTGCAACTTTCACCAACTGCATGTCCACTTGATAAGGTGCGAGTCCACGGCTGATGCGCTCTTGATTCACGAGCTGAACCATTTCTTTTTCCTCAGCCGTCAATTCAGCGGGAAGAGGAACCTGCGTGCCGGCACCAGGGTTTTGCGGTTGCTCAGGCTTGCTCGGTGTTACAGGAATCGTTGGATTTGTTGGGACGGTTGGCTTCGTATCTGGTTTAGGCTGTACTGGATTGCTCTTGTATTGTGTTTGAATCGCAGTGTAGGTTTTGGCGTCAGCTTCACCGGTCAAGGGTTGTTTATTGCGCGACTGGAATAGCATGACGGCAAAGCGAGTAGATTCATCGTAATGACCCGAAGCAGTTACTTTGTATCCGAGGCCAGCGAGCATCGTTTGCAATTCCTTCACGCTATCACCGCTAGCACCTAATTTCAGTGTAGTGTTATCATTGGACTCATTTGGCTCGGATGGCTTGGAAGGTGTAACTGGTGGTGTAGTCGGCTTCTGATTGTGTGCTTTGTACACGCTCTTCAGTTTATCGTAAGTAGCCTTGTTCACAACTCCTGTTTGCTTGAGCTTGTATTTTTTCTGAAACGCTTTGACGTTATAAACCGTGTTGCTGTTGTAGATCTTGTCCACTACCAGCTTGTAGTCGTAATGGAGTGCATCGAGCATCTTTTCCATTTCAAGCACCCGCGAGTTTTTCATCCCTTTTTTCAAAGAGGTAAAGCTTGTTTTTGCAAATGCAGGTTGTCCGATCATGGTAACGAGGACGGACAGGGAAAGGATGGTTGCAATCTTCTTCATATTGCGATTCATCTCATCACGCCTTTCTCTGGTTTGTCGCACCACAATGGTACTAAATGTGGAACAAATGAGAAAAGCACAAAATATTGGAAAGAGGTGGAGGTGGAATGTTTGACCTCTCTTGGATCGACCTAATCATCCTTGTGTTGGCAAGCTTTCGTCTGACGCATTTGATTGTTTTTGATGAGATCACGTCTTTTCTGCGAAACCCATTTTACCAGGTGTTATATGTACCCGATGAGTCGGGGCAAATGGTTCGGGACCTTCAATTTAAAGGCGGGAGGGTGCGCCAATGGATAGGCAGATTGTTGAGCTGCCATTGGTGCGTGGGAATTTGGGTGGGCGCTTTGATCGTTGGGTTGTATATGTATGTACCAGCCGCCTATCCTTTGTTGCTCCTGCTTGCTATAGCCGGAGCGGCGGCTGTCATTGAGACGAAGCTATACTCAAATTAAAAGGTTAGCTCCTTGCAAATGCTTTATAAACAAGTACTTCATCATGGGATAGCGGAATGATCTCTTCTGCCATGTAGCCTCCCACCATTCTGTGCTGGGCTTGAGGTGTGGTCGGAGCGGAGACACTGGACGAAGAAATGTCCACTCGATGCATCGTCGCTCTGGGATCGAGCGGGATTTCAAGGGCGAACGTGGGTTTGTCGACGGTATAGCTTTTTACGCCTACCCCATTTACGAGGGCAGTGAGCACAATCGGCTTCGCCAACCTGGCAGTAGAGCCCGGGACTCTTCCCTTTACCAAAAGCATTTGGGCAGGTGCAGAAGGCACTGATTCAACGATAACGCGCAAGACGGGAGGCGCCCATAAGTCAACACTGCGATTCATGCTTGAGATGCGGGACGTCGTGGAAGGGAATGTTTTATACAGTTTTAAAAGGTTTAGTACACCCATGCCTTTGTAATGTGGAACGTACGAAATCCAGTGGCTTGGTATCGAAGCATAATTTTTCGCCAGCGATCTTAATACTTCAGGTACACCGATAGAATGCCATTGTGTAGCTGATTTGCAGGCACCGTGGATTCGTGCACTTCCCAAATACTGGGCGATGTAGCCAATCGGATAAAATTTGGCGATTCGCATCCAGAGGTCGTAGTCCATGCAAAATTGAAGTGTTTCATCGACACCCCCCATATGCCTGAAGACGTTGGCTCTGATGAAAGCGGAGGGCTGGCATATACAGCAGCTTTGATACAATTTCTTGGCGTCAGCTGGTTCTGATGGGTAACTGGAGGATATTTGCCCATATTCATTCGTGACATGGCAATTGCCGTGAAGCATTCCCCAACTCGGGTTGGACGCAAAAGCATGAACAGTTGCTTGGATGGCGCCAGGTACATACATGTCGTCTGAATTCAGCCAGCCGATGATTTCCCCTCTTGCCATTGCAAGGCCTTTGTTAAGTGCATGAGACTGTCCGCGATCCGGTTCGGAAATATAACGGAAGCGCGGATCTTTTTGTGCATATTCTTGCAAGATGGAGAGCGTATCGTCAGTAGAGCCTCCGTCGACCACGATATGCTCAAGGTTTAGATAGTCTTGGGTCAATATGCTATTTATTGTCTCACGAATAAACCGGCCTTGGTTGTAAGAGGGGGTAATGATACTCACGAGAGGTTGGTGTGGGTGGGACACGAGATTCACTCCCATCTTTCCATCATAAAAATGCATGCACTACCTTCAGACTATGAAAGAATGGAAAATCGGGTACACAAGCATCGTTGTTCTTGTGCACCCGATTCCATTTTACCCGGATATTACAAGTAGTCTGGAACGATCCCTGGATTGCGGAATATACGGAGCAACTCCGCGAGACAGTTATGGTCGATCTCGCTGCCTGGAATGGCTCTTGCCACGAGGCTGATGCGACCTGCATCGTAATTGTTTATTTTGCCAGAAGGGATGGTTCGAATCGATTCAGGAATAACTTCAAACAACGTGCTCTTCAGCATCTCCGCAATGCAAAGTACGGATGGCAACCACCAAGTGGTATCGTCCTTATAAATCCGGTTCATTTGTCCAGGAGCTCCGTTGTAGACCATGATCGATTGGTTCGTATCCAAAATACAGGCAGTTTCCAACAAGAGGTGCCCACCTGGTTTAATCACGCTTCTGCATTGCGACAATGTCCACATCGGATCGCGCAGATGATAGAGCAGACCAAGATGCTGGACGACATCAAATTGATTATGCCGAATTTGATGAGGGAACGGCAGTGGTTCTGAAAAATCGTCCATCAACAATACTTGCAGCCCCTCCCATAGTTTATAAGGGCTGGTATTGTACAGCGGTAAAACTTTGCTTTGCAGGATGTTCTTGCAAAACTCAAAATTCAAATAGAGTGGCTGCATACAGTCTGTAGCCACCACAAGACTTGCCCCTCGTTGCTCCGCTTCAAAAGCCCACATACCGTCAAAGCTAGCGAGATCAAGGACGCGTTTCCCCGAATATTGGATATATTCTCTGGATTGTCGTGTCATATTCCATACATTTTCCAGAAGCGAAATCCCGGGAGTGACGATACCGGGTCTCAGTGCGATTTTATGGTACCATCGCCGTTTGTTGATCTCATCGAGGATTTCCTGATCTGTCCAAAATCTTCCCATCGACATGTCCCCCTTCATTGCATAGTGCTTGCCCTATACGATATGTACGGACAATACTGGGGGGAATGATGTAAATGCATTAATTTTGTCCTAATCACGTGGATTGTTGCTTGCCAACAAGCAGGTTTTCGGAAAAAAGGCATATGCCTGTTTCTCGTTGTCTTTCACTTACATAAAGTATGGGGAGTAAAGGAGGCGGAAAGAGTATGCCCTTACCCATTGTGATCATCCATCGCGGAGACGATGATTATCTCACATACAGCTTGCAGCAAGCGAAAAGAAGTAATCCCCATTCCCCTGTCTTTCTAATAGGGAATGGAGGAAACAGGAGGTATGCTACGAACGGCATCATTCACGAGATGATAGACGATTATATGCACGCCGCCATTGAAATGACGAGAGTCTATAAACATATTCATTTCATGCCCTTTGAATACAATTTGTTTTGTTTTCAAAGATGGTTTATTTTGTTGGCGTTTATGGAAAAGCATCAGATTCCGAAATGCTGTTATATCGATACGGATGTCATGCTGTTTACCGACGTGAACCATCCGCGCTTTGACAACTTTACGATGGAATTCGTATGGACCAATTTCGTAGACAGGCAGTGGCTGGAACAATATTGCGAGTTCATGAGGTCTCACTTTGCCAATCCTATTGCATTCGCGAAAGTCGTCCAGTACACGATGCAGAGAAAGGAACATGTAAGATTCAATCAGCCTTTAATTACTGATATGGTGCTGGCCTTGCTATTTCTTTCGCATTTCAAGAATTACCAAATCACGAACGGCTTGTTTCATGATGGCATAATTGATGGGAATATTCAGCAGGCTACATCGGTGGAGAATTTGTACGGCTATAAGAAAATTTACTCGATAAACGGTATCTTGTGCTGCAAGGATAAGGCAACGGGCCGATATATGCCGTTGTTTTCTCTGCATTTTCAAGGACACATGAAGCACTTTATGAGGTTTTTCACGGCTCCTTATCTCCCACAAGCGGGTTCTTACATTTTCGATTATGTTTCGAATCGTTGGATTCAGTTTTTATAGGCTTCTATCATCTCTCGTGTTATTTGACCATTTTCATTGGACGATAGAGCATCGACTGCGACAAACGCATAAGATGGTGCATACAACACGATAAACGGATAGAGGTGGCCTGGGTGAAACTGATATTACTATCGGGTGGTTCTGGGAAAAGGCTGTGGCCGCTCTCCAATGATGTCAGATCCAAACAGTTCTTGAAGTTGATAGGCAATGCACATGCCCAACCGGAGGCGATGGTTCAACGAGTGTGGAGGCAGCTGACCTCGCGCAATTGGTCGGAGCCTGTTTATATTTCAACGGGCCGCTCACATGTTGATTTGCTTCAAAGCCAACTAGGTGAAGGCGTTCCCTTGATCGTGGAGCCTGAGAAAAGGGATACCTTTCCTGCCATTGCTTTAGCGGTTACCTATTTGTATTCTGCTTTGACAATGGACCCGGATGAGGTCATAGCCATCATGCCTGTCGATCCATTCGTTGAGGATCGCTTCATGGACAGGATCAAGGAGCTGGAGAATGTCATACTCAAATCAGGCGCGAATCTTGCATTAATCGGAGTGAAGCCTACGTATCCATCTACGAAATACGGCTACATTGTTCCACAGCTAGAATCAGAATCGAATCAGGGGGAAAGGCCTCATGCCTATCAAAAAGTAGAAAGCTTCAAAGAAAAGCCGTCACTTGAGCAAGCGCAGGATTTAGTAGAAAAGAAGGCCCTGTGGAATTGTGGAATTTTTGCTTTTCGATTGGGCTATCTGATTCGCGAATTGGAGCAAAAAGGTTTGCCTACTGAATACAACCGCATGCTTGAGCAATATAGCCAAATGCCTGCCATCAGCTTTGACTATGAGATCGTAGAAAAGGCAGAGAAAGTAGTCGTTCTCCCGTATGACGGATACTGGAAAGACTTGGGGACGTGGAATACGCTCACGGAAGAAATGAGCGGGAAAGCAATGGGTAAGGTCTTGCTTGATGAGAGTTGCACGAACACGCACGTTATCAACGAGTTGGACATACCTATCGTGTCCATCGGTCTGTCGGATATGATCGTGGCGGCTAGTCCTGACGGTATCCTTGTTTCTTCCAAGGAGCAAAGTCATATGGTCAAAAATTTGGCTTTGGATTGGACAAAGCGCCCAATGTATGAAGAGCGGCGCTGGGGATGGTATCAGGTGATGCATTTTCAGAAGAATGAAGACGATGTGGAAGTATTAACGAAAAGAATCCGTATATACGCCGGGAAAAATTTGAGCTATCAGTATCATCACTATCGTAGTGAGGTATGGATTATCGTAGAGGGCTGCGGCGAGTTCATCTTGGATGATCAGCTGAGCCAGGTTGAACCAGGTGACGTATTGCAAATCCCGGTAGGAGCCAAACATGCAATCAAGGCGACGAATGAGCTGGAATTCATCGAGGTACAGATGGGAAGTCAGTTGATAGAAGAAGATATCGTACGACTCGGAATGACTTGGACCGAGATTCTGAAGCAGATTGCGAACCAAGGTGATCACGATGATTGATCCAGCGTTCTGGCGAGACAAAAAAGTATTGATCACAGGTCATACGGGTTTTAAAGGATCTTGGTTATGCTTATGGCTTCATCACTTAGGGGCGAAGGTAACAGGGTATGCGCTGTCGCCGCCGACAAATCCGAGTATTTTTGAGTGTGCCCAAATTAGCTCATTGGTTGATTCAATCATTGACGATGTCAGATCGAAGGAAAGTGTTCAAAAAGCGATCAACCAAGCAAACCCGGATATCATCATCCACATGGCCGCTCAGCCGCTGGTGCGTCTATCGTATCAATATCCGGCGGAAACCTACGAAATCAATGTCATGGGTACGGTGAATGTACTCGAAGCGGCGAGAGTGGCTGTGCAAAACGGAATGAAAATCAAAGCGATCATCAATGTTACGACGGATAAGGTTTACGAAAATCGGGAATGGGTGTGGGGATACCGTGAGCAGGATGTATTGGGCGGCTATGACCCGTATTCCAACAGCAAAGCATGTTCGGAGCAAGTGACTGCCTCCTATCGCAATGCTTTTTTCCACCCCGACCAGTATCACCAGCATGGCGTAGCCATTGCTTCAGCGCGAGCAGGCAATGTAATCGGCGGCGGTGATTGGGCTCTTGATCGCTTGATACCGGATTGCCTTAGCGCCTTAATAAAGGGAGAGAAAATCACCATCCGGAATCCACAAGCGATTCGACCGTGGCAGCACGTCCTTGAGCCACTGAAGGGCTATTTGATGCTCGCTGAAAAAATGTGGGCGAATGGCAAGGATTACGCCCAGAGCTGGAATTTTGGTCCGAATGATGAGGGTGCCAAATCCGTGGAGTGGATCGTCCAGCAATTGTGTGAGCGATGGGGAGCTGGTGCCCGCTTTGAAGCAGAGCGAACCGATCCACAATGGCACGAAGCCCAATATTTAAAGCTGGACTGTTCCAAAGCCAAAAGCGTACTAGGCTGGAAGCCCAACTGGTCGCTCGAACAGACCTTGGACAGTATCATTTCTTGGCATAAGGCTTATCAGCGTAAGCAAGACGTAAGAGAAATCTGTTTGGCCCAAATCGCAGCGTATTCAGATAGAGCCCAGTGAACACCAGGAAGGAGGGCAGCCAATGAAAGTCGTCATCCTAGCAGGAGGGTATGGCACACGCATTGGAGAAGAAACGCATCTTCGTCCGAAGCCGCTCATTGAGATCGGTGATTGGCCCATTATTTGTCATATCATGTCCATTTATTCCAAGTACGGTTTCCATGATTTCATCATCTGTCTCGGGTACAAAGGCTACATGATCAAGGAGTACTTTGCGCACTACTTCCTTCACCACTCTGATGTGACGTTCGATTTTCGTAATGACAATCAGGTCACTTTTCACAACCACAATGCTGCTCCGTGGCGAGTCACATTGATTGATACAGGGAAAGACACAGGGACAGGTGGAAGGGTGAAGCGCATTCACAAGTATGTGGGAAAAGAAACATTCATGCTGACGTATGGAGATGGCTTATCCGACATTGATATTGAACAGCTGGTAAAATTTCATCGCATGCATAAAAAGCTCGCAACGATCACCACGACTCAACCGCCAGGCAGATTCGGAGCATTGGATATTGCCAATGGGAACACCGTAACAGGATTCCAGGAGAAGCCAAAGGGAGACGGCGGGTGGATTAATGCTGGTTTTTTTGTCATGGAGCCGGGCGTATTTGACTATATTGCGGGTGATGAGACGGTATTGGAAAAAGAGCCGCTGGAGGGCTTAGCCAAGGCGAATCAACTGATGGCCTTCAAGCATACCGGTTTTTGGCAACCAATGGATACTTTGCGAGATAAAAACTACTTGGAAGAACTGTGGAAATCCGGAAAAGCAGCATGGGCAACCAGCCGAACTTAAAGGAGGAAGCAGGAGTGGGCGGATTAAACGAGAACAGTGAAGAAGTTTTTTCTCCGATCGGATACGGGGACATCACGATCGATTGTGGGGCAAATTACGGGGTCATTTCTCAAAAAATGGCGGATAAAGGTGCCCTCGTCTTTGCGTTTGAACCGAATCCATTTGTATTTGAGGAATTGAAAAAAAGGGTGGGACCCTATCCCAATGTAGTCTGTATAAACAAAGCGGTTTGGCATAAAAACGACAAGCTGCGCTTGCATTTGCATGATCTTTACCATACGGATCCAGCAGGGTCTGCTTATGCTTCTTCCCTTTTGGCGAATCATCCTGTTACGAATCCCGCTAAGTATGTAGAGGTAGAGGTCATTGATTTGACACAGTTCATCCAAATGCTCAATCGTCCGATCAAATTGATCAAAATAGATATCGAGGGGGCAGAATTTGAACTGCTGGAAAAGATCGTAGAGCTAAATTTACACCAGCAAATAGAAAAAATCGTCGTAGAAAATCATGAATGGCTCATCGAAGGCTTGAAAGCGAAGGCCGATCACTTCCGGATGGTCATGCAAGAAAAACAAATTCACAACATCGATTTGAACTGGATATAAGAAGAGAGACAAGTAGGTGAAGGGGAGCGATCCCAAATGAAGATACTTGTGACCGGCGCGACTGGTTTTCTCGGAAGCCAGCTCGTAAAAGCGCTGCGATTGGACGGACATACCGTCATCATTTTGAAAAGGAGCACCTCCGATTGTTCGCGTATTCAGGACATATTGCCTGATTTGATTACGTATGATACGGATCACGGTCAATGGGAAGCTCCTTTTTTTAAGCAAGGGAGAATCGATGCGATTATCCATACGGCAACCTGTTATGGACGCAACAACGAAAGTAATGCCATGATGGTAGATGCCAATGTGACCTTTCCGCTGAAACTGCTGGATATGGCCATACGTTTTGGCACCCCTGTTTTTCTGAATACGGATACGTTTTCCAGTGCCCCTGTTCGATTATCCAGACATCTACAACCATACAATTTGACGAAGCGTCATTTCAGAGAATGGGGAAAATGCCTAGCATATATGTCTTCCCTGCAATTCATCAACGTCCGGCTGGAGCATATGTATGGTCCCTATGATAATACGAATAAATTCGTTTCTTCTGTCATCAAAAGCTGTCTCGAAAATCAGCCTGAACTAAGGCTTACAGAAGGGAAGCAAGCAAGGGACTTTATTTATGTGGATGATGTTGTTTCCGCCTTTCGTGTGCTGTTGGCGCATGCTGCCTGTCTACCGGCTGGATTTACGGAATACCAGGTGGGGACAGGTACTGCTACCTCGATCCGAGAGTTTGTAGAACTAGTTCATCAGATGACCAAATCAAGCACGGTCCTAAAGTTCGGAGCGATTGCTTATACAGACATGGAAATCATGCATTCACAAGCAGATATTCCACCGCTGCAAGCACTGGGGTGGAATCCTCAGGTGAAGCTGGAGGATGGATTGAGGAAGGTAATGGCTTTCCAATAGCAACGAAACAAAAAACATGGCGAGCCTGCAGCCATGTTTTTTCGTGTGCACTTAGTCGAGGAAGGTTTTGTTCGTGCAGAACAGATCAGCGTGGTAAGGTTTCATTTCGTCCAGTAAATGGTTGTAGTTCTTCACTTTTACCACCGTATTGTCCCGCTTGAAAATATACAGATGGGTAAACAATTTCTCCAGTAGTGTGTATAGCACGAGCGGATGTCTGCCGAAATTTTCTTTGATGCTTTCCGGGTTGAATTCAATAATCACATCCGGGTCCCATTGCTTAAGCGTTCGCATGGCACTTTCCAATACCAGGACTTCCGATCCTTCTACGTCGATTTTAATGAGGTCGATGCGCGATATCATATTCTGTTCTACCCAGTCATCCAGCCTGACACACGATATAAATTGAGTGGATTTCTCCACGTCTTTTGGTTCATGCGGGATGTAA
The DNA here is from genome assembly GCF_046196545.1 of Brevibacillus fortis. Classification (GTDB taxonomy): domain Bacteria; phylum Bacillota; class Bacilli; order Brevibacillales; family Brevibacillaceae; genus Brevibacillus; species Brevibacillus fortis_A. The sequence goes on from NZ_CP176370.1 coordinate 1,919,061, forward strand.
GACCATCCGCCTCCGCGCGGGTCGTCATTAAAATGAATGTTTCCGTTACGGTCCGCTATGCCGAGCTGGATTGGTTCGACATTGGTGATGTGATTCTCGGACAGGTTTCGCAGGAGATACGGATAATTGGCATCCGAGGGCTCGAACGCGTAAACCTTGCCTTGTGGTGTGAGATAGCTCAGGGCGAGTGATATCGCTCCGATGTTCGCTCCGATGTCTAGGCAAATATCGTCAGGTTGTACGATTTTTTTCAGCGGAAGAATGACGTAGTCTTCATAGTATCCTTTGAAGTAGTCAATGTAGAACAGGACGCTTTGATCGGAGTCATCCCCATAGACGGTAAAGGTTTGATTGTCAAACGGCAGGTGAAAGTCAACTTTCTTCATCGAATTCGTTGCTCCTTCAATTGGATTGTAGATCATGATGATGTCATTTCCTATGACGAATAGGAGATCAGGACGAAGAGAATGAACGAATTCCCGTAGTTCCTGGATAGTGGGATAATCCTTCAATAATGGATTGGGACCAATAAAGCAACGAGCATCATCAATCAAAATGACGTGATTTTGCACAGAATGCTGCAGGATGGCAGCAAGTTCCTGCAGGATTGGAGTGTCCAGGTTTCCTTTGGCTGCCTCAGTTGAGCGGGGAATGTAATGACCGTCCAGCCAAAACAGGCAAGGTGTTGTGACAGAGTGCATCAGGTTCGTCAATATTTCTCCACTGTCACCGTGGAGGATATGGATGTGGCGGTCACCAGAAAATTTCTCTTTTGCCGCGATAAACAAAGCTTCATCCAGCTCGATGGAAACGAGCAAGTCGAAATGGTTTTTCATCGCTTGCAGCATGTCGCCCTTAAACGTACCTGTCTCGATCAAGGTGCGTATGCCCATCGTCTTGGCTATATGCTTGATCTTTGACTTTTTCAAATCGGTTGTCGGTGCTTCCAATAGCCAAAAATCCCAAGTCTCTTGTTCTGTTAACGGAAACGGGATTCGGCGCTCCTTCCTCCACGTCTCCCGAATTTGCTGCATGCGTGACATACAAAGATGACCTCCTTTCAAAAGTCATTAGCGTGCGACGGAAGAAAAGACAGCCAGTGTTTCTCGTGCGCATTTCTCCCACGAAAAGTGCTTGGCTTGATGGATGCCTTTTTCAACCAGGTCTGCCCTTGCATCAGGTGACAAATAAAGATGGGCAAGCTTCACCGCGATATCATCGGAAATATTCGGGTCGAAGGTGAGAGCAGCGTCACCCACCACCTCAGGAATGCTCCCTGCATTGGAGCAAACGATTGGAATGTTGGACTTCATCGCCTCTACCAGCGGAATGCCAAAGCCTTCGAAAAGGGAAGGGAAGCAAAGGAACTGGGCATTCCGGTACAAGTACGGCATCTCTTCCTGCGGCACGTAATGGAGCCATTTGACTTGGCTCCACAGCTGGTTATTCGTGATGTAATTCATGACGTTTTGATGAGCCTCTTGTGCAAAACCGGTGAAAACCATGGGAATCCGTATATTGTGTTTATCTCGCAACGTGACGAGTGCTTTGAATACATTCAGGTGATTTTTGTGATGCCAGGTATTGGCGGGGAAAAAGCCGTATTCACTGGGCAACTGATATTTTTGCAGAACCTGCTGGTTGAGTGCCTCGTTATGCGGCAAGGAAAATTCCCGCGAAGCATCCAGGTGGATCGCATGTACTTTATGCGGTGGAAGCCCGAATTTTTGGAGGATCGTTTGTTTGGAAAACTCCGAGAGAGTCAGAACGGCACTGCAACGCTGTGCAGACGATTTGTAGTTGTCTAGTCGCCAGCGTAAGGAATGAGCATCGAAAAACTCCGGGTAATACTCATGTTGGATATCTGGAATGTTGATAACAGAAGGAATTGTGACATCGGGTGGATTCAATACAAGCAGCGGACAAAACCACAAATTCAACTGCAGAGATCTGATCCAGTAATGAAGCATCGCGTGTGCATTACCGCGGTCAGGGACCATGAATTTACGCACATTTTTTTGCGCCTCAAAGGTATGGAAATTGTGTGAGGATAAAAAAAGAAACCACTGATGGCCGTCCCCAGCATTCATCGAGTAGGCCAGCAAGTTCCTGACATACTGTTCCATCCCGCCGATTTTGCCAGGAATCACGGACATCAGGTTTATTCCGACTCTCATGTAGGGATCCTCCCTTGCACTTGAGGATGTGCCATGTACCAAGAGATCGTTTGCTCCAAGCCGGCCAGCAAGGATGTTTGTGCTTCGAAACCAAACAGCTCTTTTGCTTTGGTCACATCCAATAGGCGGCGCGGTTGTCCGTCAGGCTTGGTATTATCCCATTCGATCTCTCCTTGGAAGCCACTTAGCTGCCTGATGATTTCGGCTAAATTTTTTATGGAAATTTCGTGGCCGGAGCCGATATTGACCGGTTCCGATTGTTCATAGCACTGTGTAGCAGCGATAATCGCCTGTGCCGCATCTTCGACATAGATGAACTCTCTCGTCACGCTTCCTGATCCCCAGAGCACGATCTTCTTTTCGTTATTTCGTATGGCATCCACACATTTTCGAATGATGGCAGGGATGACGTGTGAGGTTTCCAAATCGAAGTTGTCACCGGGACCGTACAAATTGACCGGAAGCAAATAAATAGAATTGAACCCGTATTGCTCACGATAAGCTTGCGATTGGACTAACATCATTTTTTTAGCTAAGCCATACGGAGCATTGGTTTCTTCAGGGTAGCCATTCCATATATCTTCTTCACGAAACGGGACGGGTGCATGCTTGGGATAGGAGCAAATAGTTCCAATAGCGACAAATTTTTCGACGCCAAACAAGCGGGATTGCTCCATGAGCTGAGTGCCCATCATCAAATTATCGTAAAAGTATTTTCCGGGATTTTTTTGATTCGCGCCGATCCCGCCGACGACGGCAGCCAAGTGTAGAAGGATATCGGGCCGGAAATCTTGCAACATCTTGTTCACATCATGTTCTTTGCGAAGATCGTATTCATGGCTTCTAGGGATGAAGATATCTGTACAGTCCAACTTGCGCAATTGATGAACGACGTGGCTTCCTAGAAATCCTGCTCCACCAGTCACCACAATCCGTTTTTTCGCCAGATTCAAATTGTGTCAACCTGCCTTTCTCGTCCGCATTCAAATTCGAGGGGATGGGACTCTGCGATTTACCCAACTTTCTAAATGAGGCTTTCCTTTGGAAAAAGCCTGGTAAAATTGGAATTCTTCATACGAAAGAGGAAGGATATCCTCCAGGTGATAACTGACGGATCTCTTGGTTCCCGGAATGCTAGGATGGTCCTGAAGGATCTGCTGGCTGCAAAAAATACTTACCTCGCAAAGCTGACCTTCGGATGTAATCGGGATCACGATTTGAAAACTGGTATGGGTAACCTGAAATTTGTGTATGAGTTTTCCATTCCGCATAACGTGAAAATGCAGAAGAGGAGCAATGTTTTTGTTGCTTCCCTTGAGCAGTAATGCGTGCATCGGTCCTTGATTGGCTTGAATGGTAAGTCGCAAGTTTTGGGGAGCCCATGCATCCGAATAGCGGTTGGATGCGGCAATTTGGGGAGAAGGTCCGAATGCTTGATAAGTTTTCAGCTTGCGAAGAAACCACACGGCTCCTAGGTGAAAATACTTCTGCGTGTAGTATTGGAGCCAGTCATTAGAAATTGTGCCATGATTCCTGACACTCGTTTTCACAATTTCGGAAAACCCTGGCTCCAATTCATATACAAACGTTTTGCACGCGTCGTACAAGCGCGAGTTGGCCAGAAACTCTGGTATCGTTCCGATGGGATAATGCAAAGAGATGCGGTTCCACAGGTCGTAATCCATGCACCAGTCGTGTTCTTCATTTACACCGCCAACTGCTTCAAAGGCATGCTTGCGCAGGAAAGCAGCGGGTTGGCAAATGAGGTTGAGATGAAACAATTTTTTTCTATCAAACTCCATCCAAATGTACGGATACTTTACCTTGTCATTCTCATCAATATGGAGCCCTTTTCCGTATACCACGCCCCAATCGGGATGCTGCTGCAAGGCTGCCACGGCTTTTTGAATGGCACCGGGAAAATACGTATCATCCGAATTGAGCCAACCGATAATCTCACCACGCGCCATTTGCAATCCTTTATTGATGGCATGGGATTGGCCGCGATCTGGTTCGGAAACGTAGCGGAAGCGGTCTGCCAGATGGCTGTATTGCTGCAAAATACTCTGTGTACCGTCAGTTGAGGCTCCATCGACCACAATATGCTCAATGTGGGGATAGTCTTGTGTCAGTACACTTTCGATCGTTCGTTTGATGAATGTTGCCTGATTGTACGAAGGGGTGATCACACTTACGAGAGGAAGGGATTGCATGGACATAAAAAGTTCCCTCCTGATTTTTTCTACTCATCCACTCGACGCTTTCAAGAGCTGTTCTGTTGGCGTAGCACAGAGCGCCAGTAATTCAATAAATCTTCCATCGTTTGCTGGAAAGAGATCTCGGGCTCCCATCCCGTCTTTTTACGAAATAGCGAAGAGTCACCCAATACGATGTCTACATCAGAGGGACGCAACCGTTTGGTGTCTACGTGTATGTCTACCTGCACATCCGTCAGCGCCAGCAGCGTCTTCAACATGTCCTCAATGGTATAACGGGTACCCGCGGATATATTGTATACATCACCTGGCTCGCCTCGCGTAATGGCCAACCAGTATGCCTTGACAATATCCCGTACATCTGTAAAGTCTCGAATCGCGCCGAGATTGCCGACATGTACTTTGGGCTCTTGCAGACCAAGCTCAATCTGGGCAATTTGTTTGGCAAAATTGGAGGTTACATAGCTTTCGCCTCTTCTCGGACCCGTATGGTGAAATGTGCGGGTACGGACGATCGCCAGGCCGTAACTGTGATGATATTGATATCCGAGATAATCCTGGGCAATTTTACTGACTGCGTATGGATTGAGAGGACGGAGGGGGTTAGTCTCCTTAATGGGGATTTCCTCAGGATAAACCAAACCGTATTCCTCACTGGAGCAAGCGATTTGAATTTTGCACGGAACAGCATGGTTGCGTACCGCCTCGAACAAATTTAACTGTGGCACAATATTGTTCACCATCGTATCTGCAGGCGAGAGCACCGAGGTGGGGACGAAGCTTTGTGCAGCCAGGTGAAAAATGAGATCAGGCTTTATTTTCTGGATGAGTTCATTTACAGATTGGGGATCTTTTAATTCACAGTTTTCCATATGCACGCGGTCCATCAGGTGCCCCAGCTGCTCCTTTTTGGCAAGGGACCGGAATGTGCCGTAAACATCTACATCTCCCCGCGACAGTAGATATTCAGCCAAGTGACCGCCGGCAAATCCCGTTACTCCGGTAATCAATGCCTTCATGAGTTGAATCCCCCCTGTCCATGATGCTCATAGCGAAGGATGAACAGCTTAACATATTATGGATATGGAAAAACGTGAAGAAATGGCACGGCGCACAGCTCGTTTCCAAAGGGAATTTTATTGGGATCAGGGCTCGGCACGCACCCATTTGCAGGTCGGATAGTCAAAATACATATAATCGTCTGTGTTCGGGATGTCCTGTGAGCGAAAGGAGGGGATGTATGCTTTTGCAAGTCCTTGAAAATGCAAGGAATGGGCGCTAAGGTAGTCAGTCGTCCCCGTTATTTTGCAATAGAGAGCGCCATCCTTTTGATAAATCTTCTTCTTCCCATCTAGGCTGTCAGCCTGCGGGCAGGTTGGAGCAAAAGGACAGTTGAGATTATGATCGAAAAAGCCGTTGGCAACTATTCCGTACGTAGCTTTGCGACGAAGCACGTAATTGTGAAACAGGATAAATAACACCATGTCAGAAACGGGGGCATCCCCGATTTCTTTTGCGAATTGAAGTAGGGTCTGGTAGTAATGAGGGTCACGATAAAATTTGGTCAAGTATTCGCAAAATTGATTGAGTTTATCCAGGTGGCATACGGTCGTCCAGGTATACTCGAACGTAAAGTCATCGAAATCCTCATGGTCTCGTTTGCTGATGTCTGTGTACAGCATCACGTCGGAGTCCAGGTAACAGCAACGTTCTATCCCTTGACTCCTCATAAAATCGCGCAAAATAAACCAGCGTTGGAAGCAAAATAAATTGTATTCGTAGGTGTTGGAAGTGGAGTGCTTGTAAACATGAGAGAAAACTTGGGCGCTTTGGTAGTAATGACTCAACAGGAAGTGCTCTGTATTTTCTTTAGAAAGATACTTATTTTCAGGGCTTCCGATAAGTATGATACGAGAAGAAGGGTTGCTGTATTTTGCTTGTTGCATGCATATTCCTACATGATCTTCAGCTGTTCTGTGAATAAACACGATGGGCAAACTCACGATACACATCTCCTCTGTCTTGCAAAATACCTGATAGGCTCCTATTGGTAAACTTTATCCTAATATATGTCCCGAAGAGGGCCTTGAAACGGCAGGCGCCTCTTACGTGGAACATTTTGTATGAAATGCATGCAAATAGCCTGTTTTGCAGCCTGTTCATTGAATGACCAATCGTATTTACAAAAAGAAAAATAAGATAGTTAAAGACGGACGTTGTGAATGGAGGCAAGGGGAGAATGGATGTGTTAAACCGATATGAAAAACGTGTGTACTCCCAAAATGGAGAAGACGGCATCATTGAAGAAATATTTTCGCGAATCGGAACTACGAATCGCTATGGTGTAGAATTCGGAGTTGGAGATGGCTCGGAATGCATGATGAAAAATCTCGTCGCGCAGCATGGATGGAGCGGATTGGTGATGGAAGGAGATCTGAACAGTTGCAATAAAATGTCTGCCGACTATGCTATCTATCCCCAAGTCATCATCAAGAATGAGTTAATCACGAGAGAAAATATTGCTCGGTTATTCGAAGAAAATGGTGTCCCAAAGGAATTTGATCTGCTGTCTATCGACATTGACGGCAATGATTACTGGGTATGGCAAGCTCTTTCTGCTTACACCCCGCGACTTGTCGTCATTGAGTACAATGCGGCTTTTCGCCCTCCACAAAAAATGGTGATCGTGTATCAGCCTGATTTTAAATGGGGGGGCAATACCTACTATGGTGCCAGCTTGAGTTCCTTGGCCATTTTGGGAACCAGCTTGGGATATGCCTTGGTGGGGACAGATTCAAAGGGTGTCAACGCTTTTTTTGTAAGACGCGATTTGCTTCTCCAATCCGGTTTTCCTGAACGAACACCAGAAGAAGCTTATCATCCTCCTCGTTACGGAACAGTCGAGGGGGGACATCCTCAACAATCCGGCCCTTATTTGGAAATCTAGTCCATACTAGAATCCGAGCAGCTGCAAGACAGCTTGTTTCAAGGAGGTAAGCCTTTCTTGGCTATCCTGATTACTCGTTCCTTTTACTCCGATATAAATTTTGATTTTGGGCTCCGTTCCTGAGGGTCTGACACAAAACCACGAATGATCGTGGAAAAAGTATTTGATCGTATCCGAGGCAGGCAAGGTGAGCGGTGTGGATGTACATGTCTGACAATCTGTACGGATTCCGTTGGCATAATCTTCGATGGCTATGATGGGGTGGGAGGCGATTTGGGAAGGTGGCTGACTGCGCAGGGAAGACATCGTTGCCGATATTTTTTGCATACCATCTCCTCCTTTGCACGTGAAAGAAATGAGCTCTTCCGCATAATGACCGTGACAGTTGAATAAGTCATTCAGTGTGTCATCGAGGCTTTTGTGCATAGATTTGTAATACGCGCACATGTCAGCCAGCAACAAAGCAGTTTGTACGGCATCCTTATCCCGGACAAAATCGCCGATTAAGTATCCGTAGCTTTCTTCGTAACCAAATTGGAAGACGTACGCTCCACTTTTTTTATAGGCTTCAATTTTTTCGCCAATATATTTGAAGCCTGTCAAAGTGTCTTCTGTCGATACACCGAAGTCTGTCGCGATGGCCCTGCCCATTTCAGATGTGACGATTGTTTTCAATACAATGCCGTTGGAGGGGAGCTCCCTCTTTTTTTGTTTGGTTTCCAGTAGGTAATGAAGAAGCAAGGCTCCCAACTGATTCCCTGTCAGGACACTGTAGTCTCCTGCCTGATTTTTGACAAGCACACCTAAACGATCTCCATCAGGATCCGTCCCCATAATCACGTCGGCATCCACCTGTTTGGCGTATGAAATCGCTAATCGAAAGGCTTCAGGCTCTTCGGGATTAGGCGAGTCTACGGTTGAAAAGTTCGGATCGGGGACAGCTTGCTCTTCAACGACACGTACTTGTGTATACCCGAACAATTTCAATCCACACGTGATGGAGTCATACGTTGTGCCGTGCAAGGGAGTAAAGACGATCTTCACTTGCTCCCGGATCGCAGGAGATAAGTCTGGATGGACGCGCAATTGCTTTACTTTTTCCAAATACGCATGCAAGAGAGAATCGTCAATGTAGTGGAGAAGTCCATTTTTGTACAGCTCTTGCTCATCGGCTGGGGTAATTTCGAGTTCATTTCCGGCTGCAACGATATGTTCCATCAGTCGCTCGGCTGTCGCGAGTGTAATTTGTCCCCCGTCTGCCCCATAAATTTTGTAGCCGTTATATTCGGGAGGATTGTGGCTTGCTGTAATGACAATGCCAGCACATGCACAAAAGTGACGGACAGCAAAGGAAAGCAGAGGGGTAGGAGTCAGCTGTTTGAATATACATGTAGTAATCCCGTACTGACCGAGAACTTTGGCGGTTTCCTTGGCAAACAACTGTGAGTGCTTCCGTGAATCATAGGCAATGACGACTTTTTTGACGGACAGATCCGGGTTTGCTTCGAGCAAATAAAGAGCCAGCCCTGCGGTTGCTTTACGAATCGTGTATAAGTTGATGCGGTTTATTCCCGGCTCCATGACCCCGCGCATGCCTCCGGTTCCAAACGCAATTGGGGCAGAGAAGCAATCCGCAAGCTGCTTTTCATCAGCATGCATGGCGGTTAACTGCTGACGAAGCTCTGGATCGAGGGATTCACACTCGTTCCAGCGTGTGTAGTGTGCGTGCCAGTTTGCATTCATGTAGAGTTCACTCCCGCGTGTAGAGTACGACATCATTTACTAGGGTATTAACGGAAGGGTAAGTGAGTGAGTGGATGTGAGTAAGACTGGAGGATGTGAGTCTAACATGAAGGTGGATTGGCTGATTGTCGGAGCTGGATTTACGGGTGCTACACTCGCAGAGCGGATTGCCAATGAGCTTGATCAGAAAGTGTTAGTGGTAGAGGGGCGCAATCATATCGGAGGAAATGCCTATGATTGCTATGATGAGCAAGGGGTACTGATTCACAAATACGGTTCGCATACCTTTCATACGAATTCCAAGCTGGTCTGGGATTATTTGTCGCGTTTTACCCAGTGGCGGCCGTACTTTCATGAGGTGCGTGCCTATGTCGATGGCATAAAAATACCGTTGCCTTTCAATCTAAATGCATTGTCCGCTTTGTTTTCCCCGCAATATGCGCAGAAACTGGAGAGCTTACTGATCCGTCAATATGGATTCGGGGCGAAGATTCCGATTCTGAAGCTTCGGGATAGTGCACATGAAGAGCTTGGTTATTTGGCTGAGTACATTTATCAAAAAGTATTTCATCGGTATACGATCAAGCATTGGGATTTGAAGCCGGAGGAGCTGGATCAGTCTGTTTCCGCAAGGGTTCCTGTGTATATCAGCAGGGACAATCGGTATTTTCAGGACACGTATCAAGGAATTCCGTTGCACGGCTTTACGACAATGTTTCATCGCATGCTCGATCATCGGAATATAAAGGTGCTCCTCAATACGGACTACCAGGAAATCGCGGATGAAATCAGGTATAAACGAATGATTTACACAGGCCCGATCGATTCCTTTTTTGGCTATAAGCATGGGCAGTTGCCTTATCGAAGCCTGCGCTTTCATTTTGAAACGCATCAAAAGGCATGGTACCAAGAAGTGGGGACTGTCAATTATCCAAATGAGTATGATTTCACCAGAATCCTCGAACAAAAGCACCTCACAGGTCAAGTCGTTCCTCACACAACCATATCCTTCGTATACCCACAGCCGTATTTACCTGGCGAAAACGAGCCTTATTATCCAATTCCTCGCAAGGAAAACAGCAAACGGTACAGCCTCTATAAACAAGAGGCGGAGCAAATACGCGATCAGGTGCTTTTTGCCGGGAGACTCGCGGACTATCAATATTACAACATGGATCAAGCAGTGGCGCGGGCATTGACCTTGTTTAAGCAGATTGTCACAGAATAGTTAGGAAGGCTTTTCTTTCGGAATGAGCTCGTTCACATAGATCCATCCCTCGGGTGTGTACACAAAAACAGGCTCGTACTCGTCGCCCCACAGTTTCAAGATTTTCGTAAGGATGTACTTTCTTGCTTTTGTCCATTGCGGCCAGTTTCTTGTGTGGGAATTGTTGCTCTTGTGAATCAAATAATGATAGAGGTTCGCATCGACCCAGTGAATATCACCTGTTCCGATCAATTTTAATAACATGTACTTGTCATGAGAAAACCTTCCTTGCATCGGATCATCACATTCAAATCCACCGACATCACGAACTGCTTGTGTCCGATATAAACGAGGCCAAACCATCGGAGCTTCTAAGTAATAATACTTGTCTTCATAGATCGGAGGCCGCATGATTTCGGACAGTTCGCGCTTGTCACCCACTTCCTTCCAAAAAACAGTGTTGGAGAACACAACGTTTGTGGTTTCGGGCTGGCGTTCCATTTCATCCAACAAAATTTCTAAGGTCTTTTCGTCGAACCAGTCATCCGAATCAAGTGAGACAAAGTAGGGCGTGTCAATTCGTTCAAGAGCAGCAGCCATTGTTTTGCCGATCCCTGAATTTTCAGGGAGTAGCACGTAGTGAATGCGGGGATCATCGAGGTACTTTTCTACGATTGTCTGTGTGTGGTCAGTAGATGCGTCATCTACAATGAGGAGTTTCCATTCCTTGTGCGTTTGGTTCAACACACTTTCGATGGCTGTGGGGAGATACTTCTCCCGATTATAGGTTGGAATCACGACAGTAATGAGCGACATGGCGTTTCATACACCTCTATCTTTGCAACTGGTTGTTTTCATTAGTGTATGATGTGCTTCCATTCTTGACCTAACGAAACTCGTTAAACTGAACGTATGAGCATAATCCGGCATAAGCTTAAGAGATATGCAAGGGAACAATCGGATTGCACATTACGGCACAGCCTGAAGAAGGGGAGTAGAAGCGGATGAAAACAGCTTTCCTTACAGGAATCACAGGTCAGGACGGAGCCTACCTGGCAAAATTTTTGCTTGAGAAGGGGTACCATGTTGTAGGACTGGTACCACGCCGGAGCACGGTGGACAGGTGGCGACTGGAGTATTTGAACATCGCAGATCACGTCGAGTACAAGGACGGCGATCTATTGGATGTGTCGTCGTTAATGCGTGCGCTGAAGGCATGTAAACCAGCGGAAGTGTATCATTTAGGTGCGCAGAGCTTTGTCGGTTCGTCGTGGGAACAGCCTATTTTGACCGCGCAAGTAACTGGAATGGGTGTCCTGCATGTTCTGGAGGCGATTCGGGAAACGGACCCCGGCATCAAAATGTATCAGGCTTCATCAAGTGAGCTGTATGGATTAATCCAGGAGCCACAGCAATCAGAGCAAACGCCTTTTTACCCCAGAAGCCCATATGCAGTCTCCAAGCTGTTTGGCTACTGGATGACCAAAAACTATCGGGAAAGCTTTCAGATGTTTAGCACCAACGGTATTTTATTCAATCATGAATCACCTTTGCGTGGGCTGGAATTCGTTACGAGGAAAGTGACGCATGCAGTCGCAAGAATTGCCGCGAACAAGCAAACGGAACTGCGGCTGGGGAATATTCAGGCGAAGCGGGATTGGGGCTTTGCTGGCGATTTCGTAGAAGCGATGTGGCTGATGCTCCAGCAGGATAAACCGGATGATTATGTCATTGCGACAGGAAAAACTTCGACGGTGGAAGAGATGTGCAAAATCGCCTTCGATTATGTTGGGTTGAACTACTTAGATTACGTCGTGATTGACCCGGAGTTATATCGGCCAGCAGAAGTGGACATTTTGTTGGGCAATCCGGAAAAAGCGAAAAGAGAGCTCGGCTGGACACCGAAAACGAAGCTGGAAGAGCTCATTCATATAATGGTCGAAGCGGATATGCAGCGCGTTGCCAAACAATAAGAGGAAGGTTATTCAGGGCACCCTATTCCCGATTGCGGGATAAAAAGGGGTGTTTTTCTTTTATTTGATTATAAAGGTAGCCTAATTTTCCAAAAGGACAACCTATTGTTATTTATAGGCTGACTTATTTATCGTGTTGTTCGTTATTTTTGTCCCGTTACTCATGTGTAAAATAGCAGAAAATTCAATATTGACTGTCATGTTCTTGCGTTGGCACGCTAATTGCTTTCTGTACAAAAGTACAAACATTCTACTATTCACACTCAAAGGAGACTTGCTATGAACGTCGTTGCCAACGTATACCGGGGAGAACAGGTAGAGAGCTCACATCTCGGACATATCGCAGTCGTTGATTCGCAGGGGACATTGCTCTATGCGTACGGTGATCCCCATCGCCTTACATATGCACGCTCCAGTATGAAGCCGTTGCAGACGATTCCGGTAATCGAGACGGGGACGGCAGATCGGTATGGTTTTGAGCCGGCTGATCTTTCGCTCTGTTGCGCTTCTCACAGTGGAGAGCCACGCCATCGCACAAGGGCGCTCTCCATGCTTACGCGAGCGGGTCAGCCAGAAGCGTCGTTGCAATGCGGTACACATGTGCCACGTCATGAAGAGAGCTACAAACAGCTGATTCGGGAGGGCAAGCCGCTTACACCCGTATTCTCGAATTGCTCCGGTAAGCACTCCGGCATGATTGCCACCGCGACGCATATGGGGGAGGATGTGACTACCTATCATTTGCCTACGCATCCAGTACAACAGCGGATTCTCGAAGTAGTCGAGGACATAACAGGCTACCCCAAAGACAAGATCAACCTCGGGACAGATGGATGTGGGGTTCCCGTGTATCAATTGCCGCTCGCCCATTACGCGTGGGCATTCGCCAAGTTGGCGAGACCAGAGGTGATCGAGAACCCCGAGCGCCGAAAAGCCGTTCAGCGTATTACGGATGCCATGACCACTCATCCCGAAATGGTCGGAGGCGAGAATCGATATTGCACAGACCTCATGACAGCCTTTGGTGGTCGTATCGTAGGGAAGGCAGGCGCCGAATCGGTGTATTGCCTGGGAGATAGAGAAACAGGATGGGGCATTGCCATCAAAATCGAGGATGGAGGACCACGGGCGATCAATCCGGTCGTCAATGAAGTGCTTCGTCAACTGGGAATCGGCATGGACGGTCCTTTGGATACGCTCGCGGAATATACCAACCCGCCTATTACAAACATGAGTGGTAACGTTGTTGGACGGATCGAGACTTCCTTTCGTCTCGCCAAGACAGATTTTTCTTTACGTGTATAAATGGCATTCCCAGTAGTGCCGTTTATTCATAAAGCAACAAAGCTAATTGTTGTTTAAAAAGAAAAGGGGGTCACATGCAATGAACATGCGAAAAGGATGGAAACTGCTTAGTACCGCTGCACTTGTCACTGTCCTTGCCATTACAGGTTGTAGTCAGTCAGCAACGCCGACACAGCCAGCAGGGGGAGGTACAGCAGGTCAAGCGTCCACAGATACAGGTGGACAAGCAAATGTCGCTGCAAAACTCAAGCTCAATCTAAAGACCGAACCACCTTCGCTGGATCCGCCAAAAGGCTTTGACAGTACTTCAAACGAAGTGTTGAATGCCACAATGGAGGGCTTGGTTCGACTGGACAAGGATCACAAGCCACAAGCAGCCATGGCCGAGAAATGGGCAGTGAGTGAGGATGGGAAAACGTATACCTTTACACTGCGCGATAGCAAATGGTCAAATGGTGAACCAGTGACAGCGCAGGACTTCGAGTTTGCGTTTAAGCGCATTGTCGATCCGAACAATGCATTCCCGTCTGCTTTCCTCGCCTATTACATCGATGGAGCAGAAGCGTTCAACAAAGGAACAGGAAATGCAGACGGCGTACAGGTAAAAGCCGTAGACGAGAAGACGTTTGAGGTAAAGCTGAAGGCGCCAACAGGTTACTTCCTTCACATCCTGACGCAGCCGACCTTCTTCCCGGTGAATAAAAAAGTCGTGGAGAGCAATCCGAAATGGGCGGAAGGCGCTGCGAGCATCGTGACGAATGGACCGTTCAAAATGGAAGACTGGGTTCATGATCAATCGGTGAAGCTGGTGAAAAACGACGGCTACTGGGACCGTGATTCGATCAAATATGCGGGAATCGAGTTTGTCATGGTCAACGATGAAAATACGCAATTCCAAATGTACAAAACAGGTCAGCTCGACATGATCCAGACCGTTCCTAACGATATGAAGAAACAGTTGATTGATTCTGGAGAAGCAAAGGTAGAAACGGAAGCATCCATCTACTACTACCGGATGAACACCACTATGCCTCCATTCACTAACGCCAACATTCGGAAAGCATTTGCGCTGGCCATCGATCGCAAGACCTTGATCGACAATGTCGTGCAAGGGAAACAGACACCTGCTATGGCTCACGTGCCATTGGGCTTCCCGGAGCCAGATGGAGCAGATTTCCGTACAAAAGGCGGAGACTTCTTCAAGGATAATGATGTAGAACAAGCAAAAGCACTGCTGAAAAAAGGGATGGAAGAAGAAGGCTGGACAACCCTCCCGCCAGTCACCATGACGTATAACACCAGTGATGCACACAAGGCCATCGCGCAAGTTTTGCAGGAAATGTACAAGAAAAATCTCGGGGTAGATGTCAAGCTGGAAAACAAAGAGTGGAAAGTATTCCTGGCAGAACAGCGTGCCCGCACTCTTCAATTCTCCCGTTCGACGATCCCTGCCGACTACGGAGACCCGGTCAATTACCTTGAGCTGTTCGTGACTGACCATCCTGGAAACCGTATCAATTACAGCAACAAAGAGTATGACGCACTGGTCGAGAAGATTCGCAACACTGCCGACGAACCCGAGCGCTTCAAGCTCATGCATGACGCCGAGAAGATTTTCATGGATGATATGCCACTCGTACCTATCTATTTCGGGACAAAAGTATTTATGGAGCAGCCAAACATAAAAGGCATCGTTCGCCATCCAGTCGGCACGATTGACTACAAATGGGTAGAAATCGGCAATAAGTAATAAGTAAAATAAGCGAAGACAAGAGCGAATATTCGAAACGTTCTTGTCTTCACTTTACATCTTGGAGCGGCTGATATGGACAAAAAATCGATCATATTTATTGCGAGAATGGATGAGTTTCTACAGTCTGTCGTTAGTCAATATCATGAATTGGGAATCGGCGATGATATCCATGTCGAGGCGATGCGAGTCGACCAGCTTCCATTACGCCCGATCACGCCCGGTGCTCTCGTCATTGTATCCACTAAAAGCATCGTCCCACTTGTACAACCGTATGTGCCAAAAGAATCCAGCATCATCATTGCCAAGCGAATGCTGCCGTATCATAATTTGCGCGGCATGCTGGAGATTCCGAAAGGCGTGAAAGTGCTTCTCGTCAGTGACACCAAGGAGACGGCTGAAGAAAATGTGGAATTGCTGCGTGCCTCTGGAATGGATTTTGAACTGTATCCCTACTATCCAGGTGCTGACTATCCACCTGACATCGAGATTGCTGTAACGCCAGGAGAGGCAGAGCATGTCCCCCCGCATATTCGCAAGGTTGTCGATATCGGGTATCGGATCATCGATTTATCTACGTGGCTTGCCATCTACTCTCATTTTAAAAACGGCAATTTTCAAAAGGTGACCGCACGCGCCATGCAATCGTTGGTCGATATCACCAAAGAGCTGAACAACGAGATTCAGCATGCGCATCTGTTGAGCAAATATTTGGAGGCCATCGTCAATCGGATCGAGGACGCGGTGATTGCCATGGATGAAAAAGAAAACATCCGTTTTGTCAATCAGAAAGCAATCGATACGTTGCAGATGGAAGGGAATGAAGTCGTCGGTGAGCGGGCGTCCAATTGCTTGCCTACGAATTTTTATCAGTTGATCCGGCAGTGTGAAGAGAACAAGGATGTTTTGGTAGATTGGGCGAACAAAACCTACTTTTTCCGCAAAATGCACATCGTCATGGAAGGAATCTTTCTCGGGAGTCTGCTTTTGTTTCGTCAGGCTGCAGAAATCGAAAAGCTGGAGCATGATTATCGCATGCGCCTTTACAGCAAAGGATTGGTAGCTAAATACCAATTTGATGATTTCTATGGGGAGAGCGCGCCTGTACAAAAAGTGATTCAGATTGCCCGCAAAATCGCAAGAAGCAACTCCACTGTGCTGTTGTTGGGAGAAACAGGGACAGGGAAGGAATTGCTCGCCCAGGCTATCCACAATGCTTCGCCACGCAGAAGAGAGCCGTTTGTCGGGGTAAACTTCGCTGCCATATCGGAATCTCTTTTGGAAAGCGAGCTGTTCGGCTATGAAGAAGGGGCTTTTACTGGAGCACGTAAAGGTGGACATATCGGCTGGTTTGAATTGGCTCACAAAGGGACCATTTTTCTTGACGAGATCGGAGATGCCAGCGCAGCTATTCAAAACCGCCTGCTGCGTGTATTGCAAGAACGCCAGATTATGCGAGTAGGCGGCAGCAATATCATCCCGACAGATATTCGTGTCATCGCAGCAACGAATCAAGATTTGCAGCGGATGATTGCGGAAGGAGCCTTCCGTGCTGATTTGTATTATCGCCTGAATATCTTGCCGATTCATTTGCCGCCGCTGCGAAACAGACGGGAGGATATCCCTTGGTTGGCCCATCAATTTATAAAGAAATATTCCTATGATTTGCGCCGCCCACCGTTTACGTTAACCAATGAAGCAATGCGGGCGCTCCATGAGTACGATTGGCCTGGAAATATTCGCGAGCTCGAAAATGTAATCGAGTATTTAGCGCATGTCGTGGAGGATGAAGCGTATCCGTATCATTTGCCGTTTCTGCGGGAAATACCGGAAGCGCCGTTGCCTGTAGATGGCCTGAACAACGAATGTGAAATCATCGTCACTGAATATAAAAAAAGAGGATTTCTGGATGAAATCACGGCTATTTTGCAGGAGCTGGGGCAAGGAAGCGGAGGACGCTATACGCTACTTGCGCAGTTGCAAGAAAGAGGCCACTCGGTTACCTTACAACAGCTGCGCTATCGCCTGAAGCTTTTGCAGCAGGATGAGCTGATTCAAGTGGGAAAAGGAAGACAAGGGAGTCAGATTTCCTCGAAAGGTGAATCGTTTCTTGCCTATCTACATCGGATGAAAGCAGGGGAATGCATATGAGCGATTACTGGCGGCAGCAAGCGCTTCTGCAAAGAGAGCAGTACCTGGATGATTTGAAATCCTTTCTTTCCATTAACAGCATCGAGGATATGGCGACGTCAAAAGAAGGAAAGCCATTTGGCGAAGGTGTTGCCGCGGCGCTTGAAGCAATGCTCGCACGCGGTGAGCTGGATGGCTTCCAGATCAAAAACCTGGATGGTTACGCAGGGACAATCGAGTTCGGCAGCGGGGAAGAAGAGGTCGGCGTGCTCGTTCATATCGATGTTGTCACTGTGGGAGAAGGTTGGACGACCCCGCCTTTTGAACCGAGCATTCGCGATGGTCGCATCTATGCGCGAGGAGCGATTGACGACAAAGGCCCAGCGATGGCTGCGTACTATGCGTTGAAGCTGGTCAAGGATTCAGGCTTGTCACTGACAAAACGAGTGCGAATGATCATCGGAACAGATGAAGAGAGCGGCTGGCTGTGCATGAAGCATTTTGCCCTGCATGATCGCATCCCGCCGATTGGCTTTTCACCTGATTCCTCTTTCCCGATGACACATGCAGAGAAGGGACAGATCAACCCGACATTGACGATTCCAGTGATGGAAGCAAATGAATGGATTGGAGCATGGCAGTTAGCGTCATTTGTCTCTGGTGATCAAGGCAACAGTGTTCCCGAAAAAGCAGTCGCTCTTGTAAGACTGGACTCCCAGGCACGGCAGGAGGTCGTCCTTTCTCGATTGGCGGAAGAGTGGGAAATGTTTCTGAATGAAAACCACACAACTGGTCGTATGGAACTGGTAGGGCTGGGACAGTTGCAATTCACGCTCGCAGGAAAGCCGGCTCATGGGATGGCGCCATTCAAGGGCGTGAATGCGGGAACCTTGTTGGCTACTTTTTTGCGCTCGTACCCGTTTGGTGGCTCCTGCTTGTCCTTTCTTACAATGTTGTCTGACGTCCTGCATGAAGATTATTTTGCTCACCATCTACATATGGCTTGCGAGGATGAAGTGTCAGGCAAGCTGACGGTCAACGCGGGGATTTTGCGTTACGATTCAAGCGAAGGGGGGACAGTTCGGCTCAATATACGCTATCCAGCGACTGTTTCCTGTGAGGAATACGTTGAGAAATTGAAGCAAAGGACAGCAGAGCTGGGCTGGACGATTTCCGCTTTGCGGACATCCAAGTCGCATTATGTACCCAAAGATCATCCTGTGATCCAAACCTTGTCGCGGGTGTACGAGGAGCACACAGGAGAGCCAGCGACCCTTCTTTCCTCAGGAGGAGCTACCTACGCCAAAATCATGCCGTATGGGGTTGCTTTCGGCCCACTCTTTCCAGGGAAGGAATCCATGGCCCATCTGACTGATGAATATGCCGAGATTGACGACCTGCTGCGTGCCATGGCGATTTATGCGCATGCCATTTACGAGCTGGCTAAGTAAACGAGGAGGACTTCTATGTCAAACTATCTGGTAAAACGTATTTTGATGATGTTCGTCACCCTGTGGATTATCGTGACGCTGACGTTTGCCTTGATGCATGCCATTCCGGGGAACCCGTTTGCCTCCGAGTCGGATCAGCTGCCAGAGCAAATTCTCAATAATTTACGTGCCAAATACAACCTGGACGAACCATTGCCTGTTCAATACGTTTTATATCTGAAAAATCTGGTAATGCTCGACTTGGGCCCATCCATCAAATCAGACTCTCGTGGAGTCAATGACATGATTTCCGATGGCTTTGCTGCATCTGCCTGGTTGGGTGCACAAGCGATCGGGATCGCACTCCTTTTCGGAATTTCGTTAGGTATCATCGCAGCGCTCAATCGCAACAAATGGCTGGACTACGTTGCCATGGCACTTGCCGTATTAGGGGTAGCGATTCCGAGCTTCATTATGGCACCGCTTTTAATCAATTTTTTCGCGATCAAGCTGCCGCTCTTTCCCGTTGCGACATGGGGTACCTGGATGCATACGATACTGCCTTCACTGGCGCTCGCCTTTGGTCCAGTTGCGGTCATTACCCGCTACATGCGTGCCAGCATGATTGAAGTGATGAACCAGAACTACATTCGAACAGCAGAGGCAAAGGGGATTCCCATGTTTATCATCGTCGTCAGACATGGCATTCGCAATGCGATTCTGCCTGTTGTCACCTTTCTCGGACCTTTGATTGCCAATTTGATAACGGGAACCTTTGTCGTGGAGAAAATCTTTGCGATTCCCGGCATTGGCAAGTATTTCGTAGACGGCATTTTCAACCGTGACTATCCGGTCATTTTGGGTACGACTATTTTTTACAGTGCGATTCTGATTTTTACCATTTTCCTGATTGATATCGCATACACCCTGATTGACCCGCGGATCAAGCTGACCAACAAGGAGAGATAAACTGTGGCGATGGAGCACAAAGTGGACCCGTTATTTAGCCCGTTGGCGAAAAATACGCAGGCGAATGTCATTGCACGACCCAGTCTCAGCAATGGGCAGCAGGTCATTCGGAAGCTGCTGAAAAACAAGCTGGCTATGCTCGGGCTGTTCATTATTCTCGCTTTGGTTGGCATGGCGATCATTGGACCGAATCTCGTGCCGTATAGTTATTCCGACCAGAGCTTGTTGACCAAAAATCAGGAAATCTCCGCAGAGCATTGGTTCGGTACAGATGAGCTGGGACGTGACATGTTTGCCCGTACGTGGTATGGGGCGAGGATTTCTTTGACGATTGGCATTGTCGCGGCATTCATCGACCTGATCATCGGAGTGACAGTCGGGGGCATTGCAGGTTATATGGCAGGACGAGGCAAACGAGGGGATCGCATCGATACGATCATCATGCGTATTATCGAGGTTTTGTATGGGCTGCCGTATTTGCTGGTCGTCATTTTGCTCATGGTCGTGATGGAGCCAGGAATGCTGACGATTATTATTGCCCTGTCTGCTACGGGTTGGGTCGGTATGGCGCGGTTGGTGCGCGGACAAATCCTGCAATTGAAAAATCAAGAGTTCATTCTGGCTGCCCAAGTGCTTGGAGCGAAGTTTTCAAGAATTTTGCTAAAGCACCTGATTCCCAACACATTTGGCGTCATTATCGTCAATTTGACCTTTACGATTCCATCGGCGATTTTTGCGGAATCTTTTCTCAGCTTTCTTGGACTTGGTGTACAAGCTCCCGTCGCCAGTTGGGGGACGATGACAAACGATGGCTTGGGCGTTATTTTGACGGGCGATTGGTGGCGACTGTTTTTCCCAGCATTGATGATCTCGCTGACGATGTTCGCCTTCAACGTATTCGGCGACGGTTTGCAGGATGCACTTGATCCGCGTCTACGCGATTAGAGACGACAGGGGGAATGAGGATGAATCAGCATTTGCTGACAATCGATAACTTGCGGGTAAATTTTAAGACGTATGGTGGCGAGGTTCAAGCCGTGCGGGGAGTGTCCTTTTACGTGGACAAGGGCGAGACGGTTGCCATCGTTGGGGAGAGTGGATGTGGCAAGAGCGTTACGGCTCAAGCTATTATGGGATTAATCCCCAATCCACCTGGAAAAATCGTCGGGGGAAAGGTTGTATTTGAAGGAGCCCAAATCAGTCACCTGCCCAAAAAAGAGCTTTTGGGTATTCGCGGCACGCAGATTGGCATGGTGTTTCAAGACCCGATGACAGCACTCAATCCGACGATGAAGGTAGGGACACAAATCGTAGAGGGGTTCGTTCGCAGTCATCAAGTATCGAGAGAGGAAGCGAGAAAGCGAGCGATCGAGATGCTTTCACTCGTAGGAATTCCTGATCCGGAAAAGCGAATCGATCAGTACCCGCACCAATTTAGCGGAGGGATGCGTCAGCGTGTGGTCATTGCGATTGCTCTTGCTTGCCAGCCCAAGCTGGTGATTGCTGATGAGCCGACGACAGCACTGGATGTGACGATTCAGGCGCAAATTTTGGATTTGCTCAAGAGACTGCAAGAGGAACAGGAGTTATCGGTCGTGATTATTACCCATGATTTGGGAGTCGTAGCCGAGATCGCTCATCGTATGGTTGTCATGTATGCGGGGATGGTGGTAGAGACTGGGACGGTTGAGGACGTTTTTGCGAATCCACGTCACCCGTATACATGGGGACTGATGCGCTCCCTCCCTCGTCTGGATGAAGGCGAAAAGCAACGGTTGATTCCCATCGAAGGCAGTCCTCCAGATTTGTTCAATCCGCCAGTCGGCTGTCCGTTTGCTGCCCGCTGTGATTTTGCGATGGAGATATGCGAACAGCAGATGCCCGTGACGAGCGAATTCGGGCGTGGACATCAGGCAGCTTGCTGGCTCCACGATCCACGGGCACCGCGAATAGAGGAGCTGGTGGCAGCAGGGAGGCAGGGAGTATGACAGAGGCTTTGCTTGATGTTCGCGATTTGAAGAAGTATTTTTCGCTTGGAACGGGATTTGATTTGAAAGCAGTCGATGGTGTTTCGTTTACGATCAACAAAGGGGAGACGTTCGGTCTGGTAGGCGAAAGTGGCTGCGGGAAGTCTACGCTAGGCCGGACCATTATTCGTCTGTATGACCATACAGATGGTGAAGTGCTGTTCAAAGGGAAGAATGTTCATCAGCTTCGGGGAAAAGAAGCGGGCCAGTTCAATCGGGATGCCCAGATGATTTTCCAGGACCCGCAAGCAAGTCTGAACCCGCGTATGACCGTGGAGGATATCATTGCAGAGGGCTTGGACATCCATCATCTGAATCGCGGGATGAGACGAGAGCGTGTGGCGGAACTGCTCCATCTAGTTGGCTTGCATAAGGATCATGCGCAGCGTTTTCCACATGAATTCAGTGGGGGACAGCGCCAACGGATCGGAATCGCGCGGGCGTTGGCGGTAGAGCCGGAATTTATCATTGCTGATGAGCCGATCTCCGCACTTGACGTCTCGATTCAAGCGCAGGTCGTCAATTTATTGGAGGATTTGCAGCATGATCGCGGATTGACCTATTTGTTCATCGCGCATGATCTGTCCATGGTCAAACATATTTCCAACCGGATTGGCGTCATGTATTTGGGCAAAATGGTCGAGCTTGCACCGAGCTATGAGCTGTACGCGCGTCCGTTGCACCCTTATACGCAGGCTTTGCTCTCTTCTGTGCCAGTGCCTGACCCGACGGTGAAGCGAGAGCGTATCGTTTTGCAGGGAGATTTGCCGAGTCCAGCCAACAAGCCGAGTGGTTGCGGTTTTCGTACACGCTGCCCACTCGTACAACCTCGCTGTGCGGAAGAAGTGCCGAAGTGGCAGGAGGCCCAACCCGGGCATTGGGTGGCTTGTCATTTGATAGAGTCGTAGGAGAGAAGAAGGGCTGTTCCCAATCAGTGGGACAGCCCTTTCTTGTGAGATTATAAATAGTAGAAACAGGTAAGGACGATTGAGAAGACAATTAGTCCAGTTCCCGACGTGAGAAAAAGCGAGGTTCCGATTCGCACGAACGACTCCTTCTTTTCCTCGAAAGCAGGGTCGTTTGCTTGAACGATGTCACTGTCCATCATGCGAGGTTTGCGAAAGAACATCCCTTTCAACTGCTTGAATCCACGCAGAAAAATAGTAAAAAATCCAGAGCGTGTCACGACGGCAATACTCCCTGCGATCAACAGGAAAAGACCGATTAAAAAGCTCTGATTTATCAATGGCACCAACGTACCGGCTTGAATGGTAATTCCTAAAATCACACTGCTGATCACGGAGAGAGCAAGTAGGAGAATGAGCCATTTTTTCAACGAAGAAGCACGTCCTTTTTATAGTGTGGGTGCAATGCGCTCTGCTTCCCGCAAAAAAGCTTGAACGGCAGGTGGGGCTTCACGAAGCGAACGTACAGCCAAGCCGATTTGCCGAGAGAGAGGAGGCGTGATTTCTATGACAGCGACATCGGGTAGTTGCGATGGTAGAGTCAGTGACGGAACGACTGTCACCCCAATACCGCTTTCTACCATGGCCAATATCGTTGTATTATCAGCGATTTCATAGGAAACATTTGGTGTAAGCCCAGCCTTGGCAAACTCCGCGCCAATCAACAAGTCACAACCCGCCATGGGCATGAGAAACGATTCGCGGGCTAATTGCTCCAGGGTGAGAGAGTGCTCTTTTGCTAGAGGATGATTGGTTGGCACGACAGCATGCAGGGCGTCTGTAGTCAGCAGGATTCCCTCTAGCTCGTCATCGGGCCACACATGAAAACCGACATCGACAACCCCCGAGCGAATCCATTCTTTTATTTCTTGATAGCTTCCTTCATATAGCTTTGTTTGCATATGCGGATAGTAACTTTCTATCGACTTTAGCAATTTTGGAAGGAGCTGAGCAGTTACGCTGGGAAAAGAAGCAATCCGGAGCGTTGCCTCCGTTAGCCCACTTGATTCGGCAGCCACCTGTTTAATCAGTGAGACGTTTTCCAATATGGTCCGGGCAGAGGCGACGATTTTTTCGCCAGCTGCGGTCAGCTTAACCCCACTGCGATTGCGGGTAAACAAGGAAATGCCGAGCTCTTTCTCCAGTGCGCCGATGGTATGACTTACACCCGACTGGCTCAAACCGATTTGTTCTCCTGCTCGCGTGAAATTGCCAGTGTTGGTGACAGCCACAAGGACTTCCATTTGAAACAAAGTCATGGCGCTCCTCCTTTCATGAAGTTTTTATCATGGTTGGCATGCGAAAGCTTCATTTTACAGCGCGGTTGCATCACTTTAAGATGAAAAGCAAGAGAAGCATTCGTTTAACAAAAGGAGAGAAATTAACCATGAATCATGTGAGCGTATACCATGTGGACGCCTTTACGAGAGAGCCGTTTGCAGGCAATCCCGCAGGCGTTATCCCGGAAGCAGGTACTTTGACTTTACACCAAATGCAGAAAATTGCCAATGAGTTGAATCTTCCTGAGTCTGCCTTTTTGATGCCGTCCGACCATCCAGAAGCAGATTTTCGTATTCGCTACTTTTCTCCTTCGGTTGAGATCGACTTCTGCGGCCATGCGACAGTGGGTTCTGCTTGGCTATTGGCAACAGAACGCGGATGGTTGGAGAAGGGTAGCCGTATCGTGTTTGAGACAAACGTCGGGTTGATTCCTGTTCAATTGGTGATGGAGGATGGTCAGTTACAGCGAGTGGAAATGACCCAAATCAAGCCTTCTGTGAAGGAGATCGATTTAGACAGAGAAGAGGTAGCGAGGTTGGTTGGCCTAACATTGGCTGATTTGGACGATCGCTATCCGATGAAGCTCGCTTCCACTGGCAATATGCATCTGCTCGTTCCAGTCCGCACCCGTCAGGCGATTGATGCAGCGCAGCCATTGTTCTCTTCGCTCGCAGAAATGAACAGGGAACATAGCATTACAACCACCCATTTGTTTACGTGGGATGCTCCTGAAGGCTATGACTTGTACACGAGGGATTTTGCACCTGCGATCGGGATTGCGGAAGATCCCGTAACGGGTGCTGCAAACGGGGCACTGGCTGGCTATTTGGCGTTGGAAGAGTTGCTGCCTGCTGGAAAAGTGACACACCTTGTCGTAGGGCAAGGGCATGCGATTGATCGGCCAGGAAAGCTGTATGTAACGGTCGATCGCTCTGGTGAAGAGCCTGTTATTCGCGTAGCAGGTGAGGCGCATTTGACGATTGCGGGGCAGATGAGGGTTTAAATTACGATCTAGAAGGAAGACGTTCTTTAATAATGAAGAAATAAGTGAATAAAATTAGAAAGGAACTTGATGTTACAGGCAATTTATTTGATCAAGTTGATTTTACAGGTCGATTAGAAGTTTCCGTATACCGGCCTAATGCAAATGACTTTGTTACGTTCAAGAAAAGCTGGGGAGACACTTTAGATTATGAAGAATATCTATATCATCTGGGTGGAGTATTAGATTGGTCAAGTGGCTATTGTCAATTTGGTGTTAATGCAACTGGAAAAGTGAGAGTGTCATTTGAAACAAATGATTGTGTTTTATCTAGCGACTATGCAAAGAATCCAGAAAAATTTTCGTATAAAGAGAAATAGATAGAAGTGCATCATGAATAAAAAGTTGAACTCCAAACTAGTAATTAACTACTGGTTTGGAGTTTTCTTATGTGTTTTGGGAAGTCCTTTGTCTGAGGGGGGTTAAGCGTAAAATCTTTTCTACCAATAGACACATTTGAAATATAAATCAATGACAAAATTAGAATATTATGGTATTTTCTCTGTAAAAATATGTTACGCCTCTCGTATTATCTCGAGTCGCATGGAAGGGGATCGATAGATTTGCTCATAGCCATAAACACAATCTTTCTACTTATCTTTGCCTTCATACTGGCAAAACTTCTTACCCTATTAAAACAAACCCAGAGACAGGTCCATCACTTCCACCCATTCATCCCTGAAACAGGACCAGCAATCGGCACCAAACTACAATCACTACCTTTCCGCACGCTAAGCGGTCAAGAGCAACAACTAAATCATCTGCCCCGCCCACTGATCGTAAACTTCACCCATACAGGCTGCGGGCATTGTGCCAATCATGTGCACGAACTATTGTCCGAGGGAAGGGTGCTCACAGATGCATCCGTTATCATCTCAACAGAATCCGAGCACATATCCACTTCCCAATGGCTACGAGAAAACAACATATCTGGCATCCCTGTCTTGATCGGCAACGAACCCATGCTGAAAACCTACCAGATCAATCATTTCCCTAGCATTTTCGTAATCGACGAACAGAACGTCATTCGTGCCAAGCCAATAACCGCCGTGGAAACCAAAAAGAAGCTCCTGGCGCTAGCAGGTGAACCAGCATGACTCGCTCCTATTTCATTAAAACCGTTCGATTGATTTGGCAGCATGGCAAGCTATGGCTCATATGTTCCATTGCCCTCAGAATCATCCTGGCATTTTCCCCATTAGCATCAATCTGGATCATGAAAGAAATGGTGAACGAGGTTACAGCCATTGCACTGGACCAGACGGATGATTACCAGCCATTGCTTTGGCTACTCGCAGGATTGTTTTCTGTGACACTGGTGACCAATGCGTTGGAAACGGTCTTGCGCATTCTAGATGCCCATACGGAGCAACGACTGGAATATCATTTGGAGCATTTGGTAGCAAAGAAAGCAGCATCTGTTCCGCTCTCTTATTTCGATGATCCGGAATTTTACAACCACCACCATCGTATCCGGGCAGAGGCTATGGGGGAACGCTTTTTGGACCCTGTGGAAAGGGTATTGGATCTTGGGAAAAATCTGATTACTCTGATTTCCTATGCGGTGTTTTTGCTTAGCATTCACTGGGGATTGGCTGTGATGAGCTTGCTGGCCGTGATCCCGCTGTTAATTGTCCAAATCAAATTTGGTATGTCGGAATACTTTCTCGCAAGGCTCCAGACGCCAGAGATTCGCGAAGCCTCTTACATCAGCTCGATCCTAAATGAGCGCGACAGCTCCAAAGAGGTCCGACTGTTTCAACTAAAGGACTTTTTGCTAGGCAGATGGTCTCGCCTGTATTTAAAAAACATGAAAGAGGTACTTCGTCTGCTCCACCGCAGGGAAAAAGCACTGATTCTCTCAGGAATTTTTACCTCCTCGATGTATATTGGCTGCTTGGGATTAGTCGTATCGCTGCTTCGTGCGAGCGCCTTGAAAGTAGGGGATTTTGTAGCCATTGCACAAGCGGTACAGAATACGCAGCAGTTGCTTTCGCTCATGACCTTTAACCTCGCACATATCGTTAACAGATGCTTGTACATCGCTGATCTGTTTGATTTTCTGGAATACGAGGATAAAACGATTCCGCAGCTCACTGGCAAAGCGGAGTTTCCCACCAAGCTGCAATTTGGTATTACGTTTGATCGGGTGTCGTTTTGCTATCCCAAAATGGAGCGCAATGTGATCAATGAAGTTTCCTTTACGATCAAGCCAGGGGAGCGTATTGCGATTGTTGGCGATAATGGCTCTGGAAAAACGACGCTCGTCAAATGCTTGATGGGGCTTTATCCAGTTCATTCGGGGAATATTCTGTTTGATAATCAGTCGATTCATGAGCTCGATATTTCCGACCTGCAACGAAATATCACGGTCATTTTCCAAGACTTCATTCGTTACAATTTCACTGCTGGAGAGAACATCACCATTGGGAGAGTGACGCAGGAAATCAATCCCGCGCAGATGAGGCAAGTAGCGGTTGAAACAGGGGCTGATACCTTTATTCGCAAGCTTCCCAGTGGATACGATACGATATTGGGTCGGACGCTACAGGATGGTGAAGACCTGTCAGGTGGACAATGGCAGAAGATCGCGTTGGCGCGGGCTTTATACAGAAGAGGAGAGATTTTTATTCTGGACGAGCCTACGGCGGCACTTGATCCGCAAGCAGAGCTGGAAGTATTTCAGCAGTTTGATGCCCTCACACAGAACAAGACGGCGATTTTTATTTCCCATCGGATGGCTGCAGCACGAATGGCGGATCGGATTTTTGTCATGAAGCAAGGTCAGCTGATCGAAGTGGGGCATCATGATGAGTTAATGGATGCAAACGGAGAATATTCGCGTATGTACCGTATGCAGGCGAAATGGTTTGCGTAACGAAGGAGGGGTGTTATGGAAGAGTTTGGTCTGCTGTTTCGGTTGATTCTCGCTTTTTTATTTCTTAGCACGTTTGTCTCAAAAATAAGGGATATGGGCACGCATTTGTCCATTGTGCGAGCCTATCAGATCATACCCTACTCGTGGTCAAAAAGCTTTACGCATCTGGATCTGGGGTTGCAAGCCACCGTAGCGGTTTCCTTGCTGATAGGTCTTTTTACAACGCTGGGACTGTCCCTGGCGATTTTGTTGCTAGGGGCGTACACACTCGCGATCAGTATCAATCTAGCAAGAGGCAGAAAGAAGATTTCTTGCGGATGCGGCGGAATGGCGGGAAACCATTTTTTATCGTGGAAGCTTGTTTTGCGTAACCTCGTTTTCATCAGTCTGGCCGTCTATGTAGGGCAATGGAGCGGGGGCTGGGCGAGTGTTGACCAGTATGTAATGTCCGGTAGATTCGAAATCACCAACGGGGTAATCGCTATCTTCTTTTCGAGTGTGTGCATCTCACTGCTCATGGCTATTAGCGGAGAAATCAGTACGTTCCAACATATTTTGCGAAAAAGGCAGGGATGAACATGTCTACAGGCTGGGTGATTGGGTTCGGGGTATTATGGTTGACGGTCATCGCAATTTTGGTCGTCTTGTTTCAAGTATTAAAGGTGGTCGGGACGTTCATTAACAAAATGGAAGCAGCAGAAGAATATAGTAGGAAGAGCGACAAAAATATTAATTCTTGAAATTTAAGAAAACGCTTTCAATTTCCATATAAACATTGTATTATATTCCTGTGGATACAATTTATGTAAAAAGGGGTGATAAGCATGTTTAAGAAATTACTTCAAAAGCTCGGAGCAAGTGCATTTGCAGGATGCCAAAAAGGATGCGTAAGAAATGGCCCTTTGTGTGAATGCCCTTGGTAGTTTTTAAGACACATAAGTAGAGCAAGACTGTCTCAAAGTAGAGAATTCTACTACAGGAGACAGTCTTGTTTTTTGAAAAACCGAAAATTAACGTAGTAAATCTAAATGAAGCAAAGGAAACGGCCTTCCCGAACCATCTAGTTCAGATCGTCCTGTTTGCACAAACCCATACCATTTGTAGAAGGCGTGAGCCCCTTCGTTTTGCTCGTTGACATCTACTTTCAAATGAGGGCCATACTTTCGTTCCGCATGTTCGAGTAATCTGCTGCCAATCCCTTTCCCATGGTATTCTGGATCAACGAACAGCATTTCGATTTTCGTTCCATCTAGGCCAATAAAGCCTACAGGCTCTTTCTTTTCGTTTATTTCCATCCATACCTCAACGGCAGATAGTGCTTCATTTTTTACCATGTGTTTATAAAACTCAATATCTTCTTTCGTCAAAAAATGGTGAGTACGGCAAACGGCACGATACCAAATATCTACTAGTTGATCACGATAGCTGGCTTCATAAACTACAGTTTTGGTATTCATCATGAAACCTCCCGATTCAAAGTAACAAACAAAAAAGAGCGCTCTTGAGAGCATATTATATAGAGTCGCCAGGAACTTTCCTATCATGTTCACAGCTTTTCTATCCTCCCAGAATAATCTGACGATTGATAAGAGGGAAGTGGGAAGGAAATCCTGCCTCGTCACAACTCCGCTATGCACCCCGAAAACCCTCCTTATGATTATATAGTTTTAGCAGAATTTTAAAATATTTCAGACATCAATTTACAGATTGAGCTATACTGTCTTTATGGAACAATCTTCTAATTGGTGGGGGCAGAAAAAATGAAAAAACTCGTTTCTTTGGCAGTCGTTGCAAGTATTGCGATCCCGTTACTGAGTCCGACTTTTGTCCAACATGCTTCTGCAAACGCTATTCATGATTATCGTAACGAAGCTCAGGTCAACCAGTTCCGCCCACATGGTGGAGATAAGCAGGAAGTGAATGATTTCATCGCGTCCTTAGTGAAGCAACGATCCAATCCTGCTGAGGTAGCAAAGCTGGTAGCAGATGACTCCTTGACGAATTTTGCGATGAAAGCCTACATGCAAGGATTGGCACAATATAAAAACATTCAGGTGATCGAAGCAAAAGTAGACAAGCTGTACACCGTCACGAAGGAGGATGCTTACAATAACTACCGCGCGATTGTGAAATTCAAATACGTAGGGTATACCGCGGATAACAAGGCCATTGAAAAAACGGATTATCTCGGCTTGGCCAGACTCGGGACAGACCCGGTAAACTGGAAGGCGTGGGGTGTCATTTGGCAGGACTCTGGCATCGATGTGTCAGATGTGAAGCTGATTCAGTTGGAGAAGCCGCGCAAAGGCGAAGAAGTATGCGTCATCACGACTGATGCCGGTGTGATAAAGTTGAGACTGTTCCCGAACAAAGCTCCAAAAGCGGTGGAAAACTTTAAAACACTCGCGAAAAAAGGGCAATACAACAATATGATTTTTCACCGTGTGATCAACGATTTCATGATTCAGGCGGGAGATTTGAAAGGGCCGGATGGCAAGGAGCTGCCGAGTATTTACGGAGAGTCGTTTGAGGACGAGTTTAGCCGGGATCTGTTCAATTTGAGAGGAGCGCTCAGTATGGGGAACGCTGGACCTAATACGAACAGCACGCATTTCTACATTGTACAAAGCCCCAAGGTAGATCAGGAGTACCTCGATTTGTCGGCGCTGCCGTTGAACGCAGAAGCGAAGTATAAAGAAATTGGCGGACGTGCTTACCTCGACAATCGCCACACTGTTTTTGGTCATGTATTTGCCGGGATGGAAGTCGTAGACAAGATCGCTGCCCAGAAAACAGATGAGAATGCCAAGCCCATTCAAAATCCGATTAAGGTGCAAAAGATCGAATTTGTCCCGTATAACGAATAAGTATCGCCAGCAAAGCAAAAACCCCCTCTCATTCCTGACATTTGGGATGACGAGGGGGTTTGTCAATGGAGGGGAGATCCAAGTCAATACGGCTCCCAGCGCAGTTTTCGTGCTTTCTCGAATCGCTCTTCCACATAGGGCCAGTTGACGATATTCCACCAGTTCTCTACATACTTGTTTCGCTGGTTTTGATACGCCAGAAAATAGGCATGCTCCCATACATCCAGAGCCAGTAGCGGAATCACATCCCATTGTGACAGGTTCTGGTGCTTTTCGGCTGTAAGAATCTCCAGATGATGTGCGCGCGGGGACCAAACGAGGATCGCCCACCCAGGACCTTCTACCTTTTCTGCCGCCTGACTAAATTGTCTCTTAAAGGCTTCATACGAACCGAAATACCGATTGATTGCCGCTGCGAGATCACCAGAGGGAGTGCCACCCCCATTTGGACTCATGGCTGGCCAAAAGATCGTATGCAAGTAATGACCGGCCCCATTAAAGGCTAGCTCACGTTCCCAATGGCGTATGAGATCGAAGTTGCCACTTTCTCGTGCCTCTGCTAGCTTTCGCTCTGCTGTATTGAGATCGTCTACATACTTTTGGTGTAGCCTGTTGTGATGAATTTGCATGGTAGCTTCATCGATGTACGGCTCCAAAGCGTTGTAGCCATAAGGGAGCGGGGGGAGGGTATGTCGACCGACAGCCACGGGGCGTGCCGCACGGACTGGCTCGCGTTCACCGGGATAGGAAACGGGTTCTGGCACTACAGGCACTTGTACTTCTTCCGCCACCGCTGGCTGTGCATTCATTGTTTCCTGAGCAGGTTCACTCACTTCTCCTTCCAGATGCTCATCTTCACTCAACTGAGCCAGTCGTAAAAAGTGATGGAATTGCTCCTGCACCTGTTCTGCGCGAGTGATGAGGGCAGGGAGTTCGTTGCTTTCTTTTGTCGAATCAAGCTTCGATGCTTGCCTTCCGATCAGTGTAAATGTTTCTTCGAATTTGTGCAGATGCCGTTCGAGTTCTCGGTTGAGGGTCTTATGTCTTCGCAAATGCTCGATCCATTGTCGGCCCCATTGGCTCCAATTTAGCAAATTCTTGGCTTCTTCTACCAAAAGATTCTCCTCCTCATGGGCACATCATCTCTCCCCACATTATGAAAGGCGCCTAGAGAAGGTGCGACATTTGCGGAGTACAAGAAATTTCATCTCGGCATATGGTAGTAGCACAAATGTTTGAGTGGTATGCTGTACTATATTCATTTCAACAGGGGAGACACATTAGCATGAGTAGAGAACGAGCGATTGCCGTTATTGATTCAGGAGTGGGAGGATTAACTGTTGCGAAGGAAGTCATGCGTCAGCTACCCGAAGAACGGATTGTTTATGTAGGCGATAATGCCCGTTGTCCGTATGGCTCCAAATCGCCGGAAGAGATTCGTGCCTACAGCTTTCAAATGATCGATTATGTGATGCGTACACCGTTAAAAGCATTGGTGATCGCCTGTAATACTGCGACTGCCGTCGTGCTGGAGGAAGCGATGGAGGATTTGCCACTGCCCGTCATTGGGGTGATTGAACCAGGGGCACGTGCGGCTGTTCAAGTGACGAAAAACGGAAGGGTCGGTGTCATCGGGACGGAAACGACCATTCGTACCAAGGCGTATGAACGTGCGCTTTTACGGATTCAACCGGATCTGTACGTCGCAGGCATGGCTTGTCCCGCATTTGTGCCACTGGTGGAGAGCCACATGGCGAACTCGGAGGAAGCAAGAAGAGTCGTAAAAGAAACGCTCGCCCCGTTCTTGCACGAAGATTTGGACACGTTAATTTTGGGTTGTACACACTATCCGTTGCTCGCCCCAGTCATTTCGGAAGTGATGGGAGATCGAGTACGCTTGATCAACTCCGCAGAAGAGACAGCGCGAGAATTGTCCCTGCAAATTGCGACGGACGCCGAAAGCAAGCAAATAGAGCGTCCGGAACATCTGTTTGTGACGAGTGGGGACGCCCACAAATTCCGGACCATTGCAGAAGAGTGGCTGGATTGCAAAGTAAACGTCCAGCACAACTCATTGGAAAAATCCGTCCAGCCCTGATAGAAGACCTTGTCTGGCGAGACAAACTTTCAACGCATAAACCCAAGCCTAGCTCGTATACATGGTAGTACAAAGTGTCTGGAGGAGGCTGGGGAAATGAAGATAAGGCACATCGGGAAAATGACGGCCGTGCTGGGGGTTAGCGCAGTGCTTTTGTCGGGCTGCGGTCTCTTTGGCCCGGAAAAGGAAACAATTAGTATTGATGCACCACCGCAGTCAGAGGTATCAGTTGATTTGCCAAACGGCACGCCGTCCCCGGATGCTGCAAAAGAAGGCGCACAAGCGGTCGTTCAGGAGACTGGAGAGAGAATGGTGTACTTGCAGGATGCGAATGGATATATCGTTCCTGTCTCGATGACTCTTCCGAAATCAGAAGGTCCTGCCAAACAAGTATTGAACTACATGGTAAAAGGTGGCCCGGTAGAAAGCATGCTCCAGGGCGGCTTCTCCGCTGTCTTGCCGAAAGGGACAGAAGTAAAAGGACTAGTCATCAAAAACGGCGTAGCCACTGTCGATTTTTCCAAAGACTTCAAAACGTACGAGGAGAAAGACGAGAAAAAAATAGTCGATGCAGTCACCCGGGCGTTGACGGAATTTAACACCGTCAAGACTGTGCAAATTTGGGTGAACGGAACGCCGTTGACGGAAATGCCAGCAGCTAAAACACCCATTACGCTATTAGACCGCAATCAAGGAGTCAATCTCGAATTGGGTGATGGGGCGGTACCAGGAGATACCTCCAGCGTAACGGTTTATTTCCAAGGACAGCTGGATGACACACGTACGTATTATGTCCCAGTCACTCGCCTGGTTCCTGAAACGGCTGACATCGCCAAGGCAACCGTTGAAGAGTTGATCAAAGGACCGAAACAAGGATCTCAGCTTTTTAGTTCCTTGCTGCGTACGACACGTGTTCTGAATGTGAAGCAGGAAAAAGATTTGGTGACAGTCAATTTGAGTAGTGACATCCTCAAGTATGACGATGGCAAGGAAGCGAGTCCAGAAGCCTTGCAATCGCTCGTCTTGTCATTGACAGAAACGACAGGAGCCAAGCAAGTGCAGCTGCTAGTGGAAGGAAAACCGCTAGCCAGTGGCGAGTTCACCAAGCCAGTGAGCCGTCCCGTTCAACTAAATCCCATTCAGATGTAATGAACGAGCCACGCCCGTATTAACGAGCGTGGTTTTTGTTCGCCACTTGCCTGCTGTCACTAGCACGTACAGTCCTCCAGCCGCCAAGGAGCAACCGATGTCCGCATGAAATTTTTATTGAAAGAGTAAAGTGACAAGAATATTTGCAATTAATGTAAATAAGGAAGAGGCGTTTGTGCAGTGGCAGATCGTTTCCCGCCTCTGGTATAATGAGCGGAGTGTATCAAAGCGATTTAGGAGGAACTTGGAATGAGAGTGGATGGCCGTGCCCATGATCAATTGCGCCCTGTAACCATTACGCGCAATTACATTAAACACGCAGAAGGATCGTGCCTGATTGAAGTCGGAGACACAAAGGTGATTTGTACGGCGACTTTGGAGGACCGGGTGCCACCTTTTATGCGTGGTGGCGGGAAGGGCTGGATCACAGCCGAGTATTC
The DNA here is from genome assembly GCF_046196545.1 of Brevibacillus fortis. Lineage (GTDB taxonomy): Bacteria > Bacillota > Bacilli > Brevibacillales > Brevibacillaceae > Brevibacillus > Brevibacillus fortis_A. Next base: position 1,953,655 of record NZ_CP176370.1, read on the forward strand.
CATGCTTCCCCGAGCAACAGCGACCCGCAACGCGCGTGAGTCGTCCAAAGGAAAAGTCGGTGGACGAACAATGGAGATTCAGCGTCTGATCGGACGTGCTCTGCGCTCCGTTGTAAACCTTGAAGCAATGGGTGAACGCACCATTTGGTTGGATTGCGATGTCATTCAGGCAGACGGAGGTACGCGGACAGCTTCGATTACCGGAGCCTACGTGGCAATGGTAGACGCGATGCAAAAGCTGGTGGATAGTGGCACCTGGAAGCAGCTGCCGCTCAATGACTTCCTGGCAGCGACCTCAGTAGGGGTAGTTGGCGAGGAAGCCGTGCTCGATCTCAACTACAAAGAAGATTCTTCAGCGATTGTGGACATGAATGTCGTCATGACGGGAAAAGGAAAGTTTGTCGAGCTGCAAGGAACAGGGGAGGATGCTCCGTTTTCGCCTGAGCAGCTACAAGAAATGATTGCCCTTGCAAAAGTCGGCATTGACAACTTGATTAACAGTCAAAAAGAGGCGCTCGCTGATGTTACGCTCTCTTTTGCACAATCAGTAGCGGAGGAAAGTCATGCCTAATCGAAAAAGAGTCGTTCTCGCAACACGTAACCAAGGAAAAGTGAAAGAATTCAACAGGCTGTTCGCAGATGCAGGCTGGGAAGGAATTAGCCTCGCTGAATTTGAGGGTGTGCCCGAGGTAGTAGAAGACAAAGACACCTTCGAAGGAAACGCGCTGAAAAAAGCAATCGAAATCTCTACATACTTGAAAATGCCAGCCCTCGGTGACGATTCCGGTCTGGAAGTAGATGCGCTGGAAGGACGTCCTGGTGTTTACTCCGCACGCTTTGCCGGGGAAGATGCAACAGACGAGCAGAATTGGCGTAAATTGTTGAAAGAGCTGGAAGAGGTGTCGACACAGGAACGCACAGCTCGCTTCCGTTGTACGTTGGCGTTGGTGATTCCTGGCGAAGAGCCAATCATTGCCACTGGCGCTTGTGAGGGTGTGATTGCGCGTGAGCCAAAAGGGACAAACGGCTTCGGATACGATCCGGTATTCTACATCCCATCGATGGACAAAATGATGGCCGAACTCATGCCAGAAGAAAAGAATCAGATCAGCCACCGCGCTCGTGCCATGCAGCAACTGCTCGAAATCATCAAGTAGACTAGAGAGAAAACAGGAGAGTGAGGCGTGATGGGAATTCTCATCATGAGCGATAGCCACGGCTTGGTTCGGGAAGTAAGCCAGGTCGTCAAACGACATCATGTCGAAAAGATTTTGCATTGTGGCGATTTTTGTGTCGACCATAAGCGCGAGCCGTTTTCCAACATGACGCTTGTCCGGGGCAATTGCGATTCGACACAAGAGGTGCCGACTGAGCAAGAGACCAAATGGCGAGACCTTCACATCCTGCAAACGCACGGGCATCTTTTCGGAGTGAAAGGCTCTCTTCTGCGTCTTCATTACCGTGCAGAAGAGGTCGGAGCAAATGTAGTCGTATTCGGTCACTCTCATGTACCTGTCTGTGGCGTGGAAAGAGACATCTTGTTTCTGAATCCGGGCAGCCTGCAAATGCCGCGCGGTTTTCACGTACCGACATATGCTCTTGTAGAAGAGACAGGAACGAGCCCGACAGAAGTTTACATATCCGTGGCGTTTTATGACCATTTGGGCAACCTGGTTTCACAATTGGGAGGGAACTATTCTGTTCGTCGACCAATGAGGTCTTCTTGAAAACTAAAAGATTTGTGCTATACTAGAATGGTTATAATGGCTAGAATATTATCATCCGAGCCTGCGAAGATACCATGGCGCGGCTGGCGATGTTCTGTTGATTCGATTTAGGAGGGGAAGTTTACGTGGCAGCAAATTGGGAAAAGGTAGAGAATAACCAGGGAGTCCTGACGATTGAAGTAGATGCTACGCAAGTAGACGCAGCATTGGATCAAGCGTTTAAAAAAGTGGTTCAAAAAGTTCAAGTTCCAGGATTCCGTAAAGGAAAAGTACCACGCAAAATGTTCGAATCCCGTTTTGGTGTAGAATCTCTGTACCAAGACGCTCTTGACATTCTGCTTCCAACTGCATACGGACAAGCTGTTCGTGAAGCTGGTATCGAGCCAGTAGATCGTCCAGAAGTAGACGTAACGCAAATGGAACAAGGGAAAAACCTGATCTTCAAAGCGACTGTAACTGTGAAGCCTGAAGTGAAGCTGGGCGACTACAAAGGTCTGTCCATCGAAGAAAAAGACTTCTCTGTAACAGAAGAGAGCGTTGATGCTGAACTGAAGCGCATGCAAGAGCGTCATGCTGAGCTCGTAGCAGTAGAAGAGGGTGCCGCACAAACAGGCGATATCGCAGTAATCGATTTCGAAGGCTTCCAAGACGGAGTAGCTTTTGAAGGCGGTAAAGCGGAAGATTATTCTCTGGAACTGGGTTCCGGTACTTTCATCGCAGGGTTCGAAGAGCAACTGGCTGGCTTGAACATCGGCGAAGAAAAAGAAATTACCGTAACTTTCCCTGAAGAGTACCACTCTCCTAACCTCGCTGGTAAAGAAGCGGTATTCAAAGTGAAGCTGAACAGCCTGAAGCGCAAAAACCTGCCTGCTTTGGATGATGAGTTTGCCAAAGACGTGAGCGAGTTCGACACGCTGGAAGAGCTGAAAGCAGACACCAAGAAAAAACTCGAAGAAAAAACTGCGCAAGAAAAAGATCAATATGTTCGTGAGCAGCTCGTTCTGAAAGCAGCTGAAAACGCTGAGATCGATCTGCCAGCAGTAATGGTTGAGCATGAATTGGATCAAATGGTAAATGAATTTGGTCAACGTCTGCAATACCAAGGCATGACGCTGGAACTGTACTACCAGTTCTCCGGCATGGATGAGAGCCAACTGCGTGATCAATTGCGTGCAGACGCAACATCCCGCGTTCGCACTTCCCTGACTTTGGAAGCAATCGGCAAAGCAGAAAACATCGAAGCAACAGAAGAAGATGTAACTGCAGAACTCGAGAAACTGGCTGGCGTATACGGCCGCCCAGCAGACGAGCTGCGCAAAATCTTCTCCGCACAAGATGGCATGGCTGCTCTGTATCGCGATGTGCAAACTCGCAAAACAGTAGATTTGCTGGTTGCAGAAAGCAAAGTAACAGCATAAGCTTAGAAGAACGCATGATTGGTCAGTGGGCAGGCTAACCCTGAGCGCTGACTGTCAAGACCACAAGGCACGAGTGTATCGTGCCTTGTTTTTCCACCATTGACTTTTTTCGGCAAAGGAGGAAAATACATAATGCTAATCCCTATGGTCATTGAGCAAACAAGCAGGGGCGAGCGCTCCTACGATATTTACTCGCGCCTCCTGAAAGACCGGATTATTCTCTTGGGCACCGAGATTGATGATGAAATCGCCAATCTGGTTGTTGCTCAGCTGCTTTTCTTGCAGGCAGAAGATCCGGACAAAGACATATCGCTATACATAAACTCTCCAGGTGGTTCTGTTACAGCAGGAATGGCCATCTATGACACCATGCAGTACATCAAACCGGATGTGTCCACGATTTGTGTGGGCATGGCTGCCAGCATGGGTGCGTTCCTGTTGGCTGCTGGTGCAAAAGGCAAACGCTTCGCACTGCCAAATGCCGAGGTAATGATTCACCAACCGCTCGGTGGTGTACGTGGGCAAGCTGAAGACATCCGCATTCATGCGGAATGGATCATGAAAACGAAGCGCCAGCTGAATGAGATTTTGTCTGAGCGGACAGGTCAGCCTTATGAACGCGTAGAGCAGGATACAGACCGCGACAATTTCATGAGCGCAGAAGAAGCAAAGGCCTACGGATTGATTGACTCTATTATCGAACGCAAAAACTGACCCGTTGTGAGGTGAAGCGCATGTTTAAGTTTAACGACGACAAAGGCCAACTGAAGTGTTCCTTCTGCGGCAAGTCCCAGGAACAGGTGCGCAAGCTGGTAGCTGGTCCTGGTGTTTACATTTGTGACGAATGTATCGAACTGTGCAATGAAATTGTACAGGAAGAACTGGGCACTGAAGAAGAAATCGATATGAAAGAAATTCCAAAGCCAGTGGAAATTCGCAAAATCTTGGACGACTATGTCATTGGTCAAGATATGGCGAAGAAGTCCTTGTCTGTAGCGGTGTACAACCACTACAAACGGATTAATTCCGGGGCGAAGATCGAGGATGTGGAGCTGCAAAAATCCAACATCATGCTGATCGGTCCAACTGGTAGCGGGAAAACGTTGCTCGCGCAAACATTGGCGCGCATTCTGAATGTACCTTTCGCGATTGCAGACGCAACTTCTCTGACAGAAGCAGGCTATGTGGGCGAAGATGTTGAAAACATTTTGCTCAAGCTCATCCAGGCTGCTGATTATGATGTTGAGAAGGCTGAAAAAGGAATCATTTACATCGACGAGATTGATAAGGTAGCCCGCAAATCGGAAAACCCATCCATCACGCGTGATGTATCTGGTGAAGGCGTTCAACAAGCGCTTTTGAAAATTTTGGAGGGTACTGTTGCGAGTGTTCCACCACAAGGCGGACGCAAGCATCCTCACCAAGAGTTCATCCAAATCGACACGTCGAACATTTTGTTCATCTGCGGTGGTGCATTTGATGGCGTCGAGCAGATTATTAAGCGTCGTTTGGGTAAAAAAGTCATCGGTTTCGGTGCAGACTTCGGCGATGGCGTAAAAGGCGATCTGAAAGCCGGAGAATACCTGAAATACATTTTGCCGGAAGACCTGCTGAAATTTGGTCTGATTCCAGAGTTTGTCGGTCGTTTGCCAGTGCTGGCTACCTTGGAGCCGCTGGATGAGGAGACGCTCGTGCGTATCCTGACAGAGCCGAAAAACTCTTTGGTGAAACAGTACCAAAAACTGCTGAGTCTCGACGGTGTTGAGCTGGAGTTCGATAACGGTGCGCTCATGCAAATCGCCAAAGAAGCGATTAAGCGCAACACTGGTGCGCGCGGACTGCGTGCGATTATCGAACAAATCATGCTCGACATGATGTATGAGCTTCCTTCTAGAGAAGACGTCAACAAGTGCGTGATTACCGAAGAAACGGTTCGCGACAAAGTGAAGCCGCAACTGTTGACCAAAGAAGGCCAGGAATTGCACGAAGAAACAGCATAAGTATTGTACACAAACCATCTCGTTATAAACGAGGTGGTTTTTTTGTTGTTGGTTTATGTCTACGCTTGCGGGGCAATACTACTTGATATCGTTCAAGAGAAGCTTTACATATGCACAAAACGGTCAGGAACAGGTTCCCTTCTCTTCGGGGGACAAAAGTTGACTGCAAGCGAAGACGCATGGGAGGGACTGCATATGGACTATACGACATTGGTCATTGCTGTCATTGAAGTGGTTGTTGGTATCGTGATCGGCACCTACTTTTGGAACTTGCTGCGAGCGCAGAGAAACACGAAAACCTCAACCGAAAAGGAATCGCGCAAGGATCTTGATTCCATTCGTAAAATGAGAATGGTTGCGTTGACAGAACCTCTGTCAGAGAGAACAAGACCAGCGACTTTGGAAGAAATTGTAGGGCAAGAAGATGGGCTTCGTGCGTTGCGTGCCGCTTTGTGTGGTCCGAACCCACAGCATGTCATTATTTATGGACCACCTGGTGTAGGCAAGACCGCAGCGGCTAGGGTCGTGCTCGAAGAAGCGAAGAAAAATCAGTTGTCGCCGTTTTCTTCTGATGCCAAGTTTATTGAAATCGATGCGACGATTGCTCGTTTTGATGAGCGCGGGATTGCTGACCCGTTAATCGGCTCTGTACATGATCCGATTTATCAAGGAGCAGGCTCGCTTGGGCAGGCAGGGATTCCGCAGCCAAAGCCAGGAGCTGTGACGAAAGCGCATGGTGGCATGCTTTTTCTTGATGAAATAGGGGAACTTCATCCTGTTCAGATGAATAAGTTACTAAAGGTTCTCGAAGACCGCAAAGTTATGCTGGAGAGTGCTTACTACAGCGAGGAAAATAACCAAATTCCTTCGCATATTCATGACGTTTTCAAATACGGTTTGCCTGCCGACTTCCGTCTGGTTGGGGCGACGACAAGGCTGCCGGAAGAATTGCCTGCTGCGCTTCGTTCCCGTTGCCTGGAAATCTTTTTCCGCCCATTGAAGGCTGGAGAAATTGGGAGTATCGTGCGTACGGCCGTGCCTAAAATGAATATGGATATTGAAGACAGCGCTGTTTCCGTGATCGAGCGCTACGCGACCAATGGACGTGAAGCGATCAATACACTGCAAATCGCTGCGGGAATTGCCTTGACGGAAGAACGCAAAGACATCCATGCTGCCGATGTGGAATGGGTGATGCACAGCAGTCAAAAATCGCCTCGCCCTGAAAAGCAGGTGCATGATACACCGCAAGTCGGATTGGTCAACGGTCTTGCTGTATACGGTCCGAACATGGGCAGTGTGATGGAGCTGGAAGTGACTGCTTCCCCCGCTGCTGTTCCTGGTCAAGGTCGAATGGCGATGACAGGAATGGCCGAGGAAGAGGAGATGGGCAGCCGAAACCGGACGATCCGCCGGAAGTCTATGGCAAAAGGATCGATCGAAAACGTTTTGACTGTCCTGAACAGAATGGGCGTCCGTCCGTATGATTATGATCTGCATATCAATTTTCCGGGAGGCATCCCTGTTGATGGGCCTTCTGCGGGCATTACCATTGCCACTGCGATCTACTCGGCGATTTTGAATCAGCCTGTCGATAATTTACTGGCCATGACTGGCGAAGTGAGTATTCATGGGAAGGTAAAGCCCGTTGGGGGTGTAGTCGCGAAGGTAGAGGCTGCCAAACAAGCGGGAGCGACCAGAGTGCTCATTCCACAGGAAAACTGGCAAAGCATTTTTGCCGATATGAAAGGGATCGAAATCATACCAGTGTCAACTGTTACAGAGGTAATCGAGCTGGCTGTACCGCAAGCTGCCATGCAAGAAGAAGAAACGACGGGATTTACTTTGCAAATCCCAGCAGAGGATCTCGCTTCCTCTCCGCTATCCCTGTAACAGTCGGGTATGCTCGCAGATTAGACATCGGATTGTGTTTGCGCTACAATGGAAAAAAGCTTCTGCTTGCAAAGAGCCAGAGGCCTTGCCCGGCCTGAATCGAGCTCCACAAAAATGATTGCGTATGATCTTTTTTGTCTCGTTTTTCGGGGCCGGGCGGGCGTTAAAAAAACGGCTTTGAGGGCCGTTTTTGTCTGTTATAAGGCTCTTTGTAAGAGGGTAGATCAACAAGGAGAGGTGCATCCGCTTGGGCGAACGTTCCGGTAAACGAGAATTACCGCTTCTCCCGTTGCGAGGATTGCTTGTTTATCCGACAATGGTACTCCATTTGGACGTTGGACGGGAAAAGTCCATCCGCGCATTGGAGCAAGCCATGGTAGACGATAACAAGATTTTGCTTGCGACACAGGAAGAGGTCCATATAGAAGAGCCAGATGCTGAGCAAATTTACAGTATTGGTACCGTTGCGCGTGTGAAACAAATGCTAAAGCTGCCGAATGGGACAATCCGTGTATTGGTAGAAGGCTTGCAACGCGCGAAGATCGAGGAGTATCTTCAACAAGAAGATTATTTCGTCGTGTCGATTACATATTTGCAAGATGAAAAAACAGAGCAAAACGAAGTGGAAGCTTTAATGCGTTCCTTGCTGGGCCACTTTGAGCAGTACATCAAGCTGTCCAAAAAGGTTTCTCCAGAAACGCTAACCTCTGTGCAGGACATTGAGGAACCGGGACGTTTGGCGGATGTGATTGCTTCGCATTTGCCGCTCAAGATGAAGGACAAACAAGAAATTTTGGAGACGACCAACATCAAGGAACGTCTCGAAATTCTTTTGACCATTTTGAACAACGAGCGCGAGGTACTAGAGCTGGAGCGCAAGATCGGCAACCGCGTGAAGAAACAGATGGAGCGCACGCAAAAGGAATACTACCTGCGTGAGCAAATGAAGGCTATCCAAAAAGAGCTGGGCGACAAGGACGGACGCCAAGGTGAAGTAGATGAGCTGCGTGCTCAGCTCGAAAAATCGGACGCTCCTGAGCGGATCAAAGCGAAGATCGAGAAAGAGCTCGAGCGTCTGGAAAAGATGCCGGCAACTTCTGCGGAAGGCTCGGTCATCCGTACGTATATCGATACCTTGTTCGCGCTGCCGTGGACGAAAACGACAGAAGACAATCTGGATATTTATCATGCACAGCAAGTTCTCGATGAAGATCATTACGGCTTGGATAAACCGAAGGAGCGCGTCTTGGAGTATTTGGCAGTACAAAAGCTGGTAAACTCCATGCGTGGACCGATCCTTTGTCTGGTAGGTCCTCCGGGTGTCGGGAAAACGTCTCTGGCCCGTTCCGTAGCGCGTGCAATTGGGCGCAATTTCGTTCGCATTTCCTTGGGTGGAGTACGCGATGAAGCGGAAATTCGCGGACATCGCCGCACGTATGTAGGTGCTCTCCCAGGACGAATCATACAAGGAATGAAGCAAGCCGGTACGATTAATCCTGTCTTTTTGCTGGATGAGATCGACAAGCTCGCGTCCGATTTCCGTGGAGACCCTGCGTCTGCACTGCTCGAAGTACTCGATCCAAACCAAAATGACAAATTCAGTGACCACTATATCGAAGAGACCTATGATTTGACGAACGTCATGTTTATTACGACCGCAAACAGTCTCGATACGATTCCGCGTCCGCTCTTGGACCGCATGGAGGTCATCTCGATTTCCAGCTATACCGAATTGGAAAAGCTGAACATTTTGCGTGATTACCTCTTGCCGAAGCAAATGCAGGATCACGGCCTGGGCAAAGATAAGCTGAAAATGAACGACGATGCGATGCTGAAGCTCGTTCGTTTGTACACGCGAGAAGCGGGTGTTCGCAATCTCAATCGCGAAGCAGCCAACGTATGCCGCAAAGCTGCCAAGCTGATTGTGGGCGGCGAGAAGAAGCGTGTCGTGGTTACGGTCAAGACGTTGGAGGCACTGCTCGGCAAACCGCGCTACCGATATGGACTGGCGGAGAAAAAAGATCAAGTCGGCTCCGTTACAGGACTGGCTTGGACACAAGCAGGCGGAGATACGCTGAATGTAGAAGTCAGCATTTTGCCTGGAAAAGGAAAGCTCACCCTGACAGGGAAACTGGGTGACGTCATGAAGGAATCTGCACAGGCTGCATTCAGCTATATTCGCTCCCGTGCAGATCAGTGGGGAATTGATCCGACCTTCCACGAGAAGAACGACATCCACATCCACTTTCCAGAAGGGGCGATTCCAAAAGACGGTCCGTCTGCTGGGATTACTATGGCAACCGCACTCGTATCCGCCCTCACGAAAATCCCTGTGAAAAAAGAAGTGGGGATGACCGGGGAGATTACGTTGCGAGGTCGGGTTCTGCCAATTGGCGGGCTGAAAGAAAAATGCATGTCTGCTCACCGTGCAGGTTTAACCACGATTATTTTGCCAAAAGACAACGAGAAGGATATCGAGGATATCCCGGAGAGCGTACGCGGTGAACTGACATTCTATCCAGTTGATCATTTAGATGAAGTGCTGCGTCACGCGCTAACTAAACAGCCAGTAGGTGACAAAGCATGAAAGTAACATCATCAGAGTTTATTATCAGCGCGGTTGGACCGAAGCAGTATCCGACTGATGGTCTCCATGAGATCGCGCTGGTAGGACGATCCAACGTAGGAAAATCATCCCTGCTTAATAAAATGATGAACCGCAAAGGGCTTGCCCGGATTAGTTCTCGTCCGGGTAAAACCCAGACATTGAACTATTTCCGTGTTAATCAAATGCTCTACTTCGTTGACTTCCCGGGTTACGGGTATGCAAAGGTAGCGAAGACGATCAAGGAACAATGGGGAAAAATGATCGAGGGCTACTTGAAAAACAGGAATGAGCTTCGCTTCATAATTCAACTGGTCGATATTCGCCATGCTCCGAGTAAAGACGATGTTGCGATGTACGATTGGTGCAAGCAAATCGGGATCCCTACCGTAGTCGTAGCGACGAAAGGTGATAAAATCGCTCGCGGGCGTTGGTTACAGCACACGAAGGTCATTCGTCAAAGCCTGAATTTGCGCGGGGGTGATACGATCATTGTATTTTCCTCGGAGACTGGTCAAGGCAAGGATGAACTGTGGGCAGAAATTATGCGTCGTATCCGTGCTGGAGAGGAAATGGCCAGGGAGACGGCTGCCAAGTCTGAGGAGACTGCTCCAGCCAATGAGTAATTCTTAGACCCAATTCGTCGTGGGGAAGGGAGCATCTGAGTGAGCGGGAGTGCTTGCTTTGCTGTACGTGGTGTGATCGAAGGCTTCTATGGAACACCTTGGACACATGAAGAGCGGCTGGATATGATCGACTTTTTGCACCGACATGATTACAACGCGTATTTCTACGCCCCAAAAGATGACGAGTATCTCCGGGAACGCTGGATGGAGCCACTTCCTGCAAAAGCCAATCAACAGTTGGATGAGTTGATCCAGCATGCTAAGACTCGCAACATGCAGTTTATTTATTGCCTGGGTCCTGGACTCAGCATGGAATATACGAATCGTCAGCACTTGGAGTTGTTGGGCAGGAAGTATCGGGATTTGTATGATCGTGGTGTGCGTTACTTTGCGCTATTGTTCGATGATATCCCCATGCATCTATTGCATGAGAAGGATGTAGCCGAGTTTGCCCATTTGGCGGAGGCGCATGCCCATACGACGCTTTATGTGTGGGATTTGATACGTAGCTGGGGCGATCCTGTCAAGCTGGTTGTCTGTCCTACACAATACAACGGGATTGGAAAAGAAGCGTACATCATGTACCTCGGCCAGCATTTGCCGCCAGAAATCGATTTGTTCTGGACGGGACGATTCGTTTGCTCGCCCTACCTGACGGATGGTGATGCCATTCGCTTTCATGAGTATACGGGTCATCAGCCATTTTATTGGGACAACTACCCGGTGAATGATTTGGCTATGGCGAATGAACTACATATCGGTCCATTGCGTCACCGAGATCCTGACCTGTGGCAATACGCAGCAGGTTATGTGGCGAATGCGATGTCTAGACCAGAATGCTCGAAGATTCCTTTGATTACGACGGCAGCTTATTTGCGAGATCCGATCGGCTACGATCCTGATACGGTATGGAAACAAGCTGTAGAGGAAATAGCGGGACAAAAGGATGCAGATGCTTTCTTCACCTTTGCGGATAACGTGCAAAGCTCGTTTTTATGCGAGATAGAATCGCCGCGATTGTTAGAAGCGATCCTGACCTTCCGCTTTCATTTTTTGCAAGGAGATCGGCAAAAAGCGATTGCTGACTTGACGGCTCTTTTTCAGAAGATGGAGGCGGCGGCAGACAAGCTGTTGGCAAGGATGACGAATCAGAAGCTTGCAGAAGAAACGAGGCCGTGGGTGGAGAAGTTCCATCTGTGGACTAAGGTAGGCCTGTCGGCAGTCGCTCTCATTGATCAGGGGACAAGAGGGCGACTTCCACAGGCAGCTTATCACTTGCTCCGACTCAAACAATGGCTCAAACGAACGGAGCGTTACCCGCAAGAAGTGTGTGGACCGGTCATGCAGCTTTTTGTGGATGCCGTAATGCTAGAGGTCAAGAAGAGCTCATAAAAAAAGTTCCTTTCCCGCAGGGGAGAAGGAACTTTTTTGCTTTTCGTATCAGGCGGATTCACGACCGTCTTTTGGTTTTCTCTGACGGAAATTCCGCAACCATTCTTGAATGGGAAGCTCAGCGAGAATCATGCCGGTGAAAATCAGGAGACATCCGGTCAACTGTCTTCCACTCAATACTTCATGAATAAAGACGTAGGAGGTGAGTGCAGCAAATACAGGCTCCAAAGCGAAGATGAGAGCGACCCTCGTCGAGCTGGTTTGTTTTTGCAAGGCAGTCTGAGCGAGAAAGGCCAGTGCCGTGGCGAAAATGGAAGTGACGATCAAACCAAAGGCTACCTCAGGCTTGAACAAGATCGCCGGATCAAAGGCACGACTCCAATCTTCAAAGAAAAAGGCGTACAGCCAGCTGATAACACCTACCGTGCCCAATTGCGTAATGGCAAGGGGCAGCGTTGCAAAGCGAGGTGCGTATTTGCCGGTAAAGATGATTTGCATGGCGAAGCAGATTGCACAGCCGAAGACCAGGGCATCACCGAGATTAAAGGAGAACGACTGGTTCTGTGTCAGCAAATACAAGCCGAATGCTGCTAGAATCACGCCGACGATAGCGAAAGGCTTGACGCGCTCACGCAAGAGCAAAAACGAGAAGAGCGGCACCAATACGACGGATAAACCAGTGATAAAGCCAGCTTTGGAAGGCGTTGTATACAAAAGTCCTACGGTCTGCAAGGCGTATCCCAGACAGAGCCAAAAACCGAGGATGACGCCTGCACGAAGGAGTGGCCCTCTCCATTCAGAGGTCTGCCCACGATGACGATTGCGGATGAAATAGATGATCAATAAAAATAAGGCGGCAATGGTAAAACGAACGGCGTTAAACGTATTGGGAGGCAGCGAAGCGATTGCCTGCTGTACGATCAAAAACGTGGTTCCCCAGATAAAAGCGACGAGGAGCAGCGTTATGTCTGCCATCCAAGGTTTTCTCAAAGCTTCTTTCCTCTCCTTTCTGGCATTTTCGCAATTTTTCTTCTGTTTTCATATATAGCCGACATCATAAGGTATTCCCGGAAGGAACGCAAGCGGATTATACAGGATATACCCAAAGTGCACTCCGTTAATAAACTTTTCACAATTACTCCTATCCGATTCGGGACATAATGATATAATAATAGTGCATTTTACATATGCCGCTAACAGGTTTGTTATTCTGGGAGGACATTATGGATATTCTTTTGCTGGGTCTAAACTATAAAACAGCTCCTGTCGAAATTCGTGAAAAGTTTACATTTAGCGACGATGGGACAGCACGCGCTCTTCATCTTCTCTCCCAGACGAAGAGTATCGCAGAATGTATCATCCTGGGGACGTGCAACCGGACGGAAATTTACGTTGTTTGCGACCAGGCGAATATTGGCCGAGACTATACCCGCCGTTTTTTGGCTGAATGGTTCGGCGTGGAGAAAGAACAATTTAAGGATCATCTCTATATAAAAGAGAACGAACAGGCAATCGAGCACTTGTTCCGCGTCTCTTCCGGTCTTGATTCGATGGTTATGGGAGAAACACAAATTCTCGGACAAGTCCGGGATGCGTTCCTGTTGGCGCAGGAGCGTCAAACGACAGGGACTGTCTTCAACACTTTATTCAAGCAAGCGATTACGTTCGCCAAGCGTGCCCATACAGAGACAGCGATTGGACAAAATGCGGTTTCAGTCAGCTACGCTGCTGTCGAACTGGGGAAAAAGATCTTCGGTTCCTTCGCAGGGAAGTCTGTCCTGATCGTCGGAGCGGGCAAAATGAGCGAGTTGACAGCAAAGCACCTGCACGCAAACGGATCAGAACGCGTCATGGTAGCAAATCGTACATTGGAGCGAGCGCAGCTTTTGGCAGAAAAGTTCAAGGGTGACTCCTGTACGATGGAGCAGCTGCCAGAGGCACTGCTCACAGCAGACATCGTCATCAGCTCGACCGGAGCGACAGGTTATGTCCTCAGCAAAAAAGAACTGGCTCCGATCATGAAACAACGGAAGCATCGTCCGTTGTTCATGGTGGATATCGCAGTTCCTCGCGACCTGAATCCTGATTTGCATGATCTTGATAACGTATTTTTATATGATATTGATGATCTGGAAGGAATCGTTGCGAGTAACGTTGCGGAACGTTCTCGTGAAGCGGAACGTCTGGATGTCATGATTCAAGAAGAAATCGTGGCATTCACGACCTGGTACCAAACGCTTGGCGTGGCACCACTCATCGCTGCACTGCGTGACAAGGCAAACACGATCCAAAGCGAAGCGATGCGAAAAATCGAAAACAAGCTACCGAACCTGTCTGAGCGGGAGATGCACATCATCCGCAAGACAACCAAGGGTATTGTCAATCAACTGTTGCACGATCCGGTCGTGCGTTTAAAAGAAATGGCAGCTACCAAAGATGGGGAAGAAGTACTGGATATTTTCGAGAAAATGTTTGCGTTGGAGGAGATCCTGGAGCGAAAAGAACAGGAAGCAATCTGGGCTAACGATAAAAATAAACAGACATCTTCTTCTCGGGAGCAGGTATTGGCTTCCCGGTTCCCTGAATAAGCTGACCTGACCTGACAATCTATCTGCTACTGTTAGAAACCGATTGGGAAAGTGGGGGAGAGAGTGCATGGCCGAGGTGAGATGGATCTACGACTTGACGATCTTTCTCTACGCTGCAAGTGTTCTCTTCTATTTTAACGACTTCTTGCAAAGCAACCGGAAAGTCAATCGTCTGGCTTTCGGGTTGCTTGTTGTCGTTTGGGCCTTGCAAACCGCATTTTTTGTCTCACAGGCAGTCATGAAGGGGTATTTTCCGGTCATTACGCTGTTTGAGACGCTCTTTTTTTATTCATGGGTGCTGGTAGGCTTGTCGCTTGCCATTCACTATTTTTTTCGGATTGATTTACTGGTTTTTTTTACTAATATTATCGGGTTCGTCGTGCTCGTCATGTCGATGTTTTTACCGGAAACGCCGATTGAGGCTGTATCGAGTATCTTGACCTCTGAGCTATTGTTGACGCATGTGACACTGGCCATGTTTAGCTACGGGGCATTCTCGCTCTCCATGATCTTCTCGGCGATGTACTTGCTTCAGCACAAAATGCTCAAGGAAAGACGTTGGTCGCCGTTGCTCAGGCGTTTGCCTAGCCTCGATCAATTGGAAGGCTACGCGTACCGAATGAACATGCTGGGTGTACCAATGCTCTTGCTCTCGATTGTATTAGGGATCATTTGGGGTAAAATGGTTTTGGCGGAGAAATTTTTGTTTGACTCAAAAGTAGTGCTCTCCGTGCTGGTTCTTGCGATTTACTCGCTGTGGCTGTACCAACGCTATCGGGATACGGTGCAGATGCGCAGACTCGCGCAATGGAACGTCCTGGCATTTTTGTTACTGCTTATCAATTTTTTAGGCTTCACTACTTCTACATTTCACGACTGGTGGTAGGGGCTGTTCATCAAGGAGGCTGTCATGGGAAAATGGAAAGTGGGAACGCGTCGCAGCAAATTGGCGCTCACCCAAACGAAATGGGTCGTAGAAAAACTGAAGGGGTTCGCACCTGAAGCTGATTTTGAATTGCATGAAATCGTGACAAAAGGCGATCGAATCCTCGATGTGACTTTATCCAAAGTAGGCGGAAAAGGGTTGTTTGTCAAAGAAATCGAGCAATCCTTGTTCGATAAGGAAACCGATTTTGCGGTACACAGCTTGAAGGATATGCCGGCTGAATTGCCAGAGGGCTTGGTAATCGGCGCGATCCCGAAGCGTGTTGATCCTCGGGATGTTCTGCTTTCCAAGGACGGCAAAACGTTGGATGAACTGCCGCAAGGAGCTTTGGTAGGAACCAGTAGCTTGCGCCGTTCTGCACAAATTCTCGCACATCGCCCTGACATTCAGATCGAATCTTTGCGTGGAAATATTGACACGCGCATGCGCAAGCTGGAAGAAGGCAATTTTGATGCCATCATCCTCGCTGCGGCTGGACTTGAGCGCGTGAATTTTGAAGGGAACATCTCGCAGTTTTTGCCTGTTGAAATCAGCTTGCCAGCAGTCGGTCAAGGAGCGCTTGCCATCGAATGCCGTGCAGACGATGAGGAGACACTTGCTCTCTTGAAGCAGCTGGATGATGCACCGACGCGTTTGGCGGTAACAGCAGAGCGCAGCTTCCTGCACAAACTCCAAGGCGGCTGTCAGGTGCCGATTGGCGCATATGCGACAGTTGGAGAGACCAATGAAGTTACTTTGACGGGAATGGTTGGCTCCCCAGATGGGAAGCAAATGTTCAAAAACACGGCGACTGGCCAAGATCCATTAGCGCTGGGTATTCAAGTGGCGGAAGCCCTCCTGGCGCAAGGAGCGGGAGAAGTACTTGCGCAAGTATTGCGGGAGAATGAGCAATGATTGTCCACGGATCGCACAAGCCACTGACTGGCAAGTGCATCATGGTCACGCGGGCAAGAAGTCAAGTTCGCGAGCTCGTTGAACATATCGAGCAGTTAGGTGGAGAAGCGTACGCATTTCCCCTGTTAAAAATGATGCCGCCCACGGACACTGCCAAGCTCGACGAAGCCATCACCCAGTTGCCAACATACGACTGGGTGGTCTTCACGAGTGTGAATGGCGTACGGTTCTTCTTGGAGCGCATGCGCGAGGTCGGGGTAGGACTCGAAGCGTTCACTGGCAAAATTGCTGCGGTCGGCCCGAAGACGGCCAAGGCGCTTGAGCATCACGGGCTCGAAGTAGCTGTCATCCCGTCTGATTACGTGGCGGAAGGCTTGCTTTCGAGCTTGTATGATCAGCTGCTTCCTGGTCAGCGCGTTCTGCTGCCTCGTGCAGATATTGCCCGCAAGGCACTGCCAAAGGAGTTGGCTCGCTTGGGGCTTGCTGTTACAGAGGTAGACGTGTATCACACTGTCATTGATGCAGAGCAGGCTCCAGACGCAGCGGAAAAGCTACAGCAAGGTCTCATCGATATCATCTTGTTTACCAGCTCTTCAACGGTGACGCATTTCATGGCAGCGATGGAGCCTTATGCATCGTTTGACTGGCTCAAGCACGTTCAGATAGCCTGTATCGGACCAATAACGGCAGATACTGCAAAACAAAACGGGCTTTCTGTTCATGTGGTAGCGAGTGAGTACACCGTGGAAGGATTACTAGCAGCTATCATAGAGAATCTGGGAGGGAATCGACATGGCACAAACATTTGACCGTCATCGCCGTCTTCGCAAAAGCGCGGCTATGCGCAATCTGGTGCGGGAGAACCACGTACGGGTGGAAGACTTGATTTATCCGTTGTTCGTAGTGGAAGGAACCGGTATTAAGAATGAGATTCCGTCCATGCCAGGCGTGTATCAGCTCTCCTTGGACACGCTAGCTGAAGAGATGAAGGAAATCGTAGCTCTGGGAATTCAAGCTGTTTTGATGTTTGGGGTACCAACACATAAAGACGCATGCGGAACAGAGGCGTACAATGATGATGCGATTACCCAACAGGCGATGCGTCTGATCAAGGAAGCCCATCCGGAAATGATCGTGATTGCAGATACATGCCTGTGTGAATACACCGATCATGGACACTGTGGTGTTATTCACGAAGGCGAAGTTGTGAATGACGAAACATTGAAGCTTTTGGGTCAGACCGCCGTTTCCCAAGCAAAAGCCGGAGCAGACATTATCGCACCTTCCAACATGATGGACGGTTTCGTGATTGCAATCCGTGAAGCTTTGGACGAGGCTGGTTTTGAGCACATTCCGATCATGTCCTATGCGGTGAAATACGCTTCTGCTTTCTACGGGCCATTCCGCGATGCGGCAGGCTCGACTCCACAATTCGGCGATCGCAAAAGCTATCAAATGGACGCGGCCAATGCACGTGAAGGTCTGCGCGAGGCAGCTTCCGATGTAAAAGAAGGCGCGGACTTTTTGATCGTGAAGCCAGGTCTTGCCTTCATGGACATGGTTCTTCGTCTGCGCGAGAACTTCAACCTGCCGATCGTGGCTTACAATGTGAGTGCCGAGTATTCCATGGTAAAAGCGGCAGCACTGAATGGCTGGATCGATGAAGAGCGTATCGTTATGGAAACATTGGTTGGCTTCAAACGTGCAGGTGCAGATTTGATCATTACGTATCATGCAAAAGATGTTGCAAAATGGCTGGCGAGGTGAGCACAAGATGAATAGAGAAAAATCTACTCAGTTATTTGCAGAAGCACAGCATTACATACCAGGTGGAGTAAACAGTCCGGTTCGTGCCTTTAAGAGCGTGGGAGGCAATCCTGTTTACATCGCAAAAGGAGAAGGCTCCCGCATTTTTGATGTGGATGGAAACAGCTATATTGACTACATCGGCTCTTGGGGTCCACTGATCTTGGGTCATGCACATCCGCGTGTCCTTGCAGCGATTACGGAAGTAGCTGCGCTTGGAACCAGCTTCGGTGCACCGACTGAGCGGGAAACAGAAATGGCAAAGCTCGTTTGTGAGATCGTGCCATCTGTAGAAGTCGTGCGCATGGTGAACTCCGGTACAGAGGCGACGATGAGCGCTCTGCGCCTCGCGCGTGGCTATACCAGACGCAACAAAATCATGAAGTTCGAAGGCTGCTACCATGGTCATGCCGACAGCCTGTTGATCAAAGCTGGTTCCGGTGTGGCTACACTCGGACTTCCAGACAGCCCAGGTGTACCTGAAGGAACAGCACACAACACGATTACGGTTCCTTACAATGATCTGGAAAGCGTCAAGCTCGCATTTGAAACGTTTGGCGATGATCTGGCAGCAGTTATTGTGGAGCCAATCGGCGGCAACATGGGGGTCGTTCCTCCACAGCCAGGCTTCCTCGAAGGACTGCGTGAAATTACGGAGAAACATGGGACACTGCTGATTTTCGATGAAGTCATGACTGGCTTCCGTGTAGCATTGGGCGGTGCACAAGAGCTGTACGGCATTACTCCGGATTTGACAACGATGGGGAAAGTCATCGGCGGTGGCTTGCCAGTAGGTGCATACGGCGGCAAACGTGAGATCATGCAGCAAGTGGCTCCGGCAGGACCAATCTATCAGGCAGGGACGCTGTCGGGTAATCCTTTGGCGATGGCAGCAGGCTTGACTACCTTGCAAGAGCTCAGCAAACCAGGCGCATACGAACGCTTGGAGAAGATGTCCGCTCGTTTGGCTGAAGGCCTGGCTGACAATGCCAAGAAGCTGGGCATTCCGCATACGCTGAATCGCGTAGGCTCCATGGTTTGCCTGTTCTTCACAGAGACGCCGGTTATCAACTACGAAACAGCGAAAACTTCCGATCTGGAGCGTTTCTCGGCGTACTTTAGCTATCTGCTGGAGGAAGGCATCATGATCCCACCGTCCCAGTTTGAGGGTATGTTCGTTTCCTTGGCTCATACTGATGAAGATATCGAACGGACGATTGAAGCAAGCTACAAAGCGATGAAAAAAGCGTTTGAATAAAGAATGAAAAGAAGAAGGCACTTCCTTGCTGATGCAGGAAGTGCTTTTTTTGATTTTTTGCAGGATTTTTCCACCCCTTGTCAAAATACGAAGGAAAATGCAGATGAATGAGGTGGAGACATGGAAGGGACGATCATTCACGTACCGCAAAAGCATCTAGTTGGCCTTAGCTTCTCTGGTTCGTTTCCCATGCTTGTGGAATACATGCCAAAGCTGTGGGAGACTTTTTTGAAGCGCCAGGATGAGATTCCTCTCGTGATTTCACCAGATGTTCGTTACGACTTCAGCGACGAGAATCGGACGTACCAAATGTATACCGAGTACATTGTGGTGGAAGTAGAGCGTTTCGAGCATATCCCTGCGAGCATGGTCGGGTTCACGATTCCAGCGAAGACATACGCCCGCTTTACCCACACAGGACCTATGGAACAGGTGCAAAGCACATACCACGGCCTGTTTGGCTGGCTCAACGAGAATGGCCATGAGGTGGACGAGCAAGCTCTTCGCATGGAGCGTTACGATCAACGGTACGTTCCTTCTGTGCATGAGTCTGCTCGGGTCGAAAATTCGTACGATATTTTTATCCCGCTTCATTAATAGACGAGAGAACAACACCTCTAAACGGCCAACACCTCTTATACCCAAAAGCGGTAGGTGTTGGCTGTTTGGTTTCACCAATTGGAATCCAGACTCGTATACTGTAGAAAACAGGACAGGGGTGACAAGTGTGGTGAAATTGAAATGGCATTATCGAAAGCACTTGCGCAAGCGTTACGGTCGGTTGATTTGGAGTGTTCGCAAAAGGAAAAATCGGAAAGGATACTTTAAATCGAATGTCTGGGCACATCATCGCAAGAGTTATCGCATTCTTGTCGCAAACGAATACATTGCTGCTTACTTGGCCAAAAAACTCGGGTTACCCGTTGCAAAAGTATTACAGGCTCGTGTAAGAGGACCACGAGGGTACATTAAGCGCGGTCTCGTCTCAGTCAAAGCTAATGCCAGGAAGGTTATTCCTTGGAAAAAGGCGAAATCGTACGTAAAGAAAAAACCGCAAAAATATATCAAGAATGCCAAAAAATTAGCGCGTTTGGTGGCTTTCGATGCATGGATTCTTAACCCGGACCGTTCGAATCGTAACTTGATTCTCTACCGAAGAAAATCATGGAAGAAATACAAATGGTATGGCATCGATCACGGCATATCATTGTTTGGCAATCCCGATAAATGGAATCTTCGCAGAGCAAAGAATAGGTTCTCCTGTAAAAAAGCATACAAATTTTGCTTGCATACCGGAGACAAAAAGAAGCAACGAATTCCCTACGGTTTGAAGAGGTTCACACGGGAAAATCGAAAGCAGCTTGACAAGATGGTGAAAAAAATCCAATCTTTGCCTACCTCAGAAATCAAAAAAGCGATCAAAAGGGTACCGAACGGGTGTTTGAAAAAGTCCGAAAAAAAATTCATCCAAAAAGTGTTGCAATGTAGACGCAAGCAAATGAAAAAAGCGTTGAAGCGGGTATCAAAGCGTTTTGCTTAAACGTCCAGCGACTTGTCTAAAAAACGACCAAGTTCTTCCATAGTAGACTGCAAGACTTGTAGGGAAAGGTCAACCTGCAGACCGATGTCTAGGGAGTGCATTGCGTTTTGTGGCAAATACCGATGAATATTTGGCTTGGAAGTAATGATTGTTTCGAGTGTAGGCTGATGGTAGTGGGGATCGGCAGTACCTGAGACGAGAAAGACATTTTGCTCCAGCGTAAGCAAGTCTGCCACGACCAAATCCTCTCTCAGCAACGGAGTCAACAGGATCGCAGACGAACGGGAAAAACGAGGTTCCTTGAGCAAAGAACAGGCAATCGGAACTGTGCCGAGTGATTTTCCAAGAAAGAAAACTCGTTCATACTCCTGCTGATCTAGTACCTGGGAGACAACCGTTTTCATATCCTCGCTGATCCAAGCGCTGCGTTTTGCGAATGAGCTGGTTTCGAAATCTGGGACGTCTTTTCCATAGGCAGCGTGCACATGGACGAGATCGATCTGTTTGTTCAAAAAAAGCATGGTAGAATAATACAGATAAGGCCTGTCAAACGAATAGCTGGCTCCGGGAAAGAAAAAACAGACGGAGCGAGATGGCGTCTGATTTGCCTGAATGTGCGTGTACGTCAGCTCTCTCCCGTCTCTGACGATCACAGAACCTGTTTTTGGGTATACCATCTTCATATGCACCTCTTTCAAGTTTTTCGAAACGGGGGTCATTTTCCAATCGTAAGGGTCAGTAGCACTTGTTGACAAGAAGTAAACAAACAATAAAGGAGTATGATTCGATGAAAAAGGAAGTTCAACTAAGTAACGGTATCAAAATAGCCTACGTAGAAGAAGGAACGGGGGAGTCGCTTGTTTTGATCCACGGTTTTTGCGGGAGCTCATCTTACTGGCATAAGTTAGTGCCGCTCCTGTCTAAAACGAATCGTGTCATTGCGATCGATTTGCGTGGTCATGGAGACAGCTCCGCCCCTGATGAACCGTATTCGATGGAGCGCTTTGCAGACGATCTGGCTTTGTTTGTAGATGAGCTGGGTCTAGCGAAGATTCATCTATTTGGACATTCGCTCGGTGGTTATGTGACCCTGGCATTTGCCAATCAATACGCGGACAAGCTGGCGAGCTTTGGCTTGATCCATTCGACGCCATATCCGGATGACGACGCTGCCAAAGCCAATCGGGATAAAGGCGCAGACAACATCCGCCAAAATGGAATGGAGCCGTTTATCAAAGCCCTCGTACCAAAGCTGTTCGCACCTTCCCATATCGAAACGATGAGAGAAGAAGTCCAGCTGGCAAAAGAGATTGGCTTTGCAACGAGCCCGGTTGGAGCCATCCAAACATTAATCGCCATGCGTGATCGAGTGGATCGCAATCATGTGCTGCAAGAAACGACTTTACCTGTGCTATTAGTCGCAGGTACAGAGGATCAGATCATTCCTGCTGAAAAAACTTTTACAGTAGATAAAAATAACGTCGAGCAAGTGCTGTTGCCTGATGTTGGGCATATGGGCATGACAGAGGCACCAGAGAAAATGGCAGAAGCCTTCAAGAGCTTTCTAAACAGAAAGTAAACAAATATCACACCATAGTCCTAGCAAATTTTGCTATAATGAAAACGTTATCCTATTTATTTATACATAGACGAGAGGGGAAATTATCATGAAAAAGGCACGTCGGATTACGATGACGGCGTTTGCATCTATCGTATTTGCATCGCTGATGTCTTCCTCAGCTTTTGCGGCACCCTTGCATCCTGTACAGCACGTAGACTGGATGGTGAAAAAGGCAATTGTATCAGCGGGTCAAAATGGCGATCTTGCTTTGGATCGTGCCGTGACTCTCGCAGAAGCTACTGTTGTTTTCTCCAAATTGAAACAGGCAAAAGTGGGAGCTGCCGCTAAAGGTGCTCATTGGTCTGCTCCTTACTTCGACTGGGCAAAGAGCCAAGGTGCTCTCACACAAGACGACTATAAAAACCCTGCGCAAGCGATAACATCTGCCAAGCTGACACAAATGGCTGACAAACTGGGCTACAAAGTGAAGCTCGAGAACAAAGCGACTGTTACGCGCGGTGAATTTTTCCAAGCATTGGGGGATGCGGCTACCACACATGTAACGATTGCCCATACCAACGATACACATGGTCATATTCAAGAAGACAAGAACCAAAAAGAATTCGGCTTTGCCAAAATCGCAACCCTGCTCAAGGAATGGCGTGCAGAGAACGAAAACTTCTTGCTCTTGGACGCTGGTGATACCTTCCAAGGTACCGTTTTCGTGAACCAATTCAAAGGCGAATCTGTTGTTCCGATCCTCAACAGCCTCGACTACAACGTAATGGCTGCCGGTAACCACGAGTTTGACTTCGGTTATGAGCAATTGCTCAAGCTGCGTGACATGCTCGAGCATCCAGTTATCTCTGCTAACGTGTTCAAGTCAGATGGAAAAGAATTGCTGCCCCCTGTTTTCAAAGCAGAGATTGGCGGAAAGAAATTCGCCTTTGTTGGTTTCGTAGCGGAAGACACACCTGTATTGACTCACCCTGACAACGTAAAAGGGCTGACATTCAAAAACCCGGTAGAAGTGGCGAAAGTACTTGTACCTGAGCTGAAAAAAGAAGTAGATCACGTGATTGTTGTTTCCCATATAGGAGTGAACGTAGACCGTGAAATCGCGAAAAACGTTCCTGGCATTGACCTGATTGTTGGTGGTCACTCCCATACTCCGCTGAAAGCACCTGAACTCGTAAACGGCACGTACATCGTACAAGACTGGGAGTATGGCAAGTCTCTCGGACGCGCTGACCTCTACTACCTCGGCAAGGAACTGGTAGCATTCAGCGGCGGTTTGAAAGAGTACGATGAAGCAGTTGTGGCTGATCCAGACGTAGATAAAATGGTAAAAGAAATCGTGGGCAAGATCGATACGGTAATGAATGTTGTCATTGCGAAATCCGAAGTGCCACTCGATGGTGACCGCGCACTGGTCCGTACGAAAGAAACAAACGTAGGTAACCTGATCACAGATATCATGCTGGAGCGCACACAGTCGATCAAAGGCTATGAGGCAGATGTAGCACTGGCTAACGGCGGTGGAATCCGTACACAGCTGCCAGCAGGCGATATCACGAAAAAAGGTCTGTACACGCTCCTGCCATTCGAGAACAATACACTGGCAGTCGTAGAAGTAACAGGCGAAGAGCTGAAGAAAGCCCTCGAAAACGGCGTGAGCAAGGTAGAAGAGGGAGCAGGACGCTTCCCGCAAGTGAGCGGCATGAGCTTTACGTACAACCCATCCAAGCCAGCTGGCGAGCGCGTAGTAGAAATAAAAGTTGGCGACAAGCCGCTTGACCTGACCAAAACGTATAAATTGGCAACGATCGACTTCCTGGCAGCAGGTGGAGATGGTTACGAATCGTTGAAAAAGCCATTCTTTAACACAGGATTGTCCATGTACAGCATTGTGGAAGAAGGCTTGATCAAGCGTAAAACTGTCAATCCAAAAGTAGAAGGCCGCATTGTTGAAGTAAAATAGGGTTTGAGCGGACAGGGATGGAGAAAAACCTCCCTGTCCGTCTTTTATTATGAAGTACCTTGCAATATAGAGTAGCTATTGGTAAGCTTTGACATGGGTGATGTTATGAACGTACAGTTTAAAAAAGGGGTTCTGGAGCTGTGTGTTCTCGTCTTGACAGCTAAGCAGGACAGATACGGCTACGAACTGGTTGCGAGCATCTCAGAAAAATTCCATATCTCTGAAGGAACGGTTTACCCCTTGCTTCGCCGTTTGACTCAGGAAGGATTTTTTACGACCTATTTGGCGGAATCACAAGAGGGACCCCCACGGAAATATTACCAGCTGACAAATCGCGGTCGTCAATACATGAATGACCTCATCTTGGAGTGGCGAATATTTAACCGGGGGGTAAATGAGATCATAGAGGAGGGACTCGGATATGACAAGGCGTGAGTTTATGGATGAGTTAAATGCTTTGCTTAGCGCTTTGCCTGATAAAGAGCGCTTAGACATCCTTGCCGATTATACAGAGCATTTTCTCGTGGGAATGAAACAAGGGAAGACGGAGTTTGAAATTGCGGAAGGATTGGGGAGTCCGAAGCTAGTGGCACGCGAGCTTTTGGCTGGCTACCGAATTGATCAAGCACAGTCCAACGCATCGGTAGGGAATATGACGCGAGCGATTGTCGCGACGATCAGCTTGGGATTTTTCAATCTCGTCTTTGTTTTGGGGCCATTTTTAGGCCTGATTGGTATACTGATGGGGTTGTATGCAATGACTGCGGCGCTTTTGGTAGCGCCAGTCGGAATATTCTTGGATTACGGGATTCCTGCCCCTTCTCAAGAGCGACTTTTCTTGTTGTTCTCCAGCATGGTTTCCGTAGGATTGGGCGGAATGTTTGCGATCGGCTTGCTGCGATTGACGAAATGGCTGTATCGCCAGTTCTTGCGTTATCTCCAGTTCAACGTGAAGATGATCAGGGGGAAATGAGATGCGAAATTTGGGGAAAAGACTCTTTGGAATCAGTCTTCTTTTGTTCATTATCGGCGTATGTGGAATCATCTGGCTCTTTACAAAGCAAGAAAATTTCTCCTTTTCGTTAAAACAAGTCAATGAAGAGCGCATGATCGAACAAGAGGTAAAAGCGATTGAGTTGCTGACGGAAGTGGCTGATGTGGAAATCATGGCAAGCAAGCAGCCAAAAGCGAGCGTACGGATGGTCGGGGAAGTATCCGAACAACAGCAGGAGCGACTAGAGTTTCGGAGTGTAGTCTCACCAGATGGTACGCTGCTAGTAGAACTGCGTGAACGCCCTCACGTCAATATGTTTTATCCTCGCAACGGGAAGGTAAAGCTGGAGCTCTTCCTGCCAGAAAAAGTGTATGAGCACGTCCAGCTTGAAACGATGACAGGGGATATCAAGAGCGGAATGCTGCGTGCAAAGAACACGAAAATATCCAGCAGCAATGGAGATGTGGACGTGTTGGGTTATGAAGGAGAAGAGCTTAACGTCCAGACCGTTACAGGAGATATCAATCTGGCGAATGTTCGCTCGGCCGTTGTAATTGAAAGCTCTACAGGCGAGATTGATAAACTGACAATGCCAGAGTTGACCCATGACGTTTCCATTCGAACGGATACGGGGGATATTCGAGTGACAGTAGCCAAGGAGCCTGCTGCAGCACAGCTTGAAGTAACGACAGATACAGGAGGCATCGAAACCACCTGGTCTAACCTCACCTATGAGAAGGACGAGGAATACAAAGTGAAGGCATCGATTGGAGCAGGTGGACCCAAAATGACTGTGCGAAGTTCTAGCGGGGACGTTCGCATTCAATAGGAGAAGTTTGGAAACAATGATGGATAGGATTGGAAGCGGAAGAAACGAAAAGATTTTGACACAAAAGAGACATGCCTTGTCGAATGACGAATGGTATCATATTGAAGGAAACATAATTGTGCAAAGCGAGGTTTATTCATGACCGCAAAAACTTTTAACGATACGTTTTTGAAAGCATGTCGCGGTGAAGCGACAGAGCATGTTCCGGTTTGGTACATGCGTCAGGCAGGGCGTTATCAGCCAGAATACCGCGCCATCCGCGCGAAGCATAGCTTTTTTGAAATGAACTACATACCGGAAGTTTGCGCGGAAGTGACACGTCTGCCAGTTGAGCAACTGGGCGTTGACGCTGCAATCTTGTTTGCAGACATCATGACGCCACTAAAACCGATTGGCGTGGATGTGAATATCGAATCGGGCATTGGTCCAGTAATCGCAAACCCAATCGAATCCTTGAAGGATGTTGAACGTCTGCTTGAGCTCGATCCGGAAACACATGTGCCGTACATTCTTGAGTCCATTAAAATTTTGCGTCAGCAATTATCTGTTCCATTGATCGGCTTTTCAGGTGCACCATTTACACTGGCCAGCTATTTGATCGAAGGCGGCCCTTCCAAGCACTATCATAAGACAAAAGCATTCATGTATACCGAGCCAGTTGCTTGGCAGGCGCTGATGGAAAAACTGGGCGATATGACTATCACCTACCTCAAAGCGCAAATTAAAGCAGGCGCACAAGCTGTGCAAGTATTTGATTCGTGGGTCGGTGCATTGAATGACGAAGATTACCGCGAGTACATTACACCAGTCATGACGCGTATCTTCAACGCGCTAAAAGATACTGGCGTCCCAACGATCTATTTTGGTATCGGCGCTGGTCATCTTTTGATGGATTGGAACCGCTTGCCTGTTGATGTGGTTGGTCTGGACTGGCGTACTTCGATTACGACTGCTCGTGAAATGGGTGTGACGAAGACGCTGCAAGGCAATTTGGACCCAACGCTGCTATTGGCTCCTTGGGAGAAGCTCGAAGCGAAGGCGAAGGAAATTTTGGATGAAGGCACAAAACAGCCAGGTTTCATTTTCAATCTGGGACACGGTGTATTCCCTGACGCCAAAGTAGAAACGCTGCAACAACTGACGAAGTTCATCCATAGTTACAAAAGGGACGTCTAATCAGGAGGGCGCTTACATGTCAAAGCAGAAGATCGGACTCTTGTTAATGGCGTATGGAACGCCACGTAGTCCTGAACAGATTGAACCATACTATACGCACATTCGCCGTGGTCGTAAGCCACCACAAGAACTGCTCGATGATTTGATGGCGCGTTACGAGGCTGTAGATGGATTGAATCGATTTGCAGACATTACGGATGAGCAGGTGCGCGCTCTCGAGCAGGAAATGAACAAACGCTACCCAGACCGTGAATTTGTAGGGTACCTTGGCTTGAAGCATATCGCTCCGTTCGTCGAAGACGCAGTAGAGCAAATGAAGCGGGATGGGATTACAGAAGCGATCAGCCTTGTTCTGGCGCCTCATTATTCCAGCTATAGCGTCAAAGAATACAATGGACGAGCACAGGAGCATTCCGCGGCAATTGGCGGACCTGTCATCCACAGCATTGAGAGCTGGTATCTGGAACCAGGCTTCATCGGATATTGGGCAGATGCCATTCAAGCGACGTTTGCTACGATGACGGATAAAGAGCGTGGACAAGCAGTCGTGATCTTCTCCGCGCACAGCCTGCCGGAAAAAATCCTGAAGTCAGGTGATCCGTACCCACTGCAACTAGAAGAGACGGCAAAGCTCATTGCCGAGCAAGCAGGGATCACTTCCTATGCAATCGGATGGCAAAGCGCCGGGAATACACCTGATCCGTGGTTGGGACCAGATGTACAGGATTTGACGAGAGAGCTGTACGAAGCAAAAGGCTACCAAGCATTTGTTTACTGTCCTGTCGGATTTATTGCGGAGCATTTGGAAGTTCTGTTTGATAATGATGTGGAATGCAAAGCGGTTACAGATGAGTTAGGGGTACATTACTATCGTCCAGCGATGCCTAACGCCAGACCTGCGTTCATTTCCTGTCTGGCTGATGCAGTGGGAAAGAAGCTGGCCAATTAGGGGATCGATCATATGAGCGATAATACCTATCATATTACGATTATAGGCGGCGGCATCACAGGGTTGACCGCTGCATTTTACTTACAAAAGGAAATCGAAGCAAAAGGCTTGCCAATCCGTTTTCAACTGATTGAAGAGCAGGGACGACTTGGTGGGAAAATCAAGACATGGCGTCACGAAGGGTTTGTGATTGAGCAAGGTCCCGATTCGTTTCTTGAGCGGAAAACAAGTGCGGCTGAACTGGCGAGGGACTTGGGACTTGCGGATGATCTCGTTCGCAACAGTACAGGCCAAGCTTATATTTGGCATCAGGATCGCCTAAAGGCTATACCAGAAGGAGCGGTCATGGGCGTACCGACGAAGCTCATGCCTTTTGTTACGACCGATCTCATTTCTTGGCCGGGCAAGCTTCGGGCAGCTTTGGATCTCGTTCTTCCTGCATCAAAAGGAGACGGCGATATCTCCGTGGGTGACTTTTTTCGGCGTAGGCTAGGTAATGAAGTTATTAATAATCTTATAGCGCCCTTATTGTCCGGTGTCTACTCCGGGGATCTCGACAAACTCAGCTTGCTTGCGAGTTTTCCTCAATTCGCCAAAATGGAGGAGCAGCATCGCAGCTTGATCGTAGCGATGAAGCATTCTCGCCCGCAAGTAAAAACGCAAGAAAAGCCAAAAGGCATCTTCCTGACATTGAAGAACGGCTTGCAGTCCTTAGTAGAGGCAATCGAAAAGAGCCTGCCTGAAGAAGTCATCTCGAAGAATACCGGTGTCAAAGAACTGGTGAAACGGCCAGACGGGAAGTACAACTTGGTATTGAAGAATGGGGAAACGATCGAGACGGATACGGTACTGTTTACCGTGCCACATGCTGTCGCAGAACCGCTGTTTCGTCCTTATGTACAAGTTCCTACCTTGCCACAAGCGAAGCCGCATATGGTCGCAACCATCGCTATGGCGTTTCCAGAGTCAGCCATTGATTTAGGAATGGAAGGGACAGGATTTATTGTACCGCTGCATTCTGGAGCAAAAATTACCGCATGTACGTGGGCGCATCGCAAATGGCCGCATACGACGCCGAAAAACAAAGCCTTGCTGCGTAGCTTCATAGGGAGAGCAGGAGAGCAATCCTTCATGGAGCAAACGGATGAGGAAATTTTGGAGGTTGTCCTCCGCGATCTGCGCAAGATCATGACGATTCGAGCAGAGCCGGATTTTTATAACGTATCACGCTTGCAAAATGCCATACCGTATGTGGTCGGACATCAGGCTTGGGTGCAGGATGTGAACAATCAATTGAAAGAAAAACTCCCTGGTGTCATTGTGGCAGGTGCGTCGTACAGTGGTGTAGGTGTACCAGATTGTATTGATCAGGGGAAAAAAGCAATAGCGGAATGGATAGCGTCTGTAAAACCGGGGAGATAGATAACCCCGGTTTTTCTTTTTTTCGGTGCTAAACGGCTCGTCCTGTCCATATAGTATAGGGAAATGTCCTGCACTTGAAAGGAGGAGCACGAATGGCATTACAGGATGGGCAACTCTCTTTTGCCATCAAGGAGACCATTTTCCTCTCATCCGATAGAGCTGGAATAGGTGAATTGCAAGAGCTGGAATTGGTTCCAGATGTGGAAGTGTTGGAAAACGATTCCTACATCTCGATCACGGGTTGCTTGCAATTAGTAGGGAAGTACGAGCCAATCAGGGAAGCCGCAGAAGCGACAGGCGGCGAAGGAGAATCGCTGGTTGAGGCCATGACTTTTACGCCCTTTCGCCAGGAAGCATCGGATCAAGCCTTTTATGGCTGGGAGGAACAGATCGGTCATCGCATTCCGTTGAATATCACCATTCCATTGGATCGGATTACCGAGATCGGAGACATCTACGCAATTGTGGACAGCTTTGACTACAAACTGGAATCACCACATCAAATGCTAATCGATGCCGATCTGAAGATTTTGGGGATAGTCCTCGGGGATAGAGCTGAACAAGCAGAGCAGATTGAAACGCAGGCTGCAGGTCCAGGAGAAGGAGCATGGGAATACACCTTCGCTGCTGGGGATGATGAGCAAGAATATACGGAGCAGACATCCCTCGAGGACATTGATCAAAAGCTGAGTGCGCTGGAGGAAGAATTGGAGCGGCAGGCATTGCCAGCATCCTATGAATCAACCGAATCTCCTTCCATGTTCGATACTCCAGCTATTGCTCAATCCGATGAGGAAGAATACTACGAGCAATACGGTGATGTGCTGGAAGTGGCACAGTCCACCCCTCCAGAGTCTTGGGAGACTGATCCTATTTCGTATGACTTAGATTCCCAACAATCTGTTTCGTACGATTCTTCTGTCGCCTATTCCGAGCAGTCAGTATTGGCAGATGAGCAAGAGCAGATGAGAGAAATTGCCGAAAAACAACAAGGACATGAGGAGCCTGTACTGGCTATACACGATCAACAGGCAATCGCATACGAGCAAGTTTCCAACGAACCTACTGATTCATCAGTCGAAACAGAGTCGCAGGAAGCAGTGCAAGAAGCGGTGGAAGCCACTGTTGTAGCTGAGCAAGAAGCTGAGCAAGAAGCAGAACCAGTCGTTGCACAACCAGAGGCTGCCGCGGAAGATGTAGAAGTGCGAGTGGCGATTTCAGGGAAACCCTCCCAGGAGGAAAGAAGTCGTGTGAACATTACTTCCATCTTCTCACAAGCGACTCGTGCCAAACAGGAAGCGATGGCGTTGGAGGCGGAATCTTCATCTAGCTCTTCGCGACATGGGTCTGGGGCTAATGTCAACGCGTCTACGATGGAGGCCATGCAAAATCTCACGTCGTTTGTCCGGAGAAAAGAAGAGCGTTCGAGTCAGCTGAAAATGTGCATTATTCAGCGAGATGAGACGTTAGAGCATATTTCACAACGATACTCCTTGCCTGTTTCCAAAATCGTGGAAGTAAATCGCTTAGCTTCCGAGCAGCTTGTAGCAGGGCAGATTCTGTACATCCCACAATAGAGGAGTGGGGGACCGTGGATAAAATTGATCTCTCCGAGGTTTGCCAGCAATATCGGGCGCGCGTAATCCGAATTACGCCCCTAGATGATTGCTATTTACTGGAGACAAACCGGGGCCCCAAAGAACTCCACGTTTGGCCGCGTGTAGATGTGATGCGCTGGTCGTTTGCTTGGCGCGAACGACTGGCTCGTCAGGGGTTTCGAGAAGTGGAGCGGTTTATTCGGACGAGAGACACCAAGCCATTTTTGATTTTGGGTAAACGCGGCGTTACCATGACCGACCATCACCGACAATTCGAGGACTATCAGCCCGGCGAGGACATTGCGAGGCAATGCGGACGCGTGATCGCGATGATGCATCAGTCTCAGCAGGAAAGTCCTTTACTGTCCGGAAGTGATTTGCTCAAGCAGGAAAAGCAGCAGGTAGAAGAAAAAGGAAGACGTGCCAAAGAGCTGGTCGAATCTTTTCGAGCCAAATCTGGGCGGGATTCTAAGGAAAATCGTTGGGTATCGGAACTCATGACCCCTATGCTGCAAAGAATGGACCGTTCCGCTGCGATGCTTGCCCATGAGCGAATTACTCCGGAGGCGGTTGCTGTATCCCATCGGGACCTTTTGCGTGACAACTGGGGAATGATAAACGGGAAGCTGTACTTGAGAGGTTTTTTCAGGCCGGGAATTTCAGTCCAGCAACGCGACGTTGCCACCTTTTTGCGCGATCACTTTTTAACCCACAAGGATCTGAAGCAGATTGACGCTTACTTTGACGGCTATGAAGAAATCAAGCCACTCACCTATGGAAACTATTCTTTGATACTCGCCTTTATGGCTCGTCCTCGTGAAGTGTACAGGAGTATCGAATCGTACGTGAAGCGCGTATCGCCGGATCAAGAAGCGTCGATCGCTGGTATTGAGCACGCTTTGCAGAGCCAACAATCTGTTGACTTGCTGCTTCGGCATATTGCAGAGCGAGCCGAGCGTTCGAGGAAGGAGGGAGTCTATGAGTCGGTATGATGACATTGCTCCTTTGTTCAAAGAGTATGACATGTATGCCCAGAGCATTGACGTTTTAAAGGAGCCAAATGTATTTAAGGCGACGACTCCCTACGGTTCCTTCGTATGCAAACGAGCGCAAATACCCGCTCAACGTCTTGTTTTCGTCAGCGATATGCTGCGTCAATTGCAGCACCGCGGATGGGATGGGGCCGTTCCTTTTACGTATACAAAATACGATGATCCTTTTGTCCAACAGGGTAGCACCGCCTTTTACGTAACCCCTTGGCAGCCAGGAAGTGAGGAATGGGCCGAGCAGCCTTTGTCTTGGGCGACTCCTGCCTTGGAGCGCTTGGCGGAGCTTCATCATTTGACACAAAACTATCGCTACGATGATCCGAGACAGGTAGAGCCACTTGTCGACTCCTTGCTGAACCGTTGGCAATATTGGCAAGACCAAATGAATAAGGCGGCAACCCTTGCGCAGGAACGCAAATATCCTTCCCCTTTTGACCTGGTGTTTTTGGCAAACAAGGAGTTTCTTGAGGAAATGGCTCAAACAGCGACAGACTTATTGACCGATTGGCGAGAGCGACATGAGACGCACGCGCATTTTCGCTTATCGTTGATCCATGGTAACCCGAATCCTGAGCATGTTGTGCCAGATCGATCGGGAAAAGGACGGCTGCTCAATTTTGATCGTGCCAGCTTTGATACACCAGTGCGCGACTTGACGCTATTTTATCGTACTTATTTTCAAATGGCGGGGGATGAGGCTGGGGCTTCTCAACTATTCCATCGCTACGCCGAGATATTTCCGCTGCGACCAGAAGAAATTGAGCTGATGGCTTCGTTTCTGTCCTATCCGGAGAGGATCATGAGAGACTTGGATATTTATTATCATCATCCCCGCGAGTGGAGTGAGTTTTACGCTGTCCAACGTTTTGAAAAAGATATGGACCGCCTGATGCGCCTGCATCGTTGGGTCCAGCAAGCCTTTTAATGAGCAACGTCTCACCGCGTGGGGCGTTGTTTTTCTTTTTTATAGCCATTCAAGGGAGATGGCAACATAGAGCATGGCTAGCAAACCGAGAAGGACGACATCAAAAGAGGTAGGAAACACAACGGTTCGGATAAACTGAAAAACCAACAGCGGAAAGAGCACCTGTTTGCATCCGTATTTGATCCGTAAATACGTGGGGTTATACTTCCAACGGAAATTCATCACAATCACCTCATTCCAGCATATGCGCGGCAACTTTGGACAGTGTCTACAACCTTGAGCAAATGCCTAAAACATTTTATTGAAAGGAGATAGTGGTTTGAATGGTGCTTGAAAAGGGAAGGTGTAGGGCAGGAAGGCTAGGACGAAACGAATAAAGGTGATCACAATGTTTTTGAAAATTGCCATAACCCTTTTCGCAATTCCCGAAAGAAAGAATTATGCTAAAGTGTGTATGGGAGTGGCTATGGGATGAATCATCAATTGGTCAAACTAATGGAATTGAAACAGAATTACGAGTATCTGGTGATGACCAGCAATGAGCAAAGCCAGCGCCAAGTCAATTACGAGAGTCTCATGCCATTTATAGAAGAGTTGGTCGATACGTGGTTCGTGAAAATGGACAAGCCTTGCTTCTTGTCGATCACGTTTGAATCGGCTCTAGGTGCTGTCTATTTTCGGATCGAGCGCGGCAACAAAGAGAGCGCAAACGTGCAGCGCGAAGTAGAAGAGCGCATTGTTGTCTCGGAACAGTGTGACACCGCTCAAACACCGCGCTATGTCCGCTTGTTTGCCCAGAGTAACGTCAATGACCGTGATCTAAAGGAACTGGAGAAATCTTTTTATGGGCTGCTCCTCGTGAACATTCGGGCGTTGATCCTCAGATGTCAACAGGACCAGTCATCAGGGCAGCGAGAAATCGAGATGGAGATGAAGCTGGCTAGACGTATGCAGTCGATGCTCATTCCCACAGAAGAATTGCAGTTAACCAGTTTGCGAACAAGAACGGTTTACGTACCAGTCGATTATGTAGGCGGAGATTACATCGATTATAGACAAATCAATGATCGTTACACCTGTTTTATCATTGCGGATGTGTCCGGGCACGGTTTTTTGGCCAGTATTTGGGCAACGGGGATTAGGATTGCTGTACGGCAGGTTTTGCAGTCCAGCTATTCGCCGGATGAGATTTTGGAAAGACTCAATCAGTTGCTTTATGCAGATTTAGTGAAAACCCGTTCTTACATTACGATGCTCGTTGCTGTCTATGACGAGGTGGAACACAAAATTCGATTTGGCAGGGCAGGACATCCACAGCCTTTTTATTTGTCCAAGTCGAATCAAACCATTTTAGCTAGCAAGGGTGGGGTCGGCCTAGGGCTTTTGCCCGATAGCACGTATCAAATGGAGGAGGTACCCTTAGAAGAAGAGGGCATGCTATTGCTCTACACAGATGGTTTGCTGGATACAGGGAGAAAAGAAGTGATTCGAGGCAGCAGGCATTGGCTAGAAGAACTATCCTCCTTATTAAATTTGCCAGGTGATAGTAAGCAGGAATCGATGAATCGAGTTGAGTCCTACTTAATGGAGATAACACAGCAGCCAAACCAAACAGATGATATTTCTGTGTTGATTCTTCAATTTGAGCCTGAAGAGAGTATAGCCCTCGTGTAGTTGCGCGTGAATAGGAGGATGAACTGTGATTTTGTGTGAGCGTTGTCCGGACAATCCCACTTGTGATAATTGCCTTGTCGCGCTACGTTCTGGCGGTTCAGCGAACAAAGTTGTTCCGCCCCGCACTGTAAAGGTGACGAACCTAGCAACGATGGAATCGTTCCAGGCGAAGCTGGTAGCAGTGAGCCGGACGACCATTGGGTTAAGCAGTTCTGATCATGATTTGCACGGACGCATAGAGATAGAGCTCGCCTATGATTTCCGAATTATCGGTAGCGGATTGCGTGGTATAGCAGGTGATCCTTACCACATTATCGATATCGAAAAAGTTTTGCGACGGGAAGATGTTCTGGAGCGATTGCTTCTGGAAGAATTTCATACATGGCACATGAGTGGCGAATTGGACCCGGCAGACGTCTTGTTACATTGGAAGGATCGAGACGATGAGCGGGGGCGATTAATAAAACAAGAGATTCAAAAGCTATCGATACTGCGTCAGATCGAGACCGTTTTCCTCTATCTTTACGATGAAGGGAAAGTGCGTCCGCTGGGTGACGTTCGGGCGAGTTTGGAAGTAGAGCGAGAAATGCAACGACTGGTCGAAGAGGCGGCTGGATGGGGTGGTCCTGTAAGGGAGCAAATTGTCACCACGGATGGCACAAAGGTGTTTGAATTATACACATCTGTATTGCCAGATCGAACCTGTGGAATCGCTTTGATTGATGTCACCGCCGTCATTGCAGAAGAACGAAAACGCAAAAGACGGGAATGGGAGATCTACAGAGATATTCTGGGTGTGGTCACAGAAGGTAAGCTATTGTTGCTTAGTGATGAAGAATTATTTTTCTTGCTTCGGGAAGGGCATAAGCTCTTGGCAATCGACATCCGTTTACCGGAGCAGCTGGCAGAACTGCGAAAATTGTTTAAGCAAGCTTTGGAACCACAAGGCATTTCTGATAAGCGCTTGCTGCAGTTTCTCGTTGCGGTCAACGAAGCTGCTTCCAATACGTTGAAGCACGGAAATGGCGGTGTGGTAACGTTATACCTATCGAATGACAGGAAAATGTGCCGGGCTGTAATCCATGATGAAGGACAAGGGATTTTGCTCGAGGATCTCCCGCGAGCTACCCTACAGCAAGGATTTTCTACGCGTCACTCGCTTGGGGCCGGTTTTCACGTGATCCTGCAATACTGTGATCGTGTTTATTTGAGTAGTTCTCTGGCAGGTACTAAGCTTATTTTAGAATGTATCCTTTCACGTTAAGCAACCATTTCCAAAAAGCCAAATGTTTGCAAGTGAATGAAAATGGGTAATATAGTAAAAGGACGAGCAGATTGGGTGTACCGATACCTATTGAGAGGAGTTTGAGCATGGACTACCGCGCAACAGAGGCGAACGGACAGGCTACATTGTTTTTCGTCGGAGAGTTGGACATGGCTGTAGGAGATCGAGTAGGTGAATTGCTCCAGCAGTATGGAGGGCGAAATCAATCCGTTACCGTCGATTTTCAAGGTGTCTCCTTTGTAGATTCTTCCGGTATTGGAAGCCTGTTTTTTACCACGAAAGAACTGTTGGCCATGGGCAAACAGGTAGAAATCGTCAATGTCCGAGAAGAAATTCTCGATATTTTGGGTGTTCTCGGTTTTACCGAAGCACTGGGCATTGCAGTTGGAAAAGTGGGCGAAACCCGGGTTTGACGCCAAACAGCGTGATTGTATATAATAGTGAAAGCTAATCATATGACAACTACATACGATATGAACGATGAGTGGGAAGAGTAAGTCAGGACGCCTTGGCAGAGAGGAGAATCAGTTGCTGCGAGATTCTCTAAGGTCATGAATGGCTGAAGGTCGCCCAGGAGTTTTTTCGGTGAAAGCATGTGCCTAGCCGAGACCGGTTCGCAACCGTTATCTTGTCAGAGTGAACACACCATAAGCATGACGTTTATCGTGTGTTAACAAAGGTGGTACCGCGAAAATAATCCTTTCGTCCTTTGCGATGAAGGGTTTTTTTATTTTTTGCAAAGCAAGTTATGCTAATAGGAGGAGTCGTACATGTCTACACAGCCAACACCCGACATCGACCAATTGCTGCCGAAAAACTATGATCCAAAAGCAGCAGAGAACAAATGGTATCCGTATTGGATCGAAAAACAATTTTTCAAGGCAGAACGTGACCCGAATAAACGTCCGTTTACGATTGTCATTCCACCGCCGAACGTAACTGGTAAATTGCACTTGGGCCATGCGCTGGATACGACTTTGCAAGATATCATTACGCGTACAAAGCGTATGCAAGGCTACAGCGCCTTGTTCTTGCCAGGTATGGACCACGCTGGTATTGCAACCCAAGCGCGCGTAGAATCTACCTTGCGTGAAGAAGGCATCTCTCGCCATGATCTGGGCCGCGAAAAATTCGTGGAAAAGGTATGGGAGTGGAAGCACATTTACGCTTCGCATATTCGTGAGCAGTGGGAAAAGCTTGGTCTTGCCCTGGATTACTCCCGCGAGCGTTTTACGATGGATGAAGGCTTGTCCCAAGCTGTACGCGAAGTATTTGTTCGCCTCTACGAAAAAGGCTTGATCTATCGTGGCAACCGCATTATTAACTGGGACCCGGCTGCCCGCACAGCTCTGTCCGATATTGAAGTAATCTACAAGGAAGTAAAAGGTGCGCTGCATCACATGCGTTACCCATTGGCAGATGGCACCGGTTATATCGAAGTAGCTACAACCCGTCCTGAAACGATGCTCGGTGATACGGCTGTAGCTGTACATCCGGAAGATGAGCGTTACAAGGACATGATCGGCAAAACCGTTATTTTGCCAATCGTAGGACGCGAAATTCCAATCGTCGCAGATGACTACGTTGATCCTGAGTTTGGTTCTGGCGCTGTAAAAATTACGCCAGCACACGATCCGAATGACTTTGAATTGGGTCTTCGTCATCAGTTGCCACAAATCGTTGTCATGGATGAGACTGGCACGATGAACGAGCTGGCAGGTATCTACAAAGGCTTGGATCGCTTTGCATGCCGCAAGCAGATCATCAAAGACTTGACCGAACAAGGCGTTATGTTCAAGGTTGAGGAGCATATTCATCAGGTTGGACATAGTGAGCGCAGCGATGCAGTTGTAGAACCATACCTTTCTACCCAATGGTTCGTAAAAATGCAGCCTTTGGCTGACGAAGCACTGGCTAATGCAAATAGCCCTGAGAGTGTGAAATT
Organism: Brevibacillus fortis; assembly: GCF_046196545.1. Taxonomy (GTDB): domain Bacteria; phylum Bacillota; class Bacilli; order Brevibacillales; family Brevibacillaceae; genus Brevibacillus; species Brevibacillus fortis_A. The sequence goes on from NZ_CP176370.1 coordinate 1,991,736, forward strand.
CGTCCCAGAGCGCTTCAAGACAAACTACCTGCGTTGGATTGAAAACATACGCGACTGGTGCATCTCCCGTCAGCTTTGGTGGGGTCACAGAATCCCTGCATGGTATTGCGGAGACTGTAACGAAACGATTGTATCTCGCGCGGACGTGACTGAGTGCCCAAGCTGCCACAGCCACAAGCTGGAGCAGGACAACGACGTTCTCGATACATGGTTCTCCTCTGGTCTATGGCCGTTCTCGACACTGGGCTGGCCGGAAGAATCCGAGGACATGAAGTACTTCTATCCAACGAATGTCCTGGTAACAGGCTACGATATCATTTTCTTCTGGGTTGCTCGCATGATGTTCTCAGGTCTTGAATTTACCGGGAAAAGTCCATTTGAATCCGTCTTGATCCACGGCATTATTCGCGACTCTGAAGGCCGCAAGATGTCCAAATCACTTGGCAACGGTGTCGATCCGATGGAAGTGATTGAGAAGTACGGAGCGGATGCGCTGCGATACACACTGGCGACAGGGAATTCCCCAGGAAATGACCAACGCTTCTATTGGGAAAAGGTGGAGGCAAACCGAAACTTCGCGAACAAGATTTGGAACGCGTCTCGTTTTGCCTTGATGAACCTGGCTGACTTCAAATACGAAGAAATCGATTTGAGCGGTGAGCTGTCCACACCAGACAAATGGATTCTCTCCCGCCTGCAAGCGACAATTGCAGATGTAACTCGTCTGTCTGACGCATTTGAATTCGGTGAAGCAGGTCGTGTGCTTTACAACTTCATTTGGGATGATCTGTGTGACTGGTATATCGAGATGGCGAAGCTGCCGCTGTACGGTACAGATGAAGCGGCGAAGAAAACAACCCAATCCGTTCTGGTGACGGTTCTGGATCAAACGCTCAAGCTGTTGCATCCGTTCATGCCGTTCATCACGGAGGAAATTTGGCAGGCATTGCCGCACCAAGGCGAGAGCATCACAGTAGCACCTTGGCCAACCGTTAACGAGCAATGGATTTTTGCTGAAGCAGAAAGCGAAATGAACCAGTTGATGGATATCATCCGCAGCGTACGAAACATCCGTGCAGAAGTAAACGTACCGATGTCCAAGAAAATTGAGCTCTTGATCAAGCCAAGCGATGCATTGTCCGCTGAGCGCCTGACACGCGGTGAGCACTACCTCACCCGTTTCTGCAACCCTGAGCGTCTGGAAATCAGCCTGGATCTGGCTACGCCTGATAAAGCGATGTCTGCTGTGATCACAGGAGCAGAATTGTTCCTTCCACTAGCAGGCTTGATCGATATCGAGCAAGAGTTGAAGCGTCTGGAAAAAGAAGTGGCGACACTCAACGGCGAAGTGGAGCGCATTGAGAAAAAGCTCAACAATGCTGGATTTATGGCCAAAGCACCTGAAAAAGTAGTCGCAGAGGAAAAAGCAAAGATGGCAGACTACATGGATAAGCGGGATAAAGTGATTGCACGACTTGCCGAATTGAAGGGCGAATGATCCGCCATACCATCGCATATTTTTGAGAATGGAGCATTGTGGTATGCATGCAGAAGAAGGGTTTGTAGAATACACGCAAGCGCTCGACTGGCTGCATGGACTGCTCAGGTTCGGTCAAAGGCCGGGGCTTGAGAGAATGCAGTGGGTTTTGGAGCAAGTAGGACATCCTGAGCGGAGAATCCCATTTATTCATGTGGCTGGCACCAATGGAAAAGGTTCAACCTGCGCATTCCTGACGCAAATGCTGATGGAAGCCGGATATAGTGTAGGTACATTTACCTCCCCTTATTTGGTTGATTTCCGTGAGCGCATCCGTTACAACGGCAGCATGATCGCGGAAGAAGATCTATTGCAGCTGGTGAATGAAGTAAAGGTATGGGTGCAACGATGCGAACAAGAAACAGAGTTCGGTTCTCCTACCGAATTTGAAGTGATTACGCTGATCGCCATTCTCTATTTTTCAAGAGTGGCGAGACCAGCGGTAGTCGTATGGGAAACAGGACTAGGCGGGCGATTGGATTCGACGAATGTCGTCCTCCCGCTTGTTTCAGTCATCACGAATATCGGCATGGACCATACACAAGTGTTGGGAGATCGCTTGGAAGACATTGCCCGGGAAAAAGCGGGGATTATCAAGCCGGGTGTTCCTGTGGTCACAGGTGAGGTTAGGCCGGAACTTCTCGCGGTTTTTGAGGAGCGCGCAAGACAAACGAAGAGTACGTTATACCATATGGGTGAACATTTCCAGGCAGAGCAGGTAGAGGAGCAGCTGGGTGACCAACAGTTTCGTTACAAAAGCATTCACCGTCGTGCAGAAGCATCCTACCGTCTTACCATGAATGGCATTCACCAAACAACCAATGCAGCCGTTGCTTTAATGACCATCGATATCCTGCGAAATTACTTCTCGTTCTTGCTGGAGGAAGAAGAAATATCTCGCGGTTTGCAACAAACGCGTTGGCCTGGTCGTCTAGAAGTCATCTCTCCAAGACCAATGGTTATCTTGGATGGGGCACACAATCAGGAAGGAATGGAGGCGCTTGTAAGCAGTCTGGATCGGTTGTTGCCGGATGGAGTACAGTTGCATTTGCTCTTTTCTGGATTGGCAGATAAGCCGCTTGCCAAAATGGCAGAGTCGCTCGCACCAGTAAAGTCAAAAATCAAAAAGCTGCATGTGACAACCTTTGACTTCCCGCGTGCAGCCGAAGCCAATAGCTTACAAGAGTCGTTTTTAGCCGGTGGCTGGGAGCAAGAGTTTCTCGATGCAGTCCCAGACTGGCGGGCGTTTCTCCTTTCTTGGATGCGGGAGAAGCAATCAGCGAAGGCGGATGACTGGTTGGTCGTCTGCGGTTCGCTCTACTTCATCGCCCAAGTACGCGCATTCTTTCCCACTATAGTAGAAGAGGCAGGTGAATAGGGTGGATCAGGCCCAACACGTCCACTTTGTGGGCATCGGCGGTTATGGCATGAGTGCCATTGCCCGCGTCTTGATCGACCTTGGATACAAGGTAACCGGCTCCGATGTCGCCATGAACGATTTGGCGAAAAAGCTGGAAGCAAGAGGGGCGGTCATTCATATTGGCCATAATGCTGCCCACGTGGAGGGAGCAGACAGCATCGTATACTCCACCAGTATTTCCAAAGACAATCCTGAGGTGATCGCAGGTCAAGCATTAGGAATTCCGGTCATGCACCGTTCTCAAATGCTTGCTCGCATATTGAATGAACGCACAGGAGTAGCAGTAGCCGGAGCACACGGCAAGACGACCACGACATCGATGATCTCTCACGTGCTGGAAGAGTGCGGTGTAGACCCGACTTTCATCATCGGCGGTGAATTGATGAGTGCTGGTACCAACGCAAAGGCAGGTACCAGTGACTATGTCATTGCCGAGGCAGACGAGAGCGACGGTTCCTTTTTGGAATACAGACCGATGTATGAAATTGTGACGAGCATCGAACCAGATCATCTGGAGCATTTCGATGGCGACTTCAACAATTTGAAACAGGCGTACGTCCAGTTCTTGAGCCACCTTAAACCGGCTGGAAAAGCGATCTTGTGCATCGATGATTCACATGTGCGTGAAGTCATGCCGTCCGTAGAAAAAACGGTCGTGACGTATGCAGTCGATCCAAACTTTGTGGCACAAGCGCAGTTTTCTGCCACTTCCATTGAATGTGGAGATCGTTGCAGCACGTGCCAGATTTATCACAAGGATGAGCGGTTGGGTGAATTGTGTCTCGTAGTCCCAGGCAAGCATAATATTGCAAATGCACTGGCTGCGATCATTGTTTGCCTGGATATTGGCCTTTCCTTCGATAAAATTGCACAGGCACTGTCTACTTTTAGTGGTGCCAAGCGCAGATTTCAAATTATCGGGGATGCACGAGGCGTCCTGGTCGTAGACGACTACGCGCATCATCCGACAGAAATTATCGCCACACTAAGTGGTGCAAGGGCATCTGGCCGACGCGTGATCGCTGTGTTTCAGCCACAACGCTACACACGCACGTATTTCCTCATGGATGAATTCAGCCGTGCCTTTGCAGAAGCAGACGAAGTGATCATCACGGACATCTACTCTCCAGCGGGAGAAGAAAAAATCGAAGGAGTCACCTCCGAGGTGCTGGTGCAAAAAATCCGCACCAACAGCCACCCGCGTGCGCAGTACATTCCGACGAAGGAACAAATGCAGGAGCATGTCTTCAAAGGATTGCAAGAGGGCGATCTCGTGTTGACAATGGGTGCAGGAGATATTTGGAAATCCGCTTACTGGCTCGCTGAAAAGCTAGAGAAATAACGGATAGAGGCATATGAAGGCTTGGAACCTACGGGTTTCAAGTCTTTTTCTATTTCTAAAGTTTTAAAAGGTATCGATAAACCAACAATGCTGGTGAGAAGAAAAAGCACAGGTCTCGTAGACCTTGACAACGCCAACCCAGTCGGAACTACAAAAAGGGGACCACGCTTGTCGAACACTTCTCCCTTGAGAAACATCCGCCCGTAGGGTGGCTTTGGCTCGAGGTCCCTTTTTGTAGTGGAGACGGGCAGTGAATCCCCCTGCTGGCGTGTCAGAGTCGAAGAGAACTGTGCTTTTTCTTCTCCTCCACGATGTTGATTCAAAAATTAGTACCAGATATTAATATCTAGTGTTATAATCAGATCATAAAAACGGAAGGTGATGATCGGATGATGACAAATGCAAGCCCCTTCAAGTCGCGAATTACCGCCATCGGTACGTATGTGCCGAGTCGCGTTCTTACCAATACAGATATGGAAAAGCTAGTGGATACATCGAATGAGTGGATTTTACAACGGACGGGTATTCATGAGCGCCGTATGGCAAGGGAAGATGAATTTACCAGTGATCTGGCCATCGCTGCTATCCACGATATGATCGCGAATTATGGGAAGGATGTCCGCGATGTCGATATGATTTTGGTGGCGACCAGTACGCCAGACTATCCATTTCCAAGCGTCGCAAGTAAAATTCAGTCACATTTTCAAGTCGAGCAGGCGGGTGCAATGGATCTCTCCGCTACCTGTGCAGGATTTACGTATGCGCTCCATACAGCAAATGCGCTCATCAGTTCTGGCTTACATCGCAAAGTGTTGGTGGTAGGTGCAGAAACCTTAACAAAAGTAACCGACTATACGGATCGTACGACGTGCATCCTGTTCGGGGACGGAGCGGGTGCGGTGCTGGTTGAGCAGGACTCTACAGCTCCTGGTTTTTTGTCATCCTATTTAGGCTCAAAGGGGGACGGAGGGATACATGTATACCGATCAGGCTTGTCAACGCATATGGACGGAAGAGAATTGAGCGGGAATGGATGCATGGTTCAAAACGGGAGAGAAGTGTACAAGTGGGCTGTAACAACTGTTCCAAAGGGGATGCAGGAGGTAGTGAGCCGGGCGGGAAAAACGCTCGAAGATGTCGACTGGTTCATTCCGCACAGTGCCAATTTGCGCATGATCGAATCCATTTGCGAGAAGAGTCAGTTCCCTCTCGAAAAGACATTGTACAGTCTGACGCACTACGGCAACACATCAGCGGCTACCATACCATTGTCGCTCGCCTTGGGGATCAAGGAAGGCAAAGTAAAGGCAGGGGATACGATCCTGCTGTATGGGTTTGGCGGTGGTCTCGTCCACGCTGGCCTATTGTTCACTTGGAATCCGTAAACCATGTTCATAAATCGAGAGGCTGTCCAGAACCGTTCTGGGCAGTTTTTTTGTCCCAGGAATGGAAGGTATTCTTAAAGTCAGTTTTTTGACTGGGGGAAGAAGAAATGGCCAACGCTGTGATATTATTCGGACTCTGCCTATACCTCTCGTGGGTAGATTTTCGTCATAGTCGAATACCCAATCGCGCACTGGGTGCAGGGTTTGTGCTGATTTCTATTATGAAGTATGTTCTCTCTTCGCCAATGGAATGGCTGATGGCTGGACTCTTTGCGATTCTCTGTTTACTGGTATTTGGATGGATTAGCTGGCACAGGCCGCTTGCGCTTGGAATGGGGGATGTGAAGCTGTTCGCTCTGGTCTGCTATGGACTTGGGGTCCGCGATTTTGTACTCGTTCTTACGATTGCGAGTATGGCAGCCTTGCTGGTCTCTCTCGTTTTATTGCTGATACGAAAAGTAAGTACCAAATGCGAAGTGCCGTTTGCGCCTTTTGTGACGATTGGTTTAGCTGTCATTTTGTATATGAGCAAAGCTTCTTGAAATGGCATAGGGAATAGTAGTAGAAACAAATGTAATAGAATCACTAGATAGAAGTCATAACCCGTCCGAGCGAAACGTATGCTAGTACAAAGAGCCTGTGACTGGGAGGGCAAGCGTATGAGCGGACAAAATAAAAATCGTGTGACGGTCAAAATGAACGGAAGGTACTGGGATGAAAAGCGGGACGACATCCCAAAGGAAGCAAGTAGAAAGCGCACCCCAAAGGATGACACGCCTCGTGTTCGTTTTCAAGCGCCTCCCTTGCCGTTTAATGACCCGTTTAAAGAGAAGGGCAACGAAGCATGGGAACGCATGATGCAGCTACGTGGAGCTGCCGCGAAAGAAACGAAGCCGAACATTGAATTCGATCAGACGACAAACGACTCCTATGAATCCGATGATTCCTTCGAGGATACCGAAGAGAAGGGATACAGGAGTATTCCGGTGAGTCGGCTTGCCGCGTTATGGCCAAAGGGGCCCTTTTGGCGCACGACTTTAACAACAGGTGGGGCTGTGGCAATTGGCCTCTTGTTCGGATTTCTTGTTTTGACGGTCTTTTCCCAAAAGGAGTTTTCCGAGTCGTACGGAAATGTTCTGAGTGAAACGGTTCAGACATTGACCGCGCCGGGTGCAGGCAATGAACAAACGGCTGGGAAAAATGGCGTGGCAGGTCCCGCTTTGCCTAATGAAAGCCAGCCAACACAAGAGACGCCGACGAATGGTAACGCAGTGGGTCAAAATTCGATAGCTTTACAACTGCCAGCCGTAAACATGTACGTTGCACAAGCAGGTGTATTCCAACCGGATGCATCCCCGCAAACAGCTGTAGAACCACTGGAGAAAGCTGGCATTCCTCATCTGCTTTATAAGGACGCAAGCAAGCAGTACATGTTCGCCGCCGCTGCCCCAACAAGAGATGCTGTGCTAGGCTTTGCTGCCAGCCTGAAAAACAAAGGCATGGATATATACGTCAAAGAATTTTCCTTTCCCGCTTTTGAAGGGGCTGTCTCTGTTGGAAAAGCCGCCAACGCATCTGGTGACCCTAATGTGAATGCCTTTTTCACCCACGGAGTCAAACTCGTTCAAACACTTTCGGCACAATCAGGACTGATTATTACGACGGGTCAACTATCGCCAACGGCAAAAGAAACGGCAGAATTAAAAGAAATTCACCGCCAATTTCTGGAGGAAAGTCGTAAAATGGAAGCCAAGGAAGTCTGGAAGCCATTGCTAGACGGGATGGTAAATGGGGTGAATCAAGCGCTGGCAGCAAGGGACAAAATGGCAGAAGCGAGCGCGGGCAAAAAGGTGGAAAGTGCCGAATCCTATGCGTGGCAAGTACAGGCGGGTGTCCTTGCCTTTTTCGAGAGCTACGCGAGCTGGATTCAAAATGCACGTTCATCCACATAAATGCATGTTTATATGGTCTTCCGCAAGGTTTTCTTGCAGGAGGCCTTTTCTTTCTATACAGTAACTACCAAGAGCAATCAGGGATTGTTTCGTTTCTCCCCATTTGCTAAACTTATGTTTGGCAAAAAGAGAATCCCTTATAAAAAGGGAGTTGGGAAAATGGGGAAAGAAACGCTTACTCTCGTGTTTCTGTTGGTGAGTGGACTTTTGTTTGGCAGCATTATCGGGGAGATTTTAAGTCCCTGGCTACCTTTTTTGACCAAGAGCAAATTGATTACTTGGTCGCCTGCGGCAGATTTAGAAATTTTGAAGTACGAACTGAACTTTCAGGTAAAACTAAATCTAGCCAGTATCGGAGGCTTAGCCCTCGCATTTTGGATACATCGACGAATAAAGTAGGTTGAAAAATGACGAAAAAAAATGTTCCTCTCATTCTGGCTTCATCTTCGCCGCGTCGAAGGGAGCTTCTGCAAACTTTAGGCTTATCATTTACCATCATCACCAGTGATGTAGATGAGACAACAGCAGAGCATTTATCTGCGAACGAAGTAGTAGAAGAATTGTCTTTGCGCAAGGCCAAGGAAGTGGCTTCTCGCTTGACGGAAGGCGTCGTTTTAGGATCTGATACGGTAGTCGTGCTTGATGGCCAAATATTGGGCAAGCCTGTTGATGAAATGGACGCATATCGTATGTTGTCCATGCTCCAGGGGCAAGAGCATACCGTTTATAGTGGAGTCGCCTTGATAGATGTGGAGACAGGCCGTGCGGAAGTCTCACATAGTCTAACACACGTAAGAATTCGAGCTTTAACAGAGCAAGAAATCAAGTCGTACATTGCGACAGGTGAGCCGATGGATAAAGCGGGCTCATACGCCATTCAAGGTATTGGAGCCACGATCGTGGAAGGAATAACTGGAGACTACTTCACAGTTGTTGGTCTACCGTTAGGCCTGACGTCTACTCTTTTGACACGTTTTGGGATGCCGATATTGTAAAGTTGTCATGCTTGAAGCAAGCGACGACGGCCATACGCCTCATGAACCTCTCCATGTCAGCCGTTTTCGATAATGTGAATATGGCTGGAGGCGGATATAAAATGGCAACAAATACCTGTAACAAAATGCTGTTGAAAAACGTCCCTTACTATGACCGTCCACGTGAACGACTGCTTCGCGAAGGAGCGGTCCATCTGTCTGATACTGAACTTCTTGCCATTTTACTGCGGACAGGCAGGGAACAAGAGACGGCTCATCAGCTGGCTCAGCGCTTATTAGCCAGGTTTGGAGACCTGCGTGGTTTAGCCCAAGCCTCTCATGCTGAGTTAACAGAGCTAAAAGGAATTGGTCCAGTCAAAGCGATTGAATTGCATGCTGCGTTTGAGCTTGGGCGTAGATTGATGGGAGCCCCTCGAGAGTATAGGGCTTCTATCCGTTTACCACGGGACGTAGCTGATTTGATGTCGCCAGAGCTTGCTCATTTGACACAGGAACATTTTGTCTGTCTCTTTCTGAATACCAAGAACCACGTGATTGGCAAGCAGACGATTTTCGTAGGCAGTCTGGACGCTTCCATCGTACACCCGAGAGAAGTCTTTAAAGAAGCGATCCGTCGTAGCAGCGCATCGGTGATATGCCTACATAACCATCCGAGCGGTGATCCGACACCTAGCAGGGAAGACATCGCGATTACGCATACATTGCGTGACGCTGGTGAACTGGTGGGGATTTCATTGTTGGATCATGTTATTATCGGGGAAGGCAAGTACGTTAGTCTCAAAGAGCAAGGGTACTTGTAGCATGTTTTTTCGCGCAAGATTTATCATCGATACGTCTATAAATTATTGTGCGCATGAAAACCTTCCACAAAAACGCGGTCGCGCTATCTGGAGAGGCCTCGATAGAGGTTCTCTCATGCTTGTCATTTGGATTAATATTTGGAAGGAGTTTTTTTATGTTTGGTGGATTTACACGTGACTTGGGGATTGACCTCGGCACTGCCAATACACTTGTTTTTGTGAAGGGTAAAGGAATTGTGGTGCGCGAACCTTCTGTTGTAGCGATTCGTACCAATAACAATTCCATTGAAGCAGTAGGAAATGCAGCGAAAAGTATGATCGGTCGTACGCCAGGTAATATCGTAGCGGTTCGCCCAATGAAAGATGGGGTTATCGCTGACTTTGATACAACTGCGACAATGATGCGCTATTTCATCAATCAAGCACAAAAAAATCAAGGGCTGTTTACACGTCGTCCAAACGTAATGGTCTGTGTACCTTCGGGAATTACTGCGGTGGAAAAGCGCGCGGTCGAAGACGCTACGAAGCAGGCTGGGGCGAAGGAAGCATATACGATTGAAGAGCCGTTTGCAGCTGCGATCGGTGCAGACCTGCCGGTGTGGGAACCGACTGGTAGTATGGTCGTTGACATTGGCGGCGGTACAACAGAAGTTGCTATCATTTCGCTCGGGGGGATTGTTACATCCCGCTCCATTCGTGTGGCCGGGGATGAGATGGACGAGGCGATCATTCAGTACATCAAGCGCCGTTACAACTTGATGATCGGGGAACGTACAGCAGAAACATTGAAGCTGGAGATCGGCTCTGCGATTGCTCCTGAAGAGGTCGAAAACGTAGACATTCGTGGTCGTGACCTTGTAACTGGATTGCCAAAAACGCTCTCGGTAAGCAGCACAGAGATTGCCGAAGCATTGGCGGAAACCATTTCTGCTATCGTGGAATCGGTGAAGGTGACTCTCGAGAAAAGCCCGCCTGAGCTCGCGGCGGACATCATGGATCGTGGAATTGTACTCACAGGCGGCGGTGCGCTCTTGCGTAACATGGATCGCCTGTTAAGTAAGGAAACGGGTATGCCCGTGCATGTCGCAGAGAACGCACTGGATTGCGTAGCGATCGGAACAGGTCGTGCATTGGAGAACATTCACCTGTTCAAATCCAAGCAAGGCATCACCTCTTCCCGACTAAAACGGGGTAAATAAACGGAGGGTAGGGCATGTCGTTTTTCGGGAATAAGCGGCTTATCATTGTACTTGTAGGCTTGGTCCTGCTTATCTCCGTCGTGGGCTTCACTTCTCGTGAACGGGTTAGCCTGACCTGGCCAGAAATGTTCTTCAAGGATACCTTCAGCGTGGTGCAGGGCTTTTTCTATCGCCCTGCCCAGGCTGTTTCTGGCTTTTTTCAGGAAATTGAAGAAGCGTACGGCGTATATGAAGAAAACAAGGCACTCAAAGCAGGGTTGGATCAATACGCCCAACTAAGTGCTGAACTGCACACGCTCAAGGCTGAGAATGATCGCCTTCGAGAAATGCTGCAGGCAAAAGATTCACTCAAGTCTTACCGCCTCCGCTATGCGGAAGTCGTAGCGAGAAACCCTGATACATGGAACAACGTCATCACGATCGACAAGGGACTGAAACATGGCATCAAGAAGGATATGGCGGTTATAACAGCTAAAGGGATGATCGGCCGCGTACAGAGTGTAGCCAATTTTTCAGCTACAGTTGAATTGTTGACGAGCTACGAGCGACGTGACCATATCTCAGCAGATATTTTGACGGAGCAGACAGTCGATGGCAAGCCAGTGTTCCGTCCAATTAGTGGTGTCATTGAAGAGTACGACCCGCAAAAGAGATTGCTCGTCATGCGCAAAATCCCTTGGGGACAGGCCATTAAAAAAGATCAGCAAGTTATTTCATCCGGTTTGGGAGGAGTTGTCCCTCGCAATTTGCCGATTGGCTATATTGTTCGCGTAGAGCCAGATGATTATGGCTTGACTCAAACCGCCTACATCCAGCCAAGCGCTGATTTTTCACAATTGAATGAAGTCATGGTTGTGGAACGAGATTTTACAATCGCTCCTAATGGTGAATTGATCCCGCAACAGCCAGCCGGCCAGACACAAACACAGACAACTGTACCTCCGGCTCCACCTGCTAGCGGGGGTGGTCAGTAATGGCTCGGTTTTTATTGACGTTGGGCGTCGTGGTCATGTTTGTTTTGGAAGGAACTGTGATGCAAGTATTTGCACCTGGTACATGGGGTCTGTCTTGGATGACGGTACCCCGGTTTGCGCTTGTCTGCTGCATCTTTATTTCGATGTATCTCGGCAGGCGCGAGGGCTTGTATTACGGGATCGCCTTCGGATTTTTACAGGATGTCCTGTTTGGGCAACTAATTGGAATCTATACCATGTCCATGATGGTGGCCAGCTACTTTGCAGGGATGATCGTTCTTTTGTTCCAGAGAGGATTCGGGATGGTTTTCATTACCAGCTTCCTGATTTTGTTCGGACATGAGTGGCTTTTGTATTCCTTGTTCCGCTTGTTTTCCGCTGCCCCCTTCGATGTTCAATGGATTTTGACACATCAAATTTTGCCTAGTGTGCTGTTTAATCTCGCTTTTGGCTTACTGGTATACTTTCCGATCAAGAATGTATGCAACAAGATTCTGGCGAAAAAGGAAATGCACATGCAGTAAGGGCAAAGGAGAGGAGAGTTCGTGGAAGAAGTCAAAGAACCGAAATCAGACATACCTATTCGGCTCAATATATTGTTTGTGATTGTATTTTTGTTCTTCGCCGCCATTATTTTACGGCTAGCCTTTGTGCAACTGGTGGAAGGCGAACAGTACAAGCATGAATTGGAAAAGTTCAGTATTCGTGAACTGCCGATTTCCGCTCCTCGTGGCCGTATCTTGGATAAAAATGGCGAGGTACTCGTTTCGAATAAACCTGTGTACACCGTTCAATACGTTGAAGAACAAGGGCAGGACATTGATGAAGAGAAAGTCGCGGATCGTCTGGCAAAAATCCTCATCCCCGATGGCGGCAAAATTGGTACGGATAAGGAACTGTTAAAGAAGACGATTGAACTGAGATCAACCTTGCCCGTTGCCTTCAATGCGCAAGAAACAAACGATCTCAAGACAAAGGTTGCGGCGAAGTTAAAAGCCGTTCCAAAAGTAGAGACCGTCGATCAGATGTCGGACTTTGAGCTGGTAAAAACGGCTGTGTATATCGGGATGCGCGTTCGTTCTCCCTTTGATGACAGGGAGAGAGCAGACCTTATAAAGAAACTGAATGCTGCCAAGAAGGGTACACCCGCTATTACGGAAGCAAACACTACGGATTTCGAATTGTTAAAAATGGCGATAAACGCTAATATGACCCTCACTCTAAAATTGGACAAGGAAGATCGCAATGACCTTGCCAAAAAAGTGAAGGATCAGATCGGAGTTTTGCCAACCCCTGAAGGCTTAGCAGAAAAGTCCGACATGGATTTGCTTCGCTATGCCTCGTTGTTCGACATGGATATCAAACTGCCGTTGACAGAGCAGCAACGCCAATTTCAATGGCACAAGCTCTCGTTGCTGCAGGAGATGCGTTCACCGCAGATGGCCAGCTACATTCCGAGACGTGTCAAGGTCAACATCACGGAGCAGGAAATGTTCCAAATCGAAGAACGACGTACCGAACTGCCGGGAATTAGTGTGGAGCTGGAGCCTGTTCGCCAAATTTTCGAAGATCCGGATGGTTCAGCATTTGGTACTCACTTTCTTGGGTACATCAATGCGATTCGACCTGAGAGCTTGAAAGAATATCAGGCACAGGGCTACAACGCTATCGACCGTGTCGGTGTAACCGGTCTGGAGAGCTCCTATGAACGTTATTTGCGCGGTAAAAACGGGATTATGGAAGTGCACGTGAACAAAAATTCGGAGACGGTAGAGAAGCAGATGCGCCAAGCCCCTGAGCCAGGAAACGATCTCGTTTTGGCTATGGACTGGCGTTATCAAAGCAAGGTAGAGGCCATCTTGAAAGAAGAGTTTGAAGCATTCAAGAAGCGCCCTACTACACCAAAAGAATTTAAGGACGCACACGTATTGGTGATGAATCCGAATACGGGTGAAATATTGGCGATGGCGAGTTATCCAGATTACAATTTGAATTTGTATTACGACCGTAAGAAATTCAACGAGAATTACGCCTCGCTCATTTTGCCGAACGAATCAAACCGATTCATTTATACGCCGTATCCACCTGCTTCTACCTACAAGCCACTGTCTGTCATGATTGCTCTTCAGGAGGGTCTGACTACACCGAACGAAGTGATCTATGACCGAGGCGGTTTGAATGTCGGTAACACGTATAAACGCAACTGGAAGGCAAGTGGTCATGGACCTGTTAACGCTCGTCGTGCCTTGCAGGTATCGAACAATACGTATATGTACGAAATGGCGATTCGCTTGGCAAGAAAAGGGAAAGAAGGCTGGGAGAAGCAGTTTTCTGTCTACGATTACTACAATGCCCAGTTTGGTCTTGGTGTGAAAACAGGTGTGGATCTGCCGAATGAACATACCGGTTGGGAAAACCAAAACCTTTACTACGGAAATTTGGCAGACGTAATGATTGGTCAATACGATCTGTTCACGCCGATGCAGCTGGGCCAATACGTATCGACTATTGCCAATGGAGGATATCGGGTACGCCCACATCTTGTGAAAGAAATTCGTAAAGGAACCACCGATCCGAAGAAACCAGGACAAACGCTCTCGGTTATTGAACCACAAGTGCTCAACCGGGTTGATATCGATCCGAAGCATATACAGGTGGTAAAAGAAGGGATGCGGATGGTTACTCAGCCAGGTGGTACCGTTCAACGATTCAATGGGTTACCTTTCACGGTTGCAGCCAAGTCTGGTACGGCACAAACATCGCAACCAGCGGAAAATGCACTGGTTGTCGGCTTTGCGCCTTATGAAAATCCTCAACTAGTTTTCGTCGTCATTGCGCCGAACAGTTTGAGAGACGGTACATCCAGTTCTGATGCGACTGGTCCGATCTCGCGTCGATTGCTCGAAGCTTACAATGAATTGAATCCAGGTGTCCTTACTGGTGGGGTTCCGAAGCCAAATCCAACGTCCGCGAAGTAAAATTCCACGATCTGACCCGATTCGGCAATTTTTTCACGCAGAGCAGGAAAAATCTTTCTGCATGGCGAATGGTATCGGTCGAGGTGAAACCGGTGACGACTGTGAAAAGCAAGGTCACGATCAAAGGGACTAAAGAGGGTCTCGTCTTCTTTATGGATGATACCTGTTCCTTCGACGAACTGCTGGCCGATATGCGTGAAAAAATAGAGCATAGCCACCAACAGATTTTGTCGGGACCACTCATTCGGGTATCTATAAAATTGGGAAAACGATACTGCTCACCCGAGCAACAAGAGCAGTTGACTCAAATTATTCGAACGAAGGGCAACCTGGTGATCCATACAATCGAATCTGATTTGATCACGCGGGAAGAAGCTATGGCTGAACGCCTGAAAACCCATTTTTCCATACAGGTAAATACGGTACGCTCTGGGCAAGTACTGGAGTTTGACGGTGATTTGCTCTTATTGGGAGATGTCAATCCCGGGGGGACGGTTCGCAGTACAGGAAGCATCTACGTGCTGGGGCATCTCAGAGGGTACGCGCACGCAGGTATTTCCGGTGACTCACAGGTAATTATTGCGGCTGCAGTCATGAGTCCTACCCAGTTGCGGATTGCAGATGTGATCAGCAAGCCGGGTGAGGAATGGACGAATAATTCCGGAGGCACAGAATTTGCCTATCTGGAAAATGAAATCATGCTGGTAGCGAAAATGAACTACTTGTCGCGAATTCGCCCTGATTTGGGTGAGAAAAAGCGTGAGGGTTGAGGGAAAGAGGAGGAACGGACGTGGGGATTGGAATTGTCGTAACTTCCGGTAAAGGCGGCGTGGGTAAGACGACCACTTCCGCCAATTTGGGAACGGCGCTCGCATTGTTGGGACAAAAAGTGTGCATGGTAGATACCGATATTGGCTTGCGCAATCTGGATGTAGTCATGGGACTTGAGAACCGAATTATTTATGATCTGGTAGACGTTGCAGAAGGCGCATGCCGACTGCCGCAAGCTCTGATCAAAGACAAGCGGTTTGACAATCTGGCATTGCTCCCGGCTGCTCAGACCAAAGACAAATCAGCAGTAACTCCTGAGCAGATGGAGGAAATCATTACGCAACTGAAGCGGGAATATGATTATGTCATCATCGATTGCCCTGCGGGTATTGAGCAAGGCTTCCGCAATGCAGTGGCAGGGGCTGATCAAGCAATCGTCGTGACTACACCTGAAAAAGCCGCTGTGCGTGATGCTGATAGGATTATTGGCCTATTAGAGCGAGAAAAAATCGGAATGCCGAAGCTGGTCATCAATCGTGTTCGCTCCCATATGGTGAAAAATGGCGACATGTTGGATGTAGAGGACATTTTGGATTTGTTAGCCATTGACTTAATTGGAGTAGTGCCGGATGATGATCATATCATTAAATCCGCGAACCAAGGTGAGCCGGCTGTAATGAATCACGAATCGCGTGCTTCCATCGCTTATCGGAACGTGGCTCGTCGCCTTTTGGGTGAAGCTGTTCCATTGCAACCATTGGAAGAAAAAGCGGGCGTGTTCCACAAAATGCGTAAATTCTTTGGATTAAAATAGGTAATACATGGCTCCCTTCTTCTATAGAGGGGAGTCACGTTTTCTAGGAGGAAACGGATGGACCTGGAAAAACGTCATTTAAAAACCATTGACTGGACCATCATTTTGATTTTGGTAGGGCTTGGTATCTTCAGCTATTTGGGGATTTCCGGTTCTGCGGCAGGTGTAGATAAAGCGCATCAGCAGGTCCTATGGTATGTCATCGGCTTTATTGTGCTAGGTGTGACATTGCTATTTGACTATCGCCTATTCCACAACATGGCCTATGTCTTATATGCACTCGGTCTGATTCTTTTGATCGGGGTATTTCAAACGAAGCCCATTAACAATACGACGAGCTGGTATGACCTTGGTCCTGTGTTGTTTCAGCCTTCTGAACCGATGAAGCTGTTCACGATCATAACGGTGGCCCGCTTCTTGTCCAGGAGGGCAAACGATCCGGATCGGTTTTACTATTTTTATAAGCTGATTCCGGTAATGGCTTTGGTTGGTGTACCTTTGCTTTTGATTTTGGTTCAGCCTGATTTGGGTACGGCCATGGTCTATACGGGTATGCTTGCCACTATGCTCATCGTTGGTGGTATACGGATGAAGCATGTATTGTATATGGTCGGGCTGGTCGGCAGCTTTTTTGCCGCCATGACACTGTTGTATCAATACAAGCAGGATATCTTTTTCAAGATTATCAAGCCATATCAATGGGATCGGATCCTCTTTTGGATGAACCCGGATCTTGAACCAATGGGACGAGGGTTCCAGCTCAAGCAAGCATTGATTGCCATCGGCTCAGGGCAATTGTTCGGAAAAGGGATTGCTACGCCGACGCAAGCGAGCTTTGGATGGGTGCCGGTAGGAGAAAGTGATTTTATCTTTACCGTCATTGCAGAGAAGCTGGGGTTTGTCGGAGCGGGCTTGCTGATGATTCTGTTTTTCGTCTTGATTTACCGAATGATCCGCATTGCAATGGAGGCTAAAGATCCGTTCGGCTCCTACGTTGTCGCGGGTGTCGTAGGGATGCTTACCTTCCAGATCTTCGAGAACATTGGGATGACGATTCAGTTGATGCCGATTACGGGTATTCCACTTCCGTTCATTAGCTACGGAGGGAGTTCGCTCATAACCAACTTCCTGATCATTGGTGTGGTGCTCAATATTGGGATGCGCAAGGACAAGTTGCGTTTTGATTAAAGGAGTTGTTCAAAAAGTCGTCAGGTTCTCGTCTCTTTCTCGGTGCTGAATAGATGACTTTTTGAACACTCACGAAATGCGTGACAAATGCAAATACATATGCTAAAATCATCCTAAGTTAACCATTTTTACAAGTTATAGTGTTTGATTGATTGGTATGGAGTCGTACGTATTGTGAGTGACGTCACCAATTGTCAATCGCAATTCGTATGACTTTTTTTCCTTGACGCAAAAGGCTTATCTGTAAAAAAGAGGTTAACGCTACACTCTTTCGCCTCGTGGGGCGTAATGTTCAGGGAGGTTTTGTTTCATGCAACAAGGTATCGTAAAATGGTTTAACGCAGAAAAAGGATACGGCTTCATCCAAGTTGAGGGTGGCGACGACGTATTCGTACACTACAGCGCAATCCAGTCAGAAGGTTTCAAATCTCTTGACGAAGGTCAAAAGGTTGAATTCGAAATCGTTCAAGGTAGCCGTGGACCACAAGCTGCTAGCGTAACTAAACTGTAAAATTGACTGATTCAAAGGCAGTCTCTCAATAGGGAGACTGTCTTTTTTGCGTGTTTCCACCCGATTCGCTGGGGCGTTGGAGAGGGACAACGGTCGTCATAAAGCAGGTAGACAAGTCATAGGATGATACTAAAGGCTTGGCCTGCGGAGGGATGGACATGTTTGACAGAGTCGATCGAGTAAAAGAAAGACGGAGAGAGCGTTTGGAAAGAATCCGAACACAGTCGCGAGACAGCTATACTCCCTACGTCGATGAATGGAAAGATCCCATCGAAGAAACACCAAACCCATTCAGTTACTCGCCGCGCGAGAACGATATGATGGACCAGCCACCGTCCCATGAAAAGTGGGGCGTGCAAATTTTAGCATCTGTCTTATTGATTGGTGCTGCTTATGTATTGTTTCAAACTACGCTGATCCCTGCCTCTTGGAAAAGCTCCGCGAGGGAAGTCATGACACGGGACTTTAATTTTTCGGGGGTAGCGGACTGGTATGAAGCAAGAGTTGGTCCGATTCCGACGATGCTTCCTTCGATAGCTACCAATCCCCCTGCTGTGCCAGCCACGAGCACAACAAAGGACGCAAATGCTGTGTGGAAGCTCCCCAGTAGCTGGAAAGTCATAAAATCCTATGATCCAGAGAGTGCAAATGTGATCCTGCATACGGGAATGAACGATCAAATCACGATAGGAGAGGCTGGCTGGGTCGCGTTTGTCGGTGAAAAGCCTGATTATGGGACGACAGTGATTGTTCGTCTAACCAAAGGGCGGGAAATATGGCTGGGCAATCTCGATAGTATAGGGGTGACGAAGGACGAGGTCCTTAAACCAGGTCAAGTCATCGGAACCGCACGGGTAATGGACCAGACATCACGTCATCTGTATGTAGGGGCGAAAGTGAATGAGCAATTTGTTAATCCCCTGGAAGTGATACCGTTTGAATAGGGGAGGTTGGCTTGACATTCGGTTTCGCATTCACCTGCTATTTTGGGCGGTGATCGGCTTGTCCGTGGTGACAGGCCATTTTTTGGAGGTCATTACGTTGTTTGTCATCGTACTGATCCATGAATTGGGGCATGTAGCGATGGCGCGCGAGCTCGGATGGACCGTTAAAGAAGTGCAGCTTCTGCCTTTTGGTGGTGTAGCGACGATAGAAGACTCGTACGCCACGGACCCAATGGATGAGATTGTCGTGGCACTCGCAGGGCCCTTTTTAAATATGGTGATGATGGCTGCTTCGTACTTGTTTTGGTTTATGGGGATATGGACGGAAGAGTGGGCCCGCTTTTTCTTGGTAAGTAATTTGACGATTGCGCTGTTTAACCTGTTGCCAATCTGGCCATTGGATGGCGGGAGAATCTTTTTGGCCGTTCTATGCTGGTTTATGTCGTATAGGCAGGCGACGATGATATCGATGACAGGTAGTACGCTTTTTGCGGGGATCATGGTGGGGATGTCCAGCCTGGAGTTGAAGTACAACTTAGCAGTGATCGGAATTTATTTATTGACGTTGAACATTCAAGCATTTTTACGGTTTCCATATCAATTTTTTCGCTTTCTTGTGGAAAAATACGACCGGCAGCAAGAAGAAGCTGCCGTTCAAGCCATACGCGTGCATCCTGAGGAGACGGTACTGGCAGTCTCCCACAAGTTGCGGCGGGGATGCTCACATCTTTTCTACGTGCAAGGCGCGGGTCTCTTGGCAGAGGAGCAGCTATTGCATGCCCTGCTGTTTGAACAAAAGCACGACGCCGCAGTGGGTAAGCTCCTTTAGCCTTTAGACCTTAGTCTGCAGGAGCGATCCATTCCATCAGCCAGCAATCACGCATGCTTCCTTCGTGCCATTCGTGCAGAGGAAGCTCTTTTACTTTTCGAAAACCACATTTTTCATAGCAACGCAGGGCTCGTTCATTCCAGGCTTGCGGGTCAATCGCTACTTTTTGTGCTCCTTTTTCCTTGTGGAGATAGTAGAGGATGGCTTTAACGAGCTGAGTGCCGATACCGCGATTCCAGTAAGCAGGCTCTCCGATGAACTGGTCCATGCCGTAAACGACGTCGTCTTTTGCATACCCATACAGTTGTTTTCCCGGGGCATCAAGTGGATAAAATTGCGCGTAGCCAATCGGTTTGTCCGCGTACCAGATCAGGCAGCGATTTTCGCCGTCGTCTTCCGGAAAAAAGCTTTGCTGCACGAGCTTCTCGTCATGTGGCCGATCGCGACCTTCATAATAGGCCAAAACTCGCTCGTCAGAAAGCCATTTGACTAAGTGAACGGCATCATTGGGGGATAAGTCTCTTATTTTTAAATCACCAGCATGAATCATGGATTATCTCCTTTACCTTGACTTGGCAGCTATGTTAGATTACTTCCTATGAGCCCGGTTATCCTTCTTTTGGGCAATGTTTGTACGGGGAATAAGGAGTGAAGGCAGTGAAACAAGTAGCGATCAGTGCACAAGGTGGCAGTATCCGCATCGCATTCATGGAAAACGGGAAATTGCAGGAATGGCGTACACAGGATGTGGGAGCACACGCAAGCGTTGGTGACATTTATCAAGGATGGATCGCGGATGTGAAGCCTGGTATCCAATCCGCCTTTGTTGATATTGGTACAGACCAAAATGCTTATTTGTATGTAGATGACACAGTGGGTGTGGAGTCGGGCGGAGCAGCGAAACCAAGCATTGCGGAGCGCGTTCACGTAGGGCAAAAGGTATTGGTTCAAGTGAGTAAAGAGGCGCTGGAAATGAAGGCACCAAAAATTACGATGCGGATCAGCTTGCAGGGGCGTTACTTGGTGTACCTTCCGACTGAAGCAAGCATATCGCTTTCTCGTAAAATAACCGATGATACCAAGCGAAAACGGCTGCATCAGGTGATCTCATCGACAGTATCGCAAGGAGAAGGCTGTATTCTGCGCACGGAAGCGGCGGAAGCAGAAGAGCAGACACTCATTAACGAACTGGTCTATTTGCGCAATCGCTGGCAGGACATGCTGCGAACAGCGGAGGGACTGCGCTCGACCGGGCGGATTTTTCAGGATGCAGAGTTGGTCGAGGTGGCGCTCCGAGATGGCTTGGCAAACGGAATGGATGAGCTGTTGGTAGAAGGGGCGGCGACTCACCAGAAGGTAAAAGCGGCGTTGGCTGCTTTTGCTCCGGAAGTACAAGAGAAGCTTCGCTGGTATCAGGGCAAACAGCCGCTCTTTGACTTCTTGGGTGTCGAGGTGGAGCTGATTCGTACTCGCGATCGACATGTGCCACTCAAGAGTGGAGGGTCCTTGGTCATCGACAGGACTGAAGCGATGACGGTCATCGATGTAAATACCGGATCATTCACAGGTGGGGGAGGGCAACAGCGGGAGCAGGCAGTGACGGCGACCAATCTGGAAGCAGTAGCTGAAATTGCCCGGCAGCTGCGGTTGCGAGATATCGGTGGCATCGTGATCATTGATTTCATCGACATGAAAGAGCAGAGCAATAAGGAGCGAGTGATCTCGCGATTGAAACAAGAGCTGGCGAAGGATCTCGTCCCTTCGACTGTTCTCGGGATGACGACGCTTGGATTAGTCGAGATGACGCGAAAAAGAATGCGTGCGAGCCTGTCGGAGCGGCTGACGGAGCCGTGTGAGGCATGCAAGGGTCGAGGGAGAGTTTGGCGAGTAGACGAGCTATTTCGGCGCTTGTACGCCGAAGTCACCGCATTGGCAAAGAGCCAAGATGCGGAGGCTGTTCTCGTGGACATGCCGCCAAGATTGTTGGACTTGATAGAGGAGTGGGAAAAAGCAGAAGCAATCACATGGCCTGTCTATGTCTATAAGCAGCTTGTTCCTACTATGGGCCCGGACGAGTTTCGAATTGGATACGTCGGAAATCGGGCAGAGGCGGAGCGTCTACAGTCGAAATAACTTGACTGGGCTATTGTAGCTATGATAACCTAATGGTTGTCATGCAGATATGCCTCGTGCATACTGTAACCGCACGAATCAGGTACATAAGCCGTCGCTCGTCGACGCACCTGTAAAGGCGAGTCTGAGTATAGGAGGTGCACACAGTGTACGCAATTATCGAAACCGGTGGAAAGCAATACAAAGTTGAAGAGGGAGCAGTTCTCTTCATCGAGAAATTGGCTGACGTTGAAGGTGAAGTAGTTACTTTTGACAAGGTTCTTCTCGTAAGCAAAGACGGCAAAGTTACTGCAGGAGCTCCTACAGTAGCTGGTGCTACGGTAACTGGTAAAGTAGAAAAACACGGTAAAGCGAAGAAAATTATCGTGTACAAATACAAAGCCAAGAAAAACTACCGTCGCAAGCAAGGTCACCGTCAACCATTCACCAAAGTTGTGATCGAGAAGATCAACGCTTAATTGGTGACTTGTTATGATTGAAGTGATCGTGAGCCGTGCGCAGCACGGTATCCATGAAATTAGTATTTCCGGACATGCCAATGCGGGTGCCTATGGGGCAGACATCGTTTGTTCTGCTGTATCAGGCATCAGCTTTGGTATATTAAACGCCATCCAACCTTTGACGGGCATCACTCCTGATGTCGCTGTCGCACAAGAAGGCGGTGGGTTCTTGAAGTGGAGTCTTTCTTCTTCGGATGATGAGACTACACGCGAGAAACAACAGCTTTTGGCAGAGAGCATGGTAATTGCTCTTTTGTCAGTTGAGGCGAATTACGGTAAATACGTAAAAGTAAATGATCGTAAATGGCAGGGAGGTGTCTGATATGAACATGCTGTTTAACTTGGACCTTCAGTTTTTCGCATCGAAAAAAGGGGTAGGTTCCACAAAGAACGGTCGCGATTCCATTTCCAAACGTCTGGGCGTGAAACGTGGCGACGGGCAATTCGTTACTGCTGGTAACATTCTCGTTCGTCAACGCGGAACAAAGATTTACCCAGGTGCGAACGTAATGAAAGGCGGAGACGACACTCTGTTTGCAACTGCAGATGGTGTTGTTCGTTTCAAGCGTCTGGGCCGTGATCGCAAACAAGTTGTGATCGAGCCAGTTGCTTCCGAAGCGTAAATATTTGTTAAGAAAAACCCAGCGATATAGCTGGGTTTTCTTTTTGTCCGGCACTTTTTTATGGTACAATAGATGGGAAAGATATTCTTATCGACTTGGGTGAATGTGATGGGGGACGAGCGGAGGCTGTTTACGCATCAGACAGACCAACTGCTGACCGTTCTGAACAGGCAGCGGCACGACTGGTTGAACCACGTTCAGGTTCTGCTCGGCTATTTGCATTTGAACCGTACTGAACAAGGAGAGGCCCATTTGAAGCGCATCGCACAGATGGCGATGCAGGAATCGATGGTTGCCCGATTGAATAGCTCCTTGTTGTCCGTCTTCTTCTTGACATTTAATGCACTGAACAATGAATTGCTTTTAGAAGTAGACGTGTGCAATCATGTGGATCTCACGCGAGTAGTTTTGAACGAGCAAGACTTGTTCCAGTTGGTGTCAGAGATATTATGCACAGTGAACGATCATGTAGACCAGAGCGGGTACGAAGCAGCCAGCATGCAGGTAAGCTTGCAGATGGATGAGCGTGGCGTTCATTTTCGTTTTGACCTGGCCGGTGTACTTCGTGCATCCGGAATGGAAGAATTGGAAAAGCTGATACGTAAAAGCGAACAGAGTACGGTGGAGGTCACCGAGTGGATACATACGGAAGAAGAATGGATCCTGAAATTGGTGGTTCCATTCGCGGAATGAAAGAGGTGACACCATGTTTGTCGATCAGGTAAAAGTATATGTAAAAGGCGGGGACGGTGGTAACGGAGCCGTCTCCTTTCGCCGGGAGAAGTACGTACCGCTGGGTGGTCCAGCGGGTGGAGATGGCGGTCAAGGCGGAGATGTCGTGTTTGTCGTGGATGAAGGTCTGCGTACACTGGTAGATTTCCGCTATCAACGACATTTCAAAGCACCTCGCGGAGAGCATGGCCGCAACAAATCTCAGCACGGGGCAGGCGCGGAAGATATGGTTGTGCGCGTGCCACCTGGAACAACTGTCATTGATGATGATACCAAAGAAGTGATTGCCGATCTCGTAGAGCAGGGCCAACGTGCTGTGATTGCAAAAGGCGGACGTGGTGGACGAGGTAATATTCGTTTTGCCAACTCTTCGAATCCAGCCCCACACATCTCGGAGAACGGAGAGCCAGGTCAAGAGCGTTACATTGTCATGGAGCTCAAGCTGATTGCAGATGTGGGCTTGGTTGGCTATCCGAGTGTCGGAAAATCCACGTTGCTGTCCAGTGTAACAGCGGCCAAGCCAAAAATTGCGGAGTATCACTTTACGACCCTTACACCGAATCTGGGTGTTGTGGACTTGGGCGAGCAAAGCTTCGTAATGGCTGACTTGCCAGGATTGATTGAAGGCGCACATGAAGGTGTGGGTCTTGGTCACCAATTCCTGCGTCACGTAGAGCGTACACGCTTGATCGTCCATGTGATTGACATGGCAGCGGTAGATGGACGCGATCCATACGAGGATTATTTGCAGATCAACCGAGAGCTGACGATGTATAACCTGAAGCTCGAAGATCGTCCGCAAATTGTAGTCGCGAACAAAATGGAACTGCCAGAAGCAGAGGAAAACCTGCGTATTTTCAAGGAAAAGGCTCCAGATGTGAAGGTGTACGAGATCTCTGCTGCCACCCGTCAAGGCGTACAAGAATTGATGTATGCGATCGGGGATACCTTGGCGACGATTCCGGACAAGCCTGCTGTCGAGGAAGTTGCGGAAGTGGAAGAGCGCGTGGTGTTCCGAGCAGAAAAAGAACCAGACGCATTCGAGATTACGCGTGATAACGAAGTATTTGTTGTCAGCGGTGAAAAGATCGAGAAGCTCGTACGCATGACCAATCTGAACAGCTATGATGCAGCCCAGCGTTTTGCAAGACAAATGCGCAGCATGGGTGTAGATGATGCTCTGCGCAAGCTGGGAGCAAAAGACGGGGATACCGTTCGGATCGGCAAATTAGAGTTTGACTTTGTGGAGTGACAAAAACCATGATTGATATCCCATCACTGAACCCATTTTTGGGGGATAAACGACTCCAACGCGGTGCGACGCTACCGCTAATCATCTCCAAGCAGGTACAGACACCTGTTCAAGTTTTGGTTGAACATGCAAAGGGCAGTTATCTCGTCGTTTCCTACGAGATGAAGCCTGAAACAAAAGCAGAGCTTCTCGGATCAACTGTACGCATTCGTTGGGAAACGGATGCGGCAGTGAATACCATTGATTTGGAAGTAGTTTCGGAGCAAACGCTTTGGCCGATCAAGCTTTTAGGGATGATTCCGATTAGTGTAGGGGTAGAAATTACACAAAAGCGCAAGCAGGATCCCATCTCCCCAGATCTCGGTATTTCTGTTCCGTACAAGGTGATGGGAGCTAGACCGATCGAAGAAAAAGGCGAGGCAGTGTTGCTGAAATTCTCTCCTACCCGTCTTGTATTGGGTACAGACGGTTATGTGTCGAAGGGCGATTTTCTCCACTTGTCTTTCAAGATACCGAAGCAAGCGCAGGAGATTGTCATGATGGCGAAAATCGTGGAAAAAACGTTCCAAGACAAGCAATCGATCATTGAATTAATCTTTACGGATATCAATGAAAAGCACCATGAACTGATCAAAGATTACTATAAAAAGCTCTCAACTACCGCTTCTTCCTAAGGAAGCGGTTTTTTTCCTTTGATGTTCCTGTAAAGAAGGTATATAGTAGAGTACATAGAGTTCTACATCGAGCCTGTTCACTTGATGGATTTGTTGTGTACGCTTTCCTGAATAAATACTTGTGAAATCATTCACTTTTTATTGTTCGAATCCGTTGTCTGCTTTACTTTGTGAAAAATGTTACAAGCAATTATTATCGGATGCTCAGGGAGAATAGCGGCCGTTACTCGTATGAACAGGCATCGAGAATGAAAGGCCTCTATTCCAAAGCAAAGGAGGACGTTTTTTTTATGTCTCAAACAACTACGCAACAAGCTCAAGCTGCTGCTGAAGTAGCAAGCACTGCAACTCTGGCACCAGCGCAGCAACAAGATGTACTCGATCAGTTGATGAAACCAGAAATCCAAGAGTCACTGAACGTATTGGTGGCGAACCTGCCTAAATTGGCAGAACTGACAACTCTTTTGACCAAAACATATGATTTGGTACAAACAGTAGCAAATGATCATGTGTTGATCGACGACATCAAAGGCGGAATGGAAGAGTTCGTAAAACCGATCTCTGATAAAGCGAAAGGTATTGCGCAAGCAGCCATTGAAGCCAATGACCGTGTTCATGTAGAAGAGTCTACTATCGGTTTGTTCGGTATTCTCAAAATGCTCAAGGATCCGCAAGTACAAAAAACTTTGCGTTTCGCACAAGCATTCCTGGAAGTATCAGCAGAACGTCAACAACAAAAACGCTAGTATTTTTATTATGGAATGTAAGACAAGGACGGAGGATTGGGCATGGCGAAGCATATTCTGATTCTAGGCGGCGGTTATGGCGGTTTGCTCAGCGCATTGACTGCACGTAAATACATGACGGCTGAAGAAGCGTCGATCACGGTGGTAAACCGTTTTCCTACTCACCAAATCATTACGGAACTGCACCGCTTGGCAGTAGGAAACCTGTCTGAACAAAACGTGGCTCTCCCTCTGGAAAGATTGCTGCGTGGCAAAGAGATTAACCTCGTAGTAGACACGGTAGAAAATATTGGTCTCGATTCCCAACGCGTAACATTGGCGAGCGGCGAGTCCATCAAATACGATGCTCTGGTGATTGCGCTGGGAAGTGAAACCGCATTCTTCGGAATCCCAGGTCTGCAAGAGTACAGCTTTACACTGAAATCTGTAGAAGAAGCAAATCGTCTGCGTGCACACCTCGAAGAGCGCGTGATTGAATACAAGACGAGCAAAAATAAAGCAGATGCTACCTTCGTTGTAGGTGGTGGCGGTCTGACAGGTATCGAGCTGGTTGGGGAATTCGCTGATATGTTGCCAAATCTGTGCCACAAACACGGCGTAGACTTTGCAGACGTATCCATCTACTGTGTAGAAGCAGGTCCATCCATTTTGGCTGGTTTTGCTCCTGACTTGGTTGAGCGTGCGAAAACGAGCTTGGAAAAACGCGGCGTTCAGTTCCTGACAGGCGTACCTGTAACCGAAATGAAAGAAACCACGGTTTGCCTGAAAGATGGCGGTACCATTGAAACCAAAACAATGGTATGGACAGGTGGCGTACAAGGAAATCGCGTAGTGGCTGAGTGCGGCGTGGAAGTAAACCGCGGGCGTGCAACTGTTACAGAATTCCTGCAATCTACTTCTCACCCTGATGTATTCCTTGCAGGTGACAGTGCGGTCGTAATGGGGCCAGAAGGTCGTCCATTCCCTCCGACTGCGCAACTGGCATGGCAAATGGGCGAAGTAGTTGGTCACAATCTCTTCGCACACTTCAACGGCACCAAAATGGATACCTTTAAACCGGTATTCTCTGGTACACTGGGTAGCTTGGGCCGTAAAGACGCGATCGGAACAATCGGCGCAAGCCAACTGAAGCTGAAAGGCTTGCCAGCAACCTTGATGAAAGAAGCGAGTAATGTTCGCTACTTGACTCATATTAACGGTCTGTCCTCTTTGGCATACTAATCGAATCAGGAAAACCCGGGATCAATGATGTCCCGGGTTTTTTGTGCTTATTTATCCGTTCCCGCTCGGATCTTCAATCACGTTTGGGGATTGTGCCATCTTTTTGCCCCGCATGTCATTGCCAAACTGATCGAGACTGCTTGGCTTACCCGCTGGGTGATTGTTACGGCGCTCCGATTTATCTGACTTTCCACGTCCGGCCATTTGCCTTTCACCTCCTCCATAGATACGCATTATTGTGCGCGAAGAAGCTCCCCCTCATGTAATTAAAGTAAACCAAATATGATCCGATGAAAAAAAGTGGCGGATAAGGATTGTCACATCACATGCTTTCCGTTATAATGTCCTCTATGAAGAAACAACTGTTTTTCTCAGGAGGACACAACGCATGAAAAAGGAAGAAAAATTCTACTTGATTCGATCTGACATCCTGCCAGAATCGATTGCCAAAACGATTGAAGCCAAGAAGATGCTGGAATCCGGCGAAGTGGATACCGTGAATGAAGCGGTTGAACGGGTGGGATTGAGCCGCAGTGCTTTTTATAAGTACAAAGATGGCATCTTTCCGTTCAATGCGATGATGAGCGAAAAGATTATGACGATTACTTTCTCTTTGGATCACATGTCAGGTTACTTATCCAAAGTGCTCACATATGTAGCAGATCAAGGTGGAAACGTATTGACCATCAATCAGACGATTCCACTTCAAGGGATTGCTACCATATCCATGTCAGTCGATATGGCTAATCTTCGCGTATCTAGCACGGAGTTTTTGGATAACTTGCAGCTGATCCCGGGCGTCCGCAAAGCGATGATCGTCGGTAGAGGCTAAGCAAAAAACAATAAAGAAAAGGCAGGGGAGAGAGACATGGAGAAGCAGAGCATTAAATTGGGATTAATGGGTTTTGGAACAGTAGGGACTGGTGTCGTACGCATTATTCAAGCGCATCAGGAGGATTTGCAAAAGCAAACCGGCCTCAGTATTGAGGTTTCCCGTATTCTTGTTCAGGATGCGGAAAAATCTCGCAATCTTTCATCCATGGAGGGCGCGCTGACCACTGACCCTGCTAGTCTTTTGGATGATCCAGAAATTGAAGTCATCGTAGAAGTAATTGGTGGCATTCACCCTGCGAAGGAATATATTTTGGGTGCACTCGAACGAGGTAAGCACGTAGTAACAGCCAACAAAGATCTGATGGCGTTGCACGGAGCCGAAATTTTAGCGAAGGCGCAAGAAAAGGGCTGTGACGTTTTCTACGAGGCAAGCGTGGCTGGTGGCATACCGATTTTGCGGGCGTTAGTAGAAGGCTTCTCCTCAGACCGTATCGCGAAAATGATGGGGATCGTCAACGGGACAACCAATTACATTATGACCAAAATGAGTCAAGAGGGCGCAGAATATAGCGAGGTATTGAAAGAAGCGCAAGCACTGGGCTATGCGGAGCAGGACCCTACCTCTGATGTAGAAGGTTTTGATGCTGCCCGCAAAATGGCGATTCTGGCAACGCTGGGCTTCCGTGTACCGATGAAGCTCGAAGATGTAGACGTAAAAGGGATCAGTTCCGTGAGTAAGGAAGATATCGCCTATGGCAAACAACTGGGCTATGAAATCAAGCTGCTCGGACTTGCTCGTCGTGACGAAGAGGCGATTGAGGTAAGTGTGCAGCCGACTCTGGTTCCGAAATCCCATCCACTCGCTTCCGTAAATGGCGTCTATAATGCCGTGTACGTACATGGGGAAGCAGTAGGGGAGACCATGTTTTACGGCCCGGGCGCAGGTGAATTGCCAACCGCTACCGCCGTTGTGTCTGACCTGGTCACTGTCGTCAAAAACAGAAAGCTAGGAGTGAATGGACGCGGAATGGTTGCTCCATACAAAGAAAAAGTATTGAAAGAAGACAGCGAAAAATTCTCGAAATACTTCCTGCGCATCGTAGTTGCAGATAAACGCGGTGTACTTGCTCAAATTACGCAGCTGTTGGCAGACAAAAATATTTCCCTTGAGCAGGTCATCCAGCAACCGTTCAACAACGGACGTGAAGCGGAGATTATTATGATTACACACCTGTCCTCAAAAAGTGACATGGATGCGGTGTTGGCTTACATGGAGCAGATGGATATCGTATCAACTGTGCAGAGCTGCTACCGTGTAGAAGGAGGAGACAAATAATGGCTTTCGATCGACAGTCTGGCATCCTGGCACGTTACCGGGAATTTCTCCCGATCACAGAAAAAACTCCGCTGGTCAGCTTGCATGAAGGAAACACTCCCCTGATCCATGCCCCGAACCTATCCAAACAATTGGGGGTGGAGCTGTACGTCAAGTACGAGGGGCTCAATCCGACCGGCTCTTTCAAAGATAGAGGCATGGTCATGGCTGTAGCCAAAGCGGTAGAAGAGGGAAGCAACACAATTATGTGCGCTTCGACGGGGAATACATCAGCAGCAGCTGCGGCGTATGCGGCACGCTCAGGATTGCGTTGCATCGTACTGATCCCGAATGGCAACATCGCGTTGGGCAAGCTGGCTCAGGCTATCGCCTATGGTGCAGAAGTCATCGCGATAGACGGTAATTTTGATGAAGCGCTGGATATCGTTCGCGAAATCACAGCGAAAGAGCCGATTACACTGGTGAATTCCGTGAACCCTTACCGGATCGAAGGACAAAAGACCGCGGCATTTGAAGTATGCGATGCGCTGACGGACGCACCTGACATTTTGGCCATCCCAGTCGGCAATGCAGGTAACATTACAGCATATTGGAAGGGCTTCGAGGAATATTTCGCAGCCAAAAAATCGAGCCGCTTGCCTAAGATGTACGGTTTCCAGGCAGCGGGAGCCGCGCCATTGGTTCATGGCGAACCGGTAGCCAATCCTGAAACGATTGCGACAGCTATTCGCATTGGCAACCCGGCGAGCAAGGATGGCGCTTTGAATGCCATTTCGAAATCAAGTGGTCTCGTCGATAGTGTAACGGACGAAGAAATTTTGCATGCCTATCATTTGCTGGCGAAGAGTGAAGGGGTGTTTTGTGAGCCTGCCTCGGCAGCATCGCTGGCTGGCATTATCAAGCTGCATGAGGCTGGAAGGCTTCAACCCGGCAGCCAGATCGTGTGCGTGCTGACTGGAAACGGACTAAAAGACCCAAATATCGCTTTAAAGCTGGTAGGTGAAGAGCCGCGTTCTGTTCCGGCGACACACGAAGCTGTGATGGAGCTGGTTCGTCAAAGTGGGAGAGAATTTGTATCAT
This sequence comes from Brevibacillus fortis, assembly GCF_046196545.1. Lineage (GTDB taxonomy): Bacteria > Bacillota > Bacilli > Brevibacillales > Brevibacillaceae > Brevibacillus > Brevibacillus fortis_A. The sequence goes on from NZ_CP176370.1 coordinate 2,022,506, forward strand.
GAATGGACGACGTGTAAAAGTAACCATACCGGCAACGACAGCGAATCTGGGACCGGGATTCGATGCGCTGGGCATGGCTTTCCAGTTGTATTCTGTCGTAGAAATGGAAATCAGTGATTATACGACAGTAGAGATGGTGGGTAAGGAGCTGCAAGGAACGCCGACGGACAAAAACAATCTTCTGTACAAGGTTGCGGCGGGATTGTTTCAAGAAGCAGGTCTCGCCATTCCTGAGCTCGCGATTCGTGCTTCCAGTGATGCTCCCTTGACGAGGGGGTTGGGGAGCAGTGCCGCTGCGATTGTAGGTGCACTTGTAGCGGCCAACCATCTCGCTGGCGAACCATTTACTCGTGAGCAATTGTTTGAAAAGGCAACACGCTTGGAAGGGCATCCGGATAATGCGGGAGCCTCGATGTTTGGTGGAATCATTGTTGCGACGATGCCTGAAGTACCAGGAGATCCCGTTCCTTATGTGCGGTTTTCTGCTCCGGCGGGATTACAGACTCTCGTCGTAATCCCAGAATTCATGCTCTCGACAGAAAAAGCGCGGAACGTCTTGCCACAGGTGTACAGCAGAGAGGATGTTGTATATAATGTGGGTCATAGTAGTTTGCTAGTTGCTGCACTGGCACAAGGCAGACTCGACCTGATGGCACGGGCAATGTCGGATCGGTTGCATCAGCCGTATCGAGCAAAGCTTGTACCTGGCTTGAACGAAATCCTGGACAAAGCGACTGAACACGGGGCACTGGGGGCTGCTTTAAGCGGTGCTGGACCGACGATCCTCTGCTTTTTCTCTTCGGATGAAGAATTAGAGAAGCTGCGTGCATTTGTGGACAGAGTGATGAAAGGGCACGACATCTCGTACCGCGTGATGATCTTGCAACCGGACGAAAATGGCGTACAGGTAGAAATCCATCAGAGATAGACCATAGTGGATAGGAGTAGCCATGGAGAAGAAACTTGCTTTTCTAGGACCGCGTGGAACGTTTACCGAAGAAGCAGCGCGGATATTGTCGCTCGGACAAAAGCTATCTTTCGTTCCGTACCCAAGTATTATTGAAGTACTAGACGCTGTTTCCAAAAAGGAAGTGGCATACGGTGTCGTACCGATGGAAAACTCCATTGAAGGAACAGTCAATTCTACACTGGATTGGCTCATTCACGAAGTGGATTTGCCCATTTTGGCGGAGCTAGCATTGCCCATTACGCAAAACTTGCTGGTGGCAAAAAGAGAGCACCCATTGCCTTTGTCAGCTATTAAGAGAGTGCTGTCACATCCTCAAGCGATTGCACAAAGCCACAACTTTTTGCGTGAGAATTTGCCGGAAGCAGCGATCGAAACGGTAAACAGTACGGCATTGGCTGCAAAAATGGTGAGCGAGCATCCAGAAGAGCCGTGGGCTGCTGTTGGTACTCGATTAAATGTAGAGATCTATCCATTGGAGTTTGCGCGTGAACAAATTCAAGATTATTCGAATAACTACACGCGCTTTGTTCTCGTCGGTCAGGAAAGTCTTGATCTGCCGGTTTCCCGCAAAGAAAAGACAACGATACTGGTCACGCTGCCGGAAGATTTCCCAGGAGCATTGTATCAAGTACTGGCTGCTTTTGCTTGGAGAAAGGTAAACTTGTCTCGCATCGAATCACGTCCGACGAAGAAAGCACTCGGAAACTATTTTTTTGTCATCGACATTGAGCAGAAGATGGACGACGTCTTGTTGCCAGGAGCGTTTGCGGAGATTGAAGCCATTGGTTGTCAAGTTCGTCAGCTCGGGACGTATCCATTTTATATGCATCAGACCAATTCCTAGAGGGATTGGTTTTTTCTTTTTCTGCTCCCTCCCAACAAAGGAGTGGCGTCAAGGAGCAAAACGCCCATGACTGCATACGATGTTAGGGAGTTTGGTGCAAGGGAGGAGAAAAACATTGAGAATACACATCGTCCAAAAAGGCGATACGATGTGGAAGATCGCCAAAAGATATGGGGTCGATTACAAAGAACTGTTACGCCTTAATAGTCAATTAAAAACTCCCGATACAATTTATCCTGGAGCGAGAATCAAGATTCCGGCGAAACAAGTTCCTGTCCGACCACCGCAAAGAACGACGCCCCCCCATCCAATGAGTGAGGCAGCCCCTTATGTGAAAGAAAGACCGATTACGGAAGAGGAAGAGATGGAGGTACCGCAACAAATCGAAAGGCGGCCAATTGAGCCGGAAGAATCCGGAGAAGTACAAATCGAATCAAGGGAGGAGACCAGACCTACTCTACCGCCGGCTCCCATTCCAACGAGGCCACCCAAGGAGATGCCTAGACCTCCCAAAGAAATGCCAAGACCACCAGTCCCTTCAGTTTCACCAGAGGTAGTCAGGCCAACGGCACCACCAACATTACCACCTCCACCACCAACACAGCCAATTCCAAAACCAACGGAGCCGATTGAAAAACCAATCGAGGAGCAAAATGTGCTGCCGCCGATTCCACCTGTTCCTATACGTCCACTCATACCGACTCCACCTCCAACCAGAGTGAGTCCGTATATTTATCCACCAGCGATTCCACCAAATCAAAATGTGCCCAACATTCCATATAGACCACCGACTCAGGTCTTGCCATTACAGCCTACACGACCGCCAGCCTATGCATGCCCACCTTGCCCACAGCCAAACTATCCACCGCCACGGGTGAGTCCGTTGCAACCGATGCAGCCAAACTATCCACCGCCACGGGTAAGTCCATTGCAACCGATGCAGCCAAACTATCCACCACCACGGGTAAGTCCGTTGCAACCCATGCAACCAAACTATCCGCCACCACGGGTAAGTCCGTTGCAACCCATGCAACCAAACTATCCGCCACCACAGGTAAGTCCGTTGCAACCCATGCAGCCCAACTATCCACCGCCACGGGTGAGTCCGTTGCAACCCATGCAGCCCAACTATCCACCACCACGGGTGAGCCCGTTGCAACCTATGCAGCCCAACTATCCACCGCCACGGGTGAGCCCGTTGCAACCTATGCAGCCGCCTTCGAGGGTGAGCCCACAACAGCAGCTCAAGCCACCTTCAAAAGTGAGCCCGCAACAGAAGCTGAAGCCATCTACGAGGGTAAGCCCAGAGCAAGATCGCAGGCCATCGCCACAGGTGCGTCCATTCCGGCCATTCCCACCGCCGTTCATGCCACCATGCCCGCCATTTCCGCCTTGCCCACCGTATGGGAACCCGTGGATTGGCCCGTTTTATCCGAATCGACGACCGATTGTGAGTCCAGAACAAATGCGACCAATCAATCCATTTCCAATCGTCCCACCACCGATCAGACCGATGCCGTTTCCTTATCCATGCCCACCACCATTTCCACCCATGCCATTAAAGCGGCCACGAGCGAAGAAGCCTGTGTGCCCGGAACCAGTGGAGTCATCATCATGTGAGTGTTCTTCTGAAGTTCGGGAGTACAGAGGCCGAAAAGGCAAGTACACTCGTTCTCCACAGGAGATTCACAATAACGTGATGTTCCCGCCTTCCCCGTGTATGGCTTCCATGCCCGAACAAGGGGTTTGGCCGAACTGGGGAGATGGGCATGAAGAATCCTCTTCTTACTGAGAGGGTATGGGATGAACAAAGGAATCTTATCCACCATTGAAAAGGCTTTTCGCTGTCAAATCTACGGGGTGAAGCCGAAGCGAAACGTCAACCTGTTAAAAACAGACCGGGGCCACTGGATACTCAAAGGATATAAGCAGGTCGAAAAAGCTGTGTGGGTGACTGAGTTAGCGGATGCACTGCATGAGAAGGGCTTTCATCATACGGTGCAGTATGTGGCGAATCATGAAGGGTCCAAAATTTTTGCATTTGAAGACCGTCATTACACCATCATGAAAATGATTGATGGGCATGAAGCAGATAACGCTTCTCTTTTCGATGTTAAAAAAACAGCAGAAACATTGGCCCGTTTTCATGTTGCAGCTCAGGGTTTTCCTATTGCTCATACGTATGCGTATGAAGGAAAACCGGCTCTGTTAGATAAATGGGAGAGCCGCTTGGAATACTTTGAGCGGTTGATGTGGTCGATTGAACAGAAAGGACCCCAGACAAAACTGGAGCAACTCATTTCGCACCAGGCAGATCACGTTCTTAGAGATGGCAAGGAGATGCTGCAATCTGCCTACAAGCTGCCTTTGACGCCAGAAATGTTTGTAGCCATGGAGAGGGGGACACTCGCGCACAGAGACGTGGCGAGTCATAACTTTTTGCTTACGGAGCGAGGCAATTGCTATTTGATTGACCTTGATACAGTTGGTCATGATCTTCAGCTTGTCGACCTTGTACAATTAATGTCGCGAATGCTGTTGATGCAAGAGTACCGCATGGATTCCTTTGTGGAAGCGATGGAAGCCTATAGTAACGTCAACTATTTATCTGATACCCAGATTTGGGCTGTTCATCAATTGCTTCGCTATCCGGATAATTTCTTGCGGGAGGTAACGGGCTTGTATAGTCAGCGCCCAGGCTACCACATGAAGGGCGTCATGCAGCTGATCCAAATGGAAGGCAAAGTGATGGCGAATCGCCAACGTTTTTTAAACGATGGAGAAAGAATCTTCCAGCGTTCTCCATGGGGTCATTACCATTTTGTCGGATAATCGGATAAAACAAAACATCCCTCTCGAAGGAGGGATGTTTGTGTTGTTGACAAGCTTACTTGGAAGCAGGCTTGGACAGATCAATAGAGAATTTCGCAAACCCAGATTCCAATACGTTGATGAACTTGATATTGGACAATTTTTCAGCGAATGGTTTCGCGTCAGGAGAAGAAGTGAATGTAACGTTCAGCTTCGCATCTACTGGAGCAAAAGACCAGTTGTTGTCTGCTGCTGGGTCGATATTTTTTTGGTTCAGGATGTAGTCGATTACGATTTGACGGTTTTCATCTGGAGAATCGATTACGATGTTTTTGCCATCCAGACCTGGGAACGCACCGCCGCCGCTTGCACGGTAGTTGTTGGTTACGACGATGAATTTGTCTTCAGGTTTTACTGGTTTGCCGTTATAAGACAGGTTTTTGATGCGGTTTGCATCTTTGTTTGCTACTTTTCCATCTACAGCGTATTTGGAGGGCTGTGTAACATCGATTTGATAAGTAACACCGTCGATTACATCATAGTTGTATGTTGGGAAAGATTCGTTGATGAGTGGTTGCTCATCAGTTTTCTTCAGATCGATTTGGTTGAACTGTCCAGCGGAGCGCTCCAACCATTCTTTTACCGTAGCTCCATCGACCAGAACCGCTTTCAATGTGTTCGGGTAGATGTACAAGTCAGATACGTTTTTGATGGCGATTGTACCAGCAGGAATATTGGAGTAGTAGCTTACTCCGTTACGGCCGCCTGCTTTAAATGGTGCACCAGCAGACAGAACTGGAATGCCTTCGTATTCTGTACCTTTCACGTTTTTCTCAACGAACCATTTTTGTGCATTGGTTACGATTTGGATAGAAGGGTCATCTTGCACAAGTGCAAAGTAGCTGAAGATAGGGGAAGATGTTTTCCCGACAGCAGAACGAACCCATTCAACCGTTTTATCGTGATCTTCTTTTACTGCATCTACGATCGCTTTGTCTGCATCAGCCAAGGATGCTTTGTTAGCTTTGTCATAGATCGGTACTACTTTGGTAGCGGACTCAGCCACTTTCCATTTTCCGTTTTCTTGTTTCAGCGTCAGGTCGATCACGCCGAGGTGGTTACCCCAGAAGCCAGGCATAACGGCTGGTTTACCATTGATCGTTCCTTTTTCTGCATCAATGCCTGGAATTTTATCGAATCCAGGACCAGGGAATACGGAGTGGGAGTGTCCGAACAGGATCGCGTCGATACCATCTACTTTGCTCAGTTGGTAGCTAGCGTTCTCCAATTGAGGACCACCCTCGGTAGGGCCAATCCCGGAGTGAGGAACCGCGATGATGATGTCTGCACCTTTTTTCTTCATTTCAGGTACGAATTTGTTGGCAGTTTCCACGATGTCTTTCGCGATTACTTTTCCTTCCAGGTGAGCCTTGTCCCATTGCATAATTTGTGGCGGAACAAAACCGATAACGCCAACTTTGAGTTTTACATCTTTGCCGTTCTCATCTTTAAATGTGCGCTCCAGGATTTCGTAAGGAGTGTACATGTTTTTGTCATTGTCTGGATTTTTGTCCTTGTCGTCTACATAGACGTTGGAATTTATGTAAGGGAATTTCGCACCCTTCAAGCTGGTTTCCAAGAACTCCAAACCAAAGTTGAACTCGTGGTTACCGATATTGGCAACATCATAGTCCATCAGGTTCATTGCTTTGTAAGCAGGGTGAGTATCTCCAGCTTTCAACGGGTCAATTTTTGCCACGTAGTCGCCCAATGGGTTTCCTTGCAACAAGTCACCGTTGTCGATCAGGATGCTGTTTTTCACTTCTTCTCTTGCTTTTTTGACCAATGTCGCTGTTTTTGCGAGGCCAAACTCATCTGTGTTTTTGTCTTGATAGTAGTCATAGTTAACGATGTTGGTGTGGATATCTGTCGTTTCCAACAGGCGGAGCTTGAGGACAGAATCTGTTTGCGCGCTTACAGGAGTAAGAGGAAAAGAGAGTGCGCCAACAACCAAAGAAGTGCTGAGGAGGAAAGCAGTCAGCATTTTTTTGTTCGTTTTCTTCATGTTTGAAATGACCTCCATAAGTTTACAATAATGCCAAGCAAAAATAGTTTATCATTAGAATCAGACGCTGGATAGATAGCTAGATGAAATAGTATATTAATTTTTTGTATTGAAAAAAATAAAAAAATATAACGTCAATCCCTCATTGGTCGCGTATGTCCCACTTTCTTTGTGGTAATGATAGGAAGAAAAGCCTATATAAAAGAAGGGGTTCTATGTGACTGAGAAGAAAAAGTGGGTGGTTTACGCGTCGTGGGGTGCAGCATTAGCCACTGGCGTTGTAATCGGCATCCTGTTAGTAGGAAAGGACGGAAACGATTCGGGTCTTGCTCGTTTACTGAACCATACAGGCAAAGCAGATGTAGTAGCGGGGACGTCGTACGAACTGATTTTAGCTCGCCATTATTTGTGTGGGGTCCGAGACGAAGAACATGTGTCAGTTCGGACCAATCAACTGGCAGACGTCATTGGCAACTATAATGGATGGGAAATTGTACAAGCAGAACCTGTCAAGATGATCTTGATGAAACGCGAGCAGGATATAGCGCCAGCGTGCAAGGAGAATGGACATATCGGAATAGCTGCGGACGGCATGCTTACTCTCTTTCATGGTCTGCCTGCTGAACAAGATGTGGTGCAAACCTTTTATCGAATCGATACTGCAAAAATGGAAGCGAGTCTGCCAAAAGAGGAATGGGAGAATCTGAAACGGGGGATTCGCATTCGGAATGTGGCAGAGTATAACAGTGTATTGTCCACTTATGGCGAATACCAATGGAGTGGCCAATGAAAACGGGTGAACCAAAAGAAATCCCTTTCGAGCCTTTCGTGTAACCATCACGTATTGGACTGGAAAGGGATTTTTGTTTCCATTGCTATGGAACTATGGATTCAGTTCAACCGCAATGATTCGCCAGCGTTCCCCCGGCACTTCGCGGCGCAAAAGAAACTTCCATGTTCGTCGAAAATTACCGTCTTCCCGGGCGATGTACGTGAGTCGAACAGGAACTTCTATCAAGAGGGGGCCTCGTTCGTCTGACGGAATGACGATTTCTGACGATCGCACAGATTCGATCGCGGACAGTTCTTCTGGAAGTGAGAATCCGTCGGTTGTCATTCGCATCGCATGGGTGTCGTGCTCATGCAGAGCGATGAGAAAATAGCCGACGAGCTCTTCAGGAGACGCCCCTTTTATGGTAGTCGCAAGTGCTCCGGAGGCCTTGAGAATCATCATGCTGTGACTAGGATCGGGCTCTGTACGCCGATGGGTGGAGCTGCCGATAAAGTGGATGCAAAAATGCCCGGGGAATTCATTTCCTTTAATCGCGCCAGAGCCATGAGGCATTCCGTGCATGGATGCTGCAAAATAAGTACCGTCTACCTCTACCAGAATGGCTCTGCGCTTCCATGACCATTTCCCTTGATAAATGATCTTCATGATCTGTGTATCCTTGCGTGTCAACGGTTGAACATCGGCATGGCGACTGCCTGCTCTGCGCTGGACATCAAAACGTTGGCCTGTCTCTAAATCAATCACGGTACCGAACTCCATCCGTTTTAACTTTTTTTTCACCTGTTCCCAGGGAATGGCTTGTGCAAAATGGGCAGCCTCTACGGACTTGACCATTTCTTCGATCCGCTGGCGAACATCGTTTCTCAAAACATAACGACGAGGCATTTCTTTTTCATAAAGCTGGCCATCGTGATCATATACATACATTCGTTGTTTTACGGTCAGTGTAGCTCGTACCCAGTGCGGGTTATAAGAGGCGACTTCAGTAGTAGAGCCCAATAGCCGCTTCGTAAATTGCTTTTGATCACGGAAGGACATGGTCGTTTGGAAGGAGGATTCGGGTGACACTGAAACGGTGACCGTGATGTCATTCTTGACCTTGGCAAATGTAGAGTGCGGCATTGACAGTGCGATTACGAAAAGGCATAGACAAAAAATAAGGACTTTGCTTCGCAACAACCAACACCTCCACTGCTTATCGTTTCAATTAAATGTCTGGCTCATGTGGCGTAAATCTTGGTATCATAGCGCCTTTGCGCTTGCGCCATACTGTTTTCATACGGTGATCGAAGGAGGAGTCTTTAGACCATGTCTACCATGCCTAGAGGTAGCTACAAAGACCAGTTCCATCAGCGTTTGTACGTTCAGTTGAACCAGGGGCACAACAAGCTCAATTACCAACAGATCAACAAGATCAAAGAGCACATGCAGAGTGGCGTAGACGACTATGCCCACATGCAGCATGATGTGTCGGATTCACTCGGAATGAACAAACACTAACGACGCCGTATAACCCGTTCCTTTTATAGGGAGCGGGTCTTTGCTATGGAAATACACGTTCGCTTTTTAGGTGCTTTGTGTTACAGTAGAGAGTAGAATCTTTGCTCACGGAGAGTGGACTATGCGCATTTTAGGAATTGACCCTGGCATTGCGATTGTTGGCTTCGGGGTTGTGGATAAAGAGGGCAGCCAATTGCGTCCCGTCCAATATGGAAGCATTCAGACAGAAGCAGGATTGCCAGTACCGCTTAGATTGAAACAGATATTTGAGGCAATGCAGAGCCTTCTGGAAACATATCGTCCCGATGAAATGTCCGTCGAAAAGCTTTTCTTTAATAAAAACGTGACGACGGCCTTTACAGTTGGTCAAGCGCGAGGGGTTATTATACTTGCAGCAGAGCTGGCTGGTGTGCCGGTCTATGAATATACCCCGATGCAGGTCAAGCAAGCCGTGACTGGATACGGGGGAGCAGAGAAGAAGCAAATACAGGAAATGACGAAGCTCCTATTGCGGTTAAAAGAAGTACCAAAGCCTGACGACGTGGCGGACGCATTGGGTATTGCTATTACGCACGCACAGTTTCGCGCGTTCATTTCCATTTCGGAAGGGGTTCAGAAATGATTGATTTTGTAGAAGGTACACTTAGTTATCTCGATTCGGAATACATAGTTATCGAAACGGGCGGAATTGGTTATCGACTGTTTTGCCCAAACCCATACCAATTCGTTCGGTATGAAGGTAGCAAAACCAAATTGTTTACCCACCACCATGTGCGGGAAGATGCCATTCTGCTGTACGGCTTTGCTACCCGTGACGAACGCGATTTATTCCGCAAGCTGCTTGATGTTAGCGGAATCGGTCCAAAGGGCGGCTTGGCGATTCTGGCTGCGGCGACTCCTGAGCAGCTGGTGATGGCGGTTCAACAGGAGAATGTTACCTATTTGACGAAATTTCCGGGGATTGGGAAAAAGACTGCCCAGCGCATTATCCTCGATTTGAAGGATAAATTGGTAGGGTACACACCATCTGCGATTTTGACTGTTGCAGCGGGTGATTTGACAGCAGGCGAGCAAGCCGTGTCCGCACTGAACGAAGCGCTCGATGCATTGACCGCACTGGGTTACTCTGATGGTGAACTGCAAAAAATTAGAAACACGCTGTCTGAGAAATCAAAAGAGGGCGATGGTGTAGAAAAGCTCATCAAACAAGGGCTTGCGTTGCTCATGAGGGGGTAGGATTTTGGATTCTCGGATCATCACGACGCATATGAATTGGGAAGAAGATGCGGCGGAGCTGAGCCTCCGTCCTCGCTATTTAAACGAGTACATCGGTCAACAGCACGTGAAGGAAAACTTGAAAATTTTTATTGAAGCAGCCAAAATGCGGAAAGAGTCGTTGGATCACGTATTGCTGTACGGTCCGCCTGGTCTGGGGAAGACGACCCTTTCGCAAATTATCGCAAATGAGCTGGGTGTGAATATCCGCACGACGTCTGGTCCGGCAATTGAGCGTCCGGGTGATTTGGCGGCGATTTTGACGAATTTGCAAGAAGGGGATGTCCTGTTTATTGACGAGATTCACAGGCTCAACCGAAGCGTAGAGGAAGTTTTATATCCGGCTATGGAGGATTTTGCGCTGGACATCATTATCGGTAAAGGGCCAAGTGCTCGCAGTGTTCGTTTGGATTTGCCGCCATTTACACTGGTCGGGGCCACAACGCGAGCTGGCATGCTGTCCGCGCCGCTTCGAGATCGCTTTGGAGTTGTAAATCGCCTGGAGTTTTATACAGTCCCGGAACTGACCTTCATCGTTTCACGGGCAGCCGACATCCTGCAGGTTGTCATTCGAGAAGGTGGAGCAGAGGAGATTGCCAGACGTTCGCGGGGAACACCCCGAGTGGCAAACCGTTTGCTGAAGCGAGTTCGCGATTTTGCTCAAGTAAAAGGCGAAGGCGTCATTACGACAGAGATTGCCAAAGAAGCGCTGGAAAGATTGCAAGTGGATGCCTGCGGTCTCGATCATATCGACCATAAACTGTTGCTAGCAATTATTGATCGCTTTGACGGTGGACCTGTTGGACTGGATACGATCGCAGCAACAATCGGGGAAGAGTCACAAACGGTGGAAGATGTTTGCGAGCCATATCTCATGCAAATTGGCTTTATGCAGCGGACGCCGCGGGGGCGTGTTCTCACCCCGAGTGCGTACCAACACTTTGGTCGGGAGATGAAATCGTGAATCCTGTAGCCAAGCTACTTATTATTGGTGGTGCTGCTTTAATCGTAATCGGTCTTTTGTGGCAGGTAGGAGGCAGATTTTTGCCACTGGGGCGTTTGCCTGGAGATATCGTGGTAGAAAAGGAAAACGTCAAGTTCTACTTTCCAATTGTGACTTGTATTGTCATCAGCATCGTCCTTTCTCTTGGCATGTATTTATTCCGGTTGTTTAAATAGGTAAGTGTGAAGGCCATCGGAGCTCATCGTTCCGGTGGTTTTTGCGTGCGGGCGTTTGGTCCCATTTTACGAAAAAGGCAGGAGATCAGCCGATGATTGTCGAAAAACATGGGAAGACATGCCAATTTTTGTTGAAAATCAGGTGGAGAAAGGACAATGGACGACATGAGAAAGAAATGGATGGGGAAAGTCCTTTCGGTGGGCCTGCTATCAGTAGTTCTCGTGGGAGGACAAGTACCAGCGCAGGCAGCCGGCGACAATATCAGGGTTGCGCTATTTGTGGATACAGGACAAGGCTATCGGGGAGTAGTTCCTTCCGTTACGCTAACGGCTGAAAATGGAATGGAAGTCGTACTCAATGGACCCGAGGGCAAGACAGATTTACCCGAATTAAAGGGAGATGCAACTCGTTACCGGGTTGATGAATATCATCTGATCGTTGCCGAAACAGGGGACTGGAATCGCGCACAGCAGATTGCACAGCAAATGAGCCAACGAAAATACGAGGGCTCCATCCAGGTGGCAAAGCGAAACGGTCAGACCCTTTATCAGGTCGTAAGCGGAACGTATGACACGTATCAGGCTGCTGCTAATCAGGCAAAAACGGTTGCCCAAGCAATCGGGCAGAATCCGCTGGTAAAAGGTCCACATCGACTCGAAGCGGGTAAATTCAAAAGCTTAAAAGAAGCACAAGAATGGCAAGCGTCATTTGAAGCAGCAGGTATTCCTGCTTATCCCGTGATGGTATCAGATGGGGATAAAGTTAAATATGCGGTTTGGATTGGCGACGAGGTTAGTCCTGATGCGGTCAAAGAATTGAAACGAAGAGCAAGTGCCGCATTTCCTTCTTTCTCCTATCAGGAGCCAGACAACCAAGCTTATGTTATATTGAAGCAGGATGTATACGGATCACCAGATGAAGTGATTTGGAAGTATGTATTCTCCCCACAAGTAAAGCTGACAGTTGAAGCGAATAAAGCAGGCGATGAATCGGTGATTGGCGTTGTGGAACGAGAGCAGCGCACCTATCGCGGTGAGATGGAGCTGTCGGAATACAATGGTCACTTGACGCTAGTAAATGAGCTTCCAATGGAAGAGTATCTGTATGGAGTCGTTGGCTCTGAAATGGCTCCAGGCTGGCCGATGGAAGCGTTGAAAACACAGGCGGTTCTGTCGAGAACTCGTGCTGTGTGGCAAGGCAATAAGTATGGAGTTGCCAATGTGTCCGATACGGTTTTCGAACAGGCGTATTATGGCTATACAAAAGAGTCTGATGATGTGCGTGAGGCCGTCAACGAGACAGAAGGCGAAATCATTTACTACCAAGGCAAGCCAGCCGAGTCGCTCTTCTATTCCAATGCAGGCGGTATGACGGCGGACGGCACAGAAGTATGGGGCAATCCGGTTCCTTATTTGCGATCTGTCGAGAGTAAAGACACGTATCCAATGGACAATGCGAGCGTATGGTATCGCGTGGCTTTAGCAGATGGATCGCTCGGCTATGTAAGAAATGATCTGGTAACCGAAACAGGCCAGAGCAATTCAGCGGGACAAAGAATGGCGGTCATTTCGACCGAGAATACCAATTTGCGCTCAGGTCCAAGTACCACGACGCATCGTGTGTTGTCCGTACTCCCTACTGGCGCAGAAGTAACGATCCTCTCAGAAGTAAAAGAAGAAAATGCGTATGCGTGGACACGTGGACCGTTTACCGCTACAGAGGTTGCAGCCATGATCAATGCCGCGCATGACAAGAACAAAGCTCCACGCATTTCAGGGAACGTAACGAGCCTGAAAGTGACAGAACGAGGTCCATCTGGACGGGTGATCGCGATGGAAGCAAACGGGACGCCGATCGTCGTTTCTTCACCGGATGCTTTCCGTTCTGTGTTTCAACAAGGTGGTTCCCCTCTGCGCAGCACCAAGTTTGAAGTAGAAATGATCAATGGGTCACAATTCATCTTCCGTGGTACTGGCTTTGGGCACGGACTTGGCGTCTCGCAATACGGAGCTCGTGCGATGGCAGAGGAAGGGTATGACTACAAAGATATCTTGCAACACTACTACCAGGATGTGACAATCGAAAAGTAAGTCGTTTGCCACAAGATCTACCGCAAAAAGGAGTAACGATTTCGTGGACGTGCAACAATTTGATTTTGATTTGCCGGAGCATTTGATTGCCCAGCACCCGTTAGAAGACCGAACTTCATCGAGATTGCTCGTGTTAGAGAAACAAACAGGTAATATCGTTCATCAGCAATTTACCAATTTAATCGATCACCTCCAGGCAGGGGATGTACTCGTCATGAATGACAGCCGCGTTTTACCTGCCAGATTAATTGGAGAAAAGGCGGAGACTGGTGCAAAAATAGAAATCCTTTTGTTGAAATCACTTGGTGACGATCGCTGGGAGACGCTGGTGAAGCCCGGGAAGCGGATGAAGCCGGGGACAGAAGTAGTTTTTGGTAACGGTCTTTTGCGTTGTGTTTGTGAAGATGTGACAGAGACGGGTGGACGAATCGTGCGCTTTTTGTACGAGGGAATCTTTTATGAGATTCTCGACCAATTAGGCTCGATGCCTTTGCCTCCGTATATTCACGCGCAACTGGAGGACAGTGAGCGTTACCAGACAGTCTATGCGAAGGAGCGCGGCTCTGCAGCAGCTCCGACAGCCGGACTTCATTTCACGAAGCCGTACTTGGAACAAATCGCTGCCAAAGGCGTACAGCTGGCTTACGTGACCCTGCATGTGGGCCTTGGGACTTTTCGCCCTGTATCAGCGGATTCCGTGGAAGAGCATGTCATGCACGCGGAGTACTATGAGATCCCCGCGGAAACAGTAGAGCTGGTGAATCAGGCTAAAGCAGAAGGTAGAAGAGTAATCGCTGTCGGGACGACATCATGCCGCACATTGGAGACAGTAGGTCGCGCGAATGGAGGAAAGCTGGTGGCAACCTCTGGTTGGACGGATATTTTCATTTATCCGGGCTACACGTTTTCCATCCTAGACGGGCTCCTGACGAATTTCCACTTGCCGAAGTCTACGCTCGTCATGCTAGTGAGCGCTTTGGCAGGAAAAGAGAATGTGATGCGTGCCTATAAAATGGCTGTGGAAGAGGAGTATCGCTTCTTCAGTTTTGGCGATGCGATGTTAATTTTATAAAAATGTGAACAACCCACCTGTTATTAGTCAGGTGGGTTTACTTCACCCAGAAGTTTTTCTATAATAGGTAAGACTTACATACATAGCTTGAGGAGTGCAAAGATTTGGCTGTACGCTACGAGTTAATCAAAACATGCAAACAAACTGGTGCACGTCTCGGTAAGCTACATACCCCTCATGGGACGATTGACACCCCTGTCTTTATGCCTGTCGGTACACAAGCGACAGTAAAGACGATGAGCCCCGAAGAGTTAAAAGCGATTGGCGCGGGCATCATCCTCAGTAATACGTACCATTTGTTTCTTCGTCCAGGGCATGAAATTGTTCGCGAGGCAGGCGGATTGCACGGCTTTATGAATTGGGACCGTGCCATTCTGACTGATTCCGGCGGGTTTCAAGTATTTAGCCTTAGCAACCTCCGCAAGATCACGGAGGAAGGAGTATCCTTCCGTTCCCACTTAAACGGAGAAAAGCTTTTTATTGGTCCTGAAGAGGCTACACAGATTCAAAACGCGTTGGGTGCCGATATTTTCATGGCATTCGATGAGTGTGCTCCTTATCCTGCGGAGTACGATTACGTAAAAAAATCAATGGAGCGAACAACCCGCTGGGCAGAGCGTTGCCTGAAGGCGCATACTCGTCCAAACGAACAAGCTTTGTTTGGAATCGTTCAGGGTGGCATGTTCAACGATTTGCGCGCACAAAGTGCACGCGATCTCGTTTCCATGGATTTCCCAGGATACGCGATCGGCGGTTTGAGCGTGGGAGAACCGTTTCCTTTGATGTATGAAGTGCTGGAGCACACCGTTCCACTGCTTCCGACAAGCAAAGCCCGCTATTTGATGGGGGTTGGTTCACCAGATGCTCTTATCGAGGGATCGATCCGCGGCATCGACATGTTTGATTGTGTGTTGCCGACAAGAATTGCCCGCAATGGGACATGCATGACAAGCCAGGGAAGACTGGTCATCCGCAATGCAAAATACGCGCGCGACTTTACCCCGCTTGATCCAAATTGCGATTGCTACACTTGCAAAAATTACACACGTGCTTACATCCGACACCTGGTCAAGTCGGAGGAAACCTTTGGCATCCGATTAACTACCTACCACAACCTGCACTTCCTGGTGAAGTTAATGGAACAGGTGCGTCAGGCGATTGCCGAAGACCGCTTGCAAGATTTCCGCGACCAGTTTTTCGCTCAATATGGATTGGGTGAAGATAGATCTTTTTAATCGAGGGGGATTTTTTTCATGGATGGCTTGACTCAGTTTTTACCGATTATCATCATGTTTGCGATTTTTTACTTCTTGCTGATTCGTCCGCAACAAAAGAAGGCAAAACAACGCAACGCTATGCTTGGTGCTCTGAAAAAAGGCGACAAGATCGTAACAATCGGTGGAGTGCATGGAACGATCCAAGACCTGTCTGATGATACTATCACTTTGCGTATTGCTCACAACGTAAACGTTACGTTCGATCGTGGTGCGATCAACAGCGTAGTTTCTTCCAGCAACGAACCTGCAAAGAGTGAACCAGCGAAAAGCGAAGAAGCAAAAGAAGAATCCAAATAATACATGCGAAAAGCAGGTGGGTAATCCACCTGCTTTTTTCTGTCTTGTTTTAGCGGCGAGGCTTGATAACTTTAGGTTTACCGCCTTTATGCTTGTTGTTGGAATTGGCCGAATTCACGCCGAGAATCCCACCTAACGCAGCCACTCCAAAAGCGCCGAACAAGAACAGGAAGGTCCCCCATTGCATAGGTGCGTCAAAGCCGAGGAAGCCAATCAAGATGATGAAAAGGAAGTAAGTGAGTCCGGTAAGTCCGCCGTAGTACCAGCCCTTGCCGCCGCAACGACGTCCAGTAACAAATCCCCCGATCAAGAGGGCAATGGCATTGCTCACGTACGTAAAATAGGGCAGCGTGCCTTCACGTATCGAGGTGAAGCTAAGGAGCAGGGTCGCGAGCAATGCTCCAATTAAAACAAGACATGTCGTATACAGTAGACCTGTCAGTACAGAGGTGGATGCACTTCGCACGGTATGTACCCCCTTATTGGAAGTGTTTGTACATCTATATGAGAGGCTTGGCTCACGTATTCATCTTCGCGTTGAACATTGATAGGAATTTTCGTATGATGGATGGGGAACGAGATGGGGGTGAGGAAGATTGATCAAAACGTACTTTTATAACCACTCTGAACAGAAGATGTTTCACGACGTTGATCTGTCAACCAAGGATCAATGGCTGAAATCACCAGAGGATTTGCTCTGGATCGATCTGTATGATGTGGGAAACAATGAACTGCCCTATATTGCCAAGATTTTCGACTTTCACCCGCTGGCAATTGAGGACTGCCTGCACGTCAGTCCACGTGCCAAGGTAGACAAGTACGATGACTACTATTTCTTCGTTTTTCACGCCCTGCGTTACAATGAAGAAAGCGATGACGAGATCACAACGGTAGAACTGAACGTTTTTCTCGGCCCTAACTACATCGTGACGATCCACAAGTCCCCGATGAATACCATCGGTCGGATCGCTGCCATGTGTCACCGCAACATTTCTTACTTGAACAGAGGTCCTGACTATTTGCTGTATGCCATTGTAGACGGGATTACCGATGAATATTTTCCCATTATTGATCGGATTAGTGTGCGGATTGACGAGCTGGAGGACGAGATTTATGAACATCAGATGGAGGAAATTACCGAAGAGTTCCTGGCGTTGAAGCGAACGATTATTTTAATCAGGCGTGTGATCATGCCGCAAAAAAGAATTTTCGCAAACGTCAACGGCCGTTACTCCTTCGATATTTCCGAGGAAAACGTTCCGTTCTACACCGACCTAACAGACCACTTGGAGCGGATTTCGGATTCAACGGAAACCTTCCGTGATCTGGTTAACGGTGCGTTGGATACGTACTACACCATTATTAGCGCCAAAACAACGGAGACGATGCGGGTTCTTACGATTATCTCCACGATCATCCTTCCGTTGACATTTATCACCGGACTATTCGGGATGAATACTTTCGCATGGCTGGGTGAAGAAGCCGAACCGTATATGCTGATCGTGGCACTCGTGATTATGCTAGCCATGACGTTTGCCATGCTTCACATTTTCCGCAAGCGAAAGTGGCTGTAATTGGTGCTAATACTTTCCCTGCCCCCTGTTGAACACTAGTATCAAATGTTCTTTGGGGGGCAGCGAAAGTGGATAATCTTACAATGGTGTTACTTCGCACCCTTTTCTCGTATTTTTTCCTCCTGATCTTAGTGCGGTTGATGGGAAAGCGGGAATTGGGAAAGCTGTCCGTTTTTGATGTAGTCATCTCGATCATGCTTGCAGAAATGGCTGCACTGGCGATTGAGGATGTCGATCAGCCTGCTCTTCGGTTTTATTTGCCGATGCTGTTGATTGCCTTATTGGAGGTCGCCTTCGCTTATGTGTCATTGAAGAGCAAGAAATTCCGCGATACAGTGGACGGCTCTGCCGATTTGATTATAGAAAATGGGCAAATCAGGGAGCAGGCGATGCGTCGCAATCGCTTGAACATGGATGATTTGATGGTACACCTGCGGCAGAAAGACGTAAAAAACATTGCCGATGTTGAATTTGCGATTTTGGAGCCAACCGGACAGATGAGTGTGTTTTTGAAGGAGCAAAAAGACAAGATCACAAGGGAAGATTTATCGTTGATGAGCAAGCCTCAAGTCGGTCCTGTTTCTTACAAAGGTCTGCCCATCCCACTGATTCTCGATGGCAAGGTGAGAACGGAGGCATTGAACAAGATCGGACAGAACCAGCTTTGGCTGAAACGAGAAATCCGGAAATACGGAATCAAAGACATTCGAGAGATTTCTTTTTGCAGCATTGATGAACGTGGAATCATGTATTTGGACAAAAAAGACAAGCCGCTACAGTGAGCGCTAGCGGCGAGGGAAGAACACGGCGAGTTGTTCGCCGATCCACGGAATGCGACGCACGTCTTGCTTGCCCAAGACGCGCATGGTGACGAGCAGGACAATGTACAGCAAGGTGCTAATGAAGGTGCTTGCAGTCAATAGCTGTCCAATCGATACGTCTATAAACCAGTGCTTGGCAATGTAAGAACCGGAATAACCCATGAGCAGCATGGCGACCGCGATTTTGCCGAATTCCCGAAGGTCGACCGTAAAACCAATTTTTTTGATCAGGCTGGCAAAATGCAATAACGTTCCAAGCGTAATGCCGATATTAAGAGCAATGACAGCGCCGTGAATGCCGAAAGCTGGATGCGCGGTGAAAAAAAACATGGCGACAGTCTTGACGATGGCACTGATCAGCGTATTTCGAAAAACGACCTGAGCGTAATCGAGGCCTTGCAAGGCAGCTGCAAGCGGTGCTTGGAAAAACAGGAAGACGGAGAACGGTGCCAGCTCTTTTAGCAGCACGCCAACCTCCCGATACTCATTGCCGTAGAGCAGGACACATAACGGTTCTGCAAAAATGGTGAGCAAGACGGTACAAGGTGCTCCGATGACGAGTGTAATCCGCATGGCTTGATAAATGCGGCGATGCACGAGTGGAGCATTTTTTTGATAGGCCGCTTCAGCCACGGCAGGAACGAGGGAAACGGACAAGGAATACGTTAAAAAAGTGGGAAAAAGTAACAAAGGAACGGCCATTCCGGCAAACTGTCCGTACAACCCAGTAGCCGTCGAGGTGGTAAAGCCTGCGATGACGAGCGCGTACGGTACGAGCATTGGCTCTAACACGTAAGCAATGGAGCCGATGATGCGGCTAAGCGTGACAGGGAGTGCGACATGGATGAGTTGCGACAAGCTCTTTTTGCTTGCTGAAACCGTCATAAGAAGAGGCTTATCCAGAAGCTGGGCTGCTGCTTTTTTGCTGCCTTTACGATACTGCCAGAGAATGTACAAGAGTCCGGCGGCTTCTCCAAAAATAATGCTGGCGACAGCCCCTGCTGTGGCGTACTCAATGCCTGCCGAAAGAAACGACATCGTCATGACAACGACCAGTGCCATTCGGACGATTTGCTCCACAAGTTGAGAGACGGCAGTAGGGATCATGTTTTGCTTGCCTTGGAAGTATCCTCGCAGGACAAGAGATATGCCGGAAATCGGGATGACCGGAATGGCTGCAAGCAGAACAATGTGTGCACGAGGGTCCGCGAATAGCATTCCAGAAATCCATTGAGAGAACAAGAGGAGCAGGACACAGATGAAGAGGCTGATCCCGCCGGCGACCGATAAGGCTAGTAACAGAAATCGGCGAGTCAGCCGCGGATTATTAGCCGCTTCCGTCTCTGCCACTTGCTTTGCAATGGCAACCGGAAGTCCGAATGTCGTCACAGTAATCAGAAAGTATAAAAGGGGCACAACCATCTGATAAAGCCCCATTCCTTCCGCTCCGATAATGCGCGACAACACGATCCTGTGAGCAAAGCCAAACACTTTGGTAATGCCACCAGCAATAATGAGGATGACCGTTCCGTAAAAGAAGGATTGTTTCATGGAAGGCTCCTTTGCAAGGATAAATTCACTCAGTAAAGAATATGGACGTGCCGCTGTCGGCATGACTACTTTGAGGGGGAAATTGGGATGGACCAAGCGCAAAAACAGGAATGGTATGGGCAAGTCGCAAGTCTTTGTGTAAGCAAGGCAGAGGAATTTGCTCTCTTGGGGTACGACAACGTGGCACCTGAAGACGTTTGGGAATGCGTCACGAATGGCTATAAACAAATGCCACCGATTCACCAGCTTGTCAACGACATTTTGTCCTTGAAGCCTAACAAGTATATGAATTACCTCATGATTCAAATGTACAAAAATTCTTAGTGAAACTTCTTCCTATCTAAATCGTATAGGTAAAAATGCGCGATGCAGATAAGGGGTTGGTTACCATGGTTCGCTTTTCCAGCATGAATTGACACGTTTTTTCTTACTTCGCTATAATGGGCATATTGGTTTTCGTGTCGACGACGAGGCACGGCTAGGAAAGAGGGGTATTACATGATTAAATGGAGCAGACTTGTTTTGTTCCTGGTAGTGGTGGGCTTGTTGGGCGGTATGTTTACCACGACTGGACAAGTAGCAAGCAATATCACACTAGGATTGGATCTAAAGGGCGGCTTTGAGATTTTGTATCAGGTAGAGCCCCTGAATGAAGGACAAAAGGTCGATACAACATTATTGGCCGCAACAGCGCAAATGGTTGAAAAACGGGTGAATATCGGTGGCGTTACCGAACCAGAGGTAAACGTCGAGCTGCCGGACCGAATCCGCGTGAGGATTGCCTCCCATGATGCTGATCAGGAAAAGCTTCGTGAGTTGATCGGCAAACCAGCCGTACTTACGTTCCGTGACGTAGAAGGCAAGACGTTGATGCAAGGTAGCGATTTGGCTCCAGGGGGAGCAGCAGTCGGTTACGACGAACTGAAAAGACCGTTGGTTACTGTCAAATTTAAAGAATCGAAACTTCTAGAAGACGTGACTCGTGCAAATCTTGGTAAGCCAATGGGAATCTTCCTAGATGATACAATGCAGACCAATCCGACGATTCAGTCTGTCATTTCCGGTGGTAGTGCACAAATTACCGGTAACTATACGCAAGAATCGGCGCAAGAGTTGGCTGACTTACTTAACTCCGGTGCAATGCCGGCCAAACTGATTGAGAAACAGGTAACATCTGTAGGGGCTACGCTTGGTGCGTTGTCCTTGGAAAAAACCTTGTATGCAGGATATATCGGTGGAGCCTTTATTTTCCTGTTCATGCTGGTGGTTTATCGTTTGCCAGGTTTGGTTGCGAATCTTACATTGGCAGCTTTCATCTATCTCTCCCTGCTCTTCCTGGATTGGATGGATGCGACGCTTACACTGCCAGGGATCGCTGGTTTCATTTTGGGAATCGGGATGGCCGTGGACGCGAATATTATTACCTACGAACGTATTCAGGAAGAGATCCGTTCCGGTAAGACGATTCTATCTGCATTCCGTGCAGGTGAACGACGTTCCTTGGTCACCATTTTGGATGCACAGGTTACGGCTATGATCGCAGCTGTGGTATTGTATTTCTTCGGGACTAGCTCTATCCAAGGCTTTGCGATTATCTCGATGCTGACAACGATCGTAAGTATTTTTACAAACGTTTTTGCCTCTCGCTTCCTCCTCGGCTTGTTGATCCGTACGAACCTATTCAAGAAGCCGTCTTGGTTCGGGGTAAAGGAGAGTGAAATTGGTGAGTTATAGAGCACTGGAGTACGCTGATAAGTACAACATTGTAAAAAACCGTAAAAAGTTTTTTGTGATTTCATTGATTATTCTTGTGTTGGGCCTGCTGTCCATGTTCACTCTTGGGTTGAATCTCGGGGTTGATTTTAAAGCAGGTACACGTCTGGATATGTATATCGGCAAAGAGTTCTCGACGACTGATATTGATGCGATCGTCCAGGAAAAGCTACCGGAGACACATTTTACAAATGCGACAGCATATGGGGAAAAACAAGCTTTTACACGCTTTGAAGAAACCATTCCACCGGAAAAGTTGACGGAGATTGAACAGGCATTGAAAGCCAAGTACGGTGATCAGGTAACCAAGCAAGAGTCTACGGTTGATCCAATTATTGCACAAGAATTGGTACGCAATGCGGGACTGGCAATTTTGTTCGCTGCACTTGGGATTGCCATCTACGTAGCGTTCCGCTTTCAGTTCTTGATCGGGGTCGCGTGTGCGATTGCTCTCTTGCATGACGTATTTATCCCGATCGCATTGTTTTCCGTGTTTCGACTTGAGGTTGACTTGACCTTTATCGCAGCGATCTTGACCATCGTTGGTTATTCTTTGAACGATACGATTGTTATTTTTGACCGTATCCGTGAAAATCAACGCACGATGAAGACCAAGACAATTGAAGATCTGGAACACTTGGTAAACGTGAGCTTGTGGCAGACAATGCGCCGCTCTGTCTTTACTGTGGTAACCGTTTTGGCGACAGCCGTTGCGATTGTGTTCCTGGGAAGCGAAGGGATTCGCAACTTCTCCCTGGTACTGATCTTCGGATTGCTCAGTGGTTCCTACTCTTCGATCTTTATCGCTGCGCAAATCTGGGTCTCTTTGAAAAAGAGAGAAATGAACAAGAAGCGCTATACAACTGCTCCAAACGAAAGCTAATCCGAAAGCCGCGGGGATATTCCCGTGGCTTTCTCCTTTTTTTACCGGAGAAAGCCTCACTATTGTCAGGCTTGTGCTCCATCCTCTATAATGAATGAGGATTGGAGGAAAGCCCATGCTGAAAGCGAAAACACGCTGGAAACTGGCCATCTATGATGAGCAGCTTGCTGCTAGTATTGCCGCAGATTGCCAGCTTACTCCGCTCGTATCCAAGCTACTGGTGATACGTGGCATTGACACATCACAAAAGGCTCGTGATTTTTTGCAAGCCGGTCCAGAATTGTTTCATGACCCTTACTTGCTGGATGGAATGGAACAAAGCGTGCATCGCATTCAACAAGCCATTCAAAGGCAAGAACCGATTTGCATATACGGCGATTACGACGCCGATGGGGTTAGCTCCACATCGCTTATGGTACATCTACTGCGCCAACTCGGCGCTGTTTTTGACTACTACATTCCCAACCGTTTTACAGAAGGGTATGGGTTACATAAAGACGCATTGGCGCATCTGCATCAGAGCGGCTATAAGCTGATCATTACTGTCGATACAGGGATCAGTGCAGTGGAGCAGGTAGCGTACGCGAACCAGTTGGGTCTTGACGTCATTGTAACCGACCATCACGAACCTCCGGCAATCATCCCGGAGGCATTTGCTGTGATTAACCCCAAGAAGCCCGGCTGTTCGTACCCGTTTGATATGTTGGCGGGAGTGGGGGTCGCCTTTAAAGTGGGGCATGCCTTGCTGAAAGAACCGCCACTGCATTTGGCTGATTTGGCGGCATTGGGGACGATAGCGGATCTGGTGCCGTTGGTAGATGAAAATCGTATTCTTGCTCGTGCAGGATTAAAGCGCTTAAATCATACAAGGAACCTTGGTCTGCAAGCCTTAATCCGAGTTTGTGGGTTGGCTGATACCGAGCTGTCTGCGGGACATGTAGGCTTTGCGCTAGGACCGCGTCTCAATGCAAGCGGAAGGCTGGAGACGGCTGAATCCGCTGTGAAATTGCTGACGACTTCGGATATGGATGAAGCTGAGAAATGTGCCCAGGCGCTGGACGACTTAAACCGCGAACGTCAGGAAATCGTCGCAGCGATGACTGAGGAAGCTGTACAGATGGTGAATGAGCTGTATCCGCCAGACCAGAACAATGTTCTCGTTCTGGCTAAAGAAGGCTGGAACGTGGGCGTGGTAGGGATCGTAGCTTCCCGATTGGTCGAGCTTTTTTACCGTCCAACGATTGTGCTTGGCATTGATCCGGAAAAAGGAACGGCAAAAGGTTCGGCAAGAAGCATTGCAGGTTTTGATATGTATGAAGGTCTGACTGCTTGCAAGGAATGGCTACCGCACTATGGCGGTCATACCATGGCAGCGGGGATGACGTTGCCTGTAGAAAATCTCGACTTATTACGCCACAAATTAAACGAGCTCGCTGGAGAGTGGTTGTCGGCTGAAGACTTTACGCCGATGACCAAAGTGGACGTTGCGATGAGCATGGAAGAGATCAGCTTGACCGCGGCGGAGCAACTCGAACAGCTCGCCCCATATGGAATGGGGAATCCAACACCGCTCGTTTTATTAGAAGAAGTAGAAACGCAAGGGATGCGCACCATTGGGCGCGATGACAATCATTTAAAGTGTACATTGAACAAAGCGGGAACCTCTTTGGATGCAATTGGCTTCAACTGGGCACATGTAACAAAGAGAGTAACGCCGAAGGCGCGTTTTCACGTATTGGGAGAATTGTCTGTAAACGAATGGAACGGAAATCGAAAGCCTCAGCTGACGATCCGTGATTTGTCTGTTGGACACCAGCAAGTGTTTGACTGGCGAGGCAGTCGTGACAAGATAGAGAAATGGCAGCAAGTGATGGCGGAGTCGAATTCGGTGACCATTCTGTTTCGCGAGGAAAGCTATGAGCCATTGGCAGCGAAAGCGGCAAGTGATCAGGTGAGTTCCTTGTTCGTGGTTGGTCGAGAGGAGACGAATATCACAGCCTCTTCCAACGTGATTTTATATGATTTGCCGAAGCATCGTTCCGAATTGGAAGTGGTTCGTGTCTTGCTCAAACAAGCGGAGCGAATATACTGCTTGTTTGGTGATCCGGATTTGGGAATGGAGCGGCTTTCCTGTCCGGGCCGGGATCATTTTAAACAGTTGTACCAGTTTTTCGTCCAGGTGCCAACTGTTAAAAAAATCCATATGGATGCATTGGCCAAAAAGCTGCAATGGAAAAGAAATCTATTGGACGGCATGATCGCCATTTTTATGGAGCTGGAGTTTTTAGTAGAAGAAACCGAGCAGTACACACTCAGGGCCAACACTGCGAAAAGGCCGCTCGAGAGCTCTATGCTCTACGCGAATTGGAAGGAAGAGGCACAGCTTGCTACGGATTTATTGCTTTCTTCTTCTGATGCAATGATTCAAGCGCTTCATCAATTGGTGGAACCAACCACTGTTTAGGAGGAATTTTTCATGGATTTTAAACAATACATTCGTGTTATCCCAGATTTTCCACAGCCAGGTATTCGTTTCAAGGACATCACTACTCTGTTGAAGGATGGCCCTGCTTACAAAGCTGCGATTCAAGACTTGGCTGTCTTCGCACGTGAAGTACAAGCAGACGTGATTGCGGGTCCAGAAGCACGTGGATTCGTAGTAGGTGCTCCATTGTCGTATGAAATGGGAATTGGCTTTGTGCCGATCCGCAAGTCTGGCAAGCTGCCATATGAATCCATCAAGGCGGATTACGACCTGGAGTATGGAAAAGATGCACTGGCTGTACACGTAGATGCTATCCAACCAGGTCAGCGTGTTCTGATTGCAGACGATTTGCTGGCGACAGGTGGAACCATTGAGACAACAATCAATTTGATTGAGCA
The DNA here is from genome assembly GCF_046196545.1 of Brevibacillus fortis. GTDB lineage: Bacteria > Bacillota > Bacilli > Brevibacillales > Brevibacillaceae > Brevibacillus > Brevibacillus fortis_A. The sequence continues at coordinate 2,048,165 of NZ_CP176370.1, forward strand.
ACTCGGAGGCAAGGTAGTCGGAGCTGCTTTCTTCATCGAACTGTCCTACTTGGATGGACGTAGCAAAATAGGTGAAATTCCTGTCAAATCGCTCGTTCAATATTAATTGATGCAACAAGGAAAAACGGGTGAAATGCCCGTTTTTTTCTTTTTTCTGCGGCTGTACATACTTTACAGGGGAATTCAGCTTTACAAGACGAACGACATACAAGATAATAGTATGAAATAGACAGACATGATACGTGCAAGTAAGCCTTCGCCTGCGCCAAAAGACTTGGCAAAGCCCAAGTTTTCTAGACGTATAGGAAAGTTCAAGTGCTTCACAGTGCGAAATGCGTCCAGGCTTAAACTTTCCGGAGCGCATCACGAAGTGCCTCAGCGTCTGCTTCCGGCAATACTTCGGTGAAACTTTCCGCTATAATGCGGTCGCTCCTCCGTGAGAAGGCCTCGATCGAGGTTATTTTACTGAGAGGATAAGGGAAGGGAACTATGATTACCGGCATTGATGAGGTAGTAAAAAAAGCAAGCACATATTTATCACAATCGGATTTGGACCTGATTACACGTGCCTATCAGCTTGCCGAAAAAGCGCATGAAGGGCAAATACGCAAATCAGGCGTTCCTTACATTATGCACCCAATCGCCGTGGCGGGTATTCTCGCAAACCTGCATATGGATGCCGTTACGATTGCGGCTGGATTTTTGCATGATGTCGTGGAAGATACCGAGATTACGCTTGATCATCTCCGTGAGCAGTTCGGACCGGATGTAGCTCTCCTGGTAGACGGAGTGACCAAGCTGGAAAAAATTAAATACAAGTCCAAAGAAGAGCAGCTCGCCGAAAACCACCGCAAGATGCTGGTTGCCATGGCACAGGACATCCGCGTCATCATGATCAAGCTGGCAGACCGTCTGCACAACATGAGGACACTTCGGCATATGTCCGAGGAGAAGCAACGTGAGATTTCCGATGAAACGCTAGAAATCTTTGCGCCACTTGCCCATCGCTTGGGGATCGCTTCCGTCAAATGGGAACTAGAAGATACGGCACTTCGGTATTTGAATCCGCAACAGTACTATCGGATTGTGAATTTGATGCAAAAAAAACGGGTAGAGCGTGAAGCCTATCTGAATGAAGCATCGGATACAATCAGAGAAAAGCTGGGCGAGTTAAATATCGAGGCAGAAATTTCGGGACGTCCGAAGCATATCTATAGCATCTTTAAAAAGATGACGAGACAAAACAAGCAGTTCAATGAGATATATGACCTGCTTGCGTTGCGGATCATCGTGAATGACATCCGCGACTGTTATGCGGTTCTCGGTATCGTACACACCCTGTGGAAGCCGATGCCAGGCAGATTCAAAGATTACATTGCCATGCCAAAGACGAACATGTACCAATCACTCCATACTACAGTGATTGGTCCAAAAGGTGAGCCATTGGAAGTGCAAATCCGCACTTGGGATATGCACCAAACAGCTGAGATCGGGATCGCGGCTCACTGGGCGTACAAGGAAGGCAAAAGCATCGTGCAAGGCTCGTTTGCAGAGAAGCTGGGCAGTCTGCGGGAGATTATCGAAGGTGGATCGGAAGAAGCTCCGAACGCGCAAGAGTTCATGGAGAGTCTCAAGCAGGATCTTTTCTCCGATACGGTTTTCGTCTTCACGCCAAAAGGCGATGTAGTCGAGCTGCCAAAAGGCTCTGTACCGCTGGACTTCTCCTACCGGATTCACTCTGCGGTAGGAAACAGAACGATCGGCGCCAAAGTGAACGGCAAGATCGTACCACTCGACTATGCGATGAAAACAGGCGATATCGTCGAAATCCTGACCTCCAAGCATTCGTACGGTCCTAGTCAGGACTGGCTAAAGATGGCCAAATCCGCGCATGCTCGCAATAAAATTAAACAGTGGTTTAAAAAAGAGAAGCGGGAAGAGAATGTCGCCAAGGGTCAGCAGATGGTGGAAGCGGAGATCAAGTCGCGCAGCTTTGATGTAAAAGAAGCGATGACGGAAGCGAACCTGAAGGAAGCGGCAGCCCGGTTTAATTTCCAAGGGGCAGAAGACATGTTTGCCGCAGTCGGTTATGGCGGCATTACGGCATCGCAAATTACGACTCGTCTCCTAGACAAACTCCGTCGGGAGCGCGAAGAACAAAACCCGACCATTCCTGAGGTCAAACCGAATCCAGCAAATCGTTCTGCCAAGAGTGAGTCTGGCGTCAAAGTCCGTGGCTTGGATAATTTGTTGGTCCGTATTTCTCGTTGCTGTACACCTGTCCCGGGCGACCAGATTATCGGTTTCATTACAAGAGGTCGTGGGGTATCGGTGCATCGACTGGACTGTCCGAACGTACTGACAGACGAATGTACAGAGCGTCTGATTGATGTCGAATGGGATACCGATTTCAAACATAATTTCCATGTAGAGATCGAGATCACGGGCAATGATCGGAGCGGACTGTTAAACGATGTATTGCAGGTTGTGGCAGAGACAAAGACGAACATTGCGGCTGTCAGTGGCAAGTCCGATAAAAATCGAGTGGCAACGATTCATATGACGATCTCGATCAGCAATGTGGATCATCTGTTGAAAGTAGTAGAGCGCATCAAGCGCATCAAAGATATTTATTCAGTTCGCCGGATACTGAGCACCTAATCCCTCGTGGATTGGGTGTTCTTGTTTACATAACAGGAAGGATGAGTCACTGTGAGGGTTGTCGTACAAAGAACGAGAGAAGCGAGTGTTACCGTAGCAGGTGAGGTCGTCGGACAAATTGAACACGGCTTAATGCTACTGGTAGGAATTACGCATGAAGACACAGAAAAAGAAGTAGAATTTGTCGCAGACAAAATTGCGAACTTGCGTATTTTTGAAGACGAGGAAGGCAAAATGAACTTCTCTGTATTAGACAAGGGTGGTCAAATTTTGTCCGTATCACAATTTACTCTGTATGGCGATTGCAGAAAAGGCAGAAGACCCAACTTCATGGCTGCCGCACGACCAGAGCAGGCAGAACCGCTGTACGAGCTGTTTAACGCCAAGCTGCGTGAAAAAGGGCTTCAGGTGGAAACAGGACGCTTTGGCGCAATGATGGACGTACGTCTGTTGAATGATGGCCCAGTCACATTGATTGTGGAATCGTAAACACAAGGATCAGGGGGAATGAAAGCATGCATGCTTTCAGAGGTCTCCCGCTGGCTGGCTCGCCGTATTAATCCATATCGCGAAGTCAAAAACAAAAACGATTGCCGAATGCAATCGTTTTTGTCGTTTCAGTACTGAATCGGGTCAGTGAATGAAATTGGTTGAAGGGAGAATCAGATTTTTGCCAATCAGGTTTGCGGAAATCGGCTTTTTCCCGATTTCTCGTGCCCATATCGATAGCTGCCCGAGATGGTGGATTTCATGAGCGATCATGTGTCGCATAATTTCACCCCATGTGTACGTAGCGATGCTGCCGTCTGGCTTCGTATCCTGAAAGTCTCTTGTTTCCATACTTTCATCCCAATTGCGCAAAAATTGAAGCACATCAGGGCGAAAAGTTGCCTCCAGCTCACGAACGTTTTCCAACCGGTTGTGAAGGTCGAAGCTTTCTTGAAAATCCGGCCTTCCCAGCATGACTTGAATCCAGCTCCACTCTACATCAATAACATGGAAGAGTGTGTGCAAAATACCCCCGACACCACCGAACCGCAGACGAAGCAATTCTTCCATCGGAACATCCTCACACCATTTCAGCCATTCTTCACGAACCATCCAATTGTACTCAAACATGGTTTTAATAGAAATCACTCCATTTTCAAAGGTTAACTTGTGATCACCTGCGTCCATACCGTGCGTTTGCTGATGTTGTGATTGTTTTTCATCCGTCATCACTCCTTTCGATGCCTTATGATATTCGCAAATCCTTTCGGAATTCCTGCCTGCCTTGATACGATCGGATGCGCTAAAAAGAAACCCCCATAGGAGAGAGCTTGAGCCAGCTTCTTTCGCATGGGGGTTTTGGTGAGAGAGGGATCAGCCTCCCTGATTGCTTTGTGTATTAAAGTACTGGACAATCCCTTTGAACAGACCTTCCGCTGCAAGATCCTGCTGTTTCTCGGAACGTGCGCGAATCTCATCGTTGTAGTTGGATAAGAAGGAGATCTCGGCCAAAATGGATGGCACCGGGTTTTCGCGTAGAACGAAATAGTTTCCGTACCGATAATTCATGTCCTTGTAGTTCGTCGCTTTCACCAGTTCCGTTTGAACCAGGGAGGCGAGCTTGCTAGAGTTACCTTGGCTGTAGTAGAAAATAATCGAGCCATTCGTTGCAGAGTTTGGATGCGTATTATGATGGACGCTGACAAAAATATCAGCCTGATTTTGAATTGCGATGTCGACGCGTTGTTGCAGGGTCAGCTTGCGATCATCAGCCCGTGTCATGATGACTTTGGCACCTGCCGATTCCAGCTTGTTGCGCAGGAGCAGAGATACTTGCAGATTGACCGTTTTTTCTAAAGTAGAGAAGCTGGAGCCAGTCGAACCACCATCTGTGCCACCATGTCCAGCATCGACGACGATAACTTTGCCGGCAAGATCATTACTGCGTACTACTGCTTGTGCACCATTAGCAGAAACGAGCCAGCCTGCAATGTAGCCTGTGGAGCCGTCAAGGAAGTTAACTTGGAACCACTCGCCTGATTTATTGGCAATCCCGTATTTCTCGCCAGGCTGTACCTGTTTGATAACATCGTGATCGGTACTCGGACCAGAACGAACATTGGTATCTGGATTCATGATTGTCACGTATGGGCCATTCGGAGTAGGTATGTTTGGTTGATTCACTGTAATATGCCAGCCTGCCACCCAGCCAGTTTTTCCGGCCGCTGTGTTGATACGATACCAGTCTCCACGACTCTCCAAAACAGTCAGCTTGCTTCCGACTGGAAGTGTAGCTTGAATAGCACTGGTTGTATTCGGTTCACTGCGCAGATTCAATCCGTCCGTTTTTACTGTGGCCGTTTGACTTGAAGAAGATGGTTGCCCTGTCTGAGGTGGCGTGCTTCCATTTCCATTTTCGGGCAGAGTCGGTTGACCTGTGTCCGGGTTAGTTTGATCGGTGGAGAGCCAAGCGTTGACTCCATCGTAAGGGAATTGAACCCAACCATTTTGTCTGTTCAAGACCGTGATTTTCTCGCCCGCATGTAGTTGACCGATAGCAGGTGTACTGGCATCTGGCGTGGCGTATACGTACGGAGCGAAATCCAAGGTTAGGCTGGCTCCTTGTACGGCAGGAGGCTTCGTTTGTGAGACTGTGCCCGCAGGATTGGTTGCTGGGGGTGTGCTACCAGTAGAGGGTGGAGAAACTGCTTGTCCCGTACCTGCTTCTTTTACAAGCCAGTTCGCGACCCAGCCTTTTGTTCCTGCGTTGAGTTGAATTTGGATCCATTCGCCACTCTGTTGCACGATAGGGTAGCGCGTACCTGGATTGATTGTTTGTACAACTGCATATGTCTGACCGGGTCCAGAACGAACATTGACACTGGTCGTGGTACTCTCTACTTGCTTGGCAGATGTAGTTGCTGGTTTCAGTTGTTGCTGTTTCTGTTGTTGCTGTTGCTGCTGTGTGTTGACGAGCCAGTTCGCTACCCAACCGCTTTGACCGTTCGGAAGCTTTACCTGAATCCACTCATTTTTGGTGGAGATGACGGGCAGCACAGTTTTGTTCGGCAGTGTAGTGACGATAGCGTCTTGGAGGCTAGGACCTGAACGGACATTGAGCTTGTCCACGGTGACCTGAACAGAACCGGCGGCCCAAGCTGCAGAAACGGGGAGGGAAATGGCACAGACGACAGTCAGGAGACTCCTCAGGATCTTTTGACGAACAAACACGATAGACATCCTTTCCGAAATACGTAGCTTTTAGAATTCATTGCGATCTTGCATGTTTTTACCAAAATAATCACTTCGCTATTTCTCCTGCTTTTTCCTGCAAAAAACGACAAAGTTCTGCATCGGTTCCCTGATTGCTTTTCAGCTGGTAAGGCAATACTAAAGTTTACTAGATGCTAGCGCACGCAGCTTTTCAGGAGGAATTCATCGTGAGACAGTCAAAGAAGGAAACATTCGCGCAAGGATTGAATCGGCAGTTTTTGTCTGTTGATTTTCAAGACGATTTGGAGAAAGAAACGTCACTACAAAATGTAGAAACGGCCCAAGATTTTTATCCAGGCTTGCGGGATAACCAACACCCTCGGCAAAAACGAAAGTGACCTTGCACATGATGCCACAACTTGTCTAGTTGACCCGAGTAATTGTCGTCGGCTATGATGAGGAGTGGCATTTTTGAAAAAAGCAGGTGAACTCCATGATACAGATCATATGTGAGGGACACGCATTCGAGCGGGAACTCTCCTTAATTCTCGCGTTATTTTACGAAGATCCAGCGCTCGCTTTTGTGCCCGCGTGGACAGGTGAGGCTGATTTAAAAATCAAGCTGGCATTGACCGTGCATGAAAATGGAGTCGTAGCTTCGGGAGAGTTATACAATGGCAAACGAAGCATCTCCCATCAGGTGGAGAGAGACTACGTAGCACGTGATGAAAAAGCGATGAAAAAGACGGCCAAGCAAGCTCTGTGCTATGCGCTGTTATTGATGTTGGAAGAATACACGGGCATGGAGCAAGGCTGGGGTATTTTGACCGGGATACGCCCGACGAAACTGCTGCATCAGTTGAACGCCGCTGGTGTAGACAGACAGGAATCACACAAGAGATTGCAGCAGGATGTGATTTTGCGTCCATACAAGCTAAAGCTCTTGCAAGAAATCGTAGACAAACAGCTCTACGTCGTGCCTGATTTGTATCAAATTGATCGCGAACTGTCGGTGTATATCGGCATTCCATTTTGTCCGACGAAGTGTGCGTACTGTACGTTTCCTGCTTACGCCATTCGCAGTCATACGGCTTCGGTTAACCCGTTTCTCGAAGGCCTCCATTACGAGATGGAGCGGATGGGAGAGTGGCTTCGCGCGAATGACCAACGGATTACGTCCATTTATTTCGGTGGCGGAACCCCTACGAGTATTACCGCAGATGACATGAACCAGCTGTTTGAGACGATGCATCGTTCGTTCCCACACATGGGAGATGTGCGTGAATTGACCGTTGAGGCGGGAAGACCCGACACGATTACACGCGAAAAGCTCGATGTGATGAAGCAGTGGGAAGTGGATCGGATCAGCATTAATCCACAGTCGTTCACGCAGGAGACGCTCCAGGCGATCGGACGCCATCACACCGTCGAAGAGACGATTGAGAAATACCATCTGGCTATGGAGATGGGTTTGACCAATATTAATATGGACCTGATTATTGGGCTGCCAAACGAAGGCGTAGCCGAGCTGGCGCACAGTCTCCAAGAGGTAGAAAAGCTGATGCCCGCCTCCCTGACGGTTCATACGCTGTCTTTCAAAAGAGCATCAGAAATGACGCAGAACAAAGACCGCTACAAGGTAGCCAGTCGCGATGAAATTAGCAAGATGATGGAGATGGCCTCCGAGTGGACAGCGGCGAACGGCTATGACCCGTACTATTTGTATCGGCAGAAAAACATTTTGGGAAATCTGGAGAATGTCGGATATGCTGCCGAGCCAGGGCAGGAGAGCATCTACAACATCATGATCATGGAAGAGGTACAAACCATCCTTGGTCTAGGCTGTGGTGCAGTATCCAAGCTGATGGCTCCAGGAAGCGGCAAGCTGACGCGGTTTCCGAATCCAAAGGACCCGAAAACGTACAATGACACGTACAAGATATTAGTCGAAAACAAACTCCGTGATTTGGATGAGATCTATTCAGGGGCGAGAACGGCTGGACAGGTATCTGGCAAGTAAGTGATGGATATACTGATCCTTAATAAAAAAAGTTTTATTCGAGCGCCTGTTGACGGCTGTTGACGGGTTTGCTATGATTCACATTAAGCTTTTTTATTGAATAAGAAATGATCTGATGACGGGAACAAGTATCCAGGAACCGGATGCCCAGAGAGAAAGCGCCGTGGCTGAGAGTGCTTTCGTATAACGGCTTGGTGAATGACATCCCTGAAGACCGCAGTGAACGGCTGAAAGAAACCTCTTTCCCCAGTAACTGGCAGGCGTGTGCCGGCGTTAACGGCTAATAAGTGGGATAGCCTTTTGTGATTGTAGGGCTATTCAAACAGGGTGGCACCACGGGAGTATAACCAGTCTCTCGTCCCTGACATGCGGCGATTTGCTAAATGTCAGGAGACGAGGGACTTTTTTATTTGGTCGTAAATAAAGGTTCCTTGATCCTGAAGGTTTGGCTTTAGCCCGAGTTTTTGAAAAGACATGGAGGTTCGAGAGGAATGACAAGAATCCAGATCCCACGCGGTACGCAGGATATCATGCCTGGTACTGTAGAGCTGTGGCACTACGTGGAGGCCAAGGCCCGCGATCTGTGTCGCCGCTCCAATTACGCGGAAATTCGTACGCCGCTGTTTGAGAGCACAGAGTTGTTCCAACGGGGTGTAGGCGAGACCACGGATATCGTGGAAAAAGAAATGTACAGTGTAGCCAATCCGCGCAGTACGGATGCTCTCACGCTGCGTCCAGAAGGGACAGCGGGTGTTGTTCGCTCCTACGTGGAAAACAAGCTGTACGGTGTGCCTAATCAGCCTACCAAGCTGTACTACCTGGGACCGATGTTCCGTCACGAGCGCCCGCAAGCAGGCCGCTATCGCCAATTCGTCCAATTCGGTGCAGAAGCGATCGGCTCAAGCGATCCAGCGATCGATGCAGAAGTCATTGGTCTTGCGATTCGTCTGTATCAGGAGCTCGGATTGACAGGACTTTCTGTGGAATTGAACAGCGTAGGTACGGTAGAAGACCGAGCGCGTCACCGTGAGCATTTGCTCGCACATTTGAACGGTGTTCGCTCCGAGCTGTGCGAGGATTGCCAATCTCGTATAGATCGCAATCCGCTGCGCGTGCTCGATTGCAAAAACGAAAAATGCAAAACACTGACGATGGACGCTCCGTCCATTTTGGACTACTTGAGCGAGGAATCTGCGGCACACTTCGAAGCCGTACAAAACTACTTGACCGCACTGGATATTCCGTTTCATGTAAATCCGCGTCTGGTTCGCGGCTTGGACTATTACACACTGACCGCATTTGAAATCAAAATGGCGGAGATCGGTGCGGTAGAAACGCTTTGTGGCGGTGGGCGCTACAACGGACTGGTTGCAGAGCTGGGCGGCGACGATATGCCGGGCATCGGCTTCGCACTCAGTATCGAGCGTCTGCTGTTGGCTCTGGAAAAGCAAGGTGTTCAACTGCCAATCTCGGGTGGCATCGATTGCTTCGTAGTGGTGCAGACACCAGAAGCGAAAACAACAGCTTTCGTTCTCGTCGACCAATTGCGCCAAGCAGGGATTGCGGCTGAGCTGGATTATTTGGATCGGAAAATGAAAGCACAGCTGAAGCAAGCAGATCGTCTACAGGCTCGTTTTACGGCGATCATCGGTGAGTCTGAATTAGCGAATGGCACGGTTGTTCTAAAGGAAATGGCAACAGGCGAGCAACAAGAAGTGAAACGCGAGGAACTCGTTTCGGTACTCGCTGCGAAAGCAAATCAATAAAAACAAATCGTTGGGGGAAATGATCATGTCTTGGCAATATCGCACCGTACATGGTGGAGAAGTAACAACAGCACACGTTGGGCAGGAAGTCGTACTGAACGGATGGGTACAAAAGCGTCGCGACCTCGGGGGCGTCATCTTCATTGACTTCCGTGACCGCACTGGCATCGTCCAAATCGTATTCAACCCGGAGTACAACAAAGAAGCTTGGGAAGCGGCTGACAAGGTTCGCAGCGAATACGTACTGGTTGTAAAAGGGAAAGTTGTAAACCGTGCACCAGAAGCAGTCAATCCAAAGCTGAAAACCGGTGAAGTAGAAGTGCATATCTCTGAAATCGAAATCTTGAACGATGCAAAAACGCCTCCGTTCCTGATTGAAGACGAGATCGATGTAGATGAACAAGTTCGTCTGAAATACCGCTACCTGGACTTGCGCCGTCCAGAAATGCAGCGCTCCCTGATTTTGCGCAGCAAAGCAGCGAAAGCGTTCCGTGACTACTTGGATGAGAACAACTTCGTGGAAGTAGAAACACCAATTCTCCAGAAGAGCACTCCTGAGGGCGCACGTGACTACCTCGTGCCTTCCCGTGTACATCCAGGCGAGTTCTATGCACTGCCGCAATCGCCACAGCTGTTCAAACAGCTTTTGATGGTATCCGGTTTGGAGCGCTATTACCAAATCGCTCGTTGCTTCCGTGACGAAGACCTGCGTGCTGACCGTCAGCCTGAATTTACCCAAGTGGACATTGAAACCTCTTTCCTGTCTATGGAAGAAATTCTGCCAATGATGGAAAAGATGGTCGCTCACGTATTCAAACAAACGGTTGGCGTAGACGTACCGACTCCATTCCCTCGTCTCACGTATGCGGATGCAATGGCGCGTTACGGTTCTGACAAACCAGACGTACGTTTCGGCATGGAGCTGACAGATGTATCTGATCTGGTTGCAACAAGCGACTTCAAGGTGTTTGCAGCAGCAGTAGCTGGCGGCGGACAAGTAAAAGCGATCAACGCAAAAGGTTGCGGACACTACTCCCGTAAAGAAGCAGACGACCTGGGCAAATTCGCTTCCCGTTACGGCGCGAAAGGCTTGGCTTGGATCGGCTTCAAAGACGGCGAGATCAAAGGGCCAATTGCGAAGTTCTTTAAAGAAGAAGAAATCAACGAGATGAAAGCACGTCTGGCGGTAGAAGAAGGCGACTTGCTCCTGTTCGTTGCTGACAAACCAAAAGTAGTAGCAGATGCACTGGGTGCTCTTCGTTCCAAGCTGGGTGCTGAACTTGGTCTGATTGACCAAAGCCAGTTCGCATTCCTCTGGGTGGTAGACTTCCCGCTGGTAGAGTGGGATGAGGATGCAAAACGCTACGTTGCCCTGCACCATCCGTTCACACGTCCAAAAGACGAAGACCTGCACCTGTTCGACACCGATCCAGGTCAAATGCGCGCACAAGCGTACGACATGGTTCTCAATGGATACGAGCTCGGCGGAGGTTCCATGCGTATCTTCAAGCGTGAAGTGCAAGAAAAAATGTTTACCGCACTTGGCTTTACACAAGAAGAGGCGCGGAAACAATTCGGCTTCCTCATGGATGCATTCGAATACGGTACACCTCCACACGGTGGAATCGCTCTCGGCTTGGACCGTCTGATCATGCTTTTGGCTGGCCGCACCAACCTGCGCGAAGTCATTGCATTCCCGAAAACAGCAAGTGCGAGCGACCTGATGGTAAACGCTCCAGATGTAGTAGACGAAAAACAATTGAAAGAGTTGTCCATTACAACAATTGTCACAGAAGAAGAAAAGGTGGAAGCGTAATCGACTTGCGCAACTGCATTGCTCTTTGATACATTGGTAATACTATGATGAAAGCCCTGCGATGCTCGTGACATCCGATAGTTTTGAGCCACAAAGTTTGTTTAGGGAGTTTTTCGTCCGTGATTGTAAAGGCATGCCTCCTTAGAGTGGACGTCTGTAACAGTTCGGCAAGACACCCACCTGCGATGAGCAGGTTCAAAACTAAGGAGCAACACGGCATAATGGGGCTCCTTTTTTCTTCTTCAATCCTACTTTTCCGATTGACTATAAGTTGCGCATTGAACTACCCCAATAATCTCGCTTGCGAATGAAAGGTGACACGAAATATGCTTCATCAATTTTCTCGTTGTGAATTGGCCTTCGGTCCCGAAGGTTTGGAAAAAATGAAAAATAGCCGTGTTGCTGTATTAGGAATTGGCGGAGTCGGTTCCTTTACAGTAGAAGCACTCGCACGTACAGGTGTAGGCAAGCTCGTTTTGGTAGATAAGGATGTAGTAGACATTACGAACATCAACCGCCAAATCCACGCGACGCTGAACACAGTCGGTCAAAAAAAGGCTGAGCTCATGAAGGAGCGTGTCGCGACGATCAATCCAGAGTGCGAGGTCGTAACTCTCAATATGTTTTACAATGAAGAAACAGCGAATGCGCTGTTTGAGCATGAACTGGATTACATCGTGGATGCCATGGACACTATGTCCGCGAAGCTCCATGTAATTAAGGAAGCGAAGCGTCGCAATATCCCTATTATTTCTAGCATGGGTGCGGCCAACAAAATGGACCCGACTCGTTTTGAGGTTGCCGATATTTCCCAAACGAGTTATGATCCGATTGCAAAGGTCATTCGTCGTGAGCTACGGAAAAGCGGTATCTACAAAGGGGTAAAAGTTGTATATTCCCGTGAGATTCCCGTAACCGTACGTGTAGATGTACGCGAACAGATCGTTTCCAACCCGAATTCACCGATTAGCAAAGTGCGGATGCCTCCAGCAAGCAATGCTTTCGTGCCTTCTGTGGCTGGTTTAATTTTGGCCAGTGTAGTGGCAAGAGATATTCTGGAGTGGCAGCCTGTAAAAGGATAGTGGAACATGAATGATTTATTCACGTTTGCCTACGACCAGCAGGGTGGGGGCAAACAGAAGCCATTGGCTGCACGGATGCGGCCGCAAACGATTCAGGATGTAATCGGGCAATCGCATATTTTGGCTCCTGGAAAGCTGCTTCGACGCGCGATTGAAGCAGATCAAGTGTCCTCTGTCATTTTTTACGGACCTCCAGGTACAGGGAAAACAACGCTAGCAAAAGTCATTGCCGGGACCACACGTACTCATTTCTCCGAGTTAAATGCTGTTACGGCCGGTGTCGCTGACATCCGCAAAGTGGTGGATGCGGCAAAAGAGCGGCTCGTCATGGACAGTCAGCGGACAACGTTGTTCGTAGACGAGATTCACCGCTTCAATAAATCGCAACAGGACGCCCTTCTTCCTTATGTGGAGGAAGGTACGATCATTTTGATTGGCGCTACGACGGAGAATCCTTTTTTCGAGGTGAATCCGGCGCTTTTGTCGCGTTCACAAGTGTTTTCCCTTCAATCGCTTTCTCATGAGGAATTGAAGCAGGTCATGGATCGGGCACTTACAGATGAAGAAAACGGATTGGCGGAGTTATTTGTCAACGTAGAACCGGAAGCGGCAGAGCATTTGATTCAATACGCGGAAGGGGATGCCAGACGTTTGCTGAACGCATTGGAGCTGGCAGTGACAACGACGCAACCAGGAGCGGATGGACGAATTACGGTGACGCTGGACGTCGCCGTAGAATCCATTCAACGCAGGGCTGTGCGCTACGATAAGAGTGGGGACAACCATTACGACACGATCTCCGCTTTTATTAAATCCATTCGTGGTTCTGATCCGGACGCAGCTCTTTACTGGTTGGCGAGAATGATCGATGCCGGAGAAGATCCGCGGTTCATTTCTCGCCGTTTGGTCATTTCGGCTTCAGAGGACATCGGAAATGCTGACCCGCAAGCGATCACAGTTGCGATCTCCTGCTTTCAGGCGGTAGAATTGGTGGGGATGCCTGAAGGGCGTATCCCTTTAGCACAAGCGACGACGTACCTGGCAACTGCCCCTAAAAGCAATGCCGCTTACAACGGAATTAATTCTGCGTTGGATCGTATCCGAACGGATGGTCACAAGCAAGTGCCGATTCACCTGCGAGATTCTGCTTACAAGGGAGCTGCGAAGCTGGGACACGGTCAGGGATATCTGTATCCACATAACTATCCATATGGGTATGTACCTCAACAGTATCTGCCTGACGGTGTAAACTACTCGTTCTACCAGCCAAAGGATCACGGCTATGAGCGTCACATTCGCCGCTTCCAGGAAGAACGACAGAAGATGGATGGAAGTGGATTGCCAAGGAAAAACTCCCCCGAATAATGGGGGAGCTAGCATTTTAAGTGCGGACATTTCCGCCTGGTTTATTGGGCAAATCACCGTTTTCATTCGGTTGTTTGCTCTGCTCACTCGCACCGTAACGGGCTTTGTGAGCAATCGTGCCTGCGGGTTGGTCGTACAAGGTTTCGGACGGGTGGTTGCGACCTCGTTCCGAGCGTTTGTTCGTTGCCATCTGCATATCACCCCCTAAGATGTTAGTGTGTCCCACGATACAGAAGACATGTAGGGGGCGGGCGCGTATTACCGATACAAAGAGGAGAGTTGTTAACGTGAAGATTTCGACGAAAGGACGTTACGGGCTGACGATCATGATGGAATTGGCCAACCGTTGCGGAGAAGGGCCGACTTCACTGCGGAGCATCGCCCAAAAACACGATTTGTCCGAGCATTATTTGGAGCAATTGATTGCACCTCTGCGTAACGCGGGTTTGGTAAAAAGCATTCGTGGCGCATATGGCGGTTACGTTCTGGCAAAGCAGCCGGATGAGATTTCTGCTGGTGATGTGATTCGCGTGCTGGAAGGACCGATCAGCCCTGTGGAATTTGCAGAGGAAGAAGATCCGGCCAAGCGTTTTTTATGGCTGCGTATTCGGGATAGTATTTCTGCTGTTCTGGATTCGACTTCCCTTCAAGACTTGATCAGCTTTGAAGACGATGGTCCTGCCGATAATTATATGTTTTACATCTAGAATAAAAGTTGGTAGAAGGTGACAGCAGTGTCAGATCTATTGTATTTTGACCATGCAGCTACAACGCCTGTACATCCGCGTGTAGTTGCTGCAATGACTCCCTATTTGACTCAAGTATTCGGGAATCCATCCAGTGTCCATGGTGCAGGTCGCGAAGCGCGAAAAGCATTGGAGCATGCGAGAGACACGATTGCCGACTTTATGGATGCTGATCCGCAATCACTTATCTTTACGAGTGGCGGGACAGAAGCGGACAATATGGCGATCATCGGCGCAGCAATGGCACAGCGCGAACGTGGTCGTCACGTCATTACTTCGCAAATCGAGCACCATGCAGTCTTGCATGCTTGTGAATTTTTGGAGCAGGCTGGATTTGAAGTGACGTACTTGCCTGTTGACCAGACAGGCATGGTCCGTTTGGATGACCTGAAACAAGCGGTTCGCCCGGATACAGTACTGGTGTCCATTATGTACGGGAACAACGAAGTAGGAACGATTCAGCCAATCGAGGAAATTGGTACCTTCCTGCGTGAAAAAGGGATTGTTTTTCATACGGATGCTGTACAGGCTTTTGGTGTACTGCCTGTCCATGCACGAAAGCTGCCTGTTGATATGCTCTCGGTATCTGCTCATAAAATTAATGGTCCAAAAGGAGTCGGCGCTTTGTATTTAGCGCGTAAGGTTCCGTTTGCCCCGATTTTGCACGGCGGTTCGCAAGAGCGCAAACGCAGAGCGGGAACGGAAAACCTCGCCGGGATTGTTGGGTTTGCCGAAGCGACAAAGGTCACTGGTGAGGAAATGGCGGAGCGGGTTGAAAAGTATGAACAGATGAAAGCAGCGATGATCGCAGTCTGGCAGGAAGCAGGAATTACGTTCTGCCTGAATGGACATAGTGAGCAGGTATTGCCTCATATTTTCAATGTGTCCTTCCCTGGTGCACATACAGAAACCATGCTGATGAATTTGGATATCGCCAAGATTGCAGCAGCGAGCGGCTCAGCTTGTACATCCGGATCATTAGAGCTGTCACACGTGCTGAAAGCAATGCACTTGGACGAGAAGATTGCGCATTCAGCCATTCGTTTCAGCTTTGGAATTACGAATACGGTGGAAGAGGCGAAGCAAGCTGCTACAGCGATTGCTGCGATTGTAAAGCGTTTGGTACGCGAATAACGAAGGATGAAAGCCGTTTGGATGAAGCCAAGCGGCTTTTTCATTTGAGCAAAAGCGAGTTTCTTATTGGAGTTTGTGGTGAATTGTGGAAGAGGATGGTAAAATGATGCTGTGGTACTAATCCTGAAGAACTACATAATTCGGATCATCCGATAAGGAGAGGACTTTCATGTTGGCCAGACGCTACTCTATTCGCTACAAACTGGTGTTTACGATACTCATCCTAACCATGCTTCCATTAATGGTCGTCGGTTATATCCAATTTGAAAATGCACGCAGCGCGCTATACAAGCTGGCTGTATCCGACTTGCAATTCATAACGGAAATGAAGGCACGTGAGCTGGCTGTTTACGCTCAAGATGCAACGATTAATGAGGAGAGCAGACAGAAAATTAATGAAATAACACGCGAAGTGGCAGAAAAATATTACAAGCCAAATGGCATGGTTGGCTACGCCTATATCTTGGATGCGAGTGGAATTGCCATCTTTCATCCAGACCCGAAAGTCGAGAATACCTCTTTGGCGAATGAAGAATTCACGCAAGTCATGCTCGCTCAAAAAAATGGATGGATCGAATATGAATTCGGCGGCTCTACCAAAGTGGCGGCGTATAAGCAGCTTCCGAACG
The DNA here is from genome assembly GCF_046196545.1 of Brevibacillus fortis. Taxonomy (GTDB): domain Bacteria; phylum Bacillota; class Bacilli; order Brevibacillales; family Brevibacillaceae; genus Brevibacillus; species Brevibacillus fortis_A. The sequence goes on from NZ_CP176370.1 coordinate 2,064,585, forward strand.
GGTGGATTCTAGCTATTGGGAGCTACGAGAATGATTTGCTGACGACGATTGAGAGCAGTCGTCCGATGATGTTTCTCCTCAACCTGATTAGTGCCACCTTAGCGCTGGTCACAGGCATTTTTATTGTCAACAAGCTGGTACGACCGCTAAAAGAGCTGGTATCGGCAATGAAGCGTGCAGAGACTGGAGATTTGACCACGGAAGTGACTGTACGTTCCCGAGACGAGCTTGGAGAATTATCGTCGATGTACAATGAGATGATGGGGGTATTTCGCAGTATGGTCAATGAGGTGCAGCGAGTAGCCCAGCAGGTAGCGGCAGCTTCGGAAGAATTAACAGCGAGTGCGACAGAAAGTGCACGTGCTTCCGAACAGATTTCCGTGGCTTCTTCGGAAATCGCTACAGGTTCTGAACAACAAAAACAAACGGTGACGGATACAGTACGCTTTTTGTCTCGCATCGGTGGAGATATCCAACTCATTGCAGTCTCGACCTCTCAAGTAAATGCTGATGCGACAGACGCGAATCGGTTGGCACAGGTTGGTGAAGGCAAGCTGCAAGAGCTCGTACAAGAAATGGATCAAATCACGGATCATGCCCGTAGTACGGAGCAGGTTATCCGCGAGCTTGGCTCTCAATCCGAGCAAATCATGGGAATCATCACGATCATTCGTCAAATATCCAACCAGACGAATCTATTGGCTTTGAATGCCGCCATCGAGGCTGCACGGGCGGGGGAACAGGGACGCGGCTTTGCGGTTGTTGCTCAGGAGGTACGTAAGCTGGCTGAGCAATCGGGTGAGGCTGCAGAAGAGATCGCAGGCTTGATTCATACGATCCATACAGATATTCTCGCCGCTGTATCGGCAATAGGAACGACTGCAGTCGCTATACAGGATGGACGCGAAGGAGTGGCCCAGGCAGGAGACAGCTTCCAGCAAATCTTGGTGGCCGTTCAAGACGTCAGCCAGCAAGTACATCGTATGAACGATGCAGCCCAAGCGATTCATCGCGATACAGTCCAATTGGTGAGTCACTCTGAAAAAATAGCTGGACTTGCGGAAACAGCAGCCAGAGATACGCAGGAAGTGGCAGCAGCGTCTGAAGAACAGACAGCAACGTCCGAGGAAATGACAGCAGCATCAGAAACGCTTGCGAAAATGGCCGAGCAGTTGTCAGAACAAGTAAAACGATTTACAATTTAAGACGAGCATATGAGAAATCCACTTTCAAGAGAAGTGGATTTTTCCTTTCTGGAACGGTTTTTATGTAAGGAGGCGTTTTGATGGACGAGCAGCAGTCAATCTCGCTGTTTGCTGAAACCTACATTCGAGGATTTGTTTCTCAAGAAATTTTTTACAAGGAAGAAACCTGGTACGGAGTTATCCGTCTAAAGATAGAAGAGACTACCGAATCGATTAAAGAATCGGAGGTCATTATTGTCGGTAATTTTCCTCGCCCGCATCCAGATGAACTGTACACCTTTTACGGTGAATGGAAGACACACCCTCGTTTTGGCCAGCAGTACGTAGCAAAGCGCTATGAACGTGAAACACCGAAAACATTGGCAGGGGTTGAGCGATACTTAGCCAGTGGCTTGTTTCAAGGGATCGGAAAGAAGATGGCTAAACGGATTGTCGAGCAGCTCGGGGTAGATGCGCTGTCGATTATCGCGGACTTCCCGGAGCGATTGGCTGAGGTACCAGGTATTTCTGAACAACGAGCCAAAACGATTTATGATTCAGTAGTCGAGCATCGTTCCTTGGAAAGTGCCATGGTTTTCTTGTACGACTTCGGCATTGGTGTGAACATGGCGCTGCGTATTTATCAGACCTACAAGCTGGAAACGATGACAGTGCTGAAGGAAGAGCCTTACCGGTTGATTGAGGATGTCGTAGGAATCGGCTTTAAGCGGGCAGATGACATTGCTCGGGCAACTGGAATCGCTGCTTCCTCAGAAGAACGTGTGAAGGCGGCGGCTCTCTTCGTTTTACAGGAGGCTTCGTATTCAGAAGGACATGTTTATTTGCCTGTGGAGGAGCTTTGTGAAAAAACACTGCGCCTTCTTGAAGAGTGTGGGGGGCACGTCTTTTCTGGAGACGATATTCAACTGGCAGTGGAAGCCCTGTTTGTGTCGAGCAAAATTGCCTGGGAAGATGAGCGGGTGTATTTGCCCTCGCTGTTTTTTGCCGAGCTCGGTCTTGCCAAAAGACTGCGTCACTTCGCTGCGCGGGATGATTTCGGTACGTTCCCGACATCGGAATTTTACCGTGCGTTAGGGGCGGTCGAGGATGAGCTGGGAATTACGTATGCCCAGACGCAGCGTGATGCCATTGAACAGGCGATCAAAGCAGGTCTGATGCTTTTGACAGGGGGACCTGGTACGGGGAAAACGACAGTCATTCGTGGGATTTGTCGGGTCTTTTCTCAGCTTCATGGATTGTCTCTGGACTTGAAAAAATACAACGAAGAAAATCCGTTCCCGATCGTTCTTGTGGCTCCTACTGGGCGTGCAGCAAAACGTATGACAGAGACTACGGGTTTACCGGCAATGACCATTCATCGCTTGCTAGGTTACAAAGGGGAGAGCTTCGATCATGACGCGGAGCACCCAATCCGTGGCCGGCTATTAATTGTGGATGAAATGTCCATGGTCGATATCTGGCTCGCAAATCAATTGTTTCGTGCGGTCCCAGACGACATGCAGATCATTATGGTAGGTGACCCTGACCAGTTGCCTTCCGTAGGACCAGGCAACGTCCTATTGGATATGATTCGATCTGGATTGTTACCTCTGGTACAGCTGACAGAAATTTATCGGCAAGCAGAAGAGTCCACCATTATTCGGTTGGCCCATGATGTACGCAAGGGGAATGTACCGGCAGATTTGCTTCACACCACCCCGGATCGGCGATTCTTCACAAGTTTGCCACAAGAAGTTCCGGAAGCAGTGAAACAAATTTGCTTCGGAGCCGTAAAAAAAGGATATACGGCAAAAGATGTTCAGGTATTAGCCCCTATCTATAAAGGTAATGCCGGAGTGAACCGGTTGAATGAAGAATTGCAGGAGCTGTTTAATCCGAAAACGCCGCAAAAGCGAGAAGTTACTTTTGGTGAGACGACTTTCCGTACAGGAGACAAGGTTCTGCAATTGGTGAACAATGCTGAAGAACAGGTGTTTAACGGTGACATGGGTGAGATCGTCGCCATCTTTTTCCCGAATGAAAATGCGGAGAACCAGGAGATGCTGGTCGCTGCCTTTGATAACCGGGAAGTGGTGTACAAGCGTTCGGATTATCATCAGCTGACGCTTGCCTACTGCTGCTCGGTTCATAAGTCTCAAGGCAGCGAATTTCCGATTGTGATCATGCCGTTTGTCAAGAGCTACTACCGTATGCTCAGACGTAAGCTGGTCTATACCGGGATTACCCGGAGCAAATCATTCCTCATCATGTGTGGAGAGCCGGATGCGTTCCGTGCTGCTGTAGAGTCTGATGAGGAAGGTGTACGGTACAGTTACCTGGAGGAACGGCTAAAGCAAGAGTGAAGTTGGAACCATTTGCGCCGAATGGACGTGTCCATTTCGCCTGATACTAACAAGGCGGAAGGGGGATGTCCCACATGCGCAAGGCAATGGATGCAGTCGGATTGCCAGTTGTTTGCCTTCAAACAGGGGAGACGATTGGAACCGTGCGTGACATTCTTTGCGACTCCACTTGGCATGTACGAGGAGTCTTGCTGAGCGAACAGGGCTGGTTCCAATCAGGTACCTATATTCCTACCGAACATATTCATGCGGTCGGGGAGTCCTGCCTTACCGTATCGGGAAAAGACGCGATCACGCCCTTACCTCATCTCGCCGGTCTAGAACCTGTCGGCATTGTGACGGGAAAGACGAAGTTAAAAGGAAAAGCGGTGATTACCGCTTCCGGAGAGTGTTTGGGGAGGCTGGAAGACGTTTACTTTTCAGCCAACTGGGAGAAACTTGTAGGGTACGAACTATCGAATGGCTGGTTTGCAGATATTACGGAAGGACGAAAGCGCCTCCCTGCACCAGCATCCGTAATCGTCGGGGAAGAAAACCTGATCGTGCCGGACTAGTTCGTGGCCAGGCGTGAAAGGGAGGAAAAGCGTGATGCGTGTCATATGCCCGAATTGCAGTTCCAAAGACGTAGGAAAGATTGGAACCAATCAATACTATTGCTGGAACTGCTTTATAGAAATGAGCGTTTCCAATGAGCAGATCGCTTCTGTCTATCAGGTTGAGGAAGATGGATCTTTGCATTCGCTCAACGATCTGTTTATTGAGGATCAGACAGTAACCGCTCACTTGAATATGTAGTGAATTTGAGCGGCAAAACCAATGGAGGTGGCACGCTTGTTCACTCGAGGCCTGTTACGGGTTCTTGCCACAAGCGGAATTGTGGCGATCATTGGCTATTGGATGGCTCCACGACGTCGCAATCGGTTTTCATTGAATTGGAATCAGTTGCCCTTCTCCATGCGTGATGTAACGCGTATGTGGAAATCAGGTCGCAAGCTGATGCGTGCCGTTACTCGTTAACACAACAGTGAAGTGGAACGTAAATAAACACCCGAACATACACTGTGTTCGGGTGCTTTTTTTTGACATCGACATACATGCAAAAGCTCCGTCGCGGAAACGACGGAGCCTTGCTTTGCATTAAGATTGTTCTGCCAAGCGTTTTTGCTGTTGGCTTTTCATGCGTCCGATCAACAGGACACCAACCACAACAGCTACGATGAATACCCATTTCACCCAAGGGTATGCAGCAAAGAATGGTGTGAGGAACTTTTCGCTTGTTACCATGTTCGCAGCGGTATACGCCAATACTCCAGAACCGATATAAATAACGATCGGATATTTCTCGATCAGCTTCAAGATCAAGGTGCTACCCCATACCATGATCGGAACACTGATGATCAAACCGATAACTACCAGAAGGAAATCACCATGTGCTGCACCAGCAACCGCGATTACGTTATCCAAGCCCATTACTGTGTCGGCTACGATAATCGTCCAAATCGCTGCGCCAAGTGTTCCACTTGCTTTCATATTCTCATGACCATTATCTTGAATCAGCAACTTGAGAGCGATCCAAATGAGAATCAAACCACCTACAAGCAGCAGACCAGGAATTTTCAACAACCAAACGACAGCGAGTGTCGCCAATGCACGAATGACAATTGCACCAATCGTTCCCCAGATGATAGCTTGCTTTTGCTGATGAGCAGGCAGGTTACGAGCCGCCATCCCGATGACGAGGGCATTGTCCCCGGCCAGCACCAGATCGATGATAACGATAGAGAGTAATGCAGTCCAGAACTCAGGGCTTAACAATAAATCCATTTCTCTTCCTCCTCCTAATCCATTTTGGAAGCGAATAATCCGCTGGCCGTTTTCTTGATACCTCCTATAGTGTGTGTAAAGGGGCGAAAAAGAAAACGACCTTTCCCGGGACAGGCAAAGGTCATTTTGAAAACAAAAATAGACCTTTTACCTGGTCGGCAAAGGTCTTGCTTACAACATTTTCGAAAATGTTGCCAACATAGCCGGGGAAAAATCCCGTAATGACGACTATGTTGCGAAAAAGCTACTCCCCTTTGGAGATATCCTCTTGTAATTACATACTACTGAACACGAAATTGTGTGTCAATAGGTTACATGAAATTTATGTGAATGAGACAAGCTAAAAAAGATGTTTGCAAATAGGGAGGAGTTGGGGAACGTGGATGAACTTCGGCGAAGTCGTCTATTTGCTGCTGCTGTTTGGCTCATCGCAATTTTGGTCATCGGCAATCTGCTTTGGCTGCTCCGACCAGTCCTGTCACAGTTGTTTTCGCTCATAAAGGAAGTGCTCGTTCCCGTCATATTGGGACTCGTCATCGCTTACTTGCTCCATCCGATCGTGCAATTGCTAGAAAAAAGAAGAGTACCGCGCTTAATGGCAGTCCTGCTCATTTATGGATCATTTGTATTGGTGATTACCATTGCGATCATTAATGCCATCCCAGTTTTTACGAAACAATTGGTGGAGCTGTCAGACGATATTCCCCGCCTGATGGATTGGTACTATACATGGATGAGTGAGTGGGAGGCACGCAAGTATTTCTTGCCGGATAGCATCTCGAAGGGTGTGGACCGGGTGATTATCCAGTCGAACGAGGGGATGTCTCATTCCGTAGCGAAACTCGTGGATAATGCCCGTCATTCGATGGGAAAGCTGTTCGCCTTTGCTATAGTGCCGTTTATCGCTTTTTACTTTTTGAAGGATATGAAGCAATTGCATGAGACGGGGATGTCGATTGTTCCAAAGGCTTATCGGAAGCAAGTGTTGATCGTCCTGCGGGATATTAATGAATCCTTGGGCAAATACATACATGGACAAATGATTGTGGCCTTGATCGTAGGGGTATTCGCCTACTTGGGATACTGGTGGATCGGCATGCCGTATCCTTTTGTACTGGCTGCATTCGTATGTCTCACCAACATCATTCCGTACATCGGACCATTGATTGGGGCGGCACCGGCAGTTGTGATCGCAATTACAATTTCTACCAAGACGCTGCTCCTCGTCGTTGTTGTCAATCTTATCATTCAAATCGTGGAAGGAAACATTTTGTCTCCCAACATCGTTGGCCGTTCCTTACATTTGCATCCGCTTCTCATTATATTGGCATTGCTTGTAGGGGAGACAGTAGGGGGGATCATCGGACTGATTGTGGCTGTCCCCATTCTCGTCGTTTGCAAAGTGATCATCAGCCGAATCGCTGTCATGATGCATGAAAGTTGACAGTGATCATGTAAAATATTTATAATATGGACAAAGTGATTTATGTGAAATCAATGAGGGAACGAGTATGTTGCAGACCTTTTACAGAGAGGGCGCTCCATGGTTGAGAGGGCGACCAAAAGAAGAGCAGCAGAAGGCTACTCCTAAGACCGGGCAAAACCCGGCGGTTTGGCACCGTTAGACGCCACTTAAGCGACAGGCCTTGGCTCAGATACGTGTAGCGAGCCTGTAAGCAGGGTGGTACCGCGAGAAAATCAGTTCTCGTCCCTGAGGGGATGGGGACTTTTTTTATTTTTAGATGAGGAGAATGTTAGATGAAGAAACTGACAGGCAATCAAATCCGCCAGATGTTCCTCGACTTTTTTGTAGAAAAAGGACATCGCATTGAGCCTAGCGCTCCATTGGTTCCAATCGACGATCCTTCCCTTCTGTGGATCAATAGCGGTGTGGCGACCCTCAAGAAATATTTTGACGGTCGAATCATCCCGGACAACCCGCGCATCACGAACTCGCAAAAGTCTATTCGTACCAACGATATTGAGAATGTGGGACGTACTGCTCGCCACCATACCTTCTTCGAAATGCTGGGTAACTTCTCTATCGGTGAGTACTTCAAGGAAGAAGCGATTGAATGGGCATGGGAGTTTTTGACGAGCCCAAAATGGATCGGCTTTGATCCAGAGCTCTTGTCCGTTACCATTCACCCAGAGGACGAAGAAGCATTTGAGCTGTGGAGCAAGAAAATCGGTGTTCCAGAAGAGCGAATCATCCGACTGGAGGGCAACTTCTGGGATATCGGAGAAGGCCCGAGCGGACCAAACACAGAGATTTTCTATGACCGTGGAGAAGCATTCGGAAACGACCCGAACGACCCTGAGTTGTACCCAGGTGGGGAGAACGAGCGTTACCTGGAAGTATGGAACCTGGTATTCTCCCAGTTCAACCACAATCCAGACGGTACCTACACGCCGCTGCCTAAGAAGAACATTGATACGGGGATGGGTCTTGAGCGCATGGCGTCTGTCATCCAAGGCGTAGACAACAACTTTGAGACAGACTTGCTGTTCCCGCTGATCGAAAAGACCACAGAAATCTCCGGTGTGAAGTATAAAACAAGCCCTGAGATGGACGTAGCATTGAAGGTTATCGCTGACCATGCACGTACGGTTGTGTTTGCGATTGGTGACGGTGCACTTCCATCCAATGAAGGACGTGGCTATGTCATTCGCCGTCTGCTTCGCCGTGCCGTACGTATGGGGAAAAAGCTGGGCGTAGAGAAGCCATTCCTGTACAGCTTGACTGAGACAGTAGGCACGATGATGGGCGAATTCTACCCAGAGGTTGTCCAAAAGCGTGCGTTTATCGAAAAAGTGATTCGTGCCGAGGAAGAGCGTTTCCACGAGACACTGAACGACGGTCTGGCGATCCTGTCTGACATGGTGAAGGCAGCAAAAGAAAGTGGAAAGACACAACTGTCTGGTCAAGATGTGTTCAAAATGTACGATACGTATGGATTCCCGGTTGATTTGACCGAAGACTTCGCTGATGAACAAGGACTTGCGATCGATCGCGATGGCTTTGATCAAGCGATGGAAGAACAGCGTGAGCGTGCACGTGCAGCACGTCAAGATGTAGACAGCATGCAAATCCAAGGTGGTCCATTGTCTGATTTGACGGTTACGAGCCAATTTGTTGGTTATACTGAATTGGTAGCAACAGGTAAAGTCGAAGCGATTATTTTGGACAACCAGCTGGTAGAGGAAGCAGAAGAAGGTCAGACCGTACAAGTCGTTCTGAGCGAAACTCCTTTCTATGCAGAAAGTGGCGGTCAGATCAATGACGAAGGTTACCTGATTTCTGATGTCGTGAAAGCACGTGTGACAGATGTACAAAAAGGACCAATGGGTCAAAATGTACATTCCGTCATCGTCGAAGCAGGTACCCTGCGCAAAGGCGGTGAGGTTCGCGCGGAAGTGAACCGTGAAGCACGTCTGGCTATCACGCAAAACCATACAGCGACTCACTTGCTGCATCAAGCACTCAAGGATGTCCTGGGAACGCATGTCAATCAGGCAGGTTCCTTGGTAGCACCAGAGCGTCTCCGTTTTGACTTCACTCACATTAGCTCCATTACTCCAGAAGAGCTGGAGCGTATCGAAGCGATCGTGAATGAAAAAGTGTGGGCAAACCTGAGTGTCGAGATCTCCAACAAACCATTGGCTGAAGCAAAAGCGATGGGCGCGATGGCGTTGTTCGGTGAAAAATACGGCGACGTTGTACGCGTTGTAAAAGTAGGCGAATACAGCCTGGAGCTGTGCGGTGGATGCCATGTGAACAATACCGCGGAAATCGGTCTGTTCAAGCTGGTTAGCGAGAGCGGTATCGGCGCAGGTACACGCCGGATCGAAGCAGTAACAGGACGCGGTGCTTATCAGTTCTTGAACCAGCAGTTCACTACACTCAAAGAAGTGGCGCAAGCACTCAAAGCACCAGTGCTGGCTGAAGCACCTGCACGTGTAGAAGGTCTGCAACAACAATTGAAAGAAGTTCAGCGCGAAAACGAGTCCCTGCGTGCAAAACTGGGGAACATCGAGGCAGCGTCGTTGACGGATAAACTCCAACAAGTAGACGGCATGAATGTACTCGCTGCACGTGTTTCCGCTGTCGATATGGATAACCTGCGCGGGATGGTAGATGAGCTGAAAAACAAACTCGGCTCCGCTGTCATTGTGTTGGGTGCAGTCGATGGCGACAAGGTGAACCTCGTTGCAGGTGTAACCAAAGATCTCATGGACCAAGGCATTCACGCTGGCAAGATCATCAAGGAAGTCGCAACTCGTTGCGGTGGCGGCGGTGGTGGACGTCCTGATATGGCACAAGCCGGCGGTAAGTATCCATCCAAGCTGCAAGAAGCACTGGATGCAGTGGTTGACTTCGTGAAGAGTCAAGCCGTAGCGAAATAGTACGATTGCACGAGAAATTTGTATAATCGACAGGAGTAAACGAAATCCGAGTCGAATACAAAAAAGAGGATGTAACCAAAAGAGTCTCAAAAGGAAATCGAGGTGTTGATTGTGAGTTCGTTGGATAATACCATGAAGTTCACGGTGCCCAAGGAAGCGAATGCGGCGGATGTGCAAGAAACATTGACAGAGGTGTACAAAGCCCTGCAGGAAAAAGGATACAACCCGATCACCCAGATCGTCGGTTACTTGCTTTCTGGCGACCCGGCGTTTATCCCACGCCACAACAACGCGCGGAGCCTGATCGGCAAATTGGAACGGGACAAAATCATAGAAGAGTTGGTGACCGTTTACTTGTCAGAGCGCAAGTAGACCTTAACGATGACACGACTGATGGGGTTGGATGTAGGCGACAAGACGATTGGAGTGGCTGTCAGCGATGAGCTGGGATGGACTGCACAAGGAGTAGAGACCATCAAGCGACAATCCAAGGAAAAGGATCTTGCCCGCCTGAGCGAATTAGTTTCGCAGTATCAAATTGGGGCTTTCGTCGTTGGTTTGCCCAAAAACATGAACGGAACCATAGGCCCGCGTGCTGAAAAGTGTCAAGCATTTGGCAAGCTTTTGGAGGAACGCATGTCTCTTCCTGTCCACATGTGGGACGAACGCTTGACGACGATGGCAGCAGAGCGTATGCTGATCTCTGCTGATGTTAGCCGTCAAAAGCGAAAGACAGTGATAGATAAAATGGCGGCCACTTTAATCCTCCAAGGATATTTGGACGCGAAATCGAGGTGACCACAATGAGTGAAGAGATGATGGAAGAGTTCGAAGTGGGCGATGTGATCGCGCTGACGGAAGAAGGTACCGAGGAACCGCGAGATTTTCGTATCATGTACATTTTTGACATTGAAGACCGCAGCTATTTGGTGCTCGTACCAGTAGATCAGGAAGAGGAAGAAGAGTACGAGGTTCACTTCCTGCGTTATGACGGTACAGACATGCTCCAGCCAATCGAGGATGATGAAGAGTGGGAGCAAGTAGAAGCTACCTTCGAAACTTTGATTGCTGATTTGGAGAAAGAAGGAATTTAATAGATTCGTGGAAAGAGAGTCCGCAACTGGCGGGCTCTTTTTTTATGTCTTTTTTCGCCAAAATCACCCATGAAGTGACAGGTAGATAAGCCTCTTGTATAATGAATGGGATGGAGATAAAGAGACCCTAAAGGGAGGATTTCTAGCTTGAAACCAATGTCAGCGAAGACTGATTTTAACCCCGGCCGCCCTGTGACGCATCGCCGTAGACGCGGCGGACGAATTGTGATGTGGCTGGTTGCCTTGTTGTTGTTGATCATATTGGCTGCGGGGGGAGCAGCGTGGTACGTGTACCAGCAATTACAGCCGGTTGCAGGTGAACAGACGGTGAAAAACGTGGCGATTCCGTCGGGTTCATCCGTACAAAAAATCGGTCGACTTCTGGAAGAACAAGGTGTGATCCGAAATGCCGATGTATTTAATTACTACGTGAAGTATAAAGGCGTGGCCCCTGATCTGAAGGCGGGAGAATACCAATTTACGACTGGACAAGCCATTGACGAGATTCTAAGCGCAATGGTGCAAGGAAACACGGTGATCAATGCGAACCGATTTACGATCCCAGAAGGCTGGAATGTTGAACAAATCGCAGACCATCTCGATAAAGAAGGCATTGTAGAGAAGGCGGCATTCTTAAAAGAAGTAAATGAAGGTGAATTCCCCGACTATCCTTTTGTCGCAGCCATACCGAAGCATGCAGACCGAAAACACCGTCTGGAAGGGTATTTGTTCCCGGAAACGTATGAGGTGGGCAAAGATGCTACAGCACATGATGTCGTCTCGCGTATGCTGGCTCAATTCCAAAAGGAATGGCAGCCGGAGTGGACAGAGCAGTTGAAGCAGCATGATTTAACACTGGATAAAGCGGTTAATCTCGCATCGATCGTTGAGCGTGAAGTAACAGTAGACAAGGAGCGCCCGCTAGTAGCAGGCGTGTACTACAATCGAATTCGCGATAAGTGGCCGTTGCAGGCTGATGCTACCGTCCAATTTGTTCTCGGCAAACAACGAGACCGTTTGACCTTCGAGGACCTAAAAGTAAAAAGCCCGTACAATACGTACACGAATCCTGGATTGCCACCGGGACCGATTGCCAACCCAGGCAGAGCTTCGCTTGAAGCAGTCGTCAATCCGGCTAAACACGATTACTTTTTCTACGTGACGAAAAAAGACGGAACGTCCGAGCATTACTTTTCCAAAACGCTGCAAGAGCATGAAGCAAATGATAAGAAAAGCAGGGGAAACTAACCAAGTTTCCTCTTTTTTTTTGCATGCGATCAACAGCGCTTGACGTAGCCAAGTTTTCCTAAGGTGTGCTATAATAATTCGGTTGTAACGAAAGAGGAGTGAAATCATGATTACCAATCCGGCAATTGACGACTACGTGTCAAGCCTGGTTCCCGAGCGTTCTCCGCTGCTCAAGCGACTGGAGCAGGAGGCGGCAGAGGAAAACATTCCGATTGTGCAGCTTGCGTCCGCTCAAGTCATGCGGATGTTGTTATTGCTGCATCGTCCCAAAGCGATTCTTGAAGTGGGTACGGCAATTGGCTATTCCACCATTTGGCTTGCAGAAGCTGCGCCGGAAGCGCGAATTGTCACGATGGACATAGATGAAGATCGATTGGTGAGAGCACGGGAAAATATAAAAGAAGCAGGATGTGCAGATCGTGTGGAAATACTCTCACGTGACGCCACTTTAGGGCTGCCGGAGTCGTATCAATTTGACTGCTTGTTTATCGATGCAGCCAAAGGTCAGTATCGAGTATTCCTCGATTTGTATCTACCGCTTCTTCGCGAAGGCGGTTTGGTAATCAGCGACAATGTCCTGTTCCGAGGGCTGGTGGCGACACCAGAAGAGGCGGGCAAGCGTCAGCGTCCAATGGTGGACAAGCTGCTTTCTTATAATTCACATCTGATGGAGCGTCCTGATTTAGAGACAACATTTATTCCAGTAGGAGACGGGCTGGCCATCAGCTTGAAAAAGAAATAGGGTCGAAAACGTGTAGAGCATCATGAGGAAGGGGACATGAAGCATGGGTAACCCCGTATTGATTGGGGTAGCGGGAGGCAGTGGTTCTGGAAAAACGACTGTAGCAAAGGAGCTGTACCGCCAGTTCCAGAATGATAGTGTAACGATGATTGAGCAGGATTCCTACTACAAGGATCAAAGCCATTTGAGCCCAGAAGAGCGGGCGTTGACGAACTACGACCATCCCTTCGCTTTTGACAACGATTTGTTGCTTGCGCATTTGCGGGAGCTGCTGCAAGGAAAAGCGATCCAAAAACCGATCTACGACTTCAAGGAGCATAACCGCAAGCCGGAGCAAATCCAAGTCGACCCGAAGGATGTCATCATTCTGGAAGGAATGCTGATTCTGGAGGATGAGCGGATTCGTGATTTGATGGATATCAAAGTATTCGTCGATACCGATGCGGACGTGCGTATTGTACGCCGAATCGTACGTGACATCGAAGAGCGCGGTCGTTCCCTCGATTCTGTCGTGACACAGTATCTAAACGTCGTTCGACCGATGCATTTGCAGTTTATTGAGCCGACCAAGCGATATGCAGACGTCATCATTCCAGAAGGCGGCTACAACCGAGTAGCATTGGATCTGTTATCCACGAAGATCAGCAATATTTTATTGGAGAAGCAACAATTCGCCAATCAATCTTAAATACCAAAAGTGCACCGTGACGTACGGTGTGCTTTTTTCTTTATTCGTTGTTTCTGTCGCGTACATTCCGGCAATACTGGTGAAAAAAGCCAGGGAGGGAATTCGATGCAGCTGGATCGACGAATCAAAAGACGTCACTTTCTTGTGTTGTTGTCCATGTCGTTGTTATGGCTCGGTTTGGTCGTGCGATTGTGGTGGATTCAACTCGGTTCGCCCCATCGGTTTTCTCGGCATGGCGTTGATTTGGTAAAGGCAGCAGTAAAGCAAAGACAGCAAAGCATCGTGCTGCATAGCGGGCGTGGCGATATCGTAGATCGAAATGGGTACGCCTTTACCGGAGAAGAGCATCTCGCCTTGATTTTGTTCCCGTTGGCGCGTGGGAGCCTGCAAGGAACAGATGGCTTGCAGCGGTTGGCTCAAATAACCGGAGAATCCAAGGAACGGCTGTCGGAGACGATGGAAAAGGCAAAAGTACCGCTGCTCATGCGAGAGGAGTCCGGCAAGCTGGTGATGCTCACCGAGCGGCAGGCCGAGGAAATCAATGCACTTGCCATCCCAGGAGTTGTGGCATTGGCGGTGACAGAGCGATACCGCGCTGATGAGGTAGCCAAGCATCTGATTGGTTTTATCCATAAAAATCCCAACATGGTGCAGAAGCAGTATCCAGATGAATGGACCAGCGGCAAAATGAATGCCGAGAGCACGCTGGGGGCATCGGGTCTGGAGCGAAGCTTTGACCGGTTTTTACAGGGAGTAGAGCCTTCTGTCTTGTCCTATTATGTAGATGGGCACGGACAGCCGCTCCGAGGGCTGGATATTCGCTACACGAAGCAGTCGAATCAATACTATCCGCTTTCATTAACGACTACCTTGGATGCAGCAATCCAGAGAAGCATGGAGGCAGCAGCCGATCAAGTAGGGTTAAAAGAGGGCAGTATCGTCGTTTTGGACGTACAAACAGCCGATGTTCTTGCAGCTGTTAGCCGTCCTACGTATGATCAAACGAATGTTACAGGAAACACAAGCGACTGGAAGAATCGCGCATTCAAACAACTCCCGCCTGGTTCTGTCTATAAAACAGTGGTAGCAGCAGCCGCCTTGGCGGAAGGAATCGTTTCACCAATTGAACGATTCACATGTACAGGGGAGTATGGGAAGTACCAATTCTCCTGCTGGAAAAAAGAAGGTCACGGCAGTGTGACACTGGAAGAAGCGTATGCCCAATCCTGCAACATTGCGATTGCCCATATCGCCAAAATGGTGGGCGGAGAAAAGTTGGAGGAATATGCAAAAAGGCTAGGCTTGACCACTCAAGTGGGGCATGTTACCCCTCATCTGTATAAACTCAAAGATTTCAAGCAGCTGGATGGCGAAGAGCCGGGTAGAGTCTTTGCAGAGGGCATATCCCGCGACGATGAAGGCGTCCTGATTCAAAGTGCCATCGGTCAGCGGGATGTACGTATTACCCCCTTGCAAGCAGCCAACATGATGGTAACGATTTTGCGTGGCGGTCAAAGCTCTCAGGTACGGCTGGTAAAAGAGATCGCATACCGAAATGGTCAGTCGTTCCATACATTCCCCGAGCAGGAGCTCTCTTTGGACGGAATTGACTACGTCACAGCCAATAAATTGCGAAAAATGATGCGAAAGGTTGTCACAGAGGGAACAGGACAGATGCTCATGAATTCCGCTTGGCAGGTGGCAGGCAAAAGCGGGACTGCGCAAATCGGGGATGCGAATGGAAACAACCATCTGTGGTTTCTCGGGTACGCTCCGTTAGAAGAACCGCGTTACGCCATTTGTGTCGTGGCAGAAAATCAGCCGAGCTGGGGAAAAAACCAGGCTATGGAGCTTTTTCACCGAGCTGTCGCTGAGCTTGCCGATCATACAGCTCAATCTTCCCAACCTCGCGAAGAGTATTTCCGAGGATGAATCCTCTTGCGTTAATTTGATTGTTTTTACCTAGCCCGACGATCAGCATGAGGGGAGAGGAGGACATGTACATGGATTGTGACGCTTTTGCCCAAATGGTTCTCTTATCACCTTTGCTAGGAGAGAGTCGCTTTACCGTATGGCTATGCCAATCCCCAATGTATTTCCATTGTCG
The DNA here is from genome assembly GCF_046196545.1 of Brevibacillus fortis. Taxonomy (GTDB): domain Bacteria; phylum Bacillota; class Bacilli; order Brevibacillales; family Brevibacillaceae; genus Brevibacillus; species Brevibacillus fortis_A. The sequence goes on from NZ_CP176370.1 coordinate 2,080,242, forward strand.
ATGCCTGCTTAATTTGCGGACGAGTTTATTGAGATGCCTATCATCGAAAAATATAGAATGTGGCTGGTGAATCGCATTTGGGCCTGGTTCACTTGCATACGTAACGACCCATCTATCCTCACCAAGTGGGTATCCCATCATAACCCCTCCTGTTTCCAGCGAGGGTTTTTTTCGTACGGCCTGCTCAATCTGTTTCCACGCTTTTGATGTGATGTACAGCGTCGTCATGAGACGTTCGTCCCTCCTTGATAAAACCACTGACATTTGCTTGATATCATATGTATGCGAAAAGTGAAATGTCCCGGCGTCCAGCAAAGTTATGAATTGTCGAAAAAAAGATTGTAACTCACCATCTTCCTTTTTATAATTTGAGTAAAAAGACGGAGACTGGAAAGGTTGATTGTATGCCTTTGGCACCTGTTGATCTCTCACTGATTGGACAAGTTTTAGCGGCTGATTTGTACACTGAACAAGGAATTTTGCTGCTGGGACAAAACACGACGATCACGCCTGCCCATGTGATCCTATTGCAAAAGCAACGAGTCCGTGAGGTTGACATTATACAGAGTCTTACGGAGGGAACCGGTGAGGAAGTTACTTCTCAACTATTCCAACTAGAGGCAGATTCTGAGATCGTTGCTGCTTATGTACAAGCTCTCGACAAAACAAGACTACTCTTTGATGAACTGACAGTTGGCGGGGCACCGAGTCTTGATCATTTTTCCAACATCTTTTTTGATGTAGCAGAAAAATCGACGAAGCATTTGGGTTTGTTCCGGAACTTGTACGTACTGGAAGGGGCAGATAGCTATACATACCGACATTCATTAAATGTAGGCATTCTCTGTTCGCTCATTGCTCGCTTGTTGAAATGGGATGAAGAGCGAGTAGCATTCATGGGGACAGCCGGATTTTTGCATGACATAGGAAAAATGAGGGTACCCAAGGAAATATTGCTTAAGCCAGGCAAGCTAAGTGAAGAAGAATTTGCGATTATGAAGAAGCATACCGTCTACGGCTATGAAATGATCCGTGAGATGAAGGGTGGGTCTGAGCTGTTGGCTCTGTGTGCCTTGTTGCATCACGAGCGACTCGACGGGTCTGGCTATCCGGAGCAGAGGAAAGGCGGTAGCATTCCGATCGAATGTCAGGTGCTCGCCGTTGCCGACATGTTTGATGCGATCTGTTCTGATCGGGTATACAAAGGGAGGTCGTCCCCATTCGAGGCGGCACAGCTCCTGTGGAAGGAAGCCTGTAACGGGACGTTGAACGTTGAGATCGTTGCGCAGTTTGTCCGCTACATTGCCTTGCTGTACGTTGGCGCGAAGGCGAGGTTGAGTAGCGGGGAAGAAGTCGAAGTGATTCTTATCCATCAGGATGAGCCGATGCGTCCGTTGGTAAGAAGAATGGGTGAATTCCTCGATTTGCGGCATGATCGCAAGCTGACGATTGAAAAAATGATTGGATAGGAAAGTCGATGCGAAAAAGGTGAAATCGCTCTCGAAAAATGAGAGCGGTTTCATTGTTGCTGATCTGTGAACGATCGTCGGGAAGGCTCGATCAGCTTGGCAGATTGTGACACAATGAAAGTGTGCATGATACACAAAGAAACGAAAAGAGCCGTGTCGTGCGAATGCTCGAAACGCAAGGAGGAAACACATGATACGCAAAGCGGAACCCACAGATGCAGCTTTTGCTGCGCCATTAATTTATGATGCCATTGGAGATATCGCGCATACGTTGACAGGTGCAACGGAGGCAGCGGATGCGATTCGCATGATGGAGGAGTTTTTTGCGAAGGAAAATAACCGACTCAGCTACGAAAACGCAGTGATTGCCATGGATGGAGATGTACCGGTAGGACTGGCGCTCTTTTATCATGGAAGCCAAACAGAGGTGCTCGATCGCCCCTTCGTTGAGCATGTCCAACGTTTGACTGGTGAGACGATTACACTTGTAAAAGAAGCAAAGGATGACGAATTCTATTTGGATTCAGTCGCGGTTGATTCCTCATGCAGAGGGAAGGGGATCGGATCACTTCTGCTGGATGCCTTTGAAAAAGAAGCGATTCAGCGCGGGCATGACCGAATCGCTTTGCTCGTTGACGAGGAAAAGCCACGTGCGCGCAAGCTGTATGAATCGCTCGGCTATCGTGAGGATGGGACAGTGATCGTAAGCGGGCATAAATTGAGCCATATGGTGAAGGACATATCGGAAAAGGCGTAAGAAGGCCTCTGTCGGGGCTTGATACAACAGCGGCCACCTAAGTCTTAGACTGGTCGCTGTTTTTTTATTGAACGAACCCGTTTGTCAATAAGTGCATGTATCATTATCTGCGATCAAAAGCAAGACTCGCAGCAAGACCTGTCAAGACACTTGCCATTAGCCAACGCTGCACCCGTAGCCATGTTGGGCGTGTACCAAACCACAGAGCAACTCTGCTCGCTACAAGAACAATAAGCAGGTTAATGGTAAAGCTGACAGCTATTTGTGTTAGACCTAAAGTAGCACTTTGCAGGAGCACCGATCCCCGCGCAGGATCTACAAACTGCGGTAAGAGTGAAACATACAAAATAGCAATTTTGGGGTTCAGTAGATTGGTGATCAATCCCATCAAAAATAACTTTTTCGGCGGTTCAATAGGAAGAGTATCAGGCTTGAGAATGGAAGCAGCACCTGGTTTGACCGCATTCCAAGCGAGCCAGAGCAGGTAGACAGCCCCGGCCCACTTGACTGATTCGTAAACGAACGGAACCGTTATGAAAAGAGCCGAGAGACCGAACATGGTTGCGATCATGTAAATTACGAATCCAAGTATAACACCAAGAAGCGAGATGAATCCGGCTGTGCGGCCTTGCGAAATCGTACGAGAAATGAGGTAAATCATGTTAGGACCAGGAGAACAGACCATACCAAGCGAAACAAATACAAAGGCAATAAAAGTACCAAAACTCACCAATTTACATTACTCCTCTCTGTGGTTCTTCAAAGTTAAAAACCAGTAAGCTAAAGGATTGAATAAATCGGAAATCCTCCAAAAATCACGAGCGTTTACGCCAAGACCAAGCTAGGTCGAGCAGGGAAGAGACGGCAATTCCTGCCGTGTACCGCACAAGGTCAGCCGTCAAAAAGCCTTTTCCTAATACCAACGCCCCAAGAGTTGTCTCCCGGATGTAATTGATCCAACCGGCCTGATACAACTGGCTGCCCTCGATCGCAAAGCAAAACGCGAGGCTGCACCACATCGCGAAAGAAATCTTTTTATGCGCAAAACAAGTACGAAAGCCGAAGTAGATCATGCACGCCCATAATGCATCGCCAAAATGCTCAGCTACAAAGACAGGCAACACATCGGCGAACGCTCTGGACCCTAAGCCCAAAGCCATGACAGCAAAAACAGCCACGAGATAGGCGACTCTGGCTCTCCATCGACACGCGGAGCGCTCGTTACACGTGCTCATAGGTATCGTCCGGCAGCACTTCCATTCGGCTTTGTACATACACGATCAATCTTCCTCTTTTATTTATCAATTTTTGGAGGGGAGTTCCTGAAAAGCTAGCCAGCTTACTCGGGCAGGTAAGGTGTTAAATCAAACTTCCAGTCAAATTCACGGATCGGACTGTACTTGCCCGTCAGGAGCTTCAATATATGAGCTTCGGTTGCTTTACTCGTATTTTTGGACGCGCCTGCTTCGTCGTAAAGATTGCCGCATGCATACGCAAATAAATACTCTTCCCAGCTCGAATAAGCGAGTTGGATTCGCTTGGCTACGTCCAGCATGCTTTCTACGGCATCCACCTTGGGAAGATAGGACTGCTGGGCACCTACTTTGCAAATAATGAGATACCAGGCGTAATCAAAGGCGGCTATGCCGGCATGTGGGAGTCTGTTCATGTACGAGTACACGATCAACTGCCGGGCTGACTCCAGGTCGCCTTTTTTTAAGGATGCGATGTAGTTGGAACGATTGGCAGTGCTGAGTGCGGATAATACGTGGCGATGCTGATCAAAATCAGTTCTTCGCCCATGCTCCAAAAACCAGGTCAAGCGCTCTTGCGTTTTGTTTGCATCTCCCGTGTCCCATCTGTTGTCAATTCGAAGCCGCAAAAACGTATCGCGCAGACGGTTGTATTCGTGGATTGCCAAATAATACGCGAGCTGCTTCTGATTTAAGCAAACAGAGGAGAGAGCATGCAAGTAGCGGCTTAACTTCGGGTCGATCTCTTTTTCGTTTTCTGCTTCTTTTGTCATGGAATTGCTCTCAGCCTCCTTTAGTGGAATGTCAATGCTTTGCGAGTTTTGGGAATCTCACGAATGATGCGGATGTAAAACAACATGGAAATTATCGCGAGAATGCCCAGAAGCCATGATCCCGTCCATCCTTTTTCTTCTAAGTCAGGCTTGGCATTGATATACCTATCGGTCATGAGAACGGCATTGTGCGGATGCTTGCGTTTGTCCAAAGCATTCACAATGACAGGCAGCATCTCACCATCCGGTATCGCCTTGAGCGTTCCTTGCATCGTAATAGAATGGTTGTCATGAATTTCTTTGGCATGGTCGTAGTCCGTTATGACAATGATTGCTTGTTGACCCAGATAACCCACATTTACATAGCCGGTATCAGAGTTTAATAGATCTCGCTCTTCGGCTTTGGCAGCAGGAATGAACTCGGCTTTTGGCTCGGGATGCTTCTCTTTGTCATAGACGCGGAGCATATTGATATAGGAAGCTTTGGTCATTGTAAATTCCACTTGGTAGCCGAGCGGAGTTTGTTTCAACTCGTCCATCGTCTTAATTTGGACAGGCTTGAATTTATTGACCAAGGAGTCAAACATCTGCTCAGAAGTCATATCCAGCTTCATGGATACAACAGCAAACATGGCGTAATGGAGCAGAAGGAGGAAAATAATCGTCCAAATGTTACGTCTCGTGTAGATAGCAAAAAATTGCTTGATTCTTGCTAGCTTGCCAGGAAGCCCGAGTGCGCGTAAGTTTTTTCCCCGATTAGCTTTGGCTTGCTTGTTCGCAGCTGGTTCAGTCACCCTGTCAAGCGGTGATTGTATTTGCGTCAGGCATATCTTCGCGTCGATATCGGACGGATTATGCGAAAGCATCTCCCGAAAAATCTCTTGAGCCTTCTCCCATTCCCCTAGCTGAAGATAGCCTTTCCCCAGCAAGCTGCGAGCATCCCACAGTTCTGGCATGCGATTGAGGATTTCCTCGCAATCTCTGATCGCATCAGCAGCATCTCCCTTTTCGAGGAAAAGCCGGGCACGATTCAAATACGCATCGATGTTATCTGGATCAAGACGTATCAACTGATCATAGGTATGAAAGGCACGATTCTTATTTCCGGTTCGCAAAAAATATTCGCCCTGTAAACGGATCAAATCGGGGTCCAGAGCGTACAGGGCATGAGCTTTTGCCAAATAGCTCTGAGCCGTTTCCCAATCATTTTCCATGAGGGCAAATAACGCATCGCTGCGCCATTCTAGAAACGCTTCAATATCCAAGTCCTCGCGATTCTCAAAAGAGTGGTAACGCAGCGTGAAGGTCTGATTGAGCTGGCCGTTCAGGTAAGCGACAAAACGCCCTGAGAGCTGGCTTGCGAGCTTTTCCGATTTCTCCCGCCATTGAAAATGGGAATCCAGCAGCTTCCACACCTCATGAGGCAAGTGATAGTGTTCTTCTAAAAAGTGGAGAAATTGCGTATCGATGAGTTGATGGCAGCCGACATTCCACATGGCCTCGTCATTCAGCAACTCACGCCAGTTTTCAAGCTGGATACGTTGGTGATAGTTATCGTACAGCTCTTGCGTACGGCGGAAAAAACGCTCCACCATATCATCAGGGTTCATGGAGCGTTCGGAATGATCGTAGCTCTCCGCGAAATCGTATCGCTTGGGAATGGGGATTTCTTCTTGAGAGACTACTTCTTGCGTTGTTTCCTCTAAAAACCTGTCAAACAGGGTGAGCCGCTGCGGTGGATCGTAGTTAGGCTGCTCTTCTTCTACTGGTTCAGAATGCCACAGATCATAAAGACGTCTCGGCGGCTGGAGGGGAACCGATTCTTCTTGCGAGTCATGATTCTCCCCCTCATCCAGCTGTCTCGGCTGTCTTCTTTCCGGTAGGGGCGTTTCTTCGATCATACGATTCCGCTTGGTATTGCGTGTGTACTTCAAGGCGAGGTCATACGCCTCTCGTAATTGCTGAAAGCCTTCTGGATCAACTTCCGGATTGTGCACCTTCAACTTTTTGGCATAAGCCTTTTTTATCTGGGCAGGATTGTCCGTCGGTTCAATCCCGAGAATCTCCCAAATCCCCATTAATACTCATTCCACCCTTCAAACATGTCCAGCTGCTGCTTCAATTCTTCTGCTGCTTTGGCGATGTCTCTTTCATTTTGGGTGGAGAGGACACTTTCGAAGCGGCGTAAGTAATTCGCAATGATCATCCGGTCTTCGCCCAACGCTTCCTCATACATACGCTCGCCTTTTGCCAGAAGCAATCGATTTTCGGTTCGCTCTCTGGGGTGGATCTTCATGTTTTGAAGGGCCTGAAAGCGCTCCTCAATTTCTTGTTTTGATAGGCTACCTGGATTTTTTTCGATGACAGCCTTGGTTTTGACTCCTGTAGATACGACAGTCACTTCGACTTCCAGAATCCCGTTGATGTCATATGTATAACGAACATCGATAGACTCCTCACCCTTTTTCGCAGGGGGAACTTTTATATTCAATTCACCAAGCTTGAGGTTATGTTCGACGCGTCGGCTTTCCCCTTGATACACGTCAACGAGGATAGAGCGTTGATAATCGAGAACGGTGTATAGCCGTTCTACCCGGCTGACCGGGATTGGCGTATTGCGCTCGATGATCGGAAAAAAGTAGCCATCCTCGTGTTTGCCGTTTGCCATGGTTTGTACAATACCCGTACCGAGTGTGTATGGGCAAACATCGGTCAAAACAAGCTCGTTTAACGCCTCATTGCGTTCCTTGAGTGCTGCTTGAATCGCTGCTCCCAATGCAACAGCCTCATCGGGATTAATATGGGAATAGGGCAGTCGCCCAAATATTTTGCTTACGACGGATTTGATAAGCGGCATCCGCGTCGCACCGCCAATAAGCACGATTGCGTCCAGTTCTCGAGGTGAGATGGATGCGTCTCGCAAAGCACGTTCGATCGGCTGACGCAGTCGTTGCAGCAGAGGAAACGCGAGTTCTTCCAGCTGATTCCGGCTGAGAGTCGTTTCAACCAGCTCTCCCTGGATATTGACACTCATTTTCCCTTCTTGGTCGGAAAATAAGGCGCGCTTGCACAATTCAGCTTGTTTGTGAATGGACGAACGTGTTTTGCTGTCTAGCGTGTTGATATCGAGTCGATGGGCTTCTATGAAATAAGAGGCAATCAGATCGGTAAAATCTTCGCCGCCCAAAAAGTTGTCTCCAGCGATTGATTTTACTTCCATCACACCTTCGAACATTTCCAAAATAGAAACGTCAAACGTTCCGCCACCTAAATCGAATACGAGGAATTGTGTCTCTGATTCCTCCTGATGGAGCCCATATGAGATCGCGGCAGCAGTCGGTTCGCTGATCAAACGCTCTACTTTGAGTCCAGCAAGCTCTGCTGCTCGTTTAGTTGCTTTGCGTTGTGTGTCGTTGAAATAAGCAGGCACACTGATAACCGCTTCGTGAACGGGGTGTCCGAAATGAGCCTCAGCATCCGCCTTCAAAGATTTAATCACAAAGGAGGAAAGGTCTTCGGCAGAAAGGGAATACCTTCCCAGTTGGTATCTTTTTTCTGTCCCCATAAACCGTTTAAAGGTAGAAGCAGTCCGATCTGGGTGAGTCAGGAGGCGCTCTCTGGCGATTTTTCCTATCAAGATCTCGCCGTTTTCATCGACGCTGACCACAGAAGGAGTCAGTGTTTCTCCGAGTGCGTTTGGAATGAGCATCGGTCCATTATCAGTCCAGTAGGCCACCAGACTGTTCGTCGTGCCCAAATCAATTCCAATGGTGGTCATCAGCTAGGTCCTCATTTCCGTGTTTTTTCTACTAATATCGGCAAAATTAGAGACTTTGTAGATAATTTTACCATGAAAAAAATGGATATAATTGGTGCTTTAGTAGGATATGAAATCGAATTTTAGATAAAGAAAATAGAAATAGAATTCGTAAGATAGAAAGCGACAGATGAGAGAGGTCGTTATGCCAATGGAGCAGCGAATGGAAAAGTGGTTTGAAGCGTGGAAGTTACTTATGCATGATATGGAGCGACAAGGTGCCCAGGTTTGGCCGCTCACAATAGAACCACCAGCAGGGCTGGAAGAAATCGAAAGAAGAGAGGAAAGTCTCGGGGTCAGCTTTCCCGCGACGATCCGTACTATTTTGCTTGCCGGCAGCAGTCAGGTTCAAATTAATTGGTCGTTGCCATCTCGAGCGTTAGATCCTTTTTCACTCAGTGGAGATTTGGGATGGTCATTGGATGCATTTGAGTGGCCGTACTTTGGTGGAGACGAAGAGAGTGAGGACGAGAAAAGGTATCTCTGTTTTCACGTCGGCGGTAATGGCGACATGCTGCTCATCGATTTGTCGACAGGCGCAGATGACCCGCCCGTCTATTCTTGGGGGCATGAGACAGACGAGTTCCTATTGCTCGGCAAAAGCTTCACAGAGTTCGTAGAGCGAGTCACGGAGCTGGGCTGTATTGGGGCAGAGTGCTGGAATTATGAAGCACTCGCAGGTGCAGATGGGCTCGATGTTGAGGGGCAAGTCGCACAAGAATGGAAAGAATGGCTGCAAACCTATCGGACGCTCACCTTTGAAGAGGCGGCGCAAGATTTCGAGAAGCTGGTCTTGTTTGCAAAAATGCATGGTGCAGGAGATTCACGTATCCAAGAGGCATTTACTCAATACGATTGGGAGCCGATTTTGCATAAATGGGTAGCGCAAATCGAGCAAGAAACCTCATCAAGCAATCTGCTACTCTGGTGCCAGCTCATTGTCGAGACAGTAGGCAAGAAGGCTGAGGGGTGGGTACGCTCGCTCTGGGAGTCCGGGCCACATTATGAACGCATAGGCTCGAGTCTACGTGCATACGTGACGGCAGCTTGTTTGCCGGAACAAGAGGGCTTGCAGCGAGTTTTGGCTGAGATGGACGAAGTCGTTGCCAGAAAAGAATGTCTGGTAGGATATGCTGCCAACAGTCATTTGCATCACTTTCGCTCCCGAGAAGTCATTTTGTGGATGGAACCGCATGTGGCGTACCCGATTGAAGGCTGGGATGAGCTATTCGCGGCATCACGTCCACAATGGGATGATCTGATTCGCTGGCTGGACGGAAATGAAGCACAGCGGCAGATTGCGTTAAGTGCTTGGGGGAAAATGCTGGCAAGTGGTGAGTCTCCTTCTGGTGAAGCGAATTGGCAAGAAATCAATCGGTTGTTGGATGTAGCGTACGAAAAAGCCATATTGCGCAAGGAAAAGGAGCGTGTAGATCGCATTCGCTCTTCCTTGGAAACAGCAAAGCATTAGACGAGGGGGCGCCGAGATTTTATTAACGTTCGTGGAGTCATCCAGACCTCATAAAAGTTCGGGAGCGAGGGGGAAAGACAATGAGAAATGTGGTAACGGTATGGGGAACAACCTTGCAGTCTTCTGATGAACTAGCGGATTTTCTGACTCCGGTTTACGATGAAGACGGGGATGTGATACCGTCTGGCTTTTTAACAGCGTCGGGTCTTGAATGGGTGGACGAGGACTTTTTTGAAGTGCATGAGGTACAGGATGCAGAGGCCAGAGCGGACTTTTTCACGTATTTGGAAAACGAATATGCGATGAATGCAACGCTCGATAGAAAAGAATGGCCCAAACAGTTAACAGAGGAGATTGGCAAGTACCCACATGTGATTTTGCTGTATGGCAATGAATCGCGCTACGGTCCGATTAACGAAAAATTGTTTGATCTCACTGAGGGCCAGCAAGAAAAAGATGCACCGGTGGTCCTGCTCGCCAAACTTGTATTTGAGACAGAGGAGCGGTAAGGAGCAGGGAGGAATGTATAAGAAAGGAGAGACAGATACAGATATGACTTACCATTTCGCAGATTTATATGATGCAGCTGAATTGGGAGACATTGAGCTCGTAAAAAAGATCGTCACGAAACAGCCGGAATTGCTGCATGAAAAGGATGAGTATGAGTTTTCCATACTACATGGCGCTGTGATGACAGACGATGTTGACCTTATTGCGTATTTGGTCGCACAGGGAGCAGATGTCCATGCGAAAAATGATGAGGGTATTACACCGTTACATATCGCGCTCTATCCAGAGGTTGCAGAGGCGCTCATCGCGCACGGTGCAGACATACATGCCAGCGCTCATGATGGAAGTACCCCGTTGCACACACAGGTAGCAGATGGTGAGGAGCGTGTGGATGTGGTAGAGTTGCTGCTGGCTAAAGGTGCGAATCCTAACAAAAAGGACATGGAGGGGCAAACACCATACGATATAGCACGTGAGAGAGAAGACGAAGAGATGATGGCTTTATTTGAATAGAGGAAAAAGGTAAGCGTCCGTTATAATTTCGGACGCTTTATTTCTTGCTCGAGTGCTGCGACGCGTTTTTCCAGCTCGTCGATGGTTTTTTGCTTGGTTGCGGTGCGTTTTACGATGAACAAGCAAAAAGCAATGACAAGTGCTAAAGGCATGAAGAAGATAAAGAGCTGAACGAGTACAGTACCCCATTCGATCGATACGGCGCCAAATTCTATTATGGGTGATCACTCCAATCATTCGTTTTGTTCATTTTACCAAAATACTCCATTTTTTCTAAGTGATCCTTTACCATACAAGCAACAGTGAATTAATCGACAACAACTCCCTGTGTACAGGCACGCATAGGCAACCGCCCACATAAGGATAGAAGTAAGCTATTCCAGACGTGGAGGTGGCAGCCATGTCCAGCATTATCGCGGCGCTTTCCCTTGTTTTTAAAGAGCTTCTTGTGTTTGTGGCTTATGTCAAGAACAATGCCTTCCCGCAACCGCTTCAGGACACAGAAGAAGAAAAGTACCTCCGACTCATGGCCAAAGGCGACCCTTACGCCCGCAACAAGCTGATTGAGCACAATTTGCGTTTGGTGGCGCATATTGTGAAGAAATTCGAGAACACAGGTGAGGACAGTGAAGATCTGATTTCCATCGGTACCATTGGATTGATCAAAGCAATCGAGAGTTATCAGGTGGATAAGGGCACCAAGCTGGCTACGTATGCTGCGCGTTGTATTGAGAATGAGATATTAAAGTCAAAAGGGTGTCTTGTGATCAATAGATACGAAAAAGGGGACCTTAATGGTCCCTTTAAAACTGTTATCAAGTGATTTGAGTATTCATTGAACGTTTGGCCATCAATCATTCTATCGTCAAGATGTCTCTTAACGCCGACCCCTGAAATATATCGGGACCACACATGACCTAATCGACAAGGCTGTAGTAGAAATTTCCTGGGCCAATTATCTTTTCATCTTTTTAATCACAAAAAGAAGAATAAAATATGCAACTAAACCAAGAAAAAAAGGAACTAACGTTTCTGCATTATCCGGTCTTTGAACGAAACCAAAACTTACTTCGCTTTGCAAATATTTAACGTCGTTATACGCATCGATGACATCAGGTGTATAGAAGTAGGTAAGAAGTAGTCCCGATAACACTGGGACAAAAAAAAACACAAGATTTATGAGGGAGGAAAAGACAACAGCTTTTACAACATATTTATATTTTTTCTTCTCAGGCGAAAAGAACCACCGCAAATACAGCACCTCATTTTCAGAAGTTAAGATAAATTTTCCTGCTTACTGATAATACCAAACTATGTGAGCTAATGATAATTCCTGATTCGCCTTAAACCGAGGCCAGCCGAAGAAAATGATGCCCATTGAAAACTCAATGGACACCAAAATAGGTTAAGGAGTTTGGATATACATGAAGTGCATCCCGTCGTCTGTCCAACTCCAGTTTCCAGATTCGTCTTGGACACCTACGGCTATGTAGAGGGTTTGATTTCTAGGTAGATTGACTGGAATTTCGAAAGAATTGGTAGTATTGCTTGTGTTTTGCGGCAGAACAGTGGAGTGATAAATGTTGTTAAAGTTCTTATCATAAACCTCATCCATTAAAGGTTCAGATAGTACTGAACACAAAAGCTGAAACTATTTTCGGAGAAGAGGAGTGACAAATCGATGTGATAAAAGGCGGTGGCAACATGGCTGATGACTACGCAAAAGATGAGATGAAAAATGATCGAAGCTTACAAGAGGCATGGGTACGACATGACAAGGGAACAGGCAGAGTCAATATCGATGGAATTTAGTGATATGGAATGCAAGTGATTTAGAGGAACTGCTTTTAGCAGCCCTCTAAATCTTGCAACAAATCTACCACCAAGGACGCTCGCTCAAGGCAATGATATATTTCACATTGGGGTCAACTCTTATTGCATCTTGGGAAGAAACATGTATTTTAATTTTTTCACCAGCGGGCAAATATACATACCAGGATTCGCGTCCAGTATCTTTAAACACTTGATGTACTGGACCACCAACACTCATATCACGAATCATATAGTCTAGGCTGCGATTTTGATAGGTGTCGAAATTAATATAAAATGCTTTTCCTTGGCCTGTGTCGTTTGTCCATTGAAAATAGTCATGATCCATTGGTCTTTCAAAATCTGGATATACTTTGTAAAAAGTACCTTCAAAACTATCACCAATTCCTTGAAAATAATTCGGTGAGTCAAAACTATCAGGCTCTCTGGCATCACCCATAGCGAATGCTGACGATGACATGGAAAGTAGGCAAGTCGTAAGTCCAAGCGTTGAAATCAGTTTCTTTAACTTCATAAATACAACCTCCTAAAATTTGGTAAAACTCACTTATATAATTTACATTTATTTCTAAAAAATGTAAATATCTTTTCTGGTTACAAACTGGAGGAAAGAGATCGTATTTTAACATAAGAGAAATTGTGAAGTAGGAGAACTTCAACAGAGGATGCAATTGTACTACTAAATGATCCGCGCCTTTGGGACGTAAATGGTTCATATCAAACCGCAGAAAATTGCTATAAACTTTCAACGATTTAAAAAGGTGAACAGTATTTAGATAGAAAAATAACTTAACGCAATATCCCAGGGGAATCATGGGTGCGATGTAACTTTATTCAAGAAGCGTTCGTCTAACAAATGTATTTGCAAACACCCGTGAATCAACTTCCGATACGCTTGCCCCAATGAGGAGGTAACAAATATATGAAAAAGGTTGTGTTTATCGCTGCAATCGCAGCCGTTCTATCTGTCGGGCAACTCGCCTATCCAATTCAAGAGGCAGGAGCGGCAACGGCGGCCTCTTATCGCATTGCCTACAAAATGCCCACGGTCAATACGATTGAAGAAAAAGAAGTTTTTTATTCTCTCCTAAAAGGGGCGCTCAAGATTAAAAATCCGCATCAGGCCAGCATCCTGGACAAAAACAGAAAAAGCCTCACGGAAATCGTCGGCGAACTTAACGGTACAGACACGCCGCGCGGCTTCATGATCGATGAATTCAGCGTCTCTAAAGATGGGTATTTACTGGCCCTGTACAATGAGATCGGGATATTGGATCCCGTCTATCCCCAAGGTTACGATCCAGCCGCCATCAGCAAGCAAATAGAGCAGCAGCAAGCATCTGGTCAATGGGGAGGCGAGCTGCGGCAAAAGCGGGGAGAAATGGAACTAAAAGCGCGGATAAATGCACTTGTCCAGGCGGGGATCGTACAGCCTGAGGACCTGAAAGACCAACGACTTACGAAGCAATTTGTTGCGGAGACGTTGTACCGCATGTACAAAAAAGTTAGGCCTTATAAGGGGAGTGTAGCTCCCAAAGACAGCCAAAGTGAAGCGGTCCGCTGGGCAGTAGAGGTGGGAGTGCCGGGATTCCAGGTCGATGCAAAAGGGTATGTGTATCCGGAAGCGCAGCCGTACTACACAAGTATGCTCGACTTCATCCATCTGTTTTTGCCAAGCAAAAAAACTGCGGATGGATGGGAGTATTTTCAATACGAAGTCAATCAAGACTTGTTGCTAGAGGCCGTGCACAACTATTCGGGCCAATTGTTGCATGTAAACAACAAGCCGTTGTCTTCCCTTCCCAACTATGTGATGCTGTCTGATCTTCCAGAGAAGAAGAAGGCCGAAACGCAGCTTAGCGCCTCTCTTGCACCTAAAGTAATTGAGATGGTGGAACAGGTCCGGCGAGAAGTCCAAAAACCGCGCGTGTGGGACTGGCGAACAGACGTAATCCGGCATCCTTCCTTTACCAAACTTGTGAGCGAGTACCGGAAAACAAAGAGCCAAAAAGCGCTGAATCAAGTCTATCAAACAGTCAAGGTCCGCTATAATTTATTCGATCGGCAAGACTCGCCGCAGGTCATGAAAAGCGTCCTGGATCATATTCGATGAGCTTTCCACGAGAACGGTTGGGGAGGGCCATTCCGATGAACGCTTCTAACCGTTGCTTGATTAGCTGGATACTATTCTAACAATAGCACCCGAGTGGTGCTTTTTTCATGGAGGTGGGTGAAATGTAGTGGGGGTAGTATGTCGCAGCTCAATTTAAGGAGTGACGGGTTTTTCATGTTTCCTCACTACTTTTGACAAGCCGTTCGCGCATATCTTCTCGACAGGAGGGGATGAACGGTGCATGTAAAGATTATACCGGGTATTTCTACTGACAGTATTCGTTCCGCCTGTTATCAGTATTTATTAGGAAAATACAGGAGGGAGAAGCCGTATGATCGGAATATATGCCAGGGTGAGTACAGAGGAACAAGCCAAGAGCGGATTCAGCCTCGACGATCAGTTAAGGGAATGCAGGAAGAAAGCAGCGACGAGTGAAGCTGCTGAATATGTTGACGATGTGTCAGGCGAGTTCTTAGATCGACCGGCTCTCTCAAGGCTAAGACAAGATGTTAAGGATGGATTTATTACGAAGATCGTTTGTCTTGACCCAGACCGTTTATCACGTAAGCTTATGAACCAGCTGCTAATTACAGATGAATTTGATAAACGCGGGATAGAGCTCGTATTCGTGAATGGCGAATACGCCAAGACTCCAGAAGGACAGCTCTTTTACAGCATGCGTGGAGCGATTGCAGAATTCGAGAAAGCAAAAATTAATGAGCGTATGAGTCGTGGAAGAAGAGAAAAGGCAAGACAAGGCCGCGTTCTCCGTGACTTTCAAATATATGGGTACAGTTATGATTCAGAGAAGGAACAAATAGTAATAAATGAAGCTGAGGCAGTAGTAGTGCGACTTGTATTTGATCTGTTTACTCAGCCCAACGAGCTAGTTCAAGGGATCAATGGGATAGCAGTTTATTTAACCAATAAAGGGGTCCCTACAAAGCGTGGTGCTAGTGTATGGCATCGCCAGGTGGTACGACAGATGCTGATGAACGAGGCGTACGTGGGGAGATTTTATCAAAATAAGTGGAATACGGAAGGGATGCTGGGTAATCAGTTTCGCCAGCCAGATGAAAAAGTCCGTATGAAAATGCGCCCAAAAGAAGAGTGGATATCCTTACCCTGCCCATCCATCATAGACGAAGTGAAATTTGAACATGCCCAGCAGCTACTTAAGGAATCTAGAAGAAGATGGGCGGGCCGGAGCTTCAACGAGTACCTCTTAAGCGGCCTAGTACGTTGCGGGTCCTGTGGAAATACGATGCCAGGAAGAAAAGCGAAAAACTGGAGCCAGCATGTATTTGAGTATACCGACGTTAAGAATACAGCAGGTGCAAAAAATAAAGGGTGCGGTCGTCGTGTAAGATGTGAGCAAATGGACAATCTGGTTTGGGAAACGGTTGCGTCCTGGTTGAATAATCCTGACGAGATTGCGGTGGCAGTGGAAGATAAAGTGGAAACTCCATTCGAGCAAGTGGAGCTGGAGCGATTACAAAAAGAGCTCGAAAAAACGAAAAGCGGACGCAAAAAGTTACTCAAATTGTTTGCATCTGGTGAAGAAGACGTTGGCGAAGAAGATATACGGCAAGAGTTAAAAGAACTGAAGGAAAAGGAAGATAAACTGAATCAGCGCTTACACGAGCTACTTGAACAAACGAAGCTACAGATCAATCATGAATATAGCCGCAACTTGATTCAGGAAGCTGCTGAATATTATTTATCGAAGGCACAGGATGAGCTAACGTTTGAGGATAAGAAAGAACTGATCCGTCATGTGGTTAGGGAAGTTAGAGTTTTCGAAGAGAGTGTGGAGATATACACGTTCTAATGTTCTGAGTAAATAAAGTTGTGGATCGAAAAATAAGACCGGAAAATAAAGTGTTAGACTGGCGACGGTGTTAAGCTAACGGGCAGCATGTAGAGTTTGTTATAAAGGAAGTCAGAACTATAAATCCGCAAAATTTCCATGCTACTATAATAGAAAGATTCAGGATGAGGGGGAACCCAGTAATGACAGACTATAATCAGCCAGTTCTCGATGCATTGCCGCCCAAAGGGGGTAGCAGAGAGAAGGCTATCTCGGAGCTCGGAGCTAACGAGGCACCTGAGCTGTTGCATCTGGCCAGTACAGAGCGCGGGAAGAGTAAGCTTGCTGCCCAGAAGGCACTGGCTAAGATTGATTATGAACCGGCTGCAGCTTATTGGAAAAAGCTATTAAAGTCGCCTCAAAAATGTGAAAAAATATTAAACCACACATTTTCGAATACAGTGTCGGATCTGCTTGCTGATCAATTACTAGCTTTTTTGCAGACGTTTCTGGAGAAAAAGTCTGGCAGCAAGATCAGCTGGGAAGAGCATGAAACACTGCTTGCCTTTCTTGGCATGATGCCGGGCAAAGCGAGCGAGAAGATGTGCAAGGTGTATGAGCTTGCAGCAGAGCATATCCAGAAGATTTCATCATTTAAGCGCGACAGCGAGGTGCTAAAGTTAACCTACAGAGATACTTCTATCTTTAATATAAGTGATACTTTGGAAGGGGTGACTTTAGAACAAGCCTTTCCTATGATTTTGGTTGGCTCTGTTTTAATGGATGGAGATAGTCGGCTACAAGCGCTGGCTTGCAAGCTATATGAACAATATGGGGGAGCCTGGCTGTCTCCTGTCTTCGCTTCTGCACTTCTAACCAAGCCTGCTGGCGAAGTTTTCGAGGCGTTTTCACCGTATTACAAAGATCCGGTGGCGCAGCGTTTTATTTTGAACGTGCTAGGTACGGTGAAGTTTGATACTAAGCAAAACCGGCATACGTTTCTGTTTGGCTGGGGTCATATGCTTAGGGATGATACATATTTTTCACTTACACCGCTGCTGTTTGAGGATTTGGATGTGCGGTGGATAGAACTTTTAGCAGCTGATCCGGAGGAGAAAAAGCTAAGCGGTCTTATTAAAACGAGCTATTATGTAGGAAAAGTAACTGGAGAATTTGATGACGTGCTGGGTGATCTGCTTCCGTTAAATAATGAAATTTGCTGCCAAAAGGTGCAATCGTATTTTCTGAAAAGAGCGATTCTGGATGATGGAATTGGCGCGACATACGTTGGTATTTTGTATCGGATACGTTATGAGGACGTTGAATCGATTCTTATGAAAAAATGGTCCCAAAAGGAAAATGCAACCTCTATTTGGAATGTGTCCAGTGATTTACAGTCATTTACCCATTGGCCAGCCCAGAAGAGAGCAGTCCTTTTTGAACAGGTTGGACAATTGGTTCAGGAGAAGAAATTAAAAATAAGTTATTGGAAGCCGGACACGGCTGAGGAGCTGAAGAACAATCTGCTCAAGTAGCGATAGAAGGAGCGGAACGGGGGGCATCAAATACAGTACGAGCATTAGCTGTTAGCAACCCAAGTGATGTGGTGTTTGTCCCAAAAGAGAGCGTTGACGAGGTTGAGGAAGACGAAGTTGCGGACCAGGTGTCTAAACGTCTGAATCAGTTGTTCCACGTAGAACACCGAGACATCCACAAACAACATGGCTAAACTCCGATTACGATTGCGACCGCGATGCCCAAATGAAAGGGTAAATGAGCACACAGATAGATGACGTTCTTGAGATTGCGTGTAGTTTCTGTTCCTGTAGACTGAGAAATAAAGTGTTAGACTGGCGGCCAGCTATTCAACTAACGGGAGATTAGTTTAAATCAAGCGCGGAGAACCGTACCATAAGTAAAGGCAAGTTTTTTTGCGGAATTCCTTGTAGGGCATGGATTTGTATATTTGTGTGTAGGTTCCGGGCTATGGTAACGCCTGAAAAGGTACATAGGGCTATCGTATTTTGAGTGGAACATCCTCGTCACATCCCACGGAAGGAAGAGACTTCGTGAACGGAGGAGGCTCCCCGAGGCTGGGCAAGAAAAGTGTCAGAAGTGTCGATGCTGGCAGTGAATGCGCTTCTGGCGGTACTTTCGCTTAACAGAAAGAGAAGATGCTCTAGATCACGATCGTGAAGGGGCACTTGTATCCGGCCAAAGAAAAAGCCCCGTCCACCTTGTGGTGAAGGGGGCTGCGACTACCAGACACTGTCGTAGCGTCTCGTCGAGTTCCAGTTCAATGTCTCGAAGCTTCTGACCTTGCTGAACGGCAATCTGCTTCACTTTGGTCTGTATTAGGGTCTTCTGTGATGGGAGCCATCACAGTCATGTTCGTTTAAATTTTTGAAATTGAATTATAGGTGGATTAATGAATCTTTGGAGGTTCAGACTTCATCGTATCGTTAAGCTGGGTCACAAAAACACCTTCGTTCGGGCCGGGGTTATTTCGAAACATTTTCGCTTCTTCGACCAGAACTTCGTCTGTATCCGTGCCAAGTATCTTTATCGTTGCATCAATGAATGCCGCAAGTGGCATTGCACGCGGTTCATCGTTGTTGCTTTGAACCCATGGTGGCACAATTTCTATTACTTTTACCGATGTGTCTTTAAGCAGGTATCTTTGGGACAGCGTATAGGTATGAAGAGCTGCCTTCGTCGCGGAGTATACAGCAGTTGCCGCTAACGGAACAAATCCAAGTATCGAAGTCGTGTTGATGACAACGGCTTCTTCTTTGGACTTCAAATGGTCGATTAATGCAGAAGTCAACCGAATCGGACCTAACAAGTTTGTGGCGACTGTCGAAACCAAAATATCCTCATCAATCACGCCCGCCGCGTCATCGGGTTGAATGATGCCTGCGTTGTTAATCAAGACATTCAAATCTGGGAATTCTCCGATTAACTGCTTGGCTGCCCCCTCTATACTGGTAGGGTCTTGTACATTCAATTCCATTGCGGACATGCCGGGATTCGCTTTGATTGTCTCCTCCAAACGCTCTTTACTTCGACCAGAGATAATAACTTTATTTCCAAGATGGTGGAGTGCTTCTGCTAACGCACGTCCAATTCCCGAACCACCACCTGTAATGAAAATCGTGTTTCCTGTAAGTTTCATAATTATACCGCCTCTTAATTTGAACATATGTTGAATTACCAAAATATGTTTTATATAGTGAATGTATCAGTGCGATAAATGGGGTTCAATGGTTAAAACAAGCTCGGTTGTTGATTTTTCAACAGAGGGCTTTGAAGTGATCATTTTTTGGATGGGATAAAGGGGAGAAGGATATGGCCAGGCGTATTCAAAAATCGAGACAAGCGATTATAGATGCTTTTATGAGGCTGATGTCAGAAAAGGAATTCGAGAGCATAACGATCAATCAAATTGCGGTAGAAGCAAATGTCAATCGAGGAACAGTGTATTTGCATTTCGATGACAAGTACGATCTGCGCGAGCAATGTATAGCAGCTCAAATTAACCAGTTACTTCGACATTGTATGTCTGGAGATCACCTAGTTCATCTCCCTTCCAAAACCGCATTACTTCACACTTTTGAATATTTGGAGCAACATGCTTCTTTCTACTCCATAATGCTGAAGAGTAAGGGAAGCACAGTATTTCGAAATCAAATGGAGACCATGTTCGGGGAAAGTCTGAGTGAATATCTGGATTCAATCAATCTCGATAAGGAAATGAACAGGGACATTACGGTACAATTTTTAACTTCAGCAACAGTGGGTATATTGGAATGGTGGATTATCCGTTCGATGCCATATCCCCCATCGGTCATGGTTGAACAATTTTGGAATTTGCTGAACCGAGGTGTCGAAAGACACGAACATCATTCCATGGGAAGTCGCTAATTTGGCGGCCTTTATGTAATAACAGGACACGCCTGCGGCGGAAAAACAACAGCCAGCAGGTACCTAGCAGATAAATATGACATGATCTTATTGGACTGGGATGAACAATTTGCAACGTATCAGGCACTGGTTGATCCCCGCTATCAGCCGGCTATGAGCGAACGTCAAGAATTCTAGTCCTGGGACGAGTATTTCATGCGGCTGCCTGCGGCATATTCGGAATACTTAGATGCGACATTCAAAGAGCAAACCGATATGGTAATCGCCCACCTCCTTACCTTATCGGGCAAGGCAGAAGGCAAAAAGATCATCGTCGATGGCTTCTTTACCGTGGAAATCTTAAAAAAGATATCTCCAAACGCCCAAGACCTGCAATAGCTTTTCCCACACCCTCTGGGGCAAACCCAGTAGCATCTGCTAAAGGCATTACTGAACGCTACTAAATCTTACGTAGCCGAACTTGCTCAAAAATCAAATTTTTCTGCTCAAATTGAAGACAACTGATTGGGAACCAGAAAGCTTATTTGGTTCTCAATCAAAAGTGCTTCAAAACCTAGTAGGTGTGATGTTTAATGTCGCAGAATTATCTCAGCCCTTATATTGCCAAGACGTATTTTTCAAATGGCAACGTTTTAGATGAACAGACTCTTACAACTACATTATCTACTGCATGTAAGTCAATATATCGTAATCTTACAAACTACGGTACCTGGGGTCTTGCTTCTTTAAGCAAGTTACCTAATTCTGGACTGGATTTTGATAAAATGGATGATGAAGAAAAAATAAAATTCAACAATTTGCCAGATATGATTTATTATGGCGTTAAGAGTGAAGCGGCAATCTTGATGAGAATGAATTCAGTTCCAAGAAGCATCTCAGAATCACTAGCTAGTAAATTTGTTCAAGATTCAGGAATGACAGTTTCTTCTGCAAATCCGATGGTAGCTAGAAACTACATTAAATCACTTTCGTCAAAAGATTGGGAGAGTTTGCGCCCATCATCAGCATCTATGTCCGGAAGTGACTACAAGTCAGTTTGGAAAAATTATCTGGAGAAAGCTAAAAACAAGGCTTCTAAACGTTAGAAGCCTTGTTTCGTGTTCCTAATAAATACTGTGTTTAGAAGCTATACTCTAGAAACTTGCCGCTTCAAATAGCGCGGTGAACCGTACCACAAGTGATAGTAAGGCAGCGGATCAAGCTAGAAGTACAGTTGAATCAGATAAGAAAGTAGTATTTACTTGAGAAAAGAACAAAATGACCGGATTGGCCATTTAACACCATTGTAAAAAAGAATAAGAGAGGATACGTTGCAAATCAACGTAATATAAATAAATGCGCGTAGATCGATTACTATCCATGTTACTCATTATCTCAAAAAAAGGTACGGTTACAGGCAAAGAGCTTGCGGAACATTTTGAGGTATCCATACGAACAATTTACAGAGATATAGAAAAGTTAGGTGAAGCAGGTATCCCAATCGCAGCCATTGGTGGTAAAGGTGGAGGCTATTACATTATGGAAGACTATAATGTGGACAATCTTTTTTTAAACAAAGATGAAGCTTCTACTTTCATGGCGATAATGAATAATCTAAGTTTTCTATTTGGGAAAAACACAACGTTTCAAGATATTGTTTTAAAAATCGAGAATACGCTTAAACAAGAAAAGAATACAAGCAAGTTAGACATTAATCTGTCTCATTTCAGTATGGAAAATGAATTAAAGGAATACCTGCTTCTATTAAACCATGCTATTGAAAAAAATAAGCTAGTGGTATTCGAATATATCAACAGAAGTATGGAATATTTCGAAAGAACAGTAGAACCGTTTCAAATTACATTTTCCGCCGGTCAATGGTATTTGGTGGGCTTTTGCAAAGAAAGAAATGACTACAGAAGGTTCAAGCTAGTACGGATCAAGAATTTGAAAATGGGTGAGAACTTCGAAAAAAAGGATATCCCAAATGAAGAAATCCAGGAAATAATTAGGAATAGCTATCTTACGCGAGGCATAACCGTTACCTTAAAGTTTGCTCATAAAATGGGAGAGCAATTAACTGAGTATTTTCAAAAAGAGAAAATAACTAAAACACATGACAATCAATATATCGTTGTGGATCAATTTCCATATGAAGAGGGATTATTGAAGTTTATTTTAAGCTTTGGTAAGGAATGCGAGATATTGGAGCCCTGTTATTTGAGAAATGAATTACAAGAATATATAAAAACAATATTGCTACCATACAATGACTGACATACAGGTGTCAGTTATTTTGTTTTATAGTAGGGGTGTAAGTAATCCGGAAATAGCGTTTATTCAAGGGGATGAGATAGTGAACAATACAAGGATGAAACTCATGATAGACCTGCAAAGAATTGAGAAGGAACATTACCAGCTTCGTGAAGGTGAGCGGATACAGGATTTTTTAACTCTAATGCTGCAATTTATCGGGGATCCTCAACCGGAATTACGGGATGAACTGATCTATCCGACACTGTATAAATGGATTTATGAAGAGGATCGGTTTACGGAAACGGAATTGAGCACTCTTCTGGCAATTCTGACCGATGAGCATCATTTGTTCTATCATATTGGTAGCGAAGGTGATCAGTCTGTATTTACAAGAACGTTCTCTGTTCTGCCAGTGGCTTTAATAGTACGGCGTCACAGCAAGAAGCCTTTTCTGGATTATGCTGAATTCCAGAATCTTAAGCATTCACTACTTCGCTATTATAAGGAGGAAAAGGATCTGCGTGGTTATCTGCCTGAAGGAGGCTGGGCTCATAGTGCGTCACACGGTGCGGATGCTTTGCTGGAGCTGGTCAAGTGCCCGGAGAGCGATACAGCGGTACAGCTTGAAGTACTTGCTGCTATTGAGGGGATGCTCCATAATGGGAAACAAATTTTTAGCGATGAGGATGATGAGCGGATCGCCAGTATCGTGGATACCATGATTGAAAAGGGTCTGCTTCCACAGCAGGAGATCGCTGACTGGATAAGCGGTTTGACACAATGCGTCGACTGGCCGAGAAGCTACGTTCAGATGATCGCCCGTGTGAACAGTAAAAATTTTCTGCGTAGTCTATATTTCAGAAAAGGACAGGGCAGCCGCGGAAATGTTCTTGTCGCTGTCATACTTGCTGCAGAGACGAAATTGAACAAGTTTGCGACTGGAAGATATTGAATTCATCCTTTCCGAGCGAATACAGGGCTTGTTCCACTTCTGGATAAAAAGGTTAAGTCCGATTTCGCCCGTCTAAACCCATATCCTCAACAACAAAAAATTGGATGTAAGTGGATGAACGGCTGCCTAGTTTACTATCTGGTATCGAAAGGTCAATATTTCAATGAAAGTGCCGTCCTGCAAAGGTTCGCGGTGACCGTTATAGACAACGCGGAGAACCGTATCTCAAATGACGGCAAGTTTATTTGTTGAAACGTAAAGAAGACAGTTCAAACTGCTTCGGAAAAGATGATACCTTGAATACAGATTATGACGAGAGCGAGTGATCTTTGATGATAATTAAATTGTACAGGGAAAGGGTGAGTGATCAATAGAGGAGGTAAGCCTTTGTACAACCATTTAGAACTAATGAGCATTCAAGCAAGAGTACTCTATATTCATGATCATGCTGGACGTATCACAACGATTAATGAGCCAACGAACCAGCCTGCTCCTCGATTTTTTTGGGGACAGACCGTTGCTGGCAGTATTGTAAGATTTCACAGCGACGTACCAAATCGCATAATCCATGACATCACACAATCCCTGAATCAGGGTGATTCAACCGAGCAATTGCCTAAAGTTATACACGCGTTGGAGAAAGACAGAGAAATTAGAGGCTTATGGATGGGGCCGGCTTTTACGTTTCATGAAGCCGTAAAGGATTACACAGACGCCACCTTGGTCACTGAAGAGAATAAATACTGCTTGGAACCAGGGTTTCCTACCCTTTTATCGGAACTGAAGTTTCGAGGACCTTGTTTTATGGTGACGGAAAACAACATGGCCGTATCTGTCTGTTTTAGCGCAAGAAGTAGCGATAAGGCTGCAGAGGCCGGAGTCGAGACATTGAAAGATTATAGAGGAAAAGGATATGCGATGCACGTAACGTCCTCATGGGCCCAAGCGATAAGACGGTCTCAAAGGATTCCTTTATATAGTACATCATGGGATAATTATTCTTCGCTGTCCATTGCAAAACGCCTTCGTCTTCACCTTTATGGAACGGATATTTCGATATATTAAGGTTTACATCAAAATGAAAGGCCATTCCGGAAAGGATGGCCTTAAAACTTACCGTTACAGACAGCGTTGTGAAACGTATCACATGTTAAAGCAACGGGTACCTTAGTTGAATAACAGACTAAAACAGCAGCTGCAGTCTAAGGCTTTATTTTTCAAGGTCTTAAACCACCGCTTTTTCTTTAAATGGATCAGTCTAAAACTTATTTTTCAAAGGCTACCGAATTTTCAATCGAAAACCTGCGTTAGATCAACAACTCCAATAAAAGG
>NZ_CP176370.1:2110000-2257500 GCF_046196545.1 Brevibacillus fortis
GGTTCAGAACGTCGTGAGACAGTTCGGTCCCTATCTGTCGCGGGCGTAGGAAGTTTGAGGAGAGCTGTCCTTAGTACGAGAGGACCGGGATGGACGCACCGCTGGTGCACCAGTTGTCACGCCAGTGGCACAGCTGGGTAGCTATGTGCGGACGGGATAAGCGCTGAAAGCATCTAAGCGTGAAGCCCCCTCCAAGATGAGACTTCCCACAGCGCAAGCTGGTAAGACCCCTCATAGACGATGAGGTTGATAGGTTCGGTGTGGAAGCGCGGTAACGCGTGGAGCTGACGAATACTAATCGGTCGAGGACTTATCCACACGCTTAGCAACTGATCATGCAGATCCAGTTTTGAATGAATGAAGAAGCCATTCCTTTAAGGGATGGCTTTTTTTATGATAGTACGAAACAAATTAGTTCCCTGTGTCCAATGAAAGCAATGTTTTAGACTGAGAAAATATAGTATTAGACTGACGACGCGTCATTACGCTAACGGGCAGTAATGTAGAATAAGCATGTCGGGGAATGGTAACCTTCCGTCTACGCCGGATTGGCCATCGCCGTGGCTCAGACAGACCACGGGAACTAGAGACTCTCAAAACCGAAGGCGAAATTTAGGCTGGGAGCATATCAACTTCCTTGGAGAGTATCGGTTGATCAGCACGATTCGATTATTACCACACTCTACACATGACCGGACACCATTGGTTGGTTGATCAAACCTTCCGATTAGTGTCAACAACGTCATGTGATTGAGATATTTCCGGATCGACTTAACTAGTGAAAGCGGGTGAGTGAGTCTGCCTCGATCAAAGAAACATCAGCTGTGAGTAATGATCGCAATCTTGTCGAATGAGGCACGGACTCCAAAGTGATCCGATATGTATCTCCCGTTGTGTTGGAATTTGAGTACCTCGATATCTGCTAGGATGGGAACTAGGCGTGTACCGGCTTGCATTAATACATAATCCAGACGATGATTGCTTGATGGACGATCGTCGGGATCGTCGTAGAAATTATTCTCTCTGACCAACGTGTGTCCACTGTCTGCCTGATTCCCAGCCAAGGTCCAGCAATCACGGGGCCAATCCAGCGTCCTGAGGAGCCGATCGTAGTGTAGTGGATTCTCTCCGGGAATGTTAAGGTCACCCATGATGATTTTGGGTATAGCTGGGTCCCAAAGCGTTTCGATGAACTGTGTCATTGCGTAGAGCTGATAGTAAAGTGTGTTTACGCCATTTTCGGTCTCGATATCTTGCGTATGGGAATAGAATATGTCGATCGGAGTCGGCCAAGAAACAGGCTGAATTCGGATGTAAATTACGCCCTTGAGGGCGAAGCAGTCCCAGCCGTCACAAGGGCCAAATGTCATCTTGTTGATGGACACTGTGGGATGCCTGCTAAGCAGGAGTAGCCCGCCGTCAGATCTAAAACTTAAAGAATCATCCGGACCCTGGCTATAGTAAGGATACAAATCACTGAGCGCGTTAGTTATCCTTGTTCGTTCTCCATCAGCAAACACCTCGCAAAGACCCACGACATCCGGTGTTAGCGCTCTGATTCGAGCCACTATTTCCGCAATCGCTCCGTCTCGATCGGTACCCAAATAGGGAGCTGGAGAGACAAGTAGACCCATGTTATGCGTCATAACTGAAAGTGGTGCGTGGCGAACTGCTAGCTTGAGAGGGCCTGAAGGGTGGCCTAGCAGTTTTCGCAAACTACGGACATCCTGCGGAGTACGGCCTAAGTGATCGGCCAACCGTCTTAAGGAGAGGGTCGTATTTGACATATTACCCGCCGTCTGGGCAGGCAATCGATACCTCCACGGTGCTGCCCCTGCGCAAAATAGTGCCTGGCGGTGGGTTAATCTTGACTACTTGTTTTTGTTGATATCCGACTGGGCCGTATTGAATTAAGTCATATTCGACATGAAACCCGAGATCCTTGGCAGATAGATACAGTACTCCCATGTCGTCACCGTGTTGGACTTCCTCCAGTGTTGTCCAGGGCGGTACAGCCGCCGCATCAAGAAGAGCCGCTAGGCTGTTCAAACCTTTCTCGAATCGTTCAAATCGTTCAATGTCCACATGTAGGTTAAGGTTTCTGATGATATTCTCGATATTCTCGATTACCTCTGACAGGCTTTGCTGATTTCCGTTCTCTGATTTCCAACGGACATCTCCTGTAACCGTCATTCCGCCGCCTACTGTCACACCACCCGGATAGTCGCCATTGAAATTGATGGTGAGCCCGTCGGTTCCATCATGGACAAGTGCTCTGCGTAAACCTCCAGCAATTCGGCGGTCGGGAGAGTCTAAAATGAGGTCAGATGCAGTTGTCCGCACGACCGTTCCCTCGATGACAACATGGTTTCCATCGCCTTCATCGAGTTTGATGTCTGTTGGCATTACAGTCGCCTCGCTTATCAATGAGTTTGATGTCTATTGGCATTTAATACAGTATATTTCTTCCCTTTAAACATAAAATTATCCAAAAAACATGCTGGTATGAAGTAATATAGCGCCGTAGTACCACTTGCTTAAGCTATAGGGGGACTGCCAACAACCCCCTCTACGAAGAAATAACTATGGTTTAACAGAGATGAACCCTAAAATCAGAAACATCTACCATCAACTAGGGAGCGAGATTCATGAACGTTGTGAAACCTCTGCCTTCCATAGCGGCGGGGTGGCGTCGTACCATTGGGCTTAAATCGGATGGCACGGTGGTAGCAGTGGGCCGAAATAATGAAGGTGAAACGCTCCCCGTGAAAATGTTCACTGAAAATAATGTTTTAGACTCGAAAAAATAAAGTGTTAGACCGTAAAAATAATGTTATAAACAACTATGTAAATATAGTATTAGACGGATATGGGTCATTAAGCTAACGGCAGGTGCAACATAACTGTTGTCAGATGATGAGTTTTGGTAATTTTATGTTTGGGTGATGACTTGTGAATGGACACTTGATAGATTGATCTAATGCCCTTTTTGGGGGCACTATTTTAGGGGTGGTATAAATGCCTTTACAAATGCATGAAAATTTTATTAATCACGCCAAAGAGAATCTTCTTCAGGACCACCGATTTCTTGGACTCCTTGCAGGTGGTTCCATGATTACAAGTACTATGGATGAGTACAGCGACTTGGATTTAATTGTGGTATACGATGCTGAATACCGAGAAGAGATAATGAATCAGCGTTTACTAATTGCAGAGAAGCTAGGGAACTTGTTATCTGGCTTTACAGGCGAACATGTGGGAGAACCGCGTGTGGTGATTTGCTTATATGGGCCACCGCCACTACACGTTGATTTAAAGTTTGTTACCGTTCAGGAACTTGAACAAAGGGTTGAGAATCCTATAATCCTTTGGGAGAAAGGAGAGGAAATCATTGCTTTATTTCAAAGGACTTCACCAATCTATCCATACCCCAGTCCCCAATGGATCGAGGATCGATTTTGGGTATGGGTGCATTATGGTGCGACAAAACTTGGAAGAGGAGAATTGTTCGAGTTAATCGATCACATTACCTATATGCGAAACGCAGTACTTGGACCATTGTTTCTTATCAAGAACGGTGTACTTCCAACAGGAGTAAGAAGACTCGAAAAATATGTGAGCGAAGGACTTGAAGAACTAAAGGAAACTATTCCAAACCACGGCACAGAGAGCTGTTACCATGCTTTACAAATGACCATTCGACTCTATCAACAACTTCGTCAGCATTTAGGGAATATCAAATATAAAAGAGAAGCGGAACATGTTTCAGTTGCTTACCTCGAAACTGTTTACACCTTTTTGGATAAATAGATACAAATCAAGAACAGAAAGAAGGTCTTGAGAATCGGGAAGAAGGGGTGGCGATATTGATGAATCTATATCATTTATATGGCATGATTAGCAAAGTTTTTTCCTGTTAAAGGGAGTAAAACAGCTCTCTGCAACCATCATCCAGCCATTTTTATGGGAGAATATGAAAACGTTCCTTTGTACTATGAAAGCGAACGTTCGCATAGCAGTGACATGGAAACACTAGTGACGTGGTGAAGGCCCTAACATTGAATCAGTTAGGGCCTTCACTTTGAAGCTATATATGTATTTCAATGTTTACTTTACACTGTCTTTCAGTTCTTTGCCCGGTTTAAATGCTGGCATTTTGGAAGCAGCGATTTCAATCTCTTCACCCGTTTGAGGATTACGTCCCTTACGAGCTGCCCGCTCTCTTACTTCGAAGTTACCAAAACCAACGAGAGATACTTTATCACCTGATTTAAGAGCATCCGCAATTGCTTCCAGCATAGCGTCAACAGCTTTGGTGGAATCCTTTTTTGTAAGTTCTGTGGTTTCTGTAACTTTTGCGATCAATTCAGTTTTATTCATCGTAACACCCTTTCCTCGATATCCCCTTATTTTACTTGGAAGGGCGAGGAAAAGGAAGAGTTTTAGGAACGTTTGTTTCCCTGTATCCGTAATTCCCCATCCTGTAGGCCCAATATCATATGTAAAATCGAGAAAGGCGTTTCCGGCTTTACTTACAGCGTCTATCAACGACCACCAGTCTAACTCTTTATTTTCACCGAACACCAGCAAATCTCATTTGCAGAGGCTTGCAAATATGTGCAGCACCGGCACCAACCGCCGGGTGTATCGGCATATTAAACACATCGAGGAATTGGTTATCGAATAAAAAGAAGATCAAACGCCAATTAAACCGGCAGATTTAACCTGCTAGTTAACAAAAAAGAAAAAGACACCTGAGGCGCCTTTTTCCATCAGTGAACGAGAACACGATTAGGAGGCCATCTCGGACAAGTGAAGGACGATCATCTCTACCATACCTCAGGCTTCACCACCATGAACCATAACATGGCCAGCAAAAGAAACAAATAGATCCAGATCGAACGAGTAAGCGATTGCACCAATTTATCCTTGTCCTGGTCAGTTTCATTAAACTTCCGTATCTTCGGCGAAAATGCGCGTGCCAGGAAATACAAGGAGCTTACCAGGATCAATACGGTCATCACGATCCAGGACGAATTCCATGGCCAATACCCACCCATGACTAGAAATACTCCGGATATGACCAAAGCATGACCAGCATGCTTCGCCAAACGTGTGGTAGACCTGAAAGTATCCAGATAGGCTTGTTGTTTGGTGAGGTCAGCCTCTCGCAATCTTTTCATCATGGGTAGCAGAACAAAAAACGGTCCAATGGACATCATGGCACTGAGAATATGTAAATAAAGAATCGCCTTATATAATAAAATGCCCACCGTTATTTTTTCTTGTCCGGGCTAAATTCATGGACCCACACTCGCATTTGCGGTAACCAAGGCATCCCAGGATGAGATGATAGAATGGATTGCTTATATTCCTCTACATTTGAATATCCCTCTTGCTTGGCATTATCATCGGTTAATTCCCCGAGCGACTGTGAATAAACCTTGTCTATTACAAATTCGTGGCCTTCGAGGGTCATGATTTCACCAACATCTGCGTAGCGTCCATTGCGCCGGGTCGCGGTTTTTTGTCCCGACAATACTTTCTCGATATCCGGCTTCACGGTAATTAAACGATCGATTGTACAGGTTTTTGGCGGCAAAGCGTCAGAACCCATTTGATTTTGCATACATGCCATCCTCCTTTTTTCTTCACAACCACTTTATCATAAGTCGAGCCATGAATGCACAAGCACGCGACTGTAAGGTTGGACGGGTGGGTTAGTCTTTAACGGTCACGATTGTACAGGAGATAACAAAGTTTTAGACTGATAAATAAAGTACTAGACTGGATAATAAAATTTTTGACTGGGGCCGTTAAACTAACGGGCAGATTAGTTCAATAATAACCGAATCGCGGTAGTCATTGCCGGGATCAGATTATCTCGTCGTTTCACAGATAGAGAATGACTAATTTGTCCTACAGAAAAATTCCGTTACGAACTCCAAGAATTTTCTAGCTGCTACAGATAAATATCGTGATTCAAGCCAAATGAACTTATAATTACGTTTCATACTGTGGTCATGAATCTTTAATAAAGTGAGTGGAGAGTCAGAGCTTCGTCCGCACTCACCTACAAGAGCGACACCAACGCCGGCCCGGACAAGACTCGCAATAGCAGAAGGCTCATTTACCCTGCATATATATTTAGGATGAATTCCAGCCTCTCCAAAAAAGATATCGTTCAGTGGTTGATAAAATTGCCCCTCATTGTAACCAATGAAAGCTTCAGTAGCAGCTTCTGCCAAAGAAATGCTCTGTCGGTCTGAGAATCGATGGTTAGGAGAAACAGCAAGGTATACTTCTTCCTCCAAGACATGGGAGGAGCACACTCCAGCATTTTGCGTAGGTAACGCTGTGAGACATATGTCCACTTCTCCACTCAGAAGAAGAGGCTCCAGTTCCATCATAGAAACTTGGGTTATTCGGAAATCGGTTTTCGGGTATTGGGATAGAAAGTCAGCAAGTGGCCTAGACAGGAGCTCGACGCTCGTAACCGCTAAGTGAATACTGCCCGCATACAACCCAGAAAGTTCTTCAATTTCTTTCCTTCCATCTTCCAATGCGTTTAAAGCAATTTCTACCTTTCGAAGGAACGTTTTACCAAACGTGTTTAATCTAATATTTCTCCCTTGTCGGTCAAAGAGGGGTACACCAAGATCTTCCTCAAGTCGAGCGATTATTTTGCTTAATGCGGGTTGAGCAATTTGCAGTTCTTCGGCTGCTTTGGTCATATGTTGAATTCTAGCGATAGTACGAAAGTAATGTAAATGTGAAGTATCCATGATTACCTCCATTTATATACGATTTAGCATGAATCTCATGAAAATTATGTATTAGATATTATTAATAATATGTTATAGTATCAGATTTAACAATGAAGTAAGCAATAAAGGGAGGAATTTCTATGGTATACAAAGAAGTGGAACCATTGGAGCAAGATCGCGAGCTTATCAAACATGTAGTTAATGAAATGGAGGCAGCGTTTAATCGGCACGATGCAGATGCGTTAGATAGCCATTTCACACAAAACGCCACTTGGGTGAATGTAATGGGTGAAAAGTTGTCGGGTTGGGATGAAATAAATAAAGTGCACAAAATCGTCTTGACAGGTCCTTTACGTAATTCTTATAGCAAATATACTGTTGACAGCATCTCGTTCATTAATTCCAATGTAGCAGTTGTTCATGTCCGTCAATATTCAACAACTTCCGATGGGAAACGAATTGGTAGAGGGCAAGAAAGCATTGCTATCTACGTAATGGTCAAGGAAACGAAAGTTTGGAGGCTAGCAGCAGGACAAAACACACTTCTAAAATCCGTCTAACTAGATATTGTGAGTTGAGCTAACGGATTCGATAGTTCAATGAGGCATTCTAAAACTCATTTTCAAATATCTAGTGATTTAGAAGGCTGGGACTCCTTGTACCATAAGGGGTTCCGGTCTAAAACTTTATTATCACTGAACATCTGGAAGTCAAAGCCAATGATCGGGCCATACTGCCTTGGACTAAGAAATAAAGTATTAGACTCGGAAAATAAAGTTTTCTTAGTTCTTAAGTCTAAAAGCTAAAGACTACATGCTGAATACGTATGAGCTTTATTTCGTAGCCGGATATTCATTTTTTGTTGAGTGAGTGTACTTACTGTGGTTAAATAACCATGAGCCAGTTTTACCCCTGTCTACAACGTGAAGACCGCTTAGGTACTTCTGAATAAAGTTTGCGGAAAACTGGTTCCTCATTGTCTATTTGCAGGAACTTAAGCTGAATATGTTGAAATGGTATTTGTGCAGTGACCTCTAGGGAAGCCACCTGTTATGGGCATGAAGCCAGCTTATTCCCTGGACTTCTATTATAGAATTGGGGCACTCCAGCTTTAACGGCACTGCACAATATCTTCGTATTGAGAACTTGCCAAGGTGCAAGTTTTTTTATTTTTCAAAATTAAAGAACCTTATAAGAGGATAATTTATCCAACATATCGAAAGAACCTTATAGAAGACTATTGCAGTAACCTCTTGAAATATTTGGGGCATTTATGACCTCTTTGTACAATGTGGGGACGCTGCACTATCGTTAATCCTGACATGCTACATTGGGCCCTTTGGAGCTCTAAAGAAAACTTGGATTGATAGTGCTTTTACTGCTACCTATGGAGGATTTATGGATAACCAATTAATTGCTGAGGAGAAACATTCAAGACAGAGATTTGAATCAAACAAATGGTACGAATTTTATGTAGGCTTAGATATTGGTGCTGACTTTCATGTTGCGGCTTGCATTCCTTTTGGGAAGTTTCGTAACGAAAAGGAATGGAAGCGACAAAAAACAATGAAGTTCCATTCAGATAGTAAAGGGATTATTGATTTTCTTAGTGAACTAAGGAAAATCCGGGAAACGTTTGGATTAACTCCTTCGGACTTTTTTATTTTACTTGAGCCTACAGGCGGTCATTATTCTTACTTGGTTATGAAGGTCCTTCTAGATGAAGGTTATCACTTGTTTCAAGTTGAGAATAAATCCGTTAAGGATTTCCGTGAGCGCCAACTTGGCCTTAATGAAAAATCAGACGAAATCGATGCTAGAATTATGGCCTATATGGGTTGGCATAAAACGCTGCATCCAGACATGAAAGGTGTCCGGCTTGTTAAGCCTGCTACTCCCACTCAGATTCTTTTTCGAACTTTAACAAGGGATAGATGGCTGCTCTCAACACAACTTACGAGGCGTAAAAATCAGGTACAACAACTCTTTTCTGTTACAAATCCGGAACTAAAAAGAGCTTTTAAGAGGCCCGGTTCCACAACTGTTATGAAACTTGTACTTCAATACCCAACTGCCAAGGAAATGTCTCAGGTTACCCAAGAAGAACTAAGGAAAGCTCTAATCACTGTGGGAGCTAAGACAATTGCTACAAAAGCCTCAACTACATTGGCTGAGTATTTACCACATACTTTAGCTGTTGAAGTACCGCATTTAGTCGAGAGGCAAACATGGCTAATACAAGAAGCATTACGTATTGATGAAGCCATTGACAGTATAGATCGTCAGATCTCTACTTTATTACACGGCGATCAGAGCAAAGGGATTGAAGCTCACCCCTACACTACTATTCTGAAATCATTCCCAATTATGAGTGACGTAATGGCCTGCACCCTAATTGGAGCAATAGGTGATGTAGAACGATTTTCAAACTACTTGGAATTCAAAAAGTACCTTGGTGTGGCTGCTGAAAACAAAACCTCAGGAACTTCCGTTGCTAAAACAAGGCAGACCTATGAAGGCGTAAGAGATACAAGAAGAATACTGTTTTTAATGGTTTTAGTTCTAATCTCACCAAATACTAAGCCTAACTTATTTAAAAATTATTACGATCGCCTTGTAAATGGCAGAGGAATGAGCAAACGCAAAGCAATTGGACATGTATGTGGAAAGATAGCTCAAGTTATGTATTCTTGCTTAAAAAACAACTCTATGTACGATCCGTACCTTCATGCCAAACAATTAGGGGTTTCCTGGGGAGGGACAGTAGCTAGCTTAATCAGGATACCGGGTAATATTGATGAGCTTGAAAGCGATGCTGCGGAAATGTCCGAGGAATTAGATTCGTAATCTAATAATCATTGAGCTCCTATGAAAATTCGATTCTGCATCAAAGTCAAAAATAGCTTAAGGCCATTTTAACCATTCGTTAAACAATATTTAATAAGGGGGAAAAGATGGATAAGTTATTACAAAAAATCATAAATTGGATCAGATTGACTGATGATCAGATTGTTGTTGGTGTTTCAGGACATGGAGCTGCTGGCAAAACAACGTTTACAAATAGGCTCGTAAGCCTACTAAATCAAAATGAAGTGAATTACATTAATACAGATCCGTATATTGTTAGTTCGAACATACGAAAGCATACAATTATCGATTATACATATCAAAACGAAAATCACCATTATAAAATGACTGCTTGTCATCCATCAGCACATCATTTACCTTCTTTAGAAAGAGATGTTCAGATGGTTAGAGACGGTTTAGATTTATATACGATAGATACTCATTATATGAAAAGCAAGTTAATCTCTTCGAAAAACAAATTAACGATTGTAGAAGGAATGAGTGTTGCATTTATTAATCCAGATTTATTTGATTTGAAAATTTACTTTTATACAGATGGTGAAACGGAATTAAAGAGAAGATTGAGCCGTGATATTGGTGAAAGGGGAACCGATATCAACTATTTAAGGCAGTCACATGAAGAACGTCGGATTCAGTACGAAGTGTTTATGCATCCGTATAGTCAACGGTTTGATATTATTATCAAAACTTCTGATGAAGGATTATGTCTAGAAAAAAATACATTTGAATTTAAATTATTCAGCTAACATGGATCGATACTTAAACAAGCACAACGGATAGTTGCAAAAATCTGTTGTGTTTATTAATTTTTCCGTATACCCTACACGTGCTTAAAAATACAAAAATGATGACATGTTATCTAATTTACCAGGATATAAAAAGGTAAAAATTCAAAGTCCTAAAGGCTTAAGCACTACACTACATTGTAGATTGAGAAAATAAAGTGTTAGCCTGCGGTGGGCATCAGTAAGCTAACAGGCTTAACGATTAAAAAGCTGTCGCACCTGCCAAGCAATGAATGTACAATTATCTGGAGAATCTTACATGCTAAATAATACCAGGAGGTTATGAAAATGACGGAGCAATATGTATTCCGTTAAGTCCGTGGTCCCCCTTAATATCTCTATTCTCACCTTATAAAAATAGAGGAGGACGAATATGGATATTTTAATTAGAGAACTGAGGGCTGGGGACGATGAGTGTGGTACAAACATTGATGGGAGCTTTATCGTGGACTCTACCCTTGTCTTGCAACTAATAGGACAGCGAATCGGATATACGGTGAAGGAGAGGCCTCTTAGGAATAAAAGCTACGATGATGAACAGCTTGAAGAAGATACTGTTGAGGATTATTCGAACTATATTAACAATCCCCATCAAATCATTTATGTAGCGCTCGTAAATAATCAAGTTGTGGGTCGAATTGTTTTGAAAAAAAATTGGAACAAATATGCCTATGTGGAAGATATCAAAGTTGATAAGCAATATAGAGGATACGGTGTCGGTAAAAAACTGATCGAACAGGCTAAACGCTGGATGAAGGATGGCGGTATGACGGGAATCATGCTGGAGACACAAAGTAATAATGTCCGCGCATGTAAATTCTACGAAAGTTGTGGTTTTGTCATCGGAGGTTTCGATTCCTACGTCTACAGAGGTCTAGATAAAGATAGTGATGAGATAGCAATTTATTGGTATCTCATGCTTGATTAATAAGTGATTGATCCTCAGCATATGTCTTAAAAAGCCGAAATAACGGCAGCCAAGTTTGGGAATAAATGTAGATCGCAATGATCAGCAGCACTTTTCAACTATCGGAGAATGTTAGCGCAAAATAAGCAGCCGCAGTCTAAGACTTTATTTTTCAATGAACATTTAAGTTTGTCTATGCACCCCCTTTTGACATTTAGATTGAAATCCTCATGCATCTGAGAAGCTTGAAAAAAACCAAAAAAGACGTATCCTTGCACGACCCGATCGGAACGGATAAAGAAGGCAATGAAATCACCTTGATCGACGTCCTTGGCACAGAAACCGACGAAGTGGTCGACGCAGTACAGCTCAAGCTGGAGTCCAATAAAATTTACCAGCACATACACATCCTCGATGAGCGGGAAAAAGAGGTGATCATCGGCAGGTTTGGGCTGGATCAGGACAAAGAAAAGACACAGCGCGAAATTGCGCGTGAGCTGGGCATTTCTCGTTCGTATGTATCCCGTATTGAAAAGCGAGCGTTAATGAAGTTGTTTAATGAGTTTTATCGGACGAAGCAGCCGCAAAATCGGTAAATTTTTTGCAGCTCATTCTCTACTTCAATTCAAAGTGAATGATAAGAAAATGTAAAAAATAACAATTAATTACAAAAATTCACACAGCAAGTGCTCTTAATGGTTAGATTTAACATTCTGGTAAAATACAGACAAGTAAATGGGTGAAGCCACTCGGATGCCGGGTGGCTTTTCTATTTGCGTTCTGATCAAAGACGCTCTTATTGGATCAGTCAAAACGCAGGTGGAAGGGGTAATTGTACGAATCCAAAGAAGGGAGGAGCAAAAGAAATAGCGTAGCGCAAATTACTTTTACAAAGGAGAAAATCAAGATTCAAAACCAAAATGAAGATAACATGCCTGGTAATGACAATAAGTTCATGGAGATTGACGACATCGTAGACAACCTGGTGAACGCAGGGATCATTAGTGCGCAGAATTTCATCGTCAATGTAGAGTTATTTAAAGGAAGTCCAGTCACCGTTGGGATTACAAAAACAGGAGAGGCAGCAACAGATATTACGAAAGAAATAAACGCGGGGGAAACGATCAAGGAAACGATAAATACAAAAGAAGGCATAGATTACACGAAGTATATTATCTTGTTGTATCGTTTCGGAGAGTATACGGCAGAAGATGTCGCTCGTTTTGTCGAGCAAGGAAAGTTAACGCCAGAACAATATGAGGGGATTACCGGTGAGAAATACGGAGCATCAGAAGTAGAACAGCAGGAGAAGGTGCAATAACGGTGAGTGGGATTTTATTCGGGAATGAAAAGTATCTTACACAGCAGATCAAACGTGAGCAAGGGCGGCGGGTATGAAATTTGTCTGCCGCTATCTTGTTCCTGTGTAGTATGAATGGAAATGTCTCACACGAGCAGAAATGGGAGGCGATTACGGCGGCTGGGATGCAAGTAGTCTCCGTCTTTCAGCGGGGAACAAACGATGCTGCTGGTGGAACAATAAATGGGTCTGATAAAAAAGCAGACAAATCTTAATCAACATATTGCTCAATTTAATAATCATTGTGGCCTTACAATAAAATTAAATCGTTCATTGAGATTTGTTGAACGGAAGGAAATGAAGAGGGGTAGAAACAAAAGATCGAATAACTATCCGGATAACCACAGGGGTTTTTCCAATGTCTACTTTAAGGGGTGCACTTCACAATCCGGGGAGGGCTTTTTTGTTGACATCAAGTAAAGCAACTTCCCAGAAGAAATTGGTGAACTAGTTGTGAAACAAAAGCGAGAATAATACGTCAAAGTAAGTAAGTGGAAAAAATCCACATATTTACAGTTCTAAAACGTTATAGTATTCAATCTTTTGTAACAAATTAGAAATGGAGGAAGTAAAATGAAAAAAAGTACCTCATTGATGCTAGGATTTTTATCAATCGCCACTTTACTGTCCGTACCAAACAACGCTTCTGCTTATAACACTACAGGGTACTATTGGGATAATAGTGTAGTTAGGTTTAACTACGCTGATCATATGAGTAGTGATTACGAAGACGAGTTGAAGGACGCTTTAGCCTCATGGAATAATGCTGTGGAAAAATATATAGCCTTTGGGCGAGATACAAAAAAGAGCAGAGTGTTCATCTTCAAAGAGGAGGACTATGGAAAAACAGGCTGGACTGCCGAAACATCAGTTACCCCGTACGATGGATCAGATATAATTAGGAATGCCTCGATGAATCTAAACTCTTATTACATGGACGATATGAGTGCAAGTAAAAAAGAAGGTGTTTTTGCTCACGAACTCGGTCATGTTCTTGGTCTAGACCATGTTAAAGATCCTAACCAAGTCATGTCTACTACTAAAGATGGGCGGAAAGTAAAAGAGCCTGGAAAAGATGATATTGCTGGTATTAAATCGATATACAAACAATAGATGTAAAGTGAATTAATCTCTTATGGGAAGGATGAAAAATGTAATGAAGAACAAAAAGCAAATCATATTATCAACACTTGCATTGGGTGTTCTTGTCGGTGGGGGCTATCTATTTTTAGATTCTAATAAAATCGAAACGAGTCGTGCTTACGACCAAACATCTCATAATCCAGCAAAAAGCGATAAGCAGACTATAAAAAAAGTAGATGTATCGGGAGATGTAGTAGAGGGTTTCGACAGTATCAAAAAGCTTAATGAAAGCGCTGAAGTGATTGCCGAGGTTGAAATCAACGAATCGGAAAGCTTCCAGTATAAAAACGTCGTATTTACCCTTAGTGATGCAAAAGTCAAGCAAGTGTATAAAGGTGATGTAGAGCCGGAAAATGTGATCAAAATACTAGAGACCGGCGGATATAAAGATGGAACAGAGTATACTTTTGAAGGTAATGAAGTATTCGAAACAGGTGAAAAAGCATATGTATACTTAGAAAAATATAAAGGTCCCGTTGCCGAAGAAGCGTACGTAATTAAAGGGGTATATCAAGGAAAATTCCTAGAAGAAGAAGGTAAATTGCAGTCTCCTAACGGAGTGGCCAAAGGATTGCAGGTAAAAAGCGAAAGTCAATTAGGACTTGATTAAAACTAATGACACTAGACACTTGCCCCCGCAAACACGCGAGGGCAAGTGTTTTAATCCTGCAAGTCCCACTTAATTTTTCCCGATATGATTGTTGCAATTGTAACAGACAATTTAACAGTCGTGCATATAGGAGGACACGGTGTCCTGCACAATCATCACAACAAAGCCAAATGACGTTGTTGCCAATATTCATGACCGCATGCCCCGTGATTTTGCGGCAGCAGGATGAGGCAACCTGGCTTGAATCGAGAACACTTTGATGCTGAGCTTCTGAAGTCTCTACATGTGCCGTATGACCATGATCAGATGAAAGCCAATCCTGTACCTACAAAGGTAGGAAGTCCAAAGAATGACGACCCAGAATGTATAGAAGAGATTGCTAATCTATGAATAAAAAGAGGCACCTTTCTGTTAAATAGGAGGTGCCTCGTCGTGTTATTTGGTATATTCCATCACTTCAAAGGATTGAATCTTACTGAATGCTACATAATCTTTTCGAGCTGTAAACGGCCCCTTGTTAAAGTCCTTATCGAACATATAGGTTTCTTTGCCACGTCCGTCCGCGCGGCCATTATACCAGTCGATGAAGTCTTGTACTTCCGATGCAGTTAAGTCAAACTCTTTCTCAAGTCCACTGATCATTTTAATAACAAGAAGTGCGTTATCACCAGTGGGCTCTGGTTTTGGATCGGGATTTGGTTCTGGGTTAGGATCGGGATTCGTGGTTCCTGTTTTCTCCATCATTTCTAATTCTTCAATAACTGTAAATGAAGAAAAGCCATTGTTAGATGTTATATTAATACGGTATTGTGTATAGAAGTTCTCATTGTTAAATGTGTAATCTCTTTTGAAATTTGTTGCCCAGCCTTCCTGATTAGTTTGTGTATCTAATACGATCCATTCTTGACCATCGAATGCCTCAAATGTCCAATCCTTGGGGCTTTCACCTTTATAAACATCCCTTGATTTTACTGTATACTTGGAAATTTTCTTTGGCTCTGGAAATTCATATTGTAACCAGCCTTTAATTGTACCGCCAGCTGTACCCCATCCGTAAGTATCATCTTTGTCATCAAATGCTCGGTATGCTTTATGATTCGTACTCCATTCAGTGCTTGCACTTGCTAGCCCACTTGGACTATCGTTACTTGTCATGGCAGGAATTAAATCTCCACTGTACTCATCCGCAGCAAAACCGACATTTTGACCAGAAAATAAAATAGAAATGATAAGTCCAACACTAACAAAAACCTTGCTACGCTTCTTTACAAAAATCATAAAAACCTCCTTGAACTGTTAAAAATGGATAATTAGTCTATACGCACATAGAAATATAATACAGTTCCTAAAATTGAGCAAAACATTAAAAGGAATAAATTACAAATTAAAGGAGTAATTTGGTTTTTTTATTAACTCAACAAATAGCAATCCCGTCCCTGTTTTGAGGAGACGGGATTTTCTTATTCCTTGATTATTGGAACTATAACCATTTTGAGAATATACTTCGACTATCGTGTGTACTTTTAAGTAAGTGAAGCTCAAATCGAGTACAGATAAAGACATAGGGTGAATGAAATCACCTTGATCGACGTCCTTGGCATAGAAACCGACGAAGTGGTCGACGCAGTGCAGCTCAAGCTGGAGTCCAATAAAATTTACCAGCACATACACATCCTCGATGAGCGGGAAAAAGAGGTGATCATCGGCAGATTTGGGCTGGATCAGGACAAAGAAAAGA
The DNA here is from genome assembly GCF_046196545.1 of Brevibacillus fortis. Lineage (GTDB taxonomy): Bacteria > Bacillota > Bacilli > Brevibacillales > Brevibacillaceae > Brevibacillus > Brevibacillus fortis_A. The sequence goes on from NZ_CP176370.1 coordinate 2,126,179, forward strand.
CACAGCGCGAAATTGCGCGTGAGCTGGGCATTTCTCGTTCGTATGTATCCCGTATTGAAAAGCGAGCGTTAATGAAGTTGTTTAATGAGTTTTATCGGACGAAGCAGCCGCAAAATCGGTAAATTTTTCGCAGTTCATTCTCTACTTCAATTCAAAGTGAATGATAAGGAAATGCAACAAAATGGGATGAAGCCACTCGGATGCCGGGTGGCTTTTCTATTTGCGTTCTGATCAAAGTGCTCTTATTGGATCAGTTAAAACGCAGGTGGGAGGGGTAATTGTACGAATCCAAAGAATGGAGGACCAAAAAAATAGCGTAGCGCAAATTACTTTTACAAAGGCGAAAATCAAGATTCAAAACCCTCCCCAATAGAAGATAACATGCCTGGTAATGACAGTAAGTTCATGAAGATTGACGACATCGTAGGTCGTCAATGTAGAGTTATTTAAAGGAAGTCCAATCACCGTCGGGATTACAAAAACAGGAGAGGCAGCAACAGATATTACGAAAGAAGTAAACGCGGGGGAATCGATCAAGGAAACGATAAATACAAAAGAAGGCATAGATTACACGAAGTATATTAGCCTGTTGTATCGTTTCGGAGAGTATACGGCAGAAGATGTCGCTCGTTTTGTCGAGCTAGGAAAGTTAACGCCAGAACAATATGAGGGGACTACCGGTGAGAAATACGGCATCAGAAGTAGAACAGCAGGAGAAGGTGCAATAACGGTGAGCAGGATTTATTCCGGAATGAAAAGTACCTAAGACAGCAGATAATGCGCGGGCGAAGAAAACGATTAATTGCGGGAGTATCCATAAAACGGATGAGAAAATTACGAGGCCTTTGACATTAAATGGTTTAAAGAAGTGCTGATATTCCAGTAAGTTTGTTGAAGCTAGCCAGGTAGCTGCAAACAGTCGAAAGTAGATTCGCGATTAATAATACCAGGAAGGAGCTACTTAATACCCAGTCCAATTTTCGGCATTATAAGAAATGGATTCCAAGTATAAACAAAACAACAATAAAAACGATCACATATAACCATGATTCAAGCATTTCTTGGAATGTTATCCTAATATCAGTGCCAATTCCTCAAATTTAAAGGATCTAGCATCTGATTATAAAGTTCGCGAATCAAAAAGTTAAGTAGAGGAGAGATTGGATCAAACTAAAGGACCTCATAAACGTTACGAAGTAATTGTAAATATTTGATTGTTGAGTATATCAGTGAGTATATACTACAATATATACAACGACTAATAACCTTACATTTTCTCCTCGACATGTTCGTCGGGGATTTTTTTGTATGTGGTGACGGCTGCATGAACAGATAGATTAGCCATTTTCGGACGGGCTGATGTTCATATTGCGGGCTATAGGAAAGGCGACTTCGGATGCTCGCTCACTATAATGGTAGTCCAGCAGTCGTGATTGAACTAGGCGTTCCTCCTACGCACAAGCAGGCGTTTTATGGAGTGGTGAAGCCGTTGATTGCTGGTGAGGATCGCGATCGAAACTGGACAAAAAGCGGCATTCTTCACTCACCAGTATTTGTAGATTTCATTCTGTTTGCATAGTGTTTCCTTGGATAGAATTATCGTAATGAGAGCAAAGTAACGTCATATCAATGGTCCCACTTCAAGCCTCCCTCTTTTACGGAGGGGGGTATTATGTGGATAACAAAAAAGTATGCCAACCTTTTCTGGTTAAAAAGTGCGATGGTCTGAATAATTTTGCTCAGATTGATAATATTACAAGGAGTAAATAAGAATACAGTTAGGGGGTTCTTCAAGTTGAAAAAGATGAAAGCAATGATGTTGGCTTTAACGTTAACTGTAACAATGGCCTCAACTGCATCCGCTGAGGCTGGTGGTACCATAGGTGCGGGGAACACAGGAGGAACAAACGCCCAAGATAATATGACAGGCAATACGGGTGTAGGCGTAACAGGAAATAGGGCGCCTGCTAACACAGGTATCAATAACAACGCGTACAGAACGACAGCAGTAGACACTGATTCAGATTGGGAATGGATAGGTTTGCTGGGATTAGTTGGTCTTGCTGGTTTGAGGGGAAGAAATAGGGAACGAAATCCCCAGAAGTAACAAAAATCAACAACCCGTCCCTGTTTTAAGGAGACGGGTTGTTTACTGTCAATTCGTATCCAGAATTTGTGGGTAGACGAAACAAATGCTTTATTTGACCACGATTTCAACTTTTGTTCCGTCTGGAAAATCCTCTAATTGATTGGATATCCAAGATCCAGCTCCTCGATTATCTGAAGGTGATATGTATTTGATATGTGCCCCTGTTCCACCCTCTGCACACAAGGCCATTGGCCATTCATCTCGATCATACCCCTTTTTTGTTGGAATGCCATTTAGTGATTCTACACGATTTTCATCTGCTCCATCGCGGTCAATTGTGCATATAGCTGACTTCCCAGAGGCAATTGCTTCTTCGATATGCTTTGCAGTCTGAGGGTATCTATCAGACGGAAAAACAATCGTATGGTCTACGTTTTGGTTGCTGACTGTTTTGTTCTTTATTGGCACAAGTCCAAAAAGATAGGCGGCGCCGATCAGCAGCACCACAATCAACATCAGCATTTTTTTCTGTGTCATGCTTTTGTCCTCCAATAAAAGTTCTTTTTCAAATAATAACACCGAATAGCATTCTGTCACGCTTGCCTATAGCCTTCTGTAAGCCTTTATCAGGGGTGGGAAGTGTTATGGCTACCTGAAAGTTATCCCCTCATATGGAACGCGTTAACATCCCATAATATTTCGCCACAAGTACATTGATATCGGTAAGTTGTACTGCCTGAGCAAAGAGAGCTAGCTATACCTGCAAAGGGCGAGGTCCAAAGAATGACGACCCAGAATGTATCGATTGCTAACCTATGATTAAAAAGAGGTACCTCCCTGTTTTTTGGAGACGGGTTATTCTTATTTCTGATAATTGGTATTGTGGTCTGGATCAGGAATCGCTAATCTGTTGTTCCCAGGTACGACCAATAGCAATCGCCCGTAAGATACACTTTGCATAAAGTGACAATCTTACGGGTGAATTTTGTTAGATAGAAGATGTTCCCCTGTTTCGCTACTTTGCGTGTGTGAGGGATACCTCAAAGGCATCTAAAATCTCTAGAAAATGCGAGGCTTCTCTAAATACATGGTCAGCGAGCAATGGGGGGATTATGCTCTTAATTTTGCATTCCTCAATCAAATCACGAGCTGTTTTTTTGAAGTCACGCAATTGACGGACGGATACGCGATTTTGATCCACAAATTGATTCAGTAGCGGTTTCGTTTGAGACTGGGGGCGCATGGAATCAAGATCCTGAGCTTGGAACAATAATTGATCAAAATCATGACTAAATTCTCTAGCTTGATCCACTAGCTTTCTTTCGGAAGGATCGAGCAAATGGTTAATAAATTTCGCATGGTCAGCCATGATTCGTAGGAAGAAGACATTCTCATTAATCACCGCATCAGGTAAGGGATCAAGGTTTCCTGTATTCAATTGTTCTAATCGATTCCGAAAATAGGCTGCTTCCCTGCTCACGTGATCGACCAACAGCGGAAAGTTGTTACCACCGATTTTGCAACGAATAATGAGTCCGAGTACTTTGCGTTTAAAGGCCCAAATATAGGAAGCGGCATTGTGAACAATTTGATTAAAGTTATAGATTTGTTGAGGGTCTACATCAGAAGAAAAGGCAAGTGCTTGGCTTTCAATTTCTTCAAAAATGCGGTAAAAGCGATTCGCTTCTTCAATCAATTGTGTGTCTTCGCAGTTAAAGCCCAATTTGAGAAACAGGGAATGTTCTTTCATGATGCGAGACCAAAAACGTATTTCCTCTAACGAGCGTTCAACAAAAACATTTGTCATATAGTACCTCCACGTAAGAATTTGGGCGGATAAAGCCCTTTTTCCACTTTTGATCACACATGATGTATTTCTATGTGTTTACCCAGATTCATGGATGGGCATGAGCACAGAATCAACGAAAAACCGAAGCCTATTTCTTCATAAGATTGTCTCGGGCGTTTTTTGGCTTGTCCCACAAAAAAACTCCCAGTAACGGGAGTTTCCAAATATTAAAAGCGACGCATTGAATGCATTTGCCTTCTGTGGTGATGTGCCCGCATGCGATGGAAGTGTTCTCTTTCTCTAAAGGTATGATGACGCATGCGATCATGGCGATGCTCAAAAGCTAAAGAGCGAAAGCGTTCTGCTTGCCTCATGTGGTGATGCATTCGCTGTCTGTGATGCTCAATCGGATCCATGACACTTCCCCCCTTAACGGTGGTACTTTATAGGATATGAGGACAGCTTTCTGCTTGCTTATGCATGAGTGGATATCGCAAAGAAGGGATGAAAAAGAGGCGTAAAGCCTCTAGCTTTCGCCCCGTTCTAACAAGGTTAATCTCTTACTCGATACGTGGTCTGGTCGAGAAACAGTCTGGTGATTGCACGTCGGTAACCTCAGATAGCTTCATCAAATAGTAGCATTCTTCTCGAGACATATGGTCGGCCATGAGTGGAGAGAAAACTCCAAGCAATTCATCGCGCATCCGCATCTCTTCCAATTCATGCAAGAATACCTGAAAAAGCTTCATCTCCATTTCTGCTTGATGGTTAAAACGGCGTAGTGCCGGGAAGTTATTCAGGTTTGTTCGGAGATATCCGGCTAATTCCACCGCTTTTAGGTAAAAATGCTCGAACTTTTTGGTGAATTGTTCACTTTTATGCTGATAGTCTTTTTCCACCATGTCCAAAAGGGAAGTGATGGTGGCTGCATGCCCTACCGCATCGGAAAGCCAGAGGATGTGGAGATCTACCGGGTGATTGGCAGGTGGCAGGCTTCCGGAGAGAAAAGCATGCAAAATTCGTTCATATTCTTCTAGCTCATTGACCATGTGGTTCATAAACGTTGGAGGAAGACTGATGGATATTTTACTGATGAGATGCCTTTCCAGAATGTGGAGTTTAAAATCACGGAGTTGTTGGGTGAGCGCACTTGCTTGCTGGTTGAGTGTGTGAAGTTCATCGGAAGACAAGTTTTTCCTGGCGTTATCCAGTAAGTTATCGAATGACACGATAAAGTATACGGCTCTTTCAATCTCCTGCTCTTCATTCGGAGCGAGTGATTGAAAAATAAAGCGTGCATGATCGCCCAGAATTTGTAGCCAGAAACGATGCTCAAACAACATACTTTCTCGCAAAGGATCGTTCACTGTTGTTCCCTCCTTACTCCACATCAAGATATGTAAAAACGCCCAGAAGTGTGTGACGGATTGACCTTGACTCCAAAATGAACATAAATGGTAAAATACTTGTAGGAGAAGCAGCCGTAAGGGGGAGAAAAGGAAGAGACCAATCATAAATATACCAAAGACAGGCAGCGAATGGGTTTGGGATATAGTTGGTTTTTTATTTTTCGTGGGATCGCTACTCTTTTTAGTCTTTGCATGGAATAAGCTTCCTGACGAGGTGCCTGCCCATTACAATGCTTTGGGGGAAGTAGATCGCTGGGGCTCAAAATGGGAACTGCTTCTTTTACCTGGGATTGGGGTCATTATCATTTTCCTCATGCAGGTACTCGAAAAACATCCGGAGCTGCATAACTATCCGGCACGCTTCACTGAATCGAATGCCGAGCAGTTTTATTTGCACAGTATTGGGATGATCGTTCTGCTTGTAATAGGAATCGTGAAACAAAAAAAGATTCAATGAGAAGAATGAGCGAGAGGTCCTTCTGCACGGGAAGGTCCTCTCCTTTGTTTTTTGCAACGAAAATCATGAGGACATATGTCCTTCCCCATCCACCTTGCGATCCTTTTTAATTAGGAACAGATCAGTGTGAGGTGAGAGGATGAAAGGAATTATTTTTGCTATTTTGGGCGGTGTTTTCATTACCTTGCAAGGTGTAGCGAATTCCAGAATTAGTCAAGATATAGGTACTTGGCAAACCGCGACACTTACGCAGTTAACGGGCTTCCTCACGGCTTTTTTACTCCTGATGTTTTTCCGAGATGGAAAATGGCAGGCATACAGGCGAGTGAAACCGTTATATTTGACAGGTGGGGCATTCGCCGCGTTTGTCATTTTTAGCAATGTTACGGCCATTCACCATATCGGGGTAACCATGACGATTTCAGCCCTCTTGATTGCGCAGCTAAGCCTTACTTTTCTCATTGATAGTAATGGGTGGTTCGGTGTCGATAAACAAAAGATGAGGCTGCCGCATTTTATTGGGATTGGGATGATGATTCTGGGGGTACTGATACTGAGAGCCTGATGACGAGAGGGGGAAACAGAGGAATGAAGGAAATCGAAAATCGTGAGCTTTTGCAACAATATCTCCATGACCATCAGTTAGCGTCTGTTTTTCATGAGCCTTTTCTGCCGTATTTATCCTTGTATCAATTTGATCAAGGGGAGCTCATTTGTGCTCAAGGCGAAACGGCCTGTCATCTGTATGTTTTGGTGAAGGGCAAAGTAAAGATTTTTACGACTTCCCCCGAAGGAAAAACCCTGATCCTTTCCTTTAAAAAGCCGCTTGAAGTGATCGGAGATATTGAGTATGTAAGAGGAATTTCTTATCTGAATTCGGTGGAGGCGGCCTCGTCTGTTCAGATGATCGGGATTCATTATCGCTGGTTGAAAAAATACGGAACAGACTACGCCCCACTCCTGCAATTTTTACTACAAATCATTACGCATAAATTTTGTGTGAAGTCCAACTCATTAAGCATCAACCTTCTGTACCCAGTAGAAGTACGTTTCGCTCGTTATTTGTTGTCCGTTTCGATAGAGGAGTGGAATCCTGCCAACAAAGAACAGATCAGTACGAGCAATCTCTTGGATGCAGCGAATATGATGGGAACGAGCTACAGACATTTGAATCGGGTCATCCAGCAGTTCTGCAAGGAGGGACTGATTGAGCGTGCCAATGGATTCCTTCTGATCAAGGATAGGGAAGGTTTAGCTAAAATGGCGAGCGAGACTCCGAACGAATAATGAGACAGGAGTGTCAAAATCATGGTGGTCGGGCTATTCTTCGCGTTACTGGCTGGCTTGTTGGTCAGCCTGCAAAATATTTTCAACAGGAAAGTAAGTGAACAGGCAGGAACATGGTCTACCACAGCACTTGTGCTTGGGATGGGATTTCTGTCTTCTTTGACGATGGGCCTCATTTTTGAAGGCAATCAGTTGTTTTCTCTTCCATCTATGCAGCCGTGGTACTGGTTCAGCGGCATGATCGGCGTTGGGGTGGTCTTTTGTCTGGTGCAAGGGATGAGACTGCTTGGCCCAACGTATGCCATCTCCATCGTTCTCACTGCCCAGCTTGGCTTCGCTTTATGGTCGGATTCAATCGGCTGGTTAGGGCTGGTTCAAGTGCCGATTACTTTTACGCAATGGTTTGGGGTTCTGGTCATTGTCGGGGGTGTGATCGTATTTAAACTAGGCGGCGAATGGCAACAGAAACGTTCAATCAGTAAGATGTAAATTTTTTGTTGACTTAATTTTATGCGACATGATAAAATAAAAATTTTTTAATTCGATAAGTGTGCTATAATGGATTTAGATTGCTTTGAAGGAGGTGGACGTATGTTTCAAGTTGGAGACAAGGTTTTTTATCCGATGCACGGAGCAGGCGTAATCGAGGCGATGGAGGATAAAGAATTTCTGGGTGAAAAGCACCTCTATTATGTGCTCAACATGCTGCTGAAAGAGTTAAACATCATGGTCCCGGTTGAAAAGATGTCCGCTCTTGGTATTCGAAAGGTGGTTGAAGCCGACATTCTGGAGAATGTTTTGGCCGCCATACGAGAGGGGCAGCGCGACACCACTTTGAATGCAGCGCAGCGCTACAAGCTTCATACAGAAAAAATGAAGAGTGCCGATATTTACGAGCAATCTGAGGTCATTCGCGATTTGGTTAGCATGAGTAAACAAAAAGTATTGGGAACGAGCGACAAAATGATGCTGGATACTGCGCAGCAGCTTCTCATTAGCGAGATTGAACTGGTAAAAGACGTAGATACGGAACAGGCAACAGAGATGCTAAAGCAAGCTGTATGCCCAGAAGAAATGTCTGAGATTGTGCCATAAATATTGTCCATATGAGGTAAGCAAGGGGAGTGATTGTTACTACAATCGCCCCCTTTTTTGTATGTCCGTTAGAGCAACAATCCAGAATCCAGGGAAAATTCTTGGCGACTGGCAAACTGGTGGTATCCAGCACGTAAAAAGGCTTTGGCCATTGGCGTGTTTTTTACATCGGTATCTGCACGGATGTATGTTTCTCCTGCTTGTACAAGAACGTCTGTGGCCTGCTTCAGCAATCGATCAATATAGCCGTGTCCTCTTTGTTCGGGGAGAACACCTATGTAACCAATCGTAGCAAAGGTAGGGCTGACCGTAGGCATCAAAAAACCAATAAGCTCATTTTTTGCTGTATAGGCAAGCTGCCACCATTCCGGTTCGTATTTCATTTGTTGCAAATCTCGGAACATTTCCTGTGCTTGGGCTAGAGGGCCTTTTTCCAAGCGCTCCTCTGTAATTTGTTGATCATGGGTGAATTGCGAGACACGCAGGATGGCATCCACAAATGCAGCCTCGCCAACCTCAGGAAGACTGCGGTACACGATCAAATCATGCATTTCGTTTGACGGTAAAGCAGTTGTCTCAATCGGTGCATGCCATTCGAAGCGGTTTGTTTCCCGGCTAATTCGAAAGCCGAGCGCTTCCAGAACATTTCTTCGCTCTTGGTGATCCGTTTGCCATTGGGGAGAGGAGGAAGGTGAATCCAGAACATAGCCGATCTTCTCCGAAAGATTCCCTGCCATGAGTGTGAAGACTTCGCGTAAGAAATGAGCTCCGAGCGAAGGACATTCTGTTTCTTTCCAGGGAAGTTCCCACAATACCAAATCAGTTGCTTGTTTACTGCCAGGCAATGCCCAGAAGGCAAGACGACCAGCGATCTCACCTTGTACCTCCAGAACGAAGCACCAGTCCTGACGCATGGCTCCTTGAGTGAACATTTTGTCGAGGTAAAGAGCTATATCATCCCGAACGGACGCAGGGTGGTTCGGGAAGGCAAGAAATACAGGTAAATCCTCCGAGTGGATACGGCGAACGGTTATCATGCAGGTCATCTCCCTTTTGTAACCATCTAAATAAATTTTGTTAGTTACAAATGGATTTTACCAAAATGTTCTGTGAATCGTCAATCGTGGGCTATGTAGGAAAAGAGGAAGGGTAGGGAGCAAACTGCCCGCTCCCTCGTTTGCTCCGGTGTTATTCAATCAATACGCCCCGCGACCTGCCTATAATGCGGATGGCGCGATTCCATAGCAACTGGAGCTTTTTTCTCTGCAGGGGTCGTACATACAGATCAGGGCTTTTCAAATAGGAACGCATGGGGATGACACGAAAGCAAATTCGCCCTTGACTTACATATCGTTGCGAAAACGTCGGAATGACCGAAATTTGCTCGAGTGAAATCTGATTCCTCTCATCCTTCTCGACAGTAAATCGCAGGATTGCTCCACACTGCGATTGATCAAATGAGAGCATTTTCTCTGATGTGAAATTGCCCAAAGAATACGCCACTAATGTTTGTCTCTTTGTTCCGTGAGCTGTCGTGATACTCGGGGTGACAACAGGCTGCAGAACATGTGGGTGAGCCCCGAGGATGACATCAGCACCATTGTCGAGCAGGCTTTGTACGAGCTGTCGCTGGCGAGTCGTCGGTGTATAGCGGAATTCAATCCCAAAGTGAAGGGAGATGATCACAACATCGACGAGTGGACGGACTTTTCTCAGGTCGGATAATATCGTGTCAAGATGAAGAAGTCGGACGATCCATGGTGTATGAGCGGGGATCACCTGCTTGTTTGTCCCGTAGGTGTAAGCAAGCAGGGCGATGCGAATGCCGTTTACCTCCTTGATCAGGTAGGTATTTGCCTCCTCGGGGCTTCGATAGGTTCCGGTATGAGCAAGCTTGTATCGATCCAAAACATCAAGGGTTCGGCATAGTCCGGTTACTCCGCCATCCAGACAGTGGTTATTCACTGTAGTCAATACGTCAAAGCCAGATGTTTTCAAGTCCCGAGCCAGTTCATCTGGACAGTTGAAGCGAGGGTAACCGGTTCGTGCCGAACCGATTTGATAGGGCTGTGTTTTCCCGGAAAAGGTGGTTTCTAAATTGCCAATCGTGAGATCTGCCGCTGAGAGAATCGGTGTCACGGGGTGAAACATATCCGTAAAGGAAAATTGATCTGTGCCAGGCAGTCTGGCAGTTGCCACCTGCTCTTTCCACATCAGGATGTCGCCTACAGCGGCAATGGTGGCCTTCTTTTTCATGCGCTTCACCTCCCCTCCTACTTTATTCCAGAAGTCGTCCGTCTGATTTGGATAGTAGCGGAACGTTTTCATAGATAATGGTCTATACAGGCTGTCTATGCCGTTCATACAATAGGAAAGCTGATCGAGAGAAGAACGAGGCAAAGGGGTGATACCCGTGAAAAAGAAGAGAAGAGCTGCTGTACCGGTAAAGACACTGATTCTCGACAAGCCGGTTATCGCTGTGACGGGAAGTGCAGGGAAGACCACAACAAAGGAAATGATCTATACCATCCTGAATCTACGCATGCCCACATATAAATCGATGTATAACTATAACTTCCTGGGAAATACAAGAGCGCATACCAAAAGAATTCGGGACGAGCACAAGGCCGCAGTGCTTGAGTATGGAATTTATCGAAGTGGTCATTTGCGACAGCACTGCAAAATCATCCAGCCGTCGATGGGAGTCATCACGAATATTGGCACGGCTCATATCGGAAATTTTGGCGGTGATGCTAGGCAGCTGGCGTTAGCAAAAACGGAGTTAATTCGTCATATGAAACCCACGGGAACCATTTTTCTGAATTGGGACTGTCCCTATTCTCGCCAGTTTATTCAACAGCCTTATCTGGGATCGTTCACGGGAAAAATCGTTACATTTGGCAAGGAGCATGAGGCGGACTATAAGGCGGGGAGAACAAAAATAGAGGGCAATGGGTTTCGATTTGAATGTTCTTTGCGTGGAGAAAAGGAATCATTTTTTGTCCCAATTCCCGGAGAGCATAATTTGTACAACGCGTTGGCTGCTATCGCAGTCGCGCATACGATGGGGATTCCCGTCGATGATATTCGTCGTGGGTTAAGTCAGTTTCGCGGACAGCGAAAACGCCTAACCAGCTATCGACTCGCGAATAATATTCAGGTGCTGGATGATACCTATAGCTCGAATCCGGATGCGGCCAAGGCAGCGATTGATGTGTTAAGCCAGGTCGGGCATACCACAAAGATCGCTGTGCTCGCCAGTATGCTGGAAATGGGCAAATACGACGTGAAAGGTCATGAGGATGTCGGGAAATATTTGAGTCAAAAAAATGTAGACTACTTATATACGCTGGGAAGTAGTGCTAGGTATATTGCCAGAGCAGCGATTCTCTCTGGTTTTCCGGCAAATCGGGTCAGGCATTGCTTGAGCAAGGCAGGCTTGCATCGTCGTCTAGTTAAACAGCTGAAGCCAAATACTGCTTTCCTCGTAAAAGGATCGAATCGGTTGAAAATGGGAGAAACTGTACAATTTTTGTGCAGAGTAACAGCCAATCGAAGCACTCATAAAGAATGAAAGAGTGGGGACGCCTGTGGGGTGGCGGACAAGGATTTTATATACAGGCTATTGCGGAAAAAATAGGTGAATGACGGCGGGCAAACGCACATACCATCTGTGCGTTTGCTGCATCTCCTATAGGGAGACTAGTAGGAGGTGACACGTCATGTCATATCAATTTCCCCCTGGCGGTCCAGAAGGTTCCCCAGGTTCCCCCGGTTCACCGGGAGGTTTTCCCCCTCCGCCACCGGGTCCTCCACCGAGCAGGACGCCAAGTGCACCGGGAGCAAGAGGCTATGGGGGAACACGCCGGATCGATGCTGGCGGATTCTATCCCTGTTTATATCGTTACACGTACGTTTGGCTGCGAAATGGTCGCTCTTTCTGGTTTTACCCCGTCTATGTCAGTCGTAACTCAGTAACTGGTTATCGCTGGAGAGGATATCGATGGGAGTATTACGGGACAGACTTGGATCGAATCGCTTATTTTACCTGCTAACTCCATTTACGAGCAAAAAGGCCATTCCCTGGAGGATGGCCTTTTTATTTTGAAGGATTTATTTTATGGAGAGTGAGAAATCCTTGTGGTCATGAATATCTCCTTTTTCCACATGGACCTTCACTGTATAATCCCCGGCAGTGGGGAACTGTACGTTGCCTTCATACTGCCCGGCCGCAGTTTCCGTTGCATCGACGAAGCTGTGCTTCTCGTCATTTCCCCGCCAGAACTCGAATTTGACGGTCGCTTTGTCCAACGCTTTGTTGTCTTTCATCAGATGAACAGTGAGAGCAGCTGGTGTTGCTACCTGAATATTGTCAGCTGGAGAAAAATGATAATCAACGGTTTCACCATTCGTGTGACCCGCCGCCCCATGATCGTGTGATTGACCTGCGTCAGCTGGAGGTGCGGATGGCGTCTCACCAGCCTTGCTGTTTACGGTAAATGGGGTCTTCTGCATATTGTGGAAATCACGTGCCGTTACATGGTAGTAGACAAAATAAGAACCTGGCTCGCTAATGGTTTGTTGGGCCGTGTAAACACCGTCTCCTTGCAGCGAAGCCGGGATTGTTTCATGCTTTTCTTGCCCATCTTTCCACCATTCGAACTTCACTTCCTTGGCATCATCCACGGGTTGTCCATCTTGTGTAACTTTAACGGAGAAGGTAACGGTGTCGCCCGCTACAAGCTCCTTTGGTTCCAATGTAAAGGCAGCCTCGACGGGAGATCCGGGTAGCAAAGCTTGCTGCTCGTTCTCTTTTCCACAAGCGGCTAAAAGGAGCATAAGCATGGATAAGAGCAGAATCATCGTACGTTTCATGTTGGATTACCCTTCCTTCTTCAATTTCAACAGTTCCTGATAAATTTGTTCGGGATCGAAATCGTCCCCCATGCCGAATTTTTGAATGACGACATTGTTATCATCCACGAGATACGTACTCGATGTATGAGAGATAAATCCATCATCCATCTTATTGGAAAAAAAGCCAAGCGAATTTGTAACCGTTTTGATCGTTTCGCCATCACCCCGAAGCAGGGTCCAGCCTTGTTCTTGAATCCCCAACTGCTTGGCATAGTAGCGCATGACATCAGGGGTGTCGTTTTGCGGATCAATCGTGATGGTCAAAAATTCAACGTCTCGCCCCATCAAGTTTGCTTCGAGCAAGCGCTTTTGCAGCTGAACCATTTTTACCGTTGTCGTGGGACAAATATCCGGGCAACGTGTATAAATCAACTCCACCAAGCGAAACGTTTTCTTTTGCGGTGCTAGCGAATAGGATTGTCCATCGATGGTTTGCAGAGTCACATCAGGTAATTTCGCCTGGGCGTTTTTAGGCCCGAACCAAACCCAAGAAGCGACAAGAACAACAAGGACAAGGACGGGTAACAATAGGAGCAACCGTCTGATTCGGATAGCGGTAGCAGGGGCGATATTCACGTGTGTGTGGCGCCTCCTTTCTGATTCTTTTTGGCTATGGCGTCATGAGGCCGTCCTCTTCCTGATTCTTTTCTTTTCGATACCAGGTAGAGAAGATGTAAGCCAGGACGACTCCGTACGTCAGCTCCTGCATGAGCTTCATCACAATTCCGCCTAGCCGTTGATCCTCCAGAGGGAGCAGTGGAACGGCGAACATCGATTTGTCGATCGGCGTGGAAAAGAATGGAGCGCAGAGCATGGAAGGACCGTCTACATATGTCGCATACAACGGTGTTGCTGAAAAAATAATCAGTGCGCATGCAGGCGTAATCAAAACGCCGTTAGCAAAGATGTAGGCAAGCTTTTGCAGTTCTGATAGACGGTGAATTTCCGGTATCGGTGCGACAACAGGCATCCACATCAAAATCGCAGTCACCAGCAGCAATAAATGAATCAGATTATGTAGGGCCAGGTTATTCATTGCCAAGTCTAAAATAACAGGCATATGGTAAAACGAGAACAGGGCATTGAACATGAGAATGGCAGGTATAGGGTGACTAGCTATGCGCATGAAAAGCTTGAGCCCCCGGCGATAGAACAGGCCGCGGATCAACCATGACGGGGTCCCTGCCAAGAGCAGCAAGGGCATTACGAGATAGAGCAACGATTGCTGCAGCATGTGGGCGCTAAACAAAAAATGCCCAGCTACGTTCAAGGGACTCCCCATACTAAAGTAAAAACCAAGTAAGCCGAGGGTGAAAAAAGTCTTTTGCTTTCGTGTAACAGGTGTGGAATCTTGAAAAGTTTGGCGTAATGGTCCGGTCAGCGAGAAATAAGCCAGACCGATCAAGAAGGTCAAAAGAATTAGCTCTGGATTCCATGTCGCCCGAAAGCCAAAGGTTTCAGTGAAATAAGTGAGGGTCATGCGATTACCTCCGTTTTCAAGGATTATCCCCAGTACTCATTATAGGCAAATAACTGGAAAAGCCTAATGACTCGTTCGGGCTATTTCTTCCATGGGAACGGAAATCTTCACATATTTGTCACGTATGCCCAATATGAAAAGAGCCTCCCGCAAAGAATGGAGGGAGGCTACCAAATGTTATGATTTTTTCTGTTCTTCCAACCATGTTTTCCATTCGCTTGCTTCGCGTCCACCGACGAGTCGAGCTACTTCCTTGCCGCCCTTGTAATGAACGAGGGTCGGAGTAAACTCGATCTGGTAATCGTTGTAGCTGCCATTGAATTCGAGCAGGTTGTGCTTTTTCATGTCGATATCCAAGCTTTTGACAATCGGCACCAAGACAGGCGTAGTCGCTTTGCAGTGCTCGCAGAGTGGACTGTAGTAGTATACAAACATGTCCTCCTGATTATCGAGCTTGGTTTTGAGCTCATCAGGCATAATGAGATTATCGTACAGCGGGTCACTCAATTGTTCGAGAGTAGCGGGGTGCAAATTGGCTTTACCGTAAGGATTTCCTTCCGCAAGCTGACGGTTCGAAATGTCAGAGTACACGATCGCACCGATTAGGATCGCAGCCACAAGGATGGATAGAAAGATGACTTTCTTCATGAATCATTTCTCCTTTGCATTTTTCATAACGATGACAAGCAGGATGCTGATCAAGGTGAAGGCAATGAGAGCAAGGAACGGAATCGTGATAAAGCCTAGCCAGTTAATATAGTCCGTGTTGCATGGCACAATGCCGCAAGCGCTACCCAGATCTTGCAGGGCAGGTATTTTTTGAATCGAGTAATGATACAGCGATGTGAGTCCTCCGATGATGGAGAGAATCAAGGCGTACGACGCGATCTTGTCATCTTTCTTCGCGGTGGCTACCCCGAGTAAGATGACGAGCGGGTACATCAAGATTCGCTGGTACCAGCACAGGTCACACGGTATGTACTTTAACACCTCTGAAAAAAACAAACTGCCTCCTGTTGCGATCAGGGACACTCCCCAAGCGGCAAACATGGCTTGTTCCACGATTTGCTGACGTTTCATATAAACACCTCGTCCATATCTTAACATATTACAAATCGAAAGTTGATTATAAAAAGTAATAATTTATTGAACGAATGGGCTTGTCTCTCGCATTATACTGGATGCACTACCCGATGCGCTTGCAGCAGGTAGAAACCAGTGCGAAAGCTCCCAGTTTTTCCGAGCATGATCAGTAGACCCGTACTTGTGGAGAGGATTGTCTATCCCGAATCGGTACGAAAATGGATTGAAGAGAAGGCCATTCAACGAGCATGACGCCTCGCCAATATCCTGCGCCACCATCAATGCCAACAATATTGTCTCTGCGCCAAGGACCGCTGCCTGTGTATTGAGGCAATCCTGGAACAGGAGTATGCCCAAAGATGACAGGTAGTTCTCCATCATAATAAAGGTAAAAAGGCTCGCGAATCCATAGTAAATCTTGCGGGTTTTGTTCCTGCAAGGGGATGCCGGGGCGAATGCCTGCGTGTACCAAAAGGGCGGCTGGAGCTCCTGTTCGCGGATCGGCTGGCAGCTCTATATACAAAGGAAGAGAAGACAAGGTTGGCAAAATGGTTGGATAGCGAGAAAGGATGAATTGCCGCGCTTCTTCTTGTTCCTGCGAAGAAGGCATCCGGTTCAGAAAAGCTCGCCGCAGCGGGTGATTCCCTAAGAAAGAACGTACGGTGGCATCGCCGCCATTGTAGCGCAGGTATAACTCCGGATTGCCGTTGCCGGACAGCCAATCTGCAAACATTTGCTCGTGGTTGCCTTTTAAGAGATAGATTTGGTTCGGATACGCCTGCCGAAGAGCGAGTAGATCGACCAATACTTCCTTTGATTCAGGTCCTCGATCGATCATATCCCCCAATACGAACAGACGATCACCAGCTTGGGGGGAGAAGGAAGCGTCCCGCAGCGCCTTTTGAAAAGCCTGATTCTGACCATGTATGTCCGAGACCAAATAAGTAGCCAAACAAGATCACCCTCCTCGAGTACCCGTAATGCCTTTTAGTAGGATATGTTTGTGTAAAGGGGAGGGTGAAAGGTGTGTCTTCTTCTCGATGGAATAGATGGGTGCACGTATTTTGTGAAAGGGAATAGAGATACAGAATGAGTCAAATACCCATACTGTGGGAGGATCAAACGACAGATGGCTACTTCCTATCGCGACTATACATCGCCAAATACTCAGTTCACGTACGATATGAGAAATAATCTGTTTTTCAAAAAGGACGATCGGAATTTCATCGATGCCTTGGGGATCGCACAATTAAACACATTGGGCAACAGCTCACTGCTGGATATTTTCCTGACAACGGGAAATGTTGTCGAGCCACACATTCATCAAAATGCAGCGGAACTGGTGTATTGCATCGCTGGTGAGGCCATTGTGTCCTTAATCAATCCTTTTACCAATCAATTGCTCAACTACAATATTAAACCAAGACAAGTTGCCAATATCCCACAGGGCTGGTGGCATTATGAAATGGCTTTGACTGACGATACGCATCTACTGGCTATTTTTGATGCGTCTGTTCCTGAGGTGATCTTTGGCTCCGATATTTTGCGGTTGACTCCAGCAAGTGTGTGGGCACATACGTATTGTTTAGACGAAGCAAAGGTTAAAGAGACATTTGCGCCTATTACCCAAACAGTCGTGATTGGCCCACCAGTAGGATGTCAGCAGCAGGGGCAGGTACCAGATAGAGCTGCTTCAAGCCAGTACCCGGACTATGGTTACTCGAGCCAGTTGCCAAACGGTTACGGTTATTACGATGCCAACTATGTGCAGCAGGGTGGGTATGGACAGCACTCAGTCTATCAACAGCCGCCCGGTTATCCACAATATGGCACGAATTCCTGCTATACCGGATATCCGCCACAACCCGTTTATCCAGCCTATTGAATGGTAAGACAGATGGTGTCTTGATGGGCAGGTCTCCCAAATCCGGCATTCTTCCATTACAATCAGGAGAAGAACACTTTCAAAGAAAAAGGGGAGACCATGATGGAACATCTTGCACACTGGTTGCGGACATCTTCCTATACAGTTGTATTCACCGGAGCAGGCATGTCGACAGAGAGTGGCTTGCCTGATTTTCGTTCACAGTCTGGGCTATGGCGCGGCAAAGATCCGATGCAGCTCGCGAGTACACGCGCAATGATGGAGAATCGGGAAGCGTTTGTGGAATTTTATCAGATGCGCATTCAAGGTCTACTGTCTTGCAAGCCACACGCCGGACATGAATGCTTAGCTGAATGGGAGCGGCGTGGATTGGTTCATGGGGTCATTACACAAAATGTTGATGGTTTTCATCAAGCGGCGGGAAGCTTGGCTGTAGCCGAACTCCATGGCTCCCTTGCGAAAATCCGCTGTCATGCCTGCGGGACCGAGTATGCCAATACACGTTATCTGGAAGATCAAGGGACGAATTGCGCATGCGGTGGATTTTTGCGTCCGGGTGTTGTCTTGTTTGGCGAATCTTTGCCCCAATCGCAAGTCGATCAGGCCATCTCGTGGACCGAACAAGCCGATTTGTTCATCGTATTAGGTTCTTCGCTTACGGTGAGTCCAGCCAATTGGTTTCCGCAGCATGCAAAAGAAAGAGGAGCTAAACTGGTCATTGTCAATCAAGAACCAACCCCATTGGATGCGTGGGCAGATGAGGTCATCCAAAATGAACGGATCGGCAACGTGCTGCAAAGAGTAGGACAGTCATTAGGGGAATAAAGGCAGGCGTGCTCGATGAAAAGAGTACGCTTCTTCTGTTTGGGCTCATTGACATGCCTGATTGCTGGTGACGCTTTCCTATTTTATTTTTATACATGTGTCATTATTACTTGATATTCAATATTTTACCATTAATAGGATAGCGTTCCAATATTTACTCGATCCATTTGAATCACCCTAGAGCTTGCGGGAAAAACATGATACCATCGAGTGTAAGATTCATATGGCTTCTCGATACGCAAATAGAAAAGTACAGGTGACGTTCATGCAAATATTATCAGTAGAAAACCTCTCCAAAGGCTATGGAGAAAAAGTATTGTTTGATAACATTTCCTTTCATATTGCCGAGCAAGAGCGAATTGGTCTGATCGGTGTCAATGGTACGGGAAAATCCTCGCTCTTGAAAATCGTGGCGGGCTTGGATACAGCGGATAGCGGGAAAATTGTTCACGCCAGTCATTTCCGCGTGGAGTATTTGCCGCAAAATCCCGATTTTGACGAAAACTCCTCCGTACTAGAACAAGTATTTTACGGCGATTCTCCACTCATTCAGCTTTTGCGTGATTATGAAACAGCGCTAGAGGCCGTTCAGGAATCGCCTGACGACGAGAAAAAGCAGGCGCGATTGTTTGCTGTTCAAAATAGGATGGATGCGGCAGATGCGTGGGAGAGCAATACGCAAGCCAAAATGATCCTGACCAAGCTTGGCCTGCACAATTTCTCGCAAAAGGTAGCAGAGCTCTCTGGTGGACAAAAAAAGCGGGTAGCAATGGCACGTGCTTTGATCCAACCCGCAGATCTGCTCATTTTGGATGAGCCTACGAACCATATTGACAATGAGACAGTCGAGTGGCTGGAAGAGTATTTGTCCCGATACAAGGGCGCTTTGCTGCTCGTCACCCATGATCGTTACTTCCTGGATCGCGTGACGAACCGTACGTTTGAGCTGGATCGCGGCAAGCTGTACAGCTATGAGGGCAACTACGCGATGTTCCTGGAGAAAAAGGCGGAGCGTGAAGAAAATGAAGCGGCCGTAGAAAGCAAGCGGCAAAATCTGCTTCGACGCGAGCTGGCATGGCTTCGTCGTGGAGCAAAGGCGCGGACGACCAAACAAAAGGCGCGTGTGCAACGGGCTGAGGATTTACGAGATAAAGTCGTAGATGGACCTGCTGCCAAGATGGAAATGGCACTCGGGGCCAGCCGTCTCGGCAAAAAGGTGATCGAGCTTACAAACATCCATAAAGCGTACGGCGAGCGAAAACTGATCAACGATTTCAGCTATATTGTCCTGCCGGGTGATCGTGTGGGGATTATTGGACCAAACGGAAGCGGAAAAACGACACTCTTGAACATGCTCGCAGGAAGAATTCAACCGGATAGCGGTTCATTGGAAATCGGGACGACCGTTAAAATCGCCTACTACACGCAGGATAGTGTCGAGATGGACGAAAAGTTGCGCGTCATCGAATATGTAAAGGAAGCAGCAGAGGTCATTCAGACGAGCAATGGCGAGTCGATCACGGCTTCGCAAATGCTGGAGCGGTTCCTGTTTTCGCCGCATATGCAATGGACACCGATTTCCCGCCTGTCTGGGGGAGAGCGTAGACGTCTCTATCTGCTTCGTACGCTGATGGGAGAGCCGAATGTGCTGTTTTTAGATGAGCCTACGAATGATTTGGATATTCAAACGCTCAGTATTTTGGAAGACTATCTCGAGCAGTTCCCAGGCGCAGTCATCACGGTATCGCATGATCGCTATTTCCTCGATCGTACTGTTGATCATTTGTTTGCTTTTGAAGGGCAAGGACATATTCGTCAATACTATGGCAACTATTCCGAGTACCTGGAAGAAAGACGCCAGGAAAAAGCAACACAGGTGCAAGAAGCGGATCAGCAGGCAGAGAAGACGCAAAGCAACAGTGGGGCTAATCGCGGCAACAACCGCACGCGCAAGCTGTCCTACAAGGATCAGAAGGAATGGGATGCGATTGAAGGCAAGATCGCGGCTTTGGAAGAGCGCAGTGTCAAGCTAAAGCAAGAGATTGCAGCGTCTGGCAGCGATTACGGCAAAATTGAAAAGCTCTATGCAGAAGAACAGCAAGTGGCAGCAGAGCTGGAAGCAACCATTGAGCGTTGGGCGGAATTATCAGCATTGGTAGAGGAATTGGAGCAAGGGAAATAATTAGTGGCGTAGCCAGTAATTGAGGGCTGGGAATGCGACGCTTCCACCTGTAGACTAGAGAAGATTACTAGAGTAGAGGAGTCGCTGTCGTTGCCTGCCTATAAGTTAGACCCGGAATGGGTGATGTCTTACCTAGAGCTGCAAGAACTACAGCTCTCTTCCGAAGTGCATCCAGAGGATAAAGAAGTGATCATGAACAAGATCAGGGAAATGACGTTATCGATCATGTACAAACAAGCAAGAAGATTTCTTGTATACTTGGAATCGGATGAAACGGAAGCAGAAAGAACGAAAAAGACTCATCTTATGTAAAGAAGACCCGCCTTGGTTGAAGAGAGGCGGGTTTTTTCATGTTTCATTTATTGCTGTCTGATTCGAACAGGCGTACCGATGGGCACGATTTTTGCCAAAGCATTCACGTCTTGATTGTACATGCGGATACAGCCGTGAGATACATACTTGCCGATAGAGGAAGGATCGTTTGTGCCGTGAATGCCATAGTGTGGCTTACTTAGTCCCATCCAGATGGTTCCAAATACACTCAGAGGACCTCCCGGATAGGAATTCGGATAGGGGACTTTGTTGATGATGGTAAAATTCCCTCGTGGTGTCGATGTGGCAATCTTGCCCAAGGCAACAGGATAAGAGCGGATGAGTCGGTTCCCATCGAATAGATCGAGACGTAGCTTCGCAATCGAGATGCGGATATTGTAGGACGGCAGCTTCTTCACCTCCCCCACAAACGAAACGAAATGCCGCTCTTACTATGTTATGAAAACCGACGAAACCGGTACCTTTTTCCTCATGATTAATGTAGTTTGAAATCTAACGAAAACGTATCCGGATAGCGCAGGCCGTCACGATAGAACAAGGTTCGCACCCAGACGTACATCCGTAAAGGAATGGAAGGAAAGACGATAGCCAGCTTACCTTCTTCCAAGACAGGCAAATCGAGCGGGGATTGAATTTCATATGGGACTCCTTCTTGATCAAGCAACGTTTTGTAATGTTGGGCCTCGCTCCAGCTAACAGGATAATAAAATGATTTCTCCATCCAATTCCAACACCTTTCCAGGTTTCACTGCTTTCCATTGTATGTAAAACATTTGAGATAAAAAAAGAAACAAACGCCACAGACATTGAAAAATAGGCAGTCCAATTGAGTTTTCAAAAGTGTCGTCTGGGCAAAAAACGTCATGATTTTCCCAGGAAATGCGTGTAAAGTGGAAGTAGCACAAACTGGAGGGACATGGGAATGAAGCAGACGCACTTGCACTTTAACATGCAAATAGGCAGAAAAAAGCCCGTGAGTGTAAACAACACAGAAACGGCCTGTCCTTTTTGTGATCGAAACAGTCTCACAGATGTTTTGGAGCAGCGGGGCTCCATGATTTGGCTCATGAACAAATTCCCTGTTCTGGAAGATACACATCAGACTGTTTTGATTGAGACGGATGAATGCCAAGGGGATTGGTCTGTCTATTCCAAAGAGCATGTACGAGCATTGCTGGCATTCGGGGTAGAGAAGTGGCTTGAAATGGAGCAAAGCAATTCTTATCGTTCGGTTCTGTTTTTCAAAAACCACGGCCCGTATTCCGGGGGAAGCATTCGTCATCCGCACATGCAGATCGTCGGATTACATGACTACAACTATCTGGATCAGGTAAAAGACAGTGATTTTATTGGCATGACCATCGATCAAGAGGCAGGAATTGAATGCAATCTGTCTACGCATCCGCGTGCAGGTTTTTTTGAATACAATATTCTATCGGACTTTGATCGATTGCCGAAAATGGCAGACTACTTACAAATTTTAGCACATTGGATACTGACTCATGTCAATCCGCGTAACCAAAGCTACAATTTTTTCTTTTACCATTGGGGAGAAAAGCTGATCGCCAAAGTGGTTCCGAGGTTTGTTACCTCGCCTCTTTACGTAGGCTATTCGATTCCACAGGTCGCCAATAATTTGGAAGAGATGGTCGCTGACTTGCAACGACGATACTTCTAATCATAGAAAGGGTGCTTACGCTTTGACGTATACGATCACGGCTAGAAAAACACTCACCTCAGAGGAACTGGCACAGATTAAAGAGTTGGTTGCAATTTGCAATGAGCAGGATGGGATTGATCTCAAAGTAAACCCGAACATGCTGGAAAGGCGTTCGGGAGAGCATGAAGAAGATTTTGTATGCTATGAAGATGGAAAGCTGGTCGGCTTTCTGGGGCTCTACGTGTTTCATGGCGGTGAGGCAGAAGTGAGCGGCATGGTCCATCCAGCCTACAGAAGAAAAGGCATATTCACAGCGCTGCAAGCACAAGCCGCAGATGCATGCAGACGAAGAGGCATTCCGTCGCAGTTGTTTATCGTTCAGCGAGATTCGCAAAGTGGCAAGTCATATATGGAGCGAATCGGCGGGGAATATCAATTCTCGGAATATTGGATGGATTTAGGAGAGAAGCAAAGAGCAACGGTTTCTGGAAACGTGCTGCTTCGACCGGAGATCGCCAGTGACTATGAAACATTGATTTGGCTGAACGTCCATGGTTTTCAAATGGAGGAAGAACGCGCAAGGGAAATGGCCGAGAACATGGCGGGCGATCCCAAGTCCACCACGCTTTTATTGATTGTCGATGACAAGGCTATTGGCAAAATAAGCGTGAAAAAGAATGAAGGCAAGGCGTTTATTTATGGTTTTTGTGTCCACCCAGATTACCAAGGGAAAGGATACGGACGACAGGCTTTGGCACAAACGATTGAGATGCTGGTGGATGAAGGATGTCCGCACGTATCACTCGAGGTAGCCTGTGAAAACAGCAGTGCTTTGGGGCTGTATGAATCATGCGGCTTTTTTGTAAAGTCGGCCAATGATTACTACAAGCTGGCGTTGTAGCAGGCAAACTGCTTTTCACTATCTCTCGGGTTGGAAAACGTATCAGGTTCCATGCTACGATAGTAGAGAAGCAAGTGCGTTGTAAAAAGGTTGTTCAAAAAGCCGTCTTTTGATCACGAGGTATTCCTGAAAGTTTACTCGACATCGAAATTGGCGTTCACCCTCGAAGTCCGGTGCTCATGTAGATTTCCTACATTCCGCTCCTCCTTCTTCGGCTTCTCGCCACTTTCTCGGTGCTGAAAAGACGACTTTTTGAACATGCATAAGAAAGGAGTGACTCAATATGAAACTGTTGTCCATCGAACCGACGCCGAGTCCAAACGTCATGAAGCTGAATGTAGACGAGCGTTTGCCGGATGGGGTCCAACATGTCTATACAAAGAAAGATGCGAGTAAAGCACCAGAACTCATGAACAAGCTCTTGGAGATCGAAGGGGTTACCTCCATTTTTCATACGGCAGATTTTCTCGCGCTGGAGCGAAAGTCTAATGCAGATTGGCAGCGTATATTGACTGTCGCGCGAGAGGTTTTGCAAGCAGGTGCAGGAGCTGCTGTTCCTGACATGTCTACCGAGGAAGCGGGGGCATTTGGAGAGGCGCAAGTGTACATTCAAATGTTCCGCGGTGTACCGATGCAGGTCAAGGTGACTATGGGAACGGAACAGATTCGTGCAGCGCTGCCAGAGCGCTTTGGACAGGCAGCCGTGCGTGCAGGCTCTGCGTCGCCCAACCTCATCATGGAGCGAAAATGGGTCGAGCATGGCGTGCGTTACGGCGATTTGCGCGAGATTGGTGAAGAGGTCGCATTGGAAGTCGATGCCTCCTATCCGGAGAGCCGTGTAGAAGAAATCGTGGAACAGGCCATGGCGCTTGGTCCCGGGGAAACCCCAGAGCCAGTCGTACGTGAAAAGAAAGTCGTTACGCTAGAGATGCTCGATGATCCCGATTGGCAAAAAAGATATGAAGCGTTGGATCGGATGGAGCCAACTGAAGAGGATTTGCCTGTTTTGGAAAAAGCGCTTCGTGATAGCAAACCGTCGATTCGCAGGCTGGCGGTTGTGTATATGGGCATGATTGGTGGGGATGATGTTTTCCCGCTCTTGTTTGAAGCGCTCCGCGATGATTCCGTCTCTGTACGACGCACGGCGGGGGATACCTTGTCTGACTTAGGTGACACGCGCGCAATTCTGCCGATGTGTGAAGCGTTGAAGGATAAAAACAAGCTGGTACGCTGGCGCGCTGCTCGCTACTTGTTTGAGGTGGGGGATGAAACTGCCTTGGACGCTTTGCGTGCCGCACAGAACGATCCCGAGTTCGAGGTCAGCTTGCAAGTCCAAATGGCCGTGCAGCGCATTGAAAGCGGTGAGGCGGCTAGCGGTACCGTTTGGCAGCAAATGACTCGCCGAAACGATTAATTCGCTACTTCCAGTTGCCCAAGAGCCCTCTATTAAGCAGATAACTGCTATAGAGGGCTTTTTTGTCGTGTTTTCGTCGGCTGGATATACGGCGAATAGCGGGGCATACTGCTTCAAGAAGAGAGGTAAACAAGTTGGTTCATTAGGTAAATATTGGTATAAGTCAGTATAAAAATAGACACAGTTCAATAATAGTTGACTTCCACCTTATCCATCCCTTAGACTAGGATAGGGTTTAGCTTATGTATTCAACATCGCTAGTGCGTAGGGGAGATTGTGTATGACAACCAATCACTATGACGTTGTTATTGTAGGTGCAGGACTTGCTGGTCTTTCCAGTGCCGCCTACCTGTCGTCGAAAGGCAAAAAAGTTGCAGTTTTGGAACGCGGTCAATTGGGTGGACGTGCCGTTACACTGAAGATCAAAGGATTTAACTTCAACTTCGGTGCCCACGCCATTTATGCTCGCGACAGCTCCGTTTTGAGAACGTTTGAAAAAGAATTGGGTCTGAACATCGATTGGCAGGATTTCAATCCGACAAAAGCCAAGTACGATATTGGTAGCGATCTGACTGCAGTTCCGGCGAATGTACAAGGACTTTTCCAAACGAAGCTCTTAAAAGGCATGGACAAAGTATTGTTCACGTTTGAGATTTTGAAAACGATGCTAAAAATGGAGAAAGGCCATCCACATATGTCGATTCAAAAGTGGATGGAGAAAAAGCAAGTCAACGAAGAAGTGCGAGAAATGATGTTGACGCTTGCTTCTTCCAACTTCTTCACACGTGAGCCTGAAAAGATTCCTTCTGATGTATTCTTTGCGTACTACAGCCGTTTGTTTACAACGAATAAACCGGTAGCGTATATCGGTGGCGGCTGGCAAGCATTGATCAATGAATTCGTGCGTGTGATTGAAGCAAATCAGGGTACGATTCTGATCAAAACCAAAGTAGAAAAGTTCCAAGTAGAGAATGACCGTGTGGTTGGAGTGGTGACACCGGAGGGCGAATTTACGGCGGATGAATTTATTTGCTGTATTCCGCCGAAGGAGATGGCGAAGGTCTTTGCGGAGACGCGTCTGGAGCATGCGATTGCACAGCATGCTGAATACGAGCCAACGGTTGTTATGGTGTATGACATTGGCTTGAAAGAGCGAATTGACGTACCGTTCTCCTACATCTACGAAAAAGCAAACAATATTTTCATTACCGATATTTCGTATTATGACCGTACTTGTGTACCTGAAGGCGGGCAGTTGCTGCAGGCGACTGCTTACATGCGTCAGGATGAAGTAGGGAACAAGGAAGCGGCCGAAATCCGCAAACAAGAGATTGAAAACCTGTATGACAAGCATTTCCCAGGCTGGCGTGAGCAACTGGTTGTGCCGCGCGTTTCTGCTCGTGCAGTCGTACAGGAGATCAAGTGGACCATGAATCAGAAGCCAATGCCGACTTTTATGCCGGATTACCGCAACCTGTTCTTCGCGGGTGACTGGTGTGAAGGACAAGGCCAGCTATCTGAGCTGTCTTTCTCTAGCGCGATGAACGTTGCCAAGCTGATTTTGGAAAAAGAATAAGTCGATGACGAGCGGGTGTTCCTTTGCGAAAGGAATGCCTGCTTGTTTTTTCTCATGCAACGTTTCAAAGAAAAAAGCCCGCCAATGGAGATGGCAGGCCACATGGATTACGCTTTCTGACTATATACGTGATAAACGAGATTGCCGATTTGCGCCATGACGTCGGCAGCTTCCTTTTGCTCGAGTCCCTTGTTTAAAATGGACAAGGTGACAGCATGAGAACCGATGTAGAGGATGCCGACATCATGCGTAATTTTGGTTACAGAGCCAGTCTTGTTGGCGAATTCCCATTTCGGAATCATCCCGATCACATCACCTTCTGGGTCAGGCAAAAGGAAGGGGATACGGTCACGGTGTTGCTGAGTCTTCAAGATGGCGACCATTTTCAAACAGCTGTCGTAGGAGATCACTTTTCCTGTTGCCAAGTATCGGAGGTGGCTTCCCATGTCTTTTGCCGTCACCTCATTGTAGCCTTCTAATTCGGCTGGGACGACCATGAGCTTGTTGTAGAAGTGACTGTTTGTCATTTCTGTTTTTTGCATCGCGTTGCGAATGCTCTCTGTTCCGACGAGATCAATCATCATGTTCGTCGCTGTATTGTCGCTTTGGATGATCATCAGCGTAACCAGGTCGCGAATCGTAAATTCAGTGCCGGGAGTCATATGCTGAAGAACACCTGCACCGCCAACGAGATCCTCTGCACGCAGCTTGATTTTGTCCTCTAAGGCAAACTTGCCTGCGTACGCCTCTGCAAAAACTGCTGTCATGATCGGGACTTTGATCACACTGGCTGCATAAAAGCGTTGATCTTCGTTGATGGATAAGGTTTCACCGGTTTG
The DNA here is from genome assembly GCF_046196545.1 of Brevibacillus fortis. Taxonomy (GTDB): domain Bacteria; phylum Bacillota; class Bacilli; order Brevibacillales; family Brevibacillaceae; genus Brevibacillus; species Brevibacillus fortis_A. Next base: position 2,153,400 of record NZ_CP176370.1, read on the forward strand.
CAAATCTTCGAAAAAGATTCCCCATTCCCCTCCGGCGTCCGTGATCAGACTGGATATTTGGGCAAAAAGACTGGATAACATGTAGACCCATCTCCTTTTGTTTCGATGTAGACAAAATTTTCTCAAGATAATATTATTTAGTCATGCTCCTAACAATCAAGAAGAATTATTCCTAAGATGGGGGTTTTGCTGTTGCATAAGTGGAAGAAACTATCATTTTGTGCTGTTTTGTTAACCAGTTTAGCGTTCGCTGGTTGTGGAACACCGCAAGCAAGCACCACGGGGGAGACGACAGGTGCGAAGCAGGAGCAGAGTAGCGCCCCCCAAACGATGCAGGTCAACCTGAATTCTGGTGAGCCAAGCACGATCGACCCTGGACTGGCAGAAGATATCCCTTCGATGTCTGTTGCCCGTGCAGCATTTGATGGCCTCCTGCGCTTGAATGAAAAAGGCGAGCTGAAAGAGGCGGTCGCAGAGAAGTACGAGGTTTCCGCTGATGGTCTCACGTATACCTTCCATCTGCGGGAGTCCAAATGGACCAATGGAGATCCGGTTTCTGCTCACGACTTCGAGTACGCATGGAAACGGGTTCTCGACCCGAAAACCGCATCCGGTTACGCGTACCAGATGTACTATTTGAAAAATGGGCAAGCCTTTAACGCCAACAAGGCAAAAGCCGAAGATGTCGGCGTGAAGGCAACTGATGACAAGACACTGGTTGTTACACTGGAAAACCCGGCACCGTTTTTCCCGGAACTGGTTGCATCTGTCACCTATTTCCCGGTCAACAAAAAAGCGGTTGAGGGCAAAAAAGAGTGGACTTCTAAGCCAGAGACTTACATTACAAACGGGCCATTCAGCTTGAAAAATTGGGAGCACAAATCAAAGATCGAATTCGAAAAGAGCGATTCCTACTGGGATAAGGACGCTGTCAAATTGTCCAAGCTGACCTTGAACATGATCGAGGATGCCAATACGGAGCTGTCGATGTTTGAAAAAGGTGATCTGGATTGGGCAGGCTCACCACTAGGCGATTTGCCATTGGATGCGCTGGATGCTCTGAAAGAATCCGGAAAGATGCAAGCTCAAGCGACAGCGGGTACGTACTGGTACATTTTCAATACGACGCAAAAGCCGTTTGACAACAAAAAGATTCGTCAGGCGTTTGCTACGGCAGTCAATCGTCAGGAAATCTCCGATAATGTCGTACCATACAAGAGCACGCCAGCGACAGGAATTCTCCCGCCAACCATGGCACTCACACCAGAGGGCTACATCAAAGACGGCGATGTAGAGACCGCGAAAAAGCTCTTGGCAGAAGGCATGAAAGAAGCGGGAATCAAAGAGTTGCCACCGATCACGATTGCATACAATACGTCAGAGGTCAATTCACGTATTGCGACGGTCATTCAGGATCAATGGCGAAAAGCATTTGGCATCGAGGTCAAACTGGTTAACAAAGAGAACAAGGTTCACCGCGAAGACATGAAGCAAGGAAACTTCACAATCGGTCGAGGTAGCTGGATTGGCGATTTCAACGATCCGATCAACTTCCTGGAAGTCTTCAAGGGTGGACTGAATACATCCAAATGGGAAAACAAGGAGTTCCTCGATTTGCTCGCCCAATCTGCTAAAGAAGGGGATGTAGCGAAGCGTAAGGAAATCCTCAAGAAAGCTGAACAAATTGTCATGGATGAAATGCCTGCGTTGCCAATCTACTATTTCACCTATGCGTGGGTAAAGCAGGATAGCGTAAAAGATGTGGTAGTAGATGCACTCGGGTTCATCGACTTCAAATACGCTTCCAATCAAAAGTAATCATGAGTCTATGAGGGAGTGACTGGTGTGCGTCCGATCATTGGTGTGGCATGTACGAAAATGTATTTTCCGAAGAACGATCTCGACCAGTTTTTCTATGTAGGTTCAGGCTATGTGAACGGAATTGCGCGCTGTGGCGGTACTCCACTGATCTTGCCACTGCTGACGATTCAGGATGCTCCGTTTCGTGAGATGATCGAATCCCTGGACGGCTTGATTTTGTCCGGTGGTGAAGATCCGGCCCCGCATTTGTACGGCGAAGACCCACTGCAAGGGCTGGGCGATATCAATTACGAAAGAGACATCACGGAGCTTGAGATTATCAAGATTGCGCTGGAGCTGAAAAAGCCAATCCTGGGCATTTGTCGCGGGATGCAAATTTTGAATGTGGCGTGTGGCGGCACTCTCATTCAAGATATCCCGAGCCAAGTACCAGGAGCATTACAGCATGCGCAGAAGGGTTCACGGCAATACGGGGCGCACAAGATTACGCTGCAACCTGGTTTTGTAGCGGATGCCCTCGGAAAGACAGAGGTGCTCGTGAACACCTCTCACCACCAAGCAGTCAAAGACATAGCACCGGGCTTCAAAGTCACAGGATGCGCGGCTGATGGTGTGATTGAGGCGATGGAAAGCCTCGACGGGCTACATGTAGGCGTACAGTGGCATCCAGAACGGATGTGGGCACACGACGACGACATGTTGAAAATTGCCGAGGCATTTGTTGCCCGGGTAAAGCAGTTGAAGCTGCAAGCGACTAAATAGAATAGAAATGCAAGAAACCGTTCTAGGATTGCCCAGAGCGGTTTTTTGCATGCAGGAGAGGCTTCCTAATCTAGTGAAAAAGGGCGTTTCAACCATGTTCGCGCTCATCCCAGATTGCCGAGAACATCGACTATTATCACCTGACAGCCGGGGCTAGTTGCTCTGGCTGTTGAGCTGTACATATTGATATACTTGGCCTAGAGGTGAGGGGAATGTTAAAAGTAGGAACATCGGCTCCCGTTTTTAAAGCAAACAGCACAAAAGGAATCGTAGATCTCCAAACACACATCGGCAAAGAAAATATCGTCCTCATTTTCTATCCGGGAGATGATACCCCGATTTGTACGAAGCAGCTGTGTGCGGTGCAGGAACACTACACCAAAATCGAGCAAGCAAATACAGTCGTTTTTGGCGTCAATCCAGGCGGCATGGACAAGAAACGCTCATTTGCTGATAAGTTCCGCTATGAATTTCCGTTAATCGTGGATGAAGACGAATCGATTCGAAAAGCATATGATGTCGGAAAGGTTCTCGGATTGTTTTTTCAGCAACGCATCGTGTACATCATAGGCAAAAACGGAAATATCATCTACGCCAAAAAAGGAAATCCGCCGGTGTCTGAGCTGCTACAGGTAATCGAAAGCCAAGCATAAGACGTTCTCGCTTGCGTCCGCAGAACAAAACAGGGATAATAGAAATGAGAATGTATGTTTGGTGGGTATCCCTATGAAAAAAATTCTTCACCTGGATATTGACGCGTTTTTTGCGAGTGTAGAGCAGTTAGATCGCCCCGAATTGCGTGGGAAGCCAGTCATTGTCGGGGGAACTGGCAATCGCGGTGTCGTATCGACTTGCAGCTACGAAGCTCGAAAGTTCGGTGTTCGATCCGCAATGCCTGTTGCCATGGCGAGGAAAAAATGTCCGCAAGGCTTTTATTTGCCTGTCCGCTATAGCCGTTATATCGAAAAGTCTGCTGAAGTCAGACAGATATTTACTTCTTATACAGAGCGTTATCAAACAGTGGGTCTAGACGAGGCTTATTTAGACGTGTCCCATTATGAGAATGCGGTACCCATCGCCCGCGATATCAAGAGGCGTATCAAACGGGAGACCGGACTTACTTGCAGCATCGGACTTTCCTACAATATGTCGTTGGCTAAGATTGCCAGTGACTTGAAAAAGCCGGATGCCTTTGTAATCATCCGACCTGAGCAGGCTTTGGATGTGCTGAGGCCGTTGCCAATTGGCACCTTGCATGGAGTCGGCAAAAAGTCGCAGGAGCTGCTCGCGAAAAAGGGGATTGAGACGGTAGAGGATTTTTGGCGGCTTTCACTCGATGAAGCCACTACATTATTTGGGAAGTTCGGTCGTTCCCTCTATTACCGGGCGAGAGGAGAAGACAATCGCGAAATAGAAATGGACCGCGCGCCGAAATCATTGAGCCGCGAAACGACACTGCCCTTTGACTTGTTTGACAGGGATGCGATTGCTCCGATTGCCACCTCCCTTTTGCGCGAGGTCGAAGAGGACATTCGCGAAGAAGGAGTCGAGCCCCAGACGATAACGCTGAAAATCAAGTACGCGGACTTTACCCAACGGACCAAGCAGCTCAAGGCTGTAGCCGGGGCCAATTGGCAGGATCTGTTGGACGATTTGCTCGACGCCTTTGACTATACAGCGGGAGTTCGATTGGTGGGGGTAGGCTTTTCGAATTTTGCCGAACAGCAAGGGGAGAGGTACGAACAGCTCTCCATGTTTTCGTGGAAGCTGGGGAAGTAAGGGAGGGAGAGCGGTGGAGACAGAGAATGCCTTTCATTGCTGTGCGACCTGTATTCATTTTCGCGTGGAGAAAGGTACGGGAGGAGTCAGCTATCGATGTTCGCGTCTAACCTATGAGACACGTCCGGACTATCGATTTCAATGCTGGACTCCGACAGAGAAGGTCAAGAGACTGATGGAAGCACGTAAAAGTCAATGATAGCGACAAAAAGAGGCACCCCCTTCGTCCGTCGACAGAGGAGGTGCCTTATCTACTCATTTGTCAGGTCGAGGATCATCACTTCCTCCGGACCATCCATTTCGCCATTTGAGGTAAACCCGAACGACTCATACAGCTTGCGAGCGAACTCGTTTTCAGGATGAATACTCAAGTAAATGCGCGTACAGCTGTAGCGTCTGCACATTTCTTCAACGAGCACGCGCAGAAACCTTTTGGCGTACCCCTTACCCTGATGGCTACCATCAATCATAAAGCGATCCAGCCAAATTCGGCCATTCTCTACTTCGATTCCGTGCATGGCATAACCGACAGCGATGTCCTTGTCATACAGACCGCATGATATCCATTCCGGTTCAAAACCTGATTGGGCGATGGAAAAAGCGTTGCTCTCGATGAAGGAGTGTTGGCCTTCCGTTACAGTCAAGCAGGCAATTTGGCGCCAATTTTCTTTCGTAATTTCACGAATAGACAAGCTCAAAATTTCATCTCGCTTTCATTGGTGCTTAGACGGGCGGATTTGCTTGCTTTTAATTGGACAAAAAGTAAAATACTGAAGCCGAGGATGGACGCTGCCACGATCAGGAGGGCAGAGGATACTGGCAGTAAATCGGTCAAAACTCCCCCTGCCAGTGGGCCAGCAACCATTCCGATTCCGTGAAACATATTAAAGAGAGAGTATGCCGTGCCGTATGCACCGCTTCCCCCTTGGTCAATAATAGCCCCCAACGTAGCCAAGGTAGGCGATAAGGTAAAGCCAATACTAGCCCCGATCAATGCCATTGCGAGCATTGCCTGCCAGAGGGAGTCCGCCCACGCCAAAAATGGCAGAAACACAGCCAGCATAATGATCCCGCCAAACATGAGCTTATACGGATTCATGCGGCTGGAAAGGGAGCCAGCAACTGGAGCGATCAGTCCGTATGCGAGTGTCATGACGCCAAACAAAAGACCAATCGTTGTCGGCGTCATGCTGAGTTTCTCTGTAAAAAATACGGGCAACGTCGGTTCTAGCAAACAAAGGGAAATCTCAGCTAACAATACGATTCCAGCGATAAAGATGACTTGCGGATTGCGGATGAATCCACCGACATGAAGCTTTTCACTCTCAGTTCTCGTCGCGTCTTCCTTCAAGAACAAGTAGACCAGCACAATGTTGATCACGGTGAAGGCTGCTGCTGCCAGGAAAGGCATGCGATGGTCACTGATTTCAAACAACCATCCGCCAATCGGCGCTCCGAGCAATGTACCGGTCGAAATCGCCGTCAATGCAATTCCCATAACAGCTCCGCGCATTTTGGATGGGAACAAATCCGCCAAGAGGGCAAGGGCAGTTGGCCATGTAGCGGCAGCAGCTATACCTTGAACAAAACGAGCGGTAATCAACATGACCATTGTCTCAGAGAAAGCAAACAATAAAGTGGAAGCAGCGAGCCCGAGCAATCCGATCAAAAGCATGGTACGTCTGCCGACCCGATCAGATATCGGTCCGAAAATCGGCGTGGCGAGGAGCAGCGCTACAGCATAGCTGCTAAACAGCACGCCCATCATGGTGGAGGAGGGCGCAAGCGTTTCTGTAAAATAAGGAACAATCGGAATCAACAAGCTGTACAGCAGCATGTCGATAAAAAGGATCAGGATAACAAATAAAAGTCCTATTCGTTGTTGCTTGGTCATTTGTGTAAAGATGGACATGATGGAACACCTCTTAACTATAAAAACTATTTTTGTTTTATTGGTTTTCTTGCAAAAAACGATATCGTGGTCTTCCAAAGTAAGCGGAACGACCACGAGCAATTTGTTACCTTTTATCCGCTGGTACCAATCCAAACAAGAGGACATCTACAATAGCGGAAAGCGCCTCTGAGACTGTAATCTGGTTTTTCATGTAAAATCGCTGATCGAGTGTTGAATTCAGCGCATCGACAATGACCTTCAGCATGAGCGTGACGTCCATATTGACGATGAGTCCTTCTCGAATCGCTTGCTCGAGAAGGACGCGAAGCGTCTGCCAATCCTCGGATAAAGAAGCCTCGACTTGGGCATATTGCTCAGGATAATATCGCTTCATCTGTTCGAGGATGCGCAAATCATAAAATTCATAGTGTGTCGGTAAAACCATCATGACGCCTTTGATTTTATTGATAAGAGAGAGACTGTCGTCTGCGAGAATTTGCTGTGTTTTTTCATCGCCCTCTTCAAAGGACTGCTGAATGATGGTTTCCAGAATTTCTACCTTAGATGAGAAGTGCTCGTATAACGTGCGTTTGCTGATCCCGAGCCGCTTGGCCAAATCATCCATGGAAAATTTCATGCCTTTATCGCGAATCTCTTCAATAAAACCTTTCATGATCCGGTTTTTAATTGCAATCGCCCCCCAGCCAAAACAGAACAGAAAACTATAAAAACAAAAACAGTTTTCTCAGTCACACCATTTTACACAGGATGACAGAGCAATGCAAGTGGTGATCATGCTTTTTGTTTTGCAACTATGTGGTCGATTATGGTATAGTAGGTGCCGAAATCGCGGTTGATTGCTTCACATCATTTGGAGGTGCCCCGTGTTTTTAGAGAAGCTGATGCCTAGTCAGTTCGTCGAATCAATCCATCACATTGACATAGATCAATTGAAACGAAATAACATCCGTGCGGTGATTACAGACTTGGATAATACCTTGGTGGAATGGGACAGGCCACATGCAACCGAGGAGGTCATCAACTGGCTTGCTCGCATGCATGAGGCAGGCATACAGGTCACTGTTGTCTCCAACAACAACAAGGAGCGTGTAGACCGCTTCTGTGCCCCATTAAATCTCGGGTTTATTTATGCGGCCAAAAAGCCGACAAACCGTGCCTTTTTGCAGGCAGTGAGGCAGATGAATGTAACCATCGCTGAGACTGTTGTCATTGGCGATCAATTGTTTACCGATGTGCTGGGAGGAAATCGATTAGGATTTCATACGATCCTGGTTGTTCCTGTGGCCCAGACGGATGGTTTTTGGACGCGCTTTAATCGTCAGATGGAGCGTGTGGCCCTTATTTGGATGGAGAGGAAAGGAATGGTTTCGTGGAGGAGAAAAGCATGACGGAACAAATGCATGGCTCTTGTGCTGGATGTGGAATTGCCATTCAGATAGCAGATGCAAAAAAGCCTGGCTATGCACCTGAATCCGCGCTTGGCAGAAAGGTAGTCATTTGCCAGCGTTGTTATCGTATCAAGCATTATAATGAAGTAGCTCCCGTAGGAATGGGCGATGACGACTTCCTCAAGATTTTGGATGGCATCGGTTCTACGGAGTCCCTTGTCGTAATGGTAGTCGATATTTTTGACTTCCAAGGCTCCTGGCTCAAGGGTTTGCCACGTTTTGTCGGGAAAAATCCGATTTTGCTCGTGGGTAACAAGGTCGATCTGCTGCCGAGAAACATCAACCTGAACCGCGTACGTAACTGGATGCAGCACGAAGCAAAAGAACGCGGACTGCGCCCAGAGGATGTCGTACTTATCAGCGCGCAAAAAGGGCTTCATATCGATGAACTGTTAAATCGCATCGGAGAGCTGCGCAAAGGTCGAGATGTTTACATTGTCGGTGTAACCAACGTAGGAAAGTCGACCATGATCAATCGCATCTTGCATGACTACGGTGCGGCTGAGCTGGAGATTACGACTTCGCCATTCCCGGGTACGACACTGGACAAAATCGAGATTCCGCTCGAGGATGGCCGATCCATTTTTGATACGCCGGGAATCATTAATCGCGACCAGATTGGACATATGGTATCCCCGACTGATCTGAGAAAGATTACCCCGACCAGCCGGATCAACTCCAAGGTGTATCAGCTCGATGATGGACAATCACTCTTTTTGGGTGGATTAGCCCGTATCGACTTCGTACGCGGAGAGAGACAGCCGTTCATCGTCTATGTCGACAACGACCTGTACATCCACCGGACGAAGCTGGAGAAATCAGACGAGGTGATGCAAAAGCACCATGGAACCTTGCTGGTACCGCCAACAGGGGAGGAAGCTGCGAAAGCACTTCCACCATTTGTGAAGCACACCTTTAAAATCAACAAGTCCACCACGACTACTGACATCGTAATTTCCGGTTTGGGCTGGGTCAGCATCCAAGGAAAACACGAAGCGAGTGTTGTCGTGCATGCACCTAAAGGCGTAAGTGTTGGGATGCGCAAAGGGCTGATCTAGCTTAAGCAAGAAAAGTCGAGTTAGCCTTGCCCCTTGCCATATGCTATAGAGAGACGTCCGGGGAGGAAAAGCTCCATGATTACAAGCAAAACACAACTGGTTGGCCTGTTTGGACATCCAGTTTCCCACTCGCAATCACCGATGATGCACAATACAGCTTTTTCAGAGACCGGGTTGGGATTTGCCTATGCTGCGTTCGATGTTGAACCAGAAAATCTGGAAGATGCAGTCGCGGGTATTCGCGCCTTAGGCTTGAAAGGGATTAACGTCACGATCCCCCACAAGGTTGCTATCATGCCGATGCTGGATGAAATCGATCCGCTCGCCAAACGAATCGGCGCCGTCAATACCGTCGTTTCTCGTGATGGACGCTTGATTGGCTACAACACAGATGGTATGGGCTATGTTCGTTCGCTTGTGGAAGAGACGGGAATCGTTCTTGAAAAGCAAGTGGTAACCATGGTAGGGGCTGGAGGCGCTGCACGTGCAGTGGCGTTTACCTTGGCTGAACAAGGAGTCAAGGAAATTCGCATCATCAATCGTTCCCGGGAAAGAGCCGCCGTATTAGCTGAGCATGTCGGGACGATTGTACCTACGAAAATCGTAGAACAGGGCGAAGGGGCAGCGGCCATCGCAGACTCTTCGCTGTTGATCAATACGACATCGATCGGAATGCTGCCAAACGTACAGGAGACACCTGTGCCAGCAGAATGGCTTCATTCCGGTTTAACCGTTAGCGATCTGATTTATAACCCACTCGAAACGCGTCTGCTCAAAGAAGCGCGTGGCATCGGTGCCACTGTTCATTCCGGAATCGGTATGTTCGTGAATCAAGGTGCACTGGCTTTCGAGCTGTGGACGGGCGAACGAGCACCAACTGAGGTTATGCGTGAGGTCGTCTTGCAACAATTAAAGAAAACAACCTGATTTTGCAGGATGTAAAAGGAGGCATTGCCGATGTTGACTGGCAAGCAAAAGCGCTTTTTGCGCGCAGAAGCACATCATCTCACCCCGATTTTCCAAGTAGGAAAAGGCGGCGTAAACGAAAATATGATTACTCAGATCAAAGAAGCGTTGGAAGTACGTGAATTGATCAAGGTAGCGATTTTGCAAAACAATAATGACGATAAACATCAAGTAGCAGAAGATCTGGCAGCAGGTGCAGGAGCAGAGCTCGTGCAGTTGATCGGCCATACGGTTGTCTTGTACAAAGAGTCCAGGGAGAACAAGACGATCAAGCTGCCATAAGTGACCTGCATGCGATGAGACAGCCAATCAAGCAAGTAGGGATCATGGGAGGAACGTTCGACCCGATTCATTGCGGGCACTTGCTGGCGGCTGAACAAGCCAGAGAGCAAGCGGGCCTGGATGAAGTCTGGTTTATGCCTACACACGTTCCACCGCACAAAAAGAGAGAGAGTCTGACGCTGGCGCATCACCGCTTGCAAATGGTTCAGCTCGCCGTGTCTGATCACGAGGTGTTTCGTGTAACAGATGTGGAGTTCGCAAGAGAAGGTCCATCGTACACCTATGACACGATGTCCCAGCTCATCAGGCAGTTCCCGGATTGCCGTTTTTCCTTTATCATGGGAGGAGATATGGTAAAAATCTTGCCCAAATGGTACCAGTACAAAGAGCTGATTCATATGGTACGATTTATAGGTCTAGCGAGGCCTGGAACTGAACTAGATCGAGAATCGAGCGAGGACGTCACATTTGTGGGGATGCCTGTTTGGGACATTTCCTCTACGATGATTCGCGAGAAGGCAGCTGCCAGAAAAAGCATCCGTTATCTTGTACCTGATGCCGTGGAGCGCTATATAAAGGAGAACCGAATCTATGAGACTTTTGGATAATCGGGAAGAGCTTCTCGTTCGCGTACGGCAACAAATGCATGAAAAACGCTACAAGCACACCCTCGGGGTGGCTGCGTCGGCTCGCGAGCTGGCAGAGAGATTCGGGGCTGATCCTGACAAAGCCGAGCTTGCTGGACTGTTGCACGATTACTGTAAGTGCTGGCCTGTGGAAAAAATGTTCGAGATTCTCGTTCGTCACGATATGCCCACAGAGCTTTTGGAAGGGGAAAAAGAGCTATGGCACGCCTTTGCAGCAGCCATTGTGATCCAGACTGACCTAGGTGTAACGGATGCAGATATTTTACAAGCCGTTCGCTACCATACAACGGGTCGGGCTGGCATGTCCCTGTTAGAAAAAGTCGTCTGTGTGGCAGACTATATAGAACCAAACCGGGTATACCCTGGTGTTGATTTTATTCGCGCCAAAGCCATGCATGATTTGGATGCCGCCCTGGCACTCGCCTTGGGAGGCACAATTCAATTTTTGATAGAGAAGCAAAAGACGGTTTTCCCGTTGACATTGACCGCATATAACGATTTGGTTTCCCGCAAAGGGAGAGAAGGAGGGTTTTGATGGTTAAAACAGTAGAAGATTTGGCTCAGTTGGTTGTGAAGGCAGTAGAGGACAAGAAAGCAGAGAACTTGAAGGTGCTCGATATTAAAAAGCTGTCCGTGATCGCAGACTATTTCATGATTTGCCACGGAAACAACGAGCGTCAAGTACAGGCAATTGTTCGCGAAATTCGTGATCAAGCCCACAAAAACGGCTTTGACGTCCGCGGTATCGAGGGAGCGGATGAAGGTCGCTGGGTACTGGTTGATCTGGGCGATATCGTCATTCACGTTTTCCATCGCGAAGATCGCGAGTTTTACAACCTGGAGCGCCTGTGGAAGGACGCAGAGGAAGTTTCCTTCAGCGCGCAAGGGTAAGGACAGATGGCATACGCACATATGGCCGCTGTATATGACAGGCTGATGGCGGATACTCCATATGACCAGTGGCTCGATTGGGTCGAGCGTCATTGGACAAAGGGAGAGAAGCCTGTGCGGGTCATTGATCTTGGCTGTGGGACTGGCACGATTGCGATCCCACTCGCCAAGCGGGGATACCGTGTTACGGGAGTGGATCTCTCAACAGAAATGCTTGCGATCGCCTATGACAAAATGAGGCAGGAGCAAGTAGAAGTAGCGTGGGTGGAGCAGGATATGCGCGAGCTGTCCTTACCCGAAGCGGATGCGGTTATCTCCTTGTGTGATTCATTGAGCTATCTTACAGAAGAAGCGGATGTGCAGGAAACGTTCAAGCGCGTTTTCGCTCATCTCGCGCCTGGTGGGAGCTTTCTGTTTGATGTGCACAGTCCGTACAAGATGCTGCACATTTTCGGAGACGAGACGTTCACACATGTAGAAGATGAAGTTTCGTACATTTGGCAATGTTTTTGCGACCCGCTGCGACTGGAGATAGAGCATCAGTTAACGTTTTTCATTCGTCAGCCAAACGGATTGTACGAGCGGATGGAAGAAGAGCATTGGCAACGGGCTTACCAGCCTGTCCAACTGATGCGCTGGCTGACAGATGCCGGCTTCACAGATATTGTCATCACCGCTGATTACTCGGATATGCCGCCACAAGAAGCGAGTGAGCGCCTATTTTTTTCAGCCCGCAAGCCGAAAAGTTTGACATGATTGGTTCGGATTGACTATAATGGCGTTATAACTACAAATTTCGACGCGTTTAAGAGGAATAGTAGGAATAGGATTCGAGCATTCACAGAGAGTTGACGGATGGTGCAAGTCAACCCGGATCTATCTGAACTCACCTCCCAGCACTTGCCCCCAAGGTCATTCAAACAATGACTGCGTAAGGGTGAGCGGCTTATCCCCGATACGGATGAAACAAGTGGGTGAATGCATGTCATTTGCCAATCTGGGTGGTACCGCGGGAATGTTAAATAACCTCTCGTCCCTTTCGCAAGAGCGATATGGGATGTGAGGTTTTCTTTATATTATCGGAAAATATTCCGCTAATACGCGATCGCTCATCCTTGAGCAATCCTCGATAGAGGTTTTCGTATTTTCACCTATTTTAAGATGGGAGTGCTTTACCATGGTATTCAGTCATCAAAATGTCGAAAAGAAGTGGCAGCAATATTGGGAGCAGAACAAGACCTTCAAAACCTCCGAGGATGAAGGTAAGAAAAAGTTTTACGCACTCGACATGTTCCCGTATCCATCTGGAGCTGGCCTGCACGTAGGGCATCCGGAAGGCTATACGGCTACTGATATTTTGTCCCGCATGAAGCGGATGCAAGGATATAACGTTCTCCATCCAATGGGCTGGGATGCGTTTGGTTTGCCAGCGGAGCAATATGCGCTCGATACAGGAAACGATCCGGCGGAATTCACCGAGCATAATATCAACACCTTCCGTCGCCAGATTAAGTCACTCGGATTTTCCTACGACTGGGATCGCGAAATCAATACGACTGATCCGAATTATTACAAGTGGACACAATGGATTTTTACGAAGCTGTATGAGCACGGCTTGGCTTATATTGACGAGGTAGCTGTAAACTGGTGCCCTGCTTTGGGGACGGTTTTGGCGAACGAAGAAGTCATTGACGGGAAAAGTGAGCGTGGCGGACACCCAGTAGAACGCCGCCCAATGAAGCAATGGGTCTTGAAAATTACTGCGTATGCGGAAAGACTCTTGGCTGACCTGGATGAACTGGATTGGCCAGAGAGCATCAAGGAAATGCAACGCAACTGGATCGGTCGTTCTGAAGGGGCAGAAGTAACCTTTGGTATCGAAGGTCATGACCAATCCTTTACCGTCTTTACGACTCGTCCAGACACTCTCTACGGAGCAACTTATGCGGTATTGGCTCCTGAGCACAAGCTGGTTGAGCAAATTACCGTACCAGCTCAGAAAGAAGCAGTGGAAGCGTACCTGGATCAAGCGAAGCACAAGAGCGATCTGGAGCGTACCGATCTGGCGAAAGAAAAGACAGGAGTATTTACCGGAGCGTATGCGATCAACCCGGTTAACGGCGAGCGTCTGCCAATCTGGATTGCGGATTACGTGCTGATCAGCTACGGAACAGGCTCCATCATGGCGGTTCCAGCGCATGATGAACGCGACTATGAGTTCGCGAAAACATTCGATCTGCCAATCAAGCAAGTAATTGCTGGTGGAGATATCTCCAAAGAAGCGTATGCAGGCGACGGAGAGCACATCAACTCCGGCATGCTCGATGGTTTGAACAAAGAACAGGCGATCAGCAAAATGATCGAGTGGCTGGAGAAGGAAGGCAAAGGAAATCGCAAAGTAACATTCCGTCTGCGCGACTGGCTGTTTAGCCGTCAACGCTACTGGGGTGAGCCAATTCCGATTCTCCATCTGGAAGACGGCACGATGAAAGTCGTTCCAGAATCCGAACTGCCAATCGTATTGCCAAAAACAAAAGAAATCAAACCATCCGGTACAGGTGAATCGCCATTGGCAAACATCACGGAGTGGGTGAATACAGTCGATCCGGAAACAGGCATGAAAGCACGCCGTGAGACTAACACCATGCCACAATGGGCGGGTAGCTGCTGGTACTTCCTGCGCTTCATCGATCCACACAATGACAAGGCATTGGCTGATCCAGATAAACTGAAAGAATGGCTGCCAATCGACATTTACATTGGTGGTGCAGAGCATGCGGTACTGCACTTGCTCTACTCTCGCTTCTGGCACAAGTTCCTGTACGATATCGGTGTCGTACCAACCAAGGAACCATTCCAAAAGCTGTATAACCAAGGGATGATCCTGGGTGAAAACAACGAGAAAATGAGTAAGTCCAAAGGCAACGTCGTAAACCCAGACGATATCATCAACAGCCATGGTGCCGACACACTGCGTATGTACGAAATGTTCATGGGACCACTGGATGCTTCGATCGCTTGGTCGACAAAAGGCTTGGATGGCTCACGCCGCTTCCTGGATCGCGTATACCGTCTGTTTGTGGGTGACAACGGTGAGCTGAACGAAAAAATCGTGGAAACCTCCAACGTGGCTGGCATGGAGCGCGTGTACCACCAAACGGTGAAAAAAGTAACAGAAGACTACGAGGGCCTGCGTTTCAATACAGGTATTTCTCAGCTGATGGTATTCGTAAACGAAGCCTACAAAGCAGAAGTTCTGCCGAAGAAATTCATGGAGGACTTTGTAAAAATGCTGTCTCCAATCGCTCCGCACTTGGGTGAAGAGCTGTGGGAAAAACTGGGACACAGCGAGAGCCTGGCATACGAAGCATGGCCTACGTATGACGAAGCGAAGCTGGTTGAAGACGAGGTAGAAATCGTCCTGCAAATTAACGGCAAAAATAAAGAGAAGCTGCTCATCGCTTCTGATTCGACTAAAGAACAGATGGAAGAGATGGCGAAAAACAACGAGATGATTAAAGAACTGATCGAAGGAAAAACGATCGTCAAAGTCATCGCTGTTCCAGGCAAACTGGTGAATATCGTCGTTCGTTAAGCAGAATTAGGCAAGAAATGAAAAGAGGAGTGGAGCCTGTGAGTGACAGGTGTCCACTCCTTTTTTTACAGATATCGCTTCTTCGTCTTTCGCTAATGCGGCTGATTGCTCAAATTTCGTGCAACCAGTTCCTGATCCTCGGCAAACTTCGCTTGTGTGCGACGAAATACTTGGGCGAAAAGACCGGGAATACCATCTTGCAAAGGAATAAGACCTTCCCCAGTAATTCCACCGGGCACGCAGACCCTCTTTTGCAGAGTAGGTAGGGTGAATGCTTCTTCGCGTAAAAGATCTGCCATCCCAATTAACATTTCCGCGGTCATGTAGGTAGCAGCTTCTGCGGAAATGCCAGTTTCTTCAACAGCTTCTTGAATCATTTGCTGCAAAATATAGCTGATAAACGCTGGCCCACAACTGACAATGTCAGAAGAAATTCGTAAAAAAGGCTCCGAAATCTCAATAGGGGAGCTAATGTGGGCAAACAGACTTCGTATAAAATGACGTTGTTCCTCTTGGATACGTGATCCAAATTCACATAAGCTGACACCACTCATTACGGCATTTGTTATAGAAGGAACGACTCTGGCAACGGCGCATGGAACTTGAGACTCTAAATCCGCAAGCTTGATTGGACTGGTGATTGTAATCAATAGGTGGTCTGGCGTCAAGGCGGGAGCAATTTGTTCGAGCATCACGCTATATTCCAGTGGCTTGACGCACAGTACGATCGTTGCAGCTTCTTTGACCAAATCGGCATTGTTGTGCGCGACAATGAGCCCGGGATGTTTTGCTGCCAGTTGCTGCGCCTTCGAAAGGGTTCTGTTGCTGATAATGACATGACCAGGAGTCAGCGCTTTGGCTGACAGCAATGATTCAATCAAGATACTGCCCATGCTGCCCGTACCAATGAACCCAATTCTATTCATGGGCATACCTCCCTCCGATATTCTTTTCCCATTCTATGTAGGAGTGCCTATGATCATGACCGGATGCTGAGCACTTATTGTACCACCAGCCGATCCTTTATCCGTGCAAACATCTTCTCGCCAATTCCCTCAATCTGTTTCAGGTCATCCGCTGAACGAAATAGCCCTTGTTTTGACCGGTAATCCACGATTGCCTTGGCACGCGCTTCTCCAATCCCGGGAAGGCTCATGAGCTCTTCGACAGTTGCCGTGTTGAGATTAATGGCTGAAGAGGTACCAGTGGTGGATACGCTGGCAGCAGATTGTACAAGGCCAATGGATGCGGAGGCTGGCGCTGCTGCCCCTTTAGCAGGGATGACTAAAGCAGCTCCATCTGTGAGCGGCGCTGCCAAATTGATTTGGACAAGGTCAGCATCAGGCAGTGCTCCTCCTGCTTTTTCGATGGCATTTGCGACACGCGTACCTGGTTCGAATTGATATAAACCGGGATTTTTCACCTGCCCTTTCACATCGACATAGAGAGGAGGGGGGAGTGCTTCTTTTTCTTTATCTTTTTCCGGTGTCGTTTTTACAGGCTTGGCAGGTTGAGCAGTTGCTGAATCATCTGTCAGTTCTTTTGTTTCAAGATTCGATGCTGCATAAGCTGGAGAATGCAACGGTAGTTCGTCAGTCTTATGCGATTGGTCGCGTTGATATAACCAATAGCTACAACCGACAAACAGAACAGCCGCAGTCAGCAAGATGAAACGACGATAACGCTCCCACCACTCCAGCACCATAACAAAAAAACCTCCCGTCCTTCACATAGCGATACGTTCATAGAGAGAACTTGTTCTCTATTAACGATGCTACGAAAAGTAAGAGAGGGTCTGCAAATCTATTTATTGCGTTCTCGCTGTTAGCCGATATGCTGCAGCGAATTTTTTTTGCGGCGAAGGTCTACATTCGGGCTGACATAAGGCTCAAAATTGTGTTTTTGCTCAATGAAGATTTGATGCCACAGCATGAAGACCAGGATCGTCCAGATCTTGCGGCTGTAATCCGCATTGCCTTCGCGGTGTTCATCGAGCATGTACAGCACATAGGCCTTATTGATCAAGTTATCCACCTTGGATTCAAAAATGATCTCTTTTGCCCATTTGTAAAATTCGTTTTTGAGCCAATGACGAGTCGGAACAGGGAAGCCCAGCTTCTTTCTCGTTTGAATTTCAGGTGGTAAGAAGTCTTTCATCGCTTCACGAAGCACGTGCTTGGTCGTGCCGTTGGCAATTTTGTACTTCGTTGGAATGGTAGCGGCGAATTCAAATACCTTCAGATCAATGAAAGGCACTCGCAACTCCAAAGAATTGGCCATCGTCATCTTGTCGGCCTTCATCAAAATGTTGCCTCTGAGCCAAGTGTGAATGTCCAAGTATTGCATCTTGGTTACATCGTCATATTCGGAAGCGCGCTTGTAAATCTCTTCTGTAATGGTGAAAGGAGAAACATACGATTCCGAACGGGTAATATCATCCATGACGACACGCTTTTTCATCTCTTCGCTGAAAATCAGTGCGTTTCCGAAGAAGCGTTGCTCAACCGTTTTCGATCCACGGATGAGGAAGTTTTTCCCTTTTACCTGATCGGGGAGGCGTTCTGCCATGTATCCAATGGATTGGCGCATCCAGCCAGGCATCCCGGAAAACATTTTGAGAGAATGAGGCTCTCTGTAAATATTGTATCCGCCGAAAAATTCATCTGCACCTTCACCAGACAATACAACGGTTACGTGCTCACTTGCCATCTGTGCTACGAAATAGAGCAGGATGGCAGATGGGTCCGCTACCGGTTCGTCCTGATGCCAGATGAGCCGTGGCAATTCATCCATGTACTGCTTGGCGTTTATCACGCGCTCGAAATGCTCCGATCCCAAATACGCGGCGGTTCGCTTCGCATAATCGAGCTCGCTGTAACCTGGAATATCCGAGCCGACAGAAAAAGATTTGACTGGCTCGAATGTGCGCAACATCCCAACGATACTGCTAGAGTCAACCCCACTAGACAAGAAGGCTCCACGAGAAACTTCACTAATCCGGTGTTTGTCGACAGATTCGAGCATGACACTGCGCGTACCCTCAACAAAATAAGAGAACGGCTTGCTTTCATCGGGCTTGAATTCTACATCCCAGTACCTTTCCAGCTTGATCTGGTCGTTTTCAATCACGAACGAGTGCGCAGGCGGTATACGGTAAATACCAGCAAACATCGTTTCAGGATCAGGTACGTATTGGAACGTCAAATAGTGATAAAAAGCGGTTGGATTCACTTCACGCTTGAATCCTGGTATCTCCAGCAAGCTTTTAATCTCGCTGGATACCCCGATTGAATCATTCGTCTCGACATAATAGAGAGGCTTGATTCCAAAATGGTCGCGTGCCCCAAACAAACGTTTTTTACGGGAGTCGTAAATCGTAAAGCCAAACATCCCGCGCAAATGCTTAGGTGCATCTGTTCCTACCTCTTCATAAAGGTGGAGGATGGTTTCAATATCAGAATCGGTATGGAAAACGTGACCGATGTCCTTTAACCATTGCTGTAGCTCTTTGTAATTGTAGATTTCACCGTTACCAATAATCCAGATGTCACGTGTTTCGTTAAACAGCGGTTGATGTCCGCCTTCCACGTCAATGATGCTTAAACGACGAAAGCCCAGGGCGATGTTGTCTTCAAGGTGAAAACCATCGTCATCTGGACCACGGTGCAGGATGACACCTGTCATTGCACTAATCGCTTCTTGTTGAACAGGCATTTGCCGCTTGTTATAGAGTGATACGATTCCGCACATAAGAAATGACTCTTCCTCTCACTGGATTGCTCCTGCTAACTCTATCATGTATCGATCATCAGTGCAATCTCTTATGAATGCCAGTGATTGACCTCGAAAACGCTGATTCTACAAGGGAATTAGCCTTTCTTCTTTTCTATTTTTGTCCCCAATCGGTTAGATATACTCCCTTAGGAGACCATGAATCGTTCGACAAAACGGTTCATGAAAGAACAGGACGGGGGAATTGGAGTGTCAGTTTGGATAGCAAGTCTAGCGATGATGATCGGCCTCATTCTGTCCGCCTATTTGCATCCTGCTTGGCTGCTGCTGGCTACAGGCGTATCATGGGCACTCGTTGCATGTATCCCGCTGCCATACCGCAAATTCGTTGCATGCTACTCACTGATTACTATTCTAGCAGGTCTCTTTTTTTATGGGTACGAGAATCTCCACGGCACTGAAGTGAAAGCATTGGCAGAAAGCGAGCAGAGCATCTGGATAGAAGGTGTCATAGATTCACCTGTTAGACGGGACGGAGATGTAGCACGATTTTTTGTCACGATAACATCCTGGGGTGAAAATCAGCCTGATCAGAACGAGCATCGCTCTCTGGAAAAAATCGCGCTTCGTGTTAAACTTGCTTCTTTTCAGGAAGCAGCACAAATAGAGCAGTGGAGACGTGGCAGTGTTATCGTAGCTCCGATCCGACTATCCTTACCAGCTACTGCGCGCAATCCCCATGCCTTCGACTACGCCAGCTATTTGTATTGGCAAGGTGTCCATGTCACAGGGGAAACAAGCTATCAAGCGGTTGATATGGTACCTGCTTTTTCCGTGTCGGCGAGCTTTCAAGTATGGCAGGACTCGGGTGCCAAGCGAATTGATTCATTATTTACAGATCCAGAAACAGCGGGCTACATGAAGTCGCTGCTGCTTGGTCTTGGACAAGAGGTGAACCCTGAGCTTGCGGCCATGTATTCGAATTTGGGCTTAAGTCATATCCTCGCGATTTCCGGTTTGCATGTGACATTGGTTAGCTCCATGTTTATGTGGTGTTTGGAACGGATTGGTATCAGACGCAGGCTCGCATTTGTCGTAACGATTTTGTTTTTGATCGGGTATGTACTTCTGGTGGGAGCCAGCGCGTCCGCGATCCGATCGGGGTTGATGGGGAGTGTGGGTCTTCTCTGTCAAGTATTTGGAAAGAGGTTGGACGGCAAGGACGTCTGGGCAGGTGCACTCATCCTGATGCTGGTGGTGAATCCTTATCAGCTGTGGCATGTAGGCTTTCAGCTTTCCTTTGCGGTGACGCTTGGTCTGATTATTTTTGTGCCATACAGCTTGCATGTGTTTGTGCGGGTACCCGTCTGGATTCGTACACTTGTGGCGGTTACTTTGTCAGCTCAGCTCGTTTCTTTTCCGTTTCTCATCTACCATTTTCATTTGTTTTCACCAGTGTCTTGGCTGGTCAATTTGGTAGTGACACCGATTCTCTCGGCTATAGCGCTACCGTTCGGGTATATTGCGATTGTCCTCGATTTCGTCCATCCATTTTTGGCAGTAATCCCTGTTTGGGTATCGACGGCTATGTTGAAATGGATTCATCTCCCGTTGTTTGCCATTGAAAAAATGAGGCTCCCTTTCACATATTGGCCGCATCCTTCGTGGTGGTGGCTTGTTTTGTATACCTGCTTTTTAGTTGTTCTGCCCATTTCATGGAAGTTGGGCTATCATCGAAAGCGTGATATAATGCTTACTTTCGTTATATTTCTGTTGTTCATTGTTGCGGCCAGACAGCCGTTTTCAGGAGTCGAAGAAGTGCGAATTACCTTCCTTGATGTCGGACAAGGGGATTCCATCGTTGTCGAAATTGGTGATGAGAAGGTATACTTAATGGATGCGGGTGGGACAATGCGGTTCCCAGCTGCTGAACCATGGATGGAAAAGCGTGACCCATTTGAGGTGGGGAAAGACGTCGTTCTGCCGTTTCTGATGGCAAGAGGAATCGAAAAAATCGACCGTGTCGTCATGACGCATGGCGATCTGGATCACATCGGGGGAGTAAAATCACTCGTTCCTCATTTTTCTTTTGGAGAGGTATTGGTAAATGGGACAGCACCATCCAAATTGGAGGGCGAGATTGTCCAGCTTTTTCAACAAGAAGGAGTTCCGATTGTAACCGGGCTCCCGGGTCAATCTTGGTCAGATGGGCCGGGAATCGAGTGGAAGTGGCTTCACCCGGGTGAAACGACCTTCTCAGGAAATGATGCATCCGTAGTACTCCAGCTTACTGCTTTCAACAAGACTGTATTGTTTACGGGTGACATTGAAAAGGATGGGGAAAGTCAGCTTGTTCAAAACGGTTTGACTTCCGTGGATGTTTTGAAAGTAGCCCATCATGGAAGCAATACCTCGAGTACCGAAGAGCTCCTTGCAGTCACAGCACCAAAAGCTGCTGTCATCTCTGCCGGGGTGAAAAATCGGTACGGGCATCCATCGTCCGAAGTGCTGCATCGCTTAAAAAAATCGGGTTCCGCCGTGTACAGGACTGATACTCATGGAGCGATTACGCTGGTTATTACACCTGCGGGATTATATTGGCAGACCCAAATATTGGATACATAAACTGTTTGCAACTTTTTCAATGAGCGAACCGTCTGTAGGGGGGAGAAGAGAATATGCATGAAGCAGAGTTGATCAGGATGGCGCAATCCGGGGATCATGACGCGCTAGTCGAACTGCTTCGATCTATTGAGACCTCCGTTTACCGTAGCGCTTATTACATTCTAGGGAACGAACAAGATGCGCTTGATGCCTCCCAGGAAGTCCTCATTCGAATTTATCGAAAATTGGACACCTATCAGGAAAAAGCAAAGTTCTCTACCTGGGTACAACGCATTGTCAGCAACGTCTGTATGGATAAATTTCGCGCGAAGAAGGAAACGGTCTCAATTGACGAGCACGAGTTGATCATTCCTGATCGTAACAACGTAGAAGAAGAAATCCTTCTCACCGGGCTGTCGAATGACATCCAGGATGCCATCGGAAGATTGCCAAAGCAATACCGGATGGTTGTAGTACTCCGCTATCTAGAGGATTTGTCCTATCAAGAAATAGCGGAGGTACTAGATTTGCCGCTTAACACGGTAAAGTCGTATTTATTTCGGGCTAGGCAACAGTTACAGGAGCTGTTGTACGACTACCAGAAAGGGGGGATCGGTTGATGACCAACGAAGAGATTTTTGAACTCATGCAGCGGGATCTGGATGGAGATCTGTTGGAGTCAGAGCAGCAATTGCTCCATCGTTTGATTCAGAAAGATGCTAAACTGCAGCTCATGTACAACCGTTTGAAAGATGTGTCACAACAATTAGAACATCTGCCCCCTGTCGTACCTCCGTTCAGCATCGTAGATTCTATCCTGCCTAAGCTGGAGTTAGCCGCTGCAAAGCCTGCTGCGGTGAAATCTACGATGAACGAGGAAATCCTGCCCACTCTGGAAGTTAAGCGCGAGTCGTCTTCACTGCCGGAAACAAAAAAGTGGAAGCGGATGAAAGTGTGGATGGCCAGTCTTGGTAGTACGGCCGTCGCTGCTAGCTTATTGGTTGGCATGCTGTTCTCGGGCGGTGATGGTAAAAAGCATGAAGTCGATTCGTTCCAGAACGGAACGGACATGACGCCAGCGGTCGTGGAACAACCCAAAATTCCAGCCAATCCTACTCCTCCAAGCAATAATCCAATATCATCGAATCTAAAAGAGGAAGAGGACAAGACAAAAAAGTCTACTGGAGCGTCTACTCAGACGAAGAGTAAAAAGCCACCGGCAAAGAACGTTCAAAAGCAAACACCGCCACCGAAGAAAACGAATACGACACCGCCACCAAAGAAAGCTGTACCTCCAACGCCAGTAATGACAGAGGATCAACCAACGGGATGGCCGATCGGACTGGACGAGAATCCGGACAGAGAAGACAAAGAACCTGCTAATGACGATAAGGACGACGGCGGGGACAAGCAAGAGGAGAAAGACAAGGGGAAAAATAAAGAGAAGAAAAAAGATAAAGATAATGACTAACTTTTTTCCGCGTATGGACCGGCACCGCTTGCGGGGATTTTGCGTATAGTACATTATCAAGCACCCCCTGCTTACCGTTTGGGGAGGAGGAATCCCGGGGCTTTTCCCTAAACGTTTACATAGAGGTGCCAACGGATGAAAAAACCGCTACCGATTCACTGGTGGCGGTTTTTTTTCGCTTTGCGCTGAGCAACATGTGCTATAATAACGCAGGTAAGAAGAAGGAAAGGGGAGAAAACGTATGCCACTCCTATCGGCTATTCGCGAAATACGGCAAAAACAATTCTCGCCGATCTACGTTTTATACGGTCCGGAGTCTTTTCTGGCCGAAGATTTTTTGGCGTTGGCTCGTAAAGAAATGATTGATCCAGAATTTATGGATTTGAATATGAGTGTGTATGATTGTACAGAAACAGGATTGAGTGAAATTCTGCAGGATGCGGAAACCTTGCCGTTTATGGGCGAGCATCGATTGGTGATTGCCAGACAAGCCTACTTTCTAACAGGAAGTAAGCCTTCGACGAAGGTAGAAAGCGACCCGGATGCTCTGCTCGATTATTTGCAAAATCCGCCCCCCTACACCACGCTTATTCTACATACAGAAGCGGACAAGCTCGATGAACGAAAAAAGCTGGTCAAGACGCTGCAGCAAAAGGCGAAAGTGATCTCTTTTCCGTTGCTAAAAGACGGAGATTTGTACGGCTGGATAGAGCGGCAAGTGGGTAAATACGAGGCGAAAATCGATCGTCAGCAAACCATGAAGCTTGTGGAGCGAGTGGGAGCCGAGCTGCGTCTTCTGGACAAGGAAATCGAAAAGATGGCTCTGTTTGTCGGGGTGGGTGAAAGCATCACGGACGACGTCATCGAGCTGCTCGGAGCACGTACGCTGGAGCAGGATGTATTCGCGCTGATTGAACAGGTCGCTTCGGGGAGGTTGGACAAGGCACTCAGGATGATGTACGACTGTATGAAAACAGGAGAGGAGCCGATCAAGCTGCTGGCTCTCTTGGCGAGGCAGTTCCGCATGCTGCTGCATGTCAAGCAATTGGCTCCGCGTGGTTATTCGCAGCAACAGATGGCAGGCATGATAAAAATGCATCCTTATGCGGTGAAAAAAGCAATAGAGCAAGCGCGTCATTTTTCTGAGGAGTCATTGAAAAAACTGTTGGGCATTCTAGCAGAAGAAGATTTTCGGATGAAGTCAGGGCAGGTGGACAAGCGTCTCGCCCTCGAATTATTCATTGCACGTGCGCATGACGAACGAACAAAACGGTCGTGACATTTTTTACAGTAAAAAACCCCTAGAACAAGATGTTCACGGGGTTTTTTGCGCTTGGTCTCTTACGCTACAGGAGCGCTCAGAACGTTAAGCTTTTTCATCAAACGAGACTTTTGACGGTTTGCTGCGTTTTTATGAATGAGACCTTTCGAAGCGGCCTTGTCCAGCTTTTTCACAGCCACCAGAAGAGTAGATTTCGCCAATACTACATCGGAAGCAGCGACAGCTTTCTCAAAGCTCTTGATGGAAGTACGCAGATCAGACTTTTGAGAAGCACGGTGTGCGCGACGCTTTTCGATTGTTTTGGTGCGTTTAATCGCGGATTTAATGTTTGGCATGTGTGTCACCTCCTTAATACGACCATAGACATACAGTCATACAACAAAGTAATTCTAGCATGGGGCGAACCCATTTGCAAGAAAGGATTAGGAATAAAAATGAAGGATTCAAGCAAGCTAGTAGCAGGAACAAAATGGTCAGTACTTTTTTCACTTCGGATCAAAGGAGCTGATGAACATGGCACATAACATTGATTTGTCTGGTTATTCCATTCGTACGGATCTTGCCTTGGAGGCCCACGAGCTGGCCCAGCAGCAAAACCAGAGTGATATTGAGGGCATTTGGCTGCAAGCTGACGACAGCGAGCCCAATGTGAAAGTAACGAGATTACATGTGGAAACAGAGGAAGCGGGGAAGGAAATCGGCAAGCTCCCGGGGCATTACCTTACGATTGAAGTGCCTAAGCTGCGGGATAATGATACATCGATCGAAGAGCAGGTGGCCAAGCGATTCTCCGTCGAATTTGCGATGTTTCTTAAACAGCTGGGAATCACCGAGGACAAAAAGGCTCTCGTCGTTGGTCTCGGCAACTGGAATGTGACCCCGGATGCGCTGGGACCGATGGTTGTGGAAAATTTGTTGATTACACGCCATCTGTATACGCTGGCGCCTGAAACCGTTGGAGAAGGGTATCGGGAAGTCAGTGCGCTATCACCGGGTGTCCTTGGGATTACGGGTATCGAAACGAGTGAGATTATTTTTGGCGTCGTGGAAAAAAGCAAACCCGATTTTGTCATCTGTATCGATGCTCTTGCGTCCCGCGCTTTGCACCGGGTCAACACGACGATTCAAATATCGGATACAGGGATTCATCCTGGATCAGGGGTTGGAAACAAGCGCAAAGCGATTGATCAGGCGACACTGGGTGTGCCTGTGATTGCGATAGGAGTCCCTACGGTCGTTTTTGCCTCCACGATTGTAAATGATGCGATTACGTACTTGCTGGGGCATTTTGGACAATCGATGGTGGAGAGCAAGCGGGCGTTTAACAAGCTGGCATTGAGTACGCTGCCGGAGCGTAAAGAACCGTATACGGAAGAGGATTTGCCAGACTTGGAATCCCGCAAGACATTCATGGGATTGGTAGGTTCACTGCCGGAAGAAGAGAAACGGCAACTAATTCATGAGGTCCTTCGACCGCTGGGACAGGATCTGGTCGTCACTCCAAAAGAAGTGGACGATTTTATTGAAGGCGTGGCGAATGTGATCGCAACAGGTCTGAATCGTTCTTTGCACAGTGCGGTGAATGAAGAGAATAGCGGCTCGTATACCCACTAAGTCATGAAAAGCTAGAGTGAGAGAGAAAAGCTAGAAAAGGGTTCTATCGTCTCTATGAGCCTCATAAGCTAAAGCATAGACAAGCGCGAGGGGAAGTTCTCCCGACGTGCAACCATGCTACAGCTAGAGGAGTGAGACAGATGGCGACCCTCATTCAACGCCAATTCGTTGTTCTTTCCTTTATAACCGCCTTTCTGTTTGTCATGACAGGGGTACTTTCGCTCGGCGGGAACCGAATCGCGATTTCTTCCTCCGCCATTCAACAGGCTGCTTCTCATGTTTCCAGTCTGGCTATTTTGGGGTGGATGGGGCAGGAAATTCCGGTTTTGTCCGAAACGGTGCAAGCGCAGGCTGATGATCGCACGAATAGCGTTACGGGTTTTCTCTTTCGCTTGGCAACCAATATACAGCCAGGAGACTTGCGCAGCTTGCTAGGCAGGGAGCTTCCAGGGATGGTGACCACAGAGGATGCCAGGTTTGTCGTTCAGGGAAAAGGAGCTTCTCTCGCAGATTTTTATTTGGAGTATCCCGCCCATCCGAGACAGGTAGCAGATAACTCGCAAGTAGTTCCGATCGTAGAGCCAAAGCCGGACAATACCAAGAAGTCGGGCGAAACCAAGCCAGCTCCTGTGCCCAATTCCATCACAGACGGCAAAAAAATCGTCTACGTCTACAACTCGCACAATCGGGAATCGTGGTTTAGTGAGACGAAACCAGTGGGAACCTCCGTCGACCATCCTACGAGAAATATATCGTTAATCAGCAAGCATTTATCAGAAGCGTTGAATGACAGAGGCATTGGTTCGGATGTGAGCACAGACGACATCTATCAGCAGCTGTTGAACAAAAAAATGCATTACTCCTTCTCCTATGCGGAATCTTTGCAAGTGGTCAAATCGGCAACGGAGAAAAACAAGGAACTGTACTACTTTTTCGATCTGCACCGAGACACAGCGCCACGAGAGCGTACGACGGTCACGATCAAGGGAAAAACGTATGGAAGAATATTGTTCGTCATCGGAAAAAGAAACAAAAGCTACGAGAAAAACGAGGCATTTGCAACGGAGCTTCATGAGTTGATGGAAAAAATGTACCCAGAGCTTTCACGTGGCGTGATGGAAAAAGGCGCAAAAACGGATCATGGCGAGTATAATCAGTCCCTCTCCCCGGGAAGTCTGTTAATAGAAATAGGTGGTACGGAAAACAGCGTGCAGGAAAGCATGAATACGGCAGAAGCATTGGCTGATGTTTTCGCAGCCTATTATCAGCAAGCTGAAAAAGTAGGCAAAACAGTTTCTGACGAGCCTGCAAAGAGGTGACGGGCATGAACGTGACGATGAAGCTGACTGGACTGTTAATCATCTTGCTGGTCGGGGTAGTTTTGGGATTGCAAACGGCTGAGCGTGGAATATCCAAGGTGAGTGGAGTGCCTGAGGGGCAGGCGCAAACCTTTTCCATCAAAAAAGTGGATCAAGGGCAAGTGGAGATCGCGGTAATGGGCAAGCAGGTTCAGACCGCCAACCCGAAGGAAATGGTCAACTACGTCAGTCGGATCGGTTTGACTTTGGGTGGAAGCATTAAAAGTGGAGCGCAGAGTTTTGTCGATTGGGTTGGGAGTTTTTTTGAACCGTGAAAATGGTTTATGCGCAAAAAGAAGGAGTGCAGAAAGCCCCAGTGACAAAAGACCCGTACAGGCGGGTCTTTTGCATGCGACCACAGATGCTGCATTCGATCGGCTTAAACAGTGCAAGTAAGGCCACATCAACAATGAAAGGGCTATCATAAAATTCTTTTACATAATTTTTAAACGCGAGCCAAATATTCTTTTTAATCAGTAAAGAGGTAATAGTTTGAATTTATTGTGTTGCGAAAAAATTGAATAAATGTCATAATGTCTATTGATAGGTCTATTTTGGAAGTATATATCGGTGAGAGAGGTGAGCCACGTGTCACATCCTGTCCTACAAATCGAAAACCTGCAAACGCACTTTTTCACGGACCGCGGCCAAATCCCTGCCGTTGATGGCGTGACGATCACGGTACAAAAAGGAGAAGTAGTCGGTATCGTAGGCGAATCCGGCTGCGGAAAGAGCGTTACCTCCCTTTCCGTTATGAAGCTAGTACCCAATCCCCCAGGGAGAATCGTGGGAGGCTCGATTAAATTTAAGGGGGAGGACCTCGTATCTGTCGACGAAAAGCGAATGAGAGACATCCGTGGAAATGAAATTGCGATGATCTTTCAGGAGCCGATGACGTCGTTAAATCCAGTGTTTACGATTGGAGACCAGATAGGAGAATCAGTCCGATTACATACGAAGGCGAGCAAAAAGGGCGCAAGAGCACGTGCCATTGAGATGTTGAAAAAAGTCGGGATTCCTCGAGCGGAAGCCATCGTCGATGAATACCCGCACCAGCTTTCAGGGGGCATGCGGCAGCGTGTCATGATTGCGATGGCAATGGCTTGCAATCCAGAGCTTTTGATTGCAGACGAGCCTACTACCGCGCTCGACGTGACGATTCAAGCGCAGATTTTGGACCTGATGCGCCAACTAAACCGGGAAGCAGACACAGCAATTCTCCTCATTACCCACGATCTTGGGGTCGTTGCGGAAATGTGTCACCGCGTCGTGGTGATGTACGCAGGAAACGTGATTGAACAAGGCGATGTTCGTACGATCTTAAAAAATCCGAAGCATCCTTATACGATCGGCTTGTTGAATTCGTTGCCGAAGCTGGAAGGATCACAGGAGCGTCTCTATTCGATTCCAGGCAACGTCCCGATTCCGGGTTCGCTTACTGTCGGATGCCGTTTTGCACCTAGATGCGATAAAGTATCAGACCGATGCCGCAGTGAGATGCCAGAATTAAAAGTGGTAGGGGACAATCACCTTTCCCGCTGCTGGCTGACCGAATAACCCGAGAGGAGCATGCAGGTGGCAGAAGATCTTCTTGTCGTAAAAAATTTGAAAAAATACTACCCTATCACAGGCGGTGTTCTTGGAGGGGAAGTAGGTGTAGTAAAGGCGGTAGATGATGTATCGTTTACCGTTAAGAGTGGAGAAACATTGGGGCTGGTAGGTGAGAGCGGCTGTGGAAAGTCCACGACGGGACGTTCCTTGCTGCGGCTGATTGAACCGACCTCGGGTGAAATCAACTTTGACGGGACCGATGTCATGTCGCTTTCCACAGATGCGATGAGAAAGATGCGACGCGACATGCAAATTGTCTTTCAGGACCCGTTTGCTTCACTCAATCCTAGACATAATATTGAGAAGATTTTGGAAGAGCCTTTGATTGTACATGGTCTGGGTTCTTCGGCAGAGCGAAAAAAGCGCGTGCAGGAAATGCTGGAGATCGTTGGTCTGAGCAGCTATCACGCGAGCCGCTATCCGCATCAATTTAGCGGAGGACAGAGGCAACGGATCGGCATTGCGAGAGCGCTGATGCTCAAGCCCAAATTGATCGTTGCGGATGAGCCTGTGTCTGCACTGGACGTGTCCATCCAGTCGCAGGTGCTCAATCTCATGCAGGATTTGCAACGCGAATTCGGCCTTACATACTTGTTCATTGCCCATGATTTGAGTGTAGTGCGTCACATCAGTGATCGGGTAGGTGTGATGTACCTTGGCAGAATTGTCGAGCTGACGACGAGTAGCCAATTGTATTCCAATCCGCTTCATCCGTATACGAAAGCACTACTGTCGGCGGTACCTTCGCCAGACCCTGATGCCGTACGTGAAAGAGTCATCCTCCAGGGAGATGTGCCGAGCCCTGCCAAACCTCCAAGTGGTTGTACATTCCATACGAGGTGTCCCCATGTGACAGAGGAGTGTCGTACTGTGCGACCAGAATTTGCGGACGCAGGCGACGGTCACTTTGTTGCTTGTCACTTATACAAGTCCTAATCGACAAAAGGGAGTCTGCCTGCCGAATAGGAAGTCTTGTAAAGGGGGGATGCAAAGCAATAGGTATTGTATCGACCATCTACCAAAAAGGAACATGCGACCATTATTAGAAAAAGGGGGATGTTTTCATGAAGAAGAGAGTTCTCTCCGCAACCATGACCAGCCTAGTGGCGCTGGCTATGCTGATTGCTGGATGCTCTAGCACTCCAACCACAAAAGCGCCGGCAGAACAACCAAAGACAGAAACTCCGGCACCTGCAACTGAGCCTGCAAAAACTGGACCGAAGCAATTAATCGTCGGTCGCGGTGCAGACACAAAGGGGCTTGACCCAATTACCCAAACAGATGGTGAGACATTCAAAGTAACAGAGAACATCATGGATACTTTGGTCGGTTTCGCTGACGGCTCAACAGAGCTCGCTCCATCGTTGGCTGACAAGTGGGAAGTATCTCCTGATGGTCTTGTTTATACGCTGACACTGAAATCTGGCGTGAAGTTCCACGACGGTACGGATTTCAATGCAGAAGCGGTCAAATACAACTTTGAGCGCTGGAGCGACAAGAGCCATCCACAGCATTCGCCAGAGGGCTTCGAGTATTACATTAGCCAGTTTGGCGGTTACAAAGGCGATGCGAATCACGTAATCAAATCCGTGGAAGCAGTAGATCCAACGACTGTAAAATTCACACTGACTCGTCCACTCGCTCCATTCCTTGCTAACCTGGCCATGTCTCCTTTTGCAATCGGTTCGCCTGAAGCATTGAAAAAGGATGTTAAAAAGTTCAATGAGCACCCAATTGGTACAGGACCATTCAAATTCGTTGAGTGGAAGCGCAACGACACCATCACTCTCGAGAAAAACCCAGATTACTGGAACAAAGGCTTCCCGAAATTGGATAAATTGGTATTCAAGGTCATTCCAGAAAATACAGCGCGTCTGACTGCTTTGGCATCAGGTGAGATCGATTTGATGGATGGTCTCAACACAGATGATATCCCAGCAGTAAAAGACAATAAAGACCTGCAACTATTCCTCCGTCCTACCAATAACATTGGATACATCGGCTTTAACGTAGAGAAGAAGCCACTCGACAATCCAAAAGTTCGTGAAGCTATTGCTTATGCAATTAACAAACCTGAAATCGTAACGGCCTTCTTCGATGGCGTTGGAGAACCAGCGGTCAACCCAATGCCAAAAACCATGTGGGGACATAACAACGACATTAAAGATCGTGAGTTCAACCTCGATAAAGCAAAACAATTGCTGGCAGAAGCAGGACATCCAAACGGTTTCAAAATCAAGTTCTGGGCAATGCCAGTACCGCGTCCATACATGCCTGAAGGTGTGAAGATTGCAGAGGCAATCCAGCAAGACCTGAAGAAAATCGGGGTTGATGCTGAGATCGTGACGATGGAATGGGCAACGTATTTGGAAAAAACTCGCTTGGGTGAGCAAGAAATGTTCATGCTTGGTTGGACAGGTGACAATGGCGACCCTGACAACTTCCTGGCTGTGTTGCTCGACAAAAACAGCATCGGCAGCAACAACTATACACGCTGGGCAAACGAAGAAGCTTCTCAATTGATGATGAAAGCTCAGTCCACTCCAGCGCAAGCTGAGCGTGAAAAACTGTACAAACAAGTACAAGAGATCATCTTCAAAGACGTGCCAATGGTTCCGCTGGCACACTCTACACCAGCCTTGGCAGGAAAAGCGAATATCGTAGATTACAACCCGCATCCAAAAGGGTCTGAAAGTTTGGAAAAGGTAGATTTCAAGTAAGCTGATTCATAGTAAAAGGGTAAGAGGAGTGCATACCTCTTCTTACCCTCCTTTTATTATGTAGCGATTATTTTATGCAGGAAGGCGAGGAGATGGCATTGCTAGCTTACAGCATTCGAAGAATATTAATGCTCATTCCTGTCTTAGTGGGCATGTCAATCATCGTTTTTTCCATTATTCGTGCCATCCCTGGTGATCCGGCTTTGACGATTTTGGGAGAAAAGGCAACACCACAAGCGATTGCAGACATACGAGAAGCATTGGGATTGAATAATCCGTGGTACATACAGTATTTCGATTATATGAAAGATATTTTGAGCGGAAATCTTGGAGAATCATTGCAAACGAATGCGCCGATTTCGGATGAAATGATGCCTTATTTGGCGGCGACGGCTGAACTTACGATTGTGAGTATGCTGATTGCGGTGTTTATTGGGGTAAATGCAGGGATTCTTTCTGCGTGGAAACAAAACTCCTGGTTTGACTACTGTGCGATGTTGATCGCTTTGGTTGGTGTATCCATGCCAATTTTTTGGCTAGGTTTGATGGAGCAGTGGGTGTTTGCCCAAGAACTGAAATGGCTGCCATCAGTTGGTCGCGACGATTCGCGTAATCCCGTAGAGGCCATTACGCACTTTTATATACTGGATACGATGATCGCTGGAAGTTGGGATCAGCTGTGGGAAGTCATTAAGCATTTGATCCTGCCAGGAATCGCGTTAGGTACGATACCGATGGCGATCATTGCGCGCATTACTCGTTCGAGCATGCTGGAAGTTATGCGTGCCGACTATGTCAGAACCGCTCGTGCAAAAGGGCTGGCACAGTTTTGGGTCGTGTACAAGCATGCGCTGAAAAATGCGATGATCCCTGTCTTGACGGTAATTGGTTTGCAAACAGGGTTGCTGTTGGGTGGAGCCGTTTTGACAGAAACGATCTTCGGATGGCCAGGTGTCGGTCGTTATATTGTGACCGCCATTGGAAACCGTGACTATCCGGTAATCCAATCCGGTATCCTTGTGATCGCGACGATTTTTGTCCTGATCAATCTCTTGGTCGACCTTCTGTACGCCTATATCGATCCACGCATCAAATATCGCTAAGGAGGGACGAAGAGACATGGCACAACCACAATTACAACCCCAAGATCAGGTAGTACCTTTAAAAGTGAAGCAAGAAGAAGTCGTCTCTCCTTGGAAGGATGCATGGAGGACGCTACGAAAAAATAAGCTGGCGCTGGTGGGTTTTGGGATTATTTTGTTTTTCATTGTTGTGGCTGTTTTAGCTCCATGGATTGCTCCGTATCCGTACGACGAAGGCAAGCTCGTGATGAAAAACAAGCCACCTTCCGAAGAGCATTGGTTTGGAACAGATTACAATGGTCGCGATGTATTTAGTCGCGTTATTTATGGGGCACAAATCTCTTTGTGGGTAGGGACGTTCTCTGTCATTGGCTCCGTTCTCGCTGGGACTTTACTCGGTCTTTTGGCAGGATACTATGGCAGATGGATCGATACGATCATTTCGCGTCTCTTTGATATTATGCTTGCCTTTCCAAGTATTTTGTTGGCAATCGCTGTCGTTGCCATCTTGGGTCCTTCTTTGCAAAACGCCTTGATTGCGATTGCGATTATTAACATTCCGACCTTTGGACGCTTGGTACGGGCCCGTGTGTTGAGCTTGAAGGAAGAAGAATTCGTCATGGCCGCACGGGCAATCGGGATGAAAAATTCCCGGATTATCATGCAGCATATTTTGCCGAACAGCCTCGCACCAATCATTGTGACCGGGACGATGGGGATCGCAACAGCGATTATCGAAGCAGCTGCACTTGGCTTTCTCGGATTGGGCGCACAAGCGCCAGAACCAGAATGGGGAAAAATGCTTGCTGATTCACGTCAGTACATTCAGAAAGCACCATGGACTGTTATTTTTCCGGGGCTCTCTATCATGCTGACAGTGCTCGGCTTTAACTTAATTGGGGACGGCTTGCGCGATGCACTCGACCCGCGGATGAAGAGCTAGTCAAACCGCAAAAAGACAGAAGGGGGCTATCAGTGTCCGTCCTTCTGTCTTTTTTTAGTTATCCTTCTTCGATGAAGGTGCGGCACAACTGATTGAAAGCAGGAGCAGCTTTTGTGATGATTTGATGCTTCACGTTAGGGATCATCTCGAGTTTTGCTCTTGGCAATTTCATAGTAAGCATCTGCGCATAATGGTGCATCCGTTGATCTTGTTCGCCATAGGCAAGTAAAATCGGAAGCTGGATGTTGCCCAGACGTGCCGTACATTGATAACGATGTCCGGCAGCGTAAAGGTATTTCAGGCTAGTGGGATCTGTTTTGGAGGCGTGCGACGTCCATTTTTCCCGCATTTCTGGGTCAGTGACATGTGAGGAAGCAATCGAACGGGCAAGAAGAGGAACTCCGTGAAGCATCGACATTGCCTGTGCCATCCAAAATCGTCCATGTAAATACAGGTCATTCACTTCGGAAAAGCCGCTCACGAGTATGATGCCCTTTGCATGATCAGGATATCGAAGACAATATTCAAGAGCGATAGAAGCACCTTGGGAGTACCCCAAGATAAAGGGACGCTCAATGCCGAGTGACGGGATCAGCTTATGGAGCTGTTCTGCCAGCTCCCCAATGGAATAAGGCTTCTCCAGCGGCGAACTGTCACCGTGTCCGGGCAAATCAGGGACAATGAGCTGATACGTATCCGCGAGTGTTTGCTGATAAACAAAATTAATAGAGCCGATGCATGGCGCATGGATACACAATAACGGCTGGCCTTTTCCCGATATGTGAAAAGCAAACTGCTTGCCATCCTGATGGACGAGTATTTGTTCCATTTTCGTTTTCACCCCACCCTTAGGTTGTCCGATCCGAAGCAGATTTTTCAATTGAACTCTTCTTTTTTTGATGGGGAAGTGGTATTCTCGCAATAGAATAATTGGTGAAAGCAGGGTGAAGAAGTTGTTTCAAGAGCGCATTTCGAAGCTCCACACGTTTTTGACAGAGCAAGAGCTGAACGCGGTGTTGATTACCTCCCCCAAGCACGTTTACTATTTGACCGGATTTTTTACAGACCCGCATGAACGTTTTATGGGTCTCGTTATTCCTGCTGAGGGAAAACCTTCTTTAATTGTACCTGCTCTTGATCGTGAGGCAGCGGCAGAGGCTTCATTCGTTCAAGATATCCATACACATACGGATATCCAAAACCCGTATGAAATTCTCAAGCAAGTGTTGCCAGCAAACTTGACGAAGCTCGGTATTGAGAAAAGTCATATGACTGTCGAGCGCTATGAAGCACTTGGACAAGTTGTTCTGGCGTCGAGCTATGTGGACGTGGAAGAGCCACTGCGTGAAATGCGTTTAATCAAATCCGCAGATGAAGTGGATCGTTTGAAGCACGCTGTTCAGTTGGTCGAGGATTCCTTGCAAGAGACGCTGAAAAAAGTCAAGGTAGGCATGACTGAGACAGAAATCGTAGCTGAGCTGGAATTCCAAATGAAGCGCTTGGGTGCGGAAGGTCCATCCTTTACGTCCATGGTATTGGCAGGGGAGAAATCGGCACTGCCACACGGGAAGCCAGGAACGCGCCAGGTGCAAGAAGGCGACTTGCTTTTGTTTGATATCGGGGTAGCAGCCAACGGATATGTATCTGATATTACTCGTACCTTTGCTGTAGGTGAGATCAGTGCCCAGCTTCAAGAAATTTACGAGACAGTATTGGCAGCCAACGAAGCGGCCATTGCTGAGATTCGTCCGGGTGTGACCTTTGCGCATTTGGATAAAACCGCGCGCGATGTCATTACCGCAAAAGGCTACGGAGAATACTTCATGCACCGTCTTGGGCATGGACTTGGGATGGATGTACATGAATATCCATCTGTTCACAGCCAGAACCAAGAAGTGCTTCGTCCAGGGATGGTCTTTACGATCGAGCCGGGCATCTATCTGCCAGGTGTAGGCGGAGTGCGAATTGAAGACGATGTATTGGTTACGGAAACCGGCGTTGAAATTCTCACGCAGTTCCCGAAAAAACTGACTTCTATCAACTAATGAATAAATCATAAAAATTGAATAAGTATCGAATGGTGCTGGATGGCATATGCCGTCAGCTTAAAAGGGAAGTCCGGTGAGAAACCGGCGCGGTCCCGCCACTGTAACGAGGAGCGCCTAGCGAATAGCCACTGTTTTTTGCGAGACAAAAAATGGGAAGGTAGCTGGGAGTGTTGATTCGTAAGCCAGGAGACCTGCCATGCGATCATATACAATCGACCCACGAGGATGGGGCAGATGTGGAAGCAGTCTATGAAAGGGCGCCTTGTGCCTGCTTATAGCTATATCTACGTTTGTCATGCACCTCCCGATTGAAATGGGGGGTGCTTTTTTGTGGAGGATTTGGTTCAACTCATCATTTCTATACAGAAAAGGGGATTACAGATGTTTAAGACAAACAAGCCACATACAGTAATGAAAGGACTAGCTTTCGGTATCATGACAGCTGCCATGCTTTTGGTTTCGGCATGCGGCTCCACTACGACAACACAGGCTCCAGCCAAAACAGAACAACCGGCTGCACCAACAGCAGAGAGCAAGCCTGTAACACTAACCAATAATGGTATCGAAATGACCTATCCAATAGCACCTGAGCGTGCCGTGACATTGAACCAACACGTCACCGAAATCATGCTGGCATTGGGCCTGGCTGATAAAATGGTCGGAACCGCTTACCTAGACGATGAAATCCTTCCAGAGTTAAAAGCAGATTACGACAAGGTTCCGGTACTGTCTGACAAGTATCCGACGAAAGAAGTGCTGCTGGCAGCGAACCCTGACTTCGTGTACGCCGGATGGAAAAGCGGATTCGGGGAAAAGGGGGTAGGATCGATGCAGGATTTGGAAAAAGTCGGCATCAAATCGTACCTGCAAGATTCGTCCAGCAAGCCTGGTCCAACGATCGATGATGTGTTCGCAGATATTACGAACATCGGACGCATTTTCCGTGTGGAAGACAAAGCCAATGAATTGATCAACAAAATGAAGAGTGAAATGGATCAAACGATCAGCAAAATCGGCAAGGTGGATGAGCCACTTAAAGTGTTCGTGTACGACAACGGGGAAGATAAACCATTCACAGCAGCCAACAACTACATGACGTCCTTAATCAAGACCGCTGGCGGCAAGAACATTTTCGATGACATTCAAAAGGGTTGGGCAGAGGTCAGTTGGGAACAAGTAGTGAGTCGCAATCCAGACGTGATTATGATCGTAGACTACGGTGATAGAACCGTCGAGCAAAAGCGCAATTTCCTTTTGACCAAAAAAGAATTGGCGGATATCCCGGCGATTAAAAATCAACGACTAATGGTATTGCCATTGTCTGCGGCTTCTGAAGGCGTTCGCGCACCGATTGCGCTAAAAATTTTGGCGGAAGGACTCTACCCGGATAAATTCAAATAGAGTTCGCCCCTTTTAAGGGAGGGAATGGCACTGCAACAGATCAAGTTACCTTATATCATCATCACGCTACTAGTCGGACTCTTCCTTTCGATTACGTTCGCGGTTACCTTGGGCTCAGTGGACATTAAGCCGACAACGGTATGGAAAATTGCCTTATCAAAAATTCCGATGTTGACCCAATGGATTGAAGTGGACTGGTCCAAAGGGGAGCAAACTATTATTTGGGATATTCGCTTTCCGCGTGTACTTTTGGGGGCGATCGTCGGCGCAGGTTTGTCTGTCGTGGGTGTAGCGATCCAGTCGTTGGTTCGCAACTCCCTGGCTGACCCGTATGTGTTAGGCGTATCTTCAGGTGCTTCGGTTGGCGCTACCTCGGTGATTATATTCGGAGCATTCAGCATGTACGGGCAGTATGCGCTGTCCTTTGGCGCTTTTACAGGCTCGCTTGTGTCAATCATTCTCATTTTTACGCTATCCCGTATTGGAGGACAAAACTCGACGGTACGCCTGCTCATGGCTGGAATTGCGATATCTGCGATCTTGTCGGCCATTACCAGTCTCCTTGTTTTTTCAGCGCCGAATGAGCATGGAATTGGGACGGTCCTGTTTTGGTTAAGTGGAAGTCTGGCTGGCGGGAAATGGGAGTACCTGACGATCCCTACATTGATTGTCGTCATCTGTCTCATCGTCTTAATGGCCCAATACCGCTCGCTCAATGCGATGCTCATGGGCGAGGAGTCTGCGGGAACATTGGGGGTTAATACGGTACAGTTCCGCAAGCTTCTCCTGGTAATCACGGCACTGCTCACGGGGGTGATCGTGTCCATCGCGGGATCAATCGGTTTTGTCGGCTTAATGATGCCCCACATCGTCCGTGTGATGGTCGGATCAGATCACAGACGTGTTCTTCCTGTCAGCGCTTTGTTTGGCGCGATATTTCTAATCTGGGTTGATGTAGTCGCCAGGCTCGCATTTGCACCGGAAGAGCTGCCGATTGGTATTTTGACAGCGCTGTGTGGAGGTCCATTCTTTATCTGGTTGATGTTGCGGAGTTCTTACTCCTTTGGAGGTAGCGGACGATGAATTTACTGGTTGAGAATATATCGGTCGAACTGGAAAAAAAGGGAATCCTTCGCAACGTCAGTCTGGAGGTGCGCTCCGGAGAGTTTGTGGGGCTGATCGGACCGAATGGGAGTGGGAAGTCCACATTGCTAAAAAGCATTTATCGCGTATTGAAGCCGCGATCGGGATGGATCTCGCTTGATGGCGACGACGTGTATAAGTTAACCTCACGTCAAAACGCTCAGCGAATGGCGGCAGTAAGGCAGGAGTCCTCTGTTGAATTCGATTTTTCGGTAACCGAAATCGTGAATATGGGACGTGCCCCGCATAAACGGCTGTTTCAGTCCGATAACGCAGAAGATGTTCGGATTTGTGAAGATGCACTCCAGCGGGTAGGGATGCATACCTATTCCGATCGCAGCTTTTTCAGTTTATCCGGTGGGGAGAAGCAGCGGGTGCTGATTGCCAGAGCTTTGGTGCAGCAAGCCCAGTTTCTTGTCCTTGATGAACCGACGAATCATTTGGATGTTCGATACCAGTTGCAGGTCATGGATCTGGTGAAAACGCTGGGGATTACGGTATTGTCCTCGCTGCATGATCTCAATATCGCTGCGATGTACTGTGATCGTCTGTACGTGATCTGTGAGGGGGAAATCGTTACGTCAGGGACTCCGGAAGAAGTCTTGACACCCAATCTGATTCGGGATGTTTTCGGGGTAGAGACAGAAGTGACGACACATCCCATTACAGGCAAAAAGCATGTGTATTTCTACTCGGAAGCGATCCGTGTGAAGCCAACTGTCCAGAAGGTAATGAGTGGGGTCAACGGATAGGGGCGGCGTTGAATTTCTTTGATTTTCATAAGAGAGGATGCCTAGTCGGCGTCCTTTTTTGTTAAGCCGACGGCATATAGATTTCAAATAAATTTTTTATCATGCAAAAAATTGTTGAAGAAGAATTTACAGAATAGTATGTTTAAAGAAAGGAATGAAATTGATGACGAGGTGATGGCTTTATGTCCAAAGTGGAGCAACGCTTAAAAGAGTTAGGGTATGAGTTGCCGCCAGTTCCTCCAGCCATGGCGAATTATGTGTCATGTGTACAGACTGGCAATATCATTTATACATCCGGTGCGGGGTGCTACGTAAATGGAAACCCGCTGTATCTTGGTAGGCTGGGAACAGATGTGACGATCGAGCAGGGCTACGAGGCTGCAAAGATCACGGTTCTTAATCTGCTAGCCATTTTGAAAAGCGAGATTGGTGATTTGGATCGAATCACACGGATTGTCAAGCTGTTCGCTCTTGTCAGCAGCGCCCCTGATTTCTACGAGCAGCCGCGGGTGATTAATGGAGCTTCTGATTTCCTCATCGAAATTTTTGGTGAAGTGGGCAAGCATGCGAGAGCGGCAGCTGGGACATCTGTTCTTCCGTTTAACAACCCAATCGAAATTGAGATGATTGTGGAAGTGAACGAGGAGTAATATGAAAAACTTACATCCAATATTAGCCAGCTACATTCCGGTAGTAGAGGGACTGGCACGGACTTTTGGCGAGCATTGTGAAGTGGTGTTACATGATTTGACAGGCGATATTTCCTCATCGATTATTGCCATTTCCAACGGCCATGTCAGTGGCAGGCAGGTCGGTTCGCCGGTAACGAATTTGGCACTGCAAGCTTTACGTACGGCGAAGGTCAGTGAAGAAGCTTTTGACCTCAACTATCGCAACGACACCATGAAAGGCAAACAGATCAAATCGAGTTCCATCTACATCAAGGATGAGCAAGGAGAAGTCATTGGAAGTCTGTGTATCAATCTTGATATCACTCATCTCGCAATGGCGCAATCATTCATCGAATCGATGATGGTGATCCAAGACAAGCGTGAGGCAGAAAAAACGGGGGAAAGATTTGCTCCGACTGTCGGGACTTTGATGGAGCAAATGATAGAGGACTGCTTGAAACGGACAGGCAAACCAATCGCCTTGATGCAAAAAGAAGAGAAAATTCAATTTATCCACCAGTTGGATGAAATGGGTCTCTTTTTGATCAAGGGAGCCGTGCAATACGTAGCGGATTTATTGGATATATCCAAATTCACGGTTTACAACTATCTCGATAAGAAAAATCCATAGAACAAGATGGGAGATGACCCGTATGACGGAAGTCACGAGGGAACAGGCGCGCAAATTTCATGACGGTGTTCACGTTCTGGATGGGCATTTTGATCTGCTGATGGATGTGGAGATTCAGCGTGGATACGGTCGAACCAAAATGATCGAGACGGAATATTTGCCACGGTTCCAGCAGGGTGGTGTGCATTCCATTGTGGCAGCCGTGTTCGTAGAGGATGCTTTTGTACCAGAGATGAGTCTGCGCAAGGCGCTCAACCAGATCAGCGCTATGCATGCAGAAGCGGCAGAGTCTCCCGAGCACATCGTCATCGCCAAAAATTTGGATGATTTGCAACGGGCAAGAGCGGACCAAAAAGTATCGTTCATTCTCTCATTAGAAGGGGCAGAACCACTACATAACGACCTGAGTCTCTTGCGTGTCTTTTATGAGCTCGGAGTACGGATGATGGGGCTGGTTTGGAGTCGGCGCAACTTCGTTGGAGACGGCAGCTTTTTTGCACCGGTACGCGAAGGGAAAAAAGGGGGCATCACCGATTTCGGTGTGCGTCTCATCGAGGAAGCGGAAAAGCTGGGCATTGTCATCGATGTAAGCCATTTGAATGACGAAGGGTTCTGGGACGTGATGGAAATCGCTGAAAAGCCAGTGATCGCTTCTCATTCCAACAGCCGAACAGTCGTGCCGACGATGCGCAATCTGACAGATGAGCAGATCAAAGCGATTGCGGAAAAGGACGGACTTGTCGGGCTGAATGCGTTTAGCATGTTCACAGCAGCTAACAGCGCTGACGCAACTATTGAGAGTCTAATTGATCATGTTGACTATATGAAAAAGCTTGTCGGAGCAAGGCACATCGGCATAGGCCTAGACCTATGCGATGATTTGACGAAATATTTGCCCTTGGACAAGATTGCCAAAACCAAAGAGATGCCATTTGATGTAGTAAAAGGCCATGCGTCACTTCCGGAAATTACGCGTGAGCTGATGAAGCGCGGGTACACGGAGGCAGAAATCGAAGGAATCTTGGGTGGTAATTTCCTCAGAGTGTATCAGGAAGTGTGGAGGTAGATCAGATAACAGGAGGAATGACGGATGGCACAGACTGGGCATAAACTTGCTTCTTTTGGCTATTATCAATCTGGCATCAAGGTAGCTGATATACGCTTTGAGGATGGGGAAGTTTGGCATCGGAGTACAGGTTGGGATACGGGTGGTGCGGCTGACGGTCTATTTGCACAACTGGCTGAAGGGGAAGCAGCCTACGAGTTGCCTCTCCTCACCCTGGCACAAAAGCTGCCGGAATGGGAGCAAATCGACTGGGAGAGCGAGCGAGTCGTGTTTCCGGAAAGCGAAGGGCACTACCAACGCCACCTTTCCATCGAAGGAACAGGTCCCGCAGGGCAAAAGCAAGCGTGGATCTGGGCGGTGCGTGAAGCAGCGCAGCCAATTGACTTGATCATTTGTGAGAATGAAGTCATCGCTTTTGTGCTGACAGGTCGTGGCGATAGCGTCGTATTGGCGAAAACCGGGTGGGAGGCTTTGACTCCACTTACGATGTGGCAGGACCCTCTGCTTTCCGAAGTAAACTACGGCGTACACCACTCGGGTAGGCATGATGTCGTGATGAGAGATGGCGTTCGTCTGGCGACTGAGGTTTGGCTACCTGCGGGTTTGGTGGAAGGCCAACGAGTTCCAACGATTTTCATGCGCACTCCCTATGGACGAATGGATGCCATTTTTCGCCGATTGCCCTTTGTAGCTCGCGGATATGCGCTGGTTGTTCAGGATACACGCGGGCGTGAAGATTCCGAGGGAGAGTGGATTCCACTCGTTCACGAGCGCAATGATGGAGACGACAGCCTCAACTGGATCGCGAGTCAGGAGTGGTCGGATGGCAACATCGGGATGCTCGGCGGCTCGTATGTGGGTTATGTGCAATGGGCTGCGGC
This sequence comes from Brevibacillus fortis, assembly GCF_046196545.1. Lineage (GTDB taxonomy): Bacteria > Bacillota > Bacilli > Brevibacillales > Brevibacillaceae > Brevibacillus > Brevibacillus fortis_A. Next base: position 2,195,574 of record NZ_CP176370.1, read on the forward strand.
CGCGAGCGGCAATCCGCATCTGAAGGCGATTTTTAGTTATGTGACAGTAGGGACGCCATATGTAGATATCCCACGCAAAGGGGGGACGATTCTTGGTGGTCTGTCATGGATATTCATGATGGCAGAGCAGCGTCGAAATGTCGCGGCTCTCTCCCGAGATGACTGGAGTGAGGTCATCAAGGTGCGGCCGCTTAAGGAAATCCCGCAAAAAGTGCTGGGGAAAGAAATCCCGTTTTGGACAAAATGGATGGAACATCAGGATGGAGACGAGTTCTGGGCTATGTCAGACTGGAAACGGCATGCGGATCAGGTAAAGGTGCCTGCTACCCTGGTATCAGGCTGGTATGACGACAACGGGATGGGGACGAGCGAATCGTGGGAGGTCGTTTCCCGAAATGTGCCAGAGCATGCCAGACTCATCTTGGGGCCGTGGTATCACAAGGCGAATACAACCCGTGAAATCCATCATGTGCCATTTGGAAACAACGCCATCCGTTACGATCTGGATGTGACACAGCTCCGCTGGTTTGACCGCTATTTAAAAGGGGTGGAAAATGGCGTCGATCAAGAGCCGCGTGTCGAGTACTACATGGTGGGAGAAAACGAATGGAAGACCTCGCAGACTTGGCCACCAGCAGAGACGACACTGACGAATCTGTATCTGAGCAGTGAGGGAAACGCCAATACGAGCGGCGGAGATGGAACACTGACCCTGTCTATCCCAGGTGAACAGGCAGTGGATACATACAGCTATGATCCGCTAGACGCAGCACCGTATCTGCTGGATTTGTCCGAGAATGAAAACAGCGTTCCGGAAAACTATCGTGATGTGGAAGAAAGAACAGATGTCCTTGTCTACACATCAGAGCCATTGGAAGAGGAAGTCGTCATCGCGGGAGAAATCTCGGCTGTTATCTATGCATCCAGCTCAGCGCGTGATACAGATTGGCTGGTCCGGCTGTGTGATGTAGATGAGGAAGGCAATTCGATTCGTCTATCGGACGGGATTATATGCGCACGCTACCGTCACTCATTCGAAGAGCCCGAGCTTCTTGTTCCAGGACAAATCGAATGCTATGAGATTCGGATGACCAAGATCGCCAATGTCTTCCGAAAAGGTCACCGCATTCGCGTCTCCGTTACTTCTGGCGCCGAGAACTTCTCGTTCCCCAATCCGAATACAGGCAACGATCTGGCGACGGAAACCGAGACGGTCATCGCCTCGCAACGTGTCTATCATGACAGCCAATATCCGAGTCATATCAAGCTCCCTCTCTTGCGTTCTGGGGGAAGTAAGCAATCTTCAGGAGGTATCTAAAGCAATATGACAGTTTACAGTTGCAGAATATGCAAGTTCCGTTACGACGAGTGGCTAGGTGATACGAAAAATGGCGTCCCGCCCGGGGTGCCTTTTCCTCATTTAGCGGGTTCTGTGTGTACCGACTGTGGGATGAACGAGGAAGGCCGGCACTTGCCGCTTCCTGAAACGAAGTACACGAACGTAGAAGCTACGTATTACGATCAGTTTGCCGGGAAGGCCAGCATCGCTTTTTATCGAAACTGGTTGCTGCGGGAAGCGGAGCAATCAGCAGTCTCCGTGCTGGAGCTGGGTGTTGGAACAGGGAGAATTGCCATTGAACTGGCACGGAATGGCTTGTCCGTCTGTGGGATAGATTGGAGCCCGGATATGCTGGAGATGGCCACCAAAAAGAAACGGCGCATGTTAAAAGGGAAAGAAGATCTGCTGGAGCTGGTAGAACAAAATATGTTAGAGCTGGAGCTTGAACGGCAATTTACGCATGTCCTACTTCCAGAAGGGATTTTTCAGCAGGCCACCTGTAGAGACAAGCAACGTCAATTGCTTTCGGTCATCCACGATTACATAACAGAAGACGGAACCTTGGCAATTGACTTACTCTTGCCGCCAGTAAAAAATCAATGGACAACGATGCAACGCAAATTCGTTTTCCCGGACCGCATGGTGTATCAAAAGGTGGAGGGGGAAACTTCACTCTTGGATCAAAAGTTCCGCTATACGCTTACTTATGAGACTTTTCTTGATCAGATCGAGCAGCCAAGGTATCGCGTAGAGCGCGAGATGGCGTTGCTTTTGCCTACAGAGCTTGAGCTCTTATTGGAGGGATCAGGCTTTCACGTCACCTATAGCAAAGAGAATGTATTCCACAAGCAAGACTTCGAGACGAGTCAAGCTGACGAGAACTACGATATGGATCGTTGGCAGCATGGTGGGTATCCATTCGCTGAACCTGTCGGGACACCGGGTGGAGCTACTCGCTGGACGATTTTGGCGAAAAAAATTTCTGCCTCCACTTTGTAACAAAATGTCTGCTGCTGCATCTAACCAGTATGAATGCGAGTGAAGGAGGTCGCGCCCTTGGAAAAATTGCAGCCAACGACAGATGCTGCGTTTGAACAAATCATGAGGGAATTTGGGACCCGCGTGCTTCGACTCGTCACTTTTCTGGTCAAAGATCGCAGCTTGGCAGAGGATATTACACAGGATGTATTCGTTAAGGTGTATCGGCATCTTCCCCGATTTCGGCAGGAGAGCAGTGTGCACACGTGGTTGTATCGAATCGCGGTAAATGAGTGCAAAGGTTATTTGCGTTCTTGGTCGTTCCGTCATATCCTTCCCCGCTCGTGGATTAGGCAGGATGGTGAGCTTTCTACAGAAAGTCTTGTGCTCGATCAAGCCGAGAGGGACCAGCTCGTAGCAGAAGTGTTGCAGCTTCCTCCGCTCTATCGCCAAGTGATTGCCCTTCATTACTATGCGGATTTATCCATCGGAGAGGTGGCTGAGGTGCTAGCAGTAACGGAAGGAACAGTCAGAACCCGGTTGCATAGGGCCAGACAGCAGCTACGGCAGAGTATGGGAGAGGGGAGGGACTGGGAATGGACGAAAACCGATGGCTCACGGACTTAAAGGAACGGGCAGATCAGACCATTTTTCGTGATGTACAATTCACTGCATCGATGGAAGAGCGAGTGCGGCAGAGGGCGAGGCCTGGGACAGGGTGGATGACTGGTTGGAGGAAGCTAGCCTTGCCGGGCGTTGTGCTGACTATGGGCTTGCTATTGTGGTTCGGGCTCCCTATTCAGGAGGAGAGACAATCTGCACAGCACGAGATGAGACCACCACATGGACAGACACAAGTTCCCTCTTTGTTGCCAGGGGGTCAAATCGTCGAAGCGGATTTGTGGAAGCTATCGCCTTCTTTGTCTTCCACTTACAACAATCAATCTTTTTCTTATTTGGGAGAAAAGCCTGTCCGCATCATGACAGATCAGGACGGTTTTTACGAAGGGCAGACGCAGCGTGTGATATGGCTGTTGAATGGAAACTACGCTTCCAAAGTAGAGATCGCTGCTTACAACACCGAGGGGACCCGTCTAGTATTGGGCAGCTACGAGGTGATGGACCCATTATACGATGCGGAAGGCCATTTTCCATCAGGGATCGTGTTGCCTGAACCGGGAAAATGGAAGTTGGAAGTAAGATCGGGAGGCAAACATCTCGGACAAGTTTTTGTCGAGGTGAAAAAAGGGATAGCACCTGCGAACCGTCAATTGGTCGGGCCTATCATTCAGCAGTATTTGGAGACGGAAAGCGATAAGCTGGGGTGGCTGGGAAAACGCCGCGAGATAAATGTCGAGCTCCTCGGTGTAGAAGCGCCAGACGCTGCAAAACGAACGGTATACGCTTGGGTGAAAATAACGGGAAGCAATTCTTCTGCGCTCAGTACACCAATGGCCTTTCAAATTGCTTACAATGGGAAAGATTATCGGGTAACTGACATCCAAATGCCTGAGGACGGCAGCAACTACCAGAGCAGCCTGCAAAAGCTGTTTCCGCCTAAAGTATTGGAGCAAGTTAACAATCGATCAAAAACAAAGTAAGAATGACAAAACGGACCTTTTCCTGGCAGGAGGTCCGTTTTTCGCTTTTCATGCTTATCCGTATATTTGAGCGCCAATCGCCCAGTACGTCCCAGCGCGGCGTGGCAGGCTATCCGCATTTGCAACCTTCACTGGCGGATGGGAAACCTGTGTGAAGCCGTTTTGCTCCAAATAAGTGTGAAATGCTGTTTGCTCATCCGGTACATCTATTCGCACACGTCCGGTATGATTTTGTGTTAACTTATACAGGATGTGTTCAGCCATGATGGAACTTTCTGCCACGATCGGTCCCGCGATCAGGTTGACCGGACCTTGAACGGCGAAGCCATATCCGACGATCTTGCCGGAGCTATTTTTTGCGACTAGACAGGTAGTAGCTTGTTTCCTGCGTGTCTCGAGAAAGAGAGAGCGTCTGCTGCCCAATGCTGCATTGTCCAATTCAACCACGCTCGAGAAATCGCCTAACTCCATTGGAATGATTACGAACTCGTCATGCTCTTCAAGCCGCGGAGGTGTTTCAGGAGCAAAGTGTTCTGCAATAAACTTGCGAATACGACTGGTTGTCTGGAACCCAAGGCGTTTGTACAAAGGCTCTCCTTCTGGAGTTGCAATGAGCATGATCGTTGTATCGTTAGAAACAGACGCCATGCACGCCTTCATGAGCTGGCTGCCATACCCTTTGCCTTGTGTTGAGGGATGGACGATCACCATACCGATGCTCGCAAGCTTGTCATCGTACGGGATGATAGCCGCACATGAAAGTAGGGTGCCACTCGCGTCTTTGTGACCGATTACGGTGCCGATAGACAGAATTGTGTGAATTTCAAGTTCATCGTAATCCCAGCCTACGGAATCAGATAAGGCAATGAGTCCGGGAATATCCGATATCGTCAAGCAATGCAAGCAAGAGTCAACGCTGTTCACTTTGATCATTCTCCGTTTCTTTCTTTGTATTCACGGCGGTATCGCCTAAGAAATCGTTTATTGCATTCGCAACTTTTGTACGTGTAGCGGCCAAGCGGTTCGCAGCTCCATGCTATTACCCACTTTAGCACAGGAAAAGTTTGGATACGAGAAAAAGGAGGCAAATGCCCAATTCTCTTTGGTTGCTCTTTATATCATCGGTTTGTTATAATTACTGTTAGTGTATTTTTTGCGAGGCGCAATCTGAACGTTTGAATGGATTCGCGTGGGAGGGAACGAACAACACATGGATCGTCGTGAAAGACAAAAAAGGATACGAAATTTTTCCATCATCGCCCACATTGACCATGGAAAGTCGACGCTGGCAGACCGCATTTTGGAGCTGACCGGTGCTTTGACTGCACGTGAGATGGAAGCCCAGTTTCTTGACACGATGGAGCTGGAAAAAGAGCGCGGGATTACGATCAAGCTCAATGCCGTGCGTTTGAACTATAAAGCAGATGACGGTGAAGAATACATTCTGCACCTGATTGACACCCCTGGACACGTAGACTTTACGTATGAAGTATCCCGCAGTTTGGCTGCCTGTGAAGGGGCTATTCTCGTCGTGGATGCGGCACAAGGGATCGAAGCCCAGACATTGGCGAACGTCTATTTGGCGTTGGACAGCGACCTGGAGATCATTCCGGTTATCAACAAAATCGACCTGCCGAGCGCAGAGCCTGAGCGCGTGAAGCAAGAAGTTGAGGACGTGATCGGTCTGGATGCCAGCGATGCGGTTCTGACTTCTGCCAAAGCGGGTATCGGGATTAAAGAAGTACTGGAAGCCGTTGTGCAAAAAGTACCTGCTCCAGAGGGAGATCCGGATGCACCTCTCCAAGCTTTGATTTTCGACTCCTATTTTGATGCGTATCGCGGCGTAATTGCCTCCATCCGTGTCATTAACGGAACCTTGAAAAAGGGTATGAAAATCAAAATGATGGCGACGGGCAAGTCGTTTGAGGTAACAGAAATCGGTACCTCTACGCCACGCCAAACACAAGTAGAAGAATTGACGGTTGGAGATGTAGGTTACGTAGCTGCTTCCATTAAGACAGTGGGCGACACCAGTGTGGGGGATACCATTACAGATGCGAATCGCCCTGCACCTGAACCGCTACCTGGTTACCGCAAGATCAACCCGATGGTTTTCTGCGGTTTGTACCCAATCGAAACGAACGAGTACAACGATCTGCGCGATGCGTTAGAAAAGCTCCAGCTAAACGATGCGTCTTTGCAGTTTGAACCGGAGACTTCCCAAGCACTTGGCTTTGGTTTCCGTTGCGGTTTCTTGGGACTTCTGCACATGGAGATCATCCAGGAGCGGATCGAACGGGAATTCAACATTAACTTGATTACTACCGCGCCGAGCGTTATTTATCGTATTACCAAAACGAACGGCGAAGTATTCGAAATCGACAACCCGTCCAAAATGCCGGAAGCGCAAAAGATCGAAATGGTCGAGGAGCCTTACGTTACAGCGACAGTCATGGTGCCGAAAGAATACGTCGGCGATGTTATGCAATTGTGCCAAGGTAAACGCGGCGAGTTTCTTGACATGCAGTATATGGGTGAGAGCCGTGTGCAGCTGAAGTACGACATGCCTTTGTCGGAGATCGTTTACGATTTCTTTGACATGCTGAAGTCGGGTACAAAAGGCTACGCATCCTTTGACTACGAGCTAGCTGGGTACAAGGCTTCCAAGCTGGTGAAAATGGATATTCTCCTCAACAGCGAAGTGGTGGATGCTCTGTCGTTTATCGTCCACAAAGACACGGCTTATCCTCGTGGAAAAGTCATCTGCGAAAAACTGAAGGAACTGATTCCACGTCAGCAATTCGAGGTGCCGATTCAAGCGACCATCGGACACAAGGTAGTCGCTCGTGAAACGATCAGTGCCTTGCGTAAAAACGTTCTTGCTAAGTGTTACGGCGGGGACATCTCGCGTAAACGTAAGCTGCTCGAAAAGCAAAAAGAAGGAAAGAAGCGCATGAAGTCTGTCGGTTCCGTAGAGGTACCGCAAGAAGCATTTATGGCTGTATTGCGCATGGATGATAAGAAGTAGGCCTGACCTTGTGTCAGGTCTTTTCCATTAAAAAAGGTAGTCAAAAAGTCGGCTTTTGATCACGAAGTCATTTATGAAAGTTGATTCGGCATCGAAACTGGCGTTCACCTTCGAAGTCCGGTGCTCATGTAGGTCCCCTACACTCGGCTCCTCCTTCTTCAGGTTCTCGCCACTTTCTCGGTGCTGAAAAGCCGACTTTTTGACTTTTATTGAAAAAGGCAATCCAAAAGTCGTTATTATAAGGAGGGAAAGGGACATGATGCCACAATCGGTTTACATTCACATTCCCTTTTGTACGAATAAATGTTACTACTGTGACTTCAACTCATTTGTGACGAATAATCCGCAGCTCATTTGGGATTACTTGGACGCATTGAAAAGCGAAATGGAGATCACCTTTAGCCAACAGCCGATCGAGCAGGTGAAAACGATTTTTGTCGGCGGAGGGACGCCTACGTTTCTCGATCATGCCCAAATGCGCGCGTTTTTAGAATTGGTACAAAAACAATTGGGCAAGTACTGGGCGGATGATATCGAGTTTTCGATGGAAGCGAATCCGGGAACGACAGACGTGGAAAAGCTGCGGATCATGCGTGAGCTGGGTGTTAATCGTCTGAGCTTTGGTGTGCAGTCCTTTGACGACGCGCTCTTAAAACGACTGGGGCGAATACACGACCAGGAAGCCGTGTACCGCAGTATCGATAATGCGAAAACAGTGGGCTTCGACAACTTCAGCATTGACCTGATGTTTGGGTTGCCGGATCAGACACTAGACATTTTTCGCCAGACGTTGGACAAGGCATTTGGGCTAGGCACCACCCATTTCTCTGCGTACAGTCTCAAGGTGGAGGAGAACACGCTGTTCCACACCCTTTACCAGAAGGATCAGCTGCCACTGCCATCTGAAGAGACAGAGCTTGAGATGTACATGGTATTAATAGAAGAGATGGAGCGTCACGGGTACAAGCAGTATGAAATTAGCAATTTTGCAAAACCGGGCTTTGAGAGCAAACATAATAAAACCTATTGGCTCAATCGTGAATACTATGGGGTGGGTGCAGGTGCCCACGGCTATGTGTGCGGCCATCGACACGTGAATGCTGGCCCGCTTGCAATTTACATGCAGAAGTGCAAGGAAGGGTTGCCGCGTGTAGAACAATTCGAGGTACCACGCGAGGATGCCATGGAGGAACAGATGATTTTGGGGCTCCGATTGAGAGAAGGAGTTGACCTTTCGGCGTTTGCCTCCCGCTTTGGCGCCACTGTTCATGATGTTTTTGGGACAATAATAGAAGAAGAGGTAGCCAAAGGAATGCTGGAAGAACAGGACGGGTTTTTGAAGCTGACGAAACAGGGGCTTCCGCTCGGAAATGAGGTATTTGCGCGTTTTCTTCGCTAGTACAAAGCGAAACTCGCGAAAAATGAGATTTTTTGTCTTTGGAACTAGCTCAAGTTCGTTGACAAATCCTTCTACTATTGATACCTTAGTATATAGATTTAGCACTCGATAAGCATGAGTGCTAACAATCCAACAGGAGGCGAGCGACATCCATGTTATCAGACCGTCAACAAATGATTTTAAACGCGATTGTCGATAATTACATTCATTCTGCCGAACCTGTTGGCTCCCGAACCATTTCCAAACGGGACGACATCGGATTCTCTTCGGCAACGATACGCAACGAGATGTCTGACTTGGAGGAGCTGGGATACTTAGAACAGCCCCACACATCGGCGGGACGTGTTCCTTCGACAAAAGGATACCGCTTCTACGTCGATAACTTGATTCAGCCTCATCTTTTGGAGGAAGCTGAGTTGGGTAACCTAAAACAGTTGTTTGCCGAACGTATTCTCCACGCAGAACAAGTGGTAGAGTACACTGCCCAAATTCTCTCTCAGCTGACAAACTACACGGCGATTGTCTTGGGTCCAGAGATTTTTGAGCATCGGTTAAAACATATTCAAATCGTTCCTCTCAATACTGCACAGGCTGTCGCGATTGTAGTGACGCATACCGGACGAGTGGAGAACAAGCTGATCGATCTCCCTGAAGGCATTGGTGCCGGGGAAATCGAGAGACTCGTCAATCTATTGAATGCAAAGCTGACCGACGTACCACTATGGCAGCTTCGGCAACGTCTTTATCAAGAGATTTCCGGTGAAATGCAGCGTCATACAGAGCAGTATGAAGAAATACTTCAGCTCCTCAACAACTCGCTGACACAAGAAGAAGAACGGGTGTACTTACGCGGTGCGACCAAGATCATGAACCAGCCGGAATTCCGAGACGTGGATAAAGTCAAGGATATTCTCGAGCTATTAGAGCAGCACGATCAGTTGATGAATGTGATCGGCATGCAGGGTGATGGTCTCACGGTACGCATCGGACAGGAAAACCAGCTAGACGCGATTAAGCAATGCAGTATTATTACCACTTCTTATTCGCTTGGAGGCAAGCCGGTAGGAATGGTAGGGATACTTGGTCCGACGCGAATGGAATACGGCAAGGTCATTACTGTACTCAACCATTTGGCGGAAGGCCTATCGCGCATGCTGACTTCGCAGTTTGAGAAATAAATGGAGTGAATGGCTAAACAGTCTTCTGACTGGGAAAAGCCGCCAGGAGGTAGTGACGTTGAGCGAGGAAAAAGTAACGCAAGACCCGACTCTCGAGGAAGAACAAGTAGCAAAGGATGCAGACCAAACAGAAACATCCGAGATGAACTGGGAGCAAGAGGCTGCTCACTGGAAGGCTCAGGCTGAGGATCACCAAAACCGCATGCTGCGTGCCATGGCCGATATGGATAACCTCCGCCGCCGTGTTCGCAAAGAGCAGGAAGATCTGGCTAAATACGCTTCTCTTAAAATTGTAGAAGAGCTTCTGCCAGTTCTCGATAACTTCGAGCGAGCACTTGCCGCTGACAAGGAATCCATGACAGTTGACTCCCTCTTGGAGGGTGTAAACATGGTATATCGTCAGATGGTCCAAGTATTCGATAAAGAAGGCTTGGCTGCAATCGAGGCAAAAGGAACACCATTTGACCCACACATCCACCAGGCGGTTATGCAAACACAAAACCCTGAGTTTGAATCAGGCGTTGTGGTAGCCGAGCTGCAAAAAGGATATATGTTCAAAGACCGCGTCGTTCGTCCGGCGATGGTTCAAGTGAACGAGTAATCTCAAAAAACGAAAATTCACTAGACGTATAGTGTTAGGAGGACATTTTGTATGAGTCGCGTAATCGGAATTGACTTGGGAACAACCAACTCTTGTGTAGCAGTAATGGAAGGCGGCGAGCCAGTCGTTATTGCCAATGCGGAAGGTAACCGCACTACACCATCCGTAGTAGCATTCAAAAACGGCGAGCGCATCGTTGGGGAAGCGGCAAAGCGCCAAGCGATCACCAATCCAGACAATACCGTAATCTCCATCAAGCGCCACATGGGTACTGCTCATAAAGAAACGCTTGAAGGCAATGCATACTCGCCTGAGCAGATTTCTGCTATGATTCTGCAAAAGCTGAAAGCAGACGCGGAAAGCTACCTTGGTCAACCTGTGACGCAGGCAGTGATTACGGTTCCAGCATACTTCAATGACAGCCAACGCCAAGCGACAAAAGATGCTGGTAAAATCGCTGGTCTGGAAGTACTGCGTATCGTGAACGAACCAACGGCAGCTGCTCTTGCATACGGTATGGAGAAAACAGAAGATCAAACTGTTCTCGTATTCGACTTGGGCGGCGGTACCTTTGACGTATCCATTCTCGAATTGTCCGACGGCTTCTTCGAAGTAAAAGCGACCTCTGGTGATAACAAGCTGGGTGGAGACGACTTCGACGATGTAGTTATGAACTACCTGGTGAGTGAATTCAAAAAAGAACATGGCATCGATCTATCCAAGGATCGTATGGCACAACAACGTTTGAAAGACGCTGCTGAAAAAGCGAAGAAAGACCTGTCCGGTGTTCTGACTACGACCATTTCTCTGCCGTTCATTACAGCAGATGCAACCGGTCCAAAACACTTGGAGATGAACCTGACTCGCGCAAAATTCGAAGAGATCTCCGCTGATTTGGTAGAGCGTACGATGGGCCCGACTCGTCAAGCGCTGAAAGATGCTGGTCTGACTCCAAGCGAACTGGATCGCGTTATCCTGGTTGGTGGTTCTACTCGTATCCCAGCGGTACAAGAAGCAATCAAGAAATTTACAGGGAAAGAACCACATAAAGGTGTAAACCCAGACGAAGTAGTAGCACTGGGAGCGGCTGTTCAAGCGGGCGTACTGACTGGTGATGTGAAAGACGTCGTACTTCTTGACGTAACTCCACTGTCCCTCGGTATCGAAACATTGGGTGGCGTATTCACCAAGCTGATCGATCGCAACACGACGATCCCAACAAGCAAATCCCAAGTGTTCTCTACAGCTGCTGACAACCAAACATCTGTAGAAATCCACGTTCTCCAAGGTGAGCGTCAAATGGCGAACGACAATAAATCTCTCGGTCGCTTCAACCTGTCCGATATCCCGCCAGCGCCACGCGGCATCCCGCAAATCGAAGTTTCCTTCGATATCGACGCGAACGGTATCGTAAACGTACGTGCAAAAGACCTGGGTACAGGTAAAGAGCAACGCATCACGATTACTTCCAACTCCGGTCTTTCCGACGAAGATATCGATCGCATGGTAAAAGATGCTGAGTTGAATGCAGAAGCGGACAAACAACGCAAAGAGCAAGTAGAAGTTCGCAACGAAGCTGATCAGCTCGTATTCACGACTGAGAAAACACTGAAAGAAGTAGAAGGCAAGATCGACCAAGCTGAAATCGATCGCGCTAACGCTGCGAAAGATAAAGTGAAAGCTGCTCTGGAAGGCGGCAACATCGAGGAGATCAAGACAGCGAAAGATGAACTGTCCGAGATCATCCAACAAATTTCGGTGAAGCTCTATGAGCAGGCTGCTCAAGCGCAAGCAGCACAAGGCGGCGCTGAAGGTCAAGAGCCGAAGAAAGACAATGTCGTTGATGCTGACTACGAAGTGGTAGACGATAAAAAGTAACACGCTGGAACTGTGAGGGGAGAGATTTCTTCCCTCACTTCCCACGATGTGACCCATGAAAGTCAAAGTCACGGAATGCTGACTTTGACTTTTTTTCAAGTCTGTCACATGCTATGATAACAGTTGACTGTCATGGGAGTGATGTAGGAGATGAAACGTGATTTATACGAGGTTCTGGGCGTTGCCAAGGACGCGGACGCGGATGAAATCAAAAAAGCGTACCGAAAGCTGGCACGTCAGTACCATCCCGATGTAAATAAAGAGGCTGACGCGGAAGAAAAGTTCAAAGAAGTAAAGGATGCGTACGACATCCTGTCCGAGCCACAAAAGCGTGCGCAGTATGACCGTTTTGGTCACCAAGACCCGAATCAGGGCTTCGGTGGCGGAGGTTTTGATGGATCCGGCATGGGCGGCTTCGGAGATATTTTTGATATGTTCTTCGGTGGTGGAGGCAGACGTTCGAATCCAAATGCACCGCGCAAAGGGTCTGATCTGCAATTTGGCCTCAGCATTGACTTTATTGACGCGATTTTTGGAAAAGAAACCGACGTGGAAATTCCAAAAGAAGCAGAATGCGATACATGCCTTGGTTCTGGCGCGAAACCAGGTTCCGGTGTCGATACATGTAAGACTTGTAGCGGTACTGGACAGCAAGAAGTGGTGGCGAACACGCCATTCGGCCGAATCGTCAATCGCCGTGTTTGCTCGACTTGCGAAGGCAAAGGGAAAGTCGTCAAAGAAAAATGTTCAACTTGCCGTGGCAGTGGACGTGTCAAGGTACGCCGCAAAATTCATCTCAACATCCCAGCAGGTGTGGACGATGGAGCACAATTGCGCGTAACAGGCGAAGGTGAACCGGGCGCAAACGGTGGACCTCCTGGAGATTTGTACGTCGTTTTGCGTGTGAAGAGTCATGAGTTTTTTGAGCGTGAAGGAAATGATATCTACTGTGAGGTTCCACTTACTTACGCACAGGCAGCACTTGGAGATGAGATCGAAGTGCCGACTGTCGATGGTCGTGTGAAGTTGAAGATCCCGGCAGGTACCCAAACAGAAACATTCTTCCGCTTGCGTGGTAAAGGTGTTCCGCATTTGCGTGGAAACGGCCGTGGTGATCAGCATGTGAAAGTGCGCGTCATTACACCGACCAAGCTGAGCGATAAACAAAAGGAATTGTTGCGTGAGCTCGCCGAACTGTCTGGAGAAAAGCCAGGACAGCATGGAGGAGAAGACGAAAGCTTTTTCGAAAAAATGAAACGGGCATTCCGCGGCGAGTAATCCGTCGCGGTTTTGTCCGCTTTTTGCCTAAAGTTTCATGTAGCAGAGTCGATTAAATGAAAAGCCCGATTGGGAGCTTATGTGGGGAGTGGTAGATTCGTGAAATGGTCAGAAATCAGTATCCATACTACAGCGGAGGCTACGGAGGCGGTGTCAAGCCTCTTGTATGAATTGGGTGCCAATGGTGTCGTAATTGAAGACCCGGAGGTGCTCTATCGTGAGTGGGATACCCCCTTTGGCGAAATCTACCAGCTTTCTCCTGATGATTTTCCGGCCGAGGGCGTATTCGTTAAAGCATACCTGCCGGTTGACAGCAGCGAGCTGCTTGACGTAGTAGAAGAGCTGAAAGAGCAATTGGCGCAGTTGATCGAGTACGGTTTGGATATCGGCAAGGCATCGATTGCTGTAAACGATGTCCACGAAGATGAATGGGCCCACGCCTGGAAAAAATATTACAAACCGGTTCATGTGTCTGATCGCATGACCATTAAGCCAGTATGGGAAGATTACGAGCCGAAGAATCCAGATGAGATCATTATCGAGATGGACCCAGGAATGGCATTTGGAACAGGTACACATCCGACGACCATTCTTTGTCTGCGTGCACTCGAGAAGTACATGGCAAAAGGCGATCAGGTGTATGATGTTGGGACAGGCACAGCTATTTTGAGTATTGCTGCTATCAAGCTCGGAGCAAAAGATGTGCTAGCGATGGACTTGGATGAAGTGGCCGTACGCTCCGCACAGGCCAATACCGAACTGAATGGTGTGCATGAGCATATTAACGTGAGACAAAACAACTTGCTCGACGGCATCGAGGAGCAGGTAGAAGTGGTAGTGGCTAACATTTTGGCAGAAGTCATCGTGCGTTTCACCGACGATGTATTCCGCGTGTTGAAGCCAGGTGGAACCTTTATCTCGTCAGGTATTATTGCTGCACGTGAAGCGGATGTGAAAGCGGCGTTGGCGGCTTCAGGTCTTGAGGTCGTGGAAACCATTTTCATCGATGACTGGGTAGCAATTGTAGCAAAAAAACGATAGAATAGTGGGGTTGGCGAGATGCAACGATATTTTGTCGAGCCACATTCCTTTAGTGAGAATGAGCTAACGATTGTCGGAGACGATGTACACCATATCGTAAATGTAATGCGTGCTCGGGAAGGCGAAGAAATCATCGTTTCTGATGGAGCGGGCAGGTCGGCACGGGCCAAGCTTGTCTACCTTTCTACCAAGGAAGTGCGGGCAGAAGTAATGGAAATGCTTCAAGAAGAACGAGAACTGCCGATCCGGGTCACAATTGGTCAGGGGCTTCCAAAAGGCGAGAAGCTGGAGTGGATTTTGCAAAAGGGGACGGAACTTGGGGCGTACTCTTTTTTCCCGTTTTCTTCTGAGCGAACCATTGTAAAGCTGGACGCCAAAAAAGAAGCGAAAAAACTGGAGCGTTGGCGCAAAATTGTTAAGGAGGCTGCTGAGCAGTCTCATCGTGCTGTTTTGCCAGAGCTTTTATCTCCTGTTTCATTTCGTGAGATACTTCAAGCTAGCCAGTCGTATACGCATTGTGCAATTGCCTATGAAAAAGAAGGCAGTACCACGATTCATCAAGTGCTAGAAGAGATGACTGCGGGTGATTCACTTCTCGTCCTCGTCGGACCGGAGGGAGGCTTCTCTCCTGAGGAAGTGGCCCAAGCAGAGAGCAAAGGGTTCCTGACGGTTTCTCTCGGCCCGCGCATTTTGCGCACGGAAACGGCAAGCCAGTACGTTTTGGCCTGCGCTTCCTATCAGTTTGAACGCAAGGCTTCATCACTTCGCAAAGGATGAGCAGGAACTAAACGGTCATGACCGTTTGGTTGACCGCAAGCGGTCACATCCACTTTTATGAAAAACGTCGAGGCGTTTTTCACGGAAAAGGAGGAATGGCAATGTCTACCGTTGCTTTTCATACATTGGGCTGCAAAGTAAACAGCTATGAGACAGAAGCCATCTGGCAATTGTTTAAGGCAGACGGCTACGAGAGAGTCGACTTCGAAAAAGATGATGCAGATGTTTATGTCATTAATACTTGTACCGTGACGAACACCGGGGATAAGAAGAGCCGCCAAGTGATTCGTCGTGCGATTCGCCGAAATCCTGAGGCGATCGTAGCCGTAACTGGCTGCTATGCGCAAACCTCCCCAAGTGAGATTGCGCAAATTCCCGGTGTAGATATCGTAGTTGGTACACAAGGACGCGAGAAGCTGATCGAGTACGTGGATCAAATTCGTGCAGAGCGCCAGCCGATCAACGCAGTAGGCAACATTATGAAAGCTCGCGAATTCGAAGAGCTGGATGTTCCTAACTTCACGGATCGCACACGTGCTTCCCTGAAGATTCAAGAGGGCTGCAACAACTTTTGTACGTTTTGCATTATTCCTTGGGCACGCGGTCTGATGCGTTCTCGCAAACCGGAAAGCGTCGTCGAACAGGCTCAAAAGCTGGTGGAAGCGGGCTATTTGGAAATCGTTTTGACTGGGATTCATACGGGTGGATACGGCGAGGATTTGGAAGACTACAATTTGGCCAAGCTGTTGCTTGACCTTCATCAAGTAGAAGGTCTCAAGCGCATCCGCATCAGTTCGATCGAGGCGAGCCAAATCACCGATGAAGTGATCGAAGTCATCAACAACTCCGATCGTGTCGTGCGCCATCTGCATGTACCGCTGCAAGCGGGCGATGACGAAGTGTTGAAACGCATGCGCCGCAAGTATACGACTGCTGAGTTTTACGAAAGAATGGTCAAAGTTCGTGAAGCATTGCCAGGAGCAGCGATTACAACAGACGTCATCGTAGGCTTCCCGGGTGAGACCGAAGAGCAATTCTGGAACGGATACGAGTTTATGAAGAAAATCGGTTTTGCCGAGATGCACGTATTCCCGTACTCCATGCGTACCGGTACACCAGCAGCGCGTATGACGGATCAAATTCCTGAAGAGGAAAAGAACGAGCGCGTAGCGAAGCTTCTGGAGCTCAATCAGGAATTGACCTTGGCATACTCCAAGAAATTCGTAGGGGATGTACTGGAAGTCATTCCGGAGCGTCCATTTAAAGAAGCGCCTGATAGCGGTCTTCTGATGGGCTATTCGGACAACTACCTGAACGTCGTCTTCCCTGGCGATGAGAGCATGATCGGCAAGATTTGCAAGGTCAGATTGGATGAACCAGGCTCGGAATACTGCAAAGGGACTTTTGTCCGCGTAGTGGAAACAGAGGCGCTGCCTTACCTGAAGGAGCGAGCTATATGAGGGAGATATCGGCAGGAGGCGTTGTATACCAGAAGCAAGACACAGAGTACATGCTCCTATTGATTGAAGACCGCTATGGCAAAGTAACACTCGCAAAAGGGAAGCAGGAGATGGGCGAGACCATCGAAGAAACGGCTCTGCGCGAAGTTTTGGAAGAAACAGGCGTAGCAGGACGATTGGGGTCCAAGCTCGACATGATCACCTACGTGTATACGCATCCGGTGACGGGCGAATCCATCGACAAAGAAGTCCATTATTATTTGGTGGAAGCTTACAACACAGAGATCACCGTACAGCTGGAAGAAATCAATGATGTTCATTGGCATCCAGCAAAGGAAGCATGGGACTTGCAACTGCAACGAGGATACCGTAACAATGACAGCATTTTTCGCCTTGCATTCGAACAATTAGGGATAGAGGTGTAGTTCTATGAACATGAACAAATATATCGACCACACGCTGTTGAAGCCTGATGCTACACAAGAGATGATTGACAAGCTGTGCCAAGAAGCAAGAGAGCACGATTTCATGTCTGTATGCGTAAACCCTTATTGGGTAAAACGCTCTGCTGAACTCTTGGCAGGCTCTGATGTGAAAGTGTGCACAGTTATCGGATTCCCTCTGGGAGCGAGCACGATCGAGTCCAAAGCAGCCGAAACCCGCGATGCGATTGCAGACGGAGCGACTGAGGTAGATATGGTACTGAACGTAGGTGCACTGAAATCCGGCGACCTGGAAACTGTCAAAAAAGACATCGCTGCTGTGAAGCAAGCTGCTGGCGATATTCTCTTGAAAGTGATTCTGGAAACTTGCCTCTTGACTGAAGAAGAAAAAGTAGTTGCTTGCAAGCTCTCCGTAGAGGCTGGTGCTGATTACGTAAAAACCTCCACAGGATTTTCAACAGGTGGAGCAACGGTTGAAGATATTGCCCTGATGCGTAAAACCGTAGGACCAAATGTAGGTGTAAAAGCGTCTGGTGGCGTTCGTGACGGCGAAACAGCGGTTGCGATGATCGAAGCAGGCGCGAGCCGTATCGGTACAAGCTCCGGTGTTTCCATTGTAACTGGAGCAAAAACAACAGGCAGCGGATACTAATACGAAAGAAAAGCCTGGCCGAGGTAAGGCCGGGCTTTTTCCGTCCTGCATGCTGATGTTCCTATAGAGAGAGGATAGGGAGCGGGGAGGAGATTAGCAAAATGAAATTTGTTAAAGGAATCATCATCCTGTTGGCTTTTTATGGAGTCGGCGTAGCTGCGAGCAAATGGCTGCATATTCCCCTGCCTGGTAACCTGGTGGGAATGTTGCTGTTAACACTGGGACTGTGTATGGGATGGATACGAATGGATATGGTGGAACAAGCGGGTACTTTTCTGATCCGACATATGTTGCTCTTTTTCGTACCGATCATCGTCGGAGTCGCTTCCTATTTAAACGTATTCACGCAAAACCCATTGCCAATCATACTATCGATGGTTCTCGGACCATTGCTAGTCATGCTTGTGACGGGTGTGGTCGTGCAATGGTATTTGAAGCACCATAAACAAAAATCAGAATCGTCCTTGCAGCAAGAGGGGAGGACTCTGGATGCTTAGTCAATTTTTCGCCATTTTGGTATCGATAGCAGGGTACAAAGGCGCAACAATGATCAACGCTCGATTCCAACGGTTGCAGCCTCTTCTGGTGGCTGTGGTCTTGGTCTGGACCATGTGGTGGGCGTTTAGCGGCGATTGGGAGGCGTTTGCTGCCGGAGGATCATGGATTTCCTTTTGGCTCGGCCCTGCAACGGTGGCACTTGCTATTCCGCTGGCTAAACAGATCAAGGAGTTTGCTCATATTTGGCGTGGTGTTTTGCTTGGTGTATGTGCAGGCTGTGCAGTCGCGATCTTCGTTGTTATCGCGGTTCATTGGTGTCTGGGTTCAGATGAGCTCGTATACAAAAGCATGCTCAGTAAATCCGTGACCACCCCGATTGCGTTGGAGCTGAGTCGTTCCATAGGTGGCGAACCTGCGCTTGCAGCCTTTTTTACCGCATTGACGGGGATGGTCGGTGTCATGATTGCCCGTCCTGTTCTCAAATGGGGTAAGATCACGGATGATTGGGCAATCGGGATCGCCATCGGTACGAGTGCTCACGCCATTGGTACAGCCAGCTTGAACCGCGTTTCACCTGTTCAAACGGCAGCGTCCAGTGTCGCAATGATCGTGGCAGGCGTCATTACTTCCATCTACTTGATACCATTTTCTTTCTGAAGGTGAGGTCAGTAGGACGACGCTTATCAGGGATCAACCATTGAATAAAGCGGGCAATCTGCGGCACGAATGGCAGCGCGACCAACGAGCAGACGAGATTGAAGATCGTCTGTGAATGAGCGATCTGCATCGAAGGACTATCCGTTAAAAATGCACTGACGAGGGCAAGCTGGGAAAGAAACGGTAAAAAAACAATCGCGCCTGCGACGTTGAAGAGCGTATGGCACCATGCGACCTGTTTGGATGCCGTATTCGTGCCAATTGCAGCGATGACAGCGGTAAAGCAAGTTCCGACATTTGCGCCCAGTACGATGGCGAGTGCCGTTTCCATCGAAAGAATTTGATGACTGAGCAGGCCCATCGTGATCACGGTCGTAGCGGAACCGCTATGAATGAGAGCGGTGAAAATGATCCCGGTAATCAAACCGATCCAGATGGAATGGCTGCTCTCCAGAAAAAGCGAACGAAACGTCTCAGACTGCTCCAAAGGCTTCGCCATGACTTTCAATGTATCGATTCCGAGAAAAATCAGTCCGAAGCCAGCGACGACGAGACCAATGCAACGAATGTTTCGGCGCGGCATCAGCCATAGAGCCACTCCGATGAGAAGCATGGGGATGGCAAAGGACTCGAGCTTGAGCGCAACCAGCTCCGTTGTCACTGTCGTGCCCAAATTGGTTCCCAATATGATGCCGACGGTTTGTGTGAACTGGATGATGCCTGCGTTCGTCAGCCCAATCGTCAGGACAGTTACCGCACTGGAGCTTTGCAAGACAAAAGTAGCGAAGAGACCAATCCAGAAGCTATGGAGCGGGGTACGTGTAAATCGCCCCATCCATTCTTCCATTTTTTTGCCGGCGAGGTTTTGAAAGCCGGAGCGCATGGCGTACATACCGAAAAGAAAAAAAGTGAGCCCAAAGGTAAAAGGGGCGAGGATGGAGACTATCACAAGATACGTTCCTCCCTGTCCATTTTTAGCAAGTTACTATAACGCTATGCCTGTACAAGGGCAAGCATGACAAGAGGAGGAATAGCTGCATGGCTCGTGTGCTATTGAATCAACATCGGAAAAAGCGGCTAGAAGTAGGACATCCGTGGATTTTTCAATCAGAGGTATTAGAAATTCAAGGGGATGTAGAACCAGGTGAAATCGTCGAGGTCACCAATCACAAAGGACATTTTTTGGCAAAGGGCTACATCAACCCTGCTTCACAAATGATCGTGCGCATTTTGAGTTATGACCAAAAGGAAGAGATCGACTACGACTTTTTCTTGCGCAAAATCAAGCAGGCGGCAGAATTCCGGACGAGATTTGTGGACAACCCACGGGCATGCCGCGTTATTTACGGGGAAGCCGACTTTTTGCCAGGACTCATCGTCGACCGCTATGAAGACACATTGGTTGTCCAAGTCCTCTCATTGGGGATGGAGAAGCGAATCGAATGGATTCGGGATGCACTCGTAGCGGTTTTTTCACCGACTGGTATTTATTTGCGCAATGATGTACCTGTCCGTGAACTGGAAGGGCTGACACAGGGCAAAGAAGTCCTGTACGGAGAGTGTCCGCGTGAGGTTTTGATCGAAGAAAACGGATTAAAATACTATGTCGATATCGTAGAGGGGCAAAAGACTGGCTTTTTCTATGATCAGCGGGAGAATCGCGCTTCCATCGCGCCTTTGATGAAAGGCTGGGGCGAAAACCACGGTATTACCCTGACGAGCATGGAAGTTGATGGCGAGACAAAGCAGATGCCTGTAGACAAGCGCGGTAAAGTGGTTAAAAATCCGTTTTGGGATGGCGCTGAGGTATTGGAATGCTTTACACATACCGGTTCCTTTACCCTGAATGCTTGCAAGCACGGTGCGAAAAAAGTGACAGCCCTCGATATTTCCGATCACGCCATCGAAACAGCGAAGCGAAACATTACACTCAATGGCTTTTTGCATCGCGTTGATTTTGTGGTGGCCAATGCGTTTGATTATTTGCGTGAAAATGTAGAGGCAGGCAAGAGCTGGGATGTGGTCATTCTTGACCCGCCAGCATTCGCGAAATCACGTGGGGCAGTAAAAGGCGCTTGCCGCGGGTACAAAGACATTAACTTAAACGGGATGAAGCTCGTTCGTTCAGGGGGTTTTCTCGTTACCGCGTCTTGCTCGTACCATATGTCTCCTGAGCTGTTCCTGCAAACGATTCAAGAGGCAGCGGTCGATGCGAAAAAGATATTGCGCCTGATTGAATGGCGAGGCGCGGGCAAGGATCATCCGCAAATCAGTGGGGCTGATGAGGCTCATTATTTGAAATTTGCCATCTTTGAAGTAAGAGATCGTCGATAGAGAAAAAGAAAAACAGCGTCCGCTTTCATACGGCGCTGTTTTTCTTTTTGGCTTCAGCCTGATTTAAGATTTTGGTTTTTCAAAAATCAATTCGAAGTATTTGGCCATACCGTCGCCCCCGATGCTTGGAGCAAAGATTTGCACCAAACGCCAGCCTTCCTTGGCGTGCTCGTGGACAACGGTCTGATAATCTTCTTTTGGTTGGCGTCGAAAAGAGGACAGCTCAACTCGGACGAATTTGTATTCAAACATGTTCTTTCCCCCCGCTTGTATCATCGTCTCTCTTTTTATACGCGCGACGAGCGGAAAGAGTTGCAAAAGAACGTGAATCATTTCGAACAAAGAAATAAGTGCTCATGACAATTGCTTGTCATTTTTTACACGCCTGACGAGATCGAGAGCCTGCTTGAACCCCAGTTCCTTGCCCAACAAGACTTGTCCTTCGGCGGGGGTAGAAGCGCGGGCCTGGCTTAAGTTCTGAAGCTCGTGGGTCAAGAGATGCTCGAGCAGATATAGCTGTACCTGACCAATTTCCCGTTCGCTTTTCCGATCACGCTCCTTGAACTTAGCCCGCTGCTGACTTTCCTCCACGTACTTGTCAATATCATCCTCCAAAAAATGGGAGGCATTGCAGATGATATGGCGGTAGTCATCCGTCTTAGAGGGAATGGTACGGATGGTATGACCGAGATGGGCGAGGAGAAATTTGTTCAAGACGATGGGGTCTCGGGTGTAGTTGTTATGCAGCAGGGAGTATTCCCCCAAGAAAGACCCGCTTTCCTTATCATAGCTGTGCAATAAAGTGTAAGAAGAGCAATATGTGCAGTACAACAAATAATCTCTCATGGAAATCCCTCCAGAAAAATAGCTCCATGACAGGAATTTTATTTATATGGTATGTGAAAAAACGTGAGCAGGTGATACTTGCTTCTCTTGTTTTTGGCGTTTGGTTTGTGTATGCTAAATGACGGGCTCGGCCCGGTAAATAGAGCAGATGTTGGGCTTTTGCATAGCATAGGAGAGAGTAGAAACTGGGTAGACTCTCCGGTTTCGTACGGAGGGGAAAGGAGCATGACACAGATGGGAAATCAAAAGATCCGACTGGGCATTATTTATGGAGGAAAATCCTCAGAGCATGAAGTTTCATTGCGTACGGCCATGTCCATTATGCAGGCCGTGGATGCAAATAAATATGAGGTAACACCTGTGTACGTTCAATTGGATGGCTCTTGGGTGACTGGAGAAACACTGGCAGGTCAACTGCCGGATAAGATCGAAGCGTTGCGCTTATCGGCAAAAACGCCAGTCATTAGCGAGGCAACAGAGACAGGGCAAGAGCTGGCAGTCGCAAGCAAGTCAGGGTCGCTGTTTGCCATGAATGAGCAATTGGATGTTGTTTTCCCTGTGGTTCATGGACCATTTGGCGAAGATGGGACGATCCAGGGACTGTTGGAATTGGCGAATATCCCGTACGTGGGAACCGGAGTAATGGCTTCCGCTATCGGAATGGATAAATGGATGATGAAGACCGTCTTTGCACAGGCTGGACTTCCGCAAGTGAAATATGTAGGCTTTCTGCGCTCGCAATGGGAAAAAGGACAGGACGATGTCATGGATCGGATCGAGCGTGAACTCGGCTATCCGTGTTTCGTCAAACCGGCGAATATGGGCTCTAGCGTAGGGATTAACAAAGCGAAAAATCGTGAGGAGCTCAAGCACGCATTAGAGGTAGCTGCCAAGTTTGACCGCAGATTGATTGTGGAAGAGTTCGTTCAAGCACGTGAATTGGAGATTGGCGTTTTGGGGAATGAAGAGCTGATGACATCTGTCGTTGGGGAAGTCATTGCTGCTAAAGAATTTTACGATTACGAAGCCAAGTACAAGGGGGCGGGAACAGAGCTCTCCATTCCTGCCATCGTTCCCGAGCATGTATCCGAACAAATCGCGGAAATAGCCAAGCAGGCATTCCAAGCACTCGATGGCTCTGGCCTTTCCCGTATAGACTTTTTCTGGGATGAGAAAAACGACAAGCTCTACATCAACGAAGTGAATACGATGCCAGGCTTTACGCCGTTTAGCATGTATCCAATGCTTTTCCAAGCGGCGGGTGTGAGCTACAGCGAGCTGATCGATCGTCTGGTGCAACTCGGTATCGAGCGACATGCGGATAAAGGTCGCAATGTGGTAGATGCGGAAGAGTTGGATTAATCATGAGAAAAAAGATGCTGATGAATCGGCATCTTTTTTCTTTTTGTGTAGGATGATGGAACGAATTTCTGTCAGACTATCTCTCCTAACTGTATGAGCTGAATATTATGGCTTGAAATGAGAATGATAATCGTTTACATTATTTATGGGACGTTTTACCAATTATGTAAGTCACAGTGCTTGGATAAAAAATTGGATCAAGCAAGAGGAGAGGTAACATGTTCGTAGTCAAGCATATCGCAGAGCATGCAACGATGCAGAGCTTTCTCAATTGTTATCTCCGAGAAACAGGTAGGGGCGAGTGGATCAATCGGAAAGACGAGATTATTAAGCAGCTAACGAAAATCATACAGCCGAGTACAACAGGTATGTACCTTCATTGCGAACTCCCGCATCAGGGGATTTCCCTCTATGTCGGTGTCAAATATCATTCGGTGACAGGCAGGCATTTGTTTCATTATCCAGCTTGCTACCGAAGTGGTGACTGTACTCGTTTCGTTCAGGCGGACTATTTGACATTAGCGGTTCTTTTGATTAAAGAACTAACGCTTCAGCATGGGGAAAATGCAGTTCCAGATGAATTAGTCTTGCGTATGATTCAAAGCTGCCAAAGCATTGAGAAATTTGTTAGGACTCGTCAAAGTAAAGCAGAGATTTTATATGGCGTGGAACAAAGTTTCATCGAAGCAGAGCAGGCGCTTTTGTTCGGTCACTTGTTCCATCCAACCCCGAAGAGTCAGCAAGGAATTCCTGAGGCCAAGCAAGCGTTGTATGCACCGGAGTGTTGCGGGAAGTTTCAACTCCACTTGTTTGCTGCCCATCCGTCGATTGTTCACGAAAAATCTGGGCTAACAGAATCCGCTACGCAATTACTGAAGGGTGAGTTTCCTTCGATATCTGATGTCGATCCATCATTTTCACTCGTCCCGATTCACCCGCTTCAAGCAGAATGGTTGCTTGAACAGGTAGCCGTTCAATCCTTGATCGAGAAAGGGTTGCTTCTTTACCTGGGGCCAGCAGGTGAGGAGTATATGGCAACATCTTCTCTCAGAACGGTTTATCATCCTGAGAAGAAATACATGCTCAAGCTGTCCGTCCCAATCAAAGTTACAAATTCTTTACGGATCAATAAGTTAAGTGAGATGGAGATTGGTTTAGAGGCGAATCAACTTTTTGAAACAGGGATCGGTGAGGTAAGTCGCAAGTATCCAGGCTTTGGTTTTATCTCTGATCCGGCTTACATCACGATCACATTGGATCAGTCAGAAGAAACAGGATTTGAAGTAATCCTGCGTGATAATCCCTTTATGGGGAGTCATGCTCGGCAGGTCACGCAAATTGCTGCACTTGTGCAAGATCCACTTCCTGGGTACAAGAGTAGGTTGGCAACGATCATTCACCATCTGGCACAAAAGGAAGGAAAGGCACTAGAAGTAGTTAGTTTGGAATGGTTTAAGCGGTATGTAGATATTTCTTTGAAGCCAATGGTATGGCTCTATTTAAAATACGGAATCGGCTTGGAAGCCCATCAACAAAATAGTGTTGTCACTCTTAACGACGGATATCCCGATCAGTTCTATTATCGTGATAATCAAGGCTACTATTTCTCAGAATCGATGCAAGAAGTATTAGAGACAGAATTGCCTGGGATTGGCAAGGAGAGTAGGAACATTTACAAAGACCATCTTGTAGATGAGCGAATCACCTATTACATGATTTTTAACCATATGTTTGGACTCATTAATGGATTTGGAACGGAAGGATTAATTGATGAACAAATCTTATTGGCAGAGATGCATGAGGTTTTGACGGAGTTTTTACCTATGAATCGAGAGGCGTCGAAGTTTCTAGAGAATCTACTTACTTGCGAACAGCTTCCGTGTAAGGCGAATCTGCTCACGCGCTTCTATGATCTGGATGAATTAACCCAACCGGAAGAGAGATCATCTGTTTTTGTTTACATAGATAATCCTTTAGCAAAAGTAAAGCAGACCGAAAAGGCAGGGCTGCATGCTTTTGGATAGCTTACTAGCATCTAGCTTGAAGAGATTTGGAGGATAACGTATGGAGTTAACAATACAAGATTTCTCGATTGAAGAGGCACTTCACTCGACACAGTACGTGCAGGTGAGAAGAAGGGTGTTTCGACAATGCATAGAGTCTTTGTTATATGAGGGAATTTTGATTCCTGAGACCATCCAAGAGGGTGAAGAGACGATTTACACCCTACATGGGCTTGATGAGGGTGATCTGCCTGTTCGCTATCGTTGCCGAGGGAGGAAGAGCGCTAGTTTTGGGCTTGTTCGTTTAGCGAAGGACCCCGTTACTCGTGTTGTTTACGATCAAAGCGGAGTTGCCCAGCAAGAATCTGAGGCGATATCCCTCACTCGTTTTTTAGTGGAAGTCTTCCGAATGAATGCGGTAGATGAACAAAGACTGAAGCTATTTGCCAATGACTTGGAACAAACGTTGTTAAAGGATACATTGTCCCAATACTATCGGGTACAAAATGATATTCGGATGGAGGGCAAATCGTACGATGAGCTGGAAGGTGATTTAATGGACGGTCACCCTTACCACCCGAGCTATAAATCACGTGTTGGATTTACCTACGTAGATCATTTTGCCTATGGTCCTGAATTTAAGCAGGAAGTTCATTTTCTTTGGTTAGCGATAAAAAAACAATATTCTCAAGTGTCCATTGATCAAGGGAGAAATTTCGATGACCTTCTTTTGGATGAAATAGGTCGAGAACAAAAAGAAGACTTTCAACAAATCATCGTCAAGCATGGATGCGATCCTGATCAGTATGCCTTCGTGCCTGTCCATCCTTGGCAGTGGCGTAATCATATCGTGCCTGGATTCCTGGACGATATCCATCGCAAAGAGATCATTGTGTTAGGAGTAGGCTCTGATGGTCATCGTCCACAGCAATCGATCCGAACCTTTGCGAACAAAAGCAATCCACATAAACCGTATATTAAACTGTCGATCAACGTCGTGAATACGTCAGCGGCACGTCATCTCACCCCGCACTCACTGGCAAGTGCACCCATTGTTTCGAGGTGGCTCAAGGGGATTACGGACGCAGATTCGTATTTACGAGACGTACAAAAGGTGATCATGCTCCAAGAGTTTGCGGCAGTGGCATACGATCCTCCACCTGCTTCTGACTTGGTCGAGATGGTTACATTCGGGGTAATCGGGTGCATGTGGAGAGAAAGTCTCATCCCTCATCTCGAAGCAGGAGAAGATGCAGTTCCTTATAACGCATTAGCGGCAGTAGAAGTGGATGGGGTGCCGTTCATTGATCGCTGGATAAGAGAGCAGGGGCTGGAGAACTGGCTTGTGCGGTTATTGGAAAGCAGTGTATTGCCGGTTGTTCATATACTTGTGAAACACGGAATTGCAATGGAATCCCACGGGCAGAATATGATCTTGGTGCATCGGGATGGTGTCCCTACTCGAGTAGCATTGAAGGATTTTCATGAAGATTTGATTTTTTGCCAACCGTTCTTGAGTGAACCAGACAAATGTCCGAACTTCGCGGAAGTGCACGAATATTACGCAACGAAGCCAGATGATGTAATGTTCCACATGAATGAAACATCAACAGTCAGAGATTTGACGTTAGAAACTTTATTTCTGATCAATCTGGGGCAACTCGCACGGCTGTTAGAGGAGCATTACGGATATGCTGAAGAGCAATTCTGGGAGATGGCCGTTCAGGTATTGGAGGGTCACCAACAACGATTCCCGGAATTGGCGGAGCGATTTAAGCGATTCGATCTGTTTGTTCCAAGCGTGCAAGTAGAGAAATTGACCAAGAAAAAACTATATACAACGAACGAGAACTATCATTTACATGATGTTCCCAATCCTTTGTTCGAGGCAAGGAAAAGGCTTCATTCCATGGCTGTGGGAGGTTACTATCATGATCATCGTGAATCAAAATGAGATTTCTGTGCATGAAATGGAGAGGCATAAGCAAGGATTCGAAAGCATGGATCATTTTCGACAGCCGGAAGGAAAGAGGTACGCAGTCTGCTTAGCTGACCCACTTGACGTGATTAGTCTTGTTCAATATTTACGTGAGCATAATGCCTCGGTGTTGTTAATTCATGGGGAAACCCCAATGGAAACAGCCTATCAGATGGCAGTGAAGGCAAGGTGTTATGGGCTTGTTTATCAGGAGACGAAGAGCTTCTTGTCCATCACGGATAAACAACAGAGCGAGAAACCATCGCTCTACCAATATAGCTCAGGTACTACGGGGGACGCGAAGCTAATCGGGAGAAGTTGGGATGATATCCAAACAGAAATTCATGCCTACAACCAGTTGTTTCAGGGAGAGGAAGCGTTAACCCCGATCGTGCTGGCATCGGTGACACATTCGTATGGATTGATATGTGGAGTTTTGGCAGCACTGGAACGGGGAAGCAAGCCTTCGATTGTGACGCACAAAAATCCAAAGTTTGCTTTGCAAGTGATTCAAGATACTCCCCAGCATATTGTTTATGGTCTGCCAGTCTTTTATCACATCTTATCAAGCTTTACGCGAGAGCAGGTACGCTTTCACCGGTTAATGACATCTGGCGCTCCAATGCCAGAAGGCTTGTTTCTAAAGCTGCAAGGCATGAGCGACGTCTTGATGCAACAATATGGATGCTCTGAGGCGGGGTGCGTCAGTATGAGCAAACAGATGCGGACGCATACAGATCTGGGGATTCCCCTTTCCCATGTAACCATGACAACAGGTGAAAATGAAGAACACCCCGGTGAAATTAAGATTTGGAATGGACAGAACGAGATAGCGACGCAGGATTTGGGTTTCTGGACGGGAGAAGGACATATTCAATTTGTATCAAGGATGGATGATGTGATAAACGTCTCTGGCTTAAAGGTATTTCCTTTAGAGGTCGAGGACGTCATTTTGAAAATGAGTGGGACGAAAGAAGTGGTCGTGTATCGCGGACGTCATCCGGTCATGGGAGAGATTGTGAAGGCGCAGGTTATTACAGAGGGAAGAACTACTCCTGATCAAATCAGGGAATGGTGCCAAGATCGTTTGCCAGGCTATAAAGTCCCATTCGAAATCCAATGTGTGACGAGCATTCCTAAGACAGCTACAGGAAAAATCAGCCGTCGATTATTAGAAATGGAGACGATCAGCAAATGACACGAACAGAAAGAATCGAGCAAATCCATACGATTCTGACCGAAAAATTAAAATTATCGCATATCCTCACGCTAGAGGAGTCCATGCGATTGAATGAGGATCTACATATTGATTCGATTATGCTATTGCAACTGATTGTTTATATCGAGGAAGATTTGAAATTGGTAGTACCTGCTCATGAGTTAGATCCACGAATCTTCCAAACGGTTGGATCACTCCTTACTTTTGTTGAACAGCTGGAACCGCAGCATGTATCGAATTAACGTCTATCCAAACAGCGAGTGGGGGATACAGAATGGTTAAGGTTCATTGCATTATTTCATGCCTATGCGAAGTGATTAAGCGCCGCACAAAGATTGATTATCGTCCCTATTACTTTGGCATATGGGATGCCGAGTACTCCATCACGGATCAAGGTGTGGTCACCTATTACATTGATAACCATGAGGAGATTATCAAGGGATATGAACGACTTTTCCGAGCGAAAGTAACGGAATGGTATGATCATTCCCAAGATAAAGCCTCCAATCTGGACACGTTCCTAGAGCTAATTGATAAGCGTACCGAGAATCAGTTTGTCCTTGTTCAGATAGACATGTCGCTGATTCCAGAGCGAGATAATAAATTTGCGTTGAAGCCATTCCCGCATTTTTTGATGATTTCCAAGACGGAGAACGAAGATGAGTGGTTTATGTTTGACCCGGATTTTCGTTGGGAGGGCAATGTGAAGAAGGAGACGGTGATCAAAGCCTTCTTGGAAAATCCGTTTGGTGGCGGTTTTATGGTGGATGCGAGTGAAATTAAGGAACCAACCTATGAAATGATCCACGACTATTTCTACGCAGCACTCAAACGTGATCATAATCCATTTACCCTTGAGTTGAAGCAATTGATTACAGACATGGCAGAAGGGCGCAATGGATACAACTTGGACATGTTGCTCCCAGCAGTGACTCAGGTGAAAGTGATTGCGATCCGTAAATACAGCTACGAGTATGCATTTCTATATCTGCAAGATTACCTGCAATACCATCGTGATGAGTTTTTGCGCATTGCCTATAAAGTGGAGGACATCTACCAAGGGTTTACGACAGCGCAGTACTTGTCTGTCAAAATGGCGATGACCAAGAATATGGCATTGTTACCTCCAATTATCGAAGCGTTAGAAGAGATTGATCTGATTGAACTTGAAGTGAAAAAAGAGTTGGAACGTCAGTTTGTTCTGTGGACCCAAATGGATAAAAGTCTCGTCACTGTAGACGAAAAAGGGTGGAGGTAAAGCTCAAATGAAGCTCTCATTGTGCACAATCACGTTTCGCCACCAGTTGATTTCGTTTGCAGAGATCGTTCGGTTTGCTCATCGTCATCATTTTGATGGTATTGAGTTGTGGGGAATTCACGCGCAAGATCTGTACGAACATGATCGATTAGAGATGGAGGAACAGCTACGAGTGCTCAGGGATCAAGGCATGAGTATCTCCATGCTTAGCGATTATCTGGATATTTCGACCTCATCTGGATTTAGTCGTACTCTGGAAAAAGCAAAAAGGCTCATTTCACTGGCGAAATGGCTACATGTGAAGCAAATCAGGACGTTCGCCGGACAGAAGGCGAGTAAAGAAGTTGGGCCAGAAGAGCGTGCACGCTATGTGCATCATTTGCAAATCTTATGTGAGATGTGTCAAGAGCATGGAATTCAGCTTTTGGTTGAAACACATCCGAATACGCTCACGGATTCTATGAGTTCTACACTTGCTCTGTTGCAGGAAGTCAATCACCCTGCACTAAAAGTTAATCTTGATTTTCTTCATGTCTGGGAATCAGGTGCTGATCCAATCGACGCATACAACCAATTGAAGCCGTGGGTTGCTCATTATCATTTGAAAAATATCTCTTCATCGAATCATCTGCCGGTATTCGCTCCTCATAATGTGTACGCCCCTAACGGCGATCGTGAGGGAATGGTACCACTCGGTGAGGGTGCTGTAGATTATGGACCTATTTTAGAGAAGATTGCAGATACGGATTATTTTGGTTCTATCGAATGGTTTGGCAAGAATCCGAAGCATGTGTTAGCTGAAGAGGTAGAATGGCTGCGGAAGGGTATGCTGTTAGTCCGTAAGTGAAAGAAAGGTCGGGAGCGAGGGTACTGCTTCCGATCTTTTTTCATCCAACAGGAAACCAAATGCCTCCCGTGAGCGTCAATGTATTGATCACTTATTTGGGAGGACCCTTGATGAAAAAACGCTTATTGCTCTCTTGCTTGCTGATTTCCTTGCTGGGCATCCTTGTCCCTGGACAAATCAATGCCTCTGCTCCTGCGAAGGCTGACCCTCGTAAGCCAGAGCCGGTCGTCATCTATAAAGTAACGGTAGATGGAAAAGTGACAAAAACCGTGACGAACATGCCTTTGATCCACCGGGCGAGCATGTCACCATCGGGCAGGTTTGTATACGGAGAGAGAATCGGATACGGGAAGGCAGACCGAACCATACCGTACTTGTACGATATGCAAACAAAAAAGCTGACGCAGCTATCCGGGTATGGCAAATGGTCACCCAAGCAGGAAGCGCTCTACATCCGTGAAAATGGCGGTATCGTGAAGCTAAGTCTGCCAGATGGCAAAAAGACAGTACTCGTCACGTCGGCAGCTCAGTATCCCGTCCTTGATTTTTCCGTTTCACCGGATGAACAGTACATGGCGTTCACCCGGATGGACATGCTCTCTTCCAATACCAAAGTAAGCGCCCACCTGATCTTGCAACACCTGCCTACACTCAAAATGAAAAAGAATGACCAGTATGAATGGCGGAGTGGAGCAGACGAAGAAATGTATTACTGGGTGCCGAATTCGAAAAAGCTGTTTTACAGAACGCAACCCGCATACAAGGAGTTAGACTTACCGACTGGCCTGAAATACGATCACAATATGACCGCATTTCCTTCTTTCTCCAACGATATGAAGTACCGTTATATGCGAACAATGACAGAAGAATACATGCTGGATTTGCAAACAGGGAAAAAGGTCAATTTGAAGGATCCCGTGTTCACTGAGAGACAATTGGACAAAATTGTTTGGTCGCCATCAGGACATCAGATGGCAGTAGAACAGCACTCTCGTACTTCCAATTCTCAAGATTCGTATATGTACATTCAAGCATGCAAGCAAGCAACAAAATGCGTCTATCCATTTGGTTCTCCTGACAAGGGAATGCCTGGCTACTACAATTTAAGTGACAATCATCGCATCATTGGCTGGGCGAAGGACGGGAAGTCGTACTACGTAGCTGATCTCGCATCGATCCACTATACCGATTTTCCGCTAGAAAAATTGGGTCCTTCCAACAATGTCATTGAACTGCGATGATTTATCAAATAAAAAAAGAAGCCGTCTCCCGTATGATACGAGAGGCGGCTGTTCTTTATCTATTATTCGTGACCTTCCAGATCAGTGATAAGCGTCCATAATGACATACCTTTTGAGGCTTTAAACAGGAAAGCGTGTTTGTCATCTCGTAGCGGCAGTAATGCACGCAGCGCCTCTGCTTTTGTGGCGAAATGCAGCTTGTTCCCCGTGTAAGCATCATGGAGATGGCGTGAATCCTCACCGACTGTCACAAGCAGCTCGAAGCGCTCAGCGATGTCTTGAATCGAGGCTCCGACGCCCGCGTGCATAGCCGCACTTTCTGGACCGAGCTCAAACATGTCACCTAACACGACGACTCTTGCGCGCTCAGGGTAAAGCTCAGCAAACGTCCGTACGGCAGCCTCCATGGAGACGGGACTGGCATTGTACGCATCACTGATATACACAGTACCGTGCTTGGAGTTAATTTGCTCAAACCGCATGGCGGAGAGCTGAACAGTGGACAAGGCGTAAGCGATTTGCTCCGTATCCATCCCGAGCCTCTTGGCAATCGCGACAGCAGGTAGTGCATTCAGGACACTGTGGCGGCCATGCAACGGCAGGAATGCCTCGAAATGCTCCCCGGAGGCAAAGCACACGTTGAAGCGGGTCCCTCCCTCAACCGTTTCGATTTGCTCCGCCCAAATATCCGCCTTCTCATTAACAGAGTAGTACATGATCTCACCCGGATACAGATGGGCTATCAATCGTAGATATTCGGAATCTTTGTTGAGCAATACGAGCCCGTCAAGAGCGGTATGAGGAAGCAGCTCCGCCTTTGCGAGAGCAATTTTTTCACGCGTGCCAAAATACTCAATATGGGACTCTCCGATAAATGTAATAACGCTAATATCTGGCTGGACCAGCGAAGCGAGCAGATCGATTTCCCCGGCGTGGTTCATCCCGAGCTCCAGTACAGCAGCTTGATGTTTTTCTTCCAGCTGCAATAATGACAAAGGCACACCGATGTGGTTGTTGAAGTTTTTATACGTCTTGTAAACGGACGTACGGCTCGCAAGTACGTGTGCCACGATGTCCTTCACGGTTGTTTTCCCGATACTTCCTGTAATGGCGATGCGAGGGAACGAAAAGCTTTTCCGATAAGCGGCAGCCAGCTTTTGAAAGCCACGCAGTGTATCATTGACGAGAATTAACCCAAAATCATTTGGCAAGTTCGCAGGAATCTTCTCCTGATTCGAAACGAGTGCAGCTACAGCTCCTTGTTCAGCTGCTTGTAACAAAAAATCATGTCCATCCCGTGCGCCGCCTGTCAGCGCTACAAACAAAGATCCCGCAGTCAACTCGCGGGTATCAAAGTGAACGGATGATAAGGCAAGCCCTGGGGAACCAGCGAGCAAAATCCCTTCTGCGTTGATTGCTGCCTGATCCAGTGCAATTGGTTTCATCTGCACGAACTCCTTTTGTAATCCAGTTTCAACCTCGAAGTCATGCTACCATGCGTTAGGTAGCGCCGCAAGACAAAAGTGGGGGAATGTGATACGATCAATTCTTACATACATAACTATCGACATACAGAGGAAGAAAGGAGTCTCCCATGGAAAAAAGTATTTTTACCAAAATCATGGACGGTGAAATTCCTGCTCGTATCGAGTATGAGGATGAGCACGTCATTGTTATCCACGATATTGCACCAAAAGCACGCGTTCACTTGCTGATTATCCCGCGTAAGCCAATTCCCACGCTCATGGATGTAAGCGCCGAGGACCTGCCGCTGATCGGGCATATGCACCATGTAGCACAACTATTGGCGAAAAAGCTGGAGTTGCCGGGTTTTCGCCTGATTAACAACTGTGGTAAAGAGGGTGGACAAGAGGTTTTCCACATTCATTATCATCTGTTGTCCGGTTTTTATGAATAAAATTGAACTAAAGGTTGACCTTCTTTAGTCATCTATCCTATAATGAAGTGTGACAGTCTGTTCGTACGTTCGACTCAGGCGTCCCACGGTTTTAGCGGAGGGAGGGAAGACAAATGGCAGAAATTCGAGTCAAGAAAAACGAGTCTTTGGATAGCGCACTTCGCCGCTTCAAGCGTGAAAGCGCAAAATCCGGGGTGATGGCGGAACTGCGTAAACGTCGCCACTTTGAGAAGCCTAGCATTAAGCGCAAGAAGAAATCCGAAGCAGCTCGCAAGCGCAAGTTTTAATTGACGGAGGGCTCATCATGAGTGTAATGGAGCGACTCGATCAAGATATGAAGCAAGCAATGAAGGACAGAGCTGCTCTAAAACTCTCTGTTATTCGCATGGTGAAAGCCGCATTAAAGAACGAAGAGATTAACAAGGGCAGACTTTTGTCTGAAGACGAAGTGCTGACCATCTTGACTCGTGAGTTAAAACAACGCCGTGAATCCCTCCACGAATTTGAGAAGGCAGGCCGCGTGGAACTTGCCTCGAAAACGCGCGAAGAGATCGACGTGCTCTCCGCTTACTTACCCGCTCAGCTTAGCGAAGACGAAATTCGTGATATCGTTCGGGAAGGTATCGCAGCTACCAATGCCTCCTCCAAAAAGGAGATGGGCAAAGTGATGGGTGCGATCATGCCGAAAGTGAAAGGCAGAGCAGACGGAACCCTCGTGCAAAAGATTGTATCTGAGGAACTACCATCGTAGACGAGAGTAACACCTCATATAGATACGAACAGAAAAACTCAACCTGTAAAGGTTGGGTTTTTCTTTTTTTCCCAGATGTGAAATAATTTGAAACGATTGCCCCCTTCTTTCGTATACCTTATTGCACATACGTTGAAGCTGATAGAAGGAAAGGAGGTACATGCAATGAGTGCAACAAGGCTAGTAAAAAGCCGCGTGCGATTGCTTTTTTCACTTCTTTGCCTGATTATGGGAATGGCGATGCTTCTTGCTCCCGCATCCACAACAGCGCAGACCTATCAAAAAGCTGTCTGGATTCCAGTAGATAGCACGATCGAGCGCGGGCTGGAGAGCTTTTTAGAAAGAGCATTTGCTGACGCACAGGAGCAGCAGGCAGACCTTGTTATTTTGCATATCAATACGCCAGGTGGAGAAGTGAACGCTGCCGACCAGATTGGGCAGTTGATCCGTCAGGCTCCCATGCATGTGATAGCCTATATTGATAACCAGGCTTTTTCAGCGGGAACTTACATCGCCCTGAATGCAAATGAAATTATTATGACTCCAGGCAGTAGCATGGGGGCAGCCGCACCGATTGACTTGGCAGGGAATGCAGCAGACATCAAGTTCATTTCCGGTTGGAGCAATAAAATGAAGGCGGCAGCCGAGTTGAACAATCGCAATCCTGACGTTGCTCGCGCGATGGTGGAAATCGATACAGAATTCCCGGGATTAAAGCCAAAAGGTACGGTGCTTTCTCTCGATGCCCAACAAGCGAAGCAGTTGGGTTATGCGGATGATGTGGTGTCCAATAAGGAAGAGCTGCTCAAAAAGCTCGGCATTCAGCCAGATTCCCTTCAGGCGATTGAGCCAACAGGTGGAGAGCTAGTCGCTAGATGGGTGACGAGTCCCATTGTAATGAGTCTTTTGCTCATTATTGGATTGGGAGGAATTGTAGTAGAATTGTTTGCCCCTGGCTTTGGTGTTGCCGGGACGATTTCGTTCGTCGCGTTCAGTCTGTATTTCTTCGGGCATTATGTAGCGGGATTTGCCAACTGGTTGCACATCGGACTGTTTGCCATCGGAATCTTACTGATGCTTCTAGAAATATTTCTTCCGGGTGGCATTGTCGGAGCGATTGGCTTCGTGAGCATTGTGACAGGCCTCGTTATGGCAGCCTACGATACGCAGCAAGGGCTCGCATCGCTAGGTGTAGCTGCTTTGATCACGGCAATTGTAACGTTCCTGTTAGTGAAGAAATACGGGGTCAAAGGTCTATTCAACAAGTTTGTCTTGGGTGACACGCAGCGCAATGAAGAAGGCTACGTAGCACCGCGCGATCAGCGTGAGCTGGAAGGAAAATCAGGCATCGCCCTTACAACATTGCGCCCGGCAGGGGTCGTCAAGGTGGAGGGAAAACGTGTGGATGCCGTATCGGTTGGTGGTTTCATTGAAGCGGGTACCGCCATCACCGTCGTACAAGTAGAAGGCACGCGTATCGTCGTTGCCGAATTAGAACAAAAGGAGTGAGCTCTTCATGTTTGAAGGCGGTTTGATTCCCCTTATTTTTATGGTGGCAGTAGCCATCGTCGTACTTTCCATTTTCTTCTCGTTCGTACCAGTCATGCTCTGGATTTCTGCACTGGCTTCCGGTGTGAATATCGGAATTATTACCCTCGTCGCTATGCGCTTGCGTCGCGTCGTACCATCTCGTATCGTAAATCCGTTGATTAAAGCGCGTAAAGCGGGCTTGCAGTTGGATACAAACCAATTGGAGAGCCATTATCTCGCAGGCGGTAACGTAGACCGTGTAGTAGATGCCCTCGTAGCAGCACAACGCGCAGATATTCCACTTGGCTTCGAACGAGCAGCAGCAATTGATCTGGCTGGTCGTGATGTATTGGAAGCGGTACAAATGAGCGTTAACCCGAAAGTAATTGAAACACCTGTGGTAGCAGCAATGGCAAAGGACGGTATCGAGCTGCGCACTCGTGCAAAAGTAACAGTTCGTGCCAACATCGATCGATTGGTCGGTGGTGCTGGTGAAGAAACGATTATTGCCCGCGTAGGTGAGGGGATCGTATCGACGATTGGTTCTTCAAAAGGACATAAGGACGTATTGGAAAATCCGGATTTGATCTCTAAAACGGTATTGAACAAAGGTCTGGATGCCGGAACTGCTTTTGAAATTCTCTCGATTGATATTGCGGATGTGGATGTAGGGAAAAACATCGGGGCACAATTGCAAACCGACCAAGCAGAAGCAGATAAACGTATTGCCCAAGCGAAAGCAGAAGAGCGTCGCGCTATGGCGGTAGCCCAAGAGCAGGAAATGATTGCGCGCGTACAAGAAATGAAGGCAAAAGTAGTAGAAGCCGAAGCACAAGTACCACTCGCTTTGTCCGAAGCATTGAAAAGTGGCAAAATGGGCGTAATGGATTATTACAACATGCAAAACATTGCTGCTGATACACAAATGCGTCAATCCTTCGGGCATGCAGGTGACAAACAAGAGCCTGCTATGCCAGACGAGAAAGAATAAGGGCGATTGCCATGGAAGATCTCATGGATCTCGTCGTAGATTTACTGGGTTTGGTTGAGTGGATCATCCCGCTCATCGGCAAGTTCTGGTTTGTCATCCTTGGTTACTTAGGATATAAAGCTCTTGGCAAAGCCGGAAAGAAGATGTCTCAAGGCAAAAAAATGCCTCCGCTTACCCCGGCCACAACGTCGGATATCCCCATGGAAACGGAGGATTACGGTAGAGAGACGGTGCGGGCATCCTCCAAATACGAGCCACTTCAGCAAGAATCGATGGAAGGGATTGGAGTCGAGCAGGAATGGGCATTCTCTACTACAGCTCGTGCTTCAACAGGTCCAACCATCACAGTGAAGCAATCGGAAACGATGAAGGTCACTGATTCGGAACAAGCGAGAACACTCACATCGAAACAGGGTAATCCCCGTGATGGGATGAAATGGGCGCTCATTTTTGGAGAGCCGCGCTCAAAAGTTCCGTACGCCCAGCAGGTTCGGCAAAGAAAAATTTTATAATAGTAGCTAGTTAAACAGGTGAACCTCGGTTCGCCTGTTTTTTATTGATAAGCAATGGCTTATGTCGAAAAATATCGAATAACTTGTCTTGTTTCTCGTATCCTTGTTAACTATCCTGAATGTAAAGAAAATTCTCCTAATAGAAGAAGGGGTAGAGGTCAAGCGATGAATCAACAAATTTTTGAACAAATGGGGCGGTTTCGTCAAAAAGTGATTCGGCTTGCCATCTTCGAAAACAAATCGATATATGAAACGGCGATCGCGTGCGGTTGTTCAGCTGAGAAAGTAAAACGAGTCATAAAAAAATGGAAGGCGCTTACAAAAGAAAAAGAGCTTATGTCTGCTGCAAAAGAAAGCAAATAATCGTTGGGTTTTGTTGAAAGTTTTTCAAAGACGGAGTTCTCAACTGCTTGCGAAATCGCGAGCGACGAGGGCTCTTTTTTTGTGACTGTTTTTGATGAATGCCTCTTTATGCTCGCGCATACGCATAGATAAGAATGGTTTTGCACCTGCAAACAGATGAGATCGTTATATTCGCCAATATATAGAACGAGAAGGGGGGCTAATCCATGAAGCGTTGGAGCCGCCGTCTGCGCCAGCTGGCCGGAGGGGTGTTGGATCTGCCGCAAGATGTAGTCCTGGAAGTCCCGCGCATCACAATGATCGGTCATTTGCAAATGTATATAGAGAATCATCGAGGAGTCTTGCATTTTAGCGAAAAAGAGCTTCGCCTGCTGTTGACGAACGGTCAAATGATTGTTTCAGGTGAACAGCTTGTCATCCGAGCGATTTTGCCCGAGGAGGTTTTGTTAGAAGGCAGAATCGGTGGCGTGAAATTTTTGGAGACGGGACCACAGAGCTCGTAATCTTTGTTAGAGGGAGGAGGCGGCGGGTATGCGGAATGGAATCAAGGAGTGGGTGGATGGACATGTAACCATTACCGTTCGGGGAAAACGGTTTGAGCGGATGCTGAATATGGCCGTACGGGATGGAATTCGAATCTGGAACATTCGCAGGGTAGGTGAAGAGGTGACTCGCTGCGATATTTTGATTCGTGATTATTTTCGTTTACGGCCGCTTTTAAAAGAGACAGGCTGTCGTAGTCACGTCGAGGCAAGAGACGGGCTACCTTTCTGGCTGCTGCGGTTACGCAAACGATCTGGATTGGCAATTGGGGCTGCTCTTTTTTTCATCGGATTGTACATGCTCTCCTCATTTGTCTGGAGTGTCGAAGTGAGTGGGACAAAAATGGTTGATCCACGACGAGTGATTCAAGCTGCCGAACAAGTGGGGATTAAAGAAGGGGCATGGAAGGTCAAACTAAAAGAACCGTTGGTTTTGCAAAAAGAACTGTTGAGTCTGCTGCCCGAAGCGTCCTGGGTTGGAATCGAGATTCAAGGAACCAAGGTCATGCTTCAGGTGGTCGAAAAAGAGGCGCCCGTAAAGCCGCTTGCAACAGGTCCCCGTCACCTTGTAGCGAAAAAGAGGGCTGTCGTCCATAAAATTCTCCCAGAGGTTGGTCGCAGTCAGGTTGTGAGCAATCAATTGGTAGAAAAAGGCCAAGTGCTTATTTCCGGGATCATTGGCAATGACACCCGTCAACAAGCTGTATCAGCGCGAGGCAAGGTGCAAGGGGAAGTGTGGTATATGAGCAACACGTCTGTCCCGCTAAAACAAACGATGCACCGTCTGACGGGAGAAAAGCTGGAGCATCAATACCTGCTCGTAGGCCCCTATGCGATATACGTGTGGCCATTTGAAAAACAGTCCTTTGCACAAGCCGAAATGGCAGAACAACGGTTTTTACCCTCGTATGCGGGATATACCTCACCACTTGGCTGGAAGACAGTAACGTACGCACAAACAGAACCCGTTCAAACAAATATGAGCGTGGAGGAAGCGACGGAACTGGCTAAAAAATTCGCCAGGGAGGATATCTTGAAAAAAGCTGGAAAAGATGCGTTCATTCAGGACGAAAAAGTTTTGCACGTCACAACAGAGAATGGTAAAGTTTACGTAAGCATTCATTTTTCCGTCATTGAAGATATTGCCATTGAACAGCCTCTCGTGGGGCAGTGAGGGATGGCAAGCAAATGACGCATTGCTGATTACCGTTGCAAGGAGATGGAAGCCTGTTGCACGTACAAGATGAGGTAAGAATCCCGTTTTCAGACGCATCTGAGGCCTTGCTGTTGTTCGGACCACATGACGCGTACCTAACACTGATCGAGCAAAGAAGTTCCGCCAAAATTATGACCCGAGAAGGCGAACTGGTTATTAGCGGGGATAAGCCGGAAGTGGACAAACTGACAGCGTTGATTGATATTCTGCTCCAGTTGATTCGCAGAGGGATTGCCCTGTCCGAACGAGACATCTCTTATTCGATGTCGTTGATTGAACGGGGAGAAGGTGCCCAACTACTCGATGTGTATGATGAAGAAGTCGCTCGTACTCAACGTGGCAAAGTAATCAGGGCAAAGACTTTGGGCCAGCGTCATTACTTGTCTGCGATCAAGAAGCATGACATCGTATTTGGAATTGGACCAGCTGGTACCGGAAAAACGTATTTGGCTGTTGTCACAGCAGTAAATGCGTTGAAAAATGGGCGTGTCAAACGGATCGTTCTTACCAGACCGGCCGTAGAAGCGGGGGAGAGCCTTGGATTTTTGCCAGGAGATTTGCAGGAAAAAGTAGACCCTTACCTGCGTCCGCTCTATGATGCCTTGTACGACATGCTGGGCAATGAACAAGTCGCCAAAATGATGGAACGTGGACTCATTGAGGTTGCACCTTTGGCGTACATGCGTGGTCGTACGCTCGAAGATTCCTTTGTCATTTTGGATGAAGCCCAGAACACAACTCCTGAGCAAATGAAAATGTTTTTGACCAGGCTTGGCTTTGGTTCCAAAATGGTCATTACGGGTGATGTGACCCAGGTGGATTTGCCAAAAGGCAAGAAATCCGGATTGCGCGAAGCACAGCGCATCTTAAGTCCGATTTCAGATGTAGCCTTTATTCATTTCCAAGAGGGAGACGTCGTTCGTCACAGTCTGGTACAAAAAAT
This sequence comes from Brevibacillus fortis, assembly GCF_046196545.1. Lineage (GTDB taxonomy): Bacteria > Bacillota > Bacilli > Brevibacillales > Brevibacillaceae > Brevibacillus > Brevibacillus fortis_A. The sequence goes on from NZ_CP176370.1 coordinate 2,236,236, forward strand.
CATCGCTGCCTATGCCAAGGAAGAAGTAGAACACGGCTATTAATAAATGGCGTCACAAAAAGGAGATCGTTTACCTGTGTTATCTGTAGAAATCCTTCATGAAGAAATCGAACCGATCGATGAGAATTTGCAAAACCTGCTTGTCCGTTGCCTGGAAGCAGCGGCAAAGCTGGAAGACGTACAAGGAGAAGTAGTTGTCACGCTGGTGAACAACGAGCGCATCCACGAGCTGAATCGCGACTATCGAGGCGTTGATCGGCCGACGGATGTTCTGTCCTTTGCGATGAACGAGCCGGGTGAAGGGGAAATGGAAATCTTCATCGATGAGGATGAGGCCAGCGAGTTTCCGAATATGCTTGGAGATATCATCATCTCGGTGCCAAAAGCACATGAGCAGGCCGAAGACTATGGTCATTCATTCGAACGCGAACTCGGATTTCTCACGGTTCACGGTTTTCTTCACCTTCTCGGCTATGATCATGGGACGCCAGAAGAAGAGAAGGAAATGTTTTCACGTCAAGAAAAGGTGCTGGAAGAAATCGGCTTGACGAGGTAGGAGATTACGTTGAAGGAATGGCGACGATTGACTCGCAGCTTCGCCTACGCTCTGCAAGGAATTTCCTATACCGTACGGACACAGCGAAACATGCAAATCCACGTAGCCGCAGCCATTGTAGTGCTGGCGACAGCGTGGTGGCTGCAGATACCCCGCAGCGATGTTTTGCTGGTCCTTTTTTCTATCGGTCTGGTCTTCTCCCTTGAACTGGTAAATACCGCGATTGAAGCAGTCGTTGATTTAGCTTCCCCGGAATGGCACGCCAAGGCGAAGATTGCCAAAGATGTGGGAGCAGGAGCTGTTCTCGTGGCGGCAATCCTGTCCCTTATCATCGGAGTTCTCGTATTTGGACAGCCACTGTTGCAAAAAGTATGGGGATAGTTTTTACTAGTAGAGAAGAAGAAATTTTTTCATAAGCCAAAATGAGGTACCGGACGGGTCATTGTAGTTGACCTTTCAGTCTGGTTTCTTCGTGTCTCATTGGACACATTCTGTTGTGAAATGATGTTAAAGACCAACCATATGAGGAATGATGAGAATGGATAAACAAACATTATTAGCACAAGCAATCGAAGCCAGAAAGCTCGCTTATGTACCGTATTCCAAGTTTCAGGTAGGAGCAGCTCTTTTAGCTGACAGTGGCAAGGTTTATTTGGGAGGCAATATTGAAAATGCAGCGTACTCGCTGTGCAATTGCGCGGAGCGGACGGCTCTTTTTAAAGCGTACTCAGAAGGAGATCGGACTTACAAGGCGTTAGCAGTCGCTGCTGATACGCCGCAAGCTGTATCACCGTGCGGGGCTTGCCGACAAGTCATAGCAGAGCTGTGCCCGCCGGACATGCCTGTATTTTTGACGAATCTCAAAGGCGACATTTGGGAAACGACAGTATCTGCCCTGCTGCCAGGCGCATTCACCAAGGAGGATTTACGTGGATAATCGCAAGACCAAGCAATCGTTTAAATCGGGCTTTGTTTCCATTGTGGGACGGCCAAATGTTGGGAAATCAACACTGTTGAACCATATTGTGGGACATAAAATCGCCATCATGTCGAATAAGCCGCAAACGACACGCAACAAAATTACGGCTGTTCATACGACAGAAGAGGGTCAGATCATTTTCTTGGATACACCTGGTATTCATAAGCCGCAGTCCAAACTCGGAAACTACATGGTTTCCGTTGCCGAAAATACATTAAACGAAGTAGACCTTGTTCTGTTTGTTGTCGACGCAACAGAGAAACGCGGAGCCGGGGACGACTACATCATCGAGCGTCTGAAACAGGTCAAAACGCCAGTATTTTTGGTCATCAATAAAATTGACAAGGTGCACCCGGAAGCACTGCTGCCGATTATTGACGATTATCGCAAATTGTATGATTTCAAGCAGATCGTTCCAATCTCTGCGCTAGAAGGAAACAACACAGGTTCATTGCAGGAGGCTATTTTGGGCGAAATGGAAGAAGGCCCGATGTATTATCCTGCAGATCAGGTGACAGACCATCCGGAACGCTTTGTTGCAGCCGAGTTGATTCGGGAAAAAGTTCTGCATTTGACGAGAGAAGAAGTACCTCACTCCATCGCTGTCGTGATTGAAGAGATGAAGCGAGGCGAGAATGGTAAAACGCTTTACATTTACGCAGCCATTTACGTAGAGCGGGATTCCCAGCGCGGTATTTTGATCGGGCAAAAAGGTCAGATGCTCAAAGAAATCGGGCAACGTGCGCGCAAGGATATCGAGCGGCTGATGGGGGACCAAGTATTTTTGGAGCTCTGGATCAAAGTGAAAAAGGATTGGCGCAACCAAGAACGGATGCTGCGTAACTTCGGTTTCTACGACGAGCAATAATATTCCCATCGTGATGTGTTAATTTTTCCAAGGCATAGAATAACGGGCAAAGGTGATTCTAAGAAGGAAGTGGATAGACCCGATATAGGAAAGGATGATGCTCCATGCTTCGTGACTTTTCTTGGAGAGTTTTCGCTTCAACCGGTGACATCCATGCTTACCTTCTCTACCGTGATCACCATCAAACGGATGTTTCCAGCGAGGAAACCTCGTTTGATCTCGCCCAGGAAGAATTGGGTGACACGCAGGCATGCTTGTAAAGTGGGAAGGGATTGTCATTCGCAGCGTGGACTATGGTGAGTCCAGTAAAGTGGTGACATTGTTTACCCGGGAGAACGGCAAATTAGGCGTGATGGCCCGTGGTGCCAAAAAGACCAAAAGCCGTCTAGCCGCCGTCTCCCAGCTGTTTTCGCATAGTTATTATCTATGCAAGGCAGGACCGGGTACGGGAATGCCTGATCTCTCTCAGGGAGATATGTTGGATTCGTTCAGGGATATGCGGCAAAGCCTGAATGCTACGGCTTATGCCGCATACATAGCAGAACTGTTGGATCGACTGACGCAGGAAAGGGAACCAAATCCCTACCTGTTTCAGCTACTCCTTCATACGTTCCGCTATTTGGATGAAGGACGAGATGCTGAGATCCTCTGTCGTATTTTTGAGACCAAGATGCTAATTGTAGCGGGGATCTCCCCGCAGCTCACGGCGTGTGTAAACTGTGGCGAACAGCGCGAGCCCTATGCAATCAGTGTGGGACAGGGCGGCCTGTTGTGCCCAGTTTGCCAGCCCTCCGATCCATATGCCATGGCGGTTACACCCTCTACCTGGAAGCTGTTACGGCTGTTCCAGGTATTTGATTTGGAGCGGCTAGGTGACATTGAAGTAAAACCGGCTACACGCAACCAGCTCAAGTATGTGCTTCGTAGCTTCATGGACGAGTATCTGGATCTCAGGCTGAAAAGTCGAGCATTTCTGGAACAACTGGAGCGTATGGAAAGAATGGCGCAATCCGATCAGGACTAATTGACATACGAATTTGTTTTCGTTATGATAAGAACCAAACTTGTATATCGAATGTTGCCATGAAGGAAAAGAGTAGTCGGCCACTGGCTGTGAATAGCGAATCGGGGATAGTGGAAGCCCGGTCACCATGCTGATGAAGGGCGTTCTGGAGCAATTTAATTGTAAGGTGGGCGAAGAAGTCATTCGCCAAGTAGGGTGGAACCGCGAGAATCCTCTCGTCCCTACACTGTCGCATCAGGCAGTGTAGAGGCGGGAGGTTTTTTTAGTTTCGACTTAAAGCCAAGTTCTAATAAGTTTAGAGGAGGAAAAAGCATGAAAATGACATTTCAAGACATCATTTTGACGCTGCAAAACTTTTGGGCAAAGCAAAACTGTCTTATTGTCCAGCCGTATGACGTTGAAAAAGGGGCAGGTACACTAAACCCAATGACCTTCCTTCGTTCCATTGGACCTGAGCCGTGGAATGTGGCATATGTAGAGCCTTCCCGTCGCCCGGCTGACGGGCGCTATGGGGAAAACCCGAACCGTTTGTATCAGCATCACCAGTTCCAAGTGATCATGAAGCCATCGCCGGACAACATTCAGGAGCTGTACCTGGAGAGCTTGCGCGAACTCGGAATCGAGCCACTGGAGCATGATATCCGATTTGTAGAGGACAACTGGGAGCATCCTGGTCTTGGCGCATGGGGCTTAGGCTGGGAAGTTTGGCTGGACGGAATGGAGATCACACAGTTCACGTACTTCCAGCAAGTGGGCGGTCTGGAATGTAAACCAGTGGCAGTCGAGCTGACTTACGGACTGGAGCGTTTGGCTTCCTATATTCAGGAGAAAGAAAATGTGTTCGATCTGGAATGGTGCAACGGGTATACGTACGGAGATGTATTCTTGCAACCAGAATACGAGCATTCCAAATACACATTCGAGCTGTCTGATGTCGACATGCTGTTCTCTCTCTACAATACGTATGAGGCAGAAGCAAAAAGACTAATGGCGGAGCGACTGGTTTACCCTGCTTATGACTACGTACTGAAATGCTCCCACACCTTTAACTTGCTGGATGCGCGTGGAGCCATCAGTGTGACGGAACGTACAGGCTACATCGCTCGTGTACGTAATCTGTCTCGTGAAGTAGCACAAACCTACTATAAAGAGCGTGAACGCCTCGGTTTCCCGCTTTTGCAAAAAGGCAACGCATACGCTGCGGATCAAGTGAATCAGGTGAAGGGAGAGGATACAAATGAGTAAGCGCGATCTACTTGTAGAGGTTGGTTTGGAAGAAATGCCTGCTCGATTTGTGGCACAGGCAGCGGCACAATTCAAGGAAAAAGTAGAAAAGTGGCTGACTGCTGAGCGCGTGCCGTTTGATCAAATTACGGCATTGGAGACACCTCGTCGTTTTTCCCTGTTGATCAATGGACTGGCAGAAAAGCAGCCTGACCGCAATGATGAAGCGAAAGGCCCTGCACGCAAAATCGCACAAGATGAAGCAGGCAACTGGTCCAAGGCAGCACTCGGCTTTGCACGAAGCAACAATGTTGAGCCGGACCAACTGTATTATAAAGAAGTAAACGGGATCGAGTATGTTCATGCTCGCAAATCCGAGGCGGGAAAACCTACTACCGAGCTGTTGCCGCAACTGGCTGAAGTAATCACCGGTATGAACTTCCCGAAAAATATGCGCTGGGGCGCACGCGATTTGAAATATGTTCGTCCGATTCGCTGGCTGGTTGCTTTGTTCGGCGAAGAATTGATCGATCTGGAGATTGCAGGCGTAAAAAGCGGACGCGTTTCTCGTGGACACCGCTTCTTGGGAACAGAGGTTACGTTGAATCACCCAAGCGAATATGTGAGCAAGCTGGCTCGTCAGTATGTCATGGTGAACCCGGACGAGCGCAGAGCAGCAATCGTAGAACAAATTCATCGCTTGGAGAAGGAAAATGGCTGGACGATTCCAATGGACGAAGGACTTCTAGATGAGGTAGTCCATCTGGTAGAATATCCTACCGCTCTTTACGGTACGTTTGAGCAAGAATTCCTTTCCATTCCACGTGAGGTTTTGGTTACCTCCATGCGTGAGCACCAGCGTTATTTCCCTGTTGAAAACGCACAGGGTCAATTGCTGAATCATTTTGTGACAGTGCGTAACGGAGACAGCCGCGCTCTGGAAAACGTAGCGAAAGGGAATGAGAAAGTTCTGCGCGCACGCCTGTCTGATGCTCGTTTCTTCTACGTGGAAGACCAAAAGCTGTCCATTGAGAGCTGCCTGAAACGTTTGGAGACAATCGTTTACCATGAAGAGCTGGGAACAATCGGTGATAAAGTTCGTCGCGTACGCAAAACAGCTGCGCAAATCGCAAGCAAGCTGGGTGTGAGCGCGGAAGAAACGAAACAAGTAGACCGCATTGCCGAAATCGCAAAATTTGACCTCGTTACCAACATGGTAGGTGAATTCCCTGAACTGCAAGGGATTATGGGTGAAGATTACGCGCGCAAAGCGGGTGAGTCTGACCTCGTAGCAAGTGGCGTATTCGAGCACTACCTCCCGCGTTTTGCGGGGGACAAAATGCCTGCTTCCGCCCAAGGAGCTATCGTCAGTCTGGCTGACAAGATGGACACAATCGTAGGCTGCTTCTCGATCGGCATTGTACCTACCGGCTCACAGGACCCGTATGGTCTGCGCCGTATGGCAGCGGGGATCGTTACGATTTTGGTGGAGCGCGACTGGCAAATTTCTCTTGCCGATCTGTGGAATGCCGCGATGGAAGGCTATGTAGCGCAAGGCGTAAACAAGAGAGCGGCAGAAGACGTGAAAAAAGACCTCGTAGACTTCTTCGCACTCCGTCTGAAAAACGTCTTGCAGGACCATGGCGTTCGCTACGATGTCATCGACGCCGTGCTTGCTTCCGACCTGACACTGGTTCCAGAGGTGCTAGCAAAAGCAAAAGCACTGATGGGAGCGGTACAAACAGAAGAATTCAAGCTGATTGTGGAGCAGTTTAACCGGGTAAACAATCTGGCACAAAAAGCGGAAGCAGACCAAGTCAGCGAAGCTCTGTTCGCAGAAGATGTGGAACGTGCCTTGTATCAGGCATTCCAAGCTGTTCAAAAGGATGTAGAGGGTCTGAAGGATCAAGAGAAGGTGCTCGCAACCTTATCAACCTTGCGCCAGCCGATCAACGCATTCTTTGATAAGGTAATGGTCATGGCCGAAGATCAGGCTGTTCGTGCGAATCGTCTGGGACTTCTCTTGCAGCTTTCTCGTGTGCTTTATCGCTACGCAGATTTTTCCAAAGTTGTATTCGCGTAAACAAAATAAAACCGGTGCCTTCGTCTGAAAATCAGGCGGGGGCACCTTTTTTCCGCGTGAAAGAAGGAATATCCCGTCGAATAGAGTAATACTAGGAAGAGGTAAAGACAGAACCGGGGTGATTGGTCATCGAGCTTACCAAACGACAAGAGCACATCTTACAGATAGTGAAGGATGACGGACCAATAACAGGAGAGCATATCGCGGAGCGACTGAATTTGACTCGCGCGACGTTGCGCCCTGATTTATCCATCCTCACAATGTCAGGATATTTAGAAGCCAGACCTCGGGTCGGGTATTTTTATTCCGGCAGACCCGCAAGCTCAGTCATAAGTGAACGGCTTCACAAGCTTCTCGTCAATGACTACAAGGCGGTACCGATCGTGGTTTCCGAATCCGCCTCGGCTTACGACGCCATCGTTACCCTCTTTTTGGAGGATGTTGGCACGTTATTCGTCGTCAATCAAAAAGGATATTTGGCTGGCGTGATCTCACGAAAAGACCTCCTGCGGGCTTCTTTAGGCAATAAGACGCTGGAGGATGTGCCGGTCAGCATCATCATGTCTAGGATGCCGAATATCATCACATGTGCACCTGATGAGACCTTGTACGCAGCCGCCAAAAAGCTGATTGATTTTCAGATCGATTCTCTGCCTGTCGTAAGGCCGAGCGAGGAAGAGCCGAAGCAAATGGAGCTGTTGGGGCGCGTCACCAAGACGACGATCGCGAAAGCATTTGTAGAATTGGGTAGCGAACCGAAAGTGTAGGAGGAGAAGCGATGCAAGGTAATCAGCGAGGACAGCTCATCTATGTAGTCTCAGACTCCATCGGCGAAACGGCCGAACTTGTCGTTCGCGCAGGAGCTAGTCAGTTTGATCGTTTTTTGTTTGATGTACAAAAGTATCCGTATATAGAAGACAAAGAATCGATTGACGAAATTATTGCTTCGGCAAAAGAATCGCGGGCAATGATTGTGTTCACTCTGGTCATTCCGGAGCTGAATTCGTATATTATACAACAAGCTGCTCTTCACGGAATTCCGGCTCTTGATGTTATGGGGCCTTTGATGAATACATTGCAGGGCATGTTGAAAGAGCCACCAACAGGAAAACCGGGCTTGGTACGCCGTCTTGACGAAGAGTATTTCCGCAAAGTAGACGCCATCGAGTTTGCCGTCAAATACGACGATGGACGGGACCCACGCGGTTTGTTGCGCGCAGATGTGGTTTTGATCGGCGTTTCGCGTACTTCCAAGACGCCTCTTTCCATGTATTTGGCTAACAAGCGACTTAAGGTTGCCAATGTTCCGCTTGTCCCGGAAGTAGAACCACCAGAAGAATTGTTCCAACTGCCAATAGAACGGTGTATTGGGCTTACCATCAATCCGGAGCAACTGAACGGCATTCGAACAGAGCGTCTGAAGGCACTGGGATTGACTGCACAAGCAAATTACGCCAATCTCGAACGGATTGCCGAAGAACTGGCTTATTCCAAGCGCATTATTGAGCGCCTCGGATGTACTGTGATCGATGTATCCAACAAGGCAGTAGAAGAAACGGCAAACATCATTTTGGAGATGATTCGAAAAAATAATCTCCGTAATGAAAGGAAATAGGCCGAAAGAAGGATTTTGACGTTTTTTGTAGAAAATCAATTAGCCGAGGTACTTATCATACGTGAGTTTCTCAGCGTTTATTGCACTTAGAAATGTGGAAAAGTAGAAAAGAAGAAAAGAAGTTTGATGCAAAGAAGGAAATTGACGAATTTTGACGAACTAAATATTCTCACGTGCGATTCTCCTTATAAAGGTGGAAAGACATGACTGGTCCCACTTCAGATGAATTTGTAAATCAAGTGCGTGCAGCTGTCGACATCGTAGACGTTGTAGGAGAGTACGTTCAACTGAGAAAAAGCGGTCGTGCCTTTCTCGGTCTATGTCCGTTTCACTCTGAAAAGAGCCCTTCCTTCAACGTAAATGCAGAGCGACAGTTTTTTCATTGCTTTGGCTGTGGAGCAGGTGGGGATATCTTTTCCTTTTTAATGAAACTGGAGCAATTGACTTTTCCAGAGGCACTGCACAAATTGGCGGAGCGTGCCGGGATAGCTGTGCCCCAGCCGCAGCAAGTAGAGGATTCACCTGAAAAACGGATGAAACATGCGATGCAGGAAGCGCATACGTTCGTTTCGCGCCTCTACCACTACGTGCTTACGAAAACCCCTTATGGTGCAGAAGCGATGAAGTATCTCGCAAAGCGCGGAATGTCTGAGGCGACAATAGCCGAATACCAAATCGGATTCGCCCCGGATTCCTGGGATTTCGTAACGCAGCAGTTGACAAAGCGGGGCTTTTCACAGGAATTGATGGTGGAAGCGGGGCTTTTGGCCAGGAGCGATGCAGGAAAAATCTTTGATCGCTTTCGAGGTCGTATCATGTTTCCGATCCAGGATTCCCAAGGTAACGTCATCGGATTTGGTGGACGCTTACTGCAAGGATCGAAGCCCAATTCCAACCAAAAGTCTCAACCCAAGTATCTGAATAGCCCGGAAAGCCTTTTGTTCAACAAAAGCGCTACGCTGTTTAATCTTCATCGTGCGCGCCCCATTATTAGAAAGAGAAAAGAGGCGCTGTTGTTTGAAGGATATGTCGATGTCATATCGGCATGGCAGGCGGGTTTTATGCAAGGTATTGCCACTTTGGGAACAGCCTTGACGGAGCAGCAGGCCAGAATTCTTCGTCGCAATACGGAGTCAGTCGTACTCTGTTATGACGGAGATGCTGCAGGACAAGAAGCAACGAGTAAAGCGATTCACGTTTTGCAGCAAGCCGGTTTGATCGTTCGAGTTGCTCCACTTCCACAAGGAGTGGACCCGGATGATTACATCCGCCAGCATGGGGCTGAAGCATTTTCCCAGCAGGTATTGTTACAGGCGATGCCAATTACGGCTTTCCGTCTGAAACATTTACGCAGTCAGTTCGTAATAAAAGATGAGACGGACAAAGCTCGCTTAATCGCGAAGGCGGTCGAGATCATCAACGAACTCAACAGCCCGGTGGAACGGGACATGTATCAACGGCAATTGGCAGAAGAATACTCCCTTACTCTCGGTGATCTCAAATGGGAGTCCAAACGCGCGTACAATCAGCAAAAAAGTGAGCGCCAAAGGGATAAAGTGACGCCAGCATGGAATAATAGTATAAATAATGGCAAAGTTACGCTCGCGAAAACACTGCCACCCGCTTATCACACGGCTGAGCGCATGCTGCTTTACTACATGATGCGGAACGAAGAAATAGCCGCCCGCGTCCAACAGGAATGCAGCGCCCACTTTCAGGTGGATGAACACGATGCGCTGGCTGCCTACCTGTACGCCTACTATGCAGAGGGAAACCCGGAAGACCCTGGAAAGTTTATACATTACGTGCAAGACGATTTGTTAAAGCAATTAGCCTCGGGATTGGCCATGATGGAGTGCAACAACGATGTATCTGAATTAGAGATCGGTGACTACATCAAACAAGTGAATAACTACCCGAAGCGTGCCGAGTTGGAACGATTGCGCGATGAGCAGCGGAGCTTACACCTCCAAGCGGCCGCAGCGGACAGCGAGGATGCGCGCAAACAACTTGAACTTCAAGCAGCCGTTACAGGGATGAAGATTCTTGAATTGGAAAATGCTTTAAAAGAAGGGTAGCTTCAGATCATTCCCGGGGAAGGAGGGAAAGTAGATGAACAAGCAAAATATCACTTCCGACATGGAAGCAACGTCCATCGAACAAGTAAAGGAACAGCTGGTCGAATTAGGTAAGAAACGCGGCGCACTGTCGTATAAGGAGATTACTGCTCGCCTTGCAGGTTTCGAACAGGATTCTGATCAAATGGATGAGTTTTTTGAATATCTTGGTGATCAAGGTATTGAGATTAACAACAACGAGAACGAAGATGACGATGATGAAGTCGATCAAATGATCATCAAGGACGAGGATAACGAAGAATTCGATTTTGACGATCTCTCCGTTCCGCCTGGAATCAAGATTAATGACCCTGTACGGATGTATCTGAAGGAAATTGGTCGAGTTCCTCTGCTCTCCGCAGAAGAGGAGATTAAACTGGCACAGCGAATTGAACAAGGTGATGAGGAAGCCAAAAGACGTCTGGCTGAGGCGAACTTGCGATTGGTTGTATCGATTGCGAAGCGTTATGTAGGACGCGGTATGCTATTCCTTGACTTGATTCAAGAAGGGAACATGGGTCTGATTAAAGCGGTGGAAAAGTTTGACTATCGCAAAGGCTACAAGTTCAGTACGTATGCGACCTGGTGGATTCGCCAAGCGATTACCCGTGCCATTGCAGACCAGGCTAGAACGATCCGTATTCCAGTTCATATGGTGGAAACGATCAATAAATTAATCCGCGTTTCCCGTCAGCTTCTGCAAGAGCTAGGTCGTGAACCTATGCCAGAAGAAATCGCTGAAAAAATGGATCTCACTCCGGAAAAAGTTCGGGAAATCATGAAGATTGCTCAAGAACCAGTATCCCTGGAGACTCCAATTGGGGAAGAAGACGATTCCCACTTAGGTGATTTCATTGAGGATCAGGATGCATTGGAGCCATCTGATGCAGCTGCCTATGAACTTTTGAAAGAACAGTTGGAAGACGTTTTGGATACATTAACAGACCGGGAAGAAAACGTACTTCGTCTGCGTTTTGGTTTAGATGACGGTCGTACACGGACGTTAGAAGAAGTAGGGAAAGTGTTTGGCGTAACCCGTGAACGGATTCGTCAGATCGAAGCAAAAGCACTTCGCAAATTGCGTCATCCGAGTAGAAGTAAACGCTTAAAAGATTTCTTGGAATAACCGATATAAGAAGTATGTGGCCTACGTTAGCCGACGTAGGCTTTTCTTATTCATGAAAGTAAACACTTTTTGTCGTAGTTAGGAGGGGCCGCGTTGGACGACCAGCGCAAGCGCACGATCATCGCCGAGATTGAAAACTGGCGGCGCAACCATTTACTGCCTGAACATTACTGCATCTTCTTGTTAAATCTGTATACAGAAGGGGATCGGCCAAATACACCGGCGTCCGCAGATAGGAATGGGCGAATGGGAACGGCACCGGGTGTGCTGTCAGGAAAAGTCAATTCAACATCATCTGTCGCAAATACATATGCACCTAGAACTGTCTCTCCAGTGACGGGGAAAATGGTAGTGGCATGGCTCCTTGGTGCCTTTGTTATTGCTGGTTTGATCTTACTTGCTTTTCATTTTAACCGTTTTCAAACCCCAATGCAAATTACCATCTTTGCCTGTTTCGCTCTTGTTTTCTATATTCTGGGACTCGTTTATCGAAGGTCAGCCCCGCCATTAACGCATTTATTCCTGGCTTTGTCATTTTTGATCTTGATCGCGGGAGGCGTGTATTGTATCCAGAAATTGGATGGTAGCATGCCGTTTGTCCTGTTCTATTTAGGCTTCGTTTGCATGTTGCTGTGCATCAGCGCAATTGTTTTCGGCTACGCTTATTTGCTCTATGCAGGGTTACTGGGTTTGGCCATTTTGTATGGCATTACGACCGTTCATCGGGTAGGGATGGACTATACATGGTGGACATCGGAGTTGTACTGGGTACCGCTTGCGTGCTTGCTTACAGGTATGGGCTTCTTAATGAATAAGGCCAATGCGAAATGGGCGGGAGTATTTGCTGTATGTGGACTTGCTTTTTTCTTTGGTGCAGAGATACAGGCTCTGTATATTCCAGCAGCGAAGCGGGATATGATTCAATTGCTGTTGTTCATTAAGGTATTCATCGCGTCAACTTTGTTCTTCTTCACGCGAGGATATTGGTATGCGTGGTTGCGACTGTAGGACTCTGCATGACTTCTCGTTTTCCTCTCCCTGCTTATCTGTTACAATTTCAGAAGAGAGCAAACGGGGTGAATAGATGAACAACAAGTGGAAAGTATTAATCGGTATTTTGCTGGCGGCTATTTTTCTGGGTGGTGAAACAGTAGCCAAGTTTATAGGTGTAAATACATACAGTCTCGGATTCATAGCAGCCTCTGTATCTTTTTTGGGAGCGATTTTATTAGGAGCACGCCGATCATAGGCGTGTTTTTTTTGAGAAATTACCACATGAATCCAAATCGTGGTGTATAATGGTAAGAGTATTCTGAACAAACGCTCAGTCAAAATTGTGTGTTTCTTGATGGTTCTTTACTAAAGCGTTTTCAAGGGGGCAGCGATTATGAACTTCGATTTGACTTCAGAACAACAAATGTTGAAAAAAATGATACGCGAATTTGCTGATGAGGTAGTGGCACCAGGAGCAGATGAACGCGATCAAACCAAGCAATTTCCTGTCGAAATATTCAAGCAGATGAGCGAACTGAACTTGATGGGTCTTCCCTTCTCTGAGAAATACGGGGGAGCGGGAGCCGATTCCACGAGTTTTGCGATCGTTGTAGAAGAGCTTAGTCGTGCATGCGGTTCTACAGGAATCACGTATTCGGCGCATATTTCGTTAGGGGGCGCTCCACTTGCTTTGTTCGGAACGGAAGAGCAGAAACTGAACTATTTAAGCAAAATCTGTTCGGGCGAAAGCTTTGGTGCGTTTGGCCTGACGGAACCGAATGCAGGGTCTGACGCAGGTGGTACGAGGACAAATGCGGTCTTGGCTGACGGGGAGTGGACGATTAACGGCTCCAAATGCTTCATTACCAATGCCTCCTATGCTTCGTCTCTCGCCTTGACAGCTGTAACTGACAAAGAGCAGGGCTCACGCGGTATTACTGCTTTTATCGTTCCGACAGATGCACCTGGTTTTCAAGTGCTGGCGAACTATGAAAAGCTCGGCTTGCACAGCTCCAATACGACCGAGCTCGTTCTTGAAAATGTCCGGGTGCCAGAGGAAAACGTCCTTGGGAAGAGGGGCGAAGGCTTCAAACAGTTCCTCATTACACTTGATGGTGGGCGAATCGGGATCGGTGCTATGGCAGTAGGAATTGCACAGGCTGCTTACGACAAAGCGCTGCAATACTCCAAGCAGCGTACGGCATTTGGTAATTCCTTGAGTCATTTTCAAGCGATTCAGCACAAGCTGGCGGATATGGCGATGCAAATAGAGCTGGCGAGAACGATGGTGTATAAAGCAGCTTGGCTGAAGGATCATGGTCGCAAATTTACGAAAGAAGCAGCAATGGCAAAATTGTATGCTTCAGAGATTGCCATGTCTGCTACTCATCAGGCCATTCAGATTCACGGTGGCTATGGTTATATGCGGGAGTATCAGGTGGAGCGATTTTTCCGCGACGCTCGGCTGTTAGAGATCGGCGAGGGGACTTCAGAGATTTTACGTAATGTCATTGCAAGAGAAATCGGGTGCTAGCCTTTCCATATTTACAATGAAAGAGCATGACTGCCAGCGAAAACTGACAGCCATGGCTCTTTTTTTGTTTCTTATTTTTTTATTGATCGCCAGGTTGAACAGTTGGGAATCCAAAGCCACTAGCGATATCGTCACCTACAGCAGCGTTTGAGCCACCTTTGATGTCATTTCCTGTCGCGCGTTTTTGCAATTCTACGCGAACATCTTGATAGCTCCAAGATGGATTGGATGCCCAGATTTTTGCAGCCAAACCTGAAATGTGTGGTGTTGCCATGGAGGTTCCGCTAATGGAGTTATAGCCTCCGTTATTCCATGTAGACTGAATAGCGCGTCCTGGTGCTGATACTTCCACATCGCGCTCTTGAATCACGTAGTCTCCCGCTTGCCCGCTCTTGCCACGAGAAGAGAAGTCAGCCACACGGTAGGTTCCGTTTTGTTGAACATTCTCTAACGCTGCTACGGCTACTGTATTCACTAATGCCCCAGGGTAGCCAATGCTATTCACTGTCGGTCCAGAGTTCCCAGCCGCAGCGACGACTAATACACCTTTTTGGTTTGCATAAGTGATGGCATTTGCCATAAGGGTACTCTTACCGCTAGAGCCAAGGGACATAGAAACGATCGCTTTCACGCCTAATTGAGCAGACTGGTCAGCAGCGTAACGAATGGCATAGGCAATGTCATCCTCATAGCCGGAGCCTGAGTCATCCAATACTTTATATGCCCATAGCTTTGCATCTGGTGCTACACCATAAATACCTGCGCCACCGCCGCCGTCAGCGAGAACAGTTCCAGCGACGTGTGTTCCATGACCATGCGCATCATTGCAAGCACCAGTAACAACAGGAGAAGCTTGCGTGAAATCGTTGCACTGCTCTGCGTTAGCGGTTAGGTCCGGGTGCTGCGTATACACGCCAGTATCCAGGACTGCAACACGAACATCTGCACCGCCAGTCGCAGCGGAGAGGGACTGGTTCTTATAGATTGCTTTAATTCCCCACGGAACGACTGCCGCAGGAGAGAACTCTGGCTCGCTTGCCTGATCTTCTTCTATATACTCAGCGATCTTTAATTTTTTCAACACGGTAATTTTTACATTGGGATCGCTTTTCAGCTGGTTAAGTTGATCACTATTTACATCGAGGGTAAAGCCTTCTTGACCAAAATCATGGCGTACTTCCAGTGGTTCAGCAAAACTGGTTCTCACATCCGAATCTGACTGAATTAATACCCGTGCAGTACCAAGTTCATTGAATTCGCTGGTTGAATCATTACTGGCTGCCCCCGCACCTGTGAAGACACTCATCACTAGCGCCGAAGAGAGTAATCCCATTGCCCACCACTTGCCGGTTCTTTTTTTCAAACTGTTCTCCTCCTTAAAGATATTTAGTTTATGTAGTTCATGATGTGTATGGCGTTAATATACATATCTGTAAAAAATTTGTAAATATTTATTTATTAAAATAAAGTTCATGATTTAGTAAAAATTAAGTTTAATTACATAAAATACCAAAAATATCGTCATGTTTAAAAACTTTCCTGTGATTCCGAACATTACATTCAACAGAATGGCCACCTGTAAGCCTCCCGTTTATTACCCAAGACACCCCTTAATTGCCTTTTCTCTACATAGGTGCAACAGCGAGGATTTTGTCGTTCTTTGCTGATCAGCTGTTAGGGAATTAGCATTTCGCAATTGCTGCCAAATAGGGTAGAATAGAGGCAACGGAAGGTGAATATACAGATGACATCAGTATCAATATCCAAGCGGCTACAAACGATTGCCCGCTATTGTCCAGAAGGAGCCCGCGTCGCCGACATCGGGTCGGATCATGCGTTGTTGGCTTCTTATTTGCTTGTAAAAGGAATTGCTTCTTTCGTGATCGCAGGCGAATTGAATGAAGGTCCTTTTCAAGCGGCACAAAAACAAATACATACATTGCAGGTAAAAGATCGCGCTTCGGTGCGTAAAGGAAACGGGCTCGCGGTATTACAGCCTGGCGAAGCAGATGTGATCTGCATTGCGGGGATGGGCGGACAATTGATCGTTTCCATTTTGGAAGCAGGAAAAGACAAACTGGAAGGTGTGCAACGCCTGATTCTGCAACCAAACGTAGGGGAAGAAGCGGTTCGCCTGTGGATGATAGAGAATGGTTGGCAGTTAATCGCGGAGTCCATTTTGCAGGAGGACGGCGTGATTTATGAGATTCTCGTCGCAGAACGAGGCAATCCTACCTTGCCTTATAAGGGCAAAGATCGTACACGGCAAGAGCTCCTGCGCATTGGTCCATTTCTTTGGGAGGAAAAATCAGAGGTTTTACAAGAGAAGTGGCTGCATGAGCAAGAAAAATGGCAAAAGGTCATCGTTCAATTAAAGCGTTCGGACAAGCCGGAAGCAGCAGAACGAATAAAAGAAATCGAAGCAGAAGTAAAATGGATCGATGAGGTGATAGCATGCTTGCGCACGGACAAACAGTAATCCAGTATGTCGAACGTCTGGCCCCAAAATCGTTGGCGATGGAAGGCGACAAGATTGGCCTTCATGTAGGCACCTTGCAAAAAAAGGTGAAAAAAGTAATGATCGCACTAGACGTGTTGGAATCTGTGGTGGATGAAGCAATTGCAGAGGGTGTAGACCTGATCGTGGCTCACCATGCCGTCATTTATCGACCACTCAAAAACCTCCGGACGGATCTCGCCGCAGGACGCGTGTTCGAAAAGCTGATCAAGCACGACATTGCGGTATACACAGCTCATACCAATTTGGATGTTGCGTATGGGGGAATGAACGATTGGCTCGCAGAAGCGGTTGGACTCACTGACGTAGATGTACTGGATGTTCTTTCACGAGAGACTTGGAAGAAGCTCGTCGTATTCGTGCCAGCTACACATAAAGAAGCGGTTTTCGCTGCTCTTGCAGAGGCTGGGGCAGGACATGTGGGTAACTATAGTCACTGTTCTTTCCAGACGGAGGGCACGGGAACCTTCTTGCCAGGCGAAGGAACGAATCCCCATATCGGTTCAACCGGCAAGCTGGAAAAAACGGAGGAAGTACGGATCGAGATGATTGTACCCGCCTCCAAACAATCGGCTGTGGTCAAAGCAATGCTTGCTGCCCATCCCTATGAAGAAGTCGCCTATGACATCATTCCTTTGGAGCAGTCCGGTACTGTATACGGAATTGGACGTATTGGCACCCTGCCTGCACCACTGACGCTGCGTGAGTTTGCTTTACTCGTCAAAGAACGGTTTTCCCTCCAGGGTCTTCGCGTAGTTGGTGACTTGGATGCGACAGTCAAGAAAGTAGCGGTAGTAGGTGGAGACGGTAGCTCTCTTGTTTCCAAAGCCATTTTTAAAGGCGCGGATGTTTATTTAACCGGAGACATTGGTTATCACACCGCACACGATGCACAAGCAGAAGGCTTGTCGATCGTAGATGCTGGTCACAATATCGAAAAAATCATGAAGGAAAAGCTGGCGACCATCTTGCTTGAACAATTGCAGGCAAATGGTTACGAAACAGAGGTTATTCCTTCGCGCGTGCACACAGATCCGTTCCAGTTTGTATAAGACGTAGCAGGATCAACCTTTGGTTGTGCCTGCCAGATGAAGTGTAGGAGGATTTTATGTGCAAAAACTAATCCGGACGATTTCTTGTGGATTATTAACGCTAAGCTTACTCACCCCCGGCGTCGCATCAGCGGCTGGGGGCTTATTGCCATACAATGACATCAACAAGCACTGGGCGAGAAACGCAATCATTCAAGGTGTGCAGCTCGGTTTGTTTGAGGCTGGTCCAAATGTTCCGAAGTTTTACCCAAATCGTGACATGACACGTGCGGAATTTCTCGTCATGATCGATCGTCTTTATTACGGTGGGCAGTATCAGATCTATCCGCTTACTTTCTTATCTGAGCATTCGGAGTGGGGTCGAGCAGAAGGTTTTCAGGAACCGTATTTGCCGTATAAAGATGTTGATCGCCTGACATGGATGTACAAACCAACGCTACGCATTTCCACGATCTTGGACAGACTGTACGGTCCTAATGCGATTCAGTACATTTTTCCTGGGGAGATGATGAACCCGAATCAGCCGATCACCAACGAAGAAGCTGCCAAGATATTGCAAATGTTCACGATGTCTCCAGATAGTAAAAATGCTTGGGAAGAAGTGCGTTCCTGGGGATGGCTAGAAGGAGAAAAAACGGATCGGGTGAAGCGGGGAGATGCTGCAGTCGCAGCTGATCGCATGGTGAATTATTTCCTTCAGGATGGAATCATGCCTCTGCTGGATTACGATGGGAAAAAGTTCCCGATGGTTCCAGATATCGAAGAGGTATTGCCGTTATTCGCAACCTATACAGATCCCAAAACAACAGAAGAACAGATTTATGTAGATGCGGCTGCCGCTATTCGCAGTAGAAATGATAGTGACGAGACATTTGAACAGTTACGCAAGCTGGCCGATTCCTCATTCCCAAATAAAGTGGGTGTTCACTATTTATTGAGCTGGAATCCTGAAACACCGATTGAAACCAATTTGGAAGAAGCTTTTCTTGCGATCGACGCTTACTTCGAAGACAAAATCATTCTCCCGGACACACTGGGGCTATTGAGTGCCAATGTGTATGATATTGCCTTGCAGCTAGGGAACAAGGATCAAAGCCAATACAAAAAAGTGCTCGACCGACTCACTGCTTATGAACAAAAAGTGAAGCAAGATTCCAAAGAATGGGAATCACTCGCCATGTATGTGGGGGCACTGGAAATCAGGAGTGGGCAAGTAGACCTGGCGTTGGCGCGTTACCAGCGATTTGCCGATAGGAGCCCGGAGGCATTGTTGAATACTTCCTATTACTATTTGCAGGAAGGACGTATGCAGGAAGCAGAAGAAGTTCTTGCTACGATGAAACCGAAAGCGTCAGACAGTAGAATGAATCAGCTGCACAAAATGTTGCGTCAAGAGTTTGCGTCTTTAAAAGGTCAGGCAGCTATTATTTCTGATTTGGGATACTCTTTGCGCCAATTGGATAATGCCGACACCTACCAAGTGAAGGGTGAGGCGGTGTTGAGTGGATTGACGTTCTCATATACGCAGGATATCAACAAGGAAAAACAAATAAGCAGAATATCCGGCTTCTATCAATCTCCGCAAAAACTAATATCAGACAAGCTGCTCTCTTATACAGACGGGAAAACAAACACGCAATACTCGTACGATACGGATCGGCAGACTTGGGACAAGAATAAAACAGACAAAGTTGACTTTTTGCACGAGTGGGTTGGTGCTGTCAAGGTAGCCGATCGTGCCAAGGAGTGGCATGCGCGCTACTACAAGCAATCATACGGGAAGTACGATGTCATTACGGAGTGGATTCCTGGCTCAATGCTGGTAGAGAAATCAAACAAGGTTACGCTTGGACAAGGAAAAGTGAAAGACGTTCCTTTGTTCATGAACAAGTATTATATTGATCGGGCTAGCGATCAAATTGTTAAACATACGTGGCGTTATGAAGAAATTTATGAGGGCGACGGATATGTAGCCTATTCGGGTACCGACAATTACGACTTTACAAGCAATGTAGAATTCTCGATACCTGATGATGTTCGAAAAGGGGTGGCGCCATGAAGCGAATTAGTCAATGGGCAGTAGCAATTGTCTTGCTACTCACAACTGTTCTTCCTGTGCAAGCGGCAGAGTATCCTTACGAAGAAACAGAAGAAGTGTTCCTGCACGTCATGGAGAGCCACTTGAGCAAGCCGGCAGCCAAACAATTGGTAAAAGGGGCTCTAGAGGTGGTCAGTGAGCAGGCAAAATCGAAAAAACAGCTTCAGTTCGAAGTTTCAGAAGAAGATGACACCTGGGACGAGTTGGAATTGAGGCTTGCAGAATGGCAGAAGAAAGGCGGGTTTGATACGCCGACGATGAACATTTGGGCGATTGATGGAATGCTCTCCACGCTCAATGACCCGCACAGCGTATTTTTTACTCAAGATGAATTGCGTCTGTTCCAATCTGACGTTGAAAATCAATTCGTTGGATTTGGCTTTCGTCTTCGGCTGCAAAATGATCATATTATCATCCGTGAAATCGTTCCGAATTCTCCAGCAGCAGCATCTTCCTTGCAACGAGGCGATCAATTGATCAAAGTCAATGAGACCTCGTTGGTCGGAAAGACTTTTGAAGAAGCGTATGCGTATTTGAAGGGCAACGAAGGGACCGAAGCCGTTCTTACTGTGTATCGTCCATCCGACAAACGGGAGCACCAGGTGAAGCTGAAGCGTGCCTCCATGACCTTGCCGGAAGCGGAAGGACAGATGTTTACGAAAGGCGCGATTGGCTATATCAGTCTTGAAACATTCGGATCAGAAGGAGCCATCCAGGTAAGGGATAAGCTCGCAGAGCTTTCCCGTGTGCAAAAACCGTTGTCCGGATTGGTGTTAGACCTGCGGGATAATGGCGGGGGATACTTGTTCACAGCGCGGGACATCGCGAGCCTCTTTATGGAAGAAGGCTTGCTCATGTACACCACGAATCGCAACGGGGTAGAGGTAGAGACGTGGGTACGAAATGGGCAGGATATCGGCATACCTGTGCGAATTTTGGTAAACGGTGGAACAGCTTCGGCATCTGAGCTGTTGTCAGGTGCCTTGCGTGATCATGGCATCGCCAAACTTGTTGGTACCAAAACTTTTGGAAAAGGGAGTGCCCAACAAGTCATTCCGCTGTCAGACGGTGACGCACTCAAGCTTACGCTGAATGAATATTTTACGCCTAAGCATACCGTGGTGAATCACGTAGGGCTTCAACCGGATATGACCGTGGAGGATTATGGAGCACAAGTAGTAGAAGCTCTCCATTCATTGAACGTCAATACGTGGGAACTGAGTGACGCAGAAGGCGATACAGTCATCAATGGAATTCCTTTCCCGACAGTGGATCCTCTCTTTAAACAAACGCCTCAAGGGCTGCAAGTCCGAGCTGCTGTACTTTCGCATTTGCTGGGCGATCCGTCCATTGGCGAAAAAGATTATGTGGTACTTGCTCCGTATTTGAAAAAGTACCCTGCACTCAAACTGCAAACGAAAAATGGTGTCAACACCCTCACATTTACTACGTGAGCATGGTCCCCTGTCGCTTTTGGC
>NZ_CP176370.1:2265000-4472500 GCF_046196545.1 Brevibacillus fortis
GCCCCATTACAACATGGGAGTATAGCCAAGGGGTAAGGCACGGGTCTGCAAAACCCTTATCCCCGGTTCAAATCCGGGTACTCCCTCCATTTTAGTCCCAGTAGCTCAGCAGGATAGAGCAACGGCCTTCTAAGCCGTCGGTCGGGAGTTCGAATCTCTCCTGGGACGCCACGCCTTTTCAAAAGCTATCCTCCTTAGGACGTTGTGGCGTCCACAGGAGGTTTTTTTCGTAGAAGATAACGAGTCTTTCATGATGCAAACAGAAACAAGTGATAAGCCAAATGGCCTATTTCAAAAAAATAATTAAAAACTTTCGTCCACAATTGGAAATATTTTGTCTAATTTGTCATAAATTATGTAAAAAAATCACAGAATATGGCTCCTTTTCTATTCGGAAATTGTGACGAAACAATGATATTTTTGTAGAGGGGCGTTTGCATTCTTTCAAAATTTTTGCGACATGTAACTTTCTTTTTCGACAAACGTATCTATATAGAAGACTAAACAAAAAAACGATAGTTTGACAGGAAAAATATGGACTGCATCCAGTCGAAAACGATATTGACTTGGGAAAATTGATTGTGTATACTCAAAAACGTACGTCGTGTCAACAGAAAAACACGAGTAAAATCAGTGTTTATAGGCGGTCGTGGTGGAATTGGCAGACACACCATCTTGAGGGGGTGGCGGGGCGACCCGTGCGAGTTCGAGTCTCGCCGACCGCACCAATCCCGGAAACAATCAGGAAGAAATGGAAACGAGTGTTTGTGTTTTTCTAAATAAACGGAGCCTTTTTCGACAAGGGCTTTTTTTTCTGCCAACTGCCAAGCACTGTCGAATAGAAAGAGAAAAAGGTGGGAAAGGTGATAGCAGTGCCTTATTTTTTCCCACTTTTGGGTCATTGCTTATGAATCGCATTTGATGTAAACTGCCAATTGAGAGAAAAACAATAGAGAAATGTTGGAAAAACAACACTACCTAAATTCAGATCAGACCCAATCTGGTTTAGGTCGAGGAGAAGAACCCATGAGTGTAATTAGAGAGATCATTGAGGGATTATTCATCGGATTTACTTCTGCGGTGGGCGTAATCGGCACATACCAAACACTGGTTTCTTGTGCAGGCCTGTTCCGCAAAAAAGAGCAAGTAACAACGGAGCCGCAAAAGACGTTTGCTGTGCTTGTGGCAGCTCACAATGAGAGCGCCGTAATTGCTCCGCTTATTGAAAACCTGAAGAAACTCGACTATCCACGTGAAATGTACGACATCTTCGTCATTTGCGACAACTGTACAGATAACACGGCAGAAATTAGTCGGGCACATGGTGCAATTGCATGTGAGCGTTTTGACACATCCAAGCGTGGGAAAGGCTACGGCATCGAATGGATGCTGGAGAACCTCTGGGCAAGACCTAAGCAGTATGACGCTGTCGTCATGTTTGATGCTGACAACTTGGTTGAGAAAAACTTCCTGAAAGTAATGAATGACCGTCTCAGCAAAGGGGCGCGTGTGATTCAAGGCTACCTCGACTCCAAGAACCCGTTTGATTCCTGGATTACGCTGTCCTATGCGGTTACCTATTGGTTTACAAACCGTATGTGGCAGTTGGCTCGTCACAATTTGGGACTGCCGAACACTTTGGGCGGAACTGGCTTGTGCATTGAGAGCAACCTGCTCAAAGAAATGGGCTGGGGAGCAACCAGTCTTACGGAAGACCTGGAATTTGCAACACGTTGTATTGAACGCGGTATTTACCCGACTTGGGCACATGACACCAAGGTCTGGGATGAAAAACCGATTGATTTAAAATCGTCGATGCGCCAGCGTTTGCGCTGGATGCAAGGGCACTACGATGTGGCAGGACGCTACATCCGCGCTGTCTTGTTTAATGGTTTGAAGTCGAGAAAGCTGGGAATGCTTGATGCAGCCTTCTACCTCTTCCAGCCGATGTACGTGCTAATGGTGACAATGATGTCGGTATTGTTCCTGGCCAGATTTTTTGATATTGGTACGCTGTCAACGGTATCCACGATCTTGCCAACGTGGCTGGTATACGGTTCTACGGCCGTGTTCTACCTGTTGCCGATCTTGGCTCTCTATTTGGATAAAGTTCCGTGGAAGGGGTATTTCGGGCTCCTCTTGCTACCGTTCTTTTTCCTGACCTGGCTTCCGATTATGTTTTACGCGTTCTTTACGAAGAAAAACCAAGAGTGGAGTCACACCTCTCACACACGCGCGATTCGTATCGAGGAGATCCAGCAATAGTGACGTAAACAAGCAAAAACCACAGGGGGAATATTCACCTGTGGTTTTCCTATTATCTTAAAGTAGCGAGACCGTTGCCTAATTTGGTATAATGACGTGATCAAGCAAGTAGCGTTCGCCAACGGGATTAAGGCACCAGCGCAAAACGTAGCGGTGCCCATAGGAGGAAAACAGCAATGAAGCTCGCGACAGATATTCACAACAACGACTTCCCATTGTTGTGGGGCGATAAACGATACCATACATGGAATTATCATTTAAGAGGGACTTTTCACGAAAAGATTTTCAAGGTTCCATTGGATGGCGGTTTTAGCTGTCCGAATCGGGATGGGAAAGTAGCGACAGGCGGCTGCACGTTCTGCAGCGCGAGAGGATCTGGAGATTTTGCAGGTGACCGCAGAATGGACCTGGAAAGACAGTTTCATGATGTGAAAAACCGCATGCACGAGAAATGGCCGCAAGCCAAGTATTTGGGCTTCTTCCAAGCGTACACGAATACGTATGCGCCTGTGGAGGAGCTGCGGGAGATGTATGAAGTCATCCTCCAACAAGAAGGGGTAGTCGGACTGTCCATTGCCACACGTCCTGACTGCCTGCCAGACGACGTCGTGGAGTATTTGGCTGAATTGAATGAGCGCACATATTTGTGGGTGGAGCTCGGTCTACAGACAGTCCATGAGCACACAGCTCAGTTAATTAATCGAGCGCACGATTATCAATGCTACGTAGATGCTGTAGAGAAATTGCGCAAGCACAACATCCGTGTATGCTCTCATATCATCTACGGATTGCCAGGAGAGAGCCATGAAGAAATGATGCAGACGGCAGATGCTGTGGCACATCTGGATGTGCAGGGGATCAAGATTCATCTGTTGCACCTGCTGCGCAAAACGCCGATGGTGAAGCAATATGAAGCAGGACTCTTGGAATTTCTGTCACAGGAAGAGTACACAAAGCTCGTTGTGGATACATTGGAAATGTTACCTCCAGAGATGATCGTCCATCGAATCACAGGGGACGGACCACCTGATCTCTTGATTGGACCGATGTGGAGTCGCAAAAAGTGGGAAGTTCTGAATGGCATTGATGCAGAACTGAAAGCGCGGAATAGCTGGCAAGGAAAGTTTTTCGTGCCACGCTCATAATGTCGCAGCAACAAAAAGGGAGCCTTTTCGGCTCCCTTTCTTTTTTATAGATTGCGAATCAGATTTCTCGCACGCTTCGGGTAGTTGGTGATCAGACCATCTACACCACAGTCAATGGCTCGTTGGATTTGCCGAGCACTGTTGACCGTCCAGCTCAATACTTCAAAATGGTGCTCCTTTGCTTGTTTGACCAAGTCTTCCGTCAATTGATCAAAAGGGACGTGCAATTGATCAGCTCGATAACTGCTGGCTACTTCCCAAGGCTTGACGAGTGGTCCAACGTATAAAAGTCCCGTCGTTTGAGTGGCGTCCAATTGCTTGATTCGTAAAAGGCTGTCGAAGTTAAACGTTGAAATGATGGTTCTCTCCGTTAACTGATAACGCCTGATTTGTTCGATGACGAGATCTTCTAAAAGGGGTTGATCCAGGAAGAAGTTTTT
This sequence comes from Brevibacillus fortis, assembly GCF_046196545.1. GTDB lineage: Bacteria > Bacillota > Bacilli > Brevibacillales > Brevibacillaceae > Brevibacillus > Brevibacillus fortis_A. Next base: position 2,268,851 of record NZ_CP176370.1, read on the forward strand.
CATCTCGATGATGAAGCGCAGCGGCGTGTCGACAAGCGTCTGGAATACCTCCTGCAAGGTTGGGATTTGAGCTTTTGGCATTCGCATAGACGAGTCTTTATCCGCACGTAACTGACGCAGTTCACGCAATGTGTGATTTCGCACCAATCCAGAACCATTGGTCGTGCGTTCCAGGCTATGGTCATGAAGGACAACCAGCTTATTATCACTGCTGAGCTGGACGTCCAATTCGATCCCATTGGCTTTTCGTCGGACGGCTGCTTGAAACGATTCCATCGTATTTTCCGGAAATAGGCCGGAAGCGCCACGATGTGCATAGATAAGTGGGGGCACGAGGGCTTCCTCCCTTCTCAAGCGTGTGATGCCCTATTACCATGATATGTGAAAGGCCCCTCGATACGACCCGACATGAGAGGCATCTCCAGAAGTCTATCCGATTACGACGAGTACGATGACCAAAAGGACAAAGAGGACAAGGATCAGGGCAAAATTGTTATTGCAGCTCACAAAAAACACCCTCCTTCTCGCACATGAAGCACCTACTTTCATGGTATGAAGAACGAGTAAATATGACCCAACAGAATGCCCACCTTATGTTTTTTTGTGCATGAGGAACGCTTTTTTATACAGATTGGCAGATGACGGCCTTGCTTGTTTTGCTACAATGAGAGGAGTAGTACTGTAGGGGAGGATGAAGACCGTGATAAATGTTGTAGGCGCACAGGACGCTGGCGACCTGATCATTGATCGACAAAATCGCCGGGTAAAGCTGCATGTGTATGAACCATCACAAATTGAGCAGTGGGATCGGGTCTTGAAGGAGCTGGCCGAAGAGTCAGAGGCAACAAAAGTCATTGTGTACGGGAAGAAACAAGATGTTCCGCAATGGAAATCCCTGGGTTACGAGCTAGAGGGAACCATTGATGGTTTTTTTCAAGGGGAAAACGCACAGATGCTCACCTGCTATCTGACAAAAGAGCGGGCTACCTCTGATGCAGCAAAACTTGCTGAGGAAATTCTTACACTGAGCCTGTCACGAGCGGGGGGTACGATAGAGAAAACATTACCCGAGGGATACCACCTGCGTGAAGCAACGGAGGCAGACACGAAGGAATTGGCGTGTTTGTACGGATTGGTATTCGCGACGTATCCTACACCGATGAACGATCCGTCCTACATTCGCAAAACCATGCAAGAAGGCACCATCTACTATGTCGTTGAATTTGAAGGCAAGATTGCATGTGCCGCGTCAGCTGAAGTATCCGAACGATTTGGTTCAGCGGAAATGACGGATTGCGCGACCCATCCAGATCACGCGGGGAAAGGTCTCCTCCAACCGCTGTTTATCGCCCTAGAGCAAAGGATGGAGGAGGCGGGGATTTACTTTTTGTACACCTTGACCCGGGCACAATCTGCAGGAATGAATGTGACGGCTGCCAAAATGGGCTATGCATACCGCGGACGGCTGATTAACAATTGTACGATCTTTTCAGGTTATGAAGACATGAATATATGGGTAAAGCCACTTCGCCCGACGAGGGAATAACAGGCTACCTGTTTGTAGGATACAACTGCTGTTGCAGACGACGGGCCATCAGGGCCAACTGAAGCTGCCAGCGTTGATGAGCATCCTCCAGGCGGTAGCCTGTTTTTTCTTCAATCTGGGTCAACCGGTACTTGAGCGTATGTCGATGGATATACAAGGCTTGCGAGGTCTGTAGACCGTTTCCATTCTGGGCCAAATACACTTCAAGTGTTTCGAGAAGCTGTTGATTGTATTTCGTATCATAGCGAATCAATGGTTCCAGCAATGGGTTCCACAGGCGGAGCAAGCTTTCTTTTTCACGATGGTACGGAAACAAAAACTGATAGCCGTGCATATCCCGGTATCGCAAAATTTGCGGGGATTGGGCCAACAACGGGTACGCTTGCAGAGCAAACATCGCTTCTTCGGAGGCACTGACGACGTTTGGCAATTGCTCACAGGGATTGCTCAAGGCGATCTGTAGGTCAAGTGAAGGGTGCAGTCCTCTCCAGCGGGAAGTGAGTTGTTCCAACAAGCGCAGGCTCGTCTGATCATCCGGCAAAATAAACAAGAGGCAATGTGGTCGTTCGCGAAGCAAATAAGAGCGCTGATGACGGTCGCTAAGCCTCCGCATCAACGTAATGACACTTTGATGCATGTCGCCGAGCATCTCCTGATCGGCCACCTCTACGCGAACAGCGACACAGAGATGATGTCCAGCAAGCGGATACCCCAGCATGCGACAACGGCTCTCTAGCTCCGTATGGGTCATCTGCTGCCCGTTCAGCAGCTCCTCCACAAAATCCCCTTTTAACCGCCATTCCGTTGCGGCTACCGCCCTTTCCTTTACATATTCGAGTGCACATAAGGTAGAGGCATGCTGTAGAGCGACGTCATCGAGCTCTTTCCAGGAATGCTCGGGCTTCGTTAAGGTCAATGTGCCAAAATGCTCGCGATTGGCGCGAATCGGTACACGATGCGCGATTTCCTGGGACTGATCCTGCGGCAGTGCTTCCGAACTGCCATGCTGTGTGACTTCAAAGCCTAATGCATCAACGAGCGACACGACTCCTCCCGTAAGTGCAGCGAGCTCGCCAGCGATGGCGGGAAGGCCTCCCTTGGACAGGGCAGCGTCAATCATTCGGTTATGAATCGCTGAGGAATAGGCCAGCGTCTCAAATTGCCGATTCATGATCGGCTGCAAGATAGCTTTGGTTATGGTAGAAAAGTTAATCTCCGTGGGAATTTCAATCAATGGAAGCTGATAGTGATCCGCCAAAGTCAAAAACGTCTCGGGAATTTCCCGTAAATAAAAGCCCGTATGAATCGCAACGCCACTCAGCTTTTGCTTCGCCAACGAAGGAATAAAAGAAGCGAGCTTTTCTGTATGTTCAGCCAGCCCAAAGCCGGTTGTAATCAAAAATTCGCCTTCCTGCAAGCGACTCGTATCCTCCAGCACCTCGACAATGGTCACCCAACGAATCGGATTGTCCAGTCCGCCTGCTCCTGCGATCAGCCTGGTGTGAACCATGTCCGGCAGTTGCAGCGCTTCTCTTATCGTGATGGTCATCAGGTATCTCCTCCAAAGCCTCGGTAAGGTTTTCTTATACAAAATGTACAAAAGATTTTGTCTCTTTTCCATGTTTTTTTGCCAGCACGTAGGATGGCTCTTGCGCGCTGGTCAGCTAGGATAGAGGTAGAGAATAAGCGAGGTGGCGACGAAAATGACGAAAAGCTATGTAATCAAGCCTGAATTGGGCAAAGAGTATCCGGTTATTTCTCACGGAAAAGGCATCTATCTTTACGATAAAGAGGGGAATCGTTACATCGACGGTTCAAGTGGAGCGGTGACGGCAAGCATTGGACACGGCGTAGAAGAAGTGGCTGAGGCGATGTATTCGCAAGCCAAGGAGGTTTCCTTCGTATACCGCTCGCATTTTAGCAGCGATGCCGTAGAGAAACTGGCTGCAAAGCTGGCTGAGTGGGCACCAGGCTCACTGAACTGGACGTTTTTTGTCAGCAGCGGTTCGGAAGCAACAGAGACGGCACAAAAAATCGCGATTCAGTACTGGCAGGAAAAAGGAAGACCAACGAAAAATCGGATTATCTCCCGCTGGATGAGCTATCACGGGATTACAATGGGTGCACTTTCGATGTCTGGACACGTCTTGCGCAGAAAGCGGTTCACCTCATTGCTGGCTGACTATCCGGCGATCACAGGACCATACCCGTATCGCAAGCCAGAAGACATGTCCCTCGAATCGTATGCGCTTGCGTGTGCAAACGAACTGGAGACCGCAATTTTGCGCGTCGGACCTGAGCAGGTAGCCGCTTTCATCGCAGAGCCTGTCATCGGGGCTTCTGGTGGAGCGGTCGTGCCACCAGATGGTTACTTCCAACGCATTCGCGAGATTTGCGACAAGTATGAGGTTCTGTTTATCGCAGACGAAGTGATGACAGGGGTAGGTCGCACGGGGAAAGCGTTCGGGATCGACCATTGGGGCGTCATACCTGACCTGATGGCATTGGGCAAAGGCATGAGTGCCGGTTACACGCCTATGGCGGCTACGATTGTATCAGACGAAATTATTGAGACTATTACGAAAGGCAGCGGCTCGATTATGGCAGGACATACGTATAGCGCGAATCCACAATCTGCTGCTGTTTCTCTGGCTGTCCTCGACTATGTGGAGAAGCATCAACTAGTCGACAAAGCAGCAGAACAAGGTGCCTATTTGCTTGCCCGCCTAAAAGAACTGGCTAACGAGCTCCCGTTGATCGGAGATGCACGTGGTCTTGGCATGCTGTGTGCGCTGGAATTTGTGAAAAACAAGCAGACAAAAGAGCCGTTTGCACTTTCTCAAGGTGTTGGCGGGAAGGTCATTGAAAAAGCATTTGAAAAAGGCTTGCTTATTTATCCGGCAATGGGCGGAATCGAAGGGGTAGCAGGAGACGCTGTCATCATCTCACCTCCACTGACCATTACTACGGAGCAAATTGATGAGCTGATATCTCTGCTGAAAGAAGCGGTGGTAGCTGTTCAGCAAGAGCTCCAAGACAAGGCACTGATCGGATAGAGAAGGAGGAACAAGGATGACAAACCGATTTGAAAAGGTCGTCTCCCTGTCCGAAGCGCTCACCCATTTTCGCGATGGGATGACGCTGCTGGCAGGGGGATTCGGTGGGGTAGGCAACCCGCCTACGTTGATTCAGGGGATTTTGGATAGGGGCGTGCGTGATCTGACGCTGATCAGTAACGATACTGCATTCCCGCATATCGGAATTGGCAAACTGGTGACCGAAAAGCGCGTTAAAAAAGTCATTGCTTCACACATTGGCTCAAATCCGAACGCAGGGGCCCAAATGACGGCTGGAGAGCTGGAAGTAGAGTTCTGCCCGCAGGGGATACTTGCAGAGCGTGTACGGGCAGGTGGAGTCGGTCTGGGAGGCATTCTATCAGATGTCGGTATCGGGACGATCGCGGAAAAAGGGAAGCAGAAGGTCGTTCTGGATGGAAAGGAATATCTATTGGAGACACCGCTCACTGCCGAAGTGGCTATCGTACATGCAAAAAAAGCGGATCGCTTTGGCAATTTGGTGTTTGATACAAGTGCACGTAATTTCAATCCGTTAGTGGCGATGGCGGGCGACATTACTATCGTGGAAGCGGATGAGATTGTAGAGGTAGGCATGATCGACCCGGAAGAAATCGTCACCCCGGGCGTTTTCGTGAACTTTATCGTCCAAAGTGAAGGGGTGAACTGGCAATGGGCATGGGAGAAGTAAAAGAAACCGAGAGCTATCGTGAACGAATTGCCCGCCGCGCAGCATTGGAAGTAGAAGACGGCATGATTATTAATCTGGGAATCGGCATCCCAACATTGGTTGCGGATTTTATCCCAGCTGACAAACGGGTCATGTTTCACGCGGAGAACGGCATTCTCGGTACAGGACCAAGCCCTGAGAAAGGCGAGGAGAACGCCATGCTTTGCAATGCGGGCGGTTTTCCTGTCACGCTGGCCACAGGGGCATCCTTTTTTGACAGTGCGACTGCTTTTGCCATCATCCGCCGTGGGCTATTGGACATGACGATTTTAGGAGTCCTGGAAGTAAGCCAAAATGGTGACATTGCCAACTGGATTGTTCCAGGCAAACGTGTCCCAGGCATGGGAGGAGCTATGGAACTGGCACAAAAGGCCAAGAAAGTCATGGTTGTAACCACGCATCTGGATAAAAACGGACGTTCAAAAATCGTTCGCGAATGCTCACTGCCGTTAACCGCGACAAAAGCAGCGGATTTGATCATCACAGACATGGCAGTCATGGAGGTCATGCCAGATGGGTTGTATCTGCGAGAAGTCATGTATCCATACAGTGTCGCTGACGTGATTGGAGCAACGGAAGCCGAGCTCAAAATGGACGGAGAGGTTGGCGTTTTCCGCTAAGCAAAGACAAAAACCATGGAACGGGGGAAAAACATGGCAAACTGGCAGGTGCTTATACGGGAGCAATTGGAAAAAGATCGCGAGGCTGCTGTTCAACTGCTACAGCAATGGGTAAAAAGCCCGAGTGTACAAGGAGAAGAGCAATCCATCCAGCAAAGCATTGCAGAGCTTTTGGGGCAGATGGGGCTGGACGTTGACTTATGGGTTATGGAAGGCGAAGAGCTGGTGTCACACCCGTATTTTGTCTCCCCGCGCACAATGTTTGAAGGCAGCCCGAATGTCGTCGGTGTGTGGAAGGGGCAAGGAAATGGTCGTTCCATCATTCTAAACGGACACGTGGATGTAGTACCCGCGGGCGATCTGGCACAGTGGAGCGATGATCCGTTTAGCGGGAAGGTTGAGGACGGAAAGCTTTACGGACGCGGAGCAACAGACATGAAGGGTGGAAATTTATCTTCACTGTTGGCGATCCAGGTTCTACAGAAGTTGGGTGTGCAACTGAAAGGAGACGTCATTTTTCAGAGCGTCGTAGAAGAAGAAAGTGGTGGGGCAGGCACATTAGCGACAATCATTCGCGGGTACAAAGCGGATGCTGCCCTGATTCCAGAGCCGACCAATATGAAAATTTTCCCGAAGCAGCAAGGCTCCATGTGGTTCAGATTGACCGTCAAAGGACGTTCTGCTCACGGAGGGACCCGCTACGAGGGAGTCAGCGCCATCGAAAAGAGCATGCACGTCGTTCAAGCAATTGGACAATTGGAAAAAGAGCGTAATGATCGACTCGACGATCCTCTCTACGCCAAGCTGCCTATTCCCATCCCGATTAATCTTGGGGTGATTGAGGGTGGCAAGTGGCCTTCGTCTGTAGCTGATCTCGTCAAGCTGGAAGGAAGGATGGGGGTTGCCCCAGGAGAGCAGATGGACGATGCCAAAGCAGAAATGGCAGCAGCACTCAAAAAGCTGGCAGAGGTCGACCCGTGGTTTGCAGAACAGCCCGTCGAGCTGGAGTGGTTTGGTGCTCGCTGGGTCCCGGGAGCAGTGGAGCTAGATCATCCATTGATGGATATTCTGCAAGCGCAGTTTGAAGCTGTGACAGGAGATCGTGCCATTGTGGAAGCATCGCCTTGGGGAACAGATGGCGGTTTGTTGACTGCTTTGGCCAATACGCCAGCGATTGTTGTCGGACCTGGTGTCACACAGGTTGCACACTACCCGAATGAATATATTGTTTTGGATGAGGTATTCCGTTGTGCTGAGATCTTTGCGCTTACGTTACTGGAATGGTGCGGTGTAGCTGAAAGTGTGAAAGAGTAAAAGGATATCCAAATATTTCAAAATCAAGACAGGAAGGCATGCGTATGAGAGAGAATGTTTGGAAGGTGAACTCCAATCAATGAGAGTGGGGATACCAATGAAAAAAGCGTGCTTTATCGGGGGAGAGTGGGTGGCAGCCACTGTTCATGCACCGCTACTCGCTCCATGTACGGGTCAAGAGATTGCACAAATTTCGCAAGCAGACTCATCATTGGTTGAAAAAGCAATTGCTGCGGCCCACGAAGCGACAGCCGTCATGCGGCGCCTTCCTGCCTATCAACGCGCTTTCCTGCTTGAAAAAATCTCGATTTTAATGAATGAACGTTTGGAGGAAGCGGCGCGGATCATCGCAATAGAAGCGGGAAAACCAATCAAAACAGCCCGCGGTGAAGTGATTCGAACCATTCAGACGTATAAGTTTGCGGCAGAGGAAGCCAAACGTCTCCACGGAGAAATCGTACCACTCGATGCAGCTATCGGGGGAGAGGGACGTTTGGCTTATACTGTGCGTGAACCACTGGGAGTCATCGGGGCCATTACACCCTTTAACTTTCCCATGAATCTCGTCGCCCATAAGGTCGGACCTGCTCTCGCTGCTGGCAATACCGTTGTTCTCAAGCCAGCATCGCAGACACCGCTTAGCGCATTGTTTCTGGCAGAGCTCGCAGAGCAAGCTGGTGTGCCTGCAGGGGCCCTCAATGTGATCACAGGCAGTGGTGCGAGTATTGGTGATAAAATTGTGTCTGACCCGAGAGTTAGGGCTGTGTCGTTTACAGGGAGCCCAAGTGTTGGGCTGGATATACGCAATCGAGCGGGTATGAAAAGAGTCACGCTCGAGCTGGGATCGAATTCGGCAGTGATCGTTGATCGTGATGTGCAGCTGAATGAAGTGATACCTCGATGCGTTTTTGGCGCCTTCGCCTATTCTGGGCAGGTATGTATCTCTGTGCAAAGAATTTATGTGGTTAAAGAAATCTATCAAGAATTCGTCCACCATTTTGTTGAACAAACACGCGCACTTCGCGGTGGTGATTCGCTCTCTGAGGACGCGGACTATTCCGCCATGATCAATCCGCGCGAAACAGAACGTGCGATGGAGTGGATTCATGAGGCGCTCCAGCAGGGAGCACGTCTGGAGTGTGGGGGGCAGATCGTGGATCGGATGCTCCAACCTACGGTGTTGACGGGTGTTCCGGCAGATGCAAAAGTATCTTGTCAGGAAGTGTTCGGACCTGTTGTTCTGATCAATCCAGTGGAGTCCGTCCGGCAAGGCATTACGTTTGTCAACGATTCACGCTATGGATTACAGGCTGGTGTCTATACCAACAATCTGTCGTTGGCTCTGGAAGCGGCAGAAGAGCTGCGTGTGGGCGGTGTGATAGTGAATGATATTCCGACTTTTCGCGTGGATCATATGCCATACGGTGGCGTAAAGGAAAGCGGACTTGGTAGGGAAGGGGTCAAATACGCGATAGAAGAAATGACGGAATTGAAATTCGTTGCCATCAAGCGATAAAGGAAATGGGTAAATGGCTCTTGCAAAAAATAGTAGAGCTGTGATATAGTAAGTATTGTTGAAATACGGAGGGATACCGAAGTGGTCATAACGGGGCGGTCTTGAAAACCGTTAGAGTGCAAGCTCACGCGGGTTCGAATCCTGCTCCCTCCGCCATAAATACAAATGAACCGACTCCAGTTGAGAAGCTGGGGTCTTTTTTATGGTCGAGAGCTTTGAGAGTTAGTTGTCGTTTCTTTTTTGCAAAAATATCAGAAAATAAAGAAAACTATTATATAATGGAGATGAGACTATAAGTGATGGGGGAATTTGCATGCTCGAAGCGCAAAGGGTTCGTAGAAATGCACTTGGCGATATTTTGCGAAGAAGTCGTGGACGAAACCCTGATAAGCCTGCCCTGTACTTTGAGGAAGAAGTATTGACCTACACGCAGCTTGATCAGCTTGCAAACAAGACGGCTCATACACTGCTTTCCAAAGGCTTGCAAAAAGGGGAGCGGGTAGCAGTACTGTCACGCAACTCAATGGATTTTGCGATTTTGAACTTTGGGTTAGCGAAAGCAGGCGTCATCATGGTGCCGATCAACTTCATGTTGAATAAGGAAGATGTCGCCTATATTTTGGGTCATGCGGAAGTGAGTGCGTGCTTTGTAGCACCAGAATTCCTGCAGCTTGCTCAAGACGGACTCCAATTAGCTGGAATTTCCCCCAAGCTGCTTTCCCTCATGTCCAAACCTACAGCACAAACAGGGGAATGGTTGCCTTTTCGCACGTTGATTGAAGCGGCAGACGACCATGAGCCTGAAGTTGATATAGCGGACGAAGATGTTGCACAGATTTTGTATACCAGCGGAACGGAATCAAAGCCAAAGGGCGTTATGCTCACTCATAAAAGCATTATCTCCGAATATGTCAGCACGATTATCGAAGGCGGGATGACGCAGGATGATGTGGCTGTTCACGCACTTCCCTTGTTCCATAGTGCGCAGCTTCATTGCTTTTTGGGACCGTACGTGTACCTAGGGGGGAGCGGAATTATTTTGGAACAGGCAACCCCTTCGTTGATGCTGCAGACGGTAGAGGCGTACAAGGCTACTCAGTTGTTTTGCCCGCCAACCGTGTGGATTGCTTTACTGCGTTCTCCCGATTTTGCCGCGCGTAATTTGAGTTCTTTGCAAAAATGCTACTATGGTGCAGCCATCATGCCCGTAGAAGTGTTAAAAGAGCTGGGTCAACGCCTCCCGAACGCACAGTTTTACAATTTTTACGGACAGACGGAAGTGGCGCCATTAGCAACTGTTTTGCCACCGAAGGATCAGATGAGAAAAGCAGGCTCTGCAGGCAAGCCAGCGTTAAATGTGGAAACGAAAATCGTCGATGATGATGGAAAAGAAGTCCCTCGTGGAAGTGTTGGTGAAATTGTTCACAGGACCAGTCATGCGATGCTGGGGTATTTCCGAGATGAGGAAAAGACACAGGCTGCCTTCCAGGGAGGGTGGTTTCACAGTGGGGATTTGGGCATCATGGATGACGAAGGCTATATCACGGTCGTTGATCGGAAAAAGGATATGATTAAATCGGGGGGAGAGAACGTAGCAAGCAGGGAGGTTGAGGAGCTTATTTATCAACATCCGAAAGTGTCTGAGGTCGCAGTGATCGGAGTTCCCCATCCCTACTGGATCGAAGCAGTGACGGCTGTCGTTGTACCAAAAGCAGGTGAGTTACTGACTGCTGACGAAATGCTTGCTTTTTGCAAAGATCGTCTTTCCTCCTTCAAAGCACCCAAATATGTAGTGATTGCTGACAATCTTCCCAGAAACCCTAGCGGCAAAATTTTGAAAAGGGAGCTGCGCCTCCGATACGAAACGCTGACGACTTAACCACTCGCAAGATCCAAAGCGCAGAAAAACCCGCTCTGTGACGGAGCGGGTTTTTTGCTGCTGTGATTATTTTACGTTGGAAACAGTCGGACGATCGGCTTGAATAACTTCAAAACGATAGCCTTTTTCTTTCAAGTACGAAATGATTTCGGGGAGAGCTTCAGCCGTTGGCGACTTGGTGCTGGAATCATGCATCAAGACGACGATTTCTTTTTGTGACTTTACTTGCTGCTTTATATTGGCTAGTGTTTGAGCGGCTGTGTATTTGTTGCTTCTTGCATCGCCGTTTGTTACATTCCAGTCGATAAACGTGTACCCACGTTCTTTCGCCTCTGCTTTGATCGCATGCATGACTGTATGCTGCTTGTTATAACGTTTGGGATCCTGATATTTTAAGCTGACGGTATTCGTGCTGCCACCTGGATAGCGGAAAACGGCTGGTTTTACGCCGGTTGCTTTTTCAATCATTTGACTGCCTTTTTCCACGTCTGCAAAAAAGCTCTCCATGTTTTTGTAAACAAGCTGATAATTATGGGAATACGAATGTCCTCCCAACGCATGTCCTTCGGCTACAATCCTTTTGAGAATGGCCTCATGACCAGCTACCTCACGGCCTACAATAAAAAAGGTGGCTTTGACCTGATGCGTTTTCAGCGTATCCAAAATGCGTGGAGTTACAGTAGAGGGTCCATCGTCAAAGGTTAAATAAGCGATCTTCTCGGAAGACTTCGGTGTCTGAGGGATCGGTTTTGTAGCTGGTTCAGGCTTCTTGGTTTGATTGGTCGTTCCATTATTATTGCCAGGCTGCGCAGGAGTCGGTGTCTCTGGCTTGGATGGTTTCGGTTGTTCTGGTTGCTTTGGTTGTTCTGGTTTTTTGGGTTGCTTTTGTTGAAACGGCTGCATCGGGATAATCGGTTCATCGCCATAGATCAAATATTTTTTCCGCAGCTCTACAAATTTCTTAAGATCCGCTTCGTAGGAAGAAACAATCTCCTGCGGGGATTTGCCTTGTTCGAGAAGCAGACCGATTTTGTTGGTACCCATTACCTTGTCGAACATGGAGATTTGCATACTCGTACTTTTTGGCATAGGGAATGGCTGCAATTGCTTGGCAAAAGCCAGCGCGTAAATCCCTGTTTTTGCCGGGTTAAACTGATGTAGATCGTTGATCTGAAGGCGTACGCCTCCAGCAGTTCCTTTATTCTCAGGAATAAAGATGACGCCAGGCAAAAGACTTCCATTTAACAAATCGGCGTACTTATGCGAATCTAGACCTTCTGCCCCGATCCAGGTGAAATGGTCGCCTTGACGAATGGGAGTACCCTCACCCAAACCAGTTGCCATATACCCGAAAACCGAGGTCAAGTTAGGGATGTGCGGAGAACTCGGAATCCAGGCCAGACCTGTCTGTTGATAAATCATGTTGCGTGTGTATCCTTGCATCGGAATAACGGTAAGATCTACACCGATGGTACGGTTGAAAAACAAGGCCAGCTCTCCGATGGTCATACCATGTGCAAGCGGGATGGTATCCACTCCGATAAAGGAGCGGTAAGGCAGTTCAACTACAGGACCCTCGACAATTGTTCCGCCGAGAGGATTCGGTCGATCCAGTACCATCACTTCTTTTCCTTGTTCTTTTGCAGCTATCATGGTGTATTGCAAGGTAGATATGTATGTGTAGGTTCTCGATCCGATGTCTTGCAAATCGACGAGAAGGATATCAATGTCTTTCAGCATTTCTGGTGTCGGCTTGCGAGTTGATCCAGACAAGCCGTAGACCGGTATAGCGTAGACGGGATGAACAAAGCTCGTTACTTGTTTTCCTGCGACCGTTTTTCCGTCGAGGCCATGTTCAGGTGCATAGAGAGCGGTTAAATGGACAGAGCGATCACGTCGTAATATGTCGATCGTGCTAACCATTTGACTGTTCAGACCTGTTTGATTCGTAATCAACCCGACTTTTTTGCCTTCAATAAGATGGTGGAACTGATTGAACAGTACATCACTTCCCAATTGGATGGCAGTCGTATTGGCGGAGCTTCCTACTGGAGGAATTAAAGTTAAGATTAGTGCCAGGATGAGGAAAGGGAGAAATTTGTTCATCATTCATTGCCTCTTTCAAGATAAAATACTGTCGCTTCTTGTCTATTGTAACGTTTTTGGAAAGCAAGATGGTTGCATTTTTGTAACAATTTGAAATTAGGTCAAAAGGAGGAGGAAAAAGTAACGGGTTGGAGGGGCGCTACTAGGAAAGAATGATCTTTTGAAAGGGAGATTGTAGGAAGTTCTTGAAACAGCCTCTATCCTATAGTAGATTAAGAATCGTGTGAACCTTTTTGGGAAATGGAGTGAATGTTTTGCTAAAAAAAGTAACCTCATTACTGCTAGCTATCGCCTTAGTACCAATGGCAGCGTTTTCTGCAGGGGCTGCACCTGTAGCACCTAAAGCAGTACAGAATGCTGTTAAAGTGGAGTACAATAAAAAACAAATTGCGTTTCCTGACCAAGCACCTATTATCAGCCAGGGGCGTACACTGGTTCCGATTCGTCCGATTGCAGAGAGTCTTGGATTTGAAGTGAAATGGAATGAACAAACCCGTACGGTTACCATCAACAAAGGGAAAGATAATATCAGATTGGTCGTTACTCAAAAAATTGCCAACAAAAATGGACAAACCATCAACCTCGATGTACCTGCACAGATTGTGAACAAGCGTACTGTAGTACCTGTTCGTTTCATCGCGGAAGCTCTGAGCTACAAGGTGGAGTGGGATCCGAAAACACAAACCGTATTGATTGCGGATAATGTGAACGGCAACCAAGTTGGACAACAGGAGAAGCCAAAAGATCCGGCGAAGCCAGCAACGGATGAGAAAAAAACTGATGAACAAGTAGCCTTGATTGATGAAGACAGTATTGAGGCCAAGAGAACCAATATCGCCTCAATTGGCTTATATCGAATTACTGGAAAGGTAGGCCCTAAATCCAGTGTAATAGTAGTGATGGAAGATGAAACCCATGAAGTGGAAGTAAATGCGGATGGGACCTTTAAATTCAGAGTTGACACTGATGATGGCATTCGCTCCTTTACTTTAAAAGCTGAAAAAGACGGTAAACAAGATACATTTGAAGGCGAATTTATTTCCATTGATTAAGCCATCTGATTTCTGAGTAAGAACACCTCCTGCACATCACACTAAGTGCAAGGAGGTGTTTTTGTTGTGAGACGAATGAGTGGGAGTATCATTGCTGTGCTCCTGTTTGCCGGCTTGCTGACAGGGTGTTCGCCGAACAAAGAACAGGGCACCGAAGATCAGAACGGAAATAAGGCCAAATTTGAACCTCTCGGGATTAACTTCCAGAACGATAATGTCGCTAGGGATAAAGGCCCGGCAGCCATGATTAGCCAAAAGATGGTTCATCAGCGAGAGCCGCAGCTCGTGACGCACTTGGAAGGGCATGCGGAAAAGCTGCCCGGTGTAGCGGATATCAAGGTGCTAGCGTACAAGGATAACTTGATGGTAGGTGTGCTTCCAGTGGATACACCAAAGCCTGATGAAGTCAATCCGCGGCCGTCGATCCCTTATACGCCTGGAAAAATTGTGCGAGTCGATAATGGACATCCAGATTCGCTGCATAGACGTGTTGTCGATCGGATGAGGTCACGCTTGCAGGCAGAAACACGCTTCAACATTTTGTACGTGACTACCAATCGCGCTGTTTATGACCGAATCGCAGATTTGCATTCACGAATTACGAACGGAGAGCACATCAGTGACGAAGAATTTCAAGTCCTGTTAAATGATATTGGATATACAGTCATTGGATATAATTTAGTGGATTGAAAGAGCGCCACCTGGACTCCCGGGTGGGCTTTTTGTCGATTAAGGGTTTCGCGGCAGGAGAATAGTGAGAAATGGGGAAATAGTCAAAGAAGAGCAGGAGAACGGCAAGGAGTGCACATTTTATGATTCCAATCCACATCCCTATATCCAAAATAACTCCTCCAGGACAGAAGCCATATGTCTTACGGCGACCTGCATTGGCGAAAAAATTACGCCTGTTGAAATATACGCAGCTTTGTCTCATTCATGCAGGGACAGGTTATGGTAAAACGACTTCTTTGGCTACATTTCTTCATGATGAAGCACTGGCTGCGTCCTGGTATACCATCCAGGATGGGGACGATACCCTTCTTGGGTTTGTCACCTGTCTCGTCGAAAGCGTTCGTCAGATTCATCCTGATTTTGGACAGGTATTGCGAGAGCACCTCATACGTATCACAGAGCAAAGTCCGGTGCCCTCCATAGACAGCAAAGTACTGGTGGACTGGTTCGTCGGGGAATGTGTACAGCTCCAGGCGGACCACATACTTGTTTTGGACCATTACCAACGAATTGGTGATGGTAATGACGTCGATCGATTTATTCAACGGTTAGCCGAGGCTCTCCCACAAAAGGTCAAGCTAGTTATCTTAACGCGCTCTAGACCGAAGTGGTCCAATCTCGACTTGTTATCCGCAAGAGGAGAGTGTCTGGAACTTACAACAAATGACCTTTCTTTTACGTTGGAGGAGAGTGAGGCCTTTTATTCAGATCAATACGATATCACGCTGTCCGAAGACGATTGGGGCCGCGTGGAAGAGGTGGCGCAAGGCTGGGTGATGGCACTGCGAACTTTTGGTGAAATGGTAACGAGGGGGCAGACGGTTTCTGACAGTCTGCGTGAGTTATCTCGATTGCTGCATTTGCTGGAAATGGAAGTCTGGACACAGCTAGATGCACGTATGCAGCGCTTCTTGATGGAGGCAGCGGTTCTCGAACAATTCGACCTGGAGGACTGCAAGCAAATACTCGGGGAAGGATGCATGGAGCACCTGTTGGAAGCACAGCGTTGCAATCTTTTTCTTCATGTCCAAGCAGGATCTCATTATTCCTTTCATCCGCTTTTCCAGCGTCTCCTGTCTAGCAAGCTAGCTGCGAATCAAGAGACGTACATGCATGTCAATCAAAAGGCCGCAGGATGGTACAGACGTAGAGGAGACGAGGCAAAAGCTTTTGGGCGGTTGCGACTCGTCGAGCAGTGGGGGGTGCTGGGTGAATGGCTGTGCCAAGCATCGGAAAGATTGCTGCAAGCAGGAAAGCTGGACTTCTTATATGAGTGGATAACACTGCTACCTGAGCACATCAAGAGCGAACAGCATTGGTTGTTGTTTTATCAGGGCGAAGTAGAGCGTTATCGATGTCTATATGCCAAGGCATTTTCTTCTTATGAGCAATTTTTGAATCAATGTGAACAAAAACAAGATCAAATCGGTTTGTGCCGCGGGCTGGAAGGGCAAGCACGCGTTCATCTCGACAGCGTACAAGGCGTCCGGGCAGAAGAACTACTTAAGAGGGCGATTCAACTTTTGCCCCCATTTGAACAAGAGAATGAAATGGCACCGAGGCTATACCGCTTGCTGGCAGAAATTTATACGAATCGCGGGGATGCCAAACAGGCGGCAGCTTGGTATGAACGGAGTCAGGAGTTAGAGCAGCAGACGGAGGTTGAGTTGGAATCGCGCCTGTTGTTCCGTACTGGCCGGTTGCAGTCCTCCATTCAACTCTTGGAGAGTAAGTGGCAGGTAGAACAAGGGAAGCATCCTCCGCTGACTAGATCGTATCGGGAAACCTCTTTGTTGTTATCTTTTGTGTATGCATTGAATGGCGAATGGGAGCGGGGGTGGGAATCTGCAGAAACTGCCATACAACTCGGACGTGCAGCGCATTCACCTTTTGTGGAGGCAAATGGCTATGTTCGAAAAGCCCATGCGGCCCTCCTCAGTCAAACATTGCCTACGGATGAGATTCGCCAGCTTTATGAAAAAGGTTTGCAAATCATGGAGGAGCTCCAGTCAACACGCGGAAAGTCAGAAACGCTACTGGGACTAACCTTGCTTCACGCAAGAGAAAAGGCACTCGACCAAGCCCTTTTGTATGGCAACAGGGGAATACAAGAGACAGAGGCAATGCGCGACGACTGGTTAGGCAGCCTGGTACGGATGGCGATTGGAATTGCATATGCCAAGTATGGTAAAGAAGAGGAAGCATGGGCTACCTTTATCGATTGTGCCGACCGACTTAGTCATTGCGGGGATAGCTACAGTGTCGTCATTTGTCAATTGTGGCTGAGCTTCTTGGCTTATCGTAAAAAACAATGGGATTTGTTTATACCTGCGGTGACGCAAGCCCTGTCCTTGATGAAGTCCGGTGAATATCAATTCCTTTTGCAGCGACCTACCCTGCTTACACCACATGATGTACAGCAGCTTATGCCGATTCTGATTGAGGCAGAGCGCCGAAAGGTATCGCCGGATTACGTCTCTCAGCTGTTAAATGATTTGGGCTTGCAAAATGTGACATTCCACCCCGGCTATACTCTTCGTATTCAGACGCTGGGCGCATTCCGTGTATGGCTGGGAGAGCGGGAACTGAGCGAAAAGGCATGGCAGCGTGGGACAGCCAAGCTGTTGTTTCAGCTTTTATTGACGAAGAGACATCATTTGTTAGCCCGTGAAGAAATCATGAACCGACTTTGGCCAGACAGTATCGAGGAAGCGGCAATTCGCGATTTTAAAGTGTCGCTGAATGCATTGAATAAAGCCCTCGAGCCAGATCGTGCCGCCAGAACAGACACATTTTTCATTCAACGGCATGGAAGCTCTTACGGTTTCAATCTGGCATCGGGCTACCATATGGACGCTGAAGAGTTCGAGAAGCTTGTTACCCTGGGCTTGGCAGAATCAGATCGGCGTCAGGGCGCCATCCTTTTGGAAAAAGGGCTTGCGTATTACTTGGGCGATTACATGCCGGAATGTCGTTATGAGGATTGGTGTGTAGAAGAGCGTGAGAGAGTGCAGGCGCTGTTTTTACGCGGAGCAGAGAGGTTAGCCAAAAACATGCTAGAGGATGGGCAATTGGAAAAAACAATCCGCTGGTGTGAGGCGATTCTGCGGGTGGACGATTGCTGGGAGGAGTCGTACCGCTTACTTATGACTGCGTATGATCAGCAAAATAATCGGACACAAGCAATCCGCTGGTATGAAAAATGTGTAGCAAAACTGAGGGAGAACCTCGGTGTCGCGCCGATGCCTGCAACCATGGAGACATACCTACAAATTATAGAGAAGTAAAAGATCGCCCACAAAGCGATCTTTTTTTGTACATAGAAGTAATGGCCGCTTGACAAAACTAGGAAGTATTCGTAATATAATCTTTGTACTGACCAGTCAGTTCAAAAAATCGAAAGGGGACAGGAGTGATGGCACCATCCAAAAAAGATCAAATTGCGAATGGAGCTTTAACCGCATTTGCCCAATTGGGATATAGCGAAACGACCATGGATGCAATCGCGGAAATGGCGCAGGTGGCAAAAGGAACACTCTATTATCACTTTTCCACAAAGGAAGAACTGTTTTTGTACGTGATAGAAAAAGGCGTGAAGATGCTGATTTACCATGTAGATAATGTGATGCAAAATGAAGAGCTTTCCTTGGAGGATCGCATTCTGAATGTGCTGGATGAGCATCTTCGCTTCTTTTCCGAGAATCAAGACTTGTGCTTCCTGTTGCTGAGTGCGTTCTCAGGAGATGGACAGCGCGACAGGATGGTTGGCAATCTGTTAGGTGGCTATTTCAGTACGATGGAATCACACCTGCTGGAACTGCAGAAGCAAGGGTATATCCGGGCAGATATCGATATTCGCACACTCGCTTCTTCGTTGTTTGGCATGGTTGGCTTTACCGTGCTTCGCAAACAATTTCGCAAAGAGCCAGTGAACAGTGCCGCAGATAAACAGACGCTTCGTTACATGCTTTCAGGAATGTTTCAAACCAAATAACGTCTAGAGAAACGTAAAACAAGAGGAGAAGACAGATGAACAAACGTGCATGGATCGGTGTAGGTAGCTTTGTAGTCAGTATTGCAGTACTTGGAACCGTATTGTTTGGTTCAAATGTGAGTAGCATGGCTGGCAAGAATACAACGAAATTAGCAGGTGTAATCGAGGGAACTGAGGTAGACCTCTCTTTTAAAATGGGTGGTTCCATCGAACAGCTCTCACTAAAAGAAGGAGACGAAGTAAAAGCAGGGCAAGTAGTTGCCACGCTAAGCAGCGCGGAAATCCTTGCGAAGAAAGAACAGGCGGAAGCTGCTTATAAGCTCTCCCTCGTCAAACTTGATCAGGCGAAAAAAGGAGTATCCGTGACGGATAACTCCAGCAATGCCCAAGTCGACCAAGCGAAAGCAGCAGTCAACTCGGCGCAAGCACAGCTTGACGCGAATAAAAATGGAGCGCGTTCAGAAGAAATTACGCAGCTCAAAGCGAAATTACAAGCAGCACAAACTTCGAATCAAATTGCTGGAACGAATTTGGAACGAATGAAAAAATTAATGGCGGAAGGTGCCGTTCCACTAGTGAAAGTGGAAGAGGCGCAGATGCAAGCAGATAAGGCGCAAGCGGAGTTTAAAGCAGCAGAAGAGCAGTTGAAAATGGCTCAAACTGGATCGCGCAAAGAGCAGGTCGATGCTGCACAAGCACAACTGGATCAAGCAAAAGCTGCATACAACCAAGCAGTAGCAGGGAGAGGTCAAGTAGGCTTGAAGGAGTTGGACGTTAAATCCGCAGAAGCGAACGTCATGCAGGCAAAAGGTGCCCTGGCAGAAATGGAAGCCTATGTGAACAACACCAAACTGACAGCTCCAGTAGACGGTATTGTAAAATCAGTTGCTGTTCAAAAGGGAGAGCTGGTTTCGCAAGGCTTCACCGTTTTGACGATCCAAACAAAATCAGACAACTATGTCAAATTTTATGTGAATGAATACATGCTCGCGAATGTGAAAACAGGCGATCAAGTGAAATTGTTTGTCCCAGCCCTGAACAGAGAAGTAGACGCCAAAGTGGTTACTGTAGCTCCTGCTGCTGACTTTGCCGTAAAAAAAGCGACACAAGAACTCGGTGATCGAGACATTCGTTCCTTCCAGGTGAAGCTGCTGGTGTCCGATCCGGAATTGCGTCCAGGCCTGACGGTTGAGTGGCAACTTGAAGGAGCTGGTAATGGTGAATAGTTTCTCTCACCTGTTCTGGAGCGAATGGAAAAATCTTTTTGCAAACAAAACCATTCGTAATATTCTCTTCCTCGTTCCTTTGATTTATCTGACAATGTTCGGCTTTCTGTACAGTGAGAAAAAAGTGATGGAGATCCCTACGGTGATGGTGGATGCCGATCAAACCGAATTAAGTCGTGAGCTCTATCGTGCCTTTGAGGTCGATCATACATTTCGGATCACGTCCATTGTAGGAACAGAAGAAGAAGCAATGAAATTGGTTGACAAGGGCGAAGCAAATATCGCCCTGATCATTCCAGCTGGATTAGAAAAGGATGTGAAGGCTGGGAGAGAGGCAGAGGTACTGACTGTTATCGATGGCAGTAACATCATGATTTCGAATACGGCAGTTCGAGCAGCGAGTACAGCGATTAAGTCAGTTTCAGCAGGAACCACGCTGAAGAAGATGGAAGCACTTGGCGGCTGGGGAGAAGAAGGGAAAAACATGTTTACGGGTATCGACTATCGATACAGAGTGTTGTATAATCCGACCTTCAGCTATCTGTCCTTCATGGTATTCGGACTTGCAGGTACAGTGCTTCAGCAAGTGCTGTTCCTCGGAATCGTATTGTCGGTTGCCCAACAAAAAGAAGAAGGTACCTGGAAGGATACACTCTCTCGCCATAGCTTCTTCGCGATCACGGCGAGCAAATTGTTGCCGTACTTTCTGGCAGGGACTCTCAATATGTTCCTGGCGTTTACACTGATGTTAAAAGGTTTTGATATCCCTTATTACGGAAGCACGTTCGACCTGATGCTACTGGCTACTATGTTTAACTTGGCGGTGTTGGCTATTGGTTATGCCATCTCCTTTGTGTCCAGCAGCCAGCTCCAAGCTACTCAGATCGGGATGATGATTGCAGTACCTTCGTTCATGTTATCTGGCTATACTTGGCCACTCATGTCGATGCCGACTGGAATTGTCGCGATTGCAAAATCTTTGCCGCTGACGTATTTCTTGAATGGTGTCAGAGAAATCTTGACGAAGGGACATGGTCTGTCGGCTGTCATGAACGACTTTGTTGTTCTCGGCTTCATGACACTCATCGGGTTGTTCGCAGCCTATGTCATTTATTTGTTGCAGATAAGGAAAATTAAGGGAAAAGTTAGTGAGCGAACGGCGGTATAAATTGTAATAAATAGAATGAATTGGCTACGTTGAAGCTTTGGCGTAGCCTTATTTATGCTTATACGATGCTCCCTATCATCTTGCTATGCAATTTGGCTGTATAAAAATAACCCTTGTGTAATAAATAATCTTTCCTTTATACTTATTATAAAAAAGGCAGATTCTTCAACATTAGGGGGACTTTATGTCAGCGACTCATCTAAAGCAATTGTGCGAGGAGACGTACACCAAGTTGAAAAAGGTCAGCATGGAAGTGGAACGTTTTTTGAATCAGGTTACCCTAGCAGGTCTTGTATCCGCGTCAGGCGATCCTGAAGAATTTGAAACGTATTACCGTTACTATCTTTCCGACTTGCGCCACCTTTTGGTTTACTGCGAAAATGCATACGAAAGGCTGGGAGTATCCCTCCGGCGCGCACGATTTCATGAGGAGTTTGCCGAGGAAGTATTGTATCAGGTATACCATACCTGTATAAATAACTTCTACTATCCAAAAGGTGAGGTTTACGAAGAAGATGGGCGGTTGGCCTATACGGGTCAGGACTGTATCATTTTTCGTAAGCAGGTAGTCCCTGAGTTGCAGCAGTTGACCTTGTCCTTATCGAGAGTGTTCGAACCGATGCGTAATGATCTACAATATTATGAGACAGACTATATCGCGAAAAAAAGTATGCAAATAGAAAAAGCACAGGCCTAATAAGCCTGTGCTTTTCTTTGTTTCTCGATCGGGACGACCCCTGATGGAAGTCCTATCATTTATGAAAGTGTAGCGTAATGGATAATGGCTGTTTACACTATGCTTCGAAGTAATCACTTTTCTCCTCATCAAAAGAGAGAGGAGAGTTCACGAGAAAAAAACGAATTTCCTCAATGCTTAATCCCATTTTTCGTGCTGTAAGGATTAAATCGATCCATTCCTTATCCAGGAGATCTTTAGGAGACGGAGTGGTTTTCATGTTAGTTCCCCTTTTACCCTCCTTTTGTAAAAACAAATAAAATACCCAAAAAATGGTTGGAAAAAGATAGGTAAAAAGCTTATATCAGAAATGATACTTAATTCAGTTTCATATGTAAATCTAGTATTTGTGACTTTTGTTTTAAATTAATGCAAAAATAATAAGCCACCACTATATCAGTGCTGGCAACAATGTTATTTATGTCGATTTAACCGCCATTTATTGTACTCCAAAAACTCCCGAAACTGTTCTTTACTTACCCCGGATTTCATAGCCTCTTCGATCAGCTTGTACCATTCTTCATCAACATTCTCGCTTGAAGGATTATCTTTTTCCTGAAGCAATGTGTCTACCGTCACATTTAATACTAGTGCGATTTTCTCAAGAAATTGAATAGAAGGATTTCGCTGAATGCCGCGCTCGATTGAGCTCAGATAAGACTTGGCGACACCAGCGCGTTCAGCTAAATCAGAAAGAGAAAGGCCTTTGTCTATTCTAAGCTGCTGTATACGCGAGCCGATCATGTAATAGCCACCCCTTTAAATCTCTTCGTTTATTATAACGTCAATATAGCTGAAACACAACTTTTTGTGGGACTAGTCCTGTGTCGTTTGGCTCATTTATTCAATTTGATCCTACTGACATTGCCAAAAAATTACCTTTCTACTAGATAAAACGATAGATCATTATGGCTAAGTATCTATAACTGCGGTTGTTCTTTATAAGAAACAATGTGTTCGTTATTAAGGACGAGTAAAAACGAGATATTCAGACGATATTCTACAAAATAGTCGATTTTCGCCGTTTTTGGTCTATTTTTAGAGAAAATTGATATTTTACATTCCATTGCCTGTACAGGATACTAATTTTAAATCGTTCTTTATAAAGAACAAAACGAACGAAATGTTCTCTATAAAGAAAAACTCGAGCTTGAATGGCGCTTAACGCTGTCGACTTGAAATGGATAGGAGTGCACAGAAAACCTTACAAAAAAACTGGAGAGGAGAGATCCATTCTGCATGCCAATTTGTCAGAAGCAGTGACGGTAATCTGCCTGTTAATTGTAATAATTATACTATTTTTTATGGGTATCTTGGTGATTAAATCAAGGAACTTGTTGATAGAAAGGAGAACACGCGTTTACCTGGGACAGTTTCAAGACTACTTCACGTATATCCAGTCTCATATGGACTCGCCTGAGAGATTGAAACCGCCTTACTGGCAATTAAATCGCTTGGAAATGCGAGTTCTGCAACAAAAACTCATTGAATGGATCGAATCTCTTACAGGAAGCCACCGAAAGAAAATGATCACACTATGTGAGGATACTGGGCTCGTCAAGCAAAACCTCCACAGACTGTATAGTCGCTTTCATTGGATAAGGATCGATGCGGCCTACCATGTAGGAGCAATGCGATCCGAGGAAGCTGTACCAAGACTTCTGCAATTGCTGCAGACAAAAAAACTCGATCCCACTCATTTTATCATCGCGAGATCTATCGCCAAGTGTGCGAGAAATCTGGAGGATATAAGGAACATGCTGATGCTCCTTGTAAAGCATCGAAAAAGCAATCATTACCTTGCCGTTGACATCATGAAAGAGTCAGAGCTGGATTGTACACCATTATTGCTTGAATGCTTGCGAAGTACGGACAAGGATTTGATTAAAATCGCTTTGATTGGATGGTCTGCTCCTTTAACCGCGGAGATTGCCGATTTGGTATATCGGCAGATCGATTCGGAAGACAAGGAAGTCCGCATCCAATCAGTGAGGTTGCTGTTCCAATATGATGCTGTTTTGGCAATGGCATTGTTCGAGTCCTTGATGAAGACGAACGATACGGAAGTCTGTCAGGATACTGAAATGATTGAGATGTATGCCAGTTGCAGAAAGCAAATCAATGAGGATGAGCAGGTGGACAAGAAAAATCGTTATGTTTATGCCGTGTAACTATACCTGAAAGGAGATTGACATGAGGGACTTTTTGCAAGCATACGGGATCTTTGCTGTTTATTACGTAATCGTGATTGAGACGCTCTATTTAACGATTCTAACCCTGTCCGTCAAAAATATTTTTTCTATCATCAAAAGTTCCATGTATTCTCGCTTTCAGTCACTCTCAGGATCAGAGTATGTACCACAAATATCCATTCTCGTTCCTGCTTACAATGAGGAATTGACCATCATTGAAAACGTTCGTTCGCTTCTCGCGCTAGATTATCCTAAGTATGAAGTCATTGTTATTAATGACGGTTCAAAAGACGAAACGTTGCAAGTTTTGTTACATGAGTTCCAGTTAACCCGCACAGAGTATACAGGGGGCTCCAGAGTATTGGAAACCTCCAACGTACGAGGCGTTTATTACAATCCGCAATATCCCAATTTATATTTCATTGATAAGGAAAACGGAGGAAAAGCCGACTCGCTAAACGCCGGGATTAATCTTTCTCACTATCCATTGATTGCTTCCATCGATGCTGATTCGTTATTAGAAAAGGACGCATTGATTCGCATCGCCAAGGTGTACATGGAAAACCCTGAGGAAACGGTCGCGATCGGCGGTATCGTCCGAATCGCAAACGGCTGTGAAATCGAGGACGGAATGGTGAAGAAAGTCAATCTTCCTACCAAAATTTTGCCTATGTTCCAGTGTGTCGAATACTTAAAGGCATTCCTAGGGGGAAGGATTGGGTGGAGTTCAATCAACGGCCTGATCATTGTGTCGGGTGCCTTTGGGGTTTTTCGAAAAGATTTCGTTGTCAAAGCCGGCGGTTATCGAGGGGGATATCCCGGCGAGGACATGAACATCATCATCAAGCTTCATAAATATATGCTTGAAAATAAACTTCCGTATCGAGTGGCTTTTTGCCCCGATGCCGTTTGCTGGACCCAGGCTCCTGATACGCTGAAAATACTTGGTAGCCAGCGACGAAGATGGGGACGAGGTAACCTCAAAAACATGCTGGAGTACGGCATTTATATAGTAGGCCGTCCCAAGTACAAAGTTATGGGGCTGATAACCTTTCCCTATAACATCATTTTCGAAACGCTGAATCCTTATTTCAGGTTTACCGGTTTTTTGGCTCTGCTGGGATATACATTGATGGACATGACTCAATGGAAAATACTGGCTATCTATGCACTGCTGAATCTCTTGTTTGGCGTTCTGCTCGGGATCGGCTCCCTGTTTATTGAAGAACTTGCCTTCAAGCGTTACACAAGAGTTCGCGACAATCTCAAGATGTTGGCATTCCTCTTCTTCATGTTTCTTGGATATCAGCAGTTGGGAGTCATTTGGAGATTTTTGGGTCATATCGAGTTTATGCGCAACAATAACACATGGGGAACCATGACGAGAACAAGCTGGAAAACATAGAGAAACAGGGCACAGGAGGGAGATACCATGAGTCAGATTGCAAAAGCGTATTCGTTTCCTTTATTTCAAGCCTTTGAACATGTGCTTACTTTCTATGAATCGAGTCAGTTGCCATGCGGGATTATTCTGGCTGTTACGAATGGAAGCAGTGAAGAAAAGATCCAAGATTTGAAAATGTCTTTGGCGAAAGCAGAGGGGTTTACCGATATCCATTGCTTTTACGACAAACAAAGCAGCATTCTCGGTATTCTCCTTGGCGACCAAATGCTAGGCAATACTCATTTCCATTCTCTCTTTATCAAGGAACAGCTACAGACCCAACATATTTTGGCTGGGCCAGTATTCATCGCCAGCTTCCCTGAACAGGGGGAATCAGCAGCACAAGTTCTCAGTGGTATGGTACAGGAGATTACTGCTGGAAAGGGAGACGCTGGGGATATTCGCATATACAGCGGTAAACGATCATCGGAAACAAAGAAAAGTCTTTTGCTTGTTTCGCAAGATGAAACTGTGAATGAGTTTTTACGCATCTATTTACAAAGAAAAGGTTACTCCGTTTATTTGGCGGAAAACGGGAGAGAAGCGTGGGAAAAATACAAGCGATTTTTACCGGACGCAGTTATCACCGATGTAAATTTAGCCATTGAAGACGGTTACCAGCTCATCAGCAAGATCAATGCAGTTGAGCATGGCACCCAAATCGTGGTATTAACCCACAAACGGTTGGAAGACGACAAGAAAAGATCATTCGAGCTGGGAGTCTCAGATTATATAGCGAAGCCATTTTCACCCGTAGACCTGGAAGCACGAGTGAGAAGTCTATTGTCTTAAACACAGATAAAAGGGAGGAAGAAAAATGAGCTACTTCACAAAATTGAAGCAAAAAATGGAATCAAAAACCGTAAAAGTTGGGGTAATTGGACTTGGGTACGTTGGTCTGCCTCTCGCTATGGAAATGGCAAAAAGCGGTTTCTCTGTTTATGGGATCGATTTGGACCAGCGGAAGGTAGAAACCTTGCTCGCAGGCAGGTCTTATATCCAGGACGTTCCTTGCGATGTGATCCAATCAAGCCTTTCTGCTCAGCGATTCTTCCCGACCACTGATTATCGGGTGCTCAAGGAGCTGGATGCGGTCAGCATATGTGTTCCGACGCCGCTCAGTGAAAATCAAGATCCGGATACGTCCTTTATTAAGGGAGTTGTCCGTGAAATTATCAAATACAAAAAGAAAAACCTTCTGATTACGCTTGAAAGCACAACATATCCTGGGACGACAGAAGAATTGATCCAGTGGGAGTTCGAAAAGTTGGGTCTGACCGTCGGAAAGGATTTCTTCCTTTGCTTCTCACCTGAGCGTGTAGATCCAGGCAACTATTCCTTCAACACACATAATACGCCAAAAGTAATAGGGGGAACCACGCCGAAGTGCTTGGAGTTGGGGGCCCTGCTGTATGGCAATCTGGTTACCAATGTAGTAACGGTTTCTTCCCCGAAAGTAGCTGAGATGTCTAAATTGTTGGAAAATACATTCCGGAGTGTAAACATTGCTTTTATCAATGAAATGGCTATGATGTGCGACAAAATGGGCATTGATGTGTGGGAGGTTATCAAAGCTGCGTCAACGAAACCGTTTGGCTATATGCCGTTTTATCCAGGTCCTGGAATTGGGGGGCATTGCATTCCGCTTGATCCGATGTATCTCTCCTGGAAGGCAAAGGGCTTCCGTTTTCATAGCAAATTCATCGAACTGGCACAATCGATTAACGACAATATGCCAGACTATGTGATCAATAAAACCGCACAAGTACTGAATCTTTATGCCAAATCAATCAAAAACTCGCGGATTCTTATTTTGGGGATGGCCTACAAGCCTGACATTGATGATCTGCGTGAATCCCCTGGCTTGCATATATACGAGCTGTTCCAGGAAAACGGTGCACGTGTCGATTACTACGATCCTTATGCACAAAGCTTTATAGACAAACGCGGGAACACAGTTCGCTCCATTCCGCATGACTTGGAACAAATGAAAAATTACGATTGCATGGTACTCGTTACGAATCATAAGAGCTTTGACTACCAGAAGTTTGCTGACCTGGGTATAGCCATCATTGATACACGAAATGCTTTTGACAGCATAACGGGTCAACACATTTACAAGCTGGGGAATCCGGCAAAGATGCACGTCGAGGAAGAACGAGTCGTACTTCTGGCTTAGCTTGAAAACTGGCTGATGATTACGGAATAGGGGAGGCAATCACATGTGCGGTATCGTTGGATATATTGGTGAGGGGCAAGCCCAAAAAATCCTGACAAATGGTTTGCAGAAGCTGGAGTATCGCGGCTATGACTCGGCTGGTGTCGCAATATTTAACGGTGAAAAAATGGAGATTTGCAAATCGAAAGGAAGGCTGGCCGTTTTGGAAGAACGGCTCGTCCAATCTCCTATTCAAGGTTGTTTGGGAATCGGACATACGCGTTGGGCCACTCACGGCCGTCCATCCGATGAGAACTCACATCCACATACGGATGAATCGGGAAAGTTTTCTGTTGTCCACAACGGCATTATCGAAAACTATCTGGAAATCAAACAGGAGCTTTTGGACCATGGGGTCACGTTTACATCCGAGACCGATACAGAAGTCATTGCTCATCTCATTGCTGTACTATACGAAGGCGATCTCGTCGCCGCGGTTCGAAATGCAGTACTGCGTATGCGCGGGGCATATGCTCTTGGTGTTGTTTGCGAGTACGAGCCAGATAAAATGGTGGCAGTCCGACTGGCAAGTCCACTCATTATCGGGGTAGGTAAAGGAGAAAACTTCATTGGTTCCGACATCTCTGCGGTTCTTGAGCACACACGCGACATTGTCATCCTGGAAGACGGGGAAATGGCGGTTCTCAAGAAAGACAGCGTTTCTCTCATGAAAGTGGAAACATGCGAACCGCTTCAGCGAGAGATGTTCCGCGTAGATTGGGATGTGGAACAGACGGAGAAAGACGGTTTTGAGCACTTCATGCTAAAAGAAATTTACGAGCAGCCAAATGCATTCCGAAATACACTGCTGAACCGGATTGACGAGGACGGAAAGCGTATTATTTTGAAAGATTTGCAGTTGCAGCCAGAACAAATCAAAGGCTTTGAGAAAATATTCATCGTAGCGTGCGGAACCGCCTATCACGCAGGGCTGATTGGCAAGCATGTGATTGAAGAATTGGCAAGGATACCGGTAGAGGTCGATGTCGCTTCAGAATTCAGATATCGCCGCCCTATATTATCTGAAAAAACGCTGGTCATCGTCGTGAGTCAGTCGGGCGAAACGGCTGACACACTCGCAGCCTTGCGGGAAGGTCAGCGACTGGGAGCTAAGGTTTTGGCTATCACTAATGTTCAGGGCAGCTCTATTGCCCGTGAAGCTAATCATGTGCTTGCTACCTTTGCTGGACCGGAAATTGCTGTCGCTTCAACGAAGGCGTACACCTCACAGGTAATCGTTTTCTATCTGCTCGGATTGTACCTGGCTCAAGTGAAGGAGACTCTTGCGGAAAACGAGAGAGAATTCATGATTGCCCATCTGAGACAGTTGCCGGAACAGGCTGAAAAGGCACTCCTGCATGCGGATGATATTCGTGTTTATGCCGAATCCATCAAAAATCACAGCAGCCTGTTCTTTATCGGTCGAGGCATTGATTATGCTGTGGCACTGGAAGGGTCCTTAAAGCTGAAGGAAATTTCCTACCTTCACTCAGAGGCATACGCAGCTGGGGAATTGAAGCATGGAACGCTAGCTTTGATTGAAGAGGGTACCCCTGTCATTGCCTTGGTGACACAAAAAGAGCTGGAAGAAAAAATGGTTAGCAATATTACAGAAGTGAAGGCACGAGGTGGGAATGTGTTAGCGATCACATTGGAAGGGAATGTTGAACTGCACAGAAATGTAGACGAAGTGTGCTTTGTTCCTGCGACATTGCCTGTGTTTACCCCCATCTTGTCCGTTATTCCGTTGCAGTTGATCTCGTATTACACTTCTCTGGCATTGGGCAATGATGTAGACAAGCCACGGAATCTTGCCAAAAGTGTAACTGTTGAATAAAAAAATAAAATTTGGAGGAATCCCGGAACAGCCAGCTTTTTGGAGAGAATGGGATTCTTTCCCCATTTTGACTTGTCGGATTTACATTAATTCCGTAAGGGGCTGAATTGTCCATGATGGATTCCACTGACCAAACTCTTGATCAAAAAACGTTGATAGAAATCATGCTTCAGGTTTACGAGAAAGGTCAACAGACAACGACAATGGGAACGAGAGATATTGTTGAGGATATTGTCAACAAAGTAAGGCCGTACTTCAGAGAAGCCAAATAAGTCGATCTGATGGGAGGATCACATGAGTAGTCGTTATGCAATTGTATTGGCAGCGGGAAAAGGGACACGGATGAGGTCTACGCGTTGCAAAGTGCTCCATGAGGTTTGTGGAAAACCAATGATTCAGCATATTGTCGACCGATTACATGGCCTTGGTATCGATGAGATTATTTTGATTGTAGGGCATGGGGCCGAGCAAGTGAAAAAGCAGTTCGGTGCTTCTGTCCGCTATGCTTACCAGCCCGAGCAATTGGGAACTGCCCATGCAGTGATGATGGCGGCTGACCTCCTGCATGACAAACAGGGGACAACGATCGTGTTGAGCGGGGATACACCATTGGTGAGGGAGAAAACGATAGGGCAACTGCTTGAGCAGCATGAAACTCAAGATGCAGCTGCAACTGTATTAACGGCACGAGTAGATGATCCTTCAGGGTACGGCCGATTGATTCGCGACGAAAACGGCCTTGTGGAACGGGTCGTGGAGCACAAAGATGCAACAGCCGAAGAACGGATAATATGCGAGATCAATACAGGAATGTATTGTTTCGACAACCAAAAGCTGTTTCAAGCCCTATCCCGAGTAAAAAATGATAATGCCCAGAAAGAGTATTATTTGCCTGACGTTTTGACTATTTTAAACGAGCAAAACGAGCGCATTGCGGCTTTCATAACCGATGATGCGGAAGAGGGGGGTGGCGTGAATGACAGAATCCAGCTGGCTTGCGCCGAGAGATTGCTCCGTATGCGAATCAATGAACAGCATATGCAAAACGGAGTCACGATCATTGATCCAACCTCCACCTATATTGATGCCGATGTGTGTATCGGACCTGATACGGTTATTCATCCGGGAACGTACCTCCGCGGGAAAACAACAATAGGTCCCGATTGTGTCATAGGACCGAATGCAGACGTAAGTGATTGCGAAGTAGGGTGTAACGTAGAAATTCGTTACGCAAATGCATGTAACAGCATGATTCGTGACGGGGCAGTCGTTGGCCCTTATGCCTATATTCGTCCAGGTTCAGATGTAGGTGAGGAGGCGAAGGTCGGGGATTTTGTCGAACTGAAAAATTCACGTCTTGGGAAAGGTGCAAAGGTTGCTCACCTCTCGTATATTGGTGATTCTGATATCGGTGAACATGTAAACGTAGGGTGCGGTACAATCACTGTCAACTACGATGGCGTCCGCAAGCATAAAACGATCGTTGGTGATCACGCCTTTATTGGTTGCAATGCCAATTTGATAGCTCCAGTTACCATCGGAGAGGGTGCCTATGTAGCCGCAGGCTCTACGATCACAGATGATGTTCCGAACGACGCTTTGGCCATCGCCAGAGAACGCCAGAGCATCAAAGAGAAGTATGCCAAACGCTTGATGGAACCCGCACATAATCGCAGTCAGTAGGAGGATGTCTTATTTTTACAGCTAGCACAGAACCAGAACAAAATCGATCAAGCAGAAAAAAGCTGCTGCTCGGTTTTTTGCTCTTCATCATACCAGTCATCGCAATCATCGCTTATTTGTATAGGACTCCGCCGATGATTGCGACCTGGATTTGGAATACGCAGCTCATTGTTACAGAAAGAGAAGAAATCATCGCATTTGCCAAGCAACATGACGTCAATCTCATTTATTTGCATATTGACCAAGAAAATGTTGCCCATCAAGATTATCGCTCCTTTATTAAGGAAGCAAATGCATCCGGTATTCGCGTGGATGCTCTTGCAGGAGATCCGGTATGGTCTCTCGCTTCCAATCGAAAAAGTATTACCACCTTTGTAAACTGGGTTCAGACCTATAATAAATCAGCAGGAGAAGGTGAAAGATTTAGCGGTCTCCATCTCGATATTGAGCCTCACGTTTTACCCGAATGGAATGAGAACAAGGAAGTAATCAAAAACGAATGGGTTGCCAATATCGAGTACTTGTCCGCGGAACTCAAAAAGGACCCGGCTTTGGAGCTAAGTGTCGATATTCCATTTTGGATGTACGAGCTGTCGCTGGAAGGCAAATCGGAAAGTGTCAGTAAATGGCTGGTCAATACGCTAGATCATGTAACGTTAATGGCCTATCGCGACAGGGTAGAGGGACCGAACGGGGTATTGGAAATTGTGAACCCGATCATGAACGAAGCTGACGATCAAAAAAACAAAGTGGTCGTAGGTCTTAACCTGCTGCAAAGCGCAGAGGGAGAAAACACAACCTTTTATGAGGAAGGGCATGGCGGATTGGAGGAGCAACTGGCGGTTCTCGAAGATAACCTCGAAGAATTTGCAGGCTACGCCGGATACGCCATCCATGATTACGAGAAGTGGAAGGAACTGGTCAAAAAAAGTGAAGCCCATATGGAAGCAAGCAAAGCATCAAAACCGATGCCTGTATTCGAAGGTGAAGGCAGGAAGCTGGTTGCCAAAGTAGACGGTGGGGATATTGCTCTCTATAACGGGCAAGGCTGGGAACCTGTGTTTTGGGCGGGAATTAATCTAGGGGCAACGACACCAGGACACTATCCTGGAGAGCTTTCCCCGACCCGCGAGGATTACTTGCGCTGGTTTTCGCAAATGAAGGAAATGAATAACAAAGTCGTCCGCATTTATACGATTCTACCTCCGATTTTTTATGAGTCTTTACACGAGTTCAACCAAAAGCAGGAAGAGCCGCTGCTCTTGCTGCAAGGAATCTGGTCGCCGGATGAAGCACTGGCAGGTGAAGATCGAAAAGGACGGGATGCATTTACTCCCGAGATCACCAGAGATTTTCGCCAAGAGATTAAAGACGCTGTACATGCAGTCCATGGAGACGTGACTCTCCCAGAGCGGTACGGTCGTGCAAGCGGTGAATACCGAACAGATGTGTCGGAATACTTGGTAGGATGGATACTCGGTACCGAGTGGCATCCGTATACGGTGCAAGTGACGAATGCATCTCATCCGGACATGCCTCCTTACCAGGGAAAATATATCATGGCAACGGAAAAAGCTTCTCCTTTTGAGAGCTGGCTTGCCATCATGCTTGATTATTTGGCTGAGGAAGAGATGAAATACGGCTGGCAGCATCCAGTATCGTTCACAAACTGGCTGACGACTGATCCTCTGTCACATCCCAATGAGCCGCTGCCGCAAGAGGATATGGTCTCGATCGACCCGATGAATCTGAAAGCATCGACGGAATGGACAGCTGGTTACTTTGCTGCTTATCATGTCTATCCGTATTACCCGGACTTTTTACGATATGAGGAAAAGTACCAAGCGTACCGGGATTCCAGCGGCAAGATAGACCCGTATGCCGGATACTTGCGTGATCTGCGTGCCCACCATAAAGGAATCCCGTTGTTGGTTGCCGAATATGGCGTACCTAGCTCACGGGGAATGACTCATTATGGGCCTGCTGGACGGAACCAAGGAATGCATACGGAACAAGAGCAAGGCGAGATGAACGCCGATATGCTGCGTAATATTTATGAAGAAGGCTATGATGGCGCACTTTTATTCGCATGGCACGATGAATGGTTTAAATTTACCTGGAATACGATTGACCTGGAGCTACCTTGGGAGCGGAGGGCGATGTGGAACAATCCGTTGACGAACGAGGAAAAATTCGGCGTCATCGCGGTGGAACCCGGTAATTACGCCTCTGACCAGATCATCCTTGATGGGAAAACAGCAGATTGGGAAAAAAGACTTCAGCGAGTCAAACGTGCTTATCCGGGATTTGATCTATCTGTTTCACACGATGAAGCGTACTTGTATCTCATGCTAAAGAAGAGTGAAGGAGTTTGGGATTTCTCTACGGACAGGCTGGATATTGGCTTCGATACGCTGAGTGGTGGGAGTCGAACCGCTGATAAAGCACCAGGTATTACATTTTCCCAAGAGATCGAATTTTTGCTGCGAATGCAAGGGGACAGCCATTCTCGCATTTTTGTCAATAGCGCCTATGATCAGCATAGTTGGCTATATGGGTACATCAAGGGAATGCTGCCTTGGGACGAGCGATATGATCAAGCAGATAGGGGCATATTCTTGCCATGGAAGCTGGCGCTCAACAAAGCATTGTATTTACCGGAAACCAAGAAAACAGTACCTTTCGAAGAGCTGGAAGTGGGCATCATGAAGCCAGGGATTTCCAATCCGGAAGATCCGGCTTACAACTCATTGGCAGATTGGTATGCAAAGGGCAATGTTTTGGAAATACGCATTCCTTGGATGCTTTTGGGGTATACTGACCCGAGCAGCAAACAGGTTTGGAAATATCCGTATGAGGCGAAAGGAATCGTACCCACCGAAAGTAAAGGTGTCGGAGTGGAAGTATTTGCACATTCCAATCAGAAGCCATTCTCGCAAGAAGCTTCCAAAACATTCTTGTACCAATGGGACAAATGGGATCTGCCAACGTACCATGAACGAAAAAAGAAGAGCTTTGAGATTTTGCGCAAGGCTTATGAAGCATATGGTACGCCAAAGCCTGAGTAACAAAAAAGGTGGTCAACAGCCACCTTTTTTCTATTGGAACCGCAACGAAAGGTATATAAAAAAGGCGTACAAACTTTGGATCGGTTCGTACGCCTTTTTGTTCATTGAAGTCTATTACTGAACTTATTGCCCACCGAAGCGTAGCCGTTGAAAGAATTTATTGAGCAAGCCGCCGATTGTTTGTGGCGGTTGTTCCGTTTTGAGTTGCTCGGCTGGCTTGGCTTGGCGAAGGGCCTGGTTGACATTGATCATGCCGTACCCGTATAACCGATCGTGCCCAGGAGCACCGAGGTCAGTCGAGGATTGTCTAATGAGATTCATCACGTCTTGGGTACTCATATTGGGATGAATGGAACGGATGAGCGAAGCGAGGGCAGCGACATGAGGGCATGCCATCGATGTACCTGATAGCGAGGCATAGTCGCTATAAATGTACGTGCTCGGAATATCGACCCCGGGAGCAGATACATCTACATAAGTACCAAAGTTGGAAAACTCAGCGCGTTCTTTACGGTGATCGACAGCGGCAACGGCAATAACTTCATCATAGGCAGCAGGATAGCTAGGCTGATCACTCGCATCGTTTCCGGAAGCCGCGACTAACACGACATTTTTATCAAAGGCATAGCGACAAGCTTCCCGCAGAGCAGCAGAGGAGGTGTAGTTGCCTACACTCAAGTTGATGACATCCGCTCCGTTGTCTGTCGCCCAATAAATGCCTTGTGCGATGTCCACGGCTGATCCCGAACCGTCTGCGCCGATGGCTTTGATCGGCATGAGCTTGCTATTCCAGGACATCCCGGCAATGCCATCTGCGTTATTCGTTTTCGCTGCTATGACACCTGATACGTGGGTACCATGACCATTATCATCCTCAGGTTTGTTACTGCCGTCCAAAACGTTGTAGCCTTTGACCAGCTTACCAGCAAATTCCGGATGCTTCATATCCACACCTGTATCGACGACTGCAACGATGACATCACTGCTGCCTTCGCTGACGTCCCAGCTTTGCTCCATGCCGATCAGAGGGAGATTCCACTGGTATTCCTTGTAATACGTATCGTTTGGTTTCACGTTCGGGAGTAAGAGGTAATTTGGCTCGGCAAATACGGAGTCAGGATGTTCAGCCAGTTTTTTCATGAGCTGCTTGGTAGTCATGCTCTTTGATTTGATAATGAGAAATTTGTCAAAATCACGTTTGATCTTGGCGTCCAACGAAGAAACGAGCTGATCAATTTTTTCTTGCTTGGGGCGTGGTGAAAAGCGCACGACGACTTCATTTTCTACATAATGACTGCGATCACGCTGGTTATGATGAAGCGTTTGAATATGGCTTTTTTTCTCCAGGTCACGACGAATGTCTTTCACCTGTTCAATGTAGTTAATCCGGGGAATTCTCGCCTGAACCGATGTCACGTGGGGATGAGGTTCGCGCATTTCTTGTTCTGCATTCTGATTCATCCGATACGGGACAACTACGAGACCGACCAAGGCAACAGCGGCAACAATAGGCCAGACGCGCAAAAAAACTCACTCCCTCCAGTGCTGTTGTCTATAGCGTGCACATGAAGGGAGTGATTATGAAGGAAATAGCTTACAGTTAGAATGACTAGATTAAACCAAGCTTTGCTAGGCCATGTTGGATGCCACTGTCGTTTACGTGGCGCGTAATCATATTGGCGAACGGCTTCAATTCTTCATGAGCATTCCCCATCGCTACCCCCATGCCAACATAGGAGAGCATCTCTTTGTCGTTCAATCCGTCTCCAAAGGCAACAGCATCCGCAGGAGTTAGTCCAAAATGTTTTAAGACGGCTTCAATTCCTTTTGCTTTGGAGCCGTTTGGGGGTAAAATATCCATGCAGTGTTCATGCCAACGAATGTAAGAGACGTCATGGAATCCACTCGTGTATTTCGATTCATCAGCGCCACAGTAAAGAAATGCTTGATAAATCGGCGTTTGCTCCCAGTAGCGATTGCGATACGCTGGGGATTCCAGTCGCAACCAATCAAAAGACTCAATGATATGTGGGTGGTCCATGGCATTGGCATAGCAGTGATCTGCGCTCAAAAATACCATGGGATGGGAATGACCCTCCGCCATTTGTTCGAGCTTTGCCAATGTATCAGTAGCAATTGGCGTGTGATGGATGATCTTCCCTTCGCTCTTCACATACGACCCGTTAAAGCCCACGAATGTCTCAATGCCCAATTGCTCAGCGATTGGCATTAAATGATAAGGAGCTCGGCCGGTTGCGATCGCGACATGGACACCGTTTTGTTTTAATGTTTGTACGGCGTCCACCGTTGTTTGTGGAATGATGTGATCGGTGTTCAGTAAGGTTCCGTCAATGTCAAAAAAGACGATTTGATAAGCCACTTCTTATCCGCTCCTTCTCCACGCTATCTCTAGTTGTTCTCTCTGTATAGGTTTTGCACAAAAAAATAGGAAAAGGAATGCCGGATGGGACACTCCTTCTCACTTCGCTATTAGAATACAGCTACTTCTGTCTCGCTGTCAAATACATGACATTTGGCAAGATCCATCGCTAGTTTTACCTTCATCTTTGGTTTTAGCGCTTCACGAGAATCCACGCGTGCTACCATCTGGGTATCTCCGATATTGTGGAAATAGACGTACAATTCGGAGCCCATGTTTTCTACGACTTCAACTTCTGCTTCCAGTGAGCTCTCAAATGGATTTGCTTCCATAAAAGAGGCGTCGCTGTATATGTCCTCAGGGCGAATCCCAAAAATAACCTGCTTATTTACATAACCTTTTTCCCGTAAAGTCTTGGCTTTATCTTCTGGGAAGCGTACATGAATATTTTGCGCATCAAAATAGAGTGCTCCGTCTTTATCGGAAAGATTCCCTTTCACAAAGTTCATCGCAGGCGAGCCGATGAAGCTCGCTACAAACAGATTGACTGGATGATTGTAGATTTCAGTAGGGGTTGCCACCTGTTGAATAAGACCGTCCTTCATGACGACGATCCGGTCTCCCATGGTCATGGCTTCTGTTTGATCGTGCGTCACATAAATGATCGTGGTATTCAAGCGTTGATGCAGTTTCAAAATTTCCGTGCGCATTTGTACACGCAGCTTTGCATCGAGGTTAGACAACGGTTCATCCATCAAAAATACTTGCGGCTCACGAACGATCGCACGACCTAATGCAACGCGCTGTCTTTGGCCTCCGGACAGAGCTTTTGGCTTGCGGTCTAGCAAATGCGAAATATCGAGGATTCGAGCTGCATCTTGAATTCGCTTATCAATATCGGATTTGGAGAATTTGCGCAATTTCAGGCCGAAAGCCATGTTTTCGTATACATTCATATGCGGATAGAGTGCATAGCTTTGAAAAACCATGGCGATGTCGCGATCTTTGGGAGCCACATCGTTGACACGGCGATCGCCTATGTATAAATCACCTTCTGAAATCTCTTCCAGACCTGCAATCATGCGCAGTGTGGTAGATTTTCCACAACCAGATGGTCCGACTAGAACGAGGAATTCGCGATCTTGAATTTCTAAGTGAAAATCGTCAACTGCCGTAATGTTGTTTCCATATCGTTTATAAATGTGGGAAAGACTTACCTTTGCCATGAAAAAGGCACCTCCTCGGGTTTGTGAAGAGAGCAAATTCTGGGATGACTGTAATGGTAGGGTACCAATTCACTTGGAAGATGGATACGGACAGTATATACGAAATGTTTTGTTAATTTTGACGAAAAAGAAGGTAGAGCTGCAGCATGACCGCATCAGGAAACAATCGCGGGTCTAAACCGGTTTGTTCCGTCAGCTTGTCCAATCGATACAACAGCGTATTCCGATGAAGGAAAAGCTGCCTTGCTGTATCGCTTACATTCAATTGTCTGGCGAACAACGTATCTAATGTTTCCAATTGTTCTTCTGTCATATGCGGAACGGTTATGATAGCGGCCAGCTCGTTGGCGATTGCGGCTGCTATTTCTTTGGGGAGAGAAGCTGCCCATCGTTCTAACGGATAAGACCAATCTCCAGCGACCATCATTTGTGGTCGATAGGATTGAAGGGCACGGGCGAGTGATAATTGCCGTAAAAGAGTGTCGCCCAATACAAGTGGACTCGTGATTGGCGATCCGACAACAAGGCGAACGGGTTCCATCCATTCCATCGAAATCAGATCATGCAAGCCAGATGCCCACTCCAAAAGCTCTGAAGCTGTTTTTTGATGATCGAGCATGGAGACAGGGACGATGAGAAGTGCATGTGTTTGCGTCAACGGAATGAAATCGGGTACTCCTTCAAAAAAATCATGCAACAAGGGCTGCAAAAAATCCCATTCTCCCTTGCGATCCGGTCTGCATCGCTCCAATAAAAAAGAAACACGCGCTTCTTTCCACGGCCATTTTGCTTCCAACTGAGCAGGGATTACTACAGGGGAGCCGGAGGCAATGCCTGAAAGCCAATTGGATATCTGTTTTGGTAGGGGGAGCGTTGCTGGATCATCTACATGAGGAAAAATCAGATCCAACAACGCTCGGGCTGAAGAATGCCAAGAAGCCGTTTCGATAAGGATCAATGTCATTACACCGTTACTTGAATGGAGGGCAACTTGCTCCCAGCCTTTTTGTACCCAATCCTGCTGGGCTTGTGCTACCTCTGTTTGTGAGACTTGTACATATTCAATAGGTAAATTTATCGCTTGTCGGATGTGCTCGACATCTCTCTTCCATTTTTCCACAAGGTGACCCCCATCTCGACACGAAAGTAAGGCTATTATACCTTAGTCGAGGGCGAGCGTGGCAGCTGTTTCTTGTAGAGCCGGAGCTGGAGCAGCCATCTCGTTGAATGGAGCATCGCTGCCCAGCACATGCAAGGTTATCTCGGGACGGGAACGCAGACGGATGTTAACCCCTGTTTGCCCCAGGCCCTCACTGATGTAAAAGGGTCGACCATCCATCTCGTGAAGACCTTTCACGATATTCAGCTTAGGCAGTTTCCCCATCGTTGCGAGATGAAAGGGGCGAGGCCAATGAATCTGTCCTCCGTGAAAATGCCCTGACAACAAATAATCATAAGCATACTCCTTCATGTGCAAAACTATATTAGGATCATGAGTCAAGACGAGCCTTGCTCCCGTTTCGGGTACACCTGAAAACGACTTGGCCAAGTGGCTGTGACGGGTACTGAAATCATCTACACCAATGATGTGCAACGGTTGTCCCTTGTGATAGACCGTTTCATTTTGGTTGATCAAAACACGACAGCCAATTCGCTCAAGCTCAGATTTTAGCTGCGCGAGCTTATGAGGCGAGAGGACATAATCATGGTTGCCAAAAACAACAAAAGTTCCTAGTGCTGGATTTAATTGCTGAACGGTTTGCACAAAAGAAACAGCCTTCGGAATGTTTTTTTCTCGATCCAACAAGTCCCCAGTAATCGCAATCAGATCCACCTGACGATCCGAGAAATCAGCGACAATTTGTTCGGGTCGTACCGACAAATTTTCCATGTGCAAATCAGACAAATGCAGTATCGAAATCGGCTCAAAATCATGAGGATTTTGAATGCGCAAAGACTTTTGTAAAGTTATGCTTACATCTTTTGTTTGAACATCAAATGTATTGCGATAGGCTCGAAAAAGCAACAAGGCGATAGCGCCAAGTAAAAGAAGCCAGATCGTCATGGTCAGCCATCTCCTTCGCAGTAAGAGTACTGTCATTATACAAGAAAAAGTTCACGATCGAATAAGTAGGTTCTGGCAGGAGGAATTACGCAAAAAATGTAGAAATATTATGAATGTTGCGTAGTGAGAAAAACGATGTTGAGTGGGAGAGTGAAGACATGAACGTGGAGAAAATTCCAGCAACGGAAGGCCCTTATAATCTGAAAAATTATGACGAAGCATATGCGAATTTTGATTGGGCGGATGTGGAGAAGCAATTCTCTTGGTATGAGACCGGGAAAGTGAACATGGTGTACGAAGCCATTGATCGACATCTCGCTACTGATCGGAAAGACAAAATCGCTTTGATGTACAGCAATGCGACGAGAGACGAGACTTATACTTTCGCGCAATTAAGCAAATTATCCAATAAATTCGGAAACGTTTTGCGGAATTTGGGCATTGTGAAAGGGGACCGCGTTTTCGTCTTTATGCCGCGTTCGCCGGAGCTTTATGTAAGCGTTTTAGGCACGATCAAGGTTGGCGCAATCGTAGGACCGCTGTTCGAAGCGTTCATGGAAGCGGCTGTGCGTGATCGCTTGGAAAATAGCGAAGCAGTTGCGATCGTTACGACACCTGCACTCTTGCCACGCATTCCCGTAAGCGACCTGCCTGCACTAAAACACGTGATTGTTGTGGGTGCAGAAGAGGAGCTTAAAGAAGGCCATATCAGCTTTGAAAAGGCGATGGAAGAAGCCTCCTCCGAGCTGGAAATCGAATGGATGGATCGTGAGGATGGAATGATCCTCCATTACACTTCAGGCTCAACGGGCAAGCCAAAGGGTGTTCTGCATGTTCATAATGCCATGATCCAGCATTACCAGACTGGGAAATGGATTCTCGACTTAAAAGAGGATGATATTTATTGGTGCACAGCAGACCCAGGCTGGGTAACGGGTACTTCTTACGGCATTTTTTCACCTTGGTTGAATGGAGCAACGATTGTCGTACGTGGTGGACGTTTCACTCCTGAAGACTGGTATAAAGTCATTGAGAAAAACAAAGTATCGATATGGTTCAGTGCTCCGACTACGTTCCGCATGTTCATGGGGGCAGGGGATGAACTCGTCAAGCAATTTGACTTATCCAGTCTGCGTCACGTCCTGAGTGTTGGTGAACCACTCAATCCTGAAGTCGTTCACTGGGGTATGCGTGTATTCAATCAGCGTATTCACGACAACTGGTGGATGACGGAAACAGGTGCTCAGCTGATTTCTAACTATCGCTGTATGGCGATCAAGCCTGGATCGATGGGGAAGCCGTTCCCAGGTATTTATGCAGCAATTATCGATGACCGTGGCAACGAGCTGCCGCCGAATCGTATGGGGAACCTGGCAATCCGTGCGGGCTGGCCGGCCATGATGAGACAAATCTGGAACAACCCAGCGAAGTATGAAGAATACTTCAGCATCCCAGGCTGGTACGTGTCCGGAGATTCTGCATACAAGGATGAAGAAGGCTACTTCTGGTTCCAAGGCCGTATTGATGATGTGATCAATACTTCCGGTGAGCGAGTCGGTCCGTTTGAAGTAGAGAGCAAGCTCGTGGAGCATCCAGCAGTAGCCGAAGCGGGCGTCATCGGCAAACCAGATCCGGTTCGTGGTGAAATTATCAAAGCGTTCATCTCGCTGCGGGCTGGCTATGAGCCTAGTGAAGCGTTGATGGATGAAATTCGCAGGTTTGTGAAAGAAGGACTCGCTGCACATGCTGCCCCTCGTGAAATCGAATTCCGCGACAAGTTGCCAAAAACGCGTTCCGGAAAAATCATGCGTCGTGTCTTGAAAGCGTGGGAATTAGGTCTACCGACTGGTGACCTGTCTACCATGGAAGATTAATCACAAGAAAAACCATCTCTCGAAAATGTCGGGAGATGGTTTTCTTTTTTTAGGAATGGCTATGTTGCTTATGATCATGCGCATGGTCATGGTTGTGATCGTGATCGTGTGAATCGGCTGTTGCCTGACAATGTAAGTCACCGTGTGTAGTAGACGAGTTCTCAATCTGGATTGTCGCGTGTGTAATACCGAATTCTTTTTCCAAAAGGGCCAGCGCTTCATTTAACACAGGGTAGCTAGGCAAATCGTCCTCGACAACCAAATGGCATGTCAGGGAATCAAATCCGGAAGTAACTGTCCAAATGTGGAGGTCATGCACTTTGATAACTCCAGGTAGCTGACTGAATCGTTCTTCCACTTTTGTCGTATCCAGCCGTGAAGGAGCGCCTTCCAGCAAAATATTGACGGATTCTTTCGTTACGCGCCATGCGCTCAGCATGATCAGGACAGCCACGACGATACTGATGATCGGGTCAGCAATATACCAGCCAAAAGCCCACATCAGGATACCACCAACGATTGCACCGACAGAACCGAGAAGATCGCCGAGAACATGGAGATAGGCACTGCGTACATTGACGTTGTTCTTGGTATCGCCACGCATGAGTACAATGGCAGCCGCAATATTTGCCAAAAGACCTACGCTGGCGATGATGATCATGGAGCCGCTGGCAACCTCGGGCGGATTCCACATGCGTTGGAACCCTTCCCAGAAAATGAACAAGGAAATCAGTACAAGTGTCACACCATTGGTCAGTGCTGCCAAAATTTCAAAGCGTTTCAGCCCGAAGGTTCTCTTGGCAGAGGGTGGTCGTGCAGCGAAATGAACAGCGATCAAGCTCAACAGAAGCGCCAATGCATCACTTAACATATGCCCAGCATCAGAGAGCAATGCCAAACTATTGGTGAGGAAGCCCCCGATGGTTTCTACAACCAAAAATACAGCAATGATGAAGAAAGAAATGAGAAGAGCTCGTTTACTAGCTCCTTTTCCATGGTGATGGTGATCATGACCATCTCCATGATCGTGATGATGAAAGCCCATGATTGTGTCCTCCTTATAAAACGAATGATTTATAGATGCTCTGCTAAATAAAGTGCG
This sequence comes from Brevibacillus fortis, assembly GCF_046196545.1. GTDB lineage: Bacteria > Bacillota > Bacilli > Brevibacillales > Brevibacillaceae > Brevibacillus > Brevibacillus fortis_A. The sequence continues at coordinate 2,311,633 of NZ_CP176370.1, forward strand.
TCATTTCCGACACCACCCATAAGCGCTGATCCTCGCGTATGCTGCCAGGGCAGACCGAGAAAAGATAGACCAGGAACGTTTGTTATCCCTCGATGATGAATCGGTCGGCCATGGGAATCGAGGACATTGGGAACGTGTAGCCAATCGTAGTTCGGTCGAAAACCGGTAGCCCACAATATGTTGTTGACCGTTGCTTGTGTTCCATCTGCAAAAGTAGTGGTATTTCCGTTCACCTGTACGGCTCGGGGAACCAATCGCAATGCTCCGGTTCTGGATAGTTCGCGGACCTGCTTTTTGTAGCCGAAAATCGGATCGGGTGAGCTGCGCATTTTCTTGCCGAGCCAGGTGGAGTGGGGAGCATCGAGTAACCCCAGTATCTTCATGTAATCAAATATAGGTTTTCCAAAAATGAAGATTGGCAAGTAAGAGCGTGATTCTCCCTGTGAAAAAATAACGGGTCGATGGGCGGCGAGCTCTACCGCAATCTGTGCTCCAGAGTTGCCACTGCCAACGACGAGGACCGTGCCGTCGATGAGCTGGCTCTCATTCTTGTACTGCGAAGTGTGCAGTTGATTAACAGTGTCCAAGCTGTTCGCGATAGCTGGGATAAACGGTGTATGAAATGCTCCAGTCGCAATAACGACTTGCTTCGCGTAGAGCAGACTGTCTTGTGTCCTTATCTGAAAGCTGAAACCAACCTTGCTGAGCTCCATAACAGTTGTACCCAGCATGACAGGCAATTCGAAATGTTTGGCGTACAATTCCAAGTAGTCTGCCGCTTCATCCTTATTCGGGAGTGTATTCGGCTCTCCGGGAAACGCAAGACCAGGTAGTTGATTATGCTTACGTGGCGTAAAAAGCACGAGTGAATCGTAGCGCTGCCGCCAACTATCACCGATCCGTTTGTTTTGCTCCAAAATGACAAAACGGCGATTTTTACACTTGAGTGCATATCCGAGAGCAAGCCCCGCCTGCCCTCCGCCAATTACGATGACGTCATAGTCGTTCATGATTCGGGCCTTCTTTCGGTAAGGATTAACTAAATCATACCATATTCATTATCATATTCAAGTAATTATTTGAATGTTTTTTGAGCATCAGCAAAAAAAGGCCGCCACTTATCGTGACGGACGCCAATAGATTTACGGTTTCGATTGCTTCAATTCAGCAGCATGCTCAATTCCACACATGATTAAATGACGGACATGATCATCATCTAGCGAGTAATAGACGAGCTTGCCGTTTTTACGGTACCGGGCAAGACCCATGTTTTTTAACAAGCGCAGATGGTGAGAGGTATTGGGGATCGAACTATTGATGGTTGCTGCGACATCACAAACGCATAGCTCTCCTTCAAGAGCCAGCGCGTAAATGATTTTTGCCCGCGTATCGTCTGCGAGAGCCTTAAAGAGAGAGGCCACACCTTCCGTTTCCATCATTCTGGGCCGAAGCCTGTTTACTTTTTCTTCATCGATCGTCTGTACTTCACAAACCTCTAGATCAGTGGGAATGCGCTGAATATCTTCGCTCACTTCATTCACCCCGAACCGTTCCATTTTTCACCATTATAAGACGGATGTAGGGGGAAGGGAAGGCTGTACAACCTGTTCATTTTGCAAAAAAATAAAAGGACAAGCAGGAAATATCGATGACCATATATAAATAGGAATGATACCTATTTGCAAATGGAAGGAGAGAACTCTCACTTGATTCTGAAGATTCGCCAATTCCTGGTTGAAATAATCGGGGCGCTCCTGCTTGGACTAAGTGTCGTTTGGCTAACAATGGGCAGAGATAGCGGCTTGTTTTCCGGTTGGAGCATAGAGTGGTCCCCTTTGTGGCTTGATGTGAAAACCTTTTTCCTTAGTATTTGGCTGGAAGCAATCCCGTTTGTTCTCTTGGGTGTATTCTTTTCTGCATTTATCCAGACGTTTGTGACAGAAGAGCAGGTGAGGCGCTGGACACCGAAGCATCCACTCGTGGCCCTGCCGTTTGCAGGTTTGCTCGGGTTTTTGTTCCCTGTATGTGAATGTGCCATTATCCCTGTGGTTCGTCGCTTGATCCAAAAAGGGATGCCGCTATCAGTCGGGATTGTTTTCTTATTGGCGGGACCGATTGTGAATCCGGTTGTTTTGTCATCGACCTATGTCGCTTTCGCCCGTCAGCCGGAAATGGCTCTCTACCGGGGCATTGCGGGATTCGTTGTTGCCCTCATTGTAGGCATGCTTGTCTTCTTGTTTGTCAAAAAAAATCCGATACGGCTCGGCATGGAATCGCAAATCAGTCATGAAGCCGAGCATGTAAAAGCGACGGGTGGCAAGCTGTCCTCGACATTTGCCCACGCGGTGGACGAATTTTTTGACATGGGAAAATATTTGTTGTTTGGTGCGTTTATCAGCGCGCTTCTACAGGTATATATCAGCCGGGATACGCTCATGGACATTGGTCAGACCCCACTCACCTCCAATTTGGTCATGATGGGGATGGCGTATTTGTTTTCGCTATGTTCAGAGGCGGATGCGTTTATCGCTGCTTCCTTTGCCAATACGTTTTCAAGCAGCGCGTTGCTTGCATTTCTTGTGTTCGGTCCCATGCTCGATTTGAAAACGACGTTGATGCTATTTGGAACGTTTCGCTTTGGTTTTGTTGTCAAACTGGTCGTGGCTATTACACTTTTGGTCATTTGCGTCACCATGCTCATACCGATGTAAGGAGGAAAATATGGATCAGAACAAAATGAAACGTCATCATGTCATGCGCAGTCTGATATTGGCGGGCATTACAGCGTTGTTGGCCTATTTGATCCTGTCGGAAACGCTCAGTCACTATCTCGCACCGCGTTTGCACATGTTCAGCTATGTCACGTTCGTCATCCTGGCCCTGTTGACAATTGTCAGCATACGGCAAATTTTTGTAGGCAGTAGCGTTTACGATTGCGATTGTGAGGAGCAGCACAAAGTTCCGCGTACACCGATGGGCTCCCTTTTGGTTTATGGCTTGTTTGTGCTCCCCATTGTGATGGGATTTGTCATGCCGGATAAAATTCTTGGCAGCGATGTAGCGGAGAAGCGGGGGATAACGCTACTCAGCAATGATGTACGAAAGCTAGCGGATGTTACGGCGAATGCGAATGCAAAAGAAAATACGAAGCAGACAGCAGTGGAAAAAGAAGATACCGAGTCAAGCGTAGAACCACAGCAGCCCGAGGCTAACAATCAAGTAGCAACACCCCCGGTGCAAGCAATAGACGACGAACAATTGCGTCAGCGATTCTCAAACGGGGGATTTGGTGACTTTTACACGGATATCGCCGTCTTTTTACATAAACAACCAGTTATTGAACTGAATGACAAAGTGTTCCTGGACGGACTCACCACGATGGAGCTGTATGCAAAAGAATTTGCTGGAAAAGAGCTTGAGACGATGGGATTTGTATATCGGCAGCCTGATTTTACCAAACAGCAGTTTGTCGTAGCTCGTTTTTCCGTCACTTGCTGTACAGCAGATTCCAGTGTTTATGGCGTTTTGGTGGAAAAGGAGGACGCGAACAAATGGACAAAAGATAGCTGGGTAAAAGTTCGCGGAAAGCTCGAGCTGCGTCAGGTAGACGGATACGACATGCTCGTTCTCAAAGCCTCTCAGGTTGAAGCCGTTTCTGCACCGAAAGATCCTTATGTGTACTATAGCTTTGAAGCAGCACCAGACAGCTAACATGCGGGGGAAACCGAAATGATCGTGCGACTAGATTTACAGGATGAACAAACGGTACAAAAACTTTGGAACATGCAGCAAAAAGCGTATCGTGTAGAGGCGGAGTTAATTGGTACGGAAGATATTCCTCCCCTGCGTGAATCAGTAGAACAACTGAGGACATGTGAAGAAACATTTTATGGCTACATAGAAGAAGGCGAGCTGGCAGGGGCGGTTTCTTTTTTGATCGAGGGAGAAACGTTGGATATTCATCGAATGATTGTAGACCCTGTTCATTTTCGCAAGGGAATCGCGAGTCAATTGCTTGCCTCTGTCCACGAGCATGGTTGCAGGAAGATAGTCGTCGCGACTGGTTCCTTGAATGAACCGGCCGTTCGTTTGTATGAAAGACATGGATTTACCTTGACGGATCAAAAAGAAGTGAAGCCCGGTCTGCGGCTGTCTTTTTTCGAGAAAACGCTTCGTCCATGATAAGGCGAAAGCCCGCCCAAGATAACTTGGGAGGGATAGAGTTACACAAAACAACCCGGAGAACGGGCACTTTTTCAAGTGTCTGCTTCCGGGTTTTCATTCTTATAAAAGCATATTCTTATTTGGTATCATCTGTTTCTTTCTGTTGGTCTTCATAAAACCAGAGAGGATCATCGCAATCCTCATCACCATTGTAGTTGATTAAGATTTCTTCACCGGCTTGAATGTCCGTATACGCATAAAAATCAAACGTGTGGTTATCGAAGTTAATCTCATACGTGGCATTTGGCGTGTAGGAGTGGTTAAATAGCATTCCATAGCCTAACAAGAAGGCTGTATGATTGGCACCGTACTCAAATGCATAATCTGCGAGCAAGGTTTTCTCAATATGCTCATGCTCTTCGTTCAAATAAGGCAGCACGGGCGCTTCATGAATCAGGTCGCCTTTTCGGATATCTTGCGTTGCAAATACGCCTCTATTTAATTCTCCATTGCTTAGTTTGGAGGTCTTGATTTCGATCATGCGGATCACCTGCATTTCTTAGGTCTGTGGAAAACGTATCTTTCTAAGGATGACAGTTGATCGAGCAGAAAGCAATGTTTTTTATTTGATGACCAAATGATGGCGAACCGCATAAGCAGCGAGCTGGACGCGATTAGCCAATTGCAGCTTTTCGAGAATGTTTTTCAGGTGGTTTTTTACAGTGTTTTCTGCGATGATCAGCGCTTCACTAATTTCCCGATTCGTTTTTCCGGCTCCCACATACATGACAATCTCTCGCTCTCGCGGGGTCAGTACATCAGGTACCATTTCATCCGTCGCCTCTTCTTGACGGAAGCGGTACATGAGCCGGGTTGCCATTTCGCGAGTCAACTCACTGTCCTCGCCGAGCAAGGCATGCAAGTAGTTAATCCAGTCGTCAGGCTCTAAATTTTTCAGCAAGTAACCTTGGGCGCCGAACTGAATGGCCGTGATCAGGTCAGCAACGTCATCGGAGACGCTGAGAATGACGACCTTGATGTGCGGGTATGCTTTCTTGACCTCGCGGGTCGCTTCGAGTCCGCTCCATTTCGGCATGTTGATGTCCATGAGCACAAGGTCCGGTTGTATTTGTCCGCATAAGAGAAAAGCTTCCTCGCCATTTTGCGCTTCTCCGATGACTTCAAAAGAGGGATCGGGATCAAGCAGGCTGCGAATGGCCATACGAGCCATCGGGTGGTCGTCGGCGATCAATACACGGTAAGCGTTCATTGTAATTTTCCTCCTGAATGAGAAGATAAGCGGATGATCGTACCGCCTGCCGGTCGTAACTGAATGTCGATGGATGCGTTCAACTGGCGTGCACGCTCGCGCATCATGGACAAACCGTATTTTTTCGTATCGGGAGAAGGGTTGGAAATTCCTATGCCATCGTCCTCAACGGAGAGAACCCAGCCAGTTGTCTCATCTGTCGTGAGGTGAATCCATGAATGCTTCGCCTGAGAATGCTTGCGAATGTTGGCAAAAGCTTCCTGGATGATCCCGAACAGTTGTACTTCTGCGGTGGGAGTAAAAAAGCCGTCTTTGACATGCAATTCGCTGACAACGTCGATTCCAGATAAAGCGCTCCATTGCGCCAGCCATTTCTCAAGGCGTTGATCCAGACTGCCTTCTTCTGGCAATGAGCGCAGGTTAAAGATGGCTTGGCGCACATGATTGTCGATGGCAGAAACAGCGACCCGTGCATCGTCCAATTGTCCCTGTTTCAGTTTTACGTTGAGGAAGAACAAAGATTGCGCAATCCCGTCGTGTAATTCGCGGGCAAGGCGTTCCCGTTCTTCATAAACAGCGCGACGAGCTTGTTCCTCGACAATTCGTGCATTCATTTGTTTAAGGGTGTGAAACATCCAAGTGGCAAATAAAAAAGAGAGCAAGAGCGTCAAGAGGGTAATGTATACATTTCCCGCTTCCATAGACATGTAGGGGAGTAAAAAGTCATGACGGATGAACTCGAAGCCCCCGATGATAATGGTTGGAATGAGAAAGGTCAACCAATAAAAGATACGATATGACATGGAACTGTCCCCTTTTAATACAGTTGGCAAACATTCCTTTAGTATACCGAATGGGACGAGCGGATGGTATACTCAGGTGAGAAAAGGTGGAAAGCAGGAGGGAATATCATGAGCACGATTGCGAAAGCATTGACGATAGCGGGTTCAGATAGCGGTGGGGGAGCTGGGATTCAGGCAGATCTGAAAACCTTTCATCAACTCGGTGTGTACGGAATGAGTGCGATCACAGCAATCACTGCACAAAATACATTGGGCGTAGCAGGCGTTTATCCGTTGCCAACAGAGGCGGTTGCCCAGCAAATGCATGAGGTACTGCGTGATCTAGGCGCTGATGCGGCGAAAACGGGCATGTTGTTTAACGCTGATATCATTCGTGCTGTAGCGGAAGAGGTCAAAGCATTTGGCCTGAAAAAGCTAGTGGTTGACCCGGTGATGATTGCCAAGGGAGGGTCAAAACTACTGCTGGATGAGGCGATCGTTGCATTGAAAAAAGAGTTGTTGCCTCTCGCAGAAGTCGTCACACCGAACTTGCCGGAAGCAGAATGCTTGACTGGCATGAGAATCGAGACGACAGACGAGATGCGCGAAGGGGCGAAAGCGATACATGCGTTAGGCGCCCGCAATGTCCTGATGAAGGGTGGACATCTGCAAGGGGACGTTGTCGTGGACATTTTGTTCGATGGTACCACATTCCATGAAATGTCCCATGAGCGTATCCATACACGTCATACGCACGGTACAGGTTGTACGTTCTCAGCGGCTCTTACAGCAGAGTTAGCAAAAAATACACCGCTCATCACTGCGGTTGAAAAAGCAAATCGCTTTATTTTTGAAGCAATTAAGACAGCACCGCAATTGGGTGGCGGGCATGGGCCGACCAATCACTGGGCGGTTGCAGATTAATTCGCCGAACCAAAAAATGAATGCCCCACAGCGATGCCGTACAAGCAATCGCTGATGGGGCATTTTTTATTTGATTTCTACTGAGAACGTACCGTGAAGTCGTTCAGGATAGTTGAACAAAGGAAAAGAATAAGAAGTTGGCGTGCCTTTGTTTGTTTTTCGTTTGAACAGCATGTAATAGTTTTGTATGGATTCATCTTTTGTAGCAGATGAGGAGCTCCCTTGCACGTAATCATATTCATTTCCTAGGTCGTCCGTTATGGCATTCCCAAGAGAGATATGAGAGTGATTATCTTGGGGCGGCACCTTTAAAGAGAAGTCCATGCCCACGACATCATCGACCTGACGAAGCGCTGTTAGTTTCAAGCGATCATTCGGGACTTTTGTGAGTGTACCTGTCTTCGCATCAATCACGATTTGCAATTGATCTTTGTCCAAGGCACGAATGCCATCTGTTTTCAGGTAGAGTTTTTGGGGCTCCACAAAATAGATGCTCTCCAGATGGTATATCCTTCCGTTTTCGCCGTTGTCACGAACAGGAACACCATTTCCCCAAAAAGCAAACGTCTGTCCTTTTTCATCCTCAAGTCTTAGCTTATCAAAGTCAAAGACATGCTTTTTATTAGCGGGATCAAATCGGATACTCACTTCTGTCTGTGTAGGAAAGACTGCAATTTGTTCAATCGTTAACCGCTGTCCGTCAACGGTGACTTCCTTCATCACCGGATACACTTTTTTCTCAAGAGACTTGTACTTGCTTTTGTCGACCGCAAAGTCAATCGATAAAGGAGTCTCTTGTTTGATGTGATCGATTTCCAGTGTGACTTTCGCTGTCATTGTATCAGGTATTTCGGTAGCTTCGTTGATGATAATATCAATGCGGTTTCGAATCACAGGCTCTTCGCTGTCCATACCTGACCAGGAAACACCATGCTCCCATTCTTTTCCTAATTGGTCAAACAACTCGATCTTGTGTAGAGCTACATTTTTATCGGGGAGATCATTCTTCAGTGAATAAAAGAGGACCATCCGTTTTTCGTCGGCCAAAACTTGATCGATGGTAAACGTCACATCTTCTACTGAATCACTGGAGCCAATATTTTGGACAAGATTGTGTTCTGCTGCCTTCTGCAAGCCTTTATCATCCCGAATAAACTCAACGATCCTTTCCATTCCAGGAATCGAGCTGACATAAGCGGCAACAGCAGGTGAAAGGCGAACGGAAAAAATAAACACGAAAATAAACAAACAAGCAACCAGACTAGAACCAACGCGTATCCACCGATTGCGGTTCCGATTTTTACGCAGCTCTTTTGCTTGTTCCATCCCTCTTCGAATGTATTGGTCAACCTCAGCAGGAACCATGAATGGACTCGCATTCTTTTTTTCATTATCAAGCATAAAGCTCACCAGCCTTTCCCGAGATCTTTGCGGAGTGCACCCAAAGCCTTGTGCAACCATGTTTTGATGGTCCCTTCTGGATGACCGAGTACCTCTGCAATATCGCGTATCGTCCGATCTTCAAAATATTTCAAAATAATGATGTGGCGATAATTTGGACTGAGACGTGCTAGAGCCTCTTCGATTTGCATACGTTCGACATTTTGGTCGTCCATAGGAAAGATTTCACAATTTGCGACGTCATCCTCCATGGGATCCAAGATGATCCGTTTTCGGCGCTTTTGCTCATCGAGACAAATATGAATAAGAATGCGTGTCTGCCAAGTACGAAAATACGCAGGCTGTTTCAAGCGTGCCAGCTTGAGATAGGAACGGCACGTCGCTTCCTGAATGGCTTCCAATGCATCTGTCTCATTACGGAGAAAGGCGTAGGCGATTTTATACAGTTGTTCTTTATGAAGGCTGACGAGTTGAAAAAAGGCATCATCATCCCCATCTTTTGCGCGCGAAACGAGCTGTTCCAGATTCACTTTTTCCCCTCCTCTAGCATTAGACGGCGCAGGTGCCAAAACGGTTTTCATAAATTGTCAGCCAAGCTGTTTTTTTTGAACCATTCGCCTGTCCACTGCTTACTGTAAAAGAAAGAAGTGTGTAAGGATGGGGTGTAGGTACATGTGGATCAAATGGGTTACGATTCATAAATCGTATGGTCTCCCGCGGATTGCTCAGGAATGTCGGCGTTATCTAGAAATGAAAGGAATTCGAGTCAGGCTTTTGTCCAGACAGACCAAAAAAGCAGGACATGTCTATACACTGCAAGTACCGCTAGCTCAACAGGAGCAAGCAAAGGCGCTGCTACGCGATTTTAAGAACACCCTGAAATAACGGGCACAGCCATACTTCCCCTTACGTCCAGTCGAATGGCACGGGCATACTACGTGAAGGGGGGAATGATGACTATGGGAACGACCCTTTTGGAAAGACCTGAAAAGACGGAGCAGAAAGGCAGCAAGCTGTTTGCTCCGGATTATATTTTCGTCGAGCCACATGCATTGAATTATCCACTTGGTCAAGAGCTGTATCGCCGTTTTCAAAAGGAAGGGATTCCGATGCAGATGACAACCAGCCATAATCAGGTCCGTGGCATCCCTGGGGATACAGAAGTGGAGAAATATCGCAATGCGAAGCGAACGTTGGTCATTGGTGTACGCAAAACATTGAAGTTCGAGACCTCCAAGCCTTCCGCAGAATATGCCATTCCACTGGCTACGGGATGTGCTGCCCATTGTCACTATTGCTATTTGAACACAAATATCGGAACAAAGCCGTATGTTCGGGTGTACGTCAACACAGATGAGATTCTTGCGCAAGCCGAGAAGTATATCCAAGAACGCCCGGGTGAAATCACTCGTTTTGAGGCAGCCTGTACATCTGATCCGGTTAGCATTGAGCATCTTACGGGCAATCTGAAACGAGCGATTGAATTTATGGGCCGGCAGGAGTTTGGGCGGTTGCGCTTCGTGACCAAGTTTCACCACGTGGATTCCTTGCTGGATGCTAAGCACAACAAGCATACCCGATTTCGCTTCAGCATGAATGCTGACTATGTCATCAAAAATTTCGAGCCAGGCACCTCCAGCTTTCATCAGCGACTAGAGGCAGCAGGGAAGGTAGCCAAGGCCGGTTATCCACTCGGTTTTATTTTAGCGCCTTTGTATTGGTTTGACGGATGGGAAGCGGGGTATACCGATTTGCTGGAAAGACTGCGTTCACAGTTGGTTCCCGAAGCGATGGAGGATTTGACGTTCGAGCTGATCCAGCACCGTTTTACCAAGATCGCTAAAAGCTTGATCCTCCAGCGTTATCCGAAAACGAAGCTGGAAATGAAGGAAGAAGAGCGCAAGTACAAATGGGGGAAATACGGGAAAGGGAAGTATGTCTATCCCGACATCCAAGCAAAGGCTTTGCAAGCCCATTTGGAAAGTGAAATTGCCCGATTGTTTCCGCAGGCTCGAGTTGAATATTTTACGTAAGTACCAGACTGCTCTGATGAAGAGCAGTTTTTCTTTTTACAAAAAGAGTACCAAATGATACCAAACGACAAGATGCGAATGTTTTCGACAAACACTTACATACATGCTACAATATGGAGTGCTCTCATTTTCTTGAAAGGAATCGAAGCACACATGAAGTCCATATTGATTACCGTTGAGGGACCTATTGGTATTGGGAAAACCTCTTTATCGCGGGAACTAAGCCGTGCATGCAACTTGCAGCTACTGGAAGAAATTGTATACGAAAATCCGTTCCTAGGTAAATTTTATGAAAATATTGCCGAATGGAGTTTTCAGCTTGAGATGTTCTTCCTCTGTAACCGATACAAGCAGTTGCAGGATATTCATTCAAAGTTCCTGAATCAAGGTATTTCCGTTGTTTCTGATTACAATATTTTCAAAAATACGATTTTTGCCAAACGGACGTTACAAGGAGATAACCTGCCAAAGTACCTCAAAATTTATGATATCCTGACAGAGGATTTGCCTCAGGCCCATTTGGTGATCTACATGACGGCTTCGATTGAAACCGTGATGAAGCGGATTGCGATGCGCGATCGCGAAATGGAGCGCAGCATGGATGTTACCTATATGGAGAACCTGATTGCTGATTACAACGAGTTTATGGAAGCGTTTGAAAAGCATCATCCGGATACGCCTGTCATCAAATTCGATTGTGACGATTTGGATTTCGTACATAGACCAGAAGATTTGAAGGTTGTACTAGATCGAATTGCACCACGGATACAAGAGTTGATGGGACAAGAAGGATAGGGAACGAAGGAAAAGTAAGCATGGGGATAAGGAGTTGCGTACATGTCGAGGTTTCAAAACAGCACGCTTCGTGAAAAATACGGGATACCGAGCAACGCAGTGATTACGATCGGGGGGACAGTAGGGGTAGGAAAATCAACCTTTACACATGCCTTGGCAGATCAGCTCGGATTTCGTGTGTCCGTAGAAAAGGTCGACAATAACCCGTATTTGGGCCGTTACTATAACGATTTATCGCGATGGGGTTTCCATTTGCAAATTTTCTTTTTGGCAGAACGCTTTAAGGAACAAAAACGGATGTTTGATTATGGCGGCGGCTTTGTCCAAGATCGCTCCATTTATGAGGATACCGGGATTTTTGCCCGCATGCTGTACGAGCAAGGCAACATGACAGAAGAAGATTACCGCACTTATACAGAACTTTTTGAAGCGATGGTCATGACGCCTTACTTCCCGCATCCGGATATTTTGATCTATTTAGAGGGAAGCTTCGATGATATTATTGGCCGCGTAAAAGAGCGTGGGCGTCCGATGGAGCAACAAACGCCGGTAGATTACTGGCAGGATTTGTTTGGTCGCTATGATAGCTGGATTGCCTCCTTTACTTCCTGTCCGATTTTGCGGGTCAATATCAACGAATACGATGTTGTGGAGGACCCATCTTCGGTAGAGAGCATTATTGCTCGGGCTGCTGAAAAAATTCGGATTGGACGAGCTACCCGATTTTCATCATAATAACCCTTTACAATAACAGAGCACCCCTGCATTTTGCCGGTAAGAGGCGGAAGCAGGGGTGCTTTGCTTTTATTTGGTGCGATATCCTTCCAAGAGAAGGGTCATCGCTGCTGAAATTTCTTCAAGGGATTTCTCATGATCAGACGTCTCCGAAATCCAGAGCACGGCTTCGTTCATCGCACCAGACAGCAAATGTGTCAGAGCATCGATGGAAACGGGACGTAGGTACCCTTGCTCCTGCATCGTTTGAAGCTGCTCCCTGAGATGCCGCATGGAGTTTTCCTCGTCCATTCGGCGCCACGTTTCCCACCCGATGACAGAAGGGCCATCGATAAGCAAAATCCGCTTGTTTCGATGTTCGACGGCCGAGGAGACAAAGGCCAAGCAACCCAAGATCAATTGTTGCCAAGGATCCTCACTTTTCGCAGCTTCAACTTCTACGCGCTCTCCGATTTCTTGTTGGACAGAAGCCAGTACTGCCTCAAATAAACCTTCTTTGCTCCCAAAATGATGGTACAGTGCGCCACGGGTCACCCCGGCTTGTTTCACGATGTCTTCCATGGCGGCATCCGCGTAGCCTTGCCTGGAGAACATCTCTCTTGCCACTTCGATCAGTTTTTGCATCGTCTGCTGTTTTTGCTCTGCTTTGGACATCTTCATACTGTACGATCTCCTTACTTATTTCATGCCAGATTATACAGGGTCAACATAACTTTCCGCAAATGCTTCAGAAGGCGGGATCACTTTTATGATATCAAGCAATATGCCGTTCGGATCGGATGTAATAAAATGCCGCTGACCAAACTCCTCGTCTCTAATGTCGAGATGGAGAGGAAGACCTGCTATCACAATAAGTCTCTCGTACTCAGCGTCAACATCATCGACTTCGAAATTAAGGATAAGACCACCATCTACTGGCTGTCGAAATCCCTGTGGAATCGTGTTGTGTGAAGGATCTAAGATGGCTAGCTCAAATGCCGGAGTACTGCTCTGATTCTGCAGGCTCACATACCAGTCTGCTTCGAAAACCATTTCAAATCCAAAGTGTTCACGATAAAACTTCGAGGTAGCCTCAACTTGTTCTGTCAAGATGACAGGGTAAAAGCTGTTCACTTTCATTATGGATCTCTCCTTCACGATTGGATGAGGTCAATTTAACATACATACAGTATGTATGTAAACTAATTTCTATATTTTTCAACAAAGCTTTCGTACACTTTGCCGCACGCAAATCGGCTACGGATAAACCCCGCTGTGGTATAATAAGAACATCTTGGAATTAAAGGGGCTCAGACATGGCTGAAGAATGGTTTGAACGCAGCTTTCGCGAAGATTACGTGCTTGTGTATCGTCATAGGGACGATTCGGCAGCAGATGGAGAGATCGCTAATCTGTTGGAAAGATTGCCGGTAAAGGACACAGGACGCGTACTTGATCTTTGCTGCGGGAGCGGGCGTCATTCGCGTGCGCTGGCTCGCCGGGGGTATGAAGTAGTTGGTGTGGATTTGTCGCCTGTTCTCTTACAGTTGGCCGAGGAACAAAACACCTATCCACAGCTAAGTTTTGCCCGCTGTGACATGCGCGACATTCCGTTTCACGAAGAATTTGATATCGTGGTGAATTTGTTTACCAGCTTTGGGTATTTCTCCACAGATGAAGAAAATGCTAACGTTATTCGTAACATGGCACAAGCACTCAAAACAAAAGGCGAAGTGGTCATCGATTTCTTAAATGCAGCGTACGTCATGGATAATCTCGTGCCGCACTCTTCGAAGGAAGTCAGTGGAATGTTGATTAAAGAAGAACGCTGGATTCAGGATGGATTTGTGAAAAAGCGGATACTGATTTCCGACGAGTCGTCGAATGAACCGCGTGAGTATATGGAGCAGGTTCGCTTGTTTTCTGTCGAGCAAATGATTGCGATGCTTACAGATGCGGGATTCGAACAAATTCGAGTATTTGGGAATTATCAGTTTGACGAGTATGTGGCGAATGAATCACCTCGTATGATTTTTTATGCTGTGAAGCAATAGGTCGCGGATAACCTGTACGTCTCGTGAATATGATGGTGTAACAACCATTTATCGGGTAAAGGGGGCATTGCTACAATGAGCAAGCTGTCTTTGGAACAGGTCAAATTGTATCTGAGCAAGGTACCTGGCTGGAAGCTGGTAGAAGACCGAATGGCACTATCACGCACGTACCACTGTCGTGACTTTTCCACTGCGATCAGTTTCGTCAACCGTGTGTCAGAGATGCTTGAGCATGACAATCAGCATGTGGAAATTCATCTGGCAGGTGGAACAGTCACGTTTACGTTAGCCACCCGCGAGGCAAAAGGTTTAACCGGCAAAGATTTTGCGTTAGCCCAGACCATAAGCAAAGTGAGCTAACAGGCAGAAGAGAAATAGCCGCTTCCCACAGCGAAGCGGTATTTCTTTTTGGCTTTTTAAGAGTTACTTTGTTATGATGGGCAGTATGAACCATTTCGGAGGGATTACAAGATGGACATTCAACAACACGAGCAATTGATTCAACTGTTGGCGGAGTATAAAAATCAAAAGGTTTCCGTGACTTTTACCCAATGGGATACCGATAGTGAAGAAGAGGAAGAGGTAACACAATTTCAAGCTCAGCTCCTCGAAACCAAGCTGACTGATAATGAATTTGAAGAAAAAGATCTCCTGCTCGTGTTTACGACAGCAGAGGGCGAAGAAATGGAAATCCTGATGGAAATTCCGGGTGATGAAGTAGACTTGGCTAGCTATGAGGAAGGCCATTTGCGCATTTTTGGAACAGAATCGGAGATTGTTTTGCAAAAATGAAAACGAAGCGAGCTTTTCGTTATGTAGGCACGCCCGATCCCATGTCTGATAAAGAGGCGTACCACTGCGAAAAATATATAAAGAAAAACAAGCATTCCTTGGTGAGAGCGGGACAATATTTGGTTGATGTAACAGCCCTTCAGGCCTTGTTTCACTTGGACTGTTGGAATTGCAGGACGGTTCATCGCGAGACCTGCTGCGAGGGTGGACAACCTTACGCGGTAGAAGAATGGCAGATTCCAATCATGGAGGGAGAAATCCCCTCTATCTCTGCTGGACTCCAGGATGAGTCTGAACGCAATCATTGGCTTCTTCATGGGGTTTGGGATCGCAATGAGTCTCCAGGAACCATTCGCATGCGGCATGGTAATTGTCTTTTTTATCAAGAGAACAATGGGCGTTACGGCTGTGCGATCCATGCTTATGCTGAGCAGGCTGGTCGTGAAGTAGAGCCTCTCAAGCCATTTAGCTGTCAACTGTATCCAATCGATTTGATTGATACAGGGGAAGGGATCCTGCTAACGGCGGTTACCAACGAAACGTCCTCCTTTTCCAGATGGGGTACGGATTATTTGGAGCAGTTTTACTGTGCCAGTCCGGCCCGCCGAAAGCTTGCCACACATATAGATGACAAGCTGTTTGCTTTAGACGGCTATCGCCCAGCTTATGAGTGGAATCTTCCTTTGTTACGTTACATTTTGCAAGAAAATGCAGAGAGAATAGAAGGCATGCTTGTGAGCAGCTATCAATTGGAACGTTGAATGCCTTGTGATATGATGATGTATGCATCAAGTAGATTGATAAAGGAGCAACAGCGATGAACGTCAAGACAACTCAAGAATCTCGTACAATTCAGGCATCACTGGTTCAGCCATCTGATACGAATTACCATGGGACTATTTTTGGTGGTACGATGATGGCTTATATAGATGAGGTAGCTGCAATCGCTGCGATGCGACATTCGCGTCGCCCTGTTGTGACAGCATCGATTGACTCGATTGACTTTCTTGCTCCCGTCAAAATGGGGCATTCCATCTGCCTGGAAGCGTTTGTTTCGTCAACAGGCAGAACGTCTATGGAGATTTTCGTAAAAGTCATCTCGGAAAATCTCCAGACCGGCAAGCGTATTTTGACCGCGACATCTTTTCTCACCTTTGTTGCCCTAGATGAGGAAGGGAATCCGACTGAGGTGCCAGCCATTGCCCCTGAAACAGAGGAAGAAGAGAGATTGATGGCAACTGCGGATGAGCGCAAGAAAATGCGCAAAGAACGAAAAGGGAATCTGCAAGATTTTGTGAGCCAATTGAACATCGAGAAAATCATATAATTTTTTTTAGTCTTTACCCTGAGCGAACATTCGTTCAGGGGATTCTCGTTTATCCATGTGGAGGAGGAATCGGGCAATGAAGTACCGTAGATTAGGAAAAACCGATCTGAACGTATCCGTAATTGGTGTAGGTACCTGGCAATTTGGCGGGGAGTGGGGAATGGATTTCTCCCAAGATGCTGTTGACCAGATTCTCGACAAAGCAAAAGATCTCGGCATTAACTTGATTGATACAGCAGAATGCTACGGAGATCATCTGTCCGAACAGCTTATCGGAGGGTATTTGAAAAAAAGCCGCCGGGAAGACTGGATTGTGGCGACGAAATTCGGACATCATTTTCATGACAAATTTTCTCGAACCAATCATTACGGAGCAAGTGAAGTTCAGCAGCAATTGGAAAAATCATTACAAGCCTTGCAGACCGACTATATTGACTTGTACCAATTCCACTCGGGACCTGACGAGGCTTTTGACAATGATGACTTGTGGACCTACCTCGACAAACAGGTGCAGGCAGGAACGATCCGTCATCTCGGCCTCTCGATTGCGAAAAATGACAACATGCATCAAACATCTGCGGCTACTTCGGTGAATGCAAAAGCAATCCAAGTGGTGTACAATCGTTTGGATCAAAAGCCGGAAGAAGGTGTGTTTGCTTCTTGCCAGCAGCAAGACCTGGGTGTGTTGGCTCGCGTTCCGTTGGCGAGTGGTTATTTGAGCGGAAAGTATAAGCCGGGTTCTGTATTCGGTGGAAACGATGTGCGACACCGACACGATCAGGAGCATGTCAATAAGCTGTTGCTTCAAGTAGAAGAAATCAAGAAAAATGAAGTTCCAGAAGGAATGGATATGGCGCAGTGGGCATTGGCGTGGTGCCTCAAGCATCCGGCTGTCACGACCGTGATCCCAGGCAGCAAGAGTCCATCGCAGGTAGAGGCAAATGCCAAAGCGGCTGACTATGTGAGCGATGAGCATCCACAAGCAACGTCGAAATAAAAAGGATACGTGCCATGACAACTTCCAAAAAAAACGGTAAGAACTTGCGCGAATGGTCATTCATACATGAAAAGTAGTGATTGTCCGACTTGTCCAATCTGTGAGCAAGAACGAAAACCGGACACAGGATTTCGTTCTCTGCTCTCGGCACCAGCCAGAAGGGCATTGGAACACCATGGAATCACTTCTTTGGAACAGCTCGCTAGTTACAGCGAAAAAGAGATCCTGAAATTTCATGGGATGGGGCCAGCGTCTATGCCGAAACTTCGGACAGCATTGAACGAAAAGGGATTGTCATTCAAGAACGAATAATTGGGCACAGCAAATAAAAAAGGAGGAGCCGCGATAGGACAGCGACTTCTCCTTTTTCATTTAATCCAAAAAGCGGGATCTGATCTGCGGGGTAGGAAGCATGCATTGTTCAGCTTTGCCCATCCACCGATAGCGATTTCTCGCGACCCAATCATAAATCGGATTACGGACAGGTCTAGGGATGACCCGAGCTACGTTTGACAACAGAGGCCATCCACCTTGAAGCTTGCGGCCAACGTGCAAGATCGCATCCGATTTTGTATATAGCTGTCCGTTGGCGATAAAGACCACGGATGACATGTCTTTTTCCTGATAGTTGTAATGAGACAAAATTTCCTGCGCTCTCTGTGACTGCAAGGAAGCAAAGTGAATGTGTCCATGCGGATCACGCTTCAAAATAAACTGCACAGCACCGTGGCACAGATGACAAACCCCATCAAACAGTAACAGGTACTCAGGATGGTCCAGTTCTCTGCCTGCGTTCATGAGACAGCCCTCCATACTTCAAGTGGTATGATCTAAATGCTTATCCTTAGCTCCATCATAGCAGAGAAAGACAATGGTTCCTATACACGAACGATTATTCCGTCACAAATGCGAGTGTCCCTTGCTGGATCAGCTCTTCTGCTTTTACGAGATCAGGATGCATTTCGCGGTCTTCATGCAGGCGGGGAATCACCCGGCGCAACTGCTCATACGCTTTCGCTGTACCTGTTCCAAGATCTCCCGAGCCAAACTCGATAGCTTGAGCTGCTGCCAAATATTCAATGGCAAGCACCTTGGTGACATTCGATACGATCGTGCGAAGCTTGCGAGCAGAAGTCGTTCCCATGCTGACATGGTCCTCCTGATTGGCAGATGACGGAATCGAATCGACTGATGCGGGATGGCAGAGCACTTTATTTTCAGAAACAATGGAAGCGGCTACATATTGCGTAATCATAAATCCAGAATGGAGTCCGCCATTTTCGGTTAAGAATCCGGGAAGACCACTTAGCTGTGGATTGACGAGACGTTCTGTGCGTCTTTCGGAAATATTTGCAAGCTCAGCTATGGCAATGGCAAGAAAATCAGCTGCGAATGCCATTGGCTGGCCATGGAAATTCCCACCGGAGATGACGTCGCCTGTTTCTGTAAAAAGGATAGGGTTATCGGTGACGCTATTGCATTCACGAGTAACTGTGGTCCATACATACTCCAACGTATCACGAGTTGCACCATGTACTTGCGGGAGGCAACGAAGGCTGTAAGGATCTTGGACACGTAGCTCACCCTGTCCAGTAGTTCGTTTGCTTCCGGACAAGTGCTGGAGCAATCGCTTCGCCGACTCCTGCTGTCCAGGATGCGGGCGGACGAGATGGAGTTGGGGATCAAAAGCTTTTGGAATTCCACGCAGCGCTTCCATCGTCATCGCCGCAATCAATTCAGCGCTTTCAAGCAGAACTCGCGAATCATGCAGGGCGAGGCAAAGCTGTGCAGTCATCGCCTGTGTACCGTTAATCAGAGCGAGACCTTCTTTTGCCTCCAGTCGAATAGGGGAAAGACCCACTTCAGTCAGTGCTTCTTTTCCGGATAGCCGCTTGCCATTGACGAGCGCTTCACCTTTACCGAGCATGACCAGTACCATATGAGCGAGAGGGGCTAGGTCACCGCTGGCACCAAGGGAGCCTTGTTGAGGAATAATCGGATGAACTCCTCGATTGCATAGTTCTACAAGCTGAAGCAATGTTTCTTCCCGAATACCCGAATAACCCTTTGCCAACGCATTGATGCGCAAAGCCATCATCGCACGGACAACTTCAACGGCATAAGGGTCGCCCATCCCGCAGGCATGACTCATAATCAAATTTTCTTGCAGCTTGCTTACGTCCTCATCGTGGATCATGACATCGGAGAATTTTCCGAAGCCAGTGGTGATTCCGTATACGACTTCCTGCTGCGATACCATTCTCTCCACCATGGCACGTGAAGCACGAACACGATTCAATGCTTCTTCGGTCAATTGGATTTGGGTGGCGCTTCTTGCAATGGAAACAACATCTTCGATACGTAATTGATCCCCATCTACTTTTACAACGTTTGCTTGGTGATTCATCTGTAATTTCCTCCTTTAGCAGAGCAGAGAACGAAAAGAGCGAGGGGTTAGGACATCATATCCTAACCCCTCGCTCGAGAGCATGTATGTGATTGGATGAAAACGTGGAAGCCTGCATTCGTCGCGGCATACGTTCTTCCTCACTTTCGTTCATATGCAACTGTCTGATTATTTTAGCTATTGCTATCATTGTATCAAATGCCTACGTGCAGTCAAGATGATCTTGTCACGGCGGCTTCGCTAGAGAGCAAAAAACGGGCTTAGTCCATTTTTTCAAACTGGGCGAGAGTCGTCTCTCGAGCTGGTTAAATGTCATACCATGTACTGTGTTATTTCATCCGAAAGGACGTGTAGAATTCCGTGGAAAAGCGACGTAAGATGCCGCCTATGCCTACCGCACTCCCAAGGCGTCCTAAAGAAATGCCGAAGCCGCCTTCTTCAGCGATGCCATTGCCATCTCCATCGATGCCGTCACCTATGATGCCTTCTCCTGAAAAGCCCAAGTCGGAAAGTCCAATCAATCCGAATCATTCTATTCCTGCGCGCCCAATGCCGCAAAAACCGATCATGCCTGCTCCCAATCTGGCTAACCCGAACGTGCCAAACGTCATGCCGCCAAATCGGATGCCAGCGAATCCAATGCCACTAAATCCAATGCCAATGCCACCGAACCGGATGCCAGCAAACCCTATGCCTAACGCTTCACCGAATGTAAGGCCAAATGAGAGCCCAAACATGAGGCCAAATGTAAGACCCAATGTAAGACCCAATGTGAGACCAAACGTGCGACCGAATGAGAGTCCAAACATGAGACCGAATGTCAGACCAAATGTCCGGCCAAACGAAAGTCCAAACATGAGGCCAAATGTCGGACCAAATGTAAGGCCGAATGTCAGACCAAATGTGCGGCCGAATGAAAGTCCAAACATGATGCCAAATCTAAGACCGAATATCAGACCAAATATCAGACCGAATGTTAGGCCCAATGCGCGACCAAATGAGAATATAGGAAGGGATCTGGAGCTGTACCTGTTCAAATTCCAGTTCCATATGGACCGGATGCAGTATTTCCGCCACAAATGCGATGAGCATCGTGAAAATCGCCGCAAATACATGGAATACCGCAGACATTACAAGCATCATGAACGGAGAATGCATCATTATCATGACCGTTGCCAATTATGGAATGACGGTAGCAGTTCCTTTGGTCGGGGCTCATCATCTTCGGGTGGCAGTGGCTCCTCCTCCTCCGGATACAATTACCGACATAGACGGGGTCATAGACGAGGGCGTGGGTGTGACTGCGGATGTTCATTTTAAAGCGCACGAGGAAGGACGCCAGCTAATTAAGCGGCGTCCTTTTCCATACTCAATTCGTAAATGCTTCCACAGCGACTCCTTTTTTCTTTAACTCGCGCCTTAAAGTAAGGAGGGCATCATCTTTGTTTTTGCATTCCAATATGATGTCCACATTGTAATCGGCAAGCGCACTGACGAATGTAAGGAACGCCTCTGGATCAATATCGTCTGCATGAGCGCGAAAATCTTTTGCTGACTTAGGCGAGGACATGTGCATCTTCGGTGTGCGCTCTCCCCAGGTTTGAATAATGCGTGGAAGGTATTCCGTCCAATCTTCGCCATCAGAATGGCAGTTGTGGTGGTGAATATCGAGCACCATCGGCACACCGATCCGTTCGCACAGCTCCAGTACCTCGCGCATGGTAAAAGACATGTCATCGTTTTCAACGACTAATCGACGTTTGACGTTTTCAGGAAGCAGCTCGAAGTTGGATGCAAATCGATCGAGAGAAGCGGCCTTGTCTTCGTATACTCCTCCCACATGCGTCACCAAGACGGAATTATCGTCGAGCCCCAGTAAATCAAACACTTTTGCATGGTAGGAAAAATCGGCAATCGTCGATTCCAGCACAGAAGGCTTGTCGCTGTTCAATATGCTGTAATGTCCAGGATGAGCTGTCAAACGAATGCCATGATTGCGGATATATTTCCCTGCCTTTTGGAAGTCCCATGCGAATTCCTTTGCCCAATCCCATTCAGCTGCTACTGAATGAGTAGCGAGTGGAACAAATTCAGAAGGAAGTCGATACAAAAAGATATGATTTTCTACATTGTAAGCAAGCAAATCCATTAAATTGAAAAAGTTTGCCTGCATAACTTGCCGCAGCTTTTTTAACCGAGCTTGGGGATCTAATTTATTTACTTGGGCAACCGTCGTTTTTTTGTTTGGATTGTTTTTCGTCTTTACACTGATGCAGGCATAGCCCATACGGATCAAGGAAATCTCCCTCCTTTGCAGCAGCATTCCTTTGTAGTATCTCCAAAACGGGAACGTCGTCGGCTTCTTGCCAGAGAATTATAAAACGGATAAGATGGGAGAATGTCACAGGCACGCCGATAAACTTTCCCTGAAAGCGCGGACGTTCTTCGTGAGTAGACTTGGGTAGAGGTTTTTGAAGGAGAATGTAATGAATAGTCTTGACCAATCCTATAGTATGACTCTGGTTTTTCTCTCCTATTTTATTTCAGCAATGGCGTCATACACAGCATTAGATCTAGGCGCACGTCTCCATTATGCAAAAGGCAGGGGACGTGTGTTTTGGTTATGTGCTGGAGCCGTCTCCATGGGGCTTGGTATTTGGGCTATGCATTTTGTTGCCATGCTTGCCTTGCATCTGCCGATCGCCGTCCAGTATGATAATCTGATTGTATTTTTCTCGATTGTTTTGGCCGTTTTATCATCAGCGCTTACATTATGGATCGTGAGCGAGCAGTCCATGTCCAAAACGAGGGTAGTAACAGGATCGGTTGCCATTGGATCTGGTATCGCCGGAATGCATTATACAGGGATGGACAAGCAGTTCGCAGGGAAGAGCTTGCGCGTACTAGAAAGTGACCAACGCTATAAATCGCTATTTGAGCACAATTACGATGGGGTGATCTTTTACTCGATCGATGGTAGCCAAAGCGTCATGAATCCTGCGGCGATGCGATTGACAAGGGAACAGAGCTTGCCTCTCGAAAAATTAATGGCGATGTGTACTTCTAGAGATGCCGAGCTCATATCGACACATTTTACAAATGCAGTGCAAGGTGAGGCGCGCAACTACGAGATCACCTTGACCACGAGCGAGGGTCGTCAGCTTCATCTTAACATGACCCATACCCCCGTATTTGTCGATCAGCAGATTACGGGTGTCTTTATGATTGTGAGAGACATTACCAATAAGAAAGAATACGAGGCAAAAATCAATTATCTCGCTTTTCACGATTCGTTGACTGGTTTACCGAATCGCCGTTTTGTCGAACAGCAACTGGATCAGGTGATCATGGAGGCACAAAAAACGGATCAGCAAGTATACGTGCTGTTTCTGGATCTCGACCATTTCAAGCTGGTAAACGATTCCTTGGGGCATGATTTTGGTGACCTGTTACTTCAAGAAGCCTCCTTGCGTTTGCAGGATTGTGTGGGTGAAAAAGGAACGGTGAGCAGGCTTGCCGGAGACGAATTCATGGTGATTCTTACAGATGTCACGGAAAAAGAAGTTTCATCCATGGCAAATGAAATCAACCAAAGGATTGAACAAGCATTTTTTATCCATGGGCACGAACTGTACATAACGACGAGTATCGGAATTTCTAGATATCCAGAGGATGGGCAAGACAGAAGTGTCTTGATGCGTAACGCAGATGCGGCGATGTATGCAGCCAAAGACAAAGGGAAGAACAGTTTCCACCTGTACGTACCGAATCTGGAGCAAACAGTGAATGACAAAATGAATATTCAAAATGAATTGAATCGCGCTTTGGCCAGGCAAGAATTTTTATTGCATTACCAGCCACAGGTATGTGCCAAATCAGGCGCAATCGTTGGCGTAGAAGCGTTGATTCGTTGGGATCATCCTGAACGAGGCTTGCTTTTGCCAGACCAGTTCATCTCTGTAGCAGAAGAAACCGGGTTGATCGTACCGATTGGAGAATGGGTGCTGCGGACGGCTTGCAAACAGAACAAGCAATGGCAAGAGCAAGGACTCATGCCGCTTCGGGTAGCTGTTAATCTATCTGCGCGTCAATTCCTCAAACAAGACTTTACCCAGATGGTCGCTGAGATTCTGCACCAGACAGGGTTGGCACCGGAATACTTGGAGCTGGAAATCACAGAAAGCAGCATGATCGACGTGCAACGCGCCACACAGGCATTGAAGGAACTGAAGCAATTAGGGGTGCACGTTGCGATTGACGATTTTGGAACGGGCTACAGTTCTCTCTACTATCTGAAAGAATTTCCGTTGAATCGTTTGAAAATAGATCGCTCGTTTGTACGCGACATGATTGAACAGCCTTCCAATCAGGCCATCGTGTCCACGATTATTTCCATGGCGCATCATTTACAACTGCATGTGATCGCGGAAGGGGTAGAGACAAAGGAGGAGCTTGCGTTTTTGCAGGAGCATCTGTGTGAAGAAGTGCAAGGGTATTTATTCAGCAGACCATTACCAAGTGAAGACGTAGCGTTTTATTTGCAAGCCCAAACAGGCGCTAGTTAAACAAGAGGAGCAGCTCACATGAGTTGCTCTTTTGTTTTGCATCCGCCAGCCAAATGAGGTGGTATAGCTGTCAATTTGGCACGTAAAATGTACTATTCCTGCGAACTTGTCAAGGAATTGCATCTAGGACGAAAGGAGGGAGAGAATGCTGGCTCTAGGTGTCGTCTTATTGCTGTTTACCATTGGAGTTGCGATTGCCATTGGGTATCGGGCAAACGAAAGCGTCCGGCAATTTGATGAAAGCGCGCATGAGAGTTTTATCGGTTCCCAAGCAGAGAAGGGAAGGGAGGGATAACGAAATGCGGCAGGAAAAAGAACAGCAATTACTCGAGGATAAGAGAGACCTGAACAAGTTTGGTTATGCGCAGGAATTACTGAGAGATATGGGTGGCTTTTCGAACTTTGCGATCTCATTTTCGATTATCTCTATTTTGACAGGTGCAGTATCCTTGTACGGGCACGGATTACTGTATGGCGGTTCTGGCATGATGGGCTTCGGATGGACCTTGGTAGCGTTATTCGTCATTCTGATTGCGGCATCCATGTCCGAACTTGCATCAGCGATCCCTACAGCTGGAGCGCTGTATCACTGGGCAGCTATTTTAGGAAGCAAACGGTGGGGCTGGTACACAGCTTGGATCAATCTCATCGGCCAAATCGGGATTGTCGCAGGTATTGACTATTCGTTCTCTTTGTTTGCAGATCCGCTGCTCGCGAGTGCGTTTGGTTATACCTCAACAGAAACGACCACGTTAATCCTGTTCGGGATCACACTCCTTTTGCACGGTACGTTTAACCACATTGGAATTCGGCTCGTTGCCCGGCTAAATGACTTCTCCGCTTGGTACCATATTGGCGTCGTCGTCATACTCGTCGGAAGCCTCGTCTTTTTCTCCCGTCATGATTTGCAACCGATTGATTACCTCTTTCAAGTCGGTCAAACCTTTTCAGACAAACCGTACGCGATTGCTTTTTTAATTGGGTTGTTACAAGCGCAGTGGACGTTTACTGGCTATGATGCATCAGCACATACAATTGAAGAAACCATTAACCCGCGGGTTCGTGCTGCTTGGGGGATTTATACGTCTGTGGCCTTTTCCTTTATTTTTGGATTCATCATGCTTGCGTTTGTTACCTTGTCCATCAAAAACGCAGCGGCTGCGAGTGAAGCGGAAAATGCATTTATTTATGTGATTAGCGAGGCATTAGGCGGCACATTTGGTTCGGTGGTGCTGTGGCTGGTTACCTTTGCGATGTGGTTCTGTGGCTTGGCGTCCATTACTTCCTTTTCTCGAATGTTGTATGCGTTTTCACGTGACAAAGGAATGCCGTGGAGTCATCAGTGGGCGGAAATATCGACCAAGTACAGAACGCCAGCAAAAGCAATTTGGCTGGTTATCATTCTTTCCTTTGCGCTTGCTTTGTTCGATTACATCGTGAAAAGCATCAATCCGAATACGTCGTATACCACCTTGGCATTTCTTACGGCGGTAAGTGTCGTTGGGTTATATGTCGCCTACGGGATCCCGTTGTACCTCAAGCTCCGGGCGGAGTCGCAAGGGCTATTTCAGCGGAAGCATTACGGTCCCTGGCATTTGGGGAACTGGAGTCAACCCATTAATGTGTTGAGCTTGATTTGGATCATCTTCATTTCGATTATGATGGTGATTCCACCCAATCAGACAGCTGGGTATGCCTTGATAGCCATGTTTTTGGTGCTTCTGATCATGGATTTGGCTTATTACCGGAAGCATTTCAAGGGCCCGCAAGCTGCGCTGGGCAATTCGGAGGAAGACATTAAACGTCAGGAAGCAAAATTTCGGGACTCCTAATGGAAAAGAAGTTGGCAGAGCCTCCCTTATGTCAGTATTGGCATAAGGGATTTTTTTCGTTGAAAGCGGTTTTGCATAACGAATGGCAGAGGACGAAAAGCTATCAGTAGGAAGGAAATAGAAATTATTTGGGAGGAACGCGATGAAAAAGATGAGATGGGTATTGTTTGTGATGGGAATCGCGCTGATGGCTCAAGCAACGACGAGTTTGGTTCCACAGGTAAGCGCGTATGACGGATATGTGCGTGAAGGTAATTCCTCGAATCGGTATGAAGTCGCGGGTATTACAAATGCAGGCGCATTCGAAGCCTTTTTTGGAAAACTTCAAGAAGCGGTCAAAAAAAATGACAAGACAGAAGTAGCCAAACATATCAGGTATCCACTGCGTGTGAACAAAGACGGAAAAAGTCATTTTATCCGAGATGAACAGCAATTTTTGGAAGAGTATGATCGAATCATGACGGAGAAGTTAAAGGAAGCGTTTTTACAGCAAAAGGTAACGGATACGTTTGTCAATGATCAAGGTGTGATGGTAGGGAATGGAGAAATGTGGCTGGGGCAATTTTCGAATCGCTTTGTCGTTTTTGCAGTAAATGTAGAATAGGACCAGGGCTTTTCTCTAGAAAAGCTCCGACTATAGCAGAGTTAATGTTTTTATTGTTCCAAATAGTATATTTTACATGGACATTATCGAGAGAAAATTCTAAAATAACAAATAAATAGACAGCTACAGCTATTGATTCGACAGCTTTGTCCCTGTGGAATGGACGTTTGTTATTTTCATCGTTCCGTGATAGAATTCACAAAACGATATTTTTTTTAGTTAAACTTAACTGATTCGGAAAATTTTGAGGAAGAAAGAAAAAAAGGGAGTGATTGTGTGAGTTTGGATACAAAGAAATGGGCGGATGAAGTAGCTGAGCAGGTAGTCTCATGGCGACGATATCTCCATCAGCATCCAGAATTGTCGTTTGAAGAGGAGAAGACGTCTCAATTTATTTACGAAACGTTGGAATCTTTCGGGAATTTAGAGCTTTCGCGGCCAACCAAAACGAGTGTGGTCGCTCGATTGATCGGATCGCAGCCAGGAAAAGTTCTTGGTATTCGCGCTGACATGGATGCTCTCCCTATCCATGAAGAAAATGATGTGCCATATGCATCAGGAAAAGCTGGCGTGATGCACGCGTGCGGACATGACGGTCATACAGCGATGCTGTTGGGAGCCGCAAAAATTTTGTCCCAGTACAAGGATCAAATCAAAGGCGAGGTTCGTTTCTTCTTCCAGCATGCCGAGGAGCTGCCGCCGGGTGGCGCTGTTGAAATCGTAAGAGCTGGTGCAGCAGACGGACTGGATTCGATTATCGGCATTCATTTGGCATCGTACATGCCTGTCGGGAAATTCGGTGTACTATACGGGGCACTTACTTCATCGACAGATCGCTTCGATATCAAGATTCAAGGAAAAGGCGGGCACTCTTCGCAACCGGAAGCATCTGTTGACCCGATCGTCATTGGGGCACAGGTTATTACTGGCCTACAACAAATTGTATCCCGTAATGTGAGTGCGTTGGACAAGGTCGTTATTTCGGTGACGATGCTGAATGCAGGGACAGCTTATAACATCATTCCGGATTCGATGACACTGACGGGCTCCACACGCTGCTTCGATGCGGAGATTCGCCAAAACATTCCGATGTGGATTGAACGAATTGTCAAAGGAATTACGGAAGCGCATGGCGCAAGTTATGAATTGACGTTCTCACATGGCTACACATCGGTTGTCAACGACAAGCAGGTGACGAAGCTGATGGAGGATACGATCCGGGAGCGTTGGGGAGAAAAAGAGATTATTTACATTGATCCTTTGATGCCGGGTGAAGATTTCTCTGAGTATTTGAAAAAAGCTCCAGGCTGTTTTATTCAATTGGGTGCTGGCAATCCAGATAAAGGCTTTACGTATCCGCACCATCATCCACGCTTTGATTTTGATGAGGATGCAATGGTACGCGGTGTGGAATTGTTTATTCGGGCAGCTCAAAAAGTTGTCATGGAGTAGAGCGAGATAGAATGAGGGGGATGTTGTATGGCAGAGGCACGCGTCAATGAGTACAAGCTGCATTTTCTCGTACTTATTCTCGTCGCATTGACAGAATTTATCGGGACAAAAAAAATCAGTATTGGCATCGGGGTTATCGCTCTGTTTCCGATGCTCTACGCACTCGTTTTAGGCGGGGCAATCAGCTGGCCTAAGTTTAAATTTTTGAGCGAAAAAGAAATGAACGTCGCAGCCAATATTTTGGGTGTTTCGTTTTTGATCTTTATTGCGAAGCTGGGAGCGAATATCGGTCCTGAGCTGCCTAAGCTGCTCGGCTCAGGTGTATCCTTGATTGTTCAAGAGATGGGACACATTGTAGGGACAATTGCACTTGGCCTGCCAATCGCATTATGGCTAGGTCTGAAGCGAGAAGCAATTGGGGCTACTTATTCTCTCGATCGTGAGCCAAACTTGGCGATCATTGTAGATAAGTTTGGAGCAAACTCTGCTGAAGCTCGCGGCGCGCTGGGTGTATATATTTGCGGAACCTTGTTTGGTGCCATTTATATGTCGATTCTTGCAAGTATTTTAGGAAGCAGCGGGTTGTTTCACCCGATTTCTCTGGCGATGGGAGCTGCAGTTGGTTCCGGTAGTATGATGGCAGCAGCAACAGGCTCATTGGCTGTTATTTTCCCGGAAGCCCAAAAAGACATTGCCTTTTATTCCGGAGCGGCAAACTTGATGATGAGTATCGTCGGAACGTACGTATGTATCTTCTTCTCCTTGCCGGTCACACAAAAGCTGTATGCATGGCTTGAGCCTATCATTGGACGCAAAGGCGCTTCTTCTGCAGCAGAAGGAGGGAGAAAAAGCGCATGAATCAAATCTTGACGATTTTTATCATTGGCTTCATTGCTCTCATCGGTAACTGGATCGGTTATAAAGTACCAATCATGGAATCTTTGCCAGGTATTTTGCTCTTGGCGGTCATTACGTTGATCGGAATGGGCTTCACTCGCATTCTTCCGTTCAAATCTCCCGTCATTGTATGGATTTCTTTGTTTGCGATGCTTGCGACATCCCCGTTTTTTCCAGGGAACGAATATACAGCTGCTGCGATTGCCAAGATCAATCTGCTCGCATTGGCCACGCCGATTCTCGCGTATGCAGGTCTGTCACTCGGAAAAGACGTTCATCTATTCAAACAGCTTAGCTGGCGTATCGTAGTCGTGTCTCTCGTCGTCTTTACCGGCACGTTCCTATTCGCTACGTTGTTTGCAGAGATTGTATTTAAGATTCAAGGCATATTTTAACGAAACTGTTTTTGTGTTAGGGCCTCCGTGTGCTTCCATATGCCATGGAGGTTCTTTTCACATACAACTGTGAGAGTCAGGAGTGGAGAGAGCATGATCATTGATGTGAGAAAGGTTACCTGGCAAAGAGATGAAACAACCATTCTGCGAGACATTGCCTGGCAAGTGCAAGACAAGGAGCATTGGTGTTTAGTCGGTTTAAACGGCTCTGGTAAAACCAGTCTGTTGAATATTATTTGTGGCTATGTGTGGCCGACAAAGGGGGAGGTCAGTGTATTAGGCAATCTTTACGGAACAGTCGACTTGCGTGAGGTACGTAAATCAATCGGCTGGGTAAGCACAGCGCTGATGGCACAGCTTCACGAGCATGAAACCGCACTCCGTGTCGTATTGAGTGGACGAGAGGCAACCATCGGCTTGTATTCCGTTCCAGAGGAGGCGGACGTAGAGAAAGCGTCGGATTTACTCGATACATTTGGATGCCGTGCATTGAAAAACAGACGTTTTGCCGCTTTATCGCAAGGGGAGAGACAAAAAATACTGATTGCTCGTGCATTGATGGCTTCCCCTCGATTACTCATCCTAGACGAGCCTTGCACCGGACTGGACTTGCTTTCAAGAGAACAGCTGTTGGCCATGATTGAACAAATCGCCAAGCAGCCGAACGGGCCCACTCTCATTTATGTCACCCATCACATTGAAGAAATTTTGCCTTGTTTCACGCATACCTTGCTGCTAAAAGCGGGAGAAATAGACCAGGCTGGTAAAACAGATGAGGTCCTAACGGCAGAGCGTCTGACAAGCTTTTTCGGTGTACCTGTTCACATTCAACGCTCGCAAGGAAGATCTTGGGTAAGCTTAGGGGAAGAGGCGACTGTATGATCGTGTAGGATAAGTTTGGGCACGAGTCAGCACGGTTGTGCATGATTGTGTATAATAGCAATAAGAAATTGTATCTGGGAGGAGAGGAGAGATGGAGGCATGAACAATGTGATTGCACCAATCACAGACTCCACCTGGGCGATCATCACCTATGAGGAAGCGTGGAATAGCTACGTGAACAGCTATGTGATCAAACAAGGGAATGCCTTTGTATTGATTGATTCTCACCAGCGCAAGCAACGCTCTTATTTTCAACAGGCGTTGGGAGAGATCGGGGTCAAGCCAGAGCGAACGGAATATGTCTACTTCACTCATCGACATGCTGATCATATTGGAAATGCCGATATGTTCCCTTCTCGAAACAATTGGATTCACCTCGACGATTATTACGAACTGGACGATTTTTCACAGACGCTATTCGGCCATACGTTTACAGGTAGTGGGGGAGATCTGCCTTTCCTGCGTTTCCGACAGCTTTCTTTTCATACAGAAGGCTCTGTTGCCTTCTTTGATCCCCAGACGAAAATATGCTTTGTTGGCGATCATTTGTACTTTGAAAACACAGAACTCGGCCAAATCGTTGGCGGAGAAGTGAACTGTCGGACAGCTTATCAAGAACACTTGAAGCAATGGGTAGCACGTGAACCAGAGCGAGCCGTAGAGTTTACGGAGGGCTTGGAGATTTTGCAGGATTGGCCCATTGAGTATTTAGCCACTGGTCATGGCCCCATTCTTCATGGCGAAATCAAGGGGTTTTTGCAAGAATTGATTGCGATTGCCCGTCCGTAACGTAAAAAAGACTTGTGTGCCGCGTACTGCCGGCTTGCACAAGTCTTTTTGCATTACTTGCTGGAAGTTGTTATTTCTTGTTCTTCCACTTCTTTTTCTCTTTCCAAATCTTTATCCATGATTTGGACGTTATGCTTTTTATGCAATTCATCGATCCATTTATCCATATTATTTCGTTTGTTTCTGGATTTTACTTTTTCGATCACTTTCGGGCGAGCTTCTTCAAATGTTCCCTCGAACTTATCTTTGTTTTTCTCATAGTATTCCTTGATTTGTTCTTCGGTGATCGGGTTAGCCTTCTCGAACAGCTTGTCCCGTAGCATGACTGCGCGCACGCCTTCACGGAGTTCTTGCTCAGTCATTTGCTTTTCATCCAAATATTGTTGGAATCTCTCTGGTGATCCCATTTTTTCTTTGACTGGGTTCACACGGGCATCGAGTTCCTGATCGGTTACAGTAACTCCTTGTGCCGCGCCTTCCTGCTTGTACAGCTCCAAGGTGATGACATCAGCCATGACACGCTTACCGGCATCTTTTTTCAATTTGTCGTACATTTGCTCTTGGGTGATCGTCACATCGCCAATTTTGGCAACAGGGTTATCCGCAGAGAAAGCAGAATCTTTTCCAGGTGTACAGCCGGCTACAGCGAGACCGAGTACAAGTGCTGAGGCAGCAAGTATAGAAACATTGAATTTTTTCATTAAAAATACCTCACTTTCTTGATAGTAATACGACTGTGCATAGAGCAGCGTTACGGGGACAGGAAAATAAAAACCGCACACATAAAGCAATGTGCGGCCGTCAATCGATTAGCTGGCTTGTGTAGAGGCTTTTTTCCACTCTTCCAAGCGTTTTTCCAGTACGGTGTGATTCAGATGCAAAAGACTGGCTGATTTGTCCATCAATTGCTTGAGATGGGAAAGGGCTCGCTCGTAATTTCCTTTGGCAGCTTCAATCTCTGCCAAGCAGAATAGCTTCCAGTCTTTTGCCGATCGTTTGCTTGCGATCAGCTGGTAAGCTTCTATCGCACTCTCTACTTCACCCAAGCGGGCGTGCGAGCAGGCAATAAGAGCTAAGGAATCAGTCATTCCTTGATCACGCTGGTAAATACGAAACGCCACTTCCAAGGATTCGTTGTATCGTTCGGATGAATAGTATACGATCGCCAGGTTGTAAAACAAGTAGTGAATCATCGCTTGATTGAATAACGTTGGTCGTTCTTTGCAGACGTTGATTCCTTGAACGATATATTTTTCGGCCATTTCATAATTGCCAAGCATGATCTCATGTGTTGATTTATCCAGCATAGCGACAGCACGGGAACGGTTCTTCCGATAGGAAGCCTCCAGCCAGCGCAATCGAATATTCAAACGGCGTTTGAAAAGATTGGCCATGTACTGAAAGCGGAAGGGCCAGTGCAGGCGAATAAACATAACCAACAGCACAGCCGCAATCCCTGCCAGCGTTGATGTCAAATTAAAACTCAAATACTCCACGTAGTGACACCCTCTCTATTTACGCTGCATCTATTACCCCATCTTAGCACAGAACCCGTCCGCATGACAGAGCATTACCGCTATTTCGTCAATGGCAAGATATTCTCTTTTTTGGGGGTAGAGAGCTGCTGCGTCTTGACGTAATCGTCGGAAACGGTATAGAGCGTGTCGCCAATGGTGAGTATCCGTTTAATGTTACTGGAGCTGTCGTACCAGCCTTCGCCTGCTTTCGCGACGTCTTCCTTCGACAGATGGGTGATCTGATCTGTCAGTTGAAAACCTTTTTGCAGATCGAGCTGATATACATAGGCACCTTGGAAAGTAAAATGGCCGTACTCGCGCATATCGTTTTTGGCTTTTTGTTCAGCTGTTCGTTCGTGGACGGATACAGGGAAGGCTAGCAGATTTTTTTCTTTGGAGAACAGCAGAGCCTTGTGATTGCGCAACAGCTCGGAGTCTGTTCCTCTGTCCCCGATAACAGTCTTGAACTTTTCCTTCGGTTTCGTTACATCACTGACGTCAAAGAGGGCAATTTTCATCCCTTGGTAATACGCCCAGTCTTTATCTGATTCTGCCTCTTTGCCAAAACCGATGATATGGTTTTCATCATACGGGTGCAAGTAGTCGCTGTAACCTGGAATTTTGAGGGCCCCTAGTACGCTTGGAGCAGAAGGCTTCTTCAGATCGAGAACGAACAGCGGGTCGACTTTTTTGAAGGTGACCATGTAGGCACGATCTCCCATAAAACGGACAGAGTAAATGCGTTCTCTTGGAGCGATGCCTTCCAGCTTGCCGAATACCTCGAGCTTGTTGTCCAGTACGTACAAGTTGTTTTTTGATGTATGCTCATCGTCTCGCCACATGTTCCCGCTCGTGGTGGCGATCCGGAAATAGCCGTCGTTTTCATCCATGGAAAACTGGTTCAGAATGCGTCCGGGCACCGACCCTTTTCCTGTATACTGAATGTCTCCCTTGTTCATGGCAAAACGATAAATGGTTGTATCTGACTCAATGGGAGGTGCAATCAAAGGAGTTGTGGCTCCTTTTTGTTTAACGGCTACTGGTTGGGCATTGTTCTGGGTGACTGCTACAAACAGGTTTTTGGTGGATGCATAGATGTTCTCCCCAGCACCAAGATACGTATTCAGAGACATCTTTTGCTTGGAATCATCCAGATTCGCGCCAGCGACAATCAAATACTCGGGACGAAAGTGATCCGGGAAGTAACGAATCTCGCTGTAGGGAATGGTTTGGTATTGGTTATGATGGGCGCTGTCTTTATACGTTGGGCCTGGCAATTCTGCTTTCTCTTGCATAATACGATACGTATCCAGGTAATGGTTGGCTGTCACGTACAAGCTCGCGCCGATTTTGCGGGACGACATGTACTGGCCTTCCAGCTCCAGTTGACGAATGAGCCGAGGCTGTTTTTTGTCCGTGATATCGTAGATCATGGTTTTCACTGACTGCATGCCTTGGAAACGGGGGATGCCTCTTTTGGAAGCAGGACCAGGAGGATATGAGATGGTCTCATCCGCTTGCCCGATTACGATGAGTCTGCGATCGTCTACGAACATTTCTTGCGGTACGAATTTTCCATTGTCATAGCTGATACGGCTTGCGACCTTCATCTCGGTGGATGGATACGCTTTGATGATCCGCACTTCATTTTGCGTGGATTGATAAAGATAAGTTCCGTCTGATTTTACGATATCTGCTTCATCGACGCCCTGCACTTGTGTGTTCGTTGTGGAAAAATCACCGCGAATAGCGCCGCCGGAGGTGTCTGCTACTTTGTTGGCTGTGCTAGGTGCAGCTGCTGGCATAGCGGTACCCATTTCCATGGTGGCATAATGGTAGCTGTCCAGGCTTGATGATTGGATGAGCTTTTTTAGCTCCGCATAGGAACCGACTACTGGCAAATCCTCTGTAGATGCGGCTTGAACCGCTGGCTCCGCGACTGTACCCGTCGAGAACAGGAAGGGTATAGCGGTCACCACCAGTACGGAGGCGAGAAGCCCGGCAAATGTTCTTTTCATTTTAATCCCCCTCATATCTGCTTCTTGCCAAAATTTGTTGTCGGTAATAAGACGACGCACGTTTACGGAATGTTTCACACACTCTTTGGGTAGCAATCTACGGACAGGTGGGGGAGCGTGTGCTATAATAATAGGCGGTTTATGCTACCATTTACACCACTACGTCAAAAGGGGCGTCATAGATGGAAAACTTGAAGCAAAGCATTCTGGAACTCATCACGGATACTTCTACGAATCTACCACCAGACGTGCGTCGTGCCGTCAATGCAGCTAAAGTGAAAGAGGATCTTGGCACTCGTGCAGCGCTGTCTTTGTCTACGATTGCGCAAAACGTCGTCATGGCAGAAGAAAATGTTTCTCCGATCTGCCAAGATACGGGGATGCCAACTTTCGAAGTGAAAACTCCGGTTGGTGTCAACCAGTTGATCATTAAACAAGCAATCAAAGAAATGATTGCAGAAGCAACCAAAACAGGCAAGCTGCGTTCTAACTCCGTAGATTCCTTGACGGGTGAAAATACAGGGGACAACCTCGGACCAGGTACTCCTGTCATTCACTTCGAGCAATGGGAAGAGGATGAAATCGAAATCAAGCTGATTCTTAAAGGCGGCGGCTGTGAGAACAAGAACATCCAATACTCCCTGCCCTGTGAGCTTGAAGGCCTGGGCAAAGTGGGCCGCAACCTGGATGGTATTCGCAAGTGCATTTTGCACGCCGTATACCAAGCGCAAGGACAAGGCTGTAGTGCCGGCTTCATCGGCGTAGGAATCGGTGGCGATCGCACCTCTGGTTATTCACTGGCGAAGCATCAATTGTTCCGCAAAGTAGATGATGTCAATCCAATTGCTGATTTGGCTGCATTGGAAGACTACATCATGGAAACAGCGAACCAGCTCGGAATCGGAACCATGGGCTTCGGTGGTAACTCGACTCTGCTCGGCTGTAAAATCGGCGTGGAAAACCGCCTGCCAGCAAGCTTTTTCGTATCCGTTGCGTACAACTGCTGGGCATTCCGCCGTCAAGGTGTTCGCCTGAATCCGGAGACTGGCGAAATCCTCCGTTACCTTTATAAAGACGAAGAAGTGGCGATGGACTTGTCCCCGGTAGCAGCTACGGACGATGCGGGCGAAAAGCGCCGAGAGGTTGTTCTGGAAGCGCCAATCTCTGAAGAACAAATCCGCAACCTGCGAGTGGGCGATGTGGTCATTATCAATGGCGAAATGCACACAGGACGCGACGCCCTGCACAGCTACCTGATGGATCATGACTGTCCAGTGGACCTCAATGGAGGGGTCATTTACCATTGCGGTCCAGTTATGCTGAAGGACGAAGCAGGCGAGTGGCATGTAAAAGCGGCTGGCCCGACTACCTCCATTCGCGAGGAGCCGTACCAAGGCGAAATCATCAAGAAATTCGGAATCCGTGCCGTTATCGGAAAAGGCGGAATGGGTGCGAAAACCCTGAAAGCTTTGAACGAGCATGGCGCTGTGTACTTGAATGCGATTGGTGGAGCGGCCCAGTATTATGCAGAATGCTTGGAAAAAGTAGAAGGTGTCGACTTCATGGAATTCGGTATTCCAGAAGCGATGTGGCACCTGCGCGTAAAAGGCTTCGCAGCAATCGTCACCATGGATTCTCATGGCAATAGCTTGCACGCGGATGTGGAAAAGTCTTCCGCAGAGAAATTGGCTCAGTTTGCAGCACCTGTATTTAAATAAGGAATGTAACACGAAAGCCTCTGGCGCACTTCACGTGCTGCCGGAGGCTTTTTTTCAAACTAAGCGGGAGAGTAGAAGGAAATAGTTGGATAGATGATGAACTTTCGAGGGACTAACCAAGATTGAGGACAGATGATTTTCATTTTTGACAGGGGGGACAGAAATGAAATGGTTGATTGCTGATCGCGTTATTATCGGAGATGGAGAGCATGTAATCGAACAAGGCGCTGTTGGGATTGATGAGCGAGGAAAAATTGTAGCAGTAGGGACAGAATCGGAGCTTACGGATTCCATTTCGGAAGGAGAGGTAAAGCGGTACAGCGGATGCTCCATTTTGCCAGGCTTGATCGATTTACATGTTCATATCGGGTATTGGTGGAGCAAACCAGACTCGGCTGAGTACCGCAACAACGATGGACTCGTGGCTTTACTTGCAACAGCGAACTTGAAAGAGGCACTTTCCTTGGGGGTCACGACGATCCGCGATGTAGCAGCACCGGATGGATTGTGCAGTACGTTGAAGCTGGCAGCTAAGAACAAGTTCATTGTTTCCCCTCGTCTTTTTCAGGTAAATCAAGGGATTATTATGACCGGGGGGCACGGCTGGCAATTAGAGGGTGCCTTGCGAGAAGCAAATGGTCCGTGGGAAGTACGGACAGCCGTGCGTGAACAAGTGAGAGCAGGAGCAGACTGGATCAAGCTCATGACGAGCCATCGTACACCAACGCCGGAGTTCACACAAGAGGAGCTGGATGCGGCGGTTGATGAATCTCATCGCTTGGGACGGAAATGCTGTGTGCATGCCTCGCTCCAACCTGCGATCCAAATGGCGATTGATGCGGGATTTGATACGATCGAGCATGCGACGTTTATGACCGTCGAACAGGCAGAGCAGATGAAAGAAAAAGGACTGGTATGGGTACCGACCATGATCACCTTTTTTCAGATTGCTGATTATTACAAACATATTTGGAATGAGCAGCAACAGACGAATCAAGGCATATTGAGCGAAGGGATTATCGAGCAGGGGGCCTTTTTCGTCGAGTCGGAAAAGGCGTACCGCGAGAACTTCGCACGATTGATAAATACAGGCGTAAAGATCGCTACGGGTACGGATATCGTATTGGAAGGCTATCCGATTACACCTGTGGCAGAAGAGATCAAGCTGATGGTGGAGTTGGGGATGGAGCCAATTCGGGCGATTCAGGCGGCTACCCAGAACGCTGCTGAGGTGTTGGACCAAGGAAGTAAGATCGGTACGTTAGCGCCAGGTTACTTTGCAGATTTGCTTGTGGTAAAAGGGGATCCATTACAAGAGATAGAGGTTTTGAAGCAGGTAGAAGAAGTGTTTCTTGAGGGTGTAACTGTCTATTCCAATTGTTGATGGGACTAAGCCTTGTTCTTTCAGGTTTGTAACGGCGTTTGTACTGGGTGTTTGACTATTCTTTGCCAAAATGGGTATTGGTTTATCGCGCGGGTACCAAGGCGGGCATAGGTTAATAACGAATGATCACAGATAAAAGGAGTGAGATTCGTGAACTATGTAGTCCGTGCCGGAGATACGCTGAACAGCATTGCCGCTCGTTTTGGTGTATCCGTTCAGGAATTGATCCGCGTGAATAATATCGCATATCCCTACTACATTTACGTTGGTCAAAATTTGTACATTCCGATTACCCCGACACCAGCTCCAGGTGGGGATGTCGAACGTCGCTTGGATCGTCTGGAAAGGCGAGTGGATGCGCTTCGGGAAGACTTCCGCAGACTGGATAACCGTGTTGATCGATTAGAGAACCGTGTCACTCGTCTGGAGCGGGCCATTACGCCAACACCACCTCCGCGCCCACGTCCGACCGGCACACCTCGTCCACGCTAAGCTGCTGGATAGAGAGCCGAATAATTTTCCACACTTCGCAATTTCCTCTTCGCCCGATCCTGCATAAAGTGATACGAGAGGATTAAGAGGAGGTGCGGCCATGCTAGGGTTAAATGGAAAAAACATTCGACACCATTTCATGGGCGTCTATGGAAAAGTGGTGCAGATTCGGGAACTTGTGGATGTAATCGACCAAGTTTTTGACTCTGTAAACAAAGTGGGCGACATAGGAAAGGCGATGCTTGGACCTCGTAAGGCAAGTGCCAAAAAGCTCGACAAGCTGAGATGAATGGCAAAACAAAAAAACCGCGTCCATAATGGAGGCGGTTTTTATTTATGATTCATTCGTAGTTCTTAGGGGCAGACTCTATCATCAGAATAACTCATCAGAAAGAAAAAGTCTACTCTTTTTTTAAAAATTCCCTTATATTTTTGGAGCTGTTATCAACTGACTTCAAAAAAGGGAGTGATGGAAATGGAAAAGCGTCGCGTAGGATTTGTTACGGGTGGAGTGCTGATGGGGCTAGTCTTGTCATCGTTGGATCAGACGATTGTATCAACAGCCATGCCGACAATTACCAAAGAGCTGGGAGGTTTATCTCTTTATAGCTGGGTGTTCGCCATTTATATGCTCACATCGACCACGAGCATGCCCATTTATGGGAAAATGGCGGACTTGTTTGGACCGAGGAAAATGTATTTGATCGGTTTGTTTCTGTTTCTTGTGGGCTCTCTCCTTTGCGGCATGGCTAATTCCATGGCGGGTCTTATTGCCGCGAGAGGAGTCCAAGGTTTGGGCGCTGGGGCATTAATGCCGGTTGCATTTATCATTGTGGGTGAATTGTATCCACCCGAAAGGAGAGGCAAATTTCAAGGCCTTTTCGGAGCTGTCTTTGCCATGACGAGTATACTCGGTCCCTCGTTGGGAGGAATTCTCGTGGAGTATCTGCCATGGGGATGGATCTTCTTTATCAACCTTCCTATCGGTATCGCTGCCTTTTTGATCATTGCTCTAGCCTTTCGTGATCAGCGGCACTACGATAAGAAGCCTGTGATTGATTGGTATGGGGCGACTAGCTTGAGTGCAGCCATCATTCTCATCCTGCTGTCCCTTGTTATGGAGGGGAGGGAATACAAGTTTGGGTTAGGGGGAGCGGGTATCTTCCTACTCGGCTTGTTCATCTGGATTGAAACCAAAGCAAAGGAACCCCTGCTTCCGCTTTCCTTATTTCGCATTCCGGCCATCGGATATGGCAATCTTGTAGGATTCTTCGTGAGTGCCGCTTTGTTCGGTGCAATCGCATATACCCCTCTGTTCGTCCAAGGGGTACGCGGTGCGAGTCCGTCGGAGGCTGGATTCCTTTTAGTGCCACTCATGCTGTCGGCAGCGATTTCTTCGACGGTTGGGGGAAGATGGATGGAAAAAGCCTCCTTTCGGGCGATTCTGATTCCCAGCTTACTCATCATGGCGACAGGCTTTTTCCTTCTGAGTACGATGGATGGAGAGACAACCAACACACAGCTCGTCAGCTACATGTTTGTCACGGGTCTAGGCATGGGGGCAATCTATCCGGCACTCGGTACAGCAGCACACAGCGCTGTTAAACCGCAAGATCGGGGCGTGGCCATGTCGACATCGCAATTATTTCGTTCCATTGGGGGGACGATTGGTATTAGTGTGTTTGGGACCATTGTTGAATGGCGCACGCAGGCAGGAATGGTGTTTAGTGAAGCTTTGCACGGTGTCTTTGTCACTGGATTGATTCTGATTGGAGTCAGTTTGATAGCAAGTATCCTACTCGGCAATACTCGATTGCTCGACAAAGAACCCCGCCATTCGCATACATCAAATAGCGGGGTTCCCAAACAATAGGATCACGGTTTTTTATTCATGCCTTCCATTGCCATCCGAACCATTTCTTTGACCATACTGCCGCCCAAGCGTCCTCCGATTCGACCAGCATCGTGAGAGGTTAACTGTCCATTATAGCCGGGCTGCAATGGAACATGAATTTCTTCTGCGACCTCGAATTTGGCCTGCGCGGGATCAGCAACGTGTGCAACCTGCGCTTTTAGGGCGTCCAGTCCTTTTCTCGCCTCGGGGACGAGAGGGCGTTTGCGTCTGCTCATGGTAGATCACCTCACGCCCTAGTGTACCCAATTAGACGAGTGCTTTGCGCAGAGTGAAATCAGTCTCCTGATAGTAAGTATTAGCAACGAGCAGGTTAGGTCCTGCACATCCAGCAGCAGGGCAGAAGCAATTGATCTTCTTATTCAGTGTGTGTTCTTGCCATTTTTCAAACATCGACTGGAGCTGATTGGTTTGAATATTGCCCAATGGCTCTACATCCCCGAAATCGGTTACGATGACATCGCCGGTGAAAATGTTGATGTTAAGACGATTGCGACCATCTGGATCATTGCGAGTCGTCACATTTTTCGCAGAGCGCAGTCTGCTGATCAATTCCCTGTCCGCTGCTTCAGGACTACAAGCGAAAAACGGAAGCGTCCCAAAAAGCATCCACAAATCTTCATTGCGTACATCGAGCATCCGATGAATGGCTTGACGGAGCTCATCGAGTGAAAGGACATCCAGATCACGTGCAAAATCACTTGCATACATCGGGTGTACCTCATGTCGCTTGCTGCCCATCTCCTGAATCTGACGGTGAAGAGTATCGAGTTTTGTCCATGTGCGATGATTCAGCATCGTTTCGGCTGAGACAAATACACCTGCTTCCGAGAGTTTGCGAGCATTTTCCATCATCTCTTGAAACTGTGCTTCCGCTCTTTTAATTGAAACCGGCTGCCGTGCTTTTGCGTAAACAATATCATGGAATTCTTCGGGAGTAGACCAGTTCCAAGAAATATGCATGACGTCGATGTAAGGCAGGATCAACTCATACCGAGAAAACGGCATGGACATGTTGGAGTTGATTTGCGTCCGCAGCCCACGATCTGCTGCATATTGTAGAATAGGCCCGATCACAGTTTTCACGGTGCGCTCGCTGTACATCGGTTCTCCGCCTGTTATACTGATAGTAAGCAGATCTTTTGCTTCATCGAGACGACGGAGTATGAGATCGACAGGGAGAGCGGGATCGTCTTTGTATCGCAATGTATCACCAACCGCGCAATGCTCACAGCGGAGATTGCACAGATTCGTTACAGTAAACTCGACACTGGTAAGTTTATAGGCGGGGGGTGTCGCATTGAACAACGGCTCCCATGGATCGTGTAAAGGCGTTAATGGTGTAGTTGGAACCATGCGGATCAATTGTGGAAACCTCCTTCATTCTGCGTACAACTCAACCTATTATAACGACATTAGGGCGGAAGGAGAATAGCTAACGAGATGATTATGGGGATGTCTTTTGGACGCGGTGTGCTTTTTCATGATCGAAATGTGCTGGCTTGCGCGGAAGTAAAAGACGGCGTGATTCATATGTGGGCGGAAAAAATCACATTAAAAACGATTGGGAAGCTCTGGTATCGAATTTTTTTCTCCTTCCCGTGGTACTATCAATTGTTTCACCTCCTGCTTGCTGGTTATGCACTGGCAGTGATCGTGAAGCCTGACTGGGCCATCATCGATCCGATGTGGGTCGCTGTATACATCGCAGGCTTTCACTTCGTTTTTCCGAAAATGATGAAAAAATTTCACGGTGCGGAGCATAAAGTGTTTAGCTATGGGGGGAAGAAGTCGCTAGCAGCACTGAAAGAGATTCAACGGGCAAATATCGTGAATGACGGTTGCTCGACGAATCTGGTCGTGTGGTTTTTTACGGGGTTCATTTTGTCCGTTTTCTTTTTACCCCTAGAATGGAGCGTCGCATGCGGAGTAGCAGGACTGCTTGTTGGCATGCTCGGGGATCGCTACGTGCGTAAATATTTCGGATTTCTTTACAAGCTGTCGGCTTTCTTTCAAAAATACAGCACGACCAAAGAACCGGATCGGCTTCATTTAGAGACAGCGATCCGCTCGTATATGCTTTTTGAGCACATTCGCGAAGTGGATCGATTGCAGAATGCTTCGTAAGGGAAAAGCGGTGTTTCCACTATGGATACGCCGCTTTTTTGGTTCCATGCACAGGTTAGTCGTGGCATTGAATCCTGAAAAGTATTTTGGTGATATTTGTTAACTCGATCCTTTTCCTATTCGCGTTCTAGCGGGCTTTCTTCCAGTTGGCGATACGTCTTTCCTTTATCTACATACGATTGTCGAATGCGTACGAATTCTTTCAAGTCTGCCTCGTTAAGTTCGCGTTTTACTTTCGCTGGGTTGCCGACAACAAGCGAGCGAGGCGGCACCTTCATACCTGGAGGAACGAGGGCACCCGCAGCAACCATCGCTTCTTCCCCGATTTCCGCACGATCCAAAACAATCGCACCCATTCCGATCAATGCGCCGCGTCGTACCACGCAGCTATGTAAAACAGCATTATGTCCAACGGTCACCTCGTCTTCGAGGATCAACGGGTTGTTCGGGCTTTGATGCAGGGTGCTGTTGTCTTGCACACTGACGCGTTTTCCAATGACGGTTGGAGCGATGTCCCCGCGGATCACGGTGTTGTACCAAATAGAAGAATCCTCGCCGATTTCGACATCACCAGAAACGACGGAGCCTTTTGCCAGGAAAACAGTAGGGTGAATCTTTGGTTTGATGTTTTCAAATGATAAGAGCAGCATAGTAACCTCCTAATCAATGAGTAAGCGAGCAATCAGTTTGCATCGGGCGCGGATGGAAAATGGAGAATCGGCCAGTTGCAGGATCGCAGTCGATGACTGTCCCGGAGAGCTTGTCTATCTCATGCGTTTGATAAAAGAAATGAATCCCACTTATGTTTTGGGCAATATCGTGTTTGTCCGCTTCCGTAATGGCGATGCTATATGTATAGCTACCACAACCTGTCGTAGTCGGGACGAGTCGGATTCCGAGCTGTTCCGCATCCGATTCTTCCGCGATCATTTGTGCAAGACGTACTGCCGCAGTTGGAGTAATGGTTATCATCGTCATACCTCCTCGTAGCCATTTCTATTGTACTACAAATGGACCTTCCAAATCCTGCTTGTTGACCATGTATGAAGCATGTGATAGAGTAAATATTACTGATTCTGATGTGCAGGAAATGTGGGTAGTCGCTGCCGCAATCGTTTCGACGATTGGCGGTAGAGGAAAGTCCAGGCTCGCCCAGGCTGAGATGCCTGGAGTGTTCGTACCTGGTGCAAGCCAGGGCAGTGAGGCGCCAAGCTTTGCTGACGGCGTGGAAAGGGCTCTCTCTGAGGCCCGAGTACGCTGAAAGTGCCACAGAAACGTAGCTTTTCTGGCGACAGAAAAGATGGAACGCGGTAAACCCTGCGAGCGAGAAACCCAAATTAGGTAGGGGAACCGTCCTGAAGGAATCAAACGGAAAGGACGGATGGTATCTTCGGATGCCATAGATAGATGGCTACCGCTCTTGGTGCGAGGGATTGCCCCGCTTGAAGCACGGGAGAGACAGAACCTGGCTTATAGCATTTCCTGCTGGAATGAAACGTAAAACCACCTGAGATCTCAGGTGGTTTTTTTACGTTCTGCGAAATATCGTGAACCCGCTACCTATCAATGTTTGAAGACAGTGGAATGAATTACCGTGAACAAGCTTTGAAACTTTTTTGGAAATGTTGTCGTCTAAAAAGAGCATTCGGCCGAAGAAAACAGTTCTACTGAGGACTATTCCATCATTTCTTCAAATGGGAGTGTCTGCTGGAGAGAATGAACTGATAAAACGGTTACATCGATGGAGGGGTTTATTTTGCAAAAAGCAAAGAATCGAGCAAGCAAAGATTTTAAAAAATTATTAGCGACAGCAATTCTGGCAGGTTCGCTTGCGTTGCCGGGTACCGGATGGGCTGCTACGGCACTGCCATTCTCCGACATCGGAGGAAACGTAAATAAAGACGCGATTCTGAAATTGAATTATGCCGGTGTGTTAAAAGGTTATACCGATGGCACGTTTAAGCCGAATAAAGAAGTGACGAGAGCAGAGTTCGCCAAAGTTGCGGTACTGGCACTCGGGTACACAGATGCCCAAGCAAAGCTTTTGCAAGGAAAAACAGTCTTTAAAGACCTGCCTGCAGATCACTGGGCGACAGGCTATATCAATCTCGCCGTATCGCAAGGCATTATCAAGGGCTATCCGGATGGCACCTTCAAACCGAATCACAACGTAAAAATTGCGGAAGCGTTGACTGTTTACGTTCAAGGCTTGAAGATCGACGTTAGTCCATCAGCATCAAGCGAGTGGTACATCCCGTACTTGCTGGAAGCGGACAGAGCAGGTATTTACGATGCAAAAGAAACACCGACAGCAGCAGCTCCGCGTGATACCGTTGCGAAGTATACCGATCGCTTTATGGAAACGCCTGTATACGCAAACGGCGCATACTACGACAAAGATGGCAATGCAAAAGGAACCATTCAGAAGCTGCCAGTAGTGAAGGGTGCAGTTGCTTCGTATGACAAGTCTGGTAAAAAGCTGAAACTAGTCGGACAAAACAAAGAAATCGAAATTGCTGATTCCGCGCAAGTATACGGCAATCTGGTCGTAGGCGCCCAAGTCGAATACATCACGAAAAACGGCCGAGTGGCTTTCCTCACCGTTGCTACTTCTGACTCCG
Organism: Brevibacillus fortis; assembly: GCF_046196545.1. GTDB lineage: Bacteria > Bacillota > Bacilli > Brevibacillales > Brevibacillaceae > Brevibacillus > Brevibacillus fortis_A. The sequence goes on from NZ_CP176370.1 coordinate 2,356,498, forward strand.
AAATCGTCGAAGGAATCGTGAAGACTGGCCTTAATTTTACAACGGCTGTAGGCGATGAGAAGAAATTCAAGGCAATCGTCAATGGAAGAGAAGTCGTTTTGGAAGTAGAAGATGGCGTAAATGTAAGCCGTTCTCACATCGGCCAAAAGTTCGTGGCAGTCGTTGGCGACAATGGCAAGATCAAGTCCATCACGATTAGTGACAACTCGACAAAAGGAATTGTGGAAAAAGTATCTTCCGTGAGCGGTTCCAACTCGAAGAAAGAGCTGAAAGTAGACGGCACGACCTATGCTCTAGATTCCAAAGCAACGATCAAAGGCAAGGCGCATCCAGAGGCGAAAGCAACAAGTGCTTCGTTCTCTGACATCGAAAAAGATGACTTAGTCGAGCTGACACTCAACGTGGACGGCAAAGTATCTGAGCTAGTTTACACGAAGCTGAGCTTCACAGATACAATTACCGTTGATACAGACAAAAACCTGATTCGCGTTGGCAGCTTCAATTACGAGGTGCATGAAGATACCGAGTTGTTCGTAGACGAAGACGAAGTAGATGAACTGGATGAGTTGACGAGCGGCCAAATTGCAGTTCTTACATTTGACAAGAATGGAAATCTGGTGAAAGTAGAGCAAGGTGTAGGGGCAGCTACGAACAAGCTGGTCTCTGACACAACCGCGTATGCAGCAGGAAAGCTGGCAACTGTGAAAATCGATGGGAAAACCTACGATATCTTGACCAACGCGAAGCTGACTGTCGATGGCGACTCCGTATCACCAACGACGATTAAAACCGATCAATTTAATGACCACCGTATCCTTACATGGAAATACAACGTCGGCACGAATGACATTGTGGAGCTGACTTTGGAAAAGCAAACCGTAAAAGGATACGTGACGAAAAAGTCCGGTTCCAAAATTACTGTAAACGGTAAAGTGTATGAGCTCTTGTCCGGCGTCACCATTGACAGCGATGCAGCATCCAACGACAAAGAATACACGCTGACACTCAACAACGCTGGCAAAGTAAAGGCCGTTACAGGTGCGCCTAAGAAAGTAAGCGGCGTGGTTGACTCTGTTGAGGTTCGTAACGATGACGGCAAGGTGACTTCCGCGAAAGTAGAGGTTAACGGCAAGACGTACGATGTAACGGATGAGGATGCGATTGAAGACGTCGATCAATTTGAGTACGTGACATTGACCCTTGATCGTGACGGCGATGTCATAGACGCTTCCGTCAGTGGAAAGCTGGCGAAGGAAAACGTGAGCTTCGTCGGAATTGAATCCCGTGTGAACAAAGACAAATACGTATTCTTCGATAACGTATCGACGAGCCTGAAGATGACGGAAGACGCGAAGATCAAATACTACAACGGTAATGACTTGAAAGAAAGCGAGCTTTCCTCCAAGGACAAAGTGGATTTGTGGACAAATGATCAAGGTCATGTTTATGTTATCGTAGTAGCCAAACGATAAAAAAATAGAAAAGGCGATCTCTAGCTCGTTTCGAGAAGGGGTCGCCTTTTCATTTGTCGGCATAGTCTTTAGTAAGTATTTAATTGAAAAACATTTTCAATTAAAAGAGGATGTGATATATTCATATTGTTTCGTGCAAAACAAAAATAGAGGAGTGGTTTCCATGCAATTCGATTATGAGGTAATTATTGTTGGCGGTGGACCAGTTGGAATGATGCTGGCTGCAGAGCTGGCGTTGGCCAAAGTGAAGGTGTGCGTGCTTGAGCGCTTAAGGGAAACAACCCCTTATTCTCGCGCACTCACTGTACATCCGCGCACACTGGAAATCCTGGATATGCGCGGGTTGAAAGCGAAATTACTTGATAGAGGAAAGCCGATTGCGACAGGGCATTTTGCAGCACTTGATACCCGCTTGGATTTTTCCGTTTTGGATTCTTCCTCCAACTACACACTGATTATTCCCCAACATGACACGGAGAAGGTACTAGAGGAGTGGGCAAAAAGTCTAGGGGTGGAAATACGCAGGGAAGTGGAGGTATTGGCAGTACACCAAGATCAGCAGGGGGCTGAGGTTGAGGCTGTCGGGCCGAATGGAAAGGCTGTACTGACGGCACTCTATGTGGTCGGTGCAGATGGCGCTGCCAGCATTGTCCGCAAGCAGGCAGGCATTCCGTTTATCGGTAAGAATGCGACTTTTACGGCTATGCAAGGAGATGTTGTTTTGAAAAATCCGCCGGAATCGGGAGTTCCTTCCTACTTTAATGAGCAAGGTTTGGTCATGATTGTACCCTTGCCAAAAGGGATGCATCGGGTGGTGCTGATCGATCCGGAGCGAATGGCAGTGCCAAAGGAAGAACCCGTTACATTGGAAGAATTGCGCGCTAGTTTACTGCGTATTCTTGGAGACGATTTAGGAATTTCCGATCCGTTTTGGATGACTCGTTTTGGCAATGCAACCTTGCAAGCTCAGCGTTATCGGGAAGGACGGATTTTCCTGGTGGGAGATGCGGCGCATATTCATTTTCCAGCCGGAGGACAGGGGATGAACGTAGGCCTGCAAGAGGCAATCAACCTAGGGTGGAAGCTGGCAGCCCATTTAAAAGGCTGGGCACCGGATTGGCTGTTGGACAGCTATCATGCAGAGCGTTTCCCTATCAATACCGCATTGCTAACGAATACACAGGTGCAGTCGCTGCTATTCGGTGGTTCAGAATTCTCACCAACCATCAACGCATTGAGGAATATGGTGTCCAACCTACTGCAAATACCCGAGGCAAATTATCGGCTGGCTACCCAAATCTCTGCGTTCAATGTCCAGTATGAATCGGATGGGGAGATGCAGCCGCATGTATTGAATGGTCGGCGTTTTACAGAGTTGAATCTGCGTCTGGAGAACGATGAGTGCCAGAATGCATACGAGCTTTTTCATTCCGGTTCATTCCTCTTGCTCCATTTCGGCTCGGATGAACGATTGGACGATGCTGTAGATTGGTCGAAATACAAGCATGTTCATGTCGTTCGCGCTTCGCTTGCGAAGGAAGCTGCTGATTGGCATGATGTACATACCGCGTTGATTCGACCGGATGGATATGTCGCATGGGCGGTTTCCCAGGAGGAGTCTAATCCGATGGAAGCGATTCGGAAAGGAATCATCCACTGGTGCGGACATAATTGATTACAACACGATTGTTTTGCGCAAAACAAAATGAAATTGTTTTTCTCGAAACAATCAGTATATAATGGAGAGGAGATGGTTAACTAGGAGACATGATATGCAAAGCACAGAACTTTCCAAGCAAAGGATCATACAGCTTTACATTCAGCTAGTCACGCAGCAAGAGCTGCGAGAAAGCAAATTGACTGCGCGAATGGCAGAAGAGATGCAGATGCTGGAATCCGAGATGGGGATGAAGCTAAACCTAACGCTATCCGAAATTCATTTCATCGCCTGCATCGGGGATCATGGTCCCATCAATGTCACCACGATTTCGGAAAAAGTCAATTTAACGAAAGGGTCCATAACGCGGATCAGCAAAAAGTTATGGAAGCTTGATTTAATTAAAAGGCAACAGCTGGTTGATAATAAGAAAGAAGTGTACTATCGGCTAACTGCAAAAGGACAAAAGCTGTATAAGATTCATCATCGGATGCATCAGGACATTGAGCAGCGATTTATGAGCTTTTTGGATAAATACACACCGGAGCAATTAGCATTTTCCCGCGAACTGCTGGAGGACTTGCTGGATTGGGATTTCTGAAATCGTAGACAAAGGGGCGCCATCGACTGATGGTGTCCTTTTTATTGCCTCGGGGGCCTCTTGACAACTGAAATGGTTTCTCTCGTTGATCTAGTAACATAGGTTCAAAAAAAAGATAATTATGACCAAGAATAATTATATCAGTCGACTTCGCGTGAAAAATATGTCTGTGAACAGAACTCTCGATAAGTAAAAAGCCGAATTACCCCACGGTAATCCGGCTTTTTTGCTTATTTAACCTTATGGTTGAATTTTGCATTTCCCATAGGAAACCGCTCTTAGTTAGGTATACGTCTGTCTTTCCACTCGTCAACTTCTCTTGGATCGATGTCGAGAACTTCGCAAATATGTAGCGCAATCGTAACAGTGGGATTGGTAATCCCGTATTCAATGTTCTGATAGTGTTTCAAGGAAACGTTTATGATTCTGCTTATTTTTTCCTGGGATAATTTCTTTTCTATTCGGGCATCTTTTAGTTTCAATTCTTGGAAGCTCTCCTTGAATCGTTTACTCATATGTTAACCTGTTAGCGAATTTTTGATGACCCACGATACTTGGCGAATTAAAATACACGTATTATACTTACTATTATTGCCAAGCATTTACATTTTGATAACCTCTAAAAACTAAGATGAAAGTGGAATGAAAATTCATAGAAGGATGTGAACTCCATGCATGAGTAATATAATTGACGGATCGTAAGTAAGTTCAAGGGGAATTTATGGTAAATATTCACAAATGCTTGCGACGATTATAAAATGTGGGAAGTTAAGTGTTTCTTATGTACACTACTAAGGGGGATTTCTTTTAGTATGGAAACAAGAAAAACAACACAAAAATCGATACGCTCTGAAATAGATAGAAATATAAAAGAGAACGGATATACACTTAGTAAACTCAGTGAATTGAGTGGTGTTAATCCCGGACATTTGAGTGAGATCCTTAATAGCAATCCACCACGTGCCATTACAATTGGTCAGCTTGACACGTTGGCTAAGGTCTTTAAAAAGGCTCCTGGTTGGTTGTACGAGTTATACCCGGAAGAGTGCATAGCCGAGGAAAAAATTTCGCGTCCACGTTTGATCCCTTACTTGGTTCGATGTGCCGAGATCGGGCGTCAGGATTGTATTGATGTGGTTGTCTCAAGATTGCTAGAGAACCCTAAAAACGTTTCCATTCTCTTCACTGTTGCAGAGCAATTATTTCAAACTGGTGGAAAGGCTATGTCAGTCCCTTTTTATCAGCTAGTGATTGAAACGGAAAAAGATAGTCATTCGGATCACTTTCTGATAAGTCAATATCGGTTATTTCGTGCGTTACAAGGTACAAGCCCTGAAGACAACTGGAAAGCGGTCACACGGTTTGAACCCTATCGGAACAGATTATCCGAACATCACCAATTGGGCGCGTTGCTACATCTAGCCAATGCGTGCTACATGTTGCAGAAGTGGAAAGATGTTGAAAAATATGCTGACGAATTACGGACCTTAGCTATTGCAGTCTATCAGGATCAACTAAGCAAGAAAGAGAGCGGTAAAATGGATGAAATGTTACATACGGAACGTCATCTAGTTGTGTACTATGGCCAAAGCTCCTTGTTAAAAGGAGTTGCTCTGACAATGCAAGAACAATATGAAGAAGCGGAAAAACACGTGATCGAATATACTGATCTTACTTGGTTTGAACTGTTAGATGAGATAGGGCATAAAGAAGTAAAGAAATTCAATATATGGGGCAGGGCTAACTTATATGGGCTTAACTTGAAGAAGGGAAACGTGAGTATCCTATCAGAGTATGTTGCTTTCTTAAAGGAACATCCAAATGAAATTCTCCCTGGGATGTTGACTATCATCGAAGCAGCCAATAAACATAATTTTTGTATAGATGAGCTACTACATCGTTATTCTGCCAATCTATCCAGCTTTCATGACCATCAGAATCCTATTAATTTGAGTCAGAATTTTCACTTTTGGGATCAAAAGACTGAATATGAATTTAGAAAAGGAAACACGTCACAAGCGATAGATCAGTTACTGATGTGCCTGGATTTATCTGACAAAATGACCTATCACCAAGGATTTAAACGTTGTGTCACAAAGTTTTGGAAACACTTGCCACACGCAACAAATGAGCAAAAAGATCGCTATGAAGCCATTTTAGAAGGGAGAGTGTGAATATGAAGAAATTTTTTGTTTTGTTATCCATGGCTTTGAGTTTTGGGCTATTTTCCAGTGTTGGCCAGGCTTCTATAGGAAGCGAAACGCCATCTATTTCTGCTGTTTCTCCTCCTCAAGTTATGCAATATCATCACGGCGTAGGAGGCTAAATAGAGTTTGATAAAGGGTTCGAAAAAGCATCCCAAACAAAAAAGGGATGCTTTTGTTATTTTCCCATTTTTCTAAGAACAGTGAATTTGGGAAATTGCAGTATAGTTATAAATGTATCTATTGTTAAAATAAGGGAGGCGATAACCATAGGAGCTATTGCATATAAAAAGGGCGTTCCACCCCTTTGCCAGGTTAAAGGAACGCCCGCAGGAGGAGCAGATACAGCTCCTATAAGTAAATGTAACACGCTAGCGTTAGATCAGGAAGGAGGAACTTATCACGATGTAGATCATTTGAAAAACATTGTGGAACAATTACGGGAACAACTGGTGCAATTGTTTTTGGAGAAAAATGATTTGTTGGATGATGAAGTCGTGGAATTAAGTCAGCAATTGGATCAGTACATTCTGGTAATTCAATCAAGAATGATGCAAAAAAAAGAAAAAAAGTAGATAAGGTTTTATTTGAATTAAGGTTATAGAAACCTAATTTGGAAATATATGTTATAATTGCCTTGGATTTAAAATTTCTAACAATATGCAGGAGGGTAAAATGAATATTAAGAAAATTTCTTTCGCAACTCTCTTACTTAGCAGTTTAGTTGTATCTGGAGCTGGCTCTGCTTTCGCAGTATCTCAAGGTGAGACTATTAAAATAGGTAACTTAAAAATCGTTGAACGTGTATATGAGAACCCAGTAGAGTATGATTTTACAGATGACCTTACAAAGAGTGATTCATCTAAGATTGGTCCCTTAGGCAATGATATGACTGGCAAAGTATATGAAATGTCTAAGAAGGACCTATACAAAGCAAAATCTTATGAAGCTGATATTGAGAACGATAGTAGCGAAAACGATACCTTTTCAAGGAAGGTTACAAGAAAAACATTTCTAACCGGAAAAATAGGCGTGGAAGCCGAGACGAAAGTCAACTGGAGGATAATAGAGGGAAAAGTGGGGATTAATGCAGAAGTTTCCTTTGGAGATGAAGACATTGTAGAAACAACCCACAGTTGGGTCATACCAAAGCGTACGATTACAACCGTTGAATACGGATCAAAAGCCGTAAAAACAACTGGAAGCTTAAACGAATATTTTCAAGGCAGAGTAGTAGATTCTAACTACGTTAACGTCAAATACTCGTACAAAGAGTATTCTAGTAAAAAATCAAAAGATCTATGATCCGACCTCTCCATATACTTCTCCTTCTGTTCATAGTTCTTCTTAGTGGCTGTAGCGAGGCAGTAACAGTCCCTAAAGAGAAGTCATATGTAACTGTCTACGATTATTTCGAAGAAATTACAGGGGAGAATCTAAAAACATCCGTGCTTCAAATAACAAAAAACGGTAATTCGGCAGAACTCACGTTACGAATCTTAATTTCGGACGATTTAAGAGAAAAAATGATGCATACGGAAAAACCCATTTACTTTACGTTTGCAGATATGCCAGGCAACGAGACCATTAAAAATTTGCTTGCTGAGACTCCTTCACACGTTCAAATTGAGTTCAACAGTAAAGAGAATCGGTATACGATTTCGCAACAGCTAAAGCTAAAAGAAAATTTGACGGAAGATGATGAACAGGCGCTATTGTCTCCTGCTAATTACCGATTTCAGGTCAGCAACGAAGAAAAGCTCTCCGTAGCTAGTTTTATGGGTTTAGAATATTCGCTACTTCCTGAAGATAATCAGAAGTAGCAAATCGCTTGTTACGAATTGTACCTCTTGTGGTAAACGTGGCCACAGCCTACATGGTATTTTTTGGGTGGTACCGCCAACCAAATGTGACTTGGATGTAATAAAAAACTCGTATTCCTGTACGCTAAGGAACACGAGTTTTTTCATATTGCCGGTACCCTTTATTTTTCGAGTCTAATACATTATTTTCAGTGAACACCTAGGCTTTCTATCAACTACTTGTTAGTATCCCTCATCGTGCTATATGGCAAACGTAAAGAGTGCGCCTACAAAGAGGTTTAAATGATTCTCATTTTAAAGATTCGGACCACTTTAAGCCTAACTGAAATGCTGATGTGGCATAATTTACCTAATCATGTGGTCATAAAGACATGTCAATTAAGTTGAAACGGAGTTTACTGTTTAGTGTGGTTATTTATTTGCTTGGGCACTTGGACTATAGTGCTACAAAGTATGACAGAATCTAAAGTGGTATCAAAGTCATCTAAAAAAATAATCATCATCATCAGAAAACGATTGTCGTTAATAAATATACCGTAAAAACAGAGGCTGAAATATTGAATTACGGAGCCGATCCGATACTTGCAACACAGTATGCTCCTGAACACCCAACCAAGTTAGGGACCCCAATCGCAGAGGCAAGAATGTTGGGGAATCGTGAAATGATTGCATTACTAGAAGCATACATCCAGGATTAGAATAGCGTTTTGTTAAAGCGTAGAAATAGGGTTCAGGCCATTATTCTGGAAATTATTAGCCTGATAACGTATAATTTCCTTATTGTAGTTCTATAGTCCTCATGCTTTTTACACTTCAAATTTAACAGCAACGGAGAATGTGATAATGAAAAAAGTTGCAGGAATCACGCTTATGGTTGCGTTGCTAGGTTTCAATGCATACCTGTGGCCAACATTGAATAAGGAAGTAAAAGCCGATCAGAAAAACACGAAAAGCGTCCAAAAAGCAACGCAAACGACTTCGGCTTCGCTTTTGTCAGTTACGACTCCGGTTATGGATTTAGCCAATCAAGGGACGAGGCCAACCAATGTATCGGCGTATCCGGTTGAACAACCAGTAGTTCAGTCAACCCCATCAAAGTTGGTAGCAAGTAAGCCTGGCACAGAAGCGAAAAAGCAGTCATCGAAAAAGTCCCTACAGACGGCATCAAATAAGCAACCAAAGAAAACGCTCAAAAAGCCTTCCAAATCATCGAGACAATCGGATGGTCCAGACGTTCAGATGTCCTTTACAGTTGAGCCAACTAGGATACATTATGAAGAGACGACCTATACAACGACGAGCAGTTACGGCGGTGGGTCGTTCAATATGCCGCTCCAATATAATCCGTATAGGGGAACAGTCGAAGAACCATTCAAAATTACTCTAGACAACATATATCCTGATACTCCGACGTTGGACGAACACAAACAGAGACTTGGTATTCCAGTGACTGTTGAACCGTATGTACCTCCAGTAAAAAAGGATCAACAACGACTCGCACCGCAGTCGTATCCAAGATGATAGGAGAATACGGGATTAAATGAGTAGCCTTTGATTGGAAGGCGGTTTAAAAGAGAATATATCCACGTCAAAGAACTAATTGTTACTTTATTGAAAATATAAGCGGGGATAGCTATCTTTCTGTCGAAGATCCATCACGTGGTATGTGCCCGAGTGATGTTGCCCATATTTATAGAGCAATTTTCGAAGAAGTATTTTTTAGGAAAGAATCCATTTTGGTACTTCTATGATGAAGAAGCTAATGAATTTGTAACTTAATCAATAAAAGAGGGGTCAGTTCATCATTCAGGGTCCTTTTTAATTGTTCTCCAGAAGATTATACATAATAACCATTACTACTAATGGAGGGGTGACAAATGATATACTTTAAGGAATCTAGACCGTATTTTCTAATTGAAGATTCTATTTTACCTTTTCGAGCAGAATTATATTTCGAAATATTTAATTGCTTTCTAGATAAAGATGAATTTTTCTTATTTGCTGGGCCAGTAAAAACAACAGATAGAGAGTATATGAAATTTATAGAAGAGCGCAAGGTATTAATTGGTTCAATTGATACATGGTTTTGGTGGCCAAAGTTAACTAGGGAAATTCTTTGGTTTAAGCCAAAAAATAATTTGGAAATCTTGAACGAGATAAAGGTTTTTTGTGCATGTATTGTCACTGAATCTGGAAATAAAAATATTAACAATTATAGTTTTGCTATGACGCTAGAAGAGACCGATGAAGGTATATGCTTATACATCTCTGAAAAGGCGAGAGGTAGCTTTTTATCTGAAGTGTTCCCAAAAATAGAAAAGATTATGAAAGATAATAAAGTTTCATATGAATCATTAATTTAACATTGCAGGTAACTAATCTTTTCTTTGGTTTATTTCGGAAATAACAAATTCAAAACTCCTTCTACTGTCATTAGGATCTATTAACTTAGCGCCACTCTGCGCCTTAACCGGCGTAGGGTGGTTCTTTTTGAGTAAAATGAATACTACCCAGTGCCGAATAAATTGGGCGGAACGTACTGAATGAACTTAACCCTAATCATCCCTGTATGATGTTCCTTTAATATGCCTGTACGCACATAAATGTTTGAATTTTAACCCATTAGCGTTACATATTACAGGTTCGAACAAATGTAGCTTTGACAATGGCGAAGATTCGGCTGAATATCATTTCAAAAAAACGGTGCATCATCGCTACAAAAAGAATGGACGCGAATTCAAAGACGATGGACGTTTGGCGAAATCTAAAATTTTGAAAGAAACCGTGCTTTCCGAATTATATTTGGCAGGCAAAGATCTCGATTGATCGAGTGGATATTGTGACGGAAGAATATGATTTGATTGTGTAGCATTCCAGGCTGTATGGCAAAGAACAAAAATTAGTGATTTGGTAGCCATATTTGACGCTGATGGCATAACAGCCAACTGCCATTAAATGAGTTTTGGAGGTAGAATGCCAAAATGAAGATCATAAAAATTAACGGTGAGGAATTTACTTCTAGGGATAATTTACACAGCATTCTGAGAAGCAAACTAGTAGAACCTGAATATTATGACCATACGTATTGGGGAAATAATCACGATTCGCTATGGGAATGTTTAACTGCGTGGATTGAATTACCTCTAACGATTGAATGGTTGAATTATGAAAAAAGTGTTGAATATCTAGGCGATTACGCAGAAAAATTACTCCAAGTATTTACTGATGCAGAGAAAAACGAAAGAGGATTTAAAGTGATAGTAAAATGAAAACTGGTTTGAGTGATTTTAAGTATATAGAAAGCACTAGAACAGCTCTTCCAATGTAATCTTAAAGAAAGCTATTCATTCTTTCCAAAAAAGATGTAATCGATCTTAACTAATATGACCGACCTCACTTTCAATATATTGATCCAAACACAGGGAGAACTAGATCAGACCAACATTTCTATTTCAACGATTAGGAGGATAGCATGGAACTTAACTTAATAAAATCAATTGGAATGCTAAAACATAATGTGTCAACTGAGGAAGTTGCTCAAATTCTTAGTTTTCTAATAGAAAACGATTCCTTGCTGTTATTCTCTTTCTATGAGAGAAATCTTCATTTATTTGAGTGGGAGATTCAAGAATTCATCAATGAAAGACGTCTATTTACTAATTCAGAATGGGTATTGCCGTGGGAAGAGACAATTCCTCACTGGGACAAACCTAATAATACACCACCAAATATTATTTGGTTCTCAGTAAAGACAAAGGACGAGATTATAAAAGCGATAGATATCGACAGTTTATTTCGATGTGTTGTTGTGAAAGAGGGCGACGACTTTTCGAAATACTCGAATGTGATATTCCAACAAGAATATTATGCAACTTTTGACGAAGAAAATTTTGAGCATTATATTGGGTTTACGAACAAGGTTGAATTTCTTAATGCCACATGGTCAGAATTAAAGAACCGATTTCATGTAAACTTAGTTGAATAGAGTAGGAGGACCTTGTTGGATAAATTCTAACAAGGTTCTCGAGTCTGTAGGGGTTTTTTTGTAAACTCAATCAACCGATATTAAAAAGGTTTCATCCCCTAATTGGGACACCTTTCATGGAACCAACAAGGTGAAGGGCGTAAGGCGAAGCGAACCCTTGACACGTTGGTGCAGAGAAAGACAATCCCTTCGGGGGTGAAACCTTTCTTTGTTTGTTAACGGATGTGTGGATGTACGCGATCCTAAAAAGAAAACCGATAGGTCTCGCCCCGTCCATTTTCGTAGGACATCTATCGTTACGAGATATAACATTTTAAGCAGGTCATAGTCTGGGATGAAGTCGATGGAGTTGACCTCGGAAAAGTAGAGGTGTGCGGTGGTAGGGGTAGCCTACCAATGATCCGATTCATCGGGTTGGTATAGTTGATTTTGTGATAGCTACCTACTAAAAACCTACAACCGCACCTATCAACACCGTAAAGATCTATCATTCGCACAGGGGTAGTGCCTTCTTTTTTCTATCGATTATAATAGCGTATAGAAGCGATTACTGTTATGAGAAAGAGGGAAGCCCCATGACTTATACGACCCAGGAAAACGGTGTTTTTCCAGCAGTCTGTTCACTTGATTGCCCGGACCAATGTGGATTGCTCCTTCATAAAAAAGAGGGGAAAATCGTCAAAATCGAAGGGGATCCGAACCATCCGGTGACGAAGGGGAATATTTGCAACAAAGTCCGCAACATGACAGCGCGCATTTACGATCCCAAGCGACTCACGCATCCGTTGAAGCGTATTGGCAAAAAAGGGAGCGGGGAGTTTGTTCGAATCAGTTGGGAGGAAGCCATCACTACCATAACCGAACGCTGGCGTGCCTTGATCGACTCAGACGGTCCCGAGAGCATTTTGCCTTACAGCTTTTACGGGAACATGGGGCGGATTAGTGTGGAAGGAATGGATCGCCGTTTTTTCCATCGTATGGGGGCTAGTCAACTTGACCGTACGATATGCAACAGTGCAGGGGCTGTAGGGTACAGCTACACGATGGGCGGAGCCTTTGGAACAGATCCGGAAGACACCGTTCATACCCAGCTGTTTATCATGTGGGGGATCAATACGGTTAGCACCAACATGCATCAAGTGGTGTTTGCGGAACAGGCTCGAAAAAATGGGGCGAAAATCGTCGTGATTGATGTCCATAAAAATCAGACGGGTCGATGGGCTGATTGGTTTATCCCGATTTTGCCTGGAACAGACACGGCTTTGGCTTTGGGTATCATGCATGTGCTTTTTGCTGAAAACTTGGTAGATTCAGCCTTTATGGAGAAGTATACGGTAGGACATGAAGAGCTCAGGGAGCATGTACGGACGTACGATCCTGCTACCGTTTCAGCCATAACGGGTGTCCCTGTCGAAGATATTTACAAATTGGCCAGAATGTATGGCACCACATCCCCCTCCTTTATTCGCATTGGAAATGGCATTCAGCATCACGATAATGGTGGAATGTGTGTAAGGACGATAGCTTGTCTTCCGGCCCTGACAGGGCAGTGGCTTGTCAAAGGCGGTGGGGCCAATAAAGGGAATAAAGGTTTCCTGGAGCACAACAAGCTTGCCGTGCAGCGACCAGATTTGCTGGCAAATAAACAGACGAGAGTCATCAACATGAATGAACTTGGAAAAGCGTTGCTCGATACAGATCCGCCGGTGAAATCGCTCTTCGTCTATACGAGCAATCCAGCCATTGTCGCACCGGAAGGAAACAAAGTGCGGCATGGCTTGGCGAGAGAGGACTTGTTCACGGTTGTGCATGATTTATTTTTGACGGAGACGGCACTCTATGCTGATATCGTTTTGCCAGCGACTTCTTCTTATGAAAATACTGATTTTTACACGTCGTATTGGCATCATTACATTCAACTTCAGCAACCGGTGATCGCCCCATTTGGGGAGAGCAAGTCCAACACGGATGTTTTCCGCTTGCTGGCTGCTGCCATGGGATATGACGATTCTGTTTTTCAAGACAGTGATGCAGAGATGGTCAGACAGGCGTTGGAGGGGCACGGCAATCCTCATCTGGAAGGAATCACGTATGAAACGTTGGTCGAAAAACAATATGCCAAAGCCAATAGGGAACCTTTCTTTTTGGAACACCTTCCCACCCCAAGTGGAAAAATTGAGCTTTACTCGCAAGCAATGGCAAAACGAGGGCTGCCCCCATTACCGACGTATACGCCATTGGTAAATGATGGGGATTTCCCGTATTTATTTGTCCCAGGGCCCAATCACAATTATTTGAACTCCACGTTCTCGAATAATGAAAAACATCAGAAGATGGAAAAAATACCTCGTTTACACATGAATGTGACGGATGCTAGTGCTCTAGACATTTGTGATGGAGATACGGTCCGCATATGGAATGAGCGGGGAGAGTGCGAGCTCGTGGCAGCTGTCGGTGAAAATGTTCTCTCGGGTGTCGTCGTGAGCCAAGGCTTATGGGCAGACAACGAAGGTCCGAAGCATTATGTAAATGCCCTCACACCAGACCGAATCGCGGATATGGGCGGAGGAGCGACGTTTTTCTCTGGACGTGTTGATGTGGAAAAGATCATTCGCTGATAATAGAGCTTCCAATTAACCATAAAAAAAGTGTCCCTACTGCACATGGCAGAGGGACACTTTCTCATGTCACTTACAGGACAAAGCTGACGACGACACCAGACAAAAGACTAACCAGCGTGGCACCAAACAACAGCTTCAACCCAAAGCGAGCGACTACATTGGATTGCTTCTCATTCAGCCCTTTCACCGCACCAGCGATAATACCGATGGAGGAGAAGTTCGCGAACGAAACGAGGAAGACAGAGAGAATTCCTACTGTACGTGGGCTCAGTTCAGATACGACTTTGCCCAGCTCGATCATCGCCACAAACTCGTTCGTTACGAGCTTCGTCGCCATGATACTACCAGCCGTCATCGCTTCCGCAAAAGGAATGCCCATCAGGATGGCAAAAGGAGCGAAGACGAAGCCGAGCATTTCTTGGAACGTCCAGCCGAAAATCATGCCGAACAAGCTATTCACAGCCGCGATCAAGGCAACAAAACCGAGCAGCATAGCGCCCACGACTACTGCTACCTTGAAGCCGTCCATGATGTACTCGACGAGCATTTCGAAAAAGGACTGCTTTTCATTGCTTTGAATCTCCAGTAAATCTTCTTCTTCGTTCACTGTGTAAGGGTTGATGATCGAAGCGATTATAAAGCCGCCAAACAGATTCAAGAACAGGGCCGTGACGACGTACTTCGGCTCAATCATCGTCATGTACGCACCGACAATCGACATCGAAACAGTGGACATGGCTGATGCGCACAGCGTATAGAGACGGTGCTCCGGCAAGGAACCGAGCTGTTTTTTTACAGTGATGAATACTTCATTTTGACCGACAATAGCGGAAGCGACAGCGTTGTAAGACTCCAGCCTACCCATGCCGTTAATTTTGCTCAAAACAAAGCCAATTGCCTTCATGATAATCGGCAAAATCTTGAAGTGCCGCAAAATACCGATGAGGACGGAAATAAAGACGATTGGGAGCAATACACTAAGGAAAAAGGACATTTGACCGTCGTTTACCAAATTGCCAAATACGAAATTGATCCCTTCCGCCGCAAAAGCAAGAAGCTTTTCAAACGATTTGGAAATGGCTGAAACAAATATAAACCCAAACTTGGTATGCAGAAGAAGAAAGGCAAGCAAAAATTGCAAAGCAATCATGACGATGATCGGCTTGTATTTGACCTGTTTACGTCCATTGCTCGCTAACAATGCTAACCCGATCACGATGAGTAAGCCAGCGATGGGAATGATGAAATTCATTACAACCTCCAAGAAATTAAATAGTACTAAACTTAAAAGGCAAAAAAACGCACTTCCCGACAAGAGAAGTGAAAGCGGTTTATATTCTATCACCTCAATAATATGATTGCAATTTATATGTATGTTCAGAATTATTGTCCGTTACGTTTGGAACGCTGAAATCGGGCGTACTAGCATAAGCCCACCACCATACGGTTTATGGAGGAGGTGAAATCCTTGGATGAGTTGCAGAGGCTCAAGCAGTTTATCACGTCAGCAGAGCATGTCTGGACTCAGATCGCGAATTCGCCGAGAGGAAAGCCTGTTTATACCGTAAACGGTGTGGATTACACGCCATTGCCCGAAAAATACAACACCAAACGCAAAATCTCCCGTATTTTCCGCCGGTATTGGGGAAAGCAATTGACGGAAGTGATGATTCGGAATCTCCATTTGCGGATGCTAAAAGGTAAGCTCTGTGTTCCTTATCGTGACATCCCACCTTTTCCTGCAACCGTGCTGTCGTTGCAGATAAAAGTGAATCTGCCGGATCATCGGACCGTGGCTGCGATACTGAGCGGGGGAGGGAAAAAAACAAGAGTGGACTACCGATTGATCCGAGTCGGCGCAACCAAAACGTTCACGATTATGAAACGCTCAGGCGAGCAGTTTGATCTGAGATATCAATCTCTTCCTACCATTCCCCTCAACCCGAAGGCCCAACCCGTACGTAGAACCAAGCAACGGGGAAGAACTAAAAAGTAACGAAAAGCTCCTCAATTCCCCCGAATCATAAGGGGCGAGGAGCTTTTGGTATTTAGGCTCGAATGGAAACACGGTACTCCCGCAGCCAATAGTCCAGCTGGCCGAGATAGGCGAACAACTGGGGTGTACTCATGAGCTGACCGAAAAATGGAATGCTCGAAGCCTGTGCATCTGACTCGGCAATTTTTCGAATCGTTGGAACATCTACCAGCTGAAGCAGGGGAGAGGAAGAGTCGTTGATTATATCCAACAGCCAAGAGCGAACGGCTTCCGTATAGGCGGGATTATGTGTTTTCGGGTACGGGCTTTTCTTGCGATACAGCACCTCGTCCGGCAAAATTCCTTCCATGGCTTTTCGCAATATTCCTTTTTCCCGATTCCCGTGCGTCTTCATTTCCCATGGGATGTTCCAGACGTATTCCACGATGCGGTGGTCACAGAACGGGACGCGCGCTTCCAGACTGGCCGCCATACTCATTCGGTCTTTGCGATCCAACAGCGTGTTCATGAACCACGTTATATTCAAATAAAACATTTCCCGTCGGCGAGCTTCAATTGGATCTTCGCCTGGGAGATGTGGGACTTCATCGAGAGATTCCTCATATCGCATGGCAACGTATTCCTCGGGTTTGACCCAATCACGAAGATCAGGTGATAGCCAGGAGGCACGTTCTTTCGTCGCTCTTGACCAAGGGAACGTTCCGGCATTCAGCAGTTCCTCGCGATGAAACCACGGATACCCGCCAAATACTTCATCTGCGCATTCTCCAGAGAGGACGACGGTCGTCTCTTTTTTAATTTCGCGGCAAAACAGGTAAAGGGACGCATCCACGTCAGCCATCCCCGGCAAGTCGCGGGCGAGTGTCGCTGTTTTCAGGGATTCAATCAAATCGTCTGTGTCGAACTCGATCGTGTGATGCTGGGTTCCGAGAAACTTTGTAACGAGTTGCACATAAGGTTCATCTTCATTCGGTTGAAAAGCACTCGCCTTGAAATGTTTTCGGTTGTCTACGTAATCGATGGAGTAGCTGTGCAGGGTTCCGCGGCCTGTTTTTTGAAAATGATCTGCCGCAACAGCTGTTATAATGCTCGAGTCTAACCCGCCTGACAAGAGCGTCGAAACGGGCACATCCGCAACTAATTGACGTTCAATCGAATCCGTGACTAACTCTCTGACACGTTCAGCAGTTGTCTCCAGGTCGTCCGTATGTGGATGGCTTTCGAGGTGCCAGTAGCGTTTTTGCTTGACGCTATCACGTGTCACCAATAGATAGGAGCCAGGTCGAACCTCATGTACGTTGTGAAAAACTCCATGTCCAGGCGTACGAGCGGGACTGATACCGAAAACCTCCGCCAAGCCTTCACAAGAGAGCTCTGGTTTGACTTCGGGGTGAGCGAGCAAGGCTTTTAGCTCGGAGGCAAGCAGAAATGAACTGCCTCTTTGCGCATAAAACAGCGGCTTAACCCCCATACGGTCACGGCCGACAAACAATCTTTGTTCCCGTTCGTCCCAGATCGCAAAAGCAAAGATGCCGTTTAGCTTTGGCAGACACTCTGGACCCCACTCCAAATACGTGTGCAAAAGCACCTCCGTATCTGAATGAGATTGAAAAGTATGTCCGCAAGCAAGCAGTTCTGCTCGCAAATCCTCGGTATTATACAATTCACCATTGTAAATCATGGTGCAGGCATGTTCGTTTTTGAGAGCCGACATAGGCTGCTGTCCGCCAGCAGGGTCTACGACCACAAGGCGACGATGACCGAGGGCCGCACGAGGAGTCAGCCAAAAGCCTTCTGCATCAGGGCCTCGATCCTTGAGGCATTGGGTCATTTTTTGCAGCACATTACGTTCACCAGATAAGTCCTTTTCCCAATCAATCCATCCTACAATTCCACACATGGTATGATCACCCTTCTCCTGAAGCATTGCACACACAGCGTATGCAATCAGCCTAGCGAGGTTGTCTGTCCAGCAGGGAAATGAGGGTAATATGCGGAATTTATAGAAGATTTAAACTAAGGGAGGCTACGGTGGACAATCTCACGTTATTGCTCATTGAAAGAATGGGCATTCTTTTGACGCTAGCATTTATTTTGACAAGGACACCGTTGTTTCGCCAGCTTTTAGACCGAGAATTGCACGTAGGGACGTCAATCGCATTTTCCGTCATGTTCGGATTGTTTGGGATTGCAGGTACATATGCAGGAGTGGTCGTGCAAGGGGAAAGCTATCTTCCTGCGTTTTGGATTTTTCGTTTGTCGTATGACGAAATTATTGCCAATTCTACTTTGGTAGGGGTCGTCATTGGAGGTTTGCTCGGAGGGCCTCTCGTTGGCCTGGGGGCAGGTGTCATTGCTGGTCTTCATGTCTTCCAATTGGGAGGGTTCGCCGCAGCACCGATGGGCTTGTCGATACCGATCACGGGGTTGCTGGCAGGATACGTCGCGCGTTTTTTCTCACAGGAGCGGGTTATTTCTCCGTCCAAAGCCATGTTCATCGGCATGTTCGCGCCCATTATTCAGATGTCGCTTTTATTGATCATGGCAGCTCCGCCCGAGTTGGCGCGAACCATGGTCAACGTGATTGGGATTCCAATGGTGCTGACGAACAGTGTTTCGATTGCGATTTTTACGACGATGATACGGGTTGCCTTGCAAGAGGCAGAACGTTCGGCTGCCATTGAGGCAGAGCGTTCCTTTACGATAGCGGAAAGAATTTTGCCACACCTGAAAAGGGGGCTTACACCGCAAACGGCTCAGTCAGCAGCCCTCGTCTTACAAAAAGAAACGAAAGCAGCAGCCGTTGCGGTAACCGACCGAGAACAGCTTCTTGCGCACGTTGGAGTAGGGGCAGATCATCATCATCCGGGAGAAGCGCTCAATAGTGAGCTCGATAAGCGGGCTCTGTATAGAGGTGGAATCGACAAGGGATTGACGCGAGAGAGTGTCGGATGCAAGCGCAAAAATTGTAACCTGCATGCAGCGATTCTCGTGCCGATTAAAGAGGGGGACAGCGTCGTCGGCCTGATCAAACTCTATTATCGGAGACCGCAGCAAATAGGAAAAGTCCAGGAAGCACTAGCAAAAGGGCTTGGCAACTTGATTTCCAATCAATTGACCCTATCTCTCACGGAGCAAATGAAAGGGTTAATGAAGGATGCAGAGTTACGGATGCTACAGGCACAGATTCATCCTCACTTTTTGTTCAACACATTGAATTCAATTGTGACCTTGATACGAATTGATCCGCAGCTAGCCCGGCATATGACCATTCAGCTTGGCGTGTTCATGCGATTCAACCTGAAGCTCACAGCGAGTCCGCTTGTCACCGTGAGACAGGAGTTGGATCACCTGCATGCTTATTTGGAAATTATCAAAATCAGATTTTCCGAGCAATTCGCCGTTCGCACGGTCGTTGATGCGGGGGTAGAGGAAGCTCTTATTCCTCCTGGCACGTTGCAGCCGTTATTTGAGAATTGCATTCAGCATGGTGTTCGCGACATCACGAACGGCGGTGAGATCATCCTCCATGTGAAACGGCAGGATGTGCACGTTGTTTTTCAAATCGAAGATAATGGCGAAGGCTTTCCCGACAACTTGCTGCCAGTTCTGGGAAAGGTGCCAATGGAGAGTAAGGAGGGCAACGGAATTGGCATCCATAATGTCAACCAACGTCTGATCAGCTTGTGCGGACAAAATGCCCAACTTCATTTTGCCAATAAACAAGAAGGCGGCAGTACGATTACCTTTACCATTCCGATTACAAAAGAGGTGAGTGCCTGATGCCAATACGCGTCATGATTGCAGAAGACGAACGACTAGCACGCGAAGAACTGAGCTATTTATTGCTACAAGAAGGAGATGTAGAACTGCTGCCCTATGCCACCAACGGGCGAGAGCTGTTGGAAATGGTCGATGTGCACGAACCGGATGTCGTCTTCCTCGATATGAAAATGCCTGAGCTGGAAGGAGCGCAGGCAGCAAGAATGCTGGCTTCACGCAAGCAGCACCCCCTCATCGTTTTTTGCACCGCGTACGAGGAATTTGCCATCGATGCGTTTAAGCTGTACGCCGTCGATTATTTGTTGAAGCCTACGGAGCCCAAGCGTCTGGTAGAAACGATGCAACGGATACGCGAGCGTCTGGTCAAGCCAAAAGCAGAGCCTGTCCAGACAAAACGAACCAAGCTGTTGGTAGAAGACAATAGCAGATTAGTGGTCATTGATCCAGCGACGATTGTATATGCAGTGCGGGAGGAGCGATATGTGCAAATCGTCACCCAAACGGCAACCTACTCGACGCGGATGACCCTGACACAACTGGCGGATAGGCTTTTCGCATACGACTTTTTCCGTACCCACAAAAGCTATCTGGTCAATCTTCAATTCGTGAGCGAGCTTGAACCATGGTTCAACGGTGCCTACAACCTGATTTTGAAGGGAGAAGGAAGACCGCGTATTCCCGTATCTCGGACCTCCGCCAAGGATTTGCTCAAACGTCTTGAGGAGTAAGCCTGGTGATCAATCGTTTGCAGATCGTGGCTAAAAATCTGCCACTGACACACTCTCCCCGACATCTTACGCAGAAAAATACACGGTTAGGAAAGGATTCTCTACAATGTAGGAAGCGCTTACATTTTTGTAGATGAGGGGGAGGTTCCCATGGGCAAATCCGCTTCGGCAAAAAAAGCCGAGGATCAGAAGAAGGATACTGTTGATTATGCAAAAGTGATTCAGTCAGCCACTTTCAAAGAGCTCTTGAGAAGAAAAAAAGCATTTATTTTGCCATCTTCTATTTTTTTCTTCGTGTTTTACTTTACCCTTCCGATTTTAACCTCCTACTTCACCGTACTGAACCAACCAGCGTTTGGAGCCATTTCGTGGGCGTGGGTATTTGCCTTTGCTCAGTTCGTCATGACATGGGGTCTCTGTATCCTGTACACAAGGCGGGCAGAGCAGTTTGATCAACTCGTTGAGAAAATCAAACAAGAGGCAGGTGGAAGAGGCTAATGAACGTAACTGCATTTTTACTCTTTCTCGTCATTGTTCTTTTGACGCTCGTCATCACCTTTTACGCTTCGAAAAAGACGAACACGACTAGTGAGTTTTATACTGCTGGAGGAGGCTTGACGGGTTGGCAAAACGGCCTCGCGATTGCGGGAGATTACATGTCCGCCGCTTCCTTCCTGGGGATTGCCGGGATGATAGCGCTGAGCGGGTTTGATGGCTTCTTCTACAGTATCGGCTTTCTTGTCGCGTATCTCGTTGTGCTCTACTTGGTAGCAGAGCCTTTGCGTAATTTAGGAAAATACACGATGGCTGATATGATAGCCGCGCGTTTTGACAATAAAAAGGTTCGGGGTGTCGCCGCTCTCAATTCGATTGCGATCTCGATTTTTTACATGATCGCGCAATTGGTCGGAGCAGGGGCCTTGATCAAGCTACTCTTGGGGCTGGATTACACGACCTCTGTATTGATCGTAGGGGCATTGATGACGATCTACGTCGTCTTCGGCGGGATGACGGCGACCTCATGGGTGCAGATCGTCAAAGCGGTTTTGTTGATGGTCGGGACATTCATTATCTCTATGATGGTTTTCGCCAAATTCGATTTTAATCTCTTGAAAATGTTCGAGCAAATGAAGGCGGCGACACCGTTGGGAGAGCAATTCCTTAATCCTGGCAACAAGTTTAAGGTGGGGCTCGATACCATTTCACTGAATCTCGCGCTTGTGCTTGGAACAGCAGGATTGCCACATATTTTGATTCGTTTCTTCACCGTAAAAGATGCTACGACAGCTCGCAAATCAGTTGTGTACGCGACGTGGATCATTGGTGCCTTCTATGTCATGACGATCTTTCTCGGCTTCGGGGCGGCAGCGTTTGTCGGAGCAGGGAATATGGACCCCGCAGGTAACATGGGAGCTCCACTGCTTGCGAAAGCACTAGGTGGTAACTTCTTGTTCGCCTTCGTATCGGCGGTTGCCTTCGCTACCATTCTCGCGGTAGTGGCGGGGTTGGTGCTGACTGCGGCTTCTGCGTTTGCACATGACTTTTACGGACACGTATTACGACAAGGAAAAGCAACAGAAAAGGAGCAAATGAAGATGGCCAAATGGGCGTCAGTCGGTGTCTCGATTGTCTCTATCTTGCTCGCCTTGTTTGCGCAAAATCTGAACGTGGCTTTCCTTGTTGCTCTGGCTTTTGCAGTAGCGGCGAGTGCAAATCTACCAGTGATTTTGTTCACGATCTTCTGGAAAAGGTTCAATACGGCAGGAGCAATAAGCGGGATGCTCGTCGGTCTGTTCAGCTCTCTCATTCTGGTTGCGTTGAGTCCGAACGTTTGGAATCCTGTAGCTGGAAAAGCCATTTTGGTTGGCGAAGCACTGTTCCCGTTGCCGAATCCGGGCATTGTCTCGATCCCGTTAGGGTTTTTGGCAGCATGGGTCGGAACCTTGTTATCCAGCTCCCGTGATGATAAGAAGTACGATGAAATTTTGGTGAAAGCGAATACAGGAATGAAAGATTCAGCGTAGAAACAGTAAACGTAGGAAGCTCATGCCACGAAAAGAAGGCTGGGGTTAACCCCGGTCTTTTTTTCATTTTTGCAAGAAGGGAGAGGTATTGTCCGTGACGACGATCATCTTTTTCCTTGCCGTCATTATCGGAACGATGGCTATCACTTATTCGGCTGCCAAACAGACGGGGACGACGAAAGACTTCTATGCAGCAGGAAATCGCTTGAACGGGT
The DNA here is from genome assembly GCF_046196545.1 of Brevibacillus fortis. Lineage (GTDB taxonomy): Bacteria > Bacillota > Bacilli > Brevibacillales > Brevibacillaceae > Brevibacillus > Brevibacillus fortis_A. The sequence goes on from NZ_CP176370.1 coordinate 2,379,607, forward strand.
TACAAAATGGGATTGCCATTGCAGGCGATTATATGAGTGCTGCCTCGTTTTTGGGGATTGCGGGAACGATTGCGATGTACGGCTTTGACGGGTTCGTGTATGCGATAGGCTTTTTTGTCTCTTATCTGATTATTTTGTTTTTAGTTGCGGAGCCGTTGCATAATTTGGGGCGCTATACGTTGGCAGACGCGATTGCCGTCAGGTTTGACAGTCTTTGGCTGCGTGGCGTTGTTGCTTGTACGACTCTATTAATTACGATTTTTTACATGCTGGCGCAATTAGTTGGGGCAGGTGCCCTCATTCATTATTTATTGGGAGTCCGTTATGATACGGCTGTCCTGATTGTCGGGAGCCTGATGACATTTTACGTCGTGTTCGGCGGGATGGTGGCGACCTCCTGGGTTCAGATTATTAAAGCGATTTTGCTCCTGACAGGGACATTGATCCTAAGTCTGATCGTGTTAGCCCGTTTTGATTGGAGCTTCTCCGAAATGTTTTCACATGTGAGTACGATTACACCTCTTCAGGAACAGTTCTTACAGCCGGGTAATCAACTTCATGATCCGCTGGAAACGATCTCCCTACATTTGGCTTTGATTCTCGGTACCGCCGGACTCCCCCATATTATCTCCCGGTTATTCACAGTCAAGGACGCCAAGACGACCCGTAATTCGATTTACACCGCTACTTGGGTCATCGGCGCTTTTTATTTGATGACGATTTTTCTCGGATTCGGGGCGAGTACGTTTGTAGGCTACGAGGCATTGAAAAATGTGGGCTTCGGAGGGAATCTGACCGTCACGCTCTTGGCGGATGCTCTCGGTGGAGAGTTTTTGATGGCGTACATTGCTGCCGTTGCCTTCGCGACGATATTGGCAGTCGTGACAGGACTCGTGCTCTCCGCCTCTTCTGCGTTCGCGCATGATGTTTACAGTCATCTGATCAGACGAGGGGTAGCTTCGGAAAAAGAACAGGTCACCATGGCAAAGCTTTCGTCAGTTGCAGTGGGCGTGATCTCCATTTGGTTGGCTATCGGTGCAGAAAAAATGAACGTGGCGATTCTTGTTGCGCTGACATTTGCGGTAGCAGCATCATCCAATTTACCACTGCTGTTGTTTACGTTGTATTGGAAGCGGTTTACCGTGCGAGGAGCAATTTGTGGCGTCCTGACTGGGTTAACGGCATCAGTGGTACTGGTCATTTTAGGACCGACTGTTATGCATCCCCTCACCGGACTTATCCGTGCGGAGCCACTTTTTCCACTAACGAATCCTGGATTGGTCTCTATACCGCTTGGCTTTTTAGGGGCTGTGCTCGGAACACTACTGGATCGGCCTGATCCGGATGCTGAGATGAAGTACCAGCGCGTACTGTTTCAGGCGTTGACGGGAATCCGAGTTCCACCCGCGAAGAAAACGGAACAAGAATCTGCATAAAGCCTCTTTACGTGCCCCACTCTAGGAGTAGAAGGAGGAGGGGTAAGTGGGTACGACCAAAGAGTCAGACGCTTTATCGCATGAGCAGCCAGATGTCTATGAACGCGCAAGGCTGGCACTGGATGATCTGATTGAAGAGCTATGTGAAGCACTGGATGAGGAAGATACTGAATCCTATAAGCGAAAAGGCTATGAAATGATCGGGAGTTACTTTCGAGAGCCTGTCAATACCGGGGAATTAACCTTGATCTATGCAGTGGTGCTTGCCGATATCCTCTATAAGCTGGAGTTGACGCAGCAAGGGGAAAACGTAGCAATGGTCCGTGATGAGTACAGCATGATGAAAAAAGACGATTGAGTGGCGACCCTGTTTGAGGGTCGTTTTTTGATTGGCACGGTCCCGCCCTGCATGTTTCATTGGGCAACCATTCATACTACGGGTAAACGACATCAAAATGGGTGATTGGTATGGAAAAGGTCGGGCTCGTTTTGCAAGGAGGGGGAAGCCGTGGGATTTATACCGCTGGCGTTCTGGATTACTTCATGGAGCAGGAGCTATACATCCCTTATGTGATAGCCGTGTCAGCAGGTGCGTGCAATGGGGCGGCATACTTGGCGAGGCAGCGCGGATTGGGAAAGATTTATCATACGAAATACATTCACGATCCCCGATACTTTCACTATAAAAATTTGATCACGAAGCGCTCGCTGTTTGGCATGGATTTTATTTTCAATGAGATGCCTTACAATCTGGAGCCGTTCGCTTTTGAACGGTTTCGCGAAGCGAAGGAACAGTTTGTCGTCGTCACAACGGATTGTGCGACAGGAGAAGCCGTTTACTTTACGAAAGACGACTGTGAGGATATTTTCCGTGTGATTCGGGCTTCGTGCAGTCTTCCGTTTCTATCACCCAAGGTTACGATCGACGGACGTAAGCTATGGGATGGTGGCATCGTACATCCGGTACCTTTCATGAAGTCCATGCTTGATGGCAATCAGAAGCATATTATTGTGCTTACTTCTTCTTGTCAGCCAGGTGAGTGGATGCGCCAGCTTTCGCGTGTCGAGCGTCTTTTTTCCAGAAGTACGCGCTTGTGCCAAGCATTCATTCGTCATTTTCGTATCTACTACGAGGCGATTGAACAGGTCAAAGAGATGCAGAATCAAGGCAAAGCGTTTGTCATCGCACCTCCAGCGGGTACCTTTCTACGAGGTTTTGAACGTCAAGAGGAGAAGCTTCAGCATTATTACAGACAAGGCTACCAGGATGCTCATACCCAATTTTCTGGGCTTTGTACATGGCTTGGTCTTGGCAGGAACAGGTGAAAAATGGGGAAACGTCTGTCCCGTGGATGTTTTTTCGGCAAAATCATACGAAACAGGTTTTTCCAAAGCGAAGATAGGGAAGAAGCATCAGGGGAGGATGGAATCAGGAGGAAAGACCCCATGAAATATGTGAATGTAGACCTAGTAGAGCCAGGAGACGTTTTGGCTCGAAGCATTTATACAAGCGAGGGTTTGACGCTCTTGCATTCAGGTGTCCAGCTGACTGTCGGAATGATTAATAAATTGCGGCGGTTCGGCGTCACGATGTTAAGTATCAAAGACCCACTGCTCGATGAAGTAAAAGAGCAGGAGGTCGTCACAGAGACCACTCGGAAGGACGCCATCCGCAATCTGTCGCAAGCGATTTCGTGTGTGCAGTCTGGAAAAAATTTTGATGTCCGCGGCATTCAAAAATCAGTGGGAAGTATCATCGACGAAACCTTGAAAAATCGTCGCGTGCTCTTGAATCTGGGAGAGATTCGCACGACCGACAACGCTATGTACATTCATTCCTTGAATGTGTGCATGATGGCGACGGTAATGGGCGTAGGTTTAGGCTATAATACGGCTCAATTAAAAGAGCTCGCCATCGGAGCTCTCTTGCATGACATTGGAAAGCTGTCAGTCGACAAGGAAGCACCAGCCTACAAAAAGAACAGCAAGACGAATCATCATACGTGGCTGGGCTTTGATCTGTTGCGAAAAAAACATGAAATGAGCATTGTTTCCGCACACGTTCCTTTGCAGCATCATGAATGGGTGGATGGTAGTGGGCAGCCACGAGGCCTGACTGGCGATGAGATCCATGATTTCGCCAAGATTGTTGCGATTTGTAACTACTATGATAATCTCATCTCACCCTTTTCAGAGGAAGAAGAGACGTTGCCTGCGTATGAGGCTTGCGAAAAAGTCATGGGGCTCGCGGAGAAACGCTTTGATCACAAAATGGTCATTCACTTTTTGCGCTCGATTGCCATGTACCCGACAGGGACCTCGCTGAAGCTGTCGACAGGAGAGATCGGTGTGATCATTGACCAAAATAGAGGCTTGCCTTCGCGCCCAGTCGTTCGGGTCATTCGAAGAGACCAGCAGGCGAATCGACGGATGGTGGATGATCATGAGATCACGGATATTGATTTGAGTGAAAAGCCTACTATATTTATCACAGCTGTCATGGACTAGGACTTTGGAAGAATAGGACTCCCTATCAGGGAATATCCCTACCAAGATCAGGGAAAACCCCTACATACACGTAGGGCTCACAGGGCTACAATGGACTCAAGGCAGATGGATACATAGAGCTACACCACATTTGCCAGATGAAAAAGAGGAAGGACGTGTCATTATGTCCCGTATTCTAGTCCCTGTCGATTTCTCAGCGCAGTCCATTCAGGCGGTCCGCTTCGCGCTGGCCTACGCCAAAAATAAGCATGATATCACATTGCTTCATGCCATCTCGCCGTTCCCTTCACGCAATGTTGTCAGAAGGTTGGGACGAGATGTCGTAGAGGATTATCAATTGGATGAAGCAAGAGAAGATCTGAAGAAATTCCTGTCGATCGTTGAAGAAGCCGGTATCACGTATGAATTGGAGATTGAGTTCGGAGAGCCGCATGAAGTCATTGCGAAGCACGCTGCGAATGACTATGCTGCCATCGTAATGGGAACACATGGCTACGGTCGTATTACAGGCTTCCTGTTGCAAAGCGTCAGCTATCCGACACTCCACGATGTCAAAGTTCCAGTCTTCCTCATTTCAGAGGAGACAGATGAGAACCGCTTCCCTTGGAATAAAGTACTCATTGCAGTAGATGGTTCCGATCATTCGATGGAAGCTGCGAAAAAAGCCATCGAGATGGGGCAGCACCTCCCGGATGTATCGTATACGCTCCTGTCCGTTGTCATCCCGCCAGTCACATACGCAGGTGTATATGGCGTAGGCTGGGATAATATGAATACACTTGAAGGTTGGGGACGTGAAACACTAAAACCTTGCGAGGAGATGCTGGAAGCTGCATCGCTTCCTTTTGAAAGCAAGGTCGTGGTTGGAGATCCAGCTACTGTGATCCGCCAGACGGCTGAAGAAATCGACGCTGGACTGGTTGTGCTCGGTCATCATGGCCAAGGTGCAGTGGCAGGTACGCTGCTTGGCAGTGTCACATTTAAAACAATTCATCGTACGAAAACACCACTCCTCATTGTGAAAACATAGCATTTTACTAGAAAAAGCTGTCCGCTTGGTGGACAGCTTTTTTGCTTGGGCGCATTCCCTTACGATAGCGTTTGCGCTTGTTTGTGTTCGAGAAGATGGTTAGCTCCATCTTGTGAAACCACTGCCGAATCCCACTTGATTCGTGTACATCCCCATGCAGTGAGCAGAAGGATGACAGATGCGATTAGAAATACCGTAATCAACGAAGTCATCTGCATGAGCGGACCTGCCACAAAGGAACCGACCATCATGAGTCCGACCATGAGCGGTGAGATCGTTCCATTCACCCGTCCGATATACGCTTCATCCACGAGCTTGATCATGAACATACCGATCACGATCTGTAAAAATGCCATCCCAATTCCGGTGAAAAAGCGCATCGCTGCGGTTACGTATACCCAAACAGAGAGAACTTCTACGGCGACAGAGAGAGCGAAGAATATCAATCCACCTGTAATGACCCAGCGACCATTCAAGCGCTCCAGATAAACGGAAGCCAAAATGCCGCCCAACAACATACCTAATCCGTCTAACGCGTTAAACCACTGAATGGCTTCCTTGGAAAGTAAAAGACGATCTGTGACGACAAATACCTCCAACGAATTGATAAGACCCGAGGATAACCCCAGACACGCAAAGGTAACGGCGAGCCCGCGCAAGGCTGGTCGCTTTTTTACATAGGTAAAGCCTGCTTTAATCTCAGAAAGGAGAGTTCCGCCTTCCTCTGTTGCACTGGCAGTTGAGGGGGGAAGTAGCAGCAAGATCAGTGCCGAGACGAAGAACAGGCCGGCCATCGTTAACAGGGAAGGGTAGATGCCCCACTGCTCAAAGAAAAAGGTACCAACAATCGGGCCAACCAGCAGAAAAATCGAACCCGTACTTTGAGAAATAGACACGGCTGCTGCAACGTGTTCATCAGGAATATGGCGCTTCATCATCTTGGCAGAAGAAGGCTGGGAGAACTGAGACGCGATAGCCGAGATAAAGGTCGCAAAGAATACAGCGATCCACATCCCTTGCCAGAGTAAATACACGATGACTAAAACAGAGAGTGCACTTAACAGGTTCCCGGCCATCATCGTTCGCTTCGGATTCCAGCGATCAGCCAATGCCCCGCCAATAATCGAAAAAACCAAGATCGGTGCAAGCTCGATGGCGGTCAAGAGCGATACAGCGGTGGGATTGTTGCCGCTCGTCTCCATGACATAGTAGAGCAAGGCCATGTTGCGAATCCATATACCGATATTTTCTAATGTATCCGAGATAAAGACGGTGAGAAAAACTTTGTTTCCCCAAAGACCTTTCATGAGTCATATCACTCCCGAAAAAATATACCGAACGTCCGGTCTAATAAAAGCTGAAAAAAATGCTACTTGGCAATAATGCCATGCAGCAAAACGTCAATGCTCCTTTTTAGCAGAGCATGAAGACGCTCGTCTTCCATTTGATAACCTACATTGATGATTCCGTTCATGAGCCCTTCCAGTATCATCGCCATTTCTTCGGGATCGCATGGAGCGAACTCGCCTCGGTCCATTCCTTCTTGGAAGAGTGAAGTATAGAGGGTATATGTGGAGCCAAGCATTTCCAGCACTTGTTCCAAAATGACTGGATCGGCGAGCTGGCTACCGGAGAACTCTTCGCCTGCTTTTTTTAGAGGGTGGGACAAAAAATCCTCCAAGAAAAAAGCAGCTAAGCCGTACAGTTTATCGATGGATGTCTCGAATTCTTTCTCTTTTTCCTGCCACAGATCTACCCATTCGTTGTACTGCTTTTCAAGCAAATACAGGAACAACTGCTCCTTGTTTTTGAAGTGGTAATAGAGGCTGCCCTTACTCGCTCCAGTTGCTTGGCAAATGTCCTCAATGGAAGTGGCTGAATAGCCTTTCTGAGAAAATAACTCGGTGGCTTTCTCTACGATATGTTGTTTGGTTTTCTCCCCATCGAGACGACGCTTTGACATTTTTTAAAAGCTCCTTCTTCTAGACTGAACGTTCGGTTTAGTTTTAGTTTATTCGATTTGACAGGGAAGCGCAAGTGCTCGATTGAGAAAAAGGGACAGAGGGAAAAATGATAAGAAGCTAGAGAAGGGCGGGATTATTTTGCAAATTGGTTGTCATGTCAGTATTCGTCATGGGTACGAGGAGGCGGCGAGAACTGCATACAAAGAAGGAGCCTTATCCTTTCAATTTTTCCCGAAAAACCCGCGAAGCTTAGGTGTCAAGCAATTCGATGCCCGGGATGCAGAGCGGTGTCGCGCTTTTTGTCAGCAAAACGGTATGCTGTCGATTGCTCATACGCCATACCCGGTGAATCTTTGCGTCGAGGAGCAGGAGCTATTCGTAGTCACAGTAGGCTCCGTACGAAATGACCTTGAAATTGCCGAAGCTTGTGGAGCATTGGGCGTGGTCGTTCATTTTGGCCAGTATAAAGGCACTGATGTACTTACCGGTTACAAAATCATGATCCAGATGGTCAATCAAATACTGGATGGCTGGAATGGAAAAGCCCAGCTGTTAATCGAAAACAATGCCGGACAAGGCAATCGCATGGGTACGACACTCGAAGAGCTCACGCAGGTTCGACAATTATTTGCTGAGCCACAGAAGGTAGGGTTTTGCCTGGATACGTGTCATGCATTTGCCAGCGGATTGTGGAAAGGGAATGATTGGGGGGAAGTAGCCGATCGGATGCGAGAGCTCGATTATTTTACGAGCTTGCGTGCCGTTCATCTGAACGATTCCGTTTATCCGAGTGGTTCTTTTCGAGACCGACATGCCTCCATCGGAAAAGGGATGATCGGTGATGCGGCCATTGCCGCTTTTTTGCAAACACCCGAATTGCAAGGACTTCCCATCGTTCTGGAAACGGCGAGAGGCTCAGAAGGGGGGCATAGCGAAGAAATCAAACATGTTCGTCTGCTCAGAGACAATTGGCAGGGCTGACCATGTTGTGGTAGAGTGTGAAATGATGTGTTCAACACGGGAGGGGTACCTATGAAAAAGCGTATTAAGGTGACAATTGCGGATTTTACTCATCTTACAGAAAACTTGAATAACCCGGAAGAGCTCGCTCTGTACGAAGCGGCGAACGGAAATACATACGATGCTGAAATCGAGCATGATGGATATGCGATTGTGGATGTGACAGACGAGGATTACATCGAGCTGGCTCCAGGGGAGTATCAGCTGATGATCGAGGAGTGGACAAACGCCGGACAAATCGGCGAGTGGACACTGCAAACCATGTCTGACCCAGCGGATGACAGGGCTTTGCTGTACCGCACTGTGGACAAGGCTGGGACGGAAATACAAGCACCACAATCATTGCCGAAGCAAGTAGTCGAGCTGGTTGCCAATACGTGGTTTGGCAAAAAAGCGAAGAAGATTCAGGAGTAATCCAAGAAAGAAAAGGAGCGCTGCGAGGTAGCGCTCCTTTTTTATGCCAATAAAAATGTATAAGCGCAACGAAGGCTTGTCGTAGTTAAGTTATCTAATAAGTAGCATTTACATCTTGAACGGACAATCAGCTGTAGCATTGAACATTGTGAAGATTAACCCTCAGTTTATACTGATGAGGATCTAAGGTGTAAAAGGTACCGATGAACAAACAAAGCTGGTGAGAAGAAAAAGCGCAGGACTCGGAGACCTTGACAACGCCTACCCAGTCGGAACTGCAAAAAGGGGACCACGCTTGTCGAACACTTCTTCCTTGAGAAACATCCGCCCGTAGGGTGGCTTTGGCTCGACGGTCCCCTTTTTGCAGTGGAGACGGCCAGTGAATCCCCCCTGCTGGCGTGTCAGAGTCGAAGAGAACTGCGCTTTTTCTTCTCCTCCACTATGTTGACTCAGAGTTTTCCCAATCTTTCCCAAACTTTCCAATCACTCGTCCTCAGATTCCAGCTGAATCCCATACTTTTTAATCCGACGCATGAGAAGAGACTGGGTAATACCGAGGGCCGCTGCTGTTTTGCGAGTCGTTTTATGCGTGCGCAATGCTTGCAGAATAAATTCCATCTCAATTTTCTCCATCCGCTCTGTAAGAGAAAGAGAGCCGAGTGAAAGAATTCCTTCCTCCAGCTCACGAATACTCCGCAGTTCTTCTGGCAAATCACTGACTTGGATTTCATCCAGCTTGGACGTAATAACGATCCGTTCTACCAAATTTTCCAGCTCCCGCACATTTCCAGGCCATTCGTATTGATGCAAAACATCCAGCGCTTCCGGGGAAAAACGCCTTTTTTGATTATGCTTGCTATTGAATCGTTGTAAGTTGTGATGGAGTAACGGGAAAATATCATCCTTTCTCTCCCGTAATGGCGGAACATTGATTGGCAAAATATTAAGGCGATAGTACAGGTCGTGTCTGAATTTGCCCAACCGCACGAGCTCCTGAAGGTTGGCATTGGTTGCTGTTATGATGCGGATGTCAGCTGTGTATGTTTTGGTGCCGCCGATCGGCATAAATGTTTTGTTTTGCAAGAGCAGCAATAACTTCGATTGCAAGTGGTAGGGAAGCTCGCTGATTTCATCCAAGAAAAGCGTACCTTTGTCCGCCATTTTCACTAATCCGATTTTCCCCGAATGACTCGCCCCTGTAAATGCCCCTTTGTGGTAGCCGAACAACTCTGACTCGATCAAGGTTTCGGGAATGGCGCTACAGTTGACGTGGACGAACGGCCCGCTCCTTCGTTCGCTCAACTGGTGGATTTGCTCCGCAAGATAGCTTTTTCCTACACCTGTTTCTCCTGTAATAAACACGGTCGTGTCGACAGGGGCTGCTTTTTTCATTAATTCTAGCAGGGCAAGATAGGAACGACTGTTGCCAATCATGGTTTGGGAGGAGCTCTGGCTTGCCTCCCATTTCATGAGCTGAATCTCTTCGCTGTACCGCTTTAGCAAAGCGACCGTCTCTTCCAGCTGTGAACTGGCACGGGCTGCCTCAGTGATATCGCGTGAGTGGGAAACGATCAGCTCCGGTCTTCCATCCTCATCCGGAATGATGTGTCCAGTCACCAGGAATTTCCCTTTATTATTGACGAGCTGAATGGTTGTGGTCGGTTTTCCCGTTTCCAAAACTAAGCGGGTGACGGAAGGACTGAAAATCCCCATTTCTTCGAGGTCAGATACGTTTTGCCCGATGAGTTCGGCTTTTGGTAGGCCACACAGGTTTTCACTCGCATTGTTTAACCATAAAGTAGTTCCCTGCGCATCAGCAATGAATATGCCATCTGCCAGTGTGTTCAGGATGTCAATAAAACGATCAACAGAAGACAGTGCTAGTATCTCCGCAGCTTTTTCCATGTTGAGTAGCTCCCCAGTTTTTCAACTGATTGTACAAGATCAAATTGATTTTTGTATAGTGAGTCGAAATTAAAAATACGTGAGTCGAAATAGATTCAAGCAAAAAGTTAGACTTTTCCTACTTTTCGATTCAAAAGTGAGTCTATTTCGACTCGCCAAGAAAGGAATGCTTTTAGCTTGATTGCGTTTTCTTGCCGTTTTGAGGCTTGGCATAAGAGTTGCTAATACATAGTTGGACGTAAGCGATTTACCCAAGAATAAGAGATAAGGAAATGCATGCGATGTTATCAAAACTGGTGACGCACGAACAAGCAGTGGAGCATGTTCTGGATGGCACCCGGCTGATGTATGGCGGATTCGGCACGATTGGCTCCCCGGCACACTTGATTGATGCGATCTTGCACAAAGGCGTGCAAAGCTTGACACTCATCGGAATTGATGCGGGGTATCCGGAAGTCGGAATCGGAAAGCTGATCAGTCATGGACGGGTGAGGCGGCTGATAACCACACATATTGGCTCCAATCCCGAAGCAGGTCAACAAATGATGGACGGAATGCTGGAAGTGACATTTTGTCCACAAGGAATTTTCGCAGAAAAGATTCGGGCAGGAGGTGTTGGCATTCCGGGAATCGTTGTAGATGCGCATGTGAGAGGAGAGCGAATGGAAGAAGCAGAGCCGTTTGCTTTTGCCGGAAGAACTTGTCAGATTGAAGCCGCCCTTACAGCGGAGATAGGGATCATCTATGCGAAACAGGCGGATACTTACGGAAATCTCATTTATGACAAGGCGGCAAGAAATCTGAATCCGCTAGTAGCGATGGCCGCAGATATCACGATCGCTGAGGTGGAGGAGATCGTCCCTGCAGGAGAGCTGGACCCGGATAAAATCGTGACGCCTGGCATTTTTGTGGATTATATCGTGGTTCGTGGCGGAGGGAACAGCTGATGGGGTTGGAAATGGATCAGCGAAATATGGTTGCTTGGCGTGCAGCCAAAGAGGTCGCTCCCGGAATGGCAGTGAACTTGGGGATCGGGATACCTGAGCTCGTCGCTGATTTTATCCCGCATGAATGGCAAGTCATGTTTCACTCGGTGAATGGAATCTTGGGAGTCGGACCTACGCCGTTAAAGGGAGAAGAGGACCAGCATATTTCCAACGCAGGTGGAGCACCTGTTACCGTTGTACCGGGGGCATCGTATTTCGACAGCACGATAGCGTATGGCATAATCCGGAGAAGAAAGCTGGATGCAGCGTTTATCGGGGCTTTGCAGGTGAATCGCCGAGGAGATCTGGCAAACTGGATTGTTCCTGGCTCACGCGTTCATGGAATTGGTGGAGGAGCGGAGCTAGCGTATTACGCCAAGAAAGTAATCGTGCTCATGAGCCATGTCAATCAGGCAGGCGAGCCCAAAATTCGCAGGGAGTGCACATTGCCGCTGACGGCGAAGGGCTGCGTCGATCTCATTATCACCGAGAGGGCCGTTATCGAGGTCACGCAAAGAGGCTTGCTTTTGACAGAGGTAATGTATCCGTACACCTTGGAAAATGTCATCACGCATACCGGTGCACCTCTAATGATTTCAGAAAATTTACAAATGGTAGAGTAATGAAAAATGTAAGCGTGAACATATAGAATTGGGGGATGGAACAGATGAAAAAAACATGGAAAACAATCGCAGGAGTCGTATTCTCGTTGTCACTACTTGTAAGCGGATGTAGCCAAGGAGCTTCCACGAACAGTGCAGGAGGTCAAGCTGCTGGAAATGCATCGTCCATGACAAAAGAGGCAGGCGTATTCGTTTACGCGGCTTCTGGTGAATATCAGCCATTCAGCTACTTCAAGGATGGTCAATTAACCGGATTTGATGTTGAGATCGGCAATGAGATCGCCAAGCGCTTGGGGCTTGAGCCAAAGCCAGTCACGTCGCCTTTTTCCGGTATTATCGCAGGGGTAAAGGAAGGACGATACGATGTAGCGATTGCCAGCCATGCGATTACAGAAGAGCGGAAGCAGCAGGTTGATTTCGCAGACCCGTACTACTTGTCCGGTGGTCAACTGTTCGTTCGCCCGGATGGGACCATTAGCACGCTGGAAGGATTGAAAGGCAAGGAAGTGGCAGTTGCACTCGGCACTACACACGAAAAGATGGCGCGGGAGTATACGGATAACATCAAAACGTATGACAGCGATGTAACGGCTCTGCGTGCCTTGGAACAGGGAAAACATGATGTCGTGATTACAGATAGCGTCGTAGGGGAGATTGCCATTGGGCAAGGCTTGAAGCTTAAGAAAAGCGGGTCGCCACTCTCGGAAGTCAAGCATGGAATCGCAGTGCGCAAAGGAAATACGGAATTGCTGAACAAGATCAACGAAGTGCTCAAGCAAATGATGGAAGATGGTACCTACGTCAAATTGAGCGAAAAGTATTTTAATCGCGACATCAGCAAAGCCGAATAGTGAATTGGTATGACAGATAAATTCCATTACGAGTGAGGGGTGGCATCAAGTGCCCAGTTTTGCCCATCTGACAGAAGAGTTTTTCCGGACATTGCCGTTTTTTTGGAAGCCGTTGCTGCTGACATTTCAGCTGACGATCGCTTCTGTTATCGTAGGCTCGATTATCGGATTGTTTGTGGCCTTGTTAAAGGTATCCAAGCTTCCAGTTGCACGTTTCGTAGCCAATGCGTACATTATGATCATTCGCGGTACGCCACTGGTCGTGCAAATTTTCGTCTTGTATTTCGGCTTTTACAAAATCATTGACCTCGGTCAATTTTGGTCCGCAGCGCTCGCTCTGGCGATTCACAGCGGAGCCTATATCGCAGAGATTTTCCGGGGCTCCATTCAGTCGATTGATAAAGGACAAATGGAGGCAGGTCTGTCTTTGGGCATGTCCGCTCGACAGACCATGCGTCGGATCATTTTGCCGCAAGCGATGAAACGATCGATCCCGCCGCTTGGCAACCAGTTTATTTTGTCTTTGAAGGAATCGTCTCTGGCCGCTTTCATTGCCATGGATGAGTTGTTCTCACTGGCCCGCCGCTTGTCTGCGGAAACATTTGATGAAATGACGTACTTTTTGATTGTGGCGCTCTATTACTTGGTTATTGTCATGGCGTTTACGTATGTGGTCCACATCATGGAGAAGCGTCTGGCCAAAGGAGAGGCGTAAAGCGGAGGGGAAAGACGATGGAAAAACAAAGTGAAATGATACGCGTGCAAAATTTGAAGAAAAGCTTCGGAAAAGTGGAAGTTCTCAAGGATGTTACCTTGCAAGTCGGAAAGGGCGAGGTTGTCGTCTTGATCGGTGCTAGTGGATCGGGGAAAAGCACATTGATTCGCTGCATTAATTTTCTGGAGATCAAGGACGGCGGAGAGGTCTATATCGAAGGGAAAAGCATCGACCCGAAAAAGGATGACTTGACCAAAGTTCGGCAAAAGGTAGGCATGGTGTTTCAGCACTTCAATCTGTTTCCGCATAAAACGGTTCTGGAAAACATCATGGAGGCACCGCTGATTGCTAAGAAAGCGGACAAGGAAGAAACGAAGCAGGAAGCGCTCCGGCTGCTGCAAAAGGTAGGTCTTTCTGAAAAAGCGGACGCCTACCCGTCCAGCCTCTCCGGTGGACAAAAGCAGCGCGTGGCAATTGCTCGTTCGCTGGCGATGAAACCGGAGATCATGCTTTTCGACGAGCCAACCTCAGCGCTTGACCCAGAGCTGGTAGGGGAAGTGCTGGAGACAATGAAGCAGCTCGCGCAAGAAGGAATGACGATGATTATCGTGACGCACGAAATGGGTTTTGCTAAGGAAGTGGCGGATTGGGTGGCGTTTATGAATCAAGGCAAGATCATCGAGATGGCTAGACCCCAAGAAATTTTCAACAACCCGAAAGAAGAGCGCACGAGAGAATTTTTGAACCGTGTACTGTAATGACGTAAAAACGAAAGGGAGCTGTGGCATGAGAGACGTGGTCATTGTCGCGGGTGCACGCAGTGCTGTGGGTGCATTCGGGAAAAGCCTGCGTGACGTACCGGCAACAGAGCTGGGACGGCAAGTGTTAGAAGGCTTGATGAATAAGGTTGATTTGCCGAAGGAACAAGTCAATGAAGTGATTTTTGGCAATGGGTACGTACATGGGGGAGGACTCAATGCTGCACGTATCAGCTCGCAGCTGGCGGGATTTCCACGCAATGTCTATGGGCACATTGTCATCAAAGCTTGTGGTTCAGGATTGAAGGCGATTGGCAACGGTGCGCTAGCCATAGCAGCAGGTCAAGAGGATGTGGTGATTGCGGGGGGAGTGGAGTCCATGAGCAGCGTTCCCTACCTCGTGAAGAACCGCTGGGGCAGCAAATTCGGCAATTTGTCCATGGAGGACGCGCTCTTGTCCGATGGCTTGATATGCTCACTGACTGGTGAGCATATGGGGATGACCGCAGAACGGCTGGCTGTACAGTACGGTATTTCCCGTGAGGAGCAGGATCGTTTTGCCTATGAGAGCCATGTAAAAGCAGCAGCAGCAATCGAAGCAGGCACGTTCGCGAGTGAGATCGTACCGATTGAAATCAAGGATCGCAAAGGCACCCGTGTTTTTGCGCAGGATGAATCCGTGCGCCATGATATCAAGCAAGAAGAGCTGGCTAAGCTGAAAAGTGTTTTTCAAAAAGAGGGAACCATTACTGCCGGAAATGCGTGTCCGATGAATGACGGCGCAGCCGCTGTATTGATGATGTCTCGTGAAAAGGCGGAGGAAGCGGGTTTGACTCCGCTCGTGAAAATAAAGGCTTTTGCCAGCGCAGGAGTCGAACCTGGTGTGATGGGGATCGGACCAGTTCCCGCCACACAAAAGGTACTGGAGAAAGCGGGATTGTCACTTGATGACATTGGGCTCATCGAATTGAATGAGGCATTTGCCGCCCAGGCTTTGTCTGTGATCAAATGCCTGGAGCTGGACACGAGTAAGGTGAATGTCAATGGAGGCGCGATTGCCTTGGGTCACCCTGTGGGAGCAACTGGAGCCAAACTGACTGTGACGTTGATGAACGAAATGATGCGCAGACGCGAGAAGTATGGAATGGTGACGCTGTGCATGGCAGGTGGAATGGGAATGTCAGTGATCTATGAAAATTTGACGATGTAAACTTCACTTGTGTGCAAATGAAAAAGCCCCGAACGTTGATAGGTCGGGGCTTTTCGCCATGAAAGCTTGATCGCTTATTAGGGGGTGTTTTGTTCGCGTAAGTATTTTCGCAAGGTGGCCGCTACTTCTGTCGGGTTTTCCAGCTGTACAATGACATGCTGATATTTGACATGACCCTCGACTTCTAGGATCAACAACGAATCAGTCTGGGTAAAAGAAAGGAAGTACCATTCATTTCTATGCTGAAAGCTTCCTTCATAAATGTTCAAAGGTCCAATAGATGTCCCTGGCAAGCGCAACATCCATTTTGGCGGAACAAAAGAACCGACCTCGACATGCTTGATCGATTGATAAGGTAACGTGATCGTGCTCTTCAAGGCTAAGAGCGTATGCAAGCCAGTGAGACGCAAGGTAAAATCCGTTTTGCCGAAATGTACACTTCTTCCCATCGTTGCTCACCTCTTTCATCTGCCATCGTTCCATTATCTCACAGATGAATGATGATGACACGGGACACTCAAAAAAGCCGGCGCTTCCCCACAAGAGGAAGGCAACCGGCTTTTCGTATTCTTTCTTACATTTCTTCTGGAGCAGCTAGACCGAGCAGACGCAGACCTTCCTTCAGCACAGCAACGACTGCTGCTACGAGCTGGAGACGGGATGCTTTCACATCTTCTTCCTCAGCCAGGATGCGTACATTCGCATAGAACTTGTTGAATGTTTGCGCCAGGTCGATTACATACTTGCCGATTTGCGACGGATCGAAGTTATCGGCAGCACGTTCGATTACCTCTGGGAACGCGTTCAAGAGGGTAATCACTGCCCATGCCTCTTTGCTGTCGAGTGCACCGGAAGCCAGATTCACTGTCGTTGCTGGCTGGTAGCCACCTCTGCGTAGCAGCGAGCATGCACGTGCGTGTGCGTATTGCACGTAGGGTCCTGTTTCCCCTTCGAAGGTCAGCATCTCTTCCCAGGAGAAGTTGACATCATTCAGGCGGAAGTTTTTCAAGTCATGGAAAATAACTGCGCCTACCCCGACTTGACGAGCCACTTCTTCTTTATTAGACAGCGTAGGGTTTTTCTCTTCGATGACTTTTTGGACATCAGAAATGGCTTGTGCCAACACTTCTTCCAAAAGAACAACTTTCCCTTTACGCGTGGACATTTTCTTGCCGTCCTTGAGCATCATGCCGAATGGGATGTGGTGCATATTCGCGGACCACGCATAGCCCATTTTTTCCAACACTTTATAGAGCTGCTGGAAGTGGAGGCGTTGCTCGTTTCCTACGACATAGAGTGCTTTTGCAAAATCGTACGATTCGTGACGGAAGAGGGCAGCAGCCAAATCACGCGTTGCGTACAGGGTAGCGCCGTCTGATTTTTTGATCAGGCATGGCGGCATGTTGTATTCATCGAGGTTCACGACCATCGCACCGTCGGATTCAGTCAAGAGCCCTTTTTCCTCAAGCAACGTGACAACGCGGTCCATTTTGTCGTTGTAGAATGCTTCCCCGTGCGTGGAGTCGAAGGCTACGTTCATCAGGTCGTAAATCTTCATGAATTCCTTGAGGGACTCATCACGGAACCATTTCCACAGATGCTGTGCTTCCTCGTCGCCATCCTCGAGCTTTTTGAACCATTCACGGCCTTGGTCTTCCAGTGTAGAATCGTTTTCGACTTCTTCGTGGAAGCGAACGTAGAGGCTGAGGAGCTCCTTGATCGGTTCTGCTTTTACCTTTGCTTCGTCACCCCAGAGGCGATACGCAACGATCAGTTTACCGAACTGCGTACCCCAGTCACCCAAGTGATTGATGCGGACTGGCTCGTAGCCTTGCTTTTCCATGATGTTGGCAATCGCGTTCCCGATTACAGTAGAGCGCAGGTGACCCATGGAAAACGGCTTGGCGATATTCGGTGAGGAGAGATCGATCGGTACTTTGCGTCCTTGACCGACATTGCTGTTTCCGTATGTGCTGCCTTGCGTAATGATTGTTTCGATTACTTGCTCTGCCACATTTTCTTGATCCAGGAACAGGTTCACATACGGTCCAACTGCTTGTGATTCGCGCAATGGTGCACCGGAGAGCTGTCCAGCCAGCTCTGCTGCGATCATCGGAGGAGCTTTGCGCAATGCTTTTGCCAATTGGAAGCAAGGGAAGGCCACATCGCCCATTGCAGGGTTTGGTGGTGTTTCCAGCATGCCGTATACGGCTTCTTTTGTCAGTGTGTCTACGCCCATCGAGGAGAGCGTAGCGGCAATCTTTTCAGCGACTTGGTGTTTGTAGCTCATTTGAAAATTCCCCTTTCAAAAAATAAAAACCTCTACGTCTCCTGTGAAAAAGAGACGAGAGGTTATACTCCCGCGGTGCCACTCTTGTTGTTTTTCCCTTCCATGAAATTTGGAAGGCAAAAACCGCTTGATCTGCTGTAACGGGCAGTCCCGGCATCGCCCTACACGATCCGTTGCCCATAATGGCTGGCGCAGGATGTTCAGGCCGCATCTCCGAGGGGCGCTTCCTCACATGGTTTGGCATCGGGCTCACACCGTCCCCGACTCGCTTTCGTCCTCACACAAGGAGTACTTTCCTCATCAACGATTCGTTTGTTTCTCTAGAATTATAGCCGTTTATACCGTCATGATGCAAGAGTGCCTCGATCAAGGTTTTTTTAATATCTTATCTAATTCCGCGAAATACTGCTTGGTCAGCTCTTCCTTTTCTTCCGCACTGAGGTTATCCGCGTTCATCATTTGCTCTTTGTACTGTTCCAGCTTTTCGAGCATAGCCAGCTCGGCAGCAGCGGCCTCGTCCAGATCGTAATTTTCCGATGGATCAAACGGGATCAATCGATTGTCATTCCCACTGCGCAAATAAGCGGAGCGCCAGTTCTCGGGAAACTGGTAAGGCTGTTCGCCAAACATAATCGCTAAAATATCGTCGGATTCAATCGGCAGGAAGTGATCGTAATCGTCTCTTCTGCCTCCCTCGGACAAGTTAATGTGGGACAAAAAATAGTGGAGATAATGTTCCCCAGTTTCGGTATTCTTAACGATGGAATAGGTTTCAAATTCGGATTTGGATAGTTCTTTTATCGTCTCCAAACAGGACAGAAATTTGTCTTTTTCTCGTGCTTGCATGTCATCCATGTCATCTCGTTCCTTTCGCTCTACAATAAGCCTCATGATAGCAAAAGCAATGTGCGCTGACAATGAAAGCAACGCAACGGAGTGCAGCAGTGGAAGAAGGGAAAAGGCTTATAGATAAAATAGTTGGATAATCTTGTCACAAAAATAAGCCAGCTGGATCAAATACATATCAACACGAAACAAGGAGGTGAACAGCGCGTGAATGCAAGTGCCAAAAGTAGCGAAGCGGACTGGACGCTGCAATTGACCAACGAGGAGAAGCTGACGAGACTCATGAGCGAGTACGGAGACAACATCGTGCAGCTCGCCTACTTGATCGTCAAGGATCGTGGAATCGCGGAGGACATTACCCAGGAGGTGTTCCTGAAGGCGTATCGGGGTCTGGATCAGTTCCGCCATGAGAGTAGCGTGAAAACGTGGCTTTACCGAATCGCGATCAACGAGTCCCGCAAATATTTGCGTTCGTGGTCCTTTCGCCAGATTTTTTCTACCTACCTCTCTAAAGAGGAAGCACCCCCGGAAGAGGTCGACACCGCAAACGTTGAATCGGCAGTCATCGGACAAATGAGCAAGGTACAAGTAGCGGAGCAGGTGATGAAGCTCTCGCCGCTGTACCGAAAAGTCATGGTACTTCATTACTATGAGGATTTGTCGATAAGAGAGATGGCGCAAGTGCTGGATATTTCAGAAGATGCCGTACGAACCCAATTGTCACGGGCCCGAAAACATTTTAAGGCATTGTGTGAAAAGGAGGGATTGGAATGGACGTAGATAAGCAAATGCGTGAAGCAGTACGGAGCGCAAGTGAGGAATCAGTGGAGGAAGTGAGGTTTACAAAAGAGATGGAATTACGGATCAGAGGTGCAATTGCAAAGAATAAACACAAGAATCGAAACAGAATTTTCGTGGCGGGTTCGCTGGCAGCTTGCTTGGCGGTTACTGCTGTGGGAATGCACCAGCAAGGCTGGTTTCCACAGTTGCCAAGTGGCAAGAATGTAACGAATGCGATTGCAACGACCGCTACGAAAACAAATAATAAAGAGGCAAATCAGAACAGTGTAATGGTGTCGGCGGAAGAGGCCGTCTTACCATTGAAAAAAGTGATTCCAGCCTTGAGCAAGATGACAATAAGAGTGGATCGTACAAGCCATGGAATCAGTGATCTAACGTTATTGGAAGGCGATAATGCTCGTGCCAAGGTTGCTTATGATATACAGACAGGACAAATTGAGAGCTTTACAATTGATGGTGATCGAGGAGAACAGAAGGAAGAGAAATTGCCATCAGCCAAGACTGCGGAGAAAGCAGCAAGCGCATTTCTTCAAGCTTTTTTAGGGGAGGAAAGTAAGACCTATCAGCTCGTCGAGACTCAGATCTATACCGACGAGCATATGGTAAAAGACCCATGGATGAGCGTGAATTATCAACGGATCGAAAACGGCCAGCCCGTTCCGTTCGACGTATTGTCGGTTGGAATTGACGAACGTGAGCAAGTCGCGTTTTTCGGGCGATTGAACAAGAGCGAACAAGCCTTTTTCACTAAGCTGACAGATGCCATGCCCGATTTGAGCCCATCCCTTCTTCTTTTGGATAAAGAAAAGAACCACGATGGCATGTCATTCATTTTGGGGAAAACGAACAAAGAGGGTCATGAAGTTTCTCTTGTGATCACTGGCAATGGTCAAGCATTGGAACATTATAGGCTTCTGTTTAAGGATGAAAAGGAAGCAAAGAGCCAGAAAAGAGCAGAAGGAGCAAAAGCATTGGAGCAAGAGCGACAGTTCCTGAACAAGCTGCTCGGGGCTGATAGCGAGAACTATCGGTTGTTGGACGCCAACCATCCGGGATTGTACCTGAGATACTATAACGGGATGCCGGTGTTGTCTGATGAAATAAGCATCGAAACAACCGACTCTGGCCACCTCGAATATTTCAATAAGGGGCTCGAATCATTTGAGCCGTCGCAGTACCCGGATGTATCGACTGCTGTGTCAGAAGAGGTAGCCATCAAAGAGCTGAGCGAGCATATGAAGCTTCGATACGTGCAGAATCCGAGAATACAGCCACAATCAAAACAAGGGGATATGTGGCAGCCCATTCTGGAGTACACACCAGCTGTTTCCTTCATGCAAAGAGGACGTGAAGATGGTACGGAGTGGTATATCGACGCGACCAATGGCAAGATGGTGTATGGAACGGGAGATAACGGGCTTGCTTATGATCAGTTGAATACGAAGGAAGCACATCCGATCGAATCTCCAAAGGAATACGTCAAGGTTCGCTCCAAGGATGAGGCAAAAGCGTTGCTGCAAGCGGAATTCGGCATACAAGTGGATGACTCGACCTATAGAGAGAGTAACCGTGACGGACGCAAGGAATACGTCTGGAATGATAAAAATGACAAGTATATCGGCGTAGAAGTTCTCGCAGAAACAGGCAGTGTCGTCGGACTGGGAACACCGCGATCCGATACAGCAGTGACAGTCAAACGCGAGCAAGCGGAAGAGGCTGCACTTGCCTTTCTGCCTAAATACGTTGATCCAGGCATAAAAGAAGTGCAATTGGCGAAAGTCATACAGCCAGACGAAGCGAATCCTGTGTCATCGGGCGAATGGGAATTCAGATATCTCATGAGCAAGGGTGGCATTCCAGTACAGGATCGCTGGCCAAAAGTGGCTTATTCAGTAACAGTCGATCCGTCTTCTGGCAAAGTGACAAAGTTCGAAAACTACAGAGAGACGCACGAGTTGGTGGAGCTTCCAGCATCCGACGAGATCGTCTCGAAAGACAAGGCTGTTGAGGCGTATTTACGCATCATGCCTTTAAAGCTGGTCTATTTGATGAGAGATGTGGATGGGCAAAAATTAGCGCAACCAAAGCTGGCGTATGTGCCGTGGAGTGACGAAAAGCTGGCGTTCAAATATATTACTCTGGATGCCGTGACAGGCAAGATCATCACCAAATAACAAGAAAAAAAGGCTATCCCGCAGCCATTCCTGATGGCTTTTGGGATAGCCTTTTTTACACACTTATCTAACAGTCGTCACACGAACACCCGATAATTACCAACAGGATAAACAGCACGAGCACGATTGCGAAGCAGTCACCGAAGAATCCGTTTCCGCAGTAAGATGTACTCATCTTTGTTTCCCCTCCTTTCCGTTATACTCCAGTCTATACACGAATGCCGTTATTGGACTGGGCGGATGCCCAGCTTAGGCAAAAATGGGCACGTAAGAGGAGAGGTTCAGTAAAAAATAGACAATTCACAATTGACGAGGAGACAAAGGGGGTGTTAAGATACTTGCAAACATTCAAGATATTTCACAAACCAACTAAATGACAAGTGTACGACTCTTATCCAGAGAGGCAGAGGGACTGGCCTGATGAAGCCTCGGCAACCGGTAAAAATCCGGTGCCAATTCCAGCAAAGCTACGTGCTTTGAAAGATAAGAGGATGTCTCAGGCGTTTTCGTATCTGCTGACAAATCCTCTTCTTTCAAAGAAGAGGATTTTTTTTTACCCAACTATAGAAGAATAAGCCGATGCAAGGGAGAAAAGGGGCACGTCAATGAAACCAACTTTTCGCGAACAACTTTCCCGGAAAATTCTGATTCTGGACGGTGCAATGGGCACCATGCTTCAACAGGCGAACCTGACTGCTGACGATTTCGGCGGTGAAGCCTATGATGGCTGTAATGAACTCCTGAACCTGACCAGACCAGATGTGATCCGTTCCATTCACGAGAAATACTTAGAGGCGGGCGCAGACATTGTCGAGACCAATACGTTTGGTGCTGCTTCCATTGTTTTGGCCGAGTACGATGTGCCAGAGAAAGACCTTGAGATCAATATAGCGGCAGCTCGCTTGGCCAGAGAAGCGGTGGATGCCTATTCCACGGAGGAGTGGCCGCGTTATGTAGCAGGTGCAATGGGACCTACGACCAAAACCCTTTCGTTGACAGGCGGTGTCACTTTCGAAGAACTGGTCGAGGCCTATTATCGTCAGGCAAAAGGCCTGATTCTCGGCGGCTCCGATGTTCTTCTTTTGGAAACCTCGCAAGATACGTTGAACGTCAAGGCTGGCGGAATCGGGATTCGCAAAGCTTTTGAAGAGCTTGGACAGGAGCTCCCGGTAATGCTGTCAGGTACGATTGAGCCGATGGGCACAACGCTGGCGGGCCAAAACATCGAGGCGTTTTACATCTCCTTGGAGCATATAAAGCCAGTCTCTATTGGTCTGAACTGTGCGACAGGACCAGAGTTCATGCGTGATCATCTGCGGACACTGTCAGGAATTGCCCAATGTGCAGTCAGCTGTTATCCGAACGCAGGTTTGCCAGACGAGAACGGCCATTACCATGAAACGCCACAGGGACTTGCTTCGAAAATGCGGGCGTTCGCTGATCAGGGCTGGATAAATGTCGCTGGCGGTTGCTGCGGAACAACGCCTGACCATATTCAAGCGATGGCAGAAGCATTGAAAGAGTGCAAGCCACGCAGTGCAGCTGTAGAACCGCTGAGCGCGGTCTCCGGGATCGAGGTCGTTTACGTCGAAGATGATAATCGTCCCTTGCTAGTAGGAGAGAGGACCAATGTTATCGGCTCCAAAAAATTCCGAGAAATGATTGCAGCTGGTCACTATGAAGAAGCATCCGATATTGCCCGGGCACAAGTGAAGCGCGGCGCACATGTCATCGATATATGCTTGGCTGACCCCGACCGTGATGAATACGAAGATATGGAAAAATTCCTACAGTTCATCGTGAAAAAAGTAAAAGCGCCCCTCATGATCGACTCGACAGATGCCAAGGTCATGGAGCTGGGACTTCGCTATTCGCAAGGGAAGGCCATTCTTAACTCGATCAACCTGGAAGACGGCTTGGAGCGATTTGAGGAAGTCGTTCCGCTTATTCACAAGTTCGGTGCCTCCGTTGTCGTTGGAACGATTGAGGAAGCAGGTATGGCTATCACTCGCGAAAAGAAGCTGGAGGTCGCGCAACGCTCGTACGACATTCTTGTCAACCAGTATGGCATAAAGCCACAGGATATTATTTTCGATCCACTCGTCTTTCCGGTAGGGACAGGGGATGAACAATACATCGGCTCTGCAAAGGAAACCGTAGAAGGAATTCGTTTGATCAAACAGGCAATGCCTGCTTGCAAGACGATCCTGGGTGTCAGTAACGTTTCCTTCGGTTTGCCTCCTGCGGGTCGGGAAGTGCTGAATGCGGTCTTCTTGTACCACACCACTCTCGCAGGGCTTGATTACGCCATCGTCAACACGGAAAAGCTGGAGCGCTACGCTTCGATTCCAGAAAACGAGAGAAGGCTGGCAGAAGCCCTTTTATTCGAGACAAATGATGAGACATTGGCGGCCTTCACCGAATTTTATCGCCAAAAGAAAAAGGAAGTCAGTGTGGAAGTCTCCTCGTTAACGCTCGAAGAACGCTTGGCCCGTTATGTAGTCGAAGGCTCCAAGGATGGTCTGGTGGAAGACTTGAAGCTGGCGCTGGATAAATACACACCGCTCGAGATCATCAACGGTCCGTTGATGGCTGGGATGGAAGAGGTCGGTCGCCTGTTCAACGGCAACCAGTTAATCGTGGCAGAAGTATTGCAGAGCGCGGAAGTCATGAAGGCATCCGTATCTTTTCTGGAGCCGTTCATGGAAAAAAGCGATGCGGCTGCCAAGGGGAAAATCTTGCTGGCGACCGTCAAAGGCGATGTGCACGACATCGGAAAAAACCTCGTGGAAATTATTTTGTCAAACAACGGCTACAATGTCGTGAATCTTGGGATCAAGGTACCGCCAGAGCAACTGATTGCCGCATGCAGAGAAGAAAAGCCGGATGCCATCGGTCTATCTGGACTCTTGGTAAAATCCGCGCAGCAAATGGTCATTACTGCACAAGACCTGCGTGAAGCAGGCATTGATATTCCAATGATGGTTGGCGGAGCGGCGTTGACGCGCAAGTTCACATCGAACCGGATCGCACCGGAATACCGCGGAATTGTTTTATACGCAAAAGATGCCATGGATGGTCTGGACCTCGTAAATC
This sequence comes from Brevibacillus fortis, assembly GCF_046196545.1. Lineage (GTDB taxonomy): Bacteria > Bacillota > Bacilli > Brevibacillales > Brevibacillaceae > Brevibacillus > Brevibacillus fortis_A. The sequence continues at coordinate 2,404,234 of NZ_CP176370.1, forward strand.
GTCTGCAAAATCCGGAAGAACGTGATCGCCTGGTAGAGGAACAGCAGCATTTGCTGGAAGCAGTTGCAACGGCTCAGCCTGTTGTCGAGGAGAAAAAAGCACCAATGCCAGCTCGCTCAGCCATCAGCAAAACCGTTCCGATCCATCTGCCGCCAGATTGTGAACGACATGTTCTGCGACAATACCCGCTCAGCCATCTGCAACCGTATTTGAACCTGCGGATGCTCCTCGGAAAACACCTCGGTGTTCGCGGAAATGTAGATAGATTGATAGAGGCAGGCGACGAGAAGGTACTGGAACTGTACGGCATTGTGGAAGAGCTATTAAATGAAGCGAAGCAAAAAGGAACGATTACGACACACGGTGTGTATCAGTTCTTCCCGGCTCAGTCAGATGGCAACGATATTTTGGTTTATGATCCAAAAGACCACAGCAAGCTGCTGGAGCGCTTTTCGTTCCCGCGTCAGCTGGAAGAACCACATCTTTGCCTGTCGGACTTCTTGCGACCAGTGGAGAGCAAGGAAATGGATTATGTCGGATTCCTGACCGTAACGGCTGGGGGAGGGATTCGCGAAAAATCTACAGAGCTAAAAGATCGTGGTGACTACCTGCGCTCTCATGTCCTCCAAGCCTTGGCATTGGAGCTGGCAGAGGCATTTGCTGAGCGAATTCACCACGTCATGCGCGACGTGTGGGGCATCCCGGACCCGGTTGAGATGACGATGCTCGAGCGCTTCGGTGCCAGATATCAGGGTATTCGTGTCTCCTTCGGTTACCCTGCTTGCCCGAATCTAGAAGATCAGGCGCAGTTGTTCCGTCTGTTGCGTCCAGAGGATATCGGCGTTCAGCTGACAGAGGGCTTCATGATGGAGCCAGAAGCTTCCGTATCGGCGATGGTATTTGCTCACCCTGAAGCGCGCTATTTCAATGCAGGTCCATCCATATTTGAAGTGTAAGGAAAGTTGTAAAGATAAATGAAAATGGGAGAGAAGGGATTGAGTTGACGACGAGAAAGAAAGATCTACGAGCCTATTTGAAAGACCACCTGCTAGTCGGAGATGGTGCGATGGCGACCCAGCTGCACGGGCTGGGCGTCCCGGTTGGCGTCAGCTTTGAGGAGCTGTGTTTATCCAACCCTCGTTTGGTGCATGAAGTTCATACGTCTTACTATCAGGCCGGCGCACGTTTCCTAGAGACAAATACGTATTCTGCCAACCGAGATGCATTGAGCCGTTACGGTCTGGAGCATAAAGTAGCGCGGATTAACCGGCTAGCAGTCGCCATTGCACGGGAAGCCGCACAAGACGATGCCTATGTGGCTGGGAGCATCGGATCGATTTTGGCTGGACGGGTGAAGAAAAAGGTTTTGGACGAGTACCGTGACCAGTATGAGGAACAGGCGATTGCTCTGTTGCATGCTGGCGTAGATGGACTGATTCTGGAGACGTTCGTGGACTTGGAGGAGCTGCTTCTGGCGATCGAGGTAATCCGTCCGCTCACAGATGTACCTGTTATCGCGCAGTTAGCCACTTTGGAAGTAGGGCGCACACGCGATGGCTACGCTTTGACAGATGCTTTTTCCGAGCTGAAAGCCGCAGGCGCTGATGTGATCGGACTAAACTGTCGCCTTGGTCCCGCTGAATTGCTACGTTCGTTTGAAAATACAGTGATTCCAGAAGGTGCACTCTTATCCGTATTCCCGAATGCGGGGCGTCTGGGGATGACTGACGGAGAATACGCTTTTAAATCATCACCTGAATATTTTGGACAGAGTGCGCTTCGCTTGCGTGAGCAGGGGGTACGGTTGATTGGCGGATGCTGCGGAACTACACCTGCACATGTGAAGGCGATTGCGGATGCACTTGAGTCACTTGAGCCGCAAGCGCGTGTGAACCCGACCATTGTAGCTGGAGATCGTTCTTCGATTTCTGTGCAGAACACGAGGGAGAGGGAGAAACCAAGCATTGTCGAGCGTGTAAAAACAGCAACGACGATCATTGTCGAGTTTGATCCTCCGCGTGATCTGGATGCAGACCAGTTTCTGCACGGATGCTGCGAGCTGCACAAAGCAGGAGCAGACGCCATTACGTTGGCGGATAACTCGTTGGCGACAGTGCGCATGAGCAACATGGCTCTCGGGGCCCTCATGAAGAGCAGACATGGAATCGATCCGCTCTTGCACATTGCTTGCCGGGACCGCAATCTCATTGGGCAGCAATCGCACTTAATGGGGCTGCACGCTTTGGGGATCGACCAAATATTGGTGATTACTGGCGATCCATCGCGGTTTGGTGATTTGCCAGGTGCCAGCTCGGTATTTGATGTGACCTCGTTTGATTTGATTCGCATGGTGAAGCAGTTGAACGAAGGTGTATCGTTCTCAGGACGTCCATTAAAGCAAAAAGCCCAGTTCATCGTGGGTGCAGCCTTTAATCCGAATGTCCGAAATATGGATGCTGCCGTTGCCCGCTTGGAAAAGAAGGTCGAGGCAGGCGCGGATTACATTATGACACAACCTGTGTACGATGCCGAGTCCATTCGGAATGTATACGAGGCGACGAAGCATATCGGCATTCCTGTCTTTATCGGGATCATGCCGCTGACCAGCTCGCGCAATGCGGAATTCCTGCATAATGAAGTGCCGGGAATCAAGCTGTCGACAGAAGCTCTGGAACGGATGAAAAAGGTACAGGGAGAGGCCGCCCGGCAGGAAGGGATCGCAATCGCGAAAGAATTGGTCGACACGGCCGTTCGTTACTTCAATGGCATCTATCTGATTACACCTTTCAATTATTACGAAATGGCGGCAGAGCTCATTCAATATACGCGCCAGCAAAGCTCATTAGTGAAGCTGGCCCAGACTTAACGGTATACGCCAGTTAAATAAGGAAGGCCTATGTGTATAGACAGGCTATAGCCTTGCGTCTAATATACATGGGCCTTCATTTCGTCTAACATAAAGGCGGTCTTGAGAGCTTCCCGATTGCAAAACTGTTGAATCTCAGCAAGGCTCATCTGGGCATACAGCTTCTTGCGTAAAAAGCGTTCAATGATATGCGGGAAAGCGAGATCGACAAAGAGCAAATGCAGTTGCTCAATCGATAGGGGATTTTCTTGGAGATAGCCACGCAATATATGAGAGAACAATTCCTCGTTCCACTGTTCATTTTTTCGCATAGCAAGGGATAGAACACGGGCAATGTCTTTGGACGGAAAATCGTAACGAACGTCGTCCCAGTCAATAATCGCAATTCTTTGATTACTGACGAGCAAATTCCCATTGTTAAAATCTCCGTGACAGAGAAAGTGATTGGTCAGTGGTTCCCTTTTCCATTTCGAGAAGTATGGAGAGGATATCAAATGTTCCTTGGCTGTCAGCCCTGCTTGTTTAAAAAAAGGAAGGTATTCCGCGATAGTAGCGTATTTTTGATTATTCTTCCCGGCGTGTCGAAGCTCCCACTTCTCAAGGGCAGCTAAATCTGTCTTGTACTCCATGGACCATTTTTCTGCGCCATTGTAAAGGTTGCCATGCTTGGAGGAAAAACCGAGCGACCTCGTATGAAATTTGCCTAATACCGTGCCAATCCTTTCCATTCGAATAGGAGAATTATACGCAATATTTGACCAAGATAGCCTTTGGTGCAGAACGAAAAGATTTTCTTTATGAGTTATGTAACGCTTATTATTTTTGGTTCGTTGAATATCGGGGATGAGTACACCGTTTTTGCGCAAATGCGCTTCTGCATTCAGAATGAAATGTAAACGCTCCTTTTGCAGAGGGAAAGCTTTTCCGATGAATTTGCCATTGGTGGTTTCCAAATAAATGACGAGTGATTTGGATGTATCCCGAATGGTTTTGTGATGTAAAACAGTCATGTCGTATTTGTTCTGGATTTTTTTGATGAGGTCGTCCATTGCTGATGCCCCTCCTTGCGTACAGAGCTACAAGTATTGTACGGAAGAAGAGGAGTGGTTGACACTAATGGATCTACTTAGCAAGCGAGGGAAGAGGGTGCCAATTCATCTCGCGTAAAAAATGACTCAGCTCAGTAAACTTGGCGATTCGTTCCTCACGTGTAAAAGATGCGTTAGCCCCACTGGTAGACGGGACGACAAACACATAGCTGCCAGACCACTCTTCTGTCCCAAAGTACCTGATTGGCTGCAGCCCCAGTGAAATGGCTTCTTTTTTTTGTCCAGTCGCGTGACGAAAAGCAGTAATTCCGTTAAAACAAATGACACGAGGCCGGTAAGTCTGAATCATTTGGACGAATAGCTCTGCACCTGCGGCATAATCCTCGTTGCGCAGGTCTGTTGCGGAGCGGGTAGGGCGTGAGACCAGATCGGTAATACCGTAGTTGTAGTCTAAGAGGGTAGCGGTTTCCTCGGGCAAGAGCTTGTGAGGTGTCAGGCCGCCTTCGTATAAGCCGCGCCAAAACAGGTTGGCTGGATTGGCGTAGTGGAAACCCGTTGTAGCCGATATACGTCCTGGATTGATACCGCAAAATAAGACCGCCAAATCGCGGCGAATGTATGTGGGCAACCATTTTTCTGTGAACTCGACCAAAGCGAACCCCTCCTGTTTACCACATTGTAGCACATCAGTGAGCGCTTTCAGAAAGGATCAAAAAAAGCTGCCAGATTCGGCAGCTTCAGGTTATATTGGATCAAGTAATAGGTCTTATAACTGGGGATGCGGATACGGCAGCACTTGCTGTGGCTCATTGAACGTGAATTGCTCCATTTCATTCCGAACGTATCTTTTCGTCTCGAATGGAACGACTTCTTGTTCTTCATTACCCCACAACCAATTCGACAGCATTTGTATCATAAGGATACCCTCCACTTTGTGGAAATGTTTTACATGTTCATCATACTCCAGTTGAGGGCATTTTAGGTTGGGCAGGTGTGAATAAGGCGTGAAGAAATCGTGGATAGAACGTGAACAAAATTAAAGCGATTTCACAGGGCTTCGAAAAAAAGCGAAAAGAAATCCGCCTGTACGAACGGACTCTTTTCGCTTTTTTGCCATGTCAATTCTATGGATTGGTCGACCACAGTCCAGCGGATTTCACAAAGATGCGTTTGTTCAGCTTCAGCTGGCTAACCACAAACTCAGCAATATCCTCAGGCTGCATGGTCTTTTCAGGATTTCCGTCGGTCAGACCCAAGTCAATTGCCATATCGGTTGCTACTGTGCTAGGCGTAAGCGCCGTTACGCGAATATTATGTTTGCGCACTTCGAGAGCCAACGATTCAGTCAGACCAAGAACACCGAATTTGGACGCACTATACGCGCTGGTGACAGGAGCTCCTTTTTGTCCAGCGGTGGAGGAGATGTTGATAATGTCACCGGAGTTTTGGTCAATCATGCCTGGGAGTACAGCGCGAGTTACGTAGTACACACCCATCAGATTGACTTGAATGATTTGTTCCCATTCGTTCGTTTCAAGCTCCAGGAATTTACCGAATTTAGCGACGCCTGCATTGTTGAGCAGGATATCAATTTGACCCAGTTCATTTTTGATAGAGGTAACGGCTGTCGTGACATCATCATAGTTGGAAACGTCTGCTGTCGCAATCGCGACCTTCACGCCGTATGCGTCGACTTCCTTGGCTACTTGCTTCAAATTTTCCTCAGAGCGAGCCAAGAGGCCGAGATTCACGCCTTCTTTTGCCAAAGCAATTGCAGTAGCGCGACCAATGCCTTTACCTGCTCCTGTAATGATTGCGGTTTTTCCTTTTAGATCGATAGCCAATCGATAACACTCCTTTTTCAAGACAATAGGAATCTCATGTATATTGTGCAGTGTACTAGCATTTATCCGCGGAGGGAAGGATGCACTTTTATGTACGTAGGTTACGAAAGGTAACTGCATGAAATGCAAATGTCCTCCCAGAGCTGGGAGAACATTTGCTAGCGTGCTGCACAGTGCTTACAGTTTGTATACGTCTGTGTATTTTTTCTCAAGGTAATTCATCAAGTAAGTCGCATTTGTACCTTCGCCTGTAATCGCTTGAACGAGTTCACGAGGGCTCTTCATTTTACCGTACTGATGGATTTTTTCCTTGAGCCACTCACGGATCGGAGCGAAATCGCCTTTTGCGATCAGCTCTTCGTAGCCGTTGATCTCACTCTCCATAACGTGGACGAATTGTGCCGCATACACATTACCCAGCGAGTAAGTAGGGAAGTAACCGATCATTCCACCTGACCAGTGTACATCCTGAAGCACACCCAGTGCATCTGTCGGTGGCTCAACGCCCAGGTACTCTTTCATTTTTTCGTTCCAGATTTTTGGCAGATCAGCCACTTGAATGGTTTGATTGATCAAGCCTTTCTCGATTTCGTAGCGGATCATGACATGCAGGTTGTACGTCAACTCATCTGCTTCCGTCCGGATAAAGGAAGGAGTAACAGCGTTAACCGCACGATGCAAATCTTCTACAGACACCCCTTCGAATTGGGTAGGGAACGCTTTTTGCAAGTCCGCGAAAAAGTGATTCCAGAACGGCAGACTGCGTCCGACCATGTTTTCCCAGTAGCGGGATTGAGATTCGTGAATCCCCATGGAGGTACCATCGCACAGAGGAGTGAACAGCAGGTCAGGATTGATGTTCTGCTCGTACATCGCGTGGCCAGCCTCGTGAATACAACTGAAGAGCGCAGAATTGAAATCATTTTCAGCGTAGCGCGTTGTAATGCGGACATCACCAGGGTTGAAGGTGGTGCAGAACGGATGCGCACTGCGATCCATGCGGCCAGACTTGAAGTCGTACCCGATTTTCTCGAGGATATAACGGCTGAATGCTTCTTGGTCTGCCACTGGGAAGTTTTTCGTCAAGAAGGATGTGTCTGGCTTGTTCGGGGAGTCGGCGATTGCTTTTACCAGCTTGACGGTTTTCTCGCGCAAGGTGGCAAAGATCGGATCGAGCTGATCGACAGTCATGCCAGGCTCATACATGTCCAAGAGGGTGTTGTACTTGTTTTTACCGTCATGACCCCAATACTCGATGAACTCGAGCTGGAAGTTCACGATTTTCTCGAGGTACGGTTGGAACATGGAAAAGTCGTTATTGGCACGAGCTTCTTCCCACACCGTTTCTGCCTTGGCGGTCAGCACGACGTACTCCTGATGTCTGTCAGCAGGAATTTTCTTGTTGCGGTCAAATTCCTTTTTGCATTCCAGCACACTGTGACGGGTAATTTCATCCAATGTTTCGAGGACAGATGGTTCACTCAGCTCCGACAAAAACGCTTCCATTTCTTTAGACGTCGCCAGCTTGAATTGTTCGCCAGCCAAAGTCCCGATGATTTCAGAACGGGCATCCATTCCATTGCGAGGCGCTTGTGTAGCCTTGTCCCAATAAAGAACGTTCAGTGCTTGCGTGTAGCTGGTTATTTTCTTCACATAGTCACGGAATTCGGCCGCACGTGTTTCCACAGTCGTTGACATAGGGTTCCTCCCATCGATTTGTCATATTTTGGTAATCAATATGTAAGTCATGCAGTCAAAAAATTTTTACTACTGAATATTATAACGGTTTAATGAAAAATTACTAGGTGGATGCGGCAAGCATTTGTCGGTATAATCGTAGAGGAAAAGAATGTGTTACTTATTTGCGATGACAGGAGAATGAAGATGAGTCAATCCAATCCCCAATGGGAAAATGAGATAGCAAAACGCCGTACCTTCGCCATCATCTCCCACCCGGATGCGGGTAAAACGACAATGACGGAAAAGCTGCTCTACTACGGCGGAGCCATCCGTGAAGCAGGGATGGTCAAAGGGCGAAAAAATTCCAAGCACGCCACCTCCGACTGGATGGAGATCGAGAAAAAGCGTGGAATCTCCGTTACGTCCAGTGCGATGGATTTCGAATACAACGGTCACCACATCAACATTTTGGATACACCTGGTCACCAGGACTTCAGTGAAGATACGTACCGTACGCTGACGGCTGCTGACGCTGCTGTGATGATTATCGACGTAGCAAAAGGGGTAGAGGCACAGACGATCAAGCTGTTCAAGGTCTGTCGGATGCGGGGTATTCCGATCTTTACGTTCGTGAACAAGCTGGACCGTCACGGTAAAGATCCATTCGAGCTCTTGGAAGAAATTGAGCGCGTACTGGGTATTCGTTCTTATCCGATGAACTGGCCGATTGGGATGGGCAGCTATTTCAGCGGTGTATTTGACCGCATGAAGTCTCGTGTTGAGCTGTACCAAAACAATACACAGCACGAGGAAATTTCCTTTTTCCCTGTAGAGGGAGCAGAAGATCCACTAATCGGTGATCGTGTCGGTCAAGAGTTGTGGCAGCAATTGCAGGACGAAGTCTCCCTGTTGGATGTTGCGGGAGATGAATACGATCCTGAACTGATCAACAAAGGGCAACTGACGCCTGTTTTCTTCGGTAGTGCCATCAATAACTTCGGTGTACAAACATTCCTGGACAACTTCCTGCAAATGGCGCCAGCACCTTCTGCGAAGAAGAGTACAGAAGGCTTGATCGATCCGTATACGAATGCGTTCTCCGGCTTTATCTTCAAAATCCAAGCCAATATGAATCCAGCTCACCGAGATCGCATCGCTTTCTTGCGTATTTGCTCCGGTAAGTTTGAGCGGGGGATGGCCGTCAAGCACGTCCGTCTTGGCAAAGACATTAAATTGGCGCAGCCGGTACAGTTTATGGCACAGGACCGCGAAATAGTCGAAGAATCGTTCGCTGGAGATGTCATCGGTCTTTTTGACCCAGGTATTTTCCAGATCGGCGATACACTCTGTGTCGGAAAATCGTTTGAGTACGAAGAAATGCCGCACTTCTCGCCGGAGTTTTTCTCCAAGGTGATGGTGAAGGACGCGATGAAGCACAAGCAATTCCAAAAAGGGATCATGCAGTTGACCGAGGAAGGAACGGTGCAGTTATTCCGTACCCATCCGATGGAAGAGTTGATTCTTGGCGTGGTAGGTGTGCTGCAGTTCGAGGTACTGGAATACCGTTTGAAAGCCGAGTACGGGGTAGACATCATGCTAACTCGTATGCCGTATCAAATCGCTCGCTGGCTCGAAGGGGAAAAAGCAGACCTCGATGCTGTGAAGAACCGAACCGTTTCCGACCGTCATGGCCGTCCGGTTATGCTGTTTGAGAGCGAATACCAGTTACGTGTCGCGATGGATAAATACTCGAATATCAAGTTCCACGAGAGTTCTCTTGGTTTGAAAACCGTTCATTCTTAATTGAAAAAGGAAATGGCAGGGCCTCCCGATCACGGTGAGGCCCTCTTTATCCCTCACGAGGAGGCAATACAATGCAAATTTTGTTGATTCGACATGGACAATCCGATGCAGACATTTTGAATGTACATGAAGGCAAGGCAGATTTTCCTTTGACAGAAGAAGGCCGTGAACAGGCTCGGCGAATGGCAGCGCGCGTTTTGGAGCAGTTTCCTCCAGACTTTATTTGGGCGAGCACACTCAAGCGAGCGAGTGAGACCGCTTCTATTCTGGCTGAAACAGTAGGTTGTCCCGTTCAGTACATACCCGAGCTGCAAGAGCACAATAATGGAGATCTGGCAGGCAAGCCCTTAGAAGAAGTCCCGTTTCCTTGGGGAATCTTGCCGCATGAAAAGCTGGGTGGAGATGGCGAGAGCAAGATCGAATTCCGCGCACGCGGGGAGCAAATCTATTCCGCAATCAGACATCTCAGCACTTCCTATAAAAGAATTGCGATTGTTTCCCACGGCGGCATGATCTCCAGAATCATCGAAAGTTTCTTGCAGCTGCCTGTCTTGCACGACATTTACTTTGGCACGGGCGATACAGGTATCCACTTGTTGGAGTACAACGAATACGGACGTCTGATCCATTTCACCAATTCCACGACTCATTTGGACAGCATGGACTAGAACTCGATGGCAAAAAACCTGACCTCCTTCGTATCATTTGGTAGGGTAATCATCCCTTTTTCTTGCAGGCCGATTTTCTTTAGAAGATTGGCAGAAGAAGCATTATCGGGGTTGGTGATTGCTACGATGCGCTTTAAGCCGACAACTTCTTTTCCGTGGGCAAGAACGGCAGAGGCTGCCTCATACGCGTAGCCTTTGCCCCAGTATGCGGGTAGTAAGGCAAAGCCGATATCGACATCCTCCAACGAATCTCTCTTGATCAGTCCACATAAGCCGATCGGAACATTTCCTTCCTTCAGTTCTGCCAAATACAGACCAAAGCCATGACTCTCGTACATCGCGACAGCACCATTCAAAATATAGTTGCGGGCGTCTTCCGTCGTACGAAGACCACGATCGCCAATAAATCGAATCCAAGAAGGCTCATTCATCAGTTTCAAGACAAAATCAGCGTCTTCCGCAGTTTGCCAGCGGAGGATGAGATGATCTGTTTCCAGCACTTTCACAGGAACGACACCTGCCTTTTCTTTTATTCGTTATCCGATGATTTGGAGTTCTTTGGGGAAAGACGTCAATACTTCTACGCCATCCTTCGTGACGAGCACATTGTCTTCAATGCGGATGCCACCGATCTGCGTGTTATAAATGCCCGGTTCAATCGTGAAAACCATGCCTGGGATGAGTTCTCCTACTGCCTGGCTGTGAACGTACGGAGCCTCATGAAGCTCCAATCCGATTCCGTGCCCTACACGATTGATGAAAAATTCTCCATAGCCCCGGTCCGCAATGACAGCTCGTGCAGCTAGGTCAACATCTGCGATCAGAGCCCCTGGTCGAACGGCTTGTATCCCGGCCAGATTCGCTTGCAAGACCGTATCGTACATGTCTAGCACTTCTGCACCCAGTTGACCGACTGCAAACGTACGAGTCGTGTCTGACACATACCCATCGACATACACCCCTGCGTCAATCAACAAAACTTCTCCCGCCTGAATTACTCGATTCCCCGGGTCGCCATGGGGCAGTGCTGCTTTTTCTCCAGCCAGTACAATCGTTGAAAAGGAAGGGCCTTGGGCTTTTAGCTTTTTCATCTGGTATTCCAGCTCTGCGACGACGTCCAGTTCCGTCATCCCTATGGATATCAGAGGGAGCGTGCGGCGTAGAGATTCCTCCATGACCCAAATAGCTCGCTTGATCGTAGCGATTTCAGATGCATCCTTAGCCACGCGTATGTTGCCCAGCAATTCTCCGACATCCGCTGCTTCTGTAGCTTGCACGATCGATACGAGTGCCTCATATGTTTTCGCTGTCAAATGGTTCTTCTCCACACCAATGTGAGAGAGGGGAGTCGGCAGCAGATGCTGAAGCACGGTTAGTGCATCCTGTGAATCGTCATGCGTGTAAATCATAATGGAAGGACAAGCCTCCCGTGCTTTTTCACCGTCCAGCAGTGGAACGAAGAGGAAGGGGGACTCGCCTCTCACCAAAACGAGGCCCATAAAACGTTCATGTGGCTCTGTTAAAAATCCGGTAAAGTAGTACACATTTTTGGGATGCGTAATAATCAATGCGTCCAGTTTCCTGCTTTCCATATACGCGTGCAGCTTTTCTAATCTTTCTTGCATCCAGATCACCCTTTTTTATTGGTAGACAATGTTAGGTTCTAAAAATGACAGGCGTCAAAACGGACAGGATCTCGGCTTCTTCAACGGTGGAAGGATTGTACCAAGTATGAAGGAGAGAGGAAGGGAAGTGGATCGTGTCTCCTTGTTCGAGATGGTATTCTGTTCCGTCGACGACGATGGTGACACATCCTTTTACGACGTAGTAAAACTCTTCACCGGGATGCTGAAAGGCGACATGCTTCATCTGTCCGGCTGGCAACACGTTGAGGAGGGGTTCCAGCGCCCTGTCTGGGAAATTCCCACCGATTCGAACGTACTTCACAGGTGAACCTTCAATCTGCAACGTTTGACGCTTTTCAATGGGGGTGTGGTACGTGATCTCTTTTTCTACTTCAAAGAAGTACGTAATGGGGACACCAAGGCATTCTGCAATTTTTTGCAGAGAAGTAATCGCGAGCGAACTGTTACCGCGCTCTACTTGTGATAAAAAACTGACGGAGAATCCTGATTTCTCACTTAAGTCCTTTAAAGTAAGCTCCTGCTGTATACGAAGCGCTCGTATTTTTTTGTAAACGTGCTCCAAAAAGTCACCTCCTCCACAAAAACAATTACGGTATTACAGTAAATATTACGGTAATACAAAAATAAATGCTACATTTATTCTGAATCTTCCTTCTTCTTTTGATATCCTACTTGTACAATTCCCGTCATATAATGGGACAAAGACAGGCCGTTAGAGAGGAAGGGAATGCTTTGAGGGCTCTCCTGTTGGTGGTTTTGTTTCTTGTTTCCTTTGACATGCACGCGCAGACGCCACTTCTTGCGCCGTATTTAAACGTATTGGGTGTATCCGCTGCGATGATCGGCTTCGTACTCGGCGGTTATGCGATCAGTAATTTGACAGGCAACCTGATCGCGGGCCCTTTTCTCGATCGCTATCCGAAAAAATGGTTTATCGCAGGTGGATTGATTTTGGCTGGCGTGATGCTGATTGGTCAAGGCATCGTGCAAAATACCGCGGGCTTTTTTACCTTTCGTCTGATGCTCGGGTTTTTGATGGCGTTTGTATCTCCTGCTTGTTCTGCCTTGCTCGGAGAAACAGGGAAGACGGCTCTTGAGCAGGGCGAGATCATGGGTAAAAAGGGATTAGTCCTTACCTCAGCAGGTATCGTATCCCCGGCAGTCGGTAGCTTTTTGGCGGTGCAGTTCGGCTATGGTCAATCATTCGTGATTCTCGGCTACATGATGATCATTGCTGGCGTTTTCGCATGGATGATGCTGCCGGCTAGAGTAGAGGGAAGCACGCCGTCCACGCCACGGAAGAAAGATGGAGGCAAGCAGAGCCTTACCGCTATCCTGGAAAATCGGATGCTGTACCCTGCGTTTCTTGGGGGATTTGCGATCATTTACGCCCAAGGAACGATCATTTACGAAGTGCCTTTACTCATCCAAAGACAAGGGCTGTCCCCAGCAGTTACTGGCATATTGTTCAGCTTGAAAGGCTTGGGGGCACTTGCGATTCTGTGCCAGTTTTGGCTGCATCGTGTCCCCGTAGAGACGAGAACATTTGCTGGATTGGGTGTGCTCAGCCTTCTTCTGTACGCCTTGGCAATCGGTTTGGCGATTCCGATTCACGTCATGATGTTTTTCTTCGGTGCGTGCTTTGGGATGCTGTTCCCAGCCTTTGCGACCATTTTGACGGTACATACACCCCGAGAGCTATACGGGAGTGTGTTTAGTATTTACTCAGCGGTATTGTCGATCGGAGCGGTATTTAGCCCAGTCTTGGCAGGCTTGCTGGGGAATTGGCACCATTCCTACTTCATTGCGTTTTTTGTAACAGCTGGCGTGTGTCTGATCGGGGGACTGCATCGATTCTTGTTAAGTGGGGTTCCACGCTAAGCGGATAAAAAAATAGAGAGAAGAAGGACTTTCTGCTTAGTAAGCAGGGGGTCTTTTTTCGTTTCCATAAACAAAAAGTTGAGCAACGTGCCATAATCGGATATAATACCCATTGTGATTTTGATAATTATTCTCAATGAAAATGTGGTCGAGTTGGCAATTTCGCTGCTTGATGGCATGACGCAGATGGAGGAATATACCAATGAAAAAAACAGCCAAACTTTCGATAGCCAGTGTCGTATTGGCAAGCCTAGTTACAATCGTGAGCGCGTGTTCTGGCCAGCCGAACGCTGCGAATCCAGAGACACAAGCGGGTGACAGTCAGACCGCGACACCAGCGGCTGAAGCTCCACGTGTATTGAAGGATGCGATGGGAAATGAAGTAACAGTCCCAGCCCAACCGCAGCGCGTAATCGCTTCTTACCTGGAGGATCATTTAGTAGCGTTGGGAGTAAAGCCAGTGGCCCAATGGTCAGTAGGGAACAGCCAGGTACAAGGCTACCTGCAAAAGGAGCTGGCGGGTATTCCAGCGATTCCTTATGATCTGCCACCAGAAGTAGTCATGAGCCACAGTCCTGACCTAATTATTTTGGACAGCGCGACCCTGATCCAAGGGGACAAGTATAGCCAGTACTCCAAAATCGCTCCTACTTATACCATTGGAAAAGAAAAGAACAACGATTGGCGAACAGAGCTCCTGACAGTAGGAGAAGTCCTCAACAAGGGAGAAGAAGCGAAGAAAGTGCTGGCAGATTATGAGACATTTGCAGATGAGTCCAAACAAAAGTTGCAGCAAGCAATCGGGGAAAAATCGGCGGCGGCACTGTGGATGACGGGGAAAAATGTGTACGTAGCACGTCAGGACTTGTCTAGCGGTGATGTGCTTTACAAGGACCTCGGGTTTAAGGTTCCTGCCATCGTTCAGGAAATCTCCCAGTCAGGAGATGCAAACTGGAACGCTATTTCCATGGAGAAATTGGCTGAACTCGATGCCGAGTACTTGTTTATCGTAAACAGTAATCCGACGGCTGTGGAACAACTGCAAAAGGACCCAGTGTGGGCGAATATCCCTGCTGTGAAGAACGGAAATGCCTACACGTTTGCGAAAGATTCCAGCTGGCTGTACACAGGTGTCATTGCTAACCGCCAGATGATTGAGAATGTATTGAGCAGCGTAAGCAAATAAGAAGAGAAAGCCTATCCACCCTTTGACGTTTCGTGCGAAAGAGTGGATAGGCTTTTTACATGTGTTTCTTGCTATTTATGGGGCTGGGATCTTCTGGATTTTACGTGCTTCAATTCTGCCACGATAATAAAGCTCACGATGACAAGTAAAAACCACGAGCTGATTTTACTGAGATGCACGAGCTCCCAGCCTGCTCTTTGATTCGGATAATTCCAAGCACCGAGAAACGTCGCTATATTTTCCGCAATCCAAATGAAAAAACCGATCAAAAAGTAACCAAGAGGGATGGGCATGAAAAATCGCTCGTTCGCGACGCTAAAATAAACACGGGTTTTCCAGAAGACAATGAAAATAGCTGCCAAGAGCACCCAACGCAAATCCCAAATATAATGGTGGGTGAAAAAGTTCAGATAGATCATTGCGCCCAAAATGGTAGCGATTATCTGACTCGGCCAGCCAGAAAGAGAGACCTCTAGTCGGCGCCACGCTTGACATAAGTAGCTCGCGACGCTGGCGTACATGAACCCACTGTAAAGAGGAACGCCAAACACCTTGCTGTACGCATCCTCCGGATAGCTCCAAGATCCCATATGCACCTTGAATATTTCCAAGCACAGCCCGATCACGTGAAAGACCGTGATGACCTTCAATTCGTCCCGAGATTCCAAGCCACTTTTCACCATGAAGATCTGGAAGAGTAGGCAGAGCAAAAGCAGGAGGTCATACCTAGGCAAACCAGGAATGGTGACAAATTTGGATAAGGCCAGCGAAGCAAAAATAAAGACTGGAAACAAGCATGACATGGCTTCTTGATAGCCGAAATGAAGCAATAAACGAATATATCGTATCATTTGTCTGTCCTTTACGTTCTGAAAGTAGTTTCAGAGGGCTAATCCGTAAGCACAAACCGCACAAGTCTATTAATCGCGGAAGGCAGCACGCTTACGTGGCCCTCATCTTCGAATTTGATGTAGCTCACTTGAACACCTTTGGTAGCGAGTGGTTCCATGCGCTCAACGACCCGTTGTGCACCCTCGACCATGAAGGAGAGCTCATCACCGCCAACCATGACAAGAAGCTTTCGTTCATGCTCCCCTCTCCATTGGGCGATGAAGCGCTCTTGCTCCCTCAATACCTCGTCATTGCCCCACCAGACGGAAGGGCTGCCTGATACGACGTGAGAGAATAGCTTCGGACGCGAGAACATTGTATACAGTGTGAAATGACCGCCCAAGGAGTGGCCGAAAATCGCCTGTTTGTTCGGATTTATTTGCCATTCGGAAGAAATAGCTGGCATCAGCTGCTGTTCCAGGAAATCGAGGAACAAATCAACTCCGCCATACTCTGGCCAAGGTTGCCCATTTGGTCGGTCAGGAAGTGTCGATGCGTCCACAGGCATGGTCAGATCGTAACAACGACGGTCCATGTCAAATGGCAGACGTGATGGATAGCCGATTCCTACAACAATGGCTGGGTTGAAGCCCTTGGGCTTACGGGTCTGCAACTTCACTGTCTCGGCAATCGTTCCGAACATCGCGTCGCCATCCACGGCATAAATAACCGCATACCCTTCAGGAGGGGCCTCAGCTTCCGGAATCGCAATCATAATCCGATAGTCTCGACCTTGGCCTGATTGCAGTGTCCACTCTACACAATTACTAGGGGAGTAGCCGTTTTTCTCTATGATTCTCATTTTGCAATCAATCCTTTCACATCGTCAATGACTTTCATATGTGCGATCAGACCGCCACTTAACCAGTGATCTCCCTCAACTTTAAACGTACGACCGTTCTTCACAGCCTCCATGCTTTTCCAAACAGGACTGTCTGTCAAATCTTTCTCAAACGCATCCCCCGTACCAACGTCATTGATGAGGAAAATATAGTCCGCATCCAAATCAGGCAAGCTCTCTAGGGATAGATTAATTCCACCGCCGGATACAACCTGGCTCGGCAAAAAGCCTAGTTCTTTGGTAAGTACGTATCCGCTAAAGAAGTCGTACTTGATGAAGAACATCCCTCTGCCATTGAAGCGAATGATCGCTGCTTTTTTTCCTTGGATATGGGGGGCCAGCTCCTTTTTGGCTGACTCAACATGCTCCTTATACTTCTGCAAAGCCTCTTCAGCTTCCGCCGACTTGCCCAGCATATCGCCAACCACGCGGACAGAAGATTCAAGATTAGCATCGGCATGCTTGAACACATATGTCGGAGCAATCATCTTATATTTATCGTACACACCGCTTTCCATATGATTAGCATTGTGCAAGAGGATGAGATCTGGCTCATGGGCCATGACCGCTTCCGGCTCTGGAGGTAATCCACCTGCGAAGGTAATGGACGGAACATCTTTTAGCTTATCTTGCAAATACATTTTCGGTCTTGAACCAGTTGACCATTGTACGACCGGAGCAACACCTAGTGCGACCAATGTATCTTCCAGATTGGGAGCGAATATTTTGGTAGGTGTGGATGGCAATGTCACCTCGTTGCCCATTTCATCCTTTAGTACCCGCGGGTAGGCAGGCTGGTCAGAAGAGCTCTTTGCCGATCCTTCGGTACTCCCGGTCGCGGACGAATCGACCTTCTGCGTCACTGCCTCACTGCTTGCATTGTTCCCGCAGCCTGCTGCAAGTCCAGCAACGAGCATCGTCGTAGTCAGCATCAGCGCAAGGCTAGTTTTCTTTGTCATACAAGTGGAATCCCCTCTCGATGATAATGTTTCTCACTGGAAAACATTATAATTCACGCAAGAAAGGGGCTCCATGGACAACACCTTGAATTGCATTTGGACTTTTCCCCGTTACCATCAGCACCATCTCATCCAGCATTCGGTTCATGGCAACCGGTGAATACTCGTACCACGGATTAGAAGGCAAGGGATACAGATACCCATATTGAACAGCGCGAAGTCCTCTCCAAAGCGAATGATGCTGTAGCGTCAGCCAGCTTAGGCGTGTCGATTCATCCAGACAAACGAACAACAGGATTCGCTCCGGGTCTAAGCTCGCAAGCTGCTCAAGCGTGATTGGAGTATTACAAGGTTCCGTTTCCTCTTCCACAAGAGTAAGCTGCAAGTCATCGCACAGAAGCTCCCTCATCCCCTTGTTGTTGTAGAGATGGATGCTATCCCGATAAAGTCGAATGATCGCAAATTTATCTTGTTTGAGCACGGACCGCAGGTCTGCGCGAACGGCAGCAGCCTTCGCTTCATAAAAAGTGATCCAAGAGTCACAAGCTGCTTCTTTGCCCGTGTAACTGGCAACTTCACGTAATTGTTCTCTCCAGCCAGAAGATTGGAGGGTCAAGACGTCTATGCCATGTGCGGACAAGCGTTGTCTGGTAGTCTCGGGAAGTTCTCTGTGGCTAATGACAACATCCGGCTTGGCAGCCAGAAGCATCATTTCCTGATCGTCATCGTTCCATGGTGTTTCGACCGCTTTTAGATGAACCACAATTCGTTGTTGATACTGCTGATAGTAATAAGGAGTCCATTTCGCATCCAAAGGAGCAGCGACTGGTATAATCCCCAATACGACTAAATGTCCCAGTAGGGAAGGGGAGTAGACGGCAACTTTGCGCTCGGAAGCTCTTTCATACGAGGAGGGGGATACACCCACTTCCTTTTTGAACTTCCGACTAAAATAAAACTCATCGCTATACCCGATTGTTTTCGCAATATCCCGCAGCTTCATATCCGTCTCGCGCAACAATCGCTTGGCGTGATTGATACGCAGACTCGTTACATAGTCCATGACACTTTGTCCGTAAGCCTTCTTGAACGAATCACCAAAATAGCTCGGACTCAAGTTCGCCATCGCTGCCAACGTAGTTACGTTTAATGGACGATCGAAGTTACAGATCATATATGCGCGAACCTCGTGAAGTGACATTTGACCTCTGGGCTCGTATTCTTCGTTATGCTTCATGAATCTATCCACCTTTTCAGGCAAGTGCAGAAGTTTGTGATAATGATAATTATTATCTATGAATGATAGCGAAAATGATAGAGGAAGAAAAATAAGGCGGTCGCTCCCCCAGTAACGTAGGGAAGCGATCGCCGCCAATCCATTTTTGGAATTACTCTTCTCCGGTAGCTACCGGATTTTCCTCGTACGAGCTCCAGTCACTCCAGCTGCCCAAATACAATTTCACATCTGTTCGACCAGCAGCATGGAAAGCAAGCAAATTGGAGCAAGCCGTCACGCCTGAGCCGCAATAGACGATCAATTCTTTGTCAGCGTAAGGAGCGAGGCGCTTTTGCAACTCGTCTGACGGAAGCATCGTCTGATCAGCAGTGAGGTTGTCCTTATAAAAGAAATTGTGCGCCCCAGGTATGTGACCTGCTTTTGCGTCGATCGGTTCATTCTCACCGCGGTAGCGTTCTGGCGCACGAGAATCGAGCAAGACAGTATGCTCGCTGCGTTTTTTGACACCTTCCATGTCAACCAGCATGTCGTGACGGACATGGGGGATGAACTGACGAGCTTGTACAGTAGGTACTTCTGCTGTTACCTCATAGCCAGCCTTTTTCCAAGCAGCGTATCCGCCGTCGAGTACAGCTACCCGATCGTGACCAAGGTATCGCAGCAGCCACCATAGACGTCCTGCCATCGCCATTTCCTGATCATCGTAGGCGATGACGGTCGTGTTGGCATCGATTCCCGCATTTGAAAAGTGGGCAGTCAGCAGATCCGTATCTGGTAGAGGATGGCGTCCACCATGCTCGCTTTTGGAGCCAGAAAGGTCACGGTTCAGATGAAAGTAGAGGGCTCCCGGGATATGGTCCTTCGTGTATTCCTCTGCACCTGCTTCAGAAGCACTTAAAGCAAAACGACAATCGACGATCAGCAAATTTTCATCGTGTAGATGATCCTTGAGCCATTGAGGTGTGACAAGTGCTTGCATGAATCTCCCTACTTTCGCTTTTTTTCTTCATCATAGCAGATGGCAATCCAATCAGGTACAATAATTACGGTAAGTGGTTAGGGGAGAGGAGAAGAGAGATGAAGCGTTTCATTCGCTATTTTTTTGAGGGGTTATTGTTTGTCATTCCTTTGGCAGTGACGATTTATATTTTGTACTGGATTTTCACGACAGTGGATAACTGGTTCTATCTGCTGGTCCATAAGTGGTTTAACCTCCAAATTCCAGGACTTGGCTTCCTCTTGACCATACTCGGCATCACGATTGTAGGCTTCCTTGCATCCAATGTGCTGACA
This sequence comes from Brevibacillus fortis, assembly GCF_046196545.1. GTDB lineage: Bacteria > Bacillota > Bacilli > Brevibacillales > Brevibacillaceae > Brevibacillus > Brevibacillus fortis_A. The sequence goes on from NZ_CP176370.1 coordinate 2,424,078, forward strand.
CGCGGAGTGCTTTCGCTCGTGTCCACTGTTTTCGAGAAAGTGCCGTTTATCAAACTCATTTATACATCCATCAAGGATTTGATCGGAGCGTTTGTAGGGGAGAAGAAGAGCTTCGACAAGCCGGTGCTCGTGACGCTATCAAAGGATGGAAATGCGAAGGCAATTGGGTTTATCACAAAGGAAAGCCTCGATTCGTTCGGACTCGCAGACCACGTAGCGGTCTATTTGCCACAGTCGTACAATTTTGCAGGAAATCTCCTGTTGTTTCCGAGCGATCAGGTACAGCTGCTTGATACGGAAAGCTCAGAAGTCATGGCATTCCTGGTATCGGGTGGAGTATCCGGAGGGCCGCAAAACGTAAACAAAAAAAGCAGCGATGCTTAAAAAAACAAACCTCCAGCGCCACGAGTCTTGTGGTTTTGGAGGTTTGTTGTTTGATTTTTGGGAGCTTCTTTAGTGTTTTCTCAATTTATAGCGATCGTTGTCAGAGGTGGTATTCCCATAAACTTTGAACCACACCTTTGTTCCAACATTTTACACAAAAAAAAGACACTCAAACGAGTTTGAGTGCCTTCTCATTTCAATAATGTTAGCTGCTAAAAAATCCACTATGGCTGGAATATTTGCGACGATAGTGACGATGACCGTATGTTCGATGCCCCATCTTCCATAAAGGCCGATATCGGTAATCGCTGCTGCTGTACTTGTGATAGCCACGTCCGGTCATTTTCCACAAGAACCGAGCGCCTTTCTTAAAGAGGACCGCCACAATGACAATCGCAACGAACAATATAACGAAACCGATCCCCAAAATCGTGAGTAGGACTGACATCCACATCGTCTCCTTGCCAAAAGGTCTTACCCTTTCTTACGGATGACTCCACAGGAAGTTTCAATTATCCCTCGGCGTTCAAATATTTCTCATAGGGTGTGTAGTCGATTTCTTTGGATTTCAGGTGGGCAATGAGCCATTTGTGGTCACGCTTGGGGGTTGCTACGATATAGCCCTTTACAATCAAATCTGTTGTAATGGTGGTTGCTTTTTCTTCCAGCGCGATCTGGCCGATTTTCGCTGCGATGGAACGTCTCGCAACATCACGAAACAACTGTGGCACAGGATCAACCAATTCATTGAGCAAGGTCAGACCCTCATCTGTCCAGAGCGAACGTGTCTGATCAATGTAATGATCTTGCCAATCCAAGTCAGATTTTCCGTCTTGCTTGGGCATGGACTTGAGAAATTTGCGGAACATGAAATACCCGCCAATCGCCATAAGACTTACGAGAACAATGGTCCAGCCAACGATAAACAGGGAAAACCCTGTAGACATTTCACCCATACCTTGTACACCTCATTACCAATATCCATTCACTAGTAAAAATTGTACCTTATTTTGGTTCGAGCAACAAACTTTTTGTGCGTTTACCTATCCTTGGGGTTTGCTCTTCCCAAGAACACATACAATTTAGTATGATTAGAATTAATCTTTATTGGGAGTTGACGCTCATGTTCAAGCTTGGACAACGCGTCGTCATTGTTGCTGACTCCTTCGAGCAAGGTTTGCCTATGGGTGAATACGGTTACCTGATTGCTCGTGACCGCAATCCGGACAGCGCATTTTCCTGGGTTTTACGCATTCCGAAAATTGATAAGCATATCGCCGTTGTAGAAGAAGATATCGCCTTGGAGGAGCAATTGCTTGCGGAAGAAGCAAATCGCATCTCGCAAGAGGCTTTACTTGATTTTGCATTGGCGACAAGGAACGAAGCACTGTTTCGACAACTGATGGGCATGGAAGATGCAGAAGAGGCAAATGACGAACCCGCGAAGGAATCAATGGAGGAATTTATCCGTAAAGTAAATATCAAAGCATGGATCTAATTGGCGGTTTTCCTTGTGTGGAGAATCGTTCTTTTGAAACTTTTGTGAGGAAATGAAAGCGAGGCTGTTTCATGTCTGAATTTGTGACGTTTACCAATGAGTTTGGTCAAACCATCGATATGTCCCGAGAGGATTACCAGAAAAAAATAATTCCGCAAAATCTGGATAAGTACTGGGATGAAAAAGATAAGCTTCGCGATTTTGCGATGGAGTTGGTGAAGGGTCAATTTCATGAGCAAGCCCAGATCGCTGCCGACAGGCTTCTCGAATTATACGGGCCAATTGAGTCTGCTCTCATTTTCCGTGCAGTCGTTCATATGCAGGCGAGAGAGTTTGAAAGCGCTAAAAAAATCCTGACAGATTGTCTGGAACGATTCCCGTCCTCGGGTACGGCTTGCACCAATTTGGCAAAAATCTTCGCGTTTGAGGGAGATGAGCCAAAAGCGTTCGACACCCTACATACAGGTTTGCACAAAGACCCGAATCAAGAAAATGGCTTGAACATGTTTGTCGAGAGCTTCTTGCAAAGAGGGAAAAAGGATGAGCTGAAAGGGCAGCTGGAGGCGCTGGCAAGTAAAGACGGCGCTTGGAGACCACAGCTTCAGCTGGCTCGTCTTGCTTTGACGGAGGAGGACCTCCTGAATGCGATGAAATGGTACACGGTTGCGATTGAAGGAGCGAAGGACCGCTTTGAGGTCGTCATGACTGTGACTGGTGAATTGGGACAAGCAGGTTATGTCTATCAATTGATTCAGATTTGTGAAAAGTTCTGGACGCCACATTTCCCGTATCCGTATGCAGGCTTCAACTATGCCAACGCTCTGTTGGCAACCGATCAAATGGAAAAGGCAATCGTCATCTTGCGTAGCATGCAAGAGCATTTGCCAGATAACTACAAGCCTATGGTCGATCACTTCCTGAATCGAGTACCTGGAGCGCTCGAAGTAGAAGCAGCCGCGCAACAGAAGGTCGTCGAGAACCAGCTGGACGATCCGACGACGAAGAAGAGCAAGTGGAAGTTTTGGAAGTAAATCGATAGCTAGAGCGCCCGGCAATTCACTGTTGGGCGTTTTTCTATAAGAAGGGGGAGTGTGCGATGCTGCATCATGTGGAAGTGTATGTCTCCAATCTGGCGCGCTCCAAAGATTTTTGGGGCTGGTTGCTGGAAGGGGAGCTGGGCTATACGCGATATCAAGAATGGGCCAGTGGGGTAAGCTGGAAACAGAACGGTACCTATCTGGTTTTTGTCCAGGCAGAAGAGCGATTCCTCGACATTCCGTATCATCGGTGTCGTGTCGGTTTGAATCATCTGGCATTTTACGCACGGGATCGAGAACATGTGGAAAAGCTGCGGGAGGAAGCTGCTCGTCGCGGCATCACCTTGCTCTATCAGGATCGGCATCCGCATGCTGGAGGCGAGGGGCATTATGCCTTGTTTTTCGAGGACCCCGATAGAATAAAGGTCGAGATCGTCGCCCCCTAACCTCCTCAGGACATTTTGTTCCATGAAAAACGGTGCAATCATCCCCGGTAGATGGTTGGCACCGTTTTTTAGAAGCCATCTATTTGAACTGGCTGGTGAGCCGCCGCTCTATATAGGCTACTCCTTGATACATTAGGGTAGCGATGACCGCGATAATAGCGAGGCTCATCATGACCAGGGTGAAATTAAACACTTGGAAGCCGTATATGATCAAATAACCCAAGCCTTGCTGGGATACGAGAAACTCTCCGACGATAACGCCCACCCACGAAAGTCCGACATTCACCTTCAGCGTTGCGAGAAGGGTTGGAATGGTAGCTGGCAAAATGACGAGCGTGAAGATTTGCCGTTTGCTCCCTCCGAGTGTTTGCACGACTTTGACGTAATTTTGATTGACTTCCCTGAAGCTGGTATAGACGTTGATCGTGGTGATGATGACCGAGATCGCGCACCCCATGGCTATGACGGAGAGCAAACCTGGACCAAAGCCGACAATGAAAACCGGACCGAGGGCTACCTTTGGCATACTGTTGGCAATAACCAGATAAGGCTCTAGTACGCGGGAGAGAAAAGGGGACCACCATATGATCGTAGCCATGACGGTTCCCAGAATCGTTCCTAAGAGAAAGCCGATGATCGTTTCCCATACGGTCAAGCCGACATGCGGGAGAAGACTGCCATCTTGCAGCTGCAACCAAAATTGAGCCCAAATCTTGGAGGGATAGCTGAAGATGAGTGCATTAATGGTGTTTGTTCGAGCCAAGAGCTCCCACAAGCCGAGAAAAACGAGAAAGAGGAACAGTTGAGTGGAAAAGACGGAAAAGCTCATACGCTTTTCTAGCTGCAAGTAGCGACGGTGGACGGATTCAATTTCCTTTGGCTGCATCAGATACTACCTCCATCTCTTTCCACACACGATGGAACAAGTCTTGGAATCCATCATGATTTCTGGCGTCAAATGGCAGAGCATCCCGGATCGGACTGGGTACGACAATCTCGCTGTTGATGCGTCCCGGGTTGCGTGAAAAGATATAAACGCGATCGCCCATCGCGATCGATTCGGAGAGATCATGTGTCACAAGGACTGCCGTTTTTTTATGCCGACGCAGTGTTGAAAAGATCAAGTCTTCGAGCTTGAGTTTGGTTTGGTAGTCCAATGCAGAAAATGGTTCGTCAAGCAACAGCACATCAGGTTGACAGGCGAGTGTTCGGACGAGTGCAACCCGTTGCCGCATGCCGCCCGACAGCTGCAGGGGAGAGGATTTGCGCACATCAGACAGTTCCATTTCATCCAGCAGATGCAGGGCGTACTCTTCTGTTTCTTTGGTACGGATGCCTTGGATATCGAGTCCGAGAAACACGTTATCTTCGATGGAGCGCCAGTTGAACAAATAATCTTGCTGAAGCATGTAGCCAACTTGCCTAGACGTTCCGTTGACTTCTCTTCCGTCGATCCACACCTTGCCTGCTGTCGGTTTCTCAAGCCCTGCAATAAGTGAGAGCAGCGTCGTCTTTCCACAACCGCTGGGACCAACCAGACAAATGAATTCGCCTTCCTCCACGCGCAGGTTAATGTCTTGGACCGCCATGAACGCCCTGGTCGTGGATAAATAAAGATGGGTCACGTGGCCGAGTTCTATTTTTGCCGGCGTAGAAGAAATCTTCATGACGGCCTATTTCCCTTCCTTGGATTGGATAGCAAAAGTGGTGTTTACCAGCTTGGTGTAATCAGCACGTTGCTTTAACTCACCAGCGGAATCCATAATATCTTGTAGCTGGTTCCATTCCTTTTCGTCCAGAATGGGATCGGTAGCATAGGAGCCCTGCTCCAAGTAACGCTGTACAGCGATTTCCAGAATCTTTGGATCGATTTGCTCGAAGTACTTACCAATCACATCAGCTGTTTCTTTTGCACTGTGGCTGGCAACCCACTGTTGCCCTTTGTAGACTGCATTGGTAAACTTTTGGATAGTTGCTGCGTTGCTGTCGATATAGCTTTGTTTTGTCATAAAGGCTGTGTAAGGAACGGTTCCGCTTTCTTTGCCAAAAGAGGCGACGACATGGCCGATTCCTTCCTGTTCAAAGCGGGAGGCTTCCGGTTCAAACAGCTGTACATAGTCTCCGGTACCAGATGCGAAGGAAGACGCAATATTTTTGAATTCGATATTCTGAATTAGTTCCAGGTCGCCTTGCGGATTGATATTGTGCTTTTTGAGTACATACTCTCCGACCATTTGCGGCATGCCGCCTTTACGTTGACCCAAGAAGACACTGCCCTTTAGCTTTTCGAAAGTAAAGTCATCCATTTTGTTGCGGGAGACGAGGAAAGTACCGTCCGTCTGTGTGAGCTGTGCAAAATTGACAACTGGATCGGCAGCTCCTTGCTGAGAGACGTAGATGCTGGTCTCGGAGCCGACGAGCGCGACCTCGATGCCGCCAGATAACAGAGCTGCCATCACTTTATCTCCGCCAGGTATGGTTGAGAGCTCCACTTCCAAACCTTCTTCCTTGAAAAATCCTTTTTCAAGAGCGACATATTGCGGGGCGTAAAACAAAGAACGAGTCACTTCACCAATTCTTATTTTTTCGGGAGTGCTGGAGCAGCCAGTCAAGACGGCCGTCATAACGAGAAAAGCGGCCAGCCCCAGCGCCAAAAATCGTTTCATGATTAGGAGTCCCTCCTTGCTAGGCTTTGTATGTTGTAGGCTATGCGCCCAGACAAAAAAGGGTGAATGCCTAGAGATAGAGACAGGCACATGATGAGGGAAGGCCACAAAGGAGATGGGCATAGCGTGATCGTTACATTTTTAGGCACCGGTTCAGGTGCACCCACTACGCGAAGAAACGTGAGTGGGATCGGTTTGCGATTTTTACAGGCAGGCAAGTGGTGGTTGTTTGATTGCGGGGAGGGGACTCAGCACCAGCTACTGCGAGCACCGATGAAAATTAGTCAATTGGATAAAATCTTTATCACCCATCTGCATGGGGATCATCTGTACGGACTGATTGGACTGCTTGCGAGCCGGTCTTTGCGCAATACCGAACCGACTCCGTTAGAGCTGTACGGACCACCAGGGCTCGACCGATATTTTCGAGCGATCATGGAGGCAAGTCCGGTTCATTTGCAATATCCCTTGGAAATAAAAATCGTCAGTGAGGGCGTAATCTACGAGGACGAAGAGCTCATGGTGAGCTGTCGGATGGCAAAACACCGCGTGCCTTCGTTTGCTTATGCTGTGATGGAAAAGGAAAAGACAGGAGCATTTCAAGTAGAACTGGCAAAGCAGGCCGGGGTGCCGTCAGGGCCGCTATTTGGAGCCTTGAAAAGAGGAGAACAGGTCACACTCGAGGATGGTCGTGTTCTGGACGGAAAGGACTTCGTTGGAGAGCCGCAGCCAGGACGCAAAATCGTCTTCAGTGGAGATACGGAGCCGAGCCAAGCGGTTGTGGAGCTGGCAAAAGGGGCGGATTTGCTCGTCCACGAAGCGACCTACGCCCATCATGACAAGGAGCTCGCGACCAGAAGCGGGCATTCCACAGCACGTGAGGCGGCTCAAATTGCCAGAGAAGCGGGCGTGAAAGAACTGTGTCTGACCCACTTTAGTCCACGTTATGAAGATGAAGACGGGGATTTTTCGATGGAGGATCTGTTGGCAGAAGCACAACAAATTTTTCCGGCGACCCAATTGGCTGATGATCTTGGCAGCATTTCTGTAAAGAGAGAGAGAAACGATGGGAGAAAGCCATAATCCCTGCTATAATGAATGATCACGATGGAGGAGGTGGGGGAAGCATGAAACGGATTACTTTTGCTACACCAGAAGAACTTATTCAACATTGTCAGTCGGAAGAAGTCAGCCTCGTCGTCGAATATCGAGACGATGTGAATAAGCAACGCCAGGTCATTTTGACGGGAGAGCAACTTGCAGAGGCACAGACCTACCTGAACTTCTCCAAATCCGAAGCGTACTACCGGAAGGACGGGCTTTTTTACGAAGTCATTGCAGGCTGGAAGTAAACCACATCGTCAGGAGATGAGCAGACGTGTCTGGCAGAGGGTTCAACAGGTCGATCATAGTTCGCTACATGATGTTTGTACTGGGCTTATTCTTCGGTGCATTCGGTACGGTACTGGCCATCAAAGCAAACCTCGGCGTAGCACCGTGGGAAACCTTTCATATCGGCCTGCAAAAAACATTTGGATTAACGATCGGCCTATGGTCTCAGATCGTAGGAGTCGTTGTCATTTTCGCCACTTATTTTGTGGCAAAAATGAAGCCTAATTTTGGAATGTTCTTAAATATGATTTGCTTTGGCGTATTTCTCGATCTTATCTTATGGTTAGATTTTATTCCTGAGCTGCAATCTATCTGGGCGAGGCTCTTGATGTTTCTTGCAGGTGTTGTTGTATTGGCTGTCGGGATCGGGATGTATTTATCTCCTTCTCTTGGGGCAGGACCGCGCGACAGCTTCATGCTGGCTATGAACGAGCGTCTTGGCTGGAGTATCCAGCGAGTCCGCCTCATCATAGAAGTAACCGTCCTACTTGCAGGGGCTGCTTTGGGTGGACCTGTGTCAATCGGCACGATACTGATAGCGCTGTTAACGGGACCGATGATTCAACGGACGATTCCGTTTTGGCGTCAAGTTATGAAAAAGCAGTATGGTCTGCCAGAGCCAGTTGAAAGACAAGCGAGCTAATCTCCATTCAATTTGCCAGTAACTGTGTAAAAAACCGGGAAAAACGGTTTTGTATAGGCGATGGTCCAATCATCCTTGAGCATTCGCACATACAGTATGACTAGTTGCTGGTAAAGGAGGGAAAGCGAATGAGTCTGTTCAACGGAGGATTTGACGACTTTGCTTTAATACTGGTGTTGTTCGTATTGCTCGTTATTGTTGCTTGCGCTTGCGACTAACGAAAACACTGGGCATTAGGGTTCGCCAGGAGGGAGAGCGATTTTTCGCTCTCTCTTTTGTTTTGCAAAAAAAAGGCCTCGCCAAAGAGCGGCGAAGCCAAGGGGAGACATTTCTTATCCGAGGCGATCATGCACTTGTTTTTTTACACTGGACATTTGCTGGTCGGATAATTTGACTCCGACCGCCTTGCTGACTTTTTTAATCAACTCGCTTAATTTCTTGTCATCCTTCAAGTCCTTCATGGAGAAGTCTTTTGCCAGCGATCGTACATCGCCCATCGTCCATTTTTTCTTGCTTTTCTTGTTGATGGATTTCAGTAAGTCGCGTGGATTGCCCTTCGCTTTGAGCTTAACCTTTGCACTTGCTTTTCCTTTTGCTTTTGCCATGATGCTTCGCTCCTTTCAAAGGAATACGCCTGCCCTATGCAGTTATATGGAAAAGCAAGGGAGTTCGCTTGGACAGATTCACGCGGCTATTCGCCTATTTTGCTCAACGTTGTGCAATGGCCCAAACCCATAGAGGGAGCCGTGACATAGGATGAGTCAGAACGATGCATGACAGGAGGCTAGTGGGTTGAAAATTGTCAGCTTTCATCGGGATACGCCATTTACCGAGATACTGTCAGATTTGAAAACCAAGGTTCTGACCAAAACCGAGAGACTTCCATGGCGATGCTATGATGACCTTTCTTGCTTGTGTGTCAAACAAAAGATTTTTGAGCAGCATGAGGAGCTTTTTCGAAGGTATAAAGCGATGGTGGAAGAGAACATTACCGTAAGCGTCCATGCGGAAGGGGAGGATGAAATCCCGTGGGGCGTGCGATATGTGGGGGCTCAGAGATTGTGGCGAAAGGGGCGTGGAGCAGGCGTCAAGGTCGCTGTCATCGATACGGGAATCTCCCGCGATCATTTTGATTTGAGGGATCAAATAAAGGGTGGCATCCAGCTAGTGCGCGGTAAACAAAATGGACACGGGACGCATGTCGCAGGGATCATCGTAGCTGAGATGAACCAAAGAGGAATTGTCGGAGTTTCTCCAGAGGCCCATTTGTATGACGTCCGGGCTTTTGATCATGAGGGTAAATCATCTTTGTCGACCATTTTGCAGGCCCTGCAATGGTCAATTGCCAATAAGATGGATGTAATCAACATGAGCTTTGGCATGCCCCAATATAGCGAAGCAATGGCGAGAGCAGTTGGTCGGGCCCATCAGCAAGGAATCGTACTGGTAGCTTCTGCAGGCAACGGAGGGGGAGAAGCGGAGTATCCAGCGCGGTACGATGGTGTCTTAGGGGTTAGTGCGATTGATCAAACGGGAAAATTGGCATCGTTCAGTGCGAGAGGCAAGGGCGTAAATATGAAGGCACCCGGGGTTGATATTTTGTCTACGTGGCCGGGAAATCAGTTTAAAAAGCTGAATGGCACTTCGATGGCTGCCCCGCATGTAGCAGGGCTGAAGGCGTTAGAAATTGGTCGCAAGCGAAAAAAAGCATAGCGTTCCTACGAAAAAACAGCCCCGAGGCTAAAAATAAGCCAAGGAGCTGTTGTTTTTTATAAACGAATTATTGATGGATTTTGGTGTCATGGTCTTGCTGGACACGGAACCATATATTAAGATCGTTAATAACACTGGCCAATTCGTGGATCTCGCTGTTCAATTCGCAAGATCTTACGAAATTTTCTTCTTCGGACATTTGTTTGGTTTTCTCGATGATGACCTTCTCTACCCGGTGTATTTGATCCGGAATAGTCGCACGGATTTCTTCCCATTCCAGCAACATGTCAGCTCTCTCTACATTCGAATAATCTTCCCATTCCAGATGCAGCACGGGAAGTCGTATACCTAGCCGTTCATCATGGATAAATTGATAGCGCAAAGGTGAACTCACTCCTCTCCACCTCCATCATACCAAAAATGAATCGGTACGGGGAGAGAAATACACATGAAAGGAGCAACCATGTCAAAAGGACGTGTTCTTATCGATGCGGATGCTTGTCCGCGCCAGGCACTCTTAACTGCCCAAGCATTGTGCAAGGAGCTCGACTGGATTTGTTTGACCTTTGCCAGTTATAATCATCAAATCGGTAACGCAAATCATGTAACGGTAGATGCCGGCCCACAAGCGGTAGATATGAAGCTGGCGAACGAAACGAGTTCAGGGGATGTCGTGGTGACGCAGGATATTGGTCTGGCAGCGCTCATTCTCGGGAAGAGAGCCCACGCCCTGACACCACACGGGATGGTTTTTGACCCAGAACGGATTGCATTTCATTTGGAAGAACGAAATGAAAAAGCGAGATATCGGCGCGGGGGAGGTCGTACGAAGGGGCCTGCTGCTCGCACGCGTGAAGACGATCAGCGATTTGCTGATTCCTTGCGCTTTTTGATGGAAAGAGGAGATCAACAATGAATCAGACAACTAGAAAAAATGGATATGTAGGCGGAGCACTTACGTTTGCAGTACTTGCCACCATCATGTTTGCCCTCTACGTGGCAGGGGAAGTGGCAGGTATGGATCAAGCTGCCATCGCATTTGCGGAGTCGATTCGCTCGGATGTTGGGACTGCTTTTTTCCGATTAGTAACCAATCTTGGCGGGGGCATGTTCCTTGTACCTGTAGCGGTGATCATGTTCGTTGTCCTATACATAAAGAGATATCGTGTGGAGGCAATGTTTGTTCTCATTTCCCTTGGTGTCAGCGAAGTAGCGAATGAGCTTTTAAAGCGGTTCTTTGAGAGACCCAGACCGAGTGGCGTCAATCTGATTGAGCTGCCGGAGTCCTTTTCGTTTCCGAGTGGTCATGCAATGATTGGACCAGCCTTTTATTGCATGGTCGCGTTTTGGATTGCCCAATGGTTTGCGGAGAAAAGATGGTCATCGCTCGTGCAGCCTGCGGTTTTCATGTTCGTAGTATTGCTGGCGTTCAGCCGTGTGTACTTGGGCGTTCATTATTTAAGTGATGTGCTTACCGGTTTTTTCCTGTCGATGAGCTGGTACTTTCTCCTTCGTCTTGGCTATGAAGAATGGATGGGGAGACGAAGCACGGTCGTCGACCCCATACCGCAGTCCAGGTAATCAGCAAGCTAGGTGGAATACCCTAATTCACTCATTAAACTCAGCCATTTTTCTACGCTGGGTTTATTTTTTTTGTCCTTTGGCAAGACGATGTACGCCGATCGTTTGGGAGGTTTATTGCCTGTTATGATTAGTTCCTTCAAGGTACCTGCCGCAAGCTCGGCTTTGACAGTAGAGCGCGTCAACAAGCTCACGCCGAGACCTTCTTTGATCAGATCGATGGCGAGCTCCGCTTTGTCTACTGTCAGCTTGGGTACGTAATTACGCGGTAGTGTCTGTCTAATCCACTCGTTAAAAGGAGGACCCCAATTCATGTAAAGTAGTGGCAAATTGCGTAGCTCGCGCGAATCGACGTGTGTAGATGTGGCAACGGGACTCTCTGGACAGCAAACCAAGACAATTTCATCATCCCACGTTGGAATAACGTCAAAGTTGGGCAAGGATGGGGGAACGTACACAATTCCGATTTGAATTACGTTGTCCAGCAAATACTGGATGACATCGGACGAGTGCCCTGTCTTTGTGCTGATCGCAATTTGTGGATACCGATAGTGGTACTCTTTCAAGATCGGCTCGAGGGTGGAAGTCCAGATCGCGTTTAAGCTGCCGATCGATAAATAGTCTTCATAAGGCTGGAGTGAAGCGACTTCATTTAGGGCTTCATGGGACAGTTTGAGGATTCTCTCTGCATACGGTAAAAGGGTTAAGCCGGCCTGGGTAATCTCAACACTTCTTTTGTCACGAATGAAAAGAGGTTTGCCAACTTTTTCTTCCAGTTGCTTGATTCGCATTGTCACCGTAGACTGGACTAAGTGGAGCATTTCCGCAGCCTTGGTGAAATTTTTCGTTTGGGCCAATGTGTAGAAAGCGCGTAATTGTTCGAAGTCCATACAGTTGGAATCCCTCTTATCTAAATATTTGATTACCATATACAAAAATGTTCGTTTCCCAAATTATACCCTGTTCGCTAAGCTGGGGATATCCTTATTTCATGTGGGTATCGGGAGAGCGAGGGGTATTGGGATGAAGTGGGAATGGTGGCGAGAAACGCCCTTTTCAGTGAAGCTCTTGTTAAGCACATCTTTTATGATGAATATGGGTTTTTATGCATTAATCCCGTATCTCACTTTGTATTTGACGGGCAGCATCGGCTGGACACTGGCGATGGCGGGGATTGTCCTGAGTGTCAGACAGTTCTCCCAGCAAGGTCTTGCCTTTTTAGGCGGTGTGATCGCGGATGCCTTCGGTTACAAAGGAGCGATGTTCCTTGGATTGGGCGTACGTGCCGTTGGTTTTGCGATGTTCGCTTTTTGTACCGAGGCGTGGCACTTTTTTGTTGCCGCGATTCTTTCTGGATTGGGTGGGGCGTTGTTTGAGCCTGCTTGCTCTGCTGCCTATGCGATTATTACACCTGAGGCCATTCGAAAAGAAGTATTCTCCCTTCGCAATGTGCTTGGCAATATTGCGGTTGTCGGTTCCCAAATCGTGGGGACAGCACTCTCGGCTATTGATTTTACGTACATTTCGTTGTTTGCAGGGGCCGTTTTCGGAGTGAATGCAATCGTGATCTTCTTTTTATTCCCACCAATTCGCGCCACTAATACACGGCATAGTATATGGGAAAGTATGTCCACGGTAGTGAAGGACAAGCTGTTTGTACGATATACCTTTATTTTGATGGGGTATTATTACTTGAATATGCAGGTGTTTTTAACGATTCCGCTGTTTGTTGAAAATGTTACGCATAGCAAGGTGAATGTAGGGATCGTGCTTTCTGCGCTCTCGCTGTTTGTGATCTTATTTCAAATGAAAGTGACACAATTGCTGGAGAGTTATCAGCAAAGGCTTACCTTGATTGGCATCGGGACGTTGTTTATGAGTGTGGGACTATTTTTGTTCACATTTGCCGATTCCTTGTGGCTCATTCTCCTGGATGTGTTCCTTTTTGCTCTGGGTACCATGATTGCTGTTCCGAATCTGGTGGATGTCGTTCCGCGTTTTGCTCCCAAGGACTTGGTTGGCGCCTATTATGGCTTCAACGGGTATTCGATTGCCATCGGGGGCTCGTTCGGTCAAATAGCAGGAGGATGGGTGTACGATGTAGGGTTGCGCTTGCAAACGCCGTGGCTGCCGTGGTCCATTTGTTTGGTCATTGGGTTTTGCGTGGCCTGGATGCTGCATCGTATGGAACAACAAACCGGACAAATCGGGAATGATCTGAAGAAAATAGCTCGCTCATAAATATTTTTGGGCGAAATGAAACATTTTCCATCGTTCACACGTATATAACGATAGAGATGATTGGCGCAAGAAAGTGAGGGAATTTTATGGAAGATATGAAAAAGCTGAAGCGCATGTTGCTGGTAACGAGTTCCCTTGGATTTGCAGTCTTTGCCATGGTAGTCGTTACGGAAATTGTCCGAATCTCATTGTAGCATTGCCAAGCCTATCGCATCGCATATAAAACATGAAAAGCTTGCAGTCCCTTCTTGAAAGAGGGGGCTGCAAGCTTTTCTTTTTGATTTATGCTTCGAGTTTCTTTTTAAAATGGAATTGATACACGCATATCGCAATAATCATGAACGGAACTCCGCAGTACAACGCGATACGCTGTTCTGGATCGAATGCCAAACTCACGAGAACGAGCAAGTTCAAGATCAAGGAAATCAAAGGCAGTATCGGGTACAAAGGTGTACGGAACTTCAGATCCTCCAGCTTGCCTCCATTTTTCAGGTAATGGCGACGGAAAGCGAGCTGCGAAGCGGAGATGGAGATCCACCCCACCTGTGCGCCGAGACCAGCGATGGACAGCAGTACCATGAACACCGTATCTTCTGCAAAAATACCGGACAGAAGAGACAAGAGAGCAATTGCAAACGTAATCAACAAAGCGTTCATCGGAATCCCTTTTCCATTTACGGCCCCTAGCTTTTTCGATGCCATTCCTTCTTTGGACAGGGAGTAAAGCATTCGAGTTGCTGCGTACAAACCAGAGTTGGCCACAGACAGAAGGGCTGTCAGGACAACGAAGTTCATAATGTCAGCCGCATAAGGAATCCCAATACTGTCAAATACGACGACAAACGGACTTTCAATCACACCCGCCTGTTGGTGTGGAATCATCCCTGCCACGATAGCAATCGCCAGAATGAAGAAAACGAGTGTTCGCCAAACCGTCGTACGAATGGCTTTCGGAATCGTCTCCTCTGGGTTCTCACTTTCTCCAGCCGCAATCCCGATCAGCTCGGTACCTTGGAAGGAGAAGTTCACGGTGATCATCGTCATCAGCAAGCCTGTGATTCCAAAGGGGAGAAGCGGGCTTTCTGTAAAGTTGGAGAGCATTGGCGAAGGCTGACCGTTTTTCAGGTCAATGAGGCCGAATATCGCCGCTCCACCCAAGATGATGAACAAGATGATAGCGCTTACTTTAATGCTGGAAAACCAGAACTCAGATTCACCGAACGCTCGAGCAGATAAAGCATTTAATAAGAAGAGCACTACACCGAAGATCGCGCACCACATCCAAACAGGTGAGTCAGGGAACCATCGTTGCATCAGCAATCCTGATGACAACAACTCTAGAGCAACGGTCACGGCCCAACCAAGCCAATACAACCAGCCTACACCAAACCCAAGTGCTGGGCTAACAAAGCGGGTCATATATGTTTGGAACGAACCGGCCACTGGCATGGCAACTGTCAGCTCGCCCAAACATAGCATAGTCAGGTACATGATAAAGCCGCCGACTAAATAGGAGAGAATGGCACCAACTGGTCCTGCCTGACTAATTGTATAACCTGATCCGAGAAATAACCCGGTTCCGATTACGCCGCCAAGAGAAATCATAAAGAGGTGTCTGCTGTTCATCGTGCGTTTCAATTGATTGTGCTGTTCCATGTTGCTTTGGGACATATAACCCTCTCCTTCACGCGAGTATGTTAAATGGATGTATGCGTTTTCAGCGCGATAGCCATATATGCTCTGCAAGAATGATACCAAATGAAATACTTTATGAAAATATTATTTTTGAGGTATATCCTACCAAAAAGTGCAAAATGATTCGGCAGGTTGATGCAAAATAATTAAAAAAACGCCAAATCTCTTGGCGTTTATTAAAAATGATAAGGTAATAACTGGACTGATAGAAAACATCTTAAGAGATGAACTTGCAAGCTTCTAGCAAGGTAACGATGAACCAAAAAAGCTGGTGAGAAGAAAAAGCACAGAGCTCGTAGACCTTGACAACGCCTACCCAGTCGGAACTTCAAAAAGGGGACCACGCTTGTCGAACACTTCTTCCTTGAGAAACGTCCGCCCGTAGGGTGGCTTTGGCTCGACGGTCCCCTTTTTGAAATGGAGACGGACAGTGAATCACCCTTGCTGGCGTGTCAGAGTCGAAGAGAACTGTGCTTTTTCTTCTCCTCCACTATGTTGACTCAAACCAAAAGGTCTTTATCCTTTAATCCCCAGCTTACGCAAACGATATTGCAAGCTCTGACGACTGATTTGCAATTCCTTGGCTGCTCTTGAAATATTTCCGTTATAGCGTTCCACAACATGATGAATATATGCTGTTTCAAATTCTTGCATGGTTTCCTTCAACGGCTTTCCTTCATCCACAAAAGGCAACGTATGAGGGGAGGGTTGCTCGATCGTTACGGAAGCGGCTGGCGTACGACGCAAAAAGTGTAAGGGCAAGTGTTCATAGCGGATGGTTGATTCGTCAATCATCAGATTCATGGCCCCCTCAATCAAGTGCTGTAGTTCTCGCACATTGCCAGGCCAGTCATGCTGGATAAAAAATTGCAGAACCTCGTCACTGATACCTCTTACTTCCATTTGGAACAGCTCATTGTATTTCTCGATAAAATGGCTGACCAGCATCGGAATATCTTCCTTGCGTTCCCGAAGCGGGGGGAGAAATAACGTGACAACTCCGAGGCGATAGTACAAGTCTTTTCGTAAATGCGAATTGGCGATTGCCTCAACAGGATCTTCATTAATAGCGGCAACGATTCGTACATTGATCGACCGATCCTTTGTGTCACCAATACGTCGAATCGACTTCTCTTGCAGAGCACGCAACAATTTTGCCTGTAGTGGCATACTAAGCGAGTTGATTTCGTCGAGAAAAAGTGTTCCGCCTTCCGCTTGCTCAAACAATCCAGGTCGCTCTACTGCGCCGGTAAATGCTCCGCGAGCAGTTCCAAACAAAAGTCCTTCGATCAGGCTATCCGGAAGCGCAGCGCAGTTTTGTGAAATAAGAGGACCAGAAGCACGCAGACTGGCATTGTGAATGCTTTGCACGAACAGCTCTTTCCCGGCACCAGTTTCACCGACGACCAATACGGAGGAGGAGGTGCGTGCTGCGCGTTTGGCATTCTCTATGACATCGAGAATAGGACCGCTTCTCCCGATAATGTGCTCGAATGTGTAGCGTGACCCGTTTTTTTGCAGCAGGTTTTCTCTGATCAATCGTTCCATTTTGGTAACATCATTTGCGATTTCCATTGCGCCAATGATTTTGCCATTTTCAATGATGGGGTACGTATTGTTGATGGTTGAAATTTCTTTTTGCTTGTCATTGAAATACGTTTGGCGTGTATTGCGAATGCTATTTCCAGTACGCAAGCATGTGAGCAAGGTACTTTCCTGTCCAGACGGGAACTGAAAAACCTCTGCCAAAGGTTTGTGCAAAACGTCTTGTCTGGTCATAGATTCCAGGTCGGTCATTTTGGAATTGTAGACAATCGTTGTCCCGTCCGAATCGATGACATGTACACCTTCATTCATTCTGTCCAAAATATGTTCATAAATGCGCAAGAGAGTGTCAGCTGAAGAATTTTGCCTAGAAGACGACACCGTGGTCACCAGCCTTTCCTTATGAGGGTATCATAGCATAAAGGGAATGAGTGCAAAAACATTATGCACTGCAAAAGAATATGAATGCGAGATGCAAAATTTTTTTGCTCATCTGATCGGATTGGATCGACTTTATGGGGTTTTCCTATTTGGCATCGTTCTTGCTAGATAATTTTAGCAAGTGATCTTGAAGGAGGCTAACGACATGAGTAAAACAAACGTGGTTATTGAACAAACAGAAAAATTCGGTGCGCACAACTATCATCCGCTACCGATCGTTATTTCCAAAGCAGAAGGCGTATGGGTACACGATCCGGAAGGCAATAAATATCTGGATATGCTGAGTGCATATTCTGCGCTGAACCAAGGGCATCGTCATCCACGTATCATCCAAGCTCTGAAAGATCAAGCAGATAAAGTAACGCTCACTTCCCGTGCTTTTTACAATGACCAACTGGGTGAATTCTACGAAAAGCTCTCTGCAGTGACAGGAAAAGAAATGATCCTACCAATGAACACCGGTGCAGAAGCAGTAGAAACAGCACTCAAAGCGGTTCGTCGCTGGGCTTATGACGTGAAAAAAGTACCAGAGAACCAAGCAGAAATCATCGTATGTGAAGGCAACTTCCATGGTCGTACTGTCACAGTAACATCCTTCTCTTCTGCAGAAGAGTACAGACGTGGCTTCGGACCATTCACACCTGGGTTCAAAATCATTCCTTATGGCGATATCGAAGCGCTTAAGCAAGCGATTACTCCAAATTCAGCAGCATTCATGCTGGAGCCGATCCAAGGCGAAGCAGGGATCATCATTCCGCAAGAGGGCTTCTTGAAGCAGGCACAAGAGGTATGTAAAGCAAACAATGTACTCTTGGTCAGCGACGAGATCCAAACAGGCTTCGGTCGCACAGGTAAAATGTTTGCCAGCGATTGGGAAGATGTAGTGCCAGACATGTACATCATGGGGAAAGCTCTTGGTGGTGGCGTGTTCCCGATCTCCGCAGTAGCAGCAGATAAAGAAATCTTAAGCGTATTTGAGCCAGGCTCCCACGGTTCTACCTTTGGCGGAAATCCACTCGGATGTGCTGTTGCCATCGCAGCTATGGATGTATTGGCTGATGAAGGTCTTGTACAACGCTCCCTGGAAATGGGCGCATACTTCATGGAGAAATTGAAAGAAATCAACAACCCGATCATCAAGGACATTCGCGGTCGTGGTCTGTTCATTGGTTTGGAGCTGACAACAGCAGCTCGTCCATATTGCGAAAAACTAAAAGAACTGGGACTCCTGTGCAAAGAAACACATGAGACAACCATTCGTTTTGCACCGCCACTCGTCATCAGCAAAGAAGATCTGGATTGGGCAATTGATCGCATCAAGCAAGTTCTGCACGTGACAGAAGCTGCAAACGCATAATAGCAACGACAAAAGCCATCCTGTACAGTACAGGGTGGCTTTTTTATGTGGGCTCATTATGACAGAATAGTCATATCATTCGTTCGACAAATTCCGACTGACTGTGGATAAAAGGAAAAAAACATCCACAAAGGAAATGCTTGGATACTTATAAGTTACACACAATTTGCCCACATGTTACCAACAAGATGTCCACAATGCTTGTGGATATCCGAACGATTGTTCGATACAAACGCTTCTGTTACAATGGGCTCATATTAGAGATGGAGGTGAGCAAAGGTGAAATACTTAAGTGACCAAATGTTGATAGAAGTATATCATCGAGCTGTCGACCTTCAACTAGATGCAGCTTTTATCGAATTGCTTCGCGAAGAACTACAGCATCGGAATATCCGTATCACGCAGTTCAGCGCCTAAGAGCAAAATCATCACACATACGTAACATATGGCAAAAGCCATCCTCTTTTTTAGAAGGAGGATGGCTTTTGTTATCTTAACCTTGCTCTGTGATAAACTCCAAAGCGGTAATTCCTTTGATCGGTGCTTCATTTGCCAGCAACACTTCCGGCAAATAAAAGTACACAGGACCATTCTCTTTAATAGGTTTGCCGTCTTTGGAGAATTGGAGGATGGCTCTTCTTGCCTCTGCAAGTGGAAGAACGATCGCTTCCTGATCCTCGCGGTGAAGACGGACATGAGTCACCTCTGGCAGGGGCTCAGCATTTGTAATGAAGGGATCAAGACGGATTCCGTACTCGCCTTCGAGCACTTTACGTTCTTCGGCTAAGCTTTTTCGTTCGGAAGGAAGCGTAGCCCCTTCGCGCAATTCCTTATCCCACTGCGTCCCCGTTCCAGCCAAATACTTTGCTTGTGTAGCCAGCGAGCTATCATCTTCGCCCGAGTATGTTTTCAGATCGAATTTGCGTTCATCAAAAACCCAAACGGTTGGATCCAATGTAATAGGGAAAGCAATAGCCCCTTTGAACACGATAACATCAGACATACGTCATTCCTCCGTGATCATTCATAATCAATCTCTATATTACTATAGACACGCAAATGACAGCAATTATCTAAAAAGCGAAAATTTCATAAAATAGTCTAAAAATTATTGACATGCATTTTATAGATTATATAATCATATTAGAAAGTTATTATGTGAGAGTGAACTTTGCCTGCTATATTTGAACTCCGACTGAAAAGTTAGGGTCAGATAAAAGGCATTGTGTACAAGCCTATCGATTCTTGGAAAGGCTTTCACGAAAAAAGGAAGCTCACTTTGTCTTTCTCCCGCTGAACCATCAACGGCGATGAGCGCTAGAGAAGGAAGACCACATCATTCATCCCGAGGATGGTTGCAAAGCCGCAGGAACATTCAGGGAATTCAAACGACTTAGGGGGCGAAACTATGGCGAAAGGCACGAATGTGCAAGCAGATCTGATGAAGCAAAAAGGTATCCTAAAGTGGATTGAAACGGTAGGGAATAAGCTCCCGCATCCATTTGTATTGTTCATTATTTTGTGTGGTGTATTGATGGTAGTCTCTGCAATCCTCGCAGCCATGGACTTTTCGGTTATGCATCCTGCAAAAGGCGAAGAGGTTGCCGTTAAGAGTTTGCTTAGCGTCGAAGGGATTCACTGGATTTTAACGAGTATGCTGAAAAACTTTATTGAATTTCCAGCACTTGGTCTCGTTCTGGCGATGACGCTTGGAATTGGACTGGCAGAAAAAATCGGTCTTTTGACGACAGTTCTACGCAAAATGATGGCAGGCATTCCGGCATCGGTTGTCAGTTATGCAATTGTCTTTGTCGGTATATTAGGAAATCTTGCTTCTGATGCAGCCATGGTTATTATTCCTCCGCTTGGCGGTCTTGTGTTCTTGGCAATGGGGCGCCACCCGATTGCAGGTTTTGCAGCTGGTATGGCTGGTGTATCCTCCGGTTTTACAGCGAACTTTTTCATTGCCGGTACAGATGCTCTCTTGGCAGGGATCAGTACTGAAGTAGCGAAAACGATTGATCCGAATGCAATGGTTACACCAGTAGATAACTGGTTCTTCATGTCAGCCTCCGTTGTCATCCTCGCTTTCTTTGGAGGATGGATTACCGATAAAATTATCGAACCACGTCTTGGCACGTATCACGGCGATCGAAATGTACAATTCGAAGAAGTAACACCTCAAGAAAACAAAGCACTGCGCAAAGCGGGTATCGCCGCGTTGATTTTCGTAGTCATTGTAGGATTGCTGGTCGTTCCGGAAGGTTCACTGTTGCGTGATCCAAAGACAGGTGACTTCTTGACATCGCCGTTTTTGAAAGGAATCATTCCCATCATCCTGTTGTTCTTCGTGACCGTATCGTTTGTGTACGGTAGAGCAATGGGATTGATTAAAACATCGAAGGACATTCCGCATTACATGTCCGAAGCAATCAAGGATATGTCCGGCTTTATTGTGTTAGCGTTTACAGCAGCACAGTTCATCGCGTTCTTTAACTGGAGCAACATTGGTATTTTGATGGCTGTCAATGGCGCGGAATTCATGACAAACATGGGCTTGACAGGCTTGCCGATCATTATTGCCTTTACACTCTTTACAGCTATCTGTAGCTTGTTTATCACGAGTGGTTCAGCGCTGTGGGCGATCCTCGCACCTGTATTCATGCCAATGCTGATGCTGTTGGATTACAATCCAGCGTTTATCCAAGTCGCATATCGGATTGCGGACTCTGCAACCAATACGATCTCTCCTGTGAATCCGTACATCCCGCTCTTCCTGGCCTTCTATCAGAAGTACAACAAGAATGCAGGAATGGGAACGATTTTCTCAACCATGACTCCATTTGCAATCGTTTTCCTGGTCGTTTGGATCTTGCAATTGACAGCATGGTACTTCCTCGACCTCCCATTTGGTCCTGGCGTATACACTCGCTAATCTATTCATAGTAAGGAAAGAGTCGCTCATCCGGGCGGCTCTTTTTTTGTACACTAGAAGCTTGGACAATTGGAAAAAGACGGTTTATGCTGTGTGTATGTGAAGGGAATAAGGGAGGGAATGAAAGTGTACGATTTTGATCAGCGCATCGAACGCAGAGGGACAGATAGTGTCAAATGGGAGATTCAGAATCCAAAAGTGAACGGTGAAGGAATGCTTCCGCTCTGGGTAGCGGATATGGATTTTGCTTGCGCTCCTGAAATCACAGAGGCACTGATCAAACGCGCAAGTCACCCGATATATGGATACACGTTGAAGTCAAATGCCCTTTATCAGAGCTTGAAAGAGTGGATACACAAGCGATTTGGTGTAGAGGTAGAAGAGAGCTGGATGACAGGTATACCTGGGGTCGTTCCCGGCATTCACGTAGCAGTAGAGGCTTTTACAGCCCCGGGAGATGGTGTTTTGATCCAGACGCCTGTGTACCATCCTTTTTATCATGCTGTCGAAAATCGCGGACGTCACGTCGTTACCAGCCCACTCTTGGAGCGAGACGGCCGTTATGAAATGAATTGGGATGATCTCGCACAAAAGCTGAGCGACCCGCGGGTGAAGCTCATGCTGCTCTGCACACCGCACAATCCGATCGGGCGAGTATGGACCAGAGAAGAGCTGGAGCGCTTGGGAGGATTGTGTGTAGAAAAGGGCGTGATTGTGGTTGCGGATGAGATTCATTCGGATTTGGTCTATGAGCCAAATGTTCATACGCCTTACTATTCGCTAGCACCGGAATTAGCCAACCAGAGTGTGACCTTCCTATCAGCCGCCAAAACGTTTAATTTGGCTGGTTTGTATACTTCCTATTTGATGACAGAAAATCAGCAGTTATTGCGGAACTTTTCCATCACAGCATCCAAAATGGGCTATGAGAATCTGAATCTGTTTGGGATGGAAGCAACGATTGCTGCCTACCAATATGGAGAAGCATGGCTGGAAGAACTGTTGATCTACTTACGTAAGAATGCAGCCTATGTGCATGAGTTTTTATCGACTCGTATTCCTGGGGTATCCATGGCACTTCCGGAAGCGACATACTTGGGGTGGATGGATTTTAGACAGCTAGGGCGTAGTCAGCAGGAGTTGAACAAGCTCATTCGCGAGGATGCAAAGCTCGGTTTGCACGATGGCACGACGTTTGGGCCGGATGGTGCAGGGTTCATGCGAATCAATTTTGCTTGCCCGAGATCGATTCTAGTTGAAGCGATGCAACGATTGGAGCACGCCGTGCAGAAGTAGGGATAATTTGACATGTCTCATGTAGAAATCTACAATCGAATCTATATACATCGACGTAATAGACTGAGGGGTTTTTCGATGGATTTGAAACAAGCGTCCGAACAATTGGAGCAAGTACGCAACCAATCACTTGCGTATACAAACAAGGGGAGTGTAGCTTCCTACATCCCTGAATTGGCAAAAGTCAATCCACATCAATTGGGAGTGGCTGTATGCTTGCCCGATGGGACGATCCTTTCTGCTGGGGATACAGATGTGCCTTTCTCGATGCAAAGTATCTCCAAGATATTCTCTCTGATCGTCGCCTTATGCCAGAACGGGAAGGAACACGTATTTCGGCATGTGGGGAAAGAACCAACTGGAGACCCGTTTAATTCGATTATTAAGCTGGAGACGACCGAATCCCATAAACCACTGAACCCGATGATCAATGCAGGAGCCATTGCGGTTGCGGGCATGATTCGGGGTGCCAACGTGGATGAACGGCTAGATGCTGTGCTGGCTTTGATGCGGAAAATGACGGGGAATCCTCATCTTTCTATTAATCATGCTGTTTATTGTTCTGAAAAGAGAACGGCTGATCGCAATCGTGCCCTCGCTTGGTTTCTAAAGGACAGTGGCATACTGGAAACGGATGTAGAAGAGACGCTTGATTTGTATTTTCGCCATTGCTCGATAGAAGTGACAGCGAAGGAAGTAGCGACACTAGGGATGGTGCTTGCAGCAGATGGAATTCTTGTGAATACGGGTGAGCGGGTGATTCCAGAAGAGGTAGCGCGAATCTGCAAGACCTTCATGGTGACTTGTGGGATGTACAATGCCTCCGGTGAGTTTGCGATTGACGTAGGAATCCCCGCAAAAAGTGGGGTTGCCGGCGGTATTATGGCAACCGTGCCTAATCGCATGGGGATTGGTGTGTTCGGTCCATCTTTGGATGATAAAGGAAATTCGGTAGCGGGTGTCAAGCTGCTGGAGCTGCTCTCAAAAGAGTGGAAGCTTGGTATCTTTTAGCTTCTTGCAGTTGATCTGTCTTCTCCCCTTTTCAAATGGCCCAGAATCGCGTACTATGTATGATAAGGATGGAGGCAAACGGAGGGATAGGTTTTGACAGAAATTAAGGTTCCCGATCTGGAACAAAAAGCGCTAGCGTTGCTTCAAGCAGACGCCGACAAAATTTACAAGCTGATCGACGTACAGATGGAAAACCTGACCATGCCGCAGTGCCCACTGTATGAAGAAGTACTGGATACCCAAATGTTCGGGCTTTCTCGTGAAGTAGAGTACGCGGTCCGCTTAGGACTGATTAGCGAAGACATTGGTCGAGAAATTATGGGTTCATTGGAACGTAAATTGGCCCATCTTCATGAACTGTTTAATCAAAAGTAAGGCGAGGAGAGCGGCGATTATCCTCGCTTTTCATTTTGTTGAAAGAAAAAACACTTGCCTATTTCGTATATTTATATTAAATTAAACTCTATAATTTTTTATAAATTTTGAAATGCAATGACGGAGACTAGTACGCGGAATCACCGCTTGTCAGGGAGAAGCTGCCTTAGACTGAAAGCAGCTTTGAAGCGCGCCCCGTAGAATTCCCTCCTGAGCAGCCCTCTTAATGGCTTTTTGCCTAGTAGGAGGAATCGGGTCATTCCCGTTATCAATGATGGAGAGAAGTGCGTAGGGAATTTGTATCCCGTGCACTTAATCAGGGTGGTACCGCGAATAACTCGTCCCTTTTTTGGACGGGTTTTTTTTACGTATAGGAATTTATAAACGTATGCTTATGAATTCCGGAGCGCATGAAAACTTTCCGTTAAAGCGCGGTAGCTCCCCCTGAAGAGGCCTCGGTAGAGGTTTTCTTATTTTCGCAAGACGCCCAACAACCGAATCATAGAAACAAGCAAGGACAGAGACTAGTAAACGGACCTGCTGCATGACAGGGAAGGCTGCCATAGATTGAGAGCAGCCTGATGTAAGCCCCGTTGAATTCACTCTTGAGCTGACCTCTGAACGCAGGCGCCGCCAGTAGGAGAGTCCGGGTCATACCCGTTATCAATGACGAAGCGAGGCATCGCCTATAGGGGATGTCTAAGTAGGGTGGTACCGCGAGAAATGAATAACTCGTCCCTTTTTGGGGCGGGTTTTTTTGTACCCATTTTTGAGCATAAAAAGAATATCTTTGGAGGGTGAAAACTATGAAACAAGCCGAACAATGGACGAGCAGGCTCGGCTTCATCTTGGCAGCAGCAGGCTCGGCGATCGGACTGGGGGCCATTTGGAAATTTCCTTATATGGTCGGAACGAGCGGTGGTGGAGCGTTCTTTCTGCTATTCATCATCTTTACGCTAGCAATTGGTCTACCGCTGTTGCTAGGAGAATTCACAATCGGACGCAGTACACAAAAAGAGGCGATCAGTGCATATAAAACAATTGCACCAGGGTCACTCTGGCATTGGATCGGTCGCCTTGGGGTGATCACTTGCTTCTTGCTCTTGTCCTTTTACAGTGTGGTGGGAGGCTGGATTCTTAGTTATCTGCTTCGCGGGTTTACTGGTCAATTGCAAGGGCCGGCTTATGACAAAGTGTTTGGTGACGTTATCGGTGATCCTGTTAGTGCAGTAGTTGCCCAGTTGGTTTTCATGCTCATTACCGCATGGGTAGTCGCGAGAGGCGTACAGAGTGGAATTGAGTCCGCTAACAAGTACATGATGCCTGGCTTGTTCCTTTTATTCATGGTATTGATGGTTCGTTCCTTGACGTTGGATGGGGCGATGGAGGGCGTTTCCTTCTTTCTGCGTCCCGATTTTTCCAAGCTGACTGCTGAATCAATCCTGTACGCATTGGGTCAATCCTTTTTCGCGCTGAGCGTCGGGGTGTCCGTCATGGTTACGTACAGCTCGTACCTTGCCAAAAACGAAAGTCTGGTTCGTTCTGCCGGATCGATTGTCAGTTTGAATCTGCTCGTATCGCTGTTTGCCGGTTTGGCGATTTTCCCTGCCGTTTTCTCCCTTGGAGTAGAGCCAACAGCAGGGCCGGGATTACTGTTTATCGTACTGCCTTCTGTGTTTGAACAAATTGCCTTCGGTAGCATTTTTCTGTTAATCTTTTTGGCTCTTTTCCTTTTCGCTACATTGACTTCGGCTTTTTCGATGCTGGAAATTATCGTTGCTTCTCTGGCAAAAGGGGACGAAGCCAAGCGCAAGCGTCTCGCCTGGGTGATTGGTCTGTTGATTTTTATCGTCGGTGTTCCGTCGGCTTTGTCATTCGGCGTATGGAGCGAGGTTACGCTGTTCGGCAAGTCTATCTTTGATGCAATGGACTTTTTGGTCAGCAATATCTTGATGCCGATGGGAGCGCTGCTCATTTCAATCTTCGTTCCTTTGAAAATGAAGCGGGAGACCTTGATAAACGAGCTGGAGGCGCATACTTCTCTGGGCAAACGCCTGTTTATCCTTTGGCTTCTCCTGATTAAATATGTAGCACCTATTGCGATTCTCGCAGTTTTCCTGAAAATGCTGGGTATCTGGTAAGACAACGAAAGGCTTCGCCACAGAGGATGGCGAAGCCTTTGTTTTGTTCCTGCGCGTCCTACGCGAAGAAAAAGACCGTACCCAAAATAACATACACCGTCAACAGAAGTACGCCTTCAAACCAGTTCGTAGCGCCATCCCGTGTGATGGAAATGGTAATAAAGGTAGCAACTCCGATCGCAGCCAATTCAAAGGTAGTGAACACAATATCCATGGGATTGCCGAGCAAGAGACTAATGATGACGAGAGTAGGGGCCACGAACAAGGCAATTTGCAGACTGGAGCCGATCGCGATCTCGACTGCTGCACCAATGCGCCCTTTTAGTGCCAAAAGCAAGGCAGCGCTGTGCTCTGCGGCATTCCCGATGATCGCAATGACAAAAGCACCTACGAATAACTCCGACCACCCTAACGATTCAGAGACATGATGTACGCCTTCTACCAGCCATTCAGAGACAACGGCCACGAAAAAGGTGGAGACAGCAAGCATCAGGAGGGAGACACCCTTTGACCATACCGCATCACTTTCTTGCGGTTCGATGTCTGATAAAAACTCGCTGTGGGTAATCATGGAAAAGATGAGCCACAAAATGTAGGCAATGATGAGCAGGCTGGCAATGACAATGCTGATGATCTCCACCTTGATCATTGGCAGATCGAACATGAAGACTGCCGGTATGAACAAAGCGACGATCGCGAGTGTCATCAGGGAAGCATTGTGACTTGCCAGCCTGCTATTGAAGGTTTGTTCCTTGTACTTGAGACCGCCCAGTAACGTGCTCAAGCCAAGAACCAACAGCATATTTCCGATGATCGCACCCGTAATAGAGGCTTTAACCATATCGAACAAGCCTTCTTTCACAAGAAAAAAAGCAATAATGAGCTCTGCGGCATTTCCAAAGGTAGCGTTAAGAAAGCCGCCGATTCGGTCACCAGCATAATGGGCGACGCTCTCTGTCGATTTTCCAAGCCAAGCCGCCAAAAAAATGATGGCCAGTGAAGACGTGGCGAATTGAAGCATTTCATTTCCAGAAAAATAGTGGGCGTAAAGAGCTAACAGCATGCTCCCGCCTACTAATGAGAAAAAGAGTTTCAAGTTCATATCATCACCTCAGCAGTTTTTACTCATCCCTAAAAGCTCATAGGTATAGAGTTCCTGTTCTGGACAAAACTAACCATGAACAAGAAAAGTGAGGTGTTTTTTATGACCCAGCCTTTGTTATGCCCGACATGTAAATCGAATCGGATGAGGTTCACTGTCATCGAGCAGACCCCTCGCTATATAAGACTGGACCCACAGTCAGGCGAAGTCGTAGCAGAACTCCATCAAGAACAGCTCGATATGTTTCACCAGCCGTACAAAGGTGAGAACTACATGATACAATGTGGAATTTGCGGGACCACAGAACCGGAAGAGCGATTCGTCAAAATGGCCCAGCATATGCAATCACAGCGTTCGAAATGATACTCGAAAAGGAAAACAGGCACGCAGTTTACGACTGTCGTGCCTGTTTTTTAAGGAATGCTAGCGGCAAAAAATGTGTCTGCCGATCTTTTTGATTTGAGGGCGGCTCCAAATCCAACCGGATGTAGCTGTATCCGGGTTGAAATAATAAATGGCTCCGTCAGATGGATCCCAACCTTTGAGCGCATCATTCACTGCTTTTTTTGCCTGCTCGTTCGGTGTCAGCCAAATCTGACCATCCGCCACAGCTGTAAAGGCACGAGGTTCAAAGATAACGCCAGCAGGTGTATTGGGAAAGGATGCGTTCTTCGTCCGATTTAGAATAACAGCCGCCACTGCCACTTGGCCAATGTAAGGCTCTCCACGCGATTCTCCGTACACGGCATTCGCCATCAAGCGCAGGTCGTTCTCTGATAATCCAGTTGCGTGATACGTAGGTTTAGAAGGCTTCGATGGTGCAGGGGTTGCGGTTTGTGGAACCCCGAGATCAGAAGCGGTGGGCTTGTAATTTTTCGTTGCGTTGTACAGCTTTACTTTCGTCTTAGCGCCGAGGACACCATCTACGGTAATACCAAACTCATACTGAAAGTTACGCAGCGCCCAATACGAACGCCACCCGAATACGCCGTCTACTTTTCCCGTATAAAATCCAAGGTGCTTCAAACGATACTGCATTTCACGCACGTCTGAGCCTTCTGCCCCTACTTTGACGATCTGCTTACTGAATGCATCTGAGCGCAACGGAGATACCATAACCGCAGTCGTAACCAAAAGTGCGAATACTACTACAGCTAGCAGCCATTTGACAGGCTGTTTCATTTTTTACCCTCCTTCGGGTATGGATTTGAATATCAGTTGTTTATTGTTAGGTTCTCCAACTTCCGTCATTTTGGCTTTAGTAAAATATTGGAGAATGCGTAGACTACGAGTAATGTATTTGCACTATAGTTCTGGAAGGGGAAGATTTGGATGCAGGTCGCGCAATATTTGACGGAACAATTGATTAGATGGGGAGTAAAACGAATTTACGGGGTGGCAGGTGACGGTATCTTTGCATGGCTGGATCAGATCGCGAAGCAAGCCGACATTCAATACATTGCCTGCAAGCATGAATCTGCTGCGGCTATGATGGCAAGTGCGGAAGCAAAGCTGACGGGAATTCCGGCTGTTTGTACCGCGACGATGGGGCCGGGTTTCGTCAATTTGCTGAATGGACTTGCAGATGCGCATACAGATCGCGCCCCTGTCATTGCGATTACAGGTCAAGTGGAGACATACAAGCTGGGTGGCGCGTACAAGCAGTTTATTTCACAAGAAGACATGATACGCCCCATCAGTTTTTATGCGTCGACGATTACGCATCCAGATGCCATCCAAAGTGTTTTACACAAAGCATTTGTCACAGCTATGCAGCAAAAAGGAGTAACACATCTCGCCATTTGCAAGGATGTCTTTACCCAAACGACTTCAGATGCTGTCCTTGCAGGACTTCCACGCATTCCACATGCCATTTATCCAGATCGGATGGAGATCGAGCTCGCTTGCGAGCAGGTTGCGAAGGCGCAAAAGCCCCTCATACTGCTTGGTATCGGTGCCCGCAAGTCTGCGGATTCGTGTGTAAAGCTAGCGGAACAGCTAGGGGCAGGGGTGTTGCTGTCGCTCGGAGCAAAAGGGGCGGTAGATGAATCTCATCCACTTGTGATCGGCGGATGGGGAGAGGGGGGCAGCGAAACAACTTTACATGCTTTAGCGGAAGCAGATTTGTTGCTGATTTTGGGAGCGAGCTGGTTCCCTCGCGCTTTTTTGCCAAAGAAACTCTCCGTCATTCAAGTAGATCATCAGCCTGGATCGATCCATGCACATCCCTACCTCCAGTCTGTCACAGCTGAATTGGACGATGTCCTGCCGATCTGGATGAGACGCTTGCAATCGCGCAGACAGGACGCTGCGTGGCAGGAACAGATCAAGCGGTGGCATGGAGAGTTTGGCGAGGAGACAGAGCAAGCAGTCATTCAACAAGCGAGTGAACAAGTAAAACCACAAACCTTGATGCATACGCTTGGGGGCGTGGTCGATGAAGATGCGATTATCGTTCTAGATACGGGTGAGCACACGATCTGGTTTAATCGTGCGTTCCGTGGGAAAAAACAGGCCCCACTCTTTTCCGGGAAGTGGCGAACGATGGGATTTGGGTTGCCTGCGGCTGTGGCTGCAAAGCTAACCTATCCAGAGAAGCAGGTCGTCTGCGTCGCTGGGGATGGGGGATTGCAAATGAATCTGGCAGAGCTTATGACAGTGGCCCAGCTCCAACTCCCGATTGTGATTCTCGTGGTGAACAATGGGACATTAGGATTGGAAGAGGTCAAAATGAGTCAGGCGGGCTTGATCCCTTTTGGAGTGAAATTACGCAATCCAGATTTTCAACAATTGGCGAATGCTTGCGGAATTAGTGGGAAGGTCGTCAAAGAGGTACAGGCTCTGGAGCCGGTATTGCGGGAGGCACTTGCTGCAGATCAGTTGACACTCGTTGACATTCATTGCACGTCTCCGACACTAACGGAGAGAAAAAAACAAATTTCCTTCCAAGCCCAAGCATGATTTGTTTATAATGAAAGAAAAGGCAAATGAAACCAGTGGGGGAAGTACGAAACGGGCGAAGAGGAGGGCGTCCTGATGGCTGACAGACTTGGAGAAATCAGAGTAGCAGATCAGGTGATCGCGATCATTGCTGGCGTTGCTGTAGAAGAAGTGTTGGAAGTCACCATTCGTTCAGGCGGAATCTATCAAGATTTGGCGAAAAAGCTGAATGGCGGCGCGAAAGGCATTACCGTATCCGTAATAGACGACAGAGTCACCATTGACATGCGTGTGTCCGTCCGTTATGGGGCGCAGATCCATCACGTCTGTCACGTTCTACAGGAAAAAGTAAAAGAAGCGGTGGAAACATTGACAGGTCTTTATGTGGAAGCCGTGAATGTACGGGTGGAAACAATCGAACTCCTTCGAAATGAATAAGAAAAAAGGGATACTGGACGCATCCGGTATCCCTTATGTTTGTTTCTTACATGGCATATGGCTGTTTTTGTAATTGCTCTTCTACCTTCTGGCGACTGACTTCCCGCGAAATACTGAGCAAAAAGCCAGTGGCGAGCAGACATACGAGTAAGGAGGAACCACCGTAACTGATAAACGGCAATGGTACACCTGTCAATGGAATCAAACCCGTTACTCCGCCAATGTTTAAGATCGCTTGAATGGCGAACATGCTGACAACACCGATTCCTGCCAGACTGGCAAAGGTGTCTTTTACGCGCAGACAAATATGGATGCCGCGCAGCAAGAAAAGCAAGTAGATCAAAAGGAACAGAGAGGCGCCGATAAAACCAAGCTCTTCTGTCAGGATCGCGAAAATAAAATCAGTATGCATCTCTGGCAAATACAAATACTTTTGAATGCTTTTTCCAAAGCCTGTCCCAGTCAGACCGCCATGTGCAATTGCAATCCAGGATTGAATAATGTGGTAGCCAGTGCCATCTGTATCACTCCACGGGTTGAGAAAGGAGTAGATCCGGTTCAAGGCATGTGGCTTCGCTGTGATGTATGCCAATAATGCAACAGTCACAACAGGGGCACCAAGTCCGAAGAGGTGACGGATTTTGGCACCGCCACAGATCATGACGATCAAAGCGCAACCGAGCAAGATGGCGGCAGAACCGAGGTCGGGTTGGACGACGATCAGCATAAAAAACATTCCCGTTACCATCAGTGGTGGCATTAAACCAGATTTGAGCTTCAGTATCCCGTTCCCTTTTTTGGAGATGATTGCTGCCAAGTACAGGATGAGTCCAAGCTTGGCAAACTCCGCAGGCTGAATGGTAACTGAACCGAACTTAAACCAAGATTGAGCTCCGTTATTTTCATGGCCGATCCCCGGTATGAGCACCAGGAGCAAGGAAAAGAAGCTGACCAGCGCAATTAATAAGAAATTCCTTTTATAAAAGGAGAAGGGAATGTTCATGGCGACCAGCATTCCAAAGACACCCACCAGTAAAAAAATGGATTGTCGCTTTACGAAATAGAGCTCATCGCCGCCACAATATTTACAGCCCCCGCTTGTAAAACTGGTCAACGCGAAAATAGAGCTAGAGCTGAGCACCATGGTTATGCCAAACCCAACAAGTAGGGCGGTCAAAAACAGGAGCAAGAAGTCAGGAACGCCCCTCGTCTTCATAAAAATACCCCCCCTCTACGTGAAACAGAGAGGGGATTCCTCTCTGTACACCGTGCCATTTCATTTTTTAGTGTGAGGACAGCTTTTCGCCCAGCATTTGCAGCTTCAATTTCGCTGTTTTTACAACGGAGTCTGGCATTGGGTAATCGTAATCCAGACCGTGTGGGAAAAGATGTTTGCCCATATAAGGATCTTCGAGCTTCAGGACGGCGTGCGTATCCTCAAGTTTGCCTTCTGTCACGTTCGCTTCGATACGCAGGTAGAAGACATTGCCTTTATCGTGGATTTTATAATCGTATGTAGCATGCTTGTAATCCCAGGCGCCGCGATCAAAGCCGAGTTCGCTCATGTAATGCTCCAGATCGGCGAAAAAGACTTCTTTCGTGCCAATCCCCGTGTCCTTAATGACCATTCTTTTTCCTCCTAAAAATGGGTGAGATATTCACTTATTAATCATAGTCTGTTTTTGGAAGAAGCGCAATATATCATACTCTTTCTTGCGCATGAAACGATAGGTGAGAGGACAAACTACAATCGTTGATTAGCAAAAGGAGGAGAATGAAATGGCGAAGCTGGAAAATCGCACACTGCGCGAAATTATGACAAAAGATGTCGCTACTGTGACTCTTAAGGATAATGTGTATGAAGTGGCTTGCAAAATGCGCGATTGGAATGTAGGGGTCATTCCGGTTGTGGATGAAAAAAATGATGTGATCGGGATCATTACGGACCGCGATATTGTAATTCGTGGCTTGGCTGAAAAGCATGAGGGCTCGAGCGCCACAGAGGTCGTCATGACACGAGACATTATTCTTGGACAACCAGGAACGACTGTCGATGAAGCGGCCAAGATCATGGCCCAGCATCAAATTCGTCGCCTGCCCGTTGTCGAACATGGCAAGCTGGTCGGAATTGTGGCGTTGGCAGATATGGCTGTTCGTCAATTCCACCACGATGAGGCGAGTGACGCTCTCCAACAAATTTCTGAGCCGGCGCCACATTAATAAGCTAGAAACGAGCTGTCGGAAAGAATCCGGCAGCTTTTTTTCATTCGGTCTGTACATTCACGCTGCGTCAAGGTTTATGATAAGGAAAGAATGATACAGGGAGAGAGTTCCATGCAAATCAAAGACATGGCCCATCGCTTGCAAATAACCCCGCGTGCGATACGATATTATGAAGAAAAAGGGCTGATCAAGCCATCGAAAGCAGATGCGTCCGGTTATCGCCGGTTTACAGAGGAAGATGTCTGGAGGCTGCAAACCATCATGACACTGCGCGAGGTCGGGATGGCGGTAGAAGACATTCGAGAGCTCCTGATTCAAATGAAAGATCAGGAAGGAAGTCTTCTCCATTATTTAGAGCTGCAGCGTTCGTTTATGTATACAAGGTGGGTAGAAATGAGCAAGGTCATCCAAACGACAGAAGCGATGATTGAGCGGATAAAGGGTAGAGAATCGATTGATCCAAGCGAGCTGTTTACACTGGCAGAAGCGAACAAGCGATTGAAGCAGACACGGGATAACTGGGTGGATCGATGGAATTTTAATGAATGGGCGGACCGCTACGACGAATGGGTACATGGCGGGAATGGTCATGAATCGTACGAAAACGTACTGGATGAGGTGGTGGCAACAGTTGTAGTCAAACCGGGAGAGAGCGGCTTGGATGCCGGAACGGGTACTGGAAACCTCGCAGGACGTCTCGTGAAAAAAGGAGCCAGAATGAGCGGGTTCGACCAATCTCCGCAAATGCTGAAGCAATGCAGAGCGAAACACCCAGAGGTCGAGACGAAGCTGGGAACCTTTTTCGCATTTCCGTTTTTAGAAAATCGGTTTGACTTTGTGGCGACGAGTTACGCCTTGCACCATTTGACGGATGATCAGAAGCAGCTTGCCTTGGCGGAATGTCGCCGTGTGTTAAAACCAGGGGGACGGTTAGTCATTGCCGATTTGATGTTCGTGGATCAGACGTATAGACAAGCTCATCTTGATACTCTACAGGAGGCAGGTCATACGAGAGTGATAGCAGATATTCAGGACCGCTGTTATGCAGATCGCTCTAGATTGCTACAGGAGCTTGCCAATCTTGGTTTTACGAATGAAGTAAGACAGCTAGGAACCTATACGCATTTGATCTTGTCTACTTGTAAGTAGCACCTTCCTGGAGTTTTTTCAAAAAAGTCGTCTTTTGAACACGCATTTCACTTTTGGGCTCTTCCAACTACTGGCACACGTCTAGCCTTTTGCATAGGCTGTAGCGAGAAGGAAAGGAGGACTCCACCATGGGTCTGTTCGACGGTTTTTTTGATCGAGAAAACGAGGAATTTATATGGATTATTATTGTCGTGGTCGTCCTGTTGTTCTTGTTTAGTGCCGATCGTGACTAAAATCTGGACGTATAGACAAAACGACCTTGCGCGAAGGTCGTTTTTTTCGTTAGGAAGAAACGGACTTCTTTTCTCTCCTATTGACCTATGTTGGCAAATCCACTACGCTGGAAAACAATGCAACATAGAAGAGGAGAAGGAAGTCCATGAAACGAGTAACCATATTTCTGCTCGCACTGGTTCTTTTGCTATCGGCATGTGGAGCGTCCGGCCAGCCAGAAGCTAACGGCGAGATGGATGCTGTGATCACACGAGTGGTTGATGGCGATACATTCGAGTTGGACAGCGGGGAAAAAGTCCGTATGATTGGCGTGGATACCCCAGAGACAGTAAAACCCAACCATCCAGTCGAACCGTATGGGAAAGAAGCGAGCAATTACTCCAAGGAGCTTTTAACTGGTAAAAAGGTGAAGCTGAAGTTCGATGTCGAGCCCTATGACAAATACAAGCGTTTGCTTGCTTACGTATATTTGGAAGACGGCACCTTTGTCAATGAAAAGCTCGTTCGTGACGGCTACGCCCGGATCATGACGATCCCACCGAATGTAGCTCAAGCAGAGCTGTTCCTGGCAGCGGAGCGGGAAGCCCGAGAGCAGAATCGCGGGCTGTGGGCATTAGAAGGGCAGCAGGCAGAGGCACCCAAGGAAAAAGCGAAGCCAAAAAAACAGTCCAATAACAATACCGCCGCAGACACCACGCCACCAGAAGACAAGACCATCAAGGGCAACATCAACAGCAAAGGCGAGAAAATCTATCACGTTCCAGGCTCTGCTAGCTACGAACAAACAAAAGCGGAGATGTGGTTTTCGACGGAAGAAGAAGCGCAGCAAGCAGGCTTTCGGGCGCCAAAACGATAAGCCATGTAAGAAAAAGTAACCGTATAATATGTAAGCCTCGTCCGCCTTGGCAGTCGGGGCTTTTTCATTGTCGAAAAGAATTAACAAAAATGTTACAGAACGATGTTGTATGATAAAAAAGGTCAAAAGACCTATAGAAAATGCCGTTACATAAGAGAAAGGGATTATTAAATAACTTACATATTTCACAGAATGAAGGAATAATTCGTAGAATTACGATGGAAGAAACAACTATTATGAAGTTGACGGTAAGGAAAAAGCTTGCCCACCATTTTCCTAAAATGAAGCACAATCTGCAAGATTTATTAGAACGAGTCTCCTTCCATTCACAACAAGTAGCCGCTTCCTCCGAGGAATTAACAGCCAGCTCCGACTTAACACGTCAAACAGCAGAGAACGTATCCCAATCAATCCAAGGTATTGCAGCAAGTAATCGATTAATCAAAGAGTGAGTTCTTCTACCGAAGTGGTCAATATGCTCGGGGAAAAATCCAAAGAAGTTGGCTCAATCGTTTCGATTATTACGGAAATTGCTAGCCAAACGAATTTATTGATCGCTTCCATCATCGGGGATATTCAAAGAGATACGGAAAAAGCGATTCACGTCATGAGTCAAGGAGACGTAGCAGACGAAGTCTCGAAAAGAACACAAGAAATGTCAGGACAAATCAATGAACCCAATAACGGAACGGTTTCCGTAGTGGAATTTTTAGAGGGAATTGCGCATGTTTCAAGAATGGCGGCGGAAAACACGCAAAGCGTAGTTGCTTCTGTACAAGAACAAACAGCTTCTATGAAACAGATTACAACCGCTTCTAAGTACACTCGCCGAAATGGCAGAAGAGCTGCAGCATTCCATTCGTAAGTTTCAATTGTAATGCGAGAACAGGCGGGGGTGCCATGTGTTTAATCAAATCAGAGATGTAAAGTATGCATTATCTGCATTGGAAGAGTCATCTGTTATTTCGATCACAGATGAAAAAGGGATCATCACCTACGTCAATCACAACTTCTGTCAAATATCCAAGTTTAGTAGAGAGGAATTAATCGGAAAGAACCATAACATCGTCGATTCCGGTTTCCATCCGCGAAACTATTTTAAATCGCTATGGGATACCATCAGCCAAGGAAAAGTATGGAAAGGCGAGATGAAAAATCGGGCAAAGGACGGTACGGAATATTGGCTTAGCATGACATTAGTGCCGTTCATGAACGACAGTGGATTCCTTTATCAGTACGTGGCAATGGGGACGGACATCACGAAACGAAAGCAGATTGAAGAGTCTCTTTCAAAGACGATGAAGGACTTGCACGATATCAAAAATGCACTGGATGAATCTTCGATTGTAGCGATTACAGACGACAAAGGCGTCATTACCTATGTAAATGACAAGTTTTGTGAAATCTCCAGATACGAAGTGGATGAATTGGTTGGAAATACACATCGGGTCATTAACTCTCGCTATCATTCCAAGTCGTTTTTTAAATTGATGTGGGAAACGATCAAGCAAGGACGTGTCTGGAAGGGCGAAGTGAAGAATCGCGCCAAAAACGGCAATGAATACTGGATGAATACGACCATCGTGCCATTTCTAGACGACCGGGGAGTACCGTATCAATATGTTTCAATCCGTACGGATATTACCGACCGCATTGAAGCAGAGGCAGCTTTGGCAGAAGCGTTGCAGAACGATTTTCGCAGGACGGTTCAAAACTTGCAAAACTGTGTATTCAAGATCGTGACAGATCCGAAAGGGAACATCACCTATACCTTGTGTGAAGGGAAAATTGCAGAAGAGCTTGGGCTAACGTCTGAAAGAATGCTGAGAAAGACGTCGTATGAAATCTTTCCTTATGAGGTAGCGGAGCAAATGGAAAGCTATTTTCGCAGAGCATTTGCTGGCGAGCCCATTACCTTCGAACTGAAACTATCCGGAAATGATTATTACATTACGTTGTCACCTATCGAGGAAAATGGGGAGATCGTGGAAATGGTAGGCTCCATGATTGACATCAGCGAGAGAAAAAAGGCGGAAGAAACGATTCGATACATGGCCCATTACGATTCCTTAACCAACTTGCCTAATCGAACGCTTTTTCATGAACAACTGAAAAAGGCGATGCTCAAAGCAAAACAAAAAGATGAGGAAATCGGCGTCATGGTCATCGATTTGGATCGATTTAAAAACATCAATGATACGCTCGGTCATTCTATAGGGGATGTCCTTTTACAAGCAGTAGCAAATCGTCTCATCGGGTCTTTGCGAAAAGGGGATTCCGTTTCTCGACTGGGTGGAGATGAGTTCGCTATCTTTCTCACAGGTGTCACACACAAAGAGGTTGGTGAAATCGCGCAGCGAATCATCACCAGCATGTCCGAATCGATTACGTTAGACCATATCGAAATCTTCATCACGCCAAGTATCGGCATCAGCATGTTTCCGGAAGATGGAGACGATATTGAAGCGTTGTTGAAGCATGCGGACGCTGCCATGTATTTGGCAAAAGAGCAAGGGAAAAACAATTATCAATTTTTCTCGGAGGAGCTACATCAGATTTTAGCCAAAAAGCTACAGCTTGAAAGAGAGCTGCGAAAAGCTTTGGATGAGAAACAATTTACGCTGCACTACCAACCGAAGATTCATTTGCAGACGGGCCAGATTATCGGCATGGAAGCGTTGATTCGTTGGGAACATCCAGACCTTGGTCTCATCTCACCTATTCAATTTATCCCGATCGCAGAAGAAACAGGCTTAATCGTCCCGCTTGGAGAATGGGTAATGCGAACGGCATGCCAACAGACAAAAGAGTGGCAAGAAGCAGGCTTTACCCAGCTGGCGGTTGCGGTGAATATATCCTTACGCCAATTTATGCAAAACAACCTCATTGAGATGATTACCTCGATCCTTGAAGAAACGGGGTTATCTCCGCAATACTTGGAGCTGGAAATCACGGAAAGCATGGCGCTAAATGTAGACTATACGATTCGGATTTTGAATCGCTTGAAAGGTCTTGGGATTAGCATCAGTATCGATGATTTCGGGACGGGCTATAGCTCTCTGAGCTATCTAAGTCAATTTCCGATCGATCGGCTAAAAATCGACCAATCTTTTGTCCGGAATTTGAATCCGCGGAATCAAGCGATTATTAAAACGATCATCCATATGGCACACAATATGAAAATCGCTGTTATTGCAGAGGGTGTAGAAACACAAGAACATGTTGATTTTCTAAAGGAACAAATGTGTAATGAAGTCCAAGGGTACTTCTACAGTAAACCGCTGCCCACGAAAGAAATCGATTCCTACTTGCAGGTAAATCGTTATGGTGAATCAGGCAGCCTGGTTTAAGTGTGACCATCCAGATTAACTAAAGGAAAGCGGTGAAGGAGCTTGGATCACCAGATACATGGGACGTACGACAGTTTCCTTGTGATACTATCTTATTTAATCGCGGTTGCAGCTTCTTTTTCTGCTCTCAACCTGGCAGCCAGAGTGAGTACAAGTAAGGGGAAGCATCAGCTACTCTGGTTGATTTTTGGTGCCACAACGATGGGGCTCGGAATATGGTCCATGCATTTTGTCGGAATGCTGGCACTTACCCTCCCCATTAAGGTTCTTTATAGCATGGAGTATGTCATCCTATCCGTCATACTTGCCATTTTTGTCTCAAGCATAGCCTTATTTACCGTCACGAAAAGCAACCTTCATGCAAGACAGCTAGGTATCGCGGGAATACTGATGGCTGCTGGAATATCTGGGATGCACTACGTTGGAATGGCCGCGATGATTATCGAAATTACATACGATATGTGGATCGTTATTTTATCCATTATCATTGCAGCGACTGCTTCGGCAGCGGCACTTTGGCTTTTGTTTTACTTTCGCCGTGATCAGTCGAGATACGCGTATTTATATAAATTGGGCAGCTCACTCATTATGGGAGCTGCCATCGCGGGTATGCATTACACCGGGATGGTTGCAGCGCATTTCTACGTAACGGAACTGCCGACAACCGAGATAGAAACGCAGATCGAACCGGAGACCCTGGCCTATATCATTGTCTTGGCCACCTTTTTACTGATCGGCATTACATTGTTCGGCTTGTTTATTAACAAACGACTCTCGCAAAAAGATACGGTCATTCAGGAAAATGAAAGTTGGTATCGTTCCCTTTACAAAAATAATGAGTACGGCATTATTTCCTTAGATACTGGTGGATGTATTATCAAAATGAACCCTGCTGTCACGAAGATTGGTGGACTGCGGGAGGAAGAATTCATCAATCAACACGTATCGAAAATTCGCATGCATATTGTTGAGGAGAAAAGGG
Organism: Brevibacillus fortis; assembly: GCF_046196545.1. Taxonomy (GTDB): domain Bacteria; phylum Bacillota; class Bacilli; order Brevibacillales; family Brevibacillaceae; genus Brevibacillus; species Brevibacillus fortis_A. The sequence continues at coordinate 2,463,749 of NZ_CP176370.1, forward strand.
ACATCACCAAAGATTCTTTTGCCGAGTCTTTTCAGCCCATTCGTAATAATTTTGAGACGACGATTCTTCATCCGAACGGAAATCGCGTAGAGCTGAGTGTACTCAATGTCCCAGTTGAGATTGAGGGAGAAGTGGTGGGGAATCACATCATCGTGAAGGATATTACCGAAGAGAATCGCGTGAAAGAAAAAATCAGGCATTTGGCTTATCACGATGAGCTGACCGACTTACCGAACCGAAGAAAGTTTAATCAAGTTCTTCATCAATCGATTGAAAAAAGCAGCCAAGATTCATCGAGCTTTGCCGTCATGGTTATCGACATCGATCGCTTCAAAATGATCAATGATTCCTTGGGTCACTCCTACGGCGATATCTTTTTGCAGGGGGTCAGCGACAGAATCGTAAAAAGTGCGGAAGGGTTCCACGCAACAATTGCCCGGATGGGCGGAGATGAATTTACCATCCTCTGCGAAACAGGAGCGGAACGCAGGGAAGCGGCGAGTTTAGCGGACAAGATCATTGAAGCATTGAAACAACCATTCTCGCTAAAAGACAGTGAATTTTACATATCAGCAAGTATTGGAACGGCGATATTCCCAGACCATGGAACGGATGCTGTCGCGCTGCTCAAAAAAGCGGATACGGCCATGTACGAGGTGAAAAAACAGGGGAAAAATGGTCACCTGTTCTACACGCCCGATTTTGATGTCCAATTGCTGGAAAATATTGAAATAGAACGTGATCTCAGAAAAGCAATTGAACGTAATGAGCTGGTAGTGTATTACCAACCTCAATTTCATGCGGAAAATAATCGCATGATCGGAGTGGAGGCGCTCGTCAGGTGGAATCATCCGACCAAAGGAATGCTTTCACCAGGAGTGTTTATCCCAATTGCTGAAGAGACAGGGTTGATTTATGAGATCGGTACATGGGTGCTTCGCGAAGCGTGCAGGCAAATGAAGCATTGGCATGATGAAGGGGGACCGTTGATACCCGTCTCCGTTAACTTGTCCTCCCATCAATTCCACCAACGGAACCTCGTCCAGTACATCAAAAATATCCTCGAGGAAACCAAGCTTTCCCCGCACTTTTTGGAACTGGAAATCACGGAAAGCATGATGATGGACCCGGCAGTATCGATTAGTATCCTGCATGAGTTAAACAAAATCGGAACGAGAATTAGTCTGGATGATTTTGGAACCGGTTACAGCTCTTTGAGCTATTTGAAAAAGTTCCCGATCCACAAGCTAAAGATTGACCGCTCCTTCATAACAGACCTGTCTCGCAATGATAACGATAAAGCCATAGTGGCCACCATTATTTCGATGGCGAAGCATCTGAAATTGGATGTGATTGCAGAAGGTATTGAAACGAAGGATCAGTTAGATATTTTGACAGAAAATCATTGCAAGGAAATTCAAGGATACTATTATAGTCGTCCATTATCCGCGAATGAGGTGGAGCAAGTGTTTTTTGTTCCCACCAGAAATCCTCTCAGCCAAGAAGCGTAAGGAAAAACTCCCTTTCTTTTATAGATGGGGAGCTTTTTTGTATGTACACAGCAGGAAAATGTAAAATTGGGTATTGTATACCCTACGGGTGTATTGTAAAATATAATCAAGTAAAGCTTCCCAAAAACAAAGGAGGATGTAAAATGAATGTCACTTTGAACGTACAAGGAATGTCCTGCAATCACTGCGTCATCTCCATAGAAGGTGCTCTTCAAAAACTTGACGGGGTTAGCAAAGCAACAGTAAGCCTTGCTGACAATCAGGTAAGTGTGACTTTTGATGAATCCGTTGTTTCTCTGGACAATGTGAAAGAGACCATTGAAGATCAAGGATACGATGTCGTTTAAGTGAAGGGTGCGGGTAAGGCTGTGATTGTAGAATTGCAGCCTTTCTTATAGCTTGCAGTTGACCGAATAGTACGAATTCAAATAGTGTAGGAGGAATGCCTTTTGAAGCGTGTACAGTTTGCCGTAAGTCCAGAAATTCGTGTCGGCGGTTCAGTGTTTACACCAACAGATATGGTGGCGATCGGTCAAATCGTTGGCGAGGATGCACAAATTGAACTTTCGACCTTTCAGCAGCTTATTGTCGAGATGAATGAAGAGAAGGCTGAGGATGCGAAAAAAGCGCTGCGTGAAAAAGGCTTATGCGTGTACGAAACGGGCTCTGTTGTGAAGAATTTGTCTGTCTGTTCTTTTTGCAAAGGAGCAGAGATTGAAGGGCTAGAGGCAGCGAGAAATTTGAATGATACGATTGCAGGGATGGCCGTTCCTTTTACGCTGAGAGTCGGTTATACGGGCTGCCCGAATGCCTGTGGAGAGCCGTTGGTAAAAGATATTGGAATCGTCAAGCGAAAAGAAACCTTTGAAATCTACGTCGGAGGCCAATCGAAAACAATGGAGGCTAAAACAGCCGAGCTTCTGGTCGAGCAGGTGAAGGAAGAACAATTATCCTCCATCGTCCAAAGCATCATTACGTTGTATCAGACGCAAGGGAAAAAGAGAGAGAAGTTTTTCAAGTTTGTCGAACGATATGGATTGGAAAATGTCCGAAAAGAATTGGGGCTGTCTTCTTGATCCATATGTGAATATGGAACTTGCTACGTTTTGAAAATTTGGATTATAATCGAAGCGTATGTTTGCTAGGATGATTAGAGGAGGAATCTCATTGTCAAGTGCAGAATTGAACGTTGTACAGTCTTGTCATACATCTAATCGAAACAGTCATCATTCAGAAAAAACCAAGCAAAACTTGCAGGCGCGTCTCAATCGGATTGAGGGACAGATTCGCGGGATTAAAGGCATGGTGGAGAAGGATGCTTATTGTGATGATGTCTTGAATCAAATTGCTGCGGTGCAATCTGCCTTAAATTCAGTGGGACGTATCCTTTTGGAAGGACATATGAAATCCTGTGTGATTGAACGTATCCAAGAAGGGGACAGCGCAGTCATTGACGAGCTGTTAACCACAATGAATAAGCTTATGAAATAAAAAGCTTCAGAAATGAAGCTTTTTTATAATGGCAAATATAGCTATAGTGCTATTGTCGAGTGAAGCAGTGCAAAATCTGGTCAAGTTTTGAAAAGAAGCAGGGGGTGTAACAAAAAAGGGGGATTTGTATCATCCCTCTCACCCTTACACACGCGCACTTGTAGCCGTGGCCCGATTTTAGATGGGAAAGTGCAGAAGGAAGGAATCCAACGAGGTTGTCCTTTTCTAGTTCGTTTTGTCCTATTTAGTTGGCGTAGGACATACTTTACAATGAAGGGAACATACTCGGGGGTGGTATCTTGAGCGCAGTGTATCAGGTCCTGATCTACGTCGGTTTCGCTTATGTTTGCTTCACATGGTTTATATGGCGGCGAAAGCATGGAATCGATCATATGCAAGGCATGATGAGCACGATGTCTGTCAGTATGATGATTGGCCTGATCGGAGGGTTGATCCTCGGCGATGTTTACAGGGGAGACCTTTATGTATCCACCATGTGGGGAATGCTGGCAGGTGGACTGTCTGGTTTTCTGCTAGGAGTTCCATTGTCGCTCCTGAGTATTGTAGAAGGAATCTTATCGGGTGTCATGGGCGGGATGATGGGCGCCATGCTGGGAGAGATGGTTCCCAGTGAAAAAGTAGAGCCTCTCCTGTTTGTTTTCGTCATGCTCTATACCGTATGTATGCTGCTCGTAGCCAAGCTGATTGATTTCAATAAAAAAGAAACGAAGTGGTCCTCCTTTTTTCATTATCCAGCTACTCCAGCTGTGTTGCTACTTGCTGTCTTCTTCTGGTTTCAGTCATTACCGTTTCCATCCCCGGCGCTTTATGCAGATGATCGCGCGACAGAAATCACCCTCACAGCCGTCGACTTTTCCTATAAACCGAACCAATTTACCGTGAAAAAAGATACAGAGATCAAAGTGGTCTTTCAGAATGATGGCAATGTAGAGCACGATATCGAGGTTGTATCCCATGGAAAAATCGTAACGATTTCAGAATCAAGCACGGAACATCATCATGGAGCAATGGCTGAGGGCGTAGTTCATTTGCACGCCAAACCAGGAGAGTCTGCTGAAACCGTGTGGAAGGTATTGGAGGAAGGAACCTATGAATTTTATTGTACGATCCCTGGGCACAAGGAAAGCGGCATGATAGGACGCTTGCAAGTGACGGGATGAAGCAAAGGAGAGGCAAATCATGCCTTTCTTTTTTTCTTCATCGTTTCCTCACAACCTTTCTGTAAAATAAACGAAAAGGAAGACCTACTCGGAGGAGAAGCATGGATTGGTATTCGTACTTGTATCAATATGGAGCATGGATCAGCAAGCCCTTTTCTGATTTGTATTATGGAATGGGTGAACAAGCACCGCTGATTGGAGCGTTGTTGCTCGGGATCGTTGGGGCGTTTGCACCGTGCCAGTTATCAGGGAATGTGGCTGCCTTTACTGTGTTCGGGAAGAACGTCGTCGTCAAAGGTGGCTTTCGTAGTCATGTATGGATGTTCATCCTTGGCAAAGCAGTCGTGTACTCCGCTTTGGGAGCAATCGTATTTGCGTTCGGCGAACACCTCTCTACACAAGCGATTCCTTTGTTTCAGTGGGCGAGAAAATTACTAGCACCGATGTTTATTTTGATTGATCCTTTTGGCTTGGTGTTGCTTTTTCCCTCGGGTTTTGTCCGACGATGTTTTGGCTCTATTTTGGACTGGCGATGCCTTTGATGCTCACGAGCTCGTTTGGCCCGATCATTCCCACAGTATTTGCACTAGGCACGGCGCTGCCACTGCTCATCGTTTTACTGCTGCTTGCCGTCGCAAGTGATAGCTCTTCTCTCATGAAGAAAACGAGGAAATGGGGGGCGGTTACGCAAAAATTGGCTGGAATCGTGTTTGTCTTGCTCGGTATTTCGGACTTTATGGCATTTTGGTAAGGCTGCGACAAGATAAAATAAGAAAAGGTGGATCGGATGAAAAAGATATGGATAACGAGCGCTCTGGTGGTTGTACTTGCTTTGGTAGCGCTGGTATTTTGGAATGCCAAACAATCATTGCAAATCATTGATTCACAACAGTTGTCGCAATGGATGACGGATGAAACAGACATGGTGATTGTGGATTTGCGCGAGCCTGAATTGTTTGAAGAGGGAAGAGTCCCCAATGCCATCAATATTCCTTTTGCAGAGATCAATGAGAAATACAGGAGCATCCCCACAGACAAAAAAGTCGTCTTCGTCTGTCATACCGGAAGGATGGGAGTGGAGAGTGGAAATCTCTTGCTTGAAAATGGCTATAAAGATGTCTCGAATTTGGACGGTGGCATGGCGAAATGGACTGGACAGGTAGAATCGTAGATGCTAACCGCTTTCCTTTTACGGAGGAGAGCGGTTTCTTCGTTTTGGGGGATTAATCACGCCTACTGGGTGGGCTGCATAATGTAGTCATGAAGGAACAGACATTGCAAGTTGGAGGAGGATATTGGCATTGCATTCGCAAACACGCGACTATTATCCGTACGTTGGTCCCTACGATCCTTGTCCGCCGATTCGGGTAAAGACGTACCAGGTGCCCCCTCAGCTGTTCATGACGTTTCAGCCGGAGAACTTACCACAATACAGCCCGATGGAAGCGTTGAAATTAGGTACGCTATGGCCGGCACTTTTTAGCCCCTATGATCCCAGACTGAGTCATTTGGGGAGGGGGCACTCATGACAGCTGAAAATAGATTTGGCGATGAGCAATATTACGCATTACTTGAACAGCTGCAAGCGATCGATTTTGTACTGGTAGAGCTCAATCTTTATTTAGATACGCATCCCACCGATCAGAATGCGCTTCAGCAGTTTAATGATTTAACGGAGCAACGCTGGGTTTTGGCAAACGAATATGAGAAATTGTACGGGCCTCTGCAAAATCTTGGCCGCAGCTATTCAGGCTATCCGTGGCAGTGGAATGATGATCCATGGCCTTGGCAAGTTTAGAAGAGAGGGATAACGAAACCGATGTGGATCTATGAAAAAAAACTACAGTATCCGGTTCGTGTCAGTAAGTGCGATGTGAGAATGGCGAAGTATTTGATTGAGCAATACGGAGGGGCGGATGGAGAGCTGGCAGCCGCTCTGCGCTATATGAACCAGCGGTATACGATCCCGAATAAAGTCGTAGGGTTATTAACGGATATCGCTACCGAAGAGTTTGCGCATCTCGAAATGATTGCCACGATGGTGTATAAGCTGACCAAAGACGCGACTGTCGAAGAGTTAAAGGAAGCGGGACTGGGTGACCATTACGCCAACCATGATCGGGCGCTCTTTTACAACAACGCCAGTGGTGTGCCGTGGACGGCTGCCTATATCGCTGCCAAGGGCGATCCCATCGCGGATTTGTATGAGGATATCGCGGCCGAAGAAAAAGCCCGCGCGACGTATCAATGGCTGATCGACATGACCGATGATGTTGATTTGCAGGACAGCCTGAAGTTTTTGCGGGAGCGGGAAGTCGTTCACTCTATGCGTTTTCGTGAGGCTGTTGAGATTTTGAAGGAAGAGCGGGATGCGAAGAAGATATTTTGAGGGGGGAAAAGAGAGCTGGTGGGCTCTCTTTTTTCTAATTCAGCTGTGGGGTTCAAGTATGTAATGGTACTGGTATGACGATAATGGACTTCTGTCCCCATTTATGATCGAAGTAAATATCGCAATTCAGCAATTCCGCGACATCCCGCAACGGTACAACCAGAATCGTATTATTGTAAAGTTTTGCATTTGCAGATGCAGTGAATTCGATACCATCACGCAAAAATTTATTGCTACCAACGGGAATGGTTACGGTGGAGGGGCCTCGTATTATTGTTGCAGTCTGAGTTGGATCGTCCCATTGAATAGTGCCATCGAGAGCTTCTACTAGTTCACGAAGGGATACATAGGTGATATCGTTTTCAGTAAAGGTTTGATTCACCAGTTTTTGATTATTTGCGGTCACGTTCAAGGCAGATTCTTGATAAGGAGCAGTGGCCTTATATTTAAATCGAATATCAGCTCTAACTTGATACAAGTCAGTATACTTAGTTTTTAAATAGTTGATAGGTATCTTAAACGATGTTCTTGCGAATTGTCCTGGCTCTAACCTGAATGACTCATTGATAACAGGGTGGCTATTCTCCGGATAGAATAATCCATCTTGTCTATAGTCTATTGCTTCGACTCCGGAGTAGATAAATTTCTCGGCTGTTGCCTCTCCCCGATTTACCAGGATCATATGCGCGATATAATGGGTGTCTGTAAATTCATAAGCAGTCATTTTTGTGTATATGTATGGACGGGGTTCTGCTTTTTTGCCAAGTGTATACGTATACGTTGGCTTTAAGTAAGCACCGGTTAAATCTGATGCCTTTGTAACAGAAGGAACAAGATCAAAGGTTAAGAGCTCTGTAATACCTAACTCGTTGTCTCCTGGGTGCATGACTGGGCTGGAAAAGTAATCAACATCGGAGTCAATATTTATTTTTTCCCCTTTGTTATTATATAGATCAAGTTTTCCGGAAAGGTCCAATAGTTCATAGGGACTGACATTTCCCCAACGCATGTAACCTGTTGCGTAGTGACTTCCATCTTGGCTTGTTGCGAACTTTAATTCCGTCAATTCAAACTGCAAAGGATTCTTCTCAAATGATGCATAGGACACTGGAACGGATGCAAAGAAAATAAAAAAAATCGAAAGAAGGCACGTAAAAAGTCTAACCATCTTCCCCATTTCAAATCACCCCAAGATTGAAAATATCATGTTAGAAAAGCCTTCAGAAAAGAAGGCTTTTCCCTACTCATCTATAAAGATCATTCGGAACGACGATGATGTTTTTCTGCCCCCCGTTATGATCAAAAACAACATAGTAATCCAGCATTTCTACAATTTCTCGTAAAGGTACAACCAGAGTGGTGTTATTGTACAGCTTCGCTTTTCCCGATACAGTAGTTTCGAGACCATCATTAATAAAGCGATCACTTCCAACTGGTATGACTATTTTTCTATCGTATTCCATAATGTCTCTTAGGATGAGCGTTGCCGTTTGGGTAGGATCATTCCACTGGATAGTAGCACCAAGAACGTCTGCTAACTCGCGAAGGGAAACATAAGTGACACCATTTTCAACAAAGGTTTGTTGCACAAGCTTTTTATTATTTACGGTCACAGTCACTGCTGAGTCGTCTTTATAAGGAGCAGAGTTATCGTGGATATTCAATATACTAATTTTTCTGATGTCATTTAAGTTTTTAAACCTAGAATCAATAAAATCTAAGGGTATTTCAAATTTTGCTTCTACAAAATGTCCCGGCTCTAGTTTCAACGATGAATTGATAACATTGTGGCTAGTTTCGGGGTAAAAGTGATCCATTCCGTTTATGTCCGTAAATGAGAGGCCTGCGTATTTAAAATTTGTAGCGGTTGCTTCACCTTGATTAAGTAATAGGGTATAAACGAAAAACGTGTTGTCCTCTGATTCACCATAAATCATTGAATCTAAAATGAGATTTGCTTTGAGTTCTCCCTCTTTCCCTAATGTAAAAGTATAGGTTGGTTTTAGATAAGCCCCTTCAGACACTGGAACCGAAGCAAAGAAAATAAAAAAGATTGCAAGAAGGCACGTAAAAAATCTAACCATTTTCACCATTTCAAATCACCCCAATATTGAAAATATCATGCTAGAAAAGCCCTCCAGAAAGAAGGCTTTTCCCTCACACATCCATAATAATCGGCAGGATCATGGGTCTGCGCTTTGTTTTGGCATAGACGAATTTCCCAATCGATTCCCGCATTCCTTGCTTCAAGCGGTTCCACTGACTCACATTCGCTTCCTGTAAATTGGTGATCACCTCGGATGCAATGCGAGTCGCTTCTTCCAACAGGCCCTCTGATTCCGGGGCATGAATGAAACCGCGAGAAATAAGGTCAGGACCCGACAAAATTTTGCCGTCGGTTTTACTGCGCGTTACAACGATCACGAGAATGCCATCTTCCGAAAGATGTTTGCGATCCCGTAATATTCCATTCCCTACATCACCGATTCCTAAACCATCCACCAAGGTATTTCCGGCAGGGATTTTTCTTTCCTGCACAGCCACACCATCCTGAATATCCACGACATCTCCGTTATTTACAATGAAAATGGACTCGAAGTCAACGCCGACGGATTCAGCCAACAGACGATGTTGATGGAGCATCCGATACTCACCGTGAATGGGGATAAAGTATGTGGGCTTCATGAGAGTGAGCATGAGCTTCAACTCTTCTTGGAAGCCATGACCGGACACATGCATGCCTGTCCCAGAGCCGTAAATAACTTTGGCACCCATAATAAACAAGTTATCGACGATACGCGCTACATTCCGTTCGTTCCCTGGAATAGGGGAAGAAGAGAGGATGACGGTATCACCGCGTTCTACTTTAATGTGTCGATACCCGGAGGTCGACAATCGAGATAAAGCGGCCATGGGTTCGCCTTGGCTTCCCGTGCATAGGACGGCGACACGGGCGGGATCGAGCTCGCTCACTTCCTCGACTTCCACTAACATGTCTTCTGGTATACGTAAATAGCCTTGTTCCGATGCGATTTTGACCACATTGACCATACTTCGGCCCAGCAAAGCTAGCTTTCGATTCGTCGCTTCTACCGCATCAATGACTTGTTGCAGGCGGTATACATTGGAAGCGAACGTCGAGACAAATATTTTCTGCTGTGCCTTACTGAATGCCTCTAACAGACGATCGCCTACGTGTTTTTCTGATGGAGTAAAGCCTGGACGCTCCGCATTGGTACTCTCCGACAACAGGGCCAATACACCTTTCTGCCCAATTTCAGCCATTCTGTGCAAATCGGGGGATTGCTTATGCACCGGCGTTAAATCAAATTTAAAATCACCCGTATGCACAATGGAGCCTGCTTTTGTCTCAAACACGACACCCAAGCAATCAGGAATGCTATGGTTCGTCTGAAAAAAGCTGATCGTGAGCGAGCCTAATGAAATGGTAGAGTGACGATCGATGGAAATGAGGGTGGACTGATGAAGCAAATTATGCTCCTTCAGCTTTAATTCGATAAGACCTAACGTTAAGCGGGTACCGTAAACAGGGACGTTTAATTGTTTTAAAAAATAAGGAATGCCACCGATGTGATCCTCATGCCCATGCGTGACAATCAAGGCACGGACTTTTTCTTGATTTTCCAGCAGATAACTAATGTCCGGTATGATCAAATCAATTCCTAAATAACTCTCATCCGGGAACTTCGAGCCACAATCGATGAGGACAATTTCATCCCCGCATTGAATCCCGTACATGTTTTTACCGATTTCGTATACTCCTCCTAAAGCAAAAATAGAAAGAGTTTCATTCCATGCATTCATACGCAGTCAATGACCTCCTCAAAGGATCTTGTGGTTACTTTTGCCTATTGGAATGCTGAGTATGTATGGATAGTAGGGGAGATCTGATGCAAAAATGGATGAATGAACCAATCAGGAGTCGGGCACACTGGGGTAAGACTCATTTTGGAAGGGAGCAGCTCCGGTGAAAACCAAACGATTTCTTTTCCGCTTGTTTCTATTGATTGCCATTGCGGCTGGTGTGGAATGGTTTGTGTATGCGAACCAACAAGCGCAGACCGAAGTGGTAGCAGACGAGTCGCACGCTCATCATGCAGCACCGACACTCGCTGTGACGCATACCCTTGAGAAAGATGATTTGCAACTCAAATTGGCCGTTACGAACTTCTCTTTTTCCCTGGAAAACATGGGGAAAGAAAACAAGCACGGGGAAGGTCATGTTCATCTGTACCTCGACGGCAAAAAGATCGCCAAGGTATTTGAGTCTAGCTATGTCTTGAAGGATATCCCTGCTGGGAAGCATGAGGTCAAGGTAGAATTGGCCCATAATAACCACGAGTCGTATGGTGTTGCAGAGAGCTTTTCCATTGAGGTAAAGCCCTGATAAGCAAGGGTAACTGTTGGGAAAAGGAAAAAAGCCGACTTCGATACGCCTTGTGGCTTTCGAACTGTCGGCTTTTTTCATGGATAGACTAGCGCATATGCACACTGACTTTTGCTTGCTGGTCTGGCAGGGCAATCACCAACGTCGGATAGCTGATGACTTGGGTTTTCATCGAACCTTTAGCTGGTGCTTGTACCTGAACGTGTACGGCAAAGGCATGAGGGCCAGTCCGCTTGACTTGGTCCGCTACTAAACGATATCCTCCTGTAGGGCGCTGTCCTGCACCTACGACTACATAGGATTTTCCATTTGCACGAACAATGGTGTGTCCGCCATTTTTTCGAACTTTCTTCAAAGCTTCTTGCACAGCCGGCGGATATGGGGCAGCAACGGCCTCGTAAGCAGCATCTGCTTGTACAGCCTCTTTCGCCACAGGCTCAGATACGGTAGGATGTTGAGGTGACAAGACTTGTGTACCCGTTACTGCCAAGGTTGCTGTTAAGAGTAAGCTAGGAAATACATGCAACATCAAGATCCCTCCAATTTGGTAAAAGTAATGAATCGAACATCATATAGACTGAGGTGACAGGCGTGCGTGTGAAGGATTCGCTGGAATACCTGTCCGAATCAACGCGACAAGCGATTCTACATGAACAAACCAAACGATATCAGATTGCCGAAGAGCAAGATTTAACAGCGAGATTATTGGACCCCGTTTTTATTAGTCAAGTATGGGAACAGGCAGATGAGCTCGAACGAGCCGTTATCCGGCTTTTCGTAACCAAAGCGACGAGAGGATTTTTTAGCAAACGAACCTGGGAACGGGAAATGGCAAAAGAGCACAGACATCTGTCAGTCGGCTTGACGAAATTGCGACGGCTTGGACTGATCTTGACTGTACGGAAAATGTGGAGTGAGATCGGCTATTTGATGCCACAAGAGGTTCGAGAGCAGTTGACGAATCAAATGCTTCCGGAAGCCTCTCAGGCTTTTGTTTCTCTTTCAAAAACGCTCCCTTATTATATATCAGCAGGCAGAGGGATACAGCTGGATCTTTTTGGGCTTCTGTTGTTTATTCGGGACAACCAGATTCCCATTACGCAAAAAGGAAGCATTCATCGTAGGATGTCGCAAAAAATGCTGCCGCTGCTCTCGTTTACAGATGAGCATGTAAAAGGAATCGTGATTCCGCCGCTCGAAAAGGAACAAAGAGAGGGCTTATCCTTGACCGTTGTCCTTGATATTGCGCTCAGATTGGGCTTGGTGCATAGGGAAGAGCGAGAACTCGTACTCGATTTCAATCGAACGAAGCAATGGCTGCATCAACCGCCGCTCGTACGTTGGGAAGAAATGTACCAACTCGTCATGGAACAATTTTTGCCGCATGGTGACTGGTGGGAATTTTTCATTCAATTAATGAGACAGGTTCCTGTCGAGCAGTGGTGTTCCATCCATGAGCAATTGCGAATGCTAAAAGACGCAGGATTCCCTTTACCCGACAATGCAGTAGAGCTCATTGTGGAGCAATGGATGCATTTGCTGTTAGGCTTGGGATGGATTCAGCTCGGGATGGACGAGGAGCGAGGAATTTTTTGGCGTTGGAGCAGCTTGCCGCGATTATCGTCGGAGGAAGGCTGGTTTGTGGACCCCACAGGTGTCATAACAATCCCTCCGCTTGTTCCGTTGCTGGATGTATGGGAGATCAGCCGATTTTGCCATCTCCAATTTGATGGGCAATTGATTCGGGGTGAATTGCAGGCAAGGCTGTTGCAATCGTATTTGGCTCAAGGAGGGACGGAGGAGCAAGTCATAGAAAAGCTCCGTGCCTCCTGTGTTCATCCGTTGCCCGAGAGCTTGATTGAGGTTGTGAGCCAATGGGCGAGAACAGCAAGGCAGATTCAAATGGAGCCGTACTACCTCGTTCGGACAGCACATGCTGGATTTCTGGAGGAATGGCGCGAAATTCCTGACTTTCGCCCATATCTTACCCAAGTGATATCGCCGACTGCGTTTTTGATTCAGCACTCGCAGGAAAAAGAACTGATCCGTCTCCTTCGGCACTTTGGTTATGAGCCGCAAGTGCTGTCAAATGTTGCTAGCGCAAGCAGAGAGCTCCAGCCGCACCAAAACAGTCAAGCAGGGAATAAAGGCTTGCTTCTCATCGAACGGCCTTGGGACGGTTATGCTATAGAAAACACGTTCCCTGAGCAAAATGAGCAAATCGCAGCACTACCCAAAATGTGGACGAAGCATTTCCAATCGTATCATCCACAGTCCATGCGGGATTTGTTTAAGCGCGCAATAGAACTGAAGCTGGAAGTCGAGATCCAGCAAAGCGGAAAAGAAAAGCTGCGAGGGCTACCGACAGAAGTACGCCTGGAAATGGGGTACTGGATGGTTTCGATTGCCGGACAGGGCGGCAAACAGTGCTACCGTCTCGACAACATTGAGCGAGTGCGCATTGTAGTGCCCGAATATCTGTACTAAGGGTGTGCATCATGATACAATCAGGAATGACGTAAAGTTTTCAAGCTTTGCGGCGAAAGGAGGTCTCGCTTAATGGAAACATTGGAAGCTGTGGATATGACACAGTTGATCATGGAGTCTCATGAGCTGTCCACGATGATTAACCAATCGCGCGAGGTCTCGGATTATCTGGAGGCCAAACGCCAAATGGAAGCAGATGAGGAAGTGCAACGTCTGCTCGTCGTGTTCGAGGCTAAGAAGGAACAGTACGAAGATGTGCAACGGTTCGGGAAGTATCACCCGGATTACAATCATATATCCAAAGAAGTACGGGAACTGAAGCGCAACATTGAACTGAGGGATTCCGTACAGGCATTCAAGCGAGCAGAGGATGCTCTGGATGAGCTCTTGTATCAGGTGAGTAGAACCATTGCTCATTCCGTATCGGAAACGATCAAGGTACCGAGCAACAATCCATTTTTAGAGGCCCAGGGCAGCGGTTGCGGGACAGGTGGAAGCTGCGGCTGCAGCGTGAAAAAGCCATCGTAATTTACGCTGTTCCCGATTCATTTTGGCGCAGCAGAAAACAGTCTTCACAAAGATTGCCACAGCAAAATTGCTTTTCGTCAGGTACGCGAAAGCGGAAGCGATACACGTGCTGCACGTCATCAGAGCGTACGTAAATGCATTCTGGCTTTAATTTGGTATCAGTGGTCAGGCGCTCTCCTGTTTCCATGAGCTGTTTTGTCAGCATAGGAGCAGGGAGCGTACTGCTTACATAGAAAAAGAGCTGGCCTGCATATGTACGCCAACTGCTATGGGTCACGATTTTTTCGCGGTGAAGCGCTTCCTCGAATTGATGATAAAACGTAGCCAGCATAGACCACGATTCATTCCTTTCTGTAATAAGCTTTCACCAGTAAGTATACCACGATTGGGAAGGAGACCGACGGCTAAACATGAGAGAGCGACGCCTGGGGGTCGCCGTGTGGGTGAAAAACACGCGTGCCGCCAAAAATTTACGCAAATTTGGCACCATTCATTACATCTCCAAACGCTTAAATTACGTTTCGATGTATGTGGATGCCAATTTGTTGGACGAAACGATTCGCATTATGGAAAAGCTGCACTTCGTAACAAAAATTGAACGTTCCCATCGCCATGAGATCCCGGTAGAGTACAACAATGCCAGACCGGATAAGGCAAAGGAATACGATTATAAACAAGAAAAGAACCAGGTAATGGCACTAGCAGAGACCTTACAGACAGAAGAAAGCAGCCAAGCAACCGTTGGTTCGACATAAGTTGTTCATAAGCTGCCATTTTTCGGCAGCTTTTTTGCTTTTGTTAAACTGGCGTACATGGTATGCTAAAGTGGAAGAAAACGAGAAGCCACGCGTATGAATGCGTTTTCAAGAGATAGATTAGCGAAAGAAAGGTGAGCATACATGATTCATCTGGATATTAACTGCGATATGGCAGAGGGCTTCAGCAGAGGCCGACAATCAGAGGATTTGGGGATTATGAAATGGATCACCTCCGTTAATATTGCTTGCGGATTGCATGCAGGGGATCCCCATATTATTTGCAGAACAATCGAAGCTGCACTCAAGCATGATGTGAAAATCGGGGCACATCCCGGTTATGCAGATATTCAAGGCTTCGGACGTCGTTCAATGAACTTGTCTGTCAATGAAGTGTATGAGCTGGTGCTGTATCAAATTGCAGCCTTGTCTGGGACTACAAAAGCACTCGGCGGGGAGCTTCACCATGTGAAATTGCATGGCGCGCTGTATAACGAAGCGGCTGAACGCCCAGAGCTTGCCGAAGCGGTTGTCCAAGCCATTTCGGATATTGATGAGGAACTGATCCTCTATGCGTTGTCTGGCAGTAAGCTAGTAGAGGCAGGCTTGGAACACGGCCTTCAAGTGGCAGAGGAAGTATTTGCAGAGCGGGCTTATTTGCCGAATGGTCGATTGGCCCCGCGTGAGTTGGAAGGAAGCGTGCTGATCAGCAAGGAAGAACGCATGGAGCAGACACGTCAGCTCGTTTTAAAACAAAGAGTAATGACGGTCAATGGCGAGCACATTGACTTGGCGGCCGATACCCTTTGTGTCCATCACGAGAGCCATGACGTACTGCAATTCCTTGGCGAAGTACATAAATGGGCAAAGCAAAACGATGTGAAAATTGAACCAATCACAGCTCGATAGTAAAAAGCCATCCAGCAATGCCATCCCAATTATCGGGAAATGGACGTTGCTGAATGGCTTTTTTCACTTTTCCGTTCTTTGATTGTTCCGTTATCAATCAGGAAAATGACATCTGCGAGCTTCTCGGCCTCTTCACGATCATGGGTGACCAAGAGAAACGGGATGTTCCACATGGCGTGAAGGCGAAGCAACTCATCCTGGCATTGTTTACGCGTATCTGCGTCCAGCGCCGATAAAGGCTCATCAAGGAGCAGGATGTCTGGTTCTGTAGCAAGCGCACGTACGAGTGCCACCCGTTGTTTTTGTCCCCCGGATAATTGGTGAGGATATTTTTGCAGCAGATGATCGATTCCTACTGTGGACAACAATGGAGCCAAATTTAGCTCATGCTCTTTTTTCAAGCCGTATCGAACATTTTGCTCGACGGTCATGTGAGGGAACAGCGCATAATCTTGAAATAAATACCCGATGTTACGTTTTTGTACAGGAAGCGGCTTCTGCCCTTCGCGATAAAAGACGTTCTCGTTTAATTGGATCACGCCGGTATCAGGATGAACCAGACCTGCAATACTGTTCAATATCGTTGTTTTGCCAGAACCGGATGGTCCGAACAGCACGACAATTTCCTTCTGCACCGAAAAGGACACATCCAGAATAAAATCAGGCAAACGCTTCTGTATATGGACAAAGAGCATTTACCATTCACCTGCCTTACTTTTGATTGGCGTACCTGCGCACGTTGCGACGACTCCACCAATTTAGCCAAAGAGTCGTACCCATCCCCAAGGAAACAATAATAGTGACCCAAAACAATGCCTTATCCATTTGACCAGCCTCAACAGCAAAATATATGGCGACGGGAATTGTATCGGTTTTCCCAGGGATGTAGCCTGCGAGCATCAGCGTAGCGCCAAACTCCCCTAAACCACGGGCAAAAGAAAGAACAAACCCAGCCAACAGGCCAGGCCAAGCCAACGGAAAGGTAACGGTCCAGAATAATCGCCATTCGGAAGCGCCCATCGTGCGTGCTGCATTCTCCAGACGACGATCCACTCCTGTGAAGGCAGCGACTGCACTCTGATACATCAACGGAAAGGAAACCACAATCGAGGCAATTACGGCTCCTGTCAGCGTAAAGACGACGGTAATATTGAACCATTCATGCAGAAGCTGGCCGAGAAAGCCGTTTTTTCCGAAAAGCAGCAACAGGCCGAAGCCAACAACAGTGGGAGGGAGAACGAGCGGAAGCAAAAAGAAGGACTCCAGCACATTCTTCCCCCAAAAATCCTTTTGTGTCATCCACCTTGCAGAAACCATCCCAAAAACAAATACAAAGGAGGTGGAGAGCGCAGCTACTTTAAGGGAAAGCATCAAAGGAGTAAGATTTGTTTCTATCACGCTTGCCACCTCCCATTCGATTAGATTGGTTTATTGAAACCCGTACTTCTGTAAGATCGCTTTTCCTTTGTCGCTTGTCAAGTAGGCAAGAAAAGCTTTTGCTGCATCTGGGTTCTTCGATGCGCTGACGACCGCACCTGGATAAACGATGGGCTTGTGCCATTCAGGCTTGGCTGTCGCCAATACCTTTACATTTTTCGAAGCTGCGGCATCACTGGAATAGACAATACCGACTTCTGCATTACCGGATTCTACGAAGGTCAAAACTTGACGAACATCGCTGCCAAATACCATTTGTGCCGAAAGAGAATCCCACATTTTCAGCGTATCCAATGTTTCTTTCGCATATCGTCCAGCAGGAACTGTCTCAGGCTCACCGACGGCAATATGCTTGATCGCTGCGTTGCTCAGCTCTTCAAAAGAAGTGATAGCGACAGCACTTGTGTTACCTGCAATGAGAACAAGCGAGTTTTTCGTGAAGTCTTGGCGTGTGTCTTTGGCGATCAGTTGCTGTTCCTCTAGACCGTCCATGTCTTTTTTACTAGCCGACAAAAATACGTCAGACGGAGCGCCTTGCGTAATTTGCGTAGCGAGTTTGCCCGAGCCTCCGAAGTTAAAGGTGAGGGTCGTTCCTGGGTGTTCCGTTTCATATTGGGTTTTCAACTCATTCAAGGCATCCGTCAAGCTAGCCGCAGCTGAAATCATCAATTCTACCTTTGCTGTTTCGGTTTTGGCTGGCTCACTTGCTTGTGGTGCTGTTTGTGTTGTTGAGCAGGCAGTAAGCATCAAGCAAAATGCCGTCAATAAGGCAAACCAGTGCTTCTTCATAAAAAAAGACCTCCATAGTTATATTTAGTTATAATTAATTATAACTGGACATAACTAGATTATATTGATTCGTAATGAATAATCAATTGCGATTTTACGACACTTGTTTGACAATAGAACAAAGGAGATTACGGAGGCGGGACATGAGTCAACAAAATTCTTATACCACCGAAGAAATAGCAAAAATTTTACGTATTTCCAAGCTGACGGTCTACGATCTCATTAAAAAGGGAGAACTGCCCGCTTATCGCGTCGGTCGGCAAATGCGCGTAGACGAAAGCGATTTGGAAGCGTACAAGGCGAAGGCAAAGGGAGAGTACAGACAAGCCTCAGCCGTTAGCATCCGCGAGACAGGACAAGCTCAGCAATCTTTGCGATATGAGCAGACTGGTACAGGCCGCAATATTATTATTAGCGGGCAGGATGTGAGCTTGGACCTGCTGGCGGGGCATTTGGAGAAAAAGGATGAGGCATACCGACCGCTTCGCTCGTACGTGGGCTCTTTGAACAGCCTCGTGGCAATGTATACAGGTAAGGCAGATATCGTCAGCACGCACTTGTACGATGGGGATACCAATGAATACAATGTCCCGTATATTCGTCGCATTTTGTGTGGGCATCGTTTTGTTGTCATCAATATGTTGTCACGTTGGGCCGGCTTCTACGTTCAGGCAGGCAATCCGAAGCAGATCAAAGCATGGAGCGATTTTACGAAGCCGGGCATTCGAATGGTCAATCGGGAAAAAGGGTCCGGTGCACGCACGTTGATTGAAGAGCAGTTTCGACTGGCAAAAATAGCGGGGAGTGACGTGATTGGGTATGAACGGGAAGAGTCCAATCACCTGGCAGTCGCAGGGGTAGTAGCACGGCGCGAGGCAGACGTAGGGGTGGGGATTGAAAAGGCAGCTTCACTCGTCGGAGTGGAGTTTGTCCCAACTGTGCGTGAGCGATATGATCTCGTCTTGTTGAAAAATAAAGACAATGAACCGCTCATTCAGGCCGTTCTTGATGTTCTCGAGTCGCGTCCTTTTCAAAAGGAATTGGAAGCAGTCGGGGGCTATGATCTTAGCCAGACCGGAAAAATTATGTACGAAACCTGGTAAAAGCTAAAGAAAGCTGCCAATCATTACGATACAATGAGTGGCGGCTTTTTTAGTTCACCCAGGAAAGACCATCGTCAAATAAGGCGTTTTCTCTACAGAATCGCCTGAATTTCTACTCAGTTTGACATATATTTGCTACAATGAAACAAAAACATTTAGCGCCTGCCGCCGGGCGGTTTATTATATGGGGGCTGTCATGAAATCACTACATAAAACGAGCTTGCTAGTATGTGTGACGATCCTCATTTTTTTTGGCTCAGTTGGGGTCGTCGCGTATTGGCCAGCCATTTCTCAAATCATTGCCATGAATCAATCACCTGAGGAGGAGCAAAAGTTCGTCGATCCATTTTCTTATGATCCGCCTCTGCCGTCTTATGTAAAGGATTTGAACCCTGTCTATAAGATTCAAGCTGAATTACATACGTCCGAAGCAAAAATAACCGGAAACATGACCTTGGAGTTCGACAATCCGAAAACGCCAGATGTACGCCTGTATATTTACGACTACCTTTGGAACAAAATGACGGTGAAGTCGATTCGCTACAAGGACAAGCCGCTTTCTTTTGAACGTGGTCAATCACTGGTGAAGCTGACAAATCCGCTTGGAAAGGAGCTTCGTGGCGCCTTATCCATTGAATTCGAGAACCCGGTTCCACGTAGGGGCACACGTTTTGGGGTCAAAGACGATATATGGACGCTCACGACATGGTACCCGATGCTCGGGGCCCAAAATCAAAAAGGTGTTTGGTATGACCCGCCGCAACGAGTTGATTTTGGTGATCCATTCGTTTACCACTATGGAGATTACGATGTGTCATTTACCTCTCCACAGGGCTACAAATGGGTCAGTTCATGGGGCAGAGGACAATCGAAGTCAATCGGTGGCAGTAAGCAACAAGTCCATTATCAAGCAAAAAATCTGTTGAACTTTGGACTGGTGGGAAGTCCGCTTTATCACATTGAAACGATTCAATTTGCTCCGAATTTAACGGTTGACATTGCTTCCGTTGATAAAGGTAACATAGAAAGAATCAAGAACATTGCCCAATCGGTATTTCCTACTTTCATCGATATGTACGGTCCGTTGCCGTATCCGCATGTGGCGATTGCGGAAACAAGTACAGGAACGACGTACGCCATGGAATACGCGAATCTCGCCGTATTCAAAAGAGACATGCATCACAACAATCTGATCGATCATTGGCTGCCGCATGAGGTGGGGCATCTATGGTGGTACAACAGTGTGGCTACATTGGAGTCCTCGCATGGGTGGCTTGATGAGGGGCTGGTGGAGCTCGGCGTGTCTCATTACTTGCAAAAGCGTTATGGTGCCCAATCAGCTACGACACTTTTAGATGAATACAATCGGGATGCCAAACGTTTGCAAGAGCGTTATCCAAATGGAAAGCTGGACAAGCCGTTGCAGAAGTTTGCCACTGAAGAAGAGTTTAAGTTAACCTGGTATTCCCGGGGAGCACTCTTGTTCGACAACCTGCGCCGAAAAATCGGTGATGATGCCTATAAGCGATTCATGCAGCGCGTCCAACAAAATTATCATGGCAGTGTCATTGGTGCAGAGCATCTCGATCAAGCGCTTGGGCAAACCTTGCAAGGGGAAGCGAAATATTTCACCCTGTATACCAATAGTGCAAATAAGAATGGCTTTGGTGCAGTGCAATTGGAGCCCTATATTACCACGATCGTCAATAACATGAGCTTTTATCCATCGATACCTGCTCGGGTCACCCAAAATACGGTGTATATTCCGTTGCGTGAGCTCGGTGAGAAAATGGGATTAGCGATTAGCTGGGATGACAAGAAACAAATGATCCGCGTAAAAGGAAATGGACGCGAAGTGTTTATTAAGGAACGGGAGCGCTTTGCTGACGTAGATGGGAAGCGAATGGATTTAGGCAGCCCGTTAATCGAAATCAAAGAGCGTACGATGGTTCCACTGTCCTTTTTTGAAAAAGCATTGGGATATGAGACAGCGTACAATCAACAACAAAAAACGGTGAAGATCAATACATACCGAACGATTGGAAAGGCGGCAGAAACGAAATGATGAACCTGGTGTTAGTCGGATTCATGGGAACAGGAAAAACCACGGTTGGCGCCGCACTCGCTGCCTCTTTGGGGATGAAGCATACAGACTTGGATGATGCGATTGTGGAAAGTGAAGGTCGCAGCATTCCAGAAATCTTCACCGATCAAGGAGAAGCGTATTTCCGAGACGTCGAGACGAAACGTCTTGCGCAATTACTGGCAGTAGGCTCTCAGGTACTAACAACTGGAGGAGGAGCTGTATTACGGAAGCAAAACGTAGAGATGATGATGGAGCATGGCATCGTAATCGCGCTGCATGCCACGGAAGAAGAGCTCATCAAGCGTTTGGAAAATGATACAGACAGGCCCTTGCTGGCAGGAGGAGTAGCGACAAGGGTAAAAACCTTAATGGCGGAGCGCGCAGGTGTATACGATTTCGCGCCGATTCAGGTGGATACGACAGGAAAGAGCCTTTCCGATATTGTGATGGAAATTACGAGCCAAGTGGTTGAAAGAACGCAGGACGGGGAACAATAGAGGGGACAGCGCTTGCGCCGTGGTTTGAATCCGCGAGTAAGAAGGAGGTCAAGTGCGATGTCCTTTCAGGAATATTTAAAGTACCTGACGAAACTGTTTGTTCAGTACATGGATACCCCAAAAGATGAACGCCGTTTGCGTAAGACTCCACGCGAGTCCTGGTCGTCACGCTGGTTTGGTGCCATTCCTATGTCCATTCGACTGTTGTGGCGCAAATAAAATTCGTAAACCTATGAACGAAGACGGAGGGTGCATATGGCGAGAGTAGCGGTAGAAAATTCCCTGTCTGAAGTGTGCAAGATGCTGCGTCAAAATGGTTACGAAGTTGTTGATTTGGGCAACTGGCAGCAGGTGGTAGATGCGATTGTCATTACAGGCCAGGATATCAACGTGCTGGGTAATCAAAACAAAACGATTACAGGAGCTCCCGTCATTAATGCAGAGGGAATGACGGTCAATGAAATTTTTCATGCCGTTCATGAACGTCTCTCTCCTACAGAACATCGGTAAATAGAAAACGTAAAAACAAGCTCTCCAACCGGTTATTCGGCAGGAGAGCTTGTTTCGTTTACGAAAAATCGTCCGACGCGATGTGCATACGAATACGGGACAAAGCGCAGGCCCTCATCCCATACGCCGACATAAGCATTTTGGTCATTCCATAAATGCAGGGACCCCACGACAAAGGGTGCCAAAACCTGTGACTGATGAATCGGGACGGCCAATGTTACTGGTGATGCATAATCTTGCTGCCACAATTGGTTCCAGGACACGTCTGTGTCTGTTGTACTCATTTGGCTGACCCACCCGATATGATCAAAAGGATCAGCCTCAGCTGCACTTAAAATTCTCATTTGGGTCAGGCGTTGTCCATTTTGTATGAGCTGCTCGCCTACAAAAGCATCGACAGCGGGCTCACTAATTTGAAAAGAAGTGGGGTACATTTCTCCCGTTTTTGCATTAACCATTTGTGTATCTGACTTCTGGGTGATCAGCCAGTAGGAAGCGAACCCATCATAAACTGGCTCTGCCGCGATTTCTTTCGGAGCAAAAGCGTCATCGAACAAGATGTACTCCCCGACACCGTATTCCAGCAGAACAAATTTTTCATGGGAAGTGGAATCAGGTGCTTCTCCTATCACCAAATACCCTACTTGCTTGTCCGCTTTTTTTATACTTACCAGCCATTGATGCTGCCCTGCACCAAGTGTTTGCACGTCCGTCTTTGCGTCCTGCCATTGCTTGAATTGAGGGTCTCGGCTTGCGATTGCATCCATCCATTCTCGAATTTGTGCTTGGAATTGCTTATCCCAGCTTGCTTCGTCTTGCGCAAAAGCTGGTAAGGAAAGCAGCATTAGAGACAAAAGAGCAGCGATAAAAGGAAGAAATCGTCTGGTCACAACTATGCACCACCTTTTGTAAAGGCTTTAACCTATTCCTATTGTAACCAGCTATGACAAAAAGATTTGTTGCAACGTGTCTTTTCTGTTTCACATTTTCTCGTTGATCTTTTACATGATTCGCCCTGATGCGGGGAGATGTCGCATGCTTTTTGCTTTCGATGACCGCGTGAGCGGAGGAACGGAAGATAAATAGAACAAGCCACCGTTGATGAAGGAAACCTCGATCCGCGGCTCGTATTGCCATGCCAGCTCGTCTTTTCGGCGTTGTCTTTCCTCATCTGGCGTGCTCTTTTTCCATTCTGCTTGATTAATCTCTTCGCGTGAAGTGGTTTGGATTCCATTTGCACGTAAAAAGTCGAGGATTCGTCCGCCAGAAGCCCGGTATTCGTCAAAAGGTATTGGCTGTTCGACAGAAGTTGGTCCAGTTAGATCAGATTCGGAGTGCAGGGCTTCTTGCTGGAGTGACGGCTCAGCTTCCAGCTGCTCTGCTTCTTCTTCGGTTTCGTCTGCTTTTGTCTGCTCATTTTCTGGTTCGCGCCGTGCCAATTCTTCATAGTAAGCTTCCAAGATGGCTATTTCTTCGCTCAAACGTGTACGCGCTTCCTCTGCCCATTGCTGATCTTCTTGTTCCAATGTATGTTCGACTTCCTGTTGTGCCATTTGGAGGGCTTCCTGTATCGTTACCTTTCGATCCAACGTGTAATAGTAATCAGGGATCGCAGGGGTCAAGGAAAGTGAAAATAAAAACGAAGTGAAATCCGTCACCATCCGTGGCTGATGCAAATTAATCCCCAGGTACAATAAAATGTCACGACGCTTGTCACAGAGCAGAGAAACCTTCAAGTTCATCCCGAGCCAAGGCACGAGAGGAGTTGACCGACGCTTGCCAGCATTGCCTAAAAGGCCCCCTTGTTGCTCGTACATACAGACAAAGCTGCCATGCTTTTTGGCTGAAGCGAAAATTTGTTGCATACGGGCAGCACCTAGATGCAGATGCTCGGATCGCAAACCTTCAGGCGTGCAATCCGGATGAAAAGTAAAGGTGAGCACCAATGGCTGATAAGCCAAATTCATCTTATCCACCCAGCTCCAGTAAAAAGGGCGATTGCCGATATCTTTGTCCACCTCGACAGGGAGTTTGACTGTGAAATAATCTGGGTGAGACTCGACGATATGGGCAGAAAAAGTTGCCAAATAGCGCTCGACAAATTGTCTGACCTGTTGTTGCTGCATCAGGAGACCTCATTTCTTTTTCGTTTCCAACAAGAGTTATTGGTCAGCCACCTCAGAAAGCGGGACGGCTTCTTTTGTTATTTTGCTTGCCCGAATCGCGTGTCCAATGTTATCGAGCTTCAGCGCCATTTCTTTGGAGGAGTGGGAATCCATAATGATTTGAACCAGATTATCTTCCAAGGAGTGACTTAGATTTAGGCGTTCCACAATATCATCGAGTTCACCGATGACCATTTCAAACAGGTCGATTTTTTCATAGAGCAGCTTGAGAATATGCTCCTCGATTGTTCCTGTTGTCGATAAATTGTAAATGTGCACATCCCTTTTTTGTCCCAGACGATGGACGCGACCGATTCGTTGCTCCACTCGCATGGGATTCCAAGGCATGTCGTAATTGATCACCTGATTGCAGAACTGCAAGTTGATGCCTTCCCCGCCTGCTTCCGTCGCGATCAGGACTTGTGCACGATTTTGGAAAAGATCAGTCATCCAGTCCTTTTTGCTGCGTTTAAAGCCGCCGCGGAAGGGGACAGAAGTAATGCCGTGGTCGTGCAAATACTTTTGCAGATAGTTTTGTGTTGCCCGATACTCTGTAAAAATGATCACTTTGTCGTTGATTTGTTGAATGAGCTCAACTGTTTTGGCAGCCTTGGAATGCGTCTCAATTTGTTTGATCATCTCGACTAGCTCAAGAATTTGTGTACGCAGGGGAGAGTCCTCGCCAGTGCGCTGGTGCATGTTATACAGCGTCATAAATGCGGCTTCCTTACTTGAGCAGACCTCACGCTGCAAAGTAATCAGAGCCAGAGAGTTGAAGCCGCCAACCCCATATCCTGTTTGGTATTGCTCGCGGACAAAGCGGGTCACACCTTCGTACAAGGTCATTTCCTCAGGAGAAAGGTCAATCGGAATCGACTGAACGCGGCGACTGGTGAATTGAATACCACCATCACTTCGTTTGTTGCGAATCATGACCTTTTCAATTTCTTCCCGCAATTTCTCGCTGTTTTTGGATTGGCGTTTGCCCTCTACGTAATTGGTAGAGAAGGTGGAAGTATGACCGAGGTGACCAGGCTTTAACAAATTGATGAGGTTGTACAGCTCGTCCATCTCGTTTTGAATAGGAGTTGCGGTAAGGAGCAGGCAATATTTTTTGCGGATTTCTTTGACGAACTGATAGTTGCGTGTCCGTTTATTTTTGAGTTTATGGGCTTCGTCGATGATGAGCATGTCGTAATCGATGTCGAGTACGTGACGCCTGTGAGGATCTCGTTTTGCTGTGTCTATCGATGCGACAACGACCTCGTGCTGCCGCCACATATATTCTTTTTTTTGCGCGACTGCTGCAATGCCGAATTTTTGATGAAGCTCTTTTGTCCATTGAATGACGAGAGAGGCTGGAACCAGAACGAGAATTTTTTTAGCCAAGCCGCGAACCATATACTCCTTCATGATCAAACCTGCTTCGATCGTCTTTCCCAGACCGACCTCGTCAGCGAGAATGGCTCGGCCGCGCATCTCTAACAGGACACGTTTCGCCGTTTCCAACTGGTGAGGAAATGGTGACAAGAGTGGAAGGTATTTCAGACATTGCAGCTGATCAAATTCGCGAACAGCCATCGCTTCCTCGGCTTCCAATGAGAGCTTGAATAGCTCCCACTTATCCCAGGGGCCATCTTCTTGCATGCGTTCTGTAAGCGGATTGATCCAACTCGTATCAAATGAAAGAGGAACATTCGGCATATAAGATACTCCTTTACATAGCTCTGCCATAACTTACATAGTCAATGTATAAAAACTGAACATTTATCTATTGTCAATGTGTTTTGTTAAGTTTTTCTGAATCTGACTGTTAATTTGTATATTTTCAACTTTGGACTCTCATGGTAGGATAAAGAGGTAGTACATCCATTAGTATGGAAATGTTAGCAAAAACTTATGTATGACCATGAAACAACCGCGAATGATGGTAGTAGGGAGAGACTGCTTGAACGTTTGGCAGCGCCGAAGGAGCAAGCCGGTAACGGTGAATCTCTCAGGCAAAAGTACCTCTACCGGACGCAACTCTGGAGAGAGCTCACATGAGCCACCAAAGGGGAAACTTGCAAGTGGGGAAAGCAGTAATCCTCATGTGATTCGCAAGGTAACTCTCAGGTACCAAGGACAGAGGAGGAGAAAAGGGCACCATTATTTTGGTGTACCCGTTTTTCCGCCTCTGTTTTGTTTTGGATTTCTTATTGTTCACAGGAGGTGCCACATGTCCAATTTGAAACGTACGCCACTATTTGATTCTTATGCAAAGTATGGCGCGAAAACTATCGACTTCGGTGGTTGGGATCTGCCGGTGCAGTTTACAAGCATTGGTCAAGAGCATGAAGCTGTTCGGACAAAAGCTGGTCTATTTGATGTTTCCCATATGGGAGAAGTGGACGTAAAAGGGGAAAACGCTCTTTCTTATCTCCAGCGTGTGACTACGAATGACGTGTCCAAGCTGGCAGTTGGGCAGGCGCAGTACAGTGTGCTTTGCTACCCAGATGGGGGAACGGTAGACGATCTGCTTGTTTACAAATATGCAGATGATCATTACCTGCTCGTCATCAACGCGGGGAATATCGACAAAGACTATGCGTGGCTAGAAGAACATCTGATTCCAGGCGTAACGATTGAGAATATTTCGCCACAAACAGCACAAATCGCGATTCAAGGTCCTTTGGCAGAATCCATTCTGCAAAAGCTGACGACTACAGACTTGTCTCAAATCGGCTTTTTCCGTTTTGAGCGTGATGTGCAAGTGAGCGGTATTCCGGCATTGGTCTCCCGCACTGGCTATACTGGTGAGGATGGCTTCGAGATTTATTTGGATGCTGATCGTGCCGCAGAGCTGTGGGACATCTTGCTGGATGCCGGAAAAGAAGAAGGTCTTTTGCCGTGCGGTCTCGGTGCGCGCGATACGCTTCGTTTTGAATCCAAGCTGCCACTGTACGGTCAAGAGCTTAGCAAAGACATCACTCCGATCGAAGCGGGCATTGGCTTCGCTGTCAAGGTAGACAAAGAAGTGCCGTTCATCGGTCAAGAAGTGTTGAAGGCACAAAAAGAAAACGGTGCTCCACGCAAGCTGGTAGGGATCGAAATGATCGACCGTGGGATTCCGCGCACGCATTACCCTGTCTATGTGGGGGAAGAGCTCATTGGCGAAGTGACGACGGGAACACAATCTCCAACCTTGAAGAAGAACGTCGGTCTCGCTCTCGTAAAAACCGAGCATGCTGTGTTAGGTACACAAATAGAAGTAGAAATTCGCGGAAAACGTCTAAAAGCAGAAGTCGTTGCCGCTCCATTTTATAAACGCCCGAAAAACTAAGCGATACACCACATACATCCTTTTAGAGGAGGACAACGTCCGTGAAATACCGCTACCTGCCCCAAACTGATCAGGACAAGCGCGAAATGCTGGAAACGCTCGGCATTTCGAGTGTAGAAGAACTGTTTGCTGATATTCCGGAAGAAGTACGCTTCAAAGGTGCTTTGAATATTCCAGAAGCACTTTCCGAGCCAGATTTGGTGAAGTATTTTACAAACCTAGCAAATAAAAACGTAAACTTCAGCACGCATGTTAACTTTCTAGGTGCGGGTGTTTATCAACATTACACGCCGAGCACAGTCAATCACATGTTGCTCCGCGGTGAATTCTTTACCGCTTATACACCTTATCAGCCAGAAATCAGCCAAGGTGAGCTGCAAGCTATTTTTGAGTTCCAAACGATGGTAAGTGAGCTGACTGGCATGGAGGTAGCTAACTCCTCGATGTATGACGGCGCGACTTCTTTGGCAGAGGCAGCGATGATGGCTGCAGGTCACACTGGCAAAAAACGCGTAATCGTTTCCCGCGCTGTACATCCGGAAGCGCGTGGTGTTTTGAAAACATATGCTTATGGACAAAACGTTGAGCTCGTTGAAGTAGGTATCAACAGCGATGGTGTTACGGATACAGCTGCTCTGGAAGCGCTTGTCGATGAAAACACAGCAGCGGTCATCGTGCAATATCCGAACTTCTTCGGAAATGTAGAAGACTTGGGAGCGATTGAACCAATTGCGCACGGAAAAGGCGCACTGTTGATCACATCCTCCAATCCGCTTGCTCTGGGTGTACTGGAGGCGCCGGGCAAATTGGGCGCAGATATCGTAGTGGGCGACATGCAACCATTCGGTATCCCAGCATCCTTTGGTGGACCACATTGCGGATATTTTGCTACAACCTCCAAACTGATGCGCAAAATGCCAGGTCGTATCGTCGGCCAAACGAAGGACGAAAATGGCAAACGCGGCTTCGTATTGACGCTGCAAGCGCGTGAACAACATATTCGTCGTGAAAAAGCGACTTCTAATATCTGCTCGAACCAAGCTCTGCTCGCATTGGCTGCTTCCATTGCCATGACAGCACTCGGCAAGCAGGGTGTCCAAGAGATGGCGATGATGAACCTGCAAAAAGCACATTACGCCAAGAATGCCCTGGAAGCAAAAGGCTTGGAGATCGGTTTCAATTCACCATTCTTCAACGAGTTTGTGGTGAAGCTGAACAAACCAGTTGCTGAAGTGAATAAAGGCCTGCTGGCTGCTGGAATCATCGGGGGCTATGATCTCGGTCTCGACTATCCAGAGTTTGCGAATCATACCTTGTTTGCAGTAACTGAGCTACGTACCAAAGAAGAAATCGATACATTGGCGGCTGAATTGGAGGCGATCACACGTGCGTAACGACCAGGAGAAAGCACTGATCTTTGAAATGAGCAAACCAGGCCGTGTGGGCTACAATTTGCCGGCATTGGATGTTCCAGAAGTAGAAGTAGCAAGCCTTTTGCCAAAGCACCTCATTCGCGAAACGCCGGCTGAGCTGCCAGAAGTATCTGAGCTGCAATTGGTTCGTCACTATACCGAACTGTCTCGTCGCAACCACGGGGTAGACAATGGCTTCTATCCGCTCGGTTCTTGCACGATGAAATACAATCCAAAAATCAACGAAGATGTTGCCCGTTACGCAGGCTTCGCGCAGACACATCCGTACCAACCGGAAGAAACCGTACAAGGCGCTTTGGAGCTGTTGTACAACCTGCAAGAAGAACTGGGCGAAATTACAGGCATGGACGCAGTTACCCTGCAACCAGCTGCTGGTGCTGCGGGTGAGTGGACAGGTCTGATGATGATCCGTGCTTACCACGAGAGCCGTGGGGAAGGACATCGTACTAAAGTAATCGTACCGAACTCCGCGCACGGTACGAACCCGGCATCTGCTGCAGTAGCTGGCTTGGATACTGTAACCATTGCATCTGACGAGCGTGGATTGGTTGACATTCAAGCGCTGCGTGATGCAGTAGGACCTGACACGGCTGCTTTGATGCTGACGAACCCGAACACACTCGGATTGTTTGAAGAAGATATCGTGGAAATGGCGAAAATCGTCCATGAAGCAGGCGGCCTCTTGTACTACGATGGTGCGAATGCGAACGCGATTTTAGGAATTGCCCGTCCGGGAGACATGGGCTTCGACGTGGTGCATCTGAACTTGCACAAAACGTTTACAGGTCCTCACGGCGGTGGCGGTCCAGGTGCAGGTCCAGTTGGCGTGAAAAAAATTCTCGAGCCATTCCTGCCTACACCAATCGTAGCGAAGAAGGAAGACGGCAGCTTCTACTGGGACAGCAATCGTCCGGCTTCCATCGGTCGCGTAAAAGGCTACAACGGAAACTTTGGCAT
The DNA here is from genome assembly GCF_046196545.1 of Brevibacillus fortis. Classification (GTDB taxonomy): domain Bacteria; phylum Bacillota; class Bacilli; order Brevibacillales; family Brevibacillaceae; genus Brevibacillus; species Brevibacillus fortis_A. Next base: position 2,493,707 of record NZ_CP176370.1, read on the forward strand.
TCTTGTTCGTGCGTACAGCTACATCCGTACCATGGGTCCAGAAGGCTTGCTGCAAGTTTCCCAAAATGCGGTGCTCTCCGCCAACTACATGATGCGTCGTCTGGCAACGGCTTATCATCTGCCATTTGATCGCGTCTGCAAGCATGAGTTCGTCCTGTCTGGTGTAATCCAGAAGAAGCTGGGCGTACGCACGCTCGATATCGCAAAACGCTTGCTCGACTTCGGCTATCACCCGCCAACGATCTACTTCCCATTGATCGTGGACGAGTGCCTCATGATCGAACCGACCGAAACCGAGACAAAAGAAACGCTCGATGAGTTCATCGACGTTATGCTGCAAATTGCCCGCGAGTGCGAGGAAACGCCAGAAATCGTTCAGGAAGCTCCTCATACCACTGTGGTCAAACGTTTGGATGAAGCAACAGCGGCAAGAAAGCCAATTCTGCGTTACCAACCGCAAGCATAATTCTAGATTCCAGAAAAAGTCGCCTGTTTTTACGGGCGGCTTTTCTTTCCGATTGGTGCTATCATGGGGGAAGAAGAGGCAGGGGAGGGTTCGAGCCGAATGAAGAGAAGGATTGTTTTTACTGGAGGCGGTTCGGCAGGACATGTCACTGTGAACCTTGCGCTCATCCCCCACTTTATCAAGCTGGGCTGGGAAGTCGCCTACATTGGTTCTGCGACAGGAATTGAACGAGAGCTAGTCGCCAACCATCCGGATGTTCGCTATATTGGCATTTCTTCTGGAAAACTTCGACGTTACTTTGATTGGAAAAACGTGAGTGACCCGCTGCGAGTCCTCAAAGGCATTTGGCAAGCTTCTCGCTTTCTCGGCAAGTGGAAGCCGGATGTGATTTTTACCAAAGGGGGCTTCGTCTCCGTGCCAGTCGTATTTGGGGGATGGCTAAACCGTCTTCCCGTTGTCATCCATGAATCAGATCTGACACCCGGTCTTGCAAACAAGCTGGCTGTCCCTTTTTCCAGCAAGGTATGCGTAACATTTCCAGATACGCTTTCGAAAGTGCCGAAAAACAAAGGGATTCACGTAGGCGCAGTTGTGCGAGATGAGCTGAAGCGGGGTAGAAGAGAAGCGGGTCTGTTATCCTGCTCCTTTACTACAAAGAAACCTGTCCTGCTTGTCATGGGTGGAAGCTTGGGAGCACGGAGAATAAATGAGGCGGTACGCCATTCGCTTCCTGCTTTGCTCGAACATTTTTCAATTGTACATATTTGCGGCAAAAATCAAGTGGATGAAACGATTCAGGTGGCAGGCTACAAGCAATTCGAGTATGTACAGGAGGAATTGCCCGATTTGCTGGCGATGGCTGAGCTTGTCGTGTCACGAGCAGGCTCCAATGCGATTTATGAGTTTTTAGCCCTGCAAAAGCCGATGCTCTTGATACCGTTGCCCCGTGAAGCAAGTCGGGGTGATCAGATTTTAAATGCACAGTCCTTTGAAAGGCAGGGCTTGTGTCATGTTATGCTGGAAGAAGAGCTAACGGATGATCGCTTTTTTCAAGCGGTGAATAACTTGCAAAAGAACAGGGAGTCCATCTTGCGACGAATGCGCGAAGAGAATGAGAAGAAAACAGATGCATTGGCGCAGGTCTTGGCCATTTTGCAGGAAACAGCTCGCTCCAATTAGCCCATCAGAAGCTTGCCGTCCTTCATGCCAGAAGCGTACAATGAAGGCGGTGTGAATGAGGAGGTACATAGATGGAACAGTGGCGCTATATCGTGACGGAAGCAATGTCACCCGCGATGAATATGGCAGTAGATGAAGCAATTTTGCAGTTACATAGTGAGGGCAAGGTTCCCCCGACCGTTCGTTTTTACACGTGGGACCCGGCGACACTGTCAATTGGTTATTTCCAGAAGGCCATCAAGGAAATCAACCTGGAGGAAGTGCAAAAGAGAGGACTTGGCTTTGTTCGCAGAGCGACGGGCGGGCGTGCTGTTCTCCACGATCAGGAGCTGACATACAGTGTTATCGTATCCGAAGACCATCCGAAAATGCCTTCGAGTGTGACGGAAGCCTACAAAATCATCAGCTTGGGACTTCTGCACGGATTCCAAAACCTTGGACTCTCGGCGGAAATGGTCTCTTTGGCGAATGAAGAAGAGAAGGAAAAGTATACGTCTCCAGGGTCATCCGCCTGCTTCGATTCGCCCTCTTGGTATGAGCTCGTGGTAGAGGGGAAAAAAGTAGCGGGAAGCGCTCAGACCCGACAAAAGGGCGTTATTCTTCAGCACGGCTCTATTCTGCTTGATATGGACGTAGATTTGCTATTCTCGCTCTTGCATTTCCCATCGGAGCGGGTAAAACAACGGATGATCGATAGCTTCCGACAAAAAGCAGTGACGATCAACGAAGTAAGCCCTCGGCCAATCAGTCTCCAAGAATCCATCGAGGCGTTCTCGAAAGGCTTTGCGTCCGGATTGGAAGTGGAGCTGATCCCTTCAACGCTTACGGACGAAGAACTCGCATTGGCAGAAGAACTCGTTAAAACGCGCTACGCCACAGACGAATGGAATCTGCGTCGTTAAAAAAAGAGTAGCTCTCTCGGATGCATGTGCATACCGGGAGAGCTTTTTTTCATTACACGAGTACACTTGTGTTGATATGCTGTTCAAACAAATCTTGTAGCGTAAGCACGACAGGTCCTGGCTGTCCGTTGCCGACAGCGACGCCATCTACCGAGATGAGCGGCATGATTTCCGCCGTCGTGCTGGTAAGGAATACTTCATCGGCTTGCTTCAAGAAAGCCATGTCGAATGCTTCCTCATGTACAGTGATGCCATTGTCCCGAGCCAAATCAATGACCACTTGGCGGGTAATTCCGTGCAGGATCAGATTGTCAGCCTGATGCGTATACAGCTCGCCATTTTTTACGACGAACAAATTGGAAGAGCTACACTCTGTGATGACGCCGTTGCGGTGCAAAATTGATTCTTGGGCACCTGCGTCCTTAGCGTATTGTTTGACAAGAACAGCTCCTAGCAGATTGAGCGTTTTGATATCGCAACGCAGCCAGCGGATGTCTTCGACGAGCTGTGCTGTCCAGCCTTTTTTCATATCGGCGACAGGGCGATCCTTGCGACGGACAAAGCCCATGATCACAGGTTTGATACCAGACGGAATATCGTGAACACGCGGAGAGGTGCCACGAGATACTTGTAGGTAAAGGCTGGCGTCGTCATTCTCCGTGATGTTGTTTTTAGCGATCAGCTGATTCGCTAAGTCTGTCAGCTCTTCTGCACTCCATGGAAGCTCCATTTTTATTTCTTTGGCACTTCGAAACAAACGGGTAAGATGTCCATCCCATTGATACATGCGCCCCTTATAAATACGTACTACCTCATAGATGCCATCCCCAAAGTTATAACCGCGGTCTTCTGGATGAACCGCGACTTGCCCTTCTTCTACCCATTTGCCATCTACATACAGCATGATACTTCCCCCTCAATAGATTCCAATCCGTTTCTTTCAAACGGTTTTTTGTTGATTCCACCTTAGCAAAAGGGAAGGACATAGGTCAATTTGAAAGTCGCCTTTTCTTTATCAATAATTTTACGGAGAAAAGCACCTTTCTATTAAGAATTCATATGGAGGGAAGTCACTCGAAAAATCGACGTTTTGGGCAGAAGAAAGCGAAAGCTGTCCAGGGATGGCGCAGGATGAAGTTATTTGACTAACTATTCTGACTAGACTCGATTTGTTGTAACCGCCCATAATAAATGCAAAGAGCGAAGGAAGGGGAGAATGCCATGCGATCTGTCCGTTATTATGCGCTATGTGCCTTGCTTGTCTATGGAACGATATTGCCAATACCTTTCCTTTCATATCGTGCTTATGCAGAGGAAACACAAGACTGGATCGATAGTGAACGCTTGTACAGCCATGTCGAGCAACTGGCGAGAACAGCCCGTCCACCTGCTACTGAAACGGAATTTGCGGCAGCTGTCTATGTAGAAAATACACTTCGATCTTACGGGTACAAGACCAAGCTCGATCCCTTTTCTTATTATACGTACCGAAAGCCTACTACTCTATCACTGACGATGGAAGAATGGCCGGGTCAAAAATGGACAGTAAATGGATTTTCTTTTGGGATCAATGGAACCGCGACAGCAGAAGTGGTGGATGCCGGCTTGGGAAGAGCGGTTGATTTTGCGAATGAGGCATCCCGAGGAAAGATTGCCTTGGTCAAGCGAGGCGAGATTCCATTCGGAGAAAAAGTACGCCAGGCAGCGGCTGCAGGAGCCGTTGCCCTTATCATCTGGAATGATCGAGAGGAAGGATGGAATGCTTCACTGGGCGAGCCCTTGGATATCGCTGTTCCTGTAATAGCTTTGTCTAAGGCGGATGGCACGAAACTCCAAAAACGCATCATGGACAAGCAGCCCGTAAAGGGAACCGTCAAGGTAGAAGGAGCCGTAACCACCAAGCAAACCTCGTATAATATCGTAGCAAGCCGGAAGCCCAATCAACACGACACAGGTCAAGTCGTCATGGTATCCGCTCACCATGATTCCGCTGGGTTATCGGTTGGGGCAAATCACAATGGCTCCGGTGTAGCGGCCTTGCTTGAGATAGCGCGTAATATGGCTGACAAGCCGATCGATACGGAAGTGAGGTTCGTAAGCTTCGGTGCGGTTACTTCGGGAAGTAGAGGCCCGATTGCTTATGCGAATGCCTTATCAGCCAAAGACCGACAAGCTATGATTGCAGCCTTCTATGTCGAGGGGGTGGGCAGTCAAAAGGCAGAGCTCGTTGCAACCAATTCGCTGGGCAACGAAAATCTGCCAATCCAACTCCTGAGAGCAGCGGGGGTGTCACCTTCCGACAAGAATGGTACACGGGAACGAAACGGTGCAGCGAGCTGGTTGGCCGCCACAGGTATTCCTACGGCACTTGTGACGAGTGAAGGGACGGGCCAAGCAACAGATGACTCCTTGGCGCAAATGGATTGGGAACAAATCGGAACGGCGACAAAGGCGGTCCTTTCAGCGATTCACAAAATTACGGAACAAACAACGCCAGCTTATCCGATGGGCTCTCCAAATGGGGGACAGCTGAGAGCGGAAAGTGAGGCTTTGCAGTAAACGTCTCCTTCGGGGGACGTTTTTCTTTTGTGGTAAAATGAGGGAGAGTAACGATGTATAAAGGAGGCCTACGTGACAATGAGTGCGTTGAATATTTTGGTGTATATATCCTTGTACTCTTGGCACTGATCGGAATTTTGAATTGGATCCTATCATGCGAAAAAAAGTGGCCAAGACTCTGTCTTGACCACAGGAGCTACGAGTAAACAATCAGGTCAAATCTGATGCTTCCAAACGTACCAGCCCATTAAGAACATACCGCAATAGGTCGCTGCACTGGCGATTGCAGACATACTCCACGGAACAACGAGTGTGAGGAGAGAGAATACAAAGACGGTAAGCAGCATGACGACAATCAGTGGCAGCATTTGTAGATGCTGACGTGTCGCAATTGGATGTGTCAACGAGTAGAGCAGGGCTGCGACAATCACTCCGCCATGCACAAGCGAGAGGATAGCGAGAAGCCAATCGCCACCCGTTATCAGTTGAACCAAAATTTGTTTGATAGGCAATACAGAGGCGTGGGCATCATGCCAATGGGCAAGAAGGATAGCTTGACCTAACATCGTGAATAAAAGGAAGATTCCAGCTCCGATGATTGCCCCCATCCGAACGCTTCGCTCATGGGTTGCACGTACTGCCAGAGGTAGAGTCGTGGCCAAGCTGATGAGAAAATGCAAGGCAAGGAAAAGCACGGAGTGAACCAGCCAGTTCACATTCAATTGATAACCCAAGCTCGGTATTGGGACATGGGATTGTGCGCTGAAAATCAATCCGAATAATAATAAACCGATGGATAGAGATATGGCTGTTGCAGTGACAATCCATCTCCAACGATTTATGATAAAGAAGATGGCTGCAATGGTCAGAAGGATGAACCATAGAGGAGAGAACTCCTCCAAGAGGAAATCTGCCTGTTGGCCAAGCATGACTCCTGTATAGCCCAATAGCAGAATGTGGGTGATGACAGATAGGCTAGAAGCGAACGCTTCGCCACACAATACGTAGTACAGCTCGTACAGGGAGCGAATTTGCTTGCGATGGCAAAAGGTCAGCAGCTGGACGCCGAACCATCCGAGGCCAAGAGCCGCAAGTGCAATGCCTATTGTCCCCCAGGAACCGAAATAAGTAAAAAAACGTAACCACTCATATCCACCCAAGTAGAATCCACCTAACGCAGACCCTGCAAAAAGCACGGCGATATGCCAAGCGACTTTGTCCATAGGCATCATCCTCACTTGCAACTTGGTACAAGTGTATGAGACAAACAGGTCTGTTCAGAACAGATGATATTAAATAAACATAAATGTTTACAAATTATACTTAATGGAATATAATGATGATCATACCAGTATTTAGATTATCGATGGGGTGAAACCATGAAAATTGTAGGAATAGCCGGAAGCATGAATGCCAATTCTACGACAAAACAAGCGATTCATATTGTACTCGAAGCAGCGAAGGCTGCAGGTGCCGATGTTGAAATGATTCATCTCGCGGACTGGAAGCTGCCGCTGTATGATGATCGCGATGATACCAGTACGTACCCTGAAATTGTCCATCAATTTGTCAAAGCAGTTTCTGAAGCGGATGGACTTGTGATCGGTTCGCCTGAATACCACGGCACAATGACAGGTGCTTTGAAAAACGCCATTGACTTCCTAGAAGGGCGCATTTTGCGTGACAAGCAGGTTGCCATCATTGGCGTTGCTGGGGGAAGCATGGGTGCTACGAATACGGTCAACACCTTGCAGTTAATCATGCGCAACCTGCATGCATGGCCGTTGCCATCTAGCCCTTCCATCCCAAGTGCTTACAATGCCTTTACTCCAGAAGGCAAACTGAAGGATGAGCGTTTGCAGGCGCGCATGGAGCAATTGGGTCAGCAACTCGTACAATATGTCCAAATGATGAACCCAACACCAGAAAAACAGTTACGATAGGTACTTTTCTCTTGCAAATGGTTCTCATTACACGGTATGATATTTCTACGTGCCTTTTTTGGCTAGATGAAATAACGGTTTGGAAATGAGGGGTTCACAATGCCGCCGACGCCGAGTATGGAAGACTATTTGGAACGCATTTACAACTTAATTGAAGAAAAGGGCTATGCTCGTGTCTCCGATATTGCTGAAGCGTTGGAAGTACATCCCTCTTCGGTCACGAAAATGGTTCAGAAACTAGACAAAGACAAGTATCTCGTTTATGAAAAATACCGTGGGCTTGTTTTGACGCCAAAAGGGAAGAAAATCGGAAAACGCCTAGTGGACCGTCACAGTCTTCTAGAAGAATTTATGCGGATCATTGGCTTGGATGAAGAGCATATTTATCAGGATGTGGAAGGAATCGAGCACCACCTGAGCTGGGAATCGATTACATGCCTGGAGTATCTGGTTCAGTACTTCGAGGCAGATCCAAAGCGTATAGAAGAGCTTCGTAACATTCGTTTGTTAGATGAGCAAAAAGAGGAATAGTCCATATCGTTATCGTATTATAGCGCAAGCCGACCAGGCTTGCGTTTTTCTTTGTGGTAATGGAAAAGCTGTCGTCTTATACATGGAAAATGGGGAGGAATTTTAGGGAGGGGAAGCAAGGTGAAAGCGGATGCAGTCTTTGAAGGTGGCGGCGTAAAAGGAATCGCTTTTATCGGTGCCTTGCGAGTCATGGAGGAGAATGGATACACATGGGAAAGGCTCGCTGGTACCTCGGCTGGTTCCATTGTTGCAGCTTTGCTTGGAGCAGGCTATTCCAGCCATGAGTTGAAACCGATCTTTGAAGAGCTGGATTACCTTCACTTTCTCAAGCGCACAGGGCTGGGCAGGCTCCCTCTCATCGGACCAATCTATGAACTAGTCGTACGGGAAGGGGTTTATCGAGCAGACCGAGTTGAGTTGTTCATAGAGGAGTTGTTACAGCGAAAAGGAGTGCGAACATTCGGAGATCTTCCTCCTGGTAAGCTGAAAGTTGTCGCTTCTGATGTCACTGACGGAAAAATGCTTATATTTCCCGACGATTTGGCACGGTATGGTGTGGAGCCAGATCATTTTCCTGTGGCACGAGCCGTTCGTATGTCTTCCTCGATTCCGTTCTTTTTTCAGCCCGGAAAGCTGACAAGTGCTGGACATGTGCACTACATCGTCGATGGCGCATTATTGAGCAACTACCCCGTGTGGTTATTTGATGTACCGGGGACTCCGCGGTGGCCAACGATTGGATTTCGCCTGAGTGATGATCAAGACAAGAGAGAAGCGACTAGCATCAACGGTCTTTTTTCCTTCTCTCGGGGATTGCTGGCGACCATGCTCGATGCCCATGACCGTTTGCATGTGGAAAAGGCAAAAGCCGTTCGGACGATTTTTATTCATACATTAGGGGTGAGGACAACCCAATTTCAGCTGTCAAAAGAAATGCGGCAACAATTGTTTGAGTCAGGGGAGGCAGCCGCTCACAAATTTTTGGCACAATGGGATTTTGAAGATTACGTCAAAGTGTTTCGCAATAGCTCTCCGAAAATGCTGGTCTAATAAAAAAACAGGTCGCCGATTCAGGCAACCTGTTTTTTTATTAGTGAGAGATATTATTTTGCGATTTTTCGTCTTGTTTCTCTTTTTGCTTCCCTTTGCTGCCTTCGATCACACGAAACGGATGATCTTTTCTCGGGGTAGTCGACTGCTTTTTCACTGCTTGCCGAGCAATGGAGGGCTTTGGTTTCACCTTGACCTTTGGCTGTCTAGGTTTGCCAGAGCCTGCGCCTTGTGAAAAGAAGGAGCCAGTTTGTAAATAGTTGCGCACGACCAAGAAAAGTACAACGGATAATCCCAAGATGATAATCGTACTGACAGGATCATTGATGAGTGTTATCAAAAATCCGTAAATCGCCAATACGATCACTATCAGTATCACTGGTGGAATGCGGCGTAACATAGGGCTTCACCTCTATGGGAATAAAAATGCCTCACGTTATCCGGTCGTAACCATTCTTTCCTGCACGTGCTTCTGATCAAGCTCCCGCATCTTTTGGAAGGAAGCGATGGCTACCTCGACTTGGCTGTCATCTGGTTCACGTGTCGTGATCTTTTGCAACCACAATCCTGGATAACCAAGGTAACGTAGGACTGGCACATCACGGAGCTTGTTTGTCCACTGCAAAACCTCATAAGAGACCCCGATTACCAGTGGCAAAAGAACAATGCGTTGTACGACCCTCTCCGTCAGGGAGTCATAACTGAACAGTGAGTAAATCACGACACCGACGAACACGGAGAAAATGAGAAAACTGCTCCCGCAACGATAATGCAGAGCGGAAAATTTTTGTACATTGGCTACTGTTAATTCTACCCCGGATTCGAATGCGTTAATCACCTTATGCTCGGCTCCGTGGTATTGAAAAAGCCTTTTAATCAACGGAGCTTGTGCAATCGCAGTAATGTAGCCGAGGAGGAGTAAGATTTTAAATCCGCCTTCAGCCAACGTTTGAGGAACGCCATCCGGTACCCATTTTCCGAGTAAAAAGTCAGCCAGGAAAACGGGAACGAGTGTAAATACGAATTTCCCGAACAGGAAGGAAAGTACCCCGACGACAGCAACACCTAAAATCATGGTGAGCTTCGATGGACTTTCAGATACTTCTTCTCCAGACTCCATACTGTATTGTTCAGAGGCGAAGTTGAGATGTTTGGCCCCATTGGCGCTGGCTTCGACCAAACCAACAATCCCACGCACAAACGGAATCTTTTTCAGCGTAGTAATCCATTTATATTCCGATCGTGGGGATTCAAAATACTCAATTTCATGATTTTTTTTGCGAACAGCCGTAACAGTCATGGTTTTGCCACCGAACATAACTCCTTCGATGACGGCCTGACCGCCGTAGCTAGGTACGTTTTGTTGCGCCAATACAATCACCATCCTTACCACTATATTAACGGAAATGGCGACTTGAAGCTACAAGGAGTTCGCACTTTTCCAACAAATGTAAAGCAAAAGTGAAAAGCTTTGAGGAAGAGCATACTAGAGAACAGAGGTGATGGAATTGGAAATAAGCAAAACAGGACGAAAGCACAAGCAAGCGCGCGTATCCCATACAGAAGAAGGCAGGCAAAGGAGTAAAAGAATCTCCACTACAAAGATTTTGGAGGTCGCATTCTGGGGAACGATCATTTGGGGACTCGTTCGTTTGATGGTGCACTTTTTAAACATGACCCCGTACGGAGTTGGAGCCTTTGCACGTCCCTTTATCAACATCGAGGATGAAAATACGTTTGCGAGCGTGTGCCTTGGTGGGATCGTGCTGTTCGTTGAAACAGCCGTTGCTTCATTTGTGTTCAGCTTGCTTTTTAGTCGGATTCGTGCATGGTGGCTGGGACTCGTCTACGGGGCAGTCATGTTAGGGATAGCGGGTTTCTTCTTTCATATCGGAAATTGGGAGATTGCCACTTTAAGTACGGAAGGCGCTTGGTATTTGACGTTTGGCTTGTTCATTGGGATGACAATCATACTCGAGCAATCAGACGAGAATCATGCATGGAATGAGTCCACAAGGTAGGAGGATTTCTCCGTTCCTTGTCAAAATGGATGTAACAATGTTCGAAATGTTAGCCGGATGATTGCCTACTATGGAATCAGACCAGCTTGTGGTAAAATGTTTCATTAATAAAAAAACTTTTATAGGGAGAGGGATGGTCGATGACTTCCGTCTTGGTACTAAACGGACCCAACCTGAATTTATTGGGGACAAGGGAGCCGGATGTTTACGGAAGGGAAACGCTGGAGGATGTGGTGACAATCCTGACGGGTGTCATGGATGAGTTGGGCGGAAAGCTTGAGCATCTCCAATCGAATCACGAAGGTGTCCTCATCGACGCGATTCATCAGGCGAGAGGTGTCCATGACGGCATCTTGATCAATCCAGGGGCATTTACACATTACAGCTATGCGATCAGAGACGCTTTGGCCAGTGTGGCTCTACCAACAATTGAAGTACATATTTCCAATATTCATGCACGGGAACCATTTCGCCATCATTCAGTCATCGCTCCTATCGCGATTGGACAAGTTGTGGGATTGGGGATCGATGGATATGAATGGGCACTAAGAGCGCTCGTCCGTAAAATCGAAAAAAAATAAAAGCTTTCAAAAAAGGGGAAAAGGCTGCCATGAAACAACGTCTGCATAAATTGCGCGAGGCACTTACACAAGTTGGAGCAGAGGCGTTTATTACCGAAAAAACAGAGAATCGCTTCTACTTGAGTGGTTTCACCGGATCAACGGGGTGGGTAATTGTCACCCAAACAGAGGCGTTTCTCGTCACTGACTTCCGCTATGTGGAACAAGCGCAAGAACAAGCACCTGATTTTACGGTGGTAAATAACGAGAGAAAAGCTGTTGAAGCGATGGCAAAGCTCCTGCAAGAAAAAGGGATTAAGCGCTTGGCATTCGAGAGCAGCGTGTCCTTTAGCACCTATCAGGAATGGAACAAAGGGTTTGACGGAGTAGAGCTGGTGCCAACAAGCGGTCTGCTTGAAAAAATCCGCATGTTTAAAGACGAATCCGAGATGGTTATTATTCGTGAAGCGGTTCGTATCGCGGAAGCAGCATTTACGCATATTCAAGGCTACATCAAGCCAGGGGTGCGTGAATCCGATGTTGCTTTGGAATTGGAATACTTCATGCGCAAACAAGGAGCGACAGGCTCTGCATTTGATATGATCGTAGCGTCGGGTGTGCGCGGTGCTCTGCCACATGGAAGAGCTTCCGAGAAAGTGATTCAGGCAGGGGAAATGGTTACACTCGACTTTGGTGCTGCTTATCAGGGCTACAATTCAGATATCACACGTACGTTGTCTGTGGGAGAGCCAGACCCGAAAATGCGTAAAATCTACGAAATCGTTCTGCTTGCACAGCTCGCAGGTTTAGAAGCACTGAAGCCAGGCGTATCCGCAAAAGACGCGGACGCAGCAACGAGAGATATTATCACAGCAGCAGGCTATGGCGATGCCTATGGACATAGCGCAGGTCATGGTCTCGGACTGGAAGTTCACGAGCTGCCAGGGCTGTCGACTGTAAGTACCTTCGTATTGGAGCCAGGTATGCTCGTAACAATGGAACCAGGCATTTACGTAACAGGTCTTGGCGGCGTACGGATCGAAGACGATGTGTGGATTACAGCGGATGGTCATGAGAACCTGAACAAGTCTACGAAAGAGTTGCTCATTTTGCCTGTGTAATTTATACTTATTCTGTTATTGATTGATTTGGGAGGACTACCATGATCTCTGTAAACGATTTTCGTACCGGTTTGACAATCGAAGTGGATGGCAATATTTATACCGTGCTTGAATTCCAACACGTAAAACCAGGTAAAGGTGCGGCTTTCGTTCGCTCCAAACTGCGCAACCTGCGCAGCGGTAACACGACGGAAATGACTTTCCGTGGCGGTGAAAAAGTTAACCCTGCCCGCATCGAATCCAGCACGATGCAATATCTGTATGCGAGCGGAGACGAGTACACTTTCATGAACACAGAATCCTATGAGCAAATGACGTTCACTCAAAAGCAAATTGAGCGTGAACTGCGTTTCCTCAAGGAAAACATGAACGTGCAAATCATGCAGTACAACGGAGAAACAATCGGTATTCAATTGCCGAATACTGTTGAACTCGTTGTAACAGAATGTGAGCCAGGTGTAAAAGGTGACACTGCTTCTAACGTAACAAAGAAAGCAACCTTAGAAACTGGTTTCGTAGTAAACGTTCCTCTCTTCGTAGAAGAAGGAGAGCGTCTGATCATCGATACTCGTACGGAAGCATACGTTTCCCGCGCGTAAAAGTACGGATTGCAAGAAAAAGCTGTGCCCATTTGGGTGCAGCTTTTTTTATTTGATTTCATATATCGATGTAGTATTGTAAAAATTATGTAATTGCACTAAATTAAGTGATACGGAAATAGTAAGGTGGAGGGGTGTGGCTTTGAGAACGGAACAAGAAATGATGAGCATGCTGATCGATTTCGCCAGGAAGGATGATCGAATCCGTTTGGTAACCTTGGAAGGGTCACGCACGAACAAAAATATACCCGCTGATCCATTCCAAGATTATGATATTTCGTATTTTGTAACAGAAATGGATTCTTTCAAGGAAAGTGATCAATGGCTCGATGTTTTTGGGAATCGAATCATGATGCAAAAACCGGAAGATATGGAGCTTTTTCCATCCGAGTTAGGGAATTGGTTTTCGTATCTTATGCTATTTGAGGATGGAAATAAAGTAGATCTGACGCTGATTCCGATAGACGAGATAGAGCAGTATTTTGCAGATAGCGACGGCCTAGTTGAGGTTTTGCTGGATAAGGACGAGCTTATCAAACACGAGGTGCTCGCTTCCGATCGTCAATATTGGACCCGGAAGCCAACTGCTAGAGAGTTTGATGACTGCTGCAATGAATTTTGGATGGTCTCTACTTACGTTGTCAAAGGTCTGGCGAGAAAAGAAATCCTGTTTGCGATTGACCATCTCAACGAAATTGCCCGACCGAATTTGCTACGAATGATGGCTTGGCAAATCGGGTGTGAGAAAGGGTTTACCCTTAGTGTCGGGAAAAACTACAAATTTATCGATCACCATCTTCCAAAAGAAGATTGGGAATCCTTACTATCCAGTTATCGCGAAAATAGCTACGTAGACATGTGGGAATCGCTATTCACTTGCTATGAGCTATTTCGAAAGTACTCTAAAGCGGTGGCAGAAAGTCTCGGATATCCGTACCCAGCTTACGATGAAGCTATTACCAAGTATGCGGAAAATATCTACCATTCTTGGAAGTAATGGATGGAACTCGACCGCCTTTATCAAGGGCGGTTTTCTTTTTGGATGGTATCAATCGACCACCAAAGCTGGCGAGAAGAAAAAGCACAGGGCTCGCAGACCTTGACAACGCCTACCCAGTCGGAACTTCAAAAAGGGGACCACGCTTGTCGAACACTTCTTCGTGGAGAAACATCCGCCCGTAGGGTGGCTTTGGCTCGACGGTCCCCTTTTTGAAGTGGAGACGGACAGTCAATCCCCCCTGCTGGCGTGTCAGAGTCGAAGAGAACTGTGCTTTTTCTTCTCCTCCACTATGTTGACTCAAACTTTTTTAAAAAAGTAATCAATTTATGGAAAGAAAATACAAAATGATCCGTTAATCCATATGAGCCTGCCAAAACGAACGCTGCGCAGCGAACTTTTTTGAAATGGGAGGATTTCCTTTGCAGGATGATTGGTTGCTCATACAACAGGTACAAACAGGCAATCGGGATGCCTACGCGCACCTGGTCGACAAGTACAAAGATCGATTATACAGCTATCTTTATCGAATGACGGGGCAGCAACAGGATGCCCAAGACCTGACACAAGAGGCTTTCATCAAAGCGTACTGTCAACTGGATAAGTATAAGCCGACAGATGCTTTTTTGGCCTGGTTGTATCGGATTGCGTCCAACTTGTGTATAGACGCGTGGCGCAAGAACAAGCACTACGCCAAAACACCTTTGGAAGAGACAAGGCTGATTGAATCCGATACACCCGAAAAAGCTTATTTGGAAAAAGAAAAGCAAGATACCTTGCAGCAGCAAATCATGGCGTTGGGCGAAGAATACCGCGTTGTGTTTTTGCTGAAATACTTGGAACAGATGAGCTACAAAGAGATTAGCGAGATTTTGCATGTTCCGGTCACAACTGTACAAATGCGTATCCATCACGCCAAGAAAAAGCTCCGGGCTAGTATCGCGCAAGAAATGTCAGGAGGTGCTGCTATCTATGAATTGCTCCAAAACTGAAGAGTTGCGCAAGTATTTGACTGGTGAGCTATCTGCAGGTGAAGCTAGACTGCTGGAAGGACATGTCGAAGAGTGCCTGCTCTGTCAGCAACAGATGATGGAGGAAGAGGATAGCGGCGAGGAGTTCCCGAGCCTGCACGTTCCAAGCGCGTTGCCCACAGATTTTACTGCCCAGGTGATGACGGCGTTAGAGCAAGTGAAATTGCCAAAGCCAAAACCAGATTGGAAAAAAAGGAGTGTAAACATTTTGAAGAAAACCGCGTTAGCAGTAGCGAGTGTCACGGCAATCATTACGTTTGGGTCCATGGTGTCTCCGACTTTTGCGAGCTACGTAAACAGTGTCATCCAATCCATACAAGGCATCGACCAAGGAATGAAGCAGGCAGCGGAGAAGGGTTATGTCCAGGAGATCAATAAAAAGGTGACGGATCAAGGAATTACACTGGTTGTAAAAGAAGTGGTTGCGGATCCGGCGCGGATGGCGATCATTGCAAATATCGTGGATCAAAACGGTAAGCGTATCCCGTTTGATATGGAAAAAAACGCATTGTCCCTTACTTACAAAACCAAGTCAGGTGAAGACCTGAATCCTGGTGGAGGGGGTTATTCCTACGGTGAAGAAGGAGAGTATCTTGTCGTCAGCCATGATATTTTCCGATTCCTGAAAGATAGCAAGTCATTACCGGATGAGATGGTCATCGGTGTCGAAGCAACCATGTTAGGTGGGAAAGAAGGTAGCTGGAAGGTAGAGTTTCCAGTTGATATGAAAAAGGCAAGGGCAGTGGCAAACTACACCGAGATTGGACAAAAATATATGACTCCGCATGGAATCGAGATCATGTTGCAAAACATTATGACGGTACCGAGCACAAGTATGATGGAGTTGGAAATAGACTGGACAAAAGAAAGAGAAGAACAAATCCAAAAATGGAAAGAGCAAAACGGCTGGATTGTAAAAGAGCCAAAAACAGGTGCATTCACAGAAGCCGAGAGGATGGAGAGGTATTTCATCGACTTGGGAGTAGCATTCCAAATATTTGATGAAAAAGGGAATGTGGTAGCAGGATGGGACGATGCGTTGCATGAAGAACTTAACCAAATTCGAAAGAACAACGTAAAGCACTCGTATCGAGGAAAAGTGCATGATGACGGCAAAGGAGTTACGAAATGGAATGGAATAACCCCACTGGCAAAGGATCAAACGTACAAATTAAAAATGCACTCCCTGTACCTGTATGAGCCATCGAAATTTCAGGCAACCATTCCGGTTGATACCTTGTTAAAGGATAAGGTAACCGTGACGAACAGTGACAGTACCTATACCTTAACGGGCTTTACCTTAAAAACGACGGAGGGAGAAGAAAAGATCGGGAATGAGACTTATTTTGGAAAAGGTGCACTGATCTCGTTCTCGGCCATTCTTCCAGAAGGGATTGTTGACACGAGCGAATGGTCAGCAGAGGATGAATCTAAAGAAAAGTACAATGTCTCCCGTAGCGGAACCTATAAGCGAGGTAAAGATGGGCGCGTGCACGTAGAAGGAACATTCTTCATCCGCGACCTTGAAAAACAGCCGAAAGAATTAAAGCTGTCCCACGCTATTCAGCAGCGCCAATATCAAGACCTCAACTGGGAAGTTCCATTTGAGATGTCCAATAACGCCAAACACTAAAACAACATAGTCAAATCCCCCTCCGTCATATAAAAGAGGGGGATTTCGTTTTTTATTTGCTTCCAAACCACTCCCACAGCTTCAACACAAAGGCAGTAATGCCCGCAGCCATCAAAGGCCCGACGGGAATGCCCCGGAAAAACACAATGCCAATAATCGAGCCAATCACCAGACCGACAATCATATGTGGCTCAGAGCGTAGCAAATCGAGTCCTTTTCCATTCATCCAGGTGGCAATGGCCCCACCAGCCAGTGCGGTTAAGCCGACGACCGTAGTGAAAAGAGGCGTGACGTCTTTCCACGATATTTTTTCGCTGGCGAATGGAACCAGTACGGAAATGGTCAAAAAGAGCAGGCCGAGCTCCAAACCGCGACGTTCTACCGTTGGGAAAAAACGCTCCAGCGCCGTTAACTTCAACACCAACAATATACTCGCGGCAGTGGCAATAATCGGTGAGCGCCCAATAAGACCGATAACGATCAGGATGACGAGCATCACTTCTCCAGACATCATTGGCATCATAACCCCTGTCCCTGTTCTCCTTTCACATTATGAGACAAGGTGTGGGAGTATGCGTTTCTCCTTGATATAGGGAACGATTTGATACTGATCGATTTGAGCGCAGTACCGTATATCGCTTGCGAGATGGTGCTGGATGAGCCTTTTTCCTGTTGTCGTGTGGGGTAACAGCTCGCTCAGTTTTCCAGCGTAGTAAAGGTAGCTCGCTTTTAGCACTTCACCCAAATCACAAATTTGGATGCTCGGTAACGATTGTTGTGCCTGGGCAATCATCAAGCCAGCAGCGAGACCGTCTTCCAGAGCGAATTCCGACCGGGTACCTGCACAGTACAGCGTAATATCGAGTTGATACGAAAGAGCGTGCCGCACGCATGCAGTGGCATTTAAAAAGCAGCCAATCAAGAGAGCAGAGGCGCGTTCTGCTTTTTGGATCGCGCGAGTTCCGTTCGTCGTGGTCAGAATAAGCTGGCTCCCCGTTTTCCCCAGTGCTGCGATTTCGGTTGGTGAGTTATTGCAGTCGAATTCGGGGATTTTCTTACAGTGGCGTTCACCGGCCAAAATGCAGTCGCCCGTGCGGAGGGAGTTCGCTTGCCCTATTGTTTCGACCGGGATGACGCTGCGAAATCCATTACCTAATGCAGTGACAATCGTACTGGAGGCACGAAGCACATCGATGACGATGACAACATGATTGCTGATCTGTTCAAAACGAATCTCTTCCACGGTCGGCACGACTTCTATTCGCACGGATAACACCTCCTTCTATCCATGAGCAGGGCTGTATCGCCGCGCAATCCTCGCCGTAATGTCTCTACAGAGAATACATCCGTAGAGGCAATATTTCCGAGGTTAACGTCGCTGCCAATGGCCTTAATAAAGCAGACCTGTTGATCTTTTTGTGGGGCTTCCCAGATCAGTCGGGAGGCTTTTTCTTTTGCTGCCGAGACAATGTCTCGAACGAAGGAATCGTCTATCTTGCCGTCCCCGTCACAAACGCCGACAGTGCCACTCTCTCTCGCTTCCACAATAACGTGACTGGCACCATTGTGCAGGTCGAAGCTAAGCGTCTCCAGTAATTCATCTCGACATGCGCGATACTCGGCCGTTTTTTTTCCAACCTCTGTATAGACCACCAGATCATTGTCTAGGGCGTAATTGATGGCTTCCTGACGCTGTGCGAAGGATAAAGGGAACGTTCCATCGGATATTTCTACCGCAGAAAAACCGAGAGAGCGAATCAGCTTCATATAATCTGCAATCGTATTGTGGCGAATGGCGATTTCAAAAAAAGTTCCTCCTGGCATGATGTGTACGCCAAATTGTTTTGCGAGGGTTAATTTCTGGTTGAGTATTTCGAGGGGGTACAGAGCGATGGTGCCAAAACCGAGTTTGTATAGATCGATATAAGGAGCAGCCAGCGCTAACAAGTCGGAATAAGCGGTAAGTCCAAGGCCTTTGTCAATGACCATGGTTAAGCCCTTCGTACGGGGCTTTTCTCGAAATTGCCCGGACGGATTTGCCCAGCTTTCAGGCAAAAACGACTGATCACACTCTATCATCGGCAAGTTCCTCATTTCTCTAGGCGTATGGTTCAGTGTATGCCCAGTGAAGGGGAGGAGTGAGGGCAAAAGCCTATAGAGATGATTCAAAAAGTGCTGAAATGATGTGGTACAGGCATAGAGTGAAAGGAGGGGAGGACGAGACGGTATGTTGGAAAAAGCAATTATGGGTATGGCGGCACTTAGGGTCTTTTCAGGCAGTATCGAGATCATTGCAGCTTTGCTCATTTTGAAAGTGAACCAAGTCGAAAAAGCTCTGCTTATTAACTCAGGTCTTGCGATTGTCGGTCCAATCATCTTGATCACCACCACGACAATCGGTTTATTAGGCATGTCGGATCGGGTTAGCTTTGCCAAAATTGCTTGGATTCTGGTCGGAATCTCCTGCATCTTGATTGGCGTCCGCAAGTAATGCCCATTTCCTTCCATTGTTAAATGCCATCATGATGGGGAACGATATGTGGGAGAGATTGGATGGGAGGGAATGTGGATGCCAGAATCATTGGCGAATCGTATCGCATACTTGCAAGGGTTGGCAGATGGGTTGGAAGTGGGGGACAAGAGCCCCGAAGGAAAAATTATGGTAGAGATGATTGAGATTCTAGGCGAGGTGCAGGGTCAGCTACGAGAGCTTCACTCGCGAGTGGAAGAGGCAGAGGATTATGTGGAGGCCTTGGATGAAGACTTAGAGGACATTGAGCTCTACCTTTTTGAAGATGATGATGACTTGTATGAAACCATTGTCGATTGTGAGGACGATGACGACGAGTACGCGACTTTCTACGATTTGGATGATGATGAAGACGCGCAACTCTATGAAGGACAAGTAGATCCTCATCTCGATACGACCTACGAGTTCGCATGCCCGAGCTGCCAGAAAGAAATCTATCTGCATGAGGGCGAAGATGGGGAAGGCTTCAGACACTATGTAATAGAGCCAGTGGATAACAAGAAAACGGATAATCGATGATCCTAATAGGAAAAGCTTGCTACTCGCGTTCTAGCACGAGAGCAAGCTATTTTTTTTGCATAAATCTCGTCCACCTCTGCATAGGATGGAGGTAAGTCAAAGTGGACAAAGGCAGAATGCTGCAAAAGGAGGGTACCTGATGAATGAGATATTGGCGATTTTGCCAGCAACGTTACGCACGATTTTGACGGCCCTTCCTATCGCGGTAAGAGAGAATCTGGAAGAGATTCGGCTTCGGCAAAACCAGCCGCTAGAAGTCCGGTTTGGTCAACAATCCAGCTATGTGACATCGTCGGGGCAAATCACCTCGATACCTGCCCAAGGATGGCTGTTTTCAGCAGAAGAGGCTGTAAAGCTGTTAAACCAGGTCAGCCAGCATTCTCTCTATGCCTTGGAAGAAGAGTTGAAAAGGGGTTATATCACGGTGGTTGGCGGTCATCGCATTGGCATTGCGGGGAAAGTGGTGCTGGACAAAGGTGAAGTGAAGGGAATCAGAGATGTGACTAGCTTCAACATCCGGATTGCCCGCGAGAAAAAAGGCGCGGCCAAGAAGGTCATGCCGTATTTGTTTGAGGAAGGCAAATTGCAAAACACGCTGCTCATCTCCCCACCTCAGTGCGGGAAGACAACTTTGTTGCGTGATATGGCGCGAACCATCAGCTACGGGAGCGAGTGGTCTTCCAGTCGCAAGGTAGGAATTGTGGACGAGCGTTCTGAGTTGGCGGGATGCTTGCAAGGAGTTCCTCAACGCGACGTCGGTCCACGAACGGATGTGCTGGATGCTTGCCCAAAAGCAGCAGGGATGATGATGCTGATTCGCTCTATGTCTCCTGATGTTCTGATTGTGGACGAGGTGGGAAGAACGGAGGATGGCGACGCAGTCTGGGAAGCGATTCATGCAGGTGTAGCCGTCATTTGCTCGGCGCATGGAGCGAGCGTCAAGCAAGTAGCCGAACGCCCCATGCTAGGCAAGCTGATTCGATATGGTGCCTTTTCCCGCTATATCGTACTTAGCCGCTCAAAAGGTGTCGGAACAATCCAGGCCATCTACGATCAAAGCATGAACCTGGTTGAAAGGGAGAAGGTTGCATGGTCAAGCTGATGGGAGCCGTACTCATCCTGTTTTCGGCGTCGATGGTTGGTTGGCAGATCGGCAAGTATTACGCGAATCGTCCCGTTCAGCTTCGGGCTCTGCTCGTTGCTCTGCAAATGCTCGAAACGGAAATCGTGTTCGGGATGACTCCATTACAGCGGGCGTTTGTGAAGGTTGGTCATCGCGTCTCCGAAGAGGTAGGGAAAGTATTTCTTCTGGCCGCTGAATTCCTGCAGACAGAAAAGGCGCATTCGGCTGAAGAGGCGTTGCAACAGGCTATGAATAGACTCTGGACCCAAACCGCCTTGCGCAGACAAGAGCGAGAGGTGCTTGAGAGTCTTGGTCAGGTACTCGGATCATCCGATCGGGAAGACCAGCAAAAGCATTTGCGCCTAGCTGTCACCCACCTGCGAGGGCTGGAAGAGGAGGCTCGTGCAGAACAGGAAAAGTACGAAAAAATGTACAAGAGTTTGGGCTTTTTAGGTGGACTCTTGGTCGTCATCCTGATGTTCTAAAGGCGAGGTGTTCACAGTGGATTTTGATTTGACACCTGTTTTCCAGATAGGAGCAGTAGGGTTCATAACAGCCATCCTGCATACAATCCTGAAGCAGGCGGGCAAGGAAGATATTGCGCATTGGGCAACTCTGGTCGGATTCATCATCGTCCTGTACATGGTGTCCCATTACATCGGTGACTTGTTCTCCGAGGTAAAACGCGTCTTCCTGTTCAACTGAGGAGGGGCTCCAGATGGAGATTGTACAAATTGTCGGACTAGGACTGGTGGCTACGATTCTCGCGCTAGTCATTAAGGAACAGAAGCCGATGTTCGCCTTTTTGCTGGCGATCGCGAGCGGAGTCATCATCTTTTACTTTCTCGTTGGAAAAATAGCAGATGTCATTCGGGTTTTGGAAAAATTGGCGGTTCAAGCAGATTTGAACCTTGTGTTCCTGGAAACGATTCTAAAAATCATTGGAATTGCCTACATTGCTGAATTCGGTGCACAGATGACCCGAGATGCTGGACAAGGTGCGATTGCTTCGAAAATCGAGCTCGCTGGAAAAGTCCTCATACTGGTTATGGCTGTACCGATCATCCAAATCATTATCGAAACAGTGATCGACTTGTTGCCGGCATAAGGGAGGTGGGATGTCCATGGCACACACTTGCAAGCTGATCCTGTTCTTGTTCCTGCTTCTTGCCTTGTTTCCAGTTGCCGTGTCTGCTGCTGTGACACCCGCAGCCGGTCCGATCAATCAAATTGTGCAACAACAGGTCGATCACTTGCAGCTAGACCGAGTCGAACAGTATTGGCAACAATTGCAGCGCGACTATAAAGGGTACTTGCCCGATTTGAAATCGGAAGGCTTTATCCAAATCCTCATGCAGCAAGGTGATTTCAGTATTTCAGGAGTTCTGCAAGGAATGGGCAAATTCATCTTTCATGAGATTTTGATGAATGGCAAGCTGCTCAGCTCCATCATTATCATTACGGTCTTTGCGATGATTCTCGAAACGATGCAGAACGCCTTTGAACGCAATGCGGTATCGACGGTGGCGTACTCGATTACTTATCTCGTCTTGATGGTACTCGCGATCAACAGCTTTCATGTCGCCATTACCTATGCCAAAGACGCAATCGCGAACATGTCCGATTTCATGCTTGCCATGATCCCACTCGTCATCGCGTTGCTTGCTTCGGTAGGCAATCTGGCATCCGCCACGATGTTTCACCCGCTGATTATCTTCATGATCAACACCAGCGGCATGATCATCTCTTACGTCGTGTTTCCGCTACTGTTTCTCTCTGCGATGCTCTCGATCGTCAGCCTGTTTTCAGAGAGGTACAAAGTTACACAGTTAGCCACCTTGCTTCGCAATATTGCAATGGGTGTCCTCGGCTCATTTCTGACAATTTTTCTCGCTATCATTTCCATACAGGGAGCGACTTCGGCTGTTGCGGACGGGGTCACGCTCCGAACAGCGAAATACATCACGGGCAATTTCATCCCGATAGTAGGTCGTGTGTTCTCCGATGCGGCAGATACCGTACTCAATGCCTCGCTACTGGTCAAAAATGCCGTGGGCTTGGCGGGAGTTTTGATCCTGATCATGCTATGCGCGTTTCCGGCTTTGAAGATACTGGTACTGGCTCTCATCTACAATCTGTCATCTGCCGTACTCCAACCGCTTGGAAACAGCCCAATCATCAGCGCGTTAGGTACGATTGGGAAAAGTCTTTTGTTTGTCTTCGCTGCTTTGGCAACGGTTGGATTGATGTTCTTTCTGGCGATTACGATCATTATTGCGGCGGGCAACATCTCCATGATGGTTCGGTAGGTGATGAGATGACGTGGTTAACACTGTGGTTGAAAAAAATTATCCTGCTCGTCCTTTTGGCTGCCTTCCTCGATCTGATTCTGCCCAATACGACACTGCAACGCTACGTAAAAATGGTGATGGGCTTGATTCTCTTGCTGACGATCATTTCTCCCGTGTTTAGTCTGTTCAGCCTCTCGCAGGAAGATTTGGCCTTTCGTCTGGATCGCTACCAACAAGAGCTGAACAAGCCTGCCTCGGCAGAGTGGAAACGTATCACTGACAAGCTGCTCGGTCAACAAAACCAGCAAATGACCGCTTACGTCCAGTCACAGGTAGCGTCCTCGGTAAAAGCCAGTGTCAAAGAGCAGTACGGCGTAACAGTCGAAGATGTCACGATTACCGTCAATCAGCAAAATCCGGAAAAGCCAACCCTTGAGCGAATCGAGCTGGTAGTCGGTGACGCGAACAAGGAAGAGCAAAAAGGGCAGAGCACGATTGAACCGATTAAACCTGTCCAGCCTGTTGAGATTACGATTGGCGAACCCATTGAGATACAACCTGATCCCAAATCAGATATTGCAGCAACAGCCCATCATGACAATCCACTTTACGCGCAAATCACAAACGATGTCGCCAAAGAGTGGGGGCTTTCGAAGAGTCAGGTCGTCATCAAAGACGAATCGAGAGAAAGAGAGAAACAGTAGCGGATACAGTCAGTGAAGCGAGGTGAAAACAATGAACCAATTATGGGAAAAGCTGAAAAGTCTGTTCATGAAGCAACAAGGCGAGACGACGCAGGAAGAAAAGAAAATCGTAGTAGGGAGCAAGGGGAAAAACCAAAAACTGAAGCCGCTGCATTATTTCATCGTCATATTGGGAATTGGCGTAGCCATCATGATTCTGACAGACTTCCTCAGAGTGGAAAAAGACCAGCCACTCGGATTTGGAGATATAGGGAGTGAGGCGCCAGGTCCTCCTGGAGGCGATGCGACTTCCCAGGTGTTGGGGGGATCACCGACTACCGATGTCATTGCAGAATATGAAAACATTTACGAGACACAGCTTCGCGATATCCTCGCTTCTGTTGTCGGCGTCGGCGAAGTAGAGGTCATGGTCAATCTGGAATCAACACCAGAGCTGGTTGTGGAAAAAAACCGCAACATTCGTTCCTCAACTAATCAGGAAATGGACAAAGAAAAGGCAACCCGCAATCAAAATGACCAGTCACGAGATGAGCAGGTCGTCATCGTGCAAGGCGGCAAGCAAGATGCCCCCGTTATTGTGAAGACGCTGAAGCCGAAAGTCCGCGGGGTCCTGGTAGTAGCTAAAGGGGCCGATAACATCCAGGTTAAAGCGTGGATCACTGAAGCCGTTCAAAAGGTTTTGGATGTTCCCGCTTATAAAATATCCATTTTGCCCAAAAAAGGGTAGGAGGTAATGGCGAATGATTCTGCGAAAGCAAACGGTATGGTTGTTGACAATGCTTGCTGTCATGGTTGTGCTCTCCGGTTATTACTTGGTGAAGGGGCCGCAAGAACAAGTCCCAACATCAGGACAAGAGCAAGCCGTCCAGAAACAAGAGCAAATTTCCGGTGTGGTTGTTGAATCGAAGCAAGTAGATCACGCCCCACAAGCAACTCCTGTCGATCAAGCTCCAAAGGCAACTCCGGTAGACGAAAAAAATGGCACGCAGGAAGCCAAAACTCCTGCTGCACCAGAAGCAAAACCAGCCGCAACCAACACGGTCGTCCCAGTAGCAGAAACGGCGAGTGAAATCTTCCAAGGCTACAAAATGAAACGCGAAGCCATGCTGCAGCAACAAAAAGACGAACAGCTCGCAATTGTAAACAGCACGGATTCCTCTCCGCAGGCAGTAGCAGAAGCGATGGCCAAGTTTGAAGAACTGTCCACCATGGAAAGTGCTACGATGACAGCAGAAGAAATGCTCAAGGCGAGTGGCTATCAGGATGCGGTTGTTACTGTCCAACATGACAAGGCGACAGTCATCGTACAAAAAGATAAATTGAGCGCCAACGAGGTCGTGGAAATCATTGCAAACGTGAAGCAGCACTTGAATATACCGGCGACAAACATTAACGTACAATACAAGTCTTCCTAATAAAAGCTGCGGTACTTTCTCGTTATAAGGGATAGGAGAAACGGGCATGATGGTAAGGATTTTCTCGCTTCTGTTGGAAAAGAAGCGGGGAAATCCTTTCTTGACGTGGTTTAGGCAACAGGCTACCATGGATTTATGGTTTGCCAAAAGGATACATAATGGACTCCACGAACCTTATTGAAAGAAAAGAAGGAGTGCTTGTTCGTAATGAAAATGCATGAAATCCGCGAAATTATCAAGTTAATTGATCAATCATCCATTCAAGAATTTAACTTGGAAACAGAGGGTGCCAAGGTGTCTCTGAAAAAATCCAATGGTACGGAAACGATTGTCGTCACGCAACCAGCGGTTCAAGCTCCTGTTGCAGCACCAGTAGCACATATCCCGGCTCAGCCAGTTGTTGCGGCAGCGCCAGTCACAGCAGAAGCTCCGAAAGTAGCAGCTGTACAAGCATCGGATGACGCAAATCTCCACAAGATTGTATCTCCGATGGTAGGGACTTTCTATAGCTCACCAGAACCAGGCAAGCCGCCTTACGTACAAGCTGGTGACAAAGTGAATGCGAGCAAAGTGGTTTGCATCGTGGAAGCCATGAAACTCTTTAACGAAATCGAAGCAGAAGTAAGCGGCGAGATCGTGAAAGTGCTTGTAGAAGACGGTCAATTGGTTGAGTATGGCCAAGCATTGTTTTTGGTGAAGCCAGAATAAGGTGGGGGAGAGCGGAATGTTTCAAAAAGTATTGATTGCCAATCGCGGGGAGATTGCCGTGCGTATTATCCGGGCATGCCGCGAGCTGGGCATTCGTACGGTCGCCGTCTACTCCGAAGCGGATCGTGAAGCGCTTCATGTAAAGCTGGCCGACGAAGCCTACTGTATTGGTCCAAAGGCATCCAAGGAAAGCTATTTGAATATAGCCAACATCATGAGTGTAGCGACCAAGGTAGGGGCAGACGCCATCCATCCTGGTTATGGCTTCTTGGCGGAAAACGCCGACTTTGCCGAAATCTGTACTGCCTGCAACATTACCTTTATCGGTCCAGACCCAGAAGCAATTGTGAAGATGGGGGACAAGTCCACAGCTAAGGATACGATGAAAACGGCAGGTGTACCTACTGTACCAGGTACGGAAGGGCTGATCGAAGATGTGGCGGACGCTGTAGTCACCGCAAACGAGATTGGATATCCTGTCATGGTCAAAGCGACAGCGGGTGGTGGCGGACGCGGGATGCGCGTAGCCGTTGACGACGAAGATTTGGAAAAAGCGATCCGTCAGGCGCAAAACGAGGCAAAAACGGCATTTGGCAATCCAGGGGTTTACTTGGAGAAG
The DNA here is from genome assembly GCF_046196545.1 of Brevibacillus fortis. Classification (GTDB taxonomy): domain Bacteria; phylum Bacillota; class Bacilli; order Brevibacillales; family Brevibacillaceae; genus Brevibacillus; species Brevibacillus fortis_A. Next base: position 2,520,208 of record NZ_CP176370.1, read on the forward strand.
TTCGTGGAAGGCCCACGCCATGTGGAAATTCAAATCATGGCAGACAAGCATGGCAATGCCGTATACCTGGGTGAGCGCGACTGCTCTATCCAACGTCGTCACCAAAAGCTGATCGAGGAAGCGCCATCTCCAGCATTGAGTGAAGAGCTGCGCCGACAAATGGGTGATGCTGCTGTTGCTGCGGCAAAAGCCGTTTCCTATCACGGTGCGGGAACTGTCGAATTTTTGCTGGACAAACACGGACAGTTCTACTTCATGGAAATGAATACACGTATTCAGGTAGAGCATCCTGTAACCGAGCTGGTGACTGGCTTTGACCTGATCAAGGAGCAGCTGACCGTAGCGGCAGGCCAACCATTGTCCTTTACACAAGAGGATATCCAATTGGATGGCTGGGCGATTGAATGCCGTATTAATGCTGAGAATCCTGCGAAAAACTTCATGCCTTCGCCAGGTCGTATCACGGAATATTTGGCGCCAGGCGGTTTTGGTGTGCGTGTAGACAGTGCAGCGTATGCGGGATATTCCATTCCGCCATACTACGACTCTATGATCGCCAAGCTGATTGTGTGGGGCAAGGATCGTAACGAAGCGATTGACCGTATGAAGCGTGCCTTGAGCGAATTCGTCGTAGAGGGTATTACGACAACGATTCCATTCCATTTGAAGGTATTGGAGCACGAAGTATTTGTCAGCGGCAATTTCGATACGAAATTCTTGGAAACCTACGACTTGAACCTGGATGACGAGTAAGTAGGGCTGATTTGTAAAAATACGGTGCGCTTGGTATAATGAATTACAAATTAGAGGGAGGTGCGAAGCATGGAAGAATTTACTCCAGATTTAGATAGAACAGAGCTTGGTAAGGTCCAGATCGCTCCCGAAGTATTAGAAGTGATCGCCGGCATGGCTGCGTCCGAAGTAGAAGGTGTGGCGCAAATGAGCGGCGGTTTCGTAGGAGAAATAGCTGAACGTTTAGGCCGTAAAAATATAGCACGTGGTGTGCGTGTAGAGGTTGGCTCCCGCGAAGCAGCGGTTGATGTTTCGATCATTGTCAAATACGGACATCGCATCCCGGAAGTCGCTCGAAATATTCAAGATAGTGTACGCAATGCGATTGAGAGCATGACAGGTCTTTCGGTAGTTGAAGTAAACGTACATATCGTTGATGTTGAGTTGAAAGCTGAAGAAAAAGCACCGGCACCAGTACCGGTTGAAGAACACCAGCGCGTGCGCTAACTAGCAGCGGATGGATGCCCCCTACGAACAGGGGGCATTTTCCTCATTTGAAAACGTGATTTTGTTTAGGCTTTCAGCGTAAATTCATGGAGTTGTCCGGAGTGTGCCGTGTTTGTCTCCTTTTTCAAACATGGCTGAAAGGAGAGGTGCTTGTGAACTTGTTTGACCGCTTTATCTTGACGATTTATAGCTTTGCGCTCATTATTTTGTCCTGCATCGCGATAGCAGCGACCAGCGGATTGATCCATCCAGATTTTTTCCGTCCATACGTGGATCAGGTGCTGGCGGGTACGAATATCACCTACCTCATTGTCGCGATTATTTTCCTCGTAGTCAGCCTTCGCTTCTTTTTCAGTTCTTTCCGCTCTAACAAGCCTAAAGTAGAACGGGGAATCCGTCAGCGCAGTGATTTGGGTGAGGTCAACATTACGATTCAGACGATCCAGACCATTGCAGAGCGTGCAGCCCGCCGTGTTAAAGGAGTGCGCGATATGAAAACGACAGTCAAAGCACTCGAGAGCGGCAATATTATCACCCTGCGTGTTTCGGTAGATGGCGAAACGCCATTGCCTGAACTGACACAGAAGCTACAGGCTGACGTGAAGGAGCAAGTCGAGGGGATTGCTGGTGTTGTCATTTCCGAGGTGGTCATTGTTGTGACGGAAGTAGCTCAGCAGGAAAACTACGCGGCTCGTAAACGGGTGGAATAGAAGGTGAAGTCCAAGATGTGGGAGTTAATGCGGGAACACAAGGGGAAGCTAATGGGGATTTTGGCCGGAGTTTTTTTCGGCATCATCTACCTTCTCGTGGGATTTTGGGATACACTGGTTTTTGTTGTGTTTGTCGGGACCGGTTATTATATCGGTCGCAAGCTCGATCATAAAGAAGACTTGCGTGAAATACTCGACAAGATTTTGCCAGGCAAGTTTCGGTGACATAAAGAAGGTCCGAGCTCAATCTAATTAGTAGGTGAATGAATGGTATGAAACGAAGAACAGCACGAGAAAAAGCAGTCCAATGTCTTTTCCAAATTGATATGGCAGAGGTTCCGCTAACAGATGCGGTTGCCCTCGTCATGGAAGAATCTGAGGAAAATGCGCAGTACTTGCGTTATCTCCTCGACGGTGTATTGAAAAACTTGACTGAGATTGATTCGGAAATCAAGAAGTATCTGCGTGGATGGCAATTGGAACGCATCGCCAATGTAGATCGCGCTATTCTTCGTCTGGCTTTTTACGAGATCATGTTTGAGCAAGACACCCCTGACAAAGTCGTGATGAACGAAGCGATTGAGATCGCGAAGCTCTTTAGCGACGAGCAGTCCCACCGATACATCAACGGTGTGTTGTCGAGCTTCTTGCAATCGCGTGAAACCAAGCAGGCGTAATAGGTAGGAGATACAAGCATGAGTAAGGTAATGTTGGGAATCGACACGAGCAATTACCGGACATCACTGTGCTTGGCTGAGGAAGACGGCCGAATTGTCGCAGAAGCAAAACGCCTTCTGAAAGTAAAGGAGGGCAAGCGCGGACTGCAACAATCCGAAGCCGTCTTTCAGCATGTGATGAACCTGCCGGAATTAAGTGAAGAGATGAAGTGGAAGGATTACGAGATTGCAGCGATTTGTGTGAGCGAGAAGCCGCGTCCGCAAGATGGATCGTATATGCCTGTATTTAAGGTAGGAGAGGGCTTGGCGAAATCGTTGGCGACTTACTTGCGGGTTCCCCTGCACTTGACGACTCATCAAGAGGGACATATCGCGGCAGGGGAATATACCGCTGAGGTGCGTCCGACAGAGGATCGCTTTTTGGCCGTACATTTGTCTGGGGGCACCAGCGAATTGTTGTTGTGCGAGCGTCATGCAGCCGGGTATGCGATTGAGAAAATCGGTGGGACGATCGATCTGCACGCTGGGCAGCTGGTCGATCGGATTGGTGTGGCACTCGGTCTGTCCTTTCCTGCAGGTCCCGCACTGGAGCAGTTAGCCAAGGACTCAACAGGTGCGTTTCGGATTTCTTCGGCGGTTGACGGGCTTTCCTTTAGTTTTTCTGGTCCAGAAGCTTCGCTTTTGCGGGAAGTGGAGAAGGGAAGTACGAGCCCTGCTGAGATTGCGCGGGCGACTGAGCAATGTATTGCCAATACACTAGAGAAGTCATTGCGCCATGCAGTAGAGCAAAGCTACCCGAAGGACATCTTGATTGTTGGAGGAGTAGCTGCTAATTATTACATACGTGAGCGGCTGATCAAACGCCTGGAACACCCTGCCGTGAAGGCGAAGCTGTACTTCTGTGACCCTGTTTACTCCGGTGATAATGCCTATGGAGTCGCTATGTTGGGGTGGATGAAGCAAAAGACGAACATTAAATAAAAGCGAACTTTTTATAATTCGGCTTTACAGCTGAGGAGGAAATCGGTACACTTAACGTATCAACGTTGATAAAGGAGGCATTTTCTCCATGGCTGCAACCATTCTCCAGGGAAAAGAAGTAGCACAGAGTATTCGGGCCGAATTGGCGAACGAAGTAGCTGAATTGAAAACACAAGGGATCGTACCGGGTTTGACCGTTGTCATTGTGGGAGACGACCCGGCTTCCCACTCCTATGTACGGGGGAAAGCAAAAGGCTGCGAGGAAGTCGGTATTTCATCCGAGATCATCATGAAGGACGCTGACATCACAGAGGAAGAGTTGTTGGTTATCATTCAACAGTTGAACGAAAATCCGAACGTTAATGGGATTTTGGTTCAGCTTCCTCTTCCTGCTCATATTTCAGAGCATGCGATAATTGAAGCCATTGCACCTGAAAAAGATGTGGACGGTTTCCATCCGATTAGCGTAGGAAACATGGTATTGGGAAATGATACGCTGCTTCCTTGCACGCCGCACGGAATTATTGAGTTGATCAAGCGCACAGGCACCCCACTGGCAGGCAAACATGCAGTGGTGATCGGACGCAGCAATATCGTTGGTAAGCCGGTCTCATTGCTCCTGCAACAGGAAAATGCTACGGTAACCATGTGTCATTCTCGCACGCAAAATCTAGAGGAATTCACCCAAAAGGCGGACATCCTCGTCGTTGCAACCGGTAGGGCTCATATGATTGGCAAGGAGCATGTCAAACCGGGGGCTGTCGTCATTGACGTTGGTGTGAACCGCATCGAAACAGGTAAGCTGGTTGGGGATGTCAAGTTCGACGAGGTCAAAGAAGTGGCAAGCTTTTTAACACCAGTTCCAGGCGGTGTTGGCCCGATGACGATTACCATGCTGCTGAAAAATACCGTTGCGGCAGCGAAAAAGCAAGCAAAACAATAGAAGAAGATCGGCAACTTATTATAGAATGGATAAGGCATAAGCTTTATCCATTCTTTTGCATTGTCCTTGTTACATGCACGCCAAAGCCAAGTTTTTTGTAAAGGAGGGGCCGCATGGCATTACAAGATATCTTATCAGTGAGTGATCTCAATCGTTATATTAAGCTGGTGCTGGAAAAGGAACCCCACCTGCAAGATATATGGGTGAGAGGGGAAATCTCTAATTTTACCCACCACTCCAGTGGTCATATGTATTTCACGCTAAAGGACAAGCAGTCACGCATCAAAGTCGTCATGTTTGCGAGTCATAACCGCTTCCTGCGTTTCTTGCCCAAAGATGGAGCAAAAGCGATTGTACGAGGGTCTATTTCTGCATACGAACGGGACGGGGCGTATCAGTTCTACGCCAAAGAGATGCAGCCAGATGGTCTCGGCTCGCTTTATTTAGCATTCGAGCAGCTAAAAGAAAAATTGGCCCAAGAAGGGTTGTTTGCAGCTGAGAGGAAGCGGATGCTCCCGCGTTTTCCCAAACGTGTCGGTGTTGTCACTTCTCCGACAGGAGCTGCCATCCGAGATATTTGCACAACAATTCGCAGACGGTATCCGCAGGCTGAAATCGTACTTTCACCAGCTGTTGTCCAAGGTGCGGATGCACCCGCATCGATTGTCTCCGCAATTCGGATCATGAACGATCAGCCTGACATTGATGTTCTCATTGTAGGGCGAGGTGGTGGCTCCATCGAGGAGCTGTGGGCGTTTAATGATGAAAACGTCGCGAGGGCAATTGCTGCATCACTCATCCCCGTTATCTCCGCTGTAGGACATGAGACGGATGTGACGATCGCCGATTTCGTAGCAGATGTCCGGGCAGCTACGCCGACAGCGGCTGCTGAATTGGCTGTACCGCATTATTTGGAATGGGTCGAAAGAGTGCGGCAGCTCGAAATACGGATGCATCGAGCAGTGCGTGGCACCATGACAGAGCAGAGAAACCGTTTGACACGCTTGAGCAATTCGTATGCGATGCGCCAACCGGAGCGTAGGCTGGAGGAAGCCGCAGAACGATTGGATCGGGCACATTTGCGGATGCGTCAATCGATGAAGCATTTGCTGGACAGAAGACGCGAACGCTATACGCGATTAGACGAACAGATCAAGCGCTATCGCCTTGCTGATCAAATTGGGGATAAAAGAAAAAATCTGTCTAAACTCCGCGCCACTTTGGACGAACGGATGCTGGGTCGTCTCAATCAAAAAAGAATGGCATTCGCAGCTCGTGTAGCTACATTGGAAGCGCTGAGTCCACTGAAGGTCATGCAGCGTGGATTCTCACTCGTATACACCAATGACAGACTCGTGAAATCGGTGGAACAGTTTGCCCCTGGCGATGAGATCATGGTACGATTAAGTGATGGCAGTGCGACTGCGCGTGTGGAAAAAGTGAACCGGGAGGAGGAGAAGCAGAATGGCTCGCAAGAAAACTGAACAAGAGACGGATATGCAGTTTGAGGACGCGATGAAACGCCTGGAAGAAGTCGTCAATCGACTTGAGGAAGGAGATATTCCTCTCGAAGAAGCGATTACGCTATATCAAGAAGGAGTAACTCTTTCCAGAATTTGTGGCCAAAAGCTGGATGCGATCGAAGCGAAGATAACCCAGTTGGTGGAAGAAGATGGACAAGTAAAGCAGAAGGCTTTTCGCGTGGAAGGAGAATTATGATCGGCGTGCATACATTCGAGAATTATTTGGTAGAGAAGACCGCCTATATAGAACAAAGACTCTTGCCAGCGCTTGAGCAGCAAGGAGTTCCGGAAAACTTGTACGAATCCATGAAGTATTCGCTCATGGCAGGCGGAAAGAGGTTGCGTCCCATGTTGGTGTTGGCGGTCCTCGAAGCGCTGGACAAGCCGATTGAACGGGGGGTGGCATTTGCGGCTGCCTTGGAAATGATACATACGTACTCTTTGATTCACGATGACCTCCCTGCGATGGACGACGATGATCTTCGTCGCGGAAAACCGACCAATCACAAAGTATTCGGTGAAGCAACAGCTATTCTCGCAGGAGATGCCTTGCTGACTAGAGCGTTCGCATACATTGCAGAAGCTTACCTGGATCGCGCTGATGTTTCAGCGGCTACTACCGTGAAACTGATTGCGGAACTGGGAAAACGTGCAGGAGCAACTGGCATGGTTGGCGGACAGATGGCTGATATCGAAGGGGAGAGCAAGCGCCTTAACCTGGATCAGCTCGAATTTATCCATCGTCACAAAACGGGTGATCTCTTGATCGCAGCCTTGCGCGGGGGAGGCTACCTCGCAGAAGCATCCGAAGGCCAAATGGAAGCATTGACACGCTATGGTGTTTGCATTGGTCTGGCTTTTCAAATTCAGGATGACATCTTGAATGTGGAAGGGGATGCCCAAGAGCTGGGGAAAGCAGTTGGCAGCGATGCCGATCGGGAAAAGGCGACGTACCCATCGCTTCTTGGTCTAGCCGAATCGAAGGCACGTCTTGACGAATTGATTGCGGAGGCAAAAGCAGCGCTTGCAGATGCGGGAATCGAGAATTCAGCACTCAGCCCTTTGGCGGACTACGTGCGTGATCGCAATAAATAAGTAAAAGCTGGCAACCCATACGGGAAATGCCAGCTTTTTTGCGTACCTACCTATTACAATTACAAGCTTTTATCGTCAATGCTATTTAAAAATTGTTCAATCTCGCCAATCACCGATGGAATGCTGTCGTCCTCAAATGGAGAATACAGCTTCGCCACTTGCACTAACTCGAGGAACGATTTGCTTCCGCCTTCGCGGCAAAGCGTCAAATAATCCTCCCAAGCTTGCTTCGGCTCAGATTGAGATCGTTTCCAAAATTGGAACGCGCAAATCTGGGCCAGTGTGTAGTCGATGTAATAGAAGGGGCTTTGAAAAATATGCGTTTGCTGCTGCCAGAACCCGCCCTCCTCAAGATACTCATTCTGTGCGTAATTGCGATGCGGGAGGTACTTGCGCTCAATTTCACGCCAAGCGAGTTTACGCTCTGCAGGGGTCATATCTGGATTCTCGTAGACAACATGCTGGAACTCATCAACAGACACGCCGTAGGGTATGAACTGGAGTCCGCTACTTAGATGAGAGAATTTGTATTTATCGGTATCTTCCTTGAAAAAATGCTCCATCCATGGCCACGTCAAAAACTCCATGCTCATCGAATGTATTTCACATGCCTCATAGGTTGGGAAATGATATTCAGGAACCTCAAAATCTCTGCTTACATACACCTGAAACGCATGTCCTGCCTCGTGCGTAAGCACGTCGATATCATCAGAGGTACCGTTAAAATTGGCGAAAATAAATGGGAGCCTGTACTGGCTGATGTATTCACAGTAGCCGCCTGTAGCCTTTCCTTTTTTGCTCAATAGATCTAAACAGTCATTGTCCAGCATGAAGTTGTAAAATTCGTCCGTTTCAGGTGACAGCTCGGCATACATCTTTTTCCCGTTTTCCACAATCCATTCCGGCGGGCCTTTCGGGCTTGGATTCCCTGTAGCGAAATCAAAGGAAAGATCGTAATACTCAAGTGTATCGACACCAATACGTTGGCGCTGACGTTCAACGAGCTTTGACGATACTGGAACGATGTGCTCAAGCACTTGCTGGCGGAAACTGGCTACCATTTCTGCGTTGTAATCGGTACGGTTCATACGTGCATAGGCTAGCTCCACAAAGCTATTGAAGCCGAGTTTTTTTGCGATACGTGTGCGTACCTTGACGAGAGTATCGTAAATGCGATCAAATTCGTCTGTATGTTTCCGCATATACTCATACTTCGCTTCATTAGCGCGTTTGCGCATATCTCTATCTTTCGCGATTGTAAAAGGAACCATCTCTGAAAGGTTTCGCTCTTCTCCTTCAAACATGATTTTGGCAGAAGCTTTCAGTGCGACATATTGACTGGCCAAACGGTTTTCTTCCTGTAAATCAGTGATAACTTCTGGCGAAAATGTACGGAGTGTACTCTCAGCGATGCGAAACAGCTGTGCTCCCCATTTTTCTTCCAAGTCAGCACGGAAGGGAGAATCGACAATCGCCTGATAGTAGCGGGAAACGATTCCGGTATACAAAGGAGTTGCTTCATCCCAATAGTCCTGCTCCGCTTTGTAGAAGGGATCTTCTGTATTGATTGTGTGGCGGATTTGTGCGACATTCCGCGCAGATTCCACTTCTTGTCGCAGTTTGTTCAATTCAGCCATGATCGTATCTTGCTCGGAGAAGCTTGCAGCATGTTGAAACGCTTCTAATAATTGTGTGAATTGTCCTTCAACTTTGTCTATATCCATGCGCTCATACTGAATTTGTGAGAACTTCACGGACGTCCACCTCTTTTGTTTAGAGTATGTATTCAAAATCATCTTACCAGAAAATGCAAGATATCGCTTTCATATTCGTATAGGTTGATGAAAAGTGGTGTTTTTATTAAGAAACCGTTATAATGAATCAAGCTGAAAATAAGCGGAATCGGCTATAGCAATAAGGAAAGCCGGGTTTTCTAGTGGCTTGATTGATATGCAGCATGCACAATCGCCGGAGAACGAACAGTGGAAAGTGAGGAATACCAATGCTGCTTACTACTATAAATGATCCTCAAGACTTGAAAAAGTGCACGCAACCGCAGCTACATACATTGGCATCCGAGATCCGTCAGTTTCTAATCGAGACGCTATCGAAAACTGGTGGACATCTCGCGCCGAATCTGGGAGTAGTCGAGCTGACGCTAGCGCTGCACTATGTTTTTGACAGTCCCAAGGACAAGCTGATCTGGGATGTCGGACATCAAGCATACGTACATAAACTGCTGACAGGACGCCGGGAAATGTTTCCGACCTTGCGTCAGTACAAAGGTCTGTGTGGGTTCCCCAAAATGGTGGAAAGCCCGCATGACGTCTGGGAAACCGGGCATAGCAGTACGTCGTTGTCCGCCGCAATGGGGATGGCGACTGCGCGTGATTTGAAAAAAGAAAAAAATCATGTCATTGCAGTCATCGGTGACGGTGCGTTAACAGGCGGTATGGCTTTGGAGGCCTTGAACCACATCGGTCATGAGCGTAAGAATGTCATCGTTGTGTTAAATGATAACGAAATGTCCATCGCGCCAAACGTTGGGGCCTTGCATAACTACTTGGGGAAAATTCGCTCGACGGAGAACTATCAGTGGGCGAAGGATGAAGTCGAAGGATTGTTGAAATCCATTCCGGCTGTAGGGGGCAAATTGGCTCACATGGCTGAACGTTTCAAGGACAGCATGAAGTACTTGCTCGTATCTGGCGTTCTCTTCGAAGAGCTCGGCTTTACGTATATTGGCCCGATCGACGGACATAACATGGAGCTATTGCTCGATACATTAAAGACAGCCAAGCATACAAAAGGCCCTGTTTTGATTCATGCCATCACGAAAAAAGGACTAGGCTATGCGCCAGCTGAAGCTGACTCAGTCAAGTGGCATGGTATCGGTACGTATAAAATCGAGTCAGGTGATACACCGAAATCTGCACCAACGTATACGTCTGTTTTTGCGGATACGATGATGAAGCTCGCAGATGAAGACAAGTCGATTGTCGCTGTTACGCCTGCGATGCCAGCGGGTTCGGGCTTGATCCCATTTGGACAGAAGTACCCTGACAGACTGTTTGACGTTGGGATTGCAGAGCAGCACGCATGTACATTTGCGGCAGGATTAGCGACACAAGGCTTGAAGCCGGTCTTTGCGATTTATTCGACCTTTTTGCAAAGAGCCTATGATCAGTTGATCCACGATGTCGCACGCCAAAAGCTCAATGTGATTTTCGCCGTTGACCGTGCTGGGCTCGTCGGAGCAGACGGGGAGACACACCAAGGGATGTACGATGTGGCATTCATGCGCATCATTCCAAATATGGTCATTATGGCACCGAAGGATGAAAATGAGCTGCGTCACATGATGAAGACAGCAGTGGAATATAAAGAGGGTCCGATCTCTTATCGTTATCCGCGATTGCCGATTCGTGGCGTCAAAATGGATGATGATCTGCAAGTCCTGCCAATCGGAAAAGCGGAGATTGTACGCGAAGGCAAACACGTGGCGATCCTCTCGTTCGGTCACGTATTCGAAATTGCTGAGGCGGCTGTCAATCAGCTTCAAGAAGAAGGAATCAAACCGATGCTGGTTAATGCACGTTTTTGCAAGCCTTTGGACGAAGAGCTGTTGTTCCGTCTGGCTAAGGAAGGCTACGATATCATTACGGTCGAAGAGGGCTGTGAAATGGGCGGATTCGGCAGTGCTGTCATTGAATGTTACAATCGTGCAGGCTATCACGGCATGCATGTACAGGTTGTCGCGGTACCTGATTATTTTGTTGAGCATGGAAGTGTGAAAGAACAGCGGCAAGAGGTAGGGCTTACAGCTGATAATATCGCTGCTCGTGTCCGATCCTTGATGCCAATTTCGAAGGGCGTAGTGGAAGCATGAGTGTAAGAAAAGAACGGGTTGATGTTCTCTTGGTCGAAAGAGGCCATTATGAGACCAGAGAAAAAGCAAAAGCAGCTGTAATGGCAGGACTTGTGCAAGTAGCTGGCGAGCGCTGTGACAAGCCGGGAACCAAATTTGCCGAGGATGTTGCGATTACGGTGAAGGGCGAGGTACACCCGTATGTGAGTCGGGGTGGTCTCAAGCTGGAAAAGGCATTGCGTGTCTTTGAAATCGACATGAAGGATCGTGTCATGATGGACATCGGAGCTTCGACTGGCGGATTTACGGACTGTGCGCTACAAAACGGTGCGCGCCTTGTATACGCTATTGACGTCGGGTATGGACAGCTCGCGTGGAGCTTGCGACAGGATGAACGAGTGGTCGTCATGGAACGGACGAATTTCCGTCATATGGACCCGGAAGCATTTGAACATGAACGTCCAACCGCAGCATCGATTGACGTATCGTTTATTTCGCTGCGATTGATCTTACCCGTATTGTACCGTTTTCTGAAGGGTGGCGGTGACGTCGTTGCGCTGGTCAAGCCTCAATTTGAAGCCGGCAAGGATAGAGTCGGAAAGAATGGAATCGTTCGTGATCCAGAAGTACACGAGAGCGTACTGACTGACATCGGTCAATTTGCTAGTGGATTGGGTTTCGCGCTAAAGGGCTTGGACTACTCTCCAATTACAGGGGGAGAAGGAAACATTGAATTTGTTATGCATGTTCAGAAAAATGAGGGCGGCATGGATTCGGAAGCTTGGTTGCAATGCGTAACAGAGGTAGTTGCGTCTGCTCATGCGAATTTGAAATAGGATAAAAAACCAAAGCCTCGGGAGTTTTGTCACAATCGAGGCTTTTTATTTATGCATGTGAAGTTGTATACTTGTATATGAGGTTGTTCAAGAAGGATTTCCAACCAACCAGTTTTGGGGTGGACCACGTGAAGAAAATTGGAATCATAGCGAACAAAGGAAAACCCGAAGCACGTATTGTTGCACGGGAACTGCTGTATTTACTTGAGGACAGAGGGGCACAGGTATTCCTGGATGAACATGTCGCATCAGATGTAGGGCATCCAGAACTGGGCGCATCTGTAGAAGAGATGGGGAAGCATGCGGATTTGGTTTGTGTATTAGGGGGCGATGGCACGCTACTCAGAATTGCTCGCCAGCTTGCCGGTCACTCGATCCCGATCTTTGGAATTAATTTAGGCACGTTGGGCTTTTTATCAGAAGCGGAACCGGAGCATCTGCCTCAGGCTGTAGACAATCTCCTTTCTGGAAAGTACGACATTGAAACGAGAGCGATGCTGGAAGCTTGTTTGGTGCGAAAAGGAACCACACTGGGAACATACACGGCCATGAATGATATAGGGATTGCTAAAGGGTCATTTTGCCGAATCATTCAATGTGCGGTCTTTCTCGATGATGAGTACGTCGCGACGTTCAGCGGAGACGGTGTCATTGTCTCTACGCCAACAGGATCAACGGCATACTCACTCTCTGCAGGCGGTCCTATAGTGGCGCCCAATGTGGACATGCTATTACTGACGCCAGTGGCTCCTCATTCCTTGACGGCCCGACCAATGGTACTGTCTGGCAATCAAACGATCCGGGTCGAAGTGGATGCCATACATCAAGAGATGGGACTGTCCATTGACGGGCAGTTTGGTTATCGACTCGAGGGCGGCGATCAGATTTACATTCAAAAATCACCATGTGTTACCCCGCTGATTAAGTGGAAAAAAGGTGGCTTTTTCGAAGCAATACGAACGAAATTACAAGGGGAATGGGAGTAATCCATATGAACAAAGGGCAACGACATATTCGTATTCGGGATATCATCAGCAATCAAGAGGTGGAAACACAGGATGATCTGGTGGACCGCTTGCGGACTGCTGGCTTTAACGTAACGCAAGCGACTGTATCCCGAGACATCAAGGAACTACACTTGGTAAAAGTGCCGCTCCCTGATGGACGATATAAGTATTCAATGCCTGCTGAACAAAAATTCAATCCACTGCAAAAGCTGAAACGCATGCTTGTGGATTCCTTTATTAGCATTGACCAAGCTGATCATTTTATTGTACTGAAGACACTTTCGGGACATGCGAATGCGGTAGCGGAACTGATTGACAACCTTCCGTGGGAAGAAATCATGGGGACAATCAGTGGCGACAACACCATCCTGATTATTTGCCGTTCCAAAGAAAATACCAGTGAAGTGACAAAACGCTTAATGGAAATGTTGTAGAAGGTGGTCGCTTGCGATGCTAGTGGAACTCTCGATCCGAAATTTTGCCATCATCAAATCAGTGACGGTCTCTTTCCAAAAAGGCTTAAACATCCTGACAGGGGAGACTGGTGCCGGTAAATCCATCATTATCGATGCGCTAGGACTGTTGCTAGGAGGCCGGGCTTCGGCTGATTTTGTCCGTTACGGGGAGCCTCGTGCAGAAGTGGAAGGGCTATTTGAATTACCGCCTGGTCATCCTGGACTTGCCGTTTGTAAGAATGTGGGTGTCCAGATTGAGCAAGACGGAATGCTCGTGGTACGACGAGATATATCGAATCAAGGGAAGAGCATCATTCGAATCAATGGACAACTCGTGACTCTCGCTATGCTGCGTGAGTTAGGGCCATGGCTGGTTACGGTGCATGGACAACACGATACGCATATGCTGATGCAGTCGGACAAGCATATCAATTGGCTCGATGCATATGGGGAAAGTGCATTGGGATCAGCAAAGCAAGAATATGGAACCCTGTATGCTGCTTACCGCAAAACAAAGCAAGATCTCGAGCGTATGGCACGTAATGATCGGGAGCTGGTACAGCGTATCGATCTATTGCAATATCAGCTCGATGAAATTGAGGCGGCAACCCTCACGCCTGGCGAAGACGAGAAGCTCTTGCAGCAGCGGAAAAAGTGGATGAACATTGAAAAAGTTTATTCAACGATTCAAGATGCATACCGCGCATTGCATGGTGACCAAAAGGGTATGGATTGGTTAGGCCATGCGATGGGAGAGCTTGAGCGTGGTGTGAACTACGAAGAACAGCTCGTTCCGATTTTGGAGATAGTCCAATCGGCATACTATCAGATAGAAGATGTGGTACATAACCTTCGTCAATTGTCGTACCAAATGGAATTTGAACCGGAGCAGCTGGCGGAAGTAGAACGCCGTCTTGATCAGATCCAGTCGTTAAAACGTAAGTATGGCAAAAGTGTAGACGATATTTTGGAGTACGCTGCCACGATTCAGGATGAATTGGATGACATGCATCACTACGAAGACCGTCTCCAGCAGGTGGAAAAGCAATTGCAGGAGTTTGCAGCCGATTTGGCAGTGGAGGCGTTGGAGTTGTCGGTCATTCGTTCCGAATGCGCAGGAAAACTCGCACAAGAAATCGAGCAGCAACTAAAAGAACTGCACATGGAGCGTGCTCGTTTTGCCATCGACGTCAGACAGACGCCGGATGATGACGGGGTAGAAATCGATGGAATCAAGCGCTTCGTAGATGCGAACGGAATGGATCAGATTGAGTTTTTAATCTCACCTAACCCGGGTGAACCATTGCGTCCCTTGGCGAAGATTGCTTCCGGCGGGGAGCTGTCTCGCGTCATGCTGGCCATTAAAACGATTTTGGCGGGCACTGATCAAGTGGAGACCCTTATTTTTGATGAAGTTGACACGGGTGTAAGTGGAAGAGCAGCTCAAGCGATAGCAGAAAAGCTCGCCCGAGTCGCTGGGCAGCGCCAAGTCCTGTGTATTACGCACTTGCCACAGGTCGCATCCATGGCAGACGCGCATTTTCTGATCAAAAAGGAAATGAGCGAGAATGAAACAGAGACGCGGGTGAATCGTTTGTCTGATGATGAACGGGTATTAGAGCTGGCTCGCATGCTAAGCGGGGCAGAGGTAACAGCGAAAACAGAAGAACATGCACGCGAGATGATCCTTCTCGGCCGTGAACGAAAGACTGTCAGCTAATTTAAGTTGGCAGTCTTTTTTCGTTGATAAGAGTGCAGCAATGGCCTCGCCAAGGTCTAGGTGAAGCCTGGCTTTCTAATGTTAGGAGTGGGTTATTTTCCTGACATAATACGCTTGGCTGGTGGCAACATTAAAGGTACACAAGGTGGAGGTGTCCCTCATGACCGCTTGCGGTCAATCAAAACGGACCTGACCGTTTTGTTTTGTAGGTGTAGGTAGGGAACGGTAGGAGTGATTACTGGTGATCCGACAAAACAAAAGAAAATGGATGGGAAGTCTCCTTCTCCTCATCACGGCGCTTGTCGTGAGTTCCACCCCGTTCCGCGATCTGTCCTCCTTTCCCCGTGAATTGCGTTTGATGGAAGGGTCCCTCGAGCAACTACGGGTCTCTGTGCCGGTAATGGGCACGCTAATCAACAGCAATCCTGATATTTTGCACGTTAACGGGACAGAGGCGCGAGAGGTATCCGTTGATTTGAGCAGGCCTATGTCCGTTGAACCGCGTAGGGCTGGGGAAGCCCAATTGCAGGTGAAGTGGCATAACATTCCGCTGACTGCTGTAAAAGTAAATGTATTGCCAGATCTGCGGTTGTACCCTGGTGGACAGTCAATCGGGGTGAAGCTGCAAACAGCGGGTGTTTTGGTTGTCGGTCATCATTTAGTTGACGATGGTAAAAACAAGTTTTCTCCAGGTGAACAGGCAGGTATACACGTCGGTGACATGATTATCAAAATGAACGACATGTACATCAATGACATGAACGACGTAAAGAAATTGATTAACGAAACGGGGAAAAAGAATCATTCCGTTCAATTGCTTGTCGTTCGTGGCAAGGAAAAGCTTTCGCTCACTTTGCACCCGGCAAAAGACAAAAAAGACAGTGAATACCGTATGGGTCTCTATATCCGGGATTCAGCGGCAGGAGTAGGGACACTGACCTTTTATGATCCGAATTCCAAAGCGTACGGGGCATTAGGGCACGTCATTTCCGACGTAGATACTGGTCAAGCCATTGTCGTAGGAGATGGCCAGATCGTGCAAGCAAGTGTCACATCGATTGAAAAAGGACAAAGTGGCAACCCAGGGGAGAAATTTGCGCGTTTCTACAATGAAAGTGAAGTTCTCGGAAATATAACCAAAAACACCCCTTTTGGCATTTTCGGCAAAATGAAGGATGAGCCCAAACGCAGCTATTATCAGGAGCCGTTACCAATCGCTCTTGCTGAACAGGTAGAGGAAGGGCCAGCTAAAATTCTTACTGTCGTGGAAGGCCAGAAGGTAGAAGAGTTCGATATTGAGATCGCAAATGTGGTCAAGCAGCATTTTCCTGCAACCAAAGGGATGATTATTAAAGTCACGGACAAACGACTTTTGGAAAAGACAGGTGGCATCGTACAGGGGATGAGCGGCAGTCCCATCATTCAAAAAGGCAAGATCGTCGGTGCTGTCACACATGTGTTTGTCAATGATCCTACTTCGGGATACGGCTGCTACATTGAATGGATGCTTCAGGATGCTGGTGTGAATGTGCGAGGTACTGCCGAATCCAGAACCAATACAACCAAAGCTGCCTGAATGAAGTGCCGTCACGCGAACGAAGCGAGGCGGCTTTTTCGATATTTGCATTCCTTTGACGAATCGATTAGGAATGAATGGATTCTTTGTCGAAATATCAGTTAAATCATTCAATCTTTCGTCATTGGCAGGAATGGAATTTGCTTTGTCGAATTATTTTTGTAGAGAAAAAGATGGTATGGACAATCCTTTTAGATTTGTTAACTTCTAGAACGCCACCTTCTTTCCAAAAGACCGTCCATTGTTAGGAGGAACGACCTTGAGCAAGATTGAAGTGTTGTTGGCAGATGATAACCGAGAATTTGTGAATCTGTTAGAAGAGTACATCAGTAGCCAGTATGACATGAATGTTGTGGGTGTTGCTTACAACGGCAATGAGGTAGTTCGACTGCTGCAGGAACGTGTACCCGATGTATTAATTTTGGATATCATCATGCCACATCTGGATGGCTTGGCTGTTTTGGAACAAATTCAGGCCATGCGCTTAAGTCCTCAACCTAAAATTATCATGTTGACTGCTTTCGGGCAGGAAGAGATTACGAAGAAAGCAGTGGAGCTGGGAGCAGCTTACTACATTTTGAAACCGTTTGATATGGAGGTGCTGGCTCAGCGCATCCGTCAAATTATTACAACCAAACCTGCCTCTTCTTTTGTTTCCTCTGTGAAACCGCAAGCTACCTTGCAAATCCGCGGTCGGAATTTGGACGCGAGCATCACCAGCATCATTCATGAGATTGGAGTTCCTGCTCATATCAAAGGTTATTTGTATTTGCGGGAAGCGATTACCATGGTATACAACGATGTTGAGCTGCTTGGTTCGATTACCAAAGTCCTGTACCCGGACATTGCCAAGAAATTCAATACAACCGCAAGTCGCGTAGAACGTGCCATCCGTCATGCGATTGAAGTAGCGTGGTCCCGTGGTAATCTGGACTCCATCTCCAGCTTGTTTGGTTATACGATTTCCAACACCAAGGCGAAGCCGACCAATAGTGAATTCATCGCCATGGTGGCGGACAAGTTGCGGATTGAGGCGAAGATTAGCTAGGATCGCGTCAGAACAGCGTTTTTGAACGGTGGCTAATCGATCTGTTCCCGTAAATTCTGCGACAATTTGCGGGGGCGTTCCGGTAAACTTGACCGCTGTCGTTCCGAAAAATTGCGTCCGTGTCACCTCCATAAAGTGCGAAATTTACCGGATGTATCGTTGAGACGAGTTTAACCGAATACACGTTCAAAAAGCAAACGTTGCCTGAATTGGGTGACGTTTCTTTTTTTTATAGACGCTTTAGTCCGGCATAGTACGTAAGCATACGTCAGCCTATCTGACCGTGATAATCTGCGTCGCTATCGTATTTTAACGCGATAAAGCGAGCGCGCACGACCGAACATTTCCGTACAAAATAAGCCATTACATCCGCTGCACGCTCCCGGCGCGGACGTCCTAAGAAATCTCAGGGGTCACGCTGCATAACAGCTGCATAAACGGATGGGAAATAAAAACGGTCGAATCGCGCAAACCCGCGCCGTTATGCGGTTTGTATAAACCGTGCATAAACGATAGTTATCCACACCCACGCAGAACCCGCGCCGTTATCGCGTTTGTGAAAACGAGCTGTGTCCGAGTAGAAATCTTATGGTAACTGGGAATGGATATCAATTGCATAACGGAAGGATTACGGTTTGACCCCAAGACGCCACCTCGAAATCCCTCCGTCAGACGGTTACACCTCGCGCGAATCAAATTTTACCTCGGAGTCCAGAAATAGACGATGGTTCAGCGTGTATCAGTGTTATTATGGTATAATTTGGGTAAAAATCGGAGGAGCAACGCAATGAGACGGTCATTGTACATACTCGGAGCTCTCGCGATTCTAACGGGATGCAGTAGCGATCCGAACCCCGTACTTACTGAAGAGGAGCAAATGAATGCTATTGCTGACGAATTAGGACTAAAGAGGCCAGGAGAGACGGTGGAGCCAAACACTCATTTATCGGGGGATTTTGGGCACTCGTTTGCGCAGCCTACCGCGCCATCACCGAGCATATCATCGGTCGCGAGCAAACCGGAAGCCGACGTAACGGCGCTACTCGGCAAGCCTACCGCGACAGAAAACGGAGAGTGGACGTCGCTCTCAACGGAAGAGAAGACGCCATTCGTTCGTCACACGTACAAAGCGGATACAGGCGAGGTAAGCGTCATGTTTATCGAAGGAGTCGCGGCCAGGATCGAGGTACGCCCGTCTGAGGCGTTCAAGTACCCGGATGACGCGATAAAGGCGATGCGTGCGGCTGGGCTGGCGGTAGAGGACGGCGCAACACCGGAGAGGGAGAATCCGCTATATCTCGATTACGGACAGGTGGACGGGTTCTATAACGTTCGTGTAGTAAAGGACGTCGAGGGAAATCCGGAGAATGTCGGGTACGTAAAGGTCGTAACGGAGAGTAGGTTCAAATAACATAGGCAAAAGAAAAAGCGCTTCCCGATAATGGGTGGGCGCTTATTTTGCGTCTGCACAAAGAAATCAGCAGGGGTCAAAATAATCCGCGCATTAAAAATTAACTTTGACTTACGTAGTCTCTTCGTGTATTTACGTTGGGCATGCGTTAAGCATCGCTAGCTTCGTAAGCATGCGTTAACTATAGTTGCACTTATTTTTATATCGGCTAAAACTAACGAAAGAATCAGACTGTTATTTCACTCATTTCTATTGTAATTTTTAAGCATTGGAAAATTACGTAGAGGATGAAATTAGTTGATTATTCATGAGGAAGATCAGCGTAGATATACGCTTGATGACGTTTTTGAGTTACTTAAAAAGGTGGAAAATGATTATGAAAGGAACAATAAGTGCCAGATAGAATCACTCGATGACCTATTCGACATTTTCTATCGCGCTAAAATTGCGGAGGGAATAGCGGAGAGAACATTAGAAACATATCGTGAAAACTATCGTTTTTTCTGCGGATACTTAACTAGCAATGATCTTGAGGTGAGCGTGATAAACGTGACACCGACTATGATACGAAATTATATAACTTGGATGCTGAAATCTAAACGTAAATGGGATGGTCATTCGCATAAGCCAGAAAAGTATCAGACGGAGGGGCTTTCACCTGTAACTGTTAATATGCGTCTAAAGGGACTCAGGACTATGTTCCGGTTTTTACATGCAGAAAAACTAATTGGTTCCAACCCCTTCGCTAACATAAAAAATGTTAAGGAGACAGAAGGGGATATAAATATACTGTCAGTAAATCAACTTAAGAAACTTATCCGTGCCCCAGACCGCTCTACATATAGTGGCTACAGAGATTTCTCCATGCTAATTCTCCAAATTGATACTTTTTGCAGAGTTGGTGAAATTGTTTCGCTCAAGAAGAAAGATATAGATTTCGAACGGGGGATAATACGTCTCAGATCAACGATGACCAAATCGCGGCGATCAAGAGTATTACCAATATCTGAATACACAATGAAATTATTGAGAAAGTTGATTGACTACACGAGCAAAAAAACAAAATCTGAGTACGTCTTTCTAACTGTTTACGGAGAAAAAATGCGTACAAATCATTTTCGAAGTCGACTAAAGAAATACGCTGAAGCAGCGGGACTGGATATGCGCATCTATCCTTATCTTCTTCGCCACACCGGAGCAACTATGTTTCTGGAAGCGAACCATAATACGCGATTATTACAGTTGTTACTAGGTCACGTCGATCCGCGTCAAGTTCTTAGGTATACACATCTGTCGAGTACCTATATAAAAAGCGAGCATGAGAAACATTCGCCACTTAATCAGGTGGTGAAATTAGAAAATCGGGAAAACGATAAATAAGAGAGGGTTGTAACGAGGAAATGATATAAGTAACAAACGCCCACTAATCGGAGAAATTCCGGTCGGTGGGCGTTTTTCTATTCTTTATCGGTTGATTTAAGTTCGATTAACTCAGTAATGTCCGTTATCCCCATTACTTCTGCAATCTTTGCGATGTGCTCTTTATTGATAACCGTCCGTGAGCCGCGCACGATCTCACTTATCGTACTGGGGCGGAGCCCTGTTTTCTCCGCTAGATCAGCCTGTGTCCATCCTCTAGCGCGTAATTGTTCATCTACCTTAACGATAAGTACAAAACCCACCGGTACCCCTCCGCAAACTATTTATATCTGTATTGTAAATTATCCGAAAAAATAACGCAATAACAGTATTGACGAATTCAAAATAACGTTATACCATATACTAAAATACAAGATAACGTTATTCAAAAGGGTGATATAAAATGAGAATAAAAGCCGGAACGTACCGACGCCTCTCACTTCGGACAAGACTGCGCTGGATGCTCGCAGTAATCGCGGAGCAGGAACGAAAAGGGATGTGCCGACCATGAACGCCACTGAACGTGCTTTGATTGAATTTATCCGGAACGACTCCGAGACAGTCAACACTACGATCGGATGGAGGACCGGATTATGACACCGATCACGCTGCGATTTTACGACGACGAGGCGGAAGATTACTTTACAGCGCCAGGGTGGCTTATCGACAATCAGCATTGTCTTTATGTAGCCAGTGAGGACTATCTGGCGAACCAGACACTGTACTGGTGCCGCGTTAAGAAGGCGGGAGATTATTACGAATCAGACTTGCGCGAGCGACCGATGTTTGAGGGACCGGAGATTACCGCACAGATGGTACAAGCCCTCGTCGATAAACTCTCCAGCATCAGCGGACTCGACATGATGCGCGAGTACCTCAACTATTCGATATACGGTCCGTACTTCAAATACCACGAGATGCTGCCGGAACAGTTCCGCAGCCAAATCCAAGGAGGGGTTTAATCATGAAGAATGTGAAGATTTTGGTGTCCTACGATGATATAAATGAATCAATTGTCGCGGATATCTTCGATGGGATACTAATCTCCGATCGATACGCAATTACCTACGATAAAATGTCACTTGCGTTCGCAACTGTATCGCCAGTTTATGGTCACAAAGGGGTTTACTCAACGGACACTGAGCTATTCGAGATAGAGGTCGGAGACGACTTTGATTTATCGTCTCTTTACCACTTCGGCCTTACGGAGTTTTTAATGTGCATTGCGGAACATAACGTGATCGTGAAAGACATGAACGCATAAATACCGCTTGCCGATGAAGTTGTCGGCGATAGGCGGGCCGATAACGGAGGGATCTCATTTCGCGCCAACGGAATGGGATCGATAATGAACGAAAGCGCCGGCGCCAAACGGTCGCTTTATTTTTTTTGTCCGAAAGTGTGCAAGGTTTAGAAGCGCCCGTCTATCTAAGTAGAGGCGTAAATTTGGTGACCTCGACCGTTGGTGCTGGAGGATAAAATTTGTCCGGATAATGTGCGAGATCAGTTTACGTACGAATAACAGAGTAGAAGGAAGGTGAACTGCCATGTGAACGGAAACAACCGGTCGGATGTCGGACGAGCCAACGGAAAATAAACGATATGAACGGAGGATAAACGGAAAATGGACGAACAGAAGGAAGTACGGATTTTCTATAAGACGTACGTTGACGCGATACACTCCGGGCTCCTAGCGGACATGGGCGCGGAGAGGTGGCAAACCCTCTGCGTTCTGGCCGCGTACATGGACGAGGATGGCGTGTGCTATCCGTCAATGGAATCAATCGCGATGAGGTTGGGGATCGCACGAGAAAGCGCCAGTCGCCGGATATCACGGTTACTGAAATACCGATGGAATGGGCGTCCGATTGTAACCGCTCGAAGACATAGAGAGCCCGGACCTGGTACGTGGTCAAATAACGTGTATACTCTGGCCCCCGAAACTCAGCTACAGTTCGGAAATAAGGAACGGTTAAGTGGCTAAACGTCACGTGGTATTCGTCACGTGGTTACTCATCACATTAACTAGAACCATCTTTAAACAAAAGCCATTATAACGAGAACCATAATAATATCGCTCATTACAGCATAAATGCCTTCACTCGCGAACGCACTGTTTAAATAAAAGAGTATACGCAATAAAAGATTAGCGCGATAGATAGTACACAATATCTTATTCGCGTAGAAGGAAGATAACCAATAACCAAGAAGGCCGCATGTCGTCAACGTCACATGGGCACAAAGGAGGGTCGTCGTTTGCAGAAACAAGCGATTCAACACGCAGGACTCACCGCCATCGCCCGCCGGGGCTTTCCGAATCACAAGCGCGCACATTACCGCAAACACGCGGAAACGCCGCTGGCCTCTCGTAACGAACTTACTCGAGAAATTACCGACGAGCTCATTTCCGAAGGGTGGGCGCAATTGGACCATACGAAAGTGGAGGACAAGCCGTTACTCGCGATCGGCATGTCTGCCCATACGTTAATCAACGGTCGCCCTTCGGTTCCGGCTCTACTCGATCATTTGTCGGACTACATACTCGCGGAGGATCATTCGCGCGGCCTCAAAAAGACGAGGGTGCCAGACGAGTACGCGGTAAAGGATCGGCCGTACATCGGGTCAGGTGCGGCGGACTTCGTATTGCTCCGCTATTACGGTCGGCTCCGGATTGGATCGCGAAACCGTCACCGAATCAAGCGCTGCGAAGTCTGCGAATGGTTTTTTCTCGATCGGAGCCGGAACAATCGCGCGAAGATATGCGGCGACGAGTGTCTCGCGTATAAGGATAAGATTCGGCAGCGAGTGGGGCGGACGGGCGACGAGCGATTAAAGAAGGATCAGGAGCGACATACGTTAGAGTATCCGTTTTACAGTCCGGTAGAGTTGCGCGAGATACCGTTTTATTCAGAGACTCCGACAAGGGATTCGCGGATGGGACGAAATGAGACGCGAGACAGCGGTGATTATGCAAAAGACAACGCGGATGATGTGGACAAGCGGTTTCGGAACGGGAGGCGCGCTCCGAAGTGGGTTCCGGAATCGGAGTACGAGGGTAAACGCTATAATCCGAAAGGTAATGCGAGATGGAGAGACGCGGAGGAACCGGGCGATGTCGTGACGTACAACGTGCGAGAGGTATCGGCAGAATGGATGCGGGCGCGAGAGTGGCAGAACTATCGGAATCATCGTCACAGTCTGGACAACCGTGCTATGTAGTGGGAAGGGATGACTACAAAGGGTTATTTATTTTGCCCTTGTAGTTAAAAGTTTTGGCAAATATCTAAAACAAGGGAGGTAGTTAGAATGGTTACTGTTGACCGTGATCTTGTGTTTCGTCTGCGTGCCTTGGAACGACTGACGCAGGAGGCATTCGGCAAAAAGATCGGAGTTAGTGGGGCGATGATTAGCGATATCGAGCGCGGTATGAAATCGGTAAGTAGGACGTTGGCGATTCGGATCGTGGCGGAATTCGGACTAACGCCCGAAAGCGCACAGAAACTTCGTGAATTGCCCGCCTAATTATTTTTGATCACACATTAGATTTTTGATCGTAAATACCCAATTTAATTTTATGTCAAACGAGGTGAAAAAGTCAAGTAATGAATAACGCCCTTTGGCGCTTGGACGCCGACTATCTCGCAGCCTACACGGAGGATATCGGAATCATGGCGAGAATCCGCCGTTACTATCCTGACGTTGAACCGATGGCGAGGTACTATCGTGCAGGCCAGCGAATTGCCGTGCAGTATCGCGTACCTAACCGGAGGAAACGATCGATGCGGAGGATGCTCGGTGTTGACGTTGCACGCGAATAGCCGGAAACGTGTACGCAATTAGGCAGTTTTGGCGCTTATCAGACGTGGGGGTATATTCCCCTTGCCATCTATCGGATGCCTATGAAAAGCAGGCAAGAATAGGGCAAATTCGCCGTTTTGCGTACCAAATACACCTATAAAAAGGAGAGGTCAGAGTGATGCAACAGGTAGTCGAACGAGCGCCGTCATTTGAGGATCGCGCAAAATGGGTTCGAGTATCAACGTGGGACCAACCGGACTATTTCGAGTGGATCGCGTCAACCGGATTCACTTCGCCGCGCCATGAACCAAAGGCGCAGCCAGCGGACGGGCAGCGCTGCGGAAAGATGAAGTGGTTCTCGGAAAGAAAAGGTTATGGATTCTCTACCTGTGATATTTTCGTTCATGCCCGCAACTTAATCAGTGGCGAGCTCCGGTCAGGCTCCCGTATTTGCTTTGACGTCAAGGAAGGTGGCAAGAGCCCGGAAGCTATCAATGTTCGAGTGATCAAATAAAGGAGGACGATGCCAATGATGACAGTAACTACGACAATGAGCGCACGCGATTATCTTGCGAAAAATGCTCCAAGAAAAGTACGGATTTCCGAAGGAACCGTCGTTCACGTTTGCTTACGAGATCAATGACGAATCTGTTAGGCTCCTTTTAGCCAGCCATCAGGTAAGTGTAGCGGAGGAACCGGATGGGGCGGATTCAGTAATGGACGTAGATAGGGCGTTGGTGACCGGATGCAGCCGTTAGTCATCGCAAACGTCGAACACGTCGAGGGTACTCCGTTCCTGGTCGCGCTACTGTATGGCGAGGAGGGATACTTGCTCGATGAAATTACGCTGCCGTACGAAGGGCCGGACGCCGCTTGCGGGCTTATCGCGGAGATTATGCGGAGATATCATTTGGAAACGGTCGAGTGCTGGACGTCAGAACAGGCGTTATATGTTTCCGCGCTGAGTACGATAGGAATCGCCGTAACGTTCAAGCACCGATTGGATACGGGTGGGACGCGCCAGGCTATCGAGCGTAGCCGGGATATTCTCGCGGAGATTTACGAGCTCAAACCGAAGATTCCGAAGCCAAAGACGCCAAAATGGAGGCTCTTTTTTATTGGCTTGGTTCAAAAAATACTCAACAAATTAAAAGGGGATGGATTATATGAAGAGATTTGAACTAGCAGACAAGCAGTTGGAGCAACGCGAAAGTAAGCACCAAGTGGTCATGGAGATGGCTGACCGCGAGCAAAAGGCACAAGAGGAGATTGTCGCGCTGAAACTTCAATATGAACAAGCGATGGTCGCCAGCGTAAGCGCAGGAAAAGGAGTCACTGCCGAAGTAGATGCGCTTGGAGTCAAGGTTGAAGAAGCCGAGAAAGCGTTGAAACGCCGACAGCAAGAACGCCAGGTATACAGTTTGATCTCGCAGCCTGGCGCAATTACTGCTGATGATATTGCACGCGAATGGAACGAGGTCTTTGTACCCGAGATTCGTAAGGAGCTTCTTGAACCGGTATTGAAGGAGATGTTACGGGCGAAAAAAGCCGTGATTGATGCCTCGATCGCGTACAGGAAGTTGATGAAGGAATTTGAGGCTGAAAGATACCGTGTGATCTCGATTGCGGGAGATGCTGTTCAATACAAGTTGAATGATATCGCCTTTCAACGAACAGACGAGAGGGAGAAATACTTTGTCACCAGATACGATGAGACAGCTCTACGGCACGGTGAGATACCAAGTAGCTTTCAGAATGTACGGGATGAAGAACTACAATAAACGGAGGTAATCTATATGTCATTAGCAATCAGCGCGAAGAAACTTGAAGATATGAAGTTGCATGCACGTGGGAACCCAAAGAAGATCGCAGAGTATAAAGTAGCAAAACATGAGTACGACCAGATGTGTCAACGTTTGTTTGATGGCGAAACTTACCCAAACATAGGGAGCCCTGCTACTGATTACGTCCAACGTCTTGAGGAAGAGGCGAAGTCCGGGGATTCCGATTCCGTTATGAGATACGAAATCATAAAGGAACGCAGGGATATGGTTGATTACTCGGCGTCGGGCCAGGAAACACGAGATAACCGACTAATCAGCCACGATCTGCGCGGAAAGCTCACCAATGGGGATAAGTTGACGGCGGCGGATGTTCGAGCAGCCAGCACTCTTTCGCGGAAAATCAGCTCGATTGATAATATGGTCCTTTACAGTACAGTCAAACGCACATTCGAACACCAACAAGAAAGCGAGCAGGCGTCGGAGTAACCCGGCGTCTTTTCGTTAATTAAGGAGGAGAAAGAATGAGAGTAAGGTCAGTTGATCAGAAAACCGTGATTGATAACGATACGACCGTAGTAGATATAGCCGCCGGATTTGATCTTGCGACTGTTACTGTTACCAACGAGAGGTTGCAGTTGGCAAATCTATCTGAAATGCATGATAAAGCATTGAGGACAAAGAAGCCAGAGGATGCGGCAAGGTACGTAAAGATGAAGCAACGCTACCTCGACCATTGTCGCAATCGCGATGAACTCGGAAATAGATACGAATGACGCAGAGTGCTGCCCTAACGGGTGGCGCTTTTATTTCTTATACAGGAGGAGATTAGATGGCGTTTGAGACAAACGAAGAAATCGCAGCAAAGACGGAGGAGCTCCGGCAACGAGTCGCAGCCAGCCGAATCGCGAAAGGTCAGCCGCCCGAGCCACCGGAGAATTTCGTTCCCATCCCGCTCGGCATCATTCTGGCGGAACAGTTGACGCCGTTCTACAGAATCGCGGTTCAGTATGCGGCTGTTATCGCGGCCGGTTCGTTGGTTCACGTTGACACTTCGAAATTGGAGAAATACCGCGAGACGGCGAAGCTGGCGCGTATGTGCATCGGGTTTCACTCCGGCCTTATCGCGAGTAGCGTAGAGTGGTGTCTGCGAGAGATGGACGAGATTAACGCAGCCATTAACGAAGGTAAAGAGAGTGAGATCGACAAAACCTCCAAGATGCGAATGTTTAGTTTCTTCTTGGAACACTTAAACAAGTCTCCATGGATTGATACCTACGATTATAAAAGCGCCGAGCCTCACCATATTCGAGAAGCCAGAATAAAAGCGGAGGTTGAACGGTTAAAGAGCGATCCTGACGCGTATCAAGCGGAATTGGACGCTGCCTGGCGTCATTACCGCGATATTGAGCACTTAATTTAAGGAGTGATAAGCATGGCAAAAAGAAGATCAGATATTGGCCGAAGTTTGACTGACCAACAAAGGCGAGCGGCGCAAGAACTTGTCGCGAATGAATTCTGTGAGTTATCAAGTGGAAAGAAACTAACCAAGGATGAGCTTGCGGAGAGGATCGGTATTTCCAGGTCTACGCTGTACGAATGGATGAAGATTCCGGAGTTCAATGAATACCACCGTATGATCTCTCGCGATAAGCTGCACGCTCACGGGAGCGAAGTTGACGCCGCCCTTATTAAGCTGATCCGCATGCCGGAGCCACGCATAAAAGCGATCGAGCTATGGTACAAGTTGCAGAGGGAACTCGCGGATGTCCACGTAATCGAGCACGAAAACGAATCGAAATTGCCACGTAAGTCTGACGCAGAGATCGCGGCGGATATCCACAAACTGGCCGAGATGGTGAACGGGGAGGAATAATCGTGGACTATTATGCAATGGCCGTAACAGCAGGCGCGGCAACCACGAAACTCGCCGCGGTGATTGAAGGAACACGCAGATTCTTTCCGTCCGATTACGTCCAGTTCCGTCAGATAGTGGCGGAGCTCAAACGTGATAGAGTCGAGGAGACTGCGCAATTCGCACGCCACATGGACGAAGTGTACCGATGCGTAGCGCGATTGGACGAGTTGAGGCGAAAGTGGCCGGAAAACTCGCGACCGATCCGGAAGGAAATGGCGAAGATTGCGGTGTTGCTTGGCGCGATTGACCTAGCTCGCGACCATCTTATCGCTAAAATCGGTCAGAGGGCGGGTGAATAGCGATGGCTTATGATTTAACCGCCCGCCTCATCCTCAAAGACGAAATGAGCTCAAAGCTGACACGTATTCTCGCAAATATGACGCGTACGAACGATATGTTCCGACGTGCTGCGAACTCGACGGATATGTACCAGCGTGCTACTAGTAAGGCGAGTCAGTCAACGCGCCAATTGGCAGAGGACAGCAATCGGATGGTACGGTCTTTCCACTCAATGCCGGGCTCTATAGGTAAGGTAACAGGACTGCTCGGGGGATTGGCTGCGGGAACAGCGGCGGTCGGGCTCGCGTTTAGCTCACTGGATAAGGCGATGGATTACGAAGCCCAATTGTCGTCTATTAAAGCGCTCACGGGTGCAAGCAACGAAGAAATGAAGCGTATGAGTGATCTCGCGATGGAGATGGGCTCAAGTACAAAATACTCGTCACTCCAAGCCGCGCAAGGAATTGAAGAACTACTCAAGGCAGGCTTAACTCCCGCGGCTGTTCAGGCTGGCGGACTCCAACATGCACTGAACCTCGCAACTGCCGGCGGGCTTGAGTTAGCGGATGCCGCGGAGATCATGTCGACCGCGCTTAACGCCTACAAGCGTGACACACTGACCGCGGAACAAGCTTCGAACATTCTCGCGGGAACCGCTAACGCATCCGCGACGAGTGTCCAGGAGCTCCGCTATTCTCTCTCGGCGGTATCGGCAGTTGCAGCGGGTGTCGGCATGTCGTTTAAAGACACGAATACAGCGCTCGGACTCTTTGCGAACAGCGGGATTAAAGGAAGCGATGCGGGAACCTCGCTTAAAACGATGCTGTCGAACCTACAGCCGACGACAAAAGATCAAATCGAGTTATTTAAACGATTAGGAATTCTAACGAAAAACAACACGAACTTGTTCTACGACTCACGAGGCAAGTTGAAATCACTTGATCAAATCTCCAGCATCTTGCAGAAATCGCTTGGAAAAATGACCGATCAACAACGGATGCTCGCGCTTGAGATGATGTTCGGCAGCGACGCGATTCGAGCCGCAACCGTCCTCTATAACGAGGGAGCAGACGGTGTCCGGAAATTCCAAACGGAAATGTCTAAGGTGTCCGCTTTGGACGTTGCAAAACAGAAAATGGACAACGCAAAGGGTGCGATTGAACAGTTGAGCGGGGCACTTGAGACGATCCAAATTTCCGCGCTACAGCCGATGCTTCCAGTGATTAAGGACATGGCGCTCATGTTCGCGGATATGGCGCAGCAATACGGCCCTCAGATCGCGGCGACGTTCGAACAGGTGGGCAAGAGCGTCCGTGACTTTATGGACCCATACTTGAACGATCCGCAGAAATGGGAGGTCACGGGGCAAGCCGAAATGAAGTTCAAGCAAGCGGAGATAATGGACAGGGCAGGCGGTCCACCTCCGTTTTGGAAGCACCTTATCGGTGGCTTTGAGGAATGGTATGGCTCATCCGGTAAACAAATGATCGAGTCAGGTGCGTCACGGATTGCCAAAGACTTTGGCGCGTTCCTTGAAGAAAAAGCGCCAGACATTGCAAAAGCTGGCCTCATAATCGGCGCTAGGATTGCAACAAGCATCTCCAAGGGCATACAAAGCGAGATGGAAAACAGTGTCATCGGTAATGCGATAATGTCGTCACCAATAATGCACGCTAACCAAGCAGGAACTTGGGCATTCGATACGTTTATGCCGAGTTTCACTGAAGAACCCGACGGTTCACATTATAATGGAATTTCGTATATCCCACGCGACGGTTATACCGCACGTCTACACGAAGGTGAGCGTGTACTGACGAAGCAGGAAAATCGTGAGTATTCCGGTGGTGGTTCGGGTGGCGGCGTCACTATCTCGGGTAATACCTTCGTTGTGAACGCTGCGGGCGGCGACGTTGATGATCCGAAAGTAATCGAAAAGATCGCGTATGGTCTAGTACGGCAAATGCGCGCACTCCAAAACTAGAATGACGAAAGCCCTTCCGTTTTACGGAGGGGCGATTTTTTGATGCAGAGAATTTAACTGACATTCAAGGTTTTAGAATATTTCTTTTAACTCTGCGCGAACTTGTTCAACAATTATGGATTGAATGGCAGTCTCCATTGAAGTTTCTCTTAGTTGCTTTACTTTATTGAGGTCGCTTAGATCATAGTCAGGCATCAAGCGTTTGAATAGTTCATCGTGACCAATAGTAATAGAGCGTCCATTAATAGTAAACATCCAAAAATCTGGAGTGGTTCTCACAGAACTTACAGTAAACCCTGCAGTAGCTGCTTCATGAACTACATGATTAACTTTGACAGACGCATCATTCAGCAATAATTGATTCTCAACTGCCAAACTTTCTTTATGCAGGTTCTTAGCAGCAATTTCAGCAAACGCATTCTGTAGTTCTGGAATGAAGTTCATCTTTGTATATTCCCCTTCGGTCTTTGACTTTGACTAACTTTGACCAAATTATAACAATTCCTTTTCTCCTTGTCAAATATTGCCTGAATATGGCCTGAAATCTAAACTTACATCTCGGTCGAGTGTTGAGAGACATATAATCATTATGAACAAATACTATGCGCCCTGGTAGCGGAGAAAATTCCGTTGCTGGGGCGCTCTTTTTTTTGTCTCAATCCGGAATAGTACGCTCGTCCAAACGAAAGGAGCGTGTTTCCCCGTGTTAGACCCGTCCTTCTATTTCACCGTACCTTGGCGCGATGCATCCGATATCCGCCGCGACCTCGACATCTGATATATACCGTATGAGATTCACTCGTTACCAGACGGCAGGATCGCGTTTATATTTCCGGATTTACGCTCGTGTGCGGAAGATTTTCGGAGGGAACGGAATCCCTCTTGATAAATTCGGAGAATGACCGCATAATATAAGAACTACTTGTAAACTAGAGTGACGCTTTCGGTTGATAGATAGCTATATTATTAGGGAATGATATAATGTGTCATACGATATATTCGTATGGCATTTTTTATTGGTATTAATATGTTTAAATTGGAGTGGTAGTCAGGAATAAAACGTACCTGGCTGCCACTTTTTGATTTATAGAACCCGTTGGCTGAATAATTCGAAAAGTAATCACAACCTTCAGGGGTTTCCACACATTTCCTGTTGTACATTAATATGAGATACAAATTAGGAGGTGTCTATATGGCAGAGTTTTTTATTCACCCAGATCGTTCAACTCTGCACGGTTCTTTTTCAAAGGAGTTCACTCCAATAGTATCAATCAATTCGGGTGACACCGTTCGCTTTGAGACTATTGACGCCGGGTGGAATACTGGTCCATTTCAATTAGACGGTGTAAGAGAGAAATTCTGCGAAAGAGATCATCCACAAGATAGCGGACATGCCTTGATCGGACCTATCTACATTAATGGAGCAAAAGAAGGAAAAACCTTGGCTATTCGTATAAACGATATTAAGACCGGTAATTGGGGCTGGAGTAGCGGAGGTGGATTCCCGAATATTATTAACAAAAGATTGGGTCTTCACGAGGGACCAGAGTATGTTTTGATGTGGGAGTTAGATGCTTCTAACAATTTAGGGATTAGTAACAAAGGACATAAAATACAGCTCAAGCCCTTTATGGGTATTATGGGCATGCCTCCAAATGAAGAAGGGATACACTCCACTTACCCTCCGAGGTTCTGTGGAGGGAATATTGATTGTAAAGAACTTGTACCTGGCAGTATTTTATACTTACCCATAGCAGTAGAAGGTGGCCTTTTTTCAGTGGGTGACGGTCATGCTGTTCAAGGTGATGGAGAGGTATCCAGTCCAGCTCTCGAATGCCCAATGCAGTTAGTCGATTTAACTTTCACAGTACTTGATCAATGCTTATCTTTCCCAAGAGCAGAGACTCCCCTTAAGAGAATTACCTTTGGATTCCATGAAGATGTACATGAGGCAGCGATGATTGCCTTAGAGGGAATGCTTGATTGGATGCAGGAGTTGTATAGTTTTGAGCGAAAAG
This sequence comes from Brevibacillus fortis, assembly GCF_046196545.1. Lineage (GTDB taxonomy): Bacteria > Bacillota > Bacilli > Brevibacillales > Brevibacillaceae > Brevibacillus > Brevibacillus fortis_A. The sequence continues at coordinate 2,552,491 of NZ_CP176370.1, forward strand.
AAGCGTTAAATTTGGCAAGCCTTCTTGTTGACTTGCGTATTACTCAACTAGTCAATGGCGTTAACGGTGTACACGCCTTATTATCCAAAGAAGCCGTTCTATAAATAATAAATTATTTAACAAAACTTATGTATGAATAGTTAAGAAAAAAAGGCTACTGTATGACTGATATGCTCCTCTTTAAGTAGACTGGTTGCTTTGAACAGCTCATGGTCATTCTGCTAGCAGGTTGATAGTTTATTAAAAAGAGGTATTCAAGAACGTCTTTTTTCGTTCCTGAATATCTCTTTACTTTTCCAATTAGATTTCTAAGTACATATGCGATTACATATAGTTCTTTAGATTTGTAGTAAAGAACTACAGAAATACTTTTTTCCTTGAATAAAAAAGTTGCGAACTCACGTTCTTATCCAATAAAATGTAATTATCATTATCTACAATAGAAAGTCATGTGACACATTATAATTTCCTTCTTGATTTAGCTATCTTAGAATCAGTTTAGTGATTAATTCTAGATAACAAACGTTCGGTTATGGGGGTGTATGGAAATGGCGAAGAAAATCGATAATTTATTCGGATCATCACGATTTGTACTACCGGAGCAACGAGCGGCGCTAATCGAACATAACGAGGTGCGTACGCTTGTTGAACGTCCCGCCATAGATGACGATGACTTCGGGGAGATGTGTTTTCGCGTGTACGACAGCACGCAGTACGTCTACGCGATTACCGTGAAATGGTTCGTTCCGAGAAAGGGCGAGCTTGGTAAGTTGGAAGAGGCATGGGGAGTGGTCCGCGAGATCGATGCGGTGAGCAAACGATTTAAACTCGTATGCGATTGGGATTCACAATGGATTAACGTGGAGGACCTTGTGGCAGTGACGAAGTGAGATAGGTAAAAACGACCTTCTGAAATTACCGAAGGTCGTTCTGTTTTGCCTATTATATAGCTACTAAGCCTACTTGAACTTTAAGTGGCCGCTCTTTCTACTGTTTCCAGAGTCAAGAAGATTAGTTACGGGACTGGCTTTTTCATGCTGTTCACTCAGGTCAGAGGTTGTAAAGCGGACGTATTTCTCTGTCATAGCCAATGAAGTATGCCCAAGCAGCCTCATCAGAGATATGGGGTCTCCACCTGAGCGCAAATATTTAACGGCTCCATAATGCCTGTAAGTATGGGGAGACACGCGAACGCCCTTTACGCCGACTTTTCTACCATAGTTTTTTAGCATCTTTGAGAAGGTGTCTGCGAGATAGCGTTCGCCGAACTGCGTAAGCCATAAATAATCATCTTCACCTACATTCATGTAGTTTATTAATGCTTCTATTGCTTTAGCGGTCTTTGAAGATATAGGCAGGACGCGAGTAGTTCTTGTTTTCGCAATTTCAGCTCGGATCGTTATTTGTCTCATCCTCAAGTTGATATCAGAGACGCGAAGTTCGGTCAATTCTTTTATACGGCAAAGACTGTCTATTAAAACCAGCATCATAGTGTAATCCCTCATGCCCGTAAATGTTCGGGTGTTAGGTGCGCCTAAAAGCTTTATTACGTCGTCATCTGAGTATATTTCGAAAGTGTCTTTTACATCAGTTTGATACTGGATTCCATCCATTGGCGAAATTGAAATGACTCGCTCCCTAACTAACTGATTAAAGAAAACCCGTAAGTTGCGGATAATGTTGTTGACCGATCGCGCAGATAATCCCCGCGATCCGGTCTTATTTGTAGGGTGGTCGTCCCATTTTTCTTTTTCAAACGTTAAGTAATGGATATAATCGCGCATCACATCGAGAGTTATTACATCGTCCTCTCTTTGATCGAACCATTTCGCAAACTGATTCAGCGTGTGTGCGTATGCTTCGATTGTCCTATCGGACCTCCGCTCAAGTCGTTTTGCCGCGAGATAATCCGCAATACATTTTGATAGATCGACCACTTTGCCGGGCTGTTTGCGTTGGATAAACGTAAATTTTGCGCTCATTTCTGTTCACGTACCTTTCCGATAAGTTTTTGCGATACGTTCCGGTAAACAACGCGAAAATTCATCGGAATGACGGAGTGCTGCCGTTCTGTTCACGCTAAATTCTCCGTGATATGAAGCGGATTATAGACGGTATGCGCCCGCAAGGCGAAGCCGACCAATAGTGAATTCATCGCCATGGTGGCGGACAAGTTGCGGATTGAGGCGAAGATTAGCTAGGATGTAGACACTCATTTAAACGATCCTTAACCAATACAAAGGGACATTAGCACTTGCTTGCTAGTGTCTTTTTGTATGGGTAGGACTTAGTAGAGTTTGACTCCTAATTTCCTATAGCTTCCTTTCTTTAGAATAAATTAACAAAAAATGGTTTGTGTAATCTATAATAATATTCTAAACAGAGTAAAAGCGAGGTGCAGAATGGAAAATCAAAAAGTGCAGTGTCCAAAATGTGGGTGTAAAGAGATTGGAAAAGGGAGGCAAGCTGGGGATGCGGGAGTGTTTCCCTTCGGCAAGTTTGTTCCTCTTAGTTCTACGATCATTCATAGAATCTGTACAAATTGTGGCTATGTGATCGAAAGTTACGTTGAAAGCCCATCAAAATTTAAAGGTTAATACTTCGGAGATTAAAATAAATGAGCAAACTACTGTCCTATAAAGAAATTAGAATTAGTTCTTCTACATCACCTATTGAGTATAAGCAGGCTGGTTATCGTCAGCGCTATCTAACCATTGAGGGAAAAGAGATCGCCAATACAGGTATAATTGTGAAACCTGTCTTTTTTATGCCGACGTTTCAGGAATGGATATGAAAAACGCAACAAAAATATCCAACAAATTAAATCAAGGGATAAATATACTAGACCAAGATTTCATGTCTGATTTATCCTGTCTCATTCCCAATGGTCATTATATTGCAACTTTGCTGAAGGTGTATCCTAGGATGAAAAGAGAGGTAGTTGGGTCTGAGTACTATAAGGCTGGGCTAAGGAATATTAGCAGTATGAAGAAAATAGAAGAATATATAGTACCAATTCAATCCAGTGAATCATTGAATCATGTAGCCATAAATGATTATGTAGAAAGGGTGAATGTAGAAGAAACACCAACAGCGTTGAGCATTTCTTTCCTAGATATAAAATATCCGTTGAATCATTTTGATGAGATATGGGTTTATAGTCATTTTTTATTGGATGGTCATCACAAAATGTTTGCCGCAGATAAAGCCCAAAAACCAATTACCCTATTATCCTTTTTATCGATTGATGAGTCATTCGCCAGTAAGAAACAAATAGATAAACTTTTTCAAGTATTAACATGATGGACTGACTAGATATCTCTCGGGGCAAGAGGTAAGCCAAGGTATTTTAACCCTGGCTTTGATTATCATTACACAATTCACTTAATAGAATCAAGGTTACTTCGATGTTTCTTTAGCCGGTGTAGTAGGTGGTTGTTCGGTGCTTGCAGCGGGAGCGTTTTTATATTCAAAGACCATTTCGGAAGTACTACTCAATCCGGTTTGTTCCATGCCTTTACTCGTCAAGGCAATTCTGCCAAATGCCGTAACAGTGGAAGGAATCCTTCCATCTGGTTTGATAATGGTCACAGAAACGGAGTTAACTTCTTCTTTCTTGTCTTTCGCTAGAGTCCGAGTATTTTCCACTAAAGCGCGCAATTCCTTTTCATCATTTGATTCTGTCGCTAAAGCAACCATCCACATTCCGGTGCTTTCGTCAAATCGGTCAATGGCTAATACATATGCAGGTAGCGGCACTTCTGGTGTGCTTACAGTTTCACTATAAGCTGGAAGGATTAGTGCTAGTGCAAGTATTAAGGCTAGTCTAAATTTCAATCTGCAACTCTCCTAAATATGTTTTTAATCATTTTACCAAAGTTGGGGTATTTTTACTATAACTAAAAAAGTACTCTTTCCGGAGGAACTGAATCCATGTGCCTAGAATTATTCGTCATGATAAAAGAAACACCAGGAATTGAGCCTAATCCGATAGTCTCTTCTTATGTTTTGACAGGCAAGTTATCACGTGAAAAAAGTCCTCATTTTTTCAAGCATTTTCCGAAAAAACAGGCCTGGTGGGTGACAACCGAAGAGGGATGCGCTTGCAGATTTAGCATTTCCAAGCATCCTGCTAAAGTAAAACTTGGGATGTACCCAGAAGAGGAGAGGCCTCGTTATTATCAAAAATACGTAGAGGACTATCAAAAAAGCATGGACAGAATGATGCATCTACGTGCCTGGTGCGAGGAGCTACTTGATCACGACAAGACGCAGGTTGAACTGTATGGTCTATTGATGGATGAGAAATTTACAAAAAGAGAACCCATTTACTCGACGATGGAGGACCTCTTTTCACCAAAAAAATTTCGTTTAGGTGAGCAGCATTACATCCTGACAAAATGAACCACTTGATAAGAAACTGCCACAGTCCCTTGCGAGATTTCGATTCTCCTATGTAAAATAGAAAAGCATACAATACAAATACATACTACTAAGAGCGAGGCAGGTGCTGTGAAAGTGCGCAATTTAGATGAAATTCTCGCATTTAACCGTGAATTTGTGGCGAACCAAGAATATGAAAAGTACCAAACCACCAAGTTTCCTGATAAACGATTGGTCGTGCTATCTTGTATGGATACCCGTTTGGTTGAACTGTTACCGAAAGCCATGAACATACACAATGGGGATATCAAGCACGTAAAAAGCGCCGGTGCAATCGTGTCCCATCCTTTTGGGAGTATCATGCGCAGTATTCTTATTGCGATCTACGAATTGAATGCCGAAGAAGTGATGGTCGTCGGGCATTATGACTGCGGGATGAGTGCGATCGACAGCAAACGCACGATGGAGAAGATGCAGGAGCGAGGAGTCTCGGCTCAAACGTTTTCCACGCTTCAACATGCAGGGATTAACTTACATAAATGGCTGCACGGATTCGATCGTGTAGAAGAAAGTGTGAAAAATAGCGTAGAAACGATTAAAAATCACCCACTCCTCCCACCGAATGTGGAGGTGCATGGCTTACTCATTGACCCGGTGACGGGAAGATTAGACGTTGTCGTGAATGGGTATGAGCGAACGAAAGACAGTGAATGATCCTAACCTTGCCCCCATTTCAAGGAAAACATTTTTCCACAAAGTCACGAAATGGGTAGGGGGATTGATTGGTCTCGGTATAGCTACTGGCGTGTACGGTCATGTATGGGAACGAAAAGCACTTGATGTCGTGCGATTGTCCATCACGATACCGGGATTGCCAGAAAGCTTTAAGGGGACAAAGCTCATTCATTTCAGTGATGTCCATCTCGGTCATTATTTTGAACCGAAAGAGTTGGAGTCGGTTATCGCCGTGATCCAGAGCGAAAAACCGGATTTGATTTGCTTCACAGGGGATATCGTTGATGAAGTGACGCGACCTCTATTCGCCGCCGTTCCCCTTTTCAATCAGCTCCTAGCCCCCTTAGGCAAATTCGCCGTTTTGGGCAATCATGATTATCGAGCTGGGGAACAGCAAAAAGTTCGAGATGGCTTAGTCGCGTCTGGATTCGAAGTGTTGGATAATCGGCACGTTGTCGTGCACAAAGATGGCCAGCAGTTATACATGGCGGGGGTCGATGATGTTTTCTATGGCGTACCTGATCTTCCAAGGGCGCTAGACAATATCCCGCGGGAGGGTAGCGTTATCTTGTTGGTGCACGAGCCTGATTTTGCTGATATTGCGTCAGAGCATCCCGTGCATCTCCAACTGTCCGGCCACAGCCATGGCGGACAAGTGCGCTTGCCCTTCATTGGTCATCTCTTGGCACCGCAATACGGGCGCAAATACGTACAAGGACTGTATCAGGTAGGTGGCATGGCTGTATACACCAACAGAGGGTTGGGTACGACGATCTTGCCTGTTCGTTTATTTTGCCGCCCGGAGCTTACGGTACTAACACTACAGTGAACTATTGTTAATATTGTTCCTTGATCCATTGGACGAATTGCTGGAAAGCATCGTCCTCTTTTTTTGGATGCAGGTAGGCGATGAGTGTGGGGCGAACTAATTCGCCGTTTGCGATATCGTAGGCGACCAATCTTCCGGTGGCTAGCTCTTGTTGTATGGTTCTTTCCGGAAGAATCGTGATCCCTAGCTGACGTTCGACCATTTTTTTAACAGCATTGAAGCTGTCCAATTCCATAATAATATTCGGAAAAACTCCTTGCTGCGCCAGATAACGGTCAATTCGTTGGCGATAAGGAGCGGTGTGATTCCCAAACACAATCATTTCCTCTGTCCCCCATGCCTGAAAGCCAGGAAACCCGCTTGCCCAAGGATGACTGGGCGCCATGACGAGCAGGAGTTGATCGCTGGGAAGGAATTCTTGGTGGATGTGCGGATGATACATTTCACTCCCGAGAAAGGCAATATCGGCCGTTCCGGTTAGCAGAGCACTGAGGGACTCCTCGTACAACGTAGAGCGGACGTAGCAGGTAAATCCCGGATGAGCGATACGATATTCTCCGATCAGTCGCGGGAGTTCATAGGCAACAAAAGCTTTTCCTGCGACGATGTTCATCGATTGGCGCTGTTCTTTCTCTTGGATAAAGGAGCGCATTTGCTCCACGATATTTGTGGCCACCGGTAGTAACCGACGCCCTTCGCCTGTAAGACTCACTCCTGAGGCAGTGCGAACAAAAAGCGCACTCCCAATCTGGCGCTCTAGCTGCTTCAATCGGTGTGTAAGTGTTGATTGCGCCAAAAATAACGCCTGTGCAGCGCGATTAATCGATCCATGACGAGCAATTGTCAAAAAAACCTCAAGACTTTCTCGATCCACTTTTAGTTGCCTCCTATTCAAATTCTCGATAACTAGTTATCTGTATTCTATAACAAGGATGACAAACATTGGAATATGATGTAGGCAGGAGGTGTTCCTGATGAAGAATGAGGAGATCAAACAAGCTGTTCAAGCGCAATTTGGAAAAAATGCAGAGCAATACGTGCAAAGCAAGACGCATGCAAAAGGCAGCGATCTGGAACTGATGGTGGAGTGGATGCAACCAGCAGAGAAGTGGCGGGCACTGGATATCGCCACAGGAGGTGGGCACGTAGCGAGGACATTGGCTCCACATGTGAGCTCGGTCGTCGCCACGGATTTGACTCGCCCGATGCTCATGGCGGCTGCTGCGGCCAATGATACAGCACTTGTCCATAATGTGATGTATGTTCAGGCAGATGCAGAATCTCTCCCGTTTCTGGATGAAGCATTTGAGATCGTCACATGCCGAATCGCGGCTCATCATTTTCCTGATCCGGCGGCTTTTGTTCGTGAGGTGAGCCGCGTGCTGACCCCTGGTGGGTTGTTCCTCTTCATCGACAACGTTTCGCCTGAGGAGTCGTCACTCTCAGCATTCATAAATGAAGTAGAGAAAACACGCGATCCCAGTCATGTTCGCTGTCTTTCCGTAAGTGAATGGCGGGCTTTGTTTGAAGCGAATGGCTTGACTCCGCAAAAGCAACAGGAACGCAAAAAAAGGTTTGAATTTCTACCATGGGTTCAGCGCACTTCCGAATCATCTGAACAGGAGGCGGACGTCGAAAAACTACTGCTGAACGCTACAGATGAACAAAAGGAATATCTAGGGTTGATCACAAAGGAAGGCAGAGTAATGACCCATCAGATTGACGAATGGATGGTTCTGTGCAAGAAAAGAGGAGGAAATGAAGACGATGACAACAAAACATGAATGGATTGGGCTTGATCATGTACAATTAGCAGCACCAGCAGGAGCGGAGGACGTAGCGCGCAAGTTTTTCGGTGAGCTTTTGGGAATGCCGGAGGTTCCAAAGCCAGCGAAGCTACTCGTTCGAGGTGGTGTATGGTTTCAATGTGGTGCTCAAATGATTCATATTGGCGTAGAGGAAGGATTCATTCCCGCGAAAAAAGCACATCCGGCGTTCCTTGTGCAAAACATTGGTTCGCTGATGGAGCATCTGCAAGCAAATGGGGTATCGTTTCGGATTGACGAAGAAATTCCTCACCTTATCCGCTTTTTCACAGAGGATCCATTTGGAAACCGACTGGAGTTCATGGAGGCGAAACGAGAATGACAATTGATTTTCACGCTGAGAAAAACCAGTTGAGCTATACTGGGAGAACCGCTGACGATTCGTGGAGTCAGACGATCCTGTCACTCGTCAATCCCTTGGGGAAAAACGTCGTGGACATCGGTTGTGGTGGTGGAATTTACAGCAAGGCTTGGTCTGGGCTAGGCGCTGCTACTGTCACGGGGGTTGACTTTTCCCAGGTGATGGTAGAAGCGGCGAGAGAGCAATGCGCTGACGATCCGAAGATTTCGTTTGCACAGGGGGATGCTCGTGCAACAGGCTTGCCGAGTCAGTGTGCGGATATTGTATTCGCTCGCGCTTTGATCCATCATTTCCCGGAGCAAGACTTGCAGATGTTTTTTAACGAAGTCATTAGGCTATTGGCACCGGGGGGAATTTGCTTAATTCAAGACCGGACGATGGACGATGTCAAAATGCCAGCCTCGCCGACTCATTTTCGCGGTTATTTCTTTACTCGATACCCGCGTTTACTAACGATAGAACAAACACGAAGACCGGATGATACAGCGGTGCAGAACATCATGAAGTTCGCGGGGCTTGAACAGGTGAACAAGACAACGCTGTGGGAGACAAGACGTGAATACCATAGCTGGTCTGAATTGGAAGCTGATCTGCTTTCTAGAAAAGGCCGCTCCATTCTGCATGAATTGACCGATGCGGAACTAAAGGACCTCGTTCACACCATCCATGATCATGTAGTCGGGCAAGAAAAATGGATGGAGCAAGATTGCTGGAGTATATGGATAGGCAGCGCAACATGTGGCACAATAAAAGGGGAATAATTGTGAAACTTTTTGTTCACAAATTTGGATATGCTTGTCTCATAATACGTGAAGCTATATAATGGAATTGCCATTGTATTCCGGTTTGCGTCATCATGGTGAAGGAGTTGTCGTTCATGAAAATCGTTTTATTTGACATCCTGATGTTTATTTTCACATTCTTTATTGCTTGGGGCTGTTTGAGTTCCATCAAAGCGAAAAACACATTTGCAATCTTATTTGGTTTTGTATCTTTGGTGGTTTTCCTGTTCGCAGATGGTTTGATCATTTACTACCTGGTCAAGGGTGCGTAGATTAAACTGAAAACGCTTCGCTTAAAAGAGGTTGTGCATTTGATGCACAGCTTCTTTTTTTTGTGAAAAACATCTCGATGTTTTTCATTAAACATGATGGGACCGCTGGCGGTCTGCAAAAAACGGTCTGACCGTTTTTTGCATGTAGGAAGGAAATATTTAGCATACTAAGGGCGGAGGTGGAAACGTGGGTAAACGAAAAGGTTCTGCAGCACATTCATACACGGCTGTCGTAGCAGCTGATCTGAAGACGAAGCAGCTGTGCAAACGTCTCCACTCCCGTCATATTGCCATCATTGATCATCCGGACGTTGATGAGATAGCAGCACAGTCCTTGCTGGAAAGAGGGGTAAAAGTCGTCCTCAACCTTTCGCCATTCATGACGGGGCAATACCCGGCTGAAGGGGCTCGCCAACTTTTAACAAACAGTGTCACACTCTATGAGGTCATGGATGTAGATAGGCGGGATTCGTTCATGGAATGGATCGAGGGCAAGTATGCAACGATACGTGAAGAAAATCTGTACATCCTAGTGGAAGAGAAGTGGGTCCATGTATGTAGGCTGCAGCAGGTGACCGTTCCCTCTATTTTGAACCGATGGCATGAAGCGCACGATAAGTTGGATGACACGCTCTCATCGTTTATTGACAATACACTTTTATACGCCAGCAAGGAAAAAGACCTATTTTTAAAACCACTTTGCCATGTGCGATTACATACAAAAATGGAACAGCGTCACGTCGTGGTCGTCGTTCGCGGGAAACATTACAGAGAGGATTTACTGACGCTATCTTCCTACATTCGGGAATATCGACCTGTTTTGATCGGAGTCGATGGCGGTGCAGATGCCCTCATGGAAGCAGGGTATCGTCCAGACCTGATTGTGGGAGATATGGACAGCGTCTCGGACAGGGCGCTCCAAAGCGGAGCGGAGATCGTCGTACATGCTTTTGTGGATGGGACAGCACCTGGAACGACTCGCGTAAAAGCACTCGGTTTGCCTTATCATGTCTTGCCAGCGCCTGGTACGAGCGAAGATGTGGCGATGCTGTTAGCGTACGAAGAGGAGGCTGAACTGATCGTCACGATCGGTGCCCATACAAATATGATTGATTTTCTGGAAAAAGGCCGCAAAGGTATGGCGAGCACGTTATTGGTCCGCACGAAAATCGGGACAAAGCTAATTGATGCCAAAGGAGTCAGTCATCTCTATCGGCCGAGCGAGTCGTGGAAGCTGTGGGGGTGGTGTATAGTCGCTATGCTTCTCCCTGTTTCAGCCGCGCTCGTCATTAACCCGATCGCCCGTCATGCTGTACAGATGATTTGGACACAGTGGCGGACTTGGACATTATGAACAACGCACTTTCATGGAGGTATACATGATACCCTTCCGCTATCATTTGATTTCACTGGCTGCCATATTTGTCGCCCTTGGGGTAGGTATCTTGTTAGGAGGGACGGCAGGCCATTCATGGATAACGCAAGGAACAAAAGGCATTCTTTCCAATATGGAAGCAAAGTACGATCACGCTCTCAAAAGCAACCATGAGTTACGGCAGCAAATGAATCGATTGCTCAAGGAAGTTGCGCGCAGCAACCAAGAAGTCGTCCAACTCATGAGCATACGTTATGTGGATGAACTTACAGGAAGCAAGGTGTATGTTTGGCAGGAGGATGGCAACGTTGCCGAACAGATTACGCAACTGATGCATTCAGTAGGCATGGAAGTGGTTTCGTATCGCGAGGGAAACAGTTGGGAAGATGGGGTGCTTTTGGTGGTAGCAAGGCAAGCCCCGCTTTGGCTACGGGAAAAACAGATGAATTCCTGGATACAGGTCGTAGAAGTGCCTGACTCTCCTGCAAAACAATGGGCACTTTTGGAGCAAGTGCAAAATAGATTGGCTGAGAGGAAGGGCTCGCGTGAAAAAAGTTAGCGTTGTCATCCCAGCGTTCAACGAACAGGCTTCTATCGGTGATACACTCCGTGCCATCCGTGAACGCTTTTTTTGTGATGAACTAATCGTCGTTGATGATGGCAGTAAAGATGAGACGGCACACATCGCAAGCAAGTGGGCGGATAGGGTGATTCGAGCGCCGCGCAATCAAGGGAAAGGGGCAGCTGTTCAATTGGGCTGGAAGTGCGCCAGTGGGGATGTGATCATGCTTCTCGACGGTGATTTGCGAGACAGCGCAGCAGAAGCCACACATTTGCTTACGCCGGTGCTACAAGATGTCTGTGATATGGCGGTAGCTGTTCTTCCACCTCCGACAGTGAAAGCAGGGCTCGGATTAGCAAAAGGCTTGGCCCATCATGGCATCCGGATGTTGACAGGTTTTGAAGCAAAAGCCCCTTTATCGGGACAACGCGCAATACGTCGAGAGCTTCTTAACCGATTGGGGAGCCAGGATAAGGGATTTGGCATAGAGGTGGGTCTCACTGTCGATGCTTTGCGGGCAGGGTATCGTGTAGCAGAGGTCCCTGTCTTTTTTTCGCACCGTGAAACGAAAAACGATTGGGCAGGCTTCTGTCATCGAGGGAAAGAGTTTGTCGCGATTAGCCGAACGCTATGCTGGAAATGGTGGGAGGGGCAGGAGTGGAAACGAAAATCATGATGCTCATCGCGGTCGTTTTTCCGCTGGTGCTTGACCGCCCGCTGCATAAAATCGGTGCGCAAAAGCTCAAAGCCCTGGGGATGAATCGATTCAATTACGATAGAGAGCTAGTACTGACAGCGGGGGGGCTCATCCTCGTATGTTCGAGCGCTATTACCGGGATCGTGCTGGTCGGAATCCTTTTGCTCAGAGGGACCAAAAGCGAGCTTCTCCTGCACGGCTTTTTATTTCTAACTGGTATGATCACAATGGCCTTTTGGGGATGGCGTGACGATCGCGCATCAGATCGGGATGCAAAAGGCTTTCGTGGACATTTCGGCGTGTTATGGCGAGAGAGGCGAATAACCAGTGGCATGTGGAAGCTGATAGGCGGGACAAGCACGGCTTTTTGTCTTTCCTTCTTTCTTTCGAACTCGTTGTGGGCAGGTATTGTTTCCTTTGGTTTACTTGCGCTCTCTCCCAATATCATTAACTTGTTTGATTTGCGGCCGGCACGGGCGATCAAAGTGTTTTGGGGCCTGACAGTACTAGCAGGGGCTTTTGGCATTTGGACAATAGGAGCCAGTACGGCGATGGCAAACTGGATTTTTTTGATGCCTATCTTCGTGGCGAGCATGCTCATGTTTCCCCATGACGCTGGCGGCAAAATCATGCTCGGAGACACAGGGTCGAATGCCTTGGGTTTTGCAACAGGCTTTTCCTTTGTCATCGGGACACCGATTTATGTACAGGCGAGTATGCTCGTGCTTTTCTTGTGTCTTCAGGTTGCGGCAGAATTTTGCTCGTTTTCCCGTGTCATTGAACAGGTTGGTTGGCTCCGACGACTCGATCAATGGGGGAGAGTTGCAGAAGCTGAAAATAAAGAAAACCAGACTGGCTCGTCCGGTTTGGTCTAGTCCTCGTCATCAGGTTCAGGAACCATGAAACGAGGCTGTACGCGATTTTTTTTGCGTTCGTGATGGAGAATAAATCCAGCAATAAACCATACAGGGATGGCGAAAGCCAGTATACCTAGAATGAGTTTTCCCCATAAAAATCCAACATCCGGAGAGGCAGAAAAGAAGAATGCGTCACGGATTAACTTGATTCCGTACATGGCGATTGCCGCCGGGATTACCATAATTAAGAGTGCAATGATTTTCTGAAAAACCAAGGGTTTTCACCCCTTTCTCGAATGCGTAAACGATTACAACAACTACAATACGCTCTTTTCATCATATCGGATGCGAACAGCCTTGTCCACCGTACCTGTTGCACACGAACGAGCGCACGTTAGGGAAGAACGCCTGTCCATCAACGGTTTGTTGGAGTACAATGGTAACGAGTAAGATCGTAAAGAGGTTGTTCAAAAAGTGAGGGGTCTCTCGCATGCACAAGCTGCTCATCGTTGGTGCGGGACGTGGTGGAACAGCACTCCTGCGGATGCTAAACCAGATGGACCGATTACAAGTCGTTGCTGTCGTCGATCAACGGCCGGACGCTCCAGGCATACTTCTGGCCCAATCATTGGGGATTCCCGTCGATCAAGATTATCGGCCATATTTGGATGAGGATCTGGATGTCATTTTAGAAGCTACAGGGGACCTGGGGGAGTATGAGCATCTCAGGCAATTAAAGAAAGATAAGACGGTGCTTATCCCAGGAACGTTTACGAGAATCGTCATGAAATTGATTCGGGAACGCGATAAGCTGATTGCCGTCTTGATGCAAAATCAGCGGGAGCGCGAAACGATGCTGAACTCCACACATGACGCGATTATCGGGGTCAATCGCCAAGGAATTATTACGTTGTTCAACAAAGCTGCAGAGCGATTGATGGGCATCGAGGCGAGTGAAGTGCTGGATACAAAAGTTTCGGAGCGTATACCGAACACTCGGTTACATATTGTATTAAAGACAGGCTCTCCCGAATTGAATCAGGAGCAAGTCTTGCCGAATCAGACGCGGATTATTACAAACCGCGTGCCCGTTCGCAATGATCGAGGAGAAGTTGTCGGAGCCGTTGCCATATTCCGTGATATCACAGAAATCATGGCGTTGGCAGAAGAAGTGACGGACCTGAAAGATTTGCAGAGTATGCTGCAAGCGATTATTCAATCATCGGACGAAGCGATATCAGTCGTTGACCAATACGGGAATGGACTTTTGATCAACAAGGCCTACACAAGGCTTACGGGCTTTTCGCAAGAGGACATCATCGGGAAACCAGCGACGGTAGACATTTCCGAAGGCGATAGCATGCACATGCAAGTCCTGAAAACGAAGAAGGCAGTGAGAGGCGTCCCTATGAAATTGGGACCAAAGCGTAAGGACGTCGTGGTCAATGTTGCACCTGTTGTGGTCGATGGGGAGCTGAAAGGCAGCGTTGGCGTCATTCACGATGTCTCCGAATTCAAGCGCCTGACAGAAGAGCTGGAGAGAGCTCGTCGTATCATTCGCAATTTGGAGGCAAAATATAGCTTTGCAGACATCATCGGTTATAGCGAGCCTATGCAGCAAGCGATTGAGCAAGCCAAAAAAGCGGCGTTAACACCAGCAACTGTTCTTCTTCGTGGGGAATCGGGAACGGGGAAAGAACTGTTTGCCCACGCCATACATAATGCAAGTGAACGAAAATACAACCAATTCATCCGGGTGAATTGTGCAGCGATCTCAGAGAGCCTGCTGGAGAGCGAGCTTTTTGGTTATGAGGAAGGCGCGTTTACAGGTGCGCGTCGAGGAGGCAAGCGGGGGCTGTTTGAGGAAGCGAGCGGTGGAACGATCTTTTTGGACGAGATCGGCGAGTTGTCCATGAGCATGCAGGTCATGCTTTTGCGCGTCCTGCAGGAGCGAGAGGTTGTGCGAGTCGGTGGAACGAAGCCGATCAACATCGATGTTCGCGTCATTGCGGCTACCCATGTGAATTTGGAGGCTGCGATTGGAGCGGGACGTTTCCGTGAAGACCTGTATTATCGTCTCCACGTCGTGCCGATTCATATTCCTCCACTCAGACAGCGCTTGGAAGATATTAAACCGGTTGCTATGCACTTGCTACGAAAAGCCAATCTGGAGTACGGAAGAAATGTAGAAGAGCTGCATGAAGAAACATTGCAGATGCTGCTGTCCTATCACTGGCCAGGCAATGTACGCGAGCTAGAGAATGTACTGGGCAGGGCGATGATTCATATGCGGATCAACGAGCGAATCATTATGCCGGAGCATTTACCCCCACTGGAAAGACGAATCGTTTCGACCAAAAAGGAAGAGGCCCAGTATGAGGGTTCCACTGGTACCACGTTAAAAGAAGCTGTGGAAAAGGCAGAACGTCAGCACATATTGCGGGAACTGGCAGCAGCCAAAGGCAATCGCACCCTTGCAGCCAAACGCCTCGGAATCGCAATTCGCAGTTTGTACTACAAGATGGAAAAATTGGGCATCATGGATGTGCAGGAAGAGTAATGAAGCAACCATGCAAAATGTTGCACGCAAATCTTTGCGCGTGTATGCAAAAAAATGCAGACTTGACGTCGGGACACTCATTCCGCGTTCTTGTAAATAAAGCGCTTTCATAAGTTTGATTTTATTGGCATGACTTTTGCATATACCTCTTGACGGGAAATTCTCCAAATGGAGCCCACTGTTACGCCAGCTTATCTAAGCGGAAAACGAAAGATACTAGGGAGGTTTCTTCAGTGAACATCTTTGACTACATGCAAAAGTACGATTACGAGCAATTGGTATTTTGCCAAGACGAAAATTCCGGTTTGAAAGCAATCATTTGCATTCATGATACGACATTAGGACCAGCACTCGGCGGTACGCGCATGTGGCCGTATAAAACAGAAGAAGAGGCGATTGTGGACGTACTGCGTCTCGGTCGTGGGATGACTTACAAAAACGCAGCAGCAGGACTGAACATCGGTGGTGGTAAAGCAGTCATCATCGGCGATCCGCGTGAGCATAAGAGCGAAGAACTGTTCCGTGCTTTCGGTCGCTATATTCAAGGGCTGAATGGCCGTTACATCACAGCTGAGGATGTAGGAACAACGGTAGCAGACATGGATATGATCCACTTGGAAACAGATTTCGTCACGGGTGTTTCTCCGGCATTCGGTTCCAGTGGCAACCCTTCCCCTGTTACAGCTTACGGTGTTTACCGTGGGATGAAAGCTTCTGCTAAATTGGCGTTTGGTTCCGACTCTCTCTCCGGACGAGTGATTGCTGTACAAGGTGTAGGAAACGTAGCGTACAATCTGTGCCGCCATCTGCATGAAGAAGGCGCGCATTTGATCGTAACGGATATCAATCAAGAAAACGTAGATCGCGCAGTGAACGATTTCGGTGCGAAAGCCGTAGGCGTTAACGAGATCTTTGGCGTAGAGTGCGATATCTTCTCTCCTTGCGCATTGGGTGCAATCATCAACGATGACACCATTCCACTCTTCAAAGCAAAAGTGATTGCAGGGGCAGCTAACAACCAGCTGAAAGAAGAAAGACACGGCGATCAAATTCACGAAATGGGTCTGATCTACGCACCTGACTACGTAATCAATGCTGGTGGTGTAATCAATGTGGCAGATGAGCTGCAAGGCTACAACCGCGAGCGTGCACTGAAAAAAGTAGAAACAATCTATGACAGCATCTTGAAAATTTACGAAATCGCTGAACGTGATGGCATGGCTTCCTACAAAGCTGCTGACCGCATGGCGGAAGAGCGCATTGCAAGTGTTGCTAGATCACGTAATACTTTCCTGCAAAACGGCAAGACTGTTTACAAGCGCTAATCTCGTTTCTTCTATATAGTTCATACTCCTGTCCGCTCTTCTAGGAGGGCGGTCAGGGATACATAAACCGTTTTCTTTGAATATTCATATTCTCGTAAATACGCAGGTTAGCTTTCCGAATGAAAGGAGAGATCGTGGTGTCTCAAGAGTTTGATTTAGTCGTCCTCGGGGGAGGTACCGGCGGTTATGTAGCGGCAATCCGCGCTTCCCAATTGGGAATGAAGGTAGCAATCGTGGAAAAAGAAAAGCTCGGTGGTACTTGCTTGCACCGTGGTTGCATCCCATCCAAAGCGCTATTGCGCAGTGCAGAAGTATTCTCCACCCTGAAGGAAGCTGACAAATACGGAGTCTCGGCAGGTACTGTAGGCTATGACTTCACAAAAATACAAGAGCGAAAGCAAGGCATTATCGACCAACTTCACAAAGGGATTCAGTACTTGATGAAAAAAGGCAGTATTACTGTCTTTGAAGGCTTTGGCAGAGTCATGGGGCCTTCCATTTTTTCTCCGCAGGCAGGTGCTGTGCGCATTGAAAAGGAGAACGGGGATCAAGAAATGATCGTTCCACGATACCTTTTGCTGGCAACAGGTTCTCGTCCACGCACACTTCCTGGTTTGGTCATTGACGGCTCATATGTGGTAACAAGCGATGAAGCGTTGCAGTGGGAGCAATTGCCTGCTTCTGTTGTCATCGTTGGTGGCGGTGTCATTGGGATTGAGTGGGCTTCCATGCTCAATGATTTCGGTGTAGAAGTAACTGTAGTGGAGTACGCCGACCGTATCTTGCCGTTTGAGGATGAAGAAGTGAGCAAGGAATTGGCTCGTCTGTTGAAAAAGCGGAAAGTCAACATCGTGACGGGAGCAAAGGTGCTGCCTGAATCGTTGGAAAAAGGGGAAGGCAAAGTCTCTATTCAGGCGGAAGTCAAGGATGGAGTCCAAACCTTTGAAGCCGAAAAGGTACTCGTATCAGTAGGACGCCAAGCGAATGTAGAAAACATCGGTTTGGAAGCAACAGAAATCAAAGTTGAGCGTGGCGTAGTTGTGGTTAATGAATTTTTCCAGACCGCAGAGTCTCATATTTATGCGATTGGTGACGTGATTGGCGGTCTGCAATTGGCGCACGTTGCTTCGCATGAAGGAATACTCGCGGTAGAGCACATGGCTGGACAAAACCCGCACCCGATGGATTACACCAAGGTTCCGAAATGTACGTATAGCCGACCTGAAGTCGCAAATGTCGGACTCACTGAAAAAGAAGCAAAAGAACAAGGCTACGATGTGAAAATCGGCAAGTTCAGCTTTAAGCCGCTGGGCAAAGCACTGATCCACGGTGAGAATGACGGCTTTGTGAAGTTGGTCGTTGATGCCAAGACCAATGATTTGTTAGGGGTTCACATGATCGGTACACATGTGACAGATATGATTTCCGAAGCGGGCTTGGCCCGTGTACTGGATGCGACTCCGTGGGAGATCGGTCAGACGATTCACCCGCATCCATCCTTATCAGAAGCAATCATGGAGGCAGCGCAGGCTGTCGACGGAAAAGCGATACACAATTAGCAAGGAGGGTATGTAACGATGACAACCAAGCGACATGAGCAAGTGGGATTGACCGATGCGCAAGTCCTTGACATGTATTATTACATGCTATTGGCCAGAAAAATTGACGAGCGCCAATGGCTGTTGAATCGTGCGGGCAAAGTACCGTTCGTGATTTCCTGCCAGGGTCAAGAAGCCGCTCAGGTAGGAGCAGCTTTTGCGATGGAAAAAGACAGAGACTTCTTGTGCCCTTACTATCGCGATCTTGGTCTGGTTCTGGTCTTTGGCCAAACAGCCCGTGATTGCATGCTGTCCGCTTTTGCGAAGGCAGAAGATCCGAATAGCGGTGGAAGACAGATGCCAGGTCACTTCGGTGGCAAGAAGTACAATATTTTGACGGGCTCAAGTCCTGTGACTACTCAAGTGCCACACGCAGTTGGTATGGCTTTGGCAGGTAGAATGAAGCAAAAAGATTTTGTTGTGTATGCATCGTTCGGAGAAGGCTCCAGCAACCAGGGGGACTTCCACGAAGGTGCGAACTTTGCGGGTGTCCACAAGCTTCCGGTTATCTTTTTCTGCGAAAACAACAAATACGCGATCTCTGTACCACTGAATAAGCAGTTGGCTTGTGAAAGTGTAGCAGACCGTGCGATCGGCTACGGCTTCCCTGGAATTAGTGTGGACGGAAACGATCCGATTGAAGTCTATCGCGTCATGAAAGAAGCGGTTGAGCGTGCTCGCAGTGGTCAAGGGCCAACGCTGATTGAAGCCGTTATGTATCGCCTTGTTCCGCACTCCAGTGACGATGACGATCGTGTGTATCGTACGAGAGAAGAAGTAGAAGAAGCGAAGAAAAAAGACCCGTTGATTGTTTTCGCTGCATATTTGAGAGAGATCGGACTTTTGGACGAACATAAGGAAGCGGATATGCTTGCCCGCGTACAGCTGGAAGTGGATGAAGCCACTGAATATGCAGAAAACGCGCCATATCCAACACCAGAATCGACAATGACATACGTATACGGGGAATAAGGGGGGATCCTTTATGGCAGTCATTTCTTTTATTGATGCAATTACTATGGCGATGCGTGAAGAAATGCGTCGCGATTCCAATGTGTTTATCCTCGGTGAAGACGTTGGCGTACGCGGTGGGGTTTTCCGTGCGACAAACGGGTTGATTGATGAGTTTGGCGAGGAGCGCGTGATTGATACGCCACTGGCTGAATCCGCTATTGTCGGTGTAGGAATTGGTGCGGCAGCTTACGGTATGCGTCCAATCGCGGAAATCCAGTTTGCAGACTTCATCATGCCAGCCGTGAACCAAATTGTCAGTGAGGCGGCGAAAATGCGCTATCGTTCGAACAACGACTGGCATTGCCCGATCACGATTCGTGCCCCATTCGGTGGCGGAGTTCACGGTGCACTGTACCATTCACAATCTGTGGAAGCGATGTTCACGAACACCCCTGGTTTGAAAGTAGTAGCACCTTCGACACCTTATGATGCAAAAGGTCTTCTAAAAGCAGCCATTCGCGATGAAGATCCGGTGCTCTTTTTCGAGCACAAGCGCTGCTATCGTTTGATCAAGGGCGAAGTGCCTGAGGACGACTATGTGTTGCCGATTGGTAAAGCGGACGTGAAGCGAGAGGGGACAGATATCACGGTCATCTCCTATGGCTTGACTCTGCACTTCTGCCTGCAAGCTGCGGAAAAGCTCGCTCAAGAAGGCATCAGCGCGCATGTTCTCGATTTGCGCACACTGTATCCGTTGGACAAAGAAGCGATTGTAGAAGCGGCTTCGAAGACAGGCAAAGTATTGATCGTACACGAGGACAACAAAGAAGGCGGCGTTGGCGGTGAGGTAGCTGCCATTGTAGCGGAGCATTGCTTGTTCGATTTGGATGCGCCGATTAAACGTCTTTGTGGTCCAGATGTACCGGCTATGCCATACAGCCCGCCGATGGAAAAATACTTTATGCTGAACCCGGAAAAAGTATTGGAAGCAATGCGCGAGCTGGCCAACTTTTAAGGCGAGGAGGACCAAAGATCATGGCAACGAAAGTACTTATGCCCCAGCTCGGAGAGAGCGTGACGGAGGGCACCATCAGCAAATGGTTGGTCAATGTAGGCGACACGGTCAAGAAATACGACTCGCTGGCTGAAGTGACGACGGATAAAGTAAACGCAGAGGTTCCTTCTACCGTTTCAGGACGCGTTACAGAGATCGTCGTGCCAGAAGGTGAGACAGTCGCTGTCGGCACCTTGATCCTATATATAGAAGAAAGTGGTGCGGAAGGTGGAGCTGCAGCCCCTGCTAGCACGCCGGAAACAACGGCTCCACAAGCGCCTGCAACCGAGCAGCCAAAGGCAGCTGCGCCGGCTGTATCCATTCACCAAGCACCAGTCATGGATGGACCAAAACAACGTTATTCACCTGCTGTAGTCATGCTCTCACAGCAACATGGCATTGATTTGTCCCGCGTTGTAGGGACTGGAGCAGGCGGTCGTATCACCCGCAAAGATGTCCAAGCGATTATCGACGCGGGCGGCCAAAAGCCAGCTGAGACAGTGAAAGAAACAGTCGCGCAGGCTCCCGTGGCAGCAGTCGAGCAACCTACTGTCGTTTCAACACCTGCACCGGCAGCAACAGCTTCGACTCCGGCTGTTTCCGTAGATATTCCGGTTGCAAGCGGTGATCAAGTTGTACCTGTAACGTCTATTCGTCGTACGATTGCAAACCGGATGGTACAGAGCAAGCATGAGGCTCCACATGCTTGGACGATGGTCGAAGTAGACGTGACCAATCTCGTGAACTTCCGCAATCAGGCAAAAGGCGAATTTGCGAAAAAAGAAGGGCTCAACCTCACATTCCTTCCGTTCTTTATCAAAGCGGTTGTAGAAGCGTTGAAAGAGTACCCGATGATCAATTCCACATGGGCACATGACAAAATCATCGTGAAAAAGGACATCAACATCTCCATCGCAGTAGCCACGGAAGATGCTCTCTATGTTCCTGTCATCAAGCATGCTGACCAAAAATCAATTTTGGGCATTGCTAAGGCAGTCGATGATCTCGCAGCACGCACTCGCGCAGGGAAATTGACGATGGATGACATGACAGGTGGAACCTTTACGGTTAACAACACAGGCTCCTTTGGCTCTGTTTTGTCCCAGCCGATTATCAATGCTCCGCAAGCTGCGATCCTGAGTGTCGAGTCCATTGTAAAACGCCCTGTCGTCATCAATGACATGATCGCAGTGCGTTCGATGGTCAATCTGTGCATGTCCTTGGATCATCGCGTGCTGGATGGTCTGATTTGTGGACGATTCCTGCAGAGCGTGAAGCAAAAGCTTGAGAATGTAGGACCGGATACCAAGCTGTATTAGGGTATCGAAAAACCAGGTCAAGTAAAGACCTGGTTTTTTTGATAAAAAAATCGCAAAAAAAATTTTTCCAAATCGATCATTAGGCATGTAACTTTTTCAGAGACATCATCGTCTTACCAAATGGAGCCAGTAAGTCTCATAAATGATCTAGAAGAGATTCCCACCAGATAGCATTTGTGGTAGACTGGTAGCGTCCTGCTAGAGAGATTTTCCAGATTAACGGTAATTATGGGAGGAAAAACATGGAGAAAAGTAAAAAAGCACTACCAATAGTGCTGGCATCAGCGCTGGCCGCTACACCTTTTGTTGCAGTACCGCAAGCATATGCTGTTGAAAAGTTGGATGTATCAGCTGACAACGATGGTGCCGGGAAAGAAAGTGACTATGATATTAAATTCACGCTAGAAGAAGACCTGGCGAGCGGAGATACCATCACGGTTAAATTCGACTCTGATTTCGATGTCGAAGACGATATCAGCAAGAAAGATATTGATGGCATAGATGTCAAAAAAGTTGAAGTGGATGACAATGAAGTAATCATCACGGTAGATGAGGATTTTGATGAAGGTAAAAAAATCTCATTTACCATTAAAAGCGGGATCACAAATCCTGATGATAAGGGTACATATGATGTAAGCGTAGAAACCGAAAATGAGAGCTCTGACACAGACGAAGTTGAGATCAAAAAAAGCAGCTCCAGCAGCAGTAGCAAGTCCAAAAACGATTACAGCGTAACGTTGAGCAGCAAAGCAGCAGGCGAAAAAGTAAGCCTCAAACTCGGCAAAATTTCTCTGAAAGGTAGCGATGAGCTGGAGACGAACTCCACCATTACCGTCACTTTCCCGGAGAAAGGCATGCTGCCTTCGAGCATTGATGAAGACGATGTAAAAGTAAACGGAACTACAGCGAAATCCGTAAGTATTAGTGGTAGCTCGGTAGATATCAAGATTCCGAGTGGAGCTGACTCAGATGATTACATTACGCTGGAATTTGACAAATCTGCTGGCATTGAGAATCCTAGCTCCGGCGACAAATATGTTTTCAAAGTGAAATACGATGGTACGACATATGAGTCTGATGAATTCGAAATTACGAAAAACGGCTCTAGCTCAAGCAGTGCTTCCGACAGCTTTACAGTTAATCTGTCTGATCCAGGTGCAGGAGCACGTACCAGCTACACGTTTGATGCTGACTTCGGCAGCAAAGAGTTGAAAGAAGATGGAGAATTGATTCTCGAATTCCCGTCCTCTGATATGGTACCGGGCATTGTGACAGCATCAGACTTCTTGCTCAATGGGAAATCAGCGAAGAAAGCAACTGCAATTGGGAACAGAATTGCTTTGGTTGCACCAACCGGCTTCAAAGCGACTAGCAAAGTGAAGGTTGAAGTTACCTACGGAGCTTGGATTTCGAATCCTAAATCGGCTGGCAGTTACACGTTGAAGGCTACTGTTTCCGGAAGAACCCTGGAATCCAAATCCTTCAGCATCGGTGGCTCTTCGGTGAACCCGACGCCGACCAACCCAACAACTTCAGTACCTGTACCAAATACAGGAATCAACAACAGCACCGCAACAATCGCATTGACGCAAAATGCAATTGGCAAGCAGACGGGTTTGAATGTCGCAATCAAAGGATTGGGTGTCGGCCTGCAAAAGCAACGCGATTTCATCGAGATCGTATTCCCGGTAGGCTACAAGGTACCGGCTTACATCGCGCCAGCTAACATCTCTGTGAATGGTGTAGGTGCGAATTTCGTTGCAGTTCGTGGACAAAACGTTCTGATTTATCCGTCTCAGGATATTCCTGCGGCAACTAACGCAAATATCGTGATCAATCCAGCGGCGAACATCGTAAACCCTGCTGTGAAAAACACATATAGCATCAGCGTATTTACTTCCGAAGAAAGAGGTTTGCTGTTTGCGCGTGCTGTTGGTGTAGGGATGGCTTCCCCGGCTCAACAAAAGCCTGTAACACCAACGCCACAACAACCGCAACAACCATCGACTACTATTCCAGCGAACTCGGCTTCCTTTAAAGTAAATACAGCAAACTTCACCCTGCATGGCAAAACGTATCCTCTCTCTGTAGCTCCTTACATTGATGGAAATACGACCATGGTTCCAGCCCAATTCTTTAAAGAAGCACTGGCACTGACTACGCAATGGAACAATACAAGTGTTGCTGTTATCAGTGGAACCAAAGTTGTGAAATTTACAGTTGGGTCGAAAACAGCAAAAGTAGGCAAAACGGATATCCAATTGCCAACACCTGTTGTCCTCAAAAACGGCATGCCTATGATTCCAATCCGTACCGTTACGGATAATCTTGGTTACAAAGTCGGCTGGGATGCGAAAACTTCCAGCGTATATGTTTACAAATAAAAACGAAACGAAAAACCCCTTTCCGCTTTTTGGTCGGAAAGGGGTTTTTAATCGTTTATCATCACTCGTTTATTGAAAGTAAAAAAACGTGGGAACGATGAGTGAGAGTATTAGAATGCCGATCAGGATTTTTGCAAAGAGCGATTGGTGTCTCATTCTAATCAAACCTCCTTTCAAGGTAGAGGAAATTATCAGGTGATTCTGTAAGTGGCTGTGCTAGAATGAAGAAAAGGATATCATTGGCTTTCTTTTTTCGCCCATGCTGAAATTGTACCGAAATGTAGCCAATGAGACAACCACTTACAAAAGGATGATGATTCGTGAGCGCACCGAAAAAAATTGCCCATATCGGCATTGCGGTAAAAAGCTTGGAAAAAACGCTTCCCTTTTATACCGAGCAATTGGGATTGGAGTTGGTTGGAACCGAAATCGTAGAGAGCGAACAAGTACAAGTGGCATTTTTAAAGATCGGGGAAAGTCATATTGAATTACTCGAACCGCTGAGTGATGAGAGCCCGATAGCAAAATTTATGGAAAAACGCGGAGAAGGCATTCATCACATTGCTTTTGATGTAGATGACGTTGCGGGTCGTCTAGTCACATTAAAAGAGCAAGGTGTACCTCTAATACACGAGGTTCCAAAAGCGGGTGCGCACGATGCGTTGATTGGATTTTTGCATCCAAAGGCAGCGAATGGCGTTTTGTATGAGCTCTGCCAATATCCGAAAGAATCATAGGCGTGTACGTAGTAGAAAAAAATTTTTTGCGGTATACTGGAACTTGTGAATATGTACCAAAATCGGGCAGTACGATCAGGAGGTAACGAGTGTGAGTACGATCAACCAAGAGCGTTTGTTAAATGAATTTTTAGAGCTCGTCCAAATTGACAGTGAAACGAAGAACGAAGCAGAGATCAACAAGGTGCTCAAAGAAAAACTGATTGCGATGGGCTTTACCGTAGAAGAGGATGACGCAGCAGCGAAAACCGGACACGGTGCCAACAATCTGATCGCAACCTTGGAGGGAACTGGAAAAGGCCCAGTCATTCTGTTTAGCAGTCATATGGATACGGTTGTACCAGGAAACGGAATCAAGCCACAAATTCGCGATGGCTATATTTATTCCGATGGAACGACAATCCTCGGTGCGGATGACAAAGCTGGAATCGCGGCGATCTTTGAAGGCATTCGCAGCATGAAAGAGCAAAACTTGCCACATCCAACGATCCAAGTCGTATTGACTGTGGGAGAAGAGTCAGGACTGGTAGGCTCCCGCGCAATGGATTCCAGCCTGCTGAAAGCAGAAATGGGCTTCATCCTCGATTCGGAAGGTCCGGTTGGGAAAATTACAGTAGCTGGTGCTGGACAATATCGCATCGTAACCAAAATCCACGGCAAAGCAGCGCATGCAGGTGTGAATCCAGAGGATGGCATCAGTGCTATAACGGTTGCTAGTAAAGCAATTTCCCGCATGCCACTGGGCCGTATCGATGCAGACACAACTGCAAACATCGGTCGTTTTGAAGGCGGAAAAGCGTACAATATCGTAACGGATTATGTGGAAATTTGGTCCGAGGCTCGCAGCTTGGTTATGGACAAGCTGGAAGCTCAAGTGAAGAAAATGACCACAGCATTTGAAGAAGTGGCAGCCGAGATGGGTGCGACTTGCGAAAATGACGTTATCTTTATGTACCACGGCTACAAATTCAATGAAGAAACGCCTGTTGTACAAAAAGCGATTGCAGCGGTTAAACGTGTTGAGCGCAATCCTGAGCTGGTTGCAAGCGGAGGCGGAAGCGACGGTAACGTATTTAACGGCTACAACGTACCAAGCGTAAACTTTGCCATCGGCTATGAAGAAATCCATACAAAAAACGAGCGCATGCCAATCGCTGAACTGAACAAAGCGGCTGAACTGGTGCTTGCTGTTATTGCAGAAGTACAAGAGTAACCAAAAGAAGGTCGGAATCTCCTTGCGAGGGGTTCCGGCCTTTTTGTTCGTTCGCTTACTCGTTTGCATGATTGAGACAACCCCTGTTCATCATAGACTGAATAGAAAGCTCGGGGACGAGGCAGAAAGGAAAGGGGGAAGCTGGGTGCTCCGTTTGGCGGTAGGTACGGTCCAAAAAGTTCTGGAGAAGCAAACAGGGATGCAAAAACTCGAAGTCCGGATAGAATCGGTTGCTGGATACAAAATGGAGAGAGTGCTGTCTTTTATGCAGGAGGATTATAAAAGTGGCGATTTACTTTTGATCAATACAACTGCTGTTCGCCTTGAATTGGGGACAGGCGGGTATCACTTTGTCGTAGGTAAGGTTACCCATCTAGAGGAAACCGATGTCCTTCCGAATGAGTGGGGGCATGTCATGAAAATGCGCTATTCGCCATGGCAGCTCGCGGTTGATTCGGTAGAAGAACAGACCAGCCCATACCACCCTTTGTTTGTGCAAGAAGATTTATCATTGGAAGGTACCCCAGTTTTGATCGGCGAGCTGCACAGTCTTCTACCTGTTGCGGTCCTTTCTTTGCATAAAAAAAATCCAAATGCCCGTATCGTATATGTCATGCCAGACGGCGCATCTTTGCCGATTGCCTTGAGCCAGCACGTCCATCAATTAAAAGCAAACGGAAGCTTGGCTGCGACAGTGACGACAGGTCATGCGTGGGGCGGAGATCGCGAGTCGTTGACGATTCATAGTGGCTTGTTGGCAGCACGCCATGTAGAGCATGCCGATATCATTGTTTGTATGCTGGGACCTGGGGTAGCAGGTACGGGTACACCTTATGGCTTCTCGGGTATTCAATTAGCGGAGGTCATTCATGCCGTATCCACTCTCGGAGGAACACCCTTTTTTATTCCACGAATCAGCTTTGGGGACCCACGTACCAGACATTACGGTGTCAGTCATCATACTGTATCGATATTAAACAGATTTGCTCTCTGTCCTGCCCTAGTTACAATCCCGATTTTCGGGGATGAAAGAGATGAAGTCCTTTCAGGGCAAATGAAAATAATAGAAGTTGCAAGGAAGCATATTTTCATAAAGGGAAAAGTCCCAGACACTTCAGACCTGGCAGCACTGGAAAAGGGGTATGGCTTGTCCTTTTCTACGATGGGGAGAAATTGGGAAGAGGACCCTGCTCCTTTTCAGACGGCATGGATGGCTGCCGATTTTGTAGAAAACAGTATGGGTTACATCGTCCAAACCGTTAACGGCGCCCAGCATTCGCCCGCTTCATTAGGTACTCTTGAAGCGTTAGGTCTTTATTTGACCAGGAACGAAGTGCAGCCTTGATCTCCCAAGCTTTCCCGACCATACGAAATTGCTTTTCGCTAACATATGTTTTCATTCACGATCTCCTCCGATACAATAAGGTGGACAAGCTCTATGCTCCCAACTTATGGAGGGAAACGACGATTTAGAACGACTTCATGAAAAAGGATGATGACGACAGTGAGTAAATATGATCACTTATATGAAAAAACCATTTCCAGTCAACCGATTTATGACGGAAGAATTATTAAGGTCAAGGTAGATGAGGTGCTTTTGCCCAATGGCAACACAGCCAAGCGAGAAATCGTGAATCATCAAGGAGCGGTTGCCGTATTGCCGATAACAGATGATAACAAAATGGTTTTGGTTCGACAGTTTCGCAAGCCATTGGAGCGTACGATCGTGGAAATCCCGGCAGGAAAGCTGGAGCCAGGTGAAGAGCCGCTTGAATGTGCAATGCGCGAGCTGGAGGAAGAGACGGGCTACGTTGCGACTCAGTACACACCGCTCAGCTCTTTTTACACATCGCCAGGCTTCGCGGATGAAATTTTACATGTTTTTGTGGCCACTGGTTTGAAAAAAGGGGAAAGCAAGCCGGACGAGGATGAGTTCGTTGATGTGCTGGAAGTGACACTAGAAGAGGCGCATGCTCTGCATCAAAGTGGAGAAATTCGTGATGCCAAGACAGTTGTGGCATTGTTTGTGTGGGAAAACAAAATGCTTCGTGAGCGTGGCTAGCACCATGCTTTCTTCCTATTTTTGCGACATGCATATTCACATCGGCGGTACGTGGACGGGTAAACCTGTGAAAATAACGGCTTCTCGCCAAATGACTCTCACCAAAATTTTGGAGGAAGCCTCAGAGAAAAAAGGGATGGATGTCATCGGGATCATCGATGCACATTCGCCAGAGGTTCAGGATGAGCTGGTAGATCTCTTGGAGAAAGGATTAGCGACTGAACTTGAGGATGGAGGAATTTCCTACAAAGATACCTTGCTAATCTTGGGGTGCGAAGTAGAAATCAAGGAGCCAGGGCGTGGTGCAGCTCATTTTCTCGTTTATTTGCCGAAGCTGCAAGAAATGAAGCAATTTACCGCGTGGCTGTCTGAACGCTGCAAAAATGTGCAATTAAGCTCTCAGCGTATCTACACATCACTGAGGGAATTGCAAGCCTGTATCGATCAATTGCAGGGCCTCTTGATTCCAGCACATATTTTTACGCCGCATAAAGGGTTGTATGGGAGCTGTACGGATTCGATGGCCGAAGTACTTGATCCTTCGCTTATCTATGCGGTCGAGCTGGGATTGAGTGCGAATACCCTCATGGCAGACCGCATATCCGAAATTCATGACAAAACCTTTCTCACAAACTCAGATGCCCATTCTCTCGCAAAGATAGGCCGGGAATATCAAGCGATGTATATGCAAGAGCGTTCCTTCGCAGAGTGGGTGAAAGCAATTAAGCGCATCGGTGGCAGAGGGGTTCACATGAACTACGGTCTGCACCCCGAGCTTGGCAAATATCATCAGACGGCTTGCCAAGGATGCCAGTCTTTATTAGCGGCGGATGCCTCGGGCAAATGTCCGGAATGCGGCTTCCAACGAATTGTGCGAGGGGTTGCAGCGCGAATTGATCAGCTGGCGGATGTAGAGGCCGGCCAGCATCCGGCATTTCGTCCTCCTTATACCGAGCAAATCCCGTTGGAATTCATTCCGGGAATCGGTCCGAAATTGTTGGACAAGCTGTATCGGTCGTTTGGAACACAGATGAATGTTTTGCATCGTGTGAATGAAGAAGAGCTCACCCATGTTGTCGGAGAGAAAATCGCTTCGCTTATCGTACAAGCACGAGAGGGAAAGCTCTCTGTCCAAAAGGGCGGCGCCGGTACCTACGGAAAGATCGTCCCGATGTAGGTTGTCATAGAGGAGAACTCGTCCGCATAAGCTGTACAGTAATCAGCCAAGCGGGAGGCGACGAAGCGTGCGTTCACGAGTCGGACAAACTATCCAATCCTATGCGAGAGAACATCAGTCACTCTACTGGTTCACGATCGTCCTGTTTACGATGGGCATTATTTTCGGAGCCGTCCTCGTCAATTCACTGCCATTATCACAGAAGCAGGAGCTGTACGGTTTTCTGCAATATTTTTTCAACAGTCTTGGCAGTGATGGAATCCCGGAGACCAGTGCCCATTTTCAGCAGGCGTTTGGTCATTATGCCAAGACTATAGCAATCATGTGGGTGCTAGGGCTATCCATCATTGGGTTGCCTATGATTTTGTTGATGCTCTTCTTAAAAGGAGTCGTGGTTGGTTTCACCGTCGGTTTTTTGGTGAGTCAACTCCAATGGCAAGGCGTAACATTTGCCATGGTGGGTGTTCTCCCACAAAATTTATTAGTCGTCCCTGCCCTTTTTATTGTAGGCGTCAGCGGAATTTCGTTTTCTCTTCGACTCATAAGGACGAGAGTGCTGAGCAAAAGAGATGTCATCATGCCGCATTTTATGGGCTATACCGTTCTTGTTCTTAGCATGCTGGCGGTATTGACGATTGCAGCCTTGTTTGAAACCTTCATTTCCCCTAGGCTGATGCAGCTTGTACTTAATTAAGAATAATTCTCAGGTAAGAACTTATGCATTTGACTTATTCGATGCCCCTCTACTATAATAGGAACAGGTTTCATGCGAGCGGGGAGGGGCATTAATGTTGGAAGAAAAATTAGAGAAAATTAAGCAGCAGTTGCATTCACAAAACTACAAGCTGACACCACAGCGTGAAGCCACTGTTCGCGTGTTGTTGGAGAATGAAGAAGATCACTTGAGCGCGGAAGATGTTTACTTGTTGGTGAAGGATAAAGCACCGGAAATCGGGCTTGCTACCGTATACAGGACATTAGAGCTGTTGAGCGAACTGAAGATCCTTCATAAAATGAACTTTGGCGATGGCGTAGCTCGTTACGATCTTCGTGATGATAATGCTGCCTATCACCATCATCACCTCATTTGCCTCAATTGTGGTACGGTGGATGAAATTTTTGAAGATCTGCTTGTCACAGCAGAAGAAAAAGTCAAGAATGTTTACAACTTTTATATTACCGACCACCGATTGACCTTCTACGGGATCTGCAATCGTTGTGTAGATAAAGTGAACGTGGAGGACTTCAAATAAAGTCGACTTCTCTGGGAACGGAGAAGTTTTTCTTTTTTCCTTGGGAGCTTTTGTAATGGCAGACCTATTCCTGTGGAATCCTAAAAGAGGATCGATTCGAATGGAGCAAGGGACAAGTGCATATAAATGAAAGAAAGTCTGTAAGGAGGCTCACGGATGAAGGTCTCTTATCGCCGCTTGATGGAGGGTCTTCGTTTCTTGCTTCTTTTCATTACCTGCACCTTGCTCTCCTACGGCATCATTACCTTGCTGGCGGACAAATTTCTCCCGGCAAACCCATATCATGAACCTCATGGGAATGCGGTGAAGGTAGTAAAAGTCATCAATACCTCTCAGGCACAGGATTTTGACGGTTATGTCGCACGACTTCAGCTCTTTTATTTAACGGGAGAGTAATGCAAGTTTTAGTTTTTTATCTGGAGAAGCAGGAGTTTCTTTTTCTTTGTGGAAAGCAATACAAGATACTTATCAGCTGAAGGGGACAGCTTCATGGACAGTCTGATTGATCAGTTTATTCATTTCCTGACTGTGGAAAAAGGGTTATCGAGAAATACCCTGGAATCCTATCAAAGGGATATGGTGGCCTTTACCTCGTACTTACAGGAGCAAGGTGTTGCTCGAATAGAGGATTCTACTCGGACGCACATCATTGGTTACTTGCTTGTTTTACGGGAAAAAGGACGTGCTACAGCAACGCTTTCTCGCAATATGGCATCGATACGAGCGTTTTATCAGTTTCTCATTCGGGATAAATACATAGATAAAGATCCATCCATTCATCTGGAAACACCGAAGATCGAGAAACGCTTGCCGAAAGTGCTCTCTGTTGAGGAAGTGGAACGTCTTTTGGAAAGTCCTCCTGTCAATCATCCTGCCGGGCTGCGGGACAAGGCGATGCTTGAGCTTTTATATGCGACAGGCATTCGTGTCTCGGAGTTAGTCAATCTGGATAGTGCTGATGTGAATCTGGATATGGGTTTTGTCAAATGCTTGGGAAAAGGATCAAAAGAGCGAATTATACCGTTAGGCTCGGTTGCCATTCAAATGGTTCGCCACTATTTGCAGGCAGGGCGCCCCAAGCTGGTAAAAGGAACTGGCGATACTGCATTATTTCTGAATCACTTGGGCAAACAAATTACACGGCAAGGTTTTTGGAAAATTATTAAACGATATGCCCAAAAATCAAACATCCGTGCAGAGATTACACCCCATACGCTTCGCCATTCTTTTGCCACTCACTTACTGGAAAATGGAGCCGATTTGCGCTCTGTTCAAGAGATGCTTGGGCATGCTGATATTTCAACCACCCAGATTTACACACATGTGACCAGAACGCGGATTAAGGACATCTATGCCAAGACGCATCCGCGAGCATGAGTATGAAAAAACGATCGACTCCGCCTGATTGTCGGGCGGAGAAAAATTTTCTGAATCAGGTCAGACGTCTGACGACTTGATTATGGAACTCGAATGACTGGTAAACAGGAGGCGTTAAGATGCAGTATTCACGAGTTTTTTTGATCGTCATGGACAGCGTAGGGATTGGCGAACAACCTGATGCGCCTAAGTTCAATGATGCAGGAGCGAACACCTTAGGTCATATTGCGGAACGTGTTGCAGGATTTTCATTGCCCAACTTACAAAAATTAGGTTTGGGAAATATAGCACCACTCCAAAACGTTGCGCCAGTAGCCACTCCTATGGCCCATTATGGAAAAATGCAGGAAATCTCCATGGGGAAAGATACGACGACTGGTCATTGGGAAATCATGGGTCTGCATGTATCTACTCCGTTTAACACCTATCCAGATGGATTTCCACAAGAGCTGATCTCGGAATTTGAGCAACGTATTGGCCGCAAGGTGCTCGGGAACAAGGTCGCTTCTGGGACAGACATTCTCGACGAGCTTGGCGAAGAGCATATGAATACGGGGGCAGTGATTGTCTACACATCTGCAGACAGTGTATTCCAGGTGGCAGCGCACGAAGAGGTTGTTCCGCTTGAAGAGCTGTACCATATTTGTGAGGTAGCTCGTGAGTTGACGCTTCGTGATGAATTCGCCGTTACTCGTGTCATTGCGCGTCCATTTGTTGGACAGCCAGGCAATTTTAGCCGTACAGCAAATCGTCACGATTATTCCGTGAAGCCATTTTCTCCGACAGTCATGAATCGTCTGCAAGATGCTGGCCTTGCTTCGATTGCAATTGGCAAAATCGGCGACATCTACGCAGAAGAGGGCGTTACCCAATCTATCCGTACTAAAGATAACATGGACGGTGTGGATCAAATTCTGGGCACGATGAAACAATCGTTTACGGGTCTTTCTTTTGTCAATCTCGTGGACTTCGATGCGAAGTTCGGTCATCGCCGCGATCCAGAAGGGTATGGTCAGGCTTTGATGGAGTTCGATGCTCGTATTCCAGAACTTTTGGAAGCGCTACAAGAAAATGATTTGCTGGTAATCACAGCAGACCATGGTAACGATCCTGTACATCATGGCAGCGACCATACGAGAGAATACGTTCCGTTGCTTGTCTATCACAAGGGTATTCAAGCTGGGGCACATTTGGGCATCCGTGAGACATTTGCAGACTTGGGTGCGACCATCGCAGACAATTTTGGGGTAACTGCTCCAGTGATTGGGAAGAGCTTCCTTAATCATTTATAAAGGTTAAGTAAAAATAAACATTTATATAATAGAAGAAACACAAAAAAGGAGAGAGTTGAAAATGGCAAATTTCCATGATGCAGTAGCATATATCGAACCGAAACTAACAGAAAAACCGACCATTGGTCTCGTACTCGGATCAGGACTGGGTGTTTTGGCAGATGAAATCGAAAATCCGGTGATCATTCCTTATCATGAAATCCCTGGCTTCACTATGTCCACCGTTGTCGGCCATAAAGGACAACTTGTGATTGGCAAGCTGCAAGGTAAGCAAGTCGTTGCGATGCAAGGACGTTTCCACTTTTATGAGGGACATGGTCTGGATGCCGTTGTTTTCCCAATCCGTGTCATGAAGCTGCTCGGCGTAGAAACCATTATCGTGACCAATGCGGCCGGAGGAATTAACGAAGGCTACAATCCAGGCGACCTGATGCTGATTTCCGATCACATCAACATGACGTTCCGCAATCCATTGATCGGGGCAAACGATGAACAATTGGGAGCACGTTTCCCAGATATGTCTGAGGCTTATTCCAAACAGCTCCGCAAGCTGGCTCACGAAGTTGCGTCCGAGCAAGGAATCCAGCTCCGTGAAGGTGTATACGCAGGTCTGTTAGGTCCTACCTATGAAACTCCTGCAGAAATCCGTATGCTTCGTTTGTTGGGTGGGGATGCTGTAGGGATGTCCACTGTACCAGAAGTAATCGTGGCACGACACATGGGTGTGAAAGTGCTCGGTATTTCATGCATTAGCAACATGGCAGCAGGTATTTTGGAACAACCTCTGTCCCATGATGAAGTAATGGAAACAACAGAAAAGGTAAAATCGCAATTCCTGGCTCTGGTAAACGGTATCGTAGCCAAAATGTAAGTAACGGATTCGGAGGGATTAACAATGCGTATGGTCGATATGATCGCCAAAAAACGTGATGGCGGAGAACTGACAACAGAAGAGATTCAATTTCTGGTGACAGGCTATACAGATGGAAGCATTCCTGACTACCAAATGTCCGCATGGGCAATGGCAGTCTTTTTCCGTGGCATGACTGCGAGAGAGACAGGGGATCTAACTTTGGCAATGGCAGGGTCAGGCGAACAGCTTGACCTGTCTTCCCTGCAAGGAATCAAGGTAGACAAGCACAGTACAGGCGGAGTAGGTGACAAGACTACTCTTGTTGTTGCACCATTGGTTGCGGCAGCAGGTATTCCTGTGGCAAAAATGTCTGGAAGAGGTCTTGGATACTCAGGAGGCACCATTGACAAGCTGGAGTCCTTCGCAGGTTTCGAAGTAGAACGCACACGCGAGCAATTTTTGCAGCAGGTGCGTGATATTGGCGTGTCCGTAATCGGGCAGTCTGGCAACCTGACACCTGCCGACAAGAAGCTGTATGCTCTGCGTGACGTGACAGCTACTGTAGAGGCTGTGCCGTTGATTGCTAGCTCCATTATGTCCAAGAAGATTGCAGCTGGGGCAGATGCCATCCTGCTTGACGTAAAAGTAGGGAAGGGCGCTTTCATGAAAAGCATTGAAGAGGCAGAAACATTAGCAAATGCGATGGTTGCAATCGGCAGCCAAGTAGGACGTAAAACAGTGGCGGTCATCAGCGATATGAACCAGCCGCTTGGCTTTGCTGTGGGCAATGCACTGGAAGTGAAAGAAGCGGTGGAGACACTTGCAGGTAAAGGTCCTCGCGATTTGACCGAGCTGGTATTGGCTATCGGTTCCCGCATGCTTGTTATGGGTGGGCTTGTTACTAATGTGGAAGAAGGCCGTAAGAAGCTCGAAGAACTGATGGCTTCAGGAAAAGCAGTGGATAAACTGGCGGAAATGGTAGAGGCTCAAGGCGGCAATAAGCAGGACGTCTATGATTTGGCTCGTCTGCCGCAAGCAAAGATCATGCATACCGTTACAGCCGAACAGGACGGCTTTGTAAGCGCGATTGATGCGGAAGCGATCGGTCATGCTTCTGTTGTCTTGGGTGCTGGCAGATTGACAAAAGAAATGGCAATTGACTTGGCAGTAGGTCTTGTTCTGCACAAAAAACGCGGGGATCAGGTGAAGGCTGGAGAAGTTTTGGTCACCATCCATGCCAACGAAGACCATCTTTTGCAAAATGCGTTGAAAGAAATGGAAGGTGCCTTCCAAATTTCGACGGCAATCGACGGAGAACAACCGTTGATTTATAAAATTATCGAAGCATAGAACATCTGGATATTAGTTGATCAATCAAATAAAACAAGGCGTGCACAGCACATGAGCACGCCTTGTTTTATGAGTAAAAATACAGTTTCTCGAAAAAATATTGTTGATTAAATCTAGTTTTTCATATTCAATAGTAAGATATAAGTCGTTTTTTATTATATAAAAAATATTTTACTGTTCGGATTGACTTTATAAAGTTTTATAATTCTACTTGTCAAATTTCGTTGACACCGCTATCATTTCCGATTACTTTTATTGTATTAGACTGTTTGTAAAAGATTATTGCGAAATTCGTAAAAAAATGATGGAGGTTCCCAGAAAATCGTATTTATGAAAAAGCTGGACCATGTCGACAGACAGATTCTGCAAATCCTCCATGAAGATGGGCGTATCCCATATACAGAAATCGCCCATCAACTAGGCGTGAGCGAAGGAACAATTCGATCGCGCATCACTCGTCTTTTGCAAGACGGAGTCTTCCAATTCGTAATACAACCCGATCCAGAGAAATTAGGATTACATGTGCAGGCTATCATCGGGTTAACCACAAAGCTAGGCTTGCAGAAAGAAGTGGCAGAAAAATTAAGCAAATTTTCTGCAGTACGCTTTGTAGGCGCTTATAGCGGTAAGCACGACTTGATTATTCAAGCGTGTTTCCATAGTAATGATGAGCTGATCACCTTTGTCAATGAACGACTCTCTCAAATTGAAGGAATTGCAGCTGCGGACGTTTCACTGGAACTGAAGCAGTACAAAGACACCTTCTCTTTCGTTCAAGACGACGAGGTGACCCTGCAATGAAAGGGGTTGATGCCTTCCAGCCGAAGTCAAGCAGCTTCGTGTAGTTTTCATTTTTTTTCGTCCTTTATTTTCAGAAAAAAGACAAAAAAGAAAAACGTACTGGGGGTTATTGCGTTGAAAAAGAATGTGTTTGCACTTGTGAGCTCGATTGCTGTATTAGGAACCGCCCTGGCAGGGTGCGGAGGAGGTCAACCAGCTGCCGCTCCACCGGCAGGAGGAACACCTGCGACGCCAGCACCTTCACAGCCTGCAACACCAGCTGCTGAGAAGAAGCCACAAGTTTTAAAGATGAACCTGCACTCCGAGCCACCGACAACTGATCCAGGGCTCGCAGAGGACACGACTTCAGGCGCGATTATCTTGGCAACCTTTGATGGCTTGACCCGCATTGGTACCGACGATAAGCCACATGAAGCTGCCGCTGAGAGCTATAAAGTCTCTGATGATAAGCTCACTTACACATTTAAAATCAGAGAAGCGAAATGGAGCAACGGTGACCCTGTGACAGCACATGACTTTGAATATGCTTGGAAGCGTGCTCTCGATCCAAAAACAGCTTCCAACTACGCATATCAGCTGTACTACGTGAAGAATGGTGAAAAAGCAAACAAGGGCGAAGCAAAGCTTGATGAAGTAGGCGTGAAGGCACTTGACGATAAGACGTTGGAAGTAAAGCTGGAGAATCCGACCCCATACTTCCTGGAATTGCTCGCATTCCGTACCTACTTCCCAATTAACAAAAAAGTACTTGATGCAAATCCGAAGTGGGCAGCCGAAGCAAGTTCGCACGTCGGTAACGGACCTTTCAAAATCGAATCTTGGGAGCACAAGAGCAAGATGGTGCTCGTGAAAAACGAAAATTACTGGGATAAAGACAATGTAAAGCTCGACAAAATCGAATTCTCCATGGTAGAAGACGAAAATACAGAGCTCTCCATGTTCGAAAATGGCGAAATCGACTGGGCTGGCGCACCTATGAGTGCTTTGCCAACAGATGCGATTCCAGCATTGAAAGAGCAAGGCAAGATTCAAACCAATCCAATCGCTGGTACGTACTGGTACAAGTTCAATACCGAAAAGCCGCCATTTAATAACATTAAAGTAAGAAAAGCATTTGCTTACTCGATCGATCGCCAAGCCTTGATCGACAACATTCTCCAAACGGGTCAAATCCCGGCAACAGGCGCTGTTCCTCCATCCATGGTGCTGAATCCAAATGGCTATTTCAAAGACAAAGATTTAGAAAATGCGAAAAAGCTTTTGGAAGAGGGACTGAAAGAGGTTGGTATGAGCAAGCTGCCACCGATTACCTTGTCCTACAACACATCTGAGGCTCACAAGAAGATTGCTGAGGCCATCCAAGACCAATGGAAGAAAAATCTCGGTGTAGATGTAAAACTCGAGAACAAAGAATGGAAAGTTTACCTGGAAGATATGCATGAGGGTAACTTCCAGATTGGACGGATGGGCTGGCTGGGTGACTTCAATGACCCAATCAACTTCCTGGAGCTCTACAAGGATAAAATGGGTGGCAACAACGATACGCGTTGGGAAAATGCAAAATATAAAGAGTTGTTGAACCAATCCGCTCAGGAATCTGACCTCGAGAAACGTAAGAAAATTTTGGCAGATGCAGAACAAATCCTGATGGATGAAATGCCAATCATGCCAATTTACTTCTACACACAATCTTGGGTACAGAAGCCAGAAGTGAAAGGCGTTCACCAAACTGGCCTGGGTGACGTGGATTGGAAAGGCGCATACATCGAGTAATTTCATAACGAAGGAAACGGGATTTGCGGCAGAGGGTATATGGTTGCGCATATACCCTCTGCTATGCAAGCCCTTCCCATAAATACCAGCTGGTATGATTGCCAGCAAGGAAAAAATAGAGAGAGAAGCTTTACTGCAAGAGATCTAAGGGTTATTTACACAGCCGATTTTTACACTGTGTCGGCAGCGTTCCGCAGTGTAAACATGGGACGTGAAAGCAATCAAAAATCTACCAAGGGGGTAAGTTAGTTGATCCGTTATCTCGGTAAGCGCATCATTTTTATGCTCATCTCGCTCTTCTTAATTGTAACGGCCACCTTCTTCATCATGAAAGCAGTACCAGGTGGTCCATTTACATCCGAGAAGCAGGTCCCGCCGGAAATTAAGGCAGCACTAGAGGCAAAGTACAAGCTGAACCTGCCGTTGCACGAACAATACTTTGAATATTTGAAAGGTGTTGTAACGTGGGAACTCGGTCCGTCGTTTACGGAGAAATCTTCAACTGTTAATGACATGATTAATCGTGGTTTCCCAGTTTCTGCTCACTTGGGAGCACAAGCTTTATTGCTCGCTATCTTTGGTGGGATTACGCTAGGGGTTATCGCAGCGCTAAACCATAATAAATGGCAAGACTATTCAGCGATGGTCATCGCCGTTTTGGGATTATCGGTACCAAGCTTTATTTTGGCGTCCTTTTACCAATACATTTTCGCTATTAATTTGGGCTGGTTTCCAATCGCGAAATGGGAAGGATTTGACTACACCATCCTTCCATCATTGGCACTCGCCGCATCACCGATGGCATTTATCGCGCGTTTGACGCGTTCCAATATGATTGAAGTTATGGGGCAAGATTACATCAAGACAGCAAAAGCAAAAGGGTTGCATACTTTTACCATTACTGTAAAACACGCAATCCGTAATGCGCTCTTGCCAGTTGTTACTTACCTGGGTCCACTGATTGCCGGTATTTTGACAGGTGCATTCGTTATTGAACGTATTTTCGGTGTTCCTGGTCTTGGTCGCGAATTCGTTTTGTCCATTACCAACCGCGACTATACGGTAATCATGGGTACGACCGTGTTCTACTCCATGATCCTAGTTGTGATGATTCTGATTGTTGACATCGCATACACCTTGGTAGACCCACGGATCAAACTTTCGGACGCAGGAAAGGAGTAATGACACGTGCAAAACTTGACTAAAGAACATTTCGAGCCAATTTCCGTTGACCTTCGTCAAGCGGAATCAATCAAGCGCCCAAGTCTCTCTTTCTGGTCTGACGTTTGGCGTCGTATGAAAATGAATAAAGTCGCAATGATTTCTATGATCTTCATTGCTTTGTTGATCGTATGTGCCATTGTGGTTCCATGGCTAACTCCCCAAGATTATTTTACGACGGATCTGGCTGGCAAGAACAAAAAGCCGTCTGCTGAACATTGGTTTGGAACAGATGACCTAGGTCGTGACGTATTTGAGCGTATTTGGTACGGAGCACGTATCTCACTGCAAGTAGGTCTTGCCGCAGCGTTCATTGACCTGATCATTGGTGTGATCTGGGGCGGTATCGCCGGTTTCTATGGTGGAAGAGTAGATGAAATGATGATGCGTTTCGCAGATATCTTGTTTGCGATTCCTTACCTGCTGGTTGTAATTTTGTTGATGGTTGTTTTAGAGCCTGGTGTTGGAACGATAATTCTTGCCTTGACGATAACGGGATGGATCGGTATGGCCCGGATTGTGCGTGGTCAGATCCTTCAATTGAAAAACCAAGAGTTTGTACTGGCAGCGCGCTCCCTTGGTGCTGACGCCAACCGTCTGATCTTCAAACACTTGATTCCTAATGCTTTGGGTCCAATCATCGTAACGTTGAGCTTGACTGTACCTTCCGCGATTTTCGCAGAATCTTTCTTGTCCTTTATCGGATTAGGTGTTTCGGCACCGATTGCATCGTGGGGTACGATGTCCAATGAGGGCTTGCCGGCCATGAAGTACTATCCATGGCGGTTGACATTCCCGGCAATCTTTATTTCCGTGACCATCTTGGCATTTAACTTGTTCGGTGACGGTCTGCGCGATGCAGTAGACCCACGCCTGCGTAAATAGGAGGGAACGTCGTTATGGAACGCATTCTTGATGTAAAAGACCTGCATGTATCCTTCCATACGTATGCAGGTGAAGTAAAAGCAGTCCGCGGTGTGAATTTTCACGTCAACCGTGGAGAGGCTGTAGCGATTGTAGGGGAGTCCGGTTGCGGTAAATCCGTAACCGCTCAAACCCTCATGAAGCTGATTCCAATGCCTCCAGGTGAAATTAAACAAGGGCAAATTCTCTTCAATGGCGAGGATATCGTCAAGAAGTCGAAAAAACAAATGGAATCGATCCGCGGTAAAGATATCGGGATGATCTTCCAAGATCCAATGACTTCCTTGAACCCGACAATGACCATCGGTAGCCAAATTACCGAGGGCTTGATCAAACACCAAAACATGTCGAAAGCTGCAGCACGTGATCGTGCCATTGAGCTGTTGACCATGGTTGGTATTCCGCAACCTGAGAAACGTGTGGAGCAATATCCACACGAGTTCTCTGGCGGTATGCGTCAACGTGCGATGATCGCGATCGCCCTCGCCTGTTCACCGAAGCTGTTGATCGCGGATGAACCGACGACAGCTTTGGACGTAACGATTCAGGCGCAAATTTTGGACCTGATGAAAGAATTGCAAAAGAAAACGGGCACTTCCATTATCTTGATCACACATGACCTTGGTGTTGTTGCTGAGATGTGTGAACGCGTAATTGTTATGTACGCAGGAAAAGTGATCGAGACTGGAACTGTTGACGATATTTTCTACAATCCGCAACACCCTTATACCAAAGGCTTGCTTCGCTCGGTACCACGTCTTGACTTGAACCGTGACGAGCCACTGACACCGATTTTCGGTACACCGCCAGACCTTCTGCGTCCGCCAGCTGGCTGTGGATTCACTGCGCGTTGCGAATCTGCGATGCGCGTGTGCCAAGAGATCGATCCTGAGCTGAACGACATCAGCACCACTCAGCGAGCAGCTTGTTGGCTTCAGCATCCGCTTGCTCAGAACCGTGCGTAGAAGGAGGGATATCAGTGGATAAACGTGAAAATTTGATTGAAGTACGTAATCTGAAAAAGTTCTTTTCGATTGGCGATAATACTCTGAAAGCTGTGAATGATATCTCGTTTGAGATCAAACGTGGAGAAACATTGGGCGTAGTAGGAGAGTCAGGCTGTGGAAAGTCCACTGCCGGTCGTACCATCTTGAGACTGTATGATGCGACTGAAGGGGACGTCCTGTTTGAAGGCAAGAGCATCATGAATTTGAACCAGCAGGAAATGAAGGCGATGCGCCGCAACATGCAAATGATTTTCCAAGACCCTTACGCATCCTTGAATCCTCGTATGACAGTCGGGGATATCATTGGCGAGGCGCTGGATATTCATGGCTTGGCGACTGGTCAAAAGCGCAAAGAGCGCATCCAGGAGCTCCTTTCCTTGGTGAGCTTGAATCCTGAACATATGAACCGCTTCCCACACGAGTTTTCAGGTGGTCAGCGCCAACGTATCGGAATTGCCCGTGCATTGGCAGTAGAGCCAAAATTCATCGTGTGTGACGAGCCGATCTCTGCTTTGGACGTATCCGTACAAGCACAGGTTGTAAACTTGCTCGAACAGCTGCAAGAAAAAATGGGCTTGACCTACATGTTCATTGCTCATGACTTGTCCATGGTAAAATACATTTCCGACCGTGTAGCGGTTATGTACCTGGGTAAAATGGTTGAGCTGGCAGAAAGTGATGCTTTGTATGAAAAGCCGCTCCATCCTTATACGCAAGCGCTGTTGTCTGCGATTCCGATTCCAGACCCAGAAATTGAGCGTAACCGTGAGCGCATTGTATTGCAAGGCGATGTACCTAGCCCTATGAATCCACCAAGCGGTTGTCATTTCCGTACGCGTTGCCCGAAAGCGATGCCGGAATGTGCTGCATCCGTACCTGTATGGAAAGAAGTAGAGCCAGGACATTTCGCAGCCTGTCATTTGTATAACTAAATCAACTACAAATAACGAGTTCCGAGGCTACTCGTGCAGCCCGGAACTCGTTTCCCTTCATAAGGGAGGTTTTACCTCTGAAAAAAATGGGTATTGTTACCCAGAGGAAGTTTTTTTCAGGGGTATTTTTTCGGGGTTCTTGCACTGGAAAAT
This sequence comes from Brevibacillus fortis, assembly GCF_046196545.1. Lineage (GTDB taxonomy): Bacteria > Bacillota > Bacilli > Brevibacillales > Brevibacillaceae > Brevibacillus > Brevibacillus fortis_A. Next base: position 2,594,489 of record NZ_CP176370.1, read on the forward strand.
TGTAGCAGTGATAAAGGGGGCAAGTAGCATGAGTAAATTTTTGTCGCCACGATGGAAAAAGAAGGAGGGAATTTCGAATCTCATAAAAAAAGTAAACCTGACTAGCCAAGTAGCAACGGACAAGCTAAAAGGCTCTCTTGCTACAAAGATGATTGTGTTTGGTCTAATTCTTGTACTTATTATTATCGGTTCTTTGCAATACATAGCCCTTTCCTTCTCGAAATCAACGTTGTTTAGCATTACCTCTAACCAGGCGAAAATGCTGGCTGACCAGCATGCGAATAGCATGGAAGATGACTTGAAAGCGATTGTAAACTCCACAAAATCGGCGGCAACCAAACGTGTGATGATGACAGAGCTGCAGCCGCTTATCATGGAGCAGTTTACTCTATTGCGCCAGGCACATAAAGAAGTATCCAGAATCTATTTGATCGACACGGCTACTGGGAAATCCCTGTATTCCTTGACCGGGACAAATGAGATTGACTTCAAGCAAAAGCAATACTTCCAAAGAGCACTAACTACGAAATCCTTGGTCATTTCTGATGAAGAAATTGTTGAAGGCAGCAACAAGAGTTTTCTTTATATTGCGACACCCATAGGGGAAAAGGCTGATGATACGAGCCGGTTGTTCGTTGTTGGCTTTACGATTGACCAAATGATTCAAAAGATTCCTGAGATCTCTTTCATGGAGAATGGCTACGCATTTGTTGTTCGACAAGATGGTTTGGTTGTGGCTCATCAAAATCCGAATAACAACAACAAGCTCGTGCTGGCTGGTGACAAAGATTACGAAGAGATGCTTGCCCTGATGAAGCATGAGACAAGCAACAGCTTATTGTACTCGGATCATGGAATTGATTCATTTGCAGCTTTTGCACCAATCCCGATGTTGAAATGGAATGTGGTTTTGTCCACTGGAACCGACGAGGTGTATGGTGAAGTAGACGGAATGTGGCTGTACTTCGTGCTCTTCAGCCTGCCAATCATCGGACTCTCGGTTTGGGCGATCTGGTGGTTTGCGAAGCGGATTCGCCTGTCTCTGTACGCGATAGCAAGGGATATGGATCAAATCGGCGCCGGACATTTTAATATCAACGTTAAAGTAAACGGCAATGACGAGCTGGCTATGGTTGGCAGCAAAATGAATGACATGGCGGCTGAACTGCGCAAGCTGATTGCCCTTGTACAGGGACAAGCTACACAATTGAACGTAGCGACAGATGAGCTGACTCTCTTTGCGCAAGAAAACAAAGGAGCCATCAACGTCATTACGGATAATATTTCAACGATTGCCCAACGCGTTTCTACCCAGACGAATGAAGTGCAAGCAACGGCCAATACCGTCTCGGAAATATCGGAAGGCGTTGAACAGGTGGCTGTGGCTGCGGAATCTACATCGGTTGCCACGACCCGTACGTTTGAGAGAGCGCAAGGCGGAATGGAGTTAGTGGAAAACGTAATCAATACAGTAAGACGTGCCACTGGCGAGGTAGAACGTACTGCTGGGCAAATGCACAGTCTTCGTGAGCGGGCTCGTGAAATTACGAGCATCGTCGAAATGATTACGAGTATTGCATCGCAAACGAATTTGTTGGCGCTGAATGCAGCTATTGAGGCTGCCCGTGCTGGAGATGCTGGACGAGGCTTCTCGGTTGTAGCCAGCGAGGTTCGTAAGCTCGCAGAGGAAAGCAGCTCCTTCTCTGAACGTATCGCTGCCATTGCCCATTCGATCAATGATGAAGCAATGGATATGAGCGAGCATATGGACGAGATTGTTACCATGGTGAGTGGAGGCTTGCAGTCTGTAGAGTCTGTGGGTACTGCTTTCCAAAATATCGTGGCAGAGATTCAATCGGCAGCAGAGCAGAGCGAATCGATGACAGCGACATCGGAAGAGATGGCGGCGGGTAATCAGGTTGTGACGAACTCCATGCAGCGTCTCGCCACCATGTCGGATGAAATTAGTGAATCCATCTCAGGTGTGGTAGAGACAGTGGATGAACAATTGAATTCGATTGCACGCATTAATGAAAACGTAGAGCAATTGAAAAAAATGGCGGATGAGCTAACTCAAAATGTGAGCCGATTCGTCATTTAAGAAAGGGTCCCTTCTGCTAGTAGCGGAAGGGATTTTTTCGTGAAACCGGACGTGCTTTCGAGAAGATAATCTTGCCGTTTTGTGTGAATATTTTCCTTTCATGATGGTGAGAATAAAACCATGAATGGAGGGAAGAGACTGCTATGAAACGGAATGGATACCTCGCTCTATGCTTCGTTATGTGCTTTACCATCTTTTCTCCGATGGCTATTGCCAAAGAAAAGGCTGGACAGCAAAAGGGTGACAATCATTTTGCCCCACAAGCTTCATCCGCAGTGATGATTGAAGCGGATACGGGAACAGTCTTGTATGAAAAGAACGCCAATGAAAAAATGCCACCCGCCAGTATCACCAAAGTAATGACCATGCTTTTGATCATGGAAGCGGTGGAGCGGGGAGAGCTTAAGTTTACCGATAAGGTACGAACAAGTGAAAGAGCAGCATCGATGGGCGGGTCGCAAATTTTTCTACAACCCGGTGAAGAAATGACAGTAGAGGACATGGTGAAAGGGATTGCGATTGCTTCTGGGAATGATGCCTCTGTAGCGATGGCTGAGCACTTGGCTGGGACAGAAGAGAGTTTTGTCGAGCGAATGAATGAACGCGCACAGCAGCTCGGCATGAAAAATACGCATTTTGTCAACTCCAATGGACTTCCTGCCGCGAATCACTACTCTTCGGCAGCAGATATTGCGATCATGTCACGTGAGCTCTTAAAACACGAAGGTATCACGAAGTTCACCGGTACGTACCAAGACTATTTGCGGAAAGATACCGAGAGCCCCTTCTGGCTTGTGAATACGAACAAGCTGGTCCGTTTTTATGAAGGGGTGGACGGTTTGAAAACAGGGTACACAGGCGAAGCGAAATACTGTTTAACAGCGACTGCCAAACGCAACAACATGCGTGTCATTGCAGTCGTCATGGGTGAGCCTGATGTGAAAACGCGCAACAACGAAGTATCGACCATGTTCAATTACGCATTCACGCACTTTCAGGTGATGCCGATGTACAAAAAGGGAGAAGCAGTTCGCACACTCGTTGTGGATAAAGGTCAGAAATCGCAAATCAATGCGGTGACACCACATGCAGTTAGTTTGTTGATGAAAAAAGGAGAAACGGCCGATACCTTCCAGAAGGAAATTGTCATCAATGAGGCGGTTCACGCACCGATAGCAAAGGACCAAGTAATCGGGCACATTTTCATCCGCACGAAAGATGGCAAGGAAGTAAACCGAATCGATCTGTTTCCCGAAGATCAGGTAGATAAAGCCAACATGTGGGAGATTCTCAAGCGAACCACCAAGAGCGTTTTGATTAGCTACTGACAGACAGCATGAGCGCGAAAAGAATCGAGTTGCCCCGAATGGAATGGCGCGGCTGCTCGATTTTTTTGTTCTTTTGTCGGCTGGCAGGAATTGGTTTCGTCGAGGAAGAAAGAGAGTTTCTATCAAGGGAGAAGGAGTGTGTCAGCTATGAGTTTACGAGTTGCGATGGAGACACGGCAGGACGTGCTAGTGATCCGTTTGCAGGGGGAGCTGGATCATCATACGGCAGAGGAGCTGCGCAAAAAGGCAGATGATCTTTTGCGTACCTCTACTATACGCCATATTGTCCTGAGTCTGGCTGATTTGACGTTTATGGACAGCTCTGGTATCGGGGTTATTCTGGGAAGATACAAGCAGATTTCTGCCCGATCTGGAGAAATGTACGTCTGCTCGATCAATCCTACGATCTATCGAATATTTGAGATGTCCGGGTTATTCAAGGTGATCAAGTTTCGCGAAAACGAAGCAGATGCTTTGCATGTTCTGGGGGTGGCGTAATGATGGTACAGCGTAACTTTATGTCAGTGTCGTTTGCAGCATTGAGCCAAAATGAAGCATTCGCACGTGTAGCAGTTGCAGCCTTCATTTCCCAACTCGATATTACGATGGACGAGCTGGAAGAAATCAAAACCGTTATATCCGAGGCTGTTACGAATGCCATTATTCATGGTTATGACGAAAACCCAGAGGGTGTGGTACAGATCTCTGTGCGAATTCAAGAGGACAGCATTGATTTGATTGTGGAAGACAATGGACGAGGAATTGAGGATGTGGAGCAGGCCATGCAGCCACTCTATACGACGAAACCGGAGCTTGAGCGCTCTGGAATGGGCTTTACGATTATGGAGAATTTCATGGATTCTTTGGAAGTGGCAACAGTTGTGGGTAAAGGAACAACTGTGCGCCTCACCAAACGCCTAGCGTTTGCCAAAGCCTTGCAAAATTAGGGGTAGTGCCTATGGGTGCCGATATCAAAAACGCGAGTCAACCATTTCTGACCAATGACCAAGTGAAAGAGCTAATCGCCAAAAGCCAAGCTGGAGACACTGAGGCACGAGAGCTTTTAGTCAACAGCAATATTCGACTGGTCTGGTCCGTCGTCCAGCGCTTTATCAACCGTGGATACGAAGCGGATGATTTGTTTCAGATCGGTTGTATTGGCCTTTTGAAAGCCATAGACAAGTTTGATCTCTCCTATGATGTTCGATTCTCAACCTATGCTGTACCGATGATTATTGGAGAAATTCAACGCTTCTTACGCGATGACGGTACAGTCAAGGTAAGTCGATCACTCAAAGAAACAGCCAATAAGGTACGACGAACAAAGGATGAGCTGTACAAGCAATTCGGTCGCGCACCCACGATTGCTGAGGTTGCGGACGCGGTGGGGATTACGCCAGAAGAAGTCGTGTTTGCGCAAGAAGCGAATCGGGCACCTTCTTCCATCCATGAAACGGTTTTTGAAAATGACGGGGACCCCATTACTTTGATCGATCAGATTGCGGATGAAGGGGTCAACAAATGGTTTGAAAAAATTGCACTCAAGGATGCGATCAGTCGATTGACCGAGCGGGAACAACTCATTGTCTACCTACGCTACTACAAGGATCAGACGCAGTCGGAAGTAGCGGAGAGGCTGGGAATCTCGCAAGTACAGGTATCGCGCCTTGAGAAGCGCATTTTGCAAACGATCAAAGACCAAATTGAGCATTAACAGATGCAAACACTCCGGTCACTATGTGGCTGGGGTGTTTTGTTTTGTGTAAAACCTCTCGATGTTTTTCAGTAAACAAAATGTGACCGTGTGCGGTCGGCAAATAAACGATCATTTCCGTTTATTTGCATGGGTTTTGTGGCTCGGCACATACTAGCGAATAATCAGGTATGTGATGGAAGGGGAAGGTACCATGAAAGACGCGTTGTTTCTGCGCCTGAGAAAGCGATTGGCCGTAAAGCCACAAGCTATGATTACGCTTGGGGACATTTGCCAGCTTTACTGGGATGGAGAGCGCGAGGAAGCGTTAAAGCGGATGCCCATTTACCAGACAAAGCCAACGGATGGCAATTTGATCATAATCGATATTATGCAGGTGATTAAAAGGCTGCGTTCTGTCTATCCCGAAGTGGAACTGGACGTCCAGGGTGCTCCCCAAATCATTGTGGAAGTACTCAATCCACGTAAGAAATCGAACCCGATTTTGGTGGCGATGGTATGGCTTTTGTTGTTCATTGGCTCAGGACTGGCGATCATGAATTTCCATACCGATGTCAGCATGATGCAGGTTCACGAACGAATTTACTATTTGATTACAGGTGAAAAAAGCCATCAGCCTTTGTGGATGCAAATCCCTTACTCCATTGGGATCGGCTTGGGGATGATTCTGTTTTTTAATCATATCTTCCAGAAAAAAATCAACGAGGAACCTAGTCCGCTAGAAGTGGAATTGTTTATGTATCAGCAAAGCCTGGATCAATACTACATACAAAATGAAAACAAGGAAAACCAACGGACGAAGAAATGAGCGTCATCAAATGCTTGTTACTTATTTTGATCGGGCTGGGTGGAGGTCTTGCAGTAGGGAGCGGGCTGGTCGCGTTTATTACCGTTCTGGACATTATTCCAAGGTTGACACAATTAACGAATGCTCATCGATATATCCGCTCGCTGGAATGGGCCTTGGTGGCAGGAGCGCTTTTTTTTACGTTCATTGATTTTTTTCATTGGGGTGCTCATTTGCCCGTTATCGTTTCTTCGATTTACGGGATCTTTGCAGGGATATTTGTAGGGACACTCGCCGCAGGCTTAACGGAGGTACTGAACGTCTTTCCGATATTAGCAAAGCGAATCCACATGGACGGCAGTCTTCTTTTTCTGTTGATGGCAGTGGTGCTGGGGAAAGTGACAGGTTCCTTATTGCAATGGCTGCTCCATCTGTGAAATGGTAAATACCACTATTCATAGGCATCTTTAGAAAAAGGAAGGATACAGGAAGAAAGCTTACAAAGGGAGTGAAAGGGCATGGCAACCAAAACAAAATCCAAAAAACCCGAATCGATGCAGATGACCAAACAGCTGTATCAACAGCAGGCTTCCAAGTTCCAGCCCAAACGAAATGTTCTACTTAACTCGTTTCGTGCTTTCTGGGTAGGAGGGACCATATGTTTGTTGGGTCAGGCCATTCAAAATATGTATATTACCTTCTTCGGATTTACGGAGAAAACGGCAAGCAATCCCACCGTTGCGACGCTTATCTTTCTATCCGTTTTACTGACAGGTTTAGGTGTGTATGACAATATCGGGCAGTATGCCGGAGCTGGATCAGCCGTACCTGTTACAGGCTTTGCCAACTCGATAGCTTCTGCTGCCATCGAACATCGGAGCGAAGGGTATGTACTCGGTGTTGGGGGAAATATGTTTAAGCTGGCTGGTTCGGTCATTGTATTTGGGGTTGTTGCTGCTTTCATTGCGGGAATATTAAAGAGCCTGATCAACATGTTTTTCTAAGGGAGGGCTGTCGGTGTCAAACAATCAACCAGTGAAACGAGTCAGTCGGCAAACCTGGCACTTCGATCAGAATGTTCGCTTGCAAAGCTCAGCAGTTGCTGTGGGACCAAAAGAAGGAGAAGGGCCGCTGGCGCACTTGTTTGATAAGATCCACGACGATATGTATGCTGGCCAACAGACTTGGGAAGACGCCGAACGTCAGTTGATGGAGGATGCAGTCAACAGCTTGCTGCAAAAGGCGGGGATCACGGGCAAGGATGTGGATATCATTCTCGCGGGTGACCTGTTGAATCAGAATATCACCACCAACTTTGCAGCTGAAAAGGTGGCGATTCCGCTTTTGGGTATGTACGGAGCTTGTTCTACCTCGATGCTGACATTGGCAAATGCGGCGGCTTTGGTAAACGCAGGTTATGCGAGCAGGGCGATTGCTGCTTGCAGTAGTCACAATGCCACAGCGGAAAGGCAGTATCGTTATCCCACGGAATACGGAGGCCAAAAGCCGCCAAGTGCTCAGTGGACAGTGACAGGAGCCGGCGCGGGATTGGTCGGGATAGGGGGAAATGGTCCGCGCATTACGTATGCGACGATGGGAAAAGTAGTGGACATGGGGATTAAAGACCCGTTTGACATGGGGACGGCTATGGCGCCAGCAGCTGCTTCGACGATCCAGACGCATTTTCAAGATACGGGGCGCTCCCCACAATCCTATGATTTGATCGTGACTGGTGACCTGGCAGCTGTCGGGTTTCCGATTCTAAAGGAGCTCATGTTGACAGACGGATACGACATGGATCAAGTCTACAATGATTGCGGATTGATGATTTACTCACCCGATCAGGATGTATTTGCAGGCGGGAGCGGTTGTGCCAGCAGTGCAGTGGTCACTTATAGCTACATAATGGATCAGCTCAACCGTGGGTTACTGAAAAACGTGTTGGTCTGTGCCACGGGAGCCCTTTTAAGCCCGGTAAGCTATCAGCAGGGCAATTCGATACCGTGCATTGCCCATGCAGTTGCACTTGAAGGAGGAGAATGATGGAGTACCTGATTGCTTTTGTCGTAGGGGGATTGGTTTGTGTAGTGGGTCAGCTCCTTCTGGATGTTGGCAAGCTAACGCCTGCCCATGTCATGAGTACGCTGGTCGTGGCAGGAGTATTTCTCGATTTTATCGGCGTGTATGACAAGTTTATTGATTTCGCAGGCGCAGGAGCAACTGTACCGATCACGAGCTTCGGTCATTCTTTGTACCATGGAGCTATGAGCGAGGCTGAACAACATGGATTGATCGGTGTGGTAACGGGGATTTTTGAAGTCACGAGTGCGGGTATATCGGCTGCGATTGCATTCGGATTTTTTGCCTCACTCATCTTTAAACCTAAAGGGTAAGTCCAGGCAGTAAAAGGCGGTGACCCAGCATGGACGCAGTACGCCGGAAAGTCATATTGGTGACAGACGGAGATCATATTGCCCAAAAAGTTATCGAGAATGTTGCCAAGCAATTTGGTGGTCGATGTATATCGCTGTCTGCCGGGAATCCCACTCCACTACGAGGGAATCAGATCGTCGAACTAATTAAAATGACACCATATGATCCTGTCATCGTCATGTTTGATGACAACGGAGATTACGGGAAGGGTAGAGGGGAACGAGCACTCGAATACGTGGTGAAGCATCCTGATATCGAAGTAATCGGTGCGATTGCAGTAGCCTCGAATACACACTGGGTCAAGGGTGCGACGGTCGCTTATTCCGTAAACAACCAAGGACAAATTGTAGACGAAGCGGTGGACAAGGATGGGTACGCAGACGAGCAACTTCAGCATCATATTTATGGAGATACCGTAGACATCTTAAATTCCCTGCATATACCAAATGTCATCGGCATTGGAGATATAGGCAAAATGGAAGGCAGGGATAGTTTGCAAAACGGTTGTCCCATCACAACGAGAGCGGTGCAATGGATAATGGAAAGGAGCGGCGCTCATGGCACAGGTCACGGAAAAACGGCATCCCATCTCGACTTATCTTGAAGAGAATCAGGAGTATTTGAACGACAGGCTTGGTGTTGGTAAGAGCTTTGATATTGGGGTCCATGATTTTTATGTGGGTCATACACGAATGTTGTTGTATTACATAAACGGCTTCGCGGAAAGCTTGCTCATTTCGCAGATCATGCGTGAGTTGAATGATGTACGTGACCGGGAGCTGGTGGACGACGCTTTCGACCAGCTGTTCCACAAATTCATCCCTTTCTTTCAGCTCAGCAAGGTGGAAACGACAGACGAATTCATGGACAAATTGCTCGTCGGTCAAGTAGGACTAATCATTGACCGATCTCGCCACGCGATCATTCTCGATGCCAAAATCCTGCCAAATCGTTCACCACAGGAGCCAGATACGGAGCGAATCGTTCGGGGAGCTCATGACGGCTTTACGGAAGTCCTGATAACCAATACGACTCTTACGCGACGAAGGATTAGGGACGAGCGGCTCCGTTTCGAAATCATGCAAATTGGAGAACGCACCAAAACGGATGTCGCCGTCGCCTATTTGCAGGATGTGGCGAATGAAGAGCTGGTCTGCACATTGAAGGAGCGTCTGCAAAATATCCAGATAGACGGAATACCGATGGCGGAAAAAACGGTCGAAGAATTTATCATTGGGAAGACGATGAATCCGTTCCCGCTCGTACGCTATACCGAGCGTCCTGACGTGGCAGCAGTTCATCTGTTGGAAGGGCATGTATTGATCTATGTAGACACATCCCCAAGTGTCATGATCACACCCGCCACTTATTTTCATCATGTACAGCACGCGGAGGAGTATCGACAAACCCCGGTAATTGGTGCTTATCTGCGCTGGGTTCGCTTTTTGGGAATCTTTGCTTCCGTTTTTGTTTTGCCGATTTGGCTACTGTTGGTCATGCACCCTTCCATGATACCGGAGCCGCTTCACTTCCTAGGAATCAAAAAGATGGGCAGCATTCCTATTTTGGCACAATTCGTAATGGCTGAGGTCGGTTTGGATTTGATGCGGATGGCCGCCATCCATACTCCTGCGCCGCTCTCGATTGCCGTAGGTTTATTGGCGGCGATTCTGGTAGGGGATGTGGCGATCAAGGTAGGACTCCTTGCACCGGAGGTTATCTTGTATCTGGCAGTAGCGGCAATCGGGATGTATGCGACTCCCAGTTATGAGTTGAGCTTGGCCAATCGGCTTATGCGCTTGTTTCTGATTCTCATGGTGGGCTTTTTCTCTACACCGGGACTGATGATCGGACTTACGCTCATCCTGATTTTCTTGGCTTCCACCCGTTCGCTCAATACGCCTTACTTATGGCCGTTCATTCCATTCAACTACAAAGGGATGAAGGATATTGTGGTACGGCTGGCTGTGCCAAGCAAAAACAACAGGCCGAGTATCGTTCGCGCGCAAAATTCCTCTCGGCAATAATATTCTGAAAACGGATGGCTTCACCCATTGTCAAACGCACAGCCTTGTAGTAAATTGTAGGGAAGCCTTACGAACAAAAGTTTCTGTATGGCAACTGACACACCTGGTCGGTTGCCTTTCTCTATAAAAGGTTGACTATATACATCATCGGTGCGAATCAATTGGGGAGGAAACGAAACATGTACTTACACGGGACAAGTCGAGTGAATGAACAAGGAAACTTGGAAATCGGAGGCTGTGATACGACACAGCTAGCTACTACTTACGGAACACCTTTATATGTGTATGACGAACAACAAATTCGCACCAAATGCCGGGAATTTGTCAATGCGTTTCACAATACGGGTTTTTCCTTCCAGGTTGCTTACGCGAGCAAAGCTTTTTGCACGATGGCGATGTGCAAGTTGATTGAAGAGGAAGGCTTGTCACTCGATGTAGTATCTGGCGGTGAATTGTATACGGCTCTGCAAGCTGAGTTCCCCGTAGAACGCATCCATTTTCATGGCAACAACAAATCTCATGATGAGTTAATCATGGCGCTAGACGCCAAAATTGGCTGTTTCGTAGTGGACAACTTTTATGAGTTGCACATCTTGGCGCAATTGGCCGAAGAGCGGAACGAAAAAGTCTCCGTTCTCTTGCGTGTCACACCGGGTGTAGAAGCTCATACGCATGAATACATTTCTACAGGGCAGATCGACTCCAAGTTTGGCTTTGACGTGCAAAACGGCCAGGCTCTTGAGGCGATTCAATTCTCTCACGAAAGCAATCATCTCCATTTATTAGGAGTTCATAGCCATATTGGTTCACAAATATTTGAAACAGAAGGCTTCCTCGTCGCAGTCAAACGATTGACAGAACTATTGGGCGAAGCAAAAGGAAAGCTTGGATTCCTGCCGGAAGTATTGAATGTAGGAGGCGGCTTCGGTATTCGGTATGTGGAAGGCGATACACCACAGCCAGCGGACACGTATATCAAAGCCATTACAGATATTGTTCGCCAAGAGCTCACAGCGCTGGAGATTCCTCTACCTGAGATTTGGATTGAGCCAGGTCGGAGTATTGTAGGGGATGCAGGGACAACTTTGTACCGTATTGGATCGCAAAAGAACATTCCAAATGTCCGGAAGTATATTGCGGTCGATGGAGGCATGACAGACAATCTGCGCCCAGCTTTGTACGATGCAGAATATGAAGCATCGATTGCGAACAAAATGAATGCACCTGCCACAGAGGTGGTATCCATTGCAGGGAAGTGCTGTGAGTCAGGTGATATGCTCATCTGGGATGTAAAGCTGCCAGAAGCACAGGCGGGCGATATTCTCGCAGTCCCTAGCACAGGTGCATATGGTTATTCGATGGCGAACAACTACAACCGGATCGCTCGTCCTGCTGTTGTCTTTGTCAAGGACGGGGAAGCAGAAGTGGTTGTACGACGCGAAACGTACGCAGAAGTAGTCGGTCACGATGTTTTGCCAAAACGCGCCCAGCTTATGCGCTAAACTTCATAAAAAATGCACAAACCTTCCCGATCGTTTGGGAAGGTTTTTTATTTCCTTCATCTCCCATTCATGATTGCTTAATGTTTACTCGGCATAATGAAAGGGTGAGGGGGAGCGATTCATCATGTTGTCGACTCTTATGAAGCGGTTTCGACGAATACCCTATATTTCATTGGATAAACGCCAATGGATGAAGGCGATGATTCGGCAAGAGGTGGAGAGAGAGAAGAAAGTCGTCATGTTTTATATAGATATCGTCAAGCTGACAGAGGTAGAGCATCGCTATGGCGATACGAGTGCCAAGAGAGTTCTTCATATATTTGAAAGCATTTTGCCAGCTGTAGCTCGTCAAGCATTTGAAATCAAAGGGAGAATCATCGCGATTCAAAAGCTGTGGGGCGATGATTTTGCGATCTACACTTCCTTTTCGAAAATGATGAGTGAGGAAGACTGTCAAATGCTCTCGATTCATTTTCTGGAGTTGGCTGAACGACAGTTAAATCGACAAGTGAGCTTCGTCAATCGTGAGGAGCTTCGTGTCCATATCGGCTATGCGGAAATCATCGGAGAAGATATCGTGAAAGAGATGTATACCTCTGTCAAACATGCTGTACATATGGCCAAGTATGGGATTACCTCCGAAAAATATACGCACATCAGACAATTTCACAAGCTGCTTGCAGAAGAAAACGTTCAGATGCATTTCATGCCGATCATTCATTTGCCAAATGGCGAAGCTTTGGGCTGGGAGGCACTGGCGCGAGGGCCGGTGAACAGCCTCTTTGCAACTCCCGCTGCCTTGTTCAATTATGCGCAAGAGACGGATACCGTGTTTCGTTTGGAGCATATATGTCGCAAGCGGGCATTGGAGCATATACGCTACCTGAAACCGCATGAAAAACTATTCATCAATTTGGACCCACGGGCGATTGACGATCCGTTTCTATTGCGTGGAAAAGTGCAGATGCTTTTGGCAGAGTATGAGCTGACGCCACAAAACATTGTCTTTGAAATTACAGAGCGCCACGCGATTACGAATTATGCTGCCTTTCGAAAAATCATCGAGGAGTACCGCAAGCAGGGCTATATGATTGCCGTAGATGATGCGGGTGCAGGGTATTCCAGCTTGGAATCGATTACAGAAATCTACCCAGACTTTATTAAGCTCGATATGTCATTGATCCGCAATATCGATGTCGATCCGATTAAGCAGGCGTTGTTGGAGACGTTTGTATCCTTTGCTGACAAGGTGAACTGCAAAATCATAGCAGAAGGGATCGAGACGGAGCGTGAGCTGGAAACGCTTATGGACGTCGGTGTTATCTATGGACAGGGTTACTATTTAGGCAAGCCGGACAAAGGGATGGCGCAGCTATGTGGAACGGCTATGAACTTTCTGCGGTTTACGATGGAAAAGCGGATTGAGCAAGAAGCAGAACCAATGCTGCCCACTCCAGCTATGACGGAAATCTTGGCGAAGACAATTAGCGTTGAAAAGCACGTGAAAGTAAGACGCATCCATGAGATTTTCGAACAAAATCAGCGGATTGAAAGCGTAGTTGTGCTGGAGAACGGCATACCGGTTGGACTTGTCATGCGGTTTTCCCTGTATCAAATTCTCGGTGGTCAATACGGAATCGCGCTGTATTATGAAAGGCCCGTTTCTCAAATCATGAATACCAACCCGCTCAAAGCTACCAAAGACGACAAGTTGGATGAGGTAGCCAAGCGGGCGATGGCCAGAGATGCTTATCATTTGTATGATGTGGTCATTATTATTGATGAGAATGGCGAGTACATCGGTATCGTTACCGTGCAGAAGCTGTTGGACAAAATGGCTTCCATCAAACTAGAGATGGCGAGCTCTGCCAATCCTCTGACAGGATTGCCGGGGAATGTGCAGATTGAAAGGGAATTGAATCAACGGCTGAAACGGAATGATCATCAGGTGGTCATCTACTGTGATCTCGACCGTTTCAAATGGTTTAACGACCGCTACGGGTTTGAAGTGGGGGACCAGATTATCGTTCGAACCGCGAACTTGTTGCGGGAAGCCTCGAAATGGTACGGAAGCGGATCTGACTTCATTGGGCATATTGGCGGAGATGATTTTATCCTGATTACGACAGCACAATGTGCGAATGATGTAGTCTTGTTTATCATGGATGCTTTTACGCCGTACTTTTCGGACATTTATGAAAAGCGCAGAATGGGGGACGGTCAGGAGCTCTCGATGTCGATGGCAGGTGTCGTCTTATATGCTGGGAAGTACAGCAGTGCGGAACAAGTTGCAGAGAAGGCAGCATACGTGAAAATGGTGGCAAAGGCGAAGGCGGGAACTGTTTTTATTACCGACTGTGAGTTGCCTGGCGAAGAGCAGATCCGCATCGAGGGATAAATTGGACGTCAATCGTTCTCCATGGTAGAATGGGTACGTTAACTTTACAAGGTATGGAGGCTCAACATATGAAAAAAGCGCTCATCACCATGGAAAATGGTAACCAAATCGAGCTGGAGCTGTTCGATCAAGAAGCTCCGGGCACAGTAGCAAACTTTGAGAAATTGGCTAGCGAAGGCTTCTACAACGGTCTGTCCTTCCACCGTGTTATCCCTGGCTTCGTAGCACAAGGCGGTTGCCCTTACGGAACAGGTACAGGCGGTCCTGGTTACACAATCAAATGTGAAACAAAAGGAAACCCACACAAGCATCTGCGCGGTTACCTGTCCATGGCGCACGCAGGAAAAGACACAGGCGGAAGCCAATTCTTCATCTTGTATGATGCTTTCCCTCACCTCGATGGCGTACATACAGTATTTGGTCGCGTCACTTCCGGTATGGAACACGTTGATGCAATCAAACAAGGCGATAAAATGGGTACAGTAAACGTAGGATAATAGAAGTTTATGAACACCGATGAGGGAATCCTTGTCGGTGTTTTTTCGTCAGGATGCATGCTGGATCAAGCTGGAATGGGGTTGTAAGCCTATCTATCTGCTGGTATGCTAGAAGATAGACGATTTTTATCTGGGGTTGTTCAAAAAGATGACTTTTTGAACTCGCATGATTGGAGGAAGCAATGGATCTTTTTCATTTTGATTGGAAAACGGTACCGTTTCGCTTGATTGCGTTCGTTATCGCTTTCACTTTGCATGAATGGGCACATGCCTTTGTCGCCTGGAAGCTGGGTGACAATACGGCGAAATCGGAGGGCCGCTTAACATTAAATCCAATCCCGCATATTGATCCGTTTGGTTTGATTCTCATTCTGTTTGGTCCATTTGGTTGGGCGAGACCGGTACCGATCAACCCTCTGCATTTTCGTGGGAACAAACGATTAGGGATTGTTTACGTTTCATTTGCAGGTCCATTAATTAACCTGATACTCGCGGTATTGTTTTACATGGTGTATTTCGTAGTAATTAATTCCGGAGTACTAGTAGGAATGCATGAAAAAGTGGCTTACGCAATTGATATGACACTGCGATTTTCTGTTTTGATCAATACAGCTCTATTCATTTTCAACCTGTTGCCGATTCCTCCGTTGGACGGTTACAAAATACTGCGATTTTTGTCTCCGCGGAGTTGGGATGGAAAGTTTTACAATTATGAAGTCTACGGGCCGTGGATTCTCCTATTATTAATCTTTATCCCGGGGGTCAGCACAATTGTATTTGGTATTCCCCATGGAATTGCTCTAGAATTGGTTCAACGAATTGGAAGTAGTATCTTAAGCGTGTTCATCTAACGGAAACGAGGGACGTCTTTTGGCTTACAGCATCAAACTTGATTCTTTTGAGGGACCACTCGATCTGTTGCTCCATCTGATCGACAAGGCAGAGGTGGACATCTACGACATACCGATAGCGGAAATTACGGAGCAATACCTCGCGACGATTGACAAGATGCAAGAGCTCCAACTGGATGTGGCCAGTGAGTTCGTAGTCATGGCGGCTACGCTCCTCTCTATTAAAAGCAAGATGCTGTTACCCAAAAAGGAGGAGCATGTCTTTCAGCAGTTCCTCGATATGGATGTAGACGAGATAGACCCGCGTGAAGAGCTGGTAGCGCGTCTGTTGGAGTACAAGCGCTATAAAATGCTTGCCGAGAACTTGCGAGAAATGGAGATCGGTCGTAATCAAGTTTTTACGCGTCCTGCAGAAAATTTGTCTCCTTATGCGCGTGAAGAGGATCATACCGTAACGAATGTGACCCTCTACGATTTGATCAACGCGCTGGAAAAGCTGGTGAAGAAAACGAAAGAAAAAGAACCAATGACCAAGGTGTCGCGCGACGAAATCTCCATCAAGGATCGGATGACGGAGATACGCCAAGCGGTACGCAGCGGTGGGATGGTTCGCTTTTCTGAGTTGTTTTCCCAAGGTGCGACGCGTACAGAGATTGTAACGACCTTTCTCGCCTTGCTTGAGCTCATGAAGGCGAAGCACATTACGTGTGTACAAAATCAATTGTTTCAAGACATCATCATATGTGAAAACGGAACGGAAGGAGCCCATACCGATGGACTATGACAAGCTGAAAGGCGTAATCGAGGGCTTGCTGTTCATCTCGGGTGATGAAGGAATCGATGCCAAAGAAATCAGTGAAATCACTGAGGTGTCGGAAGAAGAGGTCATCGACTTGATCGAAGACATGAAAGCTGACTTCCGCCGGGCAGGACGCGGTGTTCAAATCGTGGAAGTGGCAAAAGCGTATCAGTTGACCACTCTGCCCGAGCATGTGCCCTATTTTGAACGGCTAGCAACATCGCCAGGTCAGTCAACGCTATCCCAAGCAGCATTGGAGACTCTCGCCATTGTTGCGTACAAGCAGCCCCTGACCCGTTCGGAGATTGAAGAAATCCGTGGCGTTAAATGCGAAAAAGCACTGAACACCCTTTTATCCAAACATCTCATTCGCGAAGCGGGGAGAGCAGAGGGGATCGGACGCCCCATTTTGTACGCGACCACCAAAGAATTTTTGGAGCATTTTGGTTTACGGGAACTGGGGGATTTGCCAGAACCGCCTGTCAATCTTGATATCGAAGAAGCGCGACTGGAAGCATCAGCGCTATTCGGAAAAGCAGAAGAACCGACAAACGACTAGTTACAGCCCGGACAGTTTTTCGTACTATCATACGACTCGTCCCCATATACTATGGTACAAACCTGTGTATCGTGGTATAACGACGGCTTTTCTCTTGTCTAATAGGCATGAGTGAGCCCAAGTTTTCAAATGGGGAGGACGTTTATGAACATACGAAAATATCTGTCCGGCGTACTCGTCGTTTTTCTTTTTATACAGATGACTCTTACGCCGGCAGCGATGGTAAAGGCTGCTGCAGCCCCACCTAGCTTGTCAGCTGAAGGTGCAGCGCTAATCGATGTAGAGAGTGGGCGGATTCTTTATTCCAAAAACGGTACGAAAAAAATGAGAATTGCGAGTCTGACCAAAACAATGACAGCAATCGTAGCGATTGAAATGGGCAAACTGGATGCACAGGTAACAGTACCCCCACAAGCGGTAGGGGTTGAAGGTTCGTCGATCTACTTAAAAAATGGGGAGAAGCTCACGCTTGAAGAACTGCTGTACGGTTTGATGCTGCGATCTGGCAATGACGCAGCCGTCACCATCGCAACACACATCGGAGGGTCAGTGCCTGGATTCACTTACTTGATGAATGAAAAAGCTGCGATGATTGGAATGGAGCATACGAGTTTCACCAATCCGCATGGTTTAGATGACAGTAACCAGCATTACTCCACCGCGGAAGATATGGCAAAGCTGTCCGCCTACGCCTTACATAATCCCGTATTTCGTCAAATCGTCTCAACGAAAGTTAAGGATATTTCATGGGAAGGCGAACAGTGGGACCGGCGTCTACTCAACAAAAACAAGATGCTTCACCTTTACAACGGTGCTGATGGTGTGAAAACGGGATACACAAAACTCGCGAAGCGCTGCCTGGCTTCCTCCGCCACAAGGGATGGAAGACAGCTGGCTACGATTACTCTGAATGCTTCTGATGATTGGAACGACTCCGCCAAGCTGATGGATTGGGGCTTTGCGAATTATCCGCTACTAGAGCTGGTCAAAAAAGGGCAGGAGGTAAAGCCTGACACCCCAGTCTCACTTGAAGCAGGAACTCATCTTGTCACAACAAACGCATTTCAATATCCGCTGCAAACGGCAGAGGCAGAGGCGATTCAAAAGCGTGTTGTTATGGGAGAATCATCGGTTACTTCGAAAATGAATGGTCAACTGGCGGGGTTTCTTCAACTCTATTTAAAAGAAAAGATGATTGGGCAGGTTCCTTTGCTAGTTAGTGTGGATGCGCCGACTTCAGTAGCTCCGCAGGCTTCACGCTCAATGTGGCAGCCATTTTGGGACATAGTGTCAGGGGGGCTGTGGAGTGCTTAATGTCATTTGGCTCGGGCTCATTGTCATTAGCATTGTCGTCGCCGCCATGACGGGGCGGATGGAAGCGATCAACGCAGCAGCGTTTGAGGGAGCCAAGACAGGAGTAACGGTTAGTCTCGGACTTCTCAGTGTTCTCGCCTTTTGGATGGGAATGATGCAGATTGCAGAAAAGTCAGGACTCCTTGAGCTATTGGCGCGGGTATTGTCACCGATCATTCAAGTCCTTTTTCCTGATGTACCAAAAGGGCACCCTGCTATGGGATACATCCTTTCAAATATGAGCGCAAACCTGCTCGGGCTTGGTAATGCAGCAACTCCAATGGGGCTGAAAGCCATGGAAGAGCTCCAAAAGCTAAATCCAGACAAGCAAAACGCTTCGCCTGCCATGTGTACGCTGCTGGCGATCAATACGGCAAGCATTACGATTATTCCTACGACGATGATCGCGATCCGCATGCAGTATGGCTCCGTGAATCCCGTAGAAATCGTAGGTACTACGCTGTTATCTTCGTTTGCTGCCACCATTGTCGCCCTGTTGATTGATCGGATGTATCGTTATCGGCATATACGAAGACACAGATAGGGGGAGTCCTTATGTACCAATGGGTATCCCTGCTCTCTCTTTGGGCCATTCCCGTTACGATTGCCTTTGTCTTGTTGTATGGGTGGCGGAAACAAGTCCCCGTCTACGAGACGTTTGTAGATGGAGCAAAAGGCGGTTTAACCACTACGATTCGTATACTCCCACACCTGATTGCCATGATGGTCGCGGTAAGTATGTTCCGGGAGTCAGGAGCATTGGATCTACTACTTCGCGCGCTCAAACCACTTCTTGACCTGTTGCATTTTCCAGAAGAACTGGTCCCGTTAGCGTTGCTTCGTCCGTTGACGGGAACAGGCTCACTTGCGATTGCAACAGATCTGATCGCGCAGTACGGTCCCGATTCTTTTTTAGGCAGACTGGCAGCTACCATGCAAGGGAGCACAGATACGACACTGTATGTCCTAACCGTTTATTTTGGCGCAGTTGGCATTCGCAATTCTGCTTATGCTCTAAAGGTAGGCTTGTGGTCGGACCTGGCTGGGGTCATATTCTCGCTGCTCATTGTCTCCTACATTTTCGCTTAAAAGAGTTCAAATAGGGTAGACAGTGAAAACTTCCTCATGGATGTGGGGAAGTTTTTCCCTTTTTCTTGTCCACACTAGTAAGAATGGGTATGATGTTGTAGAGGTGAACCAACGATGGAACGTTTACAGAAAGTATTGGCGCATGCTGGAGTCGCCTCTCGTCGCCATTGTGAAGAATTGATTGCGCAAGGCAAGGTGCAGGTAAATGGCCAAGTCGTACGAGAGCAGGGAATAAAAGTCGATCCGCTCAAAGATAAAATTGTGGTGAATGGACAGCAGGTTAAGCTCGAGCAACATGTCTATCTCTTGCTGTACAAGCCTACTGGTGTCATTACGAGCGTCACAGACCCGCGCGGCAGACGGGTAGTGATCGATCTGTTGAAAGGAATTAAAGAACGGGTTTATCCAGTAGGTCGCTTGGATTACGATACTTCCGGCTTGCTGCTCTTGACGAACGACGGGGAGCTCGCAAACAGACTGGCACATCCAAGCTATGAAATTGATAAAGTGTATCGGGCATGGGTAAAGGGAATCCCTAGTCAGGACAAAGTGCGCAAGCTAGCAACTGGCATTCGTTTGGAAGACGGCATGACTTCTCCCGGTCAGTCCAAATTGTTGAAGACAGAGTCTAGCAGCCAAAAGGCATTGGTAGAACTGACCATACATGAAGGACGAAACCGCCAAGTGCGCAGAATGTGTGAGGCGATCGGTCATCCGGTGTTGACATTGGAGCGAATCCGTTTAGGGTTTCTCACATTAGATGGGTTAAAGCCAGGCGAATTTCGCAAGCTCACGCAAGAGGAAGTGGAGAGCTTGAAGCGGGGATTGGTTCAAAAGAAACGCAGCCCGCGGTCAAAACATTGATTCGTTCAAAATCTGTTCATAAGTTGTGCGCTGTCGGAAAAACTAGGAACGCTATAATAGAATGGGAAAAGGATGCAATTTATTAGCAGTAGATGGGAGTATGGCGTCATGAACAAAAGCAATCGTACATATGTCAGGATCGCGGTATTGGGTGTTTTGCTTGTAGCGCTGGTCTTTGCACTCTATTCCAGCTTTGTGAAGGACCCCGGTGCTGTGAAAGTAGGAAGCGATGCTCCGAATTTTAGCTTGGAGCAACTGAATGGACCAGAGCTGACTCTGGAAAGTTTGAAAGGAAAGGGCGTTATCCTCAATTTCTGGGGCACGTGGTGTGAACCCTGTAAAGAAGAAATGCCGGCATTGCAACAGCAATACACGAAGTTTAAAGACAAGGGATTGGTTGTAGTCGGCGTCAATATCGGAGAATCGCCAGTTGCCGTAGAACCATTCGTGAAGCAGTTCGGGATTGACTTCCCTATTTTGCTCGATCGCCAATCGCAAATTACCAAGCTGTATCGAATCGGTCCGATTCCGACGACCTTTTTCATCGACCCAGATGGAGAAGTGCAAGAAATTTTCATCGGGCAGTTAGATGAAGCGATGATTGAGTCGAAAATAACAAAAATCTTGCCGTAAGTGAGGAGCAATGATGGATCAGAGAAAATGCGAATGCGGTCATACCAACCCGGTTGGGACGCTGCTCTGTGAGTCTTGCGGGAAGCCTTTGAATGTGGAAGTCCACGAGCAGACATCGTTTCCTGACATGCGTTATGAAGGAATGGCAAGACGTTCTCAAACGAATAAGACGAAGGTAATCGATCGAGTCTGGAACTTTTTTTCTTCGGTCAAAATTGCAATCGGTATCATTATTGTCATTTTGGTGGCGTCCGCAGTCGGAACCATCTTTCCGCAACAAATGTACATACCGGTTCCCGTACCTACTGAAGCAGATGTTGCCCGTTTTTATACGGAAACATATGGAACGCCGGGAACGATTTTCTACGGCCTTGGATTTCACAATATGTACTCGTCCTGGTGGTTTGTGACGCTTCTGGTTATGCTCGGTACGTCTTTGGTTATCTGTAGTCTGGACCGCGTAGTACCGCTGTATAAAGCGTTAAAAAAGCCAAGATTGAACCAGCACAAGTCCTTTTTGAAAGGGCAAAAGCTGTTTGCAGAGGGTGAGCTTGCTCCAGAAGCCAATCAGGAAGCGATACTGGACGCCTCCGCTGTGGCATTGAAAGAAAAAGGATACCGCATTTTCCGCACGGAACGAGCGATTATGGCTGAAAAAGGCCGTTTTAGCCGTTGGGGTCCTTACATTAATCACATTGGACTGATCTTGTTTTTGGTCGGTACCCTGATGCGAAGCCTGCCTGGCTTTTACTTGGACGAGTACGTCTGGGTGCGTGAGGGACAAACAATGGCGATTCCGAATACCCCTTACTACATAAAAAACGAGAACTACACGACAGAGTATTGGTTAGAAGAAGAAATGCCGGAGCAACTGGAGCTTAAGGGCGGAGCCATTGTGAAGAGCTACCAGACAGAGGCCATTTTGTATGAAAATAAAAGCGCTGACGTTCCAGGGAAAAAGCCGGATTTGGTAGAAGTACAGAAGGGTCCGATCGTCGTGAATCATCCGATGCAGCAGGATAGCCTCTACATTTATCAGAGTGGCGTGCAAGAGATGCAGCTTGGAGCGCTTAATTTTACAGTGGTCGATTTGAAAAACAATAAAAAAGAGATCGGTCTTATCAAAATTGATCTGTACAATCCACAGCCAGAGCAAACCATTGCGGATGGGTTCACGGTACGGATTTTGGATTACTTCCCCGATTTTATAATGGGAAAAGACGGGAAGCCGGCGACGAAAACCAATTTGCCTAAAAATCCGATGGTGGCATTGGAACTCATTGGAGAGAATGGCAATTATAACGAAAAACTGGTTTATCTAGAAGGAACCATTCTTACACAGAAAAATGATCCGCGTTACGGACTCGAGATCAAAATGCCTGATTTAATCGATATTGCAGGGCTGAATGTACGGGTGGACAAAGCATTGCCACTGATTTATTTAGGTTCATTCATTTTCCTTGCGGGCGTTGTGATCGGTATGTTCTGGCAACATCGTCGGGTTTGGGTACAGACGCAAGAGGGAAATATCTTGGTAGCAGCTCACACGAATAAAAACTGGTTCGGTCTTCGTAGAGAAGTAGATGGGCTGGTTAAACAAGCGGAGCTCCCTGTCACGATAGAAGATAAAACGAAGGCCAAGGCCTAAAGCTTCAAAGGGGGTACAAACAACGTGCAGCTCATTCAACTGAGTGACTGGTTACTGGATATCGCGTTTCTGCTCTACGTCATCTCGTCTATCGTTTTCGCTGTAGCCGTGACGGGTAAAAACTGGGCAGGGCGTGATCCCAAACAACATGAAGAGCGCTATGGACGGATTGCGTATTGGTTAGCCGTTATCGGTTTTGTGGCGCAAACAGGGTATGTGGTTGCTCGCTGGATTGCCGGCGGCCATAGCCCGACGAGTAACATGTTTGAGTTTATGGCATTCCTGGATTACTGTATTATCCTGGCCTACTTAATTATTTACCGGATCTACAAGCTGACCTCGATTGGGGCGTTCGTCCTTCCGCTTGGGGTTATCATGCTCGCGTATTCGTACGTGTTCCCGAAGGAAATCACTCCTTTGATTCCGTCTTTGCAGAGCTACTGGCTGCACATTCACGTGACAACGGCTGCACTGGGTGAAGGGATTTTGGCGGTAGGCTTTGCAGCGGGTCTGATGTATTTGATCCGTACCGTTCCGCAGCATATTTCCACAAAAAGCACGAAATGGCTGGAGATCGTGTTGGCTGTGGTCCTGATGCTCGTTGGATTCATTTTGATGGATTCTACGTTTGCTCGGATGGACCAAAAGACGGTATTTGAGATGAAGAAAGAAGAAATGAATGCAGCAGGACAGATGGTAAAACCGAAAGTGGAGTACATCCTGCCTGCATTTGTTGCACCTGCTAATTCAACCATCATCAAGGAAGGTCCAATGTCGCCACTCTTTGAGGCACCTACTTGGATGGAAGGAAAAGACGCCGCACGCAAATTGAACACGATGCTGTGGTCAGTCCTAACAGGGGTCATTCTGTATGGTGGATTGCGCTTGATTTTCCGAAAACGATTAGGGGCTGCTATCAAGCCTTCCGTTGAGAGTGTCGATCCTGAGCTTCTGGACGAGATCAGTTATCGAGCAATCAGTATCGGATATCCGGTTTTTACCCTCGGAGCTCTTATCTTTGCGATGATTTGGGCAGAAGAGGCATGGGGACGATTCTGGGGCTGGGACCCGAAAGAAGTATGGGCATTAATTGTCTGGCTTTTCTACAGTGCCTACTTGCACTTGCGTCTATCCAGAGGATGGATCGGTGCAAAATCAGCATGGATGTCCGTCATCGGGTTTGTCATTATTTTGATTACTCTGGTCGTGGTCAATTTGGTCATTGCTGGTTTGCACTCTTACGCTGGGGTGTAGAAATTCCTCGAAAAGCTGGTTTTATCACCAGCTTTTTGGACTATCTTCTAACGGTTTTACGATATTATGAGAGCAAGAGGTGTTCCAGATGGAAAAAATGGCACGTATTCTCGTAGTGGATGATGAAGAGCGCATTCGCAGACTTCTGAAAATGTACTTGGAAAGAGAAAACTTTCTGATTGATGAAGCAGATAATGGAGAGCAAGCAGTCGAAATGGCTGTGGGAAGTGACTATGATATCATTTTGCTCGACCTGATGCTGCCAGGAATGGACGGGATCGAGGTATGCCAGCGTGTTCGTGAATTCAAGGCAACCCCAATTATTATGCTGACGGCAAAAGGGGAAGAAACGAACCGCGTTCACGGGTTTGAGGCAGGAGTAGACGATTATGTCGTGAAACCGTTCAGCCCGCGTGAGGTCATGTACCGGGTAAAAGCGATTCTGCGTCGCTCTTCCGCGACAGCTTATTTGAAGACAGAAACATTCAACAGTCATTCTGTCCTTGTTTTCCCGGAATTGACCATTGATCACGATGCACACAAGGTCATCGCAAGTGGCCAAGAGGTGAGCCTGACTCCAAAAGAGTATGAGCTGTTGCACTACCTGGCATTGTCGCCGGATAAAGTGTTTACGCGTGAAGAATTGTTAAAAGATGTGTGGCACTACGAGTTCTTTGGCGATTTGCGCACGGTGGACACGCATATCAAGCGTCTCCGCGAAAAATTGAACCGTGTTTCTCCGCAAGCTGCCAATATGATCGCCACGGTTTGGGGCGTCGGATACAAGCTAGAGGTGCCTAAGTAAAGTGGACGTTATTTTTCGCAGTGTAGTCGGAAAGCTATGGATGACCATTATTGCTTTATTTGCTCTCGTCTTGACGATCTTCAGTTTGTTGCTCGTTCAATCCTTTGACAGCTTTTATAGCAATCGGCAGTCCAAGAATTTGCACGATCTGGCAGATGGCATCGCAATCGGTTTGGCGCAGAGTCCGGATATGACAGATGCAATGGAGATGGCTTCTAGGTTTGGCTTGGTCCATCATACGGGCATGGTCATTCTAGATGAAACAGGCAAGCAAGTCGGTATGAGCGAGGGGGCTGGGCTCCCTCGTATTCCAGTAGAGCAATTGCTCCAAAATCCTGCATTGCGTTTGCCTGATGCGTTGGC
Organism: Brevibacillus fortis; assembly: GCF_046196545.1. Lineage (GTDB taxonomy): Bacteria > Bacillota > Bacilli > Brevibacillales > Brevibacillaceae > Brevibacillus > Brevibacillus fortis_A. Next base: position 2,619,494 of record NZ_CP176370.1, read on the forward strand.
AGGTAAGCATCCTGCACCGAAAACGATTTATATTGATGTGGAGAATTCCACTGATCACACGAACAACAAGCATGAACTGCTTGCGGTCGCTGTGCCTTTAGAAATGGCAGCAGGAAAAACGGGCGCAGTGGTCATGTATCAGGCGATTGAAGATTTTGATGATACGGTTAGTGAAGTGAGATTTTTAATCTTTGTGGTTGGCGTCATCGGATTCGTCTCTACCACTGTATTCGCCTTTTTCCTCTCATCGCGTATTACGATTCCATTACGCCAAATGAAAGAAACGGCGCATCGCATAGCGGAAGGGGACTTTCATGCTGAAATCCCGATTAGGACCCAAGACGAGACAGGTGAACTGGCGGCTTCGTTTAACACGATGGCAAGCAAGCTCAATCAGTTAGTCGATGCACTGTCCAAAGAGAAGGAGCAGCTGGCGAGCGTCCTTAGAAGCATGGTAGATGGTGTTGTGATGATAGATGTGAGCGGCAAACTGGCCGTAACGAATCCTCCTGCAGAACGATTCTTGCGAGATTGGGATTTCGAGCATTCGGATGAGCCTGTACCGCTGTTCTCGTTCTATCAGCAGGTTTTGCAAACCGGACAGGAAGTGACAGAGGATATCCCTGTTCAAGGGCGGATATGGTCCGTTGTCATGGTGCCTTTGAATGATCGGGACCAAATCCGTGGAGCTGTTGCGGTTCTTCGGGACATCACGCAGGAGCGTAAGCTGGATAAGATGCGTAATGATTTTGTAGCTAACGTATCCCATGAGCTGCGAACACCTCTATCCATGTTGCAAGGGTACAGTGAAGCGATTGTGGATGATATCGTGGCTACACCGGAAGAGCATAAAGAATTGGCGCAAATCATCTATGACGAGTCAGCACGTATGACCAAGCTAGTGAATGAATTACTCAGCTTGGCACGAATGGAAGCGGGGCATGTTGAATTGTTCCAGGAGACGATGGAACTGCGTCCATATTTGGAGCGCATTCAACGTAAATTCACCAATTTGGCGAGAGAACGCGAAATCCATCTCTTCCTCGAAATATCGACGATGCACACGCATGTGCTCATTGATCCTGATCGCATGGAGCAAGTGCTAACGAACTTGATCGATAACGCACTGCGGCATACGCCAAGTGGGGGAAGTGTCACCATTCGTGCTCGCGGGGATAAAACGTTGCTGGTTGAGATAAGCGATACAGGCAGTGGCATTCCGCAAGAAGATTTGCCGTTTGTTTTTGAGCGGTTCTATAAAGCAGACAAGGCTCGTACACGTGGACGACTAGGTGGAACTGGTCTTGGACTAGCCATCGCGAAAAACCTTGTCGAGGCACACGGGGGCACCATTAGTGTGCAAAGTAAACTAGGTGAGGGTACGACTTTTACAATCGCCATGATGCTGCATAAAAACAAATAGGAGTGTAGAGAGAAATGATCAAAACGATCTTATTTGATGTTGACGGGGTTATGTTGAGTGAAGAGCGTTACTTTGATGCTTCTGCATTGACAGTGTGGGAATTTTTGTACAGCCCGCAGTATGTGGGGCTTGCAGGCGAGGAATTCACACCAGCTCCAGAAGAAGCGCAAATCAGACGAGTGCGCGAGCATGTTTTCGCTCATGATGAAGTGCTTAATTTCATCAAGTCACGTGGAATCAACTCCAACTGGGACATGGTTTTCCTCGCGTTTTCCTATCAGTTGATTCGTTTGATTGAAGCGGTTAAAACGCAAGTTCCAGAAGCAACGAGTCTTCTTGTCGAACAAATTGATCGACCGCAACTGGCAAAAGTGAAAGAGTGGGCAGCCACTTATGCTCCTGATTTCCAAGTAGATTATGCAGCGTTCACCGCTGATTTTGCCAAAGGTTCCGCACAAAAAGCAGAAATGCTGCTCTACTTGAATCAAATTGCAAAAGAGCGTTGCGGTGTTTCAACAGAAATGTTCTCTCGCAATAGTGATCTATGGCAGTTAATTCAAAAGACATTTCAAGAATGGTATCTCGGTGATGAGCGCGTGGCGGCATCGATTGGCCGTGAAACCATGCAGCCAGGCAAGAAAGGCTTTTTGTCAGACGAGATTCCGATTGTACCGCCACAAGAAATGGTCGAGTTGTTCCGCACGTTAAAAGAAAAAGGATACACACTGGGGATTGGAACAGGGCGCCCTACCATCGAGACGCATGTTCCCCTTAGTGAGATGAACATACTGGAATGGTTCGACCCGAACCGTGTCGTAACTGCCTCTCACGTACTCGATGCGGAAGAAGCGTTTCCTAGCTTTGCGCCGATGTCCAAGCCACACCCTTATTCCTATATAAAAGGGCTGCTCGGACTCGATGCACCGATTAGCGATGCGGTCCATTTTTCATTGCCAATCGAAAATGGAGAAGAGGTGCTGATCGTCGGCGATTCACTCGCAGATTTTTTAGCGGCACGCTCAATCGGTTGTAAGTTTGCAGCGACATTGACTGGGCTGTCTGGTCAAGACGCGCGCAGCAAGTTTGAAGAGGAAAAAGCAGATTTTATTCTCGATGATGTTCGCGATATCCTTTCTATTCTGTAGATAAAAAAACTCCGCCGTATGTAGAAACGGCGGAGTTTTTTTATTCCCAACAAATCGATTGCAAGCATTTGAAGCGAAAGGCGTGAATCAAAAAGGATTCAATCATGTTGTGACGGACGATTACTTCGAAAGAACCATCCTCTCGTGAAAAAAACAGGACATCTGTATAGTCTTTGTTCCCTTCAAAATAACGACGAACCTCTTTGACACGTGCTCGCATGGATTCAGATCTTACGACAATGTGGTAGGTAGCATCTTGCTGTGTAATATGTTCCTTGATCTCAATTTCCTCTTGATTATAGGTGTAATGGAACAAGAGCGATTCCTCCTCACCAAATAAAATAGCGCAGGTAAACGTAGACATGAGCAATCATGATAGAAAGGATCATCAACGGGAAGGCGACTTTCATAAAGCTGAAAAAGCCGATATGATAGCCTTCCTTTGCAGCCAATCCAGCAACAATCACATTGGCACTCGCTCCAATCAAGGTACCGTTTCCTCCTAAACACGCTCCGAGTGCAAGGCTCCACCAAAGAGGCTCCAGGTTGGTAATCCCGAGGGCTCCCATTTCCTTGATCATCGGAATCATGGTGGCAACGAACGGGATATTGTCAACAAAGGCAGAGGCGACTGCGCTCAACCAAAGGATCAACAGAGAGGTCTTCATTGAATCTCCACCCGTCAGATTCATCGCTTCAGTTGCGAGCTTTTTGATCACGCCTGTTTCCACTAACCCAGAGACGAGAACAAACAGACCGATGAAAAAGAAAATCGTATTCCACTCGACTTTGCTGATCGCGTCTTCTAAATAATGCTCTCCAGTAAGGAGGAGCAAAAGAAAAGCTCCAGTTAAAGCGATAGTTGCCGACTCCAAATGAAGAGCCCCATGGAGCATGAAACCAATAATGGTCAACCCCATTACCGTCAAAGACTTTTTCAATAAACGGCTGTCGGTAATTTCATCGCGCTCATTTAACTGCATGATTTTGGCACTCAACTCAGGTGACGTTACTAACTGCTTGCGGTAAATCAAGACCAAGCAAACAACGGTTACAGCTAGAATCACGATAATAATCGGGCTCAAATTCACGAGAAACTTCATAAAATCAAGCTCCGGTACAGAACTGCCAATCATGATATTCGGTGGGTCACCGATCAACGTAGCTGTTCCTCCGGCATTAGAAGCGATAATTTCACTGATTAAAAAAGGAATCGGATTAAGCTCGAGCTGGCGGGCGATGCTAAACGTTACAGGTACGATGAGAAGTACAGTGGTAACGTTGTCCAAAAAGGCGGAAGCAACGGCCGTGATCAAGCTCAGGTAGACGAGGATGCGAATCGGTTTGCCCTTTGCGACCTTTGCCGCACGGATGGCCACATACTTGAATACGCCGGTCTGCGCCGTAACGGCAACCAAGATCATCATCCCAATGAGTAGGCCAAGCGTATTAAAGTCGATATGGTGAATCGCTTGTTCCTGTGTAACGATCCCGAACAAGACCATGAGAATTCCGCCAGACATGGCGACGATGGTTCGATTTAACTTTTCGCTAATAATAAATGCATAGGTAACTAAAAAGATACCGATAGCGAATAATGCCTGGTTCGTCATAAGAAGCTCCTTCCTAGGTGTGTAGAATTATCTTGTCCCATTATAGCTCTAACCAAAATAAGGGTAAAGAAAAAGACCCGGCAAATGGCCAGGCCTTTTTCGTATGGAAAGGAGAACCTACAGCTCGATTTGTGTAACGCTTTTCACTTCTGCCAGCTCGCCCATCGTATCGAGAAGCTCTGGCGTCAATGGTTTGTCGACAGAGAGCATCATGATCGCGTCTCCACCAATATCACGGCGTCCTACCTGCATCGTTGCGATGTTCACGCTGTTTTCACCCAAGATGGAGCCGACACGACCAATCACACCAGGACGGTCATTATGGTGAATGTAGAGGAGGTAGCCCTCAGGCGCTACGTCAATCGCAAAGTCGTCAATTTTCACAATACGAGCACCGTAACCATTGAGTCGCGTTCCAGCCACTGTGCGTGTCTCTTGTGTCGTTTTTAAGCTAACGGTCAGTAAGTTTGTAAAGCCCTTGTTTTGTGCTGCCTTTTGCTCCGTTACGGTGATGTCACGCACTTTTGCCAGAATCGGGGCGTTCACATAGTTGACTTCCTCTCCCAAACGGAAGGACAGCACACCTTTGAGGACTGTGCGAGTCAGAGGGGAGGTGTCTACATCCGTCAACTCACCGCTATATTTAATTGAAATCTCCGAAATAGAACCTACTGTCACTTGGGCAAGGAAATGGCCCAGCTTTTCACCCAACGTAAAGTACGGTTGGACTTTTTCCATCACGTGCGCAGGGATCGGAGGCAAATTCACTGCGTTTTTGAATGGCTCGTTACGAAGAACCTTCAGGATTTCTTCCGATACGTCTACAGCTACGTTTTCCTGTGCTTCAATGGTCGAAGCTCCCAGATGTGGAGTCGTTACTACTTGTGGCAGACCAACCAGAGGGTTGTCTACAGGTGGTTCTTCTTCGAAAACGTCCAGAGCTGCCCCCGCGACTTTTCCTGCGGTAATCGCCTCGTAGAGAGCCTTCTCGTCAATGATTCCCCCGCGAGCGCAGTTGATCAAGCGAACGCCATCTTTCATTTTCGCAAATTCACGCGTGCTGATAATATGGCGGGTTTCTTTTGTCAGCGGAGTATGGACGGTAATGAAATCAGCTTTGCGGCAAATTTCATCGACAGTTGCGTTGGTTACACCCATCTTTTGTGCACGTTCCTCGGTCATGAAAGGATCGAAGCCCATGACGGTCATGCCAAATGCCTTCGCACGCTTCGCAACCTCTGAACCGATACGGCCCATGCCGATGACTCCCAGTACTTTGTTGTTCAACTCAACCCCTTGAAAGCTTTTGCGATCCCATGTACCGTCTACCAGCTTCTTGTGAGCTTGAGGGATGTTACGAGCGACAGCCATCAGCATCGCAAACGAATGCTCTGCAGTAGAGATGGTGTTGCCGTCTGGAGCGTTGATGACTGGAATACCTGCTTGGGTGGCAGCGTTGATATCAATGTTATCCACCCCAACACCCGCGCGACCGACCGCCTTCAGCTTTTTGCCGGCAGTGAGTACTTCTGCTGTTACTTGGGTTTGGCTGCGTACGAGCAGTGCATCGTAGTCGCCAATCACATCGATTAGTTCGGCAGGGGAGAGGTTTGTTTGACGAACTACTTCTACATCAGAAGCGTCCAAGAGTTGTTGAATTCCAAATTCGCTAAGTGGGTCGGTAATGAGTACTTTATACATGTGCAATGAGCACCTCCTGAGCAGCTTTTACACCAGCACCCAGCTCAACTGGGGCACCGATTTGGTGAAGCGACAATTCGATGGCAGAAATGACTTGCAGGACATCCAATGGCTCGCAATAGCCCATGTGCCCGATGCGGAAGATCTTGCCTTTCAGGTGCTGCTGGCCGCCAGCAATCGTGATGTTGAATTGCTGCGTTAACATTTTGCGGAGAGCTTCTGCATGAAAGACACCTTCAGGATCGCAAGAAGTTACGGTCGTCGATGCGTACTGATCATCCGCCATGAGTTTTATGTTTAATGCTTTCATCGCTGCGCGAGTCATGTCTCTCATCAGTTCATGACGCTTTACGATAGCTGGCAAGCCTTCTTCCTCCATCATATCCAATACCTCGGCGAGACCGAAAATGAGGGATACAGCAGGCGTATACGGTGTTGTTTGCTCTGCCAAGCTCTTGCGGTATGCTTTCAGGTCCAAATAGAAGGCGAGCGATTTGTTTTGCTCAATCACTTGCCATGCGCGTTCACTCGCAGCGAGGAAGGCAAGGCCTGTTGGCAGCATGAAAGCCTTTTGCGAGCCGGTTACCACGATATCGACACCCCAAGCGTCCATCTCGCATGGAACCGCACCAAGGTTGCTTACCGCATCCACAATGAAGAGGGCGTCCGAATGAGCACGGATTGCTTTCGCCAAGTCAGCAATCGGATTTTCTACCCCAGTGGATGTTTCACAGTAGGTGGCGAATACGGCTTTTACTTGCGGCTTTTTTTGTAGGAATGTTTCAACCAGCTCAGGTGTTACGGCGTTTCCCCAAGGCACTTCTAACCGATGGGCGATTATACCGTAACGCTCGCAAATTTTTGCAAAGCGCTCACCAAATGCACCGCTGATGAGGATGGCAGCTTCATCGCCTGGTTGGAGAGTGTTTACGACACCCATCTCCAGCGCGCTCGTTCCGCTACCTGCCAAGATGTATACGTCCTGCTTGGTACCAAAGTAAGGCTTCAGTTTTTCAGCAGTACGGGCGAAAAGAGCGGAAAATTTGCCGCTGCGGTGTCCAATCATCGGTTGGCTCATCGCTGTTTGAACACGTGGTGGAATGGGGGTAGGGCCAGGGATTCTCAAGATCATTTTGTCTGCAAACATGGTTCTCTCCTCCTAAATATGTGCATATCAAAAAAACCTCCCGTTCTCACACTGCTCCTATTACAGAACAGTGAGGGACGAGAGGCTTTGCTTCGCGGTGCCACCCTCATTCGCTCTTTTTTTCTCAAAAAAGAGCCTTGGTAGGTACATGACCTAAAAGAGATAACGGATCTACCGTTTGCGTCTACTGGGATGGTGAACCCTCTTTTCAACGCAGCAGCTCAGAAGTGCTTAACCGTGGGAGAAACCGCCGATTCGCAGCAACCATCGGCTCTCTGGGGATTTCTCGATCACAGCGTTTCTTCGTCAACGCCGTTGTTTTATAAGGTGTTTCGTAAGATTTGTACTTACGATATCACGTCAAAATAACACCGTCAAGAAGAAAAACGAGAAAAAATGAACATTATTTATTTTAAAACGGATATCGTTCGTGAATAATAGTCAATTTTATGCTAGGAAGACAATGAAAATGACCAAAACACGAACATTAAGATATTGACATCACAAAAAATGGAAAAAACGCATTTTAATGTTCGGTTTTTGCTGTTGCTTTTATCTTACCGAAAAATCATAAAAGAAAGAACAGGAAGTTGTCGATTATTCGTTCGGTGAGAGGAGAGGAGGGCATAATGAAAAACCTCTTACATACCGAAGTACGTAAGAGGTCTCTTCCATTAGTAGATCGAATACTATTCCACTTTAATAGAGTCGGTCGGGCATCCTTCAGCAGCATCACGAACATCGTCATGCAGGATATCCGGGATTTCAACGGTGTTAGCATTGTCATCCAACTTGTTGAACGCAAGGCCCTCATCGTCGTAATCAAAGACGTCAGGAGCCGTGGCGCCACAAGCACCGCAAGCAATACAAGTATCTTTATCTACCCATGTAGTCATCGTGGTTTCACCTCCCATACCGAAGTGGTACGTCCACTATCATAGACCATTGTATGCTCTTGGTGACAAGATTTCAAGATTGAATCAGTCTAAAAATGTACGACTACTTATAAAGAGGGATTTCAGGTGCCCTCAGCACGGAGTAGAGCTGTGTATTCAATCGTTTAAAATCTCCCGCAGATACTGCATCTGTCGCGTTCAAAATCTTCACGGCAGCGGCTAAATCCTTGATTCCTAGCGCTTGAACTTCATTAGATGCGATGAGCAAATCAAGTCTTGCAGTCAAGTCTTCAGGATTATAGCTGCTCCATTGATTGCTTGCTGACATGGCCACAGCTGCGAGATAGGTGCGGTAGTGGAACGGATACTGCTTCCACTGCGCGGTGTTAACGGCTCCAGGTGCTTGCTTCGGCATGGCTTGTTTCACCACATAAGCCGATTCCCAAGACGCGATGGAGTGATAGACCATTTCCTGCGCGGTTAGCCAATTATTTTGGAAAAGCGTTAGGCTAGCTCCTATAGAAGCAGGCGTAGCATTATTTTGATCGGAACGAATCTGCTCCATACTATCCAAATACGCCCGTACACTGTTCGTAAAAGTGGCGTGAGCTTGTCTCAGCATGGGTGACGTAGGCAAGGGAACGTTTTTCTCCAGCTCTTTCCTTGTCTGGTCAGCTAAATTGCTGAGCTGCTTCAAGCCATCCGTCCGTTCACTTTCGTTCATTTGATTCCATTTATCCATCGTATCAAAATGTGCTTGCTTTAGATCAAGCAGCGGTGCATAAACGGCATAGTAAAATCGGATAAAGTCCTGTTCGTTGTACAGCTTCTGCTCACGCAGCAGTTTTTCTTTTTCGGCTTCCTTTTTCTCTGCTTCGAGTACGGCGGCTTGTTCCGATTCCAATTGTGTCTTCATATAATGGGCCCCGAAAAAAAATCCACCAACTGTGCATGCAAGTGTTATGATGATCATGTACGCCATCATAAATTCAGTTCTTTTCAATCGTTTTGTCATACTATCCTCCAAATCCATGATGCAGTTTACTTCGCTTACTTTCGAGCTTTGAAAAATATAGAATGATGTAAGGAGTACCAATGAACAGTCGGAACAGTGCGGCAGAGGAGCAGGACCTTTTATGTGCGGTCGCCTTGAATGCCATGTTACCTCTGGCCAATGAACGAACGCTGCAATCAGCCTACTACATACTGCGTGGCAGAAAAGCCAATCAGACACTGCAAGATGTGCATTTGTATACCCTTTATCCGTATTATCGGATGTTTTCTCGTTTTCCAAGAGAGGATTGGGACAAAATAGTTTCAACTTTATTTCAGGCGGGTTGGATTTTACCTGTTGATGCAGGAGGAACGAACTCGAAGCCGACGTTTACCTTTTCTGATACAGGATTGGAGCATGCCAAGCATACGTACCAAAAATATCATTTTGATAGATGGTTCGCCCCTTTTACCCAATCTGACTTGGCGGAGCGAATCGAACCATTTTGGAGCAGGCTTCATCTTATGGTGCAGACGATCTCGCAAATGCATCATGGTGATCTCGGTTTCATTCCGGTCGTTTCGGACAAGACGGCACAGCGTTGGGTAAAAAACCAATTGGCTGATGGGGCAATGCGAAATGCCTGGAAACAGCAATTGTCTGACGAGCTATATCGACTGTGGGAGCCTTTGGATGAAGGTGTGCAGGAGCTTTTGTTTTGTCAACTGTCAGGAGCAGGACAAGTCGGCAAGACCATGGGGCAAGTAGCAGAGATTCGCCAAACGAATCGTAGCTATCTCACGCTGCAATTTCGATACGGGCTTGCCGCGTCGATTCAGACGCTACTTGCAGAGAGCAATCAATATCCTCTTTTATCAAAACTGGTCACAGAATCGCACAAGCTTGATCCACGTCTAACTGAAAGTGCTGCTCGAACGTACGCCCTTCTTCAGAGTGGCTGTGACAAAAAAGAAATAGCAAAGAAACGACAAATGAAAGAAAGTACGATAGAAGATCATTTGGTAGAGATTGCCCTGCGCTGTCCGGAATGGGATATGACAACGTATTTGCCAAATGAGCTGGCAAAAGAGATCGTGGAGACGAGTGAGCGCCTCGATACAAGCAGACTCCGGCTCATCAAGGATCAATTGGAAGCAACAGTAACGTATTTGCAAATCCGATTGGCACTGGCACGAGCGACAAGGGGGGCAAAATGAATAAACAGCTCATGTACGACAGATTAAAGCTGCATTTTGGTTACGACTCATTCCGCCCTGGTCAGGAGTCCATTATTGAACGTATATTACATGGACGAAGTGTTCTCGGGTTATTAGCAACAGGTGGCGGGAAATCAGTGACGTATCAGCTGCCAGCAATGCTTTTGCCGGGTCTGACCGTCGTGGTTTCCCCGTTAATCTCCTTGATGGTCGATCAGGTGCAACAGCTTCGAGCACGAAAAAAAATTCCGGCTACTTATTTGAACAGCATGCAGGATCCGACAGAGTCCCGCGAAATCTTAAAAGGGCTCTCAGAAGGCGCGTACAAGCTGTTGTATATTTCTCCAGAAAAGCTTCAGCAGCCCTATGTCCAACAAGTGTTAAAGCGGGCGAGGGTGTCTCTGATCGCTATTGATGAAGCGCATTGCATCTCGCAATGGGGACATGACTTTCGCACAGATTACTTGCGATTGCCACAAGTCGTGAAACAATTGGGAGCACCTCCTGTTCTGGCTGTGACGGCAACCGCTACGGCGACTGTTCGTGAAGAAATTTGCAGCTTGTTTTCCATTGAAAAAGAAGACGTCGTGTTGCAATCCCTTAATCGGGCGAATATCGCCTATGATTTGGTTGAAGTTACGGAGGAAAGTGACAGACGTTCGTTTGTATTTGATCAGATAGATCGTTTGCAGGGTCCTGGAATCGTTTACTGCAGCACGCGACAAGCGGTAGATGTGTTGGCAGCCTCTTATCAACTCGATGGAAAAAAACGCGTTCACGGTTACCACGGGGGAATGAACAGCATGGAGAGAATGCTGATCCAATCCCAATTTCTCGCGGGTGAGCTGGATGTTATTATTGCAACCAATGCGTTTGGTATGGGAATCGACAAGCCAGATATTCGCTACGTCATTCATTACCAAATGCCAGCGAGTTTGGAGGCATACGCACAAGAAATCGGGCGGATCGGCCGTGACGGCAAGCCTGGGTATGCGCTGCTTTTATTTTCGTGGGACGATTGGCAGATTCATCAACACATGCTGGAGAAGGAGTACCCCACACAGGCGCAAGTTCAAAAATACGAGCAGTTGTGCAATACCGGAGTACCCTTGACGAACGAGGCATTGGCGATGATGGACATATCCGAAGAAATGGGCGCACTTCTTGGCTTTTATACAGAAAAAGTGCTGGCCTCAAACGAAGCTGCCGCTGCGGGTGAATCGTATCCGAAGGCTCAAATCATTTGGCAGGAAACGGAAAAAAGAAAAAGCTTTAAACAAAAAAAGCTGGCAGAAATGGTGTCATACGTAAGAGGAGAAAACTGTTTGCGTGCCAGCATCAATACGTATTTCAAAGAAAATGATCATCAATTTGATCTGTATTGCTGTAAGAAATGCGGCCTAACTACGGATGCGTATGTCCAAACGAATGACAATGCAATCGCAAAGAATGAACAAATCAAATGGAATTTGCGGCAGGCGTTAGACACTCTTTTGCCGAACAAATAAAGGAGAGAAACATCGAGTGAGGGAAGATCGGCTAGAAGTGGATGAAGCCACGCTTCGGCTGAATCTATGGTTGACACAAGGTATCGTTTTGGGAGTGGCTGCTGCCGGTAGCTTATTGGTGCTGGGCTGGGATGCTACTCTGTCCTTGTTTTATTTGCCAGGCTGGAATGCCGTACTGTGGGCCGTGCTTGTAGCTGCAGGTATAATCAGTGCGAGTATTGTAATGGATCTGTACTTGCCTAAGCGATGGCAGGATGATGGCAGTATCAATGAAAAAGTTTTTGGCGCCATGTTACCATCCACTACGATTTTCGTCTGTATGGTAGTAGGGGTGGGAGAGGAATGGCTATTCCGGGGAGTCATTCAATCGCTTACCGGGAATTTTTGGAGCAGTCTTATTTTTACCCTGATCCACGTACGTTATTTGAAAAAACCGCTCATGATCATAAGTGTATTTGGTACAAGCTGGATCTTGGGACTCTTGTTTTCCCACTATCAGTCCCTTTGGCCCTCGATTGTGGCTCATATCCTTATTGACGTCATGTTAGCATTTTATTTACAAAATACGATCAAGAAAAAGGGGGAGGAAGAGTGAATCTCGAGCATAATCCATTACCACCCCGACGCTCCCGTCATACTCGCCCTAAAGCGTCGTTCTCGTTTAAAAAGTGGATTCAACCGGGATTATACTTGTTTGGATTCGTCTTTTTCGGGTTGATTGGTCTTGAGTTATACAGGGCCAATGTCCCACACGAGTCAGCAGCTTCTGGTAGTGTTGACGTGAAAGATGTTAGCAAAGCGAATACCACTTCGCAAGGAAGCGAGGTAGGAGAAAAGGAGCCTGTATCCGTCGTTCTTGTTGATACGCCTGATCCGAATGCAAGCGTAGCCAACTCACCTGCCAAAGTGAAAACGACCGAATCAAAACCAGTTGACCCTGCAGTGAAGGCGACCACAAGCGTACAGACACCTGCTGTGAGCACAGCCCCAGCCCAAACTTCGACTGGTACACCTGTAAACAAGGCAACTCAGGTCGCGAGTACTTCTCCTAGCAAAGTAGCTACACCGGGAAAACAAGCTTCAACACCGGTTGCAACAAAATCGAAGGTCGTCAAGCATGTGGTGAAGAAGGGTGAAACGTTGTTTATGCTGTCACGAAAGTACTATGGAAATAATTCGAACGTAGGACGAATTGCAAGATATAACGGACTGCATTCAGAAGCAGGGCTCGTTGAAGGAAAAATTGTACTCGTTCCCCTCGTTCAGTAATGAGATCGTGCTCCACTGGCAATGCTATCGGGAAAAGGATAAGCAGGTGGATGCAAGTGGAGTATGATACGGTCATTGTCGGCGGCGGGATTGCAGGGCTTCAAACCGCAATCCAACTAGCAAGATGCCTTCGACGCGTTGCAGTCATTGACATGCCAGGTGGTCGATCAACAGTCGCCAAAGCCTACCGAAACATTCTGGGATTTTCGGAGGGGGTTAGTGGCGATTTTTTGCGTCAAACGGGCAGGGAGCAAGCACAAAAATACGGCGCAATCTTGATAACAGATGAGGTAACAAAGCTTGCTGCTGACTCAAGCGGCTTATTTACGATAGGTACGAAAACTAGTATACATACGCTTACTTCGCGAACGCTGGTATTGGCAACGGGCATTCGCGATCCGTTTCCAACGATCCCTGGCTTCTCCGATTGTGTAGGGATATCGATTTTCTTGTGTCCCGACTGTGACGGCTATGAAACAGTTGGGAAAGACACGGCAATCATTGGTGCAGGCCCACACGCCGTTTCGATGGCCGACGAACTTATTTATTACACAAACAGGTTAACAGTCATTAACCATGCACAAGTGCGGGTGGATACGCAGGCTGTCTCTGGACTTAGCCAGCGAGGGATTATGTATCGCGATGAAAAAGTATGTGCCCTTCATCATACGGCGGGGCAATTGCAAGAAATCGAGCTATCTTCAGGTGAACGCTTGTCCGCAGAAAGAGCATTTCTTGCCTTTCCGGGTGCTCATGCTTTGACAGAGCTTTTGCGTGGTTTTTCCGTGCAAATTCATGAAAAGGGCCACATTCATACGAATCCGCGAACAAAAGAAACCAATCATCCCAACATATGGGCGGTTGGCGATATCAATGAGCATTCTCAACAAGTGTCGATTGCCATGGGGGATGGAACTCAGGCGGCCATTTGGATTCAAAAGCGGCTTCGTGAATTTGAGACGTTGAAAAACGCCTGATTCTGGGCGTTTTTTCATGTACAAACCTTTATGAATGAGAAGGAACCCGAACTAGCAGAGCTAAATATAAATACATAAGCAGAACCATGAGGGGGAACTTTTCCTGGGAAAGCGCAGGAAATGACAGGCAACAACAAAGTTTCTTTTTTCGTGAGTGGATTCGACATCGATAGGCGAATGCTGCGTAGGTGTCATGGTAGCTTTGTTCCAGTAACTAAATGTGATATGATAGGACTACCCCGTATTTTCCAGTCCATCAAAAAATGGATGAATGCCAACAGGTATTCACCGGAGAATGTGGAGAACTCTTACAGGCTTACCATCATATTTTGTAGTACGACTGGATGGCGAGGAGGGACAGTCATGCGTGTTGAACGCCTTGGTCAAGATAAAATACGAATCTTTTTAACTTTTGACGACCTCTCAGAGCGCGGGATAGAAAAAGAAGACATGTGGCGTGACATTCCTAAAGTTCATGAACTGTTCAACGACATGATGGAACAGGCTTATCACGAATTAGGATTTGAGGTATCAGGGCCTGTTGCAGTTGAAGTGTTCGCCTTGCCAGCTCAGGGAATGGTCGTAATTGTAACGCGTGGCAAGACGGGCTCAAAGGACGGTAAAGAGGAAGAATTCGAAGACGAGGATGTATACGAGCTAGAGGTTACATTGGAAGAAAGCGATTTGATCATGTATGCCTTCCGGGACTTTGAGCATATGGTTGAAGCCGCCCATCGCATTAACGCCCTTTTGACCAATGGCGGAGCTGCCTACTTCTACCAGGGGAAATATCATCTGGTGCTGGAGGAAGTCGACTTGGATCAGGAGCGTTATCACAAGCTAATTGCGATCCTCTCTGAGTACGGAGAAGCGACGCCGATAACGATTTATGTGTTGGAAGAATACGGGAAAGTGATCGTTGCCGACGATGCTGTAAAAGAAATATGCAGGCATTTCACGTAATCGAAAAAGAAATGTCTGGGAATATAAAACAGCACCTAGTCAACCAACTAGGTGCTGTTGCTGTCTGTACAGATTATACTAGGCCGTCCAAAAAATCAGCCTCTTTACCTTGAATGGTATAGTTCGGAAGGCTGTGCCAAGCCAAGATGTAATGATTGTTTGGCGGGACAGAATGGTGCTCGCCTTTTGTTACACCTGGGAAAACTCGCTCTACTGATAGGTGCTGTGTTCTGTGCGCCCGCAAGGCATCTGCTACTTTTGGCATGTATTCAGGGGCGTGAATGATCGTCGTAATGCTCTCGATTGGATCCGTAAAAGGAGGCTTAATAGTACCAAATCCTTCGTCGGATGAGCGAGTCGCATAATATAGCTTTCGCACACTCGTATCTGGGCCTAAAGAAAGGACAGCCTGGGTGGTAGCATGACTAATCGCCAAATGGTCAGGATGTCCGGAGATGCCATGCGGTGCAAACGTGACGACGATTTCCGGTTGGATCTGGTGAATAGCCTGATGGATACGAGTAACGAGCTCATCTACGGGCACTGTGTTTAGGAACTTATCCTGATATTCCCAGACGTCTACCTGATCGAATCCGAGTATGGCACAAGCGTCGCGAAGCTCTTGCTCGCGAAAGCGGGGGAGTTCTTCCGGTGTGCATAACGGTGGTTCACCAGCTTTTCCTGCTTGCCCTTTTGTTGCACACAATAGATGAGTGCTGGCCATTTTGGTTTCACTATATTTGGAAATGGAAATCCCACAAGCAAACGTTTCGTCATCGGGATGGGCAAAAACAAACAAGATAGATTTTTTTTTCATAAAAACACCTCCATGAATAAACTTCCACCATTACTGTTTCCATTATGGCATAAATTCACTATTCCTGTAATGAAAGAAACAAGTTTGGGGACAATACAAGCATGACTGACGTGCATTTGAAGCTGTTTGGACAAAACGCAGTCTGTAAAAGCGATTTCAAAATGGATGGTAAATAATTGAATGATTATGCAAAACAAGGCACGAAAACGTTTTCGAAATGGAAAAAAAACATTTTTAAGCTTCTCATAAATGATACAAGCGTGTATACTAAAGGCGGCATTGACCGAAAACATTTTTGAGGTGGTAAGTAATGGGTAATCAAGACGTGGTAACCGAAAGCACCGAAGGGAAAGAAAAGCAAGAATCATTGAACTTGCTCCATTCAACTCAAACGGTGATCAAGGAAGCACTGGAGAAACTAGGTTACCAAGAATCGATGTTTGAACTCTTGAAGGAACCGCTACGCGTTTTGACTGTACGTATTCCGGTTCGCATGGATAACGGCGAAGTAAAGGTATTTACGGGCTATCGTGCACAGCACAACGATGCAGTAGGTCCGACCAAGGGGGGCATTCGTTTCCACCCGGAAGTTACTGAGGATGAAGTTAAAGCACTTTCTATCTGGATGAGCCTCAAAGCAGGTATCGTCGATCTGCCATATGGCGGTGGTAAAGGCGGTATCATTTGCGACCCGCGTGAAATGTCCTTCCGCGAACTGGAAAGACTGAGCCGCGGTTACGTTCGCGCAATCAGCCAGCTTGTGGGCCCTACTAAAGATATTCCAGCTCCGGACGTCTTTACGAACTCACAGATCATGGCGTGGATGATGGACGAATATAGCCGTATCCGTGAATTTGACTCGCCTGGTTTCATTACGGGTAAACCAATTGCGCTGGGTGGTTCCCATGGCCGCGAAACAGCTACTGCAAAAGGTGTAACCATTTGCATCCGTGAAGCAGCGAAGCGTCGCAACATCGACGTAAAAGGTGCTCGCGTAGTTGTACAAGGCTTTGGTAACGCTGGTAGCTACTTGGCAAAATTCATGCATGATGCAGGCGCTAAAGTTGTAGGTATCTCTGATGCATACGGTGCGCTGCATGATCCAAACGGTTTGGATATCGACTACTTGTTGGATCGTCGTGATTCCTTTGGTACAGTTACAAAACTGTTCAACAACACGATCACCAACAAAGAGCTTCTTGAACTGGAATGCGACATTTTGGTTCCGGCAGCGATCGAAAACCAAATCACAGCTGCAAACGCTCACAACATCAAGGCGTCAATCGTAGTAGAAGCGGCAAATGGCCCAACTACACTGGAAGCGACCAAGATTTTGACTGAGCGTGGAATTCTTCTGGTTCCAGACGTACTGGCTAGTGCCGGTGGTGTGACTGTTTCCTACTTCGAGTGGGTACAAAACAACCAAGGCTACTACTGGTCTGAAGAAGAAGTAGAAGAGAAGTTGGAAAAAGTAATGGTTCGTTCGTTTGAAAATGTATACAGCATGTCGCAAACTCGTCGTATTGATATGCGTCTGTCTGCTTACATGGTTGGTGCCCGCAAAATGGCAGAAGCTTCTCGCTTCCGCGGTTGGGTATAATCTTTCAAACAACCCTCCATATATTGAGAAACATGGCTCCGCCGTTTTGGCGGGGCCTTTTTTATTGGCGGCGTGTTATGTGGCTGTAGTGGAGAGAAGAATATTTCCAGTCTAGGCTCCAGGCTCCGTCCTGCTGAGGGTTAAAACTGCCCGCTCCGAAGGGATTCGCGGGGAAACGCAAAAGTGGTAGCCGCTACGTAGCGAGGGCATGTTGGCCCTAGAAGCTGAGCGTTTTCTCCTGTTTCCTCCCCACCACAACAGCATCTTACAACATGTTTTCAAGACGAAAAAACCTCCTGATGAGCAGGAGGTTTTCGTCATATTATTTAGTGGTCGAACAACTGTTGTAGCTCTTTGAAAGTCCGTGTTTTTTGCAGCGTTACAATTAACTTGAGACGAGCTTTTTGCCCATTCAAACCATTGGAGAAGATGATACCCATCTCTTTTAGCTTGCGGCCTCCACCTTCATAGTCATAAATATCCTGCACCTGACCATTGTAGCAGCGGGAGACGAGCACGATCGGTACGCCTTTGTCGAGTAATTGCTGCAGGGTAGGGATGATGGCGGGTGGAAGATTTCCTAATCCGAAAGCCTCTACGACCAGTCCATCAATATGCTGCTCTAATAAAAACTGTAGCCAAGCGGGCTCCATGCCAGCAACTGCTTTGATCAGCGGAACATTTGCATCAGCATGGGTAATGGCATAATGCTCTCGATCCAATGGAGAATGGTGGTATTGAACACTTTTTTTCGCAATGGTTCCAATCGGTCCGTATTGTGGCGATTGGAATGTAGCGACATTGCTCGTGTGTGTTTTGGTTACGTGACGTGCCGCGTGAATTTCGTCATTAAAAACAACGATAACACCTTTGTTCAGGCTGGCGGGGTCAGCGGCTGCACGAACGGAAGAAATGAGATTAACAGGACCGTCAGCTCCGAGCTCATTGCTGCTGCGCATGGCTCCAGTTACGACAATCGGGACGTTGACTGACAATGTCAGATCCAGGAAGTATGCGGTCTCTTCCAACGTATCAGTCCCATGGGTAATGACAATGCCATCATAGTGATCATGTTGAAAGGCTTCCTCAATATCGAGTCGCAGCTGATTCATGATCGCAGGAGTCACATGAGGGCTAGGTAGGTTGAGTACATTTTTCATGGTGACATCCGCGTGTTTTTCTAAAAAAGGAAGGATTTTGTTGACTGCTTGATCATCCAATGGCTTAACGCCTTCTGAGTCATCGACAGACATGGCAATCGTGCCGCCTGTGTTCACTACTAAAATTTTTTTTGACATGATCTCTCTCCTGTAGCGGGTTTTCATCAACCAGTATTCATGGTACGATGAACAATAGTCTTGTGTAAAGGAGTAATAAAAGATGATTGCTTTGATCGGCGCGGCAGTTGCCCCCGGTATCGCCATCTTAAGTTACTTTTACCTGCGTGACAGTCTCGAACCGGAACCGATTTCGATGGTGATCCGGTCGTTTATCTTTGGGATGCTGCTGGTTGTACCAATTATGGTGCTCCAGTACATCATGCAGAATGAATGGAACTGGCGGGATGGCATTGTCGCGGAAGTTTTCCAATCCGCTGTCGTGGAAGAATTTTTTAAATGGATGGTCATCTATTTTACGGTTTACAAACATTTGGAATTTGATGAGCCATACGATGGAATTGTTTATGCGGTTGCGGTGTCACTTGGTTTTGCTACGCTGGAGAATTTGCTCTACCTCATTATCAATGGAACGAATATCGCCATCTGGCGTGCATTTTTGCCGGTATCCAGCCATGCGTTGTTTGCGGTGTGGATGGGCTATTATCTCGGACGGGCCAAATTTTCCAAGGACGCCAAACATGAGCGGCTTTTTTTATGGATGTCGATTACCTTGCCGATCGGCTTGCATGCCTTGTACAACGTGATTTTTTTGGCCGTGCAAAACTGGTTGGTAGTGATTGTGCCATTCATGCTCGTTTTGTGGTGGCAAGGCTTAAAAAAGGTACAAAGAGCACACGATTTCGGTTCTAAAAATCTCTCTTCACGTCCACAATAGACGGTAAGGAGGAGACGTATGTGCTAAAAACCGAACGAGCAAAAGTGACAATTCAATGCAATGTATGTGGAGAAAAATTTACACTGCGTGGTCATCGAGAACCTGGAGGACAAATAGAAACAGGCTTCAAGCAATGCCTGTGTGACAACGATAAGCATTTTCGGATTGACGAGTCCTGATCTTTTCCTTTCCCAACTGAAAAAGCGAGACAAAACTATGCGGGCCGATGCAAATAGCATCGGTCTTTTTCTATATCCAGATTTACATGCATAATCCATTCTTCCTCCACCAACACTATGCAAAGATTTCAATACATGCCAAGGAGGATTCAGCCGTGCGTACAATCTGGATCGCAGGTGTGTTGGTGATGTTGGTAGCAGCGGGCTTGAGTGGATACAAGCATGTCTGGAAAGAAAAAAATGTAGCTGCCGTACAAGTAGAGCAGATGGCTGCACCTGCAGCAAAGAAACAAACGGGCAAAACCAAAGCCAGCTTTCATCCTTCACGGGTTTCTGACAATGATTTGAAAATCATGGCGAATGCTGTTTACGGGGAGGCAAGAGGAGAGCCGTTTGAAGGGCAAGTAGCTGTCGCAGCCGTTATTTTGAACCGCGTCAAGAGCCCTTCGTTTCCTGATACGCCCTCGGCTGTGATATTCGAACCACGCGCTTTTACAGCAGTTGCTGATGGTCAAATATGGCTTACACCGAATGAAAGTGCGACGAAAGCAGTGAAGAATGCACTAAACGGCTGGGATCCGTCAGGAGGCTGCACGTACTATTTTAATCCGGATACAGCAACATCCGGTTGGATTTGGACAAGGCCGCAGGTCAAAAAGATCGGGAAACACATCTTCTGCAGATGATGGATGCGTAACAAAAGGAGGAGTGGCAAGGGATGGTATATGGAGCAACAGCACGCGTGTTATTTCCCATTGCTCTGGTCGCCTTGATAGGAGCTGGCGTGTGGGGATATCAGGAGCACAATGAGAAGAATTCGGTCCTGATCAAAGCGGAAAACTCATACCAACGAGCTTTTCACGATCTCACTTATCATGTGGACAAGCTGCACGATGAGCTTGGCAAATCGCTGGTGGTCAACTCGCGCAGACAAATGACGCCAATTTTGACGAATGTTTGGCGGCTTTCCTATGCGGCACAAGCGGATGTCGGACAACTCCCGCTGACCTTGATGGCGTTTAGCAAAACCGAAGAAATGCTGTCGAGGGTCGCAGATTTTTCCTATCGTGTCGCTGTGCGTGACCTGGACAAACAGCCATTGAGTCAGAGTGAATACAAGACATTGAAGAGTCTGCACACCCAGGCAAAGGATATCCAGGATGAGCTGCGCAAGGTACAAACCCTCGCGATGGACAAACAATTGAGGTGGATGGATGTCGAGACGGCATTGGCCTCCAATAAAAACAAAGAGGACAATTCCATCATCGATGGCTTCCAAACCATTGAGAAAAAAGTGCAAGAATACCCTGATTTAGACTGGGGCGTCGGGATACAGAGTCTCGATAAGAAAAAGCAGCAGCGAATCAAAGGGATCGATGGCAAACCAGCTACTAAAGAGGAAGCAGAGAAGAGTGCACTGGCGTTTCTCGGGTTGAAGCCAGGGGATGCGAAAGTAGAAGTGAATGAGAACGGCAAGGGGCAGGAATACTCGGCGTATAGCGTACGTGTCACGCCAAATGGACACAAGACAGGCATTAACCTCGATGTCACCAAACGCGGCGGAAAAGTGGTTTGGATGATGAACGAGCGTGGGGTTGGCGAGGAAAAGCTGGACATGAAGCAGGCTGAAGAAAAAGGTCGAGTGTTCTTGCGCAACCATGGATTTGACAATATGCAGGTCTCCGAGATTGACAGCTACGACCGCAACGCACTTTTTACGTTTGTGCCTGTTCAGGATGGCGTTAGAATTTATCCAGACGGGGTGGTCGTCGAGATTGCGTTGGATAATGGAGAGGTTACTGCCTATAACTCGACAGAGTATCTGTTTAATCACAAAAAGAGAATTCTCTCCAAGCCACGTCTCTCGAAAGAAGAAGCAAGGAAAAAAGTCAATCCGAGCGTAAAAGTGACGGATCAGCGCCTTGCTCTCATCGAAGGAAAAAACGATGGAAAAGAAGTGCTGACTTGGGAAATGTCAGGCAGCTTTGATGGGAATTCGTACATGGTCTACATCAACGCCATGAATGGAGAAGAAGAAGAAGTTGTGAAAATGGAAACGGGATCAGGACAGAACGAAGGACAATAGTGTTTAAAAAATCATGGGGAAAGCTAGTTTTTTAGCGGCTTTCCCTATTTGCTGATTCGAAACAAAAGGGTATATAATGGAAAGGGTGATAGGGAAGGGGAGGAACATTTACTTTATGATGCTTCCACGAATAGGACAAACAATCAGACTAAACTTCACGAGTTCCTCAGAAGAAATGGAACTGCAAACTTTCAAAAGCCGTGTGGTTGATTTGAAGGATGATGTAGCTTCTATCGAGTTGCCAACCAGCGAAAACACTGGACGGACTGGGATATTTCAACCAGGGACAGAATGCTCGGTTTGGTATGTTGGCGAGGATGGCTCACGCTATGAATTCCGCTCTGCGATTGTCGGCAGGCAAAACAATCACATTCCTGTACTGCTTCTGCAACTGCCGGCCAAAGAGGAGATAGTTCGGACACAGCGACGAAACTACTTGAGAATTGACACCACGGTAGACATCGCAGTCAAACTGGATGATCCGATTCGACGCTATCATTTTTTGGCACGAACGCTGGATATCAGCGGTGGTGGGCTGTCTTTTAGCTGTGAGGAAAGCTATCATTTGAAGGAAAAAGACAACTTGCACGTCTGGATTTCTCTTCCAAGCAAAAATGGACAGGTTCAACATGCTTTTGTTGAGATGGAAATCGTCAGACAAAAACCGGCGGAAGAAAAAGGTTTGCACCAATGGATTTCGGGTAAGTTCACCCAAATCAGTGAGCAAGATCGGGCAAAAGTGGTTAGAGCGTGTTACGAGAGACAGCTAGAGCTTCGCAAAAAAGGCGTTATGGATTGACGCTTCATCAGAGGAAGTGACCCTTTTGACCACTCAGTACAACGATCGTTTTCGCAGCTTTTCCAAACGGGTAGAAAAAGGCATCATGATTGGAATTGTCGTATGTGCGATTGTACTGACCATAGGCGAAGTCCTCATTCAGTACGTACCCGCAAGACTAGTATTAATCGAAACAGAGCGCTTGGAAGGCGTGTCCAGAGAGCCCTAAAGGTTTGCGCATGCTTCCATACTATGGTACTATTATAGATAACATAGAAAACGGTCTTGGATCGTTTTTTGTAGACCGCTAGTGGTCACAGCCAAATCCGAAAAACGCAATATCGTTTTTCATCACACAAAGAATGGGAAAGGGCTTCGACAGAAGCTTTTCTTGTTTTATTCCCATCCGAACTAACGTACATAGCAGGTGAGAAGTAATGAACATTGCCATTGATGGACCAGCGGGAGCAGGCAAAAGCACTGTCGCCCAAAAAGTAGCGGGACAACTGGAATACGTGTACATTGACACGGGTGCCATGTATCGTGCCCTAGCTTGGGCAGTCCACCATCATCAGCTCCCTATCAACGATGAGTCTGCAGTTTCCGAACTTTTGCAAAAAAACAAGATTCAACTGGTTCGGGAAAACGGACAGCAACATGTATACTGGAATGAAATCGATGTCACAAGCTGGATACGTTCCACAGAAGTGAGCCAGTACGCCTCCATTGTTGCGAGCTACGGTTCCGTACGTGAACAAATGCTTGTGCTCCAGCGACGATTGGCGACTCAAGGCAATGTCGTCATGGACGGCAGAGATATCGGTACTCATGTTTTGCCTGATGCAGATGTGAAAATATTTCTGACGGCCTCCATCCAAGAGCGTGCAGAACGCCGCTGGAAGGAACTACTCGCAAAAGGTACCCAGACAGACTTGGCTGAGCTGGAAAAAGAAATCGAAGAGCGAGATCGACGGGACATGCAGAGAGAAGTCGCACCGTTGCGCCAGGCCGAAGATGCCGTTTTGGTAGACACAACAGGAATGACCATTGATCAGGTGGTCGATCGCATCTTGCAAATCTGCGAGCGAACGGGAGAGTCAACCCATTGAGTTACTATCGTTTATTCAGAGGTTTTTTCCGCATAATTTTTTCGCTTGTCTTTCGTTGGCAAGTGATCGGGCGTGAACATATACCTAAGGAAGGCCCAGTGATCCTTTGTGCCAACCATATTTCTTTGTGGGACCCACCTCTTCTGGGGGGTGGTATCGAGCGTCAGGTTCATTTTATGGCCAAAGAAGAGCTTTTCAAAATTCCGGTCTTATCCTTTCTCATTACCAAATTCGGTGCATTTCCGGTCAAACGGGGTGCAGGAGATCGTGCGGCCATTCGCACGACTCTCAAATTGCTGGAAGATGGAAAAATCTTTGGAATCTTTCCTGAGGGAACCCGCAGCAAAACAGGGGAACCAGGGGAAGCGATGCCGGGCGTGGCGATGTTCGCTCTCAAGTCAGAAGCTGCGGTCATTCCGGTAGCGATTATCGGGCCATATCGACCGTTTCGTTCCATTAAGATCGTTTACGGTAAACCGATCGATCTGACTCAACTGCGCGAGGCCAAATCGAGTGCTGATACGTTGAAGGAAACGAGCGATCTGATTATGGAGCACATCAAGCAATTACGGAACCAGCATCTCTCTTAGCAAACGGTATAGAATTGCTAAAGGGACGAATACTAAATCTGCTGGAACTTACTGGCTTCATCAGTACTAACTGCCAGCCATCAGGCGACAGTTAAAAATATACATGCTCCCGCTTCATGTAGTGAGGTTGTACACAACCTGTACATAGACGTTTGGGACTGGATGGTATTAAGGAGGTCTTTTGAATGATGGA
This sequence comes from Brevibacillus fortis, assembly GCF_046196545.1. GTDB lineage: Bacteria > Bacillota > Bacilli > Brevibacillales > Brevibacillaceae > Brevibacillus > Brevibacillus fortis_A. The sequence continues at coordinate 2,643,754 of NZ_CP176370.1, forward strand.
AGAAACGAACGTAAGCTTGACGGATGCAACAACCATTTCTTTAGGAGATGTCGTAAAAGCAACCGTAACAAAAGTTGAGGACAAACAAGCGCTTGTAGATCTAGGCTACAAGTACGATGGTCTGATTCCTATCAGCGAACTGTCTCCACTGCATGTTGAAAAGGTATCTGATGTAGTAGCGGTTGGTGATACTTTCGAAGTGAAAGTCATCAAGCTAAACGACGAGAAAGAAGAGCTCGTTGTTTCCAAGAAAGCCGTAGCGATGGAATCCTCTTGGTCTGATCTTGAGCAAAAAATGCAAGCGGGTGAAATCATCGAAGCGACCGTGAAAGAAGTAGTGAAGGGCGGACTGGTTGTTGATGTAGGCGTTCGCGGCTTTATTCCGGCTTCCATGGTAGAGCGTCATTTCGTTGAAGATTTCTCCGATTACAAAGGCAAAACGTTGGCTTTGAAAGTAGTAGAAATGGATAAGGAAAAGAATAAAGTCATCCTGTCCCACAAAGCGGTTTTGGAAGACGAAGCAAAAGTGCAAAAGCAATCCATTATGGATAAGATCCAAGTGGGTCAAGTATTGGAAGGAACCGTTCAGCGCATGACCGATTTCGGCGTATTCGTGGATATCGGTGGTGTAGATGGATTGGTTCACGTATCTGAACTTGCTTGGAACCGTGTAGATAAGCCGTCTGATGTCGTGAAGGAAGGCGACAGGGTACAAGTGAAGGTCCTCAAAATTGACCGCGAAAACGAGCGCATTGGCCTTAGCATCAAGGAAACGCAAGCAGGTCCATGGGCGAACGTTGCAGAAGATTTCAAAGCGGGCTCTATTTTAAATGGAACTGTAAAACGTTTGGTGTCCTTCGGTGCATTTATTGAGCTGGCTCCTGGAATTGAAGGCCTCGTACACATCTCGCAAATTGCAAATCGCCGGGTGAATACACCGAGTGAGGTGTTGAAAGAGGGTCAAGAAGTACAGGTGAAAGTTTTGGATGTTGTTCCACAAGAACAGCGCATTAGCCTCAGCATCCGTGCAGTAGAAGAAGACCGTGTGGAGCAAGCAGAACGTGCGAGCAAGCGTGAGCAGCAACAATTCACGCAAGAAAACAACCAACCAATGGGCGTGACATTGGGCGAGTTGTTCGGTGATCTGAAAGACAAGTTCAAGTAAGATAAAAAGTAGGATTCATGGGGATACGCTCTGGCGTATCCCTTTTTTCTGGGAGTGAAAGTCTAGGAGGGGTACAATGGATCGTCGTTCGATTAGAAAACTGGACCATATTCGAAATGCTCTTGTCACCGGGGGAGATGGTGCGAATAGCTTTGATGATGTTAGCTTTGTTCCGAACAGCTTGCCGAATGCAGCGTTTGCTGAAACATCACTGGACACCGAGATCGCATCCTTGCGACTGTCCTCACCGATTATGATAAATGCGATGACGGGTGGAGCTAGTGGGACTACGCAAATCAATCAAAAGCTGGCGATCATAGCGAGGGAACGCAATCTGGCTATGGCGGTTGGCTCACAAATGGCGGCTCTGCGTGATCCAGATGTTACGGATAGCTATCGGATTGTTAGAAGGGAACATCCACAGGGGATCTTGTTTGCAAATGTTGGGGCAGAAGCTACAGTGGAGCAGGCAACAGCAGCGGTGGAGATGATAGAAGCGAACGGACTGCAAATCCATCTGAATGTCATGCAAGAACTGTTGATGCCTGAGGGGGATCGGGATTTTCGCGGCTATCTCGAGCGGATTCTAGCAATCAAGGAGAATCTGGATGTGCCAGTTATAGTCAAAGAAGTCGGTTTTGGCATGGCGAAGGAATCAATTGAGAAGCTAATGGAAATCGGGATCAGAACAATCGATGTGGGTGGAAGAGGCGGAACAAATTTTGCGCAAGTCGAAAATATGCGTAGTGATCATCCTCACGCCATGTTCGAGGATTGGGGATTCACGACGGTAGAGAGCTTGCTGGAAGCGAATGCTGTCGGTCATTCAGGAATGTCCTACATAGCAACAGGCGGTGTTCGTCATGGGCTAGATGTAATTAAAGCCGCTTCTTTAGGTGCGTCCGCTGTCGGAATAGCAGGAGCAATGTTGCGTCTGGTTCAACGCGATTCTCTGGAAGAATGCTTGTCTACCGTCGATAGATGGCATCATCAAATTCGTGTGGCGATGACGGCACTAGGAATGAAAGGTCTGGCTGATGCGGCTTGTACTCCTATTATGATCACGGGAAAAACTGCAGAGAGAGCTAGGCTTCGTCACATGCAGTTGGAGAGACTGGCGCAACGTTAGTTAGTGGACAAGCATTCGATTCATGAAATTTCCTTGGTTGAGGCATACTTTTGGGGGGAGACAACCATCATTTTGAGGAGATGAACATGAACGAGGGAACCGTTGCGATCCTCATCCAGTGGTCTTTACTGTGTCTTGTCTGGATGGGAAGTTTTAACTTGCAACTGCGAAACATGAAGATGGAACGCAGACGAGTGCTCGCCGTGATCAGCGCGTTTTTAATTTGTACGTTTGTGAACTGGGAAATCTATTTTGCCCCCATCCAGGTTAGTCTAAGTGGAACGGTATTGCCACTGATCGCAAGCATTGTCCTTTACACCAAGCTCATGTCCAAAATACGCAGATTGTACTTGCTGAGTGCGCTGGCAACGGCCCTTTTGCTATTTTGGCTGCGCTGGCTGTTTTTTACCGATCCGATCCTGCTGTTTTGGGATGAGAGGATCATCGTACCTGCTGTTGGAGTCATGACGATTTTTTTGATGAGCAGAACAAATCTAGGACAGCTGTTTCAGCTCACGCTCTCCATGCCGCTCGCAGACGCGATACACTCGCTATATTTTTGGAAATTGTCGGGTTCCTGTCATTGGGGATCGGAGTATGCGCAAGATCTGCTGTGGAGTGGCCTATCACTATGGGCTCTCGTCAGCATCGTCTGGTCTGCGATTCGTCGTATCCTTGGTAGAACAGAAACAGAGTCTTCCCATTCCGATACGGGCAGGTGACGCTAGGGTGTTGAAGGAATTGCTCGCTTATGAATACGTTTTTCCTTTGGTTCTGGGTTTCCTATTCGGCATTATGTGTCGGATTCATCTTTTGCGAACAGATTATCGACAATATCCAACCTATCCCCACGGAAAAATTATTCACGTTTCACTTGGGGTGATCGCATCCGCGCTCGGAGCGTTAGCGATTCCAGCCCTGCTCAAAGAGAATTACACAGCAGTCACATTTTTGACGGTGGCAGCTCAACAATTCCGCGATGTCAGGAACATGGAACGCACTACGCTCACGGAGATCGATAAGCAGGAACTGGTGCCCCGTGGTGGTCCCTACATCGAAGGAATCGCAATGGTGTTTGAAGGACGCAATTACATGGTCATGTTTACCTCATTGGTGACAACGACGGCAACCATTCTTTTTCATTGGTGGGGGGGTGTCATTGCAGGTGTCATCGCCTTGATAATCTCTCGCAAGCTGCGCTCTGGAAAAACACTGTCGCTGATTGCGGAGATCGAGCCGGGGGAAGTGAGAATGGAAGGAAAAGACTTGTATGTGAACGACATTTACATCATGAACGTCGGGTTGGCAGATGCCCAAGAGACCATACGTGAGCAAGGTGTGGGGTTTATTCTGACACCGAGGGATGCCAATGCCAAGGTCACAATTGCCCACCCAGGACAGCGGCAAGCGATTTTGCACGATGTCGCGACGCAGCTCGGGGTATATACAGATACGGGAGAGCCATCGCTAACACCATTGGTAAAACGTGATATACAGTCAGGGAGACTGGGTGTCTTTTTATTGCCGCAAGAAAAAGACTTGGAACGGGCAACGTCCGTCATTCGTGCAGTCCCGATTCTCGAAAGCGTCTTCCGAATGCCAACGAAGACTAGAATCGTGAAAAAGGAGCTGTAGGCCATGACAGGATTAATCTTGGCGGTGATTACGACAAACAAAGACAGGATTGCGGGTGGTGTCCCGATCTTTATCGAGTCTACTACAGAGAAGATGCAGCAAACAGCTTTCACGTTGGAAAAGATACTGGACGCGATGGTGCATGAAGTGAGCGACGATACCCTTATCATTGTTCGGCATAAGTAGTGTATGGTATGATTAGCTAGTCAAAACGTAAAATGAGAGAGAGTGTTGTTGATTATGGGATTACCAGTGGTAGCCATTGTGGGGAGACCCAACGTGGGGAAGTCCACGATTTTTAACAGATTAATTGGCCAAAGAGTCGCGATCGTGGAGGATATGCCGGGAGTAACCCGTGACCGCCTGTACGGGAAGGGTGAATGGTTAACTCATACTTTCCATGTGATTGATACTGGTGGAATTGAGTTTGGCGAGACCGACGAGATTCTTACACAGATGCGTTACCAGGCAGAGCTTGCGATTGACGAAGCAGATGTCATCATTATGATTGCAGATAGCCGCACTGGTGTGACAGATGCGGACGTTGAACTGTCACGGATGCTGAATCGGACAGGCAAACCGGTCGTACTCGCAGTGAACAAAGCCGATAATCCGGAAATGCGTGCGGATATTTACGACTTTTATTCCTTGGGCTTGGGCGAGCCATTCCCTGTCTCAGGTAGCCACGGTCTTGGCTTGGGCGATATGCTGGAAGACGTGGTTCGGCATTTCCCAGCAGAGGATGACGAAGAGAAAAGAGACGATGTGATTCGTGTATCCATCATCGGTCGTCCGAACGTCGGGAAGTCTTCCTTGACGAATGCGATTCTCGGTGAAGAGCGAGTCATTGTCAGTGATGTTGCCGGAACGACCCGTGATGCGATCGATACGCCATTTGAGCGTGATGGCCAAAGCTACATTCTCGTAGATACGGCAGGTATGCGCAAGCGCGGGAAAGTGTATGAAACAACGGAAAAATACAGTGTGATGCGTGCGATGCGTTCCATTGAAGATTCCGATGTCGTACTTGTTGTCATTAACGGGGAAGAGGGCATTATCGAGCAGGACAAGAAGATCGCGGGTTATGCACATGAGGCTGGCCGTGGTGTCATTATTATCGTGAACAAATGGGATGCTATCGAAAAAGACGACAAAACGATGCAACGCTTCACAGAATTGATCCGCGAAGAATTTAAATATCTGCATTACGCTCCGATCATGTATGTGTCTGCAAAATCGAAGCAACGTGTCCATACGATTCTGCCGAAGGTCAATGAAGTAGCACAAGCACATACGATGCGCATTCCTACCGGCGTTCTCAATGATTTGGTAACAGATGCGACGATCCGTACACCTCCACCATCTGATCGCGGCAAACGCTTGAAGATCAACTATGCGACACAAGCAACAGTGAAACCACCGACGTTCATTCTGTTTGTGAACGATCCAGAACTTATGCACTTCTCCTATGAACGTTACATAGAGAACAAGATCCGTGAAGCTTTTGTATTTGAAGGCACACCAGTTAGAATCTGGACACGGAAAAAAACGTAGGGAGAGAAAAAAGCCATGGTGTTACTATCCTGGGTGCTAAGCTATTTAATTGGTTCTATTAGCTTTAGCTATCTTATCGCCAAAAAAGTCGCAGGAATTGACATACGTTCTCATGGCAGCGGAAATGCCGGTGCAACCAATACCCTAAGGGTGTTAGGAAAAGGCCCCGGCATTGCCGTTCTCCTTCTTGATGCACTAAAAGGAATAGCTGCGATGGGACTGACTCACCTGATGACAGGGGACCCGGCAGCATATGCAGTGGCAGGCTTGTTTGTTATCGCCGGTCACAATTGGCCGATCTTTTTTGGATTCCGCGGAGGGAAAGGCATTGCGACCACGCTAGGTGTCGTGTTAGGGCTTTCTCCCTTGGCATTTTTGATCGCTGCCGTGTTGGCTGTCATAGTCATTGCGATCACTCGCTTTGTTTCATTAGGATCATTGGTTATCGTAACGGTTATTCCATTTACCCTTTACTTGTTGGACAAACCTGTTTCCTTTGTCTGGGCGAGCTTGGCGATCGCAATCTTTGCTTACATTCGTCATTATAATAATATCCGCAATCTTCTTTCAGGAAACGAACGGAAATTAGGAGATAAGTCCAACCGGAAGCTGGGATGATGTACGAACGGACATGAGAAAAGTGGAGGGGGACGTATTGATTCAAAATGTTACGGTGATTGGGGCCGGAAGCTGGGGAACGGCACTTGCTACAGTCTTGGCGGACAACGGGCATCAGGTTACGCTGTGGGTACGGGATGCCAAGCTGGCAGAAGAGATTAACAGCAAGCATGTGAATGAAAAGTACCTGCCGGGAGAAAAGCTTTCTGCCAATATTGTGGCGACGACCAACATTCAAGAGGCTGTAATAGGCAAGCGAATTGTTCTTCTCGTTGTTCCTTCCCATGTCATGCGCCAAATCTGTCAGCAAGTGGCTCCGTACTTAGAACCGGATGTACTTTTGATTCATGCGACAAAAGGCTTTGAACTGGAAAGTCTGAAGCGAATGTCAGAAGTCATTGCGGAAGAGGTGCCGCAGGAGATTGCGTCCAGATTGGCTGTGTTGTCCGGACCAAGCCATGCAGAGGAAGTAGTCAAACGGCAACCAACGACAATTGTGATGGCGTCCGAATCGGAAGAAAGCATGCTGCGTTCTCAGGATTTGCTGATGAATACGAATTTTCGTGTGTATACCAACCCGGATTTGATTGGCGCTGAGATCGCTGGAGCGTTGAAGAACATCATTGCACTTGGTGCGGGCATGTCTGATGGTTTAGGGTATGGGGACAACGCTAAAGCCGCCTTGTTGACCCGTGGCTTGGCTGAAATTAGTCGCCTTGGCATTAAGCTCGGAGCTAAGCCGCTTACGTTTGCAGGCCTGGCTGGTGTTGGCGATTTGATTGCCACATGTACGAGTAAACACAGCCGAAACTGGCGTGCAGGCTATATGCTCGGTCAAGGAAAAAAACTCGATGACGTACTGGCGCAGATGGGTATGGTCGTCGAAGGCGTTCGCACAACAAATGCAGCCTTTTCCTTATCGCAACGCGAGCAAGTGGAAATGCCAATCACTTCTGTTCTGTATGGCATGCTGTTTGAAGGAAAAGAAGCTCGTCAAGGCGTGGAAGAACTGATGGGGCGCGGAAAAACTTTTGAAATGGCGTACCTCAATCCCGATGCGGAATAAGTCATGAATGAAGTATCACCGATTTAGGCTTCTGCACATACGATAGGGTGAAAGCCCATGTGCAGGAGGAGATTTCACATGAATAATATGTCGAAACGACTTTTTGAGCGCTTGCAAGGGAAAGCAACGGAAAATGTCGATGAAGAGAAGCTTCGCTCACTAGCTGGTCAGGTCAAGCGCAGTGATTTTGAAGACGAGACCAAGCTGCGTCAAATCATTCGCACACTCGCTACCCTTAGCGGCAAGCAATTAACTCCTGAAAAAGAAGATAAGGTCATTGAAATGTTTCGCAATCAGGAAATCAATCTGGGTGACATGTCCACCTTGACCAAGCTGCTCAAATAAGAGAAATGGGCGATTATGCCCGTTACCTGCAACAAAAACCGTCATACAGTAAGACTAGGAACAATCATGGCTCTACAGGGACATGGCTGACCTACAGATTGCAAGAAAAAAAGAGGGATCTTATCCCTCTTTTTTTCGTTCCTTAGAGTTGCTGCTTACCTGTGTGATCAGGTTCTGGACCAAAGGCGATTGCAGGAGACCCAGTAATTGCCCGATATCTATATTGGCCAAAAGGTTGCCTAAGCCTGATTCCTGCGGGGGTGTTTCTGCTGCCTTTTGTGGCTCTGGAGCTGCTTTGCGTTTGCCAGCAGGCTTTTCGGCAACGACCTCTGGCTCAGGCGTGCGTTTTCCGAGGTTCTCCATCATCTCCATCGCCCCGTACAATGAATCCATCGTGTCTTCTACCTGCCGGATCGTGCTGCCAATCCCTTTGATGTTATGGCGCATTTTCGAAACAGAGGTGCGCAAATCAACCGTGGGCAGGATTCTTTTCGGTGAAATGGAAAGGGAGACATTTTCGACTTGGTCGCTTAATTTTTTGCTGGGTATAGGCGCATATGGATTCCGCCATTTTCGATTATTTACTTTATTACTCAACGTTTCATCCCTCCAATGGGCGAATTCATCACGATAGTCTATGCGAATGTCTAGTATTAGGTTCGCAAGCGTCAGACGAAGAGGGGGAAGTATGGTATAATAAAGCAAAAAATGCAAAGGATGCTGCAGTCCCGATGTATATTGATCCTATGACAAAGATGAACATTTCCTTAATCGCCATTGGGCTCATGTTCGTCTGCAATTTAGTTATGATCTTTGCCAGAAAAATAACCAATGGGTTTTTGCGGTTCCTTGTGAAGACCTTCGCATTCTTACTATTACTCGTCGTGCTTGTCATGATTTTGATTGTGATTTTTGTCTAGGGAGGATTATCGATGTCAACGATCACACTACTTACTCGTGCAGGCAGTCATGAGGTCTCGATCGAATTGAATCAATCCATTGTTGCTCTTGCGAAAAAGAACAACGTCGTGTGGGGCCATGCCTGCCAAAGAGGGGTATGTGCACAATGCCGTACAATTGTTTTAGAAGGGGCAGAGCACTTAAACGAAGTGACACCAGAAGAAAAACTGCGTTTGCGCAAGGCTGAGCGCGCAGAAGGCTACAGATTAGGCTGCCAGACGAAGATTGTTTCAGCAGGAACAGTCAAGGTAGCTCATCGGCCGTACTAGCAAAGGAAGTGACAAAATGGGGAAAGTAACCTTTCTCCCGAGCAAGAAGAGTGTGAAGGCACGGACAGGGCAAACCTTGGTCGGTGTAGCTTCGTCAGCTCGCGTCGTAATCCCTCAGAGATGCGGTGGACACGCATCTTGTCTGATGTGCCGCGTGGTCGTTGAGAATGGCCTGCTGTGCCCCCCAACCGCGCTGGAAAAGCGCAAGCTGCCTGAAAAGGATCTCGCGAATGGGATTCGTTTGGCCTGTCAGGCAAAAACGACGGAAAAGGATTGTACGGTCAGGATTCCAGAAAGCAAGCTGAAATCAGTGGTAGCAGCTGCACTCGAGCGACAACGCAAAGAAAATGAAGATGGAATGTAAGAGGTGTGTACATAAGATGTGGCAATCGTGGCGAAAATCGTTCAAGCTTGTAATCAGTTTGACGATTCTGTCTTCCCTTTTATCCGGATGCTTGTATCCGGATGAGCGCAGAGCAGAGAATCAAATTCCTAGTACCTTTTTTGTAGAAGCAACACAAAAAGCGATTGAGCAATTCCAAAAAGACACAGCAGTGTTGCCAATCGTAACGAAATCCCTCGATACTCCTATTTTTGAAAAATACGAGATTGATTTCCGTAAGATGATCCCTAAATACATGCCGGATGTACCTGGGAACGCATTTGAAAAAGGTGGCGTATACAAGTACGTACTGATTGATGTGGATACAAAGCCGACAGTGAAGCTCATTCATTTGACCGCTGTCAGTACAGTAGCGGATGTACAGAGCGAAGTAGACCGTTATAAGGGACATTTCGAAAAGCTGCCTGTACTCGCTGACCTGGGGAATGGATACTATTCCATCGATCATGAGCGGCTCGGGTTAAAAGCGTGGCAGGTGCCGTCCACGATGGGGACTTACTTATTGCCACTGGTCATGAACGCTGAAGGTCAAGTCGGGATTGATTATGCTTCGGATATCGCGCAATTGCTTCGGGATACAAAAGTAACCGTGCCGGAAAAAACAGATCCGAGATACGTGCTGGCACGCAATTCCATGTTCGTGCCAGCGAAATCATTTCCATATGAAATGGTCGATGGTGACCCAAGGCTTCTCAAACTAAATTAACTTTACGAAAAACGACTCTGATCAGGGTCGTTTTTTTTGTTCTAGTTAACGCAAAAATACATATATTTGTACTGTCCACAAAACTAGTACGAGATTCCCTACGAAAATACTGGCGGTCAGGGATAATTCGGAAAATCGGTCATAGTGTAAAAATAGACAAATAGAAGGAGGTCATCGATGGTGGAACGAGTCGACATCTTTAAAGACATTGCCGAACGGACGGGCGGAGACATCTACCTCGGAGTGGTAGGCCCTGTTCGTACGGGAAAGTCGACCTTTATCAAGCGGTTTATGGAGCAAGTTGTAATCCCGAATATCAACTCTGAAGCGGAGCGGATACGAGCGACAGACGAGTTGCCCCAGAGCGCTTCAGGACGAACAATCATGACAACCGAACCCAAATTTGTTCCGAATCAGGCCGTTAACGTACATGTGACAGAAGGACTCAGCATCAATGTCCGCCTCGTTGACTGCGTTGGCTATACGGTGCAAGGGGCAAAGGGCTTTGAAGACGACAATGGCCCAAGAATGGTAAATACACCTTGGTATGAAGAGCCTGTACCATTTGAGGAAGCGGCCGAAGTCGGGACACGCAAGGTTATCCAGGAACACTCAACCATTGGGATTGTTGTGACAACGGATGGCAGCATCGCGGAAATCCCGCGTGTAGGATACATCGATGCAGAGGAGCGGGTTGTAAACGAGCTGAAAGAAGTCGGGAAACCGTTCGTGATCGTTGTAAACTCGACGCGTCCGCGCTCCGACGAAGCACAAAACCTTCGTGTACAGCTCCAGGAAAAATACGATGTACCAGTCGTGGCCTTGTCGGTTGATCATATGACAGAGCAGGAAATCTTGCTCCTCATGAGAGAAGTCCTGTTTGAATTCCCAGTTCATGAAGTAAATGTCAATCTACCGAGCTGGGTAATGGTGCTGGAAAACGGGCACTGGCTGCGTCAGAATTACGAAGAAGCTGTACGTGAGACCGTGCAGGACATCCGCCGGTTACGCGATGTGGACCGTGTCGTCGGCTTCTTCAATGACTATGACTTCGTAGAGAAAGCCTCCCTTGCTGGTATGCACATGGGGCAAGGGATCGCAGAGATTGACCTCTACGCGCCAGATGAACTGTATGACCGCATCTTAATGGAAATTGTCGGGGTTGAGATAAATGGCAAGGATCACTTGCTGAAAATCATGCAGGAATTCGCACATGCCAAGCGCGAGTTTGATCAGGTAGCGGAAGCATTGCACATGGTCCGAAGTACGGGCTACGGTATAGCAGCCCCGTCGTTGCATGAAATGACCTTGGACGAACCTGAACTAATCCGCCAGGGACCACGCTTTGGAGTCAGACTCAAAGCAACAGCTCCGTCTATTCACATGATTCGGGTGGATGTCGAGTCTGAATTCGCTCCGATTATCGGAACAGAGAAGCAGAGTGAGGAGCTTGTCCGCTATCTGATGCAAGATTTTGACAAAGACCCGCTTTCCATCTGGAACTCCGATATTTTTGGACGCTCGCTCCACTCTATCGTAAGAGAGGGTATTCAGGCAAAAATTACCATGATGCCAGACAACGCAAGGTACAAATTACAGGAGACTTTAGGTCGAATCATCAACGAGGGATCGGGTGGCCTGATTGCGATCATACTCTAATAAATAGTTCTAAAGTCCTATAAACAACAAATATAGGGAAGGCATCTGACATGACGAGATGCCTTTTTTTCTTGTATTTCGTTCAATTTCGACAGGAGGGGGTTGAATTTAAGAAATCGGTGTATTACTATAAGCTTGTCAGATCGGTAAAAACAACCAATCGTGTATAAAACGCTTCGTTTCGGTTAAGAAAAATAATAGCTAGGACTTGGTGTTCTTTGAGGGGAGGTGAATAAAATGAACAAAACAGAACTGATTGCAAAAGTGGCTGAAACCACAGAACTCACCAAGAAAGATGCAACAAAAGCAGTTGATGCAGTTCTTGACGCAATTGCAGATGCATTGAAAACTGGTGATAAAGTCCAACTGATCGGCTTTGGTAACTTCGAAGTTCGTGAACGTGCGGCTCGTAAAGGTCGTAACCCACAAACTGGTGAAGAGATCGAAATCGCTTCCAGCAAAGTACCTGCGTTTAAACCAGGTAAACAACTCAAAGACTCCATCAAGTAGTTGTTTCTTTTGAGAACGAAGCACTTACATAAAAAAATCCACATTGATAAAATGTGGGTTTTTTTCTGTGTACATACAGTTTGCCTATGAAAATTTTGGTATATCTTTTTGTCTTTTTTTAAACGATATGGTAAGATTGGCTTTGATCGCGAGCAGGCACTAAGTCTGTCACTGATTTGGAGCAGGCAGACCTTAGTGATGAGAAACAAGGCGTATGCCGTTACGTAGGAGGTACAATGATGAACGTCGACTTAGATAAAATACAGCAAGCTGTTCGCATGATCCTAGAGGCAGTGGGGGATGATCCTGATCGTGAAGGAGTGCTGGATACCCCTAAGCGAGTTGCGAAAATGTACGCCGAAGTATTCGAGGGCATGCATATAGACGAAGAGCAGTATTTCGAGACTGTCTTTAGCGAAGATCATGAGGAAATGGTATTGGTGAAGGACATTCCGTTTTACTCCATGTGTGAGCATCACTTGGTTCCCTTCTTCGGAAAAGCGCATGTCGCTTACGTGCCGCGTGGAGGCCGAGTAGTAGGACTGAGCAAGCTGGCGCGTGCGGTTGATACCGTGGCAAAACGTCCACAGTTACAGGAACGAATTACAGCAACTGTAGCAGACGCAATTATGCGCAAGCTCGATCCACATGGCGTGGTTGTGGTTGTAGAAGCAGAGCATATGTGCATGACGATGCGTGGTGTGAAAAAACCAGGCTCGAAAACGATCACCTCTGCTGTTCGCGGAATGTTTGAGAAAGATGCTGCTGCCCGTGCAGAAGTAATGAGCTTGATTCGTTAATAAGAATGCAAAAATAAGGAAATTATATTGACTCTATAGGTAAAATATTGTATAGTACGGATGTACAGTCGGGATGTGGCGCAGCCCGGTAGCGCGCACCCTTGGGGTGGGTGAGGTCCAGGGTTCGAATCCCTGCATTCCGACCATCTGCATATAACGTTCAGAAGCCTTGAGCAAAGGCTTCTTTTTTATGTAAAATTACTACTCTACCAAGTAGTGCCATTTTGCTCTTGGCTTCCTGATCTTTCTTTTTTATAATGATAGGTAGACAAGCTAGGGAAGGGTTGTTCAATGCTATGAAGGTGCCTGTATCACTTCAACCATATTTGCAAACATTGCCGCAAACCTATGACGCCTCTCCGCTTTCGTATGGAGACGAGGGGCTCTTCTCGGACATCCTGCAGTCCCAGTTAGCAACAACCGGCCAGCGGGTTATCAGTTCGCAGGAGATTTTGGCCAAGCTAGATGGTTCTAGGAACTGGAAGATTCCTACCCATCTTCAAAATGAACAGTCCCTGTCCTTTGCAAAAGGGCCATCTGTTCCTGCCCCGGAAATCTTGGACAAGATTGATCAGACAGCGAAAGCGATCGGAGTGGACGCTGATCTGGTGAGAGAGGTCGTCAGAGCCGAATCCAACTTTAATCCGAATGTAGAATCTCACGCAGGGGCAAAGGGCTTGATGCAGCTGATGGACAATACGGCAAAAGCCATGCAAGTCCGCAATGTATACGACCCTGATGAAAACCTTGAAGGTGGAACAAAATATTTGAAGTCGCTTTTGGATCGTTATGATGGAGATGTGAAAGTAGCACTTGCTGCTTACAATGCTGGTCCAGGTCGGATGAGGCGTCTGGGAATCAGCAGTGATGACGAGCTAGAAGCGAAGTTTGACCAATTGCCGCAAGAGACACAGCGCTATGTAGACAAGATCATGAGCCGACTGGAGTCAGAAGGGGCATCATACTAGACGTACGCGCATACCGTATTGGTCAGGAGGAAACAAATTGGCACAACCATTAGGATTTAATCAGGATTATTTCGTAGTTAAAGCGAAGGAAAATGGCGTTCATGTGATCGGATTAACAAGAGGCACTGATACGCGTTTTCATCATACAGAGAAGCTCGATAAAGGCGAAGTCATGATTTTTCAATTTACTGAGCACACCTCTGCGATTAAGGTGCGAGGAAAAGCGGTGATTTACTCGCAGCATGGCGTCGTGGATACGACCGAATAAAGAGCAAGTCGTTTTGCTAAGAAGCAGGCATAGCCTGCTTTTTTTGTTTGTACAATGGAGGAGAGGAGGGATGTCTATGCCGCGCCAATTGTTGATGGCAATTGCTGTTTCCACTTTCTTGGCTCTGATGCTGTCGCTCGTTCCCACAAATCAGTGGATGCAAGCGGATATACCGACATTTCAGTCGGCACGTGCCATTCACTTAAGCGAGCAAAATGCCCTTGATTTGTTTACAAGGATGTCGACACATTATAATATTAAGCGTATAAAATGGGAAAACCCATCGATCTATGTCGATTTTGTGGTGAAACCTGCCGAAAAAGTAGAGTTAAACACCGTCTATCAAGATTTTTACCGTTTGACATACGACTTGCGTACCTATGCAGACAATGTCGGGCCCGTGTACTATCGCTTGTTGGAGGAGACGGATCCACCAAAAGAATCGAGATTATTGATTGCCATACAATCGACAACTGGAAATCTCGCAGGACATGACAAACCTTTGACCGATCCTTCGGATATCCAGACCTTTGTAAGCAGTACATTTCCTATTCGAATCGAGCCGTATTTTTATGAGCGAATTAGTCCCTGATGGAAGAAGTATGGTATGATAGTAGAGACGGCCTTTTGACCGGACGGCAGAGGAAGACCGAAGAGTAAGGAACAGTACGGAACAGGCAGACATCTATAGGTTGTGCAGCTTGTGGAGGAGGACGCATGAGCAAAGAACTTTCCCAAAATGTAGAAGAGGTTCGGTCCATTATCGAACAAATCTACAAGAGAATCACCCATTCCTATGTAGAACATTATGTTGACGTTCCTTCCATGGCGGAAAATCGTCTAGAGCTGTTGTACCTTTTTTTGCTGGAACAAGGTATGCCGAAGGAAAAGGCTTCGGTTTTATGTACAGCAACAGGACTTGTCCAATTGGGACTGGATACGCATGAGCTCGTAAAAAATGAGTACGACTCCTCACAGAGCGCGGAGCGAAACCGACAGCTGACCGTACTAGCGGGTGATTATTACAGCAGTCGCTATTATCACCTTCTGGCTTCAGCGGGTGAAATCCAAGCCATTCAAGTGTTGTCGGCAGCCATTCAGCGAGTGAACGAAGCGAAAATGAGACTCTACATCGCTGGGCGAGATAGCAAGATTTTATCAGATGAAGAGTACTGGGAACTGCGAAATACGATTGATACGGGCTTATACGTGGCTGTTGTAGAGGAGTATGCCGATTCAGCTGATAGCCGTCGCTTCTGGAGCGATCTGATGAAGCAAACAGCCAAGGTAGAGAGTGTGATCGGAGAGTGGGAGCAGCTCAAATGGCAAGAACAAGTCCCTTTTGGTTTTGCCCGTTTTTTGCTGCAAAAACCCGGTGCTACACTCGCGCAAGTTTTGTCTGGCGTTGAGGGGAAAGCCATTGAATTGATCGGTTTATGTGAGCAAATGGTGCGTACGCTGCATCCTGCAGAGACGCGGAACATGCTTGCATCCATTACGGCACGTTACTCCCATCGGATCAGTCGCTTGAAGAAGGTAATTGAGGAGATGTAGCCAAGTGAACCAGACACAGATGAATGAGAAAGCAGAGTACGTTCACTCCGTTTTCGAGAGCATTGCAAACGATTACGACAAAATGAATAATGTAATCAGCTTTGGCAGTCATATTGCTTGGCGTAATTACACGATGAAGCAGATGAATATCCAGCCAGGGCATACGGCGTTGGATGTTGCTTGTGGTACAGCAGACTGGACCATTGCATTGGCCAAGGCAGTTGGTAAAGAAGGCAGTGTTGTTGGCCTTGATTTCAGCCAAAATATGCTGGATGTAGGGGCATATAAAGTGGCGAACGCAGGTGTTGGCAACAATGTAAAGCTAGTGAACGCAGATGCAATGAATCTGCCTTACGAGGATCATACATTCGACTTCGTGACAATCGGGTTTGCCTTGCGCAATGTACCGGATGTTCAGCAGGTCTTGAATGAAATGGCGCGTGTTGTGAAGCCGGGCGGTAAAGTCGTTTCTCTGGAAGTGTCCAAGCCCCCGTTCATTCCGTACCGGAAGCTATTTTACTTATATTTCTACAAAATCTTGCCATTTATTGCGAAGCTGACAGTCAACAAGTACGAAGAGTATGCATGGCTGCCACAATCCCTCACCAATTTCCCGGACAGTCGCGAGCTGGCAAGCATGTTTCAGAAAGCAGGCTTGGACCCGGTTCAGGTCAAATTGTTTATGGGCGGCGTATCAGCCTTGCATATTGGCACAAAGCCATAATATGGGGAGTAAACCGGTATTTCTTCACTAGATAGGAAGTGTCATAGATGGGTCTACGTAAATTAAAAATCATCTTGGAAATGATTAAATTCGAGCACTCCCTTTTTGCCTTGCCTTTTGCTTTTATGGGAGCTGTTTTGGGTAGCATTGTAGTAGAGAATGCCTGGCCTACCTGGTCGGAAATTTTCTGGGTGACGGTAGCGATGGTGGGCGCTCGCAGTGCAGCGATGTCCTTAAACCGTGTCATCGACCGGGTAATCGATGCGAAAAATCCTCGTACGGTCACACGCGCGATTCCTGCTGGCCTCATTTCGATTGTGGAAGTCATTTTGTTTATCGTGGTGTCCTTTACGGTGTTGTTCGTTGCTGCATACCAGTTAAATGATTTGGCTGTGAAATTGTTGCCGCTCGCTGTGTTTGTTCTTGTGCTTTATTCCTATACGAAACGCTTTACTTGGCTTTGCCACTTTGTTTTAGGGGTTGCCATCGGGTTTGGTCCGTTAGGTGGCTGGGTAGCGACAACGGGTCAAGTAGATGGCATCGGCCTTCTATTGTTTGCATCCGTTATGTTCTGGACAGCAGGATTTGATATCATTTATGCGTGTCAGGACGCCGATTTTGACCGTAAAGAAGGGCTTTATTCCATGCCGAGCCGCTTCGGAATTGCCAATGCACTTCTGATTGCCCGCGTATGCCACGTTCTTACTTTCGTTGGTCTGATGTCGTTGTATGTAGTCGCAGACTTGTCTATTTGGTTCCTGGTAGGTGTGCTCATTTCTGGTGCGATTTTGATCTATGAACACACGCTGGTGAAGCCAACAGACCTGTCCAAGCTGGATATGGCATTCTTCAATATGAACGGCATCTTGAGTGTCGTGATGTTTACCTTTACGATGATTGACTTGGTGATTGCATGAACAAACAAAAGTGGGCTGTCGGGATAACGGGTGCAAGTGGTGCTATCTATGGTGTTCGAGTCGTCCAGGAGCTTTTACGTGCTGGACATATCGTTCACTTGATGATTACAGAAGCAGGCTGGCAAGTATTTCGTGATGAACTGGATTGGCACACGGATGACAGAGAAGGTCTATTGCAGGAGAAGCTGCAACAAGACTTTTCGGGTGAGCTACATTATTGGGGACTGCGAGATTTCAATTGTCCCGCAGCCAGTGGTTCCTATCGCTGTGACGGTATGATCGTAGTACCGTGCTCGATGGGGACTGTTTCTGGCATCGCGCATGGTGCTTCAGGTAATTTACTGGAGCGCGTTGCTGATGTCATGATCAAGGAAGGTCGGCGCTTGGTCATCGTTCCGAGAGAGACACCGCTCAATGCGATTCAGCTCGAGAACATGCTCAAATTAAGCCGTCTGGGAGTCAAGATTTTGCCTGCTATGCCAGGCTACTATCAGAAACCGCAAACCATGGATGATCTGATCAATTTTGTGGTAGGGAAAACTTTGGATGCAATTGATGTACCACATTCGCTGTTCCGGCGTTGGGGGGAATAACGCATGCAAAAGTCTTTGCGTGTTGGACAAATTTTGTATACCAATGTATTGCCGGTTTACTTCTATTTTGATCAGGCGAAATTCGAAGACCGAGTCGAATTCATCCGCCAAGTTCCTGCCCAGTTAAACACTGCAATGGCGAATGGCGAGATTGACTTGGGACCGATTTCTTCGTTTAGCTATGCAGAGCATGCCTCCGAATACGTGGCATTGGCAGATCTGTCTGTCAGTGCCAAGGGGAGAGTAGGCTCCCTTTTCTTGTTCAGCACAAAGCCGATTGAACAATTAAACGGTGCCAAAATAGCCTTGACCAACACATCGGCTACCACAGTGAACCTGTTAAAAATCATTCTCCATAAGTTTTACGATTATGAGATTTCCTACGTTACACAGGAACCTATTTTGCATGAAATGCTGGAGGATGCTGACGCAGCGCTCTTGATCGGAGACGACGCCATTTCGGCTGAGCGAACGGCCAAAGACCTACATGTCTATGACTTAGGAGAGCTGTGGCATCAATTTACGGGCTATTCCATGACCTTTGCCATTTGGGCTCTTCGTCGAGCGGTAATTGCCGATCATCATGATTTGATCGCGGACGTCCATGCCTCTTTTTTAGAGAGCAAAAGGAAGACAAGAGCGAATACAGCCCCATTGATTGACTACGTTCACACACATTTCGGTGGAGAGAAAGAGCGATGGCTCCACTATTTCCAAGGATTACAGCACGATTTCGGTGACGTTCAGCGGATTGGACTGGAGTACTATTACCGATGCGCAGCGGAGCTGGGACTTTTATCGGCACCTGCAACCGTCGATCTGTGGCAAGCTGGCGGCCGACAGACCAATACTACGTTGACGAGATAGGTGGAACGGATGAATCTAGTCGATATTTACTTCAAGATGAAAAAAGATGTCCAATACATAGAAGATGAACTGGAAAAAGCAATTGATACGCCGGTTCGAGAGCTGTATCTATCTTCGACTCACTTGCTCAAGGCAGGAGGAAAGCGGATCCGTCCCGTTTTTGTTTTGCTTGGAGGTAAGTGGGGCAATTACGATGTCAAAAAGCTAAAGCATGTGGCCGTTCCTCTTGAACTGATCCACATGGCTTCCCTGGTGCATGATGATGTGATTGATGATGCGGATAAGCGTCGCGGAAAAGATACTGTTCGGATGAAGTGGGATAACAAAGTAGCTATGTACGCCGGCGACTATATTTTTGCGCGGGCATTGGCCATTGCCTCCCAGCTCCCGATTCCGCAATTGCACCAAATTCTCTCGAATGCAATCGTCGAGGTTTGTAAGGGAGAGATCGAGCAAGTAAAGGATTTGAATAATTGGGACCAAAACTTCCGTACGTATTTACGCAGAATCAAACGAAAAACTGCGCTTTTAATTGCGATTAGCTGTCAATTAGGAGCAGTGGCAAGCGGAGCGTCAGATGACATGATTCGCAAAATGTATTGGTACGGCTACAATGTGGGGATGGCTTTTCAAATTACCGACGACATTTTGGACTTTACAGGGACTGAAAAGCAGTTAGGGAAGCCTGCTGGAAGCGACTTGGTGCATGGAAACATTACGTTGCCTGCGCTTTATTCTGCTCATCATGGAAAAGCCCGTGCGCAATTCCAGGAATGGATCGCGCAAAATACGTTTTGGGATCATACGGATGAAGCGGTTCGCATGGTGCGAGAAGATGAGGGCATTGCTTTTTCGCAGCGCCTCGCTGAACGCTATATCGCCCGTGCGCATGCCATTCTCGCAGATTTGCCTAACAACCAAGCTAAGACATCCTTGACAGGTATCGCCAATTATATTATCGATCGCAAATTTTAATGATATTTTGACGGTCTTACTGTTGCTTGACCACTCTAGTTTTGATAAAATTTTCGTTGGTGTCCTATGCACCAATACATAGCTCTAATGGAGGCATACTTACAATGGAAAAAACATTCCTTATGGTAAAACCAGATGGCGTACAACGCAACTTGATCGGGGAAATCGTATCCCGTTTTGAGAAAAAAGGCTACCAACTCGTAGGTGCAAAGCTGATGACAGTAAGCCGCGAACTGGCTGAAGAACACTATGCAGAGCACAAAGAGCGCCCATTCTTCGGTGAACTGGTAGACTTCATCACTTCCGGACCAGTATTCGCTATGGTATGGCAAGGTAACAACGTAATCACAACTGCTCGCGCTATGATGGGCAAAACTAACCCAGTAGACGCTGCTTCCGGTACGATCCGTGGCGATTTCGCTACTTCCGTTGGCATGAACATCATCCACGGTTCTGACTCTCCTGAGAGCGCTGAGCGTGAAATCGGCCTGTGGTTCTCCGCTGAAGAAGTTCTCTCCTTCGAGAAAACAATCCAACGCTGGATCTAAGACTGATCGAGAAGACCCCATTTATTGGGGTTTTCTTTTTTTTGTCAAAATCTTTGTCAAAACAGATAGGATAATGACGAAATATAGCGAATGGAATTAGTGAGTTTTCAAAGGGGGTACGATTCAGCATGGAAGATAAGGACTTTCTCCAATTTATTGCTAGTGTGAAGAAAATGACTGGAATTGATCTTGCCCTCTACAAGGAAGCACAGATGAAGCGCCGTCTAACCTCGTTGAGACAAAAGCGGGGGTACAACACATTTGCCCAGTATTTCGATGCCATCGCTAAAGACAAGGAGCTTTTCTATGAGTTCCTCGATAGGATGACCATCAACGTATCGGAATTTTTCCGTAATCCAGGCCGGTGGGAAGTTCTCGAGAATAAAATTTTGCCACGCTTGGCGAAGCAATCGCCGCGGGTGAAATGCTGGAGTGCGGCATGCTCGACAGGGGAGGAGCCGTACACACTCTCACTGATTTTGTTACGCAAGAAGATGGATGCGACCGTGCTCGCTTCCGATATTGATGAGGGAGCACTGGCTAAAGCAAAACAAGGGGTATACACGGACCGCTCTCTGCAAGATTGTCCGAAAGACCTCGTAACGAAGTATTTTGAAAAAGATACACTCAGCTATCGCATAACGGACGAAGTGAAGAGAAAAGTGACGTTCAAAAAACATAATTTATTGGCGGACTCATTTGATTCTCAATTTGATTTGATTATTTGCCGGAACGTGATGATTTACTTTACCGAAGAAGCAAAGCATGAGCTGTATCATAAGTTTAGCCGGGCCCTGAAACCTGGCGGGGTACTCTTTGTAGGCAGCACGGAACAAATTTTTCAGCCGCAACAATACCAACTAGAGACAGAGGATACGTTCTTCTATCGAAAAATGGGTTGATTCATGTTGGCCTTGGTATATCTCTGCTGTTTTTTTCCAAGACTAGGAATACCTACTTTGCAAGAGGAGGCAGCAGATGGATAAACACAAGGTCATCGAAGCATACCGTCGAGGGCTGATCACGCTGCAGGAATGTGGTCAGATATTAGGGGCGGAGAGGACACAACTAGATGATTTGATACGCGTAGATCACACTCGCAAACCGCTGAGCCCCAATCCTTTTTTCAATGTGTAGGTATGTCAATCCTGATTTATTCGCGATAGCGTAAAGAGAGCGCTTCTCCTTATACGGAGGGGCGTTTTCCTGTAAGAAGAAAAGGTTTTTCGCACACGTTTGCCACTTTTGTATTTCCACGGCGTACTAGGTATGATATTATAGCGCTTAAAAGTGATAAAGGACAGCACCCCGAAAAGAGTACCTTTAGGGGATACAGGCTGCCTGGAGGATGGAGGAAGGATAGAGATGCGTTACTTGACAGCAGGGGAATCCCACGGGCCGCAATTAACAGCTATCATCGAGGGCGTACCGAGCAACTTGCCGATTTCCATTGAGGAAATTAATGAGCAGTTGGCACGTCGTCAGAAAGGCCATGGTCGCGGCAGAAGAATGCAGATTGAAAAGGATCAGGTGAAAATTCTTTCTGGTGTCCGTCATGGGTATACAACCGGAGCTCCTATCACACTGGTCGTTGAAAATAATGATTGGACGCATTGGCAAGGAATCATGAGTGCTGAACCTGTAGAGGAAGGCACTGAGGAAAAGCGTCGCGTTTCCCGTCCACGCCCTGGACATGCTGATTTAAACGGGGCTATTAAGTATCATCAACGTGATATGCGCAATATTCTGGAACGTTCTAGCGCTCGTGAGACCACAGTCCGCGTAGCTGTTGGTGCAGTTGCTCGCCAATTGCTAGCTCAATTTGGTATCCGTATTGGCGGACAGGTACTCCAGATCAATGAGATCGTGGCGAAGCGACAAGAAGTAAGTCTGGACGAGCTGATTGCACGTACCGAAGAATCGCCAGTACGCTGCTTGGATAAAGAAGCAGAGCCACTGATGATGGCAGCGATTGACAAAGCAAAAGAAGATGGGGATTCCCTCGGTGGTACCGTAGCAGTGATCGTTGAAGGCGTGCCGATTGGTTTGGGTAGCCATGTGCAATGGGACCGCAAGCTGGATGGACGTCTTGCACAAGCGATTATGAGCATTCAGGCTTTCAAAGGTGTCGAAATCGGTATCGGATTCGAGGCAGCCGGTCTGAAAGGCTCGCAAGTTCATGACGAGATTATTTGGAACGAAGAAACCGGCTACAGCCGTAAAACAAATCGTGCAGGTGGACTCGAAGGCGGAATGACGACAGGAATGCCTGTAGTTGTTCGCGGTGTCATGAAACCGATCCCTACTTTGTACAAACCATTGATGAGTGTGGATATTGACTCGAGAGAGCCATTCTCAGCGAGCATTGAGCGTTCCGACAGTTGTGCTGTTCCAGCGGCAAGTGTGGTCGCGGAGGCAGTTGTAGCATGGGAGATCGCGAGTGCAATGTGCGAAAAATTCCCTTCCGATTCTCTTGACGACATGGCAGAAAATGTACGTCAATACCGTGCGTACACGGAGAAATTCTAATGAGTGTAGAGAAGCTGACTGTTGAGCTGGGTGAGCGTTCCTACGAGATTGTGATAGGCGACGGTCTTTTGCACGATGCAGCAGCGTTGCTAGTAGAGGCAGGAATTGCTTCTACTAGCAAGCTGATGATTGTCACAGATGAGAATGTAGCCGTTCATTACTTGGAGCCTTTGCTCGATGTTCTGCGGCAGCATGGGTATCAGGCCCATTCAGCTGTCATCGCTGCTGGAGAACAATCGAAGAGCCTGGCTGTCTACGAGCGATTGATGACAGAGGCTATTGAAGCAGGGCTGGACAGGAAATCTGCTGTATTGGCTCTCGGTGGTGGAGTCGTCGGAGACTTGGCTGGATTTGTGGCTGCTACGTACATGCGCGGCATTGATTTCGTTCAGATGCCGACTACCTTGCTCGCACATGATAGCTCGGTTGGTGGAAAAGTAGCGATCAATCATCCACTCGGCAAAAATCTCATCGGTGCTTTTCATCAGCCAAAAGTTGTCATTTACGACACGAAAGCATTGCATAGTTTACCGAAGCGTGAAGTCGCAGCAGGTTTTGCAGAGGTTGTTAAGCATGGACTTATCGCCGACGCTGCTTTTGTCGATTGGCTGGAAGACAACGCGGATAAGCTATGGCAACTCGATTCAGAATTATTAGGGAAAGCCATTGAAAAAGGTTGCGCAGTCAAAGCGGCTATTGTTTCGCAAGACGAGACAGAGCAAGGGCAGCGTGCATTGCTTAATTTGGGTCATACGTTTGGTCATGCATTTGAAGCGCTGTCTGCTTACTCCAGCCTGAATCATGGGGAAGCCATCTCAATTGGGATGTGTTTGGCAGCCAAGGTAGCGGAACGCATTGGTTTTGCCGAGACAGGTGTATACAATCGTACGAAACGGATGCTGGAATTGTTCCACCTGCCAACGGCGTGGCCGGGTAATCTCTCGCCAGAGGCTGTGCTGGAAGCCATGAAACGAGACAAAAAGACGGTAGGCGGAAAGCTGGCCTTGGTGTTGCCTCGGGCAATCGGGCAGGTTGAAGTCGTCAAAAATATAGAAGAAGAACTCATACTGGCCGTCATGAGAGAAGAAGTGGAGGGATAAGGATGGGAATGAGAGGAATCAGAGGCGCAGTCACGGTGGAAGCCGATACGCGCGAAGAGATTGTCTCCTCTACAAAATGGTTGTTGGAGGAAATGGTAAGCCGCAATGAAGTAAACCCCGAAGACATTGGCAGCATTATTATCACGACGACAGAGGACCTCTGTGCGACCTTCCCTGCTCAAGCGGCCCGCCTGCTTGAAGGAGAGGCTTGGCAATATGTACCGCTCATGTGCGCAAGAGAAATCCCGGTGCCGGGTGGCTTGCCACTTTGTATTCGTGTCATGATGCATGTGAATACGGACAAGACAGCAAAAGACATTCATCACGTCTTTTTGCGTGAAGCAGTCAAGCTGCGCCCGGATTTGACAAATCGCGGTTGACAATTAGGGCGCTCTCTTTTACCATAAGTGAAACGAGAGCGCCTCGTTTTTTCCGGTAATAAGCAAAAGCCGGCTGAGAGCAGAGAATGAGTTGAGCAGAGTTGAGATGAGTTAGGTCGAGGAGAGAAGAGAAGGCTGGGTACATATTGACACCCAATCCAGGTCTCTTTGTCTGGATTTTTTTGTATACAAAAAATTTCTCCCCCTACCTCTCGCTCTAGGAAGCGGGTGTAGAAAAGGTGGATGTCTCATTCCCTTTTCTCTCCCACTAATTGAGGAGATGAGAGTCCATGTATTTCCCTTCCCTTGCCGAGGTTAAGACCCTTTCGGCGTCGTATTCCCTTATCCCTGTAAGCATGAAACTGTTGGCGGATCAGGAGACACCAATTCGCTTGTATCAGAAGATTCGCACGAGTGACTCCTTTTTGCTGGAGAGCGTAGAAGGTGGTGCACGTTGGGCTCGTTTTTCGTTCATTGGCATGAATCCTTTTCAAATCGTAGAAGCAAAAGGCGAAGAAATCACCGTTTCCTATCGCACTGGTGAACGGCTTGTCCAGACAGGAAATCCCGTCTCCTTTTTGCGTGAAGAAACCGATCGCTACAAAAGCCCGAAGCTACCCGGACTACCTCGTCTCAGTGGTGGTGCGGTAGGCTTTTTCGGCTACAATACGCTGCGCTATTTCGAAAATTTGCCAGCACATCGCAAGGAAGCTGTACGAGTGCCGGATATGCGCTTCCTGTTCGTTGATGAGATGATCGCCTTTGATCATTTGAAGCAGGAAATTCAATTGATTGTGAACCTCCATGTGGAGCCAGGCGACACCGAAGACACTATTGACGAAAAATACAAGCAAGTCTGCGAACGAATCGAGGAGCTGGCTGCAAAAGTCATGACTCCGCTTGAAATGGATCAACGCATTCAAGTAGCGGCAGATACACCAACGCCATTAACAGTACAGCCAAATATGACGCGTGAGCAATACGAGCAACTAGTCGTACAGGCGAAAGAATACATCGCAGCCGGCGACATTTTTCAAGTCGTGTTGTCGCAACGTTTTTCCGTAAAGACAGATGTCGATCCTTTTGCGGTGTATCGATTGCTGCGCACGTTGAATCCTTCCCCGTATATGTACTATCTCGAATACGAGGGCGAGACAGTCGTCGGGACATCACCAGAACTGCTCGTGCGTGTAGAAGATGAAAAAGTAGAGATGCGGCCGATTGCAGGAACGCGGAAAAGAGGGGCAACCCCACAAGAAGATGCGGCGTTGGCGGCTGATCTTTTGGCAGATAAAAAGGAGAGAGCCGAGCACTACATGCTGCTGGATCTGGGACGCAACGATGTAGGAAAGGTCTCTGCTTATGGAAGCGTGAAAGTGGAAGAAGCATTGGTTATTGAAAACTACTCCCATGTCATGCATATGGTTTCGCATGTGACTGGCAAGCTTCGTGAGGGACTGCACGCTTTCGATGCATTGCTGAGTGCTTTTCCAGCTGGGACAGTATCTGGTTCTCCCAAGCTTCGGGCGATGGAAATTATTGCAGAGCTCGAGCCTGACGCACGCCATCTGTATGCGGGAGCAATCGGCTACATTTCGTTTGATGGTTCACTCGATAGCTGTATCACGATTCGAACGTTGTTCTTTCAGGATGGTTACGCACATGTACAGGCAGGAGCAGGCATCGTAGCAGACTCGGTCCCTGCGAGTGAATATCAAGAGACGGTGAACAAAGCAGCAGCGATGCTCTCTGCGTTAGAAAAAGCGGAACAGATGTTTGTCAGAAAGGTGGAGTTGTCATGCTAACATACGCACTGGAACAAATTCTGCTTGGGAAGCACTTAACACGGGCGGTTGCAGAAGAGGCCATGGGCGAGATTATGGATGGAAAGGCAACTCCGGCTCAGATTGGGGCATTTTTAGCGAGTCTTCGCTTGAAGGGCGAGAAAGTGGAGGAGATTATCGGTTTTGCCAAAGCCATGAGAGCGCGGGCGATGAGTTTTCCGATCGATCTGCCAGGTCTGGTAGACACTTGCGGAACAGGCGGGGACGGAAGTCATACCTTTAACATTTCAACGGCGAGTGCGATTGTTGCAGCAGCTGACGGAGTACGTATCGCCAAGCACGGGAATCGTGCGGTTTCCAGCAAAAGCGGCAGCGCTGATGTGTTGGAAGCGTTGGGAGTGCCCGTCAATTTATCTCCAAAGGATACCGCAGACTGCCTGCGTGCAACCAATCTCTGCTTCCTGTTCGCTCCTCTGTACCACCAAGCGATGAAGCATGCGGCTGGCCCGCGAAAAGAATTGGCGATTCGCACGGTGTTTAATATACTGGGACCATTGACGAATCCAGCAGGTGCCACCCATCAGCTGATGGGCGTTTATGATGTCAAACTGCTTCCAAATGTAGCCGCAGTCTTACACGAGCTGGATGTGAATAGAGCTCTCGTTGTCGCAGGCTCGGATGGACTGGATGAATTAACCGTCACGGGAACGAGCCATATTGCCGAGTTGCGGGATGGGCGTATTTTGACATATGAAATCGAGCCTGAGCAGTTCGGTCTGCGCAGACATGAGAAGGATGCTTTGCGCGGTGGTGATGCCAATGAGAATGCCAAGATCATTCACGATGTGTTTTCCGGTGCACGTGGGGCAGCACGCGACATCGTTTTGCTCAATGCGGGCGCGATCCTCTACCTCGCAGATCGAGTTAGCTCGATTGAAACAGGGGTTATACGTGCAGCGGAACTGATCGACGGTGGACTGGTAATGCGCAAGCTCGAGCACGTTCGTCACATCGCAGGAGGTATGATTCATGCTTCGTAAAATCGTAGAAAAGAAACGCGAAGAGATCGCACGTCTTTATACAGATACAACGGTTTCAGCATTGCTCGCAGCAACGAAAGAAGTACAACACCCACGCGGGTTTCGTCACGCATTGGAGACGAGTGTACGGCCTGTAAGCGTGATTGCCGAAGTGAAAAAAGCATCCCCGTCCAAAGGGTTAATCCGACCTGATTTCCAGGCAGTGACCATCGCGAAGGCTTATCAGGCCGCTCGCGCAGAATGTTTGTCTGTTTTGACAGACGAGTCCTTTTTCCAAGGGAGCTTGAGCTATCTCCGACAAATTCACGAGGCAATTGATCGGCCGTTACTCAGAAAAGACTTTCTTCTGGATGAAATTCAAGTCGTGGAAGCAAGAGCTGCAGGAGCTGATTGTGTGTTGCTCATTGCTGCCATTCTCGATCGGGAAACGCTTCGCCACCTGAACCAAACTGCCGAGGAGCTGGGCATGGATGTACTGGTTGAGGTCCATGACAAACGCGAATGCGAGCTTGTTTTTCAAGCAATGGAACCGAAATTGCTCGGGATCAACAATCGAAACTTAAATACGTTTCAAACTGACCTAGCCGTTACGCATGAGCTGATCGCAGAACTGCCTGCGTCATTGACGATTGTGAGCGAAAGTGGGATTTCGACCCCAGCGGATATTGAGAATGTACGTAGTGCAGGTGCCCGGGCTGTGCTGGTTGGAGAGCATTTCATGCGCCAAAAAGACGTAGAGCGCGCAGTCATTGATCTCGTGGGAGAAGCAGCACCGGGGGTGAGTGTATGACTCGTTTAAAAATATGTGGGATTAAGCGAGCGGAAACACTAGCGCTGTTAAAAGAGCTGGAAGTCGATTACGTAGGCCTTGTTTTTGCCCCAAGTAAGCGACAAGTAGATGCCCAGACTGCTAGAAAATTGCTAGCAGCCGTTCCAGGCCACCCTCCTGCTGTTGGTGTGTTCGTCAATCCGACGATGGAAGAGCTGGAGGAAGTGCTAAGAGAGGCGCCGTTATCCGTGATCCAGTTGCATGGACAGGAGACGCCACAATTTTGCCAGCAAGTTCTGGAGCGGTTCGCTATTCCGGTGTGGAAGGCGTTGGCAGTGGGTGGAGAGGCGGATGCTGCTCAAGCAATTCAATCCTATCGAGGCATTGTCAGTGCCTTTTTATTTGATACGTATGACCCTAGTCAAGCAGGTGGCACAGGGAAAAAGTTTTCGTGGGAGCAAATCCCTACTTTGCAAGCAGCATGCGAGGAAGCAGACTGCATCATTGCTGGAGGGATTCATGCGGAGAATGTCGGAGAATTACTAGGACAGTATCAAGCAGGGATAGTCGATGTGTCCAGTGGAGTAGAGACGGATGTCGAAAAAGACGCCGAAAAAATAAAAACATTGGTGGAGAGGGTGAAGGCGCATGAACAACATTCAAACAACTACGCGAGTCGTGCCTGACGAAAACGGACGATTTGGTTCCTTCGGAGGCAAGTTTATTCCGGAAACCTTGATGAATGCGGTGACAGAGCTCGAGATCGCTTTTGAAGAAGCACGTCGTGACCCGGCATTTGTTCAAGAATTGAATGGACTGCTTAGCGAGTATGCTGGACGCCCAACCCCGCTCACCTATGCAGAGCGTTTGACGAAAGCGGTCGGCGGTGCCCAAATTTATTTGAAACGAGAAGATCTTAACCATACGGGTGCACATAAATTGAACAATGCTTTGGGCCAAGCATTGCTAGCCAAGCGCATGGGCAAAAAATCAATTATTGCCGAAACGGGCGCTGGTCAGCACGGAGTAGCAAGTGCAACCGTTGCGGCAAAGCTCGGACTCTCTTGCAAGGTGTTCATGGGGGAAGAAGATATTCGTCGCCAGTCGTTGAATGTTTTTCGGATGAAGCTGCTTGGTGCCGAAGTCATCCCTGCGGTATCCGGCTCTCGTACACTTAAGGATGCGACAAACGAAGCGATTCGCCATTGGGTTTCTCACGTAGATGAAACGTTTTATGTCATCGGATCTGTCGTTGGCCCACATCCGTACCCATACATCGTACGCGAATTCCAAAAAATTATCGGTGAAGAGACGCGCAGTCAAGTCCTGCAAATGCTCAGAAGGCTTCCAGACGAGGTCGTTGCTTGCGTTGGTGGCGGCAGTAATGCGATTGGTATGTTTTATCCGTTCATACAGGATGAGTCTGTTGCGCTCAGAGGGGTAGAAGCCGCAGGAAAAGGAATCGATACGGAAAAGCATGCGGCAACACTAACACTTGGACGCCCGGGAGTCATCCACGGTTCCTTGACTTACTTGTTGCAAGATGAAAGCGGTCAGGTACAAGAAGCGCATTCGATTTCGGCTGGCTTGGATTATCCAGGGGTAGGACCCGAGCACGCTTATCTAAAAGACAGCGGACGAGTGACCTATACATCGGTAACGGATGCGGAAGCGCTCGAGGCAGTACGAGTGCTTTGCCAAACGGAGGGTATCATTCCAGCGTTGGAGAGCGCACATGCGATAGCTGAAGCGATAAAACGTGCGAAAGAAATGTCTTCAGACAAAATACTCGTGATCTGCTTGTCTGGTCGAGGAGACAAAGACGTACTGACTATTCAAGAAGCGCTGACAGCAGAAGGGGGAGAGTAATCATGACGACAGCTCTTAACAGAATCGATCAATTATTCGCGGATCGTGATCGCAAACGATTCATCCCATTTCTAACGGTAGGCGATCCTTCCATAGAAGCAACCTTTCATCTCGTAAAAGCGATGGTAGATGCAGGCGCAGATCTCATCGAGCTCGGCGTCCCTTACTCCGATCCTTTGGCAGACGGTCCAACGATACAACGGGCTTCAGAGCGCGCGCTGAAAAATGGCGTGACGATCGGGGATGCTTTGCAATTGGTCAAAAGGCTTCGCGAATCAGGTATGGAGGCTTCCATCGTCCTGTTCACCTACTTCAATCCGGTTTTACAATATGGTATCGAGCGCTTTTTTGCCGATCTCGCTGCCTATGGGGCTGACGGTGTTGTCATTCCTGATTTGCCGATTGAGGAAAACGGTCCAGCCGTAACCGCTGCGAGAGAGCATGGCATTCATGTCATTTCGCTGGTGGCACCAACTTCCAGTTCCAGAATCAATACGATTGGCGCGCAAGCAACCGGATTTCTTTATTGTGTATCGTCGCTCGGTGTGACGGGTGCTCGCACGGACCTGCGAGAGGATTTGGCAGATTTTCTGGAACGAGTAAAGGCGAGTACATCGGTTCCTACTGCGGTAGGATTCGGAATATCCACGCCGGATCAGGTGCGAGCAGTAGCCCCCCATACGAATGGTGTCATTGTGGGAAGTGCCATTGTACAGCAAATTGAGGAACATGCTGAGCAGCTGAAAGATCCAAAACAAATGCCAGAAGCTGTAGAAAAAATAAAAACCTTTGTACATCAGTTAGCCAGTGCGCTACAATAGTGGGAAAAATGTGACTGGAGTGAACGTGGATGCAACCGAAACAACGCATACTCAATGCCCCGGTATATCAACCTGGCAAGCCAATTGATGACGTTAAACGTGAATATGGTTTGACCGAAGTCATCAAGCTGGCGTCCAACGAAAATCCTTTTGGTTCCTCACCGAAGGCCAAAGCCGCTATTGCGGAACAGTTGGACAATTTGGCCCTTTATCCAGACGGTGCAAGCCTTAATCTACGTTGGGATCTTGCTGACTTCCTCGGGGTCAAACCAGGTCAATTGTTTTTCGGCAACGGGTCTGATGAAATTCTGTTGATGATCTCTCGTGCTTTTCTAGGCGAAGGAACAAATGCAGTCATGGCGACGCAAACGTTCTCGCAATATCGCTCAAATGGGATTATTGAAGGTGCAGACTTAATTGAGGTGCCGTTGAAAGATGGCGTTCACGATCTCGAAGCGATGGCGGCTGCCATCAACGAACAAACGAAGGTGGTATGGGTATGTAACCCGAACAATCCGTCTGGCACGATTGTAACAACATCCGAGTTGGAAGCTTTTCTGAAAAAGGTTCCCAAAAATGTGCTGGTCGTTTTGGATGAGGCTTACTACGAGTATGTGGTGGATCCAGAATATCCACAAACAGTACCGATGCTCGCTGAGTATCCGAACCTGATTATTTTGCGTACGTTCTCCAAAATCTACGGTCTGGCTGCACTTCGTATCGGCTACGGTATTGCGACAGAAGAGCTCATTTCCTCTTTGGAACATGTGCGTGAGCCGTTCAATACAGGCACACTTGGTCAAGTCGCAGCACGTGCGGCGTTAAAAGACCAGGAATTTGTGAAAACATGCCGCGATCGTAACCGTGAAGGCATGAAGCAGTATACCGATTCTTTTGACGAGTGGGGACTCTCCTACTATCAATCTCAGACCAACTTTATCTTGGTTGATTTGAAAAGGGATTCCGATGAAGTATTCAAGAAGCTGCTCTCTCAAGGTATCATCGTTCGCTCTGGTAATGCGCTAGGCTTCCCAGGTTTTCAACGTATTACCATCGGGACCAAAGAGCAAAATGAAAAGATTCTTTCTGTATTAAAAGAAATCGTGACTGGAGCATTGAAATAAAGGACGAAGATGCCGGGCATGCCTCGGCATCTTTGTCTAAGAGAGATGAAGGAAGGATAGAGAGTGGAGATGAAAAAAACCACCATTACTGTAATTGGCGTAGGGTTGATCGGCGGCTCTATCGCGCTGTCAATGCGACGTGATCCAAATATTCGGGTAGTCGGCTACGATTTACGTCAGGACTGTTTGGATAAAGCACTGACTCTTGGAGTCATCCATGCTGGTACAACTGATTTGCAGACAGCAGTTCGAGAAGCAAATGTCATTTTCCTCGCATCACCTGTAGAGCAAATCGTTGCAACCATTCACTCGTTAGTGGAAATGGAGCTGCAGCCTGGTGTGATCATTACGGATGTTGGCAGTACAAAAGCAGGTATTGTGAGACAAGCGGTGGATGTCATTCCCGATCATGTTACGTTTATTGGTGGACATCCAATGGCTGGCTCGCATAAATCCGGAGTGGAAGCTGCTTCTGACCGTCTTATGGAGAACGCCTATTATGTTTTGACACCAGCGCCGGGAACATCTGAAGAAAAAGTAAAGCAATTGTCTGAACTACTTACACTGACGCGCGCAAAAATCGTGCAAATGGACGCGGCTTCGCATGATCAGGTCGTGGGTGCAGTTAGCCATTTCCCGCATATTCTCGCTTCTGCTCTGGTCAATCTAGTGGCAGGGTACGACGAGGAAAATGCTTGGCATGCAACGCTTGCTGCTGGTGGCTTCCGAGATATTACGCGCATTGCATCGAGCAACCCTCAGATGTGGCGTGACATTTTGCTGCAAAACCGTGATCCGATCCTGAAAATCGCAAAAGACTGGGCAAACGCATTGGAAGATGTCGTTCACCTTGTAGAACAGGGAGATCCAGAAGGAATCGAGCATTTCTTCAAAGCGGCGCGAGAATTCCGAGATGGCTTGCCTGAGCGCAAAACGGGTGCATTGCCGCCTTTGAACGATTTGTATATCGATATCCCGGACAACCCGGGCGAAATCGGACGAATTACGACACTATTGGGAGCAAGAGATATCAACATCACGAATCTCCAAATCAGAGAGACACGAGAAGACATTTATGGGGTGCTACGCGTTACGTTCCATTCGCAACAAGAGTTGGAAAAGGGAGAGGAAGTTCTTCGCTTTTTCGATTACAATGTATACAAGCGCACATAAGTTTTTTTATGCAAACACACTTTACAACGAAGACGCTTCACAGTGCGACTGGTGATCTGGGAGAGCGTGAGAGAGAAAAGGAGTGGAAGAAATGCTTCGCGTACAACAAGCCAAACAAATAAAAGGTACCGTTCGCGTGCCAGGAGATAAGTCCATTTCCCATCGTGCAGTTATGTTTGGATCTCTAGCAGAAGGAACGACAACCATTGAAGGCTTTTTGCCGGGTGCCGATTGCTTGAGCACGATTAGCTGCTTTCGTCGGATGGGGATTGAGATTGAACAACAAGGGGATGCCGTAACCGTACAAGGAAAAGGCTGGTATGGCTTGCAGGAACCATCTCAACATTTGGATGTAGGGAACTCCGGTACGACCATTCGCTTGATGGCAGGGATCATGGCGACACAGCCTTTCCATGTGGTGATGGAAGG
The DNA here is from genome assembly GCF_046196545.1 of Brevibacillus fortis. Taxonomy (GTDB): domain Bacteria; phylum Bacillota; class Bacilli; order Brevibacillales; family Brevibacillaceae; genus Brevibacillus; species Brevibacillus fortis_A. The sequence continues at coordinate 2,677,005 of NZ_CP176370.1, forward strand.
CGATGAGTCCATTGCCAAAAGACCAATGCGCCGTGTAATCGGACCGCTCCGTCAAATGGGCGCCAAAATCGATGGAAGAAGAGATGGCGAATACACACCGTTATCCATTCGAGGTGGGGAGCTTCAAGGGATGGCGTATCAATCCCCAGTTGCAAGTGCACAAGTGAAGTCAGCGATTATGCTGGCAGGGTTGCAGGCAAAAGGCGTGACCAGTGTAACAGAGCCGCATTTATCCCGCGATCATACGGAGCGTATGCTGCAAGCATTTGGTGTACAAGTCGTGCGCGATGGATTGACCGTTTCGGTAGAAGGCGGACAAAAGCTGAAGGGCCGTGCCATTTCTGTTCCTGGTGATATTTCTTCCGCTGCCTTTTTGATTGCAGCTGTAATGGTCGTACCAGGCAGCTCTCTTCTAATTGAAAATGTCGGAATCAACCCAAGCCGTACGGGCATCATTGATGTTGTCAAGGCGATGGGGGGAAGTCTGGAGCTTTTGAATGAGCGAATCGTAAATGAGGAGCCGGTTGCAGACCTTCTCGTGACACATTCGGAGCTGCACGGTATTGAAATTGCTGGAGATATCATTCCACGCCTGATTGACGAAATTCCGGTGATTGCGGTGATGGCAACGCAGGCGAAAGGTAAAACGGTTATCCGTGATGCCGAAGAGCTGAAAGTAAAAGAGACAGACCGTATTGCCACGGTGGTTAGTCAACTGTCCAAATTCGGTGCTAGTGTGACACCTACAGATGACGGAATGATCATCGAAGGAAAGACAGGATTGACAGGGGCTGTCATCGATAGCATGGGAGATCACCGAATTGGCATGGCGATGGCGATTGCGGGTCTTGTTGCCGAGGGTGAGACGACAATCGAAAATGATGATGCGATTGATGTATCGTTCCCTGGCTTTCATGACTTGCTTGTGAAAATCAGCCAATCATAAAGAATGAAAGAGAAGCCTGTGCCTTTATAGGGGAGCAGGCTTCTTTTTTTGTGCGAAGACAAAGCGTTCCGAATTTTAGCAAAAATGATTTGACAAGCGCTTACATTCCGTTTATTATAAAACTACAGTATGGTTTCTCTCCACTCCTATCCAATATAAGAAAGCACGTGTGTGCTACCGTCGTTTGAATGCGCTTACATCAACGGCGGTCTTTTTTTTGTTTAAAAAGCGATTTGTTTCCCTATTGGTACTTTTTCCCCTTTTTGTGCATATGCTCGTACAAGGGTAGTGTGTGCATGAGAAGCGGGAGGGGGACGAGCTATGCTGGAGCGAGGGATGGTCATACGTGGGGGAACGGTTGTCACAGCACTAGGAATGAAAGAAGCAGATATTTGGATCCGTCATGGGAAAATTGTACGAATGGCTAAAGATACCTTGAACAAAAACCCCTTCAACGATTTATATGAAGAAATAGATGCTACCGATATGTATCTTTTGCCCGGTTTCGTCGCACTCCCGACACATTCGTTGTATAAAATCAAAGATGTAGATGTTTATATAGAAGCCATGCGAAATCTCATCAGCTTGGGATGTACAAGCCTGGTGGACGTCTTCCGGCCAGAGCGTTGGATGAGCAGACCGCAAATTCACTATCAACAAACCCAGCACTTCAACAGTTTATTAGACTATGTCTGGCACGTGGAAATCGATGTCGCTGATCTTCACGGTGACCGATTAGCGGAGTGGATGAACCTTGGCTATTCTTCGTTTCATATCACGATTCGAAATCCAGAAGAAATTTCCACAATAAAATGGGAAACGCTTTTGCAACTTCATACGTCTAAACATACGATCCTGCACATGCAGGTACAAAATGATCCGTTTTTGAAAAAAGAACAACGGGAACTCATTCGACAGATTTGGATGGAGGCTACTCGTTATTGGCGGTTGCGTACTGTCATTACAGATTCTCAAGCGGCCTTTCATTTTGAAGAAAATGACCCGTACCTGCATATCTTTCGTTTGCCCGCTGAAGTGACAGATCAAGGTCTTCGTCAATTACATCGTCAATGGTTTAGGAGCTGGCAAGTAGCGTCTCCGATTCACGATGTACGTATTGATACACGAAAGAGCTGGTGTACGCCGGAAGAATTACTTTGCTTGCTAGTCAGGCTCACTTCGACAAATGTTGCAAAAGCAATTGGACTGTATCCGCGAAAAGGAAGCTTGACAACTGGCGCAGACGCTGATATCGTTTTCCTGAAAAAGGAAAACTGGTTGACAAAGAATGATCTTTCCACTATTCTCAATTTTAGTGAAATGCATCTTCCAACATCTGTTATGTCGAACGGTAAATGGATATATCGAGATATGCGATTTATCCCTTTGATTGGTATGGGTAAGTGTTTATTCGACACAAAGCCCTACGCTTATGTCATATAACCCCAGTTTGGGGGTTTTTTCGTGAATGGTTTTTAGCAGACAGACGAGAAAAAGAATCGTAAGGTCGCGCAACTTTTTACATCCCCAGCAGTCTAATTATGCAAAAGGCCGCTGAGGGATCGGAATCGCAAGGAGGTAATCCTGATCATGACCGATTCCCAGCTTATCCGAGAGATTAAAGAAGGTAATCTGGAATGCTATGCTGAACTGATTCGTCGATATGAAAAAAAGATCCTCTCATTTGTCACTCATCTTTTGCGTCAGGCACATTTAGAGCATATAGCGGAGGATATATGTCAGGAGACGTTTTACAAGGCGTATAAGAGCATTCATTCTTTCCGAGATGTAGAAGCTACATTCTCCACCTGGCTCTATACGATTGCACGCAACTCCGTACTCAGTGAATTGCGCAAGAGTCGCAATTCTGACGTGTATCTGGATGATACGTTGCAAACGCCTATGGCATCTCCCAAGACACTGCCTGAGCAAGTTTTGCTCCGGAATGAACGGGAGAGCATGGTAAGACTGGCAATCAACAGTCTGCCAGAGAAGCAACGCTCAGCACTGATATTACGCGAGTACGAACAAATGGATTACACAGAAATCGCTACGATTCTGGATTTAACAGTGAGCTCTGTGAAGTCTCTACTGTTTCGAGCGCGGCAAAGTATTCGTGGACAGTTGGAAAACTACATCCTGGACCCTCATTTGGATGAAGCTGAAGGGATGAATCGATGATGAGATGTGAAGAAGTTCAGGAAATTCTGCCTGAATACGCCGAAAATCTGTTGCCTGAGGTGACCCAACGCCGGGTTGATCACCATATGGCGGCATGCTATGCCTGTCGTTCCGACTATGAGATTTGGTCGGACAGTGGTGAGTGGATGGAAATGGATAAAGAAGAATATCATTCTGTAACTCCATCACGTTCCATTGTAGACGCGGTGATGGCCCGCATTTTATCGGAAGAGCAGTGGGCGATCCCGATTGGCAGAAAAATTTTCAGCGTAACTGCGAGAATGCGACGCATGGCTGCGAGTGTAGCTGTTTTGTTGCTCATGGTCTTTTCGTTCACTTTATATGTGAATACAAGTACCACGGAGCATGCGAATTCGTTCGTTATTAACGGAGAAGTCATGGAGATTAACTCACCAAAGGCGCAAGTCATTTCTTCTTCTATGCAAACAGACGACGGTACATACGTGGTAGAAGCACAACCATATACGTCGCAAGGAGACTCGCTGGAACATGCTACTGCTTCGATCGTACCGCTCGATGGAAAGCCGACTTCTACTGATTTAGCCAAGCCGAATTACAGCATTGTACTTAGTATTTTTGGAATCCTTATTACTGTTCTTACAATGAGCTGGCTAACGCGAGCATAATGGTATATGATCAAGAGTAAAAGAAAAGACCGTCTTCGGACGGTCTTTTGTGGCTATTTTATTAGAGTGGTTGTTCAACAAGCGCGTAGAGCAACAAGGCCACGCAAAATACATATGAGGTGAAAGAAATGCCGAAAAAGTGGCTGTATGTCATAGACGAAGCGATCAAGCGGATCGAAAACGATGAAGTGGAGTTGGGTTTGACCGCTTTGCAAAAGGTTCAGGAGCATGGAAAAGATTTGCCGGATGTCATGATGTATTTGGCAGAGGTTTGGTATCGATTCGGTCATTTGGAAGAGGCGAGTCAATTGCTGACAGATGTCATGGCCAAAAATCCGCAAATGGATTCCTCTTTGCGTAGAGAATGCCAGCTGCTGCTAGCGGAGATTGCTTTGGATTCCAGTGATTTTGAGACGGCGCAACATCTACTCTATGAATGTAAAGAATCTGGCTTCGAAAGCATCCAGCTTGACTTGTTGCTAGCGGATCTGTATTCACTCCAAGATTTAGATGAAGTAGCGGTCAAGTATTTGGAGCAAGCAAGACTGAAGGAGCCAGACAACCAAGATATTATGGCAGCGCTGGGTAACCTGTATTTCCGCATTGGAGAAGACGAGAAAGCAATGAAGCTCCTGGAACAAGCCGGGGATGAAAGTCTGTCCATGCTTTTGACGAAGGGGCGGTCGTACGCACAAAGCGGTCAATTCGAACAGGCTTACCAAGTATTCCGTCAGGCGCTGGTTATGGATCGTTCCCCAGAAGTACTCTACGGATGTGCAATGATGGCATTCCACGTAGGACGACTGGATGAAGCAGCAGAATTGGTAAGCAGCTTGCAAGCGGTTGACGAGGAGTATGTGGCTGCTTACCCATTAGCTGCAGATGTGAATCTTTCGATGGGGAAAACAGAAGCAGCTATTGAGGCGCTAAAGCAATATGTATCGTTGTCAGGTTTCGATTTGGATCAAATCCGCAGGCTGATCGCTCTTTTGACGCAAGCCGGGCGCTATGAGGAAGCAAAAGAATACCAACAGCTTCACGACCTGTGGGATCATGAATCCGAAGAGGAGCAATAAAAAATCGACAAACAGGAAGTCACTTCGGTGGCTTCCTGTTTATTTTTCCGCATTTTGGCAAGAATGAGTGACAAGTAAGCCATCGTAAAGAAGGGATGCACAGATGAACTTGGCTGAGATCTTGGTGTACACCGATATCCGGCAGCTCCATCAGATTGCCAACCATTACGGATGCGAATGCAACCCTCATTCCAAAAACGAATTGATTACGTCACTGTTGTCTAGCTTGAGGCACAGGTTGACAATCTCCCAAGAAGTTGAGCAGCTGAGCAGTGCAGAAACCCATTTTTTGCTCCAATTGTTCCTGGACAAGCGTACGGTCATGTCGCTTGAGGATTTGTTGGCGAAAGCCGGGGTGGCACTGGAGTGTGAAAAGGAAAAAAAGCAGGAGGAAGGACGGAAGTTTGTCGCTGCAGCAATGAAGCGAGGATGGATTTTTCCGGCGAAAAGTAAAACTGTAGGACAGTATCAAATTCCGCTGGACATTCGTGAGCCGTACTTGCAAGCGTGGCTGACAAAGTGGCGTGAGTCAAACGCATTAGTTGATCCTGGTCCGCAAGCTTATAGGGATGAGGGAACAGCAGTATGCGATGACATCATGCAATTTTTACAATTTCTCCAGCAGGAGCCAGTACCGCTAACCGCAGAAGGTGGCATGTACAAGCGTCATCAGCAGCAGCTTTTTCAATTTTTGTACGTAAAAGAAGAGCCTTTATTGCCGCAAAAATGGCGTTTTGGCTACGGGCTACATTTTGATTTATACCCTGACCGTTTTTCCTTGCTCTACGATTTCTGCTACTATCACCGATGGATTGTAGAAGTAGACGGCAAGGTAGCAGTAACGGATGCAGGGAGGGAGCGACTGGAGCAACCGTATAACGATCAATTGTACCATGATGTCATTCGCTTCTGGATGAGGCTGTACAAGCGGGCTGTCCCGAACTTACCGATGCTGGTTCAACTCATTCCGCTGATCGCGTCGGGTGGTTGGGTAAGTCAGCAATCGCTGATGGACGCGCTGCTCCATTGGCTGAAAGAGTTTTACTACGATTCGCCTACAGATATCTTGGTGAATCGGGTATGCAAGATGATGGTGCATCTGGGATTGTTGCGCGTCGGCCAAGACGAACAGGGGCAGTGGTTATACACCGCAACGTATGCGAGCCAGACTTGGCTTCGAAAATACAATGGTTTTACCGAAACGACTATTTTATTGAAGTGAGGGATGGGTATGGAGTGGCCGAATTTCTATTCCAACGCGTACGGAACGAACAATCAAATGGTTTCCGGTTTGCTATCTGAAATGGTGATAGACGAGCAAATGCGTCAATATCGCAAGCGCACGCTAATCCAGGAGATTGATGAGGCACTTGTATCGAAAAACAAAGAGCTGTTTTTGCGCTTAACAGACGAATTGAAAGAAATCATGGCTTACGAGCAAGCCTAAATACATAATCGTATGCGTTATTGCGAGTCTCCAACCATTCATGGTACGCTTGTTTCCAGAAATGAACAAGGAAATGAGGAGACGGCTCTATGCAGTGGAACTTGAATGATTTTGAAAACTGGGAGGAGTTGCGGTCCTTTGTGGATACCGCGCTGCTCCCTCTTTATTTGTACAACTCGGACAGAAAAGTAGAAGAGCATGTGGTACGTATGAACTACTTATTGAATGTAGCGGCCGGGATTGAGCAGCGACTGAAGGGACGCGTACTTCTATTTCCGTTAAGCTATCAAATAGGAGAAGAGCAGTTGGAACAACGAACACCGACGGAATTTCCCTATAAAGTACTGCTACATTTTCGCGGAGAACAGATTGCATTAAAGGAACGAACAGAAGAAGGCGTGTTGATTTTGTTGGTAGGGGATGAAGACCTAGAATCTTCTTTACGTTTCGAAGTGACCGTAGATGTGCTGTACAAAGAGGTCATCAAGTTGTGGCAAACCGGGCGGGGATAATCGTTTTGACTTAAAAAAGAGGCGCAATAGAGAAAGCGTTTTCTGGTAATACTACAGAAAAATAGGTGGGGCAAGGTCTTAAATTTGACAATCTGGCAACAATATCCTGCCACACATCGTTTGGGTAAAGACATGTCCACTGGACATTCTTGACATCTTTATAGGCGTTAGCTATGATTGGGATTGACCTAGTGTATATGTATGAAAATGCCATCGTAGCGCTATTTTACAGGATAAGGAGGGAAAAAAGATATGGGAGACAAACGCGAAATTTCCAGGCGTACATTTTTGAACTACGCCCTGATGGGAACTGGCGGATTCCTTGCTGCGGGAATGATCACCCCAATGATTCGCTTTGCGGTAGACCCCCTTCTGCAAGGACATGCAGGTGGAGATAAAGTAGCTGTCGGCAGTCCGGATGAGTTTAGTGCCGTGCCAAAACGCGTAGAATTCAAGGTCCATACCAAGGACGGTTGGTATGAATCAGAATCTACACTTACTGCATGGGTTACCAAGAACGACAAGGGTGAGATTCTTGCTCTGTCCCCGATCTGTAAGCACTTAGGGTGTACGGTTGACTGGGGAACTGGCCCAGGACAACCAAATGAGTATTTCTGTCCTTGCCACATGGGTCGTTATTCGATCAATGGCGAGCACATTTTGGGAACGCCACCGACGGCCTCTCTTGATGAGTATGAGACAGAAGTCAAAGACGGAAAATTGTATTTAGGTAAAGTAAAAGCAAATCCTCGTCCGGGGGTGAACGGCTAAAATGATGCAAAAAATGTATGATTGGGTCGACGAACGCTTAAACATCACTCCGATGTGGCGTGACTTGGCTGACCACGAAGTACCTGAGCACGTGAACCCGGCACATCATTTTTCAGCTTTTGTTTACTGCTTTGGTGGACTTACGTTCTTTATTACCGTTATTCAAATCTTGTCTGGTATGTTCTTGACGATGTACTATGTACCAGACGTTATCAATGCTTACGAATCCGTTAAGTACCTGCAGAACGAAGTAGCGTTCGGGGTAATCGTACGCGGTATGCATCACTGGGGTGCCAGCTTGGTAATCGTGATGATGTTCCTACATACTCTGCGTGTATTCTTTACAGGTGCATACAAAAAGCCTCGTGAATTGAACTGGGTAGTCGGCGTACTGATTTTCTTCGTTATGCTGGGTCTCGGTTTCACAGGTTACCTCTTGCCATGGGATAACACCGCATACTTTGCGACCAAAGTAGGTGTGCAGATCGCTGACTCTGTACCTTTCATCGGTCCATATGTGAAAACATTGCTCACAGGCGGAGACATTTTAGGGGCGCAAACGCTTACTCGCTTCTTCGCGATTCACGTGTTCTTCCTCCCAGGCGCACTGCTTGGTCTGTTGGGAGCTCACTTTGTTATGATCCGTTCGCAAGGTATCTCGGGTCCACTATAATCGGTCTTCGAAAAAAGGAGGAAATAGCATGGCAAAACAAGATAAAGATGCTACCTTCGTCGGAGATTCCCGAGTATCGGCGAAGCGTATCCCAAACATTTCTCCATCCTACTCCGACTTTCCAGGTAAAAACGAGCCGTTTTGGCCAAACTTCCTGTTGAAAGAGTGGATGGTGGCAGCTGTTTGCTTGGTTGGTTTTCTCGTGTTGACGGTTTCACATCCGTCGCCGTTGACTGACAAAGCAAACCCGAATGATACTTCATTCATTCCGTTGCCAGACTGGTACTTCTTGTTCCTGTATCAAATGCTGAAATATCCTTGGGCTGCAGGGGATTGGGTCGTACTCGGTACCGTCGTTGTTCCAGGTATCGCATTTGGTGCACTGATGTTGGCGCCTTGGCTGGATACCAGCAAAGAGCGTCGTCCGAGCAAGCGTCCAGTTGCTACTGGCTTGATGCTGACTGCACTCGTAGGTATTTTCTACTTGACTTGGGCAGCAAACCATGAATATCATCTGGCTCACCCAGATAAAGGTAAAGGTACTGGTGGCAAAGAAGGATCGAGTGCAACTGCACCGGCTCCAGCGGACACCAGCTTTAAAGCAGATGCGCTTTGGAAAGCGCAAACAAGCTGTATGGGATGCCATGGTAAAAACATGGAGGGTGGCATGGGTCCAAACCTCCAAAAAATCGGTGCAACTTTGGATGCAGCCAAGATTACTGATGTCATCAAGAACGGTAAAGGCGCAATGCCAGGCGGTATGATCAAAGATGATGCAGAAATCGCAAAGCTAGCTGAATACATGGCTGGCTTGAAATAAGCTAATAGGGGAAAAGCTGGCTGGTAATGCGGTCAGCTTTTTCGTTAGCGGCGTACACAGCGGGAGACGATTATAGATGATCTGGATATGGGAGTGGTTTCGGCAATCTTTGGGCAAAAGGTGGTTTCTTTGGACGCTGTTCGTCGTCAACTTTTTGGGAACCATATATGGATTTATTTGGTACGGTAACCAATTGGCTGAGACACCAGCATATTTGATTCCTTTTGTCCCGGACAGCCCGACAGGTAGCGGACTTTTTTCGCTTGTACTCCTTACCTATTTGTTGGGTCGCCACATTCCTGTACTGGAAGCTTTGGCTGGCATCACCAATTTTAAGTATGGTGTCTGGGCCGTCTGCATTATCGTGGCTGGTTGGTTGATGGGCAATGAAGTGCGTTGGACAGACGTGATGCTGATTATTTCCCACACCGGCATGGCTGTGGAATCTGTTTTGTATGCGCGTTTTTACAAGCTAAGTCTTCTGCCGGTGGGAATCGCTGCGCTGTGGACACTGAATAATGATTTTCTCGATTACGTCATGGACATCCATCCGTGGCTGCCGAGTGTATTGGATCCTTATGAGGGCTTCGTTGGTTTGTTTACGGTTCTTCTCAGTCTGATCTCGATCTCGGTGATCTGGTGGGTGAATATGAAGTATACGACAAATAAGGTCTAATCTTGTCCTCCTTTCCATAGGCTGTACTAGGGAAGGAGGTTATTTGCGTTGAAGAAAAACATCCGGTTTTTATTATTCTTTCTCATGATCGGGTTGTTCTTGTCGTGGCCCATTCATAATTTGTACTCGAAGCTGAATCAACCGATAGAAGAAAAGCAGTTGGCAGCATTGGATCAAATTGCGCATGAGTTACTGACGTATGCAAAAAAGGGAGATCTTGAAGGGGCAGAGCAGCGCATCGTACAGCTGGCAGAACGATTCCCTAATCAGCATTTACCCAATCCGATACGAATTGAGAGTTTGAATGCAGTGACACAGTCCATACTGGCAGCCAAGCAAAGCTTTGCTTCTGCAAACGCAAGTGAACAGCAATTGCTGTGGCATGCCACGCGGGTCCGTATCGCCATAGACGCACTGACGCATGATCACCAGCCGATGTGGCGTAGCTACTATCCTTCTCTCGTAACACAGGTCCAAAACCTGCAACTATCGGCTGTTGAGCGGAATTTCAGTCAGTTTCGCGAACAGTTCGATGAGAACTACCGATTATTTTTGGCCATTAAGCCGGGGATGAGTATTCAGCTTCCAGAGGGGCAAATGTCCTCGATTACAGTTGCGTACGATATCATATCCAAAGAGATGCGAAACAGCCAGGTAGATTGGCAGCTGGTACGAGAGGCGTTGCGAGAATTGAACAGCTCTTTTCAAGTGGCCTTTGTGGGAGAAGAGAAGAGTACGTTTGCTCGTTTAATGATGCGGCCAGATTCACCTATTGTTATTCTCGCATCGATTTCGATTGCTTTGATCATGGCCTTGTCTTATGTGGCGTGGAAGAAATATGATGGAGAAATCCGTTCGACTTAATAGATACAAAAAACCCTTGCCTATACGAAAAGGCAAGGGTTTTTTGCTGTGATGCGTCGTGCTAGTCGTGAAGAGGTTTCTTGTTTTCGTCGAGAGTAAAGCCTTCTCCGAGTACCTCATGAACATCGTTGACGATGACAAAGGCATGCGGGTCAATTTCTTGCACGATATTTTTAAAACGCATCACTTCGTTGCGGCTGATAACCACGTAGATTACTTTCTTTTCATCGCCAGAGTAGGCGCCTTTTCCTGCTAAAAGGGTAACACCACGACCAAATTCAAGGATTTGATTGGCAATCTTGTCCGCTTCGTTGGAAATGATCGTCAGTGCTTTGCCGGCATACGCCCCATCTTGGAAAAAGTCGATGACACGTGCGGCGATAAAGACGACGACAAGTGTGTACATGGCGCTTTCTAGATTCAAATAGACGAGGGATGCCCCGATGACCAAGATATCTCCAAAAAACAACGTTCTCCCCATGCTGACACCCATGTATTTCTGAAGCAGTCTGGCAATGATGTCCACTCCGCCAGTGGTCCCGCCGTAACGGAAAATAATCCCTAAACCGACTCCGACAGCTACCCCAGCATAGAGGGAGGCGAGCAAGCGATCTTTCATTTGAAGCGGAAGAACTCCATCAAACAAGGATAAGAAGACGGAGAGTGAAACCGTTCCCAAAATCGTGTAGAAAAAAGAAGTTCGTCCAAGAATTTTCCAGCCCAAGAAGAATAACGGTACGTTTAGGACAAAGAAGACGACTCCCTGGTCCACAGCAGGAACTAACAGCTTGATCAAAATACTGATACCAGTGATACCGCCCTCAGCTAAATGGTTGGGAATGTTGAACGCATTAATACCAAATCCCATAATGGCAGAACCGATGATAATGGCAAAGATACTATCAAGACGAATTTTCATATGTCCTCCTGTTCGCCGGATCAGGAATGGCTTCCCCCCGGACATGATGTGCAGGTAATACTTGTGTTACCTGAGGGCTATCCGAAAGCCATTATAAATGAACGCTCGTTTGATTGTCCATATGCTGGAAAGACGAAGTATTGTGATTTGGCAAACGAAGCCTTTTTTAGTACGATAGGTGAAAGAGAGAAGACTGTGAAAAAAGGAGTGGGCGGATGGAACGGCAAAAGACTATGCAAGAGATGCAGCAAGAAGTTGATCAATACATATCGCAATTTAAAGAAGGATATTTTTCTCCGCTTTCCATGCTGGCTAGAATGACAGAAGAAGTAGGTGAATTAGCCAGAGAGATTAACCATTTTTATGGTGAAAAACCGAAGAAAAAGGACGAAGGCGAAAAAACAGTAGAGGAAGAGCTGGGTGACGTACTCTTCATCGTGATTTGTTTCGCAAACTCGCTCGGAATCGATTTGCAGGAAGCGTTTGATCGTATTATGCACAAGTTTAATACTCGCGATAAAGATCGCTGGACGAGAATAGAGGAGAACGAGCAGCATGACTAAACAAATTCGTGTAGCAGTTGCAGGCGCAAATGGTCGAATGGGGCAAGAGGTAGTGAAAATGCTGGCGCAAGATACCGCGCTCGTTTTTACAGGCAATCTGGATACGCGTGTGAGTGAAGAGGAAATCAATCAACAACTGGACGAAATGAAGCCGGATGTTCTGGTAGACTTTACGACACCGCATACGGTGTACCGTCATATGGAGCTCTGTTTGGCTCGAGGTGTGAGACCAGTCGTCGGAACAACGGGCCTGACAACAGAGCAGCTGCAAGAGATGACTGCGCGCTACAAAGAAGCGGGACTGGGTGCCATCATTGCCCCGAATTTTGCGATTGGCGCGATTCTATGTATGAAGTTTTCCGCAATGGCAGCAAAATATATGCCGCATGTGGAAATTATCGAACTGCATCATGACCGCAAGCTGGATGCGCCAAGCGGAACCGCTTTGAAGACCGCGGAGATGATTGCAGCCGTTCGGGAAGATCTCAAGCAAGGGCATCCTGAAGAGGTAGAAACGATTCCAGGCGCTCGCGGAGCAGATTACGAAGGCTTCCGGATTCACAGTGTCCGTCTGCCAGGTATGGTTGCTCATCAGGAAGTCTTGTTTGGCGCAACAGGACAAACACTGTCCATTCGTCACGATTCGATTAACCGCGAATCATTCATGCCAGGCGTGAATATGGCCATTAAAGCCGTAATGAATATGAACGGATTGATTTACGGATTGGAACATCTGATTGATTAAACGTTTGATTAACATACACACGATACCCAGCCATAAAGGGAGAGGTTTTCTTGAAAATTGCATTGATTGCCCATGATCGAATGAAAGAACAGATTGTGCAACTAGCGATGGCCTATGAATCCATTTTGGCAAAACATGACCTGTATGCCACAGGAACAACTGGGTCGCGAATCATGGAAGCTACGTCGCTGTCCCTAACTCGGTTTTTGTCAGGACCATTAGGAGGCGATCAACAAATCGGTGCGATGATCGCCCGCAATGAGATGGATTTAATTATCTTTTTGCGTGATCCGCTTACCTCTCAACCACATGAGCCTGATATTATTGCACTGCTTCGACTGTGTGATGTGCACAAAATACCGTTTGCCACCAATCTTGGTTCGGCAGAAATCATGCTGAAGGCTTTGGAGCTGGGACAGCTGGATTGGCGCGAAGTGGTGCATGAGGAGAATGATGCATGAGTTCACTCGATATTTTGGCAATCGGCGCTCATCCTGACGATGTCGAGATCGGTGCGGCAGGCAGTCTGATTTTGGCAGCCAAAGAGGGAAAGCGCGTGGGGATTCTCGACTTGACCTTTGCCGAATTGTCTTCGAATGGAACGGTGGAAAGAAGGCAGCAAGAAGCGGCGGCAGCTGACCACGTGATGGGAGTGGCTGCTCGCTATAATTTTGGCCTGCCTGATCGCGGGTTGGAAGCAGTCAGGGAAAGTGCGATTGAACGTGTCGTCAAGCTCATTCGCGAAACTCGTCCAGCCATTGTGCTTGCGCCTTATTTCGCAGATCGCCATCCAGATCACGAAAGCGTAAGTAGAATTGTTCGCGAGGCGGTGTTTAATGCGGGCATCCGCAAGTATTTGCCGGAGCCTTCTTTGCCTGCCTATCGACCTTCGCAATTTCTTTACTATTTTATTAATTCCACTGTCACGCCACAGGTTGTTGTGGATATCACCGCTGTTTATCCGCAAAAAATGGAGGCGCTGCGTTGTTACCGCAGTCAGTTTGAACTAGAAGAAGGCAGCGTTCAAACACCGCTTACCAATGGCTATCTGGAGTCTGTCGAGTATCGAGAGCGACTGTTTGGTCAGCAGGCTGGTGTAGCCTACGCAGAAGGATTTGTCAGTGCAGCTCCGTATGTATTAAAGAGCTTGTGAGAAGGAGTGACACTGTTATGAAGATCGGGATTACTTGCTATCCGTCATTGGGCGGATCAGGGGTAGTAGCCACAGAGCTGGGCAAGCTATTGGCCGAGCGAGGACATCAAGTCCATTTCATTACAGGTGGAATGCCATTTCGCTTAGGCGCGTTTCACCCGAATATTTTTTATCATGAAGTAGAAGTGAACAACTATGATGTTTTTAAATATCCACCTTATGATTTGACCTTGGCGAACCGAATGGCGCAAGTGGCGAAAAATGAAAACTTGGACTTATTACATGTGCATTATGCTGTGCCACATGCGTTGTGTGCGTTCCTCGCCAAGCAAATGGTAGGGGATCATTTGAAAATTGTGACCACCTTGCACGGGACGGATATTACGGTTCTCGGTTATGACTCGAATTTGAGTGATATGATCCGCTTTGGCATTGAACGAAGTGATTTGGTAACAGCCGTGTCCAATGATTTGATCAGGCAGACGAAAGAACTGCTGCATACTGAAAAAGAAATTGTCCCTGTGTACAACTTCGTAGACAAGCGGCGTTACTACCCGAAAGAGGTTACAAAGCTGAAAAAAGTATTTGCACCGAATGGTGAAAAAATTCTTATGCACATATCTAATTTCCGTCCAGTCAAACGAGTGCCGGATGTGATTGAAATATTTTCGCGCGTACGTGAAGAAATGCCTTCCAGACTGATCCTCATTGGTGAAGGTCCCGAAATGGGCCTGGTTCGCAAGATGATCGCAGAGCTCGGTCTGAACGACGATGTTTGCTTCCTCGGCAAGCAGGAAGACGTCGCCGAGGTATTGTCGATGGCAGACATCATGCTGCTTCCATCAGAAAAGGAAAGCTTTGGTCTCGTCGCATTGGAAGCAATGGCTTGCGGTGTGCCTGTCGTTGCTACAGTGGCAGGAGGATTGCCCGAAGTCGTCCTGGATGGTGTGAATGGCTTCTTGCGTCCAATTGGGGACGTAGAAGGCATGGCGAAAGAAACGATACGTCTCTTGCAAAACGAAGAGCTATACCGCGAATTCTCCGCGAATAGCATTGAGCGATCCTGCAAAACGTTTTGTCACGAAACGATTGCCTCTCAGTATGAAGCACTTTACGCCAACTTGCTGGCAAGCAAATCCGAAGAAAACCTAAGCTTTTGAACGTAAGAACGAGCTTTTAGCTAGCTGATGCACCTTGGATATTAAAATGAACAATCCATACAAAACTCTCATGAAAAACGCCTCCTTGTGTAGATCAGGCGGAGCAAACCAGAAAGGGGGGATTGGATTGGCGATAGAATTGGCAAAACGTGTTCTCGACAGATTGGAGGAACACGGCTTCGAAGCTTACTATGTGGGTGGTTGCGTCCGCGATTGGCTTTTACAACGACCTGTTCATGATATAGATATATGTACGAATGCCCATCCCGGCGACGTCATCCGATTGTTTCCCGATCATGTCCCGACTGGTCTGAAACACGGCACTGTGTCTGTAAAAGTCGAGGGGCAGATGTTCGAAGTAACCACGTTTCGGACGGAAGGAAAATATGAGGATTATCGTCGACCCGCTGAAGTTCAGTTCGTTTCAGAACTTCGGCTCGACCTGGAGCGACGAGATTTTACGATGAACGCAATGGCGATGGATCGTAATCAAGTATTGCACGACCCGTTCGGTGGACGTGAGGATATGGAGCATCGGCTGGTTCGGGCAGTAGGCATTCCGCTAGAGAGATTTCAGGAGGATGCCCTTCGGCTTTTACGAGGAGTGCGCTTTGCTTCCCAGTTAGGTTTTGCTATAGAAGACCAGACCATGCTGGCTATGAAACAGACTGCACCTTTGTTAGCTCATATTGCTGTGGAGCGCATTAGGGAAGAGCTGAATAAAACGCTCGACAGTAAAGCCCCAGAGGTTGGTTGTCAGTTGTTGAATGAAACGAGGCTCATGGCTTATGCCCCTGAGGTAGAAAAACTGTTCGTCCTCTCAAATGAGCATGTCTGGCGGCTGCATCATTTGCAAACCGTGACGCAAAAATGGTCGTTGCTACTGTTTGCGGCGAATTATTCACCTGTGCAATCGCGTGAAGTATGCCAATTCCTCAAAATGTCCAAACGCGAAACAGAAGCAATTTGTTGCTTGGTTGAACTTCTGACGCGATTACAGCCGCAATGGGATGTCCCTCAAGCGATTGAATGGGGGCTACTGCTGCTTGAAGTCGGTTGGGACACGTGCAACGAGTTCTTCCTTTTATTGCAAGCGTGTTGGTGGAAGGAGAGGCAATCGTTTTCGATGCAAGCACTCCTCGATCGATACGAAAACATGCCTGTCAAAACCATCAAGGATTTGGCAATCACGGGGCTTGACCTGCAAGTAGCCATTCAGAAAAAGCCAGGCGAGTGGATTGTCCGCATCTTGGAATCATTGCTTAAACAAACGGCTCTGCACGGTTTACCAAATACACCAGAAGCACTCGTCGAAGTTGCAAAGAAAGAGGTTGCACAAGATGAACATTAAGCAAGTCATCCTTCAAGCATTCCGTGACCAGCCAGGTAGTTTCATCTCTGGTGAAGAATTAAGCCAAACATGTGGTTGCTCTAGGACGGCGGTTTGGAAACATATCGAAGAACTGCGCCGGGATGGTTACGAGGTAGAGGCGGTACGCAAATCGGGGTATCGCCTGCTGGTTGCCCCTGATCGCTTGTCAGCAGCAGAAATCATGGCAGGACTGGAAACGAATCGGATCGGTCAAAATGTCATCGCTTACGATGAGGTGTTATCTACGCAGCCCCTCGCACACGAGGCTGCGGCAAAAGGGGCAGTAGAAGGTACGATTGTGCTGGCAGAGCTGCAAACAGGTGGGAAAGGCAGACTAGGCCGACCATGGCATTCTCCCAAAGGAACGGGGATCTGGATGAGCTTGATCATCCGACCTGCGATTCCGTTACCGAAGACACCTCAGATGACGTTGCTAACGGCAGTTGCGGTAGCGAAAACGATCCGGGAAGAGACTGGATTGCTTGTCAAAATCAAATGGCCGAACGATATTTTTATCGGTGACAAAAAAGTATGCGGGATTTTGACTGAGTTAAATGCAGAATCTGATCGGGTCAATTATTTAGTAATCGGAATAGGGCTCAATGCCAACAGTGTCGCGTCTGATTTTCCATCCGAACTGGCACAAATTGCGACTTCGCTACGAATTGAATCTGGCGAGCCACTCAAGCGAGTTTCGTTTATCCAACGGCTTTGTAGAAATTTTGAAGAAGAATACGACCACTATTTGCAGGCTGGCTTCGAGCGTGTAAAACAAGAGTGGGAGGATCATTCGTACACCATTGGTAAATGGGTGACCCTCCAGACGATTTCACAACAGCTGGAAGGCCGTGCAGTCGGCCTCGATGAGGAAGGCGTACTAAAGGTCGAGGATCAGGCGGGACAGATTCACAAAGTATATTCGGCTGATGTCAATTATCGTGCAAATGATTAAATCATTTGCTATACTCCAATTTGGAGGCTGTATCACTTCGTGAACGGTACTCCCGGAGTATTTTTGTATCTATCGTGTAATCTTAAAGCAATACGTGTAAGGACAAAAATCTGCTCAGAGCCTGTGTGGACCGAGACAGAAGGAATCCGTTGGACGCAAGATGTCTTTTTGACATGGACAACCTTCTCCCGATTGACGCGAGAAGGTTTTTTTATTCCTCACACGATCCACGGGCTTGATGCAAAAGAGGAGAAATGAACAATGGCAACAAACGACAAAACCGTTACGACTTCGAGTATCCGCAAGAAAAAAGAAACGCGAACCCCGATTACCATGGTGACCGCCTATGACTATCCGTCAGCCAAATTAGTGGACGAAGCTGGCGCTGATATGATTCTGGTCGGTGATTCATTGGGAATGGTCGTACTCGGTTATGACTCCACCATCCCTGTTACGATGGAGGATATGCTACACCATACGAAAGCAGTAACGAGAGGGGCCAAGCGTGCATTTGTCGTGGCGGACCTGCCTTTTCTCAGCTATCACGGAACAGTTGAGGAAGCGGTGAAAAACGCGGGCAGACTAATGCAAGAAGGGCTGGCCAAGGCGGTCAAAATGGAAGGGGGCCGTGAACTTGCCCCAATCATTACACGCTGTGTACAAGCAGGCATCCCTGTCGTTGGACATATTGGGCTTACTCCGCAATCGGTACATCAATTAGGTGGTTACAAAGTACAAGGAAGAGATTTGGAGGCAGCCAAAAAATTGTTGGATGAGGCCCTTGCCATTCAAGAAGCGGGTGCATTCGCCATTGTGCTGGAATGTGTTCCGGAAGAGGTCGCAGGCATGATTGCAGACAAGCTGGACATCGCTGTGATCGGAATCGGAGCGGGTGCGACTTGCGATGGGCAAGTGCTGGTGTTCCATGATATGGTCGGCTACGCATCGGATATCACACCGAAATTCGTGAAGCGCTACGCAAACATTGGTGAAACGATCCGTGAAGCCGTTGAGACCTATAACAAAGAAGTCGAAGCAAGAAGCTTCCCAGGGCCAGAGCATGTCTTCCATGCTTCTGAAGAAACCATCAAGGAGTTGTACGGGGAAGGAGTGAAGCAGTCATGATGCAAACAATGATGCAGCAAGTCTCCACAATCGCAGAGATGCGCATTCATATAAAAGAAGCACGTCGGCAAGGCAAAACGATCGGGATGGTACCGACCATGGGTTTTCTGCATGAAGGACATCTTAGCTTGGTAAAAGCTGCCCGTGAAGTATGCGATTTGGTCGTGATGAGCATTTTCGTTAACCCGCTGCAATTCGGACCGAATGAAGACTTTGAACGTTATCCGCGCGATATCGAACGGGATAGCAAAATGGCGGAAGAAGCGGGAGTTGACCTCCTGTTTACCCCGGAAGTCAGCGAGATGTATCCGAAACCGATGCTGACCAACATTTCAGTGGCAAATGTGACGACTCCATTGTGTGGAGCTTCTCGTCCGGGTCATTTTGATGGCGTATCGACTGTCGTCAATAAATTGTTTCAAATTGTCCAGCCCGATTACGCCTTTTTTGGACAAAAGGATGCCCAGCAAGTAGCTGTTGTGACGCAAATGGTTCAAGACTTGTCGATGCCAGTACAAATCGTTCCATGCCCGATTGTCCGCGAAGCGGATGGTCTTGCCATGAGCTCTCGGAATGTCTACTTGTCAGCGGATGAGCGAGCACAAGCACTCGTGCTATCACAGAGTCTGAAGCAAGCAGAGGAATGGCTGGGTGAGGGCGTGGCTCTTTCTGCAATCAAGGAACGTATAACGCAAATGATTTCCGAGAAGCCGCTGGCAGGTATTGATTATGTGGAAATTTTGAGCTATCCAGCGCTTACACCTATTGAACAGGAAACGGCAGGTCAGACGATCATCATTGCGCTAGCTGTTCGTTTTGGCAAAACACGTTTGATCGACAATACGATTACATCCATCAAGTAGAGATAAGGGAGGAATTCTTAGTGTTCCGCACCATGATGAAAGCAAAAATCCATCGCGCAACGGTAACTGAAGCAAACTTGAACTATGTTGGCAGTATTACCATCGACAAAAATTTGTTGGATGCACTGGATATTTTGCCAAATGAAAAAGTACAAATCGTCAATAACAACAACGGAGCGCGTCTGGAAACATACGTCATCGAAGGTGCTCCAGGCAGTGGCGTCATTTGCTTGAACGGAGCAGCTGCACGTCTCGTACAAGAGGGCGATATCGTCATTATTATTGCCTATGCGATGATGACGGATGAAGAGGCGAGAACCTACAAGCCACGTGTCGCCATCATGGATGAAAAAAATCAGATCAAAGAATTGATTGCTGAAGAAGTACACGCGACGATTCTGTAAGCGATCTGTCGACTCCTGCATAGAGCCACCTGCCTTGTGAGACAATGAAAGTACTCATGCCTCATAGGGGGTGGCTTTTCTTGTGAAAATCGAGGATTGGTTTCATACGCTTCGGAACAAAGCGCAGACGATTGAAGAGAAGTGGCAGGGGGCTTCTGAACAAGAACGTCTTCAGCTCGCGGAACAATTGTTTCAATTGCGCCAAGTAAGTGATACAGTCGTTGACCTGTGGCTGCAATTCGAAGAAAAATTATCGAATGCGATTCGTAGCATCAAGGAAATGGAAGGACAGCTTCCGGCAGAAGAGAAAAAGACGGATCAGTCGAAGGTGAATGCAGAATCACCAAAGGCCGTTGAAATGAACCAATACGAGCCGATTTTTCGTCGTGGGGAAGGCTTTTATCATTTGCGCATGTTTCAAGACGCGAAAAAGTGTTTTGCAGAATTAGTCCAAAAATCGCCAGACTGGGAAAGTGGACGCTTGTACTACGCCTACAGTCTCCTTTTATGTGAGGAGCAAGAATTAGCCTTTCGGGAATTCCGTCTTCTAGGCAGGACAGCAAGCTCACCTACCATTGTGGCCATCAGCTTTAATGCCATTGGTTGCATACTGGCAGAAGAGGAGCAATGGCTAGAGGCGGCGCAAGCTTTTAAGACGTCTCTCGAGATCAAGCCAGAACAGGAAGAAGCCAAATACAACCTCGCGCTCTGCTATTTAAGAGATGGCGATGCACAGGAAGCTTTGGACGAATTGGAACCGTATCTAGAAGAAAACGAGCACGATTGGGAAGCGCAGATGCTATGGCTGCGAGCTGCAAAATTACTGCATACGATGGACCAGACGGTGGAATGGAACCCGCCGAAAGGCTTGCAATTGCCGACACGAGATTTGGACAGCGATACTCTTCAGGAAATGGCCTCTTTATACGAAACAGTGGGCAATTATCACCGGGCACAAATTTGCTATCACTTTTTGACGGAGCGTTCCCCAAAAGATGGGTGGACGTGGCATGGATTGGCCTGGAATACGTGGCTCATTGCAGGTACGAAGCGGGCATTGACGCTCGTCAAAAAAGCCATCAGTCTTGCACCTGAAAATGACGACTTTCTATTTAGTTATGGATGGATGCTGTTGTTTGACGGAAGGGTAGAGGAAGCAATCAAAGCGTTTCGGATCATGCTGGAGAAAAACCGAGACAATCGCCTCGGACAATCCGGGATGATTTCCGCATACGAGAAGCTGGGGGATACACAAGAAGCAAAACGGTTGGCAAAGTATTTCCTGGAAGACGCTGAGCCATATGTACGTTCGTTAGGGTATTTTCATCTGGGAAGAATCGCGGTTGTGGAAGAAAATTGGCGCCTAGCTGAACAATATTTTCAACGGGCATTGCCATTCGCAGAACAGTTATGGGAAATCCCCATCTATCTGCAATTATGCGCAAGCAAGCTCGGTCAATCAGAAATGCAAACCGAGCTCGTACAGCCTTAAATGTACAGGAGAGCAGGAATATTTCCCATCGTTGCCGAATGTGAATGGGTGCGGATTGAATGTTTCCGCCCAGGTTACGAGGTGACAACGTTTGAATCGATTACTAGTTGTAGATTTTGAGACGACGGGAAGCCATCCACGCCAAGGTGACAGCATCATTCAGATTGGTGCTGTCGCAATCGATGACGGGCAGATTACCGAGAGTTTTTCCACCCTGATTCATCCGGGCCAGGATATTCCGCCGTTTATTACCCAATTAACAGGAATTACCAATGAGATGGTTGCAGATGCTCCTTCCTTGGAAGAAGTGTTTCCAGATTTCTTGCGTTTATTGGACGGACGAGCTTTTGTTGCACATAATGCGAGCTTTGATCTCCAATTTTTACAAGAAGCCCTGCTGAGCCAGGGCTATTATGCGTTTGACGGCTACGTACTTGATACTGTGGAGCTATCTCGCGTTCTTTTACCGATGCAAAATAGCTATAGACTCGGAGAACTGGCGTCTGAGCTGGAAATCGAGCATGATAATCCCCATCAAGCAGACAGCGATGCACTCGCAACGGCGCAGCTGTTTCTCCACTTGCTGGATATTTTAAAGAGACTGCCGCTCGTGACGATCCAGCGCCTGCAGATGCTCGTCTCTTCGTTTCGCTCTGATATCGAGGTTCTTCTACGCACGATCGAGATGGAAAAGCTTATAGAGCTGCCAGAGCTGCATGGAACACCAACCGAAACGGATTCCTCAGACATGTGGGATGTTTATCGCCAGCTGGCCCTTCGGAAGCGAGAAGAAAAAGCAACAGTGTCTCTGAAGCGTCCTCATATCGATGCGACAATGACCAAAGCGTTTGCCGACCAGCTTGAGGATGTTTTGGGCGAAAACGGGCACATGCAGGCGAAAATGTCGGGGTATCAACGTCGGGATGCTCAGGAAGCGATGATGCATGCTGTCTATGAGTCAATGGAGGATGGAGCCCATTTATTGGTAGAGGCAGGGACAGGTACGGGAAAATCATTAGCGTATCTCTTGCCGGGGATCATTTGGGCTCATCACAATCAGCAGCAGCTGGTGGTCAGTACCAATACCATTCAATTGCAGGAACAGCTATTCCATAAGGAAATCGCTACCTTGCAGGAGTCTCTGCCGTTTTCCTTTACAGCTTCGACGCTAAAAGGCAGAGGAAACTACTTATGCTTGCGTAAATTTGAACAAGCCGTGGACGAGCCTGTAGAAGGAAGCAGCCAAGAAATGCGCTTGGTCAAGGGACAGATGCTGACATGGCTCACGCAAACCGTTACCGGTGATGTGGAAGAGCTAAGCATGCCTCCAAGTGGTCAACTGCTGTGGCAACAGGTAAAAAGTGATACGAGCTCTTGTTTGAATCGGGCTTGTCCGTGGTTTAGTCGCTGCTACTATTTTCAGGCGAAGGAACGGGCTCGCGATGTCGATGTACTCATCGTCAATCACGCCCTTTTCATCAGCGACTTGCAAGCGGAGAACAGAATCCTCCCTTCGTACGAAGTTGCCATCGTCGATGAGGCCCATCATTTGGAGGATGCCGCGACACAGCATTTAGGCAAGCAGTTTTCAACCACGCAGCTTCTTTTCTTGTTAGATCGTGCCTCGGTTGAAGAGAGTGGGGCAATTGGCCGCTTCGCAGAAGAGCTGCAAAGCTGGATGCCTTCGGTACAAGAAGATGTCGCCACAAAGCTTCTGGAGCTGAGAAAACAGTCTGCTGCTTTACGTGAGAAAGCGCAGCAATGGACACAGCTCTTGTATGCATGGGCATCAGATCGTGCGGAGGAGACGGCGGACGCTGGTCGTGAGACGGTACGTTATCGGATCGAATCGTTTGTAGGCAAACACGAGAAGATACGCAAAGTAACCAAAAAGCTGATTGAAGGAATGACCGCATACGCAGCGGGCATCGAGCAGCTTTTGCGAACGACTCCGCAAGACGAAAAGCCTCCTTTTGCCGTACGCAGTTTACTCACAGATTTATTCGGTCTCATCAAAGATTGGCAGAACGTCGTGGAGCTGCTTCACTTCTTTTTGCTTGAACAGGATGCCGAGTATGTATATTGGATGGAGGTAGAGTCCCGTACAGCTCGTAAGCAGGTTCATTTGTCCGCAGCACTCTTGAAGGTTGCCGACTCATTGGCAGAACCGCTTTTCGCGCAAAAACGGAGTCTGATCTTGACATCAGCCACTCTGACGGTCAAAAACAGCTTCTCCTACATCAAAAGCCAGTTTGGTCTCGACCAACTGCCCGAGGAACGAGTGCGGACCTTGTCACTGCCATCGCCGTTTCATTATGAAGAGCAGGGATTACTGTTGATTCCATCTGATTTCCCCACACCAGGCAAAGAGAGTGACCACACCTATTTGGAGGCTGTCATTCAAGGGTGTGTTGACGTCGTACTGGCTTCGAAAGGAAGGACGCTGATTCTATTCACCTCCCACTCGATGCTTCGACTTGTTTACCAAGCAATGAAAGAACGCCTTGCGGAGGCCCCAGAACCGTATACGTTATTCGGTCACGGGATTGATAGCAACAATCGGAGCAAGCTGGTGCGTCTGTTCCGAAGCATGGAGAGAAGTGTCCTGCTTGGGACGAGCAGCTTCTGGGAAGGTGTCGATATCCAGGGGGAATGGCTGAGCAGTCTGGTGATTGTTCGCCTCCCATTTGCTCCGCCGAATCATCCTGTCTATCAAGGAAGGGCAGAGCTTTTGAAGGCAGAAGGAAAAAACGCCTTTATGTCTTTGTCTCTTCCACAAGCCGTTCTGCAATTTAAACAAGGGGTGGGTCGATTAATTCGCCACCACTTGGATCGCGGGGTCGTGATCGTTTTTGACACGCGTGTGGTTGAAGCGAGATATGGACGTTCATTCCTTCAATCCTTGCCGCCATTTCAGATCGAAAGCGGTCCATGGCCAACGCTGCGAGAGCGCATAGAGCCATTCCTTAGTATGCAATCCCTGTCAGATTCATAAAATGAAGCAATAGTCTCATAGGGATTAAGGTGATAAAATAAATGTTATGGAAAAAAGAGTGGCGTTGGTGGATTGTAGTTCTTAGTGCGATTTTCCTTTGCGCATGCTCGATTGATAGCCATTTGTATTTGCAAGAAGCAGCAGTAAAGATAGATGACCCGTTTGAAACAGAGACAGAACAGGAATTTTCGGGTCTCATTATCACCTACTTGGCACTTCCACATGGTGAGAGTACACTTTTGAGAATGCCAGGCGGCAAAACGATGCTGATTGATACGGGTACGACAGAAGATTGGCCCGTTCTCTCGGCGCGCTTGGCAGAGCTCAAGATCACACGGCTCGACTATGTAGTGTTGACGAACGACCAGCCTGAGCATATGGGAGGCTACGCTTCATTAAGCCAGCAGGTGCTTGTAGATGCCGTCATTTTACCCAAGCTGATCGCATCATCGCTTCGCCATGTCGTGCTGCTTCGCTCCAACCAAAAGCAGATGGAAGCAGAGCAAGGACAAGTACTCAATCTTGACCAAGAAATTTCCATGGAAGTTTTGCTCCCGGATGAACCGTTATTTTTATCTCCCCAGAACAATTCTCTCGTGTTTCGATTGACGCACGGTCAATTGCGATTTTTATTTATGAGCGCCGTAAATGAAAAAGCAGAAGAGCGACTGTTGGAGAGGCAAAATGACAGACTGAAGGCGGAAGTCTTAAAGGTAGCGGGTCAGGGGAGCAATCAAGGCTCTTCGCAACCGTTTCTGACACAAGTCGATCCTCAGGTCGCTATTATTCAGACTGGTCGATCGCGGGATCAAATGAAAGACGGTCAGACGGAAGTCATGGAGCGCTTGGGTGAGTCATGGGCCGAGACATACGTTACCAGCCACGACGGTTCCATTACCATTTTATCGAATGGAAAAGAATATCGGATTTTGAAGCAAAAGGATTAGGGGGAAGACCGAACGTGGCAAAACACGAAAAGATTTCAGAAGCGGTCGTCCGTCGTTTGCCGATTTATCTGCGTTACCTCAGTTATTTGCAGCAGGTTGAGGTGACCACCGTTTCCTCCCAACAGATGGGCAAGAATCTTGATGTGAATCCTGCCCAAATCAGAAAAGATCTTGCAGCTTTTGGTGATTTTGGAAAAAAGGGAATCGGCTATGATGTCGATTATCTGGTGGAAAAAATACGTGAAATTCTGAAGCTCACGGATGAAATCCGTGTCGCTTTGGTCGGAGCAGGGCATTTGGGCCATGCCATTAGTAACTACAACGCTTATTTGAAAGATAACATGCGGATTGCGGCCATCTTTGACAATAATCCAGAGAAGCAGGGAAAAAAAGTCGCAGGTATACCGATTCAGCCTTTATCAGAGCTGGAGGAAACGGTCGTCAACAAGCAAATCAAGCTGGCGATTATTACGGTACCGGCACCTGCAGCGCAATCCGTATGTGATCAGTTGACTCAAGCGGGTATCAGGGGGATCTTGAATTTTGCCCCTACGACGATTCGCGCAGGAAAAGATGTTCGCGTTCACTATGCGGATGTGACGTCCAACCTGCAAAGTTTGGCCTACTATTTGACGTAAGAATGGAGTGTATACTATGAAAAAAACGATCCTCATTCACGCAACAGTCATTACCGTTAACGATACGAATGAAGTCATTTACGATGGTGCCGTAGCATTCGAAGGCAACAAGATTACGTATGTGGGCCCAACTCCTGAGGACTTGTCGGAAGCGGGCTACGATGAAGTCATCGATCAAAAAGGTGATTACATACTGCCTGGATTAATTAACACGCATGGACATGCTGGTATGTCTCTCCTACGCGGTTATGCAGATGATTTGCCGCTGCAACAATGGCTGGAAGACAAAATGTGGCCATTGGAGGCGCAATTCACGGGAGACACAGTAAAATGGGGTACCCAATTGTCGCTTATCGAGATGATTCGTACCGGAACCACCACGTTTGTGGATATGTATGATCATATGGATGTCGTGGCGAAGGAAGTCGATGCAGCTGGAATGCGTGCTCGCCTTTGCCGAGGTATGATTGGCCTGTGCTCCGAAGAAGAACGTCAAACAAAGCTGAAAGACGCGACTCTTTTTGCAAAAGAATGGCATAATCAGGCAGACGGGCGTATTACGGTCATGATGGCACCGCATGCGCCGTACACCTGCTCGCCAGAATTTATTACCCAAATTATCGAAAAAGCCGATGAGTTGTCCTTGCCGCTTCATATCCATATGTCTGAAACTGCTTGGGAAGTCGGGCAAAACGAGAAGGACTACGGGCTTCGTCCAGTTGCTCATTTGGAAAAGCTGGGAATGTTCAATCGCCCAACACTCGTCGCGCACGCTGTTCACCTAACGGATGAAGAAATCGACATTTTGGCAAAATACAATGTGAGAGTTTCTCATAACGTAGTGAGCAACCTGAAGCTGGCAAGTGGTGTTGCGCCTGTTCCGAAAATGTTGGCAAAAGGTGTAAGCGTGTCACTGGGTACCGACAGCTCGGCAAGCAACAACAATTTGAATTTGTTTGAGGAATTGAAGCTCGCTGCGATCCTGCACAAAGGTGTGAACAACGATCCAGTAGCGGTTCCAGCAGAGGAAGCACTTCGCATGGCTACTCGTTATGGCGCAGAAGGGGTATTCCAAGAGGAAACACTCGGAAGCATTGAAGTAGGCAAGCAAGCTGACTTGATCGTGCTGGATAGTCACCAAGCCCATTTCCACCCAGCACACCAACCGATTTCACACGTGGTGTACGCAGCAAATGGACGCGATGTGAAAGATACAATTGTAGCGGGTAAATTCTTGATGCGTAATCATAAGCTGTTGACCATCGATGAGGAGCGCGCGATTTATGAAGCAAACCGCGTATTCCAAACGTTAAAACGGTAAAAGGCTCCTGTCAGGTGGGGGACAGGAGTAAGGCAGTGTAGGTGTAGGTAGGGGAATTGGATACTACGACGTTCCGTTGTTCATTTTTGCCACAGCTTTTGTCAGGAGATGATGGCGAAAATGAAGAGTGGGTGTGTGCGACCATTGACGCAAGGGAGACGACAATCCTGCCCAGGAGACGCGATATTCCTGTAACAGAAACCCAAGTATGTCAGGAGATGTGGTTTGTTGCGAAGATGTCACGCGCTCACCTCCTCGGGGTGTATATGTAGTATGACCGCCCGACCTTAAGCTATGATTAGCAACTTTTCCGTGTCGTTCTAAAACCTTCCCGTATAGCATAGGCTAAAGACAAAAATGGGACAGGGGGGACGACATGTACATCCGGCCCAAAATGCTGTGGTGGCTTATTCCTATCCTACTCGGTCTATTTCTCCTCGGGATTGTATTGGGGACAGTAAGTCGATCAGCCAATACAGACAGCACTGATACTACGTCTGCGGTCAGAAAAACGGCAGGAGCGGAGCAGACAGCGACGACGGTAGCGGAGCTTTTGGAGCAGATCACGAAGGACGAGGAACGCTCATTTCTGGTATACATGCAGGATCAGACCTTGCATGGGCGATATCAAAATGAGCAATTTCAGCTCACAGGAGAAATCGGTGGCCACCAGCTTGAAATAGCCAGAAAAGATGGGCAACCAGTATCGGTGCGAATGGATGGCCAGATACAGGATCATGCCGCACTGCCGTATGCGATGTTCACCCCACATGAGCACGCAGTTTTGCTCAAAGGAGTTTTGCAATCGGTTAGTCCTGAACGCCTTGAAGATACTGCAGGGCAAGGATGGAGTGGATATCGGATAGCGGTACCACCTGAGAAAGTCTCTTCGTTATTATCGATGTGGTTAGGTCCATCCTTCCCTATTCAGGATTTGACTTCAAACGTAACGAACGGAATGAAAGTAAATTACCAACTATGGTACGAGTCAAATACGGGGCAGCTTCGCCAACTGGAGCTGGATTTGCAAATACAAACGGCAGTTGGAGTGAAGAGAGACCAGCTTCGATTCCGATTGTAATGTCAGCCACGTAAAGGAGTTACTTTGCTGTGTTAGTACGAATTATCCTATCAATCGTAGCCGTCATATTACTTACGGGAGCTGGGTTCGCCTATCACCTGACGGCTTCTGTAGCAGGAGAGCGCAATCAATTTGAGGAAACCGTTCGTCAGTGGGTTCAGGATCGCACGACAATCACTGAGATTGAATCCATCGATGAATATCGAGGCAAGGAGAGCTACGCTGTCGTCATTGGAAAAAATAAGGCGGGTACACACGTCGTAGCATGGATCACAGAACAGAAAGTTAGCTTCGATCGAATGGATCTAGCTGTTCCAAAAAAGAATGTAGAAGAGGCGGTTTACAAGTCATTCCCGCAATCGGAGATCACCCATTTGGTTCCTGGTCTCGAAAACGATAAGAAATTTTGGGAAGTTACTGTCAAAGACAAAGACGGTCGTTTTCACTATATTCACTATGATCTATTCACAGGTGCTTTGTTAACCTCGTACGTCCTCGCGCCAACCTAATACGCTTGCTTGATGACAGGCCTTTTCCTTATGGGAGAAGGCCTGTTTGGCATTCCATCCAACATCTGTATAAGGAATTGATATACTCATATGATATACTGGGGATGTTGCAGAGAGAGAAAAAGAGAACGATATTTATGGGGGGAGTAGCCGTGCAGTTGAAAAAGAGCGCAATTGGATTATCTTTGGTGGCAACATTGGCACTCCTGTTCGGAGGATGGTTCTTGTATCAAAAGATGGAGATTGAGGAGCCAATCCGTGCAGAAATCGGACAAATGCAGTCCGCAACATTGGGCCATTTGGAGATCAGCAAAGATAAAATTCAAATAGATGTAACTGTTACAAAACCAGACGCATTTCCAGCAGAATATCGCAATCTGCTAACGGAAACACAAAAGATCGCAGGGGAAAAAGAAGTGGTCATTGACATAGACAATCAGTCGACAGCGATGAACGATATTTGGCAGAGCGGTCAATTTGTGTTTACAGAAGCAGTGGAGCTGCATGAATATAGCCGCATTCCAGCCCTCGTGGAACAATGGAAAAAGGGGAATCAGCTGGACGAAGCATCTGCATTGATGGATGACGAGAACATTTATGTGTACTTGAAAAAAGGAACGGAGGATTTCTACACCATCATACCCCGTTCCATTGAAAAAGAGGTGACGGCACGTGCGTAAGGAAGTACTGATCGGCGTCGTACCTGCACTGTTGATTTTTCTTGTTTTTCTAGGGGTAAATATTACGCCATTCCTGGTGTTCGGAGCCGTACTGGGGGCGATTTATTTTCTGGTCATCCGTCAGCAAAATGGACAAGGCGGGAATGTCGCCCTCGGTGGGAAAAGAAAAGTAAACAAGCATGAGCTGCCGAAATCGGACGTGCAGTTTGCCGATATCGGTGGACAGGAACGCGCTAAAAAAGAACTGAAGGAATCGCTTGATTTTCTCGTGTATAAGGACAAAATTGAGCAGTACGGGATCCGCCCGATCAAAGGTGTTCTTTTGACAGGTCCTCCTGGTACGGGGAAGACACTGATGGCGAAAGCGGCAGCGAACTATACAAATTCTGCTTTTGTGGCAGCATCAGGTTCGCAGTTTGTAGAGATGTACGTCGGTGTCGGTGCACAACGCGTCCGTGAATTGTTTCAAGAAGCGAAGGCATTAGCGGAGAAAAATGGGCAAGACAGCGCGATTATTTTTATCGATGAGATCGATGTCGTCGGTGGAAAAAGGGACGGTCAACAGCAACGTGAATACGACCAAACCTTGAATCAACTGTTGACGGAGATGGATGGTGTAGCTACGACTGACAAGCCGAGGGTTTTAGTCATGGCAGCTACGAACCGGAAAGACATGCTCGATGCAGCGCTGTTGCGTCCTGGTCGTTTTGACCGTCATATTAGCGTTGATCTTCCAGACAAGCCAGCACGCGAGCAGATTTTGACCATTCATACGGCTAATAAACCGCTAGGCGAGGACGTCACATTGGAAAAAGTGGCACAGGAGACATTCGGTTTTTCTGGCGCACAGCTGGAAAGTGTAGCGAATGAAGCGGCTATTTACGCCATGCGTGACCGTCAGGAAAAGATCAGTGCGAAGCATTTTGGTTATGCAGTGGACAAGGTCATGCTCGGAGAGAAAGTAGACCGTCAAGCATCAGAGGAAGAGAAGAAGCGTGTTGCTCTCCATGAATTGGGACATGCCATTGTCAGTGAGATGGTGCGACCAGGCTCTGTCTCGCAGGTCACGCTGAGTCCACGGGGCAAAGCACTTGGATACGTCCGACAAAATCCAATGGAAGACCGCTATCTGTATACCAAGGATGCGATGGAAAAGCAAATCATGGTTAGCCTTGGAGGAGCCGTAGCGGAGGAAATCTACTACGGTGGCCGCAGTACTGGATCGAAGAATGACTTCGAGCAAGCGCTGGGAATGGCACAGGAAATTGTACAAAGCGGTATGTCAGAGCTGGGGATTGTACATTTGCAATATGTGGATAAGAGTCGTATTCATGACGAGGTTGAGCGTCTGCTGGAAGGATTGCTCGTAGAAACTCGCAATCTTTTGAGACAATATGACTCCGTATTCCAAACAGGCTTGTACACATTAATGGAAGCGGAAGTTCTGCAAGGTGATGAGTTCAGGACGCTTTTGTCACAAACGAAAGAAGAAGTTGCCGTATAAATGAAGAAAAAGAACCTGCTAGCCAATGGAAGAGTTGGCGAAGCAGGTTTCTTTGCGTTTGCTGGCAACTTAGGCCGATAAGAATGAAACAATTTTGTAGACACGGTGCCAAATAGGGAAATGGATGAATATCCTACAAAAGTGATACGGGAATGAAATCAGGAGGCAAGGAGACCCTATGGCCAATGTGAACCGGCGAAAAGCAAACAAAAGTCTGAGCAAAACCTTTAGGCAGACCATGAACGAGTTACCGCTCTCTTATACATCATCACCGGATCGGGAGTGGATGGAAGACCTCGAATTAAATCTGCTTGAAAGTAATTTGGAGAGCAGTCAGAGAATACCTCCCATCTCTGCTGCCACACCGAAAGAGCAACAAAAACCGATTCCCAAAGTACCCAAGCAGGACCTATCCTCCAAGCAGGACTCGGCTTTCAAACAGGACCCATCTTTCAAGCAGGACACGTCTTTCAAACAGGACTCGTCTTTCAAACAGGACTTGTCTTCCAAAAAGGACTCGTCTTCCAAACAGGATTCATCTTCCAAACAGAACGTATCCTCCAAACAAAGCTCATCCGCCAATCAGAACTTTTACTCGAAGGTCCTCAAAGACCGAAATGATGATCGTGTCCAATCGTTTGTCTATACAGACGACTTGACAGATCAATCTGTGACTACAGAAAAAATTGCGAATCGTGCCATTGACGCGTCCAAGATTAAGCAAGGCGCCGTGGATAATTCGATTTTGAAGGATTATGCCGTGGACAGCAGTAAGCTCGCGGACAAGAGCGTAACTTCCACCAAACTCGCACCGCATGCAGTACAGAGGGACCATCTTGGGCAGGGAATCGTAAGCGGTGAGCATTTGCAGGATTATTCGATTTCTGCACAAAAATTAATCAACCATAGTATTACGTCGGAGAAGTTAGCTGATAAAACCATCGACTCGATGAAATTTGCCGATCACTCGATCCAGAGCAAGCATATTCAGGACCAAGCAATCACGAATGAGTTGATCCAGGATCAATCGATTACCTCGGAAAAAATAAAGATGGGGTCCATTCAAACAAGTAACCTCGCCAATTATGTGATCAATACAGTAAAGATTGAGGATGGAGCTGTCACAGGGGATAAAATACGTGATGGAGCAGTGACTTCAACGAAGATAGACGAGGATGCAGTTGAGTCTCAGCATATTCGTGAAGGCTCCATCCACCATCATCATCTCACAGAAGAGATAATAGATGGCAGTAACATTACCGCTGGCAGCATCACGGATCATCACATAGCATTTCAGGCCATTTATACCCAGCATCTATATCCTGAAGCGGTGACGAGCGATAAAATAGGGCCATATGCGATTTTGACTGAGCATTTGGACAACAACAGTGTCACGACAGAAAAGCTCGCCAAGGAATCAATCAGCAGCACACATTTACAAGCTGGAAGTGTCCTATCAAGCCACTTGCAAGATGGGATGCTGACGTCCAAAAAAATCGGGGATCAGCAGATTACCACTGCCAAGATAGCTGACAAGGCTGTCACTACCGACAAATTGGCGAACAAGAGTGTAGGAGAGCAACACTTGCTCGATGAGAGCGTGAGTTCACGACATCTGATTGACGGGTCGATTCGCGCAGAAAAGCTGGCAAGAAGATCGGTAGAAGAACAACATTTGGCTGACAGACTCATTGGGGGCAATCATCTACGGGAGTACATCATCCAGACACAGCATCTGCATGACCACTTGGTGACCACGTCAAAATTGGCGCCGGAATCTGTTTCCACAGACAAAATTTCAGATCTAAGCATTACGACAAGCAAACTTGGAGATGCCATCATC
This sequence comes from Brevibacillus fortis, assembly GCF_046196545.1. Classification (GTDB taxonomy): domain Bacteria; phylum Bacillota; class Bacilli; order Brevibacillales; family Brevibacillaceae; genus Brevibacillus; species Brevibacillus fortis_A. The sequence goes on from NZ_CP176370.1 coordinate 2,709,884, forward strand.
ACAGCTCCCAAAATAGCCAAAGATGCGATCAAGACACGCCATCTGGGCAGATCAGCCGTCACGGCGGAAAAGATTGCGGAAAAAGCAATATCGTCTACGCATCTCAACAGTCACATCATTCAAGCGGACCATCTTCAGGGTAACTCCATTTCCAAGGAAAAAATACAGGACGGCAGTGTCACCCGAGAGAAAATTGCCGATCAGAGCATTGATACGAGCAAGCTAGATAGCCATTCCGTTCATGGCGCTCATGTCATAAAAGGCAGCTTGGATGGAACTCATATTAAGGAAGGGACGCTTAAAGGAAGTCATCTTGTTAGCAGGAGCATAACAGAACAGCATCTGCAAAACCGGATCATTACGCAAGAAAAACTGGCAGAGGACTCCGTGACCGGTTCTAAAATTACGTCTAGAGCTGTCACTACGCATCACATTGCGGATCAGTCAATTAGCGCGGAGAAGCTGAGCTTTCCGGTAGTTGAGACGCATAATCACATTGGCGTAACCTTGCAACAATTCGGTTTCGTCCCCTTCAGACTTTCTGCCACGAGCAAGTCTACAGATGTAACCGTTCGATTGCCACAGCCTTATGCGGATACACATTATTGTATGGTGGCGATGACCAATCAAGCGGGAATATATACGTCGCTCAAATACACGAAAAGAACTTCAGCGATCATCACCGTCTTTCGCAATCAAGAGGGGCAGGAAGCGACAGGTGTGATTCACTGGATCGGGATTGGAGTAAAAGGGGTAGATGTCCCACACGAATTGCTGGAGTGGTCAACAGAGGTAGAACAACTGGAGGCAGAAGAAGTCGAGGAAGATCAGAGTGAGGAAGATCACGACTTTGAAGAGGAAGACATGGATGATGAAGATGTGGAAGATGAGGACGTGGAAGACGAAGATACGGATGATGAAGACGGGGAAGATGAGGACATGGAAGACGAAGATACGGATGATGAAGACAGGGAAGATGAGGACATGGAAGACGAATATGCGGATGATGAAGACATGGAAGACGAGTACACGGACGAGGATGACATGGAGGATCAGGACATGGATGAAGATGAAGAAGACACGGATGACAGTTATCTCGAGCAAGATTATGAAAGTAGTGAAGAATACGATAGCGATATCGAAAACGATAAATAATTCGGTAGGAAACAACAATGGGGCGAGTGGATGATTCAGAAGCAGGGAGGCCGATGTTGAGATCAGGTCTCCCAAATGTACATTTGTTTACATAATTATTTTATGGTTAACATTATGCAGGGAGACTTTCATTGAATTTGCAGGCCCCCAATAGTATAATTGTTAGGTATACTTAGTCTGTATTTGCGTGGCATGGTAAATGGAGGGAATCATTCAATGTTGACGACGATTGCCCGAATCGGGCAGCATGTTGGACAAGAAGTACGCCTAGGATGCTGGTTATACAACAAACGCAGCAGCGGCAAGATTCAATTTTTGCAGCTTCGCGACGGCTCCGGCTTCATCCAAGGTGTAGTAGTAAAAGCGGAAGTAGGGGAAGAAGTGTGGGAGAATGCATCGCAGCTCACACAAGAAAGCTCACTTTACATAACCGGTGTAGTTCGTGCGGATGACCGCGCACCAAGCGGTTACGAACTGACAGTAACAGGTGTGGAAATTATTCAGATCGCCCAGGAATATCCGATTTCCTTGAAGGAACACGGTGTTGACTTCCTCATGGACCATCGCCACCTGTGGCTGCGTTCTCCACGTCAGCGTGCAGTCATGGCTGTGCGTTCCGAGGTGATTCGCGCCATGTATGAGTTCTTCCACGAGAACGGTTTCGTAAAAGTAGATCCACCGATCTTGACACCGACCTCTGCGGAAGGTACCACCAATCTGTTCCATACCAAATATTTTGAGGAGGATGCGTATCTTTCGCAGTCCGGCCAGCTTTATATGGAAGCAGCCGCTATGGCGTTAGGTCGCGTTTACTCTTTCGGTCCAACTTTCCGTGCCGAGAAATCCAAGACACGTCGTCACTTGATCGAGTTCTGGATGATCGAGCCGGAGATGACTTTCGTGGATCACGAAGAAAATCTGCGTATTCAGGAAGCGTTTGTTTCTCATGTGGTACAATCCGTATTGAAAAACTGTGAGCGCGAACTGAAAACGTTGGAGCGCGATACAACAAAACTGCAAAATGTAACGGGGTCGTTCCCACGCATCTCTTATGATGATGCGATTAAACTGTTGCAGGAAAAAGGTAGCGAGATCAAATGGGGAGACGACTTCGGGGCACCGGATGAGACGATGATTGCGGACCACTTCGACAAGCCTGTTTTCATCACCCATTATCCTACTGAAATCAAGGCTTTCTACATGAAGCCACACCCTGAACGTCCGGAAGTGGTTCTGTGCGCGGACATGATCGCACCTGAAGGCTACGGTGAAATCATCGGGGGTAGCCAGCGGATTGATGATCCAGAACTCTTGGAGAAACGTTTTGCTGAGCATGAGCTTTCGGAAGAGGCATATCGCTGGTATTTGGATCTGCGCAAATACGGTACAGTTCCTCACTCCGGCTTCGGTTTGGGTCTGGAGCGTACGATTGCATGGATTTGTGGTCTGGATCATGTGCGTGAAACCATTCCATTCCCACGCATGCTGAATCGTCTCTACCCATAGAAAGTTCCTTTATCAATGAACGATCTACACCCTGTTGCGCGAGGGCAGCAGGGTGTTCCTATTGTTTGACAGCGCGTTTTACGCACTCCCTTGTTATTCCAACCCAGAGGTGAATATGCGTTATGGACTCCCATATATTGCAATTGTTGCAAGAAGGAGCAACATCCGTCTCCAACCTTCTTTTGAAAATGTATAAGCGTATGTCATTGACTGATGACGAGATGATGCTACTGATTCATCTGCTGTCCTTTCAGCAGGAAGGGAATCGATTCCCGACCTTAACAGAGCTGGAGGAACGCATGTCCATGACGAGCAGGAGATTAATTCAATCTCTACAAAAGCTATTAAAAGAAGATTGGATTACGATAGATGAGTTTATCGATCCACAGACTGGCATGCGTCATGAGCAATACAATTTGACCCCCTTGTACAAAAAGCTGTACCAGACCTGGCGGGAGCAGCAAGCAGACCCGAGAAGCATGGAGCCCTTTATGGAGGTGGCCGTTTCTCTGGATGCCGAACCTGTTGCCATTTACGCTCGTTTTGAGCAGGCATTTGGTCGCCCGTTAGCGCCATTTGAATTGGAGAACATCCACATGTGGACCGAACAGGACGGCTATCAGGAAGAATTGATTTTGACCGCTTTGCGTGAGGCTGCAACCGTGGGCAAACTCCACATCCGCTATATCGACAGGATCTTGCTCGAATGGCAAAAGCAGCAGATTACAACGGTAGAACAAGCGCGTCTTTACAGCTTGAACTTCCGTAGACAAGCAAATATGAGAGACCACGGGCAACCGCTTTGATTTCATCCAAATCAAGCGGTTTTTTCTATGTCACCGTACACGTACCCATTTTCCTTGTCTGTCATAACATATTACGTAGATGCAAGCTTCAGGAGGCGATGACTTGTGGAAAAACGGAAAAAATGGGATCTGTCTCATTGGGTAACACCAGGTGTTTTTTCAGGAAATTATGTCGTAGATGAGGCAGTTCAACGTATTTCAATCGTAAAAGCCAATGAAAAACCGGAAGAGGAAGTAACGGAAAACGTCCAGGAGTTGGTCGTAAATACAACAGTAGAGCAGCCAAAGGAACTGGTCTTGGAGCCTACCTTCGAAATTATTATGAGAGAGACCGATGTGGCAGTCGTGGAACAGGTTCACAAGCTTGAACAAGAAGTGTTGGAACTGAAAGAGGCGCTGGCTTCGTGGGAAGAAAGATGGGAGAAGCTTGAAGAGCACCATACAAAACAATTGCAGTACTTGTATCAAGTAGTTCTTTCACTGAAAAAGGAGTGGGAGATCGAGCGAAATGAACATCGCAATTATTAGTCCGGGTCCCTTTTCTGTACCACCTGTCAAAGGAAGCTCGGTTGAACACGATATTGACGAGGTCACAAAGATGATCGAGCCCATGCATAACGTGACGATCTACACTCGTCAATGTGCGACCTATCCGACCTCATCCGTGGAAGAAAACCGGCAGTTCATTCGCGTCCCGTATCATGGGCCAAAGCCTTATTTGCGCCGGATTATTAACCATATCAAGAAGAACAAGCCAGATGTCATCCTCGTGGAAAACAGACCGATCTATGTTCTCACTTTAAAACGCCATTTTCCCAAGATCCCGGTCTTTGTGAATATGCACTCTCACGTGTATGGGTCACAGCCGATCATTACCAAGGAAAATATGCGGCGTGCCGTTCGACTGGCAACAGGTTTTATTACGAACAGTGAATTTTTACGTCAGCACTTTATTCGGACGTGCAAGATTCCTGCAAATAAAATTCATGCGGTTCACCTCGGAGTCGATGTCACTCCTTATCAGGTTGCAAAGATAGCAGTCAAAAAAATGCGTCAAGAACTCGGATTGAAGCCAGATGATCGCGTCTTGTTTTATGCCGGCAGACTCATGCGCGGAAAAGGGGTGCATCTGCTGATTAAAGCCTTTCGCCAGGTGAGCAAACAAGACCCGAAAGCCAAGCTCGTCATTGTAGGCGGTACGGGATACGGCAGTAATCGCCTGAATTCGTATGTTCGAGAGCTCAAGCGACTTGCGAAGCCTTTGGGTGAAAAGGTGCGTTTCGTCAATTTCGTACCATCCGCAAAAATGCCGCTTTACTATCAAATTGGGGATGTCGTGGCGACACCATCTGTTTGGAAAGAAGCGTTTTGCCGTGTCAATTTAGAGGCAATGGCTTCCGGAAAGCCTGTCATTTCCACTCCACGAGGCGGTATTCGTGAAGTGGTTGCCCATGAGAAAAGTGGCTTTATCATTCCGCCAAAAGATTGGGAAAAAGGATTGCCTGCTGTCTGGGAACTGTTGTGGAGTTCACCTGCCGTCCGGAATGAAATGGGCAAACAGGCCCTGCAACGAGCTAAGTTTTTTTCTTGGTACGCGACAGCGCAAGGCTATCTGAACGTGTTTGAAACAGTCGTTCCAACGCGAAGTGAAGAGAAACAACCGCTTTTAAAAACAGGTTAATTCGAACGTAAAGGATGTAGGTGGTTGCCTTTTCTTGCGTCAATGTGGACGTCTGCCCTGTCCAGCTTATCCAGATACGCATACCTTATAAGTATCGCAGAGCAAAACTGGGGAGTGATACTTGTGAAAGGGTTAATCTTGTGTGCTGGACGTGGGACGCGACTGCACCCCTTTTCCTATTCGCAACCGAAAACCCTCCTCCCTGTGGCCAATCACCCGGTCTTACACTATTGCATTCGCAAACTGCGTGAAGTGGGCATTCAGGAAATAGGCATCGTGATACATCCTTCTCAAGTACAGATTCCTCCCATGGTGGGCGATGGTAGTCAATTCGGGGCTACCATTACGTTTATCAGGCAGGAGGTACCATTGGGAATTGCCCATGCTGTCCAGCTAGCGCAACCGTTTTTGCAAGACGAACCGTTTATCTTGCTACTAGGTGATAATTTATTGATGGATTCGCTTCACGGGCTTACAAAAGCGTTTACGAAGAGAAAATCTGACGGTGTCGTGATGCTAAGTAAAGTGGAGAGACCACAGGATTATGGGATCGCAGAAGTACAAAAAGGACGACTGATCTCTGTAGAGGAGAAGCCACGTCAGCCAAAGAGCAATCTGGCGGTTATTGGCGCATACCTGTTTACGCCACCTATTTTTGAGTCGATTGCCACCCTGCAGCCATCTCCCCGAGGCGAACTAGAAATAACGGATGCGATTCAATCAATGATTAATCGCGGATTCAAATTGTCTCACTCCGTCACCAACGGAAAGTATTCGGATGTGGGAACCATCGATCGCTGGCTGGAGGCCAACCAGTGGATGCTTACGAGGGAGCTAGGCAATCAACATCAAATTGGCAAAGGAACGATTGTAAAAAATGCGAAGATTACAGGTCCTGTACTAATCGGTGATGATTGTGTAATTGAAAATTGCGAAATAGGACCGTACGTCTCGATTCAAAATGGCGTAAGCTTGAGAAATTGCTCGTATATCGAAAACAGTATCTTGCTGGAAAACAGCTCGCTGCAAGACATTGCTTGGAAAATAACTAACAGCGTTTTCGGCCGCTCATCGATGATGACGGGTCAATCTTCTAACAGTACGGGAGTCTTCATTGTTAGCGACAAATCGTCCATTTGCATTCCGGCTGTCAAGAGGGAGGACGTATGAATCCGACCTTTACTGTAGTCATTCCGACATACAATCGCGCCAAGTTTATTCGCAAAGCCATCAAAAGCGTCTTGAATCAAACCTCAAAAGATTGGAAGCTGTTGATCATTGACGATGCATCCACCGATCGAACCAGAAGTAAAATTGAAAAATATATGTACCACCCAAACATTATGTATCATCGAATGGAACAAAATTCTGGAATCGGCAAAGTCATGAATCAGGCATTGTCCATGGTGGATACCCCCTATCTCATACAACTCGACTCCGATGACTGGTTACCGAAACGGACGCTGGCCGTGCTCAAAAAGTACATCCACAAAAGCAAGAAAAGCACAGCTCTGTTCTATGGCAACATGAACATCTGGAAAGTTAGGCGCGGAAAGTATACCAAGACGATTAAGGTGAAGCACAAGACGTTTCATAACAAGTACCAGTTTCTGAAGTACAATCGATGGATGGTTTCTCCACGTTGCTATCGCGTAGAAGCCCTGCATCAAGTGGGTGGTTGGGATACCTCGGATCGATACGAGGGAAGGATCATGGAGGATCGGCGAATCATTTTGCGATTAATTGAAAAGTATCGGGTGAGATACATCAACAAAATCCTTTACAATCGGACGAAGCACAAAGGTCAGCTCACGGACAGCAAGATGAAGTTCCGCCGTAATTATTTGCGAAAAAAAACATTCAAATATTATCTGAAAAGGTGGGGCAAGAAGTACAAGGCCATCTATGGTTACAAGAACGGTTATTTGGTCATTAGACGGCTGAAGAAAGTGAGGCGTCGGAGGCGATGAAGAAAGCTCTTGTCACCGGCTGTGCAGGTTTTATAGGGTCTCATTTGACGCAGCGCTTGTTGAACGATGGCGTGACAGTCATCGGGATAGACGGGTTCATCGATAACTACGATGTTGCTGCGAAACTGCGTAATCTGGCCGAAATAGGAAAACATCCTGCCTTCACCTTCCACTCTACAACGCTTCAGACTGGGCGTTGGGACATTTGGCTCGAGAACGTCGATGTTGTTTTCCATCTCGCTGCCTTGCCGGGAGTGAGAAACAGCTGGGGAAAGTCCTTTGCTGATTATGTTAGCCATAATATTTTGGCTACACAAGAATTGCTGGAGGCTTGCTTGCAAAGACCGAAGCCACCTGTCATCGTGGTCTCGTCCTCTTCCTCGGTTTACGGGACGATGCAAGGGACAGTTACCAATGAAAATGCGCCTCTTCGCCCAGTTTCCCCTTATGGTGTGACCAAGGAAGCGATGGAGCAAATCTGCTCGGTTTATGTAAAAGCTTATGGACTCCCGGTTACCATGCTGCGCTACTTTACGGTATACGGTCCCAGACAGCGTCCCGATATGGCTTTTCATCGGTTCTTTCGTCAAATGATGAAAGGCGAGCAGGTCATCATCTATGGTGATGGCCAGCAATCACGAGACTTTACGTATGTGACAGACGCGGTAGAGGCAAATCTACTCGCTGCACAGCATGCTGTTCCCGGTGACATTTTTAATGTGGGTGGGGATCGGGAAATCAAGCTCATCGATGTGCTATCCATCATGGGCACGTTAATGAATCTGACCCCTCGCATTGTGTATCAAAATGGGCCGGCAGGTGACTCCTTACGAACCTGTGCGGATATCCAATTTGCCCAACAACGCTTGGGATACAAACCAAAAGTGACGCTAGAAGAGGGCCTTCGCCATCAATTAGCAGAGATTCGTTCGCAATCGAAGGGGTAACACCCGTCATCAAGGAGGCCAGTTGCATGCATCGGGTCCTCGTTTATCGTAGAAAGTTTCTTCCCAAGAGTGAAACATTCATTTACGAGCAATTGCTTGGACATCAAGTGGTCAAACCCGTGGTGTTGACCCGACAGCGAGCCTTTAACCGAAAACAATTTCCTTACTCGCCGGTCTATGTGCGCAAGCATATGGCCGGCCTCTCCACTTGGCTGCGACGAAAAAAAATTAAATGCCTGCATGCCCGTTTTGGTCCTGCTGGATTAGAATTGCTCCCTTATGCACAAAAAAGCAAGCTCCCCCTAATCACTTCCTTTCACGGTTTTGATGCGACCAAGCGCGTCAAAGAAAATCCATTGTACAGACGGTCCCTTACCCGTCTCTTTCGAAAGGGCCATGCGTTTACAGTCGTGAGCAATCACATGAGAAAGCGATTGATTCGTCTGGGCTGTCCCCCATCCAAAATTACCCTTATCCGCTCAGGAATTGATTTGCGCAAATTTCCCATGCTGCCGCCACAGCCCGTGGAAAACGGGGAGTACCGATTGCTAAGCGTAGGGAGACTGACTGAAAAAAAGGGTATGGATACGTTAATCAAGGCGTTTACCCACGTGCATAAAAAACATCCCAAGGCGAAGCTAATCATCGTCGGCGATGGAGAAGAAAAAAAGAAGCTCAAACGACTGATCAAGAAAAACAGGTTAGGCACACAAGTCGTGCTCAAAGGAGCTCTGCCACATCGTGAAGTCCAGCGTGAACTGGCCAAATGCCATTTGTTCATCATCGCATGCAAGACTGCGAGAAATGGCAACCAAGAGGGGATTCCCAATGTCATCATGGAAGCGATGGCTAGTGGACGCCCTGTCATTTCCACCTATCACGCGGGGATTCCAGAGCTGGTCGAAAACAAAGTGACCGGATATCTGGTCCCGGAGAAATCACCGACTGCGCTCGGGAAAATGATAAACCGTGTATTAACAGATAATCACGAGTGGGGACAGATCACGACGGAGGCTCGACTGAAAGTAGAAAAAAACCACGATATTCATAAGCAACGGATGAGGCTAGAAGAGCTCTATTTGCGTGTGTCGAAAAAATGATGAGGTGAAGGAATGAAAGTTGCCGTTATTGGGACCGGCTACGTAGGCTTGACGACTGCTGTCTCCCTTGCCATGAACGGTCATCAGGTGATCGGTATTGACCTCGTTGCGTCCAAAGTAGAAAAATTGCGCCAAGGGATCTCTCCGATTTACGAGCCGGGCTTAGAAGAGGCATTGAAAAAAGTATTAGATGATGGCGCGCTTGCTTTTTTTACGGATCTGACAGAGGCGAAGGACGCAGAGATTTTTTTCCTTTGTGTGGGGACACCTGAAGCAGCAGACGGCACAGCCGATTTAACGTATTTACTCGGGGCTGTTTCTGATATTGAAAAGGTCCATTCGCTCGCGCCGCAAGAACGCATCGTGGTAATCAAGAGTACCGTTCCAGTCGGAACTGGCGAAAAAGTATCCGGGATGCTGGCTGGCTGCCAAGGAGTATCTGTTGCATCCAACCCGGAGTTTTTACGGGAAGGGAGTGCATTATTGGACGCACTGGAGCCTTCGCGAATCGTCATTGGCGTAGATAATCCTCAGGCAGCGGCTCGCATGGAGGAGCTGTACAACGGTGTAAAGGCACCGAGAGTAATCACCACCAGAGCAAACGCCGAGCTGATCAAATACGCTTCGAATGCATTTTTGGCAACCCGAATCTCCTTCATGAATGAGCTAGCACGGTTAAGTACCGCACTCGGGACGGATATCGTGACGATCGCACGAGGGATGGGACTGGACAGCCGAATCGGTCCGCAATTTTTACGGGCAGGAGTAGGCTATGGCGGCTCCTGTTTTCCGAAGGATACGATTGCGTTATTGCAGCTCGCAGCAGAGCACAATGTTCACTTAAGCATTTTGGATAAAGTACGAGAGGTGAATGCTACACAGCCTGGCTGGTTTTTGGAGCAGCTGTGCTTGCAGCTCCCTTGTCTGAAAGGCAAACAAATTGCCGTATTGGGGTTGACGTTTAAACCGGATACGGATGACATCCGCGAAGCGCCATCACTCAAATTGATAGAAGCACTCCTGCAAAAAGGTGCTTCTGTAAAGGCTTTCGATCCGATTGGAGCACCTGGTGTCAGCAAGCTGTTTCCACAGATCACGTACACGCAATCCGCGGCAGAAGCATGCGAGGGAGCACACGCCGCATTATTGGTCACAGAATGGGAACCGTGTGTCCAACTGGATTGGAAACAGGTTCATCAAAGTATGGCGCAACCGCTCTTGGTAGACGGAAGAAATGCCTGGCCGAACCAGGAGGTAAAGGAAGCAGGCTTTCACTATATTGGAGTAGGAAGAAGCTGACTTTTCCATTTCGGGAAAGCTCGGCTTTTTTTCTGTGGATAATGGGAAAGCGCCTGATTAATTTGAACCTGTAGGCATAATACGATAGGATACACATATGGATGATTTGACCATTTCATCTGACATAAAAAACGAGGGAGTGATCACGGTGAATAAAAGCAAAACACTGCCGAAACGCAGTGACGTCCCCGCTGAATACAAATGGCGTCTTGAGGACATGTATCCCACTGATAATGATTGGGAAGCGGACGTACAAAAAGTAAAACAGCTCACAGAAAAAATCGCAGCAATGAAAGGCTCTCTGGCTACTTCCGGTAAACAGTTGCTGGCCGTGTTGACTCTGCAAGACGAATTATTGAAGACGCTTGATCAAGTGTACGTCTATGCACGTATGCGTCGAGACGAAGACAATGCGAACAGCAAGTATCAAGGGCTGACTGACAGGGCGACCAGCCTCAGCACGCAAGTATACGGTTCCATTTCGTACATACAGCCAGAGATTTTGGCGATTCCCACGGGAGACTTGCAAACGTGGATCAAAGAAGTAGAAGGTCTTGAGCACTACCGCATTTTATTGGAAGAGATAACTCGCTTCAAGCCACATACGCTATCCGCGGAGGAAGAAGCATTGCTGGCAAATATGAGTGAGCTTGCGTCTTCTCCTTCCAAAATTTTTGGGATGCTCAACAACGCTGACATGAAATTTCCGATGATCACGGATGAAAACGGCGAAGAAGTCGAGCTGACCAAGGGACGCTATACGCAGTTCATGGAAAGCAAAGACCGACGCGTGCGCAAAGAAGCATTCGAGGCGTTGTACAGTACGTATGGCAAGTTCCGCAATACGATCGCAGCCTCGCTGACATCTGCCATCAAAGGGGATGTTTTCTACGCACGGACGAGAAAATATCCGTCTGCCCTGTATGCAGCCTTGTTTGCCGATAATGTGGAGCTCCCTGTTTACGATAACCTGATTGCAACGATTCATGAGCATCTTCCGCTCATGCACCGATACATTGCCTTGCGCAAAAAATTATTGGGCGTAGATGAGCTGCACATGTACGATTTGTACGTGCCGATCGTACCTGAGACGGATATGAAAATCCCGTATGATCAGGCTGTTTCAACGATCAAAGAAGCACTTCATCCTCTGGGTGAGGAGTACGGTCGCATCCTGGAAGAAGGCTTTTCCAACGGGTGGATCGATGTGCATGAAAACGAAGGGAAGACAAGCGGAGCCTATTCGTGGGGCGCCTATACGTCACATCCATTTGTACTCATGAACTATCAGGACAATGTCAACAACATGTTTACATTGGCGCATGAGATGGGGCATGCCTTGCATAGCTACTATTCCAATCACGCACAGCCGTACACGTATGCCGATTACAAGATTTTCGTAGCAGAAGTAGCTTCCACATTGAACGAAGCACTTCTGATGAATCATTTGCTCGAGACGACGACTGACAAGAAACAGCGCATGTACTTGATTAATCATTACCTGGAGCAGTTCCGTGGAACGGTATTCCGTCAAACCATGTTTGCTGAGTTTGAGAAAATAGTGCACGCAAAAGAAGAGCAGGGAGAGCCGCTGACAGCCGAATCTCTCAGTACCATTTACCGTGAGCTCAATGTTGCCTATCACGGCCCGGACATGGTCGTAGACAGCGAGGTAGATTTGGAATGGGCGCGGATTCCTCATTTCTATCGCGGCTTCTATGTGTATAAGTACGCGACAGGCTTCTCGGCCGCTACGTCTCTTTCCAAGCAGATATTGGAGGAAGGCCAGCCAGCCGTGGATCGTTATTTGCAGTTCCTCAAGGGCGGCAGCTCAGATTATCCGCTCAATCTGCTTAAGGGCGCAGGCGTAGACATGACGTCGCCAACACCGATAGCAGAAGCATTGAGTGTCTTCAAGGAATTGCTCGAAGAACTGGAACAATTGATCGAACAATAACATGGATCAAATCCAAAAGGCAGTTCAAGTCTATGACTTGGCTGCTTTTTTTGTAAATTTTTCTTCAGGATCGTCCAATAAAAGGTAACTTTCCCAGTTTTCTTGCGTATCTATTTATGCGCTGTAAGGTGCTGTTCTCCGTCTCGGGGCGGATATGAATTTCCACCCGCTGACTGTTTTGCAGCAGAGGTAAAAACTGGCACAATTACGCCATGAGGAATGATTGTGAAAATTTGGAGGAATTCTTGTGAAAAAACGGGCATCGATTATTCTGGCTTCGGTAATGTTGGTCGCAGCTGGTTGTTCAGCGCCAGCACCAGAGGCACCGCAGCAGACAGAGGCAAAGGCGAAGGTAGTAGAGGTAGTGAAGGTTCAAAAAGCAACAAAGCCAGTGATGCTCGCAATCACAGGGATGGTGGAAGCCAAGCGGGACGCGGTGTTGTCTTTTGGTACAGGCGGAACGATCTCAGCGATCTCCGCGACCAAAGGTGCAAAAATCGCGCAAGGTCAGTTATTGGCCACATTGGATACCCGTTACCATCAAAAAGAAATTGCAGCGGCACAGGGGCAGGTGGAGGAAGCAGCAGCACGGAAAATCAAGACGTTAAAGGGCGCGACAGCAGAAGCAATTGAGCAGAAGCGCCTGCAGGTAAAAAGCGCGCAAGACAGTCTGGATAAAGCAAAGCAGGATCTCGCAACAAGCGAAAAGCTATTTGCTGGCGGAGCCATTTCGCAAAACGAAATAAATGCGAGCAAACGGGCCGTTACGCAAGCAGAGATTACACTGCGTGACGCTCAGCTGTCTCTGAATGAACTGCAAAAAGGAGCGGAACCAGAAGATGTCATGGTCGCCAACGCATCGATTAAAGCTGCTGCCGGCGGTGTAGACCGTGCAAAGAAGAGCTTGGATGATGCGAAAATTCAGGCGCCATTTGCAGGAACAGTCGTGGGTGTGAACTTACAAATCGGTGAGCAGGTGTCTCCCGGTCAGGAAATCATTCGCCTCGTTGACCTGTCCGAAATGAAGGTAACGTTGGATGTTTCCAATGATTTGATCGGTCAATTCCGTGAGAAAACGAAGGTGCAGGCTTTGTCGGACGATGGTAAGAAAAGTGAAGGAACCATTGCATTTATATCTCCAGTTGTGAACAAGGATACAGGGAAGTACCGCGTTGAGATCACGATACCGAATGCAGATGGTTACTGGCGTGGAGGAATGGCCGCGACGATTGAGGTACCGCGCCAAGTGAATGGCTTCCTCGTGCCGCTGGAAAGTGTCGGCGTGAGTCAAACCGACCATTACGTGATGGCAGTAGAGAATGGACTGACTGTAAGAAAACCAGTGAAGACCGGTCAAATGGTCGGAGACTCCATCGAAATCGTTTCTGGAGTGAAAGAAGGCGACCAGCTCCTGCGCAGTGGAATTACATTCTACGTCGAAGGGCAAAAAGTAGAGGCGAAGGGAGAATAGGTGCATGAACAAGATGATTCTCTTTTTGCTCAAGAGACAACTGATTGTCTATTTGTTTACTTTTTTGCTCGTCATTGCCGGACTGGGGTCCTTGTTCAGCTTTAATATTGAATTGGTACCGAAGACGAACTTCCCGGACATTTTCGTTCGGATTTCGGGTGGGTCACTCCCTCCTGAAGAGATGGAAGAGAAAATAACGAAAAAAGTAGAACAAGAGCTAAAAACGATTAATGATATTAAAAAATATTCTTCTTCAACGAGTGCTGGCTACGTTAGCATCAATATTTCTGCGAATGAAGGAAAAGGCGAGCAAGTCAAGCAAGATGTACAAAATGCCGTCAACCGCCTTCGCAACGGATTCCCGAAAGCTATTGATTCCGTAGAAGTCAACCAGAGCAGCTTTGGTGGCGAACAGATGATTGACTACGCCCTCGTAGGCGCTGATCCGAAGACGATGCTGAGTCTGGCTAAAACATCGATCAAGGACCGCATTGAGGAAATCGAGGGTGTCAAGGAAGTATCCGTTTCTGACCGAAGCTTCGAAAATAAAATTGCCATTTCCCTGTTGCCTGAGCGATTGAATGCGTATCAAACCAATCCTTCGGCAGTCATCTCGCAACTGCAGGATACGAACTGGAAACAAGGGATTGGGACGCTGGAGAACAGAGGTTTTGACACGGTAGTCATGATCGACAATTCGTACCAAAATGCGGAGGAAATGAGAGCACTGTCGATCGATACGCCGAAGGGAGCGGTTTCCCTAGATCAGCTCGCAGACATTGAAGACTTGCGTGGAAAAGTGAAAGATTCAGTTGCCCTGACAAATAGCTCCGTTTTTGTTCATTTGAGTGTTACACGAGCTGATGGTTATGATTTGATCACCACGCAAGCGAAGGTAGAAGAAGTCGTTCGCGAAATAAACGCAGAAGCGAATGGCAAATATACCATCAAAGTCATGTTTGAAGGAGCTTCCTTCATTAAGCATGCGGTTTCCAACCTCAGTCGTGATGTGATGATCGGTGGTGCGCTTGCGATCATCATCCTGTTCGTTTTCCTCCGTAACTGGAGGGTTACTTTGGTCATTGCAACGACACTGCCACTCTCTGCTTTTATGACATTTATCGCGATGAAAATCGGCGGGTACAACATTGACATGATCAGCTTGTTGTCCTTGAGCTTATCAGTCGGGCTGATTGTTGACGCCGCGATTGTAGTGCTGGAGAGTATTTATCACTATCGAGAAAAGGGCGAGGAGCTCAAACAGGCGATCATAAAAGGAACGAGAGAAGTATTGACGCCTGTGTTTACATCGCAGCTTACGATTATTATCGTTTTCTTGCCGCTCATCCTTGCAGATTTTGAAGACTGGCTCAAACCGATTTTGGCAACGATCGCGTTTACGGTATCTGCTGCCATTATCGCTTCAACAATCGCCGCATTCTTTTTTGTTCCCGTATTCTCCAATCGCTTCTTGCAAAAGGATAAGCACGTTTCGCTAGAAGGAGAAGGGAAAGAACACTTTATCATCCGTGCGTTCAGCGGTCTCTTGCAGATTGCGATTAAACATCGAGTCAAAACGATTTTACTTGCGATTTTGATGCTAATCGGTTCAGTATTCCTTACGCCAATGATGAAAACAGGCCAAGGGATCAATCCAAATGAAAATATCATTTTTGCCAATATTGACATGCCGATTGGGTCCACTCTGGAAAACACACAAAAAGCAGGGGTAGCCGGGGAAGAAGCGCTGCGGAAAGTCCCCGAAATTAACGAAGTATTCTTCTTCGCTTCCAAGGAAAGTGCAGAGTTATTCATTTCCTTGATTCCGAAAACAGAAAGAACGCGGGATAAGGAAGCTTTGAATGAAGATATCAACAATATTTTGAATGGCTTGCCAGGAATTGAATCGGTCTCTATGTCTTACGGACAACAGGGTGGCAGTGCGCCAATCCAGTTGGAAATCTTCGGGGACGACATGGAGCAGATGAGCAAGATTGCCACTGATCTGGAAGGAATGCTTTCTACTATTTCTGGAATTGGCAACATTCGCAACGACTTTAAAGAAGGTAAGGAAAAGGTCACGTTATTGCCAAAAGAAGAAGCTCTCGCAAAGCTGAATGTCGATCATCGTTCGTTGTTACAGCAGTTGAGCGTGCTGATTGGCAGCCAACAAATTACTTCTATTACGCAGGACGGAATTGAAGTAAACGTTGTTGCTAAAATGCCCGATAACTGGCTGAAGCACCCGGATCAACTCAAAAACGTCATGGTGAGCGCGAAAAATGGTGCTGCAGTACCTTTGGTTGACTTAGTAGATATGACCTATAGTAAATCTCCTGTTACGATTCAGCACAAAAAAGGAGAGCGGATCATCACCGTTTCCGCTGAGCTTCAAGGCGGCGATCTGGCTGGTGTCGGCCGTGAGATCGGAGAGAAGCTCCCAGGTGTAGCGATTCCAGCGGGCTACAAGGTAGAGATCGCCGGGAAATTGAAAGAGCAAAGCACGAACATGACACAAGCGATCTTCGTATTCGTCGGCGTTCTCGCATTGATCTATGTCGTCATGGTTGCGCAGTTCGGACGTCTTTCCCAGCCGTTTATCATCATGTTGACCATCCCGATGGCTCTGGTCGGTGTCGTGTTAGGATTCGTCCTTACACAGCGGACCTTCGGTGAAATGGCGATGATTGGGATCATCATGCTTGTCGGTATCGTCGTTTCAAATGCGATTCTCCTGATCGACCGGATCAACTTGCTCCGCAAACGCGGAATGGATACGGCCGAAGCCATTATCCAGGGAACCAAGGAACGGATTCGTCCTGTCATCATGACGAAGCTGACGGCGATTCTCGGGATGCTGCCGATGGGACTTGCGATGGCAGAAGGCTCTGATTTGGAAGCACCGCTCGCAACTGCCGTAATCGCTGGCTTGATCTTCCATACCATCGTCACGCTGGTGCTCGTTCCAGTTCTGTACTCCCTGTTTGAGGGGGCGAAGGCAAGAAGACTGGCGCGCAAAGCGGCACGCCAGGCGAAGCGCGAAGCAAAACGAGAAGCAAAACAAAATAAAGATAAGAACGTACCTCCGACAGAGGTATAGTGATTCGCAAGAGAAGGGGAGTATGTGCTGTACCCCTTCTCTTTTGCTTTTCCTTCGTCTGAAAGTTCTGTAGAATAAAGAGATCAAGATACATACATGAGTGAACCGTGAAAGGAGCATGCATATGGATCTATTTTTGCAAGGAAAAACGGCTCTGGTACTGGCCTCATCAAAGGGATTGGGGAAGGCAACAGCGCAGTGCCTCGCCCAAGAAGGAGCGAATGTCACAATATGTGGTAGAGATGAAGCTGCTCTGGAAATCGTTCGTGCTGAGATCGAACAGGCTACTGGAAAAACACCGCTAGCCGTAACAGTGGATGTGACAAAGGAAGAAGACATAAAGCGAGTTGTCGAAGAAACGGTCAAGCATTTTGGAAGCGTCGATATTTTAATCAACAATTCAGGTGGGCCAGCAATAGGCAGATTCGATCAGGTCACAGACGAACAGTGGATGCAAGCCTTCCAGCTAAATTTGCTCAGCTATGTACGTGCCATTCGTGCTGTCTTGCCGCATATGCGAGCGAACCAATTTGGAAGAATCATCAACTTCGCTTCCTCGTCCTTTAAACAGCCGATTGAAAATTTGCTTCTGTCCAATACGTTTCGTACAGGGGTATTGGGTCTTTCCAAGACGCTTTCATCAGAACTAGGACCAGACGGGATTCTGATTAACACCATCGGACCTGGCAGAATTGCGACGGATCGGGTGGCACAACTGGATGGGCTTACCGCAGAGGCGAAGAGCATCAGTACAGATGAAGTAAGAGAAAGTTGGGAGAAGCAAATCCCATTGGGCAGATATGGTCAGCCTGACGAGTTTGCTCGCATGGTGACGTTCCTGGCTTCGCCAGCAAACAGCTACGTGACAGGTCAATCCTTCCTCGTTGATGGGGGCTTGATCCGTGCGATCTAATAAAAGAGAGGAGAATTCCTTTGAGTAAAGAGAGCTCATTTGATATCGTGTCCAAAGTAGAGTTATCCGAAGTGAACAATGCGATTCAGACCGCATTAAAAGAAATAGAAAATCGCTTTGACTTCAAAGGGAGCAAGAGCAGCATTTCCTTGGAAAAGGAAGAGCTCGTTCTCGTCTCCGATGACGACTTCAAGCTCAGTCAGGTAAAAGACATTTTACTTGGGAAGCTCGTCAAACGGGATGTCCCGATCAAAAACCTCGATTACGGCAAAATTGAACCGGCAGCGGGCGGTACTGTCCGTCAGCGTGTCAAGCTGGTACAGGGGATCGACAAAGACAATGCGAAAAAGATCAACAGCATCATCAAAGATACAGGGGTCAAAGTAAAAACACAGATTCAAGACGATCAAATTCGCGTGACGGGAAAAAGCAAAGATGAGTTACAGCAAATCATCAGCGCGATTCGCAAGGCTGATTTGTCATTGGAAGTACAATTTATTAACTTCCGATAAGTACTAGAGGTTGCTCAAAAAGTCGTGCTTTTGACTACTAGAAAAGTTTTTGCTTCTAACTCTCTTCACTCTCGCATATGCATGTACAAATAAGTGACAAGCACTTGCGAAAGGGAGAGTAGAGACATGAAGGTCTTTATTATCAGTATGCGCAATCTCATTTTAGGCGGAATCGTTTTTCTTGTAGTACTGGTGGCGGGAATCGTACTTCTGGTCAAAGACCCTCTTAGCGTCTCAGACTCTTATCGTCCGTCAGACCCGACTACTCCTGTTACAGCGACGGCACCCATGAACCAGCCAGCAGGGTCAGAAAAGCCAGCGCTAAATATGGAAGTCAAGTTGGATGGGACGACTGCAGAAGTATCCTTGTTTACCGAGAACTTCACATTCGTTCAGGAAAATGGCGAATTGGCCGAGGCCCCAGTCTTTGGGGAGGGACACGCACATTTATACCTGAATGGCGAACCAAAAGGGATGATTTATCAACCAGAGTTTTTACTGAAAAAGTTGCCCAAGGGAGAGCATGAAATTCGGGTAGAGCTCAACTACAGCAACCACCTGCCATACAAGGTAGAGACTACGAAAAAAATCGTCGTGAAGTAAAGTAGATGGCGTTCCACAACAGGGACGCTTTCTTTTTTCGTCAAAAGAAAGGGACGTTCATAATATGTCAAAATCGTCATCGTCGAAGGAAGAATTATTAGCGGGCGGAAACGTAACGAACGTTTACCGTTCTGGCAATACAGTCAGAAGGGAAGTAAAGCCAGGAAGCAAGAACATCCATGAATTATTGAAGCACTTGGAAAGAAAAGGATATCCGTATGCGTCGAAATTTTTAGGCATGGATGAACAGGGGAGAGAAATCCTGTCCTTTATTGAAGGAGAGGCTGGTCATTATCCTTGGAAGGAATATATGCATGCAAACGAAGTGTTACAAGAAATTGCGAAAATGCTTCGGCTTTATCATGATTCTGTGAGTGATTTTCCTTTCGATGATCAGTGGCAGTCGTTGGATCACACTCCTGGCCTGCGTGAGGTCATCTGTCATAACGACTTTGCTATGTACAATATCATTTTCCATCAACAATTACCGATAGGCATTATCGATTTTGATTTAGCGGCTCCGGGTCCAAGACTTTGGGATATCGCCTATACGCTCTATACCTGCGTGCCTTTGAGTAGATTTTCTTTAACGGAATCCGGAGAAAAAATCCATTACCAAGCACTGCTGCATGCGAATCAGCGAAAACAGCGAGTGGCCTTGTTTTTTGAATCGTATGGGATGGAAATGAAGGAAGGTACGCTAGAAATGGTCTTGCTTCGTTTAGAAGGACTATGCAAAACCATTGCCAGACAAGCCAGTGAGGGCGATGCTGCTTTTCAAAAGATGGTCGAAGAAGGTCATATTCTTCACTATCAAGAAGACATCGCATTTATCAAGGAACACAAGAACCAATGGATATAGGACGATAACGGAAAAAGAAGGGATTGTGGCGGAAAAGAAGAATTATACAGAATAGTCTGAATGTTTTGGGGGTGCTTGTATGATTCATATGACCACAATCGGCAACATGTTAGACGACACAACTAGAAAGTATCAGGAAAAGGAAGCGCTGGTTTATCACGAACGAGGGCTCCGTTATACGTTTGGGGAATTTCAAGCGATATGCAATCAGGCAGCTCGGGGATTTATGTCTCTTGGTATTCAAAAAGGGGACAATATCGCGATTTGGGCAACCAATGTGCCAGAATGGGTGATTTCTCAATTTGCCACGGCGAAAATGGGCGGTGTACTGGTAACGGTCAATACGAGCTACCGGGTACATGAACTGGAATATTTGCTGCGTCAATCCGAGTCGACGACGCTTCTCTTAATGGATTCCTATCGCGATGCGAATTATCTCGCCATGATTCAAGAGATTTGCCCGGAGCTACAGACATGTGAACCTGGAGCGCTACACTCCAAAAGGCTTCCGCATTTAAAAAATGTGATTTATCTAGGAAATGAGCGACAACCCGGAATGTTTTTGTGGGGTGATTTGCTTGAACGTGCTGCATTGGTCACGGAAGAAGAGCGGATCGCGCGTCAGGCGACGCTCTCACCTGACGATGTCATCAATATGCAGTACACATCCGGGACGACCGGTTTTCCAAAAGGAGTCATGCTGTCGCATGTCAATATTGTCAACAATGCCATCAAGGTAGCGGAATGTCAGCGCCTCGGGTTAGCGGATAGGGTGTGTATTCCGGTTCCGTTTTTCCACTGCTTTGGCTGTGTGATGGGGACCTTGGCATGTGTGGCGACAGGTGCGACGATGGTGCCAGTCATCGCCTTTGATCCCGGCGTGGTACTTGCGGTTGTGGAGGCTGAAAGCTGCACAGCACTATACGGCGTACCCACCATGTTTATTGCCGAATTGAACCATCCGACGTTTGCCGAGCGTGACCTAAGCTCGCTGCGAACAGGCATCATGGCTGGCTCTTTATGCCCGATTGAGGTTATGAAGAAGGTTGTCGATCAAATGGGGATTCGTGACATTACGATTGCGTACGGACAAACCGAAGCTTCCCCCGTCATCACACAGACCGTGCCAGAGGATTCCCTCGAGCGAAAAGTATCCACTGTCGGTCGTCTGCATGCAGAGGTAGAAGCAAAAATCATCGATCCGGCGACAGGTGACATTTTGCCGTCAGGTGTACAAGGCGAGCTGTGCACCCGAGGATACCTGGTCATGAAAGGCTATTACAACATGCCAGAGGAGACGGTGAAAGCGATCGATCACGAAGGCTGGCTACACACCGGAGACTTGGCAACCGTCGATGAAGAAGGCTACTATCGGATTACCGGTAGGCTCAAAGACATGATCATTCGCGGAGGGGAAAATATTTATCCTCGTGAAGTGGAAGAATTCCTCTATACACACCCAAAAGTGTTGGACGTCCAGATTGTAGGTGTACCTGATGCTAAATACGGCGAGCAGGTATTGGCGTGCATTCGGGTAAAGCCTCATGAAACGTTGACGGAGGATGAGGTACGGGACTATTGCGAAGGGAAGATCGCTCATTACAAAATCCCCCGCTACATACAGTTTGTAGACGAATATCCGATGACCGCCTCCGGTAAAATTCAAAAGTTCAAGCTGCGGGAGCAAGCGCTGGAACTGTTTGGACAAAGCCATCCAAACCAGACGGGAACTGCATAGGAAGAGATACACGCGCCAGGGAGATGCTCCTGGCGTTTTTTATATAGTTCTTTACTTTCTGGTAACTCTTGTCTAAGATAAGTGGAAATTTAAAATGGGAGAGGTGCAGCTTAGAATGGAAGTTCGCTTTTTGGGACCAGACGATGCAGATGAGCTTATTAAAATTAGATTGGAAGGGCTGCAAACTGATCCAGATGCATTCGGCTCTACCTATGAAGAGGAAATCCAAATGCCTGGGGAAGAGTGGCTGAGAAGACTTTCGCAAGGAGAGTCAGGGGATAGCGGCTATTTTGGGGCATTTGTGGAAGGGCAGCTGGCAGGGATCATCGGTTTTTTCCGCCACAGAGGGTTGAAAGCAAGACACAAAGCTTCTATCGTCTCCATGTACGTTCGTGAAACGTATCGCGGGACAGGTGTTGCACAAGCGCTCATGCAGGCAGAGCTCGCGTATTTGAAGACGCGGGGAGATATCGATACGATACAGCTCGCTGTTGTCACGACCAATCCGGCTGCCATTCGTCTTTATGAAAAAATGGGCTTTCTCCCATACGGTTTAGAAAAGCGGGCACTAAAAATCGGCGATCAATACTTTGATGAGAGCCACATGTATATTCTTTTATAGGACAAACACGAAAAAAGCGAAGGGACACAGTAGTGGATGCCTTCGCTTTTTTATGGGCTACGCTATGGATGAAAATTAACGACTTGCTTCGTATGCAGTGATCTTATCTTCATACTGCAACGTAATTCCAATATCGTCGAGGCCATTCAGTAAGCAGTAACGACGATAGGAGTCTACCTCGAACGGGTAGGAGAGACCTTCACTGTCACGAACAACTTGTTCTTGCAGATCGATGGTCAGCTGGTAGTTCGGCTTGTTTTGAGCACGATTGAACAGCTCATCGACTTGCTCTTCACTCAACTTGATCGGCAGAATGCCGTTTTTGAAGCAGTTGTTGTAAAAAATGTCCGCAAAGGATGGGGCAATTACACAACGGAAGCCATAATCAAGGAGAGCCCATGGTGCATGCTCACGAGAGGAGCCGCAGCCAAAATTGTTGCGGGCAAGAAGGACAGTAGACTCCTTGTACGCAGGCGTATTCAGAATGAACGTATCGATTGGTGCACCATCGACAGTAAAGCGCCATTCGTAGAACAGGAATTGACCAAAACCGCTGCGCTCAATGCGCTTCAAGAACTGCTTGGGGATAATTGCGTCCGTATCTACGTTTACACGATCGAGTGGGGCTACCACTCCGGTGTGGATGACAAATGGATTCATTGGAATACCTCCTTGCTAGCGTTCTCGCTTTTCCATTCACGTACATCGACGAAGTGACCTGCGATAGCTGCTGCTGCTGCCATTTCCGGGCTGACCAGATGCGTCCTTCCGCCTCGTCCTTGACGACCTTCGAAGTTCCGGTTGGAGGTAGAAGCACAACGCTCACCCTCGGAAAGGATATCTGGATTCATCGCGAGACACATGGAGCAACCAGATTCGCGCCAGTCAAAGCCAGCTTCTTGGAAAATGAGGTGCAAGCCTTCTTGCTCAGCGAGTTGCTTAACTGCCTGAGAGCCTGGAACGACCATCGCGTGTACAGAAGGGGAGACCTTGCGTCCTTTTGCCACTTCGGCTGCTTTGCGCAAGTCCTCGATCCGACCGTTCGTACAGGAGCCGATAAACACGCGATCGATTTTGATATCGCTCATAGGAGTGCCTGGTGCAAGGTCCATGTACGCCAGAGCATCTTGTGCCGCTTTGCGCTGAGCGGTTGTCTCGAATGACTCGGGGTTTGGAACGGTGCTCGTAATGTTCGTTCCCATACCAGGGCTCGTTCCCCACGTCACTTGCGGTGCGATCTCGGCTGCCTCGATTTCTACACAGGCATCAAACGCAGCGCCTTCGTCCGTGCACAGCTCTTTCCAAGCCTCGACAGCTGCAAGGAAATCTTCCCCTTGCGGAACGTAGCGCTTGCCTTTCAAGTAGTCAAAAGTAGTTTGGTCAGGGGCGATTAAGCCGGCACGAGCGCCACCCTCAATCGTCATGTTGCACACAGTCATGCGTTCTTCCATGGTCAGGTTGCGGATCGCAGCACCTGTGTATTCTACGACGTACCCAGTTGCAAAATCAGTTCCGTATTTTGCGATAATCGCCAAAATTAAATCTTTTGCACTGACACCGAATGGCAGGTCGCCGTTTACGCGTACTTCCATCGTTTTTGGTTTGGATTGCTGCAAGCATTGCGTTGCGAGTACATGCTCCACTTCACTGGTACCAATACCGAAAGCGAGGGCACCGAATGCGCCGTGAGTGGAAGTGTGGCTGTCACCACAGACGATTGTTTTGCCTGGATGCGTCAGACCGAGCTCAGGACCAATGACGTGGACGATCCCTTGATCTGGGCTGTTCAAATCCGCCAGTGTAATCCCGAATTCCTCACAGTTCGCCGTCAAGGTTTCCATTTGTTGACGAGAAATCGGGTCTCTGACATTAAAACGGTCAGCAGTCGGTACGTTGTGGTCCATGGTTGCGAAGGTAAGCTCTGGACGGCGTACTTTGCGTCCAGCCAAGCGGAGTCCTTCGAAAGCTTGCGGTGAAGTCACCTCGTGAACCAGGTGCAGGTCGATATACAAAAGGCTCGGCTTGCCTGCCTCTTCGTGAATAACGTGATTGTCCCAAATCTTTTCAAACATCGTACGGGCTGTCATTATGATTCCTCCTTCGTTCAAAAACTCTTAACAAGGTTGTAACATGGCAAAGAGAATAGATCAAAGATATAATAATTATAAGAAGGATAGTTTTTGCCTATCGGGAGGTCTATATGGAGTTACGACAAATTCGTTATGTACTCGCTGTTGCGGAAGAACGCAGTTTCTCTCGGGCAGCCAATCGATTACATTTGGCCCAACCATCGTTGAGCCAGCAAATTGCGAAGCTGGAGAAAATACTCGGTGTCAGCTTGTTCCATCGCTTGCCGCAGCACGTAGAACTGACTGATGCGGGCCAACGCTTCATACAGGTGGCGCAAACGCTCGTCGACATGTCAGAGGGGCTAGAGAGGGAAATGCGAGCTTATGCCGTAGGAGAAAGCGGCAAATTGCTAGTAGGAAGCCTACCGATTACAGGGGCGTACGTGCTGCCAAGGGTGTTGCCTACGTTTACACAGCAATTTCCCGGTGTTGAGCTGCAATTGATGGAGGAAACGTCGAGTCATTTGGAGCAACTACTCGTGCGGGGTAAAATTGATGTAAGCCTACTAACCATGCCCATCAGTGATCCGTCTCTGGAAATCATCCCCGCGATCAATGAGGAAATCTTTTTGGCGGTACCAGCTAATCATCCGCTCGCGAAACGAAAAGAAGTCGATCTCGCGGAGGTAGCCGATCAGCCTTTTATCCTGTTAAAAGAAGGACAAGGCTTCCGCACGATTTCGCTCCGGCTCTGTGAGCAGGCGGGATTCCGACCGCGAATCGTGTTTGAGAGCTCGAACATCCAGACGGCTCAGTCACTTGTTGCAGCAGGCATGGGGTTGTCTTTTGCGCCGAAAATGATTACGCTCGCACCTGGAACAATTGAACCACCTACTTATGTGCGAATAAAATCAAAACCTTCTCGCACACTCGTCGTGGCGTATCGAAAGGACAAACCATTATCACGCCCGGCTGAAGCGTTTGTGCAATGTCTCATCGAGCAGGGTGGAAAAATATAGAGTGATTTCCCGTGCCTGTGGTACACTATTTCCAAATCATTCTGGGAGGAAGATAACATGAGAGAAATTAAGACAGAAGCTGAGTTCGAGGAAATAATCGCAGAAACTAAGCCAGTCATCGTCAAATTCTTCACGGATTGGTGCCCAGATTGCCATCGCATTGATCCATTCATGCCTGCTGTGGAGGAAAAATACAAAGAACAGCTAGACATGATAGAAGTCAACCGTGACACTCTCCCTGACTTGTCCCAAAAGTACGATGTCTTCGGAATTCCGAGCTTTATTGCGTTCCATAATGGAAAAGAACTGGTTCGCTTCGTTAGCAAGCTCGGAAAAAGTCGGGAGGAGATCGAGCATTTCCTGGACCGTGCTATTCAAGTCAGTAAAGGACTCGAGCAAGCGTAATTGCATGAACATAGAACAGGGAGATAGACAGAAATGTTATTCATGAAAAAAGAAGGGGAATGGCTCGTCGCTCATTTACGAGACAAAGACGATGCTATCCCGATTGGGAACCTGCTGCGCGAAGAGTGGAAGCTGCCTCGCAAGCAGGTCCATCTTTTATTCCAACACAAAGAAGTACTGCTGGATGGCGCCTCTGTTGCTCAGCATGTTGCAGGAAAAGCAGGGCAGGAAATTCGCCTGCGGATGTGCAAGCCTGAGCCATTGGGGCTTGATCCGGCTAGTGAAGTTCCCGAGATCTTGTACGAGGATGATCATTTGCTCATCGTGAATAAACCGGTTGGCCTTTTGTTACATCCGACCGAACGCTATCATCATGTGACGTTGGATCATCTCGTGTCGGGGCACTTTTTCCGTACAGGTTTGGAAGCAAAAGTCCGCCATGTCCATCGACTGGATCAGGATACGTCAGGCGTCGTTCTGTACGCGAAGCATGCGTGGGCTTCTGCACTGTTAGATGAAATGCTGCGTGAGCGCACGATCAAGCGTACTTATGTCGCGTATGTTTCCGGACAAATGACCAAAGAACGTGGGAAAATCAATGAGCCGATCGGAAAAGACCGGAATCACGGGACGCGCAGAAGGGTCACACCAAACGGAGATCCAGCGATTACCCATTACCAGGTGAAAGAACGTTTTCAAACAGCTACGAAAGTAGAATGTCAATTGGAGACGGGGAGAACCCATCAAATTCGCGTACACTTCAGTCATATTGGGCACCCGCTTTTAGGGGATGAACTGTATGGTGGCAAGCGCGAACTCATTAAGCGACAAGCGCTGCACGCAGCAGTGCTCAAATTTGTGCATCCATTCGGGGGAGAAGTCATCGAAGTCACGGCTCCGTTGCCACTCGATCTGTTTCACTTGGAAAAGAAGCTGAGATAATCGCCATTTGACTACGGACTGAATAAACTGCCAAGGAGGAAACGAGAGAGGGTGGTCTTTTGAAACGACCCATAATCGGCATCTTGACTTGGCGGGAAGGCAAACGCTTTGCAGAGCCAACCTATTTTCGGCGACTACTCAAGGCTGGACAAGAACTAGGCTGTACCGTTTTCTTGTTTTCACCAAACGATGTGCTTGGAGCCGGCAAGCAGGTGAGAGGGTATGTCCCGGGGAGCAATGGCGGTTGGCAAGCAAGGATATTTGACCGTCCAGACGCTGTTTTCGACCGATACCGCTATACACCGACACAATCGTTTAAGAACTATGTGGCCTTTCGGCGGACGAGTAATTTTTTGTACGCAAACAATCGCTTGGCAAACAAATGGCGTGTACATGAGGTGCTGCATCGGGACCCCAGAATGCATCGTTGGCTTCCGGAGACTCACCTCTACAACCGACAAAGCCTCGTCAACATGCTAGGCAAGCATCCATTGCTCTACGTAAAGCCACTCAATGGAACAGGGGGACGAAACATCCTGTCGATTGAAAAGCGTGGCGACGAACTTCGACTGCTCGGACGGAACAAGCAAAGGGCGAAAGTATCGACAGTAGTAAGAGACAAAGTCGCTGCCCAGAGATGGGTAGATCGTTGGACGAGACAGGAGAAATACATCGTTCAGCAAGGACTTCGTTTGCAGCTGGTTCCTTCGCGTGCAGTAGACATGCGCCTCTTGATTCAAAAGAATGGGCAGGGTGAATGGAGCATGACAGGTCATGGAATTCGCGTGGGTCCAGAACGCAGTGCCACCTCTAATTTGCATGGTGGCGGAAAAGCTATCCCTGTTTCGGTATTCCTCCGACCGAGGTTTGGGGAGGAACGCACTGCGCAGATCGTGCGTGATTGCGAACAGCTTGCTTTTCAAACAGCGGAAACACTCGAGGATCATTTTGGACGGATGGTTGAATTTGGACTGGATATTGGCATCGACATAGAGGGTCGCGCGTGGCTGATCGAAGTGAATCCCAAACCAGCTCGGGAAATTTTCCGGGAGATGGGGGCAATGGAGCAGTACAAGAATGCCATTTCTCGCCCGCTTGAATACGCCATCTACCTTGCGAAAACACAAGGACGCGAAGGTCGCGAGCCACTTTTGAAGAGAAAGGTCGCCAGAGGATAGCATGAAAGCAGAACAGCGGCAGTCAGGACAACGTCTGAAGTCCTCGTCTGCCGCTGTATTTGCTAGGTGGAGATCGAAAGCGGTAATTGCAATTTGGTCGGGATGTCTGGGGCGTAATCGGGTGTATGGATAACTGAAAAAGAGTATCCTTCCCGGACGAACGTAAGCTCATGAGCATCCGAATGGAAGAGGACATTACTTTTTTCAAAGCGCCTCCGCACTTTTTGCAGGAACGTTTGGTCAGGTGTTCCAAAAGTAACGTGCATTTTCGGTGGTAACGCTTTCATGGCGATGGGAATCCAAGGCCTGTTTTTCCATGTGGCTACGATATGTGCCGTGCCCCCGATGACGAAGTTAAAATTTTCGCCATCCTCGTATGTTTTCATGCCTATATTCGATTTTAGCCATTGCGTAAATACAGGCACGCTCTCCACGGGACAGCCCACTTCCCGTAAATACAGAATGTGCAGGGGAGTGGATGGCACGACGACCTCTTCTGACACATACTCGTGGGCTATAATCTCAAGAAGATTCCCGTCTCCATCGCGGAAATACAGGTTCCTCCGTACTTTTTCCTGATCAATGTCATGCCCATCCTCCCATCGAACAAGCAAAAGACCAGATTCTTTGATCTTTTTCGCTGATTCATGAAATAGGGAGTAAGGCACTTGAAAAGCAATATGGGCGGGGGAAATCGGTTCATACACTTCTTCAAAGGTTAAACGAAAATCGGGTGTGACTTGAAACGTAATCTGTTTGTCTGATTGAGATGAAATGGGAAAGCCGAGACGGTCTGCGTAAACCTGATGTACCCCTTGGATGGACACAGTTTGTAAGGTTAATTTAGAAAAATGCGTGATCACCTAGCCTCACCTTTTCCTATAGAAAGATAACGTACAAAAAGATAACATAATATAAATTATGTATACTCATTCGGTTCACACTGTTTCTAGACAATCTTCTCAAATATCTTGAGAGAGGCGAACCATATCTACCACCTGAATCCCGTTTTCGTAAATCTCTTCCTCATAATGCCGCAAGAAAAAGTCCCGATCGATCCAATTCATCCGAAATCCACACTTTTGATAAAGGGCGAGCTGACCCACGCTAGAATTCCCTGTTCCGACCTCGATCGTCTTATAACCGAGAGATTTGGCTACTTCAATCGAATGAAGAACGAGCAATTTGCCAATGCCCTTGCCTTGCTGGGCCTCATCGACGGCAACATTCACGAGTTCAATCGTATCCGGTCTCGTTGGAATCAAGACGTAGACCCCTACGATGCTATCCTCCAGAACAGCGACATAGCATTGACCTCTTTGTACATAATCTTTCACCAATCTGACAGAGGGGTCAGCCAATAAGAGTAAATCCATTGGTGGTTGTTCCTGTACGGCAAGCTTGCGAATTTCCATCCGTGTTTCTCCTCCGAATCAAGTTGTTACCGGGTTTGGCAATGGAGCTGTTTCATAGTTGACAACCTGGTTATTTTCGTACGTAAAGAAATGCTGACAAGGGTCAGCTTCTTCCAACATGTATGGTAAAAACATGGGAAGGTTTTCTGGGACGCCAGCATTGTCGGGGTCCAAGATCCACGCTAGCTCTTTCCAGTCAAGTATGCCTTCTTCCACTACCTGTGGGGTTTGAGAGCGCTCGTAGTCTTCTGGAAGATGAGCGAGGAATGCATACATACCGCCCGTTTCCATTCCATCGACTAGCCAAGAGACAATTCCTTTGTAGCAAGCGGTTTCTAGCAAAATGCCCGTCTCTTCCCGAACCTCACGAAGAACACTGTCCAATGGAGTCTCTCCGTGCTCTAGCTTACCGCCTACGCCATTCCATAGCCCCATCAACGGTGATTTGTTGCGATTCAGCATGAGTATTCCATTTCTATGTTTGAGAAAGCATATGGTATAGCGGTACATGTTATCACTTTCCTTTTTGTTACAGTCGACTTCTTTAACACGACCATTGTATCAAAAGAGTGGATTCATCCGTAATTTTTATTTTGGTTTTCGAAAAAAGTTTCGTAATATTTCGTTATAATAACAAAGAAGAGTGGAAAGAAGAATAGGGGGCTCGTTCAAGATGGTAAACAATGAAAAGTTGGCAGGGCTAACAGTGGAGGAGTGGAAAATGAAATATCCGCTTCTTCCTAACATGATGGAGACGGATGAAGTGTTCTGGACGAACCCTAGCTATGATGAGATCGCAAAAGCAACTCTCTTTGTTACGCCAGAGGAAGTCCAGGATGCAGAAGAACGCTTGCGACGCTTTGGCTCGTTCATTCAAGTGGCTTTTCCCGAGACGAGAGAAGCTGGTGGACTGATCGAGTCCCCACTCGTTCCAATAAAAGAGATGCAAAAGCACTTAGAGTCTCGCTTTGCGTCGGACATACAGGGGAATCTCTGGTTAAAATGCGACAGCCATTTGCCTATTGCCGGTTCCATCAAGGCGCGTGGCGGAATCTACGAGGTGCTGGCACATGCAGAAGAATTGGCCCAAAAGCATCAGATGCTGCAACCGGACAATGATTATGCTATTTTGGCTTCGGATGCGTTCAGGGAATTGTTTTCCCGTTATTCCATTGCGGTAGGCTCGACAGGAAATCTCGGTTTGAGCATCGGGATCATCAGCGCGAAGCTCGGTTTTCAAGTCACCGTACACATGTCAGCGGACGCCAAAGCATGGAAAAAGGAATTGCTGCGGGCAAAAGGAGTCCAGGTTGTGGAGTACGCATCGGATTACGGAAAAGCAGTGGAAGAGGGCAGGAAGCAGGCAGAAGCCGATCCGAACTGCTATTTCATCGATGATGAGAACTCCAAGCGATTATTCCTTGGCTATGCAGTAGCAGCAAAACGATTGAAAAGGCAGCTAGAGGAACAACAAATAAAAGTAGATCGTGAGCACCCGTTGTTCGTCTACCTTCCGTGTGGCGTTGGTGGTGGTCCTGGTGGTGTAGCGTACGGGTTAAAGCTCGTTTATGGTGATCATGTTCATTGCTTTTTTGCGGAACCAACTCATTCTCCCTGCATGCTGCTAGGTTTAATGACAGGCCTGCATGACAAAGTCTCCGTTCAAGATTTTGGGATAGATAACAAGACAGAAGCAGATGGTCTAGCAGTTGGTCGACCTTCCCGATTTGTAGGAAAAATGATGGAGGACTTACTGAGTGGCGTGTTTACAGTGGACGACGAGGAGCTATACGCTTTATTGCGTGCCTTGCGTGATCACGAATCCATTCGATTGGAGCCGTCTGCATTGGCTGGTATGCCAGGACCTGTTAGATTGTTTCAGCAGGAGACAGGGCGTCACTATTTGGCGAAGCAAGGTCTAACGGAGAAAATGAAAAAGGCGACTCACATCGTATGGGCGACGGGTGGGAGTATGGTGCCGGAGCATATTCAGGATGAGTACTATGCGAAGAGTCTGGATGAAAATGGAATCGAATAAGAAAACCAAAATGTTTATGCTACATAATATTTGTTATGTAAACTAATTTCATGAGCTCTCATTAGTGTTATCGTTATCATCGAGAGGAAAGCCCGGATGACTCCTCCGGGCTTTTGTTCATTCATTTTATGGATAAAAGATAAAGAGGATGTCAATTTTTCGTTTAAAACGATTGAAAATGAGAGCAGGAGTTTGCTTTTTTTACGAGAATTAGTGAGAGACAACCCATTTTCGCGATTCCGTCCGCTTTGCTGAGACGGTTTTTTTCTGTAAGAAGATTTGGTTTCGATATTTTTTGGCGAGACTGAAATCGAAGGAGGGATATACGTGGACCAAATACTTCAACTGATCAAAGATTACTGGCCGATTGCGCTAGGTATCATAATCATCATCATGGCCGCCCAATGGGTGGTGCGAAGTATCATTCGAATTATTTCGCTCGCTGCTATTATTGGTGTTGTGCTCGTGTTGTTTTTCCAATTCAGCCCTGAAGAAGTGATCCAAATGGGACGACAAGCAGCCGTAGCGACGCAGGAAGTCGTCGATAAGACGATTACACCAGTCTTGGACAAAGAGCTTAAGGATGCCGATATTTCCTTCAAAGAAGATGGCACCTATGAAGTGAAGACAACGAGTATTCGTATCGTAGGTAAAAAAGGCGAATCCAAAGCGACTGTTTATTACAAGGATGACGAATGGGAAGTAAATATCGGGCAATTGAGCAAGCTGTTCCAGGACCGACTCGGTAAAGCGGAGCAAGAAAGCAAGACGATGTAGAAAGGGAAAAACGCATGGACCCAAAAAGGTCTCATGCGTTTTTTGCTGGATAGGAGAGTACTTCCTTTACCCACGTATCTAGCAGATGCTGATATTCTTCGCTCGTTTTGATTCCAGCGGCTGAGGCAAATTGTTTTTCGAGTGGGAGCGTGTGCAGTTTTTTAGCGAATCTCCTTTCGATATCATCTTCATCTTCGAATACCAGATAGACGACATCTTCCAAGGAGCGATAGCTCGTAACACCATACTCGATTTCATTCAATATCGTTTGAAAATGACCGTGACGATACTGGCAAAGGATGAAAGTGAAATCTAGGTTGTTTACGATTTCCAAAAATCTGTTCAAATACGCTGGTTCCACCATGATACACTCTAGCATAGTGTGTGGATAATCAGAGTGACGGATGTGAAATTCTGGAATAATTTCGATAAAGCCTTGCTGTCGTTCGGGACTGGCTTTGCCATAGTAATCATAGTTGAATTTGCGAATGATTTTCTTCAGGTGCTTGAAAGGGATTTCTGTGCCAATAAAAAGTCCGTAATATCGGTTCATTCTGTGCTTCCCCTATACTGTTGTCATATTCGGAGCCACACGCAGTCGAGTTGCTTGCTCATAAGCGTAGGCCAGGCGAAGAAGAGCAGGTTCCTGGAATGCCAAGCCAGTCAGCATGATGCCAAATGGCTTGCCCGCGGAAGTATAGCCAGCTGGAACGGTAATCGAAGGGTAACCAGCTTTGGCCGGGATAGCATAACCCGTACTGCCGGGGTACAAGAGGGCATCGAGTTCGTGCTCCTTCATGACAGCATCAAGGCCTTGTTTCTGTGTCATTTCCAAATCGAACAGGCGATTCGCCAGATACTCCGGCTCTGTCAGTGTACCACTTGTTTGCTCGGATTCTTCCAGCAGCTCTTGCCCGTATAGCAGGGCTTGTTCCTCATGTGCCCGATTAAAAGCAATGACATCCTGTAAGGAGCGGATCGGGTAGGAGGCTGGTAAGGTTTTTAAGTACGCATTGACGCCGACCTTGAATTCATGTACCAGAACTTGTCTATCCCACTTGGCATTTTCTGTCGGAATGGTGACTGCATCTATGACAGTTGCGCCAGCCTCTTTAAGCTTTTCAATAGCTGCTTCATACAAGGCGATCTCTTCGTCATCACACTTAGCCAAAAACCTTGAGCGTACAACACCGATGCGCGCACCCTGCAATCCATCTGCATCGAGGAAGGGAAGGTAATCGGTATGTGCTAGACCTTCGCTTTTTCCAGTCGCCGGATCATTTTCATCTATACCAGTTATGGCAC
Source organism: Brevibacillus fortis (assembly GCF_046196545.1). GTDB lineage: Bacteria > Bacillota > Bacilli > Brevibacillales > Brevibacillaceae > Brevibacillus > Brevibacillus fortis_A. Next base: position 2,743,274 of record NZ_CP176370.1, read on the forward strand.
TAAGCAAAATAGCTGCATCTGTCACAGTTCTCGCCATCGGTCCGGCCGTGTCTTGGCTATGCGAAATCGGGATGATACCCGAGCGGCTGATTAGCCCAACAGTAGGTTTGATTCCTACGAGCGAATTGTGCTCCGCTGGGTGGAGAATCGACCCGGAAGTCTCAGTACCGACTGCCACAACGGCAAAACCTGCGGCAATCGCAGCAGCCGAACCGGAGCTAGACCCACCGACATCGAGTACACCAGGACCGTATGGGTTCAACACTTGTCCACCGCGCGAGCTGTAGCCATCTGGCATGTCATTGGAGATATAGTTAGCCCATTCCGTCAAATTTGTTTTCCCTAAAAGGACGGCGCCTGCCTCTCGGAGCTTGGTCACAACAAATGCATCCGCAGAGGCAAATGAATCAGCTAAAGCTAGAGCTCCAGCCGTCGTGTGCATCTTGTCCGATGTCGCAATGTTATCCTTGATCAGTACAGGGATTCCGTGAAGCGGCCCGCGACTGCCTGACACCGCTCGTTCCCGATCCAGTGACTCTGCGATCGCCAGTGCATCTGGGTTTAGCTCACAAATGGCATTGATTCGGATTCCTTGTTTGTTATAGGTGGCAATCCGCTGTAAAAAGGCGAGGGTCAGTTCCCGGGAAGTTGTGGTTCCAGCTGTCATTGCAGCCTGCCATTCGAGTATGCTTGTTTCATGAATCACTGACATAATGTATCCCCTTTTACGAATGATTTGATTTTTATTATAGTACCAAATTCAGGGAAAGGGAAAGGGAAAGGGAGGGGAATGTGAGCCCTTTGTCTATAAAAAAACAAGCTGACTCTACGAGAGAATCAGCTTGTTTGTGTTTGTATCCAATTATGCGTTTGATCCAGCAGCTTCCAGCTTTGCTTTTTCTTCTGCTTCTACATAACGGTTGCGAGGGTGCTCGCGGCATTCATCAGAGCAAGAACGCTTGAATTTTGTCTCACATTCTGTGCAGCAGAAGTGCTGCTTGTTGCAGAATGGGTTGGCGCAGTTTACATAGCGGTCTTCCACAGTACCACAGTAATGGCAACGGCCAATTACAACGTCTTCTTCTGTATGGTTGATCGGCACAGAGATGCGCTCGTCAAACACGTAGCATTTTCCATCCCACAGTCGCCCTTGGACTTCTGGATCTTTTCCATAGGTGACAATTCCGCCCTCAAGATGGTAAACATTTTCAAAACCTTGTTGCAGCAATACACCTGTCAGCTTTTCGCAACGAATACCGCCTGTGCAGTAGGTGAGGACTTTTTTATCCTTGAACTGGCTCATGTTTTCACGAATCCACTCAGGGAACTCACGGGATGAATCCACTTCAGGGCGAATCGCACCACGGAAATGTCCCAAATCGTATTCGTAGTAGTTGCGACCGTCGAGGATCACGACGTCTTCTTCCTGCATCATTTCGTACCATTCTTTTGGATTCAAATAGGTTCCGACTAGTTCATTCGGATTGACATCTTCCTCCAAACGCCAGGTTACGAGCTCCTTTTTCGCGCGAACAAACATTTTTTTGAATGCATGTTCTTCCGACTCATCTATTTTAAACCACATATCACTAAAACGTGGATCTTTTCGCATATATTCCATGTAGGCGTCGGTTTGTTCAATCGTGCCGGATACGGTTCCATTAATGCCTTCCGGAGCTACGATAATCCGCCCTTTCAGCCCGTTATCCTTGCAGAATTGCAAGTGCTCGGCTGCGTACTCCTCATAATTTTCAATAGGAGTATACTTGTAATACAACAAAATGCGATATGGTTTTTGTACTTGCAAGGTACAATTCCACCTTTCTTTTCAATTGTGATTTTAGATGCAACGGTGATTATATCACATTCCATTGTTAAAAGCGCTGAAAAAGAAAGGGATTTGTGAGGTTTTTATGAAATTCGGTGCTTCTTGCTGGATGTGATCGCATCTTGTACACTATGAAAGGTAATCAGCCGACAGGCTATAGAGGAGAGACTATTACATGAACATGACAAATGAGCGCCTGGTTACACAGGTGAAAATTAAAAAGCTCCACCAAGACGCCGTGATCCCAGCGTACGCGAGAGCAATGGACGCGGGCTTTGATCTGGTCGCGGTAGAGGATACATTGATTGCCCCTGGCCAATCTGCAAAAGTTCCAACTGGCTTGGCGTTCGCGCTTCCAGAAGGATTTGAATTGCAAGTGCGCCCTCGCTCCGGGATCAGCGCAAAAACAAAGCTGCGGTTGTCCAATGCACCTGGGACTGTTGATGCAGGCTATCGCGGTGAAGTATGCGTCCTGATCGATAATATTCGGATCGCATCTGGAAAAAGTGGCCAGGTATGTCTGGGCGCTGGCGAAAACGAAGTAACCGTTGAACAAGAAGTCGATGCACATAGCTACTTGATCAAAAAAGGGGACCGGATTGCACAGGGCGTCATTGCAATTGTTCCAGTCGCGCAATTTGAGGTAGTCGATGAGCTGGATGAGACAGAAAGAGGAGCGGGCGGCTTCGGCAGCAGCGGTATCAAGAGCTAGTTCTAACGAGTAAAAATACAAGACCCCTGGTCATCAGCCGTGTAAATGAACTTGAGCTGATACGTCAGGGGTCATTGTTTTGATCAAATCCTCATCCTTTGGCGGATAAAAACTGGTCAATTCTCGAAAGATCGTCAGCTGTCAGCGAACATCCATCTGCTTTGACGAATACGCAAGGTCCATAGACCCAGTCTAAAAAACCGTCTGATGTGATGGGGAAATTGTTCGCTTGTACCCCGCGGGCATCTTCATTCACAACGAGGGAAATTCCCTCCAGATGGTCATCTTCCACTACCTCATAATCACCATCCACCAGCTCCTGTAGTTCATCCGTCCCAGCGATTTCTCGAACAACTGCATTTTCATGCGGAAGCTTTACGTATACCGTGGTCAAGCGCAATCACTCCTTCTGACATCCATCATAACGTATCACCATTGAATTGTGCGATAGGGGAGCGGATGCCTGTTGGCGTGTTGGTTATCCTAATGGTTGAGAATTGAAGTAACGTCCGTATTGATACTTTCAGCCTGAGGGGACATGCTGATGATATTCGTGACCGGAAAACTGTATTGGCCAGAAACATTGCCAGGGCCACCCCTATATCCCGCTTTGACCGAGGACGTGAAGTGTGATGTTCTGATTATTGGTGGCGGTGAGGCAGGAGCGCTTGTTTCCTATTATTTGAAGCAGCATGATGTGGATGTCATCCTCGTGGATAAACAGCGGGTAAGTGGAGGCAGCAGCATCGCTAACACCGGTTTGCTCCAAATATGCAACGATAAAACGTTGACAGCCTGTATCCATTCTTTCGGTGAGCAAAAAGGAGTTCGTTTTTACGAACTGACGCGGCGGGCTGTCGATGAATTGGAAAAAATCTCTGGGCAGCTAGACCACTCTCCAGATTACATAAGACGTGACAGCTTGTATTATGCCAGTGAACCAGCTGATGCGGAGAGCTTGCGGACAGAGTACCAGTTATTGAAGAAGTGTGGCTTTCCAGTCACGTATTTTGAGCGAGCAGATATAGAGAAGCGATTCTCCTTTTCAAAGGAAGGGGCAATTTATTCCAAGGGAGATGCGGAGTTCAATCCGTATAAATTTACCAATGGTGTGATCGCCCACTCTGTGAAAAAAGGGACGCGCGTATACGAAAATACAGAAGTCGTTCATCAAAAAGTGCATGACGGAGGACTTTTGGTCTATACCAAAAGTGGGCACACAATCACGTGCAGGCGTGCCGTGTTTGCCACTGGCTACGAAGCACAATCCATGAAGCGCAATGCCAATGCCGTGATTTCCAGCTCGTTTTCCATCGTGACCAATCCAGTCGATTCGTTTCCGGGCTGGCCGAAATCATGCTTAATATGGGAAACAGCCCGTCCATACTTGTATATCCGTACTTGTCCGGAAGGGAGAATCATTGTCGGAGGACTTGATGAGCCGTTGAGCGACTTGCAAAAGAGGGATGCTTCCAGTCTGAAGAAGCGGGATCAATTGCTCGCAAAGATTCAAGCGTTATTTCCACAGATTCCAATGCGAGCCGAATATTATTGGGGAGCGACTTTTGTCGAAACCCATGACGGACTCCCGCTGTTTGGGGAGCAGGAGGGCTTTCCACATTGCTTGTTCACGCTAGGCTACGGAGGGAACGGAACCGTCTATTCGACCATCGGAGCGCAAATCATCTCCGATCTGATTACAAAAGGAGGTCATTCGGACGCCGATCTTTTTGCTTTTGACCGGATGAAATATGCTAGTGCCACTGTCTGATCCGAAAAAGCTTTCCCATTCAACGGGAAGGCTTTTTTTTGAAAATGTCAGAATGGGCGGGCCCAAATTTACTGGATAGGCAAGTAACACTTGAACGTGGCCTACCTGCCTAGCATAGGGTAGATGGAAATATCGTTGACAGGAATAAAAAGGCAGGTATAATCTTCAATAACAGAGTATTCCGAGTAAAATACTATAGATTAAAAGAGGAGTGAAGGTGAGCTGTATGAAAACCACGAAAGGCAAGGTCCAGATGATCCTGCAACGCGTAGGAATCGTTGCTTTGGCGGCTGCTATGGCAGGTTGCTCGGCTGCTGCACCAGCAGAAACAGGTAATGGAGCGGCGGGCAGCAACTCTACGGTAGAGCTGCTCAATGTTTCCTACGATCCGACGCGAGAGTTTTACCAAGATATCAACAAGGAGTTTGCCTCAGAGTGGCAACAAAAGACGGGTCAAACAGTGACGATCAAGCAATCACATGGCGGTTCAGGCAAGCAATCCCGCTCCGTCATCGATGGTTTGGAAGCAGATGTAATCACCCTAGCCCTCGCCTATGATATTGACGCGATTGCCGAACGCGGTCTGATTCCTGCCGATTGGCAAAAGAAGCTCTCGGATAACAGCTCGCCTTACACCTCCACGATTGTGTTTCTCGTGCGCAAAGGCAATCCGAAGCAAATCAAAGATTGGGATGATTTGATCAAGCCTGGTATTTCCGTGATCACACCGAATCCGAAAACGTCTGGGGGAGCTAGATGGAACTACTTGGCTGCTTGGGGTTATGCCTTGAAGACAAATGGAGGAGATGAAGCGAAGGCACAAGAATTCGTGGCACAATTGTTTAAAAACGTACCTGTCCTCGATTCTGGGGCGCGTGGTTCGACCACTACTTTTGTCGAGCGTGGCATTGGGGATGTACTGATTGCATGGGAAAATGAAGCGTATCTCGCGGTCAATGAACTAGGGAAAGACAAGTTTGAGATTGTGAATCCGTCCTTGAGCATTTTGGCTGAACCGCCTGTCACCATCGTTGACAAATACGCTGACAAGCACAAGACAAAAGAAGTAGCGGAAGCATACCTCCAGTTCCTGTATACCAAAAAAGGCCAAGAGCTGGCTGCTAAGCACTACTACCGTCCACGTTCACAGGAAGTACTCAAAGCACATACACCCGCATTCCCCGAAATCAAATTGTTTACCATCGATGAGTTGTTTGGTGGCTGGACGAAAGCACAAAAGACTCATTTTGCAGATCAAGGCGTCTTCGATCAACTTTATAAACCATAGACGTACACTTTCCTCAGAGGAGTTACCTTCATGAGAAAATCATTCCGCAACAGAGGGTTTTTGCCGGGCTTTGGCATGACCATGGGCTATACCATCATCTACCTGAGTCTACTGGTGCTGATCCCTCTGTCTGTCTTGTTTTTAAAAGCTTCGACGATGAGTTGGGAGCAATTCATAGGGACGATCATGGATACAAGGGTCCTTGCCTCCATTCGTGTGAGTATTATGACTTCTTTTTTCGCGGCTTGTCTCAATGCAGTGTTCGGTGTCTTGGTGGCATGGGTGTTGGTACGCTATCAGTTTGCGGGGAAGCGGATCATTGACGGCATTGTTGATCTGCCATTTGCTTTACCTACCGCTGTAGGCGGGATTGCCCTGACTTCTATTTACGCTGAAAATGGCTGGATCGGGCAGTACCTGGCGGAGTGGGGGATCAAGGTAGCGTATACTCCCATCGGTATATGGGTTGCCCTAACATTCATCGGTCTTCCTTTTGTCGTCAGAACTGTCCAGCCTGTGTTGCAGGATTGGGATTTGCAGATGGAGGAAGCGGCGGCTACGTTGGGTGCTACCCGATGGAATACATTTTGGCGAGTGGTTTTGCCGCATTTGTTACCAGCGATCATTACGGGTTTTGCGCTCGCCTTTGCCAGAGCACTGGGTGAGTATGGCTCCGTCGTGTTCATCTCTGGGAACATGCCGTTGAAAACAGAAATAGTGCCCCTCTTGATTATGACCAAGCTGGAACAGTTCGACTATGCAGGCGCTACGGCAATTGCAACGATCATGCTAGTGATTTCTTTTATCATGCTTTTGGTCATCAACTACTTGCAATGGAAAATCAATAAATTCGATGCGGCCCGTTAGGAGGTATCACGTATGAAGCATTTGACGGAGCCGACCTATATCCGATGGACACTGATTATCGTGGCCTTGCTCTTCCTCGGCTTGTTTTTAATCCTGCCGCTAGTAGCTGTTTTTACAGAAGCGTTTCGACAAGGGGCGGAGGTGTTCGTGGCGTCCATTACAGAGGAGGAAACGTTATCCGCTGTCAAGCTCACCTTGCTTGTCGCTGCCATTAGCGTACCGCTTAATGTAACGTTCGGGATCGCGGCTGCATGGGCAATAGCCAAGTTTTCGTTCCCGGGTAAAAATGTGTTGCTTACGTTGATAGACTTGCCATTTGCCGTATCTCCAGTGATAGCGGGCCTTATCTTTGTCCTCTTGTTTGGGAGTCAGGGTGTGGCGGCGCCCTTGATTGCGGCGTGGGACTTAAAAATCATCTTCGCGGTTCCCGGTATCGTGCTAGCGACGACCTTCGTTACCTTCCCGTTCGTCGCTCGTGAACTGATTCCGGTCATGGAAGCACAGGGAAGAGACGAGGAGGAAGCAGCAGTCTCGCTCGGAGCAAGCGGCTGGAAAACATTTTTACGCGTCACGCTGCCAAACGTAAAATGGGGACTCCTGTATGGGGTCATTCTGTGTAATGCCCGCGCCATGGGTGAATTCGGGGCAGTATCCGTCGTTTCCGGTCATATCCGCGGCATGACCAATACGCTCCCGTTGCATGTGGAGATTCTCTACAACGAATATCAATTCGCTGCTGCCTTTGCGGTAGCCACCTTGCTTGCTGCCTTAGCCTTGGTGACGCTTATTCTGAAAAGCTTGATCGAGTGGAAAACCGAGCGGCAGGCAAAGCTGGATGAGGAACAACACTACGACGTGACAGGAGAGAGAGCCGGATGAGTATCGAGGTCGTGAACATTACGAAGTCATATAAAAGCTTTACGGCGCTGAAAAATGTGAATCTGCATATCCCGGAAGGCGAACTCGTAGCGCTTCTCGGGCCTTCCGGATCGGGAAAGACGACGCTTTTGCGTCTCATCGCTGGACTGGAACAACCGCAGGAGGGGAGCATTCTCTTTCACGGAGAGGATAATACGAACCGCGACGTGCGCGAGCGGCAGGTTGGATTTGTTTTTCAGCATTACGCCTTGTTTCGGCATATGAACATTTTTGACAACATTGCGTTTGGTTTGTCCGTTCGCTCCCGCAAAACACGGCCGAGCAAGGAGGAAATCAGTGAAAAGGTTCATTCGCTGTTAAAACTCGTGCAGCTAGAAGGTCTCGCACATCGCTATCCCTCACAGCTATCCGGTGGTCAGCGCCAGCGTGTCGCATTGGCGAGGGCGTTGGCAGTGGAACCAAAATTTTTGCTGCTGGATGAACCGTTTGGCGCTTTGGATACGAAAGTGAGACAGGAGCTGCGTCGCTGGCTCCGTCATCTGCATGGGAAGCTCGGGCTGACGATTCTGTTCGTCACACACGATCAAGAGGAAGCTATGGAATTGGCGGATCAGGTAGTTGTGATGAATGAAGGACGAGTGGAGCAGGTAGGATCGCCCGAAGAAATTTATCATCATCCGGCGAATCCGTTTGTATACAGCTTTCTGGGGCGGGTCAATCTGTTTCACGGACGAATCCAAAATGGCAAAATCAAGCTCGGCGAAGCAGAATTCGAGACGGATTGGAAGGATAAAGCGGTGGAGGCTCCCGCTGTCGGATACATGCGTCCACATGATGTAGAGATATCGTTGCGACCGCCTGAGGGGAAGTCTGCCAGATCTGTTCAGGCCGAGATTAACCATATTTCGCTCTTGGGCCCGATTGTTCGTCTTGACCTGAAGCGTTTGGACACAGATGAGGTGTTTGAGGCAGAGTTGAGCAGGCAACGTTTTATGGAGTTAAACGTAGAAGAGGAGAGCATTGTGTATGTGACGTTGCATAATGTATCGATCTATGTGGATTCACAGCCTGTACAGACACATCGTCCTTCCCTCGTTCCGTTGCAGGCCAGTGTTTGATCCGATTAATTGCAAACAAACCGGTCTGCATTTGCCGCAGGCCGGTTTTTGATGGAAGCACTCTCTACTCGCCACGTTGCTTGGAGCGTGTCTGTTCTTTGCTAAGTGTGTTGGAAGACCGGGTTTGCGAAGGGTTTTCTTTCTTTCCCATCTCATTTTTGACACCATTTTGCTTGGACATATCTTAAGCCTCCTTCCCACTGGTTTGCCATGGTAGTTTTCCCTGTGAAAATGAATTTCATGAATCAAGTGTTTTTTGCTGTGCGCGAAATCGTTTACCTTTTGCAAAATGAGGTCATCTCTGGTAAGATAAGTGTTTGAACGATTCAAAAAAGGCAGGTATTGCGACGATGATAAGCACTCAGAACGTGACGCTGCGCTACGGCAAGCGCGCACTGTTTGAAGATGTATCCATTAAGTTTACCCCAGGTAACTGTTACGGCCTCATCGGTGCGAACGGTGCAGGGAAGTCTACCTTCGTGAAGATCCTCTCCGGAGAGATCGATCCGACGAGCGGTCACGTTTCGGTGACACCGGGCGAGCGTATCGCTGTATTAAAGCAGAACCACTTTGAATTCGACGAGTACGAAGTGTTAAAAACGGTAATTATGGGCCACAAGCGCCTGTTCGAGATCATGGAAGAGAAGACCGCTCTCTACATGAAAGAAGATTTCTCTGAGGAAGACGGCAATCGCGCGTCCCAATTGGAGGGAGAATTCGAAGAGCTGAACGGCTGGATGGCCGAAGCAGATGCAGCTAGCTTGCTGATCGGTCTGGGTATCCCGACAGACTTGCATGACAAGCAGATGAAAGACCTCTCTGGTACGGAGAAGGTACGTGTTCTGTTGGCGCAAGCCCTGTTTGGCAATCCACACATCCTGCTCCTCGATGAGCCTACGAACCACTTGGACATTGAGTCGATTCGTTGGTTGGAAAACTTCCTGGCGGATTATGAAAACACCGTCATCGTTGTATCCCATGACCGTCACTTCCTGAACAAGGTGTGTACGCATATTGCGGATATTGACTTTGGCAAAATCCAAATGTACGTGGGTAACTACGACTTCTGGTACGAATCCAGCCAATTGGCGCTGAAGATGGTTCGTGATCAGAATAAGAAGAAAGAAGAAAAAATGAAGGAACTGCAAGAGTTTATTGCGCGTTTCTCTGCGAATGCTTCCAAGTCCAAGCAGGCGACTTCGCGTAAAAAACTGTTGGAGAAAATTACGTTGGATGACATTCGTCCTTCCAGCCGTAAGTATCCGTTCATCAACTTCAAGCCAGAGCGTGAAGCGGGTAAAAACCTCGTAGCAATCGAAGGCTTGAGCAAGACAATTGAAGGCGAAAAACTGTTTGAAAACCTTCACCTCACCATCAACAAAGGAGACAAAGTTGCGTTTGTCGGACCAAATGAGCTGGCGAAAACAACCTTCTTCCAAATTTTGATGGGCGAAGTTCAGCCTGATAGCGGTTCTTTCGAATGGGGCGTTACGACTTCCCAAGCGTACTTCCCGAAAGATAATGCTGAGTACTTCAATTCTGACTTGAGCCTGGTTGACTGGCTGCGCCAATACTCCAAAGATCAAGACGAGACATTCATTCGTGGATTCCTCGGTCGCATGCTGTTCTCTGGAGATGAAGCTCTCAAAAAGGCGAACGTATTGTCCGGGGGAGAAAAAGTTCGTTGCATGCTGTCCAAGATGATGCTGGCAAGCGCCAACGTATTGATCATGGACGAACCGACGAACCACTTGGATCTAGAATCCATTACTGCCTTGAACAACGGCATGATTGAATTCGACGGTACACTTCTGTTCGTATCTCATGACCACCAGTTCGTCCAAACCATTGCGAACCGGATCATTGAGTTCACGCCGAAGGGTGTCATTGATAAAATGATCACGTATGACGAATACCTGGAGAGCGACGAAATCAAACGCCTGCGTGACGAGCATTACGCGTAAGCTGCCTACGCACATATAAAGAGCCCTTGGCTTCGCACAAATCGTGCTGAAGTCAGGGGCTTTTTCTCATGTTACCGGATTTTCCACGAACTCGATTTTGTTAAGAAACGCTTCCTTGCTCGAGAAAATAACGCGCTCTTTTCGGGGGGAAGTAAAAAACACCACGATATATTCGTCATCTATGTATTCTACCGTGCCTCGTTTCTTTGGTCTCTGTATCGTCTTCACGGGCTTATTCAACCATTCGTTCATCTGTTGTTCCTCCTACCTGGCTTTCCCATTCATTATACCAAGATTAAAGGCGATGCCCAATGACATGTGCAGTTATGGCGATGCGCAGCAGCATTTGATCGTGCCCGTTTTCCGCATTCAATCCGGTCCACTCTCGGATGAGCTGGATGCGGTACTTGATTGTATTTTTATGGACATACAAACGACGCGCGGCTTCTGCATAATTACCATCCGCTTGCAAAAACACTTGCAAGGTATGTAAGAGCTGTCCGTTCTTTTCTCGATCATAGCTTTGAATTTTGCCCAGACATTCCTCAGCAAACGCTTGGGCTTCTGTCGCAGGATCGTCTGCGTACATGATTCGCTCGAGTCCCAAGTCGTGGTAGCTTTTGACGCTAAGAGAAGAGGCGGTGGCTGGGTTTGCAGAATGGAGAGCGGTTCGCAAGCTGATCAGCGCTTCCCGATAACTACGAACGATGCCTTCTCGCTCGGGATGATAACGCCCAATTCCTGCAAAGACGGGCTGATCCAGTTGCTTGGTGACCGTCTTCAAGCATTGTTCTTGAAGCCACTGCGAGAGCGATTCGGTGGAGGCATGAATAGACATAGGCACGAGCAAGAGGACACGATTTTCCTGATCCAATCCATACAGAATCGCTTCATTGGAAGAAAAAAAGCAGTGCAACGCGTTCAGAAGATGATGGTTTTCTTGCCAAAGTTCCATCCCGGTTTTGTCATGGGGGGAGGTGCTTAGGAGCATTGCGATATAGTGATCGGACAACTCCCAGCCGACTTCATCCGCCTTTCGCATGAGCATTTCATGTGAGACGATCTGGCCACTGACGAGTTGTTGCAAAAAATCATTGCGAAAACGCTGAAATGTTTCCCGGATAGCTCGTTGTCGCTGCATTTCAAGTGACAAGAGGGCAGCACTTTGCTCAATGGCGACTTTTTCCCACGCGTATAGATCACGCTCCCGCTGTCCAATGATGATGGTTCCTTGCACGATTTGGTCGTGGAGAAGCCACCGGACATGGATGCCTTCTTTTTGTCTGCTAAGAGGCTCTTGCGTTAGTCGGATCGGAGCGCGTTGGCCGTATAGCTTGTCCAATGAATCATCGCGTGGGAACGAACCAAGCGAGGAATCCCATTTCCATTTATGCTGGGGGACATGGATGGAGACAGGAGCATCAAGGATATCGGACAGTAAATCTGTCAGAGTAGAAATCGGAGCTCCTCCCGCTAAATAGTGATGAAACCGTTCATAAATGGCATGGGTTCTGTCCAGCTCGATACGCTGTTTGTCATTGATGTATTGAACGACTGGCACGATGACATCCGACCAAGCTTTATTCATCGGAAAGGACAGGATGGGAAACGCCTTTTTCGTAGCGTGGGAGAGAACGGCTTCAGGAAGGTCCTCGATGTATCGACCTAATTTGATGGCAAGCCCGGGGGTGCCGATGGCGACTAGCTCATCGATGAGTGTTATCAGCCGTTTCGTACATGTTTTTTGCTGAGAGAGAAATGGAAAACCTGTCGTCAGGACGAATTCACCAGCTCGTAGCCACCTGTGGCCATCGGGAGAATCAAACGAGGTGACTCCTAGCAGTTCATTTTCTAAAGAGTCAGCGCCCGCAAGCACTGACGATTCATCAAAGCCACCAACTTGTATGAGCTCACGGACAGTAATCATTACGCTCACCATGCCTTCATCATCTTTTAGCTACTTGCACAAAACCTCGTTCCGTTTTCTAGTCATGTGAACAAAGGAGAAATTTGAATTTTTCGATAATACTAATGTACATGTCCAGAATGTGTACAGGCAATGGGACAAATCGAGCAAACTGGGGGGAGTTGCATGAAAGCGAGAGATTGGCTAGGGGTACTGCCGTTCATTGGGATGCTGGGAGGAATTCCGTTTGTGAATCGGGTTGAGCCTTTCGTATTAGGCATGCCGTTTGTCCTATTTTGGATCGTTCTCTGGGTTGTCTTAACTTCCGTCATCATGGCATGCCTCAACAAAATCGACCCTGCTACGAAGGAGGACGGCCAATGAATATCGCCTTGATCATTATTTTTGCCTTTTTATTGCTGTCCTTCTATTCCGGTATTCGTGCACAAAAAGGGAAAGACATGAATATGGAACAATGGACTGTTGGCGGTAGGGGATTCGGTTCGATCTTTATTTTCTTGCTGGTCGCAGGCGAGATTTATACGACATTCACCTTTTTGGGGGGCAGCGGTTGGGCGTACTCCAAAGGGGCACCTTCTTATTACGTTCTCTCTTATATTTCCCTCGCCTATGTCATTTCCTACTGGCTGTTGCCGCCCATTTGGCGGTATGCCAAAGAGCACAAGCTCGTCTCCCAATCTGATTTTTTTGTAAGCAAATACAAGAGTCCGATACTCGGCATTTTGGTCGCAGCGGTAGGAGTCATTGCGATTATTCCGTATCTCGTCCTCCAATTCAAAGGCCTGGGGATCATTGTATCGGAAGCATCCTATGGCTCGATTACGCCTGCTGCTGCGATATGGATCGGGGTCATTGCTGTGACCATTTACGTCATGATCTCAGGGATTCACGGTTCGGCTTGGACGGCTGCAATCAAGGACATCATGATTTTCTTTGTCGTCGTTTTCCTCGGGCTTTACCTTCCGTTTCATTATTACGGGGGCATCCAGCCGATGTTTGAAGCCGTACAAGCGTCCAATCCTGGTTTCTTGACGTTCCCTGAGGAGGGATTAAGCATTTCCTGGTATATTTCAACGGTGTTGGTCACGGTGTTCGGATTTTACATGTGGCCGCATACGTTCGGCTCTGTGTTTTCAGCGAAAAATGCAAATGTGTTCCGCAAAAATACGATCATGCTGCCGCTCTATACCTTGATGCTTTTGTTTGTGTTCTTTGTTGGCTTTACGGCGATTCTGCAAGTGCCCGGTTTAAAAGGGGCGGATGGCGATTTGTCCTTGCTCCGTCTCTCGTTGCAGACATTCGATCCGTGGGTAGTGGGGATCATTGGCGCAGCAGGCTTGCTAACTGCGCTTGTACCAGGCTCGATGCTATTGATGACCGGGGCGACGCTCTTGGCGAAAAATGTGTACAAAGTCATGGCTCCGCAAACATCTGACGCACAAATCGCCCGGATTGCCAAATGGTTGGTGCCAGTCATCTCATTGATATCACTGTATTTTTCACTGAGTGGGGGAGATACGCTCGTAACGCTGTTATTAATGGGCTACAGCTTGGTCACACAGTTATTTCCGGCATTGCTTTTTAGTCTCCCTGCCAAGCCATGGGTGAATAAATACGGTGCGTTTGCCGGGATTTTATGTGGGGTGTCAACCGTTGCGTATGTGACGATTTTCCAAGTGACGATTGCCACCATGTTTCCGAACTGGCCAGCCGTTGTCAAAGACTTGAACATAGGTGTCGTGGCATTGCTAGTCAATCTCGTCGTGATGTTTACTGTGACATTTGTGACGAAGAATCTTTTTGCACTCAATCGTCATGCGGCAAACACAGAAGGGACACCCACTCTTTAATACCATTTCCTAAAGGAGGAAGTTATATGGCAGATACGGTTTTTCTCAATGGACAGGTGATCACGGTAGATCATGAGAATCGGGTGGCAGAGGCAGTGGCAGTCAGAGGAAATCGCATCCTTGCTGTCGGGTCTAGTGAAGATGTGAAACAGTTGATTGAATCACATACGAACGTCATTGATTTGCAAGGGAAGAGTCTCTTGCCCGGCTTTATCGATGCCCACCTGCATATTGCAATTTACGGTACGAACAAGCTGGGGGTCGATTGCAAAGCGAGAGGGATCAAGTCGATTGATGATCTGCTCACCGCACTGAAAGAACAAGCGGCAAAAACACCAGCAGGGGAATGGGTGAGGGCATGTGGTTTTGATGAAAATCTCATGGTCGAGCAACGCTATCCGACGCTTGCCGAGCTGGATGAAGTGACGACAGCGCATCCTGTTTTTGTCATGAGGACGTGCGCTCATCACTCTGTCGTAAACAGCAGAGCAATTGCCATAGCGGGTTATGACCGAAACACAGCTGATCCCCAAGGTGGACGTATTGATCGTGATGCAGATGGTGAACTAACGGGGTTCCTCATCGAAACGGCACATATGAACCTATTTGAAAAAGCTGCTTTTACAGAAGCCGAATACATCGAAGGCTTGCGATTGGCTTCGGAAGACTTTGTTGCTGCCGGCATTACGAGTGTCCACGATGCGGGGGGATACGGTCCAGAAAACTATCGGGCGATGCAAAAAGCGGTACAGAAAGGTGACGTGAAAGTTCGCATCTACGCAATGGTTTGTGCGCTGAATCAATCCGATGATTTTGTCCGAAAGATGATCGATGCCGGGATGGTAACGGGTACGGGGAACGCTCGTTTCCGTATCGGACCCGCGAAAGTTTTTACCGATGGGGCAAGCATTGCGCCCACGATGGCCATGCGTGAACCGTTCACGAGCCGACCAGATGATTACGGAATTCTCTACTACGAACAGGACGAGTTGAATACCATTTTGGGAGAGGCACATGCAAGAGGTTTTCAAATTACCGCTCATGCCCAAGGAGATCGAGCGATTGACATGCTGCTGACATGCTTTGAAACGGCACTAGAAGCACATCCGCGTGAGAACCACCGACATAGGATTGAACATGCTGGTGTATCTGCGCCTGATCTGCTGGCGAGAATGGCTCGGCTAGGTGTCGTACCCATCCCGAATCCTGCTTTTATCTACGATTACGGCGATTCGTATGTGACCAACATCGGAGAGCGTGTCGGACATATGTTTCCGGCGAGGGATCAGTTCGATGCGGGGATCATTACGGCAGGAGCGTCGGATAGTCCCGTGACTGATTTCAACCCGCTGATTGGGATTCATGCTGCTGTTAATCGGTTGAGTAAAACAGGTAAGGATGTGGGGAGCAATCAAAAGGTCAGCATCATGGAGGCGATTCGCATGTTTACTTGGAACGGAGCGTACGCCAGTTTTGAGGAGGGGATCAAAGGGAGTATTGAAGTCGGGAAGCTCGCTGATCTTGTGGTGCTGGACGGCGATATTTTGGCAACGCGGGCAGATCGTATTAAAGAACTGCGCGTAGACAAAACGATGATCGATGGGGAGTTCGTCTATCAACGCCAAGACGAGGAGGTCCTACAAGCATGAACGTAAAAGAGAGAAAGCTTGCGATCAATGAAGAACGGCTGCAAAAACGAATCGAGCAATTGGCGCAAATCGGGAAAATAGGCGAAACGGGTGTATGTCGACTCGCTTTGTCTGCTGAAGATCGGGCAGGCGTAGAGCTGGTGCGTAGCTGGATGGAAGAAGCCGGTCTTCAGACGCGGATCGATGACTTCGGCAATTTGATTGGTCGGATGGCGGGGACGGATGATCAAGCCCCGATCCTTATGATTGGCTCGCATATCGATTCGCAGCCGTACGGCGGTCAGTACGATGGTGTGATCGGGGTATTGGGCGGGCTGGAGGTTGTCCAAACGTTGAACGAACAAGGGATCTTGCCTGCACAACCTATTGAAGTCGTTGCGTTTTGTGACGAAGAAGGATGCCGGTTTCAAAAAGGACTGTTTGGTTCCAAAGGCATTCTCGGCATGCTGGACCCGACGGACATGGAGCGGACGGATAAAAACGGGATCACACGCAGGCAAGCACTGATTGACTTTGGCTGCGACCCTGATCGTCTGGAAGCGTCTATTTATCCAAAAGGCAGCATCGGTGCTTATCTGGAGCTGCATATTGAGCAGGGGCCGATTCTCGATGATGCGAAAGAAGCGATTGGAATCGTGTCTGCGATATCAGGGCCTTTGTGGTGGACGGTCGAGCTGACTGGCTTTGCCGGGCACGCTGGTTCCGTACCGATGCCGATGAGAAAGGATGCACTAGTCGGAGCGGCAAAAGTAATTTTGGCAGTGAACGAGCTGGCAAAGCTCGATCCAAAAGCGCCAACAGTCGGTACAGTCGGTCACTTGGAGGTTTTCCCGGATTCGCGTAACATCATTCCAGAGCGGGTGCGTTTTTCGATTGATTTGCGCGATATCGATTTGCAGCGTCGTGATGAGCGCGAACAAGCGTTGCGCGAGGCGATTGAGCTAGCCGCTATAGAAGGTGGATTGCAATATACCATTACGGAAGATACGAATAGTGACCCGCGTTACTGCGCCGACTGGATTAAGGCAATCATGCACGAGGAGAGCAGCAAGCTCGGTGCCTCTGTGCGCGAGCTGATGAGTGGTCCTTTCCATGACGCTTTGGCACTCTCCTACGTTTGTGATTACGGGATGATTTTTGTCCGCTGCAAGGACGGTATCAGTCATAATCCGCAAGAATATGCAGCCTATGAAGACGTGGCCCTGGGAACAGAGCTGCTCTACAAAACTGTATTGCGGATGAGTACCAACTAATAATAGAGAGAGTCGCCCGTCTAAACGGATAGGCGACTTTTTTCATACAGCCCATGACGAGACTTTACAGACTGTTTTTGATATATTTTATTCTTAGAGGTTCTTATCACGTTTGAGGAAGGAAGAATGGCATGAAAATGCGTGTTTCCGCTGTGCAGTATCATCTGCATACCATACATAGCTTTGAAGACTTCGCTAATCAAGTTGAGCACTACGTGAAAAACGCGCAAGAGTACGACACAGAATTTCTCCTTTTCCCGGAGCTGTTTACGACTCAACTCATGTCGATCGGAGACGAGCAGGGCAATGCGCTGCCGATTACGGCATTGCCATCATTCACGGACCGATATGTCGAGCTGTTTCGTACTCTCGCTGCCAAATATGAGATGCATCTGATTGGTGGAACGCACATCATCGAGGAAAACGGCAAGCTTTACAATACGGCTTTTCTGTTTTACCCGGATGGACGTGTAGGGCAGCAGAAAAAAATTCATATCACACCATGGGAAGTAAAAGGCTGGAACATGGGGGCTGGCGACTCGTTGCAAATCTTTGAGACCGACAAAGGGAAGGTCGCGATGATTATTTGCTATGACATCGAGTTCCCTGAGTGGGTGCGTATCGCCAAAGCACGGGGTGCAGACGTCATTTTCTGCCCATCCTGCACGGATGATCGCCACGCATTCCACCGCGTTCGTTATACCAGTCATGCCCGGACGATTGAAAACCAGGTGTATGTCGTACTGACTGGTACAGTAGGCTCGCTGCCGACAGTTGATTTCATGCGAGCGAACTTTGGACAAGCGGCGATCTTGACGCCAAACGATGTTCCGTTCCCTCCGCGAGGCATTCTTGCTGAAGGGGAAATCAACCACGACATGATGGTAACCGCTGACCTGGATATCCAACTGCTATATGATGTGCGGGAAAAAGGCTCCGTTACAACGTGGCGCGACCGCCGCACCGATTTGTATACAGACTGGAAGTAAGCATTCCGTCGTGATCTGGACAGCAGGAGGATGCATATGTACAGAAAAGAGCTGTATGTATTTGAAGGGAACAAGCCACGCAAAGCCGTTATTCGCAACTACAATCGCGCAGACTTCTTCGAATTGATCCAAATACAGGCGGAGAGCTTTCCCCCGCCGTTTCCGTCAGAGCTATGGTGGAATCAGGAGCAACTGACGAACCATATTACGCTGTTCCCGGAAGGTGCCATTTGTGTAGAAGTGGACGGCGTTTTGGCAGGTTCGATGACAGGACTGCTCGTGAATTTTGATCCGGCTCACCCTGAGCATAAGTGGGAAGATGTCACGGATAGTGGTTATATCCGCAATCATGATCCCCAAGGGGACACGCTGTACATCGTAGACATTTGCATTCGTCCGAGCTTCCGCAAGCTGGGATTGGGTCAACAGATGATGCAAGCGATGTATGAGCTGGTGGTACAAAAAGGACTGCGCAGATTGCTCGGCGGAGGTCGCATGCCAGGATATGGACGTTATGCAGACCAATGGACACCAGAGCGGTATTTGGAGAGTGTTCTGACAGGGGAAGTAAGAGACCCGGTGATTACATTTCTTATGCGCTGCGGTCGTACGCCTGTTCAGGTCGTGGCGAATTATTTGGAAGATGAGGAATCTCGCAACTACGCGACACTTATGGAATGGAAAAATCCATTTCAGCAGCATCAGTAGGGCGTTTATCCGATATAATCGATCGAGAGGGGATATGACTGATGGAATTCGTACGCATTCAACATATTGATAACCCGCTTTTCGCAAAAATGCACCGTTTGATGCAAGAGGTTTTCCCGCCTGAGGAAGTATTGGAGTACGATCTGTGGAAAGAACCGCTGGAAGATCCAGGCATTCGTGTATTTGTAGCTGTACACGAAGGAGAAGTTGTGGGCGCTACCGAATACCGTTATTACACAGACATGAACGTAGCCATGACAGACTTCACGATCATTGGTCGAGAAGGACTCGGAGTGGGACGCTTCCTCGCCAGAGAGCGTCAAAAGGACCTGCTCGCTCTGGCTGCTGAAAACGGCAAGGAGCTCTACGGGATGTTTGCAGAAATCTACGACCCGTACCGTGTAGAAGAACACAACTTTGGCGGGATCAAGCCAATGGACCCATTTGTACGTCGGGAAGTGCTCTCTCATCTGGGATACAAACGTACGAACTTTACCTATGTACATCCGTCCTGGCAAAATGACGGCGAAGCAGTATCCGGACTCGATCTGGGCTTCATGCCGACAAACGAAGAGCAAACGACCCTCGAAGCGGATCTGATCGTCACGTTCTTGAAGCGTTATTACGCCGTGCTTCCACAAAAGCCACAAGCATGGCTCGACATGGTGAAAGACTTGGAGAGCAAAGAAACTGTGGAGCTACTTTCTATCTAATCGCAAGACAACAAGGACCCACTCTCCTGTGGAGCTATGTTCACGGCTCCATGGGAGTTTTTCGTAGTAGGCTAGTCAGATTATTACGAAAAATATAAGCCGGATGAAGAGGGATTCAAAATGAAAATCATCACACGAACAAGGGAAGCCGGTTCATTACTACTCCATGAGCGGGATCAACGATAAAGTGATTGCCGCATTCTTTCACTAACGAGAAAAAACAGAGGTGAAACAGGTGAAAGCTCAAAATCTAGCATCGATCTTCCTTTACATAGCCGTCATCTTTCACTTGCTGGGCATGAGTGGCTGGACTTCTGCAAAGCTGGCACAACCGATCGAGCTCGCCATCCTCGCGCTGATGCTCCTGTCCATTTTCATTCTACGGAAAAAGAAACGAAAAAAGCGTCGGGCAAGAAGACCTGCACCGGAAGTAGCAGTCATGCTTGAGCAAGCCGAGGAAGGAGAGCCAGGCAAATGATCCATGACATCCACATGCAGGCGATTCTGGACGCTTCCCATGACGGCATCATCGCAGTCGATCGGGATTCCATTATTATCGGGGTCAATAAAAACGCGATGGAAATACTCGGATTGCCAGGCAATATCGTTGGACAAAAAATTACCCGTTATATTCCCAATTCAGATATGTTGAGAATTTTGGCCACGGGAAAAAAAGAGATAGGGGACATCGCGACGATCCTGAATCGACAAATTATCATCAACCGTTTGCCGATTGTCGTAGCGGGTGAAATCGTGGGAGCGGTGTCCACTTTTAAAGAGATCACCGACATTCAAAAAATGGAGATGCGCATTCGCAAGCAGAGCATGGAGAGCGGCTTGGAAGCCAAATTCCGCCTGGAGGATATCGTGGGAGAATCATCTGCGATCCGTGAAGCGAAGGAATGGGCGGAAACATTTGCACGGACTGATGCGACGGTTCTTATACAGGGGGAGACTGGGACTGGCAAGGAGTTGTTTGCCCAAGGGATTCATTTAAGCAGCCAGCGTGCAACCGGGCCGTTCATCCCGGTTAACTGTGCGGCTCTCCCCGGTAATTTATTGGAGAGCGAGTTGTTCGGATACGAGGATGGCGCTTTTACAGGTGCGCGAAAAGGCGGAAAGCCCGGGCTGTTTGAATTGGCACACGGAGGCACGCTGTTTCTCGACGAAATCGGAGAGATGTCGATCCCGATCCAAGCGTTGCTCTTGCGTATCTTGCAGGAGAAAAAAATCCGCAGAATCAGCGGGGAGCGCATCGTCCCTGTCGATGTGAGAATTATTGCGGCAACGAATCGGGATTTGGAACGACTGGTAGAGGAAAAGCAGTTTCGCTCGGACCTGTACTTCCGATTGAATGTGTTGACACTAGAGTTGCCTGCTTTGCGAGAGCGAATTGAAGATATTCCGCTTTTAGTGGATTCGATCATTGGAGAAATCAAGGAACGGGAAAATAAAAGGCATCTGAAAGTAGAAGAGGCCGTTTTCCACGTTCTCAAACAATACGACTGGCCAGGTAACGTACGAGAGCTGCGCAACGTGGTGGAAAGAATGATCTTGCTTTGTAAGAATGACGCGCTTGGCAAGGGGGACACTACTTTTTTTGCCAAGAAGCTGTATCAGCGACAATCTTACCGAGATCAAGAAGAGAGAGAAGCGGAAGTCATCCGAAAGGTTTTGGAGGAGACAAAGGGAAACAAGGGAGAGGCGGCGAAAATTTTGGGAATGGATCGGTCCACCCTGTGGAGAAAAATGAAGCGCTACGAAAGATTGTAGAAATTGATGCAATTGCAACATCAGCGATGCATGTTTGCAACAGAGTGACTCCGTTACTCGTTTAATTTACAGAAAATTAAAAACATATCAATGTGGCATGGTAGTTGCTTATTTATGGAGCACACAGCACAAACGACTTTACGAAGAGGCGAGGGGAGAGCATGACACCACAACCGATTATTCGTGTAGAAAATGTCTCGTTTGCCTATCAGGTTAACCAAGATCAACAAATTCCTGTCCTGCAAAATGTCTCCCTAGACGTGTTTCCAGGAGAGTATGTCGCCATCATCGGTCATAATGGGTCCGGTAAGTCAACGTTGTCTAAGCATCTCAATGGAATTTTGACCCCAAACGCTGGCGATGTCATCGTTAACGGAATCAACACGCGTGAAAAACAGCGGATTCATGAAGTGAGGAGCCGTGTCGGGATGGTTTTTCAGCATCCGGACAATCAGATTGTCGCGACGATTGTAGAGGACGATGTGGCCTTCGGATTGGAGAACATAGGGACATCTGTAGAAGAGATGAAAACACGAGTGGATTTTGCCCTAGAGGCAGTAGGAATGAGTGCATTCCGCCATCGACCGCCTCATCATTTGTCTGGCGGACAAAAGCAGCGAATCGCCATTGCGGGGATATTGGCAATGAAGCCACAATGCCTCGTCATGGACGAAGCGACGAGTATGTTAGATAGCTACGGTAGACAAGATATTTTGGCAGTCGTTCGCAAGCTGCATCGCGAAGGAATGACGATCGTCACCGTTACCCATCACATGTCAGAGGTAGCAGAAGCAGATCGGGTCATCGTAATGGAGGGAGGCAAGATCGTATTGGAGGGTACTCCGCGTGAAGTGTTTTCCCATCAGGAAAGACTTCGCGAGCTTCATCTGGATGTTCCAGACGCGAGCCGAATTGCTCATCTCGTTCACTCCAAATATAGCGAATTTACACCTGATCTCATCCACAATGAGGAAGTTGTTGCGGAGGTTAATCGTCTATACGTCAGACAAGCGGAGGCGAGTGGTTCATGACGCAACCGATCGTAAACGTGGAAAATCTATCTCATGTCTACATGCAGGGAACGCCTCTCGAGCATCGGGCTCTCGACCAGGTAAGCATTCAGGTGGCAGAAGGCGAATGTTTGGCGATTATCGGTCATACTGGATCGGGAAAGTCGACGTTAATCCAGCATTTCAACGGCCTGATTCGCCCACAATCCGGTACGGTCATCATCAATGGAATGGATGTATCTTCACCCAAGATTGATATTCGTACGTTGCGCAGACAAGTAGGACTGGTTTTTCAAAACCCGGAGGATCAACTGTTCGAAAAACTGGTCGGTGATGATGTAGCCTACGGTCCTTTTCGGATGGGGCTGCCTTTAGAGGAAGTGCGGCGACGCGTTCAGTGGGCGATGGAATTGGTCGGCCTCTCGTTTCAGGAGATGAAAGACCGTCCGACATTTGCTTTAAGCGGCGGGCAGAAGCGCAAGGTAGCATTAGCTGGCGTCCTTTCCTTGCAACCCAAGGTTCTCGTGCTTGACGAGCCAACAGCAGGGTTGGACCCGCGCTCTCGTCTTGAGCTATTGGAACGCATTCGCCGTCTCAATCGTGAAGAAAAGCTAACGGTTATTTTCGTCTCACACAATATGGAAGAGGTCGCCAAGCTTGCTGATCGTGTCTACGTCATGGCAAACGGCAAATCAGTCTGCGAAGGGACACCACGACAAATTTTTGGCAATCAGGAATTGCTGCGACAGCATCATATCGGCACACCGGAATCGGTTGATATTTTATACAGGCTCCGTGAGCAGGGATACAGCATCGATCCTCGTGCTTTTTTACCCGAAGAGACAGCGATGGAAATTTTGAAACTGATGAACCGCTAAGGAGGGGGTCCACATGTCAGCAGAATTTGAATTGACGCGCAATATTACCATCGGTCAATATCTACCCACTGCTTCGGTCGTTCATCGTCTCGATCCTCGTTTCAAGCTTGGTGCTTTCGTCATTCTCATCTTAGCGATTGCCATCTGCGATACATACGTGGGTAATCTGTTTGCTTTAGCCATTTGTATCTGGATGTTTCAAATCTCGAAAATCCCCCTGCATTACGGCATATCCGGAATTAAGCCCGCTATCCCCTTTATTATTATTTTGGCGATCATGCAGTTACTTTTTTACGGGGAGGTTGTCAATGGCGGAACGGTTTATTTGAAATACGGCTTCATCACGATCACGAGTGAGAGTGTACGCCTGGTCATCGTGTCTGCCATGCGCTTCGTAGAAGTCATCTTCTTATCGAGTGTCCTCACGTTGAGCACTTCGACGACGGAACTCACACACGGAATGGAGCGACTGTTGGGGCCTTTGGAAAAAGTAAAGTTTCCGGTTCATGCGTTTGCATTGATCATCACGATTGCTGTGCGCTTTGTACCTACCTTCGCGATGGAAATGGAGAAAATGATGAAAGCACAAGCATCCCGCGGTGCAGATTTCGGTACAGGAGAATGGTGGCGGATCATCCAGCGAACAAAAGATATGTTTCCCATCATCATCCCGCTTTTTAATGTGGCGCTCTCCAGAGCAGAAGATTTGATTTTGGCAATGGAAGCCAGATGCTACACACCAGGTGCTGCACGGACCAGATACACCCAATACAAGGCAGTAGGCAAAGATTACGTCGCGCTGATCGTGAGCATTGTCATTTCAGTAGTCATGCTCGCCATACCTTGGTAAGGGAGACTAGCGGGAATTCGCCCGAGTAGGGCATTCCACATAAAACTCGTAAAAGGAGGAGTATGCATGGAAAAAGGCTTGACCGTTCGCAAGATTGTCATTGCAGGCGTTCTGGGCGCGATAGCGATTTTGCTCGGGGTAACACGTCTCGGCTACATTCCGGTTCCGACAGCAGCGGGCAATGCCACCATTATGCACATCCCGGCTGTTATCGGGGGCATAATGGAGGGCTGGGGCGTTGGTATGATCATTGGCCTTATATTTGGAGTCTCTTCTTTCTTAAATGCCACCGTTCCGCTTTTTAAAGACCCGCTAGTAGCCATTCTGCCACGTTTGTTCATCGGAGTGACTGCCTACTTGACCTATGTCGGTTTGAAAAACGTCAATCAGTACTTGGCGATTGGTGCCGCTGGCTTTATTGGGGCGATGACAAACACGATTCTGGTACTGGGCATGGCCGTCATTCGAGGATATATGACGCTCGGTGTAGCGACAACAGTCGCGATCACGAGCGGCTTGCCAGAAGCAATTGTTTCTGTCATTGTTACATTGGCTGTCGTTGCAGCTTGGAAGAAACTGGGCTCAGCAGGCAGGCAAAAATCAAAAATTTCAGGAGACTTATAAATGACCAGAACGATTGTTGACGTGCCCGGCGTTCTCGTCGGGCATGCACAAAACGAAGAAACATTAACGGGATGCAGTGTGATTATGCTGGAAAAGCCGTCTGTCTGCGGCGTGGATGTCCGGGGTTCTGCCCCGGGCACCCGTGAGACGGACCTCTTGGACCCTGTCAATCTGGTGAGTGCCGTCCATGCGATTTGCCTTTCGGGTGGCAGTGCATACGGTTTGGATGCTGCTACAGGTGTCATGCAGTATTTGGAGGAACAAGGCATCGGACTGGATGTTGGCTTTGGCGTCGTTCCTATCGTTCCAGCAGCAGTCTTGTTCGACCTGGCTGTAGGCGACTATCGGGTTCGTCCGGATCGTCAAATGGGCTATGAGGCAGCACAGGCAGCAAGCCGTGAGACAGTAGCACAAGGAAACGTCGGTGCGGGTACAGGTGCGACAGTAGGCAAGCTGAATGGATTTGGGAATGCGATGAAAAGCGGGTTGGGCACAGCTTCCGTGACTCTACCCAATGGACTCGTCATAGGCGCAATCGTCGCTGTAAATGCGGTCGGTCATGTCGTAGATCCGCAGTCAGGGACGATCATAGCCGGGCCGAGAGATGAACAGGGAACCATTCGGGATAGCATGGAGATCATGCGCCAGCAAACTTTTGCTCCGATCCCTCCAGGTACGAACACGACGATTGCCGTAGTCGCGAGCAATGCACGCTTGTCCAAAGCAGAAGCAAACAAGGTAGCGCAAATGGCTCACGACGGGCTTGCCCGTACGATCCGTCCGATTCACACCATGTACGATGGCGATACGATCTTTGCTGTAGCAACAGGCGAAGTAGAGACGAGTGTAGACTTAGTGGGCGCGTTATCCGCAGATGTGCTGGCGGAAGCCGTCATCCAAGCGGTTAAGTACGCAGAGGAAGCAGGGGGACTGCCATCTTATCGCAGTTACTTCAAGGAATAGGTGTAACATAATTGGGTGCAGAGGAGAGGATTGGCGGATGAATCAGGTGATATCCTTTGTTGACGAGCAGGAAGTTGTGCGCCTAACGCAGGAGCTTGTTAGAATTCCGAGTGTGTTTCGTCCCGATCAGGCAGGAGCGAATGAAGAGCGGGTAGCGCTATTTGTCGCCGATTATCTTCGTAACATGGGTTTGCAGGTCTTCTATGAAGAGGTTGTCCCAGGCAGACCGAATGTCATCGCTTTTTACGATTCGGGCAGGCCTGGCAAAACGCTTTTGTTCGAAGCCCATACAGATGTCGTCACAGAAGGGGATCGGGATGCCTGGAGCTACGACCCTTTTGGCGGGACAATATCTGGTGGGCGTATCTACGGGCGTGGCTCCTGTGACACAAAAGGAAATCTGGCTGCCGCGATATGTGCCGTCAAAGCTATCCAACGATCCAAAGAGTCTTTTACAGGCAAAATCCTCCTGTGCATCCCTTGCGATGAGGAGAGCATGATGATCGGGATCAAAGATTTCATCCGTCGCGGTTGGGCCAACAACGTCGATGCGGCGATCATCTGCGAACCGGAAGAAAATCAGCTCTGCATCACGCAAAAGGGAGCCATGCGAGCCATTCTTCGCACGTTTGGCAAGATGGCGCATGGTGCTATGCCACTGACGGGAATCAATCCGAACACAAGGATGGCCCGCGCCATAGTCGCATTAGAGGAGCTGGAGCGCAAGGAAATGGCTCGCCTGGGAGAGCATCCGTTGCTGGGGTGGCCGAGTATCACTCCGACGATTTTGCAGGCACCGGTCAAAGGAGACGCCCAAATCAACGTCGTACCCGATCAATGCATGACCACGCTTGATATTCGTACGGTACCCGGGCAAGACCACCAAGAGCTGTATAAAGAGATCAGTGCCATATTAGAAGAACTGGGTAAAGAGGATGACAAGTTCAAGGCTACTCTGGAAGTAATCGAAGAGCGCCCTTGGACGTTGACTGGCATGAATGAAGAAGTTGTGACTTCCGTCGCGAGCGCCTATCGGGAAATCACCAAAAAAGAGCCTGTATATAATGGCGTCCCAGGAGCGACAGATGGAACCTTCCTGCACAAGGCCGGCATTCCGATTTTGACGACAGGCGCAGGCGATCGCCACATTCCTCATCATGCAGATGAGTACGTCGCTATTGATCAACTGGTGGAATCCACCCAGCTTTTTGCCTTGTCTGCATTGACGTTTTTGACGCAGCCAGTACGAGCTTGATCACCTACAAAAGAACTCTGCTTACGCTAGCGGCAGAGTCTTTTTATTCTCGCAAAAGAAGTTTTCTTAGTAAAAACTTGCAGAATCCATCTAAACTTTTTTACAATAGGCTTGTTACATAAGTGAAAAGGAGGCGCGTGCCCATGAATATGCGCTGGAAATTGGACGTCTTGTATTCCTCATTTGATGCACCAGAATGGAAACAAGATTGGGAAAATTTAGTACGTGAAACAGAAGAGATCAAAAGCTGGGCAGCGCAAAACTTGCAATCTTCAGAAGATGCAGTAGCGAAGATGGAGAAATACATCACGATGATGACCTCCGTCCTGCAAACGCAATTCCGCTTGTACGCCTACGGAGAGCTGACTGCCAGCGTCGATGCCAAGAATGAAGCAGCACTGCTTGCGATTGAAAAAGTTCAAAATCAGGCTGTGGAATTGGTTGAACCAGGCGTACAATTCCAAAAATGGCTAGGATCGTTGAGCAACCTGAACGAGTTGATTAGCCAATCGGAGCTGTTAGAGACACATCGCTTTATGTTGACAGAAATGTCAGACAAGAGCAAATACATGCTGAGCGAAAAAGAAGAAATCGTCCTGGCAAAAATGAAAAATACAGGGTCAAATGCATGGACAAAGCTCCATGAAATGCTGACTTCTACATTGCTGGTAGACATTACAGTCGATGGGGAACACAAACAGCTTCCGTTGCCAGTGGTAAGGAACATGGCGAACGAAAAAGATCCGCAGCTTCGCAAAACGGCATACGAGGCGGAACTTGCCGCTTACAAAAAAATCGTTGAAGCTGCTGCTGCCAGCTTGAATGGTATTAAAGGCGAGGTTATTACGGTAGCGAAGCTCAGAGGCTATGAATCGCCGCTGGATAAGACGCTGCAAGACTCCCGCATGGACCGCGAGACGCTCGAAGCGATGCTTCAGGCGATGCGTGAGAGCCTGCCATCCTTCCATCAATACTTCCGTACAAAGGCGAAGCTGCTCGGTCATGAGAGCGCTCAGTTGCCGTTTTATGATTTGTTTGCACCAGTGGGCGAGGCAGACATGCGGTTCTCCTATGAGGAATCCCGCGACTTCATCGTGAAGCACTTTGGTAGCTTTAGCGAAAAGCTCGCCAACTATGCAGCACGAGCTTATGACAATCAGTGGATTGATGCTGAAATTCGTGAAGGCAAGCGTGGAGGGGCATTCTGCTACAACCTGCACATTGTAGGGGAGAGCAGAATTATGTCCAACTACACAGGCAGCTACAGCGATGTAAGCACAATGGCACATGAATTGGGACATGGCTATCACGGAGAATGTCTCGTAAACGAAGCATTCTTGAATAGCGAATACCCGATGCCAATCGCCGAAACCGCGTCCATTTTGTGCGAAACCATCATTGCCAATGCAGCACTTGAACAAGCGACATCCGAAGAAGCATTTGCGATTTTGGAAAATGATATCAGCGGAGCAAGTCAGGTAATCGTCGATATTTATAGCCGTTACTTGTTCGAGACTGCTGTATTTGAGCGCAGAACAGAAGGTGCACTGTCTGTTACCACGCTGAACGAACTGATGCTGCAAGCGCAAAAGGATGCTTATGGAGATGGTTTGGATCCAGCAGCTCTACACCCGTACATGTGGGTATGCAAACCGCACTATTATAGCGCGGATTACAATTTCTACAACTTCCCGTATGCTTTTGGGCTGCTGTTCGCGAAAGGCTTGTACGCCGAGTATCTCAGGCGCGGGGAAGCTTTTGTTGAGCAGTACGACAAGCTCTTATCTGTAACGGGCAAAATGAGCGTTGCAGATGTAGCAGCTATCATGGATGTTGATGTACGCTCAGTCGATTTCTGGCGGAATTCACTCGCTTTGGTTGCAAAAGATATCGACAAATTCGTTGAGCTTGCGTCTGCACGCCTGAACTAAATAGGGAGAACGTCCGCTATGTCATTAGCGGACGTTTTTTATTCATGATACAAAGCGTTTTTGTGCGCATAGGGAACAGAGGGGAAGGAGAAAGTAAGAAAAAACAGATGAGGTGATTACGTGGTAAACGGATTGCAGTTACTCGACCTATTACGGGAAACGGAGAACAAGATGCTGCATTTACATAGAGCCATCGACAGAGTAAGCAGCGAGCCGGATTTCAAGGAGTCTGTCAGTGTTCTTACCGTAGTCGTTCGTGATTATCAACTTCAGCTCGACAAAATGAAGCAAGCGTTGGGCAAAATCGAAATTGGAGGGCAACAACAACAACAGCAGCAGGGCCATAATACTGAAATACATTAAGCACAAGAAAGACAAACAGCCCTCGAACTGCTGCAAAGGCAGATAGGGCTGTTTGTTTGCTTATAGGTGTAGGAAAGCTTACTGGAAATTAGCGTAACGCTTCACTCCGTAAAACGGGTAGAGCTTATGCATGTATTCGACTTTGCCATAGCGAACATCTTCGCCATTCGCATGCACGATTGCTCCATTACCCAAATAGATCGCTACGTGGGACACGCGTCCTTTTCCAAGTGAATCGTAGAACAAGAGGTCACCAGGCTGTGCTTGATCCAGTGATACTTCTTGACCGCCACGGAATTGATCTTCAGAAGTGCGCGGAAGTGTAACCCCAAGCTGCTCAAAAACGTATGAAGTAAAGCCACTACAATCAAAGCCATTCGGAGTAGTTCCGCCTAAGACGTATGGTGTATTGAGCAATGGCTCAAAAATTTCCTTCATTCGACCCAGATCTTCTGCATTTACCTCGGCAGGCAGCGAAACGGTCGAAGTGAGGTTTGGACTTAGGAACTCTGTAGCAACGTATGCTTCACGATCTTCGAATTCGATTTTCGTCCATTCACTACCCGTTTCTACGACTTCTACAATGGAACCGAATTGTAGCTTGCCTAACACTTTTGCGTCAGTTGAAGGCTTTTTACGCACATTCAGCACGTCACCAGTGACACGGGCTTTTTCACCAGCGGTTAGTTCTTTAGACTCAGTGGTAGCGTTATCATTCTGATTGACAGCTACATCGGAAGGAATGTCAGTCGCAATGGAGCCAGAAGTATTTGCACCATGAATAGACAAAGTTTGTCCAATTGACAATTTATCATCATTCAGTTGGTTCCATTGAATGAGTTGTTCCACCGTTACTTGATGCTCGCGAGCGATCTTGCTCAGCGAATCACCTGCTGATACCACATATGCCGATGAGGAAGCATGGGCAGCAGTAGGCAGCAGAGTGAAGAGGGCGAGGAAAGTGAGTAGCCTCGAAGTCTTTTTCATGTCATCGTCTCCACCAATCTACTAAAATCTGCATATCTAGCTAAAATTCTATCGGATTTTCGTTGGTAAATCTATGAAAAAATAAATCTTTCATGATTTTTTTAAAAACTATTGTATTTGGAGATAGAGTCGTGCTATATTACAGAAGTCGCCGCAAGATGGAGACAAAAACCACATGGAGCTGTGGTGAAGTTGGAGTTCACGCCGGTCTGTCACACCGGAGGTCGCGGGTTCGAGTCCCGTCAGCTCCGCCATTCTATCTCTAGAATGTGCGAATTACATAGTTTCTCGTAATGTGCCGGTATAGCTCAATTGGTAGAGCACCTGACTTGTAATCAGGGGGTTGTGGGTTCAAGTCCTATTGCCGGCACCATTTTTATGCGGTCGTGGCGGAATTGGCAGACGCGCTAGATTCAGGTTCTAGTGGTGGCAACACCGTGGAGGTTCAAGTCCTCTCGACCGCACCATATGGCAAACAACAGGTTCGTAAATTGGCTGATGAAGCTAATTACGAGCCTTTTTATTTTTTCTGAAATGTTGAATCCTCCTCCATTTTCCATTACAATCACATTGTGATAATGAATCTCATTTTCATCATCACTTTTGATGAATCATAAACAAACAAGAGAGACAGTGGAGGGGTAGTTGTGGGAGAACAGTTGGAGCTGTTTGATGTAACCATTATTGGCGGTGGCCCTGCGGGGATGTACGCTGCCTTTTATAGCGGAATGCGCGATATGAAGACGAAACTCATTGAAGCGAAAGAAGAGCTCGGTGGACGAATGTTGATCTATCCAGAAAAAATGATCTGGGATGTAGGCGGTGTACCACCACAACTATGTGAAAAGTTGGTTGCCAATCTGGTGGAGCAAGCGAAGACATTTGATCCCACCATCGTGCTAGGCGAGGCGATTATTGGACTGGAGCCACAAGAAGATGGTACGTACATACTCGTTGCAAAATCGGGGAGACGGCATTGGACCCGCACGATCATACTGGCTTTAGGCCGAGGTATTTTGAAAATGGCAAAGCTGGAGATCGAAGGGGCCGAGCGCTACGAGGTGACAAATCTTCATTATACGGTGCAGGAACTGGAGCCTTTCCGTGGTAAGCACGTCCTCATCTCAGGAGGCGGCGACTCCGCGGTCGATTGGGCAAATGAACTGGTGCAGATCGCAGCGTCCGTAACTGTCGTGCATCGCCGTGATGTATTTGGTGGACATGAGCGGAATGTGAAGCGCATGAAAGAGTCATCTGCGATCGTTCGCACCCCATATGCGGTCACGCAATTGCAAAGCTCAGACAAAGAAACCATCGATAAAGTGACGATCCGTCATCTGGAGACGGACGAGACGGAGCAAATCGATGTTGATGCCATCATCGTCAATCACGGATTGAAGGCCGATTTCACAGGGATTAAAGAGTGGGGCTTGGACATGGATGAGTGGAACGTGTTTGTCAGTCCTCGTCTGGCAACGAATCTGCCAGGGATTTTTGCGGCGGGTGATTTTGCGAGCTTTGATAGCAAGATTACGCTGATCGCGGGAGCCTTCACCGATGCTGCTGTGGCTGTAAACAGTGCCAAATTACACATAGACCCAGTAGCAGATCGGATGGCGTATGTATCTTCCCATAACCAGCGCTTTAAAGAAAAGAACAAAGCCCTCGGGGTTATCGGTGAGGATGACGAGTAGAACCTGATGTAGGACAAAAAGCCCAACATTTGCAGGTTGATTGTCGCTTTTCCCATACGTTACATTGTTAGAGGCAAGGTGTAATAACAATGACAGGCTATATAAATAGGGAACTTCGCGTCAGTCAATTGATAAACAAATGTGGGAGAGGAAGTAAAAATGAAGAAAGTTCGACATTGGCCGATCATTATGGCGACAGTGGCCCTTGTGTTCTCGCTCGGCATGAACTACGCGCCTGAACGTGCAATGGCATTACAAGTGGATCCATCATCACCTGCTATCGAGTTGCAGGAAAAGTTACAGGAAAAGTATGTGGAGAAGATGGACCTCAAGGAAGAGGAGGTTCTCGGCTTTTATTACTCTTCGATGAAAGATAGCACAGACGCGCGTAAACATAACATCAAGCAGGCATTGAGCAAGATTCATAATGAAAAAATCAAGCCTCAAGAAGTGTTTTCTTTCAATGAAACAGTGGGAAATTCGAATTTGCAAGAGGATGGTTGGCAAAAGGCCGGGGTTATTCAGAACGGCCAGCTCGTCGATGACTATGGAGGCGGGATTTGTCAGGTTTCCAGCACGCTATACAATGCTGCTGCTGAAGCGGAGATGACCATGGTGGAACGACATAACCACAGCAAATCAGTGGGATACGTGCCAGTGGGGCAGGATGCGACAGTAGCGTATGGCTATATGGATTTTAAATTTACCAACTTGTATGATTTCCCTGTGAAAATCAAAGCAAAATCATACGATGACGAACATGTTGTGATTGCGATCATACGTGCGTAGCTTAGAAAGAATAAAGGGGGCATCCTATGGATGAACCCTGTTTTTTTCGGTATTTCGTCAGGAAAAAAATGGATGTTCATGTAGTTTTGAGTCATGCATTCCTGACCATACTGTTTTTAGAGGGAGGTGCCGTGATGTTCGTTCAGGTGACAGGTGATTCACACAATCAAGAGGTTCGCGTCATGGGAGAACGGTTAGTTCGCCAGCAGGATGGTTACTATCTTTTGCCTGGGAGACTTGTCCACGCATTGAAGCCACAGGATTTGCCGGTAGGAATCCCATTCAAGCTTTCAGGTGCGCTGCCCTCTGGCTACGGGTTTTATCGGGAGGACTCTGTTATTTTTCGGCGGACAAATGATACTCCCTCCCTGTGGATTGATGTCACTTCTACATATATGGTTGCTGAATGGGATGGGTTGTTCTCGGTAGAAGCGACGGTTGAAGCTAGAAAGCATGTCGTGGAACAACAGCAGCAGTTTGCCTTTGTCCTTTCCGAAGCGACAGAGCAGCAAGTGATTTTTCATTACGAATTTTCCTGGTGCTCTGAGCAAGAGATGGATCTGGAGTGTGCGTTGGAATCCATTTGTGATACCGTGATTGAAGTAGAAGCACGAGGGAATGCCCGTCTTTGGCCTGGCTATCGAAACTACATGGAAGAGGACGAACAAGACAAACTGTAATACGCCGTGCAGCCATGATATAGTGAAAAAAGAGACAGCCACCAAAGGAGAGGACAAAATGGAGTCAGTCAAAAATATTTACTGTATCGGGCGCAATTATGGATTGCATGCAGCTGAGTTGGGGAACGATGTGCCAACCAAGCCAATGATCTTTGATAAGCCAACACATGCGGTTGCCATGGCAAATGGCGAGGCCATTGAGCTTCCGGCATCTCGTGGAGAGCTCCATTATGAGGCGGAGCTAGTGATTCACATCGCTAGACCGTATGAAGCTGGAATTACACTTGACGAGATGATTGACAAAATAGCACTCGGAATCGACTTTACTTTGCGGGATGTTCAGAGCGAGCTGAAGAAAGCGGGGCATCCATGGCTGTTGGCAAAAGGGTTTAAAAATTCAGCAATTTTGACGTCATTTCATCCTTTCCCTGGTATCCATGAGCTGCACCAAACGGATTTCTACTTGCTGAAAAATGGAGAGCAAGTGCAACGCGGCAATCTCCGTGATGTGATTTTTGATTTGGAAACGATTATTGCCTATATTTCCGAACATCTAGGACTGGATCAAGGGGATATCATTTATACAGGTACGCCAGCGGGGGTAGGACCTGTTACGGATGGAGATGTCCTCACTCTCAAGTGGGGAGAAGAGACTTGGGGGCAGTTTACGGCGAAAATGATATAGGTACGAATGGAGAACCATCTTCTGACAGAAACATGCAGAAGATGGTTTTTGTTTGGGATTCGAGCCAGCAAAATAGCCATTTCTTGCGACGAAAATCATCTTTGATACCGTTTTGTAACCTTTATGGTTCCATGGAACTAAGAAGTAGCAACCACCTACTTTGCACCCCGTTTTCTGACTAGTCCCATGCTACCAATTCCATCATTGGAAAATTTTACGGTCTTATCCTCCTGTTTCCTCCTGCGCTATTCTTGCCATGTACCCAAGACGGGTGCCACAACATGACAAGGAGGAAAAGAAAGTGACGAAACGAGATTGGGTAATGAAGTCAACAGTAGCAGTCATGCTGAGTACGTCCCTGTTAATGGGTGGTCAAGTAGGAGAAGTGGCCGCTAAGACACAAGATTCAAAACAGTCAGAGGTTGCAAATATTGCTACTTCACTAATTGGGAAGGATTATCAGTATAAAGCAAAGGGACCGAAGCAATTCGGATCTGCAGAGCTGGCTACGTATGCGTACAAACAAGTAGGGATTTCCATCGGGAGCACAATCTCTAGCCTGTACAAGACTGGGACGAAAGTATCCGAAAAAAGCGTGGAGCCAGGAGATTTGGTGTTCTTCGCCTCCAGCGGGAGCGGCAGCCCAACTTTTATGGGAATATACATAGGCAGTGATCAATTCGTCTATTCTTCGCAAGGGGAAGACGAGGTAGTATTAAAAACATACTCAAAGTACAGTGACAAATTTGTAGGGGCTCGTCGTGTTATTGATAGCAATTCCTCAGAGAATACGCCTAGCAAGCCAGAACAGCCAGTAAGCAAAACTGCCGACCAAGTCATTAATAATGGCGAGAAGTATATGGGAACGAAATACAAATACGGGTCAAGCAGCAGCACAACCAAAACGTTCGACTGCTCTTCCTTTACACAACGTGTATTCAAGGAAGCGGGTATTACTCTGCCACGCGATTCCCGTCAGCAATCGACTGTTGGGAAATCTGTTTCCAAAAGCAACCTGCAAAAAGGTGATCTGATCTTCATGAAGGCCTCTGTAAACAGTTCTTCTGATCGGATTACACACGTGGCTATTTACGCAGGGAATGGGAAAATCCTGCACACTTACGGTAGTCCTGGTGTGACTTATTCCAAGTACGATGGAACGAACTGGGAGAAGCGCACAGTGAAAATCAAGCGCGTCATTTAAGCATCGGTATCCATTTTAGCTCTCGTGCATTCGCATGGGAGCTTTTGTATTATATGACGATTGTTCTTGCTGATCGTTTCGCGTAAATTTCTGGTAATTGTGCAAAGGGAAATAAGAAATATGTTGTAATATTTAGAATTATACATATAATAAAAACTGAGAGGTGATTCAGGTGTCAGAAAATAGTCTACCTACCCCTGTTTTGACCAAAAAAGGACAGGAAACCCGCAAAAAAATACTGGATGCCGCAGAGCATGTGTTTGGCGAGCTGGGCTATTATGATGCGTCTATCGTCTTGATTACACAGCATGCACAGGTGTCCCAAGGAACGTTTTACAATTATTTCGAGTCGAAGAAAGCGATTTATGATGAATTGATCAGACAGCTGAGCAGAGAGCTACGTTTGACGATCAAAGAAGCGATCATGGGAGCAACCACGCAAGAAGAGAATTTGCGCCTGGGATTTCTGGCCTTTTTTCGTTGGATCAAACATCATCGCAACATGTACAGCATTATTCAACAGGCTGCCCTCGTCGATCAGGAGCTGTATCGCTGGTATTACGCCAAACTGGCAGCGGGGTACGTACGAAGTCTGAAGAACGCCATGAACGAAGGTGCGTTTCGAGAGATGGATCATGAGACGCTGGCTTATTGTCTCATGTCGATCGGACAATTCATCGGGATGCGTTGGGTTTACTGGGAAAATGAAGATGTACCGGAAGAGGTGTTAGAAACAGCCATGTCGATGATTATGCAAGGGATTGCTGCCAAGCCGTAACCGATCCATTACATAGGCAAAGGAGTAGAGTTCATGCACGGAATTGCTTATTGGATTGAAAAGCGAGCCCGAATCACTCCGACGCGGATCGCAGTGATTGCCAACGATCAATCACTTACGTATCAGCAAATGAATGAGCAGATCCAACGTCTTGCCAACTATTTACGATATGAGCTACAGGTCAAAAAGGGGGACCGGATCGGCATTTTGTCCCAAAACAGTTTGGAGTATGTGATTCTGCTGTTTGCCATCGCCAAACTCGGTGCGATTGCCGTCCCCTTTAATATCCGCTTGACCCCTGCAGAATTAGACTATCAGTTTGAGGATAGTGGTATCCGCGTGTTATGTGCCCAGCCCCAGTTCGCTGCCACCATTGAGTTGATTAAGGCAAAGGCCAGTGTTGCGCACATGATATGGCTGGAACCGGGAGAACTCCCTTGGAGCCAGGATGGCCCGAGTGAGTCATCCCAGCACAGGAGGACCGAGGCAGATGACGGGAGTGGAGATGATTCATACATCATTTGCTATACATCAGGAACGACAGGAAAGCCTAAGGGAGCAGTGCTCACCCAAGAAAATATGTTTTGGAACGCCGTACACAATGTAGCCGCGCTTGATCTCACCTCAGAGGACTGCTCGATTGTCTTATTGCCACTCTTTCATATCGGGGGAATCGGACTGTTTGCCTTCCCTACATGGCTTGCTGGCGGACGCGTCGTTGTCGCCGGGAAGTTCGACCCTGATAAGGCGATTCAACTCATCGAAACACACCAGGTCACCATCGTGATGGGTGTGCCCGCCATCCATGAAGCCATTCGTCAAAGTCCCTTATTTGCTACCACATCATTCGATTCTGTCCGTTGGTTTTACAACGGCGGCGCTCCATGCCCCATGGAACTCATCCAGCATTTTCAGGAGCGAGGCCTCCCTTTTGGACAAGGATACGGCCTAACAGAAACATCACCCACCGTGTTTATGATTGCGAAGGAAGATGCCAAAAGAAAAGCCGGCTCAATCGGCAAGCCCGTCATGTTTTGTGAAGTCCGCCTAATCTCGTATAACGGAAAAGACGTAGATCAGGGCGAAATCGGAGAACTGCTCGTCAAAGGTCCGAATGTGATGAAGGAATACTGGAACAGACCCGAAGAAACAGCCAGGACCATCCGGGATGGGTGGCTGTACACAGGGGATTTAGCACGTTTTGATGAAGAAGGATTCGCTTACATCGTGGGAAGGCGCAAAGACATGATTATCTCAGGCGGGGAGAACATTTATCCGCTGGAGCTGGAACAGGTCATCGGCGAGCTGGATGACGTTCAGGAAGCCGCAGTCGTCGGTGTACCCGATGAAAAATGGGGAGAGGTCGCGAGGGCATTTATCGTGCCCAAATCAGGTGCAGTCATCACGGAAGCATACATTAAAGCGCACTGTGAGCAAAGACTGGCGAAGTATAAAATCCCGAAGTCATTCGTGTTTCTGAACGAACTGCCACGCAATGCAACAGGGAAAATCGTCAAGCAAGCCTTGACCAGATTGAAGAGCGATTCCATTACGCAATGAGGTGATTCGCATGGCGAGATTTGTAATTGGGGAGCAAGCATCTTTTAGCAGAACGATTACGGAAACAGATATTGTTCTATTTGCGGGAATGAGTGGGGATTACAATCCGGTACACATCGACCAACAGTACGCAAAAGACACGCGATTCGGCCAGCGTATCTCACATGGACTTTTGACGGCGAGCATGTTGTCCAGATTGCTCGGGATGCAGCTGCCTGGCATCGGTTCCATTTACAAGGACCAGACTATTCAGTTTACCGCTCCGGTATTGATCGGAGACACAATCACCGCGACCGCCACTGTGCTGGAGTATCAGGAAGAGCGGGGCATAATTCGATTGCTTACGGAATGCACGAATCAGCATGGAAAAGTAGTTCTAACTGGAACAGCGACGATGCTCGTACCGAAGGAAGGAGCGAAAGTATGAATTATCTTGAAGCCAATACGATGCACGAGCAGACTATCGGAGTGGAAGCGACGTCCGTATTTTTTCCTGAGGGAGTAGAAACAGCTGAGCGATTGGCTGAAAAGACAGGAATCCCCACACAAGTCATTATCGAAAAATTCGGTCTTTATCAAAAGCATGTTGCAGATGACACCCTTCATGCATCAGACCTTGCTGTGCTCGCTGCCCAACAGCTGACCGGCTCAGTGATCGATCCAGCTGAGATTGATGTGATTATTTACTTCGGCAGTCCGCACAAAGATTACTATGTATGGTCCAGCGCACCGAAGATTACATACGAACTAAAAGCGACAAACGCATACGGTTTCGAGATGATGAACGTCAGCTCGTGCTTTCCAATCGCCTTGAAGGTTGCCAAAGATATGCTGACGGCAGATGCATCCATTGAAAACATCCTGCTGGTTGCTGGCTGTAAAGAATCACAAATCGTCGATTACGACAATCCTCGTTCACGCTTCATGTTTAATTTTGCAGATGGGGGGACTGCGGCTCTCGTAAAGCGTGGTGCTACAAAGAGCAGAATTCTCCACAGCTGTGTCATTACTGATGGTTCTTTTCACGATGATGTAAGGGTACCGGCAGGCGGCTCGAGGCACAAACCTAGTCATGAAACGGTGGAAAACAGACTCCACTACATCGATGTGTCGAATCCGAGCGATATGAAAGAACGACTTGATCCCATCTCGATTCCGAATTTTGTTCATGTGGTAGAGCAGGCATTGGCAAAAAGCAATCGTTCCTTGCGTGATTTAAAGCTACTGCTTCCTTTGCACACAAAGCGTTCGATGTTCTTAGAGCTGCTGGAACGTCTGCAACTAAGCGAGGAGCAGGCCGTCTATCTCGATCATTACGGTCATTTGTCTGCACTCGATCCGTGTATTGGACTGCATGTCGCACAGCAAGAGGGACGTCTTGCCCCAGGGGATATTGTCGTAGCTGTCAGTGCTGGAACTGGATATACGTGGGCTGCAACCGTACTGGAATGGTTAGCCGAATCGCAATGAACATTTTGACTTTCGAGGAGGAACGGGCGTGAAAAAAAGAGGATGGAAAATGTTGCTCCCGCTAGCGATGTCTGTCGTGCTTGTTGTTGGTTGCAGCCAAAATGAAAGCGCTTCATCTGGGAGCGGTAATACGATCAAGGTAGGCGTACTCGCTTCGCTCACGGGGCCATTGGAGAGCTACGGCAAGCAGACGGTAAGAGGTTTTGAGCTCGGACTCGATTATGCAACAGAGGGGAAGCGAGAGATCGCTGGCAAAAAGATCGAGTTTGTCGTGGAGGACACGGAGACGAAGCCGGATGTCGCCGTCCAAAAAGCGACGAAGCTTCTGGAGACCGACAAGGTAGATTTTCTCGTAGGCTCCTCGAGTTCAGGCGATACGCTAGCTGTCCTTCCCCTGGCAGAGGAGTACAAAAAAATCATGGTCGTAGAACCGGCTGTAGCAGATAGTATCACCGGGAAAAACTGGAACAAGTACATTTTCCGCACTGGTCGAAATTCTTCGCAGGACGCAGTTGCTGGTGCTGCGGCGATTGCTTCCAAAGGAACGAAGATCGCGACGATGGCCCAGGACAGCGCCTACGGTCGAGAAGGGATTGAAGCCTTTAAGACCGCGGCTGAAAAATTAGGGGCTGTCATTATCGAAGAACAATACGTGGACACGAACACGACTGATTTTACAGCCAACATCCAAAAAATCATTAGCGCCAAACCAGAATATGTGTTCATCACGTGGGCAGGCTCGAACTCCCCGTGGAAACAGCTTCAAGATATGCAGGTTCAGCAAAAAGGCATCAAGGTGTCCACGGGAGCACCTGATATCGCTGCCTTGAAAACGATGGAGGCCATGATCGGAATGGAAGGTTTCTCGGTGTATTACCATTCGCTCCCGAAAACGAAAATGAACGACTGGCTCATCGATGAGCACAAGAAGCGTTTTCATGGCGAGATTCCAGATTTATTTACGGCAGGTGGGATGACGGCAGCTGTATCAATTGCGGAAGCACTGAAAAAGACGAACGCCGACACAGATTCGGAAAAGCTGATTGCTGCGATGGAAGGCATGACCTTTGATACGCCGAAGGGCCAGATGCAATTCCGGGTGGAGGACCATCAGGCACTGCAAACATTGTACGCGATCAAGCTGGAGAAAAAAGACGGAGTCGATCATCCGGTCCCTGTACTTGTCCGGGAGATGACGATGGAAGAAACAGCACCACCTGTCAGGAACCAGAACTAGAGGAGGTGTGTGATGAGCTACTTGCTGGAAACGGTTGACTTAAGCGTAGCATTCGGGGAGCAAACAGTCATAAACAAGGTATCGCTACGCATACCGAAGCAGCGATTTACTTCGATCATCGGACCGAATGGAGCCGGAAAGACGACGTTGTTTAACTTGTTAAGCGGGCAGCTTACTCCATCGCAAGGGACGATCAAATACAAGGGGCAAGAGATTACACACTTACCCCCCGCAGCACGAACGAGATTGGGGATTGGACGATCGTTTCAATTGACAAACTTATTTCCCAAGCTAACGGTGCGGGAAAATATTCGACTGGCCGTGCAAGCCGCACAGGGAGTCCGGTTTCGTTTATGGATTTCCCAGGCAGATCAAATGCGACAGGCTGAGGAAGTTGAGCGATTGCTACATCTGGTATTGCTGGAGAAAAAGGCGAATGTGCTGGCGAGCCTGCTGGCGCACGGGGAGAAACGAAAGCTGGAGCTAGCCATGCTCCTTGGACTGCGTCCGGATGTTCTCTTACTCGACGAACCGACGGCGGGAATTTCGTTGGAGGAAGTCCCAGCTGTATTGAAGGTGATCGAATCGATTAAGGAAAGCAATACGTGCACGATCATACTAATCGAACACAAGATGGACATGGTCAAATCACTCTCCGATCACATGGTCGTACTATTTCATGGAGAGCTATTGGCTGAGGGGACACCGACTGACATGATGCGAAATGAGCAGGTGCAGTCTGCCTACTTGGGAGGGTTGTATAAGCATGATGCTGCAACTTGATCACATCGAAACGTACCTCGACCAGTTTCACATCTTGCAGGGTGTCTCGCTTTCCGTGCAAGCAGGCAGTATTACCGTGTTGTTTGGACGAAACGGCGCGGGCAAAACAACGACGCTTCGTTCCATCATGGGGCTTTCCCCGATCCGTCATGGCCAAATTCGCTATCTAGGAGAAGAAATCGGACATCTGCCGACCTATTCCATCGCGCGTAAGGGGATTGGCTATGTACCGGAGAATCAAGGGATTTTTCATGATTTTACGGTAGAAGAGACGTTCCGGCTCGCCATGCAAAAAAATAACGACGAACAAAAAGAAAAGCTCGCGTGGATGCT
The DNA here is from genome assembly GCF_046196545.1 of Brevibacillus fortis. Taxonomy (GTDB): domain Bacteria; phylum Bacillota; class Bacilli; order Brevibacillales; family Brevibacillaceae; genus Brevibacillus; species Brevibacillus fortis_A. Next base: position 2,784,637 of record NZ_CP176370.1, read on the forward strand.
GGATCTATTCCCTGACCTGCGTCACTACTGGAAAAAGAAAAGTGGGCACTTAAGTGGAGGTCAAAAGCAAATGCTGGCGATTGCACGAGCTTATGTGAACAGCAACGGACTCTTGTTAATTGACGAGCCTAGCAAGGGACTGGCGCCCATCATGGTTGAAAAGCTCATGTTCCACATCGAATCGATGAAGCAGAAAACGACCGTGCTTTTAGTTGAGCAGAACTTTATGATGGCGAGCATGATCGGCGAGCAGTACTACTTGATGGATGAAGGGAAAATTGTCCGCGGTGGCGCGATGCAGGAGTTGAAGGATGATGCAGATACGCGACAAAAATATTTGGGCATTGCCTGAGCGTGTAACAGGGAGGGGGAGGATGAAATGGATGTCGCGATTAATTTGCTTGTAAATGGACTGGCGACAGGCATACTCATTTTCCTGCTCGCTTCCGGGCTCACGTTGATCTTTGGCTTAATGAGTGTGTTGAACTTTGCCCACGGTGGATTGTTTGCCTGGGGAGCTTTTGCTGGTGTTTGGCTTTTCGGTTTGACGGATAGCTTTCTGTTGGCCATCGCAGGTGCTGTCGTCATCGGGATGCTGCTCGGTTTCGTCTTAGAGCGCGTACTGATCCGTCCTGTGTACGGTGATCATATTCAGCAACTGCTCGTGACTTTGGGCGGGATGCTCGTGATAAGTGAATTGCTCAAGGTGTTTTGGAGCCCCAATCCCATTCGGGCAGTATTACCGGATTATTTGCAAGGGAGCATCGAGTTTGGCGACATCATACTGATCACTTATCGCTTGTTTGTCATCGCAGTGGGAGTAGTTGTGTACATCGGGTTGCACCTGTTATTGACGAGAACGAGACTAGGCTTGATCGTCCGAGCGGGCGTCATCGATAAGGAAATGGTGCAGGCACTCGGCATCAATATTAAACAAGTGTTTACTTTCGTTTTTTTGCTGGGGGCAGGCATGGCTGCGCTCGGGGGAAGTCTGCTGGCACCGTATTCAGGGGTTATTTTTGCGGAAATGGGTATGCAGTATGCGATTCTGGCATTCATCGTCGTCATTGTCGGTGGGATGGGAAGCGTTCAAGGCTCTATGATTGCGGCGCTTTTAGTAGGGGTGCTTGGCTCGTTTATGGCTTACTTCGTTCCAGAGCTTTCACTGGCGGTGAATATGCTGCTGATGCTGGCAGTGCTGCTTATCAAACCATCCGGTCTGTTTGGAGCGAAGGGGTGATCATGCGTTGACTACATCCGGATTGTTGAACCATCGATTTATTTTGTTTGTCTTTCTGTCTTTGGCGGTTTTGCCGTTTCTGTCAGACTCGCGAAGCATGTACATCTTGTTCACCCAAATCTTTATCTTTGCGATTTTTGCCATGAGCTTTGATTTGTTGCTCGGCTATACGGGGATCGTCTCATTCGGACACTGTATGTTTTTCGGAATAGGTGCGTACTCTGTGTCTTTATTCCTGAAAAACTTTGATGCGACGATCAGCTATTTCTTGCTAGGCGTACTCGTTGCCATCGTGCTCGCCAGTATTCTCAGCTACGTAATCGGGATGCTGTCCTTGCGATTGAAAAGTCATTTTTATGCGATGCTGACCTTGGCGATTTCCCAGCTGCTATTCGTATTGGCAGAAAAATGGCGCTCGCTGACGATGGGTGGGGATGGCTTCACCTTCCCGGTGCCTGAGCTGTTTCGTGATCGTTTGTCCTTTTACTATGTATGCCTGATCCTAATGGTCATGCTGTTCGTCATCTTGCGGGCGTTTACGCGCTCCCCACTCGGCAAGGTACTGAAAGCCATCGGTCAAAATGAACAACGTGCGGAAGCATTAGGCTATCAAATTCTTCATTATAAGGTAATCGTCAGCATTGTTGCTGGAGTGGTTGCTGCGATTAGTGGAGGCTTGTACGCGGTCATGCTGCGTTTCGTGAACACCCAAGTGTTTTCAATTGAAACGACGCTGGATGCGCTCTTGATGAGCATGATCGGTGGGCTGGGAACAATATTTGGCTCTATTTTGGGGTCGGGAATCGTGGAGCTGGCGCATCATGGGCTGACTGAGTTGGCGAAGCTTCACCCCATATTCGAGAGATGGGTCATCTTCCTTGGTTTGCTCTATATTTTGGTCGTGCTCTGCTTTCCGAGCGGAATTGTCGGCAGCTTTCAAGAGTGGAGGGAAAAAAGAAAACAGCGTTCCGTGCAGGCTGCCACGATCACGGAGCAAGTAGAGTGATAGGAATGACAGAGGGGAGGTCAACCCATGCAAAAGGTTGGCCTTTTTTTGTCCCATTTTTGTCGAAAAAAAAGGTGAGAATTATAGTTATGTCGAATTATTATTCATCAATCTTAGAAAAGGTGGAGATGTGCCTATGGAACTAAACATGCCAGTGAACTATAACTTCGCTGCCCAGGTAGACGAATGGGCGAAAAAACACCCGGAGAGACGAGCCGTTTGGGAGTTAGATGAACAAGGTCAGGAACATATCCTTACGTACGAAGATTTGCGCCAATATTCAAACAAAATTGCGAATGGACTAGGGTCCATTGGAATCGAGCATGGGGATCGGGTACTCGTCCTGGTTTCCCGAGGAACATTGGCTTATGGTCTCTATTTGGCACTGCTGAAGCTGGGGGCAGTGATTTTGCCGGGGTCAGAGATGCTGCGCTACAAAGATATCGAGTACCGGATCAATCATGCAAAAGTCAAGGCTGTGATCAGCTTCGCGGGAGCAATGAGTGAGGTTGATCTGACGAGAGGCAACTGTTCTACTCTGCAACACTACATCACGACGGGCGAAGAGAAAGAAGGGTGGATTTCGCTTGAGGGGTTGCTCCAAGGGCAGGACACAGAATATGAGGTAGTCAACACGAAGTCGGATGAGCTGGCCTTCCTGTCTTATACGTCAGGAACGACTGGGGGACCAAAAGGAGTTATGCACGTCCACGGTTGGCCGTTTGCGCATTTGGCTGTGGCCGCTACACAGTGGCTGGATGTTCGCGAAGGTGACGTCGTTTGGGCAACGGCTGGGCCTGGTTGGGCCAAGTGGATCTGGAGCCCGTTTGTTTCTACGTTAGGGCTGGGAGCCACTGCGTTTGTTTATAAAGGAAAGTTTTCTGCAGAGAATTATTTGACGATTCTGCAAGATTATCCGGTTTCTGTCTTGTGTGCGACGCCAACCGAGTACAGAATCATGGCAAAAGTAACGGATTTGGAACAATACAAGCTGTCCGCCTTGCGCTCCGCATGTTCGGCCGGTGAACCGCTCAATCGGGAAGTGATCGACACATTCCGCCGCGTATTCCAGTTGACCGTGCGAGATGGATACGGACAGACAGAGAACACTTTGCTGGTAGGTACCTTTGTCGGCATGGAGCCACGGCCAGGCTCAATGGGCAAGCCATCACCTGTTGTAAGGATCGCTATTATTGACGAAGAAGGAGCGGAGCTGCCAGTAGGCAAGGTTGGCGATATTGCCATTGATCGCCATATGGTAGCGCTGTTCAAAGGCTATCTGGATGATCCCGGGCGCACTGCCAGAGCGTTTCGTGGCGACTGGTACGTGACGGGTGACCAAGGTCGCATGGACGAAGATGGCTACATCTGGTTCGAAGGACGATCGGACGACATTATCATCTCTGGCGGATATACGATTGGTCCGTTTGAGGTCGAGGATGCGTTGGTGAAGCACGCCGCAGTAGCGGAATGTGCGGCGGTTGCCAGTCCAGATCCAGAGCGTGGTCATGTGGTAAAAGCCTTTGTGATCCTGAAAAAAGGGAATGAGCCATCCGAAGAGTTGATCGTGGAATTGCAAAACCATGTGAAGCAATTAACTGCTCCGTATAAATACCCGCGCAAAATCGAATTTGTACAGGAACTGCCGAAGACGACCTCCGGTAAAATCAGACGAATCGAGCTGCGGCAGCAGGAGGCACAGCAAAATCAGCATTCGTAATAGTTTGTCTTACGAAATTGTAAGATTGCTGTAAGTGGATTCGATGGGACGAAATTTGCGCATCCCCTACAATGTGAGTAGAAGCAAGGCAAGGGGGAATGCAGCATGAACCACCTTCCAATCCCATTAGGAAGAAACACCGACTTGTATGAAGCGGCGAATATGCCCAAAAGCATCATGAAACTCGGTGTTCGTTGGAAAAAACGACTGCGTATCAGTTTTCTCGTAATCATGATGGCAGCCATTCTAGCGCCGATCGTGCTTGCGTGGACGGGAATTATATGGATAGATGAAAAAAAGCTGGCTGCTGTACAGCAATCCAACAGCTATGTAAAGCTGGACGAAATGCCTGATCATGTCTGGAAGGCGTTCGTTGCGATCGAGGATCATCGGTTTATGCAGCATCCAGGCGTGGATCCGATTGGATTGAGCCGAGCGATCTGGGTGGACATCAAGGAAGGTGCCTACGTGCAGGGCGGAAGTACAATCACCATGCAGTTGGCGCGGAACTTGTTTCTCACGAACGACAAAACGATGACCAGAAAAGTGAAGGAAATTGCGATCGCTTTGCAATTGGAACAGCGATACAGCAAAAAGGAACTGCTCGAAATGTACCTCAACGTCATTTATTTCGGGCACGGAAAATATGGGATTGGCGAGGCTGTTCCCTTTTACTTCGGAAAAAAAGCAACAGAAACAGGGGATCGAGCGGTAACACTGGGAGAAGCGGCCATGCTGGCTTCTTTACCGAAAGGACCAGAGCGTTACTCACCGGTAAAGAACTGGAGCCGAGCCAAACAACGGCAAGCGGTTGTGCTGAACCGGATGAACGAATTGGAAGTGATTGATCAAAGCGAAAGTACATTGGCAACGAACGAGCAGATTTTTGTTGTTCCTACTGCCAAACGCACAGCGAAATAATCGAATGTGATGGAATCCCCTTTCTGGATGGTGGCCCTGTTCCGGACTTAGATGAACTGCCAGAAGAATTTGCGCGGGGATATGATAACAGTGACCAATCCGCAGTGATATGCAGATTGGTCACTTGTTCTTGTTGAGGCATTTTTACGTCGTTCGGTTCACAGCCTTGCCCAGAGCATCTTCTAGGACATGGGCATATTGCATGGTCGTTTCGATTTTGGAGTGCCCCAGTTGTGCTTGGAGTTGATGGGGGTCAGGGTTCAAGCGGAGAAACTGTGTAGCAAAGCTGTGACGAAGCTTATGGACAGACAAATCGGGGATGCCGAATGCTTTGGCGTACTTTTTGACCAGCTTTTGGACAGACCTTACTTCGATGCGATGCCCATTTGGATTGGTAGGGGAAACAGCGAGAAAAACAGAGTCCTCTTGCGGTTCGGGATTGTATTTGTCACGCAGCTGCAAGTATTTGGCTAGGTACTCCTTGCCCCAGTCACTGAAAAAAGGAGCATCCTCTTTCTTTCCTTTGCGGATCAATTTCAACTGGTTTTTTTCCATAATAATGTCGGATAGATCGAGACTGACGATCTCTGACACACGGAAGCCACCGGAGAGAATCATCGCGATCAAGGCAGTATCCCGGTCGCGGTTTTGCATGTGATATTGCTTCTTTTTTTCCGTATCACAATGGGCCAAATATCCGTTGTAGACAAAATCGACGAACTGATAGATTTCGTCGTCAATCAGAATTTTTGCCCGAATGGCGTGGGCGCGTGCGAGGGGAGTCAGCTCCGTGATTTCCAGCTCGATTTTGGCGAGTACATTTCGCGTCAAATACGATTCCCCATTCTCATCCTCAGCGAGGGCAGACAAGTAATGAAAAAGCGATTTCAGGCTCGATATTTTTCTGCTGATAGTGCGGTCACTGTACTCTTTCTTCGCGCTTTTGGTAGGGTTCGAGAGCAAAGCGGATCGCTCGTACAGATGAGACTCCTGCAAGTATAATATGTAGCTTTCTACTGTTTCCTTCTTCAAGTCATTCAAATCGCTTAACGGAATGTCCTTCATATCCGTCACGGTACTCAAACCTTCTGTCATCATCCAGCGAAAGAAAAAAGAGAAATCGCGGAGGTATCCAAGCAAGGTGGAGGGTGAATTCTTTCTTGATTTTTTATGCTCAATAAACTTCTCGACATACCAGGGGTAGGAGCCCACTAATTGCAAAAGCTGCAAGGCATCGCGCTGTTTGGTTACGGACATGTTTTCACCACCAACATCTTTTTGTAAATCGTATACGAACATATATTCTATCAAAAACCAAACGTTCTGGGAATTGCAAATTGAACAAGAAACCGTCATGATGGGGAGTGTGGATGGATGTTGGACAAGAACGGAGAGGATTTGTAGTGGCAACATGGGACTTATCTCAGACAAAGCATCATGTGCTGATCTGTAATGGCGGAAGCTGTATGCGCAAGGGTGGCGAAGAGGTTACGGTAGCGATACGCGAAGCGATTACCAACGCAGGTTTGGATGACTATGTACATACAACCCGCACGCGTTGCAACGGGCGCTGTGAGGACGCATGCGTGATGATCGTGTACCCCGAGGGAATCTGGTATGAAAACGTGACGCCAGAAGATGCACAGATGTTGGTGGAAGAGCATTTTCAAAACGGCAGACCAGTACAGGCCTTGATGACGCATCGCTTCGAAACGAACGGTTTTGTGCGTACGATAGACACCAAGCCTGGTATCTTAAAATCACAAAAAGCAAAAAAATGAGGAAAAGGCCACGATCTGCTCATAGGAAGCAAGAGAGTGGTTTTTTCATTTTCAGGAGTCTACGAATTACGACATAAGGAGAAAGTAGGAGAGATGACATTATCGAAAGGAAAATGATTGAAAGCGTTAACAATATGTCTTTGTGATGTGGACGTTTTAAGTAAATGGTGGTAAACTGTCTGTAGATTAAGTTGATTTTATGCGAATTTTATCACAATGATGTGTCCATACAGCGCGAACAATTGTTTTTGTGGAACTTACTAATCGATGGCTGAAATAATGGAGGGATTCTCGTTGGCGAGCAAAACACTTGAACATTTTTTACATGAAAATCTGGCAGATTTGAAGAGCAAGGGACTGTACAACGTCATTGACCCATTGCAAAGCGCAAACGGTCCTGTCATTACGATTGCAGGAAAAGAACTGATTAACCTCTCCTCTAATAACTATCTGGGCTTGGCTACCGATCAACGTCTTGTGGACGCTGCGATTGCAGCAGCAAGCAAATACGGCGTAGGGGCAGGGGCTGTACGTACCATTAATGGTACCTTGGACTTGCATGTGAAGCTGGAAGAAAAGCTCGCTGCCTTCAAGCATACCGAAGCTGCAATCGCTTACCAATCTGGCTTTAACTGCAACATGGCTGCGATTTCTGCTGTCATGGACAAGGACGATGCGATTCTTTCTGACGAGCTGAACCACGCTTCCATTATTGATGGATGCCGCCTGTCTCGTGCGCAAATTATCCGTGTGAACCACTCCGATATCGATGACTTGCGTGCGAAAGCGAAGGAAGCGAAAGAATCCGGCAAATATAAAAAGCTGATGGTCATTACTGACGGCGTATTTTCGATGGATGGCGATGTTGCCAAGCTGCCGGAAATTGTAGAGGTAGCCGAAGAATATGACTTGATTACGTATGTAGACGATGCCCATGGCTCTGGTGTTCTCGGTAAAGGGGCAGGAACTGTTAAACATTTTGGTTTGTCTGATAAAATCGACTTCCAAATCGGCACACTTTCCAAAGCAATTGGGGTAGTCGGCGGTTATGTAGCGGGACGCCAAGAGCTGATCGACTGGCTCAAAGTACGCAGCAGACCGTTCCTGTTCTCGACTTCGCTGACGCCAGCGGATGTGGCTGCTTCCATTGCGGCTATCGATATTTTGATGAACAGCACCGAGCTGCACGACAAGCTGTGGGATAACGGACACTACCTCAAAAAAGGCTTGAAAGAACTCGGCTTCCATATCGGGGAGAGCGAAACGCCTATCACTCCTTGCATTATCGGAGACGAGCAGCAGACCCAGGAGTTCAGCAAACGACTGTATGAAGAGGGCGTGTACGCGAAAGCGATCGTATTCCCGACTGTACCAAAAGGAACCGGACGTGTACGGAATATGCCAACAGCGGCACATAGCAAAGAAATGTTGGATCGTGCCCTTAGCATCTACGAAAAAGTTGGGAAAGAAATGGGGATCCTGAAATGAAAAAAATTCTGGTAACCGGGGCGTTAGGACAAATTGGTTCCGAGCTCATCATGAAATTACGAGATATTTACGGAGCGGGTCAGGTCATCGCCACAGATATCCGGAAAAACGAAGACGATCCTGTCGTGCAATCGGGTCCATTCGAAGTTCTTGATGTCACCGACGGGAACCGGATGTTTGAACTGGCGAAGAAACATGGCGTGGATACGATCATGCATTTGGCTGCCCTGTTGTCTGCAACAGCTGAAGCAAAGCCTCTCTTGGCATGGAACCTGAACATGGGCGGGCTGGTAAACGCACTGGAAGCAGCACGTGAGTTGAACTGCCAGTTCTTTACGCCGAGCTCGATTGGTGCATTTGGTCCGGCTACACCGAAGAACAACACGCCGCAGGACACGATTCAACGCCCTACGACCATGTATGGTGTAAACAAAGTATCCGGTGAGTTGCTCTGCGATTACTATTATCAAAAATTTGGGGTAGATACGCGCGGCGTACGCTTCCCGGGTCTGATCTCGTATGTAGCGCCTCCGGGTGGTGGTACTACGGACTACGCGGTAGATATTTACTACAAAGCAATCCAGCATGGAGCGTATACGTCCTACATTGGCAAAGGCACGTATATGGATATGATGTATATGCCTGATGCGCTGAATGCGATTGTTTCCCTGATGGAAGCAGATGCCTCCAAGCTCATTCACCGCAATGCGTTCAACGTGACTGCGATGAGCATTGAGCCAGAGGATGTAGCAGCAGCAATCCGTAAACACATTCCTGAGTTTACGCTCTCTTATGAAGTCGACCCTGTGCGTCAGGCGATTGCCGACAGCTGGCCGAACTCCATTGATGCTACGGCTGCCATGCAAGAGTGGGGCTTCAAAGCGGAGTACGACCTGGACAAAATGACTGAGGACATGCTTGCAAAACTGCGGGGAAAGTTGCTCCAGCAAGTCGGATAAACAAATAGGGAAAAGGAAAACTGCCACTTCTTCTTGTGCGTGATGCGAGAGAGGTGGTAATTTTTTTGAATGCCTTTCCTGTTCTAAGGGCACATTAACAAAGCATGCTTGAAGGAAAGGATGATCGAGAGCGATGAGCAAAAAGGATTACATCCTTACGATTATTGAAAAATTCGAGAAACACAACGATATGATGCCAGAACGGTTACAGGCTGTGTTAAAAGAGGTGAAGCAGGATATTGAAAGTGTCCCGGCAGAAACCTTCTATTTGCAAACGAATGGGGTAGTGACACATTCTGCAACGAGTGGTGATTCTGAGCGCAACGACCCTCTCTTTCGATTATCAGGAGTGTATTTCGATCTGAAAAAGCTGGCTGAGGTAAACAGAGATGCCCATCCAGATTTGATTTCAGCCATTACCCAGTATGAGGGCTTGCTGAACGAATCTGAGGGGTATTCTCCAGAATAGCGAGCAAAAAGAAAGGAAAAGAGAGGGGGAGAACTATGGATTTGCCAAAAAACTTGCAGGATAACCATTCGAAGCATGACGAAGAAGGACAAGACATCCAGAATTTACAAGCTACTAAAGGCAGTGGTCATGAGGAACAACCAATAGAAAGCTGGGGCTGGTCTAATAATACCGAGACCGTACGAGATCGCTACCCATCCTAACAAACAAAACCTTCCGGAAGCAGGAAGGTGGTTTTTCTTATTCCGGTATGCCATGCCTAGCATAAGATGAAAACCGTCCAAACAAGGACGGTTTTTTGCTTACAGGAGCATTTGTTGTTGAGGCTGGTAGGCGTTAATCATTGTGTTCATCGTATGATCGGCAAGCTGCGGAGCTTGGTAGTAGCCTTTGGCATTCATGTATTGCCAGGTTTCATAAGCCATTTGCTGGCAAGCATTTGCACCATTTACATGATATTGCCGGATACTTGGATCTACGCACTCAGCTGCCCAGAGCATGCCAATTGCCGATCCCGCTTTATGCCAGTTCAGCATCAGGGTAGCAATCGTCATATCTGACAAGCGTGTCGGGTGTGGGTTGGGAGCAGCCATCTGCGGGTTATTAAGACCAACTGCTGTAGGTTGTGCTACACGCAATTGAATAGGAGCTGGTGCAATGTTGAAGCCTTTTCCCTGCAAGAGACTAATCCCTTGCTGGTATGCGTTCATGATCATTTGCTGATGTCTGTTAATGATGCTTGTTAATTGAGGGTCTTGTGCCATCTCGGCAAGTACTCCGTGCATTTCAATCGCGGCGTGTTTGGAGCGGAGTGCTTCTTGTGTTTCCAAAAACTCATGAGCAGCAAATCGTTGCATAATAGCCTCCTGAAATCGAATTGGGTTACTGTCAACCTCTGATAGTGTTTGTATAGAATCGATGGATATTCAAAGAAAAAATGGAGAAATGATTTAAAACATGTTTTCGTAGCCGGTGCGAGGTATCTCGATATTTTTTTGTCCAGCATTTTCATCGATTTTTCCGTCATTTGTTCCTTCCATGTAATTGTCGCTGACTTGTTCGTGGGTAATAGCAAGCCCTTGCTCTGTTAGCGATTCACTTTTGTAAAAGGATGGGTCGTACGTTTTGTCGGCAACCTCCTCGACTGCCTGAAGCAAATCTTTATCGTTGTTTTTCATCGTGTTCCCTCCTGAAGTAGCAAGATTATCCAACGGACATTTGTAAAGTGGTGCTAACTCACGTATTCAGCCGAGTACGAATTGGAGCCTGCATGTACCGAAAGCAACGTATTTGCATAGCCCACCAAACGATTGACGGCCTCATCTACCACTGCGTAAACCAGTGGATGCAGAGCAGGGTCATGCAGTTTTGGGTCATCGAAAATCACGGTGGTGTTGATGAACACATCCCGATTTCCGATCAAGTCGTAATGAATGAATACTTTCCCGCATGCCCCTTCTGTCTGCGGATCTCGGTATCCCGGCAAAAACAGATACCATTCCTCGGCTGTTGCAGAACGGAAATTTTTCGTAAATGTGAGACCTCGGATCGCTTCCTCTGTTTTTCTTTTTAATTCAGGGCTCATCAAAATATCCGGCAAGAACCTTTCCTCCTTCTGCTCCCTTTCAGTATGAAGAAAGGAGGGCAATCCCATGCAGAACACCAAGATACTCATGCTGAAATTCAGTTGTAGACTCGCAGGTTCATTATGTTAACGGGCAGTTAGATTTATTGGGTTGTCATGTTAGTATGTTGCAGTGTATAAGCGGGTATGTTAATATCGTGCTGACACTTAACGATTGGAGTTGAAGAGGATAATGTAATATTTTTTGCCACTTTTTGAAGAATAAAGCAAAGTTTGTTTTGTTCTTCATGGGCAAGAAAGTTACCTTATTCTTTTCACTCAAAAAATATACCCTTTTCATTCCCTAAACCGGGCTGGATTTGTCGTATTTTTTTGAGCTACAAGAAAGGTAACTTTCTTGTAGCTCTTTTTTATTTTGACAAAGGAGATTACCGACATGTCATTGATCAAGGTAACGAACCTAACGTTTGCCTATGACGGCAGTTACGACAACATCTTTGAGAATGTAAGCTTTCAAATTGATACCGACTGGAAATTGGGCTTTACGGGGAGAAACGGACGGGATAAGACTACGTTTCTCAATCTGCTGCTCAGCAAATACGAATACAGCGGAACGATTTCGGCTAATGTCAGTTTCGAGTATTTCCCATTCCACGTTGAACACAAAGAGAACAATACCGTCGACATCGTCGCCGACATCTATCCGGACTACGAGTACTGGCAGCTTCTGCGCGAGCTTTCGCTGCTGAAGGTGTCCGAGGACGTGTTATACCGGCCGTTCGAATCGTTGTCCAACGGAGAACAAACGAAGGTGCTACTGGCGGCCCTATTTTTGAAGGAAAACCGTTTTTTGCTCATTGACGAGCCGACAAACCATCTGGACCTTCATGCTCGGAAGCTGGTCAGCGATTATTTGAACGGCAAGAGCGGATTTATTTTGGTGTCGCACGACCGGGCGTTTCTTGACAACAGCGTGGACCACATTCTTTCGATCAACAAGACGAATATCGAAATCCAGAAAGGAAATTTTTCTGAATGGTGGGAGAACAAACAGCGACAGGACAACTTTGAGATCGCCGAGAACGAAAAGCTGAGGAAGGACATCAAGCGGCTGTCCGAAGCAGCCAAGCGGACGAGTAACTGGTCGCACAAAGTGGAAAAAACAAAAAACGGCACCCGCAACTCCGGCTCCAAGGTCGATAAAGGGTACATCGGTCACAAGGCTGCCAAAATGATGAAGAAGTCCAAATCGATCGAGCAAAGGCAACAATCCGCGATCGAGGAAAGATCCCAGCTACTTAAAAACATCGAAAGCTCGGAAAGCCTGAAAATATCTCAGCTGGCGTATCACAAACAGCAATTAGTTGAGTTTGACCGCGTTTCGATTCATTACGGCGAGAAGAAGGTTTGCCGCGACGTCAGCTTTACTGTAGAGCAAGGGGACCGCATTGCGCTCTCCGGTCCGAACGGCTCAGGCAAATCCAGCTTGCTCAAACTGATTTGCGGCGAGGAAATTCCTTATTGCGGCACGTTTCGAAGAGGGAGCCAGTTGAAAATATCCTACGTTTCGCAGGACACCTCACACTTGCGGGGCAATTTGTCCGAATTCGCTAGAAACAGCGGGATTGACGAAAGCCTGTTCAAATCGATATTAAGGAAATTGGATTTTTCGCGCTTGCAATTCGAAAAGGACATCGCTTCTTTTAGCGGCGGTCAGAAGAAAAAGGTGCTGATCGCGAAAAGCCTCTGCGATCAGGTTCATTTGCATGTTTGGGACGAACCGCTCAATTTTGTCGATGTCATTTCCCGGATGCAAATCGAAGAACTGTTGCTGGAGCATTCTCCGACCATCCTTTTTGTGGAGCATGACAGCGAGTTTTGCAAGCATATCGCGACAAAGATTGTGGAACTGAAAGAGACAAACCAATTTTAGGAGGATGAAAGTGATGGAGATTGAGGTTGTAGATGATTGTGTGAACCGGTTCCTGTTAGGTGAAGCGGTTCACAAAAAAACAAATCGGTTGCCGGAGGTTTACCAATCTATCGACAGATGCACGTAGCGATCCGTCTGCAAACGTATGCGCTGTTTCTGTATAGTTGGTTAAAATGACGTGTCAAAGTGCCAACTGACGGTTGCTTTTTTACGTTTTCTCCGGCGGTAGGGAGAAGACATGAGACTATCCTCGAAATATGAAACCATTCGGCGAATATTGTCCGACTTCAAGCAGCCCGAGTATCGGTCTGCTCAGATTATGGACGCGATTTTCAAGCAAAACATCGGCGAATACGGACGGATGACCATACTGCCCAAATTTTTGCGTGATGAGTTGACCCGAATTCTTGGTCCGAACGTCTGCAGCACCGTTCCGGTAAAGGAACTCACGTCGAAACAGGTCAGCAAGGTGCTGTTTGCCATTGCGGGCGACGAACGCGTGGAGGCCGTACGACTTACTTATGAGCGGGGGTGGAAATCGTATTGTATTTCCACGCAGTGCGGTTGCGGATTCGCGTGCAGGTTTTGCGCCACCGGTACCATCGGCTTGAAACGAAATCTGACCGCCGACGAAATTACCGACCAATTACTGCACTTTCGCTTAAACGGCCACGCCTTGGACAGCGTATCATTCATGGGTATGGGGGAGGCGCTTGCCAACCCGCATATATTTGATGCAATGACGATTTTAACCGACCCGCATCTCTTTGGTTTAGGACATCGACGAATTACGATTTCCACCATCGGCCTGTTGCCGGGGATTGAAAAGCTGACACGGGAATTTCCGCAGGTCAATCTAACCTTCTCGCTGCATTCGCCATTTGATGATCAGAGAAGCGAGCTGATGCCGATCAACGACCGATTCCCAGTCCGCGACGTGCTGAAGGCATTGGATTGTCATATCCGGCATACCGGGAGAAAGGTGTATATTGCGTATATTCTTCTTCGAGGAGTCAACGACTCGACGGCGCATGCGGAAGCAGTTGCTGAGTTGTTAAGGGGAAGGGGACCTGGGGAACATCTCTACCATGTTAACCTGATTCCATTCAATTCCACCGATGTTACGCCAGACAGTTATCGGCAATCTGATCCTGATCGGATTAAAGCGTTTGTTCGGATATTGAAGTCAAAGGGTATCAGCATTACGGTCCGAACTCAATTCGGATCGGACATTAACGCGGCATGCGGACAGCTATACCGCTCCAAATAATCGATGTCGGAAACTAAATTTATTACGCCGGACTCTGTAGCATTTCCATATACGGAACTTTTCGCTCTTTCAAAATAGGAGCTTATTGGGTATACCCGATTTATCCTTCAAGATTGTCTAATAATCGTTAAGAGGAGACAAACTACATCTAACTTGCATTCTGGAGGGATCACAATTGACTGAACAAAACAATCAGGAAGTGGAAAATAAAGAATTGAAAGTACTGGGGACGCACGCAGCAGGCAGCACCGATTTATTTGAGACTCGAAAAGCGTCGAAGGATGAAGTCGTCGAGGCGCCCAAACATCCTGGAGGCGCAGGCTCATCCGGGACTTATTAGGAATTGCCTAGCTTAAACAAAAAGAAGCGCCTCTGCCACGGCTGTAGCCGGACGAAGGCGCTTCTGTTCATGATTGTTACAGTTTTTCACGTGCATGCTTCAGGGTCATCGAATTGGCGATTGCTGTCCACATATCGGTCGATTCTGAACCAACGTACCAGTATGCCAGTCCACCAATATTCCATTGCAGGCTGGCCTGAACCTTGAGCCCCATGGAGCGGCTCTCTTCCAGCCAGATGGAATGCGTGACGCCTTGTTTTTGATACGTGGACCGGTATTGCCCAATTTTATCATCCCAGACCGTCCTGGCTCTATATTGAGAGAGCAGCTGGTACGACTGAGGGATACTGAGGTCCGTTGATTTCAGGACTCCCTTGGATTGGTACCAATCTCGTGTGTACAGAGGCAATCCGACAATCAGCTTTTGGGCTGGAACGTCGTCGAGCAAGTCGGTGATGACTTTTTTCAACCATGGCAAGGATGACACGGAGCCAGCTTTTGGCCCGCCTGCCCAATGCTGATCATAGGCCATGACTACCAGATAATCCGCATGCTTTGCTAATTTGGCAAAGTCAAATGGAGCGCTCCAGTCTGCTAGACCATCTGGCGGAATATCTATGGACAGCACAGCACCTTTTGCGTGAAGAGTAGTCGCGAGCTCCTGGATGAACAAGGTGAAGTTATTTCGATCTGTAGGGGAGAACCCTTCAAAATCGACATTGATTCCATCCAGCTGGTACTTGTCAATGAAAGAAGCCAGCTTTTGAACCGCTGCTTTTCGTTTTTTGGCATCAGACAGCATGGCGTGAGTGGCATCGGAATTGAATTTATTCCCGAATAGCGGCCACACCTGCTTTCCATTTGCATGTGCCCAATGGACGAGTGAAGCATCCGAAAAGTCGCTAATCGTTCCGTCTTTTTGCAGGAAGTACCAACGCGGCGACAGCGTGTTGACTCCGCTTTTCTTGACCTGGGCAATGAACTCCTCTGTCGTGGATTGGTATTGCCATCCGAGAGAGACAAGCGGCTTTGCTGTAACGTTTTGCTTCTTCAGATTCTCCTGAATTCGATGCAAAATAACAGCCGTTTCTTCTCTCGATAGTGCTTGAGTCGGGCGGAAGTAGCCATTGTAGCCAACCAACCATTTTTTCTGCATGGCGTGGCTGACTGAGGCGCGTGCCCAGCTCGAAATCGCATTGGCATCCTTCACGGACAACTGGTAAGAAGGCGAAATGCTCTGTTCCAGTGCGCGTACGAGAAACGCAGCGGCCTCTTCGCGAGAGATCGTCCGCTTTGGAGCAAAAGTAGTAGGACCAATGCCATTCGCGATGTTAAGACCAGCAGCAGCTTGTACATACCCGTGTGCCCAAGAGTTTTTCGGGACATCCGAATAGGCTGCGACGTTGCTGGCCACCGGTTTAATACCGAGCGTTCGTGTGAGCATCGCGACAAACTCAGCACGCGTCACCGGGCGAGTAGGGTGAAAATACCCGTTTTCATCCCCAGCGATGACACCTGCCGCATGTAGCGAACGGATTTGCTCTTTTGCATAGCTGTTTGCGATATCTTTTAAATTTTTCGTCGATGCGGTGGATGAAGGGACTCCCATTGCAAAAGAGAGACCGTACACCAGAAAAGCAAAGGAGACTAACCAGATATGTATGTTTTGTTTTTTCATCATACATCCAGTATAAGGAGGAAGAACCAATCTTTCATTGGTCAGATTTTGGTAGAAACCTTGCAGGGGTACCCGAACTCTTTTGGTGGATGCACGATATGATATGATGGAGGAATAAGAATATAGAGAGAATGAAGCGAGGCGGAGAGAAATGGAAGACGTACTGATTGTAGGCGGAGGGCCTTGTGGACTGGCAGCGGCTATTGCCTGCAAGCGAGCTGGACTTGATCCTATCATTATTGAAAAAGGGTCGCTTGTCCATTCGATTTATCGCTACCCGACCTATATGATTTTTCATAGCACACCTGATTTACTGGAGATTGGGAGTGTACCTTTTGCAACGGCGAACGACAAGCCTACCAGACAGGAGGCACTCAATTACTATCGACTGGTAGCAGCGCGAGAAAAATTGCGCGTGAACGTATATGAAACGGTGACAGAAGCGAAGAAAATGCCAGCTGGCTTTCAAGTCACGACAACGGACCGATTCGCCAAAACACATAGGTATGAAGCGAAAAACTTGGTGATCGCCACAGGTTACTTTGATAATCCGAATAGGCTGGATGTACCAGGTGAGGAATTGCCGAAGGTTTCGTCCTTCTACAAGGAAGCACATCCGTATACAGGGCTGAAAGTAGCGGTAGTAGGGGGTAACAACTCTGCCGTAGACGCGGCGATGGAGCTGGAGCGGGCAGGAGCAGAAGTAACGGTGATTTGCCGCCGAACGGAGCTTTCCGACAAGGTCAAGGCATGGACAAGGCCTGTTTTTGAGAGTCTGATCAAAAAAGGACGCATCCATATGCTGTTCGGTGCAACAGTCGAGAGCATTGAGGAGCGTTCCATCAGGGTAAAAACAGGGGAGGAAGTCATTACGCTTGCCAATGACCATGTGTTTTCTTTGATTGGATACCGTCCGGATCGTACCTTCCTTCATTCGTTAGGGGTTATGATTGAAGTGGAAACGGGAATCCCGGCGCATCATCCAGAGACGATGGAGACGAACATTCCAGGTCTCTATATAGCGGGAGTCATTGCGGCGGGCCATCACGCAAACGCCATTTTTATCGAAAATGGAAGGTTTCACGGTGAAGGTATCGCCCGCCACATTGCCTATCAAAGGGAGTAGTAGCTGATATCGATTAGAATTGCCACTCCAATTGTCTGCCTCCGATGAGGTGGTAGTGCAGATGGAAAACGGTTTGTTGTCCGTGTTTGCCAATGTTGGTCACGATACGGAAGCCATCCTCGTTCACGCCCATTGTTTCTGCTACTTTTTGCAGCGATAGATGAAGGTGACCGATTAGCTCCTTGTCCTCAGGCGCGATAGCCAGAACGGATTGAATATGCTTTTTCGGAATCATCAGGACGTGTACAGGGGCAACAGGGTTAATGTCGTGAAAAGCCAGTACATGCTCGTCCTCATACACTTTTTTAGACGGAATGTCTCCGTTTACAATTTTGCAAAATAGGCAGTCCATAGGGCAATACATCCTTTCTAAAATGATAGATTGTAAAGCCTACTTCGTCATACGAGTAGGCTTTCCCTGTTTTACTTTGGAAAAGTACGCTCCAAAAACTGAAGAACCTCACGCCAAGAGTGCTCGGAAGCGTAGGCGTTGTTTTTAGGCGTACCACCATTGAGCTGTGTGCGGGTAGTCGGTATGTAAGGAAAGCGGATTCCATGTCCTGTATCCGCGTAACGCAAATGCACCACTGAATGAGCAAACTGATAATCCTTCAGCCGTTGCACCATTTGCTCGCAATGCTCTGCTGCTGGCCACCAGTGATCGTCATCCGAGGAGAGGAAGAGGATCGGGCCATTGATTTTTTCCACCGGGATTTCGGCATCTTCTAACCACTCACAAGCAGCCCACGCTTCAGCATGGATGTGATCAATCCGTTGACCTGCGTCGAGTCGCTCCTGTGAGACTTTTGTCTGCTCCTCTGTCCATGGCACGAATGGAAGAGGTTCTCCTTGAAATGACCAAGAAGATTGCGGGGAGAACGTGTCTGATCCGGCGAATGCCTTATCCGTTCCGATAGTAACAGTGGAGCTAGGACTCGAAGCAATAACAGCATGTACGTGTTGATCGATCGATGCTGTGACTAATGCCAATTCTGCTCCTTTTGAACGTCCGAATAACGTAATTTTATCAGGATGTACGGAGCGCTGCTGCTGTAGCCAATGAATGGCTCGTTGAACATATTCGATCGGGATCTGGCGAATATCGTCAGGAAGATCATTGCATTGGAAGTAAGCGAGTGCTAGCGCCGGATAGCCGTGAGAGGCGAACAAAGCAGCGAATTGTGAGCAGGAACCAATTCCACCTTCGCTTCCACCAAGTACGACAATGGCGGGTCTTTGCTCAGTGTGAGGTTTTGAAAAATACAGACCGACTAGCCCGTGGTCTGTCACTTTCTGTATCGATACATCACGGGAGACAAAAATACGTTTCACGACTGCTTTCGCTACGGGTTTATCGTAGACTTCTGCCGTTAATTCTATCTCGGTGGAGCGTGGGGTGAACTGAAAGTCGTCCAGAGAATAAGCATGATAAAACCGCATGGTCTGGACATTCATAGACCAGAACAGCCCCATCGGATCAATTCCCTCATACGTACCAAACAAGGGGGCTTGAGAAACCAAATCGACTGAGCCATTTTCGTCCGCTTGAAAGATGGCGTGTGATGATGCAGTCAAATCTCCTCCAGGCAACCCATTTTTCAGAGTGGCATGAAGGGTGATTAATTGATTCGGGACAAACCCGCTAAGTGTAATGTGGATGGGAACATCTATTAAGGCTGTAGCAGGCGTAACTTCAATTTGTGGAAGCATCATATTTGTCAACACTCCTTCCAGATTACGGGAACACTTGACAAAGTCATTATAGTAGAATGAGTAAAAGTTCGACGCGAAGAAATGTGACGGTATGGTTAACTTGACTTCTCGTATGAGGTGTAACTATAATCATTACAACGAAAGGGTGACAACGTATGAAAATCAGCAGCCGTTTCTCCATTGCGGTCCACATCTTATCACTGCTTTCCATTGATTCTAATTCGCATTGCACTTCCGAATGGATCGCAGGTAGTGTGAATACGAATCCGGTCGTGATCCGACGTGTGCTGGGGCTGTTGAAGAAGGCTGGGCTCGTGAACGTACGTGCCGGAGCTGGCGGCGCTTCACTCGCCAAGGAACTGGATCAAATCACGCTTCTAGAGATTTACCGTGCAGTCGATGTCGTAGAAGAAGGGCAACTTTTTCACATCCATGAGCAACCGAATCCCGATTGTCCAGTGGGAGCGAATATACAGTTTGTGCTGGAGTTGATTTTGACCCGTGCGCAGCATGCCATGGAGGAGATTTTGGGCGAAGTGAAAATGTCCGAGCTCGTAGATAACCTACGTCAAAAAATAACAGAAAAAGCGCAGTAAGAACAAAAATGCCCTTGCGTATGCGAGGGCATTTTTGCGAGGAAGGAGTGCCACCAACGTGTCGATTGCCGCCACCTGACGGGTGGGGAAGATGATCTCAATGCTTGCACAGCTCATCCAGACTGACGGACTATTTTCTTCTCCTTCCAGCTATCTTTCTTCAATTGTGGCCTGATGAGAAAAAAAACTAACACGATTGCGATAGCGAAGAAGATGGCGAAGAATCGGAAACCGTTGTTCGTTGCATAGATCAAGGCACTCTTCGATTGAGCGATTTCTCCCGCTCGCGTTTCGGAAAATAGTGGCAAGACGGATGAAGACTTGGCGCTTAGCTGTACAACTACCAATGAAAGAGCTTGACTTATTGCCCGACACATTTCGTAGACAGTCCAGAACATACCTGAAGCGGAGCCAGCGCGCTCTTGCGGAGCAGCAGATAGGACTGCTTTTGCAAGCGAAGGCCAGGACAGACCAGTGGCGGCGGATATGATAAGAAGCGGGATAATCACAGCCATGTTCGATAACTGAGCACTAAGTTGTCCAAGTAGCAGAAGGGCTAAGCCAATTAGGAATGATCCTAACAGAATCATGCGCACGGGGCCAAAACGGTCGGCAAGTTTACCGCCAAAGGGTGCCGTGAAGAGTTGGGGAATCGATAATGGGATCAATAACAATCCAGCTTCCAAAGGGCTTAAGCGATGTGCCCCTTGCAGATATAGCATCAGGAGAATGGTGACAGCGAAGTAACCAATGCAATAACTCATCGTGATTCCAAGACCAATCGAATAGTTTCGATAGGTGAAAAGGCTTAGAGGAAAAAGTGGATGCCGAACACGTAGCTCGATAAGTACGAATGCTATCCATAAAAGTAGAGCTGTTGCAAAGAGGCTAAGTGTGGGTACCGATGTCCAACCCCAAGACTGCCCCTCAGACAGTGCGACAAGCAGAGCGACTAAACCTGGTCCAAAGGTCAAAATGCCGGGCCAGTCAGTCTTGCCCTTTTCGATTGGGGGCGTGTTTTTGAGAACCAGGAGGCCAGCGATCAAACCAATGACTCCAGCGGGGACAGCTACAAAAAAGATGGATCGCCATCCGAAACCACCGATAAGCGCGCCTCCGATCACCGGACCGATGAGTGATCCAGTCACCCATGATATGTTGTTAATCCCGAGAGCGATTCCGAGCTGATTGGGTGGGAATGTCCGTATGAGGATTGGTGTTGCTGATGCCATTGCCATTGCCGCACCAGTTCCCTGAAGGAGTCGTGCACCGATCAGTGTTGCGCCTGAGTTCGCAAGACCGCAAAGCGCAGTGGAAATCGTGAACAAGGTGAGCCCCCATAAAAAAATGCGCTTGGTTCCGAGCATATCCGACCAACGCCCAGCGGGAAGCAAAAATAATGTGCTCATGATGTAGAACGCGGTAATCGTCCACATACCAATGTTGATCGGAATACGCAAATCTTCCATGATAGCAGGAAGACCGATAACCACAATCGTTGCGTCTAAGTTAGTAAGGAACGAAACAAGCGTGACCACAGATAAAACAGCCCATTTATTCGATTGTAAGGCTCTCAAATTGTACACTCCTTTGCTTATTCATCCATGATCCATTTGCCTATTTTTTCACAAATCCGAGTCAAACGGGGCGGGCGTTTCTTTTTCATGATGAAGCAGCCAGCGTTTGCGTGAAAGTCCTCCTCCGTACCCACCCAAATCACCATTGGAGTTGATGACACGGTGACAAGGAATGACAATCGCTAACTGATTCGCACCATTTGCTTGAGCGACAGCACGAAAGGCGCTTGGTTTCCCAATAGCTGCTGCAACCTCGGAATAGGATGAAGTTTGACCGGGGGGGATCTTTTGTAAATGCTCCCAGACCATTTTTTGAAAAGGCGATCCGCACATAAACAAAGGCGTTGCAAATTCTGTTAACTTTCCGTCAAAATACTCGATTAACTCACGTTCAATCGAACGAATTGGCGCTGTAGAGCCAGGGATAATCGCTGACTTCGTTCTTTGTCTAAGACGTTCAACTTCTCGTTCCAAGCCGCGGCGATCTACGAATTCAAGTAGATGTAGCGTTTCTTCATCCGCGATAGCTATCATGGGACCCAATCGCGTATCCAGCCACGATGCCTTTAAGACATGATGATCTCCAAGAAGAGTAGGTGCTGCCCCCATAATTCGTGAAAATGCGTCTCGAAAACCACTGCTGGACTCGTATCCGGTGGATAGTTGGGCATCGATGATTGCTTTTCCTTCTCTGATTTCTTTCAGTGCAATCCCCATACGTCGCGCCCTTGCATATTCGACGAACGTCATGCCAAAACGTTTTTTGAATTGGCGTCGCGCTGTTGCAGCGTCCACGGATAATCTTTGAAAATCTTTTTCCGTCCAGCGCTGCTCGGGGTTTTCTTCTACAGCGCTTACTAGCAGACGCACAAGCTCTGGAACATGATTGGGATGTGAAAGTGGACGGCAGCGCTGGCAGGGCCGGAATGAGGCTAGAAGTGCTTGTTTGGCATGATCAAAAAACTCACAATTAATAAACTTAGGCTTTCTTGCTGGACATGTCGGGCGACAGAATACGCCAGTTGTCTTGACTCCAACAAAAAAGACACCTTCATATTCTGAATTTTTATCCAGTAACGCCTGATAATACTCGGACTTCATCTCGGCCGTTATCATTCTTTTCCCCCTCGATTTTTATATTTTCATTTTATCGCTCACCCAAAATGGTTGCAGCCGAAAATCGTACATTGATTTTTTTAGGCGAAGACAAGACTCGGCGAGAAGAGTACCGTGAGAGGGGCGGTTTTAGGAGAAACGGATAGTTCATGGAAATGCCATCTCTGACGCTCATGGACTGGATTTAAGCTGGAATTAGCCTGAAAATATAGATATAATAAACGTATTCAGAAATATGCGATAAACCGACAACGGCGTCGGTTGCGTATGGAAATGATGAGCAGTTGGCACATCCGTTCAATGGTGATCGGGAGGTGGAGTATTGCGTCAGCATTATCGAGTCATCATCATAGACGACGACCCCATAACGCGTATGGACCTGGTCGAGATGTTGCAAGAGCAGGGATATAACGTTGTAGCTGAAGGAAAAAACGGCAAAGAGGCCGTTCGATTGACGCAAATGTGGAACCCGCATCTCATTATTATGGATGTCAAAATGCCAATTATGGACGGTTTGACAGCGACTGGGATTATCCGAGAGCATTCGGACGCGGCTATCCTTCTCTTGACTGCTTACAGTCAAAAGGACATGGTCATGCAAGCCAAAGCAAAAGGGATATGTGCCTATCTGGTCAAACCCGTCATGGAGGAAGAACTGCTACCGGCAGTGGAGTTCGTGCTGACGGGCAAACAATGAACGCAAAAAAGTGAATCGTATGAAGAGCAACGGCGCTTGGACCAAGGCGAGCATTTCGTCTTATGTTTCGAAGCGCTTTTTTACGTTCCATGAGATAGAGTTTACGGAAAGTTGAAAAGAAAGTGAGTGAAGCTAGAGATGAAATTGGCTTGCGTTGTACGTAAACAGCATTACCAGTTTACTTCGGTTCGTGATGTATTGGCTAAAGCGAGTGAAGAAAAGTCTGGCGATCACATGAGTAAACTAGCAGCCAATTCCGCACTGGAGCGGATGGCGGCCAAAGTCGTATTAAGCGAAATGCAACTTCGTGATATATATGAAAATCCAGTCATTCCGTACGAAAAAGACGAAGTGACACGGATCATTTATGATGATATCAATCTCTCCATTTACAATGAGATTAAAAATTGGACAGTAGGGGAGCTACGGGAGTATATCTTGTCGTTTTCCACAGGAATGCCTGAGCTCACAAGAATTAGCCGTGGCCTCACAAGTGAGATGATTTCCGCTACCGCCAAGCTGATGTCCAGTATCGACTTGGTCATGGCTTCACAAAAAATGAAGCATCAAGCCTATTGCAACACATTGATTGGCGAGCCCGGAAGATTGGCGTTCCGCTGCCAGCCGAATCACCCTATCGATGATCCCGATGGCATTATGGCTTCGATGAAGGAAGGCTTGTCATATGGATCAGGCGACGCTGTCATTGGAATTAACCCTAATAATGACTCCGTTGAAAGCGTTACCAAACTCTTGAAAATGACGCATGATTTCATGCAGAAGTGGGAAATCCCTACGCAAAACTGCGTACTGGCCCACATCACGACACAGATGCAGGCTCTTCGCGGCGGAGCGCCCATTTCTCTGATGTTCCAAAGTCTGGCAGGTTCACAACGCGCGAATGATGCGTTTGGCGTGAACAAGGAGATTTTGGATGAGGCCATGGATTTGATGCTCCGAAAAGGAACAGCGTCGGGACCGAACGTCATGTATTTTGAGACAGGGCAAGGCTCTGAAGTGTCGCTGGACTCCCATGAAGGCGTCGATATGCAGACGCTGGAAGCGCGTACGTACGGATTTTGCCGTCACTGGAAGCCGTTTATGGTCAATAACGTCTCTGGCTTTATCGGACCAGAAACACTTTATGATGGCAGACAGATGATTCGTGCCGATCTGGAGGACTTGTTCATGGGCAAGCTACATGGTTTGCCGATGGGAATCGCTCCGACTTATACGAATCATATGTATGCGGATCAGAATGACCAGGAGATTGCAGGGATGCTGACGACCTTGGCAGGGGCGAATTTTTATATGGGCGTACCGGGTGGGGACGATGTCATGCTCAGTTACCAAGACACGAGCTACCACGATGACGCCAGCTACCGCGAGCTCTTGGGACTGCGACCTCTCCGGGAATTCGAGAAATGGTTGGAAAAAATGGGCATTATGGAAAATGGTCGTTTGACAGAGCGTGCAGGCGATTTAACCATTTTTGACTAACGAGTGGGGAGGTAAGCAAAATGAAACAGATCAATATGGACGATCTGGTCCAGCGCGTAATCGATGAGCTGTCCAAAAAAGGTCAAGGAGTTATTCATTTTCCTGAGCAAAAGCAATGCGGTGTCAAGAACCCGAACAATCCAGAAGCATTGGAGCAAGCGATGAAGCGAACGCCGGCTCGCATCGGAATCGGGCGGGCGGGTACCCGGATGAAGACGGGAAGCTACCTCCAATTTCGGATTGATCAGGCAGCAGCACGCGATGCGGTCATGAAAACCATCAGTCCGCAGCTGATCGAGAGTCTGCAGCTACCTGTCCTCCAATCAAGAGCGACGAGCATGGAGGAGTATTTAATGAACCTCGACTCCGGACGGATGCTATCGGATGAGTCCGCTCGCTGGCTGGAGCAGAATGGGGATAAAAACAAAGACGTTCAAATCGTCATCTCGGACGGACTGAGCACCTCTGCATGTGAGGCGACCATTCCAGACCTCTTGCCTTCATTGATGCAGGGATTGTCCATGCGCAACATCAGTGTCGGAAAACCAGTGTTTATTCACAAAGGCCGCGTCTGGATTCAGGACCAGGTCGCGTCCATCGTCAATTGCAAGGTCGTCATTTCCTTGATCGGAGAAAGACCGGGGCTAGCGACAGCAGAAAGTCTCAGTGCTTACATGATTTACAAACCAGATGCCAATACGGTAGAATCGGATCGTACGGTTATTTCTAATATTCATAAGGGTGGCACGCTACCGATTGAGGCGGGTGCTTACCTTGCAGAACTTTTGGAGGAAATTTTGAAGTACCAGGCGAGTGGAGTAAAATTATCACAGCTTCGGGCGATTAACGGGTAGATTCCCACTGGCGCTTCCTCCTGTCTTGCACTAGAATACATAGAAGATAACCAATTTCTATGAGGAGTTGCTACGCATGACGGAGCCAAACCAAAACGAAAAAGATACCACCGAGCAAAAGCCTGGGAAAATCAGCCTGCAAGAGGCAATGAAGCGCAAAATGGCGGAGAAGAAACAAGCGCAAGCACAGGCGAATAACCCACTGAACCAAAAGGCGCAAAATCAATCGATGAAAAGCCAGCTCACCAAAAAACCAAACAATCAACGCAGACGTATGGGCGTATAGTTTCGAATGTAGCAAGGCAAAAAGGGAATGTGCAGCAAGTTTTTGGCTGCAGATTCCTTTTTTGTATGATTATTGATACATAATAATCTTCTAAGTTTTAAAAGGTATCGATAAACCAACAGAGCTGGTAAGAAGAAAAAGCACAGGGCTCGTAGACCTTGACAACGCCTACCCAGTCGGAACTTAAAAAAGGGGACCACGCTTGTCGAACACTTCTTCCTCGAGAAGCTTCCGCCCGTAGGGTGGCTTTGGCTCGACGGTCCCCTTTTTTAAGTGGAGACGGACAGTCAATCCCTCTTGTGGGCGTGTCAGAGTCGAAGAGAACTGTGCTTTTTCTTCTCCACCACTATGTTGACTCAAACTTCCATCAGAAATGTGGGGTCGATCATGAAGGTAGAACGGCTACTCGCTATTGTCATCATGCTGTTGAATAAGCGCCGCGTGAGCGCTCGTGAACTATCCGACCACTTTGAAGTATCCTTGCGTACGGTCTATCGGGATTTGGAAACCATTAATGCAGCCGGAATTCCGATCGTAGCGTACCCTGGGGCAAGCGGTGGATACGAGATCATGGAGAATTTTACGATCGATCGGCAATACTTATCCTTGGACGAGCTGGTTGCCGTTATTGCTGCGCTAAAAGGAGTTCATTCCTCCACAGACGATAAGCAAATCGGACAGCTTCTGGAAAAAATAAAAGCGTTGCTCACCACTGCACCAACCTCTCTGCAAGGAAATGCTCATCCCGTTGTTTACGACTTTAATCCGTGGGGCAGTACACCGGCAATCGCCGAAAAAGTAAACAAGCTACGGGAAGCCATCGAGAAAAGACTTCGTGTGCGAATCACTTATACGAAAATGCAAGGCGATGCGACAGAGCGCACCATTGAGCCTGTAACACTGATTATCAAAGGCTATGTATGGTACGTGTATGGCTATTGTTTACAGCGCCAGGAGGATCGTCTGTTTCGCTTGTCACGGATTGCAGACATGTCTGTGCTGGCAGAGGAGTTTTCGCCTCGCCCGTATCATGTAGATAAACTGGAATGGCTCGAAGAATGGGATTCAGCGGAGCGCATTTCTCTTGTCCTCGAATTTGCGCCGCGTGTACATGTAAGGGTACGGGATATGTTTGAGTCCGAAGCGATAGAGACCATGCAGGATGGCTCGTTGCTGGTACGAACGAAGATGACAGACGATGAGTGGTTAAATGGTATGCTGCTTAGCTTTGGCGATGCCTTGTGTGTACATGAACCTGCGCATGTGAGGCAGAGAATTGGTGATACGGTTAAAAAAATGGCGAAACGATATGAATAAACCTTAAAACGTTGACAGATAGGTGTCAGGGTATGGTCGTTATACTAAGTCATGTAAACAAACTCTTTCAGGAGTGTGGTTAATGATGAACCCTACGATTGTCAAACTGGATGAAATGCGTGTAGCAGGCTTGCAAATTCGGACAACCAATGAGGCGGAATGTGGACCGAATGCGAAAATTGGGGAACTGTGGCAGCGCTATTATCAAGAAGAGCATCCCTCCAAAACTCCCCATCAAAAAGAGCCGGGTATTGTTCTGGGTGTGTATTCCGATTACGATAGTGATGAGACAGGCGAGTACTCCTTGTTAGTAGGAACCGTTGTAGAAAAGAACGGCGAGCTTCCTGCTGAGCTCACGGTCAAGACTCTGCCGGCTTCTACCTATGCCGTATTTACGACTCGCGTAGGCCCGATGGTAGAGGTTGTGATGGAAGCGTGGGCGAAGGTGTGGGAGTGGTCCCATCAACCGGGGAACAAGCGGACATTTACCGGAGATTTCGAACGATATGACGGAGTGCGCTGCGCTGATCTCAACAACGCGCAAGTGGATTTGTACATCGCGATCTCAGAAGAATAAAGGGGCATCCAATCATACAATCAGTCGTAGTCGATCAGGCTACGGCTGTTTTGCTTTTTTCCATGATTTCTTCACAAGTTTCGTTTACTCTAGAGAGAGTAGCAGAGGGGAGTCATACAGACGGATGGATTGGATAACGAATATAGAAGCCCTGGCAGAGTGGATTCGCTCTTTGGGGATGCTGGGGATTATCGGTAGTATTTTATTGAACATCGTGATCAGTGTGGCAGGTGTATTGCCGTCCATTTTTTTATCGGGTGCGAATGCGGTTGTGTTTGGCTTGTACGGAGGGTTCTTGATTTCCTTAACAGGAGAGGTGGTTGGCGCTTGCATTGCCTTCTTCCTTTACCGCTACACGATTCAAAAAGCAGATCGGCGCGAAAAGCTGAAATCGTTCAAATGGGTACATGCCATCAATGGAACAACGAGTTTTCGCAAATGCCTTGCCATCGTTTTGCTCCGATTGAATCCGATGATGCCTTCCGGTGTGGTCAATTTAGGTGCGGCTTTGACGAATATCACCTTCGTGCAATTTTTAGTAGCGACCTTGCTTGGAAAAGTGCCGTCGATGGTTTTTGAAACATTCGTCGGTCATGATCTGATTACTTTTAGTGAAAATAAGTTTCGCTTGCTCTTTGCCTTGCTTGCAGGTGCTCTCGTCTTTTTGCTTTTCTGGAAAAAAGGAAAGGATCAAACACAAGGGGAGTAGGGAGGATTCACATGTCTACCATTTTGCTAGTCGATGATGAACCGCAAATTTTAGAAATATTGTCCTCCTATCTGCAAAAGGAAGGCTATCATGTTTTGACCGCCCAAACAGGCAAGGAAGCAGTCGAAATGGCCACGACGATTTCATTGACCTGTATCATTTTGGACCTGATGCTTCCCGATCTGAGCGGGGAAGAAGTCTGCGTCCAAATTCGCAAAGAGTCTCGTGTCCCGATCTTGATGCTAACGGCGAAAAGTGGAGAGGCGGATCGGATTCGCGGGCTTACGATTGGCGCTGATGACTACTTAATCAAGCCCTTTAGCCCGAGAGAACTCGTAGCGCGTGTTCGAGCCGTCATGCGTCGTGCGGGCCATTATTCAACACTCTCCGATTTCATCGAGGTGGGAGACTTGACCATATCGATGAATGAGAAGAGAGTCACGAAAAATGGAGTCGCTTTGGAGGTTACGCCAAATGAATACCGCTTGCTCACAACGCTTGTCCGTCATCCGGGGAGAACGTGGGGCAGGGAGGAGCTCGTGCGTGAGGTCATGGGCTTTGATTTCGAAGGGTACGATCGAACCATTGATACGCATATCAAAAATCTTCGCCAAAAGATAGAGGCAGACCCGAAGCAACCGGAGTATATCAAGACGGTGTATGGATTGGGCTATCGCTTTGACGATCCCATGAAGAAGTGAGGACACGATGAAGCATATTTGGGTAAAGCTCGCTTTTGTGATCATGACAGTCGGCGCATGCGCAGTTCTTTTTTCCTCGTTGTTATCCGTGAAGGAAATGGATGTTCATTTTTCGATGTATGCCAATGAAGTGCGAAATCAGCATAATCAAGAAATATCGCGTGTCGCACTCCAGGCGTATCAGGACAATCAAGGCTGGGGAGCGGAAGCCTATCATAAGCTTGAAGCGATTTCCGAGGTCTTGGGATTGCATATCACACTCCTCGATCAACAGCAACAAGTGAAAAATGAGTGGGGCAAACGTCCAGTCCATACGAGCAATTACAGTGTAGACAAGATTCCCCTTGTCAGTAAGGGGGTCATGATCGGGCAACTGGTGATTAGCCACGATGATCGGAGTGCGTATATGACGTTGGAAAGTCATTTCCAATGGGCGCATAAAAACACGACGTTGTGGACGATGGCTGTGCTACTCATCCTGGTCATTATCATCAGCATACCGCTCGCCCGGACTATGGTGCGTCCAGTCGTTCAGGTGAGCACCGCAGCGCAACGAGTCGCGCGGGGAAATCTGTCCACACGCGTACCGGAGCCTCGTGGCAAGGATGAAGTTACGTCATTGGTCGCTGCTTTTAACAACCTGGTCCAAAGTCTTGAGCATCAGGAAGAACTACGCAAGCGACTGACCTCCGATATTGCCCATGAATTGCGAACACCATTGAACACCTTGCTAGCACAAGTAGAGGGGATGATCGACGGCATTTGGGAAGCAACTCCCAAAAATCTCGAAAGCACAAGGTCTGAGGTACTGCGTTTGAGCCGTCTCGTCCGCGATTTAGATCAGGTGATCCAGGTGGAGTCGGGCTCCTTGCAAATGCGCAGTGAAGAAGTCGAACTGCGTGAGGTTGTCAAGGAAGTCACTAAGTCAATGAGTGCTACGTTTGCCCGTGCACAAGTGAATTTTCACTTCAAAGGTGATCATGCTGTTTGGATAAAAGGGGACAGGCAGAGACTGGCGCAAATCGTGGCCAATTTGTTGACGAATGCCTGCAAGCATACGCCAGCGGGTGGAGAAGTCGTAGTCACGGTAGACAATCCGAGTGCGATGGTCCGTTTGCAAGTGAAGGACAGCGGCACAGGCATCGATCAAAAGGACCTCCCGTACGTCTTTGAACGTTTTTATCGGGGAGATCGCTCGCGAGCAAGGGAACGCGGCGGAGCAGGATTGGGGTTGACGATTGTGAAAGGGATCGTGGAGGCACACAAGGGAATCATCTCGTTGGATAGCAGAGTGGGTGAGGGAACGACCATCACGATTTTGTTTCCGCTACGAGCTCATGAAGCCGAAAAGTAAGCCTAAAACGTATCGTTCTCGCTGCACATCGTTTATGATAGGAAGAGAATTTGAATATTCGATACAAAGAGGGAGAGCACATGTTTGATTGGACTACCATGGGAGCATTTTTGGCTGTTGTGATCGGCCTCTTTTTAATTCCGGGACCCGCTGTCCTGTTAACGGCGACGCGTACCGTTCAGGGAGGACGTAAAGCAGGGATTATGGCAGGGCTGGGCATTGCTACCGGCGACTTTATTCATACGATTTTTGCTGCGGTCGGTTTATCCGCGATTTTGATGACATCTGCATGGGCATTCAATCTCGTGAAATTTGCAGGAGCGGCTTACTTGGTCTATTTAGGAGTTCGGGCCATGCTTGAAAAACCGGTTGACCCAGAGCTGCCAAAAGTAACACCGTTGCCGCCGCTGCAATCGTATGGGCAAGCCATCCTCGCAGAAGTTCTGAATCCGAAGACGGCGTTGTTCTTTCTGGCGTTTCTGCCGCAATTCGTACATCCGGAGCGTGGGGGAGTCATTCTCCAATTCCTTGTCTTGGGACTGATTTTCGCCATCTTGGGGTTCTTTTACACCGCGTTGATTGCGATCAGCATCAGACCATTGGGGCATCTGGTGAAACGAATTTCCTGGCTGGGCCGCTGGAGTGGCAAAATCGTAGGTTCTGTTTACATCTTATTGGGATTAAAAGTCGCGCTTCAAGAAAGATAAGGTAATGAGTCGGGGAGACAGTCTTCCCGGCTTTTTTTATTGCTTGATTACTGGTGTAAGGTACTTTTTAGTGCCTATGATACTTGAAAGTACGTACTTCCTATCAAGTGAGGCATGAGACATAATAGCATTCAGATCCAACATATTCGCCAATCATGATAAGTAAGGGCCCTGCTTTGTGAATGGCAAGAAAAATTAAGGGAGGATACAACTCAGATGAGCACAATTACATCCAACGTGAAGCAGCAAGCAACTGGTGCGAAAAACTCCACTCTTGCTTTACTTGCTCTCGCAATCAGCGCTTTTGGTATCGGGACTACTGAATTTGTTATCGTCGGTTTGTTGTCTACAGTCGCACAGGATTTGAAAGTAACCATCACTTTAGCCGGACTTCTTATTTCTGGATATGCATTAGGGGTAGCTATTGGAGCACCGATTATTACAGCACTCACAAGTCGAATCCCACGCAAAACACTGCTCATGCTTTTAATGATTGTCTTTGTTGTCGGGAACAGTGCGGCAGCCTTGTCGAGTAGCTTTGCGATATTAATTATTGCCCGTTTCTTTACTGCGTTTTCTCATGGGGTATTTTTCTCTATCGGTTCGACGATTGCAGCCGATCTGGTGCCAGAAAACAAGCGTGCCAGCGCGATTGCGACGATGTTTACGGGTCTGACTGTTGCAACCGTTACAGGCGTGCCTTTGGGAACGTTTATTGGACAAATGTTTGGATGGAGAGCGACTTTTTGGGGAGTGGCCATTCTTGGCGTGATTGCACTTATCTCGACAGCGATTCTGGTACCAAGCAATTTGAAGAAAGCCAAGGTTGCTTCTATTAAAGACCAAGTGAAAATAATCACAAACTTGTCACTGTTGCTTGTCTTTGCGATTACGGCACTTGGCTACGGCGGTACCTTTGTAACCTTTACGTTCCTAGGACCGATTCTGGAAGAAATCACGGGTTATCAGGCGAGTGCCGTCAGTCTGATTCTTCTCGTCTATGGGATTGCGGTAGCGATTGGAAATACGGTCGGGGGAAAAGCAGCTGACAAGAATCCGATAAAAGCATTGCGCTGGATGTTCATCATTCAGGCGATCATTCTGATCATCTTAACATTTACCGCTCCTTTCAAATGGGTGGGAACGCTCACGATTATGCTGATGGGCCTCTTGGCTTTTATGAACGTACCGGGCTTACAGGTATATGTCGTGCAGTTGGCTGAAAAATACGTGCCAAGTGCTGTTGATGTAGCTTCTGCCATGAACATTGCTGCTTTCAATCTCGGCATTGCGATTGGAGCCTTCGTGGGAGGAATCATCGTCGATACCATTGGACTGATTCATACACCATGGGTCGGTGGAGTGATGGTATTAGGTGCAGCATTACTCACGGTGATCAGCGGCAAGCTGGAAAAAGCTCGTCGTTAATCCACCCGCAATGTGTATCAGCAGGTTCCCCCACGCGTCGAGTATGACTTGACTGAGTATGGCAAGACCCTGTCGAAGGTCCTGGATGTCATGTGTGAATGGGGAGAGAGGCACATCGAAAACCAATTGCGAAAAATAGTCGAATGAAAAGGGGAAGTTCGATGAGAGGAATTGGCATTAAGCAATACGGCGGTATCCAACAGTTAACAGAAATTGAACTGCCACTTATTTTAGGGTTGGATGCGGCGAGCACGGTAACGGCTGTCGGTACGAATGTGCAGGATTTTCAAATCGGCGATGATGTCTTCTTTCGTCCAGAACTGGAAAGAGAAGGGACATACACAGATGAAATTGTCGTTCCGGCGAATATCGTAGCCCTGATGCCACGTGGTTTGTCGTATGCTGAAGCGGCTTCACTTCCGCTGGTCGGGCTAACGGTTTGGCAGGCATTGGTGGAGGTAGGGAAGGTGCAAGCGGGAGCGAAAGTCCTGATGTTGGGGGAAAGCGGCGGGCCAGGATTTGATTTTTCAACCGAGCCCGCTGCTGTTTTCATGAAAAAGCCAGCGTGACGGTGTAGATCGCCTTCGCTGGTAACCGCCAGCTTCACCTCTTTCGAATCACGGCCCCATGCAGTACAAAGGTAATCCCTAAGATTCCTGCGATAGCAAGCAGGCGAATAAAACCGTTGGAGACAAACAGATTGACACAGATGAGCCCAATTATGATCAGAATAAGCAAAATCACCGTTTCCCCGACATGTACGTGTTCCCCTTTCCTCAGAAAAAATGAGTGGTCTCGTCAAATCGGAATATGCGGGTAATTCCATGGCGTATGTAATTTGACTTAGTGGTTGTCAGAATCTTCTGTTCATCTTCTGGATACCTACTATTGTAGCGAATACACTCGTGGAAGAAAAGGCGGGAACACGTGAAAAACTCCCTTCTGTCATCGCCAGGTGTTCACCTGTGCGCTTGAGAGGGAGTTTTTGCTTGTGATCGTGCTACACTCGTTACTTCGTCGCTAGCTGACGCTCAGCTGCCTGCTGCTTCAGCGGCTGTGCGGTCAATTGTGATCGTTTGGATCGAATCATGATGGCAGTAATCAACAGCGCAATGCCATTGATGATAAATACGAAGCGAATCGGGATGAGTCCTCCGAGAAAGCCGCCAATGATTGGCCCCATCATCGTCGCGAGCTGCGTCGAGGATTGGTTCAGGCTAAACGCTCTGCCGCGAAATTCTGGTTCCGTGACTTTTACAATCATGGCATTGATCGACGGATAAACAGCGGCAAAAAATAGTCCGTACGCGAATCGCAAAATGCCAAATCCATATAGATTGGTGAAGAAAAATTGCAGTAAATTTCCGATCGCTCCACCCATTAAGCCGATGAACAAGATTTTGGAATAGCCGACCTTTGTCCCGAGCTTGCCCCACTGTGGAGCAGCAATGACCGTCGCGATTCCTACTGCCGCAAAAATGATGCCGGAGCTGAGGGAAGCGTCTTGCTGTGAAGCGCCCAATTGCATGACATACACGGTTATTAAAGGTTCAAGAAGCATAACGGAAATCGTGACCATCAGGCTCATACCCAGTATGGACATCAACGGGCGGTTTGCCACTGCAGCGCGTAAATCTTCGCGTACACTCGAGCGACTGCCGGAGCGGTTCAAGTTCGTTTCCTTCACGAAAAAAGTAGCGATCAGCGCTGCTACGAGCACGACAAATCCTGAAAAAATGAAAGCTTCCGCGTTTCCCCACACATGACTGACGACACCGCCAACCAACGGACCGATGATTCCTCCTGTTGCACCCGAAGTCGCCATAATCCCCAGTGCGTACCCGACGTTTTTTTCTGGTGTATTCGTCGCTACCAGCGCAATAGCGGCAGGTACGTAGCCGGCAAGCAGGCCCTGGAAGATCCGTAACACAAGAAACAAATAAGGGTCCGTAATCAAGTACGTCAAGAAGTATAACAAAGCCAAGCTAAATCCAGAGCGAATCAACATAGGCTTTCGTCCATATTTGTCCGCAAGAGAGCCCCAATATGGCGAAATGAGTGCACTTGCTAAAAACGTGATGCCAAACGAAATGCCGGACCAGGCTTCCAGATGCTCATTGACCCCCAGTGAAGTATGGAGGAAGATGGGCAGGAAAGGGATAGAGATGGAGTAGGCAGTGCTACAGAAAAATACCCCAATCCATAATACAATCAAATTACGTTTCCAAGAAAATTCCATCTTTCTGTCACAACCTTTGCAGTTAAAAAGCAGGAATGTTGTTATTGATCATTCTAGCACTGCAATTTACTGCTGACCAATTCGGAAATATGATCGGACTATTGCAAAAATGAAATAAGAGGAAATCTTGACTTCATTCGGACAAAAGGAAATCCCCTAACGACAAGAGATGGAGCTCTTGTATCCGTTAGGGGATTTCCATTTTAACGGCAGGTTAATGTCCGGCAGGAGTGCTTATACCCACACGATCAATCAATCGCTTGCTTTCCTCATTAAGTCCGGTGATGACTACGAATTTGTCCAGTTGTCTGTATTTCTCTACGACTTTCGAAATAGCCGTGACAGCTGACAAATCCCAGACGTGGGAACGGGAAAAGTCAATGATAATCTGCTCGGGATCATCCTGAAAGGAAAACTGGTCGACGAAGTGCGTCATGGTTCCAAAGAACAGCTGACCCGAGACGGCGTACACTTTTTCGCCAGTATCGCTCTCGTACGAAGTAGCATGCAAGCGAGCCATCCTCCAGCCAAAAATGACGGCACTCAGGATCACTCCAGAAATGACCCCTTTTGCCAAATCGTGCGTAGCGACGACGACGATCACCGTAGTAATCATGACAATGGCATCTCCAAAAGGAATTTTCCGCAGATCCCGTATGGACTGCCAGTTAAACGTTCCGATCGACACCATGACCATGACACCGACGAGGGCAGCCATCGGAATTTGTTTGACGACATCTCCAAGGACCAGTATCAGGAACAAGAGAAAAATCCCTGCAACCAAGGTGGACAGACGGCCACGCCCACCTGATTTCACATTGATAACGGACTGTCCGATCATGGCACAACCAGCCATTCCGCCAAAGAATCCAGTGATGATGTTGGCGATCCCTTGGCCTTTCACTTCCGTATTTTTATTACTGCGTGTATCTGTCATCTCATCAAGAATGGCAGCAGTCATCAATGATTCCAGAATCCCGACCAATGCAAGCGGAAAGGAGTAAGGCAGGATGATCATGAGTGTTTCCCAGTTCAACGGGACACTAGGAAAGTGGAACATTGGTAGTTGACGTGTGATTTCACCCATGTCTCCAACGGTCCGTAAATCAAGACCTGCCCAGATGGAAATGACAGTCATGACGATGATTGCTACGAGAGCAGAAGGGACTGCTTTGGTGAGACGCGGCAATAAATAAATGATCGCGAGTGTTCCTGCCAGCATAACGTACATAATCCAGGACGCCCCAATGAAATGGGGAAGCTGAGCCATAAAGATCAGAATAGCCAACGCATTGACGAAACCAATTACAACGGTATGCGGGACAAAGGTCATCAGCCTGCCGATTTTACAGGCTCCAAGTACCAGCTGCAAAATACCGGTCAGAACAGTCGCCGCGAATAAATACTCGATGCCATGCTCCTTGACCAGGGTGATCATTAATAACGCCATAGCACCAGTAGCTGCGGAAATCATGCCCGGTCTTCCTCCGACAAACGCAATGATGACTGCGATGCAAAAGGAAGCGTATAATCCAACCATTGGATCGACACCGGCAATAATAGAAAAAGCGATGGCTTCCGGAATCAGGGCAAGTGCTACGGTAATACCTGCCAGCACGTCAGCACGTACGTTAGAAAACCATTCCATTTTTAGTTGTTGAAGGTTCAAAAATGTTCCTCATTTCTGTATCGTATAGTGACTTTCCCCTTTCAGAAAAGTCGGGGCCGTTTTTCACAGTTTTTCATTATAGTAAAAATGAGTCCTCTTCGCCATCTTTTTTTAAGGACTTTCCGACCAAAAGTGCAGGGGGGGGGATTGAGCAGGTCAGTGAAACAAGTGGTACGGTCGTCGATGTTCCTGGTGTAAAAGTCGGACAAGTCCAAAATGAGGAAGCCTTGACTGACTGTGAAAACCAAAGAAAAATGTTTAATATCATCGTAACCTGATATCAATTTAGTAGGTATTAAAGTAAAATTTATAGATACAAGTTAATGTGTGAAATACTATCTTCGAAAGGAGTGGGGAAGTATGAAGTAGATCGCAACGGCTATTATTGCAATCATGGTTTTAACTATTGGTTTTGTAGCCTGAAAACAAAAAGTCTCCGTCATATGCTAATTTCACAGAAGGATGTATTTTACAAAATAAAATAATATACTATAAAAATACTGTATAATGAATAGATTGTTATGGTAATAATTGTGAATTGAATGTGGTGGAGGAGTTGATTAGATGCCTCTAGTAGAGCGGACAATAATTGAGGATAATTTATCAGATGTTATATCTAAAATAAGCAATAAAAGAAAAATAGTTACTGACTTAAAAAATGAAATGACTGAACATGGAATAAATATTAAAGATACTCAGTTTATTGTTTCAAAGAAAACACCACTTAGTGAACTGTCAATTAGTGTTTTATGTTTATTGTCTTCTAAATTGTATAAAATTACGGAACTTGAAGCGGCAAACCCCGAGAATTATTTTAGCACTCAAGAGATAAAGCAATGCCAGACATTTGAGATTTCAGTTAATGAGAATAAAATCACCTTGCCACATACTTTTAATAATGTAACTTTTGTACGTGATGCTAATTATTCGACAACAATTACTGCACAAGAAATTAAGAAGTTGATGGATTCAAAC
The DNA here is from genome assembly GCF_046196545.1 of Brevibacillus fortis. Taxonomy (GTDB): domain Bacteria; phylum Bacillota; class Bacilli; order Brevibacillales; family Brevibacillaceae; genus Brevibacillus; species Brevibacillus fortis_A. Next base: position 2,822,168 of record NZ_CP176370.1, read on the forward strand.
CTTTTAACATACAATTTTGAAACACAAAGGGAAGCTTGGGTTAAGCGCGATAATGATGATCAAATTGTACTAAAACCTAAAACTAATTCGAAAAGCGTATCTGAAATTGCAGAACTGCTTAAAACTGGTGATTTAGAAACAACGACAATTACAATAAATGCATTAACTAACACTTCTGACAGTGGAGAAGAATTTGTGTACGATCACAAAAGTAAGTCACTAACAATAACAAAAGGAACACAACTTAATATTCTTGATGGTTATCACCGAATTTCAGGTATTCTAAAAGCCCTGCAAGGAGATGAAACATTAGATACTGTATTTGATCTTAAACTTTTAAACTACAGCACGAGAAGAGCCATTAAGTACTTCAATCAAATCAATAAAGTTAACCCTATATCTGAATCAAGACTTAAAGAAACAAATATAACTAGCTTGGCAACAGTTACATTTGAAGAACTGAAGGATAAGTGTGAGTTCTTAAATGGCAAAATCTCTTCATCTGAAAAGATTTTTACCTCGGCAGATCAACTTGTAAGCTCAAAGGTATTAATTGATGCCATTGATGAACATTTTAATCCATCAAATAGAATTGAAGCTCTTCAAGTTGGTCAGTACTTGGCTAAGTTTTTTGATTCTCTGTTTATGAGTTATCCAGATGCATTTGTTTCTGATATTCATTCGGTAAGAAAAGCATCTATTATAAACGCAAATTATATGTTTGATGGCTACGTATTATTTGCCAAAAAAGCTCAGGAGCAAGGAATATCTGTTGATAAAATTAAGAATATAATAGATCAAGTCAATTTTAGTCGAGAAAATGAACTGTGGAAGGGACTTGGAATATTAGATGAAGTAGGCAATATTGTAACGAACCCAAAAAGAAAAATTAGAACTTTTATGAGTGAATTGGTATCAAATGAGGTGAAATCAAATGTCTAATGCGTATCTAAATGACACTGAACTATACAATAAAAAGCTAAAAGAAGAGTTTGTTTCAAGGTATCCAGAATCTGCTCATAATGTTTATAAACGAATTTTCTATTACAGCGCTGCCGCTGAAAAAATGTATGGAATTGATTTATATGAATTTAACTTAAATCAAATTAGCGAAATACTTTTCTCCATAAATGCCTCTTCATTAGCATCAGTTAAAAGTGCAGTATCTATTGTTAGGGCATATATAAATTGGGCAATTCATCACAGATCAAATAATATTAATCCATTAGATATTGTAGATAGTGACTGGGAGAAACAGTTCGTGGATTCTGCTAAAAAACTTTTCTTCTCAAAGAATGAAATAGATGAGATCATTTCAAAGTGTAAAAATGCACAAGATGCTGTAATTATTGCACTCTTATTTGAGGGTGCTGGAGGTAAAGAAGTATCAGAATTGAGGAATCTTCGCCCGAGAGATGTGAACTACGATGAAAAGTCAATTACTTTAACAAATGAAAATGGGGAACAAAGACTGGTTAAAGTAGAGGATCAAACTATACAATTTGTTCACGAAGCTTCTAGTCAACAAGAGTATTATAAACGAAATGGGCACGTATCACCCAATGCAAGAAATACTAAAGAAACAAGCGAACTTATCGACACTGGATACGTTATTAAACCTGCAAAAACTAAAGTTGTCCATGTAGAGCAAGTTAATACACATGTAATTTATGCTCGTCTTTCTGGAATTAGTGATGAAGACTCCTTAAACATTCCCAACTTTACTGTAAAAAACATTCAACGCAGTGGAATGGTTTTTATGGCAAAGCAAATCCTTGATCGAGATGGAAAATTTGAAGATAGGGAACAGTATTTTGAGATTTGCAAGAGATTTGGAATTAACAAAATTAATAATAATGGTTATGAAACGTATAATTGGTTTCCAATCAAACAATTCGTAAACATGGATATGATTCATCAATTATATGGAGAGGACAGTCTGTCTTAATGACAGGCTGTTTTGTTTTAGAGGCGAACGAAAATAGATCAATAGAAATGGTCAATGTGCCTATCTCTCGGTAGGCAAAGATGGGGCGACGAAACAGATATTACACATATGTTAACAGAACAGGCTTATGTGTCAGAAGGTTATGTGGCGCTTTCAATAAAAGAGACAGAAATCGTTATACCATTTGAATAAAAGATCCATTCTAAAAAATACAACCAGTTTGACTAACCTCCAAATACTGTATAATATGTAAAATGATATTAGAAAGGAGAGAGAAACGTGAATACAATTAGAGTTATTATTACTGCAACTGCTTTAGGTACTTCTTTGTTGTTAACAAACATAAGTCCAATCAATGCAAATGAAAATGAAACCGCAGTAGAAATTGATGACACTAACAGATTCCGAAAGGAAATGGGTCTTGATGAATTATCAAAAAAGGACTTAGAGAATGACGAATATAAACTCTCTAAGTTTGGAGCTTATTTAACTATAGAAGAAGAACAAGAACTTGATGAAAGAATAAATCAGCAAAAAGAAAAGATTCCAGCAATAAAAGCATTCATTGAAGAAAATCTTAAAGAGGAGTTTGCTGGGATCTATATTGATCAAAGTTCAGGTGGAGTAGTTAATATTGGATTTAAAACCAATGCTGAAACTACAGTAGAAAAACATCTTGATGAATTGCGAGAGTTATACGAAGAAGACAAGTTAAAAATTTTCTTTACGGAATACTCAGAGGATGAGCTAAACAAAATAGCTGATAATGTCTTTCAAAATAGATCAAACCTTATGGAAAAAGGGTTAGATATAGTTTCTGTTAATGTTGACTTGCCAACTCAAAAAATTAACATTGGAGTAAAAGAAAAATCATCAGCAAAAAAGGCAGCAAAGCTTCTTTTGGCAGAAGTAGATGAAGAGAATGTATTAGCTGAAATGGGCTTAAATGTTGATATTTTCAATATAAAGGAAGAAGAAGCGCGCAAAGCTCAGGCTCAGCCAAGCGACAAATTTAGACCAATTCAAGCTGGCTTAAGAATAAAAAATACTACAGAAAACCGAAGTTGCACTTCTGCGTTTTCAGTGCAAAAGGATAACGATTTTTATGTTTTAACTGCTGGACACTGCACAGAAAATGTTGGGGATAGATTTGAGCAAGGAGGAGCAAGGTTTGGTAAAACCGCAGATTTTAATTTCGGTGGTAGTGTGGATGTAGCACTCATCGAACTAACAAAGGGATCGGACGATGCTACTTACTATGTTTTTGGAAATTATAAATCAGAATACAATACTATTACAGAGGTTCAGAGAACAAGGGATGAAACCATTGGAGATACAGTTTGCATTTCAGGAAGTCAAATGAAAAGAGTGAAGTGTGGAACGTTGAAATCAACTAATTGGAGGGGGAATATAAAAAGCCCAAATGGAGACACACAATACTTTACTAACATGAGACAAGCTAGTTATTCAGAAGTACAAGGGGATAGCGGTGGGCCTATATTTTATGGTGGAACAGCAATAGGAGTTCATAGCGCGGATACTGGAGTTTACACACATATCAGCGAAATAGAAGATTATTTTAACATTGATTCAATTTTTACTGGTAACTAGTTGAAATAAAGTTCCCCATAAGAGAAGGTTTTCTCATGGGGAATAAGAAAGGAAATGAGCACATTGAAAAAGGCTTTGACATTAATCATTGCAGCATTACTCATAACTGGATGTGCAACTAATCACAAGAAGGTTGAAAAGCAAGCATTAACAGGATACGTAACTGAAAAAGACTTTGAAAAAAAAGGTCTCTTAGTTATAGAAAATGATGAAACCAAGACGAGCGATGAGAATTTCTATGCAGCAGAGTGGTATTTCCCAAAAGAAGAAGCCGTATTCCTCGATAGCAAGGGGAATAGCATCTCCTATGAAGAAATCGAAGTTGGTCACACAGTATCTACATGGTCAACAACACCATCAGCACAGTCTTATCCCAGTGGCGCAGAACTCAGTAAACTTGTAATTAATGAAGAAAGCAAAAATCCTATTAATCAAATGGATGAAAAAAGTGCGATTCAACACGCAATCAATTACTTAAAGAGCACACATAATGATGGAATCATTATTAAAAGTGCAAGTGGACAGAAAGATCATTGGCTGATAAAAGCAACCGACTATGATCATAAAACAGATACTATTCTACAAATCAATGCACAAACAGGAGAAGTAAAAGAGCTTTAAAATTTGTACCCTACTGCAACTAAAGAAAGGAGGTGATAAGATACTCATAAAAGTGTCATTTTATAAGAATATAATATATAAAAAAACGATAAAACTATTGTTTGTTTGGCGTCTAATTCAAAGGTGGCGTGAAAAAGATATCTGGGACTATGTAGAACAAGAAGAGTTTCCTTATAACGATTTGTACAAGATGAATATTATCCAAACGTATCCGAAAAAGTTGGATATTTTAATTAAAAATAATTAATCAAGATTAATTGAACTAGAGATTTATGTAAATGAACTGCTAAACGAGCAGATTCAAAAAGGTAAACGATTCCAAGCAATATTTCTTGAATCAATTGGATTCAAAATTTTCACTCCACGCACTGGCTGTATGATGTGTCCATTTCCCGTGAAGCATGGTTACATGCAGTGGAAGAGGTTGAATCATGAGAAGGTGTTTATAATTTGGGGTATGGAAATGCGTTGTTGAGCATGATCCCAAGTTACTCGCACTTACTTCGCGATAAGGATAAGAGAAGGAGGGCTTTGGGATTATAAAAGAGAAATTGGATGGGGTAAGGTTATTTTGATGATCCATCCGATCATGCAGCAATTAATCAAGGTATTGATTGCTTCGAAGATGATAGATTCAAATAAGAAATTTTTGATTCACGAAGGCGGAGTATCATGAAAAATATCCTACATAATAAGTTATTCATTGCTCTCTTTATTTTGATCCTACTTTCCTTTTTACTCTATTACAACGCATTTTATTCAACATTATTGATCGGGCAGGGAGAACTGACTAATGAGGTGTATTCGCCAAACAATCAGTACGTTGCCAAGGTATATCGTGTCGGTGATGAAAGTGGCTTACGAGTAGATGTAAATACGGGACTTTTCGGTAGTGAGAGACTTATTTACTGGAGTTGGAAAGAAACCGAAGCAAAAGTAGAATGGCTTGACCAGACTCATATCAAAATCAATGAAAGAATCTTAGATGTTAGGTCTGAGAAGTATGACAAGAGAACAATGGATTAATTAGGGCAATTTTCATGCTCAGTAGGATATTCAATATAAGGAGGAACTCCCCTCCTTATATTTGAATTAATTAATCAAAAATAATTAATATGATAAGCATAGTAAATCATTAATAGGCTATAGACGTTTTGTATGCATAAAATGAATTCAGGATTTTTAATAAAATACAAACAATGTATCTCCCGACACTTTTCTATAATATACAACATCATACTAGCAAATATCGTGGAACATTGAAGAATATTAAGAATATTGTATAATATAGTAAAAAAAGGGAGGGCTGATAATGGTTAAAAGATTTTCTTGGTTGCTTTTTGCAGTTTCTTTACTATTTTTTTCATCTGGGGCATATGCAAATGAAGATGATACATACGTTTCAGAAGAAGTTGCAGATCAGATAGTCAAAGATTACATCAAGAAATTCAAATTTAATGTGAGTCTTGAGGACAAGCAAGATGTTGTTGAACTTTATGACACCAACGATGAGCATATCGGATATTATTATGAATTAGAAAATGAAGAAAGTTATTTCTTTATTGTTTCAGCAAACACTGATTACTCTCCAGTGTTTGCTGCTGGAAAAGGAAAGATTAAACTACAAGAATTAGAAGATAATGAAAAGTATTACTTTTTGGGAAGCACTTCAATCCTAAAATCTAATGATGGCAGTAGGTTGGTTAAAAAAATCAACAAAGGACTACAGAAGAAGGAAAAAGACATTGAATTTACGATCCCGAAGAACAGAGAGGCAAAGTCTATTTGGGAAAGTTACACGACAGAAGAAGCTAGTGATGTAAGTACCTTAAGAGTAGACGAAGACTATCTTAACGTAACAAGGTTCACTCAATGGGAAGATGGAGTAAATAACCCAGCAAGCTCATGTGGGCCTGCAACAATTGCTGCAATAGCTGAGTACTGGCGTAGCAAAAAAGGATTTGACACAATAGATGGTTTAGATTATTTCACCAGAACTGAGATGATAAATGCTATTTACAAGTATCATGGCGGAAAGTCATATGGCATGTCAGTTTCAAATGTGCGCAGTGGGTTAAAAAGTTATATAAACCGAGGTCACACTCATACTGTGTCAACAGACTCGTTTAATAGTTTTTCTACTTACAAGTATGAAATTGGTAGAAGTCGCCCACTTGCAGTAAAATTTGATCAGTATTTCACGTTTTTCGAGCCAGATGCTGAGTACGCCTACGACTACCATTGGACTGTTGGTGCTGGGTATCTAGAAGATGGAACCGATAAATATCTCTATATTCAAGACAATGGAATTGGATACACGGATGGGACTTGGGATTGGTCGAAAGAATTGTACATTGACTACACAACAAACAAGCCAATTATTACTATGGTATCTTTAGAAGTTTCATGAGTCATTTAAATGAGGAGCAGGTGTTTCTGCTCCTTATCATTTCTTATAGATGGAGGGCATTTACCATGAAAAAAAAGATGATTTGGAGTGTAATTAGTGTACTTAGTATTATTTTAGTTTGGAACCTTTATACTATATTTTATGGAACATCTGGAGACAAGGTATTGGCTATTAACTATGCAACAGAGTATGTAAGTGAGAAGTATAATTTACCAATTGAGAGCTTAAAGGCAGATGAACCTACTTACAATTTCTCACATGGGACATATATGACAAAAGTGAGAAACACAAAAGCCCAAGAATCATATCTAATCAATGTTAAAATAACTTTCAATGGAGATATGCAGAGAATTGAAGAATATTCTAAGAATCCGGTAAGGGAGTGATGTAAAAAATAACGACTAAAAAAATATCATAAATTCATTCGCATACAATTCGATCTGTTGTAACCTATGAATACCCTTTCGAAAGGACTGAGAACAATTTAAGGCAAAAGAAGAGGTTAAATAAGCAAGCTTAAATAATTTAAAATATAAAAAACAAAGATAATGCACGATTAACTTTTTCAATAAAAACAACCAAACTGTACATGCGTTAATGAGCACACGAGATGTACCTAACATCATGAATTGTTGTAAAAGATGTTGATCTATTTACAGCACACAATCTCAGCCTCAAAGATTTAGGTGGGCTTGGAACAGCTTCTCGCCGTCTGCCAAATGGTCTCGTCGTAGGTGCAATCGTAGCGGTGAACGCTGTCGGAGAAGTGCGGTTACCCTCCACAGGCGAAATTTTGGCTGGAGCGAGGGGAGAGGATGGCAATATCCGCGATAGCCTGTCCTGGATGATCGATGCGGCAACTCCCCCGGTTCCGGCAGGGACGAACACTACCATCGCAGTGGTTGCTAGCAACGCTAATTTGAATAAAGTACAAGCGAATAAAGTCGCGCAAATGGCGCATAATGGACTCGCAAAAACGATTCATCCGGTTCACACGATGAGTGATGGAGATACGATTTTTGCCATCGCCACAGGGGGCGTGGATGCTTCGGTCAATCTCGTCGGGACGCTAAGTGTAGAAGTGCTGGCGGAAGCGGTCGTCAATGCGATCCTCTCTGCCAAAGAAGTGGGTGGGGTGCCTGCTTATCAAGATTTACGCTGAGTGTTTTCCGGTTCGAGCCTCTTATTCCTTGATGGATAAAGAGTTTCGAACCGTTTTTAATGTGAATGTGCTCTGCAAAGAAAAAAATTCCAATAAAGCATCGATATAAAAGTCAAATCCATATATAATGAAAATGATTTTCAAAATCAAAGACTTGATTCATGCTGTTCTTGAGAGAGAGGAGTTGCTGCTTCAATGCTTCGCAGATTTTTTTCTTACTATCGGCCTTATCGTGGATTATTTATCCTCGACTTCACGTGTGCAGTATTCGTTGCCTTACTGGAGTTGGGATTTCCGCTTGCAGTGAACATGGTTGTCGATCAATTACTTCCAAGCAAGGATTGGAACATGATCGTGTGGGCGTGCATTGGACTTTTGGCGTTGTATGGTCTTAACTCCGGGATGAACTATGTCGTCACGTACTGGGGACATATGCTTGGAATTAATATCGAGACGGATATGCGTAAGAAGCTATACGACCATATTCAAAAGCTCTCTTTCCGCTTTTTCGATAATACCAAGACGGGGCATCTGCTATCTCGTCTAACGAATGACTTGATGGAGATCGGGGAGGTTGCTCACCACGGTCCGGAAGATTTGTTTATCGCCGTGATGACGCTGATCGGTGCTTTCCTCCTGATGTTCAATATTAATGAAGAAATGGCGCTGCTTACGTTTTTGGTGATTCCGCTCTTGATCTTCTTCGTTGTTCACTTCAACCGTAAAATGACGGGTGCGTTCCATCGTCTGTACGGCGACATGGCGGATTTCAACGCACGTGTTGAAGACAACGTAGGCGGAATGCGTGTCGTACAAGCTTTTGCCAACGAGCAATTTGAAAACAAAAGATTCGAAGAGAACAATCAGCGTTTCCGTATCACCAAGCTGTTGTCCTACAAAATCATGGCCCAAAATATTTCTGTCAGTTACGTCCTGATGCGTATAGTCAATTTGTTCGTCTTGATTTGCGGCAGCTGGTTTGTTATTCAAGGTGAATTGACCTACGGTGAATTTGTCGCTTTCTTGCTGTTAACGAATGTATTTTTCCGTCCGTTGGAGAAAATTAATGCGATTATTGAGAGCTATCCAAAAGGGATTGCCGGCTTCAAGCGATACATCGAAATCATGGACACAGCACCGGATATTGCGGATGCTCCAGATGCGATCCAGGTAAAGTCGTTGAAGGGCGATATCTCGTACAAGAATGTTTCGTTTAGCTACGACCAAGAGTCTTCTGTTTTGCAAAACATTGATTTGAACATCCGGGCGGGCGAGACCATTGCGTTTGTAGGCCCTTCTGGAGCAGGAAAAACCACATTGTGCAGTCTCTTGCCGAGATTTTATGAGATTGACGGGGGCAGCATCACCATTGATGGAATGGATATCCGCCAAATCACGTTAAGGTCATTGCGCAGCCAAATCGGGATTGTTCAGCAAGATGTGTTCCTCTTTTCAGGGACGATTCGCGAAAATATTATGTATGGAAAACTAAACGCTTCAGAGGAAGAGATCTGGGAGGCAGCGCGTCTGGCTAAACTAGAAGAGTTTATCCGTTCTCAACCTGCTGGTCTGGAGACGATCATTGGTGAACGCGGAGTCAAATTGTCCGGTGGTCAAAAACAAAGATTGGCGATTGCACGCATGTTCTTGAAAAACCCGCCGATTCTGATTTTGGATGAAGCTACTTCTGCACTCGATACCGAAACGGAGGCCGCGATCCAGCAGTCCTTGCAGGAATTGTCCAAAGGCCGTACGACATTGGTGATTGCCCACAGATTGGCTACCATTAAAAATGCAGATCGAATCATCGTTGTAACGGAACAAGGCATTACCGAGCAAGGAAGTCATGATCAGCTCTTGGCTCGTGAAGGCATCTATAGCAGACTGTATCAAGCACAGTTCGGCACGTACCTCGACCAGTCAAACAGCGTTTTTTCTTGATATAGAATAGAGAGGGAGATCGTGATGCAAGAATGGGATGACGATTTTATAGCACAACGGTTTGATCTTACTTCAAAACCGAGACCCAATGCGTTATTTTCCATGAAGGCAAGAGATTTGGTAGACCCGACACATATGAATGAGCTCGTAAAAATCTATGCTCCGCTAATCAAGGCACATGAGCTGACTGCTGCTGGTACTTACATCAGCAGTTGGCTCACGAGCCCTTCTCTCGGTCTTCAGTATATGATCTCTGTCTGGAATCGTGCACTTACCATGACGCTGGATACTATGACGATTGAATTGTTTTACGAGGATGATTATCCGCAATTCGCCTTTGTGATCCCGACGTATGAAATCGTAGAAGCGCCTACCAGCGAGGCAGAGCGTGCAATCTGGTTGAAGGAATGCTATCGTGCGTATTTCCAAGACTTCCTGCATCCGTTGCTCACGACTCTTGCAAAGGTAACGGGAAACCCAGAAGCGATGCTCTGGGGACAGTTCCCGACCAAGTTCAATTACCATACGGATGCTTTTGTGGCGTTGGTAGAACAGGATCGCATCAAGCAACAAGTAAAGGCTGATTATGATGTCCTCTGTAATCAGCTGGAAGGCGAGAGCTTTGGATTGCAAAAAAATCCATTTCGCGTGGGTGTGCGCTGGATCGAAGATATGCGTGATCCCCAAGCGAAAGTGAGGATCAAGAATCAATGCTGTTTGTACTATAAGACGGGGGAGCAAAAGTATTGCTATACCTGTCCGCGGATAAAAGAAGAAGATCGCGCTCTGATGAGAATTCGCGCGTAGCTGACCCTCCTTTGTGGAGGGTTTTTTCTATACACCGTAGACGTATGGACATGGGCTAGCCTCTTCCTATAAAGTAGAGTCAGGGGTAAAGTTGAAAAAATCAGAATGATTTCCAGGAAGGCGTGGTTCGTATACAGACAATGAACCAAAAGGAACTGGATCGCTACGTTCGAGATTTTCATCAAGCGGTTGTCAATCAGCAGCTGAGCCTGTATTATCAACCGCTCTACGACCTGAGAACAGGCAAAATAATCGGAGCAGAAGCTCTTGTTAGATGGAACCATCATCAAAGAGGGCTACTACCCCCGGATTGGGTATTTTGGTTAGCAGAAAAGAGCGGGTTGATTCTTTTGGTAGAGGAATGGGTGATCAGAACGGCTTGCAAGCAGAACAAAGCTTGGCAGGATGCTGGACTACCACCTCTTGTGACATGCGTGAATCTGTCATCCTATACCTTGGAATCGGAACAGTTGGGTAGCATGATTCAAGCGATCTTAGACGAAACGAACCTGCAGCCTCACTATTTGGAGCTGGAATTCACCGAGGATTCTACCAGAGATGGAGAGCGTACCATCGAGATTTTAGCAGATTTAAAAAGGATCGGGGTAAAAATCAGCTTGGATGATTTTGGGAAGGGCTATAGCAGCATTCAACATCTATCCCGCTTCGCCATGAACAAGCTAAAAATCGATCAATCCTGTGTAAAGGAATGCATGAGCGATGTCACGCAGGCCACTGTTATCAAAACCGTCATGGCGATGGCACGAAGTCTGGGCGTGCAAGTAACGGCAGAAGGTGTAGAGACGCAAGAGCAATTGGATTTTCTTTGGCAGCTTGGTTGTGATTCTGCTCAAGGATTTTGGTTTAGTGAGCCGATGCCTGCCGAAGACTTGGCTCGTGTGTTGAAGCGTGAGGAAAGGTTTAGGAACAGTGCATTTCTCCTACTCAATGGTGGAGGACACCGAGCTTTTGATACATACGAAGTGGATCAGAATGAGCGAGGAGATGCTCCTTGTAAGCAACAACATGTGAATGAATGGCCTTATCGAATGATTGCAGAAAACTTGTCTGATATTATCGTGATCATCAATAGTCAGGGGATCATTACGTATATTTCACCATCCGTTCAATCCGTTCTGGAGATCGCTCCTGATGAAGTAGTGAATCGACACCTGCTAGCTGTACTGCCACTGGAAACGGGCAGGCTTGTTATGCAAACGATTCGTCAGATCACTTTGGAGAAGCAGCCTCGTCTCATTACATTTACTTGCCCGGATCGAAATGGCAAAAAGATCACGCTGGAGGCAAAAGGCACCCCGGTGATTCAGGAAGAACATGAGACGAACCAAGTCATATTTATCATTCGAAATCACACGAAGCACGTACAAACAGAAGAGTTTTTACAAAAGATAGACACGCTATCCGTCATCGGGCAAATGGCTGCCGGGGTTGCGCACGAAATACGAAACCCGGTAACTTCCATCAAAGGCTTCGTACAATTGCTTCGTCGAGACCAATGGAAGCGGGAATATTTTGATATTATGCAGGCTGAATTTCACCAATTAGAGAGTGTCCTGCGAGAATACGTCTTTTTATCAAGAGAGTGTACAGAGCCGTACGAACCGAAAAATCTAGCGCATTTGCTGCGACAGGTTACACGATTGATGCAAGTAAAGCTAGAGCGTCATCATTTAGTACTAGATGTCGAGGAAGTGGAAGGAACCACGATTTGGTGCGATCAGAATCAAATACAGCAGCTTTTTATGAATCTTCTGTCAAACTCCGTTGAGTCGATGCAAGATGGTGGGACGATTCACATCGTGGCTAGGCGTAAAGAAAGCGAGCAAGTGATGATTAGAATCATTGATCAAGGCTGCGGTATGGCGGAAGAACGGCTGAAACGATTAGGGGAGCCTTTTTATAGCACAAAGGAAAAAGGAACCGGGTTAGGACTTATGATTTGTTATAAAATCATGCAAGCACACGACGGGTATATCCATTTTTCGAGTACCCCGAATAAAGGGACGACAGTGGAGGTTTCCTTTCCACTAAGAAAATCAAACCCAAGGCTCGATCCATAACGTGATCAGGCCTTGGGTTTTTCGCATTTATTCTTTCTTTGATTGATGATCGGAAAATTGTTCTTGAACAGCTTCTAAAAAACGCAGCCATGCCTCGGGCAGCTTGGGCTCTTCTGTAGGGCGGCGCATCGTAGAATTGCTGTCGGTTTGTTTCGCTCGCTCCATTCTCCACCTATCCTTTCGTGTCTAGCCAATCATGGCGCAGGGTGAACAAGTCCCGCAGCTCCTCCGTTGATAGCTCGGTGATCCAGCTTTCGCCCGTCCCGACAATTTGCTGGCTCAACGATAGCTTTCTTTCCATCATTTCATCAATGTGTTCCTCAATCGTCCCGAGAGAGATGAATTTGTAGACGTGAACATTGCGCTGCTGTCCTATGCGATGAGCACGGTCAGTGGCCTGATTTTCTACCGCAGGATTCCACCAGCGATCTACGTGAATGACGTGGTTGGCCTCCGTCAAGTTCAAGCCGGTTCCACCCGCGCGCAAGGAAAGAATGAAGATGGCACCGCGTTCATGGTCTGGAAGTGTCGAGTCTTGAAAACGAGCGATCATCTCATCGCGTTTTTCTTTCTTCGTGGCCCCATTTAAGAAGTAGACAGGTCCATAGCCTTCTCGCGTCAGCACCCGTTGGAGCAAATTGCCCATTTCGATGTATTGGGTAAAAATCAGGCAACGCTCTTTCTTTTGGCGAATATCGTCCACCAATTCCAGCAGTCTTTCCAATTTGTGCGAGCGACTGGCTTCATCTGTTGTTGAGATTTCATTCAAAATGAGGGCAGGATGGTCACACAATTGTTTGAGACGTGTCAGTGTCGTCAGAATCAGACCGCGCCGTTCCATAGGGGAGGCTTTTTCCATACGATCAAACATATCTTGAATCGCTGTCTCATAAAGTGCGCCTTGCTCAGTAGTCAGCGGTACATATTCCTTACTCTCATTCTTGTCTGGCAAGTCGAGCTGAATATTCGGATCGGTTTTAACACGACGGAGCAAGAAAGGCTGAATGAGTCGTTGCACCTGATTGATGAGATGCTGGTCTTGATCGCGTTCGATGGGGTGAACAAAGCGCTGGGTAAATTCCCCGAGACTTCCCAAGTAGCCAGGATTCAAGAAATCAAAAATGGACCAGAGCTCACTCAGACGATTTTCGATCGGAGTGCCTGTGAGAGCGATCCGGTGCCATGCTTTCAAATCGCGCACAGCGGACGCTTGCTTTGTATAGGCGTTTTTAATATTTTGCGCCTCGTCGAGACATATCGTATCCCATGTAACCATTCCTAGCTCCTGCTCATCCAAATGGGACAGGGCGTAGGAGGTAATCACCAGATCCGCTCCCTTGATCGCTGGCAAGAACGACTCCTTCTTTTGGCGATCATTGCCGTAGTGAATCATCACCTGAAGAGAGGGGGCGAAACGCTTCAGCTCTTTTTGCCAGTTGCCTATGACGGAGGTCGGGCAGATTAAGAGAGAAGGAGTACTGGCTGGGCCATTTTGCTTGACATGAAGCAAATACGTAATAAATTGAACCGTTTTTCCCAATCCCATGTCATCGGCCAGACAAGCTCCCAATCCAAAACGGCGTAAAAAGAACAACCACGAACTGCCCTCCAGCTGATAATTTCGCAATGTCCCGTGAAAAGTAGAAGGCTGCTCCATGATCGGGACGCGCTTTGTTTCTTGCAATTGATTCAACAGCTCTCGCAAATGCTGGTTTAGCTGAACTTCAACCGTTAGAGAAGTGTCGAAATCGAATTCATCATCGGGTAGCTCCTCAACCTCCACAGTAGGGGCGAGGTGCATTCTCATGACATCACGCAGGGTCATGCCGTTTTTCGCTTGGTTTTTCTTGAGCGCTTCCTGTAGCTGTAAGAATAGATCGGGAGTCAGTTGTACCCAATGCCCGCGAATTTTCAGCAGGCGCTGCTTTTGTTTGATGAGTTCCGCAAATTCCTCTTCGCTGAGCTCCACAGGTCCCAAGGCGAGCTTCCATTCAAAATCCATGAGCTGGGAGACACCCAGGAAGGACTGTCTGCTAGCCCCGACAGAGGATGTAATCTTGGCTTTTAGCTTCGGTTTTACCCGGCGTACTTGTTCCCACCAAGCTGGCAGAAAGACGTGAATACCGGCTTGCACCAGCTGCAAACTACTCGACGTCAAAAAGATCCATGCTTGCTCGTTCGTGAGTCGGGTGAGAAAACGGCTTTGATTCTCCTTGGTGTCTTTTTGCCACGGGAGAATCTCTTTGCATTTGGCTAGGTCCGTGAGAAAACGATTCCAGTGTTCACGCCAGTCCGCAGGGATGCGAGCGGTGGCTACTCCCTCAGCCGTCAACTGGTGTGGCTCAATGAGAAATAACTGATCTGGCTCTTCACGATTCTGCAAATAAACTTGGAGTTGCCAATCATTGGGATGCTCCTCGGCCTCGACGATTTGCAAGCATGTGCGAAACGGTGTCGTATCTGGCAACCAGCCTATCGATTGCAACCATTCCTGTTCCTGAAGATGTGGAGAAAGCTCGGCCCCCATGACGTACAGAGCCGGGTATTGCGTCAATAGCTGCTCCCACTTTCGTCCAATCTCACCGGTGCCTTGCAAGGATTCCTCCAAGATGAGCGAAAGCCACCTGTGTCCGAACTCCGGAAAATCGCCGGGAGTTTGCAGGGCTCTCCAGCCTATTTGTCCTTTTTTCCAGGAAGAAAAATCAGGGGCAATGGAGCCTTGTGCAAGCGTCTCACGGATCATTCCCGCTACATGCGTAAATTGTTCAAATGGCGTGCTGGATGAATAGGTCCGATGCAAAAGCCACTGGGGGGAGACGAAAAAGGAGAGGGCCTTGGCAGGGCTGAGCAATACACCATGCTCGTTTTTATCCAAGAAGGTTCCGTAATAGGATGACTCATCCCACGCAAACAGTGTTCCTGCCAATTCTTCTGGATCGACCACTGCTCCATGCGTGTCTTTGCCAGTAATCAAGAATTGTCCGTCTGCCAAAAGCTCTCCGTCTAGAACCAATGTAGTGACGGTCTTCATAAGTTGAAATTTCCTCTCCTTAGCTCTTCTTGAAAAGCACGTAACCGATTATGTTTGGCAGATAATTGTTCCACGTATCGTTCCCAGCGCGCATCTTGGTTTGCTCTGTTGTAAATCGTCCTTACCTTTTTCATGAGCTTGATCGCTTCTTTGTAGGCCGTTCGGTTACGTTCCGCAATCAGTCTGTTCACCTCACGCAAATAAAAAGGGAAAAGCAGGGTCGGCTCGGCTTCCTCGATTTCTTTCACCTGCACGATCGAGATGTCTGCCATAGGCACTTGAAACGACATTTGCAAATCAATCCATTGCTGAAACTGTCTTTCTTCATATAAATAGGCGGCATATTCGTGATAACTGCTCGGTAAGAACTGCTTCAGCTTGGCGCCGCACTCGGCTGATCGTCCCACTTGTTCCATCGCTTCCTGCCAAATGGCGATAACGAGTCGGTATTGCTGTGTCTCGGCTTGACCGATTAAGGACGTCAAAGAAGCAGTCCAATCGAGAAATCGTTGCCATTCCCCATTGCGAGCGAATGATTTCATATACGACAAGTAGAAGGAGAGGCTCAAACGGCTCATTCTTTTCCAGATTTGTAGAGCAGCTTCGTCTTCCTTTCCCATCACATGAAAGTGGGCTCGGAGCAGCAGCCCTTTTTCCTTTTCGGCGGCAGAACTTTCTTCATCGTTGATAAGCTGATCCAGTACATGGATCTCCTCTTGCATCCACTCTGGCTTCTTCAATAGCATCCACCATAACATTTGATAGGCGAATATCCAGTAGAGGGAAGTGGCTTCGTTTTCTTTCAACTGCTTTGTCAGTTGAAGAGTATCTACGATGGCATCCTGGTGGTCAGTCAAAAGAGCCGGGATGTCTGCGAAGTACAACGTCCCTTCTAATTGATCCAATAGCCGCTCGGCTGTCTGAACCAAATCCAGAAACCAGTAGGATTGGCGGTACGTTTTGACGTATTGTGTAAGCTTCATGAGATGAAACAGATTGGCATGAATGACAAAGAGTTGTGCCCGATCTTTCGGCCACGAGGCAGCAACACTTAGCACATTTTGATAGCTCGATAATAACTCAGAGGAAGCTCGATACGATTCCATGGCCGCAAACAAGTTACGTGTCCAGCTCTCAAAAAATGCCCACCATTCTTTGACGGAGCTGTCCGCGGTAAGCGGAGAGGAAACAGACGCTGTATCCTGCTGAGCAGGAGCGGTATGGCTGTATTTATAAGCAGGAATCAGCAGATGAGGAGAAAAAGTAGCTCGTCTTGGCTGTTGGGATCGGGTCAAAAATGTACGAGGATTCTCGAACACACTGTACATCTGAAAAAAAGTAGCAGCAATATGCTTGCAAATGCGCGAATAAGGGCAGGTACAGGTACTGTTTTGAACCGTTTCCATATCGAGGCGAACATGATACACCTCGGAACCCTGAACATCACTCATTAAATATTGGCCTTGTTCTACACGTGTATTGAAGACGACGCCATCTGAAAAGTACGTATAGCCCCGTTCAATGATGTGTCCTTCGACGACAATTAGGATTTGCTCGCCTACCTGTATCGCTTGTTCCCGAGTCAACTCTCTTTGTAGCATGTAGTCAGATCCTCCGAACGAAGTGTCATCCCTCCATTATAACCCAAAATGCGGAGAATGGAAAAAGATGCGTGTGTTCGGAAACAATGCTTAATTTTTGCGGGGACTGGGTGTATACTGTACACGTCGAATGAAAAGCAACTAAACACAATGTGTTTTATTGTCTTTAGTTGTATTTGCACAACAAGAGAGAGAAGGGGCACACATGCTATCGATTTCGATTCTGCTCGTACTATCGTCTGGCCTTGCGCACGCAGTCTGGAACCTGTTCACGAAAAAGAGCGAGAACAAAATGGCATTTCTTTGGTTGATTACATTGCCAACAACCGTGATCCTCTTGCCTGTTCTCATTTGGGAATGGATGCACGCACAACTAACATGGTCTTTGGTTCTTTTTCTGTTTATGTCCTTTTTCTTTCAAGGATGTTATACCTTATTGATTTCAAAGGCGTATACGTACGGGGATATCTCACAGGTTTACCCCATCATGAGGGGGACGGGGACGCTTCTCATTCCGTTTTTTAGCGCCATTTTCTTTCATGAGTATTTATCTGTACCGGGATGGCTGGGGGTCATTTGCATCGTAATCGGAGTCTTCGCCATTAGTGGGATGATTGGCACAGATCGTCAGGCTCAACCAGTGAATCCGCTCGCCCTGCGATACGCATTTGCTGTTGGACTTTGCATAACAGGGTACACGTTAACTGACAAGCAAATCGTTCAACAATTATCTCCATTCGCTTTATTGGAAATAACGAACTTTGCCTGTCTGATTGTCGCCGGGGGATTCGTTTGGAAGAAGGGACTCATCCGCCGTGAGTGGCAAAAAAACTGGCGAACAATTGTACTCGGTGCCGTTCTGTCACCAGGCTCGTATTTGTTGTTTTTGTTTGCCATGACATTGGCACCACTGGCAGCTATTGCGCCCATTCGTGAGGTAAGTACGGTTTTTGGAACGCTGCTCGGGGTCTTCTTGTTAAAGGAGCGACAACGCGTATGGCGTCTGTCCATGTCTTTGATGATCACGATTGGCATTATTTCCATTGCCGTTTGGGGCTAAAGGATGATGAAGAGTCGGCTGGGAGAAATCCTGGCTGGCTATTTTTTTTGCTACCAGGGAAAGATGAAGTGGTAAGAAAAAAACGGCTAAGGATGATCAAAATGGATGCAAAAGTAATTGCTCCGATCACTCATAAGCGGACGAAAAAAAGAAGGATCGCACTGAGAGCACTCGGAATCACCATTGGAGCTTTGTTGGTGGCAGTCGGACTGGAAATCTTTCTGGTTCCCAACAACATCATTGACGGTGGTGTAACGGGTGTATCTATTATGGCCTCAAAGCTGACAGGAGGCCCACTCGGATTATTTTTATTCCTGCTGAACTTGCCCTTTTTACTTATTGGCTACAAGCAAATTGGCAAGACATTTGCCATCTCTACGCTGTTCGGTGTCGTCGTGATGTCGTTGGGGACGAGCTACCTCCATCATGTTCCTAGCTTGACGGACGATTTGCTTCTCTCTGCCGTTTTTGGTGGGATCATCATCGGAATCGGTGTGGGACTTGTCATTCGCGCGGGCGGTTCCTTGGATGGAACGGAAATTGTTGCGATCCTGATGACGAGGAAAAGTCCGTTTTCGGTCGGCGAAATGGTCATGTTTTTTAACATTTTTATTTTAGGCAGTGCTGGCTTCATTTTTGGGTGGGACCGGGCTATGTACTCGTTAATTGCTTACTATATCGCTTATAAAATGATCGATATTACCATGGTCGGGCTCGAGCAATCAAGATCAGTATGGATCATCAGTGATTTTCCAGACGAAATTGGCGATGCGTTAACGGCGAGACTGGGGCGGGGAATTACCTATTTGAATGGGGAAGGTGGCTACTCCGGAGACGTCAAAAAAGTCATCTTCTGTGTCATCACCCGATTGGAAGAAGCGAAGCTGAAATCCATCGTGGAGGAAATCGATTCCTCAGCATTTTTGGCAATCGGTCATATTCACGATGTTTCTGGTGGACGGTTTAAGAAAAAGAATATTCACTAAAACCTTACGTACAAATTACCCCTGAGCCAGTTGGTAGAACGACCTGATTGCTAAGGGGTAAAAATGTATTGACGAAAATAACTGAATTCATTTAATATTGTGTCATGCCAAAATACAAAATAATGTTCCGTATTTTGGGACAATTAAATGGTGATGAAAATGGACAAAACAGAAAAAACGGCAAACCGAAGTGTGTTAAAAACGCTAGAGTTTCTTGAATATTTTATCCAAAACAGTGAATTAAGCCTGGCTGAGCTTGTCGAGCTGTCAGATATGCCGAAGAGTACGGTGTTTCGGATTCTTCAGACGCTCGAAATGCGGGGCTTTGTCTCCAAAACGACCACTTATAATCCGCCTAAATACCAATTGGGATTAAAGCTGCTGGAGTTTGGGAACATTGTTGCCCAACGGCTGGAGATCAGGAAAATCGCGCTCCCGTATATGCAGCAGCTGCGGGATATGGTGGATGAGGCAGTCAACTTGATTATTCGTGATCAAGACGAAGGGGTTTACATCGAAAAAGTCGATACCCGCCAGTATGTTCGTGTATATACGCAGGTAGGTAGAAAATCACCGTTGTACGCAGGGGCATGCCCGCGCATTTTACTCTCATTTCTGCCGGATCATGAGATCGAAGAATTGTTGAACCGGGTAGACATGAAGAAAATCTCACCAGACACAAATATAGACAAAGATCTGCTATGGCAATGGATTCACGATGCACGTGAAAACGGCTATACGGTAAGCTACGGTGAATTGGAGCCGGATTCCGCAGCAATTGCTGTACCGATTCGAGATTTTACGGGACAAGTAATAGCTGGACTCAGCTTGGCTGGAGCTACATCACGCTTTCAGCAAGATCGATTGGGGTATTTGGTACAAGAGACAAAAGCAGTAGCGAATGAAATCATGAGCAAGCTGGGATATTCAGATGCAAAGGCGGGACTTTGATGCTGGAAATCAAAAATCTTCAGACGAGATTCCGAACCGATAATGGAGAAATTACCGTTTTGGATGGAGTTAGTTTTCAAATCAACAAAGGTGAGACGATTGGAGTAGTAGGGGAGTCGGGTTGTGGGAAAAGTGTCACCTCTCTATCCATCATGGGGCTTCTGCCGAGAACCGCACGAATCACCGGAGGAGAGATCCTGTACAACGGTGAAAATCTGGTTGCCTTTTCCAAGGATCAGATGAGGAAGGTGCGAGGAAAAGAGATCGCGATGATTTTTCAAGAACCGATGACCTCACTCAATCCGGTTTATACAATCGGGGCGCAGATCATGGAGCTTGTCTTGAATCATACAAGTATGAACAAAAAACAAGCCAAAGAGCATGCGATCCAAATGCTGAAGCTGGTCGGGATTCCGAGAGCGGAAGAAATCGTTGACGAGTATCCACATCAGCTATCTGGCGGGATGAGGCAGCGTGTGATGATCGCGATGGCGATGTCCTGTAATCCATCTCTATTGGTTGCAGATGAGCCTACGACCGCACTAGACGTGACCATTCAGGCGCAGATTCTTGACCTGATGAGAGAGCTACAGCAGAAGAGCGAGATGACCATCATGCTGATCACGCACGATCTTGGTGTGGTAGCAGAGATGTGTGATCGGGTGGTCGTCATGTATGCAGGGCAAGTCGTCGAGGAAGCCGAGGTAGAAAAGCTATTTGCTACTCCAAAGCATCCGTACACGGTTGGTTTGTTGGGCTCGATCCCCGATATGGACACAGAGCAGGAGTACTTGTTTACGATTGGCGGGACCGTTCCGAGTCCAGGTCAGATGCCCGCAGGATGCCGTTTTGCTGAACGCTGCCAGAAGGCTTTTGACAAATGCTACGAGCAAGCTCCACCGTTATTCGATCTGAATGATGGTACAAAAAGCAGATGCTGGCTGTATGAGTAAGCGGAAAGGACGTGAATCTTTTGGAAAAATCAGAATGCAATCCCTTACTTGAGGTAAGAGGGTTAAAAAAATACTTTCCGATTCGCAGTGGATTATTGAAGAAGGTAACGAATCACGTCAAAGCTGTTGACGATCTCTCTTTTACCGTTGCAACGGGGGAGACGCTCGGAATTGTAGGTGAATCCGGTTGCGGGAAGTCAACCACAGGCAGAGCCATTCTACGATTGCTCGAGCCTACGGGTGGCGAAGTGATTTTTCAAGGAGAGAATTTAGCGGCACTTTCCCCAAATGAGATGAGGATGAAGCGAAAGGATTTGCAAATCATTTTCCAAGACCCGTTCGCATCCCTCAATCCGCGAATGACGGTCGGGGAGATCATTGAAGAGCCGATGATCATATTCGAACTGTATGAAACGTCAAAAGAACGCAAGGAAAAAGTAGCGGAATTGATGCAGGTTGTCGGTCTGAAATCGGAAAATTCGGAACGTTTTCCTCATGAGTTTAGTGGTGGTCAGCGACAGCGGATCGGCATTGCACGAGCGCTAGCGCTTAATCCTAAGCTGATTGTGGCAGATGAGCCAGTATCTGCGCTCGATGTATCGATTCAATCCCAGGTATTGAACCTGATGAGAGATTTGCAAAAGCAATACGGACTCACTTACATATTCATCTCTCACAACTTGAGCGTCGTGAAGCATTTTTGCGACAGGATCGGCGTGATGTATTTGGGACGGATGGTTGAGCTGGCACCCAAAAATGCGCTATATGAAGAGCCGCTGCATCCTTATACGCGCTCATTACTGTCCGCAGTTCCGATTGCCAAGCCAAAAATGAAGCGTGAGCGCATCATCTTGACTGGAGATGTACCGAGTCCTGCGAATCCTCCGAGTGGCTGCACGTTTCATACGCGTTGTCCGGATTGTATGGAAATTTGCAAAACGGACAAGCCCGAATTTCAATCGATGGGCGATGGTCGATATGTTGCCTGTCATTTGTATAACCAATAGGAACAAATGACAGCTATCATATTTTTTTCAACATGAATTCCAGAACGAAAAGAAAAGGGGGACTTGTTTTGAAAAAGAAGGTAGGTATCACCGCTTGCTCCGCATTACTCGTGCTAGCTGCTGCTTTGGGCGGATGTTCGAGTAAGCCGGCTGACACTAGCACACAGGCAAATCCGCAACCTAAGACAGAAGCGCAAGCTCCGGCAAAAAATGAACTCACACTTGGTGTGAATGGAGATCCGCACTCTTGGGATCCGATTGATACGTTTTTGCTTGATTGGAGTACTGTAGCAACATCTGTATTTGAAGGCTTAGTCGAGCGTAGCACTGACTTGAAAATTCAGCCAGGACTCGCTGAATCGTGGGAGTTCAAGGATGACAAGACACTTCAATTTAAACTTCGTCAAGGAGTTACCTTCCACAACGGCGAGCCATTCAATGCGGAAGCAGTGAAATTTACATTTGATCGCCTGCTTGGTGAAGAAGGGAAAAAAGGACCACAGCAAGCGAACTATGCTTCGATTGACCGTGTAGAAGTGGTAGACGAGTTTACAGTCAACATGATTCTCAAGGAAAAAGATCCTGTGCTCATTACAAAGCTGGCAGGTTATGGCGCTGTGATCGTTCCGCCTAAGTATTACAAGGAAAAAGGGGACGAGCACTTTAACACGCATCCAGTAGGTACGGGTCCTTTCAAAATGGATAGCTATGAAAAAGATAGCAAGGCTGTACTGGTGAAAAATGAAAGCTATTGGAAGCAAGGTCAACCGAAGCTAGAAAAAGTAACGTTCCGTTTTATTCCAGAAGCGACTACACGTCTAGCTGAAATGCAAACAGGTGCCATCGACGTTATGAAAAAAGTCGAGATTAGCCAAACAGATTCCATCAAGGGCATGTCTGATCTTGAACTGATGCAAGTCGGGTCCCCAACCGTTTATTCGATTCGTTTCAATACATCGATGAAGCCAGTTGACAATGTAAAAGTCCGTGAAGCGATTGCTTACGCGATTGATGCAGACTTGATTATCGAAACGCTGCTCGGCGGATATGGTAAGCGCGTCAATTCATTCCAAAGCGATATGTCTTTCGGCTATGATCCTAACCTGCCATTACGAAATTATGATCCAGAAAAAGCAAAACAACTGCTCGCAGAAGCAGGTGTGAAGGAAGGAACTGAGCTTGATCTCTTCCTCCCTGGTTCCGATGCTACGTTTAAAGAGGTAGCACAAGCGATCGAAATGCAATTAGGCCAAGTCGGTCTCAAGGTGAAGCTGAATCTGGTGGACAGCTCCACATTTACTTCTGACCTCATTCCGAACGGAAAAGCAGGACATATGTACCGGAATGGCTGGGGTGGATGGACGCTCGACTTTGATAATACTGCCTATTTGATGTATCACAAAGGCGAGTTCTGGAACCCTGATTTCTATGACGAAAAAGTAGAGGAGCTCTTGAAAGCAGAACGCTCCACGTTTGACCAAGAAAAGCGTCTGGCAGCATTTAAAGAGCTGAATCAACGTCTGTATGAGTTAGTCCCAGATGTACCGCTTTATCAAACGATTAACCTGTGGGCTGTAAACAAACGAGTAAAAGGTTTCCAACCTCCGGCAGATGAACGTATCGATTTGCGCGACGTATCGGTTGAATAAGGAATGTTTTGAACAGGGGAGTAGAAGATGTCTCTTCTATTCCCTCCACTTTTGATAAAGGAGGAGCAGGATGGCAGCCTTTTTAATTAGACGTCTACTACATAGTGTTTTTGTCGTTCTTGCTATTACTCTTGTCATTTTTGTCCTGGTGCGAATGACTGGTGACCCAGTATCGATCATGTTTCAAGCAGGTGAGCCTACCAAAGAGGCGATTACTGAGCTTCGGAAAAATCTCGGTCTGGACGAGCCCGTTCATGTACAGTTCGGGCTTTATTTAAAAGATATGTTTACCGGTAACTTTGGCACCTCTTTCCGAACGGGTGAGAGCGTGATCGACATGATGAAGGAGAAGATGGGAGCAACTTTGCTGCTTGCCTTCGGGGGAATGTTTGTGGCCCTGTTGATTGCGATTCCAGTAGGTATCATTTCCGCTGTTTACAGAGGCAGCGTAGCTGACTTTTTCGGACGCATTTTTTCATTGCTAGGAATCTCTTTTCCTAACTTTTGGTTAGGGATTATGTTAATCATCATATTTGCCGTTAAGCTGGGATGGTTTCCTGCTTCTGGTTATGAAGGTCTGGAGTATTTGGTTCTGCCTTCCGTTGCACTCGGACTCATCTTGTCAGGAATTTTGGCTCGATTAGTTCGCTCTTCCATGCTGGAGGTAATGAATCAGCAATATATCAATACGGCCCGTTCCAAAGGGATCAAGGAATGGCTTGTTATCATCAAACATGGCTTACGAAACGCATTAATCCCAACGGTAACCTTTATTGGATTGCAATTTGGAACGTTGTTGGGCGGTACCGTGATTATTGAGCAAGTTTTTTCATGGCCAGGTATCGGGCGTATGCTGATTGATGCGATATCGCAACGTGACTTTCCAGTGATTCAAGGCTCTGTGATTATCTTGTCTTTTTTGATGATCTTCGTGAACTTGTTGGTTGATATCAGTTATGGCTTTATTGATCCACGTATTAGGCAGGGAGGAGGAAAAAGCGAATGACGACAGCGACAGTTACAAACAATCAGACCAATCCACCAATCAAAAAACGCGGAAAATGGAGCAAGATGGGCAGAAGATTCGTTCGAAATCCGTGGGCAATGACGGGGATGTTCTTGCTTATGCTTGCCGTCGTATCCGCACTTTTCGCACCGGTAATTGCGCCATCCACTCCTGATAAAGCTGATTTGCGTGCACGGTTGGTTGCTCCCTCGTGGATGGACGATACGGGGAAATCCGAGTATTTGCTAGGTACGGATCAGGTAGGACGTGACTTACTGAGCCGAATCATTTACGGAGCGCGAATATCGTTATTGGTTGGTGTCGTATCCGTACTGATTTCCTTAGTTATTGGGGTGATTCTGGGCCTTATCGCAGGCTTTTACGGGCGCTGGGTAGATGATCTGTTAATGCGCTTGGCAGATGTACAGCTGGCATTCCCTTTCATTTTGTTTGCGATTATCGTCATGACGGTCTTTGGGGCAGGTCTATGGAAACTCATACTTGTTCTGGGGATCAGTAACTGGGTAGGCTTTGCGCGACTGGTTCGAGGACAGGTCATGAGTGTAAAAGAAATGGAGTACGTCCAGGCTGCCAAAGCAATCGGGGCTACGAATTTGCGGATCATCAGAAAACATGTCCTGCCAAACGTTTCTTCTTCGATCATCGTATTGGCAACGTTAAATGTAGCCACTAACATTTTGTTGGAAGCATCGTTGACGTTTATTGGATTGGGTGTAGACCCTTCGATTCCTACATGGGGCGGCATGCTGGCAGACGGTCGCAACTATCTGGAGACGGCATGGTGGGTTGCTACTTTCCCTGGCATCGCCATTATGATTACGGTGTTTGGATTTAATCTGCTGGGCGATTGGCTGCGTGATGAGCTAGATCCAAATCTGCGCGTGTAAGGGGGCTAACCGATGAGAGGGCTAGGTGATATTTTTACAACGAAAGGGTTAGTTGCGGACCGAAACAATGACGGTGTAGCTGATGCATTGTCTGTTTCCTTCTGTTTTCAAAAGGGAATCGTCGTAGAAGGATTCATTGATTTTTGTGCCCGATTAGGCCTTGAAACAAGTGAGCTGGATCTGCCTTCCATTCGTATGGAAGATTCACCGATGGTTGCTAACAGCACGAAAAGCGGTGAGTGGCTTTGCACAGTATGTATCGAGCCATCCTTTGACGTGGATGATGCGTCATGTACTCTCGATCGAGGGAACAATCGAATTGCTTTCGTTGGTGGAAGCGAGGAGAGTCTTAGCCGATTACTGCGCTGGATGGCGGCATATTGGACAGATGCAGCACCTGCAACGACTTCACTCGGCGACATTGAAAGGATTAGTTGTTCTTTACATGAAGTTCAACTATATGTTTGTGCGGATGCTTCACCTGTTTGTCAGATTGCGATACCCCAGTATGCGCTGATGAGCTCGCACGAGGGAAGTCCTATCGTAGAGAGACCAACTCCACTTGATAGTCTGACAGAGCTTTGGACAACGGCAGGGTTCTATCAAGCGGGGCGTACGGATTTAACGAGTCGGACAGATGTATTCTTTACAGGGATCCATACTGCAGAGGCGGTTATGTCTGCCGCCCGCTTTGCAGCTCGGATTGGTCTAGCCTCGACCGGGATACATTTCCCGCTCACTGGAGAAGCAAATCGGATTGCGGAGCTCACTTTTTCCTTACACATGAATTGTGAAGCACCTCTAGCAAGTGTAGTGGTCGAAGTAATCCCAGATCCTAGAGAAAAGACAACAAGAGTCATCCAGCTTTCAGGGGGAGGACAAGCGATTGTTGCGGCGCTTGATTATTTCGGGACTGCCACTTCGCACCAACTCGGGGGGACTTTTGGTGCATGGGAACAATCAGACGAGCCAAAAGAGCAGGAATTCCCCCTATTTATAGAGAAAACATGGAAAGACCAGGGCGAACGAAATGAGATAGAACAGTTGTTTCATGAGCAGTTGATCGCGATTGCTAGTCAACAGGAGACGGCCGGGTGCTTATCCTCTCCGCTTGCGGTCACGGCGTTTTTGTCAGAACCAAAAGAGATTCGATGTGCGTTGGAGCGATGCTGGAAGAGCGCAATCACGGAGCTGCTTCCGGATAACGATAGTACGGTACATATTCACTCTGCTTTTAAACCAGGTTTGTGCTGGATAAAAGAAACGATTTTGCCGTCTCTTGTACTTACAGAGGAACGAGTAGAACGAATTTTGATCTCTTTCCAACGAGAAGAAAGAGAAGGCGGGATGGAGCTGTCTCATCGATGGCTTCAAGAATTATACCCGGTTGATCAGTTGTTGGAAAAAGAATTGGGCTTGTCCTTGTCGCAAGTATCATTCGTGATGGATGAGCACCTACCAACTACTTACCAAGTCGAGGCATGGGGAGTCGGGCTGGAGCACTTAGGTACATGGAATTTGGATGTACCTGTATCCGCAGTGCCGTATGCCGACGAGCAAAGTCGAGCTTATCCAACTACGTCAGGACTCTTCTTCTCCTATGGAACAACAAAAGAACAATTCTTGGTTCCTACGGATCGAGAGAGGTTTTGGCAATTCTATACGCAGCAATTTTTACCTGAGTTGACGGAAGAATTGTTATGTAAACAAAATGAACCGTATCAAGGAAACATTCCGCTCTTTCATTCGATAGAGGTAACCGTCACTATGAGTGAACAGGAAGAACGGCTAGACATAGACGAAGAAACAATATCGTCGTTAGAAGCGTTGCATGAAGATATTTATTTTTATACGCTGGACTACTATGCGTATTTGGGTGAAAGAAAAACGGGAGTGGCGTGGAATTCTCCTGGGGCGGTGCGACCATTTGTAAAGGTCAAACCAGCAAGCTCTCCAGTGGCAACCATTCGCGTAAAAGAATATAAAGAAGAACAAGCTTTCTCTATCAAAACGACTCATTTATACTTCGAGGCAGAGCAATCTGCTCCTGTAAAAGCACGCATCCTGAGAACGAACGAAAAGAGTACCAGCATCGAAGAACGGAAGCTTCCTTATCTACACCGAAACCATCATCCAGATATGGGCGAGTGGGCAGAGCTCGTTACACATCCGTCTGTACATATGTGGGAAGTAGAGAAATCGTTTGAAGGACGGCCGATTTTTGCAGTGGAGGTAACAGCACCCCAGATTTCCAAATACGTATCAACACACAAGCTCTCTCTGTATAAACCAACCATTTTGCTCGAAACCGGACATCATCCAAACGAGGTTTCCAGTATGCCTGCTGCACGTGAGCTGGTGGCAGAGCTCCTTGCCGAAAAAATGGATTGGCTTACTCGTTTCAATCTGGTCGTGATTCCATTTGCCAATCCGGATGGGGTCGCACTTCATCAAGAGCTCGTCAAAGATAATCCATTTTGGAAGCATCATGCTGCCCGTTATAATGCCGTTGGATTAGAATATACCAATCACCGTTTTCAGCCGAGTGTTTTTGGCGAATCACGGGTAGTTCCCCAACTGTTTTATCGCTGGTTGCCGGATGTGATCATCGATGATCACGGAATCCCTTCGCACGAATGGACACAACCATTCGCAGGGTACAATAGTCCGCCGAGATTCCCTGTATCTTATTGGATACCGATATCGCTCTTTTACGGAATTGGTCGCGAGATGGAGCGATCTGACTATCCTCATCATGCTGTCGCTCTTGATACGATTCAAAAGGCAGCCGAGGATGGGCTGAGACATAATCCACGCCTGTGGAACAAAAATAAACACTTTATTGAGCGCTATATTCGGTATGGACATAACTGGGAGCCCGCCATTTTCCCATTGCCTACTGATCAAGATTTCTTGTTTTATCGCTGGTCGACAAAGCCGAACAGAACCTCTCCTTCCTTACTCTCTCGTTTTCCTGAATGGGTGACGCTTGATTTAATAACGGAAGCGGCTGATGAGACGGTCGCGGGAGGAGCATTGCGAGATTGCATAGAAACACATAAGGTTTTCAATCGTGCTGTCATGGAGTGTGTGGCATCCAGCCCACGGCGAGTTTCGCGACAGTATGGACAAGACCATATTCGACTCTCACGAATGAGACCCATGCGGATCGGAGGAGACAATCATGAAGACCATTTTAGTAACAGGTTTTGATCCTTTTGGTGGAGAAACGGTTAACCCTGCTTGGGAATCGGTAAAAGAGCTGGGAAAAATCGAGTCTGATTTGTATAAAGTAGAGCTGCGCCAAATTCCTACGGTTTTTGAAAAATCTATTGAACATCTGTACGCAGCGATAGAAGAAACAAATCCGGACATCGTGTTATGTATCGGTCAAGCAGGTGGACGAGGAGATATTGCGGTTGAGCGTGTAGCGATTAACATCAATGATGCTCGAATCCCGGATAATGAAGGAAATCAGCCGATTGATACAGCGATCAGGGAAAACGGTCCTACTGGCTACTGGTCTACATTGCCAATCAAAGCGATTGTACATGAGTTAAAACAACAAGGAATTCCAACTTCCATATCGCAGACGGCGGGTACATATGTGTGCAACCATCTTTTTTATGGATTGATGCATTACCTTGCTGAGAAAAAAGTTTCCGTACGCGGAGGGTTCATCCATATCCCTTATCTGCCTGAACAGGCAGCAAGGCAAGCAGGGCAGCCAAGCATGGCGTTAGAAACAATTGTAAAAGGCTTGCGATTGGCAATCGAGACGACCATATCTAATGATCGGGATATTGTCATGGAAGGCGGACAAATTAGCTGAGCAGGAGGAGAAAACCTCCTCACGTCAATCCATGTGGCAGTGCCGATATTCGAAAATGGAGGGAAAAACGTTGCCTGGATATGAATTCTCTCCTCTTGGGGACTCGGGTGTCATGGTCAAACTAGGAGAGGTTATCGATCAACAGACCCATAAGAAGGTCATCCTATTCTCTGAATACCTACAGGAGCATCCGTTCCCCGGGATGATCGAATCTGTACCTGGCTTTACGACTGTTACAGTCTATTACGATCCGATTACTCTTTTCGATCCACTTGATGATATTTTGCCATACGATCGTGCCGTTGCTATTCTTGAGCAAATGTCGCAGCAAATCTCCAACACTCACTCTACAGAGTACAGACTGGTAGAAATCCCGGTTTGTTATGGCGGGAGCTTTGGTCCAGATCTGGAGGTAGTCGCCAAACAAAATGGTCTTAGTATAGAGGAAGTGATTTCGATCCATTCGACAACAGAGTACCTGGTGTACATGATCGGATTTGCTCCCGGTTTTCCGTATCTCGGTGGAATGGATGAGCGATTGGCCACGCCGCGACGTTCCTCGCCACGACTATCTATTCCGATGGGTAGTGTAGGGATTGGAGGATTGCAAACAGGTATTTATTCGATAGAGAGCCCAGGTGGGTGGCAAATTATCGGAAGAACACCACTGAGCTTATTTCAGGCAGGTGAAAGTTCTCCAAGTCTCTTGTGCGCTGGTGATAAAGTTCGCTTCCGTCCTATCTCCGAGTGGGAATACGATAACGGGGAGAAGGTGTACTAAGTGAGTATAGAGGTGATTACGCCAGGACTTTGCACGACCGTTCAAGATACAGGTAGATTGGGCTTTCAGCAGTATGGGGTCAGCGTAAGTGGGGTGATGGACAAGCAAGCTCTACAGATTGCGAACATGTTAGTTGGCAATCAACAATCGGATGCTGTTCTGGAGCTGACGATGAGAGGTCCAAGCTTATTGTTTCATAAAGACATGCTAATAGCTATTTGTGGTGGTGACTTCAAAGTCACGATCAATGATAGAGCCGTCTTGCCCAATCGAGCCGTCTGGATCAGGGGTGGAAGCATCTTGAAGTTTGGTCTGGCCAAGGAAGGCTGTCGCGCCTATCTCGCAGTCGCAGGCGGATGGGATGTGCCACTTGTGATGGGAAGTCGTAGTACGAATCTCCGTGGAAGCTTTGGAGGCTTAGCGGGTAGAATGCTTGCGGCAGGAGACAAGCTAGTTCAAAGCTCTCCAGGTTCATTCAGCCAATTTCTCGCTAACCAATTGGAAAAAAAGGCAGGAGCAGCTCCCTTCTACCAAGCGAATTGGTTTATTCCTTCTAGTACGCTTGTAAAAAATGGAGAAGCGGTTGTACGGGTGATACGAGGCGAGCAATTCGCAGATTTTTCGGAAGAGAGTCGTCAAAGTTTTTTCGAACAAACCTTTCAAGTGTCTACTCAATCAGACAGGATGGGGTATCGTTTAACAGGACCAGCACTCGAACTTACGCAGCCAATGGAACTGATCTCGGCTGCGGTCACCATTGGTACGATACAGGTTCCGCCAAACGGTCAACCTATAATTCTGATGGCAGACAGACAAACCATTGGCGGTTATCCGAAGATAGGCTATGTGCCAGCTATAGATTTGCCGATCGTCGCCCAGTTGCGGCCAGGCGAAAAGATTCGCTTTCAAGAGATTTCTCTGCGTGATGCTCAAAAGGCGCTTATCGAGAGGGATTCATTGATGAAGGCGATCAAGCTTGGTATAGAAGTAACCGTGGGATGGAGGTAAAAAGATGAAAACAGTAGATCTAAACTGTGATATGGGAGAGAGCTTTGGCGCCTATCAGTTGGGCAACGATCAAGAAATTTTGTCCTATATCACCTCTGCAAATGTGGCATGTGGTTTCCATGCTGGCGATCCTGCGACGATGAGAAAAACAGTAAGAATGGCAGCAGAGGCAGGTGTGGCAATCGGTGCCCATCCCGGATTCGCTGATTTGGTCGGCTTCGGCCGCCGCAACATGGAAATTTCCCCTGAAGAGGCGTACGATCTAGTCGTGTACCAAATCGGCGCCCTGCAAGCGTTTGTACGGGCAGAAGGGGGCTTCATGCATCATGTGAAGCCACACGGGGCCTTGTACAATATGGCAGCCACAAGACCTGCTCTGGCTGAGTCTATTGCGTTGGCCATCTACAAAATCAATCCGGAACTGGTGTTGTATGGCTTGGCGGGAAGTGAGTTGACCCGTGCAGGGGAAAAAATCGGTCTTGCTACGGTGCACGAAGTGTTTGCAGACCGTACATATCAGCAGGATGGAACGCTGACACCGCGTAGTCAGCCGAATGCAATGATTACGGACCAACAGCAATCCCTCCAGCAAGTCATTCGTATGGTAAGCGAGGGACTCGTCTTGACCCAGCAAGGCGTGGATATCCCGATTCAGGCGGATTCTATTTGTATTCATGGCGACGGTGCCCATGCGTTGGGATTCGCACAAAGCATCCGAGAAGCTTTGGCAGGAGCTGGCATTACAATTGCAGCACGATTTGCTCGATAGACATCTATCGGGCTTTTTCTGTTTCCGCTCCGGGAGTCTGGTATCGTGCGGTACTTCGCTTTTTCCCCCAAAGGAGAAAGAGCAAGAACAACAGCGGGATATAGCCATAAATAAAAGTGAGGCTGACATTCCCATAAAAATCGAGTGCCATGAGCAAAGGAGTCGTGCCTTCGAGTAGATAGGAACCAATTAGCAAAGATGCTAGGACAAGCAAAAGGGAGCGGAATTGACT
Source organism: Brevibacillus fortis (assembly GCF_046196545.1). Lineage (GTDB taxonomy): Bacteria > Bacillota > Bacilli > Brevibacillales > Brevibacillaceae > Brevibacillus > Brevibacillus fortis_A. Next base: position 2,854,523 of record NZ_CP176370.1, read on the forward strand.
GATGCCAAATATTTGCTTCATTCCGCGGGTAACCCCCCATAAATTGAGACAGATGTTTGGCAGAATCACGAACAGCCAAAGAGATATCACAATGAACTCCAATCGCTGCAAAATCGGAATTTCGACGATTTTGAGCATGGTCAAGGTCGGCCAAATAATCATATCCAATTCACCTTGGCTAAACATGAGGAATGTTACGATAGCGACGGCTACATACAGGAGCGTGCTGAAAAGGATGCCGGCGTGGGCCCATTTTTGTGAGTGAGCTGCTCGCTTGATAAACGGGTAGTAGAAGAGCAGTAATTCAAAGCCCATATAATTGATGACAGCCTCTTTGGAAGACGCGAATAAAGACGTGAAGTTATGCGAAAACATCGGGAACAAGTTATTCGGGTGAGCGTACTCGAAAGGGAAAAGGAACAAGGGTAGCATCAAAATCGCCGGGATCACCACACCGAAAAAGCAGACGCCCGTAACCGTACGAAAACCACCAGCGACAATGTACACAATGAGGAGCAAGATAATCAGCGTCGTACTCCACGTCTGCATGAGAGGGAAAATAAACTGCTTCACAATACTGACGTAAGAACGCAAGATGAGAAAAGCAGCCATCCAGACGTAGATCAATACGACGAAGCTCATCAACTTGCCTAACCATTTTCCCAAGCAAAGCTCATGAAGGGAGAACAGATCTTGGCTACCCGCATCCAACATGTAATAGAGCATCCAAATAATGAGATGGATGCTGGCCCCAGCAAGAAGAAGGGAGATCCAGGCATCGTAGCCGGCATGGGCTACGATAGTCCGTTGAAACCCGAGTATCCCGACCCCCACGATATTGGCATGCACGAGAAAGAATACAAAAAAAGGTGAAACCATAGCGCTTTCTCGAATGGAAGTACTCACCTGATCCCTCCTGGTTATTCATTACTCACCCGTTTGCTCCAGCTTGATCGAGGCCGTCACTGCGATTTTCATCTATGGATAAATCTTTTTGAAGTGCGAGTAGTTCCACGAAGTGCTTCGACCACGAACCAAATCCCCAAATCCAACCGGATCAACTTCTAGCTTCTGTAAATGCTTAACAAAGCTCGTCGCCTCCTTTTGCAGGTACGAGGCAAGTTCTTTTTCCATTTGATGCAAGACTTGTGGATTGGATAATTGCAGCCACTTCGAATAATCTTTGACTTGCCCGTTTACTGTGAGCTTTACCAAGATACTGGGAACAGGTTCTGCCGTATTGACATCGAAGGCGGCATGGGAATGAAGATTTTTCAACAGGCCAGATTCTTTTCGATTGTTTATCGTCACTTCAAATGGAATTTGACCACTCTTGGCTTTTTCGACCATGATTTTTAACAAAAAGCTCTCTTTCGAATTGATGCGATGCACGAATTTGTCATCTCGAAAAAGCGCGAGACCATCCAGCTTCACTCTGTCATTATGCATCACGAAATAGGGGAGGTAAGGATCGCGACCCTCGCCATAAAAATTGAATAAGAAAATATGCAGGTTGGTCTTGGGCAAATTCAACGTTTTGATATTTTGAGCGACACTATCGGAGATGAAAAAAGGGATTTGCATATGACGGATGCCTTTCAAAATCGTCATTGCCTTTGGTTCCGCCACAGCGAGTTGAAGGCGAAAACCGATAGAGGGGTCGCGGCAAAGGGTATGCACCAGCGATTCTATTCCGTTTTCAGCGTATCTCCTCCCGACAACGACGGAGCGCAGCTGCCCAAGCTCCACTTGTGCTGGGGTGATGGCGTTAAAATCAGGAAGGATCGAAAATAAATTCGTACTTTTTGTTTCCAGCAGTTCTACCGAGGTCTTTTCCTTTCCGTACACATGGGTGATAGCCGCGCCTTTTATCTTTTGATCTTCGATATCGAGCCCCAGTGAATGAATCAGCTGTACTTCGCTGACGATTCGAGTCGAAGAGCAGCCAGCTATGATCCATATAAATAACACCAGTATCCATGTCCTCTTTGCTACCATGGTTTCTTCGATGGCTCCTTCATCTATTCATCAATGTCTCTTTTCTGAGTGGCCTTGTCAGGATCGTACCTCCATTGTGAGATGACGCGCATAACAGCAGACCTTCTGGCCGTTTTGCTGTAGGAAGAGCGAATGAAGCTGTCCGCGAAGCTACGTCTGCGAAAAGGGTAAAGCGGAGCCAGGTAAGGTGTTCCTAACGATTTAAGCTGAAGAAGATGAGTCAGCATGAACATGAGACCGATGGCAATCCCAAGCCCGCCCCAAATTCCAGACAAAATAATGAGCGGGAAGCGCAGGAAACGGATCGTATTTGACATTTTGTAAATGGGCGTAGTGAAAGAGGCAAGCGCCGACAGAGCAACGATGATCAGCAATATATTACTGGTCAAGGCTGCTTCTACAGATGCTTGACCAATGACGATTCCACCTACGATTCCAAGAGTCTGTCCGACCTTTGTTGGGAGCCGGGCACCTGCTTCTCGCAAGAACTCGATCGTCAGCTCCAAGAAGAGCACCTCCAAAACGGGGGGGAACGGAACGTATTTCCTCGATAAAATGATCGGAGCCAACATATCTTGCGGAATCATTTCCAAATGGAAAGTGAGAACCGCCGTGTAGGCAGGTGTCATTAAAATAGAAAAAAGCACACCAAAAATGCGAATCAACCGAAACAAGGATGATAAGATCCACGGTAAATAATAATCCTCGGGAGAAATGAAGAAATCAAAAATAGTGGTTGGACCGGTAATGACATACGGAGATGCATCGGAAATAATCACGATTTGCCCGAGAGTTAAGGCATAGATGACCCGGTCAATCCTTTCTGTAGACAGAAACAATGGGAAAGGGGTATTCGAATTATCACTCATGATTTGATCGAGCTGTGATGAATCAAAAATAATATCGAAGTCGATCGTCTGTAGTCTTTGTTCAACCGTTTCAATGTGCTGAGGATTCGTAATACCAGACAAATAGACAACGGCGATGCGCGTATGAGAGAGCGTACCTAAGGTTAACTCTCGAATGATTAATTTGGGTGTGCTGATTTGTTGACGGATGAGATGCAGGTTAATATCGATGTTTTCAACAAAGCCTACCTTTGGTCCAACGACACTAAACTCGTTTTCCGTGTCATTGTCAGTTCGCAGTCCTTCAGTCGGATTGGACAGATTGATGAGAGCGAAGAACTGTAGATTGTCTTTCGATTGGATGGCAGCATAGCCCGTCATGATTTTGGAGACGACTGTCTGTATGTCGTCTGTATAAATAATATCCTCCACATGGATAAAGCGGGAAAAGTGGCGCAGGTCCGTGATCGAGTCATTTGCTTCCATACGCTCTTGAAGGGGGCGCAAGAGATTTTTTTGCAGCAGCTCTGTTTTTATCAAGGTTTGATAGTACGAAATAACAAAAGGACTTTCCTCGTTCAGCAGGGGGTAATGCTTAAAATCATTCGAGTCTTGTGCGATGGAAAGAAACTCATTCCATTCCGTTATCATGTCGGTTTCGCTCCATAAGCTGTTGATCATTTGGTTTTACTATGTCCGGATTGCAGTGGAATTATCATCTAGGAAATAGAATGATTTCCTATAGGGAGGGGAACAATCAAACAAAGAACGAAGCGTGAAGAGAAATGGAAATTGAGGGGTTCATATGCTGGAAGTTAACTGTGATACATCATCGCTGAAGGCTGAATTGCTGCAAGAGCTGAGAGGAATATCCGTTACGTTAGATGAGAGCATACATGCTTTGAAAAATGAAAACGAATGTGTACTGGGGACGTTTGATCAAATACGGACGAAGTTTAGCCGACTCGAAACAGTAGCAGCCTCCTTTTATTTACAATGCTATCTCTCACCCTATACAGAAAAATATCTGGATTTATCCAAGGCCGTGCAGCACTTGGCCAAAAGGCGCCAAGGAGCATTGATTGTCGTTGAGCGCGAGGACCCACTTGATTTACTGCTGCAAGCTGGCATACCGATTGGAGCAACGATGAGCCATTCCTTGCTGGAGTCTATCTTTTATCCAGGCAGCCCTTTGCATGATGGGGCCGTCCTGATTCGGGAAAATCATATCGTTTCCGCGGCCAATGTACTGCCATTATCTCAGGTTGTGGTAGGGGAAAAAAAGCTGGGAACCAGACATCGTGCTGCGTTGGGCTTGAGTGAAAAAAGTGATGCACTGATTGTTGTTGTTTCCGAGGAAACGGGGAAAGCGTCCTTTGCTATGCAGGGGCACTTGTATCCGATTATTTCCCCTTCATGAAAGCGCTCCGCAAAAAGAGCTATTGTATCCGAGAAAAGAACGAGGCTGGATTTGTCATGGTGATGACACAAATCCAGCCTCTCGCTATGTCATTCTCAGGTTAGATTCAAGCCCAATTTCCGTTGCGGAATAGTGGTTCACGCTTGCCGTCAGCTGTTTCTCCATCAATGTTCATCTCGGCGGAGCCGATCATGAAATCGACGTGAGTGAGGCTGATATTGATACCACGACTAGCCAGTTCCTCATTGCTCATGTCAGCGCCACCTTCAATATTCACACTGTAAGCGTTCCCGATCGCCAAGTGGTTGGACGCATTCTCATCAAAGAGCGTGTTATAGAAAATGATATCTGATTGCGAAATGGGGGACAAATGAGGAACCAAGGCCACTTCCCCCAAATAATGCGAGCCTTCATCTGTTTCAATTAATTGCTTTAGGGATTCTTCTCCCTTTTCAGCAGTTGCCGAGACAATTCTTCCTTTTTCAAAAGTCAGGGTAAAGTTCTCGATCAAATTCCCATGATAGCTCAAAGGCTTGGTGCTGCGAACGGTTCCGTTGACCCCTTCTTTTAATGGCGCGGTGAATACTTCTTCTGTCGGCATATTGGCCATGAAGGAGGCACCGTCTTTATTTACGCTACCGCCGCCAATCCAAATGTGGTTGGCAGGCAGCTCAATCGTCAAATTGGTGCCGGGAGCTTCGTAATGAAGGTAGCGGTATTGTTTGGCGTTGAGCTGATCCACCTTGCTGTTCAGTGTCGCATGATGGTCATGCCAAGCTTGGACCGGGTCATCCATATCTGCGCGAGTGGCGCGGAAGATTGCATCCCACAGGGCAGGCTCCTGTTCCTCTTGTGGCAAATGCGGGAAGACCATGGCGGCCCATGCAGGTGATGGTACCGCAAGTACGCACCAGCTCACTTTATCTGACATGGTATAGCTGCGGAATTTGTGGAGAGCTTGACCAGCTGCTTTGTTGGCAGTAGAGATGCGGTCAAGATTTACCCCTTTCAGCAAATCGGGATTCGCTGCAGAAATGTAGAGAAACGCCGCGCCATTTTCCGCCATTTCCTCTAATCCCTGTACCTTCCATTGCGGGTATTCGCGAAACGCTTCATCAGGAGCCAAATCATATTTCATCCGTGTGAGTTCATCGTCGGTCCAATCAATATGTACGTTCTTGGCACCTGCTTCGTACGCTTTTTTGGCTACTTTCCTTACAAATGGAGCAGTAGATAGCGGAGCGGTTACTACTAACGTTTGCATAGGCTGTACGTTCACGCCGACTTTCACAGCGAGATCAGCGTAACGGTCAAACAAGGTTTCAAAAGACATGGTTCAGTTCCTCCTTTTAAGAACAAAAGGCTTACTTGCATTCTATCTATTTTACCTTCCCCTCCGAAATCACCTGCTTATGATTTGAAAGAATTTCCTAGGAAAGCGCAGAAAAAGACAGATTACGGCCTAATTCGAGCAAGTTATCCACTTGTTTATTTTGGTTAATTGTAGGAAAATTCAAATGAAAAGGCAATTTTATTACATAAAAAATATTTTATTGGCAGAACCAAAGGAGGCAGTCAGAGTGAAGACAAGACAGACACGTGATCAAGTCGCTGTCGAGTATACGTGGAACCTGAACGATCTGTTTGAGAGCCAGGAAGCGTGGGAGCAAGAATTAGCAGAAATTGTACAGCATCTGCCTGTGGTCACTGCATTCAAAGGTCAGCTACATACGAGTGGAGAGACGTTGTTGGCATGCTTGGAGGCAAACGAGGCGATCAATGTTCGGACAAATATCGCAGCGACGTATGCTAGACTGCGGTCGTCTGAAGACGGGACGAATCCACAAAACCAAGCGAATTCTGCACGGGTAGGGGATGTCATGTCCCAGCTGAACGCTGCGCTTTCTTTTATACCTTCCGAGATTTTGGCTTTGCCTGAAGGAAAAATCGAGAGCTTCTTGGCGGAAGAACCAGGACTCGAAGTATTCCGCAAAAGTCTGAATGATTTGCTGGAAACAAAACCGTACCGACTGTCGGCAGAGACCGAGGAAGCGTTTGCGGCTATGGGCGAGGTTTTCTCTGCGCCGTACAACATATATGCGCGCGGAAAGCTGTCGGACATGTCATTTGCACCCGTCAATGATAGCGAAGGAAATGAGCGTCCAGTATCCTTCGCGCTGTTTGAGACCGATTATGAAATGTCGTCCGATACGACGCTGCGTCGTGCTTCGTACGAATCTTTCTCGAAGACGCTCGCATCCTACCAAAACTCCTTCGCTGCGGGATACGCAACAGAGGTGAAAAAACAAACCGTCATGTCTCGTCTGCGTGGCTATGAGACCGTAACGGACATGCTGCTTAAGCCACAGCAGGTTACATTGGATATGTACCACAACATTCTGGATATTATCGGGAATGAACTCGCTCCGCACATGCGACGCTATGCGAAGCTCAAGGCAAAAGAACTCGGTCTTGAGAAGTTGGCCTTTTGCGATTTGAAGACACCGCTTGACCCAGAATTCAGCCCGCCGATTACGATTGAAGAAGCTGGGCAAAAGATACTGGCTTCCTTGCAAGTAATGGGTCCTGAATATACAGCCATTATGGAAAAAGCGCTGAATGAACGCTGGATCGATTACGTAGACAACGTGGGCAAATCGACAGGTGCGTTCTGCTCAACGACATATAGCAAGCACTCTTACATTCTCATTACGTGGTCGGGAAATATGCGCAGTGCTTTCACGCTGGCTCATGAGCTGGGGCATTGCGGACACTTTATGCTGGCGACAAGGGAGCAAAGCTTTACGAACTCTCGTCCATCCCTGTACTTTATCGAAGCGCCTTCCACACTCAACGAGCTTTTGCTCGCGCAGCACATCGTGGAGCAATCCGACGATCCTCGTTTGAAGCGTTGGGTCATCTTGCAATTGATGAATACGTACTATCACAACTTTGTCACGCATCTGCTAGAAGCGAGAATGCAACGAAAAGTATACGAAGCAGCGCAAAAAGACGTACCATTGACCGCCAAACAGCTCTCCGAATGGAAAGGGCAAGTGCTCGCAGACTTCTGGGGTGATGCAGTTGATCTCGACGCTGCAGCGAGTCTTACATGGATGCGCCAACCGCACTATTACATGGGGCTGTATCCGTACACTTACGCTGCTGGTTTGACCGCTTCTACAGCGATGGCAGCGAGCATCAAGCAAGAGGGACAGCCTGCCGTTGATCGTTGGATCGAGGTGCTCAAAGCAGGGGGAACACTAACGCCGCTGGAACTGATGAAAAAAGCTGGCGTAGATATGTCAGATCCGCAGCCAATCCGCGAGGCTGTCGCATACGTCGGCAGTCTGGTTGACGAGCTGGAAAGACTGTTTTAACCTGATAAAAGTAGAAAAGGCTTGTGATCGCAAGGAATCACAAGCCTTTTGATTTGATCAAGCAAGAAGGAGTAGTCATCATGACCGAATTTACGCAGCGCGCACTAAAAATTATTGCCGGGATTCCAGCGGGCCATGTCATGACGTATGGGCAAATTGCTGCGTTGGCCGGGAGTCCAAGGGCCGCCAGACAAATCGTTCGCATCCTTCATTCCATGTCCAAAAAGCACAAGCTTCCTTGGCATCGGGTCATCAACGCCCAAGGAAAGATCGGATTGCAAGATTTGGATTCGTTCACGCTGCAAAAAATGGCCTTGGAAAGCGAAGGGATAGTCGTATCAGCAGCAGGAGAAATAGAGTTGGAGCGTTATCAGTTTCACCCACATGTAGTGGATGAGCCCGTATTCTAGTATCCTACCTCTACCGAAGCAATGACGATATAGGCAAGGTCGTTCTTGTCCTCTTTTTCAGCGATCACGACCCCACTGCTCGTCAGCATGCCACCATCGACGATTTCGAAGGAGACTTCTCCGTAAGGCAGTGCTTTTCGAACCGTTTCTAAGTCGAGCTTGTCCTTGTCAGCAGGAACGGCAAGTCTCACATTTACTTTCATGTTATGGATATCGTTTCCTGGCAAGACAGAACGCAACCCAGGCATCGAATTGTGATGGATGGCATTTTGAACAGCGCGGACTGCGGCTTTGGTGACGTTTTGTCCATGCATGTCGATGCCAATTCCTATTTCAATGAACATTACTTTTTCCATTTGTTTGTTCACTCCTGTTTCATTCTACTTTTCTACCATCCTTATCTTACCACGAAATGGAGTGGTTTTTTCTCTCATCTGTATTGTGTTTATCGTCAAGACATGTCATCATAACATGTTGGCAATTCTATGCTTGACGATTCTTTTTATTATTGGAGGCAGGTCACAATTGGAACGTTATCCTTTTGCCTACGATCCGTCCCAGCCGTTCATCTCTCAGGTGAGTGATTGGGTAGCGGACGTTTTTTATGAAGTATTGCCTGAGGCTGGATTCGAGGTGCGTGATGAGCAAATCTACATGGCCTTTCAGCTTGAACGGGCTTTTATAGAGAAGCAAACGATTTTTGCAGAGGCGGGAGTAGGCACGGGAAAAACCTTGGCTTACTTGCTGTATGCCATCTGCTATGCACGATATACCAGAAAACCCGCCATCATTGCCTGTGCGAATGAGTCGTTGATTGAGCAGCTCGTAAAACCGGAAGGCGATATTGCCAAGCTGGCTCGTCATCTCAACCTGACGATTGACGCGAGACTCGGAAAATCTCCGGACCAATATCTCTGTTTGCGCAAGCTGGATGAGGCGAGATTCCAGCCTGAGACAGGCGAAGCTTTCCAGCATATTTATCAAGAGCTGCCTTCCTTTATTCATACACATGAGGCCTTGCAGTCGTTTTATCCGTACGGGGATCGCAGCACATATCCTGACCTGGATGATCAAGAATGGGCGCAGATGAACTGGGATACGTTTCAGGATTGCTTTGTGTGTGACAGACAGCACCGCTGTGGGCAGACCCTTTCCAGAAATCATTACCGTAAGTCAGCGGATTTGATCATTTGCTCCCATGACTTTTATATGGAGCATGTGTGGACCTATGAAATCCGCAAGCGCGGAGGTCAGCTACCGTTGCTGCCACCGCATAGCTCGGTCATTTTTGACGAGGGTCATCTGCTGGAGCCTGCTGCCCAAAAAGCATTGACGTACAAGCTGAATCACTCTGTCTTCGAAGAAACGATTACGCGTGTCTTGAAGGGTGAGATCAGGGAAGAGCTCGCCATTGCCATTGAAGAAGCCATTGCTCAGAGCGAGGAGATGTTCTCCCGATTGAACGAAGAGAGCAAGGCTGTGAAGGGCTCCAACCGCAAAGAGATTCACTTCCATCCGGAACTGATTGCAACCATCCACCGTTTTACGAATCTCGTCAGTTGGATTGAAGAAGAGCTGGCGCTAGAGGGTGGTCTGTATACGTTGGACGAGTTCCAGCTGCGTATTGTCGAAGAGCATCTGGAAATGATGCAGCTGGCACTGGGACTTTTCCAAGACCCGGATCACGTCATTTCCTGGATGAGTGAAGAGATTACAGGGCCAACCTTGGTCGTCATGCCAAAAAAGGTGCAGGAAGTACTGGAAGAGCGCGTATTCTCACAAAAGATGCCGATTGTCTTTTCGTCAGCGACTCTATCTGTTGATGGATCGTTCAAGTATGTGGCGGACAGCTTGGGCATAGAGCAATACCTGTCGTTCTCGGTGGCTTCTCCATACGAATACGACAAGCAAATGGAGGTATACGTACCGACACTTTCTGCGACCGACTCTTTTGCGGAAAAAATGAGACAGGCTTCCCAATTGCTGCAAAAATCAGCGGGTAGTGCGTTGCTGTTGTTTTCCTCCATGGAGGAATTACAGCAATTCAAGGCCGTCATCAAAAACGAGCCAGCCTGTACGGATCTGCGATTCTTGTTTGAAGGAGATGCGGAAATCAGCCATCTGATCTCTCAATTCCAAAACGACGAGAAAAGCAGCCTCTGTGCGGTGAGCCTGTGGGAAGGGTTAGATGTTCCGGGGCCTTCGCTGTCCAATGTGATTATTTGGTCACTGCCATTCCCGCCGAATGATCCGGTGTTTACAGCAAAACGAAAAAGTGCAGCGTATCCGTTCGACGAGGTAGATATGCCTTACATGCTGCTGAGACTACGTCAAGGCATCGGGCGTTTGATCCGTTCGAGAGAGGATAGCGGTCTGGTATCGATCTTGAGTCCACAATTGAGCCAAAATGATCAGCTGAGACAGCAAGTACAGGATGTTTTCCCAGCAGGGGTAGAGTGGAAAACGTCTTTGGACGGTGTATTGGCGTAATGAAAAAGCAGGAGCCTGCGTGGCTTCCTGCTTTTTTCTATGGTTATTCCGGCATGTTGCCGACGGTAGGATCAACGACAAAATCTGGCTTGAAGCCTTCATATTTTACTTCGGATACCATTCCTTGCGCAGCATGGCCCAAATCGTGGCAGTGGAACATCCAATCACCTGGATTGTCAGCTTCGAAGGCGACTACATAAGATTCACCCGGTAAAATGTTCAGCGTATCTTTGACCAGAGGGGAGCCTGAGATAGGCTGTCCGTTTTTGCTCAATACTTGGAAGAAATGTCCGTGCAAATGCATCGGGTGGATATCTTTTGGTGATTTGTTCACCATCGTGACTTTGACCAGATTGCCTTTTTTGACGTTGAGCGGAGGGACATCTGGGAACGTTTTTCCATTGATGGTAAAGGCCATTTTTCCATCTGCCGTTTCCGTGTTCAGATCCATTTGATACGTGATGTCATACTTCTGCTCCAGCGTAAAGTTGCTTTTTGCCGCCTCACCGTATTTCGTGATGTCTATCGTTGGCATGTCGCCAGCTTCTGATTTGGCTGTTTTTGTTTCTGAGCCTTCGTAGACGATAGGTACGACAAGGGACTTGGCGCCTGGATTAGTGCTGCGCTCCTCTAATAACCATTTGCCAGGATTGTTTGCGACAAATTCGAGATCATATCGTTCTCCTGGTCCGATATTGAGGAGCTGGCCTCCTACAAGGGGCGGATTATTGATGGGTTGCCCGTCTGTTGCTACGATTTTAAATTCATGACCTTGCAGGTTCAGCTTGTGGTTCAAGTATCCGGCGTTGATTAGTCGGATTCTGACTTTCTCTCCTTCTTTAACAGATAGCGGCTGGATTGCCGGGCCTGTTTTTCCGTTCACGGAAAAGATCGTATACATCAACGGCATCATCTCAGCGTCACTCATAGGCATCTCCATACTGGCCATGCTGTGACCACCAGCGGACGAGCTATCGGAAGAAGGGGCACTCATGCCGTGGCTCATGCCACTTCCGTGCATTTCCGCCATGCTATCGTCCTGCATCCATTCATCCAGAACGAGGGTAAAGTCCTTGTCAGCTGGCTCTGGTGTAGCCGGTTCTACCACAAGTGAACCATACAAGCCTTTGTCTACTTGCTTGGCGCTGTTTTGATGCGAATGGTACCAGTATGTCCCGGCAACGTCCACCTTGAATGTGTAGGTGAAGCTTTCGTTTGGTCTAACGGCATTTTGGGTCACACCAGGGATTCCGTCCATGTTATTCGGGACGGGCAAGCCATGCCAGTGGATGGTGACTGGCTCGGGCAATTCGTTTTTCAACGTCACGCTGATGGTTTCCCCTTGTTTGACACGAAGCTGTGGACCTGGAACGGTTCCATTGTACGTCCATGCGTTTTTCATGGTCTTGTCATCGAGGTGGAGCATGTTTTCTTTTGCTGTGAGGGTAAACGTATTGCCTGTAAGCACCTCCATCGACGAGTCGCTGTAAGCAGACATCTGTTGGGGTTGAGTTTGTCCGGATGTTTCGGGTGAAGGATTCATGTTGTGTCCATTATGATCCATCGTAGTATTATCAGTGGCAGTGGAGCAGGCGGATAACAGCAAAACGCCACCTAGAACCAAGGGATAAGCCCATGGGCGTACTTTCCGTTTGTTCATATGCACTTTTTCCTCCTTTGAGCTGTTGGAGAAAGCGTACCAAACGATTGTGTAGAAAACATGAAGACAAAGATGTATGACACTTCTGTTACGCATTGTGCAAAAATGGGAAAGTAAGCGTGAACAAATGCTATAATGGAGTATCGTACATACAAGTAATCAGTAGAATCGGACAGGGATGGTGTTCACGTTTGGGTAACGTAGATTTTGCGAGCTTGCCTTGGAATATTTTTTGGGTTGGAGTCGCTTATTTTTTGGTCACAGGAGTCTTTTTCTGTCTTGGATTTATGCGATTGCTTTCCGAACGGGTGAAAAGTGGCATCGTATGCATGGTGATTGCGGTAGTCAGTGGTGGTTTCTTCTTGAATTATTTGTTTACTCATCACATTTAAATTGGGATAATCAAGCGAAAATCCTCGTCGGTGCTGGTAATCGATGGGGATTTTATTTTTGTCTTGTGTTTCCCGTTTCGATTGGCGAAAATGGAAGTGATAGGGGAATAACCGGGTTGATGTCGCTTTCCTTCGGGGGATACCGATTTCAAAGCAACTATTCCTCACAAATTGGAAGAGACGATACATACAAGCTTTTGGATTTGGCATTACATCAAGCAGAAACTTATTGGCTCAAAGGTTTATCAACAAATGACAATCAGGAATGTCAATACAACTCGCAAAAAATTACGAACTGATGCAGGCTGTTGATCCGTAAATCTTTTGTGACAAGTAAACATGTTGCATTTTGCATCTGACAGTGGTGGTCTGCGATGATCTACAATCGTGAAGCTGATGGGGAAAAGTATACCAGCAGCTTCTTTTTTGTTCCGCGTTTTTACCGGGAAAAAAACATTGTCAGAATGTAAACAGTTTGTAACGAGTTATCCCCCGAAACCGTCATATAATCAGGTTACAAACAACTATTCAGCAAAAGTCAAACGTAAGACAAGGACCGGGTAATTTCCTTGTGAGTCCATCCATTATAAGGAAGGCGTGATGCATATATAAGGGAGTAAGAGACCAGAAAACAACGAGATAGTGAGTAGTTCATCACATCCTGAATACGGGCAACGATGATGGGAAGAATTCATTTTCCATAAAGATAATGAACGAGACCAACCCCCGTTTTCGCACGATTCCAGAAACAGGGGTTTTTGCATTCATAGAGCACGCAATTCCCGATGTGTAATGACTGCCCCCAACAACAAATGATGAAAACAGAACGGAAGCAAAAGGGGAGAATGCAGATGTTTTGCATGGCGAGCACGAAGAATCACCATAAAAAAATGAAAAGGACGATGGGTACGAAAAGAATCAATAATCAGAACGAATTAATCACTCGCCAACATGCAACGACAGGAGGCCACCAGCATGCCTGAACCGATCAAAGGCGTAAGCAGCCGATACATGGCTGGGATCGACGGGCTTCGTGCGCTGGCGGTACTCGCAGTCATTATTTATCACTTGAATTACGACTGGGCACCCGGGGGATTGTTGGGTGTCGGTATTTTCTTCGTTTTATCGGGATATTTAATTACAGACTTATTAATTGCAGAATGGAATCGAAATGGCAGACTCGACATGAAAGACTTTTGGTTGCGCCGTGCCAGAAGACTGCTCCCAGCGCTTTTCCTCATGCTGTTTGTGGTGATGGTAGGGGTGGCTATCTTTTCGCCAGCCCAGTTAGAGACCATCCGTGGAGATGTTGGAGCAGCCGTTTTGTACGTGAGTAACTGGTGGCTAGTCTTTCATGACGTATCTTATTTTGAAAAATTCGGTCCGCCTTCACCATTAGGCCATTTGTGGTCATTGGCAGTAGAAGAACAGTTTTATGTGATTTGGCCGCTGGTACTCGCTCTGGGACTCCACTTCCTGAAGCGCAGAGGGCCAATCATGATCATTACTTTGGCGCTGGCTGCACTATCCGCCATCTCCATGGCCGTTTTGTATGAGCCAGGTCTTGATCCGAGTCGTGTTTATTACGGAACGGACACACGGGTATTCGGGTTGCTGATTGGTGCCGCACTCGCCATGATGTGGCCGAGTCGCATGCTTACGACGAACATTTCACAAAAAGCGCGAATTACGCTTGATCTGAGCGGTTTCTTGAGCTTAGGGATTCTGTTGTACAGCATTTGGAACACGAATCAATATGATGATTATTTGTACGAGGGCGGGCTAGTCCTCTTATCGGTTGTCAGTGCCGTGCTGGTCGCAGTACTCGCACATCCGGCAAGCAGCTTGGCGAAATGGATGGGCTGCACGCCATTGCGTTGGATCGGCGTTCGATCTTACGGTATTTATTTGTGGCATTACCCTGTTATCGTTTGGACGAATCCGTTTTTAGCGGAAAGGGAGTGGATGGCGGTACCTGGAGCAGTTCTACAGCTCCTCGCAAGCATTTTGCTGGCATCGTTGTCATTTAAATATCTCGAAGAGCCTATTCGTTACGGTGCATTAGGCAGAATCTGGCATCGTTCCAATAAGGCAGGGCAGAAAACAAAACGGTTAAACCGTGTATTGGCAACTGGTTGCGCGATCGCTCTATGTGTCACGTATTATGGGATCGCTTCGCTCACGTCAGATGCGACCGCTGGCAATGTGCCGCAGCCTACGCAGACGGTCACCGAGACAAAGGTCCCCGACAAGCCACATGGTCCTGAGGTGCCAATCGTAGAAAAGAAACCGGAAACGGTTCAAAAACCAGCTACTCCACCAACCAAGCCGAAAAACGAGCAGAAGCCAAATAACAACGCACAAAAGCAGAAGCCTGCGGAGAAGCAGAAAGATTCGAATGCTTCCAAACAGCCTGACCAAAAACAGGAACCGATCAAAGCGATAGGCTCCGGTAAAGGAATCACGGTGGTTGGTGACTCTGTCATGCTTGATGTGGCTCCTTATCTGGAGAAACTTTTGCCAGGAATCGTCGTGGATGCCAAAATCGGAAGGCAAATGTCGCAAGCTCCTGACGTGATTGCGCAGCTCAAGGCAAAAGGGCAATTGGGGAATCGCGTTGTGATTGAATTAGGCTCGAACGGCGCATTTAGTAAAGGGCAGCTCGATAAGCTGCTGCAATCGCTGGATGGTGTAGAGCAAATCATTCTGGTCAATTCTCGCGTACCTAAACCGTGGGAGGCCGTCGTGAATAAGATGCTGGCGGAAACTGCTGCAGCCCATCCGCATGTCGTTCTTGTGGATTGGTATGGGGCAAGTGAAGGGCAAAGCTCTTACTTTTACAAAGACGGTGTTCACCCGAATAAGGAAGGCTCGCAAAAATACGCGGCACTCGTGGCGAGTGCAATCGCGCCGACGGAGCCAGAGAAGAAGCCGGAAGTGAAAGAGGAAGAGAAAGCGGCAGAGTCGGCAGTAGAAGAGACAGGGCAGATGGAAGGGGCACTGGAAGCAACTGAGGAAACCCCGATGGAAGAAATGGTACAATAAAACAAGGGAAGACCAGTGAACCGAGTCGTTCGCTGGTCTTTTTTGTGTGACAGTGTGTACAACCAAACATAATTTCCATCAAACTATTGCAGATCAGCTCATGGACTTTTTTCGCACTCTCCTGTACGATAGCTAACGGAAGAATAATGCATCGGGCGAAAGAAGGAACATTCATGATTCGGTCGTACTTGCTGTTGCTTTTTTGTGTGACGCTGTGGGGCAGTAATTTTGTGTTTGGAAGCATGCTGGTCAAAGAGTTTCCTCCGTTGTTTTTGGCAGATGTACGCTTGCTTTTCACGTCTATGTTTCTGATCATTTACGCGTGGCTGACCAAAAAATTCGTAAAAATCACCGCTCGTGAGCTAGGACTTCTTGTCTTGCTCGGATTGATCGGGACGCTGGCGAATCAAACGGCGTATTTCAACGGGCTCTTGACGACAGACGCGACAACGGCATCGTTGATTCTTTCCTTGTCGCCGATTGTCACTGCAGTGCTGGCCTCTTTGTTTTTGAAGGAACAGTTTACCTTGCGTATGAAGATTGGGTCTGGCTTGGCTCTTCTGGGAACATTCTTCGTAGTCGGTGTTGGGGCTGGACTCTCCATTTCCAAGGGAGTCTTACTCATTGTGATTGCCATGGTCACATTCTCGTCTTCCATGATCATCATTCGCAAACTGACGCAAACGATGCAGCCGTTTATTGCAACAGTGTACTCGACAACGGTCGGTACCCTGTTTTTGACTCCTGCGGCGCTGTTGACGATTGAGCCTGGGGCGCAGATCAGCCACGAAGTGTGGGCATGGGCGATGCTCATTTTGACCGCGATTCTCATGCAAGGAATATGTGGAATCGTCTGGAATCAACAATTAAAAGTGGTAGGGACGGGCAAAGCAGCTATTTTTCTTAACTTGCAGCCCTTTGTGGCGATGCTGGTCGGGTTTTTACTGCTTGGTTCCCAGGTGACATCGATTCAAGTGGGAGGCTCCTTGTTGATCGTCGTAGGTGTGATTGTTGCCAGTGTTCAAAAGAAACAATCTGTTCAGCCATCTAAATCGGTATAGGGTATGCTGTAAAAGGTGAAAAGGAAAGCGTAGGCTTCGATTCGGAAGTGAGAATTGCCCGAATCAATGCTTACGCTTTTTTTATCCAATACGGCCTACATTTTGAAAGCTTTTCGCAATTGAGCCGACATCTCATCCAGCGATTCCTGAGCTTGCTTGATAAACGTATGGAATCCAGTGTAGGAATGGATCATGCCTTTTTCATTTCGATAGATGACATCTACACCGCTTTCACGTAGCTTGTCTGCATACGTTTTTCCGCCATCTCGCAAAGGGTCGTATTCGGCTGTAGCTGTAATCACCATGGCAGGAGGCAGACCAGTGAGATCGGCTCCGTTGATCGGATCAAGATATGGATTTTGTCGATCGGCAGCCGGAGGTATATAGTGACCGAGGAACCAATTCAACAATTTCACATCCAGCAAATAGCCGCTCGCATTTTCCTGCATGGACGGATAGAGATCGGTGTCCACAATTCCTACGGCTGGATTTATTAATAATTGAAAAACGATAGACGGTGCCTGTCGTTCTTTAGCCATGAGACTCACTACTGCTGCAAAATTAGCCCCGGCACTATCTCCGCCTACTGCTATCTGCGATGGGTTAATGCCAAACTGATTCGCATGGTTTGAAATATAGAGGAGAGAATCATAGGCATCTTCCAAGCCTGCAGGAAAAGGATGCTCAGGAGCGAGCCGATAATCGATAGAAATGACCACACATTTTGCGTTATTTGCGAAGTTGCGACATACCGAATCTACCGTTTCGAGATTGCCGATCACGAATCCGCCTCCATGATAGTACACGAGTGCAGGGAAGGGTGCATGTCCTTCTGGTGTGTATATGCGAATCGGAATAGAACGACCTTCTAAGGGAAGCGATAGATTCTCAACCTTTTTTACCTGCTCACGTTCCACGCCTGAATCTCGATTTTGATCAGTCGCCATTCGCATCATCTGTGGTGTCAATTGGTTGAAATCAACATCATGGCGTGAGCGGTTGAAGACGTCTAATATTTGTTGAATCTGTGGATGAACCGGCATGTGTATGACCCCCAATTCGTATGATATTTGGATAGCTTACTAAAATAGGACGAGAAAAAGCGCAAGCATTGATCCACAAAAGAAGTTTTCTGGAAATCACAAGCTTACGCCTTTCTCATGGGAGAAACAATTAGGTGGTTTGTGGGGAGGGGAGTATACGATAAATCTTCCGTGGACGCCCTCGGTTCGTTGGCGTTTCTTCCCCAATGAGCTCGATGATGTTGTGCTCTGCTAAATCACTTAGTATTCTTCGCGCATTGCGAGGGGTCATTCCCATCCATTCCGCGATCATTGATGCGCTGATGTATTTTTGCCCCAGCGCTTTTTGGACGGAAATGATTTTGTTAAACGTCGTGATACTGACACCGGCTTTTTTCAGATTTTCGCTGATTTCTTTGTCCTGTGTCCAATATTCATAGCTGATGCTGTTCGTTTGACGTAGCGGTCCTTCAATCGAACCGTCATAGTCAACGAGGATCACGGCATCCTTATGGTTTTTGGCGTGGCCGAGAGCGAGCTGTGCATTGCGCTCCGCAGACAATGCTGTGACACCAAAACCGATTCCCATATTCGCATGCGAATGGGTGAGCAGCTTGATTTTTTCCAAAAGGATCGTGGGGTGAAAATCTGGATTGTCTTCATACGATCCGCGGGTGGAAAAAATAATGAACTTGGAATTGCCGACCGCGACGAAGCTACCGGAAATCGACTCCGTGTAATCGAGCACGAGCTCTTGCAGTTTCAGGTCGAGGCGGCGTAGCTCGTACGCGTTTGCAGGCTCATTTACGAGCTTTTCCATGTCAGTTACCTCAATCAATTGAACAGCAATTTGGGAGCGCTTGAAATGGAGCGTTTCGCCCTCCTGTAGAATTTGCTTGAAAATCTCTCGAAATATGAAGCGCGTGAAGCCCATTCGGTATACTCTGATTCCTTGTCGTTTTAATTCTTCGGTGACGAAAAGCGTTCCCGTGACACAAGCGTCTACCTTGCCTTCCTGGATAAGGCGGGTGTGATAGGCTACCAACTCAGATCTCTTTCTGAATTCTTTATACGGCTTTAGGTATGGATTCTCACAATGCAAGCCCAATTCCTCTAAAGTCTCACGAAAATGCGCTTCCGAAATGGTATCGAAGCTCACGCGATCTAAAGAAAAGCCATCGCGGTATACCAATTCGAGCAATACTTTGGTCAGGACACTTGAATTGACTTGCGGATAAAAGGCTTTTTTCTTGCCAATATGCGTTTTTGCCATCGAGTAGGGGGCGACTCCAGAGAAGAACCAGATGTCTGTTTCCATATCATTTTCGGCTACATAGGCAGGTACTTGTTCCACTCCTTGATAAATAAAGGAGGTGAGCAGGATGTGATCGGAAAACTCACGTCCCACAGCTACCATTGCATCTACTGAATCTTTTGGACCGACTATGCCAACTTTTATCATCAAAATGTCCTCCAAAAAAGTTAAACTACGGGATAAACAATTCGTTAGGAAGGAGAACCATCCTTTTTTCGGCATTTTAGTATGCCAGTCTTTCTTATATATATAGAATATAACCCATCGGATGGGCAAGCGAGCTGTAGCGACCACGAAGCATTAAATAGGGATGCTTTAGGGAAAAATTCCGTATTAATCGTTGTATATTTGACAACTTTCAGCAAATTCCTTTATGAATCGATGTAAAAAATAAAAAAATCAGAATTGACATTAAATAATCACGGCACTATATTGTTGAATTAAGGAATGTTTTAGGTCAATTTCCGTTAAAGGTTTCTCAAAAGGAGGGTGCGTTGAATTTTCTTAATCTTTTTGCAAGTCTGGACTGGGGGGCTCGTATAGATGTCGCGTTATTTACTTAAAAGAATTCTGATGATGGTACTCACCTTGTGGATCATTGTAACGTTGACTTTTAGCTTGATGCATATGATCCCTGGTGATCCATTCGCGTCAGAGTCAGATCAGTTGCCCGAGCAAATTTTGTTGAATCTGCGTGCGAAATACAATCTGGATGAACCGCTGCCGATGCAGTATTTACTTTATCTAAAAAGTTTGGTCATGCTCGATTTAGGACCTTCTATTAAGTCGGAGACACGCGGTGTCAATGATATGATCAAAGATGGCTTCGGAGCATCTGCACTGATCGGTTTGCAGGCGATAGCGGTTGCCCTTTTTTTCGGACTTATATTCGGAACCATTGCGGCATTAAACCGAAATACCTGGATTGATTATGCGGCAATGGTCTTGGCCGTATTAGGAATTGCTGTACCCAGCTTCATCATGGCGCCATTGCTCATTAATTACTTGGCAATCAAATGGCCGTTGTTCCCAGTAGCTACGCTAACCAGCTGGAAACACTCGGTTCTGCCTTCACTCGCACTTGCTTTTGGACCATTAGCCATCATTACGCGCTATATGCGCACGAGCATGATCGACGTGATGAACCAGAATTACATACGGACCGCTGAGGCGAAAGGAATTCCGACTTTTCTGATAGTGATCAAGCATGGAATCCGCAACGCTATTTTGCCGATCGTCACGTTTATGGGACCGCTTATCGCGGGGTTGTTAACCGGAACGTTCGTCGTCGAAAAGATTTTTGCGGTACCGGGGATCGGCAAGTACTTCGTCGATGGCATTTTCAATCGAGATTATCCCGTTATTCTGGGAACGACAGTATTCTACAGTGCCATCCTGGTGCTCATTATCTTCTTGATTGATCTGGCCTATATGTTCATCGATCCACGAATCAAACTATCGAGTAGGGGGAGGTAGCCAATGGCGGTAGATCAATCAGTAAATGAGTTGTTTCGACCTAGAGCTCAAAAAGCAGATGGACAGATCGCCCAGATGCGACCGAGCCTGACTCATTTTCAACAAGTAACGAGAAAGCTCGTCAGAAACAAGCTGGCAATGGTGGGTTTGACCCTGATTGTTTTGCTGATTGCCATGGCGATCATTGGACCACATCTCGTTCCGTACAGCTATTCCGATCAGAGTCTCTTGAATGCGAATCAGGAAATTTCGAGCGAGCATTGGTTTGGGACAGATGAGCTGGGTCGAGACATGTTTTCACGAACATGGTACGGAGCGCAGATTTCACTGATTATCGGAATATCGGCAGCGTTAATTGACTTGGTCATCGGAGTGACTGTCGGCGGTATTGCCGGATACATGGCCGGTCGAGGTAAAAAGGGAGACCGAATCGATACCATCATCATGCGATTGATCGAGGTATTGTACGGACTGCCGTACCTGCTCGTGGTGATCATGCTGATGGTTGTCATGGAGCCTGGAATTGTTACCATCATTATCGCGTTGTCCGCAACCGGTTGGGTAGGGATGGCTCGTCTGGTTCGGGGACAAATCCTGCAATTGAAAAACCAGGAGTTCATCATGGCTGCGCAAGTGCTGGGTGCCAAATTCCCTCGCATTCTGTTACGCCACCTGATTCCAAACACCATCGGAGTCATCATCGTGAACCTGACGTTTACCATTCCGTCTGCGATATTTGCTGAATCTTTCCTCAGTTTTTTGGGATTGGGTGTGCAAGCGCCAATCGCTAGCTGGGGCACGATGACGAACGATGCACTCGGCGTCATTTTGACAGGGGATTGGTGGAGACTTTTCTTCCCGGCCCTGATGATTTCTTTGACGATGTTTGCCTTCAACGTCTTCGGTGATGGCTTGCAGGACGCATTGGACCCAAGAATTCGCGAGTAACCTCGCCACGCAGATAGGAGGATCAGACATGGCGGATCATTTGCTACAAGTAGAAAACCTCCGCGTACATTTCAAAACGTACGGTGGAGAGGTACAGGCTGTACGGGGAGTTACCTTTCATGTTGATCGTGGCGAGACGCTTGCGGTAGTAGGAGAGAGCGGTTGTGGGAAGAGTGTAACCGCCCAAGCGATCATGGGCTTGATCCCGAACCCGCCGGGAAGAATCGTGGATGGTCAAATTCGTTTTGACGGAAAAGTCATCACCGGGATGAGCAAGAAGGAATTGCTTTCGGTTCGTGGAGCTGAGATCGGGATGGTCTTCCAGGACCCAATGACGGCACTGAACCCGACGATGAAGGTCGGCGCCCAGATCGTCGAGGGCTTTGTTCGTACCCATCAGGTCAGCAAAGAAGAGGCACGTAAAAAAGCGATGGAGATGCTTCGACTGGTCGGTATCCCCGATCCGGAAAAAAGGGTCGATCAATATCCGCATGAGTTCTCCGGGGGAATGCGGCAACGTGTTGTCATCGCGATTGCACTCGCCAATAACCCCAAACTCGTGATTGCTGATGAACCGACGACAGCATTGGATGTAACGATTCAAGCACAAATCTTGGACTTGCTCCGAGAATTGCAGGAGCATCAGCAGCTGTCCATCGTGATGATTACACATGACTTGGGTGTCGTAGCCGAAATCGCGCACCGGGCCGTAGTTATGTATGCAGGAATTGTTGTGGAAACAGGCAAGGTAGAGGATATTTTCGCAAATCCGAAGCATCCGTACACATGGGGCTTGATGCGCTCTCTGCCGCGGATCGATGGCGTGGAAAAGGAACGACTGGTACCGATTGAGGGAACGCCGCCAGATTTATTCCACCCACCAAAAGGTTGTCCGTTCGCTCCGCGTTGTCAGTTTGCGATGGAATTATGCGAGCAGCAAATGCCGGACGCTTCCACATTCACCGAGGGTCACCAAGCAGCATGCTGGCTACATGATCCACGGGCACCGAAGCTGGAAGAACTGGTGGCAGCAGGGAGGCAGACGTAGATGAGCCAAGCGTTGGTTGAAGTCAAAAATCTAAAAAAGCATTTTGAGATCGGCAATGGGATTACGCTAAAGGCAGTCGACGGCGTGACCTTCACCATTAATCGTGGCGAGACGCTCGGGCTTGTCGGAGAGAGCGGCTGCGGTAAGTCGACGTTGGGCAGAACGATGATTCGCCTCTATGAAAATACAGATGGAGAAGTTTTGTTCAAAGGTAAAAATGCACACCGCCTAAAAGGGAAAGATGCAGAGCAGTTCCACCGCGACGTCCAAATGATTTTTCAAGACCCACAAGCAAGTCTGAATCCGCGCATGACCGTCATGGACATCATTGCGGAGGGCTTGGATATTCACGGCTTGTCTCGTGGTGCAAGAGCGGATCGGGTCAAAGAATTGCTGGAGCTGGTTGGTTTGTCTAAGGAACATGCGAACCGATTCCCTCATGAATTCAGCGGAGGCCAAAGACAGCGGATCGGGATTGCCCGGGCACTTGCGGTTGAACCGGAATTTATCATCGCGGATGAACCGATTTCGGCGCTTGATGTGTCGATTCAAGCGCAGGTCGTGAATCTATTAGAAGACTTGCAGCAGGACAGAGGGCTGACTTACTTGTTTATCGCCCACGATCTGTCCATGGTGAAGCACATTTCCACTCGAATCGGAGTGATGTACCTCGGCAAAATGGTAGAAATGGCAAACAGCTTCGAGCTGTATGCAAAGCCACTTCATCCATATACACAAGCGTTGCTGTCCTCGATTCCGATTCCTGATCCGACGATCAAGCGGGAGCGCATCATTTTGCAGGGCGATTTGCCGAGTCCTGCCAACGCTCCAAGCGGTTGTGTTTTCCGAACAAGATGTCCAAAGGCCATGGAGCAATGCGCGGCACAGATTCCTGAATGGCAGGAAGCCGCACCGAACCATTGGGTTGCTTGTCATCTCTATCAGTAGTTCGATTTTCTATCTTAAAATATAGGGGGAAACAACGTGAAGAAATTAGCTGCCTTTGCCCTGTCACTCTCGCTCGTCATTCCGGCTCTGGCTGGTTGCGGCGGTAGTGGCGAGTCAGCATCGACTGGAGGTACCACTACCCCAGGCGCTGCTGCCAAACAAGAAGTCGTGTTCAATGCTAAGTCCGAGCCACCAGATTTGAACCCACTCACGTCAACGGATACGACGTCCTTCTGGATCATGGATCACTTGGGGGAAGGTTTGTACACCAAGGACAAGGATGGCAATCCAATCTTGGGAGTAGCCAAGGAAGTGAAGCTGTCGGACGACAAGCTGAAGTACACGTTCATATTGCGAGATGATGCGAAGTGGACCAATGGTGAGCCGGTTACCGCAGAGGATTTTGCCTACACGTATATGAAGCATCTTGATCCGGCAACAGCTTCTACCTCTGCTTATCTGCTCTACTACATCAAAGGTGGAGAAGCGTACAATAAGGGTACTGGAAAAGCAGAAGATGTAGGCATCAAGGCAGTCGATGCAAAAACGCTCGAAATCGAGCTGGTCGCACCTACCTCGTACTTTGACAAAATGCTGGCTACCCGTTACTGGCACCCAATTAACAAGAAGCAAGCAGAAGCGAATCCAAAATGGGCAGCAAATTCGGACAGCTACATCTCCAACGGCGCTTACAAGCTCGTTTCCTGGAAGCATGACTCCGAGCTCGTGATTGAAAAGAACGAGCATTATTGGAACAAAGCTGACGTAAAAATGGATAAGATCACCTGGAAAATGGTGAATGACGCCACGACTGCTTATCAGATGTACAAGAGTGGTGAGCTCGACTTCAATAAAGAGATGCCATCTGACATCCTAGCGCAAGAAAAATCGAGCCCAGATTTCAAATCCGTTCCTTACTATGGAACGTACATGTACATGTTTAACGTAACGAAAGAACCGTTTACGAATAAAAAGGTTCGCAAAGCTTTCGCCATGTCGCTCGACCGTAAAGCGCTGTCCGAAATGGTAAGCCAAGGTGGAGAGACACCAGCCTACTCCATGGTACCTCGCGGAGCGATGCAACCAAACGGAAAAGACTTCCGCGAAGAGGGCGGAGACTACTTCAAAGAAGATTACGAAGCAGCGAAGAAGCTGCTGGCTGAAGGTATGCAAGAAGAAGGCTGGTCCACACTGCCAGAAGTTACACTCATGTACAACACCGATGAAAGCCACAAGAAAATAGCGCAAGCGATCCAAGAAATGCTCAAGAAAAACTTGGGCGTAGAAGTGAAAATGACAAACCAAGAGTGGAAAGTGTATCTGGATACAACGAAACAAAAGAACTATCAGATGGGCCGTATGGGCTGGGTAGGTCAAATCAACGACCCTGCATTTAACCTTGACTACTATTTGGGTGAAAGCCCGAACAACCGTACTGGTTGGGTGAACAAAGAGTATGATCAGTTGAATATGGCGGCAAAAGTTGAGCAAGACCCGAACAAGCGTATGGAACTGCTTCACCAGGCAGAAGCCATTTTGATGGATGAAATGCCGTTCATTCCAGTCTACCACTACCAACAAAACTATTTGGTGAAACCGAATCTGGAAGGTCTCACTTTCCCAGTCAACGCGTTCCCAAGCGCTCGCTGGGCAACCAAAAAATAGAAAAAAAGAGGAGCTTCTCCTCTTTTTTCTCTTTACATACTCCAACGTTCATCTAGCAAAAGAGGAAAGGATGATTTCTCGTGATTTTGGACTATCTGCAAGTGAAATCCGCGTATCAATTGAAGGTGGTACCGCAGCGTAGAGAGATTACCTTTTTAACGAAGCTGACAGGTATTGCGCAGTTGTGGCGCTGGAATGAAGAGTCCAACCACTCGGAGCAAGTGACCTTTTTGCCTGATCGTGTGGTAGAAGTTGACCATTCCCCATGCGGAACGAAAACGATTGTCGGTATGGACAACAAGGGAGACGAGCGACAGCAGTTCTTTTTGCTAACGGAAAATGGTGCAGTCGTGAAGCCGCTGACAGACGCTCCCGATTACTTTCACTATTTGGGAGGCTGGTCTCCGTGTGGGCAAAAGATCGCGTGGTCCAGCAATCGTCGCAATCCACGCTGCTTTGATATTTTTGTACAGGATGTCGAGAGTGGTGCGTATGAGGAAGTCTTCCGCTATGATGGGCGCACAGATCCAATCGGCTGGCTGCCAGACGGGACAGGACTCATTTTCAGCGTGCAGGAGACCAACATTGACAATTGTCTGTATTTGTTGAATCTGCAAACAAAGAAAGCACAAAAGCTCGCCATTTGCAGCAAACATGCGCGCTATCATTCCTTGGTACTGTCTAAAGACGGCCATACGGGATATCTCGTAACCGACCGCGATGAAAACACGAAAGCGTTGTGCCGCTTTTCACTGCGTACAGGAGAGCTGGACAAACTGGTGCACGACCCGAAATGGGACATGGAGGAGGCCAAATTATCCCCCGACGAGACGCTTCTTGCCTTCACGATCAATGAAGGAGGCTACTCCGTTCTTGCTCTTTATTCCTTGACAGAGCAACGCTGGGAGCGGGTGGAGGAAGCGCCCCGTGGAGTGATCTCTTCCTTGGCGTGGGTGAGTGATGATCAGCTCGCTTTTACACTGAAAAGTCCTACGCTTCCAGGTGACATCTGGACGTATACCATTTCGGAGCAAACCAGCAGACGTGTAACGAACATCGGTCAATCCAATGCTCTGGAAGACAAACTCATCGAGCCGGAATTGTGCACCTTTCCCTCTTTTGATGGCTTGGAAGTGCCGTATTTCCTCTACGCCAAAAATACATCTGAACATGCCGAGAAAAAACCAGTTGTCGTCTACGTCCATGGCGGGCCAGAGAGCCAAATTCGTCCGGAGTATCATCCTGTTTTTCAATTTTTGGCGAACGAAGGCTTTACGGTGGTAGCGCCGAATGTTCGCGGCAGCATGGGATACGGTCGGGAATATGTCCAGCTCGATGATCGTCGCAAGCGGATGGATTCTGTAGCAGATTTGGCTTGGCTGGTCAAAGATTTAGGCAACCGTCCAAGCGTTGACCCGAATGCGATCGGCATCATGGGTCGCAGTTACGGAGGCTTCATGACACTGGCTGCGCTTACGCATTACCCTGATCTGTGGGCCGCAGGTGTTGATATTGTGGGGATTTCCCACTTCAAAACCTTTCTGGAGAACACCGGGGCATGGAGACGGAGATTGCGTGAGGTGGAGTACGGGTTCCTCGGCGAAGACGATGACTTTTTTGAAGACATTGCTCCTTTGAATCATTCCCATAAGATCACGGCTCCGCTTCTCGTATTCCACGGGCGCAATGATACGCGTGTTCCTGTCAGTGAAGCAGAACAGCTCGTAGCAGACATGAGGGGCAGAGGACAAGAAGTCGATTTGCACATTTTTGAGGATGAAGGCCACTTTACAGAAAAGCTGGACAATCACATCACGTTGAATCAAAAAATTTCCCAGTTCTTTTTGGAGCAACTTGCATCCACCAATAAAATCGAGGAGTGATTAGCATGACGCAAACAAAAAGAGGCATAACGGCTGAAGATTTGTATCAAATGCGGTACGCGAGCGATCCGCAGCTGTCACCAGACGGAAAAACGCTTGCATATGTGGAAAATCAAGTCGATGAGTCCCATGCTTACCAAAATCACTTGTATTTACGCAAATTGGATGCAAATGATCCACAGCCATTGACGTCTGGCTCCCGCGACACCTTTCCACGCTGGTCGCCGGATGGTTCAAAGATTAGCTTTGTTTCGAATCGATCTGGAAAACCACAGATTTGGCTGATCGATGCAAGCGGAGGAGAAGCAAGGCAGCTCACGCGTTGCAAAAACGGCGTCAGCAATCCGACTTGGTCACCTGATGGCACATACATTGTCTTCGCGTCGCTCCTGGATGAGGGTGAAACATTCGCGGACCTTGAGGGAACCGAGGAGAAAGAAAATGCCAAAGCCATTCATGTCGGAAGATTGAAGTACAAATCCGATGATCTCGGGTTCATTTACGAGAAAAACAAGCAGCTGGCCATCGTTCATGTAGAAACAGGCGAGGTTACAGCACTCAGCGATGGCCCGTACAATCATACGATTGGCTCCTGGTCACCGGATGGAAAATGGCTCGCGATTACGGCGAACCGAGCAGAAGACCCTGATTTTCAGCATAGTGTTGACGTTTTTCTCATCCCTTCTGAAGGGGGAGAATGGAAAAAGCTGACCAACAGCAAGGGGACCTTTGCCTATCCAACCTGGTCACATGATGGTAAGAAGCTAGCGTATATCGGAAGTGAATTGGACACGCATTTGTACGCAGCGCAGAAGCGCATCTGGGTGTATGATTTTGAAAAGGGCGACTATACTTGCATCACAGCGGATTGGGACGTTCAGGTTGGCGATTCCACCATCGGAGACATGCGTTCGCCAGGTCACCCCAATCCGGGCGCAGTATGGACAGCGGACGGAGCAGGCATGTATTTCATCGCCAGCGAACGAGGAAATTCCGGTATTTATCACGTAACGCTGGACGGACAAATCACGAATGTTGTAGCGGGAAATCGGAATATTTACGGCTTTTCGCTGCATGAAAACGAACAAACGGTGGTTGCTGCTATCAGTGATCCGTTTACGCCGGGCGACTTATATCAAGTAAGTCTGAAAGACGGAGAAGAAAAACGTCTAACAGCGCTGAACGAAGAGCTATTTGCGGGCATTGAGCTCCCTGTTCCAGAAGAAATGGAGTTTGTCGCGAAGGATGGCTGGAAGTTGCACGGTTGGATGCTCAAGCCTGTCGGTTTTGAAGAAGGAAAAAAATATCCGATGGTTCTGCAAATTCATGGCGGGCCTCACTCCATGTACGGAAATACGTTTTTCCACGAGTTCCAGCTGCTCGCTGCAAAAGGCTACGCCGTACTCTATACGAATCCGAGAGGGAGCTTTGGCTATGGAGAGCGTTTTGTTCAGGCGTGCTGCGGAGACTATGGAGGAGACGATTATCGCGATTTGATGACGGCCGTGCAATATGCATGCGATCATTTCGATTTTGTCGATGAGGACCGTTTGGGTGTCGCAGGCGGTAGCTACGGTGGCTTCATGACGAACTGGATCGTCGGTAAAACCAATCGATTCAAAGCAGGTGTAACAGACCGTAGTATTTGCAACTGGGTAAGCTTTTACGGTGTCAGCGATATCGGTTACTACTTCAGTGCCGAAGAGATTCAGGCAAATCCATTCACGAATCCGGAAAAAATGTGGCAGCATTCACCGATTCGCTTGGTAGAGAACATCGAGACACCTCTGCTGATCATGCATGGAGAACACGACTACCGTTGCCCAATCGAGCAGGCCGAGCAGCTATATGTAACATTGAAGCATCAAGGCAAGGCTCCGGTGTCGTTTGTCCGTTTCCCGGGTGCCAGTCATGAGCTTTCCCGCAGTGGTGATCCTGAGCAACGCGTGTTGAGACTGCAATATACGACGGATTGGTTTGACACTTATTTGGTTGCACACCAAAAAGCGAAAGTCGAATAGGAGGTACCCTTTGTGAATAAAGAACAAGTCGTAGGCATTGTGCAAGAAAACTTGCCACATGCAATCGAGAAGCTGAAGCAATATTTGCGTTTTCCAACCGTATCCGCACAGCATAAGGCCATCCCAGAGACGGTTGAATACGTGGTAAAGATGATTCATGAGGTCGGCGGAGAGACAAAGGTACTCGACAAGCTTGGCGGCAATCCAGTCGTGTATGCGTTTTTTGCAGCAGGCAGTGAGGGAGACGCCAGCAAAACAATCTTGTTTTACGATCACTACGATGTGCAACCACCTGAACCGTTTCATGAGTGGAACACGGAGCCGTTCGATCCTACGATAATCGATGGAAAGCTGTATGCGCGTGGTGCTGCCGACAATAAAGGTGATCTCGTTGCGCGTCTGACGGCGATTCACATTTTGCAGCAGCAAAAGGGCGGTTTGCCTTGCAACATCAAGTTCCTGATCGAAGGAGAAGAAGAGATCGGCAGCCCGAATCTGGAGCCATATCTTCGAGAGTACAAGGATCTTTTCCAGGCGGATGCCTGCATTTGGGAATTCGGTGGAAAGGACGAAAATGAGCGAATCAGCATGGTTGCCGGAATCAAAGGAATGGCGTACCTTGAGCTGACATGCGTTGGGGCAGAGATCGACATGCACTCCTCTGTCGGTGCGTATGTAGACAATGCAGCATGGCGCTTGGTACAGGCATTGGCTACGATGAAAAATCAACAAAACGAGATTTTGGTCGAAGGTTTCTTCGATGGGATCGAGGAACCGACAGTAGATGAAAAGAAAGTCGTTTCCGAATTGCCGTTCAGTGAAGAGGCGACAGCAGCGCTATACGGTTTGAAACGCCCATTAATTACGGCGGTAAATAATGTGGACCCAAGAGAAGCCATGGTTTTCCACCCGACGATGACCATTTGCGGTCTGGATAGCGGCTATACAGGAGAGGGCGCGAAGACAGTGCTGCCGAAAAGCGCGAAGGCCAAGTTGGATTGCCGCCTTGTCCCAGGACAAGATCCACAGCACATCATGAATTGCATCGAGAATCATTTGGAGAAGCATGGTTTTACGGATATTACCGTCACCATGATCAACGGACAAAAAGCGTATCGCTCCGATTTCCACCATCCATTTGTTGCTCATGTGCTGGATTCTGCTCGCGTCATTTACGATCATGAACCAGTGCTTTCTCCAAACGCGGCAGGCACGGGTCCGATGTATATTTTCGGGGAACAGCTGAAGCTTCCTGTTGTCAGTACAGGGGTAGGCTGGGTTGGCTGCAAAGTACATGCGCCGAACGAATCCATCCGTTTGAAAGACTTCGAGGAAGGCATTGCCCATATGGTTGTCATGCTCTCTGGATTTGCCAAAGCGCTGTCAGAGTAGCAACGTACGAGTGAAGGATCATGCAATCCTATAGGGAAAAGGGGACCTTACGTGTAAAAAGGTCTCCTTTTCTATTTGGAACCTCCTCGCAGCACTTCCAGAGTGGACTTTGCTTTTGCAAACCATGTACAATCGTAAATGATAGTGTACATACATTTACAGGAGGCGAAATGCGTGAACAGCGATACACATCCATTCGAAATCGCAACCTTTGCAGGCGGATGCTTCTGGTGCATGGTCAGTCCGTTTGACAAGATGCCAGGCATTGAAAAAGTCGTCTCCGGCTATACAGGCGGTCATGTCGAATACCCAACCTATGAACAGGTATGCTCTGATACGACGGGACACTATGAAGCGGTCCAAATCACATATGATCCGTCGCTCATCTCATACGAGGAATTGCTACAAATGTTTTGGAGACAAATCGATCCGACTGACGCTGGTGGTCAATTCGGTGATCGAGGTCAATCGTATGCGCCAGCGATCTTCTATCATAATGAAGAGCAAGAAAGGCTTGCGCAAAAATCCAAGCAAGATCTGGATGCTAGCGGTCGTTTCCAAAAGCCCATTGCAACGCTGATTTTGCCAGCCAAGCCGTTCTATCCGGCGGAGGAATATCATCAGGACTACTATAAGAAAAATCCGGTCCGCTACCAATACTACCGCGCGGCATCAGGCAGAGCGAAATTCACCAAGGAAGCATGGCGCGACCGTGCGAAGCAAGAAGGATTGAAAAAAATCTTGACCCCGCTCCAGTACGAGGTGACGCAAAATAACGGGACAGAACGTCCATTTACGAACGAATTCTGGGATCACAAGGAAGAGGGCATCTACGTAGACATCGTCTCCAACGAGCCTTTGTTCAGTTCCTTGGACAAGTTCGATTCCGGCTGCGGGTGGCCATCCTTTACCAAGCCATTGCAAGAGGAAAACGTAACCGAGCATGTGGATTTGACACATAATATGATTCGTACAGAGGTTCGCAGCAAAGATGCAGATTCTCATCTCGGTCACGTTTTCGAGGACGGTCCTGGAGAGAATGGATTGCGCTACTGCATCAATTCAGCTGCATTGCGCTTCATTCCAAAGGATCGCTTGGAGGAAGAAGGCTTCGGGGAGTTTAAGCGATTATTTGCAAAAGAATAGAGTGTGGACCGCTACTCTCTGGGAAACATGGGAGAAGGGCGGTCTTTTTGCTAAACCTACAACTAGGGAAACTTAAGAGCATGCAGGGAGGGTCCAATGTACACACAGACATCCTTTCACAGACGAATTGGACTGTTACTCGCAGCAATCATGGTTATAGCAGGCTGTTCTTTCGGTCAGGAGCCGCCTCACAACAATCAAATCGTACCGACACCCCAAAACGTTGCTGAGGGTGGGACGTTAATCATTGCACGTATGTCGGATGCCGCAAATCTCGATCCCCATTTTATTTTGACGATCAATGAGGCGAGTGTCGTCCAAGGTAAAGTATATGAGGGGCTCGTCAAACGAGATCGGAACATGAACATTCAGCCACAGCTGGCAACGTCATGGGAACAAATCGATGATCTTACTTGGGAGTTTACTCTCCGACAAGGTGTTG
Organism: Brevibacillus fortis; assembly: GCF_046196545.1. Classification (GTDB taxonomy): domain Bacteria; phylum Bacillota; class Bacilli; order Brevibacillales; family Brevibacillaceae; genus Brevibacillus; species Brevibacillus fortis_A. The sequence goes on from NZ_CP176370.1 coordinate 2,886,533, forward strand.
TTTTTCACGATGGGACGCCCTTTGCTGCACAGGCAGTCAAGAAAACATTTGATCGCGTATTAGATCCAGGGGTGGCTTCTCCTCGGGCAGCCATGTTCGAAAAAGTAAAACAGGTAAGGGTCATCGATCCTTACAGAGTGCAATTCATTCTTCATAAGCCATTTGCGCCTTTGCTTTCTATATTGGCCAGTCACGAGGGGAGCATCATCAGCCCCACTGCGATCGATAAATACGGACGGGAATTATCGCATCACCCGGTTGGTACTGGCCCTTATCAGTTCCAATCATGGGAGCCTGGCAGTCAAATCACGCTGAGCAAACACCAGGCCTATTGGGGCGAGGCTGCTACACTTGATCAAATCGGCTTCAAGGTTGTTCCCGATGATGCAGCTCGCATTGCGATGGTCGAGAATGGAGAAGCACATATTGCAGAGTCCATCCCTGTCATGGAGCTGGGTCAGATTCAAGCGTCCAACCAAATGCGTGTGTACCGCAGTGATGCGCTTGGGACGGAGTTTATCGGTTTTAATGTAGCACGTCCACCACTGAATGATATCCGTGTGAGGAAAGCCATCAGTATGGCGATCGAGACGGGAGCGATCATTAAAGGGGTGTATAACAATGTGGGAACAAAGGCGAACTCACCGATTGGACCGCATGTGTTCGGCTACAGTCCGACTGTGAAAAGCTACCCGTACGACATCAACCAAGCTCGTCGTTTGCTCGCAGAGGCGGGCTATCCAGATGGTTTTCCGATTCAAATGATTACCTACAACAGACAGGATCGAATCTTGGTTGCCCAAGTGATCCGGTCGCAATTAAAAGGGATCGGCATCGACGCGGAGCTAAAAATCGTCAGCTATGATGAGTTTGTCCGAACCATTGAGCAAACGAAGGATCATGAGATTTTTGTCAGTGGCTGGGCAAATGCAACCGGGGATGCCGATTACAATCAGTATAATTTGTTTCATACATCGGGTGGCGGGGCTGGCAACAGTTTTCAATACAGCAATCCCGAGCTGGATCGTCTCATCGAGGCTGGTCGTATCGAAACAAATCCTGCGAAAAGACTTGCCATCTACGCAAAAGCACAAGAAGTGGAGCTGCAAGATGCTTTGGTCGTGCCGATTCGCAATCTGGAGAATTTGGCTGTGATTAGCAACCAGATTCAGGGCTTCTCCATCAGTCCAGCGGGTTACCTGAATATCGATCAGGTCGTGATTTCTCGATAAAACATGTAACGAAACGCCGGTCAATTATGTCATAATAGGTACGTACTTTTATTACCTACATAATTGGATCAGCTCCAAAACGAAAGGAACGTTACAATGAGAAGTTTTCGCCACCGGCTTTTGCATCCGCTCGTACTCGTAACGGCAATGACATTTGTGTTGTCTGGATGTAACAGTACAGCTGCTCCACAAGAACCACAGACACCACCATCCGTGGAGACGCCAGCTCCTCCAAAGAAAGAAGAGAAGCCAAAGGAGGAGACCACGCCTCCACCGACTGAAACACCAAAGCAAGAACAACCAGAGCAACCCCAGAAAGCGAAACCAACCGAAACGAAGCCGGCAGAAAAGCCACCAGCGGGTCAGCCACCTGAGCTGTCGTTCCCGGACATCGAGGTCGTGGGTGAGCCTGAGAGCGTTGCTGTACTGGTGAACAAACAACGCAAGCTTCCGGAGAACTATCAGCCAAATGATTTAGTGTTTCCAAACGTTCCTTACTTGCTCCCTGAAAAGAGCGAGAAACGCAAATTGCGCAAAGAAGCAGCTGGTGCGCTTGAGCAGTTATTTTCAGCAGCTCAGGCTGACGGTGTCCAGTTGGCTGGCGTATCTGCGTATCGTTCCCACGCCTATCAGAAAGCACTGTTTAATCGCTATGTAAAAAAAGACGGCGTAGAGAAGGCGCGGACGTACAGCGCGGTTCCAGGTACGAGTGAGCATGAGACGGGACTCGCGATTGATGTCTCCGGTAAGGATGGCAAATGCGCAGCAACGAGCTGCTTTGCCGGAACCAAAGAGGCGAAGTGGCTGGATGAAAACGTCGAGAAGTTTGGATTTATCATTCGCTACCCAGAGGGAAAAGACGCGATTACTGGCTATATTTATGAGCCGTGGCATTTGCGTTATGTAGGTGTCGAGATTGCCCAAGAAATCGGAGAAAAAGGGATTACGCTTGAAGAATATTCAGGTGCCGTGCCTGTTTCCACACCAACGAATTAAGGAAGAAACGCCGATCTCTCACCGAAGAGAATCGGCGTTTTTGCTATGTAGTTATGCTATAATGTTCACGGGTGAAGATAATGGCCGAAAAATCAATTAGAGAACGTATTATTGAAACATCCATGCGCTTGTTTGAAGCAAATGGCTACCACAAAGTGACGGTGGATCAAATTGTGAAAGAAAGCGGAACGTCAAAGGGAGGATTTTATCACAACTTCAAATCAAAAGATGAACTCCTCTACATCATTCATGATCAATTTATTACGTATGTGCTGGAGAAAGCAGAGGAAGCTTACGAGAAGTGGGATACCCCGACGGAGCGACTCCAAGCCATCGTAAAATCCTTCGTCATGATGATTGATCTGTACCGCTCGCAGGTTACGATCTTTTATCAGGAAAGCTTGTTTTTAGCTCCGGAGTACTACACTGATATTGAAACGAAACGAGATCGCTATAAAAAAATCATGTTCACCGTCATTTCGGACGGGATCGAATCGGATGAGTTCCGCCCGGAGCTGCCTGTGCCGATTGTGTCCATGGCTATCTTTGGCATGGTGAACTGGATTTACAAATGGTATCAAAAGTCAGGGACGTACTCGATCGAGCAAATCGCGGATATTTATGCAGATATGGTTCTTCATTCCGTTTTGAAATCAGAATCGATGGAAAACCCGGCATTTCAACGTTTTTTCCTGCAATCACAAGAAAATCCCTTCAATCCATTGTAGGGGTGCAAACAAGGATCATGCGGCTACACTCAAGCTTTTCGATAGGAGACAGGGGCATAGTCGCTTGATGGTCCCTTATAAATTACCTCAATCAGACCAACTAGTTGGTCTGTACTAGTATTCTGACATTTGTTATAATATCGAAAAGACCAACTGGTCGGTCTTGCACAATCACTTCAGACCAACTAGTCGGTTCGTGAGATTGTGCCAGTCAGATTCGGAATAGGGGAGGAAAATTCGTGCTTACCATTTACGAATTACGAGAACTTGTGAAGCTATTGGAGCAGACGGACATAGAATCTTTTGAGGTAAACGATGAAGATTCTTCTTTGCGAATCAAACGAAGAAATGGGAATCAAGTCACAGCCATACATCAGCCCCCCGTACAAGCCAAAAGCGTACCAATCGTGACGGCGGCACCCGTTGTACCTCTGTCTAAAAAAGAAACGATTGAGCGCCCGGTCGAAAAAGTCCAGGTGGAAGCGCCTCAGAAATCGGCGGAAGTGACGGAAAACTTGTACAAAATCACTTCTCCCATGGTCGGAACCTTCTATGCAGCACCTGCAGTTGACGCAGCACCATATGTGTCTGTAAATGATCGGGTAGAGCCAACTACCATTGTCTGTATTGTCGAAGCCATGAAGCTGTTTAACGAGATTGAAGCAGAAGTAAAAGGAGAGATTGTCCAAGTCTTGGTGGAAAACGGTCAGTTGGTCGAGCATGGACAGCCGTTATTCCTGGTGAAGCAAGCGTAATGGAGCAGCTTTTAAGGGGAGGACTGGAAGAGTGAGCAAACATACATGGTTCAAGGAATTCTCCGTTCCCACGTACGAGCAATGGCGGGAAGCGGCAGAGAAATCGCTAAAGGGTGCATCTTTTGATGCCAAGCTACTGACGCATTCGTACGAGGGGATTATTCGCCAGCCGATCTATCGGTACGAAGATGTCAAAACATTGCCGCATCTGGAAGCGCTACCAGGAGAGGCGCCTTTTCATAGAGGGAATCAGCAGCCTGGCGAACAAAAGGAACACAAATGGCATGTTTGTCAGGAAATCATCGCAGCGAATGCCCAGGGGTTCAATCAGGCAGCCGTAGGCGATTTGGAACGCGGGCAAACGATGCTGCATCTGCTGGTGGATCAAGCGACATTGGCTGGACTTGATCCTGACGAAGCATTGCCAGATACGATTGGTCACAAAGGCGTATCTGTTTTTTGCCGAGAGGATGTAGAGCAGGCGTTTCAAGGGGTGAAGCTTTCAGAGGTGCCTCTTTACGTGAACACGGGAGCGCTTGGCTTGCCCATTCTTTCGCTCATTCTGGCACATGTTGAAGCGACAGGCCAGCAATTCTCCGAACTTCGCGGCTGCATCGGGCCAGACCCTGTAGCGGTTCTGCTCACAGAGGGAAAGCTCCTTTGTTCCTTGCAGACAGCTTATCACGCCATGGCAAGCATGACGAAATGGGCAAAAGATCATGCGCCTGCACTGAAAACGATCCTGGTTCAAAGCAATCCTTATCAGGACGGCGGCGGAAACGCAGTAACAGAACTGGCTTTTTCACTGGCCACAGGGGTCGACTATTTGCAAGCGATGCTTGAGCGGGGGCTTTCCATAGAGGATATCGCACCACGGATGCAGTTCTCGTATTCGATTGGCTCAGACGTCTTCATGGAAATCGCGAAGTTGCGTGCTGCAAGAATGCTCTGGTCAAACATCGTGGCGGCCTACGGCGGGTCAACAGAAACTCAAAAGATGACGATTCACACCAGAACTTCGGCCTGGACGAAGACGATTTACGATCCGTATGTCAACATGCTGCGTTCCACGACAGAAGCGTTCTCAGCCGTTATTGGCGGAGCAGACAGTCTGCATGTATCCACATTTGACGAAGCGATACGCCCTGCCAATGAGTTTTCAAGAAGAATTGCCAGAAATACGCAAATCATTTTGCAAGAAGAAGCGCATTTGGCAAAAGTGATCGACCCTGCGGGAGGTTCTTGGTACGTAGAATGGCTCACAGATGCATTAGCGAAAAAAGCATGGGAGCTGTTCCAGAAGGTAGAAGAGCACGGAGGCATGCTGAGCGCATTAGAAGCAGGCTTCCCACAAGACTTGATCGCCCAGGTCGCGGATCAAAAAGCAGCGAGCATCGATACGCGTAAAAAGCGTTTGGTTGGAACCAACATGTATGCCAATACGGCTGAGCAGCCACTGCAGGCCGAGAGTCTTCCGAGCATTCACGAAGAGCGAGCAGCGGAAGCACGATCCCTTCGGCTGAAACAAAACGCGACTCTCGTCTCCGCAGCGCTAGATGAGTTGGCGAAACATACTGATGAGCTCGTGGCACGTGCAATAAAAGCAGTCCTTCATGGGGCGACTGTGGGCGATATTTCCAAAGCTATGAGGCGTGAAGATTCGGTGGAGACAATCATCCAGCCACTTCGTATTCACCGGGCATCCGAACGCTTCGAAGCCTTGCGGATACAGGCAGATGATTTCTTAAAAACAATAGGCAAAAGACCGACCGTGTTCTTGGCGACGATGGGTCCAGTGGCAAAGCATAAGGCCCGGGCAGATTTCGCATCAGAGTTTTTTGCGGTTGGCGGCTTTGACGTATTGCGTCAGCAAGCTTTTTCTACCACTGTAGAGGCGGTTGAAGCTGCGGTGGCATCGGGTGCGTTGATCACGGTCATTTGTTCGGACGATGCGAGTTATCCAGAGCAGGTTCCACCTTTGGCTCAAGCAATCAAGCAGCGTGTACCTCAGATGACGGTTCTGTTGGCTGGCTTGCCTGACGCGGAGCAGCTGGCTACTTATAAGATGGCCGGTGTAGATGAGTGCATCCACATGCGTTCCAATTGCTATGAGATGCTGCGAGAACTTCAGGAGCGGATAGGAGTGAGCTCATAATGAAGCGACCTGATTTTTCAAAAATGGCTTATCAGTCCAAACGAGATGTATCTGATTTGTTTCCCCAACTGGGTGCAAACCCACAAGGAAAGGAGCAAATGTGGCAGACGCTGGAGCAAATCCCTGTAAAACCTCTTTACACCATGGAAGATGTGGAGGGCATGGATCACCTCGGCTACATGCCTGGTTTGCCACCGTATACGCGCGGACCGTATCCGACGATGTACGTGACTCAGCCATGGACGGTTCGCCAATATGCTGGATTCTCTACGGCGGAAGAGAGTAACGCTTTTTACCGACGGAATTTGGCTGCGGGACAAAAAGGGCTGTCGATTGCCTTCGACCTCGCGACGCATCGCGGCTATGACTCGGATCATCCCCGGGTAGTCGGTGATGTCGGGAAAGCAGGCGTGGCAGTTGACTCCATTCTCGATATGAAAATCTTGTTCGACGGCATCCCCCTCGATAAAATGTCCGTCTCGATGACGATGAACGGAGCGGTTTTGCCTATCATGGCGTTCTATATCGTGGCAGCAGAAGAGCAAGGAGTATCACAGTCGGAGCTTACTGGTACGATCCAGAATGACATTTTGAAGGAATACATGGTTCGGAATACTTACATTTATCCGCCAGAAGCGTCGATGAAGATCATTTCCGACATTTTTGCCTACACCTCCAAGCACATGCCCAAATTCAACAGCATCAGTATTTCAGGCTACCACCTGCAAGAAGCGGGTGCGACCGCGGATATTGAATTGGCCTACACGTTGGCAGATGGCTTGGAATACGTTCGTACTGGCCTTGCAGCAGGCATCGACATCGATGCGTTTGCGCCACGACTGTCATTTTTCTGGGCGATTGGCATGAACTACTTCATGGAAGTAGCAAAAATGCGTGCAGGCCGCTTAATTTGGGCCAATCTGATCAAGCAGTTTCATCCGAAAAACGAAAAGTCGATGGCACTGCGGACACACTCACAAACTTCTGGATGGAGTTTGACGGAGCAGGACCCGTATAACAACGTGGTGCGGACGTGCATTGAAGCCATGGCCGCGGCTCTGGGACATACCCAATCTCTGCATACGAACGCACTGGATGAAGCGATTGCGTTGCCGACAGACTTTTCGGCACGGATCGCGCGAAATACACAGTTGTTTTTGCAGGACGAAACAGAGATAACCAAGGTTGTCGATCCGTGGGCAGGCTCCTATTATGTCGAGTCCTTGACTGCGCAGCTCGTGGAAAAAGCGTGGGCGCACATCGACGAAATCGAAGCACTTGGCGGTATGGCAAAAGCAATTGAGACGGGATTGCCGAAAATGAAGATCGAGGAAGCGGCTGCACGCCGTCAGGCACATATCGATTCGGCGAAGGAAGCCATAATTGGCGTGAACAAATACCGTCTGGACAAAGAAGATCCGCTGGAAATTCTCGAAGTCGACAATACAGCGGTCCGGGAAGCGCAAATCAGACGTTTGCAGGAGCTGCGCAATAACCGAGATGAGGCAAGAGTGCAAGCAACTCTTCAAGCCATTACGGAATGCGCGAAAACGGGCGAAGGCAATCTGTTGGAGCTGGCCATTGAAGCGGCGCGAGCAAGAGCTTCTTTGGGCGAAATATCGGATGCCTATGAAAAGGTTGTGGGTAGACACAAGGCAGTCATTCGCTCCATTAGCGGTGTCTACAGTTCCGAATACGCAGATGCCGATGAGGTAGCGGCTGTGCGCAAGATGGCAGACGAATTCGAGCAGTGGGAAGGCAGACGTCCCCGTATAATGATCGCGAAAATGGGTCAAGACGGACATGACAGGGGCGCGAAAGTGATTGCTACTGCTTTTGCGGATTTAGGCTTTGACGTCGATATCGGTCCGTTGTTCCAGACACCTGAGGAAACAGCGAAACAGGCGATAGAAAATGACGTGCACGTCATCGGCTTCAGCTCGCTTGCGGCAGGACATAAAACATTGCTGCCACAACTGGTCGAAGAGCTCAAGAAGCTGGGGCGCGAGGATATTGTCGTCGTCATAGGTGGTGTTATACCGGCGCAGGATTACGCCTTTTTGCGAGAGCATGGTGCCGCAGCTATCTTTGGGCCGGGAACCGTCATTCCTGTAGCAGCCCAGCACGTTCTGCAAGAGATCGTGTATCGCCTGGAGGCTGCTGGACAATGACCGTGGGCAAGACTGACAAGAATTTCTTGAACGTTTCCTCCAAGGCACGTCTCCCACGCTTAACGGTGGATCAATACGTCACAGGCGTACGAGATAATAACCGAACGGTTTTGGCGCAGGCAATCACGCTGGTTGAGAGCAATGCTCCCGCTCATATGGATATGGCTCAAGAGGTGATTAAACAGCTGCTTCCTCATACAGGTCAATCCGTACGCATAGGAATATCCGGTGTGCCAGGCGCGGGCAAGAGCACGTTCATTGAAGCATTTGGCAGTATGCTTTGTGAAAAAGGTCATCGTGTCGCTGTTTTGGCCGTTGATCCGAGCAGTACCGTTACTCGCGGGAGCATTCTCGGCGACAAGACGCGGATGGAGCTGTTGTCACGCAATCCACAGGCGTTCATCCGACCGTCTGCCACGGGCGGCACGCTAGGCGGGGTCAATCGGAAGACCCGGGAAACGATGCTGATTTGCGAGGCAGCAGGCTATGATGTGATTTTGGTCGAGACGGTCGGGGTCGGACAGAGTGAGACGACAGTCAGGTCTATGGTCGATTTCTTTTTACTGCTGATGCTGACAGGGGCGGGCGATGAACTGCAAGGAATCAAAAAAGGCATCATGGAAATTGCGGATGCGCTACTGATCAACAAAGCCGATGGGGAAAATCGCACGCGTGCCTTGATCGCCAAAGGTGAATACAATCGTGTTCTGCATTACTTGCAGCCGGCAACCACTGGCTGGGAGACGAAGGCATACATGTGTTCTTCGCTGACAGGGGAAGGCATTGAAGATATTTGGGAGGTCATCGGTCAATTTCGTGAAACCACCATCCAATCAGGTGGCTTCGAGGCAAGGCGCAAAGCGCAGCTACTCGATTGGATGCACAGTATGGCTCAGGACTACTTGCTCGCAACCTTTTTCGGCAACCAGCAAGTAGCCGAGCTGCTTCCCGTCATTGAAGGAGCCGTTGCGAGTGGCGAGATTTCACCGACGAGCGCCGTACAGCAACTAGTGGCGATCTATGAGAATGCGATCATGAAAAAGGAATAGAGAGATGGTGGCCCTTATGAGCAATAATATGTACGAAAAAATTGATGAATTGATGGAACGCAAATATAAAATCCAGCTTGGTGGAGGAGATGCTCGAATCGATGCGCAGCATAATCGCGGCAAGTTGACTGCACGCGAGCGGATCGAGCTACTGCTTGACCCAGACACCTTTATGGAGCTGAACCCGTTTGTTGAGCATCGTGCTACACATTTTGGTCTCGACCAGATGGAGGCACCGGGCGAAGGTGTAGTGACGGGCTACGGAAAAATCAATGGTCGCCCTGTCTATTTGTTCGCGCAGGATTTCACGGTGTTTGGTGGTGCTCTGGGTGAGATGCACGCGATGAAAATCGCCAAGGTGATGGACTTGGCAGCGAAAAACGGCGCTCCCTTTATCGGTCTGAACGACTCTGGCGGCGCACGCATTCAAGAAGGGGTAAGCTCGCTGGATGGCTACGGTACAATTTTTTACCGCAATGCCATTTACTCCGGTGTGATTCCGCAAATCTCTGTCATCCTCGGGCCGTGTGCGGGAGGGGCGGTTTACTCTCCAGCGATTACGGATTTCGTATTCATGGTAGAGAAGACGAGCCAAATGTTCATCACAGGTCCAAAAGTAATCGAAACCGTTACAGGTGAAAAAATATCCGCGGAGGATCTAGGCGGAGCTAAAGTCCATTCCACGGTGAGCGGCAATGCCCATTTTACGGCAGAGACCGAACAGGAAGTATTGGAAGGAGTGCGCAGGCTGCTCAGCTTCCTGCCACAAAACAATCGTGATCGCGCACCTGTGATAAAAGCAGAGGAGATTCATGGTTGGCAAGAGGAGCTCTTGGAGCTGGTACCTGCTGAAAGCACGAAAGTATACGATGTGCGCAAGGTCATCGAAAAAATCGTGGATCACGGTGATTTCATGGAAGTACAGCCGAACTTTGCCCGCAATATCGTGATCGGTCTGGCACGTATCGATGGACACAGTGTCGGCATTATCGCCAACCAGCCGAAGGTCATGGCAGGCGGACTGGACATTCATTCATCGGATAAGCTGGCACGGTTCATCCGTTTTTGCGACTGCTTCAACATTCCGCTCTTAACCTTTGAAGATGTCTCTGGCTTTTTCCCGGGGATCAATCAGGAGCACGGAGGGATTATCCGTCATGGGGCGAAAATCTTGTATGCATACTCAGAAGCAACGGTTCCCAAAATTACCGTGATTCTGCGCAAAGCTTACGGAGGCGCTTATGTGGCGCTCAACTCCAAATCCATTGGTGCAGATATCGTGTATGCTTGGCCGAATGCAGAAATTGCCGTTATGGGTCCTGAGGGGGCTGCCAACGTCATTTTTGCAAAGGAAATTGAACAAAGTGAGGACCCGGCTGCGACTCGCGCAGAGAAAATTGCCCTCTACCGAGAAAAGTTCGCCAATCCATATGTCGCGGCAAGTCTCGGCATGGTGGATGACGTCATCGACCCGCGCGAAACCCGCCAAAAGGTGGCGCAAGCCTTGGAAATGCTCAGAAACAAACAGGAAGATCGTCCGTACAAAAAGCACGGGAACATCCCATTATAAAAAAACTATTTTCGAGGTCTTCTCATGGTTGAGCGACCGCGTTTTAGCGGAAAGTTTTTTTCCGCTCCAGAAAGCTTAAGCAAAGTCGCTTTGACACGGTGTACTTAAGCTTTCTTACACGAAAGAAAGGAGCTCTGATTGTGCTATGAAGCTGCATGAACTGCGTGAATTCATCAAGCTGGTGAATCAGTCTTCCATTGAGGAGCTGGAATGGGAGAAGGGCAAGACCCGCATCGTGATCAAGAAAAGCGCACCAGTCGAAGTCGTGGCTGTGAATGCGCCTGTACAGGTGGGAGAAGTCGAGCATGGCTATCAGGAAGCAGCCGCCACTACTGAGTCCGTCGATGTCGTTGCTGAGGTACCCAAGGAAGTGACACAGCAAGTCATGTCTCCGGGAGTAGGACTGTTTCATGCGGAAGTGACAGTAGGGCAGACTGTTCAAGTAGGTGAAAAAGTTGGGTGCTGCACGGCAGATGCTCTTCAGCTTTCTGCCGACATTACGACCCCCGTTAGCGGCATCATCACGGAAATTCTCGTCGTGGATGGTCAGTTTGTCGATTACGGAAAAGCATTGCTCGTTGTCAAAACTTAGTAGGAAGGAGTGCGCCTATGTTTACGAAAGTATTGATTGCCAATCGCGGCGAAATCGCTGTCCGCATTATTCGCGCTTGTCAGGAACTAGGGATACGTACAGTCGCTGTCTTTTCTGAGGCGGATCGGGAAGCATTGCACGTAGAATTGGCGGATGAAGCGTATTGCATCGGACCTACAGCGTCCAAGGACAGCTATTTGAACATGGCACGGATTATGACGGTCGCTCTTTACACGAAGGCAGACGCTATCCATCCGGGCTATGGCTTCTTGGCGGAAAACGCTTCGTTTGCCCAGCTTTGCCAAGATTGCTCGATTACCTTTATCGGTCCCGATCCTGAAGCGATCACAAAAATGGGCGACAAAGCCGTAGCAAAAGCAACGATGAGTCAAGCGAATGTTCCATTGGTTCCGGGCACAGACGGCTTGATTGATGACATCGATGAGGCATTGCAGGTGGCGGAGAAAATCGGCTATCCTGTCATCGTAAAAGCAACGGCTGGTGGCGGCGGCAGAGGCATGCGTGTCGCTTTTGACCCCGATGAGTTGTCCAAGGCGATTCGGCAAGCCCAGAAAGAAGCGGAGACGGCATTCGGTAACGCTGGCGTGTACTTGGAAAAATACGTGGAAGAGCCACGGCATGTGGAGATTCAAATCATGGGCGACAAGCACGGCAACGTTGTGTACTTGGGAGAGCGGGATTGCTCCATTCAGCGTCGTCATCAAAAGCTGGTAGAAGAAGCGCCATCTCCTGCGCTAGACCAAGCGCTGCGCGAGCAAATGGGGCAAGCTGCGGTGGCGGCAGCCAAAGCGGTTTCGTACCACGGAGCGGGTACTGTTGAATTTTTGCTCGACAAGCATGGCCAATTTTACTTCATGGAAATGAATACACGGATTCAGGTAGAGCATCCCGTGACAGAGATGATCACAGGAATCGACTTGATCAAAGAACAAATATCTGTTGCAGCAGGCAATCCGTTATCCTTCTCACAAGAAGACGTGAAAATCAACGGATGGGCGATCGAGTGCCGAATTAATGCGGAGAATCCTGCGAAAAACTTTATGCCATCACCAGGCAAGGTCATCAATTACTTGCCGCCTGGCGGTTACGGTGTGCGCGTGGACAGTGCGGTTTATCCCGGCTACGAAATTTCTCCCTTCTATGATTCGATGGTCGCCAAGCTGATCGTTTGGGGAACCGATCGCAACGAAGCATTGGCTCGTATGAAGCGGGCGCTAGGTGAGTTTGTCATCGAGGGCGTGCATACGACGGTTCCCTTCCATGAGAAGCTGCTGGAGCACCCTGACTTTGTCTCAGGAAATTTTGCTACGAACTTCTTGGAGAAACATACGCTGGAATTGTAAAGAAAGAAAAGAAGGAACAAGCCGCGGGGTTATCGTGGCTTGTTTTTCTTTATTGCGTGCATCAGCTATTATTTCAACTCGTCAAGAAAGCTTCTTACTGTTCTATAGTATCCGTCAGGGTCTGTAGAATGGATATCATGCCCGCACTCAGCAAAACTTGCAAGCTTTGTGTTTGGCCTTTGAGTAACCATGCGTTCGGCTTGATTTTCATCCAAGACAAAGCTTTTTTTGCCATGAATCAGCAAGATTGGGCAAGAAGACGCAAGCCAGTCACTCCACCATTCCCCGTTAATGTGTCGTTGGGAAATAGGCATGCCTTTTAAATCAGAACGGAATCCCCAGCCTTGCTCATCCTCGAACACGCTTTCCGAAAAATAATCGACGGCCCCAATGCCGAGTGCTTCAAGTGAATTCCTTAGATCGTGTAAAGAAGGGGAGCGATGTGGGAGTTTTTCTGCAAAGGATAAGTCGGCCTTAATTTCTGCCCCGATATCTTCCACAATGACTGCGTCCACAAGCTCAGGATAACGGGCTGCAAATTGATAAGCGTTGACGCCTCCTAAAGAATGCCCAACGATCGTAACAGGTGCTCCATCCAAAACGGTTTTAACAAAGGCGAGAATGTCGTTGAGGTAACCTTCACGTGAATAATCCGTATCTGGGGCATGCTCACTCCAGCCGTGGCCTCGTTGATCCAATCCAATTACGCGCCAATCTGTGAGTCTGGAAGCAAACTCTGTAAACGTTCGTGCATCATTCATATGACCATGCAGCAGGAGTAAAACTCTTTGACTTTCCCCGCCAAAATCGAGGTAAGATAGTTTTACGTTACCTGATTGGAAAAATTTTCTCGTAATCGTCCCTTTTTCTTGTGGCTGAAGCATACAGCAATTCCTCCTTATTAATAATCAGCATCATGTCCAACTCGACTTCTCCTACACAATAACAGATAATAGTGACAGGAATTGTCATAATAAAAACTTTTGGAGAGTTATGCCATGCCAAAATCAAAAAGACTGCTGGAAATGATGATGACTGTCAACTGGAAGCGAAAGTTTACTGTGAGTGAGCTCGCTGACGAATTTGGCGTTTCAGGGCGCACGATCCTAAGGGACCTGCAAGAGCTGAGTGAGTTAGGGGTACCTTTGTACTCTGAGGTTGGACCGCATGGCGGATACCATGTTTTAAAGGAAAGGATTTTGCCGCCTATTGCATTCTCAGAGGAGGAAGCGGTCGCCATCTTTTTCGCGATCCATGCACTTCGACACCATACCTCGCTGCCATTTGAGACAGTATCCTCTTCGGCGCTGAACAAATTTTATCAGTTCATGCCGCCGGATATTCGCGATCGCATTGATCAGATGAAACGCCGTGTTGATTTTGTGACCCCGAAGCGGCAAGCCAGCTCTCCGCATTTATCCATATTGCTGGATGCTGCCGTCCAACAAAAAGTACTCCTTATCACTTATGAAACGCGTGGACAACCATCCAAGCGGGAGATGCAGCCGATTGGGATTTATACAAAAAACGGTTTATGGTACAGCCCGGCTTATTGCTATCAAAATCAAGATATTCGCGTGTTTCGTTGTGACCGTATCCATTCCGCCGAACACTCGGCAACGAAGCCGTTGGACCTTCGAGACATTCACTTGGAAAATCGACAGATCAAAACAGTTGAGGATCAGGACACGGTCGCCTTATTTGCCGAGCTGACTATTGTAGGTGTGCAGGCTTGTGAGGCTGAACTTTGGCTTGCATCCATGCTGCATGTGCGGCAGGATGGAAGTGGTTGGTTGGAAGGAAATGTAGCGAGAAGTGACATCTTATTTTTTGCAAAGTTTTTGATTGGGTTGGGGAAAGAAGTGAATGTGCAGCATTCACCCGAAATAGTGAACGGCATAAAAACGTATTTGGCAGAACTGATAAACATTTACTCGCAATGAGGAGGTAGCTATGGCCTTACCCAAAAAAGGAACGCGGGGTATAACGGTAGGAGAGCAGCGATATCGTTGGGTTATTAGCCCAGCAGCGAAGGGTCTGCTCGCGTTGACGATTCAGCACAATGAAGGCATAGGGCAATTGATTCGCGTGTATGTAAAATCAGATGTGAATGACTTTTGGGCGGAGTTTCCACATGTGCAGCATTTGGACATGAGAGCGATAAAGCCAGCTGACGTTGCGGCTATCATTGAAGAGGCGATCAGGCTGGGGTGGCAGCCTGACAAAAAGGGGGCGCCTTTGAGCTTTGACTTCATCGGTAGTACGCTCGTCAAAAAAGGGGATACCTAGCAATATCGGATAGGGGTTGATCATCATGTGTCGATATGGGATGTATGGTCCGTATAAACAAATATACGCCTGTTTCCCTTGCCGAAAAGTGTTCAAGCAAACCTCCAAGTATGAGTTGACGGAGGAAGAATGGAACAAGATCAAGCATCGTTGTCCGCAATGTGGTGAGGAAATGAAGGATATGGGGCATGATTTCAAGGCTCCGAAGCAAGCTGATGTGAAGCAGTGGAAAAAGGTTGAAATCCTCTATCAGCATGGGTTTACCTATCATTCCTGTGGTTGTGGTGGACCAGGCTACCGACCAGCCCAATTAAATGAAGTGAACGAATTTCTCGAAAAGAACAAGCGGTTCAAAACAGAGGGAGAGAAATTGCTGAATAGACTCACAGTAAGAATGTAATAACGAGCAGGGGGCTGGGGATAGTGGCAACATTCTTTTTGATCATGATTTATTTGTCGTTTATCAGCTTGGGTCTTCCTGATTCGTTACTGGGGGCAGCTTGGCCGGTCATGCAAGCAGAATATGGTGCGGCATTTGGTATGGCAGGTGTGATCAACATTGCGATTGCGTCTGGAACGATTGTATCTAGCTTGATGAGCGGTGCATTATTAAAACGTTTGGGAACAGGACGGATCACGCTGATCAGTTGTTTGATGACGGCGGTAGCCTTGCTTGGATTTTCTTTTGCCCCTTCGATTTTATGGTTGATGGTATTGGCATTGCCTCTGGGACTAGGAGCTGGCTCTGTGGATGCTGCACTCAATCATTATGTCGCCACGCATTATCAAGCCCATCATATGAGCTGGCTGCATTGTTTCTGGGGTGTGGGTGCTACGCTTGGCCCCATTATTATGTCGGGCTTTATGAGCGATCATGGTTTATGGCGGAATGGATACCTGACCATTTCGCTCATTCAATTTGCGTTAGTCGTACTTCTAGCGTTTACACTTCCTTTGTGGAAACGAATGGAGAACATGCAGAGCCATACTATCAAAGAGTCACAGGGTCAGCCGTTTCGTGGGCAGAGCGAACAACCTTTGCGGACAAAAGGCGTCAAGCTGACTTTGTTGACCTTTCTCTTCTATTGTGGGGCTGAAGCATCGGTGGGATTATGGGGGAGCAGCTTTTTGGTAAATGTAAAAGAGCTACCTGCGGCTGTAGCGGCGGAGTGGGTAGCCATGTATTACGGTGGCATTACCGTGGGGCGATTGATCACGGGCTTTGTAACCTTCAAAGTGAACAACCGCGTCCTGATTCGCAGTGGACTTCTCGTATCATTCGCTGGGGCAGCGCTGTTGATTTTGCCATTACCAACCTACTGTTCGTTAATCGGTTTTCTATTACTCGGGTTAGGCTTCGCACCGATTTATCCCTGTATGCTGCATGATACCCCTGAACGCTTTGGGAAAGAGCAAACACAAAAGCTGATGGGCTATCAGATGGCGGTTGCGTACACGGGTGCCACACTTTTGCCTCCGTTGCTGGGGTGGCTTGCTGCTCAGACGACAGTTTCAATTTTACCGTTTTTTATAGCTTTCTACATTGCGTTCATGCTTTATGGTTCTGAGAGAGTCAATCGAATCATGATGCGACGGGCTACCCAGTCAGAATCGATCTAGCATGAGGCACTCGCTATTTTGACGATAGCATGTTTTGCAAAGCTTTTCCGTATAAAGAAAGGGGTACCTGGTCGCCACTCATGTAATAAAAGATGGTCATCCCATTCTCTAAAGCAAGAATCGTCCATGCCATTTCATCCGCAGATAGAGTAGAGCCACTATCTTTTGGCATCAATGTTCGTATCGCCTTGGATAGATGCTGTACGGACTCTATGATCATGTTCGACCATCGCTTTCGGACAGACTCTTCGCGCATGGCATAAAGCAAGAATTCCAGGTTTAGCATGCTCCACGTACGATTTTGTTGCTGAACGGACATAAAATAGGCGTCCATGGCTTCGATAAAATGCGATAATGATGGCTGGTGATCAATTACGTGATGGATATTGGACACATGTAATTGCATCTGACCTTCCAAAATAGCGAGAAAGAGATCTTCTTTGGACTGAAAATGAGCATAAACAGCTCCTTTGGTAAAACCAGCTTGGTCTGCGATTTTATCAACGGAAGCCCCGTGGAAGCCTAACTGAGCAAAGGTCTCAATGGCTGCGTCAATGAGCAATTGCCGTGTTTCCTGTTTGCGCTCTGCTTGGGTTAATCTGCGTCTGTTCATTTGTCCGCCTCCTTCTCTTGACAATCATACCATATAGAATTAACATTCCATATAGTATTTAAATCCTTATTGGTATGTAAGATACAAATGGCAGTTTTGTAGGATTTAACCGTCTACTATGTCATGCTATTTTGGAGTACGATAGAATAGATCATCTAGTAAGAGGGGACAGTGTACGAATGCAGAGGGAAGAAAGCGTTGCAACGCGGAATCGGCCTATGTCCAATATTTTGGCACAAACGGTTAAGACGGGGATTATCAAATCGAATTTGATTCCGATGTTTGCCGGATTAACATTGGCTTTATATACGTATCAGTTCAGTCTAATAGATAAGCTGCCAGAAATCTTATTTGCTACGATTGGCTCTATTTTAATCATGGGCGCAGCGGGTGCATTTAATAACGTGTATGATCGCGATATCGATTCTGTCATGGAGCGGACGAAAAACAGACCTACGGTGACAGGAGAAATATCAACGAAGACAGTTTTATGGCTAGCATCCCTGATGACGATTTTGGGCTTGGTGGCTCTTATCTTGGCAACACCGTTGGCTGCTATTATGGGTTTTCTCGGACTGTTTTTTTATGTCGTGCCTTATACGATGTGGACCAAAAGAAGAACGGTTTACAATACGGAGGTAGGGAGTATTTCTGGCGCAATGCCGCTGCTCATCGGTTGGGCTGCCATTCACCCGGATATCACGCATCCTGCTATCCTTGGTCTCTTTATCATCATGGTCATTTGGCAAATGCCTCACTTCTATGCGATTGCGATTCGCAAGCATGATGAGTACAAGGCGGCTGGGGTTCCTATGTTGCCCGTGGTCAAAGGTGCGAGACGTACCTACATTCAAACAAATGTTTATTTGGTTATTTTAATTGCTAGCAGTTTTCTATTTTGGTCATTAAGCGCTGGGCTTACATTTATGGCCCTGCTCCTGAATATTTTATGGCTGGTTCTGAGTGTTTTTGGATACCGGAAAATGGATTCGCAGAAATGGTCAAAAACGATGTTTATTTATTCACTGATTCATATGACGGTGCTGTTCTCGACGGTGATTATTTACTCGCTGATGGGCATTATCTTCAAACTGTAAATCAGTGATCATCCAAGCTGCCTT
Source organism: Brevibacillus fortis (assembly GCF_046196545.1). Classification (GTDB taxonomy): domain Bacteria; phylum Bacillota; class Bacilli; order Brevibacillales; family Brevibacillaceae; genus Brevibacillus; species Brevibacillus fortis_A. Next base: position 2,904,788 of record NZ_CP176370.1, read on the forward strand.
CACTTTGAGGGCGGCTTCTTTTTTTGTCAGGGAACCTTGCAGCATAGCGGGTTCTTCTCATGTTTAACCAAAAATGGGCGCATGATCATGGAACAAATACCCAGCCTCGCTTCATAAATCTAGAGTAGCTCCATGAAGTGGCGGAGGTGAGGATGAATGGATGATTTCAAAAAAGAGCTAAAAAAACTGAAGGCTTCTGAAATAAAAGCGGATAAAGTGCAGCGCTGGGATAAACAAAAAATGAATGAAGCGACGCTAGTTCGAAGCCGGTGTGGCGGATGTGGAAGGTGTGGTGGCTGCCACAGATGTGGGTGTGGACGTTGCAGTTGCTCTTGTTCTTGCTCCTGCTCTTGTAGCTGTTCCTGCTTCTGCACGTGCAGCTGCACTTGCTTCTTCCCATGCTTTATCGTATGAATGGCGATCTCTATATCCGAATGAGCGCCCTGTCAAGATGACGTCTTGACAGGGGCTTTGTTTTTCCTGCTGGCATGTGAGACAAAGTGTTCTACATAAAATGACTGTAACACATCATGTCGCAAAAGGGCTGATCTCGCACAATAAGGGGGAGGAGAATGGTTAGGCTGAATCCTTCGATGCGCATAAAAGTGAAGCGGGATACGGTTTATCTGCCTGATTCAGATGGGAGTGTATACTTTCGGAACAACATCGGAACATTTCGAATGAAGGGGGATATGATTGAACGATGGGTTGACCAGCTCATGCCGATGTTTAATGGGGAGTATACGCTGGCACAATTGACCGAAGATTTGCCGGAAGAATATCAACAGCAAATTTACCAGGTGGCGGATACGCTTTTACAAAATGGATTTCTTCAAGACATCAGTCTAGAGAAGCCACATCAACTATCGCCTGAAATCATGTCGGCCTATGCGGAGCAGATTGAATTTTTGGACCAGTTTGGCGGATCGGGAGGATATCTATTTCAAAAATATCGTACGAAAAAAGTATTGATAGTTGGCGCAGGTTCCTTTCTTCTTTCTGTTGTCCACGCCTTGCTAGAGTCAGGCTGCGTTCAATTCCATTACATCATCACGAATGAAGCTCCTACGAATCGGGAGCGATTAGACGCAATCATCGAGCATGCTCGCAGAAAAGACCCGCACGTCAAGCTGGAGGAGCTAAAACCAGCGGCGTGGGGGATTGCAGAGTGGTTGGAGGCCGTTGAGCCTTTCGCTGCTGTTTTGTACACCTCAGCGCAAGTGAACAAGGATGAAATGAGCGTCATTCTGTCCGCGTGCAGAGAGAGGAAGAAAGTATTTGTTCCTGCCGTTTGTCTGTTGCAAAAAGGAATAGCTGGACCTTTGATTCATCCCGAATCAGCAGCTTGCTTAGATTCGGCTTGGCGTCGTTTGCACCGACAGACTTTAGATGCGGATCCCGATCAACATCCATTTTCAATGACGGCAGCAGCCATGCTGGCGAATATTGCAGTGTTCGAATGGTTCAAACATGTTACTGGTGTCAATGAAGCTGAGGCTGAAAACAAAGTGTATGTACTGAATCTGGAGACCTTGGAAGGAGGCTGGCGATCATTCCTTCCGCATCCGATGGTGAAGAAAGAAATGAGCCTGGAGGTATTGGATGGAAAGGAGCTTGAATCTTGGCTATCCGATAAGACAGAACCAAAAGAAGGACTACAGTCTCTGTTTCAGTCGTGGACCTCTTCGGATACCGGAATTTTTCACAGCTGGGATGAGGGCGAGCTCACGCAATTACCGCTCACACAGTGCAGGGTTACAGCAGTAGATCCAGTCTCAGAAGGTCCAGCAGAGCTTTTGCCGCAAGTCGTCTGCCCTGGTTATACCCATGAGGAGGCACGAAGAGAAGCGGGGCTTCTTGGGGCAGAAATGTACGTTGAGAGAATGGTGAACCACCTCGCAGCCATAGATTCTGCTTTTCGAGCTGTTGGAAATGGCAATATCGGAGTCGGAGCAGGGGAAACGCCTGCAGAAGGACTAAATCGTGCGCTGCGGCATTGCTTGACGCTCACGTATGTAGCAGAAAGGAAAGGGAGACAACCAACAGCGAGACCTGTCCGTGCTGACACGATTGCTGATGATCCATGCCAATTGTATATCCGGTCATTTACTACGTTGGGTGAAAAACCAACGATAGCAAAGGGGCATGAGGTGTGCGGATTTCCGGTGTATTGGGTGGGAACGCGCACGGGATGGTACGGCAGTATTGGCTTGCAGGAGCGAGATGCATTACGATCAGCGCTGATGTATGCCTTGCAACAGATTCAGACCCCAACCAATCAAGTATCCAAGTATGTACTGACTGCGCAATCTGTTGGATTGACGGGCGAAGCCATCGAACTTGCACGCAACGGCGTTCAGGAAGAATCGGAAAAAGAAGTCTGGAAACAAGCAGTTCAGGTGCTAGCCCTCCATCACCTTTCTCCGCGGGTCATGAATGCCGCGATGGAGCCTTTCCTAGAAGAAGACCTTGGTGGCGTATTCGCCTTGCTGCTCTCGCGGGAGGTGCTCGATGAACGCTGAGATTCTTATCATGGGAGACGGAGTACTGGCAGAGTTGGTTTCAGAACGTTTGAAGAAGAACTATCGCGTGTGTCACAGTGAAAACATGGAGTCTGCGACAAGCGGAGCAGATTTGGCTCTCCTGTTGCATGATATGTATCATCCCGCTTTGCATTTGCAGGCAGAAAAACATTTTCGCCAAGCAAATATCCCATGGCTGCGCGGCTTTGTTTCCTTTGGGGAGGCCATCGTAGGTCCGTTGGTTCATCCAGGTCAAACAGGGTGCTCCCAGTGTGCAGATATGCGGCGACTGATGGCGGGCCGCGATCGCAAAGCGATGTGGAAGGTACAACACATGTTGAGTGAAAAAGGCGGCATACCGCGTGACCCGTGGTCATCCCGCTCTGGATTGTTACAGGTGGCATACCATGTCTGCGCAGAGGTAGAACGTATAGTAGAGAGCAGGCAAGCCAAGTTATTAGAGCATATCCAGTTCATTGATTTACAAACTTTTACAAGCACGCGTCATTTCTTTTTGCCGAATCCATTATGTCCAGTATGCAGTCAGCTGCCTGAGGATTCTGAAGCGCAGGCAAGAATACGCTTGAAGCCTATCGCAAAGCAAAAGCCGGACAGCTACCGGACCAAACCCATAGCCGATTTGAAACAAGCTCTCCCCACCGAATTTTTGGATTCACGGACAGGATTTTTGAATGGGAAAGTACGTGATCTTGTCTCTGTGTTCGCAGATGTAAGTGTCAATCTGCCGTTATTTTCACATGACGAGGGCACGGCCGGCAGGTCTGTTTCATACGCGGATAGTGAAATAACGGCGATTTTAGAAGGGATGGAAAGATATTGCGGGCTGATGCCACGTGGCAAGAGGACGATGGTGCGCGACTGCTATGCAAACCTTGCGCGGCATGCCCTTGATCCGACGACGGCAGGAACCCATTCAGAAGAGCAGTATGCCCTTCCAGATTTTCCGTTTCAGCCTTTTGATCCCAAGCGAGAAATGAACTGGGTATGGGGATATTCCTTTAAAGAAGAGCGTCCCATTCTTGTACCAGAGCTCATGGCCTACTACAGTATGGGATTCGGGGAGGGAGTTGTATTTGAGACCTCCAATGGCTGTGCGTTAGGTGGCAGTTTGGAGGAGGCGATCTTTTACGGCATCCTCGAAGTGGTGGAGCGAGATGCTTTCTTGTTGACCTGGTATGCGAAATTACCATTGCCACGCCTCGATCCCGCTTCGGTCAACGATCGGGAATTACTTCTGTTGATCGATCGGATGCAGACCGTTACCAATTATGATTTGTACTTGTTCGATGCGACAATGGAAAATGGAATCCCCGCTGTATGGACGATTGCGAAAAACCGCAGAGCGGAAGGCTTGCACCTCGTTTGTGCAGCAGGAGCGCATCCAGACCCCATCCGCGCTGTAAAAAGCTCCATTTACGAAACGGCTGCCATGCTCATGACGTTGACAGACAAGTACGAAGCGAATCGAGACAAATATTTGCGCATGCTCCATGATTCGTCCTTGGTGAAAAAGATGGACGATCATGCGATGCTTTACAGCTTGCCGGAAGCAGCGGAGCGCTTATCCTTTCTTATGGATAATTCACGTCCGATGGTCTCTTTCGCTGAACAATTTCCTAGAAGAAGCCAACATCGTGATCTAACAGACGATTTGCGGGAGTTGCTCGGCGTGTTCCAAAAGTTAGATCTCGATGTCATTGTGGTAGATCAAACGACACCAGAGGTAGGGCGTCACGGTTTATCTTGCGTACGCGTATTGATTCCTGGCATGCTCCCGATGACTTTTGGCCATCATCTCACGCGAGTAACGGGATTGAAACGAGTATTGGAGGTCCCTGTGAAGCTGGGTTACGCGAAACAGCCACTGCGTGTAGACGAGTTGAATCCTTTTCCGCATCCGTTTCCATAACATGCATCTGGGAGTGAGCCGGATGAGTCTCGAAAATTTCTTGTACCGCCTTCATTTTGATACAGACAACTCCCGACCAAGTGACCTTGAAGTGGATTGGGGGGATGCACCGCTGACATACAAGCTGTACAGGGGGCTACCTGTCATTCCACTGCCAGAAGACGTTCCACTATCGCTCGTAGATCAAACGGTTTCACAAGAGATATCTCTTCCTGAATTGGGCACCTGGCTATGGTATAGCTACGGACTCATCCAAATCAGCCAATCGTTGTTAACCACGACTTCGGCAGATGCAGGATCTGAGTCGTTTTTGCCGCTTGTAACGAATCGAAGACCGGTTCCGTCTGGGGGAGGGCTCTATCCGAGTGAGCTGTACGTGTATTTGAAGCTATCGAGTATTCCTACAGGTCTTTACCATTACGATGTGGCTCATCACAGACTCGTACAATTGCGCGAAGGGAATTTTGATCACGTCCTTAGCCGAGCGCTTGGTGGCAGTTGTCCGGTACATGCATGCTTTGGATTTGCGTTCATATCCATCTATTTTTGGAAGAACTTTTTTAAGTATGATGCGTTTTCCTATCGATTGCAGGGCCTCGATGCTGGTGTACTGCTAGGACAATTACAGGAAATGGCAAACCAGCTCGGTGTGACGACAGCGGTACATTACCAGTTCCTAGATAGAGCCATGAATGCACTGCTAGGATTGTCTGCCGATCAAGAGAGTGTATACGCGGTAGTTCCCTTATCGTTTCAAACAGAAGGGGAGGGGCATTCGCACTCACAGGCACAATGGACAGAGCGAGGAGAGGAGACGGCAAGCGAGCTAATCAGAGAACTGCCTGAACAAAAGCATGTGCATGTGATGCGCTCAAAAAGAATGAGACAATATCCTGCGCTCCTGCAAATGAATGAGGCTGCCATGCAGGAATCTACCCATTCGTTTACACGTTATTCGGATCAGTTGGAAAGCAAGTGGCCTCGTCGTTCCGATGAGCGAATCCTTCTCCCGCGTTTACAGAAACCAAGCTATGATCTGGCGCAATATTGCCGGGAGCGTTTTTCGCCGGAAATGGACTTTATCAGGAGGAAAACAGACCAGAATCAGGTAGCGCGTATCATGGAAATGACGATGAGCGCTCTATCGTATGGCAATGATTTGGGGGAAAATCAGGAGGTAGCGTGGAGAAGGCTTTCTCTCTTTGTCAGCATTCATCAGGTAGAAGGGATGCAAGATGGCGCATACGCTTACGAACCGCTAGAGCACGCTCTTTATCCGATTGTTTATGGAGATTTTCGAGCACGCCTTCAAGACGGAATGACCCTGGACAACGTGAATCTGTATCAAGTGCCGCTCTGCTTTCATGTGGCAGGTACACGCGATCATTTGATCAATCAGCTAGGGTTTAGAGGGTATCGCATCCAGCAGATGGAGGCGGGAATCGTCGTGAATCAATTGCTTTTGGCAGCGTTCACGTGTGGAATGGGCGGTCATCCGCTACTCGGATTTGACGTGGAGAATTGCGACGATCTTTACAAGCTTAAGACCGAAGAAAAAACCTGCTTGATTCAAATTCCGGTCGGGCACTATCGCCCCCGCGCCAGATTTCAGGGCGGGCTTCATGGATAAAAACGTGGAAGACCCGAGTCGAAGTTGACCCGGGTCTTGTATTATGCTTTTATAATGGCTTTGATACCTTGAATGAAACGGTCAATTTCCTCGTGGGTATTGTACGGTGCCAGCCCCGCGCGTATCCAGCCGCCACTTTCATTGATTCCCAAACAATTTGCGAGTGTTGTCGCATAGAAGTCCCCATCCGCAACGAATATGCTATGCTCCTCGCACAATCGCTCACATATTTCTCGAGGTGTAAACCCTTCGATCCGAAAAGCGATCGTCGGTGTTTTCGGAACATCTTCATCCGCTTGATAGAGTGTGACACCCTTCATTGCGCCTAGTTCTTTTCGCAGCTTTTCTGCCAGCCGATTTTCATAGGCTTCGATCACCTCGTAACCAGAGCGGATTTTTTCAGCGAAGCTATGACCGAGACCAAGCGACGCAACAAATTCGATAGCGGGTCTGATTCCTGCGATTCCTTCATGATTTTGTGTTCCGGTCTCCAGCTTATCTGGATAAGAAGAGGGGGCAGGAACCAATTTGTAAACATCGAGTGCTTCAAAAATTTCTTTGCGGATGACAGCGATTCCCACATGAGGGCCAAAAAACTTGTAAGCGGAACAGAGCAGGATATCGGCTCCAATCTCGTCCCGATGGATAGAGAAGTGAGGGACTGCATGAACGGCGTCGACGGCGACAATGACTCCTTTTGCACGTGCTCTTTGGGAAATGGCAGCGAGATCATGGATCGTTCCGACAGCATTGGAAGCAAGCCCGACTGCCACAAGTCTGGTTCTGGAAGTAAGGAGGGAATCGAGCTCATCTAGTTGTAAAGTAAGTGTCTCTTTATTCACCTTTAACCACCGAACGGTCATTCCGCGATCAGCGGCAACAGTCAGCCACGGGTCTACATTGGCACGGTGATCCATCTCGGAGACGATGATCTCATCCCCTTCTTTCCAATGTCGACCTAATGCTCGCGCAATCGCAAAGGTCAGGGTGGTCATATTCGCACCGAAAGCTACCTCCTGAGGCCTTACGTGGAATAGGTCTGCTACGGCTTCCTTGGCATCTGCAAGGATATCTTCTGTCTCCTTACTCGTTGGAAAGGAGCCGTGTAAATTCGCTCCACCGTTCGCCATATAGTGATAGATCGCATCCATGGAGGATTTTACGACTTGCGAGCCGCCTGGGCCATCCAGATAAACAACTGGTTTGCCTTTGTAAGTTCGTTGTAGTGCGGGGAATTGCTCGCGGACTTTTTCTATTGGGAAATGTTCCGATGCAACTTCCAATCTCCAATCATTGGAACGCATAAAACTTCCAGGAGGGTATTCAAAGACGCATTCTGACTGCAGAGTGAAACCGAGCTTACGGCAAATGGCATTGGAGGCAGGGTTGTCCACGGAGGGATAGGCGTGAATAAACTTGTGTCTTCGTTCTTGGTTGATGCGTGTGATGAGTGAGGCTAAAGCCGCAGAGGCGATTCCTTTCCCTTGAAAGGGGGGAAGGACGCTCCAGCCTACTTCGTATACGTTTTCTCCTTGCCAGATGTGGTCCCAATAGCCGATGCTTCCGACAGGGGTGTGATCTGGCAGCAGTACGATGCTGAACATTCTGCTCGTAAGCTGTCCGTCCTTATTGACGTATCGTTCGTGCCGAGCAAGGAGCTGCTCTTCCGTCTCCGGGCCTCCAAGATGCTCCATCATAGCAGGCTCATTCAAAAGACGCAGCAAGGGAAGATCGTGATCCACCCAGGGCTGAATGCGGACAAGCTCAGTGTTTAGCGTTGTGGACATGGTCTCACTCCTTATCAACTGGATTTCCGTGGTGTCCATCATCATTCGTTATCTCTCATTATTCGGAAAAGATTCCAATTAATCAATCTTCAATTCGTTTCGAGAAAAAGGGGTGGAAAATCATGCTATAATGTTAGATGCCCGAGATATTCACTGAGGGAAGGGGTACCTGTCCATGAATGAAAAAAGAATTCATACACAACGACTCATATTGATTCCATTTACACATAGAATATCGACGAATATTTTGCAAGAAAATTACGAAGAGTTATTGAATATGGGGCTTACATTAGGCAAAGGCTGGCCTGATGAAGATGCGATGGAAACGATACCCAAAATCATCAAAGCACTCGAACTCACAGGGGAACCGACAGGATTTGAATCTTGGATGATCATTACCAAGGATGGCATGAAGATCATCGGTGATGTAGGGTTCAAGGGAGGACCGAATACAGAGGGAGAAGTGGACATCGGCTATGGAATAATTGAAGCCGAGCGAAAAAAAGGCTACGCGTACGAGGCGGCTGAAGGCCTGGCGAATTGGGCGTTGTTGCAGCCCGCTGTGAAAAAGATTACGGCGAAGTGCTTGCTAGATAACATAGATTCCGCAAAATTATTAGTCAAAATGGGCTTTACAGAAATAAAGAGAGACGATACTATGATTTACTGGTATAAGCAGAAGGAATAGCATGAAACATGAAAAAAAGGACGCACACATTGATATTATCCCCTTTGAGTAGACAGTGTAAAAAGCCCGCCCACCTAACGGTGGGTGGTACACTCTACTTGGAGGGGATTTTCTCATGGCTAAAAAAGGTCAAATATTCAAGCGTTATTCCGAGGAGTTTAAGCTGAGAGCAGTAAACATGTATCAACAGGGAGAGATGGGTTATAAAGCAATAGCTAAGGAATTAGGGATACCTAGTAAAACACAAGTTCTACAATGGGTTCGAAAGAAGAATAAAGGCGAAGGTTTTGTGGATCAAAGAGGAAAGAATGGTTCTAGTGACACCCCATTTGTTGGTCGTCCAAGAACCAAGTTTGCTACTGTGGAAGAAGAAAGGGACTATCTAAAGGCGCAGGTAGAATACCTAAAAAAGCGCAATCCCAATCTGCATCTGGGGGGAAGGTATGGAAAATAACTCGCTTTACGATCATAAACGAGCTGCGTAAAAAATATCCACTAACGTGGTTGGTAGAAATTGCGCAAGTGTCACGGTCGGGTTTTTACAAATGGCTTAGCACCAAAGGAAAGCCGTCAGCAAGAAATGAGTTAGATCAGATTCTGAAAAAGCATATGATGGCGATTCATTTGGAGCATCCATACTATGGTTATCCACGAATGCAGATAGCATTAAAGAAGAAGGGATTGAATGCGAATCATAAGCGAATATACCGCCTGATGAAAGAATTAAACCTTCAATCCATCATCAGGAGGAAGCGCCGCTATTTTGGTAAAGCACCTTCGATTGTATATCCCAACTTACTTAACCGTAAGTTTAGAGCGGACAAGCCCAATGAGGTATTTGTAACAGATATTACGTATGTTGCACTTCATAACCGTTACTATTACCTTTCGGTCATTCAGGACCTTTTTAACAACGAAGTTGTTGCCTGGAAAGTTTCCAAGCGAAATGATTTACAACTTGTGTTAGACACTGTGGGGCAGCTAAACGAAGAAAGAGACGTGCTGAAAGCAACCCTACATTCAGATCAGGGCTTCCAATACACGTCTCGACAGTACAATAAGCGAATAAAGGAACTTGGCATAAGTGGCAGCCACTCTCGCAAAGGAAACTGCCTTGATAACGCCTGCATCGAATCCTTTTTCTCGCATCTCAAAACTGAGACATTGTACTTTACTGAGTGTAAGACAGAAGAAGATCTCTTTCAAGCCATTGAAAAATACATTTGGTTTTATAACCATGAACGGTTCCAGAAAAAATTAAACCAGTGTGCCCCGGTTGAATACCGAAACACACTGGCTGCTTAGGCTTTTTTAATTGTGTCTACTTGACAGGGGTAAGACCACATGGCAGTCCTTTTTTTCATGGAAAACATCAGTTGCTGGAATTTTTTATGGGAATATTGTAGATGTGTTTCGTTCCATCTTTATACGTCACTTCGAGTATACCTGATTGAAGGGACGGGCCTTTTGCTTTTACTTTTTTCTTTGTGGAAAACTCTCCTGACTTCGAGTCGATTCGCAACGTAATGATCGAATTGAAGACCTGAATCGTTACGCGCTTGATTTCCTTATTAGAGACTTTTCCTGTTGCTTTGAGTTCGTAATACGATTTAGGGAGCTCGCTCGATTCAGACTGGATCTCAATCTCATCTGGATTGAGGGCTAGCCCTGGAAGAAATTTCGTCTGCATCTTTACGATTTCCTCTTCGCGTTCCTTATCTTCGGGTCCAACGAGGATGTGTACGGAAGCGTTTAACTGAAAATAGTCTGGTGTGAGATCACTCGGCAGTTCGTCTGTTCGAAAATATTCATCTTGCTCAATCGTTCGCCCAGGTTTTAAGGTTTTCTCCTTGATGTCCTGGGTACAGGCAGGTTCGTTTTCACGGTAAGGAAGCTCCCAAGAGTCTCCGGAAGCATACGCTTCGATTCGTGTTGTTACGTCATAGCATTGAGCAGTCGTGTATGTGATCGGTTTTCTCGAAATATTCGTAACAATCGTATTTACGTGGTACTCTGGGGAGTCGAATTTAGGGTTGTCGATTTCGGTAACGGTTACTTGAAAGCGAAGTCCTTCTTTCTTGAATGGCTGCTCAATGAATAACATGCCGGTTTCTTTTGCTTCGGCCACCTTTACTTGAACGGCACCAGCAGTCATAACCAGTAAAAGACATACGAGTGATTGGACAATCTTACGAAGCACACTGTTCACCTCCTAACGATTCGTTCTTGAAAAATGTGCATGGAGGCACCTTCTTAATATTCCATATATTAACTTTCTTTGCAATATTTTTTGCTCGGGAATAGTCGAAATGAAAATTTTCGAAGGAAAGGTAACCCAAGAGTTCCTTCTTTCGTATTGAAATAAAGGAAAAGATTATCGCTTTTCATTGAACTATGCAACGCGTGTCTCTATACTGGAGAGATAAGCATTGGTAAATAATTGTGAGGGATAGCATGCAGAACTGGATGACCCAAATTATTGAACAATATAGTTACTTCGGTATCTTACTTATGATGGCGCTAGAAAACATCTTTCCACCCATACCTTCTGAGGTGATCTTGACCTTTGGTGGATTTATGACGACGCAATCATCCTTAACGGTTTTTGGCGTAATCTTGGCAGCTACAATCGGTTCGGTGATCGGGGCAATCATGCTCTATGGAATCGGTTTTTACCTAGACGTCAAAAAAATAGAGAAGATCGTAGAGAGATGGGGGCATCTTCTGCGCATTAAAACGGCAGATATCCATAAAGCAAATGAATGGTTCGACCGATACGGGTACTGGACGATCTTTTTTTGCCGCATGATCCCATTAATCAGAAGCTTGATTTCCATTCCAGCTGGTATGACCAAAATGAATTTCCCGCTGTTTTTGCTGTTTACAACACTTGGTACGTTTATTTGGAACATCGTCCTAGTGATGGCTGGTCACTTGTTGGGGGAATCATGGGAAGACATTCTGTACTATTTCGATCTCTATTCCAATGTCGTTTATGTTGTACTCGCTTTTGCGGGGATTGCCTTTCTCATTTTTTTCCTCCGCAAACGAAAAGTGGATGCCTAAAACCTTCAAACCATCTTTCCTTCAAGGGAAGGTGGTTTTTTCATTTGGAATCAAGAGGTAAACAAATTATAAAAAGTTGTAATTTTCTTGCAAATACAAGGTGTCGAAATTGCGGTAAGGTGTAGGGAGGGGGAGTAGGTGACATGGGCACCGCCCTTATTCTTGAGGCTGGGGGAGATGCAACTTGATCGATTTGTTACTCGTAAACGGCGTAGTCATTACCATGGACAAAGACCGTCGGGTATTACAGGACGGGGCAGTCGCCATCGATAAAGGAAGAATTTTGGAGGTAGGCGACACCCAACTTCTAAAAGACAAGTATCCCGCGCAAAAGGTAGTCGACTGCGCGCATCATTGTATACTGCCAGGCTTCGTTGACGCACATGGTCATGGCGGACATTCGTTGTTCAAAACGATTGCGACGGACAATATCAACGACTGGATGCCAATTATGACTAACACTTACAAGCACTACGTAACAGACGATTTCTGGTACTACGAGGGAAAGCTGTCAGCACTGGAGCGGCTTAAAGCTGGGATTACGACAGGTGTTAGAGTCCTGGGCTCGATGCCGCGCTCAGATGATCCGATCTTTGCCTTGAATCACGCCAAAGCGTACAACGAGGTCGGTGTTCGCGAAATCGTAGCGACAGGTCCATGCAATCCACCGTGGCCGCATCCATTTAGCCGCTGGGTCGATGGACAGAAAGTAACGAAGGAAGTCACCTATGAGCAGGTTCTCGCTGGAGCAGAAGCAGTGATCGAAGCCCTGAATCACGCGAATAACGATAAAACCAGAGCATACATAACTCCATTTGTCATCGTGACCTCTGTCAATCCATCCTATCCGACGCCAGCTGACCAATTGTTTGGTTTAACCGATTTCGACCGTTACCAAGCGCGGAAAATCAGGGAGATTGCGAAAAAGTACGACACGCGCATCCATTCCGATGCTTTTGGAGGCATGATTCACCTCGCGATTCAAGACAAAGAGTACGCGCTGCTCGGTCCAGACGTACACTTGCAGCATTGTCGGGGAATTTCTTTTGATGAGGCGAAAATTTTGGCCGAAACAGGAACGAATGTGAGTGCTTCTCCTGGTTTTGGTCAAATCAATGCACGCACCCCTATTACGGAATTGCTGGAGATGGGAGCGACCGTTGCGATCACGACAGACGGCACCTCGCCGATGACACCTTTTGACATGTTCCAGGCCATGCGCAGAATGCAGCTACTGCAACAAGCGGCGCTGCGTGATTATTATTACCTCCCGCCAGGCAAACTGCTGGAAATGGTAACGATTGATGCGGCGCGCTGTGTCGGATGGGATGACGAGCTGGGGTCCCTTGAGGCTGGTAAAAAAGCGGATGTCATTACCGTAAATATGCATCAGGCCCACTTGAATCCAGAGAACATGCACGTCCATCGTGTCGTCTATCAGGCAGTCGGTGGAGATGTGAACCATGTCATTGTCGATGGTGAACTGATTATGGACGAGCGCCGTGTCTTGACTGTGGACGAAAAGCAAATCCTCAAAGAAGCCAATGAGGAGGTGAATCGCACAATCGAGCGGGCAGGTCTGGAAATCTACATGCAGCCAAGCAAGTATTTCTGGGGACATGCGCGAGCTTATTTGGATGAGAGAAGATTCGATCCGACGAAGTTGTAGGGGAAAAAAGAGTAGTTGAAGAAGACGACATCTAATGCTGCACACAAAACTTGGATATCGCATTGAATAGGAGAAGGTGCCCACCGCCTTCCCTTTTTTATTGGATTATAGTTGACAAAAACGATAGGATTAATCATTATTTATTCATAATCCCCATCGATAAAGTTGGAATAAAAAGAGGTGCAGCCATGTATCTGACTATTGATAATGTTACGAAACATTTCATGAATGAGCAGAAACAAAAAGTAAAGGTGCTGGATGATATCAATCTAGAAGTGGAAAAGGGCAGCTTCGTTTCCATTGTCGGCCCCTCTGGCTGTGGAAAATCGACGCTGCTCTACTTAATAGCCGGATTGGATCGACCGGACAGCGGTGACATACACGTTGCTGGCAACAAAGTGAATAAGCCTGGCCCCGACAGAGTCGTCGTTTTTCAAGAAGCGGGATTATTTCCATGGCTGACGGTTTTGGAAAATGTTACATACGGGCTGAAGCTGAAAAAAATGTCAGCAGCGAAAGCCGACGAAAAGGCGCTGGAAGTGCTCAAAATGGTCCATTTAAGCAAGTATGTTCATTCCTATCCCCATCAACTCTCAGGCGGAATGAAGCAACGTGTAGCCATAGCTCGGGCACTTGTCATGGAACCCGACATTTTGCTGATGGATGAACCGTTCTCAGCGCTGGATGAGCAGACGCGGATGGTTCTTCATAAGGAGTTGCTTGAGATTTGGCGGACGACCAAGGTCACGATTTTTTTCGTCACCCATAATATCCGGGAGGCCGTTCAGCTTGCGGAGAGAATTGTTGTTTTTGCCACACGCCCCGGAAAAATCAAGGAGATCATTGCGGTTCCTGCCATGCGCGATGGAGTCATGCCGGACAGTGTGACATTAAACACGGAGCAGAAGGTGCTGTCGATCCTGCAAGAAGAGATAGAAAAGGTGCTGAAGGAGGAAATGGGCAATGACTACAGCTTTAAGACGGGTCATCTTCATCGCTATGATAGCGGCGATATGGGAAGTCACATCTAGGTTATCTGGGCTGCCATCGTTCATGTTTCCCAGCTTGACCCAGGTTTTCGAAACACTCGTAAATGGATTGATTAGCGGACAAATTACCGCCGCGATTGGAAAAAGCATGGGACGAATCCTGTTGGGCTTTCTCATTGCCATTATTGTCGGACTGATATTGGGTTACTTCATTTGGAGGTACAAACTCGTAGAAGATACGCTTGGTTTTGTGGTGACTGCGCTTCAGTCTATCCCGAGCATCGTCTGGTTCCCGCTTGCGATTATCTGGTTTGGCTTAAATGACTTCTCCATTTTGTTCATCGTGACGATCGGGGCGACCTGGACGATGACAGTCAACGCGACCAGCGGTTTCAAAAATGTCCCGCCGTTATATCAACGGGTAGCCAAGACTTACGGTTCGTCTGGCTTTCACTTTGTACGAACAGTGATTCTTCCTGCATCCGTACCGCAGATCATCTCTGGGCTTCGAATCGCTTGGGCATTTTCCTGGCGGGCACTCATGGCTGGTGAATTGCTCGGGGGCGGCGGTGGGCTTGGGCAACTGCTCGAGATGGGACGTTCACTTGGACAAATGGATTTGGTGATATCAGTCATGATCATTATTGCGATCATTGGTACCATCGTCGATAATGTTGTCTTTTCACGCATCGAACGCAATGTTCAGATGAAGTGGGGAGTCCATTCATAAAAGAAAAATGGCTAAGGAGTGTGTCGTCACATGCTTAAAAAAGTGTTCAGTACCGTTGTCGCATCCCTATTATTAATGGGGATTGCGAGCGGGTGCTCTACTGGCGGAGCAAAATCCTCTGAGAAGGAAGTAAGGATCGGCTATTTCCCAAATCTGACCCATAGCGCAACGATCATTGCACTGGAAAAAGGCTATTTTAAGGAAGCCTTCGGTGCTGATATGACGATTCAAACAAAAACGGTCGCCAATGGCGGATTGTTTATGGAAGCAATGGCAACCAAAGCAATCGATGTAGGGACAGTCGGACCAGGACCGCTGTTGAACTTTTATGTCAAACATCCCGGGTATCGTTTGATTTCTGGTGCGGTTAATGGCGGAGCTGTACTCGTCATTAATGGTTCAACCAATATTACGGAACTAAAAGATTTAAAAGGCAAAAAAATCGCGATTCCGGTTATCGGCAGCACACAGGATGTCATGCTCAGAAAAGCACTGAATGAGGTTGGTCTGAAACCGACGACAAATGGTGGAGATGTGGAACTGTATGCGGCGGCTCCAGCAGATACGGCAGCATTATTCGTGCAAAAATCGGTTGACGGTGCAGCAACTCAGGAGCCGTGGGGATATGTACTGGAAAATCAGGCAAAAGGAAAATTGCTTCTGGACTGGGATCAATTCGCTTGGGGGAAAGAATCAACGAATACTGTGGTAGCAGCCAGCGATGAATTTTTGAAACGAGAAGGATTGGCAACCGCCTACCTGCAAGCACATAAAAAGGCAGTCAAATTCATTCAGGAAAACCCCGAAGAAAGCCAAGACCTGATCATCAAGCATTTGAAAAATCTGACCGGCAAAGAGCTGAGCAAAAAAGAAGTGCAGGCAGCCTTTTCCCGTTTGGAAGTAACAACGGCGGTTAATGAAAAAGTCATTCAGGAAATGGCAGATATCAGTCAGGAAGCCGGCTATATTTCCAGTAATAAGATCGATGGCTTGATTGATTTGAAATATTTGGAAGCAGCGAAATAATATCGGTGAGAAGGAGGGGATTCAGCAGGAGGAACGAGGGGTGGAAAGGAATTAGATGGGAAAGGAGGTCATGCCGCGATGAGACCACATGAACAAGGAAGTAATCAGCCGAACGACACCTCATTGGAGACACAGATTCACACTGATTTCCAAAAAGAAATGACGTACGGCGATTATTTACAGCTCGATAAAATCTTGTCGAGTCAACAATGTCAATCCACGCATCATGATGAAATGCTGTTTATTATCATTCATCAGGTGAGTGAGCTATGGATGAAACAAATTTTGCACGAACTGTCGGCAGCAAATGAATGCATCTGCAATCACGATCTGGAGCCTGCTTTCAAAATGTTCGCGCGAGTCTCGCGTATCCAACAGCAATTGATTAAATCGTGGGATGTCCTGTCTACACTGACGCCAGCCGATTACCTCCAGTTCCGTGACAAGCTGGGTCATTCGTCCGGATTTCAATCCTATCAAAACCGATTCATCGAATTTACGCTAGGATATAAGAACCAGCATGTCCTAGCAGTGTATGCGCATCAACCTGAGCTTCACGCCCAAATGAGTGCGGCCTTGCAAGAGCCAAGCATTTACGATGCGGCGATCAGGGAGATGGCTGCTCGTGGCTTGCCGATTGATCCGGAATGTTTGAATCGCGATTGGTCACAGCCATATCAACCAAATCAGAGTGTAGAGCAAGCCTGGTTGACCGTGTATCGAAATGTGAACCAGTATTGGGATTTGTACGAGTTGGCAGAAAAGCTTGTGGATATCGCCAGCCAGCAACAACAATGGCGCTTTAATCATATGACGACAGTCGAACGCATCATAGGCCAAAAGTCGGGAACAGGAGGGTCATCAGGCGTTATGTACTTACGCAGAGCACTCGATCACCGTTTTTTCCCGGAGCTTTGGAGCTTACGGACGCTGTTGTAAAAAACTCTACAAAAAAAGCGGGAAAAGCGTCTTGGGGACCCAGGGCGCTTTTTTTTCGTGTAGTACTCATTTCACATCTTTTCACATATCTTTCCTAATATTGGGCACAAATACCCTTCTTTTCCTGACAAACATATGTTTTCATTTTTAGTGGTATACATATTTTTCAAGAACAACCAGAAATGGAGTGGGCATTTGGATGGAAACAATGAAGCCACCTATGGAAGTGTTATATGCAAAACAGCTGAATGCGCTGCGATCCCATGATACAGGGACAAAACCTCCCAATTGGCTGATGTCGCCCAGAGCTGTGCGCGATTTTATTTTAGGAACGGATGACCCCCTCTCTTATGAGGGCGAAAGTATACCGATTACGAAGAAGTTCTATGGAGACGATGTGCTTATTGAGCGTGCGATCGTCACATTGGCAGGCAATCGCGGCTTGATGCTCGTCGGTGAACCTGGAACGGCAAAGACGATGCTGTCAGAGCTGCTGTCTGCGGCCATCTCCGGTACGAGCACGAATACGATCCAAGGCACCGCAGGAACGACAGAGGATATGATCAAATACTCCTGGAACTACGCGATGCTGCTGGACAAAGGTCCATCGCTGCAAGCGCTGGTTCCTTCGCCGCTATACACCGGTATGAGCAAGGGGATTATTACGCGATTCGAAGAAATTACCCGTTGTCCGTTTGAGGTTCAAGACGTGTTGATTAGTATTTTGAGCGACAAGGTAATGAACATTCCCGAGCTGTCAGACGGCATCCTGTTTGCCAAGCCCGGTTTTAATATCATTGCAACAGCGAACCTGCGGGACAAAGGCGTCAATGAAATGAGCAGCGCGCTCAAACGCCGCTTTAACTTCGAGACAATCGCGCCGATTAATCATGTGAAAATGGAAGCACAAATTATCGAATCCCAAGCAAAAGTGATTCTGGAACAAAGTGGCGTAAACATCGAAATCGATCGGGATGTGGTTGAGATATTGGCGACGACCTTCATGGAACTGCGTATGGGCGAGACCAAGGAAGGGTTCAAAATCGATTCCCCTCAATCCGTGATGAGTACAGCCGAAGCCGTATCCGTCTATGTCCAAAGTGCAATGACCTCCCATTACTATGATGGCAGGCCAATTTCCATGGATCGACTCGTACAGAACATGCTGGGAGCGGTCGTCAAGGAAAACCAAAAGGACGCAAATATCCTGAAAACCTACTTTACCAAAGTGGTCAAAGAACGGGCAAAGGAAGAGGGTCTATGGGGAACTTATTACAACGAGAAGAAATGGATCAAATAAACGGTCAAGACCGCTTCATCAAATCATTCGTCGAAGAAGAGGTCTACAACCTCAGCAAACAGGTCGTCTATTTCCCGGTTCGTCATCATAGTCCTGCCTGCTCGTTTCATTTGAAAAAAACGATCGAAGAGTATCAACCGGAAATCATTCTGATTGAAGGCCCGGACCATAGCAATCATATCATTCCGATCTTGACGGATGAACGGACGAAGCCTCCTGTGAGCATTTATTACGCGTACGCCACAGGGGAGCAAAAATACGTCTGTTACTTTCCGTTTCTTCTGTATTCGCCAGAATATGTAGCCTTGGTCGAAGCAAAACGCCGGCAGATTCCTGCTGCTTTCATTGATCTAAGCTACGGAAGTCGCCTGGAAAGCTTGGAAGACGGTCATGATTTGAAAAAGAAGAATGAAAAGCTGTCCTATCACGATGAGCGCATGCTGGCAGGCTCGCAGTTTATTCAGCGATTGTGCCAGACGATGAAATGCCGGAACTTCGATGAGCTATGGGAAAAGGTTTTTGAGATTGATGGTATCCGCAAAAAGACGCAGGATTTCGTCAAGGATGTCTTTGCCTACTGCTACCTGTCTCGAAAATGCTATGATGACGCAGCTTTGGAAGCGGAAGGCGATTTGATTCGCGAGGCACACATGCGTCAAAAAATTGCAGAGGCGAAGCAAAAACATGCGAGAATTCTCGTGGTTACCGGGGGATTTCATACATACGGACTCATCGAGGAACGCAAGACTTCCTACAAGATACAAAAGGTGCGGGAAGAAAAAATATATCCGATGGTGTACACGTACCAGGAAGCAGATCAGTTGAATGGATACGCAAGCGGGATGCCGTACGTTCACTACTACGAGAGTGTGTGGCAGGCACTGGAGAAGAAGGAGCGTGCTCCTTTCTCGAAAAGCGCCTTGGTGTACCTCCCGCAACTGCTCAAAAGATTGCGTGGCAAGGGAGAAACGACATCGACTGCGGATGCGATCGAAGCGTACAGCCTCATGAACGGCTTGGCAGTCATGCGGGAAAAGGCCGAGGGCGGTGCTTATGAGTTGATCGATTCCGTTCTCTCTGCTTTTACAAAAGGCGAACGCTCGATTGCAACCTCACAGCCGATCGAGACATTGCGAGAGCTGTTGACCGGAGATGGAATCGGTGAGGTTGCCCCAAATTCACTGGATGTGCCCATCGCTCGCGATTGCAAAGACAGATGTAAATCGCTAAAGCTGGCGATAACCACAACAGGGCGCAATCAGAAGGTGCTAGAGCTGTATGCCAAGAAGTCGCATCGCGAAGCCAGCCAGTTTTTTCACTGCATGCAGTTCTTGGGTACTGAATTTTGCGCCAAAGAAGCAGGACCGGACTGGATGAACAACCGAAATGTCAATCTTGTCCGAGAAACATGGCGCTACAGCTATTCCTCCTTCGTCGAAGCCCGTCTGATCGAGAGCTCGGTCTACGGTGGGACGGTGAAAGAGGCAGCTGCGCAAAAGCTAGCCGATATGGTAAAAGAACTGCCGCAGCACCAGAGCCATGAGCTGGCAAAATGGCTTATGATGGCGGTTGTTATGGGATTGGAAGAGTTATCCGAAAGGCTCTTTGAATCTGTAGAAGAGTCCGTTAGGCAGGATGGACATTTTCTCTCTCTTTGCAAAACGTTGAAGACACTCACGATTCTTTTGGAGCAGAAACGGTTGTTCGGTCTTATTGAGACAGAACGGCTGGAGAACTTGGTGGAAGAAGTATATTACCAGGCTGTGACCAAAATCGTCGAGCAGGGAAACCCGAACCCCAACGAACTGGATGAGTTGGCTGATCAACTCAAATTTCTCTACATGCTGAGTGAGAAGAGACAGGCGGATGATTCCCGAGAGATTTTCAGTGATCAACTGCTGGAATTGCTGCGTAACGACAAGCTCCCCGCGAAACTGGAGGGGGTAGTGGTCGCAATCTTGTGCAATCTCGAAGTGATAGAACGCGCAGAAATCTCCAGACGTGCGCGTGCTTATATGTTCGGCTCGCCTGAGCAAATGCTGCATACCGCCGCGTATTTACATGGCGTTTTTATCGTGGCTCGTGACTACCTCTTTCATCAAGAAGAAATCTTGCGCGATCTACATCAGATGATTACATCCTTGGCCTACGACGACTTTTTGCAAGTGGTGCCTGAATTGCGATTGGCGTTTACATATTTTAGCCCAATGGAAATTAGTATGCTCTCGGAAAAAGTGGCAACTCTCTTCCAAACGACGGTGGAACAAGTCACGAATCCAGTCATCGATGAGCGTACCTTGCGTGATGCCCGCATGCTCGATCAAGCGATCAAGGAGGAGTTTGCCAAATGGAACCTGATTTGAGCCGCGAAGCCTTGAACCGCTGGCGGTTGTTATTAGGCTCTCATGCCGAGGAATCATTGGAAGGCAGCGGGGTCTATCAATCATCCGAGTTTTCCTATCAGGAACTGGACTCGATTCTTGAATTTTTATACAACCGTGAATACGGAGAAGAGCAAGGGTATCGAAAAGAAGGTGGTCGGGGAGATTCGGCATTGACGGTTCCCGCCTGGCTGCATAAAATCCGCAAGCTGTTTCCCAAAAAGACGGTAGAAATCCTCGAGCGGCAAGCTCTGGACCGCTATAACATGACAGAGCTGTTGACAGACAAGAAAGTGTTGGAAAGTATGGAGCCCAACATGACCCTCTTGAAAAACATCCTGCAATTCAAAGGCAGGATGAAAGGAGAGGTCGTGAAAAGTGCAAAGGAAATTGTACGCAAGGTCGTAGACGATTTGCGGCGTCAGCTTGAAAATGAAGTGCAGACCAGCATCGTCGGCAAACGCAATCGTCACAAACGCGGCTATACGAAGTCGATGAAAAATCTGGATGTGCATAAAACGATCCGCAAAAATTTGAAAAACTACGATCGCAAAAAAAGCCGTTTTATCATCGATGAGCTGTATTTCCACAGCAATATCCAGCATCACAACAAATGGAACATCGTCATTGTCGTGGACGAGAGCGGCAGTATGATGGACTCTGTGATTTACAGCTCCGTTATGGCAAGTATTTTTTACAAGCTCGCTGCCTTGAAGACGCATTTGGTTATTTTTGATACGAAGGTCGTTGATTTGAGCGATAGACTGGATGATCCGGTCGATGTGCTGATGAGTGTGCAGCTTGGTGGGGGGACTCATATTGCCCAAGCGCTCAAATACGGAAGAACACTGCTGGAAAATCCATCGAAGACGATATTTATCCTCGTCAGCGATTTGGAAGAAGGCTATCCGATCAAGGAAATGTATCGTGAAAGCAAGGAGATTATCGACGCGGGCTGCAAGTTTTTAGTGCTGACGGCTTTAGATTTCAATGGCAACGCTACGTACAACCAGCATGCTGCAAGGGTATTGAGCGATATGGGGGCAAACGTCGCCGCGATCACGCCCGATGAGCTCGCGCAATGGATTGGTAAGGTTATCAAATAGAGAGAAGGAGGAGTAAGGAATGGTTTTACGAAAGACAGATCTGAATCCGGTTACGAAGAAATTTGTGGAGGAGTTTATCAGTGCAAGTGATCGAAACAAGCATTTGTACGATCAAATCGCTGATTACGTTGCAGGTGACACAGACGAATGCCCGGCAATCGCAGAGGACCCGCGCTTTTACAGCTATACGGTTCGATCCGAATTTGACAAGCTGAAAAAACGCGGCGAGGAGCTGGCCTTCTATCGAGCAGCTGTACTGATCTACAAGGCAAGCAACCGTTTTTACGATAAGAAAAACGTGATGGATGAGTGCTTTTTGGATCAGATCGAACTTCAGGGTATGAAGAACATGGGTGATGCTGATATCCGAGCAAAAGATCAGAAAGCATTGGAGGCCATGAAAAAAACGATCGAGCATTTCGGACATGCGTTGTTTGCCGAATTTTTGTTAAAAGCCGCGGAGGATTATCGCGTAAGCATCAGCCGTGATTACTCCTCGACATTTGATCGGGCCGAATTTTTGCTATTCATTTCGTATGCGTACACGATTTCTCCGAGCTTATTGGAAGAAGCAAAAGAAAAGCTTATGCCGAGCTACTATTACCTAGTTACAGGTGATACGCGCGAATATATAAAAGAGCTGCATACCATTGCAAAAGAAGTGGTGACCATGCAGTTTTCGAGCAACAATTTGCTGACCAACGAGTCGTTGTACCCTTCATACGTCAAGGAGAAAAAGGCTGCGTTGCGAGAAAAGTATTATCCAGGAGAGCAGGTTAAGGAAGGCTCCCTATTGAACCAGAAGCATTTGAAGCGTTATATGGAGCTGGTCATCAGCTTGCTGTATTTCCGCATTCACGTCAAAGGCGGGATCAGTACATTCCTGAAGAAGGAAGAGGAGATCGATCAGGAGCTGCACAACACCTTGCAAATCCTTTTTGACATGTTCCCGCTTGATATCTTGTCCGAAGATAAGAGACTGACTGACCTCGTGCAAATGGATGAACCTTACGATCTACTGCTGGGACTGCGCGAGCATTTGCTATCCCCGCCAACGAATTGGGAACAGGTGAAGCAGCTGGTGCTTGACGACGTAACGAAATCAAGACGAGCGCTTGAGCTTGCTTCGATCCCGATAGTCAAAGGATTTTTGCACAAAACGTTGGCGGTAAATGGTGTGGATCTCTCCGAATTCCAGCCGTCTTTGGAAGGGATTGTTCAAGACGCGTTGCGCCGTGCAAAGGGCTCGACAAAGCTGGCGAACTATTTGGATGAAAAAGCTGTACTAGAGGATGTACTTGAGCATGTTCATCTGGAGGACGTACAACTCGTAAGACAGCAAATGATCCTGCTGAGCTTCTTGCCTGTGGATCATCTGTTTATTGCGCGTCTGATTCCGTTCATGTGCCAATACAAAGACAAGTCCAATCGCAGAGTAGGCCATATGTGCTTCGCTCATGCGTTCCAGGATCGATTGACCGCCATCATCGATCATTACCAGAAGGACGAGGCTGTAGATATCCAGACACTTTTCTACCAGATTTTGTCGATCAAGGAGACGCACTATTATTACACAGACGTCAATGAAGAGGTTTATCGTTCGTTGGTCGTAGCGAATCCAGAAATGAGTCTGGCTCAATTTGACAAGCTGGATACAGAGCTTCGCGTGTTTGTGATGCAAACCCTATTAGCGGCAAAGGAGACGCTGTCAGAGGAATTGCGCAACCAAGCGATTCTGCTCGGGGTGGCTGACAGCTCGAAGAAAGTGAGCAGCCTCGCAGGTGCAGCGTTTCTTCAGGCCAAAGACAAGGAGCTTTATCTGCACGTCTATCAAACCGAGAAAAAAGCAAAGGTCAAGGAAATGGCGCTTGATGCAATTCGCTCCCTGGACAATAACAAGGAGATTTTCCAAGAGCTGTTGACAACAGAAAAGAGCAGCAAATTTAAAACGCTGCTACAAACATTTATCGACGCCGAGGAGAAAGGGCCAGATGCGAGCTTGACCCATTTGGGCAACCTGACTGACAAGCGCAAGCTCACACGAATTAAATGGATGCCACTGGAGCGCATGCCAGTCCTTCTCGACCAAGACGGCAACGAGCTGGGTCAGGAAGTAATGGAGTACATGCTAACCGCTTCGATCGATTTCCCGACAGCGCCAAACCAGTTGGTACTTGACTTGAAACCGTCTCTGCAAGCGGCATCTGTTGCTGAATTTACCGTAGAGGTTTTGCGCACATGGCTCGATAATGGAGCAGTTGCCAAAGAAAAATGGGTCATGCCGCTCTGCGTCGCTTTCGGAGATCGACGTATAGTCGATACGATTGGTCAGATGATTAAGGAGTGGACAGATCACTCTCGTGGTGCTTTGGCTGCGGATGGCGTGCGTGCTCTATCGTTCTCGAATGATTTGACTGCGCTGCGTCTCATCGACCAGATCAAGCGTACGATCAAAAACAGGCAAGTCAAATCAGCAGCAGAAGAGGCGCTGTCCATGGCGGCTGCGAATCAAAACATTTCCGCGATGGAACTGGAAGACCGACTGGTTACCACGCTTGGCTTTGATGCGGCCGGCAAGCAAGTGTTTGACTACGGCGACCGCACCTTCACGGTCAAAGTCAGCAACGAGCTGGAGCTGGAAGTCACGAACGACAGCACAGGAAAAGCGGTCAAAAATCTGCCTGCACCGTCCGCGAAAGACGATCAGGAGAAGGCAGAACAAGCGCGATTGACTTTTGCTCAATTGAAAAAAGACCTGAAAAATATGGTGAAAGTACAATCTCTTCGTCTGGAGGAGTCCCTGTCCAAATCACGATATTGGTCAACGGCAGCATGGAAACGTCTCTTTGTGGAGAACGTGTTGATGCAAAAATTCGCGATCGGACTGATCTGGGGTGTATACGAGGACGGAAAGCTCGTAGATACATTCCGCTATATGGACGATGGAACATTTAACACCGTGGACGAGGATGAGTATGAGTTGGCAGATGAGCAGCTCATTGGTTTGATTCACCCACTGGAACTGGACGAAGAGACGTTGAACGGCTGGCGTACTCAGCTGGAAGATTACGAGATTACTCAGCCATTCGAGCAGATGAATCGTGAAGCGTTCCTGCCTACGGAAGAAGAAATAAAAGCCAATGAATTGCTCCGCCTGCCTGTTGAATCGTATTCACCTACCGCTTTTGCGAAAATGATGGAGAAATTCGGCTGGGTCAAAGGAACGCCGCTCGATGCCGGTTATTATTATGAGTTTTACAAACTATATGACGGAATTGTGGCTGAGTTGAAAATCAGCGGGGCGAGTATTTCATATTGGGAGGGCATGGAGGATGTGAAGCTGGAAGCGTTGGCTTTCTTTCCAAATAAAGATGCCGAGTACAAGCATTTTTACTTCAAACCAGTGGATCGGCTGAAGCTCACCGATATTCCAACACGCATTTTCAGCGAAACCTTCTATGATGTCATGCGAGCAGCAGGAAAATAACGATGGCGGATTTCACATCAGAATTTCATCGGTTTATCGCGCTGTGCAACGAAGAGTATCTGATTAAATACGCGAACAAAGGAATTTACAATCGTTCCATCAAGGAAATGGAAAAAGGAATGACCGTTTCCTACGAGTTCGGGGACGATTACGTCGAGTGTGCGCTGTCAGATGACAGCGTATGCCGACTTCATGCAGATATTATTCGCTTTTCCTGCTCATGTCCATCTGACAAGATATGCAAGCATGTCATCATCGCCATCGTCTACTATGCTCAAAACCATTTGCAAGCAGGAGCAGAGACCGCGGAAGAGCTGGAGACTTACAAGCCTGACTTTAGCTGGCTCTTGCAATTGCAGCCGACTCACATTAGCAAGGCTTTTACCCCAGCGCAGCTGGAAGAAGTGTTGTTTCGCCTCGACTATTTCGAGGAAATGGAGATCGTTGAAACATCCTTTTTAACCATGACATTGCGCACCCAAGATATATCCGTATCTTTTGACAGTGAATCGGAGATCGGGAAGAGCATGTGCACCTGCAAGGCGAAAGGAAATTGCTTGCACAAGCTGGAGGTCATTTTGCGATATCGGGCCATGCATCAGCTACAGGATCGTGAGCAGTTACAAGCGTCCGTAACCGATGTCAGCTACGAACCGGATGTCGTAGCGGAAGCCAAATCGCTAATCGCAGAGATTCTTGGCATCGGCTTGGCGAAGCTATCCCAGACGATTTGTACACGGCTGGAGCTGCTTGCTATTGCTGCGCATAACGGCAATCTTCCCCGCGTGGAAAAGGACATTCGGGGTATTCATGGGGAGCTGAACTTATTTTTTCAGCGTCATGTCAAGTTTTCAACGGAAGCGTTGCTCGACCGGCTTTCCCGGGTGTATCTCAGTTTGCTCGCCTTAGAGAAGACCGATCACACCGAAGCGAAAAAGCAGCTGCTCGGCAGCTTCAAGAGTAAGTACCATATGGTTCCGCAGTTAAGTCTGTATGCATTGGGAGCAAATCCATGGGAGACGCGGTCAGGGTACAAGGGGATTACGTATTACTTTTATTCGCTTTCTGATCAGCGCATCTACACATATACAGAAGCGCGCCCCGTATATTATGAAGGCATATCTTTTTCGTTTAAGGACAGCTATAAAGGCAAGGTACCCTGGGGCGAGTTGATCTCCATGGAGGAGCTCTCTCATTCACAGGTCATCCTGACACAGGCAAAGACGAATCGGGAGCAGCGCTTGTCTTCCAGTGAAGAGACGCGGCTAAGCATCGTGCCCAGGGACAATATCGAAGAGCTGGATCTCGGCAAGGTGTTCGTTCGCGACTGGTCAAGTGACGGGAAGAACGCGGCAGGCGATATGTTTGAGACTGCGTTGGACTCGGTTTTTATATTAAAAGCGAACAAGTTCAATCAAGTCGAATTCGATCAGAAGACACAGCAGTTGATTCTGACGATCGAAGACGAGCAATGTCATTCCCTCCAATTGAGCATCTCCTATCAGGGGAAATTCGCCCGCAATATACGTCATCTTGAGCAAAACAAACGGCTGCTAGAGTTGCGTGATGTGTATTTGCTTGTGCAAAAAATAGGAGATGGGCTTTATCCGATCAGCATCATGCAAGGCAAATCGCTGACGAGCTTTAAGTTAGACCTATAACGGTGAGGGAGTGGACGTAAAATCATGGAGGAGTTATATTCCTTTACCGAAAAGCTAATGGATTGGCAGGAACGCTTGTTACTCAAAGGAATCCATAAACTTGACAGGCAAGATTTGCAGGAGCTGAAAAAGCTGCAAGAGCTCGCGACCGAATACGATATGAGCTTCCTCGCCGCATTGATAGAAGACCTACATGTGGAAGGCAATCGCTATTTGCAGGAAGTAAAAGCGGATGCGGAGTTGTTAACGCAGCAGTATTTGTATGTGGTGCAGTACGTCAATATGATGAAAAATCCTTTGACTCGATCATCGTAATAGAAGCTAGGGAAGAAAGAGAGATTCTTGAGGAGTCTCTCTTTTTTTTATGGCGTATTTTGTGGATGAGAATGGTTGGTCGTTCCCGAGGATTGGGAGAAGTTTCACGAAAATGACCACGATTCGGATATAGCAAGAGCATCTGATGCCATTTATTTTCCTAGATCTGAAGCGGGAGCGAGATTGTGGACAGAGCAGCAAGCAGCCAGAGTCCCTGACGGAGACAATATGCGGCTTGCAATTGAAACCTTGGATGGAGAATTGGTAGGGACGATCAATTCGCATCACTGTGATCCCCGGAATGGAAATTTTCAATATGGGGTGGCCATTTTCCGCGACTATCATCGCAGAGGGTATGCTTCGGAAGCCGCAACGATTGCATGAACACCTCGGTTTTCAACTGGAGGGTACGCCTCGGAATATGATCTATACGAACGGCCAACATTATGATGAATACATATACGGCCTGTTAAAAAGTGAATTTGTCAGATAATCTCTGAACAACTCTATCGCTGCCATAGGGGAGAGTTTTTTGTTTATATATAAAGTTGTAAAGAAACTGAAAATAAAGGTAAATAAAGTGAAAACATAATGACAGAATATTATTTAAAATAAAACATGTTTGAATGCTAAAACATTGGCAACAAGAATTGGGGGAACACAGATGAAAAAGAAGAGCTTTTATCACACGCTGATTGCTATGACAATCGCGGTATCTGCGGCTTTGGCAGGGTGTTCGTCGGGGCAGGATGCGTCCACTAACGCTGGACAAGCAGGGGGTACTGCGGAAGCTGGCAAAACAGGAGGAACCCTCGTCATCGCTCGTCTGTCCGATGCGAACAACCTCGATCCGCATTTCCTGTCCCAAATCCCTTCAGCAGCAATCGTTCATCACAAAGTATACGAAGGGCTTGTCCGGATGGATAAAGAAAGCAAATACGTCCCATCCCTGGCAAGTGAGTGGAAGCAGCTCGATGACTTGACATGGGAGTTCAAGCTGCGTCAAGGCGTGACGTTCCATGATGGTGCACCTTTCAATGCAGAAGCGGTAATGGCAACGATCGCTCGCGTTCAGGACCCTGCCGTTGGCTCCAGCCGGATTAATATGTTTGAAGCCATCAAAGAAGTGAAAGTAGTAGATGAGTACACCGTACAGTTTCTTCTGAATTACCCGTACGCACCGCTCTTGTCTGTTTTGGCGAGTGCAGAGGGAAGCATCATTAGCCCGAAAGCCATTGAACAATATGGAAAAGATTTGAGCAAACATCCAACCGGTACAGGCCCGTACAAATTCGAAAAATGGACGCCTGGCCAAGAAGTGGTTCTCGTGAGAAACGATAGCTACTATGGTGGTACACCAAACCTGGATAAAGTCGTTTTCAAAACTGTACCAGAAGACACGACTCGCCTAGCCATGGTTGAGACAGGAGAAGTTCACGTGGCAGAAAACCTGCCTGTGACAGACATCGATCGCGTACAAAATTCTCCATCGATGCAATTGGGTCGATACCCTGGGTTCTCGGTCGATCACATTGGGTTGAATACAAAGAAAAAGCCTTTTGATGATGTGCGTGTTCGTCAAGCCATTGCCCACGCAATCGACAAGAAGACCATTATTGAAGGCGTTTACAACAGCGTGGGAACACCAGCTCACTCCTCCATTACACCAGCGATGGTTGGGTACAGTCCGAATGTAAAAGACATTCCGTATGACGTCGAGAAAGCGAAGCAATTGCTCGCAGAGGCTGGATATCCAAACGGCTTCAAAGCAAAAATCGCGTTGAATGACAACAAGGCCCGCATTAGCGTAGCCGAAGTACTGCAACAACAACTGAAGCCAATCGGCATTGACTTGCAACTGGACGTTATGGAATTCGGGGCTTATATCGAAGCAGCATCCAAAGGGGAGACAGACCTGTTCATGAGTGGATGGGGGAATGCTACGGGCGATCCCGATTACAACCAAGCGAACCTGTATCACTCGAAAGCACATGGCGCACCTGGTAACCATTCCTTCTACAACAATCCGGAAGTGGACAAGCTGATTGACGAAGGACGCAGAGAACCAGACGCAGAAAAACGCAAACAAATCTATGAAAAAGCACAACAAATCGAAATGAACGAAGCACCGCTTATTCCGTTCCGATTCTCCGAGAACTTGGCGGCGATTCAAAAGAACGTACAGGGTGTATGGATTAGCCCTGCAGGCCATATCGAGATTGACGAGGTAACGATTCAATAAGAGTAACCAATAGCACGCCGCTGACATGCTTGTGTCAGTGGCGTTTTTCTATTGAAAAGTAGAACGTCATCCCCTAAGATAGATTATATTTTGTTGACCAGCGTGTAGCGGAGGTGAAATGGCGTGAAGCAAGGTAAAACGAATGCGATGCGGATATTGGATAAAGAAAAAATCGCATACACCATGCTTACATATGCAACGGATGATGGAAAAATCGACGGCATCGCTGTCGCCCAAAAGATCGGTCGTGAAGAGAACGTTGTCTATAAAACATTGATTTCGCAAGGGACGAGCAAAGCGTATTATGTGTTTGTCATTCCCGTTGAAGCCGAGCTTGATCTCAAAAAAGCGGCGAAAGCAGTTGGCGAGAAGAAGATCGAGATGATTCCCGTGAAAGAGATTACCAAAGTATCTGGGTATATTCGTGGTGGATGTTCGCCAGTGGGGATGAAGAAATTGTTTCCGACGGTGATCGATCAACGGGCACAATCGCTAGAGACGATCATCGTCAGTGGCGGAAACATTGGCGTGCAAATCGAGATGAAAGTAGAGTGCTTGTTACAAGCAACAAAAGGCACTTTAGCGGATGTAACCGTATCATAAAGACAAAAGGCCAAGGCATTAGCTTGGGCCTTTTGTTTTGTTTATAGAAAGAGTCCCTTCCATACTTGGAAACGGGTGTCGCATGAGCAACAGTTCAATTCACCACCAAGATAAGGAAGTTGGGCAAGTAGTTTTTTATCCTCAATCGCAAATGCACGTTGGTATAATGCCTGAAGTCCACTGTCATTTGTCATATCCGGTCTTTTGGCGATGATCGAAAATCGTTTCGCTGTACCATGAAAAACGGGGTCTTCTTCGTAGGCGAACAAGCTTTCCTCATCCTCATCCTCATCCGGCCATAAATAGATAGACTGATCGCACGTCGGACACACTGTCACATATTCTTCTCCCTCAGAAAAGGTGAGAAGCATGTTGGCAATGTCTTTATCCCCACGAAAGGCAGCGTCCGCAGCTAGTATGTAGCGTTTGTCTGTGTCATGCTCTCCCATCCGTACTAAGTGAAGGATTGATTCTGTTTGCTCTGTCAGCGATAGAATGGCACGGCGGTATTCACGATAGATCTCTCTGATGGTCTCTTCATCCAATAATGGTGTCTGATCGCGTAAAAACTCCGATGGCACATCCATATGAGGCGCATTTTCGCTACTGGCTTCGAAAATGCCGCAGGTTATAAAGATGTCCAACAGAATATCAGGGCTCTCTGTTTTTAGAGCAATCTCTACTAAATAGGGAACAGCGGCATATGTGCATGGATAAATCGTATTTTGATGATACAGAAGCTCCCAATACAACTCTTCTTTTTCCTCGGAAAAATAGTCGTGCTGAATATGCTGGATGAGCGCTGGGACGCGATCAGAAAAACCATAAGGACCTTGTAGCGTTCCCCATACAGGACTCGCTAAATCTAGCATTGGAATATCACCTCTCTTGCTGAAATGTGCCACTATTCCCATTATCATAGTAAAATTTTCCTCGAACCGCTATAATTTGAGAATGATTATCATCTGCTTTTTACACAACTGGTGGGGTGGACAGAGTTGAATTCTACAGACATTCAAGAAAACTTTCATCTTTTTTTCGATCAAATGAATCTGGAACAGCAAAATGTGGATCAGAACACACATTTGACCCTTCATCCAGAGATGGGTGAGGGGTATGTTCGTCGGTTTCTTCCTCGGTATGATATGGAAGTGGTTGTATCCGACTATACATTTTACCGACAACAGAGCATCCCTCTTTCTACGAAAAGCCCGATGGTAGAGCTTAATTTTTGTTTAAAAGGGGAAAGAGGCATAAGCGTGCAAGGCAAAGAGCACCAATTACTGCCAGGAATTTGCTCGCTTCAATTCATGTCAGAAGTGGAAGCGCGGTTTGAATACGGTGGAAATGAGCCGTTCCATATGCTTGGTATCGGTATTCCGGTGTCGACCTTCCATCATTTCATGGAGGAGTCGAATAGTGAGCGTTCCATTGATTTCAGGCAAGTTCTTGGAAAACAATCGTTCCGTATCTTTCAGGAAAAGTTGTCTCCTGCTGCTTCTGTTGTACTCCAGCGTGTGATGCAGTACGTCGCCAAACCCGGAACGAAAAAGATAGAGATGGAAACTGGCGTATTGGGACTGCTTTCGATGGCGTTTCAATCCTTTCTACTGGATAGAGACACTGCGTCTGTTCCCTTATCGAAAAGCGACAAAGAAAAGATCGCACAAGCAAGAGAGATCATGTTGGAATGCATGGCAGACCCGCCTTCATTACCTATGCTGTCCCGGATGATAGGTTTAAACGACTTCAAGCTGAAGACAGGTTTTAAAGCAATGTTTGGCACAACCGTTTTTGGCTACTTGCGAGAAAAGAGGTTGGAAAAAGCCTTGTTT
The DNA here is from genome assembly GCF_046196545.1 of Brevibacillus fortis. GTDB lineage: Bacteria > Bacillota > Bacilli > Brevibacillales > Brevibacillaceae > Brevibacillus > Brevibacillus fortis_A. The sequence goes on from NZ_CP176370.1 coordinate 2,936,694, forward strand.
TTACTTCAACAAGGCGAAATGAATGTGACGGAAACCTCGAGTGCCATCGGATATACGAATACGAGCTACTTTGCCGAAGCATTCCGGGAGAAATATGGTGTCAACCCAAGCGCATTCGTGAGAAGTTCCTCTAACAGGTAAGCTCAGTATCCCGATAACCAGCAAACTATTCCGTCTACAGGTAGTATGGATTGCCGACCAGTAGTATTATTTGGGGCGTTGATAACGAATCTCATTTACATATGGTTTTATGTAGGAGAGCCTCAAAAAGGAGAGAAGACGGAGTATGCAGCGACAGGGTACTATTTTTATGGCCCTTGTTATCATTTTCGTTCTGATGATAACAGGATGCGGTGAAGGATCGAGCCAACAAACAACTGCACCAACTACGAACAAACAAGAGGGACACCAAGGCCCAACGCCTGTAAAGAGCGAGAGTGCTTTTCCACGGACGATCTCGCATCTATCAGGTGAAACGGTCATTCAAGAAAAACCAATAAAAATCGCGACGCCGTACATTGCTTTTGTTGACTACTTGGCTGTTTTGGATGAGTACCCAATTGCTGCCCAAGGTGTATCGACGATTACAACGAATTTTCCCAGTCTAAGTAAACGAGTGGTAGATAAAAATATCATCGACCTGGGGATGGAGGTTGATCTGGAGAAGCTGCTGGCTGTTCAGCCTGATGTCATCATTGCCGCTGATGACATGCGCGACCAATACGAAAAATTATCGCAAATTGCACCCACTGTCATCTTGCCACAGGCTGGGGATTGGCGTGAAACCCTTCAACAAATAGCAGCTATTATTGGAAAAGAGGAGAAGGCTGCGAATGTGCTAGCCGAGTTTGATCGAAAATCGGCGGCATACAAAGAACAACTCGCCTTTCGCAATCAGGAGTCAGTCATGTTCGTCATGTACAGAGGGAAAGAACAGTTCATTACTTGGACCGATGGACGATTCGATCCATTTTACAACGGACTTGGATTAAAGAGAACGGAAGGGGCTAATGAAAATGGGCAGCTCTCACTTGAGGGCCTCGCTCAATTAAATCCAGACCATCTGTTCGTCATCAATAATTGGCAAGCGCCGATCCAAGGTGGAGTGAAAAAGGCATTGAAAGGAAGCAATGTCTGGAATAGCTTGAACGCCGTCAAAAACAACCGGATCTATGAATTGGCAGACCCTTCGTTACCAGGACCGATGGCTCTAGCGAAAATAGACGGGATTGAAGAAATCATGAAAGCAATGGGAAAGCATAAATAACGGGTACCATAGCAAAGGTTTTTGGTACCAGTTACTCGAAAGGCACCCCTAATTTTTGTGAAGAAAAATTAGGGGTGCCTTCCTGTATACTTAATCATAATCGGAACGAATCGGTAAGCAACTAAAGGAGATCCATACGTAATGAAATCAGATCGTATAAAATTCCCGGCAGGGTTTTGGGCGGGATTACAACGACTAGGGATCGCCCCCCACGACCTAGCTCGCAAAGCGAGCCTACCGCTCACCATTTTTACAGAACCAGCTGAAGTCACCACTGCCCAATATTTCCGAATCTGGCAAGCGTACGCGGATCTAGTTGGTGACACTGCTAGCGGAATCATCAAGCTTTCCACCAACTTTGAAACGGCACAATACCCACCGACTGTTTTAGCGACCTACCATGCTCGTGACTATCGCGACGCGCTTAATCGAATGGCCCGGTACAAACAACTGTGCCCTCCGGAAAGGTTGCGTATAACAGAGGAAGGCGAGCGCTGTACAATCGAATTGGAGTGGATGCACAGCGAGCAACCCGGACCACCAGTCCTGGTTGGAACCACGCTAGCCTTTCTTCTAGAACTTGGGCGACGAGGCACGGGCAAGCGTATAACTGCACAGTCCGTGGAATTTTCTAACTTGATGGGGGATGTAACTGCTCTTGAAGCTTACTTCGGTTGCCCGATACGGATTGGTGCCACCCATAGCCGATTAACACTCCATCGGCGGGATCTGGACCGCCGCTTTCTTTCGTATAACAAAGAATTGTTGGAGATATTGACACCTGTATTGGATCGATCATTGGATGAACAGGGCAGTCATTCGATTGCTGAGATGGTCAAGTGGATCTTGAAGCGAAGTCTAACCGGAGGCCGCCTTGATATTCGAGCTGTTGCCAGCGAGTTGGGAATGAGCGATCGTACCTTGCAGCGCCGTCTTACGGATGAATGCACATCGTTCAAGCAACTGTTGACACAGGCACGACATGAACAGGCACGAGAATACTTGGCTGACCCCAAGCTCGATATAAAAGAAGTGGCTTTCTTAATTGGATATGAAGATCAGAACTCCTTTTACCGGGCCTTTCGCCTTTGGGAAGGCGATACACCTTCCAATTGGCGTTCCGAATACTTTCGGGTCAATCCAGCCGTCATAGAATCCTTAACCTAACCAGTTCCAAGCAGTGCTATCATTCTCCCAGTTTCAATAATTGGCGGGTGAAGCAAGAAATTTGGCGTTGTACGCTAGTTACCGAACGATCCAGACAAAGTAGGATATCTCTATCCGGAGCACAAGGGTGTTCCAAGATTAACTTCTAGTCAGCTTGGCGTGACTACAAAGGAGACAATTGTTATGGATATGGGATTAAGGAACAAAACTGCTCTCGTAACTGGATCGACAAAAGGTATAGGGAAAGCAATTGCCATTGAGCTTGCCAGAGAAGGCGTCAATGTCCTCGTAAATGGACGGAATGATGAAGAGGTAGAACGAATCGTACATGAATTGAAGTCGGAATTCCCGGATACTTCTCCTCAGAATGCTACAGCTGATATTGTGGATAGGCAGCAAAGAGAAGCTTTATTTGAGAAATATCCCCACGTGGATATTCTCGTTAATAATATGGGTATTTATGAGATCATGTCCTATGAAGACGTTGACGATGAAGTATGGGAAAAATACTTCCGAACAAATGTCCTTGCTGCTAATGGATTATCTAAATTTTACTTGCCTAACATGTTGAAGAACAATTTTGGACGAATCATCTTTATAGCAAGTGAAGAAGCGATCATGCCTTCAGGGCAAATGCCTCAGTATTGCATGACGAAATCTATGCTATTATCACTGTCAAAAAGTTTATCTAAACTGACGGTAGGAACAGAAGTCACATCCAATACAATCATGCCAGGACCAACGCTTTCCGAAAATGTCTATCAAATCATTGATCGTTTGTTTCCTGATGATATGCCATTTTCGGAAAAAGAGAAGCAATTTATGGCAGCAAACCTGCCCCAATCCGAATTACAGCGGTTTATCAAGCCTTTTGAAATAGGCAGGCTGGTAGCATTCGTATCCAGCCCATATGCAACCGCATTTAAAGGTTCACCAATCCGTATGGACGGGGGCATGGTGCCAACTATTTTTTAACAGCTGCGATCACAATTGCCAATATTATCATACATATGATACGATAATGTTGAAAAAGACAAGGGAGGATGTCCAGTATGATTAAAGGATTATACGAAGCACATTTACCTGTCAAAAATCTCTTGAGATCCATTGAGTTTTACAAACAGCTCGATATGGAGCTCGCACATCAGACTGATACAATCGCTTTCTTTTGGATTGAAAAAGGGCGCAGCTGGTTAGGATTATGGGAGACAGACCGGGTAGATACTCCTTATCACGTTTCGTTACGTCATGTAGCCTTTCAAATTGATCGTAAAGATATGGATGAAGCGAAGAAGTGGTTGGAACAGAAGGGGATAGAGGTAACAACTAGCTTCGGTTTCCCACCAGAAAAACAGCCGCTTGTATTGCCGAATAACCCCCAAGCTCACGCTGCTATTTACTTCGAAGATCCTGATGGCAACTTATTGGAATTCATCGCACCCTTACGTATTGATTTTGAGGAAGCCTTCAAAATGATGACGCTAGAGGATTGGGATAAAAGGGAAGGATAGGAAAAAAGCTGACCCGTTATATCCTCACAAGCGGGTCAGCCTCGATAAATTCATCTTGGTATCTGTCTGGCGATGAGCTTTTCCCATACCGTGTCTTTCGTTCCGTGAATGACATTCGCTTCCTTTACCTAAATCTATACGGCTCGACGGATTGAAGCCTGAATTCTTCCGCCTTTTTCAGACTGGTGACGCTGACAGTTTTTCCCCTTTGCAAATGGATATTGGCGACTATCCATCGCACGCAGAGACTAGGAGCAACGACGCTTTATCTCCATACAACTGACATGATGGCATCCGCAATCAAATTGTATGAACGCCTGGGATTTACGCGAGCCATAGACAAAGACTTTTCAAACGGGGAGACACTTGTGAAAAGCTACTGGCTGCGACTGGAATGAAGATACACAAAAGTCCTGATGCATCTGTTCATCAGGACTTTTTTTTCGCTTACTCTGTTTGGAACGAACCGAGAATTTCCAGGTAGTGAGCATTGTACATGATGCCGAGGACATTCCCAAACGGATCAAGGACAGAAGCCGTTATGAATCCGTCACCTCGTTGGATCAGTGGTTCGTACTCTCTTGCTCCCATGGATAACAACTTATCCAGAACGGATTTGATATCGTCGACGTGCCAGTACATCACAGCGCCACCCGGACCAGGTACCGCAGCAGCAGGTGCGAAACGGCGATCAATGAGGCCTAGTTCGTGCTTGTAGTCTCCAATGCGGAACTCGACATACGCGAGTTGTCCATCCGGTCCAGACCGTTCGAAGTAAGGCTCAATGCCCAGTAGTTCCGAGTACCACTTTTTTGCCGCCTGCATATCATCCGCCCAATAACTGATCGTAGCAAAGCCCCGCAAGGTTTGTGTGAGATTCTTCATTGAAATTCCTCCTTCAAATGGATGGTACTTCCGATTATAAGGACCAACTACTGACAACTGTCTGTCAGTAGTTTGAAATTTTTTCCCCTTAACTGTACTTACTCAGCACATCAAAAAACTCTTTCAGAAAATGATAAAAAAGCTTTTCAGAAGGGGGAAGCTCACGGTTGTTGGGGATGATAATGCCCACTGTTCGCGTCACCAATGGTTCACTTATCGGAATTTTCACTGTCTCACGAGGAACGTTATCCGTTAACGTAAGCTCTGGCAACAAAGTGACGCCCAAGCCTGCCGCCACCAACCCTTTAATCGCATCGATATCTTCCCCTTCAAAAGCAACTTGAGGAGAAAAGCCCATTTGTGAGCAAGCATTGACTGCGATATTGCGGAGGACGAAACCGGGTGGGAACAACACAAAAGTATCTTCCTGCAATTGACTGAGACGCAAGCTCGGCTGCTTGGACAGCGGGTGCTTGGCGGGCAGTAGGGCCACGATGTTTTCAGCGAAGAAGATGTAGCTACGCACATTTTTTTCCTGAGTGGGAACAGGTCCAAGAAAAGCCAAGTCGATTTCTCCATTGATGACCGAGTCGATCAACCCCTGATAAGAGCCTTGCTTTAATTGAAAACCGATATCCGGATACCGGGCTCGAAAACCGGAGATGACCGTCGGCAGGGGATTGGCGGCGAGGCTGCTCGTAAAGCCTACCCGAATCGTGCCACGTGAAGGGTCGAGGAACTCCTCAATCTTCTCTTTTGCCTTCTCGATTTCGTTCATCGCCATTTCGACGTGCTGCAAAAAGATTTTTCCAACTGCCGTCAGCTTGATATTGCGACCTTCGCGGAGGAACAGTGACACACCGAGCTCCTCCTCCAGATTGGCGATTTGCCGACTTAGGGCAGATTGGGCGACGTGCAAATGATGTGAGGCTTCGGTGAAGTGCTCTCGTTTGGCAACCTCGATGAAGTATTGAATCTGTCGTAGCTCCATGAATACCCCCACCTTACCTATTTATCTCGATTTGAGATAGATTTTGCATAAATTATATATTGTTTGTATCGTTTCACTCAATCTAAAATGTACATACCAGAGAGAGCAAGGAGAGTGGAGATACATGACGACACAAGGAATGCCTGCTAAGCAAGGTCTGTACGATCCGATTTTCGAACATGACGCTTGCGGAATTGGTTTTATTGCAAATTTGAAATCGAAATCGACGCATGATATGGTGCAAAAGGGTCTGAAAATTCTGTGCCAACTGGAACACCGCGGCGGTCAAGGCAGTGATCCGGAAACGGGAGACGGTGCAGGGATTTTAACGCAAATTCCACACGCCTTTTTCAAAAAGACCTGTAAAGAGCTGAATATCACGCTGCCAGTGCCAGGCAAATACGGTGTAGGTATGCTGTTTCTTCCGATGGATGAGGCGAAGCGGCAAAAGTATGAAGATCAGCTGGAGGCGATTGTCGCAGCTGAGGGACAAAAACTGCTCGGCTGGAGAACAGTTCCTGTCGATGCGACGAAAATTGGCAAAACGGCTGTAGCGAGTCAGCCTTATGTCCGCCAAGTATTCATCGGAGCCAGCTCGAATATACAGGACCAAATGGCATTTGAACGGAAGCTGTACGTCATTCGCAAGCAGGTGGAACGGGCAGCAGGTGCTGATTTTTACGCCGCTTCCATGTCTTCGCGTACGATTGTCTATAAAGGATTGCTCACACCAGGGCAACTGGATGCTTTTTACCTAGATTTGAAAGATAATTCATACACTTCTGTTTTCTCGGTCGTTCACTCGCGTTTCAGCACGAATACATTCCCTACATGGGAGAGGGCGCACCCGAATCGTTATTTGATTCACAACGGGGAAATCAACACCTTGCAAGGAAACATGAACTGGATGATGGCTCGTGAAAAAATGTTCCAGTCCGAGGCTTTTGGTGCTGATTTGGCTAAAGTGGTGCCGATCATTGATATGGCGGGCAGTGATTCAGCGATTTTGGATAACTGTGTGGAGTTTTTCTCGCTGGCAGGTCGCTCCTTGCCGCATGTCGCGATGATGATGATTCCTGAACCGTGGGATCAGGATGAGCGAATCGACGAAAATAAGAAAGCTTTTTACCAGTATCATAGCTGCCTCATGGAGCCGTGGGACGGTCCAACAGCTATTTCTTTCACGGATGGCAGACACATCGGCGCGATTCTCGACCGAAACGGATTGCGTCCAGCGAGGTACTATGTAACATCCGATGATACCATCATTTTCTCATCGGAGGTTGGAGTTCTCGAAGTACCAGATGAAACAATCGTACAAAAAGGTCGGCTTAGCCCTGGACGAATGCTGCTTGTCGACCTCGAAGAAGGCAGAATCGTATCTGACGAGGAAATCAAGCAAAAAATCGCAAGTGAACAGCCATATCGGGAATGGGTGAAAAACAACCTGCATGCTATCGAGGATTTGCCGGCAGCAGGTCGCACGGAGGAGCTGCAAGGAGATAGCCTGCTTGCGCACCAAAAAGCGTTTGGCTATACACAGGAGGAAGTCGACAAGGTACTAGCCCCGATGGTGGCTGAACAAAAAGACCCCATTGGTTCGATGGGCGTAGACACACCACTCGCGGTTTTGTCTGATCGCGCACAGCTTTTGTACCACTATTTCAAACAGTCTTTCGCCCAAGTTACGAATCCGCCGATTGATGCGCTACGGGAGGCGTGCGTAACATCGACTCATACTGTGCTTGGCGCGGAAGGAAACCTCTTGGCACCGGATGAGAGCAATTGCCGCAGAATTCGTTTGACCAATCCTTTGATCTCCAATCAAGAGCTGGCGAAGCTTCGCGCGAACCCATACCAAGAGTTCAAGGCGAAAACATTATCGATACTCTTCCCGGCGCAAGGGGGCGAAAAGGGGCTAGAGCTGGCACTTGATCAAATGTTCGCTGCGGCGGATGAAGCGATTGCTACTGGCTACACCTTGCTTATTTTATCAGATCGCGGAATGAATCAAGATTTGGCTGCGATGCCTGCTTTGCTCGCTGGAAGTGGACTTCATCATCATCTCGTCCGCGCAGGGACACGTACCAAAGCGAGCATCATTATAGAATCCGGAGAACCGCGTGACGTACACCAGTTCGCCATGCTGATTGGTTACGGTGTTGACGCGATCAACCCATACGTCGCCATCTCAACGGTAAACCAGTTGGTTGTATCGACTAAGCTGAAGGATATTACTAACGACGAAGCAGTCGAAATGTACCTGCAAACAGCTGTAGAAGGTGTCGTAAAAGTCATGTCCAAGATGGGCATTTCGACTATTCAGAGCTACCGCGGCGCACAAATTTTTGAAGCGGTGGGCATCCATTCTGCCGTCATAGCTCGCTATTTTAGCCGTACCCCTTCTCAGATTTCGGGGATCGGACTAGATGTGATTGCACAAGAGACTTTGCTTCGCCATGCGAAAGCATTTTTGCCAGAGCACTCCGAGGAAGCATTGGAGGCGGGCAGCGATTTTCAGTTCCGCCGTGACGGTGAGTTCCACCTGTTCAATCCGAAGACGGTTCATGCCCTGCAAAAAGCTTGTCGGGAAGGCAGCTATGAGCAGTACAAAATCTATGCGGAGCAAGCGACAGCACAGCAATTCGTAGCCCTGCGGCATTTGCTCGATTTCAAGTCCAATCGACAGCCGATCCCGCTGAACGAGGTAGAATCTGTTGACTCCATTGTTCATCGTTTTAAAACGGGGGCGATGTCATACGGCTCTCTCAGCAAGGAAGCGCATGAGACCTTAGCGATCGCCATGAACCGTTTGGGTGCGAAAAGCAATAGCGGGGAAGGCGGCGAAGATTCAGCACGTTACATCATGGATGAAAACGGAGATTTGCGACGCAGTGCCATCAAGCAGGTCGCATCAGGACGCTTTGGAGTATCCAGTCATTATTTGGTCAATGCCTCTGAGATCCAAATTAAGATGGCACAAGGAGCAAAGCCGGGCGAAGGCGGTCAATTGCCAGGAAGCAAAGTCTACCCATGGATTGCCGAAGTGCGCGGATCGACACCAGGAGTTGGACTCATTTCGCCGCCGCCCCATCACGATATTTATTCAATCGAGGATTTGGCACAGCTGATTTTTGACTTGAAAAATGCGAATCCGCGTGCGCGAATCAGCGTGAAGCTCGTATCCAAGGCTGGAGTCGGAACGATTGCGGCTGGTGTGGCAAAAGGTCTTGCAGATGTCATTGTGGTTAGTGGACACGATGGCGGCACAGGCGCTTCCCCAAAATCAAGCATCAAGCACGCAGGACTGCCATGGGAACTCGGTCTTGCTGAGACACATCAGACGCTATTGCTGAACCAATTGCGCGACCGTGTGGTTCTGGAAACGGACGGCAAACTGATGACGGGACGCGATGTCGTCATTGCAGCTTTGCTCGGTGCGGAGGAATTCGGCTTCGCTACAGCACCACTTGTTTCCATAGGGTGTGTCATGGCTCGCGTATGCCACCTCGATACATGCCCAGTGGGTGTGGCGACACAAAATCCCGAGCTGCGCAAACGGTTTAAAGGCGATCCGCAGCACGCTGTGAACTTCATGCGTCTCGTTGCCCGTGAAGTTCGTGAGATCATGGCGGAGCTGGGTTATCGCTCCCTCGAGTCGATGGTCGGTCAGAGCCATGTTCTGAAGATGAGCGACAAGGCAAAAGAACACTGGAAAGCCAAGCACATTGATTTGTCAGCGCTCTTGTTCCAACCGGATGTCTCCGAGGAAGTGGGCCGCTATCATCAGCGCAACCAGGATCACAAGCTGGAAGAAACGCTGGATCGTCAAAAACTGCTCAAGTTGTGCAAGCCAGCATTGAATAAACAGCAGCAGGTAGAGGCAAAGCTCGCCATCACCAATACGAATCGCGTGGTCGGTACGATCCTGGGCAGCGAGGTAACCAAACGCTTTGGCGAGCACGGTCTGCCGGAGGATACAATCCGCCTGCATTTTACTGGCTCGGCAGGTCAAAGCTTCGGGGCGTTTGTTCCTCGAGGGATCACGCTTCATCTCGAGGGAGATGCGAATGACTACGTAGGAAAAGGGTTGTCGGGCGGCAAAATTACGGTCGCACCATCGAAAAAAAGCAAATTCGCTCCAGAGCACAACATGATTATCGGAAACGTTGCGTTCTACGGAGCGACCTCTGGAGAGGCGTATATCAACGGGATGGCTGGTGAGCGATTCTGCGTTCGCAACAGCGGAGTGACTGCAGTCGTTGAAGGAGTAGGCGACCATGGCTGCGAGTACATGACAGGAGGACGCGTCGTCGTTCTCGGCCCCGTCGGCAAAAACTTTGCAGCAGGCATGTCAGGAGGTACTGCCTACGTTCTGGCGGAGGATAAAGAGAAGTTCGCCTCCATGTGCAATCAGGAGATGGTACTCCTGGAGACACTGGAAGATCAACGGGAGATCGCTCGAGTCAAGCGCTTGCTGGAAAACCACGTCAGCTACACAGGCAGCCGTCATGCACAAGCTTTGCTCGATGAGTGGGAACGTACCGTCCAACAGTTTGTCAAAGTCATTCCAAAAGATTACAAGCAAATCGTCTCCACGATGGAGGAGTTGGAGAAATCCGGTATGAAGCGCCAAGAGGCGATATTGGCCGCTTTTGAAATGAGCCAGAAGAAAGGCGATGCCAAAGCACCGAAAAAGAAAGCGCCCGAGCAATCCTTTGTCTCTGTGGGCAAATAAGGAGGAAAGCCGATGACTTAATTTGTGAGTCGTCGGCTTTTTCTTTTGCCGATCACTGATTGGGAAAAAAGACAGAATTTGATATGATAAGAAAAGATTCGATAAATGATCGTACTGGCAGGTGATGTGATGTTTTCCCAAAATCAGGATTCGCAATCAAGTTATCGTCAAACCCCTGAAAATTCTACTCTATCCCCAAGCGCTAAAAACTCAACGCCACATGTTTTGCAGCTCGCCAAAAAAATCGGAAACAAAGCCATGATCCATTTACTCCAAAAGCAAAGTAATAACCAACCAGTCATACAAGGCAAATTCAAGGGTATTGAACCAACCAATTACGCAACAAATGAGTATGATAACGATCCGGATAATGAAGGTCAATTTACTGCTGTGCGAGCAGATAAAGGTCTCCCCACCTATTTTGGTGTGTTGAAAGATACATTTGGCGAAGACAATGTAAATAAAAGCTTTTTTTCCAAGACAGATGAATTAGGAGATACATGTGATCGTCCTCATTCCGTTTCTGCTATCGTAAAAAAAGGCACATCGAGAAAGGATCGTAAAGGAGATCCTGTTGTCAGTGCGATCGGTAATTTGGGTACAGAAGAGCGATTGATACGGGATGGAAAAAATGATGCAGCCAAAACCGCATACGATGGGGGGCACTTGGTCGGTTATCAGATTGTCAGAGGAATCGAAGCGAACCAAGCGTGGAATATAGCCCCGCAAGATGTGAAAAACAACGAGCATTCCTATAATAATACGATTGAAAAAATGCTACGGGGAGCGGGTAAAGGTACAGAGTATACGTACTCTGTTGAGGTGAAATACGATCAATGGAACTTTAGTGTGGATCAAGAACAATTGGTAAAGCTAGGTGCTTTGAAACAGGTTGATTCAATGAAGCCATGGGAAATTCAGCTACCAGTCAGAATTCCGTTTAAATGGGATGCGAAAGCGGATATGACGAAGACTGACGAAAAGAAATGGAAATTTGGTAGTCCAACAAAGGGAGAATCTTCTTTCGAACAGTTTTCGCAAACAATGGATGAAGGGAATTTGGATTTTACGAGAAAAAGCCACACAGCAAGATTCAACCTCGCATTTTCCGATAAGGACGGAAATGAGGAGCTCTATGACATTGATTCCAATAATTTCGATGCAAAGAGAGTGAAAGGGATTCGCTACTCCATGCATCAATCTTTACCTACAGACTTTTTGAAAAATCAAAATCCGGCAGATTGGGTGGGGAACGAAGCAAATAAAGTTGCTCATTTTGGTGAGGTTACAAAGGGGAAAGCTTCGTCTACCAATATTTTAGAAATCGTGTCAGCTAAACTGAAGCGAAACAAAATTCTTATCGATGAGATTGAAGAAATTGACGATGTAAAGAAGCCAGAAAAAATGAGGTTTATTCCAGAAGGGATTTCCCAGTTAGAGGAACGTGACGATAAAAAATGTGTATTTATTTATCAATTAGAGAAAAACAAAATTCGAAACGAATACATGATACTTAAGAAAATAGAGGCAGATTACTACCCATTTTTTGATGTACAACAAGAAGAAGAGGAAACGTTTGAGAAAGAAAAAGAGAACTTCGATATCATAGAAAATGAGTTCGCTACATGGATGGAACAATTAGACAATATAGAAGAGGATGAGATTAAAAGTATTCAGCAAAAAATGGCCCAGTATAGCAAAATACTAGAGGCACAGACCCTAACTCTGACACGGTTAAAAAACCATCGAATAGGAAGGAATTTATACCAGGAAACAGTAGAAGAGATCTATCCGCAATATAAAGAGAAAATATTGCGTAGCTTACAAGTATTACGAGCGATAACTGGTTATGATTCTGACATCGAATACTATAATGGTGGCAAAAAATCAGATAGTAAAAACAAAACGAATAGGAATGGGAAAAGAACACTGGAGGCTAGGGAAGATAAGCGCAAAAAAAGAAAAGATGATAAGGAACAACAAGAAGAATATGAAAAGATGATCGAAAAAGCGACAAGCAAGTATAAGCGAAAATCAGTAGAAGATTATTTGAATAAGAAGTAATGCGGAGTAAAGCAATGGGCATGTGCGGTAAGTAATGGAACGAGGTGCAGGTTTTTGCCCCGCACCTCGTTTTGTCATACATAGATGAAGCTTGCTTTATTCTGCACGGTCTCTATCGGCATTATTATTCGCAACATCCCATGTGTCATTGCCGTCAGCCGCCACATTTTCTCCCATTTCGTTGCCAAGTGCACCCCCGGCAACCGCACCTGCAATGGTACCAAGTGGCCCTAAAATAGAACCTACGGCAGCACCTACTGCCGCACCACCAACTGTTCCTGCAGCTTCAGCAGCTCCACTGCCTGTCATGTTCGCTTCTACTTTGTCAACAGCATCGTTGTGATTGCGTTCGTTGTTAGTAGCCAAGATTGTCACTCCCTCGATTAGTGTTGGGAAGTTCTGCTATATCAAACGTGCAGCCCCAAGGCATAGGGTGCCCCAATCCTTTCATTTCATTCCAAAAAAAACCTTAATGCTGGAGGTAACGAGATCATGATTCAATCCATCGTCCATATCGCGCTAGTGGTCAAAGATTATGATGAAGCCATTGAGTTTTATACCAAGAAGCTCCATTTTACCTTAGTGGAAGATACCTATCAGCCAGAACAGGATAAGCGATGGGTTGTCGTATCTCCGCCTGGTTCTGTTGGTACTACGATCTTGCTTGCAAAAGCATCCAAACCTGAGCAAGAGCAATTTATCGGGAATCAGGCTGGCGGGAGAGTTTTTCTCTTTTTAAACACAGATGATTTTTGGAGAGATTATCATGAGATGGTCGCAAGAGGAATCCAATTTGTGAGAGAGCCAAAAGAACAGCCGTATGGAATGGTGGCGGTCTTTCAGGATTTATATGGCAACCTGTGGGATTTGCTAGAGCTGAATGAAGATCATCCGATTGCCAAACGAATGAAGTAGGGAGTTACCCAGCCAGAAAAAACAGGTACACGATGCTTGTTTGATTTGCATTTTTCTCCTGCAAATTGCAAGAGGAGGTAAGCAAAAGAAAAAACGCCTGATTTACAGGCGTTTGAGTGAGATGGCTTTGCGGATGTGCTGGATATTGGCGATCGTATCATCCTGCCGCCGTAAGGATACGGCTACATAGAGCAGATCAATTAAGCTGAGCTGAGCAAGCCTGGACGACAGAGCTTCTGTACGAAATACCGTTTCGCGTGAAGTCGTGTACAAGCACATGTCTGCGAGACGCACGAGAGGAGATTTTCCATAGCTGGTGATGCCGATTGTTTTTGCTCCGGCGTCCTTGGCAACCTGGAGGGCTGCCAAAATATCTTTATTGGAGCCAGAGTGGGAGATGCCTACGACGACAGCGCCCTCGGTAAGCAGAGAGGCGGACATCACTTGATAGTGCGCATCAGAATGATAGAGACAAGGGATGCCTGTCCGCATAAATTTGTGGTACGCATCCTGTGCGATGACGGCTGAGCCTCCCGAGCCATAAAACTCGATCCGGCTTGCGTTTTCCAAACAGGAGACGATTTTCATTAACTCATCTTTATTGATAATCTGCTGTGTGTCCCGAATCGTCTCGATATTCGCTGTGAAAATTTTTTCAGCAATCGCACTGACGTCATCGTCGTCGAGATTGATTTCTTGGTGAATCGTTTGCTTCGGATTCGTGACTTCACTCGCCAAGGCGATCTTGAATGCTTGGTAGCCGCGAAATCCAAGTCTGCGACACAGACGAAACACGGTAGCATCTGCACACTGGCATTGGTCGGCTAGCTCCGTGATAGAGAAGTGAATAATTTCACTGGCATGCTCCAAAATATAGTCGGCGATCTGTTGTTCTTTCCCGCTTAATTGCGTATAGATGGCGCGTAATTGCGTGAGCACACGAGGAGCATGCGAGTTGGAAGCGTTCATCAATAGGTACCTCCTAACGTTCCATTGTGAATCTGTACTGATAGTATAAGGAAAATCAGACTCCTTTTCATAGGTTCGAAAAAATTTTCTTCATTTTTGATGAAAGATGAAAATTTTTGTCTTATAATACGTGGTAACGGATATGATCCAAAAAGGAGTGACGTACACGATATGAAACTTGCGATCCTCGGATTAGGAAAAATGGGGTACAATCTCACGCTTAATTTGCTCTCGCATCAGCATGAGGTCGTAGCCTATGATGTAGATTCTACGCGTGCAGAAGAGTTGAGTCATGAAGGCGCGATTCCAGCATTTTCGGTGGTAGACGCTGTGGCGAAGCTGCCGACACCTCGCGTAATATGGCTGATGGTACCGGCGGGAGAGATTGTGGATCAATTGGTTGATCAACTCTCTATCTTGCTGGCTGAAGGGGATATCGTCATTGACGGAGGCAACTCTCATTACAAGCAATCATTAGATCGCTATGCTCGCTTAAAGGAAAAGGGCATTCACTTCATGGATGCAGGTACGAGCGGAGGCATGGAGGGAGCACGCCACGGAGCATGTATGATGATTGGTGGAGATCGGGAAGCATTCACTCATATTGAGCCGATGATTCGCGACATTAACGTTGCAAACGGATATTTGTACGCTGGGGAAGCGGGCAGCGGCCACTTCTTGAAAATGATTCATAACGGGATTGAATACGGCATGATGCAGGCGATTGGGGAAGGCTTTGAGGTACTTGCGAAAAGCCAGTATAACTACGATTTTGCCGAGGTCGCACGCGTGTGGGCAAATGGTTCCGTCATTCGAGGCTGGCTGATGGACTTAACAGAGCGAGCTTTTCGAAAAGACGCCAAGCTCGATGAAATCCGTGGAGTCATGCATTCTTCCGGGGAAGGCAAATGGACGCTGGAAACCGCGCTGGATCTACAGGCAGCCACACCCGTGATTGCCATGTCCTTGATGATGCGTTACCGTTCGTTGGACGAGGATACGTTCCACGGAAAAGTGGTTGCAGCCTTGCGCAATGAATTTGGCGGACATGCCGTAGAAAAGAAATAGAAGATGGAACAGAGGATGAGCGATCTTAGCTCGTCCTTTTTTATTGCTCGTTGTCAAACGAGCTTCAGTACCTCACACAATTCAACCAACCGCCTAACTCCGTACATCTGATGGCGATTGCGATCGTGAATGCTTCTGATCGCATCCGCTGTCACTTTCTTGGCCTGCTCAATACTTTGATTCTCTACTGCTTGTACAATTTCTTTCATGTTCGTTAAAAAATACACCGTATTGCGCAATGTGCGGATAAGCAAAATCTTCCGTATATCCATGGGAGTGAATTGGCGGTAGCCATTCTCAGGATCTCGTGGCAGTACGAGCAAGCCTTCTTTTTCCCAATGGCGAATCGCAGACGTTGTGACTCCTGTGTAAGCAGCGACTTCACCAATCGTCATGCGGTTTCGCCACTTTTTGTCTGGATGCAAGGGGAGATCGAGATTTTCCAAAAGTTCGAGTGTTTGGTCTGCTGCGACCTTCTCTTGTTGGAGGTTGGCCTGTTCTTTATTCACGAGCCAAAAGGCAGCATCCATATCCGCTTTTTGAAGAGATCGAAGGACTTCACAGGTGACGGCGACCCCAAAGCCGGGAAACATGGCGCGTAGGCAACGAAAATAGGCAAGATGGATTTCTGTATAAAGTCGATAGCCATTATCTGCACGATCAGGAGCAGGAACGACTCCCCATGATTCATAATGGCGCAAAGCACTCGTGCTAATATGTAGCTCGCGAGCGATCTCAATCGGCTTGTAATAAGGCATCTGACGCACCTCCCGCTGGTTTGTTATCGCGGATTTCACTATACCAAGAACAGCATGTTGAATCAAATGCTTCTGTTAATTGGTAAGTCGTAATACTTTTACCCTGTTCAGCATGGGATGAAAAGGCGAATATTGTCAGTAGGTATTCATTCTTCTTTTCCAGAGGTGAGACAACGTATGGCCATTGTTCAGCTACGATCAGAGAACCCGGATTTTTCGTACATGATCAAGAAAAATCCGAATTCCGGACTGAGTTTACGATCCATTCGAAAAGGAATCGCATACGGGTGGTTTTCCAAGACGGATACATATAACGTTTACTTTAAAGATGCAGAAAATGAGGTCTCCTACAAACAATCCGAGCAGGAGCATTTTGAATATTTGAATGTCTCCCGGTACAATACACCCCTGTTTCCGTTAAATGCGATCAATGAATTTTTTTCCACTCCGATGAAGCAACACGACGAGCGGGATGCAGAAGGGTATGAGCATGTTTTTTTCATCAACATGATCCACATCGAACGCCTGCTGTATCTGACATTTTTTGAGAAGCATCTCAAGGATTTCACCTTTGAACTCAAGCACCACGCCGATAAAAGCTACGCTCTGACCATCACAACGAGAACGAGTCTACATCAGCTTCTCCACGTCGTGAGCGTGCTCTGTCTATTCTTGAGTATGTTTGGAAAAGAGTACATCGACATATCCGATAACATCCTGGATAAATACATCAAAAGTATTCATGTCATCGATGCACCTTTTTACATACGAAGCCTGTTCGCTCGCAACTTCCTGACAACCAGAGAGCGCTATCGCAAGTACAAGACCGAGATCGAGAAGACGAACCGCTACCCCATTCAATTGGAGTACGGAAGCACGGGTTTGCAGAGACGGAACTACATCGCGAGTAAGCTTCCTTTTACCAAATCCATCGTAGATATCGGATGCGGAGAAGGTTTTTATGCGATTCCGTTCGCTACTAAGCTGCCGCAGTATTACTATGCCATCGATATCGATGAACAATCGCTGGAATTAGTCAGACGCAGGGCCGAGGAAAAAGAAATCTCGAATCTGATTTTGTTTCGCTCGCTGGATCAGTTTTTACAGGATTACAACGGTGAACAAGTAGATGTCATTTTGACTGAGGTCATTGAGCATATGAGCAAAGAGGAAGCGAGAGACCTCATCAAGCAAATCTGCAGTCGATTGGATTTTGACCATTTTATCATTACGACACCGAACTTGGATTTTAATCCGTTCTATGAGCTGGAAGGCTATCGCCACGACGATCATAAATGGGAAATGGGACAAGATGAGTTCCAGGCATGGATGACCGAGATCATGGAAGAAGCCGGGGTGCAGGGGCAATTTGTATCCATTGGTGACGGCGTGAATGACATCCACACCACACAAGGCGTCATTGTCCAGAGAAAGGGGGCGTAACGATGCTGTTACAGACGCAGGTTCACACGATTTTTATGCTCGTTGGTCCAACCGAATGTGGGAAAACGACTTTTGCTAAGGAAGTACTCATGCCGAGGCTTTCATTTGAAGATGAACAAAAAAACGTAAAAGCAAACGTCCAATACATTTCCTCGGACAGCATTCGTCAGGAACTGCTGGGCTATGATTACGACAAGTATGATCAGGTGATGCTGGAAGCGAGCGAGCAGGCATTTGGGCTCCTGTTTGAAAAGCTGCGCTTGGTGACTTCGTTTCCGATCAACGCCGAATTCGTGGTCGTCGATACAACAGGACTAGCAGAAGACTTCCGCTCGAAAGTCCGCGAAATTGCGGCCGAGAACAATTACCGCTTGGAAGTGATCCTCTTTGATTATCGCAATCGGGAAGATTACTACGCATCCGAGCGGTCAAAAAAACTGATTACCAACCATATTCTCCGGTTGAAGCAAGAAGTGCTCCGGGCATTATCCAAGGAAGGGTACCACAACATTCACCGGATACGGCACAAAGATTTTTACGCA
This sequence comes from Brevibacillus fortis, assembly GCF_046196545.1. Lineage (GTDB taxonomy): Bacteria > Bacillota > Bacilli > Brevibacillales > Brevibacillaceae > Brevibacillus > Brevibacillus fortis_A. The sequence continues at coordinate 2,955,012 of NZ_CP176370.1, forward strand.
CTAGCAGATGGGGTGGCTAATTCTCGTTATGAGGTTGTGATCGAAAATAAGGAAGCGTATTTGGCTACGATCCTTCCTAAAGATCAAAAGTACATCATCATCGGAGACATTCACGAATGTGTCCACGAATTAAAAGGTCTCCTGCAAAACTACGGATTCAAGCTCGAGGACAATCGTCTCATCACGACTGACAAGGTACAGCATACCAAAATCATCGTAGCAGGGGACTGGATCGACAAAGGAGCGCAAACTAGGGAGATCATCGAGTTTCTATTCGAAAATCAGCAGCATTTCTTGTTTGTTCTCGGGAACCACGAAAATTTTGTCTACAAGTACTTGCGAAAGGAACTAAAAGGGGTAGACCCACAGCTACTGGATACTTATTTTGATTCCATACACGTCTTGGAAAAAGACGCTGAATTAATAGAGATGTTCAATCACCTGTGTACGCTCGCTCAGCCGTTTTATCGATCGAACGCACTGACTGGCCCGTCCTATTATGTAACACACGCTCCCTGCAAAAAGAAATATATGGGAAAGCTTGATGCGAATTCGATACGGCGCCAACGCAATTTCCGGATAGACCGAACAGCTTCATTGGAAGAGCAACTCGCATTTTTGACGGTTGAAGCAGTCAGTAACCATCCGTATCATATTTTTGGACATATCGCGGCACAAAAAGCGTTTCGCCTGAAGAACAAGCTCCATCTCGATACCGGATGTGTGCACGGAAATGCTTTGACGTCAGTCGTGATCGCACACAAGCCGTTTTTCAAATCGTTTCAGTCTGTGCATCGGGTGATGACAGAGGAGTTGCCGATCTTGTTCCATGCAGAAAAACAAGTATCCATGGGAGATTTGGAAGAGGAAGAACTCCGTCGACTCCGTTACTGCTCGCAAAATAAGGTCAATTTTATTTCCGGAACGATGCCTCCAGCGGATAAGGATGAGGCGACTCAGGAATTGGAATCGTTGAAGGCGGGGCTGGATTATTTCGCGAATCGAGGCATTCATCAAGTCGTGTTGCAGCCGAAATACATGGGTTCGAGATGCAATCTCTATCTCCATCATGATCGAGACAAGTGCTTTGCGATCAGCAGAAACGGTTATGCCGTCAATCAGGTTGATTTGACACCCATTTATGACAAGCTACATGTAAGGTTCCGCGAATACATGAAGCAGAATGAAATGGCGATGCTCATCTTGGATGGCGAATTGTTGCCGTGGAGTGCAATAGGAAAGGGTTTGATCGAAAAGCAGTTCAAACCAATCGAATCCGCGCTGCGCAGTGAATTTGCATTTTTGCAGGAAAACGGTTTTGAAGAGGCGCTTCACCAACTCATTCACAACTATGACGAGAGCGGATTCGAAAAAGACCAGTTCCACCTATCCAAGAGTGCGCTCACGGAAAAATTCGGTTCGAGCTTGTATCAAAACTACAAGTATGTGCGAGAAATCAAAGAGAGCTACGTTCCGGTCGACAAGCATTTGGAGGCCTATCATATTTACCAAAAACAGCTGGAGCTCTATGCAGGAGAAGGGGAGCTTGACTACAAGCCTTTTTCTATTCTAAAGGCCGTCTATTTGAATGGGGACGAGCAATTGCCGAATTGGAAAACATCCGATATGTATCGCTTCGTAAATGACGATCATTTTCTCGCCATCGATTTGTCTGAGCCGAATGCGTATGAACAAGCGGCATGTTACTTTTCCACGATTACACTGGAAAACAAGATGGAAGGCATCGTGATCAAGCCAGAGCTCATCGATCAGAAGGTCGTGCCTGCCATGAAGGTTCGCAATCCGGAGTACTTGGCGATTATTTATGGCTACGACTACCGTTTTCCACACAAGTACCGAAAGCTTTTCAATCAGAAAAATATTACGAAAAAGCTCAAGACTTCGATGCAGGAACACAGGCTGGGTGAAAGGATGCTTGGTTTCAAATTCGACGACATTTCTCCAGAAAATACGGAGTATCAAAAAGTAGTCGCCAGGATGCTCTTTGAAGTGGCGAAGGAAAAAGAGATCGATCCGCGATTGTAAATGAAAAACGAGAAGCTGCTGACTGAGCAGGCTTCTCGTTTTGATTTGCAGAGCTATTTGTTGGACGATGGAGCAGCATCCCATGCTTCGATATTTTCGACGCCTTCAATACTGTCCTTGTAGAACACAGGATCTTTTCCTGCCTTTTTCTGTTTCATGTAATCATGCAGCGCAGCATAGGCGATTTTCGATAACATGGCGATCGCAATCAGGTTGACAATGACCATTAAGCCCATGAACAAATCGGCCAAATCCCATACGAGCTGTACCTTTGCCACTGATCCGAACAACACCATGGCGAGTACACTTAAACGATACAGCAATAGCCATGCTTTGCTTGTCTTTAAAAACTCGATGTTGGTCTCACCGTAATAGTAGTTCCCGATCAATGTACTGAAGGCGAACAGGAAAACCATAATGGCAAGGAAGCCAGAAGCCCAAGAACCGATATGAATGCTCAGTGCTGCTTGGGACAGCTCAATGCCACTCAATCCTTGTTGCGTGTACGCGCCGGACAGCAAAATGATGAAAGCTGTGCTTGTACAAATCACGAGGGTATCGAATAGAACACCGAATGCTTGAATCAGCCCTTGCTTCACTGGATGGCTTGTCGTTGCCGTTGCCGCAGCGTTCGGCGCGCTACCCATACCAGCTTCGTTTGAGAACAAACCACGCTTGATTCCATGCATCAGTGCTGCACCCAGGGTTCCACCAGCGAATTGTTCGATGCCAAACGCGTTTTTCACAATCAACGCGATGAGGGCAGGCATCTCAGAGATGTTCATCATCACAATAAACAGGGCCATCCCGATGTACAATACAGCCAATACAATTACGATGTACTCCGACATTTTCGCGATGCGTTTCACACCACCGAAAATAATCAAGGCAAAAGCGATCGTCATGATAATTCCAATTGTCAATCGGTCGGTACCGAACGAATTTTCAAAGGCGATGGTAATCGTGTTGGATTGGACCGCGTTAAAAACAAGACCAAAGGACAACGTGATGAGGATGGCAAAAAGAGCGCCCATCCAACGTTTGTTCAACCCTTTTTCCATGTAATAGGCCGGACCGCCACGAAAACCGTTTTTATCCTTGATTTTATAAATCTGAGCGAGCGTACTCTCAACAAAGCTGGATGCAGAACCAATAATCGCAATGACCCACATCCAGAATACGGCGCCAGGACCACCTAATGCGATCGCAATGGCAATTCCCGTAATGTTCCCTGTGCCGACACGCGCGGCCATACTAATAGCGAAAGCTTGAAAAGGGGAGATGCCGCCATCGTCTTTCGCTCTTCCTTCTTTAATGGAACGGAGCATGTCCGGCAACATGCGTACTTGCAAAAAATTACCCTTGAAGGTAAAGAACAAGCCTAACGCGATTAGCATGACAATGATAATATAGGACCACAAAAAATCGTTTATGGAAGCTGTTACATCTAGTAGGAATTGTTGCATTGTGTCACCTCGAATTTAGTTATGAATTTTTCCTTAGTATTCTCTAAAAGATTGTTACATCCCATTCCTGAGCCATATGTTTTAACAAAGAAACGCCCGCTACACTGTTTCCACAACCGTCAATGGAAGGTCCAAAAATACCGATTCCACAACCATCTTGAAACGGTGAATGTGATTTGCGGTTAGGAGGAACCAGTGTCATGATACCGCCTGAGACGCCACTTTTTGCTGGCAACCCAACATTCGCGGCGAATTTGCCCGATGCATCGTACATGCCGCAGGTGAGCATCAGTGCTTTGGCTAAACGGACGACATCTTTCGGGAGAACTTGTTCGTTGCGCATCGGATGGTAGCCATCGAGTGCCAAAAGGAGACCGATCAAGGCAATCTGCTCGGTTGTTACTTCAATCGAACATTGGGTGAGATAGACCTCCAAAGCCTCTTCCACTTCGCACGCCAAATAGCCGGTATCCTTTAAATAGTGGGCGAGTGCCCGGTTTCTGTGAGAGTTTTCCCATTCGGAAAGAAACACTTCCTCGTTCACCATTGGCGTAACACCGGTAATTTTACTGAAAAATGCATACAAGTAACGCAGTTTATGATCCGGTGTTTGACCAGGGAGAAGTGAAGATGTCGTAATCGCTCCCGCATTGATCATGGGATTAAAAGGCTTGCCTGGCTTGTTCATTTCCAAACGGATGATAGAGTTGAATGCATCTCCAGTCGGTTCTACATCTACCCGATCCAACACGTAAGGGATACCATGGTAGCAGCAAACAGCAATAAAACTGATTACTTTGGAAATACTTTGCATTGTGAAAGGAACATCCCAGTCACCCGCCGTGAGCATTTTTCCTGTAGGCTCGATGATACAAATACCTAACTGATTCGGATCCGTTCTGTACAAAGCAGGGATATAACTGGCACATTTTCCTTCAGATGCCTTGGAACGATATTGTTCCACCCATTGTTGTAATTCATCCACGAGTAAAACCTGTTGAATCAACGCCTTTCCCCCCAAAAATCGAATACATTGCTCTTACGCGAAGTGTATAGAAAGCGCTTCCATGCTTCGCGAAATACATATAATGAACACTTTACAACCACCCTACAAAATAAAACAAAAACTCACAGATTGTTTCATGTGAGTTTCACATTTTTTTTGAGACTTGTGCTTTTTACGCATTCTCGATAAAAATAGATAGGGGCATCAAGAAACAACATGGGAAGTGAGAGGCATGCGTGTTCAGACACAAGTAAAACGAGATTGGTATATATTGGCGCTCATGCTTATTACGGTCCCATTGGCAGGAGAGTTGAAATTTTATCCCGTCAATGAGACCTTTCGAATTAGCTTTGGAGCTCCTACCTTTTTCTTCTTTTTATTACTGTTTCAAAGAATTCCATCTGTGCTCGCTGGCTTTTTGACGGGGATGACGGTCGTATGCTTTCGGATTGTGATCGACCTCATCGCCGGGAATCATACAGCATGGGAGGCTTCCCTCCAAGCGCATTATTCTAGCTTTTTCTTTTATTTCGCTTATTCTGTTCTGTTTTATCTAACCGGAATGCGTCGTTTTCACAACAGGACGATTCTAGTTGGATTGATGGGAATGGTCATCGAGGTATTGTCTGACCTGGTGGAGGTTCTATCCCAATATGTACTGTTGGATACTGTCCTCACTTGGGGAGCGGTGCAAGAGATGCTCGTCATCGCGCTTTCCCACAGCTTTATTGTGATTAGTTTTCTCAATATGATGAAGCTGTACGAAGCACAGTCGCGGGAGCAACAGACAAGAAAACAGAACGAGCATATGCTGATGCTGATTTCAAACCTGTATGAGGAATCGGTTCATCTGAAAAAAACACTGCAAAATGCCGAGAGTATCAGTATGAAGTCTTTCGAGCTATACCAGGGCTTGCATGAGCTTCATAAGGAACAGGTAGTACCATCAAATGTAGAGAGATTTGCCAAGCAAGCATTGATTGTCGCAGGCGAGGTTCACGAGATTAAAAAGGACAACCAACGCATTTTTGCAGGGCTTCACAAGCTGATATCCGATGAAAGCATTACGGATTACATGGACATCCATCAGCTCGTGGACATTATCAAACGAAGCAATATGAAGTATGCACTTTTGTTGGAGAAGGACATACAAATCACAGCTTCCATTTCGGGGACACATCCGCTCTACCATGTTTTCATGATGCTTTCCCTGATCAATAATCTGGTGGCAAATGCAGTGGAAGCGATCCATCAAGCAGGAGCGATTTCCATTGAAATTGATCGGAAAGGCGATCTTGTGGAAATCAGAATCAACGATGACGGACCGGGGGTACCTCCACGGCGAAAGGCTTTGCTGTTCAGGCCTGGCTTTACTACGAAATACGATCGAACCGGCAACCCCTCTACAGGGATCGGACTGTCTTATGTACAACAATTGGTGGAACAATGGCAAGGGGAAATCTCCTTACAGGATGGAGTAGATGGGAAGGGGACAACATTTCTCATGCGAGTACCAATTGATCCGATAACGAAGAAAGAGTGAGAAGATGCTGTTTTATTTAGTTGATGACGATGATGCTGTACGTCTCATGTTGACGGAAATCATAGAAGACGAGAATCTGGGCGAAGTCGTGGGGGAAGCATCTGACGGCTCGATGGTAGACGGTCATACGTTAACCGCACGCAACGTAGATATTTTGCTGATCGATTTGTTCATGCCCAACCGGGATGGGATTGAGACAATTCGCCAAGTGAAGCCGACATTCACAGGAAAGATCGTCATGATTTCTCAGGCAGAAACGAAAGATTTGATCGCCCAAGCTTACGCCCTTGGAAGCGAATACTACATTATCAAGCCCGTAAACAAGATCGAAGTCGTAACCATCCTCCAAAAAGTGATCGAGAAAATTCGCCTAGAGCGTTCGATACGGGACATTCACAAATCGCTGAATGCCGTCATGCAAGTGGACCAGCAGACTTCCGGACAACCCCGTCCATCACAGGGCAAACCACTTCGAGAGGCGGGTCAGTTTCTGTTAACGGAGTTGGGTATCGCGGGAGACAATGGAAGCAATGACTTGCTAGATATTTTGGACTTCTTGCATGGATACGAACAGACGCATACGTTTAAAAATGGATTTCCAGCCCTAAAGGAGATTTTTGTTGCAGTAGCACAGGACAGGCTCGAAGTAGCTGTGGACGATCCTCACTTCGCCAAGGTTGTCAAAGCTTCTGAGCAGAGAGTCCGCCGAGCGATCTATCAGTCGTTGAATCATTTGGCGTCTCTTGGGCTTGCGGATCTCTCGAATTGGAAGTTCGAGAATTACGCTTCGCAGTTTTTTGATTTTACTTACGTGTGGAAAAAGATGGCGGAGTTAAAGAGCAATGCCGGATCACCGAGTTCAGATATTCGGATCAATATGAAAAAGTTCATTCAAGTACTGTATGCAGAAGCGAAGCGCATTCAGTCGGAAGCGTGATTGCTCTGTGTTTGACGTGTAGAGGTAAGTCCTGATCATGATGATTAGGACTTTTTGTTTTGTATGGGAATGCATTTGTTTTTATTGACTAAACGTTCATTCAATAATAAGCTGGGATCATATACCAAATCTACAATTCACGGAGGGATCACCGATGGATTTGTACTATGAGGTTTCAGGGGAAGGAAAACCAGTCATTCTATTGCATAGTGGCGGTGCTGATTTGCGAGATTGGACATTTGTCGCGCCGATTCTAGCAAAGCATTATCAGGTCATCGCTTTCGACGGACGCGGATGTGGGAAATCGCCGTCTCCAACAGAGACAGCTAACTACGTCGATGATTTGCTTGCCGTCATGGACCACTTTCAGCTGGACGAAGCCACACTCGTAGGGCACTCGATAGGCGGACGAATTGCAACGGATTTTGCCTTGGCTTATCCGCAGCGAGTGAGTAAGCTTGTACTGATCGCTCCAGATTTGTCAGGGTATACGTACAGCAAGCCTTTCACAGAATGGATGCAGACGATTCAAGCGGCAGCACCGGATGTTGACCGTATGTTGGAGCTTTCTCTGTCCTCGTGCTCGTACCGGATCGTGATGGCAAGTCCCCAGAAGGACCTCATGGTAGAGATGACGAAGAATAATATAGCGAAAATGTTCGAGTGGGCCACATGGGAGTCTATATGGCCGCAGCTACCCGCGATTGAGCGTCTGGGATATCTGGCTGATAAAACATGTTTTCTCCTCGGCGAGGAAGATGCGCCTGATCTGCACCGTATCGCCGAACATTTTCAACAAGTTTTGCCAAAGCACAGGGTTATCGAGATTACTGGTGCCGATCATAAACCAACGTTAACGCATCCAGAAGAAATCGCTCGCGCTATCACTGAATTTTTGGAGGATTGACGTAAACCGTGCCGCGTACCCCAGCTGAAAATGAGCGCATTCGCCAAGCCGCAAAAGACAAAATCCATGCAGCCGCGATGACGCTCTTCATAAAAAAAGGCTACCACGCGACCTCAATCGAAGATGTAGCCAAACAGGCCCAGATATCGAAGGGACTGCTTTACAATTATTACAGAGGCAAGGAAGAGCTTCTCGCCGCGATGGTTCAGGTACGGATCGAGGAAGTAAAAGAAGTGATGGAGGCTGCTACGAAGCTTGCAACGCCGCACGAACAGTTGCGCCATATTGTCGACGGGGCGCTTGATAACGTCTACCAGCGACCAGATGTCTATCGTTTTTACTTAAATTTGCAGACGCAGCCCGAAGATGATCGGGTACTTGCTTCTTACAGAGAGCAATTAAATGAGGAGTCACGCAGGCAGTTTGAAGTTCAATGCGAGATCTTCCAACAGTTAGGCGTAAAGCAGCCCAGATTGAGATCGCTCTATTTTTCTTCGGCGCTCCAAGGCGCAATGCTGATGATGACGACTTATCCGGAAGGGTTTCCGGTTGATGAGATGAAAGAGCAGATGATTCGGGAGTATTGTAGCGGATCGACAGAATCGTAGAGTGACGCTCAATAATGAAGAGGCTATCCCATTAGCAAATTCTACTCATGGGTCGGCCTCTTTTTCTGTACCTTTGGTTTAACTGAACATTCCATTCAAACCACAACCACCACCTTGATATATCAAAATATTTAAAATTGACAGAAATAAATAAAACCAATATATTGGTTTTATGGACACGAACATAATCAAACAAATCGAACGCCCCACTTTACGCGAACAAGTATACCAAGGCTTGAAGAAAGCGATCATCATGCTGGAGCTAAAGCCAGGAGAACGAGTCAACGACAACGAGCTGGCGGCTTTATTTGGCGTGAGTCGAACACCTGTGAGAGAAGCGCTCAAACGGTTGGAGGACGAAGGGCTTATTGAATCCGTTCCGGGCTCTCTAACACGGGTGACACCCTTACTTGAAAAGGAGGCGAAGCACGCTTTTCCTGTTGTTGCGGCCTTGCACGGGTTGGCAGCACGATTGGCGATGCCATTTGAATCAGAGGTCATCCGTAGTCTAGAGCAGTGGAATGAAAAGCTACTAGTCGCACTCGACCAGCAAGATGTGATCAAAGCGATCGAAGCAGATGACGGCTTTCACGACGTGATCCTCGAGGCTGCAGGGAATCGTGAAATCTACCTGGCACTTGAGCGAGTTGTGCCGAAAATTCGGCGTTTGGAATTTGCTCGGTTCGGTTCCTTAGAAGGGGGGAAATCAGTAGAGCAGCACCGCAGAATCATCGAAGCGATTCGAGACAACAACAGTCAGCTTGCCTCTTCCTTGATGGAAGAAAACTGGATCAACCTTGGCAGATTGCTTACGGACCATTCCAATGATGAATAGGGGGTAATGGCATGAGTACGGTTGAAATGAAGGGGGAAGTACATGATTCACGTGTTTTGCAATGGGCGCGTTCGATTATCGATGAGAGCCCGTCACACCGTCTGATCCAGCAAGAGATCGTGAATGCTGTCAACCGCAATGCGATTTGGCGAGGCGAGGAATGCCTGAATTTGCTCGCACCAGAAGCACCCACCACGCCCATCGTACGTCAACTGCTCGCTTCTGAGGTTGGTACTCGCGCTGCGGAAGGACATATCGGCAGCACGCAGAGATGGTTCGCTGGCACGAAATATATCGATGAAATCGAAGCGTTATGTGTGGAGCTGTTGAAAAAAGTATTCCAAGCCAATTTTGCTGACCATCGATTGGTAGCGAGCATGATCGGGAACATGACAGTCTACGCGGCGTTAACGCAACCGGGCGATACGATTATGACGATCGCGCAACCGTTTGGGGGGCATTCCAGCAATCGGGTAGACGGGCCTGCGGGCATTCGCGGTTTGCAAATAGTCGATGTGCCAATGGACCCCGTTGAGCTTACCGTTGATCTGGACGAGTTCGCCAAAGTCGCAAGACAAGTGAGGCCGAAGCTCGTTACCCTGGGTGCGTCGATGACTTTATTTCCATTTCCATTGAAGGAGATGGCTGAGATCGTGAAAGAATGGGGCGGGCGCATTTATTTTGATGGCGCACACCAGTTGGGGTTGATCGGTGGCGGTCAATTTCAGGACCCGTTGCGAGAAGGGGCATGTGTGATGACTGGCTCGGCCGGGAAAACGTTTAGCGGCCCACAAAGCGGCATCATCGTCTGGAATGACCCGGAACTATCGGTACCGATTACAGATGCTATTTTCCCAGCCCTTGCCGCGACACATCAAGTCAACCGGGTAGCGGCACTAGCAGCGGCGGCGGCAGAGTTTTTGGCGTTTGGAAAGGAATACATGACACAAATTGTGACGAATGCACAAGCGCTGGGAAAAGCATTTGATGAACGGGGAATTCGTGTGCTTTGCGCACACAAAGGCTATACACGTACACACCAAGTCATTCTGGACGTAAAAGAGTTTGGCGGTGGGTACGAGGTAGGCAAGCGGTTGGCAGAAGCGAATATCATCACGAACAAAAATTTGATTCCAGGCGACGGACCAGAGGATTGGGACTTCCCAAGCGGTCTGCGTATCGGGACGACAGAAGTCACTCGCTTTGGAATGAAGGAACAAGAGATGGACACGATTGCAGAGCTGATTGTAAGTGTGTTGTCAGGCAGGGAAAAGCCCGAGGTTGTCCAGTCTAAGGTGATCGAATTGCGCAGATCGTTTAGCAAAATACAGTTCTGCTTCCCAGAATAGAGTAGGTAGGATAAAATACCGTATGCCAGTGTTCAGACCTTGGCATACGGTGCTTTTTCAAGAGGTAAATGGACTCTCATTCTTGACAATGTCATTTCATTTCGTAAATAATCGATTGATACCATCAAAGAATGGGAGTCTAAACGGATGAGTACAGACCATACAAACTCGGATGTTACCATTGATCAGACGACGAAAGAGCTGGCTCTCGTATTTGGTCAGTTAAAGCGGATCGGACATGTTTTCAGTCCTTCAAAAGACCTCCGTCAGAGCGAATTGAATTTGCTCGTTCACTTGACCTACGTAAGTCCACCAGGCACGAACGGCATCAGAGTTTCCGAGCTAGGCAAGCAGTTGAAAATAACGTCAGCAGCTGTGACGCATGTCATTCAATCACTCGAACAGCTTGGGTTTATCACCCGTACCGTGGGACCCAAGGACCGACGCTCCATTCTCGTAGCCCCTACGAAAGAGGGCTTTGATTTTGTGGCAGCGAGAGAGCAAGAGCTGTTTAATCGTTTTCAGCAATTGCATGAACATCTTGGTACGGATGATGCACAGGCACTCATACGCATATTAACGAAATCAATCAAATTCCTGCATACCTATCAGGATAGCGATGAAGCACGACCATAGTTCGATGATGGACTATGGTTTTTTCTTGTTTTGATAAGAACCTTCATCCAGCTCTTTACGGAGCGAGTTACCAGAGGGGCTCCATTGCAGCTGCTGTTCCGCGCGCAATCCAGATACTCTCTGGTTGATGCTCGCCCCCCAAACGGCTGGTCCTAACGCTTTGGCCGCATCCTCGTAGCTCCATGATTCTACTTTTTCTATCCCAGCTACTTTTGCAATCGAAGTCATGAGCTCTTTCGTCGTGATCATTTCCTTGGAAGTTGCATTGAATAATGAACCTGGCTGTGCTCGTAAATAAGCGCATTCATAAAGTCTCGCCAAATCATCAACATCGATAGTAGACCATGCCGTTTGCCCGTCATCGATATAGTTGGCTGATTGAGAGAGCTTCGTCCTCTGAATCGTTGCTTGGACAAGTCCACCGCCACGACCATACACAAGAGTTGGACGTATGACGATCGGACGAATATTACGCTCGGCTGCTCCTAACACCTCCTGCTCCTGATTCGCTTTCCATTGGAGAAAAGGCAAGGGATGGAGAGGGGAGTCCTCATCCACGACATTGTCGTACGTATCGTTATAGATCAGCGTTCCGCTCGTATAAATAAATGGCTTCCCTGTGCCTTCCAAACCATCCAGCATTGCCTGTACCGCTGCTACATCGAGTTTTTCCATATCAGGTGTGTGCGAGATCGCCATATGAATAACACCATCGAATTTTTTAACACTTTCTGTTAGCAGTGTGGTATCCGCAAGATCGCCAATAATAGGGGTAAAACCTTGTGAGAGTAACAGCTCCGCTTTCTCTTCCGATCGAACAAGTCCTGCAACCTGATACCCCTGGGACTGAAAATGCTCGGCGACTACAGACCCGACATAACCTGTTATTCCTGTAAGGAAAACATTCATGACAAAACCTCCTTGATTTATAATTAATTTAGTAACTAAATTATATAATAAATTATTTAGTAACGTTCTCGCAAGGTCAACAGCATTTATAATTAACTGAATATTGACAAAACAAAAATTGGGTGTTATTTTCTGATTAGGAAAACGTTTACCCGTTACATAGAAAGTGAGTGAAGAACCATTACTGTAACCATTAAAGACATCGCACAACTCGCCAACGTTTCCATCGCGACTGTTTCGCGCGTGCTGAACAATTCCAAGCCAGTCCGTCCAGAGCTGCGAGAAAGAGTCTTGAAAATCGTGCAAGAGACGGGCTTTCAGCCGAATGCGATTGCCAGGAGCTTGGTTAGCAAGGAAACCCGCATCATCGGGGTAATGATTCCCGATATCTCCAACAATTTTTACTCCAATCTCATTTACGGAATTGACAGTGTCATTAGCGAGTACGACTACAGCATGTTTTTGGCGATATCCGACGAAGTGGTGGACAAAGAGCTGAAATACTTGCGCCTGTTCAAAGAAAAACAAATCGATGGTGTCATTATCGCGAGTATTCATTTCCTGGAGGGCAACATTCAGACGCTGCAAGAGATTCAGGTTCCCCTTGTTGTTACCGGCCACGATTTGCCCGGCTATCAGATTCCGACTGTCAACGTCAACAATGTGCAAGCCTCCTATGATGCTACCGCCTATCTCATCTCGCAAGGCCATACAAAGATCGCGTGTATATCTGGTCCATTGTGGGACCCGCCGTGCGGTCTGGATCGCATGGGAGGTTACCGAAAAGCCATGCGGGCACATGATTTGCCCATCCATGAAGGATTCGTCGTGGAAGGAGAATTCACAGCCAAGAGCGGTTACGAAGCCATGCGCCGTATTTGTGAGGAAAAAATTCGTCCCACAGCTGTTTTTGTTGCCACAGACTTGATGGCGGTGGGCGTCCTCAATTACTTGTACGACCATGGCATTCGTGTACCAGAAGACATCTCCGTCATGGGCTTCGACAATTTGGAGCTCGCCTCACTTTCCCGCCCGATGCTCACCACCGTGCACAATGACCCGTTCATGTACGGAAAAGCCGCAGCAGAGCAGTTACTCAGACAAATCCGCAATGAACCCGTAGAGAGAATGAGCACCGTCCCACACCATCTCGTGATCCGCCAAACTGTAAGCGCTTTACTGGAGTGAGGCAACAAGACTTACCAAATAGATGAATGAAGAGAGTTTACGCATTCAAAAGGGGTGAAGAGATATGAAGCTTGGCGTATTTACCGTTCTTTTTAGCGAGAAGTCGTTCGAAGAAATGCTGGATCATGTGAAGGCAGCAGGTTTAGAGGCGGTGGAGATCGGCACAGGCTGCTATCCGGGCAATGCACACTGCAATCTGGATGAGCTGTTGGAAAGTCCGGAAAAAAGACGAGCGTACAAAAAAGCAGTAGAGGATCGGGGGTTGATAATCAGCGCACTTAGTTGTCACGGCAACCCGTTGACACCAGATAAAAGCTTTGCGCAGCAGTCCCACGATACGTTTGTGAAAACGGTACAGCTAGCCGAGATGCTGGAAGTACCTGTGGTCAATTGCTTTTCTGGCACAGCAGGCGACCACGAAGGAGCAAAGTACCCGAGCTGGCCCGTTGCTCCTTGGCCCAACGAGTATCGAGACGTGCTCCAATGGCAATGGAACGAAAAGCTCATCCCGTACTGGCGCGAATGGACTGCTTATGCGACTGAGCATTATGTCAAGGTTGCGTTGGAACTACATGGCGGCTTTCTCGTCCACACGCCAGGGACACTGCTGAAGCTGCGGGAACAGGTTGGCGAGGGGATTGGGGCAAACTTCGATCCAAGTCATATGTGGTGGCAAGGGATTGATCCGGTAGCTGCGATCAAAATCTTGGGCAAAGAAAAAGCCATCTTTCATTTCCATGCCAAAGACACGTATATTGACCAGGAAAAAGTGAATATGTACGGGCTGACGGATATGAATTCCTACGCCAATCTACATGAACGCGCTTGGTATTTCCGAACCGTAGGCTATGGGCATTCGCAGCAAACGTGGGCGGATATGATGAGTGCATTGCGCATGAATGGATACGATTATGTCGTGAGTATCGAGCACGAGGATGCCATCATGTCGATTGAGGAAGGCTTTCAGCGCGCTGTTCAAAATCTGCAGCAAGTCATCTTGCGAGAACCAGTTCAGAATCTATGGTGGGTTTAGGAGGGGAGAAAATGACGAATCGACGCAAATGGAAAATCGGAATCATCGGTGCAGGGGGGATTACAGAAGCACACTTGGAGGCGATCAAGGAAGAGCCGCGAGCTGAGGTAGTTGCCATTGCAGATATTTCCGCAGAAATGGCTTCCTATCGTGCGAAGCGGCATGAAATTCCACAGGTTTTCACCGAATACGAGACCATGCTACAAGTGTCTGATATAGACGCGATCATTGTTTGTGTCCCGAATTACTTGCATTCTGAAGCAACTAAAAGTGCGCTTGCAGCAGGGAAACACTTACTGTGCGAAAAGCCGATGGCGATGAATGCCCAGGAAGCAGAAGAAATGATCGAAGCCGCGAAGAAAGCAGACAAAATCCTCATGGTAGCACAAAACAACCGATTCCGAAGCGATTCCCTGCAAGTCAAAACGTGGCTGAAGGAAGGAAAGCTGGGAAACATTTATCACGCCAAGACCGGTTGGGTCAGACGAAATGGGATTCCAGGATGGGGAAGCTGGTTTACACAAAAAGAATGGGCAGGCGGCGGTCCGTTGATTGATATCGGCGTACATATGCTCGATTTGACCTTATGGCTCTTGGATCATCCAAAGCCTGTATCCGTCCTCGGGCAAACGTACGCGCAATTCGGACCTCACAAACGCGGCTTGTCGGAATGGGGAAGGATCGATAATAGCGGGAAGTTTGACGTGGAAGATATGGCAGTGGCGATGATCACCTTTGAAAACGGATTGTCGCTTACGCTCGATGCAAGCTGGGCTTCTCACATCGAGGAGGAAAACGTTTTCCTACAACTATATGGACAAGAGGGAGGGGCATCCCTGCGTTTATTGGATAACCAGTTCTCGCTTTACCACGAGTGGAACGGCGTAACTGCCTCGACAGAAATAAAACCGAAGCCTCAAAAAGAACGCGTACTCTTATTTCGTAATTTTATCGACGCCATCGAAGGGAAAGCAGAGGTTCTCTGCACACCGGAACAAGCCTTGTACATCAACAGATTGATTGAAGCCATCTACGCATCCGCACAAAAAGGTGAAGCAGTGCGTTTTTAGGTTTTCTTACCATAAGCATAGGGGGTTACTTAGATGAAAGTTGCGAAAAGACTTACATCCGTTGGACTTACCTTATTCATGGCCTTCTCATTGGCAGCATGTTCTTCCACACCTCAGCAAGCTTCTAAGGATACGCCCCCACAGCCAGCGACTCCTTCCACGACAGAGGCACCCAAGACGGAGCCAGCCCAACCAGCAGCCGAAAAAATAAAGCTTGTCTACGCACGCGGAAAAGACGCAACGGATTCCACCAAAAAGCTCGTTGAAGCTTTCCAAAAAGCCCATCCGAATATCGAAGTAGAAATCCGTGAGATGCCTGCCGATTCCGGGCAGAGTCATGATCAATACGTCACCATGTTCAGTGCCCAATCCTCCGAGATCGATGTATTTGACCTAGACGTCATCTGGCCGGCTGAATTTGCACAAGCGGGTTATCTCCTGCCGCTCGATCGCCTGATGGAACAGGACGGGATTGAAACCGGAAAATATATCAAAGGGGCCATGGATGCCGGGAACTTTGGCGGCCAGCAATGGACCATGCCCAAGTTTATCGACGCGGGTCTCTTGTTCTACCGCAAAGATCTCGTAACCGTAGCTCCAAAGACGTGGGATGACCTGATTGCCCAAGCAAAAGCCGCGAAGGGCAAGGGCGGCACGAAGTTCGGCTACTTGATGCAAGCCAAGCAATATGAAGGATTGGTTTGTAACTTTGTCGAGTTTAATGCATCGTACGGTGGAAAAATTTTGGATGAACAAGGTAAAGTAGCGGTCAACAATCCAGCTACGATCAAAGGGTTGAAAAAAATGATCGAGGTCGTCAAATCCGATTTCGTCCCAACCAATATCACTACATTCATGGAGCCGGAATCACATACCGCATTCCTCGAGGGGCAGGCACCTTTTATCCGCAACTGGCCGTATCAGTTCGCGTTGGCGCAGGATCAGGCTCAGTCCAAAATCGTCGATCAAGTCGGGATCGCTCCACTGCCAGCAGGAGATGCAGGCTCCGCAGCAGCACTCGGGGGTTGGATGGGCGGAATCAACAAGTTCTCGAAGCACCCGAAAGAAGCATGGGAATTCCTCAAATTCATGACAGGTCCAGAGGGTCAAAAAATATCCGCAGTAGAAGGTGGGCTCGCACCAACCTACCTGCCTGCCTACGATGATGCCGATGTTCAAAAAGCCAGTCCGTTGTTTGCCAACAAAGATTTCGTCGATGGCGTAAGCGCTGCTGTATCTCGTCCAACGACTCCGATCTATCCAAAAATTTCGGAAGTGATCCAGATCGAAGTGTCCAAAGCGCTCGCAGGGCAGCAAACAGCCGAGCAAGCGGTGCAAAACATGGAAACGCAGATGAACGATTTGATGAAAAAATAAGGTGCAACATGTGGGGCTTCCAAGGGGGTCTAACCGGCTTCCTTGGAAGTTGCAAAACGATCTGGCAAGCACAAGCAAGCTTCTAGCGGGAAGGAAGGTGGTGAACGGATGAATCGATCAACCAAAATGTCTCTTTCAGAAAAACAGATGGGGTATTTGCTGATTTTTCCTGCACTGCTCATCATACTTGTTATCGCGATTTGGCCTGTCATGCGGTCCTTTTGGATCAGTCTGCACGACATCCGGTTGAACGACCCGACGAAATCAGAGATTCACTCTTCATACGGACTAGATATGGAGCGCTACGTCAGCACGTTACCCAATCTGCTCCGGTATGTGAAGAGGGAGGCGGACTCTGCAGAGGGGTCATCAAAGGAAAAACTGAACGCGCTCCAAGCGCATATCGAGCAAATGAACACTTCCCTCAACCAAACAGGCGAGATCGCGAGCCGATACCAAATGATCGATCAGCTATTATTGGACTTTAAACCAGTCCCCACAGATCTCAAATATGTGAGCCTCTCGAACGAACAAACAGACGCGATCAAAACCAGCTTGGCAGAAGTCAGAGCGGTTCTTTTGCAAATGAGTGAACAAAAGCTGCTTGCAAAGCCAGAGGGTGCTCTTGGTGTGATCCAAGGCATTGAAGCTTCGATTATCGAGCCCAACTTTGTAGGCTTTGCCTACTACAAGAAGTTTTTAACGGACACTCGGATGTGGGGGGCTCTGTACAATACGGCGTTTTTTACCGTTATCTCCGTTGCCATTGAATTGGTGCTGGGCATATTGATTGCACTGTTGATCAATCGACCTTTTCGTGGAAGGAGTCTTGTACGAGCAACGGTGTTAATACCGTGGGCGATTCCGACTGTCATCTCCGCTATGATGTGGAAGTTTTTATACGACGGGCAAAATGGCATCGTCGCCTATCTTTTTGAGCAGACAGGGCTGATCTCAGATATGGGGATGCTTCTGACGACAAAGGCTGGAGCCATGTTTTCCGTCATTTTGGCAGATGTGTGGAAGACCACACCATTCATGGCCTTGCTCTTATTTGCAGGACTGCAAACGATCCCACAAAGCTTGTATGAAGCAGCTTCTGTCGACGGTGCCACCCGTACCCAGCAATTTTTTCGTATTACGCTTCCGATGCTGAAATCAACCATTCTGGTGGCGTTATTGTTCCGCACACTTGATGCGTTCCGCGTATTTGACCTGATTTACACGCTTACTGGTGGGGCACCCGGGAACTCGACCGAGACGATTTCCATCTACGCGTACAAAACGATGTTTGCTCAAATGAGCTTTGGGGAAGGCTCGGCGCTCGCAGTCATTGTCTTTTTGTGTGTGGCGTTGATTTCCATCGGCTATGTCAAAATATTGGGAGCTGATCTGCTGAGTGATGGCAGTGGCAAATAAGGAGGTGATTGGATGCGCAAACATACGGGTCCCTTGTTTTACGTGGGTCTACTGCTATTCGTTTTTCTAGTGATGTTCCCGTTTTTATGGATTCTCCTCGCAGCATTGAAGCCACCAGCGGAGCTGTTTGGAGAGCGAGCCTTTCATTTTATCATCCAAAATCCTTCGTTTGACAACTTTGTCCGCGTCTTCACGGAAAGACCGTTTGCCCGTTACTTGTGGAATTCGACTGTCGTGGCGACGTTAACCACACTCTACTCCATTACGATCGCTTCTTTTGCTGCATATGCGATTGCCTGGCTGTCCTTTCGGGGAAAGACGATTATATTGGGTGTCGTACTGGCTGTGTCCATGTTTCCGCAGATCGCTACCATTTCACCTATTTTTATGTTCATGCAATCGATGGGCTTAACGAACAGCTACATAGGTCTGATCATTCCTTATACGACTTTCGCGCTGCCGCTCGCAATCTGGAATTTGACCATCTTTTTCCGCAAAATACCGAGTGATTTGGGTGAAGCAGCCAAAGTAGACGGCGCGAGCATTTGGCAGACGATGACGAAAGTGTTTTTCCCACTCGCCATGCCTGGAGTTTTTACAACCGCCATCCTCGTTTTTATAGCAGCATGGAATGAATTTTTGTTCGCCTTGACGTTGAATACGCAGGAAGCGATGAAGACTGTACCTGTGGGAATCGTCATGTTTCAGGGTATGTTTACAATTCCATGGGGAGAAATATCTGCGGCCTCCATCATTGTGACGATCCCACTCGTAGTGATGGTGTTGATTTTCCAGAGGCGGATTATCTCTGGCCTTACTTCTGGGGCAGTAAAAGAATAAAAGGGGAGTCCTTCTATCGTTTGTCTCGCATATGTGATTATGATACGGTGGAAGCAGCAATCAGAAAGAGAGTTGACGAACGCATGAATAATCTTACAAAATTTCAGATTAACAAGCCTGCGCATGAAGTGTTCGAAGCATTCGTGGACCCTGAGAAAATCGGCAACTTCTGGTTCTCTTCCAGCTCGGCAAGGTGGGAGGAAGGGAAGGACATTACGTTATTCTACGATATTTACAACGCAGAAGTAGGGATTACCATTCACGAAATCGAAGTGAATAAAAGAATCCTTTTCCAGTGGGCTGGGGAAGAAAATACGGTAACGATTACGTTAAACGCGTTGGATGAAGCTACGACGATCATTGAAGTGAACGAAGAGGGCTTTCAAGAAAATGATCCTGCGCTCCTTCAAAAAATAGTCGACAATAAAGAAGGCTGGGTGTTCGTCTTAAGCTGTTTGAAGGGGTATCTGGAGCATGGGATATATACTTTAAGAGAAGGACTTGTGAAATAGCGCCCAGATGTTTTGCTAGAACAGGCTCTGAAATAACGAGAAAGCCCGAACCTATGTGTATCGGGCTTTTCCTTTTGCACTATTTAATTCCGAGGCTGCGTTTTTTTCGCACGAGCGTGGATATGTTTACTTGCAGCTTATCCGCACACTGCTGCATGGTGTCTGTCTCTTTCAAGAGTCGTTGGATATACGCTCTTTCAAACCGTTCGACCGCTTCTTTTAGCGGCACCAGCTCATCCATTTTGGCGAGATGGAGCGGCATGGCTGTCTGCTGGGTATTGCGAATGGACGTAGGCAACTGATCAAATGTAATTCGCCCATTTTCACACATGTGGAAGGAACGTTCCACCACATTTTTCAGCTCGCGTATATTCCCTGGCCAATCATAATCCATCAGCGCCTCCAACGCATCTGTTTCGATGCGCATTTCTTGCTGGTACTTCCATTCGAGCTTTTTCAAAGAGTAGAAAATGAGAGCCGGAATATCCTCGCGGCGCTCACGCAAGGGTGGAATGGTGAGGGCAAGTACGTTTAGCCGGTAGAACAAATCCTGTCGAAAACGCTTTTGTTCGACCATCGTTTCCAAGTCACTATTCGTGGCAGCGATGATTCGCATGTTAACCTGACGCGATGTTTTTCCACCGAGTCTGCGAATCCGTCCATCCTGCAAGACATTCAAGAGCTTCACCTGTAAAGGAAAAGGGAGGTCTCCTATCTCATCGAGAAAAATGGTTCCTCGATCCGCCAACTCAAACAATCCCTCCTTCGATTGACTTGCCCCCGTAAAGGCGCCTTTCTCATATCCAAACAATTCGGACTCGAGCAAATGCTCGGGAATGGCCCCACAGTTTATCTTAATGAAATCGCCAGTTCGTCCGCTTTGGGCGTGAATGTAGTTCGCCATGACATCCTTACCGACACCAGACTCACCTAGCAAAAGGACGGGGGAGTCGTTGGTCGCAAAGCGTTTGGCGAGTGAAGCTATTCGATGCATGAGCCCACTGCGATAAATGATCTGCTCGTCAAAGTCACCATCGGTTTGGATATGCTCCAGCGCCCTTTGATACGCGGAACTGATTTGACGTGTTTCCTCCAGCTCCTTTTGAAGCTGATTCAGCTCTGTGACGTCACGCACATTTCCTACGACAAACAATAACTCCTTGTTTGTATCGAGCAGCGGGGTAGCCGTATTGATCGCTTGCCGACCGTTCGCATAATCGATCACGACACTATGCGTTTGTTTTGTCAAAATCGTCCGCACAGCAGAGGAGTCCGGAACAAGATGCATTTCCTTTTGCTCCATAAAGCTAAAATTATTCAAGATGTCGGCGGGAACTCCCGTAATGTTTAAGTACGCCTCATTGTAGAGCAGGACGTAGCCGTTACGGTCACAGATCGCCAATCCATCGTGGGATGTACTGAAGATGGTCGTCAGCAATTTTGCGAGCTCATGATTGTCACTGGCCTGGAAATACTTGGTTTGATACATCGAAGTCCTCCTAAGTAGGCTTGTAAACGGAATAATCAGAATTAATCATCCATGTGCAATTTCGCATATGCAAAAATGATTATTTTCGAATCGGTTTGTTGTGAAATCGCTTTCAAATGTTTGGCATGCTACTTGCTCTTCTAATAGGGAGGAAAGCAGAAGCATGACGAGCAGAATCACATTATTGAAAGACACCGCGGTGTTTTTCAGCGAAAAAGAGAGGGATGTTTCCATGTCTTCATTATATCAGGTATTGAGTCCAGCGGGTGAGCTGGTAGGCGATCTCAAGGGGCAATTAGACGAGGCGACGATGATCAAGATGTATGAAAATATGGCGCTGGTTCGCCAGTTTGACCGCAAGTCGATTAACCTGCAACGACAAGGCAGAATGGGCACGTATGCTCCCTTTGAAGGGCAGGAAGCTTCACAAGTAGGCAGCGCAATGGCATTGACACCTGGAGATTGGCTTTTCCCTACCTACCGAGACCATGCGGCAGCGATCGTCCATGGTCAAACCATGGCACGGGTGTTTCTTTATTGGATGGGTCATATGGAAGGGAGTATCAGTCCAAAACATTTACACATCATGCCGCCATGTGTACCAATCGCGACTCAAATGGTTCATGCGGTAGGGACTGCCTGGGCGAGCAAGCTGCAAAACGAAAAGCATGTCAGCATCGCCTATTTCGGTGACGGGGCAAGCTCAGAAGGCGATTTTCATGAGGCATTGAATTTTGCAGGTGTCTTTCAAACACCGACTATCTTCTTCTGTCAAAACAACGGCTTCGCGATCAGCGTTCCGTTTTCACAGCAGTCTGCATCGAAAACGATTGCACAGCGTTCGGCCGCCTATGACATCCCTGGGGTTCGGATCGACGGCAATGATATCTTCGCGGTTTGGCTGACCATGAAAGAAGCCATGCAACGTGCGTTAGATGGCAAAGGACCGACATTGATCGAAGCGGTGACATTCCGCTATGGAGCGCACACAACCGCAGATGATCCGAAGAAATACCGCGATCAAGAGAGTTTGTCCGAGGAATGGCGTCAAGAACGCGACCCACTCCAACGTCTGCGTGTATATCTGGAGAATCAAGAGTTGTGGAATGAAACGAAGGAAGCAGAGCTGATTGCACGGGTGAATGAACAAATCGATGCAGCTCTAGTCGAAGCAGAGAGCTATCCGAAGTCCAAGCCGGAAGACATGTTCAAGCACGTCTACGCTGAACCATCGTGGATGGCAACGGAACAGGAGAGCGAGCTCGTCAAGCCATCGAAGCAGGAGGGAATCCCAGCATGAAACGCAAACTGACGATGATTCAAGCAATCACGGAGGCCATGGATCAAAAATTGGCAGATGATTCACGCATGATGCTGCTCGGCGAGGATATCGGCGTGAATGGTGGCGTGTTCCGGGCGACCGAAGATTTGATTCACAAGTACGGTCCGGACCGTGTAGTGGATACGCCGCTAGCTGAGGCGGGAATAATCGGGGCGGCAATCGGTCTTGCCATGAACGGGAAAATTCCTGTGGTCGAGATTCAATTCCTTGCCTTTATTTATCCGGGCTTTGAACAAATTGTTTCTCATGCTGCACGCATGCGCTATCGGACTCGCGGACAGTACCATGTACCGATGGTCATACGCACGCCGTACGGGGCAGGGATTCGCGGTCCTGAGCTTCATTCGGAGAGTGTCGAAACGTTTTTTGCCCATGTCCCTGGCTTAAAAGTTGTGGCACCAAGCACACCGTATGATGCGAAAGGCTTGCTGATTGCAGCAATGGAAGATCCTGATCCGGTCATTTTTTTGGAGCCGACCAAGCTGTATCGCGCATTTAAACAAGAGGTTCCGGAAGAAATGTATCGCGTGCCCATCGGAAAAGCGAAGGTCGTTCAGGAAGGCTCGGATGTATCCATTTTTGCTTGGGGAGCGATGCTTTGTGTCGCAGAGGATGCTGCGAAACAGATCGAGCGCGAAAACGGCTTGAGTTGTGAAGTTATTGATCTGCGCACGCTCTATCCATTGGATCGGGATACGATCATCGCCTCGGTCAAAAAGACTGGACGTGCCGTTGTCGTACACGAAGCGCATAAGACTGCTGGCTTGGGTGCAGAGATCATCTCCATAATCAATGATGAAGCATTGATCTACATGAAGGCTCCCGTGAAACGGATTACCGGATATGACGTACCCGTCCCTCAATTTAGCATCGAGGATGACTATTTGCCAACGGCTGACCGCGTGAAGGACGGAATTATCGAAACGGCTACGTTTTAAGAGAAGGAGCGAATCATATGGTTGAGTTCAAGCTTCCTGATGTGGGAGAAGGTATGCATGAAGGAGAAATCGTAAAAGTGCTGGTACGAACGGGTGAATCCGTTCAACAGGATCAGCCACTGCTTGAGGTGCAGACAGACAAGGTGAATGCCGAGTTGTCTGCGCCAGTGACTGGCATCATTCGTGAAATCTTCATATCGGAAGGGGAAACAGTAGAGGTCGGAACTACCCTTCTCGTGATCGATGCAGGTACGGAAGCAAAGAAGGAAGAGACAAAGACAGTCAATTTTGCACCAGCTCGTGCTGACCACCGACGCTCATTGGCCACGCCATACGTTCGGCAGCTGGCACGGGAGATGAAGCTGGATATCGAGTTGGTCACGGGTACAGGAGCAGCGGGGCGTGTGACGGAAGAAGATTTGCGCCAATTCGCCAATCGACTGCAAAAATCAGCACCAGCTAAGTTTCCGACGACGGCTACTGGCAATGAGCGTCTGTTGGAGGCAAGTACAGTGGCGGTTGAGACTGAAGCGGTTGTTCAGCCGAAAACAGGGACCGCTACTCGTGTAGCCACTTCGTCGCAGGGGGATATCGAACGGCTACCGTTAAAAGGCATCCGGAAAAAGATTGCCGAGCATATGGTGAAATCAGTCACGATCATTCCGCATGTGACTTCTGTCGATGAGCTGGAAATGGATCAGCTGCGTGCTTTGCGCGAAAAGTTAAAGCCACATGCGGATAAGCGCAATATCAAGTTGACCTTCCTGCCGTTCTTTATCAAGGCGCTGGTCATTGCACTGAAGGAATTCCCGATGCTGAATGCATCGATTGATGATAGCACCAATGAAATTCTACTGAAGCGCTTTTACAATATCGGCATTGCCACAGATACGTCTGAGGGCTTGATCGTACCAGTCATCAAGGATGCAGACCACAAATCGATTTTTCAACTCGCAGAAGAAATCGATCAACTGGCACGCTTGGCTCGCGAAGGTAAATTGACCATGGAACACATAACAGGTGGCACCTTCACGATTAGCAATGTAGGTCCAATCGGGGGACTGCAAGCAACTCCCATCATTAATCACCCGGAAGTGGCTATTATCAGTTTGCATAAAATGGAGAAACGATGGGTCGTGCGTGAGGATGAGGGCGTCATTCGCTGGATGATGAACCTGTCGCTTTCGTTTGATCACCGCCTGATCGATGGCGTGACGGCAGTACGTTTTACCAACCGGATCAAGGAGCTGCTGGAAGATCCGAATCTATTGTTTGCGGAGATGGTATAGATGGTAGTCGGCGAAGTAGCAGTCGAAACAGATGTGGTTGTCATAGGTGGTGGGCCAGGAGGTTATGCAGCCGCTATTCGTCTCGGACAGCTGGGGAAATCGGTCGTTCTGATTGAAAAAGAAGTACTGGGTGGGGTCTGCTTGAATCGCGGATGCATCCCGTCGAAAGCGTTGATTCATACAGCAGGCGAATATCACAAGCTAAGTAATCTGAATAAGCTTGGAATCCAACTGCCTACAGGGAAAGCGACGTTCCATATGCCGAGCTGGCAGTCGTGGAAGTCTTCTATCGTTGCTCAACTGAACAAAGGGGTAGATTATCTCTGTCAGGCCAATGGGGTTACTGTCGTGAAGGGGACAGCGACATTTCTCTCGAGTGTTCGGATTGGCGTAGAGACGGGTGGCGATTTTGAAACGTACAAATTCAAACAAGCAATCATCGCGACAGGATCACGTCCATTCATTCCACCGTTTTTGAAAACAGATGGAGAATATATTCTGGATTCTACTGATATGCTGGCATTGGAGGAAGTACCGGAAACACTGGCCATTATCGGCGGGGGCTATATTGGAATGGAGCTCGGGATGGCGTTCGCCAAGCTTGGATCGCAGGTGACTGTCATTGAGGCAGCCGAGCGCATCTTGCCGCAAACAGCTGCCCATCTCTCTTTGGAAGTGCTCAAGCAGGCGAAACAGCTCGGGATGACGGTAAAGATCGCGACAAAAGTAGAGAAGGCTGAGGTAGCAGGTGGAAGAGTCACGCTCGCACTCGCTTCGGAAAAGAACGGTTCCGAAAGTATCACCGCACATAAAACGCTCGTTACTATAGGGCGAGTGCCTAATACAGGTGAACTCGGACTTGCCCAGGCGGGAGTAGAAATGGACGAGCGCGGCTATATTCCCGTGACATCGACTGGCAGTACGAACAAGGCGCATATTTATGCCATCGGCGATGTAACACCTGGCCCTGCGTTAGCCCATCGTGCGACGAAGCAAGGGATTGTGACAGCCGAGGTAATCGCAGGACTGCCTAGCAGTGTAGATTCCCCTTATGTCCCTTATGTGATTTTTACCGAGCCGCAAGTTGCTGGTGTGGGGATGACACGAGAAGAGGCAGAGCTTCAAGGGTACAAAGTCAAGACAGCGGCGTTCCCTTATCGGGCTAATGGGAGAGCACTCGTCATGGATGAAGGAGAAGGTTTTGCAGAAGTGATAGTGGATCAGGAAAGCCATTTATTGTTGGGAATGCACGTTGTAGGTGCGGATGCATCGAACCTGATCGGGGAGGGTGTGCTGGCACTGGAGCTTGCTGCACGTGTAGAAGATGTGGCGTTAACCATGCATCCGCATCCCACCTTAAGCGAGGTATGGCTGGAGGCTGCCGAAGCGGTGTTAGGTCATGCCATTCATATCGTAAACAAATCAAAAGTAGGGGCGAGCAAATAGATTTATCGTGAAACCTTAAAGATAAGTGACGGATAATCATGACAATGATCAGCCTCGGAGCTTATTAAGCTTAGCATTTGCATGAATGTGCTACGCTTGAAGTAATCTCGTGCAAAGGATGTGTGGTCATTATGAAATTAAATCACGTCAATCTTACCGTTACGGATGTTCCAGCTGCTTCTAATTTCTTGGAGAAATATTTTGGCCTGAAAAAGTTAGATACGTCGGATGATGCCCGTGGCGATAATTTCGGGGTCCTATTTGACGATAACGGCCTGGTGTTTACCTTGATGAAGGGTGCCGAAGTCCAATATCCCAAGACCTTTCATATCGGCTTCATCCAGGAGAGCGAAGAGAAAGTAAATGAAATCAATCAACGCCTGAAAGAAGATGGCTACAACGTTGCTCCACCGGTACGGTCACATGGCTGGACGTTTTATGTAAAAGCCCCAGGTGGGTTTACCGTTGAGGTTTTAGCTTAATAAGATGTAGAGTGGTAGAAAGCCTTCCTTTTCTATTAAAGAGAAAGAAGGCTTTCTTATTTCCTGTCAGAAACTTATTCACTTTTTGATTTCCCATAATGGAAGCCCAGTTCGTAAGCGTGGTTGAATAGCCGACCAATATGCCCAGGATCATTTGCCAAGGTATCATACAAGAACTCGACTTTTGAATCGTGGAGTCCGACATAATCGGCAATTCCGACATTAAGGTGATGACGCATCATTTCGTCATAATTCCTTTTGGCAAATTGCTCTTCCGTTGCTGCTGCAAGGCCGATCCATAATGCGTGTTTATGATGCAGCCTGCTTGAGCCATAGGCAAACCCATTATTCCAGACACGATCGATATATCCTTTTAACATGGCTGGAATACTGAACCACCAGATCGGAAAAATGAACGCAAGTGCGTCGTGTTTTTTCATGCGCTCCATTTCAACCTCGACCTCTTCGGAATATTTCTTATCGCCATTGTTCCAATCTGGCTCATCAGCCTTCCATAAAACTGGATCGAAAGCAGCTACGTGAGCTAGAAGAGGATGGAATCGTCATCAGGACGGTGTACAGCCAAGTACCCCCAAAAGTCGAGTATGAATTGAGTGAATTGGGTGAAACGCTCAAACCAATCATGGATCTCATGTGTGAGTGGGGCGAACGTTACCTTCGGGGGGAATTACCGGGGAAAGAGTCTTAAATGCCAATCGGTCGAAGGAGGAACAATCACGTGCATACACCCTTTGTTCCATTTGCAGACCCTGCAAAAACGTGATTAGATACAGAGCTTTTCAATGGATTTGACAGAAAGATCAGAAAAGAAAAGGTCGCAGCATCTTTTCCAGCCCTTGCCGCGGAATAGAACGAAAACCAGTTCAGGATACGAGCAGGTCCTTAGAACTGGTTTCTTTTTACATGAAACATTTTACTTGAATGATTCGTCTTTATGGACAAGAGTTTTACTGGCATGGAATTGCAGGCGATACAACATCCAAACTCCCACGATGAGAATGACAGCAACGGCGATTGGCGAAGTGCCAACGAAGGTCGAGAGCAGGCTGAAGCATACAAGCATAAAGAAAGCAGCAAGCGAGACAACAAAGAAGTTCCCGTGTTCATCTGCGAGCAGACCGCCTTTACGTCCCATGAGTGCAGAGGCAATTGCGGCAGGGAACAGTACAAGACCAAGAGCTCGTCCTCGTTGTTTAGGAGCGAAATAGCGAATCGGAATAATCATGGCGGTCGCTGGCAGAACTGATGCACCAGAGGCTTGCAAGATGCGTCCAAGAACGATCATCCAATATTCCGTGGCGATCATCCCTACAATGGAACCAACTGCGAAAATAAGGAGACCGTATGTCAGAAGGTCCTTAAGCCTATATTGGTCAGCCAGCTTGCCAAAAACAACCGATCCGATGGCATAGACGACCATGTATCCCGTCATTATCCAACTGACTTGCGAAGGCATCAGATGAATTCCTGTGCAATTTCCGGTAAAGCAACATTCAACATCGTTCCATTCATGACCGAAAAAATCAAGGTGACGACAAGGACTCGAAGGAGCTGGTGTAAAACCGCGCACCGTCACAGATTTTATTGATGCCTTGGAGCGTGACAAGCTGCTGGTCCGGATCCCCGATCCGACTGATCGCCGTGCTACCTTGATCCAGCTCACGGAATTAGCCCAATCCAGCATTGATCAAGTTTTGGCACTGCAAACTGATATTGCCGAAAGTATACTCGAGGATCTACCAAGTGAGCAGCGGAAGCAATTCTATGCTCTGCTTATACAGTTGATTGAAAACAAGGATTTGTCAATTCCGTCCAAGGATGCATTCAAGTAAAGCGACGAGCAGGATGAAAGTGGATAAGGAAGGTTTTGTGTACCCATAATACTTTTGACAGACAACTAAGAATTCGGGGTGTTTAGAATGAAAAAATGGAAACTGTTATCGCTCATGATGGTTACCGCGATGGGGTTAAGTGCATGTGGCGGTCCTGCTGCACCGGATGTACTGGAGCAAGTAGAGGTTATACCGAAACCTACGTATACAGTAGGGAGTGAAGTCATCTTGAAAGCAAGTCACCAACCGGGGATGCAAGGGGCGAAAGCAAA
Organism: Brevibacillus fortis; assembly: GCF_046196545.1. Classification (GTDB taxonomy): domain Bacteria; phylum Bacillota; class Bacilli; order Brevibacillales; family Brevibacillaceae; genus Brevibacillus; species Brevibacillus fortis_A. The sequence goes on from NZ_CP176370.1 coordinate 2,983,804, forward strand.
AATTGTGGGGGCTTACGACACAACGGCCTATTCAGTGACCTATACGCCTACAACGGGTGAGCCCGCTGTGAAGGGTTATAAATGGATCATTCAAGAGGAAATCAAGAACCATATCAAGCAACCGTATAATCCGGGAACGGAAGTCGTCTTGAAGGCGGATCATGTGAAAGGGATGCTCGATGCATCAGCCAAGCTTGATACGGCAAATGCAACGACTGTCTATATGATCGATTACACGCCTACAACAGGTGGAGGAGAGGTCAAGAATTATAAATGGGTGACGGAAGACGAGCTATCACCAGTCAAATGATCGATGCGATCCTATTATGAAAAAAGGCAGCCGTGGCTTTTTCAGAGCCAAAGCTGCCTTTCTGCTTTTCCATTGATACAAGGTGTTTGATGTTACGTGCGACGAGACTTCCATTCAGCGAGCATTCGGTTGAGTGATTCCCTGTATAGGTCAATTGCTTCCAGCGTCTCATGGAATCGCTGCATAACTAGCTCACTTTGCTTCAAATTTTCAATTTGCATTCCTTTTTCTATGACATTCTTTAATGATAGGATTCTCTCTAAACCCTGTATAAACTCTTCCTCAATTGAGTCTGGTGCCATGATGTAATAGCTCACACGGTCGCCAGTCACACTCTTTTTTTCCGCGAATCCAAATTTTAGAAGAATGCGCAGATTGGTAGACACACTTCCTAGACTGACCTGCAAGGTAGTGGCAATCTGCTCGGATGAAAGGGGTTCCTGTGAGACCATCAACAGTCCAATAATCCGGCCAGCAATTCTGGATAATCCTTGATTTTCGTGATGGAGAGCCATTTCTTCAATCAATTGCATCGTTTCCGGCGTTAATTTGTCCAACTTCATGACTCCTTTTTCCTCGTTTTTCCCGATATTCATGCTTTTGTCTATTATACTATCATTAGTCATCGCTTTCTTCAGAAAATACCAAAAGAAAATGCGCCTGCTCTGCTGACAGGCGCTCACGTCATTGATTATTATTGTGGCGTAGCAGCGCTTTCGTGATTTTTACGAAGGTACTCCATGATTATCAAGGCAGAACCTAGCTGGACACCACACAATTCGCGCAGCGGACGCATCGACCAATTAAAAAAGGAGAGGAGTTCTTGTAAGCCCTGATCCAGCCATTTTTCTGACTCTGCTCGAATCTCTGAAAGGGTGACGTTCTCGGGCTGGGCATCCAGCATGCGAATAAGCATGCTGCAGCAGCATAGAGCGCTCCATAAAGGGCGTAGTCTTAAGTCAAACATTTCAGCTACTGTTGCGAAGCGCGACAAAGCGGGATCACTTTCCGCTGATTTTAAATGATGGGATCGAACTTCCTCTATACCGATTAGAAAATCCTCTACAGATCGCTGAAATCTGGTTGGTACCGTTATGAATGCCTGTGCGTTTTGGTACTGTTTGGATAAAAAAGCAATTTGTTCACCTTCCAGTTTAGCAATGTCCAGCGTAGCATCCTTGTAGCTATGATTGGTTTCAGACTTATCTCCCATCCTTGGATCCGTAAACAAAGATAATTCCGAAACAAGGCAAAAGGTATGGTAACGCCCCCCGGCATAATCGCGGGAAGAGCCCCCCATGAGCATTGCTTTCGCAGGGTCTTCTCCCGTGGGCACGATACTTTCGTAGTAATCATACATAGTAGACAGCTCAGGCAGCTGATAAAAACCATCTTGGATAGGTGGCATGAATGGCGCTTCCGGCTCGCCGATCATCAGCGGTAATTGGTGATCATGGGTCAGTTTTATGATCTGTTGGCACACAGCGTCAGGAAGAGGAGTCGATACATAATAAAACGTTCCAGTTTGATCGGAGCTGTGCAAGCTGTTGAGGAAATGCGGCTTGGCTTCATCAATCGCTCGCATAAATGCTACCGTTTCAGGAATGGGCTCACTGAAGCTGAACGTTTTATACGCATATGGGAATGTCCATTCAACTTGTTCGAGTATACTGGGACGATAGTAGCTGCGGATGTAACGGTCTGGAGAAAAGGGGCCGCCGTACCAGCCTTCATTCAATCGGCAACCATCTATATCGATTTCCTTGACGATATAAAAGGTATAATCCATTTGCTCTAATAGGGCAGTGTCTTCACATAGCTTTTTGCTGAGATACTCTAGCGATAGAGCTCCAATCGGCTCATTCGGATGCGGACAACCGACGAACAGCGCGCGATGCTGACCATTTCCAATCCGCAGCATGAGGATTGGGTGTCCGTCAGTAGAGTGACCAACGGTACTGAGGGTAACGAGATGTGGATAGGCGGCTGCTAATTCACGAGAAGAGGTGTCCAATTCCTCAATGGTTAGAAAATGTGAGAAATCAGGCATGTCTTGCAGCAGTTTTTGTATGAAATCAGTCAAGCTCCTCACTCCTTTTGAGATGGATAAGAAAGGAAGAAACAAAAGCGATTCCTGCACCTACTAGCAACAAGGCAAAACCGGCTTGAAAGGAGTACGCCTGAATGAATGCCCCCATCGCGATTGGTGTAAGAATACTTGCCAGTTTTCCTCCGGTTAACAGAATGCCACTAGCAGTGCCCAAAGCGTCTGAGGGAATGATACGCATGGTAAGTCCAAGAATGGGTTGAGTCGTAAGGGAGAGAAAAAACAAAGAGATCGACTCAAACAATAGAAACTGGTTGACATTTTCAGATAGTATCATGAGCATAAGGAAAATCGCTGCGAACAGAAGGGACGGAACGACCATCGTTCGAAACTTTTGATGAAAATAACGGTCAAACAACCAACCTCCAGCCAAATTGCCTAGCATGGAAATGAGAAGAGGTAGCGATGCGTAAAAGCCTGATTGGGTAATAGAGAGATGTTTTTCAGTTGTTAGGTAAGTAGGTACCCATGTCAAGCATCCAACCATCACGATTTGTACGCCGCAGAGCATGCTTGTTAGTTTCCACAAATGCCCGTTACGGAAAAGAGACTTGAAAGGGATAGGTTTCGACTTTGATGCTGAGCATGAAGGTTGTTCAATTACGAAAGGACGGGGAAGGAATATCCAGAGAATGGGGGCCAAGATCAGGCCGATTGCTGCTGTAACAAAAGCAGTTTCCTGCCATCCCAGTATCGCAATCAATGGTGCTACCAGAAAAGGGGCCAGTCCAGTCCCAATTGGTTCGGCTGATGAGACGATGGATAATGTGGTGGTACGGATGTTTGCAGGTGTTCGTTCGGCAATTGCTTTTAACATAGCAGGCATTAGTGGTGCATCGATAAACCCCAACAAAAAACGGACAACGAGTAAGGCTGCAAAACCTGTGACCGCCCCTGTAAGCGCAGTCAATATTGCCCACAGTATCAAGCTGATCACAATAATCTGCTTCGATCCTCGTTTATCAGCAATGATCCCTCCTGGAATGGTAAAAATCGCGAAGCCCAAAAAATAAGTACTCACGATCGCACCTTGCTCCACTGGGTTCAGATGAAATTCCTCTCCAATAAGTGGTAGTGCCATAATGATGCTGTACGAGCCAAGAACCCCTACGAGCGTAGTGACAAACAAGAGCATAGCACTGATCGAAGCAGCCTTTTTCATATGCATCACCTCCTAAGATGTGTATGTGTACTATCTTAAATATTTTCAGTTATTTTAGTCAATACTGAAATTACTGAAATGAATGGAGTTGTTTCAGCCCAAATACATGTTGGGCCATATACGTCGCGTACGGCATGGATGCCTTCCTTGTGAAGAAAGCGAACTGACAGAACGAGGAACGAATAAAACGTATTGCTCTTTTTTTCGTGACATTCCGCAAATAACATATTATAGTAACTTTATTACGAATAGTAAGTGTAAGAAACGCAAGTTCATCACTGAATAGAGACAACCGTTTATGGTCAGCTTGACTGTAATACGAAAAACAACATTTTATAAAAACGAGGAGGAACACTCCCATGAACTTTCATCAAAGCCCGAATACATTTGCCCGACAAGTCAATCTCAAGGTGCAAAGCCTGGATCGCTCCCTGGCTTATTATCAGGAAGTGATCGGATTCAAAATCTTGAACCAATCTGCCACAAAGGCGGAACTGACTGCTGACGGCAAAACAGTGCTGCTATCCATCGAACAACTCCATGACGCATTACCGAAACAAAATCATACGACAGGCTTGTATCATTTTGCGCTATTGTTGCCAAAACGCTCTGATTTGGCTAGCGTTGTCCGACACTTCTCTGCGTTGAATTTGCGTATCGGGTCTTCAGATCATCTCGTTAGTGAAGCGTTATACTTATCGGACCCGGATGGGAATGGGATAGAAATTTACGTCGATCGTAATCCTGATCAATGGAGCTGGCATGAAGGCACCGTAGACATGGCAACGGATCCACTGAATTTTACAGATTTGTTGTCCAATGGGGAACAAACCGCGTGGGAGGGGTTGCCTGCTGGTACCATCATGGGACATATTCATCTGCATGTATCGAAATTGAACGAAGCTGAACATTTTTATACAAAAGGACTTGGCTTTGAGGTAGTGAACCGGTATGGAGCACAAGCACTGTTCATCTCCACTGGAAAGTACCATCATCATATCGGGTTGAATACGTGGGCGGGTGTCGGCGCTCCATCGCCACATCCTAAAAGTCCAGGACTCGATTCGTTTGTCATGATGCTCCCGAATGAGGAAGCGAGAAATCGTGTAATCACTCAGTTAAGAGAAATCGGTGCGTCCGTTCGGGAGGAGAGCGGTCATTTTGTTACGGAGGATCCTTCTGGCAATCGGATTCAATTGTACATCTAATTGGAAGCCGAAGGAGAGACTTCATTTCGCATAACGAAAACGACCTGTGGGTTGCATGAATGGTTTTCCATCGTGCTACCTACAGGTCGTTTATTTATTATATCCGTTTTTCTTAGTACTTTCTCGTGAGGATTCGAGAATTCTGTCCGTCTACAGTAATCTCCCAGCCTCTTGGTATTTCATAAGCAAAGGATGGAGAAGGATGCTTGATCGCTTCAATGCTGGATTCAGTAGGGATACTGGTGATATTTACGATATGTTTTTCAAAGAGATTTAGATTTACTACGACCCAGCCATATGGTACAGGCTGGCTGGTAGCGACCCATTTATTCTCCAGCTCTTGAGGTTGGTATCGTTTTTTCGTCTCATTTCTGATATCCAAATAAGCCTGTCGCTTGCTGTTATAACCTCGACCGATTTCTACCCAGCCAGAAGGGATGTTAAAGCTGTAGATTCTTTCCACCTGACCATAATTAGCGCCAATAATATATTTTGCAACTTCATAGCCAAGCTGACCATTACGATGTGGCTCTTTTTCAATCGAAACCCATCCATTCGGAAAGAACGTATCGTATGCCACTACTAACGTATCACCGTACCGCCAGTTTCCTTCAAAGATATTTTTTTGTGGACGGACGATAGACTCTTTTCCTTTTGCTCCCGCATCTGCTGCTTGAGTCGGGACGATCAGGAATGATGATGCCAAAACGAGAATACCCAAACTTATGCAAGAAATAAAATGAATTCAATTACGATTAGATAAATTCAAAATACTTTTGTAAATTTCTTCTTTTGTTGGAGAAAATTATATAATACCACGATGGTTGATGGAACTCCTATACAGCACCGGGTAAGCTTAAGTAAAATTAAGTTGCAACTAAATTATGGTTATGATAAAATCCAGTTAAATTAATGACAGGAGCTGAAAGGTATAATGGATTCTTTTCTTGCTTAAAAAATAAAACAGAAAAGCGATACTCATCGCATGTTTTATTCTTTCTACGCAAGAAAGTTACATTATCTTTTCACTCAATCAATATATCCTTATCTAACTCCTTTTTGAGTTGGATTTGCTGTATTTATTTGAGCTACAAGAGAGGGTAACTTTCTTGTAGCTTTTTGATTTTTTATACAGGAGGATGATTGTATGTCATTAATCAATGTGACGAACCTGACGTTCGCCTATGAGGGCAGTTTTGATAATATCTTTGAAAACGTGAGCTTCCAACTCGATACAGATTGGAAATTGGGCTTTACAGGAAGAAACGGAAGAGGGAAGACGACCTTCCTCAATCTGTTGCTTGGTAAATATGATTACAGCGGAAAGATCACCGCGCATGTCAGCTTTGAATACTTTCCTTTCCAAGTCGAGCACAAGGAATATCTTACGCTTGATATTATCGAAGACATTATCCCAGACTATCAGCTATGGGAATTAATGCGTGAGTTCTCGCTCCTCAAGGTTTCGGAGGATGTCCTGTATCGCCCCTTCGAATCCTTGTCCAACGGTGAGCAAACGAAAGTAATGTTAGCAGCCTTATTTCTTAAGGAAAATAGCTTTCTGTTAATTGATGAACCAACCAATCACCTAGATATGCATGCAAGACAGCTCGTCAGTGATTACCTCAATAGTAAAAGCGGATATATTCTGGTGTCGCATGACCGAGCATTTCTTGATAACTGCGTCGATCACATCCTTTCCATCAATAAGACCAACATCGAAGTTCAAAAAGGTAATTTCTCCGATTGGTGGGAAAATAAACAGCGTCAGGATAACTATGAACTCGCTGAGAACGAGAAGCTGAAAAAAGACATTAAACGCTTATCGGATGCAGCAAAACGAACAAGCAACTGGTCGCACGCCGTGGAAAAAACGAAAAATGGTACCTTAAATTCCGGTTCCAAGGTAGATAAAGGATATATTGGACATAAGGCAGCGAAAATGATGCAACGCTCCAAATCGATTGAGCAAAGACAGCAATCCGCAATCGATGAAAAATCGAAGCTCCTGAAAAACATTGAAAACCAGGATAGCTTAAAGATTTCACAGCTTGCTTATCATAAAAATCAACTGGTCGAACTGGAGAAGGTTTCGATTTATTACGGAGAGAAGCTGGTTTGCTCAGATATCAATTTTAAGATTGAACAGGGGGAGCGTATTGCGCTGGCAGGAAAGAATGGCTCTGGAAAATCCAGTATTCTCAAGCTCATTTGCGGGGAAAACATCGACCATTCTGGCACCTTCCGAAAGGGGAGCCAACTGAAAATCTCGTATGTATCTCAAGACACTTCCCATCTAAAGGGAAATCTAACGGACTTTGCGCGAGACAACGGGATTGATGAAAGCCTGTTTAAATCGATTTTGCGAAAGCTGGACTTTTCTCGGGTGCAATTTGAGAAGGACATCTCCGCTTTTAGCGGCGGTCAGAAGAAGAAAGTATTGATTGCGAAAAGTCTTTGCGAGAAAGCCCATCTCCATATTTGGGATGAGCCGCTAAACTTTATTGATGTCATTTCGCGCATGCAAATTGAAGAGCTGCTTCTCGAACACCCGCCAACAATCCTTTTTGTGGAGCATGACAGGGAGTTTTGCAATAACATTGCTACGAAGATTGTTGAACTGTAACGTACAGCAAGCAACCGGAAACAAGAAGAGCCAAAGCAAATGCTTGGCTCTTTGTCTTGTTCTAGTTCGTTTTCAGAGCTGGGTACACGAAGGCTTTTAACGTAACGCCCGTAAAGGAGCAGCCTGAAGCTTTTGGATGACCGCCGCCCCCATAATGCTGTGCGATCACGGACAGATCCACATCATCTCGGATGGTACGAAAACTGATTCTGCCTTTCCCGGGATCGAGCATCGCGACGAAATCGATCATCTCGGCATTTTTGCATAGGAAATTTCCTGTTGTGGAGTGATATTGTTCGAGGAACACAACGCCCACTTGGTACGTTTTTGGCTCTTCTAAATCGATTTCTACGGGGATCACCTTCATTTGCTTCAGCTTTTTTTGCTCAAATTCATCGATTCGTTTTTCTTCTGTGTAGATGAGAATCGATTCTATTTCGTTAAAAACGAACTGATCCGTATGTACATCATCACCACGCAAGCGTCCGAGCACGTTTTGCACAAATGTATCCCGTTCGACCATATAGAATAAAATGTTGAGCTGGTTTGCTTGAACAAGCCCAGTCGCATCCCAGTCCCACGTATCAAAAGAACGAACCAGCTCCACATAGTTAGAGAGAATACCTGTAGGGGTCAGATGCCCCTGGTTTACCAGGTAATCATAATAAAGGCTGGTTGCCGAGGTCTTTTTTCCCGCTTCTTCCGTGATAACGTTTGCCCATTCGTACTTGGAAGCCAATGGCAATGCGGTAGGGTGATGATCAATCAAGACAAAAGCATGCCCGTCATCGACTTTTTTCTGAATCAGTGAACCCACCTCGTCACTGACACTCACATCGGTAATCACAACATACATATCGCGGGTAAGCTCTTCTTCCATAAACTTTTGTACTTCTTGATTGACCGTGTACGGAGTCACTCCGCGGGAAACGACTTCTTGATTGGAAAAAGCAAGATAACTCAGGATCGCACACGACTCGCCATCCAAGTCCTTATCACTGAAATGAACAACTTTTTGATGATTCATTTGGCATCTCCTTATGACACGAGTCCGTCATTTCTATTTTACTACCACGAAATATTTTTCCCATTCTGTCCATCATCGATAAGGAATATTTGCCGGAAGACTTCAACTGGCTGCTTATGAAATAGGCATTGGCTGTTGAATTCAACTACGCTGAAGTAACAACAAACATCATTTCGATGGATCAAAAATCCCCTTGATTTGCGTAAAACAATCAAGGGGGAAGAGCAAGACATACCTATTTCCTTTGTTGATCCGGCTCTGTTTGCAAGATCGTAAGCACCGTCTGTCCATCCGTCTCCACCAAATGTTTGAGCATGGACAGCTTGTTGTTCCAAAACTGTTCGTAAAAAGAGAGCCACTGTTTTACTTCGGTCAAGGGGCCAGGATGCAACCGATAGATTTTCTCCCGCCCCACCTTATGTCCCTTAACCAAATCTGCATCGGCTAGAATGTGGAGATGCTTGACCACAGCAGTTCTGCTTATGGGAAAATGAGAGGTAATCGCTGAGATCGGCAATTCTTTTTCAGCGAGCAAGCGAAGTACTTCTCGACGAGTAGGGTCAGCGATCGCTTGAAATACATCAACTTTTTCTGCTGAAGCAGACATTTAGCCTTCCACAACCTTTTTCAGACGCTCGTGAACAATACCAACCCAACCTTGATTCATTCTGTCTCGGATCACTGCGCTCTTCTCGTTTGCTTTTCCGATGATCTCATCCGCTGCTTTCCAACCACCATGAATCAGGGTAAACTCCGTTTTATCACCCAAGTCTTTCAACAGAAACGAGACTACCCAACCGTCCGTATCCCAAGCAAAAGAAAGGCGATGAGGAGCTTCTACCTCCAACACTTTGCATGGCGAAGGCCCAAAAGGGGATTGGATATGAAACTCATGACCTACGACTGGTTGAAAATCGTTGGGCATAAACCATGTAGAAATCGCTTCAGCAGTGGATACTTTTTCCCATACTTTTTCGATAGGCGCCTCGAAAACGATCGTTTGTTTAATATCTTGCACTTGTTCCACAAAAATCTCTCCGTTTCTTTTTTGCAAATATAACACCTTTTGGTTTTACTTCATGATGATATAACACCTTTTGGTATCATGTAAATGGTAATTTCCCTCCAATTGGCGTTGCCTATTCATTATTTAATTTGATTTGCTTGGGCTTGAAGTTCTTTTAAAAACGCCTTGTCTGCAACGGAAGCAGAAGACCTCGTCAAAACCTTGGACATCATCGCTGAAATCTTGGAGAAGGCCAAATAAATAGATGATACCGACATGCGCTTTTCCATTGGCAGGAGAGCGTATGTTTTTCTGAACTTGTCTACGCTGATCTCCATTGGACCAACTGGTGCCAGGATTCGTACAAGCGTTTTTTTACTTTTTTACCTGACCGATGTGCTCTAATCTTGTATGAAAAGGGTATAATAAATTGGCAAAATGTATCAAGAGTACGGTTACTCCCTTTCAAATACACCAATCGATAAAAGGAGATACAATGACAGACAAAAAAACAACAATCGAACCGGGATGGAACTTCGACAACAGCTATACAACGCTGCCGAAATCATTTTATTCCAGACTGAGCCCACCACCTGTGCCTGCACCGAAGCTCGCGATTCTGAACGAGTCATTGGCAAAGTCGCTCGGGCTGAACGCAGAAGCTCTCCAAAGCGCCGATGCTGTAGCCATGCTCGCGGGAAACGAGGCACCAGAAGGGGCAATGCCTCTCGCACAAGCCTATGCCGGACATCAATTCGGTCACTTTACCATGCTGGGCGACGGACGGGCACTCCTGCTTGGCGAGCAAATTACACCCTCCGGAGAGCGCTTTGATATTCAACTAAAAGGATCAGGCAGAACGCCTTATTCCCGCGGCGGAGATGGGAGAGCAGCGCTGGGTCCGATGCTGCGCGAATACATCATTAGCGAAGCGATGTATGGACTCGGTATTCCTACTACTCGCAGCCTTGCAGTAGTGACAACCGGCGAGTCTATCTATCGCGAAACCGAGCTGCCAGGTGCCATTTTGACGCGTGTCGCTGCCAGTCATATCCGAGTAGGCACGTTCCAATTCGCGGCAAGATGGTGCTCGATAGAAGATCTCCGGGCTTTGGCAGATTACACTGTGCAAAGACATTTTCCAGAGATCGAAGCAGAAGAGAACCGCTATCTCCTCCTACTGAAGGAAGTCATTAAGCGTCAAGCTTCGTTGATTGCCAAGTGGCAGCTCGTTGGCTTCATTCACGGAGTAATGAACACGGACAACATGGCGATCAGCGGAGAAACCATTGATTACGGTCCTTGTGCTTTCATGGACACGTATGATCCTGCAACGGTATTTAGCTCCATTGACGTTCAAGGCCGCTACGCTTATGGAAATCAGCCGTACATTGCCGTGTGGAATCTTTCTCGTTTTGCGGAAAGCTTATTGCCGTTGCTGCATGAAAATGAAGAGCAGGCTGTGAAAATTGCCGAAGATGCTCTTGCCGAATTTAGCAAGCTGTATCACAGCAATTGGCTTTCAGGTATGCGGGCAAAGCTCGGATTGTTTAACGAAGAGGAGCAAGACGAAGCGTTGATCGAAGGTCTGCTCAACATGATGAAGGAGCACCGTGCAGACTATACGAATACATTCCGTGCGCTCACTCTTAATCAACCAGAAGATACCGTGCTGTTTGGCACGACAGAATTCACGGAGTGGCGTGATCAGTGGGAAGCGCGACTAACGAGACAGCCAGAAGACACCGCTGCGGTACAACAGTTGATGAAAAAGAGTAATCCAGCAGTCATCCCTCGCAACCATCGTGTAGAAGAAGCGTTGGAAGCAGCATGGAAAGAGGGCGACTACACTGTGATGGAACGGCTTTTGGCAGTCCTTTCTGATCCATATGCGTACACGCCTGAACAGGTAGAATATACGACTTTACCAGCGGAATCAGCATGTCGTTACCAAACGTTTTGCGGAACGTAGTAGCAACGCAATCAGAGTCCAACGATCTTTCACACGTTGGACTCTTCTTTCATACGTACGATCCGCGCTAAAATATGGAAAGCAAAGAAAAAAGGAGCAATCGTTTTATGGATAAAAAAGCAAAGCAAATCTTGATGAAAACATTTTGGAGCAGCAACGGGTGGAAGAGTCGCCCATACGATTTTTCGGGAGAAGATTTTGAATACGCAAAAAGCAAAGGGCTCATGTTCGATCCGCAGACAATTAGTCACGAGGAGTGCATAGATAAAATCATTGCTCTGCATAAAAAAGTGACCAAAGAACAAGTCGCCGCAGCATTTTTGCACAGTCTCTCGACGCGAAAGGTGTACCTGCGTAGCGCCTTGTCTAGCTGGGCTTTGACAGAGTCTTTGACAGCTCATACGTTCGAAAGTAATGCAGGGAAGTATACAAATCCAGAAAACGGCACCTACTTTGCCATGTACGGAGACTGCCATAAATGCGACCGTTACTATATCGCTGGACGAGAGCTATATACCGATGAAGATTTGAATGTCCTGAATTTTGAAAGAATCAAGTGGGGAGGTATCCGTCTGAACTATCTACCGTACCTCATGCTTGATCTGGAGCTGTTAAGCAAGGAAGAAAATCTTTCGGTACAGGAAGAAGATGTAGCCATCCTCCGTCAGGTGCTAGATATCATCGCCAGCAGTGAACCAAACGATGCCGCTCGTCAATTGGAGAAGCGCCTTACTGGAGCCTTTCCGTCCAGCAAGAACGAGCGGGATGTCTTTATGGAAATTCTTGCATCCGTTGGGATCTTGGCTCCAAGCAAGGACAGACCAGGGCGTGGCGGGAAGAACGACTTTTTCGCCGTCGTGAATTGGCGGGGGGAAGATAGCTATTCCGAGCAAGCTGTCCAGAACTTCTTTGGTCCGTGGCTGTAATGAACGGAAAATCTAGGAACAAAGAAGGGTGCCATCTATGCGCGAAGTGTGTATAATATTGGAAAAGTAAGTCGAAAAGTTAGTTTCTATTGAAAGGAGGTGAGATATAAGTGAAAAAGAAATTAATCGTCCTGTCAGGCATTGCGGGTAGTGGCAAAAGCAAGTGGGCACAAGAAATTGCCAAAAAGGAACGGGCAACTATCGTGTCTACGGATGAAATTCGCCAAAACTTATTCGGTGATGAGCGAAAACAAAAAAAGTCAGCGCAAGTATTTTTTGAGGTTTATTCGAAAATAGCAACGGAGCTGGCGAATGGAAAGAATGTCATCTTAGATGCAACCAATATTGACAGAGAGAAAAGAATGAAAGTCCTTGCCAAATTTCCCGATGTCCAAAAGGAATGCTATTACGTCGATGTTCCTTATTCTGTTTGCCTGGAGCGCAATCGATCCCGAAAGAGAACCGTAGACGAATACATCTTGGCGAAGATGCGGAAGAACTTCCATTTTCCTATTAAGAATGAAGGCTGGGATCACATTCATCTCTTGCACGAATCAGTTCCATATGCCATTGGAAAAGAAGAGTTCGTTCAATTGCTTCAAAATGAACCCTCCTATGAAGAGCTGTTTGCCAAGTTGAATGCCATTCCGATCTTCCAAGAGATGTATCAATTTAATCAGGAAAACCCTTATCATCAGTACCCTTTGTGCAAGCATACGTATCATGTTTTCGATTATGTAAACGCCTTTTACACGGAAGAAGACAAATTTCTCATGCAAGTGGTCGCCTTGTTTCACGATACGGGCAAACCATTTTGCAAAACCTACAAGCCGATGAAAGGCCATTACTCCTACTACGGACATGAGCATGTTTCTGCACAAATTGCTTGCCATTTCTTAAAAGAATTAGGATTCGACGATGATTTTATCTTCGAAGTCGTCAACCTGATTCAAATGCACATGAAGATTAACTACGGAACGCAGCAAGATATTTCCGAGATTTATCATTTATTGGGCGAAGAGTACCTATGGAAGCTGTACTTTTTCAAGGAAGGTGATGCCTATGCCAAATAAGGAGGTGAATAACGATGTTGAAAAAATACCCGAGAACCTTTCATTTACCCTGGTCAAGAAGTAGAACCGACGATGATAAAATCTTGCGAACGGTTGGTCACTTCGAGGGAAAAGAAGTAGTCGTGACAGAAAAGCTCGATGGCGAAAATACAACTCTTTACCGAAATCATATCCACGCAAGGTCACTGGATAGCAAAGACCACGCATCTAGACATTGGGTAAAAATGCTGCACGGGACGATTTCGTTTCATATCCCAGAAGGCTGGAGAATTTGCGGGGAGAATGTATTTGCGCTGCACTCCATCTATTACGAACACCTAACGAGCTATTTCTACGTTTTCTCGATCTGGAATGAAAACAATGAATGCTTGTCGTGGGATGAAACGGTTGAATGGGCCAAACTGCTTGGCTTAGAAACAGCACCTGTCTTATACAGAGGGATTTGGAAGGAAGAGACCGTAAAAAGTTGTTACACCAAACAATCTGTCTTCGGCGAGGAACAAGAGGGGTACGTGGTACGTGTAGCGGAGAGGTTTCCGTACGAAGATTTTAAACAATCTGCCGCCAAGTTTGTGCGCAAAAATCATGTGCAAACCGACCAGCACTGGTTATCGAAGCCAGTCGTTCCGAATGGGATAGCACAAACCAATTAAAGACTTTTGAGGTAGAAGGGAATGAGAACGATGTAATTTGCTAAATGGGTATTGACCGTCTAATAGAGTATCCAAATTTCAATTTGGCTATTGTTAAGACAGTCATTACATAGGAGGGCGAGAGAGATGAACGAAGAAATGAATGAAGAAATGAACGAAGAAATGACATCAGCAGGCTGGGATGCCATTGATCAGGAAATGAGAAAGATTTATGGAGAGCAGGAGCCTAAGCATTACGGGACGCTCATCTCGTATGCACTGGGTGGCCACGATCCATTGGATGGAATAAGCGCCTACAAAGCGGACGAGCCTTACCCGCATTGGCATTTTGTGACCTATGGATTTACCGAGTTGTATGAAAAGGAATCCGAAAATGAAGAGGAAAGCGGCTTTGGATTTGAATTGACGTTTCGACTAGCGCGAGGGGACGACGAGGAAGAACCGCCTGCTTGGGCACTGAACCTGCTTCAAAACATGGCGCGTTACGTATTCAACACCGGCAATGTTTTTCAAGCAGGAGATCATTTGGATGCAAACGGTCCGATATGCTTGGGCGCCGATACCCAACTGACTGCGCTCGCTTTTGTCACGGACCCACAGCTTGCCGAAATTGATACGCCCAATGGTCGGGTGCAATTCTTGCAAATGGTTGGGATCACAGGTGATGAACTCGATGCGATGATGGCTTGGAATACACGTGGCGTACTCCAATCTGGCTTGCCGTACATGCCATCCTACATAACCGATCTCGAGCGGGATTCTCTCCTGCGCCACTCTACAGTTTCAGATGATGTTCAAAAAGGAATGGAACAAGAAGGCTCCAACACTGCCTTTTTGTTTGTCAGTCAGCTAGGCTGGGAACCAGGTAAAAAAGGCTTATTGAAAAAAACGCCTTCGACCCTCAGGCTGGGAGCTAAGCAAGCGGAAGTCATCGGAAAAATTCTCCGCGGACGTATGCGAAAAGGGGAAAGCCTGAGCCTGCTGGGACCTGATGTCCGAGTTGTATTTGAGGCAGGAGAAAGGCCTGAATGTATTCCGGCAGAGGACGTTATTCGCTTTGTCCTCGATGATGAGACAACGATTGCGCTTACCAAGCAGTTGCTTCCAAAGGAAAGTAGCTTTGAGATCTCTTCCTTGAAAGGAATTGCCATAAATATTGTGAAAACCAATATTACCGATAGCGAGGGCAATGTCGTCAAGGTCATCGGTTAAGACGGTAGCGCTGTTTTGGCGGGGAGGAGAGTCAGTCAATGAATCAGGCAGCAGAAGCATTTCTAAACGAGGTATGGACTTCCATTCAAGAAATTTATAAAAAAGAGAACCAGCGGATCAGCGAGATCAAAGACTGGAGTCGACTGCAGGTGGGGATCAAAGACTACCTGAGAGTGGCATGGAGAAAAGGAAAACTCAATTGGGCCAATGGCAAAATCCACGTGGATGTCCATGAACCTTTCAATTGGAGTGACGACTCGTACAAATACGACGCGGGCTCTTACATAGAGGAGCTTACAGAGGAAATTCTCACGCAAGAGTTTTTTCCCGCACTGTGTGAACGAATGGAATCCCTTTTTCATTCCACCGACTATAATTCTCACTTTTTTAATTACCGCTTCGAGCTTGTTTTCGAATTCGAGTGGAAACAATCGGTGCAATGCCATTCTCGCCATTTCGTAAACGAGCGAAAACGCGAGAGTCTAAAACAAGCACTGGATCAATTTATCGAGACAAAAGTGAAGTCGGAGCTTCCTGTACGTCCGAAAGATAAAGACGATTTTTTCTTCGCCTATTGTCTCGTCAATCCCGATTTGATGGAACAAAAACAAGAGGTTATCGAACCGCTCATCCAGCGTCTTAGCGAAAAGCTGCGCTCCAATAAAGAACGCAGTGATTCGTGGACATACCACGCTACTTTGGCTTTAAGAGGCTGGGCAGAGGAGCGTTTTTTAGTCAACTATTTTGATCGTACCGGGCACTATGGCATGGATTGGGTTTTGAAACCTGAGCAGGAGCGTCAGGAACCAAAAACAGAGGAGCTGGACTTTTTCCTGTACGTCGCTCTAGTAATGGGTAACAAGGAACCGGACACCCGCAAGAAGTTCCTTGACCTCGCTGCTCAGCTTGGTTCCAAGCGGGCTGCGGACTATGTAAAACGGGGCAGCGGTCGCTTTGAAAACGAGTATAAAAGCAGCCTGATTCAAGCAAGCGCCAATGACGTTTTGCAAGCGATCGACATTCGTATCGTATCTGAGGAAGAAGCCGCCTACGGTGAAGCCTTAGATTTTATCAACGGCCTTTTGCGTGAAGGCTTTCCCAAAGGGTACAAGCTCAAGCTGAAGAGCAGCGAAAAGCACTACCTGCCAGTAAAAAAGCTGGCGAAGTCAGGTCTCCACCAGTTTTTTGCCAATGCGTCCCGTTATCCTGTTTTATACCCGAAAATCGCAGAATATGCTGAGCTTGCGATGGAGGAGTTTGCGTGGTACGGGGATGTAGAGCCTAGTGAGAAATCCGTCATGCCTGGCACCTATGCGGTATTGGCTCTCGGCTTGTCTAGCAACGATTATTTTCCCCTCGTTCGTCGCTATATGGAGCTAGTCGACACGGAGCATCAGTCTGCCCAGGACGATTTTGTCATCGCTTTTATGGAGGCGCATGGTGTAACTGTAGAGAATATGCCTGTACTTGTCTCTCTGGTGCTTGGTAGTAGCGAAGGGGTGAAACCTTTGAAAAATATCCCCATCGATCGTGTAGAACTGGTGGATGCACTCATAGGGGAGCTTGCAGCGATGGAAGATTACCAGCGGGAAACCGTTATTTATCGTCTTTTCGGCGGGAATAAGAAGCTCGCACAGGCGGTAAAAAAGGAATCTTCCCCCATCAAGGACAAGCTTGCACAATTGCTAGCCTTGGTCGAATAGCTTCATTGACAATATTTAGAAGGCCATGCTATCTTGAAGTCAACTACGTGGAACGGAGGGTGAATCATTTGCGCAATTGTTTATTTATTGGAAAAGCCAATCCTATAATAAATAAACAAGAAGCCAGATTCACCAGCAAATTTATATCTTGAATTCCTGTATGGTCTATTTTCCATATAGCGATTTCTAGTACGAGAGCAAGATGCTTCTGTTTATTGGACAGAAGCATCTTTTTTTGTTGTCAAAAAAAGGGGGTGATACAGATGAACAAAGAGTAAAGGACGAGAAACGTAAAAACGAAATGGGGAATCCAAATGGTTGAACTGCATAATATCACGATTACCACCAAAAAAGACAGCAGGTCTCTCATTCATAATTTGCATCTGACCCTGCAACTCGGAGACAAGATTGCCATCATCGGGGAAGAGGGAAATGGAAAAAGCAGCCTATTAAAATTCATTTACGCGGAACAAATGATTGCCGAGTATTGACCATTGCCGACTTTTTTACCGAAAATCAAAAGCAAAGAACTGGTGAGAGCGATGAATGATCTCGGCATTCATGCATTGGATTCAGACAAAAAGATGGGTGTTCTGTCCGGTGGTGAGCGTTTCAAATACCCGGGGTAATTATCAGTATTTCGCATGATCGACGGTATTTACATGAAGTCGCAACAACTGTCTATGAACTAACTTCTGACGGTCTCACGAAAATAAAATAAGGGATAGTGGCGGAATCATTGCTACATGGTTGACATTGCTATTTGAATTCAATATACTGACTTTAATTTCATATGAAACATACGTTGAAAGAGCCCAGTAGCAGCTTGTTCCCTGTTCTAGAAAGCCGGGGGTTGATGGAACCCGGTACACAATAAGCGAGCGAATTACACTCTGGAGTATCTCGGGTAATGCCGAGCGGAATCGCGAACGATAACTCGCTACGAGTGGCATGAATGACCTGCGTTAACGCTTTGGTCCATTCGTGCAAGATGGGTGGTAACACGGTTATTCAATCGTCCCTATGTCTACAATAGACAAGGGGCGATTTTTTATTTTTACCATAGGAGATTGAAGGAGTGTATGGCAGTGAATATTATCGACGAACTCGAATGGCGCGAAGCCATCAATCAGCAAACAGATGCAGAAGGGCTGCGAGAATTAACGAATGAAAAAGCAGTCTCGTTATATTGTGGTGTCGATCCAACAGGTGACAGTATGCATATCGGTCACTTGATTCCTTTCATGGTACTGAAACGCTTTCAGCTCGCTGGTCATCGTCCGGTCATTTTGATCGGTGGTGCAACAGGTACGATTGGCGATCCGAGCGGCCGTCAATCCGAGCGCTCTTTGCAAACACTGGAACAAATTCAGGAAAACGTCGACAAACTCACCGCACAGATGAAAAAGCTGTTTATTACAGATGGTGACAACCAAATTCGTTTGGTGAACAACTACGACTGGACACACAAAATCAATGTTATTGAATTTTTGCGGGATTACGGTAAAAACTTCAGCATCAATACGATGCTTGCAAAGGATGTTGTGTCGAGCAGACTGGAAAGCGGCATTTCGTTTACGGAGTTTTCCTACCAAATTCTGCAATCGCTGGATTACCTGCATCTGTACAAACATGAAGATGTTCAGCTGCAAATCGGCGGTTCCGACCAATGGGGCAACATTACTAGCGGTCTCGATCTGATTCGCAAAAAAGAAGGACCAGAAGCAAAAGCATTCGGTCTCACCATTCCTCTGATGTTGAAGGCAGATGGTACGAAATTCGGGAAGACAGCGGGAGGAGCCATCTGGCTCGATCCAAACAAAACAACACCATTCGAATTCTACCAATTCTGGGCGAATACCGATGACCGCGATGTTGTGAAATACTTGAAATACTTCACGTTCCTCTCCAAAGAGGAAATTGAAGAGTTGGCTGAAAAAGTACAGACCGAGCCACATAAACGCGAGGCGCAAAAAGCGCTGGCTGAGGAAATGACGAGATTTGTGCACGGCGAAGAATTGCTGGAGCAGGCGAAGCGCATTACAGCAGCTTTGTTTACTGGTGATATTAAATCGCTATCGGCAGATGAGATCGAGCAAGGCTTCAAAGAAATGCCGACGTACGAATCTACCCTCGAAACAAAGAACATTGTCGACTGGCTCGTTGAGGTGGGCATTGAGCCATCCAAGCGTCAAGCACGCGAGGATATTACAAAAGGCGCTATCTCCATGAATGGCGAGCGCGTTACCGATCTGGAACTGGAAGTAACGCCAAGTCTCGCTATCGGCGGCCGTTTCATCATTATCCGCAAAGGCAAGAAAAACTACAGCTTGGTAAAATTGTCTCAATAGATGAAGGAATAAGAAGCTTCCCTGGAACCGCCAGGGAAGCTTTTTTTGTATGTATGGTCACTGATTTTACTTTTATTTCGGGAGTGCCATACTATCCATTTTGTTCGCAGCAATAACAGCAACTGCATTCGGCTCCAGATCGAACCAAAAGATAAGATCGCCATCCGCTTTCTTCTGCGACGGCTTCATCCCGTTTACAAAGACTTCCGAAGCTTTTGTCGCCATGGAAAGACCAAAAATCTTGCGCATGCCATCATTGTGCAGAACAATAGAGCCATTTGGTGCATATTCCATTCTGACTTGAGAGAGGGCGAGCCAATAATCCATGATTTCACGTACGGTCGTCAAATGCAATTTGCCTTGATCGCGCAGGGTACCCATTCGTTTCAATAAGCGGTCAAAATCGGGATGAATGATCCAGTTTCCTTTGGCATCACGAATGACAAATTTCCCGCCTTGCTTTTTGGACGGAATTCTTGCCAAGTAAGTATGATTGATAAAAAACCCACGATTTTGAATGAGTTGCTGGAGATTTTGCTCCCGATACAGATACAGTGTATCTTCCGGAATGGTGGCAGCCGACCATGAATAAAACGGGCCAGTGACTGTCGGATGCGACCAATAGAGAGGGGTGCGCAGGGCGTCGCCTCTTTGGGGTTGGTACAGATCAAGACCATTATTGGGATTGGCGATATCTTCTGAGCTGTAGTGCCAAAAATACGAGGTGCCGTATTTTTCCCACTGATGCGCCAAGAAATTCGCAGTTTGGTTGTCGAGCGCGTTAAACGCAAAGCTGGACTTTAAATACCCATGGTCAATCCATGTACTGCTTTGGAAGTGATCTTTCATTATTTGCAATGCATCTTCCGTAGTCTTTTGATAGTGCCTTATTTCGTAAGGATAGAGGGTATGCAGACCAATATCATTACCGTTCCGATTCAGATCATCCAGAAACTGCAAAAATTCAGGGCATTGCGCAATGGCGACATTGACAGGCGATTTCGCTTGAAAATACGGATTCGAGTAGAACACGCTTTTCGTAACCGGAATCCGGTGTTTGACAAAACCGCCTATCGCTTGCGCCGACGATGTAATCTTCTCGGAGCCGAAATAGACAGCCCGATTCGTTTGCAGCGTTTGCTCGTCAGCATGCTCTGTCCATACGTGTGTCGCTAAAAAACCAGAAGGTTGACTCATAAATCGCGGCATGAGCTTCGGTTGATACCCAACTACCAGCGAGAATGAATTCGTCCGTTCATCGTTTGCACGATATTCGGAAGCGTGGCGGACTTTTCCGACTTGATTCGTAGAGCCTTGCTGTACGTATCTGTGATCATTCATGTGATCCAGATTGACGATGAGCTGTTTTTGCGTTGCATTCAATTCAAGTGACGACACGTTGGGAGCATGGTACAAAAAAGCTGATTGCTTCCCATGACCAAATTTCGCACCTTGGCGATCCAGCCAGTAAGAAGCTTGGAATTTTTGTGTGTCCACTTTCCGGTTCTTGCGGTATACCTCTGTTACTTTTGGCTTGAATTGCAGGGCGAACGCCTCTCGAAAAACCTTTGCCACTCGCTTGTAGCTGGTTTTTACGGTGACATGGATGGCAGGGCTATTTTTTTGCAATTCATATTTTGTTGTAACCACTGAAATCGGAGTCTGACCTGTGACGATGACTGTGTTACCAGTAGCCGTCTCCTGTTGTTCCACCTTTACGTCATCCCATTTACGAACCCATTGGCTGCCCCGTTTGATAAATATGTTCCGGTCGATAACTTTCGTCGTAGGTGGTGTGAAATACACGTCATTTCCACGGACGGCAGTCACTTTAGCCTGATGGACAAGCGGAGCATTCATTCTGCCGCCAAACGATTCGGAGCGAATTTCGATGGCCGCCCCTGGTAGAAATGGTGGACTTTGATCCATCGTTAGTTGATTGGCTCCTTTCGGAAGGGAAGGAGTCATTGCATTGTAAATCGTGCCATATTCGGCTTGGTACTGAATGGAAGAGAGGATTTCATTTTTCGCCAGATCGGTAATACGGACATTACCTGCATCATCCCAGCTAAACACATAATACGGATTTTGA
Source organism: Brevibacillus fortis (assembly GCF_046196545.1). Lineage (GTDB taxonomy): Bacteria > Bacillota > Bacilli > Brevibacillales > Brevibacillaceae > Brevibacillus > Brevibacillus fortis_A. The sequence goes on from NZ_CP176370.1 coordinate 3,005,232, forward strand.
AAGGAGGATTCCTTCGCAAGCGTAGGTATTGGAAAAGAAAGTACCAAGAAAAGCAATAATAAGAAGGGAACGGCGGAAAACCTTTTTGCCAGCATGATTTTCTCCTTTTGTATGATGATATAGGTTAGACGAATGTGCACCGAAAAAGCCACAAGGTAACCTATCATGATTTAGACCTTCTCAAACAGCAAGAAAAGATATATAATTAATTAAATTAATTAACTAATACAAAGGAGCTAACATGTACCCTTTCTTTTCAAAAATCGCATTCACACATCGTATGTACAATAACCAATTGCAAGAGGAGTTACTTCCATTCGGTATATCCGTCACGCAATGGGCGTTAATTCGTTATCTGAAAAATAATGGTTCTGCTACTTTTAGCGACGTCGCCGATTATTGGCAGGTAGAGAAGCCGGCCATTACACCCATTGCGCAAAAATTAGCTGCGCGTGAAATCATTTTGATTTCATCTGGATCCGACAAACGGCAAAAAATTATGTATCTGTCGGAGAAAGGTGAAGCGCTCCATAAGACGATTATGGAAGCGACTGATCCGTTCTTAGAAGAAATATTGGAGGGCATCTCACCAGAAGAAAGAGACGCAGCAGCCACAATACTCGAAAAAATAGTCATGAACTTAAAGAGAAGAGGGTAAGCAGTGGAAAAGGATAGGCTTTGGACGAAAGAGTTCGTTATTGTTTCTTTCATCAATTTTCTTTTGACACTTATGTTTTTCTTACTAATGGTTACGATTGCTTCGTATGCCAAAACAGAATTTCACGCTTCAACCAGTTTAGCAGGATTGGTTTCCAGTATCTTTATCATTGGTGCTTTGATTGGCCGATTACTCACTGGTAGAGCCATTAGTCATATAGGTACGAAAAAAACGCTTTGGATTGGGTTAGGATTTTTTGCTGTCACCTCGTTGCTTTACTTTTTTGCTGTCCATATCAGCCTTTTACTGGTAAATCGATTGCTGCAAGGGATTGCCGTTGGTATTGCCAGTACAGCTACAGGTACCATTATTGCTCAAATCTTGCCAGCATCTCGCAAGGGTGAGGGGATTGGCTATTACAGTTTAAGTGCGATTTTAGCCACTGCAATTGGTCCTTTTCTCGGCATGATCTTATTGCGGCTTGAAAATGGTTTCACCTGGATCTTTACGATGAATGTTGTGTTTTCCCTGATTTGTTTGCTGTTTTATGCCATGGCAAAAATCAATGTTCCGCTTCCTTCCGCAAGTGGGAAAGAGGAAGCAAACGGTTCTCTGCTTTCGAAATTCATCGAGCCGAAAGCCTTGCCGATTTCATTCATCGCCTTATTAATTGGCTTCAGCTATTCGGGTGTCTTGTCATTTTTATCGTTTTATGCGGAAGAAATTAATCTCTCCTCAGCTTCCAGTTATTTCTTCTTGGTGTATGCCATTGTCATTATCCTCTCGCGACCATTCTCAGGAAAGCTAATGGACGCAAGAGGGGCGAACATCGTGACATACCCAAGCCTGGTCATATTTGCGCTAGGGATGCTTCTATTCAGTCAAGCCTCAACTTCCTGGATGCTTCTGCTATCTGCTGCATTGATTGGAGTAGGCTTCGGTAACTTTAACTCCATTGCCCAAACGGTAGCTGTGAAGGTGACAGCTCCGCATCGCTTTGGATTAGCGACTTCTACTTACTACATTTTGTATGATCTAGGATTAGGAATCGGGCCCTATCTGCTCGGATTTATCGTACCGCATACAGGATATCGTACGATTTTCGTCGGGATGGTTGCCTTCATCCTTTTCAGTATCCCGCTTTATCACTGGCTCCACGGCAAACGCGATCGAGAATTGATGCGTACTGCCTAACTCATCCAAGTAAAAAAGGGGGAGTTAGGCCCCCTATAGAAGATATGCAGGCTGCCCTTAGTCGGTAGCCTGTTATCTTTTCCAGCAGTCTTTTTGATACGCATGATTGTGGAAAGCTCGAGGGAAGTTTTAGTGAAAGTAGAAAAATGATAACGCCCGATTGAAAAACATAGTATACTTTTGGGTGGACATATTAATGGAAAAGTTTATGAACAAACCGGTCAACTTAGAACTCACAAAGGTTAGGAGTCAGCTAGAAAATGATGGAGAAAGTACACTGGCGAGATATAAAGAAATACATAATGATCGCGACTTACACCGTATTGCTGTTTGCCGTGGTATGGAATTTTCCTTCTGTAAAGTCATTTATCTATGAAATATTTGACTTATTAGATCCTGTGATTTATGGGATTGCCATTGCTTACATCTTGAATATTTTAATGAGATTTTATGAAGAAAGACTTTTCTCACCCCTTAACCGCGGTAACAATCGAATCTGGTCAAAAGTAAGACGTCCTTTTTCAATCCTGTTAACACTGGGGACCGTCCTGGTATTTTTTACATTTCTCATGTGGTTTATTGTCCCTCAGCTTCTCACGAGTATTTCCATGCTTGCGGCAAGTATTCCGAATGACATGCAATCATTAAAGGCTTTCGTCGATGGTTTTGCAGAGAGGTTTAACTTGTCCGGCGATTTATGGAATACACTTATGGAGAAGTGGAATGAAATTGTAAATAAGTTAGGCCATTTTTTCCTGACTTCTATCCCTGTATTACTGACGTACACGAAAATGTTTACCGTTAGCTTTATCGATGTCATCATGGGGCTGATGTTGTCCGTCTATTTGCTCCTCTATAAGGAAAAGTTGACGCTCATTGCGAAAAAACTCGTTTATGCCTATTCGTCAAAAGCAAGGGCGGATCGGGCTGTAGAAATTGGACAAATCACCAATCGAGCATTTAGTGGCTTTATCTCAGGCCAGCTAACAGAGGCTCTCATTCTTGGCGGGCTTTGTTTTGTAGGTATGTGGGCGTTTAACATGCCGTATGCATTGCTTGTGAGTGTGATCATTGGTGTAACGAGCATCATTCCGATTTTTGGTGCTTATATCGGGACGATTCCGAGCGCCTTTATTATTTTAATGGTTGATCCAGTGAAGGCTATTTGGTTCATTGTCTTTATACTTGTCTTGCAGCAAATCGAAGGTAATTTTATTTATCCAAGAGTGGTAGGTAATTCAATCGGATTGGATGGCTTATGGGTGATAGTAGCCTTATTGGTTGGGGGAGCATTGTTCGGGTTGATGGGAATGCTGCTTGGAATCCCTGCTTTTGCCGTCGTATATACCCTGGTCAGAAGCACGACCAACAAGAGACTGAAGGACAAGAATATTATCCTGAAAGAATAGGTGTCCACTGTTTCGATTCCGCAATGAAATCGTTAATCAAAAGGCTCACACTTTCGAATGAAGCAGAAAGTGTGAGCCTTTTTTGTAGGGATGGAAGAATGGTTTGGGAGAAAAGTAACATAATTTACAAAAAATGACTATTTTTTAACTGATTTCCAAAACGCTCTCTGTTATAATGAATAACAGTTTCTCAAACAGGTGCATATGAATACGTTATTCTGCTGGATTGTAAGGAGGGGGGCAGGCCAGCACATTTGTATTTTGCCGTTCGAAAAGGGGCAGAACTAGCGTATCTGTTTCCAGCAAAAAATGGAAAGTGACTTTTGTCCTGAAAACTGTTTTGAGTAAACAGGGAATTATTCCCATTGTGAAAAAATGTAAAATCGTGGAGAATTTGTAGGTGAAAATTGGTTCATGACCATAGTAATATGAAGATGGTTAATACTTACAAAAAAGATACAAAAACCCACATATTTTGTTACATTTGGCCATTATATTAAATGGTGTTGATGAGGGAATTTCCAATATGATCCATTCGTCACTGTGGCTCCATCTTCAGTTTTAGCGGACCATTTCCTTGTAGTTTCGTTTACTTGTTTGGCCATCACATCGTATTGTCATACTTCATGATAGACAAAAGTTTGCCAATTATCGGAGGGGACATATGTTAGCAAATCAGGCCAATCTTATCGACTTGGAGTGGGAAAAAGAACAGGTAGCTAAATTTAATGATACAAAGGCGGAATATCCACGGGATAAGTCGATTCATCAGTTGTTCGAGGAACAGGCAGAGGCTGTGCCACACCGGGTTGCCATCGTTTATGAAAATGAGCGTTTAACTTACGAGGAGCTCAACAAGAAGGCTAACGAATTAGCAAGAGCACTGATCGAAAAAGGGATTACAACAGACAGCATCGTCGGTGTGATGATGGAGAAATCCATTGAAAATGTTACAGCTATTTTGGCCATCCTCAAGGCTGGCGGAGCGTATGTTCCCATCGATATCGAGTATCCCCGAGATCGGATTCAATATATCTTGCAAGACAGTCAAACCAAAATCGTCATCACCCAGAAAAACGTCAGCCACCTTGTTTATGACGTCGGATACCGTGGTCCTGTAGTCGTACTCGAGGAAGAACAGCTGGATTCTCACTCGGATTCCAATCTTCACTTGCCAAGCAAACCTACTGACATGGCGTATGTCATCTATACCTCAGGCACAACCGGCAAGCCGAAAGGAACCATGCTGGAGCATAAAGGGATCGCTAATTTGCAATCATTCTTTCAAAATACGTTTGGTGTAACACCTGCAGACAGGATTGGACAGTTTGCCAGCATGTCTTTTGACGCATCGGTATGGGAAATGTTCATGGCTTTACTAACCGGTGCCAGCCTCTACATCCTTTCCAAACAGACGATTCATGATTTCATCCGTTTTGAAAACTATCTGAATGAAAATGAATTGACCATCATCACGTTGCCACCCACTTATTTGACTCACCTCAACCCAGATCATTTTACTACACTTCGCATCATGATTACGGCAGGTTCAGCTGCCAACTTCCCTTTAGTGAATAGATGGAAAAACAAAGTCAGGTACGTGAATGCATACGGACCTACGGAAACAAGCATTTGCGCGACCATATGGGAGGCACCTTCCAATTCGCTTCTCAACCAAACGATCCCAATCGGTAAACCGATTCAAAATACGTACGCTTATATTGTCAATGAAGAGCTACAATTGCAGCCAATTGGCAGTGAAGGCGAATTGTGCATAGGTGGAGTAGGCTTAGCCAGAGGATATTGGAATCGCCCAGATTTGACCGCCGAAAAATTTGTGGATAATCCGTTCGTACCAGGAGAGAAGATGTACAGGACAGGAGACCTGGCCAAATGGTTGCCGAATGGAGATATCGAGTTTCTCGGCAGAATCGACCATCAGGTGAAAATCAGGGGTCATCGGATTGAGTTGGGAGAAATCGAGTCCGTTATTCTGAAACATGAACAAATAAAAGAGGCAGTGGTAATCGCTAGAGAAGACCAACACGCTCAACCCTATTTGTGCGCTTACTTTATTTCGCCACTGGAAGTAACTCCTGCGCAGATCAGAGAATTTGCCGCTCAAAAGCTTCCTGCGTACATGCTTCCTTCTTATTTCGTGAAGCTGGATAAAATGCCGCTCACGCCGAATGACAAAATTGATCGCAAAGCATTGCCAGAACCTGATGTTACTGCTGAGACAAATCCTGCTTACGAACCTCCCAGAAATCAGACAGAAGCGATTCTCGCAACCGTGTGGCAAGAGGTATTGGGAATTGAGAGAATTGGAATTCGCGATAATTTTTACTCGCTCGGTGGGGATTCCATTCAAGCGATCCAGGTCGCTGCTCGTCTGCATGCCTATCAACTAAAGCTAGACACGAAAGATTTGCTGAATTACCCGACAATTTCGCAGGTTGCTCTCTATGTCAAAAGTACGACGAGGAGAAGCGAGCAGGGAATCATCGAGGGCCCTGTTACCTTAACACCCATTCAACAATGGTTCTTTGAAAAGAACTTTACGAATATGTTCCATTGGAATCAATCGTATGTGTTGTATCGCGAACAGGGATTTGATCCTGAAGCCATCCGAAAGGCCTTGGATAAAATCCTTTCGCATCATGACGCGCTACGCATGGTCTATCGGAACGAGAATGGGAGAATCGTTCAACAGAATCGTGGATTGGGTAGCGAATTATACGATTTGCTTCACTATGATCTGACCTCGCATGCGGATGTCCAGCAAGCAATCGAAGAAGAGACGAAACGTTTGCATAGCAGCATGAATTTACAAGAGGGACAGTTGGTAAAGGCAGCCCTGTTTCATACACGCCAAGGCGATCATTTGTTTTTGGCCATCCATCATTTAGTCGTGGATGGAATCTCTTGGCGCATTCTGTTTGAGGATCTAGCAACTGCCTACAATCAGGTTCTAGCAGGAAAAGAAATCGTTCTCCCAGAAAAAACGGATTCTTTTAAAAATTGGGCAGTATGGCTAAACGAGTATGCGAATAGTGATGAGTTGCTGAGAGAAATCCCGTATTGGGAGAATCTTGAATCAGGAGCTAGGCATGCTTCCCTTCCGAAAGACTATGAGACGGTGGGTAGCAAACAGATGAGTATCCGCAACATACAGGTCGGATTGCTAGCAGAGGAAACCGAACAATTGTTGAAGCAGGCCAATTCTGCTTATCAAACAGAAATCAATGATTTGTTACTGGCAGCGTTGGGGCTGGCCGTTGCAGAGTGGAGCAGGCTTGACCAAATCGTGATTAATCTGGAAGGGCACGGGCGTGAGGATGTGATCGAACACGCTAACGTGACAAGAACAATCGGATGGTTTACATCCCAATATCCAGTTTTACTAGATTTGAGTCAAATGAATCACTTGCCTGACCATATCAAATGCACGAAAGAAAACCTGAGGAAGATCCCCAATAAAGGCATTGGCTATGAAATTTTAAAATATATGACAGAACCGGAAAAACGCCGTTCCTTGTCCTTGTCCTTGCATCCTGAGGTGACGTTTAACTACTTGGGTCAATTTGACGCAGGCCTTACCAACGAATTGTTTACCCGTTCTCCGTATAGTTCAGGTAACACGCTTGGTGCGGATGGAAAGAACAATCTGAGTCCCGATTCCGAGATTTATACCGCCTTGAATATTACAGGAAGAATTGAAGGTGGAGAGCTTCTCATCACGTTTACTTACAGCGAGGAGCAGTTTAGAGAAGAGTCCATTCATCAATTGAGTGAGAACTATCGAAAACATCTTCGGGCGATCATCACTCATTGCTCGCAGAAAAAAGGAGTCGAACGGACTCCCAGTGACTTTAGTCTAAACGGACTTCAAATGGAAGAAATGGACGACATCTTCGAATTACTTGCCAATACGCTTAAATAAATAAGCACTTGCTATTATTTTGTGGGGATAATCATGCTCTCAGATTACATTTTTAAACAAATATTACAAATTATGTCGATATCGAGGTGCCGGGAATGAGTGTTTTTAGCAAAGAACAAGTACAAGATATGTATTTATTGACGCCCATGCAAGAGGGAATGTTATTTCACGCCTTGCTAGATGAAGAACATAACTCTCATCTTGTACAGATGTCCATTTCGATTCAGGGCGATCTTGATGTTGGTTTGTTTACCAATAGCTTGCATGTGCTGGTAGAGAGATATGATGTGTTCCGCACGCTATTTCTCTATGAAAAATTAAAGCAGCCTTTGCAGGTTGTCTTGAAGGAACGGCCCATTCCCATCCTATTTTGCGATTTAACAGCATACGACGAGCAAGAAAAGCAGCAGCGCTACACACAGTACAAAAGGAATGACCAAGAGAAAACCTTTCATTTGGCGAAAGATTCGTTGATGAGAGTGGCTATTTTCCAAATGACGGAGAGCGAATACCAAATCATCTGGAGTTTTCATCACATACTCATGGACGGTTGGTGCTTTAGCATTATTTTTGATGACTTGCTTTCTGTCTATTTATCCTTAAAGAACGGGGCTCCGATTTCCCTTGATCCGGTGCAGCCATACAGCCAATTTATTCAATGGCTGGAAAAGCAAGATAAAGAGGCTGCTCTCGCATATTGGAGAGACTATCTGGAGCAATTTGAACAACAAACTTCCTTGCCGAAATTTGGGAAGACTTCTAACAAAGCCTTTCTACCAGCACAATATCGTTTTGTGCTGGACCGCATGTTGACGCAGCAACTTTCTGCGATCGCAAGTCAAAATCAAGTGACATTGCCGACTGTGATTCAAACCTTATGGGGGATTCTGCTTCAATCCTATAACGCTACGAATGATGTGCTATTCGGCTCTGTTGTATCCGGGCGACCAACTGAAATCGTCGGAATCGACAAAATGGTTGGGTTGTTCATCAATACCATTCCATTGCGCATTCAAGCGAAAAACGATCAAACCTTTGTCGACTTGATACAGGATGTGCATCAAAGAACACGGCAATCCCAGTCATATGAGCATGTGCCTTTGTACGATATTCAAAACGATTCCGTATTGAAGCAAGATTTGATCGATCACCTGATGGTCATCGAAAACTATCCGTTAGTCGAGGCCTTACAGAAAAAGGCCTCGACACAGCAAGTAGGCTTTGCCATTTCTGATGTCGAGATGTTTGAGCCTACCAATTATGACATGACTGTCATGGTAATGCCCAAAGAAGAAATTGCGGTGCGGTTTGATTATAATGCTGCTGTGTTCGATGAAGCCTTTATCCAAAAAATGGCTGGACATCTCAAGCAGATTGCGGCTTGCGTGGCAAACAATCCGAAGGTCACCCTTCAGCAGGTTACCTTGCTGACAGAAACTGAAAAGCAACAGCTAATGGCTAGAAACCTTGATACTTCGGCTGCCTATCCTACGAAAACCATGCATGAGCTCTTTATGGAACAGGTGGAAAGGACACCTGATGACGTTGCTGTCGTATTCGGAGAACAGCAGTTGACGTATGGGGAGCTAGATGAAAAGTCCAATCAGCTCGCCAGATTTTTGAGAGGAAAAGGGATTGCAGCAGACAGTCTAGTTGGTACGATGATGGATCGCTCCATCGAGATGATTGTAGGAATTCTTGGGATTTTGAAAGCCGGTGGTGCGTTTGTGCCGATTGATCCAGAGCTGCCAGAAGAACGAATTGCCTACATGCTCGAGCATAGCGGGATTCAATTGGTAGTGACCCAGCGTCATCTACTAGAAAAAGTTTCTACTTCTACTGAAAAAATAGATATCAGCGCTCCAGCCATTTGGGAAGAGAGCAGTGCATCTGTCGAAACGATCAATCATCCAGATGACTTGTTTTATATTATCTACACTTCAGGAACAACAGGGAAACCAAAAGGCGTCATGCTTGAACATAAAAACATGGCAAATCTGATGCACTTTACGTTTACGAAGACGAACATCGATTTTCATGAAAAAGTATTGCAGTATACCACATGCAGCTTTGATGTTTGCTACCAGGAGATTTTCTCCACGCTGCTTTCCGGGGGACAGCTCTATCTCATCACGAATGAGATGAGACGTCATGTAGAAAAACTGTTTGCCTTTATCCAGGAAAAACAGATCAGCATTTTGTCCCTCCCTGTGTCCTTCTTGAAATTTATCTTTAACGAAAAAGATTATGCGCAAAGCTTCCCGCGTTGCGTCAAGCACATTATCACAGCCGGAGAACAGCTCGTCGTCACTCATGAGCTACAGAAATATCTACGGAACCAACATGTATTTTTACACAATCATTATGGGCCGTCGGAGACACATGTGGTAACCACCTACACGATGGACCCAAGCATGTATATACCAGAGCTGCCACCCATCGGAAAACCGATCAGCAACACAGGCATTTATATCCTGGATGAAAAGCTGCAGATGAAGCCAGAGGGCATTGTTGGGGAGTTGTATATCTCTGGTGCGAACGTAGGAAGAGGGTATTTGCACAATCCGGAGCTGACTGCGGAGAAGTTTCTCGAGAACCCGTATCAATCAGGCGAAAGAATGTACCGAACGGGTGACCTGGCCCGTTGGTTGCCGGATGGCAATATCGAATTTTTAGGGCGGATCGACCATCAGGTAAAAATCAGGGGTCATCGTATCGAGCTGGGAGAGATCGAATCGCACTTGCTCAACCACGCCTCCATCAAGGAAGCCGTGGTCATCGACAGAACGGATGAGACAGGCGGAAAGTATTTGTGCGCCTATATCGTTTTGACAGACGAGGTCAGCAACGAAGAGCTGCGTGCGTACTTATCACGAACGCTGCCGGAGTATATGATTCCCTCCTTCTTTATGAACTTGGAGCGGATTCCGGTCACACCTAATGGAAAAACAGACAGAAGAGCCTTGCCCGTACCTGAGGGGAATGCTTTTACGGGAGCGGATTACCTCGCTCCGACAACTGAACTGGAACAGAAAATGGCAGCCATATGGGAAAACGTACTCGGCGTGTCTCCGATTGGCATTCAGGATAATTTTTTCACACTGGGGGGTCATTCGCTAAAGGCGATTCATCTCATTTCCCGGATGCAAAAAGACTGCCAAGCAGATGTTCCGCTTCGCGTGTTGTTTGATAGACCAACCATTCAAGAAATCGCCAAGTATGTGGAAGGTGAAGAGGAAGGAACGTATCTCGCTATTCCGCGGGTCGTCATGCAAGAGCATTACCCTGTATCCTCTGCGCAAAAACGCATGCTCATTTTGAACCAGCTTGATCCAACTAGTACGGTGTACAATCTGCCCGTTGTGACGGTACTCGATGGGGAATTGAATGTGCAGCAGCTGGAGCATGCCATTTCCAATCTGGTGAGTCGTCATGAATCGCTGCGAACCTCCTTCCATACCATCAACGGTGAGCCGGCTCAACGCATCCATCAGGAATGCAAACTGCCAATCGCCTACATGGAAGCGACAGAAGAACATTTGAATCAAGTCATCACGGATTTCATGCGTCCGTTTGATTTGGAAAAGGCTCCATTAAGTCGGGTTGGACTGGTCAAACTGGGAGAGCGGCGCCATGTCATGATCATCGATATGCACCATATCATCTCGGATGGAGTGTCTTCGCAAATCATCCTGAATGATCTCGCACAGCTCTATCAAGACAAATCCTTGCCAGAGCAACGCATTCAATATAAAGACTACGCGGTTTGGGAAAAAGGGCTGGCACAGACAGACGAATACAGAAAGCAGGAAGCGTATTGGACCGAGCGATTCGCTGGTGAAATTCCTGTCTTGAACCTGCCTTTGGACTACTCTCGACCGTCTGTTCAAAGCTTTGAGGGTGAACGTTATCTATTCCGCACAGAAAAACAGCTGCTGGATGGCTTGCAACGAGTGGCGGCAGATACTGGTACTACGCTCTACATGGTGCTCATGGCAGCCTATCATGTTTTGCTCGCAAAATACTCCGGGCAAGAAGACATGGTGGTCGGAACCGTGACAGCTGGAAGAACACACCCTGACACAGAAAGCATCACGGGTATGTTCGTCAACACGCTGGCAATGAGAAATCAGCCGGTGGCAACCAAAAGCTTCAAGCAATTTTTACGAGAAGTGAAAGACAATACACTCGCTGCCTTTGAGCATGGGGAGTACCCGTTTGAGGAGCTCGTTGACAAGTTGGCGGTCAATCGAAATCGAAGCCGCAATCCATTGTTTGACACCTTGTTCATTTTGCAAAACATGGATGCCGAACCGATCAAGATCGAAGGCATGACTGTGACGCCTTACGTGCCAGAGGGCAAAATGGCGAAATTCGATTTGTCGCTCGAAGCAACCCAAAACCACGCGGGTCTCCTATTCTGCTTCGAATTTTGCACCAAGCTGTTCAAGCAGGAGACCATCGAACGCATGTCGCGTCATTACATCCAAATCTTGCAACAAGTCATCCGGAACACGGACTTGGCTCTCTCTCAGATGGAAATGCTCACCGAGCAAGAAAAGCAGGAATTGCTGGTCCATTTCAATGACACATTCAAGCCTGTTCAGTTGGAAAGCACACTCCCACAGCTATTTGAAGAACAAGTACTGAAAACCCCTGATCAAATCGCGCTGGTTTGCGGGGACAAACAGTTGACATATCAGGAGCTCAATAAGAAAGCCAATCAGCTTGCTCGTACATTACGGAAAAAAGGAGTAAAGGCTGACCAGCGAGTGGGGATTATGGCAAATCGCTCCTTGGAGATGGTGATTGGAATCCTTGCCATTCTCAAGGCTGGTGGAGCGTACGTGCCTATCGATCCAGAATATCCGAATGATCGCATTGCTTACATGCTCGAAGATTGCGAAGCTCGTCTGGTGCTTACCCATGAGCATCTTGGAACAAAGGCTGCTTCTGGAGTGGAATGCTTGTATCTGGAGGATAAGAGCAACTATTCTCGTATCACCACAAACCTTGACCCGATTCATACGGCTACCAATCTGGCTTATATCATTTACACATCGGGTACGACAGGCAGGCCAAAAGGGGTCATGGTGGAGCACCGAGGTATTGTCAACAGTGTGACGTGGAACAAAGAAGAGTTTGCCTTATCTGTCCATGACAGAGGTTTGTTGGCTCTATCCTTTGCCTTTGATGGTTTTGTCCTTACCTTCTTTGCATTGATTCTATCCGGTTCAACCGTTGTCTTGACGAAGGATGAAGAAGCCAAAGATCCGATAGCGCTCAAAAACCTAATCTCAACATGGAGTTGCAGCTACACGTTATGCGTACCGAGTTTGTTCCAGGCGATTTTGGAATGCAGCACCACCGACGAGATCAGTCCGATGAAAATGGCAGTGCTCGGGGGAGAAAAGCTATCGCCGAAGTTAGTTGAGATGTGCAAAGAGATGAATCCGCAGATGATTGCTGTCAATGCGTACGGTCCGACAGAAAGCAGCGTTATCGCCACCTATCTATGCGATACGCTCCCGGATGCTCCGATCACCATTGGACGTCCAATAGCAAATACAAGCATATACATCGTGGACCATTCGCATCAGCTGCTACCAATCGGTGTAGTGGGAGAGATATGCATAGGCGGACTCGGTTTGGCACGTGGATATTGGAACAAACCAGAACTTACCGAGGAGAAGTTTGTTTCCAATCCATTTGAGCCCGGTGAACGCATGTACAAGACGGGCGACCTTGGCAGATGGCTCCCTGACGGCACGATTGAATTCGCAGGACGCCTGGATGAACAAGTAAAAGTGAGAGGATACCGGATTGAGATCGGGGAGATAGAATCGGTTCTTCTCAGCTATGAAACGACAAATGAAGCGATAGTCGTTGCGTATCAGGATGGAAGCGGGGACGCGTATCTGGCTGCCTATTTCACCGGTAAAGACAACATCTCGGAAGCGGCGCTTCGAACACATCTATCACAAGAACTGCCAGCGTATATGGTTCCAACCTATCTGGTTCAACTGGATGCTTTCCCGCTCACGCCAAACGGCAAGATCGATCGCAAAGCGCTACCGAAGCCTGAAGGAAAGCCTGCAACAGGAGTGGAGTATGTCGCGCCTGCTAATGAAGTAGAGGCAACATTGGCAAAGATTTGGGAAAACGTCCTTGGCATCTCCGGTATCGGAGTGATGGATAACTTTTTTGAGCTGGGTGGACATTCCTTGAAAGCGATGACGGTAGTAGCGCATGTGCATCGGGAGTTTCAAACCGATCTTCCTTTGAAGCATTTCTTTGAACAGCCTACCGTCCGAGCCTTGTCCAAGCTGATTGCAAACAGTGAGAATGCGCCAGATGCATCGATTCAACCAGCAGAACCGCAAGATTACTACCCGGTATCATCTGCCCAGCAGCGGATGTACGTGCTCCATCAGTTGGAAGGCGCGGGCATCAGCTACAATACGCCTGGGATGATCATGCTAGAGGGTCAACTGGATCGCGATCAATTGGTGCATGCGCTGCAAGCATTGGTAGATCGTCACGAAATCTGGAGAACCTCCTTTGAGATGGTAGGAGATCAGCTGGTCCAAAAAATTCATGACCACGTGGAAGTGGAAATGGAGTATCAGAGTGCAGAAGAACATCAGATCGATGAAATTTTCCATGCGTTTGTCCGTCCATTTGATCTGACTGTTCCGCCACTGCTACGCATGGGTCTCGTGCAAATCTCGGATGAACGTCATCTGCTCTTGTATGACATGCATCATATTGCTTCGGATGCCTCGTCCGTCACGATTATCTTCAATGAACTGGCGGAATTGTACCAAGGCAAACAATTACCGGAGCTGCGTATCCAATACAAAGATTTTTCTGTCTGGCAAAAACGCTTTAACGAGTCAGATGATTTTAAGAAGCAGGAAGACTATTGGAGCCATGCGTTTGAGGGACATAAGACTGTCTTGGAGATCCCGACAGATTTTCCACGCCCAGCTGTGAAAAGCTTTGAGGGTGATCAAATCGTACTGGCTACCGATAGACCTCTGCTGGAAGCTTTACACGCGTTGGCTGCAGAAACGAAAACGACCTTGTTTATGGTCTTGCTAGCCGCCTACAATTTGCTGCTATCGAAGTATACGGGGCAGGAGGATATCGTTGTCGGCACGCCAATCTCCGGCAAGACACGCGCTGAGCTTGAACCGATTGTCGGTATGTTCGTCAATACGCTGGCAATCAGAAACAAACCGACAGCAGAGAAGACCTTCAAGGAGTTCCTGATGGAAGTCAAGCAGAATGCACTGGATGCCTATGATCATCAGGATTATCCGTTGGAAAGTCTGGTTGAAAAGCTTGGCATTCAACGTGATCCGGGACGCAATCCACTTTTTGATACCATGTTCATTCTGCAAGCCGACGAACTGTACCAAAAAGCACTGGGTCAACTGACCTATCATCCCTATGAATCGACGAGCGCGCTTGCCATTTCAAAGTTCGACCTGTCTTTTCACCTGACTGAACGGGAAACAGACCTGTTGCTGCGACTGGAGTACAGCACCAAGCTGTTTAGAAGAGACACCGTAGACAGAATGTCGCGTCATTTCATGCAAATTCTACGCAATGTTACGGCAGAACCTGATAGGCAGCTTCAAGCGATTGAGATGCTGACGGCAGAAGAAAAGCAGTTGTTGATGGTGGAGTTCAATCATACAGACAGAGAGTATGCGGAAGACCAGACCATACAACAGCTCTTTGAGGAACTGGCAGCGAACACGCCTGATCAAACAGCCATTGTATTTGAAGAGAATCAGATGACGTACCAAGAGCTCAATGAAAGAGCGAACCAGCTAGCCACCGTATTGCGTGAAAGAGGAGTAGGACCATCGCAAATCGTCGTCATGATGGTAGAACGTTCCTTGGAAATGGTCATTGCCACACTCGCCATTTTAAAAGCTGGCGGCGCATTTTTGCCGGTCGACCCGGATTATCCCGAAGAAAGAATCCGTTACATGATTGAGGACAGTCAAGCGAAGCTCGTGCTCACTCATAATCACCTGACCCACAAGGTGTCCAGTCAGGCAGAAATTATTGATTTGGACGACGCAGGGAGCTATTCGTCGCATACAGACAATCTGCTTTGCATCAACAAGCCGTCCGATCTTGCCTATATCATTTACACGTCCGGTACCACTGGCAATCCAAAGGGCGTCATGCTGGAACACAAAGGAGCAGCCAATCTGCAAGCGATGTTCAGGAATCAACTCGGTGTAACACCACAAGATCGGCCAGGGCATTTTGCGAGTATCTCTTTTGACGCATCGGTGTGGGATATGTTTATGGCTCTATTGACAGGAGCGACCTTGTATATTATCTCCCGCGATACAATCAACGATTTCCGCAAATTTGAGGAATACGTCCACAAAAACGGAATTACCATTCTCACGTTGCCGCCGACGTATGCCATTTATCTTGAGCCTGATCGTATGCCGTCATTGCGTATCCTGATTACTGCTGGATCGGCAGCATCTACCGCGTTGGTAGAGCAATGGAAAGAGAAAGTGACCTATATCAATGGCTACGGCCCCACAGAGAGCACGATTTGCGCGACACTCTGGAAGGCTTTGCCGCATGAACCAGTTGGTCAGACCATTACGATTGGCAAACCAATTCAGAATACGAAGCTGTTCATCGTGGATGAACAAATGCAATTGAAGACAGTCGGTCAAATAGGTGAATTGTGCATCAGCGGGGTGGCGCTAGCCAGAGGATATTGGAATCGGCCAGAATTGACGGCTGAAAAATTCGTCGACAATCCGTTTGTGCCAGGAGAGAAGATGTATCGTACCGGAGATCTGGCTAAATGGCTTCCGGACGGAAATATCGAGTATCTCGGCAGAATCGATCATCAGGTGAAGGTACGCGGTCATCGGGTAGAGCTGGGCGAAGTCGAGAGTGCTCTGTTGCGATATGAGACGATTATTGAGGCAGCAGCTATCACACATTTGGATGACCAGGGGCAACCTTATCTGTGCGCATACTACGTAGCCGATGGGGAAGCAAGTCCGGCTCAACTGCGAGAATTTATGGGAAAAGAATTGCCAAATTATATGGTTCCCTCCTTCTTTGTTCAGTTGGATAAGATGCCGTTGACACCAAATGACAAAATTGACCGCAAAGCATTGCCGAAGCCAAGCCACGAAGAGAAATCGGGCAGAGAATATGAAGCACCGCAAAACGAACTGGAACACTTACTTGCAACGACTTGGGCAGAGGTATTGGGAATTGGGCAAGTGGGAATGAAAGACAACTTCTTTGAATTGGGCGGAGACTCCATCAAAGCCATTCAGGTATCCACGCGTTTGCACGCATCAGGCTGGACGCTGGCGATGAAGGAACTGTTCCAATATCCGACCATTGAACAAGTTGCTCCTCATGTCATACCGAACAACAGAGAGAGCGATCAGGGAGTCGTAGAAGGCGAGATTGGCTTGACGCCCATCCAGAAGTGGTTCTTCGCGTGCAATTTCACTGACCGTCACCACTGGAATCAAGCTGTCATGCTGTTCCGAGAGGATGGCTTTGATCCGGGACTTGTTCAGCAAGCGTTCTATAAAATCGTCGAGCACCACGATGCGTTGCGCATGATATACAAACAGGAAAATGAAACTATCACGCAAATCAATCGAGCTCTGGCAGGTGAGCGCTTCCGCTTCCATTCGTATGACTTGAAAGACCATGCAAATAGCGCAGCTCATATTTTAGAGTTGTCTGATCACATCCAAAGCAGTATCGATTTGGAACAGGGACCACTCGTCCACTTGGCACTCTTCTCCACAACGGAAGGGGACCATTTACTGATCGCGATCCATCATCTGGTCGTGGATGGCGTCTCATGGCGCATCTTGTTTGAAGATTTTTCATCTGCCTATTCGCAGGCTCTCCACAATCAGGAGATCGTCTTGCCGAAAAAGACAGACTCATTCAAGGATTGGTCGGCTCAATTGCAAAACTATGCGAAGAGTGACGAGCTTTTACGTGAAGTTGCGTATTGGCACAACCTCGAGAGCACGACCACGGCAGAAAAGTTGCCAACCGATTTTGTTACAGCAGATCGTAAACAAAAGCACACCCGCACAGCGAAGGTCGAGTTGACAGCTCAAGAGACAGAAAACCTGTTACGTCACGTTCATCATGCCTATCACACAGAAATGAATGACCTGTTGCTGACTGCGTTGGGATTAACCGTGAAAGAGTGGGTGAATACGAACTACGCTGTCATCAACCTGGAAGGTCACGGTCGCGAAGATATTCAGAATGACATGAATGTGACTAGAACGATTGGGTGGTTCACATCCCAGTTTCCTGTTGTGCTTGATATGGAAAAATCAAAGGACTTGTCATACCAAATCAAGCAAATCAAAGAAAGCTTGCGCCATATTCCGAAAAAAGGAATTGGCTACGAGATTTTGCGCACGATGACGGCGGAGCAACTGCGTCCATCCTTGCAATTTAGCCTGCAACCAGAAATCAGCTTTAACTACCTCGGGCAATTTGATTCGGATGTAAAATCTGGCGGATTTACTTTCTCGCCACTCGGTACGGGTCAGCTTTTCAGTCCAGAATCGGAGAGAGTATTCTTGTTGGATATTTCCGGCATGATCGAGGATGGAAAGCTCCAAATCAGCTTTGGCTACAGCAGTCTCCAGTATAAGGAAGAAACCATTGCGAAATTGGCAGACAGCTATCGGAATCACTTGCTCAGCATTATTGAGCATTGCCTATCAAAAGAAAATGGAGAATTGACCCCGAGCGATCTGGGGGATGATGACCTTTCCATGGAAGAACTGGAGAACATCCTGGAATTAATCTAATCAGGCGACATGAGAAATGCTATTCCTCCAATAAAAGTTGGGACATTTCGCTTTTATTGGAGGAACCCTCTTTAAATCGATAAATCACAGAGTTGAGGTGCAGAATGAATAAGCAGGAGAATATTGCAAAAATTTACCCGTTAACCCCATTGCAAGAGGGTATGTTGTTTCATGCTGTCAAAGATACGGACAGTAGCGCCTACTGCCTCCAGATGTCCGCAAAACTCCAAGGTGATTTTCACCTGCCAATATTTGAAGAGAGCATGAACAAGCTCGTAGAGAACTATGAAGTTTTGCGCACTGTGTTTGTTTATCAAAACCTGCAGCGACCTCGACAGGTTGTTTTTAAAGAGAGAAAAGTTACCGTTCATTTCGAAGACATTGCTCATTTGCCAATAGATGATCAGAACGATTACATAAAAGCGTATACCAGCCAGCATCATACGTTTGAGCTGACGAAAGACGTCTTGATGAAAGCAGCTATTTTCCAAACGAGGGAGAACCAGTATCAGTTCGTTTGGGCATTCCACCATATCATTGTCGACGGTTGGTCTTTGGGCGTATTGCTACATAAGCTGCTCGCGTACTATGCCGCCATTCGTAAGGGCGAAGCGGTTCCGCGGGAAGCGACCAAACCATACAGCGAATATATCAAATGGCTGGATAAGCAAAACAAAGAAGAAGCACTTACTTACTGGCAGAACTACCTGGAAGGCTATGACCATCAGGCTGATTTCCCTAAAAAGAAGAATGTTGCGGAAGATGGCCATTATGTACATGTGGAGAATCTTTTCACCGTCGCACCTGAGCAGACTCAGCAGCTGATGCAGATTGCCAATCAGAATCAGGCTACGATGAGCAGCGTGTTTCAATCTCTTTGGGGTATTTTGGCGAGCAAGTACAAAAATTCCGACGATGTGGTATTCGGTTCTGTTGTGTCAGGTCGTCCGCCAGGGATCCAGGGGATTGAGAGCATGGTTGGATTGTTCATTAACACGATCCCAACCCGTGTGCAAACGAACAGAAAACAAACTTTCAGTGGGCTGCTAAAAACAGTTCAGAAGCAAGCCTTGGCTTCTGCTTCTTATGATTTCGCTCCGCTGTACGAAATTCAGAGCAAGACGGTACTGAAACAGGAGTTAATCGATCATTTGGTAACGTATGAAAACTACCCGGATAGTGGTTTGAATGATCTGGAGGACTCCTTAGGCTTTCAATTCAACGTGGAAAATGGGGAAGAACAAACTTCCTATGATTTTAACGTTGTGGTAGCGGTCACACCTTCGAATGAGATGTATGTGAAGTTGAGCTATAATGCATCGGTTTATGAGGAGTCATTCATGAACCGAGTAGAAGGGCACTTGAAAACGATCATTGAACAGGTCATTCATAATCCGAATGTACTGCTTGAAGATATGGGAATCATCACGGATGAGGAAAAACAGCAATTACTGGTAGCTTATAACGACACGACCGCCGATTATCCACGCGACAAAATGATTTTCGAGCTGATCGCGGAGCAAGCAAGACAGACGCCTTCAAAAGTTGCGGTTGTTTGCGGGGAAGATCGACTTACTTACCAGGAGCTTCAGGAGCGCTCCAACCAGTTGGCAAGAGCTCTGCGTGGGAAAGGAATTACCCAAGGCAGTATCGTCTCCATTATGGCGGAGCATTCACTTGAGCTGATCGTGGCTATTATGGCAGTTCTAAAATCAGGCGGCGCCTATTTGCCGATTGATCCTGAGTATCCGATAGAGAGAATTCAGTATTTACTGGATGACAGTCAGACGACGATTCTCTTGACACAGTCTCATCTTCAGGAAAAAGTCGAATTTGAAGGTGACATCCTCTACCTAGACCATCCTTCCTTGTTTGAAGGAGACAGTACGGATCTTGACAATTCATGCACACCGGACGATTTGGCGTACATGATCTATACTTCCGGGTCCACGGGGAATCCGAAAGGTGCGATGATTACCCACCGAGGTCTAGTCAATTACATTTGGTGGGCGAACAAGGAGTATGTCCAAGGGGAAGCAGTAGACTTTCCGCTATACTCTTCCATTTCGTTTGATTTGACTGTGACCTCGATCTTCACGCCGCTTCTGTCAGGCAATACGATCTATGTCTACCGAGGAACAGATAAGGTACAGGTCATTTTAGACATCATCCAAGATAATCAAGTGGGAATCATCAAGCTGACGCCAACACATTTGAAACTGATTGAAGAAATAGATGGAACAAACAGCAGCATCCGACGGTTTATTGTCGGTGGTGAGAACTTGCCAACCCAATTGGCGAAGAGAATCTATGAGAACTTTGGACAGAATGTCAAGATTTTCAATGAGTATGGACCTACCGAAACAGTTGTGGGCTGCATGATTTATTTGTATGACCCTAAAAAAACCATCCAAGAATCGGTACCAATCGGAGTCCCTGCAGACAACGTCCAGCTTTATTTGCTCGATTCCTCTATGCAGCCGATACCCGTTGGCTCCATCGGCGAAATGTACATAGCTGGAGATGGCGTAGCCAAAGGATATTTCAATAGACCAGAGCTGACCGAGGAAAAGTTCATCGATAATCCGTTCCGACCTGGGACCAAAATGTATCGAACAGGCGATCTGGCGAAATGGCTGCCGGACGGCAATATGGAATACTTGGGAAGAATCGACCATCAAGTCAAAATTCGCGGGCATCGGATTGAGATGGGCGAAATTGAGACACGTTTGACCCAGCATGAATGGATCAAGGAAGCCGTCGTCATCGCTGAAAAGGATGACAGTGGTCAAAATGTGCTCTATGCCTACATTGTTTCCGAGCAGGAGTTGACCGTATCGGAATTGAGAGAGCTTCTGGGAAGTACACTTCCTTCCTACATGATCCCGTCCTTCTTTGTTCGTTTGGAGGAAATTCCGCTGACAGCCAATGGAAAAGTAGAGCGGAAGAAATTGCCGAAGCCTGACGGTGCAGTTGTAACGGGAACAGCGTACGTCGCTCCCCAGAATGAAACGGAAACAAAATTGGCTGAGATTTGGCAGCAGATCCTGGGGGTTAGCCGTGTAGGCGTTCACGATCATTTCTTTGATTTGGGCGGACATTCACTGAAGGCTATGACAGTCATCTTTCAAGTCTCTAAAGCGTTGGAAGTGGATTTGCCAGTAAAGGCACTGTTCGAGAATCCAACCGTATCCCAGCTCGCTGCTTTTATCTCGAACTCAGGGAAAAGCAAGTACACAGCCATTCAACCGGTTGAGGCAAAAGAATTTTATCCCGTATCTTCTGCTCAAAAGAGAATGTACATCCTTCAGCAATTGGAAGGAAGTGGCATCAGCTATAACATTTCAGGAGCAATGTTGCTGGAAGGAAAGCTGGATTACAATCGTTTTGCGAGCACGGTCCAACGACTGGCGGAGCGCCACGAAGCCTTGCGCACCTCCTTCCACCGTATCGATGGTGAGCCTGTACAGAAAGTGCATGATGAGGTAGAAGTACCAATCCTGATGCTGAAGTCTACGGAAGACAAGGCGGAGCAGATCATGCGCGATTTTGTCCGTCCTTTTGACCTCGGAATCGCTCCGTTGATTCGAACAGGTTTGGTCAAGTTGGGCAAAGACCGTCATTTGTTCCTGCTCGACATGCACCATATCATCTCAGACGGTGTTTCGTCCCAAATTTTGCTGAGTGAATTTGCCAAGTTGTACCAGGGAGAACCCTTGCAGCCTCTTTCTCTCCAATACAAGGATTTTGCTGCCTGGCAAAATGAGCTGTTCCAGACGGACGTGTACAAGAAGCAGGAGCTCCATTGGTTAAATACGTTCGCTGATGAAATACCTTTGCTCAATCTGCCGACTGATTATCCGCGCCCAACCATTCAAAGCTTTGAAGGGGATCTTGTCCTTTTTGACACAGGAAAAGAATTGACCGAGCGTTTGCGTAAGGTAGCAGCAGATACGGGAACAACCCTGTATATGGTCTTGCTCGCGGCTTACCATGTACTGCTGTCCAAGTATTCCGGCCAAGAGGATATCATTGTGGGTACGCCAGTCGCTGGTCGTTCCCATGCCGATGTGGAAAACATCATGGGGATCTTTGTGAATACGTTGGCGATGAGAAATCATCCTGTGAGCGACAAAGCCTTTACCCACTTCTTGCAAGAAGTGAAACAAAATGCGCTGGCGGCCTATGACAATCAGGATTATCCATTTGAAGAGCTGGTGGAAAAGCTGGCGATTCAACGTGACATCAGCCGAAATCCTTTGTTTGATACCATGTTTTCTTTGGAAAATGCGAATCAGCAGTCGCTGGAAATCGAGCAGCTTACAGCAGCTCCGTATGATCTGTTTAACAAAATTTCAAAGTTCGATCTTGCTTTGAATGCGAGTGAATCGCAGTCTGACATTCAATTCCAATTCGCATTTGGAACGAAGTTATTTAAGAAAGAAACCATCCAAAGAATGGCCCACCATTATCTGGGAATTCTGCGTACCATTAGTGCACAACCGAATGCCAAGTTAGCAGAAATCGACATGATGACAGAAGCAGAAAAACGTGCTCTTATTCTGAACGTCAACGATACTTTTGTCGAACGCTCCGCTGATCAGGTTTTGCACCAATTGTTTGAAGAGCAAGTATTGCTTACACCAGATCAAGCAGCTGTAACCTATGAAGGATACACCTTGACCTATCACCAGTTGAACGCCCGGGCCAATCAAGTAGCTCGTTTGCTACGGAGCAAAGGAACGCAACGAGATACGTTGATCGGAATTATGGTAGACCGTTCTATCGGGATGGTCGTGAGCATGTTAGCCGTGTTAAAAGCAGGTGGTGCGTATACGCCAATCGATCCTACCTACCCGGCAGAAAGAATCCAATACATGCTCAGCGACAGCAAAGCTCCCATTCTACTGACACAGCGTCATTTGAAAGAGACAGTAGAGTATGCAGGAGAAATCATCGACGTAGACGATGAAGCGATTTATGCGGGTGACGACACCAATCTTGACAATGTTGCTGGCAGGGATAACTTGGCCTATGTCATCTATACATCTGGATCGACCGGAAATCCCAAAGGGGTTATGATCGGGCATCAAGCGATTTGCAATCACATGCTTTGGATGAAGAATGCCTTCCCACTGACTACAGAGGATGCTGTCTTGCAAAAAACGCCGTTTTCCTTCGATGCTTCCGTATGGGAATTTTATTTGCCACTGATTACGGGGGGACGCCTGGTACTGGCAAAGCCAGACGGACATCGCGACATCGAGTACATGACTCGCATGATCAGAGCGGAGAAGATCACCACTTTACAGATGGTTCCTTCCTTGCTGGACCTGATCATGACCGAACCGGGATGGAGCTCTTGCATGAGCTTGCAACGTGTTTTCTGCGGTGGAGAAGCATTGACACCTGCACTTGTTTCACGCTTTTACCAGACGCAAACGGCACAGTTGATAAATCTTTATGGCCCGACAGAATCCACGATTGATGCAACATACTGGATTTGCCCTCGTTTGCCGGAGTATGGCGTGATTCCCATTGGCAAACCGATTGATAACGTCCGTTTGTACGTCGTAAATGCGAGCAACCAGCTCCAGCCTGTAGGGGTTGCAGGAGAACTGTGCATTGCTGGCGATGGTTTGGCCCGCGGCTACTGGAATCGTGAAGAACTGACAACAGCGAGCTTCATGGACAATCCGTTTGAACCAGGTAGCAGGATGTACCGTACTGGAGACATGGTAAGGTACCTAGCCTGCGGCAACGTGGAATACCTCGGACGCATCGACCATCAGGTCAAAATCAGAGGCCACCGGATCGAACTGGGTGAGATCGAAGCAAGGCTTTTGCAGCATGAATGGATAAAAACGGCTATTGTCCTTGCACGTACAGATGAAGAAGGGCAAAACAACTTGTACGCCTATATCGTTTCCGATCGGGAAATCAAGACAGCCGACCTGAGAGCTTATATGGCTTCCCATTTGCCATCTTATATGGTTCCTTCTTATTTTGTTTATTTGGAGAAGCTGCCGCTCACGGCAAATGGCAAGGTAGATCGCAAAGCATTACCTCAACCTGAGGGAGCATCCTCATCTGAAACCGTGTATGTAGCGCCGCGCAATGAAGTGGAAGCCACGCTCGCAGACATTTGGCAAAGTGTACTTGGTGTGAACCAAATCGGGGTACACGATCATTTCTTCGAGTTGGGCGGACACTCCTTGAAGGCGATGAACGTCATCTCTTTAATTCATCGCATCCTTCAAGTAGATGTGCCGTTGAAAACACTGTTTGAATCGCCTACGATCGCTGACTTGTCGGCATACATCGCTACTGCTGGCAAGGGCAAGTATACGACGATTGAACCTGTCGAGAAGCAGGAGTATTACGTGGTGTCTTCTGCACAAAAGAGAATGTTTATTCTCCGACAAATGGAAGGTGCAGACATCAGCTACAACATGCCGGGCATCCTGTACATCGATGGCAAGCTGGATACAGAGCGTTTGCAGCAAGCGCTCAAGAGTCTGGTGAGGCGCCATGAATCTCTGCGTACCTCGTTCCACTCCATGAAAGGAGAGACTGTAGCGCGCGTACGTGAAGATGTCGAGCTGGAAATCTCGTTGATGGAGTCAACAGAGGGAGAGCTCAAACAAATCGTCGAGCAATTTATTCAACCGTTCGATTTGGAAAAAGCTCCACTGATTCGCGCTGGACTGGTCAAACTGGCTGCGGAACGCCATCTTTTCATGCTGGATTTGCACCATATTGTCGTAGATGGTGTATCGATTGGCATTCTTGTTCAAGAGCTTGCGCAGCTTTACCACGGGGAAGAGCTGCCAGAACTGAGCATTCAGTACAAAGACTTTGCCCATTGGCAGAATCAATGGTTCGAGACGGAAGAGTTTGCTGCACAGGAAGCCTATTGGATCGATACCTTTACGGGAGAAATTCCTGTATTGAATCTTGCAACGGATTATCCGAGACCTTCTGTGAAAAGCTTCGAGGGTGAACGATTTGTTTTCAGCTCCGGTGCCCTTTTGAAAAAAGAATTGAATCGACTTGCCCAAGGTACAGGAGCTACGCTCTACATGGTTCTGCTGGCTGCCTACAATGTACTTCTCTCCAAATACTCTGGACAAGAGGACATTATTGTTGGTGCGCCTACTGCCGGCAGGTCCCATGCAGAAACGGATTCGATCATCGGTATGTTTGTCAATACACTGGCGCTGCGAAACGAGCCTGTGGGAGCCAAGACCTTCCTTAGCTTTTTGGACGAAGTAAAAAACAATACGCTGAAAGCATTTGAGAATCAGGATTATCCACTGGATGAGCTGATCGATAAGCTGAACATTCAACGGGATCTGAGCCGCAATCCTTTGTTTGACACCGTATTTATCTTGCAAAATATGGATCAGAAGCCGTTCGAAATGGAGCAACTGACGTTTACACCCTATATAGCAGAAGTGAATCAGGCCAAGTTTGATCTGTCATTAGAGGCGTACGAAGAAGATGAGGAGATCATCTTTAGCCTTGATTACTGCACCAAATTGTTTACACGAAAAACAATTGAAAAAATAGCGGCACATTTCATCCGAATCCTTCATGCCGTTATTGAGCAACAAGCCATTACATTGTCCGAAATCACGATGCTTTCTGATGAAGAAAAGCATCGCTTGTTAGTGGAATTCAACCAAACGCATAAGGAATATCCGCAGAACAAGACACTACATGAGCTGTTTGAGGAGCAAGTGGAAAAAACACCTCAGGTTGCTGCGGTTGAAATCGGCGATAAGCAGATGTCCTATCACGAACTGAATGAGCGAGCAAACCAGCTTGCCGTTACCTTGCGTGAACGGGGAGTAAAGGCCAACCAATTCGTAGGAATCATGGCAAACCGTTCTGTGGAAATGGTTGTGGGAATCATGGCCATTTTGAAAGCAGGTGGAGCCTACGTGCCTATCGATCCCGAATATCCGGAAGATCGTGTGGCCTTCATGCTGGAGGATTGCGAAGCCCGTCTGGTGCTTACCCAAAAACATCTTGGAGCTAAGCTGGCTTCCAGTGTGAGCGTGGAATGCCTGTATCTGGAGGAGGAGAAGAGCTATTCTCCCAACCGTTTGAACCTCGAGCCGATTCAAGCTGCTTCCGATTTGGCTTATGTCATCTACACATCAGGGACAACAGGCAAGCCAAAAGGAGTAATGATCGAGCATCGTGGCATTGTCAACAGTGTGTTGTGGAAGAAAGAGGAGTATCAGTTTAGTGTCCATGATAGAAATCTGGTGCCACTATCCTTTGCGTTTGATGCCTTTGTGCTTTCCTTCTTTACACCGATCCTTTCCGGTTCAACCGTCGTCTTGGCGGAGGATGAAGAAGCCAAAGACCCTGTATCTCTCAGAAACCTCATTGCAGCTGCGAGATGCACCCAAATGACATGCGTGCCAAGTTTATTCCAAGCGATATTGGAATGCGGTTCTGCTGCGGATATCAGCTCCCTGCAAACCGTCACACTAGGGGGCGAAAAAGTATCTGCTCAGCTCGTTGAGAAGAGCAATCAGCAGAATCCGCACCTGGTTATCGTCAATGAATACGGTCCGACAGAAAGCAGTGTCATCGCCACGTGGCAGCGAATTTCGCAACTGGATTCTGCGATAACGATCGGACGTCCCATTGCCAACACCAGCATCTATATCGTGGACAATTTCCATCAGCTACAGCCAATCGGCGTCGTCGGGGAAATTTGCATCGGTGGCCAAGGTTTGGCACGTGGATATTGGAACAAGCCGGAACTCACAGCAGAGAAGTTTGTTTCTCATCCGTATTCGGAAAGCGAGCGCATGTACAAGACGGGCGATCTAGGAAAGTGGCTCCCTGACGGAACGATTGAATTTATCGGTCGGTTGGATGAACAGGTAAAAGTAAGGGGCTATCGGATTGAAATCGGCGAGATTGAGTCGGTTATGCTCTCCTTTGAAAAGCTGACTTCGGCTGTCGTGATTGTCCATGAAGACCAACAGGGCCAATCGTCGCTTGCGGCTTATTACACGGCGGAAGAAAAGCTTGAAGTCTCGAATCTGTGGACGTATCTGTCACAAAGCTTGCCGTCTTACATGATTCCTGCGTACTTGATCCAGCTCGATCATCTCCCGCTTACCCCAAATGGAAAGATTGACAGGAAAGCCTTGCCGAAACCAGAAGGCAGACCTGTAACGGGAGCAGAATATGTGGCGCCAGCAAGTCCTGTGGAAAGCAGGCTGGTGGAGATTTGGGAACAGGTGCTTGGACTAAGCGAAATCGGTGTTCTCGACAACTTCTTCCAGTTAGGCGGGCATTCCTTGAAAGCCATGTCGCTCGCCGCACAGATCCATCGAGAGTATCAAGTCGAGCTTCCACTCAGAGTGCTCTTTGCGACACCTACGATCCAAGCATTGGCACAGTATATCGAGACAAGTGGAAAAGACACACATATACCGATTCAGGCTGTACCGCGGCAAGCGTATTATCCGGTTTCTTCTGCACAAAAGAGGATGTTTGTCCTGCGCCAGTTTGAAGGCACAGGCACAGTCTATAACATGCCAAGCGTGATGTTTATTGAAGGCGATCTGGATCATGCACGCTTTGAAACCGCGATACAGGGTCTAGTCAAGCGACACGAATCGTTACGGACATCCTTCCACACAGTGAATGGCGAGCCTGTTCAGCGTGTACATGAAGTAGTAGAACTCGATGTGCGCTATGAGGATTTGACGGAAGACCAATTCGAGCAAACCATCGAATCATTTGTGCAGGAATTTGATCTACAGAAGGCTCCGTTGTTGAGGGTCGGACTCTTCAGATTGGGAGAGAAGCGACATCTCTTCCTGATGGATATGCATCACATCATTTCGGATGGCGTCTCTGTCGGAATCATCATGGAAGAATTCTCGAAGCTGTATCGAAACGAATTTTTGCCAGAACTAACTGTTCAATACAAAGATTTTGCTGTCTGGCAGACAGATCTGTTCCAAACAGACATCTATACAAAGCACGAGAACTACTGGTTGAAGTCCTTCGCGGGTGACATTCCGGTACTGAA
The DNA here is from genome assembly GCF_046196545.1 of Brevibacillus fortis. Taxonomy (GTDB): domain Bacteria; phylum Bacillota; class Bacilli; order Brevibacillales; family Brevibacillaceae; genus Brevibacillus; species Brevibacillus fortis_A. The sequence goes on from NZ_CP176370.1 coordinate 3,033,370, forward strand.
TCTGCCCGCCGATTATTCTCGCCCGTTGGTTCAAAGCTTTGAGGGAGATTGCATTACGTTCCAGACAGACAAAACGTTGATGGACGATTTATACAAGCTCGCCCATGAGAACCAAACCACGCTGTTTATGGTCTTGCTGGCGGCTTACAATGTGCTCCTTTCCAAATACAGCGGCCAAGAAGACATCGTAGTGGGAACGCCGATTGCTGGCAGATCTCATGCGGATGTAGAAAAAGTCTTGGGGATGTTTGTCAATACATTGGCTTTGCGAAACTACCCTGACGGAACGAAATCGTTCCAGGCATTTTTGGAAGATGTCAAACAGAATACGCTGCAAGCATACGCCCACCAGGATTATCCGTTTGAAGCGCTGGTCGAAAAACTGGAAATCCAGCGGGATCTCAGCAGAAACCCGCTGTTTGACACCATGTTTATTTTGCAAAATCTGGACAAAAAAGCTTATGAGCTGGATGGGCTTAAATTTGAAGCCTACTCCGGAGATGGGCAGCAAGGCAACGCCAAATTCGATCTCACACTGGAAGCGCATGAAGATGAGACTGGAATTCATTTTGGTCTCGTGTACTCCACGAAATTGTTCCAAAGAGACACGATGGAAAGAATGGCAGATCATTTCCTCCAGGTGCTTCGAGGAGTCATTGCAGACCAAACAGCGGCGTTGCGTGAAATCAACTTGCTCGGCGAGGAAGAAAAACACCTTGTAACTGTTGCACTCAACAACACGTTTGCCGCGTATCCACGCGAAAGCGCGATTCAGGAGCTGTTCGAGGAGCAAGTGGAAAGAACACCAGAGCATACTGCAGTTGTGATGAACGAACAGTTGCTGACGTATCGGGAGCTGAACCAAAAAGCGAATCAGATTGCAAATGCTCTTCGCCGGGAGGAAATTGGGAAGGATTCCGTGGTGGGACTGATCGCAGATCGTTCTCTCGAGATGATCACAGGCATTATGGGGATCATCAAAGCGGGAGGCGCCTACCTGGGGATTGATCCAGAGCATCCATCCGAGCGCATTTCTTACATGCTAGAAGATGGCGGCGTGAAGGTTGTCCTTGTTCAAAGACATCTGTTGCATCTCGTCGAAGAAGGTCTCATTCCAATCATTTTGGAAGACGAGAGCCTGGAGCAAGAAGATGACAGCAATCTGACCGATTTCAATGACGCCAAAGACTTGGCCTATGTGATGTACACGTCGGGATCAACGGGCAAACCAAAAGGAGTCATGGTCGAGCATCGCAATGTCACCCGATTGGTGAAAAATACGAATTACGTTCAAGTACGCGAAGAAGATCGCATGATTCAAACAGGCGCTATTGGTTTCGACGCCATGACGTTTGAGATTTTCGGAGCTCTGTTGCATGGTGCTAGCTTGTTCCTCGTGAGCAAAGATGTTCTGTTGGATGCGGAGAAGCTGGGCAGCTTCCTGCGAGAGAATCGGATTACAACGATGTGGTTAACTTCACCACTGTTTAACCAGCTTTCGCAAGACAACCCGGCGATGTTTGATGGCTTACGTGCGTTAATCGTCGGTGGCGAAGCACTGTCTCCGAGACACATCAACAAAGTGAACAGCGCCCATCCCGCTCTGGAAATTTGGAATGGATACGGACCGACAGAGAACACAACTTTCTCTACATGCTATTTGATTGAGAAGGAATTCGAAGACAATATTCCGATTGGGAAGCCGATCACGAACTCCACTGCTTATATCGTGGATCGCTACAATCAGCCGCAGCCAATTGGGGTGCCGGGTGAATTGTGCGTAGGTGGAGACGGGGTAGCCAGAGGTTATTTGAACAAGCCAGAATTGACTGCCGAGAAGTTTGTTCCGAATCCATTTGTTTCTGGTGAAAACATGTACCGCACAGGGGATTTGGCGAGATGGAAGGCGGATGGAACAATTGAGTATTTGGGACGTATCGACCAACAGGTAAAGATCAGAGGCTATCGGATCGAGCTTGGGGAAATCGAGACCGTTATCACCAATCTGGCAAAGGTAAAAGAAGCTGTCGTTACGGTAATGGATGATACGAACGGCCAGAAAGCTCTCTGCGCTTATTTTGTTCCAGAAACGGAAATCGACGTAGCAGAGTTGAGAGAAGCAATTTCCAAAGAATTGCCTAGCTACATGGTGCCAGCGTTCTATGTCCAAATGGATAAACTGCCTTTGACTGCAAACGGAAAGCTCGATCGCAGAGCATTGCCTGAACCAACTGGTGATCGGGTTCAAAGCTCCACATATGTCGCTCCACAAAACGCAACGGAGACGAAGCTGGCTGAGATTTGGCAAGGGGTACTCGGTATTCATGCGATAGGCATTCACGACAACTTCTTTGAACTGGGCGGACATTCCCTGAAGGCCATGAATGTGATCACGCAGGTGCACAAAGCATTTCAGGTTGAGCTTCCGTTAAAAGCACTGTTTGAATCTCCTACGATTCATGAACTGGCTGCCTATATCACCGCGAGTGAAATAGAACAGTTCGAAACCATTCAACCAGTAGAGCAAGCAGACTTTTACCCAGTCTCGTTCGCTCAAAAAAGAATGTACATCCTGCATGAGTTTGAAGGAAGCGGGATCAGCTACAACGTGCCAAATGTGCTGATAATAGATGGCCATCTGGATTACGAACGTTTTGAACATGCGATCCGAACACTGGTAAAACGACATGAATCCTTGCGAACATCCTTCCATTCGAAAAACGGGGAACCCGTACAACGAGTCCATGAGCATGTCACCCTGCAAATCGGTATTTCTGAGGCGACAGAAGACCAAGTAGAGCAACGGATTCAGGAGTTGGTCCAGCCGTTTGATCTGGAAGTGGCTCCGTTGTTCCGGGTTGACTTGATCAAACTGGGAGCAGAACGACATTTGTTCTTCATGGATATGCACCACATTATCTCGGATGGCGTATCGCTTGCAGTCATCGCCAAGGAGTTTGCGAGCTTGTACGAAGAAAAGCAGCTTCCTGACATGCGCATTCAGTACAAAGATTTTGCTGCTTGGCAAACGAAGCTGTCCCAGTCTGAGCGTTTTCAAAAACAGGAGGATTATTGGACGAATGTCTTTGCAGGGGAGATCCCGTTACTCAACCTGCCAAATGATTTCCCAAGACCTACTGTACAAAGCTTCGAAGGCGACACAGTAGCAATCGGTACAGGAAATCAATTGCTTGGGGAGTTGCGGCAACTCGCTGCAAATACGGGCTCAACACTGTTCATGGTGCTTTTGGCAGCCTACAATGTACTGCTGTCCAAATACGCAGGACAGGAAGAAATCGTAGTCGGCACACCGATTGCAGGTCGATCCCACGCAGATGTGGAACGAATCGTCGGCATGTTCGTCAACACGCTTGCCTTGAAAAATGTAGCAGGAGGCAACCTGACCTTCCGCGAGTTTTTGGGTGACGTGAGACAAAATGCGCTACATGCGTTTGAACATCAGGATTATCCGTTTGAACATCTCGTAGATAAGCTGCAAGTGCGGCGCGATCTAAGCCGAAATCCTCTGTTCGATACGATGTTCAGTCTGGGGCTTGCGGACTCATCTGCATTAGAAATTGCAGGACTCAACATGTCTCCTTACCCGGTAGATGGCAAGATCGCGAAATTCGATATCGCTCTGGATGCGATGGAACAACAGGATGAGCTTCTCGTTCAGTTCAGCTATTGCACGAAGTTGTTTGCAAAAGAATCGATCGATCGCATGGCAACGCATTACGTCAATCTTCTAAAGTCGATCATTGCCAATCCAGATAGCAAGCTGGCAGAGATCAGTGTCTTGTCAAAAGATGAGATGGAGCAAATGCTGCATGATTTCAATGCAACAAAAGCCGCTTATCCAACGAACAAAACGTTCCAGGAGCTATTCGAAGAGCAGGTCGAAAAAACACCGAACCAGATAGCTGTCATCTTCGAGGATGAACAGTTAACGTATCGCGAATTAAATGAAAAAGCAAACCAGCTCGCACGTGTATTACGCCAAAAGGGAGTCAAGCCAGAGAGCACGGTCGGCATCATGGTAGACCGCTCCTTGCACATGGTGGTAGGGACGCTCGGTATTTTGAAAGCCGGTGGCGCCTACGTCCCAATTGATCCAGAGTACCCATTGGAGCGTCAAGCATTCATTTTGGAAGATAGCGATGCGAAACTATTCCTTACTTTGCAAAAGCTGAATACGCAGCTCGCATTCCCTCACGAAACTCTCTATCTGGATGCAGAGGGGCTGTATCAGGGGGAAGCGAGCAATCTGGAGCCTGTGGCACTGCCGGAACACGCCGCTTACATCATTTATACTTCCGGTACGACTGGCAAGCCAAAAGGGGTCGTGATCGAGCACCGGAGCTATGCGAATGTCGCGTTTGCTTGGCAGGATGAGTATCACTTGGACACCTTCCCGGTTCGCTTGCTGCAAATGGCGAGCTTCGCCTTTGACGTTTCGACTGGCGATTTTGCTAGAGCATTGCTCACAGGAGGGCAGCTGGTCATTTGCCCGAATGAGGTCAAAATGGATCCTGCTTCCTTGTACGAAATCATCAAGCGGTATGAAATCACTATTTTCGAAGCGACACCAGCTTTGATCATGCCGTTGATGCATTACATTTACGAAAACAAGCTCGACATCAGTCAGATGAAGCTCCTGATTCTCGGAGCGGACAGTTGTCCAGCAGAAGACTTCAAGACCCTGCTCGCGAGATTCAGCCAGACGTTGCGCATTGTTAACAGTTATGGGGTAACAGAGGCGTGCATCGATTCCAGCTATTATGAAGAAACGGATGTCTCATCGATCCGCTTTGGAACGGTACCGATCGGAAAACCGCTGCCGAACATGCAGATGTATGTCATGGATCAACAATTGAATCTTCAGCCTGTTGGAGTCGTGGGTGAGTTGTGCATCGGTGGAGCAGGGGTCGCTCGCGGTTATTTGAACAGACCTGAGCTGACACTGGAGAAGTTCGTACCGAATCCTTTCGCGCCAGGTGAACTGCTGTATCGTACGGGTGATTTGGCGAAGTGGCGTGCGGATGGCAATGTGGAATTCCTGGGTCGTAACGATCATCAAGTGAAAATCAGGGGTGTCCGTATCGAGCTGGGCGAAATCGAGACACAGCTGCGCAAGCTGGACGGAATTTTGGAAGCAGTTATCATCGCAAGAGAGGATCACAGACAAGAAAAGTATTTATGCGCGTACATGGTGGCAGAGCACGAGATCGACACGGCACAAGTACGCCAGGAATTGCTAAAGGAATTGCCTCAAGCGATGATTCCATCGTATTTCGTATCACTTGAAGCACTGCCGCTTACCGCAAATGGGAAAATCGACAGACGTTCCTTGCCGGCGCCAGATGTATCTTTGCTGAGAACGACGGAGTACGTAGCACCTCGTACAGAATTGGAAGCACAATTGGCCCGCGTATGGGAGCAAGTGCTGAATATGGAACAATTAGGGATTCAGGATGATTTCTTTGCAATTGGCGGTCACTCCCTGCGTGCAATGCGTGTGATTTCGAGCATGCATAACGAATATCAAGTCGATATTCCGCTTCGTGTTTTGTTCGAAAAACCGACGATTCAGCAATTGGCTGCACACCTCGAAGAGACAGCTAGAGGGTATGTCATTTCGATTCAACCAGCACCTGCACAAGAGTATTACCCAGTTTCATCGGCTCAAAAGCGCATGTATATCCTCCATCAGTTCGAGGGAGTCGGCATCAGCTACAATATGCCTTCAACCATGCTGATCGAAGGGAAGCTGGAACCGGAACGATTAGAGACAGCGTTCAAGCAGCTGATTGCGCGACATGAAAGTCTACGTACGTCTTTTGCCGTTGTAAATGGAGAACCTGTTCAGAAGATTCACGAGGAAGTTTCTTTTGAACTTTCGTATACAACGATCACAGAAGACCAGGCACAAGAGGTTCTTTCCTCCCTCGTTCAGCCATTCGATCTGGGAGTAGCGCCGCTCATTCGCGTACGTCTTCTGCATATCGGAGAAGATCGTCATGTGCTCTTTACCGACATGCATCATAGCATTTCCGACGGTGTATCGTCTGGTATTCTCCTGACAGACTTAGTGCAGCTGTATCAAGGGGATGTTTTGCCAGAGCTGCGAATCCAGTACAAGGACTTCTCTGTATGGCAACAGGAGCTTTTCCAATCCGATGCCTTCAACAAGCAAGAAGAGTACTGGGCTCAAGTGTTTGCAGACGAAATTCCAGTGCTAAACCTGCAAACGGATTTCACCCGACCAAGCATTCAAAATTTCGCAGGGGATCAGTATACCATCGGAACCGGTAAACAACTCATGGAAGGCTTGAACCAGCTGGCCCGAGAAACGGGAACGACGCTGTACATGGTGCTCCTCGCAACGTACAACGTATTGCTTTCCAAGTATTCCGGGCAAGAGGATATTATCGTCGGCACACCGATTACAGGCAGATCCCATGCTGAACTGGAACCGATTGTCGGTATGTTTGTCAACACATTGGCGATGAGAAACAAGCCGCATGCTGGAAAAACATTCTCCGAGTTGTTGCTGGAAGTCAAGCAGAATGCACTGGACGCTTACGCTCATCAGGATTATCCGTTTGAAGAGCTGGTGGAAAAACTGGACATACCGCGAGACTTGAGCAGAAACCCGCTCTTCGACACTATGTTTACTGTGCAGAACAACATGGATGATTCCATCGACCTGCTTGGCTTGACACTTGCTCCTTTCATGACTGATCAGGCTGGCAGCCATTCCAAATTTGATTTGACGTTGATTGCCACAGAAGAGCGTGAAGAGATTAGCATCGGCGTGGAGTACAGCACAAGCTTGTTTACAAGAGAAACCATTGAACGGTTAAGCAACCACTTCATGGCAATTGCACAAAGCGTTGTGCAAAATCCGCATATCCGCTTGAGTGAGATCGACATGCTCACAAAGGAGGAGAAGCAGCAAATTTTCGAGAATTTCAATGATACATCTGTAAAATATTTACAAGACAAAACGTTGCATCAATTATTCGAAGAGCAAGTCGCGAAGACGCCAGATCAGGAAGCGATTCTCTTTAATGGTCAGTCACTGACGTTCAGCGAGCTCAATGAGCGAGCCAACAGACTGGCAAGAGTTCTGCGCACCAAAGGAATTGGACCTGATCGTCTTGTGGCAGTTATGGCAGAGCGCTCACCAGAGATGATCATTGGCATCCTCGGTATTTTAAAGGCAGGCGGTGCGTATGTTCCGATCGATCCGGCGTATCCGCAAGAACGCATTCAGTACTTGCTTGCGGACAGCGACGCAGCACTGCTTCTCTGCCAGTCTCATCTGTCAGAACTATTGTCTCGTGTGTCGAGCGGACTTGACTGGCTTGATCTGGATGCAGAGCATGACGTCGAGATGGATGGCTCCAATCTCGCATCACTCAATCAACAGACCGATCTCGCCTATGTGATCTATACATCGGGGACGACCGGTAAGCCGAAGGGCGTCATGATACCACATCAGGGAATCGTCAATTGCTTGCAGTGGAGAAGAGATGAGTATGGATTCGGACCGGGAGACAAGGCGTTGCAGGTATTCTCTTTTGCCTTCGATGGGTTTGTAGCCAGCTTGTTCGCTCCGCTTCTCGGAGGTGCTACTTGCGTCTTGCCGAGAGAGGAAGAAGCCAAAGATCCGGTAGCGCTGAAAAAGCTGATTGCCTCAACGGGAGTCACACATTATTACGGTGTACCGAGTTTATTCCAAGCGATTCTGGATTGCTCAACTGCTGCAGATTTCACTCCTCTGCGTTGCGTAACATTGGGAGGCGAGAAACTACCTGCGCAGCTTGTGCAAAAAACGAAAGAAAAGCATCCAGCAATCGAGATCAACAATGAATACGGTCCGACTGAAAACAGTGTCGTCACCACCATCTCTCGTTCAATCGAAGCAGGGCAAGACATCACGATTGGGCGACCGCTAGCCAATGTCCAGGTTTACATCGTAGATACACAACATCACTTGCAACCGATCGGCGTAGTGGGAGAGCTATGCATCGGAGGACCCGGACTTGCAAGAGGTTATTTGAATAAACCAGAGCTCACACAAGAAAAGTTCGTTCCGAATCCGTTTGTGCCAGGAGAGCTCATGTATAAAACGGGTGACTTGGTGAAATGGCGGACAGATGGCACGATCGATTACATCGGTCGGGCTGACGAACAGGTGAAGGTGAGAGGGTACCGCATCGAGATCGGGGAAATCGAGAGCACCATACTCGCTTACGATGGCATCGATCAAGCAGTGGTAGTTGTGCAAGAAGATGAGTTAACTGCCGGACAGTATCTTTGCGCCTATCTGGTCACAGCAGCAGAGGTATCCGTTTCTGAGCTGAGAAGGCATTTGGCGAAGGAACTGCCTGCTTACATGGTTCCAAGCTATTTTGTCCAGTTGGATCAACTGCCACTTTCGGCCAATGGAAAAGTGGATCGCAAAGCGTTACCGAAGCCACAGTCATCAGATGCGACCACTCGTGAGTTCGTGGCACCAAGAACTGCGACTGAGCATCAATTGGCATCCATTTGGCAGGAAGTTTTGGGGATCGAACCGATCGGCATCACTGACCATTTCTTTGAACTGGGTGGACATTCATTGAAAGCAACGCTGCTCGTTGCAAAGATGTATGAGTACATGCAGATTGAACTGCCATTGAACCTCATCTTCCAGCATCCAACCATTGAGAAGGTAGCGGATTTCATCACGCACAAGAACTTCGAGGGCAACTCCGGAAGAGCCATTCTCTTAAATGAAGAGACGGCGAGAAAGGTATTCTGCTTTACGCCAATTGGTGCCCAGAGTGTCTATTACCAGAAGCTTGCTGATGAAATCAAGGGCGTTTCTCTGTATAGCTTTGATTTCATCGAAGAAGACAATCGACTTGAGCAGTACATTGAAGCCATCGTCGCGATTGATCCAAAAGGACCCTATACGCTCATGGGATATTCATCGGGAGGCAATCTGGCGTTTGATGTTGCAAAAGAACTGGAGAACCAAGGATATGTCGTGACCGACCTCATCTTGTTCGATTCGTACTGGAAAGACAAGGTGATGGAAAGAACTCTGGCGGAAACAGAGAGTGACATTGCCCAGTTATTTGCTGAAATTGGAGAAAACATCGAGATGTTCAACATGACACAAGAAGACTTCCATTTGTATGCTTCCAATGAATTCGTCAAGCAAAGCTTCATGCGAAAAACGGTCAGCTACGTCATGCACCACAATCAACTGATCAATTCGGGTACAACAAACGCAGCGATTCACCTCATTCAATCAGAGCTGGAATCGGGCGAGGAAGATCTAGTCGCAGTCAAATGGAATGAAGCCGCTTGGGCACAGGCTACGAAACGACTGATGACGTACGAAGGGTACGGAATCCACTCCAGAATGTTGGGAGGAAATTACGTGACGATGAATGCCTCCATCCTCCGAGACATCCTGCAAGAGCTGTTCATTCTGAAATAAGATCGCGGCTTTGTGATGATTCCCCTTGGGAACACGTTTTCCAAGGGGAGCTCATCCATTACATCCTTGGAGAGGAGCAGCAAATGATTTTTACCAAGCAAGCTCACCACAGAAAGAAAGAGCCCGTGTTTGGCTGGGTACTCTCATATGTAAAGCCTTATCGAGGTTGGGTCATGATCTGTATCATTGCCTCGCTTCTTGTGGCTGTGGCAAACATTTGGATGGGAATCCTGATCAAAACCATGGTCGAACATACGAACAACTTCGACAAGCTGGTCAGTATGGCTCTCATCATTTTTTGTCTGACCATCGTCGGTTTTCTCTCGAAATATTTCATTACCTATTCGGCAGCTAGATTCAGTTCAAGAGCCATGAGAGATTTGAAAAACAGCTTGGCTTCTCATCTCGAAAAAGTCCCCATGTCCACCATGGATAAATATCATTCCGGCGATCTCGTTTCTCGCTTAACAACGGATGCCCAAATCTTGCAAAGCTTTTTGCAAAAGCATTTCTTCCAGCTTTTTTATTTGCCCGTTGTTTTTGTCGGAGCTCTTGGACTGTTGTTGACGATTAATTGGAAGTTAATCATCTTCAGCGTCGCAATCCTTCCCGTCGCCATCGCTATCACAGGGTGGATGAGCAGACCGCTTCAAAAATATTCGGAGCAAATGCAGGAGCATCTGGGTCAAACGAACGCCATCGCTCAGGATACTCTTTCCGGGATTCACATGGTCAAAGCTTTTCAATTGGAAGGCGTCCTGTATCGTAAATACCATGCGGGGATGAAGCAGGTATTGAAAAATGCGTTCCAGGCAGAGAAGAAACGCGCGTGGATGACAGCACCAGGCATTTTATTGTTTTCTTCCCCTATCCTGTTTTTTGTCGCTTATGGCGGGTACTTGATTCAGGCGGGAGAATTGGATCTGGGCAGCTTGGTCATCTTCAGCTATTTGCTTCACTTTATTATCGAACCACTTTCACTCGCACCCGTGTTGTTTGCCCAAGTACAAGAGACATCAGGTGCGGCAAAGCGACTGCAAGAAATTTTTTCACAGCCAGTCGAACAAAATGATCAGCCTGTGATTCCTGTTAATCGAGAGGCGATTCCTGTACAGTTTGAGAACGTTACGTTTGCCTACGATCAGGCAAGGATTCTTGATAACGTTAGCTTTACGTTACATCCGAACAAGACCGTTGCGTTAGTAGGTGCCAGCGGGAGTGGAAAGAGTACCATCATGAAGTTGCTGTGCGGGTTTTATCCAATGGAGCAGGGCAACGGAAGACTGAATGTTTTCGGGCATTCCATGACGGATTGGAATATGACGGACATGCGGAGCAATCTTTCCATGGTTTCTCAGGATACGATGCTCTTCCCCGTGTCTATAGCAGAAAATATCTCGTATGGACGCATTCATGCGACACAAGGCGAGATCATCGCAGCGGCAAAAGCGGCCAATGCGCATGACTTCATCATGGAGCTGCCTCAAGGATATCAAACAAAAGTGGGAGAACGAGGCTCTCGTTTATCTGGAGGACAGAAACAGCGCATCGCGATTGCCCGAGCGATTTTGAAGGACGCCCCAATTCTGCTGCTGGATGAACCAACGTCTGCCTTAGATACAGAATCGGAAGCTTTGGTCCAGGAAGCGTTGGAAAATGTGATGAAAAATCGGACTGTTCTCGTCATTGCTCATCGACTGTCTACGATAAAAGACGCGGATGAAGTGCTTGTTTTGGAGCAAGGACAAATTGTTGAACGAGGTACACACTACGATTTGCTTGCTCAAGGCGGCGTTTACACCAGATTGTATCAAAAACAGTTTGCCACAGAGATGAACAGCTCGCTGGCTGCAGGGGGGGTATAGGCATGTTCATCCAGAATTTGATGCGGGAACTACTTCAACTGCTGTCGTTTATGAAATCGAAAAAGCGAGCGTATATCTTGGGACTCGTGGGTGACGGAATCGGTCAAGCAGCTGTATTGGTATCTTTACCTTTCGTGTTCAAGGATCTGACGGATTTTGCGAACACAAAAGACCCTGCTTTATTAACCAGAGCGATTGTCACCATGGCTGTGATGTTCCTCTTGCTGAGTATCTTGTCGCCTTTTTTCAGCTACATCTATCGACGATGCGTCCGCGAGCTCATTGCCAACATTCGGCTGCATGTCTATCAACGCTTGAGCAAGCTGCCTTTCGATTATTATGAGCAACACCATTCAGGAGATACGATGTCGAGACTGGGCAACGACGTTGTCCTTATGGAAAACGCGTACGCTGAGCAATTGAAAACATTAAGCATCATCCTGCTGTCGCTGATCGGCTCGATCATAGGGATGTTTGCCATGGATTGGAAAATTGCCGTCGTCCTGTTGCTCGTAAGCACATTGACTCTTTATGTGAATACGCTGTTTGCCAAGTCAGTCCGGCGCATTGGAGACCGAATGCAGCAGCAGATGGGGATAGGGACAGAAAGATTAAACGATTTTTTGTCTGGGTTGCCCATCATTAAAATGTTCCATTTACATAACGTTGTGACCGCACGTTACACGGAAGCAAACGAAGAAGTTGCTTCGTCTGCCATCAAGCAAGGGCATAAACACGGATTATTGGAAGGGACCAATTTTTTCATCCAATTCTTAAGCTTCGGGGGAATGCTTGTTTTTGGAATCATGATGGTATCCAAACAAATGATCGGGTTGGGCGTGCTGGTCGCTTTGGTTCAGCAACAGATGCTTGTTACTCTGGCATTTCTCCAGCTTGGCCAAGTCATTACAGCGTTGCAGAGCTCGCTTGCAGGCGCTTCTCGGGTCGTCGATTTTCTAAATGAACCTCTCGAACCCGAAGAGTATCAGAACAGCTCCGACAATCACCAGCCATGCGAAAGCATGCTGAAGTTGGAGCAGGTCGTTTTCGGATACAACGAAGCCACAAACGTGCTGAATGGTGTTTCGTTACGAGTCGAGCAAGGCCAAATGGCTGGGCTAGTCGGAACGAGTGGAAGTGGAAAAAGCACCGTCATGAAACTTCTGTTAGGCTATTACCCACCTGCGAGCGGCTCTCTGTATTTACTGGGCAAGCCCATGGGAGCTTATTCTCTAGCAGAAATTAGAAGCTTGATCTCGTACGTGCCTCAGGATGCCTTTTTATTCGAAGGAACCATCGAAGACAATATCCGTTACGGATGCCTGGATGCTTCGGAAGAGGATGTCGTCAATGCAAGCAAAGCAGCATATGCGCATGATTTTATTATGGAACTGTCAGATGGCTACCAGACCAAAACAGGAGAACGCGGTGCCAAGCTATCTGGCGGACAGCGTCAGCGAATTGCCATTGCCAGAGCCATCCTGAAAAATGCACCAATTCTTCTACTAGATGAAGCAACCTCCGCTTTGGATGCAGAATCGGAGTATTGGGTACAGCAAGCATTAACCGCACTCATGAAAGATAAAACGGTACTCGTCATCGCTCATCGCCTGTCGACTGTAGAGGATGCCGATGTGATTTACGTGATGGATCAAGGAAAAGTCATCGAGCAAGGTCGCCATGTTGAGTTAATGGAACACAATGGAACGTATGCCAACTTGTATGAAGTGCAGCAGCGAAAGGATCGAGCAGAACAAGTCAGTAATCTTGAATTGACAGAAAGAAGAGTGAGTGCCACATGATCGCCATTTACGCTTTGAAATGTCCTGCTGTCATGGAGAAAGAGTTGTTCAACCGATTTTTGCAAGCACTACCCGAAGAAAAGCGGGAACGGGTCAACCGTTTCAGAAATCCGGCTGATTCCAATCGGGCGTTGCTCGCGGATGTGCTCGTACGCTCTCTCATTTGTGAAGCCTACGAGATTTCCAATGACGAAATCGAGTATGACTACAATGCATATGGAAAACCTTCTTTGAAATCATTTCCCAACTTCTGCTTTAACGTCTCGCATTCTGGAGAATGGGTGGTCTGCGCCACGCATGACTCGCAGGTGGGGATTGATGTGGAGCAAATATGTCCGATTGAATTGGATATTGCCACTCATTATTTTGCACCAGCCGAAGTAGTAGATCTCTTGGCAAAACATCCGGCTGAACAGGTTTCGTATTTCTACGACCTTTGGACCTTGAAGGAGAGTTATATAAAAGCGAGAGGCATGGGGCTCTCCATCCCGTTGCAATCATTCGCCATTCGAAAACATCTAGATCAATCGATTACAGTCTCGCAAAATGATTCGCGCGATGCTTGGTCATTTCATCAGTATGAAATCGATCCAGACTACAAATTGTCAGTATGCGCGACTACCAATCAGTTTGCTACTCAAGTAGTCATGAGGGATTTACAAGATTTGCATCAGGCCATTTTTCATAGAAAGATGTTGAGGTAATTACGGAATGAGGAAAGGGCGGGGAAAGAGATGAAATTGTTCTGCTTTCCGTACGCAGGTGGACTTCCCAGCATCTATTACGGTTGGAAGCGGGTATTGTCGCCAGCGTTATTAGAAATTGATCCATTTGAGGTACGGCCTGCATTACAGAGCGATAGCATGGTTCTTTCCACTTCGTTTTATGAGGTCTTGGAGGATGTATACAAACGGATCACACCAGAGCTGGGGGAAGAACCTTTTGCTTTTTTTGGCCACAGCATGGGCGGATTAATCGCGTTTGAACTGACGCGAAAGCTGTTACAGAATGGAAAGCCACTGCCCCAGCACTTGTTCCTGTCTGCATCCCGTGTGCCACATGCATATCACAAGCTGGTGAAAACATACAACCTGCCGCATAACGAGTTCATCGAATCGCTACGTACACTTGGGGGTACTCCCAATGAGGTTTTGGACAATCACGAGCTCTTGGAGCTATTTTTGCCTACGATTCGCGCTGATTTCCAGGCCGTGCAAACTTATGAAATGAATAACGAGCTTCCAAAGCAAATCCCTGTCAACATGACGGTTTTGTTTGGAAAAGAAGATTCTATTGAAATCCAAGATATTGTGGCGTGGCGAGACTATTGCGGGCGAGAATGCAAATTTTACCCCATGCCTGGTGGGCATTTCTTTATTCATCAGCAAATGAATACGATCCTAGTGATCATTCAAGACACATTGAAGGTAGAACAGGCAGTTGCAATCCGTGCCCAATTCTAGCGATTGTGTACGGCAACAATAAATCCTAAGGTGAAGGTTGGTGTTCTTTTCATGAATCAGAAAGCACTCTCTCGTTTGCTGGCGGCCGTTACATTATCAACGGCGCTGGTCTATCCGCAAGCTGCAAGCGCAGCGGCTCCAGCTCCGACTTTGCATGACGACAATCCAAGTGGTCATTTTGGTGACTGGTACACAGGTGCGGTTCCTCCCAATGCATCCGACGACAAGCCCGTGATCCTGTTTGTCCAAGGTCTGCACTCCACCTACAAAACCTGGTATACAACAGACGGATTTTATGATGCAGCGTATAACGCTGGGTATCGTACCGCCTTTGTGCAGTTGAAGGACGCGGATGGTACAGGTGGCAACATGTGGACAAACGGAGCCAAGCTCGCTGAAGTCATTAAAAAAGTCGCGGATTATTACGGTGTTTCCAAAATCAATATCATTGCACATTCCAAAGGTGGCATCGATACACAGACAGCACTCGTCCACTATGGCGCACATCCGTATGTCAACGTTGTTCACCAGATTGCTACGCCAAACAAGGGTTCAGAATTGGCTGACTTGGCTTACAGTAATTGGGCAGGATGGCTTGCTGACATTCTTGGCAAAAAAGACGATGCGGTGTATTCCCTGCAAACATCATACATGGCCAACTACCGTTCCCAGACTGACAACCGTACCGAAATTCATTCAACCAAGACATACATGGCTGCTGGAACAGGGGATGATGGCATGTTTAGTCCTACCTGGTTTGCTCATGCGGTTCTTCCCGGTGAAGATGATGGCGCTGTTTCCATAGAGTCTGCCTTCGGTTTGACTTATGGGATTAAGAGCTTTACAAAAGACATTTCCCACGGTCAAATAGTGAAAGCCTCGAATACATGGGATCTGGTCGAACCGAAATTGCAAAAGGCATCCATTCGCGAACGTGCAAATAAAGTAAGCGAAGATAAATCAAAATCAAGCACTGTGGAAGAGAGCTCCGTCATTCTCCGTGGGGGTGAAGTGGAAGACAACGTCTCGGAAACATTTTTCCTGGAGAGCGGAATCGATCAGTTCAATCTTGATACGATGACCTCGTCGGAAGACACTGTTGTGACCCTGATCAGTCCGTCTGGCAAAGTGTATGAAGCGGACCGCAGTGAAAAAAGCAAATCGGAGGATGAATCCGAGATATTCAAAGATGCTGTTCATCACTTCATTGAAGTAGAGGAGCCTGAAGCAGGCGAATGGACGCTTGAAGTGGAGGGCTCTGACGACGCCTTTTTCATGGTTGGTTCTGTGAAAGGCGGAGAAGAAGCGAAAGTAAAGGCGAGCAAAAAGGTATTCAAGAAAGGCGACAAAGCGAAGATTTCCGTCGACATGGGCAAAAACGAAATTGATCAATCGTTACTGGAAAAAGCAAACCTGACTCGTTCACTGAACGGCGAAAAAGCAAGCGTTCTTGATGAAGTGAAGTTTGCCGTAAAAGAAGATGAGCTTACTGGCAATTTTACCGTGCCGACCAAGCCAGGCGTTTATAATCTCTCCTTTGACGTAACCGGCATCAATGAGGATGGCGAACCATTTACACGCTCTATTAATTACAACTTTGCGGTAACAGATCGTGATGGAGAAATCGAAAACCAATAAGAAGCATTCTCTTCAGCAAGTGGCGATACTTGGACGAGTGAACCGAGTCTCGATTTCGCTTTCATATTTTCACAGCCCTCGCGAAAAAGTGAGGGCTTTTTTGTGCGTGATACCTTTATGTATTATAATGAAACGGATTAGCATGATATATAGTCTAGAACAGGTGGAATTTACTATGAAAACCGACCCAACTAATGAACTTATAAACGATTGGTTGTCTCTTACCCACATTACGGATAGTATTTCCAATACGCTTGAAAAAGTTTTACAAGAAAATTACAATCTTTCTTTAAAAGAGTTTTACGTCCTTTACTTTTTATCGAAAGAAGGTAATAAAACACTGAGGTTACAACAATTACAGGAACGGGTTGGATTAAGTCAAAGTGCTATATCAAGGCTGGTTGGAAGACTTGAGGCAAAAAACTGCAGAGCTTTACAAAGGAATGTATGTGAAGACGACCGTAGAGGCGTTTATACTCAGTTAACCGAATTAGGTGAAGAAAAACTCCAGAGATACCTCGTGACCATGAATGAAATTCTTCAATCTGCTTTTTCAGACGGAAAATTTGATGAAGCATTACAATTGTTAGTGAAAAGAAGTAATTGCAAAAAGCCACCATTTCCAAACCAACGGGAATAGCGGCTTTTTTTCGTGTAAGGATCGCCATTACACTTATCGGTTGACAGGTGAAAAAGGATGATGATAAATTATATGCGTGCGCATGCATTTAAGAATAATATAAAGCTCTACTCACAAAATCAGTAAAGGAGTGGGGGTTTCAAAGGTTTAGAGTTAAAAAATCGTATGATGAAGTATCCTATGTGCATGTATGCAGTCGAGAACAAAGACGAAATTGCTACTGAATGGCATCATATGTATGATGTGACTCATAAACGATGAGATTGTTACACCTACCGCTCAAGAGTGGTAAAGAAAAATTAGAATGAAAAAATAGGGAAAAGAAAGAGGGAATCACATGAATTCATCAAAATCTGTAGCAGCATTATTCTCCCCGTTTGAATACAAAGGACTGAAACTTGAAAATCGGTTTGTTATGGCACCCATGACCCGCAGTTTTTCACCAAAAGGGATTCCAGGGCCCAATGTAGCTGAATATTACCGTCGACGCGCAGAGAACGAGGTCGGCTTAATCATCACCGAAGGAACGCTTATCGAACATCCAGCTGCGGGTGCAGATCAGAATATCCCGCATTTCTATGGAGAGGAAGCACTGGACGGATGGGCACGTGTTGTTCGAGAAGTACATGAGGCGGGCGGAAAAATTGCTCCGCAGATTTGGCATACCGGCATGGCGCGCCAAAAGGAGAATTTCCCAGAATCAGATGCCGAACCAATCGGTCCTTCTGGTCTAAGTCTTACTGGTGAAAGGGTATCAGAACCACTCAGCATCGAAGAAATCAAAGGTCTCATTCGGGCTTACGCACAAGCCGCGTCTCAAGCTAAGAAAATTGGTTTTGACGCAGTGGAAATTCACGGAGCACATGGCTACCTGATTGATCAGTTCTTCTGGGAAGTCACCAACAAGCGTGCGGATGAATATGGTGGTGATCTCGTAGGCCGCACCAAATTTGCTGTAGAGGTGATTAAGGCTGTACGGGACGCAGTCGGTCCAGACTTCCCGATTATTTTCCGTTTTTCCCAATGGAAACCGAGCGATTATCAATCCAAACTGGCAAAGTCACCTGAAGAATTGAAGCTTTTCCTTACTCCTCTGACCGAAGCTGGTGTCGATATCTTCCATGCTTCCACTCGACGCTTCTGGGAGCCGGAGTTTGAAGGCTCAGATCTAAACCTGGCAGGCTGGACTCGTAAACTGACGGGAAAACCAACCATCACCGTCGGATCTGTTGGATTGGACTCTGAGTTCCTGAGTCTATTCACCGAAGGCAAGGGTGGTCAGCCGGCTAACATCGATAATCTGATTGAGCGTATCGAGCAAGAAGAGTTTGATCTTGTGGCAGTTGGACGTGCGCTACTGAGCGATCCAGCTTGGGTATCAAAAATTCGTAAGGGCAACACCGAAGAGCTACAACCATTTACGCGAGAAGCATTGAAAACATTGAGTTAATCAACCAAGCGTACTCCCGGTTTCAATGATAGATGTATTCATTGCGATAAATAACAGGCAGCTTCTGTAAGGAGAAGCTGCCTGTTGTGTTGTTGCTGCAGGCCAACCATTTTTGAGCTAAATAAACAAACTCATTGAATGAGCTGATGAAGGGCCTAGGCGGTTTTTTGTTGGGAGAAGGACTTAGAAAGTGTATCAAAATTAAACAAGATTTACATTCATATTATTAATATTTTATATTTTCAGAATTATATATTGTCGTTTTTTCATCTGCCGCTTATAATTCTACTAGTGCATGAACTTCAAAACCTCATTTTTTTGAAGTATATACTTCGGAATTAAAATTGAAATTGCTTTCCTATTTGTATGTAATGAACCTAAGGAGGCATGACATGAAGATGAATGAGTGGGAAGCGTCGTTAGAAGCATACGTCCAAAAGCTGATGGATGATTTTCAAGTTCCCGGTGCGATCATTGCCGTAGCCAAAGACGGGGAACTCACTTATGAAAAAGCGTTTGGTTATCGGGACCGCGAAAAGAAAGCTCCCATCGATCTGGATACGGTATTTGGCATCGGATCGATTACGAAGTCGTTTACATGCATGGCGATCATGCAGCTTCAGGAAGAAGGAAAGCTTTCCGTGCATGATCCGGTTATCACCTATTTGCCTGAGTTTCGCACACCGGATGTAGCCCAAACGAAAAGCATTACGATTCATCATTTCATGACACATACCCTCGGATTTCCACCACTTCCATCACTCATTCCCGCAATGCTACCCAGCTTACAAGCCGACCCGACAGCAGAAGAATTACTTCACCATCTTGAAGCGCAATGTAAACACCCAATCGATACCTTCGAAGACCTCATGGCATATATAGAGAAGCTGCCCTTTGAATTGTTGGGGCCTGCTGGGACAGAATTCAGCTATTCGAACGAAGCTTTTGGCTTGCTTGGGGCGATTATTGAGCGTGTCAGCGGCAAATCATACGAAGCCTATGTCCAAGAGCATATTTTACAGCCACTTGGCATGGAGCGCACGGTTTTTCATGTGGAAGAATTAGGCGAGGACGACAATACTACCATGCTGTACACACGTCGCATGAATGATGGCGTTCGTGAAGTAGTACGTGCCCCCGGTTGGTGGGATGCTCCCTCCATGCGTGCAGCAGGCTTCCTCAAATCGTCCGCGTGTGACATGCTTCGGTATGCGGATGTCTATCGGACAGGCGGGCTTTCAAATGGTAAGAGAATCATCTCGGACGATAGCGCGTCACAAATGACTGCCCCTCATGTCCGTATCGATTTGAGCCGCAGCTATGGTTACGGACTCGGCGTGTTTCCATTTTCCGAAGATTACACCTTACTTACCCATACCGGCGGCTTAAAAGGGATAACCGCGCAAATGTTCATCGTTCCAGAGGCGGGTGTAACCGGCATTCTTTTGACCAACATGGATGATGCCCCCATTACGAATCTGACATTAGGTTTGTTGAATAGCATGTTCGGTCGCCCGCTCGAGACGCAGTTCGTCACGTTTTCCGAATGTGAAGTGACGCTTGCGTACTTGCAGCAATGTCCCGGTACATACAAATCCGGAGAAGGTGACGTAGTAGAGATTAGATTTGACGAAGCACAGAAACAGCTCGTGCTCGCTCTAGGCAGTGATGTGTTCCCACTGCGTTCCGTTGGCGAAGATACGTTTCTATTCACGCGGCACAACATCGATTCACTCATCCGCTTTGTTCGCCATCCAGACGGTGAGATCAAGCGCTTGGCGTTTGGTTCGCGCCAAATGCCGAAAGCAATCTAATCAAAGATAGGGAGGCTATTTCACATGAAGGTGTTTATTTCGTTGGACATGGAAGGGATCTCTGGGCTAAGCGAATGGGAGGATGTTATCCCCGGTCGCAGACATTACGAAGCGGGGAGAAGACTGCTGACCCAAGATGTTAATGCGGCAATTGAGGGTGCACTGGAAGCAGGAGCTACCCAAATTATCGTCAATGAATCTCATGGACCGATGAACAATATCATTCTAGAAGAATTGCATCCTCAGGCAGATGTCATTCGTGGTTTTTTCAAGCCTCTCTGTATGATGCAGGGGATCGACAGTAGCTGCGATGCCGCATTTTTCATCGGTTATCATGGAAAAGCGGGAACAGGAGATGCGGTACTCAATCATACATTGTCTGGCCTTGCTATCCATCGGCTAATCTTGAATGGTAAAGAGGTGGGCGAAGCGGGTTTAAATGCAACAATCGCGGGGGCCTTTGGTGTTCCTGTCGTACTCGTTACCGGAGATTCCCAAACGGCCAAAGAGGTGGAAGAAGATATCCCTGGAGTATTTACGGTCGCCGTGAAAACAGGGATAACGGGACTCTCGTCGCAAGCGATGCATCCCGTTCGTGCGAGAGAGCTGATCCGCCAGCAAGCAAAAGAAGCATTGCTCCATCGCAGTACAGTTAAACCGCTCGAGCAAAGAGTAGAGAATACGATAGAAGTCGAGTTTACGAAATCACAATTTGCCACAGCAGTCAGCTGGATGCCAGGAATTGAACTCATCGAAGGACGAACGGTACGCTTCCATTCGCCTGATCTTGTTAGCATGATGCCCGTCTTGCAAGCGATGCTGTTGATAACCGGGCAAGTGAATCGGATGATTACTGGTTAAGTAAACAAAAAAATGCAGCCCCTCATTACGAGGACTCGCTGCATTTTTTTCGTTTTAGTTCAGAGGCTTATGGCTTTTCAAATACGCAAGGGCATTATAGATCATTTCGGCTGCCTCTTCACGCGTGATGGCTTTTTGTGGATGAAGCTTGTTTTCTTTATCCAATTCGATAATATCTCTTGCAAGAGCTCGTTGAATGGAGCCTTGGTAATCCACGGTGAGTTCATGATTATCTTTGATTTCTACCGGTACTAGTTTGATCATGGGCAGATTACCCTTGGTCTCCATGACTCTCATTAGCTGGTGAATGAACTGCTCTTTGGTCCATTCTGCATTCGGATCGAGATCAGCTGGTAACTCCAATCCGTTCGCAGCCGCTATGATCAGACTCTCTGCATACCAAGCATCGTTATCTCCTTTGGAAAAAAAGTCAGTGGCTTGTGGAGCCTTTACAAAACGGATCGCTGCCAGACTCAAATCAAAGGCATTTACAATCAGTTGAATACCTTGCGCAGCCGTTATCGTTTCGTTGGGTGCAAATTTGCTATCATCTACGCCTTTTATCACGCCTTGTTGCTGTAAAGCAAGAATTTTATCTTTCGCTCCCGAGTGGGCAAGATCAGTAAAAGGAGTCGTTGCAGCAAAGCTTGGTTGGGCGAATGACACGGTTAATAAAGCAAGGATGGAAAGAGACATCATATTTTGTCTGATATTCATGATAGCCACCTCGTCAATTTTTGAAGTTTCACTCCATTTGACGAGGAACGAGTGACAACGTTTCAGCTTTTATTATCATATTGAAAAAGAATTAGGTGTGTTGGAACCATGGAGGAAATGGAAATGAAAAAGCAATTTCTTTGCAACCTCTTGTGGAGGACGTATGGCAACAAAAACAGCCGGATGCTACAGAGATGGTCAATGAACGGGGAGGCGGTCATTCCAGATGTCGGACGAATGGAGTGCATTAAAAAAGACTGCTGAAGCTCTCAGCAGCCTTTTTTGTATGGTTAAATCACACGTCTTCCAAGCTCAAAGCGTTTTTCCCAAGAAGTCCCTTTGAATTTGGTTGTCGTAACTCCCGGCTTCCCGTACGTATGCAGCAGCTTATTGTCCCCGGCGTAGATGGCAACATGCGTAATGCGAGAAGACGAGCTGCCATAGCTGCGGAAGAAAACGAGATCTCCTTTTTGCAGCTGATTCTTCGAGACTTTTTGACCGACTTTGGACTGTTGACGTGAGTCTCGCGGCAGACTTACTCCGGCCTCTTTAAACACTCGCTGTGTAAAGGAAGAGCAATCAAATGTACGCGTTGTTTTTTTGCTAGAACCAAATTTATAAGGTACGCCTTTATACTTCAATCCTTCTGAAATGACCTGATCGGCGATGTCGGAAGGGGAAGCAGAAGTTGAATCTGTTGCATTTTGATCGGATGGAGCAGTGATATCGTCTGTCTGTTTATTCTGGCTATTATCAGTAGTACTTTCCTCAATGGCTGTCAGGTCGTTATTCGTAGCATCCTGCACCAGCTGATCAATCTGCTCATTTTCTTCGATATTCTGTTGAAGTTTCTGGTCATTCGTATGTTGATCCTGCTGTATATCCTGATTATGTGTAGTTGTGGAGGTGAGACTTGTCTCAGAAGCCGCGTAGGCTTGTCCGTTCATGAGAAGAGAAGTTCCCATTAGAATAGCTACGACCGTAGTAGTGTTACCTTTCCAGTTTCGCTTTGTCATGATGTTCCTCCTTCTGAATGGTTAATCTTGTTGTGTGTTTCTTATCCACGCTCTTATCGTACAGAACAAAACTAAGATTCCCGGTAGAATTTCATGAGAGTTTCCTGAGAAAACTGTTGGTAAGATATTCAAACGGAGATGATATGCATGCCTACGCCAGATGGAAAAGGCTATTTGCTGCTCGTGGAAGATGAGCATAACTTGGCAAGATATTTACAGTTGGAATTAGAGAATGAAGGATTTTCGACGGATATGGAATACGACGGGCTTTCCGGACTAGAAAAGGCACTGACGATTGAGTACGACCTCATCCTGCTGGATGTCATGCTACCCGAATTATCGGGGATAGAATTATGCCGACGAATTCGGGAAACCAAAGATGTCCCTATTATCATGATCACGGCTCGTGGAGAGGTTCCGGATATCGTGACGGGATTAGACAGTGGAGCCAACGACTACCTGGCGAAGCCGTTTGCAATCGAGGAGTTGTTTGCCCGGATTCGGGCCTTATTGCGTCAGCGGGAATCAAAAGCGAACCAGGAGATAGTCGTTGGCCGCTTGCGTATCCAGCCCAACGCGCGGCGAGTGTTTCTCGATGAAGAGGAAATCATGTTGACACCACGCGAATTTGATTTGCTTCATTATCTGGTTCAAAACAAGGAGCAAGCGGTCTCACGAGAGCAAATTCTCACAGCCGTTTGGGGTTTTGACTTTATGGGGAATACCAACATCGTGGATGTGTATATCCGGTATTTGCGGAACAAAATTGAAAGTGATCCATCCGTCAAGCTGATTCATACCGTGCGAGGAATTGGATATACACTACGAGATTAAAAGGAGAACGCATGCTTATACATCGCAGATACTCACTCAAATGGAGACTCACGCTGTTATTTAGCTCTGGTATGCTGGTTTTGCTTCTCTTTTTGTCCATTTTTATTTTTTTCAGCACCTCTAATCTCGTCCATGAACACGAACAAAAATTGCTCAATCAGAAAGCAACGGCCATAGCAGCCGATTTGAAAACAGAAATCACCGAAGAAGCATCGCTGACGATTACCTATTTGACTCGTTTGTTAACCAATTACGCTGACGTCAATCAATCCATAAACATTAGCGACCAAAACGGCAAGGAAATCGCTTCGATAAAGGGAGCCAATTGGAGAAACGAGCCGGAAGACTATTATGAAAGGACCTTGGTCGCAAAAGAACCTGTACAGCTGCCGTTCACATCGGAGCTTTTGTTTGTGCAAATTTCGAC
This sequence comes from Brevibacillus fortis, assembly GCF_046196545.1. Taxonomy (GTDB): domain Bacteria; phylum Bacillota; class Bacilli; order Brevibacillales; family Brevibacillaceae; genus Brevibacillus; species Brevibacillus fortis_A. Next base: position 3,057,396 of record NZ_CP176370.1, read on the forward strand.
TACGACAGAAGCGCTTGAATGGTACTTTTCCATCTTGCTCACGATTCTTTTTCTCTCTTCCTTTTTTACCTTGCTACTTTCGGCGATTGGAGGCTATTGGTTGAGTAACTGGGGACTTAAGCCCCTCGATCATCTTATCCAGCAAATCCATTCCATTTTCCCTCAACGTCTCTCCCAACGAATTCACCATCATCACGTAGAGACTGAAATCTACGAGCTGATCCATGCCTTTAATCTATTGTTAGATCGTATGGAAGAAGCAATGGTCTATCAGCAGCGATTCGTCACAGATGCATCCCACGAGTTGCGTACACCGCTCTCGATTATTGAAGGGTATGTAAGTCTTCTGCAAAGATGGGGGCAACACAAACCTGAAGTAAGGGACGAAGCGCTCGCTGCTGTTCAGCAGGAGTGTAAAAGACTTTTCAAACTCATTGATGACCTGTTATCGCTAGCCAAATTGCAGCATACCTCACAACTAGGCTCACCGAAAGTCGTGCAGCCATTAACCCCTCTGCTACTTGAAGTAAAGCAAGCGTGGGTACCCATTTTTCCTCCACAAATTAAGCTGATTTTTGAATGGGAAGAAGCTCTTGTCCTTTTGATGGATCGAGAGCGGGTTAGACAGTTATTGGACATCCTTTTGGACAATGCACGGAAATACACAGATGAAGGACAAGTGAAGGTACGAGCATATGGGGATGAAGAGGCCGTGCACATTGTGGTAGAGGATACAGGGATCGGTATTCAAGCAAAAGAAATTCCCCACCTTTTTAAGCGATTTTATCGTGTAGACAAATCCCGTACGCGAAAAAGGGGAGGAAGCGGAATCGGTCTGGCCATCGCCCAAGCGATTGTTGCAGATCACGAGGGAAGCATCTCTATTGCTCCATCCGCGGAGAGAGGCTTGATTGTTCATGTTTTGTTGAAAAAAGCGGGAATGGACTGACGATACGAATGAATAACGATGAGGCTCTGTGCGCGTTTTCCAAGAAACAGGTTAGATCAGGCGTGTATTCCAGAGCCCTCGTTTCTCATAGTGTTCCCGTTTATGAACCTGTAAAATGAAAGGAAGTCATGCTAAGAGAAATCCTGGACGGAGGTGTTAAAAGTGCGTAAGGCCCATAAATACATACGTAGCAAAATCGATATACGCCAAGATCAGATGGAGGGTTTTCAGCATCCCCAGTATGTCATTTCTATCAATGACATTACTTTGAATGACTATTTGAATCAAAATACTCAGAGTCGTTCTTTTGATTTATTAGTTCCACCTATCGGACTGTTTGATAATCGCGATCAGCAAAAAGTCCTTGAACTGCTGTCTTATACAAATGTAGCTCTTCCTATTTTGGTTTGTTCAGATGACATGGATTTCTCATGTACTGTTGTCACCACGAATGTAGAGGAGATGAAGGACTGCATCATTTGGAAAGCGTTCGGATATGGTGTGGACATGTCAAAACCGATCCATGTTCCGCCATTAGCTTTCGAAAAAAACCAGTATAGAGAATTTGTTGAAGCGTTCAAAGACTTCATTCATTCCAATCATTGATACTCCCTATGATAACGATAGGGAATTTGTTCCGAAAGTTGATCACTCCTATAATCAAATACGTAGCAATGCTACATAAAATTGATAGGAGCTGATTCCAAATGTTAAAAGCCATTTTTTATCATGCAGGTTGCCCAGTATGTGTAGATGCGGAGCAAGTCGTCCTTGATTACCTGGATCAAACAAAAATCGATATCGAAATTGTCCACCTTGGTACAGAGCGGAATCGCATTGAGGAAGCAGAGGAGGCTGGTATTCAATCAGTACCTGCTCTCGTGATTGGTGGAAATGTCTACCACATTAACTTTGGGGCAAGCTTGAAAGATGTGAAAAACGGCTAAATGAGGAATGGAGGTGCTTTTGAGGCGCCTCCTTTTCCTATGCTTTTACACGACCATGTATGGCATTTACAATGGATAGAAGAATGAAACATGGAAGGTAAGATAAGCTCATGATGTTTGATCCACAACAACGTAAGGAAAATCGCTCAGCCCGTATCATGATGGCGCTATTTCGAATGTCTCAGGCGATAAAAAAGGTGACACAGGCAGAGAGTGATGAACAGGGATTGTCTCCCGTACAAATTCAGGCGTTATTGTTCACCTTGTATACGAGGAGCGACGCGTCTTCCATTGGTAACTTTGCCAAAGCAATCGGGACGTCGCATGTAACAGCCGTAAAGATTATCAATGGACTCGTAACGAAAGGACACATAACGAAAGTAGCTAAAAAAGAAGATCGTCGAGTGACCCTGCTTCAACTGACTGCAAAGGGAAAAGAAGTTGCATCAAGCCTTGAAAAATGGGGGCATACACTGGAGGAAGCCCTTCATTCTATACCAGATGAGATACTGGAAGATTTCGAGATCGGGCTCGGCTCCGTGATAACAGCGATGCAAAGACGTGGCTATCTCGTTGTAGCGGAGCCGTGCTTAGGCTGCATGCATTTTCGGCCGAATACAGGCGATTCCAATGCACCCCATTATTGCGCGTTCATGGAAAAGTATCTCACGCACGAAGCATCCTTGAAAGAATGCCCTGAACATCTTTCCTCTGGGAATAACTAAATAATGATAGGAAATACCTATCGAAATGATAACAACTATACTATTGAACAATGATTTGCCTCGTCATAAACTGATCTTGACTCTCGCATCATCGAACATCATCGCGTTTTACCGTGGCAATCAACTTCTCCATAAAAACTCGGCTTGCTGCACACAAATACTTGTTTTTCCGGTAAACGATACCGATTTGCGCCGTGATATTAGGCTGTTGGATCGGAATCGTGCGAATCCGTTTATCATCGATATAGTCGAGGTAGCCTTTCGAAAGTACCGTGACACCGACACCTTGCCCGACCATATTCGTAATCGATTCCATTGTGGTCATCTCCAAAACAGGCTGTGGCGAGAAGCCCAGCTCCTGACACTTTTCATCAATCAACTGACGCAAAAAGTACGTGTTGGGCAATAAAATGGAGGAGGTTTCTTTCAAAATCGCAAGCGAAACAAATGGTTCCTTCGCAATCGGATGATCCACAGGTACTCCTAGGGCCAGATTTTCTGTATAGAGCGGAATGGTTTCCAGATCGTCATGCTCCATAGGCAAAAAAACAATGCCGAGATCGAGTTCGTTTTTCAGAAGTCCTTCATAAATATCACCGGTTCTTAATCCGAAAATAGACAATTCAACCTTCGGATAGCGCTGGTGAAACTCGATAACAGTAGGCGGGAGCAAGTAATTGACAACCGTCAGCAGTACACCGATTTTTAAAGCGCCTCTGCTTAAGCCTTGCAGCTCACTAATCGCTGCACGTGCCTGTGACAACTCATGAAACACATTATAGCTATGGTGAAGCAATGTTTTGCCTGCTTCCGTCATAATCGTTCGTTTGCCGACGCGATCAAACAAGGGCATGCCGATTTCATGCTCAAGCAGACGGATTTGCTGACTGAGTGAAGGCTGCGCAATGCCCAATTTCTCGGCAGCGCGAGTAAAATTCAACTCTTGGCACAGTGCCATAAAGTACTCTAATTGCTTGAGCTCCAACAACCATCCCTCCGGCGATTTATGATCTAATAATAGGATTTTCCTATCATTATAGAATAAACCATTATGCATTTATATGATTGTAGTACACAATGCGCATTTCCATGAAAGAATGAGGTGATCTCTTGTGAATTTCGAAATCCTTTCCATAAATGTAGGAAAACCCAAACAGGTACAGTATCAAAACAAAGAGGTTTCTACCGGCATTTACAAAACGCCGACTACAAAAGCACTTTATTTATCCTTTTTGAACTTCGAGGGAGATGGACAGGCAGATCTTGTCCACCATGGTGGGAAGGAGAAGGCCGTATGCGTCTATCCCTATGAACACTACCCATTTTGGGAGGCTGAATTACAGAGAGAGTTGGCAATCGGTGCATTCGGAGAAAATCTGACGATCCGTGGCTTAGTAGAAACGGATGTTTGTATCGGTGATACTTTTCAGCTTGGGGAAGCGGTCGTACAAGTTAGTCAACCGAGACAGCCTTGTTACAAATTGTCTGTGCGATACGGTGTGCCTGAAATGCTGCTAAAGGTACAGGAGACAGGTTATACTGGCTTCTATTTTCGCGTGTTGAAAGAAGGGCTAGTATCTCATTCAGATGGTTTGACAAGGCTTTCGTGTCATCCAAAGGCAATAACGGTATCGTATGCAAACCGAATCATGCATCAAGAGAAAGACAATATCGCTGGCATGAAAAAGCTGTTGGAAGTAGAGGAACTGTCCTCAAATTGGCGAGCGACCTTTATCAAACGACTTTCTGGTATGGAAATTGATACCCGGGAAAGGTTGACCGGCAACCCATCGCAATAAACAAAGTAAGATATTATGGCGAGCCCGTTGCCCTCGGGTCCAGAGCATTCGCCAACTGAAATTGCTCTTCAGGATAGTTACCTGTCATCAGGTAGTTACATAGGCTAAAGGGTAAAATCCTTTACACTGGAGAGGAGATTGAGATGTACAACAACTCTTACCATTACTATCAATGGTATTATCCCGTGCTTGCCGGTTGGAATAACAACCATTTTCACTATGGTTGGAGTCCTCATTATTACAACTGGAGCCATGCGAATGGGAATAGATACTGGGACCGTTATCAGCATACCATCGAATTGAGAGATTATGGACCAAAGCCTTTTGTCGTGAATATTGAGCAAGCCACAAAGCAAAACAACACATTCCGTACGACATTATGGACAGGGAAGCACTTGCAGGTGACCCTGATGAGTTTAAATGTTGGAGACGACATCGGTTTAGAAAATCATCCGAATACGGATCAATTCATCCGAGTGGAAGAAGGTCAAGGACTTGTTCGGATGGGGGATCGCAAAGATCATTTAGATTTTGAACAAAGTGTCAACGATAACGATGCTATCATGATCCCTGCGGGCATATGGCACAATATTATCAATACGGGTAATACGCCGCTTAAAGTATATTCCATCTACGCGCCACCTCATCATCCATTTGGCACCGTACATGAGACGAAAGCCAGTGCCATGGCTTCTGAGCAAAGCCCTCAATAAGAATCGAGTCGATAGGAAATGGTACTAGACATCACGGAAACCACCTTTAAAAATGGTCCGGTGGTTTTTCTGTTTGATACCCGGGAAAGGTTAACCCGATGTAATGATCAATGCCGCCACTATTTAAAGGGCGGTATTTTTTTTAGTGGGATAGATATTTTCTCAAGGATATTTTCAACAAGCATAGAATATTATCATTATTCACAATCTTCGTTTAAGGAAGGTATAAACCTATGGATAAAGAAGCTCAGCGAATCGACCTTAGACAAGAACAGTTCAACATGAAAGAGCTGCTTCAGTCACTGGTTGAAACGACTACAGACGCGATTTCAATTAGGGACATGCAGGGTAATATACTTTTTGTGAATAGTGCTTTTGAAAAAATCTATGGTTGGACATATCAAGACCTTTTGGACGACCCATACTGTCTTGTACCTGAAAATCTCATTAACGAGACAAAGGAAATTTTCCACGAGGTTAAATATGAAGGGAAAAATATTACGGGCTATGAGACCGTGCGTCAACGAAAAAATGGCCAGATCGTGCAGGTTGGTCTAACTGCTTCCCCTATTAGGGATACAGAAGGAACGATCGTAGGCACTTCCGTCATCGCAAGGGATATTACGGACCGCAAAATGGCGGAAGAGGCTCTCGTGACAAGCGAGGCAAAGTACCGTATCCTCGTAGAAAATACAAGCGATGTTATTTGTCAACATGATGTACACATGAATAATCTTTTTGTATCTCCTTCTATCGAGCACCATTTGGGATACACTCCGGATGAATTTCTGCAAACGAATAGTTTTGATCTCATTCACCCCGATGATGTGAAAATCGTGAAAGACCTCCGTTACTTAAACTCCACGAATCCCCAAAATGTACAAATGGAGATCAGAATACGCCATAAAAATGGATCGTGGGTGTACTGGGAGTCGCGTTGTGTACCCATCATGTCTGAGAACAAAGAGATTGATAGCTTTCTTTTCGTTTCACGCAATATCACCGAGCGAAAACAGTCTGAAGAAGCTTTGCGCAAGAGCGAGGAACAGTATCGATTCATTGCCGAACATACAGCAGACTTCATATCCGTGATTGATAAGGTCGGTCACGTATCGTATAGTTCACCTTCACATCTGAAGAAATTAGGTACGAGCCAAATTATCATTGAAAACATACATCCAGAAGATGCATCACTCGTCTTTGAGCGATTTTCCACGATGCTGCAATTCGATATACCTATTACATGTGAGTATCGATACAAAGTGGAAAACGAGAAATGGATCTACCTCGAATCAAAAGGAATGCCTTTTTTCAGCTCGGATGGTGAAAGTCAATATTTCATCAACGTTACACGTGATATTACGGAGAGGAAGCAAAACGAAGAACTTCTCAGGAGAACAGAGAAGCTGTCCGTAATCGGTGAATTGGCTGCAAGTATCGCGCACGAAATAAGAAATCCTCTTACGTCATTAAAAGGCTTTATTCAGTACTTACGACCAACACTATCAGAGGGCGCCACTTATACTGACATTATGTTGGCCGAGCTAGATCGCATCAACTTTATCGTAAGTGAGCTGCTCGTATTGGCCAAACCGCAAACTCTGAATGTCAAGCGGATTCTTTTACACCCTCTCATTGAAAGTGTAGTAAAGTTTCTCGAATCAGAAGCGAATCTAAACAACATTACGATCAACACAATATTCAGCTATATTCCGATCGCGATTAATGGAGAAGAAAATCTAGTAAAACAAGTCTTTATCAATATTTTAAAGAATTCCCTGGATGCTATCACGGCGAATGGCGAAATCAGCATAGAAACCACATGCCTACTTGATAATCATGTGCTGATTCGCTTTACCGACAATGGATGTGGCATTTCCCAAGAGCTGCTACCTAGACTCGGCGAGCCTTTTTACACCACGAAAGAAAAAGGAACAGGCTTAGGGTTACTTGTCAGCAATAAAATAATGAAAGATCATAAAGGCACTATCAGCATCTCAAGTGAGATCAACAAGGGTACCATCGTGGAAATCATGTTGCCAATTTCGAAATAGGAAGGTGATCCTAATGAGTATTCAAATCGTTGGCAATAAGGTAACATTCACCAAATCCCCACCTGCGTGTGCTGAAAAAGCCAGATTTTTTAGAGGGGGAGAAAATGATGTGGAGGAAGTTACTGCTTCATCCGCTTGCAGTTCGATACAGTGTGTTTATGATCGGACTGGCGGTCATGGCGTTTGGTATTGGCATGATGATTGAGGCGCATTTAGGTGTTGCACCGTGGGATACGCTGCATATCGGATTACAGAAGACATTTGGACTAACCATCGGCATATGGTCGCAAATCGTGGGAGCCATGATCATTCTCGCTTCCTACATCATTGGCAAGATCCGGCCTAACATGGGTATGTTTTTAAACATGTTTTTCTTCGGGCTGTTTATTGACTTATTCATGTGGCTGAACTGGATTCCTACAGGAGAGACCGTAATAGAACGAGCCATTTTGTTCGTTGTCGGCCTACTCATCTATACGGTCGGCACAGGCATGTATATTTCACCGCGATTGGGAGCCGGTCCACGTGACAGCTTTATGTTGGCTTTACATGAGCGAATGGGATGGGGCATCGGTAAAGTCAGAATCGGTATAGAGTGCACGGTCATGGTGTTGGGCTTGTTGCTTGGTGGGCCCGTTTCGGTGGGAACCTTTGTGACGGCACTTGCGATCGGACCGCTGATCAAGCAGTTTATTCCGATGTGGGAGCGAATTCTGGCAAAACCGTACGGAACGGCTTAGACCAGAGCAAAAGAAAAAAGGGTGCTCAAATGGAGTACCCTTTTTCACTTTGTTGCAGCTTGCGTTCAGCCATATAGGAAGCGATTCCTAAAATCAGACCAAGTCCTACGAGCACAGCACCGACCCATGGGAGGGAGGTTATATCCAGATGAGTAATAACCCATCCACCAATGAAAGCACCAGCTGCATTTCCTAGATTTCCGGCAGAATGACTGGAGGTAGAAGCAAGAGCTGGTGCATTCTGTGCGAGGTTCATTACACGTACTTGTAGCCCTGGAAATACTGCAAAAGAAGCAGCGCCCCATAGAAAAATGGTCAATACGGCAGCAATAGGACTATATACGGTAAACGTAAACAGCGTGAGAATGATGCATATCGTAAAGTAAAGTCCGAGTATAGAGGGCATCAGCTTCCAATCCGCAAGCTTTCCGCCCACGATATTGCCGATGGTCACTCCACAGCCGAAGAGGACAAGAATCCACGTTACATGATACTCAGCAAAACCGGTTATTTGCGTCAGCAGAGGCGTAATATACGTAAACACGGTGAATAGACCAGCGTTCCCTAGTGCTCCAATAAGGAGGTACAAAAGGAGCTTGGGCTTGAGAAGAGCGGTAATTTGCCCAGTGATACTCTCGGTGTTTTCTTGCCGCATTTTTGGGATGAAAACGAGTATTCCGATCAGTGCTATGATTCCCATGATCGCAATAGAGCCAAATGAAGCTCGCCACCCCATATGTTGACCGATGAAAGTCCCGAGAGGCACACCAATAATATTGGCGATCGTCAGACCGGCCATCATAATGGAAACGGCTGCGGCACGTTTGTCAGGACTTACAAGACTGGAAGCTACAACAGCCCCAACTCCAAAGAATGTCCCATGTGTCAAAGCGGTGATCAGGCGTGCTCCCATCAATATAGCGTAGTTGGGAGCAAAAACAGAGATTCCGTTCCCGAGAATAAACAGAACCATTAGTAGACAGAGTAGCTTCTTTTGGGGAATTCGGTGGGTGAGGACTGTCAGTATCGGTGCACCGATGGCTACTCCTAGCGCATACATGGTAATGAGTTGACCCGCAGATGAGATACTAACATCCAAATCCTCTGCAACATTCGGCAGCAGACCCATAATGACAAATTCCGTCATCCCAATGGCAAAAGAGCCTACGGTAAGAGATAGCAAAGAGATAGAAGACTTTTCCTTGTTGACCTGTTTCCTAGTAGTAGTGTGAGATAACGCCATGAAGTCAATACAACCTTTCTACAGTATAAAATCCCGTTTGAACTGTCGTTTTATAGTAGCGGGTAAAGATTACCTGTTCTACTTTGTTAAGTCAAGGCATTTTTACCCTGTAAGCAACTCCGCGTGGTGATGAACAATGAGAAAAGGAAGAACTCCAAGTGTGCAGTTGACAGATAACCAAATTGTGGTTATGATGTACTCGTCATTAATCGTAATCATTACGGTTTATTTTTTTCTCTTTTAAATCGTAATGATTACGTTTAGTGCGAAACAATTAGCTGTTCATCAAAAATATGGTAAGAGGGTAGGTTGTGATGAAACGGGAAATCGATTTTATAAAGTTTAATCCCACACAAAATATGACCATTCTTGTAAAAAATAATCATCCAGCGGAAGAGTATCCGCTCATCGCCTCAAAAATGATGTCCTACGATAGTGTCCATGCAGAACAAGTGGGCTTTATCGAAAAATCAATGAATGTTGGAGCGGCAGCCCATCTACAAATGGCCGGGGGCGAGTTTTGCGGCAATGCATGCATGGCATTAGCGACGTTCATTGCCCATGAAAATGGTCTACAGCATCATGATTGGACCGAAATTGTTTTGGAATCCTCGGGTACAGTTCACTCCGTTGCTTGTCGAGTAAAAAGAATCGAAGACGAATATTACTGCCAAGTTTCAATGCCTCTTCCTAAAAAGATCGAGCAGAAATCAATCAGCTATGATGGCGACGAAATAAACATGGTGATTGTACGGTATCCTGATTTCTTTCACATCGTGATTGAAGTGGACCAGTTCAATGAGGCGGTAAGAAAACGTGCTCAGTCTTTAGCCAAGCTCCTTGGAGTCACTGTAGGGGCGAATTTGATCGGTGTGCTATTGTATCAGCCAGCTTCGAATGAATTGGCTCCACTTATCTTTGTTCCGCCATTAGATAGCATGATCTGGGAAAGAGGCTGTGGATCAGGTACTGCTTCACTGGGAGCCTATCTGGCTTGGAAAAAGAAAGGCGATGTCGCTACTCCGATCAGGCAACCGGGAGGCACGATTCATGTAACGGCCAATTGGCAAAGTGAAGAAGTAACCAGCCTGAAAATTGAAGGGGCAGTCGGAATCGTGGCACGAGGCAAAGCATTCATCAAGATACCAGATACCGTTTGAGGTTTCCCATTTTATTTAGCAAGGGGAGAACTGAATGAATAGACCAGAACAGTTGCAACAACATTTGACAGCGTTTCTCGAAAGGTTCACCCATTTAGCCAATCGATATGACGGCACCATCCATCACAGTTCGGAGTTAGAAAAGATCATAGATCAGTATTCTACATTCATAACGGATGAAAGAAACAAAGAAGCCTGGGAGCAACTAGAACCGTCAATCGAAAGCCAGTTGAATCAGCTTGTGGAGGATGTAAGAAAATCGTCGGCGATTTGCGTTGCCATCATGGAGAAATATCGTGCGCTGAAGCTGCTGGATGGGATTGCCGATAAGACCGACTACTTTCAAAACATTGAATCATGTATTGAAGAAGAATTTGGGAGTTTCCAAGTGACTGTTGATTCAAAGGTGTTAATGGTTGGCTCAGGCTCATTTCCCATGACGCCATTGTTGATTGCGAAGCGAACTGGAGCGGAAGTGGTTGGTATCGACATTGATGAGGAGGCCATCAAGCTAGGGCAGAGTGTTGTTGAAAGGCTGGGAAGTGGATTGCCTATCCGCTTGGAGAATGAGTTTGTGGAACGCCTTGATATGACGAAGGATGCAACCCATATCATCTTTAGTTCGACGGTTGCAAATAAATATGACCTACTGGAACAATTGCATCCATTGACAAATGAACAAGTGATCGTGGCGATCCGATACGGTAATCAATTGAAGTCCCTTTTTAACTACCCAATGAGAGAGGTAGATGAGCGGAAATGGACGCTGATTGAGACCATCTTGCGTCCCGATCATGTGTTTGATATCGCTTTGTATAAAAAAGCATCGGCTACATGCTGATCGTAAAAGGAGGTTTTTATTTCTATGGGTGCTTTGAAACGAATCTTGCTATTGGGAACAGGTCCTGCTTCCATTCAAATGGCTGTCATGCTTAAAAAACAATGGGATTGCTACATTGGGATCGTTGGGCGTGAGTCTGTTCGTTCCGAATCATTCTTTACTGAACTTAAGCAAAATAGCCAGCAAATTCGCGTAGATGTTCAAAATGAAAAGCATAAAAAGATGGAAGGCGAATGCCATATCGATCAGGTATTCCATGGATATGAGACCGTTACAGGGAAATGGGATACCTTCCTATTATCTGTCACAACAGATGCTTATATAGAAGTTTTACAACAAATCAATGATCAGGTTTTACAGCAAATAAAGTGCATGGTTTTAGTTTCTCCGACCTTTGGTTCCAACAGTTTACTACGCCATTATCTAAACAGTATTCATTCCGATGCGGAGATTATCAGTTTTTCTACATACCTTGGCGATACACGCTGGTTCCACGATAAGCCTTCCAATCGTGTAATTACGACAGGAGTTAAGAAAAAAGTTTACATTGGCTCGACGCACTCTCCATCCCAGAATGTAAAAAGACTTTGTGAGTTATATGAGCAAGTAGGTATCGATTTGGACGTCATGGACTCTCCGATTGAGGCGGAAACGAGAAATATATCCCTCTATGTGCATCCGCCACTGTTTATGAATGAGTTCTCCCTTCGTGTGATATTTGGAGAGGAACCAATCAAAAAGTACGTATACAAAATGTTTCCAGAGGGTCCCATCACGCAATCTCTCATTCGCAATATGCTGAACCAATGGAAAGAGATCACAAATGTGGTGGAAAAGCTCAATATGAAAGGGGTCAATTTGCTGAAGTTCATGACGGATGACAACTATCCGGTGAGGCTGGAGTGTCTATCACGTGATGATATCGAAAACTTCGTTCATTTTGAAACGATTCATCAAGAGTATTTATTGTTCATTCGGTATACCTCCCTGTTGATCGATCCTTTTTCGGAGCCAGATTCAGAGGGAAGATACTTCGATTTCTCCGCTGTCCCCATCCGGAAAATGTTTATCAATAGGGAAGGGCATTGGGATATTCCGCGCATGCCAAAGGAAGATTACTATCGGATAAAAATCATTCAGGGTATTGCAAGATACATAGATATCAGTTGCCCTACCATCGATACATTCATTGAAACGTACGAGCGTAAAATTGCGAAAGTTGCGCTAACACGTAAGGGCGAAAGGTTATCGGATGCATTCGTGGTTCAAAGCTTCGAGGAAGATTTGAAGAGGATATGCAGTGAGCTCGGCAAGGGTACGGAATCAAAGAAAACGTACTAGCACGTATTTTCAGGAGGAATGGGTATGACAAAAAGAATGGGATTTTTAGTAAGGACTTTCATGGTCTCAATCTTACTGCTGGTTGGCTGCAGTAACGGTGATACAGCAAAAACGGAGTCAACCGATACAGAGAAAAAGATCGTGTATGCCACTTCGAAAGATATTAACGATATGAACCCTCATTTTTATTCCGGCTCCATGCCGGCACAAGGGATGGTGTACGAATCGTTAGTAGAAAATACGGAGGATGGGATCAAACCATTATTAGCTGAATCTTGGGAAGTTTCCGCCGATGGAAAAGTGTACACGTTTCACTTGAGAAAAAACGTGACGTTCCATGATGGAGAGCCTTTTCATGCGGAAGCAGTGAAAAAGAATATAGAAGCGGTGCAAAGCAATGCAAGCAAACATTCATGGATCAAGCTATCCACAAAGATCGTGGATTGCCATGTACGCGATGAGTATACGGTTGAACTGGTCTTATCCGAACCGTATTACCCGACGCTGCTCGAATTGTCGATGACGAGACCTTATGTATTCATCTCGCCTAAAAATTTTGTGAACGGGGGAACCAAAGATGGCGTAAGTGGTTATAGCGGAACGGGCCCCTATAAGCTCACTGAGCATAAAGTCGATCAGTATGCCGTATTTGAAGCAAATGAAAATTACTGGGGCGGCGCGCCAAAAATGAAAAAAATCACAGCCAAAGTACTTCCAGCAGGTGAAACTACTTTCTTGGCACTGCAAAAGGGAGAAGTCAACTTTGTATTTACGGATGATCGAGGCGCGAATAGTCTCGATGTAAACGCCATGAATCAATTCGTTGAATCAGGTAAACACCAAATGATTCGCAGTCAACCAATGAACACAGGCATAATTGTCGCCAATAGTAGTAAAACCGAGAGCCCTGTACATGAAAGGGCTGTGCGCAAAGCGTTTTGGCATGCGATTGACAGAGAGACAATTAGTAAACAAATATTTGAAGGCACTGAACAACCAGCGGATACGCTTTTCTCTTCGAATGTGAATTACGCCAACGTTGAAGTAGAGAAGCGGGGATACGATTTGGAAAAAGCGAAAAAGATTTTGGAGGAGGCAGGCTGGGGCATCGGGAATGCGGGCGAAATCAGAACGAAAAACGGAAAGCCATTAGCCATGAAGCTTTATTATGATGTAAATTCGTCCACTCAAAAAACGCAGGCTGAATTGATTCAAAATACCGTAAAAACGATTGGCGTTCATCTGGAGATTATTGGCGAGGAGTCTTCTTCGATTGCGAACAGAAGATCTACAGGTGACTATGACCTGCTTTTCAATCAAACGTGGGGACTCGCGTATGATCCGCAGAGCACAATCGCTGCTTTTACTTCCAAGTCTTCCTATTACCATACGACAAGAGGCATCGCGCAAGCTGATGAGCTCTATAAAAAAATTGAAGAAGTCATGGTGTCGAATGATGAGGAATATAGAAAATCGTTATATACCGATATTTTGACCATTGTCCATGAGGAAGCCGTATTTATTCCGATTACGAATGGAAGAGTCACGATCTTGGCTCCCAAAAACCTGCAGGGCATCTCTTTTAAGCAAACGCAATTCGAGCTTCCATTTGAGCGGATGTACTTTGAATAAATACACAAAAGGAGCTTGCTATGGGCAGTTATATCACCAAAAGGTTACTCCTATCGATTCCTTTGGTCCTAATCATATCGTTTGTAACGTTTGCCTTCATTCATCTATCTCCTTTAGACCCCGCTGAAGTGGTGCTGCATTCGCAAGGCATACCCCAAATAACGGATGAGTTACTTGCGCAAACAAGAGCGAAACTGGGAATGGACCAACCCTTTCTGACTCGTTACCTAAACTGGGTTGTCTCATGCTTGCAGCTAGATTTTGGAGATTCATATATAACGGGAAAACCTGTGTGGTCTATGCTAGGACCAGCCTTTCTCCATACTGTAAAGCTGACGTTGGTTTCGACATTTGCCATTGTTGTACTGTCCATCGCATTGGGGGTGGCATGCGCATGGAAAGCGGGCAAATGGGTGGACAAATCAGTCAGAGGTGTTTCGTTTTTCCTGACGTCGATGCCGTCCTATTGGCTCGCAGCTCTGCTGATCTGGTATTTTTCCGTAAAGCTGGATTTGCTTCCGACAAGCGGAATGGAGTCATACAAAAGCTATATCTTGCCCGTTGCTGTGATCACAATCAGCTATGCTGGCATCTATTTTCGAATCATCAGAAGTTCCATGTTAAGCAACATGAATGAAGACTATGTTCTCTATGCAAGGGCATGCGGCTTACCGGAAAAAAAGATCACGATGCACATTCTCAGAAATTCATTGCAAGTGGCGATTTCCGTATTTTGCATGGCGATTCCCATTATTTTGGGAAGCACAGTCGTCGTGGAAAACATCTTCGCTTGGCCGGGACTCGGAACGCTAAGCGTTAAATCCATTTTAAGTAGGGATTTCCCGATCATCCAAGCCTATGTCCTTGTGTTGGCAATCGTCTTTATTCTGTTCAACACTGTTTCCGACATCATCAATGTGGCATTGAACCCCAAACTAAGGGATGGTCTCTAGATGAAGCGATTACAAAATGTGTGGAAAGACAAGGTCGCTGTCCTATCCTTATCGATTATCACGGTCACAACGGTGGCTGGGATATTTGCTCCTTTCGTTGCACCGAATGATCCCGAAGAAGTACATATGGAGCTTCGATTTGCTTTTGCATCATGGGAATATCTTTTGGGCAACGACCACCTCGGGCGATGCGTTTTATCCAGACTCATTTACGGTATTCGTCCCAGCATGCTCTGGGTCTTCGTTGCGCTGCTCCTATCCGTATCGATTGGATCGATTGTAGGCTTTCTTGCGGGGTACTTTCGTGGAAAAACAGATGCTTTCTTGATGCGCGTTTGCGATGTGATCCTTTCTTTTCCGGGATATGTCATGACCCTGGCGATCATCGGCATTTTGGGCGTAGGTTTTGAAAATTTGATCATCGCCTTTGTATTGATGAAGTGGGCGTGGTTTGCTCGAATCATCAGATCGTCAGTCTTGCAATATGCGGTAACCGATTATGTGAAATTCGCAAAGGCAATCGGTGCAAGCAATATGGCAATCATAATCAGACACATTGTTCCGGTTGCATTGCCCGATATTGCCGTCATTTCAAGCAGCTCCTTCGGTTCGATGATTTTGCAAATATCGGGTTTTTCCTTCCTTGGTTTAGGTATTCAAGCACCGGAAGCAGAGTGGGGCATGATGTTGAATGAAGCGAGAGACGTCATGTTTTCACGCCCGGAATTCATGCTAGCTCCCGGTTTGACCATCGTGATCGTTGTATCGGCCATTAACTACTTGTCTGATGCACTTCAAGTGGCTTTAGATCCCAAATTAATGACTTCTACATATAAGCACCAAGGATTAGAAGCAACCTCTGCTGTTAAGCTCGAAGGAAAGGGGGTGGCATAAGCGGATGATGAACATTTTAGAAGTAAAAAACCTGAAAATCTGGGACAGTCGCAATGATCGAGTGATTGTTCCAAATAGTTCATTCTATGTGAAACAGGGAAGCTGCCTGGCCATTGTAGGAGAAAGCGGAAGCGGGAAGTCGGTGACTTGCAAGGCCATCATGAGATTGAATAAAGCCGGGGTTCGCCAATCGGGAGACATTCTGTTACGAGGAGAAAACCTCATGGAGCTCTCAGAACAGAGGATGAGGAAAAAGAGGGGGAAACAGCTTTGCATGATTTTGCAGAATGGCATGCGTGCCTTTGATCCCTCATGCGTAGTGGGCGTTCATCTAAAGGAGACGCTTATGGAACATTTTGGATGGAGCCGTGACGAAATCATAACCAAAATGAAAAATGCCATGGAAAGCGTCATGCTGAAAAACCCGATAGAGGTGATGAATAAGTATCCCCACCAGTTGTCGGGTGGAACGCTGCAGCGAGTCATGATTGCGCTCGCCATCGTATTGGAGCCTGACATTCTAATTGCTGATGAACCCACGACAGCACTCGATACCATCTCGCAGTTCGAAGTCATAGAACAGTTCCTGCAAATGCGTGAACGAATGGGCTGCTCCATGATCTTCATTTCTCATGATTTAGGGATTGTCAAATTAATAGCAGATGAAGTCCTCGTCATGAAAGAAGGAGAAATCGTTGAAAACGGGACGACCCAGGCCATCTTCTCTGAACCGAAGCATACATATACCCGTTACTTACTCTCCACGAAGCTGGCGATGAATCAACATTTTAAGAGAGTCATGGGGGGAGTTAGTGTTGCTGAGCGTTGAGAGCGTGGAGAAATCATATCGAAAAGGCGGATTGTTCTCAAGGGAAAAAGAGTATGTGTTGAAAAACATTAACTTCGAATGCAAGCCTGGGGAGTGTCTTGGCATCATCGGAGAAAGTGGAAGTGGTAAATCAACGCTAGGACGATTGCTATTGGGGATTGAAAAGCCTGATCGAGGTAGCATCTTGTTTGAGGGCAAAAAAGTAGAGGACCGTAAAGTGAGAACAGGGAACCTAAGCGCTGTGTTTCAAGATTACACTTCCTCTATCAATCCATTTTATACGGTTGAGGAGGCCATTCGGGAGCCTTTACAAATGAAAAGAAAGGCACGGGAAGATGCTCTAAGCGAGATTGACCATTTATTAGATCAAGTGGGGCTGGATGCTTCCTATCGAAAAAAATATCCGCATGAGCTATCAGGGGGAGAGGTTCAGCGGGTATGCATAGCGAGAGCCGTTTCAACCGAACCAAAATGCATCCTCTTCGATGAAGCAATCAGTTCCTTGGACGGCTCGGTGCAAATGCAAGTACTTGAATTACTGAAGAACTTGAGAAAACGTTACGACATGGGCTATATCTTCATTACCCATGATATACAGGCTGCGGCCTATATTTGCGACAGAATCATGGTCTTACGAAATGGTGAAATCGAAGAGATCGTGGAGGTTGAACAATTAAAAGATGTTCAGTCCACCTATACGAAGAAACTGCTGCAGATGATTATTGCTTAAAGCAATTGGCAATGAGATTGTGCAGAGGATCAGAGGAAGGAGCAAGGGCTATGAGAGGGGCTCTGTCTTGGCCATTTTTGCGATTGTACATCTTGACTCTTTTGTATTTTAGCGCGAACTCCATTCTGAATGTCATCATTCCCTTGAAGGGTGCAGAGTTGGGTGCGACCAATACAACAATCGGAGTCGTTATGGGAGCTTATCTGTTTACAACCATGTTTTTTCGGCCATGGGCAGGCCATATCATCCAAAAACATGGACCAATCAAAGTGCTCCGCACGATTCTTATCTTCAATGGAGCGGCTCTCATTTTATATACGTTTACTGAATTAGAGGGCTTTATCGTTGCCCGTATTCTACAAGGGGTGTGTACCGCTTTTTTCTCCATGGCATTACAGTTAGGGATTATTGATGCGTTGCCGGACAAGGATCGTTCACAAGGGATTTCCATGTATTCCTTATGTGCTTACTTGCCTGGTATTCTTGGTCCACTGCTCGCTTTAGGCATCTGGCAAGCGGGGGATAGCTATTCTTTTACAATTGCCATGGTCACCATTGCGATCCTTACAGGAGTGGTGGGCTATAGTGCCAAAATGGACAAAAAAGTGGCCGAGCCAGTTCAGGGTCAGACAGAAAAGGGAGCAACCATGTTTGGTTCTGTAAGCCAATTAGTCAAAAACCCGCATTTATGTAAATGCAGTGTCTTGATGCTGGCGGCATCCATTATATTTGGAGCAGTGACTACCTTTATCCCGCTGTACGCTGTACAAATCAAATATGGAAATGCAGGAATTTATCTCATGCTTCAGGCAGGCACCGTCGTATTATCGCGGTTTGTGTTGAGAAAGAAAATCCCGTCAGACGGCAAGTGGCGTTCATCCTTTATGATGGGAATTATGCTCATTCTTGCAGCAGCGGCGTTAAGTGTAAGCTTTTCTATCCTGGGTGGGGCAGCCTTTTTATACGTAGGCGCCATATTAATGGGAATTGCTCAAGCGCTTCTTTATCCTACGTTAACAACGTATTTAACCTTTGTTCTGCCGAAGACGGATCGCAACGTGTTAATCGGGTTATTCATAGCGATGGCTGATTTGGGGGTTTCTCTGGGAGGAGTCATCATGGGGCCAGTGGCGGATTATTTCTCCTATTCCTTGATGTATATGATTTGCGCAATCTTGGGCGTGACGATGATCATTTTTGCCTATGAACGAGGCAAAACTTCTGTTGGGTTACAATAAGAGAGACGATTTTCTAGGAAAATGTTAAGACGTTACTGACATGTTGGTGTCAGTAACGTTTTTTTGCGTCACATAAGATAGGGGAAGGTACCTATTTGAAAGGTGCTCGCCGTCTTTTACGATTGGATCATATAAGAAATACGATCAGTATGGAGGACCTATGATGGATCAATGTCCCACTTTTTTTGAGCGCTATCGCGATGAAGGGAAGACGATGGATAACGGTTATCTGAAGCAAATCTTCGACCACTTGCAGGACGGGATCATTCTCATGGATCAGGAACGAAAAATTATGGTGATGAATCCATCTGCAGAAAAAATGACCGGTTGGAAACGAGGAGAAAAGGTGCCGTTCTGCTCCTATTGCCAAAACAGAGAGCTGGAACCGGGAGAAGAACGGTGTTATTTGCTCGCCAAACGGGAGATTCCCTATTTTCTTTCTGCGATGCCTACGTATGAAGGGCGGTACGTCGACATGGAGATGAGCACGGCTGTCATCTATGAAAATGGTGAACAAAACATGCAGGATGTCCTTTTAGTCTTGAAAGATATGACGGTCAAGAAAAAAGAAGAGGAGGTCAGAATCTCCAAGCAGGTTTTGCAAAAAACACTAGAAGCACAGGAAAACGAACACAAGCGCCTTGCCCAGGAGCTGCACGACGGCGTAGGACAATCCTTGTATTCCGTTTCGGTAGGCATTCAGGCGATTCAAGCGCGCCTCAACCAGGAAGGACAATTCCGGGAATTCATGCAAGAGATCGTGAATGAGCTGGAAAAAGCGATACAAGACGTCAAGCTGTATTCTCTACAGCTGCGTCCGCATAGTCTCGATCAACTGGGACTGATTCCTACCGTACGGCATCTTGTTTCTAGCTTGAACAAAGCACATCAGGATGTTTCCATTACCTTTTCCTACAGCAATGTTAGTGATTATTTTCAGCCAATCTTGGAAATCAATTTGTACCGTGTGATCCAAGAAGCCTTACATAATGCACTGAAATACGCGAAAGCGACACTCATTGAAGTCATCTTGTACAAGGAAGACGACCAACTGACTTTGCTGATTCAGGACAACGGAATCGGATTTATTCGCGATCAGGTTCAGGTCGGTCTGGGTCTCAAACATATGGAAGAACGAGTAGATCAGATGGAGGGGACTCTTCAAATTCAATCCGTGCTACACGAAGGTACATCGATCAAGGTAACGGTAGCAGGACAAGGAGGGAGAGCAGAGTGATACGAGTGCTTTTGGTTGATGATCACACGATGATTCGGAAGGGATTGCGTGTGCTTCTCGAAAGTTACTCTCAAATTAAAATTGTGGGAGAGAGTCATACAGGGAACGATGCCATCCTTAAAGCCAGTCAGCTGGAACCCGATGTGGTGCTGATGGATTTGTCATTGCCGAATGGGCTGGATGGGTTTACAGCGAGCAATGAGATTCGCAAGTCGAATCCTTTCGTGAAAATCGTCATATTGACCATGCATGACGAGGAGATTTTTGTCCAAAAGGCTATTACCGTCGGAGCCCATGGGTACATTTTAAAAAACAGCCATGGCGAGCTGCTGTTTCAAGCCATTGTGGAGGTCTACAGAGGAAAGCGCTTTTACAAGACTTCCGTATCGCAAGAGATCATCCATACATGGCTGAAATCGGATGCCAAGACGTTGCCTTCTGTTTTAACGCTACGTGAAAAGGAGCTTGTCAGACTCATTGTGCTTGGCTATACCAATAAGGAAATGGCAGATAAGCTGTTGATCAGCGTCAAAACCGTAGAGAACCACAAAACGAATATCATGCAGAAACTAGGACTGGATTCCAAGCATCAATTGATCCAATATGCCATTAAAAACAGATATCTCGATCTGGCGTTTTAATTGCAGAGATCAAAAAAGTAGGGGACTTCCCCTATATGGAAAAAATGACAGAGGAATAAACTGAATAGAGAGACTTCACCTCATGAACCATCATCGTACGATTGGAAACGATATCGTCGTCGAAGGAGGAACTATGGCAAAACAAGTTCATTATACGGTTGTCATCGTGGGAGCAGGCTCAGCCGGTATCTCTGTTGCTGCCCGTATCGTCCGGGCTTCCAAAAGGCTCATGGGACAAGTCGCCATCATCGATCCCGCGTCCAAGCATTATTATCAGCCTTTGTGGACATTAGTCGGAGGGGGTGCCGCGAAAAAGGAGGAATCCGAGCGTGAACTCTCCTCTCTGATTCCCGCAGGCGTCGACTGGATTTGCGATGCGGTCACCATGTTTCAACCGGAACAACACACGCTTCGTACGAAACAGGGAACCATCCTCTCCTATGACTATCTCGTTGTTGCTGCTGGTCTGCAAATAGATTGGGAGGGGGTAAGGGGCTTAAAAGATGCCGTCGGCAAGAACGGTGTTTGCAGTAACTACGCTTACCAAACGGTAGATAGTACATGGGAAGCTATCCGGAGTTTTCAAGGCGGCACTGCCATTTTTACCCACCCGAACTCACCCGTAAAATGCGGCGGAGCCCCTCAGAAAATCATGTATCTGGCCGATGATTACTTTCGTAAGTTACATGTTCGCAACCAGTCAGAGATCATTTTTGCATCGGCGAAGGGAAGTATTTTTGACGTTCCCACGTATGCCAATACTCTCAATAAAGTCATTCGTCGCAAGAGCATCGAAACCAGATACAAGCATAACCTAATGGAAGTGCGGGCGGATACCAAAGAAGCCGTATTCGAGAATCTAGACACCAAAGAGCAGGAAGTATGGAAGTATGACATGCTTCATGTGACCCCTCCCATGAAAGCGCCCGATTTCATTGCAAACAGCGCATTAGCAGACACAGGAGGCTGGGTGGATGTCGATCCATTTACGCTTGCACACAAAAGATATCCCACGATTTTCGGCATAGGCGATTGCACGAATCTTCCCACGTCCAAAACCGGAGCTGCTATTCGCAAACAAGCGCCAGTCGTCGAGAAAAACCTGCTCGCACTGATCAATGGTACTCCACTGGCTGCCAAGTACGACGGGTATACATCTTGCCCGCTCGTAACGGGGTACAACAAACTGGTGCTGGCCGAATTTGATTACAACTTGATGCCTTGTGAAACCTTTCCTTTTGACCAATCTGAAGAGAGATTCAGTATGTACCTGATGAAAAGAGAGCTGCTCCCCATCCTTTATTGGAATGGCATGCTAAAAGGATTGATGTAAGGCAGTCTTTAAAAGAGAGGGGGAGAGCAACATTTTGAAGGACAGGAAGGAACAGAGAAGCTCTGACATGTTTTTAGAGGATTTATCTGATCCAAAAGTTCAGGAAGCGATCACCATATTAATCCGAAAGCTCCCGAAGATAAAAGATACCGTCCTGGCAGCCGAAGAGGGACTTGAAGTAGCCACATCGATCTTGCGCGATCAGGAATCACTACGGTATTTGTTTGAAAGAGTAGATGGTCAACTGTCCCGTTTCTTTGTGGAAAAAGAATCGATAGACGCCCTGTTCACTTTGCTTGATAAGATGCCAAAGCTCGTTAAGTATGTCACTGTTCTCGAACAAGCTGCTGATTTTTTGGAAAGCCTTGGGAAGGATAAGCAATCGCAGCAATATCTACTCAACAGCATGAAAGCGTACATCGCTCCCGTGTCCGCGCAAGTGGAGCATGGAGTGGCTGTCTTCCAGGAAGCAAAAGTAAGAGCCGAAAGTAAAAGCGAACCCGTTTCCATTTTCACGCTTTACAAGCTCATGAAGGATCCCACCGTCCAAAAGACACTTCGCTTTACCCAATCGCTGCTCGAAGTACTCGCGGAAAAATCAAACAAATAATAGACGTGTTAAAGGAGGAATGCACCATGTTGTTGCGTTACTTTTATGATGAAAAACTGGCCCATGCATCTTATCTGGTCGGCTGCCAAAAAACTGGTGAGGCGATTGTGATCGATCCGGCCCGCAATCTAGCGCCTTATTTTCAAGTTGCCAAAGCAGAGGGGGTTTCCATTGTAGCCGCCACCGAAACCCACATTCACGCTGATTTTGTATCTGGTGCCAGGGAACTGGGCGCAGCTTATCAGGCGAAGCTGTTTTTATCCAATGAGGGCGATGAAGAATGGAAATATCAATACTTGGAAGGGGTGAACCACCAGCTTCTGCACGATGGGGATCGCTTTTTTATCGGGAACCTGCTATTTGAAGTCATGCATACCCCTGGCCATACCCCTGAGAGCATCTCCTTCCTTTTGACCGACCTCGGAGGGAATGCAGATCGCCCCATCGGGATCTTCACGGGAGATTTCGTCTTTGTTGGAGATATCGGCAGACCGGACTTGCTCGAAAAAGCGGCGGGAATGAAGGGTACATCCGAGTCAGGTGCAAGAGCCATGTTCCAGTCTCTCCAAAAATTCAAGCAACTGCCGGATTATATGCAGGTATGGCCAGCTCATGGCGCTGGAAGTGCTTGCGGGAAAGCACTGGGGGCCGTGCCGTCTTCTACCGTCGGTTATGAAAAGCTCTTTAACTGGGCGATGTCACACTCCAGTGAAGAGGAATTCGTCAAGGCACTCCTGGATGGACAACCAGAGCCGCCAACGTATTTTGCCGTGATGAAACGCGTTAATAAGGAAGGCCCTGCGTTGCTCAAGGAGCTCCCTGTTGTCCAAGAGTTCAACTCTCTTGAAACGGTAAAGAAATCGCTGGAAAACGGACAGATTGTCGATACGCGTCCTTTTCAGAAATTTGCGAAGGGGCATCTGGCGGGAACCCTTCACATTCCTTTTAACAAGTCATTTGCCAACTGGGCGGGCTGGATCGTCGATTATAATCGGCCGGTACATATCCTGGCCGCCCCGGATGAGCTGAACGAGATTTTGCAAGCCTTGCATTCCGTAGGGATTGATCATGTCACGGGCTTTATCGACAGCGGCATGCTAATGGAAAGTGAAGCGTCTTCGCTCGAGACAATCGAAGAGGTAACACCGTTGGAGATTGCAGAACGGGTGAGAAAGGGAGAGGTTCACGTAGTAGATGTACGTAATCTGGCTGAGTGGAAGGAAGGACACATTCCGGACGCACAACACATCATGCTCGGTACACTCGCCACGCGGCTGGATGAGATTCCTCACGATAAGCCGCTTCTTGTACAGTGCCGTTCCGGTGCCCGATCCGCGATTGGCGCAAGCATTCTGAAAGCAAACGGATTCAAGGATGTCATGAATTTGAGCGGCGGAATCTTGAAATGGCAAATAGACGGCTTAGCAGTTGTAGAACGAGGATAAAACGAAGCGAGGTGTTGCAAAGGGTGAGCCTATGACTATCGACCTTGTGATCACACTTTTTGTTATCGGTTTCGCGGGATCGTTTATCTCTGGTCTCGTCGGAATCGGGGGCTCCATCATCAAGTATCCGATGCTTCTGTACATTCCGCCCGCCCTTGGATTCGTTGCTTACACAGCTCACGAAGTATCCGGAATAAGTGCCGTCCAAGTATTTTTTGCCACCCTAGCTGCTGTTTGGACTCTGCGCAAAGATAAGCTTATTCATTACCAGCTCGTTGTGTACATGGGAAGTGCCATTATTGTAGGGAGCTTGCTTGGAGGGTATGGAGGAAAATTACTTTCGGCAGATGCTGTCAATATCGTTTACGCCATTCTGGCCACGATTGCTGTAATCTTGATGCTCCTGCCAAAAAAACGGATGGACGAACGTGAACAGACGGAGATTATCTTTCATAAACCAACAGCTGTATTATCCGCTTTGATTGTCGGGGGTGCCTCCGGAATTGTCGGGGCAGCTGGCGCTTTTATTTTGGTTCCCATCATGTTGATCATCCTCAAGATTCCGACAAGAGTTGCGATTGCTTCATCTCTTGCCATCACCTTTCTTTCTTCTATCGGTTCGACGGTAGGAAAATGGATGGCGGGGGAAATATTGCTATGGCCATCCGTGATCATGGTAATCGCCAGCATCATGGCAGCGCCGCTCGGTACAAAGGTCAGCAAACGCTTAGGCACCCGGATACTCCAAAGCATTCTTGCCTTGTTGATCCTAGCCACCACGATTAAGATTTGGGCAGATTTACTTTTCCCATAAAAAATAAAGAAAAATCAATTGTCATTGAACAGGATTGACATATCCGAGTAAAATGATAAGATAAAAAAGAATTTTACAATGAAATTAAATTTCATAGAATATTCTTATCGAGAGTGGTGGAGGGACTGGCCCGATGAAACCCGGCAACCTTGGTCTGATTGACCTTACGGTGCCAATTCCTGCGGATTTATTCTGCGAGATAAGAAGGTGGGAACCGTGTAATTGCCCCTCTTCTTTTCGGAGAGGGGTTTTTTATATTTTTAATTCGTAGTATTTATATCTATTTACTTAGTAATACACAAAGGAGGAAACAATGTGCTTCATTATGCGGTCAAGCGTGGCTTTCTCATGATCGTTACACTGTGGATGATTGTCACGATAACGTTTGTGACCATGCACCTGATTCCGGGTGACCCGTTCGCGTCTGACGCCAAAATGCTTCCAGAAGAAGTGGTTAAGAACATGCGGGCGGAGTACAACCTGGATCAGCCAATCACGGTACAGTACCTGCTCTATCTGAAAGGATTGCTGCATTTTGACTTGGGGCCTTCTATCCAGTCAAAGACGAGGGATGTGAACACGCTGATTGCAGAGGGATTTCCCGCATCGGCCGTTCTGGGACTTCAGGCGTTTATTGTCGCGCTGGCAGGTGGAATGACACTGGGAATCGTAGCAGCACTCTATCACAATCGAACGCTCGATTTCTTGTCTATGTTTGCAGCCATCATCGGGATCTCCGTCCCAAGTTTTATTCTGGCGCCACTGTTGATCAAGTACTTGGCGGTCAAATGGGAGCTTTTTCCCGTTGCTGCGTGGGGAAGCTGGGAACACTCGATTCTTCCAACGCTTGCGCTCGCTATCGGCCCGCTCGCCATTATCGCCCGTTTCGTACGAGCCAGCATGCTTGAGGTTTGGCAACAGGAATACATAAGCACGGCGGAGGCGAAAGGGCTTGGCACCTTTTCCATTGTCGTTAGACACGGGATGCGCAATGCCATACTGCCGGTTCTTACCTTTATCGGTCCGCTGTTTGCCAACCTGATGACCGGAACCTTTGTGGTGGAAAAGATTTTCGCCATTCCGGGGCTCGGCAAATACTTCGTGGAAAGTATTTTTAACCGCGATTATCCCGTTATTTTGGGAACGACAGTGTTTTACAGCTTTGTGCTCGTATTTACTTTGTACATCATCGACCTGCTGTATCGGGTGATTGACCCGCGCATCAGATTGACGAGTGGAGGGAAGTAGCGTTATGGCCAATCAGGCAACACAACTGGATTCGCTGTTTCGACCAGTAGACCGAACCCGCCTATCGGAAGAAATTCGGGAACGCCCCAGTCTTGGGTATTGGCAGGAGGTATTGCAACGAGTATTCCGCAACAAGCTGGCAATGCTCGGGGTCTTCCTGCTCGCAACAGTGGTGACCCTCTCGATCATCGGACCGATGCTCGTTCCCCACAGCCCGCATGAACAGTCATTGACGAAGGGAAATCTGCCACTGTCGGGCGAGCATTGGTTTGGCACGGATGATTTGGGGCGGGACATGTGGGCACGTACCTGGGTAGGCGGTCAAATCTCTTTGTTTATTGGTGTGGCGGCAGCTGCCATCGACCTAGTGATCGGTGTATGCATCGGCGGGATATCCGGTTACATGGCAGGGAGGAACAAGCTGGGCGACCGTGTGGACAACATTCTGATGCGATTGGCTGAAATTCTGTACAGCATTCCGTACCTCCTGGTAGTAATCCTGCTGATGGTGGTTCTGGAGCCTGGACTCGCAACGATCATCATTGCCCTTTCACTAACCGGTTGGGTCGGTATGGCCCGCTTGGTCAGAGGACAAATCATGCAGATCAAGCGGCAGGAGTTTGTGCTGGCTGCAGAAAAGCTGGGTACCTCTCACGCCAAAATCATCATCAAACATCTGCTGCCGAATACGATCGGCGTCATCATCGTCAACCTGACCTTTACGATACCGCACGCGATTTTCGCCGAATCGTTTCTCAGCTTTCTTGGGCTGGGTGTGCAAGCGCCAACGGCTAGCTGGGGAACCATGGCCAATGACGCACTGGCGGTTATGCTGAGCGGACAGTGGTGGCGACTGTTTTTTCCGGGATTCATGATTTCGCTTACCATGTTCGCGTGTAACGCGCTCGGGGATGGTTTGCAGGACGCACTGGACCCGTGGATCAGGAAATGAGGGGGAGTACATCGTGAAGCCATTGTTGGAAGTAGATCAGTTGCGCGTCTCCTTTCGCACGTACGGTGGAGAGGTGCAAGCAGTAAGAGGGGTTTCCTTCTCTGTGAAGGAGGGAGAGACGCTGGCAATTGTCGGGGAAAGCGGTTGCGGAAAAAGTGTGACCGCCCGGGCATTGATGGGAATGATTCCACCGCGATCCGGTCAGGTAAAAGGCGGCAGCATTCGATTTCGCGAGCGTGAACTGACTGGGCTGACGAAGCTGGAATGGCAGCAGGTTCGCGGCTCGCAGATCGGTATGATCTTCCAGGACCCGATGACTTCGCTAAACCCCACGATGAAAATCGGCCAGCAGATAGCGGAAGGGCTGATCAAACATCGAAAGCAGACGAAGACGGAAGCAAAGGAAGAGACGCTGAAACTGCTGGCGAGGGTAGGCATTCCGGAGGCGGCGAGGCGATTTGAGCAGTATCCGCACGAGCTAAGCGGAGGCATGCGGCAGCGTGTCGGAATCGCCATGGCGCTTGCCTGCCAACCTCAGTTGGTTATCGCAGATGAACCGACGACAGCGCTTGACGTGACCATTCAGGCACAGATCCTTCGTCTGATGAAAGAGTTGCAGGAGCAGTTGAACACGTCGATCATAATGATCACCCACGATCTGGGCGTCGTCGCAGAGGTGGCCGACCATGTCGCGGTAATGTACGCAGGCGTAGTGGTGGAAAGCGGCCCGGTAGGAGAGATTTTTGACAAACCACGCCATCCATACACACAAGGGCTGTTGCAGTCTGTGCCACGTCTCGATGCAGGTAAAAAAGAGCGGCTGATCCCCATCGAAGGGACACCGCCGGATCTGTTTCGTCCGCCTGCAGGTTGCCCGTTCGCTGCCCGTTGCCGGTTTGCCATGGAAATTTGCCTGGAGCATATGCCGCAATCGAATTCTTTTTTCAATCAGCATGAGGCGAGCTGCTGGTTGAACGACCCGCGTGCCCGGAGTGCAGAAGCGTGGATGGTAGCAGGGAGGGAGACACATGGTTGACAACATTGTAGGGGTGGAGAATCTCGCTAAATCGTTTGAGATTGGCGGAGGCCAACGGGTTAGAGCTGTTGACCGAGTCTCTTTTGAAATCAGACGAGGGGAGACGCTCGGAATCGTGGGGGAAAGCGGCTGCGGCAAGTCTACGCTGGGCAGGACGATCGTGGGCCTGTACTCGGCTACTGCGGGGCGCATCCTGTTTCAAGGCAAAGACATCGCCAGGATGGATAGACGTGAGCGACGGGAAGCAAACCGCCACATGCAGCTGATTTTCCAAGATCCGCAGGCTTCACTCAATCCGCGTTTACGAGTGGGCGACATCATCGCTGAAGGAATTGACTCCTATGGCTTGGCAAAAGGAAAAGCGCGAGAAGAACGTATCTATCGGCTGCTGGAGCTAGTAGGATTGCACCCAAGCCACGCAAAACGTTTTCCGCATGAATTCAGCGGTGGACAGCGACAACGTATCGGCATCGCCCGCGCGCTTGCATTGGAGCCCAGCTTTATCGTGGCAGACGAGTCTATCTCCGCACTGGATGTGTCCATTCAGGCGCAAATCGTCAATCTTTTAGCCGATCTTCAGGCAGAGCGGTCCATCACTTATCTGTTTATCGCCCATGACCTGTCGATGGTGAAGCACATCAGCGACCGGATTGGCGTGATGTACCTCGGGCAGATGATGGAACTGGCGCCGAGCGAGGAGTTGTTTGCCACACCGCTACATCCGTACACGCAGGCCTTGATCTCGGCTATGCCGGTCTCTCATCCAGCCCAGCGCAAAGAGCGAGAGCAGATCGTACTGACCGGAGAACCACCCAGCCCGATTCATCCGCCTAGCGGTTGCCCGTTTCGCACCAGATGTCCGGTTGCCCAAGGCGTTTGTGCCGAAACAGCGCCGGATTGGAAGGAGGTGAGGCACGGACACTGGATCGCATGCCATCTTGTACAGTAAATAGAGGAGAACAAGGAGGAAATCATCATGAAAAAGGGATTGCTCGCTTTTGCCGCATTGCTGGCGCTTGCTGTACCTGCACTTTCAGCGTGCGGTAGCGATAAACCGGATGCGTCTTCAAATCAACAGACGGGAGCAGCCGTCAAACAAGTCATGACCGCTAACCTGCGGGGCGAACCGTACACATTAGATCCGGCATTCGCTTCCGATACCACCTCGTACTGGGTCATCGACCATCTGTATGAAGGATTGTACCGATACAGCCAGAATGGAGACATCAGCGAAGGTGCAGCAGAAAAGGTGGAAGTCTCACCGGACGGCAAAACCTATACGTTTACCCTGCGCTCCGAAATGAAATGGTCGAACGGCGATTCGTTGACGGCGCATGACTACGAATACTCCTGGAAGCGCGTGCTGAATCCAGAGACCGCCGCCTATGAACCATCCGCACTCTACTACATACAAGGCGCTGAGGCATTCAACACGGGCAAAGGCAGCGTGGATGACGTTCAGATCAAGGCAAAGGATGACCGAACACTCATCGTCGGACTGAAAGACCCGATCACCTATTTCCCGAAAATCATGATGAGTCGCGCCTATCTGCCGGTGAACAAAAAAGTCGCGGATGCAGACAAAAACTGGGCGGCCGATGCGAAAGGCATCGTGACCAATGGCCCGTACACCGTGGAGAGCTGGGACCACAACAGTCAGCTGACAATCGCGAAAAGCCAGAGCTATTGGGAGAAAGAAAAGGTAACGATGGACACCGTCCACTTCAAGATGGTAAACGAAGCAACCACCTACTACCAGATGTTTAAAACTGGAGCGCTTGATCTCATTGATTCCCTGCCGATCGACGTGATAGAGCAGGAAAAAGAAAAAGAAGAGTACAAATCATTCCCGGACTACAGCATTTATACGTACACGTTCAACGTAGAGGAGAAGCCGTTTACTAATGCGAAAATTCGTCAGGCCTTTTCCTACGCGATCGACCGGGATATCCTGACGAAAAACGTGACCAAGGGAGGCCAGCTCCCGGCGTACGGATATACGCCATTTGGGGTGAAAACTCCTTCAGGCAAGGACTTCCGAGAAGAAGTAGCGCCTTACTATCAGTTTGATCCAGCCAAGGCGAAGCAGCTCCTGGCTGAAGGCTTGAAGGAAGAAGGCTGGACAGAGCTTCCTCCTATTACACTGAAATACAGCACCGCAGAAAACCACAAGAAGATTGCCGAAGCGCTGCAAGAAATGTTCAAGCAAAATCTAGGCGTGCAAGTGAAGCTGGAAAATCAGGAGTGGAAAACGTACATCGATACGTTCAAGCAAAAAAACTTCCAGATTGCCCGCATGGGTTGGGGCGGGGATTACCTCGATCCGCTCGCGATGCTGGAGCTGTACACAGGGAAAAGCTCCCGCAACTTCACCAACTGGGCCAATCCGCAGTTTGACGAGCTGATCGAAAAAGCGAAGGTCGAACAAAACGAGGAAGCACGCATGAAGCTTCTGCACGACGCTGAAACCATTTTGATGCAGGACATGCCCGTCATCCCGGTTTATTTCAATAACGAAAACTACCTCAACAGCAAAAAAATCGAAGGCATCCGCTTTAGTGTAACCGGTACACCGGACCTGCGCTGGGCGAAAAGGGTGGTAGAGTAACGTTAAATAAAATGCGATCGACATCTACTAAAACAAGGAGCAGCTTGCCTAAAGCAACTGCTCTTTGTTTTATGGACTCAATAAAAGGTTTATTGCGAAACTCGTTTCCCATTTGATGAAAGTATCCTAAAATATAGAAGAAAGGAGGATGCATGACGATCTAGCCAGAGTATGTTAGGGGCGATTACTGGTCTTTCCGGATTTCATCGGTTATATCCGAAAATAGATTGTTTTTCAACGTGAAAACGGCAGATAATTGTCAGACTATACTGAACTATAAGCGATCAAGACCGCCTTTCCCATGCTGGATTAAGTCATGAAGAAACTCACGAACGAAGGGGTATAAAACAAATGACAATAACCATAGATTCAAAAGAGTTTATCAATCGCCGTCAAAGACTCGCAGAAAAAATGCCTGACCATAGCGCACTCGTCCTATTTTCAGGGGTTGTCAAGAAACGCAGCCATGACGATAAATATCCGTTTTCACCGAACCGCAACTTCTATTATCTAACCGGCATTGCGCGCAGCAACCTCATTCTCATGATCACGAAACGCGCTGGCATCGTGGTCGAAACGTTATTTCTTCAGCGCCCTAATGAACTGGAAGCGAAATGGACAGGGGCCGTCTTATCTGATCAAGAGGCGAAAGAGCAGTCAGGTATCGAACACTTCGACTATCTCGATGAGTGGCTAGAGTCATTTGGAACCTTTATGAGGCGCTGCGAAGGCAAGTACTCACTTTATCTAGACTTGTATCGCTATCTGTGGAGCGATGAGCGGACCCCTGCAGACACTTTTGCCGAAGAGGCACAGAAGAAATACCGAACTCTGCAGATTCACGATGCAGGCCCGTGGCTGAAAGAACTGCGCATGGTAAAGAGTCAGGCTGAGATCGAAGAAATCAGACGTGCGATTGCGATTACAGATGAAGCAATCCGGCGCATGTGGTTGCATGCACGTCCTGGAATCATGGAATATGAGCTAGAGGCGCACTATGATTTCACGTTGAAATCGCATGGTGTTCGCGAAATTCCTTATTTGCCCATTATTGCTAGTGGGATCAATGCTACTATCTTACACTATGAAGCAAATAATCAGCCTGCGGAAGATGGTGACTTGGTCCTCCTCGACCTCGGTGCAACATCGAACTACTATGCGGCTGATATTTCGCGAACGTTTCCCGTGAATGGTCGATTTACAGATCGTCAGAAAGCGATCTATCAACTCGTGCTCGAGGCAGAAATCAAGACCATCGAAGCAGTGAAGCCTGGTGTCACACTTCCACAACTAAATGACGTCACGAAACAAGTCTTGACAGACGGCCTACTACGACTCGGTCTCATCCAAGAAAGCAGTGAGCTGTCCAAATACTACTATCATCCTGTGTCTCATCACCTTGGACTGGATACACACGATATCCCGGATTACAATGTTACTTTGCAACCTGGTATGGTGATCACGATTGAACCTGGTCTGTACATAGAGGAAGAAGCGATTGGCATTCGGATTGAAGATAATGTGTTAGTAACAGAAGACGGCTGCGAGGTGCTCTCATCGCAGATCCCGAAGGAAATCGAAGAAGTGGAATTGTTGATCGGGAAAAAGGAGTAGTGAACGCTTACGTGCGATTGGATTTATCCATTATAGAAAAAAACATCCTTTCGATAGGATGTTTTTTTCTATTCAATTTTTTCTTAGTTGGTAAATTCTTGCATATTGATTTATAGTTATTAATGTAATGATTTGTAAATTATAGGAGGTGCTTAACATAAAAGCTATCGCATGTTCATTAGAAAGGGAAGTCCCTGTGCACCTAGGAACATTCCCGAAAAGAGAAGAAGAAGGTGCCCCTACAAGCACGATCTGGGGCGAGGGAAAAGAAGTGAGTCGCCATCATTTAGATTTAGAAACAAGCATCGAACAACTACGACAACAAATGATTGAATTGGCAGGAAAACATGGTCTTACAAGTGACGCCGTTTTGGGTGTGAGCCAGCAATTGGACAAATATATTATGATGGCGCAAAACAATCATAAAACGGATAGTATCTGGTGAAGGACTCACGATAGGCTAACTAAAATAGGATTGTAAAAGAGGAACCCTTAGGAAAAATGGGTTCTTTTTTACTTGCATTTTTACCGTTGCGTGGAAGCTGACTGCTACAGAGGAACCACCGAAGGATGAAAAATCCTGTGCGGTGGTTCTTTTTTTCTCTCGTCTCCCATGCCATCATTATAGACGGGGGCGATGAAGGATGTTCCAGGATTTCAAGCTTGTTGGTGACCGTCCAGTCGCGATACAAGTGAAAGAATACGTCAAACGTTTAATAATCAAAGGCGCGCTTCAGGCGGATCAAAAGCTGCCCTCCACACGAGAAATGAGCAGCTTGCTTAAGGTGAGCCGCAATACAGTCATCGCAGCCTACGAAGGCCTAGAGGATGACGGATTTACGTATGCGATTCCAGGCAAAGGCAGCTATGTTACCGCTATGGTGGGCCATTTGGCTGCGGATAACGGTAGTGCTGACAGCTCCGCCACCTGGCAGATCGACTGGAAGGCACGAATGAACGAATATGCTGTATCCGCTGCAGAGCTGGACATGATGAAGCAGGGCATTCGCTCCAAAAAAGGAACCATTTCGTTCACAAGCATCGCGCCGGATGAGCAGTTGTTTGATCTGGGGGATGTAAGGCGAGCCTTTATGGATCGGATGGCAATCGAAGGACAGGTGCTGCTCAACTACGGCTATGCCAAGGGCTATAAGCCATTGATCGATTACTTGATGCGTTATATGGAGAATAAGGGCGTCGATTTAAGCGGGAAGGATATGCTGATTACAAGCGGGTTTACAGAAGGTTTCGACATAGTACTGTCGGCACTACGTCCTTCTGCTCGCCGTGGGGCAGCCATTTGTGAAAACCCGACTCATCATACTGCGATCAAGAATTTGAAGCTGCAAGGATTTGAGATTACCGGCATTGCGATGGAGAGTGATGGTATTGATGTGGAGCAGCTTGAGGCTGTATTGCAGAAGCAGACAAACAGCTTCGATCTGGCCTATTTGACCCCTTCCTATCACAATCCGACAGGCATAGTCATGTCGCCAGCGAAGCGCAGTGCCATTATGAAATTACTTATGCGCTATCAGATTCCGGTGATCGAGGATGGATTCAATGAAGAACTGCGCTACTCGGGAGCGCATGTTGCGCCATTAATCGCGACAGCAGGGAAAGGGAACGGAGTCATCTATATTGGTAGCTTCTCCAAGGTACTATTCCCTGGATTGCGAGTGGGCTGGGTGCTTGGAGACAGGGCACTGATCGACAACCTGGAAAGCATTAAGCGTGCACGCACCATTCATACATCTACCATCGATCAATCGATCCTATATCAATATTTGCTGAATGGAAATTTCGATAAATATGTAAAAAAAGCCCGCATGGAATATAAGCGCAAATATGAGCTGACGAAGGCTTGCTGTGAAGCACATCTCCCACTGGCGCAGCTGTCAGGCGATGGGGGCTTGCATTTGTTTCTTACCTTTCCTTCAGGCGTAAATACACGAGAGCTGTTAGAAGCTTGCACAGAACACGGTGTCATTTTTACACCGGGGGACAAATTTTTTATTCAAGAAGGAACAGGGACGAATACTTTGCGGCTTGGTTTTTCACGAGTAACGGATGAAAATATCGAGCGCGGTATTCAGATAATCGGCAAACAGGCACGGCGCTTTCTTGAGGCTTAACGATTACAAACCGCACAACCATTTTGAAGATAGATGAGGTGTCATCATGAAGATAGGCGTTATTATGGGTGGTATTTCTTCTGAGCGTGAGGTTTCTCTGAAGACTGGTCAAGAAATGATCAATCATTTGGATCGCAGTCGCTATGAGGCAGTTCCCATTGTCGTTACGCAGCGAGTGGATTTAATCACACAGGTTCAGCAGGCAGGCATCGATTTCGCGCTACTGGCGCTGCATGGGCAATATGGGGAGGATGGCACGGTGCAGGGGGCGCTGGAGACGCTGGGTATTCCATATACCGGAAGCGGTGTCCTGGCAAGCAGCCTATGTATGAATAAGCAACTGTCCAAAATGCTGCTGAAGGAGGCAGGCATTCAAACACCAGCAGGACTTTACTGGAAGGACGTTTATGATCCACAGGCGGTGGAGCAATTGGGTTACCCGGTGATTGTGAAGCCGAATATGGGAGGCTCCAGCATTGGTGTCCAGCTCGTGCATAATGAGGGTGAGCTGCTGACGGCTGTTCAGGAAGCCAGCCATTTGGATCAGGGGATCTTGATTGAGCCTTATTTGAAAGGGACGGAGATTACCTGCGCAATTCTGGATGGCGAGGTACTACCGATTATCGGCATTCGCTCCGCTCATTCAGAATGGTTTGACTACCAAGCGAAATATGAGGACGGCGGCGCGGAGGAAAAGGTGATCGAGCTTCCTCCTGTTACCCAGCAGCGTGTGCGCGAGGCGGCGCTTGCTAGCTACCAACTGTTGCAGTGCAAGGTCTATGCAAGGGTCGATATGATTTTGTGTCAGGATAAGCCTTACGTACTAGAAGTGAACACCTTACCGGGGATGACCGCCAACAGCCTGTTTCCAAAGAGTGCAGCTGCAGCAGGTATGACCTTTACACAGCTGCTGGACCGTATTATTGCGAGCTCGCTCCATGAGCGGAAACAGGAATGGGGGAACACTGCTAACGGATAGCAAATATGCTAGTCATCTAACGGAAGAGAAACCCTACATGTTGGTAATATCCCCTCATGGTTGACTGTGTTTAAAACCCCACTGTTACAATTGGGTAAGACACAATTGATCAGAGGGGATTTTTTTATGGCTAAAAAAGGACAAACATTTAGAGTTTATACGGAAGAGGAAAAAATGGAAGCCGTACGTCTTTACGAGTCCGGAGTATCTTCTAGAGAAGTCGCCAGAAGATTAGGCATTCCAGAAAAAAGACAGGTGTTGGACTGGGTTAATAAGGTTCGTAATGGGGAGGCACTAACAGCTTCTCGATCAAATCAGGCATGGCGAAAAGGGCGTCCAAAAACCAAATTCACAAGCGTTGAGGAAGAGTTAGCATACATAAAAGCGGAGAATGAATATCTAAAAAAGCGATATCCAAATCTAAACGGGGAGTGACTTCGAAGAAAGCAAGGTTCTCAATTATTGAACAAATGCAAACCAAATATCGATTATCATGGCTGCTCAGTTTTGCAAAAGTATCCCGTGCGGGATATTACAAATGGAGAAAGTCCAGAGAGGCATCTGTTCGACGTAGCGAAAAGGAAGCCAACCTAAAAGAACATATCCTAAGTATCCATCGCTTGCATCCTTATTATGGTTACTTACGAGTGACAGTTGCCCTTCGCAAAGAAGGTTTACAAATCAATCACAAACGTGTCTATCGAATGATGAAGGAATTAGGCATCCGCTCAGTAATTCGTAAAAAAAGACGATTCTTCGGCAGACAGGCATCAGTTGTAAACCCGGATCGTCTGGAAAGACAGTTTAAAGCAGAAGCACCTCTAAAGAAGCTGGTAACCGACATCACCTATCTACGAGTCGGAGAACGATTTTTTTATCTATCTGCTGTGCAGGATCTGTTTAATAACGAAATCGTTGCTTGGCATGTCTCTTCCCAAAACGATTTGTCACTCGTGATGAGCACCGTAGATAGTCTTTGTAAGGGAAGAGAGATGAACGGTTCCGTCCTACATTCGGACCAAGGTTTTCAATACACTTCCAGACACTACAATAAACGTTTGGATGAGTACGGAGTACTAGGAAGTCATTCGAGACGGGGAAATTGCCTGGATAATGCCTGTATCGAGTCATTCTTTTCTCATCTGAAGACAGAAATGATGTATCGATGCTCGGCAAAATCATTTGAGGAATTAAATCAATCTGTTGAAACATACATTGCATTTTATAATCAGAGTCGTTTTCAGAAAAAACTAGGCGACCGTTCCCCGATTGAGTATCGGAAAGCGATCGCCGCGTAACTATGGGTTTTTAGGCAGTCTACTTGACAGGGTTATGACCATGTAGTGGGGTTTCTCTTTGTTTTCACTGACTTGAGTAGTGAATGACTAGGGAACACTTTACGATACGATCCCCGTTATTTCGATAAATGTGAGGCCTGTCTGCTTTAAAAATGAGAGTATCCTCAGGCTCAACTATATAAACTTCTTCGTTGACAACAACCTCTAGCGTGCCTTCATTTACGAGAATAAATTCCTCAACCCCAGTTGTATGCGGTTCTGCTATATGCTCGCATCCTGGTTCAAGGGTTACTGAAAAGATCTCAAACTGTTGTTCTGGATTATACGGGACAAGTGGATACACACGATATTGTCCGTTATTTTCAATAATGGGATTTACTTCCTTCTTTTTTACGATCGTAACATTCGGCTTGTATTGACTAACGAGTGAAGAAAAGGATAAGCGCAACCCACTAGCTATTTTCCAAAGGGTTGTGATTGTTGGAGCAGACTTTCCTCTTTCAATTTGTCCTAACATCGTTTTGCTAACTCCTGTTATTTCAGAAGTTTTATCCAAGCTCAAGTTTCTTTCTTTCCGAATACGCTTTATGTTCTCTCCAATATTTGTGTGGAATTCTTCCATCAAAATGCCCTCCATAGAGTTCGGACGTTATATTGTACGTATGTACGTTATACTTTACAATCGAGCTATATATAGTTTGAAGCAGACATTATATAGTCCAAAATATACGAAAAGAGCCGCTATGTCTATGGAGAACACGATTTTATCAGGCGTTCATCAAGCGATTGGTAACACGCCAATGGTTCATCTATCTAGGCTAACAGAAAATCTCGACGGAAATATTTTCGCCAAACTGGAATATTTAAATCCGGGCTTTAGCAAAAAGGATAGAATCGCTTTGCAGACCAATTTCATCACATTGGCAATATTCATGCTCATGAATTTCACACGGGGGAAGAAATTTGGAAACAAACGAATGGAAAAGTAGACGTTTTCCTTGATTTTGCTGGTTCTGGTGGCACTTTTACAGGTTGTGCAAAAACGTTAAAAAAGTATAATCCCAACATTCGGTGTTATTTAATTGAACCTTGCACGGCACCGTTCTACTCTGGTAAAGCTGCTACTAACCTTAATCACAAGATCCAAGGTGGGGGATATTCCATGGATTTACCTCTTCTGGATAAGAACTTCGTTACAGACTACATCCATGTTACAGATGAAGAAGCGACACAAGTTGCTAGAGAATTAGCAAGAAAAGAGGGAATATTCTCAGGATTTTCTTCAGGAGCAAATGTTGCGGCTGCCTTACAGCTTTTGAAAGGGAAAGAAAAGGGGGCCAATATTGTGGTAACGATTAATGATTCAGGGCTAAAATATGTAAGCACAGATCTCTATGAATAATTTCAACCGTCCGATCAAGCGAGTTTGCATGAGGGCATTCAACCTTACGAGTTTACGAAGCCAGGTGACAACAACCACCTGGCTTTTTTATGTCTCCTTTTATTCATATTGCCCCTTGAAACTCAAGTTACTTGAGGTTTTATAATTGGTTAGGAGGTGTTGTATCGTGCAGGGAAAGGCGAGGAACAGATTAGACACCACACAAAATCAACAGACTGATCGAACAACAATGAAGTTCTTCATAGGACAAGTGGCAAAAATGACAGGATGTTCTGTACCCACTGTTCGTTACTATGACGGGATTGGCCTGCTTTCACCTGCTGAGATAACTCCCGGAGGTCATCGTATGTATACGGCAGAGGAAATATGGCGGTTAAAACTGATCCTAACCCTTCGATATTTAAACTTTGGTATTGATGATATTAAGAGAATGTTAGCTGGGGATATACCTGTTGATATGGCGATAGAATGGCAAATCGAAGCTTTGGATATCCAAATGCGTACGCTTGCCAGCATGAAATCCATTTTGGAACAAACAAAGCAGAGTAAGGGTGGCAGTGATTCTTTGAGCTACATGCACGAGCTAATTGAATCAATTTCTACAGATGCATTGGAACGAGAAAAGTTTATTTTGGAAAAAATGGTTTCGTCCGTTTTTCCTGAACAGTTCCCGGTTGAATGGCGAGAGATATTTTTGCTAGGGGTTAACGTATCTTCATTGCTGGAAGGCAAGCTTTCGGCAGCACAAACGGCTGCATTAGATGAGTTGGAGGAAATGTTTAATGATCCACAGATTGTCCTGGAGATGAAGCAAGATGTTATGTCCTTCCTAGAAGTAGTTCACCTGCCTAAAATCAGTGTTGAGACGTGGACCGCCAGAATGCTTAACAACCATAAACAGTTGTTGAAGGCGGCGGAGCAACATGCAACGCCAGATAGTCCTGTCATACAGGCGAATATTCAAGAGTATGTCTTAATGTTTGCCGATGTTGACGAACTCCCTGTCTCGCATTCATTTTTCCGTCGGTTTGCTGAAAGGATGCTTTCAAGCCAATCAGAACATCTCGAACGTTTCAGAAGAATTTGTTCAATCATGTACCCTAGTCTGCAATCGTATATGAAAACCAATGAATTGTTCTACCAAGCATTACAGTGGAAGCTTCAACAACTGGATAAAGAGTAATTGTACTCTTTGTTACAGCTTGCGAAGGAGGTGAAATCATCTGTCATCATCGGAAGTTCTTTCAAAAAGAAAAGGGAAGGCGGTGGCATGCTGATACATGAAGAAAAACAAGCAAAAAACGTACAGTGTTTATCGGGGGGGATTTGTCATTCTATGTATGTTCCTGGTGGTTGGTTGCAGCACGCAAACATCTGTGCCAACCGAGCAACAGGAGAGTGCCAAACCAAAAATGGGCGGAACCATTACAGTAGCGTACCCTTATGAACCGGATACGTTAGATGCTCACATGTCTGCTGGATCTGCTGGGGTTTATACCTGGCTGCTCGGTGGATCACTGCTATATAAGGATCCTGCCACAAACGAATACAAGCCTTCTCTGGCTAGTGACTATAAAATTTCTGAGGATGGCAAAACGTGGACTTTCACCATTCGTTCCGGGATTACCTTTCACGATGGGACACCTCTGACTGCAAAAAGTTTTAAGGAAACCTTCGATCGTGCTCTCAATCCGCAGACAAAAGCAAAAACAGCTGCTGAATTAATTGCTCCA
Source organism: Brevibacillus fortis (assembly GCF_046196545.1). Taxonomy (GTDB): domain Bacteria; phylum Bacillota; class Bacilli; order Brevibacillales; family Brevibacillaceae; genus Brevibacillus; species Brevibacillus fortis_A. The sequence continues at coordinate 3,097,269 of NZ_CP176370.1, forward strand.
ATAAAAAGTGTGAAAGCGCTAGACGATCAGACTCTCGTTCTGGAACTACATGAACCCTATGCTGCCTTTCGCGAAGCGCTAGGGAATTATTTAACGCAGCCGTTATCGTTGAAAGCGATTGAAAAGGCTGGAGAAAGCTATGGCCGGAATCCTGTGGGAGTAGGGCCTTGGAAGCTTGAGAGCTGGAAAACAGGCGAAGATGTGACCTATGTGAGAAATGAAGCCTTTCAGTGGGGAGAGCCATATTATGAAAATCAAGGTCCTCCTAAAGCAGACAAACTTATCATAAAAGCAATTGCTGACAGCCAGCTCAGATTGTCAGCGCTAGAGAGTGGTGCTATCGATGTAGCAACGGAAGTACCTGTAAAAGACGCGAAACGTTATCGGAATAATCCCAAATATCGAATTATGGAATACTTACGTCCTGGAGTGGGTTTCATGTTGGAGATGAATCTGACGAGACCAGAGTTCCAGGATATTCAGGTACGTAAAGCATTTAATATGCTAGTCAATAAAGAAGCCATTGTCCAAGCTGTTACGCAGGGAGAAGGCGCAGTAGCCCATACGCCGTTATCTCCATCTACGCTAGGGTATGACAAATCCTTAGAGAAGTACGGGTACCAGTATAATGTGGACGAAGCAAAGAAACTGTTGGACGACGCTGGTTGGAAAGTAAACGGAAGTGGTGTGAGAGAAAAGGACGGAAAAACTCTTAGTCTGAATTTGCTGAGTACAGCAGATCTTGACAAAGAAGCCCAATTGCTTCAAGCCATGCTGGGAGAAGCGGGTATCAACATGAAGATTCAGAATTTAGAAATAGCAGGGTACTTGCAGGAAGTCGTCAAAGGAAATTTTGATGTAACGCTGATATCGGGCGCCTATGATGACCCTGATATTTTATACTTTTATTTTCATTCGAGCGGTGCCTACAACCTGTCTGGTGTAAAAGATGACAAGCTGGATGCCCTCCTTTTGAAAGGGCGTACTACCATGCAGACTGATGCCAGAAAGCAAGTGTACATGGATGCACAGAAGCGACTGATTGAGCAAGCGTATGTTGTCCCTATCTATTACGATAAGGCCTTTACTGTCATAAATTCTCGGGTAAAAGGAGTAAAGTGGACATCTGTCATGCCGACATATAATGATAGCTGGATCGAGAACTAACTACATGTCAACCAAAGGAGAGAAGCGCATGCAAAATAACGAATGGATTGATTCTTTTGAAAAATATGCTCAAAAATGGATAACAAAAGGTCAGGTTCCTGGTGTTTGCTTGGGAATAGCAAAAAATGGTCAAATCTTCTATAAAAACGGATTTGGCTTCCGTAATGTGGAACGGCAGTTAGGAGTTACGATCGATACGGTATTTGGAATTGGATCGATAACAAAATCCTTTACCTGCGTGGCGGTCATGCAATTACAGGAAGCGGGTAAGTTATCCGTACATGACCCTGTTGTCAAATACCTTCCGGAATTTCGTCTGAAAAATCTTGATGTAGGGCAAATTACGATTCATCATTTTATGACGAATACGAGTGGAATTCCTCCCTTGCCAACATTTTTTGCAAGTGTGATGCGAAGCTTGGAAGAGAATGAGGTAGATGACCATCCATTTTTGCAGAACCAGACAGATGATACGGTACCAATCGATACGTACGAAGATCTGATGAGTGTTATCTCTACGTTAGATTTAGAGCTTTTAGGGCCACCAGGTACAGAGTTCAGTTATTCCAATGATTGTTTCGCCTTGCTGGGAGCGATCATTGAACGCGTCAGCGGGAAGTCGTATGAGGCTTATGTCAAGGAGCATATCATAGCTCCAATCGGGATGGAGCACACGAGCTTTTTTATGGAAGAGCTGAATAGGTATGAGAATATTACAAATCTGTATATCATGCGAGACAAAGGCGATCACAAAGAAGTGATTCCATCTCCAAATTGGTGGGATACTTCCTCTTTTCGAGCGGCAGGATTTATAAAATCAACGGTGCGGGATATGCTGCGATATACGGACATGTTCTGCAAAGGTGGGCTTACAACAGGAGGGAAACGAATTCTAACACCTGAAAGTGTACAACAAATGATAACCCCTTATTTTCCGACTGATATGGTACCCGGTCAATTTTACGGGTACGGATTGGTAATAACTCCTGACTACCACGGAAAAAAGTTAGTTGAACATAGTGGTGGTTTAAAAGGGATTGCGGCTCAAATGTGCTTCTTTCCCGAAACAGGACTGGCCGGAGTGGCACTGTCCAATCTAGAATTGTCACCGGTTTTGGCGGTTATGACGGGTGCGCTAAATAGTCTGGAAAACCGCCCTCCTGAATCCTCTCATCTGATTAGCAAGATTGATTTCCTATCCGAGGAAGCTATGCATCAATTCGTGGGGGATTATCAATCGAGTGAGTTTGGGACATTGCCGCTCCGATTGGAAAATGGTCAACTGGTGCTCTGCTTTTTAGGAGAAAACTACGTATTGAGACCATTTGCAGAAGATATTTTTGTAGTCCGGGCCTTTGGAACAGATTGCTCCGCACGGTTTATCAGAGGGGCAAAAAATGAGATTGTTAGAATGGCTTTTGCTGGAAGACAATTTTCAAAAGAGGTAGCTACATATTAAAAAACGAGTGGGGGATACGAAAAATGACACAGGGAGCCAAAGTAAATGATGAGAGATACCGTCAGCTTGATGAGCTTTTTTCTACGATTGGCGAACAAAACAATTGGAGCGGCAACATCTTGATTTTGGAAGAAGGGACCCCTTTTTATCAAAATTCCATAGGAATGGCCAGTCTAGAAACGGCTGAGAGATTGTCACCGTATTCCGTATTTGAACTTGCATCGGTTTCCAAGGCGTTTACAGCAATGGGCATCATGATCTTGCAAGAGCAAGGTAAGCTCGACTATACAGACAAAGTTGACAAGTTCTTTCCAGAGTTCTCTTATGCCGATATTACAGTAGAGAATCTATTAGTGCACACATCCGGTTTGCCTGATTACATGGAGTTGTTTTCGCAATATTGGGATAAAACGCGAGTGGCTACGAATCAAGACATACTCGAACAGCTAATCAAACATCGACCCAACCTCTTGTTTCAACCCAATGAAAAGTATGAGTACAGTAATACCGGCTATGCTTTATTGGCTTCTATCGTAGAACACGCAGCTGATACACGATTTGCCGATTTCTTGCAGCAACACATTTTTCAACCACTAGGTATGCAGCATACGAAGGTGTACAACCGAAGATATTCGCCTGAGTTGATCCAGCATTACGCCTATGGATACGTGTATTCTGCTCAATCTGAAGCATTAGTGTTACCGGATGAATCAAGTGAGAACGATTTTGTCATTTATCTGGATGGTATTCAGGGAGACGGCGCGGTCAGTTCAACACTGGATGACTTGCGTAAGTGGGACAGAGCTCTCTACACAGAAAAGCTGGTAAAAAAAGCAACGCTAAAGAGAGCATTTTCCCCTGTGCAGCTTACTGACAACAGTTTATCTTATTATGGATATGGCTGGCGGCTGCGTGAAGATCGAGTGATAGGAAAAGTCGTGCATCACGGCGGAAGCTGGCCGGGGTATCGAAGCTGGCTAAGAAGATACATTGAAACCGATAAAACGATTATTTATCTCACAAACGTAGATCAGGAACGTGAGTGGACGGAAAAAGTAGTAGAGGCAGTCGAGAATATTTTATTTGAACAACCGTATGTCAAACCGTAGCCATTAGCAGATAGCAGAAAAGCAATGCTAGTAATCGAGCATTTAAAAAGAGGAGCCGCCATCTACGGTTCCTCTTTTTTCGTTCTACACAAGCATTTTTTTCACCAACTGTGTCCGGTTGCTGACATCCATCTTTTCAAAAATCGACTTCAAATGCTTTTTCACTGTAACTTCGCTTACATACAAGCGGGCAGCGATTTCTGCGTTCGTCAATCCCTCAAGCACAAGGGCGGCTACCTCCTGTTCTCGAGCCGTCAATATACTCATGTCCAGTGTTGTGACTATGCCCGGTGATGCCGGGGGAGCAGGAGATGGAACCACTTCTTCCTCCAGGCGCAAATCCGCATCCAATCCGGATCGTTTCAGCAGCTTTTGCAAATAAGCAGGGAGATGCTCGCCTTGCGTATCACGGAAAAATACGAGCGTGGGTGTTACACCGTCATAGTTGGTGTGGGTGGCAAATTCGGCTATATCAAATCCCAAACTTTCGTGGGCGGCTTTGAAAAAAGGAAATGGTGCAGGTGAACACAACAAAAATTCTCCGGTGAACATTAAACCGTGCAGCATATGGCCAATGGCTGTATGTTGGGAAACATCCTCGTAATCATCTTGATGAATGGTGTGAATGAACCAACCTGCCCGTGTGTGTTCTGGCACGCTGAACCGTTCTAGCTCTTGTTTGGATAGAGCAGTGAAATAGGAACGAGAACCGGAATGTTCCATCAGGTAAGGAAGGGTTTTTTCGTTGATGGGAACAACTGCGGCGAGTGCCGAGATCGCGCCGTTTTCATTACGCAAAACGCGAAGCACGTCATATCCCAGCGAGAATAAACGGTCATGATCAAGCCAATTCAATGGGTACAAGGTTTGCTCCGCTGTCAGGTGAAAATCAAAATGTCGGTTCGTGTGCGGATCAAACAGCTTGATCGTTTTGGGGGAGGGACAGTGCCGCTGATTGCGGATATACTCCAGTAGTTCTTCCCGATGACCAGTGTGGATGGATTCGAACGGTTTGGGTAATGGGTCGAACCAATTTAAAAAGGCGCGGATGAGTGCGTCACCTAAAAAGAAGGTAAGCTCTAAAGCTTCTGGTGTGCGGACCGAATGAGTTGACTTGGTAAACTTCTCATAATAGTAATGAACAGCCCGCTTCTGCAAATCTGCAAAATGAAGCGGCGTCCGTGCCCGCATATCCTGGGCAATGGATTCTCTCATCAAGGAATGTATCGTCCAGCCGCTGTCCACTTTTCGTACAAACGAAAATCGGATCAATTGGAAAAACTCTGACGCCGTGATTTCTCTTTTCAATAAAAAGGACAGATTATCCTGATTGAAGTGCCGCAATATGGCTGCTGCTTCCACGAGAGGACGCAAATGCTCGCCAGGAACTTCGCGCAGCCATTGGCTGACGACAAACGGCAGCGTGTCCATTTCCTCATGAAAATCACCGTTTCCTTCCTGATCTCTCAGCTGCAAGTTAAAGGACAGCAGTGACAGGGTAAGGGGATGCCCATTGGAGCGCCGCCACATTTCTTGGATGATAAGCGGTTCAAAAATGTGACAGTAATGCGCATACCGCTCGACAGCATCGTAAGGAAGATGGGACAACGGAACCCTACTGATGAAGTGCCGCCAACCAGGCGAAAGAAGCCAAGCTTCAGACAGCGGATGCCGCCCTGCGATCACGATTAGGATATTCGCGCTTAATCGTTTGAAAAAATATTCGCGCAACCAATGGTCCAATCCGTCTAAGTTCTCGTAAATGTCGAGAAAGAGGACGAGTCTTTGATCGGCCGCTTTTTCATTCAGCTTCGAAACGGATTCCTCCAACAATTGGGAAGGATACTGCTCTTCTCCCTTATGATAGACATGCAATGCCTGCAAAATATGTAGGCAAAAATCAGAGGGCGTGTGCCAAAATTGCTCGCTGTCCAAAGAGAGAGTAGCTGCTTGACGCAGATGAGCTTGCCGCTTAAGCTCGTCGAGCAAATAGCTTTTTCCCACGCCTGCGGTCCCGAAGAGATTCATGATTTTTTTGGAGCGCCGCTCATCCGCAAGCAACTTCAAAAAATGAAGGACTTCCTCGGTTCGCCCTACCAACAGACGACTTTCCAGCTCTTCAAGGCTCTCCTGATAATTCATAGCATCACCTGCTCCATCACAAGGTTTTCCTTTTTCTTCCTACGATTTTACTACGCTTCTTTTATACTTGGTACTCATATTTATCGCAAGGGTATCCTTTTGGATGCATCCTTTCGAGTAATATCGAGGTCGGTATTCTCGGTGTTAGGATGAAACAGGCGAGTCAGTACGAAAGGATGGAGGGAACATGTCAAAGCTAAGCCGCTTGGGTCACATTTCCTTATATGCGCATGATGTTCGCAGATTGGCCTCTTTTTATGAAACCGCACTTGAACTGGCAATGATGAACCCTGGTGACGAAACGGCATGCTTGGCGATTGATCCACAATCGGGCAGGCACGATTTGCTCATCCTGAACAATCCGCATCATGTGCATCTCGCATTTTGGGTGGATACGTTGGATCACTTCAAGGAAGTGTGGAGGAGGCTGACGGATCACGGAATTTTGGCACATGGTCCGTATGTGGAGAGCGAATATGCATGTTTTTCTTTTCTTGATCCGGAAGGCAATCAGGTGGAGATCATATGGGCGCATCGAGGCGGAAAACCACATCCACAGAGAAGAAAAATCAGCTTTCGGGAATTAGAGGAATTCGGCGTTAGCCAAGAATGATCGTCCGTGCAATGGAGACTGGCTCGCACATACTATTTCATTCATTGTGATAAGGGAGAGGAAAAAAGAATGTCAACTTCTACAAACACTTTCAATGCAGGTGGAAATACGCTCGGGATCACGACCATGGCTGTGAATCCGGCATCCTTCCAAGCAGCACCCCAAATGGTTCAGGATCGAATGATGTATCACAAAGCGGTGCTGGAGTCATTCGGGATTACGTCCCTGTCCAGTCTGGGGGCGCTCAAGATCCGCGGAACGATTGTACCTCAGTCGGGATTGACGAAACCAACCCCCACGCTCGTCAGTGGGAATACCATGATTCAGTCTGCGTATCGGATCGACTCAGCCAAAACTACACCAACGTTGCAAATGCTGAGTGGAAAAGCGGAACTGTTGCAAGCAATCCCGTTTCCTAAAAAAATGACGGCTACATTAGCTGTTCCGTCCCCTGCTTCGGCCTTGAATATATCGGTGGACACTGCCTATTGGGCCGCGTCGGAAATTACTATCGAGGATGGAACCAATGTCATTTTGAAATATCCGCAGCGCTACTTGATCATCATCGCCGAAAAGTTGACGGTTGGACAGAATGTTACGTTTACATGGGAGCGTCCTTACCGCTATGTTCCAGCCAAACGCAAAAAACCAGCAACACCGCCAGATGCACCAATGTCATCGACGCTCTCAGGCATTCCGGGGACACCTGGAACAGCAGGATTGCCCGGAGACCGTGGATTCGACGGGGCTGCGGCTCCTGAACTTGAATTGTGGGTCCTCGATATGGCGGGACGTCCTCATTTTGACTTGAAAGGGCAAGATGGTACACAAGGTGGACCTGGGCAAGACGGAGGAGATGGTGGCCGGGGAGGAAAAGGCAAGCCAGCCGAATTGGATTGGGCAGGTTTCTGCAAAGCCGGAGCAGGAGCAGGTGGAAACGGAGGACGTGGCGGAGCAGCTGGCTACGGAGGCCAGGGAGGCAATGGGGGAGCTGGCGGTCGGCTGACCTTGTACGCACCACAAACGATCATCCAAAATTATTCGCAAGGCTTTGCGATCACGATTGAAGGAGGCAGCCCGGGGGCAGGCGGAATCCCTGGCAATCCTGGAGCGGGCGGACCAGGTGGAGCTGTGGGTGACAGCAAGAATGCAAAATTCGGTACGGCATGCGGTCCCGGGCCAAGAACGGCAGGTCAACCGGGGGCCCAAGGTTCATTCGCCGATGCCGGTCGTGTCGGATATGCCGGAGGTAGATTGTCTGAACCTGTGAGCTTCCGAGCCATCGACGAAGATGACTTCAGACGCAAGCTCTTGGAGCCGTCTATCAGCCATGTATCTCCGGAGTATGCATTCGCAGGTGATACAGTGACGCTGGAAGGGAAGCGCTACACGAAAACAGATGTCGTGCTGATCGATGGCACTGAAACGAAAACCCAGGTAGTAAGTGATACCATGCTTAACTTTGTCATACCTAACGTGACAGGAGGCTCCCATACGCTCCAGGTACGACAATCAGATATGACTCTCTCCAGCAAGGCATCCATCTACGTGAAGCCACAAGTCATTTCCGCCCAACAGGAAAATCAAGTGAAAACGAGGCTGAGACCCGGACAAAAAGTGATCGTGAACGGAAGCGGCTTCTCCGAAGGGACACTCGTCTTGGTAAATAACCAAGAAATGCCCGATGTACGGATGTTAAGTTCGACTCAATTGGAATTTACCTTGATTCGCCCGGCCGATGTAGAGAGCAATCCAGCAGGTGAGCAGGTGACCATGAAGGTGCGCCTTTCTGATGGCACACCTTCCAATGAAATTCCACTGACCCTAGAAACCTTCCATATGCTCGTGATGGGCGATTCCGTGAGCTGGGGGCAAGGCTTGCAAGAGCATGAGAAGTTTTATTCCATCGTGGGTGCAGCCGTTCAGGCCAGAGAAGGAGATATCAAGCAATATACACAAGTACTCGCTCATTCTGGCGCCATTATTGGAGAGGGAAAGCATGACGTAGTGGCACCCGTAGACGGTGAGGTACCTACCTCTTTTCCAACGATTCTGCAGCAATGTGCGTTCTTCAAAGGCGAGGCTGAATTGGTGGATCTGATTCTTTTGGATGGAGGCATGAATGATGTCGATGTTCGGACAGTTCTGAATCCTTTCCATCCAGCCGATTTGGCGCAATTACATTACGACTATTTCTATGGGAGCATGAAGCAATTGCTGGTCGAGGTGACGAATAAATTTACACAAGCCAAAGTCATCGTTACCGGTTATTATCCACCAGTGTCTGAAAAGAGTGATATGACTGCGGTGGAAGCATTGTTGATCGGCGTAGGGGCCATTGTCGGAGGAGTCGGCGGCGGTGCAGCCGGAGGGATTCTGGGTGCGGCTGAGCTGGAAAAGGTATACAAGCGCTCTGCCCAACTCGAAGCGGAATCAAAGCTATACCTGCTAAAAGCCATCGATGAGAGAAATGCAGAGCTCGGTAAACAGCGTATCTTTTTCGCTGATCCGAATTTTGGTCCGGAGCACGCGGCGCTGACGGATGACCCTTATGTGTTCGGCATCAATTTGGACCTGACTCCACAAGACCTGATCGCAGCCGAGCGACTCGTCTCCTGCACAGAAGCAGGGTGCACGGGCTTGGATTTCGAGATTTGCAAGCGTGCCTCCATCGGTCATCCTAATCAAAAGGGAGCCCAGGCGTACGCAAACGCAATCTTGCCTCTTCTGTAAGCAAGCAATAGTATCATAGGATGATTTACACAGATAAGCTGTCGAGGAACTGATGTTCCCTGACAGCTTTTTCATGTCCCAATCCTTCCATCCTCCGAACGGGCAAAAGGTGCACAGGCAGAAGCAATAGACGCACGTGATTCAAACGGTGTGCGTTTTATCACATGTCCTGCATTATGAATATGGTACTTTGAAGGAAAACGAATTTGCAGAAGTTGAAAGGGGGAAGACCAGTGATTCCAAGTGAATTGGTGGATGCTTATGGTCGTGTCCATGACTATCTACGCATTTCGGTAACGGATCGTTGCAACTTGCGGTGTGTTTACTGCATGCCTGCTGATGGAATGGAATTTGAACCTGATGAAAATATCCTGTCTTTGGACGAAATCACCGAGGTTGTAAGGGTTTTGGCCGAAATGGGGGTCAAAAAAGTAAGGCTGACAGGTGGAGAACCATTGGTCCGCAAAGGCATTGAACATTTGGTATCCGCGATAGCAGGAATTCCAGGAATCGAAGATATCTCTATGACTACCAATGGCATTTTCTTGGCTAGAAAGGCCCAAAAATTAAAAGAAGCAGGCTTGAACCGTGTGAATATCAGTCTGGATACATTGAAAGCGGATCGTTTTTCGTTGATTACTCGCGGCGGAGATGTCCAGCGAGTTCTGGATAGTATAGCTGCATGCCAACAGGTAGGGATAGAACCGATTAAGTTGAACGTCGTTCTTATGAAGGGGATTAACGATGACGAAATAGAAGATTTTCTTCAGCTCACGATTAATAGTCATTTACAAGTTCGATTTATTGAATACATGCCCATCGGACACAACAACACGAGATGGAAGCAATCCTATCTGCCATTGTCCACGGTATTGGAACGCTGTCATCAATTAGGCTGGAAAGTGGCTGAGAGTCATGAAGTGCAAGGTAACGGACCTGCACAAACGTTTCGGATAGAAGGCGCCAAGGGGAGTTTTGGGCTGATTCATCCCGTGAGCGATCATTTCTGCGAAACTTGTAACCGGCTTCGTTTGACGGCGGATGGAAATATAAAGCCATGCCTATATTGGTCGGATGAGTTTAACGTTCGTAAGTGCATTGGAAATGATGAAGCGGTACGCGAACTCTTTTTCCGAGCATTGCATATCAAACCACTGAATCACGAAATGGCCAAAGCTTTAGTCGATGAGAGTCAGTCGCATGTACCAACAGTCAGGCGCATGTCTCAAATTGGAGGGTAGTGTAGACGACATGGATAGAGTAGAAAGCGTGAATCGATTTCACCGAAATGCGGTTCAAGTCGTGGAAGCACAACGCAGAATTGAGCAACATCTGAACCATCTCGGTGTAGAAGAAGTCTCATTGGAAAATGCCTACAGTCGTACGTTGGCGGAGGATATCATTGCGCCAGATAATATGCCTCATTTCCGGCGTTCCGGGATGGATGGCTTTGCGATCATGTCCAGTTCAACTCACGGGGCATCACCTGAATCTCCTGTCCTTTTGGAAGTGATCGACAATATTCCTTGTGGAGCCCTTCCTACAAAAGAAGTATCGCAAAGAACCGCTTCCCGAATCATGACGGGAGCCATGGTACCTGAAAATGCAGACGCAGTCATCATGCTGGAAATGACAGACGATTTTGAGGAGCAGGGCAAAACATACATTTCGATAAAAAAAGAAGTCCATCCTGGGAAGAACCTGACTCCGATAGGTCACGAAATCCCAATGGGGGATTGTGTCCTGCAAAAAGGTACAGAAATCCTCGCTGGTGAGACCGCATTGTTGGCTACATTTGGTTTCTCCCGCGTCAAAGTATATAAGCGCCCAACCATCGCGATATTTGCAACAGGTTCAGAGCTTTTACCTGTAGATGCGTCACTTTGCGCAGGTAAAATTCGAAACAGTAACTCTTACATGCTGGCGGCACTTATTCGGGGGGCAGGAGGAATTCCGTTACTGATGGGTTCCATCCCTGACGAGGCAGACCAAGCTCAAGCTCTTATTTTTGAAGCATTTTCCGTTGCGGACTTCGTGATCACATCAGGTGGAGTATCGGTAGGCGACTACGACATTCTCGTAGATATTTTTGAAAAATGGAAAGGGAAGGTCCTGTTTAACAAAGTAGCAATGCGCCCCGGAAGTCCTACGTCCGCAGGGGTTTGGAATGATCAATTTTTGTTTGCTTTGTCAGGCAATCCGGGAGCATGCTTTGTTGGTTTTGAGCTCTTCGTTCGTCCTGTGATTTTGGGTATGCAGGGGATTCAAAATAGATACATGCGGGACTTTACCGCTTTTCTAGGCGAAGACTTTACAAAGGTAAATGCGTATCCCCGGTATGTTCGCGGAAAGTCGTTTGTAATCGATGGCAAGGTATTCGTAAAACCTGTCGGGATGGATCAATCAAGCGTTACCGTATCCATTAAAGATTCCGATTGCTTGATCAAGATTCCACCTGGTGGAAAGGGAATGCAGCAAGGTGAGCTTGTCTCCGCCTTGATGCTTAGAGGATAATACTCACCTTGCGGGCGCTTTGGTGAAAGTAAGCGAAGATCTCCTTCTGAATGGTACAATGTTAACATAAGTAGAAATGAATACTATCGGAAGGATGTTTGGCATGAGCGAATCTAATCAGGAGTTTATCGTAATCTCCGGTGCGAGGGAAAACAATCTCAAGAACGTATCCTTGCGCATTCCCAAGCGGAAGATTACAATCTTCACCGGTGTATCTGGCTCCGGCAAGTCATCGATTGTCTTCGATACGATCGCCGCAGAATCCACGCGTTTGCTGAATGAGAACTTCAGCATGTTCGTGCGCAATTTCCTGCCCCGCTATCCGCAGCCGGATACGGACGCGATCGAGAACCTGAGCATGGCGGTTATCGTGGACCAGAAGCGGCTGGGCGGCGGTTCCCATTCCACTATGGGGACAATTACCGATATTTCTCCCATTCTCCGCCTACTCTTCTCCCGGATAGGTCAGCCCAATGTTGGACAAGCGCATATGTTCTCCTTTAATGACCCCCAAGGCATGTGTCCCGAATGCAACGGGATCGGTCGCAGTCTGAGCGTCGACATGAGCAAGGCGCTGGACATGTCAAAGTCGTTGAATGAAGGAGCAATCATGCTGCCGGACTATAAGGTAGACGGCATGGAATGGAATATGCTCGTGCAGACGGGCTTCGATCCTGAAAAGAAGCTGAGCGATTATTCGGATGAGGAGCTTGAGCAGCTGTTGTACGCCAAGGCTAGGAAAGTAGAGATGCAATTCGCCGGGAAAGCCGTGAATATTACAGTAGAAGGCGTCATTGAGAAGTTCATCAACAAATACATCAAGCAGGATCTAAAGACGAAATCTGAGCGTACACAAAAAGCAGTTGCGCCGTTCATCATCGAAGGTTCTTGCTACAGCTGTCATGGTGCGAGACTCAATCAGGCCGCACTCAACTGCAAAATCAATGGCCACAACATTGCAGAGATGTCCTCCATGGAAGTCGGTCGGCTCATCCGCGTCATTCAGGAGATTGACGATTCGGTCGCCGCACCGATGGTCAAGTCGTTGACGGAACGGTTGCAGCATCTAGTGGATATCGGACTAGACTACTTGACGCTGGATCGTGAGACGGATACCTTGTCCGGCGGCGAGTCACAGCGTGTCAAGATGGTGAAGCATCTGAGCGGCAGTCTGGTTGATGTTACTTACATTTTTGATGAGCCCAGCGTTGGTTTACACCCCCGTGATGTACACCGGTTAAATGAATTGCTTCAGAAGCTGCGCGACAAGGGCAATACCGTCATTGTCGTCGAGCATGATCCCGATGTGATCAAGGTGGCAGATCATATCGTCGACGTCGGGCCTCACGCTGGCAGCCACGGGGGTACTATCGTGTATGAAGGAAACTTCCAAGGCCTGCTGGAATCAGGTACACTGACTGGCACCCATATGAATCGGCCGCTTCAATTGAAGCACGATTCCCGGCAGCCGTCCGGCAAGTTGTCTATCGAGGATGCCACACTGCACAACCTGCGGAACGTGAGTGTTGATATTCCAACCGGAGTGCTGACAGTAGTTACGGGTGTCGCCGGCTCAGGTAAGAGTACGTTGATTAACGATGTATTCCTCAGCAACCATCCGGATGCGATCGTCATCGACCAATCGGCGGTAGGCGTGTCAACGCGCTCGAATCCCGCGACCTATACAGGGATTATGGATGATGTGCGCAAGGCGTTTGCATCCGCGAACAAGGTCAACCAAGGCTTGTTCAGCTTCAATTCCAAGGGGGCTTGCGAGAACTGCCAAGGACTAGGTGTTGTGTATACAGACCTTGCATTCCTTGAAAGCGTGAAGCTGCCATGCGAAGTCTGCGGAGGTAGACGGTTCAAGGAAGAGGTACTTGCATACAAGCTAAACGGCAAGTCAATTGCAGAAGTGCTGGAAATGACTGTGGAGCAGGCATTGGAATTTTTTGAGCTAAAAGAGGTTGTGCGCAAGCTCCAGGCGATGAGTGATGTGGGGCTGAACTATATTACACTCGGCCAGCCACTCAGCACGCTCTCAGGAGGGGAATGCCAGCGTATCAAGCTGGCAAGCGAGCTGCATAAGAAGGGCAGCATCTACGTGATGGACGAGCCGACAACTGGCTTACATATGTCAGATATCGGTCACCTTCTCGAGATCATGAACCGCCTCGTGGATGCCGGCAATACGGTAATCGTTATCGAGCACAACCTTGATGTGATCAGCCAAGCGGATTGGATTATCGATATGGGACCAGACGGGGGCAGCAATGGCGGTCAGGTGGTCTTCGAGGGCACACCTCCGCAGATCATCCATGCGGAACAGTCGATCACGGGAAGATATTTGAAGTAATCCATCACATCACTATCGTTGCATGGAGAACGAGAATAAAATAGCCTCACGTCATAAAACAGCTCACTCAATGGTATCTATCGCCAATGAAGTGAGCTGTTTTTAAACATATGTCAGCTGAAAAATGATAAACCCTTCTATTACAAATAAGACACAAGGTGACATATTTAAAGGTCTAAAATAGGTGGTAGATCAACGAAAGGAGTAACTATTCATGAAACGAAGAATCATTTTAGATTTAGCCGTTACTTTAGATGGTTTCATTGAAGGGAAAAATGGGGAAGTTGATTGGTGCATAATGGACTCTGAAATGGGGTTTGTTCATTTCTTACATCAAATTGACACTATTTTATATGGAAGAAAAAGTTATGATTTATGGGGACAATTTTCGCCAGAAATGGAACATACGGATACGGAAAAAGAGATTTGGGGATTGGTTCATAGCAAAGAAAAATATGTGTTTTCCAAGACACAAAAAGGGACTGATAATAAAGCAATATTTATCAACGATAATATTCCTGAAGTAGTCAATCAATTAAAGAAGAAGCCTGGCAAAGACATCTGGCTATATGGTGGAGCAAGTCTTATTACAACTTTTATCAATTTAGAGCTTGTAGATGAATTTCGATTATCTGTTCACCCTGTTATTTTGGGGGAAGGAAAACCGTTGTTTATGGATATAAAACAGAGGTTGAATTTGAGCTTGGTGAATACACAAACGTTCTCCTCTGGCGTTGTACAACACATCTATCATTTGAATGGGAAATAATATACTGGATAGATATTTCAATCAAAACAGCGGTGAGCCTAAGACTGTATTTTCGGGTCTGGGTCGTCGCTGTTTTATTTTTCAGAGTCAGTCATATCGTCACTTCTGGTCGAGCAAGCTGGATGAGCTTGAGGAATTTCTTGACCATAAGGAAGAATAAACATGCGGAGACAGCACGTCAATATGGTGTAGTGATTGAAGAATCGACGGAGATCGTGGTAGAATTTGTCACGAGATTGCCTCTTTCTTGAATAGGTTTGACTATTTGTACTGGAGTTGAGATAAGTCCATGAAAACGGAAATGATGAATAGATTCATCTCTTACGCACAAGTTGATACACAATCCGATGAGAACAGCGAAACTTGCCCCTCTACACCAGGGCAGCTAGTGCTGGCCCAAATGCTCGTAGACGAGCTGAAAGCCATAGGTATGCAGGAAGTTACGATGGATGCGAACGGTTATGTAATGGCAACCCTACCGTCCAATACAGACAAAGAAGTTCCAACAATCGGTTTTCTTGCTCATATGGATACCGCCACCGATTTTACCGGCGCTGGCGTGAAGCCGCAAGTTATCGAAAATTATAACGGACAAGACATTGTTTTGAATGAAGCACTGAATATTGTCCTTTCGCCACACGAGTTTCCAGAGCTGGCTGGCTACAAAGGGCATACCTTAATTACGACAGACGGTACCACATTACTTGGCGCTGATGATAAAGCTGGTATTGCCGAAATCATGACCGCTATGGCTTATCTGATTCGACATCCAGAACGAAAACACGGGAAAGTGAGAGTAGCTTTCACCCCGGATGAAGAAATCGGCAGAGGTCCAGACAAGTTTGATGTGTCCGCCTTCGACGCAGTATATGCCTATACGATGGATGGCGGTGCTCTTGGCGGGATCGAGTACGAGAGCTTTAACGCTGCATCAGCCATCGTTACTTGTAAAGGGAAGAACGTTCACCCTGGCTCGGCCAAAGGTAAAATGGTCAACGCTGCTAAAATAGCCATGGAGCTGCATGGAAGGTTGCCAGCGGATGAAACTCCTGAGAAGACGGAAGGCTACGAAGGCTTCTATCATCTGTCTTCCATTCAAGGTGACGTCGAACAAACTCAGCTTCGTTATTTGATCCGGGATCACGATCGTAATCGGTTTCAGGAGAGAAAGTCCGAAATGGCTCGTATCGTAGAAGACTTACAGAAAAAATACGGAGAGAAGCGAATTGAGCTCGAAATCAAAGATGAATACTTCAACATGCGGGAAAAAATTGAGCCTGTAATGGAAGTAGTGGACATCGCTACACAAGCACTAGAAAACCTCGGAATCGTGCCGATTATTCAGCCGATACGCGGTGGTACAGATGGCTCCCAGCTATCCTACATGGGGTTGCCAACACCGAATATTTTCACTGGAGGAGAAAACTACCACGGGCGGTTCGAGTATGTCTCCGTTGACAACATGATGCACGCTGTAAACACCATCATCGAAATCGTTAAGCTGTATGAGCAAAGATCTTGATGGCGGGGTATCCTTATTAAAACTCATCTTTCTATCAAAAAGACTTGAGTTTCACAGGAGGGAGCGCTCATGATGAAGAATCAAAAAATTGTAGTGGTTGGTGCAGGTATTGTTGGTGCATCCATGGTCTATTATTTATCAATGCAGAATCAGAATGTCACTTTAATAGAGACGAATTCAACTGCTGCATGTGAAGCCACGAATAAGTCTTTCGCTTGGATTCATCCATCGGACCGGGTATTAGAAAATTTTCGACATTTGTATGATGCATCGATAGCCGAATATCATGAATTAGAAAAAGAGATACCTGAACTAGAAATAAAATGGGATGGAGCACTGACTTGGGGAGTCCCTACAGAGCTTGAGGAGTCTCGTAAACAACCATTAAAAAAGCAGCAAATCATAGAATTAGAACCGAATCTAAAGGAATATCCCGAGGAAGCTTATTATGCGCACGAAGAAGGCGCACTAGATCCAATTTTGACTGCAAAACTTTTCGTGAAAAAAGCAGAAGAAAATGGAGCGAACATACTGTTTGATACAGAAGTGATGCAAATAATCACAGAGGGCTCTAAGGTTATTGGGGTTAACACCTCCAATGGTTTTATAGAATCAGATGTTGTTGTATTAGCGACTGGGGTAGCTATACCCGAACTCTGTAAGCCATTAGGCTTCGATGTTCCTGTCGCTCCTTCGCCTTCTATACTCATCCGAATGAAATCGAAAGAAAAGTTGATCCACACCTTAGTTTCAAATTCTAAGTTTGAAGCGAGACAACTAACCGATGAGACGTTACTAGCAGCGGAAGATTATATCGATGAGTCTGAACAAAATGGACCCGAGGCAGTTGGAAAGCGGGCGTTTGAAATTCTACAGCACAATTTAAAAGGAGGAGAGAAGTTGGAGCTGGAAAGCATCAAGGTAGGCTTGAGACCCATGCCTGAAGATGGTTACCCCATTGTTGGATTTCATGACAAAATAAAGGGTCTTTATCTGACCGTTATGCATTCAGCTGTTACCCTAGCTCCCATTATTAGCCGCTTAGCTACGAATGAGATAATAAACAACGTACAAATGAAAGAATTAGAGAGCTGCCGACTAATCAGATTTTCATGTGAAGTAGATTAGGGGGTAAAGGCGATACTTCCGTAAGGGTGGAGACAATCGTACTCATCAAATTCATGCTTTCAAGTACGATCATATTCAAGAAATTGAAAGACACCTTTCGTTCCGAGATTACCTTCGCCACCATGAAGTGAAAACGATATAAATAGCAAAGGGCGGATGTCTAGTAGAGACGATTCGCCCTTTGTCATGATGATCCGGATGGACTCTTTTGTAGGTAATGCTGATCTGTCCTTGACCTTGACACATTGTGAAGGTTTAGAATGAGTTTTACTCGTAAGGAGGAGTGAAACTTGGTGGGAAGTAGAGATAACATTGCCTTTTTTATGCCGGCGGAATGGGAAAAGCATGAGGGAACGTGGCTCCAATGGCCCTATGATGGAACCAATAAAGGCGAAAGATACAGAGCGAAACTCGATGATATTTGGGTAACGATGGCCAAGGAGCTTCACTATGGTGAAAATGTCCATGTTGTTGTTTGTAATGAAAACGAAAGAAAGCATGTGCAAACAAAGTTGAATGAAGCAAAAGTGAATATGGGTAAAATTGATTTCTTGATACAGGTACTTTGTTGGCAGCAAAATCCTCCATCATGAATGAGAATCGAAATCCTGCGCTTCGTCAAGAAGAAATCGAAAGTGCGTTAACCAAGTATCTGGGTGTAACGAACTTTATCTGGATAACCGGTCTTTGTGGAGAGGATAACCACGATGAAGTAACAGACTTCCATATCGATGGGACAGCACGCTTCGTTAATGAAAAAACCATCCTCTATGAGTATGACCCTTTTGGTGAAAGTGAAGCTCGCCTTCTAGATGCTTACGAAAAACATTATCAGGAATTACGACATGCAAGAAATACGGATGGAAAGCCATTTCAACTCATACCAATGCCTGTTACAAGGAAAAGTAGTAAAAGAAGCTGGCTGTAGAGGGTCGTATTTAAATTTTTATATAGGAAACGAAGTGGTATTGGTTCCGATATATGGTGATGAACATGACGGGTTGGGACTGCGAATCCTGGAAGGGCAATTCCCGAGTAGAAGAATTGTCGGCATAGACGTAAGGAAGTTGTATGCGTACGGTGGCATGATTCACTGCGTAACGCAACAGCAACCAAAATAAAAAACACTCGGTCCGGCCTTTACAGGGGTAAATCGTCATGCTCTCGTTACCACGAGATATTGACAAATTCTCATCTTTGGAGATATTGTAGATATAATAAATCTACAATAGATTTTAATGACAGGAGGCGGATAGTATGAGGAATATTTGGAATGAACGCTTTCATTCGGAAGAATATTATTATGGAGAAGAACCTAACGTTTTTATTCAACAACAAGCTTTTCGGTTAGAACAAGGTCAAAAAGTGATCGCGTTTGCAGAGGGTGAAGGCCGGAATGCAGTTTTTCTAGCAAAAAGAAATCATGAAGTGACAGCCATTGACTATGCGGAGAGCGGATTGCAAAAAACGAAAAAACTGGCGCAGAAGCATTCGGTTGACGTACACACTCGAAAAATGGACCTCTTGCAAGAGGATGTGCCGAGCGAAGAATATGATGCCGCCATTATGGTATATGGACATTTTCATAAAAATGCTCAGACCATGGTTCTGAATAAAATGAAAAAGGCAATAAAGCCTAAAGGGATTCTCATGCTTGAGGTATTCTCAGAGGAACAATTAAAGTATGGTACGGGCGGCCCCAAGGAACTTGAAATGCTTTATGATCCAAAAGATATTCTTGCTTGGTGCAAAGGTCATGAAGTGATCCATTTCTTCTATGGGGAACAAGAGCGTGTGGCAGGAAAGGCGCACACAGGATTAGCCCATGTCATTCAACTTGTATTACGAAAATGATGGGGAATCTTATAGAGCAAAACGGGTACAGGTATTACAGCGATGAGGAAATGTATAAAATTTCGATGATCAAGCAATTCAGAAGATATGGATTCTCATTAGAAGAGATCAAGTCGGTCCTATCTAAAAATGACCTGCAACAGTCTACAACAGAACATCAGATTATGGTAGAGAAACAGATAACCATTCTGAATACATCACGGAAATATGTATTCCGATTGCAAGTCACTAGAGGTGGTGTAGATAGAAATCATGTTACGATTTGCGCTTTAGAGAAATGGAGTTTTGTTGTTGACCTTGACACTATGTCAAGGTATAGAATGTGTTTCACATAAGTCTAACGTATAAGGAAGTGAACATAATGACCAATCCAGTAAGAAGTGCACCTGTATTTTCACAAATGATCACTGACTTTTGGCGGGAGCAATTTTTGAACGGTGACGTCCTCTATAGCGATGAATCTTTTACTGTTGCTATAAACCCTGCACTTGACGAAGATAGTCGGGTCATGGTGCTGGAAACCTCCGACGGACGTGTTATGGCTGTCTTGACGCCTGCGCTGGCCGATAAGATAGGCCTCTCACAACAACAAACCTTGTCTGAGTCGATCTTTCGCCAGAAATTGAATGAAGCGGGCGTCACGCTGCATGGCGCAGATTATCTTTTTTATTTTTCAAAAGCCGATAAGAACGTATTGCTGCAAGAAAACCTCGAAGGTGACTTGCGCCGGTTAACCGAGCAAGATGAGGCGTTTTTCTCCGAATTCGTATCCTCCGCCTCGGAACAAGACTTGGATGACGCTTATGTGGAATTGGATCACTGGGCGGTGTTCGGCTCTTTTGAGCAAAATCGCCTGGTTAGCGCTGCCAGTATGTATCCATGGGAGGATGATGCGCAAATTGCGGATCTTGGCGTACTGACGCTGACGTCCTTTAGAGGAAAAGGTCACGCCCGCAAAGTGGTGCGTTCCATCTGCAAATACGCCTATGGTCAAGGATACGAACCGCAGTACCGATGTCAACTCGATAACCATGCGTCAACGGCCTTGGCGAAAGCAGCAGGACTCACACTGTTTGGAAAATGGGAAGTGATTTCTCCGGACTCTACTGACTGAGAATCTGATGATCAACATAAACAAGGATGCGAAGTTGAAACGATTACGCATAAAAAGCCCACAAATTCCGTTACGAGGAGAATTGTGGGTTTTTTGTGATGCAAAAGAGGCTAACAAACTGATGACAAAATCATAATCTACATGGTCCATGCATACGTTAGAAACAGCATAAAATCGGAAATGAAAGAGTTCATATATTTTATCGTGAAGATGAAAAGAGCAAAAAGATGTTGATTTCTCTTGTTAACTGCTATATAACTTAATTAGAAGTATTATTATTTAATACTTAATTTAAATGACGGGAGAGGGACAAATGGACTCTATGGCAACTGCTAACACTGGAAAGTGCCCGTTTTCGCACGGTAGCACTACGAACCACAACCCTAGTGCTACGTCGAATAAACACTGGTGGCCCAACCAGTTGAACTTGAACATCCTGCATCAGCATGACAAAAAATCTAACCCTATGGGCGAAGACTTCAATTATGCAGAAGAGTTCAAAAAGTTGGACTACCAGGCTCTAAAACAGGATCTTTATGATCTAATGACAAACAGCCAAGATTGGTGGCCTGCCGATTACGGACATTACGGGCCATTATTTATCCGTATGGCTTGGCACTCCGCTGGTACATATCGTACAGGAGACGGCCGTGGAGGTGCTGGAACCGGCACACAGCGTTTTGCTCCACTTAACAGCTGGCCAGACAATGCCAACCTTGATAAAGCTCGTCGATTGCTATGGCCGATCAAGCAAAAATATGGCAACAAGATCTCTTGGGCCGACTTGTACATTCTAGCAGGTAATGCTGCTATTGAATCCATGGGTGGGAAGACAAGCGGTTTTGGAGGCGGACGCGCGGACGTTTGGCATCCAGAAGAAGATATTTACTGGGGTGCTGAAAAGGAATGGCTAGGCGATAAGCGCTACACCGGCGATCGTGAGCTCGAGAATCCGCTTGCTGCTGTTCAGATGGGTCTGATTTATGTGAACCCCGAAGGTCCGAACGGGAATCCAGACCCGCTTGCAAGTGCTCGTGACATTCGCGAAACCTTCAAACGCATGGGAATGAACGATGAAGAAACCGTTGCACTCGTGGCAGGTGGCCATACATTTGGTAAGGCTCACGGCGCAGGAGATGCTGCTCTTGTAGGCCCAGAGCCAGAAGCCGCTCCCTTGGAAGCAATGGGCTTAGGATGGCAGAGCACACACGGTTCCGGTAAAGGTCGCGACGCCATCAGCAGCGGTATTGAAGGTGCCTGGACTGCGAATCCGACACAATGGGATAATGGTTTCTTTGAATTATTGTTCGGCTATGAATGGGAGCTGACCAAGAGCCCTGCAGGTGCACACCAATGGGTTGCTGTAAATCCTGCTGATGAGCATCTTGCACCAGATGCAGAAGATGCATCCGTTCGCGTTCCAACGATGATGACCACTGCGGATATGGCCTTGCGTATGGACCCAGCATACGAAAAGATTTCTCGTCGTTACTATGAGAATCCAGAGGAGTTTGCAGATGCATTTGCAAGTGCATGGTTCAAACTTACTCACCGCGACATGGGACCTCGCTCAAGATATCTAGGCCCAGAAGTTCCAGCAGAAGATTTTATCTGGCAAGATCCTGTACCCGCTGCTGATTATGAACTAACAGATGCCGATGTAGCAGAACTGAAAACACGAATCTTAGACTCGGGCCTTACCGTCAGCGAGCTGGTAACAACGGCTTGGGCTTCCGCTTGTACCTTCCGTGGCTCGGATATGCGTGGTGGCGCAAATGGTGCTCGCATCCGTCTTGCTCCGCAGAACGAGTGGGAAGTGAATGAGCCTAAAAAACTTGAAAAAGTGCTTACGATCCTGGGAGTCATTCAAGAGGACTTTGGTAAAAAAGTCAGCATGGCTGATTTGATTGTACTCGGCGGCAGTGCCGCAGTCGAAAAAGCTGCACAAGATGCTGGCTTTGATGTAGCCGTTCCTTTTGCTCCTGGACGTGGCGATGCAACACAAGAGCAGACAGATGAAGAAAGCTTTGCCGTGCTCGAGCCAATCGCTGATGGTTTCCGGAACTATCAGAAGAAGCAGTATCGTGTAAGTCCTGCAGAGCTCCTGGTAGACAAGGCACAACTACTAAACCTTACTGCTCCAGAAATGACTGCACTCGTTGGCGGGATGCGTGTTATTGGTACAAATCACGGTGGCACACAACACGGTGTATTCACGGATCGAGTAGGCACACTGACGAACGACTTCTTTGTTAACTTGCTAGACATGGGAGTAAAGTGGAAGCCTGTAGATGGAGGCGTATTTGAAGGACGTGATGGCAAAACAGGTGAAGTCTTGCGTACAGCAACTGCTGTTGATCTCGTGTTCGGTTCAAACTCTGTACTGCGTGCCATTGCGGAAGTATATGCGCAAGACGATAACAAAGAAAAGTTTGTACGTGACTTCATAGCTGCATGGGTGAAGGTAATGAATGCAGATCGTTTCGATCTCCACTAAAAGCGCAATCTGAAAATGATTGAAATTCGACTCACGCGCATGGAAACACTTATAATAGTAGCGAACCACCTGAAGCAAGCCTCCAGGTGGTTTTTTCAATCTTGCCTATTTTTTCAATTCGTTTCTGTTTTCTTTTCCTAAGCTTCTTTTCGGTTTATTATGCTACTGTAGCGATAGTGAGATTAAAGCAGCAGAAAAAACCACTATTCATCCAAAGACGGCTGCAAATGCAATATCTGTCTTTTCTTTATAGAATTTACAACTTAGAGACAACTGAAAGATACTTTTTACATATTACCGCTATATTCTATTAACTGTAACAAGGGTTTGCACAAACCAAAAACAAAAAATTTCAGGAGGCATTACGATGAACAAAAAAAATATTCTCGTTTTTTCAATGGCACTAACAATTGTAGGCGGTGCTACAGCAGCTGTATTTGCAAGCGAAAACGCGGTTAATTCTACTAAAAACAAGGTCGTAACAGTGTCAAGCAAAGCAGGAAATGGCACAAATCAAACCAACACAAATCTTGTAGTCAAAGCAGCAAATGGAAAGATTAGTGATGAAGAAGCGGTAAAAATGGCAACCAAAGCTCTAAAAGACTATATGGGGCTTGACGCGAAATCATTTGGTGAGGCGCGTGTTAATCGAACGAACGCGCAAGAAGAATTTAAGTTCTTTATGGATTTATATTCAAAAGAAGATGCAGCTGTATTAAAAGAAAACGCCAAAAAAGATACTGCAAATGTTATCGTGGTACAGTTTGTTCGTGCTGAAGACTTAAATCAGACAATGGCCGCTTCTAATCGCATTGTCATAAATGAAAAAACAGGGGAAATTGTTTCTTTAACTGCTTGGACTAATGAAAATTCAAGCTCTGAGACAACAATCGATGATGCTAAAGTTAAAACTGCGGTTATCAACTTTTTTGATCAACAACAGAAAAATGTTAACGAAAATACGATGAAGGTTAGTAAGACTGCTAGTTCCGGAACCATACGTGTTCTTTGCAATCTGGAAGATGGAAGGGATGTAGAGATGACAATTAGTCTGAAGAATTATTCAGTATCAAGTTATGATATTAATTATGATAGACTAATTACTCTACCTTCCGTAGAAAAAGACTACCGTGAGAATTTCAGAGAACTGAAAGCGAATTAAAAATTGTAGGACTGATAAGATGGAGTAAGTGCCCGAAATGGTACTTACTCCATCTAACCGTTGCAAAAGGAATGAGGTAAAAACAGAATGATAAAAATTTTAGTTGTTGAAGATGATATCGCAGTAGCAAATTTAATTAAATTGAATTTAAATACGGCAAATTATGAGAGTGTAATCGTTTTTAATGGAGAGGAAGCCCTGAGTGTAATTGAAAAAGATCATTTTGATCTAATACTTTTGGATGTTATGCTTCCAAAAGTTGATGGATTTACTTTATTCGAGAAAATTAAACCTTTAGGGATACCTGTCATTTTTTTAACTGCGAAAAGTTCAGTTGCAGATAAGGTGTATGGATTAAAAGCGGGAGTAGATGACTATATTACGAAACCCTTTGAAGGAATTGAATTGTTGGCCAGAATTGAAAATGTATTAAGGCATTACAATAAAAAAAGCAACATCATAAATTTTAAAGACACAGAAGTATACCTGCAAGAAATGAAGGTTAAAAAGAACGGTCAAATTATTGAGCTTACCTTGAAAGAGTACGAATTATTGGTGTTTTTAGTACAAAATAAAAACATCGTATTAACGAGGGAAAAAATCATAGAAAAAATTTGGGGATATGACTACATTGGCGAGACTCGGACGATAGACAACCATATACAAAAGCTAAGAAAAAAGCTGGAATGGAAAGATGAAATTAAAACAGTATTTAAGTTGGGATATAGGCTGGAGGAATAAATGAAATTTTGGCAGAGGATATTTTTATGTACATTAATCATATTTGAAATCTTTTTTGTACCAGCATCCATATACCTTATTAATAGCAGCTTTGAACTAAATCTCAATATGGAGATCCGTTCCGGGATAAGTGAACAGGATCGATTTGCTAACTCTTTAGAATCTAATTTATATCTACTTAAAGTTCAAAAATCTGCAAACCCGGATGCTGAAGGAGTTGGCAAACAAAACATAGATTCAATGATTCGTACTTACTTGGACAACCTCGGAGAACAGGATGTATATTTGGATGTAATAGATGAAGCTAATAAGGTTATTTTCAGTCATTTTAAAAACAACAAGATAACTCTTACTTATCGAGAAGAATTAAACATACCATCAGATAAAGTAAACTACATCATACGGGATTTAGGGAATAAGACTTACTTATTTATAGCTAAGAATATTTATTTGGAAAATAATCACTATAAGGTTTCTTACGTGAAAGATATTTCGAGTGTTTATGAAAATAGAAAAGACTTATTAAGCCTTTTAATAAAGTTAAATACTCTTATTTCAGCAATTTTGGTTATTGTTACCATAATTATGAGCATGTTTATAGTAAAACCGATTAATAAACTTATCAAATCTACAAGAATAATTGCAGGCGGGAATTTCAGTGAAAGAGTAAAGGTAAAATCGAATGATGAAATTGGGTTGTTAGCGGAAAATTTCAATTTGATGGCTGTTGATGTAGAAGATAAAGTAAACCAGCTTAAAAAAACTTCAGAAGACAAGCAAAGGTTTATCGATAACCTGGTACATGAACTAAGGACTCCGTTAACTTCAATCATAGGCTATGCGGATTTTTTAAGAACGAATAAATATGATGAAGAGACTTATATCAACTCATTAAGCTTTATTTATGAAGAAGGAAAGCGGCTAGAGAAACTGACATTTAAGCTTATGGAGCTCATTGTTTTGCGCAAAGAAGATTTTGAGTTGAAAAAGGGAAAACTTGAAGAACTTTTTGTGGAAATCAAAAATTCTTTTATTCCAAAGCTGAACATAAAGAATATTGATCTGGAAATATCGACGGAGCCTCTTAGTGTTTTAATGGATAAGGATTTGATGAAAATTTTACTTGCAAACCTGATAGACAATGCGATTAAAGCATCGAAGAACAACGATAAAATACTTTTATCTTCATACAGAGATACTGAGTCAAAAATGATTCTGGAAGTGAAAGATACAGGGATCGGCATTCCTGATGACGACATAACAAAAGTTTTTGAGCCATTCTTTATGTCCGACAAATCGAGATCGAGAGCGAATGGAGGAGGCCTCGGGCTCGGGCTTTCATTATGCAAGGAGATAGCTAAAATTCATGACGCTGAAATAAGAATAGAAAGTAAGCTGGGTGAAGGTACAACTATCCAATTGGTTTTTAACTATTAGATGAAGAAAGCTTTGCCGTGATCGTAAAACCGAAAGTAAGGAAGTATAATCTAAAAATGTAGAGAGGGCTTTCCCAAAAGTCATGAATAATGACTGCGGGACAGCCTTTTTATTTTCTGGGTCGAATAAGCATGCCATCCTCTCCATTCTTATTAAATTGTAAGAAAGAAGGTCAAAATCGTTAGACAAGAGTCATTCAATTACATGAAAGTCTCGTCTATAACCTTTCTTGTTGGTTATTGTCATCTTTGCAGGGATTGGATTCGGAGTAAAACGATTTGTAGAAGCAGCGCGTACCCTTCCATTGACAGTTTTCATATGAAGTTTAAAATGCTGTTGACACGACACTAAATGGTGTCATAAAATTAAAACGTCACCAAATGGTGTCCAATTAGCAGCTAATCATTTTGGGAAAGGGGGAGAAGATGTATTTTCTTTTCTATTTGAATAAGAGAAGGATTTAACCTGGAAAGCAGAAACCATTCACTTTGGCATCTGCTCCTACAGAGAATATTGTTAAAATAACAACACGTATCAGTGATGACCCAAGTGATTTTCGGTCGATTCTAAAACAGATAGAGGCAGAAGGGAACGGAGACGAGAAACAACGAAAACTACTCTATATGGATAGCAAAAAGTCATATATTTACAAAGACGAACTTGATGAAATTGCTAACAATACTTCAATAAGCGTAGCTTATCTTGATTCAAGGGATCACTTACATCAGGAAATGGATAAGTTTTACAACTATATAAAAACAATGGTAAATCCTTTATTGTAGGACCGAAGTCAATGGAAAGCTGAAATGCCAGTATAAGTTTACACAACACCAAATGGTGTCCTATAATCAATGAGACACGAATAGTCGTCCATTTAGGGGGCATCGCCTCGTAGGGGCTAGATCCGGAAACATTAACGACTGTCCCTTGGTAAAAATATTTAGGAGCGGGTGTTGTGAGCGAGAACAACCAGTTGCGGGATGTGTTCGCAGCTATTGCAGATCCAACTAGGCGTCAACTGATTCGTTTGTTAGCAGAGGCAGAGGAGTTACCGCTTCACGAGTTGACGTCACAGTTTCCAATGGGCCGTACAGCGGTATCCAAGCATTTGACGATTCTCAAAGAGGCCGGACTGGTACTTGATCGAAAAGTCGGCAGAGAAACGCGCTTTAGGCTCAACGCCTCTCCACTCAAAGAAATTCAAGATTGGGTGGCTTTCTACAGCAAGTATTGGAGTATGAATATGTTGCGCTTGAACCAACTATTAAAGGAGGAAGAAGAATGAGTTTAGCATTATCCTTGGATTTTCAGTACACGACATCGATTGAGAAGGCTTGGTCCGCACTGACCGATTCAAGCAAGTTAGCAAAGTGGATCGCGGAAAATGATTTTAAACCCGTCGTGGGGCATTGCTTTCAGTTTCGCCATCAGCCGTCCGAATATTGGGATGGGATCGTTGAAGGCGAAGTGCTTGTCGTGGAAGCACCACACCGATTGTCCTATTCTTGGGCTACCGGAGACGAGCGGCATACGGTCACCTGGACGCTGCAGGATTTAGGGGACGGAAAGGTTAATCTTCATCTCGAACAAACTGGATTCTCTAATGTTCACGGACTCGAAGGCGCCAAGTATGGCTGGAGTGCATGGTTCGGCAAGTTTGAAACGGTGTTGGAACAATAACCGCATTCGCTACGAAAACTAAACCCTGCTTGACCCGAATCAACATAAACCGGCCGCATGCTTGCAGCCGGTTTATATCTTCTTCTGACAATCAGTTCTGTGAGTAGTTACAACGACGAATCGGTTTGTGGAACTTCTCTGAATGACATAGTTATATAGTTATCTTAGGAGGGAACAACATGGAAGTTTTTGAAGAATATTTAGCGCGTATTGATAACCCGTAACATCGTGCCCGAACGGAAGAGGTTATGGGGTGGGTAACCAAGAAATTCCCTAATTTAATACCCAAAATTGCGTGGAATCAGCCTATGTTTACTGATCACGGTACATTTATTATTGGCTTTAGCGTAGCCAAACATCATTTGGCTGTTTCCCCAGAAAGGGTAGGGATTACTCGTTTTTCTGATGAAATTGTAGAGGCTGGCTATGATCACACGAAAGAGTTGGTACGTATCCGTTGGGATATTCCAGTTGATTTCTCATTACTTGAGAAAATGATCGAGTTTAATATCTTGGATAAGGCAGACTGTTCAACTTTTTGGCGGAAAAACGCCAGCAGAATGCTTTAACCAATACATATTTGAAACAAAAAATCTATCGTAAAGTTCTAGGAGGGATCATGTTGCAGCAGCACTTCAACGATATGATTAAACAGGACGTAAAGCCGTTCCTTTCCAAGCAAGGCTTCGCAAAGAAGAGTTTGAATTTTAACAAGAGTACTGAAAACCTCATCTACATGTTCAACTTCCAAAAATCTGCTGGTAATTTAGCGGACAATGTCATGTTTTATGTGAACTGCGGTATTTATGCAGCGGAGTTGGCACAAATACAATCGAGAGAGATTCTAACAGCACCTCAAGAAGCGGAGTGTCACTTCAGAGCAAGAATTGGGGAAATTGTTGAGTCTGTTCCAGATCGATTTTCAATCACTCCTGATACGAATATGGATGATGTAAGAAAAACACTGCTAAGTGGATTAGAAGAGGTTATTCATTTCTATGATACGATGACCAGTGCCAGATCCATTGTTGATTATTACACTTCAGGTCCATTTTTACATCTGAGCGAAGAGAGCTTTCATTTGCTCTTACAATCCAATGATGTAGTAGCGGCTAAACATTATTGGGAGGCTTTGCAGGAAACGTACGGAACAGAAAAGCGATGGAGCATATTCGAGAATAAATACAGGGCTATCTTCAATAAATACGGAGTAGAATTTGATAAGCGATAAGTCAGCGAACGTTCATTCAATAAAAACAGCGGACAGTCTAAGACTTTATTTTTAGGTCTTAGGTGGCCGCTGTTTCATTTTGTGGAGTCAGCCTAAAACCAATTTTTGGTAAAATAGGCGAACGAATAGGCGGAAAATCCATAACGTAAAGTGTATCAAGCCAATAGAGGAGGGAATTTATGTACGGGTGGTATCCACAAGAGGGTTATTATCCAATTTCAGCGGGAGAAGGCAGACACTACAACGATTACGAATTACTGAGACACATTGCCAGATTAGAGCGACGCTTGGCGGAAGTACAAGAAGCCTTGTCAGCATGTACGAAAAAGAATGACGGATTAAAAAAGGATTTAGAAGTTGTTAGACAGCAAAGCCCAGTGCAGACTCAAAATGATCAAACCTATCAACAGCCAGGAGTAGATAAAGTAAATGTCAAATGTATAGCAGCGACAGGGACATCGGTAACCTTTGAGATATCGGAAAGAAGATTAACATTTGATAGCGATTATTATGGTAAATATGTAGGGGAATATACCCCTGGAAAAGTATATCCAGCCATGGCGGATTATGGAGCGGGGCAAATCTATCTTACCATTAAGGATGATAATGAAATTTGGCATACATTTAGATATTCACGTATCGAATCGTAATTGACAAGTTATGCTCATGAAAGTTAGTGGCAATTAAATAAAGAGATTGCTCGCTTAGATTGATTCTTGTCGACTTGTCGAGTGATATAACCAAGGATACTGACTGCGAGTTGCCAGAAAATGCATATGTCACTCGACATTATACATACTTCGGAAAGTGCTATGTAAGCAAACCGATGTCATTTTGCTAGTTGAGAAAATTAGCCTATAAAAAGTCCTCATGCAGCGCCCCTTTCTTCACGAAATAGAGGAACTCATTGATTTTGTGATCAAGGGAATAGGGGATGGCTGCTTATGTTCGATTTCATTGACGAATTACGTACCATTTGTAAAGTTATTGGATAAATTTTGTATTTATGGTAGAATCAATATACGGATGAACGATTCACAAACCAAACTCCCTCCATTCAGTAGTTTCTTACGAGCTGGCACAAGGCATTTTTCAACACAATATTTAGATGAATTTCTAAATATCTAACAATGAAGTATGAAAGTAGGATCGATTGATTATGTCAATGAATTACGCATTTAAGGCACTCTCTGATCCCACAAGAAGAAAGATTCTTGACCTGTTGAGGGAGAAAGATATGACGGCTGGGGAAATAGCCGACCATTTTCAAATGACAAAGCCCAGCATCTCCCACCACCTCAGTTTGTTGAAACAGGCACAAATGGTTTACGACGAACGAAAAGGACAAAACATCTACTACTCACTTAATACGACCGTTTTTCAAGACTTATTAAAATGGTTTATCCAATTCCATTAGAAAGGGAGGTAGTCACATGAATAAATCCAATTTGTCTATTTTATTTTTTGTCATCAGTGTTGTATTGGGTGTCATTTGTTATCCCTCAATGCCTGATCAGATGGCAATTCATTGGGGACCAAATGGCGAACCGAATGGTTTTGCGCCTAAGCTTGTGGGTGTATCCTTTATTCCGGTTGTGATGCTGTTTATTTTCGTGGCTGTTCGCAGTCAAAAACAGTATTACCAAAAGTTCCAAAGCAGTCACGATACAATCTTGAATACATTAATGATCGTACTTCTCGTCATCCATGGCGTGATAATCGCATATGGATATGGGTATATGTTAAATATTGGGATATTCGTCACGCTTATTTTAGGAATTCTCTTTGTAACAATTGGGAACTTTATGCCTCGTTTTCGACATAACTATCTGATTGGGATACGCACGCCATGGTCCCTCGCGAGTGAAGAGGTCTGGAAAAATACTCACCTATTGAGTTCCCGTGTGTTCTTCATCGGAGGAATCCTCATCATGCTCACCTCATTTTTACCAACAACCATTCATTACATCCTAATGTTGATCATTGTGTTGGTGACAATTCTGATTTCTATCGCAAGTAGCCACTACTATTACAAAAAAATAGGAAGGGGAAAGTAGAATGAAAAACTTGAAAATAGCAATTCTGTTATCAGTGGTGAGCGCTATCGGCTTTATCTCAGCTATTCCCTATATGCTGGCAATTAGCGGGGATGCATTATCCATGATTCCTCTCCCGATACCGGTTGCAATGGCAATTTTCGTCTTGCAGGGAAGCATCATGGCATTTCTGTTTTCGTGGATTGGATTGACTTTCGCAGTCAAGGTTGGGCTGGATGCTCCTGTCCTTCGGAAGTGGTTATATAAAAAGGGTGGAGAATCCTTCAACAAAAAGGGGATCATTCAAGCAGTCATCTTTGGATTTGCAGCAACAGCTCTTCTCCTCCTACTGGAACTCGCCGTTTTCCAACCATTACTGCCAATCTTGGCGGAAAAGGCCCAAGACTTAGAAGTGTCGGTTTGGGCAGGTATGCTGACAGCCATTCAAGGCGGAGTATACGAGGAAGTCATGGTTCGTTTGTTCATGATGACAATGATCGTGTGGATTTTGAGCAAGCTATTCGGACGTAAATCCTCCCCTAAGCCCTGGATGTACTGGGCAGGCATCTTTGGGGCAGCCCTTAT
The DNA here is from genome assembly GCF_046196545.1 of Brevibacillus fortis. Classification (GTDB taxonomy): domain Bacteria; phylum Bacillota; class Bacilli; order Brevibacillales; family Brevibacillaceae; genus Brevibacillus; species Brevibacillus fortis_A. Next base: position 3,129,118 of record NZ_CP176370.1, read on the forward strand.
ATTCGGGCTTGGTCATCTCCCTGCGGCAAATGTCTATTTTGGTGAGATTACCCCGCTGTTGTTCATTCGCACGATCGCTCTTAACGGGGTGGCAGGTATATTATTCGGTTACCTCTACTGGAAGCGTGGGCTGGAGTACGCAATGATTGCTCACGCGATAGGGGATATCATCCTTCATGGTTTCATTAAATAAGAAAGCTTCCCACACGAATCCGTTGTGTGTAGAAACATACAAGTGTTCGACATTTCGAGAGATTTTTCGAGTAAGTAGATCAAAAACTCCGTCGTAAGGTGGTTTTTGGTCTTCTTTACTGTTTTGTAAAAAAGCGAAATGAAAAACAAAATTTAATTTTTATGGAAATTTATTGAATACGGAAAAAATGAGGGGTAATATAGAGAATGGAATTTACTAGGAATGAGGGGGGCATGCCTTGCGTTTTCTAACGAATTTTTCTCTCAGAAACTCAACCGCTATTATTATTATGAGCCTGCTTGTCGTAGTCAGTGGAATCATTGCCGCCATGTCTCTCAAGGTAGAGAACATGCCGGATATCACTTTCCCTGTGCTTCTAGTCAATACTACTTATCCGGATGCATCACCAGAAGATGTTCTCGATGATGTAACGAAGCCATTGGAACGTGAAATTGGGCATGTAACAGGCGTTAAAGCAGTGGAGTCATACTCAAGCAACAATAGTTCCACGCTACAGGTCTACTTGGAGACTGGTTCAGATGTACAAGCTGTCAGGGACGAGCTGGAAAGAAAAATCTCCAGTATCGCGCTTCCTAGCAAAGTAAGCAGACCGCAAGTGATGATTCAGGGATTCAGCAATCAACCCGTCTATTATCTGTTTGTGACAGGACAGGATAAGGAGAGTGGACTCGATCATTTTGACAACGATGTGAAAGAAAGCGTGATCAAAGAGTTAGAAGGTATTGAAAGTGTTGATAAAGTATCGACAATAGGCGGGCAATTCAAAGAAATGAAAATCCTGCCGAATATAGATTCGCTAAACTACTACGGAATCTCTCCGTTGCAGTTGAAACAGCTTTTACTTGACAATCACGTAGCTCTGCCAATTGGTGCGATCACCGAGGATGGGGAAGAGCGCATCATTCGCGTGGTGAGCCGTTACCTCAATGTGGAAGATATTCGTAACACCAAGATATTCCTCCCAAGTGACCCCAAAAATGGGCTTACCTACGTCAGACTTGGGGACATCGCAGAAGTCAATTTTGATCAGGTCATTAATTCGATCAGCCGCTTTAACGGCCAGAATGGAATTAACATCAATATTTACAAAACACGTGATGCCAATGCAGTAGAAACCGGCGATGCCATCAATGAAAAACTATCCCTTTTAAAAGAAGAGTACCCGGACTTAACCTTTACCACGATTTATGACACCTCTGTTGATATCAAGAATTCGATTAACGGCATGCTCAAGGAAGGCTTGCTCGGAGCTATTATGGCTTCTGTAGTCATCTTGCTGTTTTTGCGTCATGTAAAAGCAACCCTCATCGTCCTAGTTTCAATCCCAACATCCATCCTTGTAAGTCTGATCTTCATGTCCTTTATGGGCATCACTCTCAATATGATCACACTTTTCGGGATGGCAGTGGCTGTAGGACGAGTTGTGGATGACAGTATCGTCGTCATCGAGAACATTTTCCGCCATTTGCAATTGAACAAAGAACGCAAGGAAAACTTGATTCAAATTGCCACCCACGAAATGCTACATGCCATTACCTCATCGACTTTTACAACAACTGCCGTATTTTTACCCATTGTGTTTGTTGGAGGGATGATTGGAGAAGTATTCCGACCATTTGCACTAACCGTCGTTTGCTCTTTGTTTGCCTCACTATTAGTCGCCGTGACGATTGTTCCACTGTTAGCCAAGCTGATGATCCTAAAAGACCGCAATATCAAGGAATATGAACATGGGAAAGGATCTGACACGTACAGGAAGTTACTACACTGGTCACTCAACCGCAAGCCCGCTATCGGATTTCTGTCACTCGTTCTATTTGTCGCTAGTCTAGCGCTTCTCCCGTATATGAAATACGGATTGTTTCCTGATCCGGAAGCGAAGTACATATTCGCGCAAGTAACGATGCCAAAAGGTACACAACTAGATGGTCTCGATCAAACGGTTGCCCAGGTCGAAAGTAAATTGCTGGAGCAGCCAGAAGTAGAGTACATAGAAATCAATCTTGGCTCCGAAAATGAAGCGGAAATACGCCAATCCAACCAAGCCCTCTTAATAATCAAAACAGGGCCAGATGTGAATCTCGACCAAACCATCAAGAAATTTGAGGGAATCGTCAAACCAATGATTCCACTAGGATCTGAAATGGCCTTGACTAAACCTGGTAGCAGCGATACCAACAAGTTCAAGGTGATCCTGTACGGGCCAGATCTGGATCGTTTGAAAGAGGCCAGCGAAATTGTCAAATCAAACTTGAAAGTAAGTCCTCTGTTGACAAATGTGAAGGACAATTTGAACGATTTCAAAAATGAAGTTGTCATTAAAGTCGATAGAGACAAAGCCTCGGAATTGGGAGTTTCCCCTGTACAAGTGGCTCAAGAGATCAACCTCCTGGTCTCGGATACCCAAATTGGCAAGATCAAAGTCGACGACAAAGACTATAGTCTTTTCTTTGGACTCGGTGAAAGCCATGCAAAATCGCTAGAGGAACTGAACAATATCTACATTCAAACGCCAAGCAAGCAACAAGTGCGTTTGGTGGACTTTGCCGAGATTGACCAAGAAAAAGTTCAATCACAAATCATGCGCAAGGACGAAAAACAGTTCGTACAAATTACAGCAGATATCACGAGCGACAACAAAGGAGGAGCGAGTAATTTCCTGTTTGCGATGTTGCAAGCGGAAAAATTGCCTGCTGGAGTTACATTGTCATCAGAAGGTGTCTCAAGCGACATGGAAAAAAGCTTTAAAGATATGCTCTTAGCCATTGGTGCAGCGATTTTTATCGTCTACATTGTCATGCTCATCACTTTTGGCAATGCGACGGCTCCGCTCGCGATTCTACTGTCCCTGCCACTTGCTGTGATCGGCGGATTATTTGGTCTGTTCATTTCGGATACCGTTCTCGATATAACGGCACTTATCGGCTTTTTGATGCTGGTAGGAATTGTTGTTACCAATGCAATCGTATATGTGGACAATATCCAGCATCGAAGACTGGAAGGGACTTCTATGCGTGAGGCAGTTGTCGAAGCTGGCGTGACCCGATTACGCCCCATTATTATGACGGCAGTTGCGACAGTTAGCGCGCTCTTGCCGCTTTACCTCGGCTTTTCTGAAGGAGCCTTGATGACCAAAAGCTTGGCGATCGTGGTCATTGGTGGACTCGTTACTTCAACGATCCTGACCTTAATCGTGGTTCCTATCGGGTATGAATTACTGTATCGGATCAAAAAAGATTTTTTTGCCCCTGATACCAAAGAAGCGGAGATCGAGCCAAGTGAGGATATGTTTATTTCTGTGCTGAAAAGTTTACGCGATATGAAAAAGTCTGGGTAAGGCAGAGGGAGGAGTTTACTAAAAATGCAGAAGACGAAGCTAATCAGCTCAGGTGTGGCATGCCTTATAGGCCTGACGATCATCTCTGGATGCAATTCTCAATCCGCAGAAAAGACCAATTCGAATCAAGGAAGAACACAAATCGAAAGCCAGTCCAGTCCTGAGGTTGAAACCATTAAAGTGGAGAATTCCGTTGATGTTCAAGTAGAGGAAGTAACGGAAGGAGAACTCAAAGAATCTGATAGGTTGCTGGCGGAGGTATTCGCGAACACGGACGTGAGTATTTACGGCAAAACTACCGGGACCGTTTCGCAAATCCTAGTGAAAAAAGGGGACACAGTAAAAAAAGGACAAGTCATCGGAAAGCTGGATCAAACCGAAGCGCAATTGAAACTGCGTCATGCTGAGGCGGCATTAGCGGTCGCCAACGCAAATCTAGAGCATTCCAACAAAATGGGGACGTCGAGCGAATTGGCAAACAGTCAACTGAAGCAGGCGGAGCAAACCTATGCGAATGCCCAGCGTACGATTGCACAAGGTTTGACGCTGGCGCAAGCAAATTACGACCGCGCTAAAAAGCTGTTTGAAGAGAAAGCTTTGTCCAAAAGTGAGCTGGAGAATGCACAAAACGCATTTCTGCAAGCAAAAAACCAGTATCAAAGCCAGCTAGATCAGGCCCAAATCGCTTTAATTAATGCTCGGACGCAAGTGAATACAGCCGATAAAAATGGACGAGTCACACAAGCGAACGTGCAACAAGGAAAGGTTGAAGTGGATATTTCCAGAAATGCGCTGGATAACACACTGATCAAATCAACAGTAGACGGCATTGTCACCGATATCCAAGTTCAAGAAGGTGACACGATCAACCCGCAGAAGCCTATTGCAACGGTCATTAACCTTGACCCGATGATTGTGAAGGTGAATGTGTCAGAAAAAGCGTTGGCGAGCTTCCAAAAAGGAACACAACTAGAATTGCAGGTTCCCTCTCAAAATATCAAGGTCAAAGGCAGTATTGCCTACGTGGGACTAAAGGCTTCTGAGCAATCTAAGCTTTTCCCCGTGGAAATAGAAGTCCCAAATCCAAAAGGTACGCTACTTCCCGGAATGAAGGCGGAAGTGTCTTCACTCAAAGGACAAGCAGGTATTCTCATACCGACCGATGCCATCCTTGAGCGAAATGGGAAATCGGTAGCCTACGTCGTGGATGGAGAAAGAGTAGCGGAGAAGGAAATCTCAATCGCTTCGAAAGGAACGGAGAAGACGCTTATCGGCTCTGGAGTGAAACCAGGAGAGCAGGTAGTTATCAAAGGACAATCACAATTAAAAGATGGTGCAAAAATACGCATTGTTCCCTAAGTAATATCGAGGAGGATACCTATGCAAAAGATGTACGTTTCCCAGAACCGATGGCTACTCTCTGCAAAAATGACGGCGGAGGCAGAAGTGCTATTATTTTGCTTTCACTATGCTGGTGGTCATGCTGGTATTTATCGGGATTGGCAAAAAAAGCTGCCCGTTCAGATTGGCGTTTGTCCTGTGCAGCTGCCAGGCAGAAGTAATCGCTTTTTAGAGCCTTGCTACACGGATTTGTCTGTAATGATTCGTGATCTGGCAGAAGCGCTACTTCCCTATCTGAATCGACCGTTTGCCTTTTTTGGACATAGCATGGGAACACTGGTCAGCTTTGAGCTGGCTAGATATTTACGCAAACATTACAACCTCAAGCCGCAACACTTGTTTGCATCCGGATACCATGCCCCGCATCTGCCAGATCCGGGTGAAGCCATCCATCACCTCCCAGATCAAGAGTTTCTGGAGGGCGTACGAACGATGAATGGCACGCCAAAGGAAATTTTTGAGGACAAGGAGATTCTCGACATGCTTCTCCCTACGCTTCGGGCCGATTTCACGATATGCGAGACGTATCGCTATCAGGACGAGGAACCGCTGGAGTTCGGACTGACGGCCATTGGCGGTTGGCAGGACCCGGATTTTTCCGTACCCCATATCGAAGCCTGGAGAGATCACACGAACGGTTCTTTTCAAACGCACATATTGGAAGGGGACCATTTTTTCATCCATTCTCAGCAGGACCAAGTCCTTACTATTGTCGGGTCAACTCTTCAAAATTATCTTGCAGGGTACAGGGGGATAGGATGATGACAGGAAAAGCAACACGAGAGGGGACACAGCGCCTAGCACAGGCCAATCCCCATCTTTTCTATAAGCAATTTGGCAGCTTCGATGTTTGGATCAGTCAGGTTGGATTCGGAACGTACCGGATTGATGAACAAGATGAACAGTACCAGCAGGCACTCCGTAAGGCACTGCTCGAAGGAATTAACCTGATTGACACGAGTAGTATGTATACAAATGGTAGCGCTGAGAAAGTCATCGGTCGTGTGCTGAAGCAGCTGATCAGTGAAGAAAGAATAAAGCGGGAAGAGCTTGTCATCGTGTCCAAGGCCGGTATCGTTCAAGGCGAAGATTCCGAAGAGACGTTGAAGAGGACAGAGGAAGGCAAACCGTATCAAGACTTCACGACGGTACATGATGGATTGTCGATATGTATTCACCCAGAATACCTTCAAGACCAGCTGACGCGCAGCCTGCAGCGGTTACAGGTGGACACGATTGATTGCTACATGCTCCACAATCCAGAGTGGTATTTGCTATGGGCAAAGATGAAAAAGATCAAACAACAGGAAGCGTATGATGAATTATTAGAGCGAATGGAGAAGGCTTTTCGACATCTGGAGAAAGAAGTAGAATCAGGTCGGATTCAATGCTATGGAGTCAGTGCCAATTCGTTTGTCAGCAATGTCAAGGAATTTGATTTTGTTGCGCTGGATACCCTCTGGGAGATTGCAGAAAAGATTACGCCGAATCACCATTTTCGCGTCATCCAGTTTCCAATGAACATGTACGAATCCGGTGCCATGCTCGAAAAAAGCCATGCGCAAGGCAAGAGTGCCTTGTTATTTGCCAAGGAAAAAGGACTTGGTGTCATGACCAACCGGACGCTAGATGTGACAGCGAAGGAAAAAATCTTCCGCCTGACGAACATCCAACTAGATCAGAGCACAGTCATTGACGAAAAAGAAGCCCTCCGTCAAATCAAGGATTGTCTGAATCGTGTAGATGATGTAGAGGATCAGATCGTCTATCGCGTCTTGCCATTGCTTAACATGGAGAAAGAAGATGTGAAAGAGCTGAAGAAAAAAATATCATCTGGCGCTACACTCCGAAAATACTGGAAAAAGCTATACTCTGCCACAAATGTGCAAAATGTGAGAAGCTTCATGTTTGAGCCGGTCATCGAAGATATTCGCAATACGATTAAAAAACATGGGGGCTTGGACGACCAGACACAACAATGGCTGGATACCTACAAGGCAACTCTCATGGAGACAGCTGAAGCTTTGAAGAGCTATTACGCCCCCAAAGACTACCAGCGTTCACTGGATATCTCGAAAGAGCTGACGAGGGTGAAACCGCATTTAATGACAACAGATAACCTCAGCCAAGCAGCGATTAGAACGATGCGCGCCACTCCAGAGGTACACAGCGTCCTCGTGGGAATGAGACGCGAGCATTATGTAGATGATGTACTAATGGAATTGAAAAGACCTTTGGATACGATCATGCAAGAAGAAGACTGGCACACAATGACCCAAACCCTAAAAGCGGTAATTGGCTAAAAACACTTCGCAAATAGTAAAACCACCTTATGGAATCGTGTGACAACAACGATTTCATAAGGTGGTTATTTTTCATACTTTCAGTTATTTCCACTTGCTGATGATATGCTCGCGATCAAACACCTTAATACTTATCTGGAACAAGATCAGGGCAACCACCGCACCAAGCGTGACCATTCCCAGATAGATTACCGGATTGCTCATCATTGAAAGGAAGATGACCTGACTGACAGCAAGTCCGATGATCGGCAGAACCAGGATGGCACCAAATTGTTGGGCTGCTGCAACGTTGTCAACTTTGGAGGAAACAATGACGCTCATGGATACGCTGATGATTGAAATAAATGGGACCAGCAGGAGCATCGCGAGAATAAATACGATGGAAAAATACTCGCTAGCATTGTCAAAGGTTGCAAAGATGAACCCCAGAAAGATTAGCTGGACCACCCAGGTCAGAGCGATGGAAGGTAAGGAGTACGCTAGAACCTTCCCAAGCAAAAACTCCTTGGTGGAAATCGGGGTGACCAGCACGCTTTCCAATGTTCCTGTCATTTTTTCCATGATGATGCTCGTCGTGGCAAATGTTAAGGGGATCATCGCCGGTACGATCAGGAATAAGAGGAAATAGAAGCGGGCAATGGCAATATGACCATCTGCACCTGCCATGTTAAGGAGGGGATTGGTCAATTTCATCAGGTTAAGGATGAACTCCATCTTACCGTTTTGGGCAAATACAGTTGTGATCAGAGCGACAACTAATATAACGAATGGTGCAGCTAGATTCGTAATCAATACAGAGCGGGCAGCGAAAAGCTCTTTCCATTCCCGGAGAATAACAAATCCCGGCATCCTAAATCGCCTCCTTTTCTTGATTCAACAAGCTGAGATAGGAGTCCTCCAGTGACACGGAGATGGGTGCTATGTAATTGACGGTAATATCCGCTGCGACCAGCTTTTTGATCAGCTGTGGGTTCGAGGCCTTCGGATTGGCTACCCTCAGGTGGAAGTGATCTTCAGTGCGCTTATACGTCTCAACTTCCTCAGCGGCTTTAATAATCTGTTCCGACTTTTGAGAATCCGATCCTACGTCAAGAAGCACATTGTAGGTGGTCCACTCTTCGCGGAACTTCTGTGGGGTAGTTAAACGAATCACCTCGCCCTTAATGATGGCGAATTCATGACATAACTCATCAATTTCTGCCAGGATGTGTGAACAAAAGATGATCGTTTTTCCAGATGCAGCCCACTCGCGAATCAAATCTTTCAGCTTCCGAGTGCTTACAGGATCGAGATTGGCTGTGACCTCGTCTAAGAAAAGCACTTCTGGGTCGTGTAAAATCGCGCAAACAATCGAAAGTTTTTGTTTCATTCCTTTTGACAATCTGCCAGCAGGATCGTTTCTTCTGTCCCATAAATCGAACTGGCGAAGCAAATATTCGATGCGTGAAGCACGCTTGGCTTTGGGAATCTGGTAGCAGGAGGCGAAGAATTCCAGGTTGTCCAACAGAGTAAGCTTGTCGTACACCCCGGGAGATTCTGTTACACAACCAATTTTTTTGCGAATCTCTTCTTTGTTCTTGCTGATTTGATGACCGAGAATGGTGACTTCTCCTGACGTAGGCTCAATGAGGCAGGACAGGATTCGTAGGGAGGTTGTTTTTCCAGCTCCATTAGGTCCGAGTAGACCAAAAATTGTACCTTTGGGAATCGAGAGGGAAATGCCATCGAGAACTTTTTTGTCTCCGAACGATTTTTTGAGATCCTTAATTACGATTGCAGGCTCCATAAAAAAAATCCCCTTTTCTAGACTTTTCTGTGATCCGATTGGGTGTGCAGCTCCCGCCTATTAACTTTTTATCCAATTCAGAATATTGATGGCTTGGAAATTCCTTGTCTAGACAATTTCATATCAGAGTGAAATGTCATGTTGAACGAAGTGCAGCATTGAAAATGGGAGTTGTCAGAAAATGTCATTTTTTACCAGTGGTAAACTTACCTCCTTTCATCCCCCAAAACTAGCAGAGTAATGCCTTTTGGCACACTTTCCTCTAATTGTTGGGCACAAAAAAATTTAAAAATTTACATACAACCTCTTGCAAAAGACCATATTTTTGAGTTATATGTAAAATCATGTAACAAAAAGTAAAAATGTGGAACAACTTCCATCTAAAACGATTTTCAATCGAAGTCAACTTTTTGTCAACGAAATTATGAGAAATGCTGGTGATGTTTTTTTGAGAATACTATTCCTAACAACATTCATGAGCAAAGAAAACAGGATTGTGCAGTTTTTGGAGTCAAGAAACCACGAAGTCATCGTGTGCCAAAAAAAATGGGAGCAACAAACCGAATATTTTGAAGAAATCGATTATATTGTCAGTTACGCGTACGGTTATATTCTGGGTAAGGAAATCGTATCCCGTTTCAAAGGGCGCATTATCAATCTACATACATCCCTCTTGCCCTGGAACAAGGGGAGAGACCCTGTTTTCTGGAGTATTTGGGATGAGACACCAAAAGGGGTTACGCTACACCTCATAGACGAGAACGTAGATACCGGAAATATCCTTGTTCAGGAAGAGATTGCTTTTGATGACGAAGATACCCTGATCGATTGTTACAACAAAGCGAATCAGGTGATTGAAGACCTGTTCATCCGAGAGTGGGAGAATATTGTAAGTGGGCGGATCACACCATTTCCGCAACCATCTGGTGGATCGATTCACTACAAAAAAGACCGAGATTTCTACAAAAACCTGAATATGACCACCGTAAAAGAGCTGCTGGCATTAAAGCGTTTTTGTGGAGAACGAGCACAAGTAGAGATGCAGAGCGATAAAACCTACCACCAGTTGTTTGAACGACAAGTCGAAGTGTCACCGGATAGTCTAGCAGCGATATACCAAGACCAGTCCCTGACATACAGACAGCTTAATGAGCGAGCCAATCAGTTAGCCCATTACCTTTGTGCCAAAGGAATTAAGCCTGATGATCAAGTGGCGCTCATGATGGACAGATCACTGGACATGCTTGTAAGTATTCTCGCCGTTCTAAAAGCAGGAGCAGCTTATCTCCCTATCGATCTGGATTATCCGGATGAACGAATTGCTTACATGCTAAACGACAGTAACGCACCCGTTTTATTGACACAGACTCCCCTTGTCGAGAAGGCGAAAAGTATCTGCGAAATAAAAGTGATCGACGTGTGTGACCCTGGTAGTTTCAGCGACAGAAAAGAAAATCTACCGCACGTCAATCGATCAACAGATCTCGTCTATGTCATGTATACATCGGGATCAACAGGTTTGGCCAAGGGCGTGATGATCGAGCATCGCAACCTAGTAAATTTTTGCGAATGGCATCGCCAGTACTTCGAAGTAAACCCTGAAGATAAAGCACTTGTCTATTCCAGTTTTTCATTTGATGGGTCTGTATTGGAAATATTTCCCTATTTACTCACGGGCGCTTCATTAAACATCGTGCCAACTGCACTGAAGTATGATCTGATTGCCTTGAATGATTATTGCAACCAAGAAGGCATTACAATCAGCTTTTTTCCGACAGGAGCAGCTGAACAGTTCATGCAGATGGATAACCGTTCTTTTCGAGCGATGCTCACAGGCGGGGATGTGCTAAAAAAGGTTGATCGGCGCGGTGCTTACAAGCTTCACAACATGTATGGACCGACAGAGTGCACGATTGCTGCTACTATTTTTGAGGTGGACAAGCAATACCAGAGCATTCCGATTGGCAAGCCTATCGCTCATACCTACCTCTTCATTTTGGACGAAAAGCTGGCATTACAACCGATTGGGGTAGCAGGCGAGGTATTTATCCTCGGTGAAGGGTTGGGACGAGGATATGTGAACCGACCAGATTTGACCGCTGAGAAATACATCATTCATCCGCAGACGGGCGAGCGCATGTACCGTACGGGAGACAGAGCACGCTGGTTGCCTGACGGGAACATCGAGTTTTTGGGCCGCCTCGACAATTTGGTAAAAATTCGCGGATATCGGATCGAGCCAGGAGAAATTGAGCCTTTCCTCATGAATCATCCATTGGTCGAAATGGCAACAGTTATCGCCAAAGAACGGGAGGATGGCCGCAAATACTTAGTTGGCTATTATGTTGCTCCTGATGAAATCCCTTTTCACGAGCTGAGGGAATGGCTCAGAAATGATCTTCCTGATTACATGATCCCGACGCACTTTGTTCACATGGAGACTCTACCGCTCACCACGAATGGAAAGGTAGACAGGCGGGCATTGCCAGATGTACGCGAAGATGAGGAACTGCTGAGGGACTATTATGTCGCGCCTACTGATGAGCTTGAACAACAATTGGCTCAGGTATGGAGCAACGTGCTCGGAATTTTGCAGGTGGGAATCGACGACCATTTTCTTGAATGCGGTGGGGACTCGATCAAGGCCATGCAGCTCATTTCCCAGTTCAAGAATATCGGATTCGACTTGAGATATGACCAGCTTTTTAAGCATCCAACCATTCGCCAATTGAAACGTTTGCTCACAGAGCAAGAGCAGACGAACATACAACCATTGCAGGAGCTGATCGAACAACAAGAATACGAAACATCCGCGGTGGAGAAACGAATGTACATCATCCAGCAGCAGGATGTCGAGTCGATCGCATACAATGTGACATTCACGGTTGACTTTCCCAAATCCGTAGATGTGGAGCATATCCAGATGACCTTGCAGCAGCTGGTGATGCGCCACGAAGGATTACGAAGCACGTATCACATGTATCAAGACGAAATTGTAAAACGAATTGTCACATTCTCCGAGCTATCATTTGTCCGTCAAACGGGTACAGAAGAGGGGCTACACAGCCTACTTGCAGAGCACATTAAGCCATTCGATCTGGCGAAAGCGCCATTACTCCGGGCTGGAATCATTGAAACTCCTGACAAACAGGTTCTCTGGCTCGACTCTCATCACATCCTCATGGATGGCTTATCCAAGTCGATTTTGTTACGGGAATTACAGACTTTACTCGAAGGACAGCAGCTTCTCCCTTTAAAAAATACCTATAAATCATTTGCGCGATGGCAAAACGACTGGCATTCAAGTGAGGAATTCAAACAGCAAGCTGCTTACTGGAAAAGCCTTCTAGAGGGCGATCTTCCCGTAGTCCAACTTCCTACACGAAAACGTCCGCCGCAACTGACATTTGATGGAGCTACTATCACGTATCGCGCAAACAAAGAACTCACTAGAAAGCTCAAGACCACGGCAACAAAACATGATGTAACCCTCTATATGCTGATGCTCACGATCGTATCTGTCTGGCTATCCAAAATGAATAACGACAGCAAGCAAGTCATACTAGGTACCGTAACAGATGGCAGACAGCATCCAGATACGCGAGAGATACTTGGAATGTTCGTTAATACCTTGCCACTTCTTCTCTCGATTGACCATGAAGCAAGCTTTTTACATAACCTGCAACAGGTAAAGCAAGAGCTTTTGTCTGCTTTGCAAAACCAGTACGTTCCTTTTGATAAAATTCTCGAAGGCTCTGGCGCAAAACGCGAAGGGAATCGTCATCCCCTGTTTGATGTGATGTTCATGATGCAAAGCTCACCGGAAACAGGGTTGGAAAACAACACGCGTCATATCAACAACAGGATTAGCAAGTTCGACCTGACACTTGAAACAGTGGAGCGGGAGAACGAGCTGCACATTGTTTTTGAATACAACACACGGTTGTTTGATGAAAGCATGATCCACCGTATGATTGCGCAGTTTGAACATCTCCTTTTGCAAGCTGTTCACGGTTTGGAGGAGCACGTTAAAGCTTTTGAACTCATGACCCAAGCGCAACGCCTCGATTTGTTTCTAGGGGTAAACGATACATTCAAAACATATCCCAGCAAATTGATCATGCAGTTGTTAGAAGAATGGGCTACTGCTACACCTGACAAGATCGCATTGGTACTCCGCGAACAGCGCATGACGTATCGAGAGCTGAACGAACGAGCAAATCAACTGGCACATACCCTCCGTACAAAAGGGGTGAAACCAGACGATCTGGTGATGCTTATATCGGAACGATCCTTCGAGATGATAGTGGCCATTTTCGCCGTGTTGAAAGCAGGTGGAGCCTATCTGCCGATCGATCCGAACAGTCCAGCTGACCGCATTTCCTACATTTTCACAGATAGCGGCGCCAAGATGGTGGTAGCACAGTCCCGTTTTGTTGAAAAAGCAAGCTTTTCAGCGGATGTTATTGATTTGAACAGCGAGAGTAGCTTTTCCCCAGATACAAGCAATCTACCGCTGGTTAACAAGCCGAAGGACCTCGTGTATGTCATGTACACATCGGGCTCAACCGGGAAGCCAAAAGGCGTGATGATTGAACACGAGGGGCTGCTCAATGTCCTCCATGCCATGCAGGATGAATATCCGCTCATGTGTGAAGATGCATTCCTGCTGAAGACGACCTACATTTTTGATATCTCTGTAGCGGAAATTTTTGGGTGGATTCCTGGGAATGGCAGATTGGTGATTCTCGAACCAGAGGCGGAGAAGAATCCCAAAGAAATATGGCAAGCGGTACTCCAAGAAGGGATCACTCACATCAATTTCGTGCCATCCATGTTGATTCCATTCGTCGAATATCTGGAGGGGCGAAACGAAGCCAACCGATTGCGGTACATCCTTGCTTGCGGGGAAGCGATGCCAGATGATCTTGTGCCAAAAGTATATGAGGTACTGCCGAATGTGAAATTGGAAAACATTTACGGGCCAACAGAAGCGACCATATATACGTCCCGCTATTCGCTCGAAAAAGACTCACTGGAGAGTCCTGTGCCCATCGGAAAGCCGCTGCCCAACTATCGAATGCATATCGTCAATCAGTACGGACAATTGCAGCCAATAGGCGTTCCGGGCGAACTCTGTATTGCCGGAATCAGCTTGGCGAGAGGATATTTGAATAACGAAGAGCTGACAGCGGAAAAATTTGTTGCCCATCCGTTAGAGGCTGGTAAGCGTATCTATCGAACAGGCGACCTGGCACGCTATCGTGAGGATGGCAATATCGAGTATCTCGGACGGATGGACCATCAGGTAAAAATTCGTGGATACCGCATCGAGTTGGATGAAATTCGTAGCAAACTGATTCAGGAAGAGTCCATTCATGATGTGGTGGTTATGGCCCGAACCGACCAGAACAATCAGGCATACTTGTGCGCCTATCTGCTTTCTGTGAAGGAATGGACAGTCAGTCAATTGCGCGACCTGCTTCGCCGTGAATTGCCAGAATATATGATACCTGCCCACTTCGTTCTCATGAAGGAGTTTCCGCTTACATCCAACGGTAAGCTGGATCGCAAGGCCCTGCCCGAACCGGATGGAAGTGTGGGAAGCGAAGTGGAATACGTAGCGCCACGCTCCGAAATGGAAGAGATTCTTGCCGGAATTTGGGGAGAAGTACTTGGCATCGAGAGGGTAGGGATTCAAGACAGCTTTTTCGAGCTTGGTGGAGATTCGATCAAGGGTTTGCAGATCGCGTCTCGTCTGCAACGGATGAATCTCATGATGGAAGTCAATCATCTGTTTAAATATCCGACGATCGAACGAATGGCACCGTTTGTCATTTCCGAGAGTATCACAATCGATCAGGGACTGGTAACAGGGCCTGTCTTACTTACCCCAATCCAGCACTACTTCTTTGAACGGATTACATTAAGCAGACATCACTGGAATCAAGCAATGATGATTTTCAGCCAAGAGGGCTTCCATAGCGAACTAGTGATGGAGTCTCTACATGCGCTTGTGCTTCATCATGATGCCCTGCGCATGAGTTTTACCGAATCGGATGAGGGATTTGTCCAGTTTAACCGGGGCGACGATGGTAATCTGTTCGAATTCCATGTGTTTGATTTTACAGAAGAGCTGGACGCTCGAAACAAAGTGGAAGAAGAAGCAAACCGCCTGCAAGCCAGCATGAATTTTCAGGAGGGACCGCTGGTTCAAGTAGCGCTCTTCCAGACAAGAGTAGGTGACCATCTGCTTTTTGCGATTCACCATCTGGTTGTTGACGGTGTTTCCTGGCGCATCATTCTGGAAGACTTCCGAACCGCCTATCAACAAGTAGCTTCAGGTAATCCAATTGCTTTACCGGAAAAAACACATTCCTATCAAAAATGGGCGAAAGAGCTAAAAAACGTAGCCAATAGCAAGAAGCTTGTAAACGAACTAGCTTATTGGAAAAAAGTCGAATCCATTCCGACTCGTCCATTGCCAAAGGATCAGGAGACCATTTATCAGACCGAAATGGAGACGATAACAGCGTCGGTTCGTTTATCCAAAATGGAGACTGAACAATTACTGCGCCATACAAATCACGCCTACCAAACGGAAACACAAGAGATTCTGTTGACTGCCTTGGGAATGGCGATGCAGGAATGGGCAGGGGCAAACGATGTGAGGGTCTTTTTGGAAGGACATGGACGAGAAGAGATTGTCAAAGGCTTGAATGTCTCCCGTACGGTAGGTTGGTTCACTACCCTTTTCCCAGTCGTCCTGCCTGCTACCAAATCGGGCCAATTGGCGGAGCAGATCAAGCTGGTCAAAGAAATGATTCGTGCTATTCCTTCTAAAGGAATCGGGTATTCCATCTTAAAGCATCTCACAGAGACCGAGCACAAACGAGACATCGATTTCACACTCCAGCCCGAGGTTGTGTTCAATTATTTGGGACAGTTCGATGCCGATCTGGACAATGATCTGTTCACGCCATCGAATCTACCAGAGGGTAGAGTGCTAGGACCACATGCCGAACGCATGCACCCGTTAGATATCTATGCCAAGATTATCGGTGGAGAGCTGGTTATCTATATGAATTACAATCGCCATGAGTATCACAAAACGACGATAGACAAGCTCATGGGACTCTATCAATTTCATTTGAACGCTATTATTGTACATTGTATACAAAAGAAAGATTCTGAGTTAACACCGAGTGATTTTGTGGACAAGAAGCTCTCTCTGGAAGAACTCGATGACATTATGGACTTGATAGGCGATTTGTAAGTAAATGTACCTCAGGAGGAGAGTAGACGTGTCAAGTAAAAAGATCGCCAATATATATCCGTTATCTCCCATGCAAGAGGGAATGTTATTTCATTCCCTCCTGGACGAAGGAACAGAGTCCTATTTTGAACAATTGCGCTTTACCATTAGAGGATTCATCGATCCAGCTATTCTCGAACAAAGCTTAAACGCGCTGATCGAGCGACACGATATTCTCCGAACTGTCTTTATCCTTGAGAAGGTTCAAAAGCCGCGACAAATTGTACTCAAGGAAAGAAAGACAAACGTTCAGGTGATAGATATCACACACCTCTCTGAAGGCGAGCAAGCCGTCTTTTTGGAGGACTTTGCTAAAAGAGAGCGTCAGAGAAACTTTGATTTGGCAAAAGATGTGCTCATTCGCCTCACTCTTGTTCAAACCGCTTCTGATGCCTATACACTGATCTGGAGTCACCATCACATTTTGCTCGACGGCTGGTGCATTCCGATTGTGTTACATGATTTTTTCCAAATCTATCAACAATTAAAAGACGGACGACCAGTAGATCTCGGCCAAGTTTATCCGTACAGCAAGTACATAAGCTGGTTAGGGGAACAGGATGCCGAAGAGGCAAAAGTCAACTGGTCACGGTATTTAAGTGGCTATGAGCCGAGCTCATTTATTCAAAAGCAGGGTACCGGAATCAAATACAAACAAGCAGAACTGGTCTTCACAATTGATCAGACATTGACGAGCCACTTGAATAAAATCGCAAGACAATTGCAAGTAACTGTAAACAATCTCTTTCGTACAATCTGGGGTCTCATGTTGCAGCGCCAAAGCAATATCGATGACGTTGTATTCGGATCGGTTGTCTCTGGCCGTCCAATCGATATCCCGAACGTCGAGCAAATGGTTGGACTTTTCATTAATACCGTACCTATCCGTGTTCAGATGAGAGACAATCAAACGTTTTCTGATCTGGTTAAACAAGTACAAGAAGAGTCGAGCTCGCTGGAAAAATATCATTATCTTTCCCTCGCGGACATTCAGAAAAATCAACAACTGATCGATCATATTATTCTGTTCCAAAACTATCCGATGGGCGAAGCGCTTTTGACCCGTCTGAACCAATATAACCAAGAATTCACTCTCACAAATCTAAATGCTTTTGAACAAACCAACTACGACCTAAACATAATGGTCACCTCAGACGATACCCTCACTGTTACGTATCTATACAATGCATCTGTATTTACGGAAGAGCAACTCCAACACCTCAACCAACAACTCACTACTATCATGACGCAAGTGACAAATACACCGGATATCCTTCTGAACAATCTAGAAGTGGTAAATTCCGAAGAGAAGCACCTTCAACTCCATACTTTTAATGATACATATCGCAATTATCCTGTTGATTATCTAATTCATCAGATTTTTGAAGAGCGTGCAGAGAAACAACCACACCTCATCGCGCTGGTCATGGGAGAGCAAAAGCTTACGTATCGTGAGCTAAACGAAAAGGCAAATCAACTTGCTACATTTTTACGTACAAAAGGGGTCGGACCAGAAAGTATTGTCAGCTTGCTAACAGAACGCTCAGCGGAAATGATCATTGCCATTCTTGCGATCTTTAAAGCAGGCGGCGCATATTTACCAATCGACCCGGCTCATCCGAAGGAACGTATCGAATACATTTTACAGGATAGCGGCAGTGTGCTGCTTCTTACAAAAAAACGCTTTTTAGAGACAATTGATTTTGCTGATCGGATCTTTGATCTAGAGGCGGATGAGCTTTATCAGGGAGCACCGGGTAATCTTGCAAATGTAGCCCAAACGAGTAATCTTGCATACGTCATTTATACATCGGGTTCGACAGGCAAACCGAAAGGCGTCATGATCGAGCATGCGAGTCTATTGAATCAAATCTTCGCATTGCAAGAGAAATATCCGCTACAAGAAAAAGATGCGTATTTGTTAAAAACGACCTATACCTTTGACGTATCTGTCGCAGAAATCTTCGGCTGGATTCTCGGCAACGGCAGACTGGTGATTCTCGAACCTGGCGCGGAGAAAGAACCTTCCAAAATTTGGGAAGCTGTTGTTAATTATGACGTAACGCATGTCAATTTTGTTCCATCTATGCTCATTCCGTTTGTCGAGTATCTCGAGGGGCGAACAGAGGAAAACCGACTGCGATACATCATGGCTGCCGGGGAAGCAATGCCGAATGATCTTGCGCCAAAAGTATATAACGTATTGCCAGAAGTGAAAGTCGAGAACATCTATGGTCCGACAGAAGCTACCATTTATGCTTCCTGCTACTCACTCACGGTAGACATGATAGAAAATCCTGTGCCGATCGGAAAGCCGTTGGCCAACTATCAAATGCATATCGTCAATCAATATGGTCAGTTACAGCCAATCGGAGTTCCGGGTGAATTATGCATTGCCGGAGCTGGATTGGCGAGGGGATATTTAAATAATGAAGAATTGACGAACGAGAAGTTTGTTCCCCATCCGTTTGAAGCAGGCAAACGCATGTACCGTACAGGCGACCTGGCTCGTTATCGCAAGGATGGAAACATCGAATACCTCGGACGCATCGACCATCAAGTGAAAATTCGTGGCTATCGGATTGAGTTGAACGAAATTCGTAGCCGGTTGATCGAAGAAGAATCAATTCGCGATGCAGTGGTAGTGGCACACACAGATCATAACCAACAAGCGTATCTATGCGCCTATATCATCGCCGATCAGGTGTGGACGGTTGCCGCCTTACGTACACTGCTTCGCCAAACGCTGCCAGATTACATGGTTCCGTCTCATTTCATTCAAATGGAAGAGTTTCCGCTGACCTCTAGCGGCAAAATTGATCGCAAAGCTTTGCCACTCCCAGATGGCAATGTGCAAACAGGCAACCCGTACAGTGCGCCGCGCAATCCGATTGAGGAATTGCTCGCCCGGATTTGGGAGGAGGTTCTTGGTGTATCACAAGTCGGGATTCACGATAACTTTTTCGAATTGGGAGGGCATTCGCTTTTAGCGACACAATTGCTTTCCCGTACATCGAAAGTATTTCAGACCCAGCTTCAGATGCGTGAGATTTTTACCTATCAGACGGTAGTAGAATTGGCTGAACGTATTCAATTCACTCGCCAAGGTGCGGAGCCGATAAAGCACAGCCCGATCAAACCGCTTTCATTGGACAGTACTCAAGAGTTACCGCTGTCTTACGCACAACAACGTCTATGGTTCCTTGATAGACTGATCCCGAATAGCGCCATGTACAACATTCCGGTCGGATTCCATCTGCGTGGAGCAGTCGATACGAATGCAATGGAACGTGCTTTGAATGAAATCATCAAACGGCATGAATCCCTTCGAACAACGGTTATGGACATAGAAGGACGAGCGGTTCAAGTGATTCATACAAATGTACATTTGTCACTTCCTGTTACTGACCTTCGCGACATGCCAGCAGCGGAAAAAGAAGCTATATGGATGAGTATGGTGGAAGAAGATGGCGCGACTCCATTCCAACTGGATCAATGGCCGTTGATGCGGGCAGCGTTGATCCGACTGAAGGAAGAAGAGTCCATTCTCTGGATGAATATGCATCACATCATCTCAGACGGTTGGTCCATGGATGTATTGGTGAACGAGCTAAGCGCAGTGTATGAAGCATTCGTCAAAGAAGCAGAAGTACCGCTTGCCGATTTACCCATTCAATATCGAGATTACGCAATCTGGCAACGGGAGAACTGGCAAGACAATGTATGGGAACAGCAGCTCAGCTATTGGAAAAAGAAGCTGGGCCAGAGTGAGCCACTTTTGCCACTTCCGACCGATCGTCCACGGACAGTCGTGCAAAGCTATCGCGGTGACAATTATTCTTTCTACGTGCCGAGTGAAGTGGGGCAAAAGCTACGCGAGCTTGGACGACAAGAAGGCGCGACAATGTTCATGACGCTCTTAGCGGCATTCAAGCACTTCATGTACCGCTATACGCATACCACAGATATTTTGATAGGGACACCTGTTGCGGGACGGAATCGTCAGGAAATAGAAAACCTAATCGGATTCTTTGTCAACATGCTGGTTCTTCGTACTGACCTGTCGAACGACCCTACATTCGTTGAGCTGTTACGACGTGTTCGTGAGACGGCATTTGATGCTTTTGCCAATCAGGATATTCCTTTTGAAAAATTGGTCGATGAATTACAAATTGAGCGCAGTCTCAGCTACTCGCCGTTATTCCAGGTACTTTTCTCCGTACAGGGAATGTCAACGGGTGTACGTAAAGGCGAGACGATATCCATTACACCTAATGAAGTCAATCTCAACAAGACGACCAAATTTGATTTGACTCTTACCATGATTGAGGACGAAGATTACGGATTCAAGGGTGTGTTTGAATATAGTACAGATCTATTTGATCGTACGACGATTGAGCGCATGGCAGAGCATTTCCGCAATTTATTGCAAGCTATTGCGACCAATCCAGCGCAGAAAATAACGGAAGTTGAACTGCTAGACGATGTGGAACGAGATCAGCTACTCGTCGGTTGGAATGATACTGAGGTTGATTATTCCCGCGATCTTTGCGTGCACGAACGTGTTGCCCAGATCGCACAAAAGTTGCCTGATCAGATTGCAGTTTCAGGTGAGCAAGGTGCAATCACCTATGCAGAACTGGATGCGAAGGCTAATCAGCTCGCTCATATCTTGCTAAGACAAGGGATTGGCTCGGAAGACTTGGTAGGAATCTGCGTGGAGCGTTCCATCGAGATGTTGATCGGTCAACTCGCGATTCTCAAAGCAGGTGCCGCTTATGTGCCGATGGACCCTGCATACCCGCAAGAACGACTCGCATTTATGATCAAGAACGCACAGATGTCTTTGGTCTTAACCCAAGAGCGGTTGGTAGGTGCATTGCCAGAAGGCGCTGCTACGTTCCTTTGCTTGGATCGAGATTGGCATGTAATGGCTGAGATGAGTTCAGTTGCGCCAGCGGTTACGACCAAAGCAGAACAACTCGCCTATGTCATCTATACATCAGGTTCTACAGGAACGCCAAAGGGAGTGGAGATCGAGCACGGATCACTCTTGAATCTCGTCAATTGGCATCAGCGAGCGTACGACGTAATCGCTACGGACCGTGCATCGCAAATAGCTGGTACAGCTTTTGATGCTTCCGTGTGGGAGATTTGGCCGTATTTGACGGCGGGTGCTACGATTTGCCTGCCACCGGAAGAGATTCGTCTTGTACCGGAAAAACTGCGTAATTGGTTAGTCGAATCAGGCATCACGATAAGCTTTTTACCAACTCCTTTGGCAGAGGGCCTGCTTACTTTGAATTGGCCAGCCGAATCAGCATTGCGCTACATGTTGACGGGTGGTGATACTTTGCACCAGTATCCGTCTGCGAATGTACCGTTTACGCTGGTAAACCAGTATGGCCCAACAGAAAACACTGTCGTTGCTACTGCTGGCATCGTGCCCGTGCAGGGAGCACGAGAAGCGGCTCCTTCCATTGGACGTCCCATTGACAACGTATCTGTCTATGTACTCGACGCTAACAGAAGGCCTGTGCCTGTAGGAGTTGTCGGGGAGCTTTACATCGCGGGGAAAAGCTTGGCACGCGGCTATCTGAACCGTCCAGACCTGACGGAAGCCAGTTTTGTACCCAACCCGTTCTCTACAGATGTTGGGGCACGGATGTATCGCACAGGCGACTTGGTTCGATATTTGGTGGATGGCAATTTGGAGTTTATTGGACGCGCCGATGATCAAGTAAGCATTCGCGGATTCAGGGTTGAGCTGGGGGAAATAGAGTCCGCATTGTATGCACATGCAGCTGTTTCGGAAGCAGTGGTGATCGTCAGAGAAGATTTGACGCCTGGTGTGAAACGACTGGTGGCTTATGCCGTGCTTCATGAGGGAGAAGAGGTACAGACGAATGAATTGCGTCAGTCTTTGAAAGATAGACTTCCAGACTACATGGTCCCATCTGTCATCATCCTGATGGATGCCCTGCCTCTCACTCCGAACGGAAAAGTAGATCGCCGTGCTTTGCCGGTACCCGATGCCTTGCGAGCTCAGTGGGAAGACTGCTTTGTTGCCCCACAAACGGAAATAGAACACAAGCTGGCCGAAATATGGCAAGGAGTTCTAGGTGTAGAGTCAATCGGGATTCACGATAACTTTTTCGAACTGGGTGGCGACTCGATTCTGACTATTCAAATTGTGTCGCGTGCAAATCAGGCGGGTATCCGATTTACACCAAAACACCTGTTTGACTCTCAAACATTGGCAGAATTGGCCGCAAGTGTCGTTGTTCTTGAGGATGCACCACAAGTGCATATGGAGCAGGGTGTTGTTTCAGGCGAATTGCCTCTGACACCCATTCAGACGTGGTTCTTTGAGCAAGAAATTCGCCACGTCAACTACTGGAATCAATCAGTCATGCTTGGTGTACGTGAAGAAATGGATGCCAGTTTATTGGGAAAAGCTTTTGCGGCTATTCTTGCTCACCATGATGCCTTGCGCCTGCGTTTTCGGAACGTCAACGGAAAATGGGAGCAATATCATGATGTCGTTTCGGATGAGGACGTCTTTCAGGTAGTAGATTTGACGGCTGTACTTGAAACGGAAATAGAAGAACAAATGCAAGCCATTGCAGACGGGCTACAAGAAAGTCTGGATATCGAAAAAGGACCGTTGCTTCGTGCTGCATACTTCCAATGCGGGGACAAACAGCGTTTGTTCATTGCGATTCATCATCTCGCTGTCGATGGTGTTTCTTGGCGAATTATTCTGGAAGACTTGCAAACGGCCTATCAACAATTGACAGGATTGCAACAGCTGAACTTGCCTCAGAAGACGACTTCTTTCAAGCGATGGTCGGAACAGTTGACACAGTACGCTCAGCAATGCGTAGTCGACGAATACTGGGCGAATCTGGATACAAGTCATGTAATCAACTTGCCTGTTGACCATCCTAATGGAAAGAACACAGAATGTCTGGCCGCTCAAATAAAGGTGAAGCTGGGCGTTGACGAGACGCGTGCCTTGTTGCAGGAGGTACCAGCCGCTTACCGTACTCAGATTAACGATGTGTTACTCAGTGCTTTGATCCGAGCATACAACAACTGGACGGGGCAAAAGACACTCTATGTTTCAGTTGAGGGACACGGGCGTGAAGAGATCATTGATGGCGTGGACATTTCTCGTACAGTAGGCTGGTTCACAAGCATGTACCCAGTCTTGCTGGAGATGGAGCCAAAGACGCCTTGGGGTTCCCTGATAAAATCAGTCAAAGAACAATTGCGCTCGATTCCTGACAAAGGGATTGGCTACGGCATTCATCGTTATTTAAGCAAAGATGAACAAACGGTAAATACCCTAAAAGCTTATCCGCAACCTGAGATCAGCTTCAATTATTTAGGACAATTTGACCAGGATCAAACGGCTGATGCTACCTTGTTCCAGATCATTCCGAACTGGTCAGCATCCAATCTGAGCAAGGATGAAGCCCGACTTCATAAACTTGATTTCCTGAGCATGGTGGCGGGAGATCAGTTAGAAATGACCTGGACGTACAGCGGCGATATGTACGAACAACAAACGATTGAACAGCTTGCTCGTGACTATGTGCAATCATTGCAAGCGATCATTATCCATTGCCGCTCTGAAGAGGCAGGTGGCTATACACCTTCCGATTTCCCGTTGGCGGAGCTGGATCAAAAGAGCCTCGACAAGTTCATCGGAGACAATCGTCTGATCGAGAACATTTACACGCTCACCCCGTTACAAGAGGGGATGCTGTTCCACTCTCTTTATGAGCAAGCAGGCGGTGACTACGTTGTTCAACTGGTCGTGAATTTGGATCACTTGAATGTGGCGATGTTTTCAGAAGCATGGCAAAAAGTTGTCGAGCGACATGCCATCCTCCGAACCTCCTTCTTATGGAGCGGATTAGAGAAATCGCATCAGGTCGTTCATACCAAAGTAAAAGCACATATCGAGCAACTGGACTGGAGTCACTTAACGAAAGAAAAGAAAGAAGCGAACTTACAAACCTATCTCGAACAAGATCGGAAGCTAGGCTTTGATCTCGCTCACCCGCCATTGATGCGTTGGTCGTTGATTCGTCTAGATTCGAAAACTAGCCAGCTCGTTTGGAGCTTTCACCATCTGTTGTTGGATGGTTGGAGTACACCGATCGTGTTAAACGATTGGCTGGCATTTTATCAGGCAGCCATTGATGGTATCGAAGCAACACTGCCTGTCGCTCCTCCGTTTTCCTCTTATATTGCCTGGTTAAAGCAGCAGAGTCTTGAGGCATCAGAGCAGTATTGGCGAAATCATCTGCGGGGCTTCCGGATACCAACTCCCCTTAGCATGGGGAAACCGGGTGGAACGGTTGTACAACAAAAAGAATACGCAGATCAAATGATTCTTTTATCGAAGGAAACTACTGCGAGTCTGCAAGCTTTTGCCCGAAGGCATCAACTGACGACGAATACTCTGGTTCAAGGTGCGTGGGCGTTGATTTTAAGTCGTTACGCAGGTGAGTCGGAAGTGGTATTTGGGACAACCAACCTGGGACGTCCTACAGATTTGCGTGGAGTGGACTCCATGGTGGGTCTGTTTATCAACACTCTGCCTGTTCGCGTGCTTTTCTCGGAACAAATGACGGTGATCGACTGGCTGCAGAACATCCAACAGGAACAGAGTGAGATACGTCAGTACGAGTTCACGCCGCTCGTTGACATTCAAAGCTGGAGTGAAGTGCCGCTTGGACAGGCGTTGTTTGACAGCATACTCGTTTTCGAGAACTACATGTCTGGTGCAAAAACACAGGATAATACAGACATGTCGTTAAACGCAATCAAAGCAGTTGAGCAGACGAACTATCCATTGACATTAGTGGCGGCGCCCGGCGAAGAGCTGTTGCTCAAGCTAATTTATGAAACAAATCGCTTCGAGCAGAACACCATGGATAAGGTATTGGCTCAATTGATCAAAGTATTAGGGTCAATGATGACTCAGGCTACGGACCAGCTCTCTGCCATTTCATTCATCACAGACGAGGAACGCCACAAGCTGTTAGTGGAATGGAACGCAACGGAAACGGATTATGCGCGTGACGCGGTGATGCACCAGCTGTTTGAAGATCAAGTAGTCGCTACACCGGATGCAGAGGCTCTAATCGTCGGAGAAGAAAGACTGACGTACGCGGAGCTAAACCGACGAGCAAACCAGTTGGCTCACTATCTGCGGGCGCAAGGAATCGGCCCTGAGGTCTTGGTCGCTGTTCTCATGGAACGTACGACTGAGATGATCGTGGCGATGATGGGAATTCTCAAAGCTGGCGGCGCGTATGTACCAATTGATCCCGCCTATCCACAAGAGAGAATCGGCTATACGTTGGAGGATTCCCAAGCGGCGATCCTGTTGACCCAAGGAAACTTGCTATCCATGCTGCCTGAACATACAGCACAAGTGATCTGCCTGGATCGTGACTGGGAGTCTATCGCGGAGCAAAGCGAAGAGAACCTGCTTAATCTGGTAGAGCCAACGAACCTTTCGTATGTCATTTACACCTCGGGCTCAACAGGTCTGCCTAAAGGGGTAGCGATTCAGCACAGTAGTGTCATTGCCTTTATCGCTTGGGCGAAAACCGTCTTTTCGGCGGAAGAAATGAGTGGGGTACTCGCCTCCACTTCTATCTGCTTTGATCTGTCTGTCTATGAAATATTCGTAACCTTAGTCTACGGCGGGAAAGTCATTTTGGCTGACAACGCCTTGCATTTGCCGAGCCTGCCAGCAGTCAACGAAGTGACCCTAATCAATACCGTTCCATCTGCGGCAAAAGAACTGGTTCGGATGAACGCGATCCCGTCGACGGTACGAGTGGTCAACCTAGCGGGAGAGCCACTGCCAAATACCTTGGCGCAAAGTCTATATGCCCTGGAACATGTGGAAAAAGTCTTTAATCTTTATGGTCCGTCTGAAGATACGACCTACTCCACGTATGTACAGGTCACTAAAGGCACGACGTCAGAACCGACAATTGGCCGTCCTTTATCCAACACACAAGCGTATATTCTCGATGCCAACCTGCAACCTGTACCGTTAGGCTTACCTGGAGAACTGTATCTTGGCGGGGAAGGATTGGCTCGTGGGTACCTGAATCGCCCAGAGCTGACAGCAGAACGATTCTTGCCCAATCCATTCCACGCTGACCCGCATGCACGGATGTACAGCACCGGCGACTTGGTCCGTTATCTCCCAGATGGACAAATCGAGTATTTGGGACGGATCGACCATCAGGTGAAGATTCGTGGCTATCGGATCGAGTTGGGAGAGTTGGAGGCTGTTCTTCGCACCCATCCGGCTGTCAAGGAAGCTGTGGTGATGTCTAGAGAAGACAAGCTGGGTGACAAACGTCTGGCGGCGTATGTGACGACAAAAGAGGAAAGTAGCGAAGAGGTCACTGACTTAGCGGTCTGGGCAAAAGCAAAATTGCCAGAGTTTATGGTTCCATCAGCCTTTGTCTGGCTGGACGCTATGCCGCTCACACCGAACGGCAAGATCGACCGGAAGCAACTGCCAGAGCCGGAGTGGGGGCAGATGGCTTCTACACAAGAGTATGTAGCGCCACGCAACCAAACGGAGGAGCTGGTCGCCACGATCTGGTCGCAAGTGCTCGGTATCGAAAAAGTCGGGATTCATGACAATTTCTTCGAGCTGGGCGGGCATTCTCTCTTGGCGACACGGGTCATTTCCCGTCTTCGTGACATGTTTGCAGGAGAAGTCCCTATCCGTACTCTTTTCGAAAATCCAACCGTTGCAGAACTGACCAAAGCACTCGGAAGCTTTTTGCAAGAAACAACAAGAGCTTCGATCGCACCTGTTTCAAGGGAAAGTCATCTGCCATTGTCCTTTGCCCAACAGCGCCTGTGGTTCCTGGATCGTCTGATGCCAGACAGCGCCTTGTACAACATCCCATCAGCGATGCGATTGCACGGAGACCTGAATATAGAGGCTTGGAACAAAAGCTTGCAGGTACTGATCCAGCGCCACGAAAGCTTGCGGACAACCTTTGGCCACGTGGATGGGCAAGCTGTGCAAATCATTCATCCTTACCAAGAGCAGTCGGTACGTGTCATCGACTTGCGGGAGCTGCCAGCGGACGAGTGCGAAGCAGAAATACAGCGTTTGGCAGGAAGAGAGGCAGCTACGCCATTCAACCTGAGCGAAGGTCCGTTGTTCCGTACCACCCTGATTCGCATAAGCGAGCAAGAGGCCGTCTTCTTATTTAACATGCACCATATTATTTTCGATGGCTGGTCTATCGGTATTTTCATCAAAGAAATGAGAGCACTGTACGAAGCATTTGTTCACGGCAAAGAACCTGTATTAGCCGATCTGACATTGCAGTACGCCGATTACGCTGTATGGCAACGGAAGTGGATGGAAGAAGATGTGCTTACGCAACAGCTAGCGTACTGGAAAGAAAAGCTAGTCGATGCCGAACCACTATTGGCTCTGCCGACAGATCGTCCGCGTCCGGCCGTTCAAAGCCACGTTGGCGCGATGTATACCTTTACGCTTTCAGCTGAACTGTTAGCAAAGTTGAGTATGCTCAGCCGTGAAGAAGGATCAACGCTGTTCATGACCTTGCTGGCAGCGTTCCAAACTTTGCTCTACCGCTACAGCGGACAGGAAGACATCCTCGTCGGAAGTCCGGTTGCAGGACGAAATCGGGAGGAGACTGAGTCGCTCATTGGCTTCTTCATTAATACATTGGTGCTCCGTACGGATATGTCAGGCGAACCGACATTCCGTGACTTGCTGGCAAGAGTGAAGGAGACGGCGCTAGAAGCCTATGCCCATCAAGATCTTCCGTTTGAAAAATTGGTCGATGAACTGGCGCTAGAGCGTAGTCTCAGCTACTCGCCGCTGTTCCAAGTGATGTTTGTCCTCCAAAACTTCCAGCTAGACTTAGACGAAAAGGCTGGCATTCGCGTGTCGGAATTCGATATGGACAAGCACCTCGTCACGGCCAAATTTGACCTGACGTTGACGATGGCTGAAAGACCAAACGGATTGATCGCAACGTTTGAGTACAATACAGCGCTGTTTGATGAAACGACGATTGTGCGCATGTCACAGCACTTCCATCACTTACTCGAAGCGATCGTTCAGATGCCGGAGCAGACCATTACCCACTTGCAGCTTTTACCTCAGGCAGAACGGGAGCAACTGCTGGTGGAATGGAACGACACCACAACTGCTTACCCACGGGATCAACGCGTGGATCAATTGTTCCAGCAGACCGCGATGACCTACCCGAATCGCATTGCAGTCGTATCGGGAGACCAGAGGCTCACCTACTCCCAGTTAGAGGCACGAGCCAACCAAGTAGCCAACTATCTGCAAAAACAAGGCGTTCGCTCCGGTTCACTCGTCGGTATCTGCGTGAAGCGTTCTCCCGAAATGCTTATAGGGGTGCTCGGGATTCTCAAAGCTGGTGGGGCTTATGTACCGCTCGATTCGGATTATCCGAAAGAACGTCTGGCCTACATGATGGACGACGCTCACGTCACGGTTTTGCTCACGCAGGAGCAACTTCTACCGTCACTCCCATCTGGAGAGCATACGCTGATTTGTCTGGATCGCGACTGGGCGATGATTGCCAATGAAAGTGAACGTGCACCTGACATTGACACCACAGCGGAAAGTCTCGCTTACGTGATCTACACTTCTGGTTCTACCGGGTTGCCAAAAGGAACGCTTGTCATCCATCGAGGCATTGTCCGTCTCGTCAAAGAAACCGATTACGTGGCGATCACCGAGCAGGACGTTTTCCTGCAAGCATCGACAGTATCGTTTGATGCGGCGACCTTTGAGATTTGGGGCAGCTTGCTGAATGGGGCAAAGCTGGTGCTGATGCCGCCTGATCTGCCTTCTCTGGAAGAATTGGGACAAGCCATTCAGACTCACAAGGTTACGACGCTTTGGCTGACGGCGGGACTGTTCACCCTGATGGTTGATCATCACAAAGAGTACCTGACGGGGGTTCGACAACTGCTCGTTGGTGGAGATGTCGTCTCGCTTCCTCACGTAAGAAAAGCGTTGGAAATCGAAGGGGTAACGATTATCAACGGATACGGTCCAACGGAGAACACAACATTCACCTGCTGCTATCCGGTCACGGAGTTGCCAGAGACGATCAGTTCTTTCCCGATTGGCCGTCCCATCAAGAATACGACGGTTTACGTACTGGATAGCAAAATGCAGCCCGTCCCGATTGGCGTAACAGGTGAACTGTACATCGGTGGAGATGGTCTGGCGAAAGGATATTGGAATCGAACTGATTTGACGGAAGAACGCTTTGTACCAAACCCGTTCTCAACCGATCCGCAGGCACGACTCTATCGGACTGGTGACTTGGTTCGTTATTTACCTGATGGCACGATTGAGTTTATCGGTCGAATCGACAATCAGGTAAAAATCCGCGGATTCCGCATCGAGCTGAGTGAAGTAGAGTCTGTTTTAGCCAAACACGCTGCTCTTGCCGCATCCGTAGTCATTGTCCGCGAAGATGAACCGGGCAAGAAACAGCTCGTAGCTTACGCGGTCAAGCAAGCCGAGCAAGAAATAGACACAGCCGAACTGCGCCAACACTTCAAAGCACATGTTCCGGATTATATGGTGCCATCCGCTTTCGTCATGCTGGATGAATTGCCACTTACACCAAACGGGAAAGTAGACCGTCGGGCCCTGCCAAAACCTGACTATGCGAACACAAGTGATGAGGACTACGTTGCACCACATACCTTTATCGAGCGCAAACTGTCTGAGATTTGGCAAGATGTTCTCAGAATCAAAGAAATCAGTATCAACTCTAACTTCTTCGAACTCGGAGGAGACTCGATCCTGAGTATCCAAATCGTCTCTCGGGCTAACCAAGCAGGGATTCGTCTTACACCTAAACAGATCTTTGAAAACCAAACAATCGCTGAATTGGCAGCTCTCGTTTCAACAACTGGAAACGTGGAAAACGCTATTCAACTGGCGGAACAAGGCCTCGTGACCGGAAATGTATTGCTTACGCCAATCCAGAAGTGGTTCTTTGCTGCAAATCAACCGTCTATCCATCACTGGAATCAATCCTTCTTGTTGACAGTCGACGAACCGGTTGATACGAACGCATTGGAGCGTGCCATTACCGAGTTGCTTGCACACCACGATGCTTTGCGCATGCGTTATACCAACAACGACGGTATATGGTCACAGCACATCGTTGGCTTAGGCGAACCTGTACCTTTCCAGTTAGCTGATTTGTCTGACCTCTCGTCAGAGGAACAATTCGCGCGACTGGAGGAAATTGCAAGCGAGATACAAGCGAGTCTGAACATCACTGATGGCCCTGTGTTACGTGCTGTGTACTTCCACCTTGGAAAAGAACGCGCGGGACGACTCCTGCTCGTTGTTCATCACTTGGTAGTCGATGGGGTATCCTGGCGCATTTTACTGGAAGACTTGCAGTTTGCCTATGAGCAAGCTGTAAATGGTCAGGCGGTGCAATTCCCGTCAAAAACGACCTCGTTTAAGGCATGGGCTGAACAGTTACACGCTTATGCCCAGTCTGATTCACTTGAAAAGGAAAAAGCCTTTTGGGCAAATCAAGCGTATGAAGTGGATCCACTTCCTGTCGACCGTACGTATGAGCCAGCTCAAAACACTGAGGCATTTACGAAACAGATCACCCTTACGCTAACCGCCGAAGAGACGCGCAACTTGCTTCACGAAACACTCTCTTCCTACCGTCTGCAAATCAATGACGTATTGCTTGCTTCCTTAGCAAAAGCGCTGAATCGATGGACAGGAAAAGAGACGATGGCCGTACTTCTGGAAGGACATGGACGCGAGGAGATTATCGAAGGGGCAGATTTATCCCATACGGTTGGCTGGTTCACAAGTATGTACCCGATACAGATTTCTATCCAGCAAGAAGAACCTTGGGGGCATACGCTGAAGACAATCAAGGAACAGCTCCGCCAGATTCCAAATAAGGGTGTTGGCTATGGAATTTTGCGCTATCTAAGTGATGATTTGGAACTACAACACCAACTGAACGCCCAACCGAAACCGCAAGTCAGTTTCAACTACCTCGGGCAATTTGATCAGACGGTGGCGGATTCCTCTAGGTTTGGCATAGCGTCTGAATGCAGTGGAGCCAATCTTGCACCTGATTCGATTCGAGAGAACTTGCTAGATATCATTAGTGCGGTGACAGGAGATCAGCTACACGTCACCTGGTTGTACAACGAAAACATCCATGACGAACAGACGATTGCGGCGGTTGCTGATGATTACATGGAAGCACTGCGGGAAATTATGTCTTACACTCAATCGGCCGAAGAAATCGGCTACACACCGTCAGACTTCCCGCTGGCTAATCTAAATCAGCAGTCTATCGACAAATACATCGCTTCGGATCGTCAGATTGAAAGTGTATACTCGCTGACACCACTGCAAGAGGGGATGCTGTTCCACTCCCTGTATGAACAAGAGGGCGGCGATTATGTTGTACAGTTCCTCATGACAGTGCGAGATATTAGCTTGGAAGCATTCGAGCAAGCATGGCAGAAAACAGTCGACCGCCATTCGATTCTTCGTACATCCTTTATCTGGGAAAGCTTGGAACAACCGCATCAAATCGTCCGAAAACAAGTAAAAGTAAGCGTAGAAAAAATCGACCTACGCCATGTGGATGTCGATAAGCAGGAAGCTGAAATCCAATCGTACATGGAAAAAGACCGAGTGCGAAACTTCCAGTTTAATCAGGCGCCATTGATGCGTTGGACATTGTTTTGCACGAACGACAATACGTATCGCTTCTTATGGAGCTTCCATCATATCTTGCTAGATGGCTGGAGTATGCCACTTGTCTTGCAAGATTGGCAGGCAAGTTACCAAGCGATCTATAAAGGCGAAGAAGAAAAATTAGAAGCAGTCCAACCATTCAGTCGCTATATCGCATGGCTCAATAAGCAAGATAAACAAGTTGCGGAGCGCTATTGGCGCGAGCAGTTAAAAGGCTTCTACGAGTCAACACCACTCGCTATGGGAAAAGCAGGCAGTCATGCCATACAGCCTAAAGCCTACAGAGATCGAACCGTTTACTTATCCAAGCAGGTAACGGCCCACCTGCAAGCTTTTGCCCGCAAGCAGCAGTTGACACTAAATACGTTGGTGCAAGGGGCATGGGCACTCATCCTGAGCGGTTACAGCGGATCAGACGATGTTGTCTTTGGAACGACAGTTTCTGGTCGTCCAGCAGAGCTGCCAGGAGTGGAAAACATGGTAGGACTCTTTATTAATACGCTACCTGTCCGCGTCATGTTTGACCCTAGCCAAACGATACAGGAATGGTTACAACACTTACAAAAGACACAATTAGACATCCGCCAGTACGAATACACACCACTTGTAGACGTCCAAGGCTGGAGTGAGGTTCCACACGGACAATCGTTGTTCGATAGTATTCTCGTTTTTGAGAACTACTTGAATAGCACAAGTGAGGAGTCAGATTACGGAGTGTCGCTGAGTGAAGTCCAAGCAGTGGAGCAAACCAATTACCCATTGACATTGGTGGCGGCTCCTGGAGATGAACTTGCTCTCAAATTGATCTATGAGCAAGGACGTTTTGATCCGGAAGTGATTGTGAAAGTATTGGAACAGATGTCTCAGGTTCTACACGCCCTAACTGCTCAAGCGGAACAGCCGTTGACTACACTTACATTCATCACAGACGAAGAACGCCACAAGCTGTTAGTGGAATGGAACGCAACGGAAACGGAATATGCGCGCGACGCGGTGATGCACCAGCTATTTGAAGATCAAGTAGTCGCTACACCGGATGCAGAGGCTTTAATCGTCGGAGAAGAAAGACTGACATACGCGGAGCTAAACCGACGAGCAAACCAGTTGGCTCACTATCTGCGTGCGCAAGGGATCGGCCCAGAGGTCCTGGTCGCTGTTCTCATGGAACGTACGACCGAGATGATCGTGGCGATGATGGGTATTCTCAAAGCTGGCGGCGCGTATGTACCGATTGATCCGGCTTACCCCCAAGAGAGAATCGGCTATACATTGGGGGATTCGCAAGCGGCGATTCTGTTGACCCAAGGAAGCCTGTTATCCATGCTGCCTGAACATACAGCACAAGTGATCTGCCTGGATCGTGACTGGGAGCCTATCGCAGAGCAAAGCGAAGAGAACCTACCAAACTTTGCGTTACCAACTAACCTTTCCTATGTCATTTACACGTCGGGCTCAACAGGTATGCCTAAAGGGGTAGCGATTCAGCACAGTAGTGTCATTGCCTTCATCGCTTGGGCGAAAACCGTCTTTTCGGCGGAAGAAATGAGTGGGGTGCTCGCCTCCACTTCCATCTGCTTCGATCTGTCTGTCTATGAAATATTCGTGACCTTGAGCTACGGCGGGAAAGTCATCTTGGCTGACAACGCCTTGCATTTACCGAGCCTGCCAGCAGTCAACGAAGTGACCCTAATCAATACCGTTCCATCTGCGGCAAAAGAACTGGTTCGGATGAACGCGATCCCGTCGACAGTACGAGTGGTCAACCTAGCGGGAGAGCCACTGCCAAACACCTTGGCGCAAAGTCTATATGCACTGGGGCATGTGGAAAAAGTCTTTAATCTTTATGGTCCGTCTGAAGATACGACTTACTCTACGTATGTACAGGTCACTAAAGGCGCGACGTCAGAACCGACGATTGGCCGTCCTTTGTCCAACACACAAGCGTATATTCTCGATACCAACCTGCAACCTGTACCGTTGGGGTTGCCTGGGGAATTGTATCTTGGCGGGGAAGGATTGGCTCGCGGGTATCTGAATCGCCCTGAGCTAACAGCAGAACGATTCTTGCCCAATCCATTCCACGCTGACCCGCATGCACGGATGTACAGCACCGGTGACTTGGTCCGTTATCTCCCAGATGGACAAATCGAGTATTTGGGACGGATCGACCATCAGGTGAAGATTCGCGGCTATCGAATCGAGTTGGGAGAGTTGGAGGCTGTCCTTCGCACTCATCCGGCTGTCAAGGAAGCTGTGGTGATGTCTAGAGAAGACAAGCTGGGTGACAAACGTCTGGCGGCGTATGTGACGACAAAAGAGGAAAGTAGCGAAGAGATCACTGACTTAGCGGTCTGGGCAAAAGCAAAATTGCCAGAGTTTATGGTTCCATCAGTCTTTGTCTGGCTGGACGCTATGCCGCTCACGCCGAACGGCAAGATCGACCGGAAGCAACTGCCAGAGCCGGAGTGGGGGCAGATGGCTTCTACACAAGATTATGTAGCGCCACGCAACCAAATGGAGGAGCTGCTCGCTACAATCTGGTCGCAAGTGCTCGGTATCGAAAAAGTCGGGATTCATGACAATTTCTTCGAGCTGGGCGGGCATTCTCTCTTGGCGACACGGGTCATTTCCCGTCTTCGTGACATGTTTGCAGGAGAAGTGCCTATCCGTACTCTCTTTGAAAACCCAACTATTGCAGAACTGTCCGAAGCACTCGGAAGCTTTTTGCAAGAAGCAACAGGAGCTTCGATCGTACCTGTTTCACGGGAAGGTCATCTGCCATTGTCCTTTGCCCAACAGCGCCTGTGGTTCCTGGATCGTCTGATGCCAGACAGCGCCTTGTACAACATCCCGTCAGCGATGCGATTGCACGGAGACCTGAATATAGATGCTTGGAACAAGAGCTTGCAGGTACTGATCCAGCGCCACGAAAGCTTGCGGACAACCTTTGACCACGTAGATGGGCAAGCTGTGCAAATCATTCACCCTTACCAAGAGCAGTCGGTACGCGTCATCGACTTGCGGGAGTTGCCAGCGGACGAGTGCGAATCAGAAATACAGCGTTTGGCAGGAAGAGAGGCAGCTACGCCATTCAACCTGAGCGAAGGTCCGTTGTTCCGTACGACCCTGATCCGCATAAGCGAGCAAGAAACGGTCTTCCTTATGAACATGCATCACATCATCTCTGACGGTTGGTCGATGGGCATATTCATTCGCGAATGGTTCATCTCCTACGAAGCGATTAGCCAAAACGACATACCAGATTTGGTTGATTTACCTGTGCAGTACGCTGACTACGCAGCTTGGCAACGCGAGTGGCTCCAAGGTTCGGTATTAGACGAGCAGCTTTCTTACTGGAGTGAAAAATTAAGTGGTGCTGAACCACTCCTCATCTTGCCGACAGACCGTTCACGTCCTGCTGTACAAACGTACGAGGGAGCGATTTACTCAACGACGCTCGCTGGTGAACTTCTCGACAAATTACAAACACTTAGCCGTCAAGAAGAATCGACGCTGTTCATGACCTTGCTGGCTGCCTTCCAAACTCTGCTCTACCGCTACAGTGGACAGGAAGACATCCTCGTCGGAAGCCCTGTCGCAGGACGCAATAGACAAGAGACGGAACAATTGATTGGATTCTTCATTAATACATTGGTGCTCCGTACGGATATGTCAGGGGAGCCGACATTCCGAGACCTGCTGGCAAGAGTGAAGGAGACGGCGCTAGAAGCCTATGCCCATCAGGATCTTCCGTTTGAAAAATTGGTAGATGAACTGGCGCTAGAGCGTAGTCTCAGCTACTCGCCGCTGTTCCAAGTGATGTTTGTCCTCCAAAACTTCCAGCTAGATATAGACGAAAAGGCTGGCATTCGCGTATCGGAATTTGATATGGACAAACACCTCGTCACCGCCAAGTTCGACCTGACATTGACCATGGCAGAAAAACAAGACGAACTGATCGCAACGTTTGAGTACAATACAGCGTTGTTTGATGAAACGACGATTGTGCGTATGTCACAGCACTTCCATCACTTACTCGAAGCGATCGTTCAGATGCCGGAGCAGACCATTACCCACTTGCAGCTTTTGCCTCAGGCAGAACGCGAGCAACTACTGGTGGAATGGAACGACACCACGACGGCTTACCCACGGGATCAACGCGTGGATCAATTGTTCCAGCAGACCGCGATGCTTTACCCGGATCGCATTGCAGTGGTATCGGGAGACCAGAGGCTCACATACTCGCAGTTAGAGACACGAGCCAACCAAGTAGCCAACTATCTGCAAAAACAAGGCGTTCGCTCCGGTTCACTCGTCGGTATCTGCGTGAAGCGTTCGCTCGAAATGCTGATCGGAGTGCTTGGGATTCTCAAAGCTGGTGGGGCTTATGTACCGCTCGATTCGGATTATCCAAAAGAACGTCTGACATACATGATGGACGACGCTCACGTCACTGTTTTACTCACGCAGGAGCAGCTTCTACCGTCACTCCCATCTGGCGAGAATACGGTGATTTGTGTGGATCGCGACTGGGCGATGATTGCCAATGAAAGTGAACGTGCACCTGACATTGACACCACAGCGGAAAGTCTCGCTTACGTGATCTACACCTCTGGTTCTACCGGATTGCCAAAAGGAACGCTTGTCATCCATCGAGGCATTGTCCGTCTCGTTAAAGAAACCGACTACGTGACGATCACCGAGCAGGACGTTTTCCTACAAGCCTCCACGGTATCGTTCGATGCGGCGACCTTTGAGATTTGGGGTAGCTTGCTGAATGGGGCAAAGCTGGTGCTGATGCCGCCTGATCTGCCTTCCCTGGAAGAACTGGGACAAGCCATTCAGACTCACAAGGTTACGACGCTTTGGCTGACGGCTGGATTGTTCACCCTGATGGTTGATCATCATAAAGAGTACCTGACGGGGGTTCGGCAACTGCTCGTTGGTGGCGATGTCGTCTCAGTTCCTCACGTAAGAAAAGCGTTGGAAATCGAAGGGGTCACGATTATCAACGGATACGGTCCAACGGAGAACACGACATTCACTTGCTGCTATCCGGTCATGGAGTTGCCAGAGACGATCAGTTCTTTCCCGATTGGCCGTCCCATCAAGAATACGACTGTGTATGTACTGGATAGCAAAATGCAGCCCGTCCCGATTGGCGTAACAGGTGAACTGTACATCGGTGGAGATGGTCTGGCGAAAGGATATTGGAATCGTCCTGATTTGACGGAAGAACGCTTTGTACCAAACCCGTATTCAACCGATCCGCAGGCACGACTCTATCGGACTGGTGATTTGGTTCGCTACCTGCCAGATGGTCTTATCGAATTCATCGGTCGAATCGACAATCAGGTAAAAATCCGCGGATTCCGCATCGAGCTGAGTGAAGTAGAGTCTGTTTTAGCCAAACACACTGCTCTTGCCGCATCCGTAGTCATTGTCCGCGAAGATGAACCGGGCAAGAAACAGCTCGTAGCTTACGCGGTCAAGCAAGCCGAGCAAGAGGTTGACACAGCCGAATTGCGCCAACACTTCAAAGCACATGTTCCGGATTATATGGTGCCATCTGCTTTCGTCATGCTGGACGAAATGCCACTTACACCAAACGGGAAAGTAGACAGAAAAGCACTTCCTGTCCCTGTCTATGATCGCAGCCAAGATGTTGACTCGTATACAGAGGCTACCAACCTAATCGAACAAAGACTGACGGAAATCTGGTGCGCTGTTCTGCGAATGGATCGCATCGGCATTCACGATAACTTTTTTGAGCTAGGGGGCGACTCCATCCTCAGCATTCAAATCGTCGCGCGTGCAAACAAAGATGGCATCCATCTAACCCCGAAGAATCTTTTTGACCATCAAACGATTGCAGAGTTGGCAAAGGTTGCAGGCCAAAGCACGAAAATGGAAGCAGAGCAAGGAATGGTAACGGGTGAAGCTCCACTATTGCCGATCCAAAAATGGTTCTTCGAGCAGGAGCAGCCAACACCACATCACTGGAACCAATCGATGCTCCTGCAAGTGAACGAACAATTGGACGAAGAGCATCTGGAGCAAGCCATTACCCACCTGCTCACTCACCACGACGCGCTCCGCCTGCGTTATACCTGCACAGATGGACAGTGGAAGCAGACACACGCAGAAGTCGAATCGGAAGTTTTGCTCATCGTGGAGGATCTTAGCATGATCTCGCCAGCTCAACACATGAGAAGAATCGAAAAACTTTCACAACAAGCACAAGCGAGCCTAGATTTGGATAACGGACCGCTCATGAAGATCGTCTATTTCGATCTCGGGTTTGATCGACCGGGCCGTTTGCTGATTGTGATTCACCATTTGGCGGTAGACGGCGTATCGTGGCGAGTCCTGATCGAAGACTTGCAAACGGCATATAGGCAGGCTGTGGAGGGAACAGAGATTCAATTGCCAGCAAAGACAACCTCCTACAAGGCATGGGCAGTAAAAATGAATGAGTACGCATCTTCTGAACGTATTGTCGCTGAAAAGGAGTACTGGATAGCTGCAGCAGACGAGATGGTGTCCTTTACAAAGCCAACCCATGACGGTGAGTTGAACACAGAAGGAAACTGCCGGACGATTACGATTGCAATGGAGGAAGAAGAGACAGAAACCCTGCTACAGAAAGTACCGTCCCGTTACCGCGCGCAAATCAATGATGTTCTATTGACCGTGTTAGCATTGGCACACGCCAAATGGACTGGAGAACAATCCCTATTAGTTAATTTAGAGGGTCACGGTCGTGAAGAATTGTTCTCGGAGGTTGATCTCTCCCGCACGGTCGGCTGGTTTACGTCGATGTATCCACTCCTGATTCGACTGGATCAGAACATGTCTCAGGAAAATGCGCTGGCAAGAGTCAAAGAGAAGCTCCAACAAATTCCGAACAAAGGCCTTGGATACGGCATCCTACGCTACCTGACGAAGGATAACGAGGTGTCCGAAAAGCTAGCGGCAATTCCACAACCACCGATTAGCTTCAACTATCTGGGACAATTCAATCAGGCGGGAGAAGGAGATTCCCTGTTTGGATTTGCGGAAGGAGAAAGAGGCTCCAACATCAGTCCGGACAACAGACGGGCTCATCTGATTGATGTAGTAGGGGCAGTCACAGGAGGCAAGCTGAACCTAAGCTTCCTCTACAGCGAGACATTGCATAGCGAAGCGAGCGTCGAGACTTTCGCCCATCATTTCACGGAAATCCTGCGATCACTGATACAAGCGGAGAA
This sequence comes from Brevibacillus fortis, assembly GCF_046196545.1. Taxonomy (GTDB): domain Bacteria; phylum Bacillota; class Bacilli; order Brevibacillales; family Brevibacillaceae; genus Brevibacillus; species Brevibacillus fortis_A. The sequence goes on from NZ_CP176370.1 coordinate 3,168,574, forward strand.
ACAAAGCTATAGTGTCGAAGACTTCGAGGATGCAGACTTGAGTCAGACGGCGTTAAACAAGGTTCTCTCCAAGCTGAAGAAAAGAAAGGGGAATTAATCCAATGGGGGATTTTACTGATCTATACACCTTATCCCCGCTGCAAGAAGGGATGTTGTTCCATGCGCTGTACTCTGAGGGTTCAGCCTATATGGTGCAGAACATTGCCATTCTTACAGGCGCGCTTGACATCGTCAACTTTGAAAAAGCCTGGAATAAAGTGGTTCAAAGACATTCCATTTTGCGTACTGGATTCCTTTGGGAAGAGGTAGAGAAGCCGCTTCAAGTGGTCTTCGAAAGTGTTCCCTTTTCCATACAACAGGAAGACTGGTCACATCACACCGATGAAGAGCAGGAAAGCATGCTGACATCGGTTTTGCAAAAAGAAAAAGAGGTGGGCTTCGACTTGAGCGAAGCCCCACTCATGCGAGTGACGGTCATCAAAAAGGCCAAAGATGTGCACCAGTTCATCTGGACCTTTCACCATTTGCTCTTGGATGGATGGAGCAGCCCCATTCTTTTTCAGGAAATCCTCGATTTCTATGAGGCGTACTGCCAAGGCAAGGACTTGAGACTTCCACAGCCAAAACCATTCAAAGATTATATCTCCTGGCTTCGCCGTCAGGACAAGACGGAGTCTGAAAAGTTCTGGCGCGAGTTCCTAGCGTCCGTCGAGAGTCCCACACCTCTTCCCTTTGAATCTTATCCCTTGAGAGATTCAGAGCAGGAAAATGGGATTCATGAATCGACTCGAACCTTGACTAATGAAGTCTCGAAAGCTCTCTTAAAATTAGCTCGTACGTATAAGGTTACGATCAACACCATCGTGCAAGGGGCATGGGCTATTCTCCTCAGCCGTTTGAGCGGAGAAGAAAGCGTGGTATACGGCGTAACCGGTTCCGGGCGCCCGAGCGATCTGCCAGGTGTAGAGCAGATGGTTGGAATGTTTATCAACACGTTGCCGATGAAAACGAAAGTCGACCCTGAGCAAACGTTGGATCAGTGGTTCAAAGATTTACAAGATCAGCAATCTAGAGTCCGACAATATGAATACTCTCCATTGGTGGATATCCAGGGCTGGACGGATGTACCGCGTGGACTACCACTGTTTGAAAGTATTTTCGTATTTGAGAACTATCCGCTGGGAGAAGGGGAAGAGAAGGAATTCGGTTTTTCCATCTCTCATGTACAGCACTTCCAAGAAGTCGATAATCCGCTCACGATTGTCGGGATTCCGGGCGAGCAGTTTAGCATCAAAATGATATACAGGACAGACCGCTTTGAGCAGGCGGCAATCGAACGAACACTTGACCAAATGGCATCCATTCTAGTGGCCATCGTCGAGAATCCGAAACAACGTCTGTCCTCTATCTCTTTTCTCAGTAAAGAAGAAAGACAGCATCTACTGGTCGGGCTAAACGATACTACGAGCGACTATCCTCGGGATAAAACCGTTCAACAACTGTTTGCCGAAACAGCGGCCCAATACCCAGATCGTATTGCAGTCGTTGCAGGGGAAGAACAGTTGACCTACGCCGAGCTGGAGGCAAAAGCCAATCAGCTTGCCAACTACTTGCAAAAGCAAGGAGTAGAAACGGGTACTTTTGTCGGACTTTGCGTAGAACGCTCGTTAGATATGTTAGTTGGGATGCTCGGGATTCTCAAAGCAGGTGGAGCGTATGTACCACTCGACCCTGCGTATCCCCAAGAACGTCTGGCTTTCATGCTGGCAGATGCCCAGATTTCCATTTTATTGACACAGGAGCATTTGTCTGACAAGTGGCAAGGACAAGAGCTTACTATTCTCAATCTCGACCATGCTGGGGAAAAATGGGCAGAAGAAAGTACACTGGCTCCCCAAGTAGATATGACCGCCGACAGTCTTGCCTATGTCATTTACACATCGGGTTCAACAGGTACACCAAAAGGAGTGCTGGTCGTCCATCGCGGGATTGTTCGCCTGATCAAAAACACGAACTACGTGACCATTACGGAAGAGGACGTGTTCCTGCAAGCCTCTACCGTATCGTTTGATGCAGCTACCTTTGAAATTTGGGGGGCGTTGTTAAACGGAGCGAAGCTGGTGTTGATGCCGCCCCATCAGCCTTCACTCGATGAACTGGGAGAGACGATTCAGAATCACAAGGTGACGACACTTTGGCTGACGGCTGGTCTGTTCACGGTCATGGTTGACCACAAGGTAGAGTACTTGCGCGGCGTGCGACAACTCCTTGTCGGTGGGGATGTTGTCTCCACATCACATGTACGCAAGGTACTTTCGCTTGACGGTATCACGGTGATAAACGGATATGGCCCGACGGAAAACACGACGTTTACTTGCTGCCATCCCGTCACGGAGCTTCCGGAAGGCGTCAACTCCTTCCCGATCGGCAGACCGATCAGCAATACCACGGTGTACGTATTGGACAAACATCAACAACCTGTCCCTCTGGGTGTAGCAGGCGAATTATATATAGGCGGAGATGGTCTCGCTCTTGGTTATTTGAACAATCCGGAATTAACTGCAGAACGTTTTGTGGAGAATCCATTTGACCCACAAGAAGGTTCTCGCCTGTACCGTACTGGTGACTTGGTTCGTTATTTGCCTGATGGCACGATTGAGTTTATCGGGCGTATCGACAACCAAGTAAAAATCCGCGGCTTCCGCATCGAATTAGGTGAGGTGGAAGCAGCACTCAGCTTGCATCCGTCTGTGAACGAAGTTGTAGTCATGGTCCGTGAGATTAAGCCGGGCGAGAAGCATTTAACAGCGTATCTTACTGTTTCAGGAGACAACACGCTCGAAACTTCTGATTTGCGTGCATGGACAAAAACGAAATTGCCAGAATTCATGAGGCCATCATTTTATATTTTCCTTGATGCGATGCCTTTGACGACAAATGGTAAAATCGACCGCAAACAACTGCCGGAACCGGAATGGACAAATCCTGCTTCCGACAAAGGCTACATGGAGCCGCGCAATCAGGTAGAAGAGCTGATTGCCAACATATGGTCGCAGGTGCTCGGAGTCGAAAAAGTGGGGATTCACGATAACTTTTTCGAGCTCGGTGGACATTCACTTTTGGCGACACGAGTCATTTCACGCCTACGAGAGGCGTTTGGAATAGAGCAAACGGTGCGCTCCATTTTTGAACATCCGACCATTGCAGCATGGAGTGAACAGGGAGCAGCCCTTCATTTGGGAGAAAAAGAAGCGATTGGTGGATCGATTCAGCCTGTGTCAAGACAGAGCAATCTGCCGTTGTCTTTTGCCCAACAGCGATTGTGGTTCTTTGATCAATTCATGCCAGAAAGTCCGATGTACAACATCCCATCTGCCCTTCGCTTACAAGGCGAACTCGACGTAGTGGCATGGGAGAAGAGTTTACAGGCGATCATTTTGCGTCACGAAAGCTTGCGTACCACGTTCCACGAAATAGACGGACAATCCATACAAGTGATTCATCCGCATATGGACTGGAAAATGGACATTTTGGACGTACGCGACCTATCAGCTGACAAAAAAGAGCAAAAGATAGAGCTATTGGCTGAAGCCGAAACGGCTCGAGCTTTTGACCTTGGACAAGGACCGCTGATACGCGCGACGATGATCCAAACAGATGATCACGCATATGTCTTCTTGATCAACATGCACCACATCATCTCTGATGGTTGGTCGATGGGCATATTCTATCGCGAATTGCTTGCCAATTACGAAGCCTTCAGCAAAGAAGAAACACCAGAGCTAGCAGACCTACCGATTCAATATGCGGATTTTGCGACATGGCAGCGTGAGTGGCTGGATGGCGAAATCTTAGAGCAGCAGGTTACTTATTGGAAAGAAAAACTGAGTGGAGCAGAACCGCTTCTCGCACTGCCGACAGACCGTTCGCGCCCTGCTGTGCAATCCTATCAAGGAGCTATTTACACCGAGACCTTTTCTGCGGACTTGCTCGCCAAATTGAAAGTACTTAGCCAGGAGTCCAGTTCTACCTTGTTTATGACGTTGCTGGCTGCATTCCAAACCCTTCTATACCGCTATAGTGGTCAAGAGGACATTGTTGTGGGAAGTCCGGTAGCTGGACGCAATCGTCAAGAAACCGAGAATTTGATCGGATTCTTCGTCAACACTTTGGCACTCCGAACGAACGTAACGGGAGATGTAACATTTACAGAATTACTGGCACGCGTTCGCGAAACAGCGTTGGAGGCATATGCACATCAAGATTTACCTTTTGAAAAATTGGTCGATGAGCTACAGCTGGAGCGTAGCCTCAGCTACTCGCAGTTGTTCCAGGTCATGTTTGTCCTGCAAAACTTCCCGCTGGAGGAAGCAGTAACGTCCGGAATTCAGCTCACACCATTGGATTCTGAGCGACATTTGACGACCTCCAAGTTTGACCTCACATTGACAATGAGAGAGCAGGCAGACGGACTTGTGGCCTCCTTTGAGTACAGCACAGATTTGTTCGACAGATCGACGATAGAGCGAATGACTGGACATTTGCAAAATCTGCTTGAGGCTATCATCGCCCAACCAGAGGAGTCGATTGAAAAACTTGATCTTTTAAGGGATAGCGAACGTAATAAACAGGTGGTAGAGCTTAACAACACAGCGAGCGACTACCCTCGGGATAAAACCGTTCAACAACTGTTTGCCGAAACAGCGGCCCAATACCCAGATCGTATCGCCGTCGTTGCGGGGGAAGAACAGTTGACCTACGCCGAGCTGGAGGCAAAAGCCAATCAGCTTGCCAACTACTTGCAAAAGCAAGGAGTAGAAACGGGTACTTTTGTCGGGCTTTGCGTAGAACGCTCGTTAGATATGTTAGTTGGGATGCTCGGGATACTCAAAGCAGGTGGAGCGTATGTGCCACTCGACCCTGCGTATCCGGAAGAGCGCCTTGCTTTCATGGTGGCAGATGCCCAGATTTCCATTTTATTGACACAGGAGCATTTGTCTGACAAGTGGCAAGGACAAGAGCTTACTATTCTCAATCTCGACCATGCTGGGGAAAAATGGGCAGAAGAAAGCACACTTGCTCCCCAAGTAGATATGACAGCGGACAGTCTCGCCTACGTCATTTACACATCGGGCTCAACAGGTACACCAAAAGGAGTGCTGGTCGTCCATCGTGGAATTGTTCGCCTGATCAAAAACACGAACTACGTGACCATTTCGGAAGAGGACGTGTTCTTGCAAGCCTCTACCGTATCCTTTGATGCTGCTACCTTTGAAATTTGGGGGGCGTTGTTAAACGGAGCGAAGCTGGTGTTGATGCCGCCCCATCAGCCTTCACTCGATGAACTGGGAGAGACGCTTCAGAATCACAAGGTGACGACACTTTGGCTGACGGCTGGTTTGTTCACGGTCATGGTTGACCACAAGGTGGAGTACTTGAGCGGCGTGCGACAACTACTTGTCGGTGGGGATGTTGTCTCCACATCACATGTGCGCAAGGTACTTTCACTTGGCGGTATCACGGTGATAAACGGATATGGCCCGACGGAAAACACGACGTTTACTTGCTGCCATCCCGTCACGGAGCTTCCAGAAGGCCTCAGCTCCTTCCCGATCGGCAGACCGATCAGCAATACTACGGTGTATGTATTGGACAAACATCAACAGCCTGTCCCTCTGGGTACAGCAGGTGAATTATATATAGGCGGAGATGGACTCGCTCTTGGCTATTTGAACAATCCGGAGTTAACCGCAGAGCGTTTTGTGGAGAAGCCGTTTGATCCACAAGGAGGTTCACGCCTGTACCGTACTGGTGACTTGGTTCGTTATTTGCCTGATGGCACGATTGAGTTTATCGGGCGTATCGACAACCAAGTAAAAATCCGCGGCTTCCGCATTGAACTAGGCGAAATCGAGACAGTGTTGCAGAGCCACCCGGCTGTAAGAGAAACATTACTCGTGGTGAGAGAGGAAACTCCTGGAGACAAGCGCCTAGCCGCCTACCTCGTTTTTGCAGAAGAAAAAGAGGTTACTCACATCGAGATGCGATCCTATCTCAAGGATAAGTTGCCAGAGTACATGATCCCATCCGCCTTCGTGAAGTTGGACAGCTTCCCGCTGACGCCAAACGGAAAAGTGGATCGCCGGGCACTACCAATCCCTGACTATTCCCGAAATGAGGCGGATAGCGGTTATGTAGCACCTGAAACGGAACTGGAAATGAAATTGGCCGAAATCTGGAAAAGTGTGCTGGGTGTTGCGAACATCGGCATCTACGATAACTTTTTCGAATTAGGAGGCGACTCCATTCTTAGTATCCAGATTGTCGCAAGAGCCAATCATTCCGGAATTCGCTTCACACCCAAGCAACTTTTTGAAAATCAAACCATTGCAGAATTGCTACGCGTTGTTACTGATATGAGCCAAGCAACGGATACAAAATGGAAGAATGAACAGGGCGCTGTTACTGGAAATGTCCCGCTTACTCCAATCCAAAATTGGTTCTTTGACTCCAATCAACCGTCGCTGCACCACTGGAATCAGTCGTTGCTTCTGACTGTTCAGCAACCAGTAGACCTTGTTGTATTGGAGCAAACAATCAAGAGCCTACTGGCCCATCATGATGCGTTGCGTATGCGCTTTTCACACCATGACGGCATGTGGACACAAATGATGGAAGGTCTTGAAGAGAACGTTCCATTCCGTAGCGTGAATCTGTCTAACCTCCCTAAACAGGAGTCCAGGCTGGAGGAAATCTCTCAAGAAGTACAAGCGAGCCTAAATATCACAGAAGGTCCCGTCGTACAAGCTGTGTACTTTAACATGGGCGAAGAGCAAGCTGGCCGACTGTTGCTCGTCATTCACCACTTAGTTGTTGACGGTGTATCGTGGCGTATTTTGCTGGAGGATCTGCAAAATACCTATGATCAAATAGCGACCGGTCAAGGCGAACAAATGCCAGCAAAGACGACTTCGTTCAAGATGTGGGCTGAGCAATTAGTCGCGTATGCCAATTCAGACGCCATCCAGCATGAAAAAGAGTACTGGCTCAAACAAGATCATGAGGCGAGTCCGATCCCGATTGATCACATTTATGAACCGAGTCAAAACACGGAAGCGACAACCAAACAAGTAACATTCTCGTTAAACGCAGGAGAAACCCGTGCCCTGTTGCAGGAAACACTTTCGCCTTACCGTTTAAAAATAAACGATGTATTACTCGCTGCCTTGACAAAAGCGATGCACCGTTGGACAGGGCAACAGACATTATCGTTCCATCTGGAGGGGCATGGACGCGAGGATATTTTGGAAGGAGCAGATTTATCCCGCACCGTTGGCTGGTTCACGAGTATGTATCCTGTACAGCTTACACTTGACCAGTCGAAACCATGGAGCGAACTGCTGAAAGCGGTCAAAGAACAGCTTCGAGCCATTCCGCAAAATGGAGTTGGCTATGGTATCCTGCACTACTTAAGTCAGGATGACGAGCTGAAAGAGCAGTTGAAGTCTCGAAGGAAGCCAGAGATCAGCTTCAACTACCTCGGCCAGTTTGATCAGGTCGTTTCTTCTCACTCTAAGTTTGGCATGGCTGCTGAATCGAGAGGCTCGAATCTTGCACCTGATTCCATTCGCGCGCATTTAATTGATGTAAACAGCGTCATTTCCGGAGAACAACTGCATGTCACTTGGTTTTACAACGAAAACATCCACGAGAAAAGTACGGTGGAAGCAGTTGCCCGTGATTATATGGACGCTTTGCGTGAGATTATGGCACATTGCTGTTCCGAAGAAGCAGGGGGTTATACTCCTTCTGACTTCCCGTTGTCTCGTCTGGATCAGCGTGGACTCGACACGTATGTGGGGAGAGATCACTCCATCGAGAACATATATCCACTGACGCCGTTGCAGGAAGGAATGCTTTTCCATTCCCTGTACGAACAAGAGGGCGGAGACTATGTGGTTCAATTCTCGATGACGATCCATCATTTGCACGTCGATGCACTCCAACAAGCATGGCAAAAAGTCATCGATCGTCATTCGATTCTGCGTACCTCCTTTATCTGGGATGGAATAGTCAATCCGCATCAAATTGTCCGCAAACACGTACGGATGACAGTTGATGAAAGAGATCTGCGACATTTACCGACTGATAGGCAGAAAGCAACGTTAGACGCATTTTTGGAAGAGGATCGCAAGCGGAACTTCTCGATTGCAGAACCACCTCTCATGCGTTTGACTTTGTTCAAGATTAGCAACGAAGCGTATCGCTTTATCTGGAGCTTCCATCACGTATTACTGGACGGTTGGAGCTTGCCGCTCGTCCTGAAAGACTGGTTTGCCGCTTATCTAGCGCTCGCAGATGGAAGAGACATTCAGCTTGGGGCTGTACAGCCTTTTTCCAAGTATGTTGCGTGGATCCAGCGTCAAGACTTGCAAGCTGCTGAACGCTTCTGGCGCAACCATTTGAAAGGGATAGACGGGCCGACACAAATCAATCTCGGACAAGCTCTCCAATCCAGTGGAGAACCCAAAACCTACGACGAGCGCTTTATCCGATTCTCGACCGAGTTTACCGAACATCTGCAATCCTTTGCCCGTCAGCATCAGGTAACGCTGAATACCTTAATACAAAGTGCGTGGGGCATGATCCTTGGAGCTTACAGTGGGGAAGCAGATGTCGTATTCGGGGCAACCGGTTCAGGACGTCCAGCCGATTTGCATGGCGTAGAAAAAATGGTTGGTCTGTTCATCAATACGCTTCCGGTTCGAATCACACTGGATCCAAGCAAAACCGTTCGGGTATGGCTGCGCGAATTGCAAGAAATGCAATTGGAGATTCGCCAATATGAGTACACGCCGCTGGTTGACATCCAGAGTTGGAGCGAATTCGAGCGTAACACATCTCTGTTCGAAAGCATTTTTATCTTTGAGAACTATCCGATCGACGAGTCTGTAAAAGAAGTGGACAGCAGTATTCAGATTTCTGATGTAGACACTGCGGAGCAAACAAACTACCCACTTACCGTAGTATGTGGCCCTGGCAAAGAATTTGTCCTCAAAATCGTTTTTGATCAAAATCGATTCGATCATGTACGTATCGAACGTGTCCTAGAACAAATGACTCTTCTGCTCCAATCGATGACAGCCAATCCTGATCAAACTCTGGCTGATGTGAGCATGATCAGCGAAAGCGAACAAGAGCAGGTTTTGGTCGAGTGGAACGAAACGAAGATGGATTATCCAACCGGGCTTTGCATTCATCAAGCATTTGAACACCAAGTAAAAAAGACGCCAGATGCGATCGGACTCCTGTATAAAGAGTTGGAAATGACGTATGCCGAACTGAACCAGCGGGCGAACCAATTGGCGCATCATCTCCTTGCCCAAGGCGTGAAACCAGATACGCTCGTCGGTATTTGCATCGAGCGCTCTCCTGAGATGATCGTCGGGATTCTCGGTGTGATGAAAGCAGGTGCCGCCTATGTTCCAATCGACCCGGCACATCCGCTAGAGCGTATTGCCTACATGATCGAGGATTCACAGGCAAACATCGTCTTGACCCAGCAATCTCTGGCAAACCATTTACTTACAACGAAGGCTCAAGTAATTTCCCTTGATAGTCATGCTCTTGAGAATGAACCTGTTCACGATGTGATGTGCGGGGTTACAGAACAAAATCTTGCCTATGTCATTTACACATCTGGTTCCACTGGCTTGCCCAAAGGCGTAATGGTCGAACACCATAGTGCGATGAATATGGCTCATTACTTGATCGAGTTGTTCCAAGTCCAGCCGTCTAGCCGCGTCTTGCAGTTATGTTCGTTCAGCTTCGACGTATCTGTCGCTGAGATCGTCATGGCTTTGATTTCGGGTGCCACCTTAGTCATTGAGGATCGGGAAATGCTTTTGCCAGGCCCTGAACTCATCTCAGTTTTGCAAGAAAAACAAATCACAACGGTGATGACGGTGCCCGCTGTACTTGCGGCATTACCTGACGCTGACTTACCTGATCTGAAAACATTAGTGATCGGTGGCGAAGCAGCGAGCTATGAGCTCATCACTCGCTATGCAAATCATCGTCAATTTTTCAATTGCTACGGACCAACGGAGGCAACCGTTTGCACTACGCTGATGCTTATGGATACGAATCTGACGAACACACCAATTGGCCGCCCTATCGCCAATGCGACCATCTACGTATTAGATGCCGATCTGAAGCCTGTCCCTATTGGCGTACCAGGTGAGCTGTACATTGGTGGAAAAGGCTTGGCACGCGGTTACTGGAATCGTCCAGAGCTTACCGCAGAACGCTTTATCCCTCATCCGTTTGGAGCGGAAGGCGAACGTCTTTATCGGACAGGCGATCAGGTGCGCTATCTGCAAGACGGTAACCTCGAATTCCTCGGACGTATCGATAATCAGGTGAAAATTCGTGGCTTCCGCATCGAATTAGGCGAAATCGAAAACGCAATGAGAAAGCACGCTGCGATTCGGGAAGCTGTCATTACCGTACGAGAAAATCGTTTGGCTGCTTATCTGATTGCAATGGGGGAAGAGAAGCCAGCTACAGAGGAACTCACTCTCTATCTAAAAGAGACATTGCCAGATTACATGATTCCAGCAGGCATCGTCTGGATGGAGGCTATTCCACTTACGGTCAACGGAAAAGTAGACCACCGGGCACTGCCTACACCGGATTGGGGACTTTTGACCACACAACAAGAGTATGTCGCACCTCGCACACCAACAGAAGAAATAGTGGCGAACATTTGGACACAGGTGCTTTCCGTTGAGCAAGTCGGGATTCACGACGATTTCTTTGAACGAGGGGGACATTCACTCCTAGCTACCCAGGCCATTTCCCGTATGCGTCAAGCTTTTGGCGTAGACTTGCCGCTTCGTACGCTGTTTGATTATCCGACATCGGCTGCGATCAGCGAAAAAATTACGGCATTGTTACAAGGGGAAGCGCGTCACACTGACATCCCGCTCGTGCCCGTGTCGCGTGACGAACACTTGCCGCTCTCGTTTGCGCAACAACGTTTGTGGTTTTTGGACAAGCTGTTGCCAGACAGTTCCGTATACAACATCCCATCTGCTGTTCGTCTGATGGGTGAGCTAGACGTCGAGGCGTGGGAACGCAGTCTCAAGCTGATCATCCAACGTCACGAGAGCTTACGTACAACTTTCTCCGATATCAATGGAGAAGCTGTTCAAGTCATTCACCCGAAGATTGAGTGGAACCTGGAACAAATCGACTTAAGAGACTGGAACGAAGAGGAGCGAGAAGTGGAAGCATTGCGTCTCGCCATAGAAGATGCAGAACAATCGTTTCATCTGAATCAAGGGCCGTTATTGCGCGCAAAACTGATTTGTATGGATGAACAAGCGTATGTATTTTTGCTCAATTTACACCACATCATTGCGGACGGCTGGTCCATGAGTGTATTCATGGGTGAGTTAGTCTCCATCTACGAAGCGTTATCTGCTGGAGAAACACCACAGCTTGCCGAAATGCCGCTGCAATATGCTGACTATGCCACATGGCAACGCAATTGGTTACAAGGTGAGGTATTGGAGCAACAATTGGCGTACTGGAAAAAACAAGTAGGCGATGCAGAACCACTTCTGAGATTGCCGACAGATCGTCCACGCCCTGCTGTTCAGAGCCATAATGGGGCGATGCATACGATTAGGCTCCCAGAAAAACTGCTTGCCGATCTAAAAGTGCTCAGTCGTGAAGAGGGATCAACCTTATTCATGACCTTGCTAGCTGCCTTTCAGACCCTGCTCTATCGCTACAGTGGTCAAAAAGACATCCTCGTCGGAAGTCCGGTCGCTGGACGAAATAGACAGGAAATGGAGTCACTTATTGGTTTCTTCATTAACACCTTGGTAATGCGTACGGACATGTCTGGGGAACCAACCTTCCGAGACTTGCTAGCAAAAGTACGAGAGACCGCACTGGAAGCTTATGCGCATCAAGACCTGCCGTTTGAAAAACTGGTAGATGAACTGGAGCTGGAACGAAGCCTAAGCTACTCACCGTTGTTCCAAGTGATGTTCGTACTGCAAAACATCCCGATGGAAGTACAAGAATTGTCCCAGATTCGCATCGAGCCTTTCCACAGAGGTCAGGAGGGCGTAAGCGCCAAGTTTGACATCACCTTGACCACCGTAGAAGCACCTGATGGACTTATCGCAACATTCGAGTACAACACCGATCTATTTGATGCAGCAACGATCGAGCGCATGGGGAACCATTTCTCCAACCTGCTAGAGGCGATTTCGGAAAATCCGATGCAACCGGTCACAGCCATTCCTCTCTTGAGCGATAGGGAAAAGGAGCAACTCCTCCATCGATGGAATGATACAAATGTACCTTTTGAACGCGAAACATGCGTGCATGAAAGGGTTGCACGGATTGCACAAGAGTTGCCAAATCAATTAGCAGTTGTTTCCGAAGAGGGGCAGATCACCTATGCAGAACTGGATGCCAAAGCGAATCAAGTAGCGAACTACCTGCAAAAACAGGGGGTATCCGCCGAAACACTAGTCGGCATCTGCGTAGAACGTTCCATCGATATGCTCATCGGTCAACTGGGTATACTCAAAGCTGGTGGTGCTTATGTTCCAATGGACACGGCGTACCCACAAGAGCGTCTGGCTTTCATGATGAAAGACGCCCATATGCCAGTTGTCTTAACCCAAGAACGACTGTTAGCGCGATTGCCGGAAGGAACTGCATCATTCATCTGCTTGGATCGTGATTGGGATATCATTTCGGAAGAGAGCAGCGAGGCACCGAACATGGCAATGACAACAGAGAATCTGGCGTATGTCATCTATACGTCTGGCTCTACTGGAACGCCAAAAGGGGTAGAGATCGAACATGCCGCCTTGTTAAATCTCATTTTCTGGCACCAACGGTCGTACAGCGTAGATTCAAATGATCGAGCTTCCCAAATCGCAGGGACAGCCTTTGATGCATCTGTTTGGGAAATCTGGCCGTACCTAACTAAGGGAGCAACGCTTTATCTCCCATCTGAAGAAATTCGTCTCGTACCTGAGGAACTCAGAGATTGGCTTGTTGCATCGGGTATCACGATTAGCTTTTTGCCAACGCCATTGGCGGAAAGGTTGCTCACCCTGGAATGGCCTATCGACACGAAGCTGCGCTATATGCTCACAGGGGGCGACAAGCTACACGATTACCCACCAGCCACAATGCCGTTTACTCTTGTGAACCAATACGGTCCAACCGAAAACGCGGTTGTCGCCACAGCAGGTGCCGTTCCGACAGAAGCTACTCATGTATTCGCACCATCAATTGGACGTCCCATAGACAATGTGCAGGTATACGTCCTTGATGAAAAGCTCAAACCTGTGCCGATTGGTGTAGCCGGAGAGCTCTATATTTCAGGAGACAGCTTGGCACGGGGCTATCTGAAGCGCCCTGATCTAACCAAAGAGCGGTTCGTAGCCAATCCATACTCACAAAAACCGGGAGCGCGCATGTACCGAACTGGAGACCTGGTTCGTTACCTGCCAGATGGAAACATAGATTTCATTGGTCGTGCAGACGATCAGGTAAGCATTCGAGGATTCCGGGTCGAACTGGGTGAAATTGAAACGGCTCTGTACACGCATCCGGCGGTAAAAGAAACCATTGTCCTCGTACGTGAGGATATTCCGGGCGTAAAACGACTCGCTGCCTACGTTGTACTTGGAGAAAAACACGAGATTCAAGCAAGTGACTTCCGTAGATATCTAAAGGAAAAGCTGCCTGAGTACATGGTGCCAGCTGCATTTGTCATCATGGGTAACCTGCCGCTGACCCCAAACGGGAAGGTAGATCGACAAGCATTGCCTGTACCTGATTTCTTACACAATGAAACAGATGGCAGTTTTGCTGCTCCGACAACTGCTATTGAGGCTACGCTTGCAGATATATGGAAAAATGTTCTAAGGATTGACAGCGTTGGGATTTATGACAACTTTTTCGAGTTGGGTGGAGACTCCATCTTGAGTATCCAAATTGTTTCTCGAGCCAATCAGGCTGGAATTCGTTTGACACCGAAACAGCTCTTGAGAAATCAAACCATCGCGGAACTGGCAAGCGTCGTAACAGCGACTGATGGCATACAAACAGTAAAAATCCAAGCGGAACAAGGCATCTTGACGGGAGAGGTGCCGCTCACGCCAATTCAATCGTGGTTCTTCACGACTGAACAACCGTCGATCCATCATTGGAACCAATCCTTGCTTTTGACGGTTCAACAACCCGTTGACCTGACTGTTCTAGAGCGTGTCATCGAGAGTCTGCTCACTCATCATGACGCATTACGTATGCGTTATAACCATACGGAGCAAGGCTGGACCCAACATATGGAAGGACTTCCTGAGACCATTCCATTCCGGAGTGTGGACCTGTCCGCTGTTCTAGAAGAAGAACAAGCCGATCGTCTGGAGCAAATCGCAAACGAGGTGCAATCAAGTCTACATCTAAGTGAGGGACCCGTTTTCCAAGCCGTTTACTTCTATCTTGGAACGGACCTACCTGGTCGTCTGCTGATTGTTGCCCACCATCTGGTGATAGACGGTGTGTCCTGGCGCATTTTGCTAGAGGATCTGCAAACTGCTTACCAGCAACTTCTAAACGGTCAAGAGGTGCATTTTCCAGCGAAAACGACTTCATTCAAGTCATGGGCAGAGCAATTGCAATCCTATGCGAATTCCGAAGCGATCGAGCCGGAAAAAGAGTTCTGGCTGGGCCAAAGTGATGAAGTGAGTCCACTTCCAATTGACCGTGCCTTCGAGCCAAGCCAAAACACAGATGCAACCTCCAAACAAGTCAGTCTTGCGCTTACTATTGAAGAAACTCGCGCGTTGTTGCAGGATACGCTTTCGCCTTACCGTCTGCAAATCAATGATGTATTGCTTACTGCTTTAACGAAAGCAATGAATCGTTGGACAGGTAAAAACATAGTAGCCGTTCATCTGGAAGGGCACGGACGCGAGGAAATTATCGAGGGAGCAGACTTATCCCGTACGGTTGGCTGGTTTACGAGCATGTACCCGATACAGCTTTCGATTGACCCTTCGAAGCCGTGGGGTGACGCTTTGAAAGCAGTCAAGGAACAGCTTCGTCGCATTCCAAAGAAAGGTGTCGGCTACGGCATTTTCCAATACCTCAGTCAGGATGAGGAGTTAAAAAAACGCCTAGGTGAAAAGCCGAAGCCAGAAATCAGCTTCAACTACCTCGGACAGTTTGATCAGATCGTTCAAGCCGAATCGAGATTTGGCATGGCACAAGAATCAAGAGGCTCCAATCTGGGGAAAGACACCATACGCCAGCACCTGATTGATGTCAACAGTGTCATAACCGGAGAACAACTCCATGTCACATGGATATATAGCGAAAACATTCACGAGGAAAGCACGATTCAAGAGCTTGCTTGCAACTATCTGGAAGCTTTGCGCGAGATCATTGCGCACTGCCAGTCCGAAGAAGCAGGCGGCTATACGCCATCTGACTTCCCACTAGCGCGAATGGATCAACGGGCTATCGATAAGCATCTGGGACAGGATCGCCTGATTGAAAACGTATATCCACTTAGTCCATTGCAAGGTGGCATGCTGTTCCACTCTCTGTACGAGCAAGAGGGGGGAGACTATATTGTTCACTTTGCCATGACGATGGAGGGCTTACACGTCGATGCGTTTGAACAGGCGTGGCAAAAGGTAGTGGATCGTCATCCGATTCTACGTACCTACTTTGTTTGGGAAGGTTTAGAGGCTCATCAGATTGTACGCAAACAAGTAAAAGCATCTGTAGAAAAGATCGACCTTCGTCATTTGACGACGGAGCAGCAAAAAACGGAATTGGCTCACTATCTAGAAGCCGACCGTAGACGAAATTTCGAGATTGCTTCTCCACCACTCATGCGTTGGACGTTGTTCCACTTACGTGAGGGAATTTATCGCTTCACTTGGAGCTTCCACCATGTATTGCTTGATGGTTGGAGCGTTCCGATTGTACTAAAAGACTGGTTTAGTGCTTATGTGTCCATAGCAGAAGATAGAGAGGTTTCGTACAGCTTCGTCCAGCCATTCTCTGCGTACATCGATTGGGTACAGCGCCAAGACTTGAAAGCTGCCGAACATTTTTGGCGCGAACAGCTGAAAGGCTTCCACGAGTCGACACCATTAGCGATGAGTAACCACTCAGGCGGCCAGGAAAATATGCCAAAAGTGTACGAAGAGAAAGAAATTCGCTTATCGGCGGAAATGACTTCACGTTTGCAAGCCTTTGTCCGTACACATCAGTTGACCTTGAATACGCTTGTGCAAGGAGCATGGGCTCTCATCTTGAGCCGATACGGCGCAACGGATGATATCGTCTTCGGTGCAACCGTTTCCGGTCGTCCGGCTGATCTGCCTACGGTAGAGGGCATGGTAGGTCTCTTCATCAACACCCTGCCGATTCGTGTTTTGGTAGATGCGAACAAATCGGTACGGGATTGGCTACGCGAGATTCAAGAACATCAAGTGGAGCTTCGCCAGTTTGAGTACACGCCGCTGGTTGACATCCAAGGCTGGAGTGAAATCGCGCGTAATGCTGCCCTGTTCGAGAGCATCTTCGTTTTTGAGAACTACCCGATTGGTGAAGCGGTAAAAGATGAACATAATCAGTTGCAATTATCTGACGTGGAGACGATGGAACAAACGAATTATCCAATCACCGTCGTCTGCGGTCCGGGTAAAGAGTTCATCCTTAAGATCAAATACGACCAAAGCCGATTCGCGTCTGAAAATATCGAACGTGTACTGCACCAGATGTCTTACTTGCTCGAATCCATGATGGCAAAACCTGAACAGTGCCTCGCAGAGGTGTCGATGATCAGTGAAAGCGAGCTTCAGCAGGTACTAGTCGAATGGAATGACACGAGCGTGGATTATCCGACACAGCTTTGCATCCATCAGGCATTCGAGAAACAAGCGGAAAAGACACCTGATGCGATTGCACTCGTCTACAAGAAGATGGAGTTGACCTATGCCGAGCTAAACAAACGTGCGAACCAGCTGGCACACAGGCTGATTGCATCGGGTGTACAACCGGATAAGCTAGTTGGCATTTGTGTCGAGCGTTCTTTTGAGATGATCATCGCTTTCCTCGGTGTGATGAAAGCAGGGGCTGCTTATGTGCCTATTGATCCGGCGCATCCGCAAGATCGCATTGCCTACATGATCGAAGATTCGCAAGCGAACATTTTGTTGACGCAAGTATCGCTGAAAGACAGGCTACCAGTACCATCTAAACAGGTCATTTGCCTCGATAGCGATGAACTGGCAGATGAGCCTACCACAAACGTGGATAGCAGCGTCAATGAGCATCATCTCGCCTACGTCATCTATACATCTGGATCAACCGGATTGCCAAAAGGGGTAATGGTCGAGCACCACTCCGTTATCAATTTGACACATGCCCTGATCCAATCGTTCCAAATCGATGCGACGAGCCGGGTTTTGCAATTCACATCCTTTAGCTTTGATGTTTCGGTCTCCGAGATCGCGATGACCCTGCTCGCTGGTGCCACGCTAGTCATGGAGGATCGCGAATTACTTTTACCTGGTCCGGAGTTGATCCAAGTCCTGCGGGAACAACGCATCACGATCGTGACAATGGCTGCCTCCGTAGCATCTGCCTTGCCACAAGCTGATTTGCCAGACCTGAAGACCCTGATTGTCGGCGGGGAAGCATTAAGCCGTGAACTTGTCGCCCGTCATGCGAAGGATCTCCAGTTCTTTAACTGCTACGGACCAACAGAAACAACCGTCACCGCTACTCTCATACGTTGTGAGCATAACGGCCAAAATCCGTCAATCGGCCGCCCTATTGCCAATGTGGAAGTGTATGTCATGGATGCATACCGGCAACCTGTGGCAATCGGTGTACCAGGCGAGCTGTACATCGGCGGAAAAGGAGTAGCCAGAGGGTACTGGAATCGTCCTGAGCTTACAAAAGAACGATTTATCAATCATCCGTTCGGCAAGGAAGGAGAACGCCTCTACCGGACTGGTGACCTGGTTCGCTATACGGAAGACGGACAGCTCGAATTCCTCGGACGAATCGACGACCAAGTCAAAATTCGCGGTTATCGAATCGAGCTGGGCGAAATCGAAAATAGACTCATACAGCATCCAGCCGTTCAGAATGTCGTGGTTATCGCCCGTGAGGAGCGGGAAGGAGACAAGCGTTTGGCAGCTTATCTCGTTGCAGCAAACGAACAACAACCGGGTGATGCTGAGCTTATCCACTACCTGAAAGAGACCCTACCGGAATACATGGTTCCTGCAGGTTACGTATGGATGGCAGAGATTCCACTTACGGTCAACGGGAAAGTAAATCGCCGCGCACTTCCAGCACCGGATTGGGGACAAGGGGAGACAGAGAAAGAATATGTGGCACCGCGTACACCAACAGAGGAAATCGTCGCCCATATTTGGTCGCAGGTTCTTTCCGTTGAGAGAATGGGAATCCACGATGACTTCTTTCATCTGGGTGGACATTCGCTCTTGGCTACCCAAACCGTTTCCCGCCTGAAAGAAACATTTGGTGTGGAAATACCACTCCGTGCCTTGTTCGAAAATCCAAGCGTGGCACAAATGAGCGAAAAGGTAACCGGTCTACTGGAAGCCAAATCGAGTGTGGCCAGCATTCCACTCGCACCCGTTTCTCGCGACCAGCATCTACCGCTCTCATTTGCACAGCAACGCTTGTGGTTCTTGGATCGCTTAATGCCGGACAGCGCCTTGTACAACATCCCGTCTGCCATGCGGATGCAAGGACACCTCAACATCCATGCATGGGAACTCAGTCTGCAGATGATCATCGAGCGACACGAGAGCTTGCGAACAACCTTCACTGACATCAACGGGGAAGCAATACAAGTCATTCACCCAGAAATCGCGTGGAGCCTCGGCAAGATTGATTTGCGTGAGCTACCAGAAGAAGAGCGTGACACCGAGGTACATCGCCTGGAGAGAGAAGAGGCAACCAAGCCATTTGACCTACGTACAGGACCGTTACTGCGGGCCACGATCATCCAGATCGGCGAAGAGAATTTCGTCTTCCTGCTTAACATGCACCATATCGTATCTGACGGCTGGTCGATGAACATTTTCATACGAGAGCTGGTTGCGATTTATGAAGCGCTTCGCAAGGAAGAAACGCCGCAACTCACCGACATGTCACTACAATATGCAGACTTTGCAGCTTGGCAGCGTGAATGGCTACAAGGCGAGGCGCTGGAGCAACAACTCGCATACTGGAAAGCAAAACTGAGTGGCAGTGAGCCACTATTGGCCTTGCCGACAGATCGTCCGCGTCCACCTGTACAGACTTATCATGGAGCCTTATTCACGACGAGTTTCCCAACGGAGCTTGTGGAAAAATTACACGCGCTCAGCCGGCAAGAAGGCGCCACGCTCTTTATGACCTTGCTCGGGGCATTCCAAATCCTGCTTCATCGCTACAGCGGTCAAGACGACATTATCGTCGGAAGTCCGGTTGCTGGACGCAATAGACAAGAAACGGAGTCATTAATTGGCTTCTTCATCAACACGCTGGCGATGAGAACCGATATGTCTGGAGCTCCAACCTTCCGTGAACTACTTGCAAGAGTGCGCGAGTCTGCACTGGAAGCATACACCCATCAAGACCTGCCCTTTGAAAAGTTGATAGATGAGCTGGAGTTGGAACGCAGCCTAAGCTATTCGCCGCTCTACCAAGTCATGTTCGCTCTGCAAAACTTCGAAATGCAGACTCATGAACTTGAGGGCATACGGATTGCTCCGTTTGAAAGCAAGAACCAAGAAGTGATGTCCAAATACGACATCAGCTTGACGATGGCAGAAACGCCAAACGGCCTGATCGCTACGTTTGATTACAATACAGATTTGTTCGACCAAACAACGATGGAGCGAATGGTGAATCATTTCCATCATGTACTGGAGGGAATCGTCGCCCAACCTGATCGATCGATCATGGCGTTACCACTGCTTCGTCCGGATGAACGGGAACAGCTTGTACTCGCGTGGAACAACACAGCTGCCAATTACACGTATGAGAAGACCGTACACGAGCTAGTCGCCGAAATGACAAGGAACATGCCAAATCAACTGGCAGTCGTCTCCAAGGAAGGCTCGCTCACCTACGCAGAGCTGGATTCTAAAGCGAATCAACTGGCGAACTACTTGCAACAACAGGGGGTTACGACAGAGACTCTCGTCGGCATTTGCGTCGAACGCTCCGTCGAGATGCTGATCGGCCAATTAGGTATTCTGAAAGCAGGCGGCGCATTTGTTCCGATGGACCCATCTTATCCAAAAGAGCGCCTTGCCTTCATGATGAATGACACGAACATGCCGATCGTATTGACCCAAGAACGCTTGCTTGAAGCATTGCCAACAGGTGATGCAGCGTTTATTTGTCTCGATATCGATTGGGATTTGATTGCCAATGAGAGCACGGAATCACCCGAAATCACGACGACAACGAACAATCTCGCCTATGTCATTTACACCTCCGGTTCTACTGGAACACCAAAAGGAGTGGAAATAGAGCAACGCGCTCTATTGAATCTCATCTATTGGCACCAGCACGCTTACAACGTCACGCCAGAAGATAAAGCATCACAAATCGCCGGAACAGCCTTTGACGCCGCTGTCTGGGAAATCTGGCCGTATCTGACGGTAGGAGCCACGCTGTATCTGCCACAAGAAGAGATTCGTCTCGTACCGGAAAAACTGCGTGATTGGCTCGTCGACTCAGGAATCACGATCAGCTTCCTGCCAACGCCATTAGCAGAGAGCTTGATGTCTGTTGAATGGCCGACCGATTCAGATTTGCGCTACATGCTGACTGGCGGTGACAAACTGCATCACTATCCATCGGCTCATCTGCCATTTACATTAGTAAATCAGTATGGGCCAACGGAAAATGCAGTCGTAGCTACAGCAGGCATCGTTCCTATACAAGCTGGTCAGATAGCTGCACCAACAATCGGACGCCCAATCGACAATGTGCAAGTATACGTCCTTGATGCAAAGCTGCAACCTGTGCCTATCGGTGTTGCAGGCGAACTATACATCGCAGGGAACAGCTTGGGTCGCGGGTATCTAAAACGTCCTGATCTGACACAAGAACGCTTCGTCGAAAATCCGTTCGCTCACGTTCGAGGGGCAAAAATGTACCGCACAGGAGATCTTGTCCGCTACCTGCCGGATGGCAACATCGAGTTTATCGGTCGTGCCGACGATCAGGTGAGTATCCGTGGTTTCCGCGTCGAGCTGGGCGAGATTGAAACCGCCCTGTACACTCACCCTTCTGTCAAAGAAACGATCGTCCTTGCCCGTGAAGATATGCCAGGTGTGAAACGACTGGCCGCGTATGTCGTGCTAGAAGAAGGCGTAGAGGACCAAGCTGGCAACTTCGACATCTACCTCAAAGAAATACTGCCGGAGTACATGGTACCAGCCGCATTCGTCATCATGGATGCTCTGCCACTCACTCCAAATGGCAAAGTAGACCGTCGTGCACTACCTGTACCGGAGTACACGGTGAGGAATGGAGAATTCGTTGCTCCAGAGACGTTTGTCGAGAGAGTATTGGCCGAGATATGGAAAAAGGTTCTAGGAGTAGAGCAAGTCGGCATTCACGATAACTTCTTCGAACTCGGTGGTGATTCGATTCTAAGCATACAGATCGTAGCCCGCGCAGCCCAATCTGGAATTCGCTTGTCACCAAAGCTCTTGTTCGAGAACCAGTCGATTGCCGAGTTGACACTTGCGCTCGGGGAGTCGGTTAACATTTTCGCCGAGCAAGGCATCGTCACAGGGGAAGTGCCACTCCTGCCGATTCAGCGCTGGTTCTTCGAGCAAAAATTGGCAGATCGCAACCACTGGAACCAATCTGTACTTTTAACTGTCAAACCGATCGATCCAGAAATTTTGAGACAAGCTTTCTATCACTTGCTCGGACATCATGATGCCCTCCGTCTCCGCTTCTACCATCAGGATGGAAAATGGAAGCAGATCAACGATGAATGGACAGATATCATTCCATTTACCGTAGAGGAATTGGGTCATTTACCGTATGAAGAGCAAGTAAAGCGAATCGGGGAAATCTCTGAGGAAGCTCAGGCAAGCCTGCATCTTTCGGAAGGTCCGTTGCTCCGTGCCGTTTACTTCGATTTGGGCAGTGAACAGGAAGGCCGCTTGCTAATCGTCATTCACCACTTGGCAGTCGATGGTGTGTCTTGGCGCATCATCACGGAAGACTTGAATAAGGCCAGCACCCAATTGCTACAAGGCAAGCAGGTGCAACTGCCGCCGAAGACCAGCTCCTACAAGTATTGGGCTGAAAAATTGACGGAGTACGCTCAATCAGACAGCCTGCGAGAGGAAGCGGATTATTGGCTAACCAGCCTCGATACAGAAGTAAACGCGCTGCCAAAAGATTATGAGAACGGAAAGAACCGAGAGCTTACGGCTAAGATGGTTTCTGTTGTACTTACGCAGGAAGAAACCAAAGTGCTCTTACAGGAATTGCCTTCGATCTACCAAACTCAGATCAACGACGTATTGCTTACTGCATTGGCAGAAGCCATCTTCGTCTGGACTGGAAATCAAACCTCCCTCGTCCATTTGGAAGGACACGGACGTGAAGAGCTATTCGACGATGTCGATCTGTCCCGTACCTTGGGATGGTTCACGAGCATGTATACCATCCTCTTGGATACGAGGGGAACTACCTCTCTCAAAGAAGCACTACAAACAACCAAAGAACAGCTGCGTAGCATTCCGAACAAGGGGATCGGCTATGGAATTCTCCGTTACCTGAACGAAGAAGTGACTGAAAAGTTCAAGTCTTTACCAAAAGCAGAGATTAGCTTCAACTACCTCGGTCAGCTTGATCAGACAGTCGATGACACAGAATCCCTGTTTGGCTTTGCAAACGAAGCAAGAGGTGACAACTTCAATCGCAACTCAGAACGTCAGCACCTGCTGGATTTCGGTAGCTCTGTCGTTGGGGGACAATTGATTGTCACGATCGCCTTCTGTGAAGAGATTTATCTCAAAGAAACGGTCAAAGATTTGGCGGATTACTATGTAAACGCGCTACGACAATTGATCGAGCTAGGTCAGACGGAGAAGACCGCAACACCAACTACAAGTGATCTGTCCGAATTCGGTTGGGATGATGAAGAGATTGCCGACTTACTTGATCTCATCCAAGACAAGTAATGAATACCAACTGCATAGAGGCGTCAAACACGGCGCCTCTATGGCAAATTTTTTATGGGAGTGGGCAGGAGAAGATGAATAACATTGAAACGTATTATCCCGTTACTCCTTTGCAGCAGGGTCTCATTTTCCACAGCTTGTTGGAACCAGAGTCCGGAGCCTATATCGTACAGATGGGGTTGAAGCTGCAAGGTCCCTTGAACATTCCGTTATTCGAACAGGCATGGCAATGCCTCGTAGACAGACACGCTATTTTTCGCACCAAGTTTATTGGCGGTAAAGTAAAAGAATACGTCCAGGTTGTCTTGAAAGAGTTGAAGGTTTCCCTGGTGGAACATGACATTATTCATCTTTCCTCCTCCGAACAAGAAGCGTTTCTTCATACCTTTACCAAAGATGATCGAAAACGTGGTTTCAATATCGAAGAAGCGCCGTTGATGAGATTAAATCTGTTCCGTTTGAGTAGCAATACCTTTCATTTTTCGTGGACTTTGCACCACGTGCTGATAGATGGATGGAGTATGCCGCTAGTCTTCGGGGAAGTGTTTGCGGCGTACAACATGCTATGCAAAGGGCAGCCTGTACAACTTCCCCTGGTTAAATCTTACCGGGACTACATCGTCTGGCTGAAAAAGCAGGACTTGAAGCAAGCGGAGGCGTTTTGGCGCACGTATCTACAGGGCTTTACGGAAGCCACGCCACTTTCATTCGGTCGAGCTTATAAAAATCCGTACCTTGATCAGAAAAATTATCGGGAGCTAGATCTGACCGTTTCCGAGGCAATCTCCAAATCATTACAGACATTGGCTCGTCAACATCGCCTAACGGTCAACACGATTGTGCAAGGCGCATGGGCACTGCTGTTGAATCGCTACAGTGGACAGGACGACATTATTTTCGGTGCCACTGTATCCGGACGTCCTGCCGATTTGCCTGGAGTCGAGACGATGATTGGTCTGTTTATTAATACACTCCCTGTCCGCGTGCAGGTAAAAGCGGAGGAGAGCGTAATCAATTGGCTCAAATCTCTGCAACAACAGCAAGCTGACTTCCGCCAGTACGAATATACCCCACTAGTGGAAATCCAAGGCTGGAGCGGCTTACCGCGTGGACAATCCCTTTTTGAGAGCATTCTCGTCTTTGAAAATACTCCTGTCGGTAATTCTAGCGGCGGTAGTGGAGAGAGTGAGCTTTCAATAGTGGATGTACATTCCGAGGAGCAAACCAATTATCCATTTACTCTGGTTGCGGCCTCCGGCAAAACAATCGACATCAAAGTCAAATTTGATGAAAGTCAGTTTGAGCTTCCATCTATTGAGCGCGTTCTTGATCAGCTTCATTCTCTACTAATCTCCATCGCGAAAAACGCCAAGCAACGGATTGGCGACCTTTCTATGATCAGCGAAAACGAGCGTGAACAGGTTCTCGTTCAGTGGAACCAGACGGCGGAGGAATACCCGAGCAGCCTGTGCGTTCATCAGGCGTTTGAACAACAAGTAGAGAAATCATCAGATGCGATTGCCGTTACCTATAAAAACGTAGAGCTTACCTACAAGGAACTAAACGAGCGGGCAAACCAACTGGCCCATCAGCTCGTAAGCAAAGGGGTAAAACCGGATACACTCGTCGGCATATGCGTGCATCGTTCCCCTGAGATGATCATCAGTATACTCGGCGTTTTAAAATCGGGAGCTGCCTACGTACCGATTGACCCGGCTTACCCGCAAGAACGCATCGCCTATATGATCGAGGATTCACAAACAAATGTGTTGCTGACCCAGCAGTCTCTCATGGACATCTTGCCAGCGACACAGGCGAATGTCATTTGTATAGACAGCAATCATGTAACGAATGAGCCTATCGCCAACGTTGCGTGCAAGGTCACAGAACATAATCTTGCCTACGTAATCTATACGTCTGGTTCAACAGGACAGCCAAAAGGGGTAATGGTAGAGCACCACAGTGTGATAAACATGGCTCGTGCCTTGATCAATGCGTTTGATATTCAACCAACGAGTCGTGTTCTGCAATTTACCTCGTTTAGCTTCGACGTATCGGTATCCGAGATTGTGATGGCCTTACTCGCTGGTGCGACGCTCGTGATCGAGGATCGAGAGTCCCTTTTGCCAGGCCCTGAGCTGATCCAAGTTTTGCAAGAACAACGCATTACCACCGTATCCATGGTTTCTTCCGTACTGGCAGCACTGCCTGAAGCTGACCTGCCTGATCTAAGAACCTTAATTGTAGGCGGAGAAGCTCCGAGCCGTGAACTTGTAGCACGTTATGCGGCGAATCGCCAGTTCTTCAACTGCTATGGTCCAACGGAAGCAACGGTCTGCTCCACGATGATGCGTTGCGAGGCTGGAATGAGCAATCCGCCTATCGGTCGGCCAATTGCCAACGCGACGATGTACGTTCTGGATGCAAATAGGCAGCCTGTGCCTATCGGCGTACCAGGTGAACTGTATATCGGAGGAAAGGGCTTAGCTCGCGGCTACTGGAATCGTCCAGAACAAACAGAAGAGCGCTTTGTCACTCATCCGTTCGGCAAAGAAGGAGAGCTACTCTATCGGACGGGCGACCTGGTTCGCTATCTGGAAGACGGCAACCTCGAATTCCTTGGACGTATGGACGATCAAGTCAAAATTCGCGGTTACCGCATTGAATTGGGTGAGATTGAGAATTCGCTCAGACAGCATCCTGCCGTCCATGAAGCTGTGGTCATCGTCCGTGAAGAAAAAGCGGGAGGCAAACGCTTGGCCGCTTATCTGGTAGCATCGGGAGACAAACCAACCGCGGAGGAGCTCGTTCCTTTCCTGAAAGAATCGTTGCCGGAATACATGATACCAGCAGGCTTTGTATGGCTAGAGACTATTCCGCTCACGGTTAATGGAAAAGTAGACCGACGAGCACTACCCGTACCAGATTGGGGACAACTTTCCTCGCAGCGTCATTATGTTGCCCCCCGTACTCCTACAGAAGAGCTGGTAGCCAACATCTGGTCGCAGGTTCTCTCGGTAGAACGAGTCGGTAGCTACGACGATTTCTTTGAGCTTGGAGGCCATTCTCTTTTGGCTACGCAAACTATCTCCCGCTTAAAAGAAGCGTTTCACATAGATTTACCGCTCCGTGCTTTATTTGAATATTCGACAGTCAATAGACTCAGCGAATTGATTGTATCCATGAACGAGGACCAATCTGGACTCTCTAGCATTCCGCTCGTACCCGTTTCACGTGATCGACATTTGCCGCTTTCCTTTGCACAGCAGCGCTTATGGTTCTTTGACCGCTTGATGCCAAACAGTGCGCTCTACAACATCCCAACAGCCGTTCGCTTGCAAGGAGAGCTAAACATTGAAGCGCTCGAGCAAAGTTTGCAGATGATTATCAGCCGTCACGAGAGCTTGCGTACAACGTTCTCGGACATCAACGGGGAAGCCGTTCAGGTGATTCATCCAGAGGTTGAGTGGAAACTGAACAGAATGGATATCCGAGAGCTGCTAGATGATAGACGAGACGAAGAAGGACAACGCTTGACCAAAGAAGATGCGAACAAGCCGTTTGACCTCGTCACAGGACCACTCATGCGTGCGACGATTATTCAAACAGGAGAGCAGGATTTCATCTTCCTGCTGAACGTTCACCATATTATCGCCGATGGTTGGTCAGCGGGTGTTTTACTCAGCGAATTATTTACCTGCTATCACGCATTTAGCAAATCAGAAGTACCGCAACTTACCAACCTGCCTATACAATACGCAGATTATGCGGCATGGCAGCGCGAATGGCTTACAGGAGACGTATTGGAAAAACAACTGTCCTACTGGCGTGCAAAGCTGGGTGGAGCAGAACCGCTTCTCGCCTTGCCAACAGATCGTCCCCGTCCTGCTGTTCAGTCCTATGAAGGAAGCAGCATCACACTGATGTTTGACAAAGAATTGATGACGAATCTGCTTTCCTTGAGCAAACGCGAAGGTACGACGCTGTTTATGACGTTGCTCGCCGCATTCCAAGTATTTCTGTATCGATATACAGGACAAGACGACATCCTCGTCGGTACTCCTGTAGCAGGACGCGGTCACCAAGAGACAGAAGGATTAATTGGATTTTTCATCAACACATTGGCGATGCGAACGGATTTGGCAGGCGATCCTAGCTTCAGAGAGGTACTTAGCCGTGTCCGAGAAACAGCCTTGGGAGCCTATTCCCATCAAGATCTACCTTTTGAAAAGCTCGTAGACGAGTTGCAATTAGAGCGCAGTCTCAGCTACTCACCCTTGTTCCAAGTGATGTTCGTTCTGCAAAATATTCCGGTTCAGGTAGAAGCACTTGACGGGATTCGCATTTTGCCACCAAAAGGTAGTCAACAGGTAGAGACAACCAAGTTTGATCTCACTTTGACGATGGCAGAGACGGTAGACGGCCTGTCCGCTACATTTGAGTACAACACATCTCTATTTAATGAGAACACAGTAGAACGAATGATCGAACACTTTACCCAGCTGCTCAAAGCCGTTGCTGCCAACGCAAATCAAGCCATCACCGCTCTACAACTGATGGGAGAAACGGAGCAGCAGCAGGTCGTATCTGAATGGAACAACACCGTAGTTGCCTACTCCAAGGATCATTGCGTGCATGAACTGGTGGATCAGGTCGCTCATGAAATGCCTAACCAGCCGGCTGTTCTCACACGCGACCAATCCATTACCTATGCGAAATTGAATGCCAAAGCGAATCAACTGGCGCATTATCTGCAGAAACAGGGAATCGGCCAGGAAAATCTGGTAGGGATCTGCGTTGAACGCTCTGTCGAGATGCTAATTGGTCAACTGGCTATCATGAAAGCTGGCGGTGCATACGTACCAATGGACCCAGCGTATCCCAAGGATCGTCTCGCCTTCATGATGCAGGATGCAGGCATGTCGATTGTACTTACACAAGCCAGACTCGCAGAAAAACTCCCTGCGGGTACGAGCCAATTGATTTGCCTAGATTCAGACTGGGAGTCGATCGCCCAAGAAAGTACGACGACTCCCATGAACTTGACTACAACGAACCAGCTTGCTTACGTCATCTACACATCTGGTTCGACAGGTACGCCAAAAGGGGTTGAGATCGAGCACGCCGCGCTTCTCAATCTAATTTCTTGGCATCAACGAGTATATGATGTCACGTCCGCTGATCGAGCATCGCAGATCTCCGGGACGGCATTTGACGCATCTGTATGGGAAATTTGGCCTTATTTAACAAAAGGAGCCACACTTTATTTGCCAGAAGAGGAAATCCGTCTCGTACCGGAAAAACTCCGTGATTGGCTTATCCATTCTGAGATCACCATCAGCTTTTTGCCGACGCCTTTAACAGAGAGCTTACTTGCTCTGGATTGGCCGAGCCATACCAAGCTTCGTTACATGCTGACAGGAGGAGACAAGCTCCATCACTATCCAAGTGCGAATCTGCCGTTTACGCTGGTGAACCAATACGGTCCAACCGAAAACGCAGTAGTTGCAACAGCGGGTATCGTTCCGGTAGGGGTAGGACAAAGCTTTGCACCATCCATTGGACGTCCTATTGACAACGTGCAAGTCTATATTCTCGATGCTCGTATGCAGCCTGTTCCCGTAGGAGTCACTGGTGAGCTATACATTGGTGGAAGTTCCTTGGCGCGCGGCTATCTGAACCGTCCCGAACTGACACAAGAGCGCTTTGTCACCCATCCTTTTAGCGAAATAGAAGGAGCACGCCTCTACCGTACAGGGGACTTGGTGCGCTACCTGCCGGACAGTAACATTGAGTTCATCGGTCGTGCAGATGATCAGACGAGTATACGCGGATTCCGCGTCGAACTGGGGGAAGTAGAAACAGCCATTCTCGCTCACCCTGCGGTAAAAGAAGCAGTGGTCACTGTCTGCACGGATCAACAAGGAACGAAGCGTCTTACTTCCTACCTGGTTTTAGAAGAGGACACGGAGATTGTCACAAGTGACATCCGCAAAGCGCTAAAGGAAGTACTGCCTGATTACATGGTTCCTGCATTTTTCATCCCGTTAGATTATCTGCCGCTCACACCAAACGGAAAGGTAGATCGTAAAAATTTGCCTGCACCTGATTTCAATCGTCCTGAGTTGGAAGGAAAATTTGTCACACCAACTACGGAGAAGGAGCAACAGCTTGCCGCTATATGGAAGGAAGTTCTCGGTATTGACCAAATTGGCATACACGATAATTTCTTCGAGCTTGGCGGTGATTCGATTCTCAGTATCCAGATTGTGTCACGGGCCAATCAATCAGGTCTAAGGCTCACTCCGAAGCAATTATTCGAGTACCAAACCATCGCTGAATTAGCAGAGGTCGTAGAGGAAAAAGAAGCGATCCTTGCTGAGCAAGGTCCTATTATCGGCGAATTGCCACTCTTGCCGATTCAAAAGTGGTTCTTCCAGCTTCCGTTGAAGAACAGACATCACTGGAATCAATCCGTGCTGCTCTCCATCCAGGCGGGCATTGATCAGGAAGCACTGAAACAAGCGGTAGGGCACTTACTCATTCAGCATGATGCTTTACGCATGCGCTATACACAGACAGAGTTCGGCTGGAAGCAAGAGATGGATGCGCCAAGGGATACGATTCCGTTCCGGATTGAAAATCTGTCCCACCTTACACCGGATGAACAATTCAAGACCATCGAAAAGATTGCAGATGAGACGCAGGCAAGTCTGAATTTGTTTGAAGGGCATGTGGTTCAGTCCATTTATTTCGATTTGGGTCAAGACCAACCCAATCGTCTGTTGATCGTCGCCCATCACTTAGTCATAGACGGGGTATCGTGGCGCATCATTCTCGAGGACTTGCAAAACGCATACCAACAAATTGCCGCAGGGCAAGAGGTGAAACTACCAGCGAAAACGACATCCTACAAAGAATGGGCGGATGAACTGGAGCGCTACGCGAATTCAGATGCTTTGGAAAACGAAAAAAGATACTGGATGACCAAATCCTCTGTCGATTCAGCCCAACTACCTGTGGACGTGACAGATGATGGGGAAAACACAGAAGCAACGACAAAGTCCGTGAGCTTTACATTGACCAGCGAAGAAACCAAAGCACTCTTGCAAAACGTACCGCAGGCATACCGCACTCAGATCAATGACGTCCTGCTGACCGCTTTGGCGAAGTCACTTAGTCGGTGGACGGGTAATCGATCTGTGTTCGTAAACGTAGAAGGGCATGGCCGTGAAGAATTGTCAGAGAGAATCGATCTGTCCCGTACCATCGGCTGGTTCACCAGCATGTATCCAGTGCACCTTCAGTGGGACGAAACATTCTCCGTAGGAAAAGCACTTTTGACGACCAAAGAAGAACTGCGTGCGATCCCAAACAAAGGGCTTGGTTACGGCGTTCTTCGTTACCTGAATGCGGATCAGAATATTGTCGATGAAATTTCCCACATTCAAGCACAAGTGCTGTTCAACTACATGGGCAAAATCGATCAGATTGTCGATGGCGATTCCTTATTTGGCTGGGCACCTGAGTCCAGCGGTTCCAACCTTAGCCCGGCCGCTGGGCGACACCACCTGATCGATGTAAATAGTGTCGTTGCAGGGGAACAACTGCATGTGACCTGGCGATACAGTGAGAAGATTCATCTAGAGAGCACGATTACAGCAGTCGCGAAGGACTTTATGGATGCGCTTCGTGAGATTATTGCCCATTGTGCGACAGAGGAAGCTGGCGGTTACTCACCATCCGATTTTCCTCTGGCAGAATTGGATCAGAAGAACATCGACAAACACATCGGTTCTGACCGACATATCGAGGATATCTATACACTTTCTCCGCTCCAACAGGGAATGCTGTTCCACTCACTGTATGCGAGCGACAGCGGGGATTACGTCGTACAATTTGCCATTCATTTTAAGAACCTGAATGTACCGGTATTCGAGCAAGCATGGCAAAAAGTGATGGACCGCCATTCCATTCTAAGAACGCACTTCGTCTGGGAAGGTTTGAATCAATCACACCAAATTGTTCGCAAAGAGGTGAACGTAACTCTCCGTCAGGAAGATTGGCGCCATTTGCATTCGGATGTACAGGATGAGATGTTTACCGCTTTTCTAGAGGAAGACCGTAGACGAAGCTTCGATATTACACATGTACCTTTGTCACGATGGGTTGTCTTCCGAACAGGAGAAGAAACGTATCGCTTCGTGTGGAGCTTCCATCACGTTCTACTTGATGGTTGGAGCGTTCCTTTGGTACTGAATGAACTGTTTGCCTATTATGCCTCGATCAGCGAAGGACAAGAAGTCAAGCTTGGACATCCTCAGCCGTTTTCCCAGTACATTGCTTGGTTGAAACGTCAGGATATGCAGGAAGCCAAGCGATTCTGGGTCAACCAGCTAAAAGGCTTCCACGAACCAACCACCTTGGGAATGAGCAAAACAGTAGTCGCCGCGGGACCGAAGCAGTACGAAGAGAAGAGCATCCTCCTATCAGAGGAAACAAGCGAGCACTTGCAAAAATTCGTACGCGAACACCAGTTAACACTCAATACCTTGGTACAAGCGGCGTGGGGCTGGATTCTGGGAAGCTACAGCGGGGAAGAGGAAGTCATTTTTGGTGCGACAGGCTCAGGTCGTCCGGCAGACCTCTCCAATGTTGAGACGATCGTAGGCTCCTTCATCAATACCTTACCTGTTCGGATATCATTGCAGACAAACGGCACCGTGCTAGAGTGGCTGAGAGACTTGCAGCACAAACAGTTAGAGATACGCCAATATGAATACACCCCGCTGTTCGACATCCAAGGATGGAGCGAACTGCCGCGTGGATCTGCCCTGTTTGAATCGATACTCGTATTTGAGAACTATCCGGCTGTACAAGCAGCAGGGCAAGAAACAGACGAGTCCAATACAGCTTCGTCCAGTGTTTCTTTGGAAATTCACGACGTAGCAGCTGTCGAACAAACGAATTATCCACTTACCTTGGTGGCAGCACCAGGCAAACAAGTGGCAATCAAGCTCAAGTATGAACAAAACCGTTTTGATGACACGATGATCGACCGGGTCTTGAACCAAATTACCCAACTCATGTTCACTATGAGCAAGTCTCCGGAAATGCATCTGAGTGACGTGACGTTGATTGATGAGATCGAGCGCGAGCAGGTACTCATCGATTGGAATCGCACGGAGAAGGAGTATCCACGAGATCTTTGCATCCATCAGGCATTTGAACAACAAGTCGCGAAAACTCCTGAAAATATTGCACTTGAGTATAAACAACAAGCCTTGACTTATGCGGAACTGAACCAAAGAGCCAACCAGTTAGCGCATCTGCTTCTCGGAAAAGGAGTGCAGCCTGATACGACTGTTGCCATCTGCGTGGAGCGCTCCATGGAAATGATCATTGGCATTCTTGGTGTGTTAAAAGCGGGAGCAGCCTATGTACCGGTTGATCCAGCTCATCCCGAAGAAAGAATGGCCTTCATGCTGGAAGATTCACAAGCAACTGTCGTACTGACACAAGCGAGACTTGCAGAGCCATTCACAAAGTCGAAAGCGAGCGTCATCTGCCTGGATGAAGCTCTGTGCTACGAGCAGATGTCCGTAGAAAACGCACAAAGCGGTGCAGTATCAACCAATCTCGCCTATCTCATCTACACATCCGGTACCACTGGATTGCCGAAAGGGGTAGCGGTTGAGCATCGCAGTGTGATGAATATGGTGCAGGCTTACATGAATTACTTCGACATAAACGAATCCAGCCGTGTCCTGCAATTTACGTCATTTGGCTTCGACGTTTCCATTTCCGAGATTCTACAGGCTCTGCTCTCTGGAGGAACGTTAGTCATCGAAGATCGTGAGTCTTTGTTACCAGGCCCAGACCTCGTTCGCACCCTTCGTGAACGTCGCATCAGCAAGGTATCGATGGCATCTTCGGTACTCGCATCATTACCTGTTGAAGAGTACCCGGATCTGGTCTGCCTTGAGGTGGGAGGAGACGCATGCAGCCGTGAATTGGTTGCCCACTATGCAAAAGGACGAAAATTTTATAACTGCTACGGACCGACGGAAGCAACAGTTGGTACGGTCATCGCTCTTTTAACGGATGCTGACAATGCGCTGACTATTGGTCGTCCATTCCCGAATACCAAGCTGTACGTGTTAGATCGAAACCTTCAGCCAGTCCCTATCGGTGTTCCAGGAGAGCTGTACATTGGTGGCGAGAGTCTTTCGCGTGGTTATTGGAATCGTCCAGAGCTTACAGCAGAGCGTTTTATTCCGAATCCATTCGGTCAACCGGGAGAACGACTCTATCGAACAGGCGACCTCGTTCGTTATTTGCCAGATGGCAACGTGGACTACATCGGCCGTGTCGACGATCAGGTTAAAATCCGTGGGTTCCGTATCGAGTTAGGCGAAATTGCAGAGGCATTGAGACAACATGCAGCAATCAAAGAAGCAGTCGTCATTGCGCGAGAAGCTAGACCTGGTGACAAACGATTGGTAGCGTATCTGACCAATGCTTTGGAGCAGGAGACGTCTATAGACGAAATCAAGCTCTGGCTCAAAGAGAAACTTCCCGAGTACATGATCCCGACGCATTTCATGTGGCTTCCGGAAATTCGACTTACGGTCAACGGAAAAATTGACCGCAAAGCATTACCTACGCCAGATTGGGGCCAGCTTACAGCCGTATATGTCGCTCCACGTACCCCAGTGGAAGAAATGGTCGCCAACGTCTTTGCTGAAATCCTCTCCATAGAGAAAGTGGGCGTACATGACAACTTTTTCGAATTAGGCGGACACTCCCTGCTCGCAACGCAGACAGTTTCTCGCCTGCGGGAAATCTTTGGGGTAGAGCTGCAAATTCGTACGTTGTTTGAATACCCAACAGTCGAAGGGCTAAGTGAACAGCTGGTTTTGCTCACCAAGCAAACATCCATCAAGATGGCTCCACCGATTGTGAAAGTATCTCGCAAAGAACCGCTCCCATTGTCATTTACCCAGCAGCGTTTGTGGTTCCTGGAGCAGTTCACGCAAGGAAGCTCGGTAAACAATATTCCATCCTTCCTACGTATCCAAGGAGATCTCAACATATTCGCGTGGGAAGAAAGCTTGAAAGGCATCATACAGCGTCACGAAAGCTTGCGTACTCGCTTTGAGGTTCGTGACGGACGACCTGTTCAAGTGATTCACCCAGAGGACGATTGGGTAATGAACCAAACCGATCTGCGGGCTATGGCCCCTGCTGAACAGGAAGCAGAAGTGAAACGCCTTGCCGAAGAGGCCACACTCGAGCCATTTGACCTGACCAAAGGTCCGTTGCTCCGTGCAAATCTGGTTCAGCTCGACGAAAAAGACTTTGTGTTCCTGTTCGTGATGCACCACATTGCGGCAGACGGTTGGTCGATGGGAATTTTGATGAGCGAATTAATGACCAATTACAAAGCGTTTAGTCAAGGAGTGGCATCGCCACTTCCGGAATTGCCGATCCAATATGCAGATTTTGCCGTCTGGCAGCGTGAATGGTTAAGTGGAGAGGTTCTTGATGGACAGCTCGAGTACTGGAGAGAAAAACTCAAGGGCTCAGAACCATTACTGCAACTGCCAACCGATCGACCGCGCCCACCTGTACAGACATACGAAGGAGAGAAGCTCTCCATTCAGTTTGGAGCCGACCTCTTGGAAGAATTGCGTAATCTGAGCGGAAAAGAAACGACTACACTCTTCATGACATTGGTTGCAGCCTTCCAAACTCTGTTGTACCGCTATACGAATCAAGAAGATATTCTTGTCGGAACTCCGATTGCGGGACGTAACAAACAAGAGACGGAGCAGTTGATCGGTTACTTCATCAATACACTCGTTTTACGCACAGATATGTCAGGTCAGCCAAGTTTCCGCGAATTGCTTGCACGCGTTCGTGAAACAGCTCTGGGAGCTTATGCACACCAAGACGTTCCGTTTGAAAAATTGTTAGATGAACTGCAGCTGGAGCGTAGCATGAGCTACTCGCCACTATTCCAGGTGATGTTTATTTTGCAAAACATCCCGATGCAGGTAGATCCTGTTACTGATATTCAGATAAGCAGCTACGACGTCGGCGCGGAGGCCGTCACCTCGAAGTTCGATTTGACGGTGACCATGCTGGAGACATCAGACGGTCTCATCGCTACCTTGGAGTACAACAAGGCGTTGTTTGATCACAGTACGATCGTTCGAATGGTTGATCATTTCCACAAGCTTCTGGAAGAAATCATTGCCAACCCGGATCAGCCAATCACCTTGCTACCGCTCATGCGTGAGGAAGAAGAGCAACGCCTCATCACCGAATGGAATCGTACAGAAGCGCCGTACTCGAAAGAAAAATGCGTTTATGAAATGATTGAGGACATGGTGGCGAAAGTACCGGACAACATCGCTCTCATTGTAGGAGATCAAACGATTACCTATAGGGAGTTGAACAGACAAGCGAACAAGCTGGCGCATTATTTACGCAAGCAAGGAGTAGGACCCGAAGTGCTCGTCGGTGTATGCGCACAACGGACAACCGAGATGATTATTGGACTTTTGGCCATTATGAAAGCTGGCGGCGCCTATGTGCCAATCGACCCAAGCTATCCGGCAGACCGCATTGCCTACATCATCGAACACTCACAGGTTCCAGTCCTATTAACGCAAGAAAATCTGCTGCCAACTCTGCCTGAGCACCATGCCAAAGTGATTTGCCTCGATAATGATTGGGAAGCAGTTGCCGACGAAAGCGAGGAGAACCTGACCAAGCTGGGGACTTCCGACAATTTGATCTATGTCATCTACACGTCAGGTTCTACAGGCAATCCAAAAGGTGTGGCACTCGAACATCGTAGTGTCATCTACTTCCTATCGTGGGCACACGACACATTCACTCCAGAGGAGATGAGCGGCGTACTGTTCTCTACGTCAATCTGCTTTGACTTGTCTGTCTACGAAATGTTCGCAACATTGACCATGGGTGGCAAAGTTATCATGGCGGAAAATGCATTACAATTGCCAGCCTTGCCAGCAGCCAATCAGGTGACATTGATCAATACCGTACCGTCAGCAGCGATGGAGCTTGTGCGTATGAACGGTATTCCAGCGTCGGTGCGCGTCATAAACCTATGCGGTGAACCACTTTCTAACAAGCTGGCGCAAGAATTGTACACCTTTGAAAACGTAGAAAAAGTCTTTAATCTCTACGGACCGACAGAGGACACCGTTTACTCTACTCACTCCATTGTGAAAAAAGGAGCCATCAACGAACCACTGATCGGACGACCGCAGTTCAATACACAAGTATTTGTATTAGATAGCCATCGCAAACCAGTTCCGGTAGGCGTGCCGGGAGAATTGTACCTCAGTGGATCAGGCTTAGCACGCGGCTATCTCCACCGCGCCGATCTGACCATGGAACGCTTTGTGCAAAATCCGTTCCGTGAGCCAGGAGAGAGAATGTACCGGACTGGAGATCTCGTACGCTACTTGCCAGATGGGAATCTTCAGTTTATGGGACGTGTTGATTACCAGGTTAAAATCCGCGGCTACCGCATCGAGCTGGGCGAAATCGAATCTGTTCTGAGACGCCACCCTGATGTCAAGGAAGTCGTGCTGGTTGCTCGTGAAGACAGAGAAGGAGACAAACGTCTGGTAGCGTACATCGTGTTCGAAGAGAATCACACAAGTACGTCTAATGACCTGAATCACTTCCTGACCGACAAGCTTCCAGCCTATATGATCCCGCAACACTTTATGATCATGGAGAGCTTACCGAAGACGCCAAACGGTAAACTGGATCGCAAAGCGCTACCGAAGCCGGAATACGACCGCTCTGAATCAGGCGTCGAATACGTAGCGCCGCAAACGCCAGTCGAGATCATGTTGCATACACACTGGGTCGCTGTACTGGAAATGGACAAAATCGGCGTGCATGACAACTTCTTTGAGGTTGGCGGTCACTCATTGCTCGCTACCCAGCTTATCTTCAAGATTCGCGAAGAGCTACAGCTTGAGGTACCGCTGCGAATCCTGTTCGAGACCCCGACGATTGCGGGTATGGCCAAGACCATCGAGGAAATTCTCAAACACGGTCTTTCCGCTGTTTCCCATGACATCGACGCAAAGGATCTCAAGGATGAAGTCGTACTCGATCCAGCGATTCAGCCTGAACATCCGTACGTAGGTGATCCAAGCCAGTTCCAAGCGGCATTGTTGACAGGAGCCACTGGTTTCCTTGGTGCTTTCTTGTTGCGTGACCTCCTACAGATGACAAACGCTGACATTTACTGCCTCGTTCGAGCTTCTGACGAAGAGGAAGGAATGGCACGACTACGCAAAACATTAGAGCTATACGAGTTATGGAATGAGGAGCAGGCGCATCGGATCATTCCTGTAATTGGTGATTTGGCACAGCCACGACTCAATTTGTCCGACGATCAGTTTTTCGAGCTGGCGGAAAAAGTGGATGTGCTCTACCACAACGGTGCTCTCGTTAACTTTGTCTATCCGTACGCAGCTCTGAAGAAAGCAAACGTAAAAGGGACTGAGGAAATCCTCCGCCTTGCTGTAGCCAAAAAGACCAAGCCTGTGCATTTCGTCTCAACGATTTTCACGTTTGCATCCGACGAAACGGAAGAATCCATGGCCTTCCGCGAAGAGGACATGCCAGAGAACAGTCGCGTCCTCACTTCCGGTTATACACAGAGCAAGTGGGTAGCCGAGCATCTCGTCAATCTCGCGCGCGAACGCGGCATTCCAGCAGCGATATACCGTTGCGGACGGATGACTGGGGATAGCGAAACAGGAGCATGCCAGAAGGACGACCTGATGTGGAGAATTGCAGCAGGGATTATCGATTTGGGCAAAGCTCCTGACATGAGCGGCGATCTGGACATGATGCCAGTTGATTTTGCAAGTAAAGGAATCGTTCATCTCTCCATGACCGAGCAGAGCTTGAGCGAAAACTTCCACTTGCTTAACCCGAACGCAACCGATTACGAAGACCTGATTTCAGCGATTGAAAACAGAGGATTTGTTTTGGAACGAGTCACCATGGATGAGTGGATTGAAGCGGTGCAAGAAGATGCGAAAGAAAAAGGCAATGAGGCCAATTCAGCCGCTCCACTCGGCAACCTGTTCACAGACGGCCACACTAGCAGAGGAAGTGTAGTCTATGTAGGCAATAAAACGACTCGTTTGCTGCGCCAAAACGACATTGAATGCGCGGAAATCGACGAGGATGTTTTTGGTAGAGTCCTTGATTACTTTATCAGAAGCGGCCAACTAAAATTACCGGAACAAGCTTTACAATAAAAAAATTAAAGCCCATCCGTCACCTCATTTCATGGTGGCGGGTGGGAAAATAATCAAAATAATGATAAACTTTATAATAACTATAAAAATTGGAGGTTTTATCCATGCCATTTGACATTCAGCTACTTGGACCTATTATTGCTATTCAATTGATCTTAGCAGTTATTGCATTAATCGACTTGGCTCGACGTGAAGCGTACCGAGTTGCAGGTGGAAAAAAATGGCCGTGGGCTCTCGGCATTATCTTTATAAACACCTTGGGTCCGATCGTGTATTTCTTTGTAGGCAGAAAAGACTAGCTCAAGAGAACCGAGGAAAGGGTTGACATTCTTTGCGAGTTATTGAATGTGAAGGCCTCACAAAGGAATATAAAGACCATAAAGCGTTAAAGAACGTAACCTTTTCCGTCGATGGCATCGGTTGTGTCGGTTTTCTTGGGGGGAATGGTGCCGGGAAAACGACGACTATCCGCATCCTTACCGGATTGGCTGCACCGACCAAAGGAAAAGTGAGAGTAGTAGGCTACGACGTCGTGACCGACCGCAATAAAGTCACAAGTGAAGTAGGGTATTGTCCACAAATCCCAGCCTTTTACAACTACATGACAGCGACAGAGTGGATGCATTGGGTAGGTAGACTTTATGGATTGGACAAGCGCACTATTACGCAGCGGACCGATGAACTCTTGGAGTTATGCGGAATCAATGAGGCGAGGAACCGCCCAATAAGCGGTTATAGCGGAGGGATGAAACAGCGTCTGGGGATTGCCCAGGCGCTCATCCACAACCCCAAGCTACTCGTCTTGGACGAGCCAGTTTCCGCGCTCGACCCCATGGGCAGATATGACGTCTTATTGCTAATCGAAAAGTTGAAGCAACATATG
The DNA here is from genome assembly GCF_046196545.1 of Brevibacillus fortis. Classification (GTDB taxonomy): domain Bacteria; phylum Bacillota; class Bacilli; order Brevibacillales; family Brevibacillaceae; genus Brevibacillus; species Brevibacillus fortis_A. The sequence goes on from NZ_CP176370.1 coordinate 3,208,095, forward strand.
ACTGTCTTCATGTCGACTCACATTTTGGATGACATCGAAAGAATCGCAGACCATATCGTCATCATCAAGGACGGTACGGTGGTGCTGTCGACAAGTTTGGATCAGCTACGAGCAGACCATGTGGAGCCACTGATTGAGTTCAAGCTTGATCAACAAGACATCGATTTAACCGATGTCTTGAATGGGCTAACCTGGATCAGGGAATGGAAACTAGACGGCGGTATTTACAAAGTTCTTACCGATGACATGGAAAAAGCCAAGGCACTCCTGCCTCACATTCTTCTGGAATCTGGCGGGACACTGGAGTATTATCGCTTGTCCGCATCGACCCTCGAAGATATTTTCCTAAAGGTTGTGAATGACTGATGACTTCCCACCCAATGATCAGAAAAGAATTTAATGAATTGGTCAAAACCTACAAGATTCTCATCGTCCCGATTGTGTTTATTGCTCTAATGATTACACAGCCGATTACGATGAAAATGCTCCCGGATATTTTGGCCAATTCCACTGGGCTGCCGGAAGGGGCAGTCATCAAAATTCCAACCCCATCTGCTCCGGAAGTACTCTCGACGGCGATTAGCAAATTCAGCTCACTCGGTACGTTTGTGTTAATCCTTATCGTCATGGGATCCATTGCCGGAGAGAAAGCCTCTGGGGTAGCATCCATGGTTTTCGTCAAGCCAATCAGTCGAGCCAAATACTATCTCGCCAAAGCCATTACCTACTACACGTTGACAATTGCAAGCATGCTGATCGGGATGGGGATAACCGCCTACTATACAGAGATCCTTTTCGGACAACTAGATTGGACCCATGTATGGATAGGTACGTTGATGTACATACCGAATCTATTCCTTGTTGTCACAACAACTCTGTGCGCCTCCAGCTTTTTTAATAATGCTGTTGGTGCCGGTGGAGCCTCGCTGGTATTCAATATCCTGATCTTTACTGTTCCACAATTTCTCGGTAAGTTTTTGGATATGGTATCTCCTGGTGGATTGTCCAATGCGGCGATGATGATCATTCAAGAAAACTCAACTCTGGGGCAAGCAGTCATCACAGGTTTACCGGGCCTCGCAGGTGTTTTTACACTCAACATCGTGTTTTTCTTTATGGGCTGGTACTTTTTAGAACGATCAGAAATCTAGAGAGGAGGCGTAGAAATGGAACATTTTTGGCTGATCTGGTTGGTTAGTGTACTGTGCGCGCTATGCACTATACCGATTCAATCCAACACGATTCGCCAACATGTACAGCTGCAAGCCGCCATCTATCCTGGTAAAAAAGTCCCGCCTACTTCCGTCATGGTTGCGATTATGATCATTCAGAGTTGTGTATTTCTGGCTCTGGCGACTGCGATAGGCTTATGGCTCAGGCCTTCCACTGGTCTTCGACTCTGGATTCTCGATCACTGGGAGTCTGGAGCGGAGCTGCCTTTTTCCATCTGGTCGTTTTGGGCCGTATCTATTGGTTCAGGTATTGCGGTAGGTCTCATGGTAAAATGGGTGGATCGTTCTTTCTTTCAACAACACATGACCACAATAATGGGTAAAGAACCGATTTCATCTCGGTTCTTCGGCTTTCTCTCGTCTTTTTACGGAGGGGTTTGCGAAGAAGTGCTCATGCGTCTTGGGGTTATGACTGTTGTCGTATTTTTGGCACAGAAGATGGGATGGATGGGAATTTCTTATTGGCTTGGCATCTTTGTCGCCGCCATTGTTTTCGCTGTATCCCATCTCCCAACCAATTACATGACGTACGGAAAAGGCAACGTGGTCACTGTATGGACGCTGTTGCTAAACGGTATCTTGGGCATCTTGTTTGGCTTCCTATATTGGCGATACGGTTTAGAAGCTGCGATCATTAGTCATTTTAGCGCTGACATCGTGCTACATGTGATCTTCAAAAATAAAAATAGAAATAGAAAGTAGGAGAAGCATATGATAGTAGTAACAACAGAAAACATTCCAGGATATCGTGTCGTTGAAGTAAAAGGAACGACATTCGGCTTGATCGTTCGAGCACGCGGAATTGGGGGAGACATCATGGCAGGTCTTCGTTCAGTAGTTGGCGGAGAAATCAAGGAATACACGGTGCTCCTGGAGGACGCCCGCAAACAGGCGCTTGACCGCATGATTAAAAACGCAACGGCCATGGGAGCTAACGCTGTGGTAATGTGCCGTTATGACTCTGGAAATATGGGAAATATGGGTGAAGTTGTCGCGTACGGTACAGCAGTTGTCGTTGAAAAGGTGTAATGAATGATTTATGTCGTTTATTACATTGTGTTTCAGATTTTGCTTTTCATCACCTTGCTAATCATTTCGAAAATCAAGGACAAGCGACTGCACCAAGACCACGGAGAAATCGTCCCGCCCGGATTTGAGTCGACGAATGAAGTGACGATCGATCCGGTAACGCAGGAAAAGCGTCGTGTATACTTCAATCCGAAGACCGGGGATCGCTATTACAAAGTTGAAAAATAAGCGATGAGGAAGACTGTAATAGTAGATTTATAGTAGAAACGAGCCAAATCTTGTTAGATGACAAGATTTGGCTTTTGTTGTGCGCCCAGCATCAGCAACCACACGGCTGAATGTAAACTTAGTCTCGGAAATGGTTGTCGATTTGACGCATATTGTGACGACCCCAAAGTCATGATAACATTCTAAAAAATATCTTTGGAGAGATAGAGGACGAGAGGTCATTAGCATGACGAAAACGATATTGATTGTGGAAGACCAGCAGGTTTTGCGGGAGATTATGAAGGAATACTTGATGGACGAAGGATACGAAGTGCTGGAAGCGGGGGACGGGAGTAAGGCACTGACGTTATTTCAAGAGCATGAAGTGCATTTGATCATTTTGGACATTATGCTGCCGGAATTGGACGGGTGGTCAGTATGCAGACGCATTCGCAAAGTTTCCAACGTCCCCATTCTAATGTTAACAGCTCGTGGGGATGAGGATGATACGTTGCTAGGATTCGAGCTCGGGGCGGACGATTATGTGGTGAAACCGTGCAGTCCTCCCATCCTGCTGGCACGCGCCAAACGGTTACTGGAAAACCGGCAAATACACGAACCGGGTGATATGTTGTCCGGCGGCGGGATTATGATTCACTTGCCGTCTCGAACCGTTTCGATTGAGGGAAAGAACTATAGCCTGACGCACACGGAATTCGAAATTTTGGCCTACTTGATGAAAAACAAAGGCATCATCCTCACCAGAGAACAGCTCATTACAAAAATCTGGGGTTACGACTTTGTCGGCGAGGATCGTACGCTCAGCAGCCATATTCGGAATTTGCGTTCCAAGCTGGGAGAGCATGCGAAGCATATCGTCACTATTGTTCGTTCCGGTTATAAATTCGAGGACCGACCATGAGAACAAGCATTGTACTCAAGCTGTTTCTGCTCACGACAGGATTATGCCTGTTTGTGATCGCGAGTATTTTTATCGGACAAACCGTATTTTTCGAGCAGTTTTATGTGCATCAAAAGGTAGAGAAGGTGAAGGAAGCCCTTCAATCCTATCGGCAAAACGAGTTGACTTATGCAGGGGCTTCCCAGGATGAAGTCAGGAAGGAACAGGAGTTTTATCAAAAGACGAATGCCTGGTTTGCTCAATTGGATGATAGAGGCCATTTGAAATACACGGACGATTTCGAGATGGAGGTCCGTTTGGAGCGCTCGGACGCCACCCCTGATCTTTCTGGCAAATCGATGGTCGTTCCGCTGTACACGGTCATGGATGTACAGGATGTAAGCACCGATAACCCCTTCTTAGAAACCTTTGTTAAACCGGGGCAACAGATTGCCTTGGAAGGGATCATGATCGATAATCAATGGTTTCCGCAGCGGATCGGGAGGAGTGTCTCCAATCTCAGAGAGGAAAATCGACTGGAGAATCAGCCACTCGTCAAAAAAGAGTATGAGGTCGTCCCGAGATTCAAGAGTCCCACCGAATACCATGAGCGTTATCCCAGCGTTCTGGTGCACGGAACCATCACACAGGTACGGATACCCCAAGGCGCGGATGTATCCCGCTATACGAACCGCTTATTTCTTGAACGAGTGAAAGCTTTTCAAGCGGATCTGCTATACGGGGAGTATGCGGAGCAAACAAGCACCATAACAGACTACAAAGAGAACGATATGGATTACAAAATATTCGTAGAGCGCGTGATTGATCAAACAGGGAATCCCACCTATCTGTTCGCCATGACATCGCTCCAGCCTGTAAACGAAGCTACGGAGGTTATGAGAAGTTATTACGGCTACATCATTGCTGGTACCTTGCTGCTCGTTCTGCTCGCCTCCTTCTATTATTCCCGCAGAATAGCAGCTCCTTTGCTCCGCATGAACGACATGACACAAAAAATGGCCAAGCTGGACTTCTCTGAAAAAATTCCGATTAAGACAGAGGATGAAATCGGCAGCCTGTCGCGAAATATTAATCGGCTTTCGGATATGCTGCATGCCCATATTGTCCAGCTGGAGCAGGATATTGAGAAAGAAAAGCGGCTGGAGCAGACGCGTAAAGAATTTATAGCGGGCGTGTCGCATGAGCTGAAAACTCCGCTCAGCGTCATGGAAAGCTGCCTTTACATTTTGAAGGATAAGGCGGACAGCCCGAGGCGGGACTACTATTTTGCTGCGATGGAAGATGAAGTGAAGAAGATGAACCTGCTGGTTGCGGATATGCTGGAATTGGCAAAATATGAATCCGGTACGTATAGAATGCAAATGGATTCGTTTCGGATTGATGTGCTACTGGAGCAAATCTGCGTAAAGTTGGAGCCGGACCTCGCCGGTAAGCAGTTGCAGTTGCACAGCCGGTTAGTCCCAGTCGAAGTCATCGCCAATCAGCATCGAATCGAGCAGGTGATCGTGAATTTCCTGACAAACGCCATACGCTACACGCCGGAACGAGAGGATATTGTCATCTCGATGGTTGAAGGGGAGGATACCGTCAAGATTGGCATCGAAAACATAGGCATCCATATTCCGGCCGAGCAGTTGGAGAAGATATGGGATCGTTTCTACCGCGGCGAGCATTCCCGCAACCGTTCGACCGGAGGAACCGGATTGGGCCTGGCGATCTCCAAGCAGATACTAAAATTGCATGGGGCGTTTTATGGGGTAATGAACACGGAGGAAGGCGTCTTGTTCTCTTTTGAATTAAAGAAAAAGAAAGTGTAGAACTTCGGTTCTGCACTTTTTTTATTGCATTTCTACCCAATCTGCACACGATCTGCATCTGATCTTGATCTCCGACGCTTACTCTTTACCTTGATCAAGAAGAAAGGAGAAAGATGAAAATGAAAAGAGAGAGGAAAGTACTAGGTATTACATTACTCGTAATGGTCGCCTTATCGGTTGCGGCATGCGGCACCACTGGACAACCACCCGCTTCCGAGATTTCCGGTCAGGCCGGGGACATCTCCACTCCGGAACAAACCTCAAATGCATCACTGTATCAAAAAAGCGTTTTTCTCGGAGATTCGATTACGGAGGGATTGTCTTACCATGACGTGCTGAAAGAGGAGAACGTGCTGGCAGGTGCAGGGAAAACGGCTGAGTTCGCGCTGCAAGATGTGGACGAATTGGTCAAACGAAAGCCCGAGCATGTTTTTATCCAGCTGGGTTCAGACGACATTTTATGGCCGACCGACAATCCCAAGAAATATTCGTTGTCGTATTACGCCCAATTGATCGATCGCATCAAAGTAAGGCTTCCAGAAGCGTCCATCACGATATTATCCGTTACCCCTGTTACAGCAGAGGCAGAAAAAGCGGAGCTCCGTTATCAAAATATTGGCGACTACAATGAGGGACTGAAGGAGCTGGCAAGCAAGGTTCAAGTCGGATACATTGATGTGTCGTCCATTGTGGCCGATCATCCTAACATGTACGATGCGGACGGCATTCATTTCCAAGCTGAGTTTTATCCGATCCTGCTCGATTACGTAAAAGATGAGCTGGGTCGTCAGAAGATCGCAAAATAGCGGCGCGGGAGGAAACGAACGTTGGTATTCAGCAGTCTGATTTTCCTGTTTCAATTTTTGCCCGCCGTGCTGCTCGTTTATTATGTGTCGCCTAAGAAGCTTAGAAATGCTGTTCTGTTCGCAACGAGCCTCATCTTTTATGCATGGGGCGAACCGGTATATATCATCATCATGATTTTTACGACCGTATTTGATTATATCAACGGGCTCGTGATCGACAAATACAGTCACCGCAAGCCGATCGCCAGAGCAGTGTTGTTCGGCTCTGTCTGCGGCAGTCTGGCGATTCTTTGTTTCTTCAAATATGCCGGGTTTGTCGTTCAGAATGTGAACGAGCTATTCGGTCAGCATCTACAAGTGGCTGATCTGCCACTGCCCGTCGGTATTTCCTTCTATACGTTCCAAACGATGTCCTATGTAGTGGATGTATACCTCGGTAGGGTGCCGGCACAGCGAAATTTCGTCGCTTTTGGCACTTACGTCACGATGTTTCCCCAACTGGTCGCAGGTCCGATCGTCAAATATGGAGATATCGCGGAACAACTGGTCTTTCGTAAAGTGACGCTGGAGCGGTTCGGAGAAGGGGCGGAATGGTTCATCCGGGGATTGGCCAAGAAAGTGCTGCTAGCCAACAATATCGGACTGCTATGGACCAACGTGAAGTCGACGCCGATGGAGGACTTGACTGTCCTTTCCGCGTGGCTCGGCATCCTGGCGTTTACGTTTCAAATTTATTTCGATTTCAGCGGATATTCGGATATGGCGCGCGGGCTCGGCAAAATGTTCGGTTTCGACCTGCCAGAAAACTTCAAGCATCCGTATATTTCAAGAAGCGTTTCGGAATTTTGGCGCAGATGGCATATTACCCTCGGTTCCTGGTTCCGGGAGTACGTTTATATTCCGCTCGGCGGCAATCGGATGGGCTTGGGCAAGCAGTTCCGTAACCTCTTCATCGTATGGTTCTTAACTGGTCTGTGGCATGGGGCGAGCTGGAACTTTATCGTATGGGGCTTGTATTTCGGCTGTTTCGTTGCGTTTGAGAAGCTGTTTTTGCTGAAGTGGCTAAATCGTTGGCCGAACTGGGCAGGACATCTCTACACGCTGCTGATTGTCGTTGTCGGGTGGGTCCTTTTTGAATTCGAACATTTGCCTTCCGCGTGGTTGTTCATCTGTGTGATGTTTGGTGTCGGGGCGCACGAATGGGTGGATCGCCAGGCGTTCTACGACCTGACGACGTATGGGGGATTGCTCGTTCTGTTGGCCTTGTGCGCGACACCGCTGCCCCGGAAAGGATTGGAGCAGATGAAAGCTCGATGGAATTCGGTAGGCATGATCGCTGCTTTGGCACTTTCTATCATCAGTTTGGTTTTGTCGTCAGCTTATTTGGTCTTTGAGGATTACAATCCATTCTTATATTTTCGGTTTTGAGGGGAGGGAGCGGTTTGACCGGATATGACAAACGGACGCGAGCTGTGACGGGCTTCTTGTTCTTGCTGTTTATCCTCATGGTGGCCGTATTGAACATACTGACCCCTGATCAGGCATTTTCGGAATCGGAAAACAGGGTGCTCGAGAGCAGGCCGACTTTTTCACTGCGATCACTACTGTCGGGGAAGTTCACTTCTGATTACGAGACTTATATCACCGATCAATTTGCTTTCCGGGACGTTTGGATCGGGCTAAAAACGGATGCGGATCGTGTTATGGGCAAAAAGGACAGCAACGGTGTTTATCTGGGCAAGGATGGGTACCTGATTCAACATTTCTCGCCGCCGCTGAACGCCGAGGTGAATGACAGAGTTCAGGCCATCCATTCGATTCACCAGACAACGCCCGACCTTCGCAAGTACATCATGCTGGTACCGACCGCCGCCGCGTTGCTTCGCGATAAACTGCCCACCTACGCACCAATTGGCGACGAACATGCTACTCTGAATCGAGTTCGGCAATCGCTTCAACCTGATATTCGCTTCGTTGATGTCTATCCCGTGCTTTATGCCGGACGCGAAGAAGCCATTTTTTATAAAACCGATCATCATTGGACGAGCAAAGGCGCTTATTATGCTTATCGGGTGTTGTGCAAGCAGATGGGGATTGTTCCAAAAGACGAAGCTGCGTTCAACATCCGACAGGTGACGGATGCATTCTACGGATCGCTCTATTCGAAGAGCGGCTTCCGTCATCTGCAACCTGATCGTATCGATCTTTATCTACCGAAAGAAGAAAGCAAAAAGAAGGTGGAGTACGTGGACGAAGGCCGTACCGCGAATTCTTTGTACCAGTTGGACAATCTGGCTAAAAAGGATAAGTATGCGGTATTCCTGAACAGCAACCATGCACTGGTCCGCATCATAACGGACCATCCGGACGGGAAGAAGCTGCTGATCGTAAAAGATTCGTACGCCAATAGCCTGATTCCCTTTTTGGCCGAACACTTCGCAGAGATTGATGTCGTTGACCTTCGTTATTATGAGGAATCCGTAACAAAGCTCATACAAGATCGGCAGTTTCATGACATGCTATTCCTTTACAATGTCAAAACGTTTTTTGAAGACACCTCTATTCTAAACATCATGGAGTGAATGTAATGAAGCGATTTTTGTCTGTACTGCTTATGTTTGCTATCGGAATGGGAATATTGGCCGGATGTGACGGCGGGACTATCGAAGAACTTTCGGCCCCAGAACTGGGAGAAAGAATTCAGCAAACGGTAAGTTTTCAGGATATGAAGCAAGGGGACTTGGAGAAACTGCAAAAGTTGTATCAGATCGAGGCAGAAAAAGTGGAGAATTTCATCCTGTACACGGCTTCATCCAATGTGAAAGCGGATGAACTGGCTGTAATCAAAGTCAAAGACGCAAGCGACACCGAAAATGTAAAAGAGAAAATACAACAACGGATCGAGGCACAAACAATCAAATTGAAAGACTATCGCCCAGAGGAGTATTTTCTCATTGAAAAGCATGTTTTGAAGACGAACGGGCAGTTTGTTTTATTTGCGGTGTCGAAAGAGGTTGATCAAATAGAATCTGTGTTTGACGAAGCTCTGAAGTAAAACACGATAACAAATCCGTTTGGCATGGTATGCAAATGAGTATAAAAGAAAACGGTAACCCTATTAGCTACCGTTTTCATACGGACCCATTTATCTTACTCGGATAAACACCAAAACATTATCTCTTGATAACACACGTTGGAACCCGTTATTCAAAAGACAACGTGCAGCAGGACCCACACGTCTACCAATCATTAAAAATTGGTTGCATGGTGCGGCACTTCCAATGATGCTAACGTCGCGAATAATTCGCCTCCGTACGCCATTCACCCTGATACGTCTGAATAGGATTACTACCACGTCAGTCATATTAATCACCTCGCTTCTCTCTGCATGGTATAGAGCATGCAAATGGGGGAAGCTTGGCAACTGATACGAGCCTGTAGTAATTGAAAATGTGCTAATGGATACGGCAATTTACAAGAAAGCGTTAGTCAACTATTCTTCTCCTCCATTCTTATGTTTTAATGAGAAAAGAAATGGCAGTCGAGTAGCTATGGAAGAGGGATAACATGAAGCGTCTAACGATCGGCTTGTTTGCCCATGTGGATGCGGGCAAGACTACTTTCGCCGAACAGTTGCTATACCATACGAACAGCATCCGGTCGCGGGGCCGGGTGGATCATCAAGATGCCTTTTTGGACAGCCACGATATCGAGAGGAAAAGAGGCATTACCGTGTTCGCCGATCAGGCGGTTATGCACCATAAGGGCGACGTTTATTATTTGATCGACACGCCTGGACACGTCGATTTTTCTACCGAGATGGAGCGGGCGATCGGGGTAATGGATTACGCGATCGTGATTGTCAGTGCGGTAGAAGGTGTTCAGGGTCATACCGAGACAGTCTGGCAGTTGTTGCGCAAACATCGGATACCGACATTTTTCTTCATCAATAAAACAGATCGGATCGGCGCGGATGCCAGCAGGACGGAAGAGGAGATACGCAGTCAGTTGACTGGGGATGTCTGTTGCATCAAGGACAACTTCGCCAACGGAATTGTCAGCGAAGGGCTACGGGAAATGATGACAGAGCGGAACGACTCACTGCTGGAAGCATTTTTAGAGGAAAGGGACGATCAAGAATTCTGGCTGGGTGCCTTGCAGGAGATGATACGAGAAGGTCATCTTTTCCCTTGTACCTACGGGTCGGCACTACAGGATGATGGCGTTGTAGAATTCCTGAATCAACTGTCCTTATTGACGATTGCGTCTTATGACGAGACGGCTCCGTTCGGAGGACGTATTTATAAAATTCGACACGCAGCAAACGGGGTGAGGCTAACGTTCGTCAAAGCGCTGAGTGGCAAGCTGAAGGTACGGGAGCTGCTTAGCTATGAGAGCGGTGGACTTCGATACGAAGAGAAGACTACACAAATCTTACTGTTTAATGGCAGGAAATCACAATCGGTAGACCAAGTAGCTGCCGGTGATTTGTTCGCGGTCGTCGGCTTGTCCGAGGCCGAAGCTGGACAAGGGGTGGGGCTCTACTCAGACAAGTTTGCTTATGAGACTGAGCCGACACTACAGTCGAAAGTACAGTTTGAGGGTTCGCTTCACGTGCAGCAAGTGCTCAGTGCGTTTCGCATTCTGAATGCGGAGGACCCGTCTCTGAATGTGGTTTGGGAAGAGAGTTTGCAAGAGATTCACATTCGCGTCATGGGTCTGATCCAATTAGAAGTACTGGAGCAGGTTGTGAAGGAACGCTTCGGTTTCGTTGTCTCTTTCGGCCAACCGGAAATCTTGTATAAAGAAACGATACAGTCTGCTGTAACGGGGTATGGACACTTCGAGCCGCTCAGGCATTACGCGGAAGTGCACCTCCTGCTTGAACCGGGAGAGCGAGGCAGCGGAATCCACTTCACTAGCGAATGTCATCCTGATGAACTGAATTTTAACTACCAGAATCTGGTTCGGTCTCATCTCTACGAACGGGAGCATCATGGGCTATTGACAGGCATGCCGGTCACCGACATGAAAATTACGCTCCTAAGAGGCCGTGCGCATAACGAACATACGCATGGGGGCGACTTTCGTGAGGCCACCTTCCGCGCTCTGCGGCAGGGGTTGGAGAAAGCGGAGAATATGCTGTTAGAACCTTATTATGACTTCAAAATAAAGGTGGGAATGAACGAGATGGGGAGGGTACTTTCCGATATTCAGCGCGCCTCAGGCTCATTCGAGCCACCACAAATGTCGGATACGCATGCGGTCATTACGGGAAGAGTCCCCGTAGCAACATTCATGAATTACAGCACCGATTTCGCTTCTTTCACACATGGACGAGGCAGCATCCGCTGTGTATTTGGCGGATACGACGGCTGCCATAACGCGGAGGAAGTGATGGAAAGGAAAAGCTATGAAAAGGATGCAGATCCGGCTTATACTTCCTCCTCGATCTTTTGCGCCAAGGGGGCAGGCTACTCGGTGCCGTGGGACGAGGCAGAAGCCAAGATGCATCTGCTCTAAGCAGAACCGAACAGGTAAAATGTTATATCAATGCATAGGGGCGAGCCTGATTAGGCTTCGCCCCTATTTACCTTGGAGGCGAGAATAAATCCCACGCAATCCCTCTATATCCACAACTCGAATAGCACTCCGCTCAGATAGCTCAATCAAGCCTTGCTGTCGCCATTTTTGCAAAGTTTTGTTCACCGTAATGCGAGACGTATCAATATAGCGTGCAAAAGACATCTGATCGATCGGGATATGATTATTTCCGTGCACAGCTATCAGCTTGAGCAGATAATTAGCCATCGCAAGCTCAATTGGACTGTCAGTGAACGCGATGATTTCAGCCAGGAGACGGAGCTTATAGATTTGTGAATGGGTGAAGATCACCGCCGACTGTGGGTGGTCTTGGCATACGCGAGATAAGTCCTCGTCGGAGAAAAAGTAAATGACGGAAGGAGAAGTAGTTATGGCTGATGTCAGGTATGAGCCGTTATAGGCGCCGTGTTCCCCGAACAACCCACCTGTGGGAATGTAATCGATAGACCGCTCATGCCCGTTCTCAGATAAGAGGGTGATCTTTACGCTCCCTTTGTCTAGATAATAAAATCCAGTTCCCACATCGCCTTGACGGTAGATCGTTGTATGTTTTCCCATTTCGATCTTCTTGCCATACATGAGGTACGGGGTCCACTGATAGCGGAGACAGGCCATTGTGACCACCTTTCACATTAATATGCTTACACTGTGCGAGCAGTGTGTGCCGTGAGTTGTGGAGGCTTCAGCATATCTGGGCGTTTGACGACAAAGGATCGGTTTTTGATTTCAATGATGCCATGTTCCTTCCATGCCTTCAGGATCTTGTAGACAGTGATACGGGTGAGGCCAGCACATTCAGCAAGCTCTTGTTGAGTGAGGGGAACCTCGTGGTTTTTAAAGTCTTCGCAAATGTTGAGCAGGAGACGAGCAATTTGCTCTTCTGAAGTCAGTGCCTTCATGTTGATGGCCGTTAGAAGAATCCGCATTTTTTGATTGATTGTTTGGGTGAAAAGAGACAAGAGTTCAGGGCGTACCTGCAGCATTTCGAGGAATTGCAAACAGGAGAAATGGTAGACGACTGCATTCTTTACAGCAATAGCCGTGGTGAAATGAGGTTGTTGATCCATCGTTTGAAGTCCCATGATTTGACCAGGGACTACGATGTTCACCAGGCGATCCTTCCCCTTGAAGGTAGAGGTCACAATCTTGACTAATCCCTTATGAAGATAATAAAAACCTTCTCCCATCGTCTCTTGCTTATAGATAGCTGTTTTTCCTTTCACGAATTGACGGGTGCCGTATTCTAAAAGGGTTTCCCATTTCAAATCCGTTTCAAAAGGGGATACCATCATCACCGCTCCTTTCCTCATCAATGATCTTGCCTCTTCCAATCATTTACCCAAGATTAAGTCTCAATTTTCTGAACTTACTACTCTTGATTATATGAAAATAAAAAGCTCCTTACCAATATTTCAACGTGAAAATGACGGGCATTTGAAAGAAAAACAGAATGGATGTTAATTCGTTTACATATCCTCCGTTTCCCATGAATCAGGTGAGCGGCATCTTATATTTTTCATCCGTGATGTTAAGTAGGTTACATTTGTCAGAAAAGACAGACATTATAATGCGGTTTAAGAACAAAAACGACGCAACCAAAAACAACAAGGAGGAATTGTGGTGGGAATCCGTACAGGTGACCAATACATTCGGGGCTTGAGATCACGGCAACCGGAGATTTGGCTACAAGGCAGAAAGGTGACAAATGTATGTGAGGAAGCTGTTTTTCGACAGCCGATTCATGAAATAGCCAAACTGTATGATATGCAGCATGACGAGAAGTACCAAGAGAAGATTACCCATATTTGTCAGGAGACCGGAGAGCGTGTGAACAACGCCTTTCTCGTTGCAAAGACCCCTGAGGAATTGCAGGCGAAACGAGCTTTGTACGAAGCTTATGCGGAAGCCACTTTTGGCTTGATGGGAAGAACGCCGGATTTTCTCAATATCGTCTTGACGTCGCTATACAGCAATGCATCTTTCTTGGAAAGGTACAATCCGCAGTGGGCGGAAAACGTGAAAAATTATTACAAGTATGTTCGCGACCAAGACCTGTTTTTAACGCATGCGATTATCAATCCGCAAAATGACCGCAGCAAGTCTTCGCACGAACAAAACGATGTGCACACCCATTTGGGGGCAGTAGAGGAGACGCCGGAAGGGCTGATTGTCAAAGGAGCGAAAATGCTCGCAACACTGGCGCCGATCACGGATGAAGTCATCATTTATTCGTTCCCTGGGTTCAAGCCAGGAGATGAGCGTTACGCCTTGGCATTTGCCATTCCAATTGACACCCCTGGCCTTCGTATCATTTGCAGGGAGCCCATGCAGGATGGAAAACGTTCCGTTTATGACCATCCTTTGGCATCGCGCTTCGAAGAAATGGATGCTCTGCTTGTCTTTCATGACGTACTCGTACCTTGGGAGCGCTTATTTCTGTACAACAATGTAGAAGCAGCCAACCTGCTTTATCCAAAGACAGGCATCGGACAGCAGCCGGCGCACCAGACAGGGGTGAGAGGACTTTTGAAGCTCCAATTTGCCACGGAAGTTGCCATGCGGCTGGCAGACTCCATCGGGGTAGACGTCTATCCGAATGTCCAAAACAATCTCGGGGAACTGGCGCAATCGCTGGAATCGGTCAGAGCGCTCCTGAGGACAGCTGAGCTGGATTACGAGACCTTGCCGTCGGGCGAGCTCATGCCGGGTTACGTTCAGCTCGAAACCATTCGCGGACTGCTTCCGAAGCTGTACCCGCGTGCGATTGAAGTCATCCAAATTATTGGAGCAGGTGGATTGCTCATGTCCCCGACTGACAGTGATATGGAGCATCCCGAGTTGGTGGAGGATATGGATAAGTTTTATGCCGGACGCCAGGGTATCTCCGGTACAGATCGGGTTCGCCTGTTCAAGCTCGCTTGGGATCTGTGCGGGGAAGCCTTCGGACAGCGTTTGCTGCAATACGAGCGGTACTATACCGGTGATCCAGTGCGCAAATTAGCGATTTTTTACAACAATTATAAGAAGTCTCATGCATGCACGATGGTGGATGACGCGCTCAGCGTTTTTGCTGCCAAATCGACATCGCAGACGGAGCAGGTTCTTTAAACAAGGAATCGCTAAGAGATAAAAAAACAAAGGAGGGAATAGAGCATGCGTAAATTGGCACCTATCCATTTGTGGAAGTTTATCGAGGATCACATTGATCAGCTCAAACCACCAGTGAATAACAAGGTGATTTGGAAAGATGCAGAACTAATGGTCATGGTAGTGGGAGGGCCGAATAAGCGGCGGGATTTTCACATTGATCCATCCGAGGAAGTTTTTTATCAGCTCAAGGGTGATTGCTTCGTAGAGATCATGAATCAGGATGGGAAGCGTGAGATCATTACGGTCAGAGAAGGCGAAATGTTCCTTCTTCCTGCGAATGTCCCGCATTCCCCACACCGGATCGCGGATACGATCGGACTCGTGATTGAGCGCAACAGAGATGAGGGCGAACTGGAGGACTTTGCTTGGTTCTGCGAAAACTGCGACCACGAAATGCATCGCGTACGGATTCAACTGACAAACATAGAGGTGCAGGTAAAAGAGGCGATCGATGGATTCAATAGCAATCTGGAGCTGCGGACATGCCAAAAATGCAGCCACGTCATGTCTCCGGAAGCGAGTGAGTGGAAATGCGAGTAGACTTCCATACCCACATCATTCCAGAGGATATTCCCAACCTGGCAGAGCGCTTTCATGGAGAACGCTGGCCAATTCTGCACCGCACTTGTACATGCGGGGCAAATATCATGGTCGGGGGAAAAGTATTTCGCGAAGTGACGGATCAGGTGTGGGATCCCCAAAAACGGATTCATGACATGCAGCAAGAAGGCGTGGATATGCAGGTGTTGTCACCCATTCCGGTCACGTTTTCCTACTGGGCCCCGGCAGCCGAAGCGGAAGTGATGGCGCGGATTCAAAACGATTTTATCGCGGAGACGGTCAACCAACATCCGAATCATTTCATCGGATTGGGTACAGTTCCATTGCAAGACACCGAGGCAGCCATTCGGGAAATGGATCGCTGCATGCACGAGCTCGGCCTGAGAGGGATCGAAATCGGTACCAACGTAAATGGCAACAATCTGGACGACCCGGCACTGATTCCTTTTTTTGAAATGTGTCAGACATGGGATGTGCCACTCTTCGTACATCCATGGGAGACGCTGGGCAGAGAACGGATGCCGCGGCACAACCTGATGTACACCGTCGGGATGCCAAGCGAGACAGCGCTTGCCGCAGCAAGTCTTATCTTGGGAGGCGTGATCGAGAAGTTTCCGCGCCTGAAAATCTGCTTTGCCCATGGCGGCGGCTCTTTTCCTTATATTCTACCCAGGCTGGACCAAGGCTGGAAAGTATGGCCGCATCTGCGTCTGACGGATCAACCGCCTAGTGTGTACGCGAAACAATTCTACTTTGATTCCTTGACGTACGACCCATTGAACATCCAATACATGATGAAGCGCTTTGGCGAAGACAGAATCATGATGGGATCGGATTATCCCTTCCTGCTTCGTGAAACACCTCCCGGGGATGTCATCGATCATACGTTGGAGCTGACTGACGGACAGAAGCGGGCGTTGCTGGGCGAAAACGCGCTTCGCTTCCTGAACATAAAGGAGATGAACGGACTGTGAAGCACCAGACTGAAACGCCGGAACAACGTCTACAGGCTATGGGCCTAGACCTGCCCGAACCGAGACAGCCGGCCGGTAATTATGTTGGTTGTGTCCAAGCGGGCAATCTCCTCTTTCTGGCAGGCCAAGGGACGAACGAATATCGAGGGAAGCTGGGACTGGATGTCACGATAGAGGAAGGCTACCTGGCTGCCAGGCAGTGTATGCTCAATCTGCTCGCTGTTGCCAAGCATGAGCTAGGGGAACTGGGGAGAGTCAAACGAGTGGTCAAAATACTCGGATTCGTTAACAGCGATCCAGCTTTCATAGATCATCCGAAAGTCATGAATGGGGCATCCGATTTGTTAGTGGAGCTATTCGGCGAGAAAGGCTGGCATGGGCGGTCCGCTGTAGGGATGGCCCAGCTCCCGCTAAATAACGCCGTAGAAGTAGAGATGATCTTGGAAATCGAGAATTAGGAGGATTCCCATGAGTCAGACTGCCAAGGAAAACCAGGTGCTAAAAGGCGCCAAGCTTTTCATAGACGGAGATTACGTGGACGCTGTTTCCGGTGAAACCTTCGATACGATCAACCCGGCGACAAATCTCAAGCTGGCTTTTGTGGCCAATGCAAGTGAGCAGGATGTAAAAAGGGCGATCGACGTGGCGCAGCGTACGTTTGCTTCAGGCGTTTGGAGTGAGATGTCTGTAGATGAGCGCGCCAAGATTCTCTGCAAAATGGCTGACCTTGTGATGGAGCGTGTGGATGAACTCGCTTTGGTGGAGACGCTCGACGTCGGCAAGCCGATCAAAGAAAGCCGGGGCTTCGATATTCCGAGGGCGGCGGCCAATTTGCGTTTCTTTGCCGAAATGGCCAAATACATGGTCCATGAGCATTATGAAATGCGCCATTTTATGTCCTACGTCAAATATGCTCCGGCAGGTGTGACAAGTCTGATTATTCCATGGAACCTACCCTTCATGCAGATGACCTGGAAAGCATCGGCGGCTTTAGCGGCGGGAAATACGGTCGTAGTAAAGCCAGCCTCGTACACGCCTCTCTCGGCGGTGATGCTCGGTGAGATTGCCAATGAAGCTGGTCTACCTCCTGGCGTGCTCAACATCATCACTGGTCCGGGCGGGACTGTCGGGACTGCGATGACGACTCATCCCCATGTGCGCCGGATATCTTTTGTGGGAGAATCTAACACCGGCAAGACCGTCATGCAGAATGCCGCTTCGCATCTGATTCCAGTATCGCTCGAATTGGGAGGCAAATCAGCCAATATCGTGTTTGAAGATGCCGATCTTGATGAAGCGGTAAAAGGGTCGGTCGAGGCCATATTCCGCAACCAGGGCGAGATTTGTCTGGCAGGATCGCGTTTGTTGGTGCAAGAAAGCGTATATGATCAGTTTCTGGATAAATTTGTGGCGGCAGTTCAAAGGATCAAGGTGGGAAATCCTCTGGAGCCAGAAACGGATATGGGAGCGTTGGTGTCCCGTAGTCACTTGGAGACCGTGGAGCACTACATCCAGATTGGACTGGAAGAAGGAGCCAAGCTCGGTTACGGCGGAAAACGGATCAGTGGGCTGGGTGACGGCAATTTCCTAGAGCCAACCGTTCTCTATGATGTAGACAACAAAATGAGGGTGGCCCAGGAAGAGATTTTCGGTCCGGTCATCGTGATCATTCCATTCCGTACAGAAGAGGACGCTATTCGGATCGCCAATGATTCGTCTTACGGCTTGGCAGGAGTGGTTTGGACCAACGACCTACGGCGCGCGCATCGCGTGGCTGATCGAGTACAGTCAGGTCTTTTATGGATCAATTGCTGGTATGTGCGTGACTTGCGAACTCCGTTTGGCGGTGCCAAGGACAGCGGGATTGGCCGCGAAGGCGGGCGTCACAGCTTCGAATTCTACTCCGAGGTCAAGACAATCACTATGAAATTCTAGCGAGAAGGACAGCAAATCAGGGAGGGAGCCGTGTGGACATAGAAAAAATCACGCGATACGCCGATCATTTAGCGGCGGCGAGTCGTGAAGGGGTGGGAGTAGCGCCACTCACTTTACTGGATCCGCAAATCAGCGAAATAGAGGCATACCATGTTCAATTGAAGACGATTGAGCGAAAAGTGAAAGAAGGCGCGAGGATTACAGGGAAGAAAATCGGCCTGACCTCTCGTGCCATGCAGACACTGCTTGGCGTGGAACAGCCAGACTATGGACATCTATTGGACGACATGGTCGTGGAAAACAACGGAGAACTGCCTTTCGAGCATGTCCTTTCGCCAAAGGTAGAAGCAGAAATTGCCTTTCTGCTGAAGCGCGATCTGGAAGGGCCACATGTAACAATCTATGACGTCTTGATGGCAACGGAATATGTAGTGCCTGCTTTGGAAATCGTGGACAGCCGTATAGCCAACTGGCAAATCAAACTAGAAGACACAGTTGCGGACAATGCATCCTCGGGCTTCTATGTGCTGGGCGGACATCCCGTGAAACCGCAAGATCTGGACCTTCCTCTGGTAGGAATGGCGTTTTATAAAAATCAGGAGCTGGTCAATACCGGTGTTGGTGCCGCCGCAATGGGCAATCCCGCATCCTGTGTGGCGTGGTTAGCGAACAAGCTGTACGAATTAGGGATTACACTCAAAGCAGGAGAAATCATCTTGTCTGGTGCGTTATCAGCAGCGGTTGAAGCTAAGCCTGGCGATGTATTTCACACACGGATTGCTGGACTTGGTTCAGTAGGAGTCAGGTTTGGCAGGTAAAAAATAGGAAAGGAATGCATGTATGAAGAAAGTAAAAGTAGCAATACTGGGCTCGGGGAACATCGGGACAGACCTGATGATCAAGCTTGGAAGGTCGCCAATTCTTGAACTGACGTCCATGATTGGAATCGATCCTGATTCGGATGGTCTGCGTAGAGCAAAGGCAGCGGGATACTACGTATTTGACGGCGGATTACAACCGTTTTTGGAAAGCGGTGCGAATCTTGCAGATATTGTCTTTGACGCTACTTCAGCCAAAGCACATATTCGTCATGCCAAGGCGCTCAGGGAGGCAGGAAAGCTCGCCATCGATCTAACGCCTGCTGCTGTGGGGCCCTATGTGGTACCATCTGTGAATCTCGGTGCGCATTTGAATGAAAAGAACATCAATCTGATCACATGCGGCGGCCAGGCTACTATTCCGATCATTCATGCGATAGGGAGTGTGAGTCCGGTCAGCTACGCAGAGATCGTAGCCACTATATCCAGTAAAAGCACAGGACCTGGCACACGTTCCAACATCGACGAATTTACGGAGACGACCGCACATGGTATCGAAGCAATCGGCGGAGCGAAGAAAGGCAAGGCGATCATCATCCTGAATCCGGCGGAGCCGCCGATCCTGATGAGAGATACAATCTATGCAATAGTGGAGGAAGGTGCGGACCGACAGGCGATCGTGAAGGCTATCCACCAAACCGTTGCCTATATTCAATCATACGTTCCTGGTTACCGCCTGCGCTCAGAACCGATCTTTGATGAAAACAAAATCACCGTTTGTTTGGAAGTGGAAGGCGCGGGTGACTACCTCCCTGCTTATTCTGGCAATCTGGATATCATGACGGCGACAGCGGTGAAGGTAGCAGAGGAATATGCCAAGCATGCTGTCGGTATCGGCACCGGTATATAGCCACGAATGAAAGGAGGAACCGCATATGAGTCGTGATATTGTGATTACCGAGGTAGCGCTTCGAGATGGGAGCCATGCGATCAATCACCAGTTTACGGTGGAGCAAGTAGTCGAGGTGGCGCGCGCATTAGATGAAGCGAACGTACCGCATATCGAAGTCTCCCATGGAGATGGATTGGCCGGATCGTCCCTGCAGTATGGTCTGTCGAGGACCCATGAACTGGAGCTGATCGAGGCTGCCGTTTCCGTTTGTAAACAAGCGAAAGTGGGCGTGCTCTTGCTGCCGGGAATCGGCACGATCAAAGATTTGAAGACGGCTGCAGGGCTAGGGGTAGGCATGGCACGAATCGCCACACATGCGACCGAAGCGGACGTCTCATCTCAGCATATTTATCGGGCGAAAGAGCTTGGCTTGACGACAGTTGGCTTTTTGATGATGTCGCATATGGCTGCTCCGGAAAAACTGGCGGAGCAAGCTGGACTCATGCAAAGCTATGGAGCTGATGTCGTGTACATCGTCGATTCTGCTGGCGCTCTGCTACCTGATCAAGCAGGGGAACGAGTCCGGGCCTTGAAGCAATGTCTGAATATTCCTGTTGGCTTCCATGCACACAACAATTTGTCTTTAGCCATGGCCAATACGCTCGTCGCCATTCAAGAGGGTGCCACCTGGATTGACGGCAGTGTTCGGTGCTTGGGTGCAGGTGCGGGCAATACACAAACCGAGGTTCTCCTTGCTGTACTGGATCGAATGGGCATTCAGACGGGCGTCGACCTGTACAAAATGATGGATCTGGCAGAGGAAATCGTGGCCCCGATTCTTCAAGTACCACAGGAAATTACCAGAGACGCTCTGGTTCTCGGATACGCGGGTGTCTATTCCAGCTTCCGGCTTCATGCCGAGCGTGCAGCCAGGAAATTCGGCATCGACTCCCGGGATATTTTGATCGAGCTGGGAAGACGAAAGGCCGTGGGGGGACAAGAAGACATGATCGTGGATGTCGCAGCGGAAATCGCCCAACTGAACAGCTCTACCAAAATCAGATAGGGGGTGATCAGCGTGCAAACGGAACTATTGTACAAAAGGTTGGCTCAAAAGCTGGTGGATGCGGAGTTGAATGGGGAGGAGGTCGTGAAACTGACGGCTGAATACCCCGAGCTGACTGTGGAAGATGGATATCGTATTCAAAATGAGCTGGTCTCCCTCAAGCTTGAGCAGGGACATCGAATCTTTGCCGCTAAAATGGGTTTGACCAGTCAGGCAAAAATGAAGCAGATGAATGTGCACGAACCGATACGGGGCTACATTTTTGATTATATGAATATCGAGGACGGCATTCTGCCGATCAATGAATTGATTCATCCCAAGGTGGAAGCGGAAATCGCCTTTGTTTTGCGTGAGGATTTGGAAGGACCCGGCATCACTGAGGCTCATGTCCTGGCATCCACTGACTATGTGGTTCCCGCACTGGAGATTATCGACAGCAGATATGCGCAGTTCCAGTTTACCTTGCCGGATGTCATTGCCGACAATGCTTCGTCTTCCCGTGTGTTTATCGGATCGACATGGAGAAAGCCTGATGAACTTGAACTCGATTTGGTAGGTGTTACTCTTTCGATCAATGGCGAGCTCAAAGACTTGGGGGCTGGTGCGGCAGTTCTCGGTCATCCAGCCCGCTCGGTCGCGATGCTGGCGAACATGCTTGCTCGCGAAGGGCGCAAGCTGCACAAGGGAGATTTGATTTTGTCCGGGGGCATTACCGGTTCCCACCAGCTACGGGAAGGGGATGTCGTAAGCGCCAAATGGGGTGACCTCGGAAGCATTGAGTTTGTGGTGAAAACGAAATAGGCAGGGAGGGGCATCTGAGCCGACTTCGATACTGGAAGCCTTTCAACAAAAACCAGAATATCCGATTGCCAATTGCCCGTCGTTATCGCGATGTTGCGGTCATGCCCATTTATGGCGGTACGACAGAAATAATGGAAAATATTATCGCGAAAAACCTCGGCTTGTAAAGCTCTTATAAGGCTAGCATTATAGGTCCATCCAAAACGGGTGCTCTAATCGAGTACCCGTTTTATTTTCAGGATAGGAGGCACATTGTATCAAAAAAACCCCTTTAAGGTATAAAGAGAAAGGTTTCAGCAAGAAAAATGTATGGGAGAATGATAGTCTCATGAGAAAACAACTGCTTGTAAATCCAGGCCTAAAGCCGATTAAACCAGGAACCGAAGTTACCGTTCAAGCGGATCCTATGAAATAAGAAAAATACATTTCTGCTAGAGCTTCTTTGTACAGATGGTTAAAACGATTCCGTTTGAACCGCCGACAAAACTTAATCTTGCAAAAGCGACATATCCTTCAGTAACCACCAGTCAGACAAAACAGCCGGTTTTCACCATGAAAAAAGGTGAAACCGGCACTAGTACAATAACCAAAAACACTATCTTACATCGTTCTCCGTAGCAATTGGATAGGACCCACTATTTTTAGACGCTTGGGTGAGCGTTTGAAAACTGTTAAGGATACTCGTCAACTGCTGTAAGTCATCGCTCAGCTCATCGGGCGAGTTTACATGCTTTTTGATATTGGAAGATAGGCCCTCCATTTGGTCAGCAAGTCTGTGAATCAAACCAACATCGAATTGAGTCATCTCAATCCCTCCTTCATCAGTAATGTTGTAAATTCCTTATGTATTTATACCGGGTAACAATGAAAAAGCGCTCACTCTGAGCGCCTGATGATGAGGTAAGCGGTAGTTTGATTCGACTCTTGTCGATTAGTTTTCTGGGTTTTTGCCTACACCAGGGATCTCCTTTTTCATCTTAACGTCTTTATTTTCGGGTTCACTCTTCACTTTCCTTGCGCTTTTGGCAAACCCCTCTGCTTCCAGTCTTTCAACCAGAAGATCTTTGTCAAGCATCTTATCACCCTACTTTACATAGTGTAGAGGAATTTCCCCCCGTCCTATAGGATGTTCAGGGATGCCTTCATTCATGAAACGAATCGAGAAGACAGGTACAACCATTCCAAACTTACATTTCCCAAACAAGTAAAAATGAATTCGGTTATATGTAGATAACGCTCCCGTTTTTTGCCAGGAAATAATTCAGCCAGATCTGGAGTGTTCACTATTATGGTAAGAATAGCGGAGTCCCAGGTATGACAAAATAAACTTAACGTGTCTAGCGTGAGAAATTTTCCTCAGAAGAAAACTGGATAAAGGAGAAGAGCATGGATAAAGGAACACAAAGCGAACATTCGCAAATCAATCTCTTTACTACGAAACAAAATATGGACACACCCTTCATTACCGAACAAACAGAGGATACTGAAGCCATTAATAGTGGCAATCTTGAGGTTGATAGCGATGTGAATGAAGATCCTAAACGCGAAAGCTTGCTCGATGACTCTTTACAATCATTTCTTGATTACTAACAGTTCAGTGAGAAAGAAAAGTAGAAATGAACCCGTTTCTTCGACAGGAGCGGGATTTTTTAATTGATTAGCACGAGCTCTTTGCAGATGATGCTGGTATGGCTCATTCCGTTCTTCGTTGGATTCCATGTATCTTCCTAAAACAAATATTCCTGGAAATCTCTATATCTGGTACTTTTCACATTCCCGACCATAGAGAGCCGAAGTACATGAATTCCCTTTCCGATTTGACACCGGCTCGTTCTTCTTGACAATTACTACGAAAACGTATTAAATTTGGTTTGGAATATTACGAATTCATACTAAAAGGAGCTGCCGGTGCTGTCCGGTGAAGATCAAGATCGAGGAGTGACCCATTCTTTTTACATATTTACTACGAATTCGTACTAAAGGAGGAGTAGACATGAGAATCATCATCTACACGGGTAAAGGTGGCGTCGCCAAGACGAGTTGGTAAATCCTTGCAGAAGAGGAGCGGCATAATTCATGAAAAAGACAATCATTTTAACTGTCGTCCCAAACACAGGGGAATTAACCCCGGCCAAACCTTTTGCCATAATTTCTAGGGAGGTGTATGGACATGAATTGGCATGATGTAGCCTTAGTAGTGGCTGGAATTATCGGAAGCGGTGTGGCGCTGGTTCATGGTATTCTGACCCAACGGCTCATGGTCAGACCGTTGGCGAATTCGGAGTCTTTATTACCCGACGCAGGAATCAGATGGATCATGCCGCGGCTCTTGCAGTTTAGCACGTTCAACTGGTTTATCGGCGGTCTCGCCTTGATAGCTTCCATCTGGTTCGGTCGGGACGTAAGGATCGTGATTGGCCTGCTCGTTGGCAGCTCTTACCTGTATGGCGCTTTTATCGCACTTTGGGCAACGCGCGGTCGTCATCCGGCCTGGATGCTCTACGCGGTTGCACTCGGCTTAATCGCCTTCGGTGTCAACGGATCCGGAGATTGAACCGACTTTCATCAGGTCCCTAAGGTCGCCGACCAACGCGATATTTGTCACAAAACCATCCCTCCCATTCGTCTTATTTATAAATAAAGGAGGGGAGAATGGGCATGAGAAAATATGATGTAGCGGTAATCGGTGGAGGGCTTTCCGGATTAACAGGTTCGATTTATTTAGCAAAAGCCGGGTTATCCGTAGTTCTGTTAGAAAAATCAAATCAGTTGGGCGGTCGTTCCGTTACGGTTAAAAAGAATGGTGCTATGCTAAGTTTGGGTCTTCATGCACTCTATAAAGGGGGGGCTGCTGAGGAGGTATTAAACGAACTGGGAATCCCGATCAAAGGAGCGAGCGTGCCTGCAAAAGGTGGCATGGTGTGGAATAACAAGCTTTACCAACTACCTGGAAATCCTTTCGCGATTGTTACATCCAAATTGTTATCTGCTTCCGCCAAGTTGGAAATCGTTCAATTTGTGACACGACTAGCTAAAATCGATACAAAGACTTTACCACCGATTAGTTTTCGGGAATGGGCGGAAAAGGAAATAAGAGATCCGATGATACGACACCTCATTTACGCCGTCTGTAGAACCAATACGTTTGTGCCTTATCCTGACCTTCTCTTGGCTGCTCCTGGAGTCAGAAGGCTGCAACTTGTATTTAAAGGCAATCAAGTAATCTATGTAGATAGAGGTTGGGGTCAACTGGTTGAAAGTCTTCGGCAGGAGGCCATCCGAGCAGGTGTTACAATTCTCTACGGAAAAAATGCATCTGAGATTGAGCATGACGGTAGAGTAAGGCAAATCCGTTTCAATGATGGCGAAACGTTGGAAATCTCATTTGTTCTTGTCGCGGCTGGGCCGGGCGAAACCTTCAAGCTCGTTAAAAATGCGGAGCAAACATCGCTCAAGGAGTGGCGGGATCGGGCGAAACCAATCTATGCTGCTTGCCTGGATGTCGCGCTGCGCAAACTGCCCTACTCAGATGATCCCAAGCGCCATTTCACCTTTTTCTTGGACCAACCGATTTTTATAAGTACCCCATCTGTCATTTCCGAAGCAAGTGAGGATGGCTCCGCGATTATTCATGTGTGCAAGGATATCGGCTTTGGCTCTGATAATCCCAAAAACGATGAAAGTCATTTGGAGCGGGCTTTAGACTTCATCCAACCGGGCTGGCAAAAGGAACTTGTTGCAAGGCAGTTTTTGCCAAAAATTACGGTTACCCATGATTTTGATTCCATTGATCGAATCGGCAAACGCTATGGTCCTTCTGTCCCGGAAGTGGATGGATTGTACGTCTCCGGAGATTGGACGGGTCAAGGAGAAGTGTTAGTTGATGCAGTTTTTGCCAGTGCAAAGCGAGCTTCCGGGGAAGTCCTTCGTGAATACAACAGGGCGAGGAGGCATGCATAGGGTGGAAGTGGAAGATCTGTATAAAAGTTTGAGACCTTCGCTCATTTCTCTTGCCTATCGTATGATGGGAAGTATGATGGATGCCGAAGATATCGTTCAAGAAACGTTTCTTTCGATAGAAAAGGTTCCATCCGATCTGGTTAAGGATGCAAAGTCATATTTATTCAGGAGTGTAAGCAACCGATGCATAGATCGGTTACGGGCGCAAAGCAAACACCGTGAGGCATACGTAGGACCTTGGCTTCCGCAACCGATTATGAGTGATGGCAACGGACAAATCGACCCATTGGAAGGATATATACGGAAAGAAACCATTTCGATGGCATACTTGTTCTTGATCCATCAGCTTTCATGGACCGAGCGGGTTGTATTCCTGTTGCGCGAAGTACTTCAATACGAATATGAGGAAATAGCGAAGATCGTGGACAAAAGCAGCACGAACTGCAGGCAAATTTTCCGTCGTGCCAAAAGGAGCTTGGGCGACATTCCTCCATTTAACGTCGGCATGGAGCCGGATACAACTCATCTGATTGAACAGTTCGCACAAGCCCTATTGAGTGGGGATATGAAAATACTGCTCGAAGTCCTAACTTCGGACACGATTCTCTATATGGATGGGGGAGGCAAAGTGAAAGCCCCCTTGCGACCGCTGTTTGGCCATGATCGAATCGCCCGTTTCTTTATCGGTATTTTCCCGGAGTTCCCTGTCGATTTCTCTTTTAAGCTTCGCGAAATTAATACACAGCCCGGATTGGTGTTTTATGCAGGCGAGCAACTCTTTGCTACGATTTCTTTTGATATTCAAGACAATCATATTGTGAACATGTATGCTGTTTTAAATCCCGATAAGCTAAAAAATCTCACACGTTTTGTCAGCAATTAATTGGTGCACCATTGAAGAAGGAAGATATTGAGAAAGCCAAAGAAAAAATGAAAAAAACCTCCTCTAACTGAAGGTGGTCTTACCCCTGTCAAGTAGACACAATTAAAAAAGCCTAAGCAGCCAGTGTGTTTCGGTATTCAACCGGGGCACACTGGTTTAATTTTTTCTGGAACCGTTCATGGTTATAAAACCAAATGTATTTTTCAATGGCTTGAAAGAGATCTTCTTCTGTCTTACACTCAGTAAAGTACAATGTCTCAGTTTTGAGATGCGAGAAAAAGGATTCGATGCAGGCGTTATCAAGGCAGTTTCCTTTGCGAGAGTGGCTGCCACTTATGCCAAGTTCCTTTATTCGCTTATTGTACTGTCGAGACGTGTATTGGAAGCCCTGATCTGAATGTAGGGTTGCTTTCAGCACGTCTCTTTCTTCGTTTAGCTGCCCCACAGTGTCTAACACAAGTTGTAAATCATTTCGCTTGGAAACTTTCCAGGCAACAACTTCGTTGTTAAAAAGGTCCTGAATGACCGAAAGGTAATAGTAACGGTTATGAAGTGCAACATACGTAATATCTGTTACAAATACCTCATTGGGCTTGTCCGCTCTAAACTTACGGTTAAGTAAGTTGGGATATACAATCGAAGGTGCTTTACCAAAATAGCGGCGCTTCCTCCTGATGATGGATTGAAGGTTTAATTCTTTCATCAGGCGGTATATTCGCTTATGATTCGCATTCAATCCCTTCTTCTTTAATGCTATCTGCATTCGTGGATAACCATAGTATGGATGCTCCAAATGAATCGCCATCATATGCTTTTTCAGAATCTGATCTAACTCATTTCTTGCTGACGGCTTTCCTTTGGTGCTAAGCCATTTGTAAAAACCCGACCGTGACACTTGCGCAATTTCTACCAACCACGTTAGTGGATATTTTTTACGCAGCTCGTTTATGATCGTAAAGCGAGTTATTTTCCATACCTTCCCCCCAGATGCAGATTGGGATTGCGCTTTTTTAGGTATTCTACCTGCGCCTTTAGATAGTCCCTTTCTTCTTCCACAGTAGCAAACTTGGTTCTTGGACGACCAACAAATGGGGTGTCACTAGAACCATTCTTTCCTCTTTGATCCACAAAACCTTCGCCTTTATTCTTCTTTCGAACCCATTGTAGAACTTGTGTTTTACTAGGTATCCCTAATTCCTTAGCTATTGCTTTATAACCCATCTCTCCCTGTTGATACATGTTTACTGCTCTCAGCTTAAACTCCTCGGAATAACGCTTGAATATTTGACCTTTTTTAGCCATGAGAAAATCCCCTCCAAGTAGAGTGTACCACCCACCGTTAGGTGGGCGGGCTTTTTACACTGTCTACTCAAAGGGGATAATATCAAGGCGCGGGGCCAGCTCCCGCCCCAATTCCTAATAACTAAAGAGGATGTCGTGGTACGACGTCATAGGTCCCGTCGCTTAAAATGTCAAGCCTTCATGGAGTAGAATAGGATTTAATCTATCTGTAAATAAAAACCATTTCAGCATGCAAATGAGGGAGTGAAGATTCGAACAATGAAACGAAAGAGTGCATAATACTTGAATAAGTAGAAATCGTCAAGGACTTGCGTAGCAAGGAACGAGCATTGGTTCAGGAAATAAAATGCTACCTAAATGGTCAACTTTTATTAGCAAAAGAGGAATCCACCAAAAGTGGATTCTTTCGTTTTTATAAATCAGTACATGAAAATACATTTCATGAACTGAAATGTAAACGAATCATTCACTAGAAAAGGAACATGCACCTAGAGGCGCTATTTTTGAATAATTACCTTATAAAGTATGCTAAGTAGATTGGTGTGCCTCGACATTTGGTGGTCTATGTAAATTTAAGACATTGCATGAGATTTATACGCAATAAACGACTAAAATCAGACTCGATTAGTATGTTTGTATCGCCAGACAATTATTAATGCGCCCGTGTCATAAACATTAATTAAACTGTGACACAAAATAGATATACCAAGATCTTAATTTAGTGTACTTGTTTGCGTCACGATTTCTGCTCTTTTTATCAGTTTACATAATATATATTCTGGAATGGGAAAAACAGAGTTATTGAATCGGTCCGATAATTATTGGTGCGTCCGGGGGAGTTATGGGTTGCGTCCTTAGGAATTACTATAGCAAGGGATCTTTTTAGAATAAGGAGCCTGTTTGTAAATATCCTGCAATACACCATTTTTCACTCCATAATCCCCTTAGAATGTTTTTTCGTAGCCACTTTCACCATTATTTTTCCCACGCTCGTTACTGGCGATGAACCAAGCGTGCCTTGCCTTGAACTCAAACAAAGCAACCGGCTCAGTTTGATAATCTTAATACCGGATTATTGCTAAGTCTCTTCTTTGCCATTCACGCTGGATAAAGTAATGCTCATTGTCTGCAAGGGCTTTAGCAAAGAGGAGGTTAAACTTATCTCGGATGTTCATTTCAGTTCGGGAGTTGCTGTAAAGGGTAGCTAATTCGTTTTGGAACCATGTTTGGTTTAAACTGCTTAGTAAACTTTCTAAATGTTCAGGTGTGAACAACATAATTAAGCAACTCTCCTTATACAAAAACTCTTGATTATCTATTCCACTTGACCGCTCTTACAATCTTCCTCTAAGGCAGTTACGTTTTGTTTCTCCCTGAAGAATTACTATCCTATATTTGATATCAGAATAACTAGATAATAACACGGAGTACTCTTTGCACAACTTCTCCAGTTCCTGCGGATTATCATGATACGTTTTATTTGAAATGGGGATATTCAATGGCGAGTATTAATGAACTTATTGATGCGATAATTCAGGTACTGCGAGAGGAAAAGGCATACGACATACCGACAGTTTGCACACGGTTTGGAAAGCGGAGATGAGTCTGAGGCGTTTCACAGTAGAAGGGTTTACGTTCAAAAAAGACTTAAAGGCAAGGATCAATTGTTCCTCCTGGACTTAGCCAAACGGATAATAAACGACTATGGCTTAAAAGCGAACTCATTGTCAAAGGTAGTCCTTCAACTTAATCCAACTGGACTTTATAAAATCAGTGAGATAACAAGGCGAAATATCATGGATGAACTCCATGCTAAAAATAATATCCCAGGTAAGTACGATTTAGTCGACTTCTTGAATAGGGTATGGAATTTGGACAGCATGCCTTCATCTGATTCCCGCTTTATGACAGCATCAGGTGATATATGGCAACATATGATCAACAACTCTGACTGGGATGAAGTCTATTTATACGAGAAGTATTTGGAACTAATGATTGCGCTCGATGAAGTGTTTATTAAATTCTTAGAACAGGTCGTACATCCATTGGTGAGACAACAGGAAGAGCAGGATGAGTACATTGATTTCATTAATAAGCATTTAGAAAATGACGGATTTAAGTTCAATTTAGCGGACAATATTTCAGGTTTTCCAGTCTACCGTATCGATGAAGTGCTTGACGGGGTAATAGGCAATGTAAAGAATCTGATATTCCTTTTTTTAGAAAGAGTCATTTTTGTTGTCGGTTATAAGAGTAGTATTCTGTAGCTTTGCCGTTCGAGGACGATTTAACAGCTTCCGCAAAAAATAACCTTAGGAAACCTCGGTATTTAGTTGACTTAGTCAACTAAATTTATTATTCTATAATTAATTCTAGAATATCAGGAGGATTACATTTGGAAACGTTTCAATATGTTGATAAAATTCGTAAATTCAATAGGTTTTATGCAAATGTTCTAGGTAAAATTGATCAAGAGATATATAATCAAGCTTTTTCATTAACAGAGGCACGAGTTTTAACAGAAATCCAACAAAGAAATGGTTGTACGGCAACTGAAGTTAGAGAAAAACTTGGGATCGACCGAGGCTATATGAGCCGAATTGTCCAACGGTTAGAGGATGAAAAAATAATTAACAAAAAAAAGTCAACAGAGGATAAACGCCAATATTCTCTCTTTTTAACAAAAGATGGAGAGGACATTTACAAGGACTTGGTTGAAAATGCATGTCGCGGAGTAAATAACATGATTAAACATTTATCAAAAGATGATTTGTTTAAACTAGTCTTAGCCATGGAAACAATCGAATCCATTTACACCGAATGTTCTTCAGATTCACAAGTCTCCATTCGGCCATTTCAACCAGGTGATGCAGGATACATCGCACACCTTCATGGAAGGTCATATCATCAGACATATCAGTTTGGCAGAATATTTGAATATTACGTTATGAAAGGTTTAGCGGAATTTATGATTGATGCCGACGGAGGGGAGCTATGGGTTGCTGAAGTAAATGGTGAAATCATCGGTTCGATTGGCATTACTAAATTTTCTGATACAGTAGCCCAACTGCGATGGTTTGTTTTAGATGAAAAATATCAAGGGATGGGCATTGGAAAAAAACTGATAGAGACTGCCATCAACTTCTGTAAAGACCAGAGTTATCAACATATTTTCTTATGGACTGTAAATATACTTGTTGCAGCTCGTCATCTATACCAAAAATACAACTTTACATTATCAGCTGAGAAACCAAATGAAGAATGGACTGGAACCATGTTAATAGAAGAACGATGGGACTTAGATCTGTCCGAAGAAACGCAAATATTATAAATAGGAAGAGCATTATCAGAACAAGGAATATTGACAAGATCATTTAAAGCTGCTGTCCGAGTCCAAGGCAAAAGAAGTGATAGACAGAGGTTTAGTTGATGTCACTGTACTGGGTTAAGCCATTCGTATTACACTTGATGAACTACTAGTTAAAAAATCGGAAACGAGGTTTTGCTTCCACTTCTGGTTACCAAATCAACGTTGCATTGAATACGACGATCACAGAGGAACTAAATTGACTCATTTGCCTTTATATAAGGAGATTGAGGAAATGAAACGGAGGAAGACAGATGAAAGCTATTCAAATGTCAAATTTCGGTGGACCTGAGGTCTTGAAATGCACTGAAGTAGACGAACCTATCCCAGCTACTAACGAAGTACGTGTTAGACTGTTTGCTGCGGGTGTCAACCCAAATGAAACCTATATCCGTACAGGTACGTATTCTTTTTATGTGCCGGAATTGCCGTTCACACCCGGTTTTGATGGAGCGGGAGTTATAGATTCAATAGGCGAGGGCGTAAAGCATTTCAAAATAGGAGACCGCGTGTTTGTAGCTGCATTGCTTGCAAAGAGAAATACCGGCACTTATGCACAAAAGATGGTTTGTGATGCGAATGCTGTCCATAGATTGCCTGATTCCATCTCATATATGAAAGGTGCGTCTCTCGGCATTCCAGCGTTAACTGCTTATCGAGCATTGTTTCAGAGGGCAAAGATCAAGCCAGGTGAGAACGTTTTGGTGCACGGCGCAAGTGGTGGTGTAGGCTTGTTGACCGTTCAAATGGCCAAAGGTTTCGGAGCTACGGTAATTGGAACGGCAAGTACAGAAGAGGGAAAGGCTCTGGTAAAAGCTTCAGGAGCCACACATGTACTCGATCACATAACAGAGGATTCCATTCAAACAATACTGTCTTTGACAAATGGAAAAGGGCCTGATGCTATCATTGAGTTTTTAGCAAATGTGAATTTAGAAACTGATCTGAAGGTAATCGCACCCTATGGCCGTATCGTTGTGGTTGGTAGCCGAGGCAGCCTGGAATTCAATCCGAGATTGGCCATGATGAAAGAAGCAGATATACTAGGGTTGGCTCTTTGGAATGCGCCACCTGATGAATATCAGGAGAGTTTACATGCTGTTGGGTCTTTCCTTGAATCCGGTATTATAGATCCGGAAATCGGAGATGTATTCGCCTTAGAGGATATCGGAAAAGCACATGAGCAAATAGTAAATAAGAAAGCACATGGTAAGATACTCCTATCTATTGATTAAATAGTAGGTTAGAGTAACTTTTTATCATAATGCCTTGCCTCTTGTCCATACCCGGTTTGGGATGGCTGTGCTGCACTTTCTTCTGCGATTCTGGGAGACATCTATGCTATGAGGTGGTTGGGAATATCTCATTCATCAAAATCGGCGGAGCAATTGGTTCTTTTCTAGGTGGATGAAGATAAGAGCATTTTGGCACCTTTCCATTCAACAAAGCGAAGAAATAGCAGCGTTCATTTAAGAATGTACACAAAAACCAAAGAAGGGAATACCGTCTTCCATGGATTCTCTTTTTTGGTTATTCATGAGTTCTTAAGTGTTCCGCCCATTAGCGTAATAGGCCTAAGAGTCTTAAACTTTATTCTTCAGTCTAAAACTTTACTATCTCTATACACGTGCTACTGAATCATCCTGGCAAGATGCCTTTTGCAATCGTTCGGGTAGCAATCGGTCTTGCGGACACTATATTCCTGAGATTATAAAGTGTTATTGGTTAACTTTTGGTTGGTAAAAATTGATTGACTCAATTTCCCCACTTTCATATGATGAGCTAATACCCTAAAAGGGTCGCAATAAAGTCGAAATGTTAAACAAACGAGGAGGGAAAGAAATGAAAGTCACAGTTGTAGAATACGATCCAAATTGGAAAACCGAGTATCTAAAAGAAGAACAAGAAATTAAGGAAATTCTTCATGATGATCTGGTGAACAGCTTCCATATCGGGAGTACCTCCGTTCCGAATTTAAAAGCAAAGCCGATCATTGACATTTTACTCGTTGTCAACGATATCGGTAAATTGGATACTTACTCTGACCAATTTGAAAACCTTGGCTATGAAGTGATGGGTGAGTTCGGAATTAATGGGAGGAGGTACTTCCGTAAAGGTGGAGATGATCGCACTCATCAAATTCATGCTTTCCAGTACGATTATGTTCAAGAAATCGAAAGGCATTTATCTTTCAGAGATTATCTTTGTGAAAACCCGGAAATATGCAAAGAATATGGAGCATTAAAAAGCAAATTAGCTGAAGAATATCCAAACGACATTGAAAGCTACGGTGACGGTAAAGACGATTTTGTTACAAGAATTGAAAAGGAAGCGCTCAAATGGCATTGGACAATTCGTTGAAATTACAAGATACTGAAAATTACTTTATTTTATCTTTCATTTTTCACACAAATCATCGAACCCCATACTTCATTATCGAGTAAAGTTTTATATGGGATAACACTAGCTTCTATTGATTTTTGTGGCTTTTTGTTGTATCGCTTTTGATGACCCACGATACGATTCGGCATAAGTATTCACACCGTTATCGAGCTGACATCTGTACTCGGGTTTGTATCCCTGATCAAAAGCGATTTGCAGATGGAGCATACCACTAAGGACGGCAGTGTCAGTACGCCGAGATCCGCAATTTGTGCATCCTCCTCTCAGGGATACATACTGGCGGCGCTGACCAGGCGATTTTGCCCAAAAGATCCGAAGTCCGCCCAGTGATACAGTTCCACATAAGCGTCATCCAAGTCTTGTTCCGAGGCGGAGGACTCGAACTCGGAGTAAACCGCCTCGTTTGCCCGGTTAACTAACGCAAGTCACCTTCGAGGTTTTCTTGCAGTAATACGTTCTTATCGGCTTCTGAATAATAAAAAAGGTAATCTGCGCCATGCAGAGTGACTCCCGCTTCATATAATTTCCGGCGAAAGGTCGGCAGAGACGAGTCTTGTTGTTGAGAAAGACCTACCTTATCGGCCAGTGAACAGGTCTCATTCTGTCGGAGGATTCCAGCACCCTGACCTGACTGACTTCCCTCAGGTCAGGGTTGATAGCAACAGTAAAGACTTCATCGCTATATAGGACACTTTGGTGCAAGCCCAGTCACTTCAACCTCTTCACCATATAACTCCATTTCTTCTCATTGAATAAAATATGTGATAGAAAACTTTTTTCTCGCAACTGAGTATGGAACGATAATCGCTTGTAAAGTTGCTCTGCCCGTGGGTTTTTTCCAGCGACGTACAAGCTTAACGTATCTAGACTTGGCTCCGTTTGCACAAAATTTTGTGCCCACCCCAATAGCAAGTTTCCAATTCCCTTACCTTGATGATCTGGATGGACAACAACGTCTGCTATATAGCATTCTCCCTTCTGTGGCTTATGCTCTAAGAAATATAATCCGAGAACCATTATAAAGAGGTTCCACTTCCCGAACATGCGAAAGTTCGTCCACGAATGCAGCTTCCGCTGTTCCTTCAGGTAAGAACCGTTTTGCCATTTGATAGACATCGTTCCTACGACTATTCCCTCTTGTATGGCTACCATTCTTTGAGTTGCCGGTTCATTAGGGAACTGGTCAAAAAGCTTTTTGAAAAAGAGTGCAAGTTCCTCATTATTCATATTTGTGAGGGTTTGAAATTTCCCACGAAACCCATGGACGAGTAATTGGCTGACCTGTTCATTGTACTTTGCGTGCATTGGTTCAATCGTTAGCGGGGCTTCCGTCATGTTTGATTCATCCTTTCAGAATTTTGGGTCTATTCTATCGAAGTTTGTAGCTCATAGTGCAGCTGCCTTTGACTTAATAGGGATAAATAGGATCTTTCAATAAGGATCAAGAGTCCCTGAATAACATGAGACTGTGCTGCGGCATAGGCATAAAGCTGTTCAATGACTTGTTCAAGCTCATCATCTTATGAACTAACCGCTGGGTAGAAAGATACGATATTTGACGCTTGGCAATGAAAAATCGCCAGGCACTTACCACTCCGTGTACAAGGTAATGGTACTAGAACCATCCACTATAAAATGGATGTCCGATTCGGACAAATCGGGACACAGCCAGCAGTTTGGCGGTTAGCTTCATTTTTTTATGAATTTCTGAAGCTCTTGAAAGCGAAGCAACTCTTTATTTATTTCTCTCAGAGAATGATTGAGTAGCTGCGCGTATTGATCAGCAGAATAGGAAGTCATGCATTCTTTAATCGACTGGACAGGCACTCCCAATTTGCGAAGCAACAGAATATGTGCTAGCTGGTACACTTGATCCATGCTGTACATCTTGTACTGATTGTTATCTCCGTAAGCAGGTAGAAGAACTCCTTTCTCTTCAAAATAACGAATCTGATGAACAGACACGTTCAAAAGCTTAGCTAATTCGCTAATGGTGATTTCACTCTTCATAAATGTTACTCCTTAGGGATGTGATGGAATATCTCAACGATACACCTTTGGTCAGAACTAAGGTCAAGAGGTACATTCAAAGAAAGGCTCTTTTACAAGATGCCGATCTGTCCTTGACCTTGACACATTGTTAAGGTTTAGAATGAGTTTTACATTCGGAGGAGGAGTGAAACTTAGTGGGAAGTAGAGAAAACTTTGCCTTTTTAATGCCGGCAGAATGGGAAAAACACGAGGGAACGTGGCTCCAATGGCCCCATGATGGAACGAATAGAGGAGAAAGATACAGAGCGAAACTCGATGATATTTGGGTAACGATGGCAAAGGAGCTTCACTATGGAGAAAATGTGCATATTGTTGTCTGTAATGAAAAAGAAAGAAAGCATGTACAAAGGAAGTTGAATGAAGCAGAGGTGAATATGGATAAAATTGATTTTTTGATTCAAGAAACCGATGACGTTTGGGTAAGAGATCATGGTCCGATTTTTGTGAAAGATGATAAAGGTAATCTTTTCCTAACCCATTGGAATTTCAATGGTTGGGGAAATAAATATCCTTTTGAAAACGACGCGAAGGTTCCCATCAAAATAAGCGAGAACCATAGCATCCCACTCGTTAAGACCAGTGTTTGTCTGGAAGGCGGGGGAATCGAAGTAAATGGAAAAGGTACTTTGTTGGCAGCAAAATCCTCCATCATGAATGAGAATCGAAACCCTACACTTCGTCAAGAAGAAATCGAAAATGAGTTAACTAAGTATTTAGGAGTCACGAACTTTATCTGGATAACCGGTCTTCGTGGAGTGGATAATCATGATGAAGTAACAGATTTCCATATCGATGGGGCAGCACGCTTCGTTAATGAAAATACGATCCTCTATGAGTCTGATCCTTTTGGCGAAAGTGAAGCGCATCTTTTGGAGGCTTACGAAAAGCATTATCAGGAGTTACGCCAAGCTAGAAATACGGATGGAAAGCCATTTCAACTCATTCCAGTGCCCGTTACAAGAAGAGTAGTGAAAGAAGCTGGCTGTAAAGGTTCGTATTTAAATTTTTATATTGGAAACGAAGTTGTATTGGTTCCGGTATATGGTGATGAACATGACAGGTTAGGACTTCAAATCATGGAAGGCCAATTCCCAGGTAGAAGAATTGTCGGAGTAAATGTAAGGAAATTGTATGCGTACGGTGGCATGATTCACTGCGTAACGCAACAGCATCCAAAATAAAGAAACACTTCCACTAAGTGTATCCGTCCAATCCGGACTTTACAGGGGTGAATCGGAATGCCTTCGATACCACGCGCTATTGATACACCACCGATTTTGAAGATATTACGGACACAATAAACTACGCAATAGAAGACTAAAATAACCAAATCAGCGAATGATGTTTTGCACCAGGCTGCTTTTTTGTTTTATGAAAGACATAACCAAAGTGATTGCACTTGGCAATATTTTAATGTCTGGGGACCAGTGAGTATGGGTAAGGCGCGTTTTAATTCAGAAGAATATTATTATGGGGAAGAACCAAACCTATTTATTCAACAACAAGCTTTTCCGATTAGAACCATGTCGAAAAGTTATCGCGTTTGCAGAGGGTGAGGGACGCATATTTACATTGACTTTCCCCCATTCGCCTACGCCGTGGCCATGAGTGCATCGTTTGCGATTGCCACCGAAATTAGAGCGGTTTGCTTTTATTGCGAGTTTCGATGATATCGTAACGGATTGGAGCAATTGGTTTAGAATCAGTAGATAAAACTGCTGGTAACGACAGCTACAATTCACTCTCCATCTTGGTAGGGAGGCACGTAGAAATGGGAGGAGTTCAGCATGAGCGAACGATTCGAAAAACAGGTAGATTCTAGGCTAAGTCTGTGGAGAACGATTGGAATCTCCTTCCTATGTTTGTTGCTTATTTTCTCAACGATTTGGTTTGAACAGCCTTTTACTTTCAAAGATGAGAATGCATCTACTGATCAATTTTCCGCCGCACGAGCGTTAAAACATATCGAAGCTATGGCTACGCAACCTCATCCGGTTGGCTCAGCAGCAAATGCAGAAGTTCGAACGTACGTACTGAAGCAGTTGGAATTGCTAGGGTTGTTATCTAGAGTCGATACTTATCATTGGTCTGGTTACGATATTGAAGGAGAGGTTCAATCTTTTGACGTTCACAATATAGTAGCAATACGTCAAGGCACGAAACCAGGCAAAGCACTGATGTTGACCGCTCATTATGACTCTGTCCCGGATGGTCCGGGAGCTAACGATGACGTATCTGGAGTAGCAACACTGCTGGAGACAGCTCGAATTCTACAAGCAGACCCTCCCTCGGAACGGGATATATGGTTCGTCTTTACCGATGGGGAAGAGGCAGGAATGGTTGGAGCTAAGGAATTCTGGAAAGAAAGCAAACATCGCGATGCAATTGGTCTCGTAGCCAACTTTGAGGCGCGAGGATCCAGCGGGCCATCCATTATGTTCCAAACAAGCCCAGACAACGGCGTGCTCATTTCCGAGCTTGCCTCTATTGCGAGGTACCCGGTAAGTAATTCAATGCTTGGCAATATGTATCAGAAGATGCCGAATTATACGGATTTAAATGTATCAATCGAGGCAGGGATACCTGGACTTGACTTTGCTTATATAGGCGGGTGGGACAAATATCATGCCGTCGATGATTCGCCCGAAAATGTATCTCTTGCTTCGCTACAGCATCATGGAGAGAATGCTATTGCGGTCGCGCAAAGATTCGGTAACATGAGTCTAGATAACCTGAATGAATCCGATCGCGTGTACTTCAACTGGTTTGGTCTACTGGTGCATTATCCGAACTCATGGGTTATACCCATTACCATACTTATCGGCATAATGTTGGTGCTCTCTCTAGCAAAACTTCTCAAGAAGAGAGCAATCACTATGAAAGGAATGGCGTTTAGCCTTCTGGCTATTGTTGGGGGGGTTATGTCATCTGCTGTCATATCTTACCTCTTGTATCTAGGTATTACACAAATAGGATGTCTTATTACAGGAGCTAGAATTGACCAAGAAAAGTTACCCGCTCAACTCAATCTCATTTTTATTGTCGTTGTGTTACTTGTGCATCTGCTCGTTTCGCGTTGGATGAATCGCTTTGTGAGCGTACTAGAAATGATGCTGAGCGGAATGACGATCTATTTCCTACTTTTGGTAGCAATGGCGGGGCTGATGCCAGGAGCCAGCTATTTATTTATGCTGCCGCTTATCGTTCATTGCGTAGTCATCGGCTGGACTCTATATAAGAGCAGTCCAGAAAAGACATTACAGCGTCCTTGGGTGATTTTCATTTTAGCTATCGCACCATTAACGTTGACAACGAGTCTACATCATCTCTTATATACAGGCTTGCCGCTAGATGCAAATGCACTTGTCACGGTGTTCTGTATCGTTACCTTCTCCTTGGTGCAGCCGCTTTTCGCCAATTTGAGTTCTATTCGGGTAAGCCAGCCAGTTCATGCCGAGCTCTAATCGACTACGAGCATTATTCTTCAGAAAACGGGTTTTATTCTTAAAATGGAGGAGGCATTGAACCGTACAAATGAAATTACTATTTCCGCAATAGCAAGGTTTTAGCGAGAAAAAAATTATGAGAAGGTTCATTAATCATTTGGGATCGTTGGTTATCAAATGAAAAGGTAACACTGGTAGGCGTGAGTGAAGACGGCAAATTGGAAATGGAAAATGATATTCTCGGATACAGCGAAATCCTTCGGCAATTAATAGAAGCAGTTCGGGTGATCGACGAGACGAAGCCAATAGCAAATCTTTACAATTTGTGGAGATTGTGGCATTGAAGTAGCGCCGGCTTCTGATTTGAACAAAATTTACAATGGTGACTTAGCCGTGATTTGGCTCGCATGGAATGCCATTGCGAGCTTTATTAGGCGAGGGGGATGATGAGATCCGCAAACAATGCTTTTCAACCCTTACAGTACCTCAAGTCATCCTTGCAGGTGTCCGAGATTTGGACGAGCCAGAGGAAAGCTATATTCTTCAGTCAGATATGAGCGTATTGACCGTGAATCAATTTAGAGGACGTGCAGAGAAACTTCCAGGTTGTTGGTTATAGCGTTACTGAATTTGCCCCCAATGGCGATGATGAGATCGAAATACTACAGAAGTTAAATAATTGAAGCATGAAGCGCGTCCCATTCCTTTTCTTTTAGACCTCCAATAAAATCTTTCTTGACATTAGGTTTGACCTAAAGTTTAGACTTCTATTAAACAGTCGAAGCAACATGTCAAAAGGAATACATATCCTGCGGAGGTGGATGCTATGGAGGGAAATCTGGCACAAGGAGATTCAAAACGCATTTTTCATCTGGATTTTGCCAGAGGATTGGCTGTGTTTTTTATGATTATGCAACATACTATGATCATGCATGAAAGAACATCAGGCGCAGGCGACACCCTGTTGGGCAATCTGTTTGTTTTATTAGGTACCGCACCTGCTGCGCCTGTGTTCATATTTATTATGGGGGTTTTCGCAGTACGCTCTAAGAAAAGCGTAGCAGAAAATATGATACGTGGTTGTAAAATATTCGCTTTTGGTTATGTTTTGAATCTACTTCGATTTACCATTCCTTTTTCATTGGCCGGTGATTCGGGGGAAGCAGTGTCACATTTTTTCATGGTAGATATTTTTCAATTAGCAGGATTGTCCCTGATCTTTTTCTCCGCTTTTAAAAAGCTTGCAGAGCATGTAATCATTCTGCCGGCATTTATCCTGGGCATCCTGCTGATCTCACCCTACTTGTGGGGATTGAAAAGCGCTTTGTCTATTTTCGACCCGCTTTGGGGGGCTGGCGCCAATACTCAATTCCCCTTATTTCCATGGGGGGTATACTTTCTTTTAGGCATGTATGTAAGTAAACACCTTCAAACGCAGAAATTGGAGGCGCAGATCAATAAAAAATTTTTGATAGGCAGTCTGATTTTAGGGATAGCCGGTGCTGCATTGTTTCCGCTATTTCCAATAGGTGATTACAACCGAAGTGGATTGGCTATTCATTTGCTGATGATGAGTTTTATTTTTTTATGGATGGTTCTAGCTGATTATTTTGTTACGAAGTTAAATAAATCCGGATTTCAGAAGCTGTTGCAACCAATATATTTCTGGAGCAGTCAAGTCACTGGGATCTATATCATTCAATGGGTAATCTTTGGCTGGAGCGTGCTGCTCTTGGGTTTACAGCAAATGACGGATTATTCAGCTATGATCTTGGGTTTCGTCGTCTTGCTTGTAACGGATGTTTTGTTAAGATTTACGAATCTGAAACGTATATTACCGAAGCTGTAAGCCCTGCTTCAAGCGAAGTGACTACCCAATCACTGCTACATCCGTTCAATCACAGCCCCATGCTTCTCCTATGGCACGAATGTAAGGAGAACGACCATTATGGCGTTCTCCCGAGCGGTTTTTTCACCACTCCATCTCAATTGAGGATGCGTAAATAATGAAACAATACGAAATCCATGATGTACAAGGAATAGATGGAAGGAATGAAGTTACAGAAAGGGGAGGCGCAGCTGCCGAAGGAAACTTTATTGAAGTTGCATCGGATGTGGAGCCGCACTGGCTTATTCTAAAAGGGAAACAGTGGTATCTGCAAACGTATTGCTTAGAGAAGAAGCAGCGCAGAGCGAGTTGCAAATATATATAGAGAAGAGAGTGATTCATGATGAAACAAGACGAATCCATGATTAATAAACAGAGCAAACACATTGAAGAACCCGCCCGTGTCGAAGAACTTCCCTCTTTCACATTAGCCGGCATTAGCACGGTTACGACAAATGCCGCCGAAATAAGCGGCAATGGAAAAATCGGGAAGCTTTTGAACAATTTCATTCACACAGCATTGGCGATCAACTGAGAGAATATCAACAACAACCTGGCCATTATAGTGTTACTTCAATTATGAAGGAGACGACGCAGGACACTATGAATTCATGGTTGGCGTACACGTTCGGGAAGCACTGCAGGATCAATATCCGGAATCAATCAAGACGTTTACGGTTCCCACTGCAAAATACGCGGTTTTCATAACAGAACGGGGACCAATTATAGAGGTTGTGCAGCGAGCTTGGGCTAATATTTGGAGATGGTCGCAACAAGCCGGCAATGAACGGGCGTTTTCAGGTGATTTTGAGTATTATGACCCGCATATCGATCCGAACGATGGACAAGCCGAGATTTATATTGCTTTACGCAAGTAGCCCCTTGCACCATCGATATAATTTAAAGGTAGGGATAATCCGTGTGAGCGAGATTAAAAACACGAAGGTAGCAACTGTATTTGAACATTATCCAATAAATATTCAGGAGAAGCTGTTTTTTCTCCGTCAACTCATTTTGGATACTGCATCGGAAACAGATGGAGTTGATTCCGTGGAAGAGACTTTAAAATGGGGTGAACCTAGTTATGTCACGAAAAAAGGGAGCACAATTCGAATAGGTTGGAAAAAGTCAACTCCCAATCGGTATGCCCTATATTTTAACTGTAATACAAAGCTGGTTGAGACATTCAGGGAAATGTACCGTGATAACTTCAAATTTGAAGGCAACCGAGCGATCGTGTTCGATGAAGACGACGAGATATTCGTAGATGAACTAAAGCAATGCATTTCTGCAACGCTCACTTACCATACCCGAAAACATCTCCCTATGTTAGGTTTATGATCTCATGCTTCGTTTAGAAACTTCATTTTTCTACTAGTGAGAAGTTTTCCGAATCACTCCGGGTGATCGAGTCATGGTAACCA
Organism: Brevibacillus fortis; assembly: GCF_046196545.1. Lineage (GTDB taxonomy): Bacteria > Bacillota > Bacilli > Brevibacillales > Brevibacillaceae > Brevibacillus > Brevibacillus fortis_A. Next base: position 3,250,634 of record NZ_CP176370.1, read on the forward strand.
CTTTAATGTAAATGAAAAATCTGTTTACGAAGAGAATGGAATTTGATGTACATTCAAAGCGCCGAGGGTTATACAAATAATGACTTAATCGAGTAAATTAAGGAGGGAAAAATGTTTACTTTAGATCATGTAATGATTGAAACGGATGATCCAGAGAAATTGGCTAAAGAGTTCTCAGAAGCCTTTGAACTTCCATATGCATGGTCATTTTCTGAAGGAAAGGAATATTCAAGTGTAGGAATTAATTTTGGACAAATTAACCTAGAGTTTGTTAAGTTCAAACTTCGCTTTGGTAAGATTGCGAATTCTTTTACTGGGTTAAGCGGTATTTCTTTTATTTCATCACATACACGGGAAGAGACGTTCAATCTGTTAAAAGAACACAATATTTCTTATCGTATTGGTGAGGAAAGTAAAGCTCATACTACAGTTACCATAAATGAAGAGCAACTTTTTCCAACGATATTTTTGGTTGAATATCACTTTAACACAGCTGGATGGAGAACCAGGCTGGAACAAGAGTTCAAAAATTCTCATGGTGGCAAATACAAGATTAAGAATCTAAACAAGATTATCCTACCTGGAAAATCAAACAAAAAGGTAGAAGAGTTATTTCCAATGATTCGCTATGAGGAAGGCATTACTAAAAGTAAAATCATTTTTCATTCTGAATTAGGTAATTCAAATCAAAAGCTGGTAACACTGAATGATAGTTCGTTGAATTTTGAAATATGTATAGTAGACCCAGCCCTGTCTCTACGTTAGGGAAAACTAAATTTAAGCCACTCCCTAACTAAACGCTCCTTATCCTTAAGGAGGGTCTTTTTCTAATATAAGAATGAAATGATCAGGTTAACAAAAATTTTAATGCAAAACACTTGACCTTAGGTGTGACCAAAAGTATATCGTTGAAATATTCCAAGCTTGTTCTTAGGAGTGAACGTTATGAAGAGTGAAATTACAATTAGTGAATTAGCCAATCTAATGAACGTGTCTGTTCACCAAATTGGATATTTTTGAAGAGAAAGGAGTACTCTTGCGATTTAAGCAGAGAATAGCGGACAGCGTTTGTTTTCTCCAATTCCTGTTAGCAGCACAGTTGGTGGGAAGATACCAATGAATCATCTTGACAATCAGAGTAATTAGACGCAATCATTTAACTAACGTTAGGTAGAAAATGGTGAGCAAATGAGTAAAAGCGAAGCAACACGACAAAAAATTCTTGAAACGACCACATGGTTGATCGGACAGTATGGAATTGAAAAAGCTTCACTTTCTATGATTGCTAATTCTGTAGGCATACAGAAGCCATCCATATATTATTATTACTCTTCGAAAGAACTACTAGTAGACGCTGTATTCGCTTGGATTTTAGAAGGATATAGTTTTGAAAAATACTTTCAGATTAATGAGTATACGAAAAATAATTTTGTAGAGAAGATGATTAGTGACGGCTTGCAATTGTTGATGGAAGAGACTACAGATGAACAAATGCTTGTTGTACAGGTATTAAATGAGTTTCTTTTATATGGAAGCCGAGAATCTTCCCATAATAAAGAATATAGATTAAAAATTAAAGCCATACAGGAAGGGTTTATTGAGGGTTTTATAAGATTACTACAAAAAGGAGAAGAATTTAGTCTTACTGATTCAAAGGGCTTACGTGAAAAAGCATGTGTATTAGCATTAACCCTTGATAACTTATCAAACTATCCGATAATTGGGATTCAACTAGATGTTTCAGCCGTATGGAGAGAAACCATTACAAGTGTATTATCTAAAAAAGGAGACTTTAAATGAGTGATAATCATACAGTGTTAAACTTTTCAAAAACGGATAAGGTTATCTTGTGGCTTGGTTTCCCTCTTAGCGGTTTAGTGTTAGGCTGGTTTCTTCCGAGTATTGCTAAATGGGGCAGTTCTTTGCCGTGGATACCTTTTGAGGGGCCTTTAAAACTAATTGCATCCTATAATGGAGCATGGGTAGGTTTTGTTACAATGATCCTGGGCTTGATTGCGGGCATTGCCTTGACTCTTTTCTCTTTTCATGAAAGCTTAGAAACATCTGTATTCGATGATAAAGTTACATGTAAACTAAGAGATGATGAAATTCTTTTCAAAAAGAAAGATATCTCTCTTGTATTTATGGATAAAAAGCAATTGGTGTTAGTAGGTAATGATGAGAAAGAACTATTTCGTTGTAAACAGGAGCTTAATAAAAGCAGAGTATCTGCTGCATTTATAAAACATAATTATACTTGGATTGATACGGATCCATTTAAACATGATTTTAAAATATGGGTTGTGGATTCTCCAGACTTATCCCCTGCTGCGAATGCACTATTAAAAGCAAGGGAAATAGCCATTGAAAAAGGAAATGATGAAGAAGCTTTTCAGTTAGCTCAAGAACTTTGGAAACTAAAAGTATCCGTAAAAGAAAAGGACAAAAGGCAATATTATCGATAAACATCAGCAGGTATTTCTTTAAAAAGATAGTGTCTGTTAATTATTCTCGTTTTATGAGGTTAGCAGCTTAATCTGCTTAACCTCATTTTCATTTCATATAACGATAACCGAGAAGCGCTGCTATTGAAGTGGGCGGAGATCCTGTTTTCGTCAGCACGAAGGTGGTCATATATCTTCTAAACGTTAGTCACAATGCCCATTGAGTTAACATGTTAGAACCACTAAGTTAAGAGGTGATTTGGTTGTTATATAAAATCGGTGAATTTGCAAAAATCAATAAAATATCACAACGAATGCTTAGATATTACGATGAGAAATCTCTATTAAAGCCAAGAAAAGATGAAGTGAACGGGTATAGATACTATACAGATAACGATATTAATACGGTAAGTAAATTAAAGTTGCTGCGCAAATACCATTTTTCAATAGATGAAATAAAGAATGTATTAGAGATGGATTCCGAAGCAACCAAATTCATATTTCAACGAAAAATAGCTGAATTAAATGAAAGAGCCATTGAATATATGGATGTCATTGAGGAAATGAAAACCTACATCGAACCAAAGAAAACGATACACAGGGTGAATACTTATGATGTGTTTTGGGGAGTAAGGAAACCATTTCATGCTTTTTGCTTAAGGAAGGTTGCGGATGAAGCTGGCTTGGAGTTGTTAATCGACCAACTTCATTATCACGTTAATAGAATGAATCCAGTTCTAGCTGGCAAATATTTTTCTATTTTTCATTCTGTGAAGGAGAGCGATTATAATCAATATGATGTCGAAGTATGTCAACCCATTTTATTAGAAACTGAGACGAATGATTCTAGAATCAAATTATTTAGAGAAACAAACTATCTACATACAATACATATGGGGAATTATGACAGCATTAGTTTTGCTTATAACGCCTTATATGACTGGGCTAATTCTCATGGGCATCGTTTAGGCGGCCCTTTTATTGAAAAGTATTATGTAGATGAGTATATTACAAAAGATAAAGATGAATTTGTCACCGAAGTTAGTATCGAAATTATGGAGTAAGTCTAGTTGGTAGGGAGGCCATACAGGAAGCGCGGACGTGATAGGTAAGCTTGTAGAACGTAAGCAATCACGAACGCTTTGTATGACATGGTCTCTCCTTTTTTTGAAATTTTCACGTGTTAAATTGCGTTAGCTAATAGTTTCATTTTCAATTTCCTCAGTAAATCTCCGAGACTTCAACTCCTATTCATCTATGCAAAATATTCTAGATCTAACCTGTACGGTTCGCTTTTTCTAGTCGTTCAACCTCATGAAAGTTCCATATTCGTTTATTCACAATTCAATCTTGTGGACAAACGAGCTCCTTGCTAGTCTCGGCTAGGACAGCCGCTTGACCGAGACGTGAAGCCAATGTGACGCACGGCTTAACACCGGTGCGCATGCCTTCGCTGAGTCCAACATTGCTGTGAAACAGGGACTTTTTTGTGTCTATCAGGTCACATTAAAAGAATAACTGAATCAGTGGGCGGAGCATTTTGTGCAGATCCGGTTTTAAACATGTCCGAATAATCAAAAAATGCAAATGGACTTGAGCTTCACATTATGTGAAGGTTTATAATGCGATCATGGATGTGTCATTGAATGAAAACCTAAAACCTAATAAACAAGCAAATTTCAGATATCGGTTATGGAGGGGGCATTTACACAAAAGCTTTGATTGAGATAGAGGCATCTCATGTTACTGGTGTAGATTTCTCGGATGCGATGTTAAAACGAGCGGCCAATAACTAGCAATAATATTACAAACGTTGTACGGTACGGAGTTTATCCTAAAGGGAGGGAATATATATGAATCTTACACACTATCAAACAACACAGGCAGAGCTTGACCAATTATTTAACAAGTTCTCAACCAATGAACCTGGTTGTGCTTATATCGTGAATTTTGACGATGGTGTTACATACAAAGGAGCGGTAGGTTTAGATTCAATAAAAGACAAACGATCAATAACGACAAAGACCATTTTTAATCTCGCATCCGTTTCCAAACAATTCACTGCATTTGCCATTTTACTGCTAGAGCAGGATGGGAAATTGAATCTGGATGATTCGATTTTAAAGTATGTACCGACTCTTGGTGCATATGCTGAACCTGTGACGCTAAGGCATCTCATTCATCACACTGGTGGATTAGTAGATTATATGGAGTTAGCTGAACAAGCGAATTATAAAGATACAGATAAATTAACTCCTGAACAATCATTGGAGCATCTTGAAAACCATCAAATGGCAACATCTCCAGTCGGAACAAAGTTTGAGTACAGTAATACAGGTTACTTTTTATTATCGTTAGTCGTTGAAAAAGCCAGTGGAAAAAACCTTCGCGAATTTTCGAGGGAGCGTATTTTTGAACCTTTACACATGAACGACACAGCATTCGTGGATCGCTATCCTACAAACTTCCCAGTTGCTCGTGGCTACTTGAAGAACGAGCAAGGGGCATATGAAATCTATGAAAGCCCATGGGAACATATGGGCGATGGAGCCGTCCATTCAAATGTGGAAGATTTGGTAAAATGGGGACAAAACTTCACTTCAGGTACGGTAGGTGGGAAAGACCTTGTTAAGAGAATCGCTGAGGTAGGCCCGAAAACTTCTCCAGATGGTCAGATGATTATTGATGATGAAGATTATGCTTTTGGCGTGTCGCTTGGCAAAGATTTTGATTGTCAATACTTGGAACACTCTGGAAGTTGGGCTGGCTACAGTTCACACTTTATGCGTTTCCCTGAAGAACGTATGACTATTGTTGTATTAAGTAATGATGCGGATTTTGATGCTGAAGAGTATGCGAAAAGAATCGCAGAAATTGCATTAGGGAAAAGGGAGCCTCATTTGTGCTCACATAATAGAAAGGATGACTTTTATGAATAAGGAAGCTTATTACACGATGCTCGAGAGTAAATTTCTGATGTACCGAGATTATTCCTCCATACCGGTCATGGATAACGGAGACCCTCTGGTGCCAATTGGTCCTGAATTTGAAGGAAAAGTAACGAATTACGAAGAAATGGAGCCATATACTGGCGACAGCATCTATGTTCGGGCCAGTGTTGTTGACATGCTGATCAGCGCTCGGGCAGCTTTGAAAAGCACATTTCCCGATTACGATCTCGAAGTAATCGATGGATATCGCCATCCAGATGTACAAGAAAAAGCATATTACGACTACAAAGCAGAACTAAAAGCGGAAAACCCTGATCTGGAAGGCGATGAGCTAACAGAGGCTGCTCATCGCTTTGTTGCTGTCCCAGAGGTTGCCGGGCATCCGACCGGAGGCGCTGTTGACGTTCTCCTTATCACAACGGATGGCGAAGTTATGAACTTGGGGCCAGAGGATGACAATAGTAAAGACCACTATGTCCATTCACCGTTTATCGAAAAGGACGTGTGGCACAGAAGGCAGATCTTGCGCCATTGCATGTTGCAGGCTGGATTTGCCCCGACGGACAGCGAGTGGTGGCATTTCTCCTACGGTGACAGAGAGTGGGCTAAATATTACAATCAGCCGGCTGCTCTCTTTGAACAAATTCGCTTTTGTCATACAAATAAAAACGGTTGTAGTGAAATAAGCGATGGAAGGTGATTTACATGAGCAATGCAGCATCCATGATTTCTTTGGAAGAGTATGCAAAGGCCTGGAAGCGTGGCGAAATTGATCTACCATTTTCCTTGGATTGGATGTGAAAGTCGCTGTAGAATAAACAAAGATAAATTGAAAAAAGGGGGAATCTCATATGAATAAAAGACAATGGAGAATAGGAATTTTTTTGTTTGATGATGTAGAGGTTTTAGATTTTGCAGGTCCATTTGAAGTTTTTTCTGTCACAGAATTAGAAAATGGTCATCAGCCATTTGTAGTAGAAACAGTATCAGAAAAAGGGAACATAGTAATTGCTTGTAATGGGTTAAAGGTACAGCCAGATTACAGTTTTGATACTATACCTAGATTCGATATTTTAATTATCCCTGGTGGTCTAGGTGCTAGAGAACGAGAAATACATAATGATAATGTAATAAAGTGGATTACAAGTCAAATGAAAACGGTGCAACTCATGACATCTGTATGTACGGGTGCTTTACTATTAGCAAAGGCTGGTTTACTTAATGGTAAAATGGCAACAACTCATTGGGCAAGTCTTGAAAGATTAGAAAAAGAATTTCCACAAGTCGAAGTACAACGGGAAGTTAAATTTGTAGATGAAGGCAATGTAATTACGTCAGGTGGAATTTCAGCAGGTATCAATATGTCCTTTCATATTGTGAATCGATTATTAGGTATTGAGGTTGCTCGGGAAACCGCTAAAATAATGGAATACGATGTTATCATTTAAAATCATTATTGAACAAGCGGGCTCGATTGTTGAAGATCGACCTGAACTTTCCAGTGTACAGGATTTTTTCGTGCTATGATCATGCGAAGCCTGAATATTATAGGAAGTTTGAATCGCGAGAGAATATCAATGTAACGCAAATGGTTTTTTGGTATTCTTTCTTTTGTGAAGGTGAAGGCTGGAAAAAGGAGAGAGTGGACCATGGAGCGCACAGAAGCGGCAAAGCAAGTGGAGGTTTTCACGCTGGATGCTTTTGCAAAAGGAGAAAAGGGCGGAAATCCAGCCGGAGTGGTTCTGCAAGCGGACAGCATGACAGTAGAAGAGATGCAAAAAACAGCGGCTATCGTCGGTTTTTCCGAGACGGCGCTTTTGCTGGAATCTTCCGTCGCAGATTTCAGGGCAAGATACTTTACGCCAAACAATGAAGTCGACTTATGCGGGCATGCGACGATTGCGGCTTTTTCGGTAATGTTTTCCCAAGGCTTGGTCGGGGTTGGAACCTACAGCCTGGAGACCAAAGCCGGACTTTTACAAGTGTACGTACGCGAAAACGGGGATGTTTTCCTCAGTCAGACACTGCCGCATTTTTCTGAGACAGTGAACAAGCAAGAGATCGCAGATTCTTTAAGGCTTAGCGTGGATGATTTTTCCACTGACCTGCCCCTCCAGATTGTGTCGACTGGCTTGCGTGATGTCATGGTGCCAGTGAAAAGCAAAGAGATTCTAGAGAACATCCAGCCCAACTTTGCAAAAATCATAGAAGTGAGCAAAAAATACGAAGTCGTCGGCTACCACGTATTCACCTTGGACACGGGCATTGAGGCGCTCGCCAGCTGTAGAAATTTTGCCCCCCTATACGCCATCCCGGAGGAAAGCGCGACGGGAACATCAAATGGTGCCTTGCTTTGTTACCTGCGCAAATACGGAAAGTACAACCCAAGTGAGGGCGATGAGAACCATGCATACGGAAAGGGCAGCGAGAGAACGGGTCATGCGGGCGAGGTGCGATTTGAGCAAGGCCACACGATGAACCAGCCCTCCGAGATCAAGGCAAAGTTGACGCTTGGGATGGATCAGCAGGTGCTGGAAGTGCAAGTAGGCGGGGCGACAGCGAATTTGGCCGTAAAATGGATACAACTCTAACTATAATCAACCCTTGTTTTATTCAGCAGCGTAGCCATAAATGGTTGCGTTTTTTAAGTAGGCGAATCTATAAGTGATCACCATATCAATTCGGAATAATTGTGCGTTTAGACATATTTTAGATACGAAATCACCGAATCCTTGTACATTAAGGGTCGGCGATTCTGCTTTATTAATTCCGAATCCTGTTCTCCCGCAAAGCTCGAAGATTATTAAGTGAGATTTGTTGCTTTAGATTCCATACGACTATATAAAAACTCGAGTTCCTTAGCGTACAGGAAATCGAGTTTTTATATAGTCGTAGGTTGTATGTCATTTCGTTGGCGGTACCCCATCAAGAATCCTCTCGGAAAGTTTTCCTAACGCATTGATTTGAGGGGGGATTATTTTTAACGAAGTTCTTGACCTTGGGTCTGACCTAAGGTGTAGAGTGAACGTATGCCAAGGCCAAACATAAGTGGGGTGGAACCTGTGAAGCATGAAATTACGATTAGTGAATTGGCCAAGCTGATGAACGTATCGACTCATCAAATCCGTTATTTTGAGGAAAAGGGAGTCCTCGAACCTGCCTATACCGATGACAATCAATACAGAATGTACGGCATCGCACAAATCTATCAGCTCTCCCATATCTTATTGCTCCGCAAGCTGGGCGTGCCAGTTCATGCCATTAAGGAATGCATGACCTCTTTTTCAACAGATCAGTATAGGCGACTGTTTCATCGTTCCTTACAAGAAGTGGAGGCGGAGTTGCTACGGCTTACAGAGCTTCGGCAGTTCATCAAGAAAGTGTTGCACGAACAGCATACCATTCATTCAAAGCTTGACCAATATCAAATCGAACGGAGGGACGCGACCTATTTAATCCGCTGGATGGAAATGGACTCTAGCGTGAAGCTTGACGCCAAACTTCTGGCCACCCAGACCAAAAGCATTTCGAATTTGTTTGAAGCGGACATTCATCATATTTTTGATGGATCGGACACTATTGCTTTATGTACGGAAGCGCAGGCCCCTGGCGATTTTTCTTTACCAGCGGGGGACTATCTTTCTATACAGAGGCTGATTCAAGAGGATGATGAGCTTGAACAAATGATAGAAGCGTTCTGCAACTATGCGACAACGCAATCTTATGTCATAACAGCACCTCTAATTCTCGTTGAAAAATCTTACTTGTCCTTATTCACCGAACATTTATTGCATTACGAGTTAAGGGCTGCGGTTAACAGCATGCCAAATTTGAAAGGGGGAAATCTATCATGACAGGCGTTCAAATATCGCAGGGCAGGAGCTCGCTCGTGAAAAATTCGAATGGGCAAGCGAGCGTATAGTCAACGTTTTAATAGTGCGCAGGCATTCCTGATCGCCCGACGGCGCCCCGTACAAGGGGCAGTTCCACCACTGGGTGCAAGACACTCCCGATCTGCCGTCGGCGGTCAACGCGCTGTTGAAAGCACGGGAAAAAACGCTCAAAAATAAGAACGGGCACGAAGCGAACGAACTGCGCAGCGAGGTAGCCCAAGCACAGCGTCGTTGTTCGTGACGAATAGACACGTCAGTACTGGCGGATGCAGGCTACAGAACCGCCATAGGCCGTTCCGGCCGCAGAAATTTGCCTTAAAATTCGATAAAATGCATGGTACGGACTTACAGAAATTCACTTTGAGAGGACAATGTATCTTGAAAAAAATACTCACATGCATTCTAATCTTGGTTCTTTTGGTAGCTGGCACTGGCATATATATTATGGTTCAACATAACTTCAATATGGTTGAACAAGATGTAGAGATTCGGACACCTCAAGGCAAGTTGACCGGCACTTTTGTATTACCTAAAAATTATACGGGAAAATTAGGACTCGTGTTATTTGTTCACGGCGACGGTCCTGTCGACTCCACTCATGGGGATGGCTATAAACCCCTCTGGGAGAAGTTGGCTTCCATCGGCTATGCCTCTTTGTCTCTAAATAAACGAGGCCTTAACGGTTCTGAAGGCAACTGGGAGCATCAAACTATCGACGATCGAGTGGAAGAAGCGAGACAGGCGATTGCATGGGCAAGGCAACAGCCTATGATTGACGAGAATCGGATTGGGGCTTGGGGAGCGAGCCAAGGAGGCTGGGTGCTTCCGAAACTTGCCAAAGAAGAGCCAATCGCATTTAGTATACTTTTGGCACCCGCCATTAATTGGATAGAGCAAGGATTATATAATTCACGTGCAGAAATGAAGATGAAGGGATATTCCGAAGCCGAAATTCAAGAGAAAACGGCATACGATCTTAAAGTGAACCAACTCTTAAAACAACACGCTTCGTATGAGGACTATTTACAAATTGCTCGTAAAGATCGAGTGATGACAAAAGATAGATGGATATTTGCTGGGAAAAACTTTTTATCTGATGCGACCCATGACCTACCCAATTTCAAAACACCGGTACTTCTGATGCTGGGGGCACACGACATTAATGTGGATTACAAAAATACGGAAGAAGGGTATCGGAAAATGGTCAAACCGGAGTTGTTAACGGTGAAAGTTTTCCCGGATGCCGACCATGGCGCAATACACGCCGATATCGCTACTTCGGAAGTAAAGTCAACATTGACTTTCTTATTCAAGCCTAGACAAATTACCGTACCCGCTTATCATGAGTCTATTGAACAGTTTTTAAAAAACCTTCCGCAAACCCAAGCGGCGGCAGTGGGAACGTCATGACGGCAACCGCACCGATTGCGCTTGAACCGATGCGGGCTAAATATAATCCGTAAGTCAGCTTGCTTGCTGGTTTACAGGTTTCACGGAAAATTTAGTGGTCCCGCCAACAAATCGCGGTTATCTTTACTTCAATGTGACAATCACTGTAAAAACAATGGTTGTCACATTGTTTACATATATTGAAAGTAGTATTAAATTTGTTTAATTATCTCAGAGTTTTTCGTAGACCAAGCCACGTATCTTTCGCCTTAGACTTTATGAGACGTTGAATAGATTCTGATTGCATAACACTCAAATGTTGGTCGAGTGAATGATATGTTTTGATCATCCACCATGTTTTTTAAACCCTTCTTAATTCCTGGGTTATTCACTCCTAGTGGTTCGCAACGTACAACTCTATGAATTCGATTGGCTAGACAGTGGTTGACTTTGACACGATGTCAAGGTATACACTGTGTCTTACATTCGTTGAAGGAGAACGAATTGTGAGACGGAAAACCCGCTGAAAATGAGTAGGCGGGCTCTTTCGAAGGTAACTTTCTATGAACGAAAAATTGCTGAACACTGAAATCAATCACTTTTCAAAGGAGGGCAACTCTCTTATGAAGAAAACACTAGCTGGGGTGCTATGCTCTACATTAGCGCTAACGCTGATCCAACCGACAGTCGCAATGGCTGCTCCGAACAGTAAGATTGTGGTGGCAGCTACCCAAGGATTGGAGAAGATTGCGGAGGAGAAGGCGGCGCTACTAACGAAGTCCAATGGGACGAATAGCGTGCAGTATGCGTTGATTGATAATGGGAAAATAATTTTGTCGGGCCAGACAGGCAAAAATGATCAAAAAGGGAAACAACCGCTGACCAAAGATACACAATACGGGATTGGTTCAGTCAGTAAAGTGTATACAGCAGCGGCTGTGATGAAATTGGTCGACGAAGGAAAAGTCGATTTGGATGTTCCTGTCGTCCATTATGTTCCTGAGTTCAAGATGAAGGACGAACGGTACAAACGCATTACGACGCGTATGCTGTTGAACCACTCCTCCGGCCTGCAAGGTTCCTCGTCAAGTAATACCATGTTATTTAAAGATAATGATACCTATGCCCATGATACCTTGTTGCGGCAATTGTCCAACCAGAGCTTGAAGGCGGACCCTGGCGCATTCTCGGTTTACTGCAACGACGGCTTTACGCTGGCCGAGATTTTGGTGGAAAGAGTCAGTGGTATGAGCTTTACTGAATTTCTACATCAACGGTTTACAGAACCGTTAAAGCTGAATCATACGAAAACGCCGCAGGATAAATGGGAAGACGATAAGCGGGCTGGACTTTATATTCCGACGTATCAAGGGCAACTTCCCATTGAATCGGTGAATGCGATTGGTTCGGGAGGGATCTCTTCCACGGCAGAAGATGTGGTGGGATACTCACAAATATTTATGGGACAGGGAGAAAGGATCCTCTCTGATAAGGCAGTCAAGGCGATGGAGCAAGAGGAATATAAAAAAGGAATGTGGCCGGGGGATGGAGATAATAGTATCAACTATGGTCTTGGCTGGGACAGTGTGAAACTTTATCCATTCAGTGAATATGGGATAAAGGGCTTGGCTAAAGGCGGCGACACAGTATTACAACATGCTATACTGGTCGTGCTTCCGGAACAGAAGATGGCAGCGGCTGTGTTGTCATCCGGCGGTGACAGTTCTACAAATCAACTGCTGGCAACTGAATTGCTGCTCGCTGCGCTCAAAGAGAAGGGCGCCATTAAGGACATCAAGCCGAACAAATCCTTTGGCAAGCCGGTCAAGGCTAAGATGCCTCAAGACGTGGCGAAGAAAGCGGGCTTTTATGGCGATAGCGTTAGTCATTGCAAAATAGAAATTACGAAGAATGGGGAACTGTTCTTACCATCTAAGCCAGAAGAAAAATATGTATATACAGAGGATGGAAGCTTTATTAATGAGAAGGGTACCTCCAAGCTCAACATCGTTACCGAGAAGAATGGACGAACGTATTTGAGGGAGAGCACATATAAATCGACGCCAGGCTTGGGGCAAGATGCGATCACTCACTATTTAGCCGAGAAGCTAGAAGACAACGTTCTATCGAAGGAAACAGCAGCCGCATGGGCGAAGCGGGAAGGCGTCAAGTTCTATCTCGTGAACGAGAAATTCAGTTCTAGTGGATATCTCGCACAACAGATGCTAACCACACAAATTACTCGTAAGGACGGCCTGACGGGCTATTGGGACGGCAGAAAAATTACAGGCCCGAACACAGCGGAGCATCAGCTCCAGATCCCCGTGATGGCAGGTCGTGATACGACGCAAGCTCATTTCTATACAGAGAGCGGCAATGAATATATGGAGATGGCCGGATTGTTATACGTAAGTGGTTCCAACATAAAACCGCTTGATGCAAGCCAAACATCCAAAGTTGCGCTGCAAGCAAATGGGTATGCGAAATGGTTTACGATCCCGGAAGCGGCAGCAGGGAAAACGATGACCGTGGCGTTGCCAGCGAAGAGTACGTTCGCGGTGTATGATGAGAAGGGAGAATGCATCAATTTTACCGTTGTAAGCGGCAATAACAAAGTAAAGCTGCCGAAGAATGGAACGGTTGTATTTGCTGGTACGCCGAACTCGGAATTTGCAATCACGTTGAACTAGCTACAATTCAAGATGGACTTCAACAAAACCAGTACGACACCGAAAAGGTGTTTTGCTGGTCTTGTTTGTTTGCGTATTATCTTTTCGAAGAGACTTATCATGCTTGGCGTGGTCAATCAGAAGCCAGTGCGTATGAAGACACGAAAGGCTTCTGTGAAGCTACGAAACTTGCGGAAGTGCAAGAGCATGAATATATTTTGACACCTGGTCGTGAAAGAATTGTATCCTGAATCGCAAGTAGAGTTGGAATATCGTGTTAAAGAAACCGAACAACGTAGTGATGTAATCGTTATCCATCCAAATGGTGAAAAATGGGCAATTGAATTTCAATGTTCCCCAATCTCTAAAGACGTTTGGAGTAAGAGAAACAATTTATATAAATCAGCTGGAATTAAAGCATTTTGGATGCTAGGGATCTCTGTATTACACAGAAACAAGGAGAAAAAATCCCCGTTAGAAAATGCAATCTACCAAGATAACCAACGTGTGTTTTACTTAGATACCATAACGAAAAAAGTAATACTACATGAACGTTTTCTATATAAGTTTAACGGTTTCATCTTTGATGTTAGTCCTGATGTATTCATAACAAGTAACTTATCCAGTTTTAATTCAACCGGAAAAGGGCCCCGGGGCAATCAGAGAGCTTCAATCACAGGAGAGTCGTTTAACTTTATGGATTCAAGAACTAAACGATTTTTATGAACAACAAGAAGAGAAATTTAGAAACCATCTAACGGGTTATGTGGAAAGTAAACATGCAGAAGAAGAGTTAGCTAAACAACAAGAACAAGAGAAAGTTAAACAAAAAAAGGCTGCTCAAAAGGTATATTTTCAAAATCTTATGGACAGAAGAGGTAACTTATTAAAGAATTTAACGGACGAAGAATCAGAACTTTTCCGAGCTTTGACAAAAAAATACCAACTTACTCCAGAAAGCTTTCCAGGATTATTTTTATTAACAGTGGAAGGGCAAGAGCAAATAGAAACACCCAGCCAACTGTGGCAATTATGGCTATATCAACAAGGGATAGCCGAATTCCATGGGATCTTATAGAACAAAATTTTTAAATAATATGCTAAAAAGGGTATTTCGAGCACAGATCCTTGGAAAGCAATTTGCAATTCCGCTACATTATTATAAGTTTAAATTAAACAAAATAGGATTAATTGAGTTTTTAGGAGATCTGAAGGAATTGGTTCATCCATTAGATTTTCTTATTCATAACCACAAGGAAAATAGCCTGTTACAGATGCATTGGGAGGGAGTATGGGAGGATTTTTCAGGTGGAGGAATAGTAGGTCAATGGGACTCACATTACAGAAGAAAATCTCCGTATCATATAAATATCAAAAAGTACTTATTGAAAAATGAATGAAAACTTTTTAGAAAAACAATAACATGAATTTAATAAAGTAAATTGACAAACAAAAAAGAACCCATAAAAAAGTAGGTTCTTTTTTGTTTAATTTCAGTTCATGAAAACTACATTTCATGAACTGAAAACAAAATGAATCATTCACTAGGAGAAGAACATGTACATTGTACCTCTACATTTGTACTTGTGGGCTTTAAGACCCTCCAATATATTTATATGCAATAATCACGCATGTTATAGCGGTATGTTGGTGTCGCCAGGCACTCGTGTCCGTAAACAATCATTAAAACTGTGACACAAACAAGTATACCAATGATCCAAATTTAGTATACATGTTTGTGTCACAGTAACCACAAAGAACTGTTAGTATACACGATTGTGTCACTTTGGTATACATGATTGTGTCACTAGACAACAAATCCCATGATATTTACACCTATCCGATTTCTGCTCTTTTTATGAGTTTACATAATATATATTATCGGACTCAAAACGAAATGCATAATTTCTGAAAGGGGTACTCACCTGTTTTATAAGCTATGTGTCACAAACTCATTCGTACATGGATCTAATTAAAAGATGATGTAAAACAAATAGTTTTTTCCCATCTGTCGGTGCCATATGACATTCATTACTCAAATAAGGAGCTTTCCCAGTATGTTTATCAGCTTCACAATAAGACATGAACAGCAACAACCAACAGCTGGTCATCTAATAAAGCCACTAATACATTGATCATCTATCTACATAAACTGCATATTACCATTAAAATTTCATTATAATAAAAAAATTCATTTTAAATAAAAAACAATGTTTACATTTATTGTAAATTCATATATATTATAATTAAGATCACTATAACTAAAAACGCCCGGAGGTCCCCAAATGACCAAAGTAATCCCAAAATCCAAAACGATCACCACTACACTGAAAAAAAGATCGTACGAAAATACCTTAAATAACCTGGCACAATACCTCGAACGAAATAAGAAAAAATAACCAATAAAAAGAGTGCCACCGGAGGCACTCTACTTTGGCGTCTATCAACTTTTCTTCTCTCTTCCTTCCCCGTTTACCCAACTTCTATTCTTCAGCCGTTCCCATCCAATCCAACAAGTAAAAATCTGTTACCAAACGTGCGATTTGTCCATCGGCATCATAACCAATATAGCTCGCATAGCTGCCGTCTCCCCATCCAGTTGAAAACATGGCAACATTACAGCCTTCCCCTATATCGATCAGACCCCAACTACGCGTGTGTTTATACGTTTGGTCCATTTTCTTCGTCAACGTCTCATAGAACGTCTCATCATTCTCCATTTCTCGTTCCAAAAGCGCGCAAGCTTCTGCATCCATGAACGAGCCAGTACCCGCATCCACACCGTAGCCAAAAAATTCCCCTTCGCCAAGCTGTGACACATCTGACTCCGCCCAAACAGCCATTTTCCAAGACACGACAGGTTTCTCTGAGAAGACAATCCGTGCCAATGCTACCCGTTCATCTGGCTCCAGAGCGTCATTCGTTTGCTCTTCCTTTGAAAGGGATTGAACTTGCGCGATAGCGAGCTGCACGGAAAAGCTCCCCTTTGGGAAAATCTCCACAAACGGTTCCGTCTCAAACATGACAAACGGATCATTCGCCACGATTTTTCCTGTTTTCACCTGAAGATTGCCCATATCTTGGCGGAACAACCGATATAAATAGCCATCCTGCTCTATCGTATACCCTTCGTCAAATGCCGTTTCAAAAAAGGCAGGGCAATTATGTTTCATGATTCCATCCCCTTTTTCTAACCTCTACATAAAATCCCACTGACGATAGTTTGCCAGTGGGATGTCGTCTGCATGCTAATTTACTTGATCAGAGCTGCGTCCAAGGCTACTTCAATCATTTCATTGAAGGTCGTTTGGCGCTCGTCAGCGGAAGTTTCTTCACCGGTCAGGATGTGATCACTTACGGTGAGGATTGACAATGCGTTGCGCTTGTATTTTGCAGCCAATGTGTACAGCGCGGAAGATTCCATTTCAACAGCAAGCACTTGATAGGATGCCAATTTTTTGTACAAATCGAGGTTCTCGCGATAGAAGCTGTCGCTCGTAAAGATATTGCCCACTTTAACAGACAGATTGCGCTCTGTCGCTGCTTGATACGCTTTGTACAGCAAATCAAAGTTAGCAGTAGGAGCAAAATCAACCTGATTGAGCAGGAGACGATTCGTTTGGGAATCGGATGAGGCAGCCATACCAATAATCACGTCACGTACTTTGATGTCTTCCTGGATCGCGCCGCAAGTGCCTACGCGGATCAGGTTTTGAACGCCATAAGATTGCATGAGTTCATTGACGTAGATCGAGATAGAAGGAACTCCCATGCCCGTTCCTTGTACAGAAACGCGCTTACCTTTGTATGTACCTGTGAAGCCGAGCATGCCACGTACGTTGTTGTAGCACTCTGCTCCTTCGAGGAAAGTTTCAGCAATGTATTTGGCCCGTAGCGGATCGCCCGGTAGCAGGATGGTTTCAGCAATTTGACCTTGCTGTGCTCCAATATGGATACTCATAATCTGTTTGCTCCTTTATCAAGAAAAAATGACCTACTTACCTATCGTACTACAAAAACCGAACAATGCAAAGTCAAGAGATCAAATGATTCCAGCGGCTTTGATTGCGCTTGCGTGAGACTTTTGAAAATAACGAATAAGCGATACCGACAGATGGCATCGCCTCGACAACAGTTTCCTTCATTTGAGGGACATCACGTAATCCATTGCTTCCAGGTGATCTCCCAGGATTGTCTGGTTAACGCTCGGTTTATTCTTTCTTTGCGTCGCTCTTTTTCTCGTAAGCTTTGCTGACGCAATGTGATGAGATGGTACGACTCGCAATTGATTGTGCAGAGCAATGGCGTGCGCAACGGCAGGTACGACCAAATGTTGAACGCCGATGATAGAGGCAGCTTGTCGTGTCATGGCAAAAGGTAAATCGTACATTGAGGAAATTCCGAGTTCTTGCCGTGAAACCAAGGTATTAAGAAATGTCTTCGCTAGCAAAACGGTATCTGGTTCCATTGATGGTTGTCGAAGTGGTGTCACGCGCTTTCTCAAAGCGATGTCTGCTCCCCGGTAACACGTTCTGACAAAGGACTGCATATCATTTGCAGCCACGACGTGATCCGAATCGAGAAACAACCACACATCTCCTGTGGCCTCCTTGGCACCAATTGCTCTCCATACATCATCGCCTAAAAGAAACGGGTACACAAATGCTGTGAGTGGACAAGAGGAATGCTTGAGTATCTTTTTCACCGATTGATCCGGGCAGCCATCCACAACGAGTACGATTTCCATGGGTCGGAGCTTCTCAATTTGTTTGAGTACTTTTTTGATCGTCCGCTCGTGGTGGTGAACAGAGAGGATGACACTTAATCGATTTAAATTCTGGCATTTTTCTTTGCCATTAATGTTCTCTTCTTTGCTTTTTTTTGTGGGATCTCGCATATTTCGCTTTGCATTTGCCACCCCATCCACCGCCCTCCTTAACGCGCGATTCCAGATGAAAGACCGAGCGCAAATGCAAAACGTCTGATGAATGCACCAAGTCGCGGTGTCGTTGTCCATCCTGCTCTGCGCGTCGCAGCTTCATTCCACCCGTTAGTAACTGGATTGCCTTCGCATGCTCCCTGTAAATCGTACGGATGTCTTTTCGCACGATATCACGAGTGCCTGTTGGTTGTTTTTCCGGGACAAACGGGGCGATTGTCGTCATTTTGAGCCCCAATACTGATGCTTGAACCAAAGCAACTGCCGGATTGCATAAAGTCTCGGAACCAATTGCCTCCAGAGCATTTCGGCTCAAGGCAAATGGAATATTTTCAAAGGAAGCGGAGCCCATTCTTTTTTGACCAAGCAGATGGTTCAACAAGCAATAGGCAATTCTTGGCGAACGCTTTCCTCTTCTGGATATCGAATGGTCCGAGCATGTCGTGATAATGACATCCGATCCCTTTTTGACCAGCGTGACATATTTCTTCAAGTATAAAAGAGGCATCGCGAGGCGTTCGTCAATAAAGAGGACAACGTCTCCCCGCGCGTGAGCAGACCCGATCGCTCTTGCCTCATCGCTGTCTACTACCAAACCGGTTGAAATGACTTGTGCTCCCCATACATTGGACAGGATAGCCTCTTGGGAGCTCACTCCGTTGCACACGACGATTACTTCCGTGTCTGGATCTAATCTTTTGACAACAGAGAGCAGTTTTTTCATATGCCTGGCGTTGTCACTTATTGGGATGATGACGGACACGGCAGGGTGATCATAGATTTGGTTGTCCATCTCACTCCCCCTCACCAGATGATAAGTTGTTACTCTAATGTACGCTCGTTTTCCACGATTGGACACGGCATCTATCCCTCACAACTCAACAAGAGATGACTTACAAAAAAACAGGACGCGCATATTGCTACGTCCTGTTGTTATTCTCATTTTCGTATTAGTAGAACCGCCGTTGAAGATTGCGCTCGCGGATTCGTTTATTCCTCTGTGCACGGGAAAACGTATACACGATTAAGAAAAGGTTCATTCCTAACCAGACGATCAATACGCTATAACGGGCCAGCGGATGTGTGTTGCCACTTTCTGAATCCCCAAATATAGTAGCAGGAGCTGGAGCAGGCGGATCATGACGAAGCAACGGATAAGAGACGGCTAGCTTGCCAGCCTGAACAGACAGGTTCCCATCTGCTTTTAGCTCTACCAAAGGCTCCACACCTTTGGGTACCGTTGCATACAAGTCCTCCTTGGCTGTAAAAGTCACGACCGAGTTGTTGCCAGGAACAGCTACTTCTGAAAAAGAATCCCCTTTTTTGGCGATTGGTTTGGTCTCAAATCCTTGAAAGCCAAAGTCTAGCAGCTTTTTGACATCTTTGTATGCATTTGCACTTGTAGAAGCCTTCATCGTGACAGCGATGAGCTCCATTTCTCCACGCTTGGCGGAGCCTACCAGTGTATGCATCGCCTGATCAGTAAAACCGTTCTTGATTCCCGTCGCACCTTCGTAATCGCGCAGGAGCTTGTTGTGATTCACTAACACTGTTTCCCACGTTTGTCCATGCCAAGGCAGCCGCTTCGTACCGACAATTTCCCTGAAAACGGGGTTTTTCATCGCGTACTGTGAAATTTTGGCCATGTCTGCGACAGTCGTGTAATGATTCGGATCATGCAGTCCGTGTGGATTAGTAAAATTCGTTTCGGTGACACCTACTTTTTCTTTCAAATAGGCGTTCAAATCCACTGCAAAACGCTCTGTTGTCTGGCTCATATGCTCAGCAATCGCTGTACCAGCATCGTTACCTGAATTCATAAGCAGTCCGTACAACAAGTTGCGTAGGGAAATCTGTTCTCCCTCTTCCAAATAAACACGTGTACCTTCTTCACGGCGTGCTTTTTTTGAGACAGTGACAGTGTCATCCAGATTCCCTTTTTCTATTGCGTAAATACCTGTTGCGATTTTTGTAATACTAGCAGGGTACAACTTCTCATGAGGGTTCTTTTCAAACAAGACTTGTCCCGTTGTAGCATCAATCAGAATGGCTGATTGTCCAGTGAGTGTATTAGGTTCCAGGCTTGATGACTCCTCAGCAAAAGCGGAAGGCATGCCAAGGTTGAACAAAACCATCACCACAACGAGTAGGTTCGTTAGTAAAAAGCGCATGTTAGTCTATATCCTTTCCTACTTTGTCGCGTTTTTTCAGGTTACATGTGGTCTGTTGACACCAAAAGTTATTTCAACCGGATTCCCAACAAATCGTGAATCATTTTAAACTTAGGATTGTCCGCAAAAGCCTCTTCGAAACCACTGACATGTTCTCTGTACAAAGCTGCGGCAGAATCCAAATCCTGCTTGACATACAAAGAAAATATTTCTTCCAATTTTTCTTCCAGTGTCGTATCAACTTCTGCCGGTGTGAGAATTTCTTGACGCAAATTGTTCATCAACACGTCGAGCTGATGAGTGATAACGGACGCTTCATGAAGCTGCTCCAACACATCTGTCGGAATGTTGCCCGCATACTTGTAGCGCAGTTCGTGTTCATTCGTCGCCCAGAAGTTCATGCCCAATGTACGGATTTGGATCTCACAAAAGAGTGTTTTCTTTTCGCTGCCATGGTAGACCGTATAGGATACGATCATGTGAATACTTCTGTAGCCGGAATCCTTTGGGGATGCAATGTAGTCCTTGACATCGTGAATGACGATATCCTCCCGCTCCTGCAACAACTGCTGCACCTCGCGTACATCGTCTACATAGCGGCATACAACTCGAAGACCCGCGATATCCTGGACTTCCTTGGCTACGTCACTTTGCCAATGATCTCCCAAAAAATCGATTCCTTTTTCGTTCGCCTTCTTTACTAAACTGTCGCCTTTTTTTACTCGTCCGACAACAAATTCAATAGGAGAATAACGGCCGCTTTTTAGAAAGCCGTATTTAATTCCTTTTAGTTTTAACTTTAGCTCTTCAACTGCCTGTTCATACGGCGCCAAGAAATGAACCATGTTGTTGAGCACTTTGCTTGGCACATTTGTGACTCTCATGAAGACACCTCCAATTACTTCCAGAGGAAAGGTGATGCATCAAAAAACGGCTGAGGATTTACATACGTATTACCCACTAACATGCCGTAATGAAGGTGAGGACCTGTAGAAAAACCGGTGCTACCCATTTGTCCAATCACCTGTCCCTGTTTCACTTCTTGCCCTGTCTTGACATCTAGCTTGGACAAGTGAGCATATATGGAAAAAATATTTAACCCGTGATCGATGATGATGGTATTGCCTGTTAAGTATAAAGAGTCGGCCAGAACCACTTTTCCATGGTTACTCGCCCAAATTGGAGTTCCTGTTTTGTTCGCGATGTCGATCGCCGAGTGCCGGTTGGCTGGTACACCATTTACTACGCGTTGGTAGCCGAATGGCGTCGTTAATTTTCCGACTGCTGGCTGTTTAAACGGCTCCGAGAAATACGGAATCGCTCTCGAGTTTGATCTGGCTGCATTGATCTTTTTTTGATCGGCATTGATTCGATTCGTATCCTGTCGCATTTTGTTGAGCTGTTTGCTTACCGTGAGCTTGTCTACTTCAAATTTTTTCGGTGCGATTGTCACAGATACAGAAAGTTTTTTGTCAGCAGAGGTGACTTTATAAGTCCCCGCTTTCGTGTTAAAAGGAATCGGGATAAACCGGGCATACTCATCCTGAGTCTTTTGCAAACGATAGTTCTGAGAGAATACCGTTACGGTTTGTGGCTCTTTACTGCGTACAAAAATAACGTCCCCAGGATATGTTTTGGCTGGTGTTACGCTGATCGCTGGTTGTTGTTTCGTTGTTTGGGCGTAAACCCCTTCTACTGTCTGGCTGAATATGCTTGTCCCAGAGACGAGCGTCAATGCGGTGACCAACATGAGACTAACCATTGATTTGAACATAGACATGCTCCCTCCCATTTTCTAGTATAACAAAACACACCCTGAAAGGAAAAAGAAAAAGAAGGCTAATCAGCTAGCCTTCTCCAATCATTCCAAATGTAATCTCATTGTTTCTTCGAATAATCCGACATCATTTCCATGATGGATTGTACGCCTGTCAGCATTTCGCTTGCACGTTTGGTTTTTTGCGAGATGCCTTCAAAATCAAGCACCCCTTTTTTTCGATCATTCCATCTTTTAAACAATTCTTCCGCCATAACGGGGTTGCTACGGACCGCTCTAATCCGCATGGAATCTTCGAGAACCCACGCTTCAAATTCGGGATGCTTTTTTAAAAGCTGCTTTACTTCTTTTTTCTTCATAGCCGGACGTCTCTCCTTTCCACTGGACAAACGAGGATAGTTAACTGTTCGTTACACCATATGACTAGTCCGCGATTGTGCTTGTGTGTTTGCACCACACAGGAAAGAAAAGGGCTTTTCATGATAAACATAGAAAGGCCCCTAAAAAGGGACCTCTCTTCATCCAGCTATTTACTTGTCAGTACGTTAAACTTGACGGCCTGCCATTTGTTGCTCAGCAAAGCTCACCAGACGCTTGGTAATTTCGCCACCAACAGAACCGTTTTGGCGAGAAGTAGTGTCTGGTCCGAGATTTACACCAAATTCAGATGCAATCTCATACTTCAGTTGATCCAAAGCTTGGTTCGCTTGAGGAACAAGCAGGTTGTTGGAGCTTCCACCGTTGTTTGCCATGATTGATTCCTCCCAACGCTTTTTTCTCCCGGGACGGAGTTGAACCGTCAGCGTATGCTCCTCGCCTTGAGACCGGAAGTTGATTTCAAGAGGGAGTTGATTACCTCTTGTGGTACTATCATCCCACCGTAACGGAAGTACATACACGTTTTCGCTGATATTTCAGTTGTAAAATCTGACAAGGTTGTCCCCATTCTTTATGCTATAATGGTGCGTATAGTTTGGTAGTGAGAGGGGCAAGGTTTTGTGAGTGATTCAGGAAAAGTACTTCTCATCGATGGCATGAGCTTTTTATTTCGCGCCTTTTATGGTTCTGCTTGGGGTGGAGCCTATCGCCAGACTTCAACAGGTGTGTACACAAATGCGGTTTATGGGTTTACAAAAATGATGCTCGATTACGCAGAATTGACTCGCCCTACCCATCTTGTAGTGGGCTGGGATGTCGCTTCGCGCGAGTCTCTGGTGCGCAGTCAATGGTATGATGGCTATAAATCAAATCGTCAAGCGGCACCGGATGAGCTCATTCCACAATTCGATTTGGTGAAAGAAGTAACGGCTGCGTTCTCGGTTCCGAACTTGGGATGCCCAGGCTATGAAGGCGATGATGTATTGGGCACGCTCTCCACACGTCTTTCCGAAGAAGGACACGAGGTCATCATTGCTACGGGTGATTACGATAGCTTGCAGCTCATATCTGAGCGAGTTAGTGTAAAAATCCTGAAAAATGGTGGCAAACACGAGCATTATAATCCAGCGAGCCTCTTGGCATTGCGTGGAATTTCACCTGAACAGGTGGTTGACGTCAAAGCTTTAATGGGAGATGCATCTGACTGTATTCCAGGCTGCCCAGGTATCGGCGAGAAAACAGCGACAAAACTGATTACCGAGCATGGTGATTTGGACAACCTATATGTAAATCTGGCAAACTGTACGCCTAAAATGCGTAGCAAGCTGGAAGAGAATCGAGATCAGGTGTACTTGAGCAGAAAGCTGGCTACGATTATCCGGGATGTTCCGGTGGAGTATGCGCTGGAGGATGCCGTGTGGGAATACGATCGTCAAGTCGTTCAGAGCAAATTCGATGAGCTTGAATTCGGACGTACGATGGCAGCGAGAGTCGGCTAATTGGGGTCATGATCATCGGCTGAGAAGAAGCGGTCTATCCACTTTTTTTCAGCCGGTTCCTTTATGCACTGCATAATCGCTCCGTCAGAGAAACCCACACGATTCGGCGATCCGTTTGGTCTCGGAATCTTCGTACCAATTAGGAGACGAGATTTGGAAGTGACGTCAAATCACTTATTTGGCTGTGTGAAATACATCCAGGAGCAGTCCCGTGTTCTCTTCCCCATCCGCTTCCCAGCTCGTAGCAAATTTGACACGGTGAGAAACGCCCAGCAAGTCATATGCTTGTACGAGATGCTGTCTCGCCGAACCCACAATCAAGCTGTGTAAGAGAACTTGTTTATGCTGACCCAAAGAGATGAGTTTTTCTTGGACATAAGGAGAAATGCCCCCAATTCCATCCGTTACCATGACAAAATCTGCTCCACGCCACGCTTGTTCCTTTTCAACCAGCTCGATGGCTCGCTTCATCGGGGCGTCAAAGTGAGTCCCACCGCCAAACGCCATTTGCGCCAGGCCGTAAAAGGCAGGCCAATCTGGCTTTTTGTGATAGAGCGGTTGCTCTTTGATCTCGCCTTTTGCCCCGAATAAGAGGAGGATAAAATCACGCTTTTCCAGCATCGAGAGGGCTGCAAACGTCATGAGGAAAATTTGCGCAAGCCGCAGCTTACTTCCGCGCATTGAATGGGATGTGTCGAGCATGCAGATCACCGGACCTTTTGGCGGTTCTTCTACCCATCCCGCGGTATCGTAGGTCATGAGCTTTTGCTCCAGCCATTTGAGCATGAAGTAGTTCTCGAAGTCCGGATCAGCGAGAAGCACTGCTTCACCTGGCAGCATGTGTGCAATATCCCCCGATTGCCGCAAATCATAGTATTCCTCAGGAAAATGTCTGGAGCGAATTTCTTTGCGCTTTACACGAAAGCGATGGACTTGCCTGCCTACCTCGTTCAGAAAAGCGACCAGGTCAGGATGGCGCTTCAATTTCTCAATCCATTTCAAATACTGCTCAAAGCTTTGCCTGCGCAGCTTACCTAGCTCATGTCCCCAGCTTCGGTTGGCAAAACGCTGACTGGCCGTAAATACCTCTTCAACAAAAAGCGTATCGAGTTCTTCAGCGGATAGCGTGGCCTTTAACGATTTCTCCAGCCATTGTCCCAGCTCTTTTTCAAAAGCGGCGATCGCTTCCTTCTCTTGCTTTTGGAGTCGATCCAGCTGCTTTTCCCTATGAGCCAGATCACTCTCCAGTTTTTTCACCTTTTGCAGAAGCTTGGTCCGCTTCGTGAACTGTACTTTCATTTCTTCTTGCAGCTCAGTAATGCGATTTTGCAAAGACAATACCTCTGCCCGCACTAAAGGCTTGGTGTCCATGGCCTCTTGCTTGTCTTCCACGACCCGCTTCCCCTGTTGAAGCGTATAACCAACTAACTCGAGCTTGGCCTTTTGTTTTTCTGTCAGCAGTTCGGAAAGCTGAGCTTGTTGACTTCCTTCCTGGCCTTGTTGGTCTTTCAAGCCAGTTAAAAGCGGAGAAAGCCGTTGATCCTTCTCCCGCTGCTTCACTTCCTCGGAAAACGTCTCTGTCAGCCACAGCAAGGCCTTGATTGCGGTTTTGAACGACGCACTTTCCTGCCCGACTGTCCGAGGATGAATCATGCGTGTAAAATACTGCTTCATGAGCGTACGAATCATCCAATGATGAAAAGGAGTGGATTCTTGCGTCAGATCGATCTCCGGCTTTTCCAAATAAAAGACGAGGAAAAAATCGGCCAAGAGCTCTAAATCAAACCACGCTGCTCGTGCCCGCGCCTCATGAACCCATTCCTGAGCGGTACGCGAAGAGGCGAGGTACGTTTCAAATACATAGCGATCAACACCGCTAGCGCGAATGATCATACGAACTACCCCCTACAACGTAAAATCATAATCCGCCCCGGGGATTTCCTTGTCAAAAATCGTCCGATATGTGCGCTGTAGCTGCTGCAAAATCCGTTCGCCTTCAATTCGCAGGTACGAATATTTGACCGCGTATTTTTCTACATGCGGAATCAAGCGGTTTTTTTCCAGGACATAGGCATGCAAATCGTGCTCCCGCTTCTCCCACTGAATGAGACGATTACGCAAGTCTCGCGCCGTCTCTTCCACCTCATCGCGACTCTCCTCCAACAACCGGACATTGCGCTCCATCGCTTCCTTGCCCAGCTTTGCGCCCACTTCCTTTTTAAACTGGAACGCATGCAGCTCCGATTCTTTTTCCTTCCATTTATCTGCAATTTGTCCGAAGCGTTGGAGTGGCAATTCGTTCTCCATATCATTCTTCAGCATTTCCGTAAATTGTTGTTCGAACGCTTCCTGCATGACCGTCGAGTCCTCAGGAACATTCCACAGCATATGCGGAGTGAAAACCGTGTCCCAGATTGTCACCTGCTCACGTCCATGCAAGGCAGCAGAAGTACGCCATACATGCGCGATTTTGCTCCAGCGACGGTCGGAGAGCACATACTCTTTTGCTTCCAGGTCTTGTTTTAGACGGTACAAGAAGTAAATGATGGTTTCTGGAATGACCACTTGCTTTGCTGCCGCTTGAATATCCTTCACGTCATACAGAGAGAACACAACGGGAAGAGGCGTCGTTGGCAATGAAAACATGCGCTCATAGCTTGCAGCATGCTTCAAATAGTGAACCTCATAGCGGAACAGGAAGCGGTCATAAAGAGCAGTCAATTGATCATCGTCATCGGGAAGTTCGTTCGATGCAGCGATTAAGAACTGCAACGGAACCTCCTCTTTTTCTCTGCCATTGAAATAAATTCGTTCGTTCAATATAGAAAGCAACGCATTCAGAATCGCGCTATTCGCTTTGAAAATTTCATCCAAAAACGCAAACTGAGCGTTGGGTAAATAGCCTGCTGTTTTTCGTACGTATTGATCCAGCTTCAATTGTTGAAGGGAGACTGGACCGAATATCTCATCGGGCGTCGTAAAACGGGTAAGCAAATACTCGAACCAATGTTCCGATCCAAAAAGCTGAGAGACAGACCGTGCTAGCTGAGACTTGGCTGTTCCCGGTGGACCGATTAACAAAGCATTCTCCCCGCTCATGATGCCGAGCATTAAAAGGCGAATCAATTCACTTCTTTCCAGGAAACGGCGCTCCAAAAGCTCAATTGCCTGGTCCATTTTACGTTGGATGGGTGTAGTCGAATTCATCGTAGTTGGCTGCACGACGGACTGGTTAAGCACGTCGATGTGCCGATCCCCCTCTCTTGCTTGGAACCCAAATATTCGTCATTCATTAATAGTGGCATATCATGGACAAAAATGCCAGTTTTCCAGTTGATCCACTCGTCCTCTCTAGGGTGTGCGTTCACCCATGGCCTATTTTTCGCATATGTTGTGACATCAAGGTACTTTCATCGGAGTAACGAAAAAGGAGGGTGCGACATGGGAATCGAGCTTTTGTGGATACATGGTGTGTACGTCTTGTTCGTGATCGGCATTATTCTCGTGATGGTTTTGCGAAAAGATACGAGTTTGATCAGTATCGTGGGCATAGCGATCCTCGGCTTCGTCGCGACAGGGTCTGTGACAACAGCCGTCGGCGGAATATTCGGCAGCTTCATCTATGCGATTACCGAGCTATTGCCGACGATTTTAGTTATCTGTATCATCGTTGCCATGAGTCACGTTTTGACAGATACGGGCGTAAATGAAACGATGATTCGGCCGATGACCCATTTAGTTCGAAATCCTACATTGGCTTATTGGGTTATCGGGATCGTCATGATGGTCATTTCCTGGTTTTTCTGGCCTTCTCCAGCTGTCGCACTGATCGGTGCTGTCATGTTACCCGTGGCATTGCGCGCTGGCTTACCGGCGATGGGTGTCGCTGTTTCGATGAACTTGTTCGGACACGGGATTGCACTGTCCGGTGATTATATTATTCAAGGGGCTCCCACTTTAACGGCAAAAGCCGCAGGAATTCCTGTCTCGGATGTAATTTCAGCCAGTGTCCCTCTCGTTATCATTATGGGTGTCGTGACGACTGCAATTGCATTCTGGTATTTGAAAAAAGACATGAAGCTCGGCGTGCTTGCTTCCCCCAAAGAGACAGTTGTACCCGATGCTGTTTTTACTTCCACACGAGTCCCTTTGTCAGATGGCGTGCGGCGTACGTTGGCTGGACTTGTGCCGGTATTATTTGTCCTTGATGTCGTGGCCATGTTTGCTTTTGATTTACGCGGAGGCGATGCAACGGCGCTTGTGGGCGGAACCGCCTTGCTCATTCTCATCATCGCAACGATGCTTGCGCACAAGCAAAGTGGATTCGAGCAAGTAACCACACATCTCATCCAAGGCTTTCAGTTCGGCTTTAAAGTATTTGGGCCAGTCATCCCGATTGCTGCTTTCTTTTATATGGGCGACAGTGGGTTTATAAAGGTGTTTGGGGAAGTCCTACCGCAGGGCTCCCACGGAATCGTGAATGACCTCGGCGTAGCGCTTGCACAGACGATTCCCATTAGCAAGGAAGTAGCTGCTCTCACTGTATCCGCAGTAGGTGTCATCACAGGGCTGGATGGCTCAGGCTTCTCCGGGATTACACTAGCTGGCTCTTTGGCCCAACTATTCGCAACTGCTTTGGGTGCCGGTGCGGCTACGTTAACAGCCCTTGGACAAATTGCCGCCGTCTGGGTCGGCGGTGGAACGATCATTCCTTGGGCATTGATTCCAGCTGCGGCGATTTGTGGCGTAGACCCTTTTGAGCTGGCGAGACGAAATCTGTATCCCGTGGCGATCGGACTTTTGGTGACGACAATCGTAGCGATGTTTCTTCTGTAAAACGTCGGTATCTATACGAAAAAGCGAATGGTCACGTGCCATTCGCTTTTTTCCATAGTTGGGTTATGAGATAGACAAGTTTTCTCATTCTGTTTTTCTCCGAGACTCATACACTTGTACTAGCATCTATTTGGATGGGAAAGGAAAAAACCAGTATGAAGTTGTGGGGAAAAAGTATTCAGGTCGCAGCAACGTACATTGGAACCGTCGTAGGCGCCGGGTTTGCGAGCGGTCAAGAAATTCTCGCGTTTTTCACCGCCTACGGCCATGCCGGAACAATCGGCATCCTGCTCGCCACATCTCTTTTTGTTTGGCTGGGCTACAAGATGATGCTAATCGCTCATCATTTACGTACACCCTCCTATGAATCCTTTAATCAAAAACTGTTTGGACCGATGATCGGTCGTACGATGAATATTTTGGTCTTTCTCACCCTTTTTGGCGTAACGACTGTCATGTTGGCAGGAGCGGGCTCGGTCTTGGAGGAGCAGTTTGACATTCCGTATATGGTCGGGACCACAGCCACTGTTCTGTTTGCCCTGTTGATTCTACGAAAAGGGTTGGAGCAACTACTCGTCGTGAATGCGATCGTCGTTCCGTCCATGGTATTGTTCGCTTTGCTCATTTTGCTGGATGGCACCGCAGAATCTCCCATGCCGCTCTCACTCCCATCCGATTACTCCTTCTTATGGAAAACAGTCTTATACGTGTCCTTTAATCTAGCCATGGCCCAATCCGTTCTCATTCCGATCGGCTATGCGATCCGCGACAAGGTAGTGTTGCTTCGGGCAGCCGTCATTGGAGGGGTCGTGCTTGGATTCATGCTCCTCGTCGTCCATACTGCGATGTTGGCTAACTGGGACGATGTCCGTCTTATGAATATCCCGATTCTTTTCGTAACAGATCAATGGAACGAGTGGCTCCAGCTGTTCTTTGTTTTCGTACTCTATTCCGAGATTTTTACCACACTGATTTCCAACGTGTTCGGGATTGGTCAGCAGCTGCGTGAATTATTGGACGTTCCGGAATCGCGGCTTTACTTGTATTTATTCTCTACTTCTTTCGTATTGTGTCTGATTGGGTATAGTCAGCTGCTCATGTTTTTGTATCCGTTGTTTGGGTATTTGGGGTTGTCTACGCTTTGTCGGATTTCGGTTCCAGGGACTATTCCTCGGCATAGATTTTGATCGTGAGCCTGTCATTCGGGGAAGTTTCTAAGCAAGAAGGTCTAAAACTTATCGTTCGGTTTTGAGAAGGGGACACAATCTTGCTAAAAGTATTACCCCCGAGAATTTTTTAACAAAATGCAAGATACCGCCATTAAACACGAACAAAAAACCGATATGTGAATTTAATGTACGTAAATAATCTAAACCTTTCACTATTCCAACATCTGAGCGGGGGTAATTTTCCGCGTGTGAATGATAAACGTCAAACAAATCAGCGAGAGCACCTTCCATAAAAAAGGTAGCGTCTTTCTCGGGATCGTAGTAAGGTCCAATCACACGAACTTTGGTTGGCGTGTTGAGCCATTTTCGCACCGATTCTGGTTGCTCACTAGTCTCCGACAACACCGCTTCCGCGAATTTTACTTCCAGTCGCTATCTTTCGATTTTATAGGAATAAAAAAAGAGTGATCGGACCATGTCCTTCACTCTTCGCCTTCATTTATTCCAATCCCGCAGGTTTTTCCCTTCCATCCAACGGATACCAGCGAAGTACATCACGCGGAGGGCTTGCCAACCCTTCCTCTAACAAGACACACTTCCAAATTTCATCACCCGGCCCGTCGGTTGTATCGCCGTCATTGATAACAGGACCATTCTCGTATACATAGTTCGATATATTACGCAGAAAACTCGCGACCTCATTCGGATCGTAGGCATCCCCATTAAATACCGCCTCATGATCGATCACATCCAACTGCTGCATGCCGACGGTATCCATCAAGATCCATCCTTCCGGAAGATTGAACAACCGGACATTGGACCACAGCTCTAGCGGAAGGAGCTGTATTTGCTCATATCGCAGATTCAGCTCTTGCATCAGCTCAGCAGACGCGAGGCATTCCCCATTCGGATTAAAAAAGCAAAGGGATTCCGGCATTTTCAACAGCGACTCAGCAATAGCAGTGACAGTAATCAACTCCGGGAGCGCTTCATAATCCTCAGGCAGTACAGGAGCCTGATCGTTTGACTCCCCCAACACGAAAGAAGAGCGAATACGGATAAACGCTTTGTGCTCGGATGCGGCTTGCCCCCCTTCGGGATATCCCCACGATTGCTGAACTGCCCGCTCCAGGCTATTCGAGAACGTAAACGGTCCGAAAAAGCCCATCGACCAAGCGCCAAACAGCATTGTGTCTTCTGCCGGGTCTCCCATACTATCCGGCCAAGGCTTATCGACGACATCGACCTGGATATACCCGTTTACTTCTGGACGATACGGAATAAGCAAGCTAGGGCCGCTGAACACCCATTGGTCGAACGTTTCCTTGATGCTGGCAATTTCGAATTGATCCTTGAGCATGTCTGCTATTTTGTGAATCGGAACCGCCGTTGACAGCAGTACGGCAAGTCCTTGAGAATACATACCTTTTGGCATATCGTCATCTTCTTTCCATTGTATTTTTCTGAATCAGGGCGTACTTTACGTAACTGTAAATCCGATCGCTTGAAGCTCCTTGATCGCGATTTCCAGATCAATTTCCGGATTCAGCTCCGTAATCATTTCTTCGGTAATGGCAGTATTTGAAAACGTATAACCAACTACATCAAGCGGGACCTTCACCTCGTAATAGGCCTCTGCCCACTCTACATAGTCTTCTGGAATATCATATATCATCCCAAGCAAAAAATCTGATCCATCATCCAGCCCTTGCGGATTATGTATGTCTCCCGTTTTCCACACGTGATCAGTAGATTCTCGCCATAAGCAAAATGTAACGTCCTCCTTGGTAAACGCTTCGTCATCGAGTCGATGAAGCAAAGCGGGAGGGACTTGCTCATAGATGCCAGGCCAAACCTCGTATTCTTCCCTGGCATGTGGACTCATTTCCGATTCATGATCGAATCCTTTAACAATAACGCCCTCGGTGGTGAATAGAATGTAAAGATCGTCGCCTGAACCGTTGCTAACGCTCGCGAATGTTGTATTTTCATCCCATTCTGGATCGAACTGATATCTGCGCAGCCACTCCTCTTGACACAATACGATATCAAGTGCGCTTAGAATTAGCATGTGCTGTTTTAATGCGTCGGGCTCCAAGAAAGGCTTAGGCCAAATGCTCATGTTGGATTCTCCTTTAGGTTTTCAGATATTGTAATAACCCATCTGTAATCCCAATGCAAAAAACACTCCACGGACAGCTTTTCCTTGCCACAATCTGGACAAACTAACGCAAGACCGTGATCAAGCTCCTCATCGATAGGCATAGAAGGCATTTTCTCTGAACATCGGTGACAATCATAGCTGTTCTTATATGTATCGGTATCTGACTCCATTTGCAAAAAGGTGGCATTTAGTAGATAGTTGCATTTCTCGCAAATATATAAACCTTGAAAGCGAGCTATTGTACTTTTTCACTATGCTAAGAATCGATCCAGCAGACTAAAACACAAATTCACCAGCACCACCACAATAACAGCCCGGACACTAGTCCCACCCAGCTTCTTTGTCTCTTCTAGATCAAGCGTTGTATGTTTACTGTGAGCTTTTTTAATTGTTTGCACTGCCGAAACATAGTACAAAAAATTGGCTGTTAATGCGAAAAGCACTCGTTGAGTAATTGCGAAGACAATGTATATTTCATAAAAAGTAGCATCATCAAGTCCAACTAACCCCAATAGTAAACCTACACATAGATTCACAGAATAAATAATGGTTGCAAACAGATACATCTTTCGGAAGGCAAACCATGCTTCTCCAAAAAGTGCAGCTCCCCAATTCCATGAGAACCCTTTTGTACGCCACACATCCAGATAGTACTTATGGTGGTGGACATAAGCAGATAAAAAATTTAGCGTTAGTTGAGTGTCCAAGTATTCCCCTCCAAATCTATCGTGCTTTTCTAACCGATTATTGTAATCTGCCAATCCACATATCTATCTGTTCATTCCCGAAAATGATTGGTTGGACACCATACCGTGGTTTATTTACCCAAAATTCTCCAATCTCCATCACGATATCGATTGCCATCTCATCTGTTTTTGTAAATAAATCGTCTTCATCTGATCTCCATCTTGACCAAAACAGCCAACACCACTTTGCGACTTCTTCATGGGAGAGTATTCTCGTTCTTGATTGTTCAAGTAGTTGACAAAGACTCTCTTTGCTATGAGGATATTGCCCCAGATTGATCATGTAATACAGTCACTTCCATTTATGTCGGATTCAACCCCAAAGCTTCAATGCCATTGAATTATACCAAAAATAACCAACCTATTCGACACCGAACCCGATTTTGTATATTTTATCCCTCAAAGGACAGTTGCTTGCGTTAGATAACCAGACAAAAAGACACTAGTAGAACGACTCTAGTGTCTTTTATCCAATATGTTTCCGTATAAACCTTGATTTTTACATACACACTCCAAATTTCACTTTCTTTCTCGAGCATCCTCTATTATTCGTTTTGACTCAAATAGTCTCGAAGCTTGCCGATCATTTTCTCATCCACATCAAAAGCATAGTGAGGCTCCAATTGTTTCCTCAATTTGTCCGCCAGCAGCAGCGCATGTGTATAGGCTTGTTCCAACTCGTCTTTCCGTAACCTTGCTGTGATCAATGCATATTCCTTGTAAGCTTCTGGACTCAAGTCTCTCTCCAAATTCTTCGTGCTGTTTAGCCACCGCTCTACATTCTGCTCATTAATTCTAAGGAGCTGCAACATATACTTTTGAACATAGGCTAACACCTCTAAAGATCGTGCGAGTTCTCCTCTCCGCAACACGTTTATGCCCAACAACCAAGCGTTAACAAAGTTATGGAAAGCAAAGGAAACATTTTCATCTGTCATTCTCTCTGGGCCTTTGCCCCCTAAATAATCCAGATATTCTCTCAGCATCCCTGTGTTGTCGAAAATAAACATGGAGTTTGTATCAGGGAAAACTCCCGTCGGCTTAAAAAATCACGACTTCGGTTCCGTATTCATTGAAAAACATCAAATCGTACGGAGCGATGTTGGCAACCCATTGTTTGGATTGAAATGTCCCAAATGAAGGATCGTCGATAAAAATATAAAACTCAACATCCGAGTATTGATCTCCCTCTCCCTTCGTAAAGGAGCCGTACATCATGCATGATGTGACTTGGGTATCTTGCTTACAAGCTTCTTGAACCGCTTCGATAATCTGCTTCTGTTTTAACATTCCACACACTCCTTTTCAAAAATTTTACAACAGTTTTTTCTTTCGGTATACCGTCTGCCTAATTTTTGGAGAGCCCTTGACTTTCACATTAGCGTGAACGTTTAGACTACGTTCAGAAAGATAACTCATTCACTCAGGGAGGAACAGAAATGAAAAACTATACAGGGAAAAAAGCAGTCGTAACTGGAGGTACACATGGTATGGGCTTGGCCGTGGCAAAAGCATTGCTGGCAGGCGGCGCGGAGGTCATCGTCTCTGGCCGCAATCCGAAAAATGCGGAAGAAGCAAAACGTGAGCTGGGCGAACGGGCACATGTTGTAGTGTCTGATGTATCGAGCATGAAGGATGTGCAAGCATTCGGAGACTATGTTGGAAAGTATTTTGGCAAGATCGATTTTCTCCATGTGAATGCAGGCACTTCCATTCTGGAGCCTTTTTTGGAAGTCACTGAGGAGACTTACGATCAGATTTTTGAGGTAAATACGAAAGGGGCATTTTTCACCGTCCAGCGCTTGGCGCCGCTTATTCATGAAGGCGGTTCGATTGTATTTACATCTTCCGTAGCAGATGAAGGCGGCTACCCCGGCATGAGCGTATACAGTGCATCCAAAGCGGCATTGCGTTCCTTGGCCTCCGGGTTTGCGGTAGAGCTGCTGGACAAGGGGATTCGCGTCAATGTCGTGAGTCCCGGCTTCATTGATACGCCTTCCATGGGAGTTGCCAGTTTCACGGATGCAGAACGAGCTACCTTCCAGGAGCTTGGCGATAAGGTTACACCAATGAAACGTCATGGTTCATCAGAAGAAGTGGCGAAAGCAGTGCTTTTCCTCGCCTTTGACGCTACCTTTACGACTGGTGCGAGACTAACTGTGGATGGTGGAATCGGACAAAGCTTACATTCTTTGTAAAAAAAACGGCCCCGAAGCAGCTGATCGCTTCGGGGCCGTGCCTATGAATTAATTCGTAACCTTTTTTCCACGGGTAATGGAAATTTGCCTTTCCAGCGTTTTCTTCCACTCTTGGAGTGCCTCAATCTGTTCGTTCACTTTGCTGAGCTTTTCTTCGTAAATCGACAGCATTTCCTCGCAATATTCGTAATCGTCGGGAGATGCCACTTCCCCTCTGAACAACGTTCTGATTTCATCCGCTGTTAACCCCAGCTTCAAGTACAGTTGAATCATCTTGACGCGCTTGACTGCCGATTCATTGAAATTGCGGTAATCATTTTCCAGTCGTTCTGCCTGTAGCAAGCCCTTTTCTTCATAGTGGCGAATCGACCGGGTACTGACATTGGTTAATTGGGATAATTCGCTTATTTTCACGCAGCAAAGGACCCTCCTCGTATGAGAATGCTATCCCAATTATATGCCAAAATGTCAGGGTATCCATATCGTTATTGATTACGAATCTATGCTTGTCTTTTCGTTGTTTTTTGACCTTCTTTTGACGAAAAGCAATGTCGCGCCCATCAGCATCACGAATAATGCTACTACGGCAAAAGGCAGATACTTATTCAGCTGGTAAAGGCTTGTGCTGAGAATCGGTGCGATGACAGCGGATATTCCTTGGACCGATGCCACAAGTCCCGCTACGCCTCCTTGCTGTTCACGAGCAACGGCAAGGGAAGCCCCTGCCATAAATCCTGGCATCATAAGCCCAGCTCCAACACCAAACAAGAAAAATGCCACGTAATAGACGATCACATTGATGAAGAAAAGAAAGAGACACAAGCTGATGATTAAGAGCACTGCCCCAAAAAGAATGAGCGATCTTGGTTGCCATTTTGGATTTTTCATTTGCAGTCCTTGTGTAACAATCATCGCTACACCAGAAATCATAAGGCCTACTGAAATCATTCTGGCGGTTTCCTTTGTTGTCAAAGACAACTGATCCTGGAAATAAAACCCTCCAACGACTTGTAAGGTGATAATGCTGAGCATCGTTGCCAATCCGGCAAACAAATATAAGG
Source organism: Brevibacillus fortis (assembly GCF_046196545.1). Taxonomy (GTDB): domain Bacteria; phylum Bacillota; class Bacilli; order Brevibacillales; family Brevibacillaceae; genus Brevibacillus; species Brevibacillus fortis_A. Next base: position 3,286,918 of record NZ_CP176370.1, read on the forward strand.
GGAGACCTTTTTGAAACGGATTCACTTTGGGAGCTTTCTCGTGAATAATGGGTTTTTGAGCTGGAATCAAGAAGCACACGATGCCTAATGCGACAAGCGGCAACAGTGCACCAATGTATAACGGCCAAATCAAACCAATCAGTGCAAAGGCTGCCGCAATCGCTGGACCTAGAACAAGACCCATCCCATTGGCTGCACCGATTAAGGCCATTCCTGCCGCTCTACCATTTTCGCTCGTGATATCCGCTATATACGCCTGCGCTGCAGAGGGAACCGCTGGGATAAACATACCGATCAATCCGCGTGCCACAATGAGCAATACAACGAGAAGCCCGCCACTTATTACCTGCGATAATCCTGCGTACATGGTCGCTGTGAACAGGACATAACTCACAAACATTCCGAGGAAACCAATGACAATGACCGCTTTCCTTCCTTTGAGATCGCTTAACCGCCCCCAGACAGGTGCCATCACCGCCATTGCAATAGAGCCGAGAGAAATAATGATGCCAGAGTGAATTTCACTGAGGCCTAATTCACGTATAAGCGGCGGCATTACGGGGGCAATAATCATCAACCCCACCATCGCAACAAATACACTCAAAAATATACTAAAACGGATTCGAAACATCGCACATCCTTCTCCTTCCAAAGCGCACGCTTTTTAATAAAAATCGTAAAAGAAATGCGTGATCGCTACTACCTAGGAACGGAGAGTTTATGCCCCGAAACGGATTTTGTTTGTCGCTTCAACTGGAAAAATCAACTGGATATTTTTCAAGTAACGGTTTAATTTGGGCCATATAAACATTTCTTTTTGCATCATACCAAATTATGTTACAAAATGAGACTACCAGTAAGCATGCACTAACGCTACCGGAAGTCTCATCTGCCCTTCTTCTATGTTTCTTTTCCTACAGCTGTACTACCATTTTTTCTTAGGTGGACATATCGGTTTGCAAGGTGGCGGAAATGTCGGTTTTGGAGGATGTGTCGGTGGTGGTGCCGTTGGAATAGGAACTTGTTGATCCTGCAAAACCTTCAGACCAAGACGCAGGACGATTTTTTCACGGACGGTTGAGAATGTTTTGGTTGTGTCTTTGCACCGCTTACTTTCCAAACCGATGTCTAATTCGGTGAATTCCGTGAATACCAGCTCACAATACGGCCTCTCGTTGTAAATTTTTCGGTTGCCGAACAAACCTACGTTAACCTTTGCCGCATGACCCGATTTATTCAAATATTCTCCGTGTGACTCGAAATCTGGTGCCAGTTGCAAAGTCGGTCCTGTAGCCGGAAAAGTAAGATCTGTACAGAAATCGAATGGTATCAGCGCCGTTGTATGCCGTACATCACCACATACAGCTGTTCCCGTAACTTGATCAACTGTGGTGTACTCGATATTTTTGCGAATAAAACCACTGACGAACAATTTTGCAGACAACGGGTTGAATGTAGGAACCAGCTCACATTGCTCCAAAATGACACTCTTTAATACCCGAATGATCTCTAGTGCAGGCCTCTCTAAATGGACATTCGCCTCCACACATACGACAACAGCGGTTTCTGCCAACGTTACAGGTACTTTAATGGTTTTAGGAAAAATGGTTTCGGTTGAAGCCATTCCGAACACACGGGCGTTTTCCACCGTGCAGCTATTTTGCGTTACTTGAGTTTGGCCACATTTACAGCCATCGCCATGTATACCCATTATTACACTCTCCTTTTCAAACACCTACTCTCTTTATATTATATGGACTAGATTCAATATGGATTTGGCTGATGCCAAGCGTTATCTGCCCTTTTTTCTAGAAAAGACTGTTTACCTTTTTCGCTATGTATGGAGGCGGAACGGGAACCAGCTGCTTCCGATACCACCATACACGACCGCTAATGGTTGCCAAGCCGCTGAACTCCTTCCATTCTGATTGCGAATGAGTGAGCGGATCTGCCATAAGGTTGATTTGCCATTCTCCCGTCTCTACCCATCTATTCGTCGGACAAGCTGGTGCTGTGAGGAGAATTGCGCTTGTTCCTACGTTTGCTTTCGGTAAGGAGGCTCGTAATACTGTCGAGTTAAATGGAATGCGAATCGTTTCGTGCTCTAATTTTTCCGAATGGACAGTGACCCCCAAACCCTTGATTTCCAACTCACCAGATACCCAGATAAGCTTTTTGCTATCATCGTGGCGAACGTGCTGGACATCGATCTTACTTTGACATTCCACCTCTTTCCAATCAAGCTTCCAGGGCACGCGTAAGGAATGGACCCACTCTACGTCCCAGATTTCTTCCAGGAAAGCAACCTGCATGAACGATTGACCCGTTCGTTCAACGTATACTACTTTTGCTTGAATCAGTTCTTCCTGGGCCCTGTTGTTTTCTTGCGGAAGATCCTTGGTATCCATAGGGGTGGGAGTGGGAGTGGAATGAGGAGAGACGTGTTCGGTAGCTATCTGGTTGGCAGGAGGCCGTCTCGCATGATTTCTTTTGCCCTTAGCTTTCTTGGAGCGATACATTTTCTGCTTATCCATGGCACCTTCTTGAGGCTGCATCTGTTCCTTTGGTGAGACAAAGAGGAGCGGGAGTGATGCACTCGACTTTTTCAAGGACCCTCGATGGTTTAGAATTGGTCTTCTATTCTTAGGATTTTTCTTGTCATTCGGCATTTCCTCACTCCCCTCCATCAAAATACTCCTCCCTTTATCCATACGTGATCGCCCGTCTGGTTGTATAGACACTTGCCCTTTCGCTAAACAATTCGTCTTCCCCTGACAAAAAAAGAACAACCCTTTCCCGAAAAAACCGAGAAAAAGACATCCGCCCTTGTAATGGATGTCTTGCTCACTACGATTATTCATTGCTGAGCTTTTCTTTTATCAGGTAACGGCATTTCACTTGTCCTTCCGTCATACACGAAGTACGTTCTACATGCGCGTCTACTAGCGACTCAAACAAGGAGAGCTCGCATTTACATGCTTGGCGATAGCGAATGGCGACTTGGAGAAGAGGACAATTTGCTTCTTCAAGCGTATACAAACCATCTTTGATTTTTTCCAAGTGAGGCATGTATCCTTCTTCATTTTGTATGCTCGCCAACGTTTTCACTCGCTGGTCAAAGCCTTGACCTTTCATTACCTCTCGATAGTTTTGTAACATCCGTGCCTTCCGCTTCTCAAATAATTGATCGACGAAAGCTTCCCCATACAACTCCTGAATCCCCGCCACCATCTCTGTAGCCAAATCGCTGTAGTGACGCGGAAATAATTGTTCAGCAGTATTCGTTAGATGATACACATAGGCTGGTCTGCCTGTTCGTTGGCGAACGAGTCGAGATTCGATATACCGTTCCCTATGCAAAACATCTAAATGCTTACGCACCGCGACTTTGGTTATGCCGAGACGCTTTGAAAGTTCCTGGACATCGACCGAACGGCGCTTCTTCAGCAACACTAAAATTTCTCGACGTTTTTCCTGTTCTTGAAAATAGACCGCTTGTCTGTTCATCGATGGACCTGCTTTAGCGTATTGCTTCGTTATACAAACGATTGACTTCCTCCCAGTTGACCACATTCCACCACGACGAGACAAAATCAGGGCGTTTATTTTGGTATTGCAAGTAATAAGCATGCTCCCACACATCTACGACCAATACGGGCGTTTTCTTCTCCATAAAAGGAGTATCCTGATTGGGCGTGCTCGTCACTTCCAACCTGTCTCCGTTGACGACGAGCCATCCCCATCCTGATCCGAAACGACTGACAGCTGCTTTTGTCAATTCATCCTTCATTTCCTCAAAACTTCCGAAATACTTGTCGATTCCTTTCGCAATATCCCCTGTTGGTTTCCCGCCGCCAGTCGGACTCATGATCGACCAATACAAGCTGTGTCCATAATGCCCGCCTCCATGATTTCGAACTGCCATGCGAATGTCTTCCGGGATATCCTCCAAGTTACTGATTAGTTCTTCTACTGATGCATTCCTGAACTGCGAGTAGTTTTCTAGAGCCTTGTTTAAGTTGGCCACATACGTTGCATGATGCTTTCCGTGATGAATTTCCATCGTTCTCGCATCCAGGTAAGGCTCCAACTCATCATAGCGATATGGCAGTTCCGGTAGCGTAAAGGCTTCCATTTCCTATTTCCTCCAATCTTGATTGTCGGTTACAAGCCTAGTTTACAAGATGAAAAATATTTTGTACACATCCAATTTTGTTTCCTTAATGCAAAACTTGATTGCGTATGAAGCTTGCATTGCAAACAACACCGCTATGTTGTAAAATATCGACAACTTATCTTTCCTGAAGGAAACAATTTTTCTTCAAGTCAAATCTTTGGTAGAGGAAGGAATATGATTCCATGAACGTCGTATTGGCAAAGGAACCGCTATATCCTGTTTTTCAGCCCCTGGTGCAACTGGCGACAGGACAGTTTTTCGGGTACGAAGCACTACTTCGCTCCTCTACACACCACTCGCCAGACTTTCTTTTTCGAAAGGCTCGGTCAGAGGGACACTTATATGAATTGGATACGTTGTCGATGAAAAAAGCAATTGAATCATACTTTACAAGTGTGACTTTTCACGATTATGTCCCGCTCTTGTTCATCAATGTGTTTCCTTCTACGTTGTTGAACCCTGCTTTCCTATCGTTTATTACCGAGAGTTTATACGGATCGTGGAATAGTCGAATTGTCTTGGAAATCAACGAGGCCAATGAAGAAGACAAGATGTGGGAGATAAGATTGTTGGGGCAAAAAATACGTGAGCTCCGTCAGCATGGATTCCTGATCGCATTAGATGATGTCGGCTCGGGTGCCGCGTCATTAAAAAAGATCGTGGAGTATGAACCAGATATCGTTAAGCTCGATAGGTACTTCGGCAAGCAATTGTCCTCCATGCCGAAAAAGCAAAAGCTCGTCTCGCTTTTTGTCCAATACTGCCAAGATCAGACTCAGCTTGTTCTGGAAGGAATCGAGGAGCCGGAAGACTTATCTGTCGCTTTGGCACTTGGGGTACCTGTTGGTCAAGGGTTTTTGTTGGGGTACCCAGAACCACTTCAAGCCACACAAAAAAGACGATGATAACTTTCTCATCGTCTCTCGTGTCTGACTATTTTTCTACTGGCTCCATGGAAGCGTTCAGTGCATAAGCCACATAGTTGTAGCCTTCACGTTGATAAGCTTCACGATTAATCCAGATCTCTAGCCCAACTAACTAACTCTTGATCTTCAAAATTATATGGATTCTTGTAAATATTAGAGTAATAGTACTCTGCTTCTAGTACGTCTCTAATTTTATTGAACGTATGATTGGTTGCATCAAATCCGTTACTGATTGGAGCAGTAAACGCGAGTGAACCATTATGAAATCCATCTAGAGAGCCTGAAAGTTCTCTTTTGACTATAGATTCAACTGCTTCTATCTTTTCTTTGATAGGCTGCTCTTTGTAAATTTGAATACAGAAATTTCCACCATGCTTTATTAATTCAAAATCTCCGTTGGGATGGAGTTTTATTGTATCTCCTTTCGCAAGGCCTAGTGCTAGCCCTGGAGATGCACGTAATTTGAATTTTTGATCGCTTAGGTCTTCTGCAGGAAGCTCTTCTAAAACTGTTCCCTGTGAACTTGTGCCAGCAAAAACCTTAATCAATGTTAATTTATCTTCCATACGATGCTCCACACCTATCTCTTTTGCTTTTCTTGCATTTTACTAGAATTGGCAAAAAAAAGACACTAACCTCTTGTTAGTGTCTTCTCATATGCTCGATGCGATGGGTAGATTTCTAAGGTGACGAGAATCCCCCCATATATGTAAAGCTTATCTCCCGTACCTGCACCTGCTGCCTGCCTACCGGACTTTCCAGCACAACAGAATCGTGTGGAGCCGCTAGCAGCAGTTGCCTGCCTATGGGCGATAAGAATGAAATTCTGTTGTTATCCGGGTCAATGTCTGTGGGATAAACCACAGTAAATGACTCCTCAAATTGATCTTCTTCAAATAGCACTTTTACACTGCTGCCTAATAAAGTAATTGCTTTAAGCGATTGAAAGAGTGCACTGTCTTCTTTGGCCAAAAGGCTTTCAAGTGTTTGCTTGTAACGCTCGACAATCTCATCGATGGCTTGTTTTTCTTTTCCATAGTTCCGTACATATTGATCGTAAAAGAGTGAATATTGCTCGTCAAAAAAGACAAGCTGGTTGATCAGATGATTTCTGGTGCCATTCAAAATACTAGGGTTCATAGTAGATTTCACCCCCCAGTTGCTTTTCATAGACATGTTTGATGAACGTAATGTTCTTCATCGGAAAAACCCTCCTTAAAAAAATAGCCCCCGAAGGGACTCTCATCATTGTATCAATAATTTCAAAATGATTCCATCGACTGTTTCGAAATGCTTTACAGAGGATGATCAAAACGCTCGCGCACTGGCATAAAGAATGCTTCCTCCACTTCCGTTGCAGGTAATGGGCGGCTAAAGTAATACCCTTGGATTTCCTTGCAGGCATTCTCCGTGAGAAAGTCTAACTGTCCCTGCGTCTCGATCCCTTCCGCAATGACATTCATGTTTAAATGCTTCGCCATGGAAATGATCGTTGCGACAATAGCCTGATCACTCGGATTCATCGTAATATCCGAAATGAATGAACGATCGATTTTTAGCTTGTGAATGGGCAGCAGCTTGAGGTAGCTGAGCGAGCTGTAGCCCGTTCCGAAGTCGTCCAGGCTAATTTTTACACCATATTCATTCAATTCTTTTAAAATTTCTGTGGAAAGTTCTGGGTCCATCATCATGCTTTCCGTGATTTCCAATTCCAAGTACTGCGGTTCGAGTCCGCTCTCTACCAGGATTTCTCGGATGTAGCCTACGAGATTGGGTTGGTGGAACTGACGAGAGGACAGATTGACTGAAACGGGAATCAAGGGTCCCCCCGCATCATGCCATTTCTTCATTTGCTTGCATGCTTCCTTCAATGTCCACGTGCCAATCTCAAAGATCAAGCCCGTTTCTTCCGCGATCGGGATGAACACACCGGGTGACAGGATTCCTTTTATCGGATGATTCCACCGAACAAGTGCCTCCACGCCAATGAGCTGATTGATCCCCGTTTGAACCTGTGGCTGGTAGTACAAAACCAGCTCGTCATTCTTTACCGCTTTTCTCAAATCCCTCTCCAGTTCGATACGCATCAACACTTGGTCATCGAGCTCATTGGTAAAAAACTGAAATCCGTTTTTCCCGTTTTTCTTCACTTCGTACATAGCAGCATCAGCATTTTTGAGCAATTGCTCCTCACTGCATCCGTGATCGGGATACACGGCTACGCCAATACTCGCCGAGACATAATAATCTTTTCCTTGCAAGAGATAAGGGATCTCGATTTCCTTGACCACCCGATCAGCCAACGTCGAAAACTTGTGATCGCCTTCAACATTTTGGCAAATCAGCGTGAACTCATCACCACCCATACGGGCAATCGTCACATCGAATCCTTCCGCACTTTTTTTGATCCGATCGCTCACTTCTTGCAAAAAACGATCCCCGTACGTATGGCCCAGAGAGTCATTGATCATTTTAAAACGATCGATGTCCAGTACGAGCACCGCAAATCGCGTACCCTGTTCGCTATTGCTAACAATCGCCTCCTGCAAGGCTTGATGGAGCTTCCTTCTGTTCGGCAAGCCGGTTAATTCATCGTGAAACGCCTGATATTCCATCATCGACTTGGCGCGCTGCTCCAGCATACGTGTCTGGTCTTCATAAGCCTCCAGGACCAATTGCTGCTCAAAGCTGAGCAGTTTCGTAATGGCTTGTGCCATTTTTTTCGAGTCAGGATAAACTTCTTTCCGATCATCTATGATTCGCATGAGTGTGCCTAACAGGTTTTGAAACGAACCCATGTACCACTTGGGAGCAAGCCCGATTTTTCGATGAACCATCGCAATCTTCAATCGTTTTTCAATGAAGGCAGGATCGATCCGGCCGTCAAACATTTCGATTAAATGATTCTTTAAGGTTTGACGTAAACGTTCAACAGTTGTGTGCTCTATCACGATTTGTTTCAAAGAGTCCACATGGAGAATCGATTCATAAAAAGAAGAAGTAATCTGCTCAATTTCAGTCTCAATGACAGGGCGAAACGCTGCGATTAACTGCAAATCCTCTTCCGTCAAGTTAATCATGTTCATTTGTGCGATAACTTCGGTGTTTCCTTCTATTACTATCCGTGCAGAATCGTCTGCGGGCGAATTCGACGGTTGGCAGCATGCAGCGCTGTTTTCTTTGGACGAATTTGATGACTTCTGCATTTCCATAGATTCTCCTTTTCCATAGAACCAACGTACGTATAGGCTCATGCTTATTCATAAATATACGTTCGACATAATTCTACATTGTCCTCCATGTTTATCCATGACAATGATGAATACTACCTCTCTGGGAAAAGGAAAGAGTCTGCACGATTTACGTACAGACTCTAAATGTTCCCGCTACTTTTTCAGATCAATCGGCTTTTCTTTTACCAGAGCGGCTACCAATTGCTGTTGCACCTCCGCTTCCACTTCTTTGAACGTTACTTTATAGCAGACATCTTCTTTTAGCCAAAAATAAGTGTGGTTGTCCTTCTCCGTTGGGCTACTCAGTGTATCATCGATTTTATACGGCTCTGTGCGGAATACTTCTTGTCCACTGATGTTCAAAGTGGTGACTGGCACTTCAAATTTTACCCCGTCTATTCTCTCAAAAGGGATCTTTTTTGTTTTTCTCATGTTTTCCACAATGGATTTGTCCTTAATTTGGGCAAACAGCACAATCGTTTTTGGTTTATCAGGATTTTTAAACATGATATGAATGGTGCGCTTATGTTTATCCTCTTCGTTTTCAGGGTAACTAAAATTGAGCTTTTTGTTAACATATGCTTCTGTCGCTTTATAACCGGAAGGCAGATTCAAAGGAAAAACGGGTGCAAAACCGATCATTTTTGAGAAATACTCCAGATCCTCTAAATCAAGGATGTCGTTATTCAGAAGGTCGTAATTGACGTACCTTTTTCTCAGTTCTTCATTTGGAGCTTGAAACGATTCAATGATTTTTACGATCTCCTCATTTTCTAAGAGGCCATATCCTTCGATAAAGTAATAGAGACCTTCTTCACTCCAGAAATAAAGTAGGTCTTGATCAACCGAACCATCACCAGAAGTTGTCTTTCTTTTGATAACTTTTACGGTTTTTCCATTCGCGGATAGGTCTTCTTCTGCTGAGAGTGTGGAGATGATACTACCGTCTTCCGATCTCACTTGTAAAGACTCCTGGGTCCTTTCGACTGTGCTCGTTTCTATTTTGAGCAGCCTGGCGTCGGGACCTCGGAAATAATGGACCACGCCGTTATCCGAAGGTTCAGATTCCTCGAAGCGATAGATATTGGTGTTTTGGTAGGTAACTTCTCGTGGCAAATAAGACGGAACTTTGAAAGGAAAACCAGCAAGTTTTTCAGCTTTTTCCAGCCGATTCGTCCCCTTGACGGGTGTTCCCCCAAACAAGGGGCGCATTTTTTCATCCTGTTTTACAGGCATCTGAAGTGTTGACGGCTCTGCTGCGTTTGTAAGTGTGACTGCACTAATAACTAGCCCGCATACAATGGCTACAGCTGACAACTTTGCGGAGCCTTTTTTGAACGTGGAAATCATTTGAATTCTCCTCTTCATTTGATCTATATGGTGAGAATGGTGAAAATAGAGCGGATACGGCATGGGTCTTTTCTCTGAAATCTGTCTCGCAAATGAAAGTAGTGTCATGCCATAGGGAATCGCTTCTTTCTCCCCCAGAATCTCCAAAACATATTCATCACACGCAAGTTCCATATCTGCCTTCATTTTTCGAATCCATACCCATACAAGCGGATTCATCCAATGGATTGCGAGTGCGATGGAGCCGATGAAGCTCCACAGCAAATCTTTGCGCTTGTGGTGAGCGAGCTCATGTGCGAAGACGTGATACAGCTCGGCATCTGACAACGATTGGTATACTTCCCGTGGACAATAAACCCAAGGTGAAAAGATCCCAGAGATTAGCGGTCCCTTCGCCAGTGTCCCTGTGTAGACAGGTATTTGCCTTTTCACACCAAACCTCACTCTGCACGCATTCATGATGGTCGTTACTCTTTCATCTGTCACTCGCATCAGAAAGCGTTCTTTGGTGTGCATGTTATACAGGTAAGCGAATAGTCTTGCCAGCAAAATGACTACGCCGATAAGCCACACTACCGCCAAAATCTGAATATAGGCAGCATGAGTGGATGCAGCGCCCATTTTATCATCCTCGACAGCTTCGACTTGCATGACCCCATCATTCTCTCCTTGTTCGACCAGGTCAATATTAGCGGGAATGACACGAGGTCCCGTTTGTGTCACTTCTGGTTCGATAGAGGTAAAGAGCGGCTGGGTGACCGATATCCCGTTACTCGCCCAGGAAATCCAGGTGAAGAGGCTAAAAGAACTCTCAGGTAGCACGGGAATCAGGAGACGTGCCAAAACGATGAACCATAACAAATGGTGCATGCGCCAGCTAATCGCTTGGCGAACCCCTTTTTTAATAGCTACCAACAAAATAGCTACCAGGCTTGCCCCCAGCGAGGCGTAGCACATCCACAAAAAAACTTGGCAGAGAAGCTCCATTTACAGGTCCCTCATCATTGCTTTTTCTTTTGTTTTTCCGTCAAAATTTTTTGCAGCTTGTCGATTTCTTCGTTGGATAGCTGTACATCTTCGAGAAAATTGGTCATCATCGTGCCTACTGCCCCGTTAAATACTCGTTTCAAAAAGGATTCGCTTTCCGCCCGTTTGCATTCATCTTCTTGGACGAGTGGGAAATATCGGTAGCTGCGGCCAGATTTTTCATAGCTGATTGCCTTCTTTTTGAGCAGCCTGTTCAAAAACGTGCGTACCGTTTGCTCTGTCCATTCGATATCGGCTGGTAAACGCTCAATGATTTGCTCCGCTGTCGCTGGATGATCTCGCCAGATCACCTTCATGATTTCCCACTCGGCCTCCGAAATTTTTGGAATGTTGCTCATCACGTCATCACCTCTTAGATTTACAAATGTAAATTCAACTTCTGTTAAGATATTACAATTGTAAATTTAAATTGTCAACCATCTTTTTCCATCCATTCTAAAAAGGGCAAAAAAGAAGCACAGCGGAAAATGAGTGCTCCCACTGTGCCGTTTCTTTCAGTCTTTTATTGTCTGACTATATCTGGTTGAAGCTCACCTTTTCCGTATGGATTATCGCCAATCAATATGATCTTATCATTTTCGGTGACCAGCACATGATAATGCGTGCCCGGTCCTTCGATCGCATAGTCGTACGAAGAGGAAATCAGTCTAACGGGAGCAGCCACTTTTTGCTTTTTAAGCGATTCCCATTCGTGTTCGAAGATTTCCCCATCCTTGGTAATCCGCAAACGTCCGCTCATCATGGCAATGCCTTCTTCTGTTTTGGGTTCCAGCTTCACGTTGATAGCTCCTGCGTCATTTCCTTCGCTCTCAGGGTAAACCTGAATTTCCTGAACCTTGCCTGCATCATTGATCGCCCATACTGAAGCGGTATCCTTTGTGTAACGGACAAAATACTCAGGTGCAAGCTCGCGAATTCCTTCTAAACCAGCTATCTGCACAAATGAAGTGAATGGCTCATCATTCTTCCGTTCTGCGTACAATACCTGTCCATTTTTCGTTACAGCAAAAAACGTATACAGATTGGCATAAAGCTTAGTCACATCCGCTGCCAATTTTGAATCTATTTTGATGGTTTCCACTTTTTGTGGGCGCAAGTTCGTGATGACATATACCCCTCCGCGTTCGGCGGAATCATAACTGAATTCCACAGTCAAGAATTGGTCATCTTCCGTACGCAATAAGAGATGCTTCTCCCCACCAACAAAATCCTTGATGCGAGAAGGCAGCGCCAATGTTTCACAGCTGCTAAATTTACTGGTCCACAACTGGATTTGTCCGTTCTCATTCAAGGTAACCGGAGAATCCATGATGCTATCCAATGTTTTTACTTTCGTAGGTCCTTTCACTTCATATGGCACTCGATCCGCGCCAAAACTCCATACAGAACCATCCTTACGAACAAAGTACGGTCGATCCAGCTCAGTTACTACCTGTTTTACATCACGTAATTCGCCCAATTCTGTCCATTTGTCAAACGTAACAGGGATTCGACCCAGCTGTCCTGTCATATTGCTGCCAAATGAATAGACGTTTCCTTTTTTATCGAGAGCAATCACATGGTCGGTTCCTGCTTGGACGTCTGTAATATCAGAAAGACCCGCAATTTTGACAGGCACCTCAAGCTCATTTTCCAGATTCGCACCGAGCATTCCTAGTGTATTATGTCCCCAGCCCCAAACACTTCCGTCCGCTTTTACGACCAAGTACAATCCTTCTCCGCCAACTGCCATCCGCGTGGCACCATCTGCATGAGCGGCACGCACTACTTTTTCATTTTCTTTTGTATTGTAGCTATACACTTCGCCCTTTTCTGTTTGGATCAAGGCACGATCCGTATAATCGACGGCTACCTGTTTGACTTTCCCTAGGATATCCATTACTTGCAGATTTTCTGTGTTCAGCTCTCCAGATTTGCCATCGAGATAAAGAAGTTTCCCTTGGTCATCTATTGCAAACAAGGAAAAGGCTGAGCTATACATATCACGGATATTCGAAAGCTTCGATACCTTTTCTGCTGCTTTCGCTCCTTTTTCCCATTTCAGTACGGTACCGTCTTCTTTCAGTAAAAAGAGTACGCCTTCATGAAGGTCGAGCTGCTGAATGTTCTTGATTTTATCCAGACCGGCCAGTTTTTCTGGTGCTTTCTTCTCATCGATCCGCCATACTTCACCGGCGCTCGTGAGGACATAATCGGTCATGACTTGCTTGGCATCTTTGATCCCATCTAGCTTGTGCGGTTCATACTTTTTGTCAGATTGAAAGCCCCATTTCCACACTTGCCCATCCTCGGTGAAGGCATAAGAAATACCGGGCCTCCACCCATAGCCTGCTTCATCAAAAATGACGCCCGTTGCGATGGAGGTAATCCCCTCCAGTACCGGCCTTTTCTCCAATGGTTTCCAGGACTTCATCGTTGTGTCCGAAACATCCGCTTTCGCGTCGTCTTGACTGCAAGCCTGTAGCTTCACCTCGGTATAGCCTGTCGTGCCAGCCGATGCTTCTACTTTTTGGGAAACTCCCTTCGCAGGGGATGCAGCAGCGACCCCACCCGTCGTCAATAGGGAGAGTACCGCAGTATAGCTCAATAGTGCTACCCATTTCTCTCTTCGTACCATCATGAATCTCCTCACCATCGTCTAATGTAAACAATTGTAAGACGCTGGCAACTCGAATTGTGTTACTGTTTTTTCGATTACTTTAACACGCTACTCACTGTTTCAGTCCAGATATCCCTCTGGTCTAGCTCGATCCCCATCAACATGTAATTACTGATATTATCAACGACGAGCCCTAGAATATGAGCTTTTGCTACGATACGGTCAGGCGTGACGACACCTAACTCTACCCCTCGCTCCAATAAGGAAGTAAAGCCCTGCAAAAAATCTTCTTGCATCACACGCAGCTTGTCACGGTACTTCTCTTTTTGACTAACAGACAGCAGAAATTGATTGAAGACACGTAAAAAGGCATAATCCTCTTCCTCGCTCGGCAATAGCTTCAACCCGTTTTCGATAAGGAGTTCCTCGAAATTGTCCGCTGTAAAATCTTTCACCGTAAAAAAATGGGAGAATGTATAGTTTCCAAACAGTTGATCGAACAAATAATCGAGAAGCGCGTCCTTTGATGCAAAGTGGTAGTAGATCGCCGGCTTCGTGATCCCTACTTCTGTAGCAATCATCGTCAGGCTCGTCTTTTCAATCCCATGCTCCGCGAACAATTGAAAGGCTGCTTCTACAATATGTTGATGTGTTTTATTATCTTTTGACATGAATGACGTCTCCTTTGGCAAATCGATCCCATACGTTTTAGCCTACTGATTGTTAAGTCAAATTACAACCGGATACATAAAAAGAGCTTTACCATGGATTCGGCAAAGCTCCGCTGTTCATTCAGTCTTGTTGTTGACTCGGGTCATCAGTAAGGTTGAGACGGACGAGACTTCTGTTCGGCTTCTTTGACTGCCGCTCCAGGATTCGTAGCGCCCATCGGTCCGCCCATCTCTTTGCTGTTTCCGCCATTGCCTTGTGCGATTCCAGATTTCAAACGCTGGCCATACTCTTCATCACATTGCGAGAAATAGTCGAGCATTTTTTCTTGAATGCGTGGATCACAGGAGAGGAGTGCATCCGTCAGATTGGCAATGAGGTCTTCTCGCTCCCAGTCTTCCATGAGGTGGTAACGTTCTCCCGCCTGTTTAAAATCGTTGGTGCGATCAATTTTTTGACGAACGACCTTCCCTTCCACTTCTGGCTGATGATCAGGGGCGGCCTGCTTGGCTTCCTGCAACCCGCCAATCGTCGATGGCTCATAGTTAATATGCCGCTGCGTCCGATCTACGCGATACAGCATTTGACCGCCTTCCTGGTTGGTAGCGACATGCTTTTTAGGAGCGTTAACCGGAAGCTGCAAATAGTTGGCGCCAACCCGATAACGTTGCGTGTCGGAGTAGGAGAAGGTCCTTCCTTGCAGTAGCTTGTCATCGGAAAAATCAAGTCCATCCACTAAAACGCCTGTCCCAAAAGCTGCTTGCTCGACCTCTGCAAAATAGTTATCCGGGTTTTTGTTCAATACCATTTTGCCTACAGGAAGAAACGGAAATTGATCTTCTGGCCATATTTTCGTTGGATCAAGCGGATCAAAATCGAGCTCTGGGTGATCGTCATCACTCATGATCTGGACGCACATTTCCCACTCCGGATATTCTCCTCGCTCAATCGCTTCATACAAGTCCTGCGTGGCATGATTAAAGTTTTTCCCTTGGATCTCTTCCGCCTGTTTTTGTGTCAAATTTTTAATCCCTTGCGTTAATGGCTGCCAATGGTATTTGACCAGGACCGCTTTTCCTTCGTGGTTTACCCACTTGTACGTGTTGACACCAGAGCCTTGCATTTGCCGATAGTTCGCTGGTATTCCCCACGGGGAGAACAAAAACGTGATCATATGCATGGCCTCAGGCGTGTTCGAGATAAAGTCAAAGATCCGTTCCACGTCTTGAATGTTTGTGACAGGATCAGGCTTGAACGCATGTACAAGATCAGGAAACTTCATCGCATCCCGAATGAAAAAAACTTTGAGGTTATTACCAACCAGATCCCAGTTCCCGTCCTCAGTATAAAACTTCACCGCAAACCCACGTGGATCGCGCAATGTCTCGGGTGAATGTGTGCCATGATTAACCGTAGAAAAACGTACAAACACAGGCGTTTTTTTCCCCCGCTCCGAAAACAGCTTTGCCCTCGTGTACGTAGAAATCGGCTCATCACCAACGGTTCCATACGCTTCAAAATAGCCATGTGCTCCTGCTCCTCGGCTATGCACGACACGCTCAGGTGTTTTCTCCCGATCAAAATGTGTGATTTTTTCCAGAAAGTCGTAATTCTCCAGAACGGTTGGCCCGCGATTTCCAACGGTGCGCAGGTTCTGGTTGTCTGTAATCGGATGGCCTTGGCGATTCGTCAGGATATTTTCTTCTGACTGGTTATTGGACTTGCTATTGTCATCCATATGAATCCTCCCTGTCCAGTTTTTCTCATGTGTGGTTCATAACCATGGTTACCGAATGAGGGATTCTTTATGCGAAAAGACTAAATAGCTTCGTAAGCAAAATCATCGTTAAGCACTGGAACCGTGCAACTCTGATTCCATGCCGCTGCAAGTGCAACATCTTCCGAGTACCCCATGCTGATCAGCTCTTGGCCGGAAGCACATTTCTGCAAGTAAGCGGGAAGGTGTGATTCATCCTTTACCTGATAAGGATAGACGATACCTCCACGTCCCGTTACGATATCAACACACGTGCTGAAGGAGAACACATCGATAATGACGATCATATCCGATGCTGAGCCAACCTGTTCCACCCCTTCATATCCCCAATCAAATCGTGCCGTATAGTTTAATTGTTTGAATACAGGCATTTCTCCCAAAACCTCCACCATCCTCTATTAAAAATAGTTACTCGTCCCCTTACGTTCGCCGTTACAAATCAAGACAAGAAACAATATCGTATTATTGTCCCACTAGATTACACAAGAATGGAGTGAACATGGATGTCTGAAATCGAATACGACGACGATCAAGGTGAAAGCAGAAACCACAGACGCCCAAGACGAAATACTGTGAGAACGACTGGTATTTTGCAAAACAACCTGAGGGTTGCTCTCACCGCTCATCTCGACCTAGTCAATCTGAACACAGAGGATGTTGAAGTACGTGTGCAAATATTGAACTGGGGTGCTGCGGTTACGCAAACCAATCCGGTTAGCACCTTGCTTGACATTACGCAATTTATCCCAGCCAATACTCGTACTGCATTCAATGGACTTGTCCCCGCTTCCAACCACTATGAAGTTCGCCTCACCGTAGCAGGTAACAACGAAAATGTGCTTCTCACCACTTATGGCCGTACTGCTATCGGCGGCGGTCAAGTTGTTGGTCTTACAGTGCTTGATAGTCAATTCCAAACAATCGAAATCGAGTCTTGTATTTAATCATTTTGCAGAATGAAAATAAGGAATTATGGTGGGACGCCATAGTTCCTTTTTTAATCCATTCGCATGCAGGAAAAGGCGCCGGGAACTATCCCAACGCCTTCTTGCTTTTACACCCACGAGAAAAAAGAAACTGCCCTCGAAAGGACAGTTTCTTTTAAAAGGAGACTTACAGTTTTACTACGTTCTCAGCTTGTGGGCCACGGTTGCCTTGAACGATGTTGAATTGAACTTTTTGACCTTCGTCCAAAGTTTTGAAACCGTCACCTTGAATTGCGCTGAAGTGTACGAATACATCGTCTCCGCCTTCTACTTGAATGAAACCGAAACCTTTTTCTGCGTTAAACCATTTTACTGTTCCGTTCGTTTGCATTTTAAAAAAACCTCCAAAAATTCAATTTGAATATGCTAGTCATATTTACCGAAGCAAATAAAGCTCACATATCATGAAGAAATACCAATCATGTGCCATGATACGCCTTCATGATATGTGAATTTTACCTACTCGGCGAATATACGAATGTCATAGGACGGAACTGCAAAATTAAAAACTAAACCTTTTGAAAACCTAAAACAATGAAAGCCCTTCCTCTCTTCCATCCTTGCGGCTCCGATGACCGCGCCAGTGTGAATCGGGGATTCAAAAATGTTATCCATCAGCATAAAAATACACCTCGATGAATGATTAGGTATCAATTTTTCAAGTAGCAAGTTCATTCTACCATGGTTGTCCAATAAAATCAACCGTTCTCCCTTATTCTGGTCATTGCAATACTCTGTTACAATAACAACGGGAGGGATATCATTGCAAAATCATCATACATTGACAAAAATTCAATTAACTCAAATGCTCCAACAAAAAACGCCGGTTCTTTTATTAGACGTACGCGACGTTGAAAAATTTATGACCGGCAGTCTTTTTAGCGAAAACGCACCGACCCGAAACATTCCCTATCTTCTAATGAAAGAACAGGACAAGCCGCTCGATGAGGAGACAGAAAAACTTGGGCGGAATATACAGATTGTCACCCTATGTACAACCGGAAACAAAGCTCAAAAAGCTGCTGCTCTTCTTCGCGAGCATGGTTTTGAAGCAAATGCATTGGAAGGCGGCTTAACCGCATGGAAGGAACAATCAAACGGAGCGAAATGAGCCTAATTTATCAACGATTGTAGCCATTTGCCAGATATTACTCCTTTATTTCGATTGGGATTGTCTGATATCGTTGTTCATGCCAAACGAAATAAGCCGAGACTTCCTCTTGAAAAGGAAGTGCGGGGGACTTTTTTGTGGATGTGATATTCCACATTGGGGTGAATCGCCAAACTGGGCGTAGGGTTGTTTCCTCAATCCGAATCCGACAACTAACCTCGTAGGCAAAAAAAAGGAGAGATTTATTTAATGAAACGTTTTGGTTCTGTTACAATCGCGATGACTCTTGGTCTGGGCTTGGCTCTCACAGGCTTCGCTACTTCTGCTTCGGCTGCTACTAATTGCCCTGTTCCTAGCGGACAATTCCAATATTATATGCCACAATTCCAAAAAGCTCCAAATTCCCAGCAATTTTGGAACTTCTTTCAACAAAAACAAGGCTTTGCCCCTGGACAACCTATGCCCGTACAACAGCCAATGACACCGATGCAACCTGCAAAGCCGGTACAACCAACTCCGGTACAACCTGCACCAGCGCAACCTAGCAATAACGTCACTCAGCCTGCCGCTCCAGTAAATCAAGCGGATCCAGCAAAAACTGGTGACTTTGCAAAACAAGTCGCGGATTTGGTGAACCAAGAACGTGCAAAAGCAGGTCTCAAGCCTGTTCAAATGGATGCAGCATTGTCCAAAGTAGCGTTGGCAAAAGCACAAGATATGTCTGCTAACAACTATTTTGACCACAACAGTCCTACGTACGGTTCCCCATTTGACATGATGAAGCAGTATGGCATTCAGTACTCGACTGCAGGTGAGAATATCGCCATGGGTCAACAGAGTCCACAAGAAGTTATGACACAATGGATGAACAGTGAAGGCCACCGCCAAAATATTATGAACCCTGCGTTCACAAAAATTGGTGTAGGCTTCACAAATGGCTACTGGGTACAAGAATTTATCGGATAGAACGCACTGCACGAAACGAAAAGCCGGTGTCTCTTAATCGAGACCCGGCTTTTTCGTGTTGGCATTATTCCTGCTGTGCTTCGAAAGCTTGTTTTTTGGGGGTACAGCAGCTGCTTTCCTGCTCATTTAACAAAGCAACGTCTTTTTGATTCATTTCTTGCTTGGTTGGGTAAGCAGATACTTGCTGCAGCTCGGCATTGACATCAGACGATTGTTTCATCCGTATGGCCCCCCTCGCCGTTTTTGGTGGTGCATCCCTAGTATGCTCGTTGTTGTAAACGACTCATTCCTAAGGAACACTGGAAGCACATGCAAATGAACCTATCTGCTAATAATATGTTCAAGGTCTTTTAAGGCAGCCGCTGCTGCCGCGACAGGATCAGATTTTCCTCCAACGACCAATAAATCCCCCATAACATCTGTTTCTACCCGTATAGCTTTTGTCGTACCTGAAACAGCTGCAAATGGATGGGTAAAATCCACTGCACAAAGCTCAACTGCTACAGAAAGCTTGCCATTCGCTCCCTTTTGGATGCTTCCGATCAGCTTGGGAATCTTGGTATGCTTTTTCCAGTTCTCGATTTGTAACGAGGTTATTTCACGAATACTTGCGCGTGCGATATCCGCCAGTTTTACTTGCGCGCCAAAAGCGGCGTTTGCCAAGATCGTAAGCTTCGAAGCTGTATCCCAACCATCGATATCGTAAGAAGGGTCCGGTTCGGCAATCCCCATCTTCTGAGCGAGCTCGACTGCTTCCCCACAGGTGAGCCCCTCTTCCATCATTTTTGTGAGCACGAAGTTAGTCGTTCCCGTAAAAATGCCTTCGACTCGTTTCACTTCACAGCCTGCCAGGTTATACTGCAATAGATCGATTGTTGGCAGGGCTGCTGCTGTTGCACCACTCACTTTCAACGCGACGCCATGTTTTTTGGCTAGAGCGGCTAAGCCAGCATAATCGACAACAAGCGCGCCTTTTGAAATCGCGATCGCATGTATAGCATTTTCCAATGCATAACGAATAAAAGTAAGACCGGGTCCTCCCTCTTTTTCAGATGGACCAGCCTCGATGAGCACATCCGCTTGAACCGACTTGATAAATTCCAGCGAGTTCCATGATGGGTTCAATACCTGTTTTGTATGAGCATAGTCTTCCCATTTTCCTGAATCGATTCCGTTCTCATCATAGAGACCGGAAGCCGAACGAACGACTCCCACGAGTCTGACATCCGCTTGATAAAGCTCGCGGTATCTGTCCCGTCGCTGCTCCAGCAGTCTGGCTACTTGCTGTCCTACCGTTCCAAAGCCTGTTAACATAATATTCCAACGTTTCATGAGTCAATCTCCTTGCTGTTTATGCTCCGTTTATTTCCACCATTTTTTTCTACTTTTAGCCTGTATCCGATGCAAATCCTTCCGATTCAGTTTCTTGCCTGTTTTTGCTGAGTAGAGCTCTTCCGTATGATCAATAAACAAAATTCCTTCCAAATGGTCCATCTCGTGCTGAATACACCGAGCCAGGAAATCTTCGGCTTCGATTGTCTTCGTTTCTCCTTGGCGGTTCAGCGTCTGAACTTTGACATAATTCGCCCGACGAACGATTCCAAAAACACCCGGTATCGAAAGACAAGCTTCTTGCCCTACCTGCTCACCTGATTTTTCCATCAACACCGGATTGATCAGTTCAATCAAGCCGCTACCACAATCCATCACAACTAAACGCTTCGGGATGCCAATCTGGATCGCGGACAAGCCTGCTCGACCTTTCGCAGCGTAAATCGTTTGGGCCATATCATCCAAAATCTTTTCAACCTGTGGAGTAATGGATGGTACTCTTTTTGAAGTTTCACGCAAGATAGGGTCCCCCAGGCGAACGATCATGCGTTCAGCCATTTCCTTCTCCCTCCCGCATTACTCAGTTTTCGATTTCAAGGTAGCAAATCCGTTCCCCACTGTCAAAAGGAACCTCACAAAATCTGAAATATCCCGCTAGGCAAGGGTGACAAATGCATGTAGATACGCTATCTTTATTGGTAAAGATAGATGTTTGTAAATGAAGAGGGAGGCTACCATGCATTCATTGGCATCAACGCTGAACGAAACCATCCAACGAGAAAACCCGCACGTGTATGAAATGCTGTCCAATATTGCCAAGCTGATTTATTTCCCAAAAGAGGGGATTCTCAGCCAGTCGGCAGAAGCGAAAGCAAAAGCGAAAAAGTACAACGCAACCATCGGGATTGCACTGGAAAACGGTCAACCGATGCACCTTAAGGTCATTCAGGATAACCTGTCTGCTTACCAGCCAAAAGACATTTACGAATATGCTCCCCCAGCCGGAAAGCCTGAGCTGCGTGCAGCATGGTGTAAAAAAATGATCGAGGAACAGCCTGCACTGGCTAACCATACGTTTAGTAACCCAATCGTTACAAACGCATTAACGCATGGACTGAGCATCGTATCTGACTTGTTCGCTGACAGCGGCGACAGTGTCATCATCCCGGACAAAAACTGGGAAAACTACGAGCTTACCTTTTCGATTCGCCGTGGTGCGGAAATGGTCTACTACCCATTGTATAACGACGAGATGAAATTTAATGCTACTGCTTTGCGTGATGCCATTCTTGCACAAAAAGACAAAGGCAAAGCCATCGTCGTACTCAACTTCCCGAATAACCCAACTGGCTATACACCAGGTCCAGAGGAAGGAAAACAAATCGTCGCTGCACTCAAAGAAGGCGCAGAGGCTGGAATCAACATTGTTGCGGTGACAGATGACGCGTACTTCGGCTTGTTCTTCGAGGATTCGATGCACGAATCTCTCTTCGCTAGCCTGTGCGACGTTCACCCGCGCATCCTGCCTGTAAAAGTAGATGGAGCTACCAAAGAAGATTACGTATGGGGCTTCCGTGTTGGCTTCATTACGTATGCATCTCCATCCAGCGACTTGCTCAGCGCTTTGGAGCAGAAGACAATGGGAATCATTCGCGCGACTCTTTCCAGCGGATCACATCCTTCCCAAACGTTCGTCCTGCACGCAATCACTGCACCGGAGTATAAAGCACAGAAGCAGGAGAAATTCGATATCATGAAAGGCCGCGCCAACCGCGTCAAGGAAGTGCTCGACAGCGGAAAATACAATGACGTGTGGACCTACTATCCATTCAACTCCGGCTACTTCATGTGCCTCAAGCTAAAGACTGTCGAAGCAGAAACATTGCGTCAGCACTTGCTGGAACAGTATGGCGTCGGCACGATCGCTCTCGGTCAAACCGATTTGCGCATTGCCTTTTCTTGCATTGAGGAAGAAAACATTGCTGACTTGTTCGAATTGGTTTACAGCGGTGTGAAAGATTTGGAAAATGCATTGACCAAATAAACGTAACAAACTCTATTGCAAAAGCGTCTTGACCTCGTGTCAGGGCGCTTTTCTCTTTTTTTCAAAAAAAAGACCCGGATACCCCGTAAGTATAAATGCGAGGGTTTCCGAGACCTTTCCATCATGCTATTTCTTTCAGCTCTCAATCGACGAACGTATACGACGTGGCTGCTGTGTACCGATAAAAATGGAGGCGAGCACCAGGATCATCCCCATTCCATGCATCCAAGTAAATGCTTCGTTCAAGAAAAAGACAGCTACGAGAGCAGCACTGATCGGCATCATTCCAGTGAACAAGCCCGCTTTGGAAGCCTCCACCTTCTCCACTCCTTTGTACCAGAGAAAGAAGGATAAGACGCTTGCCGTAAACGCATAGTATACGAGAAGCCACCACACATTTGCAGGTACGACACTCCAATCAAACCGCAAGCTTTCCCAGATCGCAAACGGAAGAAACAAGACAAAGCTGATGACATTAATCGCAGCCGTCATTTGGAAAGGCGTGATTTTCCCAGAAAGTCTTTTGGCGAAAATCGTAAAGAGCGCTTCGCTGACGACCGCAAAAAATACGAAGAGATTGCCGAGCATGCTTATCCAGTTTTGCTCCCCGCCGCCTCCTGTGAACGTTATGAAGCCGATGCCCCCCACTGAAAGACCGATCGCCACTAAACTGTTGGCGTGTAATTTTTCCCTGAGAATCCAGAACGAAAACAAAGCGATGCAGGCAGGTACCGTACTCGTAATGATACCGGCTGCAGTAGCGGTCGTCCACTGTACGCCGTACAGCATGCAAATACTAAACAAAAACACGCCGAAAAACGACTGCCAGAATAACACCTTGCCTTCCTCTCGGCTCCAAGACGTTTTCCATTCCCCACGCATAGCGAGCAGCGGCAATAGGATGACGATCGCAAGCAAAAAGCGCAGCTCCGAAAACAAAAACACAGGAACATGGGAAACAATTTCTTTACCGATGGAGATGTTGCTTCCGACCAAGGCCATAGCCAAGGCTAACTGAATGTAAGCTAACAGCATGACGACCCGCTTCTCCCTTCAACCTCCTACAATTCCCAGCATCTGGCCAAACTGCTTGCGATTACCCTGCGTTTTGCCATTCTTTTTGAGATGACGGGATCTTTTTTGTCTTTTTCTCTGCTGCCCCCACCAGCCAAGAACCAAACGGCAGTTTTCCCAACCCATATGATATGGCAAAAGAAAGAATGGAGCACAAGACGAATGCTACCATACTTCCCCACACGCCCGTGTGAAAAAGCTGAAGCTCGCGCAAAATCTTCATCAAGTACGTCAAGATCAGCGCATGAATCAAATAAGCTCCGTACGAATATTTCCCAAGGAGTCCTAGCCAATGTGTCCATTTGGACTGCTTTTTGCTCATCCATAGACAGAGAGCGTACACAGCCAATAAGCAAGCCATCGTATAGAGGAACATGGACGGTTTCAAGGATGTCGCTACGTTTAAATTGATTTGGCCTTGTCCTGAATCACGGAAAAGTTCATAGCCAATAACTGCGTACAAAACACCAACCGAAACGATGATCCATTGCCAGTATTTTTTCAGGATGGCACGAAATGCGGGCAACGTGAAAGCGACCAAGCCACCGAACAAAAAGTAATAGAAATAATAGAACGCATTTCGATCACGGTATTTGATGAAATACGTATCAAGCCAATTCATATCAAAACGGAAACCGTGCGCAGGAATGTAACGCGCTGAAAACCACATAAGGCCCCCATAAACCAATCCGGAGACACTAAGAGCGACAACGAGACGGAAGCGGCTTGTCACGAATCTGCGGAAAAGTTCAAATACTCTTTGCCAAAACGGATACAAAAGATAGAACTGAAAAATCATCACGACGAACCACAGATGATACGAGGACGTCCCTGTGAGGAAATTTTTGCTTACATTCCAGATGAACGATGCTCCCTCACCCAAAGGCTTCTCCATCAAGTAAAGATAGACCACTGACCATATTCCATACGGAACCAAAATCTCGGTTATCCGTTTACGTGTGAAGGAAATATAGTTCACTTTTTCGGAGTAGTTGTAAAACAAAACAAGACCCGTGATGAAAATGAATGCTGGTACCGCGAATTTTAGCAAATGAAACAGCATTCCGTAGACGATCGACACCTGCTCTGTCAGTCCCGGCTCACGGATATACACGCCAATGACATGCTGATAAACCACAGCCAAGAATGCAAAGGCCCGGATCAGATCCAACTCACCAATTCGTTCTTTTCGAGCCATAACCAAATACCAGATCCTTCCTGTTTTTACGAAAAAAAGTGCTACCTACCATCTTACCGACCAAAAGTCAGTCTGGCAAGCCTCAAAAACAAAAAGACTGATACCCTTTTCTACTGGTATCAGCCTCTACTATCCACCTTGATCCGAAGATAGATCCGCTAGACTTCGAATCGGCCAAATAAGACTTTGTACCCCACGTGAATACATTGCTAGATGCGGAGAATCCGTGAGTGGGATCGACAGGTTTTTCGTCATCGAGTTTTCACGAATATGAAAGGCTGTCTCCTGTAGCTGCCACGGCTCGTGCACCACATCTGCATACATGATTTGCTTCGTTCTGTTACACGTGCAAAAGAGCGTGTATCGCTCTGTCAGCCAATGCATCAGCGTTCCCTCTTTGGCGAAAAATCTGTCAGCGAGAGGCTGATAGCTGCCTTCGAAACAGGGAGACTGAGGTTGACCATATAGACGTCGAGAGGTAAAATCGATCCGATCCCTTTGGCAATGAAAAGCCATTTGAGCCCGATAATAAGGCAGTCGGTACCAAAATTTCGCAATCTTGATTACGAGAGGATTCGACGTATCCAGCGAAAGAAAATACACGCCCGTCCTCCCTTTCACCTTCACATACGTCCTCACATTGATTTCAGGGAAAGTCGTCGTGAATGGTACGGATGGCATCCGGCGCAAACGCACGCCACTCAGCATAAACGGGATAATACTGATCCATGCCTTGCCATCGTAAGTATCGAGCTCAAGTCCTGCTGGAATGAGCGCTTTGATAGACGCTGGGGAAATCGCCCAATGTAAAAAAAGAAGATGCTCCCATGTCTGCGTCATGGTCCATCCGTTATACTGTGCGGCCGACTTAATTTGGATGATCCTCTGTTCGATACGAATCCCTCCCATTCGTACATCGATCAAGCTGTTTAATTGGAAGAGGATGAATGATAAGCAAGGGGTACTTTCGTCACTTTGCTCGTCATCTCATCGAGTGAGACGAGATCCGCAGCGGTAACTTCACGAAGAGACGTTTTCCCCAGCGCGAGGATAGCAATTTCCATCTCATCCACAAACGAAAGAAAAAAGTTAGCCAAGTATTTCGTGGCTGAATCGGGGTCGAATTTGTTATTCAAGCTCCCTGGATAGGTGATCAGCTCTGTCGGTGGTTCCCACGGTATTGCTTTTGTCACCTGATCATGAGTCATCGCCCACAAAACAGCTGTCCCCATAAATATGCCGTCTGCTCCCAAAGCAATTGCTTTCAAGCACTCACCCGGGGTGTTATATCCGCCCCCAGACAATAAGGTAATTCGTTCTTTCACACCTTTTTTCTTTAAATAGCGCACGGCCCGGGTCAACGCATAAATCGTCGGCAAGCCGAAATCATCCTCCAGAATTGGAGGTCCTCCTTTTGTCCCCGCCTGTCCGCCATCGATACTGATAAAATCTACGCCGGCTTGAATTGCAATCTCCAGGTCTTTTTCAAGTATGGCACTGGCACAGATTTTGACCCCAATCGGAACGCCGTCTGTTATCGTGCGTAACTTGTCTATGAGCTTCTTGAGATCCTCCGGGTTCGATACTTCCGGCTGCCGTGAAGGAATGATGATCATTTCTTCATCCTGAACGCCCATGATTTCAGCAGCTCTTCCCTGGATATATTCAGCAGGGATAAAGCTCGCGGCAGCTGCAGTCGCCCCCTGCCCAATATGGATTTCGATGGCGTCCGCCTGTCGTAAAATTTCCGGATCCTTTGCCCATTTTCCCGAGTTGTATTGGAGAATCAGATGTTTGGCGAATTTCCTTTCTTCCGGCAATAACGGGCCTTCCCCCGTATTCGTCAAAGTCCCCACTGCGGCCGTTCCTTTTGCCATCGCGATTTTCA
This sequence comes from Brevibacillus fortis, assembly GCF_046196545.1. Taxonomy (GTDB): domain Bacteria; phylum Bacillota; class Bacilli; order Brevibacillales; family Brevibacillaceae; genus Brevibacillus; species Brevibacillus fortis_A. The sequence goes on from NZ_CP176370.1 coordinate 3,313,295, forward strand.
CATCGGCACTTACACCGATACCGTACCCCATTGCCCCTACCATGAGCGGAATGTCCAAGGTTAACGGCTTTTTTGCCATGGGTCCAATCGTGATTTGCATATCCACTTCTGCATCCTCACTCGAAGGCAGCTTGGCCAGCTGTGCAGGAGAAAATATCAAGCTATCGAAATTCAAGAACTTGCGTGGACTCCCGAAAGGACGTTCGATGGCTTGTCCAGTAGCTGCTCGCAAGCTATTCTCCAGGACGTAGCGTGGACTGACTTTGGTCATTGCGGAGACCATCTCAAAAATATTTTCCGGATAACGGTCTGACATGAGGCGCTTCATGAACTTGGCGAGCAGCCACTGGGTAAGAGGTCGAAAAAGACAGATCAAAAGCAGTCCCACCACGATGAGTGCAGCTATCGATCCTACAAAGGAGCCGATCAAAAACGAAATCCAGTTGCCAGCCATCCTCTTTCTCCTTCCTACTTTCAGAGCGCTGCTGCTTGTTACTAGGTATGTGAGATAGGGAAATTTTGCCCCAATCATGCCACTTTTATCCTACGCTCTCCCCTGTCCTTTAAAGGTAGAAAAAACGCCCAGATTAACTGGACGTTTTCGAGCGAAGCATTTTCCACAAATAAAAATAACAGGACGTTAGCACAAGCACGACAGCAATTGTCATGATAGTGTCAAATCGCATGAGATCCTCCTTTTCGTTTCATTGGTACAAATTTGCCGTATGTCAAACAGCGCCAAAGCCATTCTGCCGGACCAAACTGATAGTTGGCGAGCCACCAGCGACTAACGAAGATTTGCGCAATGAAGATCATCAAGCTAAACACCAATCCGAGAGCCAACTCAGGCGTTCCGTACAAATGTCCAACACGCACCACTAAAACAACGATGATGGTTTGGCTCAAGTAGTTGCTTAATGCCATTCTGCCTACCGGTTCCAAATGCTTCAGCATGCGCTTGGCTCTCTCTTTCCGATATAGAAGCAGCAGTGATGTGATGTAAAAAGCGCACAGACTAAGACCGCTCCAGGTAACAAATGTCTGAACGGCAATCGAGATCGAGGCTGGAAATTTTACGATGCCAAATTGAACAAGCGGAACCATCGGTACAAGCACAACACTCAAGCCCAGCGCCAGCCACCATACGCGGCGAATGGCTGGAATAAATTCTTCCGTCCTCTCAAATACTCCCCGCTTGGCTGCAAGAAATCCAAATAAAAAGAGAGGGAGAACAGATAGGATAAGAATAAACTCAAGGGAGAAAACGACTGGAATTTCGTAAGCAACCCGGAATTGAAACCACTCGATAATCGACCCATTGGTATAAGCATCAATAGCTTTTTGTATGAGCGGTGATTGATCTGGCATTGGAACGAGGTCCTCTGGAACGGTCAGCATCAGAGCAGACAAGGCCTGCATACCAATCAAGAGCGTCCACGCCCATCTTTTGATCGTCTTTTCTTGCCTGTGGTAAAACAGCAACAGAAGAAAACCAGCTAGGGCGTATGTATGAAGAATGTCTCCATACCAGAGGAAAACAAAATGTGCCATCCCCACAAGCAGTAGCACCAATAATCTGCGAGTAAACAGACTCTGATAAGGCAACTGTTTGCTCTCGGCGCGATGCATAAACAGAAAAAAGCCTACACCAAACAAAAACGAGAAGATGGTGTAAAACTTCGTCTGTACAAACATGTTAAACAAAAGTCGTATCCAACCATCTATTTCCGAATGGGTATTGACCATCCCTGCATCTGGTAAGAACATGATGGGATACAAAAATGACGGCATATTCACCAGCAAGATCCCCAAGAGGGCAAAGCCTCTAATCCCGTCTAGCTGTCGAATTCGCTCACCTTCCGCAACAGGTGCTACTTTCACGTCAATGAACCTCCTCAACTGCTCCTTTGGCTTTAACACTTTTAATACGAATGAACCTCGAAAAAAGTAACAAATGCTTCTTCCACAAACAAGAGAGCTTCGCAAAAACGAAGCCCTCTCTTACGTGCTGCCTTATTTTGATGGGGAAGTCGTTGTTCCCGTTCCTGTGCGGTTTGTCCTTTTCCGAAAGTCGAGCAGAACACCGACAAAACCAGCAAATATTGCTGGCATGATCCAACCGGCCCCTTCCTTATAAAACGGAAGAACCCCCAAGATATCGTTCCAGCTCTGATTAAAAAACGTAAGATTCATCAAATCCACGACACCAAAAACCGTCACAACTGCGACAGTCGTCATATATACAGACGAATGCGCAGGTATCCAGCGCTCTAACAACGCCAATAAAATGAGCACGATAGCAATTGGATAAATTGCACCCAGAATTGGGACAGATACACTCAAAATCTCCGATAGTCCCAGGTTTGCCACTGCCATGCTCAGAACACAGAGAATCACTGCCCATCCTCTGTAGGACAAACCTTTGAATCGTCCATGAAAGTATTGGCTGCAAGAAGTTACGAGTCCAATCGATACACAAAGGCAAGCGACGGTAAAGATGACACCAAGAATCAGCGTACCGCTTGTCCCAAATAGCTGCCTCATGATAGCTGTCAGGAGCAACCCGCCATTCTCCGGCCTACCTAATGAGGCTCCGGATGAACCGAGCAATCCCAAAATGACATAGATGAATGTTAGCAACATACCTGCTCCGAGACCTGCTTTGATCATATTCGCAGACAGTTGCTTTTTGTCCTCGATTCCCTTGCTCCGCAGCGTATTGGCGATCACAATACCAAATACGAGTGCAGCCAAAGCATCCATTGTTAAATACCCGTCCAGAAAACCTTGCACAACTGGATTGGTGGCATATTTTCCTGCTGCTACCCCGGTTGGGCCTAGAGGTGTGAATAAGCTCTTGATGTAGATCAAGGCAATCATGGTCAACAGGGCAGGAGTCAGTATTTTCCCAAAGCGATCAATCAATTTGGATGGAGTCAGACTAAACCAAAAGACAATGCCAAAAAATACGATCGTATAGAAGAAAAGACTCCAGGTGGAATCAGCGGCTTGTGCCGGCAAAAACGGCGCCATTCCCATCTCGTACGCGAGACTGCCTGCACGTGGGATAGCAAGTGCGGGTCCAATCGACACATAAATCAAAATAGGAAAAATAAGAGCAAAGCTTGGATGAACACGACTCGCTAATTGGAAAAAGCTCCCTGCTTTTGCGATGGCAATCACCCCGAGGATGGGAAGACCGACAGCCGATAATACAAAGCCAGCAATCGACAGCCAAACATAGGAACCAGCCTCTTGACCCAGGTAGGGTGGAAAAATCAGGTTTCCTGCACCAAAAAACATCGAAAACAGCATAAAACTGACCAGCAACATTTCTTTCTTAGACAAAGTTATCATCGATGTGTATATTACCTCCCATCTTATTGAGAGGCATTCTATCAACTTTTGCGTTCCTTCGCTAGTAGCAACGCCATAGTTGTAATTGCAAGATCATTAACATTTTTTCCACTATTATTGAAAGTAGAAAAACAAGGGAAACCACCTGCCATATCTTACCGTATGAACAACTTCGACAAGTGGTTTTCCTCTTATCGTTTTCTCATAGAGACAATTCGTTTGTAAAAGGACTGATCCTCTAGCTTTTGAAAGAGAGAAAGAGCGGGTCGGAAGTTGGCTTCAATAATCCACGGTTTGCCATCCACATCAATCCCCAAGTCCAAACCGATCTCCCGGAGTGTCGGATAGGCTCTTCCCAATCGATTAGCTACCGCCGCAGCTACCATGCGGATATCACGCAAGAGATGCGGACCTGCTTCTATATTCGACAGCTTGATTGCCGTTTGGATGGGCAAAACTTTTCCACGGCTGCGAGCTACATTTGTCACAACATAGCCCGGACCTGCAAGCTTTGCACACCACCCTGTTATGACCCAAGGCTCCTTTTTGCCCTTGCGCTGGATCATGACTCGCACATCAAAGGGCTTGCCGTTGATTCTACCGAGTGGAATACGTGGCTGGAGCAGGTATGTTTTTGGTCGAAACAACGATTCCACGTATCGGATCGTGGCCTCCTTCCCATCCACGAGACGACGACGACTCCCACTATGAACCAAATACTGCTCTTCTCCTCGCGCCGTTACTTGAATAATCCCTGCCCCACCGCCGCCTCCCGAAGGCTTCAGCATCACGTGTGTAAACGCTTTTGCATACTCCCATAGCTCTTCAGGAGAGTACACGCGGGTTTTGGGCAAATACTCCTGCAAAAGTTCGTCTTTGACCATGTGCTTATGCTTGCCCCATTTTCCTACGTTTGGCGGTTTTATGGCAGTGTCTCTCCATTCTTTATCAGATGATGCTCCTCTATTTTCGTGATACGATTCTGTTCGTCCACAAACACGACCTTGGGAACAAGCTGTTCGATCTCGGATTCATCGTACATGCCCATACTCAAAATGATGACTAGATCTCCTGGCGAAAATAGGTGGGCAGGTGGACCGTTCAGACAGATGACCCCGCTACCCGATGCCCCGGGTAACGCGTATGTTTTCCAGCGCGTGGCATTACGCAAACTGGTTATTTGCACGATTTCATATGGCTTGATATCTGCCGCATCCATGAGAGCAACGTCAATTGTGATACTCCCCACGTAATCCAGTTCGGCCTGCGTAACTGTCGCCCTGTGAATTTTACCTTTGCACATGTGTCGTTGCATAGGCGGTTCACTCCTTTCCAAACCGATGACATTAGTCTATGTGCGATGTGTTGTCCATGAAACCTCCTACGATAGGAAATCTGGTTAGGGGACATGATACGCAGCCTGCAAATCGACTCCATAGGTGCGGCATAATTGACTTAGTTCTTTCGTCAGATTTGGATCGAATGGAATACCGTTTTCCATGCGTTCTTGCTTTTTTCGGCTCTCGATCTCCCCAGGAATGAAAATTTCTGATACTCCTTCTTTCTTAGGTACGCTTTTTACCTCACGAATGTATGCATCCATATTGGCGCAAAAATCGGGCAGTGGCATAAACCGTTCAATATCCACCGTCAAGAATAGATGTCCAATGTTTTGTGGATCGTTCCAATTATCATACAGGCTTTTTACGTGTGGTCCCGTTGCTGCACCTGTTAGCAGCCCACACAAGATATCGATGAACATCGCCAATCCATAACCCTTTGCTCCCCCGATCGGCAAAAGTGAGCCTAGTAAGGCTTGTGCGGGATCAGTCGTTTTCTTCCCATTGGGATCGATGGCCCAATCCGCAGGAATCGCTTCCCCTTTTTTTACGGCTAAGGCGATTTTTCCCCTGGCAGCGATACTCGTAGCCATATCTAACAAAAAGGATGGCTCTTCCCCTGCGGGTATTCCCACTGCAATTGGATTCGTTCCGAAAAAAGGACGAATCCCTCCTGTAGGAGCCATGGCTTCAGGGGCATTAGAAAGGACAAGAAGAATCCTTCCTTCTGCGATTGCTCGTTCTGCATAGTACGAACAGGAGCCAAAGTGGTTGGAATGACGAACACCAACAACCCCGATTCCCATCTGACGTGACAATTTGATCGCTTCTTCCAAAGCCGCCACCCCGACTACCGCACCCAACTGGTTTTTGCCGTCTACCAGTGCTGTTGCTCCCTCCTGTTTCCATACCACTGGTTCATCGTTCAATTCGATCAGGCCAGCTTCGATTCGTTGGATATAAATCGGCAGCCTCGCCAAACCATGAGACTCGATGCCGCGCAAATCAGCATGGACGAGGGATTCTGCGACAAGCCTTGCATGCTCGCGTCTGGCACCTGCCTGTACAAGCACTTCTGTTACGACTTGCTCCAACTGCTTCCAATGAAAGAGTGCAGGGTGCATCTTCTCTTTTTCCCCTCCTTCACCGCTGTTCTGTATTTCGCCTGCTTCCTAATCTGAATATAGATATGTCTCCCGCTGATTGACCGCTACAGGCATTGACCCAGTTCAATCGACGATCAACGTAAAAAAGGAGCTCCCGATAATGGGGCTCCTTTTTTGCTTGATTCCTATTCGTAACTGGCCAGTATTGTGATGATCTGGTCCTGCATCTTGGTAAATAGCTCTTCATCCTCGACATAGCCATTAAACATAATCGAAACGATGAGCTTCTCCCCACCTTTGGTCGTGATATACCCCGACAGTGTATTCACACCCGTCATCGAACCTGTTTTCGCATGCAGATTATTAACAGCGGGTGTATCCTTCAAGCGGTTTTTCAGCGTACCATCCATTCCCGCTATGGGTAAAGATTCATCATAAGTGGCAAATAACGATTCCTTGGTCATTCCCTCAAGTACAGATACGATCTGCCGAGCAGAAATAAGATTGTAGCGCGTCAATCCTGATCCATCCATCATGTCGAAAGTGGTATTCCCGCCGAGCGAAGATACGGTTTCCATGACGACCTCTGCCCCAGCCGCTGCACTTCCTTTTCCTTTCTTTGCAGCTCCGAGTGCCTTGAGAAGCATTTCGGCGTAGTAATTGTCACTCCGCTTGTTGAGGTACTGAACGATATCCTTCAACGGCAGTGACTCAAATTGTGTCCATTTCACCGCTGCCGAGGGAACGGGCTGGATCAACACTTCGCTTTTCGGAGCAAACGTAATTCCTTGCTGCTCCAACGTTTCCTTCAGCACGGTCCCCACGTACTTAGCTGGCTCTTCTACAGGCACACGCTCGTAATCGCCTTCGTGATCAAGTGGGAGGTTCCCTGTTAGTCTAATGGTATTTGTGCCACGGTCACGCAGGATAGCAAACGTATTTTCTTCCCCTTTTTGTACGGTCTTGGCTTCATTGATCACTTGCACATACGCTGTTTTGGGTAGTACGTTGATGACAGCTGGTTCTCCAGCATCGTTAGCGGGCTTGAATTCGATCATGACCGTCCCTCGGTTCATTGCAAGAGCCCCAATGGTCGGGTTGTAATAGTAGCTCTCGTCATCCCATGCCCAGCCTAGTCCAAGCCGTTGTTGGTCAAAGTAGCTTTCATCCATCACGAGATTCCCGTTGATACGCGTGATTCCTAGTTGCTTGATCCACCCTGCTATTTTTTCAATCGACACACCTTCCTGTACCTGAAGCGCATTCTCTGTATGCAAGGTTGGGTCACCGTATCCTTTCACATACAGATTGCCTTGTTGTACGCCCTTAGAGGTGATCGGTGCGTCTCCATACACTTCCGTTTTGAATACGTAATCGGAACCAAACTGGTTCAATGCTGTGGCAGTCGTCAGCAGCTTCAGATTCGAAGCTGGGGTAAGCAATGTATCCGCATCCCGTTCGTATAAAACAGGCTCACCTGTTGAATCCAACGATTTGATCATGATCCCAGCCGTTACACCTGCTGCTTCCGGCGTATCGAGGATGGGATCGATCAAAGCAGAGAGTTCGTACGTCTTTTTCTCTGGAGGGCTGAATCCTTCCGGAGCTGCGATATCCGGGTAGGTTGTTAACAGAATTCCGATTCGATCCTGTAGCTCCCTCGCATACTTCGATTTATAGATGCCGTTGATCAAAATCGAAAAGGCCATCTTATGACCATTTTTTGCCGTTACATAACCCGACATGGTGTTGACTCCGCTTAATGAACCTGTCTTCGCAGCCAGATTCTTTTCCGCACTGGTTCCTTTCATGCGGTTTTTCAAAGTGCCGTCCACTCCTGCGATTGGGAGTGATTTTTCCAGTTCCGTTCGATATTCTTGCTCTTGCAAAAAGATGAGGGTTTCGATCATCTGTTCTGGAGTGATCATATTAAATCTCGATAACCCCGAGCCATCTACCTGACGGAAGCCTGACTCAATGCCAGCGCGCTTCATCACGTCCGCTACCGCTTCACTGCCTGCTTCAAAGCTGCCCTCTCCTTTCTCGGTAACACCCAGCGTCTTTACGAGCATCTCCGCATAGAAGTTGTCACTATCCTTGTTGAGCTCCACCGTGATCTCACCCAACGGTTTAGACAAGTGTGTATAGAGCGGTACTCCGCTTTGCAGCACTGTTTTTTTCACTTCTGTCTTCGGATGTAAGGCAATCCCTTGTTTCAGCAACTGATCCTTCCATAGATCGCCCACATACAAAGCCGGGTCTTCCATCGTGACATCTTCATCATAAGGAGCTGCTTGCATCCCGATCGTACCGGATACGATGATTTCATTTTTTCCGCGCGGACGCTCGACGAGCACATTGCTCTCCTTGCCCTCTGTCGTTTTTAACTGGTTTGTGACTGTTATGTATGTGGTAGCCGGATTCATGGTCAGGACGGGGGCATCGTTCACCGTTTTTCCCGGGGTTGCGGTTAGCGTCGTAAAGTTTTTGTTTACGGCTAATCCACTGACCTGAGCGCTGTACCCATACGGTTCATCATCCCACATCCAACTCGTGCCCAATCTGGTCTCATCGAAATAGCTGTCATCGAGAAGCAGATTTCCATTGATTCGTTTGATCCCCAAATCTTTGATGGCTTTTGCCATTTGCTGCAAATCGTCTGGCGTCAGGCTAGGGTCCCCATAGCCTTTTAGTATCAAATCCCCTTGCAAAATGCCTCCGTTATTTACCTTTCCTGAAACAAAAACCTCGGTCTTCCACTGATAATCCGGCCCCAGCTTATCCAGACCCGCTATTGTCGTAAACAGCTTCATGTTGGAAGCCGGGATAAAATTACGTTTGGCATTGTACTTATATACGTACTTTTTGTCGGTTAGATCGTAGACTGCAATTCCAGCGTACATCCCCTTGCTATTCTCATCATTTTTCAAATCGGCGAGGAATTTTTCTATGCTTAGTACAAGAGGACTAGAAGAATCGACCTCTCCCTTGGCTAGCGCAGGCGAAGCTGCTACCTGCAACAAGAGAGCCAACACGAAAAACCACGTACCGACACGTCGAAAAGCAAACAAATGATTCATGATAACCTCCTTGTCATAGTCTGGGCGATTTCAACCAACAAATCACAGTACGCCATCATGATAGCATGTATTCTATTTATTCGGAATATTACCATTATACTAAAAGTCTACAGGCATGAACGATACCCATTCCGTTCATACTACCTTCAAGACTTCTTTTGTTTGGAGGAAATGGTTGCATGTTCTATCGATTGCTGCTCAGTTTGTCACTTCTCTTCGCTTTTTCATTCCCCGTCCATGCCCAAACTGACATCGGGCGTGTACAAGTAGATCCCTCACCGTATCCTTCTCTTGCGGAGCTTGTAAAAAGGTCAGACTTGATCGTCATCGCATCGGTAAGCGGTACTCACCAGCCTTATCCAACGGGGCGCGCCATTCCCCAAGGCAAGATCGTGAATTACACACAAAGCCTCCAAGTAAAAACAATGATAAAAGGCACGTCGTCCAGACGATTAACTGTGGTTAGCACTGGCGTAGAGCCGCTCCCCGATGCCTCCAGTCCGCTCAACCTGCAATATCCTGGACCGCTGTCGGAAGGGAATTATTTATTGTTTTTGCGAAAAGTGAGAGGATCACAGCTGTACAGTACAGCAGGTCTGTGGCAGGGCGTTTACCCGATCTATCAAGGAAAAACGATTGCCCTGTCCAATCTTGGCTTTACGGAGCTGAACCAGCTGTCACAAGACGAAGTCGTCCGAAAAATAACAGCGATTTCCCGCTAACGCCACAGCAAAAAACCGCTCTCGTAAACGAGCGGTTTTTTGACGTTTCCATCATGTGCTGTCAGTTGCGCATCACGTAGATGAAAATCACCATAGACACAGCACAAGCGAGTACACTGAGAACAAACCCCCAGATCACCCATTTGCTATTCGTCTTGTTTATGTGTTTGTCGTCCATGGAAACTTCTCCTCATTCAAGCATTCACCTTCTATTATAAGGTTGTTTGACAGGAAAGGGAAACCGTTAATGTGGCGAAAACTGTTAAAAACCTGCTCTCGTAAGACGACGAATCCCCAGCGCACAGCCGCTCGTCACGAACAGTACACACATGAATACAAACGTCACCAGCTCTCCTAGCGACAAACTCTCTTGACTGAGCACGCCCATGCCAATCGTTAATAGCGATAGAGGAAAAAACATCCCGAGCCCAGACACATACAAGCCCAGCCCTACAAAAACAGAACACACACTAATGCCGACAGGTACAGCAAAGCTCTGTATCCGCGTGGAAAGCCATAGTTGGAAAGCGATGATGGTGAGCGAAGCCAGCCAACCTCGCATGATCCATCCGAACACTTCTGGAGGAAACGAAAAATGTGTGTGTAGTCCAGCGATGAAACCCGCGCAAATATACAGCACAAAGAAGAAAAGCTGCACAACAAACAGGAGAACGCCAACCACCACCAGCTTCGCGATAAAAATCGTTGGAGTCGATACAGGCGCTGTCAGTATCACATTCCAGTTACGGTTTGCATGCTCCAGTCTGCACACGAACGAACAGCAGATCGCGATGAGAATAGGTAAGAAAAATTCTCCGTAGAACAAGCTCACCTGCGTCCACAGGCTGTACCAGCCATTTTGCAGGATCGCTTGGTTCATCCAGTAGTTGGCGAAACCGATCAACGTACTGAAAACAGGAAGGACAAGCAAAACGAGCCATATACGAGAACGACGCAGTTTTACCCATTCTGCTCCCAAACATCTGATTAGCATAAAAGGTCCTCCCTATACGTCTTGCCGGGATATGTGAATGCTCCCAGCAAGGTAGAATGCAATGCCCATGAGTACGACGATGATCGGCAAATGAACGCCGACTTCGCGTGTAGTAAACTGCATGGTTTCGTTCACGTATTGATACGTAACGGGCGAAAAGTCTACATAGTACGACCAGATGAAAAGGCGTCCGACTTGTGGCGGAAACAAGCTCGCTGTCATGCCAATGAACCCCCCGATCATCCCGAGGCATAGGCTGAACGCCTGATTTTTGATGGCGAGAGAGACCCACTGTTGCAGAGCAATCACCACGAGATTCGTCAGCGCAGTCCCTGCTACAAAGCGGAGTAATAGACCAATCGGGACTGGCTCTGCTAAACCATAGCCAATGCCAAATGCAACGATCGCCGATACCTGTAGAATGACGGCACCCCCCATCAAAACAGCCGCAGAGACGAATTTTGCCGCATAAACCGTTTTTCGACTGACAGAGGCAGCCATCAGCAGCTTCCATGTACGCCCTTTGTGTTCCATATCACAAATCCGTGAAACAATGACAGCCGAACCGATCGGCAAAAACAACCCGTTCATGGCTGTAATTGTGACCAGAATGGCGCTCCACGTCGCGGCATCTGGATTTTTAGTCATGGAGATACTGACGGCCATAAACCCCCATGCCAGTTCGATGCTCAAAAGAATGGCGAGCATGAGAAACAAACGCTTATGCCGAATTTTATAAAACTCTAGCCAGAGCGTCCTCATTACAAGCTCCCCTCCTTGCCTGTAAGGGAGAGGAAAATGCTCTCCAAGCTTTTTTTGTGCTCTTCAATACGATAAACATCAATGCCCGCCATAATCAGCGCCCGGTTTGTCTGCGCTACCTCTCTATCTCCCATGCCTTCCATGACAAGGAAGCCATCTTGAAGACTTGGAGAAAGCTCCATATCTTGAAGCACTCTTCTCGCTTTTTCATTGTCCTGCGTTTTCATCCAAACATGAGGCTGACTATTCCGTTGCAGCTGCTCCATACTCCCTTGAAACAGCAGTTTCCCCCCGTGAATAATGCCGATGGACGTGGCCACTTGCTCGATTTCCGAGAGCAGATGGCTGGAGAGCAAGACGGTCATTCCATACTGCTGTGGCAACGATTGAATCAATTCCCGAATTTCACCGATTCCCGCAGGGTCCAGACCGTTTGTCGGTTCATCGAGGATAACGAGCTTTGGGAAATGCAGCAAAGCCATGGCAATTCCTAGTCGCTGCTTCATCCCGAGAGAATACTGATCTACCTTTTTGTTCTTTTGTTTTTCCAAACGGACGATTTGCAAGGCTTTCTCTACATGTTTGTCCGGGACATCTCGCAGCCGCTGCATGACCCGCATATTTTCCAGGCCGGTAAGATGACCGTAGTAAGAAGGAGACTCGATCAAGGAACCCGTCTGACTCAAAATCTCCAGTCGGTTCCTGCTAAAATCCTTCCCGAATACAGAGACACTCCCTTCGGTCGGCTTGACTAAGCCTAGCAGCATTTTTAGAGTCGTCGATTTTCCTGCACCATTTGGACCAAGGAAGCCATAGACCTCCCCTTCTCCTACCGAAAGATTCACACGCTGGACGGAATAGACCCCTCCATAGCGTTTTGAAAGGTTTACCGTTCGAATCACAGTATTCATCTTTTCTCGCTCCTATCTGTTGGTCTTTCCTACGAAATCATAGAGTCCGAACCCGTCGATAAGCTGACAGGAACCTTACGACAACCTTAAATTGACTCCGATAGGGTAGAACACACAATTCAAGCGAGTATAATGAATACGGGTGATTCAATATGGAAGAGTGGAAACAGAAAAAAGTGCTCATCGTGGAAGATGAGCTTGAAATCAGAAATATGATCGATGGATTTTTGCGTAAGGAAGGATTCTCTCGTATTTTTCATGCGGGTAGTTGTAAAGAGGCGTTAGTGATATGCGCTTCGGACAAGCCTGATGTCGCGATCCTGGATGTCATGCTGCCTGATGGAGATGGATTTGGACTTTTGACTTCGATCCGTCGTTTCTCGCATATCCCTGTCATTTTTCTGTCAGCGAGAGGGGAAGATGAAGATCGATTGCTCGGACTTGGCCTAGGGGCTGACGACTATATTGTGAAGCCATTTTTACCGCGCGAGCTCGTTCTTCGTCTTCTGGTCATTTTACGACGCGTTTACGCTCCTCCCCAAATCGATCGTCTGCCCGTTTTCCAGCTAGGTGACAGTACGATCGATTTGGAGGCGGCAATCGTGACGAGAGATCACCATGAATACGCTTTGACCGCCAAGGAACACGCACTCTTGCGAAAACTGTATGAAAATCGGGGACGAATCGTCACGAGTGATGCGCTGTGCCAATCCGTCTGGGGTGATGATTATTACGGGTATGAAAACACGCTGATGGTTCATATGCGGCGCATTCGCGAAAAGATCGAGCCATGTCCGTCCACCCCTGAATATTTGCTGACAGTAAGAGGACTCGGGTACAAATTACTCGTAAAGGAAGAGTTGTAGATGGATGGAGCCGCACGAATTTTACGGCGCTATACAGGTGCTTCTATCCTGATCGCTGTCTTTTTACTCATCGTCAATTACATCATTCTCGGTACATTTGTTTTCAAAGGCATGAACGAAGGATCTCCTCCCGTTCACGTCACACAAACTGTCGCAGAAGGTCTCCACAAGAACGGTTCCAACAGTTATACGTTGGAACCAAATGCACAAGATTGGTTGCAAAAGAGCCATGCTTGGGCCATGCTGATTACGAACGATGGGAAGGTCGTCTGGGAGCACGCCATACCGGACCAATTGCCCCGCGCCTATTCCCTGGCAGAAGTGGCGCAGTTCTCACGAAATTACTTACAGGACTATCCTGTTTTTGTCTGGGAGCATGAGTTGGGGCTGGTCGTCGTGGGCTTCCCGAAGGACAGTCTCGCCAAGTACCAGTTTCATTTGCCGATCAGTTGGATAAGCGATTTGCCGTATCGATTACTGGCTTTGCTTTTCGGAAACATACTACTCGCCGCTCTTCTCTCTCTATTCATCGGCTCTCGACTCATTCGGGCAATCCGCCCACTGATTAGCGGGATTCACGCTCTGTCAGAAGATCAGCATACACATGTCGAGGTAAAAGGAATGTTCAGCGGGATCGCCAGAAGCATCAATCATGCATCGTCGCTTCTGCAAGAGAAGAACGCTTTGCTAAAAGCAAGAGACGAAGCACGCTCGAACTGGATCGCTGGAATCTCCCACGATATACGCACGCCATTATCGATGGTGCTCGGGTATGCCAGTGAATTGGAAGAGAGCGATGCCGTTCCTTACGAACAGCAGCAAAAAGCAAGCATTATTCGAAAGCAAGGGGAAAAGCTCCGGTCTCTGGTCAGCGACTTGAATCTCGTTTCCATGCTGGAATACGAAATGCAGCCCGTTCATACCAAACCGATTCGGCTATCGACACTTGCGCGGCAAATTGTCACTGACTTTTTGAACAATGACTTGGCAGAGACCTTTGCCATCGAGCTGGATGTCACGACTGAGCAATGCTTCGTGATGGGCGATGAAAAACTTCTTGTCCGCGCCATCACGAATTTGGTACAAAACAGCATCGTGCATAACCCATCAGGCTGTCACATCCACGTGCGAACGACCTTGTCACCCAACCAGCGCAATGCTCTCCTGATCGTCACCGACAACGGAAAAGGCATCGAGCAATGTATGCTGCCTGACTTGGTGGAATTGCCTTATTCGTCAAAAAGAAAATCTCCCTCACACAATGGTCATGGTCTCGGTTTACCCATGGTTGCACGTATTGCTGCCGCTCATCATGGACGTCTGCTGTTAACAAGCGATACAGGAAAAGGGATGACAGCAGTACTTTGTTTCCCCCTCACCTCCTAATCGGAATAGAACCATCTAGCAAAAAAGAAAGCACCTCCTCTGTCTCGCCAATGGAGAATAGCCTCTCAAAAGCGTGCAAAGGGGGTGCTTTTTGACTGATTACTTCACGATTTCGCGCATGATCTCTTCTGCTTTGACGTCAGCCGTAATCAGCTTCTCTTTTTTCATCCAATCAATCAGTGTTTGCCACGATTCCACCGTTTGGTATCCAAAAGGCTTTTCTCCCGCATCCATCAACGGAATCAAGATATCCAAGCTCTTGGTTTCAATGTCTTTTTCCAGCGGGAAATCGCCAGCCTGTTTGGTCAACAACAGATCGAGTGCCTTTTCCTTATTATTTTTCACATAGTCTTGGCCCTTGCCAATCGCACGCAGGAAACCTTCCACAGCTTGCTGCTTTTTACCCAACGTATCGTCACTCGTCGCCAATACGAGCTCATAGTAGTCTGGAACACCAAACTCAAAAGGCTTAAACACATTGACTGGAACGCCGTGCTTCTCCAAAATCGGTTGCTCATGGTTGATATAGCCACCTACCACTGCATCGACCTTTTTGGCCGTCAACGCTGGGACGATGTCAAAGCCGATATCCGTGAAGGTCAGTCCGGAATCATCCCCACCAGCATGCGTAACAACTTGACGTACGATCGATTCATCGAGTGGAAGTGATGGATAACCGATATTTTTTCCAGCCAGCTTTTGCGGAGTATCGATTCCACTGTCTTGGCGCGTCATGATAACGTTTAACGGATGACGAACGAGTGCACCTACAGATACGACAGGAACTCCTTCGGCACGAGCTTGGACGAGCTGTGGTTGATAGCTGATTGCCAAATCTACTTTACCCGCTGCCGCCATCTTCAACGGATCATTGCTGTCCGAAGGCATTTGCATGGTTACCTTAAGGTTCTCGTCTTTGAAATAGCCTTGCTCCTCTGCGACATACAAGAAGGAATGTACAGCATTCGGATACCAATCGAGCGCAATCGTCAGCTCAGTCGGCTCCGCTCCTTTATCAGCAGGGGCTTGTGTCTGACCAGCATCCGTGCTCGCCTGATTGCCGCATGCAGCAAGACCTGTTGCCAATGTTAGTGCCATGAATGCTTTCGTCCATTTGTGAAAAGGTTTCATTGTTGTTCTCCTTTGATTTTCATATGCGGGGAAAAATGACGTTCGACGCGTCCAACCAGCCAAAACAGCAGCATGCCGAGAATCGAGAGTAACAGGACCGAGGCAAACAACGCGGGAGCCTGAAAATTGCCCGATGCCCGTCTGCCAAAGTACCCGAGACCCTCGCTCGCTCCCAGCCATTCCCCAATCGTCGCTCCAGCTACACTGTAGGTAGCAGCCACTTTTAGACCACTGAAGAAATGGGGTAAACTCGACGGGAGTTGCAGCTTGGTGAAAATTTGTCCGTTTGTTGCCCCCATCGTTTTTAACAGCTGGAGCATTTCCTTGTCCGTCGAGCGAAGTCCATCATACGTGTTGACGACAATCGGAAAGAAAGTAAACAGAATGGTTACAGCGATTTTTCCAGATAAATCATACCCGAACCACAAAATAAATACGGGTGATAAGGCTATAATGGGGATCGTTTGGGAGATGACGATATACGGATAGACCAAGCGCTCCACAATGCGACTGCGAATCATCGCAAATGCAAGGGAGATTCCAAACACAATCGAGATCGATAGCCCCAATAACACTTCCTTTAACGTCGCCCAAAGATGTACACCTACTAGAGAGGAACGTAAATCCCACAATGATACGACCACAGCGCTAGGTGGCGGTAAAATGAATGGCGGCACTCCGAGGAAGCGACAACCGGCTTCCCACACCAGGAGAAAAATGGCGATGGAGATGCCAAACCAGATGCCTCTCCCCATCATGCTTCTCTCCTCAACGGCTTCATTGCTGCTTGGCGCTCCTGTCGAAGCAGTTCCCAAATTTGTTCACGCAATGCCAAGAATCCGGCTTGGTTGCGGCTGCTCGCCGTTCGCGGTCTGCTCACTGGAACAGTTAGTTCAATTGGCTTGATGATCGGACTACCTGTCAGCAAAATGATGCGATCTGCAAGCAAAATGCCTTCGTCGATGTCATGTGTAATCATCAGCATCGTACTGCCTGTTTCCTGCCACTTTTCCATCAGCCATTCTTGCATGTCCATTCTCGTAATCCCATCCAATGCACTAAACGGTTCATCCAGCAGCATCATCTCTGCACCTGAAAACAATGCGCGCAAAAAGGAAACTCGCTGACGCATTCCACCGGAAAGCTGGGCTGGATAGCTGTCGGCCCAATCCTGAAGCCCGTACCTTGGCAATTGCTGTCTGACACGCTCATGCGCTTCTTTTTTCGTCATACCTTTGATTTCCAGCGGCAAAGCTGCATTTTCGACAATTGTACGCCATGGCATGAGCTGATCGCGTTGGGGCATATAGCCGACCTGCCCCAAACGATTTGCTACCGGTACACTGCCGAGCCTGATTTCGCCTTGTCCCGGCTCAAGAAGACCGGCGATGAGCTGAAACAAGGTGCTTTTCCCGATTCCGCTCGGACCGATCAAGCTGACAAACTCTCCTTTTTCCACACGTAGATCAAAATGATCAAGAATCTGCTTGTCGCCATACGAAAAGCTGACGTCGGCGAAAGCTAGTTGTTCTCCCACGGCCACATTTCCTCTCTGTAGGACATGTCCCAGAACATGTACTCCATTTTGGAGGTATTGACAAAATACTCTTCCAGTTTGGCCAGCTCTTGCTCGCTCTTTCCTTCCGCCAATTGGTTCATGATATCAATCAGCCAGATCGCCAGCTGCCCAAACTCATCAGAGCTGTACATGCGTACCCATTCACCGTACAGTTCGTGATCCAGCGCTCCTTCTACTTGTGCTAAGCGCTTGCCGATTTCCCAATAGCTCCACGTGCATGGGAGTAGTGCACTCACCAATTCTGCCAACGACCCTTGATGAGCGACACGAAGCATGTAGCTGGTGTATCCCAGCATGACAAACGAAGGCTCTGTCGCTTCCAGCTCCGCGCGAGAGATGCCAAAGCGCTCGGCATACTGACGATGCAGCTCCATCTCTGTGTTCAGCGTCGATTCTTGCAAAGCAGCGAATCTGGAGCTTGTTTCCAGATCGTACGCCTTCACACTCGCAATCGCGAACATTTTCGCGTAATCAATCAAATAGATGTAGTCTTGTTTCATGTAATATTTGAATGCACCAACGGGCAGGCTGCCATCTCCAAGTCCGGTGACGAAAGGATGTTGATGAACACGCTCCCAGATCGGGGCTACACTTTTTCTCAAACGATCAGTAAAGGTTGTCATGCGATACTCACTCCTTCGCTTCCTTTGGGGTATTGCACCAAGTGGCTATGAAACGTGCCATGATCTGGGCAAAATGAACAAGCTGGTCAGGATCAATCGATTCATCTACGGCATGTGCATACGTGAGCTCACCCGGACCGAATAGCACAGCCGGAATGCCTGCATGCGCGAACCAGCCTGCATCCGTCACTGTAGGCGACATATTAACGATAGGCGCCTGATGCATGTGACTTTCATATGCGGATTGCAGCGTTGCCAACCCCGGATGGTTCGTATCCAACTCCAGTGAAGGGAAGATTTCACCGCGCTCCTCAATCATCGAACGTCCGCCCCACCGGAATGTTGGAGGATTGTCTCTCAGCCAAAGATCAGCTGCTGCTGTACGCCCGACGTGATCCTCGATCTCTCGAATAATCTCTTCGTAGGATTCGTTTGGATAAAAATGAACGGTAATCCATAGAGCGCAACGGTCTGCGATGAATGCTGCGTGACGACCTCCCTCGATGACTGCGGGATTGATCGTATTGCTGCCTGCCGGAAAGCCGTGGTAAGACTTCATGACAGCCCAGTCCCGCTCCAGCTCTTGTAGTGCGGTGATTACCTTCGTCATTTTTTCAATGGCAGAAGCTCCCCGAACGCGCCCGCCTGCATGAATCGTCTGTGCGCGCATTCCGTCATGCAGCGTCGTCGGACTCTCAATCGTGATCCAGCCTGTAATGACCCCACCCTGCCCTTGCATTTGGAGATTGCTCGTATCCACTACAACGGCGTAGTCAGCCTGATAGCCACGCTCGATAGCGACCAATGTCCCCGCTTCACCCGCTTCTTCTCCGATTACAGATTGAAAGAGCAGGTCACCTTGGAGCTCGATATCGTGTTCGCGCAGCATTTGGATCGCAAACAAGCTCGCTGCGAGTCCACCCTTCATATCCGCAACTCCACGGCCGTACAGGCGTCCATCCTTGCCATGTGTCAGAGCAAAAGGTGGATAGGTCCACCCCGTGTCATCTCCGACTTCAGCCACATCGATATGCCCGTTGACAATCAAGCTGTTTGCTTGGCTAGAAGCATTCCCTGATAACCGACCGACGATATTGTCATCTCCTGGATATACCGTCCAGCGATCGACCGCAAATCCCATTGCTTGCAGTCTGTTGGCGATTACTCCTTGTGCGGCATCGCTGTTTCGCGCGGGAGGACTCACAGTCGGATGAGAAATGAGCTCTGCCAATAAGGCGAACAGCTCTTCTTTGCGGCTGGCAATCGATTCTACCGCTTCTGTCAGTCGATCCACGCTACTCAATCATCCCTTCAGTCGGGCTGCTTGCGGACGCGTAACGCTTTTTCGCGATACGGCCTGCCAGGAAGCCTTTACGACCTGCTTCCACCCCGAGCTTCATCGCTTCTGCCATCAGGACAGGATTGTCAGCCAGGGCGACTGCTGTATTCAACAAGACACCGTCAGCACCCAGCTCCATCGCTTTCGCGCAATCTGCTGGCGAGCCAATTCCTGCATCCACGATAATCGGTACTTTGGCATCCTCGATGATAAAGCGGAGGTTGTTTTCGTTGACAATCCCTTGTCCGGAACCAATTGGTGACGCACCTGGCATGACCGCATGTACGCCAACCTCTTGCAGACGTCTAGCAAGAATCGGGTCGTCATTGGTGTAGGTCAATACGATAAAGCCTTCTTCCACCAAAATTTTCGATGCCTCGAGCGTACCAATCGGGTCTGGGAGAAGTGTTTTCGGGTCTCCAATGACTTCGACCTTGATCATGTCACACAGTCCAGATGCTTTAGCCAAACGGGCAATACGCACGGCTTCTTCTGCTGTATAAGCACCTGCTGTATTAGGTAGCAGGGTGAATTTTTTCAAATCGAGCTGTTCCAAAAAGTTCGGTTCTTGCGGATTTTCCAAATTCAAGCGACGAATCGCAAATGTCAAAATTTCTGCTTCCGACACCTCTACCGCTTTCCCTTGTGTATCCAAATCAGCGAATTTACCTGTCCCCAGAAGCAAACGGGAGCGAAACTCGTAAGGTCCAATTTTCAATGTATCCATCATGATGATCATCCTCCTCCGACAAAATGAACGATTTCTATGCGATCTCCGTCTGCAATCGGTGTTTGTTCGTACGCTGAGCGGTCAATAATTTCACCATTTCGCTCAACGACGACAATCTTCTCTTGCAGGGAATAAGAAGCAAGCAAGGCCCGCACTGTTGTGATTTCTTCCGCCAACTCTACTTTTTTCCCATTCAGCTGAACAATCATGGATTACCTCCTTCTACTGGAAAAAAAAACGGCTTCTCCCGCCTGCCTGAGTCGATACAGACAAACAGAAGAAGCCGTATACCCATCCCATCTCCCCGGACGAATGGCATAAAAAAACCATCCGCCTCGGATGGTTGAGTGAGAACTTATCATGCATGCACGCAAACAAGCATAGTTCCGCTTGGATGCGACACGTGATATTGATTCCAAATACCTCTTCCTCCGCTGGCATGACCCAGGTCAGGTTCAACGGTCAGTAACACTCTCGTTACAATCTCAGCCAACGTTGCTTGGCCCCCGTTTGGTAGTAAAGCTATGCAATTGTCTTACATTCGAGTACTACAGTACCACTCTATTTCGTGTTTGTAAAGGCTTCCTTGTGCATCTTTTCCAGCTCAGCGAGACAACGCTCTGCCCAAGCTGCCATTTTCTTGAGCTTTT
This sequence comes from Brevibacillus fortis, assembly GCF_046196545.1. Taxonomy (GTDB): domain Bacteria; phylum Bacillota; class Bacilli; order Brevibacillales; family Brevibacillaceae; genus Brevibacillus; species Brevibacillus fortis_A. The sequence continues at coordinate 3,333,871 of NZ_CP176370.1, forward strand.
CCATTTCTCTCTCCATCGCCTGACGCACAGATTCCTTGTAGTCTGGAATCGCGCCATTATAGCGAATGAGCCCTTGGACAGGCGTCATGAATTTTTCCATGTAAGAGAGTGCTGGACGCTGGTGAAACAGCGGCACATCTACTTCGTAGGAAGAATGCAAATCGCCTTGTGTCGGGTATTTGGTAACTGCCAACACTTTTACCAGCAGCTTCGAATCGTGGATTTCCAATACTTCTGCAATATATTCACCAGTTCGCTGCGCAACGCGAACGATATCTCCCGGATTCCAGTTCATCGCGGATTCCTCCTTTTATTGAATCAAATGTATTTACATTAGTGAGGCTTCCAGCAGTTTGCGAGCATGCAGCAATACTTCTTCCGCATCCACTACTGGCTGACCGCCACCCTGTGCCATCGCAGGATTTCCCCCACCTTTTCCGTTAATGACCGGCAAGGTTTCTTTCAACACTTGATTGATGGCTACGTTGACTTCTTGCCCACGAGCAAACACGACTTGCATTTTGTCCTCGGCAGTAGCAGCCAAAAGGCAAATCGCATCTGGCGCCAGAGCAGTAGCCAGCTGTGCGAACTGCTGAAGCTGTTGAATGGTTTTGTCTGTGAAGGTACGCATAATGAGGCGAGAGTTCCCCAGTTGACTAGCTGCAGATAGTTGTTGATTGACTTCCACTTCTAAGAGTTGCTTATCCACTTCTGCCAATTTTGCCTTCAAGGCGTCGCGTTCTGCAAGGAGGCGTTCCGTCTGTGCGATCAGTTCCCCTTCATTGGTAGCGAGCAGCTTCGCCGTATCACGAACGACAGCTTGCTTTTGGTTGTAGTCCCGCAAAGCTCGCCATCCACAGATGAATTCCAGACGAATGTTTCCTCGGTGTCGCTCCCAGCCCAAGATTTTGATCATCCCGACTTCGCCTGTACGCGCTGGATGTGTTCCTCCGCATGGGTTGTAATCAAACTCAGGTATCATCACGACACGAATATTTTCGGTAACGGTCGGCTGTTTTTTCAAGGGCAGCGTTGCCAATTCCTCGTCATCAACGAACCGCGCAATGATGGGGTGGTTTTCCAGAACAATCTGATTCGCTCGCTTTTCTACCTTCTCCCATACATCTGCTGTCAACTCATCCAGTCGTACATCAATGGTGACACGTTCTTTGCCCAAGTGAAAGGCTACGGTCTCCGCTTGCACGACTTCCAGGAAGGATGCAGATAAAATGTGTTGGCCAGCATGCTGTTGCATATGATCGAAGCGGCGGTCCCAATCGATGTGACCTGTTACTTCCGCTATGCTTTCGGACAAGGGAGCTTCCAGTCGGTGACGAATTTCGCCATCTACCTCTTCCACATCTACCACACGAATCTCTTCCAATACGCCCAGATCGGAAGGCTGCCCGCCTCCAGTAGGGTAAAAAGCCGTTTGATTAAGTACCACGTAAGGTGTCCCATCTTGCTCGACACCAGCCCTCGTCACCTGGGCCGAAAACGTTCTCGTATAGGCATCCTGATAATAGAGTCTGTCGTCCATCGTTACTCCTCGCTGCATGGAACCATGGTTCCAGCCTGATTCTCCCACATGGGGGCAAAACGAAAAAACGTATGTATAAAGCTTAGCCAAACAGGTGATCCATTTGTTTTTCGCGCTCTTGGCGCTCCTCTGGGCTTGCCAGATCATACTTTTTCAATAAATGAAACAGCTCGTTTAGACGCTCTTGGCTGAGTTCGCCATTCAACTGATTTTTGAATTGACTCACACGCAACTCTGACAGATGTGGAGCTTGTTCTGCCAGTTTTTTGAGTACGTCTTCATGGCTGTGATCCAATTTGCATTCTCCCATGATTTCTCCCCTTCTCCTTACTGTCATCTTCATCATACCATGATTTTTCATTCGAAAAAAAGGCGTACAACCCGCGATGGAATGTACGCCAGATGACTATGCACGCTTACGGACGCGAAAGTTCTCCTCGATCAACAGCCAATTTTGCGGAAATGGCAAACCGAGTTTCCAGTAGCTGACGCCTCTCAAACCAAGCTGTTTAACCAGATTGAACTTGGCTTGGATCGACCGCGCATCCTCAAACCACACCTGATGTTGCTTGCCTTGATCATCGGTGTACGTAAAAAACGGAGCCTGCGCGCGATAATCATACCGGATGACGGCATTATGCTGGGCAGCCAGAGCAATGGCCCCTTGTGGACTCAGCGCTTTCGCTGTCGTTCCTCGCTCGTACGGCAAGGTCCAGTCGTATCCGTACAAATTTTGGCCCATCAAAATTTTCTCGGCTGGCATCTCGGTAATCGCGTATTGCAAGACACGCCGCACGGGCCCGATCGGAGAAACCGCCATGGGAGGACCGCCACTATAACCCCATTCATATGTCATAATCACGACAAAATCGGCAATGGCACCGATCGCCTTGTAATCATGGGCGGTATACCATTTTCCTGCCTGCTCGGCACTTGTCTTCGGTGCCAGCGCAACAGACATCATCAGTCCTGCTGCGTGGATACGGTCTCTCGCTTTTCTCAAGAAATTGGCATACGCTTCTGCACCGGTCGTGGGTAATGCTTCTAAGTCAAAATGAATATCTCCCATTCCCAGCTCTCGTGCTGTCTGAAGAATATTGTTCAACAAGGTATTCTGGAGCTCTTGGTTGTTGAGGATGAGCTCGCCAAATTCCGTGCTGAACTGCTCTTTTTCCAGGTTCGTAATGACCATCATGAGCAAGACCTGGTTTTCTTTTGCAATTTGCGGAAAATTGTTCATTGTCGGTCGCACGAGGGTACCATCCCGTCTGATACGAAAGCTGAACGGAGCCAAATACGTCAGATGCGGTGCAGCCGTGCGAACATCGGCCTCCATAGCTGGTGTGACGGTCCGTCTCGGTTCTACATAAGCATTGAAATCGGCTGCTCGCCGCGGACGGGGCGGGATGTAAAGTCGTTGCCCGACTTGAAGTGGTCTGTATTGCGGAATCCCATTTATGCGTGCAAGCTCTGCCGCGCTGATCTGATAGCGCTGACCAATGGTATACAACGTATCTCCTTGCTTGACCCAATAGTAGCTTCCCACAATCGGAATCACCATCGCCTGTCCAGTTACCAACTTATTTGGATCAGGTAGTTCATTTGCCTCAGTTATCGCCTCTGGTGTGGTTCCGTACGTCTCGGCGATGCTCGCTAAGGTTTGTCCTTCTTCCACCACGTGGATTTGCATACGCCCCCTCCTTCGCATTTCTTCTCTCTTTGTCATATTCATGGCGAAGGAAATAGGTGTATGTCTAGGCAAGAGGTTTCAAAACTTCGTATAAAAATCCGACAGACTGGATGGCATAATGGCGTTCTAACAATTCATTTCTGTGAAAAATAAGCAAGGCGGGAACGCTGGTCACTTGCCATTGTTCTGCCAATGCTGGTGCCGTATTAATGTTGATCTGATACAGAGGAACGGTAGACAATGTTTCTTGCATGATACCGAGCATACGTGCTGCGAGCTTGCAGGTCCCACACATCGGTGTATAGATAAAAAGAGCGACCGACTCCTTTTCTTGCAGGTATTGGATCAATTCTGTTGACGTTAGTTCTTGCAAGTCGTTCACTCCTTTCTGCATATTGGACATGATGCAGGATCTAAATAACCTTTTTCTCTTTCGCAAACAAAAAACGACAGCAACCAACCATAAGGTAGCACTGTCTATTTTGGTACTCTTATACAATTATGGAACAAAGCCAACCACTACTCTAGGCCTCATTGCTTATTGTACTTGGGGTGGCGTTTACACATACTTCATCTTGGCTATATTTTGTATTTTTATAAAAGTCATCGATATTTATTAATGGAAGCCAATATAATGGGTTATCTTTCAATATCCCCTCTAAAGCTAGTATAATACCAGAGCTCCCTGTTTGAAAGTCATCAGACAAACGATAACAAAACTGCCCTGGAAATAAAATATGATTTTCCTTAGGAATTAAAAATAAACGTAACAATTCTATTACACAATCTTTTTTGTTTGTGTACTCAGAATCACTTTTTCCTAGTAGAGGCGGTATAATCAAAAAGCTTCCAGCGCCATCGTAAAGCCCCCCACTAAAGCTACATCTAACACGATATAAATTAGTAATTAAGCTCAATTCTCTTTGGTAAAGTTTTTTATCACTAACATGATTTAGGTAAACGATTGCTATTCCTATACCTACCGATCCCCCTGAAAGGTAAGGTAATAAGCGATTGGAGTCATCAATCGTTTGCAATGTGCTTTTGTCTTCTTTTGTTTTTTCTAAATCTTTATCAATGCATTCAATAGATTTCAAGTAATAACTTTCCTTTTTGGTGACTGCATACAAAGCCGAGTAAAACAACGAGACTCCAGACCAACCATCCATTATACCGATTGGAATCCCGGCCCAATCCTGAACTTTTAACTCTTTCTTCTCGCTCATAAAAGTATCAATTATACTAGCGACAAATATTGCTTTTTCTAGAAAACGTTCATCTTTTTCTTCAAAATAAAGACTAACTAAGCCAAGACCTATACCTGACAATCCTGACCTTAAAGATATATCAGACGAATTAAGATTCATGTTTGCAAAGATGTTCATTGCTTCTTTTTTATAACCGATTTCATATAATGTTGTCCCTATGCCTGCTTTACCTGTTAATAATCCACCTTGTTCAATGGAATCGATGTTTCTCATTAATTCATTTTCAATCCAATGGTTTATAATCTCACTCACAGTACCAGATCTAAAAAATGCTAGCGCAGCTCCAGTGCCTCCATTTTGTACATTGTATTTCCCAGCTTTGCTTTCAAATTGCCTGATATCACCATGAATTAATTTTTCGCTACGAACAAAATTTTTAACAATACCATTTCTGAGACCTTCTATAATGGAGGAAATATCCTTTTTCATCGCATTTTTATTTATGGCCTGCAACCTATTCTCTTCTCCTATAAACGATAAATGCTGATTACATTTTTCCGTTATCATTTCTACAAATAGTAGAAAATCCTCTCCATAAACTTTTTCAATCCATTGATTTTGATAATCATACATACCGGAATCAATATCCTCGATTGGTCCAGTTGGCAATAAGCAATATCGCAGGATTTTCTTTATTGCATACCAGTCCCTCTCTCCGTTATTTTTATTACGTGGATGAGAGAATCCGCATGTTATCAGTGTAGGCTTTCCTTCAGAATCCTTAGGTCGTGCTGTTTCAAAGTCAATCAGAGTAACGTCTAAATCTTCGGATATGATGATATTTGCTGGTTGTAAATCTCCCATTCCTACACCATTTTTATGCATTTCTTCAACAATAGACACCAATCTAGTAAGAATATTATGTATTTTATTCTTATAGACTTTGATATCACCATTATTAATAAAAGGATAGTTCGCTACAATCCAGGAATCTAAATTAATTCCATCCACATATTCTTCCACAAGAAAACTATGTTTCCAATGTGTAAAGGAATCTAGTATATTTACAATTCCATCTACTTTCGATAGCTTTGATAAAGCATCAAGTTCCATTTTTTGTCTTTCTAATGCATCAACTTTTTGACCATCCAAACCTGATTTTGGCCTTGCTTCTTTAATAATGACTTTCTTTTTATCTTTCTTCCTTTCTGTCACATAGATTCCTCCACCATTCGTAAAGCGAAGTGCACTTTGAAATTCGTATTCTTCAAATTTATTATTTTCTACTTCATCTACAATAGATGTGGTATTTAAAGAATCTAAATACTGATCAAATTCTTTAACAAAAGAAGGTACTTGATAGTAAGGAACTCTTTCGTCTACAAGCAATTCATCATTTTCATCTCTAATGCACAATTCGCCTTGTTCGTTGAATATCATTGCAAATCCACCATACCTATAGTAAACAATGCTGTTTTTCCAACACTTGTCACTCAGTATGTATGGACCACTCTCAAAAGAATGAAGGGTGGTATATAGTAGATCTAATAAATTTAAAAAATCATCATCACTAGGAGGATAGATCGTAATAAACTTTCCCGAACTTGCTCTATTTGCGATCTTTGAGTTTGTAGTAAAATAATCCCATTCGCTTGCAAGATGTTTGAAATGGACTTTACGTTCAACCAATATATGACTGACCTTCTGTAATATCTGTTCTGCATTATCAAGTGTTGCACTAATATGGATTTTCCAGCCTTGAGCTTGCAAGGATCGTTCTTTAAACTTGTACATTTTCCATACAGAATTTTCTCCCCTGCTAACTACACAATCATCTGATAAATTTGTCACATTAAATTCTCTCTCAGTAACGATTGATTTGTTAGGAGTGAAATATTTCGAGTTTTCATTTAAATAATCATAATAAACCATGTTTGCCTTCATGATATACTCTCCTCTCATAAATGATTTATGTACCTCTCCCAATAATTTGTAAGCTACATCTTATGTATTCGTCTCATTCAAAAGGACCTAGTTGAAGTTACCCTTCAACTAGGTCTTCTCTGAAGAAGCACTTTACAACCATTACCCCCATGGCCAAGGGCAAATGTTACTATACAATGACCACCTAGCAGCTACTTCACTTGCCTCGTTTTGAGGAAGTTTTTGTAAACTCAGTACTTGATTCATTATAATTCACCTCCTTCCAAAATTTAGATGAAATGTCGTGACTAATCTATAAAGCTTGTACTATATTAATGCTCCGGTCTTCATCGCGAACTAAAATTCTAACCACCTTTCAATCGAATCTATATTACATATTTTAACAATAAGTGGATATTATTGTCAATAAATTCATAAATTGCGATAGATTCAGTAAATTTCTCAAATAGCTGATGGTACCTATATAAGGGCTTTCCAGCGCCACTTGCCCCACAATAGCTGTCACTCGGTTACTGAAGATTCTTGGAGAGTCACCTCTACTGAGTTTTTCATCTTTTATTTGGGGAAGAGAAGCCTACGAAGAAAAAAAATAGACTACAAGCAATAGTTGCTGTAGTCTACTTTCTCTTTCAGATTCAACTCTTAACGCGCAATCGTTGTATGAGCCAGCTCCTCCGTCACGGTACAGACCGCACTCGAATCCCAGCTACCCTTACCTTGTGCTTTCGCTGCCTCATACATTTGCGCAACCGTTCCTCCAACGAGAACAGGCACTTGCTGTTCACGTGCGGTTTGCGCATAGAGCTGCAAATCTTTGTGCATATGATCCAAAGAAAAGACCGTATTTTCATACGTACCGTACAAGATGTTAGGCCCAAAAACGGAGAGAACGCGATTGTGGGCAGAGCCTTTGTCCATGACGGCTGCCAGCTTGTGTGGATCGACACCTGCTTTTGCCCCGACACTGAACGCCTCTCCCAACGCTGCTGTGATGACTGCAACGACAGAGTTGTGACAAAGCTTCGCCACTTGTGCAGAGCCGGATTCCCCCAGATAAAAAATTTCCTTTCCAATTGCCCTGAGATAGTCCATGATTTCCGGAAGCTTTGCCCCATCACCGCCGACCATAATAGTCAATGTTCCAGCCGCAGAACCCGCAGGTCCTCCACTCACCGGGCAATCGTAGTAGTAGATCCCTTTTTCTACGCCGTGCTGATTCAGACGTTTTGCTGTAGCAGGATCGATCGTACTTGTATCAAATACGAAACTGCCCGCCCCTAATGATAAGAAAAGTCCGTCCGCACCCAACATGACTTCGTCAACAATCGCAGGACCTGGAAGCGAAGTGAAAACGACACGTGCTACGCTACCCACTGCCTGTGGAGACTCGACGACTATTGCTCCTTTTTCCTTCGCCCAGGCTTTTGCTGCTGGACTCGGATCATAGGCATACACGCGGTAGCCTTTTCGCAACAGATTACAGACCATCCCTTTACCCATTGCACCAATGCCGATAACACCAATCGCTTCCATCTTCGCTCCTCCTGCTTTCCCTATACTTATGGCCGAATATAAACCGTTTTGGTCTCGACATAAAAATCGAGCGCTGACTCCCCTTGCTCTCTCGGACCCAATCCAGATATCTTTTTGCCACCAAACGGAAACTGTGATTCAAAATGAGTCGACGGCATATTGACATGCGTGACACCTGACTGAATGCCTTTGACAAATTGGAAAGCTTTTTGCAAATCGTTCGTAAAAATCGTGGAGGACAAGCCAAATTCTACCTGGTTAGCCACTTGCATCGCATGTTCGAAAGAATCCACATCGATCACGGCGATCACAGGGCCAAAAATTTCTTCGTTGGCAATCGTCATCTCCTGCGTAATGCCGGTAAATACTGTCGGCGCGACGAAGTAGCCCTGGGCGAGATCACCTTCTGCAAGGCGCTTACCCCCGCATTCCAGTACGCCACCTTCTTCGATCCCCTTCTGTACATAGTGAAGATACAAATTGAGTTGATGCTCGTCCACTACTGGACCGTTATGATTGTCTGGATCGAAACCATTCCCGATTTTCAAGCTCTTCGCTCGCTCGATCAGTTTTGCTTTTACTTGTTCGGCTACTTCGGGAACAACCAATACGCGACTGGTCCCCGTACAACGCTGTCCATTATCGAAGAATCCGCTCAGTACGATGGAATCAATGGCAAGGTCAATATCAGCGTCCGCGAGAATGATCGCCGGATTTTTCCCGCCCATCTCCGCCTGAATCTTGCCTCCTCTGGCTCCAACTGCTCTCCCCAAAGCAAGTCCCACTTCAGAAGAACCCGTAAATGAAATGCCCCTGACCAGTGGATGATTCGCCAATTCATCACCGATGACCGCACCCGGTCCTGTTACCAAATTCACTACCCCACGCGGAACGCCGCTTTCAATCAGGAGCTCTACCAGCTTTACGCTAATCAAGGAGGTGTTGCTCGCCGGCTTGAACACAACTGTATTGCCTGCGAGGATAGCTGGGACGATCTTCCACAAGCCAATCCCCAGCGGAAAATTCCATGGGGCAATAATCGCGAAAACCCCGATTGGCTCTCGCACTGTGTAACCAATTACCCGTTCATCAAAGGAAGGCACCGTTTGACCTGTCAAGCGAGTGACTTCCCCAGTCAACTGCTTCATGGAGGTGATTGTCTTTGCGACTTCGCCTCTCGCTTCCCGCAATGTTTTTCCTACTTCACGAGTGATCGTTTCTGCGAGCTCTTCTTTGTGTTTTTCCAACAAGTGAATGAGGGCGAACAAGAATTCTCCACGTGTGGGAGCCGATTTTTGCGACCATTCACCAAAAGCATTGGCAGCAGCTTCAATGGCAGAACGCGCATCCAGCCCGTCCGATTTTTGAAAATAACCGAGAACCTCATTCGTATTGGCAGGGTTCGTGCTAGGGAAAACTTGTCCAGTATGGCTCGTCACCCAAGCCCCATCGATGTAGTTATTGTAGGTTGCTGTCAAATCGTCTCCCACCTTCCGCATCTTATAGAAGTATTGTATATAGCAAAAATTATGAATACAATGTATATACAGACACTTATTTCCAACTATTAATGTGTATTTCTCTACATGGAGGACACGTGGATGAATTCATTTTCGCTCCTGCTTGAAAAGCTGCACGAATGGTTTGGCGATCAGCCTTTTTCGATCTGGTTTCAATTTTCGCGTGATCGACATTTTCGGCTTATATTCTCTTCTTTTCATGAAAGCGCTACCACGATTATTCCCCGTATGACAGTACCACTCTGTGACAACGATGCTAGCCACTTGCGGCATAGATATGCCCAACAGATGTACCGTTTTTTCTACGAAAAGGAAGGACAAGCCGTTATTTGTCTTGCACATAAAGCAAAACAACCGCCCCTCCTTACCTCCGACCAACGGGAACTATTGTGGTTCGGGATTCGCCTGTTGTTGGTAGAAGAAAAAATGACAGCCAAAGCGGAGGAAGGCAAGAAGCTCTTTGAAGGGATTCGCTCGATATCTGCTACCCTTGACGTTCACCAAATCATCCGTGGCATCATAGGTAACGCACTGGCTGTTATCCCGGCGGCAGACGCAGGTCTCTTGCACTTGTATGATCCCTCTATCGACCGTTTGATTCCGAAAGCGACTGTCGGTTTTCATGATACGGTGTTCAAGGATCTCAAAATGCAGGTCGGCGAATCCATCGCTGGCAAAGTGTTTGAGGACGGAATCCCACGCATGTACAAAACCAGCCAAGAAACAAACCACGCGATGAAGGACATCTCCGCTGACAACTTTCACTCCCTGAACCACGCAAAAACATTGCGCGACTTGAATGGGTTATTATGCGTTCCGATTTCACGTGAAGAAAAACGTATCGGCGTACTTGTCCTTCATCAGTTTCATCAAGAAAATGTGTTTACGGAGTACGACCTTGACCTCCTCCAAGGCTTTGCAGACCAAACTTCCATCGCCCTGCAAAATGCCGAACTCTATGCGGAAGTCAAGCAAGCGTATGAACATATGACTGCCATTAGTGCTCAACTGCAAGCCAAGCACGATGATTTGATACAACGCAACCATATCCATGAATCCATCAAGCAGCTGTCCTTGCAAAATAAAGGAGCGGAAACAATCGTAAAAACCCTCAGCAAAATGACAGGCCATTCCATCTATTTTGCCGACTGGCTTGAGCAGAAAATGTATCCTGGAGAGAGTGTATTATTTTTTAGCTGGGATGAACTATATGCATTGCTGAACAAAAGAAGACAGCCTGCTTCTGTCAACCTGTTCTCTCCTTCTTCTGGTGACGATCAATTGTTCTGTATGTATCCGTTGATCAATGGAAGCATCTTTCTCGGATGTCTCATGATTCCCTTAGACGAACGCGGGCTATCTGATCTCGCACGTATAACGGTCGAGCAAGGGAGTGCTGTGCTCATACTCGATTTGGTGAAAAAGCAATCGATCAGCTCCGTGCTGTACAAGCGAGCACACGATCTTTTTCAAGAGCTGATCGCAAGCAAAGGGAATGAACTGCCTGACCGCGCTCGTTCGATGGGGTTACAGCCGCAAGCAAAATACTACGTAGTTTATGCCCATCTGACGCAATGTCACGATCTGGCTTTGCTAGAAGCAAACATTCACCGGCTCATTACCCGTTGGAAATGGGAGTTTAGTAAAACTCAGATGTTTGTCTACGGATTCCATAACCATGTCACCCTCCTCATCCGGTCTCTCGGCTCACGAGATGGAAAGGACATCCGGGAGAGGCTGCAACAGACAACCTATGAGTGGGAACTTGGCAAGGAAGCATCTTTATCCATTGGCGTGGGAAGTATGGCAAGCGGGATTGAACAAATCAGCAAAAGCTACGAAGAAGCCAAGAAAGCCGCACACTATTTGACCAGCCGTAGCCGTTCTGGTGTGGTTCACTATAAAGACCTGGGTGTCAATCGCCTCATGCTGAACCAGAGTCAGGCCGATATTGATGCATTCATTCAAGATGTCTTTGCCCCTTTCTGGCAAGACCCGGAAAAATATCAGGAATGGGAACAGACGATCATGACCTATATGAAATGCAGTCAATCCCCACAACTGACCGCCAAAGAGCTGCACATTCACGTCAATACGTTGTATCAGCGATTGCGCAAAGTCGAGGAGCTTCTTCACATCGATTTGCGAAATCCGGAAGATTTGCTGAAATTACAGCTTGCTTGTCATTTGCGTCAAGAAGGATGAATCGAAAAAGGCAGGAGTAGCTTCGGACGGGAAAAAGTCCTGGGCTACCGCTGCCTTTTTGTTTGCAAAGTCTTTTTACGAGTGTTCGTTATTTTGTTTACCATAATTAAGTTATGTAAATTACTTCCTCATGTACATCGTGAAAAAAACAGATGTGTTTTTTCTTCTTGTAATATTTGGATAAACATCCATAATGAACTTGGGGGCATCAGGCACCAAACACCCCAAAGATTCGCGCCCTACTACAGGTAAAGGAGTGATGATGTTTTGGATTCGCAAAAACAAATGGAAAAGCATATGAGAGGTTCCAAACGATAATTTCATCCGTTCTCTCATATGCTATGGGAGGAAATGAACGAAATGTTTGCTCAAAAGATGGTTCAAGGTACGGAACTCACAACCGATTGCTTCCATAGCGCGACCAATCTGTTCGAAGCGTTGAAGCATCATGTATCCATCAAAGGGGTCATTGTAGGTGTTATTCCCGGTAGAGTATTCCTGTCAAATGACGCGAGATCAGCCTTGTTGACTAGCCCCCAAGGTATTTTTCTAGGTGGCAGTGTTGATAATCCCCTCTTCTTTGAAGAAGTGAATGCATTGCTCAAAGAGGAGCTATTACCGCAGCTTGCTGCTGATGAACAGCTTGACTACGTCCTGTTTTATCCAACGGATGAGAAGTGGAATGACATTCTCGATATCGTGATGAAAGATATATTACCTATGAGAAGCGGGCGAATGATCTTTACTCACCATTTACAGGATCTGTCCCCTCCTGCTGACGATCATATTGTCCCGATAGACAGCACCTTGTTGAAGCGTAAAGAATTGGTAGGTCTTGAGGATGTTATCGATGAAATAGCAGAGAACTGGCCATCCATAGAAGCCTATGAAAACAAAGGCTTCGGTTGTGCCGTGATTCAAGATACCGATGAGGGGCCTACCATTATTAGTTGGTGCATGACGGATTGGGTAGTAGAAGACGAATGTGAATTGGGTATAGAAACCGATGAAGACTATCGGGGTAACGGATGGGCTCGAAAGACAGCATTGGGTGCTCTCTCACTCGCCAAACAACGCGGAATCAAAAGAGTGGGATGGCAGTGCTGGTCAAATAATATAGGTTCACAACGAACAGCCTTGTCTGTCGGTTTCGAGCTGCTCGCGGATTGCCCGGTTCTGTTCGGATGGAACCTTCCTTTAAACAATTTCATTGTCAACGGTAACCACTATATGCGTGGCGATCTGAAATATGGCGTGGAAAAAGACTACACCCGTGCCGCATGGAGTTATGCCCAAGCACTTGATAAAGGCTGGGATTGGGATGGCGATCCGGCCTTGTATTGGAATGCTGCTTGCTTGTTCTATCTGAGTGGTGAAGAGGACCGTGCAAAGCATTACTACAAAAAGGCTATCGAACATGGCTGGGTAAGTATTCACCACCCGCATTATCATGATTATGTGTACAGAGAACAGGACAGCGATCAGATCGCTCGTATTCTTGCTGAATCAGTACTATAATGGAAACGCCGCCGTTTTATCGGCGGCTTTTTGCTGAGCTCATCCATTTTCCCTCTACTTCTCCGCCTTTGAATGAAAAAGAAATGGCTTGCCGTTCAAGTAGTTTTTGATCATAGGTATTGCATAGGGCTGTTCTTCTTTTAGCCCCTCGGTTTCCCTGGGGTCTGGAGCATGATGACTATAATTTTCAATCATGACCATCACCGCGAAGCTCTCTAGTGTGGTGAGCCAGTCCCCTTCTAGTTTCCGCAAACTCTCATAGCCTTTTATGACTAGCTCTCTTTGTGCAGGATATAAACCCAAAATGGTATGGGCGATATCATAAAGATAGTAGCCAAACCCACATCTTCCAAAATCAATCGGACGAGGATCTCCGTTATGAAAAACGATGTTACCTTGGTGCAGATCGCCGTGAATGATTCCATAGTGGCTGCTATTCTTGTCCAATTTGGCAAGACAAGTGAGTATTTTATCCGCCGCCAATTGATATAGCTCGAATTCTTCATCTGTCAGAAACCGATGGTAATGCTCCGTCAACCGAGTCATAGACTGCTTGAAGCTATCTTCTCCCCAGATCGGACGTACGAATTCAGGGGTCAATTGGAAATCCTGGGATACTGTATGAAGCTTTGCTAACAGGACGCCCTCTTTGTAAACTTGGTCTTCCGTAAGTTCTTCATCTGCATGCTCCCCTTCGACCCAACGCATGACGGATACGAAGACACAGTCACCATTCGCAAGATCGATGCTCACTGTCTTGGAACCATTGCGGCACTCTATTCCCGTTGGAATCGCTACCTCTATTTTTTCATGCAAAGAGCTGAGCCAAGCAAGCTCGGAATCAATTTCGTTTCTGTTCTTGTTTCCGTGAATGCGAAGTAAATAGGTACCATCCTTCTCTGTTTCTATCACAAACGTGCATGTGTCGGATAGTTGGTTGAAACGAATCTGTTCCCCATCCAAGTCGTATTCGTGCATCGCCTTTTGTGCGATTTGCTGCAACTGGGCCACTACCTTCTCGATGTCATCTTCAGAATCCAACTGAAATAACCTCGTCATGCGAATCCCCCATCCAATATATGGTTCATATGCTTACATTCGTTTGATTTCCGCCATACTCCTTTTTTCTTTTTTTCGCTTGACTCCAACCTAAGGTCAGACTGCAAACTCAATTTCAGGAGGTGAATCGCCATGTTGTATACCGTTAACGACGTAGCCAAACTGTCTGGTACCACAATCAAGACACTCTACCATTATCAAAAGATTGGCTTGCTGATGCCCGAAATTGTTACAGAAAATGGATACAGATATTATGGTGAGAATGAACTCAAGCGGTTACAACAAATCTTGTTTTATCGTGAGCTTGATTTTTCGTTGGACAGCATTAAAGCTGCACTTGATCACGAACCAGACAGACTTCGTTGTTTATGTGAGCAGCAAGCGATGTTAAAGGCACGCCAGCTTCGATTGGACCGCATCTTGCTTACTTTAGAAGAAACGATTCGACACGAAAGGAAGAGAGGAAATATGTCCACGGAGAACATGTTTGATGGATTAAACGAAGAAGAATGGAGGCAGGCATTGGCTCAACAAAATGAGCATTTGCAAGAAGCGTACGATTTTCAATTGGATACAGAGAATCTGGACGTGGCTTCCATGAATGAAAAAGCTGCCGAAGCGACTGCTTTCATGACGTCTATGGCAGAGGCCTTGAAAAACAACAAAAGTGTCGACGATGAAGCAGTAGTTTCTGCTATCGAAAACCATCTTGCTTTTTTACAAAAAGACCATCCGATTGATGCGAGAGCTTTTGCCGAGCAGTCAAGGTTTTTCCTTTCAGATGAGTTTCACCGCGCTATGCTGGAAGAACAGCAAACGGGATTAAGCTACTACATTTGCATTGCTGCCGAAAATTACGCTTCCAAGTAAAGTGTAGTTAAACGAACGTTTAACACTTAAACCGGGTGAGCTGCAACTCCCCGGTTCATTGTTTCCTTTCTATCTGATGCCTTAGATTACCGCGCCGATAATATGCTCCTTGATTAGCGTCCATCGATCACGAGGATTCTGCATGAATTCCGATGCAATGGCTACGACGAGGTTTTTTTCTGGGATGCAACAGATAAGATTACCTCCATCGCCCATTGCAGCGTATGCAAAAACACCGTCCTCTTCACGCAACCACCATAGATACCCGTATTGATTGGGATTCAACGCGGTCGATTCATCTATCCAAGCCTCTGGAATGATCTGATGATTGCCCCAACAGCCACGATTCAGATAGAGCCAACCAAAACGTGCCATGTCACGGGGAGTTAACGTGAGACCCCACCCTCCTGTGGAATTGTTGTTTGGATCCTTCACCCATCCTCTCACATCTTTCCCGAATAAATCTTCAAACGCAAACGCCTTCATTTCATAATCAGGGATTTCTTCCATGCCGATGGGTGTAAACAAGCGTTCGTTGGCAAATTCTCGGGCACTTTTTCCTGTGCTGCGTGTGAGGATGGCTGAAAGCAGGTGCGCCCCAGCGGTCGAATACTTAAACGCCCCAATCTCTCCGTTTTGCCCGAGCATATCCAGGGTATATTTTACCCAATCGGACTGCATACACATTTTGTCCAGTGGTTCGTGCCAGTCCTCAAAAGGATAAGGGGCTGTCATCGTGAGGAGATGGCGAATGGTAATTCCTTGTTTTAGCGTATCAGTATGATCGGGTGCATAGTCTGGGAAAAATTCTAACACCTTTTGGTCGACATTATTGATAAACCGTTCCTCTATGGCAATACCAATGAGAGCCGATAGTATACTTTTCGTTACAGACGCTACATGGTGCCTATCTTTCGGCCCATAGCCATGATAGTAGCTTTCATGGGCGATATAACCATTTCTCACAATCATGATCCCGTTTATGTTGCTGTACACGGATTTTATGATAGGATCTACGTCTGCTAGTTTTTCAGCGTCTATGTTTAAGAGGGCCGGGTCTACTGCTTGCCATTCGGTAATAGGCCAATCGCTTCTTTGCATGATAATTCTCTCCTCTACAAGCGAATGTCATTTTTTTCTGACTGGAAAATACACCTCCGTAACAAGCTCCTCAGGAACACTTGCTTGTTCGGGTTCCGTTACATAGACTTCATATGGTGATCTCACCAATTCATAGCCTTCGTTTTCTACCCATTCCCGCAATCTGGCATAAACCGCAGTCAATTCTGAATAAGGGCCCTTACACACTGACTTTGCACAAAGTCCCCCAGGCAGATCTCTTGTTCCCTTTACAGCTTCCGCGACCGGGAGTGCAAACTCGGTATCGTTTCCGGCAGGATTGAATTCAGGGCTGTGATAAATCGTCATCGGCGTACCGAGCAAGGTGAGCTTTTCAGTTGCAATTCTTTCATACAGCTTACTAAAATACTTTCCATATCCTGTTGCATAATCATCACTCGTCATCATCTGGCGTAAAGAAAGAATATGGATTGGCTGGGTCTCCACAAGCTGGACTTCTATGTTGTCAAGATATGACATCACGGGGATACCCTGCTCCATTTTGGAAAGATCATGGTTCAGTTGTTTTATGGTATAGTCCAAAGCGTTTCGTTTTTCATACATCTCCCTTTGCTTGAGAAGAAGGGCGGAAACAAGCTTCTCCTCCGACTGATCTTCTTCCCATTCCAAAATGGCTTTTATCTCGTCCAGCGAGAAATGATACGATTTCAAACGGTTGATGAAGATCATCTTTTTCAGTTGCTTGATGGAATAATACCGATAGCCATTTTCAGGATTAATCTCGTCCGGGTTCATTAGTCCTATTTCGGCATAATAGCGAAGCGTTTTGGTAGACACTCCACATATCTTTGAGAATTCTCCGATTGCTAGCACAGGCTCACCTCCCTTGTTCATTCCGTATCGATATTCTACTTATACCCCTTCCCCTAAGGGCAAAGTCAACTGCAAGTATAAAAGCTTAAAGTGCCTCATCAAAAAATAATCCGTAAAAATAAGTAACTCAAAAAAAGCACACAATTGATGTAAAGTTTGATTGGCAACTGTTCTTTCCCTATTTCTTGGCAACAAATGCACAAATAATAGTCTTATAGCAAAGTTTTAGATGAATAGAAAAAGAGATAGGAGTTCGTTTTTTATGTCACGATCCGATACACGTAATCGCTTCATTATCCTTGCAATGGCACTGGGCTTACTGATGTCTTCCCTCGACAATACCATTACCTCGGCGGCCATTAGTCCCATTATTAAAGATATTGGCGGCTTTGAGAGCATGAGCTGGGTATTCACCTCGTACGTATTAGCCGCGACCAGTACGATGCTCATCTTCGGGAAAATGTCCGATCTTTTTGGGCGCAAGTTGTTTTACTTACTTGGCATTACTATTTTTCTCATTGGATCGGCGCTTTGTGGCGTTGCCCAAAGCATCGAACAGCTAATTGCTTTCCGTGCTCTGCAAGGAATTGGCTCTGGGGCCCTCTTTCCTATTACTTTCACAATCCTATTTACGCTTTCCTCTGATCCGAAATATACAGCGCGAATCTCCGGCGTGTTTGCCGGTATCTTTGGGCTCTCTTCTATCGCTGGACCTCAAGTCGGAACCTTGCTCTCTGATTATTTGGGGTGGCGTTGGTGCTTTTATGTCAATGTTCCGATCGGTTTGTTGTCTCTCTTCACTCTTCTGTTTTCCCTTAAAGAATCCCGTTCTCATACAAAGCCAAAAATTGACTATTTGGGTACCGTTACATTAATCGTCGCCTGTATAGCTGTCATGCTGGCGCTTGAATGGGGAGGAAAAGCATATGAGTGGTCTTCGTGGCAAATCATCTCGCTGTTTGTACTGGCCGGAATAGCGGGGCTCGCTTTTATCATGGTAGAACGACATGCACAGGAACCGATCCTTCCGTTCCAGATTTTTCAAAACCGTATGGTGGTCGCGACATGTATCGCCTGTCTTTCTCAAGGTGCCATCATGTTTGCTGCCATCACTTATTTGCCTATTTTCGCTGTCGCCGTACTTGGACATCCGAACTCCAATAGTGTTTTGACCCCGTTGATGCTCTCCTTGACGGGAGGCGCCGTGGTATTCGGAATGTTGCAAACAAAGTTTTCCTTTCGATCCCTTATGGCGTTCTCTATGCTCGCATGTGTAGTCAGTTCTATTTTGCTTATGTACCTTTCAACTGGCATTTCCTTCTTTTTCTTAACACTCTTGATGATTCTGTTCGGGTTTGCTGCAATCGGGCCGTTAATGAGCATTGCACAAAACGCGATTGTGCATGCGGTCGATAAAAAATACATGGGTATTTCTTCCTCAATCGTTGGGTTTTGTCGGAACATGGGAGGCGTGCTCGGTGCATCGATCACCGCTGCTGTTGTTAACCAAAATTATGGGAGTATCGTATCCACAGGGGCGTCATTGCATGGTATTTCCTTGGAGAAAGTAGATGGTCTGCTTAACCCTGAAGCTCTCATGCGTGAGCCTTTACAAATCGAGCCAGGTGTTCATTCTTTTCTGATCGATTCTCTAGGCAACGCCATCAATCATGGTTATATCGTGGGATTGGTTTTCGCCGTTATTGGTTTCTTTTCTGTACTATATGCGGGCCCTGGCAAGCTTGAGCGCCATCAAAAGAGTGCCGAATCATAAAGGTCCACGGGTTTCTTGCTCGGCATCACTTTCTAAAAATGACAGAATGTTGTATGGTATAGTATGTACATTCACAAACTATACTTCACAAAGGAGAGTGTACTTTGTGCGTGAAACCTGTGTTCCAACTGGCGTGGAGCTGAAAGACACTGGCTTTGGATATACGTTGTCTTTGATAGGCGGGAAATATAAAATGATCATTTTGTATTGGCTAGCTGAAAAAAAGGTGATGCGGCATAATGAGCTGAAGCGAAGTATCGGTACCATTTCCTTCAAAACGCTGAGCTTGATGTTAAAAGAATTGGAGGCAGACGACTTGATCATCCGCAAGGAATTTCCCCAAGTCCCTCCCAAAGTGGAATATTCCTTATCAGAGCGTGGTCTTTCTCTCATTCCCTTGTTAAATATGATGTGCGACTGGGGAGAGAAAAACAGCTTGCCCCCTCAAGAGGCTGTAAAACAGCAGGCATAACATCAGGAAAAGAAGTATCTCCCAAAACGAGGAAATACTTCTTTTTTCATAGGGCCTCTTACAGGTTATCAATGAATTTCAAATAATCTTCCGCGCTCTTATCCAATTCGCTGCCAGGTACATTTTCCCCTGGCTCAGTTTCTGCGCCATAATACGCAAAGAATGAGCGATAATCCGCATGGCAATAGCGGAAGGTTGTTTCAAAAGGGGTCATTATTTGCTCAAGTGTATACCGATATCTTCCCTCTTCATGATAATCTTCTTTCTTGATTCCGGCAGATACGGCTAATGCCGCTTTGCGATTCTTTAATTTATCGCCTCCCTTTGAACCGTACGCCCACCCATATGCGAAAACATCGTCAAGCCATTTTTTCAGGAGCGGTGGACAATTAAACCAGTAAATCGGGAACTGTAAAACAAGATTCTCGTGCGATTCAATCCATTGCTGTTCTTTTTCCACATCAATGTTTCCATCTGGGTATGCCTTATACAATTCGTGTACGGTATACTTTTCTGGATATTTTTTCAGTTCTTCTACCCATCGCTTATTGATGACGGATGTTTCGATGCTTGGATGTGTGACGATGACAAGAGTTTTCAAAGTAAGGTCCTCCTTGAATGTTTGTTGTTTTATGAGTATAAAATGCTTGCTACAAATTTGTAAGTATGCACATTTAGTTCAGTTACTTACATAAAGGTGAGTGTGAAGAACAGAAAAAAGCCTCCCCTCAACCTAAAGATTTAGGTTTGTATCGTTGGGAGGCCCCTTTGCAAATGTGTTATTTCAGCTTTTTCTCCATATACAGCGTGCCTTCAATCGGATTAAAACGATAGGGCTCAATTGGATAAAATCCCAACGAGCGGTACAGCTGAATCGCTTGTTCCATCGTAGGAAGCGTATCTAATCGGATGAATGAATAGCCCCGTAATTTTGCTTCGTCCATGATCGCCATGGCTAATTTTTTCCCTACCCCTCTTCCCTTCCATTCAGGCTTCACATACAATCTCTTCATTTCGCAAACTTGTTCATCTATTTTTCGTAAGGCAACACATCCTGCTGGCTGCTCGTAATCTAGCGCCAGCAAAATACAGCCGGCAGGGGGTGCGTATTCGCCTGGTATATTTTGCAATTCGGTCGCAATGTTTTGAAAGCTCAAATCCACTCCTAATGAATCTACATACTCCAAGAAAAGTTCACGTGCTTGATCGTATTCATATTCCTCCATTGCATGAATCAAATGCAGCAATCCAAACACCTCCACATCCCGTTTTACATTCTACAAACTGAAACTCGTGCAATTCCGTGACACGAAAAAACCAGCTTACAACAAAAGGATCATTGTGTGAGCTGGCATTTTTCATTTCGTCGTGCGATCGTTTAAGAGGTGCGCAACGAGCGACGCAAGATTTTCCCCGTACTGTTTTTGGGAAGCTCTGCTACGAATTCGACCTGACGAGGAACTTTGTATTTCGCCAGCTTGTCACGACAAAATGCCATGATATCCTCTTGAGAAACCGCTACTTCCTTCAATGCCACAAATGCCTTGACTGCTTCACCATGCACCTCGTCAGGAATCCCGATCACAGCCGCCTCGATGATAGCAGGATGCTGGTAAAGCACTTCTTCTACCTCACGCGGGTACACGTTATAGCCGTCAACGAGAATCATGTCTTTTTTGCGATCAACGATGTACACATATCCTTCACCATCCATACGAGCCATGTCTCCCGTATACAACCAACCATCTCGGAGCGCCGCGGCCGTATCATCTGGCAAACCGAGGTACCCTATCATGACATTGGGCCCTTGTATCACCAGCTCGCCTACTTCTCCACGCGCGACTTCGTTTCCTTCGGGATCGACGACCTTGTTCTTCACAAGCGGGATATCGACTCCAACCGATCCTGGCTTTCTGGTCCCGTGCAATGGATTAAATGTTGTAGCTGGAGCTGCCTCTGACAAACCGTAGCCCTCCAGTACCTTGGCATCGTATTTCGCTTCGAACTTGTGCAGGAGCTCGACGGGCATGGATGCACCTCCCGAGCAGTATATCCGGATCGAGGAGAAATCTTCTTTTGTCGCAGTCGGCAGCTGTAGCAGATAGTTGTACATGGTCGGAACACCTGCGAAACATGTGGCTTTTTGCTCCTGAATCGTTTGGAGGACGTCTACCGGATGAAATTTTGGCACGATAATAATGGCCGCTCCCGTGCGAATCGGGCCATTCATGCACACCGTCATGCAGAAGACGTGAAACATCGGAAGTACCGCGACCATGCGATCTTCTGGCACCAGCTCGAACAATAGCCCCATCGCTTCTGCATTCGAAGCCATATTGCGGTGGGAGAGCATCGCTCCTTTTGGCTGACCAGTCGTACCTGATGTGTACAGGATTACAGCTAGATCATCTTCGTTTCGTTCCGGCTCCGCGTACCCTGCCTCTGACTCTTGCCCTTCCTGTACAAGCTGATCGATCGTTATTTCATTTTCAATGGATTCCGTGTAGATGAGAAGCTGCAAATCTTTTATTTGGTCCTTCATCGGGGTTAGTACCGGCTGCAACGCGGACAAGGCAATGGCTGCCTTTGCTTTACTGTTCGATAGAATGAAGCTGATTTCACGCGCCGTATAGATGGGGTTCATAGGAACAACAACAGCTCCCACGCGGAGAATCGCATAGTAAGCGCTAACAAAATGCGGCCGATTATCCATGAGCAGGGCGACAGCATCCCCTTTTCCAATCCCGTGCTGGGCAAGTCCTACTGCGAGATGTTCGACCTGCTGATTGAATTCCGCGTACGTGGTCGTTTCTCCCAGGAAGACGAAAGCTGGGCGGTCCGGAAACTGTTTCGCGCTCTGCGTGAGGCTTTCATTCAAATGATACATCACACATCTACCCCCTTTTCAGAAAATTTTAACACCTAGAGCCAAGCCTATAAAGTATTACTTTTAGGAAACATGGGAGATTGGCGGGGCTGATTGACTGACTGGTTCATTGCGCTTTACAAAGAGCAGGAAAAGCACGCCGCAAATGATAAAGAGCACCCCGTTGACGATCATGGCGTTGCCAAAACCAGTGCCAATATCTCCGGCTGACTGAACAATAGAGCCCGTGACCAGCGGCGAGATGATCCCTGCCAACGTAACCAGGCTGGACAACACGCCTACCAAAAGTCCCGTGCGTTCCGGCAATAAGCTGCTGACAATGACAGAGGCAGCTGTCCCCACAGAAAAAGCAAATCCTTTTCCTAGGCACAGAAGGATCAAAACAAATACCGTAGATTGAACAAGAGCAACACCGTAAAAGCAAAGTCCCCCTAAAATAATCGAAACACCGCCAACCAGAACGTATGATTTGCGATAGCTGCGATGCTTTTTAAAGAAACGATCACCAATCGAAGAAATCAGTATGGTCATCAGTCCGGCCAAAAGTCCCGTGCCAGCAATCGCATAGGCCATTTCCTGATTCGTAAACTGGAAGACCTTGACGAGATAGACAGGCTCCCATACGGATGCGAAGGTGGTCCCCCATATTTGTGCGAAATAAATTAAAAAACAGAATAGAAACGTGGATGAGAGCAAGACACCGGATATATCCGACCATTTCGCTTTTGGCAAGGTGGGAGCTGCGACTTTTGCAGGAGCGACGCTGACAAGTGGTTTTTCTTTTCCAATCCAGAGCCAGACCAAGAGCCATATCAGACTGAGTGCGCCCATAAACGCCCAGGAAAATCGCCATCCATAGCTATCAATTAGCGCGACAATCATCGGTGCGGAAGCAACCGCACCGACGAAAGCACCGAAGTTCACAGTTGAATAAACCAGTCCACGCTTTTCTTCGGGAAACCATTTGTTCAAATGGCTGACAACCGTTGCCCAAAATGGCCCTTCGCCTATTCCAAGCAATACCCGCGCAACGACAAGCATTGGCAAACCCGCGATCGCATAAGCGCCGAATTGGATGACTGTCCAGGACAATGCCATGATCGCCAGCATTTTTTTCGTCCCAATGCGGTCCGACAATGCTGCGCCTATAATCCCGGCAATGGAAAAAAACCAGAAAAAACTGCTTCCGACAATTCCCCATTCTTTCTCGTTCAACGAAAATTCAGTCATAATCGGCACAGCAGAATATCCCGCAATTGTTTTGTCCGCATAATTGATCATGTATAGCACAAATAACATAACCATTGTGATTCTGGCCATCATGTGAATCACTCCATTTGTCTAGGAAATAGACTGCCACTATTCCCCGCTATTTTGAAAGCCTCACGCGCCCAACTCCATCCGTAATCTCAATCACTGTGCCGTATGGTTCGCTCAAAGTCTTGAGCCCCTCCAGGATTGAGGTATCCCCGCTTAATTTCGGCCACCCCATACGATGTACAGGCAGATCAAAGCCTAATTCAATCGGATGCAGCTCCAGTTCGAGCAGCTCACCATCTTGCATTTTCCACAACGGAATAACCGACTCCCACACCTCTTTGTGCACACAGAGTCCGCGAGTGTAATTGGCACTCATCGCTTCCAAGGCATCTGCCACATTATTGGTGTGGTCTAGGCCATAGTGCTCGTAGAAATCGGCGGGTTGACTCGTAACAGCTTCTGTCTGAAAAATAAAATCTCCCAAGCTGTAAAAGATCGGTCGATTGTTGTAGATTTCAATGCCACGCAATAAATGGGGGCCGTGTCCCACCACTGCATGAGCGCCTGCATCGATGCAAGCTTTTGCAAAAACAGGCAAGAAATCAGCTGCAACCTCTTTCGCGTCCCCCTTCATTTCATGTGCGTGAATACTCACGATGACGTAATCAGCCCGCCTATTTGCCTCCTCAATCGTTCCCGCGATTCTGTTCAGATCGCGCGGATGCGGTTCGGTAGTCGTCCCCTCTTCGTCGCTTACCATGAAACGTGCATTTCCGAAGAGAAAGATCTCCTTGCCCGGATCGTTCATGAAGCCTTCCTCGATGAGAAGCTTGCTGAAGGCGTTAATGTCCGTCGCCTCCGCTATGGCCCTCAAATCAGCGAGCTTTTCTTCCGTAATGTGGTGTGTCATCACATAGCGCATCGGATTGATCCCTGGTCTGCCGATACTATCCGAACGCTGATCTCCGGCCGCCCACCATGGATGAAAAGTCGACGTCGCAGCGATCAAGGCTACCCTGGCCCCTTCGCATTCGAGATAACGCGGAGCCCCCGCTTCAGCGAGATTTTTACCTGCGCCAGCATGGACGAAGCCATACTGATTGAGATATCGTTCGGTTGCTTCTAGTCCCCCATACAAATAATCAAGCGTATGGTTATTCGCCCAGCCAATCATGTTAAAGCCGTAATCCTTCATGACTTGCAAAACGGAAGGTGGTGACATCGCCCATGTGCCTCCGCTTTGCGCGCTGGGATAGCCCTCATTATCGTGTACGGTCGTCTCCAGATTCGCAATGCGTACATCCGCACGGTGCAGCAAGCTGGAAACCTCTTGAAAAGCTTGGTCCCTGTATGGCAGATTGCGTGTAATGAAGCTGTCACCAGTCGCAGTAAACCAAATAGGCTTGGTCATTGGCAGGATTCCCCTTTCCCTTTTCTCATTTTTTCTGCTTTCAAAAGATCGAGAAGTCTTCCTCATCTTCTCCGACAAACGAGTATAGCTTCGAGCTGATTTCATCATAGTGCTGCAAACGTTTCTGGACATTTTCCGCGTCATGGAGCATGACGCCTTTGATCAAGACATTTAGCATGGAGAATAATGTGGGCATACCGCTTGTGGCAACGGGTTGGGGGGTGGTGATTTTCAGAAGATGATCTGCGACTTGGCTGATGGGGGAGAACTCGCCTTCCGTAATCGCCAAAATCTTCGCTCCCAGCTCCTTTGCTGAATGGACCATGGCAACCGTCTCGCTAGGATGACGAGGAAATGAAATCGCAATGACCAGCCATTCTTGATCTCGTTCGGTGAGAAAATAATCTGCGTTATCAACTGCTCCCGTATACAGATGTGTGTTTCCTTTGATGGCATTCAACGCTGAGAACAACCATTTTGCAGGAATATGGCACCAACGAAATCCTACCACTACGATTCGGTTAGCCTGCACGATGCTTTTAACCACCTCTTGGAGCAACGTGTAGTCAATTTGCTGCAAGCCTTGTTGGAGATACGCAATGTCACTTTCCATCACTTGATGCGCGTAATTGCTCTGATCGAGCGTAACCTCGGTGTCTCGATATTTCTGGATCGGCCCCTTCCTCTGGTCTCCTATTAAAAGAGACTTTTTGATTTCTTCCTGAAGCTCTGTGTATCCGGAGTAACCCAATGCGTAACAAAAGCGAATGACGGTCGCTTCACTGGTATTCGTAAACTCCGCGATTTTTTTGGCGGTATGGATCGCAAGTAAGCTTGGCTTTTCAATCGCGATCTTACAGATGATTTTTTGGCTTGCTGTCAGCTTTCCATACTGCTTCCGAATCCGTTCTTTTACGAGTTGTGCCATGCTTGAAGCTCCTTTATCATTCGAATTTGTTTTAATTTTGAGAATAGTATATCTCTTGCAATAAATCACTTCAATACTTCTTAGAAAATGTAGTTTTCGCTTCATTTTGGTGTATGACAGTGAAATAATGACTGAGTAAACCCCTTTAGTTCAACAGCAATCAATGAAAAAGCCGCTTAACTAAACAAGCGGCTTTGTGTGGCTATGTCTTCTTTAATGCTATCCGTTCTTACGTTGTTGTCTATACTCATCTAGCGCATCCATCCAAATCGTAACGAGCTCTGCAAATGTTCGGTGAAAATAAAGTCTTAGACTGCCGCTGTAGTCATTCAACTAACGTACCCGTTAGTTTAGCCACTTTTTGTTATATTGGTCCACTGATTGATTCAAATGCTTCTAACTGCTGATCCTAATGCTCGTTATGTAAGTTCGTATTCATAAACCCCGCAGCCGCTTGCGATGATTCAATTTATTGGAATCAGAAAATATAGAAAATGAGACCTTTGCCCTCGGCTACAGTTTGGTTATAGAAACGCCGGATTTCGTTAAAATTCTGAAGCATGTAGGCAAAGAACTCGTCCTCATCCTCGTCTGAAACAGTGTCAGGCTCAAGAGGATATACCTCGTCCTTGACCATGGCCGGGAAATCATACCGCAAGCGGAGCTGCGCTTCATCCAGCTCAGACATAGCCTGAAGCGCTTCTGCAACTTGCTCGGCGCGTAAGAAAAACGCCCCGAATGAGCCAAAATCGATGCCTTTGTCTGACGTCAGCGGAACAATATAGCCAAGAGGGGGCTCTCCATCGGAAAGGTCGCCTGCTGCGATTTGCTGCACCAGGTTGTCATCCATAGCAAAGTAATATCCACGCATTGCCATGTTGTCATCCTTCTTTCCATTTTTAGTAGTGACTATACAGCCCTATCAAAGCCTTATCCTGTAGCTCCTGTCAGACCCCCTCAACTGCGAGGGGGTTTTGCCGCTTCTTCAAACCGGTGCATTCGTTTGTAGAACGTACTTCTGGGGATTCCCAGGAGCTTTGCCGCTTTCGACACATTCCCGTTCGTCTTTTGTAGCGCCTCTACCATTTGCTGCTGTAATATCTTATCGCGAAACGTAAGAGAAGCTCGGTGCTCTTCCGTCCTTTGTTGAGGATAGCTAAGGCTGGAAGAGACGCTTTTGCTCAACTCTGCGTTTTGAAATAGCAACGAATGCAGATGATGCAAGAGGTCGTCGCATCTGTTCATGAAAAGAATCCGCAATTTATCCAGCACATTTATAAGCTCGCGAATGTTTCCTGGCCAGGTGTAATCCATCAGCGCGGCAAAAAATTCCGGAGGGAAAACAGCGTCCCAGTCATGCTTTTCGCAGTAATAGTGAACGAGGTGCGGGATGTCTTCTACCCTCTGCCTGAGTACCGGAACATGCACGGGATAGACGTACAAGCGATAAAAGAGGTCTTCTCGGAACTTGCCTTCTTTGACCAGTTGATGGATATTGCAATGCGTGGCCGCAATCACCCGAAAATCGACGGGAATCTCTTGGCTGCCGCCAAGCGGAGTGATTTTCCGTTCTTGCAAGACACGGAGCAGCGCTACCTGCATGGAGTGCGGGATTTCTCCGATTTCGTCCAAGAAAATGGTGCCTTGGTGGGCCTGTTGGAATTTCCCCTTCACTCCGGCTCGCTTCGCCCCGCTGAATGCCCCTTCCACATAACCGAACAGTTCGCTTTCCAGCAGCTCTCTCGGGATCGCGCCGCAGTTTACCGCAACAAACGGCCCGCTTGCCCGCAGGCTGTTCTCATGAATCGACCGAGCGATCACCTCTTTGCCAGTGCCTGTCTCACCCAAGATGAAGACATTGATATCTGTGGAAGCTACCCGCCCGAGCTCTTCCAGCGTCTGTCGGAATATACGGCTTGTGCCTGCCTCTCCGAGGAACCGAAACGGCTTGGCCGACCTCTTGTCCGAATAGATGGCCGGCCTTGCCTGTTGCTCCTCTGCTGTCAGCAGATAGATACATTTGCCGATGAAACCACCGTGTTCAGCAGAGCAAATCGGCACTTCCATCCGATTGCGGTACCCGCGTAGGTATATTTCTTCGTCACGCATCCCACACCAGTTCGGAATGTTCTGACGAATCATTTTACTTGCCGCGACGACGTTTTGACGTGGGGTGCAAATGATGAGTGGCTGTTCCTTTTCCAGCACTTCCATCGAACGCTGAATCAATTCCATCTCGTCGCGATGCGAGCGAATCTTCACTTCTTTCTCCAGCGTAAAGGCGGCCTGGGTGACAATCCCCAGCATGTAAGGATGCGCCCGGTCGACCGGACACGAAACGTCGAGGATGCCCAGGACCTCCCCGTCTTCGCTACGTATTGGAGCGGCAGCACAGCTCCAGCCATGGGAAGCGATGGAATAGTGCTCCGAGCCAGTAACCATAATCGGCTGCCCCAGAGACAGCGCCGTCCCGATGGCATTTGTCCCCATTTCGGTTTCCGTCCAGCGCACGCCTTCTACGAATCGTATTTTTTCGGCTACCTCCCGGACATTTTTGCTTCCCTTCATCGACAGCACGTAGCCTTCCGGATCGATCAAAAGCACGATCATTCCCATCTCGCTCGCGATTCGATCCATTTTTTCGAGAAAAGGGGCCGAAACGTCCGTAAGCAAAGCGTTCTTTTGCTGTTGGTGTCTGAGGGATTCGCCACTCAGAATGTGCCTTCCCCGATCCAAGTACGGGCTGACTTGGGCGCTCCGAGAGCGATGCCAAGATTCAATGATGGATTGGTGAATCCTTGAAGAATCCAGTACGCCTTCCTGAACAAACCGCTTCCACGTCTGCGAACTTAATGCCGATTCAAACAAGATACATTCCCCCCTCAGTAACTCGCCTGAAGTAACTCGTACCAGAATGTATGCAGGGTCGCTCACTCTTTGTCTAAATTCTAATCAATAATAGCAGCGTTTACAATGGCCGCAAAGCAAAATTCCCCCTAGGTTACAGGGGGCTTTTGGTTGGGCCGATGCTTCAGGCGTGCACGGCATGACCGATGGCAGACAGCAGAGCTTCGTGAACGGCTTCTGACAACGTCGGGTGGGCAGAAATGAACGTTTCCATCATATCCGCCGTCATTTCCCCGTGGATCATGACCGTTCCTTGCCCGATCAACTCCGTCGCACGCGGACCTACGATGGACACACCAAGTATTTCGTTGTATTCCGGTTCCGTGATGACCTTCACCTTTCCGATCGCTTCACCGAGAATCATGGCCTTGCCGTTGACGGAAAACGGGAATTCTCCGATGCGCACGGCGCCGTATTGTGACCTGGCTTGCTTCTCGGTGAGACCGACACCGGCGATTTCCGGCGATGTGTAGATGCACCTCGGTACGGCCCGATAATTGGCTTTGGCGTCCAGACCGCACGCATGCAAGGCAGCTACCGTTCCCTCATGAAAAGCGACATGGGCGAGCTGGATGCCCCCGACAACATCCCCGCATGCGTAAATGTGCGGCACATTCGTTTGCATATGCATGTTTACGGAAATGCCTTGTTTGCCAAATGCTACACCCGCCCGATCAAGTTGCAGTTCAGCCGTCCGTGGCTTCCTTCCGACGGCGACCAGCACGATCTCTGCTGCGGCTTCCCCGCTACCATCGGGGCTCTCGAAACGAACCGTTTTCGTCTGCGCGTCGACCGATGTCAACGACGTGGAGGTCAGGATCTTCACCCCGTTTCGTTCCAGCTGAACTTGCAGAACGCCCGCGATATCCGCATCTTCGCCGGGGAGAAGCTGATCCGCCATTTCAATCACCGTCACGTCGCACCCCATGCGACTGTATATGCTGGCGAACTCGCATCCGATGACGCCTCCGCCGATGATCAGCAATGTCTTGGGAATCGCCGAAAGCGACATCGCGTGTCCGCTGTGGATGATCCAGCGACCGTCAAACGGCGCAAACGGCAGCTCGATCGGCTCCGATCCGGAAGCGATGATGATTTTTTCGGCTTCTACGATTTCTTCTCCCTTTTCCTTCTCTACCGCTATTTGACGTTGGCTGACAAAACGCGCCTTGCCTGTGAGCATTTTGATTTTGTTTTTTCTCAAGAGAAATCCGATTCCCATGACGAGCTGCTGAACAATATCATTTTTATAGCTCTGCACTCCCGGCCAGTCAATGGAGACTTCCTGTTCGCGCACCCGGATACCGAAACGGCCGGCGTGTCTTACTTTCTCAGCCATCTCGGCAGACTCCAGGAGCGATTTGGTCGGAATACATCCTTCATTCAGACAGGTCCCGCCCAACACTCGCTGCTCGATCAGGGTGACCTGTTTGCCCTTCTGGGCGGCGGCGATCGCCGCAACGTAGCCAGCAGGTCCCCCTCCGATCACTGCTATCGCACTCATCCCATCACGTCCTTCACAAGAGCATGCGGTACGGCTCTTCCAGATATTTTCTCAGTGTGTACAAAAATTCGGCTGCCGGTGTTCCGTCCAGTACGCAATGGTCGAACGTCAGACTGAGCGGGAGAATGCTCCGTCGCTGCACTTCCTCACCGATGAAGACTGGTGTTTCCTGCACAGCCCCTACGCCGAGTATGCCTGCCTCCGGCGGATTCAGCACCGGCGTAAAGAAATCGATGCCGTATGCCCCAAGGTTCGTGATAGAGAAAGTAGAACCTTGCATCTCTTCCATGCCGAGCGTCCCTTCCCGGGCCTGTGCAGCCAGGTCTTTGATCCTGCGGGATAGGTCCAGCAACGACGCTGATTCCGCGTGCCGAACGACCGGTACGACCAGCCCTTGTTCGAGCGCGACGGCAATCCCCAGGTGGACGTGCCCGTAACGATGAATCCGGTCATCGATATAGGCGCTGTTAACCTGCTTGTGTTTTTGCAGTGCGAGAACCGTCGCTCTCCCGATGAGATCGGTCACGGTCAGCTTGATGTCGTGCTCTTTTTGCGTAACCTCGTTCATTTTCTTTTGCCAAGCGATCAAGTCCGTTACATCAGCCCGGGCGGTGATCGTAAGCTGGGCGCTTTCTCGCAAACTTGCCATCATCCGGGAAGCGATCACTTTCCGCATGCCCGCGATCGGCAGTTTCTCCACCGTTTCCTCCACGGCAACGGCAGCTGGCCGATTGTCTTCCGCTGCCACAGCCTGGTTTGCCTCCCTATCAGCGATCGCCTTTTCGACGTCTTCCTTGGTGATCCTTCCTGCAGGTCCCGTCCCGCTAAGAGATTGCAGGGGAAGTCTTGCCGCTTCAGCTAATTTACGCGCGACCGGGGAAATTTTCACTTCTTTCGCACTCGCCGGACTCACCGCTATCGTGGCCGCCTCCACCGAAGCTACGGGCTCCGCCGACTTTTTCACGGGAGAAGCCGTCTGGAGCGCAGCTGTTGCGGCCGTTTCCTCTACAATTTGCTCGCTTGGATGACCGATATATCCAATGACCGTTCCAGGCGGCACACCCTCCCATTCCGAAACAGCTATTTTCAACAAAACGCCGTCCGCCGGGGCTTCCAGATCCGCCTCGATCTTTTCCGAGCTGATGCTTGCGATTACTTCTCCTTTGGATACCAGATCGCCGACTTGTTTATTCCAATGGGAAACCGTTCCCTCTTTCATCGCCATTCCCATCTTTGGCATGAGCACTTCGACTGCCATCGGTTTTCCCTCCGTTTCTTTCTGGATCAGACGCTCAAAAGCGATTTGTCCCCAAGCAGTTCGGATACTACCTGAATGACCTTTTGCGGCGTCGGCAAATACAGGTCCTCCAACACAGGCGAGAACGGAACCGGGGTATGCGGTGCCGTGATTCGCTTGATAGGTGCATCTAGACTGTCGAAGCCTTTATCCGCGACCAAGGCAGCGATGTCGGTTGCGATGCTGCAACGTGGATTCGCCTCGTCGATGACGATCAGCCGATTCGTCTTTTGAACGGAGCCCAAGATCGCATCCTCATCGAGCGGCGACAGGCTGCGTGGATCGACGACCTCCGCTTCAATTCCTTTCCTGGCGAGCTGCTCCGCCGCCTCCAAGGCAATATGCACCTGTTTCCCGACCGCAACGATCGTCAAATCCGAACCGGCACGCTTGATGTCCGCCTTGCCGATCGGAATGGTGTAATAACCGTCCGGCACCTCTCCTGTCAAGTTGTAGAGCGTCTTGTCCTCGAAGAAGATTACGGGGTCGTTGTCCTCGATGGATGCTAGTAGCAGCCCTTTCGCGTCGGCAGGTGTGGACGGAACGACCACTTTGATGCCCGGAATGGCCGTGAACAGTGCATACAGGCTTTGCGAATGTTGCGCAGCCGCCCGGAATCCGGCGCCGTGCGTCGTGCGGATCGTAACCGGCACCTCAGCCTTGCCCCCAAACATGTACCGGAACTTGGCCCCCTGGTTCAACACCTGGTCCAGGCAGCTCCCGATGAAATCGTTGAACATCAATTCCGCTATTGGGCGAAGACCAGTGGCCGCAGCAGCCATCGCCGCCCCGATATAGCCCGCTTCGGTAATCGGGGTATCCAGCACCCGCTCCCGGCCGAACTCCTGGACAAGGCCTTTCGTTACCCCGAGAACGCCTCCCCATGCCTCTTCATCCTGCAAATGGTCAACCTGTGCTCCACCAGCTACGTCCTCGCCCATTAAAATCACGTTTTCGTCTCTGCGCATCGCAAGTTTCATCGCCTCGTTGATTGCCTGCGACATGCTCATTTTCTTGGTCATGTTCCCTTCCCCCTTTGCTTTCGTTTTTTCAGTACGATACGTATACGTCTGTCAGTAGCTCGGACGGCTCTGGATATGGACTGTTTTCCGAAAACGCGACAGCTTCCTCGACCGCCTTGTCAACCGCAGCTTCGATTTCATCCAGCTCGTTTTCAGTAAACAGATTTCCGTCGAGCAGATCCTTCCGGAATTTGCTGATCGCGTCTTTTTCCGACTGATGCGCCTTCTTGTCTTCTTCTTTTTTGTATTTTTGGGCGTCGCCTTCAAAGTGGCCGTAGTTTCGGTATGTCACGCACTCGATCAGAGTAGGCCCCTCTCCCCGGCGGGCACGCTTGATCGCTTCCTGTGCAGCCTGATAAACGGCCATCACATCCTTGCCATCCACTCTGACGCCGGGAATGTTGTAGGCGATCGCACGGTCCGCGATGGTTTTGCAGCTGGAGGCGTACGAAAACGGCGTGGCTTCCCCATATCCGTTGTTCTCCGCTACAAAGACGGCTGGCAGTTTCCAAATGGCAGCCAGGTTGATCCCCTCATGGAACGTGCCCTGGTTGTTCGCTCCGTCTCCAAAGAAACATACGCTCACAGCGCCAGTCTGCTTGTACTTGGCTGTCAAAGCAGCTCCGCACGCCAGCGGATAGCCTCCCCCGACAATGCCGTTTGCCCCGAGCATGCCTTTGTCCAAATCCGCAATGTGCATGGAGCCCCCTTTCCCTTTGCAAAGTCCGGTGGCTCTGCCGTAAATCTCCGCCATCATTCCATTCAGATCGCACCCCTTGGCGATACAATGTCCGTGCCCTCGATGCGTGCTGGTAATGGTGTCGCTGTCGTCCAGGTGCGCGCAAAGCCCGACCGCGATGGCCTCCTCCCCCGCGTATAAATGGACGAAACCGGGGATTTTCCCTTGACCGAACAGGTCGTGCACCTTTTCCTCGAACTTCCGGATCTCCAGCATTTTTTGGTACATCCAAGCGGCCTTTTCGCGGGACAACGGAATCCCTTTGACTTGCTGATCCACTTTCGTCATTTACGTGTCTCCTCCTCGAACATGTTTTATTGAGGTACAGCCTTTGACACAAGGGACATCGCAAAAAGTATGCCAACCTCCGAAGCAGGTCCCATTGCGGTTTTTTGTAACCGCTTTACTTTTTGCGGGGAACAAAAGTGGACACCTGTCTCGTTTTGTCTCCTTTTGTACACTGGCTCATCGCGTGCATTTGACGGATCGGAGTGCGGCAACGAAAAAAAGCCCTCCCGGCGTTATGCCAGGAAGGCGGGACTGACCCCAGTATATAAAACAGCGAAACCCTAAGACCAGAAAATAAAGTCTTAGACTGGCCGCAGTTTTATTAAACTAACGATATCCGTTAGCGTAATGACGTATTTCGCTAAAATCGTATCTTGAGCTAAATAATTGATTGCTTCATTAAGATCTCTAGGAATCCAAGACGCGCCACGAAATTCAAATCGGCTGGCTCTTCTTATCTCTGGAATCCTAACTAATACGGAACGGTTACCAGATCCATAGCAAACATGAGCAGGAGCCCATGTTCCCGGTTGCATTCTTTTATATGAATTAATACTAGGGGTAACTTTCTATCACTTGCAACCGGCTCTATTCCCGAACCATATCTATTTCTATATGATAAATTGGAGTATAACTAAGGCTACAGAAGGTTTTTGATTTACTCTGTTCATAATCCTTTTGGTTTTGATTAACTAACGAGTACTTCTGTGGAAGCACGGATATGCTCCACATACCTGTGTGCCTCCAATTTCAACTGCTCATCTGTAGCTTCCGATGCATCGTGCACAATGAACGCAGGCAGATAGATAGCGCCAGTATATTGGACGGTCATCTGTATTGGCCTTAGAAACTCGCTGACCGTGAACTCGAAGTTGCCGCTCGAACGGTAATCCTGCTCGCTTCCGCCCACTGTTGTTGCCACGATGAACTCTTTACCCTTCAGATGATCTCCTTCGGAACCATACGCCCATCCATAAGTCAACACATCGTCAAACCATTTTTTGAGCAACGGCGGCGTACTGTACCAAAACAAAGGAAATTGAAGCACGATTCGGTCATACTTGGTCACCAACTGTTGCTCTCTCTCTATGTCAATGTTCCAATCTGAATACTCCCCGTAAAGGCTGTGAACATCAATGTTTTCATGCAGATTAAGCTCCTGAATAAGAGCACGGTTGGCTCGCGATTGCTCCATAGACGGATGCGCAACAATTACCAAAATTTTCATAAAGAATCTTCCTCTTTTCTCTTAATAGATTTTGACAGGGCTCTTGTACCTGACACCCTCATTATTTGTGTGTATTCAAGCACTGTAAAGTACGCTGTTTTTCCGTACTATGTCGGGCTGTAAGTACCTTAGATCACGCCTGGGTTCTCTGAAGTATGCTAAACAGTACTAAGTACGGTTAAACGTTGTATTGGGCAAACCCGTAACATTTGATACAATTACGACATCGAAGAAAAATGTCAACAAATAAGGAGTAGGAGAATGTCCGAAGATTTAAGCAATTCCTTCCGATCAGAAGGAATTATGGCTACCCTTCAAGTGCTTGGTGGAAAATGGAAGCCAATCATTTTATACATCCTGCTGAATGAAGGCACCAAGCGTTTCGGAGAACTAAGACGAATGATTCCAACAATCACCCAAGGCATGCTGACCAACCAACTTCGTGAGTTGGAACGAGATGGAATGATCATTCGACGGGTGTATCAGGAGATTCCACCAAAAGTTGAATATTACGTCTCTGAGCACGGACGAACACTCAATGACGTTCTCGGTGAAATGTGTGGATGGGGCTTTCAGCACATTGAGCACACAAAGAAAATGGAGGAACATGATCAATTATCAAAACCGTAACACATATCTTGATATCGGGGGCTGTTCAGGTACTCCAATTCGATAAGCTTCGTTGATTGCAGGCCCGATTCATCATTTCAGCATTAATTTGTTAGAATAAACAGATACACTATTCAATATGAACTTCACTGCTTTACTCCCATCCCCAAATGGAACCATGAGCGCTCGCCCCTTTGCGGACAGCGTTTTTTTATTTCAAGGACACGAATGCTTGCAGATATCGTCCAGCCTGTCCATTAGGTGAGCAAAGGCTACCTACCTCACGATGGACAACCATGCTGGGCGCACTAAAAAAAGCCGATATTGCTGCGAGAGCAAATCGGCTGTTACGTCATTTAATTGCGGGACACCTTAACGAGCTCCCCTGTCGAAGCATCGATAAAGCTATAGCCATTCTTCCATTTGCGCTGATAGACCAACTGCGGTTCGGGAGCTCTTTGACCATCATACCGCTCCCACACGTAGACCAGTTCCAGGTCAATTTCTTGTTGGATCGTTTCTTTTGCTTCTGCTGCACTTACAATCTTCTTGGAATCTGGAAGGGTAATGCCCGGGTTGAGAGGGTGGAGGTTTAACTCTGTAATCGTACCCGTTGCCTTGTCTACACCCACCATATAAGACTCGTCAGATACTTCGATCCCGTTGCGTTTTCCGAGGAGAGTGAATGAATACGCTTTATCCTCTTCCTTATCCAGCTTGTTCTTGTCTACCCACTCCGGAATATCTTCTTCAGGAGTCTCTACGATAAGCGATAGCTCCGTTAACGCCGGGTCAAGATAAGGTACGAGTGCTGCAATCGCTTTTTTCTTCGCTTCCTCTACACTAATTTTCTGCTCTGTTTTTCGTTGGTCTGGCAAATTCAGATCGAAGTCGATGAGCCGATCACTCTGTTCATCTGTCGTGAGGCTAACCAGTTCAAATGCAGGCGTACCTTTATTTGAATCGTTCATCCAACGATAGGATTCGATTGTCTGAAGTCCTTCTAAAAGATTGTCCTTGTGATCATCGTATTCAAAGGTCGCACCTGAAACATCAATACCAAACTGTGTTTCAAGCCATTTCTCTCCTTGTTCGCGGGAAGCTATTTTGATGCTTTTCCCTTCTCCTTTTACACGAACACTCTCCCCTGCCAGTTCGGCTTCTTCCCCTATGACTTTGCCGGTTAGAGCATCGATCCAATCAATGGTATTCAGTTGATAAATAAGCATTGGTTTCTTTTCTGCCGGTTTTCCATTTTGAGCATAGGAAATCGGCTGCTCCGATACGTATACCAGGTCCATCTTAAGCTTGTCCTTATAGATTTTGCTAGCTTCCTCAAGTGTTATCGCTTTTTTCGGATCAGGCCAGTTCACTTTGCTAGAATCGATGAAATCATACGCTTCATAGCGAATAATATGGCCAGCATGATCAACGGATACGGAAATAGAGTTGTTGGACAGAGGGAGGTCATTGATGAGAGAGTGGTATTTCACGGTGGAGCGAGCCCATTCCAGCTTGTTGCCTTTCCCGTCACCTGCTCCTGCTTTTCCTCTGCCTAGGTTTTGTCCGGCTTTCAATTGTTTTGCTTCCGTACCGAATAAGTCCTCGATAAAAGTTGAAGCCTTGTCTCTAGCAAGCTTTTCTTCCGGATAATCGGCTGAAGCCCATGCTGGATTTCGGATATCCATGAAAAGTAGTCGGCCCGTATGCGCATCCAGCTCAAGGCTAACGGATGAGTATGCGTCATACTCTTCTTTTTCATCTGTTTTTGGCATGTTGGTGAAGTGCAAGCTCCAGATCGGTGACGGATAACCGCGAAAGCTGTCTTCCTCATGATCTTTATCAATTAGTCGATACCCTTTCAACTCTGGAATCGCCTCAAAAAGCTTGTCCAGAGAATTCTGAACATCTTGGGAATAATCATTTTTTTGAGACTCTTCCTTTTTCACATCGCTTGCTGCTTGTACCGTTGGTTGATGGGTAGTCCATGCAGGTGCAGAGGCAAGTAAGCACGCCGCTATAACCGTCATCATGGATGGATTTAGTTTCATTGGGCACCTCCAAATAGTGTTCAGATTTGCGGATAAGTTCGGTTTGACCTTACCAATGATAAGACGGAGGGGCAATTATTTGTGTCACATATTATTCCAATTTTTCCTGATAATCGCATACCTCTATTGAAAAACACGCCCTCGTGTTAGTCGACGAGGACATGTTGGTAGGGACTTACACATCATGCAGTATGAGTTTACCACCATGACTCAAGAGCAAGCAGAAGAAATCGCCTATCATTGGCACTATGACGATGAGTATGCGTTTTACGATATGGAAGCCTCCGGTAACCTGTCGCAAGCAAGTTTACCAGAGGCTTCTCTGTAGCAGGGTCTTCCTCCTTACATCTCTACCTTCCGCTTCCTTCTCAATACATGGCGTTCCTTCGCTTTTTCATACTGTATGCGCTCTTCTTCTGTATCAGGAATGACACCTGGCACCAGAGTCGGCTTCCCTTGATCATCGAGGGCAATCATCGTCAGATACGCGCGTGCTGTCATGCGCTTTTCCCCTGTCAACAAGTTTTCCGCTTCCACCCTCACGAATACTTCCATCGATGTCTTATGGGTCCAGGTGACATATGCCTCCAGATTGATCGCTTCCCCTGTTTTGATTGGTGCGAGAAAATCGAAGGAATCGCTGGACGCAGTGACAACAGGCTTACGGCAATGTCGCATGGCAGCGATGCAGGCGATCTTGTCTACATATGCCATGACTTTCCCTCCGAAAATGGTATGGTGGTGATTGGTATCCGGTGGCAAGACGAGATCTGTCAAAAAGGTTCTCGATTGTTGGATCAGTCGTGCTTCTGTCATCATTTGTGTGGCTCCTCTCATCGTGTGCACCTTCCCTACTGGGCTGTCAAACGACTCCGAATCGCCTTCGTTGCCGTAACCATGTTTCGTAATGACAGAACAGTTTCTTCTCTCCCTCTTGTCTTCAGCCCGCAATCCGGATTAATCCAAAATTGATCTGGTGGAAGTACTTGTACACCCCGCGCTACCATATTTTCCATTTCTGAGACAGCTGGAATTCGAGGGCTATGGATATCGTATACGCCAAGCCCGATGCCTTTGTCATACGTACCTGTTTCGAACACAGATACGAGCTCTCCATGGCTGCGGGAAGTTTCAATCGAAATCACATCGGCATCGAGTTCGCTGATGACATCCATAAAATCATGGAATTCGCAATAGCACATATGTGTATGAATCTGGGTGCTCGAAGCAACCGTGGAGGTCGCTAGACGAAATGCTCTGACAGCCCATTCCAGATAAGCTGCCTGCTCTTCTTTTTTGAGCGGCAATCCTTCGCGCAGTGCTGGTTCATCGACTTGAATCATGAGAATCCCCGCTTCTTCCAAGGCTTCTACTTCTTTTCGTAATGCCAACGCGATTTGTTCGCACACTTCTTGTCTGGAAATATCGACTCGAGCAAACGACCAATTCAGAATGGTTGCTGGACCCGTTAACATGCCCTTCATTGGTTTGGCAGTCAATGATTTTGCATACACACTTTCTTTGACCGTCATAGGTGCCACAAACTCCACATCTCCGTAAATAATAGGTGGCTTCACGCAACGCGAGCCATATGACTGTACCCAGCCGTTTTTCGTAAACAAAAAGCCATCGAGCTTTTCGCCAAAATATTCTACCATATCGGTTCGTTCGAACTCACCATGGACGAGGACATCCAGACCGAGCTCTTCTTGTATTTCGATCCATTCCTTGATTTGCGCCTGAATGAAAGCATCGTATTGCTCCACGGTCCAGTTCCCTTTTTTAAACTGCTGTCGAGCTTGGCGAACCTCCGCCGTCTGCGGGAAGCTTCCGATTGTGGTAGTTGGCAGCAGTGGCAACTTCCACGTATTTTGTTGAATCTCTCGACGTTCGAGATAAGGAACGCTTCTTTCAAGTTTTGCAGCAGCTATTTGACGTAAAGCATTCTTCACTTCTCGACGATTCCTCGCTGGAGATAATGCCAGCTTGAGCAAGTCCGCTTCATTTTGGGCGATCTCTTTCGAAATGACATACTTACCATATCGGAATCCTTGGACTAAGAGCTGTACTTCCCCCAGCTTTTCGTCGGAAAACGCCAATGCAGGCATGACTTCCTCTGGCAAGTCGCTCTCTGCTTCAACCGTTACAGGTACATGCAACAAACTACTGCACGGCTGCAACCACAGCCTTTCGAGTGGAATGATCTCGGAAATTTCTTTGACCAGCTCCCATTTCTCCTCAATAGACGCACGCCAGATGTTTCGACCGTCGATGATTCCCGCTGCGAGAATCTTATCTGCTGAAAACCCGTGTCTTTTCAGATTGGCCAGATTGCGCTTCGCTCCGTGTACAAAATCAAGACCGATTCCTTTTACCGGTAAGGAAACCAGCTCCTCATACCAATCCACCGCTTCAAAATAGGTTTGCAGCATGCACTGTAGATGCGGTAGCGCTTGACCGATTTGCGCATAGATACGTTTGATGATAGCGCGATCATGCACCGAGACATCCAGTACAAATGCAGGCTCCTCGATTTGCACCCATTCCACGCCGTGCAGCTCCAACTCCCGGAGAACGTCTATGTAGAGCGGAACGAGTTGATCCACGATGTTCTCAAATTCGTTTTTCTCATATCCTTTGGACAATTTGACAAACGTATACGGGCCTACAATGACAGGCTTTCCGATGATGCCAAACTTTTCTTTCGCCTCCAAATATGCCTGGAGAGGCTTGTTCTCGGTTATGGCTGGTTGTCGTTCACCGAACTCCGGGACGATATAATGGTAGTTCGTGTTAAACCATTTCGTCATTTCGCTGGCGACAGCTTCCTTCGAACCGCGAGCCATGGCGAAGTATGTGGCTAATGAAACCGGGCCTCCCTCGTATTCATACCGCTTGGGGACCATTCCAAACATCACAGCCATATCCAGCATGTGATCGTAGTAGGTAAAGTCACCCACAGGGATCAGCTCGACCCCTTTTTCCTGCTGACGCAACAGGTTTTGGTGACGGATTTGCTCCATTTGCTGTACCAGGCTTGCCTCATCGATAGTGCCTGCCCAAAATGCTTCCAATGCCTTTTTCCACTCGCGGTTCTTCCCGATCCGTGGATATCCCAAATTGCTGCTTTTCATGAGCTTCCTCTCCATTCTTTATTCGATCTTGACTTGAATCCGCCCAATAAAAAAGGCATCTCCAACGATCAAAAAGAACGTTAGAAATGCCAAATAAGCACTGAGATCACAGCATCCTAACACCTCCCTATCTCCCGTAGGTTAAGCAGTGTCGTCGAAACAGGCAGGTCTCCTGACTTTGGGATCATCATCTGCACATGCCTTCCCAATCCGTTTGGATCAGTGGCTGATCAATGTGCCGACTCCCCTCATACAGTGGCGGGACCGTGTCGGATTCTCACCGACTTCCCTTTTCATCCTTGGCCGATCTTGATGACCAAAGAACCTGTTTCCACACCTATAAAATTGTCATGGTTCTGTGAAGTGCCCCAATAAACGAGCAGGGCAGCATACTGTTCATACAGTAACACAGAATCCATTTTTTGTCATACTAAAATGTAAAATCATCATCGGTCAACGGCTCTACGTTTAGCGTGCGGACATAACCATTTCCTTTTTTCGAGAAGAAGTCATGCTGCTTCGTCTGCGTGCGAATGCCGTTCAGCACGATCGGATTCACTTCTTCCTCCGGGAAAAGCGGGTCCAGCCCCAGATTCATCAATGCTTTGTTCGCGTTGTAGCGCACGTAAGCATGAACTTCGTCAGCCAATCCGATTTCCGTATACAACGAAGTCGTATAGGCCTCTTCATTTTCTTGCAGCTCATGCAAAAGGGCATACAGCTCCTCTTTTGCTGCGGTCTGCTCGACCACACTCAGACCTTGATATACTTCTTGCGCGAGAACGCCGACATAGAGTCCGTGGATGCTCTCGTCGCGGACAATCAGGTCGATAATTTCCCCGCTGCTTGTCATCTTTCCTTGCCCCGCCAAATAGAGCGGATAGAAGAAGCCGCTGTAAAACAGATAGCTTTCCAGGAAGACGGACGCTACCATCGCCATGTACAAGTCTTTTGGTTTCTCAATTTCTTGATAGCGTTTCGAGATGAGGGCCGCTTTCTTTTGCAGGTGTGGATTGTTCTCTACCCACGAAAAAATACCGTCAATCTCTTCTGTCGATGCCAGCGTTGTAAAGATACTGCTGTACGATTTGGCATGGATTTGCTCCATCATGCCCATGAAGGCGAGAACCGCTTTTCTTTGCAGCCCATCGACATGCTCCATGATCTTCGGCATCCCTACTCCACCCTGAACCGTATCCAGCAAGGTGAGACCGCCCAATACTTTTTTATACGTATCCCGTTCAGTCGCACTGAGCTCCATCCAGGCCATCTTGTCATCTGACAGCGGAATCTCATCATCCGTCCAGAACTGCATGATGTTTTGATTCCAAAACGTCATCGTAAAATCGTCGTCCGGCCTGTTCCAATTGACTGCTTTCATATGGCGTTCCTCTTCTCTTTTTGCTTGATGCTTTTCCTTTTATAAATCGAGTTCACTAAACAGCGCAGCTAATGCACTCTTCCACAGTCAGATGCTTCGTACGTGTATAGTAGAGTGACTTCAGACCTTTTTTCGCTGCGTAAATGTAATAGCGAGCCAGTTCTCTGGTTGAAATATTGCTGTTCACGTGCAGCACAGTTGAAATTCCTTGGTCGATGTGCTCTTGAATTTCGGCAATCAGATCAATCACTTTGAATTGATCGATCACATACGCCGATTTGTAATAAAAATAGTTTTCCTGCGACAAGTACGGCATCGGGTAATACGTCGTAGAGTTGGCATACGTTCTCGTTTCGATATGCTCAACGATTGGCATCACGCTAGAAGTCGCATTCTGAATGTAGGAAATGCTCTGTGTCGGCGCAATCGCCAAACGGTACGCATGGTAAACACCATGCTTTTGCACCTTTTGCTGTAGTTCCGCCCAATCCTCTGGCGTTGGAATGTGCATTCCTTCGAAGAGAAGCTTTGCTTTTTCCGTACGCGGGCTGTAATCGTTCGTCAAGTACTTGTTAAAATAAGTGCCTTTTGCATATTCCGATTGTTCAAAGCCCAAGAAGGTCATGCCTGTTTCCTTGGCAATTTCCATGCTTTTTTCCAAGGAGTAGAAGTTCATCATCATGAAAAACGTACGAGCGAAATCCTTGGCTTCTTCACTTTCGTAAGCGATTCTGTTCTTTGCCAGATAACCGTTCAGGTTCATCGCACCGAGCCCTACGGAGTGCAGCTCACGGTTTGCCTTTTGAACGCCTGGAGCGTTTTCTACACGCGTCATGTCACTCACGGCTGTAATGGCTTCGATTCCTTCGTGGACGGATTCACGGATCATTTTGCGTTCCATCACGTTGACGATATTGAGCGATGCCAGATTGCAGCTAATATCGCGACGGATGATATCCATTTCGCCGTAATTGGTAATGGTTGAAGTCTCCTGCAGCTGGAAGATTTCCGTGCACAGGTTGGACATTTTCACCGAACCGAGATCTTTCAGTGCATGGTTGTTGTTCGCATTCGTTTTGTTCATGATGTACGGATAGCCCGATTCCATTTGGATCATCGCGATTTTGGTCAACATCTCGCGTGCGCTCATCACGGTCTTCTTCTTGACGCGATCGTTTGCCAAGAGCTCCTCGTACATGTCATCGAGGTCCATATCATCCAGATGCACGCCGTATTCTTTGTACACGGAGAACGGAGCAAACACAGTCAATGGCTTGTTTTCCTCAGCCAGCTTGTAGAACACGTTTGGTACAATCAAGCCGATGGACAACGTTTTGATGCGTGCTTTTTCATCCGCATTGATCTTTTTGCAATCGAGAAACTCGTTGATATCCCAGCCGAAGATGTTGTAGTACGCTGCACCTGAGCCTTTGCGTTGCCCCATTTGATCTGCGTAGGAAAACGCATCTTCCAACAGCTTGAGAACTGGCATAACACCTTTTGCTGCGCCCTCGACGCCTTTGATCGGCTCTCCTCGTCCGCGAAGCTTGGACAAGTTCACGGCCACACCGCCGCCAATTTTAGATAGCTGCATACAAGTTCCCAAAATAAAGTTGATGGAGTTCAGTGAATCATCCATTTCGAGCAAGAAGCAGGAAACCATTTCTCCACGGCGGCTTTTGCCTGCGTTCAGGAAGGTAGGTGTCGCTGGTTGCAAGCGTTGATCCATCATGGATACTGTTAAACGCTTGGCGAGCTCAAAGTCACCTTGTCCAAGGGACAGTGCCACAACGGCCACCCGGTCTGGATACTGCTCCAAGTACATCGATTTATCATTCGTTTTCAAAGCGTAATCTTTATAAAATTTGGAGATAGCCATGTACGAAGCAAATTGAAAATCAGCGTCATAGGCCAAACGGAAAACTTCATCGACCTGCTCAACCGTGTATGTTTCATAGACGTTTTCATAGAAGTCATTCTCGATCAAATAGTCCATGCGTTCTTTGACACTGCCAAAAGTCATCGTATTGGACTGCACTTCTTCCATGAAGACCGCAACCGCTTCCCGATCCTTTTCCAGTTGATAAAATCCGTCGTTGCCACGCTGCATCAGTTCGTTGTTCAATTCAATATGCCGCAATTGCTGCCACCCCACTCGTAAATTGTTCCACGTCACGGCCGGTACCGGACAGTTCAAATTTAGAAATCACCGGAACGCCATATTGGCTCGCGATCGTATCCGCGCTTTTGGCAAAACTGGTTCCCCAGTTGCGGTTGCCGCTGGCGGATACTCCGCGCAGATGGACATGATTTCGCTTCAGGAACGTCGCCACCCTCTCCGGCACTTGTCCGAATCCCGTCGTGTATGTTATCAAAATGAATGGCTCGTCCAGCACCA
The DNA here is from genome assembly GCF_046196545.1 of Brevibacillus fortis. GTDB lineage: Bacteria > Bacillota > Bacilli > Brevibacillales > Brevibacillaceae > Brevibacillus > Brevibacillus fortis_A. Next base: position 3,378,201 of record NZ_CP176370.1, read on the forward strand.
TATCTTGATCAATTTCCACATGTGGCAAATTAATTTTGTTGACGAATCTTCGGACGTTTCCTGTTTTTGAATCATAAGCGATTAGCATGTCCCTCATCCTATTCTGCTATTTTTACTCTGTATGTATGTTATTTAGCCAAAGTAAAAGCGCATCCGACGTTTACATGCCGAATGCGCGTGATGACTTCCATCTAGCAATTCGCCAATGCGAATTGAGCGCTCGAACACTTCCCTATCTCCCGTAGGGTAAACAGTGCAAGCGGTTAGGCAGGTCTCCTGGCTTTAGGATCATCGCTCCATTTTCACCTTCCCGATCCTCTTTGATCAGTGGCATTCATTCGAAAATGGAACTCTCTCATTACAGTGGCGGGACCGCGTCGGATTCTCACCGACTTCCCTATTAAGTCTACCAGATCTGGCTGGTAAACACCTCACCGCATCAATATGTAGTTGGTAAAACTTACTTTACCTCAATATATCGTAGGAGTCAAGCTCAGTATGCGCTCTTTTCGAAAACTAACTATTCTCCTTTTTCGGCTATTGCCAATCTCTGGTTCTCGTTCATATAATAGATTTTGTGCGCGTTGGTTAGCCTTGGAGAGATTGGAGAGTAGCCCTCATGAAAAGCACCGACTATCAACCTGTAGTCATTCCTCGTTCTTACCGTAAAATCATGACGTATCAAGAGCGCGACTATGACATTTTCGTAAGTATACCTGCCGATCCCCCTCCGGAATCAGGCTTTCCCGTCATATATTTGCTAGATGGCAACTCCGTTTTTGCAACCATGACCGAAGCGATACGGATACAATCACGTGGCCCTGAACGAACTGGCGTGTATCCTGCAATCGTCGTCGGGACCGGGTATCCAACAGACGGTCCGTACCATCCTGCCCGTTTCTTTGATTATACGTATGAGGTTCCCGTCACGGAGCTTCCTGGCAACCCAAAAGGATCTGACTGGCCCCAGATGGGGGGAGCAGATCAGTTCCTCACCTTTTTGGAGGAGGAGCTCAAGCCTAGCATCGAAAACGACTTCCCCATCGATCGGACGCAACAAGCGATTTTTGGACATTCGCTAGGTGGCTTATTTGTCTTGCATGTACTTTTGTCGAGACCGCATGCTTTTCAGCGTTATATAGCTGGCAGTCCCTCGATCCACTGGAATGAGAGCGTGCTGCTTGCGAGTGAGAGTCAATTGCCGACCCTGCTGACAGATGACCTCGACGTCCATGCGCTCCTCACCATCGGGGAGTTGGAGAACGATGGGCGTTTCTTGGTCAAAGAAAAATCTCTGGCGATGATCGAACGATTGTCTTCTATGGGCAAAGGTCAGATCAAGGCTTCCTTTAAAGAATTTGCTGACGAAAATCATTCGTCCGTCCTGCCAGTCTTAATTAGCCAAGGAATCAAATTCGCTACGAAAAAAACTGCCCGCTAAAAACGGGCAGTTTTTATTTATCATGATTCGCTTACTGTAGAGATAACACTTTGGTGATTTGGGGCAGCTCTTCGATGGCAGAGACAATCGTCGGTGTAATCTCTTCATCAGTCACAGAGATAAGCAGGGCATTCTTCCCTTTTTGCTCGCGCGATACATTCAACTTGGATACATTGATTTGATGTTCGGCCAGTTTTCGTGAGACATCATAAATCACGCCTGGATAATCGATATGATGAACCAACAATCCATGGGCCCCTGGAGGTATGCGACACGCGCAGTAATTGATTTCACTGATGTACACTTCTCTCCAATCTTGGGCGAAGGTGTACTTGTTCGCTCCTACACGCAAAACGGCCAAATGATTCGCATACTCGCCGGAGCTGTGTTGGACAGGAACCTTCGTCCCGAGTCCTTCCACTAGCAGTGTTGCGATTTCCTCTTTATTTTCATGAGCAAGAATACTTAATTGTGCACCCGCTAACTCTGGCTCGAGTCTTCGAATCAGTTCAGCCAGCTCACGTAGTCCAGCATGTTGGGTCATGTGATGCCTTCACTCTCCCAGTCAGGTTTATCCTTGTTATTACGGTAGAATCCATGCTTCCGGTTCTTTCTTGATGGAGGATTCGTTATCAGCACGATACCAAGCCGTCAACGTTTGCCCATCTTTCGTATAGTAGATGCGGTAGATGGTATTACCTTTTCCACTGTTGGTAAAAGGGCTTTCCTCCTTCGGAACCGCTGTCACTCCACCCGCAGTTACAACCCCGCCGTTCTCCTTGATGACATTTTGGATCGTCGCCATATGCTCTTTACCCATTGTGGCCATCCCGAAATAAGAGATGATCGCCAAGAGAACCGCTCCCGCCAAAAACGAAACGATAATCACTTTTGATTTTTTCGTAGCATCCACCGAGTGCTTCCCCCGTCTATCTTAGTTCTCTTTATCGACTAAGCGTACCTTGTCAATCGTACCGCCACCCAAGCACACTTCCCCATCGTAGAAGACGACAGCCTGACCAGGTGTCACTGCTTTTTGCGGCTGATCAAATACAACTTCTACGGTGCCATCCTCCAGCAGGTGAACAGTTACTCCCTGATCTGGCTGGCGATAACGGAATTTCGCTGTACAAGTAAACGTTTCGGAAGGCTTCTTATCACTCACCCAGCTAACGTTGGTCGCCAAGAGACTCTTCGAGTACAGACGGATATGATCAGATCCTTCACCGACAATCAGGACATTGCGCTCCAGATCTTTGTCTACAACAAACCAAGGCTGTCCGCTCGTGCCATGACCTCCGCCTATTCCCAAGCCTTGGCGTTGACCCAATGTATAGTACATCAGTCCGTCGTGCGTACCGATGACTGCTCCATCTACGGTCTCGATATTTCCTGGTTTGGCAGGCAAATAGTTTTGCAGGAACTCGCGGAAGTTGCGCTCTCCAATAAAGCAGATCCCTGTACTGTCCTTCTTTTTCGCTGTATAGAGTCCTGCTTTCTCTGCGATCTCCCTTACTTGAGGTTTTGGGAGATGACCAATCGGGAACATCGTTTTGGAAAGCTGTTCTTGGCCCAATACATTCAAGAAGTAAGTCTGGTCCTTGTTGTTGTCAGCGCCACGAATGAGTTTGTACTCGCCATCAATGTACTTGACCTGCGCGTAATGGCCGGTAGCAATATAATCCGCCCCCAGATCCATGACCTTGGAGAGAAGCTCACCGAACTTGATTTCACGGTTGCACATGACATCCGGATTCGGTGTACGTCCCCGTTTATATTCATCCAAAAAATACTGGAATACCTTGTCCATGTATTCTTTTTCAAAGTTTACCGTGTAGTATGGAATGCCGATCTGTTCACAGACGCGCCGGACATCCTGGAAGTCTTCTTCCGCCGTGCAGTGGCCGAATTCATCGGTATCATCCCAGTTTTTCATGAAGATGCCGATGACGTCATATCCCTGCTGCTTAAGCAGGTAAGCCGTCACGGAGGAGTCGACTCCGCCGGACATGCCGACAACGACGCGTGTATCTTCTGGTCGCTTCATAAGTCTTTCTCCTCTTATTCAATTTGTACCATTACAGATTACCATGTTTCGCAAAACAAATCATGTTTTGTTGCACTTTTGCCCGATAGAATAAAAAAACGCCTGACGCTTAGTTGGCGCCAGACGTTTGGTAGCAAGGTTATGCCTGCGAAGATTCATCCTTGATTTCCGCGCGATATCCCTCGATGCTTTCTTCACGACGTTGATTTTTTGCTTCGAGGTTTGTTCTTTCCTCCTCGGAAATTTCGCCAGCATTAGCCGACAGGTAAGCTTCGGACTCACGAATGTTCTCTTCTGTATTAGAAATCATGTTTTGCAGCTTTTCTGCGTTGTCAGAACGGTCATCCGGCTTCGCCATAATCGATACGCCTCCTACAAAGGGTTATGTTCAACACCTTTACCATTGTGCGCCAATCCTGGTTTCTTTATGTACCCGTGCTATAATAGAAGAAACGGATTAAACGAAAAAGAGGGTTTCACCTATGGCTTCCTTAGATTTGCTGGAAAGAAAGCTGCTTCGAATCATCTCTGATACAGATCCCGTCCGCCTGAAACGACAATGGGTGAAGGGGCAAAAGGAACCTGAATCCGAAGTGGAACAGCGCATGCGAATCGATCTTCTCTTGCGCAGACTCGACAAGCTACCTGAGGCCAAGCGTCAAGAAGTGCTTGCGCTACTCAAATGGTTTAGCTGGTAGAAGATTAGCGGATGGACGTTCCCAGACGCCACTGGCCGTCTATCCGATTCATTTGCTTCATATCCACAATCGCATCTTGATTCAACGGTCCATAGATGTGCGGATACAGCAACCCATCCTTCGCAGCTTCGTATTTAACTTCCGAAGTCGTTTTCGTTTCATCGACAACGAGTACATACAACTCCTCGTCAAACTGTGCGTAGACGCGGTTTGCTACCTTTTCAAGCAGCTCGTCCCCTTTTGTCGCGTGAATAAAGCCTTCCTGCTCGTAATCGCGCGGTAAGTAGTGATCCTTGTCCATCCACTTTTCCCAGTATGTTTTTGGTACCATGCAGTAAATGATAGAGTCTTGCATGTTTCTCCTCCAGAATGATTATTTTTTTGGCATTGCTTTGTTCACGTGACGCATAGCTTTATCATAGAACATCTGGTCCATACGTCCCTGATCATATCGCCATTGAATGAAGTTGCGCAGTGAGTGCAAATCCACCCAGGCATCCTTCGCTTGCGGATTGCGGTCAGGTATGTCTCCTGTTATTTCACCATCGTAGACAAGCTTCGCCATCTCGGTTGGGTGCATGCCGATCTGATAAGCGATTTGGTGTAATGCGATTTTCATGGAACCTCCCCTTGCTCTTCATGGGTTACATCTTATCTTCCGTCTATTGTGCCAGTCTTTTCGAATGATGCCAAGCCCCAAGCACTACTCCCAAAGGATGTACCTTCCTCCCTTGCGTTTTGCTACAATGAACAGAGTATTTTAAGGAAGGGGCGGTATCCCATCATGTCAAAACAACGAGATCAACCACGAAAGAAATGGTTCCAGCGAAAACGCATCTGGATTCCCCTTCTTTTCATCGCTTTCTTATTTTTCAACAACAGCTCGTATCTCGCAAAAGAGTCAGAAGGCGAGCCTTTTTTACTCGCTCACCGCGGGATGGCACAAACCTTTCATATGGAGAACATCACCAATGAAACGTGTACGGCGGAACGGATTTATCCACCGGAGCATCCGTACCTGGAAAATACGATTCCTTCCATGCAAGCGGCTTTTGATGCAGGTGCGGACGTTGTCGAGCTCGATGTACAATGGACCAAAGACAATCGATTCGCCGTGTTTCATGACTGGACACTCGACTGTCGGACAAATGGTACCGGTGTCACGAGAGATTATACCTTGGCCGAATTACAACAGCTCGACATTGGTTACAATTACACCGCAGATGAAGGGAAAACCTTTCCTTTCCGTGGAAAAGGGATTGGCATGATGCCCTCTCTCGATGATGTGCTACAAACATTCCCTAATCGATCGCTGCTTATCCATATCAAAAGCAATGACCCACTCGAGGGGAAAGCGTTGGCGGATGTTTTGGCAGCATTGCCTGCCGAACGACTGGCACAGCTCTCTGTTTATGGCGGTGACAAGCCAATCGAGATATTGAAACAACAAGTGCCAGAGCTGCGTGTCATGTCCAAAGCATCACTAAAAAGCTGCCTCATTCCGTACATGGCAGTAGGGTGGTCCGGATATGTGCCCGATGCCTGTTTACAGACTCAACTACATATCCCCGATCAGATTGCCCCATGGCTCTGGGGTTGGCCGAATCGTTTCATGGCAAGAATGGAAGCAAAAGACACCCGCGTGATCCTAGTCGCAGGCAGTGGAGATGTATCGCAAGGCTTTGATGTTCCGACTGATTTAAAACGAGTGCCTGCAAGCTTTACTGGGGGCATATGGACGAATCGGATAGATCTGATCGGTCCAGCCTTTCACGAAAACGTAGAAAAATAATGAAACGATTCCGAGACATATTCGTATATACTTATACGGAATAGATTTTCCAACCTAACTAGGAGTGATTGATATGCTCAAGAAGCTTTTGAAAAATTTACTCGGTAATCACTCATCTTCACAAAAGTACCGGAAATACAGCAGCAGCGATTACAAACATCGCAGAAAATACAGCTCTAGCAATCGGTACGGCCATTCCCATTACGGCAGCTCTCATTATAAAAGAAAGCGCTCCAGCCGTAGCTTCTTCAGCAGTTAAACGACTGTTTAACAAATGATCAGACAGCAAAACTCCGCTAATCGCTAGCGGAGTTATTTCTTTTAACAAGACATGATTTCTACGAAACGATCCAGTGATAATGAAACGTACCCGGGATACCTGTCTCATTAATTACGCCACATTCTCTCGCTCGTTTTCTCGTCATGTTACTCTCCTGTCATTTTTGAATCTTCCCATAATAACTGTGTTGTAGTAATTGCCATCGGAAAGAACCTTGTCGTTTTTGAGTACCCCTTCGATTTCAAAGCCAAACCGTGTGTACAAATCAATTGCCTTCTCATTCGTTTCCATCACATTCAACGTCATTTTGGTAATGTGGTTGGCGTCTGCCCAGGCAACCGATTCTTGCAAGAGATTCTTCCCAATGCCGTAACCCCAGAACTCTTGTGAGACGCATACACCAAACTCTACTTTGTGGGCAAATCTGTTTAAGTAAACACCTGCACATCTGGAGAACCCGACAATCCGATCCTGTACAACAGCAACTAAAAACAAGTTTCTTGGACTTTCTGCATCTGTATTGATGATGTGTTCGAATCCTTGCACATCGATGAAAGCCTCTCCTCTTTCTCTGTCCAAATTTTCAGTCTCTCCATCGATTTGCAGTCGCAGATCCGACAACTGTTGTGCATCTGTTTCCATTGCAGAGCGAATCGTGTAGGATAACCCGTTCACAGAAAGTAGTTGTTGGCTGATGATCATCATTTTTCTCCTATTGGCAAAATTTTGGTCTTTTATTTTATCATAGCTAGAAGTCTTTGTGAATCTTCACTCTTCATACTAGAAAGAGGAAATCACATCGTTTACATAATATTTATTATGTTCACTTATACGCCTGACTGAGGATATGCTACAATAAGGGAAAGGAGCGTGCTCGCATGAATTTTTCCAAATCATTTTATTATACGGTCGACCATTCCAAGGTAGAGGAATATAAAAAGATGCTCGATCTAATGAAAATCCCCTACATCGTGGAAGCACCGATCGCCTTGCTGAATCAAGGAGCGAATGAATACTCCTTCGTCTTTCCCAACATGTCAGGTCGTCTTTATGGAATGGTGAGCAAATTATTTCAAGCGGATGGGAAGCCATATACGAACAATGAAACATAGGCAAAAAAAAGGACCCAATGATTGGGTCAAAATAGGAAGTGGAGAGAATGCATGCTATGTTATATATTCTAACACGAAAATAACCGTCGTCAACTTAACTTTCGAATTTTCTGTGTTTTTATGTTAGGTTTCATTACATATACTTAAATTTTTGTGCAGAAAAGAAAGAAACCCTGCATGATTTGAATTTCATGTAAGGTTTCTACATGCACAGCTATGCATGTACATTGATAATTTTCTCCATCTCGATCCATTGACTACTTGATTGGTTTGCTAATTGAACACGCCTCGCCTTCGGGTCTACCCATTTGACCACACCCCACATGCTGCACGTATTCCCCCGCTCCCCCTCAAAGGACACACACCAGCTCACATTCAATGGATAATTTTCTCTTCCCGAATCTCGCAGCATGTACATAAATGCCTCTCTTTCTTTGTCCGTTACTTCAAGATCGCCGTTAGCCACGCTTTTCCACCCGCCTCATCATGTGTGAGAAATTGTATTTCCATTATAGTGATTACGAACATAAGTTCGCAACCCTTTTTTCAATTCCTCATGAGAGGTTCCTCTCTAAAAGCCTCCCCATTTGTTCAGCCAAGGCTTGATGTGGGATAGGACTTTCATTCGAAAACCACCACTCCACCACCCCTACTAGAGCCGATGCGATAAACTGAACAATTACCTCATGATCAAACCCTTCGTTTTTCCCTTTGGTTACGTTCACTTCTTTTCTAACCTCTTCAATGAGGTAATCCGTAAATCGAGTGCGAAAATACGGGGCTCCCTTACTTGTTAACATCAACGAAAAGAAGGTGTGATTCTCAGCAAAGTATTCCGTCCAAATCTGGGTTGCCTCGATAAACTCCAATTCAGCTCCCGCTTCGCACAGTACGCGAAGTTGATTGATATGCGATTCAATCAGTTTATCCAACAAGTCGTATTTATCCACGTAATGAAGATAGATCGTACCCCGGCTTACATTTGCCTTGTCCGCAATGTCTTGGATGGTCATATCGTCAAAATTCTTTTCCGACATGAGTTCAATTACAGCCTTTCTTACGGCTTCTTGTGTTTTGAGTATTCTTCTATCCACTTTAGACATGGGAATGTCACCATTCTTTCTATAGATAATGTACAGATAAGAGCGTTCTGTTCACTACTAAACAAAAGGCGCAGATCTAACCATTGTAGTATTTCTATGCCTGTCCATATAATAAACACATGTTCATTAATGTATCAATGTTCATTATCTCTCGTGACCAACATCATTATGATAAAAAGGAGAATGAGACGTGAAATTTACCAGTCGGATTTGACGAAAGCAATAACTATCCTGCTATTGTGACCATACACCCAGGTGGAGGAGTAAAGGAACAAACGGCAGGTTTGTATGCACAAAATCTTGCCAACCAAGGCTTTGTTGCACTAGCCTTTGACGCGTCCCATCAAGGAGAAAGCGAGGGTGAGCCACGTTTGCTTGAAGACCCTGCTGCCAGAGTGGAAGATGTACGTGCTGCGGTGGATTATTTGACTACACTCCCGTTTGTCGATGAGGAAAGAATTGGCGCACTAGGTATTTGTGCCGGTGGCGGTTATGCTGTAGCTGCTACTCAAACCGAGCGTCGCATCAAAGCGGTAGCGACTGTCAGTGCAGTAGATATTGGTGCCATGTTCCGAGGAGAAGATCCTGCTGCAACGCTGCAAACACTTGAAGCGGTTGCGAAGCAGCGTACAGCAGAAGCAATAGGAAAAGAATCCATGTTTTTGAATTGGGCACCTCATTCACTTGAAGAAATAAATGAAAATACTTCTGTCCTCATGCGTGAAGCCTATGACTACTATAGAACTCCTCGCGCACAGCACCCACACTCTACGAATCAATTCCTGTTTAAAAGTCTAGACAAAATCATGGCATTCCAGGCAACCACCCACATCAGCACCTATTTGACTCAACCTCTCCTATTGATCGTGGGAACCGAGGCTGACACACGTAGCTACAGCGAACAATTTTACGCCTTGTCAAATGGACCAAAGGAATTGTTTTGGGTGGAAGGTGCCACTCATATCGACATGTATGATATTCCCGAATATGTAGATCAAGCCGTATCCAAATTAACAACGTTCTTTGGTGAAAATCTGTAAGAAAAAAGCCGTTTTCCAAAAATCAATTGGAAAACGGCTCTTGCTTTTAGCTTGATAGTTCCTGTGGTTGATGCTGCGGTCTTTTCTCGACCAGCTCCAAAAACTTTCCGAAGGTAGAAGCGAGTATTTGCTGAAACAGCATACCGAGAACAACGGGAAGTGCAACAGGCGCAGGAAAGTACGTGATCGCCATAACTGCCCCTGCACTAATGTTTCGCATTCCACTGTTGAAGGTTAACGTGACAATTACATCACGCTCCCATCCGAACAGCCTTGCGATCCCCCACCCCATCAAATAACCAAAAATGGCTACTACCAGTACAAGGACGGCCATTCCCACCAGCTTAGCGTCCATCAAATGAAAGTAAGACGAGACCATCGAGCTGTTGATCGCGACGACAACACCCATTCCCATCTTAGAAAATGGCGCTAATTTTGGTGCCAGCGTTTTTTTGACGTTCCCTTTTGATAAATGATTGAGCAGCATACCGACAAGCGACGGCAACACGATCATATAAAACAAACCCTTCATCAGTTCAGCCAAATCCATCTCGACTGTTGCCCCTAAAAACAAGGACATCCCCAACGGAACAATCAACGGGGAAAGCATCGTATCCAACAAAATAATGGATAGCGTCAGTGCGATGTTTCCGAAATAAATCGATGACCACAAAAAGCTCGTGATCCCTGTGGGAATTAAAGCAGCCAACAAAAAGCCCGTGATGACATGGATATCATCTGGATAAAACAACCGAGCCATTGACCAAGCAACAAGCGGCATAAGTGCATGAAGAATCAACAAGTTGATAATTAAAGGGAGCGGTCTGGTCAGTACCTTTGCAAATTCCTTAAATCCTGAACCCAAACTGCCGGCAAATGTCATGAAGGCAAACACCCAAGGAGACAAAAAAGCAAACGGTTGCAAATGTGTCCCGGCTATTACGCCAATGGCAACACTACTCGGCGTTAGTATGGGCATGATTTTCTCAAGCGATCGATTCAGTTTGGCTAACCCGTTCATTTGATACACCTCAAGTCTCGTCCTTTGATGCTATTGATGTGAGGTATGTTATCATGAACAGATTATTGTTACAAGACCAAAGTTCATTAGTAGATTGCATACAAGTCATTTATTCGCAATTTCACCTTGTATACTTTCGCGCGTGGGAGTAAAGCCTATGACGGAAAGGAGGTATTTTATGAACGGAATGGATTGGGTAGAATTTATCCGAAAAACCGAAGATAAGATGTATCACCTCCATCGAGCGATAGATGGAATCTGTAATGATCCCGACTATAAGGAATCCGTTACGACCTTGACGGAAGTGGTAAGAGATTATCAAGTACTTGTGGAAAAAGCCAAGGGTGAGTTACGCGGCATCGACCTTCATCGAGATAGAGATCGAGAGCGCGCGCATCATTACGATCATGATCACCATTAGCCTATATAGACTCCCAGTCAGGGAGTTCTTCTTCGTTAGGTAATCACAGAATATTCATTTCACCTTGATCATTCTGTCAAAATAGACAGCAAGAACCTCACTCTACCCATGTAGTGTGTGAGGTTTTTGAAATAGGCTAGCCCTTCATTTTCTTTTCAATTTCTTTTAAGGATTTCTTCTTCTGGCATGCCGTTTTTACATCGGTTGACCACGGTTCTTCACTTAGCCTTTGTAAATCTTTTATCAATCGCTTATCAGCTGTCACATGAATATTGGCATCTGGAAAGGCCTCTTTTAATTTCTTTCCGACTTCTTTTTGAATCGATTCCAGCTTGAACCGATTAAAATTCGTTACTTGAATAGCCACATCGAGCTCTTTATCGATTTGCATAGCCACTATTTTGTCTATACCCTTCACACTGGCTGTAATCGATCTCGCTCGCTCTTCCCACTGATAATGTCTAACGGGAACAGGCATGCACAACGGCTCCGTTTCCGTTTTTTGCTTCGTTTCTGTGCCAGATTGCTTCGTACACCCCGTTACGGTCAAAGCAAAAGCCAGCGTCAGCACCACGAAGGTTGCGCGCACACAAAACACCTCCTGACCAAAATCACCTGTTACTAGCTTGACCTGGAACGGAGGAAGTATGTAAAAAAAAAAAGCGGTGACTCCTCTGCATAATTTGAGTCACCGCAGACCCCAAGAACATTACGAGTCCTATGTACAAGGATATAAAAAATCGCATCGAAACGCGATAGGAGATAACTGGATATATAATGGAACAAAAAAAATCCCAACCACCAAAAATGTGGTTGGGGCGTACGGGGTAGTACGCATATGTCATACGTGAATGATATAAGCATATAGGACTTCGTTTCTGTTGACAACGAACAATAATAGGTACATTTACCTATAGATGGAATAAAAAAATTGCGCCGACTTTGACTGCATCATTTAGTCGAACGCGTTGAATAGAATCCCCAAGGTTGGATTATACTAGCTAGCTTGGATTACTTTTCTATTATCGTGAAAACTAATCGTTCACGCTATGCGTAAATAATGGTAACAGGTGAAAATCTTACCTATAAAGCTTGATCTACTTTAGAAACCCTCCGCTGAAATGTGTGATTCGCTACAAAAAAGCCAGCCAGAAGTTGCTAATCGTGTTATGATATCCCTGTAAAATCTTGAGGAGTTGAGAACATGAATAGAGAGCAATGGACAGCGGTCGATCACTATTTTACGGATAAATTACTGGAAGCCGATTCCGTTCTAGACACAGTTCTTCAAGAGAACGCAGCTGCAGGCCTTCCAGCTATTGATGTAGCACCCAATCAAGGGAAATTCCTTCATCTGTTAGCACGGATCCAAGGCGCTCGTTCGATCTTGGAAATTGGCACTCTTGGTGGATACAGTACCATCTGGCTAGCCCGTGCACTCCCTGCTGACGGTCGTCTCATTACTCTCGAATATGATCCGAAGCATGCAGAAGTTGCACAATCGAACATTACTCGTGCAGGACTGAATCAGATCGTAGAAGTGAAGGTCGGACTTGCCCTTGATTCTCTTATCCAACTTCACAAAGAAAATCGGGGTCCTTTTGATTTTATTTTTATAGATGCAGATAAAAAAGGAAACCCCGACTATTTCCAATGGGCATTGAAGCTCTCTCGCAAAGGTACTGTGATTATCACGGATAATGTTGTACGAAGTGGTCAAGTCGTGGACGAAACAAGCACGGATCCCAATATTGTCGGTGTACGTCAATTCACCGATATGGTAGCGGAAGAGCAACGTGTCAGTGGAACCGTTGTACAGACAGTTGGCAGCAAGGGCTATGATGGCTTTGCGATCATGCTTGTCACCGGGGAGAACTAGTCTTTTTCACTTTCAAAGGTTGTAACGAGTAGGAGTGTGTACATCTTGTTTAGGCTTGGTTTACCTAGCTTTATGCTCATCGCTAATGTCATTTTGGTTCTCGCGGTGCTATCGTTGATTATCAAAGTGTTAGTGAAGAGAGAATAGCTGATGTTTTTTGGAGGTGCTTTTTCTTGGAGCCATTGCGTGATCGGTCCCTTGATTTACGAGAAGTAACAGAGGCAGATCTCCCTATATTTTTCACTCAGCAATTGGACAAATCTGCTCATGAGATGGCTGCCTTTACTGTCAAGGACCCTGAAGATAGAGACGGATTCACCGCTCATTGGACAAGGATTTTGAACAATAATTCGATTGTGAAAAGAGCGATTGTCATGAATGGGCAGATTGTCGGCAATGTTTTGTGCTTTGAGCTGTTTGGCTTGCCTACGATTGGGTACTGGATTGACAAAAGCTTTTGGGGCAAAGGAATCGCGACAAATGCACTTACTCTCTTTTTAGAGGAACTCCGAACACGTCCTGTATATGCGCGTGTCGCCCATGACAACATCGCATCCATTCGCGTGTTAGAAAAAAACGGTTTTCAGCCTTTCGGTGTCGATCGGGCATTTTCGGAAGCACGAGGCGAAGAAGTGGAAGAAGTTATTCTGATCAAACACACATGATCTCTTTTGACAAGCCTTTTACATATTGGATCGATTGTACGCAAAAGCATACAAAAAGGGGCCTGCTGAATGGCAGCCCCTTCACTCCCCTTTTTGAACAGGTAAGATTCGGTCACAGAGCGACATGGTAGCTACATTGTCCCGTCCGCTCGACTGCGGAGTCACGCCCTCTTTACAGCACTTCATAAAATGCGCCATTTCCCCCACAAAGCCCCGCAAATACAGATCTTTCACCCCTCCTGACATGGTAGAGATGGAAGGACTGAAAACGGTAACCTGCTCCATCAATGATTTTGACGATGCAGCATCTGATGGCAACGACTGATGAATCGTAACCGTTTCGATATCATTTGCCCGCACATATCCGTGGTCAAACGTAACGAGCAAACTTTCGCTTTCACTTGACCATGCGCTCATTCCCGCAAAATAAACACTCCCGACAACCCCATTTTCAAATTGCAAGGAGAGAGTATTTGCAATTCTTCGGTTGTCGTTATTGCTAAACCCGGAGACTTGTAATACTTCACCGAACAAGTATCGCATCAGATCAACCATGTGAATGGCGACAAGCTTCATGAACTCTTCCTCATTTGTGCAAAACTGCGTGCTGTCAACAGCGAATGTCAATTGAAAGGAACGTGCCTCTCCCAGTGCCCCCGCAGAAATCAATTCTTTTACTTTCATGTAGCAAGGCGCATAGCGCTTCATAAACCCCACCATCAGCACTACTCCGGCTTGATCGGCTGCATCGGCGATCTGAGCGGCTTCTTTCGCATTCCATCCCAACGGCTTGTCCACGTACACATTTTTGCCTGCACGAACGCAATCCAGCGCCAAAGAAAATTGATCATGTGGCTGGGCTACGATTACCACTCCATCGCAATGCTCCTGTTTGAGCATGTTTTTATAGTCGTCGTACGCTGCCCCCCTACTTCCGAATCGCTGGAGGGCAGATGCTGATCGTTCCATACTGCGAGTAGCAATTGCCTGGATTACAGCCCCCGCTTCCACTGCCGATGGAATGATATTGGTTGTCGCATGAAAGCCGGCTCCGATAAAACAAAGTTTTGAATTCCTCACTGTTTTCTCTCCCATTCATTCAGGATGGTCTCAGACATTTATCGATCATATCCCTGCTGATAAAACGAAAAAAGGACACCTGTCCCTTTTTAAAAGAAAGAGTCCCTCATGGTGGTCACATTTATTTAAATTGATCAACCGCTTGCATCAGTCTCAGGAGCTGCTCCGGTTCGATCACAATTTTCCCCTTCGCGATGGACAAATAGTAATTCTCTCTCAACCGTTTGATTGCCCTGTTGACCGATCTGATGCTAACGCCCAAACGTTCCGCCATATGTTGACGCTTCAAGGGTATAATCGCTGCCTTGTTGTCATCCGCATAATCCTTGGCAAGCTGAATCAGAAGAGACGCGATATTATAGAGAATTGGATAAAAAATGTTTTCCCCGATCTTGGAAGAGCGGTGATGGACCTTGTTGGCAATCGTTCTGGCGAGTTCCTTCGCAAAGACGTGACTGCTTTCAAAACAAGTGAGAAAGTCTTCACGACTCATCTGGAGCGTCGTGCAGTTTGTAACCGATTCGACTGTACAATCGTAGCGGTGAACCCCCGCCAATAATTCCGTATCTCCAATCCATGTATACGGTTCTGTATCGGTAAATGCATAGATATTGCCATTGTCAAACTCATTTACGATCCGCATCGTCCCTGCGCAGATGATATATACATGACTGATGACTTCGTCTTTTTTGCAAATGACAGTATCCCTGGAAAATTTCCTGACGATAAACCGGTCACGGATCTCAGAGGGGATCTCCGTCAACATGCTGCCCAGCTTCTCGTACTTTTCTGTCAATTGGGAGAGCTGCATATGGACTCCCTCTCTTTCCATTCTAATTGTGTTGAATCGTCAAAGACTTCATTGGCAGGTAGATTATACCATAAGCAGTTTTCCAACGATCAACACGCCATTCTTTCGAAAGCATTCGTCAAAATCTTCCTACATGTGTTATAATAAAGGTACAGTATTCTCTTCTTACCGAATTTTTGAATAACCACCACAATTGAATGCGGTAATTCTTAAGATGACCTCCTGAATCAACGAGGATCATCTTTTTTGTTCTTTCTAGCAAACATCACATGACGAAAGGTTGTAGATGATATGGAAGCATTGCCTTGCCAAGGCTGTAAAGGATTGTGTTGTGGTCCTGTTCCCATAACAGAGAAGGAATATAAAATGATACACAAGAAATTGAAAGCGCTTCCAAAAAAGCTCCGTGACGATCTGAAAAATCAACCGAGAATGTTTGGAACTTGTATCTTCTACGACATGCAAAAAGATCAATGTGGCATCCATAGCGTTCGACCGGAAGTGTGTCGCGCTTTTGGGTATCACAAAGAGCTTGTCTGTTTTCGCAAACCGGAATTGGCGACAAAGGAAACGCTGACCTTCAAGGAGAAACAGATTGGGTATTTGAGTATTGATTTTACTTGGAAGCATTTTTAAAGAAACGGAGTTCGGAGATATGCGGTTTTGCTTTCAGAATAAAGCAAATCATGGATCTCGACTGAATAATAATGTTATAGACTGCCTCAAAGAGCGATCGTTCCCGTTCGTTCAGAAACGTACCTGTTATTGAGCAGTATACTCATCTTCACCCTCTACACTTGATTCGGGATAAAAAATGCCGAGGAAGGCAGCAACACTTCATCCGCCAAGGGTAGTGTATTAGAAGGAGGCTAATTATGCTGAGGAAGAGTACAAATGCAGGGAGAAGGTCAGCAGTAATGACTGGAGTATTATTCTTAGTCGGGTTGGTTACAGGTATATTTAGTGTTGTTCCTGTTATAGATGGAGCAAACTACCTTGTCGAGGCTTCTACAAATGAGAACCAGGTACTACTTGGAGCGTTTTTTCAGTTGTTAATGATTGTTGCCTATGTTGGGATTCCTATTTTGATGTACCCGATTTTAAGTAAGCATAATAAAGGTTTAGCTCTTGGATCTGTTGCTTTTGGCATCATTGCGGGTGTGTTCATTATTCTTGGTGTAATCATTCTTCTGTTGCTATTGACAGCAAGCCACGAATTTGCAAAAGTTGGAACTTTGCATGTATCGTATTTTCAGACCCTGGGTGGATTGTTACGGGATGGACGTGACTTGGTAAACCATGTGGCAACGACACTAGCGTTTGTTTTGGCTATGTTCTTGTTTACCTGCATTTTTTACCAAACAAAATTAGTTCCACGTTGGTTGTCAGTTTGGGGTCTTATTGGTTCTACATTTTCCATATTGGCAAGCTTATTCTTTATGATTCGCTTCATCGGCCTGGATGCAATTTACATGATGTTGAATATTCCAATAGCCTTTCAACAATTGGTTTTGGCAATATGGCTAATTATGAAAGGATTCAACCCAACGGAACAGGATTGAGAAAGGGATGTCTCCCGACTTTTCACTGGAGACATCCCTTTTTCTTTTACACGCATTCACGTATCCCTTTACTCCACACTTACCAAAACGTTCTCCAACGCATCCAACGCCTGCTCCGCGTCTGCACCATCCGCAGTCAAGACGACCGATTGTCCTTTTGAAATAGCAAGGGACATGACTCCGATAATACTCTTGGCATTCACCTTCTTCTCATCCTTGTTCAACCCTATTTCACTAGAAAAGGAAGCTGCCACTTTTACAAACAAAGTAGCCGGACGCGCATGTAATCCCTGTGCCAACCCGACGATGACCTGTCTCTCTCTCATCTAATTCACTCCTAACCATTTCTCGTAAAATAGCTACAGGCCTTCTATAGCCGTCAGCAGTTCTTCTACCTGATCCAAGCGAGTCAATCCCGTTTCCTTGTCGACGATGGATGTATAAATGTGCGGAATGATCTGCTTTGCACCTGCTTCGAGGCATACCTCCACAATCGGACGAATCGAAGCTGCGTCAATCCCCCCAGTCGGTTCAAAAACGGGAATCCCGTAACGTACGGCTGCTTCTGCCATTGCCTTGATTTCATTCAGCCTTTCCAGCCCGTCTACTGGATAAAATTTGACCGAATGTACGCCAATCTCCGCCAGCATCGCGGCGGCTGCATCGCAAGAGAGCAATTCAGACACTTTGTTGCTCATGGGTCCCGTGGTGACTTGAACCTTTCCTGGTTGTCCGCCGGGGGCAATCAATGCATTCACGATGGTATGTGTGTTGCCGACTGCCTGTAGTCCCCCGAGCGTATAGCCTGCTGCCGGAAATACCTGATTGACGTGTTCTGGTTGTGTCTGCACCGCGACTTCTGCGACCTTTTTCCATTGAGTAGGATCACCTGCGCCCAGCCCTACAGACACTGGTACTCCTGCTTGCTGATATTGTTCAACAGCGGTTATTGCTGCTTCTACAGACGCAAATCCTTTGACCAAGATCCCGATGAGAGCGCGGCCATCTGCCACGGAACATATTTGTTTTGCGTTTTCTACATCCCTTGCCAAAACGTTTAAACGAATTTTCGGTGTGCCCACTTTTGTTATTCTCCTTCTCCCTGTTTTTGCAGCAGTTCCTTCATTCGCGCTGCGATGATGTGCTCTTGCCCTTCGTGAAACGGTCGTGGATCAAAGGCAATCATACCCGTATTCACATAATGGTTGCGGGTAAAAATAGCTGGATTGCCTTGCTCCAGTTGGCGTGTTAGCTCCCGAGCCGTCATTTTGGTCACTCGTTCGTCAAGTTGAACTTGCACACGATAGATCGCCCGACCTGCCTCATCCTGTGCGATCACTGCTTTCACACCCGGCAAGCTGTTCAGTTCTCCTGCCAGCCACTCCACTCGCCTACGCTGCTCGGGAACATTTTGCTTTTCGGGGTCGTACTGTCCAAGCGCTACAAGTAAACCCGCAATTGCTTCCTTTCCAATCTTCATGGCACGACCGACGCCTTTATATTGCGCGCGACATGCAGCCACCAGATCGGCACGGCCTGTGATAAACCCAGACGTTGGTCCGCCAATTGCTTTTCCGCCACTGTAGATGACCAGATCGGCACCCATCGCTACATAGCGCCGCAGATCCTCCTCCGCAGCTGCGTCTACAATGACAGGAATTCCAAACTCCCTACCAAGTTGAAGCATCGTGTCTAGCGACTGCATCCCTTTTTGAATCGCATGGTGAGATTTGACATAGAGTAGCGCTGCGGTCTGATCATCAATGGCTTCACGCAAATGGTCTTCTTCTACGTGATTGGCCTGCCCTACTTCTACGACTTTCCCACCGCCCAGTGCAATCATCTGTTGAACGGAAGCGCCGAAGTGCACCGCGTGTCCTTTTTGGATGATGATCTTGTTATTCAACCCTTCGGAAAAAGGAAGCCGCTCGATCAAACTCAGATGGCAACCAGCTATGACTGCCGCTACACTAATGGCAATGCCTGCAGCTGCTCCCGAGGTAGGACAACCGTCTTCTGCTCCGGTCGCCTCTGCGATATGACGACCTGCCACAATCATCAGCTCGCTGATTTCTACATAATCCATGGCGGCTTCTCCCATAGCCTGTGCGATAGAAGGATGGACGGCACTTGCACCCAGTGCCGTCATCTTACCGCTTGCGTTAATGACTTGCTTCAACCCTAGCTGCTGATAGATTCCCATGGTTTGCCCATCCTTCCTGTGAAAACTCTTCTCTCTATCCTCATTGTGTCGGGATCGGGAAAATGGCTCCGAGGATCATGGCTCCGATAATCGCACCGCCCGCAATCGGTTTGTTGTAATAGTAGAAAATCGCTGCTCCTGCTGTTGCGCCGAGTCCAACTGGAATCGATGCCATAATCGCAGAAATGACAATCAATGGACCTAAGTATCGACCTGCTGCGTTTCCGGCTCCCATCATGACATCCGCACCAAAGGTAGAGTTCGATGCGTTGATCGTGTACTTCCGAATCAAAATAATCACGGTACCAATGACGAAGCCCAAGAATGCACCTGTCGCCAGCGCCAAAGGAAAAGAAGTCAACGGAGCTGTAAAGCCTGCTCCCAACATCAACGCTGGAACACCAATCCCGATACCTGTTTGCAACGAGCCGCCAATGTCGAGAATCCCAACCAGCGGTCCTTCCAAAACGCGGGCGAACAAAAAGCTCGCACCAAACGCAGCCGCCGCACCGTATCCGCCACCCTTGATCCCTGCCTCCAGCATCGCAACGATGGCGATATCGTTAAAGGCCCCGACATGATACACATAGTACAGATGAGTACCCGCAAATATTCCTGAAGACAAGCACGCCACAAAGAGGGGAAATGCCCATTCTGAATACCAAAATCCTTTTGCCTGCAATTCACCCATTACTTTTTCACCACCGATCCGAATGTTTCGTGAAGCTCTATCAACCACTGTGGAATTTCCACGTACATACTCTTCAAGAGCGCGACATCAAAGCCACGGAAGAAGCCACTGAATACAAACAAAAGAATGACTGCAATAAACATGGATTTCGTAATTTTGTTCCAGCCACTGTCATCCAGGCCTTTACCGATCAAAATACCCAAGACGATTCCAGGCACCGCATTCCCCATGACCAAGTGCGACAAACCGCCCAAGACCGTTCCCCAAATCCCTGTCCGTTTGCCTGCATCCATCGCCGCCATCCAGAACACAATCGGCATGATCGGGTTGATTAACCAGTTCGCAGCAGGAACCAGTACCTTCGTCGCGACTAGCTGCATCGATTCGGGAATCGCCGTTGCTGTAGAATTCAACAGTGTGACCACAACAACACCAACCGCTGCTCCGGCAATCGCCATTTGCTTTGGATTGTGCAACGTCTCTGCGACATTCTTGTTGCGCCAGAGCAACACGGCCGCCGCCCAGTTCGGGATGACTCGATGATCCACATCTTGCGTCAACGCACCGGCACCGACAACGGACGCCCATGAGTTAAACAAAAAGCCAAGTCCAAATGAAAAGTGGGAAATCGGATCGCCCGCACACGCGTTCAGCTCTCCAAAAGTCCGGAATGCTCCCATCCCTTGGACATTGGGTGCATGGAACATCCTCGCCGCCCCTGCACCAACACCGAAGCCGACCAATGCCCCGATGACGATCGACTTCAACACAATCATCAACGTAACCATGAACCTACCCCCTGTCTGCTTCTATCGCTGACGAACCAACTGCCCTATACCCGCAGTCTGCTCGGTCTGCTGCTGAAATGTTATGTTTTCTACCTGGACCAGTCCCAGCCTCACTTGAATATCTACGGTGATGTCATACCGCGTCCGTTTGCGAGGGAAAAATAATCCAAAAAATCGCTCATGCTTCACTGATTCTGTCGCAGACACAATGGAAACTCCTACAGGTTCGATTCGCACGACCAAATCACTCGTCTGTCTCGCCACTACATGCTTGATTTGGGAAAAAATCTTGTTGAAGGCTGCTTCTTTCGTATCACCACTGCCAGATAATCGCAAGGTCTGCGTCGCCTCCATGTACATGGATTACTTCCCTCCCAGCTTGATGTATTCTTCCACCATGCGTCTACCCAGCTCTTCTGTATCCATGAAGCCAAAGCCAATCACTTTTTTGCCGCTACGCAAGGCAGTAATCCCAGCATCTACTGAGCGCAGGCCGTACTCCACCGGAAAACCATACTTGGTCTTGGCGGTCAGTGCCCCAGCCCCACCACTTCCGCAAAAAGACAGACCGAGATCTGCACTCTCACTAACCATGACATCTCCTACCTTCATATCAGCGCCAACACCTGGAATGACGATCGCGGTCCCGCCAGCAGCTTCGATTCCTTTTGCGATGTTCTGTCCTTTTCCGAGACGATCACCAATCACGATTTTTACCTTAGACATATACATACCCTCCTTTTATTCACAGCGATTGTTTTACGAAGGCCCCATCTGCATGGCACGGATGGCTTCAAAATGAACAGCTAATAGAAACGCTTCTGTATCATCTGCCTGCCACGCACTCTTTTCTTCCGAGAGGACTTTGTGCGAGAGCGTAACCATATCGGGATGAATTTCCGCGAATAACTCGGCTTCAATCACGGGCAGCTTTTCACCGTTTGCCATCCGTCGTACAAATGCCAGTACATGAGCTCCGATGGCCAGCCAGCGATCTCGCGGTATATGAATCTCCATGAGGCGAAACTCCCCCTCAATTTTTCGGAGAATCTGTTTGCATTCAGAAATTTCAGATAAATAATCCGGTTTTGTCTCAGCCAGTTCCTTGAGAATGTCATCAATCATTTGCATGTCAGTACCTTTCCCGAAGTAATCGCTTGATAAGCCACTACTCTTTCCTTTGTCTCCAACGTTTCTTGTTCACTGTCCGTCAAAATTGTCGGCTCTTTTTTCATCTGCAAAATGGATACGTCCGCGCATGCCCCTACTTTCAGCGTTCCAATCTCGTTTTCCAACCCGAGAATTCGTGCGGGCACAAGCGTACTCGCCGCAATCACATCGTCGAGCGAGTAGCCCATGGCGAGAAACTTCGTGAGTGTGTGCGTCAAGCTGTGCACAGGACCATCGATGTTTCGCCGGTGAACATCCGTGCTTATGACATGTGGCATAATACCTTGGGCCTTCGCATGACGCAGTGTTTGAAAACTGAAGCTCGCTTCACCGTGCCCGATGTCGAGTAAGACTCCCCGCTCCAACGCGTCTTGCGCCTCTGGAATCAACTCGCCTCGTTCGTCGAACATCCCTCCTTTTTTTCCGTGAAACGCATGTGTCACCACGTCTCCTCGGTCTAGTAAAGGCAAAATTTCCGTGAGTTTTGGCGGAGCGTTTCCGATGTGCACCATCATGGGTACGCCTGCTTCCCTCGCCGCTTCCTTGGCTACGAGCAAGGGATGGATCCCGTTCTGCTTGACGACAGAACCGCTCATGCGGGCTTTTATCCCTCGTAATATCGGTTGTTTACTAATGAGGGCTGCCGCTTCTTTCGGGGTTAACCGCGACATGTCCGCGAGCTCCCCGCCGCCTGTGCACAAGCCATCCCCCGAAATGTTCAGAAATGCCAGAACACGAGTAACAGCAGGATACACTGCTTCTTCAAGAAAAGCATCAAACGACCAAAGCCCGACACTGCCAGCATCTACTACGGTTGTCACTCCTTGCTCGACCCCGACCCGATCCGCGGCTACGCCCAAACTCGTCTTTGTCGGAAAAACGTGAGCGTGCAGATCGATCAGACCGGGTGTCACCACATATCCATCTGCATCGATCATCTCCTTGCTTTCCAGATTCATCCCTTGATCATCGGTTGTCTTCCCTTTTTCATACAACCCAACGATCCGCCCTTCCCGAATGGCAAGATCATAGTCCCCGTTCAGGTTCTGGGAAGGATCAATGACCCGTCCGTTGCGTATGAGTAGATCCACTTTCACTCTCTACCGTCCCCTTTCCTGAAAAATAGCGCATAATGGCCGTCACTTCGCTAGGCGGAACTTGAAGGTTTGCCTCAGCCATCAATTGGTTCAGCTTTTCACGCCATGCCTTCCATTCTCTCGATTCTGCCTCAGCCGACGATTTCCACTCCTCCTGATAGGGTGAGCCAAAAGCCAGTCGATTCACCATCAAAAGCAGGTGCAGCGTCAGTCCGCTTGCCGTTTGTTCCGTTACGTACTCCTGAAAAGCAGTCAAGATTTTTTGACTGATCTCATACCCTTTGCAGATGACATCCTGAGACAGTCTCTCCACCACCGGCAAATCTGACGGATTAAGATCAGCAGTCAGTGTGGGGAACCAAGCTTCCTTGCGAGCATTCACCGCCTGCTGTCGATTCCCCCCCTCCACTTGCAAAGCTTCCAGACAGTTCTGGATCTGATTGATATCTTGGCGTGTTGGAAGAGGACTGACAATCACAACAGGGACCTCGGCTTTGATCGGCAGGACACTGATGATGACATCCACGCGACGACTCGCCAAATACTTCTCTACCTCTGTGCTGGAACACAGGCCTACAACCCGCAGTGAACGCAATTCGCTTTCCAGATACGTTTTCAAAAACCGCGAAGTCCCTCTGCCTGTTCCGCAAACGACGAGCGCATCTGCCTTTTTCTGCTCCAGCCAGCGATCATAACCTGCTTGGAAATGGAGTACGAAGTAAGCAATGTCTGCATCGAGCCAATAGACCCCGCGATGCCAAAACACTTCTTCGCAAGAGCGTTTAACTGCATCAAACATACGTGCGTATGAACGGCGAATCTCCTCAGTCAGTGGATTCGCAAAAAGAACTCCCTGACGATAACGGTTCAAACTGTCATCCAAGTGAGCAAAAAGCAGCCTGACCAGCTCCTGATCCTCGTACAACGGTGCCAGCATCCGGCTGCTAACCGCTTCCGTCAGCTCCTTGGTTGCCTGGAAAACGTCCAAAACGATCCTACCAGCACGTGCTTCTCGTGGCACCTGTTCGGTCCCTAACAGCGGAAGGCATGCATACGCAATCTCGTGTTCGGGAATATCGACGTTCAACCGCTGACATAATGCTCGAACCTCGTGTGAAAACAGCTCGTACCCGCTCCAATGCCTCGCTTCTCCCATCTCGGCATCATCCGCAGTGACCAATTGGCCCCGTTGTACACGATGGACGACAATGCATAAGCGAATCAGTAAACTAATCAGCGCTCGGTCTGCCAGCGTCTCGGCAGCAGCATTCATCCATGCTTTGATGCTGTGAATGATCTCCCCTAACTCAGTCCGGCTGATCAGCCACTTCTCCAATAGCGGACCCGTTCTCGCTTCTTGTCCATTTTCTAAAAACATCCCCTGTACCATCCGATACATGTCGATTCCATCCAACAAATCGTGAATCAAGTTTTCGAGAGCATACCGTTTGTGCCGCTCACTCCCGTCCACACGTACACCGTACCTTTGCTTCGTGACGAGCTCGAGACGCCAGCCATCGAGCAGCTTTTCCGCGTCCTTCACATCTGCAACAACGGTATTGCGACTGACTCCCATATGGTCAGCCAAATCGTTCATCCGCTGATACCCTTCCGACAGCAGAAGAATGAACAAAAAATGCTTGACCCGATCCTTTTGCGGCAGAATGAGTGTCTTGCTGTCATCACTTTGCAAATTTTCTTTCAAAGCATTTCGATGCTCTTGTTCTTCCGTGATCCACAGCCCTTTATTCGGTTGAGAATGGAGGATGACATTTCGTTCCTTTAGCCATTGCCTGACGCTATCCAGATCGTACTTGACGGTGCGTTCGCTTACCTGAAAATCGCGCGCGACATCCTTGATCTTCAATGGATAGTAGCTGTCGAGTATCACCTTCAGTAATGCATGGGAACGTGTGGTTAAAAAGACCATTCCTTTCTCCTTTCCAAAAAAGCTGTGTCCTTGCTTGAGATTCATTATAGAAAACGCTTTCTTGATGGTAAAGAACGATTCCTTTCCCCATCGATCGTGCAATTTTTGCAATTCTCAGTTCGATTCGACATGAATGAAAAAGATGACCCTGATGAAAACAGGAAAAAAAGCCCGCAACGAAAGGTTACGGACCTCTACTTTTAGAAAGAGCTTACTTAAAGGATTCCTCCCAAGCTCGCACCTTTGACAAACAGTCGTTCGATATTTTTCTCGACAGTTGGATCTGGTACCAATGGCGGTGCTTGATGGGGCTTGGTACGTGCATCAATAATCAGATTATCGCAGCCCCAATGCTTGTTCTCGTAGTAGCTGTTCACACCGTAAATGTCGTGGGATGGATTACTGCGTGTGAAGGTTGCCCACAGGAAGTTTTGAAGAGACTCGCTCATGAATGTACTGTCATCACAAAGGATGATCATCGGGCAAGACGGGATCGGCCCTCTCGCTTGAATCGCGTCACACAGATTCTGTAATTGCTGCTGCGCGCTCGTGTAATCGGTAAAAGCAGGACCTTGGATCGACACCACACCTGGCATGATCAAGCGTACATTCTCAAACTCTCGCAAATCCTTCAGTTCATCCGGCACCTCTTTGCACAGCTCACGTTTTTGATCGCCGTAAGCAGCGAGGACAACCTTACTGCCGCTGTTTAAGCCCGTTCCCGAATAATCCAGCGTATCAATAGTCGTGTTCGTATAAAAATGAACATCGCGATGCAGATCGATTCTCTCCAAAATATAGGTCATAAAATCAACTTCATCATGCGTCGTCAATGGTCGATTTTCTTCTGCGGTAATGAATAAATACTTGGCTAAGCTCAATTGGCCAGTCCCTAAAATGCGGTTGGCAATGGTGAGCATCTCCGTCGGCTGTTTGACCTGCTGATAAGGCGTATATCGCTCGCTTCCGATGGCAAACAGCAGCGGATGCACACCGGCAGCATCTACAGCATGGACTTCTTTTACACCTGGGATTTCTTGCTTGATCGCATCGCCCGTTAACTCGTGAATCAGTTGACCGAATGACGTATCTTCTTGTGGCGGACGGCCCACAACAGTGAATGGCCAGATCGCATCCGGCTTGGCGTACACTTTCTTTACCTTCATCACAGGGAATGGATGGATCAGACTGTAATAGCCGAGATGATCACCAAATGGTCCTTCTGGTTTCGTATCTCCCGGATAAATATCTCCTGTGATGACAAAATCCGCATCATTACTTATGCAGTAACCATCGATATAGCTGTAGTGAAAACGACGCCCAGAAAGCAAGCCAGCAAAAGTAATTTCGCTCAAGCCTTCTGGCAACGGCATAACAGCCGATAAAGTATGTGCAGGCGGCCCGCCAACGAAACAACTTACTTTCAGCGGCATCCCCATTTGAGTCGCTTTGGCTTGGTGGACACCGATTCCACGATGGATTTGATAATGCAAGCCAATTTCTTTGTTTACTTCATACTCATTACCAGTCAACTGCACTCGGTACATACCCAAATTGGAATTCATGATTCCAGGCTTGTCCGGATCTTCCGAATAGATTTGGGGTAGCGTGACAAAAGCTCCGCCATCCATCGGCCAGCTTTGGATAAGTGGCAGGTCTGTTATGCTGATTTCCTGTGCAGTTACTGGCATACTAGTCGATTTTTTGGCAGGCAAAGCTTTTAGAGCAGCAAAGCCGTTCTCGATATTTTTAAATGGCTGCTTCAGTGCTTTCATCGGATCATTGCGCATAGCGATTATATTTTCAGCGGCTTGCCAGGTGCTTCTGAAAATAAATTTGCTGCGCTCGATTGTGCCAAAAAGATTGGATACCGCGCGAAATTTTGAGCCTTTGACATTTTCAAACAGCAAGGCTGGCCCGCCAGCTTCGTACACCTTCAAGTGAATCGCGGCCATTTCCAGATAGGGATCTACTTCTTCGCGAATACGGACCAAATGTCCGTGCCTTTCCAAGTCAAGGATGCACTCCTCTAAATTCTGATACATATCTATAGGGCTCCAATCACTAGATTCTAGATTTACCTGTAGATCAATACCTTCTAATCATACAGGAAAGATCCTACAAATTCACGTTACCCTTCTGCACAATTTCTTGAAGCTCGCTCAGTTCTCTGATTTCGTACGTTGGCTGAATGCTCGTCTGATTTTCCTTGCCCAAAGGATTGAACCAGCACGTATCGATCCCGTAATGGGCTCCCCCCTGTATATCAGAGGTCAACGAATCTCCCACCATTAATACGTTCGCCTTGTCCGTCCATTGCAGTTTGGAAAACGCGTAGTCAAAAATTTCCCGATCCGGCTTCTTATAGCCGACCTCTTCGGAAATAATCAGGTGCTCAAAAGAGTTGCAAAGCGGTGAAGCGGCAATTCTTGCCGTTTGCACAGAGGCGAACCCATTGGTAATGATCACCAAGCGGCAATCCTTCAAACTGTTGCACAATTCAACCGCTCCCGGGACCAAATGCACTTCTTTGCCCAAAGATTCGAGATAGGCGCTGCCGAACGCCTCTGCATCGACGTCTAGCTGAACAGCTTTGAAAAGTTTTCGAAATCTCTCTACGCCCAACTCTGCTAGAGTGATCCTCCCCTTTTCTAAATCCTCCCACAATCCTATACTGATCTCTTTGTAAGTCCCTCGATAATCAGACGATCCCGTAGCGAATCCAAACTGGGAAAACGTCTTTTGCAAAGCATTTTCTTCTGTCGTTTTGAAGTCAAGAAGTGTATCATCTACATCGAATAGTATGACTTGATAGCGCATAGCAACCTCCAGAAATCTTTACTGATCAAGTATTCGTACAAAACTAACACCTTTCTATCATATCAAAAACAGAAGGCCAAACTGCATACAAAAAGCCTCGAACTGTATCATTCGAGGCCATCGCGCTATACGAGAATTCATTTTACCCTAGCTTAATTCGCACTTTTTCCTACATAGCTCCCTGAAATGATGATCGAATTCGTATATCCGCCACTTACATTATCGAAACCTGAGAGTAAGGTTGGAACCCCCACAAATACAACCGTATCATCCTCATAGACATCTAATGCACCGAGGTAAACAATTTGGTAGCTATCCTCTTCGTCATTGACGACATGCAAGACTGAAATGGTTCCAATTTCCGGTATTTCTTCCTCTTCGATGCTTATCACCGTTCCTTTATCTTGAATCATCGAGGCATGATACTTGGAAATATTTTTATTCATATGTTTCGGTTGCACATTTTGATCGACTAATTGCTGGGCTTCCTTCACTTTCTCCCCAGTTGCCGGGAACAGATGAGCATGCTTTGCCAAAAACGCTTTGGATTCCGGTGGAAATTCTTCTCCAGCTTCAAAGCCATTCACTTCATGTAAGGCGAGTACAGCCATCGAGAGGTACGTAGCGACATTATTATTTTCTGATTCCGCAACTACCTCTTTACCTTCATGAGTGGAAGAAGAGCCTTGTGTGGCTAAATTGGAAAACACGGATGAAGTACTTGAAGGGGTTGAACCACATCCCGTAACGAAAATGAATGCGACAAGTATGAATGCATAAGAAAAAGGAACTCTCATTAAACTCAACCTTTCCTAATATTACCTTCCCTTCATTATCTCATGGTTTTTACCTAGCAGGAAGTACACTCCTTCTTTCCGAATCATTTCTACAACATGGTAAAAGGAAGGTGAAGCAATGAACGCACTCTTAGTCATTGATGTGCAAAATGGAATTGTGAATTCCGGGGATTACAAAGAGGAACTTTTTTTGATAGAACAGGTAATCAAAGATTTTAAAGAGAGCAATCGTCCTGTCATTTTTATCAGACATATTGATGATGCAGAAGAAAGTCCACTGAATAGAAGTTCTATCGGTTCTGAAATACACCTTTCATTAAAAGACTATTCTGACTACTCGATCGATAAGCATACCCCTAGCTCCTTCTTTCAAACAGAACTCACACAGACTTTAGAGAAGTTGGGGGTCGATCATCTTTTTATGATCGGTTTTGAGACGGAATTTTGTTGTATGTTTACGGCAATCGCTGCCTATGATCGAGGATATAAAGTGACGTTTATTAAGGACGCGACTGGAACAACCAATACGGCCGAATCATACGGCATGCAAGGGTTAGACATTAAACAGTTTGTAGGAACCGTTCTCCGTTGGTCGAGTGTCATTGAAGTAGTAGACTACGCCGAGTACGCTGAAAAATACAAGTGATGTGAGCAGGTCGTACCTGTTATCCGAGGACTCGCCATCGATTTCCCATTGTGGATTGGATGGCGAGTTTTTCAATACCTTTGCTTATCTAGACCGTTCCAAAAAATTACCCTCTACATTAGATATTTTCGTTCTTCAGCGATTCAACGATATTCTGTTCTTTATGTTTTCTAGTCGCATAGAGGATGGATGTACCCACAATAAAAAACACACCTATCCCTGCAATGAAAAGATCCGCCCAAGGCAACGAAAAAGCAAATGCAAAATTACGGCTAAGACTCTTGTAGATGAAAAACA
Source organism: Brevibacillus fortis (assembly GCF_046196545.1). Taxonomy (GTDB): domain Bacteria; phylum Bacillota; class Bacilli; order Brevibacillales; family Brevibacillaceae; genus Brevibacillus; species Brevibacillus fortis_A. Next base: position 3,407,592 of record NZ_CP176370.1, read on the forward strand.
TCACGCATAAACTAATTGGTAAACCGTAAATAAGCGACTTCATTCCATAAAAAAATCCTTCGAAGCGTAGCATTTTCTTCATGCCCTTTGGCGTCATGCCAATGGAAGCCAACATCGCAAACTCACGTTTTCTCAAGGCCATCCCTGTCGAAATCGTGTTGATAATATTTGCCATACAAATGAGTCCGATGAGAACCACAAATCCATAAAGGAATACAGATGTGACTGTGGCGCGATTCATTGCATCCTGACGCTCCTCAATCAGATTGGTCGTATAGACATGTACATCTGGATATTTGTTCATAATCGGGTTTATTTCATTTTCCAATGCCGCAGACTGCTCTGTTGTAAATTGAACCTCACTGAAAATTTGCTCAGACAACTCATCGTTACCTAGTTCTCGTAGCTTGTTAAAGACTCGTTCAGAAACAACAAGTGTCACCGTAAAAGCATCTTCCTGATAGCGTAGCATAAAAGGTGGACGTTTATCTGTGATAGAAGCAATTCGGATTTTAGCCCCTTCAACCTTCGTGAAAGGTATTTCTGATCCCTCTTGGACGGTTAGTTGAGAGATATCTGTAAAATGATGTTGTTCTTTCAAGGTGAACCGATTGACAAGTATTGCAGAAATCTCGTCACCTTTCCATTTCTTTGCATCAATCCCCGCGGATTGCAGGTACGCTGCAAAAGAGGCCTCATCAAGAGAAACAATGTTTGCAGTCATGAAGTATTTCCCTTCTGGATCAAGGGTATGGCGACTGGAGATGTCTGTGGTAACCTCGTTTTCGTTGAGGAATAGATCATTAAAAAGAAGTTGGGTCTTCACTTTTGTTGTTGCGTTTTGGACAGACATCAATTCATTTGTTAATGACCTTACCCTTTCCAGATCGGCTCCCCTTGCGGAAACTGACAGATCGTATGGTAGCGGTGCTTGTGCCATATTATAGGACTTATCCATATACAACGAAAAGGAAGAAGCTGCCAGGTACAAGATTACACTGATCGCAAGCGAAAAGACAGTTGAGCGATAGTGATGTTTATTCCTTTTCAGATTTTTTAATCCTAGTTCCGCTTCAAATCCAAACAACTTCCGGGTCATTTTAGATGTACGAACATCTTTTCCTTTTACTTCGATATCCTTTGTCTGGCGGATCGCAGTTATCGGTGTAATTCCCGATGCCCTCACTGCTGGAAACCAAGCAGAAATGAACAGTGTCAAAATGGAAAACAAAATGACAGCAATCATACTAAACGGCTCTATCACCAATCGCATCGGTTCACTAACGACAAACATTTTTTGAATGAATGGGCTGAGCAAATGGAGAGTAACACCAATGCCAATGGACCCAAAAAACAACCCAACTGGAATAGCTATGACCCCGATCACAGCAGCTTCAAAAAATACAGAAGCCCTTTTTTGCTGTTTGGTTGCCCCTATGCTAGATAACATTCCTAAAGTGCGACTACGCTCTGAAAGTGAGATCGCAAACGCGTTGTAGATTAGTGAGACAGATCCAATCAGAATGATACTTCCAACGGATAAGACTGCCAGATACATGGTGTTAAGAAAGTGGGAATCATTCGAAATCCCGGAATAAAGCAAAAGATCCCGGTTGTACTTGACTTTTACTCCGTTCGATTTAACTTGATCCTTTACTCCGCTCACCTTACTAGCAATCGTGTTACTCGTTTCATAAATGTTATTTCCTAAACCTTTAAAATCCTTATATTCAACACTTACCGTGTAGGGAAAACCCTCTTCTAAATCCCCCTCGGAAAGACCACTAAATGCACGGTATGCAGCCATTGCTTCCTGCTCTTTAGCTGGTGCTTGAACAATCCCGGTAATGGTGTATGTTTTTGTCTTTGTAGGCGTAAAGACTTCCTTGGATTGATAGACATAATCGGTGCCCAACGTCTCGCTCTTACCGTCTATATTCAAGCTACGGTTACCAAAATCTAATGTGACTACATCTCCAACCTTCCAGCTTACTCCGGCGGTTTGAAGAAACTGCGATGAAAGTGCCAGTTCATTTTCATTCTGAGGCAAACGCCCATCAACTAAGCTCACCCCTATTACATCATGATTACTGTGTCCAGTAATATACAAATAAGGCTTCACGCTGTTTGGAGAGGTAGAAAGTCGTGCATATCCGAGTTTCTGGTCAATGTCGTATCTTTCAATTGCTTCTGTATCTGTAATAACCGCAACATCTTCTCCTGCAACATCGAGAAAAGCTGCCTGCCATTTACCAGAGTAGGCAATCGTGTTTCTCTGCATCATATCCATGAAAGAACTACTAATCGAAAATACTGCTGTAAGCATTGCGACAGAAATGACAACTCCTATAAGTGTAACAAGGGTACGGCTTTTATTCTTTTTCATATAACGTAAAGTGAGCTGATTCACGATATTCATCGCCGGATCACCTCATCTCTAGAAATCCTGCCATCCTGTATGCCAATAATACGGTCCGCTTGCAAGGCAATGTTTTCGTCATGTGTAATAACAATCAGGGTTTGATGCCGTTCTTTATGTAATTTTTTCAAGAGCTTCACAATCTCAGCACTGTTTTTGCTGTCTAGATTTCCTGTAGGCTCGTCAGCCAATACAATGGCGGGACTGCTAATCAAGGCACGGCCAATGGACGCACGCTGCTGCTGTCCTCCAGAAAGCTGGTTTGGCAGATGCTTTAATCGCTGTTGAAGACCTAGAGTCTCTACGATACCGGAGAAGATATCTTGATTTACTTCTCTACCGTCCAATAGCAATGGCAAGGTAATATTTTCCTCTACAGTAAGGACAGGGATCAGATTGTAGAATTGATAGATAAGTCCAATCTGTCTGCGTCTGAAGATGGCCAGTGCCGTTTCATCCATCGCGTACATATCAGTTTGGTCAACGATCACTTTACCGGATGTGGGCGTATCAACGCCCCCCAGAATATGCAAAAGGGTAGACTTACCTGAACCAGAAGGTCCAATGATCGCCACAAACTCCCCTTTTTGTACGGAAAATGAGATATCGTTCAGTGCAGTAACAGCTGTTTCTCCATCACCATACGTCTTTGACAGGTTCTCTACTCGCAAAATCTCCATCATGAGCCTCCTAGATCAGTTATTACGTTTAGAATAGCTGCCAAACATGTCTCGTCGGTGACATTCATTCTTACAATTTTGTCATCTACATCATTTGCTTGTAAAATTTGATTTTGAATGTTGTGCCTACACCAATCTGACTTTCCATAAACACATCGGCGTTTTGACTTTGCAAGATTGTTTTAGACATGGCTAGCCCTATTCCAATACTATCCGCTCCCGCATTCTTCCCTTTGTAAAATCGTTCAAAAATGTGTGGAGCATCTTCCGGACTAATCCCCTCGCCACTGTCGGCAATGACAATTTGTGTATACAATGGTGTTTCCTCACACGAAATAGCAATATGTCCCCCAACCGGCGTATGCTCTATCCCGTTTTTAATTACGTTCAAAATGGCTTCTACCGTCCAGTTTTCATCTCCATACACGAAAAGGTCTTCTTTACAGGAAAAAGAAAGCTCCTGATTTTTTAATTCCATGGGGACAAGGAGTGGTTCTAATGCCTTGTTTATCATTTTTTTGACAGATACCAATTCCTTCTTGAAAATAACGCTCTGCACATCGATTTTGGACAGCTTGAGCAATGAGGTCACGAGCCATTCAATACGCTTCAACTGATTGATAATCTTGCCCAAGAACTCCTCCCTCTTTTCTTTTGGTAGACTAGGGTTGTTTAACAAATCAGCCATGACAAACATGGAGGCAAGTGGCGTTTTTAGTTGATGCGAGATGTTCGAAAGCGTTTCTGCCAAGTATTGTTTGTCCTTTTTCAGAAGAGTAGACTGCTCGGACAACGTTAATGTGACTTTATAAATATCATTTTTCAGAATGCTCAATTCACCTTCAACGTTATCCCTGATATCCATCGTGGGTTGGCCTGAATATACAGAAGCCAAATAATAAGCGAGCTTGCTGATATCTAGATAACGTTTGCGGGTAAACAGGAAAAAACATAAAAAGAGCAGAAATACCATGGCAGCAGCCACAATCCCGGCTTTCCAATCGATTATCCAAAGAATAGTAATCCCAATGATGGAAATAACCACGCTATACATACATAACTTCCGGATTTCTTTGTTTTTAAGCATGGCTTCCACTCATTCGATAGCCAAGTCCGCGTACGGTTTCTATCACTTTGGGATTCTGGCTATCATCCTCCACCTTTTCTCGAAGCCGCTTAATGTAGACCGAAAGGGTATTGTCATTGATAAAGTTACCATCTAAATCCCAAATGCCCTCTAACAACTGATTTCTGGACAGAACTTGCCCTCTACTATTTATGAATGCCAACAGTAAACGGTATTCTAAAGCCGTCAGCATCACTTCCTCGGTTCCTTTGTACACTTTAGCCAGTTTTGTATGTACGACAACATTTCCAATCTTCACTTTGTCAGTCAGGTTAGGTTCTTTTTGGTAGTGCCTAAGGGATGACTTCATTCGGCTAATCAGCTCCCGGATACGAAACGGCTTTGTGATATAGTCGTCTGCTCCCATATCTAAGCCCCGAACCACATTAATTTCATCATCACACGCCGTCAAGAAGATGACAGGTGCATCCTGATTTTCTTTTACATATTCGCAAATCTCATAGCCATTACCATCTGGCAAAGTCAGATCGAGTAAATATATATCAAAACGTTGCTCTTTGATTGTTTCGAGTGCAGTTTGTTTTCCTTCGCAAAGAACTACTTCATAGCCCTCACTGGAAAGCGAATAGTGCAAACCCTCTGCAATGGTCTTATCATCTTCTACTACTAAAACCTTCAATGTTAATCCTCCCCACTATCATAAATTGTTTTCTCTTGTTCTCCCATCCGTTCATTATTGCCGATATTTTTAAATTACAAGATTGTTATTCGTTCAATTTACTTAATTGGCAAGATACTTTGCAAGTTTGGATAAGGTGGACAACTATAAGTCAAACAGATACACGATCCTTTACAGATCATTCAGTCTTTGCAATATGACAAAAGATGTCATATTGGGCGATTTATACTGAATCCATCAACGAAACGATTGGAGGATTTCAGTATGATAAGTCTACGTAATTTCGCAAAATGGGTATTGATCGTAGGGTTGTGCTTGATGTTCCTTTCATCTGGTATTTACAAGCTGATTGGACATTCAGAGACAACACTCGCTTTCCAAGCATTCGGGTTTCCCCATTGGTTCCAAGTTGTGATCGGTTTAGGCGAAGTGCTCGGCGGATTGGGCTTACTGATGAAAAAGTATACGCGTTACGCCGCCTATACGCTCGCAGTCATTATGCTTGGTGCTACAATCACTCTTCTTTTACACGGTGACACGACTACTGTAGCGATTCCGTTTGTCATACTCCTCGTTTTCTTGCTGATCGGTCGCCAAAGTGGAATCAAAAAACAGCCGAATAATGCTACGCCGATTTAACCTTTTGGCTTGAAAAAAAGACCACCAGTTCCCACCCGTAACCAGGTGAGGATCTGACGGCCTCCCGCTTTTTCTTCAAGCTCATTCGTTTACAAATGCTTTTTTATGAAGTGTAAGAGGGTCTGACCTTGTGGGGTAAGAATCGCTCCCTTGCCTTTGCATTCCCAGCAGGATTGCTCTAAGTCATCCATCGAAATCGTCATGAGACAAAACCCTTTCCCTGCTAAAAATAACCGTACCTTGTCCTGATTTTAACACGAATAAGCAATTATTTACCACATACCCTTCTGCTTGAAATCATAGTAGGTAAAGATAGTAAAAAAGGAGGGATGACATGTGGATCAAGAAAAAGTAACCATTAAGATTAACGACAATGGATCAATTCGTGTTACCGGTACAGTTGAATTGCTGGATGGAGCAGGTGACAAGTATGAAGTCGGTTCATCTTTTTCACTCTGTAGATGCGGTCAATCCGAGAAGAAACCGTTCTGTGATGGCACGCATAAAAAAGTAGGCTTTGAAAGTGCACCACGGGCAAAATGATTTGAAAGAGCGCAGATGCGCTCTTTTTTTACTTATCGATCGCTTATTATGTAAAATTGTTTCCCATTTGAAATATTGGTATAATTTTGAAGGGTATTGTTGGAAAGGTTTTGATTACATGCTGTACTTCGTATGAAGAGCCATATGCCAAATTCTCGTTTTGATTGACGGCGTTTATTTTTTATACCTAAAATAATGACATTCCGATCCATACGCAATGACGAAGAACGATCCTTCGTTCGGTTATGGCTGACATAGTTAGGAGTGCACAACCATGTATGCACAAACAGTACGTTACGATCAATTTGGCGAACCCCATGAAGTATTGAAGGTTGAACAGCGGCTGATTGAACCTCTGAAGCAAGATGAAATTTTGGTGAAAATGAGCGCACGTCCCATTAATCCTTCTGACGTCATTCCGATTCGTGGTGCTTACAAGCATCGCATCAACCTTCCCGCCATTCCTGGGTATGAGGGCGTTGGTACCGTTATGGATACAGGACCTTTTGCTCCTCGCTCTCTTATCGGTAAACGTGTTCTGCCTTTGCGCGGTGAAGGTACGTTGCAAGAATACGTAAAAACGACAGCCGAGCTAGCCATTGCGGTTCCCGATTCGATCCAAGATGATATAGCCTGTCGGTTGTACATCAACCCCATCACTGCGTGGGTCATCTGCAATGAGACCCTTCAACTGTCTCCTCATCAGGTTTTGATAGTCAATGCAGCCAACTCAGCCATTGGGCGCTTGTTTATTCAGTTATCCACTCTTTTCGGTTTTAGGGTGATCGCCATCGTCCGAAACGCAAGGTATACCGAGGAATTGATGCAACTTGGGGCGTGGCAAGTCATCGACAGTTCATGTGTGTCTATTTATGATGCCATCATGAGTGTAACGAACGGACAAGGTGCTCATGCGTCTATTGATTCCATTGGCGGTCCAGACGGTTTAGAGCTGGCGAAGTCTACACGTGCCGGCGGGATTTTCTTGTCGTTAGGTCTTTTATCGGGAGTTCAAGTGGATTGGTCGATCATCTCGAAAGAGCTTGGCGTTCTCCCTCAACTGTTTTTATTGCGCCACTGGAATCAACGAGTTTCCGTGTCTACCTGGCACGAAACGTTTGAGAAAGTCATCGAACTCGTTCAGAATGGGAAGCTCCTTCTAGCAGAGCCTGGAGAGAAATTTGCTTTGCATGATGTTAAAGAAGCCGTGCAATTTGCGGAGAACCGTCAGCGTACGGGGAAAATCATCTTGGTGTAATTGCTTGGAAGACTTTTATGTACAAGTGGTATAAATAACACCGAAGCCAAAAATGAGCGTTTTCCCGCCCTTTTTGGCTTCGACGAAACATAGGGGGGTCTATGGCTAAACATGAAAAGAGGTTTCTTAAAAATTATGAATCAAAAGCCTCTGAGTATCTGAACGATAAAGAAAAAGCATCTAATCTCCTAAAAAAAGCAATGAAAAAAGCAGACAAAAAGGCGATCGGAGATGTTTGGGAGAAGTTACAGCTACTCTTCAGTATTTTCGGTGATTGGACGAGTGGAAAATATCGAACAATCCCTGTTAAATCCATCTTGATGATTATTGGCGGGATTCTGTACTTTGTTTCACCGGTAGACGCCATTACAGATTTTATTCCTGTTGCTGGTTTACTAGATGACGCGACAATCATTGGATTGGTGTTTCGTCAAGTGAGCAGCGACCTTACTCAGTACAAAGAGTGGAAGCAAAAAGAGTTTTTGCAGGAATAGGAAGGTGCTTTGATGACGTTACACGAGTATTTACATCATACATTTCCAACGTTACTGCTTAGACCACCTTTGTTTTATAACTGGGATATTGGAAGCTTAGGTAAAATACCATTCCTTATGTTTTTCCAGAAGACGATGAGAATGGCGCCTATCGAACGCATCGGTTCTTCTTGAAGTGTAAGACATCGGACTTTGCATATGTTCCAATGGTAAAAGCAATCTGCCGTCAGGATATGGAATTAAAACCACGTATTTTTCATCGGGTTTACTTTATCAATACGAGCAAACATACCCTCTTTCACATCTATGACGATCGAGGCTGTGATTTAGTAGCCACTTCTCCTGAAACAATCAGAAGGATATATGACAGCTATCCTCATTGGATATTAGACTATGACAGAGCCAAGATTGATCAGGTATTTTTGTAAATGGAATCAGTTAAGGTAACACATTTCCGGCAGAGCGATAGATGTCATACCACTCTTCTCGCGTCAAGCGAATATGAGTTGCTTTCACGCACTCTTTCATTCGGTCGATATTCGTTGTGCCAATGACAGGTTGCATGTTCGCCGGGTGTCGTAATAGCCAAGCGATGGCGATTGTCGTGTTGGATACTTCATATCTAGCTGCAATTTCATCGATTTTTTTGTTCAACTCAGGAAATTTCTCGTTCCCAAGGAAAGATCCTTCGAAAAATCCATGCTGGAACGGCGACCAAGGCTGAATCGTAATATCATGCAACCTGCAGAAGTCGAGTACACTGCCATCGCGGTTCACAGCCGAGTTGTTCTCCATATTGACGTTGAAGCCTTGCGAAATCATCGACGCGTTCATAATGCTGAGCTGCAGCTGGTTAGCGACGATTGGTTGCTTCACATATTTGTGTAACAGCTGGATTTGCATCGGATTTTGATTGGAGACGCCAAAGTGACGGACTTTACCCGCGTTTTCCAGAAGATCGAACGCTTCCGCTACTTCTTCTGGCTCGACAAGCGTGTCTGGACGGTGCAGCAGCAATACATCCAAATATTCAGTTTTTAGGCGTTTTAGAATGCCATCCACAGCATTCAAAATATGCTCTTTGGAAAAGTCGAACATGCCAGGCCGAATGCCACATTTCGATTGCAAAAGGATACGCTCGCGAACGCTAGGGCTCATCTGAATCGCTTCCGCAAATATTTCTTCACATTTGCCCTTTCCATAAATATCTGCATGGTCGAAGAAGTTCGCCCCTTCTTCAAGCGCCGTTTGTACGAAGCGCTCCGCTTGCAGCTTGTCTAGTGACCCAATCCTCATGCACCCAATTGCGATGACTGGTACTTCTAACTTGCTCGTGCCGAGTGGTATGGTTCTCATGTCAAACCTCCGATTCCGTTTTTTTATTTTGTCATTTCGAAACAATCGCTTCCATACGGTGGCAAATGTTTGTTCTGTAACCCCCTACTGGTACCATAAAGAAAAGGACGGCGATCCATGTTGAAATGGAGCTACAGGCAAAGAAAGCCGGGCTTGTTAAAGCGGATGATCATGAGAGCTCATTGGTTTATTCAACTCACAAGACTGAGAATCCTGCGGGAATGGAAATCGGGATGGATAAGAAATCCAAAGAAGTATGTGACCAAAAAATTAAACGATACGTTTAGAAAAATGTACAAGTAAAAAGTCCTTCCCCAATTACCATGGAAGGACTCTTTGTTTGGTGTAACTTCCCTGTACACCCGTGATACTTCTATTTTCGATAGTAATATTTCGCCCATTCGTTTTCGTATGGAGCGGGTGATGGGAATCGAACCCACGCCGCAGGCTTGGGAAGCCGGAGTTCTACCATTGAACTACACCCGCATGATGTTACCGCATTCCACCGCATTCCACCCCAACTTCTTCCAATTATATAACTGTCTGAATTGTTTGTCTAGTGTCTCCGATCGAATGGAGCCGTGCCTATCATGCAAGAAAAGACCGCCGGGCACCATCCCGTTCGGTCTTCTCTGCTTGCTTTTCCATCAGGCGTGTGCAAGTGTTTGCTGCGAAATAATTCGCCCGCTCTCCATTTTCACTACTTGATCAGCAAGATGGAAGTAGCGATCGTCGTGTGTGATCGCGATGACACATTTGCCCTGTCTCTTCATTTCTGGCAGCAAGGATTCGTAAAAAAATTGACGATACTCTGGATCTTGGTCTGCTGCCCACTCATCAAAGAGGAAAATGGGGCGATCTCTTACCAGACTGAGCATTAAGGCAAGACGTTTACGCTGACCCGTAGACAGCTTCGTCGTGCTAAACGTACCCGTTTGATCCACTTCCACTTTGTCAGCGATGCGAAGCACCTCTAAATATTTATTCACTTCTTCTTGCTTCGCTTGGTAATCGATTCCGTACATCTTCTCAAACAAGTAGAAATCACTGAAGATCGCGGAGAAGAATTCGCAGCGTTGATCAGCGTTCACTTTTTGACCGTTCATGAAAAACTCGCCCTCATCCTGCTCATACAAGCCGGTAATCAGCTTGGCAAATGTTGACTTCCCGCTGCCGTTCCCACCAACAATGAAGACGATTTCTCCTTTTTGGCAGGAGAAGTCCAGCGGCCCTACGGAAAACTCTTCGCCCTCCTTGTTTTTGTATCGGAAACGCACCTGTTCAGTTGAAAACGACTCAAAGTCTTGCGAGTTGCGCTCTGCCAAGCTTTCTTCTTCTCTTCTTGTTTCCACTGATAACGAATCAAGCAACGCATTCAATCGCTGCCAGCTGATCTTGATCCGAATCAGCTCCGGTACCGCATTCAAAATACCGTGAACGGGCCCTGTCATATACAGAAAGACAAACACATAACTAATCAGCATCTCTTTTTGAAGCGAGGGGAAGAGAATCGGGAATAAAAAGGCAACCGTGCCGATTACCACGACGAAAAGTAATTCCCCTATCAAATACACGTTCACAAATTTAAATTGACCCGCTGATTTCTTATGTCGATAGTCAGAGCAGCTTCTTTCCATGTCTTCTTCGAATTCTTTTCGTTGCGCCTGCGTCAAATACAGCTCCTTGAAACCCCCGATCATATCGGTAATATAGGAGAAAAACACATTTTGGATGTCTCTGGTTTCCTCCCATACTTTGTTTGCAAAGCGACCTGCCAGCGTATACAAGCCTACAGCCACAAAAATGACAGCCAGACAAAACAAAAATCCGTATAGATCAAGCGAGCCCAGATAAATGAAGCAAAACACGAGTGTAACCGCACTCGTCAGTGCCACAACGACACTATTGGCAAATGTACTGATCGTTTCCGTATCGTTATTTAGCCCCGCATATATTTGACCGTTATCAAGTGTCTCGTACTTTTGATAAGGGCTCCGAAAAATTTTGCGGATCAGTTCCATTCTTTTTTCGTATACGATTTCATTTGTGATCACAATCAGTCGGCTACGCATCATTTTCTCCCCGACGATATACAACAAGATACCCATGAGAAAATACAGGAAGATGGATGCATGAAACTTGTTTGTAGAAGTCAGCGCCAGATTGATCATAAAAATAATAAGCGCATTCCCAAATCCACTGATAAGCCCTTGTATGACAATAGAAGTCATGGATGTTTCTTGCGATTTCGGGAACAAGCGGGTGAGTGTGATGTAGACATTAAACAGAGCGAGTCCTGCCACCAATGCGTACATGGCGTAAAAAATGGTGATCGGAAGCCAGACCTCGATGAACTGCCAGGGTAGCCCCATAAAAAAAACATCCGGTAAATAGTACAAAGCGGCTGTCAATACACTTCCCATGACAACAAAAGCAACGAAAGATGTTAAACAGATGCGCCCCGCATTCGAAGCGAGTTTTCGTTCACCTCGAAAGACTTGCACCATAATCTGCACGATTGCCCCACTAAGTACCAACACAAGAATACCAAGGATTACAAGACTAATAGTCGCCAAACGATCTGCCTGCAGATTGGTGTCAGACACGACTACTGGCACTTCTTTTCCTTGTAGGAGATTGACGGCCCCTTCCGCGATAACGTATGCATTCAACGAATTTGTATTGGTCAAAACCACGGCTCCCAGCTTTTCCTCTGGGCGAAACACCATGTACGACGAGAATCCAGGGTTGTTGCCGCCGTGCGAAATTTGCCCTCCACCATCCTGATAAATCATCCAGCCTGACGCATACGAGGAACCATCCGCGGCTGGAGGTACCGATCGGTCAGGAAGATGTGAGGCACGCACCAACTCCGTACGCACCCCAGAAGACTCCACCCCTAGCTGAATCTTCAGCCACTGTTCCATATCGTTCAGATTGGATACGACATAACCAGCTGGCGTGTTTCCACGATAATCAGGCGCATCATACACTTTTTGAGAAAACAAGCTGATTTTGTGCCCTTTTGCCATATCCCACTCGGGTGCCTGTGCCTTCAAAAAGGTATGGGTTAGTCCCAATTTGGCAATGACTTGTTGCTGCACATACTGCTCATAGGACTGACCGGTAACTTTCTCGACCACATAGCCCAGGATATCGTAGTTAATGGTGGCGTATTCATACTCGGTTCCCGGCTTACGAACCAGTTCAGTATGATTGATCGCTCGAACTGTTTCTTCGATTGCATTCTCGCTAGAAGAGATAGGTATGGAACCAATGCTCTCAAACGGAATCCCACTGGTATGGTACAGCAAATGCTTGATCAGGACCGTTTCCGGTTGTCCTTTATATGTAACGGTAAACCACGGTATAAAGCTCTGAACAGGATCATCCAGAGAAAGACGTTTTTGCTCGACCAGCTGGTGCATGGCTAGCGCCGTAAAAGCTTTGGAGTTCGATCCGATTTCAAACAATGTGTCAGCAGTTATCCGTTCCTGCTTCTGGACATCGGAAAATCCAAACGATTGCTTGTAAATCGTTTTCCCCTCTTTGACAACCACAACGGCTGCACCCGGGATTTTTTCGGACTCCATGGTTTTATTCACCAGCTGTTCGATTGCCGTTGCGATTTCCGTATCTGGTCGAACGCTCGTTTCGGCGTACACGGGCATACTGCCGGAAAGTACGAGAACCAGACAGATCAGCAAGAACGCTAGTTTTCGTCTCGACTCATCTATGATCTTTTGCAGAATGATCCACTCCTTTTTAGGCGCTGCGTCTGTGGGAAAGACCCCAACCGCAAGTAAACGAGTACGTGATGTAATTGGGATTGGATAGAAACCGTGGCGAATCACACTCGCCACGGTTTCTTATTACGCATCGCACATATACACGGGTTTCGAGTAGAGGCGCAAGGTTTCTCTCCATTTTTTAACCAATCGCTCCCACTGTTCTAGCTCGATTTGCTCCTGCTTCAATAAATTAATTGGAATACACAAGTTTAATAGACGCCCTTCTATTTCAAAACGGGTAACACCCGCAGGCAAGACATGCCCTTCCGATACGATACGCTCCAATTCCGCCAGACTGATTGGCGGGAACCGTATCAAGGCGGCTCCTGTTTCCGGCCATTCGAGCATCCCTGTGGGCAGACGATGCACCTGGTGGCTATAGTTATAACTGTCCACTAATTGACGCCATAGCCTCATTCGCCACTCTTCATCCTGCCGATTCTCATTTGGATACAGATAGAAGCGTTCCTTGTTCCCTATCTTCATTTCTGCCACAGGCGTTTCTCCTAAACGCTCTGTTTCCCACCGAAACACAGAATCCTGCTCCACTGATTGCAACCATGCAGCGACTGGCACAATATGATCCCACATATCCAAGTGAAAATCCTCATGCTCCACTACCTGTACGGGGATATGTTTGCACCCAAGCGCTTGAAGAGCAAAGGTCCGATGTGCACCATCAATGATCAAATACTGGCCGTTTTGCATGAGAATCGCCAGCGGGGGATGGCGCAAAATCCCTTCCTCCTCAATGATCTGTCTGGTCTTGTGTAGTCGCTTGTTTTCATGTGACTCGTGCAAACAAATACGAGATGACTCTACCAGTTTTAGATTTGCCAGCACATCGTACAAAATGGTAACCTCCAGTTAATCTTGCAAGTGAGTTCCGATCCCCTGCGAGAGAGCTTGTTTGTAATAGTAGGCAGCAATGGCGATATCAAAAATCGCCATCCCCATCGGATTAAACATGATGGGCTCATCTTGTGGAAACTCTTTCATCTGGTCAAGGCAGACGATATCTGTGATGGATTTGGTATCTTCTTTTTGCAATCCTCTCTCCAGATGCATGATCTCGATGTCTGTGTTCTCACGGCAAACTTCGATCCAGTCGTCAACGATAATGGAGCGGGTATAATCGAGAATTTTTGGTGTAAAATCGCGTAACGATACATTTAACAACAAGGAATGACGTTTTGGTTGCTTGTCAATAAAACCATGCGGTGATACCGTGCACGTAATGAACACATCTGCCTCGCAGTATGCTTCTTCCCACGTTTGTGCGATAACCGTTTTCTCTTTTATCTCAGCCGGAATATGCTCCTGCTGGATACCCGCAATGTCATAAAGAACCACCTTGTCGATCTTCTCTCCTAACAAGGCCGTTACCATTTGCAGATGAAGTCTGCCAATCGGGCCAAATCCGATAATTCCGACCGTTACATTTTGCAGGGGACGTACTTGTTCGTAATGCTTGAGGAGAAGACCGGAAACAGAAGCAGTTCGAATGCCGCTGACCAGAGCCGTATTAATCGTTGCCACAGGCTTACCCGTTCTGGCTTCGTTCAGGATGGTAATCGAATGCGCGCGTTGGATACCCTCTTGGAGGTTTTTCGGGAAACTGGCAATCCACTTGATTCCCGCCATGTAAGTATCTCCGCCTACAAATGCTGGCATGGCAATAATGCGGTTTGACATGTCATGATACCGCAAGTAAGGTTTAATCGGCTGTGCATAATCTTCCTTTTGTAAGGAATGCACAGCATGTTCAATCACATCAATGGTTTCCTTCCAATTCTTGCCGACCTTTTCAATATCACTCGTGTTTAGATATAACATCGTACATCCCACCCTGCTTATCGTAGTAGATTTGATTGGACACTGCTTAATTGCCAACGAAAGAATGCTTTTGCTGGTGCAACCACTGAACCCATTCCTGGTTGTATACGGTATTGACATACGGCATACCACCGTCTGGACATAAAAAGACAACATTTGGCTTGACTGCGTGCTTTTGATCTTTGAAATAGTTTTTAATCGCCCAGTAGGAAGTCCCAGAAGATCCTCCAGCAAAAATGCCATGCTCAGTGTATAGCTGGTAGCAAGCCTCGACTGTGTCCTCCTCCGAAACATGAACGACCTCATCAATAATCGCGCCCTTGAGTATGTCAGGCCGCATGCTCGATCCAATTCCCGGGATGTATCGTTTTTGTGGCTCTTGTCCAAAGATAACGGATCCTTCTGTATCGACAGCAACGATTTTTATGTCAGGAAAACGTTCCTTCAAACGCTGCGAGATTCCAGTAATCGTGCCGCCAGAGCTAACGCCGATAAAAGCATAGTCCAAAGACTCGAAGCTGTCTGCGATCTCTGCTCCCAATCCGAAGTAATGGGCTCGAGCGCTATCCGGATTTCCATACTGGTTGGTCCAAAACGAGTTATTCGTCTCATTCAGCAGGCGATTGACCGTTTGGATGCGCGTCAGGAGAAATCCTCCTGTCTCGTCACGGTCCGTTACTTTTACGACCTCATGGGAAAATGCCCTGAGCAAGTTCTCATAGACAGGATTGATGTTTGGATCAATGACTGGAATAAATTTAATTCCGAGTCGCTTGCACAAAGTCGCCAAAGCGATAGCAAAATTTCCCGAAGAAGATTCGATTACAGTAGTTTCCTGGGTGATCTCTCCTCTTTTGATCGCCTCCTGTAATATGTAAAAGGCGGGCCTCACTTTTACACTTCCCATGAGGTTGTTGTATTCCAGCTTGCAAAACAGATTGATGTGCTCATGCTCAAGTTTGTTTAAAGGCGTATTGCCAATCATATGACTTATGGCCATCATTTTCGTTAGCATGTTGAGCCCTCACTCCCGATTTTTCCCGTCTTCGTACGATCGACCGTATACATCTTGGCCCTTTGATCAGGCAGATTTTGCATCCATTTTTTGCTGGATGTAACCTGCCAACGTTTTCATATCTTGAAAGTTTTCCAAATGGAGCATGTCATCATCGAATTCAATGCCAAACTCTTTTTCAACTTTTACGACCGACTTGATAAAGGTCAATGAATCAATGTACTCCGTAAGTTCTCCGCTTTCGTTCACGTACTCAGAAAACAACCGGAGGAGCGTCTCGTATACTTCGTTTTCCCTTTCCATAGGAGTCCCTCCAAGTGGTAGATGCTTACACAACAACGCCAACCCGTTCCAGTACTTCTCTTGTTTTGACGACTGCTTCAAATTCCTGCGTTTGTATACTTCTGATTTTTTGCAGAACGCGATGAACCATGTCACTGCGATTACTGTCAAAAGCTTTAAGAATCATATTGGTCGTAATTTTCCATTGATGACCGATACTGCGATACTGCTCGGCAAGTTCACCAAAGTTTTGGTACTTCTCACTGATCACTTGCAGGACATTGGCATACATCGCTCGTGTTTGTGCCATGCTGATCAAGCTGTGGTTAAGAATATCGAGATGATCGTCTGTAATCTCCACTCCACTAGCGAGAAAAGCCTCTACGTCATTGAGAAAAGGATCAAGGGATTTCAGTCCTACCTCAACACTGACATCGTCGGGTACATCCAACTCGCGCTTGATTTGACTTATATCGCAACGACCCTCTAGTACGCTGAGATTGCTCCTGACTGCTTCCAGCAACTGATCGGGCGTCGGATGCAGGGAATCTGAAAGCACCAATTCAAATGAACGATTGTGGAGTGGATACCATTCACCTGTACCTGCATCCCGATAGGAAGAGTTACTAGCCTGTAAGAATTGCTCGATGGGCAACAGACCTTTGTAGCGGTAGTAATCATCGACGATCAGAAGATGGTTGTCTTCTCTTCCTGTGACAATGATGCTATGCATTTCAGGCAGGTCCTGATAATAAGGGTTGTACGGGAGTTCTGCCATATTGCAGAGGACGATTGTCGGTATATCCCGTTCTAAACGTGCTTGAATATTTGCCAAAAACAGGTCGTCTTCCGGTTCAGCCCGTCCTTCAACGCGGATATTGTGAATCCACGTAAGCTCTGCGACTGTTCTCATGTATTGACCGTTTACATCTCCATAAGGGGAATCCAGCGTTTTCAGATAGATGGCACCGCACTGCTTCCAAGCTGTTTCCAAGGCGGAAAAGTTCAGGTATTTCAGAACCGTGTAGATAGATGCGCCGATGCAATCCAGGTTCGGATGCTTGCTCGGTTGAATCTCGGTGAGTGACATGAGCACTCTCCTTCCTGTCTATCGTAATGGTAAACACATGCGACTATCGGATATCCGAATCACGTTCTCGCAAGGCAAATACTTGTTGCAGAAATTGACGAGTGAGAGACCTCAACTTATCGACAGCAGCTTCCATATCGGATCGCTTCAACATTTTTTCTTTGTATAAGCTAAGGGCATAGCGATTCACCACGTTATTGGATGTCTGCAAAATCTCTTCCGCCAGTTCGCGTACAGACTGATCTGCCTGTGGAATGTACCAGTCCAATAATGTTTCTACCCACAGTTCTTTTCCGCCTAATTGAACGTAGAGCTCGTTTAAATTCGCTTCATGAAAATAGGTGTCTGGCTGCTCCGTAAGTGACAGCAACAGCGTAAGCTCACGACCAACTTGCTGATTACTCTCGACTGCTTTTAGTAAACGCAGCAACTCCTGTTCCGCGCTGGCACGTAAGATTGCTTCGTCATCTGTAACGCGATCGAGCACCATGATGAGCCGGGAATGCGGCTCTACATTTGCATAAATCTCCTCAAGCGTTTGGTACGTTGTGGAAAATTTATCGTACTGGATTCGTTGAGCTTGCCCTCGAGTCAAATGATTGTGATTGATGATCGTATAAACCTTCTTGTCATGGTCATAGCCAGTGATGACGGTGAGATGATCGGTATGTTCCTTCTGGTATTGCGGTGTGTAAAAGGTGTAGTACTCGTCAAACGCAACCATTACTGGCTTGCCTTGATCCAACTGGTGAATGATCGACTCATGCAATTCATCCAGACGAGCGACAGGCACGAGTTTGACCCGATAGCCAAATTTGTAAAGCATCTCCTCATCCGACAAATATCCCATAACCTCAGGATGCTCCCGATACGAATAGGGGTACCCCTCAGTATCAAGCTGATAGCCGCGCTTCAACCCGAGAAAAAGCTTAAAATACGGAATCAGATGGGCATCCTGCTCCTCCATTAATAAAGCGAGACCGCGATCATAACAATTCCATTGACGCCAGGATAAATGACTGATATCGGCATACGAGCTGCGTTTGATTTGCGTACCATGCAATGATTTAGTGTTTCGTTGTTGAACAGTTTGGACTACCGTAGCAGCTGCCTCTGCTTTTGCAACCTGTTCTTCTTTATGCCCAGCCGTATCAAGATAGGCAGCAAAATCAGAAATCGTCAAATGGGTAAGCAGGTCTTGTACTTCTACTTCTCGGTTCATCCGCTTTGAGATTTCGCTGATCATTCTAATCGCGATGATCGAGTCCCCGCCCAGCTCGTAAAAATTGTCATGGACATCTACTTCTTCAAGCCCCAAAACATATCCCCAAATGTGAGCCAGCTCTTGCTCTAAAACGGTGTAGGTATCCTGTTTTCTCCCACGTACCACCACGCTTGGCAGCTTCGCTTCTCCAGACTTTTGCGGTGCAACATTGTCTTTTTCTCTCCCGGCATCCTTGTCAAGAGAATGAAGAGAAGAGATGTCCAGCCAACAACGCTTTCGCTCAAACGGATAAACAGGGAGGTGCACGCGGCGCGGCTTTTTAAACGTATACATGGCACTCCAGCGTACATCTGCCCCGCTCACATACAATTCACCGAGCTCTTTCAGATCAGATAACTCTTTGCTTTGCGCCAATAAAAGCTTTTGCAAAAGTGCATTAGCCGCCTTATTCATCACTTGTTGTTCTGCCTCAGTCAGTATCCCAGGCTCTCTATCCGTTTTTTCCTGCGAGATAACCTTGTGCCAGCCAAAGAAAATATCTGGTTCAGAAAGTGATGTCCAGTCACTCGCGCACAGCTTGGAGATTTTTGCAGCAAAATCGTCCATGTCTCTGCAAATCAGCAGCAAACGATAGCCGTAGTGACTACGGCCCGTATTTGCCGTAAAGCTGAGACTTTCCAATGTCGGCAGTTCCTCCACAGGCTTTCTTGTCCACTTCTGAAAGCGGAGCAACAGGTTGAGCAAGCTCTCCTTGCTTTTAGCGGATAAAGCGATAGCCTGAAACCCTTCGTCTTGCTTTGGAGGCTGAATGAATGGTGCT
Source organism: Brevibacillus fortis (assembly GCF_046196545.1). Taxonomy (GTDB): domain Bacteria; phylum Bacillota; class Bacilli; order Brevibacillales; family Brevibacillaceae; genus Brevibacillus; species Brevibacillus fortis_A. Next base: position 3,426,806 of record NZ_CP176370.1, read on the forward strand.
TCCTCTACCACGAGATGTACATTCGTTCCACTCATCCCAAACGAACTGATTCCAGCCCGTCGCACACTTTGCTCCGGTTCCCACTCTGTCAAAGTGTCATGGATGTAAATGGGAGATTGCTCAAAAGGAATCATCCGATTCGCGCGCTGAAAGTGCAAATGCGGAGGTATCTGCTTTTGTTTAAGAGACAGAATCACCTTGAAAAGACCAGCCATACCCGCTACGTGGTCGGTGTGACCGATGTTCGTTTTTACGGAGCCGATCCCGCAAAATTGGCGCCGGTTTGTGTACGGGCGAAATGCTCTCTCCAGTCCGTCCATCTCCATCGGATCGCCCAGCTTGGTGCCTATGCTGTGCACCTCAATATAGGAAAGCGTTTCGGGGTCAATCTGCGCGTCTTTCCATGCCTGCTGAATTACTTCGGCTTGTGCCAATGAATTTGGCGCCGTAAGCCCGAAAGAATGGCCATCTTGATTGGCGGCACTTCCTTTGATTACGGCATAAATCGAATCCCCGTCTGCAAGAGCCTTTGTCAACGGTTTCAGCAAAACGGCGCCAACGCCTTCACCCACACCCGTACCATCTGAATCATTGTCAAAAGGGCGAGTACGTCCAGATTGCGATAAAATTCCCAAATCATTGCTTCCATCTTGTAAAGACAGCAAGATGAGCTTGACACCGCCAGCCAGCGCCATCTCACATTCTCCTCGACGAATCGCTTGGCATGCCAGATGAACAGCCATCAGCGATGAAGAGCAGGACGTATCCACAAGCATGCTCGGACCTTTGAGATCCAACAGGTAGGAGATGCGAGAAGCGATCACCGATTTCATATTGCCAATGATTGAGGTGGACAGCGCATCTGGTTCCAGCTCTCGAATCATTCGTCTATACTCTTCACCAAAATCACTGCTAAACCCCAGATATACACCCGTACGACTGCCCGCGAGCATCGTTCCACCATACCCAGCGTCCTCAATTGCCTCCCAGCATGTTAGCAAAAATAAGCGCTGGTTCGGGTCCATCTGGCTGGCTTCCTTCGGAGAAAGACCGAAGAATTGCGGATCGAATTTATCAATTTCATTCAGGTAGGCAGCTTCTCGAAATTGAATTTGTTCCATCGTCAAACCTTTGGCGAGTAACAATGGAATTAAGTCGTTCTGGCGCTCTTTGGGAAGCTCTCGCACACAATCTTGACCAGCTTGCAACAGACGCCAAAAGTCTGCCGGGTTTTCTGCGCTTCCGAATCGGCAAGCAGCACCAATCACCGCAATATCGTGTCGATTGGGTTTGCTGTCTGTTGAATGAGCATCCGTCTGCTGTTTATTCAGTTTGACTCGGTTAAGTCCTAATGGCTTGCTCACTGCATTCTTCCTCCTTAGGTCCTTTGCTCACCTGATTCGGCTTAGCTTGCTTGCCATTCGTTGCCGATCTCAGGAAATCGCTGTTGCAAGTCCGGTTTGCTGGTCAGCTGTTCAAAGCGCATGGCTTGTTCCGCGTCAGGAGCCTTTTTTGTTTGCAAGATCAAACGAAGCAGTGAAAAAGCTTCCCGTACATCCCCAAAGCCCCCCTCTTTTTCTCCTTGTTCCAGCTGTTGCCTCAGTTGTTGAAGAGCTTGATAGGGAGCGATCACTCCTTTTTGGTACGCTTCTTCATCGAGACCGCGGTTTTTGGTGCAAACGGCAATCGCAATGCAAGAATCGACCAGTTGGGCAATCGCTGCTTGATTACGCGCTTTGGCATCATGGAGCTCTTGCTGATAACGATTGATCTCCCCCTGCTTGTCAAAGGCAAAGGCGCGAAGGGGATATCCTTTGGCCAAATTTGTCAGTACATTTTTTGGGCCGAGCTCAATTACGGTATTCGCTCCCTGTTTTACCAAGTAATCCATCGTGGATTGCCAGCGAACAGGGCTGGTTGTCTGGGCTGTGAGCAAATCGACAATTTGATCAGCATGGACATAAGGTTGTGCAGTCACATTGGAAATCACAGGCCATTTGGGATCGCAGTACGTGTATCGCTTCAGTTCTTCATGTAATTGTTCGGCTGCTTGCACCATGAGTGGCGAATGGAAAGGCGCACTCACCTTGAGGCTGACTACGGAAGTCGAGCCATGCTGCTTGCATGCTTCTTCTACTTGCCGCACCGCATGTGCATGTCCGGAGATGACGATTTGATCAGCGGAGTTATGGTTGGCGACCACGACGACCGCATCGTCACGAGAATGTTCTCGACAAATCTCCTCGACTAGTTGAGCATTCAACCCGAAGATTGCTGACATGGCTCCGACACCCTGCGGCGTGGCCGCCTGCATGAACTGACCTCGGCGATAGACAAGGCGGACCGCATCTGCAAACTGGATGGCACCGGCACAAGTCAGGGCCGTAAACTCGCCCAGACTGTGACCAGCCACCCACTTCGGTTCGATGTCCATTTCTTGTGAATAAACGCGAAAGGCTGCGACACTTGCCGTCAGGATTGCTGGCTGTGCGTGCTCTGTTTTGGTCAATTCTTGTACATCCCCTGCAAAACAAAGGGTTTGCAGGTTAAATCCAAGCGCATCACTTGCTTCTTCAAAGGTGCGAGCGGCAATGGGATGGGCCTCACATAATGCTTGGCCCATTCCAACATATTGCGAACCTTGTCCCGGGAATAAGAGTGCGATTTTGTCCATTTTTGATCACCCTTCTCTACGTCATGTATTCATTCACTAGCATCCTGAGCAATTGCTGGTAATCCTGAGTCATCTCCGTGACCTTTTCTGCCCGGAGGCAATCAGGGTCGAATGCACACACGATGTCAATCACGTCTTTTCCTTCCTTGATCCAGAAGGTAAGCTCATGTTCATGGTGTGTGAACGATGCATCTGTAAACTCATTGACACTGCCGAAGAATGGAATAATGGTTCCTTCGTTGCGATCCGTCCGCAATTTTTTTAGCCACAACGAGGCTTCCCCCGTCATTTTCTCGATGAACTGTCGTTTCTGCTGCACCTGCTTGAATAGATCGAAGAAGGTGTTGACCTCTGACATGTTCATCCGGAATGGATAGGCATTCATCTGCAGCTCCTTGGCGACAGCCACTTCCATATAAAGATCCTGCTGCCCTGTCAATTCGGCCATGAGGTATAGATACATCGAAAGCAGAACGTCTCTAACCTCAACAGCCTCCATTTGACTTACCTGCTGCACATTTTCAAACAGATCATCCGTAAGTGAGAATTGGACCCAGTTTGTGTCCGCATTCGCTTCTCCACTAGCCCAATACGTTGACGGCAACTCTATCAGCGAGACACGATCCAGCTCCTTCAACCAATAGGTGGTTGTATCGGTTTCCTCTTGTTCATCTGCTCCATCTAAAGCGGTGTTCTTCAAAAAATAGGTTAGGCTGTACAACGTAGGATGGGCGAACAAATCGGCAATTCGAACCCGTCCAGGATAAAGCTGTTCAAGCTTGGCATGAACTTGCACCAGTAAAAGCGAATTACCGCCGATGTGGAAGAAGTTATCCTGCATTCCGACCGTTTCAATCTTAAGCACTTCCCGCCAAACGCCAGCCACCTGTTCTTCCAGTCTGGTAGCCGGGGCTTGATATTCGGTGTGCTTGTCTTGGAGTGCATCAGGCTCTGGCAATGATTTGCGATCCAGTTTTCCGTTTGGTGTCAGCGGCCACATACTCATATGCGTATAGAAATGTGGAATCATGTAATCAGGTAAACTTTTGCTTAGCATCGCACGCAATTCATCATTGTCCAACGATTGCTTTGCCATATAGTAGGCAGCCAGGTAAGGATTGCTGGTGCTATTTCGCACACTGACCACCGCTTCCGTAATATCCGGATGCTGACAAAGGGCACTTTCAATCTCACCCAATTCGATCCGATAACCTCGTACTTTGCATTGAAAGTCGGATCGTCCCACGTATTCAATACGTCCATCCGGCAGCCATCTCGCGAGATCACCTGTTTTGTACATGCGTTGACCAGATTTAAACGGATTAGGGATATAGCGCTCAGCCGTCAGTGTTGGCTGACCGAAGTAGCCTCTCGTTACCCCATCCCCTGCAATGTAAAGATCGCCAGTGATCTTCATCGGCTGCACTTGCAGATGCTCATCGAGGATGTAGACTTGTGTATTGGGCAAAGGTGCGCCAATCGTTACTTCCCCTGCGTCGGTCAAGTCCTGCACCGTAGACCAAATCGTTGTTTCCGTCGGACCATACAGATTGTAAAGTCTCGCCTTGGTCTGTGTGCGAAGCCGTTGGAACAAAGACGCTGACAGGGCTTCTCCTCCAAGCAGGATCGCTTTCAGGTTGTCAAGTGCGTGCAAGTTGCTCTTCTCTTCCAGCATGAGCTGTAGACGGGATGGAGTCAGTTGAAGGAAATTGATTTCTTCCTGCAAAATCAACTCCTTTAGCACCTGTGGATCGGCTTGCTGTTGTTCGGCTGCAATGACCACTGTCATCCCTTTCGTCAGCGGCACAATCGTTTCAAGCAGAAAAATATCAAACGAAATCGTCGTCACAGCCAGCATTTTGTCTGTGCTGGCAAAATGGATGTGTTCCCCGATCCCTGAGCAGAAGCTCATCAAATTGCCATGCTCAACCATAACGCCTTTAGGCTTGCCTGTAGAACCCGATGTGTAAATGACATAGGCGAGATCGCCAGGTGCAGCCTGTGGCGGAAGATTTGAGTCATCTTCCGTCTCAACCCGAGAATTGTTTACGTCCACTCGGACAACACTTCCCCACTGCTTTTCTGCCAAAGAATCGTGGGTTAAGACGAGACGAGTCATGCTATTTTCCAAAACGTAGGAGATACGTTCTTCTGGATATTGCGGATCAATCGGAACAAACGCAGCCCCTGCTTTCAAGATCGCCAAGAGTCCAACCATCATTTCCACAGAGCGATTCGTCAAAAGGCCCACGCAAGTATCAGCAGTGACGCCGTGTTGCTTGATCAAACGAGCTACTTGGTTTGCTCGCTTATTTAATTCCGTATAGGTGACTTTCTCATCTCCGCATGTGACAGCTAACGCGTTCGGCTGTGTTGCCGCTACTTCTTCAAAGAGCTGGACGACTGTTTTTTCACGAGAGTATTCCAAACTCGTATCATTCCATTGCTCTATCAGAAGCAAGCGTTCTTCTGCTGCCAGCATGGACATCTTGCCGATCCGCTGTTCAGGATCTTCCACCATCTGCTCCAGAATTTTTTGGAAGTGTGTGGACATCGATGTGATCGTCTCTTTGCTGAACAGCTTGTTGCTGTATTCGATATCGACAATCAGGCGCTGTTCTCGCTCAATGATGTCAAAGGTCAGATCAAACTGAGCAGAGCGCTGTTCAAATGGATAAGGAGAGAGCGTCAGTCCATTTGCACTCATGCTTCCCTTCGCATCGCCGGTATTTTGCAAAATGAACATCACATCAAACAGTGGGTTGCGCGCCGTATCTTTTGGCAACGTCAGACGATCCACCAGCATTTCGAACGGGTAGTCGGCATGCGAGAGCGCTGCCAGTGCCCGTTCTTTTACTTCCTGAAGGAAATCTGTTACGGTTCGATCGCTTCGTGGGAAGTTTCTCATCGCCAGTGTGTTCAGAAAGACACCAACGATGTTTTCCAGGTCTGCATGATGACGGCCAGCCACTGGAGATCCAATGATAATGTCTTCTTCGCCAGCGTATTTCGACAGCATAATGGTGAGCGCTCCCAGTAGCGTCATGTACAAGGTTGAACCGTTGTTTTTGGCCAGTGCCAGTATCTTCTCTGTCATCTCTTGAGGAATCTCAAAGGTCAGGACATCTCCCTCAAAGCTCTGGACGGACGGTCGAGGGTGGTCCGTAGGCAGATTAAGCACAGGAAGTTCTCCATCCAGCTCTTTTAGCCAGAATTTCTCCTGAGCGGCCAATACTCCATTGCCCAGCTGCTCTGATTGCCACACGCTGTAGTCTTTATATTGAATCCGCAGCTCAGGCAACTCGAGTCCCTGATACAATTGGAAGAACTCGCGGATCAAAATGTTGATGGATACACCATCGGAAATAATGTGATGCATGTCGAACAGCAACAAGTGTTTGTTGACATCGATACGAATGAGCATACCGCGAACTAGTGGCGCTTTTGACAAGTCAAATGGTCGGATGAATTGTTCGACCGTTCTCTTGGCCTCGTTCGCGTCGACTTCACTATACGCCAACGTAAAATCTATGCTCGGTTGAACGGATTGCATCAAAGCTCCATCCACGATGGAAAATGAGGTGCGCAACGACTCATGACGCTGAACCAACGAGACAAATGCACGTTCGAAAGCCTCTCTGTCCAGCTCTCCCTCAAGCATCATGACTGTTGGGATGTTGTAGGCAACTGCCCCTTCCTGCATTTGTTCCAGCACATAAATTCTCTGCTGAGACGAGGTGGCGGGATAAGCTTCCCGATACTCTGCTACAGGAATCGCTGACACAGCTGTTTCTTCATTCGGCGCCATCAACACAGCCAATTGACGGATCGTCGGTGTCTGAAACAGGTCGGTAATTGTCATCTCTTTTTGCAACTGCTTGGTGACACGGGAAACGATACCGATTGCCAAAAGAGAATCGCCACCCAGCCTGAAAAAGTCGTCGTCGATGCTCAATTCGGTGTAACCCAACACATCGGACCAAATCTGACCTAAGGCTTGCTCCAACAACGTGTAGTGATCGCCTTCCTCCCTGCCAGACAAAACAACACGGTTTTGCATGGTCACTGCGGGTGGTGTTTCGCGTTCTTTATGTGTTTCCACGCTTGCAAAGATCGTGTCTCCCAGCTTTACTTTCAGAGACGGTGCCCATTCCTTCAGCACTTGCAAATCAAATTGTCCAATGATCAAATGTTCGGTTTGGCAAGGCAAAGACGCATCAAAGGCCTGTAGCACTCCATCCATCGGCATGTATCCGATAAAGCCAGGACCCGTAATACCTTCAAACGCATACCAGTTCAATGCAATCGTCGGTTTACCCGTTCGGTTGCGAGCTGCGCTGTAGGCATCCAGGAAGCAGTTGGCCGAGACATAGTCACATCCAGTCGCTCCGCCCCAAATCGAAGCAAGTGATGAGAATATTACAAAGAAATCCAGATGCTCTGGTTCAGCAATCTGATCGAGGTTGAGTGTGCCCGCCAGCTTCGCTTTTAAGCCATTTTGAAAATCGGAAAACGTCTTCTTCTGGATGGTCTCGAAGGTGATATGCGCCGCGGATTGGATAATGCCGTTGATAGGCCCGTAACGAGCACGGACTTGCTCAGAAATATCCTCCATCTGCTGACGGTCGGACACATCGGCTGCATAGCAGACTACCTGCGCTCCCATTTCCTCCAGCTCAAGCAGATTTCTCAGTTTTCGTGCCTCAGCAGTACTGCAGTCTGGATGCTGTAAACGCTCTTGCCACTCGTGGTTAGGTGGAAGTGGAGAACGATTAATCAGCACGAGCGTCACATTTTTTTGTGCGGCCAAATGCTTACTAAATGCCAGTCCCAGTTTTCCTGTCCCTCCGGCGATCAAGTAAACGCCATTTTCACGTATCTCTACGGGTCGTTTCGGAATTTTATCGATATCGCAGCGATTCATCTCTGGTACGATGCGATTTCCTCTATAGGCCACCAATGTGTCATCCCGATTGCAGCGAATTTCCGCTAGAAGCTGACTAGCCAACTGCGATGTTGAACGCCCCTCTGTTGCGAGATCCAGGCTAAAACACTGCAGTTTTGGATTTTCCTGCGAGATAACCTTGGCAAGACCGAACAAGGGAGCTTTTTCTGGAAAAACAGGTCCGTTGTCATCTACTGCTTGTGCGTAGTTCGAAACGATCCGTAAATCTAGCACCTGTTTCAGATCCAGCTCAAGCAACGCTTGTGTTAAATGAAACAGACTGTAAACTCCCAGATGTTGCGCTGACTCAAGAGCTTCAAGCTCTCCGAGACCATTTGGCTGCTGGGAGCCCGAGGTCAAGCTCCATAAGTGGATAATCCCAGTCAGCTTTTCCTTTTTGTCCCCGAGTCCCTCGAACACACGCCGCAGATCTGCCGGCTGGCTGGGATCTAGGATAAACTCGTGGGAAGAAACAGAGGCAAAAGCCTCACCACTGCGAAGTTTGAACACTTCATGTCCTTCCGATGACATCGCGTCAGCAAGAGTTTCTCCCACACCGCCTTCATCTTGAAACACCAGCCAGATCCCTGGACGCTGAGACTGATGATTGGTTGTTAGCTCTTTCGTTTGCCAATTGATCTGGTAGAGCCACTCCCGATACTCTTGTGGCGTATACGCTGAGTGTCCGACCAATAACGCTGAATCAGACAGATCACCCAGCGCTGTTGACGACGGATAAATGGCAACAGATTGATAGTTCGTATCCCGAAGCGCCTTTTCCCAGCGTGAGGCATCCATCAATCTAGCTTGGTGTCGCAGATCGGTATCTTCGTACTGCCACCAGTCTGTGGCAAGCCCCCCGATCACATTTGCCGTTGAACGATTTTTCACGAGCTCGATCGCAAACAGCACGCCCTGCTCCGCAAGTAACTGATGCAGCATCGATAAGGATGCCCGAACATCCCTGGCCCTGTGAATAGCGTTATTTGCAATAATCACATCGTATGCGTGTAGATCGAATCCTTGTTCAGCTGGGGCCTGCTCTAGGTTGAACATGCGGAACTCCACAAATGGATACAGGTCTTTGCACTCTTTTTCTGTCTCATCGAGAGTCCCTTGGACACAATCCGTAAACAGATAAGTGACAGCTTGATTTTTAATCTTCGGCAGCAAGAGGTGGGTAAGACTGCTTGAACCGCCACCGAGCTCCAGAATGTGTACAGGACGGCTAAACGAATGGATGTATTGGGCAATGGTTTCCACTGCCATAAGTCCTGAAGGATTTCCAAGAGTAATGCGATCCGCATACGATTTGAAAAAGTCAGAAGTACCGTTCGATACAAGTACGGTCTGCCCTGTCATGATGGTTGAGTAATGGGCAAAACACGCCTTTAATTGGGTGAAAGTCTCTCGCTCATTCGGATAGCGATCCAGACAATCCTGATAAAACGATTCCGCATCAAGACCCTCTGCTTGAGCAGCAAGTCGATATGTTCCTGCAACTTGTTCAACAAGGGTCGCTTGAACGACGAGTCCAAGCATGAGTTGGAAGAGCTGTTCATTTCTTCCATCAAACCTTACAGCTTCACGCAATTCTTCCTGGGTATACGTTTGACCCTGCTTGTGGAAAACGCCCAGTTGCTTGAAGCATTCAAGCGATGACAATCCGGAATAAAAAGTCTCATCCTCTTCCAAACCGGTTTGCTTTTGGACATTCACCTGATTCAGTAAAGTTTCCCCAAAAGTAAAGAAGGTGGAAGCAATTTTATGAACATCAGCTGTTTCGTTCTCATGTGCCGCCTCAGTTGCTACAGCAACGGGCCGCTCAACCGTTTCGTTTGCAGGTTGATCCGATTGCACCCAGTGACGGGTTTTTGCAAAAGAATAGGTTGGCAAAGGTACCTTTTTCCATTTGACTGGACGGTAGTATTCAAGCCAATTGATAGAAACCCCTCGCACGTACTGTTTGGCCAATTCTACTGGGTTAGAGCTGTCTATTTGCATGCTGATCGGCAATGAACCTTCCCCACGGGAATTCAGTACCCCGTAGAACACCTGGTTCCCATCAACAAGCGGAGCACCGTCCTCCGTCCGTTCTCCCGCGCACAGGAGATGGATCTTCTGCAAAAAATCCTCTTTGCTGTTGATAAGGAAGGCTAGGCGATACCGATAGTGTCCGCGCCCAATATTGGCTGTAGCGCACATATCAAGAAGGGAATGCTCAGAAGGCGCTGATAAAAATGCTTGGTATTTCTCGAGCAAATCCCATAGCGATCCACTTGTCTTGGCGGATAACGTAATGAGGTAATCGCCAGATTCTGAAACTGCTGCCGCCTCGCGTTTAGGAGGCTCTTCCAATATGACGTGGGCGTTTGTCCCGCTTAGGCCAAATGCGCTTACGCCGGCTCTCCTCACAGGTTGGTCCGCCTCTACATCCCAAGCCTTTAGCACATCATTTATATAAACAGGCGAGTCGATAAAAGGAATTAAGGTATTCGGCCGTTTCACATGCAGCGTCGGCGGAATCTGACGATGCTTCATCATCAAAGCCGTCTTAATGATCCCGGCTACACCGGATGCCGCTATCGTGTGTCCGATATTGCTTTTGACCGAGCCTATTGCGCAAAATTGCTTACGTTTTGAAACTTTCTGAAAGGCATGCATGATCCCCTCAATCTCGACAGGGTCGCCTAATCTTGTCCCGGTCCCATGTGCCTCAATATAGGAGATGCTCTCCGGATTGATTTGCGCCCGCTCCCATGTTGTTCGCAACAAAGCGGACTGGGAAATCGCATTGGGCGCCGTAATACTGGTAGAACGGCCATCACAATTGACCGCTGTGCTTTTGATCACGGCATGGATATAGTCGTTGTCCTTGACTGCCTGATCGTATGACTTCAAAAGAACAGCGCCAAGACCTTCTCCCCATACTGTTCCATCAGCAAAGTCATCAAATGCTTTGGTTTTGCGTTCTACAGAAACAATGCCAAAGTCAGTATCTTGTTGAATTGGAAACAGGGAAAGGTTCACTCCACCTACGAGAGCCATTCGACAATCGTTATTTCCAATGGCCTGACATGCTTGGTGCAGAGCGACCAAGGAGGAAGAGCAAGATGTATTAATCAGTTGGCTCGGACCTGACAGATTCAGCAAATAGGAAATTCGTGAAGCGATAATTGCTGCAACGTTGCCAGCCAACGAGGACGAGTCAACGTTTTTCAGCACACGCTGGTATTGTGATTCATTGTCACAATATCCCAGAAACACGCCTGTTGGAGAACCGCTGATCATCTTCTCGCTATACCCGGCATGCTCAAATGTTTCCCATGCCAACTCGAGAAACATCCGCTGATAAGGATCCATGGTTCGAGCCTCTGCAGGTGATATCTCGAAAAACGCATGATCAAATAAATCCACGTGATCGAGATAACCCATCCGCTCATACGTAAAATCTGTGTCGTTAAAAAATTCTCTCGCTACCCTCTCGACATCTGGACGCCTTGCAGCAGGGATATCACCGATTGAATCGTGCCCCTGTTCCAAATTATTCCAGTATTCTTCGAGGCTGCTGGCTCCGGGAAAACGACAAGCCATACCGATGATCGCGATATCTTGGCGAGTGTTTACGTTGGCAGAGGACAGTTCTTTCAGCAAAGGAAGTGCTTCCTTCTCTTGCAGTCGATGAGCAGCCACTTGCTCCAAGATGTATTTTTTTAGCAAACTCATCCTATTTCCCCTTCCTTTTGTCGATCAGTTCGGCACCCTTGTCTACGGAGAGAACTCCCTCCTTGACCTCCCTCAGCAATTCCAAAAGGGATTCATCATCATCGCTTTGATCTTCCATAGATGCAAACTGATCCTGTTTTCTTTGTTCGAGAAAATCCACAAACATGGCAATCGTATAGTAGGAAAACAAATGTGCGACGCTAATCTCGCTATCCACTTGTTTTACAATTTGCGCATGCATTTTGAGCAACAGCAGGGAATTCCCTCCCAGCTGGAAAAAGCTGTCGTGTACCCCCACTTTTTCGATCCCCAGGATTTCTTTCCAGATGGTAACCAGCTGTTCTTCCTTCTCATTTCGTGGAGCTACGTATTCAGCATCGGACACCTGTTGTTCATCCACTTCAGGCAGTAGCTTGCGATTGATCTTGCCCCCTGCTGTCAAAGGCATTTTTTCAATGCTGACAAAAAAGGAAGGGATCATGTGATCGGGAAGCTGTTCGCTGAGATAACCACGCAAGTCACTTGCGGTCAATTCCTGAGCATTCGATACGTAGTAAGCGCACAATCGAGCCTTCTCTTCTTGAAATAGCACGGCACACTCTTTCACTAGCGGATGGGACAATAGCACCTCATCAATCTCGCCCAGCTCAATCCGGTGCCCGCGTACTTTTACTTGATGATCGATGCGACCGCAGAACTTGATATTGCCATTCGGCAGATAACGTCCAAGGTCGCCTGTCCGATAAAGCTTTTGATAACCAATTTCCGGATAAGGGTTGTCAACAAAGCTGGCTGCTGTTTTCTCAGGATCGTGCAAGTAACCGTGCCCCAAGCACAAGCCAGTTATATAAATCTCCCCTTGATGTCCAGCCGGAACAAGTTTGCGATTCGAATCCAACAGTAGGATCTTTGTATTGGCTATCGGCTTTCCGATCGGTATCGGGCCCTCATGGGTATGGTCGATTTCAAAGTAGATGACACCAATAGACGTCTCCGTCGGACCGTACAGATTCGTGATGCGAACGTGGGAAAACCGCTGAAGAAAAAGATGCACGGTGTGAGCCGTAATTTCCTCTCCCCCCAAGATCAGGTGGCGAATCGAAGAAAGTGAGTCGTGTATGTCCATCCGTGTTTCCATTTGATCCACCAGCAGGTTGAAGACCGATGGCACAAAGTCCGTAATCGTAATCTGATAGGTTGAAATGGCGTGCAATACTTGATCGAGCGTCATCTCGAATTCAGGAATCGGCAATACCGTACGCCCACCATGCAAGAGCGGCCAGAAAAGTTGCCAGACCGAACTGTCGTAGTGATGGGGAGTCGTCTGGAAAATGGCGTCCTGTTCCGTACAACCGTAATGCTCATCCATCCAGCGAAACCGATTGAAAATACCGATATGAGGAACGACAGCTCCTTTTGGTTTGCCGGTGGAACCAGATGTATAGATCACATAGATCGTGTCGTCCACATCTACCTGGACATTCAAGTCCCCTTCTTCCCGGATTTCATCCGCATCGACGATTACAGCACGTGTCAATTGTACGAATGATGATTCCTGGCGTATTTCTGGTCCGATCAGCGTCACCGGACAATTCAACTCATCCAGTAGCTGCTTTTTCCGTTCGTTCGGACTTTGCACGTCTAGCGGGACAAATGCCGCACCAGTTTTCATCACAGCTAGCAAGGAAATGATCAAATTCAGGCTACGATTCATCAAGACCGGAACATAGCTTCCTCTTCCAATGCCGCTGTCCTTCAACATGCGTGCAAGGCTATTGGCTTTGCCATTAAGTTGAGCGTAGGTAAGGGTTTTGTTGCCAAACACAGCGGCTGTTAGATGAGGAGTACGCGCTGCCTGTTCCTCAATCAGTTGATGGATCGGCTTTGGAGCAGAATGTTGAACATCCGTTTGATTGCGGGTGTACAACAGATCAGTCCGCTCCGCCTCTGTCAACATATCGATTGTGTGAACCAACCGTTTGGGATCGACAACCACTTCACGAAGAATTTGTTGATAATGGCTGATCATCCGTTCGATGACAGCCTCTTGGAACTGCTCGCCCGCATACCGTACGCGGCCTGTCATTCCATCTTCTGTTTGCTTCAATGCAAACACCACTTGCAAAGACAGGCCTTCTAAAGCAGCAATATCTTGCATGTTTTCTAAAACGAAGGCTGTATCCAGCAGTGTCTTCAGATCGGTGTCGGATAGATCAAGCCATTGCATCATTTGCGAAAACGGATAGTTCTGATGCTCAATTGCCTCTTTGACCAGCTGCTTACCCTCTTTCGCCACTTCTGCAAAAGTAGCTTCTTGATGCATCCGTACGCGCAGCGGCAGCACCCGATTCCAAGCATTAGGGGGAAGCGGATTCTGAAAGACGGGCGTGAGAATGATCATGTCATCTGTCTGCTTATACCGATTCAGCATGATTTGAAACGTCGACAGAAGAAACAGGTAGAGCTTCATCGGATGATGATCGCAATGGGCCGCAATGGCAGCATTCAAATCATCCGGAAAGACAAAAGATATTTCTTTTGTCTCCTCCACCCCATCGCCTTCCTTATCCGTTCCTTCAGTTGGAAGGAGGGAAAGCGTCCACTCCCCCTGTAACTTCTCGTGCCAGTACTGTTCCTCCCGGCTAAATTTTCGACTGGTTAGCAGAATGTTTTGCGAAATAGTAGTCTCCATATGCCCTCCCCCTCTTACTCACCGCTTGCTCTAAAATTCAAAATCCCAATCGACGCCCTGTGCCTGAATAAGGGCTACCTCACGGGTCAATTCAAAGTCATGCAGGAGGCGCTGGGGATCTTCCATCACCTGCTGCAACAAGCTTTTGAAGTCACTCACAAACTGCTCCATCGTTTCTCTTCGGAACAGGTCACTGCGGTAATCCAGCTTACATGTAAGTCTGTCGAAAACAGGATAAGCCGCCAGATGAAGGTCAAGCTTAGCCGTGTTGTTTGGCAGTGGATAGTTTTTGACGATCATGTCCTCAAGCTTCAGTTCCCCTTCCGGATTGTCCATGTTTTGCAGGACGAAGATCGTATCAAAAAGGGGCTGACGACCTGTATTTGGCTCAAGGCCAAGCGTCTGGACAAACAGATCAATCGGGTAATCTGCTTGTTCGAAAGAGGCTAGCGTATGCTCACGGACCTCCGCAAGAAACTCGCGATAGGTTTTCTCGCCTTTTGGATAATTGCGTAGCGGAATGGTGTTGATAAACATCCCAATTACTTCATCAAACTCTGCAAATTTACGGCCAGCTACTGGAGTTCCGACAACGATATCCTCTTGGCCGCTGTATTTTGCAAGCAACATGTTGTAAACCGACAACAGCACCATGTAAAGTGTCGCATGTTCCTGCGCTGCCAGCTCCTGCAACCGCTGCCTCTCCTCTGCCGATATCTCGAACTCAATCGTCGCACCAGGGAACGTAAGAGATTCTGGCCTTTCGTAATCAGTCGGAATCGATAGAAGTGGAGCCGGGCTGGTAAACAAGTTTGCCCAATAGTCAGCTTGAAGCTCCCCTGACTCAAGTGCAGATTCCTGCCAAACAGCAAACTCTTTCTGCTGAACTTCCAATGCAGAAAGTGGCATACCTGCATAGAGACGAACAAAGTCCTCTACGAGAATGTCCATGGATACACCGTCTGAAACGATATGGTGCATGTCGAACAACAAGAGATGCTTTTCCGGGTCAATCCTGATTAGCCCTGCACGCAACAAGGGCGCTTGACGCAAGTCGAATGGCCGTACAAATGTTGCCAGACTGGCCTCCAACTGCTCTGCATTTGCTTCGCTCACTTCCAAACGGAAGACTAGCGAATCATGTACAATTTGAACCACTTGCCCATCTATATAATCAAACGAGGTACGAAGAGATTCATGGCGGTCAATCAATCCTTGAAAAGCATGTTCTACCTTCTCACGGCTCAAATCTCCCTCGATGAAACGGGCAGCCGTAATGTGAAGACTTGTATCAGCCGGATTCAACTGCTGAAGAATAAAGAACTTACTCTGAGCAGCCGTAACAGGATAGTACGATCTGGCTTCGACTGGGAATCGTCTTTTCATAATCGTCTTGTCTGCTCCATCAATCACCTTGCCAAGCTCCTGAATAGTTGGGTGATTAAACATGGTTCGCAGTGGAAGCTGTACACCAAACTGCTGGGCAACCTGCGTAGCCACGGCGTTGATTTTTAAGGAGTGCCCCCCTAGGGCGAAGAAATTATCCCGAGCGCTGATTGTGTTTGGATCGAGCTGTAGCACATGCGCCCAGATGTGGATGAGTGCTTTTTCCGTCTCGGTTGTAGCTGACACAAAAATAGATTTGTCGACCCGATCCTGTATGCCAGGCTTCGGTAAAGCCCCTCTGTCCACTTTTCCGTTAGGGGTAAGTGGCAATACGTTTTGTTTTACATAGTGCATCGGAACCATGTATTCCGGAAGCACAGTAAACAGATAATCACGCACATCTCGGGCGGAAAATTCCTCTAGAGGAACGACATAGGCACATAAGTACTTTGCACCCGTTTCCTCTGAAAGCGCCAAGACCACTGCATCCTTAACCGTAGGATGTCTGCGCATAACCTGTTCAATCTCACTCAATTCGATTCGGTAACCCCGAATCTTGACTTGATTGTCCATTCTCCCGAAGTACTCAATATATCCGTCCTCCGTGATCCGGCCTACATCACCTGTTCGGTAGAGGACTTGATAGTCAGCGTCTTCTACCCAGCTGGCATACGGATTTGCTACGAAAACTTTTTGCGTCCGTTCCTCATCTTTGTAGTAGCCGTATCCAACCCCCGGACCGGCCACACCTATTTCTCCTTTTACGCCTCGCGGGCAAATACACTGATTTTGGTCGAGTATGTAAATATGAGTGTTCTGGATCGGGATGCCGATGGGAACCACAATCTGCTGATCACTGGGCATTTCCCGGATAATGTGGTGGGTAATATCATCGGATGCTTCCGTTGGTCCGTACATATTCACCAATGGAATTTCCGAATAGCAGGCAAACCAGCGTCGTACCAGAGGGGCAGGCAACTCCTCTCCTGTCACTGCCATCCACCGCAGATCAGGGAAGCTGCGTTCGGAGTCGGACCATTCTTGAACGAGATCAAGCAGCACGGAGAGCAGAGATGGTACCACTTCCGCTACGGTGACGCGGTTGGAACGCAGTACATTATGAAGGGCCTGCGTATCCATTACCGTCTCTGTATCGACCACTTGCACAGAGCCACCCACCAGCAAAACAGCCAGATATTGCCAAACAGAAATATCAAAGCAAAGAGAAGCCGTTTGTGCGACAAGATCATCCTCGCAGAGGGATAGGTCGTTGATTTTTGCGAAAATGTGGTTAATCATTCCACGATGGTGCACCATTACGCCTTTTGGTTGTCCAGTCGTGCCCGATGTGAAGATGATGTAAGCCAGGTCTGTTCCCGCACTCTCCCGATCGATGTCCTCTCCCGAAAGTGACTCAACTGATTGATCGGATTGACCAAAGACATAGAGATACTTCAGCTCAGGTGAGGATGCTTGAATCGACTCCAATCCATCTAACAAATCAGGCTGAGTTATCAACCCTGCAATCTCGCTCTTCTGCACGATGTACAAGATCCGATGCTGTGGATAGTCTGGATCAATCGGTACGTAGGCTCCTCCCGCCTTGAACACCGCGAGTATCGCAACAAGCGTATCCACGTTACGCTTCATATAAATACCGATTTTCGTGCCAGGTCGTAATCCTTGCTGGATAAAATGGTGCGCGAGTCGATTGGATCGCTCGTTTAATTCCTGATAGGTTAAGGTTATTTTTCCGTCTGTCACCGCTTTGCGATGAGGAGTCTTTTTAACCTGCTCCTCAAAGAGGCGATCAAAGCTCTGATCGCGCGGAAAATCAACCCGGTTGTCATTAAACGAAAGAACTAACTCCCGAACCTCTTCCTCAGATAAGCACACTATCTCAGCGATCTTGTGATTCGGTTGCGTTACGATAACCTGATAGATACGGACCAAATGCTCCATCATCCGTTTCATCATGGGGAGTTGGTATCTTTGCCCCACGTAACGCACGAGTAATTCGAGCGAGTCTCCCTTTTTAGAAAAGAGGAGCTGCAACTCGCTCGAAACCTGTTTTAGGCTGTCCTGATCATGAAGGACGTCCAATAAGCAAGTCGCCTCAAAGAACGGTGTGCTGTGTCCCTGCTGCGGTACTTGCAGTTCCTCGATCAACCGCAAGATTGGGTAGTTCTGATGTTCCACAGCGACCTTTAAGGTTTGCCGAACTTCTTGTAGCAGCTCCTTGATGCTCCATTCCGGGAGTACCTGATGACGCAAGGGCAATACCTTGTTCAAAAACTCACCCGGCTCTGTTTGACGAAAGATAGCCGTTCCAACGCATATGTCCTGATGTCCCGTATATTTGGACAACAAGATGCCAAATCCACTCAGCAAAGCCATGAACAAACGCTGATCCGAGCCATTGCTCAAATGAATCAGTGCCTTGCTCAGCTCGTCAGGAAAAACGATGGTCAGCTCACGAAGCTCAGACTGACGCTGAAACGAGGCCCGAGAGTCTGTTGGAAGGTCGAGTGAATGAAACTCTCGAGAGAGGTTCTCCATCCAATAGTCTTTTTCGCGATCAAATTGCCCACTGGCCAGCAAGATGTTTTGTGCAGTTATCGTTGTCAAGCCAATCCCTCTTTTCTGTCCGTCATGTATTTCTTAAAAAGCAAAGTCATCGTCGTCCACTTGTCCCTGTGCTACTTGTACTACTCCATGACCGATCTGAAGTTGTCCGATGGTTCGGTTCGGGTGGGCTATCATTTGCTCCAGTAGAATGACAAAGTCTTGAGCCATCCTCTCGATGGTCCTTCTGTTGTACAAGTTCGTGTTATATTGCCAATGCATGTTTAAGTGATCCTCAGCTTTAACCACTTCCAAAGCAAGATCGAGCATGGCAGCTTTGCGTCTGAACTCGTACGGAGCAAACTCGATTTGATCGAGATGGACCTTTTGCTGCTCCGCTATATGATGCAGGGTCAGCATGGTGTCAAACAACGGGTTCCTTGCTGGAGCGCGTGGCAATTGAATCTGGCTTACGAGTTGATCGAATGGATAGTCTCCATGCTCAAAACCGCTTAGCACGTTTTGGCGTACCTGCCCGATATACTCTTGGACGGTCAATTCTTTCTTCGGCCAGTTTCGCAAGGCCAAGGTGTTGACAAACATTCCTACAACAGGGGCAAACTCCGCACGTTGTCTACCATCCATGTCGCAGCCGATGACGATGTCTTCCTGATTGCTGTATTTGGATAACAAAACAGAATAGACGGCCAACAGAAGCATGTACAGCGTCGTAGAACTCTGACGGGTGAACGAGTCGAGTTTTTCCAACCACTCTCCAGATAGCTCTGTCAGCAACTCATCTCCATCAAATGTCATGGTTTGTGGGCGAGGATAATCGGTCGGGATTGCCAACGGTTGCGCCTGCTCGGAAAATGCATCCAACCAGTAGGCTTCATGCTCGGCCCAATCGCTCTCGGCAGCTTGTTCTCTTTGCCACCAAGCGAATTCCTTGGCCTGTACTGACAATTCCGGCAGCACCTGCCCTTGATATAGGGTACAAAACTCTTCAAGCAAGATGGACTTTGATATGCCATCTGAAATAATATGGTGCATGTCGAAAATCAACAGATGCTCCTCTGGTGAAAGCTCAATGAAACCGATACGAAGTAAAGGAGCTTGCTTTAAATCGAATGGCCGGAAAAAGCTTTCGATTGTCTTTTCCACAACTTCCTCGTCTGCTTTCCATGTCTCGATCTGTACAGACAGGTCACTGTGTACTTTTTGTTTCACCTGACCTTCAATCAGATGAAATGAAGTGCGCAACGCCTCATGTCGTGCGACGAGTTGATCCGCAACCTCTTGTAGACGCCCTGAATCAAGGGAACCGGTGATCCGCATAACTCCCGGTGTATGATAGCTGGTAGCATCTTCTTCCAACTGCCACAACAGATAAAGCCGCTCTTGTGCACCCGTGACAGGGTAATATTCCTGATCAGAGAGCAAGGCGATCGGCTTTTGCTCCATCTCCTGGAGATTGCCTGTGAGTCTTGTCGCCAAACCTCGAATCGTCGGGGCATCAAACAGGTCGCGCATGGAAAGCTTCACTTGAAAGTCAGTTTCAATTCTGGATAAAAGCTGAATGGCCTTCAGCGAATGTCCTCCCTGTCCGACAAAGTGATCAAGTACACCAGGGGATGGAATCTGTAAGACATCCGCCCACAATTCAGCCAGCTTTTGTTCAATAGGATTTGCCGGAGGCACGTAATCACTACTGACGCCGGGCTTTACAGCAGGCAAAGCTTTGCGATCAATCTTTCCATGCGGGGTAAGCGGCATCTCGGACAGTTCCATAAAGTAACTCGGGATCATATATCCGGGGAGCCACTCCAGCAGGTGCCCACGAAGCCCATCTGGCTGAACGCCATCCTTTTGCACCACATAGTAGCAAGCCAGTTCGGTCATACCCATTTGATCAGTCATAGCCAATACAGCTACCTGATTCACAGCGGGATGCTGAAGGACGGCGCGTTCCACTTCTTTCAGCTCCACACGATAGCCGCGCACTTGAACCTGATCATCCATCCGCCCTAAATATTCAAACACGCCTGTTTCGCTGAGTAATCCGACATCTCCCGTACGGTAAAGGCGCTCGCCGGTAATGGGATGATACGTAAAAGCTTTCTCGGTCAACTCAGGCTTGCCCAAATATCCATCGGTGATGCCAATTCCTCCGATGCAAATCTCGCCCTTGACATCTGGGGGACAAATTTCCCCCGTCTGTCCAAGGATGAACATATGAGTATTGGCAATGGGAACACCAATAGGGATTCGGAGTGTTTCTTCAGCAGGCTGTTCTGTGCAAAGATAGACGGAAGCGTATATCGCTGATTCTGTCATCCCGTAAATATTGGCGATTCGCGCAACACGGAACAGACGGTTCCATTCGCGCACCAGATTAGCTGTCAGTGCTTCTCCTCCATTAAATACCCACTTCAAATTGGGCAACGGATCTGGTTCATTACGAGAATGTACATGAGCCAGAAACACATTCATCATCGCTGGTACGAATTGGGTGACTGTAATGCGTTGCTCTCGCAGCCAGTCATACAACGCGCCCGGATCTTTCCCGTCTTCCTCTTTCAAGATAGACAGCTTTGAT
The DNA here is from genome assembly GCF_046196545.1 of Brevibacillus fortis. Taxonomy (GTDB): domain Bacteria; phylum Bacillota; class Bacilli; order Brevibacillales; family Brevibacillaceae; genus Brevibacillus; species Brevibacillus fortis_A. Next base: position 3,447,393 of record NZ_CP176370.1, read on the forward strand.
CCAACCATCAGCGGCCAAAACAATTCCCACACCGAGTCCGTAAAAGAAATCGAGGTTTTTTGGGCAACAACGTCTGTCTCGCTTAGCGGAAAAGTCTCCTCCAGCCAAAACAACGTATTCAAAACCTGTTTGTGCGTAATCATGACGCCCTTTGGTGCACCGGTCGAACCAGATGTGTAGATGACATAAGCAACATCATCCTCTGAACCCGCCGGGGCTATCGCCTCATCCTTTTGGCGGCGAATATCGGAGGCTGTATAGACCTTGTATCCTTCGTGATGGAAGGAAGTCTCGTCTAAACAAATGATCGTTTCGATACTGTCAGGTAGATCCGGTATGATCTCATCCAGATAAATGGCTTCTGTTACAAGCACCTTGCAACGACTATCCTGCAAAAGATACCGAATTCTAGCTCGGGGATAATGCGGATCAACCGGGACGTATCCCCCACCTGCTTGGAGGATTGCAAGAACTGCCGCTACCATACGGGAGCTCCTGTCTGCGAGAATTCCTACGAGTTGCGAAGGAACTACACCCGCATCTTTTAAGATACGGGCTATCTGGTTTGCTTCCGCGTGTAGTTCTGCGTATGTTCTTTCTCGATCCGCCTCTACCACAGCGACTCTATCAGGCGTTTTTTCCGCTTGCCGGGTGAAAAGTTCAGCGATTGTTACTTTGTTGCGATTCGGTTTGTCTGTCTGATTGACTCGGGTTAACAAGTTCGCTTCATCATCAGTGAGCAGGTTAAACTCGTTCAGATCCAGATCGAGCTGCATACGTCCATTCATTGCGACTCTTCCCCTTTTTAGGTGGTGGTGAAAAATTCCCGCAAACGGTTAATTCCCTCGTTATACTTGGCGGCAGAGTATGAGAGGCGCAGTGTGTTCGGGATGCCAAAGTCAGAACCCGGTACGGTCGCCACATGTGTAGCCTCGAAAATTTGCGTAGCCAACTCAAGCGAGGTGCTGATGCCTTTACGCTTCATAAATGCTTCGCAATCAATCGTGAAGTAGAAGCTACCTCTCGCTGGCAGAGCACGGACATCCGGTACATTTTGGAAAGCGTCTATCGTGTAGTCCCGACGACCTTTGTACAGTTGGACCAAATGATCAACCTCATGCTGGTAATCAAGCGCAGCCATTGCCCCGAACTGTACGACTGGGTCAGCTGTGAGCAGTGTGTGGTGCTGAATGACCGTCAGTGGCTGCACCAGCTCATCCGGTACGATCGCATATCCGACACGTCTGCTATACATCCGATACGCTTTGGAAAACGCATCCGTTGTGATGAACGTAGACTTGGTATTTTTCAGCTGCATCACAGATTCGCACTCGTCATCGAAGTAGGTATTCGCATAAATTTCGTCATTGATAATAGCCGCACGACCGTCTACGATGCTATCGATTGTATACAATTCCTCTCTTGTAAGAATATTTCCCAATGGGTTGCCTGGCGTGTTGATCACGACCACTTTCGTCTTGTCTGTAAAATTCTCTTTAAACGACTCCACATCGAGTCTCAATGTATCCAGATCAATTTTGTAGTAACGAACTTTCGCACCGACTAAGAGCGCGCAGAAATGGTAAAGTGAGTAGTACGGAAGTGGCAGCAACACTTCATCGCCCTCTTTAAGCAGGAGGTAGAACAGGTTACGGAAGAGTGTGCTGGTACCGACACTGATCACGAAATTCTCCGGTTTGATTGACACATCGTATTTTGATTGATAGTGGGTCGATAGTTTCTCTTTCAACTCCGGTAGCCCACCTGGATACACAAGCGAATATTTTTCAAAGCTGTTCAATGCCTGTTGCATGGAATTGATAATTTCGGGATGCAGTGGCATTTCTGACTTCCCAAGAGTCATGCGGATCGCTTCTCCACCGTTTCTCTCAAGCTCATTTGCCATCTGGTCCAGTACAAACATCAAAAAGCGTTCGTCGTGAAAATTAATTGAGGATCTGATTTCCATATTTTCCTACCCCTTTTACTTTATTTTGGATTTTTCTGCTAACATTTTTAGGATTTTCACATAGCGATCCGAAAGCGATTCAACATATGCCGTCTGAAGCATAGATGGATCATAGGTAAAAACGACATGGATACCTTCCGAGGTTTCTGCTACCTGAAGAACTAACGGACATCCGGCCATTTCTGACTCAACTGAACGTTTGACTTCACGTTTCCAAACAGCTGACTGAGCTTTAAACGGAATCGTCTGGTTCACAAAAAGTGTCGGCCATTCCAGGTGTGTTGTCGCTTGCCAGTGCTCTGACGGATACAACGCGAGCGTTTGCATTCGGGCACGTACTTGCTTCGTTTGATCCACTAATTGTGAAAACGAACTGATCGTCTGCATATCGATGGTGAGCGGTACGATGTTGTCAAAGTTGCCTAGCGTTTGTTCCAGCACATCTTGCATCCGATTCGTCGTCACTACCCCAAGCGTCAAACTCGGCAATTGAGTGACCTGTCGAAGCAATAGCAGGTAGGAGGCAAGCAAGATGTCTCCCAGCTCCTGATTGGAGACAGTAGCTACATGCAGCAAATCGGCGTGACCTGTCGGGTCGATATACTTCTCGACTTGTCGGGTTGCAACCCCACCGGTACCAAATGGCTGAGCAGAATGTGGATTTGCTGCTGTCAACCACTCGTGACGCTGATCCTCGAGATGTCCGTAATAAAGCATTTTTTTCTGCCATACAGCGAATGCTTCGTAGCGAGGCTGTTCTTCCGTAGCCTGCTCATACCCTTCTGCAATCGCCCGATACAGAGCCTCCCATTCTTCCAGGAGAATTCCGAGACCTCGCCAATCACTAAAGGAGCTGTGAAGACTTCCAATCAACCGATAGCGATCTTGAGCCAGCTTTATCAGTTCAAATCGAGCCAAACTTCCTGCTTTGTCCTTAAACGGCCTCTTCTGCTCGGCAGCCAATCGTTCTCGTAACCATATCGTTGCCTCCGCCTCGCTTTTCTCCTGTAAATCACATAGCGCAAGCGGAATCGGTTCGGAAAAGCCTTGGGGCGACAGCAGAGGGAAACGTCGCACGAGAACTTGCCATGCCTGCTGCATATACGACAGTTCAATTCTGCTCCGAAGCTCGATGTCAAAACATCTGACAGCCACAATCCCATCTTCTTGTTCCTGCTTCAGCAAACGTTCCTGAACGAAGGAATAGATGGGCGTTGTTTCCGAATGAAACTCGCCTAGAATCGGCTTAGGTCTTTCTGTGGCTGATTTCCCGTCGGTTAAAAGTAGGTAGGGGGCATCTGTCAGTTGCAGAATACGTCCTGCCCGGTCTACAAAAGAAACGGGTATGCCGCACGCTATCAATGTGTCGATCCGTTCGGTCAGATTCGCTACCCGATCCTCGATTTGGTAAACACCACAACCACTTTTCATGAGCTCCCGTTGTTCTTGCGAGTGCTCATTTCGAGGCTCGACTAACTGGATGCTGCTCTCCGTCGCTTTGCCCAGTGTGATGATACTGGCTTGCGATGGCCGATCCAGATATTTCTCGTGAACACGGTAGCCCAGGAATGTAAAGAACGACAGTGCCTTTTCAGCATCTGATGTAAGCAACCGGACAGCAGATCGCTGATCGCTGCTTTGCCATTTGTCATTCGTCATGTTCTCGCTCTCTACAAGTTCAATCAAGCCCACCGATTCCAGAAAGAGAAAGGCAACGAGTCTATGATTGAAAAGTACCGCTGGCTTTGGAGCGCTGACCAAATCGTATTTGAAGCCAGAATCAACTAACCTTTTCAAAAAATGATCAATATTGGAAACAGAAAAACATAGATGGTACGGACCCGTCCCCTTCTCTTCCAACAAACGAACGCAAGGTGACGTTTCATCGACAGGAGCAATTAGCTCGATAGGCACACATCCCGGTTTCATGCACATCGAGAGATACACGTTTTGTTCTGGGTCATGCAAGGAATCGCTTGTTTCAAATCCGAGAGTACCATACATGATTTGAGCCGGACCCAGTTCTGGAACTGCAACTCCGACATGATGAAGGCGGCTCATCACGCCCTCTTTTTCTGTTTGGTGATGTACGATCTCAACATCATCCAATCGCTGTTTCGGATGCTTCAGAAGCGCTGCGAGTATACGCAAATAGTTGTCAGCGAAGCCTTCCATTGTCTCCGCTTTAAACAACTGGGTATCGTATTCAAGCACGCACCTGAATTGATCAGCGAGTGGTGTAATATCCAGCTTAAAGTCAAGCTTCGACGTCTTCGATTCATGCGGAACCTCTTCAAATTGCACGTCGCCAAGGGTAAACCTGACTTCTTGCTCGCGCTGGTTATGGAAGATCAGCATCGTATCAAACAATGGATTTTGCGTTTGCTGGATGCCTGCGGCGTTACGAGCAACGATCTCTTCAAACGGATACTCCTGATGTTCGTAGGCCAAAAGCAGACTGCGCTGAACCTCTTGTACAAAATCGGTATACACAAGATCGGCACGAGGACGATTGCGTATCGGAAGGAAGTTGATAAAGACGCCGACGATTCGCTCCAAATCGGGATGGTTTCGTCCAGCTACCAGTGAACCGACAACGAAATCTTCCTGAGACGTGTATTTCATCAACAACACGTAATAAGCTGACATCAAAACAGCATGGACAGTCACTTCGTTCTGCTTGGCAAAGGCATGCAAATCACGGTACGTAGACTCAGTAAGGAAGAACGTATGGTGATCCCCCTGGAATGTCTTAACGGAAGGACGTGGGTAATCCAGCGGAAAAGACATGAGCGGGACTCGGTCGCTGAAAGTATCCACCCAGTATTTTTCCTGCTGATTCCACTGCTCGCTACCCCGCTTCTGCCACTGCCAGTCGGCGTAGTCCTTGTACTGAATGGGCAGTGCAGGCAGCTCTTCACCGACATACAATCGAGTGAAGTCTTCCATTAACACATTCAGTGAAATGCCGTCCAAAATAATATGATGAGAATTGAACAGCAGATAATGCTGAGTAGCTGTGACCTCGACTAGGCAAACCTGAAGGAGAGGTGCTTTCGTCAAATCAAAAGATTGCCGGAAGTCTTCCATCAGTTCGTCCAATGTCTTGCCGTCGCTACGAATGGTTTTGATCTCAAAGGGCACATTGTCGCTGATGTACTGATACACTTCTCCATCCTGTACCGCAAACGAAGTACGGAATGCTTCATGCCTTTGGATGATTTCCTTAAACACACTTTTCACTCGACTTACATCCAGATGACCGTTCACCGCGATTACACCCGACATGTTGTAACTGGTGCTTTCCCCTTCAATCCCATGCATCACGAAAATTCGTTTCTGTGAAGAAGAAGCCCTGTATCTCTCGGCTTTACTTACCCGATCAATCGGCGCGTAGGATATCGGCTGTCTACCCCTGATGCGGTCAGCTAATTGTCGAATGGTGGGGTTCTGGAATACATCCCTGATCGTGATGTCTGTTTTACTCTCTTTTTGCAATCTGGTCACGAGTTGAGCGGCCTTCAGCGAGTGGCCTCCTAGCGAGAAAAAATGATCGTGCACGCTTATTTTTTCGACTGCCAAAAGTTCTCGCCATATTTGGGCCAATTGCTGCTCAAGTTCATCTGCCGGGGCCTCTTGCTTTCCCGTGCGATACTGCGTGTAATCCAGACGTTGCAAGGCATTCTTGTCTACTTTTCCACTCTGCGTCCGAGGCAACGCATCAAGATGGACGAAAAAGGCAGGTAGCATGTAGTCAGGCAGATAAGTCAGCACTGCTTCTCGCAGAACGTGTTCCTCAATCGGATGCATCGTAACCAGACATGCAACCAGATAAGGATCACGCTTTGACTCCTGAATAGCCACTACCGCTGCTTCCCGGACACCAGGCTGACGGCGCAGGACAGCTTCAATTTCCTCCAGCTCAACGCGGTTGCCACGAATCTTGATCTGAAAATCCTTGCGACCAAAATATTGCAGATGTCCTTCATCCGTCCAGCAAGCCAAGTCTCCTGTACGATAAAGCCTGCCATACGGGGTCAGTATATAGGACGCGCTGGTTCTTTCCTCATCCGCGATGTAACCTTCCGTTACTCCCATCCCACCTACGTACATTTCCCCTATTACCCCTTTGGGCAATAGATGAAAATCTTGGTCCAGAAGAAAGACACGAACGTTGTAACTCGGATGTCCAATCGGAAGCGGGTTTTCAAAAGGCCCTTGTCGCGGTACACAATACCCAGATGCCGAGATACTATTTTCCGTTGGGCCATACAAGTTGTACATCTGGGCTTGAGGCAGCAAGGCTGCATGTCGTTCCACTAACGAAGAAGACAACATCTCTCCTGTACACAACACTTTTTGAATCGAATTCATCGAGCCATCAGCCACGTGGTCAAGCAAAGCGTGATACATCGTAGGGACGACGAGTATCACGTTTGCCTGTTGGCTCTCGATGGCAGCCGCGAGCTTTTGCGGGGACTTGTTTTCATGTCGCTGCAACAAGCAAAGGGTACCGCCGCTGATCAGTGTGCAGAAAATCTCGACAACCGATGCGTCAAAAGTCAAGGTGGCAATCTGCAACGTTCTCGTCTGCTCTCCGAACCCGACAAATTCAATGTGCCACCAAAGAGCGTTGATTAATTGATCATGCTTTACACGCACACCTTTTGGCGTACCTGTCGAACCAGAAGTAAAGATGGCATACGCAGTACTCGATGGTGCCGCTTTTCGCTGTGGTGTTTGAGTTAACTCCTGTGCCCAGCTTGCTGGTTCATCCAGACGAAACACCCTTGTTTGCAAGTCAGCGACGAGTTCCAGATAGCTGCCCTCTGTCACAATCAGACTAGGCTGAATCTGGCTTACGATCTGTTCGATTCGCGCTTTCGGCAAGTCTGGATCAAGTGGGACATAGTAACACCCAGCTTTGAGGATAGCCAGCAGTGCAGTAATCATCTCAGGGGAACGATCACACATGATAACTATCGGTCTACCTGCATCTGTCACCTCCTTTTGCAGAGCCCAAGACAGGCTATTCGCTTGCTCTTGTAACTCCTTGTAGGTCACAGTCTGCTTTCCTTGTACAAGCGCAACTGCATCCGGTGTTTTTTCAGCCGCTTGATCAATCAACTCGTGCACGCAGTAGTTACTCGGAACTGGCACGACTTTCATCTGTTCCTCGATCATCTCGTGCCGCTCACGATCACTGAGCAAGGTCAGATCACGAATCTCTTGATCCGGATCAGCCGCAATCTGCTCGAGAAGGCTCAGATAGTGAAGCGCCAGGCGTTCGATTTCCTTCGCTTGAAACTTCCATGCCTGGTAGTTGACATGAACTGTCCATTCATCACCTGGTGTTACTTCCAGCACCATTGGATAATCGGTTGTTTCATGTGAAGTAATATTCTCCAGCTCGAAGTCAAGTTCCAATCCGGCCAGCGTCTTGTCGATAGGATAGTTTTGGAAAACGAACAGACTGTGTGCCAAAGGGGTTTGTGCGTCCATCTCTGAGCAGTTTTTCAACTCAACTGCTGGTACGTACAAATGCGGGGCCATCTGGTGCTGTTCTTCCATCATGACACCCAGCAGATCTTTGACTGTTGTCGTTTCAGTCCGTTTGACCCGGAGCGGATACGTCTTGATGAAGAGGCCGACGATTTCCTCTACTCCGGTGAGATGGGCAGGACGTCCGGCGTACGCCACTTCAAAAAGAGCATCCCGCGTATCGCTGTATTTTTGCAGCAAAATACCCCATGCGGCTTGCAGCACTGTGCTGATTGTCACGCGGTAACGCTTGGATGTTTCCTCCAATGTCTCCGTAAGCGTTTGACTAAGCCGAAGATGATAAGAAGAATACCGCTGCTCTTCGCTACGTTCCCGCATAAAGGGAAGCGGTGTAGGCGAGCTAATTCCTTGTAAGGAATCTTTCCAATACGATAACGATTGATCTTTCGATGCTTCTTTGAGAAAACGCAGATACTCCTTGTATTTCGCCTTCTGTTTGATCGCAGGGGACAGCCCCGAGCACAATTGTCCATATGCTGTAAATATCTCTCTTAGGAGAATGCCGGAACTCCATCCGTCCATGAGAATGTGATGAAAGGACCATATGACTTCATAACGATACAACTCCATCCTTACTACTTGAATGCGAATGGTATTGCCCAACTCAAGCGTGAAGGGTGTTTGCTTGTCCTGTGACAACAAGACAGACAGTTTTCTTTCCCGCGCTCCAGATGGTAACTCGCTCCAATCGAAATAAGGAATCTCCAATGTCTTTTGCTTGAGAATTAGCTGGACAGGGGCTTGAAGCCCCTCCCAGCGAAAAACCGTACGAAGCATTTCATTGGCCTCAAACGCCATCGTAACAGCCTGCGTAAACAACTCCAGCTGAAATTTGCCACGAAGGGTTAGCCGATGCTGTTCGAAATACAGATTGGAATCCTTTTGGAGTCGGTAGTAAAACAGCATGCCCTCCTGCGTTGGACTTAACGGCAAAATGTCAGCTATATTGTTTTTGTCGATCTTATTCATCACAATTTTTCTCTCCTGACTCCCTTACCGAACAGCTTCACTCGGCAGGTTTTCCACGATCTCCCCATCTGCATTCACGTACGGCAAGCCATTGTGTTTGAACACATGGTCGAGACAATACATCTCTCCCTGCTTGTAGTCCAAAATCATCAGGTCTTCTGAACGGGTTGGGATTAATTCCTTCAACCGCTCTGGAAGATAGTCTGGTCCGACCGCTTGATGCCATTTCAAAACAATTTTTTCAGGGCGCTCAGCTGTCGGATAAAAACCACAAATCTCTAATTTTCCAAAGTCGTGCGAAGTAAGAAGTACCCCTTTTTTCTCCAAGCCACCCAGATTGCGTTTGGACTCAGCCACATTCCGGAACGCCTCGTCCAATGGAATGGCATACTGCTCGACTCCTCTGACTGGCATAAACACTGTCAAATAATACGAAATGATTCGATTATCGAGAAACTTGCGTTGTAAGTCGATCAAGGTCTCGACAGAATCGTTTACTCCGCGAATGATGGCAGGCTGTCCGCGAATCTGTACACCGACGGACAGCAGCGCTTGCGTTGCTTGGATCGAAACGTCGCTTATTTCCCCGGGATGATTGAACTGGGAAATCACACTTACCTGCTTGCCGGGTGTCTGTCTAACTTGGTCAAAAAACGCTAGCAGCTCTCCATCAAGAAAACGTGCCGGATCATAGGCCAGTGCCTTGGTCGCAAAGCGAACGAGTCGAATACTCTTCACACTCAATAGAGTACTAATCAGCTTGATTAAGTCAGAGCTTTTACGGAAGGAAGCTGGATCTCCGCCAGTAAAGAGGACATTATCGATGTACGGATGAGCTTCCAAATACTGCACTGCCCTTTCTGCTTTTTCCATAATATTGGTGTACCCAATATCCTCGTGGCGAATTTCGTTCACTTTATAGCAGAATTGGCAGTTGGCAATACAAAAGTCGTCGATGTGAAGCAACAATGTCTTTTTGTACTTGTGTTGCAGGAAAGCTGTTTCATCCTGACGGTATGACTTGTTACCATACGGATCAAAGCGCCCTTTATAGGGCTTCACTCCCGGTGGCGGAAGCACGATATTGATCATCTGGGTACGATATGGCTCTGATTGACTCGCAATCAACTCGGCATAATAGCGAGTCACCTTAAATGGCATATAAGACTGCTCCAGTAATGCACCGCGTTCTTCCTTCTCTGCTTCTGTAAAGCCGACAATTGTTGCGAACTCCTCAAATCCTTTTTTTCCCATTAACACCTTAACACTCAATGTAATCCCTCCCGTCATTCTTAAACGCTCGTCTTCTCTTGTTAACCAAACAACAAATCCAGTTCATTTTGTGTCAATTCCACATCTTCGAAATCCGATGGAGTAAATTCTGGGACGTCCTGACGGCAACAATGATCAATGAGCTGCTCCAATTCACTGAAAAACAACGCAAGCAACTTCTCGATGGTCTCCTCGCGATACTTGCGCAAGCTGTACGTAACAGAAACCTGAAGTTCTCCTTGTCGAATGAGAGCAGCCACGTCAAGCAGTGCTGTCAAATGATTACCCACTCCGGCATCAACCGCCAAGTTTCCTCCCATTAGAACCAGATCATCACTCAGTTGATTATCAACGGTTCCCAGATAATTGAATCGAACATGGGACTTTTCCTCTGCCGCTAGCAGATGAGGCTTAAGCCAACCAAACCCAAGCCCCCCCATCGGAATCTGACGCAATTTCTCCTTTACTGCTTTTAAATGATCAGTCCGATTGGATGGATTCGTTTCGAACAGAACAGGATACATGCTGGTAAACCATCCTACTGTTCTGGTTACGTTCATCGCTTGAATAGAAGACTCACGCCCATGCGATTCCATTACCAGCAAGAGACGCTGTCTTTCAAACAAATCACACAATGTCCGGGTAAGTGCTGCAACCAATAGGTCTTGGGGACCCGTGTTGAACATTCGGTTGGCCGTTGTCAACAGTCGTGACGTTATCTCCGCTGAAAGCGTGCGAGTAGATGTAGCGCTGTATTCTACCAAGTCTTCGCCAAAATCGTAATCCGTAGGAAGTTTGTCTTCCGGTATGGAAAACATGTCCCAATATGCTTTTTCTTTGCTTGCCTGATCCGACTGGTAAAAGGCGGAGACTTCCTTTATCCACGCTTGCATCGAATGGGTTTTATCCGGCAAGACAATCGGCTCATTCCGTTTAAGACTGGCCAAGGCTCCCATCAAATCTTCCAGGAGAATCCTCCAGGAGACACCGTCCACAGCAAGATGATGGGCCGTCAGAAACAATCGCTGAGGTCGATCGGGATCTAATTCAAAGAGGCAACCGGTAAACAGCAAAGATTCTTCCAGCTTGAAGCTCACAGCGCAAGCTCTCATCGCCTCAAGCATTCTACTCTCCTGTTCTTCTTGCGGTAAGGAAGAAAGGTCGACGCAAGACACTGACACTCGGTTGGTAAGGTGGCGCTCATTGTAAAAGAGCTTCCCCTCTTTTGAAGAGTAATTGAGTCGCAGACAATCGTGATGGTTAACCAGTGCAGTCAGACTCGCTTCAAACTCCTCCAGCGTTACTTTTTCTTTGCTTTCAATGAGCAACGACTGGTTCCAATGATCAGCATTGCGGAACTGTTGTGACAGAAACCAAGAAACGATGGGAGATGACGGCAACTCGCCAGTACACGGCTCTTGTGAGATCTGTTCCACTCCCCAGCTCCAGTCACTTCTCGCTTTTAGTTCTGCAATCGTGTCATAAATCAAGATGTCTCTTACCGGAATCTTGATTCCCCGCTGATGCAATCGATAGGAAACCTGAATCGCCTTGATCGAATCCCCCCCTAGTTGGGAAAACGGGTCATGTAGACCAAATGGTGAACGACCGAGCACGTCCTCATACACTTCAACCAATAGCTTGTCAAACTCGTCACGAGGACTGGTTTCATCCTCCGCACCTTTTCGTTCCATGATAGGTTCGGGAAGCTGTTTTCGATCTACCTTGCCGTTTGAGGTCAGCGGAAACTGTTCAAGCTGCACGATTTGCGAAGGGATCATGTATGCGGGCAATCGACTTGCCAGTTCTTCGCGGAGCTCTTTTTCCCGGAAAGATGTTTCCGTGATCAAATATGCACAAAGGTACTTCCGCCCCCACGTATCCATGCGATCAATCACCACTGCCTCACGCACAGAAGAATGACCAAGTAGCTGCTGTTCAATTTCACCCAATTCAATGCGGTAACCATGAATCTTCACCTGATAGTCAGCCCGCCCCAGATACTCCATGACTCCATTTGGCCGATAGCGAACCAGATCGCCTGTCTTGTACATTACTTTACCTGGCTGAAACGGATCGGGTAGGAAACGCTCTTGCGTCAATTCGTCGCGGTTAAGATACCCCCGTGCCATACTATCTCCCGAGATGAATAGCTCTCCTGTCGATCCAATCGGGATTGGTTTCCCATATGAATCCAAAATGTAGAGCTGCACGTTATTGATCGGATGTCCAATCGGCACAGAACCTGCGACATCGGTCTTAGGATCGTATTGATAGATCATGCAACCGACTACTGTCTCAGTAGGGCCATACTCATTGAGAATTTCGATTTGTCCGTTCCATTTCGCATGAATCACCTCAGCCAAACTCACCTTCAAGTCCTCGCCGCCCACAATGACTCTCTTTACTGTAGTAGAAGGCAAAGCGATTTCTTGTAGCAAAAACAGATGGGCAGGTGTCAGCTTTACAACATGGGAGCGTCCGTCCCTAAAGATCCGGGATAACACAAATTCTGAATCGGAGTGCGGATAGATAACCATCCGATTTCCCTTTACCAACGGGCAAAAAATGGATGTAACGGTCAAATCAAATGCCAGTGAGGAATAGAAAGCAAACGCTTCGTCAGGACTGGAGAGATATCGGTCTTTCGCCCACGAAATATAGTTGACTAACCCTCGATGAGTAACCATGACCCCCTTCGGATTTCCGGTAGAGCCTGACGTATAAATGACATAGGCCAAATCCTCTGGCTGATTAACCGATTCCAGGATTGCGCCATCATGTAGATACAGCGACGAATCACCAAGCTCCAGTATTTCTTTGGACCACGAAATAACCTCTGTTCGCGCGGTGTGGCGCAGCAACAGGTCCGCTCCAGAATCAGACAGCAGATATTCGATGCGCTGCGAAGGGAGTTGAGGGTCAATCGGAAGGTAAGCCCCCCCTGCTTTGAGCACGGCCAACAGCCCGATGATCATCTCTGGCGAATGATCTGCCAGAAGCCCAACAATTACGCCAGGGCCAACTCCTCTGTTTCGCAACGACTGAGAGAGTCGATTCACTTGATCATGCAGTTCCTGAAATGTCAGCATGCGCCCCTCTGACTCCAAGGCAACTCCCTGTGGCGAGCGTTTTACCTGCTCTTCAAACAACTGGACAATCGTCTTCTCGCTAGGATAGGAAGCAGCTGTATCGTTCCACGTTTTGAGTTGTAGTGCCAACTCTTCGTCAGCAAGGAAGTTCAGATTGGACAGCGCTACTTCTGGATTCGCGATCATCTGATTGAGCAGCCTTACGAGATGATCCGCTATTCGATCAACATCATTTTCCGTGTACTCAGCGATCTTATAATCCAATTCCAGCGTCAATCGTTCATCTGTAGCCCATTCCCTGATAATTACTTGGAGCGAATACAACTGGTGACCGTTGTAAAACTCCTCGTTCGTCACGGGGTACCCGCCAATGGTGAAGGGCAGCTGCGTGCTGTAATAATTGACACAAATCTGAAAGAGGCTGTCATAGCCATGTTTCTTCAATTCCAACTCTTGAGCCAACAAATCGTAGGGATATTTCTGATGAAAAAAACAGGAAGTCAATTCCCTGTTGACATATTTGACATAATCGAAGGCATCCATTTCCATCGGAACTGCCAGACGAAATGGCATGGTGCTAGTGAACATCCCGAATATTTTGCGCTCCACTTTTCCTGAGCGGTTTAACAGCGGAGTACCGATCACGATTTCTTCTTGCCTCGTACAACGCTGAAGGTAAAGACTGACGAGAGCCACAAACAAGGAATTTAGCGAGCATTTCATCTGGATTGCAAACTCGCGTATTCTAGTCGAATCTTCACGGTTGAATGCATAGACTTTGCGCTTGCCTTCGGTCGTATCTGTTGCCTTTTGTAATGTCGTGATCACGGGCAAGCTCTGAAACTTGTCCCGCCAGTATCGCTTGTCCTTTTCAAATCTCTCAGACTGAGAATAGGCATGCTCCCTGTCGACAAAAGCTTGATAAGCGTGTTCATCTCCTACTTGAACGGTACCGCCTGCCAACAACGTGTCATAATAGTGAGCAATTTGTTCAGTCATAATGGAGATGGACCAACCATCAGCAATCAAATGGTGAAACTTTACAAAATATCCCACATCTTCGTCACTCAGTTGAATCAGACAAAAGTAGAATAGAGGCTCCTGTCCGATCGAAAATGGTTTTGCAAACAAAGCTTGCAGGAATTGTCTGCACCGATCAGGGGCATTCGGTTCCTGTCTGAAATCAAACACCTGCAATGGCTGCGGTTCGTACTCTCCAACAAACTGAAGGATTGTTTCTTCCTCCTGATAGTTGAGTCGCAAAGCATCGTTCTTTTGAATGAACAGGTGAATGGCCGCTTCCAGTACATCCAGTTTCACCTTTCCTTGAACTCGCACCATCCCCCCTAACGTATGGATAGGAAGCTGTGGATGTAATTTTTCCGTATACCAGATACGCTTTTGTGGATGACTTAAAGGATATCCCACCTTCGATTGCTTCTTATCCTGGCGCAATGCATATCCCCCCTTTCGGAATTGTGCAGATGTAATCACAATTCGAACATGGTAAAAAATCTTTTTGATTACAAATACTTCCATTCCCAACTATATAGATGACTCTTCTATAGTGTCAAATGAATTTTCCATAAAATGTTATTTCTGAAAATTAAATGAATTCCATCTCTTTTTCCTTTTTCTAGCGCTGCATAGAACGGAAAAAAATTTGTACACACTATTGATTTTGGCTGCCTTTTCACGTAGGATTAAATGTAATATATTGGTAAAAAAAGCCCTCGGAAGGATGAATGTGATTAGATGTCTGTGACACTTCGTGAAGTAACCCTGGAAAACTGGGAAGAGTGTATTGAATTGGAACCTACTCCTGAACAGAGTGAGTTTGTTGCCCCGAACCTCTACTCCATCGCCGAAGCAAAGTTTCAAACTACATTTGTCCCTTTGGCCATCTACCACGAGGACACGATGGTTGGCTTTGTCATGTATGGGCTTGACCCCGACGATGGGAATTATTGGATTTACAGACTCTTAGTTGATGCAAAGTACCAACGGCAAGGTTACGGACGTGCTGCGATTTCGCAAGTCATTGATATACTGAAAGCTAAAGACGATTGTCAAAAAATTGTCATTGGTTATGCCCCAGCTAATGTCGCAGCCGAAAACCTTTACGCTTCACTCGGATTTCAAAAAAATGGCATGGTTCTGTTTGGCGAGACGATTGCAGAATTGAACTTTTAAGCTAGCTGTTTTCGTTCCCCAAAATAAAAACAGCGGCGACCTAAGACCTGAAAATCAAGTCTTAGACTCGCCGCTGTTCGAATTGTTTTCCGTATATGTAAAAAGCACACTAACCATGTGTCTGTAAACATCATGGTTAGTGTGCGTTCGTTTTTGATATGGTGCCGGTGAAGGGACTTGAACCCCCACGGTTTCCCTCACGATTTTGAGTCGCGCGCGTCTGCCATTCCGCCACACCGGCATGTGAAACTATGAATAAGATAGCACATCATCGATAGAAAATCAATGGTGGGGAGAGACGGATTCGAACCGCCGAACCCGGAGGGAGCAGATTTACAGTCTGCCGTGTTTAGCCACTTCACTATCTCCCCACAATATGTGCTGTCTATCTTCTGCGTCTACTCTCTTCAACCAGAAGCGACATTTATTAATCTACCATGAACTTTGTTTGACGTCAATATATTTATTTGGATTGATTCTCTTTTTTCGCCAAGATCTCTTGTGCCCACTCGTGAAAGACTCGCAGTGCTTCGTCTACTTCTTGAAATGTTGCTTCTCCCTCACAGGAGTATTCCGGGAAGTCTAGTATGCGGTTTTTGCGAATCTTTACTTGTTCTTCTTCGCATTTTATCTCCAAGAAGTAGGGAACGGCTTCATCTATCCCATAGCTATTTTCTAAAAACTCGTAGGTACGTACCCACTCCAGAATTCGAACTTCAGATGCCTTTAAGCGAAGCACCTGCTCCAAGGACATAATGGTTTCATTCCCGTAGTAATACATGTTATTCAGCCCTTCTGCATGAAAATGGACGGAGCCGTGACTCCGCCCTGTTATTGTTGTAATAAATTAGATCGAGGAAAGCAGCTCTCTCAGTTCTTTGACAATCACTTGCTGGTAGCCAGTGCCTTCTCCATACTGCTCGAGCATTTCAGCACGTGCCACTTTGATCTTGTCTTCATAATCTGATGCGTTTCGGTCCGGGTTTTGTTGTTTAAAGGCTGTCATGACATCCTGAACATGCTTCGGTCGCGGTCCCCATTTTGCCAGAACATGTCCACCCGTGTCCGCGAAAATAACAACAGGGATCGCCCGACCGCCCATCGTGAGAAACTCATCCATGAGATCGAGATGTTCTTCCATCACCATAATTTCTACTGGCATGTCTGTTTCTTTCAAGGCATGCAAGACGACTGGCAAGTTGCGAACGACATCTCCACACCAGTCCGCAGCCAAAATCAAGCATCTGAGGTCATCACGATGCTGGAGAGAGGCAAAAAACGCACGGTCTTGTTCATCCTCCCATGAAAATGCATCCGACCAGTTTTGGTATGTATCCTGATTTTTTGTCATGCTTTCCACAAACGCTTGTGGCTTGAGCCCCGTACGGAATTTATGTGCTACGTTTGCCCCCATCTTGTCTCCTCCTTTTTGATCGCTCACCTATTCTTGATTTTTATTCGCAGCTTCGTTTGCTTCCTTTTCTTGATTAGCCAGCTCCATCATTTTTTGCAACAAGATATGCTGTGGCATGTGCATGAGACGCTCCAAGGGTACCTGAAGTGCTTCCGCCAGCTTGACAGCCGTCTCCGGTGATATTTGTAATGGACGCATGTCACTTTTGCTCCTTTCCCTTGCTTTCATCAGTCCTTTCAGTATAATACACAGCCGTTAAACCTGCCAGCATACAAGCCTGGCACTGGGGAGCCATAAAAAAAACAAGCTAACATCACATCATTGATTAAAATGACATTAGCTTGCTGGGCAGCAGATGGGATCGCTTGCCTATTTGCCAAATTCCGCTTGCAAAATGTTATGAAAACTATCGGAAACGTTAGCTTGACCCATATAGTGGATATTGGTGGCAACCCCTGGAATGCCCCCTGAGTGGCCCCAGACCGAGACCCCATTCTTCAGCCTCGTTTCATATATCCCAAGACCATATCCATTGGCAAGATCTTTCCTTCCCGTAGTGACTGAGGTAAGCATTTGTTTGAACTGCTCTTCCTTTAGTAATTTACCACCGAGCAAAGCTGAGAAGAACTTGTTCAAGTCGTCAGCAGTCGAAATCATATCTCCGGCTGAGCTCGCTTTGCTTGGATTATCATAAGTGACGTTTTTCAGCTCACTTGCCCGTTTGGTTGGCGATACCCCCGGGCGTGGTTTATCCTCTACATCATAGGATGTGGTTGCTTGCTGCTCCATACTAGCAGCACGGCTATCATTCCCGCCAGTTACACAACGTCAACATGTACTTTGTATCCTGTTGGCTCTACTGAACCCCTTTTTCACGCCTAATTCCCCATGAAAAATAAAAAAAGAGCCACCCGTAGGCAGCTCCAAAATGGAGGCAGTCTGTATATCCCCTTCTCACCGCACGCGATGGGACTCTCTCTCATGAACACAATATTCCGCACATGGAAAAGGACGAACTATGGCTTTTGCTTAGTGAGAATGCAAGGTACACCAAAGCCGATCGCGCCGGGCTGGGACATCTGTTCCAGATATGCCAACCCTCGTGCACATTGGCGCTTGCATACTTGACATGTATGGGACGTTACGATTTTCAGCTGTACTTGATTGGGGTGCTGTCGCGTATTCTTCTTTATTTTTTTGCCCTTGGCCATCCGTTTTCCTCCCTTTACCCTGGATCACTCCAGTCTATGAAGGAGAACACCCCTGCTCTTTAGGCAAGCATACAAAATCAAGATATGCACCTGCAAAATGGGCCTTGTCATACGAGTCAACAAATAGAAAAAGCCGCCGGAGAATTCTCTCCAAACGACTTATGAGCCTTTCCTATGGCTTTGGACTCAACAACTGGCGCAGTTCCAGCTCCAGTGTAGAAGCATCAACCATGCCGATTATCTTCTTTTGTACGATCCCATTTGCGTCAATCAAGTAAGTAGTTGGGAATGCCATCACCTTGTAACGGTTCGACACAGTACCAGCTACGTCCATCGGTATCGGAAATGTCAGCTTGTAGTTGGTGACGAAGGCCATGGCTGCTTCTGGGCTGTCATTGCTCGTGACGTTCACACCATACAGATCAACCTGTCCTCCGTATTTTTCGTAGACTTTTTGTAAATCAGGCGCCTCCAGCTTGCAGGGTCCACACCAGGATGCCCAAAAGTTCAAGACTAATGGTTTCGCCCTTTTTCCTTCTACCTTGTACGTCTGCTGGTCCAATCCTGTCAGAGTAAAATGAGGAGCAGCAAAGCCAACTTCCGGTTTTTGAACCTCTGCTACGATTGCGGCCGTTTCTTGAGGCTTTTCCCAAACAGCAAGTCCGACCCCCAATAATACGAGTACCGCGAGCAACAGCTTTTTCATTTTGTCACCTCTGCCCTACTGAGTTAGAATCCCGTAAAGCCTCCGTACATTTGAATGAGAACGCGTGTAATATCCGTCAGTTTATCTGTATACAGAAGAATACCAAACAAAATCATAATGGCTCCTCCGATTTTCATAAACAGGTCGGAATACTTCACAATCGCGTTCACCTTACTGATAAAGAACGTCATGACAAAAAATGGAATGGCGAATCCGAGCGTATACGCCAATGTGTAAGCCAAGGCGCTTGATGGATTGGAAACGCCCATGACGATAATGCCAGAAAGAATAGGTCCCACACAAGGTGTCCATCCAGCTGCATACGTCATTCCCACCAGTATGGACCCAGTATACCCCAATGGCCTCGATTTTAAATCGATTTTAAAAGAACGCATCATCCAATCCATTTTAAACACGCCAAGCATAACCAAACCAATGACAGCAAGCAAAATACCGCCCAGTTGACGAATCAAGTCCTGTTGGTCCGTGAACAAGCTTCCGATCCAAGATGTAGACAGCCCGAGCGCAACGAAAATGATCGAAAACCCGACAATGAAGAAAAAGGTATGCAAGAAGGCTTGCTTGCGAAAAACAGCTCTCCCTTTCTTCACTTCATCAACCGTAACCCCAGTTATGTAAGACAAAAAGGACGGATAAAGCGGCAGGCAGCAAGGGGAAATAAACGAGAGGAAACCTGCTGCAAAAGCCAAAAACACAGTAATATCGCCAGTCATATGTACCTCCGGTGGGTATTTTATCCACTATCCTCTCATTGTATCGAATCTTTCCCCCCTTCAAAAGTAGCAAAGACACTTTGTCTTAAATCCGTGACAATTTACTTTACATAATATTGATTATGTCTTAAAACTCGGCACAAAACGTAACAATTGGATGGTTAAATCCGGTCCGTTTTAGAAAATAGTTCAGGTTTGTGACAAATGTGACACAGGATAATCAACAGACTGTGGTTTGCGGAAGTACAAAGGAAGACACCTCCCTTTTATAGTGAGACGAGTACTTCCATTGTACACAAAAAAGAGGCGGATGTACTCCGCCCCTTCCCTGCTACTCTTTTTCTTACTGAATAGTGACTTTGCCGCCATCTTGAAGCAGTGTTTGCCCTTTTACCACGATCTTATCGCCGGCAGACAAGCCTGTCAAAATTTCGATCTGATCACTGGAGGATTTGCCTGTAGTGACCTCGACTTGTTTTGCAATGTCACCTTCCAGTTTGAATACATACTGCTTACCATCGCGATCAAAAACTGCACCGCGCGTTACAACGATCGATTTTGTTCCACTTTCCCCAACCGATGGGAAGGTTACATTCACAACCATATCCGACTTCAGCTCATTGGATGGGTTTGGAATCGTAATCTCCACTGGGTATGCCTTCAGCTGCGTGTCCATTACTGGGCTCATCGCCGATACTTTGGCATCAATCGTTTTTCCTGTCGATTGTACGTTTACTTTTACGGTAGTTCCTACTTTTACTTTTGTGATATCTGCTTCTGACAGATTCGCTTTTACCAGAAGTGGGTTCGTGTTAACAACAACCACAACTGGTTGCTGACCTGCCATTTGACCAACTGCGCCGTTTACGCTGGAAATATATCCGTTGATCGGAGACGTCACAGTCGCATTCGCTAATTGCTCACGAGCATTCTGCAGGCTTACTTGCGCTTGCTGTACAGAAGCTTCGGAAACTTGCACACTCGTTTTTTGCCCGGCAGATTGCACTGCCTGCTGCGCGTTATCATAAGAGGTCTGTGCCGTTGTCAGTTGGGAGTTTGCCTGTTCCATCTGCTGAGCGGAAATCGCTCCTTGTGAAAAGAGCTGTTGCATCCGCTGCTGGTTTACTTTTGCATCCTGAAGGGCAGTTTCTGCCTGCTTCAGGCTATTTTTCGCTTGAACCAAGCCTTGATCAGAGCTGCTGCCTGCTTGGTTTAAGCTCGCTTTTGATACGTTGTAGGCTGCTTCTGCTTGTTTGACACCGTTCACCAGATCTTTTTCATCGAGCTTGAACAATACTTGACCTTTTGTCACGTATTGGCCCAGTTTCACTGGCAGGGAAGAAATTTTCCCACCCATTTTCGGGGAGACTTGCACTTCCTCACTCGGCGCCAGCTTTGCCGTGAGACCAGAATCTGATACCACTGTGCCCGTTGCAACCGTTTCAACCTGTACAGGGGTTGCCGCTTCCACTGTTTCCGTAGGCGGCGTTTCCGCTTGCGGGTTGGAGCACCCTGCCACTAGCGTGATAGCCAGCAATGCCAAAATGACGGGTTTTTTACTTAGTTTCATGTATGTCCCTCCTCTTCCCACAAACGTCTTACGATTCCAAAGCGGGATTGATTTTCTTTTGTTTCTTTTCTAGTTTCTTTTCTAGCTTTAACTGGCGCTTCAAGCGTCTCTTTTTCCCTAAATCATCAAACCAGGAAGCAACGACAGGTACCAGAACCAGTGTAATCAATGTAGAGAATCCGAGACCGAAAATAACCGTCACGGCCATTGGTGCATTCGTCTCAGATCCAGCACCGCCAGAAAACGCGAGCGGTCCAATCGCCAGAATGGTGGTGAGTGTCGTCATCAAAATCGGACGAAGACGAATCGGCCCAGCATGCAGGATCGCATCAAACAGCTCCATACCTTTTGCACGTAATTGGTTCACGTAGTCGATCAATACAATCGCGTTGTTCACGACCAGACCGATCAACAAAATGTACCCGATCAGAACACCAACGCTGATCGTTGTGCCTGTCGCCAATAGTCCAAGCAGAACGCCTGTAACGGTCGGTGGCACGGAGAACATGATGATAAATGGGGTGTAGAACGATTCAAACTGTGCTGCCATTACCATATAGAGAAGCACAACTGACAGTACAATCGCGAGAGCAAGGCTGCTGAATGATTCCATCATTTCTTCACTTTGCCCGCCAAAATCTACTTTGTAGCCATCCGGGAGATTCAGCTTCGAGATTTTCTCTTGCACTTCCCGTGTGACAGAGCTCAAGTCACGCCCTGCCAAATCACTCGTTACTTGAACTTCACGGCTTGAGTTGGCACGGTTAATCGATACAGGCACATCTATCTTACTGATAGTCGCAACTGAGGTCAGCGCGATCTGTGCTCCACCTGGAGCGGAAATTCGCATATTGTTCAAGAAGTTGATATCTTCCTGAAACTCTTTCGGCAGCTTGAGGTTGACGTCAATCTCGTCATCACCTGTACGATAATACGTTACCGTTTGACCTTGGAAGGAAGTGCGAACACTCGAGAGAATTTGTCCTGTCGTCAATCCGTATATGCTCGCTTTCTCAGCATCGATCTTCACTTCCAGCTCTTGTCTTGATTCTTCCAAGCTGGTTGTTACGTTACTCGTACCAGATACCTTCTCAATTTCACCTTTAATGATACCACTAATGTCTTTCAATACTGCCAGATCATCCCCGCTAACCTTTAGTTGGATTGGGGAACCCGTAGACATACCCGTTGGTGCGCTTACCTTGATTTCAGGTCCAGCAATATCTTTCAGCTTTGCCTGGAGATCCATCACAACTTCATTGGAGGAACGTGTGCGCTGGTCGAGATCTACCAGCATCAGGCTGATCGTTCCCTGATTGGATGACAATGTGCTCGCTATTGGTGATGCATTGCTGCCAACCGAAGTCGCAACAATTTTCTTCTCCGGTACCGTGTTAACAATTTCTTCTACTTGTCTGGTTACTTTTTCTGTTTCAGCCAGAACGGTACCATTTGGCATTTTGATGGAGATATTTACTTGACCTTGGTCCATCGCCGGGATAAACTCTGCCCCGATCAATGGCGTCAATGCAAGAGAGCCCACCATCATGACAACCGAAGAAATCATGACCGTTTTACGAT
Source organism: Brevibacillus fortis (assembly GCF_046196545.1). GTDB lineage: Bacteria > Bacillota > Bacilli > Brevibacillales > Brevibacillaceae > Brevibacillus > Brevibacillus fortis_A. Next base: position 3,469,666 of record NZ_CP176370.1, read on the forward strand.
GGCCCAATGACCATTTTAACAATCTTTGGTAGCCTTTTTCTACTTTGCTAAATCCAATGTTGAACCAAGTAACAGGATTGATTCCACGATAGTTCTCATGATGCGTATGCGACGGAATTTTGTTCAAAATTCTCGAACTCAGCATCGGCACGAGCAAAATAGAGAATACAAGCGCCGCAATATGTGAGTAAACAACCGTCAATGCAAGTGGTCCAAACAACTCAGAAGCAATACCTTCTGTGAGGGCAATCGGCAAGAATACGCAAATTTGCGCCAAAGCCGAAGCCATAACTGCCGTACCTACTTCTTTGGAGCCATCCAAAGCAGCTTCCATCATGCCTTTTCCCTGTTCTCGATGGCGGAAAACATTCTCGAGCATAACAACTGCAAAGTCAATCAATGATCCCAATCCCAATGTCAAACCAGAGAGGGAGATCAGGTTGATCGTCTGTCCAGTCATGTACATCAGCAAGAACGTAGCAACGATCGATACGGGGAGAACGATGACCGCAATAACCATGGATCGCAAGCTGCCCAAGAAGAAGAACAGCAAGATCATACCGATACCGCCACCCAACAGGGCATGTTCAGCGGTAGTGTAAACGGAATCCTTAATGTAGATGGATGTATCTAGAGTCGTAATGATTTCTACGCCTTCTGGCAGCTCGCTTTTGATTTTCTCTAGCTCAGCTTTTACATTATCTGCTACCTCAATGGTGTTTCCGCCAGAAGCTTTTGTCACTTTAATACCCAAGCTAGGTGTTCCATTTACGTAACTCATTTGCGTTACATCTTGATTCGTGTCTTTTACTTCGGCAATATCGCTGAGTCTGATAGAGTTTCCTCCGACAGAGATTGGTGTCAGCGCGATTTGTTCGATATCGGCAAACTCACCTTGGACACGGATGTTGAGCTTGGCGTCACCCTCGCGTACGGCTCCACCGGAACCTGACAAGTTGCTGGTCTGTAGAGCTTGCTGAACTTGGTCAAGTGACAGTCCGTACGCCGCTAGTTTGGCTGGGTCGACTGTAACATCGATGATCCGGCTTTGTCCGCCGCTGATGGAAGCAGATGCGACCCCATCAATACGCTCCAGGCGTGATTGGATCATATCCTCTGCCATCTTTTTCAATTTGTTGATGTCTTGCTCACCCGTCACCGCAAACTCAATGATCGGTGTACTGTTCGGGTCAATACGCAGTACGCGTGGCGCTCTGGCTGAGTCAGGCAAAGAGCCACGAACCTGATCTACCTTCTCCCGCATGTCGAGAGTCGCCTGATCAAGGTCTGTCCCCCAGTTGAACATGAGGATAACCTGCGAAGCGCCTTCCATCGATACCGATTGTATACTATCTAAATCGGATACCGTTGCAAGTGCGTCCTCAATCGGTTTCGTTACCAGTTTTTCTACCTCACTCGGAGATCCGCCGTCAACGGATGTAACCACGACAGCAACCGGGAAGTTAAGATCCGGCATGAGATCAATCGACAAGCGAGGCAGTGAAACGAAACCAAAAATCATCATGGCCAGAGTCAACATAATCATGGTGACCGGGCGTTTAATCGATAGTTCAGAAAGATTCAATCCACTCACCTCTTCTTTATATATCTGCTAATTTTCTGTGAGTAATAGTTCGCTTGACGAAATGAATAAGGTGAACCTCGATTAACATTTCGTTTAACGAAATATCAAGGGATGAAACCATTTTTAGACGGTTTGTGAATTTCCCCATTTCACATCTCGCTGTTGGTATACACGCTCTGTCAGTGACACCCACACAACTCGTCGATCTGATTGGTCTCGGAACCTGCGTACCAGGTTTTCCTGCTCCAACCGGTTAATGAGACCGGAAGTTGTGCTGTATGAAAGACCGACAGTCTTACTTATGTCCCCCATCGTTTTTGGCCCGTTTCCAAGCTGCTCCAGAATCAAGACCTGTTGCCAGGTTACATCGCTTGTATCCAGCTCTTGCTCAGAAATCGTGGTAAACAAAACACTGGCTTCTTGCAGGAGTTTTGCCAACTGAATCAGTTCTTTCATGAGAACCTCCCTTGCCATCCTTACTACCACTCCACACCCATAATTAATCGTTTATTTCCCAAAAATAATTCTACTGAAATGTATATGTAGTGAAGTCTACCCAGGGGTAGATTTCTGAAAGGGATTTATCTATCTGGAGATAGACGACAACGCATGCTAGAATGAAGTTAAGTGATTATTCGGCAGAGAAAGAAGGACTTCTCATTGTTGAAGATAATGATGAAAGCCATACAAAAACGTTTACTGATCATGTGGTTTTCCATCTTAATTGTTTTAGCTTTGCTTCCTGATTCGTTTAAACGGGAAACACCGTTGCAATTTTCTCTTACCATTGTACTATTTATTTGTTACCTTGTGGTATTTTGGACTTCCAAGAAAAAATGGAAGCCTTTCCAATTCGAGTTCGTGACAGTCGTGCTTGGAATGGTCTCGTTACTTAAGTCTCTCCTCTTAGGTGGTGAGGGCTTCGGCTTGATGCTCCCACTCGCTGTTTTTATCGGGTTTCACATTCATGGACGCCGTGCGTTGGCTTATGCTACTTTTTTTGGTACGTGCAGTACGCTTTTTTTATATTTTGAAGAAAACCTGAAATTCACGCACATCATCTCTTATATTCTTACGTATGTGGGTTGCTACATCGGCGCACGTGGCTATCGAATTCAAACAGAAGCATATGAAACCAACCAACAGCACTTAGAGCAGCTGCAAAAAGCACATACAGAGTTGCAAGAGGCGCACTTACAACTTCAAGAAGCGGCGCTTCATTCCCTTCAAGTAGCGGTTCTTGAAGAACGAACGAGAATTGCCCGTGATATTCACGATGCATTAGGCCATAGTTTGACTTCACTCATTGTCCAGTTACATGCCTTGAAGTATATGTTGCAGGATGGACCTGACAACGCACAAGAAGCCGTGCGCAACATGCTCGGAGTTGCCAAGCAAAGTCTGGAGGATATTCGCACGTCTGTCCATACATTGGCTCTGGATAAAACCTCTTTGGGACTTACGCCTCTGCGAGCTCTCTTGTCGCAGGCTCAAAAGCATACAGGAATAAAAATGGAACTGATTTGTTCCGATCTCGACATTCCGCTCTCTCAAGAAATGACGATTACGTTTTATCGAATTTTACAAGAAGCGATCACCAATTCCCTACGTCATTCTGACGCAAAAGAAATTCTCGTCATCATTGAACAAAAGAAGGACATCCTTTTGTTGTCCATTCGAGACGATGGAAGCATCACAAGCGACCAAAAAATCAAACCTGGCTTTGGCCTAACTGGCATATCTGAACGAATTCAGTTATTGAACGGAACTCTCGCTTATCGCATTCGAGAGCCCCACGGATTCCAACTCGATTTCAGTTTTCCGATTCGCCAGACTGAACCTGAAAGGAGCATGCGAACATGACCAGTAAACAAAAAGAAGGAGCCATTCGCGTGGTCCTAGTAGATGACCAAACCATGATTCGCCAAGGTTTGGGTTATGTCATTCAAATGCAATCCGATATGGAAGTAATTGGGGAAGCTTCCGATGGCGTGGAAGCTGTAGAACTGATTGGCGCCCTCGTACCTGATGTGGTCTTGATGGATGTTCAGATGCCCAACAAGTCTGGTATTGAAGCTACAAGAGAAATCATGCAGCAGCATCCTCGCACGAAGGTATTGATTCTTACCACCTTTGACAATCACAATTATGTGGTGGAAGGGATTCGTGCTGGAGCCGTCGGCTATATGTTAAAGGATGCCGACTCTCAGGAAATGCTTGATCTAATTCGCAGAGCCCATCAGGGAGAAGCCCTCTTCCACACCGTGACAGCTGCAAAAGCCCTTGCCGAAGCTCTACAAGGTCAACCTGAAACTTCCGATTCGACTACCTCTCCCCATTCAGTTTTGCTAGACGAACTAACGGATCGAGAGTTGGATGTACTTCAACAAATTGCAGATGGCTATCGAAATGATCAGATTGCGCAAAACTTATTTATCTCAGAAGGCACAGTAAAAACACACGTACATCGGATTTTGCAAAAAATGGGTGTCGAGGATCGTACGCAGGCAGTGGCAAAAGCTCTGCGGCACAAAATCGTGAAATAAATCAGACAGTTTCAGGCAGGAGGATTAAGTGGAATCAAGTTTCCATCCTCCTGCTTTATACTGATGGAAAACCCTTCGACCAGCTGTGCGCTGGACATCGCTTCAAATACAGCAGCAGCCGCTCTCTTCGTATCGATCACACGGCAAATCACTGCCAAAGTCCTCTCGCTGTCTTCCCCACCGTCGCTGTGGCCATTCCCTGTCTTTCCCAAACATTCGTCCAACAGCTGTTCGATCAAATAGCGCATCTCAATCTCTGACTCACATAAATGGGGAAAGCGAATGATCATCGGATGGAAATCGTTCTCTTTCATAACCTGATACCCTTGTTCTTTCATCTCTTCTGCCCAGCTCTGCAAAACTTCGTCAGGCCTTCCCTCGATATGCTCCGCTACAACAGCAAAATAGTCGCCGATTTCCCCGACATTTCCGTAATGAACGGTGTAAAGGTGCTCCGTTTCCTCATACCAAACCTCCCAGTAGCTCCACCTCATTTCGTTTTTTTTCAGCATCCGAATCACCCTTGTTCAACTCCGTTCAAATTGTAACCGTTTTGTAAATTATTCCACTGATCGACAGGCCTTGACAACAACTCACAAAAAGATTGATTCGAAAGACTTGCAACTTTTTTACAAATAGGACCATCTGCTCATTTGAACATAAAAAAAGACGGATATTCGATCCGTCTACAGTCACAATCCTTTTTTGTTTTTTCAGGAAATTGAAAGAGGTAAACGAATCTCAAAACGCGCTCCTTTCAGTTTCGGAGAGTTTTCCGCATAGAGTTCGCCACCGTGATCCGCGATGATGCGTTGTGTCGTAGACAAGCCCAACCCCGTTCCCTCTTGTTTAGTCGTATAAAAAGGAACGAATAAATTTTGCAGGCAAGAATCTGATAGACCAGGTCCGTTGTCTTCCACAACAATGATGACTTGATTGAGAGAGGAATACACTTTCACTTGAACGAGGTTGCCTTGGGTCATCAAAGCTTCAAGTGCATTTTTCAAGATGTTCAAGATGGCTTGCTTGATTCGCGAACGATGACCAAACACATACCACTCGCCTTGTGCAATGTCCAGCTCTAGCTTAATGCCTCTTCGATTCGCTTCTGGCTCCAGTAAACGAATGACTCCATGTAACTCGTCCATCACTAAGAAACGTTCCGATACGATTTTATCATCCCTGTACCGGGCCAAAACAAGGACATCGTTCAATAGCCCATCAATGCGTTCAATTTCCGTTAAGATGACAGAAAAATAAGATTCACTACGATTTGCTTCCCCTTGCTCCCGCAACAACTGAATGAAGCCTTTGATGGCTGTCAGTGGATTTCGAATCTCATGCGCCATCCCAGCAGCCAGCTGCCCAACAGCTGCCAGCGCTTCACGCTTGCTCAATTCTTCTTCATACTTTTTGCTTTCTGTAACATTCCGAAGAACGGCGATCGCTCCCCACATCTCTCCACCGTAATAAATGGGGCTCGTACTTACCGTCGTCCATTTACCTCTGTATTCCGCAACATAATGGCCGGATTGCCCGCGTTCAATTACCCACTGGACAAAACGCTCGCTTATATGAGGACGAAGGGCATGATCAATGTTTTGACCAATAAGCTGATTGCGATCTACGCCAAATAAATGACAGACAGCGTAATTCGCTTCAATGACTCTTAATTGGCGGTCGATCATCAAGACGGCAATATCACTGGATTGAAGAACCAATTGAACAAGCTCCTGTTCAGCGAGCATTGTAACATCTTCTCCTTTGGCCGTACTTGTAGGAGAAGTTGGTGTTTTTTCAACTGGAAATTGATGTGAACTTTTGTTGAAGACATCGTCCATTTGATGCAAAATGTAGTCCATCGATTGATAGAGACGAATTTGTCCTTGCAAAAGCTCTACTCGCTCCATATCCGTCGCGGCAAGAGAAAATGCGTTGTTATTCATTTCTTCCATAATAACATCTCGACACTTGCGCAGAAATTGCTGTAAATACGTCAGATTCATTCCGAGCAACGAAAATTTGTACGCAATTTCGCTCAATTCTCGTTCGAATGCATACGTGTCGATTACTTTTACTACTTCAATCCATTTCGTGATTTGCTGAACAAACAAAGCCTCTGTATTTTCGCGGTCTTCTAGAAGCAAAGCAGAGTAATGATGATCTGAAAGAAAGGAAAACGTCTTGGCCACCGCCGCAGGGACCAAATGAGTAAGATACTTACTTATTCGATTTTTCAAAACACTCTGGCTCCTTTTCTCCGTGCTTCATTGAGGCTATTTTTCCAAGTATGTATAGGCTCTATTATGGACGTAAATGAGACAAGATGTAAAGCGGCTTGATGATATCCTGGTGCAGAGAATGACACCATCCAATCAGGTTCTCTTCTTATCCTTACAGACAAACAATCTCGGCTAGCATCCTATTATCGCGAGTTATCTATTGCCTTTTTCGGACACCTTCACCTCCTGATCATGTTTGACTGAAAACGCTTTCCGAACATTTTCTATCATATCACGATCGAGCATAAAAAGGTAAAGTATGTTTATTATTCAATCATCCGAAAAGCATTTGCCCCGCAGAGACAAATGCTTTCGCTTTATGAATGGGATTTGACAGCGTAATTGCGCAAATCCGATTTTACCGGGCTATTTGGGTTAGTCCCTGTATGCGCGCGCTTGAAAGCTTCGCTTTCTGTCCAATTTTTAAACGATTCCTCATCTGTCCATTTCGTAAATACGATGTATTCGTCACCTTCCGTTGGTGCCAGGAAAAGGAACTCCAAAAAACCCGGAACCTCCTTCATCCGTTCTCCCCCATTACCAAATGCGCGTTCCAAATGGGATTGGTAGTCTGCTGGTACAGTCAGTCTGTTCATGGATACATACATGATGGTCACACATCCTTTTCATTGGGTTCATCTACCAACTTCCATTATACTACTACTTTTGTGAAAAACCTAAAAACCGCAAACGCTATTCGCGCCTGCGGTTGATTTGTTGCTCGAGCATGATATCCATCAAGAGTATATCCTGCAACGGATCTTTGGGGTCTACCGTCAGCAGAGCAGCGACAGCGGCCATCGCGCATCGAACGGATTGGTAGGAATAAAAGGCATCTCGCTCCGATTCGCTGAACAAGGATAAATCCGATCGCTCTTGGGCCGGGTATGGGAAGTCAGTTTCGACTCCAGCACGATCCAGAACAATGAGTGCCTGTTTAATCGCAATCAATGCCGCACTGACACTAATGCTGTATTCTTGGCGTAGATCCTCCCACACCTGAAAAGCTGATTTTTCTACCCTTTCCTGATTGGGGCGCGTAATTATTCCTGTTTTACGCCCTTCTTTCAATAACCAATCCACAAAAATATCATTACGTGGAGGAAAAGCGTATACTTGCAGCTTCATTTCCAATTCTGTCGGGTTATCCTTGGCAAAACGCGCGTGAGCCAACGACATTTCGTAGCGCCGAGATGGATGCCCAGGAACAGTGACAAATACCGTATCTTGTCGCACAGCTGCGATCTGCAGCTTGGTTCGTGCGGGTATCCTGCCTTGAGGTGCTTTTTCCCTGCGAATATTACCTGGAATCAATTCTACTCCGAATTGATGGTACTCCAGTGGTGAATCTATCCAAGGGATAGGCTCTCTCGACTGTATTTCGTATAGCCCGTTAAACGTCACCCATTCGCCCGGGCGGCGCTGGCTACGAACCAAAACAGCATGAACTTCCTTTTCTGGTGGCAAATCCGTATCTTGATCCTCCGGTGGGGGATGCATTCGCTTGTGTTCGATAAGAATGCAATCGGTCATGAACAATCTCTCGAGCAATTCCCGTTTGCTCACCCATTCATATCCGATACGGTAAATCCGATTTTTCATCGGCTTCACCTCCTTTTGATCGCCAATATCGCATCATCCTGGTTTGTTTCTATTACCCTACCATATGTAATCGGCGCTTTGTCCGTGCTAACGAGATCGTACAATCCGCTGTAACGTTTGTGCTGCTTCTTCAGGTGATTCGGCCTGGCTGATCGCGCTAATAATCGCGACTCCATCGGCCCCGGCAGCCAGCACTTCAGAAGCATTTTCCAGTGTAATGCCACCAATTCCGACGATAGGCAAGTCATTACCGACTGCCTTACGGATCTCCTTTAGCCCCACAGGTCCGATAGGCTCGCCAGCATCTGCCTTGGACCGTGTAGCGAACATCGCTCCTACACCGATACAATCAACGCCACCGTTCTGGGCAGCGATCGCCTCTTCGACCGTTCCTGCCGAAACACCGATGTACTTCTCGGAGCCAACTTTAACTCGTACTTCCGACAACGCCATGTCATCTTGCCCGACATGGACGCCGTCAGCTTGCAAACGAATCGCCAGATCCACATCGTCATTCACCAAAAATACGGCATCGTGTTCACGACATAGCTGTTGCAATTGTCTGCCCAGCTCATATTGTTCCCGAGCCGTTAACTTGCTTCCTTTATCACGTAACTGAAGCGTGCCCACTCCTCCGCGCAATGCTGCTTCCACAATTTGCACGGTCTTTTCGCTGGAATACCCGCAGTCCTGCGTACCAACGACAAAGTATACACCCATCTTTTCCCGAAGCCTTTGTCTATCTCGCATACTTTATTTTCCCTCCCAACGATCCAATGCCTCTCGATAAGCGCTGGCTGCTGACTTGGCATCAGTTGCATCAGTGATCCCCGATAAGACAGCAATGCCCGCACACCCGGCTTCCAAAACTTGCGCCGTTCGATCCGGTGTGACTCCGCCGAGTCCGATGATCGGCACATGCCATCTTGCCGTCATTTGCGCGAGTTCGATTGTTCCTCTTGGCGCAAGACCCGGCTTCGAACCACTCGCAAAAATATGTCCGTAGAGCAAATAATCGACTTTTTCGGCTATGGCTTGCTCTGCTTCCTCCACGGAATGGACGGAACGCCCTATTTTTTGACCAGTCACAAGCACCATTCTCGCTTCCGCAGGAGACAGACTATGGTATGCCAGGTGAGCACCGGCACAACCCGACGCAGCTGCCACGTCTACCCGATCATTCACAATCAAGGTCGAAAGGGGGATGGCATTCGCCAATGCCTTTACCCAGTCCATGCATTCCTTTGCCGTACGCTGTTTTTCCCGTATGTGTAAAAAGTTCATACCACCTGCATAAGCAGCTTCTGCCATTCGCAATACGTCATCAAGCGAATGCCGTCCGCTCGTAATCACATGCAGCTCACGAGTGCTTGACATCAGGTTGGACACCGCCTCCAGCGAGTGCTGTCACACATTCCTGCAGCCATTGCGTCGTTCGGTCTTCTTTGTCCGTCGGCGACTGAGCCAACAGCTCAATCACGAGCCGACGCAAGAAAAATGCTTGCTGCACGGTAAGTGGAAAGGTAATATTTTTCGGCTTGGTTTCCTGCTTCTGCAACGTCTCTACGCCCGCCAACAAAATATCACCGATGGACTCCACGAGCTCGCCAACCTGCTCATTTTGCTTCAATTCGTCATAGCAGCCATCATATAGTCTGCACAAAAGTAAAAACGCCTGTGACGACAAGGTCACCGGCTGTACATTCTGCATCGGTTCCGTCATACGTTTCCCTCCACTCGCTAGAAAAAAACAAAACCTATTATATCACATCATGACCTGTATCAATGTAGAAAACCGCTGATTGCTCAGCGGTCTTTTGACGTTCCTTCATTTCGATCATTATGGTTCGATTGTCGCAAGTTTGTGTTGCGATCATTTTCATCCAGCGTTTTGCCACGATTTTTCCCGAGGTCTTTGCTGTTGTTGTTCTTTCCCAATTGATTCACCTCCTAAGTCGTTCATAGGATAGCGTAACCAATTCGGATCACTTTATTAGCTGGTTGCCAGTCGTCTATTGCGTTTGTATAGCGCGTAGCCGATGGCGAACGGTACACGCCACCCGAGTAAAAACGCCAACGTAATGAAATAAGTCACACCTGCAAAAATAAGCGTAGTCGGTACACCTGTCCACCAGGAGCGGATCAGTAAGCCAATTGGTGCCGCTACTGTCCAAGTAATCAGTGCCGATAATAATTGTCGGCCCGCAGATTCATATGTTCGTTGTCCGTAGCTCTTGAAAAGCAGAATCGCGATGATCCATCCCACCAGGAAAGGGGCTAATGTTTCGATAATGCCCATGACCGTGACAGGGTAGTTATGAATGATTTTTCCGTAATAAACAAAAAGCACAAAGGCGATCAGATCCCCGAGCAACAATAAATAGCCCGGTTTCGACAAACGCAGTCTCATGTATACCCTCTTTTCCGGGTCTTGTCAGAGTAAACCCTCTTGGTTCACCCCTATTGTACACATGCTCTGAACGCCCTTCAATCGATCCAAGCCTTTATTCACCAAACAGCAACAATTGCAGCTTTTGCTTGGCTTCTGGCCATTCGCGGTCCAGAATGCTGAAGTATACCGAGTCGCGAATATAGCCATCTGGCATCACCATATGATTGCGCAGGACACCTTCTCGAATGCCACCGATTCGGGCAATGGCACGTTGCGAATTCAAATTACGCGAATCTGTCTTAAGCTGTACGCGAATACAACCTAGTTGTTCGAAGCAGTGGTGCAAGAGAAGCCATTTACATTCCGTATTGACGCCCGTTTTCCAGACGGATGGGGTCAGCCATGTAAACCCGATTTCCAATCCACGATCCTTTTTCGCTATCCCTAAAAATCTCGTGCTCCCGATGATCTGCTCATCTTCTTGGCGAATGATGGCGAATGGCAATTCTGTTTGGGCTTGTTCATTTTTTAAAGCCTGCAGGATAAAAGCCTGAGCATCTTCTCTCGTTCGAATGGTAACAGACATATGCGGCCAAATCTCTTCGTATGCGCCTGCTTCCCAAATTCCATCCACATGGGCCATTCTGAGCGGCTCCAATCGGACCAGCTTGCCTTCCAAGATTACAGGTTCAATGGTTAACATGTCTGTCTCTCCTCTACTGTTCTGCTACATCACTCAAGCAGAACAGTTTCCCGAAATTTTTCCAATGATACGGGCTCGCGAGGACACTGTCAAGACAAAGAATAAGGTGTTACGCTTCTTCACTGATAATGACTTGCTTCCCTCTGCGCTTTAAGAAGATAGGGATCAGCAACCACAGAAGCGCACAAACCAGAAAAGCAGCGGAAAGCGGCTTCGTGAAGAAGATCGAGAAGTCGCCATTCGAGGTGGTCAATGCTCTTCTCATGTTATTTTCAATCATTGGTCCCAAGACAAGGCCGAGGACGAGCGGTGCCAGCGGGAAATCGTTTTTCGTCAGGAAATAGCCAGCCACCCCACAAATTACGAGCAGGATCAAGTCAAACGTACTGATTTGCACAGCGTATACGCCGAAAACGGAGATCGCGATAATGAGCGGGATCAAGAAATGTGACGGTGTTTCAATGATTTTGGCAAAAACTTTCACTAAGGGCATGTTCAAAACCAGCAGCATCACATTCCCAATAAACATACTTGCAATTAATCCCCAAGCAATTTGCGGATGATCAGCGAATAAGAGCGGTCCCGGCTGTACGTTATACATCAATAATGCACCCATTAAAATTGCAGTGGTACCTGACCCTGGAATGCCCAATGTCAACAGTGGAATCATCGCACCGCCAGAAGCAGCATTGTTTGCAGACTCCGGTGCTGCTACACCTGCGATCGCTCCTTTTCCAAACCGGCTTGGATCTTTGCTCAGCTTTTTCTCAAAAATATACGAAAAGAAGGAAGCGAGGGTAGCGCCAGCACCAGGCAAGACACCAATGAAAAACCCGAGCAAGGAGCCGCGTGTAATCGGTCCGGCACTCTCTTTTAGGTCTTGCTTGGAAGGCAGTACTCGCCCCACTTTAATAATTTCCTTTGTGGATTGATCGTCTTCGATAATCGTCTTGAACACTTCTCCAAGGGCAAACAACCCAACTGCTATCGTGAGGAACTCCAAGCCTTGGTACAAATCGGGAATCTCGTAGGTAAACCGCGCCACACCCGAAACGGTATCCATCCCAATTGTCGCAAGCAAGAGTCCCATGACTGTCATAATGAGGGCTTTGGTCATTGACTTCCCCCCCAGTCCGCTGACCGCACACAAGCCGAGAAGCATGAGGGAGAAATATTCAGCAGGGCCGAATTTCAAAGCGAGATCGGATAATGGATCGGCCAAAAACACAAGAGCAATCAACGCCACGAGCCCGGCGACAAAAGAACCGATCGCTGCAATCGACAATGCTGCGCCAGCACGTCCCTGTTTGGCCATCTGATAGCCGTCCAATGTCGTAACGACAGAGGAGGATTCACCCGGTGTATTTAACAAAATGGATGTTGTGGAACCACCGTACATCGCGCCATAATAAACGCCTGCCAACAAAATCAGCGCGCTAGCCGCCGCACTTTCAGGAGGTAAGCCAGAGGTCAAGGAAGCCGTAACGGGCATCAATAACGCGACTCCACTCATTGGACCGATGCCGGGAAGGACCCCTACCGCAGTACCGATCAGGACGCCAATAAAGGCAAAGACAAGATTATGCCACTGTAAGGCAACGAGAAAACCATCCGCCAAAAATTGCAATGCACTCATGCTAATCTATCCCCTCCCTAGACGCCTAGCCAGGCAGGTAGTCCTGGAAGCGTACCTTTTAGCAAATGCACATAGATGACATAAACGCCTACTGAAAACAGTAAGGAAACGATTCCCGATTTAAGAATGTTTTTGCTTCCCATCATGGTGAAGGCGTATATAAGAAATGCAAAGCTCGAGATGACATAACCGAGTTTCTCCAACAACAATACATACAAGACTGTCGCTGCCAAAATGAATAAAAACCGGTTGTATCGCAATGGACCCTGTGACTCGGATGAGGAAGCTGCCACGCCCTTTTTGTAGGTCTCCCACAACAGTCGCAAGCTCAACAAGATCAGGATGACGCCAAGCCCAAATGGAAACATATTCGGCCCGACCTGACTTCCGTATGCACTAGACGAAATATTTTGACTTTCAGCGATAAAGAGTGCGCCAACTAGTGCAAAAAACAGGCTGCCGATCCGATCAAACATCAGGTTCATGTATACCTCCTAAGGTGTGGAAAAAGGAGGGGATGCCCCTCCTCTCCCTACTTCGACATACCAAGTGATGTCAACAGTTCTTTGACCTGCTTATCTTGTTCGTCCAGGAATGCTGAGAAAGCAGCAGCGTCTTTGTACTCGCTTTCCCAACCGTTTGCAGCCAATTCTTTTGTCCATGCCTCATGCGTGGAAAGTTCTTTCAGCTTTGCATCCCAGTAAGCTTTTGCGTCTGCTGGCATATCAGCCGGACCGAAGACACCACGCCAAATCGTGAACGTCGCATCAATGCCTTGCTCTTTTAACGTCGGGATATCTTTCAAATCGCCGCCGAGACGTTCATCAGATGTAACACCCAGGACGCGGATTTTACCTGCTTTCAGATATTCACCCACGCTGGAGGCATCCGTTGCAATGATATCTGCATTGCCTCCCAACAAGGCTGCCATTGCTTCTCCGCCGCCATCATAAGAAACGTATTTTACGCTTTTCGGATCAATTCCATATTTGGCTGCTGGCATAACGCCGATCAGATGATCCATCGATCCTGGAGCAGAGCCTCCTGCCAGTGTAATTTTGCTTGGATCTGCCTTGATCGCGTCCAGCACGCTCTTGATATCCTTGTGAGGTGAATCCGCTTTCACAACAAGGGTGCCGAAATCTTTCGTCATTTGCGCCAATGGTGTGACATCTTTGTAGCCAAATGGGCTGTTCCCCTCTTTTTTGTTATTGTTAATCAAGATAGGAGGAGAGCTAACGAATAATTTATAAGGATTGCCTTTGTCTTTGCTTACATACTCAGCCAAGAATACGGTTCCCCCACCACCTGGCTTGTTTTCTACCGTGATGGTTTCTGTCACCAGCTTGCTTTCTGCCAGTACCTTTGCTACCGAGCGAGCTGTCTTATCCCAGCCCCCACCTGCACCGGATGGAGCTACATACACGATCGGCTTTTCTGGGTATTTGGATGCCTCTGCGGCAGGCTGCGGCGCTTGCGCTGGTTGCGCTCCGGGACTTGCTGTTCCCGTATTTCCAGTACCTCCACCACAAGCAGCCAATGCTAGTGTAAGAAAAGTGGACACTATGATTAGCACTTTTTTTCTTTTCATCAAACAAATATCCCCCTTAACCCGCTTGTTTGTAAGCGCTATCACGCTTGAACATAATGTACCACCGCGGAAGCTAGGGGAATAGTTTTCGTGCATAAGGTCTATTTTGAAAATTAATCACTTTTTGTTCATATTGTTCATGGAACATTATGGAAGATAGCGATATTTTCTTTCCGGTCTGCCCACTGTGCCATAAATCAAGTCAGCACGCGCCTTTTTTTCCAGGACCAAGTATTCTAAATACCGTCGTGCCGTTGTTCGACTGGTTCCAATCTCGCGGCCAATCTCCTCCGCCGAGACCCCCTTGTCTCCCGTCTGTTTGATCGCCTCAATCACTTTTTCCAAAGTTAAGTGGTCAATTCCTTTTGGTACAAGCACATCTCGATTTTTCGGGGCAACCAGCCTTCTCGTTAGCATTTGGTCAATGACTTCCTGGTCCACCTCGACAGCTTCTCTCGTCCGAATGACGTGCTCGCGATAGCTTTCCAACCGTTCACGGAAACGCTCGAAAACCAACGGCTTGACGATGTAATCGAATACTCCGCCGCGCAGCGCTTCTTGTACCATTTCCATTTCCTTGGCTGCGGTGATCATGATCACGTCTACTTCGCGGTAATGTTGCCGAATAAACCAGACCAGCTCTGTTCCCAGCATGTCAGGCAAGTACACATCCAACAATACGAGCTGAGGGCGCGTACAAGACAGCAATTCTTTGGCATCGGTCCCATTCGTTGCTGTAGCAATTACTTCAAAACCTTCAATCTTGCTGACAAATCGCTTGTTGATATCGATAATCCGCATATCGTCCTCTACGATCAGAACCTCCAGCTTTCTCAAGACGCCACCTCCAATCTTTTGCGTAGGGATACTGTGAAAAGTGCACCTCCTAGCTCGCTTTTGCCAACGAGAATATAGCCGTCCAGTTCGTTAATAATTCCATGCGCCTTGGCCAGACCGATTCCACGATCTTCGCCTTTTTTCGTTGAAAAACCGTGCTCGAATATTTTTTCTCGCAGCTCTTCCACTACTCCCGGTCCCGAGTCCTCGATTTCGAACATGATCTCATCGCCCGTGTCAGACAAATAACACTCCACTCGTTTGTGCTCGACACTCGGCTCATTGACGGCTTCCAACGCATTTTGGATCAGTGTCCCCAATAAAGCCACGATCTGCTGTCGATTGATCGCCGGTGGGAGCTCCTTTAAGTGACTGTCGTGATGGATGACGAATTGAATTTTCAACTCCTTGGCTCGATTGTGCATACCTAACAGCAGAGCCCCAATTAACGGATCTGGAATTTGCTTCGCCAAAAACAAAATCATCTCTTGCTGTGAGGACGTTTCACTCGTAATCAGCTCGACCGCTTCCTGAATCGAGCCAAGCTGTAACAAACCAGAAATGGTATACAACAAATTGTGAAATTCATGGGTTTGGGCACGAAGTACATCTGCATAACGCCTCGCTTGGGACAATTCAGAAGCTAGCTGGTCAATTTCCGATTTGGGACGAAAGCTGCTAACTACTCCTACGACCTTCCCTCCGAACTTGATCGGAAGTCGATTCACAATGATTTCTTTTCCGCTCATGATGGACTCGCGATCTAATTGATGCTCTCCTGATTCCAGTACTTCTGGCATACGACTGTCTGGTAGCACTTCCACTATTTCTTTACGATGAAACTCTTCTTCCGGTAGGTTCAGAATACGAATGGCAGCCTTGTTCATCATCGTGATGCGATTATTGCGGTCAATCGCCACAATTCCTTCGCGGACTGACTCTAATACAGCATTTCTCTCTACGTACAAGGATGCGATCTCCTCCGGCTCCAATCCCAAAATTAAGCGTTTTAAATAGCGGCTGAGTGCAATGGCACCAGCAACACCACACAACAAGGCGAGAAGAGTCAAGATCAATATACGGTCTTGGTAGAGGTCGATGGCCTCCTCGATATCTTCCAAAAGGAACCCGACGGAAACGATTCCGATGATGTCCCCTTTTTCATTTTTGATCGGCACCTTCCCTCGCAATGATGGTCCCATGCTGCCGACAGCCTTCGATATGTAAGATTGACCATGCGAGAGTCCTGGCTCGTTATCTCCTCCCACCATTTCCTTTCCAATCCGATCCGGAATCGGGTGCGCATACCGAATTCCCTCATGGTTTCCCACGACCACAAACTCTGCTCCGGTTTGGATCCGGACGTTTTCAGCGATGGGTTGAATTAACGCAGGTGGGGAGTCGCTTGAAAAAGCACTACGCAGCTCAGGATCGCTGGCAACAATTTTCGCCACACTCAATGCTTTTTTGCCCACCTGCTCTTCGATCGAAGACGCAACAATGGAAGAAAACACCGCGCTAACTGACGAAACAATCAGAATAATAATAATAGTAATTAATAAGATCATTCTGGTTTGCAGAGACATTTGGATTTTTCTTGTCGTCACAGCTCGCTCACCCCTTGCTTCATCTTACCATCCCCATTAGGTAAAAAGGTAGAATCATTCCCATTGTCAATGGCGAAGCTTGTCGTTGCAGGCTGTCTTTTTACGACGAAAAATCAGGTATTAGGCCTTCTTTCCCCCAATATAATGTTACAACTTGTATTCAAGACAAACTAGGGCGCTTGTCTGAATACGAGACAACTTGAACAGCAAAGGAGGGAAAAGAAATGAAGACGCAAACGGCATCAAATGGAATTGTTACCCTGACGAAAGAAGGCGAAGAGGCAATCAAGAACAGTCCGCTCTATAATGAAGGTCTTCGGCCGACGACGACGGCAGAGCACAGCTGGACATCTTACAACTTCGCCAGCTTGTGGATCGGTATGTCGATCTGTTTGCCAACGTATGCAATGGCGGCAGGGTTAATTTCCTTGGGTATGAACTGGTGGCAGGCCATTTTGACGATCATTCTCGGTAACTGTATTGTCCTTATCCCCATTCTCCTTAACTCTCATGCCGGGACGAAATTTGGCATTCCGTACCCAGTTTTTGCGCGCCTCTGGTTCGGCTCCAAAGGAGCGCACATCCCTGCTGTCGCACGCGGTTTGATTGGTGCTGGCTGGTTTGGCATCAACTGTTGGTTCGGAGGTGCTGCCATCGATACACTCCTCATGTCGATGACAGGCTGGGCGAATGTTCCCGGACATCTCTGGATATCCTTCTTTGGCTTTTGGCTGTTAAACGTATGGGTCGCTTATCGCGGTCCAGAAGCGATCAAAAAAATGGAGGCTTTGGCTGCTCCCATCCTGATTATCATGAGCTTGGCTCTCCTCGTCTGGGCACTTACGAAAGCAGGCGGTTGGGGTCCCATGCTCTCGGCACCTTCGAAATTCACTACCACTGCAGATTTCCTGAAGGTTTTCTTCCCAGCATTGACGGGAGCGATTGCTTTTTGGGCAACGATGGCCCTTAACATTCCGGATTTCTGTCGGTACGCCAAAAGTCAAAAAGCCCAAATCATCGGACAATCCTCTTCGTTGCCGACCACGATGGGTTTCTTCTCGTTCATCGGAGTGGCTGTCGCTTCTGCTACCGTCGTGATTTACGGAGAAGCGTTGTGGGACCCTGCTGCCGTGTTGGCAAAATTCTCGCCTTTCGCCATTTTCCTCGGAACGATTGGAATCATTCTTGCTACATTGACGACCAACGTAGCGGCCAATATCGTTGCTCCCGCCCGGGCAGTGGAGAATCTGGCCCCTCGCCGTCTCTCATATGAAGCCGGTGCCATCATCGCCGGGGTCGTGTCGCTCTTGATGCAGCCATGGTACATTTTGGAGAACTTCGGCAACTACATCTTTTTATGGCTCGGAACGTACGGAGCCTTGTTAGGTCCGATCGACGGAATAGCCATCGCCGACTATTGGCTCGTGCGCAAGCGGCGCATTCATTTAACAGAGTTGTACAAAACTAACGGAATCTACGCCTACAAAACGGGCTTTAATGGCAGAGCCATCTGGGCGATGCTAATCGGGATTGCGATTCCTTTTATCAGTAAATACATTCCGGGCTTAACCATTATTTGGGACAATGCTTGGACTATCGGACTACTGATTTCACTCGTGATTTACACGTGGATGATGAAAAACGACGCTTCGATTTTGAGTGCCAATGATTATGAAAAAATCACAGCAAACAACAAACAAACGATTGCTTCCTAATAGCAAGCTACCAAAAAAGACTGGCTGCCCCGTTGGGTTTGCCAGTCTTTCGTTTAATCACTTACTCTACCATTTGAATTGACTGATGGACTCTTGCAGCTCTTGAGAAAGCTCATTCAGATTCGCGCTGGATCGGGCGATTTCTTGCATGCTGGCAAGCTGTTCTCCTGCCCCCGCCGATACTCCTTGGGTATGTACGGCTGCTTCCTGTGCGAGGCGATTCATTTCATCCATAGCAGATGCGACTTGCTGCATGCTTGCCGACATTTGCTCGGTAGCAGCGGATACTTCCTGAATTTGACCCGCAACCTCCTGAGAAGACGCTACAATACGCTGGAAGGTGACACCCGCTTCTTGAACGACTTCTGCACCCTTTTTCGCCTCTTGGGTTCCATCCATCATGACATGCACGACTTGCGTGGTTTCTTGCTGGATTTCCCCAATCAGTCTCGCGATCTCACGTGCAGATTCCTCTGACTGTTCTGCGAGTTTACGAACCTCATCGGCAACGACAGCAAATCCCCTGCCGTGTTCTCCTGCACGCGCAGCTTCAATTGCAGCGTTGAGCGCCAGCAAATTTGTTTGGGAAGCAATTCCGGTAATCACGTCAACAATTTGCCCAATAGCTTCTGATCGCACGCCGAGCTGCTGCACGAGATCCGCAGCGTGATTCACCGAATGGGAGATCGTATTCATCTGATCAACGGCTTGCTGAATATGAATGTTTCCTTGCTCCGCATCCTCTGCTGCCTGCGCCGATGATTCAGAAACGGCTCCAGACGTATCGGCAATCCGCTGGATGGCAATCGACATTTCTTCCATGACGCGAACACTTTCTTGCGTACGTTGAGTCTGTACTTCGGAGGCAGAAGCAATTTGCTGTACACTGCTGATCGATTGTTCCGTTGCATAGGCGGACTGCTCCGCACTCGCAGACAATTCCTCAGAGGAAGCAGCGACTTGCTCACCCGCCACTTTTACTTGTTCAATCAATGAACGGAAATTCGTTACCAATTCATTGAACGCAGTACCAAGTGTACCTACCTCGTCACGAGTTACGTAGGTGACGGGAGCAACCGCCATATTCCCGCTTGCCAATTGCTGCATGCGGCTGGAGACAACTCGAAGGGGATCAGCGATCATTCGGGAGATGATCCACCCCAATGCACTACCGATTATAATCGACAGTACGCCTACCACGATCAGGAATGTAATCGCTTCTTGAGTCTCATCTTGGTTTTCCTTTTGCATGGCGACTGCCTGCTCTGATTTGTAATTCGCCCATTCGAGCTGTTCCTGATTAATCCAATTCAGCGTCTTATCCGTTGCACGATAAAACGAATAGGCTTGATCCGCTTTCCCCTCTTGGATCATTTTCATGACCTCGCCCTGGTCTTTGCGATACTGCTCGATGAGCTCCTTTAGCATCGTCACTCTTTCTTGTTCTTGTGCATCCAGCTTCGCATTCTGGAGATATTGGAATGTTTGTTCCGCTGTCTCCATTCGTAAATCCAATTCAGTCTTGTATTCGGCAAAGACCGCAGGAGATGGATCGAGAATCATTTTATAAACCAATCCGTCAATCGCGCGGATTTCTTGTCTCCAGTCGTTAATCCACTTAACGGGAAGAAGCTGCTCTTCATACATGGCCTTCATGCGTTCACCTTGGACTTGCACATGGAAATATCCGGTGAATCCGACAACACACAAAAAGACGGCCATCATCACAATCAAGCTAAACAGTTTGGCTCGGGTGCTGAGGTTACGTAATAGACTCATCGTTACGGCAATCCTTCCTGTGTCAAATAGGTAAGCTAGAAAAAGCGCGAATATTGTCTAATCTTACCAAAGTTTGTCGAATAAGTCGATAGTCGTAGTCTCTTTCTCACACATCGAGCACAGATAGAATCGTGATCTCTTCAATTTGAATGTCCGGCTCATAGCAAATATAATACGTTAGCTCCGGGCTGATCCGATACCGAATCCCCCGGTATCCACAGGCAATCAAATATGCACGCACCTTATCGCCTGTCCATTCCAGCCACTCTTCATAGCCCATTCCGTTCTGTCTCTGTTCGAGTTCCTCTTCTGAATAAGCAGCGCGCAATGCATCGATGCGCAGTTCATTTTCCCCATAGCGCTCGTCCAAACAAACGAGACCCTGCAAATGGATCTGTTGGCTCAACACAACTGCCTTCTCCCCATTGGTCTCCGCATGACAAATCGCATATTGTGCGGCGATTTCCGGATTACTCACCAAGTAAACACCAGCGCCAAATACTGCCTTTGCACTAGCACCGTTTGTAAAATGACGCCGTTCTGCCCTCTCATACTTTTGCGCTTTCACGACGCGAAGTCCCTCACCGTATTCGACCCCTCGATATACAATCTGCCTCATCCCTGAACGCTCCTTTTGACTCTGATGGAATCCTTCCAATGATGCGAAAAGGAGGAAGGCGCGTATCCGGCACCTCCCTCACTCTTGTATTAAGGTAATAGCTTTACCATATCTTCGTAGGTTTCCGGTCTGCGATCCCGGTAAAATTGCCACGTATCCCGCACCTCATGAATTTTGTTGCGGTCCATTTCAGCGATAATGACCTCGTCCTGATCCCTACTTCCCATGGCAACAAATTGCCCTCGCGGATCGACCAAGTACGATTGTCCGTAAAACTCTCCCATGTTCCACGGTGCTTCTGTCCCTACCCGATTGATCGCTGCCACATAATAACCGTTGGCTACGGCATGAGCAGGCTGCTCGAGCTTCCACAAGTACTCGGATAAGCCGGCGACTGTCGCAGACGGATTGAAAACAATCTCCGCCCCATTCAAGCCCAGCAGTCGTGCGCCTTCTGGAAAATGGCGGTCATAGCATATATAGACCCCGACCTTGGCAAAAGCGGTTTCAAAAACGGGATACCCAAGATTGCCGGGCTTAAAGTAATATTTCTCCCAGAATCCGCACCCGCTGCTGCCCACACCGACATGCGGAATATGCTGCTTGCGATATTTGCCCAAATACGTGCCATCCGCGTCAATTACAGCGGCCGTGTTGTAATACGTACCAATCCCCACGCGTTCGTACACAGGTAAAATGAGTACGGTTCCTAGCTCGCGGGCAAGGGAAGAGAAAAGTTGCACGGTTGGTCCATTTGGGACTTCTTCCGCTGATTCATACCATTTCGGTTGCTGTTCGGCACAAAAATACGGGCCATAGAAGATTTCTTGCAGACAGATGATTTGTGCCCCTTTGGCAGCCGCCTCCCGCACCATCCTCTCATGTTTCTCAATGGCTTTTTCTTTGTGCAAATGAACCGATTCGTCTCCGTGGACATCGTTTTTCGCCTGAATCAAGCCGATGCGAATGATATCTGCCATAATCGCCCTCCTCGCCTTTTTACGCTCTCCTTGCTTACGGTCTTGTAAAGGTCGATCGTTTTACAAAGCGTCCAGCCCCGGCTTGACCGACGAATTGCTGATCGCGAATGACAAATGAGCCGCGCGAAATCACCGAGATGATATCGCCGTTCACGACCATCCCTTCAAATGGATTGTAGTCAACATTCATATGGTGAGTTTCAACGGAGATCGTGCGCTTCACCGTTGGATCAAACAACACGATATCCGCGTCCGAGCCTACCGCAATCGTTCCTTTTTGCGGGAACATCCCGAACAGTTTGGCTACTTTTGTAGAGGTCATATCGACGAACTGATTGAGGCTGATCTTGTTCTTTGTTACCCCTTCCGAGAAGAGGAGACGCATCCGGTCCTCAATGATTGGTCCACCATTCGGGATTTTCGTGAAGTCCCCTAGCCCCAGCTCTTTTTGACCGGAGAAATTAAAGGAACAATGGTCGGAGCCAACCGTTTGCAAAATGCCATTTTTCAACGCGCTCCACAAGACGTCCTGATTCCACTTTTCCCGAAGCGGAGGGGACCAGACGTACTTCGCTCCTTCAAAGCCCTGCTTCTGTAGATCCGTAATATCGAGCACCAAGTATTGCGGGCATGTCTCCCCGTACACATTCCATCCTTTTTCGCGTGCCTCTGCGATTCGGCGCACAGCCTCAGCACATGATACATGCACGACATACAACTGGGCATCTGCCAGTGCAGTCAGTGCAATCGCACGTCCCGTCGCTTCTCCTTCTGCTTCAGGCGGGCGGGTGTAGGCGTGGTACACGGGGTCTGTCTGCCCTTTTGCAATGGCCTGCTTGATCAAATAATCCAGAACGTCTCCATTCTCTGCATGGACCTGTACAAGGGCACCTAGTTCCTTAGCCCGAACCAACGTTTTAAATAGCGTCTCATCATCGGCCATCAGCACATTTTTGTAAGCCATGAATACTTTGAGCGAAGTAATGCCTTCATTTCGTACGACTGCTCCTAATTCCTCGAGCACTTGATCGTTCGCATCGGAAACCATCAGGTGGAAGCCGTAGTCAATGACCGCTTTGCCCCTTGCTTTTTCGTGCCAGGTAGAAATGGATGAATGCAATGGCTCTCCTTTATTCGTCAGGCAAAAATCGATGATGCTTGTCGTCCCGCCAAATGCTGCTGCCTTCGTGCCTGTATAGAAGTTATCGGAAGTAACCGTTCCGCCAAAAGGCATATCGAGATGGGTATGTGGGTCAATCCCTCCTGGGAAAACATAGTATCCGGTAGCATCGATGACTTCGGCATCTTTCCCATCCAGATTGGAGCCAATTGCGACTACCTTTTCCCCTTCGATCAAGATGTCCGCCTGATAGGTGTCTGACGCTGTCACGACTGTGCCATTTCGAATCCATTTTTTCATCCGATGATCATCTCCCCTTCAACCCGTCACCGAGTAGACATGCCTTCCCTTGTACACGCTATGCACCCCGCCCCGAAAACATGACTGCATTACAGGTCGCAGCTGCCACCCGCAGCCAAAGCAGCCTGCCGCTGATTCCAGCTGAGAGGGGCTTTGTCGCTCGGGATCTCGACCATCTCGATCGTTCCTTCCACTGGACAAACGATGGAGCACAAATTACAGCCTACACAATCTTCTTCTCGTACAACCAAGCGCTCTTTGCCCGTCGCTGCATCAGGAACAATGTCAATGCATTGGTGAGAGGTGTCCTCACAAGCGATATGACATTTGTTGCAATTTATACAGGTCTCTTCATGGATGCGCGCCACTACCTTGTAATTCAGATTCAGATGGCCCCAATCCGAGTAAGTCTGCACCGCTTTTCCGACAATATCCATCACGGACGCAATTCCACGCTGATCCAGGTAATTGTTAAGTCCATCAATCATGTCTTCCACGATCCGGAACCCATGATGCATAGCGGCTGTACATACTTGAACACCCGTTGCTCCCATCAGCAAAAATTCAACGGTATCGCGCCAATCAGAGATTCCGCCAATACCAGAGATCGGGATACCAACCTTGGGATCGCGTGCACATTCTGCGACCATGTTCAGGGCGATTGGTTTGACTGCTGGTCCACAATAGCCACCGTGGGCCCCTTTTCCATCTACATGTGGGATCGGCAGCCATTTGTCGAGATCAACCCCCATCAAGCTGTTAATGGTGTTGATCATGCTGATGGCATCCGCTCCACCCTGGCTCGCGGCCCGTGCAGTAAAGCGAATGTCCGTAATGTTTGGGGTGAGCTTGACGATGACAGGGGTTTGGGCGACTTCTTTTACCCATTCGACCTGTTGCCGGATTAAATCTGGATGCTGACCGACCGCAGAGCCCATCCCGCGTTCTGCCATGCCGTGCGGACAGCCGAAATTGAGTTCCAGACCGTCTACACCGATTGCCTCCACCTTTTTGACAATCTCGTGCCATGCTTCCTGCTTATGTTCAACCATGAGCGAAGCAATCAACGCATGCTTCGGAAAACGGCGCTTCGTTTCATCCATTTCCTTCAAATTGACCTCAAGCGGTTTATCCGTAATCAGTTCAATGTTGTTGAAACCAAAGACCCGCTGCCCTCCGAAGTTCAGCCCTGCAAAGCGGGAGGTGACGTTGATGATCGGCTCTCCGAGTGTCTTCCAGACCGCGCCACCCCAGCCCGCTTCAAAGGCACGCTGTACTTGGTAGCCTGAATTGGTCGGCGGCGCAGAGGCCAACCAGAATGGATTCGGGGATTGGATTCCCGCCAGATTAATGCTGAGATCTGCCATAATAGGTCTCCTCCTTTATACTGTCTGTTTTTGATCACTGAGCGATTGGTGGATAGCATGAGCCGCTCGTTTCCCGTGATTGGCTGCATCGACTACCATCGCATCTGTCTTGCCTCCACCAAATATGACATCGCCCGCCGCGTAAACTTTGACATGGGAGGTTCGATAGGTGCCTTCCTCGACCTCGACAATCCCATTGCGGTGTTGAAGCCCAAATGATTCAATCAGAGACAGATGTCTGTTTTGTCCGATCGCTTTGACGACATAATCGACTTCGATGACAAAATGACTGCCTGGAATTTCTATTGGACGCTTTCTTCCTTTCTGATCCGGCTCACCTAGCTCCATTCGCACCAGTTCCAATCCCTTCACTCGGCCGTTTTCCTCGAGTACACGCGTTGGAGCAACGAGCCAGCGGAATTCTACACCATCCTGCTTGGCGAATTCGTACTCAAACTGGTAACAGGACATCTCCTGAACTGTCCGTCGGTACAAAATCTGGGCATTGTCTGCACCCAGCCGTTTCGAACAGGTGGCAGCATCAATCGCCGTATTCCCCGCACCGATGATCACGACTTTTTTGCCGAGCATTTCGTCTGATAGTGGTTTGGTCTTGGTCTCCTCGACGAGTGCAATGGCATCGAGGACACCTTCCAATTCTTCTCCCGGGATATTCAGCTGAGGGACATTGCCCATACCGGCTGCCAACAGGACGGAATCATACTGGTCCAATAGCTCTTCTGGCGCTACATCCACGCCGATTCGCGTATTGGTACGTATCTCTACCCCCAATGCCTCTACTTGCTCTACTTCCCATAGCGAAATTTCTTGTGGCAGACGGAAAGAAACGATGCCGTACGTGTTCAATCCTCCCGCCTTTTCTTTGGCTTCAAATACCGTAACCGCGTAGCCAAGACGCGCAAGCTCACGGGCTGCTGATAATCCCGCCGGACCCGCTCCGACGATCGCTACCCGTTTTCCGTTTGCTTCGCCTTTTGAAAAAAGCGTTGCTTGATTTTGGATTGCCCAGTCTGTCGCGTGACGCTGGAGAAGACCGATCATGATGGGTTTGGAAGCTGAATTAAGTACACAAGCACCCTCACACAGCTCCTCGGTTGGACATACGCGTGCGCAGCTCGCCCCGACGGGATTCGATTCCATGATCGTCCGGGCTGATCCGAACAAATTCCCGGTCGCAATTTTTTTGATGAAGGAAGGGATGTCAATCGACGTGGGACAAGCCTTAATACAGGGTGCGTCGTAACAATACAAGCAGCGATTCGCTTCATGGATGGCTTCCATCGGTTTTAGGGCAGGCACGACTTCCGCGAAATTTTTCGCGAGCTCATTGGGAATGCTCATCTGTCCACAACCTCCTCACCAGATCTAAACATGCTTGCTATTAATCAATGTGCGAAATCGCTTTTTTATGATTGTTACATTTCGTATTTGGCTAGTGAGGAAACGAAATCAATCTGCTTGGATGACATGAATGATTTCATATTCGAATACGATAAAAACAAACAAGGATGAAAGGGCCGTCCCCCATGAAGGATTACGACCTGGAGATCAGGGTAGTGAAACAAAAAATCGCGGAGGCACATGCGCTTCTCAGCCAATTAGAAACCGAGCGCAAAAACTACCTGACGCAACTCGAAAGGCGCAAAGCGTTTCTCTCTTCGCGCGAAATACTGGACATCCTGAAGACAAAAGCTGGTCGTGTCGGCAGTATGGCTACTGTCAAACGCTGGGCAGATCAAGGCTATTTAGGGGATTGGTTAGACGAACGGGAGACCTTCCCCCTTTTGGTCAGTAAACAAGGAAACAAACGATTTCTTTTTCCTCGAGAATCCGTACTCACTTATCTATATAAAAAAGGGTATCTTTGCCCGAACTACGAGGTACTGGATCGTGTCCAGCTCATAAGAAATAGCACATGCTGCTGGGGAATCATCACCTCCGTCGAGCGAAGCGACCAGCACTTCACCTACCAAGTCCAATTGGAAAAAACGGGAGAAGTATTGTTGTCGGTATCAGAAGAAGAACTGCTCATCCCATAAGGAGGCACTATGGAACTGGCCGTAATCACGCTGGAAAATACAGTTGCCAATCAAGAGAGATCACGACAAATTCGCGATTTGCATAAAAAAAAGGGCCAGACCCTCGCCATTCGATTTAGCGAAGAACTGACCCATATTATTTTAGAAGCACCATGCTTGTATATTCCCGACCAGGAATGGTTGGACGAAGCTGTTGTTATCCAAGGCACCGTAAAAAAATCAGCAGAGTACTACGAGCTACACCCGCGAACCAGAGGGAAGACTGTCAACCTTCACCTTGATTCAGAATTGGTAGCTGAGCTGGAGCTCATTCGCTCTCTCGTCAGTAGCAAAACGCAGCAGGAAGTCCTTCGTGAGTTGTTCGTTCGAGGCATGCGGTCATATCTGGCCGAGAAGGAAGCAGCTAGCTCGCCCATCAGCGTCAAAAAAGAACGATAGTCCCTACTCTCTACCAGGTGAACGTGATTTGGTCGCCCGTGATTTGATAGCGAACTGTGTAAGTCTGATTCTTTTCTTTCATGCTGACTTCAAACACGATTGCTTTTTTCGTCAGATCAGGCTTGACTGTATTGACATCCAGCATATCAAACGGCTCGTTTGCCTTTTTCTCCATCCCTACAATTTCTATCTTTTCATGGGTAGTAACATGATAAACTCCCACACCCATCATTGTCTGATACAAGATCCAGTTGTTGTCCAGCCATGTTACTTCATCGATAAAATAACCTGGAAACAGTTGAGCTTGTGGTGTGTAATCTGGCTGATAGAAGCGAATATTCGCAGTATTGTACAAATTGTCTGAATCAATCACCGCGATTTTTTTCTTGTCTGGTGATGGGATTCCGGCTTTTTTCGCCAATTCGATTTTTTCTTTTTCGGTTTCGATTCTCAGTTTTTCGATCAAGAACAGGGAATCTTCTTTGGAAAAGACGATGTTTTTTACGTTTTTCAAATCAGCGAGCTCGTCTTTGCTCGGAAAATTACTGTAGATGGTTAGCGTTGCATCATCTGGCATACCATCGTAGGCGATGCCTCTAGATGGATATTCCCACGCGTATGTACCGATTCCTCTGAGGTGGTACGAAAAATCCGGCTTACCCCATGCACCAAAGATAGAAAAATCAGCATACTCAGCGGGTGCCCCTAATTTTTCACCATAGTCTTGCAAATTTTTAGCCATATCAACAAGTGCTTTCGTATCGGCGATCTGATCACGACGATAAATAGAAATGGCTTTTACTTTATCCTGAGCAAACGTGAAAAACAAGTGATACCCCTGTTCCGCATAGCCAATCAACTCAAGCTTTTCATCGGAAAAATCCGGCTTACCCAAGACTCGGACGATCTCGTCTTTTCTTTTAGAGGTCGTAATACCTTTTACAACTTCGCCTTTATAGGAAGGTTCAACGAGAACGGCAAACGCTTGCTTGTTTTCGTCCCACTTCATGCTGACTCCCTGTGGATAATACACATAATCATCAAATTCTTTCACGGATTTCCCCAGTAGCTTCGTAAGCGAATCTTGTTTCCACCGATGGGAAGTGAAGGTATTCACGAGCAGCCCTTTTGACAAATCTGCTGGTGCCTGTACGGATGTTCCCGTACCGCTTTGCGTCGTGGTTGGCATTGTCGTTGATGCGTTTGCTGCGAATGCTGTCGAAGCGAACAAACAGCAGGACAACAGAAGCATTATCGCTTTCTTTTTCACTTCATTCCCTCCCAAACTATCAGCATGACTATACAACCATCGCCATAAAACAACGATTATCCCTAAATTATACCAGAAATAGACAAAATCCGCTAAAAAGATTTTTCAATCCATTATCCATGTAACAGAATAAAGCGTCCTTTCCCCGATGTTGACAAGGGAAGGACGCTTTTCGATGTACGGTATTTACTTCGATTCGCCGTTGAGATAATGAAAGAACGGTTGATCTACCCAAAATTTGTATGTCTCTACCTTTACTTTGTCATTCAGCTTTTGGAAGCCTTCCACGACTTTTGGTGATTCTTCATTCAGGGAGAAAGACTGCACGACATAACGGCCATCTTTTAACACGTTGTTCGTAATGACAGCATAATCTGCCAGCTCCGTACGGGAATGATAAAGCGGCTGCCACCAAGAAGCCTTGAGCAATCCGGTCATGTCCTCTTGATCCCGTTTGGCATATTTCAAAACAAGTGGCTGGAACTTCTCTTTCTCTTCTACACTGTCGAATTCCAGGCTGAGATCGTACTCCTTGGCATACGCAATGTAGTTGCCGTTTTCAATCTGAACCACCTGGTAATCTGTTGTTTGAACGGGCTCTCCCCATTCCTTCAAGTAAATGAAGGCAGATGTTTTCGGCTCAAATTGAACCTTGGCATTGACGCCTTCACTTTTTAACAGGCCGATTAATTGAATGGCGTGAGCGATATCACTATGCCCATACGTAATCGTGCGCTGTGGATCAAAATGAGGATCGAATGCGGCATCCTTCAGATTGTAGCCAGTAATCAGGTTTTGCTTCAAGCCTTTGTCTACAAGCTCTTGCAATTCACCGGCTTTAATGATTTGCGATTCATTCCATGCCTGTGCGAGCTTGCCAAAAATCTCTTCCTCGGCGATTGTGCCCAGATAGTTTTTGGCAGAGCCATGGAACTCTGCTACTTTTGCTAGCAATTGACTTGCAAGCTCAGCGGATACTGCCCCTTCTACAGAAGCTGACTTCAAAGCATTGGCGGACACAAGCCCCGTATCAATCGCTACAGCCAGCTCTTGTGCAGCCTGTAAGGTAAGCGTGCCGCCTTTTTTATACGAAATTCCTGCTTTTTTCAAGGCAGCCGTTACTTTTTCCTCGCTATATGTATACCCGAGCTCTTTTAACTCAGCAGCTTTTGCGGCAGCACTGACTGCTTCCCATACAACCAGCTTGGAGGCATCTTTGGATTCAGGCAAGAAAGTTTTGGCTGAGAAGTCTTTTTCCGATATACTTGTGGTAGAGGATACGATCTTGAGCAACGCTTTCTCAAATTGCTCGCGAGTTACCGTCTTGTCAAATTTCACACCGTATTGCTGCTGCAAAAAGCTGTTCCACTCTACGTGTGCTTCTACCGTTGTTTTCGTTGTTGCACCGACTGCAGTTGGAAAAACGAGCGCCGCTGAGAGTACGGCAGCTGAAGTGGAGAGTTGTAGCCATTTCGATGATCTGTTCATGAAGAATCCTCCTGACGTATGAAGACGAGTCATATTAATACTATTCCTATGTATTTACTAGGGATATAATCAACTACATTAACACTCCTGCATTCATCCTGTCAATAACTAGAATAACCCGAATTCCTCCCACAACTGGAGGGCTTCGGGTTATCTTTTGCACATTCTTATTTATCCAGTTCCGACCATTTGTTTACTTTCACTGGCGGTGTGTAATCTCGCATACGATCTAGCAATACAGCGGGATCACTCTCACACAGGATCAATTCGCCCTGCATCGCTGGAATAAATCCTGCTTCGGTCGCATGCTCCACCATTTGCATCAACGGCGTATAGTAGCCGTCCACGTTCAACAGTCCGATTGGCTTTTGGTGAATGCCTATTTGACCCCAGCTCACCACTTCAAAAATTTCTTCAAAGGTACCCAATCCACCTGGCAAAGCAATGAAGCCATCAGACAGATCGATCATTTTCGCTTTGCGCTCGTGCATCGTCAGGACCTCATGCAATTCTGTCAGCCCTTTATGTACGATTTCTCCGCGGAACAGTCCCGTAGGCATGACGCCGATCGCTTTTCCATCGCCTTCCAGTACTGCATTTGCAACGCGCCCCATCAGTCCCATGCTAGAGCCGCCATAGACCAATTCAAGACCACGAGCGACCAGTTCTTTTCCTAATTCCTGTGCGCACCGCTCAAAAAGTGGATTTACACCCGGATTGGAACCTGCATAAACACAAATACGTTTCATGTCATCCTCCCAAAACTTGTTGAAGTAGAATGGCTTTTCCTAAATTTCTTTGCGTGTAATATAATTATACTAAAATCAGGAAGGGACAGATATATGTGAATATAACTGAGTTTCAAAAATGGGTTGGAGATTTTTATCAAGAACGCGGATGGACTGGGTATGGTCCGTTTATTCGTGTAGGATTTCTGATGGAAGAAGCTGGCGAGCTGGCAAGAGCTGTACGTGCCATTGAAATTGGTCGAGATCGTCCTGATGAAGGGGAAAAGCCCGCAGAGGAAGCTCGGCAGGAGCTGGTGGAAGAGCTGGGCGATGTGCTCGGGAATTTAATCTTACTGGCAAACCAATACGAGGTTCCTTTTGAGGAGATATTGGAAGCACATCGTGCGAAGCTGCAAAAGCGCTATCAGCTCCATCGTTAAATAAATACAGCGGTAGTCTAGGTTTTTCGCATCTCCTAGTCTGCCGCTGCTTTCATCTATTCGTCTTTACATCCAAGCTACTTCTACTCCAATGTATCAAAGGCTTCCTTCATGACCTGTGCAATAAAATCGATATCATCACTCGTCGTGGTAAACGGTGGCGAGAGTGTCAGCACATTATTGAAGCTCGGAATGGTGTCGCCATTGCGCCCGATGATTAGCCCCCGCTTTTTGCACTCAGCAATTACCTGTGTCAATTTCGCTGGCGCCGCAGGTTCTTTCGTTTTGCGATCCTCAACCATCTCGATCCCCATCAGGAAGCCGAAGCTCCGAATGTCTCCAACGTATGGATGATCTGCGAGAAACGCCAGCTTCGCACGCAATACTGCACCGAGTTCCTCCGCTCTCTCCACCAGTTTTTCCTCTTCTAAAATTTCGAGATTTTTCAGGGCAAGTGCGCATGCCGCCGGATTGCCGCCGAACGTATTGACATGACGGAAATGCAAATTGTTCCCCTGCTCATTGAATTTGTCTGCGATTTCGGCCCGCACTGCTGTTGCGGAAAGTGGCAGGTAGGCGCTCGTAATACCTTTGGCCATAGTCACGATATCTGGCTTGATTCCGAAGTTTTGGTGGCCGAACTTTTGACCGGAGCGACCAAATCCGCAGATGACCTCGTCCACGATCATCAACACGCCGTACTTATCGCAGATTTCCCGCACTTTTGGCATGTATTCCGGCGAAGGAACAAGGACGCCTCCCCCGGTAATGGTCGGCTCCATGATGACCGCTGCCACCGTCTTTTCACCTTCCCAATTGATCACTTGATCGTAATATTGAGCGCACTCCAGATTGCATTTGCCGTACGATTTTCCAGCCGGACAGCGATAGCAGTAAGGCGGCGGTACATGAAGGAAGCCAGGCGCTAATGGCTCGTATTTTTCCTTGCGTATGGATTGACCCGTTGCAGCGAGAGCCCCCATCGTATTCCCGTGGTAAGCGCGATGGCGCGAAATGAATTTGTAACGTCCCGGATCCCCGTTCTGGTGATGATATTGACGGGCAATCTTGAATGCGACCTCGTTTGCTTCCGAGCCGCTGTTGGAAAAGAAAACGCGGTACTCCTCCCCAAGCCATTCGCTGATCTTCTCGGATAGTCGAATAGCAGGGACATGGCTTTGTGTGAGTGGAAAATAAGCCAATTGCTTCAACTGCTCGTAAGCGGCGTCTGCGAGCTCCTGTCGACCATAGCCAACGTTGACGCACCACAAGCCAGACATCCCATCCA
Organism: Brevibacillus fortis; assembly: GCF_046196545.1. GTDB lineage: Bacteria > Bacillota > Bacilli > Brevibacillales > Brevibacillaceae > Brevibacillus > Brevibacillus fortis_A. The sequence goes on from NZ_CP176370.1 coordinate 3,502,039, forward strand.
GGTACCGGTTCCCGTCGATATCGGTGATCCACGATCCGCTCGCTTCCGTTACGATCATCGGATTGGGATTGTAGGGGGACATATGGTGCCACATATGCGAACGGTCAGCATCCAGCAAGCTCTCTTTATCAAAATCTTTTGTCACTTGTCCTTGCTCCATCGCGCAATCCTCCTTCTTTTTCGTAAGAGGTTATTTTACAAAAACTTTTTGCGAGCCAATGCTGGTATCGCCATCTTCGAACCATCTGGATGTGACCGTTTTTTTCTTCGTGAAAAAGTGGACGCCATCTTTTCCATTAGCATGCAAATCACCGTAAAAGGACTGCTTCCAGCCTGAGAAAGCAAAGAAGCCCATCGGAGCAGGCACCCCTACATTGACACCGACCATACCCGCTTCCACCTGCTGAACGAATTCTCTTCCCCATTTTCCGTTGTTCGTATAGATTGTCGCCCCATTGCCAAAACGCGAGCGGCTGATCGTCTCCAAGCCCTCTTCAAAGTCTTTCACACGCATGACACTCAGAACAGGCGCGAAAATCTCGTCGCGGACAATGACCATCTCGGCATCTGACTTGTCAAAAATCGTTGGCCCGAGGAAGTAACCATCTGGCAGCTTTTTCGCGTCCTCGCGACCATCCCGTACCAACGCGGCACCAGACGCGACACCTTTTTCGATGTAGTCATGTACTTTGGACAAGTGTGAATCACGGATGACTGGCCCGAGATCGATGCCCTCCTCCAAACCATTCCCCATCGCAAGAGCATTCGCTTCCTGGATCAGATGCGCAATCAGCTCATCGGCAATTTCCTCGACAGCTACTACAGCGCTGGCTGCCATACACCGCTCTCCTGCACAGCCGAACGCAGAGCTTGTAATCGTTTTTGCCGCGCGCTTCAAATCCGTGTCAGGCATGACCAAATGGTGATTTTTCGCCCCAGCCAGTGCTTGCACGCGCTTCCCGTTCGCCGCTGCTGTCTTGTACACGTATTCCGCAACTGGCTGCGAGCCGACGAATGAGATCGCTTTTACATCCGGATGCTCCAACAGACCATTGACGACATCATGCGCTCCGTTTACGACGTTGAATACACCGTCTGGCAGCCCTGCTTCCTTTAGCAGTTCGGCAATCCGAATCGAAGACAGCGGCGTACGCTCCGAGGGCTTCAGTATAAACGTATTTCCTGCAGTAATCGCAATCGGGTACATCCACATCGGGACCATCACAGGGAAGTTAAATGGTGTAATCCCGCCCACTACCCCCAACGGAAAGCGGATCACCTGACTGTCGATGCTGTTTGCAATATTGGGCAAGGTTTCTCCCATCATCAGTGTCGGCATCCCACAAGCGAACTCTACCATTTCCAGCCCACGCAACAGTTCCGCCTGTGCCTCAGGCAGATTTTTGCCGTTCTCCATGGTGATCATCCGGGCGAGTTCATCCTCATGCTTTACGAGAAGACTATGAAAACGAAACATAATGCGCGCGCGATCCACGACAGGGGTAGCACTCCAGCTCACAAACGCTTCCTTTGCAGCAGCAACAGCCTTGTCCACGTCTTCTCTCGTCGACAGTGGCACGCGTGACAACAATTCTCCTGTTGCCGGATTGGGTACATCCTCAAAACGTGTCGTCAGTGAATCTACCCACTGCCCCCCGATGTAGTTTTTCAATGGATTTGCAACGATAGCTGTGTTCATCCTTTCAACTCCTCACGTTCAATTGATTGACAATTCCATTTTATCCAAAAATAATGCCTGTCAGCACTAGACAAAGCGTAACGCATTACGTAGGGTTAATCATACAGAGTGTAAATAGGAGAGGTGGTCCTCATGGGCAACGATTTGCGCCTGACCATTGCAGAAATCATCAAGCGACCATTATTTCAACATGCCCAGGTAGTGGCGGGGCATCGCGGCCTGTCCCGACCTGTTCGCTGGGTTCACGTCTTGGAGACTGCCGATACGGGACAGTTTTTAAATGGCGGCGAGCTGATCCTGTCAACCGGGCTAGGATTTGGCGAAGAAAAGGAAAAGCGACTTGCGTATTTAACAGAGCTCATTCGGCGAAAAGCAGTCGGGCTGTGCATCGAGCTGGGACGTTACATCCCCTTCATCCCTGAAGATATGCTAGAGTTGGCGAACCACCATCAGTTTCCGTTGCTCGTCTTTCATCAGCCTGTCCGCTTTGTGGACATCACGCAAGATTTGCACGAGCATTTGATCCATGCGCAGATGCAAGCACTTCGCAATTTGGAAGCATACTCTCGCAGTTTGCAGCAGCTCAGTCTGCAGGCAGCGGGCATACCCAAGCTGTTGCAGCATTTTCAGGTGGCGGTTCAGACGCAGGTCTTCTATTACGCACCAGATGGCTCCACACAATTTGCCCCGGTGGTACCACATGATGTTGCCGTTGAGATGAGCGATTTGATGCGGTCTCATTTTTCCGAACTGGATAGTAGTGAAGCTGGCGTCCGCTTCCTTTCTCTCTCTGCGACCAGGCAGCTTGCCTACCAACCAGTAATGGCGATGGGTCACGTGCTCGCTTATGTCGGCATTGTTTTGTATGAACGCAGTCCAGATGAGTATTTGCTCCTGACCTTAGACAATACAGTCAGCGCCATGGCCCAAATTTTAATGCGGAAAATGTTTGTGGAGGAACAGGCGCTTGCTACCGAAAACCGGCTGTTTGATGATTTGATTGCCAACCGCTCCATACCCGAGGAACAAATGCGTTCCCTGCTCGGTATCACGGGCAGCGGTAAAGCCTCGGCCTATCACATGATTATTTTATCGTTTGAGAAGCCGAAGAACTTGGTCGAGGATTCCCTTCCGCCGCACGATCTGACGGCTATCTTCCGTTCACTATTGACTCGTCATCACTTTCGTCCTTTCATCCGTTGCATGGGCCATCGCTTTTACTTTTTGCTAATCGAGCAACAGCCGCTTGCAGATTCCCGTCGTACCCTGGAAAAAGCCTTTCGCGATGTCAAAAGAATCATGACACAAATGCTAGGGGCGGATGTTCAAATCTGGACGGGCGTCAGTCGAGCTGGAAAACGGTTGTCTGACGCTGGACGGCACCTCGTGGAGGCGGAACAGGCACTGGCTTTTTGTCAGGAATCATCCAGTCCGTTTTTCGCTGATCTCGGATTGTTCCGACTCCTGTTCCACGTACCTAGTGAGCCTGTGTTAAAGACCTTCATAAGCGATTACCTCGGCCCGCTTTTAGCCCATGACCAAACACACGGCTCCTCGCTCGTGCATACGCTGCGTGTCTATTTGGATGTTAACCTGTCCAAGCAGGAGGCTGCGGAAAAACTGTTCATTCATCGTCAAACTCTCTATCATCGCTTGGAAAAAATCAAAGAAATTCTCGGTGAGGATTACACGGCAACGCAAAACAGGATTTGCCTGGAAATCGCCATGCGTGCGCGGGACTGGTTAAACAAAGAAGAGCAGCACTAAAAAAAGACACAACCTTTCATCTGTTCAGAAGACGAAGGTTGTGTCTGTTATTTATTTTCCTGGCTTTTTCAGATACATGCGATACTTCGCTTCTTTGCCTTCCGTTAGCACGATACGAATTTTGTACAGGCCGGTTTGCTCGATATTCACTGTTAGTTGCTCAGGAGTGTTGGACGTTGTGACAGAAGCAAGCTCCTTTGAACGACTGTTATACACGAACATATCGACATCTGCATCCTCATCCCAGTCTACGGACAATTCCAAATCCCCCGGCTCATTGACGCGAATTGAATAGTCCATGTATTTCTGCTTTTGTGTCAGCTTTCCTGTTCGCCAAGGTTTCTGTTCAACCGGTGGCTTTTCCTCTTCCTCGTCATCGGCTTTTTGCCATTTTCCCGTTGTCGCTATTGCATACGGCTGAGGTCCTTTCGGGATGTTATAGCCTTCGACCGTCACGGTGTAGGTTCCCTCTTCCGGTTCGGTAATCCATACCTGCTCGACGTTGTTCAGGTTGTCCACTTCGTCATTGTACGGAGCCTCAAAAAAGTCGTTGCCGTTCAGTTTTTCTCCACTCGGTGTCGTCACCTTCAGATTCAAATCGTTGACGAGCGCACGCTTTGCGACAATGGCAGCAGGATAATCCGTCCACGCAAGCGTAATTGCCAAAGGCATGGAATCATCTGAGACCTTGACCTTATACGTAACTTTTTCTCGCGTGCGAATGCCATCCTTCTCGTCCTTGTAGTTCGTTTCAATCGCCTGCTCCAGATTGGCTCTACCAAAGCCTTGCTCTCGCATGTCTTCATCCAGGTTATCTGCACTCGTCAAGAGCATGGCTTTTACTAATGCACCGCTCGGATTTTTTTCCCCTTCTTCCTGCAAAAATTCCCGAATTTGTGCCACACCGCCCGCTAAAATCGGCGTAGCCATGCTCGTTCCGTTCATATACGCGTAATGTTCATTAAAACGCTTGTAGAAATTTTTGCTCGGTGCCAGTGAAGAGCGCGTGGACAAGATCGCTGAACCAGGCGCAACAATATCGGGCTTCAAACGCCCGTCGTCCGTTAAGCCGCGACTGCTCGATACCCACACGTCGTCCGCTTTATCGGAGTTCTTCCCCAAGTTGGGCCGAACATTTTCCGTAGCTCCAACGGCGATAACGTTTTTAGCCGTGGCTGGGCTCCCGATCGTTTTATAGCCATTCTCGCCATCGTTTCCAGCCGCAATAAGGACCGTCATATCTGGATGCTCCCATAAAAAGCGATCAAACAGAAGCGATGATAGGCTGTACGCTCCCTTATCGTCCGTCCCCCAAGAATTGGAGTGAATCCGGGCTCCCTCTTCGTATGCTTCCTGCAAAATGGTCTCGACATCCGTGACGAGCTTCCCTTTCGCGTTCTCTATCGAATGAAAAACGAGCTTCGCACCCGGTGCCGTTCCTTTATACTGTCCATCTGATGCTTCTCCTGTGCCCACAATGGAGCCAGCTACATGCGTACCATGACCGTGGACATCACTCGCATCATTCGGTCGACCAAGTGAAATGAGCTTCTCAATCTGGCCCTTAAAATCTGGATGCATCGCTTGAAGCTTCCCTGTATCAAGTCCGGTATCGGCGACTCCGACAATTTGTCCCTTGCCTGTGTACCCTGTTGAGGCCAGCTTGTCCGAATGAATAATGGTAGCTGCCACATCATTGCGGGGCTTGTTTTCTGGGACGGGGACAACCGCAATGACATCATCTGATTCGATCACTTGTTCAATCGTTTGCTGATCCATCTTAGCGATAGATATATGCGGAGCATCTTCCGGCGTTTGAATGTCTCCTATATCTTGATCCTCCGACATTTCCGTCATCGCTCGATACATGTCCACCCGTTGATTGAAACCGATGACGGCAACCTCGACCCGCTCTCTGTTGCCTCCTGAAAAGCGAAGCTCGGACGATACCTTGGACTTCGGTGTAAACGCCATAACGTCTTCGACAAAGGACAGCTCCTCGACTTCCTTTCTTACCTGTTCATCCTCGATTTTCGCGATGAATGCATAATCTGGTATGTAATCACCAAGCGTGACGCCGACATCTTCCAGTTCTTCTTTCCACTCCTCACGAACAGGACCAGATAACTGAATAACGACGAGCTCGGACTCTCTCTTTTTCGACGTAAGCTTGTCCAGTGCAAGACCCTTATCCGCTTCGATCTGGATATTGCCCCGACGCTCTCCCTCTTGCTTGGCATCCGCCGGAATGCCCTCCAGCGAAAGTGTCAGAACAAGTGTCGTGCATAAAGCTGCCTGCCATTTTTTTCGCAAACCAAACACCCTTCCCCCATGGCGTAATGTAACCATTACTTTCCATTATAAGAGAAAGGGTGAATTGTCAAAAGAGTAAGAAGACATAGACATGGGACAAAAACTAATTTTTTGCCCCATCCTCTTCTACCGTCCACTGTAATAGTGGTTGAAAATCGGCCCATGCCAACTGCATCAGCATTTCCTGATTCCATTCCTGCTTCGGAATATCCATCAGTCGGACAGCCTGATTTTGGATCGCCTCTTGCAATAGGTTATAGCTAAAACGACCATTGCCATTCAAACGATGATCACTGACTGCTTTATCCAAAGACTGCGAGATCATTTCCAGCACGTTCTTCTCAATCGCATATCCCACATCGCATGCGGCCTGTTCAAGAATGTGCACGAGTTCCTTCACGGTATAGTCTGGGAATGCAATATATTTTTTAAACCGTGACAAGAGTCCAGGGTTGCTCATCAATAATGAATTCATTTCGAGTGGGTAGCCTGCGAGGACCACGACCAGATTCTCTTCGTGTTTGGTCATCTCTTCTACGAGCGTATCAACCGCTTCCTGCCCAAAATCCCGCTCTCCTCCACCGAGCAGCGAATACGCTTCATCGATAAACAAGACGCCGCCCAAAGCTTCTCGAACTTTTCTGCGAGTAAGCGCTGCGGTCTGACCGACATACCCCGCTACCAAGTCGGCTCTACTCGCCGTAACAAGATGACCGCGTTTCAAATAGCCGATTTCTTGCAAAATCTGCGCATACAGCTGGGCAACCGTCGTCTTTCCTGTGCCAGGATTTCCAGTAAAGACGGCATGCAGCTCAATCGGACTTTTCGGCAGGCCTCTTACTGCGCGTTCTTGCTGGACGGATACATACGCAGCGATTTTTTTCAGCTCCGTTTTCACTTGAGCAAGACCAATCAACGCTTGCAGTCGGGCTTCCGCATTCCTTTCTTTTTGCGGCGGATCGAAACCACGGACATCCTCTGGTTTCAGAATCGTAAAGTCATCCCATTTCAGTTCCTTACCGTCTGTCTGGCGTCCTTTGGCAAAGATAGCATCGAGCACGATATTTGTAACTGCCCGTGCATTGCCAAACGTCTCGTCTACTTGCGCTTTTTCAATGCGCTGGCGCAGCGTAATTTTTGCCGCCTCTGTCAGAGTAAAATCGTTCCGTACGGCTACTTCTTCTGCGATTTGCACCAGTTCGTCCGCCTTATAGTCCGGCAGCAAAAAGTGGCCCGTCTCGGGAAAACGGCTATTCAGCCCAGGGTTGGCGTACAAAAAATGACGCATTTCTTCGGGATAGCCCGCCAGCATCACGACGAAGCGTCCAGCATACTCGCCACTCGTCATAGCGGATACAAGCGTGTCAATCGCCACTTGTCCGTAATCACTGCCGGAGCTATCTGGGCGCTTCAAGCTGTATGCCTCATCGATAAACAGGACTCCACCGTCTGCCTGCTTGATCGCTTCCATGACGCGCTGCTCTGTCTGTCCTACGTAAGCGCCGACCAACTGAGAACGATCTACCTCGATGAGCTGTCCTTTTGCCAACAACCCGAGCTCCTGATACAGCTTGGCGATCAAGCGAGCCAAAGTCGTCTTCCCCGTGCCTGGATTCCCCATCAGCACAAGATGAAGAGGGAGCTGGTCTTTCATATGCCAGCCCTTTTCTTCGCGCAGCTGGCGATACTGCAAAAATTGCGCCAACTGCCGAACCCGATGTTTGATCTCGTCCAAACCGATCAACTGCTCCAATTGCTCTAAGGCACTCAAATCTTGCTGAGGCGCTTTTTCGCGATCTTCTACCCTTTCGTTCCTTTGCGGCAGGAGTTTTTCTTTCTGTTCTTGCTGATTAGTTAAAGCGCGAATCGTCTCTTGCAATTGGACGAGCATTTCACTGGAGTAAAAGACCCCGGATAAAGACGCTCCATACGATTGAACACGTTCTTGCAATTGTATTAACAAATTTTGTCGTTCCGTGTATAACAGCACGAGGCCAGCAGCCGTAGCTTCCGCCTCCGAATCGTTCCACTTTTGCGCTGCCTGCAGCGTCTCTTCAACAAGAGAGCGCCACTTCGTGATTTCAGCCAACTCACTGGTTGCCTGCTCTTCCAGCACCTCAACTGTTCTCCTGCGCATGACGACGTTATCCGTTTCACGCACGGACTTGAATTCAGTGAGAAAGGCATGGGATCGTAACTGTGTAAAGTACAGCTCGAGCTTAACTTCTCCAGCGTAGCGATAATCAGGGGCTAGTTGAATCGCACGATCTACCCATTCAGCTGCCAGCGTATGGCCTCCTGTTTTGTGCATCCGCAAAGCAGACATCCGCGTCAACACCATCGCTTCCATCCAATCAAGCTCTTCGCCTGGATGTTCTTGGCGATGCTGTTCGAGCATTTGCAGGAATGTCAGGCATTCGCCTTCGGATAGTGACTGGATGCTGGACGGATTTTCGCTAAAACCTGCAATCAGTACCCTCGGGTCCCGTTCTTCTTGATGCTGCATCTTTTGATTGCTCCTCCCGCTCCATTGTTTCATCCCTGTTGTAGCATATTTAGCCGAACATGAAAAGTCTGTCCGAACATTAGAACTCCCCTTGAATGTTTGCTGCCGTTCTTTTTACCTTTTGACGTGCGAATAAAGTCGACAAAGCAATGAGGATACCGGCCGTACCAAATTCAAGCCAGACCCCTCCCCACTCTAACAGCATCGCACCTACAACCGGACCTGCAGCCATTCCCGTATAGCGGATGAAATTGTACACACCAATGGCTGTTGCACGCTCTGCTTCAAATACTTCGGATAGCAAGATCGTGTGTGCAGACATACCTACACCCAAGGTTAAGGCAAACAGCGCACTTGTTATCATAAGCAGGAGAAAAGAAACATCAGCCGCAGCCATAAAAAGAAACATCGCCAAAGCATTTGAACCGGTCGTCACCAGTAAAGTTGTACGTGCTCCCCATCGATTTTGCAATACAGCAGACAGCTTGCTACTGATAATAAAAACGGCTGACACGAGCATGAAAACCAATCCGATTTTTTCAACGGAGATTTCGTAATGGTTCGTCAATTGGACAGGGAGAAACAGCAGAAAGCAATAATAGGCGTACATTTGGCTAAAACCAATCAAAATGACGGATGCACCGACCGGGTGGAGTAAAATATCACGGAAAGAACCTAATGTAAAGCCACCTGATGAAGTTGCTTGATTCGTTTTCGTTTCAGGTAACAGCGTTGCATTTATGACGACGAGAAACACCGCGCAGGTCGCCAAAAACAAAAAGACCGCAGAATGTCCGCCGATTCCGCCAATCCAGCCACCTAACAGTGGACCAAGCGCCGGACTAAGCGCGAGTAGCATTTGATAGGTGCCCATTGCAGATGCACGATGGTTTCCTGTAAATAAGTCTCCAATGATCGTTGCGGCTACAATCGGAATGGCAGCAAACCCCGCCCCTTGTAAAGCCCGGAAAAATAATAGGCCATAAATAGAATCGACCAGATAGCATCCGATCGATGCGATCGTATATAGGATCAGAGCAGGTATCATGACACGTTTTCGGCCGAACCGATCGATAAATGGTCCGTAGACGATTTGCATAATTGCGAGCATGACGGTAAAGATTGAAATGGTCCAGTTAATCATGGTTGCACTCGTCTGAAACTCTTTTTGCATGGCTGGTAAAATAGGCATGAACAAATTTTGCGCAAACATACCTAGCATAAGCGTTAACCCAAGTAGGTACAGTACTTTTTTTCGATTCATGGTTGCTCGCCTCTTATCTCGTTAATATTGTGTCCTTGGAAACAATTTTCGCAAAAAAATAATGAACACCAGTTGTATGTTTCCCCTAATCTTCTGTTGCTTCTCGTATGACCTTATCCAAAAATGCCAATTCAGCGGGGGTATACCTATCCAAGAATCGGTACATGTCATTCTCCAGGCGTTGATGGTAGTGTTCGTGAATCTCGTTTACCATCTCTCCAACTGATGTCAGCCTAAAAAAAACTTCCTTCTGATTGTCTTCGAGCTGATAGCGCTCGAGTAATCCTTTTTTCAAAAGCTTGACTGTTATTTTGGATATCGCACTCTTTGTTACCCCAATATGCTGTGCAATTGTCGTAACATTGACTCGATCCCTCCCCCCTACCTCCTGAAGGACGTGGAGCTCTGTTACGGATAACCTTCCAACTTTATCGTAATCAGGTACGCTGATTCTAATCTGGCGCAATAGCATTTCTTCACGTAGCTTGCTGCGCTCCTCCTGTTTATGTAGAAAGGTGATCCATCGATTCCAAATCTTCTTTTTAGGGTCCACTACAGCATCAGCTCCTCATCTATTTCGATTTTTGTTTCCACGGAAACAAAATAACCTTATCATGAGATTTCCTTTTGCGCAAGAAAAAACCGCAGCCCTGCATTCGCAAGCTGCGTTCCGAGACCAGTCTCTATCCATTTAAATTGCCCAATTCCTTGTCCGCACTGAAATGAGCACGAGCAGCCTCAAACACATCACTTTCCGATCCGGCCGAGATTTTGAAACTCGATACCACTTTCTTGCCGCATCGCACTTGTACATGATACTGGGAATCCCCATCATACGTTGACTCGAAATGATAATCCTCACCATTGACCTGAATGGTTCGTTCCATGGTTACACCTCCCACCTTAGTGTGACCAAGCAACATGGCAATCATCCAATATTTTGTTGCAAAGAAATCGTTTTTCCCGTTGCAGCTGACTCCAGGGCCGCTTCGATAATCAAAAGAGCGATAAGTCCATCTTTTCCTGTGACGATGGGGATTGTTTGATTTTGGATCGCATCTACAAAGGCATCGATTACCCCACTATTTGTCTGATGGTCGTTGGTCTGTATCGCCCCTGTTCGCTCTACTCTTCTTTCGCCCGTAGCTGTTATCAATTCGATATCCTTTTCTGGATCAGCAAAAATCTTCATGATCCCACGCTCTCCATAGAGAATCGTACTATTGTCTTCCTCACCGTAGTAGCTCCAGCTAAAGGCAGCAGTCCCCACCGTCCCCGACTGTGTTCGGAAAAGACATACCATTTGATCACATACCTCGATTGGTAAGCCTTCCTCGTCTTTTTTGTCCAAAACAGCTGTTAAGGCACTGACCTGCACGATTTCGTCCTGAAGCAAATAACGCAGCAGATCTACTTTATGGATGCCCAAGTCTCCGGCAACACCGAGTGCAGAACGATTCTTTTTAAAAAACCATGTGGCGTTTGTTTTGTTGATACTCCAATGCTCAGGCCCTTTATGTCCGAAGCTTGTTTTAAAGGATAAGATGCGCCCTAGCTCACCTGAATCAATGATCTGACGCGCTTTTTGATGGGCGATAACCAGCCGCTGATTGTGGTCGATCATGAGAATCGCACCTGTAGCTTTGGCTGCTGCAAGCATAGCCTGTGCACCTTCGCTCGTCGTCGCGATCGGCTTTTCACACAAGACATGTTTTCCAGCCAACAGTGCCTCGGTCGTGATGATATGGTGCATTTCGTTCGTCGAGCAGTCGCTGATCGCTTGAATTTCAGGATGATGAACGACCTCTTGCCAGCTAGCCGCTACCGTCCCCCCATACTTTGCAACCAGCTTCTGAGCACGATCTGGATTAGGGTCATACACAAGGAAAAGCTCGACATTTGGATGATCGTGATACTCCGGCGCATGACGTTCGTTTGCAATGGAACCGCAGCCAATAATGCCTACTTTTATGCGCATGATTGCTCCTCCTTTGTGTTTAACCCTTGGCAAACTCACCTGCCGTCATGTTATTCGCTCTATGAAGTTGGTAGAGGGCACAACGCTGGTTCGTCAGCGCCGTGCCCGGTATCCCTTTTCTACAAATCAGCAATACGCTGCGCTTTTTTTCGCGCTACTCTCTTTTCACGAAGCCCCTCAAAGATCGAATAAAGAACGGGAACCAATACAAGCGTTACGAGCGTGTGAAAAATCAACCCCGCAATTACCCCGGTAGCAAGCGGTGCCTCTAGTTCCGCTCCTTCCGCAACAGCGAGTCCCATCGGCAGCATACCGAGTATCGCTGTCAGCTTGGTCATAATCACCGGACGAACACGATCTCGCGTGCCCTGTACAATCGCTTCTTCCAACCCCATTCCCCGTGAGCGGAGCAGATTGATTCTGTCAATTAACAGAATCGCATTGGATACGACAATTCCTACCAGCATGATGAGCCCAATCATCGCCATCTCACCAAAGGTTCGCTGTGTAACCACGAATCCGAGAATGACGCCCACCAAGGCCATTGGCAACGACAGCATGATAATAAACGGCTGAGATAACCTCCCAAACTGCGCTACCATAATCACATAGATGAGGGAGACGACCGCTACCAAGACGATGATTCCTTGCGTAAAGGTGTTATTCTGTTCCTTCAAATCGCCAGCGATCTCGATCTTGTATCCAGCGGGCAATTCCACAGTGCCCAGCTTCTCATTGATTTGTCTGCCTGCCGTACCAATGTCCGTGCCCAACAGTTCTGCTGACACGGTGATGATTTGTTCTCCTTTTTCATGCTTGATCGTAATCGGAGATTTGCTGAAATGGAAATCGACCAGCTCGTGTAACGGCACCTGTGAGCCTGTTTCGGTTCGAATCATAGTCTGTTGAAGTTGGTCAGGATGTGTCACCCATGTCTCTGGAAATCTGGCAACAATCGAGGTTTCGATACCATTTTGACTGATTGTGGATAGGGATTGCTCCCCAAGTAACATGCTGATTTGGCTGTCCAATGAATCGGAGTCAACCTGTAATTGAGACATTGCCTCCTGATTCGGTGTCAGCGTTACTTTTTCCTTCCCTCTTTCAAAGTCATTCCGAATATTGACTACACCGGGGATACTCGCCAGCATTTCTTCTACTTTTGTGGAAATCGACCGGGAAACCTCCAAATCTTCTCCCGCGACCTGCAACTCAATAGGTGCCGATTCACCTGAGAAGCCAAATGTCAAACTCGTCCGTTCCACTCCGTCAACGGCATTCAAGCGACCGTTAACTTCTTGCATAAATTCTTCTTTCTCTTGTATTCGTTGCGACTTGGTCACTAATGTAATATTTAACTCGACTGTCTCTTTCTTTGCCGTAAAAAAGACTTGATTCACGTCGGACAACTCTCTCAACGCTTTTTCCGCTTCAACTGCCGCTGTTCGCGCCTGCTCCAAGCTAGTGCCATCGGGCATCGTTAGCGTGGCAAAAATTTGATTCTCATTGGCATTCAAGCCATTTCCTATTTTAATCAATGGGAAGAGACTCAAGGCCCCTACAAACACTGCTAGAGCCACCAGCAATGTGAGAATTCGATGACGAAGGGTTAACAGCAGCAATCGCTGAAAGAGAGAAACAATCCGATTCTTCCCTTCTTTCTCGCCATGGGACTGTAACTGTTTATCATGTTGAAGAAAACGCTCGGAAAAAATCGGAACAAACAGAAAAGCTGCAATCGTTGACGCAAGAATGGTAGAGGTAACAGTAAACGCAATGGTATGAAGAATAGGCTTCAGCCACTGTTCAAAATCCGCGACCACAAGTGGTAAAAACACAATAATCAAAGTTAACTGGGAAGCAAAAACAGGTGCTATGACTTCTTTTGAACCCTGAACGATGGCCTGTTTCAACTGCATTCCCTTTTCTCTCAAATGATAAATACTCTCCAGAACAACGATCGCGGCATCAACAATCAATCCGATTGACAAACTCAGTGATATCAATACCACCATGTCAATGTTATATCCGGCAGCTTTCAAAGCGATGAAAGTCATCAGGATGGAGAGCGGGAGCGTCGTTGCAATGACCATCGTCACACGCCAATTTCGCAGGAAGACCCAGAGCACGAGGATTGCCAATATACCCCCAATGACAACATCTCGACTCAAATTGGTGATCGCTTTTTTGATAAAGGAGACGGATTCAAACATGACTCTCAGCTCGTAGTTTCCGCCCGCCTCATCATTGATTTGCCTCACAACTTCTTCGACTTTTTTCTGTGTAGTGATCAGGTCACTCCCCGTAGCGCGCTTTACACTGATTTGTACAAAGAGGTTTCCTTCTGTCATGGAAATAGCGTCCTTCACGCTTCCGCGCAAGTCACTCACCGTTGCCAATTGTTCAAGTGCAACCTTGCCCTTGGGTGTCTTGATTAAAATGGTTTTGAACTCTTCTACATTTTTTAAGCTGTTGTCAATCATCACAACGGTGTCGAACCCGGGATTTTCCAATATCCCCACGGCTTTTTTCCAATTGGCACCCTGTAGCTGACCAACGACATCTGCTGCTGTCGTACGATAGGCAGTAAGCCGATCAGGACGAAATGTTATCGCAACCTTATTTTCAAAACCGTCCTCGGATACAACCACTTCTTTCACACCCGGGACGGATTCTATTCGATCCTTAATGGTCGTCTTCAGCAAGGTGAGCATGGTCTGTGTATCGGCACCCACCATCGCGTAGTCGATTAAGTCCTCGTCACCTAAATTCGTTTGCGTGACAGTTACGGTATCCACTACTTTGGGAAACTCGTTGCGCAGCCGATTCACAATATTTTGTGTCTCTTGCTTGACCTTTTCACCTTCCCCATCTTCTGCAAGGATCGAGATGCCAGAAAACCCCGTCCCTGTTTTCGATGAGAAATTTTTAATGCCAGTCACTGATTTCAATTCCTGCTCTATTTTTTTCGTGACCTTTTCCACCATCTCTTCAGGCGGTAGCGCTCCTCCTGAAATATTCACTTCAATCCAAGGCAAATTCGTTTTCGGTACGAGCTCCACGTGGAAGGAAAAGAGAGCACCGATTCCGGTTAGCACGATGAGGAATGTGCATAAATAGAGGATCACTTTTCGTTTCAGCAAAAAGAGAATGACCTTGTCCATCGGTTACTCCCCTTTCACCGTTACGACTTCTCCTTCGGCGTAGTACGTGATGCCGGAGATTAGGATTTGATTGCCTGACTGAAGACCCGATAGAATCTCGACGTTATTGCCAAAAATTTGCCCCACTTCCACGTCGCGTCTCTTGATTACACCATTCTCGACAACCATGACGAAGCGCTGTGTTTCCTTAATGCCCACGCTTTGGACGGGAACGAGCATTCCGTTCACTTTGCGTGACATCTCTACAGTCGCGACCATCCCCTCGATCAACACGTTGTCTTTATTGGAAACAGCTATCTCTACCAGATACTTTCCCGTTTCCTGGTTAAGAACGGGGGAGATAAAGGTAATGGTCCCTGTACTTTTGCCCTTTCCCTCCACTGCCACAGGCACCGTGTCCCCTTGCTTGTAGTTTTCCATCACATCCAATGGGACATCGACCTTCAGCTTCACTTCCGAGCTATCAACCAGGTGAATGATACTTTCACCTGGCTGGGCAAGACTGCCTGCCTTTTGGGTCACATCGATGACCGTACCGCTAAACGGGGCGACGAGTTGCGTTTCTTGAAGGGTTTTCTTTGCGAGCTCTACTTGACTGGCCGCTTGTTTCAAATCGGCATCTGCACTGGCAATCTCGTTGACTTCCGCACCCTTTAGTAACTTATCCAACGTAATTCGCGCCTCTTGTAGCGATATCTCGATTTGCTCTTTTTCCGACTGCGCACTGTCCAGCTCACTCTGTGAAATAGCGCCGCCCTTAAACAGCTCCTGGGCTGTCTCCCATTTCCGTTGCGCATCCTTCATGCGCTTTTCCTGGCTGTCTACTGCCAAGCGTTGTTTGCTGATGAGATCGGCGCTTGCTCCTTGCAACGTTTTTGAACGCAACGCAGATGCACTTTGAACCTGGCTTTGTGCCGCTTCCAGCCCTTTTTGATAATAGTTCGTATTTAATGAACTTAATACCTGGCCCTGTGTCACCTTTGCCCCTTTTCTTACGTTCATTCGTTCAATCGTACCAGAAGCCCCAAAGGCTAAATGGCTCTCCTGTTTGTATTCAACGAAAGCAGTAAGTGGTATCGGCAAGGAATCCGTCTGTTTTACGGTGTGCACCTGCACGATTTTTTGTTTGGCTTGCTCCGTTTCCTGTTTCGTTTCCACTCCACATCCCGTGATGAACATCAGTACAACGGTCAAAACGACGTAGTGCATACTCTTCACGTAGAGTCCTCCAGTAGTTTTGTCATTGTCTTTTTGAATGAAACTGACATCATATTCTCTCTATAGTTATAGCGACCTTGCTCAAGCAGACTTGTCTGTTGCAACCACCTGTTCTTCTTTTTTCTTAAAGTATTGACTCACTTGCTTATTCAGATGAGCGATCAAGGCGATCACGAAAATGATGGCACCCGATGCCAACACAAGATACGTCCAGTGAACGGCCTCCAGTAAAATACCGTACAACCAGATCCCAAACGGTACGGCCACTCCGGTAAAAGTACCGACCACCCCAAACATGCTGGCACGCAAATGCTCAGGCGTGTTCAATTGAACAAAAGTAAAGATCGGGATGTTCCCCATGGAGTTGAAAATTGCCGAGACTAATAGAATCGAGACAAATACGCCAGTGATGATCCAAGAGGCGTTACTCGTTTCCGGAACAAAAATCGGAAATACCCACGTCAGCAAAAGAAGCCCTTGCAATTGAATCAAAAGGAAGATTTTATTCTCCACATATTTGCTCACCTTTTTCATAGAGACAACAGCCGCTCCGATAATGATCCCGATAAACCAGGAGGACTGAATAAAGGAGAATTGCTCCATCGATACTTTTTCAACTCGATAGGCAATATGCAGCAGCCCCACATACATGAGCGGAGGGAAAATAAAGTTGAGCACAAGGAAAATCAGGAACAAGTACTTGATCACAACCTGTTCTCGGATATATTGGAAGACTTCCTTGATGGTGTCTGTATAGCTTTGCGTTGTCTCCTGTACTGCCTCGGTCTTGCGGAAACGGAGGAACATCTGCATGATCCCTGCCCCGATAAAAGAAAGGCCATCAATCAGCAAAATCATTTCCATCCCCAGTAAACCATAGGCTACCGCCCCTACCAAAGGACCTGCTACATTGAGAATGGCACTGATCGCTTGATAAATAGAGTTCATACTTCCTACTCTATCCTCGTCTACCAGCTCAGGAATGGATGCTTGCAAAGCGAGATACGTAAAAGCCTGAATGGTACTGATCAAGAAAGCGTACCCGACAAACAACCATAGATTTGTGGGAAACTGAAGGAAAAACAGTAAAAACAAGAGAACGAGCGCACCGCTGAGTAGCTCGGTGACAACCATGATTGTTTTCTTGTTGTGTCTATCAATATAGGCGCCTGCAAAAATATTAATCAGCACCCCTGGCAAATACGAAAAGCCCAAAACAGTTGCAAATGCAGCGGAAGAACCCGTCACATCCGCAATGTACAGGGCAAGAGCAAATTTGTAGACACCGCTACCTAATTCTGTAATGAAACGAGTAAAAGAAAAGAGAAAAATATTTAATCCGTATCCGTATGTTTGGTTGCCCATCTTAACCTCCCTGAATAGTAATCCCTCTAGGTGAATATCTATTTCGGCAAGATGAACCCGCTACGCCTCACGGACAATAAATCCGGAATAGAGCGGAATCCATCTGCCGATTTCCAATACGATGCCTAGGCGACTCTTAGCGTATGACTAGAGGCATTCCTATCAATTTTTTTGCTTCCTCCTCCAAGATCACTCGCAGCTTCCTTTCATCCTCGCGATATGGCAAAGCCATAAAAATAGTCATTTTGCCCATGGATGTATAGGAGGCCTCAAAGAGAATACGTTTCTTTATAAACAGGTGATCGTATTCACTCGGTTGACTCTTGTTCTGCTCACCCAGAAAGTTGCAAATAATAGGTGTCATCTGCATGGATCGGATGAGTGAGTGATTGGAAAGAGGATAGTTTTCCGTTACATCAGGATTTTGCACGAGATTGGTGAAATGGATGTTCCCTTCCTTTGCGAGATCCAACCGGACTTTCACATACGTTTCCACCTCATCCAGACTCCACGCTGGATCAATATGAAGCGGAATATGATCGATGCACTCGCCAAGCACATCGAAGAAATGGTTCCCCATAAAGGATCTGCCAAAGTTCATGAGGAAGATGGGTGCCTTGTGGACTCCATAACTTCTTTCACAAAATCTTGCTAAAAGAGCAATCGGAATCCGCGCATTTTCTGTCTCCTGCGGGTTGTCCATATCCAGTTCGCAGGTAACAATCGTGTATCCGTCCAAAGCAGATGAAGATGGAAGCTGTCTTTCTATGGACAAAAGACTATTCTCAAATGCGTGAAGGTCAAATTCCTCCATGATCTGCTGATCTTCGATACCAACTGGACCTTTGGTAATTTGCCGGACGAAATCCCAATACGTATTCCGATCATTTCCCGAGAGGTCTGTACCATTCTCCAACGCTTCGTAATACAGGTTCATGTCGTTTTGCAGAACCTCACTGCTAATAAAATCAAAAATGAGATGCGATGCCGGGAATATGAACGAGTACTCTTTCTCGCTCTCTTTCAGCAAGATCACTTTGTAAGACAAGGAACCGATCGAATCATGCTGCTTGTAAAAATACTCGCTCAGCAAAAGATGACGCACCGCTTCTTTTCTTTCATCCGACCCGCCCGATACATCAACAACAGGAAGCGCAATTTCACTTGGGCAAGGATACTCTTTCCAATATGGCTCTTCTTCCTCAAAAGCCAGCGTGCATCGAAGTAAATGATGCCGCTCCAGGATGTCAAGAAAGGCCTTTTCCAGTGTCTTAGGATCGATCATCCGCTCAAAGCGAATCACTGTTCCAGAAATGTCCTTTTCCTGTACATGATAGCGCTGTGAAGGTGACATCGGCTGTCTGATAAAAGTCTGCTGATTAACGATCGCCTCCGAATACTGAAGGAGCTTCTGATCGAGGTCGTTGACGAGGCGCTCCTGCCATGACAGGGTTTCCTTCTCATCAAGTGTAGCCTCTTGGAAATGATTCTTCTCTTTTTCCCATGCTTTTTGCGAGAGATCCAGATATTGAATGGCGTGCGGCTGAATCGCAGGATCACAAGACCTACGCAATAAGGACAGTATTTCTTGGTGTTGGTCCCGCGCATTTTCCTCCACGTACAGAACAGCTCGGTGCTTGCTGCCGAAGGGCACCTCTACATAGTTGCTTCGTACTTGAAAATGCGCGTAGATCAAGGTTTCCAGCTCTTTTTTATCTTGCGCTTTTGTGGTGCGAATCCGGTTTATTGTATCTAAATATCCTGCTAGCGCTCTGACTGTATCGTATTGGAAGATCGTTTGAATCTTTACTTCTATTCCTTCCTTATGAAGTCGCGCTACCAGTTGGATTGCTTTGATAGAATGCCCGCCCAGATCATAAAAATGGTCATCCACACTGATTTCCTGTAGGTCGAGCACTTCTTTCCAGATTTCCGCCAGCCTAATCTCCTGCTCTGTAACCGGTGGATTCAGATGCTTATTTGCCTCCCGGATCATGACAGGCTCAGGTAATGCTTTCCGATCTATTTTTCCGTTCGGTGTTACAGGCATTCTCTCAAGGATGTGGATATACGTTGGTACCATATAGGCCGGAAGGGTGGCCAAAAGCTCCTGACGCAAATCTCTGTTCCACTCAGGCTGCTCCCATACCAGATAAGCGATCAGGCAGGCATCTCCCCCCTGCTCTTTTTTGGCCAACACGACCGCTTCCTTCACTCCTGCCTGGGATAGGATCACGTTTTCAACCTCATCAAGCTCGATACGAAAACCACGTATCTTGACCTGGTTGTCCATTCGCCCCAAATATTCCAGACTTCCATCCGCAAGCCATTTCACCATATCTCCCGTCTTGTAGAGCCTCGAACCAGCAATAAACGGATCTGCCACAAATTTCTCGTTCGTCAATTCCTCGCGATTGATGTAGCCATCAGCGACGCTAATGCCCGCGATAGCCAACTCACCAGGAATTCCCTGGGGCTGCAAATGACCGTGCGCATCCAGCACGTATACTTTTGTGTTGGCAATGGGCTTTCCGATTGGCACTTGCTGCGGCAGCCTCTCTTGCCCTTCATACGTCCACGTCGTTGCACAAATCGTTGTTTCGGTCGGACCGTATGCATTGATGTATCGGCAATGCGCGCTCCATTTATGGACGAGCTCCCAGTTTGCCGCGGAACCTGCGGTGATTAACGTTTTCAATTTCGGGAAATGTTCCGGCTCCAAATACGTCACAAAGGTAGGCGGAAGCGTCGCGACTGTTACTTCATGCCGTAGCAGATACTCACTGAAAGCATGCGGATCGAGTACGACATCCTTTGAAACAATAACCAATCTCGCCCCCGTCAATACCCCCATCGTAAACTCCCAGACAGAGGCATCAAAGGAGATGCTGGCAAACTGCAACACCTTGTCCTTTTGCGTGATACCGAGATCGTTGATGAAAAACTGCTGGAGGTTGGCGATTCCGACGTGATGCAGCCTTACCCCCTTTGGCTTCCCCGTTGACCCAGATGTATAAATGACGTAGGCCAGGTCACTGGAACGATGAAGGGTCTGTAGTGAAACATCGTTGTAAACGATCCTATCATCAAGATTGATCAACGTTGCTGCAGGGAGAACACGCTCTGCATACGCTGCAGTCGGATTATGGACCAAAACAATGCTAGCCCCGCTATCTTCGATCATATAGCTGATCCGTTCGCTCGGATGGTCGGTGCTAATTGGGAGAAAGGCACCGCCCGCTTTTAAAACGGCCAAGATGGCGAGGCTGTAAGCAGTAGAGCGCTCTACCATCACACCAACAATGCTGCCTGGTTGTACGCCTTTCTCACGCAGTACGTAGGCCAGCGCATCTGATTTGTCATCTAATTCCTGATACGTGTAGGTGCCTTCCTGATCGACCACGGCAATGTGATCCGGTCCCTTTTTGACCTGTTCCTTAAACAGCTGGTCAATGGTTCGCGATTGATCAACCAGCATCTCCGTGTCATTCCATTGCTGGAGAATGAGTGCCTGCTCCTCGTCCGTGATCATTTGCATTTTTGCAATCGGCTGGTCGGGGTTACGGACGACACTTTGGATCAATTGATTCAAATGCGCTCGTACTTTATGCAGGTAGGCATCGCTGTAAGCAAGTGCATTATAGATAAAGTGAATTTCTAATTCCTTTCCGGGAATAATGCACAAGTTGAAGTCGTAGCTGGTTTGCTCATATCCTTGGACATCCGTGATTCCGAATAAGCCGCCTTTTCCATCTTCGTCGAATGCCTCCTCCGTCAATGGATAGTTTTCAAAGACCATGAGATGCTGAATCAGGTTTTGTTTTAATGCGGTTTCGGACTGAATATCCGCCAGAGACAAGTATTGGTAGCTACTTGTGGCTGTGAAGAATTGTTGCACCTGCCCGAGTAACTCCGAAAATGTCTGTTTGCCTTCACTGCGAATCCGCATTGGGATCGTATTGACAAACAACCCAACCATTTCTTCCACGCCAACGAGCTCAGTGGGACGTCCTGAAACGACTGATCCGAAGACAACATCATTGGCATAATTGTATCGTTGCAGCAACAATCCCCAGAGGGAATGAAAGACGATGCTCAGTGTCACATCATTTGATCTCGCTATTTGCTCCAAACGGGCAGTCGTTTCCCGATCAATGCGGAACACGATCGCTTCTCGTTGGTACCCCTTACCGGTTGAAATGTATTCAACCGGTAAAGGAGATTGCTGATCAAATCCATCCAAGCTATCTCGCCAGAACGAGAGCCCTTCTTGTTTATTTTGCTTGCCAAGCCAAGTGACATAGCTACTGAAGGAATACGGTGGAGCCAGCTCAGCCTTCTTATTTTGAAGATAAGAGCGATAGATATGGAAAAAGTCTTTTGCGACAATCCCCAAGCACCAGCCATCCATAATAATATGGTGGAAGCTCCACACCATCTTGTATTTCGATTCACTCAATTTCATAACGGTCATCCGAAACAACAGATCCTTTTCCAGATCAAATCTCTTGCCCCGATCCCTTACAAGAAATTGCTCCACAAATGCTTCTTGTTCATCCTGGGTCAGGTCAGAGATGTCCTCGATCTGAATAGCTGCTTCTCTTTGCTTCAACACGATTTGCAGAGGCTTTTTACTTTCTTTATAGTGAAAGACTGTTCGCAGGATATCGAATCTTTCGACGAGGTCGCGAAAGCTCTGATCAAGGAGATCAAGCCGCAACGACTCCTCCATCGTAATCACCGTTTGTTCGAAGTGAACCTCTGATTCAGGATGAAGGATAAAGTGATACAGCATGCCTTCTTGCATAGGTGTCAAGCGGTATATATTTTTTATCTGAACACCATTCAAACCTCATCACCATCTATCATTGAATTTTTTCACCCAGCAGTTGGGAAAGATGATCTAATTCCTCAATGGACAGCTCATCGTATGTGAAATCTGTTGGGCTTTGCTCTACTGACTCTTTCGATAAGCAGTGCGTAATAATTTCTACGATCTTATCTCGGTAGGCATCCACGAGGCGCTGAATGGTTCCTTCTTCAAACTCTTCACGATGATACGTAAAAGTAAGTGTCAGCTTGCGATTCACCACCATTCCATTCACATCAAGCGCAAAGGATCGAATGGCGGTCGGACTGATTTCTCGGCCCGTTGAAAGGGTGGAAGTCGTTATGCTGCCAGATTCCAAGTCTGTATCAAACTGTCCCAAGTAGTTAAAACTGATCTCGGGCTTTACCTGGAACGTTAACGGAACTTCGGTTTGTCTCGCGGACAGATACTGCAAAATACTGTATCCAACACCTTTGTTCGGCACACGTCGCAGGTTGTCTTTCACCATTTTGATCTGGTAGCCAACGGATTCCGATCGGCTCATATCCAGTACAAATGGATACTGGGCTGTAAACCATCCGACGGTGCGTGAAACATCGATGTCCTTCACGATCTCTTCTCTGCCGTGTCCCTCCAGATTGACGAGTACATGATCTATCCCCGCCCACTCTTTTACCGCCAAACCTAACGCCGTAAGCAACAAATCATTCACTTCCGTGTTATAAGCCTGGTGGCTCTGCTTCAGCAGCTTTTCTGTGTAGGCTTCATCAAGCTCGATGGTGACATCTGTTGTATCTTGCATAAGCGGTGCTTCGATCTTTTCCGCCTTTGCCAGAGGAGAGAATGGCATTTCCTCGACCTGCTTCCAATATCCGATTTCTTGTTGAATCTCGCTTCCCCGCGCATATTTTTGCAATTCTTCTGACCATGTTTGATAGGAATCGGTTTTCATAGGCAAAGCAGGCTCTTCTTCCTGCAGCAAGGAGTCATACACCGTATGGAAATCTTCTAGTAGAATCCGCCATGAGACACCATCGACAACGAGATGATGAATCACGATTAGCAAGTGATCTCCTGCATCTGTTCGGAAAAGGCCGAGATTTACCAACGCAGTATCCGTCAAATCGATCCCTTCCTGTATGAGCTGCGCTGCTTGCTCTATCTCCTCTACGTTTTGAGCCGAAAACTCCCTGATCATTATGGGAACCAGGCACTCGTCCAGTTTCCGATGTTCCTGGACAATGTCCGACTCATTCATTTGGAATTTCATTCGCAAAGCATCATGATGCTCAATCAGCTTCGTAAATGCTTGTTGAACCAGCTTTGGATCGAAGCCAGCTTCTCTGAACAACATGACAGATTGATTGTAATGATGAGGGTTCTGATGGTTTTGTTCAAAGAAGTTCATCTGGATTGGTGTCAACGCTACGGTTCCCATTACAGGTCCTTGATCAATTTGTCTGGTCAGCGGCTGGAGATATCTTACTGCACTGCGAATACGCGGGTTTTGGAACAAGTCTTTCAATCGGAGCTCATACCCATGACTCCTCAATCTCGCTATCATCTGAAGAGCTTTAATGGAGTCTCCCCCAAGCTCAAAGAAGTTGTGTGTCACGCTTACTTGCGCAAGTCCCAGTACATCCTTCCAGATGGTGACCATGATTTGTTCTTGATCATCGGACGGCTCGACGATGTGTTCCTCCACCAAGAGAGAGCGATCAGGAAGAGGGAGTTTTTTCCGATCCACTTTTCCGACAGCGGTAATCGGCATAGCGTCTAGTCGAACGAAGAAAGCCGGGATCATGTAATCGGGCAAATCTTTAGCGAGCAAGTCCCTCCACTCGTCAGCCGCAAGCTCATGCTCTGTCACAATATACGCGCATAAGTACTTGCTTCCATTTTCCTCTTCTCTGGCGATAACGATTGCTTCTTTTACCTGTTCTAGCGAAAGCAGCTTGCTTTCAATTTCCCCTGGCTCGATTCGGTATCCCCTGATTTTGATCTGGAAATCCTTTCTCCCCAGGAAGTGGATGTTTCCATCTGGTAAATAGACAGCCAAATCTCCTGTCTTATACATTTTTTCATAGCCGGGTTCCGCGTATGGATTATCGACAAAACTTTGTCTCGTTAGCTGCTCGTTATGCAAATAACCTAATCCAAGCGGCATGCCTGAGATGAAGATTTCTCCAGGGACACCTATCGGCACTCGCTTTCCGTACGCATCGAGAAGAAGGATTTTCGTGTTGAATATCGGTTTTCCAATCGGAATACGATCTTCCTCTCCCGTAATTTGGTAGGCAATGCATCCGATACTGGCTTCTGTCGGGCCATACAAATTCGTCGGTGATACAAACTGGAATATTTTCAGGAATTTGGAAACCGCGGACGGAACAATTTCCTCGCCGCCGATAATGATCTTTTTGAGCGATTGTAATTTGCCCTGCAGTTCGAGGTTTTCAGCTAACTGATTTACGATCACATTAAAGACAGATGGGACGAAATCAGTTAAGGTAATTTGTTCGTCTTCAATGATTCCAGCCATGTAATCAGCCGAGACTGTCATCCCTGTAGTAGGCAAGACCGTTTTTCCGCCATTGGTCAGCGGCCAGAAGAATTGCCAAATGGCACTGTCGTATACATGGTTGGTGGTCTGAAGGACAGATTGCGCTGCGTCCAGTCCAAAGTAATCATCCATCCAGAGGAAACGGTTGACGATCCCTCTATGCGGTACGACGACTCCTTTTGGTTTGCCTGTTGAACCAGAAGTAAAAATGACATAGATGGGGTCTTCCAGCGATACGGACAGATTCAGATTTTCGGCTTCCGTTGTCAGGTGCCCCAGATCAATCGCGACCAAATTCGCTCCCAAATCCGTTTCCGTAAAGGAATGGTCAGATTCTACGTATACGAACTCGCTACCCAGCTCGGCAATAACAGACTGGAGTCGATCGACAGGCCACTGAATGTCCAGTGGTGAAAACGCTGCTCCCGTCTTCATTACACCCAATAACGATACGACCAATTCCAGACTTCTTTCCATAAGCACAGGTACATACTTGCCTTTTCCTATACCGCGTTTCAGCAGATCAGAAGCGACTGCATTGGCTTTCTCGTTCAATTGTTGGTAAGTGATTGTCGAGCCTTGATAGGAAACGGCGATTCGATTTGGATAAAGTCTGGCTGATTCCTCGATGGCAACATGGATCGGTTGTACCACAGGATACTCCCGCTTCGTATCATTACTGAGCTTCTCCAAAAACTGCACTTCTTCCGGAGACATGAGGTCAATCTCGCCCACAAGAATATCCATGTTCGCAGCTACCTGCCGCAGTACATTGGTAAAATGGCTGATAAAACGCTCCATCGTTTCATGCTTAAACAGACTGGTGCTATATTCGCACTCCACAAAAAAGCTTTCATTTCTCGTCTCGACATTCATGACGATGTCTAGCTTGGATATTTTCGTTTGGAATGGATAAAGACTGACCTCTACCATGTTCCAGTCAAATGCCGTGTCTGCCACATTGTCATAGGAGAACATGGTGTCAAACAACGGATTCCTGCTTGGGTCGCGTCGAACTTGAAGCTTTTCTACCAGGTCTTCCAATGGATAATCCTGATGTTCAAACGCCAGTAGTGACTTCTCACTTAGCTCTTGGACAAACTCGCGGAACGTTTTGGTGCCTGTTGGATAATTTCGCAGTGCAAGCGTATTTACAAACATCCCCACTACATTTTGAATATCGGTGTGGTTACGTCCTGCCACTGGAGTCCCTACGACAATGTCCTCTTGTCCGGTATATTTGGACAGCAAAACGTTGTACGCTGCCAATAGAATCGAAAAGACCGTTACGTTTGCTTCCTTCGCCAAGTCGTGCAATCTGCGGGATACATCCGCCTTAATCTCGCTTTCGACCGTACCCCCTTCAAAGCTTTGGAACTGCGGTCGCTGATAGTCCGTAGGCAGATTCATGACAGGTAGTTCCCCGTTGAATTCATCTATCCAGAACTTCTCCTGCTTATGCGACTGACCCGTCGTCTTGATCTGTTTCAACCAAGCCGAATAGTCCTTGTATTGAACGGTGAGTGGTTCTGGATTTCGCCCGTTATACAGTTGATTCAACTCATCAATCACAATGCTCACCGATGTTCCATCTGCTATGATGTGGTGCATGTCAATCAGGAGCAAATGCTTGTCCTCCATCAGCTTGACCAGCTTGACGCGCAATAATGGAGCCAGACTCAGTTCGAATGGTTGAATGAACGTCCGAATGAGATTTTCTATACTCTCAGGACTGTCCTCTGCTCGAGCATGATCGATGGCAAAACGGACAGAGTCATGGACAAATTGTTTAGGCTCACCATTTACGTAGTCAAAGGACGTACGGAACGCCTCATGCCTTTGGATGAGAGACTGGAATGCGTTTTCCAAGGCCGCAGAATCCAGCTGCCCGGAAAGTACCAGAGCGCCTGCCATGTTATAGGCCACACTCGTTTCATCGAGTGATTGAACCGTAAAAATCCTTTTTTGCGAAGGAGAGAGCTCATAATTCTCTTGTTCTCCAACGGCCTGAATCAAAGGCTTTTCTGCCTGTGTCGATTCAGAAATGACGTGGGCAAAACTTCTGACGGTAGGATTTTGGAAAACGGCTCGCAGCGGAATTTCTACCTGCCACTCCTTATTTACTTTGGCAAGAAGAATGGCAGCATGCAGAGAATGTCCACCGATTTCAAAGAATCGATCCAGAACGCCCACTCGTTCGATCCCCAAGACCTCTTGCCATATTCCCGCAAGTTTTCTTTCATTTTCTGTCGCAGGCTCTACGTATTCCTCAGAAACCAGCTTAGAAAGATCCGGTTCAGGCAAGGCATTACGATCGATTTTGCCGTTTGGCGTAACAGGCAACTCTGCCAATTGGATGATAAAGGTTGGCACCATGAACTCAGGCAGGGAATCGGCTAAAAAGCCCTTGATTTCGGACGCACTTGCTTCCTCATCCGTCGTGTAATAAGCGCATAATACAACGGATTCATCTCCCTTTGTCTTCGGGAGCACAATGGCATTACGAACCTTTTCATGCCGTAGCAGCTGATTTTCGACTTCGCCCAGCTCCACACGGTATCCACGAATCTTCAATTGGTAGTCCGAACGACCAACAAACTCCATATTTCCATCTGCCATCCAGCGCACAATATCGCCGGTCTTATACATGGTCTCACCAGGACGGAAAGGATTTTGGATGAAGCGCTCACGGGTTAATTCCTCTCGGTTCAGATAACCCCGCGCAACACCTGCTCCCCCGATATATAGTTCACCGTACACGCCTACCGGCTGTGGTCGCAATTGTGAATCCAACACATAAAATTCTGTGTTTTGCAGCGGTTTTCCGATCGGAACATTTCCGGTTGTCATTTCGGTATCGCCAGCCATTTCGAAGTAGCTGGAATCAATAGCAGCCTCCGTGACTCCATAGCTATTGATGATTTTGATCTGCCCGAAACGCTCGACCAAACGGACAAACGCTTCGCTTTGGCATGTATCCGAACCAAGAATCAGCAGTTTCAGATGAGTGAGCGGCAATCCATTTTGATAAATGTACTCCATAAAAGGAAGAACAAGAGCAGGTGTTGATTCAAACAAGGAAATTTCATACCGGGTCAACCACTGATAAAGAGCCGGAAGATCAATCCTTACATCACTGGGACAAATCACCAAATGCCCACCATGCAGCAAGGCCCTGCACAAATCCCCTGCAAACACGTCAAAAGAGAAACTCGCCATCTGCAAGAGATTCACATTCATCTGTTCTAGTTCGTACTCGTACCGCCATGTATTGGCTACACTCACCAGATTGCGATGCTCGATCATGACCCCTTTGGGTTTGCCAGTAGTGCCGGATGTATAAATGATATAAGCGAGATCGCTCGGTCCGGAGATGGCGTCGAGATTGGACGAATCCTCCCTGTAACTGGCCTCTGCGTCCAGATCGATAATGGCGCCGCTGAACTCTACTCCGCTCTGCCCATTTTGATTGACCAGCATGACCTTTGCCTGACTGTCTTCCAGCATGAACGAAATGCGGTCCTTCGGATACTGAGGATCAATCGGAACATAGGCACCACCCGCCTTCATGACTGCCAGAACAGCGACGACCATGTTAATCGAGCGTTCTGCCAAAATCGCAACGCAGCTGTTTGGTTTTACACCCTGATCACGCAGAGTCCGTGCCAAGCGGTTCGCTTTCGCATTCAGTTCCTGATAGCTGATCTGCTCTTCCCCGTAAGAAACAGCGACTTGCTCTGCATGTCGTATTGCTTCTGCCTCAAACCATTCATAGAACGTTGGATGGAGAGGAGCGGGTATTTGCTTTCTCGCTTGATTAAAGTCGGCAACAACCTGCTTGACGTCTTCGCTGGACAAATACTCCAAATCAGCTAGGCAACTCTCATTCGATTGCAGAATGGAGTGAAGAATCTTGGCAAAGTGATTGGCCATTCGCTCAACCGTATCGCGTTTAAACAAATGAGTGCTGTAATCAAATTGGCAAGTGAGCGTTGTCCCATCGTCATGGACATCAAGACTGAGATCAAAGAGGGACACACCTTTTGGATATTCATACGTCGTGACTTTGAAATCGTCTGAAGCCACGTCGTCAAAGGACTCATAATGGTAATCAAACATGGTATCAAATAGAGGATTGCGGCTCAAATCTTTGTTAAGTTGAAGAGCATCAACCAGTTTTTCAAACGGGTACTCCTGGTTTTCAAAGGCACGTATGGCTTGATTTTTCACTTCTTTCAGGAAATCCGTAAAGGTCTTGCTTCCTGTTGGATAGTTTCGGATAGCTAACGTATTTACAAACATGCCCATCATTCGTTCCAAATCAGGGTGTTGTCTTCCCGCCACAGCAGAACCGACAATCAGCTCCTCCTGCCCCGTGTATCGATAAAGAAGTACATTGTAAGCAGCAAGCAAGACCATATACAAGGTCGTGTCAGTTTCCCTAGCCAATTGGAGCAACTGTTTCCTGACTTCCTCACCGATCCCCATCGTCAAGCGGTCACCTTCAAAGGATTGAACCGGCGGTCTTTGGTAATCAATAGGAAGCTTTAATACCGGGAGTTCTCCTTGGCCAAATTGCTTAAGCCAGTACTCCTTTTGAGCCAAGAGCTCTTCTGACTGCTCCCTCTCTTGCTCCCATGCCACGAAATCTTTATATGTCACGCTGAGCTTGGGCAGTGATTCTCCTCTATACGTATGGAGCAGCTCACGGATAAACAGAGAGACCGAATAGCCGTCCGAAATAATGTGATGCATGTCCACAGCCACAATGAAGCGTTTGGCTGACACTTGGAAGATTTTCGCCCGAATAAGCGGTGCTTTGCTGAGATCAAATGGCTGGATAAAGGTACGAATCGCCTCATTTACATCCTCTTCGGACAATTGTTCGACCTCAATATCCAATAGCAAATCGTCATGTAAAACTTGCACAACTTCATTATCTCTGATGACAAAGTTGGTCCGGAAAGACTCGTGCCTTTGCACAACCTGTTGCAAAGAGTGAATCAGACGATCAAGTTCCAGTTCCCCATCCAATTGTAAGTAGCCGGATAGGTTATAGGCGGTTCCTCCATCCAGACCTTGGAGGATGTACATTCTTTTCTGTGCGGAAGAAGCCTTATAGTATGGCTGCAACTCGCATGAGCGAATGGGTGTAAAAGCTTGGTGCTTTGACGAGTCTACATATTTGGCTAATTCACGTATCGTCTGCGATTGAAAAATTTGATGCAAAGGAATTTGCACATGGCATTCCTTGTAGATTCTGCTGAGCATGACAGTCGCTTGTAAGGAGTTCCCGCCTTGTTCAAAAAAGTTATCATCCAGATACATCGGGGAACTTCCCAAGATTTCTTGCCAAATCACCCTGATGGTCTCTTCGGTCGCCGAACCAGCCGGCTCTATTTCTCTGTCTCTCGTGCTTACTGCAAGTCGATCGGATGACTGGATGATTTGGATTTCTCCATTTCCTAGTGGAACAGCAGATTTCGTTGTTCGCCGCCAATGAGACGGGTCTGCCTGTTCGAATCCCCCATCAGCCAGATACACCTGTCCGACCGCACCCACAGGGGCTAATTGCTGATACTGATCCAGGACATAGAGGGAAGCTCGTCCTACTCGATCATCTGGCACATCCTGCAAAAGTTCTGCCCATTCCGCTGCATATTTGGTCAGGTTGCCACTGGATTCGCGTATCATTGTTTCCATCTCGTCGGGCTGTAAAAGCGAAAGTGCATGAATTTTTTCCTGATCGTCTTCTGCAATACGATGCAAAAGATTGGCAAAGTAGACGCCCCACTGGCGAAGAATCTCCGTGGTTACTACCCCGCTTCGTGCATCCACATCAACAACAAGCTCTCCGCCCACTTCTGTCACGTTGACAAAAAGATCGTACTTGCTGTAAATGATTCGATTGGGCAACAGCGTAGCCTTCATTTGAGCAAAAGTCAGGTTATGAAGCGGTCGATCCATATTGAACAACACAGAAAGCTCTGGCAAGTTTTGAGGCGGTAAATTCTCAGCTAATGCTGCAAAGGAGTAGGCTTGATGCTTTTCCATCTCCGCAACCGCCTGTTTCACCCGGGACAAATAATCCGCAGCCGTATCATTGCCGTCAATTTCCGTGCAAATCGGCAAAAGATTAACGCAGTTTCCGATCAAGGACACTTTGCCAATATGGGATTGACCCGCAGTAGGAATCGCAACAACCATTTTTCTATTTCCAAGAATGCGATGAAGGAAGAGGTTAAAAGAAGCCAGTAAGGTAATAAACAGACTGTTCTTGTTTTGAATGCTTCTCTTTCTTGCCTTCCTTGTGATGCTGCTATCGATCTTGAAGGTAATTCGCTCGCCTGTAAAAGATGGTTTTCCCGTTTCTCGTTGCTCTAAAGGAAAAACGAGCTTGGGGATTGGATCTGCGAATTTTTCGTTCCAGTATGCGAGTGCGTCCTGAAACGCTGGATTCTGCATCTGATCTTCTTGCCAATTTCGGTACGTAGAAAACGGTGTAGAAGGCTCGAGCGATATAGGTCGTTTCTGTGTAAGGGCCGAGTAGATATCATCCAGCTCTTTTATAAAAACAGCCATGGACCATCCATCCGCAATCATATGATGGAAGGTGTAGGAGGTTAGGAATTTGGCGGGAGCCAGCTTGATGACACTTACCCGATACAGGGGGTCCTCAGAAGACAGTTCAAATGGTGTGCCTGTTTGTTCATCCAACAGCTGATTCCTTTTTTCTTCCTGTTCCCCGTATGAAAGGTGGCTCAAATCCACGAATCGAACACGTATGTCCCTCTTGGGCAGTACCACTTGATACTCTCCATTGGAATCAATGATGGTTCGCAACGCTTCATGACGATCCACCATAGTTTGGACAGCCTGCTCAAACACAGGGATATCAAGCACACCCTCCACCTGAAGGGAGATCGTCTCGTTAAAAGCTGCAGATGCTTCCACGCGATATTTGACTGCAAACCACATTTGTTTCTGTTCAGGGCTAAGAGGGAGCTTCAGTTGTTCCCCCACACTTTCCACAAGCATTGCCTCTGGCTTCTGTCCATCTCGTCTCGTAAAGTTTGTCATTTCGACGACTTGATTTTGTTTGCGTCCTCCACTCGGAGAAGTTGGGGGTGGCTCCGGCAAAAAACCTCCTCGCCTCAGATCATCAATACTTTCCTTCACCGCATGGATCAATCTCTCGATATCCTCATCAGTATGAGCAGTGGAAAGGAAGCAATTTCTGCCCTCCCAAATATAAATGCCCTTGCTAATCAGATGATAGAAGAACAATTCTATATCGGTAAACGATACGAAGCGGAACAAGGAACCGCAATTAATCATCTGGATGGGAATCTGTTCGTTCTTAAAATACGCGTTAAGTGTTTCTACCAAGTAGAGGGTCTTTTGAGTCAGCGCTTCCTGAAGCTTCGGCCCCTGTTCCTTCAAATATTCAAGAGTAGCGATCGCAGCATGCATCGTCAGTGGATGCGTGCAAAACGTTCCGCCCACAAACGTCTTTTTCTCGGCATTTACCGGGTAAGAATGATCCCCAAAATTCCAGGTTCCCCCGTCTACTGCATCCATGAACGCAGCTTTACCGGCTACAACACCGATCGGCATGCCACCACCCGGAACTTTTCCATACGTAACGAGGTCTGCTTCTATTCCATACCACGCCTGTGCGCCACCAAGATGTATGCGGAATCCCGTAATGATTTCGTCAAAAATAAGGGCAGTGCCTGATTGTCTTGTAATCTCTCTGACTTCCTTCAAGAATTCCACTGGCTGCAGATCTGGACGGCGGCTTTGAACAGGCTCGACTAATACTGCTGCCAGTTCATGTGCATGTTTTTTGATCAGCTCGATTGATTTTGGATGGTTGTAGTTTAAGACCAGCACGTCATCCACCGTATGCTGAGTAATACCTGGTGCCATCGGTATGGCCTTCCCGTCCTGAGACTCAGGATCAGCGACAGTCAGAATGCCGTCAAAAGTACCGTGATAGGAGCCGGAAAATAATGCGATTTTTGAGCGGCCTGTAACAGCTCTAGCCAAGCGCAGTGCCACCATTACTGCTTCTGTCCCCGAATTGTAAAAGGCGACACGCTCTACTCCGGTAAGCTCGCTGATTAATTCTGCTACCCTTCCAGCTACATCCGACATAGGACCCAGCGGAGGCAGATCAGATTGAATCTGCTCCTCCAGCTTTTTCATGATAAATGCGGGATTATGACCGAGCAGGTTTACACCGAAACCCATCGTCAGATCGACATATTCATTCCCATCCAGATCCCACATTTTTGAACCAGCTGATGCTTGTGTAATGATCGGATAGACCATTTCCTTCCAATACGAACGGAATCCAGACACATTCCGATTGTTGGCATGGACAAATCGGTGCTCTTGCGTATACTTCTTGGAGTGCTTTGTCTTTTCCGTATAGCTTTGAATGAATGCGTTCAGATACTCTCTTTGTGTCGGTGTAAAATTGCCTCGTTCACCGATCATCAGTGGCTGATACGGTATAAATGGCTTCTGGCGTTCCTCTTCCTTCACCTTGACGGGCGGTTTTACTTCAGGTTTCTTGCTCACGGGAGCAACAGGCACAGATTCAGCTTGTTGCTTTGGTACATAGCTTTGTTCTTGATTCAACAGCTCCAATTGCTTTTGTAACAACGATGCCATTTGGTTTTGGTGCTCAGACAAGAGCGAAATCTGCTTTTCGATAATGGTTTCAACGGCCCCTGTGCTTCTCGAGACTGGCAATTTCATGGTTTGTTCGCTCGGCTCTGATTGTTGACTATTGTGAACGTCATTCTGTTCCACAACTACGTTTGCTTTCGGTTGCTCGATTGTCATCCATTCCATTTGTTTGGCTGAAGCCACAGCCGGGCTACTGGATAGCTCCAGAGCGATGTGCGCTGCTAGCTTATCAACGCTGGTAATGGTTTCAAACAACTCCTGGGCCGGAATGACCACTCCAAACTTTTCTTGAATTTCTCGATTGATTTGTACGAGCATAATAGAATCCAAGCCTAGCTCCAGAAAATGAAGGGATGGATCAATTTCATCTACAGCAAAACCTGAAGCATGATGAACCAACTCTTTCAGAACTTTTGCGATTGGCGCAGTTCCTATCTCTGACACAGTAGCACCTCTGTTTCCGCTAATAGTATTCATCTGTTCTGGAATGATGCTGATCACATCATCTGTAATCCAAGAGCGAAGCTGATCGAAAGGATAAACCGGCAATGGCATTTTTCTTCTCTTTTTGCCATCTCTGTAGAACTCATCCCAGTCAACCGTAGCTCCCTGTACATACAAATCGCATAATGTCGTTGCATACGAATACTTCATTTCTGTACTCGCCATGCGGTACTTTTCCTGCACATCCCGAGCGGATTGACTCAACAGATGAACGGTTTCTTCTGGAACGCGCTTTTTACCAGGTGAGTAAACAAAAACATCTCGATCACTTTCAAGCCGGACCGCCAATCGGTCGAGCTTTTGTTCGAAATCGCTGCGACTATGCAAAATGAGTGCAATCCGATAGGGAAGCGTTTCTCTCCCGGTATTTGCCGTATAGCATAAATCAGACAGAGAAAGCGGTCCGCAGGTAGCAAGAAACTCCCGGTATTTCTGAATCAGACGTTGAAGGGCTGACTCGGATTTGGTCGACAAGGTAAACACTTGCACCTCATCTGAGACTGTCATCTCCGTTTCATTAACCGGCACATACTCTTCCAAGATAACGTGGCTATTGGTCCCGCTAAACCCAAACGAGCTAACCCCGCATCTCCTCGGATGTCCATCTGTTTCCCATTTTTCCAGTCTGTTTTGCACATAGACTGGCGACTTTTCAAATGCGAAATTCCGATTCGGTTTCTGGAAATGGACGAGGGCCGGCAGCTCTTTGTGTTTTAACTGCAAAGCAGCCTTAATCAAGCCAGCGATTCCCGCTGCTTCATATAAATGCCCAATATTCGCTTTGACAGTGCCGATTCCACAAAACTGTTTTTTCTGTGTATATTGGCGGAATGCTCTCTGAATTCCGTCCAGCTCAACGGGGTCCCCCAGCTTTGTGCCCGTTCCATGCGCCTCTATATAGCTAATCGTTTCCGGGTCGACTTGTGCATCCTCCCAAGCGTCTACGATCAATTCTGCCTGGGCCTGTGAGTTCGGTGCGGTAATCCCGACTGTAACGCCGTCTTGATTAACAGCGCTTCCCTTAATCACGGCATAGATGTGATCCCCGTCCTCGATGGCTTTTTCCAAAGGCTTTAACAGAACAGTAGCTACGCCTTCGCCCCAACCCGTTCCATCAGATTGATCATCAAACGCCCTTGAACGGTTGTCAGAGGATTCCATTCCAATTCCAGCCTTCAGCGCCAGCAGAATGGTTTTGACTCCACCTGCCAATGCCATCTCACAATCACCGTTTTGGATAGCCTTGCACGCCATATGAACCGCAACCAAGGAAGAAGAGCAGGCTGTATCCACAGTGACAGCAGGGCCGCGCAAATCAAGCAAGTGCGAAATGCGGCTTGCAATAATGGAAGGAAGGTTGCCTACTGCATAAGAGGGCAAATCTTTGGGACTTACCACTGACAAGAGGCGTTCGTAATCATATCCTAACTTGGAAAATCCGACATACACCCCTACTTTTTCCCCTGAAAGCTTGTGCCCGCCATAGCCTGCATCTTCTAGCGTATTCCAAGCATTTTCTAGGAACAGCCTTTGGTTGGGGTCCATTAGCTTGGCTTCTTTGGGGGTGATCGAGAAGAACGAATAGTCAAACTTATCGATCTCCTCTAAATAACCACCCTCCACAAGGCTAGGATTGCCCTGCTCGCCTCTTACCAGCGATACATATTGTTCTGTGTCCTTTCGTCTCTGACCATGAAGCTCATGAATACAATCCTTTCCTTCCCGGATGTTTTGCCAAAATTGATCCACATCCTGAGCCTGCGGGAACTTGCAAGAAATCCCGATAATAGCGATATCCTTTTGTTTCTGTTGGCTCGTATCTGTCTCTTTTATGCGATCAGGCGCTTGATCGTCGTGGAAGAGACTGCGAGAAAGCTTGGAGATAGTCGGATAGGCAAACAAATCTGTTACCGCCAACGTGATCCCCATCTCTTCTTCTATCCGCCCTGCTAACTGGGTCAACTGCATAGAGGACACGCCTACGTCAAAATAACTGTCGTTTGGTCCCAATCTGTCTGTTTGAAGCACCTCGCGGCAAATGCCAAGCATTTGTTTTTCTAATTCTTCACGTAACTGAGGTGATTTATTGGTTCTCTCCTCTTTTACCTCTTCGGTGATTCGGCGTTGCATTTCCTCGGAAACATCGCGAAATACTCCAGACTGATACTCCCTAGCCACTCTATATCGTTCGACTTTTCCGCTCGTTGTTTTGGGGATGCGCTGAATCGGCAAGACCTCGCTTATTCTCCATCCTGTTCGCTCGTTCAAATGCGTTTTCACTTTCTTAGAAAGCGCAATGAACTCGTCTACGCTTTTCCGATGAAGGATAAACACAAGAATATCCTCTTCTTTGCTTTTCTCGTTGAATACCCCGCAGGCAACGACCTTCCCAAGCTCGACTCCTTCGACTTCTTCCGCAATCCGCTCAATATCATGCGGATAAACGTTTTGACCATTCACGAAGATGATGTCTTTCGCACGCCCCGTAATGACAAGACGTTCCTTTCGCATAAAACCTAGATCCCCTGTTCTGAGCCATCCATCAGCCGTCATTACATTTGCTGTGGCAGCAGGGTTGTTGTAGTATCCAGCGGTTACATTCTTCCCTCGAATCTGGATATGGCCAACAGTATCGCTTGGCAGCTCGTGATCCTCGTCATCACATATTCTTACCTCGCAAAAATCGATGGGGTAACCCACTTCTACCAGTGTGAGAGCTTCTGGATTTGTTTGATCCGTCATCTTGATTGGCTTTCCTACCTGGATAAAACGACGATCCAGAGAAAGCGTTGTAACATGCTGATTCTGATCAGGTATCGTTACTCCCACGGAGGCTTCAGCCAATCCATAGCACGGGAGCATGCTCGTTTTCTTTAATCCATATGGGCTCATCTGATCCAAAAAGTGATGGATCAATTCAGAAGCAATGGGTTCCGCTCCATTTAAAATCGTACGAAGTGTAGACAAATCCCACTCTTCTGCCACTTCCGGTTTAAACCTGGACAACACATATTTATACCCAAAGTTCGGAGAAGAAGAAATCGTCGCCTTGTGCTCGCTTACTTTCTTCAGCCATAGCGTAGGCCGCCTGATAAACAGTGAGGTATGAATAAAATAATGCTGAACTCCTGCATACAACGGGGATAAATGGAACCCGATCATCCCCATGTCATGAGTTAAGGGCATCCAGCTTAGGAAAGAGTCAGACTCAACCGTTCCAAGTCTGTTATTAATCGCCAGCACATTATGGACAAGGTTTTCATGCGTCAGGGTAACCCCTTTCGGATCTCCTGTAGACCCAGATGAAAATTGAATAAAGGCCACATGATCAGCAGAAGGATAATAGATGGTGCCCTTCTGTTCATTTTTCCCGGTCTCATCAAGCAGGAAAGACTTCGCCTTCAATGATTCCATTTCCGTCAGGTAGTTGTGTTTACTAAAAAAATCCTCCAGCCGTTTCCAGACGCTGTCCGTCGTAATCAGATACGGATTGATTAACGTCTTCCAAACCTTTAACAGCTTCAGACGATGCTCTTCGTTGTCCCCCACAGAGATAGGCACAGCGATAATTCCACCGAGTAAGCATCCCCAAAAAAGGCAGACAAACATTCGGAGATTACTATCCTCAATTTGAAAAACGACTTCATCACCAGGCTTGATTCCATTTTTTTGGAGGACAAATAAATAACCGAGGGCTTCTTCATACAATTCTTTATAAGAAACAAACACCTCATTCTGGTCTCCCAAAATGAAGGTAACGCCTTTATGGTCCTCGTTCTTCCACAATTCCAGCGCTTCTACTAATGTCTGAACAAAATGCAAAGCGTTGTTCCTCCCTTGTCCCGTGTTTGATAGTTTCTAGTACTTGCCTGGTGAGCATAACCACTCCAAATGCTCCCTCTTGCTCCCACGTGCATACAAGAGAAGTGAATTTCCCCAAGCTGTGACTCGCTGTACGAATCGCCTGTCTCCCGCTTTCTTTTCCGGGTAGCACATAAAGCTTGTACCCGATATAAGCAAACAGCTATTTCATTCTGAATATTAGGAACTTTTACCCGGAAACGATATCGCCACTTACTTTTATTCCCTTTTATTGATTTTTCTTGAAGTGTTAAACAGTAAGAAACCATCGCCATAATCAGATGGATGATTCTTGCCTTTTTCCAGGAATGGATG
Organism: Brevibacillus fortis; assembly: GCF_046196545.1. Taxonomy (GTDB): domain Bacteria; phylum Bacillota; class Bacilli; order Brevibacillales; family Brevibacillaceae; genus Brevibacillus; species Brevibacillus fortis_A. The sequence goes on from NZ_CP176370.1 coordinate 3,540,087, forward strand.
TATCAATCAATGATTTTTTTAAAATGGCTGGTTCTTTTGTCTTTTCTAGGAGTGGAATATGGGCGACGATTAGAGTAACGGTCACATTGCAGCGAGTATAGCAGGGGAAATTGGTCATTGATTTGCAAATATTCACGTGGGCTAATATGATAGTAAACAATAAGAATATGAGTGATTTGGGAATATTTTACTATCCCATATATTAGAAGACAAGCCTTTAATTATTAATTTTTGCAATTTATTTAAATAAAATTCATTACAATATTACTCTGAACTTATCTTGACGCATATCAAAAAGGCTTTCACCCGCTCCTTGTAAAGAGAGGTGGAAGCCTTTCGTCCTTATTCTATTACTCTACCGAGTAAACCTTTCGGCTGGGCAGCTCCAAGCAATGCAGACGGCCACCGTATACGGCACCTCCGTCAATGCCGATGATTTTATTTTCACCGTAAAACACATCATGTTTACCGTGCAAATAACTGGTCGGTGTGTGACCAAAAACAACGGTCTTCTCACCCTGGTAGCCTTTATGGAACTCATCACGTATCCACATCAGCAGGTACGGGTCAGTCTCTGCAACCGGAGTCTCGGGATGTACACCCCCGTGAACAAAAATATAATCATCGGTTTCATAATAGCAGTCCAAGCCAGTCAAAAATTCCAGATGCTCTTTGACTGAAGAGGTGATTTCCAAGGTCTCCGGTGCGCCAGACTCCGTATCTGCTGCGGCATGACCATAGCTCGCCAACGTCTTTTGTGCGCCGTTTCGGAACCATCGTTCGATAAAAACAGGGTCTTGCTCGAATGATTTAACCATCATATGATCATGGTTGCCCATCAACACGATTGCCCCTTCTGCATGGAGCTGTTTCACCTTGTCGACGACCCCCTTCGACTCTGGTCCACGGTCTACATAATCACCTAGCAGGATCAATTGATCGTTTTGTGGATCGTACTGAACTTGCTCCATCAACGATTCCAGTTTCGCTAATTCCCCATGAATATCGCTGATTGCCAACAATCTTTTCATCCTACACCCTTCTTTCGCTCGTCTGCGGCTTCTCTTCCTGTACTGTCATGTCTCCCTATTGTACGCCCCATTTCACCTGATTGCCAGCATGTCTGTCCCTCGAAAGCTTACAAACGTGAAAAAAGCCCAGGCCCAAAAATCATATCAGGCCAAGGCTATTCCATTTCTCCATGCTTATTTACTCGGCATCTCATTCCAGAACGTAATCTCATCTACATCCAGGCGAGTAGTCGGATGACCTGGCTCTGCCGCTTTGCCAACTGCAATCAACATGACTGTTTCATATTGATCCGGGATTTGGAAAGCTTCCTTGAATTTCTCGCTGTTATAGCCTCCCATTGGCACGGTGTCATACCCTCTTGCCTTGGCAACGAGCATCAATTGCATCGAGACGAGACCTCCATCTACCAAAGCAATTTCCTTGATGATGGCTCGATCCCGATTCTCATAACGCTTGTTGATGTTGTCGATGAGTGTAGCTTTTACTTCCTCTGTCATGTAGCCTGCTTCTACCGCTTTTTTGTAAATGCTCCCGGCTTGCTTGTAGCCCTCATAATCAGCCAGGACTGCAATAATCGCCGCAGCCTCTACCACTTGCTTTTGGTTAAATGCGATGGGGAGCAGCTTCTCTTTCAATGGCTGTTCATCGATAATCAAAAACCGCCATGGCTGGAGGTTAGAGCTGGAAGGTGCCAAGGTCGCTTCCTTAAGCATTTCCTTTAGTTCATCCCGTGAGATTTTTGCTGTTGGATCGTAATGACGTACGGAACGACGCTCCCGAATGACGTCCATAAAAGCCTTTTGATCGATGACTTTTTCCATGATTCCATCCTCCAGTGGTAAGTATACCAATTTAGTAAGTTACTAACTTTATTACGCAACAACTCGTGTTCAAACTGTATCACATATTCCAATTCGCTGGCAATCTTTTTGTATGCAAAAAAAAACGCTTTGGCTAAACCGCTCACATCCTGTCATGAATGCAAGTGCGTCACCAAAGCGTTTATTTGTTAAACCGGAGAAAAAGCGGATAGAACGGCTGGCTGTCTCACGATGTCTCCATTCGGGAGCTCGACAACGAGATAGCCACTCGCTTCGTCTTCAGCTGCTTCCCAACTCAATGAAAAAGCTTTGCGGCTAAATGCTTCCTCTTCGTCCAGACAACCAAGCATCGTCTTCAATGTGTCTGACGTAATCGGTACAGGCACACTTGCTCCTTGCTCTTGTGGAAGAGAAAGCAGTTTCGGCGCGTCTTCGAAATATTGCACAGTATCGAGAAGCAGAGAAACCTGCTGCCAGCTTAGCGGTGAAACAAAGGCTTCAAACGCCATCTATTCATCATTCCTTTTTTTCACGATGATCTCCATCGAACAGGCTAGCCTGGACATTAGGCGTTTTCTGTTGTCCTGCTGTGCCAGCTCCGTCTCCTGAGCCTTTTGCAGTCGCTTCGTCCTTCGGTTCATCTGTCGGCAAAATGGTTTCAAAAGCAACTGCTTTTACTCCACCCTCCACCAGTTGTCGGCCGATGCCACCTTGCTCGTTGACGATCACTTGCTCTGTCTCGACAGGGGTCCATTCGTTCTGCGACGTCCAGGCATATACCGTTTCCTCGATGAACATCGCAACAAGCTCATGTGGATTATTTTTTCGTTTACGAATCAACTGTACGCCTTTGCCTGCGCGAGCCTGGAGTGGGATTGCAGCAATGGCTGTGCGTTTTACAACCCCTTCAGCCGTCAACAAGCTAAAGGCACGAGTATCGTCTTCCTCAATCGGAAGCATCGTGATCACATCGTCGCCAGGAGCAAGTGCGATTGCTTTTACCCCGCTCGACGCTCTACCCGTTGCGCTGACTTCACTGCGCTGGAATCGAATGCCCATGCCATCTTTCGTCGCACCGAGTATCGCCCCGGCTTCGTCAGCCACAAATACATTCACAAACTCGTCATCGTTGGCTTTCAGCTTCGCAGCTACCAACGCACTGGAACGATTCGTTTCGTATTCGGACAACGCCGTCTTTTTCATCAAACCATTTTTGCTTACATGGTATACATACAGCGGTTGTTTGAAGTTTTCTACGATCGTAAAACCAACGATCCGCTGATTCTTCTCCAACGGGATGATGTTGACGAGGGCGGAACCAATATCCTTCCACTTATCGTCCGGGAAGGCGTTGACCAGTGTGGCGAAGTATTTACCGTCCTGAGTAAAGAAGAGAGCAGTGTGAGACGTATTGGTCTCCATGAAATAACGGACACGGTCTCCCTCTTTTACTCCACAAGTCTCCAGCGTTCCCCCCACTGATTTGAAGGAGCGCGGGCTCGTCCGCTTGATATATCCTTCGTTTGTGAGAGTTACGATGCAATCCTCCGCATTGATTTGCATCGCGATATCGATTTTGATTTCCTCGATCTCGCCCTGGATTTCTGTCAGGCGCTCTTCTGCGTATTTTTTCTTGATCTCGTTCAGTTCGCTTGTAATGACTTGAATCAGCTTTTTCTCGCTTGCCAAAATCGATTTCAATTCCTCGATTTCTTTTGCCAGGGTAGCCAGTTCTTTTTCCAGCTTGACGATATCCAAACGTGTCAAGGAAGCGAGCTGAATGCTCAAGATTGCATCTGCTTGGTTGTCGGTAAAGCCGTATTTCTCCATGATGTTTTTCTTGGCGTCTGCACGGTCTTCCGAATCCATAATCGTATCCACGATCTGACGCAAAATGGACTTGGCACGAATTAAGCCTTCCACGATATGCTCGCGGCTTTGCTTTCGATTCAGATCATATTGGCAGCGATTCGTGACGACTTCTTTTTGGTGGTCGATGTACGCTCCCAACAAAGCCTTGAGTCCCATCTGGCGGATGGTCCCCTCATGAATCACGTTCATGTTGTAATTGTAATAGATTTGCAGATCCGTATTTTTGTACAGGTAGTTGAGAATCGCCTGCTCATCCGCTTCCTTGCGAATATCCACTACGATACGGACTTTTTTCTGCTCGGCCTCTTTGCGACCAGTTTCATCGCGAACCGCCAGTGCCCCCTCGATTTTGCGCTCCATTACGAGCTCATCGATTTGGCCGACTAGCTTCGACTTGACCACTTCGTAAGGGATTTCGGAAATGACGATTTTTTTGACTTTGCCGCCTTTTGGCTCCTCTACATGGGTCTTCCCGCGAATAATGAATTGGCCACGGCCTGTCTCAAACGCCTTGCGAATTCCGGACAGCCCTTGAACAATACCGCCTGTCGGAAAATCTGGACCTTTGACATGCTGCATCAGCTCATCCAGCGAGATATTCGGGTTCTTCATCTGTGCAACAGCCGCATCGATGACTTCGCCCAAATTGTGTGTAGGGATGTCAGTTGCAAAACCCACCGCAATCCCGGCAGCACCATTCACGAGAAGATTAGGAAACCGTGAAGGCAATACTGCCGGTTGTTGAGCGGAGTTGTCGTAGTTCGGGATGAATGTAACCGTATCCTTTTCAATATCGCGCAGTAGCTCATTGGCCAATGCCGACAGTCTGGATTCAGTATAACGCATAGCGGCTGGCGGGTCTGCGTCCAAGCTACCAAAGTTTCCGTGGCCTTGAATGAGCACCTGCCGCATTTTCCACCATTGCGCCATCCGCACCATTGTTTCGTAAATCGCCGAGTCACCATGCGGGTGATAGGTACCCATCACGTACCCGACCGTCTTCGCTGATTTCCGGTATGGTTTATCGTTCGTGTTGCCTTCTTGGTACATGGCATACAAAATACGGCGCTGTACCGGTTTTAATCCATCGCGAGCATCTGGGATCGCGCGTGAGAGAATAACCAGGTTGGCATAGTCCCCGAAGCGCTTCCCCATAATCTCCGCGAAGCTCTGCTTAATAATTTGATTGGACAGCATGCTTATTCATCCTCCCCCACTTCAAAGGTGACGTGGTTCTCGATCCACTCACGCCGTGGTGGGACTTTGTCACCCATCAAAACGGTTACCAGCTTCTCACAGTGAGCGAGGTCTTCCAGTTCAACCTTGATGAGCTTGCGCGTCTCAGGGTCCATGGTTGTTTCCCAGAGCTGATCAGCGTTCATCTCACCCAAACCTTTGTAGCGCTGCACTTCAGCACCGCGTCCAGCCTTTTTCAACGCCTGTTCCAGCTCGTAATCGCTCCAACAGTAGATCCCCTCTGTCTGCTTGCCCTTGCTCTGCTTTTTCACCTGATACAAAGGCGGTTGGGCAATATACAAGTGACCAGCTGCAATCATCGGACGCATGTAGCGGAAGAAGAAGGTCAACAGCAGCGTTTGAATGTGCGAGCCGTCAACGTCCGCGTCAGACATGATGATCACTTTGTCAAATGCACAGTTTTCGATGGAAAACTCTTCGCCAATATCGGTTTCAAGCACCTCTAGGATCGTGCGGAACTCTTCATTCGCCAATACCTCGGAAAGCTTTGCTTTTTCCGTGTTCAACGGCTTCCCGCGCAGGCTGAACAAGGCCTGGAACTCTGAATTACGAGCCTGTTTTGCAGAGCCACCCGCGGAATCCCCCTCGACGAGGAAGAGCTCATTGCGCTTGGAGTCTCTGTATTGCGGCGGAGTAAACTTTTCCGAAATCGATTTGCGCTTTTTCGCGGTTTTGCCTTTCTTGTCGCCGCGCAGTGCTTCGCGTTGTTTGCGCAGCTCTTCGCGAATTTCAGCAGAACGCAATGCCTTGTCAATCAGCAGCTTGCCTATTTCCGGATTTTCCTCGAGGAAGAAGCCTAGCTTTTCGGAAACAATCTGTTCTACGATTGCCCGTGCTTCTTCGTTCCCCAGCTTGTCTTTTGTTTGGGACTCAAACTGGACGTCAGCCATTTGCAATGACAATACACCGAGGAAACCTTCCCGCAAATCGTTTCCAGTCAAGTTCGGGTCTTTTTCTTTCAAGTACCCTTTTTTCCGGGCAAATTCGTTAAAGATCCGGGTCGTACCGTTGCGGAAGCCCGTAACATGTGTTCCGCCGTCCGTTGTTACAATCGAGTTGACATAGGACACCAGTGTCTCTGCATAGCCGTCATTGTACTGAAAAGCCAGCTCAACGTAGATATTGTCCTTTTCCCCTTCGAAGTAAACGATCGGCTGGAGCGTATTTTTCCCCTCGTTCAAGTAAGAAACGTATGATTTCAAGCCATCTTCGAAGTAAAACTCTTCCCGTTTCTTTTCAGGTCCACGCTCGTCAATCAAAACCATGCGCAGCTTTTTCAGAAGGAATGCCGTCTCACGAAAACGATCACGAATCGTCTCATAGTCAAAGCGAGCATTGCCAAACACCGCGTCATCCGGCAGAAAACGTACCGTTGTACCTGTCCGTTTGGTGTTCCCTGTGATTTCAAGACCGGTAACCGGTTTACCGACATACTCAGTACCATTTGCATCCACAACATACTCAAAGCGTTGCTTATGAATTTTGCCTTCCCGGTGGATTTCGACCTCAAGCCATTTGGACAAGGCCACAACGACACTGGAGCCTACCCCGTGCAAGCCACCACTTTTTTTATATCCGCCGCCGCCGAATTTACCACCGGCATGGAGCGTTGTAAAAATAACTTCTGGTACAGGTCGGCCAGTCTTGTGCATACCCGTTGGAATTCCGCGTCCATGGTCTTCCACACTGACACTGCCATCCTTGTACAAAGTGACGATGATGCTATCGTTAACACCGGCAAGCGCCTCGTCTTTAGCGTTATCTACAATTTCCCACAGCAGATGATGCAGGCCACGCGAGCCCGTGGAGCCTATGTACATTCCAGGCCGCTTTCGAACGGCAATCAAGCCTTCTAAGACCTGAATATCTTCTTCCGTATACGTTAGTGTTTGCTGTGTTTCTGTTTCCTTCAATCGCGCTCTCCCCTCTACTCTTCGGACACGTAGAAAAACGATCATGCCTTTTTTACTGATGGCTAGCGTCGTATTCACCTTTTTTGAAAAACGCCGAGACCCATGAGAGGAACGTTTTCCTAATAAAAGCGAACACTTAATCGCTATTGTACCGTATGGTTCCCATAGTATTCAACGCCAGTAGCAAAATGGGGCAAAAAAGCCACCTCGCCCCTAGCGAGATGGCCGATTCTTCTCAGTATTCCTCGTTTCTCATTTCGTTCTGTACATGACATGCATATTCCATTAATTAGTGTAGCACTAATGGTGAAGATTGGTCAAAACGAAAAACCAAAACATCTGTTTCCCTTTCTCTATTTCTCCCCCATCAGCGTAAATCCTGCTACTATCAAGGAAAATATGCCTCAGGTATTTCCATTCATCCGCGATTTGGCTTTGGGCATCCTAGTAAGGCATCGATTCCTGAGGCCAAAAAGGGGGGAATACTTTTGATCAGTGCTACCAAGCCGTTTGTCAAATTCCATAAGTATGATGCTGAGCTAGCTTCTGACGTTCATGCGTTAAATTCTGCCGGATACAACAGTGATGACATCTGGGTTTTGAAATGGAATCCTGATAAAAATCACTCCAATCAACGAAACAATTTTTATAAATACAGTACCCACTTTGAAAGTGCCGTGGGTCACATTGACAGCATGGCGCATTTCTTTGACAATGGCGGTAAAGAACTCCGTCAGCGACTCGAAAAGCTTGGTCTTACGAAAGATGAGTGCTCTGCCTTGGTTCGCGAGCTACAGGAAACAGACTACACCTGCCTTCTCGTTGTACGAGACCTTAAGGATAACATTATAAAAATGAATGACTGATCGACCGCAAGAAAAAGCCACTGCTTGGGTTTTAACGCCAGCAGTGGCTTGTTTCATTCATACCGGGATTACTTGTCTTCTTTAATGAGCTCGATGCCTTCCAGCACTTCGTTCAGCTTCGCGTAAACAGTGCTTTCCTCGTCCTCTTCCAATGGTACCATTTCGCCGCCGTCTACTTGGAACACGAAGATGTCCACTTCTTCATCTTCTTCGCTTTCTTCGTCTTCCACTGCTTCAGCCAAGGCAATATATTCTTTACCGTTCAGGTCGAACATAGCCAATACTTCGAAATCCCCCAACGGTTCACCATTTTCATCGTCCAATGTAATGATATCGCCCAACTCAAGGTCTTTGTTCTCTTCTGTCAATGTGTTCACGTCCTTATGCTGATATTCGTATTCGGTTCCATCATACCGTTTTTTTCCGGGAGAAGCAAACAGGCGAATAACTCTGTGCCTTCCCTGTCCACAAAAAACAACCTACCACGTAAGGCAGGTTGTTAGCTGATTACTCACTATACTCTTGAAGAACACCTTTTTCAAGCAAAAATGCTTCTTCTGCCTGAAGAATCGTCACGATCGCTTCACGTTTGACATACATTCCAGCAGATGCCAGACGGCTCTCAATCGCACGAAGCAGTTCTTCAAAATCAATGATCTGTACATCTTGATCGCTCACAAAAAAACCTCCCTTTTCCCATGCACTTTTTTTATTGTACACGAACAGGTCGTTTCTTCCAACTCCACCATTTTCGGCGGATTGGCTTTAACAAATAAGCGCTCCAGATGACGAGCACAAACGAAAGAACTACGTATACACATGAGAAAAACAACCACGGTGCAAAAGTGATGTCATCGGATTGATCGAATGACTCGCCTAAAATATCGAACAAAACGATGATAGGGTTCGTCCCTGCCAGCATCTGTAGCTCATACATGCTCCAAACATTTGAATTGACGTATCGTTCTGGATACGTTTGTTGCAAGGACTCACCGATAAAAAAGAACAGCAAGCCAGTACCTACCACAAAAAAGAAGGCAATTCCGTATGTGGTGACCGTCGAGATCGACGTTCGTTTAATCCAGGTGGAGCAGAACAACCCCAACGACCCGAGAAAAAACATATTCACCGCGAGAAAAAGGACGAGCTGGGCCATTTGTTCCGGGGAGACGCTTCCGTACAGCATCACGATACTGTACAAAGGCATCGAAGCAACCAAGAGCAGTGTGGAAAACGCCAAAGACGTAATGAGCTTGCTCAAAATAATCGTGCGCGTCGACAACTGAGTCGTCAACAAAATATGCAAGGTCTGGCGTTCTCTCTCTCCACTAATCGCTCCAGCAGTCAGAGCAGGTGCCACAAAGCAAATCATCGCATAGTGTATCCCCGCGGATATCAGAAACAAATCCCGGTTATCCCCTAACGATTCAGCCTTTAAGGGGTCCATGAGCAAAAAGCCCATCGGTATTCCCCCCATGACAAACAAGTAAACCGCTAAAATGAGCATGGTCTTTCTCGAACGGAATCTGTCCCGCATTTCTTTTACCAAAAGAGGATTGAACAAGAAGTCGCTCACTCCATACCGACTCCTTCCGTAATCGCTAAGAAGACGTCTTCTAAATCTTTCTTGGAATCGCCATAGTAGACGACTGCGACCTGCTCATCCAGCAGTTCTTGAAGCAATTCAGCTTTTTGTTGCTCCGTCCCTTGAAAGTAGAAGCGAAAGCCTCCCATATATTCTGTCAATTGATGTACATACGGAGAGCTCGCTAACAGAAGTCCCGCTTTGTCCAAGTTCCGCAGGGCTCTTAGTTGCATCCGACTTTGTCCGGTGTCCCGATTGCTGACCTCATGCACAGAACCATACGCAATTAATCTGCCCTTTTCAATGACACCAATATCATCACACAGCTCGGCTAGCTCCGGCAAAACATGGGAGCTGATAATAATCGTCTTACCCATTTCCCGTAGTTGTTTCATAATTTCGCGCAATTCGATACGAGCTCGCGGGTCAAGTCCTGACGCAGGTTCATCCAAAATCAGCACGGCTGGATCATGTACGAGACAACGTGCTAACCCCAGGCGCTGTTGCATGCCTCGAGACAAAGAATCGACGAAAGCGTCTGCTTTGTGAGACAAATTCACCAGTTCCAAAAGATCACCGACCAGTGCCCGTCTTTTAGAGGCAGGAATTTTGTAAGCCCCGGCATAAAACTCCAAATACTCCACTGCTGTCAAATTGTCATATACACCAAAAAAATCAGGCATGTAGCCAACAGACTGGCGTACACTCGCAGGATCTTTTCGAACATTGTAACCACAGACAAATGCTTCCCCTTCACTCTGTTCCAGAAGGGTAGACAAGATAAGCATCGTAGTAGATTTTCCGGCGCCATTTGGACCAATGAAACCGAACACCTTTCCTGGTTCGATGGAAAGGTTCAAATCCGTCAACGCTTGCAAATTGCCGTACCTTTTTCCTAAATGAACGGTTTCGATTACCATTTCCGCACCCCCTCTACCTGGAAAATTGGCTCTGGTAGAGCTAATCGCGACGTTCCATTGTGGGAAAAACGAAGCAATAATGTTTGATTTGGTGTCAATATTTGCTGGAGGTCATTATCGAGGACAAGTCTCGTCCCGCGCTCAACAGGTATCCACCTACCGCTCTTTTGGTGGAAGTATTCGATCCGGAAAGGCTTGAATGAGCTGTGATTCAGCGGTACCGTTAATCGTTTCATATTGATCGCCGCTTTATCTGTACGCAATTCAAATGTAATGCTACCCTTTCCAAGCTGCCAAATGTATCCGGTACTATCGAAGTCCCCTGTCATTTCATACATTTCGGCATCAAGCAAGCCATATGGAAAAGTCACTAGACCTTGTTCATTCGGCTGGAATTGAATAGGCTGTTGAATGACATTCCAGTAATGTGCTTGATGAGGCACCTGCATCGTCATCAGAGGGAGAGGCTCTGTCGTTGTGCCGATGATACTTACCTGATTCCCCTCTTCATATTCAACGACTCTTTCCTTCATTTCTTTGATTCGTTCTTCCATCGTTTGCAATTCGTTTGTTGCTTGTGGCTTTCTTGGCATAAACAAGGGCTCCAGCACACTGTCAATCTGCTTTTCTTCTCCCTTTTTCAATGGTCCAAGCGGAATTCGCTGAAATCCAATTTCAATATAAGTCTGATCGTAGGCAAACTCCGTATTGTTCTTCACGTGCCCTTGCAGACGATTCTCATTGATTCGCAAGGAAGCATCAAAAGCTCCCATGTCGTGCTTTACCCCGATACCGATTGCCTGTTTCGGTGTCAAATAGGGAAGATTGCGGAAAGAGAGAACCTCATCGCCATCCATTAGCCCCTCTGGTCGATAATCATTTCGTCCGACTGTCAAGGGCAATGCAACGATCGAAGGTTCAAGCTGAACATCGTATTCGTTTTGATCCACCCCTAAAAACGTTGCGGCTGAGCGAACATGAGCCAGAGACTCATCTAATATGTCGATCTTGGTTACGGCGTAGCTGGTACTCGTTTTCACAACAGCAGGCTTTCCAACCGCGAATATAGCGATGGTCAAGAAAATTCCTCCAACCGGGATGACTCCCCACGCCCATTCAGGTTTTCTCATTCTTTTCAGAACGAAGTATGTCAATGGTGCGAGTACAATTACATATCCGCCCCACAACGCCACCATCCAGATCGGGGGAGGAGTCTGTACTTCAGGAATCTTCTTGCTCAAGTCAAGAAAAGGCCGTGTCATTTGATCCATAAAAAGCTTCTCTTCAAAAATCTTCTTGGCGCCATGCTGGATCATTGCATTCTGCCACAGTTGTGGATTGAACTGCCACGATGCCAACGGTTCTGCTGTCACATCATAGTTTACAAATAGCAGCAGCCCTCTGCCGTACGATTTTGACACAAACAAGGGCAAGTCATGGTTATACACACCGATACTGCCATTTGGCGCGACTTTCGCAATGTCATACCCACTTAATGCTTGCTGTAGCTCGACATTACCAGCTTTTCCGGCATCCACTGGGAGGATATCTGCAAAACGCTGGATCATCCCATCTTGATTGGGACCTGCGGAAACAACCACGATCCCTCCCAGTTGGATCCACTCCTTGATCGCTGCCATCTGTTGATCATTAATCGTGGAACCACTATTGCCTGCCAGCGCTAACATGTCTATGTTTTCGTAAATCCACGATTGATCAGGCAACATTTGCTCCGTGAGATTTTGAACGGACAAGGGGCGATTCATTTTGGATTGTGATTGATTGACGGCAAGGAAATGAAACGCATTGCCCTCTTCGCTGATCACCCCAATGGTGCGCCCGTCTGTTGGATAAGGGATACGCAGCTTTTCGCTTTTGACAACTTGACCGTTTTGCGTCACCTGGACGTACCAATCATCGAGCAATATTTGGGAAGGCATATCAAAGTACACGGTTGTACTCTTTCCTTGCTCGAGCTTTATTGGACGCCGAAGCTTATATTCATTATTTTTTTTGACTTGTCGCTGCGATAACTCTACAGCACCTGTGAAATCCTGTTCTTGGCTGGTTACCTTTACGTTTAGTCTCATCCATGATTCATATTTGACGATACCACTTAAAGGTATCTCGAATTGTATGTCTATGTTGCTCTCTGCCATAGCTGGGCGTATCGAAAAGCTAAGCCATGTGATGACAAAGATTAACACCCATTTCCATCTCATGCTTGTTCCTCCGCTCATTTTCGTGACGCCAAAGAGATAACCAGTTGTTGCAGCTGATCATGGCGTGAGATAAGCAGCAAGTGCTTACCTTTGTTTGCCCAGTTGCCTTTGATCAGCTCTTCAGACGACTGGTTTCGCAATGGTAACTCGCGCGTCACAAAAGGCTCTTCACTCACGTTTACTTCCATCAGCGTTCCATTTGGGTGTGTATAGGTTAATCTCGTATCAGAGCTCCACGATGCCCACTGTCCCACTGCAAGCGAGGTAACTTTCCCCGTCCGCATTTCCATCAGCTGTACTTCACCGGCTTTATTGAAGGCAAGCAAACTTCCATCTGGTGACCATTCAGGCTGAGAACCTTCAACAAGCTTCCATTCTTGGAACGATACTGTGCTGCTCACCCAAATTTCTTCGACGTCATTTTTAGAGCGGGTAAAGGCAAGCGAATCATCATGTTCAGACCAGCTTGGTGAAGAGTATAATACCCCTTCTTCTTCCTTCAGCAATCGGCTGCTTCCCATGCTGTAAGTCGTAGGCATCTCCACAATCCATATCCGCGATAATTTTTTATCCTGCTCGACGACTGCGATTTGCTTCCCGGAATTAGACCATGCTACCCCGATGTATTTTCCTTCGGTTGGCGGCAGCTTGATCGTGACTGGCTTTAATTCCTCATCGATTGGCATGGTTTTCAGCTCTGCATTGTTATTGATGTATGCTAGCTGAGTGGCTTTCCGGTCAATATCAACAAGCTCCACAATTGCTTGTGCTGGCAGCTTAAGTACTTCATGCTCCCGAACGGCAAGAGAGGTATTGTTCCACCACACAAATCCGCCTATGGCAAGGGTGAGAGCAGCAGCAGCGATTCCGCTCCAAACCAGCCTCCCCCACTTTTTGGGTGTGGCACTTGGAACTTTTGCCTGTTTGGCTTCGAGGTCTCTCATTTTCTGGAGCAATTGTTTTTTGAGGTCTGATTTTAACTGATAATTGACAGGAACTGATCCGCGCATCTGCTTCAAATGGGCTAGGAGCTGGGTTACGGTCTGATCATCCGATTGATGATCCTGGGGGTGCTTCTCCTCTTCTCTCATTCGGAGTCCCCCCTCTCATACATCTTCTGAAGTTTTTGTAATCCGCGATAAGAAATCATTTTGATACTCGATTCTGTTTTGCCGAGCACCTCAGCTACCTGACTGATTTTGAGGTCAGCAAAGTACCGGAGCATCAACACGTCGCGCTGATCCTGAGACAACAAGTCCAGACGATCACGAAGCTGACGAATCTCTTCATTCGTCAGTGCCTGCCGTTCCGGCTGCCATGTGTCGTCCGGTTCTGCTCCTAGAAAATCTTCCTGGTCGACCGGTAACTCCCTGTTTTTCCGCATAAAATCCACATATGTATTGTGAGCAATTCGAAAAATCCATGATGCGAAAGGACTTGTTCTGCTATATTGCTCGAATTTTTCTAGCGCTTTTAAAAAGACCACGGTGGTCAAATCATCGGCATCCCACGTACTTTGAACCCGGCATCGTAAATACCGGTTGACGCGATCAAAATATTCGTCATACAGTTCCGTAAATGGACGAGATTCATAATAATCTCCGGATGATGGCCCCGACGGTTGCTTCATAGCCATTCCCATTTGCGTTTTCCTCGGTTTCTTCCAGACTGAAGCATGCTCTCAGAATGGACTTTCTCCACTACATTCTGAGACTACTCTAACTAAGTATTACGTATTTCTTAGGAAGAAAGTTTCATAATGCGGCAAAGTTTTTTGAATTATTTCCCTAATGCGGCATCTAATGCTAACTGAATGTCTTGAACAGCCTCGATTCCGACCGATAACCGTACCAGTCCCATCGTGATTCCCGTTTCCTTGCGCTGCTCTTCAGAAAAAGCACGGTGGGACGTCGTAACAGGATGAGATACACTCGTCTCCACACCTGCAAGAGACGGAGCCAGCTTGATCCAGTCAAGTGCCCGGTAAAAGTCGTAGATCTTCGTCTCATCTGCCAGAACAAAGGATACCATTGCCCCCTGCTTTTGCCGTGAAAAAAAGAAGGTATCCGTAGGACTTGGGTAATACACTTGTCCAACTGCAGGATGCTCACGAAGAAACGCAGCGATCTGGCTGGCATTATCGCATTGACGCTCCATTCTCACTGCCAATGTTTTCAAACCACGTGATGTCAACCAGGCCTCAAAAGGACTGAGCGATGCACCGTAGTTGGCTACGATCTCTGTGGCACGCTTGATTGTCGCCTGTGATCCAACCAGAACACCTGACGTCACATCACTATGTCCACCTATGTATTTGGTTCCACTATGTACCACGAGATCTGCCCCGAATGAAATGGGTTGTACCAAATACGGGGTCGCAAACGTATTATCTACCATGACGGTTAAGCCAAGACTCTTTGCTTCCTTGATCCAGTAAGGCAGATCCACAACAGTCAATAGCGGATTGGTGATGGTCTCCAGGAAAAACAGCCGCGTAGTTGGGCGAACATGATCGGCAAGCTTTGTCATTTGACCAAGCTGGATGCACTCGAGCTCGATCCCAAATCGCGACAGCTCTTTGTGCAGTAGCGCATAGGTACCGCCATAAATTTCATGGGAAGCCAGCACGTGACCACCAGGGGCCAGAACGGCAAGTAAACCCGCCATGATCGCTCCCATACCGGATGCAGCACTGACACCTGCTTCTGCACCTTCTAAAACAGCGATTGCACGAGCCAGCTCAGCTTGGTTGGGATTGCCATTTCGGGTGTACAAGTATTCTCCTTCGCCGACATAGTACTGTTCTACTTCTTCCAAGCCTTCGAAGGCAAAAACGGAGGTTTGATAAATCGGTGTAGCTTTGCTCCTTACTTCCCGCAAAGGGTCATGTCCGATATGTACCGTTTTGGTCTCAAATCGCTCTGCCACATTGATCACCCTTTTTTCCCAATCATACCATGAGAGATTGGAAAGAAAACTAGCGGATTGGCAAAAGCTCGACTATTTGTGTTATAATTCGAAACCGAACCACCCAACAGTATGAAACAAAGGAAGGTGCATAAGATGAGAAAGATGATGACAACTCTGTTCACATGTCTGACGGCAATCGCCTTGGTTACGGGTTGTTCTACAGGAAGCAATGAAGCAGCTCCTAATCAACCGACTACGCCAGCAGAGAAACCAGCATCCAAAGAGCCAGCTAACCCACCGGGTCCAACCGGAGAGAAGAAATACGAGAAGGCTCCGGCTATGCAGATTGACAAAGCAAAGGACTATCAAACGAAAATCTCTACTTCTATGGGAGACATTACGATTGATCTGTTTGAAAAAGATGCCCCAATTGCTGTCAATAACTTCGTTTTCCTCGCAAAGGACAAGTACTATGACGGCATCACGTTCCACCGCGTCATGAAAGACTTCATGATTCAAACAGGCGATCCATTAGCAAATGGCATGGGTGGCCCTGGTTACACGTTTGAAGACGAATTGAAAAATGGTCATAAATATGAACCAGGCGTGGTTGCCATGGCGAATTCCGGTAAAAACACGAATGGTAGCCAATTCTTCATTGGTTCTGGACCTGACGTGACAGGATTGGACAACTCTCCGAAATACACGATTTTCGGAAAAGTTACGGGTGGCATGGATGTGGTTCAAAAAATTGCAGGAACAAAAGTAAAGAAGCACCCACAAACGGGTGAACCAAGTGTTCCTGAACAAACAATTACCATTAAATCGATCACGATTACGGAAAAATAAGAGCAGCCTCAAACTGCACATGAAAG
Organism: Brevibacillus fortis; assembly: GCF_046196545.1. Classification (GTDB taxonomy): domain Bacteria; phylum Bacillota; class Bacilli; order Brevibacillales; family Brevibacillaceae; genus Brevibacillus; species Brevibacillus fortis_A. Next base: position 3,556,360 of record NZ_CP176370.1, read on the forward strand.
CCACTTTCTCAACAGGAAAGTGGCTTTTTTTATAGAGAAAACATCCGTTTATGAAAGCACTTTCACAAACTACGCGATATTGTAAATAGTTCTATGGAACCAATTACCTCTTGAACCATTCCGATAAGACCGATAGACTTGCAAAAGACCTGATTCGCTTCCGCAATCAAAACGCAAAAAGCGAAAAGGAGTGGTTCACACCATGTTGACACGAGAAGCGCCAACGCGCTTTTTCTTCTTTTTGAACAGTTTTGGCTTGATGCTGTTATGCTTATTTGTCACACCGACAAGTGCAATGGCACCACAACCAGTACAAATTCTCCCTGTTCTCGATCGTGCACAGGCGCCATCGGAACAAGTTTCAAAGAAGGAAAAGAAACCAGCCACATCTGCTACAGCAGTAAAACGCGAGTCTGTGCAGGTTAGTCGTGATAGTCGCCCAAAAGTGGTTCGCAATGGAAAAGTCAAGGTTTCACAGAGAGATATGGAACTGCTCGCCCGGTTAGTGTATGCGGAAGGCCGGGGAGAACCGTATGAAGGACAGGTAGCGATTGCTGCCGTTGTATTGAATCGGGTTGCTTCAGATGAATTTCCAAATACGGTACGGGAGGTTATTTATGCTCCCAATGCGTTTTCGCCTGTCCATGACGGCAATTTGACACATAAATCAAATGAAAGTACGAGAAAAGCGGTCCAGGACGCAGTGAATGGAAAGGATCCGAGCAATGGCTCCCTGTACTTCTTCAATCCGAATACGGCTACATCCAAGTGGATTTGGTCACGCCCTGTAACGGTTGAGATTGGTAACCATCGTTTTGCTCGTTAACGCACTACTTACAGAAAAAATTTAATAATACTTTATTTTTATTTTATTGATGTTTTACTTTTGCTTGCTATGTTGTAGGTGTAAGCACTTTTTCAACGCATTGAGAAAAAGTTCGATTATCTTCTTTGGATGACTTTTTAACGTAAGCATGTTTAGATCGATCTTTCAATCTGAGTATGCCTACGCTAATAGCTTTGATTGATTGACTGTTTTGGGTGAGAGCAAAACAGTCATAGAACAATCAGTCGTTCTTTTTCTCAATCGCCCCCAATAATTAGGCATTCCCAACTGGGAATGCCCCTTTTTTTATGAAAACCCGTATATTGACATACCGCCATCAACCGAAATCGTTTGCCCCGATATGTGTGAAGCTGCATCAGAGGACAAGAAAAACGCAGGTCCTACCAAATCTTCGTCGCTAAGCAAGCCCTCCGTTAGTGGTGTACATCGCCTTTTCCCTTGTCTTTTGCTACAATATACCTGTATGGAAAGGGGGCAGTCCGTTGCGTTTGTACAGTCAAATGACACTCGCCGAGCTGCAGGAGGAAATGGAGCGCCTGCACGTCGAAGCGAAAGAGAAAAAGAAGCTTGGTGATTACTCACAGCTTGCGATCATTACACAAAAGTACTTTATGGCGAAATCGTACTATTTAGGAACGGGTGAGTTCCGAATCGGCAGCAAATACAGTGTGCCTGATTACGATCAGCCGTTTACAATTGATTATTTCAACGGCGTATTTGCTTGGGGACGTTTCCCTGATTCGGACGAACAGACAGGTTTTCCAGTAGGAATGCTGGAACTATGGTTTGATTAATGGAAAGTAGCTTGTTAGACCTCAATTCAATGAGGTCTATTTTTTATTACTCTAACCAAATCTTTGGCTTCTCACCGAGCTTCCAGAACCAAATGCGTCCATCCTCGGTTTTCGCTAACGTTACGTCCGTTCCTGCTGCAATTGCAACGACTCGTTCCATCACTTGGACAGGGGTCGTACCTACTGTTTTCCCCCATAGCCATAACGTATTGTCGTTCCGGATTGCCGCGGAATGCGATGCGCCAGTAGCGATCATCTTGGCATCGCGAAAAATTGTCCCCCAAGTTGTCGCTTTGTCGCCGAGTCCATGCGTGCTGAGCGGTCCGAAAATATTGCCACCCGTACCTTGCACGTCTCCATTCTTTTTCAAGAGGATCGCATGGCCGGTGTGCCCTTTGACCTGAACGGCATCCTCAGCAACTTTCACATAATCAGTCGTACTCTCTAGTCGGCCGTCTCCGTACTGACCTCTGTGGGCAAGACCTTTCACGAATACGTGTCCTTGCTCCGTTATGTAATAGTCCGCTCCGTCCCCGATGCTCGCGTACACAATGCCTCCAGAAGCAATTTGAACCCCCTCTTGATCCGGCGCTGCAAATCTCCACAGGCTTCCGTCTTTTCTAATCACGAACAATCCGGTTTTTCCGGCGGAGAAGAAGGCAACTTGACGAGTAACCTCCCTGGCATCCTGTGCTTCATCCGTCCACGAAACTAGCGTACCGGAAGACAATAAGGCGTAGCTCACATGATCACTTACACCTACTTGTATGACGTTGTCAAGCATAAGCTTCGGTTTTTCGTTGCCACTCCAGCCGTATACTTTCCCATCCTTCATGGCGAGATGGCGATCGTAATAGGAGGCAAGCTCAGCTGATCGGTCAAGCTTGTGAAATTGCGAAAATTCCGCCTCATTTGAACGCTCACCTTTTGTTGTTGAGTTGTTTAGCGGCGTAAGGGATTGCGCTGACTTAGGTGCAGACGAGGCTTTTTGGAGAACAGGTATGAAGTCCTGAACCGTTCCGAATCCGATTAGGACAAAGATCAGAATGAGTCCAGTTATTACGGCTGGCAGTCGACTCTTCATGAATCTCCCACTCCATTTCAGTTAGAATTTTGTCCGTCCGGCACAAGCTGCTTTCTCTTGGATATACTAACAAAAACAAAGGGGAGCGACCAATACTTATGGACTGGATTAGTATCATTCTCTTAATCCTTTTAGCACTCGGTGTCATTGGAAACAACGCAACCGTGTCCATTGCTGTCGCTCTCCTTCTTCTCATGAGACTCCTGTCGCTGGATCGATTTTTCCCGCTTCTCGAACAGCATGGGTTACAGCTCGGTATCATTGTACTGACTGTAGGAATCATGGCTCCGCTTGCTAGCGGCAAAATCGATCCGTCCTCTATCCTTGAAATTTTTACGAATTGGCGTTCGATACTCGCCGTTGCTGTCGGTATGTTTGTCGCTTATCTGGCTGGAAAAGGAACGGTTTTGATGACGCAAAACCCTTTGATCGTTACTGGCTTGCTACTAGGTACGATCGCTGGTGTCACTTTTTTCCGCGGTGTTGCAGTCGGTCCTTTAATTGCAGCAGGTATTCTCGCCTTTATTTTGCAATTTCTCCCGAAGTGATTAGCTCCAGCGCTCTTTCAACTGAAGGCCATAGGCCAGAATCTGCTGTGGTGTAACCATGCGAAAGCCTTGCTGCGCACGGTAATCAATCGTAAGCATATCAGACCCGATATAGGCAATGGTTTCGCGATCTATCAGAAACGTCAAAGAATCGACATGGTAGACTTCATCTTCTGGACCTTGAGTATCCCACCACAACGCATACTCTACATTCATCCCGCAGCCACCGACTAGCTCACCGTTGATCCGAATGGTCTTGTCTGTATTGGCCATGCGTTCTGCTGCCTCTTTTGTTACTTTCACGATCATGTTCTTGATGCCACCTTTCTCATGATTTTCCAGTTTGCTGAATGCATCATCTCTTCCATGATAGCATACAATGCTTGAAAGGCAGCAGAAAGGACGATCACCTATGAACATCTACGAACAAGATGGGATTTTTGTCGCTGAAACGGAGTTCCAATCGGAGCACGTTGTCATTTTTGCGAATACGTGGGAGGAAGCCAAGGAAAAACTACTCGTTCGGCTTCTGGTGCTAGAAATGATTGGTTGAATGAAAAGCGGGTCGCCAACTGGACCTGCTTTTTTCAATCCCGAATCCACAAGGAGCTATCCATGACATACAAAACAGCAACGACAATCGACGAGCAGCACCTGGTTGCTCAAATCAGACAAGCAACAACCAAAGCCAATCGCAACAATGTCACCCGCACACAAGCATACCTCGCCTTTTATCTCGAACACCAAGAGGTTCACTGGGCGTTATTGGCCCATCTGGTCTCACGAAATGGCGGGTGGAGCATGACCGATTTAAAAGGAGAATGGCTACCGCTTATTATGGATGCACAGGCGATCCAGCCCTTTTTTTGGTTTTTGGAAAGAAGTAACTGGCTGATTTTTCACGATGCCTATCCGCAATTACTTCTCTATGCGGAGATGAAACGAACGGGGACAGATTTAACAAAGCTTTTGGCGCCACTTGGTGTTTCAGTCTTTATGCAATCGTATTGGCAAGAGTTCCTCACTTCCAGAGACAGCGCGCGCCTTTCACATGCACTCATCGTCAATGAACAGCAGTATATCGAGCAACGTGTCGTACAGAAGCCATTTACACTGAATCGTATTTTCGCTTCGTTTGCTTTCGTCGCCCAATCTGCTCTCTCGATGAATCAAGTGCTCATTCCTTATAAAGCACATCCCACAGACCGCCGACTAAACTTAATTGGGTTGAATGTCCATCATTTTTCCGATGTCCGTAACCGCATTCAGATTGGAAAGACGTTGTACCAGAAATTATTTGGGGATCGTTTTCGCTTCGAGAAAATCGTCTCCTACTGCTCTCGTATTCCTCATACAGGCTCACGAGCGGATTATTGGCCGCATTTGTTCACACCTCATCCTCCTTCTTCCACCACAGAAGATGAGTACCAACTGCGATTGGATGGACATGAGTTACTAGAAGGGAGTCCGAAGATTTACAGTCCACGTCTTCAAGATGCATGGGCTGATTATGGACACGATCCGGCAGATGGGGTAGATTGGTTTCGAGATGAAAAATGGCACAAGGTCGTGAAAGAACCTGCTTCACTGCCTTCCATCGACAGTGATTCTTATGTGCGTTCCTTGCAATGGATCGAATACGGAGTCAAACTCGTCTCAGCAATCACGTAGCTTGGAGAGGAGGTCAGCCTCATGGAAAAATGGATGCAAGAAATGGCGTTGAATCAAACAAATTTATTGCTATCCTGCCAATTGCCGAGCGGTACCTTTCGCCTTGGCCCCAAACGTGATCAAATCAATCCGTACTTCACTAACCTCGGAATTATTTCCCTCATCCGCATGAAGGAGGTAGAGGCTGTTCACGGTCATCTCAATTGGTATTTGCGAAACCTGAATGCGGACGGCTATATCAATGATTTTCGTATTGAACAAGGCAGGGAAATCGATACCGGCACAAATGATAGCGAAGATAGCTACCACACCACTTATTTCAGCCTGCTTGCGGAATGGATACGAGCAACGGGACATATGGACTGGCTGCATCTCAACCACGCCAAACTCTTGTCCCTTCTCCAAGCAGTTGCACGCCTTCAACAGAAGGACGGTCTGACCTGGGCGAAGCATTCGTATCGGGTCAAATATTTGATGGACAATTGCGAGGTGGCCAAGGGGTTGGCAGATGCTTCGTATTTATTTTCGTTGATCGGAGATGTGGAGGCTGCCGAGGAAGCGGCTGCACGCGCCAAAGCCTGCGAGCTCGGTATCAGTGGAATGTACAGTCGGATTCGCAAGTCATATGCGATGTATGATCGTACGTACCCCGGCTGGCGAAAATGGTACCCGGACGTCACCTCGCAAGCTTTTCCCATTGTCTACAGCTTGACAGATGCAAACACCGCCTCGCTGCTTTACCAAAGGATCACAGACGCTTTCCCGCATTTTGATACGTTTCAGACTGGTGATTTATATCCGTGGATGACGATGGGAGTATGCGCGCAGTTGATGGGTGATAAAACACGGGTGAAGACGATGCTCGTGACCGCCACAGACTTGTACATACACGGTCCTAGGTACCCGTACTGGCTGATTCAAGATGCCGGGCGCTATATTGAGTTATTACTGGAAGTAGACTCATGAGGCTCAGATAGGAGTTGCTTCACCCAACGATAGCAACTCTCCAGCTGTTCGTCCGTTACTTGGTCGGAACGATGCTCGAACATAATCTTAACGTGCGGGTTTTCCTTCCGGATGATTGTCAGGTAGTCCTCAATCGGGGCCCATCCTTCATCCGGTTTGCATTCGGGAAGAACGGGAAAGTGAACGAATTCAACCGTATTAGCGGTCATCTTCATACTCTTCAAATGAATGCTCCACGCGTATTTTGCATACGTTTGGATGATTTTACGGGCATCGAAAAACGGGTCGATTTTTTCTTGCAGGAATAATCGCCCAGTGTCGAGACAGAGCTTGATCGTTGGATACTTCTGTAGCAAGCGCTCTAAAAATTCTGTCTTATACACATATCGGTTGAGTGCATCAAATTCAAGGACTGGCGTGAAGCGAAACTCCTTGCCTTTCTCAGCCAACCACGCAAACAGCTGCTCACTGCGACTTTGAAACTCCGCTTCCGTGTAGGCATGCTCCCATACATAATCTCGCGAATCATGAAATCTCCATACACTCCAGTCGACGCGATCATCCAAAATGACTGGCTTTGGATAATGGAATAAGACATAGGTTGGCTGAATGAATGCCATATACCCCAGTTCCCTCTCTATCCTCTCAAATGCCTCGGCTCTCGTCTGATCATGAGCATCCATGAATAAAGCATCCCGCAGCACGAATTGACCTGCACGCAGAGGAAAATGAACACCGATCGCAAATCCTTTTGCTTGAGATTCACGCTGTAGTAGTTCGATATCCTCCTCCGAATCAAACAAACATGCCTCTATTCCGTAAAAGCCCTCCTTAAAATCTCGCGCGTATTTTGTCTGATCAAAACCTCCATATTGACCAATCATGAAATTTTTCATTCGAGGGTTTCCTCCTCTTTTCCGGCGGTATAGAAAACGCGGGAAAGCTATCCCCGCGCTTGCTCTACTTTCTTTCAATTTTCGTACCTGAGTCGTGCGTCACCACGAGAAATGGGGTCAATTCCCCTTCCTCCCAATAAAAAGGCAAGACAGAAATCGGCACTTGCCCTTTCGAAGCAAAATCATAGGTGAGACGCGCTAACAGGTGGGCCCCGGCTTCTCCTGTCATATCCGCCACGATCAGCACATCCTGATGCGGAATCGCGACACCAAGCGAGTCTCCTTGCTTCTTCTGATCCATCTCCGCCAGAAATGAATCAAGCAAAATTCGGCTTGCCGCGTAACCATCTGCCGGACTAATAAAATGGATGCGCTGAGCCCCTACCTCTTGTGACTTTACCGAAAAGGGGAGCTTTTGCAAGTTTTCCATCGCGTATGAATGAAGCTGCTCGCTCGTCCAGCCTGCTTCCTCCAGCATCCGCTTCTCAATCAATGCGTAGCCTTCGCCTTGATCTAGGGCGTACAGTACGTACGTATCAGCTGTATGCTCCTTCACCACCCAACGCTCCGGGTACTTGTTGATCATAGAAGCATGTCGCAAAACCGGATAGATGCTATGCTCTTGGCCGCTTACTCTTAGTTGTCGATCCAACTCCCTCACTCCCTTCCCTTCGTTTATTACCAAGGTGGATTATCATCGTCCTCCGTAGGCGTGCTCACCGGGGTATAGGCAACGTTCTGGCTTCTCTCTTCGATTTCTTTCACGATGTCCGTCAATGCCTTTGGCTTTAAAAACTCAACAGGGGACATGCCACGCTCGAACTGTAGCTGCTCGCCCTCTAACAGCACCAAATAACGCCCGTTCACTTTGGCGATATGTAGGCTGGTGCCGTAATCGGCCAATAACGTGCGGATCTGCATATGATCGAGCTTGAACTTCAGCTCGACCTCTGGTTGGCGATCTGTAATGATTTGCATCGCTTCCATCACGGTCTCATGCTCCCATTTTTCTGCGAGCTCCCGCTTAGGACTTGCGGCAATGAGTTCAATCGCTTCTTCTTCCCGTATCCGGTCTTCAGACTCTTCGGGATACGTATATTCGATGTGCTGTCTGGCCAATGAAATGACTTCTTCAGAGACGATCTGCGTCATCGTTTGCGGATACTCGATAAAACGCAGAAATTCCTCGAAATACCGGGCGTGGGAGAACTGATGAATTTTCACATGATACGGGTCATTCATTCCCGATTCGATCATGTACGGATACATCAGCGATTTCATGTTTTTGGCATTAATCGCCATGCGTACATTCGATATGAGGCTCTTCTCATCTGTGATGACCGCTGTTTTTTGTTCGAAATCGCATTTTAAAATAAAGACATAGCGCTCGTCAATCAGCTCTAACCTCGTCCGGACCACAATCATGACCCCGCCTCTCACCTGAGAGGTTCGCAAATACGACTGAATCAGCTCCTGACAGGGCTCTTTGCTCTCCCCTGACGTTTCGGCTGCCAACAATCGATTCAAGAGGGCATAGTTGGGGTTCGAGTCCAATGGATGTCCAGGCTCCAACACAAATTGCCCCAGCTTTGTCGGCGTGCCTTCTGTCTTCGGATTCATCTCGACTTTTCTTTTCGCAATCCGGGCGAATTCCCCATCGAGAAAATCTTTCAGCTCGCTTCTCTGATATTCATCATGGCTCAAATAGCGCGTCATCCGCACTTGCTTAATGCCATCCTCCTCTTCAGGCTGTTCCATTAGATAAAAGGATAACCAGTCAATTGTAAAATTCATACCCTTCGCTCCTGTCTGCATGTAACGAACTGATTATAGCAAACCTATTGAAAAAAAGGTCAGCTTTTTCAAATCATGATAAGATGAAGAGAGGAGGGGAAAATCACACAATGTGGACTCGTATGAAGTCATGGTGGAACGAAACGATACGCGATAAACCGTATCAGCCCGGCCACCTAGCAGGTCAGTATGAAATAACAAAAGTATTAGGGATGGGAAGCTACGGGATCGCTTATCTCGCCACGCACAACCCTACAGGTAATCAGGTCGTGCTGAAACAAGTGAAACCAAGCCTGCGGCACACTCCAAAAGGAGAAGCCATGCAAGCGTATGAAAAAAAGGTGCTGATGTCCCTCTCGCATCCGCAAATCCCTCGCTGTCTGGATTCCTTCTTTTATCGGCAAGACTCGTTTATGGTCATGACTTATATAGCAGGCCCGACACTCGAAGACATGTTGTTTGATCAAAATATCGTAGCTGATGAGCAAAAATGCGCCGAATGGATCCGCCAAATCGGGGAACTCGTGGCTTACCTCCATGAGCAAAATGTGATTCACCGCGACGTACGCATCCCCAACGTCATCTGGAAAGAGGACAAGCCGTACCTGATTGATTTTGGCCTCGCTCGATTTGTTGGTGATCGTCCGACTTATACAGCTGATACCCTTTCCGCCTACCCGTCTGAAAAACAATTGAAGCGAGAAGTTGCTCCTTCCAGTGATTTGTACGCATTGGGACATTTCTTTTTATTTTTGCTCTATTCCGGGTACGAATCGGAACCGGACGCACCTGAAAAAAGCTGGGAAGAGGAGCTCTCGTTATCCCCTTCCATTCGCATGATGATTCGGCGCTTGTTACAAATGGACGCCCCTTATGAAAGCGTACATGATTGGCTAAGAGAGTTGGACCGCTATTTGATCCACTCCCACGAAAAAAGAGCAGGGCATCCGTAGACGTCACGGATTCTCCCTGCTCTTCTTCGTCATTCATTCTGCAATCGGCTCTTGTTTCGCCTGTTCCATCTTTTCCTTCAGTTCCCCTGCTTCCTGGCGCAGAACTTGTCGTTCGTGTTTCGTCAGAACTTCTCCACCAACTGTGCCATTTACCAGCAAATCCTCTTCATATAACCGATCTTTGCGCATGGAAACCTCCTGCAGACAAGTTGTGTACTTCTTGTCCTACTTTGTTCCAAAGCTGCCCTTCTTATGTGCACGATTTAGATTCCGTTTTGCAGGGCTCGTATTTTTGGTTGGAGCTCCTGACTTTTGTGCTGGCGTGGGCTTTCGTACAGGACGCGGATCTTCCAGCGCTCCGTGCGTCATGAATTTTTCAGCAATCGGCAAGCCTGTTTGCTTGGAAAATTTTTCGATGATAAAACGTTCCTGTGTCGTAATGATCGAAAATACCAGTCCGGCACGCCCCATACGCCCAGTTCGGCCACTGCGATGAATATACGTGTCAGCGTCCGACGCAGGATCGTAATGAACAATACATTCCACACCTGGAATATCGATACCACGTGCCGATACATCTGTCGTAATCAACACGGGGAATGCTCCATCCCGGAATTGTTGCAGGGTGCGGGCACGCTCTTCTTTTGTAGCATCACGGTGCAGGAATCTGCAAGGCAAATGGTGGTAGTTGAGCTTCGATACAATCTCGTCCACTTTTTCGATTTGATTGACAAAAACAATCGAGGAGCGAACATTGACGAGGCGCAACAAACGACGGAGCGTGTCCACCTTTTTGCGTGGGTCGGTGACCAAATACATATGTGCGACTCCAGCAGCGCCTTCTGGTGCTGCTGCGCGAATAACGGCAGCATCCTTTGTAAAAATTTCAGCCGTATGTACGACTTCCTCTGCAATTGTCGCTGAGAATAGCAGACGTTGTGTATCACGCAGTGTTTTTTTCATGACCTCTTGAACTGGCTTGCCAAAGCCCGCATCCAGCATTCGGTCTGCCTCGTCGACAACAACTGTCTTCACTTCATGGACCTTTAGCTTGCGCTGCTCAATCAGCTCCAGCAGCCTTCCTGGTGTTGCTACGATCAATACAGGCTTCTTTTTCAGTCTCTCGATTTGGCGTTTCACATCGACTCCGCCAATAATGGACATCACGGCCGTGTCCTTCCCTGGCAGAAGGCTTTCTGCTTCCCGCGCAATCTGAACAACGAGCTCATGCGTCGGTGCGAGTACGATAGCCTGTACATCTTTTTGCTCCATATTGATTTTCGATAAAATCGGCAATAAATAAGCAAACGTCTTGCCTGTCCCAGTCGGTGATTCAATCAAGGCATCTCGACCAGCCATAATCAACGGGATGGCTTCACTCTGTACAGGTGTCGGTGTTTCCATTTTTCGCTCTCGCAATATAGTCAACAGCGGTGCGCTAATTTGTAAATCTGCAAACGTGGTGCTCACAAAAACCCTCCTGGCATAAATTCGTGCATTGGGTAAGCTTACCACACTTTGCAGGTAGAAAACAGAGGTAAGCCAGTCCTCGTGAGGTAAGGTCCATTTAGAGGTAGATAAAAACAGGCGAAATCCGCATTGGACTTCGCCTGGACCTTCCTTCTACCCGTTATTCGAATCGAAACGGGTTTCCTGCTTCTCACCCTGGTCTTGACGGTCCCGGCTGGTGGTTTGGTTACGTGTCCCTTTTGGACTTTCCATGTACTCCTCTACTTCCTTTTGAAACGCCTCATCATAGTCACGCACACCTATCACCTCCTGTCCTATATTTTGACCAGAGTGATCACATATTATTTTCCTGAAACCTTTTTCCCGGTCATGCGTCTCTTCATATAGGAATGATAGTCCTAGTACAATTTGTCAGATGGATGTGAATAGTGAATGGAGACGTTGTCGCGCACTCGCACACACAAGCGAGCCAAGCGCAAAAGACCATGGCGTTGGGTCAAGAAATGGATGCTCGGCACTGCCTTAACCTGTACAACCCTAGCTCTACTGGGAATTATTTTTTTATTTGGAACGAAAAACGGAGCAGAATTACGTGAGTGGGCGGCAGGCACTTTGTTGACAACACAGCATGATTACTGGGCCCCCTATACGTTTTTACCTGATGAAAAACTGAAAGAACTAAAACAGCAAATTACACATCCAACCGTTATCAATTCCGAAGGCACAGGCACGGCAGGACCTCCAGTTCCGCCGAAATCGAATCTGGTAACCGTCACACTTCCGGAGAAACCAAAGGAGCTAATCGAGATTGAGGAAATTGATGTCTCGAAAGGCAGTTATTACTTTAAAGGAAAAATCATGTACATTAGCGACCCGAGCAGAGTACGGCTCGTCGTCACGAATCGCAAGGACCGTGGAGATTTGCTCGATGAGTTTGTAAAGAAAACAGGAGCCATCGGGATCGTCAATGCGAGCGGATTCGCTGATCCAGACGGATACGGCAAAGGAGCGCGTGCCTACGGCGTCGTCATTCACGACGGAAAGATTTTGCAGGGTTACAATCCGAGAAGCGGAGAAACCGCGTTGGGGCTTACCTATGACGGTAAACTGATTACAGGCAGCTACTCGGCTGAACAACTTGTAAAGATGGGCGTGCGTGACGCTGTGAGCTTCCGTCCGCAGTTGATTGTAAACGGCAAAAATATGTTTGAAGGAAAGCCAGCCAAGAGCTGGGGCATTCAACCGCGTACCGCGATTGGACAAAAAGAAGACGGGACGATCGTATTTGCTGTCATTGACGGACGACAGCCCGGCCACTCGATCGGCGCAAGCATGAACGATATGGCGGAAGTATTAGCTGAGCGCGGTGTGGTTACAGCAATGGCCATGGATGGTGGTTCCAGCTCCATGATGCTGCACAACGGTGAAGCCATCACGAAGACGTCTTCTCCGTATCATCGAGGTCGCTATTTGCCAAATGCGTGGGCTGTTTTTTAAAGAAGTGTTGAGGGAATCGAGGAGGTCACTGATTTATGCAAAGACTCTTTCATTATAGTGAAGACCCGACTATTACGATCTTTCAGCCTCGCGCCCATCCCTCCCACCCCACACTTGCTCCGGCTGTATGGGCGATTGATGAAGCACGAGCGCCAATGTATTATTTACCGCGAGATTGCCCGAGGATTTGCTTTTACCAAAAAGCAGATTCCGAGTCAGCAGACATCGAGCGCTTTCTGGGCTTGACGAGTGCCAAAATGGTCATCGCTATCGAAAGCAAATGGTATCCCGTGCTTACACAAACAAAGCTATATGAATATACCTTCTCACCAGAATCTTTTTATTGCTGGGACGAAGGCGCGGGCTACTATTTGTCAAAGGAAACTGTTACGCCACTAGACGTAAGGCCATTAGGAGACCTCGTGTACTGCCTTAGCCAAGCGGAAATTGAATTGAGAATCACTCCGTCACTGTTGCCGCTTCGAGATTCATTGCTACAAAGCAGTCTGCACTTTTCCATGATCCGTATGCGAAATGCGTCGCTCACATAAAAAACAGGCAGTCTCACCCAATGGTGACTGCCTGTTTTTGTTTTTACAATTTAATCGGTGTTTTTGCTTGCTCCAAGCTCCATTTCTCAACATCCCACGTTTGCGTAACCCAATCCTCATAAAATTCAGGTTCGTGACATACGAGAAGAACGGTCCCTTTGAACTCCTTCAAGGAGCGTTTGAGTTCTTCCTTGGCTACAACATCCAAGTGGTTCGTCGGCTCGTCAAATACCAGCCAGTTGCTTTCGCGTTGCAGTAATTTACAGAGACGAACTTTTGCTTGCTCTCCCCCGGACAGTGCATTCATATTCCGGTTGATGTGCTCATTTTTCAAACCACAACGTGCAAGCGCTCCGCGGACCTCATGGTTATTCATGGAAGGGAAATCATTCCATACATCATCGAGTGCGGTAATTGGCTTCGCCTTTACTTCTTGCTCGAAGTAAGCAGGATGGAGGAAGTCGCCTTTCTCCAGCTTTCCATCCAGCGGAGGAATCACACCCAGCAACGTTTTCAATAGGGTAGACTTACCGACACCGTTCATGCCGACAATTGCTACTTTTTCACCGCGCTCCAGCTTCACACTCAGCTTTGGCAACAATGGATGAGAATATCCGATCTCCAAGTTTTCAGCCTCGATGACAAAACGGCTACTTGCCCGGGATTCCTTAAAGATAAACGAAGGTTTGGCAGCTGTTTCCGGCTTGTCGATTCTGTCCATTTTATCAAGTTGCTTTTGACGGCTCTTCGCGCGACCGGTAGTAGAAGCACGAGCTTTATTGCGCGCAATAAAGTCTTCCATTTTCGCGATTTCTTCCTGCTGCTTCTCGAACGCATCAAAATGCTGGCTGCGTTTCGTCTCGGACTGAGCCAGGAAGGATTCGTAGTTCCCTGTGTAACGATTCAGCTTGGTAAATTCCAAATGATAAATCACATTCACGACTTCGTTCATGAAGGTCGTGTCATGGGAAATCAGCATGAAGGCATAAGGATATTCCTTCAAGTAGTTTTTCAGCCACACGATATGCTCTTCATCCAAGTAGTTCGTCGGCTCATCCAGCAAAAGAACGGTTGGTTTTTCCAGCAACAATTTTGCCAGAAGAACCTTGGTACGCTGACCACCAGAGAGCGATGCTACATCACGCTCCAAACCGATTGCACTCAAACCCAAAGCGTTGGCGATTTCATCTACTTTCGCATCGATCAAATAAAAGCCGCTTGTTTCCAGCTTGTCTTGAATTTCTCCCATGCGCTCCAGCAATTCTTCCAGTTCCTCTGGAGTTGCCTCGGCCATCTTTTCACCAATCGTCATCAGTTCAGCCTCTTGCTCCAACAGCGGCAGGAAGGCGTCCTTTAGTACGTCACGAATCGTTTTACCAGCTTGCAGCTTGGTATGCTGATCCAAATATCCGTATTCGATTTTGGGCATCCATTCAACACGACCATTATCAGGCAAGTTTTGGCCTGTCAAAATCCCCATCATCGTTGATTTTCCAGTACCATTTGCGCCTACGAGTCCTACACGGTCATTCGGTTGCAAACGGAAAGACACATCGCGAAACAACACACGGTCCCCAAAGCCATGGGACAAATTCTCTACAATCAAAACACTCATGCTCTATTCTTCCTCCTGATCTGTTTCCTCTTTGAGGCTTACAACAAAATTCTTTCAAAAAAAGTAGGAGCGTACCGTGCCACATAAGATTCGCCCGTAAATACCAATTCGTCCAGCCGGACACGCATATCCTGAAGGTTGACCCTTTCCCCGGCGATGTTCAAAATCGCGGCTCGTGTCATCACCCTCAAAATATTGACTTCTGTAGCCAGCTTGTCACCAAAAAGCTTGCCGCTATGCACAATCTCTGAGCGATGATTGTACGATTTTTTCACAAACTGTGCAATCCGTTCACGCTGCAAGGCGGTTTCTCCAAAATAGTACGCCATTCGGACACGCAATTTATAGGTAATCTCGCCTTTTTTGCCATCGGGAACGAACAATGATTCCAATGCAATCCACAGATCCAACAGCTGATCCTCGTAGTTTTTCTTCTCCAGCGAAAGCGCATAGCGACGAAAAGCAAGGGATGGCAGCTTCTGTTCGATTAATGAAGTAAAAATGCCCGCAGCTTCATCATCAAATGTGTACTTGTCACCATCTAGCGATCGCTTCAAATACGTAATGCCATACATATTGCCATTGACGGTGATGATGTAAGGAATCGAACAAGTACCCGTTGTGGAAGCTAGATTCAGCTTACTTTCGATTTCTTCAATCCACACCCGATCATCCGTTACTTTCATCTCTTCGTGATCCCCAACTAAAAATAAACTGCTGGGATCTACACGCAAATCAAAGGTTCGCTTGTTCTCGTCCATCTCATTGCGCAAGAAACGAGATGCGATCTCATATGGCCTCTTTGCGCCTGATATGAGCGTGTACGAATTAGGCAAATCGATCCGAACGGGCTGCGCTGTTGTTGAATTGAATACGGGGGCGATTAAGACCGGCATAGTTCTCGCTCCTTCCAGACCAGCAGAGCTCGTTTATTGTTTACATAATAAATATTATGTTCTATAAACAGTATCGTGCCATTCTGTAGTTTTGACAACATATCAATTCCTTCTAAATGTGAACATGCTTCCTTATAGAATACCAGCATTTCCTATGATTCGTCATCATGTGTTTACGCCAAACTAGGTAAAGAAGGAGTTGATTTTATGGAAAAGGACCATATTCTTGATGAAAATCCGCATCAAACTTACAATAATGAAGCTCGACCGCTGGAACAGACTGGCGATCCCCAGCCCGGATCTAAAAAAGTGAAGCAGCAAAATCATTCACGCGCCATTCGAACACGTGAAGGATAATGAATGGCACCCGGCTCTATTGCAGTCGGGTGCCTCTGCCCTTCCTTTTTTTTACATCGAAAAAGATTGAATTGTCCCACAAGGATGCACTATGATAAATTTAGTATCCTTGATGGAGGTTAAGTGAAGATGATCACCATTCCACTTCCGGGCAACCATAGCCCTCTTTCCAATTTGATCAGCTATAGTGTTTCCCCACTGTACGAGATGGCTGCTAGCTTGTATACACTCGCCCAAGAGACACCTCCCGAGCGATTTGCGTATTGGACCGAAGAAAAGTTAGAGCAGTTTGAGTCAGCCCGTCTTTTAAAAGAATGGGGTTATTTTGTCCCCCTCTTTCGATATGGGATCCCAGACTCATTTGACCCCCTACATACAAAAGGTGTGATGGCTGTCGATGATCAGTATGAGTACTTCGTAACACTTCCCACTGATCATTTTGTGCGCAGCATGAAACCGATCTTGGAGGAGTGGATTTCGCATCACGATACTCCTCTGGTTGCCTTCGATTTAGAAGAGGATGCCGATTATGTGAAAGGCCGTTTCAGCCTGTTCGTTTCATCTTATTGGCAGTTATTTTTTGAGGCGAATTGGGAGGCGATTGCTCCAAAATTCGTGCGTGAAGCAGAACGGATTTATTACTCTTTACAAGGAATCGAATCCCTTACCACCTATCTGCAATCCATTTCTCCCGCAATTTCCTATGACTCAGAATCTCACCAGCTTACCTGTCCGAGTAAGGGTCCAAGCTACGATGCGCAGCATCTCATTCTTTATCCTAGCTATTATTATGCCAAAGAGCCCACGCTTACGAAAAAAGGCTGGAATGCCCATTTGCTGTTTTCTATCTCGGAAGTTCCCACTCAACCAAAAACGCCCTCATGAAGGGCGTTTTTCATGTTGCATATGTGCGACAATCAATTTATCTAATTGTTGGCTGATTCTCACGATTTCAGGGTCAAGAAAATTGTAACCTGCATTTTTTGCTGCGCGCTCTAGCTTTAGTCGCAAGTCATCAATCATCTTACTCGTAGTTTCCATGCTGCAGACCCCCACCTAACGTTGTCTCCCACTATTTTACATTAAATAAGAACAGGTGGAAAGGGTAAGATGTGGAAGAAAAAGCCTTGTACCCATTTCCGGCACAAGGCTTTTCCCACTTCCTATTTCATGACGTGGATCGGACGACCCAGAGCCAATTCAGCAGCTTCCATTGTTACTTCACCCAGTGTTGGATGTGCGTGGATGGTCAGCTCGATATCTTCGAGTGTTGCGCCCATTTCGATCGCCAATCCGATCTCTGCGATGATATTGGATGCTTCTGGACCAACGATTTGCGCACCCAATACGAGATTCGTCTCTTTTTCTGCGATCAGCTTCACGTAGCCTTCGCCTGCATTTACAGACAGAGCGCGACCATTTGCTGCGAATGGGAAACGACCTACAACGTAATCGATGCCTTTTTCTTTTGCTTCTTTCTCATTGATTCCTACGCTTGCGATTTCTGGATCGCAGAATACAACCGCTGGAATCGCCTTGTAGTCTACTTCTGCTGGATGGCCAGCAATCGCCTCAGCAGCAACTTTGCCTTCGTAGGAAGCTTTGTGAGCCAATGCAGGACCTGCTACGATATCCCCGATCGCGTACACGTTAGGAATGCTCGTGCGGCCTTGCTTGTCAACAACGATCAACCCACGGTCAGTTACGTTCATGCCGATATCGCGAATACCGAGTTCATCTGTATTCGGACGGCGTCCAACAGTAACGAGTACGTATTCCGCCTCGATTTTTTGCTGCTCGCCTTTTACTTCTGCAGTCACGATCACACCGTTTTCTGTCTCTTCCATTCCTTGTGCCAGTGCTTTTGTATGGATGGTAACGTCGAGCTTTTTCAGCTTGCGTTCCACCAAACGTGGCATGTCTGGCTCAAATCCTGGCAAGATTTGATCGGAACCTTCCAAAATCGTAACTTTTGTACCAAACTTCGCAAACACAGTACCAAGCTCGATACCGATGTATCCGCCGCCGATTACCACGAGGCTCTTCGGCAGTTCAGTCAAGGACAGCGCTTCAGTAGAAGACATTACGCGTTTGCCAAACGGGAATGCAGGCAACTCGATTGGACGCGAACCAGTTGCAATGATGCAATGCTGGAAGCGATAACGGTTGACATCATAACCGTGGAATACACGTACTTCATTTTCACTTACGAACAGTGCTTCACCAGGGATTACCTGGATTTTGTGGCCTTTGAAGAGGGAGCCTACGCCACCAGTCAGTTGCTTCACGATGCCGCTTTTCCACTCTTGTACTTTGGCAAAATCCACTTTTACATTTTCCATGGTGATACCCATGGATTCTGTATGTTGTGTGTGCTCATATGTGTGTGCAGCGTGGATCATCGCTTTGGAAGGGATGCAACCTACGTTCAGGCACACGCCGCCCAGCTCAGCTTTTTCCACGACAGCTACTGTTTTACCTAGTTGAGCTGCACGAATCGCTGCAACATATCCACCTGGACCGGCACCGATTACGAGTACGTCAACCTCTGTAGTAAATTCACCTACTACCATTGTCTCTTATCCCTCCATGACGAGCAGCGTTGGGTTTTCGAGGAGCTGCTTCACGTAGTTGACGAAACGCTGTGCAGGTTCGCCATCAACCAAGCGGTGGTCAAAGCTCAAGGACAGGTGCAACATTTGACCAACCGCGATTTCTCCGTTTTTCACAACTGGTTTTTCGCTAATGCGGCCAACACCCAGAATTGCTACTTCTGGATAGTTAATGATTGGCGTGAAGAACATACCGCCCGCAGAACCGATGTTTGTGATGCTGAAAGTAGAACCTTTCAATTCATCAGCAGTCGCTTTGCGGTCGCGTGCTTTCTTCGCCAGCTCGCCGATTTCGCCTGCGATTTGGAAGATGGATTTGCTGTCAGCGGATTTCACAACTGGAACGAGCAAACCGTCTTCTGTCGAGGTAGCGATACCGATGTTGTAGTACTTTTTAAAGATGATTTCTTGTTTTTCATCATCGATAGAAGCGTTGAGTTCTGGGAATTTCTTCAGACCAGCTACAACTGCTTTCACGATCATCGGCAGGTAAGTCAGCTTCACACCACGCTCTTCCGCAAGTGGCTTCGCATCTTTACGCATAGCGACAAGCGCTGTAACATCCACTTCGTCGAAGATCGTTACGTGTGGTGCTGTGTAAGCAGATTTCACCATTGCTTTCGCGATTGCTTTACGCATACCTTTCAGCGGAACGCGCTCTTCCAGCTCGCCTGCTTGAGGTGTGTGGTGAACAGTTGGAGCCGCTGCTGCTTGTGCTACACCTGTAGCTGCTGCAGGAGCCTCAGTTGCTACTGGAGCTGCCACTGCTTGTGCAGTTGGTGCTGCTGCTCCACCAGATACGAAGCGATCTACGTCTTCGCGTGTGATGCGACCCAATTTGCCTGTACCAGGTACATTAGCCAATTGAATGCCTTTTTCACGAGCGTATTTGCGAACAGAAGGTGTAGCCAACACATGCTTACGGTCAATCGGTGCCGCTACTGCAGTTGCAGTTGCTTGTGCCATTGGCGTTTCGAGAGCTTGGTTCGCATTTGCGCTCACTTGGGAACCGATGTCGCAGCCTGGCTCCATTTTGTCTGCAGCTTGAGGCGCTGGTGCCGCTTCAGCAGCGTGGGAATCGCCATGACCATGGTCTGGCAGGTTCGGAATTTCGCCTTCTACGTCAAACTCGATCAGTGGATCGCCGACTACAGAAACCGTACCCTCGGTTACTTTCAGGTCGATAACTTTCCCTTTAACAGGCGACGGTACTTCTACAACCGCCTTGTCATTTTGTACTTCCATGATGACTTGGTCTTCTTCTACGGAATCTCCGGGCTGTACGTGCCATTTGACGATTTCGCCTTCATGGATACCCTCGCCGAGCTCCGGGAGTCTGAATGTAAAACGACTCACAGTATCTCCTCCTTATAACACTTCGCCATAGTAGTAAGCCTATATTTCCCAAAAGAAGGCGGAAAGCTTTCAACTTTTCCGCCATTATGTCCGTTTCTCAATTAAAAATCGAGGACTTGAGTCAGACCATCTACTACGCGTTTTACGTCAGGCAGCCATACATCTTCTGCTTGTGCAAACGGGTAAACGGTATCTGGTGCGGTAATACGCAGCACTGGTGCTTCGAGATGCAGGATCGCACGCTCGTTGATTTGCGTGATGATTTCTGCCGCAACACCAGACGTTTTTTGTGCTTCTTGAACCACAATCGCACGATTTGTTTTCTTCACAGAATCCACGATGGTATCGATATCGAGTGGGCTAATGGTGCGCAGGTCGATTACTTCTACTTTTGCTCCACGCGCTTTCTCGATTTCTTCTGCTGCTTTCAGGCTGGTATGCACCATCGCACCATAGGTGATGATGGTAACATCGCTACCTTCTTTTACTACGTTTGCTTTGCCGAGTGGAATCGTGTACTCGCCTTCTGGAACTTCTTGACGGAAGGAACGGTACAGCTTCATGTGCTCAAGGAATACAACTGGATCATTGTCGCGAATCGCGGAGATCAGCAGTCCTTTTGCATCATACGGGTTGGAAGGGATAACCACTTTCAGACCCGGAGTTTGCATCATCAAGCCTTCCAAAGAGTCAGCATGCAGCTCAGGCGTTTTCACACCGCCACCAAATGGGGAGCGGAATGTGACTGGGCTCGTGAAGCGACCGCCGGAACGGTAACGCATACGAGTAGCTTGAGATGCAATAGCATCGAACGTTTCAAATACGAAACCAAAGAACTGAATTTCTGCTACTGGACGGAAGCCGTTTACGGAAAGACCAACAGCCAAACCGCCGATTCCGGACTCAGCGAGCGGCGTATCGAAAACGCGTTGCTCGCCGAACTCAGCTTGCAGACCTTCTGTTGCACGGAACACCCCGCCGTTGTTACCTACGTCTTCACCGAAGACAAGAACGGTTTCATCGCGCTTCAACTCTACGCGCATTGCATCCGTAATGGCTTGAACCATTGTCATTTGTGCCATGGCTTATTTCGACTCCTTCGCCAGGAATTCTGCCTTTTGCTCTTCGAGTGCAGGCGGCAGTGTCTCAAACATTACATCGATCAGTTCGCTAACTTTCATCTTAGGAGTTTCGTCCGCTTTTTTGATGGCGTCCGCAACAGCTGCTTTCGCTTCTTCGATGACAGCTTCTTCGTCTTTTTCGCTCCAGAGGCCTTTTGCTTCGAGGAACTTGCGGAAGCGGATCAATGGATCGCGCAGTTCCCACTCGCTTTGCTCTTCACCTGTACGGTAACGAGTTGGGTCGTCACCAGCCATGGTGTGAGGACCATAACGGTACGTCATTGCTTCGATCAGAGTCGCACCTTCGCCATTCACGCCGCGCTCTTTTGCTTGTTGAACCGCGTAGTAAACTGCGAGAATGTCCATACCGTCAATGCGTTCGCTAGCAATACCAGCTGCAACTGCTTTGACTGCGATATTTTCAGAAGCCGTTTGTTTTTCGAACGGCAGAGAGATTGCATAACCGTTGTTTTGGGAGAAGAAGATAACAGGCAGCTTATATACCCCTGCAAAGTTCATACCCTCGTAGAAGTCACCTTGGGAAGTCGCACCGTCACCAAAGTAGTTGATCGCAACTTTCTTTTCACCGCGCAGCTTGTAACCCATTGCCACACCTGTTGCTTGTGTACATTGAGCCGCGATGATGATTTGTGGCATCAATACGTTTACACCTTCAGGAATTTTGCCACCCTCGATGTGTCCGCGGGAGTACAGGAATGCTTTGTGCATAGGGTAACCATGCCATACCATTTGTGGAATATCACGGTAGCTAGGAAGGACAAAGTCTTCTTTGGAAAGAGCAGCCTCGGAACCGATCATGCTTGCTTCTTGACCAGCTACTGGTGCATAGAAACCAAGACGACCTTGGCGGTTTAAGCTGATTGCGCGTTGGTCCCATACACGGGTAAATACCATTTTACGCATCAGTTCACGTAATTCATCATCGGAGAGCTTAGGCATCAAGTCAGGACGAACAACCGTACCATCCGGGGCAAGAATTTGCAGCGGGGCGTTGTTCTCTGTTTGTTCAACAGCAGTGGATACGCTCATCACATTCACCTCGTCACTAGAATAAGGGACTTCCTTTTTCCGAGTTGCCCTTTGTCGCCTTTATCTGAGCATCTGCTCGATGAGCGACGAATGCAATTCGCGGCGGAAGTGACCCTGATAAAAACCAGAAGAAAGTTGCATGGTGCAAGAAAGGGCTTACAGCGCCGTTTGCAACACCCTGTTATATTGCAGATGAAATACCTGTTTAATGTGTTACAGTATTGATATTACAGGGTTTATTTCCTCTCTGTTATCATTTACTATATAAGCTGTATCAGTTTTTTTCAAGGCTTAGTTTTTCATTTGAGCAAACAGGGAGTGTGAATCGATGTCTGACTATGTAAAGCGAACCATAATGAAAGAAGAAGTGCCCAGCATCCACGTGGACACTCCCCGCTCGGTCAAAGTATACCTACCGCCGGGGTACAATGAGCTTCTTTCTTACCCTGTTGTGTATTGCCAGGATGGGAACGACTTTTTTACGATGGGGCGAATCGCGACCATCTCCAATCAATTGATTCTGGAAGAAGGTATCGAGCCCTACATCGTCGTCGGTGTCTCAGTCGACCGTAACAAGCGCACGAGTGAGTATTCTCCATCAGGGTCGAGAAACGCAACCTATCAGCGTTTTTTCACCGAAGAGCTGATTCCTTACATAGAGGAACGCTATCCTGTACGCCGTGATCCTGCCTCACGTGTGCTGGCAGGAGATTCTTTGGGTGGAACCGTTTCTTTGCATCTCGCATTGAAAAACCCCGATCTCTTTCCACAAGTACTCGCGCTGTCCGGGGCGTTTTTCCAAACGACACTCGACCCGCTTTTGAATCAGTCCAGCCTATCCTGGCTGCGAATCTGGATGGTCGTTGGCCTCGATGAGACAGCTGTGGAAACAAGTGCGGGTACCTTCGATTTCGTCCAATGGAATCGCGAGGCAAAACAGATTCTTGAGGACAAGCAAGCAACCTTGTCCTATCGAGAAAAACCAGGGAATCACGTCTGGGGGTTGTGGCAAAAAGAGCTACCTGACGCCTTGCGCTACTTCTTCCCCCCTCCCCGTCTGTAACCATTACGAGCCATTGATTTCTTTGATGTCCTCGTACCCGTAGTAGCGGCCATCCACCAGGAAAATGCCTTGGTGGTTGGCTTTTTCAATTTCGCCTGCAACCTGATTAGAATCGTTTAGGACGATGTTGACAATCTTGCTCTCGTCCCGTTTCATTTGATTGAGAATGCGTTCTCGCTCTTTTGCCGAGATCATATCCATCCCTCTTTTCCCCTATGTTGGATAGCTATAGTATTTCATTGGCAGGTCTGAATTACACACAAGTGAGTCAACCGAATGGAACCAAAAAAAGCCTTGCCGCTCTCCAATTTTCCGGACACGGCAAGACTTTACTACGTCTTTTATTGTTCGATGGTTGTATATTTAAAATCCCTACCGCCAAACGGGTTGATCAAAAATCCTTTGACTCTGTCATTTTTTATATAGGGTCTTGCGCCATAATACACGGGAGCAATCGGCATTTCCTCCATTAAGATAGTCTCTGCCTCACGCATGATCGCATTACGCTTCGTCGGGTCTTTTTCCAAGTAGCTCTGGACGATGAGCTCTCGGTATCTATCATTTTCCCAAGCAGCGTCGTTCGTCCCCACTGTTTTGTCCTTGAAAATTTCCAAGAAATTGATGGGGTCGTTAAAATCAGCCCCCCAATTTCGGTAGGCAAACTGATAGTTTTTGGAGCGCTTGTTTTGTAAAAAAACTTTTTCCTCCAAGCCGCTGATTTTTACATCTACTCCTAGACTTCTTTTCCATTGATCCTGAAGCGCTTCCGCCAGCTTTTTCTGACGATCGTCACCTGATCCATATGTATAGGTCACTTCAGGCATCGTCGAAAGCCCCAGCTCCTTTAACCCTTCAGCCAATAACTGTTTGGCTTTGTCTACATCCTCTTGAAAATAGTCATTTCCGCTGAGTTGCATTGAGGGCGGAACCCATGCAAAAGCCGCAGGCACCCCTGTCTGCACAATTCCGTCTACAAGAGGCTGTCGTTGGATCGAATACGAGAAGGCTTGTCGAATCTTCTTATTCGTAAAAGGGGGCATGGTTGTATTAAAGGTGACGGCAACAGTATTCGGATACGGTGCCATTACGATTTTTCCTTCCTCCTGCAAAGCAGGGATCACATCGACGGGCAACACGTAGGTTGGATGCCCTGCCCAATCCAATTCACCAGAATCAAACAATGCTTGAGCGGTGTTCGTATCAGTAATCATGCTCCAGACGATCTTGTCGAGCTTCACGGTATCTTTGTCATGATACTTATCGTTTTTCACAAGAATTAATTTGTTTTTATGCTCCCATAGCTCCATTTTGAATGGGCCGTTACCCACGTAGTTATCTGGAGACGCTGCCCAGTCCTGATGTGCCTCCAAGGTCTTTTTATGTAAAGGAAACAATGTTGGGAAAGCCGTCAGCTCGTAAAAAAACGGAGCTGGCGAATTGAGCTTGACCTCTAGTGTAAAATCGTCTAGCGCTTTGACCCCTACGTCTTCATGCGAACCTTTCCCTGTGTTGAATTCCTCAGCCCCTTTAATGAAATAAAGCATGTAGGCATATTCGGATGCTGTCTTCGGATCGAGATTTCTTTTCCAGGCGAACTCAAAATCATGGGCGGTTACCGAATCTCCGTTGCTCCATAGCGCATTCGACTTCAATTTGAACGTATACGTCGTCAAATCCTCGGATACCGTATAACTGTCAGCAATTGCGTTGGCTATTTTCCCATCCGGTCCATAGCGAGTCAATCCTTCAAAACAGGCAGTAATGACATCAAAGGAAGTGCCATCGGAAGCAAGTCCGGGATCTGCTGTCGGAGGCTCTCCACCGTCTGCGTTCCAATTCAATACCATCTCTTTTCCCGTTGGCTGCGTTGGTTTAGATGCCTGATCATTCGATTTGTTCGTTACCGCCGTTTCACTTGGACTACATCCCGCTAAAACTTGAAGCAGCAAGAAGCAGCTCAAAATGAAGCTCATCCTTTTTCTCATTGAGACCATCCCCCTTGATTCCTTTCGATTCCATACACCAGGAAACACTTTCGCTTTATCACACTACCATGATAACGCAAGTGTAGACGAAACAAATCAGACGGTATGGCGAAAAACAGATCGCGTATAAACTCTTATTTTGTACAAATTGTCTAATTATTTTGAATTAATTGTTGAGACAAAGAAAAAAGCCAGTCTTCCGGTTCAGACTGGCTACAAGCGGTTGAAACAATTACACCGTTTGCAATAATTGCTCTACTGCTTCCAAAACGATCTCAATATGTTGATCGCTAATGTGTCGATGCGTCGTAAAGCGAATGACGTACTCGTCAAAATCAACAGCGAGCAGTCCTTTTTCCTCCAATCGTTCCAAGAAGGCGACAGCTGTTTGTCCAATCGAGTCTGTATTCACCAGCACGATATTCGTCTCGACTTGCTCGACCTGAAGCGATAGCTGGCGCAAGCCTTTTGCCAATTGCTGTGCCCGTTCATGGTCTTCTGCCAATCGTTCGGTCATCTGTGTCAGAGCGATGATGCCCGGGGCTGCCAAATACCCTGCCTGACGCAGCCCTCCTCCTAATTTTTTTCTCCACCATCTCGCTTCTTCGATAAACGCACGATCTCCAGCTAAAATGGAACCTACTGGAGCACTCAGCCCTTTGGACAAGCAAATCTGAACGGTATCGGCAAAAGTGCTTAGCTCACTGACTGCTACACCTTGGGCCACAGCCGCATTGAAGAGACGAGCACCGTCCAAATGAACGGGAATACCTTGTTTTTGTGCAATATCATAGACACTCTTCATTTGCGCGACAGAGATTACCGCCCCGCCAGCGCGATTATGTGTATTTTCGAGACAGATCAATTTCGTGCGAGGAAAATGGATATTATTGCCCCGAATCGCCCTCTCTACATCTTCTGCACGCAAAGCGCCACGTTCTCCAACCAGCGTCCTTGTTTGTACGCCAGCCAATGCCGACATAGCGCCGCCTTCATAGTAAAAAATGTGCGAATCCGCTTCCGCAATGACCTCGTCTCCGTTGACACAATGCGTCAAAACAGCCACCTGATTGCCTTGTGTGCCACTTGTTACGAACAGGGCAGCTTCCTTTCCGAGTATTTCAGCCGCGATCGCTTCTAAACGATTGACAGTTGGGTCCTCTCTATAAACATCATCACCAACCTCCGCTTCCGCCATTGCTCGAAGCATCTCCTCGGTTGGTTTCGTAACGGTATCGCTGCGCAAATCGATTTTCATAGATGACTCTCCTTCCACCCTGTTGTCATTCTCTAGACATATCGTAACACTTTCAACATTGCATCCTGATTTCCCTCTTGCTAAGATGGAGGGGTAACTTACATACAGTTAGGGGATTTGACCTGTGAAACTAAAAATCACTCGTAACGCTGCCAAGCAATTGACTCCAATCATCGAGGCAGAAGAAGACAAAGAATTGAAACTGCGCGTTTATATTACTCACTCTCACGGTGATCATGCACACTACGGTCTCGCTCTGGACAAGCCAACAGAAGAAGATGTTGTGATCTCGACCGACAAAGAAATCGATGTGATCGTGAAAAAGGATGAGCCATTGCTGGATGGCATCATCATTGATTATCTCTTCTTGCCGCAAGAAGGTTTTGTTATTACTAACCCTTCCAAAGGTAACACAGGCGACCACTAAGCATGATACAGATAAACCCTCTGCTTTTATACAGGCAGAGGGTTTTCTTTGATAATGAGATTCTTATTCGTCAATAGCCATGGTGTACAGCTCTGTCGGTAAATCTTTCAGCAACGGTGAAGAAACGTCATCAACCTGCGTCATAACTAGGCGATGGACCGGACGTGTCATCGCGACATACAACAGTTTTGCGTCCCATTCATTATTTTGATAGGCGTCCACATCCAGTACAATGACCACATCGAACTGTAAGCCTTTCGTTAAAAAAGCAGGCATGACGGTTACGCCACCCGGAAATTGGTTATCCTTGCTGCCTAACAGAGTCAGATCAGCTATCTTGTCTTGCAGACCTTTATGTGCTTTTTTACTCGCTTGAATGGTTTTCGCTACGATCGCTATCGTTTTGAAGCCTTCCGACTGGTAGGCAGCCACACGCTGTGAGATGTCTTCCCACAGTTGCGCTCGTGAGCGAGCCTTGACCATGATTGGTTTTTCACCATGTCGCAAAACCGGTTTTGCCAATACCGTCTCGGGTAATTCAATTTGCCGCAACACTTCATTGGCACAGCGCATGATCTCAATTGTCGAACGATAGCTTTGCGACAACGTATAGTAGGAAGGAAACAGTTGTGCAAAAATCCCCTTCGTCAACTCTTCCCACGCATGAATCCCTCGGTAGCTATGAATGCCTTGCGCAATATCTCCTACGATCGTTAGAGAGTTTCGCTTGGTTGCCAATGCAATGACGGCTATTTCTAACGCACTCAAGTCTTGTGCTTCATCCACGACCGTATGATCAAAATGCTCTGCCTTATTCATTCCTTCAACACTATGCTGCAAGTATAGCAATGGCGCGATATCTTCCGGCTCCAATCTCTCCTCTGCAAACAGCGCAGCACTTGACTGAGTCACATCACGCACAACTTCATCTGAAATGTCAGCAGGTGCGAGCTTGCGCAGCAATTCCTCGTCAGCAATCAACTCGCGATAAGCTGCGAAGATTTCCAGTCTTGGAAACGAAGTCAGGTACGTGTCCAGTATTTGCTCCAGCATTTTCTCGAATTTGTACAAGCCTTCTTTGTCCAAATCGACTTTCCGCTCTCGCAAATGGGCAAACAATTGCTTGTTCATTTCTTGTTTCAAATGCTTGCGAAGCGCTTCTACCCGTCGATGATACGGCATATTGGCGAATTGCTCCAGGAAGCATTGGCGAATAAAATCACCCGGAATGGAAAAGACTTGCTTCGTTTTGTTGTATAAAAAGCTGAGCTTCTTAAAAGGGATTCTCGTTTCGACGATATGCCGAATGTATTGTTCCAGCGCCTCCCGACAAGCGAGCGATCCTTTGAAGCGAAGCCTGTTTCGCGTCATTTCTTGCTGGCGCTCATCCTGCCCCTCTTCGAAGAACAATTGAAGAGGCTTATCGGGACTCACGATTCTCCATCCTTTTGGCAGCAGAGGCTTCACAAGACGCGCTGCCCAATCTACAAAGGTAGACTGTTGAACGTCATCGACTCCCAGCTCAGGCAAAACCTCGGATATATAGGTAAGAAACATCCGGTTAGGTGCAAACACCATGAACTTTTTGGACATCATGGAATCCTGGTAGTTATAAATCAAATAGGAGAGTCGGTGCAGCGCGATGGTTGTTTTTCCGCTCCCCGCTACTCCTTGCACAACAATGGGCCGTTCTTTTTCCGCCCGGATAATATCATTTTGCTCGGATTGAATCGTAGCGACGATGTCTTTTAGCCTGCTATCGTTCGCCTGATTCAGATTGGCTGCCAAAAATTCATCAATGAAGCCCTCTTGCAAAAATTCGTCAGGATGCCCCATTTCGCGGTTAATCGTTTCTTTCACCGCTCCATCATAGATACCGACGATCTTTCCGTCTTCAATCGCAAAATTACGCTTTAATCGAACTTCACCACGCACGATCTCGCGTCCCATCCGATAGAACGCTTCTTTGCTTTCGCCGGAATAATAAAGACTGGCGATAGGCGCACGCCAATCCACGACGACAGAATCAAACGTATCGCTGCGTACAATTCCCCGTTTTCCTATGTAAACCTGATCCAGCTCGTAGATTTCATCCTTCAAGAAATCCACTCTGCCGAAATAAGGCTTCTCTCGACCCTGATCTTCCAGGTAGCGCAAATCCTTTGCTTTATTATAGTTAACGACCTGTTTCACATAGTCATCTGTTGCCTCGCGAATATCATTGCGAAGCTGCTCCATTTCTTCGTCGATCGCGGAAATTGTTTCATCCAGTTTTTTTTGTTCTACCTCATAATCACGATGCTGTGTACTCACATTCATTCCCCCTCACATGTATCGTGTCATTGAACGTATTAGGACCATTGCCTAGCCAGCCATATTCCAACCGCACAAGAAAGTAGACCGACTCCCAAACTGAGGAGAGCGTACAAAGTGCCACGCAACAGGTGGCCTTCTCCCCAAAAAGAGACCACTTCCAAGGAGAAGCTAGAGAAAGTCGTAAATCCTCCCATGACCCCCGTTGCAAATAAGAGATAGAGTGTCGGAGATAAAAAGCCACGTTCCTTCCCCAGCACGAACAAGATGCCGATGATCAAAGATCCACATACATTGGCGATCCAGGTTCCCCACGGCCATCCCGGCTGATTCGCGAGCAAAGACAAAAGGTAGCGCAAAAGAGAGCCAACTGCTCCTCCAACCGCCACAGCTATCCACGCCATCGCTTTCCCCCCTGGCTATCAAAGCGTTTATGTATGTCACAGAAAAAGACACCCTAGCGTCAAGCGAGGATGTCTGTCGTATCAGTAATTGTTATCTTACTGTTTTGGCTTATTTTCTTCAAGGTCTTCCACATAACGGATGGAATCCAAATTTGCTCTCAATGAAAGCTTAACAGCGTCAATATACTTTTGGCGCAATGCTTTTTGTTCGAGCTTTTCCTCTTCAGTCAAACCTTCTTCGCGAGATTTTTTGACCAATTCGTTAATGCGTTTAATTTCTGCGTCAGATACCACTGCTGGTTCCTCCCACTCTGTATTAGTGCCGCTTCATTATACCACATTCGAATGATCCCGCAAGACATCCGAACACTTACGGAGTATCAGGAAGGATGAGAGTCTGACCTGGGTAAATCCTGTTGCTCTCTAAACCGTTCGCATCCTTAATCTCTATTATATAGTCGCGAACATCCATATGCTGATCTGTATTGTATTGAACAGCTAATGACCATAAGCTATCTCCAGATTGTACGATTACTTCTATACCTTGTGGCTCCTCCATTGGCGAAGAAGCAAACACTAGTTCGGTCAACAAGTAAAAAAAGAGAGTAAATGTAATAAGAAACAAGAGAGCTTGTCCTCTCGTGACACCAAAACGAACACGACGTTCTTCTTTTTTCTCGAAACGATTACGTACTGTCAATGAATTCATAATAATGGCCTCCTCACAAACATACGTTCTGATCACTTGTAACCTCATGATAAATGAGAACATATGTTCATGTCAACAAAGAATCGAACTTATGTTTGTCGAACGCAAGCTCCCATGGTATAATATAGGAAAATATGTTCGAGAAATCAGAGGTGTCTTTCTATGTCAAAATTATCGAGTAGACAACAAGCCATCATCGAGTTCATACGAAAGGAAGTTCGTGATAAAGGATATCCGCCTTCTGTACGTGAAATTGGGGAGGCTGTTGGACTAGCTTCCAGCTCAACAGTACATGGACATTTGGCACGCTTAGAGAAGAAGGGCCTCATTCGTCGAGATCCTACCAAACCTCGTGCCATCGAATTGCTATCAGATGAAGATCGTTTTCAAGACAATTTCGAAGACTCTGTCGTCCGTGTGCCAGTAATCGGAAAAGTAACCGCTGGACAACCGATTACTGCCATTGAGGATGTGGAGGAATACTTCCCGCTTCCAGACAATATCGTGACTTCTGACAAGGTCTATATGCTGCGCGTCTCCGGAAACAGTATGATTGATGCCGGGATTCTCGACGGAGACTACGTCATTGTTCGCCAGCAGCACGTAGCCAACAATGGTGACATTGTCGTAGCCATGACAGAAGAAGACGAAGCGACCGTCAAAAGATTTTTCAAAGAAAAGAATCACTTTCGTCTCCAACCGGAAAATGCCACGATGGAACCGATCATCCTGGAGCATGTCACCATTCTCGGTAAAGTCATCGGTGTTTATCGACTCATTCACTAGTTTCCACGTAAAAAAGGACAGCCTCGGCTGTCCTTTTCGTTTTCTGTATATTATCTGGCGATAAAAAACCAGATGATCATCGTAACTTGCAAGATGACTTTTACGACTGCACTGCCCAAAAATCCGATTAGTGAGCCTAAGCCCGCTTTCACTGCTCGCTCCATCGACTGCTTCTGCACCATCAGCTCTACGAGAACGACGAATACGAACGGCAAGATCAGCATACCAAACGGCGGGAAAACGAAAATCCCGAGGATAATTCCGACCGCAGCAGCAATAGACGACCATTTGGACCCTCCGTATTTTTTCACGAAGTACATATTCGTCAGCAGGTCAGCACCGTAAAGCAGAATGCTTAGAACGACCATTCCCCACCAAAAGGATGCCGGCAATCCCGCTCCCGGATCTGCAATAAAAAAGTGATAGAGCAAAAAGCCCGCCCACAGCAATATCGTATCAGGTAAAACAGGCAAAAAAATCCCTGCGATGCTTAGCAAGAACAATAACACAACCACAATCCACAAAAATATTTCCATCTACTACACTCCCTTCATCTAGGTATACGAGTGATTATCAATTTCGTTGCGTACTTATTCACTTTTGTCTAAACTATTTTAAAAGAAAGTAGACATGGAGGTAGTCTCATGAGAAATTGGCATGATCTCTCTTACTTGGGCAGAGGAACGATGCGCCAAAAAGCGGCGTGGGAAGCAATTCAACAGACACACATCTTGGAAGTACTATCCGATTACCGTCCAGTACTTGCCGGAACCATCCCATTGGACATTGATGTTGTGCAAAGCGATCTCGACATTATTTGCGAGAGTCATGATCTGGAACAGTTTGAGCAGGTTGTTCGTACAGAGTTTGGCCGCTTGCCCGGATTTGAAGTGGCACACCTAGATATAAAAAGTATTCCCACGTGCGTTATCTCGTTTTTCACAGTTGACTTTTGGTTTGAATTGTTTGCTCAACCGGTAGTTGTCGAAAAGCAAAACGCCTATCGTCATATGGACATCGAAGCACGATTGTTAGACATAGGAGGCTTCGATGCGTACCAACATATCAGAGCTCTAAAGCAAAGCGGCATCAAAACAGAGCCTGCGTTTGCTCAATACTTTCATATTCCGGGTGATGATCCATATGAGGCTTTGTTGCAATGGGAGTCGTTAACAGACCAGGAATTACGACAAAGAGTTCAGCTGCTACGAAAGGATTAATCTTCGAACAAAGAGCCAATCTCTACTTCTTGAATGCAGGAAGGATCATCATTTTGTGGACTGCCCACTTTGGGAGGATTAAAAACACTACTCTTAGACTCACCGCTGCTTTATTATGTAGTTTACTACTTCTTAAGCCACTTCTTAGCTCTTTATAGACACATCTTTTTCCAATGTTAATTCATGAAATGATTTCACACGTAGTTGTAAAAATGGGGTGAACAATAATGTACAAGCCGAAGCTAACAATCCAATGCCACCCGCAAATAAAGCGAACCGTAAACCCATTGCCCCCCCTATCATCCCTCCAATTAACGAACCAAGCGGTAAAGAACCCCACGAGATAAATCGAAATGTAGCATTCACGCGACCTTGCAGGGCATCGGGTACAATTACTTGACGCAAACTGACGGTACTAATGCTAAACATTGAGACACCCATTCCGAAAAGAAGCTGTCCGAGCATCATAATGAACGCAATACTTAATTCTGATCCTACTGCTAATGGAGCAAGCAAACCGCCACTTGCTGCGATCGTAGCGGAACCCACAATTGTTGGACCTACTCCAAAACGACGTACAGCCCTTTGGGAAAGCAGAGAGCCAAATAGGTACCCTACACCTAGCGTTCCATAAATGATGCCAAGAATGCTCGCACTGATTTTGAGTTCTTGCGATGCATATAGAACATAAACACTAAAAATAACATTCCAGGAGAGGTTAAAGACTGTTGAGCAGCGCACCACTCCCCACAGCAACGGTTTTGTGTAAACCGTATGCAGCCCTTCTTTAATTTCCAGCCACATGTTTTTTTGTTTTTTCGCATCTGTCACGACTGTCTCCAACTTGCGAATTCTGGCTATGTACACAGCGGATACAAAAAAGGATACCGACGTGAACAATATTGCAAAAGGAGCGGTGATTAACTGTTCCAGTCCACCTGATAAACCCGGCCCAGCAATTTGTGCGGTAGATTTACTTGTCTCTAGTTTGCTATTCCCATCAACAAGCTGCTCCTTGCTCACAATGGAAGGCAAAAAGGATGTATAGGCAACATCAAAAAAGACAGTACAAATACCCACTATGAAGGCTACCAAATATAGAACTGTCATATTCAGGAATCCAGTTAAGGCTGTCATCGGCACAATGAGCAGTAATGCACCCCTGAAAAAGTTAGCGGCGACAAGAATTGGTCGCCGGGGAAATCTGTCTATCCATACACCAGCGAGCAAACCGAAAATGATAAATGGCGCATACTCGGCAAAACCAAGCAACCCCATTTGCATGGGACTGGCCCCTAAATAGAGAGCTGCCACTAATGGCATTCCTAATAATGCAACCTGAGTCCCAAACTGTGATGCAGTTTGCCCAATCCAGAGCCTCCGAAAATCTGTGTTGGTTAACAATCCTTCCACCTTGTTACTCATGCTCGTTCCCCCATTCTTCGTCACAACTAATTGCCATTCAAATTTGCATTTTTAGTATAGGGGAATTTGCGTTTCAAGA
Source organism: Brevibacillus fortis (assembly GCF_046196545.1). Classification (GTDB taxonomy): domain Bacteria; phylum Bacillota; class Bacilli; order Brevibacillales; family Brevibacillaceae; genus Brevibacillus; species Brevibacillus fortis_A. The sequence continues at coordinate 3,590,107 of NZ_CP176370.1, forward strand.
TCTTGCGCTTTCATTATCGCAAATGTTGGATGATTCATTTTGTTATGAAGGCCTATGTCTGCTTTTTTCGTTTATAATGCCATACAACTACTCCTCGGTTCCGCCAGTATCGTTAAAAGTATTTGAACTTCACTTAATTTACCCTGCTATTAAACCTATATCAATTGCCCGCAAATTCATCCGTTATCCTGCCCATTCGTATTATAATGTCAGCAGCCCACGACGGCACTAACCCCCACTTGTTATAGGTGGGAGTATATGTGCTCTTTATGTGTATTTCATTAGATTTTTGGCATATCAACGTCTATTCATTCGAAAGAACACATGTATATTAGGGGTACAGCCGAGATACGTGTAAAAACGGGCCATAGCATGGTAAAAAATATCATGCTATGGCCCCATCAATTAAATAGGTACTGACATTGCTCCTTCAAGTGGCTGCGGAATGTTTTCTAAATCAAGTATATAGTCCCCAAATCGTTTGACATGCTTGGTTAAATAAGGACTCAGAGCTTCAACATCATTCCTAAATAGTGTCTGCCCTTCTTTAATCAAGTCCCGTAAAATCAGGGTGATATCTATAACATTCTGAAAAATGACTGCATTCGCTACAAGATCGTTGTACTTGATGCGTTTTTCCTGTTCTTCTGGATCATTCTCAGCGATCACGCCATCTCCCCCAAAAAAGAGCCACTTGGAAAATCCATTGTATGCTTCCACTTTATTTGTACTGGCCGTTATTTGCTCACGTAACGTAATATCTGAAATGTATTTCAGGAGGAAAACGGTCCGAACAACGCGTCCTAATTCCCTAAATGCTTGATAGAGTCGATTTTTCTTACTCTCGTTACTAAGTTTCCGAAGTAAGGTTGACGGTAGAATTTTACCCTCCTTGATTGACAGAACTACCTGTAAGAGATCTTTCCAATGGGTTTCAAGTAAATCCCAATCCACAGTATCACTGAATAGTGGATCTATGTGTTCGTATACGGTGTCTTCACTTGGCCTGAAAAATATGAGATCCTTCCAATTTCGAATTCTAGGCATTAGGTTGATCCCTAACAGGTACGCTAATGCGAAAACAGGAGTAGATTGTCCTTGGGTATCAGCGTGCAACGTATCAGGTTGGATGTCTGATTTGTTCTTTAGTAGGCCATCTATTATGTAGACAGCTTCCCATACTCCGCAGGGAATGAAGTGACTAAATAAAGCAATGTAGGTATCTGAAATATGATGATAAGCAATTCCGCCATACCCACCATAACGAATATGATATTCAGATAACAAATTTTCTTCGTACAAATCGAACTTCGTTCCGTCTACAGCAGCTGTCTTCCCGTCTCCCCATAGTTTAGGCAGGCTTAGTGTATTGTATTGATTCAGAATGTCACGTATGGCTGCATCGATCTTCTGGGCAGTTACATGTCGGCGGTTTACAAATGAGAGCATATGGGGTGTAACTAAACTTCGCATATGTTTGGATGTTTGGGCTGGCCCAAGATTGCACCCGTATCCATCGGTAATCCGATCAGGAAAATGTCCCATGCGTTCGCGCCGGTGTGAGTTATAACGTAAATTGAGACTGTTTATAAGATAGTTTGAGACTGTTTATCTCGGACATTCCGTCGCGGGCAGAGGAAACGGTCGGGGCCGAGATGGCAGCAAGCTGGCACCGGAATAGGAAATTTCCGGTGCCAGCTTGCTGGTGTTCTTAATGTGATGAAGAGCCAATGAGTTGCTCGGCAATGCTTTTGGAAAGAGGCAACGTATTAATTTCAGAAGGCATCGCATTGATATTAAGGGTTTGTACATAATCCCCGCCGCGAGTTCCACCTGCGAACGTTGCGAATCCTGGAAAGTTGCCGCCATGCCCCCAAATCGTAATACCATTCGTCAGCTTTGTTCCAACGATCCCCAAGCCGTATTCACCTACTGGAGTTTCAACCCCAGTTAACATCTGATCTAAAGTAGCTGGTTTTAATAGCTTGCCACTAAGTATAGCACTGAAGAATGTATTCATATCATCCGCTGTGGAGATCATAGATCCCGCAGCATCTGCCCAAGAGGGATTCATTTCGGTTCTGTCTATGAATTGACCGTCGAGTACGAAGTATCCTCGTGCATGTTCACCTGGAATAAACGAGTAGTCGTCGGGTACATAAGTGCTCGTTAGCTTAAGGGGAGCTATGAAACGTTTCCTAATATGTTCCCCGTATGTTTCTCCAGTAGCCTTCTTAATAATCATCCCTGCCAGTACCGTATTCGTATTGGAATACACCCATTTCTCTCCAGGCTTAGAGGTTGCCTTCATGTTCAGTCCAGTACGAACTAATTCGTCAGCAGTAAAGGAATGTAACGGGTTTGGGAGTAATTTATCGAGAATATCCTTGTGTTCTGAATAGTCAGGAATACCGCTTGTTTGGTTTAATAGTTGCCGAATCGTGATATGATCCCCTTCATATTCAGTACCCTTAACAACATCAGGCAGCCATTTTTCTATCGTGTCATCCAGGTTCAGTTTTTGTTCATCAACAAGCTGAAGAACGACCATTGCAGTAAACGTCTTTGTTAGACTACCGATCCGGAAAGTAAAGTTCGTCTTAACCGGGTCAGTACCGTAAATGCTTGCTTCACCGGAAGCATATGCCCATTTTGATCCTTTGTTTGAGGAAGCTACAATTATGCCCGGTATATTTTGATGGTTAGCAGCTTCATCGATAAGTTGCTTGGCTTTGGTCTGCGAATCTTGACTGTAAGTAGTAACGAGGGGATCCGCCTGCTTTGCAAAACCAGTTCCTTGTAATGGCAGTAATAGAGTCGCGGTAATCATTGTCGATACAGTGAGCATAGAAATTTTGTTCATTTCGTTTCTCCTTTTGATTAAGGAATCGTATTATTCATTCATTTGTGATGGAGTGACCTTTTTGATATAGAAAAAGATGTCAAATGTCTTGCCGAATGCAGCGTCTACAAACAAAGGTACTTCAGGTCCCAATTTTGTTATTCCGGCAAATAGAGGACGGGTTTCATCTAACCAAGTTTTCACCGAACCGCTTGCTTTGCGCAAGTCTACAAAAAATTGATCATGTTTGACTTGTCCGACGGTATAGTTAATGCTATTGGGGTCATCGATTCTAACCGTTCCGTAAGGACCGAATTTGCCGCTTTCATTAACAACGTTATATGAACCTGAATGGATTGAAGTCCCGATGGATACGTATTTGTCGCCGTAATGTTTAGCCAAATGTTGTCCTGACATCTCCGGATATACGAATGGAAGAGTATTGGTTTTGGATATATGTCCGTTATGACCCCATACAATGGTTTTCCCCCATTGTTCTTGTGTCCACTTCGCATTTTCATACATTGCAATATCATGTCTTAAGAAGAACTCCGGCTGTTGTTCAGCTGAAAGCATATGAATAAATTGCTCGATAATACGGGCGCTATGCAATGCCCATGCGTAAGCTTCTTTTTGCTTGCCGGCATTAGCTTTATTTTTTTCTAGCAGCTCAATAATAGACCGGGCATTGGAAAGATGCTTTTCTTTCTCATCTTTCGGCAGTTTCTCAAAACTTTCTTCATCTTTTGTTGCGGAAATAAGCTCTTTCATTTTGTCATTTAATTGAGAAATCAAATCCGGATGATATTGTTGGATATAGTCCGAAATTTTGTTAAACACATGTTCATCTAATTTTTTTTGATCCATCCCGATTACACGTACTTTGTTGGGATGTTTGGGATTGGCATTGTAGTCACGAATCCATTCCAACATTTGCGTCATTTCTTTATTGTTAAACACGGGGCTAAGAATTTTGTCTGGATGCCCTTTACCTGTAAGAACATATTGATCAAGCATCAATCCTTTCCCCCAGTTCTCCTCTAAGACAAGGCTTGTAAACCCCAATTCCGTAACCATATACTGTACGATACGGTGTTTCATCGTGAATATTTCATGCATGCCATGAGAAGCTTCGCCTAAACCAACAATAGAAGCAGATCCTATCATCTCTTTAAGTGGTTGTAAATCTTCCAAAGAAGCACGAGGCTCTGTTGTTGTTAATTTGCTTGCATTCTTCTCCAGCCACTGTAATGGAGTCTGGTTGTCCTTCATGGCAGTTTCAAGTTTAGATGCAGGCGTATTGCCCGAACTGGATGGTGTTGATGGGATTTCTTCTGTGGAACAACCGGCCAAACTTATACTACATATTGTAGTAAGTGCCAGCCTCGTTAATAATTTCTTGTTCATTTTTTTCCTCCCCAGGGTTATTGTTTGACATTCGTTGCGAAGCGATTTGTCTCCCCGAGTATTGCAAAGTAATTGTCATACTGCCAAGATGCCATTATGTCACCATCGATTAGGACGGGATTATGATTGCAAAGTAATTGTCATACTGCCAAGATGCCATTATGTCACCATGATGCGTTTTTACTGTCATATGACGGCTTATCGCCCGATTAGGACGGGATTATGATGGTATCATTAGAGAATGAAAGAAAATCACAGAAAGTTAATGGAGGATCAATTTTTAAGCCTTCTTTCCTACGTAGCTGAACAGGAACGAAAAAAAAATAAGCAACGGCAGGCGGAAGGAATAGAAGTTGCCAAAAATAACGGAGTGAAATTCGGACGACGTAAGCACGAGATTAATGCAGAGTTCATTCAGTTGTATGGGGAATGGAAGTCCGGATCAATCACAGCCACCGAATGTATGAAGCGCCTTAACCTAAAATCCAATACCTTTTATCGACGTGTAAAGGAATATGAAAATCAGATAGATCTTATGAGGAGAGGAACACATGGCATCTATTGAACGTACTGCCTACCCGCGATTTAAAAAAAACCCTACTTCAAAAGAGCTCCATGAAGTATATACACCCACATCGGAAGAAATGCAGTTCGCTCATTCAGTAGCCCGTGGATCAGCCCCGGTTATGAGCCTACACTCTTCTGGACGTATCCGGTGCTCCGCTGCGAGCCAAATAGCAATTACGCAAAGTAGATCTACTTTGCGTTTAATAACACATTGTCTTCCATTACCGTAATTAACAATTTCAACACCTGGAATCCCTCGAATTGGTTGTTTCATAATTTTTTGAGCTTCATGAATTTGTTCCACCATCACACTATAAATTTGGTCTATTTCTTGTCGACTAAACACCTTACGTGCCTTAGCTACATACTGTAATCGTTTCGTGTCTCTAAAACGCCCAGCCCTTGCTTCTCGTATGTTTTCTAGTCCAATGTTGGTGACTTCATGTTTACCTAGAATAATTGATTCCTCAAATCCTTTATTAAGCCATTGAAAATAGTTCGTCGATATTCCTCTGACAACTTAGTTCCTGGAATTGGGGTATGTTTCTGATTTAGCTTGGGTCGAGTCGATAGCCACTCATCGAATAAAGAAAAATGCTCAGCTGAAAATTGATCAAACGATTCAAATTCATAATTTGAGATCCAACCATAAAATTGAACGGCAGAACCATGTACTTTCTTGCACAATGATATTTTGTTTTTGTCAAACAGGGATTTGCAGATTTGCTGCCAATACACCATCCATTTATTTGAAATAAAGGACCACTCCAATGATCTCGCTTGGTATCCTGCACCGTTCTTAAAAGTAATAATCCAGAGTGACCCTTTAATCTCTAGTCTTGTTCCAAATTCGTTTACATGATTCATATTACAACCCTCTGTACCTATAGGAATTTTTACTTCGCCATTCTTGAAGGTCATTTCGGAGTTTAGAATCTGAAAGCTGAGCGTAAATCTGTGTAGTACTTACTGATCTATGTCCTAAGTAAAATTGGATTGATGTAATTGGAACCCCCTCATTTAGGGCCATGGTTGCGAACGTATGTCGGAACACATGGGGATGAATAACTTGGTTAGATAGACCAACTCCATATTCATGGTGATTTAAGCGATTAAACAACCATTTTAGAGAGTTGATCGAGAAAGGATTACCAATTCGGTCAGGATGTAGATTTGTGAGTAAAAAGCCATGGCCTTGTTTATGCGCTTGTGTAGGTCTAAACTCAGTTCTCCAACGATGAACCCATTGAGCAGTATTAGCTGCAATAGGAATTAGTCGCTCACCGGTTTTTAATGCCACACCAAGCCTCTTTAGCCATATTTGATCAAATTGATCTGGAACGTTTTCGATCAAGAGATTGTTACCTTGTAGACACTCCCACCTTAACGCTATTAGTTCTCCTCGCCTAAGTGCTCCATCCCAAAGAAGTTCTATAATGCAACGGTACAAACACTGCAAAGCTGGATCGTCCATAAATGTAACCATTATCCAATTCCTTATGCGATCAAGATCTTCTAAAGACAAAATATTCGGTAGTTTCTTTCTTGATTTAGGTAGCTGGTCATATATTTTTTCCACATCATTCCTTACGATTCCAGCTAGTAATCCCCGAGTCTCTCTTTTAGCAAATGATGATCTTTTCTTTGTCTTTATTAGTTGTGCTTGATCAGAGGGTTCCATTCACCACACAATAAAACGTAATACACTTCCCATATACTGCCTAACTGTTGTGTCGGATAAATTACGTGTCTGTAAGTAGTTAAGATATTTCTGCAATTGGATTCTCGATATACCTAGTAAATCGTGCCCCTCAGAATCCATCCATTGAAAGAACGGCAGTAACTGAACCGCATATGTATCTGCCGTTGAGGTACGACGATATTTACTGTGAATGTAATTTAGATATTGTGTTGAATGCAAGAGCGGAATTCCATCTTTACAAATCAAGCGTTTTTTATAACCATCTAAATTTTTTGCATATTTTAAACAATATAGAGGACACACAATTCACCCACCTAAAATAAACACTTATGACCACAATGTTCGATAATAATAGACAAATTCCTTTCTTTAATCAAAAGACACATCACTCAAGCCATTTAATATTCAGCAAATAGTGCATGTGTCTTTTAATTGATCCTTGTCTCTATAAGGACTATTACAAATTACTGGAAAAGTATTGTATGACAGCCTTTAACATCTCAGCTGACCTATACGTCGCTCGCCGCGATCAGCAATAATCGCTGGAATGAACTGACCCGGTGCAATATTGTACCGTGGCTCTGCATCAAATGGAATGACTTCGATTTGGAACCGTTCCTTCCATTTTTCCAAGTTCGTTACGAAAGTAAAACGGCCGCACATGCTTTTCTATTTTACTGTTTCACCTGATGTGTCATTTCAAACCTTTTATGCGTGTGAGGTAAGCGGAAAACGAAAATGTTCTGTCTCCATTTTTAACGAGGGACGAACAAATAAGACATCATCCGTCGTTGTCATCAAAGCAGATTGAATCATCTCATTCTCACTATCCGGCATAAAGTGAAAATGAATAATCGTGGTCTCAGCCGTTACCAGATGAGAAATAACTGCTTCAATATCAACTGGTTTTTTACTTACAAGATCAAATACATGCAGTTGGTCGTCTTCTCGTTCCAATAAGACAATCACATCCTCCTCTTCGACATAATAGATCGCATCCCGAAAAACAAGAAGAAAGTAAAACATCAACAGATGCTCGCTATCCTTGATACCTAGTCTCGATGAAACGGGGATTCGTTTGATAGCAAATTCCTTCATGAATCTAAAATCATCCTCGTTATCAACATCTAGCTTGCGCAAGACCGATTTTTGTCCCACCTTTTTCAAATCGGATGCCAATAAGCGAAAATTACTTTCCTGTACTCTCTCAAATCCGAACTTCGGATAAAAATCGAGCACGGTATCATTGGCATACAAATAAATAAAATCGTATTCCTTCTCACATGTATCAAGAATATGGTTCATCAATTTCGCTGCCAATCCTTGATTGCGATAGGCAGGATGCGTCATGACCGTTCCGATCTGAAGTGCCTTATAGTCTTTACCATTGGATGTCACGATCATCCTACTGGCAGAAGCGTTCGCAATAACCTGATCCCCATCCAAATAGGAATAGCAGACATAGTTGTCATTCCAAAAGCCCTTGTCATACCATTCTTTAAAATCGAGCTGAAAGATCTGCTTGGCGAGGTCATTAAAGCTTTCCTTGTATGTTTCGATATGCTTGTAGTCGCTAATCAATCGATATTCACCCATATAAAAACCTCCCATTCTGTTGTTTGTGCTGTTTGTCATCATTCATTCCTTTTCAGCAATCCCTTCTTTCCAATAAAAAAGACCACAAGAAGAATTTTCTTCTCATGGTCAAATTTATCGTTGTGATGAAGATACCTATCCCGAACAGAATAGATATCAAGCACAAACGTTAAATTTGTTTTGATGAGATATAATGCCTTCTAATCGCTTTTGAAAAAAGGTATAAAAAATAAACAAAGGGCACGCCCTTCATTTGACCTTTTCCCCTATAAAATTCGTTCGAATTTTATTTCGCGATTATCCATTTCATCATATTCAATCAAAACCTCTTTTCACGTTAGGTACTTTTACTATATTTGACTTTCAATAAGTTGTAAATGAGCAATCCAATTTCTTTCTTTTATTTACTCTTGTCTTGTTCTTTCATATGAACGAGCTGTTCCGTTTCTACATCAAAAGTACCCATCTCATTCTTAGGATCCTTGTTATATCCCCATACCGAGACTTTCTTGGCGGTTCCCTCCACTTGTACCCAAGTGGCATCATTTGCGTCCTGGGAGCATTCTGTAAATAAGACCGTCGCAACAAGCAAACTCACACCCAGACTGAATTTACGTAATTTCATGATGACTTTCCCCTTTCTCTCTCCTGCTAGCCAAGCAAGTATTACTTTAATAGTCGATAGAGATCATTACCATCAACTTTCCTTACATATCCACTTACATTTTTGTAAGTATCGTTATACAAAAAGGCCGTTTTCTTATATAATTACAAATACTCCTTTTTCGAAAAGGAAAGGGAACACCGTTTTTAAAATGGACCTCGAGGGGGGTGTACCAATGGCGAATGCTCTCAATTTGCCACATACCGCAGCGGCTCATGCAAAGCCTAGAAATAGTGAGGCGATACTTTGCATGAGGTGGTCTTACGTTTAATCGAATCATCGCCTTCATTTGCGTATCTCATTTCCTATTTCTTGGCTTTGCCCCTTATTTGCCTATCTATAAATAAGGAGCGAGCAGAAATGAAATGTGTGAAAGCAAATTTAATCCTTCCTGAATCGTTACTCGCAGAAATTCAAAAGTACGTGCAAGGAGAAACCATTTATATTCCGAAGACAAAAGTAACCCATCAAAAATGGGGAACGCGCACTGGCGGGAGAAAACTCCTGGATGAGCGGAATACGGCTATTAAAAGCAGCTTTCGGGCCGGGACGGCAATTTCTCAGTTAGCGGAGGAATATTTTTTGTCTACAGAGACGATTAAAAAAATCGTGTATACCAAATAAACGTTTATAGAGCACTGACGACCTTTCCATTCAGGTTGTCAGTGCTTTTTTATGGCGAATTTTTTTGCGAAATGTCTTCTCCCTTTCTCCTCGCTTGCAAACACACTAAAGTAAAGAAGAACCCACCTTACAACACAGAAACAGGAGGAACCGAAAGATGGAACCTTTTATCCATACGCATCAGTATCACTTCATTAAATCACGCGTTCAAGCAATCATGAACGCCTATGCGACCAGTACAGATGTCAACGTGATTCGTGCTCGAAAAGAAATCGCCTATGAAGAAATCTTTCAGTTGTTCCCGAACATGACAAAAGAACAAAAAGAGATTTTGCATCCGATTGACTCGATAAAAGAAAAGGCAGAAGGAAAGCAGTTTTTGCATCAGCTTTCACCGTTTGTGATTCCATTCCCTGCTCTCACAGAGACTTCCATTAAGAAGCTCTTTCCAAAAGTAAAGAAATTGAAAGTCTCGAATTTAGCACAGATCGATTTTTCAGAAATCTCTTATGTGAGCTGGCTAGACAACGCGACGGAAAAGAAATTTATTGTTGCTTACCACGAAGGAAAACTGATTGGCATTCACGGACAGTTTACAAACGTAAACAAAAAAGGCGTTTGTGCGCTCTGTAATCGATTTGAAGAAATCGGCATGTTCGTCCTTGAAGCCAAAGGCTCTGGGGATGGAACGTATTTAAAAAAAGGAAACTACATTTGCCAAGACAGTGTGACATGCAATCAAAATATTATTTCGTTGGATAAGTTAAACGATTTTATCTCGCTGATGGTGAAATAAATCTGCAACGAAAAAGCCGCCGGGTCTCCATGCCAGGCGGCCTTTCCTATAGGTTCCTTACTTGATCTCGTTCAGACTCTCTTCCAAACGATCCCACGTTTGGGTAATGCCCTCTAGCATGCCCATGTCCATGACAGTCTTTAGGGCTTCTGCGGACACATATTCACCACGGCTAACCAGCTTCGTCTTGCCACCCAAATCGATGAATTCCATCGTGACCTCTGTCGAAGGCATGGTATCATTTGTATTGCCTTCTGCGTCTGAAAAGTAGTCGGTATAGATGATCTTTTCCGGCTCGACAATTTCCTTATAAACGGCCTTGCCCCAAGATTCCATGCCATAAAAATCCCCTTGATTCTCATCGACACATTTCATGCAGTAGTGCCATACACCGCCCGGTCGGAATTCGACGTTACAAACCGGAAGTTCCCAGCCTTTCGGTCCCCACCAACGCTTGAGATGCTCAGGCTCCTTAAACATCTTGAACACGAGATCTCTCGGTGCGTCGAAAATACGCTCCAGCACCAGAACCCGATCGTTCTCTACCCTTGAAACCATTGCGTTTCTTGACATAGCAATTCCTCCTCATTCATTTGAATGGATCTCAAGTATTTTCCTTGTTTTGCAGTTCCCGCAAATAGTCTTCCAGATTATCGAATCTTTCTTCCATAACACGCTGGAATGACTTCACCCAAGAATCCAGCGCTCGGAAGGGCTCTGGCCTGAGTTTGTAAATTCGGCGATTGGCTTCGGCCTGCACATCCACGATCCCGTTGTCACTAAGCACCTTCAAATGCTTCGAGGCTTGGGGTTGGCGAAGCCCCAGTTGTTCGGCGATTTCCCCTACAGTTAGAGGACCGTCGCGCAAAAGTTCGACGATTTTCAAACGATTCGGTTCAGCTAAAGCACTCAGCGTCGCCATGTCCATGCCCGGATTCATCCCTGACATGTCACTCACCTCGTTACATGATAAATTCTACGTTCATCTCATCCCCTTTTCAGCGTTATTGTGATCATCTTGTTAGGTAAAATATACACCAATAGGAATATTCCTGTAAAGGAATATTTAAGGAAATTGCGGCAAACTATTCATTAGTGATTAATCAATAACTAACGGCTATCATTTATTTCATGGAAGTTCGATTCTGTAAATGCTGGATCGTTGCCTTTATCCCCTCCTCGAACTTCGTCGCTGGGATCGGTCCAATAAGCCGTTTATATTTTTCTCCGCTAAGGATCAACGGTTTTTCGGTTAAGTACAGCATCTCGACAACCTCCTTCATCACCGGGACGAACATACCCAGCAAAGACAAACCAATTTTCCCAAGAGGAATGACAGGTTTCACGGTGCCACTTGCTTTTTGAGCGATTCGGACGATGTCTCGACCGGAAATGATGCCTCCACCTGGAATGTGCCAGTTTTGTCCATAAGCAAACTCTCGGCTGGCCAACTCTACAATCATCTTTGCCGCATCCGGTAAATAAACAAACTCGCGAGGAACATGCATATTCCCAATGAAAAGTCCCGGTTTTCCAGCCGCAATTGCCTCAAGTGTAGAACCCAAATACGATGCTTGATTAGCAGTAGGTCCGTAATAATCCGGTAATCTGACAATCATCGTTCGCGCATGATCCCAGCGGCTGCTAAACAGCATCTGTTCAAATGCCAACCTGATTTTTCCTTTCTTCGTATGCGGTTGCTTTGGATGCTCTTCCGTCACTGGTTCCATCTGCTTTCTCCCGTATGGATAAATGCCGTCTACCGCAACAACCTTCAAACCTCTCATGTTGGCGGCTTCCATGATCGCTTCGCCAAGTGGGATCAGCTTATTTACCATCTCGTGATAGGGGACGTTTGCACAATGGAATAGTACATCCACTCCCTCCGATGCTGCTAGGATGTCTTGAGAGCGGAATGCATCCCCGACGGTCAGTGACAAATGAGCTGGATTCCCCAGCTCTGACGCCATTTGTTCTAGCTTTTGTCGAGAACGCCCAAAAGCAATCGTTTCAATCCCCCGCTCGATGAGCTCCGCCAAAATTGCCGCTCCCGTTCCGCCTGTTGCCCCGACTACAATCGCTTTTTTCATTCGGATCATCTCCACTTGTTTGATTTGTGATTGATCAATCACTAACTAATTTGAACTATAACGTTTTAGTTAGTGATTAGTCAATCACTAATTGTCGTAATTTTTTCTCCGCTACACCTCCATCAATTCTGGCATGTCCAAAGCCGCTGAAATATTACACAGCATTCCTCTTGCCAGGAAAATAAGCGTTCTCTCTTCCGGACTCGCGATGCCTGCTTCATGAAAAGCTGTTAGGACGATTTGACGAACCTCCCGAAATCCTTCGCGCATTGCCTCTCGAATCGAGGGCTCTTGAATCGTCTGGGACTGCATTTGAAGAAGGATCTCATTTTGATGGGAAGCCAAAATCTTTGCATATGCCTTGATTAAGTCGGCTTCCAATTGCTCTTTGGATGCGGACTCCACAACGAGACGGAAAGAGTTAATGATCCGCTCCCAAGACGCCTCCAAGGCTGCCTGTAACAAAGCTTCCTTCGATGCAAAAAACTTGAAAATATACGGCTGGGAAATCTTTGCACGCTCTGCAACTTGCGCTGTCGTTGCCCGGAAATATCCGATTTCAGCAAAAACTTCAATGGCAGCAGAAATGATTTCCGTTTTACGATTGACCGACGTCATTGCAAGATCGCCTCCTTTTTAGTGATTAATCAATAATACCTGATTATACGTCAGTTCGCGATGGGTTTCAAATGACGAAAGGTTGTTGCAGATTAAAAAAGCCTTGATGATTCTGGCAGTTAGCTCTGTTATCACGGTACCAAGTTTAGCCATGCCACAACCGCCCAAGGAGCGACACTCCTTTTACAGGACAAGCCGGTCACCTTCGCAGCAAGCACTACCCAGAATGACTGGAAAGAGAAAAAAACTTCTTCAAAATCAACTGGGACTAAGCACGGAACTACAGTCAAAAATCTGCATTTGGTGAGCAATTAATGCTAGACTCCCCTATTCCAGAAGGATGGGTTATCGTGGATAGCTCAGGAACTAGGAACCTGATCAGGTATATTGGTTGAACAAACAAGTAGGATAATTCTGTCCAAACAACAAGCTGACGTCGAAACTCCATCGACATCAGCTTGTTTCCTTTACTAACTTTCTTCCTTCAATTTCTATCGGGATCTTTGGAGGGAATATTGTATTTGGTCGCAGACATGGGGACTAGGTTATCAGATATCAGTCAGCATTCAACCATTTCCCCTCCCTGTTATCTCAAATTGTAGTTTAATAACTACGACACTGACATTTCATTAGCCAGATTTTTTATTTTCCGAATTTTTGGTATTTTACGTGTTAACTAGAGTGCATGTGTGTTATTATTGATTTGATAGTTATATTTTTCCATTTTAGGAGGTGAATAACAATGTTGAAGAAATTACTTCAAAAAATTGGCGCTAACTCTTACCGCCCATGCCCTCGGGATTGCATACCAGCAGGAAAATATTGCATGTGTCCTGCGTAATGTTAGATAGTACTTAAAAAGGCCGTCCCAACAGCTATGTGCATGGCAGAGGGATGGTCTTTTTCCGTCTTTTATAGCGGAAGACGGGTAGCTCACCAGCAAGTCGATTTGTTTTCAGAATATATGTTGTTCCCAGACGTATACTTTTTTGGGAAGTTAAACTTATGAGGGGGAAAATTCATGAAAAAATTTGCTCTGTTTGGCATTGCTGCTGCTTTATTACTATCGCTTTCATTTCCTGGTGTAAGCAGCGCAAAAGAACAACGTGTACCATGTGAAGCTGACGGGTATTGCGGATGGCCGACCTATAGCATTTAACACCAAATGAAATAGTAAAGTAAAAGAAATTAAAGTAAATTCTACATCGTTTATTGTAATCAAACATCATTCACCGACTGTTTAACTATCGGTATGATGTTTTTCTTTTTTCATTCGTGATATCATTTCACCAAGTAAACCATGTAAAGGTATGAAAAGTCTTTTGAAAATGATGATTGGTTTGGCCTTTGCTTTTTGGTTCTTTATTCTTTGGGCCTGTAAATCGCTTCTTTCAAGCGATATTCCAGTAACCATTTCGACCTGGGACACGATCCTTTTCTCTTTCAGTTATCTCGTTTCTACGGTTGTAGCTTTTATCTATGTGAGGTTCACTCCTAACGGAAAAATACATATCTTCTTGTCTATTCCTACACTTTTGTGGGGACTTTCTACTGCTCAAGTTTTCACCCATCAGTATCACCCCTATGATACGCTGATGAGTGTTATTGGCTTAATAGGCTCTGGAGCGATCATGTTCTTTTCGATTTTGATGCAGCGTAAATCTCCGAATTTTACATAGAGCACATACTGTATTGCTAAATCCATGATTGGCTGGGGTTGTGTGGAAGTCACAACAATTTGAAATGAAAGTACTGCATATCGAGTCAGAAGAATTAATTTACTTCAATTATTTCCAAGTCCTTCGAACCGGCTTGAAGCTTTGACACAATAAACAATTTGCAAATAAAATTCATGTTCTTATCATCACTTACCCACGACAAGATGGTAATACATGGTAAATGCATCTATTAAGGAGGTGAAGGATCATGTTGAAGAAGCTCCTGAAAAAGTTAGGTTCAACATATTCAATTGAACCTTGCGGAGACTCATGCATTATTTATCATGGCAGATGCTTATGCCCTTGGTAGTGGTAGCTAAGTTCCAAGAAGGTTGTCCCAAATGCCATCAATGTGGCTTAGGGATAGCCTTTTTTCGTCGTATATCCCCCTGCTGATTTAACGTATTTGAGCTGTTGGTCATGACAGGTAACAGTTTGTTACATGCCCAAATTTTCCACCTACTGTGATATCGCCCTTACATAGCTTCTCCATTTGCATAGCTTGAGTTTGAGGTTCTTCCTCATACACTTGAAGGGGGGATATCGATGGGATTCTTTGACGACAATTTTGCATTAGTTTTGGTTCTTTTCGTTTTATTAACAATTGTTGCTTGCAGCTGTGATGATTGCTAATTTCTGTCCAATGTAATGGGCGGCTTAGCTGCCCTCTTTCACCCTTTTTGACATCATTGAGCTTTGAGCCCATCTTTTTGTCCACTCCTCCCACGTTATGTTTTAGTAGAAGGAGTGTAGTATTGTGGAGAGGTTAGATTTGGACATTCTGTCATACGACAAAACTTTTTCAGTGGTATTTCTATCACCTACGATTTCAACAAAAGAGCCGCCCGGTTCTTTCCCCGAGCGGCTTAACGCCTTTCGCGTTCGCACCTTAAAACCGATCATTCTACAGCCTCATCACAATTTCTCTTATGTTAAATGGCATGCGCTGTACTCTGCCTATCCAAGATGCCCCATTTCCATCGTCATCACGATAAATGGGGTCCCATTGTTAACGAATGAGGCCGTTTCTTTAAATCTCGCTCTTGTATAAACTTTGATTGCTCTACTATTAAAGCTAGCAACACTTAAACGTAGATATTTTGGTTCAAATTGCTGTTTGGCAAATTCGATTCCAGCCTTTAAAAACGAAAAGCCTATCCCCTTCCCTGTCAAATCTGGTTTCACTCCGAGACCGATATCCAATACGTCCTCGCCCTTGTAAAGAATTTGCTTTGCATCTGTAATTGTCATCAAATGAAAGTTCATTTATTGCCCCTCCATAAAACCTTTACACTCAGTTCGTTTTTCATAAAACTATCCCCTGCTTCTCACAAGTACTGTTAAGTTAAATCTAATTTAACCGTGCTAGGTCCCCCGATCTCGCCATCCTTGAGCTTCTTGTAAATAACAGCCGTATACTTATCGGTTCCACCATTGAACTCAACCACATGAAAACTCACCGATACATATCTTCTGCCGGGATATGAGAAAGCCAATCATTGATCAAGGACTCTGATTCGGTTACGAGAAGTTTCTTCTAAACAATTTTCATTGTGCTGTCCCTGCATTTAACAAATCGTGTGGTTTGTTAACGAAATCCAAATGTTGTAAAATAATTAAAAAACTAAGTGGTGGTAATCCAATGAACAAATTCGAAAAAGGAATTGTTTATTTTTTTAGCTTTGTTTTCTTTCCCGTCGGTCTGATAATATGGGTTGTTCCGATTTGTTAAATTATACCTATTTTGTAACCCACTTATTTTCCGTCTTACTTATCAAGTTGAATGTAGGGAGATAAATTATTTATGAGAATATTTTTAAAGCTAACTGTGGGTATACTGACAAGTGGCTGGTTCTTGCTTCTTTGGTTTTATCAAATGATTCTTGCAAGTGACATTCCGGTAACGATTTCATACGATGAAATGCAAGGATTCATTCAGACTTTTGCCATTTCTACAGTCCTAGCCCTTGCCTACATCAGGTTTGTAGATGATACAAAATTGCATTATTTTCTTGCGATCCCCATTCTATTATGGAGTATGAACATAATGGATGATTTAGCGTACAACTACCATCCATACAATACTTTGATAAGCTGTGTAAGTCTTATTGGATGTCTGCTCATCTTTCTATACTCAATATTTAAAAATCGTCGTAAGCCTAATTTCTCTCTCTAACTATTTTGATAAATCCGATCAGTTAATTGTTTTTTGGTTATAATTGGGTAAACCTTCTAACACCCTAGTTATCAGCCTACACATTTTGTTTACCCTTATCGAAATACTTGGTATGCCACCAAGGATGTACGTTCTCGGAATGCTTTTTTCCATCAAATCGAACATTTATATTATCACTGCGGTTGCCAGCTGTGACAACTCTCATTAGTCCATCTACTTCGACCCGCATTCTCCTTTGGAGGAAAGGCATGTTCCTTCTCTCTTTGACATATGACAAAGGTATTACCATTCCAATCACTCCTTATCGAGCGTAAATTATGGATCTCACCGAATATCAAATTCTTTTTTCCAAACTAGCTTCACTAGAAGAACTAGGTTTAAAAAATATCGAGACCAACAGTATCGATCGTTTCATGCCATTTCTGACCAAGATAAAGGAAGACTCTTCCGTCGTTGTGATCAAGCTTGATGGTGAACGAACATCTATACTATCTTGGTTTCTGGTAAAAAATTGGGCTCTGACGGATTAATCAGGATAGACACTTCTGACCTTGAGCATGTGAGCCCTTCTTTTTTGTACCCATCTTCCACGTTTCTCTCCAAGAAATAGATTAACTCTATTGTTTTGACTACACCCACGAAATGAAAAAACTCTCACCAACAGACACAAGGAGATTCACTTATTAGTAAGCAATCATGTATTGCCGCGCTCATGATCCATGTCATTTTCCATGACAACCACTGTGATAGGGAGTTGTGGACTTGAAATATGAATAGGCATCTATCTGATTTTTATGTAAATATTTACCAATACATTCAATTTGAGTATAATTACCTTTAGTTCGTGTATTTAGAATTTGATCAGAATTGATACTAAGGAGTGTACTAGGTATGAAAAAACAGCTTCTCTCTATTTCGATGCTCGCTTTACTCCTCTCTGGCGCACCTGTATATGCTTCCGCTTCTACCAATGCTCAAGTACAAGGTGAAGCAGACACAGTAACTATGGAGCAACAAAAACAAGAACAACAATTCACCAAATATTACTACCTTACACCTGGTCAGTTAAGTCCAAAAGAAGCGATTTATCTAAAGAAAGGGCAGGAGCTCCGTATCAGTCCAAGAGGAAGCTTTGCGAATTACACAGTGTATAATGCTCAAAATAAACAGATTTGGAGCGGTACGACAGGTATCATCATTAAGGCTGATGCGGACGGTTATCGCTACGTACAATTTCAAGCCCCCTATTCCTATGAGGATCAAAATGTCATCGTAGCTACTTATACGATTCAGTAAAACATGTATAGATTTTAGCCCGTCTTGATTGTGAAGACGGGCTTTATTACTATTTGCATCGCACTTTTTTCCCCTACTCATTATGTCAATATCAGCCTACTACTGTGTTATTTCGCCAATCAAAAGGGGGGATTAAGTTCGTACGCTATCTTAGATCGTCATCAGGAGGGGATATCACTTAAAAAAGAAAAAATCTAAGACTGAGCGATTCGAGAAAGTAAATGGTCAATTGGTTGAATTTCTTCCTAACTTTCGCGAATGTATGGATGGATGAATGTAGACGTGTAAGTCCGCCTCATGAGGATTGTGAAACGATATGTCTCTCGTATCTAGACCCAAGAAGAGTACGATTGGATGAAGAGTGTTACAATCGTTGCCGTCGGTGGAGATCTCACGGGATTTGTGATCACATTTGTCAGGTGCCCTATTAAGCATGAAGTTAGGCTCAAGTTTATCGAGTTTATCGAGTTTCCCTTTTCATCCGAATTCCGAGTCTCGCTCGACCCGCTTGATCTGCCACCCTGCTTATCTTCTATCCGATTTGTATCTGCTGAGACCTCTCATTGCCTTCTAGCAGGCATCAACAAAAAAACACCTCAAAGGTGATTTTCTGGTATGTTGTATTCAACTACTTTTTGTCGAAAAAAAATGAGATTTTATTTGAACCTATTTCTTTTGCACTTCTAAAATAAGGCTGTTATTATTTGTTGTACTCTGAAATGACATGAATTCACTTTTGCGGAAGATACATAAATCGTGGCGAGATTGCATCCTTAGTAGTGCTTTTTCTTTTTCTGTCTTGTCATTTGGATGACGTGGCTGGAACTGCTCGAATAATTCCTCTATTGCCGTGAGGTGTATGCCTATAGTTCCCCGCTGATGATTCCAGCTTTTTCATGTGTTCCGTGGCCCCTAAAAGTAATGAAGCTGGGAAAAACATCTCGTTTCTCTCCAGCT
The DNA here is from genome assembly GCF_046196545.1 of Brevibacillus fortis. Classification (GTDB taxonomy): domain Bacteria; phylum Bacillota; class Bacilli; order Brevibacillales; family Brevibacillaceae; genus Brevibacillus; species Brevibacillus fortis_A. The sequence continues at coordinate 3,609,160 of NZ_CP176370.1, forward strand.
TCGACTTCTTTATTTGTCCCGATTAGCTTTTAGGAAAGTGATTAGGAGAATACCCGTCTTTGGAGTGGATAGGTCCTAAGGCCACAATAAGGAAGTTCACGTTAGGAAGCAACTTTTCCTCAAACGGGAAGTAAAAACGGACTTTCCGGCCTGCCCTATCTTTCGTGTGATCGCATCATTATTGCTTTTTCAGCAACATGCTGCCAATCTCCTCTAAGAGCATTTCCTTTCCAATTGGGCCAAAGGCTTTGATATTGAATGTTTCATTGGTTACCTCATAGAGATGGCCTTGTTGAACTGCCTTGTTGCTTTTCCATACGGGGCTCTTTTTCAGTTCTGCGTATACTTCATCTGCTTTTCCGCCGAAATTGACCAGGAACATATGGTCTGGTTGAAACTTCGTCAATCCTTCCAGCTCGATCATTTCCATTGTTTTATCCGTAGGTGTCCCTGCTGCCGGCTTCAGGCCGAGGTCAGAGAACAAGATATCTGCATATCCATAATTTCCGTACACGCGGAACAATTTAGGCGTTACGGCCAGGAACATAAAGGTCTGGTCGCCGTATGCTTGCTTGAGTTGCTCGCGCATCCCTTTCGTCTTCTCGTCATAGCCAGCCAGCCATTTGTTCACGTCCTCTTCTTGTCCAAACAGGCGGCCGATTTCTTTAAACTTATCACGCCATTTATCCATGTCTGTCTCCAGTACGACAGTCGGTGCAATTTTGGAAAGTTGCTCGTACATCTTTTGCTGGCGGTTATTCATAATAATCAGGTCTGGCTTTGTTTCTACCACAGCTTCCAAATTGATGGAGTCATCCCACATCCAGCCGACCGTTTTTACATCTGTCAACTTATCCGTTACGTGGGACATGATTTTTGTCTTATATGTATTGGCCGTAGCAACAGGCTTGTGTCCCAAAATTAAAAGTTCCTCCGCTGCTCCCGATACGTCTGCAATCCGCTTTGGTTCCGCCGGGATCGTCACTTCCCCCATCAGATGCTTGACTACGCGTGTTTCAGGCTTCTTGGTTGCTTCCGAAGCTGTTTGGCTGCTTCCGCAACCCGCCGATATGGCTGTGACTACTGCAACCAAGCAGGCAAGTATGATTCGTGTTCCTTTTTTCATATGCTCATTTCTCCTTGTTACGTGATGTTTGGTGTGAAGCAGCACTTGATAATGATTATCATTATAAGTGACAGAGAAGATAATCACATATTCGAGCCCATATGTCAATGATTTTTATTGATGTTGTGCATAAGTAAAGAAAAGAGGTTGTCCTATGGTCTTTCGACTTTTAGGACAGCCTCTTTTTTCTTACAGAAGTTCCCCGCGATGAGGAAACCAAGCCTAAAATGGTCGCTGGGGAGTGCCCAGGACGTAGCGTTTGTCCGAAAATGGTTTATCCGCTTGCTCAAGCAGCATAGCAGAAATATACATGTGGTCACCTCGAAACAAAAAAGTCCCCAACTGCTTTAAGCAAATTGGGGTACACAAGAAGTAGTACGTGAATAAAAAAAGTTCTTATCAATATAGTAGGTTATCAGCTCAGTATTTACTACAAGTATATATAGGTATCCATACCTTCTCTTGCCACAAAAAAATAGCGCAGACTCATCTGCACAGATTGAGTCGTACGCTTTATCCCCAAGTGAACCTATACTAGATTACACAATTATTATCGACTTGCTATTGAAATGATTTCATGTATAAATACTGGTAATTACTTCGCTCGCTGCTTGGCGTCGTACAGATAATTGTTAAGCCGTACCTGACATTCAGCTTTGAGGTGCGACACGCTGTAGAGGCATTCTTCCTGTCTGCCACGGACAGTTACAACTACAGAGTATAGAAAACCATCAGTTGTCTTCTGGACATGAACCCATCCTCCCAAACTGGCACCGATATTCGTGATGTTTTCGCTCAGCCCACATCGATACGGTATCGAGCATGAGGCGGTATGACATTTTGAGCTGATCCTGATTAAGGCTTTCTGTATCAAGGGCGATAGCCTTAAACAGCATGCCATACAAGATCGTTTCATGTGTAGTACATCTCGCCATTGGTCAGGTTGTATCATCGTCTACTACACCCGCTCAACTTAAGTAAATTATCGATAGGAATCCACCAGCAGCCATCGTCCCGTATTAGTTTGATTTTCCGTTCTTCACGGTCGATGTTCTTAATCACTCCCCATTCCCTACGAATACAATCTTCAAACCAGCTAACCTCAATCGCAAAATCATGGCGTACTGAGTCATAGACGATCACAAGCATTTCAGCAAGCGAGTCTGGATCAATATGGGGTAACGAAGTCCTTACAGGCTCATAGTGATGCTCATACAACAAGCTCATTTGCAGTCTCCTCCACCAATCCAGCCTCTATCAAATCACGGAGAATGTCAGGAGCGCATCCTGGGCTACCACCTGTGTGGATTTTGCTTATAGCTTTGAGATGCTTTGGAGTTAAAACCGGAACAGCTTGGAGTTGGCCATCAATCACTGTTTTGATTGTCTGCATAGAAATCATCCTTTTACGAACATTTGTTCCTATTATATGTGAGCAACATGCGAACGTGCAAATACTTATTCTGTAAAACTCAGACGAGTGGTACAATGTGGAAAAAAGAGAACGGCGATCACGGATGGAATTCGGGATAAGGAAACCAAGCCTAAAAAAGAGGATATCGGAGGGATTTTATTATGAAACTAGTAGGACAACAAATATATCTTCGACTTTACAAGATTTCTGACGCCAGCGAGTTAGCTAAATTACATACTAGAAATCGCGAATTTTTTCAACGAGTTTGCCCATTACTCCCAGAAGCCTTTTATACAGAAGAACATCAAAAAATACGCATTGAACAGGTATTAAAAAAGACAGATGAAGGGCAAGTATATGCTTTTGGAATCTTTTTAAAAGCAACTGATAAACTTATCGGAGACATTTCATTAACTCAAATTGTTAGGGGAAACGTCCAAAGCTGTACTACGGGATTTTCTTTAGATAAGGAGTATAATGCAAAGGGCTATACAACAGAAGCTCTTCAACTTGTTGTAGACTTTGCTTTTAGAGAATTAAAACTACATAGAATTGAAGCAGGAGCTATGCCTGACAATATAGCATCTATTCGTGTATTAGAAAAGGTAGGGTTTAAAAAAGAAGGTATAGCTAAAGAAAATATAAAGATTAATGGCAAATGGACAGATCATCAAATATTAGCTATCATCAACAGCTTGGATGTGTAAGCTCATTTCACTTCCAATAACGAAGATTATGTAAATATATAAAGGTAACAGAAATAATTATTAAACGGCTATATGAGGCACCGCTACAACGCTATAAAGCTAAAGTTTTGCCCTATCTATAAAGTAAAAAAGCCGTTGTGTATGATTGTACGTTAGCTCAAAGTTTCAAAGTAGCATAATATTCTTACTCGATCCAGCATCGTAAACATGAGCCAGGGCATTTCACTCATTACTTAATACACAGTTTGTTAAATAAAATGGCTTCTACTTCCCATCAAACCTGTATTTATATAACATTGAACCATCGTTACAATTTGTGGAGGACCTCGTATGGACGTTGGTCAAAAAATGGACAAGCATATACAAAGCAGGACCTTATCGATTTTGATTAAAGATCGCTCGCTGAGTTAGAAAATAATCCAGATTGGGAAAATGTCTCACTAAGTCATTATCTCGAATCGATGGCTGCTTCGCTGGAAACCCACTTAGCACCAGACACCCCTTCTTTGGAAGCTTTCGCTAAAATCTTAGAGGCATCCAAATACTACGAATAATGTAAAGACCTAATTAGCATATTAAGCATTTTGTTAAACGCCGCACATGCCCTCGCACTCGTTGATGAAGTCATTGATCAAATCCATTTGAAGCATCATTTTTACTAAGTTCAGAACATATTCCAAGAAGTATCGTGCATGGTAAAATATCCCAGATGGTAGACTGTCTAATTATGAGGGGGAATACTCTATTAAGGCGTTTACAAAAGAAGTAAAAAAGGTCGTAGTTGATGGTTCTTTATTTCATTGTGTTATTGACCAAACTTATAACCGCGATAACATTAGATTTACTATCTATCCAGCAAGAACTAAAACATCATACGTCATAATCTTTTTTTCTTGGCCGATAAGTTGGTATGCCAATTTTTGTACGCCAGGTATATGCGCTAAAATAGTAAAGCATGCTCTACAAAATGGTTGGGATTATAAATTTGAAAAACGTGTACTGACAATAGAAAATGGAAATTTTCTCGTCGAAAAGTTAGGCTTGGAAGTATAAGAAATTGTCCTACTCTTTCCCCGTCTACTAAGAACGGGGTTCTTTCCATTTTTACTGATTTATTAAACCAGCAGACAAACACCCATTTTGCAGGATTTCCATATCTGTCATATTCACCCTAAGGAAGAAAATCATATCCTATCTGGAAAGTCGGACACTCTGGCCGACCCGTTCAGACACATATGCTTGAAACTGCTTAGCGAAAAGGAGTTGAGAAGTTGACACGTTCAGCGAAAAGCACCTTCAACAGCTCTATTAAAATTGATGTCCTAATCCCAGCTATTGAGAAAGACCTTGGCACTCTTCCCTATGTCATTGACAGTATCCGTAAGCAAGTGAAGCATCCGGTCGGTAAGATCATGGTTGTTTCGCCACCAAGCAAACGAATCCAAGCCCTTTGCCGGCGTAAAAACTGCACCTTCATCAATGAAAAACGCGTCCTACCGATTACAAAAAAAGACATTCACTACCAAACCAAACGCACCAATCGCTCTGGCTGGCTGCTCCAACAATTGTTGAAGCTGGCGGGAGGAAACTTGACCAAGCAAAGGTATTATCTTGTGATTGACGCCGACACCATTCTCATCCGCCCTCATGTTTTTCTTGTCAACGGGAAAACCGTTTTTTACTGCCGTAACTGGAGTCGTCCCGAGTATTTTCGCACCTATAAGAAATTAATGGGAACCAAGGCAACCGCTTCGCGCTCTTTCGTTGCCCACTATATGCTGTTCGACAAATCGAAGCTCTCCCGGCTGAAATCTAAAATTGAGGCTAGGCATAAGACTAGATGGTACTGGGCGATTATCAAGAAAACCAACAAGCAGAGTTATGCCGGCTTCTCCGAGTTCGAAACTTACGGTAACTTCGTGAAAGCTCACTACCCCGGTCATCTGGTTGTAAGAAGTTCCCTTAACAAAAGCTTATCTTCAAAACCAGCATCACTTACTCGTAAACGAATCATCAGATTGGCCCAGAATTACAGGTCCATCTCCTTTCATAAACGCAGGTGGTATATCCGGAAGGATGGGCGTGAGAAAATGAAGATGCGAACTGGGTGAATCATCATGCGATTCGAAAAGCCTCAAACGGCTTGTCCCGTTATGTGAAAGCCTGCGATCCATTTAGAGTCAACCATATGGAACCTTATTAAAATGGGCAGTTTGTTAAATTGCTTGCTATCATGATCTACATCTCGTATTGTGCAGGAAAGATGGAAATTTCATACCGAAATCTACTTTGTTTAACGCCTTTTCACGAACGTTAAAAAAAATGAACATTCCCTCAATAGCTATCCACTCATTAAGATATACTCACGCAGTCTGACTCATGGAACTTGTGCGGATATGAAATATATTCAAGAGCGTCTAGGTCATGGCAGCATGCAAATCTCGAAAGCGACAACATGAGAAAATTTGAAGACCATATGCAGAACATTTATGAGTAATTTGTGGGTGCGTTTGTGGGTGAAACGTTTTACAGCAGCACCCACAAATTGAAAAAACCCCTTACACCTACAGGCGCAAGGGGTTTCGCTTATTAATAAGCAGTCATGTATTGCTCGCGCTCCCAATCGTGAACGCGTGTGCGGAACATATCCCACTCAATTTCTTTCGCTTCAATAAAGTGTACCAATGCATGCTCGCCCAATGCTTCGCAAATCACCGGATCTGCTTTCAGGCACTCGATTGCTTCCTTCAAAGTAGCAGGCAAGTTCTCGATTCCGTTTGCTTCGCGGTCTTGCTCGGTCATCACGTAGATGTTGCGATCAATAGCAGGTGGTGGCGTAAGCTTGTTTTTGATTCCGTCCAAACCAGCTTTCAGCATAACTGCCAGCGCCAAGTATGGGTTGGTTGCAGGGTCTGGGCTGCGTACTTCAATACGCGTGCTCAAGCCTCTGGAAGCAGGGATACGGATCAATGGAGAACGGTTTTTCGCAGACCAAGCTACGTAGCAAGGAGCCTCGTAACCAGGAACCAAACGCTTGTAAGAGTTTACGAGCGGATTCGTGATCGCAGTAAAGCTACGCGCATGCTGCAAAATACCTGCCAGGTAATGCTTCGCTGTTTGGCTCAGTCCCATTACATCGGACTCGTCATAGAAAGCATTTTCTTTACCACGGAACAGCGATTGGTTCGCGTGCATACCGGAACCAGCTACACCGTACAGCGGTTTTGGCATGAAGGTCGCATGCAGACCGTGTTTTTGCGCGATGGTTTTAACAACCAGTTTGAACGTCAAAATTTGGTCAGCTGCTTGGAGTGCATTTGCATACTTGAAGTCGATTTCGTGTTGACCTGGAGCTACCTCGTGGTGAGATGCTTCCACTTCAAAGCCCATTTTTTCCAACGTCAATACGATATCACGACGGCAGTTTTCACCGGAGTCGAGTGGAGCAAAGTCGAAGTATCCGCCTTGGTCGTTCAGATCCAGTGTAGGCTCGCCTTTTGCATCCAGTTTGAACAAGAAAAACTCAGGCTCTGGACCTACGTTGAATGCTGTGAAGCCCATTTCTTCGGCTTCTTTCAAGGCACGCTTCAGGATGTAGCGCGGATCTCCTTCGAATGGAGAGCCATCTGGCATGTGGATATCACAGATCAGACGTGCAATTTTACCAAATTCATTGCCCCACGGGAATACAACCCATGTATCCAGATCAGGTACCAGATACATGTCGGATTCCTCGATGCGAACGAAGCCTTCGATGGAAGAACCATCAAACATCATTTTGCCATCGAGTGCTTTCGGCAATTGGGACAGCGGGATTTCTACGTTTTTAATGATCCCCATCAGGTCGGTAAACTGCAGTCGGATGTACCTTACGTCCTCTTCTTGGGCCATGCGCATGATGTCTTCTCTTGTAAACTTGCTCACATTTCTCTCCTCCTGTCTCTATATCGGCTTTCTATCTAGTGGAAAAAGCGGGAAAGCTCTCCACGTATCAATGCACCCTCGCCATGGCGAGTGGCATCGCGATACATAATCTGTTGCCTTAGGAGCTGATGCAGCTCTTTGTCGGACATGTCCTTGCGTTTCTCTTCGGACGTGGTGGTAATCTCTGTTTGTTCCATAGCAGGCTCTTGCATTTGCAGGACTTGCTTGATCCCTGCAATATTCAGTCCTTTTTCAATCAGAGCCTTGATCTCCAACAAGCGATCTACGTCGTTGAAAGAAAAGAGCCTCTGCTTCCCTTCTGTGCGGGCGGGCTGAATCAAGTCGTTTTGTTCGTAATAACGGATTTGCCTCGCAGTGAGATCCGTCAGCTTCATGACGATCCCAATGGGAAAGAGGGCCATATTCCGGCGAAGGTCATCACTCATGACTTGTCCCTCCTGTTTCGTATTTCTTAATCTTATTCTATTTTATAACAAAATCCCTGTCAATAGATGTTAGATAATATTACACAGAAAGTTATGTACAGTTTTATTACATTGAAAAACGACATCCTCCATCATCCAGAGAATGCCGCCATTTCCTTACGCTTTTATCCTATTCACCCGGTATTTCCAGTAAGCCTTTTTCCAGCATCCCATTCAACGCCGTCAAAATCCCCACTTTTACGTGAGAGTACGTCAACCCGCCTTGAACGAAGCCCAAGTAAGGTGGACGAATCGGGCCATCTGCCGAGAATTCGATGCTCGCCCCTTGAATAAACGTACCTGCTGCCATAATCACAGGATCAGCGTATCCAGGCATTTCGCTTGGATACGGAGTGACGTGTGAATCAACTGGTGCTGCTTTCTGTATCCCTTGGCAAAACGTGATCAGTCGTTCAGCACTGCCGAATTCCACGGATTGAATCAGGTCTGTCCGCGGCTCATGCCACAGTGGATTTGTTTTGAAGCCCAAACGCTCCAGCATTGCCGAAGAGAACACCGCTCCCTTTAAAGCTTCTCCCACTACGTGTGGAGCCAAGAAAAAGCCTTGGTACATCTCCAGTAGCGAGTAGAGCGATGCACCACCCTCTGCGCCAATTCCAGGTGCTGCCATCCGATATGAAGCAAGCTGAACCAAATCCTCGCGTCCCACTATATAACCGCCTGTTTTGACCAAGCCGCCACCCGGGTTTTTGATGAGTGAGCCTGCCATGATGTCTGCACCTACGTGCAATGGCTCTTGCTCCTCCGTGAACTCTCCGTAGCAGTTGTCTACAAAGACGATCAGATCAGGCTTGATTTCTTTTACAACCCGTATCATTTCTTTGATTTTCGCAATGGTGAAAGAAGGTCGATCTGCATAGCCTCGCGAACGTTGAATCCCGATGACCTTCGTCTTTGGCGTAATCGCTTGTGCTACTGCCACAAAATCAATTTCACCTTCTGGCGTCAAAGGCACGTAGCTATAACCGATGCCGTAATCCTTGAGTGAGCCTTGCCCTTCGCCGCGCACACCCACTACTTCTTCCAGCGTATCGTATGGTTTGCCCGTAATATAGAGAAGATCATCGCCTGGACGAAGAATGCCAAACAAAGAAATCGCAATCGCATGCGTACCCGAGATGATATGGTTGCGGACCAGAGCCGCTTCTCCACCAAACACTTCGGCATAAATCGATTCCAGCGTTGCACGTCCGGAATCATCGTAGCCATAGCCTGTGGATGTTGAAAAATGAAATTCATTGACTTCATGCTTTTGGAAAGAACGCAATACTTTCAGTTGATTCGTATCCACCAAAGCGGAAATTTGACGATGTCTCTCTGAGATCGTCGCTTCCACCTCCATTACGAGGGGGCGAAGCTTTTCTCCATGGGAAAAATATGAAAACATCTGTTACTTACCAACTCTCTTCAACAGTCTCTGGTTTATCCAGGAGGAAAGGAGCAATCCTGCCGTATATCGGATTATCCTTGTTCACTCGGACGGTGATCAAGTAGGCCGCTTCCTCTTCATTAAATTCTTGCTCCATCTCTACCCCATCCCGATGCAAAAGGGAGAGAATGTCTCCACGCTCGACAGGAACGCGTAGCTTCATCTCATTGAAAGATTGCAGAGCAAATGACTCAATCCGGGAGAGCAGTTGCTTCAGGTCATTTTCCCGCATCGCAGAAATCAGAATCGATTCGTCTGCACGCGGCAAGTAAGAGCCCTCTGTGAGCATATCTGCCTTGTTAAAAACGACTAGCTGCGGAATTTCTTCTGCTTTTAGCTCGCGCAAAATCTTATCTACGACTTCCATGTGTACTTGGAAATCAGGGTGATGACTATCCACCACATGCAGGATAAGGTCTGCTTCCTTTACGCCTTCCAGCGTCGAACGGAATGCAGCGACCAGACTCGTAGGCAAGTCTTGAATAAAACCAACCGTATCCGTTAATAGAACATCCTGTCCACTCGGCAACTCCAATTGCCTGGTCGTCGGGTCCAAAGTGGCAAACAGTTTGTCTTCCTGCAACGTGTTTGCATTCGTAAGCTTGTTAAGGATCGTCGACTTCCCAGCGTTCGTATAGCCGACCAACGCAATCTGGAACACATTGTTTTTCTTCCGACGCTCCCGATGCAATTGTCTCGTCCGAACGGTATCCTCCAATTGCTGCTTGAGTTCACTGATCCGCTTGCGAATATGGCGACGATCGCTTTCCAGCTTGGTTTCACCTGGACCACGCGTACCGATACCGCCTCCGAGACGGGAAAGCTGTTTTCCTTGCCCGGCAAGCCTCGGCAGCAAGTAGTTGTACTGCGCCAGCTCTACCTGGATTTTCCCTTCACGCGACTGTGCACGTCCTGCGAAAATATCCAAAATGAGCTGCGTGCGATCAATCACTTTGCAATCAAAAACTTTATCCAAATTACGAGTCTGACTCGGAGACAACTCATCGTTGAAAATGATGACGTCCACATCCAGCTCTTCAGCCCTCTGCGCGATTTCATCAATTTTTCCTGTCCCCAAATACCAGGCAGAATCAACCCGGTCCCGATTTTGCGTGATGACGTCCAGTACTTCTACACCAGCAGTATTGGCCAGCTCATGCAATTCTTCCATGGAAAGACGGGTTCTTTCTTCATCGCGGTTATCTAAATAGCAACCAACCAGTATGGCTGTTTCTTTCGTTTTGATCAGATCGTTCACCGATTCACGCCCCTTCATGACTATCATACCACATTTTGCCCAAAACGTTACGGCAGCGGGGCACCCAACTGAAATCAACTTGTGTCACGGGTTACCTGCCGCTTTCTCTGAGAAAATCTCCTTAACGAAAAGCGGAATCACTTTGCTAATCGCTTTGCGGAGTTCCTTTTCATCATATCCATCAGGCAAGGCATCAGCCTCTTCCTTGAGGAGATCTTCATAAATGCTGACATTCAGATTTTTCAGTATAACCCCCATGTCTTTTACGCCAAATGTCTCTTCCAGTAGGCCTTCGTCAATCAATTTGTAGAGAAACTTCTCCACACGGGCGAGCGTCACATACCGCTCAACAAACAACACTTCTTCCGATTTCGGTTGATTCGGGTCTTTCGTTGGCTTTTGACGATTGACTTCACTAAATACATCCGTGACGATTTTGACAAATAACTGTCGTCCAAAACGATCCCGATAATCGGCATTTTTCACGACGATGCCCTCACCGATTTCTTCATCCCGGAGCTTGCCACCTAGCGCTGTTTTACCGACAAACGATCTGAGATGCTCTTCCCCTTGGTATTCCCCCTGATAAAAGACCGGCACGAGTTGCAAGCCAAGTCGCTGTCCTTCCCTTTCCACGATAGCGAAATCCACATATTCGCAGGCAGCGGTATCGTACATATCAAATAAAAAGAATTGTTTTTCATACTGAGGATATTTGATTTTATGCGGATTCAACCACTCTCCGAAATAAACCATGCCCGCCACGATTTTCTCTTTCGGGAGCTGTTGCGTCCATTGAAAAAAGCCGTGCAGGTTCTCTTCCTCATGCAATTCCATATTTCGAGAGAATGCCCGGATGCTGTTCGTTTCTTCATCGTATCGAAAGCTTCCATTCGCTCCATCAAGCTTTTCTTGAATGATAATGAAATCCCCTTCTTTAAATACACCTTCTGTCGTTTGATGGCCGAGACGTATAACGTCCGTATATTTCTTTTGTTCCATCTTGTTCCTCCGCTTGTTTGATGGAGTTCTTTTATTTTGGAAGATTATATCATATTATGGAAATTTGAATGGGAGCATTGAAGAAACCAAACGACCATCACTCTTCCCTCGCCGAGTAATGGTCGTTTCCGTATTGCAACAGGGAGTCAAACTTCTTTTACTTCTCCCGTTTGTGCATTAATTTGTAGAATAGATTCTTCTTCATTATCATAATCTGTTGCTTTAATCTGCCAATAATCCTTCTGTCCATTTGCACTTTTAATAATGATTCCGTCATCATGTTTGCTCTTTAAAAAATTGATTGCGTGTTGAATAGCCTTTTTTTCATCCATTTGATTAATAGGATTTTTGCTTTCTTCATTAATTACAAGTTTACTGAGTTTTGCTGAACTGGGGTATGACTGCGCGGATGGTGTCGCTGACCATGTAGATACCATTTGTCCTACTTCAATTTTATCAAAGGAAATGTTATTGCCCCTGCTATCTTGGAAGACTGCTTCTTCTTTTTGGAAGTACCACTCTGCTTCATAGTTTGTACTGTCGTTCGTCTTAGTTTCATCATTTTCTATGACTAAGAGACGTTTTTTTCAGTATCTTTTTCAATGACGTATCCAGTTATTGTTTGTCTTTCAGTCTCATTGTTACTAGTCGCACATCCAGACATGAGTAATGTGGCTAAAAGTAAGGTTAAAGTTTTTTTCATTGCAATCCCTACCTTTACCTTTCTAGTTTCCCAAGGCGCTTGTTTATCAGGTGCCTATTCTTATTTAATAAACGCTTAATTTCACTTTATTTCCGTTTAACTCAATTGCCTTTTGATTATACGCCATAGCCGCCTCTTTCACTGTTTCAAACTCACCAATTTTAACGCTTTTTCTTATATCATAAATTTGAGCCAGAAATTTACCAGAAACTTTGTTAAAGCACACTCCTCGATACTTTGCTGTTTTCTTCCTGGAAGAAAAGTACTTTTTCCATTCCTCTTTTGGCATAAACTCCTCAAAAATTGGCAGATTTTCCGATGTTCCTGAGTATACTTTCTGTATGATGGTCAAGGCAGGTGAAACATGTGAAGCAAGCAGGAGCCATTCCTCAAACTGAGGTGCTCGAATCTTCAAGTAGTAATAATCGAATTCAAGTTGTATTCAATCGACCAGTAAGTGTTAAGCAGCTAAATACTTTACCTGAAATAGTTCGTACCACGTCGAGTTCAAATTTAACAACTGTTTTTGAAGAATTAGAAAGCCTGATTGGTTTACATGAAGCCAAGAAAACGATTTATGAAATTTATGCGCTCATCAAAATGAATAAAGCAAGGGAACGACACGGTCTTAAAATTGAGAAACAAGTTTTCCATATGGTGTTTAAAGGAAATCCCGGTACTGGGAAAACAACAATTGCACGCCTTTTCGGAAAGATTTTTAAGGAAATGGGTGTTTTAACTAAGGGCCATCTAACCGAAGTTGAACGTGCAGATCTCGTTGGTGAATTTATTGGGCACACGGCACAAAAGACTCGTGATCTTGTTAAGAAAGCCATGGGAGGAATACTGTTTATCGATGAGGCCTACTCATTAGCTCGTGGCGGTGAAAAAGATTTTGGAAAAGAGGCTGTAGACTGTCTTACAAAATGCCTTGAGGACTTTGGCAATGATTTCGTCTGTATAATTGCAGGGTACAATGATGAAATGGATACATTCCTTGAGTTAAATCCGGGACTGCCTTCACGCTTTCCCGTCCACATCAACTTTGCTGATTATGAGGTGGATGAGTTGATGGAAATTGCAAATGTAATGGCAAAGAACAAGGAGTATAGAATTTCTGCTGAAGCAAGTGAAAAACTGAGGAGAAGACTGCTAACAGTAACGAGCGATCCGTTTCAAGTAAATTTCAGTAATGCAAGATATGTACGAAATAATATTGAAAAGGCAATACGTGTGCAAGCAGTTAGATTGCTCAAAGTTCCTGACCCAACTCGTGATGATTTAATGAATTTGAAGTCCGAGGATTTTTCAATTTAGAAAAAATAAAATCCCTCAAAATGAGGGATTTTAGACTTTATAACTGTAATATTTGAGATTCTGCGTATTAAACTATACGCTTCGTCATCTCAACACCTACAGAGCCCATTCTGGCGAGATGAAGTATCTGTCCGCCACCCTGCCCTATTTTTTTAATCTGAGCCTGTCCAAAGCGAAGCAGAGCACCACGATTCCAAGCAGTGATCCCGAGAGAAACGGGACGACTTGCTGCAAAGGATGGACGAAGGGTGAAATTCCTTTTACCAGGAATGCGTGTAAAAAGACCGTCACGATACCAAACAACCCCACCCCGAACCAGAACAACCATTTTTCCAAGACAGGTACCTGTCTCATGACGATCTGTCTGTTTTTGTGCGCACTTCGCGCAATGACATACAAAATAGCCAAGCCGCCGAAAAGGGTACTGCCGTGCTGTAGCAGCTTGTAAACAGGCACCTTATAGTGGGCGATCGAGATGGATTGTTGCAAGATCAAGAAGTGATCTACCATACGTCCACCGTCATGGGTAAACGCATCCCATGCGATATGACTCAAACTACCGAGTAACGCTGAGTACATAAACACAATTGCCGCTCGCCACGCTGGCATTCTGCCACCCTTGTCTGTGTAGTCCAGCCCTCGTCCAATCCACTCTGGTAAACGTGCAAGCATCGGCTTTTTGACCACGTACTGGTACAAAAACGCTAATAGGATCGCGATGGGCAAATCAACCAGCCACAATCCAAGCATGGTGTGACTGTACACGCTGAATGGCTGCATCCGGAAGAAATACTCAAAATCGGGTGCCATACTGCCAAAGACGAGGGCAGAGAACGAAAACCACTTGCATTTGCGTAACGGCAGTACAATAGCCGGATGAGCAAAAGTAAAAGGCATACGCTTACTCCCTTTTCGTCATTAGAGTGGCAATAGATTGGCAACTACTTGCTTGCCGCTTACTTGAATCCCTTTATCCTGTTTTCCGCAATGAGCCAGATCTTTGATGAGCTGCTCAATTAACCGCTTGGCTTCCTGGCTTTCCTTTTTCTCCAGTTTTACAGTCAACTGAAGAGCATCCCCGGATGAAAGAATTCGTTCTGCCTGTCTTTTTTTCGTATCGTAATCATGGTCTTCGATGTAGGCACTTAAACGAATTTCTTTTACTTTTACGCCTTTTTCTGCTTTTCGGTTTTTGGCGTTTTCCTTGATGACCTGTTCCTTATAATTCGTTCGATTCACTAATTGACAAGGCGGCGGACTCGAAGCCAAAGAAAGACATACCAGGTCCACTCCCTGTTCTTTTGCCATTTGAAGAGCTTCTTTTGTGGAGATGATTCCGAGATCTTCCCCGTTTACCCCTGTTAATTGAACGACTGCCGCTTTTATTTTTTCATTCATGATCATCTTGTCTCACCTAACCTGTTCATTCGATTTTCAAGGACATCATTACTTCTCCAAAGAATGCCGCGTATCCTTCCAAAGCTCGTAATTGCAAATCATTTTCATGACGAAGCCCAATCGTTTTTGTATAATAGGACGAGGCATTAACTTCCGGACGTCTATAACAGAAAATTCATTAGCAAACTAATTAATTGGGGGTACTTTGGTGGAGTTCAGTTATGCAACCGCATTAACCCATTCTGCGTCGCATGTAATGAAAATGCATCGGCAAAATGTAGAATTTCTGATTCAAAAATACGACGTCTATCCCGGTCAGCCCATTCTCTTGATGCGCTTGATTGAAAAAGATGGGATGATTCAAAGAGAATTGGCCCGAAAAATCGGAGTAAAGCCCGCTACGCTTACCGTTATGATTAATCGAATGGCCAAATCGGGACTTGTCGAGCGCCGAGCAGATGAACGGGACCAACGTATCTCCCGCGTTTATCTTACCGACAAAGGTCGGATGGCTACCAAGCATGTCAAAGAAGTATTACGCGTCATTGAGGAAAATTGCTTCATGGGATTCTCCGAGGAAGAAAAGGATGTGTTGCGTGGCTTGCTCGATCGCATGCACAGCAACCTCCAAGCTTTTTACTTGCAAAATACGCAACCCACTTCTGAGTTATAAAAAGCTTCTTTCCTTGAATAATAATGAGAAAGGTTTGACAACTTGCCGTGAATAATCTAGCAAAAGAACTTGATTCCACGTCCCTAACCGGCAACAAATCACGCCGGCTGTGGATGGCGGCGATTCTAGGATCGCTTTCTGCTTTTGGTCCACTGTCCCTAGATATGTATTTACCTGCACTTCCTATGCTTGCCGATGATTTGCTGACGAGCACCTCCATGACCCAACTCAGTTTGACAGCATGCATGCTCGGACTGTCCATTGGTCAATTGTTTGCGGGGCCGATCAGCGACGTACGCGGTCGAAGAACCCCTTTAATTATCGGGCTCATTTTGTATGCGGTCTCTTCCTTTTTGTGTGCGGTAGCTCCCTCTATTTATACGTTCATCTTGCTTCGCTTCGTACAAGGTCTTGCTGGATCTGCTGGAATTGTTATCGCCCGCGCTACGGTTCGCGATTTGTACTCGGGGACAGAGCTGACGAAGTTTTTTGCCCTCTTGATGCTCATTAACGGGATCGCTCCGATCGCGGCACCTATCGTAGGGGGACAAATCCTCCAATTTACTACCTGGCACGGCGTGTTTGTCGTACTGGGTCTGATTGGCGCTATCATGTTTCTCGTCGTGCTGCTTGCTCTTCCAGAAACATTGCCACAAGATCGCCGCTCCAAGGCGGGAATCGGCAATACACTGACGACCTTTGGTACCTTGCTGAAGGATCGTGTTTTTATGGGTTACGCCATCGCGCAGGGCCTAGTGATAGCCGCCATGTTTGCATACATCGCCGGTTCGCCCTTTGTGTTTCAAAAAATATTTGAAGTGTCTCCACAAACGTTTAGTCTCATTTTCGCGATGAATGGTGTAGGCATTATTATAGCGAGTCAAATCACAGGGAAGCTTGCAGGTAAAGTGAAAGAAACTTCCTTGTTCATTGCTGGGATTACCATTGCAGGAGTCGGCGGAATCCTCCTTCTGGGAATGATTCTCCTACAAGCTGGTCTTATTGCTGTGCTCGTTCCCCTTTTCTTTGTCGTATCCAGTGTAGGGATTGTGGGCGCAACAGGATTTTCTCTCGCCATGCAAAATCAAAGTAAGGCGGCAGGAAGCGCATCTGCTCTCCAGGGGCTACTATCCTTCATTAGCGGTGGAATTGTCGCTCCACTTGTGGGAATCAGCGGCGAACATACCGCAGTACCTATGGGGATCATCATTGCTCTTTCTACGATTGGCGCCATTGTCTGCTACGTAGTCATGGTTCGTCGGAATTCATCAGCGTCCTGATCAACTTCTCTATTGCAAACGTACGTTCTGTGCATTACAATCACATTATGGGCAATAATAGTAAGTGGGTTTGACAAGTTGGTCATATGAAAACCAAGGGAGATGTTGACTGATGGCATTGCGTTTGATTCCTTACATCGTTTTGGATGGTACTGCAAGTGAAGCGATTAGCTTTTACGAGGGTGCGCTAGGTGCTGAAGTGCTGTTCAAGCAAACCTTCGGTGAAATGCCGGAAAATCCTGAGTTCCCATTACCTGCAGAAGCCAAGAATCGTATCGGACATGCTACTATTCGCGTCGGTGAAACTGAACTGATGTTTTCCGATACCTTCCCAGGACAACCGCATCAGCTTGGTGATCAAGTGACCATTTGCATCTCGACCGATGATAAAGAACAATCTCATAAGATTTTTGATGCCCTGCAAGAAGGCGGTCAAGTGCTTATGCCTCTGCAAGAAACGTTCTTCAGCCCAGCATACGGTAATGTGAAAGACAAATTCGGCATCACGTTCCAAATTTATACGGATAATCATTGCATAGAGTAATGTGAAAGCCCTGTTCGCTTCTAAGGCGACAGGGCTTTTTTATTGATACTTTTTGCGTTTAAGGAATTTCCCTCAATCGCGCCAGATAATAAAAAAGAACCAGGATCACATGTATCCTGGCTGTTGGTGTTGCTTCGCTTACTGTTGGTTGTTCTCTTGAGACATAAGCGATACAGGGCGTTGCGGAGTGAAAGTGGAGATCGCATGCTTGTATACTAATTGTTGCTTGCCTTCGCTATCAATCACAATCGTGAAATTATCGAATGCTTTAATATACCCGCGCAATTGAAATCCGTTCACAAGGTAAATGGTAACCGCGATGTTTTCTTTCCGCAAATGATTCAAGAACGTATCTTGAATGTTGATCGTCTGTTTCATGTACACTACCCCCTAAAAGGACTTGTATGTTATATATTCGGCAATTGTTGAAACTTTCCTGCCAATATTCGCTTGATAGTTTCCACGTTATTCCTCTGTTCGGCTGGATCGGTCATGTCAAACCATTGAATTTCTTCCATGCGACGGAACCAGGAAAGCTGGCGTTTGGCAAAATGTCGCGTTCGCTGCTGTATGTCGTTCACTGCTTTTTCTAGCGTGATTTCTCCATACAGATAAGGGATGAGCTCCTTGTACCCCAAGCCTTGCATGGAGACCAGTGACACATCGTATCCAGCATCCAAGAGCCCCCTCACTTCCTCAACCAGTCCCGCTTCGATCATCAGTTCTACCCGGTGGTTGATTCGTTCATACAGCTTTGCGCGGTCCATCGTGAGACCGATCATCACCAAATCATAAGGGGAATGCTGTGCCCGCAGCTGAAAGTCGGACATCCTGTACCCGCTGCTTTCATAAATCTCCAATGCGCGAATCACCCGCTTTACATCATTGGGATGCAAGCGTTCGGCTGTAATCGGATCGACATCGGCCAATCGGGCGTGCAATGCTTCCACGCCTTCACTGTCAGCCAATCTTTGCAGTCGATCACGCAGCTCAGGGTCTTGAGAAGTGGTGGAAAACTGAAATCGATGGGTAACCGATTCTATGTACAGACCTGTCCCGCCTACGATAAACGGAAGTTTGCCACGCTGGTTGATGTCTGTAATCAACGTTGCGGCACTTTCCTGAAACATCGCGACAGAGTATTCTTCGTCTGGATTTTTAATATCAATGAGGTGATGCGGTATGCTCGCAAGCTCCTCTGGTTCTGCTTTTGCGGTGCCAATATCCATTCCACGGTATACTTGCATGGAATCTCCGGAAATGATCTCACCGTCGAACTGTTCGGCCAGCTCCAGACTAAGCTGGGTTTTGCCGACCGCTGTTGGGCCAAGAATCACGACTAGCCTTTCTCTCTGTAGCAAGGTCACTCCCCTCCACCTATCTCTTTGTAGCTGTACACGACCTGCTGGCCGCGGGAGCGAAACGGTGTAAAACCAAAGCGCTCGTACATCCTACCTTCTTTTCCTTCTTTCATTACCACACGTTTTCTCGCAACTCGCTGCGCTTCCAAAACAGCCTCCTCTGAAAGAGCATCTGGATTGGCGAGCTCCCGGACTCCGGCGATTCCCGACGAGCTTTGTACAGTTACTTCGAACATGGGATCGAAATAAACGACGTCGAAGGAACGTGCAGGCAGTCCTCTCAGTACTTCTAGATGGTTGCCACATCGCACCTCAATACGACGCATGGCTTGCTCCAGTTCTTCCGCATCGGATGACCAGTGCCGCAGTCCATCTTCTACCAAGATGGCTAACAATCGCTCAGATTCGATACCAACGACTTTCCCATTTGCGCCAGTTGCATGAGAAAATACAATAGCGTCAGCACCCAAACCCAAGGTTGCGTCAAGCACTTCGTCCCCTGGATGAATTTGGCAAGCAACAAGCATAGTATCAGTATCGCCGCGCATGAGCCGCTTTATACGAAAAGCAGATGTGTTCGGATGAAAAAAGAATGGTTTTTTCCCCGGCACTTCCAGTCGTGCTCCGAGAGCGGAAACCACCAATACTTTTTCTACCCCATATTGCTTGCGCATTTGACCCAATGAAAAATCTCGTCGATTCACAACCTGTAGCCCCAATGTACTAGCCAATTCAGCTGCGTGACGCAAGGTTTCTTCACCAGGCTCAAGTCCTGTCGTAACAATCACGCCTTTGTTCCCTTCCTTACGTCTTCGCCCTTTTGACAAGAACTGCTGTTCTAGAAAAACGACTCGACGGTTTTTACATAAACGGTAACGATCATATTATTGTAAGCAGGATTAATTTGCCGGTCAAATAGAATCTGAACCAAACTGTTTTCCTCTTTGCTATGACAATCATACCATTTTTTATGAAAGCGCGTCGGACTGTAGTAGTTCCGTGGGTCTTGTTACATGTGGGCATAAGCCATGCGAATGAAAAAAGCTATCTCCACTACTCATCTGCAAGGTTCGCCTGTCTGATCCAATCCAGCCTGCGGTTATTTAACAGACCGAGATTGTAATAAACAATCGATTGAGCGCCTGCGTCCACTGCTGTTTTCACCCTCGCTGCCAACTCGACTGCTGACTGGATTTGGCTATGATGCAGGGAAAAAGCCGCTCCCAACGCAGCTTCTGGGGCTACAAGCTTGATTGCATGGAAGGTATACGCCACATCACCGACACTGTCTCCATAGGCGAGAGGAACGACACGATCGAGAGTAGCCGCAGCTTTTCGCAACGAAACCCCTTCCCAATAGGACTGATTCACAAAAAACGGTGTCGAAGACGGAAAGCCATCCAATGCAGTCCCCATACTCATCGCGATTTCCTTCAGGCTCCTCCATAGCCCATCTACCACTTCCAGACGAGATTGCTGATACTGATACAATTCCGGGTATTCCAGCAGCAAAAAGGCAACTTCTCTCGCTTCAGCGGATACTTGCGAGATGGAATCGGCTTCTACCATCTGATTGACCAGCCTTGATACAAGCTGTTGGACTGCTCCTACATCGATTCGCTTCGATTCGGCACGCTCCGTACATGCTCCGCAAAAACAGAGCGAAAGTAACCATTGCAGTGATTCTCCTAACGGCAGGAGGCATACTTCATGATGCTCGCCATGCTTTATCGGCAAAAAGGCGGTCGCTTCGATCAGAATCCGCTCCGGTTTGACCTGCTCTAGCGTATCCGTAAAAAGCGCCTTGGCATAATGCTGAACCTCAGGCTGCGAAGGACATAGCGCGTACGTGTATGTATCCCCCCAAATGTTTTGCACACAAAGATCTGGATGAGCCAAACCAAGTGTAGAATTGTGAAGGCCAACCCACCATGTATGAAACCCCATTCCTGCCTGCTCACAAGCTTCTTTCATTTTGGCAAGAATGCCTGCTTGTGCGATTTGCTCGTGTACGGTCGGGCGTAAACGGTTGTACTTCGACCATTCAGGCGCAAACGACACCCCTGAAAACGGCAGCCTGCGAAACGTTTTGCTTCTCGGGTGAAAAAATCTCCCCTGATGGTAGCTGCTATTGACCACCGCTGTATTGCATTTGGCCCCCTGCAATGTTTGCATCACAGCTTCGATTCCACTCTCGGCTATGTCCCACGGATAAATAAACATCCCGGTTTGGCGTGATGAACTCATTTCGTTTCACCTCGTTTTTGCAAGTAATCATAAGTCAGCGTTTGTCTAAAATCAATCTTGATTTTTAAATTTTCTGAATAAAATTAAAGAGGCAGAATAGTCGCCTATTAAGTTTTTTATTGAAAAAGAAAAAGCACCACTTGGGTGCTTTTCATTAAGCCCATAAAAAATTTTTCCTCTAATATTACCAAGTCGATAAGTAAACAGCGTAAATATGTCTCGAATCAAAATCTTGGGAGGCATGTCCACGAACTTTAAAGTATACTGTCGCCCCCTTACCAAAACCTATGCCACCTGCCGATGCAGCGTCAATTTCACCAGGCCCTAAATCACCAGCAGTACCAGACAATATATACTCGCCATTAGGTCCAAAAGCTATCCAGTCATAGTCATAGTTAATGCCAGCAGGGGATTGAAGTTCGAATACCCAATTCGATTTGTCTGAGTCATTTCTAAAAACATACCAATCAACATCTGTACTATCCGAGATTGTTTGAAAGAAACTACCACCAGCGTGGATAACTTGAGCAGTTTCTCTTGTATCTGCCCATCCATCACTGGCAAAAGCGGCTTGCGAACCGAAAGTTAATGCAGAAACAATTGCACCCAAAGTCATAACCTTTTTAATCATACTCCACATCCTTTACCATTTTATTACATAAATAGTATATAATTCTTGTTCCTTTTCAACAATACCCTTTCTTTAAAAAAATCCAAAGATTCAACGCCCACTAAGTAGGGAGCGAGTGACCGGAGTCTTGTCTCGCTTCTCGTCATTGAATTCCGTAGTTGACTCCTCCTTCATATGTTTTAAAAAGTCCCTGACAAAATCAGGGATAAAAGGTAGGAAGATTTAATTGCTTTTTGGGAGATACCGTATATCCCTTATCAATGACGTACCCGAGCAAACTATGAATGTTGAGGAATGTTAGGTTTAACGAGGCTTGGTTAACCTCTCGGGGGTCTTGTAAAGCCGGAACCCAAAAGAGTAAAAGGCCATATCGAGAGCTCAGTCAGTGGTTTTGGCACTGCTTTATTTAACTTTGAAGTCCACTTATGAAAAGTAAAGCGGCAGTCAGGAACAATAAACCATTTCCTGACTACCGCTTTTTTCGCAAAATGACAAATCTGTTAGTTTAGCATGCTTCTCGTCTCTTCTTGATGTTTATCCTCGCGAATGACGAATAGCACCCCAATAAAAATGAAGTATCTCGTTTTTCTACTCCGAAGATAAGTCTCTTCCCCATACATGTTTACATCACACGCTTAAACATTTTTTCTAAGTCATAACCAGTAAAATGAATCACAATCGGCCTGCCGTGCGGGCACGTATATGGACTGCTCGTCTTGCGCAGCTGGTTCAGCAAGCTTTCCATCTCTGCATTCGTGAGGAAGCGGTTCGCTTTAATCGAAGCTTTGCAAGACATCATGATGGCAGCTTTTTCGCGCATCAGCACGACATTAGCTTGGGTGTTTTCGCCCGTTTCCAGTACAAACTGAATGAGCTCCTCAATGACCTCCAGCTCAGCCCCTTCTGGGAACCAATGTGGATGAGCGCGAACGATAAAGGTCCGTCCACCGAACGCCTCAATCTCCAAACCAAACGATTGCAAAAGCGACAGTCGCTTCTCCAGTTTGCTTGCCTCTGCAGCCGTATACTCCACCGTATGAGGAAACAGCATGATCTGGCTGGAAATGTCCTCTTCTGCCAGCTTGTTCATGAAATACTCGTAAAAAATCCGCTCCTGCGCAGCATGTTGATCGATTAAATACATGCCTTCGTCATTTTGCGCGACGATGTAGGTGCCATGTACTTGACCAACTGGGTACATAACGGGAACAGGTGAATCCGTCTCATTTTCATTGGTAGCTTCCGGATGTGGCAGTAATTGATCGGTACCTGCTGTGGCTGAATTGTCTTCGCTGTTGATTTCATGTAATGGATGCACAGGAGATGGTGCCTGGGCAATGTCCAATTGTTCCGGAGCCTTAGTCTCGTAAGGTTGGAAAGTCGCCTGCACGATTTCATGCGGGATAGCCTCTACTTTTGCAGACTCCAGCATTTCATAGTTGGCTGCCGACTCCTTTACCGTGCCGTTTTCCATGGACGGTGCGATATGCGGCACTACATCCACTTGCTTACTTATCGTTTCCTGCTTGGCCATCCATTCCTGGAGCCGGGGACTCGCTGCTAATAGTGGCGTTTGCGGAGTATCAGGCTTGGTGATTTGCAGGTCAAACTGTGGTTGTACAACCTGGGTGACGACCTTCGCTTTTGGTTGTGTAGCCATGGGTCTGACAATTCCTAAGCCTTGTCGCAATGTCTCTTTTACTGACTGTTCAATTGCACTGCACAATTCATCTTCTTTACTGAATCTCGCCTCTAGTTTGGCAGGATGTACGTTCACATCGACCAGTGATGGATCCATCTCGATCTGCAAAGCCACAATCGGATAACGGCCGATGGGTAACAATGTATGATAACCGCGCATAATCGCATTGTTGATCGAATAGCTGCGCACGTACCGACCGTTTACCAGTGTCGAAAGGTAAGAGCGATTCGCCCTTGTCACTTCCGTCTTCGATAGAAAACCAGACCACTTATAGTCGAGGGTCTCCCCTGCAATTGGTAGCAACAGCTTCGCTACTTGCACACCGTAGATAGCCGCCATGACGTGCAGCAGCTTTCCGTCGCCAGACGTTTGCAAAAGTGTCTTGCCGTTATGAGTCAGCAGGAAGGAGAGCGACGGATGCGTGAGTGCAAGTCGATTCACATAATCGGAAATATGTCCGACTTCCGTGGCGATCGACTTCATGTATTTCAAACGAGCAGGTGTGTTGAAAAACAAGCTGCGTACACATACTTCCGTCCCTTTTACAGCGGCTTTATCGGAAAGCGTTCCGAGCTGCCCACCTTCAATCATGAGATGAGTACCTATCTCACTACTGGACGTACTGCTCGTCAGCTCCATGCGCGATACTGCAGCAATACTCGGCAGGGCTTCGCCACGAAAGCCCAGTGTACGAATGCGGAACAAATCACGAGCGTTGCTGATTTTACTGGTGGCATGGCGCTCAAAAGCCAGTTGGCAATCTTCCCGGTCCATCCCTTTCCCATTGTCAACGATCCGAATCATCTCCAGACCGCCTTCTTCTACGTGGATCTCGATTGTCGTTGCACTGGCATCAATTGCATTCTCTACCAGCTCTTTAACAACCGAAGCCGGTCTTTCTACTACTTCCCCTGCAGCAATCATATTGGCGAGTTGCTCATCTAAAACTTGAATGGTTCCCATGAGTGCCTCCCCTCCGGACGAACCCTATCGCTTTTTCAATTGCTGTTTCCATTCATATAGCTTCATCATAGCGTCCATTGGCGTCGTTGAATTCAAATCCAGCTCGCGCAGTTCAGCCATAATTGCTTCTTCCTCGGCCGCCGCAAACTGCATCGGTTCTTCACGCACCGCAGCAACTGGTGCCGTCCATAGCGATTCGAGCGACATTTGCACGTCACTCGCTGCATTTCCATTCCCTGCATTTCCATTCGCTTCAAGCCCGGTTAAGATACTGCGCGCCCGTTCAATGACCCAGGTCGGCATTTCAGCCAGCTCTGCCACATGGATTCCATAACTTTTATCTGCTCGTCCTTCTTCAATTTTGTGAAGGAACAAGAGCTTTCCTTCCCGTTCTTCGCATCGAGCGTTGACATTCACGACACCACTCAACGTCTCTGCTAACCCGGTCAACTCATGGTAGTGCGTCGAGAAGAGTGTTTTGGCACCGATTTTTTGGCAAATGTACTCAATGACTGCTTGTGCAAGCGCCATTCCATCGTACGTTGAAGTCCCGCGACCGATTTCATCGAGCAGGATCAAGCTCTTTGCTGTCGCTTTTTGCAGGGCGTGTCTGGTCTCCAGCATTTCCACCATAAACGTACTGTGCCCGCCTACCAAGTCGTCGGCGGCCCCAATTCGAGTAAAAATCTGATCAACAATCGCGAGCTTGGCCTGTTTAGCCGGAACGAAGCAACCGATCTGTGCCATCACCGTGATCAAGGCGATCTGTCTCATGTACGTACTCTTACCCGCCATATTCGGACCCGTAATGAGCAAAACTTGACGATTCGTCTGATCCATCTCCACGTCATTTGCCACATATTTTTCGCGCTCCAGAACGGCTTCTACTACTGGATGACGCCCTTCTGTAATGACGTATTCGCCGCTTTCCACAAGCTCAGGGCGTATAAATCCGCGCTCGTCACTTACCGTAGCAAATGCCTGAAGAACGTCCACAGATGCAATGCGCTCTGCGAGGTTCTGCAGTCTTGGTATATGCTTCGCGACTTCACTTCTTACCGCCACGAACAGTTGGTATTCTAACTCAATCATCTTTTCTTCCGCTTCAAGAATGAGCGCTTCGCGTTCCTTCAACTCTGGTGTGATGTACCGCTCTGCATTGGCTAACGTTTGCTTGCGCTCATACCGCCCAGCCGGAACGTTGGCGATATTGGACTTCGATATTTCGATGTAATAACCGAACACCTTATTGAAGCCTACTTTGAGTGATCGAATCCCTGTCGCTTCCCGTTCTCCCTGCTCCAGCTGGGCAATCCACGTCTTCCCTTCACGACTTGCCGTATGGAGCTTGTCCAGGTACTCATCGTATCCCGTCCGAATCATTCCGCCTTCACGAACCGAAATTGGGGGATCATCCACGAGCGCATGAGCCAAATAGTTGACGATATCCGTACACTCATCCATCCCTTGCGCAAGTTCCATCAATACCGGCGTATTCGTTTGAATCATATATTGCTTCAGCTCTGGAACAGCTTCCAAAGACATCCGCAGCTGAATGAGATCTCGTGCGTTCGCATTCCCGTAGGAAATACGGCCCGCCAGACGCTCCAAATCATAGACACGATCCAAGCAAGTCCGCAAATCGGAGCGAAGCAGCATGTCACCCTTTAAGGCTTCCACAGCGCTCAATCGTGCCTCCAACTGATCGCGACTGAGCAACGGACGCTCAATCCATCTGCGCAAAAGACGACCACCCATTGCGGTTTGAGTCCGATCCAACAGCCACAACAGAGAGCCTTTTTTCGTCTTATCGCGAATGGTCTCTGTCAATTCCAAATTGCGTCTGGAAAAGCCGTCCATTTGCAGGTACTGCTTGGCATCGTACTGCTTTAACAGCCGCATATGGGCAAGACTGCGTTTTTGCGTCGTCCCTATGTAGAACAAGAGAGCATTTACCGCCGCTCGCATGGACATGTCCAGACCTTTTGCCTGCTCCGCATATTGACTATCCACCGCAAATGCGTCCAGCTGGTTCGCATCCACGACAGTAGATGGCAGTGCTGTCTTCGGCAAAACAGCGAGGCCAAAAAAGACGAGCTCCTTGGGGCGATATTGCAAGGCTTCATCCAGAACAGCCTCTGCTTGTCCCACCAAAGAGGTAACGTACATCTCGCCTGTACTCATATCACACGCAGCAACACCCGTTCGCCCTTCTACTTGGGCCAAAGCTGCCATGTAATTGTTTTCCTTATCCGTCAGCCATTTGCCTTCCATCATCGTTCCTGGAGTAATGACACGTGTAACTTCCCGGCGAACGACCCCTTTGGCTTCTTTTGGATCTTCGACTTGCTCGCAAACGGCTACTTTATGTCCTTTTTTCAGTAGCTCTGCAATATAGCCATCTGCCGCATGATGTGGAACACCGCACATTGGTATGCGCTCAGAACCACCACCTTCACGTCCCGTCAGTGTAATTTCCAGCTCACGGGACGCAAGAATGGCGTCATCAAAAAACAGTTCATAAAAATCGCCTAAGCGAAAAAATAAGAAAGTATCCGGATAATCTTTTTTGATAGCCAGATACTGTTGAATCATCGGGGTATATTGAGCCATGATTTTCTTCTCCTAGCCTACTAATTCTCGTCGCTATTATATCATGATTGTACGGTAATGTTGATCCTGCATCCAATGGTAGATCTGTTTATGCTAGCTTCCATGTCTTGCGAAGGTCTTCATCCGTTCTCCACGATTGGCTTTCGATTAAAAAAGAAAAGTATCGATCCAAATGAATTCGTGACAGCATATAGCCTGGTAGCTCCTTTAATTCTTGCCAGACTTGGGCAACGTACGGCAGGAGCTTTTCTTTTTCGCCCTGATAGTACGCTTTGATGAGCGGGAGCTTTAGATGAGGCGTTGCTTGTAGCTTCTCGTGATTGGTTGCAACCAAATGGGCCAAATGAAGAATACCTCGGGTGACAAGGGGATCAACGAGCCAACTGGGGAGCGTACGATATTCGAATCCATATTCCTTCTCCCGTACATCCCCCAAAAATCCATATCGCTCTCTGCGGCTCATACAGCCTGCATCCTCAATTAGAACAAGGGGAAGAGCCAAGTACGCATCCAACTTTCGCCGTAGAGAAAAAGTAGGGGTAAGACCGCCAAAATGAATATGCCCGCCGATTGGATAACCTTGAAACGGCATTCCGCCAGCGAGCCATTCGATAGACGAGTTCCCTATTTTTTGGTATGCGAGTGCCAGATTATCGTAGATGTGCATAAATAATTGATCAGGGTCCTCCGATGGCGCAGGTCTCAACTCTGCAACCGGGTGCTGATGGAGACCTAATTCTTCCCGATAGCGTGTCGTATCACATCCAACCGTGCCATTAATACTCAGGAAGTCCGAAGCAAGTGCCATCTCTCCTGTGGGCTTGCGTAAAGCAAACTCGGGATCAGCCCCCATGCTTTGCAGCTTTTGCGGCTGTTTGCGCATCCGACCTTCCCACCAATCTCGAGCCCGCTGCATATATTCGTCAGCATGATTGGCTGGCCAATTTGGTTCCACCTCGACGACCTTAAGTCGATGGGGAGAAGCCGCCATGATCGTTACTTGACCCGCATCGGCTCCAGCGGCATACAAACTGCGCGCAGCCAGCCC
The DNA here is from genome assembly GCF_046196545.1 of Brevibacillus fortis. Classification (GTDB taxonomy): domain Bacteria; phylum Bacillota; class Bacilli; order Brevibacillales; family Brevibacillaceae; genus Brevibacillus; species Brevibacillus fortis_A. The sequence continues at coordinate 3,637,006 of NZ_CP176370.1, forward strand.
CTGTACCACTTGAACCTCCGTTTCGGCGGAAGGTAAGGAGACGGAATGCCATTCGGGTTCCTGCATCCGGTGCAGCAGCCATTGTGATTGCTCCTCGCTCCTGGCGATATCCAGTACATAGTCTTGGTAAAGGCAGATCCTATATGTCCGCCAACCCGGTCGCGCTGCTTTTCCTGTCGTTACAGGTATTCTCCCTTGCCGGAGCAACCAGCGCCCGATTTCTGGACGATGCAAATACGCTACGACTTCTTTAGCGTTGGCCGTCATCGGTTGTGTTGCTGGCGTTTCCTGCTTGTTAGCTCGCTGACTCGCCTTTGTGCGTAGAATCATGCCTTCCACACTCCCCCGCTATTCTCTCGTTATCTTATGACTGCGCCCAAAAAAAAGTGTGAATGGTACACTTCCGAAAAAAAGAAAAAAGAGGAGATAATTTCTCCTCTTTAGTCGAGCTCGTCGAGTAGCGTAGCGGAATCAAAGTCATCAAACTCGTCACTGTTATCTTCAAAGTCGTCAACCAGATGGAACTCTTTGTCATCACAACTATTGCAGACAACAACGCACACCTTTGTTTCTCCAATGACCTCTACTGCATATTCGCTTTCAACTCTGACTGTGATTGTGCCACCACCACTTAACTCCGCTTTTATGCACTTCGGTTGCTCCACGGCGCGTGCAACGATTTCCAGATCGCCTCTGCAGTTCTTGTCGAAGAACGTAAGCGGTACGAGTACGGAGAACTTTACAGTTTCCCGCTTGACTTCGGTTTGCGTGTTATTAGCAAACGAAAACCACAGGTTGACGTCATACGTACCAGATACTTCAACGGCATCTCCGACTTTCTCTGCTTGGAAGTTCGTGTTTATAATCCAGCATCCGAGGATCGTCGAAGGAGTTTGCGACGGTATGATGGTGTGGGTGGTAGTAGAAAATTTATGGCCTTTGCCGCAGACTGCTTTCGCGATAAGTTCCCGGCACTGTAGATCTTTGTCTATACCCGACATTTCGTTACCTCCTCCATACAACGTTTCTGTACATTTGTATGCAGGGCATTCGACTAGCGTGCAAACAACCACCTTATATTTGGGAAAGTTGTTGGGTACTCATCAAAACAGCGCCAGGAAAGCTTTCTATCAAGAATTAGGAGCAGCAGCCGCCAGATTTTTTCTTCTCAGGCCCGCCACCCGTCTCTCCGGTCAATGGGTTTCCGCCTGTATCCAAAATAATACGCTCCGAAACGGTGTTCGTGATCACGTTCGTGACCATTTGCAAAAGATCGTTCACATCCACCTGCGATTGCTTGAATTCCGTAACGATTGGAATAGCATCCAGTTCCTCATGCAATTGGTTGTACTCGCCTTCCACTTTTTTCACCAGTTCAGGCTTGTTGATGGATTCAAACATCACCATTTGCTTTTGCTTCTGCTTCAAGGTATCAATCAAATCTTGCACACGTTCATTGTGCTTGATTTGCAGTTCGGCACGTTTGAAGAAATCGACTTCATTCGTACGCGCGATCATAGCTGCAAGCTCGCGAGCTTTATCAAGAATTTCTTTCTGGGTATACACGTTTGTTTGTTCCATAATGACCTACACCTCAACTTTGGATACGAGTTCTCCGTGGAGTGTCCACGTTTTCGCATCTGTAATTTTAATGTGCACATACTGTCCGATCAAGGATTTGTCGCCAGTGAAATGGACCAGCTTGTTCGTACGCGTACGTCCCGCAAGCACTTCCGCATTCGTCCTCGATTCGCCTTCCACAAGTACCTCGACAACCTGATCCTGCAGTTTTTTGTTTTGCTCCAGACTAATTCGACCCAAGACTTCATTGAGTCGGTACAAGCGCGCTTTTTTCACTTCCATCGGCACATTGTCTTCCATGACAGCAGCCGGTGTACCTTCACGTGGGGAGTAAATGAAGGTATAGGCAAAATCATACTTGACTTCTTCCACCATTGAGATAGTATCTTCGAACTGCTCATCGGTTTCGCCTGGGAAGCCAACAATAATATCGGTAGAAAGCGAGACATTCGGGATCGCGTCCTTGATTTTGCGAACGAGCTCCAGATAATGCTCACGCGAATATTTACGCGCCATCCGCTTGAGTACCTCTGTCGAACCGGATTGGACAGGCAAATGGATTTGCTCCACCAGGTTGCCGCCCTTTGCCAGCACCTCGATCAAGTGGTCGTCAAAATCGCGCGGATGACTAGTCGTGAAGCGCACACGCGGGATATCAATCTTGCGGATCTCGTCCATCAGGTCTCCAAAACCATACTCGATGTCCTCAAAATCTTTCCCATACGCATTGACGTTTTGTCCAAGAAGCATGATTTCCTTAAAGCCTTGGCGAGCGAGATCACGCACTTCCGCGATAACATCTTCCGGGCGTCGACTGCGCTCTTTTCCACGAGTATATGGCACGATACAGTACGTACAGAACTTATCACAGCCGTACATGATGTTAACCCAGCCCTTGGTGTTTCCTTCGCGGAGCTTCGGCATATTTTCGACGATATCGCCTTCTTTAGACCAAACCTCAATCACCATTTCTTTGCTGAACATTGCATCGCGCAACAGTTCTGGCAATCGGTGAATATTGTGCGTTCCAAAAATCAAGTCGACCTGCTGGTAGCTTTTCAGGATTTTCTTGACGACTTTCTCTTCTTGGGACATACAGCCGCAAACACCGAGGATCAGATTCGGATTGTTATTCTTGAGCCGCTTCATGTGGCCAAGCTCTCCAAATACTTTATCCTCTGCATTTTCGCGGATCGCACAGGTGTTAAATAGGATGACATCCGCATCTTCGACAGAATCAGAGGAGGTATAGCCCATTGCCTGCAAGATACCAGAAATCGTCTCCGAATCATGCTCGTTCATTTGGCAGCCATACGTACGAACGTGATAACGCTTTCCTTTTCCGATGTTCTGCATGTCTTCTGGGATATTAAAATCGTAATGGACTAAAATCTCTTCCTTACCGCGCTTTTTCGCATCTTTCAAAGAAGGGGCCTGGAAGTATTTCGCATAGTCTTCCGTTTTCTTTGGAGACTTAACGGATTTTAAGTCCACAGTCGCCTCTTTCGTTTCCTTCATCATATATCACCTCAGCTAAAATCATCTACATAAGTAACCAATAAAGAATTATATCATTTTGGGTGATACAAAAGCTAATGCATAATAACCATTATGAGGCAAAATATGTACGAAACGGCGAGAGATCGTTCCAATCAGTTCTGGGATTTTCTCGATAATAGCGTCTGCCTCCACGTTATCCCCCCAAAACAGGTCCCGCTTCCAGAGACATTCTTTTCTGGAGCGGCCGTGTACGTTCGCACTGTCGTGCCAAACATGCATCCAACGACCGTTCCCGATCCAATAGCGTTCCATCCAAATCAAACAAGCATGCCCTTACCATTGGTACATGCTCCGCCAATTTTTTTGAAACTCCGTCTTTTTTCCTATTTTCACCATAATATTTTTTTCTCCTGCAACAATACAAGCCCACTCGCCGTCTGAATAGCAGTCAACAAAAACTACATTGCCATTTTGAGGAGGTTAACATGAAAAGAGCACTAGCCGTATTTTTGTCGGTGTTAATGTTCTTAACGGTTATCCCAGTCGTCGGTGCCGCTTCCACTCCTTCGTTCTCAGACGTTCCACGTAGCCATTGGGCATACAAGGAAATTACGGAGATGGCGGCAAAAGGGATCATCAAAGGGTACGACAATCGGACATTTAGACCGAACAACGAAGTTACCCGCGCCGAATTTGCCAAAATTATGATCGCAGCAGCAGATGTAGATATAAACAAACGCTACGTCGACCAAACCTTTAAGGATGTACCGCGTCATCACTGGGCATTTCTGTATGTGGAGTACGCCAAGCCTTACTTGACTGGTTACAAATCCGGCTCCACCTACACGTATAAGCCAGATCAAGCGGCAGTACGTGAAGATATTGCTGTCGCATTGGTACGCCTGTTGGGCTACGATCAAAAGTACAAAGCCGACCTGAATCAATTGAAAAAGTTCCGTGATTACGATGATATTTCGTCAGCTCTGCGTCCGTATATTGCGATTGCGATCCAAACTGATCTGATGAAAGGGTACAATGGCAATTTCCGTCCACAAGATCCGATTACTCGTGCGGAAGCTGCCTCTCTGCTCTATCGCGCTATTTTGGATCGTGACGATGATGATGAGATCAAAATTGTATTCCCTACCCCTGGTCAACCGAAACCTCAGCCAGAACCAGAGCGAATCAATATCAGCGATTCCTTCTCTGATTCCAAATTGAAAAACTGGGATACAGACAAAGCGACAGGAAACTGGGAGGTCGCTAGCAAACAAGTGACAGCGGAATCCGATGATGATGATCTGGATCACTACTTCCTGCCATTGAATTGGAATGAGTCTGACAAAGTTAAGAAATACGAATTGAGCGTCGATGTCAATGTCGTAGGCAGTGAAGGCTTAGGAGGCCTTTACTTCAACGGTAAAGACGGAAAAGCCAATGTTGTATTCATCCAAAAAGATCGCGTTGTTTTAGGTAAAGTGAATGATGTCGAAGAAGACGATATTGACATCATTACTTCTAGCTCCTACAAGCTGAAATCCAGCAATCGCTTAAAAGTAGAAGTTAACGAGAACACTGTTTCCATTTATCTGAACGATCAATACTTGTTTGGTCAACAGTATGTGAAACAAGAAGGCACAAAGCTCGGTCTGTACCTACAAGAAGAGGCAACTGAAAATGCGCCTCGCAAAACGACCTATCTGGACAATTTCTCCTTCAAGGAGACCAAATAAAGAACCATATTTTGACCCGACAAGCTCTCTTGGCCTGTCGGGTATTTTTTCACTCTACTTGACATGTATGTTCTACCAAATGGAAAAAAGATGGCGAAAACGTAGAAATAAACGCATTTCAGATGTTATAATGGTAGCTATTCTTGTCCTGTGAAGGAGCCTTCCTATGTCATTTTCTGTTAATCAACCGTTTCGCTGGATGGACTCCGGTACCTACCAGGATAGTCCACTTGAGCCTTTAATCCGTGATGAAGCGTTGGCAGCGAGTATGCAATCTGAATCTGCAACCCCTGTCATTCATCTCTGGGTGTACGATCAGGCGCTGTATCTCGGCCGCAGAGACGCCAAGCTTCCTCATCTCCAGCAAGCCTTGCGTAAGTTTGGTCAAGATGGCTTTGGTTGTGTTCTTCGCTCATCTGGTGGAGCTTGTGTTCCGCTTGATGCTGGCGTTCTCAATATGGCTTGTCTATTGCCTGACACCTCGATTTCCATTGACTCCTTCTTCTCGTTTGTAGCCCAGCTTCTTGATGTGGGCCTGCGCGATTACGGGAAGCTCGAATTTGGTGAAGTGACGGGTTCCTACTGTGCAGGGGAATACGATTTTTCCATTCACGGTAAAAAAATCGGAGGTATGGCGCAAAGACGCACGCGACACGGCTCTATTTTGCAGTTATGCATTAACGTCGACGATCGGCCACGAGGGGAATGGATGGAGCGCTTTTACCGTCTTGCGGGCTTGGATGAAATGCAAAGTCATAAGCCAATTCCTTCCATTGATGCTTCTACCGTTGGAAGCATTGCGAGTTTGACTGGGAAATTGGCCACTATGGATGATGTAAAAGCACGGCTTTTGGAGACAATCCGTTCTGAGTGGGCTGTATTACCTACCCCCTTTTATGTGCAAAATGAGTTAGTGACAGAGTCGAGGCATCATTTGTCGCAACGATTACACTTATTTTCTTATACCGCAAAAGAACTGGCCGCACCTGACTGGCACTTACCCGAATAACGGGCATTATACTTGCTTTTGATTCTCCAGGTGCTGCCGGTAAAATTCTGGAGGAATTATGAATAGCAATCGAAAGGGGACGTTTCAGGATCTGAATGCCCTTTTTGTTTTTGGGGCTCTTACTGTCTTGATAATTCACATCCTCAGCTTTTTTCTCTCAAATGAGAAGACGTATCCGTGGAATAGTGATTTACAAGCCGTTCTAATCATCTTGTTAAAATTCGGTCGTTCTTTATTTATATTTGCAACTGGAATGCTTCTATTTTACTGGTATCAGAACCGACAATTGGATTGGCGTGCTTTCTGGAAAAAACGCTGGCGCGCAGTTATTTTGCCTTACGTAATTTGGACGGCCATCTTCACCTATTTTAAACACCAAACCTTTGACCCGGCCGTGCTGGTTGGACCGTTTTTCGAAAGTCTGCTTAATGGCAGTTCATTCTACCACCTGTACTACATTCCGCTTTACTTGCAACTATGCTTGTTGTTTTGCCTGATCAAACCGTGGATGGAACGGTACTTGAACTTCCGCTGGATCATCGCTCTATTTATTGGACAGGCTGGTCTATACGTTCTCTATCACTATTTGTTCATTAAGCCGTTATGGGCCATTGATTGGGCTGCAAATCCATTCCTGTCCCTCGTGCAGCACAGTTATGTTTACGGACAGCACTATGTTTTGATGTACGTATTTACTTTTGCACTCGGTGCTTATGCCGGGATGAATGTGGATAAATGGCGGACGTGGGTGAAACGCCTTCAAATACCTTCTATCGTTGTGATGGCATGTGCTGCTGTTTGGATGGCGTTCAGCTATCTTTCCGGCTCCAAAAGCTATTACGAGAGCATGAATATTTTTGAACCGCTTTATTTGGTGTACACACTCTGTGTGATCATCAGCTTTTACCCTGCATCCAGTTATCTCGGCAAACTGCCTAACCTCGGTCCGTGGCTTGCCCGGTTGGCCAAACAAAATATGGCTATCTATTTGGTTCATCCGTTGATCCTGTTCTTACTGCAGAGCTACGTCATTCATCGACTAGGCTGGTCGACGCCGTCATTGGTTCTCGGCATGTTCGTGATTACACCGCCACTCTGTATTTTCCTTTACGAGTTGACGACGATGTCCTTTTGGTTCAATCGGAAAAAACGTGTGGAAGCAAAACCGATTTTCAAAAATCAAACGTATAAAGCGTAAGAGAGAAGCTGGTTTCCTCTAAACTCCTAATGTAAAAAACAACATGATCTCCCATACTAGAAGTAGGGACGATTGTTCCACACCTCGATTACTTGCCTGGCGTAACTGCCGGGCTTTTTTTCGTCTATTACCCCACCAAAGGCTTGGCAACGCCAAGTTTTCTAAATGTAGCCCTACCGTTTGTACCTCGCTTACGGTATCATAGAAGAGGACCACAGGCAGTTCTTTACTGCTATAGACGACAGAAAGAAAAGGTGGTGGATCTGAATGAATCAAGAGATCCCTTTGTTACATATTCCGATCAAAGATCTCATAATCGCGTCCACAAAGGTCGCACATGTGCAGTTAGGTAATTCGCTTGAGCACGCCCTGCTTGTCCTAATCAAGTCCGGTTATTCAGCCGTTCCTGTACTGGATCATCAGTATCGTTTGCATGGGTTAATCAGCACGAATATGATCATGAATAAGACTCTAGGTCTGGAACGCTTCGAGACCGAGCGTATGTCCGAACATATTGTAGATGATGTGATGGATACGAAGGTCCCTCGATTGCGTGACACCGATGAATTTTTGAAAGCATTGGAAGTGTCCATTAATCACCCTTTCGTCTGCATTGAAGACGACGAGCACTATTTCCAAGGAATCTTGACTCGAAAATCGATATTGGCTTTGGTATATCGTCACTTTCGCAATCTGCCCTTTCCTTTGGCTGACCAACAACAGCCGGCAGAATCGTAGGTCACGGCATACGAAAAGACGGGGCAATAATTGCCACCGTCTTTTTCACATTCTTTCTGCGTTATTTCTTTAGAGTAAATAGCTTGGCGATAGAAGCTGATGCTTCCGTTTCTTTTTTTCAGCGAGTAATGTCTGCGCATATTCCAGTGGATGACGGTACGTTTGTTTAAACATCGCCTTCTCTCCAGCCTTGAAAAAAGAATAGCGCTGATCACGCACATTGACTTCAATTAAATACGGATTACCTCGCTCGTCAATTCCCATATCCATGCCTAAGTCTGCTAATGATGAAAAATGCCGACCGTATTGCTTCGCAATTTCCACCGCCGCTACGCTTACTCTTTCGATGACTGCTTGCTGTTGTTTCACCTCAGGAAAGATGGGGAATAATGCTTCCGAAAACGGCACTGCTGTCCCACCTCGTGAGAGATTGCTCAGCTTGTTTTTCTTATTGGCGACTTTGGCAACCATCCCGCTCACAGTCCACTGTTTCTCTTTGTTTTTCTGCACCGAAACACGAATATCAAACGTTTTGCCTCCATAGCGCGCCAAAGGAATCCCTCGCTGGATCAAAAATCGTTTGTTACCGACCCAACGCCGCACCGTGGAGAGTATTTGCGAATGAGATAAAATCTGCCGTTTTTTCGATGCAATGAAGTGATAATTGCCTCCATGCCGTTCAATACGTGCTACCCCAATTCCGACTGATCCAATCGAAGGCTTGACGTACACCACCTGGTATTTATCCAAGAACTGACGCAACTGCTCCATGGAATAAGGAACTGTCTGTGGCAGATAGCTACGAATGTGTTCGTTTTTCCAGAGCATCTGGTGTACCTTTCTCTTATCCCGTACAACCAAGCCATTGAACACCGTCTTCTTTTGGCTCAATCTTCGAATCACATTCCGTGCTTTTGCATCCCCTGTCAAAACACGATTGTGGATGACGCGCGGGACTGAAACCAGTTGTGAGACGAGGCGATTTCCGTTCCAAAAATATCCCTTGACCCTTTCATCTCCTGGCTTCACATGTCTCGGATGAAAAAAAACAGGCTCCAATCCAAGCTCTTTTCCGATTTCGACATAATAAGGCAGACGCTCATATGACTTGAGGCCTTGAATTCCTTTCTCCATAAGGGCCCAATCCAACATTATCCCGATTCTGTCCACGTAGATCCCCCTTGCCACATTGCTCTACATAGGGTATGTGCCAGAAAGGGCAAGAGCGTGCCTATTTTTGTACACTCTCCGCGACCTGACAAAATATTTGCTTTCTCATAGGAATGATGTCGGATGCTGCGCTTGCCCGGGAAAGGATCGCGTTCGTTCTTTTTATTGTCCCCTGCGTTCGATGGCCAGTAAAAATGGTGCTTGGTTTTGCTGATTGATATATTGGTATTTTAAAACCAAATAATCCAATTGACTTAGCTCTTGGCAAAATGCTTCGACTGCCTCTTTTTCCGACTCTCCCGCAGGATGCCCCCAATAAATCATGACTGTCATGATTCCACCTGGTCTGAGCACCCTCAACCCTGATTGAATCGCCTGAATGGTGCTGCTCGCTTGTGTTGTGATTTCTTTGTCTCCACCCGGTAAATAGCCCAAATTAAACATGATCGCCGCGGCACTAATCTCCAGCTTGTCAATTTCCTCATGACTGGCGAGCTTCATTTCTACCCTGTTCGCCAGACCCTCTCTTTCGAGTCTCTCTCGCGTTTTTTCGATCGCCTGCGGCTGGATATCGAAGGCGATTACTTTCCCGTCTTCTTGCACCAATTGCGCAAGAAATAAGGTGTCATTTCCATTCCCCATCGTAGCGTCTACAACAGTTTCTCCTACTTGTACCCGTTCACGGATTAATTTACGTGCGACTTCTAATACATTTGGAAACACAGTCAATTCTCCTCTCTATGTACACAAACAACCTTATAAATCGATTTGCAGACCGATGCGCGCCGCATAAACTGGACCTGCAACAAAGGCATTGGCCTCCGCGATTACTTGAGACTCATCATAGCCGTAAAACAAATGCGTGACTAATAAAGAACGGCAGGATAGAGATTGTGCCAATTCTGCCGCTTGGCGAACAGACAGGTGCCCATTTGGCTTCGCCGGTAAATTGTAATCCAGATAGGTCCCCTCGCAAATAAACAAATCCGCTTGACTTGCAAACCCCTCCCAGGCTGTACCTGGTCCACTGTCCGCTCCGTATACGAGGACATGACCATTTGCTTCCAAACGCATGGCGTAGCATGGATCTCCGTCACCATGGTCTGTCCGTAAAAAAGTAATCGCGACGTCCCCAATGGTAACAGACGTTTCTTCTGTGATTGGGGTAAATGTGGTCGCATCTCGATACACCAATGACTGAGTATTGATCACTGGCAGCGCTGGTGCGAAGATCGGAAGCGGCTTGTCAGCAGGTCTTTGGCCAAATAGCTGATGAACCATCAAACCGTACTGCATCACTCCTACATCCGCAACATGATCATGATGATAGTGAGATAAGAGCATGGCATCCAGCTCATAAATGGGCAAATGCTTGCCTAACTGCGCAAGAACACCGCTGCCACAGTCGAGAAGAATTTTGACACGGTCTGTCTCAATCAGGTAACCCGGAGTAGCACCCCCTGGGCCAGGATAAGGAGATTGATAGCCTAACACGGTAACGCGCATATTCGGTTCACTCCCTCTCATAGGATGGAATAAGGTGGGACAGGAGGTCTGAGATGCAAGGAACATGGAGAGCCGCATGGCAGATCGCTTTTACGTATATTGGGACAGTCGTAGGAGCTGGTTTTGCCTCTGGCAAAGAAATTGTAGAGTTCTTTGTTCAATATGGAACACAAGGCTTAGTTGGCATCATTCTGGCTTCGACGCTGTTTATTTGGGCAGGCATCCGGGTCATGCTGATTGCTTATCGGATTCAGGCCGATTCCTATCAAGAAGTCAGCACCTATTTATTTGGGCATCCGTTTGGCACTGTATTTAATACCTTGCTTCTAACCGTATTGCTAGGGACTACCTCTGTCATGCTCGCTGCTACTGGCGCGATTTTTTGGGAGTCTTTTCGATTATCTCCCCAAATCGGCATTTGGTTTAGCATGATTTTGATTTTTTTCGTGACGAAAAAAGGGCTGTTTGCCATCCATCACGTGAACAGCATTTTTGTTCCGATGCTCATTGGCTTTACTGTACTTGTCTTCCTTTATACGAAGCCATGGTTAGATACGAATGTCGTCGTTGAATCGTTACGGCCTTGGGCGTGGCTTAGTTCTCCCTTTTATTATGTTGCCTTAAATGTCACGCTTACACAAGCAGTTTTGGTTCCGATGGGCAGACAGAGTACAAGCGAGAAGCCTCTCATCCTGGGGGGAATCATAGGAGGGTTGGGAATAGGCCTTCTGCTCTTGCTCGCCTATGCTTCTCTCTCTGTAAAAATGCCGGGAATCCATCACGCGGAAATGCCCATGATTGCTGTGCTGCAAGGCTTGGGACCAACCATTCCTTTTTTATTCTCCCTGTTGGTGTATGCGGAAATTTTCTCAACTCTTGTGGCAAACGTATTTGGTCTAGCCCAACAGATTAGGCAAGTTACCCCTCTTCGAGGTCCGACTATTTTACTCGGGATTTTGCTAATTTGCTATTTGATCAGTTTTATCGGGTTTAGCTCGCTTCTTCGCTTCCTGTATCCACTCTTTGGTCAACTGGTCGTTTTTTTCCTTATCATGCTGGTGTACAGGCAGTGGCGCGATCGCATGTAATAAAAAAACCTCTCCCGTTAAGGAGAGGTTTTTCACTCTATCAAACTTAAGCAAATTCTTTAACCAATTTTTCGAAGTCTTCTTCAGACAAACGAATGTCTTGGTTAACCAAACCTTCTTCTTTGAAGCCATTTACGAGAGCTTCGTAAGGTTTTTGCTCAGTGTTTTGGTAGATCAGACCTGTAATCAGGCCTTTGTATTGCATGGAAGTAGACATTGCTTTGATACGGTCATGTGCATCGTATCCTTCGATCGTGTCTACTGGTACGATGTTCTCTTTGAACCAGTCGTACGTATTTACCTTGTTGTAGGTTACACAAGGGCTGAATACGTTGATCAAAGAGAAGCCTTCGTGTTGGATACCTTTTTCGATCAGTTCAGTCAAGCCCTTCAGATCGCTGGAGAAGGATTGAGCAACGAAAGTCGCACCTACAGACAGCGCCAGTTCAACTGGAGAAATGGAGGACTCGATGGAACCTGCCGGTGTAGACTTGGTCACGAAACCAGTCGCGGAACGCGGGGAGGTTTGACCTTTTGTCAGACCGTAGATTTGGTTATCCATTACGATGTACGTAACGTTCATATTACGACGGATAGCGTGTACAGTATGGCCCATACCGATCGCGAAACCATCCCCGTCACCACCTGCTGCGATAACTGTCAGCTCGCGGTTCGCCATTTTCACACCTTGTGCGATTGGCAGGGAACGTCCGTGAATACCGTGGAAACCATAACAGTTGATGTAGCCGGAAATACGACCAGAGCAACCGATACCGGAAACAACCGCCAGATTTTCAGGTTCCAGACCTACGTTCGCTGCAGCGCGTTGAATAGCCGCTTGGATGGAGAAGTCTCCACAGCCTGGGCACCAGTTTGGCTTTACGTTATTTCGAAACTCTTTCATAGTCGCCATGTTTTACCAGCTCCTTCACTTCAGCATAGATTTCCTTCGGCAGGAATGGGTTACCGTCATATTTAAGCACGGATTCGATTTTTTCAGCGTTTCCAACGTGTTGTTTGAGCAAGCTTGTTACTTGCGCTTGGGCGTTGTGCTCAACAACAACAACTTTCTTCGCTTTATCTACGAGTGCTTTGATTTCTTCAGTTGGGAACGGATGCAGCAAACGGATTTGTGCATGGTTTACTTTCATTCCCTCTTGTTCCAGACGGCCTTTTGCTTCTTGAATGGTACCGATTGTGGAGTTGATACCTACAACCAGAACATCCGCATCAGCGTGAGGAGCATCTGCTGTTACAGCGCCTTTGAAGTTTTTCAGGACGCCTTCCATTTTGCGCATACGTTTATCCATTTGTTGAATACGGTTTGCAGCATTCTCAGATGGACGACCAGTTTGATCATGCTCAACACCAGTTACGTGGTGCAGACCGTATTTTTGACCAGGAATAACACGAGGAGAAACGCCGTCTTCTGTTACTTCATAACGTTTGAACAGGTCGTTTTGCTCTTTTTCTGGCAAATCTTGTCCAGCAAGCAGTTTTCCGCGGCGGATTTCTACTTTGCTGTAGTCAAATGGAGTCACTGTTTGTTTACCCAAGGACAGTGTCAAGTCTGTCATCAGGATAACAGGCAGTTGGTATTCTTCCGCAATGTTAAACGCTTCAACTGCATCGTAGAAGCACTCTTCTACTGTGCTTGGCGCGATAACTACTTTTGGAATGTCACCGTGTGTACCATAGATCATAGCATTCACATCGGATTGTTCGATTTTGGTAGGCATACCAGTAGATGGGCCACCACGCTGCGTGTTCACGATTACAACTGGTTGTTCCGTGATACCAGCCAGACCAATTGCTTCCATCATCAGGGACAGACCAGGACCTGCAGAAGCAGTCAAGGAACGAGCACCCGCGAAGTTAGCACCGATTGCCATCGTAATAGCAGCAATCTCGTCTTCTGTTTGAATAACAGTACCGCCCAATTTAGGCAGCTTTTTAATCAAGTATTCCATTACCTCGGAAGCAGGTGTGATCGGGTAAGCTGGCATGAAACGGCAGCCTGCTGCTACAGCACCCAGAGCGATCGCATCGTTACCGATGAGGAACAGTTGTTTTTGTGGATCAGCCTTTTCCATTTGGAACTCAGGAAGTTGACCACCAGTCAATTCATTTACAAAATCAAAACCGCGGCGAATGGCATCCATGTTCTTTTCAACCACTTTTTCGCCCTTGCGGAGGAACATATCTTCAACGATGGGACGGTAGCTTTCCACTGAAATGCCGAGGATGGCACTGGACGCACCAATCGACACCATGTTTTTCATCAGGGAAGTTCCCAGTTCATCAGCGATCTCAGTCAGTGGTACAGTGAAGAAGCGAACTGGCTTCAAGCCGTCCGGCAACTTTGGATTAAATTTCGCATCCGCGATAATGATACCGCCTTCACGCAGCTCATGCGCATTGAAATCGATCGTCTCTTGGTCAAACGCTACGAGAATGTCCAGATCGTCAGAGATCGCACGCATTGGCGTTGTGCTCACGCGAATTTTATTGTTCGTGTGTCCACCCTTAATACGGGAAGAGAAGTGACGGTAGCTATACAGATGGTACCCCATCCGGTTCATCGCCATCGAGAAAATCTCACCAGTACTCTCGATGCCCTCCCCTTGCTGTCCTCCAACTTTCCAGGAAAGTTGACTAATCATTCAGATTCCACCCTTTCAGTGACTGTGAGAAAAGCTGCCTATCACACCTTGAAAAGACTGATAAGATGTGACATTTCTGTGCATAGACAGTAACAATTGTAGTCCTGTCCATGTCAAATTGCAAGTGCTTTTACTCAACTTACTTTTGACCTGAATTTTAATGTTGAACTTGGTACATTAATATCCTCATGCTTTATTGTAGCACGTTTCCGAAAACACGCAACCAATTTCCTTGCACAAATTTCAATACTTCCGCCTCTTTATAACGTTTTAACATAGCTTCTAGTAACTGGGAGTAATCTGCCGCAGATGCCATGTCTCCAAACGTCTCGGTAATCCCATCGAAATCGGAGCCAAAACCTACGTGGTCTACGCCACCCAGCGCGTAGATGTGATCCAAGTGTCGGAGCAAGTCATCGATCCAAACCGTGCGCTTCTCCGATATGGTAAAGAAGTCTACAAACGTTAAGCCGATTGCGCCATCTTTGGCGATTAACGCTCGAATTTGTTCGTCCGTCAAATTGCGAGAGTGATTGCATATGCTTCTCACGTTTGAATGCGAAGCGATCACTGGTGCTTTCGAGCATTCTATTACATCCCAGAATCCTGGATCGGCCAAATGCGAAACATCAATAATCATCCCCAGGCGATTCATTTCTTCTATGACTTCTCGTCCAAATGAAGTAAGTCCACCTGGATTCGGCTCTCCATTTCCACTCGCTAGGGCATTGCCATGATTCCAGGTCAGCGTCATTCCTCGTACACCTAGCCGGTACCACGTACGTAGCTGAACCAGACTCTCTTCTAATGCATGCGCGCCTTCTACAAACAGAATAGCCCCTTTCTGTCCCTTTAATACGCATTCAGTCAAATCTGCCTTTGTAAGAATGGGCTGGAATTGATCTCTGGCCACCTCTTGATAAAAAATATCAATCATTTCTAGTACAGTATGAAAACGACGTCCAAACGGCACCTGAGAAGGGACAAAACAGGCAAGTACTTGTATGTCTACATTCCCCTTTTCAAGGGCGGTAAAACCAGCTTGCAAGAGCTTGTCTTCTTTATAAAAGTCCAGCTCAGGGTTCTGCCATATCTTGCATAATACATCGCTATGCGCATCAAAGATTTTCATATGGAAACGCTCCTTCTCTTCGATAACTTCGGAGGTTATACTTCTGGACAAACGAAAAAACCTGTTCATTCTTCGAACAAACAGGCAGGTGAAGCATTTGCAGTTGTATCATCTGGGTTCTACGATTAATTTGATTGCAGTTCGCTCTTCTCCATCAATCACGATGTCGGTAAAGGCTGGAATACAAATGAGGTCAACTCCACTCGGCGCTACGAACCCTCGTGCGATTGCTACTGCCTTCACAGCTTGATTAAGCGCCCCAGCGCCAATGGCTTGGATCTCGGCCGCTCCTCGTTCACGAAGAACTCCGGCAAGGGCACCAGCAACGGAATTGGGGTTAGACTTTGCTGAAACTTTTAATACTTCCATCCTTTTTGAACCTCCCGTCTGATAGGAATCCTGTCATCATTAGAATGATATTCGCATAACCCCTAAAAATTCCTGCTAACTCGCTTGAAAGATTCAAAAAATTCTAATCTTATCCCCATTATTCCATAAACGGATGGTCAGAGTCAATTCTGATTCGTTCCATTTTTTTCGCATGCCCAGTCGTTTTATCTAGAGTAATCAGCACTGCATTCAACTGCGCAGGATCTGGCGCTACCTCAAAGCGAACAGGAAGCTGCGTCAAAAATTTCTTAATTACAGCTTCGCGTTCCATCCCCAAAATGCCGTTACTTGGGCCACACATTCCCACATCACACAAAAATCCGGTTCCTTGCGGCAAAATACGTTCATCAGCGGTTTGCACATGGGTATGTGTCCCTACGACCGCTGTTACCTTTCCATCGAGGTACCATGACATTGCTTGCTTTTCCGATGTGGCTTCTGCATGAAAGTCTACAAAAATGAGCTTCGTACGCTTCCGAGCTTGCTCTACTAGCTTGTCAGCCATTTGGAATGGGCAGTCGAGCGGTGGTAAGAATGTACGCCCCATCAAATTAATAACAGCTAGTTCCCCTTCAGGTTGTTTGATGTATGTAATCCCTTTTCCGGGAGCACCTTCTGGGAAGTTCGCGGGTCTAATCATCCGCGGCTCATCATCAATAAAATCGAAAATTTCTCTTTGGTCCCACGTATGATTCCCGAGCGTAATCGCGTGAACACCCCACTCGAAAAGCTCCTTGGTAATTTTCTCTGTGATCCCGCGTCCATGCGCAGCGTTCTCTCCATTCGCTACGATAAAGGTAGGGCTGTATTTTCGTTTCAATAACGGCAAATATGTTTTCACGATCTCTCTGCCAGGCGAGCCCATAATATCTCCAATGAATAACAACTTCATTACCAAATCACCTCATTGCTAGTATACACAATTCCTCTGTTCATTAGAAAACTTGACTTCGTCAAGCATTTGGTATGCTACAAAAAAAGTAAAGTGGCACGCAGCCACTTTACTTTGCATACTCAACTGCCCGTGTTTCACGGATAACCGTTACTTTAATATGACCTGGGTAGTCAAGTTCATTTTCAATTCGTTTCGTGATATCCCGTGCCAGACGGGTAGCTTCCGCATCGTCAATCTTATCAGGTTGAACCATCACGCGAATTTCGCGTCCTGCTTGAATCGCATAAGACTTTTCTACGCCATCGAACGACTCAGAGATTTCTTCCAGTTTCTCCAAACGTCTGATATATGTTTCCAATGTCTCACGGCGTGCACCTGGGCGTGCGGCAGACAGAGCGTCAGCAGCTCCCACGAGCATAGCAATGACGGAAGTTGGTTCGGTATCACCGTGATGAGACGCAATACTGTTCACTACTACGTGATGCTCATTGTACTTCTTAGCCAGTTCAACACCGATTTCAACGTGTGAACCTTCTACTTCATGGTCAATCGCTTTTCCGATATCATGCAGCAAACCTGCACGTTTGGCCAGCTTCACATCTTCTTTCAGTTCTGCCGCCATTAAACCGGCGAGATGTGCCACTTCCATAGAGTGCTTCAGTACGTTTTGACCGTAGCTAGTACGATAACGCAAGCGTCCGAGAATCTTGATCAGATCTGGATGCAAGCCGTGAACGCCTGTTTCGAACGTTGCTTGCTCACCGTATTCACGGATTCGCTCGTCTACTTCGCGACGCGCTTTTTCCACCATTTCCTCGATGCGAGCTGGGTGAATGCGACCGTCTGCGACCAGTTTATCCAACGCTGTCTTGGCAATTTCCCGACGAATCGGGTCGAAGCCAGACAGGATGACTGCTTCTGGAGTATCGTCAATAATCAGATCGATACCAGTCAACGTCTCCAGGGCACGAATGTTACGTCCTTCGCGTCCGATAATACGTCCCTTCATCTCATCATTTGGCAGCGTAACCACAGAAACGGTTGTTTCTGCTACGTGGTCTGCTGCACAACGTTGAATGGAGGTCGTAATGATCTCACGAGCACGCTTGTCCGCTTCTTCCTTGGCCTGAGTCTCAATCTCCTTGATCATCACAGCCATTTCGTGACGGACGGTATTCTCCACATCAGTGAGAATGATCGTCTTCGCCTCATCCTGCGTCAAGCCGGAGATTCGTTCTAGCTCTGATACTTGTTCTTTATATAAGTGCTCTACCTTGCTTTGCAGTTCTGCGATGGCACGGTCACGCTCAGACAATTCTTCTTCTTTGCGCTCCAACTGTTCCATCTTGCGGTCCAACGATTCTTCTTTTTGTAGAATTCGTCGTTCCTGACGCTGGATCTCATTGCGTCTCTCACGCAATTCAGTTTCCGCTTCGGATCGAAGCTTGAACACTTCATCCTTTGCCTCCAGCACCTTTTCCTTCTTAACGGCTTCGGCGTCCCGTTTGGCTTCCTCCACGATCTGTCGTGCAGCTTCTTCTGCACTGGAGATCTTCGCTTCCGCAATGGATTTACGAGTGAAGTAGCCTGCACCCAAGCCGATCAGCAGGGCAACGAGCACAATGACAACAGTAAGTATAGGATCCATAGGCTTTTTCGTTTCACCTCCTTATTGTAAGACATCTCCCCGCTTTCCAAGCATTCGTTTTTCATGGAGTGCTCTCACATTTGAACATTCGGCTAAAAAACAAGACCGATTTTACTCGGTCCGCTGAATCCGTACAGCTTTCGCACGGTTTTTCAGTTGTTCCATAGGCAACGAGTGAGCAAATCACAAAAAGATATGATACACCAAGTAAATACAAACCTATTTTATTATTTGTGAACAAGAATTGTCAAGATCATGCAAATAGAGTTGCCCCTAACTATCGCTTCTATGACGCAATTCTTCACGCATTTGTTGAATGATGGCATGAGAAAATCCCTTGCGCATCAGCATGGACAGCAGCTTGCGTTCTTCATCTGAGTTTGGTGCACCCTCTATGCGTCGCGCCTTCTTCTCTATCAATGCGCGGGCAGCATCTAGTTCAGCCTGCCTAGACACGCCACGTACTGCGTCCTCTACAATCGCTCTGTCCACTCCACGCTGGGTAAGCTCCATACGCAGCATATACGGGCTCCTCGGCTTCAAACGCAATCGCTCGTCTACCCATTGCTTCGCAAATGCTTCATCATCGATGTAGCCGTGATCCTTGCAGCGCTGGCATATCTCTTCGGCAATCTGCGTAGAAAATCCCTTCTCTACCAAATAAGAATGCAGCTGACTGCTTGTCCGTGGGCGTATGCCGAGGTATCGCAAAGCACCTAAATACGCTTTATGCTTTTCTTCTGCTATCAGGACTTCTCGGCAAAAAGCTTCATCTAATTCTGTTCCCTTAAATAGGTTGTACTTTACCAGTATGTCTTCGTGTACGGTAATGGCATACTCGCCTTCTACATCGATATGGTAGCGTTGCTTTTGTTTGATATCTCGATGAACGGCAGTGATCAGGCCGCTCTTCATGATGATTCACTCCTTCGCAAAGCTAAAATAACAGCCTGTCTCATCGACAGGCTGCTCTTCTACTCTTCATTACTCCAGATCAAATGTAGGCTCTTCATCTTGCTCTGGGTCATTTACCGGCTCAATTTCTGGTACAGAACCAGGATTCAGACTGAAGTATTCGCGCACTTTTGTTTCAATCTGAGATGCAATGTGCGGATTCTCCTTCAGGAAGACCTTCGAATTTTCTCTACCTTGGCCGAGGCGCTCTTCATTGAAGGAATACCACGCCCCACTCTTTTGAACCACATCAATCTCAGAACCGATGTCGAGAATGCTACCTTCTCTGGAAATACCTTCACCGTACATGATGTCCACTTCTGCAACCTTAAATGGTGGAGCCACTTTATTTTTGACGACTTTGATTTTCGTCTTGCTTCCCAAAATATCGTTGCCGACTTTGATAGATTCCGCTTTACGAACATCCAAACGAACACTCGCGTAGAACTTCAAAGCGCGTCCACCTGGAGTTGTTTCCGGGTTACCGAACATAACTCCCACTTTTTCACGAAGCTGGTTGATGAAGATCGCAATCGTTTTGGACTTGTTGATGGCACCAGACAGCTTGCGGAGTGCTTGGGACATCAAGCGTGCTTGCAAACCTACGTGGGAGTCTCCCATCTCGCCCTCGATCTCTGCTTTTGGCACGAGTGCCGCAACGGAGTCGACTACGATAATGTCTACCGCACCAGAGCGCACCAGTGCTTCCGCGATTTCCAGAGCTTGCTCACCAGTGTCTGGTTGGGACAACAGCAATTCGTCGATGTTTACACCCAGCTTCGCAGCGTAAACCGGATCCAAAGCATGCTCAGCATCGATAAACGCAGCCTGTCCGCCCTGTCTTTGTACTTCTGCGATCGCATGAAGGGCTACTGTTGTTTTACCAGAAGACTCTGGTCCGTAAATCTCAACAATCCGTCCGCGTGGGAATCCGCCCACACCAAGTGCGATATCAAGAGCAAGCGCTCCGCTCGATACAGTAGAAATCTGAATGTTGGATACTTCCCCCAACTTCATAATGGAACCTTTACCGAATTGCTTTTCTATTTGACGCAATGCACTCTCCAAAGCTGCGCGACGATCTGACAAATGGTACACACCCTTTCAATTTTTCGCATCTGTTTTGCTTGTCTTCATCATACCCCGAGACAGAAGTGTTTGCCAAGTATTTTTTACGAACAAATATTCGCATCCTAAGAAAGCAGCCATTTCCTGGTTGTTCCCAGTGAAATGACTGCTTTGTGTAATACTCGCTAATTAGGAACGCTTCGCTCCGCGAGGCTTTGCAGGCTCCAGATTGATTCGTTTTCCGTTGATACGCGTTTGACGCAGTGACTCATATACGAATGCCGCTACCTCTTCTGGAACCTCAACAAATGTGAAGTTCTCGAAAATGTCAATGCGACCTACTGATTTTCCAGGGATACCCACAGATTCAGAGATTTCTCTTACCAGATCCTGTGGCTTCATGTTCGCATTGCGGCCTACGTTCAGGAAGAAGCGAACCATGCCTTTTGCTGCACCCGTCTCACCAAAGTTGTAAGCTTCTACTTCCTGTCCTTGTCCCGCTTCGGTATGGAATGCCAGGTGCAATGCAGCAGCTGCTACTTTTTCAGCCGGGTATTGACCTACGAGAGCATCCGCTACTTTTTGATACATATCCGCGATTGCATCGCTTTCCAAAAGGCTAGTCAACTGTTCGCGCAGTTGCTCTTGCTTGCGCTCTGCCACTTCCTCCAGGGAAGGTACGTTGCGAGACAGCACTTGTGCTTTTGTCTGCTTTTGGATAAACATCATTTGTCTTACTTCACGAGGCGTAACCAACGTCATTGCGATACCTTTGCGACCTGCGCGACCAGTACGGCCAATACGGTGTACGTAGCTCTCAGAGTCTTGCGGAATATCGTAGTTGATTACGTGAGAGACGTTTCCTACGTCGATACCGCGAGCTGCTACATCTGTCGCGATCAGGAATTCAATCGAGCCCTCACGGAATGCATTCATGACCTTGTCACGCTGTGCCTGCGACAAGTCGCCATGCAAGCCGTCTGCAAGGTATCCACGAGACTGGAGCACTTCGGACAGCTCATCTACACCGCGCTTGGTACGGCAGAAAATGATTCCCAGCTCGACATCCTCACTGTCCAGGATGCGGCAGAGGCTCTCTACCTTGTTACGGTCAAATACTTTGTAGTATACCTGTTCGATCAATGGCGCCGTTACTTCTTCACGGCTCACCGCGATCGTTTGTGGTTGTTTCATGTAGCGAGTAGCCAAACGCTTGATTTCTGGCGGCATCGTCGCAGAGAACAGCAAGGTTTGACGCTCTTCCGGCATATGTGTGATGATCGTCTCGATATCTTCGATGAAGCCCATGTCCAGCATTTCATCCGCTTCATCCAAAACAAGTGTATGTACGTGATCCAGCTTCAGTGTTTTGCGGCGCAAGTGGTCCATGATACGACCAGGAGTACCTACAACGATTTGTACACCTTGGCGCAGTGCACGAATTTGATGTCCGATCGACTGTCCGCCATAGATTGGAAGCGTACGAACTTTGTTGTATTTCGAGATGCGCAAGAGCTCTCCCGCAACCTGGATAGCCAGCTCACGAGTTGGGGTCAGCACGATCGCTTGTACACGATTGGCAGGCGTAATCTTTTCTACAAGTGGAATCCCGAATGCAGCAGTCTTACCAGTACCTGTCTGTGCCTGACCAATCAGGTCTCCGCCATCCAGAACTTTTGGAATGCAGGCTGCCTGAATCGGTGATGGCTCCTCGAAGCCCATATCGTGAATCGCTTGCAGAATAGATTTATGTAAAGGAAAATCGGAAAAAATCGTCATGAAAAAAATCACCTTTCTTTTTGCATTTGCAGCGCATAAAACAACGCGTATTTAGCGGCACGCCCAACGATTGCATGCCTTCTTCCGGCAAGGCGCAGCTCTTTTACAACTGTGGGCATTCCTTCTGCCGCGCTCCCTACGTAAACAAGGCCAACAGGCTTGCCCTCGGAAGGATCGGGTCCAGCCACTCCCGTAACAGAGATCCCGTAAGTAGCTCCCAGCTTTTCTCGTACATGTTCAGCCAGCAATTGAGCCGTTTTCTCACTGACTGCCCCATCTGTTTGCAAAATGGTATCAGGTACTTCGAGCAGCTGATTTTTCACTTCATTGGTGTAGCAGACTACCCCGCCCCGAAACACTTGTGAGCTTCCCGGCACAGAGGTAATCAACGAGGCAATTGCTCCTCCTGTGCAGCTTTCTGCACAAGCAATCGTCTCATTTCTCTTTTTTAGCTCAGAAACCAGCACATCATGCAGCGACGAGTTCTCGCCCATCCCGTACATATACTGGCCAACACGGCTGAGAATTTCTGTTTCTACAGGCAAAATCAAGGCTTCCCCTTCTTCGACTGTAGCAGCTCTTGCCGTAATCCGCAGCGTTACTTCGAATTCTTTGGCGTATGGCGCGATCGTTGGATTGTCCTGCTTTTCGATCAGATCGAGCAGTTTTTCCTCCAAAGCGGATTCACCTATTCCGTAGAACCGGAGTACATGAGAATGAAACACTTGTTTTTCGGGGAGCAAATCGGTCAAGTAAGGCATCACGTAATTCTCCACCATTGGATACAGCTCGCTTGGTGGTCCAGGCAACAGCACGAACGTACTACTGTCATGACGGATCGCCATCCCCGGCGCCATCCCGAAATCATTGGAGAATACATGGCTTCCAGAAAGCACCAGCGCCTGCTTACGATTGTTCTCCGTCATGACAATCCCACGTTGCGAAAAGAATTTTTCAATTCTCTCCATGGCCTCTGGATTCGTTTCCAATCCAATGCCTACATGCCCCGCCAAGGTTTCTTTCGTCAAATCATCTTGAGTCGGCCCTAGCCCACCCGTGAAAATGACGAGATCAGATCGCCCTGATGCCAATCGAATCACTTGTAGCAATCGCTCCGTGTTGTCTCCTACAACCGTATGAAAGTAAACTCCCACGCCAATTTCCGCCAGCTTCTGAGAAAGAAACTGTGCGTTGGTGTTAGCGATCTGGCCTAACAAAAGCTCGGTACCTACCGCGATAATCTCCGCTCTCATCTTCCTCATCCATTCTCTTTGAGAGTAGAAAAGCCTCTAAACTAATAGTTTATCACTTGCAAACGCTCAAGAGAAGAGTCTTGTGAAAAAAGAGACCAATACCCGCATTACGAGTATTGGATCACGTTACGATTTTTCGCAAAGTAGTCGTACCCGGAGTAAATCGTGATGATCACCATCGCCCAAGTAGCTACTTCGTCGAACGGAATACCGAAGAACTCAAATGGGAAGTTGCGAATCATGACAGCCGTAATCGCTACGATCTGCACCCATGTTTTCAGTTTACCCAATGCACTCGCAGCAATTACCTGTCCTTCTGCCGCAGCAACTAGTCGTAGACCCGTTACCGCAAACTCCCGGCTGATAATGACAATCGCAATCCACGCTTCCAGACGCTGCATCTCTACGAGTGAAATGAGTGCTGCAGAAATCAACAGCTTATCAGCAAGCGGGTCCAGAAACTTCCCCAAGTTCGTCACGATTTTCTTTTTCCGTGCAATGTAACCGTCGAGTCCGTCCGTACTGGCTGCTAGGATAAACACCAAAGCCGCAATCAGCTCGTTATACGTCATCGTCAGGCTGCCAATCGAAAATGTCCCGATGTTGTAACGCACCAGCAGAAAAAACATAACTACCGGCACCAGAAAGATCCTGGCGAGGGTGATGCGGTTGGCGAGATTCACCTAGACTACCTCCCCGGCTAAATCGTATTCAAAGGAGTGTGTGATTTTTACTTTTACGATGGTGCCCAGTTCGCCTTTAAAACCAGTGACGAATACTTCACCATCGATTTCCGGAGCGTCATACTGTGTTCGACCTACATAAATATCGTTACGTCCTTCGTACCGTTCAATCAAAACATCCAAGACTTGACCAACAAAGCGTCCGTTTCGATCTCCGGCTACTTCACGCTGAATTTCCATCAGCATGTTCGCACGTTTTTCCTTAACCTCTTCGTCTACGTGGTCAGGCAGACGGGAAGCTGGAGTGTCATCCTCGTTGGAGTAAGTAAATACTCCCAGTCGATCAAAGCGAATATCCTTCACAAATTCACTCAGGCGCTCGAAGTCTTCCTCTGTTTCCCCCGGGAACCCAACGATCAAAGAGGTACGCAGTGCCACATCTGGAACCTGTGCGCGAATTTTTGCTACCAACGCACGAATGTCCGTCTGTCTTCCAGGGCGACGCATTCTTTTCAGAATATGGTCTTCGGAGTGCTGCAACGGCATATCTACGTATTTGCAGACTTTTGGATTGGTAGCAAAGGTGTGGATCAATTCATCCGTGAAAAATCCAGGGTATGCATAGTGAAGACGAATCCACTCGATGCCCTCGACTTCTGCCAGACGGTTTAAAAGTTCAGGAAGCATCAGTTTTCCATCGTAAATATCCGTTCCGTAGTTCGTAGAATCTTGTGCGATCAGACTTACTTCTACGATCCCTTGTGCAGCCAAATGCTTTGCTTCTTCCACGATGGACTCGATTGTACGACTGCGGAATCCCCCACGCATCAAAGGAATCGAGCAGAACGTACAGGCGTTGTCGCAGCCCTCAGCAATTTTAATATATGCGGAGTATGTGCCTTGTTTTACTTTCCGCTTCACTACATCTTCGTACGTAAAAATGGGATTTCCTACAAAAATCGGTCGCTTGCCCTCAAGAGATTCTTCGATAATACCTGTAATCGACATAAAATCGCCTGTTCCGACAATGCCGTCCACCTCAGGAATCTCATTCAAGATATCCTCTTTGTAACGTTGTGTAAGACAGCCTGCCACCACAAGCGATTTCAGTTTGCCGGATTCCTTCAATTCACCCATTTCCAGAATCTTGTTTACGGATTCTTCCTTGGCTGCATCGATGAAACCGCAGGTATTGACGATGACCACAGTTGCTTCTTCCGGGTTATCAACCAGTTCATAACCTTTTTCATCTATCAGATGGGCCATCATATCCGAATCAACGAGATTCTTTTCACAGCCCAGCGTAACAATCGCTACTTTTTCACGCGTGCCTACCTTCTCTGTCATCTTTTTTTCCTCCAATTGGTCACACCAACCCATATTACACCTATCCAGTATAATATAAGCCTAAAGGAAGTGTCAAAAAAGAGAAAAGTACAAAAGGCAAGCATATGCTTGCCTACTGGGTGACCGCCTCTTTTACTTTCATCGTAATATTGGACGGCATTGACTTCATTTTAGACGTGTCTACCAAGACTCCGTTAACCTTCAATTCCACTACAGTCGGTTTGCCCAAACGAATATAAGCGGATTTCCCCAGCTCAATCGTTTTTTCCTGATCCTTCTTGAGCGTGCCCTGCTCAACATAAGTTTTGCCTTTTCCTTCCGAAATACCAAACCAGCTCGTTTCTTCTTTCACCTTCAGATAAACTGTGATTTTTTCTCCACCTTGCAAGGAATAGTTATACATCGATCCTTGCTGCGATTCGAATGTGATGGTTGCCTGAGGAGTTTCCGTAACGGTCTCAGGTGGGTTTGTTCCTGTTTCAGAATTCGGTGTGGTAATAGAAGGAGGCTTCGGTTGTTGAGCAATCGGGGATGTTGTCGCTCCACCACCATTGCCAGGCGCGATAATTTCCGCTCCGGGGTTAACTGATCCACCCGGCATTGGCTGAGTCAACTGACCTCCGTTGTTGACGACAGCGAAATAAATAACCCCGATAATCAAGGCAATAAACAATACGAGCAAGGTTTTGGTAACCCATCGCCCCGCTTGTAATGGATTGTTCGCTGAAGCAACTCGTCTGCGACGCAGTCGTTCTACTTGCTCTGTAGGTGGCTGGGCCGGCAAATCGGACTGAAAGTGACTCAGGATGTGGTTCGGGTCTAGACCGACAGCTTCCGCATAACTCTTTATAAATGCACGCGCGTAAAAGTGGCCAGGAAGTACGTGAAAATGACCCCTTTCAATGGCTTCCAAATATCGCCGCTGTATCTTGGTGATACGTTGGATGTCGTCGAGCGTGATTCCTTTTTCTTCGCGGGCCCTTTGTAGGACTTGACCTAGCTCAGACACAGCTGCCCCTCCTTAATTCATTTCGAAATTATCAAAGCCGCGATTGTTGATAAGCTCATATGTAATCTCTTCATCCGGATGATGACGCAGCTCAATAATGTAATGGAAATCATCAAGTTGGTACTCTGATTCCCTTACGAATATATCCGGATGCTCAATGATTTTTGCGGCAGGAAAGTTCATAATCTCCCGAAGCAAGGTGAAGTGCTTTTCTGTAGATCGCAGCGTTGAGACAATTCCATCTATCAAATATACATGATCAGTAGACATTTCATCAATGGCTAAGGAACTACGCACCGTTTGGCGCAACAAAGTAGAGGAAATGAATGTCCAACGTTTATTGGCGGATACGCTGGCAGCAATCATGGATTCAGTCTTCCCTACGCGAGGCATGCCACGAATCCCGATGAGCTGGTGACCTTCCTTCTTCAGGATTTCTGCCATGAAATCGACAAGCAAGCCCAACTCCTCACGAACAAAGCGAAATGTTTTTTTGTCCTCGCTATCCCGTTCAATATAGCGACCGTGACGCACAGCCAATCGATCCAGCATGGTCGGGGGACGTAACCTCGTTATGGTTATGTTGTCCATTTTTTGCACAACGTTGCGCAAAACCTCCATTTTTTCATCATCATCGGTCAAGAGCAGCATACCTCGACGCATGGTATCCACACCATTGATCGTCACGATATTGATGTTCAACATCCCCAGAATAGAAGATACGTCCCCTAAGAGACCGGGACGGTTACGGGCAATCTCATACTCCATGTACCATTCTTTCTTCGCTTCCATATGCAATCCTCTCCGCCAACCAGAATTCTCTTCTTATGTAGTATATCACGTTCGTTTCATACGACAATCGCGAAAAGAAAAATCCCCAAAAGTAGGGGATTTGAATGGCTAGCTGCCAGCGTTCGCGTCATTGCGATTCTGAACAAGCTTCACCATGAGTGATGCCAAAGCTTGTTGCTGCTGTTGATCACCTGCGTCCCACAGCTGTTTCAACAGACGCTCCTGATCGTTTTTCGGGTCTACTTGCTCAGACAGATAGCTACCGATTTGATAAGCTACATTTTGAAGCGTATCGCTTTCCATCCCGGCTTGTTTCGCTTGTTCTACCCGATCTCCGAGAAACGTTTTCCAGTCGCTGAAATTGTCAAGAATCGACATAGGGAAGTTCCCTCCTTTTGTACGTTGCGAACAGATTTGCTGCCCACACAAAAGGTAGAATTCCATCATTTCTCGTATTTTATTCATGCATACTTTTCTTCTATGTGTACCATCCACCGTTTGGACTAATCACTTGCCCCGTCACATAACTGGAATCCGCCGAAAGCAAAAAGCGCACGACTGCGGCTACCTCATAGGGTTGTCCGAGACGGTTGGCTGGTATTTCTTCCGCGATCATTTCCATTTCATCTGGAGCAAAGCGCTCCATCATGCCACCAGCAATAGCTCCAGGAGCAACTGCATTTACCGTGATTCCGTTTGGAGCCATTTCCTTTGCCAGGGCTTTGGTGAACGTATTGATTGCTCCTTTGGTCATGGAATACAGAACCTCACATGAACCGCCTGTCAGCCCCCAAATGGAAGAAATGTTGACAATACGTCCATACCTTGCTCGCAGCATGGCCGGAACAGCAGCTTGACAGACCAAAAAAGCAGATCGAACATTGAGTGCGATGAGCTCATCGAATTTCTCGACAGTCACATCCGTAAATAAGCCGACATCATCCACAGAGGCGTTGTTTACAATCAGCAGTGGTGCAACCTGCATCTGAGCAAACATCGCCGCAATTTGTTGTGGATCCCGTAGATCAGCTTGGAGGATGCCGTACGGAACGCCCCGCTCCTGGCATTTTTGCGCCAACGGCTCCAATTTTTCTATATTTTGATTGTAATGCAGATAAAGGGGAACCCCCGCATCAATCAGGTAGGCAGCGATCGCCTGCCCGATCTCTCCGGAAGCTCCCGTAATTAACGCCCACGGCGCCTCTTGCTTGAACATGAATACATTACTCCTGTGGCGAAGCGGAACGAACGATGGAAACAGCCATCTGCTCGATTAAAAAATGCTCCTTCAACCGTTTTTCCACATCTTCGCGTGTGATCGACTCCAACGTCGGCACTACGGAAAACAGATCATTTCCGTTAAATTTGAAGCTGGTAAACTGGTTAGCGATAAACTCCACGGAGTTGAGAGAACGCAGGAAGTTTCCGATTTTTTTACGCTTCGCACGCTCAAAATCATCCTGGGCTATACCGTTTTGCTTCAACTGTTCGATTTCCGCTTTGATCGTTTCCACTAAACGCTCTGGATCAGGTGTATCTCCACCAATGATCGTATACGCATAATCCTGCTCGCTGCTGTAGTCAAAATCAAAGCTTTCCGTAATCAGCTCGCTGTCATACAAACGCTCATAGACAGCGGAGCTTGTGCCGAACGCGATGTCCAATACCAGTTTAGTTGTCAACTCGCGTTTTAACAAGGCTTCCTTGGTTAGACCGTTTTCCTTTTCCTTGATTCCAATCATGCATTTGGGCAAGCCAACTGTTAGAAACGCTTCTACTCTCGCTTCTGCTGGAGCTGATGGCTCTTCTGGAAAAACGCGCGTGATTTGTGGCGCAGGAGGAAACTCCTTTGCTCCCTGATTTTCACGGATGAGCTTCATGATCGCTTCCGGCTCGAAGGAACCCACGACCAATAAGAGCATATTGGCAGGATGATAAAACGTTTCATAGCACTGATACAGATATTCTTTTGTAATATGAGAGATCGTCTCGATCGTACCCGCAATCTCAATGTTAATCGGATACTTTTGGTACATGGCCTTTAGGAGGTTCATGTACACCTTCCAGTCAGGATTGTCATCGTACATGGTGATTTCCTGGCCGATGATTCCTTTTTCCTTTTCGACACTGGCATCTGTAAAATACGGGTCCTGCACATAGTCGAGCAGCAGATTCAGATTATCATCTAACTTATCTGTGCACGAGAACAAATAAGCCGTACGATTGAAGCTCGTGAACGCATTGCAGCTCGCCCCGTTTTTACTGAATTCGTGCATGACATCCCGATCTTTTTTCTCAAACATTTTGTGCTCAAGAAAATGCGCAATGCCGTCGGGAACATTGATTTCTTCCCCGCTTCGGGTACGGAAATGGCTATCAATGGAGCCATAACGCGTCGTGAACACAGCGTATGTTTTGCTGAAGCCTTGTTTGGGAACCAAATAAACTTGCAATCCATTTTGGAGAGTTTCTTGATATACCGTTTCATTTACTTGTTCAAAGACAGTGGTCTGCATCTTATGCCTCTCCCTTCTTGTCCCGCAGCAGATAAATCGTGTCGATCGTCACCTTGCTCGCTACTTTCTTGATATCCTCAATGGTCGCTTGGTTGATCCCCGCCAAAAGCTCTTCGATTTTCCGAGGACGTCCACTAATCACACCATTGTACGTAAAATCAATCATCCCGCGTGCACTGTCCAACAGCTCACGGAACTGGTTTGACAAAGTCGCACGCGTCTGGCTCATTTCCTCATCCGATATGGTTCCTTGTTGCATCAGATCAAGCTGCTGCTTAATAATCTCAACCGCACGCTGATATTTGCTAACATCAATCCCGGACATAATCATGAGAATCCCTTTGTGGCTCTCTAGCCTAGAAACGGCATAGTAAGCGAGACTCTCTTTTTCACGGACGTTAACAAACAGCTTGGAGTGAGGAAAACCACCTAAAATCCCGTTGAACAAAAGCAGCGTCGGGTAATCGTCATCCTTATAAGTGATCTGCGTGCGGCAGCCGATGTTGAGCTTTGCTTGGTTGACATCGAGTCGATCGATCACTTCGCGCTCAGCAGATACATCCTTCGCCGTCGATGCGATCTGCAGTTCTTCTACTTGGGTGCGCTCCAATGGGATATGCTTGCGAATAGCCTCGCTTACTTCCTGCTGATCAACATCGCCTACCACGAACATATTGATTGGATTGGTCGTCGTTACTTCTTTAAAATATTGATATAGCTCTTGACCAGTGATCTTCGGTAAATCCGCCACACGGCCTTGGACGAGAAGAGAGAATGGTTCACCTTTACACATTTCTTCTGTCACGCGTTGGTTGGCATACTTCATTTTGTCGTCGATCAAACTCTCCACGCGTTTACGAAGCGTCTCTTTTTCCTGTGCCAAGTACTTTTCGGAAAAAGCGTTGTCCTGTACATGCGGTCTGACGAGCATATCTCCTACGAATTCGATGGCCTGCTCCAAAAGTGAAGCTTCATTGGACAAATATTTTTCATTCGGTACTTCCATATAAATTTGCAGGATTTGCCGCTCGCCTTTTTTCATGACATCGACATCAAAAATGGCACCATACAGGAAATCCAAATGTGCTCGCAATAGTTTCGTTTCCGGAAAACGAGCGCTGGCACGTTTCATGACCATCGCAAGCAATGCTGTTTTCGTTACGTGCTCCTCCGATAGCGCCTGTTCAATCATCGTCACAATCGTCGTGGTCTTGAACTTTTCGGTTGGAAGGATATGTACGTTGATCCCATTGATTTGGGAGCTTTGAAATGCAATTTCGGTTGTAGAAGCAGTCATAGTCCAATCTCCCTTCTCCATCAGCTTACTCAGACTCTTCTCTATTGTAACCAATTGTCAGGGCATCAAGCATCAGAATCTTCCATTATATATCCCAGTGCTTCATCCTATGCGCTCACGCAAGTCCCGTAATACGCAAATCACAGCGCTTCCATTGTATAAAAAAAAGCGAACGGCCCCTTTTTACGAAGGGCGTTCACTCTTTTTCTTACATATCCATTGCATCCCAGTCTCGAGGATCATCCGATGTGCTATGCTCTTCAACAAATCGACCGCAATCAGACGAAAGACAGAGCATGCCATCCAACTGCTCATCATGAAAGGGTAAGCCGTGGCTTCCCCCACAGTACGGACAAGTCCACATACGAAGGGCCTCCTTTTATTCGTGCAGGTACTCCGTAGTAGTTTGTCCAAATATTAGAGGGGATTCTCCACTTTATTTTGCTCCCAAATCCGCAAGTAATCATACGGATCGATCGCTTTCCCCGTGCTGTTAAGATAGAGACCAAAATGCAGGTGAGGTTCAAACATCCCCACTGTACCAGTTCCACCGTAGCCTGTATCTCCAACAAAACCGATCAGCTGTCCAGCTTTTATCGTTTTCCCTACATGCAATCCCGGTGCATACGCCTGCAAATGAGCGTAATACATCCGATATTGGCCATTCTCATCCGTAATGTTTACTCTCCAGCCACCATACGTATTCCAGCCCACTTTGTTGATCGTCCCATCGGATACCGAGTAAATCGGCGTTCCTTTCGGTGCCATAATGTCGATGCCTTCGTGACTACGGACACTGCCGCTACTCGACTCGGTCCACTCTCGATCAGACCCGAAGCTATCCCCATACGGCTCATACCAATTATTATTGTGGAAAGGAAATCGAAATTGTTTCCCAGTCAATTGATCATCCGCAACTTTAATGGCAATGGGGTGCTCAGCTCTTTGTGCACCTTCTGGCAAAAATAAAATTTGGCCCACCAGTAACTCATCAGAAGAGAGATGGTTATTTTTCTGAATGGCACTCATGTTCGTGTCGTGGCGAGCTGCAATTTTTGATAAGGTATCACCCTGTTGAACGACATATGGATTCAAGGAGTATTTCACACTCGCAGCCTTGTCTTCCACAGTTTTGGATTGTATGTATGCAACAGCCGACGTCTCATCCCATTGAACCTGATAGCCAAATGCCTCGGAGATAAATCGGATCGGAACAAGCGTCCGCTTATTCACAATGATTGGAGAAACATCCATCTTCAAGCGTTTTCCATCTACGTACGCAGTCTGGCTGCCAATTGTAAGCGTGATATGTTTGCTTTTTTTGTTGAGCATTACTTTTTGCGTATCGGCATCGTAGCTTACTTCTGATCCTGTTGCCTCCGCTACTACCCGTATCGGAACGAGCATGCGCCCATTTCGATGGATGGGCGATACATCTGATTGGACTCCCATTCCATCGACAACGACAGAAATGACCGGTCCTGGCTCTTTTGCTGAAACCATTCCACCAGATACTGCTATCATCAGGCAAAAAACAAAAGCGCCTAGAATCCTGTTCCATCGATAACTGCTGTACTGATGTAGACAGCGGTTCATCTTTTTCCCTCCCCACAGACAATTTGCAAAAACGGATAGGACCGTTTATTGCAGACCGCAAGCAGTCACAAAAATTATCGCACAGGGGAAGTGACAGGTTCTAGACGCTAAATTTTGTCAACGAATGATTAACGCGATCCCGTATCGTAAGGTTTGCCGAGGGCCGCTGGAGCACTGGATCGTCCTACCAGACCAGCCATCACGAGAATCGTCAGTACGTACGGAAGCATGAAGATAAATTCAGTAGGAATATAATTGGTCAATCCGAAGATTTGCACCAAAGACTTAATCGCTTGAGCCACACCAAAGAATAATGCTGCTCCCATCGCGCCCATTGGATGCCATTTACCAAAGATCAAGGCCGCAATCGCGATAAACCCTTGCCCGGAAACCGTGTTATGGGAAAAGTTACTGGTTGTCGTCAAAGAAATGGTAGCTCCACCCAATGCAGCCAGCATACCACTGATCATAACAGCCGTGTAGCGCATTCTCTTAACATTGATCCCTACTGTATCAGCAGCACGCGGATGCTCACCAACTGAACGCAAGCGCAATCCGAATGGTGTCTTAAATACAACATACCAAGTAAGGAAAACGGCAATGAAAGCCAAATAGCTCGTAGGATACGCCTCAAAAATGGCATGTCCGATATACGGAATTTCACTCAATCCAGGAATACTGAATTTGTTAAACACTGAGTTCAATGTCGTTGTCTGACCTGCTCCGTCAAAAATAATTTTGGTCAGGTAGATGGAAAGTCCAGCTGCCAAGAAGTTCAGGGCCACACCGCTGACGGTCTGGTCCGCTTTAAACGTTACCGAAGCAACAGCATGCGGGAGTGCAAAAATAGAACCGGCAATCCCCGCCGCAATAAATCCGACCCACGGTGCCCAAGCACCCAGTGAATCTTGGAAAGCATAGGTCATTACGGCACCGGTAAAAGCACCAATAATCATCATACCTTCTAGCGCAATGTTCACGACACCAGAACGCTCGGAGTACAGTCCACCCAATGCGGCAAAAATCAAGGCAGTGGAAAACACGATGGTATCATGAACGAGGTTGCTAAGAATTAATCCCCAATCCATCAGTTTCCACCTTCCTTTTTCTTCAGCAAGATCGGCTTAATAAACATTTTCACGATGCCATGTGCAGCAACGAAGAAAATAACAGAAGCAATCACGACACGAATCAACTCAAACGGTACACCCGCACTAAATTGCATGCCGCTCGCACCGAATGTGAGAACCCCAAACAATATAGCAGCAAGGATAACCCCGAATGGTGTATTTCCGCCAATCAATGCTACCGCGATTCCATCAAAGCCATAGCCCGTATGCTGCGTCATAATCGCTTGATAGTGGAATACGCCCAAAATTTCAGTAGCTCCACCAATCCCTGCAAACATACCACCAATGAACATAGCCTTTACAACATTACGATTCACGTTCATACCAGCATACTCAGAAGCATGCGGGTTCAAACCAACGGAACGCAATTCAAAACCAGATTTTGTTTTCCAAAGGATGATATAGAAGAAAATAGCTGCGAGTACGGCAATCAGTGTACCCCAGTGCAGACGAGCATTGTCAAACATTTCAGCGAGCCATCCAATGGTAATGATCGCAGAATCCTTTACCTCTTCAGATGTTTGCTTGCCTGCTGGAATAAAGAAAGCATTCATGACCCAGTTTGCAAAGTAAAGAGCTACCCAGTTCAACATGATGCTGGTAATAACCTCATTGACACCACGGGCTGCTTTCAAATAACCGGCAATGGCACCCCACAAACCACCTGCTACAGCACCTGCAATGATAGCAAGTGGAGCATGAATGATAGCTGGAAGGTCAAAAGAAACACCTACGACAGTAGAAGCAATCATCCCTACGATAAATTGACCTTCTGCCCCGATGTTAAAGAGACCTGTACGGAAAGCAAACGCTACAGCCAAACCTGTAAAGATCAAAGGCGTAATTTGGCGAATCGTTTCACCAAAGTTATACGCGCTACCAAATACTTTTTTAATCAAAGCCGTATAGGCATCGATTGGATTAAATCCACCTGCCAACATTGCGATTGCCCCAGTCAAAAGACCAAGAATGATCGCAACAGCAGGAACGAGAAACGATTCTTTCGTGAAGACCGCTATAACTCTATTCATCGTTTCCCCCTCCTTGCATTACTTTTCCGCCGGACATCATCAAGCCGAGCTCTTGCTCCGTTGTCGACTTCGCATCGACAATCCCCACAATAGCCCCCTCATAAATAACCGCAATCCGGTCGGACACATTGATAACCTCATCCAACTCCAAGGAAAGCAAGAGAACCGCTTTTCCCTGATCGCGTTGATCAATCAGTCTGCGATGAATGAATTCGATAGCCCCTACGTCCAATCCACGAGTAGGTTGAGCCGCAATCAGCAAATCCGGGTTCTTGTCCACTTCGCGGGCAATAATTGCCTTCTGTTGGTTTCCTCCAGAGAGCGCTCGTGCTGGGGTGTAAATACTCGGAGTCCGAACGTCGAATTCTTCGATAAGCTTGGCCGCATGCTTGTCAATGGCGCCATAATCAAGAAAACCGCCTTTGCAAAACGTTGGATGGAAGTACGTTTCCAATACCATATTTTCACTCATGGTGAAATCAAGAACCAATCCTCGTTTATGTCGGTCTTCAGGAATATGAGACAATCCTGATTCCGAGATGTTGCGCGGACTTTGATTCGTAATTTCTTTTCCATTAAGAAGGACACGCCCATTTGTTGCTTTACGCAAGCCAGTTAACACTTCAATCAGTTCACTTTGGCCATTTCCGTCGACTCCAGCAATTCCGAGAATTTCACCGGCCCGAACCTCTAAGCTGAGATTGTTCAGTGCATTCACACCGCGGTTCCCCATCGCAGTCAAGTTCTCTACAGCCAAGATTGTTTCTTTTGGTTTTGCTTCCGTTTTATCCACGCGGAAGTTCACTTCACGACCAACCATTTTTGCAGCCAAGTCGTCTGGATTCGTATCTTTTACCAATACGGAGTCAATGACTTTTCCTCGACGAATGATCGTAACCGCGTCACATACAGCCATAATTTCTTTCAGCTTGTGTGTGATCAGGATAATCGTCTTGCCTTCTTTTACCAAGTTATGCATGATCTCGATTAGTTCATGGATTTCCTGCGGCGTCAATACAGCCGTAGGCTCATCAAAAATCAAGATGTCCGCACCGCGATAAAGCGTTTTCAAAATCTCAACACGCTGCTGCATCCCTACTGAGATATCCTGAATTTTTGCTCTCGGATCAACTTTGAGCCCGTATTGATTCGACAGTTTTTCTACCGCTTTCTCAGCGCTTTGAATATCTATCTTCAACCCGTTTTTCGGTTCATTTCCTAGCACAATGTTTTCCGTGACTGTAAATGTTTCTACGAGCATAAAATGTTGGTGAACCATTCCGATACCAAGGTCGTTTGCAATCCTTGGACTGGTGATCTGTACAACTTTCTCGTTAATCAGAATTTCGCCTTCATCCGGCTGATATAGACCGAACAAGATATTCATGAGTGTGGACTTACCCGCGCCATTCTCTCCGAGCAGCGCATGAATTTCACCTTTACCTACAGACAGTGTAATACTGTCATTCGCAACAATGCCTGGGAACCGTTTTGTGATCCCTCTCATTTCAACCACTTTTTTTATCGAGTTCATGCATGCTCACCCCATTTTTCGGGTCTAGTGTGAAGGTAAAGGACAAGGCCAGTAGCTCGAACCTGCCTTGTCCGTTTGTAGCTTCCTTAGTTTTTACTTGTCAGGAACTGTGATTTCGCCTTTAACGATTTTTTGCTTGTATTCTTCAAC
The DNA here is from genome assembly GCF_046196545.1 of Brevibacillus fortis. GTDB lineage: Bacteria > Bacillota > Bacilli > Brevibacillales > Brevibacillaceae > Brevibacillus > Brevibacillus fortis_A. The sequence continues at coordinate 3,673,396 of NZ_CP176370.1, forward strand.
CAGCTTCAGTACGTCTTCAGGAACGTTCTTCGTGGAAGTGTCAGCCAGACCTACACCGTTTTCAGCCAATCCGAGCCATTGTACTCCGCCTTTGAATTTACCCTCAGACAGGTCTTTTGCTACACGAATAACTGCTTCGTCAACACGTTTTACCATGGAAGTCAATGTGATCTCGTCGCCGAAAGTCAGGGATTGGTCTTTGTCAACACCGATTACCCATACGTTTTCGCCTTTAGCTTTACGGTCTTTTGCTTCATTGAACACACCGTCGCCTGTACCGCCGGAAGCGTGGAAGATGATGTCCACACCTTGACCGTACATGGAGGAAGCCGTAGATTTACCCATGTCTGGTTTATCAAAAGCACCCGTGTATACTTTGACTACTTGAATGCTTGGATCAACAGCTTTTACACCCGCTTCGAAGCCAAGATCAAAGCGTTTGATTACTGGGATGTCAACGCCACCAACGAAACCAACTTTTTTCGTTTTGGTCATCTTCGCTGCAACTACCCCAGCGAGGAAGGAGCCTTCATGCTCTTTAAAGAGTACAGATGCTACGTTAGGAGCATCTACTTCAGCGTCGATGATCGCCAATTTTGCGTCTTTGTTTTCATCTGCTACTTTTTTCAGGTGGTCACCCATCAGGAAGCCGATACCCCAAGTCAGATCCCAACCGTCTTTTACGAATTGAGTCAGGTTTGGTACATAGTCAGCATCTGATTTTGATTGCAGATAGTTTACGTTTTCTTTTGGGAGATTTAAATCGGTTTGGAGTTTTTGCAGCCCTTCCCAAGCACTCTGGTTAAAGGAGTTGTCGTTTACACCGCCAACGTCTGTAACCATACCTACTTTGATAGCTTTAGCGGCTGGAGCGCCTCCATTGCTACCAGTTTGGCCTTGAGGCTGTGCTTCTGGTTTGCTTCCGCACCCAGCGAGAACGAGCGACAGGCTGAGTGTTGCCACAGAAAGCACGGATAGAACTTTCTTCATCTGAGATTACCCCCTGTTTTTAGTTGATGAAATTGTTGAGTGAGGTTGCCCCCACAGTTACAACCGTCTCCGTACAACATGAAAGTGAATTTTGTCAGCCCTGAAGTAATTATGGGAGTATAGCACTGGCTTTTCACTTTCGTCGTAATGAATCTGTTTGAGCAAGAGCATGGGAGCAGATTTATCGCAGTGCAGCAGGTTGGAAACCTTTTCATTGTAGCCCATGGGTTCAATATCAGCCACTGCGTATGCGATCCTTACCCCTGTTACGCTCTCCAGCCATTTGAAGATAGACTCTCCACTTGCCGCATAGCCCCCGGGCACCAGATGTGCAGGAATGCGGTCCACACAATAAACCACAGGCTCACCGTCAGCCGTTCGAATTCGCTCTACTATGAGAACGCCTTCACCCGGATTTAAGGAAAGCCGCTTCCTCTCTTCTTCAGCAGATTCGCCAAAGGATGTTTTCAGGATCAAGGTTCCTGCCGTATATCCTTGGCGCTCGATTGCATCCGTCACACTAAAGAGTTCCCCAATCCCGCCTGAAAAAACAGGCTTTGAATTAATAAAGGTACCTACACCGTGTCTACGAATGACAATCTTCTCTTCCTCAAGAAGTCGGAGTGCCTCGCGAAGCGTCGCCCTGCTTACACCAAGCTGTTTGGATAGTTCGGCTTCAGAAGGGAGGCGTTCACCAGGACGTAGTTGTCCGGATTCAATATCACTCTTGATTTTGTCCATGACCAAGAGAAAAAGTGATCGAACATTCCCTTTGATGCTCATCATCATTCACTCCTGCTGTCCGCAAGCCACCCAACAGGTAGGACGTCAGACCTCTGATTCGTATGAGACTTAATAACAACAATTTCCGTCAATCTCTTAAAAAGTTTACATGAGGGGCGAGTATCATGCAAGCCAAATATTTATGAATAATAATGCAAAATGATTAATTTCGACAGAGATTTTTCTCCTAAAATAGGAAAAAAGACCCTGCCAGCACAAATGTTGGCAAGATCTTTCTCTATGAAATATTGCTTTCTATGGACGGACGTGGCAGACGCACCTCACGAGGCTTGCTTCCCTCATAAGGACCGACTACTCCTTGAGCTTCCATCATATCAATCAAACGTGCCGCTCGCGTATAACCGACACGGAGACGACGCTGTAGCAAGGATGCCGATGCCGTTTGGGCTTCTGAAACGATTTGAACAGCTTGATCGTATAGTTCATCATCCACGACTGGCTGCTGTTCCTCCTGCACGTCACCCGGGATCATCTCTTCATTGTAGCGAACCTCTTGCTGTTCTTTCACAAAACGAACGACCTCTTCTACTTCCTTGTCGGATACAAAGGCTCCTTGAACACGAGTCGGCTTGGATGCCCCCATCGGCAGCGAAAGCATGTCCCCTCTACCAAGAAGCTTTTCCGCTCCTCCCATATCGAGAATCGTTCTGGAGTCAGCCATCGAAGATACGCCAAAGGCGATGCGGGATGGGATATTTGCCTTGATCACACCCGTAATGACATCTACAGAAGGACGTTGTGTCGCGATGATGAGATGTATCCCAGAAGCACGAGCCATTTGCGCGAGTCGACAAATCGCATCTTCCACTTCTCCCGGAGCTACCATCATCAAGTCTGCAAGCTCATCGACGATGACGACAATATAGGGAAGTGGCGTGCCTTCCACTTGCGCATTGTACATTTCAATATTGCGGCTCCCTGTTTTGGCAAACAAATTATAACGCCGCTCCATCTCGGCCACTACCTTTTTCAATGCAACAGAAGCCCTTCTCGGGTCAGTAACAACAGGAGCTAACAAATGCGGAATTCCGTTGTACACATTCAGTTCCACCATTTTCGGGTCAACCATCATCAGCTTGACTTCTTCTGGTTTGGCCTTGAACAAAATGCTCATAATCAATCCGTTAATGCATACTGATTTTCCGCTTCCCGTCGCACCCGCTACGAGCAAATGGGGCATTTTGGTCAAATCTGCTACGATCGGCTCTCCGGAAATATCCCGGCCAAGAGCAACGGTAAGCTTCCCTGGCGCATCTTGATACTCAGGAGCTTCCAACACTTCTCGTAGTGATACGACCGCTACCTCTGAGTTCGGAACCTCGATGCCGATGGCTGATTTTCCTGGGATTGGTGCCTCAATCCGGATATCTTTTGCCGCTAATGCCAAAGCAAGGTCATCCGTCAAGCTGACAATCCTGCTTACTTTTACCCCTGTAGCAGGCTGAACTTCATATCGTGTAACAGCTGGTCCGCGATGTACTTCGGAAACCGTTGCATTGACGCCAAAGCTCTTCAGTGTCTGCACTAATTTCGCCGCATTTGAGGTATGATCGACGTCTTTTCCTGTAGAACTCGCTTTCGGCCTTGCGAGCATGTGCAGACCTGGAAGCTCATACGGTATGGTTTTCTGTGCTTCCGCGGTATCTAGTGTACCGAAGATTTCTTCTTCTCCTTCGAGCGCAAACGTAATTTCCTGATTCGTTTTCGGTTGTGCAGCTCTCGCTTGATGACTAGGATCAACGGGTTCTTCATCCTCATCCAACGCAATGCGATCCGTAAAATCACGAATTAACGGAGCGCTCGGTTGCTGGACTTCTTCCTCCTGCATAGCAGTCTGTGGATGAGATTTTTGCTCTTTCAACGCAGTAACCGCGATGGCCTCGTTCTCTTCCACCGATTGCTTTTGCTTGCGAGCCTCTTCGGCTTCCTTTGCTTCTTTCTTTCGCTTCTCGTTCTCTTCCTGCAAAAGCTGTACAGAGTCCTTCACTGTATCCTTCGCCTTTCCGTAAAACAAAGCGAGCTTGTCCTTGGCAAACATCAGAATGTTTACATAAGAAAGATTGAACAGGAACATCAATCCCACAAGGAAAAGGAAAACAATCACGAGACCAGTACCAATTGTTCCAACAAGACCATTTGTCACCGCAAAAAACAGGGCACCGATCATTCCTCCGCCTACCCCGGTGGTGGACACTTTCTGACCATGATCGAGCCAAATTCTGTCCCATGTAACCTTAATAATGCTTTGCTCTGCAAATTTTCCATCGGCGGTAATTTGTTTGTACAGAATCATGTGATCCCAGGTCAAAATCGCCACACCAATGAGTGCTATCCCTAAGACGCGGTAAGTAAGCTTCGGTGACTTTCTCGTAAACATCATATGTATGGCCATACCGATTAGCAAAACAGGAATAATGAAATCCCATGAGCCCGCAATAAACCGGAATAGAAGTGCCAGTACATTTTTGCCTAGCCACCCACTCTCTAATAGCCCAATCAAGGACAGCACGATGATGAGAAGTCCCAGCAGCTCTATTTTGACAACTGAGGCCAATGCCGCTTGTGAACGCTCTTTTTTTCTCCTACTCAATGGCACGCCTCCTCCTCGTCATTATACTTGTTATGTACCGAATGGTAAGAAAACCTCTATCGAGGCCTTTTCAACGTAGAGCGACCGCGTTTTGGCGGAAAGTTTCCATGCGCTCCGGAATTTATTTTATAAATTCCTATTCGTTAAAAAAGGCAGCCGTCGCGTGTTCGGCTGCTGTTCGTACATCACTAGTATAACACAGGAAATTCATAGAAATACAGGACTTCTTAGGCGAGCCATTCAGGTTGAAACTGAATTTTTTGTCCCGGTGCGTACTGCTTCTTCAGGTAGTCTTGCGGATCTGGACTAATCAGCCTGACAATTTTTCCTTCAAACGGTCCGGTTTGCTCAATGAGCATCGTGGCATGACCCACTGCGATCTCTTTCAGCTCTTGTTTCTCCACTTGCTCCATGTTCTCAAAAACCGTTTCCATCGGAATGATGGAGTATAAAATCATTGGAGTACACTCTCCTCGCCTTTTTGCGCTTTGATCAGTTCGTTCAGCTTTTTCAGCGCACTTCCAAGGCCGCCGACTTCATCAATCAAACCGTATTTAACTGCATCTACACCAATCACATTGGTTCCGATGTCTCGTGTCAATTCACCAGTTCGGGTCATGAGCTCACGGAACTTTTCTTCCGAGACTTTGGAGTGACGGGAAATGAAGCTAACTACACGATCTTGCATTTTGTCCAAGTACTCAAACGTTTGCGGTACACCAATAACAAGACCCGTCAAGCGAATCGGGTGGATCGTCATCGTGGCGGTTTCTGCAATAAATGAGTACGAACCAGCTACAGCGATTGGCACACCGATACTATGACCACCACCGAGTACGAGTGTGACTACCGGTTTGGATAAGGACGATACCATTTCCGCAATCGCCAAGCCCGCTTCCACGTCCCCGCCAACCGTATTCAAAATAACGAGCACGCCCTCTATTTTGCTGTTTTGTTCTGCCGCAACCAATTGAGGGATGAGGTGCTCATATTTCGTCGTCTTATTTTGGGGAGGCAACTGAATATGCCCTTCTACTTGTCCGATGATGGTCATACAATAAATATTGCTTTCGAGCTGTGGGACGTTTGTCTGGCCCAGTTGCGTAATGGAATCGAGCAGTTTTTTCTTCGGATCTTCTTGTGCGGGTGCTTCTGACGGCGGCGAAGCAGCAGGCTCCTGATCATTCGTTGGTGCTTGTGGCTGGGATTCCTTACTATTTACCGCTGTGTTTGCAAACGGCGACCTATTTAAAAAATCGTTAAATTGTTGATTCGGCATGGATGATCCTCCCTCACTTTCCTCTGTAGTATGGATAAGGGGGGGAAAAATCATGCGCCCACAAAGCCAAAAAGAGCCAGAAACCCTTCTTCGAAAGGGTTTCCAGCTCTTTATCTAGTGATCCTACACTTCCATGATAATCGGCAAGATCATCGGACGTCTGCGCGTTTGCTCGTACAGATAACGGCCTAATGACTCTTTTACGTTATTTTTCAGTGAAGACCATTCATTCACATTTTCTTCCATGCATTTGACAAGTGTTTGGGTCACTATGCGATTTGCCTCATCCAGCAACTCTTCGGATTCACGCACGTAGACGAAACCGCGAGAAATGATGTCTGGACCTGACAAAATCGTGCCATTTTGTTTGCTGAGTGTAACGACAACTACCAGTATGCCATCTTGTGACAGTAATTTGCGATCTCTAAGTACGATGTTTCCTACATCACCAACGCCCAAGCCGTCAATCAAAACGTTGCCAGCATGGACTTTTCCACCGTAACGAGCCTTGCCCCCTGAGAATTCAACTGTATCGCCGTTATCCAGCAAGAACGTGTTTTCTTCAGGAATGCCAACCTGTTCAGCAAGTAAGGCATGCGTTTTTAACATGCGATATTCACCGTGAACAGGAATAAAATACTTAGGCTTCATTAGGTTAAGCATCAGGCGCAATTCTTCTTGGCTACCATGACCGGAGACGTGGACGGTTCCGTTAGGTCCATGGCCACCATAAATGACCTCTGCACCAATACGCGATAATTGATCGATCGTACGCGCCACGTATTTTTCATTCCCTGGAATGGGAGTGGCTGCAATAATAACGGTATCTCCTGGAAGGATGTCAATTTTCCGATGGGCGGATCGGGCCATCCGAGTGAGCGCGGACATAGGCTCTCCTTGGCTTCCAGTTGATAAAATAACGACTTGTTCAGCATTCAGCTTGTTGATTTCATCGATCTCAACAATCAAGCCCTCAGGAACCAACAAGTACCCTAAGTCTCTGCTGATATTCATGACATTTTGCATGCTCCGGCCGACAACCGTCAATTTGCGGTTGAACTGTGCTGCAGCGTCCACCACTTGTTGAATGCGGTGAACATTTGATGCAAACGTTGAAACAACAATACGTCCAGATGCTTTGCTAAACACATCCATGAGTGCTTTGCCCACTGAGCGTTCCGATCCGGTAAATCCAGGCCGTTCTGCATTCGTACTGTCAGAGAGCAAGCACAAAACGCCTCTGTCACCGATCATCGCCATTTTTGCCAGATCAGCTACCTGATTGTTAACAGGCGTTTGATCGAACTTGAAGTCTCCTGTATGAACGATGTAACCTTCTGGCGTATCCAGGCATACCCCTACACAATCCGGGATGCTGTGGTTTACGCGGAAAAAGGTCGCCTTCATCTTTCCGAGAACGACTTCCGAGTCGCTGTTGATCAATACGCGTTTTGTTTCGTTTAGGATGCCCGCTTCTTTTAACTTTGCATCAATTAAACCGAGGGTAAGTTTTGTCGCATAAACCGGGACTTTCAAATGCTTCAGCACGTAGCTGAGGCCGCCGATGTGGTCTTCGTGTCCATGCGTAATAATAATACCCCGAACCTTGTCGCGATGTTCCTCCAAGTAGGTGATATCCGGAATAACCATATCAATCCCCAGCATTTCCTCTTCTGGGAACTTCAATCCGGCATCAATCACTACGATGTCGTCACCGCTTTGTACCACGTACATATTCTTCCCAATTTCGCCGACTCCGCCCAGGGCGAAAACGAGAACCGAGTGATTCGACTTTGCCAAAACGTGTAACCTCCTATATTTAGTTGTCATGTCCACTCAAAAAAACCGCCCCAAATCACTTGATCTTATTATACCCGAAGTGAAATCATGAACACAAGGAAAAAGAGCCATCCCGGGCAGGAATGGCTCTTGATCTTCTATGGAGTTAAACAAGCAGGGAATGAACGAATGCTTTTTCTTGTTCGTTCAGTTCTACTAAAGGCAGTCGAACGCCCCCAACTTGAACGCCGAGCTTTTCTAACGCGACCTTCGTCGGTCCTGGGCTCGGGTAGGCAAACAGGCCTTCAAAAATCGGCAACAGCTTGCGATGGAGCCTTGCTGCTTCCGTATAGTTACCAGCAAAATAGGCGTCCATCATGTCTGTCATCGGGCGGCCAACTACATGACTCGCCACACTGACAATGCCCACTCCCCCGATAGACAGGATCGGCAAGGTTAAGCCATCATCACCACTGTACAGCTCAAAGCCTTCTGGGGCATGCTCAATGATTTGCGCCATCTGCGATAAGTTGCCGGAGGCTTCCTTCACGCAAACGACATTTGGCAATTGAGCCAAACGCAGCGTCGTTTCCGCTGTCATATTGACAACAGTACGTCCTGGCACATTGTACAGCATAATTGGCAACTCAGTAGCATCAGCCAATGCCTTAAAGTGTGCGTAAAGCCCTTCTTGAGATGGCTTGCTGTAATATGGTGCAACGAGCATTACAGCGTCTACGCCAATGGATTGTACAGCTTGAGTGAACTCTATACTGGAAGCTGTATCATTACTACCTGTTCCAGCAATGATGTGGACTCTTCCTTTTGCGTAGGAAACCACATGACGAAACAAATCAAGCTTTTCGGTTCGAGACAAAGTCGGAGATTCGCCAGTCGTTCCACTGACGACAATCCCCGTCGTACCATTTGCGATCAAATGATCAATCAAACGTTCTGTTTTATCGTAATCGATTTGAAGTTGATCATTAAAAGGCGTTACCATTGCGGTAAGCAGTCTACCAAAATGTGCCACTACCTCTCCAACTCCTCTTATCGTGATCAGTAGGTATTTAAAGTCAGGATATGCTCTTACATATGTTGAACATGCAGGTTGAACTGCTGATGAAGCGCACGAACAGCCTTCACCATATCCATTTCATGCACGAGTACCCAGATGGTTGTATGGGAGTCTGCCGATTGAAGAATTTGAATGTCTTCTTGCGTAAGTGCCTCCACGATTCGCGCCATCACGCCCGGCACGCCCGTCATCCCTGCACCAATCACGGACACTTTTGCGCAATGCGGCAAAAGCTGCGGCTCGTATCCCATTTCCGTTAACAGACGAGCAGCTTTTTCTCCCATTTCATCATGGACCGTGTAAGCAACACCCATTGGGTTCACATTGATGAAATCTACACTGATGTTATTGGTTGCCATCGTTTTGAAGACTTGTAGCTGTGTATCGTAAGACCCTTCTTTGTTCGCTACCTTAATCTGAGTAATGTTCGGTACATGAGCAATTCCCATGACGACTCTGTCGTGTACGGTGTAGCCCATTTTCCCGATCTCCAGCATAGTCGTTACAAGTGTACCGGGGTCGTCCGAAAACGTAGAGCGAACACGAATCGGCACGTTTGCGTGCATCGCGATCTCCACCGCTCTAGGATGAATGACTTTTGCACCCAGGTGAGCCATGTTGCAAATCTCCGTGTAAGTCACCATACCGAGCCGCTGCGCTTCTTCAACGATACGCGGATCCGCCGTCATGATGCCTTCCACGTCGGTGAAAATATCCACCGTTTCAGCCTTCAAGGCGACACCGAGAGCGGTTGCAGTCGTATCGCTTCCGCCCCTTCCCAGTGTCGTAATTTCCCACTCGGCAGTACGTCCCTGAAACCCTGGAACGATCACAACTTGACTTTCCTGCAAGTCCTGCAAAATACGACTTGGATCGATCGACATGATTTGTGCATTCGTAAAGTCGTCGCTCGTCACAATATTTGCCTGACCGCCTGTCAAAATCGATGCTTTAATTCCTCGTGCATTCAGCATGCTGCACATGACTGTAGCAGAGATGATTTCTCCGGTATGCATCAGCATATCCGTTTCTCGACTTGGCAGTTGGTTCCCATTCGCCCGAACCAACTGCAATAGTGTATCGGTTGCGTATGGATCACCTTTGCGTCCCATCGCCGATACGACAACGACGAGGGCATAGCCCTCATCAATTGCTTTTTCCATATGGTAGATTGCCCGCATCCGGCAATCCTCCGTCGTCAAGGAAGAACCACCGAACTTCTGGACGAGAATCTTCACTAACCTCTCCCCTATACTCTTGCTTTTATGAGTTCTTCAGCGATTTGTACTGTATTCCATGCTGCACCCTTGAGAAGATTGTCAGAAACGATCCACATATGCAGTCCACGAGGATGATGGAGATCACGACGCACCCGGCCCACGAATACTTCCAGTTTGCCTGTTGCATCAGTAGCGAGTGGATACTGCTGTTCCTCCGGCGCATCTACTAACACGACACCCGGAGCGTTTTTCAGCAGGGCCTTTACTTCTGCCAGATCGTAATCCTGTTTCAGCTCTACATATACCGACTCGCTATGGCCGTAGACCACTGGAATACGTACGCAAGTAGCTGAAACAAGTACAGTGTCATCACCGAAGATTTTTTTGGTCTCATTGATCATTTTCATTTCTTCATAAGTAAAACCATTGTCGGTGAACACATCAATCTGCGGAATCGCGTTGTAAGCAATCTGATGATGTACAGGCAATTTGCCTACGGGAAGTACGTTACACTGCGGTTCTTTACCATCCAAAATGTCTCGACTCTGGTCGAGCAATTCATTGATCGCAGATTGACCTGCACCAGATACTGCCTGGTAAGTAGAAACGATGATTCTGTCTATACCAAAACGATCATATAGGGGTTTTAGAGCGGCAACCATCTGAATCGTAGAGCAATTCGGATTCGCAATGATTCCATTATGGGCGAGCGCAGCATCCATGTTTACTTCTGGCACAACGAGAGGAACATCCGGGTCCATCCGGAATGCACTGGTATTGTCAATGACAACTGCACCATGACGCACTGCGTGATGAGCCAGTTCCTTACTGACAGATCCGCCAGCACTAAACAAGGCAAAATCAACCCCTGCAAAACTGTCTGGAGTCGCCTCTTCCAGCACAATTTCTTGGCCCTTGAACGTAACCGTTTTTCCTGCAGAACGTCCAGAAGCAAGCAGCTTAAGCTGTTTGATTGGGAAGTTGCGCTTTTCTAATAGTTGAATCATTTGCTGTCCGACTGCACCAGTCGCACCGACTACAGCAACATTGAAAGTCAGTTGGTTTGCCATCTCTTACTCTCCTCCTAATCGCGAAAAAGCAGGTTTATTGTTTTTTCTGTAGTCTTATTAGTAGTTAAATCTCTCGATGAGCAAGGGTTGCAATTGTCGACCTTCCAAAGCTGCTTCGCATGTTTCCAATAGGAGATCCATACGAGCTACAAGCGAGTTCGGTTTTTTATCCGGGGCATCCTGCCCGAACGGCACGAAATACATATTTTTCGCGGCCAACAGCTTGGCAATGTTGGCTGCATTTAATCCCAGACCATCATTGGTGGAAATGGCAATCACAATCGGTCGTAGATTACGCATCGTCGCTTTAGCCGCCATCAGTACGGCACTATCTGTAATGGCATTCGCCAATCGACTCGTCGTACTGCCTGTGCAAGGCGCAATCAGCATGACATCCAACAACTTCGAAGGTCCCAACGGCTCAGCCTGAGGAATCGTTGAAATAAGCTCCTCCCCTGTCAGTTCCTTGATTTGTTGTTGCCAGCTTTGTGAAGTACCGAAGCGTGTATCCGTGGTCATAATCGTATTCGATACGATGGGTACGACCCGTGCTCCAGCATCCACAAATCGCTTAATTTGCGGCATGGTTTCCTCAAAGGTGCAATGCGATCCAGACAAACCAAATCCAATGGTCTTTCCCTGAAGCTTACTCATGTTGCATCCCCTCCTGGCGCTTTCCTTTGATCCGCAATCAGACGAGACAATGTTTGGGCTAAAATTTGTCCAGCGGTTTTCGGTGCAACGATTCCAGGCAATCCGGGAGCAAGAAGAGCTTTGATACCTCGTCTTTCAGCGTAACGAAAATCTGTTCCCCCTGGCTTGGAGGCAAGATCAAGAATAAACGCCGATTGAGGCATTTGAGCAATCACTTCTGCCGTGAGTAATAATTGCGGGATGGTATTAAAAATGAAATCAGCATTCGTAACCTGTTGCCTTACTTCGCTTATATGGAAGGGAGTCAATCCCATCTCATAAATGCGTGCCAAGTGTTCCTGACGCCTGGCCCCCACTCTTACGCGGGCTCCCAACGCATGCAATGCTCGAGCCATAGACAAACCTGTTCGGCCCAATCCCAAAACAATTGACTGTGATCCATGAATCGTAATATCCGTATGTTGAATCGCCATCATTAACGCTCCCTCTACTGTAGGGATAGAGTTATAGATAGCTACGTCATCACGACCCAAGAGCTCCACGAGAGGAAGCTGTGTGGAAGCCAACAGCTTTTTCAGATAAGGCTTTGCCATTCCCGTGTAAACCACGCAATGACTCGGCAGACTTGCCACATGTTCGTCTAGCAACTGCAGTTGCTTGGAGCAGAAAATACTTTCCACGTATCCTTGGTCATCGGTCCCTACGATGGGTAGGATGAGGGCGTCCACGTCTTTCAACACATCGCATGTTAATGGTTTCTTCGTTGCCCCTGTGAAATTACTTTCCAGGTTGTCGAAGCCAACTAACGTGACGCTAGCATCCAGTTGTATGCATCGCTTAATGACTTCCAACTGGCGAGCGTCTCCGCCGATGAAGGCAACATGTATGCCCGTTAGCATGCTGCGTTCCCCTTTCCACACATTTTACTGCATTAAATGATCGGAACGCAAAGGTTTTCCATTTGGAAAAGTTGACGGAAATCCATGCGGTCTACCCCCATCCTATTCCGCTCCTGCTACTTCGGTGACAGTAGCGCCTACTTTTGAGAAGCTTGTGCCTCAGGCGCTTGAAGCTGGATGATAACCATATCTGGCCCAATTTTTACGATGGAGCTCCATGGGATCACGAGGTCCTCTCGCTTCTTTCCGAACCCAAAGAAACTGCCTCCAGGCAAGATGATGGATTGAATCGTACCGTTTTCGGGATGGATGACTAAATCGGAATCACTGATGACCCCCATTTTCTCCCCGTTGTCCAGTCCGATAATCTCCTTCCCACCCAACTCGCTTAAGCGCATGGAGAAGCCCCCTTTGTCCTTTTATTTACTGTTGATATACGCAAAAAAATCCGGGCTATGCCGGATTTTTGCTTACAACAAAATATCGTTCTTCACATTTTCAGGGAAGCCGTCGAGTGGACTCACCATCGCCATAGACATCTTGGAACGGAACAGTTGCTGCGCCACAGCCAAAACAGATTCATGGGAAACACGGTCAATTTTGGCAATGATCTCGTCTAAACTAAGGTGACGACCCAGCAGGAGTTCATTTTTGCCAAGTCGACTCATACGGCTATTGGTGCTTTCCAAGCTGAGCATCAAGCTGCCTTTCAGCTGCTCTTTTCCTTTGTTCAGCTCTTTGTCCGTAATTCCATGATCAGCGACATCGCGCAGGACGCGCGAGACGATGTCAAAAACCTGTCCTACTTGCTCTGGTGCCGTTCCTGTATACACGTGGAACGTACCCGCTTCTTTATAGGACGAATGATAGGAATAAACAGAGTATGCCAAGCCGCGCTCTTCTCGAATTTCTTGGAATAGACGCGAGCTCATGCTGCCACCCAGCACGTTATTCAGCAAAATCAAGGAGTAGACTTCAGGATGTCCTACCTTAAAGCCGGGTAGTGACAGGCACAGATGCGCTTGCTCTGTCGCCTTATGATGCGCGATCACATTTCCAGCAAAATCAGGAGTAGACAAGGTCGGCATACTGCCTGGACGAGAGAAAGTCTGAAAGCGCTTTTGAATGTCTTCAATCAAACTCTCTTCAAAATTACCTGCTACCGTAATCACCGTATTCGTTGGCAGGTAATGCTGATCAATATAAGCGAGCAAATCGTCACGTTTCAAGCTGCGCAGGACATCTTCCGTACCCAAAATCGAATACCCCAGTGGGTGTGTGCTGTACGAAGCGCGTGCAATCAAATCATGCACCAAATCATCTGGCGCGTCTTCATACATGCTAATCTCTTCAATGACGACGTTCTTTTCCTTTTCCAACTCATCTGCATCAAATACCGAGTTGAAATACATATCGGAAAGAACATCGAGGGCGATTGGAGCGTGTTGGTCCAGCACCCTTGCGTAATAGCAGGTATACTCCTTCGAGGTAAAGGCGTTCACGTTCCCGCCAATCTCATCAAAGGTTTCCGCAATTTCCTTTGCAGAACGAGTAGTCGTGCCTTTGAAAAACATATGCTCGAGAAAATGGGAAATCCCGTTGTTTTTCTCGTTTTCATATTTCGAACCAGTCCCTACCCAGATGCCTAAGGCAACGGAGCGAACGGACGGAATCCGTTCCGTCACGATTCGAAGACCGTTATCACACGTATGACGTTGTATCACGTAAATCCTCCTCGGTTGTTCATCTGTCTCTACCCGAAACCTCGGGGAATTTCTTGTAAACACGTCTAACTATAGCAAACTTCCTTTGTCTCCACAATAAATGAACATGTATTTACGGTGACGGGAGTCTACGACTCGATATAACCTCTGAAACAGTCGTCGGCTGTAGCCCCTTCTTTTTGGCGATCGTTAGAAGTTGATCTAAACTGGCCTCGGAGGTAGAAGTAGGATGCATGAGTACGAGGACACCGTTCCCCATTTTCCGGCTTATTTTATTGATTACAGAAGCAGGCGAAGGTTTCTGCCAGTCTACCGTATCTGCCGTCCATAGAATCGTCTTCATTTGATATGACGAATGCGCGATTTGTACAACGCGCTGGTTAAAAGCACCAGATGGCGGTGCGAATAGTGAAGGCTTCACTTCCAGCGTTTTATAAATAACATCTTGCGTACGACTTATTTCTTGATGAATTCTCTGTGTCCCCAGTGTGTTCATATCTGGATGAGAATACGCATGATTACCAATCTCATGGCCACGTGCCAAGATTTTTTTTGCTTCTTCTGGGTAACGTTTTACCCAAGAGCCATCAAAAAAGAAGGTCGTCTTTACCTTGTGTTTATCGAGTGTATTGAGCATTGAATCAAGATACTCATTTCCCCAAGCCACGTTGATCATGAAAGAAATCGCTGGTTTATTCGGATTTCCTCGATAGATAGGATGTGCTCCCAATTGCTCAAGCGAAACCGCTGGAGGTACTTCCTTGTATACCAGCAAATCTGGACTGGACACACCAGCAGCCAGCATTTTATTGATTGATTCTTCTACATCCACTACACGGCCATTATATCCCGGAATCGCCTTCCACGTCTGATCGAGGACGGCATCTATCGGCTGTTCCTCTCTGCCCTCTTTCCACTTTTCAATCTCCGCCCGTAAACGCGCTTTTTCGTTTTCGTTACGATCTCCAATCACTTGGACATTTTTGATCGTACTGATGTAATGATGAATAGGCTGATAATTCAAGAGAACGATCAGCGCTACTCCATATATAACGATGAACAAAAGTCTCCTGGTCCTATTCGTCATTAGGGCGTCGCCCTCCTCTATCGATCGTACGAGTCTCTCTTGTCCAATGTATGAGAGGAAGGAACGACTTAGACTTACGAATCGGGAGCATCTGGCACATAAAAGAAAAAAGCTTCCGTACACGAATTTCTTCGAGTGACGAAGCCTTTTGTTTTTCTTTATTCTGCTTTTGTTGGTGTTTCAGCAGCTTGTTCCGCAGCAGCTTGCTCTTTCAAAACTGCTTTGCGAGAGAGATTCACACGACCTTGGTCGTCGATCTCGGTCACTTTCACTTGTACTTTATCACCAACTGCGACAACATCTTCTGTTTTGGCTACACGCTCTTCAGCCAGTTGAGAGATGTGGCACAAGCCCTCTTTACCTGCGAACAACTCGATGAACGCACCGTACTTCTCTACGCGTTTTACTGTTCCCAGGTACACCTGACCAACAGCTACCTCACGAACCAGATCTTCAATGATTTGTTTCGCGCGCAGATTCGCTTCGTGGTTGATGGATGCGATAAAGACTCGTCCATCTTGTTCAATGTCGATTTTTACGCCGGTTTCTTCGATAATCTTATTGATGACACGACCTTGTGGACCGATTACATCGCGAATTTTCTCCGGATTGATCGTCATGGTCATGATTTTTGGTGCATAAGGTGACAGTTCTTTACGCGGTTCGGAAATCGTGCTCATCATATGGTTCAGGATGTGCAAACGACCTACACGCGCTTGCTCCAAGGCCAGCTCTAAAATCTCACGGTTGATACCGGAAATTTTGATGTCCATTTGGATAGCTGTTACACCAGCCTCTGTACCTGCTACTTTGAAATCCATGTCTCCCAAATGATCTTCCATACCTTGAATATCAGTCAGGATCGAGAAAGATTTCTCATCTTTGCTCATGATCAAGCCCATCGCAATACCTGCTACCGGTGCTTTGATCGGTACACCTGCATCCATCAAGGCAAGTACGCTCGCGCAAATCGACGCTTGCGATGTGGAACCGTTGGATTCAATTACTTCGGATACGAGACGAATCGTGTATGGGAACTCTACCTCTGATGGAATGATTGGCTCGATTGCACGCTCACCCAATGCACCGTGTCCGATTTCACGACGGCCCGGAGGACGCAACGGACGTGCTTCACCCACGCTATACGGCGGGAAGTTGTAGTGATGCATGAAACGCTTCGATTCTTCCAGACCGAGTCCATCGAGAATTTGAACATCTCCCAGCGCGCCCAATGTGCAAACGCTCAGCGCTTGCGTCTGACCACGGGTAAACATAGCAGAGCCATGTGTACGGGAAAGAATGGTTGTCTCACTGGACAGCGGACGAATTTCGTTCAGAGCGCGTCCATCAGGGCGAACTTTCTCGTCAGTAATCAGACGGCGAACTTCATCCTTGACAATATTGCCAAGTACTTCGCTAATCATCTTTTCCTGCTCTGGATATGCCTCAGGGTCCTTGGCTGCAAAATGCTCTTTGGTTTCTGCCTTGATATCGTCAATAGCATCGTAGCGTGCTTGTTTTTCTTCGATGCGAACAGCTTCTTTCAGGCGAGCTTCCGCAAATTCACGCACAGCTTGATCGATTTCAGGATCCACCTCATGCAAGATGACTTCCATCTTTTGCTTGCCAATTTCGGACACGATCATGTTCTGGAATTCTACCAGTTGCTTAATAACGTCATGACCAGCCATGATCGCTTCGAGCATTACTGCTTCCGATACTTGGTTCGCAGCTGCTTCCACCATGTTAATCGCTTTGTGCGTACCTGCGACAGTCAGGTGAATATCGCTTTTCTCCGCTTGAGCTACAGTAGGGTTAATGACGAACTCCCCGTCAATTCGTCCTACGATTACGCCTGCAATCGGACCTTCAAAAGGAATCTCCGAAACGCATAGCGCTGCGGAAGTACCGATCATCGCGGCGATTTCAGGCGAGCAGTCTTGATCCACAGACAGAACAGTATTTACGATTTGTACGTCGTTACGGAATCCTTCTGCAAAAAGAGGGCGGACAGGGCGGTCAATCAAGCGGCTAGCCAAAATTGCCTTTTCGCTTGGACGTCCTTCTCTTTTAATAAAGCCGCCAGGAATTTTCCCGACCGCGTAGAGCCGCTCCTCATAGTTGACAGTCAATGGAAAGAAATCAAGTGGTTTTGGTTCCTTCGAGACTGTAACTGCGGACAGGATTGCTGTATCGCCGTAACGAACCAAGACCGAACCATGCGCCTGTTTAGCCATTTTGCCAAATTCCAGGGTCAGTTTTCGGCCTGCCAGTTCGAAGTCATATGTACGGTATTGTTGCTCCATGATGCTAGCAGTCCTCCTTCACAACAATGTGCATTTCACACTTTGTTTTCTACCTATATGTATTATTTCCTGCCATGATAAAAATTAAATGGTTACCTTTGGCAGTCTTTCTAGATAATAAAAAAAGCTTCTTTTGAAGCTAATTAAATCTACCAGATAGGACACAAGCCTTTTTACTCGTTTCGGATGGGCTTAGCGCATTTCTACGCTAAACCCTCCTACACGATAGAAAAAGCGGGCAGAACCCGCTTTTTACAAGACGCTGATTAGCGGCGCAGACCAAGGCGGTCTACAACCGAACGATAGCGTTGAACATCTGCTTCACGCAGGTATGTCAACAGGTTACGACGTTGACCAACCATTTTCAAGAGACCACGACGGCTGTGGTGATCTTTCTTGTGCGTACGCAAGTGTCCGTTCAGATTGTTAATGTTTTCGGTCAAGATAGCGATTTGCACTTCCGGTGAACCGGTGTCGTTCTCATGAGTACGGAACTCTTGAATCAGTTGAGTTTTACGTTCTTGAGTCAATGCCATCATGACTCACCTCCTCATTTTTTATACCGTTCGCCGAGTCTGCCGTCGGTGAGAATCGGTCAGCCAAGCTACGGTTATCTGTACAACGTTTTGAATTATAGCATACCATTTTGTGAAAAGCAAAGAGAATCGTTTACGAGGTTCCCTCTGCAAATTTTTGCTTCGCCGTTTGTACATCTCGTCCAATTTGCGCGATGAGTGCATCGACTCCAGCAAATTTCTGTTCTTCGCGAATGTAGAACAGGAACTCTACTTCTACTTCTTTGTCATAGATTTCACCAGAGAACTCAAAAATGTGCACTTCTAGTGACTTTTCTTTTTTCTCCAGTTCGAATGTAGGCTTGATCCCTACGTTCATGACGCCATAGTAGCTTTTTTCATCCACGGTAAAGCGAACACCGTAGACCCCATTCTTTCCGATCAAGTACGGCTGATTCACTTGGACATTCGCTGTAGGAAAGCCGATGGTTCGACCGCGTTTGTCACCATGCACGACTGTCCCGCGCACTTTGTAGGAGCGGCCTAGCAAATGGCGAACCTGCTCGACATCCCCATGATGAAGATATTCACGGATGATTGTACTGCTCACTTTTTCACCCAAGAGATTTACCGGACCCACTATGTCGAGCCCATAACGACCTTTGCTCATTTCTTGCAGGGTATGGGCAGTCCCCATCCCGCGATAACCAAAGGTGTAGTCGAAGCCAACGACAATATGGCGGCATTCCAATGGGAGAAGGCACTCTGCGATGAAATCTTCTGGATAAATAGCCGCAAAGCTAATATCGAATTTCATCACATAAGTGGTGTCTACGCCCATCTTTTCGAATTGCTCGAGCTTGTCTGCAAGTGGTGTCAAATAGCGGGTATAACCGCTTTGCCCCAATACTTCTCGAGGATGCGGATCAAAGGTCACTACCGTACTTTGCCATCCGTTTGCTTTCGCTGTATCAATCGCCTTTTGAATTACACGGCGATGCCCAATATGTACACCATCAAAGTACCCCAGTGCAATCGCACAAGGATTCGCTTGCAGGTCAGACGGAAACGGGTATGTCAGGTAGATCGTTTTCACGGATTACACCTCGGCTGGAAAGACTTTTTCTGGTTTGGCGAAAAGTCCTTTGTCTCCACGGCATACGCGATGGATGCCAAGTAATTCTTCCCCCGCAAACAAGCAAATCAAACTTCCTTCCTCCGCAGTGACGCCTGGAAGCGCAGTCGCAAGTCCATTACGTACTGCTTTGATTCGTTCTGGCTTGACCTGAAACGACGGTAAGAACGAGATTGCCTGAGGGATGGAGACCAAGTAGCGGGAAATGTCTTCCCCGTTTGCTGCCTGTTCCTCAATTTGCTGGAGGGGGATTGCCTCTTGCTCCTGGAACGGGCCGCTTTTTATTCGCCGCAACAGCTTCATATGGGCAGGATAACCCAGAGCGCGTCCGAGGTCAACACATAAGGTGCGCATGTATGTGCCTTTGGAGCACGTGCACGTAAATGCAACATCGACAGTGTCCCCATCCACGCTGATCTTATGAAGCGTCAGCTCATACAGCATCACTTTCCGTGCCTGCCGCTCGATCACCGTGCCTTCACGAGCCAGGTCGTACAGCCGCTTGCCGTTTACCTTTACCGCAGAGAACATCGGAGGTACCTGTTCCATTTCACCCAAAAAGGATTCGAACAGTGCTTGAATACGCTCCGTCGTAATCGATGCTGCATCTACACTAGCTTGCTCCACCACTTCTCCGGAAGCATCTTCCGTCGTGGTCGTAGAACCGAGGCGCATGACTACATCATAGCGCTTAGGCAGCTCTTGCAAATATTCAACTAGCCTCGTTGCGTGTCCCACACAAATGGGGAGTACACCCGTCACATCTGGATCCAGTGTACCCGTATGCCCCACTTTTTTCGTTCCATACAATCGACGAATACGTGCTACACAATCATGGGAGGTCATACCAGCTGGCTTGTCGATAACCAACACGCCGTTCACGTTACTCATCGAATTTCACTCCTACTGCATCGTCCAACACAGTCCATACTTTTTGCTGTACTTCTGAAAGTGGTCCTTTAATCGTGCATCCTGCTGCTTTTGCGTGTCCACCGCCACCAAGCTGCTTCGCAATGACAGCTACGTCAACCCGATCGCGAGCGCGCATGCTCACCTTGACCACTCCCGGTTCCGCTTCCACAAAAGAAACGCCGACCTCGATTCCCTCAATGTTGCGGCAGTAATTCACCAATCCACCAGCATCTTCTCGCTCGGCACCCACCTCAGCAAAATCTGCGGCTGAAACAGTGATGGAAGCAACCAAATTTTGATGGGACAATTGCAAGGTTTGGAGCGCGCGTCGCAAAACTTTCACATGGGCAAAAGTGATTTCCTCCAGACAGCGCTCTGCTACGTCTCCTGGTTTCACACCGTATCCGAGCAATCGAGCAGCGATCTCCATGACGCGCGGCGATGTATTGGAATAGCGGAAACCGCCTGTATCCGTCAGAAGACCGGTATAGATGCATAGCGCAAGCTCTTCATTGAAAGAAACCCCTGCTGCTTCTGCAACATCAAACAAAATCTCTGCTGTCGCGGCTGCATCCGAACGAACCAGATTTACCGTTCCAAAATGATCATTGGTCGGATGGTGATCGATATTCAGCAAAGCAGCGCCAGACGCAAATAAAGACCGTACATCGCCCATCCGCGACTCATCCGCGCAGTCTACAGCGATTACGGCCCCGAACGTCTCGTTCAGTGGTTGTTTGCGCAGGTTATAAAGACGGTCAAACCGCGGCAAGAAGTTAAACTTGATCGGTGTTTCCCCTTCGTTTACAACCACATACTCTTTTCCCAATTGCTCGAGCATGAGCACGACTCCCAAAGCAGATCCTGTAGCATCTCCGTCAGGACTTACATGAGAGAGAACCAGGAAGCGGTCGTGCTCCTGCATAAACCGCGCCGCTTCCTGTACTGCCATTTGATTAAGATTCATCCTGTTTCTCTCCCTCTGTGGAGATTTCCCGCAGGATTGATTCAATTTTGCTGCCGTAGTCAATGGACTCGTCCAGCTTGAATACAAAATCAGGAATGTGACGCAGCTTTACGCGTTTCCCGATCTCTGTACGCAAATAACCTTTTGCTTTTGTCAAACCTGCAAGAGAAGCTTTACGCTCTTCCTCACTGCCAAAAATGCTGACAAAAACCTTTGCCAATTGCAGGTCACTGCTTACCTCTACATCTGTTACCGTTACGAAACCGACACGAGGATCTTTAAGTCCACGCTGCAATACGAGGCTCAGTTCTTTTTTGATTTCTTCCCCTACGCGGCTGATTCGTGTTTTATTCATCGATTTTCACCTCCGCTGGCTGCTCTTTAATCGTAGTATTCCGTATCCACGCGAATCAACTCTACCTCTGGATGGTTTTCCACGAATCGAATGACAGCCTGCATTTCTTGTTGTAAAAAAGAGATCTCATTAGCAACGGCAGCGATACCCAACACGGTACGCTGCCATTGCTCGAGATAAGCCACCTCTGCCGCGGAGACATGAAATCGGCTCCGCAGCTTGCCGATCAGACTTTTGACGATGGCCCGTTTTTCTTTCAGGTTTTGGCTAGCGGGCAGAAACAGTTCAATCTGCACACCTGCTATCATTATTGTTTCACTTCAACCATGACGAATGCTTCGATTACGTCGCCGATTTTGAGGTCATTGAAGCGTTCCAAAGTCAGACCGCACTCATAGCCAGCTGCAACGTCTTTCGCATCATCTTTGAAGCGCTTGAGGGTATCAAGTTTACCTTCATAGATCACAATGCCTTCACGGATCAAACGCGCACCAGCATCGCGGCTCAATTTACCTTCAGTCACATAGCAACCAGCGATGTTTCCGACTTTGGATACTTTGAACACTTCACGAATCTCAGCTTGACCGATAATATTTTCTTTGAAGACTGGATCAAGCATACCTTTGAGAGCAGACTCGATCTCTTCGATTACAGTGTAGATGACACGGTGCAGGCGAATGTCGATTTTCTCTTGTTCAGCCATGCTGCGTGCATTCGGTTCAGGACGTACGTTGAAACCAATGATGATGGCATTCGAAGCATTTGCCAAGGTAACATCGGATTCCGTAATCGCCCCAGCACCTGTATGAATGATTTTCACACGCGTGCCGTTGACATCGATTTTTTCCAAAGAACCGCGCAGAGCTTCTACAGAACCTTGTACGTCACCTTTTACAATCAGGTTCAACTCTTTGATATCGCCTTCTTGGATGTGTTGGAACAGATCATCCAAAGAAACGCGGGAGCTCTCACGACGCTCGGATTCACGCTGTTTGGAAGCGCGTGCTTCCCCGATCGCGCGGGCTTTCTTCTCATCTTCAAAGACACGGAACTGGTCGCCCGCTTGTGGAACATCATTCAGACCCGTGATTTCAACTGGCGTAGATGGACCAGCTTCTTTCAGACGGCGTCCTTTGTCGTTCACCATCGCACGTACACGTCCGAAAGCAGAGCCTACTACGATAGGGTCACCAACGCGCAGTGTACCTTGTTGAACCAGGATGGTTGCAACTGGACCGCGTCCCTTGTCAAGCTCTGCTTCCACTACAGTACCACGAGCACGCTTGTCTGGGTTTGCTTTCAGTTCTTGTACTTCGGATACGAGCAAGATGTACTCAAGCAGTTCTTCAATACCTGTACGTTGCTTTGCAGACAATGGGGAGAAAATCGTCTCGCCGCCCCACTCTTCGGCAACCAGCTCATACTCGGTCAACTCTTGCTTAATACGATCCATATTGGCTTCTGGTTTATCAATCTTGTTTACCGCTACGATGATTGGAACATTTGCCGCTTTTGCATGGCTAATTGCCTCTACGGTTTGCGGCATAACACCGTCATCTGCTGCAACAACCAGAATGGTAATATCTGTGATTTGCGCACCGCGTGCACGCATCGTTGTGAACGCCGCGTGACCTGGTGTATCGAGGAAAGTAATTTTCTTTCCTTTGATCTCAACTTGGTACGCACCGATATGCTGTGTAATTCCGCCTGCTTCTCCCGCTACTACGTTTGTAGAGCGAATCGCGTCCAGCAAAGTTGTTTTCCCGTGGTCAACGTGACCCATGATGGTAACAACTGGTGGGCGCTCCAGCAGGCTCTCTGGTGCATCTACTTCTTCCAGCGTTTCAAAGTTAGTCTCATCGATGATGATTTTTTCTTCGACTTCAATACCGTAATCCGTGCAAATGAGTTCAATGGCATCGCGATCGAGGTATTGGTTAATCGTTGCCATGATCCCCAAGTTAAACAACTTTTTGATTACTTCTGCAGGCTCTTTGCGGAGCTTAACAGCCAATTCGTTTACAGTCAAAGACTCTGTAAATGTGATCTTTGTTGGTGGGTCAAAAACAGGACGCGGTGTCTTTTGACCACCACGCGAATTATTGCCACGGCGGTTGTTGTTGTAGCGGTTATTACCACCACCACGGAACGGCTGAGTTTTTTTATTATCTTCAAAAGTCTTTTGAGTCTGTGGACCCTTTTTGATTTTCTCACGTTTTTCCGTACCTACGTTTGAAGGAAGTTTAACTTTGTCTTCAAACTCTTCACCAGTGCGACCCTCTGTTTGATTAGCAGTAGGTTGAGTGGTAGACGCAGGTTTCTGAGCTGGACGCTGTTGGTTTTGCGGTCGTTGCTGATTGTTCTGTGGTCTTTGTTGGCCTTGGCCTTGTGGTCGTTGCTGGTTACCTTGTGGCTTGCGGTCATTCGGCTTTGCGGGTTGACTTCTCATATTGTTTGGTTTTCTCTCCTGATTCTTCCCCTGATTTTTTCCATGTTGAGGACTTTGCTGATCGGAATTGGCACTCGCACTGTTGTTAACTGGACGATTGATGTTTGATGTGCTTCCTCCGCGATCGCTGTTTGGCCTGTCATTTCTAACCGGTTGAGCTTGCCCCGCTTGTTGTTGGGGTTTGTTCTGTTGTCCTCTGGAGTCGTTGGGGCGTCGTTGATCTTCCGTTTGTTTGGGTCTTGCATCACTTGACGTATTACGCTGCTCCGGTTTGGCACCAGAACGCAATTTGGCCATGTGATCCTCGATCCTTTTGATCGTCCCTTCTTCCATGATACTCATATGATTTGCTACTTCTATATTCAATCGTTTTAGCAAATTGAGGATTTCCTTGCTGCTCATGTTGTGCTGTTTGGCATACTCATACACACGTGTCTTCAAATATACTTCACCCTTTCTAAGTTAGGTGAGCAGACGCTGAATGCTTTCGGCCAATTTCCCATCGGTTACCGCCACGGTAACGCGCCCATCTTTTCCGATTGCGTGTCCCAATGAATGTCGGTCGCCAGTGGTTACACATGAGACACCGTAATAGGAACATTTATCCTTTACTTTCTTGGCGGTATTGTCTGATGCATCTGATGCGAGCAATACCAGGCGGGCCTGCCCATTACGAATAGCGGTAATGACTAGCCCCTCCCCGGTAACGATCTTTCTCGCACGCATCGCCAATCCGAGTAGTTGTGCTGCTTTTGGGATCATTTTCCCATCATCTCCAGCCATTTCTCACGGAAAGCATCATACTTTTCTTGGGAGATGGACATATTGAGGGCACGTTCCAGCACTTTTTTCCATTTTCCCGATGCGAACGCATCCGGCTTCAGACAGCTTTCCTGCCGACACACATAGGTACCGCGTCCCGCCGCCCTTCCAGTAAGATCAATGACGATCTCTTCTTCTGGCGTCCGGACGACGCGGACTAATTCCTTTTTCGGAAACATTCCTTGGCAAACAATGCACTTACGCAACGGGATCTTTTTTTGCTTCATGATTATTCGTTGTCCGTCCCTTCATCGCTCTCTACTTCTTTCGGATAAGCGATGCCTTCTTGGTCGGCTTGGGACTCGCTCTTAATATCGATTTTCCAGCCAGTCAGCTTAGCTGCCAGACGTGCGTTTTGACCACGCTTACCAATCGCCAGAGACAATTGATAATCGGGAACGATTACACGTGTAACCTTCTCCGTGACGTTGACCTCAACATGCAGCACCTTTGCAGGGCTGAGTGCGTTGGCTACGTACTCGGCAGGATCTTCAGACCAACGGACAATGTCAATCTTCTCGCCTTTCAGCTCTGTAACGATCGTTTGGACACGCATGCCCTTTGGACCCACACATGCTCCAACTGGATCTACATCTGCGTTGATCGAATGAACAGCGATCTTCGAACGATCACCTGCTTCACGCGCTACAGACTTGATTTCAACCACACCGTCATATATTTCTGGCACTTCTAATTCAAACAGGCGCTTCAAGAGCCCCGGGTGAGTACGGGAAACGACGATTTGCGGTCCTTTAGTGGTTTTCTCTACTTTGATGATGTATGCCTTCACACGATCTTGTGACTTAAAATCTTCGGATGGCATTTTTTCAGTGATCGGCATAACAGCTTCCGCCTTACCCAGATCAATGTAATAATTGCGAGCGTCCATACGTTGAACGACGCCAGTTACGATATCGTCTTCACGCTC
Organism: Brevibacillus fortis; assembly: GCF_046196545.1. Lineage (GTDB taxonomy): Bacteria > Bacillota > Bacilli > Brevibacillales > Brevibacillaceae > Brevibacillus > Brevibacillus fortis_A. Next base: position 3,698,959 of record NZ_CP176370.1, read on the forward strand.
AATAAACTCGCTGTAGATCAAACCGCGCTCCGCTTCGCGAATGCGCTGCGTAACCACTTGCTTCGCTGTCTGAGCGGCAATACGACCGAAATCACGAGGCGTTACCTCGATTTCTACGATGTCCTCCAGACGGAAGTTAGGATCGATTTCTTGTGCTGCTTCTTGAGAGATCTCGAGGCGCGGATCCAAAACCTCTTCGACTACGCTCTTCCGCGCAAACACACGCACCATACCTGAATGACGATTTACATCCACCCGCACATTTTGGGCCGAGTTGAAGTTACGTTTGTATCCAGAGATAAGAGCCGCTTCGATGGCCTCGATCAGTACGTCTTTGGTGATGCCTTTCTCTCTCTCAATGGCTTCTAAAGCCTCGATAAAATCGCCGTTCATGACTTTCGTTGCCTCCTCCTTTACTTACCACGGGCTAACACTGGCCGCGACAACTAAAAAATAATTGCCATTCTAGCCGTGTCAATTTGCTCTTGGGAAATTACATACGTTTTCTTTACTTCTTTTACTGTCAGCTTGCCATCCTCATAGGATATCAGTTCGCCTTCGAACGTGGTTGCACCTTCTATTGGCTCTTTTGTTGTGATATGCACATTTCTGCCGACAGCTTTCGTGAAATCCTTATCCTTGCGCAATGGGCGCTCAGCACCCGGCGAAGATACTTCTAAAAAGTATGCCGTAGGGATGGGATCTACTTCGTCTAGTTTTTCGCTCAGCTTCTCGCTGACAAGGCGGCAGTCATCAATGTCGATGTTGCCAGTTTCATTGTCGATAAACACGCGCAGAAACCAGTTGCTGCCTTCCTTTTTGTACTCGATGTCAACCAGCTCCAGACCCACTTCTTCAACAATGGGCGTGACGAGTTCAGTGACGATGCTCGTTACCTTGCTCAAGCAAGTACCTCCTTCTCATTTGAACCATGAGGTGTAGCCAGAAAGAAAGAGTGGGTTTCCCCACTCTCGATCAGCCATGCGTATAAAACCAGTATTTCCAAAAAAATTATAGCATAACAGCCCTCCGCTGACAACCTTTGGATGACTGTGAGCCTTGACTGCACGCCTTAGAACAAGGATAGCTGGTTGGATTCTGGCAATCCTTTCAAAGCACCTTGCTCGTCTAAGAACTCCAAAATGGTCTTGGATATGCGGGATCGGGATAGGAGGTCTTCCTTGGACAAAAACTCTCCTTGCTCTCTCGCCTGCACGATACTGATCGCTGCGTTCGTCCCTAAGCCAGGTAGGGCGTTGAATGGAGCGATCAGAGTGTCACCCTCGATCAGGAAGCGCGTTGCGTCCGATTTGTACAAATCAACGTTGGTAAAACGGAAGCCGCGTTCTACCATCTCCAGCGCCATCTCCAAGACAGTCAGCAATGCCTTTTCTTTTGGCTGTGCATCGTGTCCCTTACCCTCGATCTCTTCAATCTTTTGCTTGATTGCCGCTGAGCCTTTGACCATCAGCGGAATATCAAAGTCGTCTGCGCGAACAGTGAAATACGTCGCGTAAAACTCCAATGGACGATGAACCTTGAAGTATGCGATCCGCACTGCCATCATGACATAAGCGGTCGCGTGCGCTTTTGGGAACATGTACTTGATCCGCTGGCACGACTGAATATACCATTCTGGCACGTTATTATTGCGCATTTCTTCCTGATCGTCCTCAGGAACCCCTTTACCCTTACGCACGGACTCCATGATCTTAAAGGCACGAGATGGCTCTAGCCCTTTATAGATCAAATACACCATGATATCGTCACGACAACCAATTACGTCTGGCAGCTTGCAAGTGCCGTTACGGATCAAGTCCTGAGCGTTATTCAACCAAACGTCCGTACCGTGAGAGAGTCCAGAAATCTGAACAAGCTCCGCAAACGTAGTCGGTTTCGTGTCTTCTAGCATCTGACGAACGAATTTGGTTCCAAACTCCGGGATACCAAGGGTCCCCATGTTCGTACCGATTTGTTCTGGTGTGACTCCCAGCGCTTCGGTGGTACTGAAGATGGACATCGTCTTTTTATCATCCAGTGGAATCGTCTTCGGGTCCATTCCCGTCAAGTCTTGCAACATACGAATAACGGTCGGATCATCGTGTCCCAGGATATCGAGTTTCAGCAAGTTATCATGAATGGAGTGGAAGTCGAAATGGGTTGTGCGCCATTCTGATTCATTATCATCAGCCGGGAACTGAATTGGACAAAAGTCTTCAATCTCCATGTAGTCAGGTACTACGATAATACCGCCTGGATGCTGTCCTGTCGTCCTTTTTACGCCTGTGCAGCCGTTGACGATCCTGGATATCTCCGCATTGCGCAACGTCATGCCTCGTTCATCGGCATACTTTCGCACGTAGCCATACGCTGTTTTTTCCGCAACGGTACCAATCGTTCCTGCACGATAAACGTAATCCGCTCCGAACAGCTCTTGTGTGTACTTATGTGCACGTGGCTGATAATCACCAGAGAAGTTCAAGTCAATATCCGGTACTTTATCTCCTTTAAAGCCGAGGAACGTCTCGAACGGGATGTCCTGCCCATCCTTGGCATACATCGTTCCGCATTCTGTGCACGCTTTATCCTCCAAGTCAAACCCAGAGGCGATTGAACCATCTGTAATAAACTCGCTGTGCTTGCAATTTGGACAGCGATAGTGAGGAGGTAATGGGTTTACCTCTGTAATCTCAGACATCGTCGCAACAAAAGACGAGCCTACAGACCCACGTGAACCTACCAGGTAACCATCATTCAACGATTTCGTTACCAAACGCTGCGAAATCAAATAAATCACACCGAAGCCGTGCTTGATGATACTGTTCAATTCTTTTTCCAAGCGATGCTCGACCAATTCGGGCAATGGGTCACCATACAACGACCTTGCTTTGTCATAGCACATTTGACGAAGCTCATCGTCCGCCCCTTCAATGATCGGCGTGTACAGCTTGTCTGGAATCGGACTAATATCCTCAATCATATCTGCTATGGCATTCGTGTTTGTTACCACAATTTCTTTTGCGGTCTCTTCCCCCAAAAAGGAGAACGCCTCTAGCATCTCTTCCGTTGTATGAAAGTAAAGCGGCGGCTGATTGCCTGCGGTTGGATCTCCTTTTGACAATAAGAAAACATCGCGGAAGATTTCATCTTGGGGATTCAGGAAGTGCACATCCCCTGTAGCAACGACCAGCTTGCCGAGCTCTTTTCCCATTTCGACGATCTTTTCATGGTAGCCTTTCATCGTCTCCAGCGAAGGAATTTCTTCATTTCGCAACAGTGGTGAATAATGAGCGATCGGCTGTAATTCTAAATAGTCGTAAAAAGCAGCAACTTCCCTCAACTCTTCAGGTGACTTACCGCGGAGAATTGATTGCATGAGTTCCCCGTCTTTACACGCCGTACCAATGAGCAAGCCTTCGCGGTATTTGGTCAGCTGGCTTCGCTGAATTCGTGGCCAACGGAAGAATGTTTCCACATGCGAGCGACTTACAAGCTTGTACAGGTTTTTGAGGCCTTCTTTATTTTGCACGAGAATCGTCACATGGAATGGACGCCCACTCTTGTAATCCGCCTCTTCGTTGCTTTTTTCATTCAGTTCAGCAAGCGACTTGATTTCCGCTTCTTTTATGTCCTTCAGCATTTGCTGGAACACTTGAGCCAAGGCCACAGTATCGTCTAACGCACGGTGAGCATTGATGAGCTCGACATTGAACTTTTTCGCTAATGATCCCAAACGATAATTGCGCATTCCTTTGTACATCAAACGAGCCAAGGGCAGCGTATCTAAAAATGGATTGCTCCATGGTTCCATGCCAATCCGTTTGGCGCAGGCGTTAATAAACGCTTTATCAAACTCTGCATTATGCGCAACCAGGATGGCGTCACCAGTAAAATCTTTGAACTTGCGGAGTACCACATCGAGTGTCTCTTGCCCGCGGAGCATTTCGTTGGTAATCCCCGTAATCTCGGTTGTCTTTGGCCCAATTTCCAATTGCGGGTCGATCAGCTCGGTCCATTGGTCGACAATTTCTGAGCCTTTCATTTTGACAGCAGCGATCTCGATGATTGTATGCTCTGAGGCGTTTAACCCCGTCGTCTCCGTATCAAACACGACGTATTCGGTATTTTCATCAATGGCAAGATTATTGTCTGCTTGCAGGTTGTAAACAATATCGATACCATCCTCGACTACGTATGCTTCCATACCGAGAATGCATTTGATGTTGTTCTTTTTGGCGATGGAATACGCCTCTGGAAAAGCCTGCACGACACCATGGTCAGTGACCGCAATTGCTTTATGACCCCACTTTGCTGCCGTCGAGACCAGTGATTTTACAGATGCAACAGCATCCAGCGCACTCATAGGCGTATGGCAGTGGAGCTCAACACGTTTTTCTTCCGCGTGGTCCTTGCGAATGACCTGCTCAATCTGGTTCAAATCATTGGCATTCATCACCAGATCGCGTACAAATGTGTCATGCTGTACACTACCCCGCACTTTCACCCACATGCCGTCTTTCAGCAATTCAAGCATTTTCACGTCTTCTTTATCGCGGGAGAACATCTTCACCGTGAGAGAATCCGTATAATCTGAAACGTTAAACGTGAGCAAATGGCGTCCACTGCGAAGCTCTTTGACTTCTACGTTAAATACAGTTCCTTGGATGACGATACGGCGTTCCTCATCTTGAATCTCGCAGATCGGGATCGGCGCATCTTTGATTTCATAGCCCATCATGAGCGTAGTGACAGCCTCAGCTTTATCAGACGATTTGCTCTCCTGTTGAACAGCCGTCATCACAACTTCGACGAGAGCTCGCTCTTCCTCTTTCCGTTGCTCCTCAAAGGCCTTATACGCATCATCGCTTTCTTCCCCATGGAAAGTAAAGCGCATCGAGCAATCGGTAGCTTTCTGGAAAGCAGCCAAAAGCTCATTATCCGCTCGTTTACGCTTGGCAACCTCAACGGACATCTCCGTTGGCAAGTACACCTTGACTTCCTGTTGGTCGACTTGCTTACGCGCTTGACGCATCGTAACTGCCAAGGAGTTCAGAGTTGGCTCCATCCCTGCCAGCAAGACATCCCAATACTCTTCGACTACGTGATCGAGAGACGGCTTTTGGTGATAGCGAAATCGGGTATCTACTTTGGCTAGATGTGAAAATGTATGCGTCAATCGCTTGGTAAAAGCTGCATAAACATCCGCAGGTATCATTCTTGGGAGGGCAAAGTGAAAAACCCATTCTTTGTTTTGCTTATACAGCTCTAACTTTTCAATCTGAGCATCAAGAAAAAATCGCTCCACCCATTCGTCAGGAACTTCCATTTGCTTGACCAATAGGGAGAAGCGATGTTTTTGCTCTTGTAAACGGTCCACGGTTTTCCCACCTTCCCTATAAGTGAGCGTTCAAACAAGAAAAAGAGGCACTCCCCGTTAATCTAGGGGAGTACCCCGTAAAAATTCGACAAAATCCTTCTTATTCCTGCATGAAACTAGTTACCGAACAAGGCAGCTCCAGTTTGGTCAACACGAGATAAGAGACCTTTCACTTCATCGACCAATTGATCCAGCTTCACATCATGTGTTTCACCGTTTTTGCGGATACGCACTTCAACTGTTCCTTCTTGTGCCGCTTTATCGGAAACCGTAATACGCAGAGGCAATCCAATCAAATCGGCATCTTTAAACTTCACACCAGCACGCTCAGGACGATCGTCAAACAAAACTTCTACGCCAGCCTTGCGCAATGCTTCTGTAATTTGTTCACTAACTTGACGTTGCTCTTCTACTTTAACATTGACCGGGATCACATGCACATGGAAAGGGGCAACAGATACTGGCCAAATGATACCATTTTCATCATTGTTCTGCTCGATCACTGCCGCAATTGTACGAGATACACCGATTCCGTAGCAACCCATGATCATTGGTTGACTGCGACCGTTCTCATCCAGGTACGTAGCACCCATCGCTATGGAGTATTTCGTGCCCAGCTTGAATACGTGACCAACTTCTACACCACGTGCAAACTTGATAACACCACCTGTACGAGGGCACTCGTCGCCTTCAGTAATGTTGCGCAAGTCAGCGTACTGGGAAACCGTGAAATCACGGCCAGCAACTACGTGAGTCAGATGATAGTCTGTTTCATTGGCGCCGACGACACCATCATAAACATCTTGAACAAAATTGTCCGCAATGATTTCCACTTTTTCAGGATCAATGCCGACCGGGCCAACAAAACCTGCAGGCGCCCCTGTTACCGAAACGATATCTGCTTCAGAAGCCAGTCCTACGATTGTTGCATCAAACAAATTTTTCAGCTTCACTTCATTGATCTCATGATCACCGCGCACCAACACCATAACCAGCTTGTCGTCTACGCGATAAATGAGGCTCTTGATGATTTGCTTTGCTTCGATCTGCAGTGCTTGTACCAATTGGTCGATCGTTTTGGTGCCAGGCGTATGCAATTTTTCGCAAGCTGGCGCTTCTGTTGCTGGCTTTGCAGATGGCTTGTACACGACTTCTGCCTTTTCCAAGTTGGCCGCATAATCGCCTTCTTCAGAATAAGCAATCGTGTCTTCCCCAATGTCGCACAACGCCATGAATTCGTACGTGCCTTTTCCGCCGATAGCACCTGCATCCGCTTCTACTGCACGGAAGTTCAAGCCTACACGGGTAAAGATGTTCGTATACGCATCATACATAGCCTGGAAGTTGCGATCCAGACCTTCCTGTGACGTATCGAAAGAGTAAGCATCCTTCATAATGAACTCACGGCAACGAATCAAACCGAAGCGTGGACGCACTTCATCACGGAACTTGGTTTGAATTTGATAAAGGTTGATCGGGAGTTTTTTGTAAGAGTTAATCTCATCACGCACGAGACTCGTAATGACTTCTTCGTGGGTTGGACCCAAGGCAAAAGGACGATCATGACGGTCACGCAGGCGAACGAGCTCGGGACCGTATACATCCCAACGACCCGTTTGATGCCACAGCTCAGCTGGTTGCATCGCTGGCATCAACAGCTCTTGTCCCCCAGCATTGTTCATTTCTTCACGCACAATCGCTTGGATTTTGTGCAGGGAACGGAGCGCCAGGGGCAGGTACGTATAAATACCGGAAGCCAATTGGCGGGCCATACCAGCGCGAAGCAGCAGCTTGTGGCTGGCAATCTCCGCGTCGGATGGCACTTCCCGCAGGGTAGGGATCAACATTTGACTTTGCTTCAACACGTGCGTGTCCTCCTTATGCCTTATCAGCAATCAACGTGCATTACCCTACAGTTGTAGGTTTTTGCTCGTTTACAATTTCATTAATTTCTTTCATCAGCTCTTCAAACAACTCGGTTTCTTTTACTTTCCGAACAATTTCACCATTACGGAAAATCAAGCCCTCGCCATTTCCGCCGGCAACGCCTACGTCTGCTTCACGAGCTTCACCAGGACCATTTACCGCACAACCCATTACCGCTACTTTTAACGGTACTTTCAGCGTCGAAATGGCATCCTCGACTTTTGTTGCCAAGCCGATCAGGTCAATGGCGCATCGACCGCAAGATGGGCATGCAATAACCACTGGATCGTTATTCACGATATCCAAGCTGCGAAGGATTTGTTTCGCTACTTTAATTTCTTCAACGGGATCAGCCGTCAGAGATACGCGGATGGTGTCACCGATTCCCATCGACAATACTGTTCCGATTCCAACTGAAGACTTAATGCTACCAGAAAACTGTGTGCCTGCTTCTGTTACACCGACGTGCAGCGGATAGTTGCGTTTCTGCGCCATCAACGAATAGGTTTGGATCATTGTTGGAACATCGGAAGACTTCAAGGAAATGACGATGTTGTCGTAGTTCAAGTCTTCCAGAATTTGCACGTGGTCGATCGCACTTTCTACGATTGCTTCCGGAGAAGGGTAACCATATTTTTCCAAAAGTCTTCTCTCAACAGAACCGGAGTTGACCCCGATGCGAATCGGAACATTGCGTTCACGGCACGCTTCCACTACGCGTTGCGTTTTTTCTTTAGAGCCGATGTTTCCTGGGTTGATACGAATTTTATCAATTCCGCTCTCCAGCGCAATCAATGCCAGCTTGTGGTCGAAATGAATGTCGGCAACGAGTGGCAACGGGGAGCGTTCTTTAATTTTTTTGATGGCACGGGCTGCATCTTCATTGATGACGGCCAAGCGAACAATTTGGCAACCGACATCGTGTAGTCTCTGAATCTCAGCCAGAGTTTTCTCTACATCACGCGTGTCTGCTGTCGTCATCGACTGGATGACTACGCTTTTTTGGCCCCCGATTTGCACTCCACCTACAAAAACCGGTTTCGTCTCCTCGCGCTTGAACATTTTGCACCATCCTTTTAGGTATGTCTGTTTTTCTTTCTATCGTGTTAGTACGTGATTAGGAGAACAATCGTTGCAGATCATTCCAAGTCACTACCAAAATCAGCAACATCAAAAAGGCAAAGCCCAAGAAATGAACCATTCCTTCTTTATGCGGGTCAACAGGTCGACCACGCAGCGCCTCTACTCCCAAGAATGCGAGACGTCCGCCATCCAAAGCTGGCAACGGCAACAAATTGAACAATCCAAGGTTAATGCTCAGTACAGCAGCCCATTTCAACAGAATCGCCATACCTTGTTGCGCAACCTCTCCAGTCATCTTGAAAATACCGACTGGACCACTCAAATCCTTCAATCCGTATTCCCCAGTTACGAGCATTCCCAAGCTTTTCAGGATCATCACCGTAAAATCGTAAGTGTTGGTTGCACCGGATTTCAGAACTTCCCCTGGAGCAAACGTGAGTGCATTCGTTACCATAATTTTGCCCACGTTGTTTTCGTCTTTCCCTACTTTAACTGGCACAGTCATACGCTGGCCATTGCGCTCGTACTCAAATGTTAATTGTTGATCCGGTGCTTTGCTAATCTTCTCTACAACGTCTTTCCACGAGGATACAGGCTGACCTTGAATCGCGATCACCTTATCACCTGGCAATAATCCAGCTTGAGCAGCAGGTCCTCCCGGGATCACATTCCCCAGATAGCTGCCATTCGGTACGCCGTACAAGAAGCCGATCACGATAAACAAAACAAACGCCAGCAAAAAGTTGGCTGCAGGTCCTGCAAAAATCGCCCAAAAACGTTGTGAAACCGTCTTACCTTTGAACTGTCTGTTCAGAGGGGCAATCTGTACTTCTTGTCCATCCTTGACCAGTTGAGCCTGTGGATGAACAGCAAACATCTTTTGCTCTCCATCCAGTTCAAGCATGATATTTAAATTTTGCTCCAGATCAAATTGTACCACCGTACCGGTAATCGCACGAGCAGAACCAGAACTTGGCCCATCGAGCAAAATATGTGTGACCTTTCCTAACGCATCCCGCTCCACGGTTACTTCCATGTGCGGTTTCAACATATCCATCTCCGGGTCTTCCCCCGCCATGCGAACGAGACCACCGATGGGTAACAGGCGTAAGGTGTATTCCGTTTCTCCCCGCTTCACGCGAAAAATTTTTGGCCCCATTCCCAGTGCAAATTCACGACATAAGATTCCTGCCTTCTTGGCCAGAAGGAAGTGTCCTAGTTCGTGCACAAAGACAAGTACCCCAAATACAACTACAATCGCGAGAATTGATTCAACGGAATCCAAGTTAGGCAAAGGCAAGTGAACAGCCACCTTTCTGTCAAGTATCTAACACTCATATTCTTTAGATGGAAACGAGCGCATAAGAGCGTGCCCACTCATCAGCGGCAAATATATCTGCAAGCTCTGGACTCGCTACACCAGGGTGAGCTTCGCATGTTTTTCGGACGACCTTTTCGATGTCCAAGAAACTGATCGCTCCCTTCAAGAACCTATCAACTGCAACCTCATTAGCTGCATTCAGTACTGCAGTATGCGTACCACCTGCCATGCCGCACTCATACGCTAATTTTAACAGAGGATAACGCTCATAATCCATGGCTGCAAAATGAAGCGTCGCGATCTTGACCAAATCAAGAGGTTCCGTAGGCAGTTCTTTTCTGATGGGATAGCTCATGGCGTACTGAATCGGAACCTTCATATCCGGCGTACCGAGTTGGGCCATGACCGCTCTGTCTTTGTATTCTACCATAGAGTGTATGATACTTTCATAATGCAATACGCATTCGATTTGCTCATAAGGTAAATCGAACAGCCAATGAGCCTCGATCACTTCAAAGCCTTTGTTCATCATAGTAGCAGAATCGATGGTAATTTTTGCACCCATGCTCCAATTCGGATGAGCCAATGCCTGCTCTACTGTCACTTGCTGTAGATCCTCGCGAGAGAGGTGACGGAAGGAACCGCCTGAAGCGGTCAAAATGATCCGTGCCACATCTTCCTTGCGCTCTCCTTGCAGACATTGGTAGACAGCTGAATGCTCGCTGTCTACTGGAATAATCGATACGCCTTTTTCTTTCGCTCGTTTCATGACGACAGGGCCAGCGCTCACCAGTGTCTCTTTGTTGGCCAGTCCAATTGTTTTGCCCGCCTCAATCGCAGCGAGTGTAGGTGCGACCCCTACACTGCCGACAACAGCGGTCATAACGAAATTGGCAGCTTCATGACGGGCAACCAGTTCCAAGCCTTCCGCCCCGTAAACGATTTCTGGTTGAGACTTGCCCGCCAATTTATCTCGCAGTTCAACGGCAGCCTTCTCATTTCCCACAGAAACGAGCTCGGGCTTGAATTTTTCCACCTGACGTGTCAATAGATCAACGTTTGTTCCAGCAGCCATAGCCACCACCGAAAAATCCTCAGGATGCTGATCTACGACTTCAAGCGTGCTCGTTCCAACTGACCCCGTTGAACCTAAGAGCGCTATTTTTTTCACGGATTTCACCCTCTATATCTCTTTCTATATGCAAAAGGTTTTAGACAATACCTAATAGATGTAGAACCGGAAAGACGAGCAAAAAACTATCAAAGCGATCCAAAACGCCCCCGTGACCCGGAATGAGCTGTCCTGAATCTTTTACATGGAAATGTCTCTTGAAAGCCGACTCAACCAAATCCCCCAATTGCCCCACGATCCCCGCAACAAGTGCGATGGTCAAAGCCTGATCAATCGCAAAATGTCCAAAGCTTGCATTGATGGAAAGAACAATCAAGACAGAAGCGACAAGACCTCCTAAGGCCCCTTCCACCGTCTTGTTTGGACTTATTTCTGGCCAAAGTTTACGCTTACCTATTGCTTTTCCGACAAAATAGGCACCCGAATCAGTGGACCAGATTCCCATAATGACCATGACCGTCAGTATAAATCCTTCAGGTAGGTTTCGGGTAGCGGCCATATAAGTAAAACCGTAGCCTATGTATAACGCCCCCACCAACGTAAGGGCGACGTGTTCAATGTGAAACTGATTTTTCCGTAAAACGGAGTAAATCAACAAGAGCAGGATGACGGGCAGCATCAGATCCGGCATGCTGATACTGAGCCAATCCGAAAATAATAGAGACGGCCACAAAATGCTTAACATCAATACATATCCGAGCAATCCTGCCAAATAAAATGACTGAATGCCAGCCATTCTCATAAATTCAAAATAGCCAATGACAGCCAGTAAAAACACCAATAGTGAGTACCAAACTCCACCAGCATACATCAATAATAGAAAACCAGCCCCACCAATCAGGCCTGTTATTATACGTTGCTTCAACTGATTCCACCTCTCGGCTATACCGCCCCGTAGCGACGAGCTCGGCCTTGGTATTCCACGATTGCTTGATAAAAATGTTCACGGGTAAAATCAGGCCATAGCACTTCCGTAAACCATAATTCTGTATATGCTAATTGCCACAGCATAAAGTTACTCAAGCGAATCTCTCCACTTGTGCGAATCAAGAGGTCTGGATCGGGAATTTCGCTTGTATACAGGTAGCTTGATATCAATTCCTCAGTCAGTTGCTCTGGTTGAAGCTCACCTGCTTTTACTTGTGCTGCCATCATTGAAAATGCTTTTGCAAGTTCATCTCGCCCCCCGTAATTAAGGGCAAAATTCAATTGAAGACCGCTATTGTCCTTCGTTTTCTCTTCTGCTTCCAGCAATGCTTTCAGCGTATGAGAAGGCAGCTCGTTTTTACTGCCGAGCATACGTATGCGGACACCACGTTCTATTAATTCATCCAATTCTGTCGACAAAAATTCCTGCGGAAGTTTCATGAGAAAATCCACTTCATCGCGTGGACGCTTCCAGTTTTCGGTTGAGAATGCGTACATCGTCATATAACGAACGCCAATCTCGTCTGCAGCCTTGACGACTTCTTTTACTGCTTTCATTCCTGCACGGTGCCCGGCAACCCGGGGTAAACTGCGCTTGTTGGCCCAGCGACCGTTGCCATCCATAATAATCGCGACATGTTCCGGAATCTTACCGGAACGATCCAACTCGGCTGGCTCCGATTGCTTTTGTTTGCGGCCCCATTTGCGCGCCAGATGTTCTAACATAAAGTGTTCCCCCGTAATGAGAGATATAGACGTACATCCCCCTCAAACGAGGGGGATTACCATTACCTATACTTCCAAAATGTCTTTCTCTTTGTCCTTAACGATCTTGTCAACTTCGGCGATGAATTTATCCGTCGCTTTTTGTATAGTTTCTTGATGACGACGGGAATCGTCCTCAGAAATGGTAGCAGCCTTTTCCAGCTTTTTGATTTCATCGTTTGCATCACGACGGATGTTACGAATCGCTACCTTTGCTTCTTCTCCACCTTTTCCTGCCAGCTTCACGAGCTCTTTACGACGCTCTTCTGTGAGTGGAGGAATGATCAGGCGGATAATCACGCCATCGTTGGATGGGGAAATTCCTAAATCCGATTGTTGCAGCGCACGGTCAATTTCTTTGAGCGCCGTTTTATCCCAAGGCTGGATAGTCAGCATACGTGGTTCTGGTACACTGATGTTTGCCAATTGGCTAATCGGCGTTGGAGTGCCGTAGTAGTCTACTGTAACACGATCCAGCATCGCTGGGTTCGCACGACCTGCACGCAGGCTGGACAGATCTCTTTTCAAAGCATTGATCGCTTTATTCATGCGATCTTCCATGTCTTTTAGCACAGTTTGTGGCATAATTATTCCCCTTTCACTAGAGTACCGATTTTGTCGCCCATTACTGCCCGACGAATATTGCCTTCTTCAGAAATGTTAAAGACGATCAACGGAATACTGTTATCCATGCACAAGCTGGACGCTGTTGAATCCATGACACCCAAACCTTTATTCAGCACTTCCAGGAATGTCAACTGGTCGTACTTCTTCGCGTTCGGGTCAAGGCTTGGGTCTGCAGAGTACACACCGTCAACCTTGTTTTTCGCCATCAGGATTACTTCAGCTTCAATCTCAGCTGCACGCAGAGCAGCAGTCGTATCCGTTGAAAAGTAAGGGTTACCAGTACCGGCAGCAAAGATGACCACGCGCATTTTTTCCAAATGACGAATGGCACGACGGCGTATGTATGGTTCTGCTACCTGTCTCATCTCAATCGAGGTTTGAACACGAGTCGGGACGTTCACTTTTTCTAACCCATCCTGCAAGGCGAGTGAGTTCATAATTGTGGCCAGCATCCCCATGTAATCGGCTGTTGCCCGATCCATTCCTTTAGAGCTGCCGGAAAGTCCGCGCCAGATGTTACCTCCTCCGACGACTACTGCGACTTGTACACCCAATTCTACGATTTCCTTGATCTGGTTAGCGACGGAGAAAATAACCTTTGGGTCAATACCATACCCTAAGTCCCCCGCCAAAGCTTCCCCACTCAACTTTAACACAACCCGTTTATAGGCAGGAAGTGGCATGTGAAACGGCCTCCATTCATGAATCATTCTCTGTGCCCAGTCTTCATTCCTTCTAATTGGGAACAGGTACACACTGCTATTTACATGCAGAGAGTTTCACACAAAGTGAAACTCTCGCTTTGAAAATAGGGAACACGAAGGTGTTCCCTATAACCTTTATTATTGCTTATTAACTTGAGCCATTACTTCAGCTGCGAAGTCTTCTTGTTTCTTCTCGATACCTTCGCCTACTTGGAAGCGAGCGAATTCTTTCAAGGTAGCGCCTGCTTCTTTCAACAGAACAGCTACTTTCTTGTCAGTATCTTTTACGAATGGTTGCTCAACCAGTACGTATTCTTCGAAGAATTTGGAGAGGCGGCCTTCTACCATTTTCTCAACGATGTTAGCAGGTTTGCCTTCAGCCAGCGCTTGGTTTTTCAGAACTTCACGCTCGCGCTCGATCTCATCAGCGGAAACTTCATCACGGTTAGCAAAACGAGGGTTAGACGCCGCAGCGTGCATGCCCAGGTCGCGAGCCAGTGTTTCGTCTTGTGTACCTTCCAAAGTAACCAGAACGCCAATACGACCACCCATGTGCAGGTAAGCACCGAAAGCGCCGTTGTCCGTTTTCTCGGAGAGTGCAAAACGACGGAAGGAGATGTTTTCTCCGATAGTCGCGATTTTCTCGTTGATTACATGACCCAAAGTCTCGCCAGCACCTTTGAAAGGTTGCTCCAGAGCTTCTTCAACAGAAGCAGGACGTTGGGATACAACGTGCTCAGCGATGTCTTTCACAAGTGTTTGGAACTCAGGGTTTTTACCAACGAAGTCAGTTTCGCAGTTTACTTCTACTACTGCTGCAACGTTTCCAGCTACCGCTGTCGCAGTCAAACCTTCAGCTGCAATACGTCCGGATTTTTTCGCTGCTTTCGCTACACCGCGCTCACGGAGCAAGTCAATTGCTTTTTCCATGTCGCCTGCTGTTTCTTCCAACGCGCGTTTGCAATCCATCATACCTGCGCCTGTACGCTCGCGCAGTTCTTTAACCGCTTGTGCACTAATTGCCATTGAGTGAAACCTCCTCGGAAAGTTACGATCCTATTATAGTCGAAAAGCAAGCCGCCTGCTAACACCTCGGCGACGCTAATCAGCAAAAAAGGATGGACGGGGGTTCTGACACCCTCAGTCCACCCTTTAACACACATGCTTACGCAGTTGTTGTTGCTTGTTGCTCTGTACCTTGGTTTCCTTCTTGCAGAGCGTCTGCCATTTTAGCAGTGAGCAATTTCACAGCGCGAATTGCGTCATCGTTACCTGGGATCACATAATCGATCTCATCTGGATCGCAGTTAGTATCTACGATTGCAACGATTGGGATACCCAATTTGCGAGCTTCTGCTACAGCGATGCGCTCTTTACGAGGATCGATGATGAACAGAGCGTCAGGCAGTTTATCCATGTGAGCGATACCGCCCAAGAATTTTTCCAGACGATCCATTTCTTTGCGCAGAACGATAACTTCTTTCTTAGGCAATACTTCGAAAGTACCATCGTTTTCCATACGCTTCAGCTCAGCCAAGCGAGAAGTGCGTTTTTTGATGGTAGTGAAGTTTGTCAGAGTACCACCCAACCAACGTTGGTTGATGAAGTAGTGACCTGTGCGTTCTGCTTCTTCTTTAACGGATTCTTGTGCTTGTTTCTTCGTACCAACGAAGAGAATTTTTCCGCCGTCTTGAGCGAGATCACGTACGAAGTTGTACGCTTCCTCTACTTTTTTAACGGTTTTTTGCAGGTCGATAATGTAGATTCCGTTACGTTCGGTGAAGATATAGCGAGCCATTTTCGGGTTCCAACGACGAGTTTGGTGACCGAAGTGTACACCAGCCTCGAGCAATTGTTTCATCGAAATTACTGCCATATTTCACACCTCCTTCAAAAATGGTTTTTGTGATGCCTACCTCCGCCACACCGCATGTTCCAAGCAATTCTGCCATAGGCAGCACCGTTGCCGGAATTGGTGGACGTGCGATTTCAACACCGTAAATGAATATATCATATGGGTGTTTCAATTGCAACAAACGAATTCCATTTATTTCGTAAAAAAAGTTTTGACCCTTCTTGGCAGACGACAAATGTACACATTTAGTCTCATTGAAAAAACCGCCTATTTTTTAGGCGGCGTTGTTATCAACTTGACGATGTCTGCTTCCTTAGCGTCGGTTGACACTTCATAAGTACCCACACGAATACGATTTAGCTTGTCGCTCGCACGTAGCTGCGACACAAATTGATTGTCGGCAGGAAGGATTCCTTCCTTTACTAGAATCTGCGAAACATCCTCTGCAGTTGCTTTGTAAGGAACAGTGAAAGATACCTTCTTATCTGCTACAGGTGCTTCTACTGTCGGAGCTTTAGGTGCCACCGTATTGGGTGGCGTTGGTGTCTGCGTATTCGGTCCAGTTGGAGCAGTCTGGCCGTCCTTACTCACTGGATTCGTTGGCGGAATCACCTTTTGCTCTGATGAAGCTGCAGATGTGGCAGGCTGTACAGTTGGCGTTTGCGGTTGCTTTGTCACAGGCGCCACGGTTTGACCTACCTTTGGCGTAACTGGCGCCTTAGGGACTCCAGGAGCTGGCTGTACGTTCACTTTTCTTTCTTCCTGCCACTGTTTGTATTCTTCTGCTGTAAGTACGACCATTTCCAGCTCTTGTGCAGCTACTTTCATTTGATCGACAGTCATGGCTGGGGCTTGCGCAGTTTGCTTAGGCGCTAACAGTCCGATAATGGAGGTAGCCACAATCAGTCCTGCTCCAAATCCAAATAATAGCTCTTGTTTACGCATCGGCAAGACCTCGCTCATGCCTGTCAGCCAAGGAAAAGATCAAATCGATTTCCCCTCTGCCGGCACCGAGTCGTTTTGCGATCTCATCCCGAGACAAACCTTCTTTACTCAGCTCAAAGGCACGGCGATAACGTTCTCGCAGTGCCAGCATATCCACCTCTTGAACTTGAGGTGCTGGTTCTATCCTATTCGTATCCTTTGGAGCTTCTTGCTTCTGACTTTCACTCTTGTGCCATCGTTCTTCCATAACGTCTAATCGCTTGCGCAAACTAGCGATATCCTCGAGAAGATCCGCTCTCATTTCCTGCCATTCCGCAGCAAGAAGATTGGTTTCTTGCTTTACCTGTTTTTGAAGACGCTGCACGCTTTTTTCGAGCTCGTCCTTGTCCGTCGTGCGTTGTGTCGGTATTGAGGAAAAGGAGTCAACAGGCTGCTTCTTTTTAATGACAAAAGCAAGAAGCATACTGATCATTCCTGCTCCAATCAGGATGGGATACACTACGTCCATGTTGTCCACCTTTATTTCTGGCTTGACTTCGTTTATAAAGAAATATCTATAATACGTCCACGCAATGGATCTCTCATGAGATCAGCATTCGTAGCTACACCTTCGCTCGATTCGGACAATTGACTTCCAGCGGATTCTTTTTTGTCCTGATGTTCTTGCTGTCCTTGCTTTTTTTCTCGTTCGCGTATCTGGTTCTTTTGTGATTGCTCAAGATCGCTCGGGCGCTGGCGCATATGTTCATCCAGGTCTCGTCGCTGATCAATCATTGATTGTTGTTCATGCATGGTTCGTTGTTGCTGATGCTCCTGAATTCGGCTGACTTCTAGCGTACGTGGTATTGCCACCTGCAATTCAACCGCTTTCAAACTCATATGGCCCCAACTCCCTTTGTCACACTAAGTATGTAAGCATCCTGGATTAGATAAGAGTTGCTGTGCTAATTTCACCGTCCAACACAATAAATCGCGTTCTCGCATACTCGTGCTTGATAAAGTGCACCAGCTTTCCAAACGTCATTTTAATTCCTGGATACATCACATGATATGCCTCAATAGCTGCTGGTCCTTCCCCTTTCAGCTCAAGTTCAATATCATTTCTGCGTCCTTCCAATTCCTTGCTTTCTTTTTCCAGAACCAAACGAGTATTGGTTAGCTTGATTTGCATGAGACGTTTGTCTGCTGGAAGTTCTTTGCTGACTTGAAGAATCTGATTAATAACGCCTAGTCCTTGATCTGTTTTGCGTAAATTTTCATACACATTTTGTAGTTCTTTTTGAATGTTCGCCAACTCTTGTCTTAATTCCGGTTTTACTCCTACTTCGAGTATCGTAGGAGTGGCGCTGCTATTCCCAAATACCCGTGCCACTATCTTTTCCCCAGCCTGCAGCACGCCGCCAATGATGAAGCCTTTTGACCCTTTGCAAATAATTTGCTTTCCTGCTCGTACGGTTGAAAACATGATGCTTTGTGAAACAATCACTTGATTGCCAGCCGTTACATTGGCGTTTTGGATAAAGGATGTTCGGACATCTTTCCCCGCAACAATGCAGCCTTTGTCCTGGGCAACAATCCCGCTTTTGATTTCAATGGAGCCTTCCGCGTACAACTCGGCCCCTTCTACACTGCCAAGTACACGGATATCTCCTGATGACTTTACGCGAAAGCCATTCAATACGTTCCCGCGAATGACCACCGTTCCCACAAAATCAATATTGCCAACACCAAAATCAACATCCCCGTTTACTTCAAATACGGGAAACACGTTCATTTTTGCCTGTTCCGTAAAGGAGACTTGTCCGTCAATAGCGGCGTATAGCATCGTCCGCTCTTGATTAAGCACAACATTTTTCCCAGGCTTTATGTTTATTTCCTTGCCGGCTTTGGGAGCGATGGGCTCTCCGGTAACTGCTGTCCCTGGTTGTCCCTGGCTTGCTGATATTTTACGTGCCAAGAGTTGTCCTTTTGCTACATTAGGGATTGTCGTCACATTATAAAAATCAACACGGCCATCCTCTAGCTCTTTTGGACCTTCCCCTTCATTAATAGAAGCCAAATAAGGGTACTCGATAGTCGCATCGGTTCCGGCCACAGGTGCAATCCCCTGAGCAACCTTTACTCTCGCGTTTGCATACTTCGCAGGTAAGGTGCACAAGTTCTGAACTACATCATCGAAAATTCCATACTTCACATTGCTTGCTTGTAATGCTTTGTAAACATCTGTTTCCAAGATAACAATTTCGTCGATATCTTGTTCGTCCACACGGAGAAGTACCTCAGCCTCCAATTTATCAGCTGAAATTTTTACTTCTATTTTATATTTCCCGATCCCTTCCATCATTCTACCCCTCTCAAGCTTGGGTAATGTCCCTTTACATCAATTGCGATTTCCATCTGGACAACGCAGAACGAAGTCGGAAAAGAGCTTTGGAGTGCAACTGGGATATTCTTGAAGGTGACAAGCTCATGATTTCCGCAATTTCTGATAAGGTCATTTCTTCAAAATAAAACAAGGAGACAACCAATCGTTCCTTTTCAGGCAATTTGTCGATGACCGTTACTAGAACCTCTTTTAAGCTGGATACTTCCGCCACATTATCAGGGCGAGGTGTGAGCTCGTCGATGATATAGGAATGTCTTGCTGTTTTTTGTTCGTCTTCATCCCCTACTGCCTCATCGATAGAAACCATGCTGGCAAGAGAGGTTTCCAAGAAAACCTGTTGAAGCTCCTTTTTGCTTATTCCCAGATAATCAGACACTTCTTGATCGGTTGGCATTCGCAGCATTTGCTGTTCCAAGGTGGTGTATGCTTCTTCGATTTTTTTGGCCTTGTCTCGAACAGTACGAGGGATCCAGTCGTTCTCACGTAGTCCATCGATCATTGCACCACGAATCCGCCACATGGCGTACGTCTCAAATTGGAGACCCCGGGTATGATCGAATTTAGCCAAAGCGTCCAATAGCCCAAAGCGCCCATAACTAATCAAGTCATCCTTGTCCACATTTGCTGGCAGATTAATTGCCAACCGATTTGCCACCTTATCTACCAGTGGCAAAAAACGCGTGACCAAGTCAACCTCCGCCTCGCGACTTCCCTCTTGTTTCCACATGACCCATTTATCGAACTCATTTGCTTTTTCTTGACTGGTTAGCCGTGCCACGAATAGTCACCAACCTTTACTCATCTGATAAGCGCCTAACGACCTCTGCAACGGTGGCTGGATCCTCAGTAGGATGAATCCTTTCCATCTTGTTGATTGAGAGTGGTGCAAATGTTAGATCTTCCTGTTCCAATTGTTGTCCAATTTCCAGTACGACCCCACCTTCTGCTAGAGGAGAGCTTGTCCCCTCTAGCGTGTCCGTAACCATTGGTGGAGTAGATGACTGTATGAACGTTGCGAGCAGCCAACGAATTGGAAATGCAGCGAGGAAGAATAGGACAAATGCGATACCTGCTCTCTCCAGTGATACGAGCCAGACATTACTCGCCACAGCCGTACCCAGCGTCACAAGAAATGCGAGCATTCCTAATCCAAAATTAATCCAAATGGTTCCTAACATTTGTTATACTTCCTTCACACCTTGATTTACGGTCCTGATTTGAAGAATGCCGTTTGTGGCATCTAACTCTATTGTCCGACCGCAGTTTCCCCCTGTATCTTCTGCCACGATCTTTATATGAGCATCCTTCAATGCAAGTTTGCACGCCTCTACATTCCGAGGCCCAATCCGCATGGTGTCATTATTCCCCAAAAACGCGAACATTTGTGCACCGCCAGCCAATTTCGCAACTGTATGTCTGGTCTCCGCACCAGCCTTCACCATCAACTGAATCAGATGGGGGATTGCTGTATCCGCATACTTGCCTATCGTTAGCTCCCCGCTTTTAGCCAAAGACGATTCCGGGAGCATAACATGTGCCATACCTGCAATTTTATGGATATGATCGTAGAGCACTACCCCTACGCAAGAACCTAAACCGGTAGTACGCAGCTTACTCGGCGGCTTTGCCACACCAAGATCAGCCATCCCTATCTTAATAATCTCCATCGAACGGAACCCCTAATGAACGAAATAGTATTGGGAGCGATTCAGGATCAGGAATTAAGAAAAAGTTCCCTTTTACTTGATCATTGCCTTCGAAAAAAGCGGTGTCAATCGTGAGGGCAAAGTCACCCGCTTGACCCAACGCTATTAATCCATAACTTAGAATAGCACCAGCCATATCCACAGCGAGTGCAGGTACGGACGGCTGCAAATTCAATTGTGTAAAATCAGCTAATGATGATAGATAAGAACCTGTTAAGATGTTGCCAATCTCATGCAGCGCTGAGATCTCCAGCTCTTCCCACTCGTACACATCTTTATTAATTCCTGTAATTTGTTCGAGCAGGTGTTTGGCAGAATCCAAATCAAGGATGAAAAACATGTTTCCTGGACAATCGCCTTCAACCCGGAGGAAGACGGTCACTACTACAGTTTCCGCTCCTCCTACACAATCTGCAACTTCGTCGAAGGGGATAATCTTGACTTGTGGAACTTTCATATCGATTTCTTTTTGTATGAGCTTGGAGAGAGCCGTGGCAGCGTGACCAGCACCGATGTTCCCGATTTCCCGTAAAACGTCAAATTGGAAATCCCCAAACTTCGTAAAATCGCCCATTTTACTTACCCCTCAATTGCGTCCAACTGTTTGATTTCCTCAGTGCTCAATACTTTATCGAGATTTAGGAGGATTAACAGTCGTTTATCCAGCTTAGCGACGCCTCGCAAATAAGCAGCTTCCACTCCTCCAACAACCTCTGGAGGCGGTTCAATCGCATCAACTGGTATATCGATTACATCGTTAGCAGCATCTACAATGAGACCCACTTCCAACTCACCTACGGCCACGATAATGATTCGAGTTGCTTCGGAGTAGACGCTTTCTTCGAGACTAAAGCGATTGCGCAGGTCAATAATCGGTGTCACAACGCCACGCAGATTAATAACCCCTTTGACGAAACTAGGCGTTCTGGGAACTCTAGTGATGTGCTCCAGCTTTTCAATGGATTTGACCTGATGAACCTCTACGCCATACTCTTCGTCCTTCAATCGAAAGACAATCACTTTGACTTCGCTAATGACTTCTTTTTGATCGAGCATGTGGCTGCCCCTCCTTCTACTTAATCAGCGAGTTACAATCTATGATGAGCGCGACCTGACCGTCCCCCAGAATCGTTGCACCTGAAATAGCAAATACATTGACCAGATATTTGCCGAGAGATTTTAGAACAATCTCTTGTTGACCGATGAACGAATCGACGACAAGCCCTGCCATTTTCTCACCTTTACGTACGATGACGACTGCTACTTCGTCTTCCATCGTTTCCCCATTATCAGGCACTTGGAAAATGTCCTGCAGCGAAACGAGCGGAACTACACGTCCCCGGAAGTCGATCACTTTTTGGCGGTGAGCCATCATGATTTGATCCTTTTTAAATACAGCCGTCTCAATAATGGAGCTGAGTGGGACAGCGTACTTCTCATCTTGCACTTGTACCAGCATCGCGGAAATGATAGAGAGCGTAAGTGGCAATTGAATGAGGAAAGTCGTGCCCTGGCCGCGCACAGAATCTACGCTGACACTGCCGCCCAACGATTCAATTTTGGACTTCACGACATCCAGACCAACACCACGGCCGGAAATATCCGAAACAACTTCCGCTGTACTAAAGCCTGCTGCAAAAAGCAGCTCGTGGATTTGCTTGTCGCTCATGCTATCTGCAGTAGCAGGATTGACAATCCCTCTCTCAAGCGCTTTTTTGAGAACTTTATCTTTGTTGATTCCAGCACCATCATCTTTTACTTCAATAAATACATGGTTCCCACTGTGGAAAGCGCGGAGCTCGATTTTTCCTTCCTCTGGCTTACCCGCCTTTTTCCGATCTGCTGGAGATTCAATGCCGTGGTCAAGCGAGTTACGCAGCAAGTGATTGAGTGGGTCCCCGATTTCGTCGATAACCGTACGGTCCAATTCTGTCTCCGCACCGATAATCTCCAGATTCACTTTTTTATTCAGATCTTTTTGCAGATCACGAATCATACGTGGGAAACGATTGAATACTTGCTCCACTGGAACCATTCGCATGGTCAGAATGATGTTTTGCAAATCGCCACTGATCCGGCTCATGTGCTCAACGGTTTCCTGCAGTTCATTCTTTCCGATCTCGCGTGCCAACTGCTCCAAACGACCGCGGTCAATGACTAATTCGCTAAACAGATTCATCAAGATATCCAAGCGTTCGATATCCACACGAATTGTTTTTCCACCAGCCGTCGCCTTCTTCACAGGTGCTTGAGGAGCTTCTGCTGCTCCTTTTTCAGCTGGCGCTGGCGTCTGTTGCACTACGGGAGCAGGTGGAGCTTCACTCTTCAATTGAATGGTTTCGATCGTCACATCTTGGATTTCCGAAATGTTAAGAATCGTAGTTCGTACTTTTTCAATCGATTGCTCCGTCACATAGGCGATTTCAAACGATTGTTCAAATCGCTCATTCTCGATATCTTCAACAGCTGGCTTCGTTTTGATCACTTCACCCATGGATTCCAATTGATCAAAAACCATGTACGAGCGAGCAGCCTTGAGCAAGCAGTTTTCATTCAATGTCACTTTGATCCACAAAACGTTATTTCCGAGCTCCTGCGACTGCTTCAAGACCATCATTGCATAATCATCCAGCTCATGGTCTTCAGCTGGTGTACTTTCCTCTTGCGGTGCTTCCACTTCCATCGTAGCAGCTGCTACTTCCTGCTCGGCTGAAAAGTCTCCAGCTACAATCGCCCGCAGCTTCTTTACAATAGCGGATACATCCGCTGAACCGTCTCCACCTTCTGTGATATCGATGACCATGCCCTCAATCAAATCTACGCTCTGAAAAATAGCGTCCATGATATCACTGGTAATCGTTAACTTCTGATTGCGAATCAGGTCAAGTACATTTTCCGCTTCGTGAGTCAAACTCGCCATGTCTTCAAAGCCCATGGTCGCCGACATACCCTTCAAAGTATGAGCGGAACGAAAAATCTCTTTGACGTGACCAATATTACCCGGATCACTTTCCAAGAGTAACAAGTTGGCGTTGATTGCCTGTAGGTGTTCCTTTGACTCCTCAATAAACATGTCCAAATACTGATTCATATCCATAGGTGATCCACCTCCCAAAAATCAGTGCAAGAGCTTGCACAACAGCTCCGGAATCTTTTCTAATGGGGCAACGTTGTCTGCCAAGCCTGCTTGAATCGCTGCTCGTGGCATTCCGTATACGACACAACTCGACTCATCTTCGATAATACTTGTGACAACGCCAAGCTCCTTCATGCGCTTTAGCCCTTTAGTCCCATCATTTCCCATGCCTGTCATGATGATTGCCCATTTGTCTACATTTGTCAATTGACTGACTGATTCAAACAGGATATCGACAGACGGTCTGTGACCGCCTCGTGGCTCCTCTTGATGTAAATAGGCCTGTAGTCTCCCATTTACTTGACGAACTTCGAAATGGAAGCCCCCTGGAGCGATGTAAGCTGTACCATTTTCCAAATACTCGCCATCGACAACCTCGGTTACTCGAATTTGGCATAACGAGTCTAGCCGATTTGCTAACGATTTTGTGAAACCTGCTGGCATATGCTGAACGATGGCAATTGGTGCCGGAAAATTCGCCGGAATTGCAGTCAGTACACTCTGCAATGCTTTAGGACCACCCGTGGAAGTACCTAAAACCACCAGTCTTGCCTTTCCGCCCACTTGTGACCGCATCACGGCAGGCGGGCTCGGTATTTTCGTACGTATTACTGGAGATGCCGGTGTAACAGGTGCACCTTTTGATTCTGAAGATACCGGTTTGACTACGCGAGAGATCTGCTTTTTCAGACGTACTTTCGATGCTGCCGCAGCCTTCACGCGTTCGATAAGACGATCGCCCACTTTGTGGATGTCGAGAGAAATTGGACCAGAAGGCTTCGTTACAAAGTCAAACGCGCCTAGTTCCAACGCATGAATCGTAGCTTCAGCCCCTTCTTTTGTCAGGCTGCTCAACATGACAATCGGAACCGGGCACTCATTCATCAGCTTTTCCAGAGCGTCCAAACCGTTCATAACCGGCATTTCAATGTCGAGTGTGAGAACATCCGGCGCCAGTTCTTTACATTTTTCAATACATTCGAGTCCATTCTTGGCTCGATCAATCACTTCAATCTCAGGATCCGTTGATAAAATGTCCGAAATCACTTTACGCATGAATGCAGAATCGTCCGTGACGAGAACGCGGATTTTGCTCATTCGAGTGTCGCTCCCTTCCTACTTTTATGTCTCATCGTATGAAGTGCCTCAGCTTCGCAAGAAAACCTTTGAGACCACTGTCAGAAGCATCTGAAGTAACCGGACGATCCAAATACCGTTCTACCAGATTTCGTATGCTCCTCGCGGCTTGCGATTGTGGATATGTAAGTAGAAAAGGACGCTGCAGTTTGACAGCTTTTGAAACATAAGGATCATCCGAAACATATCCAAGCGACTGAATATCCATATTCAAAAAGCGTTTGGAAACCATCGCAAGCTTGTCTGCCGTCATTTTCCCTTCTCTCTCCGACGACGCTCGGTTTATCACCAAGCGAATGGAGACAGCGGGATTACGTGCGTGTAGCATCTTGATGACTGCATATGCATCCGTTATCGCTGGTGGTTCGGGGGTGGTAACGAGGATGACCTCGTCTGAGGAGAGCATGAATCGCATGGATTCTTTTGAAAAACCTGCTCCCGTATCAAAAATGATTGTGTCGGCATAGCCTTGCAGCGGGTCCAGATGCGAGAATAAGCGATCAAGCTTGTGATCATCTAACTGCATAATCTGCGTAAATCCAGAACCACCCGCGATGAATTCTAAGCCTCCTGGCCCGTGCTCGATAATGTCCCAAACAGTCGTATCTGGCTCTAACAAATGAAACAGATGCTTTTTTGGTGTAATTCCCATTAATACATCCAAATTTGCCAGACCCAGATCCAAGTCAAACAAAACCGCCTTATGACCTTTCTCAATCAAACCAAGTCCAAAATTCAAGCTGAAATTGGACTTGCCGACACCACCTTTTCCACTCGTCACTGTCACCAGTCTAGTTGGTCGTGTCTTCTTGTTTTGTAGCATCCGCTCACGGAGTTGCTCTGCTTGGTCACGCATCTGTTTACTCTCCCATAATCATCGTTGAAACCAGCTCGGGTGTAGCTACAACGATATCATCTGGTACATTTTGACCTGTCGTTATATAGGAGAGTTGTAGATTCATCTCCTGACAAACATTCAAAATCGTGCCAAAGCTGTTCGTTTCATCCGCTTTTGTAAAAATGACTTGCTTCACTTGAACTTCCGCAAAATTTTGGACGATCGCTTTCATATCGTTGAATTTGGAACTCAAGCTAAGTACTAGGTAGTTCACGCTGTCTTTTCCATGCTCCAACAATTCACGAATGCCTTCCACGTATTCATCATTGCGAAAGTTTCGTCCAGCCGTATCGACAAAAATGAGGTCACAATCACTTAAGCGTTCCATCGCTGCCGCCATTTCTTTCGGAGAAAAGACAACCTCCAGCGGGACATTCAAAATGTTTGCGTAGGTCTTCAATTGTTCTACAGCCGCCATTCGATACGTATCAGCCGTGATAAAGCCGATCTTTCGTTTTTCCTTCAACATGCTGTTCGCCGCAAGCTTCGCAATGGTCGTTGTTTTTCCAACCCCTGTCGGACCGAAAAAGAAAGCATACCGTACGTTCTTACCCAGCTTTGGCGAAGATGCTGTATATGGCTCGATCATGGAAGTGATAATCGTTCGGCATACCGTAAACGCTTCTTCCTCCGTCCACTTTTCACCTAGTTGCGACATTTCCATTACTTTTCGAATGATTTCCGCTGTTAGCTCTTCAGTCACTTCTTGCTTCAATAACTTTGCACGAATAGACTGTATCGCCGGAGGAAGTTGTTCACTTAAGTCATGCACCAACAGCTTTTGAAACATTTGACGCATATCTCGCATTTCAGTGGCAATCGCGTCATGATTGCTTGCGGGTAAAGCTCTTTCTTGGGATGTCATGACAGGAGCATGCTGCTCAGCTGGCTCTCCTTGCTTTTGCACAGCTCTCGTATCTGCGATCTCTTCTTTTGGAGGCGTCGCAACCGCGGTTTGTGTCATCGCGGCTACGACTTGCTCCCTACCTGTTGATTCAGCTTGTTGAGTCTCTGATGTTTTTGTCACAGTTGGTCTTCGATACGCTTGAGCAGCCGTGTACGTACCCGTCTGCGATTTGGGCAAAACGTTGCTGGTTCGATGTTCAGCTGCTACTGTGGGATTTTCTCGCTCGGATGCCTTTTCATCGACAGCAGCGATTACTTCGATTCGTTGTTTGCCAAACATCCCGAACAATCCACCTGTTTTGATCGGCTTGGAATTAAGAATCACCGCATCCATTCCTAAGTCCGTCCTGATTTTTTCCATTGCTTCTGGCATCGAATCGACAATGTAACGTTTTACCCTCACGAAATGTTCACCATCCCTACGCTTTGCACTTCAACATGTGGTTCGAGCTCGCTGTACGACAAAACGGGAACGTCTGGCATCATGCGATCTACTAATTGACGCAAGTACATTCGGACCGCTGGTGATGAAAGAATGATCGGCTGTTGACCCGAGTTGATCATTTTGCTCACTTCAGTCGACATGTTTTGAAAAATTCGCTGAGACGTTTCCGGATCCATCGCCAGATAGCTTCCTTGCTCAGACTGTTCCACACGTTCAGAGATTGCTTTTTCCAATCCTGCTCCAGCTGTAAGCACGCGAAGTGGTTGTCCTGGCTCCGTAAATTGGAGTGTGATCTGTCTCGCCATCGCCTGTCTCACATATTCTGTAAGTACATCTGGATCTTTTGTATACAAGGCATGATCCGCAAGTGCTTCGAGGATGACGTGGAGATTTCGAACAGACACTTTTTCACGCAACAGCTTTTGCAATACTTTTTGTACGTCCCCAATGGCGAGCATACTTGGAATCAGCTCGTCTACGAGAACTGGTGCTGTCTCCCGTACATTGTCGATCAGGGCCCTTGTTTCCTGGCGACCTAACAATTCGTGGGCATGTCGCTTGATGACCTCTGTCAGATGTGTAGCCACAACAGATGGCGGATCGACAACTGTATAGCCAGACAGCTCAGCAATCTCCTTATTCTCTTCTGTTACCCATAATGCAGGCAATCCAAACGCAGGTTCTACGGTTTCTATGCCAACAATGGAATCATCTTCGATTCCCGGGCTCATCGCCAGATAGTGATCCAGCATGATTTCCCCTTTTGCGACCTGGTTGCCTTTTATTTTGATCATATATTCATTCGGTCGAAGCTGGATGTTGTCACGTATACGAATGACCGGTACAACGATCCCCATCTCAAGTGCGATTTGTCTTCGAATCATAATGACCCGATCTAACAAATCTCCTCCCTGCTTCACATCGGCAAGCGGGATTAAGCCATAACCGAACTCGAATTCGATCGGATCGACCTGTAACAGGTTCACGACGCTTTCTGGACTGCGTACTTCTTCCAATTGCTGCTCTTCCACCTGGTCGGCGGATTCTTGGATTTGCATCTTTTGGTTCTTCTCCATTTTCCAAGCAGCAAATGCCATTATCCCGCCTACCGGAAGTACAGGCAGAATTCCAATCGGTGTAAAGAGCCCCAGTAATAACATGCATCCGGCTACGATATAGAGAAGACGCGGAAAGCTGAACATTTGCTTGACGATGTCTTCACCCAGACCTTCACCAGAAGTGGAACGCGTTACAATAATACCCGCTGCGGTCGAGATTAAGAGCGCAGGAATCTGGCTCACCAGTGCGTCACCGACTGACATGGTAGTAAATCGAGAGGCAGACTCGGCAAAGCTCATATCGTGAATGAGCATCCCGATGATAAAACCACCAATAATATTTACAATAAAAATGATAATACCCGCGATGGCGTCCCCTTTTACGAATTTGCTGGCACCATCCATTGCTCCATAAAAGTCAGCTTCGTTCTCAATCTTTTTTCTTCGGACACGTGCATCTGCTTCTGTAATCATTCCTGCATTCAGATCCGCGTCGATACTCATCTGTTTACCAGGCATCGCGTCGAGCGTAAAACGTGCTGCTACCTCAGCTACACGCTCAGAACCTTTCGTGATTACGATAAACTGAATGATAATCAAGATCAGAAACACAACGAAACCGACGACTTGATTACCACCGACTACAAAGCTACCGAACGTCTCAATAACTTTACCGCCTTCACCGTGCGATAGAATATTTCTCGTCGTCGACACGTTCAAGGCTAGTCGAAAAAGTGTTGTAATAAGCAAAACCGTCGGAAAGATCGAGAATTCCAAAGTTTCTTTTGTATACATCGACACAAGCAAGATGGTCAATGCAAGCGAGATATTCAAAATCAACAGCAAATCAAGTAGCGCTGAAGGAAGTGGGATTACCATCATGACAACAATGCTTATGACAAAAAGGATCGTACCAACTTCTTTAAATTTGAATCCCACTGGTTATCCTCCTTCCATTTATTTCACTTTCCCTTGCAGCTTGTATACGTACGCGAGAACTTCCGCGACCGCTTTAAACATCTCTTCGGGAATTTGTTGCCCAACTTCAACTTGACTATAGAGAGCCCGGGCCAAGGGCTTGTTTTCCATGGTAACGATACGATGCTTTTTCGCTACTTCCCTTATTTTTAATGCTAGATAGTCTTGCCCTTTGGCGATTACCGTCGGTGCACTCATCGCACTAGCGTCATAGCGAACGGCAACGGCAAAGTGAGTCGGGTTCGTAATAATGACATCCGCTTTGGGAAGCTCCTGCATCATACGGCGAATAGCCATACTTCTTTGCCGTTCACGAATCTTCCCTTTGATGAGCGGATCACCTTCCGCTTGCTTATGCTCGTCCTTGAGATCCTGCTTGGACATCCGCAGATTCTTTTCATGCTCATAACGCTGATAGGCGTAGTCCAGAATCGCGAGAATGAAAAGCAATAACCCGAGATAGATTCCCAGCTTTGTCACCTCTTCGGCAGTAAACGATAGGACTGCTCCGAGAGACAATAAGGAAAGCTGTACAACTTGTTCCTTTGCATTCCACAAAATAACGTACGCGACATATATGCCTGCGCTTATTTTTAATAAAGATTTCAGTAGCTCTACGAGCGAGCGTAAGGAAAAAATTCGTTTTGCCCCTTTAATCGGATCGATCTTTTCCAATTTCATTTGAAGGGGTTCTGTACTAATTAACCAACCTACCTGCATGTAGTTCACCACAAATGCGACAAGAAAACTCAAGCCCAGGATGGGTCCTACAATTTTTATCGCTTCAAATACGAGCTGCATCACGATGACTTTTAAATTTTCTTCATTTACTTGCCACGTGGTGTATGTAATCAATGACTCTCGCATCATATCTTGAAATGTGCCTAGCATGGTAGAGCCAAGCATCATTAACAGAAAGAAAAATGCTGTCAAAGATAAGGCTGGGGAAAGATCCTGACTTTTCGCGACTTGCCCTTTTTTTCGTGCGTCTTGCTTTTTCTTGGGCGTAGCTTTTTCTGTCTTTTCCCCATTAAAAAATTGAAGATCTACTTGATAAGAAAGCCTCAATTGATTCATGGTGATCCTCCGAGCGATTTCATCATTTCTGCAAGTGCCCGGAACATGTTCCCAAACAATCCGTTCAGGGTCAGCAAGAACGCAGGCATCACCACGATTAGCAGTAAAAAGCCGGCAAGCAGTTTAATGGGCAAACCCACCACAAAGATATTAAACTGCGGGACAGATTTGGCGATAATACCAAGAGAGAGATCAACCAGAAACAATGCTACGACGATCGGTGCCGCAATCATAAATGCACTCACAAACATCGTTTGAAATGTTTTTACTGCTGTCATCATGACGTTTTCGCTTCCGAAAGCCGCCCACATGATGTCCACCGGTATAACCTGGTAACTGCTTAACACACCTTGTATCAGCATGTGATGCCCGTCAATACTGAAAAAGTACAGGACAGCGAGAATGTTTTTGAAGTTACCTGTCACCGGGATATATGTACCCGTTTTGGGGTCAATCACGTTTGCCATTGCGAGACCCATCTGCATGTCCATCAGTCCACCGGCAACCTGAATGGCGATAAACATCATTTCACATATGTAACCAAGAATGACACCAACAAGCGCTTCCTTCATGACGTACAAAATAAATGTCAAATCCATCGGAATCTCGCCTTGTACCGGCAAGGATTGAAAACTGATGACGGCCATGATAAACGCGAGACCGATTTTAAACTGATTCGGCACACCACGGATGGAAAAGAACGGAGCCGTTACAAAAAAGGCACTCATTCGGACAAAAACAAGCAAGAATACGGGCAGATACATCAGAAAAAGATTCATATGCTACCCAACAAAACGATGAAGGTTACCAAAGATCCCCATCGTAAAATCAAGCAGTACCCGAAGCATCCATGGACCAGCAGCCAAGATCACGACAAATACGGCCACGATCTTTGGAATGAAAGCGAGTGTCTGCTCCTGAATTTGTGTCGTTGCCTGAAAGACACTGACCATCAAACCGACCAGTAAGGCGACCCCAAGTGCGGGTGCCGAAATCAGCAGGATGGTATATACAGAGCTTTGGGCAATCTGCATAAGTAATTCTTGTGTCATGCTCTACCTCCTGAGGCATTCGGAATGTCGCTAAAAACTGGTCAAAAGTGATCTCACTATGAGATACCAGCCGTCCACCATGATGAACAATAAAATCTTAAACGGCAATGAAATCATAACCGGCGGTAACATCATCATCCCCATCCCCATCAAAATACTGGAGACGATCATATCAATTACGAGAAAAGGAATGAATATCATAAAGCCGATCTGAAAAGCCGTCTTCAATTCACTAATGGCAAAAGCAGGTACCAGCGCATTCAAAGGAATATCTTGGATCGATTTTGGTCGTTCGGCTTTTGTGTATTCCAGAAAAAGTGACAAATCTTTTTCACGCGTCTGCTTTGCCATAAATTCCTTAAAGGGTATGACCGCTGCGTTAAGTGCCTGCTGTTGCGATAGCTTTCCTTGCATAAATGGCTGCACGGCTGTTTCGTTTACTTGTCCGAGTGTCGGGGCCATAATGAAAAATGTCATAAACAACGCAAGGGCAATCAATACTTGGTTCGGTGGCATTTGTTGAGTTGCCAACGCATTTCGTACAAAAGACAAGACAATGATAATTCGCGCAAAACTGGTCATTAAAAGCAAAATCGCTGGAGCTACAGATAGTACTGTCAAAATCAGTAACAGCTGAATGGCCGTCGATGTCTCCTGCGGTGTTCCTGTTCCGCCGCCTATCTTCAAATCAATGCTTGGAACAAGTGGTGTCCCCGCTGGCGCCGCCATGACCATATCAGGTACGGATAGCAACACTGCGACAAGCATCAGCAGCTGCAAAAAATATTTCATTTTTGGTCCCCTCTGTCCTGAGCTTGCTCTTTCTTCCAATGTTCTGTTTGGTTTGGACGATTTTTCAAGTCGTTCCAT
Organism: Brevibacillus fortis; assembly: GCF_046196545.1. GTDB lineage: Bacteria > Bacillota > Bacilli > Brevibacillales > Brevibacillaceae > Brevibacillus > Brevibacillus fortis_A. The sequence goes on from NZ_CP176370.1 coordinate 3,731,270, forward strand.
TGACCCTGCAACAGATCTTGAAAGCTTTTGCCGTCCATATCAGAAGAAAACAAGATTTCTTCTTCTGCCTGCTTTTTCTTACCGAACGGGAGCCATTCTAGTGAGAATGGGCTTTTCATCGGTTTGATCTCAGCGTCACTCAAAATCAAATCTACTTCTTCACCCGGTTCGATCCTACGAAGCAATTGAACGTTTTCTCCCACGCCCACGATATACAATGACTCGCCGATCATCACAACCTGAAGTGTTTTGCCATTGCCGAGCGCAGTAGCGCTAATCACTTTTATCGGTCCATGACTTTGAGCCCCTTGACGTCGACCAAGAAAACGGAGCAATAAAAAGATCAATACTGCAATAAAGCCAAGCGAAAAGATGACTTGAACTAGATACCCGATCATACTTCCTGTTCCGCTGCCCGGAATGGCCGCCGGCTGTTCACTGCCGGCGGGCGCATTGCTAGTTGGCACTTTTCCCTGGTTGTACGCATCCGCTACTGAACCTTCCGCAAAAACGGTACTTGGCAGGGAGGAGACGAAAAGCAACAGGATCAGACTGAACGCTAAAATGAGTCTTGCCCCTGCATTCCGGATCATCATCATTAGCTCATTGTCTTTTTGATCGCTTCCAGAACACGATCCGCCTGGAATGGTTTTACGATGAAGTCTTTTGCGCCCGCCTGGATCGCATCGATTACCATCGCTTGTTGTCCCATCGCGGAGCACATGATCACACGCGCGTTAGGATCCAACTTTTTAATTTCTTTCAATGCAGAAATTCCATCCATCTCTGGCATGGTAATATCCATGGTTACGAGATCAGGTCCCAATTCTTTGTACTTTTCAACTGCTTGTGCACCGTCACTTGCTTCCCCTACGACGCTGTACCCGTTTTTCGAAAGAATTTCCTTGATCATCATACGCATGAATGCTGCATCGTCGACGATTAAAACTTTGTTAGACATGAATAGCTCCTCCCTAATACTTCCCTCTTGATTGTATTATTGTAATTTTTGAACACGATCTATCTGACTGATGATATCTGTAACACGAACCCCAAAGTTCTCATCAATGACGACAACCTCGCCCTTGGCAATTAATTTGTTGTTCACCAAAATGTCTACATGCTCACCTGCCAGCTTGTCCAACTGTATAATCGATCCAGCGGACAAGTCAAGGATTTCTCTAATGAGCTTTTTCGTACGACCTAACTCAACTGTTACTTGCAATGGAATGTCATGAAGCAAGTTTAAGTTCTGTATGTCTCCTGTATACATAGGAGCACCTCCAAGTGGAGCAAATTGTGCTGGTACTACATTCGCCTGACTTGCTGCAGGACCTCCGAAATGCTGTGGTGTTGGTGGAGCCATTGGAGGTTGCTGATACATACCTGGGTATGGAGCGTAGCCTGGTGGCATCATTGGTTGTCCATACGCGTCAGGATACATCGGCGGCTGTCCTGGGTAGCCCATTGGCTGTGCGTAACCCGGCGGTTGCTGATACATCGGTTGTTGCTGTGGTGGCGGCGCTACAGGCGGTACGTGGCTCTGTGGTTGCTCCGGCGCACTTGGTTGGATAGAAGGAGCCGACAGACTCATAGCAGGCAGAGAAGGCATCTCTATCTCATCTATGAGGGCCGCCGCTGCTGCTTCATCCTCTGAACCTCCAACCAATCTATCAATCATCTTTTTCGCAAAGGAAAGCGGGAGAAGCTGCATAATATTGGAATCGATAAGTTCGCCTTGCTCTCCTACCTTTAAGCGGAAAGATACTTTCACCAGAGGACTGTCATCATCAGAGAAGCTGTCTCCACCCTTGCCTTGCGCCAGATCCATTACATCGATGCCTGGTGGCGTAATATTAATGAACTGGTTGAAAATCGTCGACATGGACGTAGCAGCGGAACCCATCATCTGATTCATTGCTTCCTGAACCGCGCTGATATGAAGCTCAGACATTTCAGTGTTCGCAGGTCTGCCGTCTCCGCCCATCATCAGATCCGCGATAACTGCAGCATCTTCCATGCGAATGACTAGCAGGTTAATTCCTTTGAAACCATCTGTATATTCCACGTGGACGGCTACGTGAGGAATCGGAAATTCGCTTTCCAATTCATCGACATTGACTACGGAAACAGTAGGGGTTGTAATATCTACTTTTTGACTTAACAAAGTAGATAACGCAGTAGCTGCGCTCCCAAAGGAGATATTACCAATTTCTCCGAGTGCATCCTGTTCAAACGGGGACAGAAATTCGGCAACATCCTGGGTCACTGCCGACACAGCTTCCTCTTCGTCCTCAACCAAGTTGTTCGCACGTAACAGCGCGTCAATCTCGTCTTGAGAAAGCATATCTCTACTCATTTTGTTCCTCCCCCTCCTCTATGACTTCATCAATCTGTACGGCGACTCTTCCTTTAAGTGTTCCTGGCTGACCCAAGAACTTTAAGTGGTCGCCCACTTTAATTTTCAACTTGTTGTCGATCGATTGATCTAATTGAATGACATCGCCTCTTTGTAGCTGTAGGAAATCTCCTACTGTAATCGTAGCTGTTCCCATTTCAGCAACAATCGGCAATTTTGCAACTTTTACTCGGTCTTCTACACGCAGGCGCTCTTCTTCATCCCGCGTTTTCTTTTGTTTGGAGAACCAGTATTGTCCAGACAGCTTTGTCATGATTGGCTCCAGTACCACGTGAGGCAAACAGAGATTGATCATTCCTGTTGTATCGCCGATTTTTGTACTAAAGGAGATTACCACGACAATCTCGTTAGGTGAGACGATCTGCATGAACTGTGGATTCATCTCCAAACCTTCCTGGTACGGATCTAGCTCAATGATTTGCTTCCATGCCTCGTGGAAAGTATCCAGCGCTTTGCCGAATACGCGTTCCATCACCGTTGTTTCAATTTCCGTAAGGGCGCCCATCTTTTCCGGAATCGCCCCCTGTCCTCCCAGAAGTCGATCCAGCATGGTATAGGCGATGTTTGGATTTACTTCCAAAACCATTCGTCCTTCCAGCGGAGGAGCTTCAAAGATGTTCAAGATGGTCATCTTGGGAATAGAACGTATAAATTCGTCATACGGCAATTGATCGACGGAGGCAACCGTAATTTGCACGAAGGTACGGAGCTGAGCTGAAAAATACGTAGTCAACAGCCTCGCGTAGTTTTCATGGATTCTCGTTAAACCACGGATCTGATCTTTTGAGAACCGCAGGGCGCGTTTGAAATCATAAACTTTGATTTTACGCTCAGTTTCTTCCTTTTTCAGCTCGTTGGCATCCATTTCGCCCGAAGATAGGGCAGCCAACAGCGCATCAATCTCACTCTGTGAGAGAACCTCGGCCATATGTCGTCACCTCCTTGCTATGTATACCATAATCGCTTCCTATGACAAGACGCGTTTGGTTGTCACTACTTGAACAATCTTACCTTCTTGCATCAGGGAGCTGATTTCATTCATGATTTTTGCTTCCAGCTTGTTCACACCTTCAGTTCCTTTTATGTCTTCTGGTGTCAACCCCGCCAATGTTTTAATAATCACCTGATTGACTTGCGGCAAACGCTGCTCCAGCTCTGTTTTGGCATCAGCACTGTCGGCTGTAATGCTAAAGCGTACAATCATGTAATTATTCGTTAGCAAGTTCGTAGTAATTTCGCCAGTGTCAACGGAGAACTCTTTCATTTCCTCTGCCGTGAGCGTCTTCACTTCTTGCTCATCCGTCGTGGCTGTTTGCGCAGCCGGAGAGAGATATGTTTGCCAGAGAACAAACGAGACCACTCCCAGTAGCGATATCGCGATGATAATGATTAGAGCCATGTTAAACAATCGATTTTGAAACATCGCTAATGCCTCCCGCTATTCATTTGAATCACCCGGCATTTTCGGTACAGAAGTTGCCGGAGGAACATTATGATAAAAAGCCTGAACACGTTCAGCGATGGATTCCACCGAATCCTTCACGATGTACTTTCTGTCGTTGAACAGCGTGATTACGCTATCCGGAGTTCCTTCAACAGTTTCAATGTGAGTGATGTTCAGATAAAAAGTAGAGCCGTTAAACCGAGTTAACTTAATCATTGGCTGCTCCTTTCCGGATCAAGCTGGGGAAGACTTAGAACGCTTCCCCGGCTTTTTTCCGTTAAACGAAATTATCGTTTCAGGTTCACCAGTTCTTCTAGTACTGTGTCAGATGTCGTGATGATCCGAGAGTTTGCTTGGAAACCGCGCTGTGCCACGATCATTTCTGTAAATTCTTCAGAAAGGTCAACGTTGGACATTTCCAGTTGTCCTGCGATGATGCTTACATTTGCATCTACTGGCGTCACTGGTGTCCGCGGGTCACCACCATTCGCTCCAGCGTTTACTGTGTTTTCGTAAAGATTGTTCCCAATCTTCTTCAAACCACCTGGGTTATTGAAGGTCATTATCCCAATGGTATTCGCAGAGTCTAAAGCACCTGTATCATCCACCGTTGTGATGACTCCGTCTTTTCCAATGGAGTAAGAAACAATCCCATCATCTTGGTTGATCTGAATTACACCTGGATCAGAGTTCATGAGCTTCATCCCTTGGGAGTTCACCAGGTACCCCTCTGCATCACGTGTAAAGTTGCCTGCACGCGTATAATAGATCGTGGCTCCTTCATCCGGGCTGACCATAAAGAATCCATCGCCCTCGATAGAAAGGTCTGTTGGCAGGTTGGTTGTCATCGGACTACCAGCAGAGAAGACGGTATCAATCGATGCGATTGAAGCTCCTAGTCCAATTTGAGTTGGGTTAGTTCCGCCCTTCGCACCAGCTGTAGGAGCCCCAGCCCCTTGAACGTTTTGGCTCAAAATATCTTGGAACATTACGCGGCCCTTTTTGAAACCAACGGTGTTTACATTCGCGATATTATTACCAATAACGTCTAACTTCGTTTGAAAGCCACGCAAGCCTGAAATACCTGAATACATAGATCGAAGCATACAAACTTCCTCCTTTACCTTCTCATTTACAGCGGCTACCTCTGTCAGTCGGTAGCCGAATGGGCTTCCTCATAAGGAGGTCCAGCCCAGTAAACAGCCACCTACACGAAAATGGCACTGTCAATGTTAGTAAATACGTTGTCCTTCATGCTGCCATCGTCTACGGCGGTAATAATTTTCCGATTTACGATGCTCACGACGTAGGCCACATTATCCATCATAACGAGAGACTCTCTGGCGCCTTTGGCGGCTGCTTTTTGCACAGCCGATTCCAAACGCTCCATCTGCTGTCTTTCTAACGTAATGCCCCGCTCCTGCAAGCGATTGACGGCATGCTGGCTAAAACTAAGTGGCTCCGCCTTTGTTGCAGCGCCAATCGATTCCGTCAAATACTGCTGAAATAACTTGTTGTTTCCCGGAGCAGTCTGGGTAGTAGCTTTTGCGACGTGATTCGTTTTCGGAGGAAAATAGGGTTGCCCCACACGAAAATGATTCATGGCGCTTCCTCCTTGTATCCAATCCTAGACGATGTCGTCAATGCCGCGAGCCGTTTCCCGCAATCGATTCCATAGCACTTCTGTTGATTCATTGCTGTCTACCAGGGCATCGAGAGCAAATTCTTGCTCGTCTTTATCTTGCTGTTGTCGATTCTCTTGCTGTTGTCGTGCTTGTTCACGCTGCTGTTGGAAGTTAAAAGCTGTATCCTGCTGCTGGTTTACCTCCAAGCGATCAACTTGCAAGCCTTGTTGTGTCAACGCAGCTCGAAGCTGCGGAAGTTGATTGTCCAGCATTTCCTTTCCAGCCTGTGTTTCGGCATGGAACTGTGCTGTAATCACTCCATTTTGGGAAGTAATTGTTACATCTACTTGGCCCAAAGATTGTGGATTTAGAATCAGCCTTGCCTCATGTACGCCATTATTTTGCGTCAACTGCATCTTGGACACGAAAAGTTGTGTGACTTGCTGTGTCAATTGATTGGCGTTCACATGATGTGTGGGAACCGACTGTTGCGAAAAGGTCTGTACAGATTGTGTCTGCGTATTTGATGAAGCAACAATCGGTGTCTGACCATTTCCATTCAACATGCCCTCTTGTGCATCGCCCTCTTGATTCAAAAGGCCGCCTTGCAGTGTAGGCTGTACAGTTTGAGACTGAATCCCTGCCTCTAGCTTGTAAGCCGAGAGACCTTGGTTCAATCGCAGTGAAGAAATCGTCTTTAACGTGTCCTGCTGGGTTGTGTTCATGTTTGCCATCACATCGGATCGCAAGTTCAGACCACTTCGTTTTGACTCTTCCGCATTTCCTTTTTGATTCTTCAAGGATTCGAGAAGAGCTGCCAGCTTGTCCAGTTCGTTTGGAGTTGCTTCCCCTTTTTTCAGGTTAGCTAGGATTTGCTTTAAATCCTCACTCACTTGACCAGCATTTCCTTGTGCTTTACCCATGAGTTGTTCAATTGCAGTTGCAAATTTTTCCTGGGCGTCAGGCGGTAATTCGTCTTGCGTAGTTTGACCAGAGCCAAGCAGTTGGGCAAATAATGCCATGAGCTCAGCTAATGCTAGCATTTCCTCTTCACTTAAACCCTCTGGCGCCACCATTGTATCTTCTGGGTTCCCCACCTGATCCAACACCTGCATCAATTGCATGGAAAACATTTGACCTAAACCAGTTGTTCCCGCGTTCGTTGCAGGTGTAGCTGTAACAGATCCTGCTGATCCTACTGCAGGGGTCAAATTGGCCACATTCATCTCGTTCACCTCCTCTTTTTGATTTGTTGCTTATAGGAACGAAAACAGATGATTACTCAATCTATTTTCGAAGCAACTCTGTCGTGACGCGAGCCGCCATATTATCTGGTTCTTTCTGCTTCTTGTCGTCATTGGCGATCGCTGAGAGAGTTTGGGCCCGTTTATCCACAGGCAAATCTTTCATTAAGGCAATAGCTTGACCCTTGTTTGTATCCATGAGTGAACGAATGATGGCAGCAGCATCCGCTGGAGGCAATTGAGCGAACGTCTTTTTTAGATCCTCTGCATCAGAACCATCACGCGTATCGCTTAATGCCCTTGTCAGCACATCAACACGTTGTTGCAAGGCCGCAATGTCATCATCTTTGTTCACTACTGAATCTTTTAACAAGATCGAAATATCAGCAGCTTTCTTCGGTTCCATCTTGGCCAAAATGTCTGCCTGCTGTGCAGGTTTCATTTTTGTCATGACGGCAACTGACTCTTGTAGTTTTAGATTTTCAATGATGGCTGCCGCATTTTTTGGAGACATGGTCGTATACACTTTTGCCAAGTCTGCAAACTGCTTCTGACGTTCTTCCTCAGTCGCACGCTTGTCTTCCATTGCCTTGTTTACATCATCGAGTTGCTTTTCTAGCGCCACAATGGTGGCGTCTTTCTTTGCTGCCTCTTCTTTTAAAGCGCTAATCTGCTGCTGATTTTTTGCTTGATCTTGCTGTAGGGTTACCACTTGTTTGTCCATGTCAGGTTGTTCTTTTGAGTCGGGAGTTGCCGCATATTCGTCCGGGACTAATTTTTCCACGTACGGTATGGAGTTAGCCCAGTGGAGAACAGTCCCTAACACGTTTACTCCGAGCAAGCTCAGGAGCACACCGCCAAGGAGGCTGGCAAACAGTGCAGGAATGACAATCATATAAAAGAACCATTCCCACCTCCCGTATTCCCGTTCTTCTTGGATTTCTTCCATTTGGACCTCCCTCAGTAGCTTCGGCGAAGATAGAGCTGCGTACCGATCTCATCCAACTCTTTTTGCTCTCTTTGCTTCTGGTCGTCCAGAAATTGGTGGAGCGACTTTTCCCGAAGGCGTTGCCATAGTTGGGACTCTTTCATACGTTCCGTCAATCGTGACTGACAGCGTTCCACATCCTGTTCACAACCGTGCAAGGTACGTTGCTGATTGTGTATGGATCTCGCAACAGATTGCTGATATTGCGTAATGGAAATGAGCTGTGCAGCACTGCATGTCTGCATCTGTACTTCCTGGAGCTTCACCGTCATCTCGTCATGATGATCGGTTAGTTGAGAAAGCTTCCACTCTTCTTCGTTTTTACGCTGGATCGACTTTCCGAAAGCCCACTCTGCTTGTTCTTTTTCTTTTTCCTTTAAATCAAGAACCTTTTGGAGATGAAACTGAAACACTCGCACGTTAGTTCACTCCTCCGAAATGAGCTGTCAACGCTTGGATAGCGCTCTGCAAAGTAGATGGCTCATGCGTTCCTTGTGCCGTAAAACCAGAAATGATATCGCGATAGCGAATAGCCGCATCAATTTCCCGGTTACTTCCCGGCTTGTACGCCCCAATATTAATGAGGTCCTCCGCTTCACGAAACGTAGCCAAATGCTTTTTCAGCTGACGAGCAGCATCCAAATGGTTACTATCGACGATTTCATTCATGACACGACTTACACTCGCCATCACATCAATGGCAGGAAAGTGACCTTTATGAGCGATTTTTCGGTCAAGAACGATGTGACCGTCCAAAATCCCCCGCGCTGCATCCGCAATCGGATCGTTCATGTCGTCAGAATCAACCAGTACGGTATAAAAGGCTGTAATACTTCCCTTATCCGCTGTTCCCGCGCGCTCCATCAGCTTTGGCAGCATCGCAAACACCGATGGCGTATAACCACGCGTAGCCGGCGGTTCTCCGATTGCCAAGCCCACTTCACGTTGTGCCATGGCAAAGCGGGTGACGGAATCCATCATGAGCATGACATTCATTCCACGATCGCGGAAATATTCCGCTATGGATGTCGCAATCATTGCTCCCTTGATTCGGATCATGGCAGGTTGATCGGAAGTAGCTACGACAACAACTGACCGCTTTAGTCCTTCTTCCCCAAGATCGCGCTCGATAAACTCCATGACTTCACGGCCGCGTTCCCCAATAAGACCAATCACATTGATATCTGCCGTAGTATTTCGGGCGATCATTCCCATCAATGTACTTTTTCCTACCCCTGATCCTGCGAAGATGCCGACCCGCTGACCTTTCCCGATGGTAAGCAGACCGTCTATCGCTCTCACACCTACACTCAATGGTTCTTGAATGCGCGGTCGAAGGATCGGATTTGGCGGCATATTGTTGGTAGGATAAGACGTCAGCCCAAATGGCAGTGAACCTTGATAAGGACGGCCCAGTCCATCGAGGATCGAACCCAATATTTCAGGTCCAACTTTTACATCTAGCGAACGTCCTGTCGCGACTACATCACAACCTGGACCAATTTCGGTCAATTCGCCTAATGGCATTAACAGCACTTTGTTTTCGCGAAAGCCAACGACTTCTGCGATGATCGGTTCCTTTGTGTTAGCCGGATATAGATGGCAAATCTCGCCTAATCTCACTTCTGGCCCTTGCGACTCAATGGTGAGTCCAACAACCTGTGTCACTTTGCCATTCACGCGCATCGGATCTAATCCATGCAGCATGTGCTTGTACTTCGAGAGATCTAGGATGCTCATGGAGCCTCACTTCCTCTGGCAATCGTAAGCAGCGCCTGCTTAATCTCCTCCATTTGTGTATCAATGCGGGCATCGACACTTCCCAAGGCAGTACGGATGACACATCCACCATCTTGTACGGTATAGTCAGGGTAAATGGAGAGCTCAGCTTGTCCATCTAACAATTCCAGAAAACCAGCACGATGTTCGAGCACATAATCGAAGTACTTATGGTTGACGCACACCGTAATCTCGCCATGAACACGGGAGCGGCGGAGTGCTTTTTTAGTCATTTCCAGGACCTGCTCGGGATGCTGTTGCAATTCCTGTCCAATGATTTTTTTAGCGATTTCCAAGCTGAGTTCCACTAGAAAAGGCTCCGCCTCAGCTATAACCTGTTTTTTCTCGGCAAACGCCTGTTCCAGAATGGTTTTTGCTTGGCTGAGTGTAGCTGTTTGCTCCTCGTAAGCCTCACGTTTACCCGTTTCGAAACCTGCCTCGTGCCCTTCCGTCATAGCCTGCTCTTGTACTTGTTGAAAAAGTTGCGCAGCTTCCTGACGCTTTTGTTCCCACCATTCTTCCATCTGAGTAAGCGTCTCTTGCTTTACTTGCTCTGCTTGCTCCGCAGCTTGTTGCAAGATGTTTTGTGCGGTTTCTTCTGCATCTGAGATGATCCTTTTCGCCTCGATCTCAGCTTGATTAAAAATTTCTTGATTTTCTTGCAACCTTTCGGCAACTTCTTCCGTCTTTAGTGGTACAGGCGTTACCGAGAGGAGAAAAGATTCCTCAGAAGGCCGATAATTGGCGCTTTTGATGATCCTAGACAATGATATCATCTCCTCCACCGCGGGCGATGATGATCTCACCAGCCTCCTCTAAGCGACGGATAATTGCAACGATACGAGATTGTGCCTCTTCTACGTCGCGAAGGCGAACTGGGCCCATAAACTCCATTTCTTCTTTGAAGGTATCCGCCATCCGTTTGGACATGTTCCGGAAAATAACTTCCCGAACTTCTTCGCTGGATACTTTGAGAGAAAGTTGCAAATCGGCATTTTCCACATCGCGGATAACGCGCTGAATCGAACGGTTGTCGAGTGTAGCAATATCCTCGAAGACGAACATACGCTTCTTGATTTCTTCTGCCAGCTCTGGATCTTGAATTTCGAGGGAATCCAGAATCGTGCGTTCGGTTCCACGATCGACCCCGTTGAGTACAGCCACGATCGCTTCGATCCCGCCTGCCTGCGTGTAATCTTGGGTAACAGTGGCAGAGAGCTTTTGCTCCAATACCTGTTCAACTTGAGCGATTACTTCCGGAGAAGTACTGTCCATAGTCGCAATACGTTTCGCAACCTCTGCTTGCCGTTCTTGAGGAAGAGCGGACAGGATCATGGCTGCTTGTTGAGCTTCCAGATATGAAAGCACCAAGGCTATCGTCTGTGGATGTTCATTTTGGATAAAGTTAAGGATTTGACCTGGGTCAGCCTTTCTAGCAAAGTCAAACGGTCGAACTTGAAGGTTTGCCGTCAAGCGATTAATAATATCCATCGCTTTCGTCTCGCCCAAAGCTTTTTGCAAAATTTCTTTGGCGTACGTAATCCCGCCTTGTGCAATTACCTCCTTGGCAACTGCTATCTGGTGAAATTCAGATAAAATTTTATCTTTTTCATCCGTATCCACTTTTCGCACATTGGCGATTTCTAATGTCAGTTGCTCGATCTCATCCTCACGCAAATGCTTGAACACCTGGGCAGAAACTTCCGGCCCGAGTGAGATGAGGAGGATAGCTGCCTTTTGTCGTCCTGACAACTCTTTAGCGCCGCGAGCCATACCATTCACTCCTTAATCTTCTGCTAACCAAGTACGAAGCAGAACAACAAACTCATCTGGTTTGCTTCGCGCCAATTTTTCAAGTTGCTTTCTGACCACTACCTGGTCTCCATCTTCTTGGTAAATCAAGTCTGGTATTTCGGCCGCGTTTAACGGTGTCAGCAAGTCTGGCAATTCCTCTTCTTCTTGTTGTTGCTTCGCTTGACTGCGTCTGCGATAAACGAGGAAGGCAACAGCAGCAAGTGCCAAGACTGCAATACCACCAACTGTCCAAAGAACAGCAGGACTTAGTGCACTGGAATCCTCAATCTCAGCTTTTCCTGAGAACTGACGAGGGAGTACAGAAATATGCTTGTCCAACTCAGCATCCGTTAAATTAGAAGCCTGATCACTCAAAGTAACACGAACAACATTGCGCAACACTTGTTTGATGCTCTCGAGCGTAGCAGCATCCAACGTTGCACCATCTGGCGGTTCTACCCCAACGTTGATTGTGATGTCTTCGATCTTGTACGGGCTTGATGTAACATTTCGTGTGATGCGATTTACTTCACGGTTAATCGTATCATTCAACTCTTCGTATTGACTGTTACTTCCTTGTGGGTTAGCTCCTGGGTAGTTCGTAACTGCATTGTTATTGGTTCCTGCAATTCCCCCTGGAGGTTGACCTTGTCCAGAGAAAGCTTTTGATAATTTTTGAGAAGAAATGATAAGTCCTTCGTTATTCTCTTTGTCAGGTGCCTCAACTATGTTCTCTACGCGATTTTCTTTGTCAAAGTTCATTTTGATGAACGTATGGACGATGACTTTATCGCGTCCCATGATTGTACCCAACAAGTTGTACAGGTTTTGTTGAATTTTCTTTTCAACATCTGCCTTGATTGTTTCCTGTTGCTTAAAGCTACTCAATGTGCCTTCGTTTTCATTGCCTTCGGAACGTTCTAACGGATTGGAATACTGGTCTGTAATCGCAATCGCTTCCATCGGCAATTTCGGAACGCTTCGGGAAACAAGCAGATATAGCGAGTTAATTTGCTTTTGATCAAGCGCTGTTCCAGGTTCAACATCGACGATAACGGAAGCCGTCGCTGTATCCGGAGTCTCCGTCACCCAAACGCTTTCCTGCGGCAATGTAATCATCACTTGTGCGGAGCGTACGCCTTTAACACGTTCCAGCATCTTCCGCAGCTCTTGTTGCAAAGCCTCTTTCTTCATGACATCAAATTGGCGATCTGTAACTCCAAGGGTACTGGAGAAAATTTCTGCATTAATTCCTGCTTGACTCGGAATACCTTGCGCAGCCAAATCGACAATGACATCTTGTGCCATTTTTTCTGGAACCTCGATACTTGTACCATTCCCCGTGATACGATATGGGATTTGTGAAGCTTCCAACTCTTGCTTGATAGTCCCGATTTCTTGTTCACTCAATTTTTGGTTGTAGAGTGGTTTGTACACCGGCTGAGAAGCGATGTATATGTATAGACCAAGAGAAATCAAGAGGAAGAGCGAAATACCGAGAATCATCCATTTTTGCTTCTTGGAAAATTGGTTCCATTTTGACGTAAACTGGTCTTTGTATACTGCTAAACGTTCGTTCATGTTTCACCTCTCAAAGGATACCAACAACGATCAAATCGACATGCGCATGATTTCTTGATAAGACTCAATCATCTTGTTCCTGACCTGCATAGTCATTTGTAGCATCACGGAAGCTTTTTGACCTGCAACAGTCAATTGGTGCAAGTCGGTAATTTCTCCCGCTGCAAACTTGTCGGCAAGATTCGACGATTCTACTTGCGCCTGATTCACTTTATTCATGGCATCCGATAGAAACGATGAGAATTCTTGGGAAACTTCAGCTGGGGTTGGCTTGTTCACACTCGGTGTACGAATTGGCGTTAGTTGGGAGATTGCACTCATTTCCATTCCTTACTGTCACCCGCTTTACTTGATTTCCAATGCTTTTAGCATCATCGATTTGGAAGCGTTCAGTGCTGTCACGTTGGCTTCGTATGATCTTGATGCGGAGATCATGTCCACCATCTCTTTCATCGGGTCGACATTCGGCATCAAGAGATATCCGTCTTGATCTGCATCTGGGTGAGATGGATCAAATACTCGCTTAAACGGAGTATTGTCTTCTTGAATCGCTGTAACCTTCACACCTTGTCCACCCCGACTTCCTGAGACCGTTCCCACGGCTGCTTGCAGGAAGTTATCAAATGTTCCATTTGTTTGAGGTGACAACTCCACCATTTTCCTCCGATATGGCTGCCAAGCGCCATCTACGAAGTTTGCTCGAGTGGTTTCCGCATTTGCAATATTGGAGGCAATTGTATCCAATCGCAAGCGGTTAGCTGTTAAGGCAGAAGCACTTGTGTTAATTCCCTGAAACAAGCTCATCTTTACTTACCTCCACCCTCAATTACACTCCGTAGTTTTTGAAAATGCCCTGCTGTCAATTGCGTTAAACCGCTGTACCAAATTTGGTTTTTGGCCAATTCTGTTGTTTCTGCTTCTAAGTCAACATCATTGCCACTGTTCTGAATGAAGTTATTCGGATTGGACACAACCTGTGGTACTGCAACGCCCCCTACATTTCCAAACGGGAGGTGTCGTTGATTGGTCCGATACGCTTCTAACTTGCCATTTCCCGCTCTTGCGTTCAACTCATCTTGCAAAAAGCTCTCGAAGATGACTTGTTGACTTTTGAATTGAGGGGTGTCTATGTTGGCAAGGTTGTTTGCGATCGTTCTATGTCGCAATGTTGCAGCGTCGAGTGATCTCTCCAGGACCTGCAGATGGTAACTATCCAGCATTTTTCCTTCTCCCCCAATATGAGTCAATTGTTTTCCCTAAAACCACCTATATTTCCTGTATTTTCGACACCCTAATACGATTCAATCATAGCAAAATCAATTTGGACAAAAAAGCCCCTTTTCATGACGTTTTTCAAAATGATTCAATGGGACTAAATCCCTTATCTTTCCTGTTTTTTTACTGCATTTTACAAGGAAACCATATTCAAACCATTGCAGAAGTCGAGGCACGCATTAAAAATCAATATATAATTTATGGTAATAATGTGTCGTTTTTTGAAATAAATAGGACTAAAGTCCCATGATAAAAGGTGCAGCAACATGAGTTGCTACACCTTTTGTTTACTTTCTTGTAACTTTTCGCAAGGTATATTATGAGGTTTTGAGCTTCTCCAGCTCAGGCAACAGCTTTTCATTCAGGACTTTAATGAAGGTACCTTTCATCCCCAAAGAACGGGATTCGATAACGCCCGCACTCTCCAGCTTGCGCAGTGCGTTTACAATTACAGAGCGAGTAATCCCTACGCGATCCGCGATTTTGGAGGCTACGAGCAAGCCTTCTTTGCCTTCGAGTTCTTCAAAAATATGTTCAACTGCTTCCAACTCACTGTAAGAGAGGGAACCAATCGCCATTTGTACAACCGCTTTGCTGCGTGCTTCTTCTTCGATTGCTTCAGAACGCTCGCGCAAGATTTCCATACCTACTACAGTTGCCCCTACTTCTGCAAGAATCAGGTCGTCATCGACAAATTGATCGTTAATACGACCCAAAATCAGCGTACCGAGACGATCTCCTCCACCCATAATTGGAACAAGCGTCGTCCAACCTGTGCGGAATACTTCCTTCATTTCAACTGGGAAAATGGTGTATGGGCTATCTACATCCAGGTTCGCAGATGTTTCATCTACTTTCAGTAACCCCATGCTGTACTCTTCTGGGAAACGACGCTCTTCCAGCATTTTGCGCATACGGCTGTTATCCATCTCTTGATGAATCGCATAGCCGAGAAGCTTTCCTTTGCGGCTTACCACATAAGTATTTGCTTCAATAACGTCACTCAAAACTTGGGACATTTCATTGAAGTTCACGGCATGACCCGCGGATTTTTGCAACATGCGGTTAATTCTTCTTGTTTTTGACAGTAGATCCATCTGTATTTCCTCCTAATTATATGTGCTGCCTATCCAATGTTATAAAATATATTGACTCAAGTCTTTGTTCCCCACGATTGTACCTAATTTCTGTTTGACATAATCGGGGGTAATCTGTACAACTTCTAAGTGAATTTCTGGGGCTTCAAAAGAGAGATCCTCCAGTAGCTTCTCCAATATCGTGTGCAATCTTCTAGCACCAATGTTATCTGTGCTCTGATTGACCTCAGCAGCGAGACGAGCGAGTTCCTGAATGGCTTCCGGTGTAAATTCAATACGCACACCTTCTGTTTCCAAGAGGGCCACGTACTGCTTAAGCAACGCGTTTTTAGGCTCAGTCAAAATTCGGACAAAATCTTCAACGCGCAAGCTAGTCAGTTCCACCCGAATCGGAAAACGGCCTTGCAATTCAGGAATTAAATCTGATGGCTTTGCCATGTGAAAAGCACCAGCTGCGATAAACAGAACATAATCTGTTTTGACAGGACCATACTTGGTCATGATAGTTGAGCCTTCCACAATCGGTAAAATATCACGCTGGACCCCTTCACGGGATACATCCGGGCCACGCCCATCCTTGCCCGCAATCTTGTCAATTTCGTCAATGAAGATAATACCGTGTTGTTCAGCTCGACGAATTGACTCCTGCGTAACTTCGTCCATATCCACCAGTTTTTGCGCTTCCTGCTGAATTAATACCTTTCGCGCATCTTTTATTCGCAATTTTCGTTTCTTCATCCGCTTAGGCATCAGGCTACCGAGCATATCCTGCATTTGCATCCCCATTTGTTCTGTACCCGGAACCTGGAACATGTCAAACATCGAAGGTGATTGATCTTCGACTTCAATCTCAATCATTTGCTCTTCTAACTGGCCATTCGTCAATTGCCACATGACTTGTCTGCGTTGCTGCTGAATCGACACTTCTTCTTGATCAGAGGTATCCTGCTGCTGTTGCTGCTGTCCACCGAAGAACATCTCCAACGGATTTTTGAACGAGTTCGACTGCTTGCGAGATGGGACGAGTACGTTCACAATCGCTTCATTCGCAAGCTTCTCGGCTTTCTCTTTCACCGACTCTACTTTTTCCTGTTTGACCGTACGGATAGAAGCTTCCACCAGATCGCGGACCATCGATTCCACATCTCGTCCTACATAACCGACTTCCGTAAACTTCGTTGCTTCTACTTTAATAAAAGGAGCACCTGTCAGTTTTGCAATCCGACGTGCAATTTCCGTTTTTCCAACACCAGTAGGTCCGATCATCAAGATGTTTTTTGGAACAACCTCATCAATCATTTGCTCTGGCAAACGACTGCGACGATAGCGGTTGCGAAGCGCTACAGCAATGGCTTTCTTGGCTTGTGCCTGCCCGACAATGTATTTATCCAAATGCTCTACGATCTTACGCGGGGTTAATTGCTCAAGATTCAGCACAGTAGGTTCCTCCCTTTCGCTCAATTCAACTCATCCACAACAAGATTGTTGTTTGTGAACACGCAAATTTCAGCAGCGGTACGAAGCGATGCTTCCGCAATCTCACGTGCGCCGAGATGAGGCGCATATGTTTTCAATGCACGACCTGCTGCAAGGGCAAAGCTACCGCCAGAACCAATGGCAAGAATCCCATCATCAGGCTCAATGATTTCGCCATTGCCGGAGATAAGCAACAAATGCTCCTTATTGGCAACAATCATCATTGCTTCCAAACGACGCAAAATTTTATCCATGCGCCACTCTTTCGCCAGCTCTACAGCAGCACGCTGTAGATTGCCGTGATACTCCTCCAGCTTTCCTTCAAACTTCTCAAAAAGCGTAATGGCATCAGCAACAGAGCCAGCGAATCCTGCTAAAACTTCGCCGCGATATAGACGTCTTACTTTTTTGGCACCGTGCTTCATTACCATGCTGTTGCCAAACGTAACCTGACCATCTCCGGCCATCGCTACAGACCCATTGTGCTGTACAGCAAATATGGTTGTTGCGTGAAACTGTTCCATCACTGATTCCTCCCGTTATGTCCGATTGGCGGAACCTGTATTGCCCGGGTTTGCTCGTGGGTGAGCGGTGTCATATACATGCCGAAGTCGCTCTTTGGTCACATGGGTGTACACCTGTGTCGTCGAAACATTGACGTGTCCCAATAATTCTTGCACGGTACGCAGATCAGCGCCGCCGTTCAACATATGGGTCGCAAACGTATGACGAAAGGTATGTGGTGAAACCCGCAATTGAAGAGCGTACGTATCTACGTATTTGTCTACAATCCGCCGAACACTGCGGTCGGATAACGGTTCTCCCCGATAGTTAACCAGCAAATTGCCGTGTTCTACTTTTCCAGCCAACAGTTTTTCTCTTCCATATTCTAGGTATTGCCGAAGAACGTCGCAGGCATAACTTCCAACCGGCACATACCGTTCTTTCGCTCCTTTTCCATAAACCAAGGCGACTCCCATACTCGGATTCACATCACTCACAGATAAAGTGGTGAGCTCCGTAACACGCATGCCGCTTGCATACAACAGTTCAAAAATCAGCCGATCACGAATTCCCAATGGAGTGGTTGTATCAGGCAGATCGAAAAAAGCTTGAACTTCTTGTGGATATAAAAAGGAAGGAAGTTTCTTCTCCATTTTGGGAGTGGAGACTAGTTGAAATGGATTCTGTTCCAGTTGACCTTCACGCAACAGAAATCGGTACAAGCTACGCAAACTGGATAGCTTGCGGGCAATACTTCGCCGGGAAAGCCCCCTGCCAGCCAATTGCGCGAGAAAGGAGCGACCATGCAAATAAGAAACAGCAGCAAATACGGTGATTTGGTGCTGTTCCATAAAGGAGACAAATTCGCTGATATCTGCCACATACTGCTTCACCGTATGAGGAGAGGCGTTTTTTTCAACTCGCAAATAGCGGGTAAACATCTCAATATCCGCAGAATTTTGATGCGAAATGTCCATACGGGATGCACCCTCCTCGAAGCACCTATATAGTAACACAGACGAAAATCGGATATCAATGTTAATTGTGTCGTTCTTGTGTAAAATTCTGAATTGTATCTAGCGCCCGCTCAGCGAGCTTTTCATTTTTCAAACGCTTGTCTCGGATTCTTTCTGGCCATTCCGGTACCAATCCGAAGTTTGCGTTCATTGGTTGGAAATGCTTTGGATCTGCCGTTGTAATATAACGAGCCATGCTGCCCATAATTGTTTCTGGCGGAAGCTCGATCAATTCTTCCCCTTTTGCGAGTCGTGCTGCATTTATCCCCGCAAGCAAGCCAGATGCCGCTGACTCTACATATCCTTCTACACCAGTCATTTGACCAGCAAAGAAAAGTGATTCCCGATCTTTATACTGATACGTAGGCTTCAACAGTTTTGGCGAATTAATAAAAGTGTTGCGGTGCATGACACCATAACGAACGATCTCGCAGTTTTCCAATCCAGGAATGAGTGAAAAGACTCTTTTTTGATCCGGCCATTTCAGATGGGTCTGGAAACCTACAATGTTATACAATGTCGCAGCACTATTGTCCTGACGGAGCTGTACAACTGCGTAAGACTTTTTACCTGTCCGCGGATCAACCAGACCTACTGGCTTCATGGGACCAAATGTCATGGTTTTGTGCCCGCGCTTTGCCAATACTTCAATCGGCATGCAGCCTTCGAAGAAGATTTCCTTTTCAAATTCCTTCAATGGAACTGTTTCTGCAGAGATCAGCGCATCATAGAAGCGATTGAACTCCTCTTCTGTCATCGGGCAGTTCAGGTAGGCTGCTTCACCTTTATCATATCTGGAAGCAACGAATACCTTGTTCATATCAATCGAGTCTTTCTCGATAATGGGCGCGGCTGCATCATAGAAGTACAGATATTCTTCACCCGTCAGCTCTTTTAACTTTGTAGACAAAGCTGGAGAAGTAAGTGGCCCCGTGGCAATTACGACAATCCCATCAGGAATTTCGGTAATCTCTTCCGAAATGACCTCAACTAAAGGATGATTACGAACGGCATCTGTAACATGAGCCGCAAACTCGTGTCTGTCTACGGCAAGCGCGCCTCCAGCTGGAACCGCGCAACGATCTGCCGCATTGATAATGACAGAGTTCAGTCGACGCATTTCTTCTTTTAATACACCCACTGCATTCGTCAACGTGTTAGCACGCAATGAATTACTGCATACCAACTCTGCAAATTTATCGGTATGGTGCGCTGGCGTTTGTGTCTTCGGTCTCATTTCATACAGCTTTACTTTTACACCCGCCTGCGCGATTTGCCATGCTGCCTCACTACCAGCGAGACCAGCGCCCACTACTGTAATTGTTGGTTGTGACATGCTGTTAATCCTCCAAACTACAAAATCGAATCAGGCTGCTTAGGAGTCTGCCTCTTCTTGATAATCACACTTGGTGCAAGCAATGCTAACTCCTTGCTTCTTGCGCTTTTTCTCCACGAGCATGCTGGAGCATTTTGGACAAGGTCTGGCAATCGGTTTGTCCCACGATACAAAATCGCATTCCGGATATTGATTGCAGCCGTAAAAAATACGACTCTTCTTAGATTTACGTTCGATAATCTCTCCGGTTTCACACTGCGGACACTTCACGCCGATTTCTTTTACAATCGGCTTCGTATTACGGCAATCCGGGAATCCGGAACAAGCTAAAAACTTGCCGAATCGACCAAGCTTATAAACCATCACACTGCCGCAAAGCTCGCACGATTCATCCGATTCTTCGACTTTCAGCTCTACTTCCTTCATTTCTTCTTCTGCAACAACTACGCGTTTTGCAAAGCCTTGATAAAAATCGTCCAACACCTGCACCCAATTGGTGCTTCCTGCTTCGATGTTATCCAAGCCCGATTCCATATGGGCAGTGAATTCTACATTGAGAATCTCCGGGAAAAACTCCTCGACAAGCGTGATCACAATCTCGCCTAGCTCAGTCGGGACAAATCGCTTCTCCTCTAACGCCACATAGCCCCGCTTTTGGATGGTCTCTAAAGTAGGCGCATAGGTAGACGGACGTCCAATCCCCATCTCTTCCATCGTTTTAAGCATACGCGCTTCGGAGAATCGAGGTGGTGGCTGTGTAAAGTGCTGACTCGGCTCGATTTCTTTTTGTTCGAGAATTTGTCCTTCTTCAATGGGCGGAAGGAAGCTTTCTTCTTCTGCGCCATCATCGTTTCCTTCAATATATACCTTCATAAATCCAGGGAACTTCACTTTTGATCCTGTTGCTCTGAAGGTAACTCCACCTGCGTCAATATCTACGCTCATCGTATCAAGAACAGCAGATGACATTTGACTGGCAAGGAAACGCTCCCAGATTAATCGATACAAGCGAAGCTGGTCTCTCGACAAGTATTCCTTGATTTCATCCGGTGTACGCATTACACCTGTTGGACGAATCGCTTCGTGAGCATCTTGAGCATTTTCGTTTTTCGCCTGAGTGCGTGGCTCAGATAACACATAGTCTGGACCATATTTCTCAAGTATGTATTCTTTTGCTTCGTTCTGTGCAGTTGCAGATAGGCGAGTAGAGTCTGTACGCATATAGGTAATCAAACCAACTGCGCCTTCCTTATTGCCAACGTCGATCCCCTCATAGAGCTCTTGAGCAATCCGCATGGTCTTAGAAGTGCGGAAGTTCAGCTTACGCGCTGCCTCTTGCTGTAAAGAACTCGTTATAAAAGGAGGTGCAGGATTGCGCTTACGCTCACGCTTGGTTACCTTTTGTACCACGTATGGTTTGTTCTTCATTCGTTTCAATACCGCTGCTACATCATCTTCCGAATGAAGCTCCACCTTTTGATCGCCATAACCATAGAACTTAGCGTTGATTTCTTTTCCGTCGCTGATCAATGTACTCGCAATCGTCCAATACTCTTCCGGGATAAAATCTTGGATCTCCCGCTCACGATCCATGATAAGCTTTACCGCAACCGATTGAACACGTCCGGCACTCAAGCCTTTTCGAACCTTTTTCCATAGAATTGGACTAATATTGTAGCCAACGAGCCTGTCGAGAATGCGACGTGCCTGTTGAGCATTTACCAAGTCCATGTTTATGTGTCGTGGATGCTTGAATGCTTCTTTGATGGCATCTTTGGTAATCTCATTAAATACCACACGAAGTGGTTGATTCAAATCGAGTCCCAAGTATTGTGCCAAATGCCAAGCAATTGCCTCCCCTTCGCGATCCGGGTCGGCTGCGAGATATACTTTTTTTACTTTTTTAGCGGCATCTTTTAAGCCCTTCAATACATCGCCTTTGCCGCGAATGGTTATGTATTTGGGTTCAAAATTACGCGTAACGTCTACACCCATTTGACTTTTCGGCAAATCGCGTACATGTCCGATAGACGCTTTCACGATATATTTACTACCCAGGTATTTTCCAATGGTCTTGGCCTTCGTAGGGGATTCTACGATTACTAGCGTATCAGCCATTTTTTTCCTCCCCTTTTAGTAAGGAATCTTCCCTATTATTAAATACCCTCATCCGGTTTGTCAAACACTTGTACGTCTAGACTTTGCCAAATATCTGGAAAAAATGCTAGCGACGAGCAAAATAACCGCCAGGAAGTGCCACAATTGCCCCTTTTGCTTCCAAACGGATCACCAACTGATGTAGCATCCTGCGTTGGTCTTTTTCTAAACTGCTCATTAACTCATCCAGATGAATCCCATCATATGTTACGGCTTCTACAATCGCTTTTTCTTCATTAGATAAGGGAATGACATCAGTTGCATTTCTGTTTTCGACCTCCTGCATCCGTTCAGCTTCTGGAAGATGATGTTTGATTTCCTCCCATATATCGCTACTGCACGTTACTAGCTTTGCACCTTGTTTGATCAAGTTATGCGGTCCCGCACTCATCAATGAAAAAATCGGACCAGGAATCGCAAAAACTTCCTTACCCTGCTCAAGTGCACAGTCTGCCGTAATCAAGGATCCGCTTTTTTCTGCTGCTTCCACCACTAATACACCGATAGAAAGTCCACTTATGATACGATTTCGCTCTGGAAATAATCCAGAAACAGGTGGAATATGAGGAGGATATTCGCTGAGGAGTAGGCCAAAAGATTCAATTTCGCGATAAAGTTCTCGATGCCGAGAAGGATAAACGTGATTCATTCCGCAACCGAGCACACCAATGGTCTTACCGCCTGCTTTCAACGTAGCTTGGTGAGCTTCCGCATCAATTCCATACGCTACTCCTGAGACAATGACAAGACCTGCTTGTACCAGCTCTCGGACAAAAAAGCTACAGCTCGCTCTTCCATATGGTGTCGGTTTGCGCGAACCAACGACGCCAATCGACAATTTTTCCAATAATGTGTGATCGCCACGATAAAACAACGTCCATGGAAAATCCGGGATATTGCGGAGCGAAACAGGATAAGCATCGTCAAAAGGACATAAAAAGCGCGTTCCCTCTTGTTCACGCTTTTCCAATAGTGCCATAGCTGAAGCTTCATTGCTTTGCTTGTCAACATGCCCAGTGATCAAGGAAGTCAATCTGAGCTCATGTGCCAGTTCATGCCAATTTTCGATGGCAACCTGAAAAGAACCTGTGATTTCATAAATTTCTCGGATTTTCTTTCTTCCCAACCCCGATATCATCGTTAACACATACACCCAGTCTCTCTCGTCGAGCTTCGCCTTTTCCATTCCGAAATCCTCCTTCATCCCGATCACGATTGTCATAACGGACGGCTTTTGAAAGCTATTCTATCGAAAGAAAGAGGCTACTTCAAAAATAAAAAAGTGGACAAGCCTGAGCCTGTCCACTTCTGTCTTATCTGCTTACTTGCCCATTACTTTCTCGAGCATTCCGCGCTCTTTCAGCAATTCAACAAGTGTTTCACCGATAACTGCAGGTGTTTTCGCTACGCGAATACCACATTCTTCGAGCTTCGCGATTTTCTCAGCAGCTGTACCTTTACCACCGGAGATGATCGCACCAGCGTGGCCCATACGTTTTCCTTCAGGAGCAGTTTGTCCGCCGATGAAGCCTACAACTGGTTTTTTCATGTTAGCAGCGATCCACTCAGCTGCTTCTTCTTCTGCAGTACCACCGATTTCACCCAGCATGATAACTGCTTCAGTGTCTGGATCTTCGTTGAACATTTTCAGTACATCGATGAACTCCATACCTTTTACTGGGTCTCCACCAATACCTACAGCTGTGGATTGACCAAGGCCGCGAGTAGAAGTTTGGTGAACTGCTTCATAAGTCAAGGTACCGGAGCGAGATACGATACCTACTTTACCTGGAACGTGGATGTAACCAGGCATGATACCGATTTTGCACTCACCTGGAGTAATTACGCCAGGGCAGTTAGGACCTACGAGAAGGGTTTTCTTACCTTCCATGTAGCGCTTCACTTTTACCATGTCCAGAACTGGGATACCTTCAGTGATGCAGATTACCAGATCCAGTTCAGCGTCAACAGCTTCCATGATCGCGTCAGCAGCGAAAGGAGGAGCAACGTAGATAACGGATGCAGTTGCACCAGTTGCTTCAACCGCTTCTTTTACTGTGTTGAAAATTGGAATACCGTCAACTTCGGTTCCACCTTTACCAGGTGTTACACCGCCCACCATTTGTGTACCGTATTCAACGGCTCCGCGAGTGTGGAACAGACCAGTTGCACCCGTAATCCCTTGCGTAATTACTTTTGTATTTTTATTAACGAGAATACTCATCGCGTAATTTTCCCACCTTTTTTAACGTGTAGGAATTTATAAGCTCAGCTTATAAATTTCCGGAGCGCATGAAAACTTTCCGAAGAGTCGCGGTCGCTCAGCACTGAGTTTACATCGATAGATGTTTTCTTAACGTATCTACTCGAAATAACTTACTTTACCAAGGATACGATTTTCTCAGCGCCATCCGCCATAGATTCTGCAGCTACGATGTTCAAACCGGACTCATTGAGGATTTTCTTACCCAAATCTACGTTTGTACCTTCGAGACGTACAACGAGAGGTTTGTCCAATTTGATTTGTTTTGCTGCATTCACTACGCCGTTTGCGATAACGTCGCATTTCATGATGCCGCCAAAGATGTTGACGAAAATACCTTTTACTTTTTCGTCACGGAGAATAATTTTAAACGCTTCCGTTACTTTCTCTTCAGTAGCTCCGCCACCAACGTCAAGGAAGTTAGCTGGGTCTCCACCGTAGAATTTCACGATGTCCATTGTTGCCATCGCCAGACCTGCACCGTTTACCATGCAACCGATGTTACCATCAAGTGCGATGTAGGACAGATCGAACTTGGAAGCTTCGATTTCTTTCTCATCTTCTTCATCCAGATCGCGCAGAGCTACGATGTCAGGGTGACGATAGAGAGCGTTGCTGTCGAAGTTCAGTTTCGCATCCAGTGCCATTACTTCACCGTCGCCAGTTACAACCAGTGGGTTGATTTCAGCGATAGAAGCATCTTTATCAACAAAAGCTTGGTACAAGCTCATCATGAACTTGGCAGCCTTGTTAATCAATTCTTTTGGAATGTTGATTGCGTAAGCCAGGCGACGAGCTTGGAAGCCATTCAGACCTGTTACTGGATCAACTACTTCTTTGAAGATTTTTTCTGGATTGTTTGCTGCTACTTCCTCGATGTCCATACCGCCCTCTTCTGAAGCCATCATTACAACGCTTCCAGTAGCACGGTCAACAACTACACCAACGTAGTATTCTTTCTTGATGTCGCAGCCTTGCTCGATCAGAAGGCGCTTAACTTCTTTTCCTTCTGGTCCTGTCTGATGAGTAACCAGTACTTTGCCAAGAATTTCGCTGGCATATGTACGAACTTCATCAAGATTTTTTGCAACCTTTACACCGCCAGCCTTACCACGGCCACCAGCGTGAATTTGCGCTTTTACTACGTTTACTTGGGTGCCCAGTTCTTTCGCTGCTTCAACAGCTTCTTCCACTGTGAAAGCTACGCGTCCTTCAGGAACTTTTACACCGTACTGCTTAAGTATCTCTTTACCTTGATACTCATGAATGTTCATTCTCCATCCTCCTATGGCAGATAAAGATCGGCAGGCTTTTAGACCGGTTCAAAGACGTCTGTCTTTTTCCGGTCGTAACCTCCACTATCAGTGCAACGTAACTATTCTACGACAAAAACTGCAAAAGTGGTAGTAATATGTTCTTTTTATCGTGACCAGAAGTGCGAAACTTCATGAGGAAATTCCTCATTTTCGTAGAGATTGAAACAATTTCCACTCGTTTTCAGCGAGTTCATCGTGAATGTACCAAGTTTGGTCATACTTAAAGTAACGTGGATAAAGTTCAATTCTCTGTTCTTTATCATTCACCAAAAAATGAATTTCGTATTGTTTTGAGCCCGGATCTTTCGGTGGAACATTTAGTGGATCTCCATTTTTTAGCAATCGAACGGATTGATGGGCAATTCCTTGCTCGATCGTCGTTTGGGTAACATTCAACTCTGTGTCTTGGACGTTCATTTCGCCATTTGCTGTGATGCGAATCTGTGTAGATTTAAATAACTGGTCGATCCTGTCTTCCTTACGATTGCTTGGCGGCATCCATTCCGTTAACCGCGAGAATAGGCTACCCTCTACGTGAAAGAAAAACGTTTCTCTCCCAAAGGGAACCGCAATCAGCGTCGGCGTCAATATGGCCACTTCGACCGGTTTGTCAGCAGAATTTATTCTCATCCGATAATTCGGGTAGAGTGGATATTGCTTGCTGCGACTGTCCAGCTCTGGTACTGCCGATCCCATTACTGTCCTGATGTATTCTGCTTCTGCTTCGTTCAACACGCGCCCCTGACCGAGATCCTCTGCCGCTAAACGCACGTTCTGAATGTTTTGTGAGAGCACTCCTTTGCCAGTTAACTTGTTTACCCACTGATAAAAATAGCTGGCACCCGCTCCACGATACGTGTGTCCTCCAAACTCACTTGCCGACTCCCCCACTGTCACGACGAGTGGAGCCTGCTGTGTACGGTAGAGGACAAGCGTAAAACGTACATCTTCTTGCTTTAAAGGCTCGGATGAAATTTGTAAATCTTGTCCCTGTCCGGACAGTTCTTGCAAAAACAAGCGCAAGTCCAATAATACTTCCTGTCCATCCGTTGACATCACCGTTACTTTTTCAACCGCACCTAGCTCTGTCTCGATATGATCTTTCATGTCATCAGAAACCTTGCCTGACTGTGCACAGCCAGAGACGAACAAGCTACTCACCATCATAACCAGTAGACACGTACGTAAAGACGATATCACGCAGTAACCCTCCTCGTGTATTCCTGTAAGATAACGCTACAGAAGTCCCAATCGACGGCTGATCTCACTGCCAAGCTTTCGTTTCACGTAAATTTCACCAATTTGGTGGGGATCTTTCACGATAACGGAGCGATTGTTCGTACGAATCACCACATACTTTTCATTGTTTTTGTCCAAACCACAAATCAAATCAGATGAGGCTTCTACAAAGATAGCTACCACTGTTTTCCCATCTATTTTTTTCAACGAAATTTTGGGAAATGGGGTCACAAACGGTGACGTCTTATCCTGGATGTATTGCGTAATGGCAAGAATGTATTTGTCCGGGTCTCCATACTGCTCGATCTCATGATCAATTCCGCACACTGTTCCCTCATCTGTAATGCCTAAAAATAAATTCCCGTTGTTTGAATTCGCAAACGCCACAATAGACTTAATAATTCCCGTCTTCGAATAAAGAAAGTCGCGTTTGAATTCAATCATATCGTTCTCACCAAGTTTTGTTGCTGTCACGGGATCATCGATTCGGCCTAAATAGCGAAAGCGACTGATGGCGCCCAAGCGATAGACGTATTCTTCAAATATATCAGCAGGCAGAGAAAGGTCTTCTATGCTTGCATCTGTGTTTTGCCACAATTTATATGTTTGCGGAGCAAAGCACATGTCAAACAATACGTTTCCACCGAGCGAGCGTATGTTCATACCGATGGAAGCAGGCATGATCTTCCCCGGCTGATAAGGGGCATCTGTTTCCACTTCCAATACTCCTGAATGAATTAAATAATCGAAATAATGACGCGGTAATTGTGCATGATGCTTTAATAACTGACGTTCTGGCTTGGGTCGTCTGATTTCTTGATAAAAATCAAAACGCACAGATTGTTCTTCCAGTTGGCTTACAATCGCAATCAATGAACAAATATGGCGCATGTTTCCCCTCGTTTTGTGTTAGAGTAGGTGTCATTGTTTGGTCATATTTTAACGCAACCTTTAAAGAATTGACTAGTTTTTTCGTTATTTTTGTAAATGATAGTGATGTAAGATTGTTTGCAATTTAAATGAAAGTCCCATTTCTCCCCTAATTTTTAGCTTACCCGTTACAAACGCAACGGTGGGATTCAAGCGTCCCTCTATTAGCTTAATAAAATCTTTGTCTGACAACTCCAGCTTGCAGCCTGCTTCCCTTGTCACACCCAGCTTGTAGTCCGCTTGATTATCGGCAAAAACAACCTCGTACGTGCCCCCCTCTTCTCCACTTAGGACAAAATGGTAAACCGCATGTAATCCAGCGATCCCTTGTGGCTGGGCGTTTATTCTATCCGATAAATCCTGAAGAGTTTTTTGTACTTGCATGTTCACTTCTCCTTGCTATGTATTAAGACCGCTTCAGGTAAAAAAAGAAAGCCGGGTGTTTACCGGCTTATTTCACACGGACAGCTGTGCCTGTGGCAATAACCATCATCATACCTTCTCGCAATGTTTCGAAGTCGAGATCAACCCCAATCACTGCGTTTGCACCTAATACTCGTGCTTTTTCTTTCATTTCACGCAAGGCCAGTTCACGACCTTCTGAGAGCTTGCTCTCATACGAGCCACTTCTGCCTCCGATGATGTCCGTAATCCCTGCGAGAAAGTCACGGACTACGTTTGCACCCATGATTACCTCTCCACTGACGATATCCAGATACTCTTCCACTTCTTTTCCTTGGATCATGCTGGTAGTAGTTACGATCATGTCATTGCCTCCTCATATCGATCTATGCACAATATGTATTACGTACAATAAAATAATTGGTTGCAAAGGAAAGATCTTAGCCTGTCCAAAAGTGTATGCGCATTGCTGGCAAACTATACTTTTCCTATCCGACCGTGGAAGAAAGTGATTTGGATAATTTGGCAGCTGAGGAGCCTAAACTTGCCTCAGCGATTAATTCCCGCCAGGATCTGGCGAAGAAGTCTGGTGTATTGTACCCGTTCACATGACCAACAGCGGCAGATACGAAGATATCCAGAACGTTTGTTGGACGTGTAATAAGCGTAATGTATTCCTGTATCTGTTCATCGGAAATCGTAGAGATCAAAACAAACTCGTCCCCTGCATAACGACATAAGTAATCACCCTGTTCTTCAGCCAAAGAAGAGAGGACCGAAGAATAGGTGCGAATGACATCATCCCCGAATGGATGGCCATGCAGCTTATTAATTCGGCCAAAGTCGTTCAAATCGATAAAAAGCAAATGGAAAGGTTTTCGCTCCTTTAAAAAATTTTCCCCAATAAACTGGATGTATGGAGCGCGATACAAACCCGATAAAGGGTCTCGATATTCTGCTATTTTCATCTCTACGATTTCTTTTGTGATGAATCCGATCAGTTGATCCTCTTCTTTGACCAAAGCAAGCCCATTTTGTTCTTGATGAAGGGCGTGATAGGCCTCCCAAACATTGTGATTGGCTGACAGATAGAACGGCTGACTACTCATGGCATCGGCAACAATTCGGTTTGGATGAGCCGACAAAACGTCTCTCGTCGTAACCATTCCCAGTACCTCTCCGTGATCCATGACAACTAACGAATCAACCTGAGATTCGTTCATTCGCTCCGCCGCATAAGAGACACTTTTGTCAGAGGTGATGGTACAAATCGTCGTCGTCATGATGTCGGAGATGTTCATAAGAGATCCACCTCTCGTTGAACAGACAATGCTATTTTTAACTCAGATCGCAGAACCATAGAGTCGCTAATCATACGCTCTGCCTCTTCCAGAATGATTTTCATCAACAATTTTTCATCAATCATTTGCAAAAGGGTATTTCTTAACAAAACCGCTTCAATCTTTGGATGATTCATTTTCAGTAAAGTAAACTGCTCTGGTGAAAGTGCATCCGCCATTCTCCTTACTGCCTCAGGACCAATTGGTGCTTTCCGTCCGATGATCAACAGATCCTGCATCGGAGGGACTTCAAACTCGGATATTTTTAAGGAAAGCGTTGCTTTCCGAGAATATACGTTGTTATCACTAGCCATAAAAATTCCTCCAATTCTGCATTGCCCTCTTATTCGTCCGGCAAACTGCCTGGTTTACCAAACAAGTATCCCTGGCCGATTGCAACGCCCAATAAAGAAGCACAAGCAAAATCCTCTTCTTCTTCAACTCCTTCGAGAATGAGTTGAGGTGCATCTTTGCAAAAATCGACAAACAATTTTACAGTCTTTTGCTTTTCTAATGAACTTGAGAGCTCTTGCGAAAAAAAACGATCAATCTTGATGTAATCAGGCGAAATATCTTCGATTTTACTGAATATATTCGCGCCATCTCCCACATCATCCAACGCAATTAAGAACCCCATCTTTTTCAATTCAGCTATGCGTCGTGTAAAAATGGGTTCGCTCCAACATTCTCCTTCCATAATCGATTCGTTGATTTCCAAAACGATTTGGTTTAAAAAGGGACGAAAGGAACGAGCGATCTTTTGAATGAAGCTAGGAAATGTGTCTTCTATGATGGTAGAAGGAAAAATATTCACAAATAAAAGCTCGTTTTTGTGTTCAATCGACGAATGAAAAAAAGTCGAGAGCGCATAATGCAGGGAATGGACGTCGAGTTCTGGCAGTTTTTTGTTTTCCTTTGCCAAAGAAAACATTGCCTCTGGATGGGTCCCCGCTTTACTGCGAAGTAAAACTTCGTACCCTATTCTACTTCTCTCAGGGAGTTGACATATGGGCTGAAATGCGTGGTAGTACTCTTTTTTCTTAAATAAATCTGCAATGCTCTCCATCAATTTTCCTTTCCCTTTCCTAGCAAGTATGAACACAAAGAAAAAGCTTCTTCCATGCGAGAAATATTCTGCGCAACCTGGAAGTGCTGGGAAATGTACCTACATGCACGCGAGCAAAAGAGATTCCACTCTCTTCAGGATACTTCTAGTCATAACAATATCTAGGTAATAAAGATTACAAATATCATCAGACATTTCGACAATATATGCCTTTGTCCCTACTTATTCGCCAACATCTTGCATATTCCTTTCCAGATCATACTAATTGTTTCAAATTAATTAGGAACATTGTACGTATAATGGCTATTTTCTATCGTTATATTTTCGCAAAATGATAGATGTATCAATTAATTCCACAACTTGTAAATGAACTGAATCACAGGAAATTAGTATCGAATTCATACAAAGGGAGGAAGGAAGGCCAGTGGTTTGACTATTTGACATTTGGACAAGCGTTGACATCTTTGGAGATGTGACCTTGCAGCAAAGCAAACTGTGCGTCAAAGCAATAATAGTTTAGGAACAACGTAAGAGCATGATCAGCATACTGATTCAAACTGCGCGTATTGATAATCATCCAGAAAGATATGGTATAATTTGGATGAGGTGAATAATATGGGATTCATTGTTTTTTCAGCTTTATTCCTTAATCCGATACTGGCTATTTTATTCTTTGTAAACTTTACATTTATTATGAAGAAAATTGTCAATAATAAGGATTATAGGCGACATGCAGTTTTTGGATCATTGCTGATCGTATGGATCTTTTTTTCTTATGGATTGCTTATTATGGCAAGGTAGTTAATTCACTGTTGAGAAAATTTATCTCTTAGTTTTAGGAAGTGAGCAAATTCAAATGAATGCAAAATTTACTTGTCCATGTTGCGGTTATAAATCGCTCTGCCATGATGGAGAATTTGATATCTGTTCATTTTGCTTCTGAGAGAGTGATCCCTTTCAATTTATGGACCCAGATTCAGCTAGAAGCGCAAACAAAGTAACCCTACGAGAGGCATAGGGAACCTTTATTCGTTTTGGGGCTTGCGACGATCATGGCAAACCATTTGTTAGAAGTGGATGCCACTTACTTGAGACTAAATGTAAATGATGCGAGTGATAACTAATGCCCTACTCTGTTTTCTTTACCAAAATGTCGAGGATTTCTAGTTTCCACAAAATCGGATACTTTGGAGTTGAGAGTATTGTTCAAACGCTATACAAATAAATACGCTCGATGGATTCGGATTCTGGCGTTTGTTATTACTATAGTTGGTTTTATCGTCGGGTTATATATTTGGTTCGACGATCTTAATGATAATTTTCTTCATTTTCTAACCAGTGTGTTTTATTCCATCATTTCTTCTATATTCTTGCTTGGATTTGCTGAAGTAATTGAAATCTTGTACCGTATTCATTTACGATTAGAATTTACTGCTGTAGATAAAACTTTGTTTGATGAAACTAGTGAGTCTGAATGAGGTTGAAATTTACATGTATACGTTAAATATTAAAGAAAATGAAGGTTTCTTCCTCAAGGCATCTATGTCCTTTCTTTTCACCATAGCAAGGAGGGGAAATGTCCATTTCTTTGATGTATTGCACTGAGACGTCAAAATTTAACGGTTTTTTATATATTCAGGACTCTTAAAACAGTAGCCCTCGATCCAAGGCTCTGTAGCGAATTGCTTCTGCTACATGTGTAGCATCTACACGGGAAGCCCCATCTAAATCTGCAATTGTCCTGGCCACTTTTACAATTCTATCGTATGCTCTTGCACTCAAACCTAATGTCTCGAAGGCAAGCTGCAGCATCTCTTGTCCTTCCTTATCCAGCTGTGCGAATTGGTGCAGCTCTTCTCCATTCATCACACTGTTAAAAGGACATCCTGGACGATAGTGGTATCTTTCGTATTGAACA
This sequence comes from Brevibacillus fortis, assembly GCF_046196545.1. Classification (GTDB taxonomy): domain Bacteria; phylum Bacillota; class Bacilli; order Brevibacillales; family Brevibacillaceae; genus Brevibacillus; species Brevibacillus fortis_A. The sequence continues at coordinate 3,763,479 of NZ_CP176370.1, forward strand.
GCCCTCGCTTGTTCTACTCGTTGCTGAATGTCTCTTGAGGACTCCTCTGCTTTTCTGTTGTGAAGAAGTTGAACTGGTACTCTAGGAACCTCGATGTGTAGATCGATGCGATCTAACAAGGGACCTGAGAGCTTTGAGCGGTATTTGTAGATTTGTTGGGGAGAGCACGAGCAGGTTTGCTTCTCTCGAGTACCGAAGAATCCACAAGGGCAAGGTTGAAGATAATACCCTTGGAATATCTATACAAAAGGAAACACCCTATTCTCCTTTTATAGACATGAAAGATGATAGTCCTGGTGGCCGTCTTAGAGCAGCACGTACTGCAAAACAGATGTACTTGGTCGATCTCGCCGCTGCCACGGGATTGTGTACAAGAACAATTGGATTAGCAGAAGCTAATAAATTAAAAGTTTCGCCTCCCAGCCTAAGACGACTTTCCAAAGTGCTTGACGTCTCAGTTGCTTTTCTCGGTTGTTTTGAGAAACTGCCGGAATCAACTTTAGGGGAACGCATAGTAAAAGCACGTTTATTTCATGGGTATACAAAGAGGGAATTCGCTAAGCTTTTAGAGGTACATGAGCGTACACTGTTCGATTGGGAACATGATCGCAAGATTCCACCCGATAATTACTTAAATAAAATCGCTCCTATTTTAGACATATTAATGAAGGAATAAAAAATCAAAAAGCCCTTCTCTTATCCGAAGGGCTTTTTGATATGAGATTGTACGATGAGCTGTTAATTGGAACTTTTGTTTGATGAAAGAAATCAGCTCGCTACCCTTTTTATGACAGGGTGAGGTTCTGAAATGATATCATTGCCGACGACTTTACTTAACAGATCTCGAAGGGTCTAAAGAAAATACCCATTAAAATTTGGGAGAAACATATTTTTACTACCTGATGGATTAAAAATATTTCAATTGATGATGTTAAAAGAATTTATTATTTTATCCGTTGTTGAGGAATATTTGTCAAGCTCTCCATCTAAGCAGGTAAATCCTAGTACATACCCCATCTTGCCTTTAAATACAACAGTCATCTGATGCGATAAATCTACATTATCTCGCTTTTCTCTTAAAAGGATCTGAAGAGCTGGAAGCTCATTTATTGTTAAGTTGGAAGTATTAAGAACTTCAATACCAGGTGTCTGCTTCTTAATAGTCTCAATCATTCCATCTCTATAGTTTTCCATAGGAGATGTAGCTTCCTCTGGCAATGTAAACGCCTTTACAGTTATATTTTCTGTATAAACGTCTTGTTCGCTCTCTTTCGGCGAATTAAACAGAACATTTACATTTTTTTGCGTTGTATCAACAGTCCAGTCTTTTGGATATGAAATAGTGAATTTATTAGTTTTATCTTCGTATTTTATGAATTCAGTCGTCTCAACTGGTTTGTTAGTTTGGGAACAGCCTGACATCAAAGTCACCACAAAAATGATTTGTATTAAGATTCTCAGATGACGTGGTACTCTCATATTATTCCTCCAGTTAGTCATATCTTGGTCTAAAACTTTTTTCAAATCGAATGTGCAATGTTGCATTCATTTTATCTTATAGTACCACCTTGGGTTCTATATACGTTAGCTCGTTCACGAGCTGCGTCTTGAGCCTTTTTGTCCTTGTTTTTTTCTGCCTCTCTATAATTATTTTTTTCTTTTAGTATTTTATCATTCAATTCTTTAATACGATCTATACTTGTCTCTCTACTTAACATACCACCTTTTTCTCTTGCATCTTTGGCAACTGCTTTTGCTTTATCCTTTCCATCTCTATCACCTATTCGGTTAGCGGCTTCCCAATCTACCTTTGCTTTTAGTATACGATCATTTTGAAACGCCACATTATTCATATATTTATCAATCGCTTGTTTTTCCTTATGTGTAAAGTCACTATAAGTTTTTTTGTTGTTTCGATTAATATACTCATTAATTTTTTTACCCGACTCTTTAACTCGGCCTTTTTCTTTCTCAACACGCTCGGCTAATCCTGATGATACTCCAATCTTTGAATCTACAAGCGAAATTGCATAACCGGTAGTTAATCCAGCCATTATTGCCGTAGTTTTATCTTTCTGTGGTGTTAGTTGCGTATAAACTGGTGTTACTGCTATTGCATTCACCAATGCCGATGAACCTAGTTCAGATATTATAGCCCCTGTAGCAGCCTCTGTAAAAGATTGCGAAATCGATTTATTACCCCCAAACTTGATATCACCTTTAGAGAGATTAGCTGCGGCATCGTAATACACATCGACAGTTGATATACCTAGTCCAGCAATTTTCGATATTGGCCCTGGAAGGGACGAATTACCTAAAAAAGCTTGTCCACCAGTTTCAAATGAGGTAGTTACCACTGTACCAGCTGTAGCGCTAACTGCAGCTTCACTCCCTGCCTCACCCCATGTCTTCCCATTTTTATTCGGAATCGGTGGGCCATGCATTACTCCTTTGTTATTTGAGGTTTGAGCTTGTTTAGGCACCGTAGCTGCTAAATTTCTTGCCGCTTCACTAACGTCAACTCTATCTACACTAGTTTTTTGTACGGATGTCTTTGCTGCGTTGGTATTACTTTGTTGGGTACTATTAGTCTTCGGTGGAATTGGTGGACCATGCATCGCTCCCGTGTTATTTGATGTTTTGGTACTACTAGTCTTCGGTGGAATCGGTGGGCCATGCATAGCTCCCGTGTTATTTGATGTTTTGGTACTACTAGTCTTCGGTGGAATCGGTGGGCCATGCATTACTCCTGTGTTATTCGATGTTTGAGCTTGTTTAGGCACCGTAGCTGCTAAATTTCTTGCGGCTTGACTAATGTCAACTTTATCTACACTAGCTTTTTGTACGGATGTCTTTGCTGCGTTGGTATTACTTTGTTGGGTACTACTAGCAGTTTTGGATACTTTTTTTGCTGCTGCTGCAGCTTTGACCTCTAAAGCTTCGCGACGCGCTAATCTTGCATCTCTTCTGTCTTCATTACGTTCACTACGAGATAACCCCATAAATACGCCTCCAAATACTTACAATTTAGCTTCATCATATTACTATCAATCTTATATCTTGATAAAGTTTAATGTTTCGACATTATTTCACTTAATTCGACAAAATGTTTTTCGATTCTGATGGATTTCATATGATATATACTCACCTTCATCATTCGACAAAACATTTCCAACTAAGTTATAAATTACGAAAACTATGTGACAAATAAAGTATGTGAGCAATCATTTGAAGTGATGGAGCATAGTAAATAAAGTAACAAAAATAACCCGCTCGTTATCACTTGGCGGGTTTTTTGTTACTTTAATCCATTGGTACATATTATACATGCCCGTTCGCTTGCTTGGCGTCGTATAGATAATTATTAAGCCGTACCTGACATTCTGCTTTTAAATGATTTTACATTATAAATGCATTCTTCCTGTCGGCCACGCACAGTCACAAGAACAAAGTATAATAGGCCATCAGTCGTTTTCTGAACGTGGATTTTTCCGCCCAGTTCCCCAAACTGGCTACGATATTCGTGATGCTTCCTCTCTGCCCATTGAAATGGTATCCAACACCGGACGGTATGACATTTTTAGTTGATCTTGATTTAGCTTTTGTGCATCCAGCGCTAGTGCCTTAAACAGCAAGCCGTACAGGATCTATTCATGCAGGATTTCTCGCCATTGGTCAGGTTGAATCATGGTCAACTACACCCGCTCTACCTGCAGCATTTTTTCAATGGGCACCCACCATACACCATCAACCCGAACAAGCTTGATCTTGTGATCATCCCGGTCGATGTCTTTGACTACTCCCCATTCCCTACGAATACAGTTCTCGTGCCAACTCACGTTGACCGCATAGTCTTTGCGTACAGAATCGTAAATAATGACATTCATTTCTGCCAAGGCGTCTGAATCAACCGGTGCTAACGGGATTATAACTTCCTCGTAGTGATGTTCATACAATATATTCATTAGCCTTATCCTCCACCAGTCCAGCCTCTATCAAATCACGGAGAATGTCAGGAGCACATCCAGGACTTGCTCCGGTACGGATTTTTCTTATCATGACTAGATGACTGTTGGTTAAAACCGGAACAGCTTGGAGTTGGCCATCAATCACTGCTTTGATTGTCTCCACGTTAATCACCCTTTTGCGAACATTTGTTCTCATTATATATGAACAACATATCAACGTGCAAAGAAAACTTTGAATCAACCAAGTCTTTCGGATGATCACCAAAAAATACCTAAATGTTATTTTTTTGTTAAATGTTTGGTTTAAAGATTTACCATTGGATAAAAATGGTATATATTCAATTTGTAGTAAAATTTCTGGATTGAGGTGCATTTTATGAAAAAGGTCTTAGCTATTGCCACAGTTTTGTCTATATTAACTGTCAACCCTGCATTCGCTTTTGACAAACAAAACACCAAAGAAAAAACGCAAGAAGAGAATATCACTCCATTATCAACTGTAGAACGTGTTTTAGCTTTGGAGAAATTGGATTTCGCTGAACATATAACTCAAGATCAAATTGATACTTTATCAGATGCTGCTATCTATGAATTAAGTAAAGAGGAGGGTGAGATTGTTAGTATTAAGGAGGTTTATAGAAACCTTGATGAAGAGGATACCGGCGAGTTTAAACCACGAACATTAGACAAAGAGGATTTTAAAATGAGTGTTGTAGCTAAAAGAATTAGTGAAAAGCGTGGCAAGGATAATTTTAAGTTTGTAGCTACTGGTGAGTGGCTGACAGACCCATTTTATGAATTTACTGATGCGATTGCACTCGCCTGGTCAGATGATTTCACGCTATATGAAGACGACTGCTATATCATGAGAACATATAGAATGGATCGTGATGACGTTTCACTAAACGATGTTGACCCTGAAAAAGGAATTGCCTATGATGTAGATATTGACTCAATGAAAAACGACTACGAAATTGTGCTGACCGCAAAAGTTTATAAAAATGATGATGAAGGCTCAGCAAATGTTGTTGGAGAATATGGACATGTACAAATTCATGCGAGTGGTATTGAAATTGGCTTCTCCGGCAGTACAAATCCTTCAGTTAACATGAACGTATCCTATGCTGCCGATATTGAAATGGCTTCTCCAGATTACGATAGTTTCGACTACTAAAATTAGGATGATCTTCTATGCTTAAAAAAATTTTGTACGGTCTTCTTGTCTACGTCATTGGTCACATTGTGGTAGTTGCTTCTGTTTCAATTTATAACAATGACTCTGATCAAGACTCCTTTTTAAGAGCTATAGTTGCTTCAATTCTTTACTTAGCAGCTATAATTTGTGTTACGAATAATCGTAATACGTAAAAAAAGCCCTCCCCGGATTACAGATTGATATACTCCGTAGGAGGGCTTTCGCTTTTAAAATGCGGCTAGAAGTATTTCAAAGGCCTGCTGGATCGCCTTGACTTTCCCCATCTGTCAGTAACCCGTACCCTGCTCCTACAATTGCAAGAGCTCCCCCTACGATCATCAAAACTCCCTGTTTCTTCTTGTATGTTTTATCCATGAAACTCATCCTCTCAATATTACTGTATTTGTACTGCCATCCCACTCAATCTGTAGACAAAGTGCAGCAGCCAGCTCACGAGCAGGAGCATATGCCGATCCCGAAATGAGCTTTTCGTTTAGGTCTTTGCCGTTAACACGAACATCCTTCGTCTGTTCAATCCACTCCACTTTTCCACCAGCAGCATTGGCAACAGCTCTGACAGGTAGCATGGACACACCATCCTTTAGGAAACCCGTCACTGATAACAGCGAACCATTTAGGCTAATAGCAACCGGAACTTGCTGCGGTTTGTCTATTTTACCCACAGGCTTTTGTAAAAACTGTGAATAATCCAACCGAAACTTGCCCATCGGAAATGCAGGACAGTTTTTCCACGCGTAGCCGGGGTACTCTTGGTGACCAAACACCTGCTTCATGGTTGGGATTTGTTCCTGTAAGTGCTTGATAAGTCGGTTTGCAGCGTCTAGCTGGGCTGCTGTTGGTTGCTGTATCCGGAAATCACCTACAAGACAAATGCCTAGCGCATGACGGTTGCTATTGCCAACATGGTAGGAGATTACCTCTGGTTCATTGCACCAGTAAATAACACCGTCTTTTTGGATCACAAAATGATAGGCAATGCCGGGCCAGCCGTTTGTGCTGACGTGATAGCGTGCGAATGCCTCCTGTGATCCGCTCAATGTAGCCGAATGATGGATGGCTGCCGATCGGATGTCAGTCAGCTTACGCCGTCCATACTTTAGTGTTTTGTGGCGTGGTAAAGAGGCGCGAACGTCAATCACACGCGCACCTTGAATAGTAATGTTCATTCCTATTTTGTCTCCTTTCGTGCAGCTCGCTCAGCCTTAGCCTTAATCTCAGAACTGACCAAGTTAACTATCGACTTTGGCACTGGCCAACCAGCTCGATGGGCATTTGCTGTGAGGCTGTTCCATGTGTGATAGAGTAGACCGAATGTGACTCCATAAAACAGAAATCCGGGCGTGCCCATAACCCGATCCAACATGTTAGCAACAGCCGGCAATGCTAAAAGAAAAAGCGACCTTGGGATTCGGGACAAACCATATTCAGACGAGTAGGACTGGTCTTTTTTCGCTGCGGAAATGCCTGTGATCCAATCCAGGACAATCATGAAAAAGAGCACAATCAGGATGTCTTGTCGGTTCGTACCGTATAGATAGTGAAAGGCGGGCGCCATGACGGCACCTGCTGTTGTCGCCCAAGCGTTTGCTGGGGTTGCTACGTTTTCTAGGCTCTGAAGAAACTTCATCAACTCATCTTCCTCCTCACCCCCTCGGGGCAATAAAAATAGCACCCAAACACTGGGTGCCTTCTTCCTATTCCACTTTTCTGCTATATCATTATCTTCCCGTCGAAATGGTTGTACCGATTATGCTTCTTTGCTACCTTCCTCAGCCCCTAAAATCGCATCCCGTTCCTCTCGTGTGAGGATGCCTTTTTGATAGGCCACTTCTATATCCGAAGCAGGCCGAAGCTTCCGGTCAAAAAGGTATTTCCATATATAGTGATTGAAATTCATGCTTGAGCACCCCCTATTTGCATATTTGATATGGCAAGTGCCAACCGATCGGTCAGTGCTTGTTGTTCAGCAAGCCTCAATTGTGTATCTGTTAGAGCCAGCAATAGTAGTTCTTCCTGAGTAAGAATTGGTGGCGTGTTGGCATTTTGGTCCAGCTCGTCAATCTCTTCTTTTGTCATGTCTAATTCTACTGTTTCACCAGTATCGCAGTCGAATGTGACCTTTTTCATACAGACATCCTCCTACTTAATACCATATAGTACAACTCGCGAATCCGCAGTAAATCCACCACTTGTAGAAAACGTAATGGACGTGACAGCATCAGTCTTATCGAAAGTTCCTCCAGTAAAGGATGAACTTCCGGCTACAGCCTTTTGACGTTTCGAAATCTGAGACACTTGAACACTCTTTGCTATGTTTTTATTTGCGTAATCAAATACGAGTAATTCTCCTGTCGAGTAAAATCCAACATCTGCATTGGCAGCTGGGATTCTTGCAAAGGCAAACGAATTTTGAGCGTTCGTCGTGTTATATGCCCAATAATCACGTGATGTAACTCCATTAAATTGGATAAGAAAATACGAATCAACTTCGTTGGCCACACTCCGCGAAACGAAATAAGCCTTCAAATGACGGTAAGTTTGTGGGATGTTCGCAATAGTCATTTGACCCGACATTTGGACATCAACGATTTTTACTATGTCGGCCGATCCTTCTATAAGTGAAATAATATTATAAAAAGCTGAATCTATCGCATCAAAGTTACTATTAATTTTAGCGGCTCCCGATGACAAACTATCAGGGTGGTTCGGGTCCGTCGATATACGAGCCGTTGTTACTGACATCTGAATCACCTTCCTTATGAGGTATGCACCATCAGAGCCCGCGACTTCGGTGTTAGGGTTGCTACCGTTGTGCTTTGTTTAATCCTGATACGTAGCTTTGTAGAAGTAGCTACCGTCCGCTCAAACTTCAATCGGGTAAACTCTTCATCAATTGGCGTTTGTTCGGTCGCCGATCCCATAGTTGCCCACGATTTACCACCATCGATGGAATATTCAACAGTTTGTGATGTACCACTTGGTGTGCTCAACTCTACATATACAGTGACTTTCGTAAACGGCGCTGTTGCTGAAATTTCCCGACTCAGATAGATACCATTCTTTTTATACGCCATCGGGATAAGACTCACACTTGACTGGACGACTGGTGACGACCCAGTTGTCTTAAATAGAGCCCGGACATGCACTTTGTTTGTCGGCTGTGTTAACCATGTCACATCCAGATCATCTAATGCATACCAATTTCGCTCATCTATGGAATACTGCCATAACAAAGCAGCATTTCGAGGTATAAGTTGGCTTGCAGAAAGGACAAGTTGAGTGACTTGATTTGCAGAAACAGGATTGAATTGGAGTTTTGCGTCATTCGTAAATTTGGCTCCGTAAAGCTTAAACTTCAAGTCGGAGTCCTGGTGTGCCGTCCATGCCGAACCGTTGGAACTCGAAAACAGGACACCAACATCGTAAGGCTGGCGTGAAACGATTTTCTTAGACATAAGGTCTTTCTCACTCATTCGGGCTACATACGCTCTATACTGGCTTGAAGGAGTTAAAAGTACGATTGAATACTCTGTGTTGGCTTGTATCAGCACGGGTTCCGGGAATCTTACCCTTGTTGCTTTGCTTCCGTCGTTTGAAATATTCACTTGGGCCGGGTTGATTGCCACAGAGGATAAGATTGTCATGGACGGATAGCCGTTTACTACTGTACGGAGCTGTACCGTTAAGTCCGCTACCGGGTCTTTTGTTCCGAAGTAAAGCTCAACGGAAGTGACAAACCGTTCTTCCGTGAGCATAAAAGTTTGGGCAAGTGGGTCAGTTAGCCTCCAAGATGGAATCTGCCAGAACGTCTGCTCCACCACCTGCTTCCGACCAATCGCTGTATAAGACGCTTTTGCTTCATTTTGTTTCGTAGCCATCATTACACCTCATTCCAGAAATAGACCTCGCGGGTTCCTGTGCGGACACCAGCTGGAATTGTAAACTTGCAGGTAAAACGTCCTTGGGCGTTTGCCTTGATTGTGTTTGGTTGTGTACCTGAAGAGGATCCGTTCAAGGGTGTAAGATCAACGGGCAGTCCGTCAAATGTAGCCTTGATATTATCACTGTTCGGTTCAAAGCCTTCACCGACTACTGTTACCTCCCGTTGCCGTATAAATGGAACTTGTTCATCCAATATGACCTTTGTTTCTGTCCGGATTGTTCCCGTTGACCTCCAATCCGACCACCATCCCCAAACGGATTGTGTAACTGTAGACGTCTCCACCCAGGTATCATGAGAAGGGGTCAAACGAATTGTGGCAAGATTCCCGAATACTTGGTATGGATTCACGTTCATGGTCTCGGTTGCAAAAGGCTGATCGATCAGCACCTCTTCGGTGTAAGGCAACGTAATCAAACGCTCATGAAACCGAACAGTAGAAGCAGCTTGATTCACTTGCATATCAATAAAACTATTCTCAACTGGCAATTGCACCGTCTTCTCACGAGGGTTAATCATTGCATTAAAGTCAGGATGGGTAACGTCGGAGCGTTCAAAATTGGTGAAGTTGTCTGTGAAAACACCTTTTTTCACTAGTGACGGATCAGAGTTTTGCGCCTGCCGGTCGAGGTCTGCCACCGCTTGGTTGTACTCTGCTCGTTCCAAACGATCCAGGAGAGAACGCAGCTCGAGCATCGTCAAACGTTTTGGCTTGCGATTGGTTACGACCACAGCATCACTGTTCGGTGGGAGATACAATTCTCCCAATTCCAATACATCCGGTGGAGATGATGGCGGGTAAGGATTCATGTCCGATTGACCGTGGATGATATGGACTTCACCTTGATAAGTGAGATAGTAGACATCTTTCCGTCCTAGATAAAACTCATAGGTCGTCTGGAAAGTTGAATTCGGCACGGGCTTATCACCACTTAGCCACTTTACTCCGTTGTTTTCCAATATCAGGTCTGTGCCAATTACCATTAGTTTTGTATAGCGGTACGTGACTGTATACGACACCCCGCCGGCAGGTTCTGCACCCGCCAATGACCAATCTACGGCATCGCCTGAGAGTTGGAAGTCTGTACCTTTGATATAAGTTGTGCCACCAGCCTGAATTGAAACAATATCGACAACAGGCGTCTTTGGTAAAAGGTCTGAGGTTCCTGCCACATTTCCACGGGTAATTGTCTCTGTCTTCTCAACTGTCGCTGTTACTGTCTGTAAAGCTTTTACAGGCTTTGAATTTAGAGGGTAAAAGAATATATTAGACAGATATGTCTTCGTTTCGTTAACTACCACACGGCTATCTAATGCCTTAGGTATGGAAATTCGTAAGGGAACTAACTTATCAATTTGGTACCCGAGAACATAGGCTCTGCCGGCGTCGATTACGAGTGTTATGTTTGCAGCATCCCTCGGCTCGATATAACCATCCATGCCTGAGACAAGAAATGAACCATTCGTATCATACGAACGTCTTGCGAGAATGGGCGTGAAACCTTCTAATTCTGGTGGTAGCTTGGATGTAATCAACTCGCCGTTTACCAGCCGATACATATGAGTCGCTTCAGGATCATCAACTAGCCATATGGCATTCAAAACTGTTCGCTGAGCGCCAGGCATGCCAAAATTAGAAAACCCAACCGCTGGATCATACAGGGTTGGGTCGTCTTCGTATGTAATTGTTTGTGGATTGACCCGCAACCCAATACTTTCCTCTCCCGTTCCCCTTATCGTCAGTGTTGTTTCTGGTACATCGTGGATGATTCCTCCTAGATATACCCGTGCTGCTGATATGATGACGATTGTCTTTTCCTTGTTAATCAATAACTGCCCGCCCTCTAAAATGTGTCCTGATCCGAAAATAACGTCCCCTATTTGTTTATCGCGATAGAGAGACATCGCCTGTATTTCGTTTAGCTCAGCCGTTTGAACACGGCGGCCGCCGACGAAATCAACAGATTTCCATCTACTCGTAGGATCAAATCGGTTGTATACTTCCTTTCCCATCGTTACCCTCCTTTACAGTTCCAAAATATACTCAATGCTCTCACGATGTGTGGCTTCCCTTTGCAGAGGCGACTGATTTGTCACAGCTAACAGGAAACCCATATCCTTTACTTCATCCGGTTTGACTACCTGTTTATTAATTGGTAATTCATCTGCCAATATCGTACCCGCATATACACCAGTTTGTCGGTACGTGCAAATGGGAAACTCATCGTATCTTAGCCAAGCTTGTACATATACCCATCTGCAATCGGCTACCCGCGCTTCGTCCTCATCAATGATACGCCACTTATGACCTTGCTGTTCGATCGTTCCATTTGTATCATCTGGCGTTACAAACCTTACTTGGTCAGCTCGCTTCAACGCCACAATCTCTGTAATCGTCTGCCCATAAGAGACATCTGGAACCTTTTCAGGGTTTTCGGTATTCCACGGAGACGTTTTCCCAACGGCAATAAAAACATTCCTGTCCTTGGCCAGATGAAATGTCTGATACGTTTTCATCCCTTTTACATCGCTTGTTTTTGAAGGCAATTCCTACACCCCCTATATTGTTTTTGTAACCTTTGATTGCTGAACATAAAATACTTCGTCAGCAAATGTTAAATCATCCGAAAAAAATACGTTTGGAGACCACCAACTCTTGTGTTCATGTTTTATGTTTTGCAATGAATGCTGTGTTACCGAAAGAGTTGTATCCTTTTCCATTCCGCTCAGTTCATCGTCCCAATGGTCAACCGTAAGTATGGCTCCATACCTGTCCACACTAACAGCTGCTGATCCTCGTTCATACTCGATCTTGTAAGATAAAGCAATTGAAAACAAGTATCGAAAGCCAGCAAGTCCCATTAACCTGACGATACCCTGTGCGATTCCAAGCGTTTCCGGCGTTGTATAGATGACGGAGGTTAATGGCGCGTATTCCCAGCCGTCAGCCATGCATCCAGATTCGGAAGCAATTAGCCCGTCTTCTGGCATCAGTCGATATGATTCTTGCAGCCCAAATCCTTGTGTAAGAATAGATTCAACCGTCAACCTGCCATTAGCTGCTCTCAGCTTTGCAAGTAGGTCCTCATCATCGGCAGCGTCTAGTTCACTCCTCCAAAGGTCTAATGATTCCTTGTGCATGAGATGAAGAAAAAACGCTTTCCACATGTCGCTATCTACTGGCAAATAACCGGAAGCCGCACTCATAATCGCACGCATATGCCGGCTTTTTTTATAGTCACTAGATAGCTCCGCCATCAGTGCATTAACCTGATCTTCGTTCATGTGATCGTCACCACCGGATCGATTTGTGCATCTGGCCTTAGTGTAATACTGGATGTCGGCAAAAGGATTTCAGCATCTGTTGCCCCAGCTCCGACCAGCGCCGCAAAGATCTGTGCAAGAAATAAGGTACCTCCAACCCCAATCAAACTGGTATAAGCAAGTATTGCTTGACGTGCTTTTTCTTTGTCTAATCCCCTAACAGCAACCTCAATTTTCACTACTTGTTTACTAACAAGTCGAACAATTACATCCAGACCTGGCGGCTTGCGGCGGTCAATTATCTCTTGAACCTTCTCGAGTAAATCAGGGATTGTGCCACCAACAACTACGTCTACGGTGCCGATCCCTCTTATCAAGTTTAGTGCTGACGCATAGTTTACCCCTGGTATTGATCTAGCCCAGCGCTCATAGTCGGGTAACGCTCCACCGCGCTCAGGATTCCGTTTATGGCGTAATATACGATTGCGCAAATCCTCTGTTGGCTCGTCTTTATCCAGAGGCAATCCATAATCGATTGCCATCAGTTCAAGATATTTTCTCGTTGCAGTTACAGCAAAAGCTTGTTCAATGATCATGCCGCGTTCTTTATGATGTCTGAATAAGGCTAGTGCAATTGGCGCAAGTGCATCGTAAATAATTGAACCTTCACTTCTGTCCAGATCTTCTGGGACGGTAAGGAGCATTTCATATAAAATTTGCTGGAAGGTTGAGCTTTCCAGAAAGCTAAGATCAGTTTCAGACATTGATACTCATCTCCAAAACCCCTTCCTCAGTAATCATCAAAAAGGATATTTTCATGGTGTTACTTACCCACTCAAAAGAGAAACTCTCGCAACGTTCTATCCCATGCAAATATTCTAAAGCCTCGCGGACTAATCGCTTAGCCTCTGCCTGCTTCCACGCTCTCGTTCCATCACTCCTAATCACTTCTTTCAGTTCATTCCCATAATCTGAGGAATAAATAGAATACATATAGCGATCGGTACGTAATGCTTTTGTGGCTTTTTGGAGCAATGCTTCTTCTCCATCAATCATTACAGACTTTCCGTCCGGTCTCACCACAAACTGTCCTGATTCAAAATCGAACTTATACGTTCTGAGAACATTTTTAATGGGGCGTTGTTCCTTTGCTGGGCTTTCGTCAGTCACTGGGAAAACCGGAAAAATACTCATGGGCGTTTCACCCTATCTAGGATGTAATAGGCAGAGTCCACAGATAACACGTGTACTTTATCGTTTAACTTCAGCACGTCCTCAAATTGCAGTAACAAATAGTTATGTTTGAACGAAGTAAACGGCGCAGCCAAGTCATCCGTGTCTAAAAAATCTTCCTTTTTCATGTCACCCAGATCACGCTCTGCTTTTTCTTGATGGGTAATCGTGACAATTCGTGTATGCCTCGTCAAATGTTCTAAGACAGTAATAAACTCTTTCCCAATTGGTTCTGTCATACCATCTATCAAGATTTTTAAATCTGGTGGAGGCTTAATGACAGTTGCCAACTCTATTCGTACATCCTTTGGGGGGGGATTTGCCCCGCCAGCTCCTTGTGTTTGATTGGCACCTGAAAGAACTTGGGCAAGCTTTTGAAAACCATTCACCTTCCATTCACCTCCATCTGCAAATCGAGTTTCATTTCATGGTAGCCAGGTCGTATCGTATGGCTGTCACCGAAAACAGTAAACACCCCTTGCAATTTCGTGATTTCCTCGAAGACTTCAATTTTCGTCCCAGCAATGACGTCATCAATTCCCAAGGAAGTAACGGAAGCCTGCTCCTTGACCCGGCTTAGATTCTGCAATTCTTGCTTAGCCACTTCAATTTTGTTTCCCCGGTCTTCATCTTGTATTTCTATAACCTTAACAAGATGTCCGTACCGTTTAGCGTTGGTAGAATCAACTTCATCATGTAAAACAGAAATGTATTCACTGTCGCTCCCGACCACTCTTACAACTGTTCTCATGTCTGCAATTGATCGTTTACGTTCAGCGTTTAATAAATTGCTTCCTTGCTGGACTTTCCACTGAATCGTTTGCCCTCGCTGTGTTCCGACATAAATCTTCCCTTGGTCAATCCAGCACCAATACCGAACACCAGTAGAGCGAAATACTTGATTGAGGACGTCTCCAACTGCATCCCAAACACTCTTTCCGCGAATGACTTGTTTTTCCACGGCAGGCATTGCTCCTATGCCCCCAACGGGAATGCCATGCTGCGCGAAAATACGCTTTAGAAGCTGATCGGCAGCTTCACCTGTTGAAACCACAGCTACATCGTTATTGAGTAAATAAAAGCCGAAATCATATGCTACTGCGTTGATATCTCCTTTTGCTCTCCTTCCTAAGTCAGCAATCATTCCTGTGAAAAGTGAGCGAGGAGAGCCAGACATGAAAGAAATCAACTCTATCAGGTCGCCTTCTTCTACATTCACATCAGGCCAAAAGCGATCCCGTCCATTGTTGGTTTTAACAGCCAGAGTACGCTTTGCTTCCTGACGACTTCCGGACCATGTTGCTTCTGAGAAGGGAAGGTGAAGCGCTTGCTTACCCGGCTTTTGAAATCGAACTTCGTAATGATATTTTGGCAGCATCAGTCTCCTACCTTTCCGCCCAAGAATTCATCGTGAATGATACTTATCAACCAATGATTTTTTTTCTTCTTTTTTCTTGGTGGCTGACACCTTCGCTTTTCGTGTATCCGGTCGTTTCCCTTTACCCGTTGTTTGGAAAGGAATACTCACCTCAGTACTCTCCATGGTCACGAACCGATACTCTTTCAATGCTAACTTGAAATCTATGTCAAACCCGTCCCATTCGTAGCTAAAATCCCGTATGGTCACTGGAACATTGATAATATCTTGTTCACTTTCAGTTACTGTAAAGCGAATCGGATAACCCGAATTTTTCCACCGTTTCAAAGTCTCCACAAATTCTTCTGGAGACGGAAAACCATCGTATTCACACAACCCCGGATCATATGTCTCAGGCCAAAACGTAGAAAAAGAATACTCTTCCAAGGTAGATTCTCCGATGATAGTCGCTTCCCCAATGGCAACCAGTTCAATATCGATATAGCTATGCCCGATTTTTACTGCTATTTTGGGTGGAATGACAGGAAGACGAAGCTTTTCAACGTTATTGTTCCAGGTTAGCCAAAACTCAAGGTGCTTGTATTTCACTTGTTTCTATATCTCTCCTCTCAACATAAAAAGCACACTCGTTTGAGTGTGCTTCTACTTTATAAATCTCCTAGCTATTTAAGTGGAAACGCCTAATTTTGATTGACAATTGCTGTAATGGAAAAAATCCAGTAATATAAGTTATATAGCTGGATTACACTAAAAATGACCGCAGGTGTTCCAGCACCTACGGCCTATACAACAGACGTTCCCTACATGGGGGCGGCTCAAGGATTAACTAGAGATAGACCTCTCCGGATTTGGACCCAAGGGAGGTCTATTTCTTTTTGGGGAAAGACAGGATCGCTACCACGAGCATTGCGAATGAAATCATCAACGTCAATGCTTGGAACACTGTCACAGGCGTCACCTCCCCCCGTTTCCGACATGGGAGATGAGCC
Source organism: Brevibacillus fortis (assembly GCF_046196545.1). Taxonomy (GTDB): domain Bacteria; phylum Bacillota; class Bacilli; order Brevibacillales; family Brevibacillaceae; genus Brevibacillus; species Brevibacillus fortis_A. The sequence goes on from NZ_CP176370.1 coordinate 3,779,467, forward strand.
GACCACCCTTGAGGAGCCGATTCTGTTGTATATGGAAGATTATAACACGTGAAAGCTTCCGTATGAGAATATATTTCCTCTTATTCAAGCACGATAGAACCTGTACCGGCTAATACGTGTCCTATTTTTTCTGCAAGCAAATCGGCCATCTTCTCACATAAGCTCTCTAATTCTTCCTCAGAATTCTCTATTGTTGATTGCACAGTCAATTGAATAGTGGGACGGAAGTCAATATAAAAAGAAGTTGGCTGCTCACTTGGACATGTATACTGTGCCTGAGTTCCACTTGTTATAGAAGGTGTATAACTTGGAACCTGACTAAAAGTGCTATCCAGCGCTGCAGCTAATGAATCACCTGAGGCTTCAACACCGATTGCCATAGTTTCAGGAATAGCCATCCCACTATCTGTTAAGCGAGAAAAAGGGCCAAGCTCAGCATCCGAATGCGGTAGGAATTGATCAGCCCATTCTAATGCACTGGCAATAGCATTTGCTACTTCGTCTTTAACAGATAAGATCCCCTCAACGATTGTCAGTATGATTTTTTTGCCGCTATCAAACAAACCACTTATCCACCCATCAAACCAGCCGTCAATCGTAGTAAAGGCGTTGAAAAAAGTTTCCTTAATTGTCTCCCATGCCCCTGACCAGTCACCTGTGAGGAACTGGATAAAGGCAGTGAACAGCCCTTTCCAAAAATCAATGACCATTCCAAAGTACGCAGAGAGTCCTTCCCAGGCTGCCATCCCCACTGATTTTACCCATTCCCACCCTGCTACCAAATAGGCACTGACCATGTCCCAGTTTTCATAGAGCCACCAGCCAACGGCAATTAATGCTATCACTGCTGCTATGACTAGAAGAATAGGCAACAACGCACTTATTGATGCGATTCCAAACCCAGCCATTGCCCCAGTCATTGTTGCAAAACCAGCTGATACTGGCATCCATATGCCAGCTAGGAAGATCAATGGACCTACCAATAAAGCCAGTGCAGCTACCACCATCAAAAACGAAACAGCTACCTTCGTGATAAATGGATGCTCTTTTGTAAAAGTCCCAATTCCTTTAGCAATCTTCGCAAGAAGACCTACAATTGGTTTAGTCACTTCTAATACGGAGTCGCCTATCGGATCAATTGCCAACTTCATTTCATTTGCCATCGCTTGCCATTCATTCGAAACTTGGCCAACTATTGCTGTTGTTTTTCCTGCAAAATCTTCAAGTGGACCAGCATTAAGCATGGACATTAAAGCATCCCGTCCAACATCTTCATACTGAGTTCCAAAGACGTTTCCTAAGACGTCATCTTGTAGCTTCTGATCCTTGATAGAAGCAATCCCTGCTGTGATCGTCATGATCGCATTTTCTGCTTCTTTTCCACCGGCTTTGATCTGATCGAGCATTTTGAACAGTTTATCCTCACCGAAAATACCTTCAAGAGCGCCCAGGGCTTTCTCATCCAGCGCTTTGTTCAATCGAATACCGAACGACTCTTTGAACGCATCTCCCAGCTTGTCAAAATTAAATGCCTTTTCAGCTCCTGCAACGAACATCCCCATCATTTTTTCCGCACTAATACCTGCCTCCGCGAATTGTGGTGAGTATTCCCAGATTGTATCGAGCAAATCATCTGCCTTGTCACCCACTCGTTGGTAAGCTGCCGTTATCATGTCCAATCCTTTAATTGGGTCAGTAGCCCATTGCCCCTGCATCATATCCAACGCTTTTGCAATGCTTGCTTGATCGAGATTGCCGAAAGACGCCTTTTCAAGTGCGAGAGCACCTTCAGCCACTTTCCCGATCTGTTCGTCTGTACCTTCTAATAACTGACGTAACCGTCCATAAGCCTCTGCTGCTTCCATTGGCGTCTCTACCAAACCAGTCGCGAAAAGTCCTTTTGCAGACTCGGATATGCTTGTCATTTCGGCGTCAGTAGCGCCTACATTCGCCTGAAGAATACCAAGAGCCTGATCCATGTCGTGTGCGGCAATAGCAGCAGCCGACAATCCCGCTGTAATGACCGCACCCCCCGCTGTTGCCAGTCCGCCAATTTCCTCAAGATGTCCTGCAACGGCATCTACATGCTCAAGTGATGCTGCTGCTTCGTCACCAGCTTTTGCAGCTTTACGGAGGGCTCTTTCCAGCCTTGAAGCCCCTTTACTATCAACGATACTGGCTTCTTGATCGACATCAGAAAGTTCCCGGGACAGTCTTGTTGCTTGCTGGTAAGCGTCATCCAATGCACGTTCCATTTCCCTGATCGCGCCATCATCTATGTTTTCAACCGCTTCTTCCATATCGCTTGCCGCATCTTCCACATCATCGAAAGCATCGAGAGTTTTTCCGAGCATTCGCAGGAGGGAAGCGAGCTGACGACTCATCTTGTCTTGAAACGCAAGTGTTGTAGTCGCTGCCATCTGCTATCTCCTCCCTCTTATTCGGCGCCCTTTGCCCTTTATCATATCCATCTTCTTCGCTTGCTCCGCCTTACGCTCCATCTCCATCGCTGTAGAAACAAAGACAAACTGTTTTTCACGTTCTGGCAGACATAAAATCTCTGACGGCAGCTTGTTTTTTTCTTGCCAAATATAAGAAAAGAGAGCCAGCTCAGGACTCTCTTTTATGAGTTTTTTACCTCTTCCTCCGCCTCCTCGTCTTCAACGAAATCGCTAATTTTGGAGATGGCTTCATATAGTGCGTCAATATCATTCGGGCTGAATATGCAAGGGACTACATCAACAGCAGCAATCTTACCGTACTTCGCAAGCACTTGTTGGGAATCAATGCGAAAATCTGTACGGTCTGGATCGATACCTGCAATGATGATCTCCGCTTTTAAACGCAAGTCGTCAAACTCCACTTTCCGTTCTGCTTTACTCTTCTTACCGGAAACAGAGACTTTCAATGCTGCCTTCCGTGCTTTGAAATAAACTTCACCGGAAACTGATCGGATCGGCAGCTTAACGCCTTTCTTTTTCCAATCCCATACGTCCCTTACGACTTCTTCCGTATTCATGCTTAAAAAATCGTCCATCGTCAAAAACTGACTCATTTGATGTTCCTCCTTGGGATAGCCCTGGTATTTTTAAATAAACTCGTAGTCGTCAACTGTACCTTCGAGGGATGTATCTTCATCTAGTTCTCCGTGGCTCCATTTTGCTAATGATAGAGAGTCAGGGCAAAAACCAGTTACTGCGACTCGGTACTTCCCTGCTACTTTGTCATCGAGCTCCCCAATAAAATTCACTTTCTTTTCAGGGTTTGCTGCGATTTCCATGATGAGTTGCTGGATATCCGATGTACGTTCAAACGTAGCTGTCATGCTAACAGATGATGCCAGCACACGATGTCTTTTCCGAAGCTTCCCAGCCCTCTTACTTTCTCCCTTCTCAAATTCCTCAGTGAGCTCGAAGCCAATACACTCGGGAAGTTCCCTTCCATTCTGGTCGTAAAAATGCCCATGAGTACCGGAATACGTTTCTTTCATGCTGTATCACCTCACTTCGCTTTGTTGTAGATATAAATTTTTTCGAGCGCATCTTGATGGCGGAAGCCAGCAATGAAATGACCAGCATTACGAGCTGGTGTGTAAATCGGGTCCTCCCCGTGATATTCCGGGTCTTCGATAAACTCGTAATCATTGGCGATAACCTCTAGCATAGCAAGGGGTCTGAAAACTTCTTGCTTCATCATCTGGCAAAAGGCAGCGCGGCGGGCAGGGCTGTTGCTGTTTGGCTGCTGACGAATCCACTCCTTTCCTGCTTCCTCTTCTGCATGGAGAATGGTGTGGAAGGTGTCAGCCACCCGAATCTTGCCGTAGTCTTTTGACTGATCAGGCCCCGGAATAGTCAGGGTATTTACAGGCTCCTGGATGATAACCTGCCGGTTGTCCATGTTCAGCATGAGTACACCAGCTTGCACTATTTCAATTAAGTCAGTATCCGGGTCCCACTCATGTGTTAATGATTCGAATGGTGTAATGTACAATGCCATCGTGTAATTAAGCGGCAGGGAAGCCATCAGGGATGCAATGTAAATTGCCACTTTTGAACTCGCATAGGTGTTGCCTTTCCAACGAGCTCCACTTCCTACATTGACAACAGCCATGTGGTTCACATCGGTAGACGCCTTCATGATCGTTTGCTTGTTTTTATCCCTTGTTTCATCGCCGCCGAAAACGAACTTGATGTAATTCCCCACCATGTTTTGCTGTTTAGTCCAGTCTTCCGCTGCCGCATTTAGGGCAGGATCAGCAATTCCAAGAGTAAATACACCGTACTTGCCTTTCTGAGTAGCCAGCGCGCTTTGGTAAGCGGTGTATTTGGTCGCCTCTACGCTTGTTCCGCTGTTACCTCCAGTCAGGCTTACACCCGCCGTAGCATCAGGAAGTGTATCGGCTATCTTTCTCAAGACAACAAACTCGCTATCACTGAAAGCCTGAACCAGATCATCCACCGTTTTCGCTGCCCGACTGTCCACCAGCTCCGCTCCCCGATAGATCAGCAACTCTGTTTTAGTAGCATCCAACAAACTGGGCTGCACCACGACTTTCAAGTTATTACCTGCCTCGCCTTTGTATTTGGCTTCCACAAGTAGTACATCAGTTGCATTACTCTTCAAAGTAACACTTGCAACGGCCGCATTATCCCCTGCCACGCGGTACAGCAATACCTCCGTTGGATAAGGGTTAGCTGCCCAAATCAAATTAAACGCTTCTGCGACTCCGAAGATTTTCTCAGCGGAAGCCTTGGTTCGGACTGTTACAAATTCCCCGATTGGGCCCCAATCCGCGACGATTGGTAATGCAAGCTTTCCACGATTGCCGATTGTTGTTTGCTCTTTGATGAATGACTTCAAAAAGGAGTAGACACCGGATAAGACCTTGTTCTCTCCCAACTGATATTGTCCGGCCATTTACTTCACCGTCCTTTCCTTGAATTTCTTCACGAATTCCTCTGCCTGATCGACTGTCATCTCGTCTGGGGCATCAAAAAAGGTAGCAATTGCTTCGGTTCGGTTTAACCCGAACTTCTGCTCTGCTACCTGCAATATTTGCTCTTTTTTATAAGCTGGTTTATCCTGCTCCTGTTTGCGAGCCATAACGTTTGTCTCCTTTCCTCAGCGATTCATCGTAGCGTCTATGAATAACTTCTAACGGGTCGTAAACCACCGGAGTATAGGGGATATAAACGGTGTACTTCAATTCAAACGATCGGTCTAAGTTATCTGGCTTGCTCATGGTCAAACGACACTCTCGCAGATATCCCACTTGCTTCTTGTCCGAGCCGTAGAGTGGAAGAATCCAGCTCCGATCCGCAAGGTCTTGCCTGACACTTATAGAGAGAGCAAAAAGCTGTTCAGCATCCTTTGCCATCAGAACAAAGTTCATCGTCCCTTTTTCTCGGTAGGCATCAGAACGCCGCGGCTCCGGAATACGAAATGGCTCTTCTACAAACCACATCGGCCGTTTAAAGTCCTTGGGTACAGAAAGGTTCTCTGTTTGGATACCCGTCAGAGAAAATAGCCAGTGTCGTATAGACAGCACATCATCACCCATCGGGAAACAGCCTCCTTGCTAAATCATCTAGCTCTTCTTTAACCAATTCGTCCATGATTGACTCAACCTCTGCTGTCGATCTCGCAAGATAGTGAACACCGGGAACACGCTTCCCTTTCAAGATCATGCCGTCTGGATGATCAGGGACATAGACGAATTTTTCTCGATCCCAGTATCCCGGCACAAATTGCCCTTTCCTCTGAGTGAACCCTTCTTCCACGTAACGCGCATATGACAGGTTGGAGCCTACCGTGATTTCAGCTCGAAGCCCACTTAGGACCAAATCAAATACATTTTCCTTGTGACCAATAACTAGAGAGGCACGAAGAATCCCGTCCCGTACTGGAACCCTATCTTGAGCTCCCCGCAACACCTGCATACCTGCCATTCGGGCAACCCGATCCATAGAAACCTGTACTTCGCGTTTGTGATGCTTTTTCAAGCGTTTATACATACGCTCCAGGTCTCTCTTATCTACCTTTGCCATCAGATTTCCGGTTCCTCGCCCGTGACAGGATCGATCATTGTAATCACTACTTCGTAATGATGTAAGCTTTCAGCTCCATACACAGGATAAGGGAGACTGACTTCATACAGATTGCCTGCGAATTCAGGTTGTTCAATCTTGAGCCGCATGCCTGCCTTAAAATCTGCGTACAGGGTGTGCATGAGGAAATCCTGAGGCGTCGCCTGTCGCCCTGTAAGCTGCTGAATGCGACCAGGGGAACCGGACACCCTGCAAGGCACTTTTTGAACAACAGGAAGCCATTCTGAGCGGTCTTTTCCCCCAGTGAAAGGGTCAGGTTCCCCCCCGACATCCAGAAGGGTAAAAGAGTGGCACAGAAGCCTCTTGTATTCGGTTAGATCATCCACAGCTTCTGCCCCCTGTTCTTCCGATATTTGTTGAGGATACCTTCGACTTTTGGATCATTGCTCACATAGGAAAACGTCTCCTGATAATCCCCTTGCTTGGTGCTGCTCAATCGTCGATCTTGGGCCATGTCTTTGAGCACCATTGCAACGGCCAGTTTCAATTCAAGAGGGACAGGGTCAGGTAACGTCACCTGTCCCTCTACATAAACATTCGCCCGAAGAATGACTGGATCAAGTCGACTAGGCTCCCACGATGCAAATTCAGCATAAAAACCGATCAGCTCATTACTTGTCAGAATTGCCATCGGTATTCACCGGTGTCACTTCATCTGCAACAGGGTCATCTTCCAGCTTGTATCCCAATGGTTCGTACACTACTTCAAATGCTTTCCGCGTCACTTTAATTTTTTTCTTCTCCTTGCCACCAGTGATTGTCAGCATATCATTTGGTTTTTTCATGAACGATTGCTCCTTTCAATAATTAAGGTGTTGGTACAAATCCGGTAGGTCGGAGGACAGCAAATGCCCCTTCTTTGATTACAAGGAACGCAACTTGGAACGTAGCTTTCAATGCAACCATGTCTTGCTCAGCAAGAGAAAGAGGCTTCCCATCTGCTCCAGTAATGGAGTGAAGAGTCGCCTCACGTAAGATTTCATACTCAATATTTTTAAGAATGCCTGTCTTGGCCTTTTTGAAGTCACCAGCAATCAGGTCAGCTTTTGTTTTGTCCCAAGCACCATTTCTGCTGTACTCAATCGGCAGCGAATACAGTGAATCTTCAGCTACTCCTTCACGTATAGAAGAAAGGTAAAGAGGATCACCTTGGCTATTTTTCAATCCGCGCAAGGATGTCTTTAATCCGATATGCCCAGCAAACGCTCGTGGCTCTTGGTCATCGGCTTCGATCAGTGCCATGACGCTGTTTACATCATCGGCCAGATTCTGACCCGCGACAGAACCGCGAGTAAAGCTGTTCCCTACATTAATAGCTGCCCCCAAGATGTTAGAAGTAAACGGTGACTCTGTCCCCATGATCGTAGCTGCATCCAATTTAGTATGGAATGCTTCAACAATGTACGGCTTCAGTTCTTCAAACACATCGATTCGTGAGCGATCCAATGCTTCCTTTGTCATTGGAATGATGACAGCCAGCTTCTTAGCGGTCAATGTAACCTGTGTCCAGGAAGCTGTCGAGGTTTTGATACGTTCTCCCTCCCCTACCCAGTAAGCTCCAGGCTTATCTAGAAATACTGGAATCTTTTTTGTTGCTGTTGTCATTGGTTCCAGTTCGGAAAGTTTCAAAATAGCCGAACCGCGGACTACATCCTTGATGATCTCTTGTGATGTCTCTTCCGGAATCAATCCGCTAAGGCTGCTGCTGAACGTTACTCCCTCATTGAATCTTTGCAAATCAAAGTGAAGTGGTGCTTGTTTTACCAGTACCATGCTATTCATAAATGATTGCCCCCTTTTAGATGCGCTGCAATTTACGCAGGTCTGAGATATTTGGAATGGTAGACTTTTGATCGGCTGGTGGCTTTGCTCCAGGAGTAGTTCCCCGCGGTGTTTCATCTGCCTTCAACCACGGTTTAGAAGTGATCAACTCAGTAACATGCTTATCGATGTTTTTAACCTTGCCTGCATCCGTCACCTCGACCTTAGATAGATCAGCCAGGCGAATGGCATCAGAAAGTTTATCTGGGTCAATCCCTTGCTTTATTGCCTCCAAAGTGAAGGCATTTTCAATCCGGAGGGATTGGATTGTACCATTGGCGTTCTTCAGGTCAGATTCCCGCTCTAACAGCTTTTGTTCAGCAGTTTTTTCAGCCTCTTGCTTTTGCTTATGCGAATCAACGATCCCCTTTAAGTCATCAGCCTTTTCGATGCCCAGCCCTTTAAGGAAGTCACTGACCGCTCCTTGTAGTGCGGAATCGTATTCCTCTTTAGATCCAAACGCTACCGCAGGCTTACTTTCCCCGCCCTTATCGCCGCCACCATTTTGCTGTGCCCCTCCGTCGATTGCTCCAGCAGCTCCACCGGAACCGCCGCCTCCATCATTACCACCTTGCCCACCTTCTCCTCCTCCATCATTGAATCGTTGCAAACGAAATAACCATTGTGACTTTTTCACTTCGTACCTTCTCCTTCCTGATTTTGAATTTCTAAAGACACGTAATCCGGGTATTGCTGGGCAATTGCTTGAATACCAAGTAATGCTGTTTGGATGATGGTAGAAACCCCGGCGCAAACAATGTCCTTTCCATGCTCGGCATAATTCGCATGACCAATGGCATGGATTTTCATTTCACCGTTGTCCAGAAATGCTTGAATCTTGATCACATCGATCTCGCCTCCTTTCAGGCAATAAAAAACAACACGGTTTATCGTGCTGTTAAGCTGCCAATCCCTTTTTGTCAGCCCACTCTTTAAAAGTGCGCGCAGAGGTGTATCCTCTCTCCTGATCAATACGATAAGCACGCTGTCGTTCCAATTTCTCCAAGACCTTAGATTTGAGTACAGGCCGCCAATACGATCGGCAATTTGGATGATTAGGTATGCGTTCACCTTCACGCCCTGGATTGTCGGCTGTGTCATAATCAAGCGGATATCTTTTGCCGTCCAGCTTGCGGCACTCAGAAGAAGTCCGCTTGTCCAACGTGGCACAAAATTCCTTTTCGCTCACAATATCTGAATTGGCTTGGTAGGCCATGGTTTGCCCTTGGGCAGCAGCCCGGTTTAGTTCTGTACGAGCAAGGCGTTGGGCGCTTGACCAACTCTCTGATGTCCTTTTCGTAATCTCCTTAGCTGTTCGGGTCACACCCCATCCCTGAGTTGCACCCTGAGTAATTACATCTTCCATGGTTGCCGCCAACAGGTCAGTACGCATGCGAATTCGTTTGGAAAAATGCCTGCCTTTCCATGGTCGCTCCAATGCAGCAAGTACCATGCCGGTATTGATCTGTGGAAGCCGAACCTCTACTTGTGCATCCTGTTCAAGAAAATAGAGGTGATGGAACAGGCTGACCTTGTACTCTTCCGCCCATGTGATTCGAAGTTGCTGCTCTTCTTCCATACGGAGGGTGTACAAGATGGTTTTTATACTTGTCATGATGAGGTCGAGCCGTGCGGCGTTATAAATCAAGGACACTAACTCTTCTCCACTTTCAGCAAATCGAGCGTAGAGGTCAGTGATTTCTTGCACAATGCTTTTATTGGCTTTAGAAAACAGCTTCTTTAATTTAACCCCATGTTTTTCGATTCTCGTTTCCAGTTCCTCTTGGTAACGTTCCTCCCTGCTCATGCAGCGTCACCTTCTGAACTCTTTTCATCGTCAGAGGGCGTGTCATCATCTACGGGCTCCTTGTCTTCCAATGCGTCCGGGTCAAGTATCTTCATTCTGCGTTCGGCCTCTTCGTCTTGTTCTTTCAGCAGTTTTTCACGAGATGCCCGCGGATCATCCACAAACGGCAGCAGCGCCAGCCTTTCCTCATGGGACAACTGACCAACTAGTTTCGTCACGATCTCCACCATTTCCACCACATTCACTGGCATGTTCTTACTGAATTTCACATCGACAGCTTGGTAATCCCATTGCTTTCTATATTTCTGATTCAGCATCCCAGTAAGAATACGAATTCGATTACGAAACCCTTTTCCATACTGGCGCATCTTTATGCCCGCCTTAATGTCGGCATGGTAAAAGATGATCTTCAATGCAATTCCGGATGGAGCTGTCCCAACTTGGTCAGGTCGCAGGTGAGGTGTTCCAGTTTGGTCAAGAATCGTTTCGATCAATCGGTTGATAGTGTTTTCCTCATGAGTGTCCTGTAGGTCCCAGGTGACCGGAACGGCTTTTTTGCCTACAAGGATTTGAGAGGTAGACCACATTTTAGCAAGATACTGCTTCTTCTTCTCCACGTCCGTGATGAGGTTCCCCTCTGCGTCATACAGGAGTAGTTCATCAAGATCCAAATCTTCAAAAATGACTTTTGGATTCTTGAAATATTCCTGCACATCTACCTTACCAGTGACAGCCTTGTTAATCGCGTCCATAAGTTGCTTCAGGTCTGACAGATCGCCCATCCCCTCAACCATCCCATCATCGCGGTTTTGCTGATGTTTCCGACGTCGATTGACGTAATGCGTCCAAGGGACAACGGGCTTCTGCTGAAACTTACCATCCTGGTCCTTTACGCGGACAGTGATGTTATGCGAGACGGGATTCTGTTCCCTGCTCATATCCAGAACTAATGCAGTCCCTTCTTGTCGGAGGTAAGTAATCTCGTTTTCATCGTAAACTTCAACCAGCAAAGTCTTGGTGTTTCTGCTAACATCCGTCATCGTATAGTACCGAATAACCGCAATCAGCTTGGATTTAACCGTCGTGTCATACACAGCGATACACTCGTCTGCTTTGAACTCAGTAATACAAATCTGTCCATCCTCGTCAAAGTAGTAGTATTCGAATACCTCACCATCGATCGAACCGTCCTCGATAATATCGTAAGACAAGCTCTCTTCATCGTTATCCATCAGGACAGCCTGCAGCTTTTTAACGTACTCTTCCACGTCTGCTCCTGCCTCATTGGAAGAATAGCGAATTGGGTTACTAGCAATGTATGAAGTACCGAAGTCGATAATTTTCCGAGCAAAATTTAAGACGATTTTGTTATTCGGCTTGCCCTTTTCCTCTTGTTTGTGGAGAATGTCCTGGTCTCCATCGACATACCTTCGCATGAGCGAGTAGTCCTTCGTCTGGTGCTTTTTTATCAGGTCTGATACCCACCGCCACGAATTGTTGGCTTTGTTATCTTCGTAAAACTGCTCCAGCAGCATCGTTTGCATTTTCGTCACCCCCTAAATTGTTTTTTGGAACCATCACCATAACTGGACGTATACAATTCTTGAGGTGATTGAAATTGGCTACGTTTTTCTTTTTTTGTGTGCGATTGTTTTATTTGCAACGATTATCTTGGCTATCATTTTCAGGAGAAATAAAACTACAAGCCTTGGAATTATCCTAGCCGGCTTAATGGTTTGTATCCCACTATTTTTCCTTGCAGATTGGGGATTAAAAAATCAGCACAAGGCCGAAATAAATCGTGTAATTACAAAAAATCATGGTACGGTTATTGAAATTGATAAAGTTGATGCAAAGGAAACTCCTTTTTATCCGGAAGCCAGTGCATCCAACCGTTATTACAAAGTAACTTTTGAATTGAACAACGAGAAAATCATTGGCTGGAATAGATCTACTAACTCCATCAATGACATACACTCCACACCTTCAAAAGGATATCCTGAAATGTGGATTTTACCTGAGTCATTTGATACGAGCTATTAGGCCACTTTCCAAGGGATTACCTTGAATCTGCTGATCAGCAACTGATGGAACACCTTGCTGTTCCAAACTAGATACCGAAGACCATCCATAGAGTGATCATTTTCCTTCACTGGCACCTCAGCACGGTCGCCTGTAACATCTTCCGGATATCTGTAGTTCGTCAATTCTTGGATGACCTCTTTCAAATGATCGGAAATAAAGATGTTTGGCCTGCCATTGTCACTCTTCACTTTGAACAGAGTGGAGACAGCCCGTATGCCTTCTTTCAAGTGCTTCTGAGCTGCTTTAGCTGGCAAACCATTAGTCAGATACGTTTTAATGTTGCTCGCGTCCTCTGAGTCACACCAAAACATTTTGATCTTCCACTTCTTCATGATCTCCTTGTCTTGAGCCACCCAGCAATCTGAACTGCCGGGGACAAGAATCTCCATCTGAGCCTTATAGATAGCATCAACAATCCACAACTCTCCGTTGGCGGTCATTGCCCCAACGAGAGTAACCCCGGGGTTGGTAAAGCCCCAGTCTTTCCCCGCCTCAATGTGAACAAAATGTCCCTCTTTGAACTTCTGCTCGCAAAGCGCGCGCGGTACAACATGTATCGATCGGTCAAATTCCTCATAGACCTGCCCAAAAAACACATCGAACCGGGCGAATATCTCCCGGTCAACATATCGTTTCGGCATGGTTTCAATCATGCGCTGAATATTCTTTTGCAACTCTGGCAATGGATTGTCCTTGCTTGTCCAATAAAAATTACGCCATTCTGGATCATTGCGATATTCGTCCAATTGCCCGCCTACCTGCGTATGCTGCCCATTCAACACGATGTCATGGTAAAACCAGTTCATCCCCTCTGGCGTGGTCGTCCAAACACTCCAGCCGCCTTTATCAGCGAGAGCATAAGAGAGGTATCCGCTCCAAGTCTGCTCCTTCATCTTGGAAGCCTCATCAAGCCACACACCATCCAGTCCTTTACCAACTAGCGTCTTCGGATTGTCGGCAGATTTAAACTGAATGAGGATGTACCCTTTCAGCCACACCCGATTCTTAGATAAGTCCCAGTTCTCGATCATTTCCTCTGGAATGACAGCCGCCAGCTCTTCCTGCTGTATCTCTGACATGGAATAGGTCGGGGAAATGCACCAGTATTCAAGCCTTGGCTTTGGCTTTTTCATGACCTTAAGGTTGCGTGGGGGCTTATATGGCAAACCCTTGTCTGCCTCAACGTCTGCTAGGATGTTATCGAAAAACTTTCGGGCTCCCACGTTTGTTTTTCCACCCCGTCGCCCGCAGTTCATAACCACGTTTCGAACATCACATTCCATAACTTCGATTTGCTTGGGATGCGGTGTCCATCCCTCAAACGGATCAAGATCAAGTGCCAGATTTGTCACGCGACCACCTCCGAACAATGATCTCCTTCTCAGTACCACCGCCATTGCTCAACAGTTGCGCTTTCAGTTGAATAGCCTTCAATTTTTTATCTTGGACCCTGGTCAGCGCTTCCTCAAGCGACAAGATATCTTCAATTGCACGATACTCTGTCTCTTCGATTTCAGTAGTAACCAACTCATTACGAGACAGCACGACCGTCTTGGATTGCCCAGACTTTTCATCATGAACCTGTACAGGCTCTTTTATAGCGACCCTCTCTTGAAGGACCCGACGTTGCTTTTCGGTCAATCCTTCCTTCAAGTCTCGAATGCGGAGCATCATCTCTCGTTCCCGCCAAGTAAACAAGCGGATCTCTTCATCCGCCTGTTGTAATGGATCAAGACTGATCCTTTCAATCACCTCTGCTTGCTCTGGAGTCAAGGCGTCCATCCAGATCGACTGAAACTCGCCTGTTTTGACTGCGTTTGTATTGCGCGTTGGGGCACCGCCGCCAGCACCATGGAAACGACAGACATCCCATCCGGGCTTTGCCCAGTTATTGCACTGTTGGCCCCTTTGCTTGCTCTTTGCCTTGCATCTTTGCTTTTCGGGATTTCTCGCCATCTACATGTCCACCACCTCACCACTTCATGGGGTTGTTTTCAAAAAGAAAGATGCACCCTTTACGAGCGCATCAAGTTTAATCAATCTTCAACATTTAACATTTCTCGCACTACTATCAAAAACTGCTTACTCAAAAAAGCAAACGTCCCTATCGCCCCTAGAAAAGGAATCAAATTTAACCACGCCAATGTTTTTGAAAAAGACCAAAAATACAGCCAAAGATTCATAGTGATGAAATAGACAAATGCTTTTATCATCCCGTAGAGACGGCCTTTGTGTTGAGCAAATTGCCCTGCATGTTTTAATGCTGCGGCTATACCAGCAACTAGAGCAGCATATCCCAAAGCGATTGTGACATTAATTTGAGCTAGGTTTTTTGTCAGTTCGCTCCATCTACTCAGATCGTTAACGTTTTCGAACAGAGTATAAATTACTCCCGTTAACATAACGAACCCTAAAAGTATCCCGCCTGAAAATTGAGCTAGTTTCTGCAAGTTCATATCCCTCCTGTTAACAGAATTTCAACAATTGCAGACTATCTCCTCTCTTTTCATAATTCATCCTTTTGCAGCTCAATGTCCAGCTCTATCAGTTTTTTCAGGTCATCTACTGTTTTGATTTCGATATGGCCTGATTGGAAGTCCTTAACCCACTTTGCAATGGCTGCTTTCACGACTCTCCTGTATTGATCCTTAGATTCCATGATGCCTTCCATTACTTCAATTTGATATTGCAATAGAAGGTCAATAGATTCAGGAGATGACTGTTCTGTTGTTGTTTTCATTGTGGCACCCTCGGCTTTCCTGTAAAATGGAAAACGAGATAGCGACTTGGTAAAAACTGCGGCCGCAGCTCTTCGCTATCTCAGCCGGGGTGACCTGGTTGCATGGGGGGACGTTGACGCGTCTCCCTTTTGCTTATATTTAGAAAGGAAGTGCATGCTATGACGCCTTACACATATGATCAATTCGTTGAAGATATAAGATCAGGTCGTGACATCGAGTTTATTTATAATAGCAACAGATACTCAATAACAAACACTCCGTTTGGTCATTCGTTCACACGTTACTATGACGAGGATAGTGTCATTACTACACAACAGCCAGATGCGTTGCTCTATCTTGTTAAGTTAAATGGTCTGCCACTAAAAGAAGCGTGGCCCGATATCGAAATCGACATCATTTTCTAGCGCTTTGTCTCGTTAGTAACACAGGTTCAATGCCCGTCAATTCATAGAAACGTCTCTTGATGACATCACAGAATTTCGGATCAAGCTCCATTGTTCTACAGATACGCCCCATCTGCTCACACGTCATAAGGGTAGATCCACTACCACCGAAAAAATCGACAGTGGTATCACCTTTCTGACTACTGTTCCCAATTGGAATAGCAAGCAGCGCCAATGGCTTTTGGGTTGGATGGACGTACTTGCTTACATCCCCTCGCGATACCTCCCAGACAGTCTCTGGCTCTTCAGGGATTAAAGAGAGTTCAGTTCTCCAGACCGTCGTCTGCTTACGATCTCCGTACCATGCAGGAGCCTGACCTTTTAGATGAGCATAGAACACTGGCTCATGTTTGAACTTATATTGAGCAAATGACAATGAAAAAGCGTTCTTAACCCAAATACACTGGGTACGTGATACTATTCCGGCCTCGTTCATCTTGTTCTCAAATTCTCGCTGATAGCTAGAAGGATGGAAAACATAGATTGCTGCTTTCGGGTCCATGATTGATGCATAATTTGCAAACACAGTTTGAAGGAAGTCCGCGAATTGCTCCATAGGCATATCATCATTCAAGATGCTTTCCCTTCCGTCTAAAGCCAGTCCTGCCGATTCACTTTTGACAGCAACATTATAGGGTGGATCAGTAACTACTAGTGCTGCCTGCTGTCCATCCATCAGCCGTTTTATATCCTGCTCTCTTGTGGCGTCTCCGCACATAAGAATGTGCCGCCCGAGCCTCCAGATATCCCCTGGCTTCGTCTCCGGTTCAACGATATCATTTAGTGCTTTCTCAACATCGAAATCATCTTCTTTAACTGGTTCATCTATTTCAATGTTGACGAAATCATTGATCAAATCTACAGCTTCATCCAAATCAAAGCCTGTGAGCTCTACGTCCAAATCGCTCTCCTGCAGTTCCACCAACACCTGGGCAAGCATTTCCTCATCCCAAGCACCGCTGATCTTGTTCAATGCGATGTTGAGCGCCTTCTCGCGGATGTCATCCAAGTCCACAACAGAAACATTAACTTCCGTGGATCCCAATTCATTAACAAGTATCTTAAATCGTTGATGACCTCCGACCAGGTTACCCGTCCGTTCATTCCAGACGAGCGTTTCGACGCAACCGAATTCCTCAATCGATCTTTTCAGCTTCTCGTATTCGATGTCACCCGGTTGCAAATCCACGCGGGGATTATATGGGGCTGGATTGATTTTAGAGACTGATATTTTCCGTATGTCCAAGCTGTTCAGCTCCTTCGTGGCGATAAAGTAAGAATAAAGAATATTGCCAGCTTTAAAATTGCCGGATGCCTTGATACTGTTGAGCTCATGCCGTGTTTTGCAGGTGTAATCAAACAACTACTATTCCAGCGTAAAAGTATATGCTTTGTTTCACCGCAAAAAATGGGGTTGAAGCTTAGAGCCTCATGCTTTGGCTGCCTGTTGGCTTCTGGCGACCCCCTAGTCCAAATTGGGGTCCTCGCCAGCCTCTGTGATCTCCTTCTTGAATAGATTCAGGAGCCAAGCTTCTGCTGTCTTCCCGTTGAGAGAATACAGTGGATTAATTGCTAAACCTGACCGTCCTTCCAAATCGGTTCTACGCATGATGTGGAGCTCCACGAATGTCTTCACGATCTTGCGTGCTGTTGGATAGGAGCAGTCTGCGATGCGGGAAAGGTCTTTGACGGTAAGTGGCGTCCCCTTTTGCCCGCGCTCATTGTCACCTTGCAAGAGGTTAGTGCCCTCGCTTGCATACGGTGCAATCTTCAACAAAAAGCCAGCCTCAGCGAGTGACAGCTTTCTGAGCCGTCGCTTTGCCTTCTGGCTGGCTTTGATCTTTACGAATTTTGAGCTGCGACCTACTGGACGAAAAACTTTTACAATCTCGTCCGACCGTCGCAGCACTTCCTCCGTGTAGTAAATTTCTCCTGTCGCTGAGTCGACATACTGACGCACTACATTTCACCCACCTCCATGAAAAAAGCACTGCTTGGGTCCTTAATAGAATAATCTTTTCCCGATATCCATAGGACCCCTTCAACAGAAGTATGGCAAGAAAAGGAAACTACCTCTTGCATAACCAAATTTTTCATGTAATATAGTGAATAGGAAATTTATTCCAAATAATCCAATTGGAGGAGTTATTATGAAAAAATCCATTAAAGGCACAATTGCAGCAGCTCTTTTACTTAGCAGTCTATCTATTGGATCTAGTGCTATGGCATCATCCCCTGATACAGCTGTGAGTCACGTTACGGGGAATCAGGTTAATGATTTGGATGATTCCGAAAAAAATCCCGAGAACGTATTCATTCCTATGGCAGTAGAAAAGCCTATTGATAACGAACCGCTTAAAAAAACACATACTAACAAGAGTTTCAACATACCATCTGGTTACGGTTGGGTGAAAGTATATGTAAAAAATAATGGAACATCTAGCTTTTTCGTATCAGTAACGGATTCAAGTGGTACTCAGTTAATGTCCGGAAATGTTGCACCTGGTGATGCTTTTGATGAGATAAGTAGCTCAGCATGGGGAACTGGTCAACATACAGTTTCGGTTAACTCACAAGAGGGAGCGGATTTGGCAGGTTACATCGCTGTTAAAATTGCACAAAATGAGAACGAACTGTAAACGGTACTGTCTCAAAAGATCGAATAACTAAATAACAAAAAGAACGATTAAACATCTCGTTTCACTATCTAAGGTGAATCGAGATGTTTTTTTGCGATAAATTCACCATGTGGAACGCCCACCGAACAGGGAGCGAGTGGTCTGAGTCGCGACTCGCAAATAAGTCCCTGTTTATTGAGCGCTGCTACTTCTTTTGCTTCACACATACAGGCCGTAAGCAATGCAGCTTGTTTCCCTGGACACTCACCCATACACAACCGTAGCATTTATGATCCGGAGGCAGCCGATATACTGGCGCTGCTCATTTCCTGTTTGAGTATCTATTCATACAATCACCTGCATGACATATTGTCGCAACGACGAACCTCCAAGCAGATCGGTCATGGTCGTTATTGCAACGAACAATACAAAAACAATGTAAAAAGCGTTCACTACGCTCTCACACGTTCCCCGTACCCTTCGCCGCAACTTCAAGGCATGCGTTGTGTTAAATCACATCATGCGCGCTAGGACTCCTGCTGCTCTGCTTGGTAAACCAACAGCTTTCATCGCCCATTCGACATGTACCGGTGCGTCATTGATAAGGGATAGACGGTATCTCCCAAGAGCCGATGTCGCTTGCTCTTGACTCAAGATTACCGTCCATGACATTTCAAATCGTCCCGCCCTTTATCGGTTTTTTTGTCCCGTATTTTGTCGGGATTTTGTCGGTGCATTTTTTAAAAATAAGGCACTCAGATCATACCGAGTGCCTTTGCAATTTGAGCAATAGCTTCTTTTTTACTCTCGTAATACCGATCCTTGTCCAATCCCATATCAAGATAAACGTTGATGTCTTTGACCCGGGATGTACTGAGATACTTCTCTTCGATGATCTGTCGCTCTACCTCATCGAGTGAATACTCGAGTGCTCTCTCGATCTGCTTCGCTTTCAATTCGTTCTGTGTCTCTGAAAGCTGCAGCCGAGGGAACAATTGCTCTATGCCCTTCTCCACTTGCTCTTTCTTGTTTTGAACAGCAACACGGAGGGCTTTGTATGATTTCAATTCTTTCACAACTGCTTTTCTGACTTCTCTCTCATTAACCGGTTGTAGAAATGACAGTTGTTCTTGTACCTGTGCGCTCATCTTTCCAATTCCCCCTCGTGGCAGCCCATGCTATAATATGGTTTGACGAACGCATATTCGGGCTCCCTGTTGGGGGCTTTTCTTTTGGAAATCAATTGGATAAAATTAGAAAAAACTATAAGGTGGTGATACGAATGAAAACGCTCTTCCTCATGTTATCTTTAATTTTCGCAAGTCTTTCTTCTGTCCAGCCTGACCAATCCACAAGTGTCTTTGTTTCTGAAGGTGAGAGTATGGCCCCTACTTTGAACAGCAACGATCGATTTCTTGCTGATAAAACCTACTATGACTCCCATCCTATCCAACGTGGGGATATCGTTATTTTCCAAGCCGAGAAAGATCGACAATACGTTAAAAGGGTTATTGCGTTGCCGGGAGAAACGCTTGAATATAAAGATGATATTCTCTACATCAATAACAGATCGGTCGACGAACCATACTTGGCATCAGCTAAAAATGTAGCCAAGAAAGAAAATCTCTATCTAACTGAGGATTTCGGGCCTATAACTATCCCCGAACAAACAATATTCGTTTTAGGTGATAATCGTTTAAATAGTTTAGATAGCAGAATGATCGGTCCGATTCATGTCAATCAAATATTAGGCAAGATGACTAACAAGTTACCCTCAAATTAATTAGTTTTTATTTTTCCACGCTCTGATTAATGAGCGTGGATTTTTAACTCCCGAAATATTTTGTTAAGCAACGCGATAATTGGTATAATTTAGTAACTGGTTGAACGTTTAATATATTTTCTCTCTAAAAGGGTGTTAAATATGAAGTACAGCTGTTTGGGGTGCTTGGCTCTCATTCTTCTTGTCATAATTGTGCTTGTTTATGCTTCTGTGAAAGCTTGGCTTGATTTTGGAGAAATCTATAACACCCATTTTTAACATTCCTAAATTTCTCTTATGTTAAGTGCCGCTTATTTCTCAGTTCCTTTTCCTGTAAAAACACGGCGCATACTACGCGAGGCGCTGACTCTCCCTCGACTCTCCCAATCTCGTCATACTCCAGTTTGTGATCGTTCCATCGGTAGGCTTTTACCTTGTATCTATCTTCCATGGTATCAATGTCGATCAAAATGCCTTGTTTCCGCGCTTCTTCAATCAGCATTAACATTCCGTCCCCTGTGGTGGAGAACTGAGGTATCTTCTCCCATACTTCACCATTCACATAGATGTCCATATGCTCGTCAACCTGCCACCACAATGCTTCCGCAACTTGCTTGTCCAACTCACGTCCTGCTTGCATCAGTTGTCCACCTCCAAGAGTTCAGGATTCTCGTATACGTTCCCGATCACTTCTGTTTCATCGATGTCTTCAAATAAGCACTCCAGATCAACCGAATGCCTGTTTGTTACAGTGAACTGAGCTTGATTTGTGTCCCATTCAATTGCCCCGACACTAATCGTTTCTTCCCAATCGCTTCCGCTGTCGTAAGCGTCTGGATACCGCAAAATGTCACCTTCGTATATCTCCTTGCCGTTCTTGTCGCGGAGACCAGTGAATTGCATAAACTCATACTCCCTGTCTTCGTCAAGTAAGCGAAATCCACTTGCATGATGCCTTAGATGATTCATGTCGACCATTTTGCTTTGCTTCCTATCCCACGCCCGAAACTTGATCTCACGTCCTGCTTGCATCCCGTTCCCCTCCCTTTATCGCAATCACTACCGCCCAGATGATTGCTGCTGTCGCCAAACCGAGTAGGTAGCAAACAATATACATTGACCATTCATAACCGATGTATTTTTCTAACACCGTTTGCCACCCCTTATCAAACGTAATGTTAAGTTAAGCCCAGTCCACGTAAATCTGAACGGTGTGCCCTGCATTCTTTCCGCCTACAAAATGCCAAATGTCTGTTACCTTGCAACTATAAACATTCTGATCCGTTGCGATTTTAATGTGTTCCCCAATTCTCGGAAGAAGACGCAGGCTTATTGTTGCGACATGTGTCTCATCTTCGTTGTTCCTTCTCACTTCACATTCAAAGTAGTCGCCCATCTCAATACCTCCGATCACTCGGCAAATATGTTCCTTCGTCCCCTTTGATAATCAGCGAGTGGGTCTGATACTTTGCTGCCCCACTTCCATCCTCTACCGTCTAGCGAATCCTTCGTTTGTCTGAGCTCTACCCTGTAGCAGGTATCCTTTGGTAACAAAGATAGCCACTGTGTTTCATCCAACTCGTCCAGGAGTACAACAAACTTCTTCTGCCACGTTACAGGCATGGATTGCAGGACACTCCGGGGAATAGTCAGGTATTGTGAGTATGTCAGTTCGAACCACTCATGGATATCCCGTTCCCTCTTTAGCTCATTTCCCTGCTCAAGTGCGCGTTCTAACTCAGCAGTTTCCTTTTCGAGTTGACGGATCTTACTGCATACCGCCAACATCACCTGCGCGTTTGTGTGGCCCTCATTTTCAGCGAAGTTGTTCAGTTCCGCCAAAATTGATTTATTCCCCGAAATTGCATCTATGAGAAGCTGCTTCTTATCCATGTTCTCGCTCCTTTACAAATCGATTGTTTTGTTTAATGACAGATGCCAACCTTGGGAAAACTTTTTTCGAGGTGATAATTCATGTTTGTTTTGAGCAGTGTGATCCTTGCCCTAATATTCCCCCCAAAAATTGAACCTGTCTTACTTGACACAAATCTTCAGCGTGCAGAAATATTACGAGTCTCCACTGATTTACCAAAAATAGGAAACTGGTGGAGGGCACCCAAAGGTGTTCATAAAATGACCATTCATGTTGAAGCAAAAAATACGGAAACGATGTTGTTCTGGTTGATCCCAACCGGTACTCAGACTTGGGGTCAAAGAGAACTTATCGGTTATGACATAGATGGAAGAGACGGATGGTCACTCACGTGGAAGTTTGACAATCGTGTCCTCCATGACCATATACATGTACAAGCAATCGGTGAAGAAACGGTGTCTAACTCCTCTATAAACGTAACTACGGACTTTCCTTAATTACCGTTTTGTTAAGCGACTGCCTCCAGCGCTGCCTTGCATATGGCTTCTTGCGCTGTATTTGCGTAGACTTCAATATCTCGGTCATATGGATGAGTTTCAAAGACTGCAAGGAATTTCATATCCTCTGGAGCCCCTGGAGACTGTGGAAGCACCCCGATGTGAAGTTTCTCTGCTATCACCCAAGCATCGTCCATGTATTTGAGTGGGTTCCATTCGATCAAGTAGGAAACGTATCCGTTTTTAATCAGCTTTGAACCATCAACTTTCCACCCCATCACCTTCGTTGCCAGCGTTTCGATGATCTGCTGTTCGGTCATTTCCATCACTCCATCCAGCAAATGCATGTCGGTTTTTCATAAACGAAGTCGCTACCGATAAACTCACGGAAGGTCATGTCTTTATAGCCGCCTTCCTCTTGCTCGAACCTACCTGCCTTATCCAGAGGGACCTCTGATACGTCATCTATCGTACGGTGATATCCTTCGCCGCCACGCTCGTTGTGGTCAGCCAGTGCTTCTTTTGCTGTCTGTGCAACAATGTATTCCTCTCCGACTAAAAACAATTTATATTCCATCCCACTTTCCTCCCTAACTATTGAGATAAACTGTTAATTGAATAGCACATCACGATAAATACGATCATCTGAATTACGCTCCATAACAAAGCCATTTTCAAATTTTTCATAAACCAGGTTCTCCAGAAGAATCGTTCCCACTCGATAATCTTGTCGTTGTAGTCTGCATTAATAAGAACCAATCCCCAATGAACTCCAACAGGGATAAACAGGAGGATGAACAATCCAAAGGAGATAACAAACAACAAAACCACTTGTAACCCCTCCCTCTTACCTGAATAGACATTTTGTAAAACAAGGCGTGCGTTATCGTAATGCGCACCAATTCGGACTTGTTCTGAATTGCTTGGACTCGATACCTGGATAACCCGCTGTTCTCTCTTCTTCGTTTCTAGTCATAGTTTTCGGATGCTTGCAAAACCTCGCTTTTACAAGTCCTGTGATTACTGCATTCCTGTATGACAACGCTTCTCCTTCGCCCAAAAATTCGCATCCTGAACACTTAGGAACCTGCTTTCTCACGAATCGTTCCTCCTTATCTCCCTGAGCATTGTGTTAATTACTGTTTGCCCCGACCACCTGTGGTAATATATGGGTAATGATGCCATACATTATTGAGGTGTTGTATGAATTTTGATTCTTGGGTACTTATTGTCATTGTTGAATTTGTTTTTTTATGCGCTGTTCTTTATGCCAAGTCATGGCGAGCTGTAACTATCGTTTGTGCAATTTTATTGATTACACTTATAGTTGGTTCAACCTCCCTAATTCTGGATGTATTAAAGTAAGTATCCTGAGCATTATTTTAATATTTGGTAATACACTGCCTTATTGGAGTTGAGATTTATGTTTGAAACTATTCACTGGAGTATTTATTCAAAGGCATCTTCCAAACAAAAAGTAATGAAGATGTTTTCAAATCTTGAAATCACATTCGGGACCAAACTAAATCTTCTTGCCTGTGAACCATACTCGAAAGGCGATTACAACTATGCAATCAGCTTTAAATCCCCTTTAGATCAGAGCGATCTCTCCCAAGCAGTGCTAGAAACATTGCTTACATCACGAAAGATTGGTCAAAGTTGGGCTGTAAATGGTCCCTACTCCGTGGCGCAAGATGTTTGGCATTTTGAAGGTATCTGCACAAAAGCAACTTTCATTGGTGCTGATTGGGTTATGTTCACTTTAAGAAACGATTGACGATTATTTAACATATTTGAGCTTGTGTGCCCGTCTATTTTTGTCCTAACTCCTCATGGCATAATAGAGCGAAGGAGTTGGTCTTATGGAAAAGTCATTTTATTACTCGGTCGAATGGGCTGAGGTCAACTATCTGAAAGAGGCCCTGAATGCTATGGAGTTACCCTATGTCATAGAACAAGATTCCGACCGTTTACAGCTTGATGCTGGTCATGTTGCCATCGTGTTTCCTGACCTTCCTGTTCGTGTGTATGGAGGCGTCCATGAACTTTTTGGTAGTCATGGACGCCGTTATCCTGAGTAGCCCTATTTCTTCCCGTTCCAAGGTGGCAATGCTCCGCCTACTTTCCAGTCGTTCACTTTCGCATTAACGATGGTTTCGTTTATCCGCTTTTGCTCGGAGGTTTTAGGAAAGCCACGTCTCCAAGGATGCTCCGGCTTCGGTTTAACGGCTGTCATATGGTTCCGCTTTTCTAGGGGAGAGGAGCAGCTTTACGCTGCCCCCGGTTCCTCACCGTTTTTTGCCATATGTTCAGCAACGAGTTTCTTGTATTTGGACCAAGCTGTTTGAAGTTTGGAGGACGAGGTGCCTATGGACGACGCAATCTTAATCCACGTTTCGCCATTTTGTTTTCGTGCAAGCAATGCAGGGAAGTCATACTCCATTTCTTCAAACGCTGGAGCTTGTCCGCTCAAGATGAATGCCACCAGTTTATCCTTGTCGATTGCAGCGACAGCATCATCTTGTTTATTTGCCTCCTGATCGCCTTCACTCGTTTTGTCATCGGTTTCTTCTTGGCTTTGCTGCTCTGGATCAGGTGTTTTTTTCTCCGAGTCTTCCGTTTGAATCGAGGTGTTTTCAGATCCTTCCTCGTTTTCAGAGGATTCGTCGCCACCCTTCTCCAGGTCACCAGTATCTTTGTTGTCTTCCTCGTTGTTTTCGCTAACTTGTGTTACCACTCCAGACTGATCGGTTGTAACGGATAAACCGCGACGTTCTTCTCTTTCATTCTCGTCAAACTCCATAGCCATTTGTGGGTTACCAAGATTTACAGTCACTTTGTCACCGATCATATCTACCAATTTCACCAGCGAAGTTGGCTCAATGTTCCCTACCAACTCCAAGCTCAAAACCATTTTTTTATCATCCGTTGCCATTTTCTTTACCATCGCCGTAAATTGTGCTTGATTGCTCATTTTCCACACTCTCCCTTGGATTAGAAGTCAATGGCCATCTGATTTTTTGATGGCTTGTTTTTTCGTGCTGGCGTGTCTCTTACGATCAGACCGCCAACAATCGGCTCTATTTCGATACGCGGGTTTGCCCGATCAATTTGAAAGTCCTGATATTGAATCAATGCCTGACTGTCGTTTCTGTAGAGGATTCCTTCAAAAGCATCTGCCCAAGCTTTATCAGTGTTATGGCAATCCTTCTCTCTTGCGTCATTCCAGTAAATCCATGTGCGAAGAATTACCTTTCTGGTCTCAATCATCACCCAATCGTTATCCATGGCCCATTCAAGAGCAGCCTCTGCTACACGCTGTTTATAAAGCTCTCCCCACTTACCTAGAGTTGGAGCATTTCTGACGATGGTGTACAAATGATTCCATGATGGAACGACCCAAATGTTCTCCATCTTCTTTGTTGTTGGGTTCCGCCGTCTCTTCTCCATCAGCAAGGGGATAATCAGCCGTTGCACCGGTTATGCCCCTTTCTTGATAGTCTTTGTATTACCGGAGAAACGATGGATTAAAACCAGCTCTGTCGTGCTATCGCGCTCAACCAGCCAATTTGCTGGGTTTAAATTGCGTGCTTGCATTTCTTCTTTTTGCCGTCTGTTTGGGCGTTTGCCTTGCTTCATGTCTGCTCTCCTCCCCGTTTTACCATGTATACAAACTAGGCGTCCGTACGATCTGCTTTAAATTCCGGATACCTGTCTGCGTAAGCTTTCCACCATTGCCGCATTGCTGCTGATCGCTCTTTATCGTTTTGAATCAACAATAATCGCTGAGGAATCGGCACCTTTACCGCAATTTCACCAGACAGCCCTTCTGCTAGCTCCTCCATGTTTTGTCTCCATCCTCGTCATCTTCATCCTTGGAGACATCAGTCATAGTCATCTGGCTATTTTTAAAACGCTGGTCAAGATCAGCAAATTTGTTGAACTCTTTCAGGAATGCAAGCTCTACCGTTCCCGTTTGACCGTTTCGTTGCTTTGCAATGATGACTTCAGTGACATTCTTGTTTTCTGTTTCCTTGTCGTAGTAATCATCGCGGTACAAAAAGGCAACGATATCTGCGTCCTGCTCAATTGATCCTGATTCTCGAATGTCTGACATCATTGGGCGCTTGTCTTGCCGCTGCTCTACTCCACGGCTCAATTGAGACAGTGCAACGACTGGCACATCCAACTCACGCGCAATCGCCTTTAGGGTGCGTGAGATTTCAGATACCTCTTCTTGCCTGCTACCTGCCTTTGCTCGTGAGCGAACCAACTGCAAGTAGTCGATCATAATGGCACCCAACTGCCCACCGTGTTCATTCATGAGGCGCATGCATTTGGCTTTAATCTCGCTTACCGTAATACCTGGGGTATCGTCGATATATATTGGCTTTTTAGAAAGGTTTGAAATGGCCTCTGTGAGCTTTAGCCAATCCTCCTCCTCTAACTGTCCTGTTCGTAAGCGGTCCGCCTCGATATTAGCCTCTGAGCTGATCATGCGCTGTACCAACTGCTCCGCGCTCATTTCGAGCGAGAAAATCGCTACCGGGGCGGAACCTTTTTCCGCAGTACGTTGTGCTATGTTTTGAACGAAGGCAGTTTTACCAACGGATGGACGAGCAGCGACAATGATTAAGTCCGACCTTTGCAGCCCTCTCGTTATCCGGTCCAATTCTTTGAATCCGGTTGAAAGTCCCGTTACCTCGCCAGCTCCACTGTTTGCGTTATGCTCGATAGCATCGTAGACATTCAGGAGAACATCCTTTGTTTTCCGGAAACCTTTGCTATAAGAGCTTGCAATGACATCCAGAAGCGTTTTCTCTAGGAAAGCGACTGTTTTATCGAGGTCAACCTCTTCCATGATCAGCTTCGGTACTTGCAAAGCAGCCAAGTGCAACTTGCGTAAATTTGATTTTTCACGAACCACTTTTGCGTAGTATTCAACGTTTGCAGCTGTTGGAACTGAGCCTGCCAGCTCCATCAGGTAACTAACACCACCCACATCATCAATCGTTTTGTCATCTTGAAGACGAGTGGTTACTGATACAAGATCGATTGGCTGACCTTTTTGATTTAGGTCAACCATGGCTTGATAGATTTTCCTGTGATGAGGCGAGTACATATCCTCAGGCAGACAAATCGAGTAAACCAACGGGAAATTAGTACCTTTTACGATCATCGTCCCAAGCACGCTCTGTTCAGCTTGAATATTCATTAGGACATGAATCATGGTTTCGGTTTGTTCGACAGTGTTATTCAAGGCCTTTCACCCTTCCAGCAAGCCAGTCATGATGTTCATCGTTAATCAGTCCCCGGTTGCTTTCGCCATTCAGCGTGATCGTGATGGCATTCTCCAAGATACGATCAGCGATTCTCTTCCCTTGGTTTCCCATCCACTGTTCAAGCCCTCCTGTCGTGAAATTGCTCGAGTAGATAATGGGCCTCTTTTGGCTTCGAACGTTGATTACATCGAGCAGTTTCTCAGCCCGGGAGTCATAAGGAACCTCACCGCCTACATCATCCAGAAGTAGCACCTCGCAACCATACAGCACTTTCAAAAGGCGTTTTTCATACTCGTAATCATTGACCTTGCCTACCTCTTTGAATCGCTGGAACATGTGATAGGTGGTCATAAATACTGCCGAAACGTTCCGTTTCATCAACGCTTTATATATCCCTGTGAGAAGGTGCGTTTTCCCTAACCCATTTGGTCCGTTGAGGTAAAGCCCCAATCCTGGGCGATCACTTAACCATTCGATGTATGTATCAACAAAGTTGTTTGCGATCTTAATGGCATTCGTGCATCCCATACGATTTTCGTAGTTTTCTAGAGTTGCTTTTGGAAGCAGTTTGTCTCTGCTTGTGAATTCATGGCAGAGGGTCAACCATTCGCGCCTCCGCTTTTCTTGTTCAAAGGCTTCCCTGGCCTTTGTCTCGCAAGAGCAAGTGACTGCCCCCCATCGTTTTTGACCAAGAAGGTCGATTTGCACCGGCTCGAGTACTCTCTCGCAATGAGGGCATTGCCTTGCTGGCGGCTTAGAAGCTTCGGCGCTTCTCGTGATACTCTGCTCGCCCTGAGTCAGTACCTGTTGCAGCGATTTCACGAATAGCACCTCCCTGATTCCTGAGTTTTAGCATCTTCCGGCGAGCTTCATGCTCTGTTGTTCTACGGATAATCCCATAGGTGTAATCTTCGTCCTTGTCATCATGCTGCATAATGTGAATGCTCAAAGCGTATAGGATGATGGCTGCCCGACCGTCAGGAGTGTTAGCCAATTTCTCGTTTTCCCAATAAGTCAACAGCTTGTCCCATATCTTCACCGCTTTACTTGTTGCAATCCGACCCGTTGCTCGCTTCAAACGGATGGTGTTGAAATATTCAACGAAGAGTTTTCTTGGCAAAGTGGATATGGGGTTGGCGAGCATTTGCGAGTCAACAAAGGATTCCACATGCTCCATTCTCGACAACTGCTCGGGTAAGTCTTTTAAATGGTTCTTATGTTCATACTGCTGTTCTTGTTGTTTAATAAATAAAGATTGTCCCTCCATTGTCCCTTCATGAGCATTTGATTGTCCCTTGATTGTCCCTTCTGTCATTTGCGAACCCCCTTCATCCTTAGAGCCACAAGGGTTTTCACAATCGGTTAATTGTCCCTTGATTGTCCCTTCGTCGGCGTTTGATTGTCCCTTGATTGTCCCTTTTTCGGAGGAATTGTGAGCCTTGTAAGTGCTCAAGTCTTGCATCTGGTTATAGTGCAAAATCGTTATGAAAACCCCGTCACATCTGCGTTTTGCTGCTGAAATTTTGATCAAGCCATCCTTCACCAGATGGTTTAGTGAGGTAGTGATTGCTTTGCGTGTCCAGCCCACTTCCCTTTCAAACTCTGCTGTATTGAACAGCAATTCGCCTCGCTTCTGCCCAGCACCGTCCTTGTAGCTGGCCCGTTCCATCAAATCAGCGAATAACAGCTTGTCCCTTCTATTCCGGAAAGACAAACGGGGAAGGACCAAAAACCCCGTTGTCCCGTATTCTGCTATGCCCATCCCCTGCCCCCTCGGCGTATCAAGCAATTAAATCCATATAATGCGTGACCTTGCTTAACTTCTTTGTTTCACGGCAGTATCGGCAGGTGCCGCATCTTTTTGGTTCCGTGAAACCAGACTTTACTTCAATGATTCGAGGCATACGCCGTTCTATCTCAGCCAGCTCATCTTCAATCCGGTGTGTATCCATGCTGATTACTTCCTTGTCTGGTGGGTCTTCCTTGGAAACAGCGATGATGTAAGGATCGTACCAATGGCTGCGACCGTGATAGATTCGTTCCAACTCCACGTAAAGCGCCATCTGCCTCAGATAACCGTATGCCTCAACGAATGAGACATAGCAGCCGAGTTCCTTATCCCAGTGCTTCCCCCGGATATCCCTGACTGTCTTGATATCCGCGATCCGTTCTCCTTCAGCATGTAGAACGTCCAGCTTTGCCTTCCATATCGCTCCTGCAAATTCTGCTGTTATGATCTTTTCTTTCTCTCCTTGAAGAAGGAAAGTTATAAACGGATCATTTGCCAATGTTTCAATCATTTTGTCTGCGACCTTGTAATGTGCATACAGTTCGCCTTTTTTTGTGAACAATGCCGGGTTGCTTGCCTTAAATTCTTCTAGCGCTCCTTCGGCCCAAGCATGTACGTATGAACCAATTAGCAAAGCATCGCTTGGTGGCTCTATCCAAGCCCCCTTCACCTTTGCCACGGCCCTAGCCTCGCATTCAATGAAGTCCTTGTACTGGCTGTTGCTCATATAAACTAGATCAGCCTCAATCGAGTGGTAGTTCTGATTGTTCAGCTCCACCATCAGGATTTACACCACCTTGCTCTTGCTGCTGTTGTTGTTTGAATTGTTCTTCCAGCTTCGACCCATTCTCATGAGTTAATCGAATATCGAAGTAATCCTCACGCTTTCCCATGCCATCTTTCAACGAACGATACACATTTCCTAAACGAATGAAGTCATGTTCCGAGAAGGCATCTACCTTACAACCGATGTATTTTTCCACCATTTCTTTTGAAATGCTGTAGTCCTTCTCAAACAACACAAGCGCATTTCTCACCCTATCCGAGAGTGGCTCTTTATGACCGCTAACAAGTGTCACTTTGCATTGCTCAATCGCAGCATCTACAATGTCACCCGGTATGACCGAGAGAATGCATGCCCTAACCCGGCGAGCTCCCTGATTTGCTACAAGCTCATAAATATCCCGAGGGTCGTCTAGCTTATTAATCGATCCGCGCGCTTTCCTCTCATGCTTCACGGTAAACGTTTTTGATTGGCGAGTGTTCGTTTCTAGATCCCAAGCATAGGCCATCACCGATGACTCCCCGTTTCTCTGCTCCAGCTCAATAATTCCTGAGTCGATATTTCCCCAGCATTGAGCAAGCACTTCTGCTAAACGAATGGATGGCCCTGTAACCTTTTGTCCGCCTCTTGGATATTCGTACATCGCATTTTCAGCAAGTATCTTGCGGCTGCAAGCCTTCATAATGCGACCATATGCTTCGTTTTCATCCCGCGGAAACCGCTTTGCAACCACCATTGCAGCTTGTACTTCCTGCGCCTGTCTTGTCATTAGCGCCTCAGTCCCCGCCGTTTTTGGCTGAGAAGGTGCTTGCATATATTCGGTTGGATCAAATTGTTGTAGACTCAAATAGCTCCGCCTCCTTGCACTTTCAGCTCGTTGACGTTACGATACTGCTAAGTGGTAAATGCTTCGAATCAGACTCAGCGTTGCAGCGCTGGGTCTTTTACTTTTCTTCTTGGCAATCTTCGCAAGTTCTTGGATGTCCAGGTTCCTCAAAATCGTCCATATATGCGCCGCATACTTGGCAAAGCAAACCTGATAGAATCATTTCTGCCACTTGCCCCACTCTTCACACCTCCTCTGGATTTGGTCGCGAGGCGCCACCGTCCCAACCTCTACGGCAGCCGTTGTAGTTCCTTGCCTACGCCACGTCTTGACCTCGCTATGTATTACTTGGAGGTTCGAACCTCCGTGGAAGACTCCCTCACGTGCGCTCTCATATTCTAGGAGGTCGCAGAATCTTCCACGCAGGGCCGAAGCCCGCGTTACTTTATCAAGCGTCTTGCCTGTTCCCTTATCCCCTCTACGAAATCCTCTTGATTCATCGTTGCTTTCCCCTCAACAAGAAGCTCCAATTCTTCGATAACATCCCGCACCGTCCATTCAAGCCCGCTGTCATCAACCTCAAAAGCTAAGGGTTCCAATTGCCGCTGTCTGTTAGGCTCTGTCCGTTCGACGTACTCCGGAAAATCAAGCAGTTGCTGCATGAATGACAACCTCCTCTGGCTTTTTTACTGGCTTCAAGCTATTTAGAAAGTTCCTCAATCGCTCGATCTCTTCCCAATTTTGCAAGACTATTTCTTGCCCTTCAGTCAATTTGGAGAATTCGCTGATTTTTAAAGCTCCGTTCACCTGAAATGCGGCCCAACGATCACCTTTCCAATCAATGTTTTCTACTGCTACGATGCCTCTATCCAAAAGCGATTTACTCACGGGGTTGTCCTCCTTATGTGGTTGTGGTATTCTTCCGATACAGTGTTTTTCTAAGCCGTCCGTTCGCCGCGGGCGGTTTTTTTATATTGTAGGTATGCAGCGACTTCTCTCGCTTTCAAAAGGACCGCTTTCCGCTTGCCCTTCACCATTACATACGGTGCTTTAAGAAATCGCCTCTCCCGCTCTGCCTTTACCTCCCGTAAACGAGCAGCAAGCCATAGAGCCTGTGACGCCTTGTTTTGTGCCAAACCTCTACGGTTCTCAACCGCTCTTTCTAACGCTCCAGAAGCCTGTTCTAACTGTTCCTCATCCAAGTAACCGGGATTTCCACCATACATTTCGATAAGAGTATTTGCCGTGATGATAAGCCGTTTTGCTTGCCAGGCATTACCCGCTTGCTGAACCCTGACCTTCTCTTCCACTAATGCCCCAATCATAATCATGAGCTGGTCTTGATCAAACACCATGTACTGATTATTCATGTAGCCCTACCCCTTTCATCATTTTCATGAGTCCGTTTTTCATCCACTTTGATTTGTGGATTGCCCATTGTTTAATCCATGACACCTTGTACTCCCTGCAAAGGATTGCTGCGAGGTTGGTACTTGCTGTGACGACATCCAATGTCTCTTGGATCAAGGTTTCGATTGCTTGCCTTTCCTGTGTTGTTAAGGATCGTGGCGGCGTACTGATAAGGCTTTCCTCTGCCTCTCGAATCACTTTCAATAGCTCGTTCATTTCGTGTTCCGTGCGATCCAGAACGGTGTGACGATTCACTTCGATTCGATCACCGCCTATGATTCCGGGGCTCGTCCCAGCAGTTGACTCTTGAGCAGCCTCCATTGACAGGTATGGGTTATCCGTTAATAGCACCGATTTCGACTTAATATCTGGAGGCGTAATAGTCCTACCCGTTGTGTAGGAGGAGATTGCCTCTCTGCTGACGTTCGTTTCGAAGCTGAATGCCATTTGAGTCATCCCAGCCTCATGGAGTGACTGGCTCAATTGCCTGCCAAAGTCGCTCATGTGTTCGCACCATCCTTACCTTCGTTATTCGATTTTCGATGTACAATGAATCCAAGCTCACTTTCCAGACTCTCCCTCGGCATCCATATGAGCCGAGGGCTTTCTTTTTCTGATTAGCTCATGCAGTCTTTCTTTGTAAGCCAGAAGTCTTGGGAGCCGACGTTGCCGTTTCTCTCGTGGCCATTTTGCTGATTGTTTGACTTTCTTGGTGTACCAGCTAATTCGTTTAACCAAATGATCGAGTTCATCCAAATTGATCACCTCACTTTCATCACACAACTGCATGCAGCGTCGAGTCTTGGCAGTGACCCCACCTGACCTTGTTATCACCCTTACCTGGTGAAATGGTGGAATGTATTAAGGCGCGGCTCATATCATCGCTCGCTCCCGCTCTTCGGCGCTCTATGCAGTTGTGTGAGTGTCGTCCAGCACTCGTTTAGGCTGTTTCCTCTTTTTTTACTGGTTGATCTGTTTCAGTGACTTCCTTTGGTTCTGCTGGTTTTGACTTAAGCAAAACCTCTAAAGCATGGACCATTCGTTTCATATCAGGTGCGAACTCACGGTGGAATTCGATACCTTTAGGTTGTTTGATCATTGTGGGCCTCCTTTCAGGCTGGCTTAGATACCACACAACTACACGTAATGTGACATTTATCTTCAAAAAAAAGTGTCCAATCAACGTCAAGCACTTTAGCTATACGCTTTGCAACATTCACACTTGGGGTACGATTATTCTGCTCTATCATTGCGTAGGTTGTTCGAGCAATTCCAGCTTTGCTTGCGACTTTTTCTTGTGTGAGACTAAGTTTGTTGCGTTTTGAAATTAGCCATTCTCTCATAATATAACCTCCCTCTATGTCACAATTCGTGTAACTTGATTCAAATATATTACACGATATGTGTCTTGTCAACCAAAAAATACACTTATCGTGACACTGATTTCAATGTCACTCTTTGTGTAGTTATAATAAGTTTAGGAGGTGTTCTAGTTGCTAGGTAAACGCTTGAAAGATTTACGTACTCGAACGAAACTGCGCCAGGAAGATGTCGCAACTAAAATTGGCATCGCAAGAACTACATATGCAATGTATGAACAAAGCAAACGCGAGCCAGATAACGAAACCCTCCAAAAGTTAGCTGATTATTTTGAGGTCTCAATTGACTATCTACTAGGACGCAGTAACAATTCTAGTCGTGATAAAAACCAGTCAAAACAACCAGAATTTGAAAGCCTATTCTTCTACGAATTAGAAAAGCTAAGCGAGGAAGATAAACAAAAGGCTTTAGAGCATGTAAGGTACTTGAGATATATTGCGGAGCAGCAGAAATGACAACGAGACGAGCTACTTAATAGCTGTCTCGTTTTTATTCAGGGTCAGGAGGATCAATTTATGGGTAAATACGGAGATGCTGCCGTTTTAGCTGTTAAATTGATTGAATCAAATCAAGCTTCAACTCCACAAATGCTTGGGGAGCAAGCATCTACCGAGGAATTTTTCGCAAGGACACATTGACATCAATAAAAATGACAGCATCAAGTATTAGAAAAATAATTAGTGCGTTAACCTATTATTGATGCTATTGAGATAACTTGAGTCTTTGACTTCCTGTAAAATAACAAGAAATTTAAAACTAATTTTCTTGAAGAGGTAAGAACATTATGTCGATCAAAAAAATTACTATTAAAAATGTTAAATCAATTCGTAATGAAACAATCCTTTTTAGTGATGTTACATGTCTTATCGGTGAAAATGGAAGTGGTAAAACCAATATAATTAATTCAATCAATTTTTTTTACGACAGTTTAGTAAATAATAGTGTAAGTACAGCTTTACTAGATACCATAAATCCTTATCATGATTTTTTCGAAGTAACAATGTTTTATGACTTTACATTTCTAAATAAAATCGTCCGGCAATACCTAAATAGGTCTATTTTCAGTTTAGATAGTGATTTTTTCAACAAGATATATGAACTATCTCAATTCACAAATAATGATGAGTTATCTTTAAGATTAAGGAAAAATAAAAACGGTACTGTTGAATGGTTACCAGAAATACCCTATGAATTACGTAGCTCCCTTAAAAATTTATTTCCAGTTTACATGATAAAATGCAGACACATCAATCTTACAGATTGGGAGAAACTATGGGAATTTATTGGAGATTTTAGCAAGCTCCCATCTGTTGATTTCCAATCTGATTTTGAAAAATTTTTCAGTAATACTTTCGGTACTACATACACTGATACAACCAGTATAATAAAGTCTGTCCTTCAAAAAAGTAACATAGAAACAACTTCATTTGGTTCCCAAGAATTATTCATAAAAATATTACAATTACAGTTGAACGGTAGCGATTTCAACCACAAAAATGAAAACCTTGATTACTACTCCGATGGAATAAATTCATTTAATTTTTTAGTTTTACTAGGTGGAATAATTGGTGAAATATCAAGGGATAAGATTAAACATGCACTTATCATATTAGATGAACCAGAAACAGGGCTACACCCCCAATATATTGATAAACTAGTTAAGGCCTACAATTATGAGTCTGGTAAACCTCAGGTAGTTTTATCAACTCATTCACCTCGTATTGTAAAAAACATTGTGAAGTCAAAGAATAATAGTTCAATATATCATATCGCTTTATCGAATAATTATTCAAAAATCAAGAGAATGAGGAAACCCGATGACTTAAAAGAAATAAATAAAATAACTGACCAAGAAGCAGGCTATTACTTCGCTAAGGGAATAGTATTTGTTGAAGGAGATACTGAAATTGAACTTTTTAGTAATGAAAAAATAAGAGAGCTCTTTCAATTCTTGAACTTTATTGATTTCTACTCTTTCGACGGCAATAGTGTAAAACTAAATATAGTTCATCCCAAACGCAAGAATATTAATATCCCCTACTTAGTCATCGTTGATATGGATAAGATACTTAAAGTAGATTCAAATAAAGTAAAGATCGTTAGCTCTAGTAATGAGCACATTAATCCTTTAGCTTCCAGTATGATTATGGAGAAAGAAAAGTTTTATTTTGGGAAAAAAAGAGACTCCACTCACCAATTAAGAAAACGTATAAATGGACTTATTAATAAGAGTACTTTTTCAATTGACTCAGATTGGTGGTATATCAACAGTAGTACCTTCAAATTAATTAAGTCTCTTGTATTGGAGTATTGTCGTGAATATAATGTGTACACTGTAGATACTACAATCGAAGGAGCTTTAGTAAATAATCTGAACTCAGCGGTTTTTATAGATTGGCTTAAAAAGAAATATAACACCTTTAATAAAATTTTTGATGATTTATATAATTTCAAAGACGATAGTTACTATCAAACTACAGTGTCAAGACTCATAGTCAATGGTAAGTACGATATTTTAAGAACAAAAGGTGAATTTCAAAAGCATCTTAAGGAGTCAGAAAGAACACTAAATAATCAAGAGAAGAAAATATATGATACGATTAATATTTATAGTAAAAAATATGTTAAAACTAGTGGCTGGGTCACAGAGTGGATTGATTATATATTCGAAGAGTATATTGACAAAGAAATAGAAAAAAAGAAAAAAATAGAAATCTTTGAGTTACACTTTAAAGAACTATACGATATAATAAAAACAATAGAGACAAAGGTAGTTAATAACTTTTCGGGTGAGTAGTAAGGTCTTCGGACCCCACAATGACTTATTATTTTAACGAGTAATAAAAGGCTGTGGGTTAAGTGCCGCTATATGGAAAATCGCGGGCTGATTATCGCAGTTGTAATGTTTGCCCGCTGAAATTTCGCGAAGCGCAGTTTTGAGATGGTACTCATCCATCTTTTTTTTTTTGAGGACGTGAAATGTATGCTAAGTAAGAAATTTATTTTCAATACAGATTTCTTTTTTGACAAAATTTTAACTTTTAAACAGAAAGACGTTACAGACATTATTTCGGATAAGAACAAAGATTATTCTATAATGTTTATTCCTAAAAAATCAGGTTCAAGAAAACTTCATTGCTTGAATGATGATTCATTACTAAGACAGTTACAGGACAAATTGAGAATTAATTTTTTGAATCATATTCCATTGCCAGATTACGTTTATGGCTTTGTCAAAGGATCTTCATATAAAGATTATTTAATACCACATCTTAATAATCAGTTTTATCTAAGAATAGACATTCAGGACTTTTTTGATTCAATCTCTAAAGAACTAGTAATAAGTGTTTTCGACAACTACTTTAAAATTAGTGAAGACGACAAACAACAAATCTTAAAACTGTTTTACGAGATCATTTCTTTAAATAATAAGATACCCCAAGGTGCTATTACGTCGCCCAGTGTTTCAAACATTGTGTTCAGACAACTTGATCTTAGAATAAATCAGTACTGTAAAAAGTTTAATATCGTATATACACGTTATGCTGATGATTTACTCTTTTCTTCGAATAACAAGTATCTTCACAATCCGTTTTTTATTAAGAAAATTGCACGAATACTTTATTCCAAAGGTTTTAAACTAAATAATAAAAAAATTAGAAAAGGAAAAGAAAGTATTAGTCTAAACGGATTTGTTGTTGGAAAGGAGATTACTCTTTCAAGAAGAAGATTGTATGATATTAATAAGGTTATTTTCATAGCTGAAGCTAGTAGTAACATTCCTATTGACCAGTTAATTCAGAAGCTAAACTCCGAACCACTGTATTATCGAAAAAAACACGACAATTTGTACTTTAGAAGAAAATCAGATCTGATTAACTATTTTGGCGGATACAGGTCATTCTTATTGAATTGGGTAAATCGAGATTCCGATAACAGTAAAATCCAAAAACTTTTAGAACGAATTGAAAAAATAATGATTACACTAGATTAATATTGCAATGAAGTAAAACATTTGAAATCGTACTTAAAGTGACACTTCTACTTACCATCCAAAGAGAATTTTTGCAGAAAAAGAGCGCTTTTACCCACGCGTTCTTTTTTGTTTCTTACTACTTTCTACCTCTTAATTCTATAAAGAGAACTATGCACACTTAACAAAGAGCCTAATCTTTTTTAGGCCACACATTTAACACCATGTTGACTCCATCAATTCTTGCTATTTTACCAAGTTGCAGATTATTTCCTTTAATAACGATAGTCACCTCTTACTAAGCAAGTCCATGACTTCCTCAGACCAACATTATACACTCGATAAATAGTTCTAAATACCTGCAACATTCGATTTTGTTTATGCAACACAAAAGGAAAAAACCTCCTGATAAGCGCTCAAGAGGTGTGCTATCTTCTTTTATTCTACTGATTGATCCACATGTGCTACTGTTTATTGTTCGTAGGTCCACTCCAAGTAATCATATCAATTTGTTTATTTACACTCCAAACTTGAGGGTGTCTTGGATACCATCCCTCACCAGATACACTTTCAACATAGTACAAGTTTTTGCTATTAATTATCTTATAAACTTGCTTTATTCTATTTTTGTAGTAGTCAGTAAGACCAAATGTATTCCCACCCCAAGCAACAATAATGTCGTAAACTTCGCTTAAAACATCTTTAAGCACTTTATCATTATCTTCGCCAACAGCCAGATGGATTTGGTTATTATTAATATGGTTAGCGATCCCTTTTGGATCAGTTGAATAAAACGAGTATAAGTTCATTATCAGAACTTTTCTATATCCTTTTCCCCAACAAAACTTAAGAACGTTATTAATTGTATGGTCCGAATTATTTTTATCAGCTACACTCGGATTTTTCATGATAACCAGAACAGTCTTCTGATTCTCATCATCTCGTATTAAAGGAACTTCTAAAAGATACCTCTGATTGAGTTCTATACAACCCCTAAATTTGATATTTTCTTTATCAACATAGCTTTTGTACTTATAAATCTTCTGTCGTC
Organism: Brevibacillus fortis; assembly: GCF_046196545.1. GTDB lineage: Bacteria > Bacillota > Bacilli > Brevibacillales > Brevibacillaceae > Brevibacillus > Brevibacillus fortis_A. Next base: position 3,817,716 of record NZ_CP176370.1, read on the forward strand.
TTGACATTCAGTGTTCACCTCATTTGCAAACTTAAACTGTAGGAACTTCATACATCTTATGGAGATCTGTAACTGTTACATTAATACCAAAGCGTTGTAAACTCTCTTGATGCTTCTCAAAAAGCTGAGCTATTAATTCAACCTTCTGTGATGCTTCTGCTAAATGAATCTGTCTATGGCAGTTAGGGCATAAAGCCACGATATTACCAGGTACATCTAGACTGTTCTCAAAATAATCTTGAAAACGCATTGGTATTAAGTGATGAGCCTCTACAAAGTTCTTTCCAGTAACACTCGAAGTAAATGTCAAATGCCTACAGTCAATCTCACACAAATAATTGGCAAACTCTAGCGCTTCTCTTGAAATTTTTGGATTTCTAGGATATTCCTCTTTGTTACCAGATTTCTTTATTGTTGGCTTAGGCTGCGGTTCAAGAGGAGTTTCACTTGGTTCTATTGTATTCACGAGGATTTGAAATTTATCCTCGTTCTCCTCTTCATCAAGTAAGTTCTTTTTAATTTTTTGATTTGTATATAATAACTCCGCCATTTCTGCAATCGACCTATTACCTAGATGGCCCTTTAGTTCTCTATATACACCTAACAAATTACGAAGATCATTAATGAGAACACTATCGTCAGGAATTTTTCCAAACTCATAAAACTTCCCACATATATGGCCTAACTCGTAACCTTCCCCAAGACCATTCGTCGCACGAAGATCTATCTCTTTAACTGAAAAATCATTTAATGCTGAACTTAGTAGATTGCGCCATGCATTAGCAACGGCTTTAATTTTTTCCCTCCCACCCTTTGTTCCGTACGTATCTTTAAAGAAGGTCCAACCTTGATTCAATGAGAGATATACTCCAGTCATGTCTGCCCGAAAAAGATAAACAATATCGTAACCTTTTGTTGCTGTTATAGTGATATCCTTATCAAATACAGCTAACCAAGGAATATCAGCCCAATTCCCTCTACCAGCGGATCCTTCAACTAAATATGTAGCTTCATTCAGACTTGCTCTTTCAAATAATACTTCTTTGGCATCTTGACGGATGTATCTAGCAATGTCATTTCCACCATAATTAGATAACTTAGCCACTTCATAATTCTGCAATATATGCTCTAATGTTTTTTTCAAGAGGACTCTCCTCCTACAATTTTTAATACTTTTCATCATATACCGACATAATCTAGAAAAATTTTACACCAAAAGGTATAATACTAATAGCCTATTTTGCTCTTTTTTTTTGCTTAAATACGAACGTACATTCTCATTCGAGGTGGTCCAGATTGAAAATCTCATACTCTCCTACTCCACTCGAAGCCTGGATAAGCCACTTTTACAGACAGCTAGGCATAACTTCACCTGTAGAACTGGACGAGCAACGAATCGCACGATCATTAGATATCTATCTCATTTACAAAGAGATTCCATCTATGGCATATGAACTCGGCCGATTTAAAAGCATCACCATTGACAAAAGGCTCCCCTTATTTATTCAAAGGGAGCATTTTTATCATGAGCTATGCCATATCCTGCGACATTCCGGACGTCAGATAATGATGCCAGCGGCATTTCGTGAGCTGCAGGAATGGGATGCAAGAAATTTTACAAGGTACGCTGCACTGCCCTTTCATATGCTGTCTAACCTTGAATTCGATCAACCAGGTATCATTGAGGAGTTATCTACCCAATTTGGAGTAACTCCAGTACTGTGTGAGGATAGATTAATCAGGATTCGAGAAAAGGTGCTTCGCTCAGCTCATGTTACTAAACCGAACCAATTTCTATCTTTCGACATAATGTGACTGCTTTTGCAATGGTTCTATATTACCATTTACATAAGTTTACATTATCGTTTGAAAGGATTGTTCCTTAATGACAATATTTCAGGCAGTAACTCCTTTTATTAAAGGAAACAATAGCAACCTACTCCCCCCTCAAATAGCAGCTTACGAAGCCGTTCACTCACACTATGAGGAGTTTTCTGATCATAAGTATCGAGAAGTTCTCGTAGTAATGCCAACTGGTTCTGGAAAAACTGGTCTGATGGCATTACTCCCCTTTCAAATAAGCAAAGGAAGAGTTTTGATAATTGCTCCTGGAAAAATCGTTAGAAAAACGATATTCCAAGAATTTGATTCTATCAGCAACCCAGAAAAGACATTCTGGTACAAACGAAAAGTTATTTTTGACAGAAAGTTATTCCCAAAAAGTTATCTATATAGGGGCTTCAACCCTAAGAATGACGGAGAGAAAGAACAAACTCTCCAAAAACTAAAAATGTCTGACATTGTCATAACGAACGTTCAAAAAATTACAGGTAGTAGTGAAAATGTTTCTTTAATCAATCTTTTAGACAGAGATTTCTTTGACATGATAATCATCGATGAAGCCCACCATTCGGCAGCACCAATGTGGCAAGAGACTTTATCCTATTTCAATGCAACTAAAATTGTAAAATTAACGGCAACACCTTTCAGAGGCGATGGTTTAGATATTACCGAAAACCCTAGGAATCCTATTTTTGAGTATTCACTTGGCGAGGCAATCCTAGATGGGCTTGTAAAAGATGTTGTTAAGGAAGAAGAAGTACCAGGCACTGTCGAATTTGTAGACAATGAATCTGGGCAAAAGTATAGTCTGAAACAAGCGCGTGCTATTTTAGGTGACGATTGGGTGAATAGAAGTGTAGCAATGTCAGAAAGTTGCTCAAAGGCAGTTATTAAACTTACCAAAGAAATCTTACTTGAAAAAAGGAACAGCTATCCCGCTCATCAAGTTTTAGCAGTTGCTTGCCATGATCAACACGCGAAAGATTTAACTAAATGGTTCAATGAAGAAGGATTAACAGCTACTTATGTTAGCAGCCATTTATCAGATAAAGAAAATGAAATTCGGATTAATGATTATTGTAATGGAGCATATGATGTCATAATTAATATTCAAATGCTCGGTGAGGGCTTTGACAACCCGAATACTTCCATAATATCGATATTTAGACCTTTTAAAACACTATCTCCATATGCCCAAGTTATTGGTCGAGGTTTAAGAAAAATAAGAGAGGAAAATACAACTGAACTTGAGAATTACTGTAATGTAGTTTATCATCAGGAACTCGACTTACAACGACTATGGCATTACTACAAAACTCAAAAGCGATACGCCGAATTAAAACGTGAGCAGTATGAACAAATAGAACTATTTGATTTTAGTGAATTGGGTATGATCGAAAAAACACCTGACAGATTTGTTCCAGATCGAACCGAGGAACCAGAACCTAAATTTGAACTACAGGTCGTAGGAAGTGTTAGCACATACCACTCCGGAGGTACTGGGAACCAAGATTCATTTTCCCAAAGCGGCTATAGTTCATACCAAGAAGCACGTGCCAGAATCATTAAAGATGAAGAAGAGAAATTGTTAAATGAATTAGATAAGTATCAAAAGTTATTTGATAATAAGTTAATTGATGAAGAAGAATATAACATCCTGAAAGAAAAAGCTGAATCGACTCGTCAAAATAAGTGGAATAAATTTAATGATGACTATAAAATGTACATTTTTTCAGAAAAGCTTCGTGACGAGTTTAAAATTTGGTTTAACAACGAACTTGAAAAATTCTTCAAAAAATCTAAATTACAAAAAGTTGGTTTTGAGCTTTTTCTCGACAGTGGTCAATTCCAGGAAAAAGTAAACAATGTAGGATTTATTGTAAAAAATCTTTATAAATCATTGTATGATCAGACTAGAAAGCATAATAGTTTATACACCCCGAATGACTTTCGAATTGCTAAAGATTCTACAATACAAAAATTCAATTTTTATTTAGAGCAGTACGGTGTTGACGAGGAGGAAATATAATGATCACTAAAGCAAGAAACGATTTTATTTATGTTGGTAACCATTATCTTGATATCTTCACTTCTAATATCCAGCAAGGAGGAACTATCGAATCAATGTGTGTCTCTGAAGAGCCTGATAGTAATATTAGATATGTAGAAATTGTAACTACATACTCAGAGGAAATAAGGACAATAGAGAATTTGAAGTATATTAATGGGAAGTTAGATAAATGGGAGATTACTGTTAACGATTCAATAGCTGAAACAGTGTTTGATCGAGAGAATTTTTATTTGCTTTATTCTATGCTTTAAGATATAAAAGCCCGCTGGGCTTTTTATTTCTCACCACGGAACGAACGTATATTCCTATTCAATAAAATATAAATAGAGGTGAACGTTTTTGATTAGGCTCGCCGTATATGCACGTGTCAGTTCAGATGATCAAGCAGAAAGAGGTACAATCGAAAACCAGCTCGAGTTTGCTCGTAAGTATGCGGATCTCCATCAGTTAGAAATTGTTAAGTGGTACAAGGATGATGGTGTAACTGGAACCGTTCCATTAGAAGCACGTCCAGCTGGTCGTGAACTGTTACAAGATGCTAAGAATGGAATTATCGATCTCCTTCTCATTTACCGGTTAGACCGACTTGGACGATCCGCAAGAATTATCCTGAATTCCGTCCACGAGCTAGAAACTGACGGTGTGAAGATTCGTTCCATGACGGAGCCCTTTGATACAGGTGACCCATCTGGTCGCTTCCTGCTAACCATTTTGGCAGGTGTAGCTGACCTAGAACGTGAGACCATCCTGGAACGTCTGTGGTACGGTGCAAACCGCGCTGCACGGTCTGGCAAATGGCTTGGTGGTATTGTCCCCTACGGTTATCGGGTAGACGCTGAAGGCTATCTGGAGGTATGTGAAGAGCTACTCCCCCACTCCGACATGACAGAGGCAGGTGTTGTCAGGCTGATCTTTCACATGTTAGCTAACCAAGGGCATTCCTGCATTAAGGTATCCGATTATTTGAATGCACTTGGCGTCCCTACTGCTTACGCAAGAGACGATCGGAAAGTAGCTCGTGGGAAACGTAAAGAGAATACCGCGGGTATCTGGCGCCCTTCAAGAGTACGTGGGATTATCACGAATACCTCTTACAAGGGAGTCCACTTTTATGGTAAAAGGAGTACGCGAAAACGCGATCTAATCGAACGCGAAGTTCCAGCAATAGTTGATGTTGACACGTGGGAAAAAGCGCAGAAAGTCCTTCGAAGTAATCAAATTGAAGCTATGCGGAACACAAAGAATCAGTATTTACTGCGAAGCCTACTAAAATGCCAGTGCTGCGGATTAAAGTATGTAGGGATTCATTATCCTGGAAGTAAACGAGCTTTAAAAGGTTTCTATGTCTGTACCGGTAAACAAGCATATAAGGGCCCGATGCAAGGGAAATGTACCTCGAAGAATTTACCGCAAGATTGGATCGAGGACCTTGTGTGGAGAGATTGCTTGGCCTTTATTAATCAGCCAGGGGAAGCCCTGCAGGAGATTGCAGCAGCAAGGGAAGTAAAGCAGACTGAGAAGGTCGATATGGAGTCCGAAACAGCACTGATCCAAAAGAGCATAGATGATAAAGACATCGAACGTCAAAGTATCCTGGATCTCTTCCGTAAAAGCATCATCACTTTTACCGATTTAGAAAAACAGATTCAAAAGATCAATCACGAGAAAGAGATTCTCGAGCAGCGCTTAAAAGAAATAAAGAGCTCGCTGCAAGTTGACCACGATTACTCTACGAAGATGATGAATGCTTTTCAATTACTCACCTCACTACGAAACAAGCTAGATGACAATCCATCATTCGAAACGAGGCGTGAAATTGTGAAAGCCCTCGTTGAACGAATTCAAGTACATACAACACCTAGTCAAGGTTCAAAACGCCCTCGTGCTTCAGTTACCGTTCAGTATTGTTTTGCCAAGGATATTATCTACACGGACAAGGATTGCACGAACCGATTAAAAGAAATCGAGCGGGGAAGGTAAAAACCTGCTTAGATCGTCCAATTGTAACAACCCCTGATTCCAGCGGCTGGCGCAGTACCTCTAATACATGCCGAGAAAACTCGGGCATCTCATCAAGAAAAAGGATACCACCGTGAGACAAGCTACACTCTCCGGGACGCGGGATTTGCGCACCACCGCCAATCAGTGCAGTAGCGGTAATCGTATGGTGCGGGGCACGAAAAGGTCTTTCCTCGACAAGCCCACTCTCCCGCTTCAATTGACCAGCAATACTGTATATTTTCGTCACTTCGTAAGATTCATGAATGGTCATGATCGGCATGATACCGGGCAGGCAAGTAGCTAAAAGAGTTTTCCCTGAACCTGGTGGCCCCACCAATATCACATTATGAAATCCAGCTGCAGCGATCTCCAAGCCACGTTTTACGAAGTGCTGTCCGTAAACATTGGCAAAGTTAGGAGGCAGCTGCTTCGCATTTGTCTTGGCAGTCTCAGATTCGGGAAAAATCAAGTCTGAGTTCTTACTATGAAGTCCTTCTTTCCAGTAGTTTACTGCCTCTTCCAGATTGCTCGCAGGCAATACGGTAATATCGACGAGCCGTGCTTCCGCTGCATTTTGTTCGGGGAGAATCACGTGGGTAAATCCTGCATTTTTGGCTTCTAGCAAGATAGGGAGTACGCCCGTTACAGGACGAAGAGAACCGTCTAATGCTAACTCTCCTAGTACGAGGATTCTCTCCGGTCTAGGGAGCATTTGCTTCGAGGCTAGTAAGATTCCAAAGGCAATTGCGAGGTCGAAGCCTGAGCCTTCCTTGCGCTGGTCTGCTGGTGCCAGGTTAACGGTGATCCGCTGCATTGGGTAGTCGTATCCTGCGTTGCGCAAGGCAGCACGAACACGATCTCTTGCTTCTTTTACTGCTGAACCACCCAGTCCAACCAAATCGAATTGGGGCAAACCATTAGCTATGTCTGTTTCTACAGTGACAACCATTCCATCTATGCCCAGCACCGTGCCTGAATAACTGCATGCGTACATGTCCTCTCCCCCTCTGGTTATAGGGTAGGAAAAGATAGAAGGGGTCGGCAAGTAATTTGGAGCTTTTGCCTAAGCGTTTATAAACATTTGTTTCTTTAATTCCGGACTTCATAGAACAGTAAGACTTGAGCAGTTGAACAGCGATTCAACTCTTACTTCTATGTTTTCGTAGCGAAAATGAATCTCTTCATTTTTGTCATAACAATAATCCTTATATATTGGTCATTTACTGTCTTGAATGCTTTTCCAAAGAAATCATTTTGACAGTGACCCCACCTTGACCTTGTTATCACCCTTACCTGGTGAAATGGTGGAATGTATTAAGGCGTAGCTCCTAACTTCGCTCTCTCCCGCTCTTCGGCCCTCTATGCAGTTGTGTGAGTGTCGGCCAGTATTCCTTTAGTCTATTTCCCTTTACTGATTGATCTGTCTCAGTAGCTTCCTTTGGTTCTGCTGGCTTTGACTTAAATAGAACCTCCAATGCTTGGACCATTCGTTTCATATCAGGAGTGAACACGATGGAATTCGATACCTTTAGGTGGTTTGATCATTGTTGGCCTCCTTTCAGGGCTGATATATCTTTGTCACACACATGAGACACCTTGTCCAAAAAAAGATATCTTCAAATGTACGATTTGGAAAAGCTGCAGCACTTTGGCGATGAAATCCTTCCCCAGCGAAAAGCGTTTGTCAACATCAAGAAGCTCCCCCCTCTATAGTTGGCTTCTTGATACACCAATAATTCGGCGTTTTTTTATTGGTATTAAAGAAAAAAGTGGATACAGAAGCCAGCGGGAACTCGCGGATGTTTCAGGTGAGAGCCATTCGACAATTAATAGAATTGAAGCTGGTACCCATAAAACTAAACACGAGACCTTGAAAGTGCTTGCAGCTTATCTAAAGGGCGTTACATATGAGGAGCTTTTGGAGAAAGCCGGAATTTTGGAGGATACAGCTTCCCCTTCCTCTAAGAAAGACAAACCTCTTTCCGAATATGAAAGCTTATTCTTCTACGAGTTAGAAAAGCTGAGCGAGGAAGACAAGCAGAAGGCCTTAGAACATGTGAGGTATTTGAGATATCTTGCGGAGCAACAGAAATGAAAACGAGACATCCTCAATTAGAAGATGTCTCGTTTTATTGTTCATACTCTACTGTGAAAATTTCGTTAGTATAACGTAATGAATAGTCCTTAAGAAGTTTTTTTAAAGAATCTGCTTCTTTCGGAAGCCGTTCCTCCAATACTTCCCATCCAGTTATAGTTATTTTCATGGGTAGCTTTACCATACCGGTGATTGCGTCCCAAAATGCATTCCAATTCATACCGTACACATCAGGGAAATCAAGTTGACGTTTCAAGATCATATGAAGATCTGCTGGAGCAACTACACGGGAAACATCTAAAAGTATATGCTCCTTCCTCGGCTTAAACTCTGTAATTATTGGTTGATTTGGATGTGAATTCAGACCGAACAATTCGGAATATTTCTCGTGTTCAAGTAAAAACTCTTCTATTTCTTCCCTTGAAGTATCTACATCCCCATATCCATCCAGGGCAAGCTCAAGGTTTCCCGTGATCGCATATAGATATCCATTCCATTTATGATCAGAATCAACGTAATTTGATAACCTATAGAGAATTTCACATGTCTCATAAAGAGTATAGTGTTTGTTTTTGTAACTGAGGTTAATCATTCCAACTATTATTTTTAATGCTTTTTCCTCTTCTGAATTAGTGCAAAGCTCGATAAGTAAGCGAGGAATGTCCTCCTCTTTTTTTACCATTGAAAGGTCAAACACGATATCAGGTATATCTGTTACCTCTAAAAGATCAATTACTTTATCTGCCCACGCGATTATATGATCTTTAGAAAAGAACCCAATAGATAATCCAATGTGGCATACTTTGGCTTCAAATCTAATTTCCATTTTCTTCACCACCAAGTTCCAGATAGTTAGTATCATATTAACATGCTGGAAAAGTCAGGAGTAGTGTTCAACGGACTATAATGAATCTTTCCAACGCTTGATAACACCACTGCAATCGACGGTGATCAGTGGATCTACTCTCCTAGCTTTGGAGTTGAAGTTGAGATTTTTCATGACAGAGAGATCCCCCCTACTGTCGATTACAAATGCTTTTGAGCATTTTGAGCATGTACAGTAGTTAGGGATTCATGCCAGCAGGGGAATCAGAAATCACAACGAGATGAACTAAACACTGAGTGTCTTTGATTTTATAGGGGAGGAGAAATCATAATATGGACCTTTTCGAGCAATGCAACAATGTTGATTCAAAAAAAGAACTCATTCAATTTATCAAGGCTTTAAGACACGATCTTCAAATTAACCCCGAAGAATGGGAAAACCTATCGCTCGCTGCCTTTTTAGAGGCAATGGAATCCTGAAAAGTTTCTCAACTTTACTTTAAAAACTTTAAATTAGAAGATTGTCCCACAGATGTAGGTAAGTTTCTATACACTGTCTTATTGGACGCTTACAGTGGAAGTCACTCGCGGCCATATTGTACATGGGGAAGATTTATGAATAAACCTACTTACGTTCTTTAAGGTATCTTGCAGAGCAACAAAAAAACGAGACTAGTTAATTGATACCTGTCTCGTTTTTAATAATTTTATATGGCTCAACGAATCTAGTAGATTGGTTTAAGCGAGTGTTTGAAGATCTGTATAGATATAGTCTAGTTCTGTATCATCTAAGTAATCTAATACTAAAGTCTCAGCAATCTGGAGACTATGGTGCCTTTTAATCTTCCATAAGCATTGAGTGTCTTTTCCGATCTCACAATACTGACACATTTTTAAGCCATCTAGTGCTTTTTGAGAACATTTACTATGTAACTCTTGAATTTTAGAATAAACGCTTTGCACAAATGCAGAAAGTAACCACTTTCCTTTTACAATCTTATGAAGATCATTAAAAGTTATCTGTTTCTGGTTAGCAAAATCATCTAATTGTTCTTTTTTTCTCATTACATCAACTAATAAAGTCGTTTTTGAGTCTTGCTTGGTAACTTTTCCTTCCGAAGAAAAAGTAGAATGGCTTGACGATACCCACATTAAGATCAATGAGAGAGTTTTAGACGTTAGATCTGAGAAGTATGACAAGAGAACAATGGATTAATTAGAGCAATTTCATGCTCAGTAGGATATTCAAATATAAGGAGGAATTCCTCCTTATATTTGAATTAATTAAATAAAAATAAATAATATGGTAAATATAGAAACTCGTTATAGGTTTAACCCATTAATATTTTGTATACATTAAATGAATTGACCCTCTTATCAGTACACACTGCAATCCTCATGAAGTCCCCATTTGATGGAGTATCACATATAAACAACTTGGAAATACGTCCCCAATGGAATTAATTCGGACAAGTATTGTTGTATCATTTCTTTCTCTACATCAGTAACCCTGTTGTTGGCTCTAAAGTTTAGCATAGCAGTATCTCTTTCATAGTTAACAAACTCCATATTTATGGATCGAAACACTGTATTTATTGCATTGATGATCCCATCTTCTGTATTGTTTCCAATCTGAGCTACAGTCAAAATTTCCATAGGCAACTGGTGATACTCTGCAACTTCAGGTATTTTATCTTCCTTCAATTTATCATAGGGTTTTACTTGGAATCTAAGACTTACCATAATGCTTTTCGATGCAAAATTAACAACTTCACTCATTTCTTCTTCAGATATTGTTAAATTGTCATCCCAGATATAAATTGTAACGTGATAGGGCTTGTAAGTGTGTACTCTTACATACTTTAGATGAGGATAACTGCGCTTAATTAACATTTCTGCACGAATTCTTGTTCCCATGAATTATTAACCTTTTCCGTTTAAAATTCAATGAAATGCCAATTTAATCAAGATACCTATTCTTTTCCTCCACTTTGACACCTATTTTGTTAAAAATGTTGATCGCACTATATGTGTTACTGTAAACTTCTACTTCAGTTTCATCATTTAAATGCCTGAGTAAATCGCTCCCTGTGTGAAACAGATAGGTAATAATCCATCTTGGACTTACCTTTCTTCCTTTTTTATCCGTAAAGTAATATCGAAGATTCTTAGGACTATAATGTTCTTTGCAATATTCCACAAAATCCATTTTCTCAGCAATCGAGTAGACCGTTGGGCTGTCTAGTTCAACATATTTATCAGGAATATCAAAATATTTTACTGATACTTTCTGATTCATACAGGTTCATCCCCCAAATTTTCCAATAAAAACGATATTCTATTCAATCCTTCATACTCATCATATACCAACTAATAAACAAGCTTATTCCAAGGAATATCCATGTAAATTCAGGCACACTTGGTTCGCTCGTACCGATTGAGCCTCCACCTCTTACAAAAACAGCAGACTCTTTAATTGCATTAGTCAATTGGTCAAAGCCGTAAGCAATTACGGTTGTAAGCATGGTAAACCCCAATAGGAGTAGCCCAGCTGTTTTACTCTTCATTAATCACCCTCCTATCAAATCGCTGTTTTATCTATCCTTCTTGCCTTTTAACAAGATAGCTCATAATATAAATGTGATAATAAAGTAAAGAAGCTATAGCCCCAAGTTGAAAGAATCCTCTAGTATTTGTCAGATCTAAAAGTATCTTTCCACCTGAGAGAATAAGTAAGAAAATAAATGTTGCCAAAATACCAGAAATCAAGTAAACAACAACTTCAAATACATACTTAAATAATGAATTTGAGATCTTTATTTTCCTCTTAATAATATCAATTACTAATGAACTTGGAACGCCTAACAACAGATAAACAGGAGTGGCATATATCAGATAAATCATCACCAAACTGACAAAAGAAAAGTATTGTACATTAGGTTCACGATCAATTTCTGGAGTATAGTTTAAAAACGCTAATGACAGGCAGAAAATTACGGATGATACTAGTGCAGTTAATATTTTTCTAACCACAATTGCCCCCTAATCAAATTACCCTTTCAATGCAAACTCGATTACTTTTGAAAGATCTTCATCTTCAACAATCCAATCGCTGCCTACTTGGATATAGTAAACATTACCTAATGTCCAATGTTTGATTTTGAATCCATTAACCTCTTGGATGAAAGTGTGAACAGCACTCATCCCTTCTAATTAAATCTTGTTTTCATTCGGATTCAACCTTCCAAGATGGAAAGATTTCTTTTGTCTTTTTCTTTCTTCTGTAGTGAGGAAACATGAGTTGTTCTCTAGTGAATACGCCAGCTCCACTGACTGAAATAAACTCAATACTATAACCAGTATCTTCTCGATGGAAAATGTATCCCCACTGTTTGTAGTATTCAGAACCGGAATCCTTCACTTCTGCAAGTCTTCCAATTAGGTCAGCGCGTTTCTTTTGTTCTTCAGCCTTCTGAATAACTCGCTGCCTAATTGCTACATAATCCTTTTTAGGCTTTTCTGGCTCTGGTTCGAATGGCATTAAGCCTAAGCTAGTCTCTTTTATATTCGTTGCGTATTTTCTACCATTTTTAACATAAGAAATAGTGTATATAAACTCTGAATACTTACTGTATTGCTTATCAATAGTTGCCTCAAGACCGCCTTTAGTGAACACCTTCTGACCTTCTTTAAATAATGGTTCACTTTTCTCAATTGGCTTTGTGCGAGGCTCCACCCCATCCCAATCCCAACTAATTGGCAATGAAATCATCCTCTCTCCGGTCAGGTGTCATGTTGATCAAATCACCGTTTTATTCACTTCTTTACTGCCCCTCTTAGTCACCTTTGAAGATAAACCAACTTTCAAACCTTTTCACCACATCATTGGCTAACTCAAGGTCAAACTCTAAAAATCTATTGAAGAGAGGCACTCTTGCAAATTCCATTAAGTCCGATTCAACCATTTCTAGCTTTGCAATAAACTCCACATAATCAAAATCAATATAGTACAGTTCATTCTTGTCTACATCTTCTTCATTAGAATCATCCGACCAAACACGCACTATATTATCAGCGAATTCCATTCTTGGTGTTGGATTATGCCCCATCCAAGGGCTTATCCTGTTAATAACACTATCTAGCACATCTCTCCAAGCTTCTAGACCAGAACAACAACTCGGAGGAATTATTCTATCATTGCTTTCGAAATAGATTCCTCCTCCAATTACTACATCCGATTCATCAAATAATCGTTTTAACACTTCATGAGATGTACCCTTAATGTCTATATTGTTGTATCCCAAAAGCATCGCAATAAACAAATCAACTTCATCACTAGTAGTTTGACCTGTTAACTTGACATATTCAGTATAAGCCACATCTGTATTCAACCAATCAGGTATCTGATAATAAGGCTCTTTTATAACTGCAACAACTAAAGGGTAATGCATGCAACACTCTCCCTAATTAAAATCTTCATTTTATCGAATTTAACGAAACATCCCTTCTACCCAATTTATTACGTCCTTCCAAAATGACAGGAGTAATATAAATCCAGCTACGAGAGAAACCACAAACGAAACGATGATCGGATGTCTTTCAGTAAAGGATTTCTTTTTTTCTCCATTGTTAAAATTGTACTGGTTACCTATAGATGAGTTTTTAATCTTGTTGTTGTCTCCTATTTTAATACTCATTCTTTCCTACCACCCATCCAACCGAATCTGGATTTTCCTATCTTGTTCTTATCTCCTATTTCTATAGACCCCTCATAAATTATTTGTTCTATGTTAAATACAACCTGTTCCTTCTTAGTAGAATTTTCGTCCTACTTGTGATTTTATATCTAAACTATCCAGATTATTAAATTGCTTTTCTAGTTCCATAATAACTTCTACTAATTTAGATTTTACAGCAGAAACAATTCCTTCTAGATGAGTCGAAGAAAGTTTGACTACGATCCCTGCAATTTGTAGCTCATACGTTGATATTGAATGACAGAATGAGGTCGGAACTACTTTTCCATATTTTTCTCGATTGTCTCCATTTAGCATTGATTGAACAGTCGCAATACTATCGTGTACTCTTAATGAGATTATTTCTTCAACATCCTTAGTATCAAGTAAGGACTCCAAAGGAACTGGGGCATTAGTATATTGGACTCGATTATTAACTATAAAAGTTCCTATTGCAGTTCCCTTAAATGCTCGGTAATGAGGAACCTCATTTGACTCCCTGTATCCCTGTAATTCACCATTTACCCAGTTCGTTATATGCTCGTTTTCAAAATCTGACATTATGACCTTTAATCTTAAAAAAACACTTTCCAAACTTACTGTTCCGCTTACAATATCTTTTAAAAGTTGACTTCTTGCCATTGTATCAATCCTTTGCTATTAAGTACTTTTGATCAAAACCATCTTTTATTAGATTCTTGTATTTTCTCTGATGTGCCTTCTTTCTTGTCTCGTTTTAGCGTAGTACACTTTAAATCCTTTTTGCTTTTTCTGTTTATTGCCAGGTGCGCTATTATTAATAAACAATCCTATCAGCAATCCAAGAATGATTACCCAAAATAATGGGCTGTTTAGTAATGAGGATAAATTCATTCAATTTCTCCTTTTATTCCGTTTCGCCATTAGCAACCGAATATAGATAATTATAAACATCGATGCTCTTCATGTTTTGAGAGCTTATGCAAATAAATCTGTGCCAAATCTCCTCAACAACTGCTGCACTTAGGTTCATTCCTGTTATCCCCATTAAATTCAAAACAGTCTTGAAAAGAACGTCTTCTATTCTATGCAGATCCATGTCAACGTCTTTTATCCGTTTAATGTCAACATTATAATCTTCCGCAATTTTAACCATGTCACCATTGCTTATGTCACCCAATTTCTCGATTGTGTTAAGCAGGTTTAATACAATCATTTCTTTCGTGTAAGTTGTTGTAATTAGATCTCTCATACTGGTGCCTCTTTTCTCAATGAAATATTGATTTTAACTAAACTCTCTCCACTTTATAAGAAAGCCAACGTTCACGTTCTTGATTGTATATCTCATCAAGGTCGTCATCATCTAAGTCTGGATTCTCTTCTTTTATTTGTTTGTATGACGCTAGTCCGTAAAGCCCAGCACATCTCTCAAATTCTTCACAAGCCGTGTCAAAGGCATAGTCAGCAGCCTCATCTTCATTCTCAAATTCTAAAGTGTCAATGAATTTAGCACCCCCGAAACTTCCTCCCAGTCCAGCATAAATACGGTACTCAGCCATATGTATAAGCCCCTCATTTCTCATAAAATTAGACTTTTATTTCTACACTTTCATTTCCAGTTCAATTCTTTTATGACCCTTCTTTACATTTGACAATCTTTTGTTTGTATATTGAGCATTTATAATTGCCACTAGCACCAGCATAATTTTATTCTGAGCAAAAAACATTAATGATCCACCTTCTTGATGAAAGCGAATTTATATTCATATGCCAATTATACCAAATATTTCTGCTACCTTCGACGTAGTGCTAAGACTATCTGTTAGACGTATATGGGACGTGTTGCGTAATGGGTAGGGTTGTTATAGGTAATGAGGGATTGAACGTGTATAAGGAATTGTCGAGGGTTATAACCAATACAAAAAGACACTAGCATTGTTTTAACTAATGTCCTTTTGTATTGGTTTTATACATGGTAATGTTTCAGTTAACGATCACATTATGAAATCCAGCTGCAGCGATCTCCAAACCACGTTTTACAAAGTGCTGTCCGTAAACATTGGCAAAGTCTGGAGGCAGCTGGTTTGCATTGGTTTTGCCTGTTTGTCTTTCGTGAAAAATCAGGTCGGAGTTTTTACCATGAAGTCCTTCTTTCCAGTAGTTCACAGCCTCTTCCAGATTGCACGCTGGCAATACGGTAATGTCGACGAGCTGTGCTTCCGCTGCATTTTGTTCGGGGAGAATCACGTGGGTAAATCCTGCATTTTTGGCTTCTAGCAAGATAGGGAGTACACCCGTTACAGGACGAAGAGAACCGTCTAATGCCAACTCTCCTAGAACGAGGATTCTCTCCGGTCTAGGGATCATTTGCTTCGAGGCTAGTAAAATTCCAAAGGCAATAGCGAGGTCGAAGCCTGAGCCTTCCTTGCACTGGTCTGCTGGTGCCAGGTTAACGGTGATCCGCTGCATTGGGTAGTCGTATCCTGCGTTGCGCAAGGCAGCACGAACACGATCTCTCGCTTCTTTTACTGCTGAACCGCCCAATCCGACCAAATCGAATTGAGGCAAGCCATTGGCAATGTCTGTTTCTACAGTGACAACCATTCCATCTATGCCGAGCACCGTGCCTGAATAACTGCATGCGTACATGTACTCTCCCCCTCTGGTTATAGGGTAGGAAAAGATAGAGGGGGTGGGCAAGTAAATTGGAGGTTTTGTCTAAGCGTTTATACAAATTTGTTAAAAGTCTTTTGTTCTGGACTTCATTTGTATTGGGTATAGAACAGTAAAATGCTTTTATTGAAAACAGACTACATCGTTAAAGAATTCTCCCGTGATTACTATTAATTCTAATTACTCTAAATCTAACTCTTTCTCAAACTTGACCTCTACACTCTCCCCAAACATCTACCACTCCACCATACATTTATGGAAATCTTTCTCACCAACAGGTATACTGCAAATAAATAGGTAAGGAGTTGGTTCTATTTGATTTTCGCGGTTGATCGCCATCAAATTTCTATCCACTACGAACATGCTGAACCTGTTCATATCGACTGGGACGAAGTATACAGTGTCTCTTACTATAAGATCGATTGCATTGAGTACGAAATGGGGTACCTCGTTTTTGACTTAGTATACGGTGAGTTCATCGAGATTACTGATAGTGATCAAAATTGGGAAAAAATCGTAAATGACCTCGAAAAATACTTACCTTCGCAAACAAGCGATTGGGGGCATTCATTACGTAGTTGGTCGATCGACGACGGTATTCTTTATCTTTATGAAAAAGCGTAAAAACGGAGGTGACTGGCTTGAGAATTTTTGAACGCATTTCCTTTTACAGCAACCTGGACCTTATCACTTTATCCAACGATTTAGAACGTGTTTTATTATTGAAACCATTTGAATATGAGGAGGAAAACGATAATCGCTGATCCTGGACTTAGGATCGAGACCACATTCAAATCAATATATCTTGGCCGTATTTTTCTGAAAATCTTCAAGAATGGGACGACACCGTGCCAGATGGATGTAATTACAGTTTTCTCCTGATTAGTGATTTTCCCCTGATCGACTACGAACAAGACAAATACAATTCGGATGCTGTCATCTCAGTCCTGATTCCAAAATATGTAGCCGTTTTACGTAAAGTCGCTAGAGAAGTTTACTACCATTCTGGTAATCATCATGCGGAATACATAAAAAAATTGCTCACCATCACTTCATGAATGCGTTGTCGTGGCAGCTGCGCACTTGTGCTCGGTCACCCTTACCCTCACTGCTTTCTCTTCAATTCATTCAGTAGTTCAATGATTCGTTGGTTTTGATCCACTTGCGTTACGATGTTCTGGTTCAGCTTCCGAATCGCGTCGTAAATTGCAAAAAGTCCTGCCAACAGTAGAAAAGCAAACAACAATTCCATGCCGCTTTTACCTCCTTACGATTAACCTTGATATAAAAAAGACCCGCGTTCGAATGATATTATCCCCTTTGAGTAGACAGTGTAAAAAGCCCGCCCACCTAACGGTGGGTGGTACACTCTACTTGGAGGGGATTTTCTCATGGCTAAAAAAGGTCAAATATTCAAGCGTTATTCCGAGGAGTTTAAGCTGAGAGCAGTAAACATGTATCAACAGGGAGAGATGGGTTATAAAGCAATAGCTAAGGAATTAGGGATACCTAGTAAAACACAAGTTCTACAATGGGTTCGAAAGAAGAATAAAGGCGAAGGTTTTGTGGATCAAAGAGGAAAGAATGGTTCTAGTGACACCCCATTTGTTGGTCGTCCAAGAACCAAGTTTGCTACTGTGGAAGAAGAAAGGGACTATCTAAAGGCGCAGGTAGAATACCTAAAAAAGCGCAATCCCAATCTGCATCTGGGGGGAAGGTATGGAAAATAACTCGCTTTACGATCATAAACGAGCTGCGTAAAAAATATCCACTAACGTGGTTGGTAGAAATTGCGCAAGTGTCACGGTCGGGTTTTTACAAATGGCTTAGCACCAAAGGAAAGCCGTCAGCAAGAAATGAGTTAGATCAGATTCTGAAAAAGCATATGATGGCGATTCATTTGGAGCATCCATACTATGGTTATCCACGAATGCAGATAGCATTAAAGAAGAAGGGATTGAATGCGAATCATAAGCGAATATACCGCCTGATGAAAGAATTAAACCTTCAATCCATCATCAGGAGGAAGCGCCGCTATTTTGGTAAAGCACCTTCGATTGTATATCCCAACTTACTTAACCGTAAGTTTAGAGCGGACAAGCCCAATGAGGTATTTGTAACAGATATTACGTATGTTGCACTTCATAACCGTTACTATTACCTTTCGGTCATTCAGGACCTTTTTAACAACGAAGTTGTTGCCTGGAAAGTTTCCAAGCGAAATGATTTACAACTTGTGTTAGACACTGTGGGGCAGCTAAACGAAGAAAGAGACGTGCTGAAAGCAACCCTACATTCAGATCAGGGCTTCCAATACACGTCTCGACAGTACAATAAGCGAATAAAGGAACTTGGCATAAGTGGCAGCCACTCTCGCAAAGGAAACTGCCTTGATAACGCCTGCATCGAATCCTTTTTCTCGCATCTCAAAACTGAGACATTGTACTTTACTGAGTGTAAGACAGAAGAAGATCTCTTTCAAGCCATTGAAAAATACATTTGGTTTTATAACCATGAACGGTTCCAGAAAAAATTAAACCAGTGTGCCCCGGTTGAATACCGAAACACACTGGCTGCTTAGGCTTTTTTAATTGTGTCTACTTGACAGGGGTAAGACCACGAATGCGAGTCTTTTCTTATGCTGTGTTGATTCTTTTCGAGCAAATCGAGCTACTTCTGATATACGGAGATATACTCTTTTTGCACGTGATCTGCTAACCATACGAGCTCATTTCCATGGTAAAACTTCACGCCATCTTGCCAAGCTTGCCTCGCATCGATTCGCAAAAGTACGGGATGATCGTCTCTTCTTTTTCCAACCTGCTCTGCTGTTTGGACGTCTTCAGACAGATGCACATACTGTCTTCCTTTTGGAACAAGCCCACTAGCCAAAATAGAATCGAGGAATCTTTGCGGCGTACCGTGAAAAAGATACGCAGGCGGTTCTTTTTCTTCCTTTTGGATCTTTTGCGGCATTGAATGTCCATAGAGGGCGCGAATTTTGCCTTGATTGATCTCATGGCGCTTTTTTTCTGATAACGCAATCATCGTATGTAAATCTTCTTCGGTAACCGCTCGCCACTTGCGCTGTTCATGAAGTGACAAAAGCAATTGCTTGATAGGTACCCATCCTTGTTCGTCTAACTCAAGCTCATATTCATGGGGGGCATGACGAAGCGCATAGGACAGTTCTTTACTCAATTTTTGATAATCCATACACTCATCTCCCATTACAGGTCATTGCCACTTCTTTCCGCAAAAAAGTAACCGAGACTCATGATTGCAGCAATAAATAGGTGAACGATGAAATTTCCTGTTAGTCGAACCCAGAGCTGTTGGCTTTTCATCGTCCAAAGTCCATAGAGGAGAGCAACGATCAGGTAAGCCAGAACATAAACGAAAAACACAGGACGCTCTCCTTATTAGGCCATTTCTTTTCTTATGTTAGCAATTAGCTTGTCAGCATTGTTTTCATCGTTATCAAACATAACCAGGTCTTGCAAGGCAATCCCTTCCACGGATTGAATGGCTGTGGACATAGAATCGGCCAGTTGCTGCATATCAGCTTTGTCTGCTATTTCAACATCTAGAACCAGTACAAGTTTTTTCTTCATGGTGAAAATCCTCGCTTTACGATAAGTATGGATAGTGCGATCGAGCCATATCATCCTTATTATACATAATAATCCGGTATACATCGACACCGGGTAATAACAGCCTAATCCGGAATCTCTATATATGCGGAAACATTCGATTTTAAAATCTCGATCAGCTCCTCATCCATGTACACATATTCATCAGGGATGCCCAAGCAAATGATCCTTTTTTCCATCAGTTCCGAGCTAAACTTTTCTTGTAACCGCCTTACATGTTTTTTCTCCATACAAAAAATGAGATCTGCCCAGCGGATAAGACCACTTGTTACTTCGATACGCGCCCCAGTTTCAGTACCTGCTGATCTTACCTCATAGTCATTGATCCCGTGAAAAATCCTTTCTGCCGTCAAGCTCCTTCATTTATTTCTGCTGCAAATGAACAGTAGCTTCATTCTTCCTCCCCATCCAAATCTTCAACCTTCCATTCCTCTGGTACCGGAAAATAAGCGTCATACTCTTTCCTGGCATCCTTGCTCATTTCCTCTAGCCATGGCCAATAATGCATGACATAGTCCTCACCAAATCCCATCCGCCAAAACAAACTATAAGGATGCTCTTCTGGAAACACAATCCATGGCGGCAAATAGAAGTGCGGTTGGTACCCCTCTAGACTTGCACGTGCTTCCATCCACAATTTTCCTAGTATGTTTGGATCGTTACTCGTACGATCGATTATGGCTGCATCCCCAGTAGAGAGCAGAATTTCACGAATGACAGGGTACTGTTCTACTTTTGCCTGTAATGCCTTGCGCATGATCTCTTTTTCAAGGATCTTCCCTGAGGCTTTCTGGGCTTGCAAATAGTGTTCCAAAGTTGTCCATAGTTCTCCTTCCAACTCAATTGGATGACCGGAGAAATGGGAGAAGCAGCCGTAAGGTTTATCTGGTTGATCGAAGTGAATTTCGAGAGGTTGCTGTATATGTTTTCGGATATGATCCTGCATAAATATTTGTACCTCCCTATCTATCGTAACGTTTCCATCGTAACTAACTGACAATCCACGCCTTCTGCAAATATTTTCGAAATATCTCATCCAGCTTGTCTGTTGGGTCCTCCAGATCATTTGTATATTGGCTAGTCAGTGCAGTCAGGCGCTCAATTTGTTCCTCAATAAAATGGTGAAGCTCTTCGATTCTTGGCTCCCAGTTCAACTCATCCCCAGCTATTTTTCTTTGGAGCAGCTCAGAAATTTTACCTTTTAACGTAGCATCGGTTATCAGCTCTGCAACTAACTGATCAAATCCAATGGGTGGATTCGTATGATACGTTTCGATCCAGATGCATGCGAGGATCGGGCGTAACACGTAAAAATATTTTTTGATTTTGACTTGCTCGCCTTGAAGGTAGTCCCGAAAATTCCCCTTTGCCATACTGAGGTAATGATGCAAGGAAGCCTTTGGCGAAAATATTTCCCCTTGCAACCTTACCAGCTCATCTCGAAAGCCAAGTGTATCGAGATAAACAATGTCTGACACAAGCCATTCTTGTAGTGGCGGATTCGATTTTCGAAATAGCTTAAGCGCTTTTCGAATATCCCAGCCGTTTATATCTAAAAGGTCATTGATCGGTACTTCCACCACATCCCGTTTGTCGTCAATGGACAAATACCATTCCGGTTTCTTCACATAGACGAAACGTACATCATAATCGCTATCTTTGGACGGAAATCCCCATGCCCGGCTTCCTGATTCAACAGCGAACAATACTTTTAAGTCATGCGCTTGCTCGATTTCTTTTAATTTTTCCAAGATGATTTCTCTCAAGATTCTTTCCTCCTCCACAACAAATAACAGGATTTCCTTCCTCTTGGAAAAAAACTCGCTGAACCAATTAAGATTCAGCGAGCTTCCTGTCTTCCATTATTTTACTGTTACTTCGATTTCCACTTCATAGCCTTTGTATTCAGCTGTAATCGTGGCCTTACCTTTCTTTTTACCTTTTACCGAACCGCTGCTGGATACAGAAGCTACGGATGATTTAGAGGACTTCCATTTCGCTTTAGAGCTGCTGATGTCATCGCCATCATAGGTGAGCTTGATTTTTTCGGAGTCACCTTTTTTAATGGTAATGCTTGTGTCATCTGCTTCCAGCTTGCCTGAGCTTTTGCTGTCCACTTTTACTTCAATTTCAACTTTTTCGCCTTTATACGTAGCTGTAATGGTTGCTGTACCTTTAGCTTTTGCTGTAATGGTACCAGTGCTGCTAACGGTTGCTACGGAAGATTTAGAAGTTTTCCAAGATGCTTTTGAACCGCTGATTGAACTGCCATCGTATTTCAGTCGAATCGTTTCTTTCGCGCCTTTTTTCAAGGTAATGCTCGTATCGCTTGCTTCCAGCATGTCTGAGGAAGTAGTATCTACTTTTACTTCAATTTCTGCCTTGTAGCCTTTGTATTCTGCTGTAATAGTAGCGGTACCTTTGCCTTGGGCTGTAATCACACCACTGCTATTTACAGTTGCTACGGAAGAATTAGATGTTCTCCAAGTTGCACTGGAAAGAGAAATTCTTTCATTATCGTATTTGAGCAGTACAAAGTCTTGCTGCCCTTTTTTCATGGAGATTCTTGTTTCTTCTGCTTCAAGTCTACCAGAGGAGATATCTACTTTTACTTCAATTTCAACCTTATGACCTTTGTATTCAGCTGTAATGGTAGCCGTACCGGTTCCTTTTGCTGTAATCACACCATCATCTACGGTAGCTACAGAGGATCTGTTTGTTCTCCAAGTTGCTTTCGAACCGCTGAGTGTATCACCATCGTATTTCAGCTTAACGGTTTCTTTGTCGCCTTTTTTCAAAGAAATGCTGGTATCATCTGCTTCCAGTTTACCAGAACTGTCTGTATCTACATAAACGTCAACCTCTACTTCGTAGCCTTTGTATTTTGCAGTGATCGTTGCTGTACCTTTGCCTTTTGCAGTAACGACACCATCATCGTTTACAGTTGCTACAGAGGACTTTGAAGTTTTCCAGGTTGCTTTTGAACCGGAAAGTTTATCGTCGTCATACGTCAACTTAATGGTTTCTTTATCGCCTTTTTCCATTTTCAGCTGGGTAACATCTGCTTCCAGCTTACCATCAGAATTTCCGCCTTCAACATCAACACGGATTTCTACCTCTTGGTCTTTGTAGCTAGCAGTAATGACAGTGCTTCCTTCGCCTACACCTTTGATTTCACCATCGTCAACAGTTGCAACTGTTTTATCCGCGGTTTTCCAAGTCGCTCTTGATCCAGGGAGACTGCTGCCCGCAAATTTCAAACTAACGTTTGTTTTTTTACCTTTTTTAACAGAAACCTCTGTTTTCGTTGCTTCGAGAATCTGTGCTCTATCAACAGTCACTCTAACTGTAGCTCGATAACCGTTGTATCTAGCAGTTACAACAGTCGTTCCTACTTTCTTACCGTACACAACCCCATTGCTGACAGAAGCGATGCTGGAGCTGCCAATTTCCCAATCAACCAATGCGTTATCGATAGGGCTGCCATTATAAGTAAGGCGAATGGTTTCTGTATCCCCAATCGTGACGTTCACTGAGCCTACGCTTGCTTTCAAACCAGTAGAGCTTGCTACCATACTATAAGCTTCAATAGGTTGTGGTGTCGTGACTTGTGCAGAAGCAATGCCTGTAATTGAAAACTGAACAGTACAAATAGTTGCTACCGCTAAGGAGACGTTTTTCATTAAACTGTTCTTAATCTTTTTCATGTTTTTACCTCCAAATTATTTCCTATACTACTATTGACGAATGAGATGGAAAAATGTCACACCAAATCGGCTATTTTTTTGAAAAACATTTGTTTTTCTTTCAAACAATTGTCGAAATCCCAGATTCAAAAGCAAAAGTGATACTAGTTATGGGCTTGTCTGTACGAATCGATCCGTTTTATCAAAAAAAAATGCTTCCCAGCTTTTGAGCCGGAAAGCGAATTTTGATGCTTGGAGGAGTTTCATCGCGTCGAGTACAGTACATAGTACGCTGGCTCTGCGACTGATGCTGTAGACGTATCCCCAATATATTCGTGGTCAAGAGCCCGTTTTTCCTAGAAAGCACTCTCATAATGCTCAATGACCGGCTTCATGAAGTCTCCACCTTGTGTTGATGTACCGGTGTAAATCGCGATGACATCAAAGCGAAAGGCCGGGATTGGCTGTGAAGTTTTTTGCAAGTATTCGATGGCAAGCTCACGCAGCTTCTGTTTCTTCTTCCAAGTAATGGACTCGCCCGCTGTTCCAAAAAATTGACTGCTCCTCGTTCGAACCTCAATGAAAACCAAGCAATTTCCGTCTAGAGCAATCAAATCCATTTCCCCACGTTTTGTTCGAACATTTCGATCGACAATGCGGAAACCCTTGTTCACTAAATAGCTTTCAGCAAGCTGTTCTCCTCTTTGACCAAGAAGACGGCGGCGATCGCTCATTATTTGGTTCCTCCACCTTTATCGATGCGATAGACAAAAGCAAGGATTTCTGCCACAACTTGATACAGCTCCGGAGGAATTTGTTGATCCAAATCGAGCTTGCCCAAAACCTCTACAAGTGATGGATCCTCTTGTACCGGAATATCATGCTCCTTTGCTGTCTTCAGTATATTGTCAGCTACGTACCCCTTGCCTTTTGCCACAATCTTTGGGGCTTCCATGGTACCCGCCTGGTATTTTAGCGCAACTGCCTGTTTGCGTTTTTGCTCTGAAGAGGATGGCGGCTTCATACGCGAAGGTCAACCCCTTTATAGTCAGCCAGGATGGGGCCTTTGGCTTGGATCGGACTTGTTGACTTGCCGCGCTCTGCCGGGACTGGCTGGACCCGCATAGCTGATAGATGGTAACCAACGTCCTGTAATTGGTCAGCAAAACGATCCTTGGACCCTTGAATGAGTGCTTCCACCCATGGTGTATCGTTAAAAATTTGCAGGTTAACGATTCGATTCACGATACTTACATCAATCATGGTTGTCCCCATACTTTGGAGTTCCAAATGAAAGAATAGACGGCAGTTCTCCGGATCAAGCTGTCCAGAGCCTTTCTTTTTCGACTCAATTTGGACGAAAGCCGTCTCATCCCCCTCACCTTGGCGAATCGGTATTTGCATAACGATTTGAGACAAAGCTTGGTTTGAGGGCTGTACCATCATCAACTGTTGTCCGGTCACTTGTTGCAGCAGTTGATCAGCAGCTTCACGCAAGGCGGTTGGAAGTGCCTGAGCTGGCGCTTGACTGATTTGCAGCAAGAGGGATTTGACTGTATCCATCTGCTTTAATGAATGCGAATCGATTGTCCCCTGTGAAAATGCCTGTCCCATCAATTCCCTCTCGTGGGTTACGCCTAAATGACGAAACAATTCAGCAATCGGGTTAGCAGCTGTGGCTCCATTCGCTGCACCAGATGCTTGAGGCATCATTTGTGGAATGACTTTTTGCCCCGCATCTGTCACTACGGCCCTTTGCTCTGCCATCTGCTTGTTTTGGATCGGCTCCTGATTCATTTGTGATGACTGAGGAATAGGCAATGGCTCATTTCGAGCAATTTTTGAGTCGACGCTTGGACCACTGGTCTCGTTAGGCAGCAACTGATTACTCTTTCCGGTCATGGCGTTTTGCTGCGATTCCACCTGCTTACCGGCAGTGTTTAGTGCAGGTACTGTCTCAGTGGAAACAGTTGACGAAACAGGTTGTGATGGCGATGGTATGCTACTGAAAGCCTGAGTTGATGGTTGGGGTGATGTCTGCACTTGCGCTGAAGGCTGACCGCTCTGCGCAGGCAGCGGCTGAGTCTGGCTTCCTCCAGTCGCGTTTTGCGAAGCACCTTGATTGGGCTGATTCCCTTGTGGCATTTGCTTGACTGCCAGTCCCTCGTCTGTCCCATCGCTGCCCGCAATAAGTAAAGAGAGTCCGGTCAACTTTTCTTTTAACTGACTAACAAGCTGGTTGACATCTCCCATTGCTGCATTAGCTTGTCCGGGGACTTGCTGTGATTGGCTTTGAGGCAGCTGCCCTGTCGTCTGTGCAGGCTGGCCCTCTCCCTCTAAAAAGAGCGAGGTTTGTTGCAACAGGTTTTGTATGAGCTGACCCATTGGCTTGTCCGATAAAAAAGCTTTGAGCCCTGCGATTGTATCGGGAGTCAGTGGCAAATTTCGTTTCATGGCAGTCATGAATGCCTCAATAGTGGCATTGTCTACGCCTAATCGCCCAGCAACGGCTGAAAAAGCTTGTATGGTTTCCTTGTTCACAGGAAGATTGGCACCAAGCAGAGCTTGCACGATCGCTTTGTTCTCTTTTGTATCGGCAATCCCTAGTGATCGCATTAGCCCTTCTAGAGAGGCGTCTTTGCCAGCTCCTTCCCCGACGCTTTCCAAAACCTTCAACGTGACGACACCTGTTGATGGTTGAACTTGCAGCCAAGCTTTCTGGCCCGGTTCCAGACTTGCTTCCATTTTAGCCTGAACCTGCATTCCCCCGACTTGTACGAGCGCCATATTGTCCGGGTAATGCTTGATTACCGTGCCTTTAAACACTTGTCCGGGAGTAAGCTCAACCGGCTTCGGAGCGGATATGGGTGCTTTTTGCACGAATGATTGAATAAGTTGCGACGGGGAAAACATGCAGATCCTCCTCCTATAGGCAGTATGTTACTAGCACTTTTTAGGCGTGTTCTTTTACGCCAGTGAATGTCTTGCGATGAATCGGAGTAGGTCCAAATCGAGCGATTGCTGCTAAATGCTCAGGGGTGCCGTAGCCTGCGTGTTTGTCAAAGCCATAGGCTGGATATTGTTCGGCATACTGGGCCATCAATCGATCACGGGTGACCTTCGCTACGATCGATGCGGCTGCAATCGAGACACTCTTGGCATCTCCCCCGATAATCGGAACCTGCACGCAATCCATTCCGGTTAGCTGCACAGCGTCAATCAGTAATGCATCTGGCGCTTTACCTGCCTGTTGGATCGCCAGCTTCATCGCTTCTTTTGTAGCAGCCAATATATTGATTGAATCAATTCTTGCTGCATCGACAATTCCGATCCCAACAGCAAGCGCATCTCTTTGAATGATTTCGCAAAAAGCTTCCCGAGTGGATACGGGTATCTTCTTCGAGTCATTCAGACCTGGCAAGTAAAAATCCTTAGGCAGGCACACGGCACACGCGACAACTGGACCAGCCAATGGTCCTCGTCCGACCTCATCTACCCCGAATATGTATTGATCCCCCTTATCAAACATGGCTTTCTCATAGACGGTCATGTCAGCCCACATCTGTGCGAGCTTCTCTTGACGCGCAATCGCTGCTTCCGCCTGCTTCGCCAGAGCCTGTACACCCGCTCTTTTATCTTCTTTCAGCAATTGTAAAAAATCTTTAGGTACCTCGTCCAACTTTTCCATCGTCACTCGTATTTCTTTTATCGACATATCCGCTAGATTCATTGACTCATTTCTCCTTACAGATTCTCATACTAAAAAACCTGCCTACCGTATATGTCGATAGACAGGTTTTTGATGGCTGGAAAGCTTATTCTGGAAAAGATACTGGCTTACCAATCGGTTCGTCCATTTCCCAGTCAATTGGGCGCTCGACAGAGATCGTTCCCAGCTTGCCGGAACGCAGCTCACGCAGGAAAATTTCCGCTGCCTTGTCGTAGTCGATATTTCCGCCAGAAATGAGACATCCGCGCTTCTTCCCGATTTCTTCAAGCATTTCTACTCGATCCTCAGGCAATTCTTTTAGCTTGAAGCGTTCGATCAGGCGTTCCGGATAGTAGTGCATCATGTAGCTGATGACAAATAATGCTACCTCCGTAAAATCGATGAGCTCGTCTTTAATTGCCCCACTTGCCGCCAATCGCAGACCTACCATCTGATCTTCAAATTTCGGCCAAAGAATACCAGGCGTATCGAGAAGCTCCAGTGTATCTCCCATTTTTACCCATTGTTGCGCCTTGGTTACCGCCGGACGATCACCTGTTGCCGCTACGGAGCGCTTGGACAAGCGGTTAATGAGGGAAGACTTGCCGACATTGGGAATTCCCAAGATCATGATGCGGATGGCACGACCTTGCATCCCCCGCTCACTGCGCTTTGCCAGCAT
Organism: Brevibacillus fortis; assembly: GCF_046196545.1. Classification (GTDB taxonomy): domain Bacteria; phylum Bacillota; class Bacilli; order Brevibacillales; family Brevibacillaceae; genus Brevibacillus; species Brevibacillus fortis_A. The sequence goes on from NZ_CP176370.1 coordinate 3,845,668, forward strand.
GTCAGCAGCTAGCTCCTTACACATTTCTGGGAGCTTGTTGACACCTTTACCACTCAGGGCATCAATCGGCAATGTGCGAATGCCTTGTTTGCGAAAATAAGCAATCCACTCATCTGTTGCCCGTTCATCCGCCAAATCTGCTTTGTTAAGTAATATCAAACGTGGTTTATCACTGACAATCTCGTCAATCATCGGATTACGGCTGGAAAGCGGCAGACGTGCATCGAGAAGCTCAATGACTACATCGATTAACTTCAGCTTTTCCGTTACTTGACGACGTGCTTTAGCCATATGGCCAGGAAACCATTGGATCGTCATGATGTCTCACCTACCTTGAAGCTTTGCATTATCTTGTCAAGCGAATTCCCGCAACCGGCCAAAAAGTAAATTCAGCTCTACCAACAACCGTACTGACGGCAACAGGACCGATGGCTCTGCTGTCATGACTGTTCAATCTGTTGTCGCCCATCACAAAGATATGGTCTGCTGGTATTTGGACCGGGGGAAAATCGTGGGTAAAGAACGGCTCTCCCTGCTGCTTCGCTTGTTCTCTTAATTGTGCAAGATACGGTTCCTCTACCACTTTGCCATTGACCAGCAGCTGATCGCTTTTGACCTCTACTGTGTCACCCTCAACAGCAATGACTCTCTTGATGTAATCTCGTTCCTTTTCAGCATGGAACACGATAATTTCACCAGGCTTCGGATCTTGCAAAAAGTAAATCGCCTTGTTCACAACTAATTTTTCGCTGTTATGTAATGTACTTTCCATGGATTCGCCTTCTACAATAAACGGGGCGAACAAAAAGGTACGGATGAGAAACGCCAAGACTAAGGCGATCCCAAGTGCCTTTATCCATTCCCATAGTTCATTTTTCTTCTTATGACTGGAGGTAATTTCTTCGCTCATGACTTACGATCCTCCCATGAAAGCTCGTCCAACCTTAGCTGTAACATATGTCAAGATGAACTATTTTATTTCAAGATCGTTAAATGGAAAAAAGAGGCCTGGCAAGCAGGCCAGTCCTCTTTCTAAGCTTTACGCTTATCGACGAATTTCTTTAATACGAGCTGCTTTACCTACGCGATCGCGCAGATAGTACAGTTTCGCACGACGTACTTTACCATGACGCACGATTTCGATCTTGTCGATCTTAGGCGTGTGTACTGGGAATGTACGCTCAACACCTACGCCGTAAGAAATCTTACGAGCTGTAAATGTTTCGCTGATACCTGTACCGCGACGGCGAATGCATACGCCTTCGAACAGCTGGATACGCTCACGCTGACCCTCGATAACCTTAACGTGTACACGAACAGTGTCACCAGGTCGGAACGCAGGAATGTCCTGTTTCAATTGCGCTTTTTCCAGTTCACGGATAATTTGGTTCATTTGAGTTTCCTCCTTCCGATAGACGTTCTTACTCGTCTAACCCGTAGGTCCAGCCGCTTAGGCTGCGTTACGAGTAGCGGACCGCCTTAGTCAGCGGGCAAAATTGCCACAAGAAGTATAATAACACAGCGGGCACAAAACTACAAGACTCTTCTCCTATTTGTTACCTACTTTTTTTCTTGCTCCAATTCAGCCAATAGCTTTTTCATTTCATCTGTCAGCGCAAGCTTTTCCAACAAATCTGGACGCCGTGCTTTTGTTCGCCGCAGCGATTCTTTTAACCGCCAGCTTTCAATATTGGCGTGGTGCCCTGACAACAGTACGTCTGGTACTGTCCAGCCGCGAAACTCAGCCGGTCTTGTGTAATGAGGGTATTCGAGCAGTCCTGTTGAAAAGGAATCCTCAACAGCTGACGTCTGGTTTCCCAACGCCCCTGGTTGCAAACGAACGACACTGTCAATGACCACCATCGCCGCAAGCTCTCCCCCAGTCAGGACGTAATCGCCAATTGAGATCTCATCTGTGACAAGATGCTCCCGAATTCGCTCGTCGTACCCTTCATAATGACCGCAAATGAAGACAAGGTGCTCTTCTTGCGCTAACTCTTCTGCAAGCTTCTGATGATAAGGCACACCCTGTGGGCACATCAGAATCACTCGGGGTTTTTTCTCGCCCGTCAAGGCTTCTACGGCCCGGAACAACGGCTCTGGCTTCAACACCATTCCACCGCCACCACCATAAGGGGTGTCGTCGACCGTACCGTGCTTGCTCTCAGAGAAATCGCGAAAATTGGTGACGTGAAAATCAACCAGTTCTTTTTCGCTTGCCTTTCCCAAAATGCTGCTGGATAAAACACCTGTAAACATTTCGGGAAAGAGCGTGAAAATATCGATCCGCATCTGAAGTTCCTCCTACAGCAAGCCTTCCATCAGATGGCAGACCACACGTTTGTTCGCGATGTCCACTTCCTTGATGCATTCATCGATATACGGCAGCAAGATTTCCCCGCGGTTTCCCTTCACTACCCACACATCGTTTGCTCCTGGTTGCATGACATCCACGATTTTCCCCAGTTCTTCGCCCTCGTCGGTTACTACGATGCAGCCGACGAGCTGATGAATGTAGAACTCGTCCTCTTCTAATTCCATCAGCGCTTCCTCTGGAATTTTCAACTCTCCGCCCTTGTACTTTTCGATATCGTTAATATGCTCATAGCCTTGAAAGCCCACAATCTCAAAATTTTTATGTGAGCGACGAGAAGCGATTTTCAATTTTAGCGGCTCACTGAGTGTCGGATGGAACAAGTACAGCTCATTTCCTTTGCGAAAACGCTGATCTGGAAAGTCAGTTGTTGGTGTTACACGTACTTCACCACGCAGGCCATGCGTATTAACCAGTTTGCCTACTCCGTAAAAACTATTTTGGCTCAACGTGTTCATTCCTCCTTTTCTTTGTTAACCATTTTTCGTTTGTAGCCGAATCTCATGTACCAGGCCGTCTTTTATCATGATTTCCGTTCCGGACATAATTTCATCCCATACATCGCCCTCTTGAATCGTGACAGGGCTTTGAACAGTCTGGTAATCGATCTCGCTTCCCTCTGGGAGATTTTCTACCTGCTGGAGGGTATATGTCAGGTGATCTATCTTTTCCTTGCGTCGACGCTCTTCCTGCGCGATTTTTTCCTGCGCCAACGCATATGTATCCGCAGACTTTTTCTTCGCCTCGGTTAATAGCTTTTTCGATTGAAACTGCCACTGCTCCCACTCTTTACGCTGCAAACGAAGTCGTTGGCTATACTGATCAATGAGAGCAGCCCGTGATGCTTCCGTAATGATCAGTTTAACCTGTACCGTCCGAAATATAGTAAGCACCTTCGCCACTCCTTTCGGAAAAACCATCATGGTTTATGAGCATCTTGGATACTAGAAAAAAGACTGGGAAAGCTCCCAGCCTTTTCTCATACAATTTCAACCGTGACACGCTTGTCCGTTTCCACGGATGCGGCGATCACGACCGTGCGCAGGGCTTTCGCGATTCGACCTTGCTTGCCAATAATCTTCCCCATATCATCAGGGTGTACCGACAATTCAAAGACAAGGGTACGCTCTTTGTCCACTGCGTTAACACGAACCTCATTCGGATGATCGACGAGAGCTTTAGCGATCGTTTCGACCAGCGCTTTCATCATCAAACCTCCAGAAGACCGACTTATTTGCCGTATTTGGTTTCGTGCACTTTAGCCATAACGCCTTCTTTGGAGAGAAGGTTACGAACGGTATCAGTTGGAGCTGCACCATTCAGGATCCATTGTACCGCTTTGTCGGTATCAATTTTCACCACTGCCGGTTGAGCAACCGGATTGTAGTAACCGATTTCTTCAATGAAACGGCCATCGCGTGGGGAACGGGAGTCAGCTACTACTACACGGTAGAAAGGAGCTTTCTTGGAACCCATACGCTTCAGACGGATTTTTACTGCCATGTTGTGTCACCTCCTGTATTAATCAACGCTAGAAGAGCATCTGCGTTGGTGCTACTATATCTGAACCATCGCGGCCAGCTGACAAGTCAGTGTCGCGAAGAGATCATGCCTACTCACTTGAACGGTGGCTTGAAGTTAAAGGGGAAGTTCATCCCGCCTTGGTTGTTGCCTCCGCCTTTACCCATAAACGGTAATCCTAAGCCTTTTTTCTTCGACTTCTTGACCATCTTGTCAGCAGCGCCTGAGAATTGCTTCATCATCTTTTTCATTTCCTCGAACTGCTTGAGGAAGCGATTGACTTCTTGAATGCTCGTTCCGCTTCCGCTTGCGATGCGCTTGCGACGGCTGGCATTCAATAAATCAGGATTAGCGCGCTCTTGTTTGGTCATGGATTTGGCGATCGCTTCAACGCGGGCAATCTGCTTCTCATCCACGTTCATTTTGCCCTTCATCTTGTTCATTCCTGGCAGCATGCCGAGAATGTCTTCAAAAGGACCCAGGTTACGAAGCTGCTGCATGGAATCCAGGAACATGTCGAAGGTAAACTCACCTTGACGCATTTGGCGTTCCATATCGCGTGCTTTGTCTTCATCCACGGATGCCTGTGCTTTTTCAATCAGGCTGAGTACGTCCCCCATACCCAAAATACGGGAAGCCATACGATCCGGATGGAACGGTTCGAGTGCATCCAGCTTTTCACCCATCGCCGCGAATTTGATCGGCTTGCCAGTGACAGCTTTGACGGACAGTGCCGCACCGCCTCGGGTATCACCGTCGAGCTTCGTGAGAACCACACCAGTCAGTTCGAGCTGGCTGTTAAAGCTCTCTGCTACGTTGACGGCATCTTGACCTGTCATCGCATCCACGACGAGCAAAATCTCATCGGGCTTGGTTACCTCGCGAATTTGTTTCAACTCGTCCATCAGCGCTTCGTCAATATGCAGGCGACCTGCTGTATCGATGAGGACTACGTCGAGATGATTCGTCTTCGCGTGTTCAATCGCTTGGCGAGCGATATCGACAGGACTGACTTGATCACCGAGAGTGAAGACGGGAACATTGAGTTGATCCCCTAAAACCTGAAGCTGCTTGATCGCAGCAGGACGGTAAATGTCTCCCGCTACCAGAAGTGGCTTGCGGTTTTGCTTTTGCAAGTACTTGGCCAGCTTACCGGTTGTGGTCGTTTTACCTGCCCCTTGCAGACCTGCCATCATGATGACGGTCGGCGGGCGGTGCGCCATCGTGAGCTGAGCGACGTTGCCACCCATCAGAGCGACCAGCTCTTCATTCACGATTTTGATCACCATTTGACCAGGCGTCAGGCTTTTCATAACTTCCTGACCGACTGCGCGCTCCTTGACACGAGCAACGAAGTCTTTTACTACTTTAAAGTTAACGTCTGCTTCCAGCAGGGCCAGACGAACTTCACGCATCGCTTCATTCACGATGGTCTCGTCTATTTTCCCTCTGCCGCGCAGTTTGTCAAACGCGTTTTGCAGCCGATTGGCTAAGCTCTCAAACGCCATGCGAGCCCTCCTAATCCATCTCTGACAGTTGGTGGAGCAAAGTATTCAGCTCGTCTCTTGTCTCGCTTTCCGAAAGCTCATTTACAAGTTCATTCATGCGATTCAACACGTCCATGCGCTTTTCATGACGCTCAGCGAGGCGCAGCTTCTGATCGTATTCAAACAGTTGCTTCTCTGCCCGCTTAATATGATCATAAACAGCTTGGCGGCTGACCTCATGCATCTCGGCAATTTCTCCGAGCGATAAATCGTCCAGATAATACAGCTCAAGATATTCTCGCTGCTTGCCCTTGAGTAGCGGCGCGTAAAAGTCAAACAAGAGATTGACTTGATTGGTCTTTTCTAACATGAAACCAATCCTTTGCTATGAGGTACTCGTTTCAAACTGTAAAGACTTTTTCTTTACAGCACGTAGATTATAGTACCTAATTCCACACCTAGTGTCAAGCTTTTTTATTGACATCATTTTTTTCTCTTCGAAACACTATGTTTTTACGCATTTTCCTGCTGTTCTGTTTCATCTTTTTGGATCAATCCAGCAAACAGCGCATGAACAAATTGCTCAGGATCAAACTGCTGCAAGTCATCCATTCTTTCACCCAAGCCGACGTATTTCACCGGAATGTTCAGCTCGTTGCGAATCGCAATGACGATACCGCCCTTTGCTGTACCATCCAGCTTGGTCAGGACTAAACCTGTTACACCAGCAGACTGTCCAAACGTTTTCGCCTGCGAGAGCGCATTTTGCCCAGTCGTAGCGTCCAAAACTAGCAAGACCTCGTGCGGAGCGCCTGGCAATTCGCGTTGCAATACGCGGTGAACCTTCGCCAACTCTTCCATCAGATTGACTTTGTTTTGCAAGCGGCCTGCGGTATCGCACAACAGCACATCGACTTGTCGGGATTTCGCTGCCTGAACTGCATCGTAGATCACGGCAGCCGGATCAGAGCCTTGCTGCTGCTTGATTACGTCAACTCCTACACGCTCTCCCCAGACCTCCAGCTGTTCAATCGCTGCTGCACGGAACGTGTCACCTGCTGCCAGCAGCACTTTTTTATTTTGCTGCTTGAACATATGCGCCATTTTACCGATTGTGGTCGTTTTCCCAACTCCGTTTACCCCTACGAACAAAATGACGTTCAGACGACCGTTCTCTACGTTCAGAGCCGTATCCGCAGCATCATCATTTTTCAAAAGGGCAACCAGTTTTTCTGAGAGAATGGGCTGCAGGTCGATCGCATTCTCGATTTTTTGCTTGCGCACCTCTGTCCGCAGGTCGTCAATGAGCTCCATTACGGTATTGACGCCCACATCGGACGTAATCAAAATTTCCTCTAATTCATCGAAAAAGTCATCGTCGATCTTTTTGTAGCGACGTACCAAATCCTCTACTTTTTCTACTAACAGGTCTCTCGTTTTAGCCAAGCCATCCGTAAACTTCTGGGTGACCTCTTCGGACTTTTGGACAATAGCATCACGAAGGCGCTTGAAAAAACTCATATTCATCTTCCTTTGCGGGTAATATCAATTGAATGGCAAATCCGTTTAAGAGGCTGATTCGATATACTTGTCACTGTCCTCCAGCTTCACGGAGACGAGTTTGGACACGCCGCCCTCTTGCATCGTGATACCGTATAGCACGTCTGCGCTCTCCATTGTGCCTTTTCTGTGTGTGACGCAAATAAACTGCGTCTGGTTGCTGAAATGGTGCATGTACTCGGCGAAACGGTTAACGTTTGCCTCATCCAAAGCGGCTTCTACCTCATCCAATACACAGAATGGCACTGGCTTCACACGCAGGATGGCAAATAGCAATGCCATCGCAGTCAAAGCACGTTCGCCCCCGGATAAGAGCGCGAGATTTTGCAGCTTCTTGCCAGGTGGCTGCGCCACGATATCGATGCCCGTCTCAAGCAGATTATCTGGGTTGGAGAGTACAAGATCTGCGCGTCCTCCGCCAAACAGTTGGACAAACACATCGCGGAACTGCTCCGAGATCGCATCAAATGTTTCTTTGAAGCGGCGCGACATCTCTGCGTCCATTTCTTGGATCACTTGATAGAGCATGTCTTTTGCTTCATTCAAATCAGCTTCCTGCGAGCTTAAGAACTGCTGACGCTCGGACAAGCGCTCATATTCCTCAATCGCGCCAAGATTCACGGTGCCAAGTGCCCCAATCTGCTTTTTAAGACGATTGACCACTTGTGTCTCTTCCTGAATCTCGCCACGTGCCGGGTATTTTTGCTTTGCCAGGTCGTAGCTCATTTCGTATTCTTCGGAGAGTTTATTCAACAGATGATCGAGCTCAACCTCGTTGCGGTTGACTTTTACTTCTTCCTGATGAAGCTTTTCCTCGAGCGATTTAACCTCGCGGCGGATTTCCTTCACCTGCTGTTCCACTTGCTCCTGTTTGTAAAAGAGAGTCGCCCGTTCACTTCGCCGCTCTTGAATCAAGCCAGCTACCCGGTCTTTATCCTGACGCAATTCGCTAATGCGCTGATCCAGCTCAAGCCCGGACGATTCGTTCGTACGCTCCAGCTCATCAAGAGATGCCAAATTCGCGTTTTGTTCTTCCCATTCGCGCTGCAATTGGCTTTTTTGCTCCAGCAAACGTTCTGTTTGCTCCAAGCGTGATTGATACTCTTGCTTGACCTGCGCATTCAGTACCTTGAGACTTGTTATCTTTTGATTCATTTCTTCTTTGGATTCGAGCTGCTCTTGGCGTTTCGCCTCTGCTTCTGCGATCTGCGCACCGAGCTCTTTTTCCTCTTGCTCCATGGCAGTCAAAGACGCTTGCAGCTGCTCTTGCTTGCGTTTGGCTTCTTCCATTTCGCGGCGATAGCCTTCAATATCTTGTTCAACGAGCTTTGCTCGCTCGCCCAAGGATCTGCCTTCCGATTCTTTTTGCTGCAAGAGCCCTTTTACTTCCTGTTCTTTCAGTCGCAGACTCTCGCCTTCTGTACGCAGAGCTTCTTGCTCCTGCTGCATTTGCGCAAGTTCCTTCGTCAACTGCTCCATAAGGGTAGTATGCCCAGAAATTGCCTGATCGATTTCTACCAGCTGCGCTTCCAGCTCTTCTGATTGACGGTTGCGTCCAAGCAGGTTCGTGCTGTTCTTTTTCAAGGCCCCCCCTGTCATGGAACCGCCAGCATTCACGATATCGCCTTCCAGCGTCACGACACGATATCGGTAGCCAAGCGTACGGGCCACACTGTTTGCCTGCTCCAGCTTTTCCGTAATAATGACATTGCCCAATAAACTTTCAAGGATGGGTCGGTACGTTTCCTCAAAGGTCACGAGCTCACTCGCGATTCCGACGACTCCACTCTCCGTCTCCAGCTGGCGCTTATCGCTTGCCTGCAAGGTGCGAGGACGGATGACATCGAGCGGTAGAAATGTCGCTCTACCTGCATTGTGCTGCTTCAAGTGAGCAATGGCTGCACGACCGGATGCTTCGTTGTCCACGACGACGTTTTGCAGTGCTCCACCCAATGCAACTTCCATCGCCGTCTCGTATTGCTGTGGCACGACAACGAGCTCAGCGACCGCTCCATGAATTCCTTTGAAGCCCCGCTCGCGTGCTTTCAAAATTTCTTTTACCCCTTGCTGAAACCCTGCAAACTCCGACTGCATTTCTTTTAACAGGTCAAAACGAGACTTCGCTGCTTCCCGCTTTTGCTCCCAGTGACGCAGCTCTCGACGGGCTGTTTCGAGACGGGCTTGTCCTTCGCGCATACCTTCAACCAGCTCTTTGTATCTGACGCCAGTTTCTTGAATGGTAGAAACGGTCTTCTCCAGCTGATCTTGGAGTTGGCTCAACTGAGCTAATCGCTGCTCTTCTTCTTCATCGAGCTGTTTTTTTCCAGACAATTGACGCTCGACTCTGGCCTCGCTTGTTTTGAGAAGCTGCTCTTGGTGGCGATTTTCGTTGCGCAGATTCGCCATTTCGTTGAGCTTTTCGAAGTAATCACTCTTCAAACGCTCAACATCATCTGTCAGTGATTGCACCATGGAAAAAAATTGACCTTCTGCCTCTTGCAGCGAAGCGTGGGCCTCGGTCATTCGACGATCGGCTTCCTTGGCCCGCTCTTGTTCTTCAGCTAGTTCTGCCTCAAGACCGTGCTGTTTCTCGGTAATCCGATACATCTGCTCCATCGTCTGCTGACGATTGGCATTGAGATTGCGCATACGCTCCCGCAATACCTCACGTTGTCCTTCGACTTTTTCGGTCTCTTCACTGACAGTCAACAGTACTTGTTGCAATTCTTCGATAGATTGGTCAATTTGGGTGACATGAAAACGCGCGTGCTCCAAATCAGCTTCTTGCTTGGATGCTTCGGTCGTTTGTCCGATTAACAGATGCTTGAGTTCCTCTACGCGTCCTGTGGCTGCTTCCCACTTCGTATGAGCTGCTTCAATTTGCTGCACGTAAAGAGCTACTTCATGCTCAACCAGCTGGCGATGAAGCTCCTTGTATGTCTTGGCTGTTTCTGCCTGCTCCTGCAAAGGTCCGATCTGCTCCGTAATTTCACTGACGATATCGTGAATACGCACCAGATTTTGCTCGGTGTCATCGAGCTTTTTCTCCGCTTCGCGCTTGCGTGTTTTGTATTTGACGATTCCGGCTGCTTCTTCAAATATTCCACGGCGATCCTCGGACTTGGTACTGAGAATTTCCTCAATTTTTCCTTGACCGATAATGGAATACGCTTCTTTACCCAGCCCGGTATCCATGAACAGCTCCATGATGTCTTTTAGACGGCAGGATCTGTTGTTTATGTAGTACTCACTGTCACCAGAACGATATACTCTGCGGGTAACGGATACCTCCGAATATTCCACATCGAGCGAACGATCTGTATTGTCCAAGGTGAGTGTCACTTCTGCGAAATTCACTGGCTTGCGCTTGTCACTGCCCGCGAAAATAATGTCTTCCATTTTCGCTCCACGCAACGACTTCGCGCTCTGTTCCCCAAGCACCCAGCGGATCGAATCAGAAACGTTACTTTTCCCACTTCCATTCGGTCCCACTACGGCTGTTACCCCTGGTACAAATTCCAATTCCGTGCGATCGGCAAAGGATTTGAATCCAGCCAGCTCCAGGCGTTTCAAATACATACGTACGGTCCTCCTTAAGAAACCATCCAAGACTGCCTGCCAAACTGGCAGATTGAAAACATGCAAGGATCGGATGGTACCCGAAAAGAAGCCCCTGCATCGAACAGGAGCTACCTACTACGAGCCTACTTGATCATCTGTAAGTGTATCATAGATGTCGGTCATCTCGCAGTATTTTCCCTATGTTTCCCACCCGAAAGAAAAAAGCTGCACCATCTTGTAGCAGATGATGCAGCCCTTCTCGCTGACGAGTGATTATTTATCCCCCAGCTTGACCAACGCTCGTGCAGCAGCTTGCTGTTCCGCTTCTTTTTTGGAGCGGCCAGAGCCGATGCCAAGCGAACGATTGTTCAAAAGCACCTCAGATACGAATTCTCGATTATGAGCTGGTCCTTTTTCTTCTACAATTCGGTAATGGATGTCTCCCAGATTGTCTTGTTGAACAAATTCCTGCAACTGGCTCTTGAAGTCGGTTACCTGGGCAAACTCTCCTTTGTCGATGCGCGGGTACACGTATTTTTCCATAAAGGAAAAGACTGCGTCCAACCCCTGATCCAAGTAAAGCGCACCTACAAACGCCTCAAAAACGTCCGCTAGCAAGGCTGGTCGCTGACGTCCACCTGTCAGCTCTTCCCCTTTTCCCAGCAATACGAGATCGCCAAAATTCAACAGTTCAGCAAACTTGACGAGAGAAGGTTCACAGACAATAGCTGCACGCAGCTTCGTCATTTCCCCTTCGCTCATCTTCGGAAAAGTTTTATACAAAAACTGGGAGACGGTCAACTCCAACACAGCATCCCCCAAAAACTCTAGCCGCTCATTGTCTGATATTCGTTTGCCGCGTTGCTCGTTCACGTAGGAAGAATGGGTGAATGCCTGCCGCAAAACACTTTCATCGCGAAAGCGAAAGCCTATTGTTTCTTGCAGCTGTGCAAAATTCATCACCCTCACCACCATTCCAGAAGACTGCCTACTTTTTCTATCAGTAGGGCTCATTTATGCTTCGTATCGCTTCAGGACTACCGTTGCGTTATGACCGCCGAATCCAAATGTATTGGAAACAGCCACATTGACGGTCGCCTTGCGCGCATGGTTCGGAACATAGTCCAGATCACATTCTGGATCCGGGTTTTCCAAGTTGATTGTTGGAGGCAGTACTTGATCACGTAGCGCATATGCCGTTGCGATTGCCTCGACACCACCAGTAGCACCCAACAGATGGCCTGTCATCGATTTGGTCGAGCTGACAGCCAGTTTGTATGCGTGCTCGCCAAACACACTCTTGATCGCTTGTGTTTCTGCGATATCTCCTTGGTCAGTAGAAGTACCATGTGCATTAATATATTGAACTTCAGTTGGGTCAACGCCAGCGTCTTTCAGTGCGCTTGCCATGCAACGCGCTGCCCCTTCGCCACCAGGAGATGGAGAAGTAATATGATGAGCATCTGCACTCATCCCGTAGCCAATGACTTCCGCGATGATCGTTGCTCCACGTTTTTTCGCATGCTCAAGCTCCTCCAGGATCAGAACACCAGCACCTTCGCCCATTACAAAGCCATCGCGATCTTGGTCAAACGGACGGCTTGCTTTTTGCGGCTCATCGTTTCTGGTGGACATCGCTTTCGCTGAGCAAAAGCCTGCAAATGCCATTGGACGCACCGTTGCTTCTGCTCCACCTGCGATCATGACATCTGCGTGATCGAACTGGATCAGACGCAGTGCATCACCGATCGCATTTGTACCTGTCGCACAAGCGGTAATCGCGCTGGAAGTTGGTCCTTTTGCACCGTATTGAATGGATACTGCACCAGACGCCATGTTTGCAATCAGCATCGGAATGAAGAACGGACTCACGCGACGCGGTCCTTTTTCCAACAATACGGAATGCTGCTCTTCCCATGTAGTCAGACCACCGATTCCGGACCCGATGTATACACCCACTCGTTCCGCATTTTCTGGCGTGATCTCCAGTTTTGCATCTTCTACTGCCATTTTGGCAGCAGCTAATCCAAACTGAACGAATCGGTCTGTACGTCGGATATCTTTCTTTTCCATATACTGCTCAGGATCGAAGTTTTTCACTTCGCCTGCAATTTGTGTTGGATAATCAGAAGCGTCAAAGGCAGCCACACGGTCAATGCCTGATTTTCCTTCCAGCAAGCTGTTCCAGAAAGTCTGCGCGTCATTCCCTACTGGAGAAACGACACCAACGCCAGTAATCACCACTCTGCGTTTCATTACAATCACCTCTATATGAAAGTCAGCAGTCAGCTTCTAACATTCACTGCATGCAAAACGTGTATTTATTTGGATTATGTACAGGTGGCAATTGAAGGAGAAGTCCCGTATGGTACGGGACTTCCAACAGATCAATTACTTGTGAGATTCTATGTATTTAACAACCTCACCAACAGAAGTGATCTTTTCAGCATCTTCGTCGGAAATCTCTAAATCAAACTCATCTTCGAGTTCCATTACGAGTTCAACCACATCCAGGGAGTCAGCGCCCAGGTCTTCTTTGAAAGAAGCTTCCAAAGTAATTTTGGACTCATCTACACCCAGACGATCGACGATGATTTTCTTCACACGCTCCAAAGTATCTGCCATCTTGCTTCACCCCCTCTCCCGTATTATAGTGGATGAGCTTTCAAAAAACCAGTTTTCGAAAAAACGCTCGATTGAGGTTTTCTTCCTACATGTACATTCCGCCGTCTACATGCAGGGTCTGCCCTGTCATGTAGTTGGCTGCGTCGGATGCCAGGAACAGCACCACAGCTGCGATATCATCTGTTTGTCCCAAGCGGGCAAGCGGAATTTGGCTTGTGAGTCCTGCTTTGACATCCTCCGGCAATACAGCAGTCATTTCTGTATCGATAAATCCTGGTGCAACAGCATTCACCGTAATATTCCGGCTAGCCAGCTCGCGAGCAGCCGTCTTCGTCAAGCCAATAACTCCAGCTTTTGCAGCCACGTAGTTTGCTTGTCCTGCGTTCCCCAAAACACCTACTACAGAAGTGATATTGATGATTTTGCCTGAACGCTGCTTCATCATTGGGCGGGTCGCTGCCTTTACGCAGTTGAATACACCCTTCAGATTCGTCGCAATGACATCGTCCCACTCGTCTTCTTTCATACGCATGATCAGGTTGTCGCGAGTAATTCCCGCATTGTTCACGAGAATATCGATCGCACCAAAATGATCCAGAGCAGCTTTGAACATGTCGTTGACATCTTCTGTAGAAGAAACGTTCGCGCGAATCATGATGGCATCGCGGCCCATTTCCTTAATAAGCGCAACCGTCTCACTCGCTGCCGCTTCACTCCCTGCGTAATTGACAACTACATTAGCGCCAGCTTCTGCCAGCTTTAAAGCAATCGCACGCCCAATACCACGGGAAGCCCCTGTGACCAGGGCTGTTTTTCCTGTTAGCATAGTACCCCTCCGTTCAAAAGCTCAGTAAGCGAATCCATATCCTGTACAGAGATAATCGTCGTTTCCGCTGGTGCGATTTTCTTGATCAAACCGGCCAAAACTTTTCCAGGACCAATTTCTACAAAGGTTGTCACGCCTGCTTCGACCATCCATTGCACAGAATCCTCCCACAAAACTGGGGCGGAAACTTGTTGAACCAATTGATCTACAATAACGGTTGCCTCAGACACTGGTCTAGCCGTTACGTTTGCCACAACAGGCACAGTCGCTTCTTGTACCGTAACGCCTTCCAAAACTGCTTGCAGTTTATCTGCTGCCGGCTGCATCAAGCTCGAGTGGAACGGACCGCTTACATTCAATGGAAGGACACGCTTTGCGCCCGCTTCTTTCGCTTTTTCACCGGCCAGCTTCACACCTTCAGCAGAACCAGAGATGACAATTTGCCCTGGGCAGTTCATGTTCGCTAATTGAACAGGATGTCCTGATGCTGTTACTTCTTCGCAAACCGCATGCAGTGCCGCGCGATCCATGTTCAAGACAGCGGCCATTGCACCTTGTCCAGCTGGTACTGCCTCTTCCATGAACTGACCGCGAGCTCGCACTGTTTTGACTGCATCTGCAAAGGACAAGGCCCCAGCTGCGACCAAAGCAGAATACTCACCCAAGCTGTGACCCGCTACAAACGCAGGCTTATAGTTAGGCAACTTTTCATTCAATGCTGCCATAACAGCGATGCTTGCTGTCAAAATAGCTGGCTGTGTGTTTGCTGTCAGCTTCAACTCCTCTTCTGGTCCTGCAAAACACAGTCCCGACAAGGAAAAGCCGAGCGCTTCATCAGCCTGCTCAAATATGTGACGGGCCGCTTCCGATTGTTCGGAGAGAGCTTGCCCCATTCCTACAAATTGTGAACCTTGCCCTGGAAAAACAAAGGCTACTTTTCCCATTCCTACTTGCTCCCTTCTACCGGAGTCGTGCACCACTTCAAGAGCGTCGCTCCCCAAGTCAAGCCGCCACCAAACCCAACCAGAATCAGGTTATCGCCTTCTTTGACACGACCAGCCTTTACTGCTTCATCCAACGCTACTGGAATGGAAGCAGAAGACATGTTTCCATAGCGATCCAGGTTGATCGCAACTTTATCCTCCGACAGACCGAAACGCTGTACAGCAGAATCGATGATGCGTTTGTTTGCCTGATGCGGCACCAACAGGTCAATCTCATCCTTCGATACGCCCGCTTTGGACAAGACAGCCTCTGTTGCAGAATTCATGACGCGAACGGCGAATTTGAAAACTTCTCCGCCTGCCATGTAGAGATAATGCAGTCCTTGTTCGACAGACTCAGCAGATGCAGGGGTTCTGGAACCACCTGCCGGCATGCACAAGAGGGATCCTCCTGATCCATCTGCGCCGAGCTCAAAGGACTGGAAGCCGTAGCCCTCAGTAACTTCACCGATAACAGCTGCACCTGCGCCGTCTCCGAACAACACACATGTATTTCGATCTTTGTAATTCGTAATTTTGGACAAGGTCTCAACGCCTACGACCAACACTTTTTTATACAAACCGTTCTCGATGAACTGAGCCGCTGTCGTAATTCCATACAGAAAGCCTGTGCAAGCCGCGGAAAGATCCATAGCAGACGCACGCGTAGCACCCAGCTTTTCTTGCAGCAAGCAAGCAGTAGACGGGAACGACATGTCAGGCGTTACGGTAGCGACAATGATCATATCCAGCTGTTCTGCGCTGATGTTTGCTTTTTCGAGCGCTTCTTTGGCAGCCTCGTAAGCCAAGTCGGAGGAAGCTTGCTCCGGTGAGCTAATGCGGCGTTCTCTAATTCCAGTACGGGAAACAATCCACTCATCAGAGGTTTCCACCATTTTCTCCAGATCAAAGTTCGTCAATACCCGCTCCGGGGTATAAGAGCCTGTAGACAATATCCCTACTGAACGCTTTGCACTCATCTGCTTCACTCGCTTTCTCCCAAAGTATTTTTCTGTAATGATTGCTGGATAACCTCGTTCACGTCCTGCTGAACAAACCGCGTAGCACTGACGATGGCGTTTTTCATTGCGCGCTCATTTGAGGAACCGTGGGCCTTGATCACAGGGGATTTCAATCCCAGCAAGGGAGCACCACCGTATTCCGCATAATCCATTTTCTTTTTAAAGCGAACCAATCCAGGTTTCAGAATGGCGGCTCCTAGCTTATTAATCAGGCTGGAAGTAAACTCCTGCTTCAACTGCGAAAAGATTGTGGAAGCCGCACCTTCTACGGCCTTTAACAAAACATTTCCTACAAAGCCGTCGCATACGAGCACATCACAGGCTCCTTGCATAACATCGCGTGCTTCCACATTTCCTACAAAGTTCAAGTCAGCTTCTTGAAGGAGAGGAAAAACAGCTTTCGTTAATTCGTTTCCCTTCCCTTCTTCCGTCCCGACATTCAGCAAGCCTACTGTCGGACGCTCGAAGCCCAATACTTTTTCAGCATACAAGCTCCCCATCACCGCGTATTGTACAAGCTGATGCGGCTTGGCATCCATATTGGCTCCGACGTCCAGCGTCAGTGTTACGCGGCCTTTTGTATTCGGGATATAGGCACAAAGCGCCGGGCGCTCGATTCCATCCATGCGACCTGCGTACAGCAAGCCTGCTGTCATTAATGCTCCCGTATTCCCAGCCGAGATCATCGCGTCGACTTTTTTCTCGCGCGCCATCTCAACAGCTACAACCAGCGAAGAATTTCTCTTACGCCGAACAGCTCGAACCGGTTCATCATCTGGCAAAATCACTTCCGCTGCAGGAACGATTTCAATGTTTGCCGGAATATCCTGCGGCAAGTGGTTCCGAATAGCCTGTTCATCTCCCACCAATACAACTGTAATGGCCGGGTTTTCCTTGATGGCAGCAAGCGCCCCTAATACGGTACTCTTCGGTGCGTGATCGCCGCCCATCGCATCCACTGCAATTCGCAACCGTGACTCCTCCTTACTCCTCATCCATGCTGTTATGGTAGCTCGACATTTCAACTACACGGAAGGTTGCGGTAAAGACCAATTCACCTTGGACCTTCGTCTCTACACGCACCTTGCATTCGTCGCCGTTACGAGTTCTCACCACTGCTTTGGCAACCAGCTTCTCCCCTGCTCGTACAGGACGGACGAAGCGGATCCTCGCCGTAGCTGTCAACGCTACGTCTGCGTTAATTACTGCTACTGCCAATGAGTTGGCCTGAGCAAATATATAATGCCCTCTGGCAATTTGTGTTTTCGAAAAAACGTGCTCTTCTTTAATTTCCAATACGGAAATGGCCTGTGAATCGAGCTGTAGATCAACAATTTCACCGATAATTTCATCGACACCCAATGATTTTACAGGATCAAGACTTTTCTCTGCGACTGTCTTGATACGTTCACGCAGCTCCGGTATTCCTAATTCCAGTCGGTCTAGACGTATGGTTTGAATACTGACATGAAATAACTCAGCCAGATCTTCGTCCGTCGCAAATGGATTATCCGCCAGAGACTGCACCAAGCGGGACTGGCGATCTTTTTTTGGCAAGCGGGCGATGCCGAACACCCCCATAAGCAGGATTCAATTGTACTATGTATGATTGCGATCTGTTTTTAATACCTGGTACCAAAACACAGTATAAGGGAGAAGATGCGGAATTACAAGTATCGTTCACGAAAATAGGTAGCCGTCCCTAACGGTAAATGAGCCGAATGATCTCCTCAATCCCCGGTTCTTTCATCTGAATATCCAGAGGTTCACCCCAGCCCGCCACTTCGGCAAGGATTCGCGGGGAAGAAATTTTTCCTTTGTCGAAGTAAATCGAAAGCACATTGTCTGATAGCTCCATCCGCTCGATTCCTTCTAGGTCGTAAAGCTTTTCGGGCGGTTGTCGAAATTCGATTCGAATGAGGCTTGGCAACCCTATCTGGCGTCGCAAATCGACCAAGCTCGTATCCATCATCTTTTTGCCATGATTGATCACGATAATCCGGTTGCAGAGTTGCTCGATATCGTCCATATCATGAGTCGTCAATAGAATCGTCTTCTTCTGGGTCTGATTCACTTCTTTCAAAAACGCTCTGATGCGAGTCTTCGCGACCACATCCAGCCCAATCGTTGGCTCGTCTAAAAACAGGACAGGTGGATCGTGCAGCAGTGCCGCCGCTAAATCAGCTCTCATCCTCTGACCCAATGACAGCTTACGCACTGGCGTATCCAGGAACTCATGCAGATCCAGCAGCTCCTGATACTCCTCCATCGATCGCCGATATGCCTTGTCGTTAATCTTGTACATCGCTTGCAAAATTTCGAAGGAATCTCTGACTGGCAGATCCCACCACAGCTGTGTTCGCTGCCCGAACACCACGCCGATTTGCGAGGCTACTTGAATTCTTTCGCGCTGTGGACTATATCCGCCTATTCGTATCTCCCCCTGACTGGGATGAAGAATTCCAGCGAGCATTTTAATTGTCGTCGATTTTCCTGCTCCATTCGGCCCGATATATCCCACGAACTCGCCTCTGTCAATGGAAAAAGAGATGTCATGGACGGCTTTGACTTCCCTTCGTTCACGAGAAAAGAGTGTTCGTAGAGAAGCAAAGCGCCCCTCTTTCGCTTGATTCAGGAAAAATGATTTTTCGATGTGCTTTGCTTCAATCATGTTACCCCTCCTTAGCTCCCTGTACTATGGTAGTGTCGAATCCCGACATTCCACAGCATACGAGCGAAATAAAAAGCAATCGCTGCAGCTACCGGGGTGAGTATCGGATAAAACCATTCGCCCCCTTTGCCCAACAGCGTTAACATTGGCAAATAATTCATATACGCGATCGGAATCGCTGAGAAAAACAGCCATTTGAGCCAGTTTGGATATAACCCGATCGGATAATTGGAAGCATTGGCTGGCGCATAAATGGTAAAGGTTAGCATGTCTTTCATCTGATGCGTCCAAAAGGCGACCCCAGCCGTAGCAAGTCCAATGGAGAAATAGATCACTCCGCCAGACAAAATGGCAACCGGCGAGAATAGCACCAACCCCATAATCGATTTTCCTTCCGCCGCAAGTCCCGACAATGAGATGACCAAAACAGACACCCCTTGCACTACCCCTCCCACTCTCGACAAATCAAGATTGCGTGTCAATAGCAGAAGCAAAGGTGAAACAGGTCGGATGAGCAACTGATCGAGCTCCCCTTGTACGATGTACTTCTCAAAGTCGTTGATTTCCGGTGCAAACAGTCGATACAAGGAGACAGATGCCGAGGAAATCCCGTAAAGCATCCCAACCTCGTAAATATTCCACCCGACCACATCGTGAAATCGGTACAAAATCGCTGAGAGAATAATAAAATCTAGCACCATAATCATTCCGGTCGTGGCAGCGCTCGTGACAAAATTTATCTTGTATTGCATTTGCGAGCGAATACTGGCCGTAATCAGTTTGCGATAGAGGGCAAACATATGGTTATCCTCCTTGAATTTCTAGCTTTCTTCTTGCCATGTTCGTCACCGATAAAGCAACTGCCGTTAGAACGAGCGCCCAGCCAGCTTGTACAAGCATGCCATAAGGAGGTGCAAGCTCCAGCAAGGTCATGACTGGATAATAAATCATCGCGGAAAAAGGCAAATAAGGAGCTACCTTTCCAATCATTCCGGGCATCAAGTCAATCGGAATCATTTGGCCACCTAACCCAAAGATCAATGACAAAAGGATGAGGTGTACCCAGCGAATTTCTGTCGTCCAAAAGGAGGAAATGCCCGCGAGATAAAAGAGCAACATGCCTACGTAAATTCCTAGCAGAAGCGAGAGGATAAATGAGAAATAAGTGAACGGATGGGAGGGAAAAAAGAAGCCTACCGCTAATCCTAGCAACAAGCCGATCGGAACACTTCGGTAACAAGCGTTGTACAAAAGTCGTCCAAACTCCTGACTGAGCATGTACCAAAGATAATGAACAGGCTTGATCATATCCAGGCTGACAGCCCCGCTTCTTACCGCTATTTGCACATTCAGACCCGGCGAGATAAATGTTGTCATCCAGAGAACACTTTGGCAAATCGCGATGTAATACCCCATCGTTTTGACATCATATGGGCCGTAAACTTGTTTTCCAGAAAGCACTCCCGTCCAAATGGCAATAAAAACAAGCCCAAAAATCGAGCTTGCGACATTGTTGACGACATGGGATAAACGATACTGAAGATTTCGACGATAGCTCTTGTGAATAATCCGCCAATAGACCATAGAACCCTCCTCTTGGAAAAGTCAGGATTACTAGAATAGCAGGGGCCGTACACAAATGCAAGAAAAAAGAAAGAGCCCTTCCCATTTGAAGGACTCTCTTTCGATAAATCCATTTGCTGTCACGCTGGTCACCCATTCACGCCAGCCAAATGGAAATTATCCTCTTTATTATGGATCAATAGCTTCATGTGGAAGCTACAATCACCTCTACATCGTTAGCGTGCAAAGCCTCAGCCATTTCCTTTTCAGGCAGCTTATCGGTCACGATAATATCGATCTGGTCAAAACCGGCAACGCGATACAGCATGCTTTTCCCAAACTTGGTATGGTCGGTGAGTATGATCACTTGATCGGCGCGCTTGATCATTTCCTTGATCAGAAAGCCGTGGTCTTCCTGCGTAGACATGAGCCCTTCCTTTGTAAGACCACATGCACCAACCAGCACCTTATCCACATGAAAATCAGCGAGGTTTTGAATCACACGTGTACCGAGTACACATTGATCTTCTGCATGTACGTCTCCGCCCAAAAGCTTGACAAGAACGCCTTCTTTTCGGGACATACTGGAGGCAGTCGCTAATGAATTCGTGATGATGACATGGTCGCGGGTCTGCAAGGATTCCACCGCGAGCTGAACAGTTGTGGAAGCATCGAGCAGCAAGTAATCGCCATCTTTGATCAGACGGGCCGCCGCTGCAGCAATACTGCGCTTTCCTGTCAAGTCAAGCTGCATTCGTTCCTGATGGGAGTAGTTCTTTTTGTTGAGGCTGGGCAATACTGCTCCTCCCCTAGTTCGCAGGATTTGCCCCTGCTCCTCCAGCTTGACGATATCACGTCTCGCTGTATCACGGGAAACCCCAAACTTCTCAACTACCTCTTGCACACTGATTCGCTGGTGCTCCTGCAAATACGCAAGAATTGCAGCGAGCCTCTCCTCTTGAAACACGAAGCCTCAACCCCATCCTTATCTTGACTTCATTATAAGTCATTTAAGTAAACGTTGCAAGCAATATTAAGCGTTCGCAAGTAATTATAAGCAATAGGAAGGAACAAAAAAAGCAAGGCGATTTCTCACCTTGCTTTCGTAGCAGCGAATATTACTTCGCTACTTTCACGCCTTTGTAGTGACCGCAGCTTGGGCAAACACGATGCGCAAGCTTGTATTCGCTACAATTATCGCATTTGATCATGCCTGGAATCTCTAATTTGAAGTGCGTACGACGCATTCTTTTACGGGTTTTGGAAGTTCTCCGTTGAGGTACTGCCATCTTCCTTACACCTCCTTCAACTGACAAATGCTAAGAAGCTCTATTGGGTGGACAGTATAGGCAAAATGCTTATGCCATCCTTCAAAAATGAGACGCTGCCACGAATGGTCGGCGAATCATCTTGAATACAGTAAGAAAACTTATTTGCTGTCTTTGAAAAAGTCAGCCAACCCAGCCAATCGCGGGTCAACACGCTCATTCTTGCAGCTGCATGCCACTTCATTACGGTTCACACCGCAAGTCGGGCACAGACCTTTGCAATCCTCCTCACAAAGCGGGAAGGTCGGCATTGCCAGTAAGAAATCCTCTTGCAACAGCGAGTCCAGCTCGATTTCATCGCCTTCCAGAGGAAGGATATCGCTGTCCTCGTCATCTTGCAGGATCGGATCATCCGCAAGCGCAAATGTCTCAGAGAAATCTACTGTTGCCTGATCGACAAAAGGATTCAAGCATCTCGCGCAGACAAAATTCACATCTGCCTTCATGCTTCCTTTTACGTAATAGAGATTGCCCAGCTGTACGGCTTCACCACTCGCATTCACAGGAGTAATCCCGCGAATCTCATGATGGCGCTTCTTCAGCTCATCTGCATCCAGGGTTACCTGGAATGGCAACGGCTCTCCTTTTCGGTGCTCTAACTCTGCTAACTTAATGTTCATAGCATTTCACCTCATGCACAACAAAGATGATTATAGACCCTGCCCAAAGCTTTGTCAACCATTTTTGCTTGACAGCTAGTTTGCTCAGGTAGATTTCGGTTTTTGTCCATTCATGTACGTAATCGCTTCTTCTACCGTCTTGACTGGAACCACTTTCATTGAAGTTCCAATCCGCTTGGCAGTCGCTAACGCCTCCTCGTAATTGGAGTTCGTATCTGGCGTATCCTGCGGAGCAAAGAAGATCTCTGCGCCCGCTTTGTCCGCTGCGATTACCTTTTGATTAATGCCACCGATTCTGCCTACTTTTCCGTCTAACGAAATCGTGCCTGTTCCTGCAATTTTATAGCCTTTTGTCAAATCCGTCTCCGTATTTAACTGGTCATAAATCTCCAGTGTCATCATTAATCCCGCAGAAGGACCACCAATCCCTTGTGAGGCAATGGTTACTTCTTTCGGAATGATGATTTCCTGTTTGTTGTCAGGGCGTACACCAATTCCAACTGACTTGGATTCAGGTAGTGGTTCCAAGGTTAACATCGTTTTGGCCTCTTGTCCATCTCTTGTGTACCTAATTTCGACTTGATCGCCTGCTTTTTTTGTAGAGAGGGCTGTCAGCAAATCTTTTGCCTCGGACGTGCGAACCCCGTCAACATACGTAATGACATCACCAATTTGCAATGCTTTATGGGCAGGGAACCCTTCCAGAGTACCCATCACCCACACACCCTGCTTCTCGATTTTCACTTCGAAACCGGCAAGACGGAATGCGACTGCCTCCGCAATTTTTTGTGAATTGTCCATGATCGCTTGTTCTCTACGGATAAAATCTTCGCTGTTCTCGCCCTTACTGACAACCAACTCCTTGGGCATCAACTCAACATCCTGCGCCATTTTTGCGTACCAATACCACGGCAAATTCGCTTCGCCCATTCGAACCGTCGTGAGCATGAAGGAGCCGGTCTCGTCTTTCTTGCCGCCTTCCACTTGAATCATCGGCCCCAACTCAATCGCTGAACCCGGACGACTCACGTAATAATTCGTCGGTACAAAAAAAGAAATACCCAATAGGACAAAAACCAAGGCAAGTATCCAGCTAACGCCTCTGGTTCCTGTAGATCTGCGTCTATTGGCATAAAGCTGTTCCTCACTCATTCTTGTGCCTCCCAATTTGCAATTAGTTCCTGAATGCGTTCGATATGCTCAGTACCTGCACGTTCGCCTAGCTCGATAATTTCTTCGACACCCGTGTACGCGATACTGCTATAGTGTCCAACATCTGGCCTGATTACGATGTCTGCCGCAATGATTCGATGTCGCAGAATTTCCCTTTCCATGACATCAATCGTCTGGGCGATGACATCAAAAATACTTTTGACCTCCATCCGTGTATCGAATTGGGCGACATCTACCGCAATTACGATATCGGCACCCATTTCACGCAGCACCGTCACGGGCACACGATCGATGACTCCTCCGTCGACTAAAAGCCGCCCCCCTACTTTTTCAGGTACGAAGATGCCTGGAATGGATATGCTTGCCCTCACTGCTTGATCAATTGGGCCTTCACGAAATACGACTCGCTCTCCTGATTCAATATCCGTCGCCACAATGGCCAGCGGTTTGTTCAGCTCTTCCAAGCGTTTTCCGTGCGTTAACAGACGAATCAATTGCTTGATCTTTTCCCCCGTAACAAAGCCCATGCTGGGTACGGTCAAATCGAGCCAATGCTTGCGTTTTAAATTAAGAGCAAGCTTTCCCATCATGTGCGGTTCAATTCCGTTGGCATAGACAGCCCCAATCAGACTGCCCATACTGGAGCCAGCCAGCATGTCAATCTGGATGCCATGTGCTTCTAGCGCATTCAATACACCAATATGCGCAAAACCGCGAGCGCCTCCAGACCCCAGGGCTACACCCACGATTGGTTTACGCTTTGTCTGCATGGAAAAACCCCCTCCCTGTAACCAGCCTATGTGGTAAATCGCTGTTCCTTTCACACTTGGGAGATATTCGTCGACCAAGCTTACGCATAGTTCTCCCGCCTGCCACGTAGACATGTACTACTACTTTTCTTCGATTCAGGAGGAATCCATGTCACGCCACTCACCCGTACTTACTTTGTTGCTCGCCCTCTCGACAGTTTCCATTGTTATTTCGTTGGTTGCTTACTCGCAGATTTCTTTTGAAGCTGCCGTACGCGGTCTGAAAATATGGTGGGAGGTAGTTTTCCCCTCTACCCTTCCCTTTATTGTGCTGTCTGAGGTGTTGATGGGTCTGGGCGTCGTTCATTTTGTCGGCGTGTTACTGGAGCCATTAATGCGCCCACTGTTTAACGTTCCCGGCACAGGCGGGTTCGTACTGGCTATGGGCTTCTCGTCCGGCTATCCGGTCGCCGCAAAGCTGACAACACGCCTGCGCCTGCAAGGCAATGTGACGAAGGCTGAGGGTGAACGTCTCGTCTCTTTTACAACGACGGGAGACCCCTTGTTCGTGATGGGAGCAGTGGCAATAGGCTTTTTCCACAGTGAGCAAATGGGCATCATTCTAGCTCTGACTCATTATTTGTCAGCTGTACTCATGGGTGTGATCTATCGTTTCCATGCGCCTTTTGCCATTATTTCAGCCCCATTGGAGAAAAATTCACTGCCTCTTCCTTTACGCGCCTTGCAAGCGATGCATCGGGCACGTGTCCGCGATGGACGTCCGTTCGGAAAATTAATGGGAGAAGCAGTGCAATCCGCTTTGAATACACTGCTCATGATCGGTGGCTTCATCATCGTTTTTTCGGTATTAATCCAACTATTCTCCACGATTCATCTGACGGAAATCATCAGTACGCTGCTCTCGATTTTTCTCGGCCCCTTTGGCTTTCCGCCAGCCTTTTCCCAAGCAATCGTGGCTGGTTTGTTCGAAGTAACCCTCGGCGCACAGGCAGCGAGCATTGTGCCGGATGGTGTTTCCTTGGTCTGGAAAGCGGCCATTGCCAGCGCTGTATTGTCCTGGGGCGGTTTGAGTGTTCACGCACAGGTCGCGAGTATCTTGAGTGAAACAGATATTCGTGTCGCTCCCTACTTGATTGCCAGAGCCCTGCACGCTTTGCTAGCTGCGATTTTGACCTTTGTCTTTTGGGGTCCTCTTGCCACAGTCAGCTCCTGGTTCGTGGAGAAAGCCGTCCCTGTATTTGTGCAAGCGAAAGCAGAGATCCCGGCGACGAGTTGGTGGGAGACCCTGGTTTTATCAGGGGGACTCGCCATCGGCGTCGGTGCGATTCTATTGTGTACCAGCCTGACTCTTTCGCGCATGAACCGCAGCAAGACCAAGACGCGATAATCTACTCTGCCATTTTTCGCTTCAGTGCCTCTTCTACGACCGGCGGCACCAAATCAGCAACACTCGCCTTGTATTTCGCAACTTCCTTCACAATACTTGAGCTCAAGTACGAATATTGATTGTTCGTCATCATGAAAAATGTTTCGATATTTTCGTCGAGCTTTTTATTAATCGAGGCGACTTGCATCTCATATTCAAAATCAGAAACAGCACGAAGGCCTCGAATGATCACCTGTGCACCCTTTTTGTTCATATAGTCAATCAACAAGCCGTCAAAAGAGTCCACTTCTACATTTTTCATGTCAGCCGTTGCCTGACGAAGCAAATCGACGCGCTCTTCTACGCTGAACAATGAGTTTTTCTTTGAATTGATTAAGACGGCAACAATGACCTTATCAAAAACGTTGGCACCCCGCGCAATAATGTCGAGATGCCCATAAGTAACAGGGTCGAAGCTTCCTGAACATACGGCGATTGCCATAGCGGGTTATCCTCCCTTAGTGCTCTTTTGCACCTTCATTTAAAAGTTAGGTTTGTGGCTCCAAATTGTAATAATACACGGTAACGGCCGTATCCCCATACTTAGCCGCTCGGTCCTTCACACAATGACCAATCGCATCCGGAAAGGAGTCTGTGATATCATGCTCAGCCACGATCCACGCTCCGTCCGCCAACATTCCCAGCTCCTGCAACATCTCAATTTCTTCGACAATTTTTTGCTGGGCGTATGGCGGGTCCAAGAAGACGAGATCAAATTTTTGATTGCGCGTACTCAGTGTGCGAATGGCGCGGTCCGCATCCATCCGATATAGTTCTGCATAATCGTCCAGCCTGCAAGTGCTGACGTTTTGTTTTACCACGGCAAATGCTTTGTGATCTCGCTCCACGAAAACAGCTCGATCTGCTCCCCTACTCAATGCCTCTATCCCGAGACCACCTGTTCCTGCGTATAGGTCCAATGCCCACCCGCCATCGAAATACGGACCAATCATATTAAAAATCGATTCTTTGACTTTATCGGTTGTCGGTCTGGTTCCTTTCCCCGGAACTGCTGTCAACCGTCTTCCTCTGTGCTCTCCAGCGATGACTCGCATACTCATTTCACCTGTCTGCTTTCCTATGTATGTTGTAAGAGGTTGTTCAAAAAGTCGTCTTTTGAACGCGTATCGTTAGACACGATTTTCAAGACTGAGAATGATATCATACTATCACAACTGCATACACCCGTAAAATTAGCAACTGGAAAAATTTATGTGCAAGTAAGGTATACAACCCATTTCGATTGGAAAAGATGATGAATAGCGACGCAACGGTGTCGCTGACAACCGCGGAGAAGACTTACGTTTCCCCATAAGCTCTTCCTCCGGTTTCTCCTCTCCCATAATTGAAAGGCTGTTCACTTTGGCGCACGACGTGTCTGATAGGAGCATTTCGTGCCATCGCTCCCTTCATCGGGAGGAGTTGAACGGCTGCCCCTCGTCATTTGGCGATGGGGTATTTTTTTGTGTGCAGCGCATACTACCTGTACCCGCAACACCCCTACATGTAGTTTGCCTGAAAGGAGTGAGTCGTTCATGGCAGAAAAACGACCGTCTGCACAAAAGCTGAAGGCGTCCAAAGCCCAGTCCATTGCGGACCGTACTGGCAAGGATGTCGAGCTGGCGCGAGACATGCAATCGCGTGCAGATCAATCGGACATCGTCAAACACGGGCAGTAGCTATACAAGAAGTCAGCCACAACAAATCGGCTGGCTTTTTACTTTTCCACCTTCAATTCCCTCGGCACTTCTTCTATGCAGATACAAATACTATACGAAAATAGCTGTGAAGGAGGGATCCGCATGCATACGGTGTGGAAGGGCTCGATCAGCTTCGGCCTCGTCAATATACCTGTTCGCATGTTTACTGCAACAGAAGAGCGCGATATTCGCTTTCGCCAACTGCATAAAGAGTGCAATACCCCGATCAAGTACACGAAAATGTGCCCGCACTGCCAGCGCGAGGTCGATACGAGCGAAATCGTCCGTGGCTTCGAATACGAAAAAGGACATTTTGTCATGATTGACGATGATGATCTGGAGGCCATTACTCCAGAAACACGGAGAGCCATTGAAATTATCGACTTCGTAGACTTGTCGGAGATCGATCCCGTTTATTTTTATAAAAGCTATTTCCTATCCCCACAGGACACTGGTGAAAAAGCATACGCCCTGCTGCGCTCCGCCATGGAACAGACAGGAAAGATCGGCGTTGCACAAGTGACGATGCGCAATCGGCAAAGCCTGGCCGTTATCCGACTGTATGAGCATTGCATCATGTTGGAGACGATCTTCTATCCAGATGAGGTACGTCCCGTCAGTCAAGTGCCTGCTTTGCCAGAAGCCGCTGTACCGTTGGCCGAAAACGAACTGAAGATGGCAACTGAGCTCATTAGCAATATGACGCTCCCTTTTGATCCGGCAAAATATACGGATGAATATCGATCTGACCTGCAAAAACTGATTGAGAAAAAACTGGAGGGTCAGGAGATCGCTACTGCACCTACCGTCGCAAGAACCAATGTCATTGATCTCATGCAGGCCCTAAAAGAAAGCTTGGAGTCGACAGCTGGTCAAGCCGCAGTGCCCATCAAAATCGAGCCCGATCCGACTCCGTCAAAACCTGCGCGAAAACGTACCACTGCTGCCTCCTCGTCTGAAAAAGAGCAAGCATCGAAAAAGGAAACCGCAGCCAGTCCAAAAAAGACTAGGACTACTTCTACAACCAAAACACTGCGAAAAAAGAAGGCAACTCCTGTTTAATTTGCACCTAAAAAAACCTGCCCACTTTGGACAGGTTTTTTCGTATTCACATCTAGACATCTAGTTTGGCGCCATCTTCCTGCATGGTTCAATATGGATATGAACGGCGTTAATGCGATGAATCTTGCGCATCTGTTCTTCAATTTTCTCGGTGATGGTGTGGCTCTCCACTACATTCAGACCGGGATCGACATGGATCACAACATCAACAAGCACGCTGCTGCCATGGTAACGGGCTTTGATGTCACTGATATCCTTCACTCCCGAAATCGAGGAAATGGTAGCCCGCAGGTCCGCAAGCTCGCTCTCGTCAAAGCCATCTGTCAAACGGTGGGTTGCTTCCCTGAAAATGTCCCAAGCCGTCTTCAAGATAATCAGACCAACAACAAAAGCAGCTAAAGGATCAAGCCAGTGCAATTGAAATTGTGCGCCAGCTACCCCGATAAACGTCCCGATACTGACGAATGCGTCTGAACGGTTGTCAGCGGCCGCTGCTTCTAGTGCTTGGCTGTTTGTTTTGATGGCGAGCTTTTTATTGTAGCGATAGACGAAAAGCATAATGACTGCAGTCGCAAGTGCTGTCCACCCTGCCAACAGGTCAGGAGCCGCATGATGTGGGTCCAATAAGGATGGTACGGCATTCGTAACGACTTGAACTCCGACAAATAGCATAATAAATGATGCGACAAGTGCTGAAATCGTCTCCGCCCGAAAATGACCATACGGGTGATCTTTATCAGGTGGTTTCCTCGCAATACGCAGCCCGATTAAAACAGCAATCGATGCGACAACATCCGTTGAGTTGTTAAGACCGTCGGCCATTAAAGCTTCCGACGCAGTGACATACGCAACTCCTATTTTTAATACAGAGCAGAATATGTAGGCGAAAATACTCACCCACGCTCCACGTTCTCCTTGTTTTAGATTCGAATAAACATCCATACCTCATCACCTCAAAATACTTCTCCATCCTGCTTCGACAACGAGGAAAATCAAAGCGCTGGAAGCAGTTGCTTTTTTTCGACCTTCATCGTAACAGATAGGATTCATGTGGGTCTACAGAAACAGTTTTAGTCCGATTCACGAGAATAGGGGGGAGGAAAATGTGTTGCACACCCGCAATTTTTTCACTGGAAAATTTCCCTTGAAATTAAATGGACTTCCCGTTATCCTATTCTTGCAATCCAAAATAAAAAAAGCACGGGAGCTTGGAAATCACCAGGCTGAGAGGATGGTACTGTGCCATCGACCGTTGAACCTGAACTGGGTAATGCCAGCGGAGGAATGTCATATACGACACGAAAAGATGCGGTGTATCTTTAGGATACCCGTTTCTTCTCTACTCTCGCGTTGGCGTCGCATGTTGTTTATGCGGCGCTTTTTCGCGGGATGTTTCTTTCGCCTCCCTAGACGGTTCTCGCTTTCGTGCAACCAAAACAAGGAGGTTTTTCTTATGTCATTGGTGTCATCTTTTCCAGGCAGTCGCAAAGTATACGAAACAGGTAGTCGTGCGGACATACGTGTCCCGATGCGCGAAATTTCCCTTCACCCTACCGAAGGATTGTCTGGCTCCACACCCAACCCTCCTCTTCGCGTGTACGATACGAGTGGCGAGTATACCGCAACGGGTTACGTTCCTGACATTCAAGCAGGACTGCCCTCCATCCGCCACAAGTGGATCGATGAGCGAAATGATGCGGAAATGTATGTCGGTCGCGAACCACAACTAGTTGACGACGGCTTCCGAAACAAAGAAAAGGCTGCCACCCTCCCCACTTTCCCTCGCGAGGGCTACAAACCAAAACGGGCAAAGCCAGGGAAAAATGTTACCCAGCTTCATTATGCCCGAAAAAATATCATCACACCGGAAATGGAATACGTTGCCATTCGCGAGGGTGTCTCCCCTGAATTTGTACGGGCAGAAATCGCCGCAGGACGTGCGATCCTCCCTTCTAACATCAATCATCCTGAAAGCGAGCCGATGATCATCGGCCGCAACTTTCATGTCAAAATCAATGCCAACATCGGAACGTCAGCTGTCAGCTCTTCGATGGAGGAAGAAGTCGAAAAAATGATTTGGTCGGTCCGTTGGGGTGCCGACACCATTATGGACCTCTCGACGGGAAAACACATACACACCACGAGGGAGTGGATTATCCGCAACAGCCCTGTTCCAGTCGGTACTGTCCCGATTTATCAAGCACTTGAAAAAGTAAATGGGAAAGCCGAGGATTTGACATGGGAGGTTTACCGAGACACCTTGATTGAGCAAGCAGAACAAGGCGTCGATTACTTCACGATTCATGCTGGCGTTCTATTGCGCTACATTCCTATGACAGCTAACCGTGTTACTGGTATCGTCTCTCGCGGCGGATCGATTTTGGCCGCATGGTGCCTGGCCCATCATGAGGAAAACTTTTTGTATACGCATTTCGCTGAAATTTGCGAAATTCTGAAGGCCTATGACATTTGTGTATCCCTCGGAGATGGACTACGTCCTGGCTCCATCGCGGATGCGAATGACGAAGCGCAGTTCGCGGAGCTTGAAACATTGGGAGAACTCACAAAAATTGCGTGGGAACACGACGTACAAGTCATGATTGAAGGCCCTGGTCACGTCCCGATGCATCTCATTCGCGAAAATATGGATAAACAGTTATCCATTTGCCATGAGGCTCCTTTTTACACACTTGGGCCACTCACGACAGACATCGCTCCCGGCTATGATCACATTACTTCAGCGATTGGAGCCGCCATGATTGGATGGTTCGGAACAGCGATGCTCTGCTACGTAACGCCTAAGGAGCACCTCGGCCTACCCAATAAAGAGGATGTCCGCAACGGTTTAATCGCATACAAAATCGCAGCGCATGCCGCTGATCTCGCAAAAGGACATCCGCGGGCAAAACAGCGAGACGACGCCTTATCCAAAGCTCGTTTTGATTTTCGTTGGAACGATCAATTCAATTTGTCTCTGGACCCAGAGCGCGCCCGCGAATATCACGACGAAACGTTGCCAGCAGAAGCCGCCAAATCCGCCCATTTTTGTTCCATGTGCGGGCCAAAATTTTGCAGCATGAAAATATCGCACGACATCCGTCACATCGCTAATGAACAAGGGTCTGCCCAAGATCCCGCCATCCTTGCAGGGATGCAGGAAAAATCGCGTGAGTTCCGCGAACAGGGAAGCCGATTGTACCAGTCCGAATGAAGGGGGATGCATATGGAGGAAGCCAGTCGTTTACGCGAAGAGATCAGTCGATTAGAAGCGGAGCTAGAGCAATCTAAGCAGCAATTGCGGATGATTCAACAGGACTGCAGCCACTTCTATATCGAGACTCCACTTACGCGAACATGCTCCAAATGCCTGCAAACCGAAAGCCTCTATTATTAATAGAAAAAGGTCGAAATCCCTTTGGAGGATCTCGACCTTTTTTCTTGCTTATTTCGTCATTCCGACTTGCAACGGAAGTCCTTCTTTATAATAGAGAGTGGGCGATAGCAGAACGAAGAATATATGCACATGCAGAAAGCCTTGCTTCTTCAAAATACCGTGTATGGCACTAGCAATCGCGTCATGTTGCTTTTGTTCACGGGGAAACATCATGATCTCTACAGACAAAGGACTGTTCGTCAATTGCTCCACCTGAAGCAGCTCCAATTTCACCTTTTCCTGAGCTACCTCAGCAATTTTGGAAAACTCTTCTATAAGAATCTGAGAAATGGGCTCTATGTCTTGCTTCGCAAAGCCTTTAAACCGAAGAAACGGCAAGTCAATTCCTTCTTTCGTAAATAAGTTCGCACAGCCATTATAAACAAGTCTCTAATTGTATATCAATGAAAAAAGGATTAAAGAAAGTGAACAACAAACATTCCCAACCGGATCGAGACACAAAGAGGGCCATATCAGAGAACAGCTTCCTTCCCATGAGGTGTGGTGGACGTACCACGGAAGGAGGAAGCAGTTCAACCAGATACAGCCCAATCCGGTAACCCATCAGTTACTTTATACAAGTAGTATAGCTCGAATTCAATACTTAATCAATAAAAAAGTTTCTTAAAATTCTCACAGGAATTCATCCACCAGTACCACTCGTATAGATCACGCCCATCCGTGAAACTGTATTAGAAAACTGGGCAAATCCCAACTAAACATAAAGGTGGCAGCTATGGAACTAACTCCGCTTTTTCCTTTTGAGCCTACCAGCACGGAATCTATACCTGTAGGACCACAATGGATAGGCCAAGTGAAATGGGATGGCGTTCGCATTCTTACCTACTACGATGGACACGAAGTCAAACTGTTCAACCGAAAATTAAATGAACGGACTTTCCATTATCCAGAAGTGACCGATCTTCGCTCGTATTGCCGTGCCGATTCTGTGATTTTGGATGGCGAAATAATCGCTCTTGGCCCGGACGGAAAGCCTTCCTTTTACGAGGTCATGAGAAGAGACGGGCTGCGCCGTTTAGAAAAAGTTTCCCAGATACAAAAGCTTGTCCCTGTCACATACATGGTCTTCGATGTCCTGTACTGGAATCATGAATGGGTAACTTCCTACCCACTATCAGAGCGACAACAAATACTGGGCAAAATCATCACGCCTACTCCTCATGTGCAGCTAGTTGAAAATTTTGCTGATGGAGACGCTCTTTACCGTGTCATTGAAGCTCAAGGTATGGAAGGAATTATTATGAAGGATGCGTCAAGCAGCTACTTGATCAACGGGAAAGATCAACGCTGGAGAAAGAAAAAGTATTATCGGGATCTCATCGCTGTCGTAGGCGGCGTTACGCTTCGGGATCATATTGTCAATTCGTTGCTTCTGGGCCTCTTCGATCAACAAGGCTCTTTTTGGTACATCGGCCATGCAGGTACTGGAAAATTGACGCAAACGGACTGGCGCGCTTTAACGGAGCGAATACAGCCTCTCGTCCAACAGAAGATGGCTTTTGTAAACAAGCCACCACGGGCAGCCAATACCTTATGGATACAGCCTGAGATTACCGTCAAAATCAAATTTGCAGAGTGGAAGGAAGGGCATTCCTTGCGACAGCCAAGCATACAAGGCTTTGTGGATGTCCCTTCCCACCAGTGTGTTTTAGAGTAAGGAACCACTTGGCTTTCGACCTCATTGTCGAAACGATCCAGCCTGTTTTGTCCTCCCCAGCTTTTGCTTGCCATGATTAAGAGCTTGCATTTCCCCGTAGCTCGTCAACAGTGCTATCAGTAAGAGGGCAATGTACACAACAGCTGTCGTAACTCCTCCTACCGCTGATTTATCCTTAAAAAAGTCCCCAATCAAAATCACTAGTACACATCCACTCAAACAGAGTGTCGTGATCCACACCATCGACCGGTAAAATCGATAAAGCTTCGTTCCTTCGGGAATGAGGCTTTGCTCTCTTCCTTTATTCTTTCGCCTTACGTGAATGAGCAAAAAGATCGCCAACGGCAATTGAAAAACGAGCACGATCAACGGCAAGCTATAACTAATAAATTGATCGATATGCGCTACATTTGGAAACGCAAATATGGATGATACAACGATAAACCATCCACACGGAGCATTGAATGTATTGTAATGCCGCTGCCCTCCAAATGATCCCACCCCCACTAAAAATGCCAAGTAAGCGACAATGACCTTGATTGTGAAAGCGGGGAACCACACGCTAAAGAGGATCATTTCGACCCTGTCCAGAAAATCTGTCACGTGGATTTGCTGGACGAGAATATAGATGGGGAAATTCAGTCGACCGGCGATAATGAAGCCCATCACCCCAAGCAAGACAAGCAACATAATCGTCGTCCCAAAACCAACAATGATGACCCCATGTTTCATCGCAGCATAAAATAGTCGCGGCTCTACAATGGCATGTAAGAATGCCCCAATGAGAAATATATCACCATATACACCCACTGGTAAAAAGTTGCTGACCACGATCCGATCCAGGCTACTGGTCAAAATTGGTTCCAATCGCTCTACGTTGTATTCATTAATCAGCAGGAAATAGAGCGAAATGCACATGATGAAATAAAGGGGAAAATAAAACTCATTTACCCGTGCTGCCACCTCAAGACTCGTTTTGCCATAGTACATCATTAGCAGGACGAAGACGAGTAAGATGACCTCTAATGGTGTGGTTGGTAATAACGAGATATGTAAAAAATCAGCTGCTCCTTTAATATCGATCGCCAGGATGATCCAAATGTAAAACAAAATGAGTAGATTGATAGCCCCACCAATCCACTTCCCGCCAATGATAAACAAGATTTCAAAGATATTTTTTCCAGGGTATGCTTCAACCAGCCCACTCAAAACGTAGGCGATAAAAAGCGCATAAAAGATGGGGAAAATTTGAGAGAACCAAGCATCCATCCTTGCTACCTGAACGACAGACCGCAAGAAACTGATCATCATTCCTGTCATCAAGACACTGCCGACCAGCCAGGCAATTTGTCGGTGATTGACAACTTGCTTGTGAATCATACTTGGGCCTCCTTATACGGACTGATCCACCCACCGCTTCACATGGGGAGAAAAGATGTTCATGATGTTACTCGTGGGCAGGACTTGATAATACTGGAATTGCAAAGCAATCAGAAAAACAATGGTTAGGGTGTAGAAAATAACAATGACTCGCTGCTGTCTTCCATCCATGCCTTTTCGCTTCAGGATGAATTCTCCAAAGGAAAGTACCAGCATGAAGACAAAAAAGACCAAAAATATTCTATTCATGATCATCTTCACCTTGGGTTATATTTTTCGTTGTCTGCCCGAAATTGGCCATGTTCACTTTGGTTCGGATTTCATATGTGATTTTCGGAAGTTCCTCATTCCACCTGTTCCGATATCGGGCTTGCCACTCTCGCGGATGATTCCTTGACAATGCAATTCCTAACCCAATGAAGTCTGATTGTTTTTGTTGGATCGTTTGCAACATATGGTTCACACCGCTATTGATTTGCTCGACGAGCTTTGCTTGAAGCATTCTAATATTTTTCTCTTTCTCGAGATCGAGGTTTGACAGATTCTCCACCACAACGGCAGAAGCGTAGAGGTCAATTTTGAAATGGATGTGTCCTTTCCTGATCACGGGCTTGATATTCGCCCTTCCTTTCGAAAGAGTTATCGTAAGCCGTTCGTGCTTGTTAAGGGACAACACAGCAGAAAACGGTGTAAAATCGCGTTGGAACAATCGCAAGCCGAGCAGTTCTTTGGGCTTCACGATGGTTACGAGTTTGTCGTTTCGAAATAAGCCTACCCCCGTCGCCTCTATTTCTTTTGACTTCCCTTTCGGATGGGAATCCACTGCTGCCAAAACAGGTAAGATGGCATCAACCCCTGGAGTACTGAGCATCTGGGCCACATCCTTCAACGTTACCGTAATGCCCCCCATCTTGACCAACTCACGCATCGCTTCTCCTGAAAAACGTTCAAATTGCGGCTGTGCGGTTAATAATTCAATTCCTTTGCCTCTTGTCATGACAATGTAAGCTGTCAGTCTGTTTTCCGGAAAGCGCGCCACGATATCCAGCACATCTGACATTCCTTCCTTCGCCAGTTCCTCGCCTATGACGATCATCCGGTGATGGGAGTAGTAAATTTCTCGAGACATTCTTGCTTGGATCAATCCATTCGCTTCCCGAATTGTCCTACCGACTGCGGAATCAACGTAATAACTCTTGTCACCACTCGTCCCACCACCACCTCCAGACTGTGCACCAAGGCTGCTGACCAGTGGAACCTGGATGGATAACCGATACCTGCCGTCTGGTTCCTTATCCATCGCCATCGCAATGACGATGGCCATATCGTTTACTTCACGGCGATCCCAACATCCCGATACTAGGAACATACAGAGCGACACTACCAACATGCGGGTCACAGCATTCACGATTTCCCCACCTCATTCGGATCACTGTTGCCTGTCACCCCTGATTGCCCTCCTCTTTGCTGGATAGAATTTGCATAACCATCGTTCATACGCCTTGCGTTTTGAACTCCCAAAAAGCTGGGGCGTTTTTCCATCATCGACCATGGAGCTCTAATCAGTACGTCTTTGAGATCGCCGATCGACATCGGTGCTAGTGGTGATAAATAAGGGACACCGAATGAGCGCAAGTTGGCCATATGACCGAGGATTAGCAATAACGATACCAGCACCCCATAAATGCCGAGGATCGAAGCCGCAATCATGATTGGAAAACGCAGCATTCGCAGTGAAATCGATGCATTAAAATGCGGGATGGTAAACGAGGCAATCCCAGTAAGCGATACGACTATAACCATGGGTGCAGAGACAATCCCTGCTTGTACGGCTGCCTGACCGACGACCAGCGCGCCTAAAATACTGACGGCTTGTCCAACGGTTTTCGGGAGACGAATCCCCGCTTCCCGCAAGGCTTCAAAGGAAATTTCCATGATTAAAGCCTCCACAATAGCAGGAAAAGGAATGGACTCACGAGCAGCCGCAATACTTAAAAGGAGCGTGGTTGGCAGCATCTGTTGGTGATAAGTCGTAATAGCCACATACAAGGCAGGGGTAATGAGCGAAACGATGAGGAACACATAACGCAGCAGTCGGACAAAGGTAGCCATTTGAAATCGCTCATAATAATCCTCGCTGGCCTGCATCATCATCCAAAACGTAACAGGTGCTATCAAAACCATCGGTGTCCCGTCCACAAATATCGCGACACGCCCCTCAAGTAATGCAGCTGCAACCGTGTCTGGACGCTCGGAATACATGAGCTGAGGGAAAGGCGAGTGTGTGTTATCCTGAATCATCTCTTCGATATATCCACTTTCCAGCACAGCATCCATATTGATCTTGCTGATTCGACCAGTGACCTCCTGTACGATCTCTGGATCAGCAATCCCATCAAGAAAGGCAACCACCAGATTGGTGTTCGTCTCACGTCCAACTACCAAGGACTTCATTTTCAATCGAGGTGTTCGCAATTTGCGCCGCAGCATCGACGTGTTCGTGCGAATATTTTCGATAAAGCCCTCACGTGGCCCCCGTACGACCGCCTCTCCTTCTGGTTCGTTGACGGAGCGTTTTTCTGCTCCACGAATGCCGAGTGTCAGCGCTTCTGTATTTCCCTCTACGAGAATGCCCGTATCACCGGAAAGCACAGCCTGTAGCAGCTTTTTATAATCGTCTACTCTTCCCATCTGGGAAACGGGCAAAAGTGCCTCTTCTATCACTTTTATATCTTCATCGCCGTCTTCCAGCACCATTAACGATTTCAGTGCAGAATTGACCTCTTTGGTATCAATTAGCCCATCTACGAAGACAGCAATGGCATGGACACTGTTTTTTAGACGGAATTCTCGTATGACAAAATCGGAGCAATCAGAGAACATTTTTTTCAACAAATCAATGTTCTCTCCCAATTGAGGCGAAATCGGTATACCCTCCAGCTCAATCAAGCTGCAGGCATTCATTGTCTCAATCAGTTCTTTCATTTTATCTTTCTTCTTGAATTTCATATCATCACCAACCACTGGAAAGCTACCCGTATTATGGTTGATTGGCAGGAAATATATGCAAAGAAGTATTCCCATTACATAGAGAATCGCGGATGGGAGATAGTAGGAACACCTATACCGTTTCAAAAGAAGGTGAAAACGTCATTGCGTCCTGCAACAAAAGAGTACGAGCTGAAGATCGATAATCACACATTGTCCATTACCAATCCGGACAAACCTCTATGGCCACAGGCCAAGGTAACCAAGCTAGATTACTTGCGCTATTTACTGATTGTCGCAGCCCCTCTCCTCCGGTATAGCAAGGATCGGCTCTTAACCGTCATTCGCTACCCTCACGGAATTGGCGACAAGCACTTCTATCAAAAAAACGCCCCTGACTATGCGCCTGACTGGATACAAACGCATACGTGGGAAAATGTTCGTTACGTACTTTGCAATGACCGGGCGACACTCGTGTGGATGGCGAATCAAGCAGCATTAGAGTGGCACGTCTCCTTTCACCTCGCCAAGGATGAGATTCCGACAGAGCTCGTATTTGACCTCGACCCTTCCACAGATGATTTTGCTGTTGTGATAGAGTCTGCCCTCTTATTGAAACAGCAGCTCGATGAATTACAGCTGCCTTCATGGGTCAAAACATCTGGTTCCAGTGGCTTGCAAGTATACGTTCCGATTGAACTCCGCTATACGTTTGAACAGACACGCCAGGTCGGACATTTCATTGCATCCTATTTAGTCAGCAAGCATCCCTCACTTTTAACCATCGAGCGCTTGGTGAAAAATCGGGGAGATAAGCTGTACATTGACTATTTGCAACACTGGCGGGGGAAAACATTGCCAGCCCCTTATTCAACCCGCGCAAAAGAACAGGCAACCGTATCAACGCCACTCTTGTGGGAGGAAGTTCCCCAGTGTCATCCTACAGACTTCACCGTTTATACCGTGCCCAAAAGGCTGGAAGCGTTCGGCGATTTATTCTCATCCGTATCTGCTCCGACGAAACGAGCCTCCCTTGATGCCATCCTCGGCTTTTTGCAGTCCCAGTAAGCCATTAGTTGGAATCCATCAGCCTATTTGTGCTATACTTGGCACAGATGTTTTGAGGCAAGGAGGCACATTCATGATTGATCCGATCGCAATTGCAATCGGCCCTTTAAAGATTCACTGGTATGGCATTATTATGGGGCTGGCGTTTTTCTTGGGTACTTATCTCGCTCGCTACAATTCCAAACGTTCTGGCATTGATCCTGATCACGTCTTGAACATGGTGGTTCTGATCATTCCAGCAGCCATCGTTTGTGCAAGATTGTATTATGTTACGTTTGAATGGGAGCAGTACAAAGACAATCCACTGGACATTTTCGCAGTTTGGCAAGGCGGCTTGGCTATTCACGGTGGATTAATCGGTGGTGTTCTGGCAGGAAGCTGGTATATTCGAAAACATAATCTGCCGTTCCTTCGTTTGGCTGACATTTTTATGCCAAGTGTTATTTTGGGTCAAGCCATTGGACGTTGGGGTAACTTTATCAACCAGGAAGCACATGGTGATGTTGTTTCGGCCGAATTCATGGAAAAGTTCCCCGCATTCATCCGCGAGCAAATGTTTATCGGCGGACAATATTACCATCCTACATTCTTGTATGAATCGATATGGAACCTTATCGTTTTCGCCATTCTCATGCTCATGCTGTACCGTTTCAAAAAATTCGATGGACAGGTCTTGTTCAGCTACATGATCCTGTATTCGATTGGACGCTTCTTCATTGAGGGCATGCGTACAGACAGTTTGTTAATAGCGGATACCCTGCGTGTCGCTCAATTAGTCAGTCTGTGCTTAATTGCTGCCGGTGTCATCTTGTTGCTCGTATTTGCCCGCAAAAGCAAGAAGACAGGACATTCCCAAAACTCGATCGAATAGCGTCAACATGCTCTATCCATTACCACTCAGGTCAGTCCGCCTGGGTGGTTTTTTCTTTACCTTGTCTGAATTGTCGCAATGCAGGCAATAACTAGGAGAAAGAATGAAAAAAGGAGGGGAAAAAGATGGATGATGGAATATTGGAAGAGTATCTCGATCGCTATGTACGTATTCATTTTGCTCCTGATATGATCGGTCAAGGATTAGCTGCATATGCAGAAGGCAAATTGTACGATTACAGCCCAAATGGGATTTTAATTGAAGAACGGGATGGCTCGCTGGACTATATCCCATTCTCTGCCGTACGCCTCGTGCAAATTAAACCCAAGCCCGGTTTATGGGAGCGTTTAACTGGATCAAGTTAATGAAAAAGACACCTTCCCGCGTACTCTACACGGAAAGGTGTCTGTTGTCTGTTGTATAAAGATGTAGCTCTACAGGAATACGTCATACACGACGTAGCATGCTGCAGCCAAAAGTCCGGTAATCGGAAGGGTAATGACCCAAGTGACCAAAATTCGGCCAGCCAAGCCCCATTTTACTGCGTTCAGCTTTTGCGATGCCCCAACCCCCAAGATGGCGGATGTGATCACATGCGTTGTGCTCACCGGCAGTTTCAAAGCTGTGAAGATTGTGATAATCAAGG
This sequence comes from Brevibacillus fortis, assembly GCF_046196545.1. Taxonomy (GTDB): domain Bacteria; phylum Bacillota; class Bacilli; order Brevibacillales; family Brevibacillaceae; genus Brevibacillus; species Brevibacillus fortis_A. The sequence continues at coordinate 3,886,004 of NZ_CP176370.1, forward strand.
CAGAAGACAGGTCTGCTGAGAAACCGGAAATTGGCTTGATTTTCATAATCTTACCACCCAAGGTCTTGATGATACGCCATCCACCAAAGGCTGTACCTAAAGCCATTGCAAGAGCAGCTGATAGTTTTACCCACAGCGGAATGACGAATTCGCCCGGTTCTTGAATCAAGAATCCGCCAGAAATCAGAGCAAGGGTGATTACGCCCATTGTTTTTTGCGCATCGTTGGCTCCATGGCTGAAAGCCTGCCAAGCTGCTGACACGACTTGCATCGAACGGAAATTTCGATTGGTTTTGTGGTACGCTGAGTTACGAACAAACCAAGACACAAGCTTGATCACGACAAAACCAACAGCAAACGCAACAAGCGGGGATACGATCAACGCTTGGATAATGCTAATGAAGCCCGACCAGTTAATGGCACCACTTCCTGCGGCACCAAAAGCAGCACCTGCAACGCCGCCGATAATCGCGTGCGAGGACGAGCTGGGAATTCCGAACCACCAGGTGATTAGGTTCCACAAAATCGCAGATGTCAACGCAGCCAAAACGACAATCAATCCATTTTCCAATTTGAATGGATCGGTGATGCCTCCCCCGATTGTCTTCGCTACCCCCGTATACGAGAGTGCACCAATCAGGTTACACAAGGATGCAATAATAATCGCGGTTTTCGGACTTAATGCTCGCGTTGAAACAGAAGTGGCAATCGCGTTCGCCGTATCGTGAAAACCATTGATGAAGTCAAAAGCTAGCGCCATGATGACGACGAGTACGAGAATAATCACCTCTGGCGAAAGATCAGGCATTCTTTAACACGATCCCTTCTACCAGGTTGGAGACGTCCTCAGCGAAGTCAGCACAGTCTTCGAGCTTATCGTAAATCTCTTTGAGTTTGATCGCTTCCATTGGGTTGGTATCAGGAGAATTCAACAAATCAGATACCATTTTGCGGTAGTTGGAGTCAGATTCATGCTCCAAATCCTTGATTTCGCCAGCGATTTGTGTAACGACTTTATGATCCAGCTTGCGCAGTGTGCGAATCAGCTCGATCAGCTTAGACGAGCATTTCACCAAAATATTGGCTTGTGCCAATACACGTGGATCTGGTTGAGTCACTTGGTAGAGATACATACGATCAGCGACACCGTCAATGTAGTCGATCATCGAGTCCATCGTATGAGCGAGTTGGTGAATGTCTTCACGCTCAAGCGGAGTGATAAAAGTAGAGTTCAACTCGTTCATGATGCGACGAACGATTTCGTCTCCTTCTTTCTCGACAGCCTTGATTGCCTTAACCTTTGTTTCTAGATCTTGATAGTTTCCTATCATTTCATAGAAAAGATGAGTTCCTTTGTGCACAGTGGCAATCTGCTGCTCGAACAGATCAAAGAAGATATACTTGTTTGATTTCAACATATGGGACTTCTTCACTCCTTTGAATAAATCACACCTAACAGATTATATCGAAAGTTATTGTTTCCGTAAATTTAAAATCAAGGTCAAATGTGTATATTTTTCTTTAAGGAATTATTAAGTTTTTGTAAATGCTCTTTACAATCAAAAAAAATACCCGTGTCAAGAGAGATGACGGGTGTTAGTCTTGCCAATATTTATCTTTTCAATCGAAGCGACCATCATGCAATCTTTCCTTTTTTTCGCTTCATACATCAGCATATCTGCTTTTTTCGCTAGCTCTTCCGCTGTTGAAGCATGGTGTGGATACGAGGCTACCCCGATACTCACCGTGACACCTGAAAGAGCCTGTCGCACTTGATTTTGAATTCGTTCTCCGATTGCCAACCCTCTTATTGTATCTGTATGTGTTAACAAAACAACGAATTCTTCCCCACCCCATCTTCCAACCGCATCTTGTTTTCGTACACTTGCTTGCAAAAGCCTTGCAAATTGGCAAAGGAGTCGGTCGCCTTCCAAATGACCATATGAATCATTGAATATTTTGAAGTTATCCAAATCAATAAACAATAAAGTAACAGATTGATGATTGCTTTTTGCCAACTCCACTTCTTCGACCAGCTTGTCCAGAAATCTGCGATTGACGAGAACGCCTGTAAGTGAATCGTGATAAGCCATCTGCCGCAACTGATCTACATACTTCCCTATTTGATAGGCAGCAAGCGACTGAATGACAGCAACCAGTAAAAGAAAGACAATCATACTCTCATCCGTCGGCAATCCATATCCGATCAGCCAAACCGAGATGATCACACAGGACACACCCAAGCTAATCCAGCGTGAGCCCAAAGTACACTACCCCCGATCTATCCGATGTAACCCTCTTTCAATTCGGACAATAGACCTATCTAACGGAAATTATAGTAGGTCTTTTTTCATATAATAAGGAATATTTTACCTATCTTTTTTTGTAAGTTCAAGTAAAACCACGAAACTGTCACTTATTCATTCAAGCGCATCTTGGAAAAATGCTAACAACCAGCCTCTGGTCTACGCACATGGTGCAACATGAATTGGAACCAATTGGAAGGGAAAAGCTAATGGCTAATAAAGACAGACGGGAGTGAATGAATGTATGCCCCGTATTGAAGCAGTGGCTACAGCAGTACCTTCCCACGAGATTACCCAAGAGGATTCCATGAAGCTGGCACGCCTATTTTTTCAAGATGCTTTTCCCGACATAGACCGTCTGTTACACGTATTTGCACACAGTCACATTCAGAAGCGACATTTTAGTATGCCAATGGATTGGTTTTTGGAGGACCGGCCGTTTGCAGAGAAAAATCAATTGTATATCGAGCATGCGGAAGCCTTGGCCGAGGAAGCAGCCCGAAAGTGTTTGACAAAAGCTGGTGTCGATCCGTCATCCATCGATTGTCTGATGTTTGTATCAAGCACTGGCATTGCGACCCCAAGCCTTGATTCTCGCTTGCTCCACCGTTTAGGACTCCGTCCGCAAGCAACCCGTGTCCCGTTGTGGGGCCTGGGCTGTGCCGGTGGAGCGATGGGATTGTCGCGTGCATGTGAATACACCCAGGCTTATCCCTCGCGGCGAGTATTGCTTGTGAGCGTAGAACTGTGCGGCTTGACCTTCATCCGACAAGATTTGTCCAAAAGCAATTTGGTCGCAACGTGCCTATTTGGAGACGGAGCTGCCGCTGTATTAATAGAAGGAGACCAAGTCTTGTCCTCTTCTGACGCACCCAAGGTCCAATTTTGTGATGCGCGAACGACAACATGGCCGGACACCGTAAATGTCATGGGATGGGAGTTGACCGATCCGGGGTTAAAAGTCGTTTTCTCCCGTGACATCCCTACTCTTATTCGTTCTTCGATGCGAGAAAACGTCGAGAGCTTTTTGTCACCGCATGGTATGTCTATTGATCGTCTGCGTCATTTCATTTTCCATCCAGGTGGAGCCAAGGTATTAACGGCTTACCAGCGGTCTCTGGGCATTGGCACAGAAGCCACTCGCTTTTCTGAAGATGTCTTAGCCAATTTTGGAAACATGTCTTCCCCTACGGTTCTGTTCGTCTTGGAAAAAAGCATGGAGAGGGCGTGGGAGCCAGGAGACCGCGGTTTGGTCGCTGCGCTTGGACCTGGATTTAGCTCCGAGCTCTTACTTCTGGAGGCGAGATAGTCATGGTGCTCTTCTTTGGATTCGTTATGTGTGCAGTCGTGTTACAGCGGCTAGTCGAGCTTCTCGTTGCCGTGAGGAATGCCCGCTATATCCGCTCAAAAGGGGGCTACGAGGTTGGGGCGAGTCATTACAAATACATCATCCTTCTTCATCTTCTCTTTTTTCTCTCGCTTATTTTCGAAGTGGTGGGAAAAGGCAGCACCATGGTTCTGCCCTCTTGGTGGGCGGTTCCCTTCAGCCTGTTTTTGATCGCGCAAGGGCTTCGCTACTGGTGTATTCGCAGCTTAGGCAAACGGTGGAATACCCGCATCTTCATACTCCCGGGCGAGGCTTTGATCAAGCGAGGTCCTTATCGGTTCATTCGTCACCCCAACTACTTGGTCGTATCGCTTGAGCTGCTCCTACTCCCCCTGACATTTTCCGCTGTGGCAACTGCCCTGACCTTCTCTCTCTTGAATGCCTGGCTGCTCCTACGCATACGGATTCCCCTGGAAGAAGCAAGCGTTTACGATGGTCATCGTGAGTCATAAAAAAGAAAAGTCTTTGGCACACTCGCATGCCAAAGACTTTTTATCGAGCAAAAGGTTTATCACCTGTCATTTCGCGGGTAAAGAAAAGAAGCTGTTACTCTTTCCCGTGAGGTGGATCAAGTGAATCGTACAACCATAGTGGAGCCTCAGGAGACGAAGCGTATCATCGTCCGAGACTTCTTCGCTTTGATTGAAACGGTACCGAACAAGGATGACCAGGCTAGTATTCAAGCCTTTCTTCGCTATTTGCAAAGCCTGCTTAGAATCAAGCAAGTCGTTCCTCCGGTTGTGGAAATCATGACGGTCATCAAACAAAGCAAGCCACTTCTCTACCACGCGGCACGCAGAGTTACTCTTCCTTCAAGCAATCTGCACATGCTATTTCAGCTAGAAATGGATATTATGCTTGCCCACGAAAGGCTCCGTCAGTACGACAAATGATTTGGGTAGGCTTTGCCTTACCCTTTCAAGTTTTCTGGATTCAGACATTCAAGCTCTGCAATGACGAAACGACCATCTTTGCGAATCAGGACGTCATCAAACCAGATTTCCCCTCCGCCCCAATCCGGACGCTGGATGGAAACCATGTCCCAGTGCACAGACGATTTGTTGCCATTGTATGCTTCGTCATAGCATTGACCAGGCGTGAAGTGGAAGCTTCCGTCTATTTTTTCGTCAAACAAGATATCTTTCATCGGGTTGCGAATGTAAGGATTCACACCGATAGCGAATTCCCCAACGAAGCGCGCTCCCTCGTCCGTATCCAAAATTTGATTCAAACGTTCGGTATCGTTCGCTGTCGCTTCCACAATTTTACCGTCCTTGAAGGTCAGACGAACATTTTCGAAAGTGAAGCCGTGGTATGGTGTTGGCGCATTATGAGTGATAACGCCATTTACGGAATCCTTCACAGGTGCTGTATACACTTCACCATCTGGAATATTGCGAAGGCCAGCACATTTCACAGCAGGAATGCCCTTGATTGAGAAGGTGAGATCCGTTTCAGGTCCTACCAAACGTACCTTGTCTGTACGATTCATCAAGTCAACCAGACTGTCCATTGCTTTGTCCATTTTCGCGTAATCCAGATTACATACTTGGAAATAAAAATCTTCAAAAGCTGCTGTAGACATGTTCGCAAGCTGTGCCATGGAAGGATTCGGATAACGAAGAACAACCCACTTCGTTTTAGGCACGCGCACATTCATCACTGGCAGCTCATACAGGCGAGAATAGATGCCGAGCTTGTCACTTGGAACATCAGCCATCTCATTGATGTTGTTCGCTGCACGAATCCCGATGTAACCTTGCATTTTCTCCATGAGTTCAACTTCATGTTGAGCCAAGGTCTTCAACTGCTCTTCATTGCAATTCATTGCAATTTCTCGGCTTACGGCGGGATCAATCAATTGAACATAAGGACTGCCGCCTGCTTTGTAAATCTCACGCACGAGGGCTTTCACCAAATCCGGTGTGTCCCCTTTCGCGTTGATCAAAATGTTTTCCCCTGGCTGTACTCGTACAGAATAGTTAACCAGATTGTACGCTAATTGATCTAATCGTGAGTCTCTCATTCGTGGCACACCCTTTTTAAATTTTCTGATTCCTCTTGTATTTTTACCGATACAATCTACTAAGTCAATAAAAAATTTTTTATCAATGGAATAAAAAGCGACCAGCCTCCTTGCATCCAGGCTGGCCTTGCTCTTTTCTGTGTTTTTACATTGTCTGTTCTCTGTCCTCAATGGTTCCCATCTTGTACATGTCACTGACCAGCTCCTGCGTCGTAGCCAGACCAGCCGTATGTTCGTCTGCCTCTTGATAGTAGACGGCTCCGCTTGCATCCTCTGCGCCCAACTCTCTCGCCCTAGATCGAGCCTGATCCTTATCATAACCTGCCATTTTCGTTCCTCCTTCCTTTTGGTTTCTATCCGCTATAGTTTGTACGGGAATCTCCAGATTTAGCCAAAAAAAGACGCCTTGCCCAATCGAGGGACAAAGCGTCTTTATCATCAGCTATGCTTATTTTTCGTTATCGGATTCTGGAGCGATCATTGCCCAACCAGCTGCTGGAGCACTCACAGGAGTTACGCCACCAGTTGTAACAAATTGATCTACTCCTGGCATCATTGCCCAGCCAGCTACGTTAGAGATTACTGGAACATATTGACCACTTACCCATACATACTCATCTTTACCTGGCATAATGACCCATCCACCTTGTTGACCCAAACCTTGAATTGGGGTAACTGTTTCTGGAGTCGCAGGTTTTACTTCAGGTTTAGTTGTTGGTGCAGTTGTTGTGGTTTCAGTTGCCGGCTTTTCTTCTGTAGTTGCTGGTTTTTCTTCAGTAGTCGCAGGCTTTTCTTCAGTAGTTGCTGGTTTTTCTTCAGTTGCAGTTGCTTCTGTTGCAGTAGTCGTTTCAGTAGCTTTTACTGCCTCTTCTGCAAATGCAGCTTGTGTGAAGAGAGCTGCTCCTAAGATACAAGAACTCATGATCAGTGTGCTTTTCTTTTTCATATGTGTACACTCCCATTCCCGCGGTACACACTTTTGTCTTACACGAATGTCCCCAAACCCGAACTTGAAGGCATGCTATATGCACTGCTGCATTTTCCTGAGAAAATACGTAAACTGCTCTAACTCGTCGTCAGTCAGATTCTCCAGCAGCTTTCCTACTAGTGCTCTCCTGTGGCACAAAAGTCCTTCCAGAGTCGGAACGGCTTGTTGTGACAAAGTGACCCACACGACACGTCGATCCTGTTCATCTCGAACCCGGTCAATAAAACCGGCCTTGACCAACCGATTGAGTGCGATTGTGGTGGCACTATTGGATAACTTCAAAATAGTCGCCAGCTCAGAAACTGTGCTTCGTCCTTTTTGATGTAGCACACGCAGCAAGATAAACTGCTTCGGACTGATTGACTCTTCCTCTAGCCAATTGTTAATGAAGAAACGAGCAATCTCGACAAATACTCGATCCAGTTCCTCAAGTTTACTGGCACGGGACATATTGCTCACAACATCACCTATTTTCGGAAAATTAATAATATAAGTACTTTTACTATAAAACTATATAGCCTTAGTACCGGAAGATCAAGAGGACTCCCGAAATTATTTCTTTTCACGAAAGATATGTATGAGCCAGACAAAGTGTTTACCACTTAATATTTTTATTGTAAAACTTATTTCAAGAACATCTTAACTCAAACAGGAAAAACTGACAATAGGTAAGCTAGCAAAATAATGTTACGACTTTTTCAGCTTCATCCACGAATCCAATTATTTCCTTGAATCATCTTTCGTATCTATTCGTAAAGCATGTATAATGGGAAGACAGCCTTACACACATGAGGCATTTGATTCAGGCATATTTGCCACAGAAACCACATACATAGGAGAATTTCGATGGAACAAACCAACCCTACACCAAAATGGAAAGTGGAATTGCTCGATTGGTTAAAATCGTTTGTCTTGATTGGCGGATTGACTGCCTTTATCTACGTATTTGTCATGGCTCCCTACGTCGTCCAAGGGCGTTCCATGGAAAGTACGTTGCATGACCGCGAGCGTGTCATCGTAAACAAAGCGATTTACTACCTCAAAGAACCGCAGCCTGGCGATATCGTCATCGTTCATCCAGATGCAACTGGCGACAACTGGATCAAGCGCGTGGTCGCAGTAGCTGGTGACACCGTTGAAGCCAAAAATGATCAAGTGTATGTCAATGGCCAACCGCTCAGCGAAGAGTATTTGGTCGAAAACAAGCTAAAAACTTCTTCGGCAGGTGTGACGTTAACCGAGGATTTTGATCCTGTGAAGATTCCTGAGGGCAGTGTGTTTGTCATGGGGGATAATCGCAACAATAGTATGGACAGCCGCGTCATTGGCCCTGTTCAACTGGATCATGTAGTAGGACGTGCAGAGGTCGTATACTGGCCGTTGTCCCAGATTCGCCTCCCACGTTAACATTTATCCAGGCAGCAAAAAGCCGCTCCTTATCGGGGCGGCTCTTTTCGTTTTCGATGGCGTTATTTGTGGGCAATTGCCGCTTCAGAAAAATACTCCTCTAAAGTAAGGCCACCTGCCATAATTTCTTTCGCCATTTCCTTCCCCACATAACGCAAATGCCAAGGCTCATACGCATATCCAGTCGTATCTTCCTTGCCCTTCAAATAACGAATGACGAACCCAAAGTCTGCACAGTTGGCTGCCAGCCATATTCCCTCAGGTGTCTCACTAAATGACTCTTCCAAGCGTGTACTTGCATCATATCCGGACACATCCATAGCCAAGCCAGTCTGATGCTCGCTCTTTCCAGGTACGGCACTGTAGGCAGCGGCATGTTCAGCACCTTGTGTCCTTACATATGTTTCATACAGCGATTTTTGGGTCTTATACGAACGGTAGCCAGAAACGGCATACAGTTCAATACCTTCTGTCTTTGCTTTGGCAAACAGTTCTTCTAATGCTTGCGCGGCTTCTGCTCTCAGCAATCGCTTCTCCACTTTTTCATCAAAAGGAAACGGCACATTCGGCTCTACCAAATCCGGTGGAATATAGTCGCCAGGTAATGCCCGCTGTTTATTTACGACAACCGAGAGATCTGTTGCGTTCGTAACGGTCGGCACACCATCCACTTCTTTTATCGTCTCTGCGAGAGATGCCCGTTGGGGACGTGCTGTCTCCTCGTTAGTTGGTTCAACTGTCGTTGACTGCGTTCCCTCACCCGCGGACTGTCCATTCGACTCGCTGGATAACAATCCACTTAATGAGGGAGGTTCACATCCACTGAGTAGTGCTACTGATAGTGCTGCGACGATCGCAAGGCTGCTGGTGCGATTTTTGTTCATGATCGATCCTCCTGGTTCCTTACAGACACATATGTTCTGCTCTACCTTACCATGGAGTACTACGAAAGAAAAGGTAGATAGGTCACGCTTTTTCGGAGGTATATTCCTCATTTAAGTTTTTGACAAGCACCGGCAACCATTCATCCAGCGACCAAAATGGGAAGCCCGCGGCCTTTGCCTTACCGTTATCCATGTAAAAGGATGCTGCAAATCCAAAGGGAGAAGCATCAGAAGGATCTGTCGTTGGCTCGATTCGGGCAGGCTTTCCGACTGTTTGCGCAATCATCTCCATCAGCTCAGCAAGCGAAACAGTCCCATCCGAGCACACATTCACGGGCCCTGTGCTGGACGTTGTCGCCACCCATGCCAAAAATTGAGCTGCTTCCTGTGCGTGTATGAAGCACATCCGGGCAGCGGGATTCGTAATACCAATCGGCCGCTCCTGTTGTACATGCTCAATATGAAACCATAGCCGGCGTGTGTAATCGTCTTCCGCCAGTACAATTGGAAAACGAACAGCTACGACAGGGAAGGCCTTCTCCTGAAAAAAGACGGCTTCTGCTTGACGTTTGCCCTCTTGATAGGTCGTCTCGTCTCTCGTTTTCCGGTCGATTTCATACGTGTATGGATCAAATGCTTCTTCTTGTAGTGGTTCCTCTACATAATCGTAGACGGACAAGGTAGAGGTCAAAACGTACGTACCCACTTTCCCCCGAAAAACCTTACACGCATCCATTGCATTTAGGGAGGAATAACAGATGTTATCGTAAACCACGTCCCACTGCTCTTCCCCTGCAACCGCTAGTGAATGGATGTCATCGCGATCAAGCGTCATTCTTTTGACAGAGGCAGGCAACTCTACTTGAGCAAGCCCCCTCGTTGCCACCGTAACGTCTGCCCCAGCTTCAACGAGAAGCTGGACCAATCGCTTTCCAAAAAATCGCGTTCCTCCGAGTACAAGTACCTTCTTCATTTTTTGCTACATCCTTTCCTCGATCAGCCTACTTTTTGCTATTCAATTCGATGGACCGCTCTCCTTCTTTCCACATGACCGAATAACCCAGCTTCTCGCCAACTTTTTTGACAGGCAAGTAAGGAATTCCCTTCACCATGACCACATCAGACTGGAAAGACGTCACTTTTTGTCCCAACCCTAACAGCAACTTGTTGGCGTGAACATACGCTACTCCATCTATCATCACTTTTTGCTCTGCTGTATATGGGTAGACATTGCCGTTTACTCGTAAATCAAAGGGGCCTTCTTTTTCTTTTGGCGACTGGATTGGCTGAGCAGCCGTATACGCAATGGCATCGACCCCGAGTACAGTGCCCTCGCGTGTGTTATCCGCTCCGCCGTACATTTTTCCCGTTTCAAAATCGTACACAATCGCTTGGACGTTGCCAATGTTCGTCGGTTCCTCAGCAAAGACGTGACCTTTAGCCATCAATTGCAGGATGACATCTTGGTCAATGCCCGCTTCCCACGTTACATTCGGATAGCTGCTAGAAAAAATCCGTGGTGCACGGATAGCATCCTCAATTTCCAATCCATGATCGATCACATTGAGAATCGTCTGCGATACGGAGGCGATAATCGTGGAGCCACCAGGTGAGCCAATCGCTAAAAAAGGCTTCCCGTCTTTTAGCACCATGGTTGGCGTCATGCTCGAACGCGGACGCTTGCCGGGCTCGACCTGATTGACACCGCCAGGAATCGCGTCAAAATCTGTAAGTTCATTATTGAGCATGAAGCCGTAACCAGGAACCATCACACCGCTGCCAAAAATATCTTCAATGGTCGTCGTATACGCAACGATATTCCCCCATTTGTCCATCACAGAGAAGTGAGTGGTCTGCTTGACCGGAGATTGATCTCTCAGTTTCATGGACACCTCTGGCTTTTTGCCAGGATCGTACTTCCAAGGGTCGCCCGCTACTATATTGGCATTCGCGGTTTCTTCACGAATGAGCTGACGCCGTTCCTTGATGTATTCGTCCGCAATCAGCCCCTTTTTCGGTACCGGATACAAGTCCTCGTCCGCCATATACGCCGCCCGATCTGCATAAGCGAGGTGGTTGGCTTCGATCAGATGATGCAAATAGGCTACCGACCCGATTCCGTCCTTTTTGTTATCGTAGCCTTCCATCAGCTTCAAAATCTGAATGAGTGTCAAGCCGCCAGAGCTGGGTGGTGCCATCGAAATCACTTCATATCCGCGATACATGCCGCGGACCGGTTCACGCTCTTTTACTTGATACGCCTGCAAATCATCGAGTGTCATGGTGCCACCCGCTCTTTGTACTTCCTCGACGAGGGCTTTGCCAATTTCCCCTTCATACAAGGCATCTGAGCCTTTGTCTCGTATAATCTTCAACGTTTTCGCCAATTGGGGCTGAACCAGCATCTCGCCTTCTTTGAGCGGAACGCCGTTTGGCGCAAACACCTGTGCTGCCGTCCCGTGCTTTTTCAGCTTTTCCATGGAATTGGCAATAAATTGAGCGGACACCCAGTTGACGCGAACTCCTTTTTCCGCCAGTTCAATCGACGGTTCTATCACTTTTCCCAAGTCCCATGTCCCATACGATTCCAGCGCCTGCTCTACACCCAGCAATGTCCCTGGGACACCTACGGCCTGACCGCTCGTATGTCTCTCCTCAAATGGGATCGGCGTTCCATCTGCCTGCAAAAACATAGTGGGAGTCACCTTGGCAGGCGCCACTTCCCGACTATCTATCACCGTCACTTTGTTTTGATCCTTCACATAAATCATCATGAATCCACCGCCGCCGATACCGGACATATACGGTTCTGCCACATTCAGAGCAAATTGGATCCCAGCCGCAGCGTCAATCGCATTGCCGCCCTTTGCCAAGATATCTCTACCGACCTGCGCCGCTGCTGGATGAGAGACCGCGACAATTCCTTTTGTAGCTCCTTGGACACCTGCTGGCACACCTGGGACTTTTCCCACAGCAAAATGAGGAAACGAAAGCACAGAAACAATCGTGAGGGCAACCAACATCCCTTTTTTCATGCGATCCCTCCTATTCCATTTCATTACTTCTCCTATTATTATAATTTTCAGCATTTTTTAAGGTCAACCCACATTGTCAGTTGCCTAGGCAAACTTTTCTCTACAGAAAAAAACACTCTTCTGCAGCAAGACTTTTCGTCTTCACAGAAGAGTGTTGCGATTTTTGCTTATGGCATGATGACCAAATTGCTCACCACGCGTCGTTCTTTGCCGCCAGAAGGCTTGTTCAACCGCTTGCCATTGTAATAAAACGCACTGGAGCCGCCGCCGTCGAGGTTATAGGCATCCACGACATGCCACTCTTGCAGCTTTCTTTGCGCTTCCTCCAGCGTAACACCATTACTCCAGCCATCTCGTCTTCCATCAATGACAATTAGCAGCAAATCGCCGTTGTCGAAATGGCCGATCAGTGTTCGTGGTTGACGCGCATTCGCCCATTCACGAGGAATTGGCAATCGCTTGCCGTCCTGCAAGAGACGCGGCAAAAAGCTCGCTCCCTGCAATATCCCTTGTTGCGTGATTTGCGCTTGCGTCTTGATGCTTGTTCCGACCAGATGACCTTTGTTGTTGAAACCGACAAAGCTCAGCTTCGCATTATTGGAAAAGGTTCGAATCTTGCCATCAACAACCGTAATGCCTAACGGAGTCAAATTGCCCTGCTTGTCCGCCATATAGCCGCCTGCATTGATCGCAAGAATGGCTCCTGTACGCTTACCAGCTTGACTTGTCGTTTCTCCTTTACTTTTCACAGAGTTGTTGGCCAGCACCATTTTCAACGCGTTCGGATCATTGAGGCGAACTTTGGCCATATAACCGCGGTATCCGCCTTCTTGCAAGGAATAGACTTTCACTGTCGAGTTTTTCCCGAAGTGTTGACCGATCGGCTTGCCAAGCATGTTGGACAAAATCGTGTCCAATACATCCGCAGATTTTTGAGTCTGGGATTTGCTCGCTTCAAGTGCGCTGCTGATGCTCTTGTTTTGTTGCTCGTATTCTTTCTGTTCCTTTTTCGAGCGATCCCTGATGTCTTCAATGACGAATTCTACGTTTCGAAGCTGCGCCTTGGTGTCATTGAGCCGTTCCCCCAGCTCATCTGCTTGGCTCTTCGCTACGGCAGAAGGAAGCTTTAGGCCTTCTGCCTGGAGCTTGTCCCCTGGATTGTCCAGCGCAAAAGCGACCAAAAAACCGAGAGCAGGCGCCAACAGAAAGAGAAAGAAACGGTTTATCTTACCAAGCACGGGCAGCATCCTCCAATTTTTTCAGAGATGCTTTCAAATCAACCAGCTGTTTGTTGAGCTGGTCAACCCGATCCTGCAGGGCTTCTTTGGTCTTGTTAGTGCCACCAATGGTTTCACCCGTCAATGCCAGATCTTCTTCCAGATTTCCCAGACCCTTCTGGACATTTTGCATTTCTTCTTGCACCAGAGTCAATTGCTCTCCCAATGCCTTCATCTGCTTTTGATTATCTTCTTGAATTTGATCAATTCGTTGGTTCACAAATTGCTGCTGCTTGTCCAACGTATAAACAGCAAAGGCATATCCAGCGTAGGCTAGTCCTACCCAGACCAGAACGGCCAAAACGATCGGTAGTAAAGGACGCTTACCTTCTGTCTGGGAGGGAATCAATGCCTGAAAAAGGCTGCCTCTTCTGCGTCTTCCTTTCTGCTTCCCGTTTGCCGGGAGTGGCAGTGTGGGTGACGAAGTCGATGACGCTCCCATGTATTTGTCGTCCATCGGCTCCCTCCTCCTTTCTGTGACTTAGAGTGAGGTTTCATTATAACATAGAAAGTTTTTGAAGCAGCATTTTGCTGAATAATGGAAAAATACGTCGAGAAAAGAAAATACCGCCATTTATTTGGCGGTACCTCGCTTTATTTTCGGAGTCGAAATTCGCTTTGCAGCTGATTGTGCAGTCTTTGCAAAAACAGGATCGGGTCCTCCTTGGTGGTCTGTTCGTCAACAAGCTCTAATTTTTTGCGCATGATGCTGGCAATTTGATTCCCGAGTTCATATTTTTTCGCATGAGATAAAGAGGATGATCTGCTGATGAAGGAGGAAAGCAACTGCCAGTCCTCTCGGGTAATCGCCTGTTTTTGGCGCTCATCAAGCACGAGTAGCGCATGATTCAAATCAAAGCCGTTTGGCTGTTTGTCTTTCTTTTTCTGAAAAAGAGTCGATCGCTGCCCTGACTCCACCACGACAATCGTGCCCGCTACCATATCGCCAATTCGCTTATCACGGGGGTGGAAAAAGCATACGAGCGCCCCGAGAAAATAACCAGTTGGCATTGCGTCAATGATGCGAAATAGATTCCGGATCGTCGAGGAAACAAACGTCGCAGGCTGTCCGTTATCACGGATGACCCGGATTCCCACCAGCTTTTTGCCAACGGTTTGTCCGCCCCAGAATGCTTCCAGTAGCCAAAAGTAGCCAAAGTTCACGATGAAGGTAACCAGGAGAACGATGGCTATCGTGTAGTTGTCATCATCCAGGAAAAAATCCTCTTCTTTTCCAAATAAAACTATACCAAACAAAATAAATACAGTAAGATTAACCAGGAGCAAGATTCCTGTATCAATCAGCATCGCAGTGGCTCGGCTGCCTAGACCTGCCGTCTGAAATCGCAGCATAACATGCTCGGGTGTCACGACAGACGCTTCTCGATTTGACCCACTGACGTATGTCGGTTCATTCATGATATTTTTCTTCCCCCCCTCGAAACTTTGAGGTTTTTTCGAGTTTGAAGCACGCGCTAATGAAGGAGGCATTATACATGGATATTACCTCGTTTTGGCACAAGCATAAAGCCTCTTGGGCCGAACTGGAACAATTAGTGGAGCGTTTTACCCGACAACCTCGGCACATCAGTGCTACCGATATTGATCGCCTGACACAACTATATAAGAAAACATCTGCTCATTTGGCCTATGTACGCTCCTACCATCCTGCAGACGAGATCACCCTTTACTTAAATCAACTCGTCTTACGTGCACATAATTTGGCTTACAAGCAGCGAATCGGCAGCTGGCAGCAGCTCAAGCATTTCTTTGGCAGCTACTTGATGGGTCTCGTACATAAGCGAATGAGCTTCATTGGTGTGGCAGCGCTTCTCTTCATCATCGGTGGTATTTCTGGCTTTGCCGCCGTTATGGTCGATCCACTCAACCTGTATTATGTATTGCCACAAGGGATGGCTGAGCAGATCGATCCATCCAGGCTGGGAGAAGGGCACGACTCTCTCGACAATCCGGTCATCTCCACGATGATTATGACCAACAACATCAAAGTTGCGATGCTGGCCTTTGTCAGTGGAATTACATTCGGAATCGTCCCCATCTACCTTCTCTTATTCAATGGCCTTCTGGTTGGAGCTTTGGCAGCGGTATACTATCAAGCAGATAGCAGCTATGCGTTTTGGGCCTACATTTTGCCACACGGCGTGATCGAGCTCACCGCCATCTTCATTGCTGGCGGAGCAGGTCTTCACATGGGGTACCGCCTGCTTGTGCCCGGCCGCTACGCACGAAGATATCAATTTCTGGAGGCAGCAAAAGAATCTGCGCATCTACTATTGGCTACCATCCCACTCTTGTTCATCGCGGGAATCATCGAGGGCTATATTACTCCATCGAGTCTCTCACTCGAAGCCAAGTACATCGTAGCTATCGGCACATTGCTTTTGCTGATCGCCTGGTATCTCCTCGGATACAGACCCGATTCTCACAAAGCTTCTCTTGATTTGATATCTAAATAAGTATTGATAACCGTCAGTGTCAATTGATCGGCCGGAACGTCCAGTACCTGGATACCCGCGCCGATCATTTTTTGTTGAAACGCCCTGCGATCGAGCTGGAACCGCTGAGCTACCGCCTTCGTAAACGCCAAGCTGCTGTTGCTCGTGTCTATATGACTCCAATCATGCAGAAGCGGATCTGCCAAAGACAGCAGCAAGAGCAAATGCGAACGGCGCATCCGCCACAAATAATGGCTCAACTGATCTTCGACGAGGTAGTTTTCCATATCTGAAAAAAGAACCACCAAGCTCCTTCTCTTCTGCTGGCGATTCAAAAATTCAAGCGCCTTCGCCGGATCAGCCTCTACAAAATCACTCGTCAGGTTGTAGGTTGCCTCCAAAAGGGTGTGCAAGTGGCGCAGCCCTCTGCCTGGAGGTATGTACGTCTTGATCTCATGCGAATAGGCTAGTAGCGCTACCTGATCTCCTTGACGCAATGCCACTGCCGCTAATGTGAGCGCAGACTCCAGCGATCGATCCAGTCTCGTCTGGTTATCCAGCTCGACGCCCATCAACCTGCCGCAATCGATCAGAATGGTAATCACCTTGCCATGCTCTGGTCGATATTGATTCGTCATCAGACGTCGGGAGCGCGCTGAAGCAGACCAGTTAATCATCCGAGGATCATCGTCAGGCACATATTCGCGGATCGCATGGAATTCCGTACCCGCTTTCGCCCTGCGCATGATTTTTTTCCCGTCGACGATCAGGCTCTCCTGCAACGAAGCCAAATAGCCACGAACGGCTGAAAGGTCGGGGTATACCTTGATTGTTTGTTCACACGCAAAGCGGCTTTGGCGATACCACAAGCCGAGCTTGCCATGCCACCGCATGTAAAGCCAGCGGAACACGTACTCTCCGCGTTCTTTTCCTCTTGTTTCATAACTTATGTTGGTGAATGGTTGCTCCATCACACCCGTGACCGGTCCTGCTTCTTCAAATGACAGTGGAAGATCATCCACGATGGAGTACGCAACGGATTGCCCGCTTCTGTTCGCCAGCTCAAGCTCGATCAAAAACGATTGTCCGATGTCCGTCTGCTCAGGCAAGATTCGCTGGATCGACAAGTCTCGGCGTTTGGGGATGGTAATCCAATCCAAGATGCTAGCGATCAGGAGTAAACCATTGTACAAAAGGAATGTCGAATAGCCAATCTCCAGTACAAATCCGACAATCGCGATGGGTGTGCCTAGCAAAACTGCCACAAGCAGCCGCTTGGATGGCAAGACAAAACGGTCTGCCAAAAAATCAGCGAGGAACTGGAATAGCCGCCAGCGTCTCTTCGATGATGTGGTCACTGGTACCCCCCTCCAATTCTACCTGCGGTGACAGTATGAGTCGGTGCCGCAATGCAGGGCGGGCCACCATCTTCACGTCATCAGGCGTCACAAACTTGCGATTGTCCAAAAGTGCCCAGGCTTTGCTCGCCATCAACACGGCGATTCCGGCACGAGAGCTGGCACCTAAGAGCAATCGTTTCGTTTCTCGTGTATTGCGAATCAGTGTCGTTATGTACTCCAAAATCGAATCATCCACAACCACTTCTTCTAATTGGCGTCGCTTCTCCAAAATCGCCTCCCATGCAAAGAGCGGCTCTTGATTACGCTCGTGGCTGCGCTTGTTGGGAATATGTTTGGCGAGGATTTGCTTTTCATTTTCATGGGAAGGATACGACATCGTTAGCTTGAACAAAAAGCGATCGAGCTGAGCCTCCGGCAACACATACGTTCCCTCGTACTCCACCGGGTTTTGCGTAGCGACGACGAAAAACGGATCTGGCAAAGGATAAGTGACACCATGAATCGTCACTTGCCCTTCCTCCATTGCTTCTAAAAGGGCCGCTTGGGTTTTCGGGGGAGTTCGGTTGATCTCGTCCGCCAGCAATAAGTTAGCGAAAACAGGGCCTTTGATTGTCTCAAACTGGTTCTGCTGCATATTGAACACCACATGACCAATAATGTCCGATGGCATCATATCAGGCGTAAACTGGACGCGCTTGCTCACGCCCCCCATCAATTCCGATAAGGTCCTTACCATTTTCGTCTTTCCGATACCAGGTACACCTTCCAGCAAAACGTGTCCGCCGGCAACCAAAGCTGTTAGCAGTAACCGAACATTTTGCCGCTGACCAACCAGCTCTTTTTCCATTTGTTGCAATAATTGCTCCACGGTAGTTGTCACTCCTTCTCCAGACGCTTCGTAATCTCATCCAGCAAGAGGCTGTCTGCAAGCAAGCTCTTCGGCGAGTATCTCCCTTCGTTTCTTGCCTGTTCCAGTCGTTCCAGCAGATAAGCGAATTTGTCTACCTCTTGATTTGTCCATCTTGTTTTGGCATATCGTACGATTTCCACACGATCAGCCCGTTGGTGCACTCCCCATCGATCGTACAACAGCTGTCGCATGTACGCTTCTCGATGGCGCAACGCATCCTGTGCCAGTCCTCTTCGCTCATACCAGCTAGACACGGCGAGCAACGTCTCATCACCACGGCGCACCGTCCATTCCCTAAGCGTATAGACCGGTCCGAAACGTTTTCCTCTCCACCACACATACAGCAAAAGCAAGATACCGAGTTGAATGCAGGTGGCTATGAGCCAGCCCGGGTAGATCGCCAAAAACCCTGGTTTTTCCTGCAAGCCGTGATGGTATTCGTCTACCCAAAGGACGGACCAATCTCCTTGTACATACGGCCAGATCGCTTCAAAGTGGGACAGTCGATCAATTTTTTGATTGGTTAGCCATTCCGGTACGAGAAAAAACGTGACACTGCCTTCTCCCACTTCTGTTCTTCCCCCGAGTATCCCCTGATCGTCGTAGAGAAGTGGCTCCATGTCCTCATCTTCTAAAAATCTCAATGAGGTCTCTGCTTTGCCCATGAACCCTCCCTGGACGAGAGGTCCCTGAATGTTTCGCTCCTGATTTTCTTTATCCCGGATGTACTCCGTATAAAAGGGAAGGTCTTCCCACTCTGGTCTCGATTGAAAGAGAATCAGGTCATTACCTTCACTGACCCAATCCAGAATGTCTATCTGTTCCTCTGGCATCAGTCTTTCCGGCTCTACTACGAGCATGGCCTGCCCAGTTGCTGTTGGTAAAAAACGCATAGGCTGCCGCCATTCCTTTACCTGCTTGCCTTTTTCCTCCAGGAGTACAAGCACAGCCTTGATTCCGCTCGGCTGTGCAGACGAAGCCAAGTACGGTGGGAGAGGCTCAGCTGTAGGTTTTACGATCAACCAGCCCACGATGACAAGCAACAAGGTAGCCACAACTATTCCGACACGATAGGTGCGCAAACTATCCATGCTGTCCCTCCTCGCGCCAGATGCCTTCCAGTTCGTTTACACGCTGCCAGAACGACCCTTCATCAACAAGTGCTTGCCCGTACCAAACAGCGTCGAATTCTCGTGCGAAGCTGCCGAACACATCGCGTAAGCTCGGTTGATTTGCCTCAATTTCTTCTGCGTATTCCCAATTCGTTTTCCATTTCTCCACACGAACCCATGACTTCATTTGCATATAAACCAACAACGCCAAAAACAACGAGCGTTCTCCTTCCCGCCATTCTCCTCGCGCTGCCTTTTCTTTCGCATCACGCAAATAGTCTGCATGAGAACGTATTTTTTCACCGTCCATAAACAGCGGTCGCTGCTTCTTCTGCACCCAAATCATTCTGCGGAACAACCAGTAAATGACGCCGACCAGTGCCAGTACTGCCATAATGAGCACGAGTGTAGATACGGTATTAGCCGCACCAGTTGGAATATTAGTCCACTGAAACAGATCGGCGAGCAACTCGATCACAAACTCCATCGCTCTTTGAATCCAGTTCTCTCCACTGCTTTGGGGCAAATGGAACTCGTCTCTGGCTAGAATCTCTTGTAAATGCTCCTTGTCATCTACCCAAGGACTCGTGCTAATCATGTGTAACTCCCGGCTCTTGTGAAGGGGTAGGAGTTGCTGGTTCTACTGGTGCAGATGTGGCAAGCTGACGGCTTACTAGCTCTTGTAAATCTGTCCCATCTTTTCTCACGCGCAGATCAAAGTAAGCCAAAGCGTAAACAATGGCCATCCAAGGGCTCAAGAGGCAGCTAAGTGCAACCAGAATAATTTGCGCGAGGATAGATGTACCTAAGACGCCAGTGAGTACTAGTTGCATGCCGCTAGAGAACATTGAGTAGATTACACTGAGAACAACAAAAAGACCGAATAAACGCCAAAAGTTTCCTTTTGTCAAATTCCAGCTATGACCGATTCCGACACCATCGCGTTCGAAAAGAACGAGCGGCATATAAAAACCCCAACGAATCAAGAAAAAGCCCGGTACGAGCATCATCCCAGCAATTAAGAATAAATAGCCAAATAAAACTAAAACGATCATAAGCACAATACTGCCTTCATCTGACGGATCAAACATGGTTTCTAATGTCATTCCACCGGCGAAGGCGATCATAACGAAAATCAATCCATATACGATGACAAATGCTGTCGACACTGCAAACGCGATTACTCCATAAAGGAAAGTACTGCCCGCAAGCGGCCAAAATCGACGAAGTGCCCCCTTCAAGGCATCTTTTAAGCTCAAGGTCTCTCCCTCGAGAGCAGCCTTCGTCAGTAAAATCGAACCGGAAATCATTTGCGGATAAGCGATGATCAAAAGGATTGGTGCGACAAGGAATAGGAATATGAGCAGCATCGGAAGGCTTTGTGTCATAAATTCTTCTTGTCCGGCAAATCTTGCGCCTAACGATTCTGCAAAGTCCATACCTTCTGTATCTTGTGCGAGCAAAGGCACTCTGGTCAGATCAACCAAAAGCAGTTGCTGCAGGAGTAACAATGGACCGAACCAAATTAAAGCCAACAAAAAGAATGCTCCAAAATGCTGGCGATACACAGAAAAGCTCTTGTCCAACAGCTTCCCCACTCCCATGGGGGCAATCGGCGTACGATTCATGAGAAACCTCCATCTTTCTTTTTGAGATTACCTGATAAGTATACACGATTTTCCTGTTTTTTTAAAAAAATCATCTAATTTTGCTAATGTTTTCCTGCCTGATTTTGTCAAATCAGGTGTTAGTCCAATGCGGTCGCCACCCCGCTGAATATGATATTGCATGCATAGTAAGGAGGGTGTTGCCTTTGAAAGCATTGAGAAAGAAGAAGCTAAAAGCAAAGCAAGCCCGCTGCCGCTGCAAGAAGCGCTCTACCAAACGCAAATCCAATAGTCTGCTCAGGAAACTACGCCGTTTTGTGCGTATCCACGTACGTGCTCCTCAAGTGAATGTGACCACCCCCATTCCACAAGTAGAAGCACCTGTTGTACAAGTAGAAGCGCCCGTTGTACAAGTAGAGGCACCTGTTGTACAAGTAGAAGCTCCTGTTGTACAAGTAGAAGCTCCAAAGCCAATCGTCATCCCGGCACCAGTCGTGAAGGTAGATGTCGAAACGGAAGAATCAGCGGATCAAGCATGTATAGAAGGGCTTCGTCAAGAACTCAGCAAATGCATGAGAAACGATCAACTTGTAGAGGTCTTACTGACGAAGGATTGGGGACCTGAGAGTCGTTCTTATCGAGTCGGCAAGCTTCTTAGAGTGGACGAAGGAATCATTGAGTTACAGACCTTAACCTCCTCACGTACAAACGGAGTCTCTATCCTTATTCCTATCACCCACATCGTTGCGATTATTCCAAATGCAGAACCCACTTGAACAAGCTGATATTCTACGAAGCTTTAGCTTTACCTGAAGATGCGGGGAGTCTGTGTGCAGTAGATTCCCCACATCTTCTCCCCATTTTGTACGAACGCATGTGGGACAAGCCCTTTGTTCAGACAAGCCTGTCCATTCTAGCAGGGCATTGCACGACTCTTTCGTCCCGAAGGAATGAGTAAACGCCCACTTCTCCGATCTCTCTTAGGGAAGTGGGCTGCTAGCATTCACTTTTTGGTTTTACCTACCCCTGTTGTTCCATACGTCTAATACATCTCTTGCGACTCGATCCCATGTAAATCTTTGTTCGGCAAGCTGGCGTCCGCTTCTCCCCATTTGACGTTGGAGATCGCGGCTGGACAATAGTTGTTTCAGCTGTACAGCAAACGCTTGAGGGTCCTCCGGCTGCTCGACCAACAGTCCATTGCCTCCGATGATCACCTCTGCATTTCCACCCCGCTTCGTCGTGACGAAGGGCAGACCGGCAGCCATCGCTTCATAATGGACACGTGCCAGTGGTTCCTCCCATTGCGAAGGACAGACAAAAACGTCTCCCGCCCAGAACCAGTGGTGAATCTGATCTGCCGGAACAAATCCCGTTGTAATAACCGGAACAGGCGAACGATTCGCTAATGAGCGTACATATGCTGCATAGTCACTGATTTTATTTTCTCCGTACCAGGACCCTCCAACCAAGACGAGAGCGATGTTGGAATGGTAGGAGCGGAGTTCATTCATCGCGCGAACCAGAATGTCGGCTCCTTTTTTCGGCGTCAATCGTCCTACAAACAAGATCACTTGTTTGTTGCCAAGATTGTGCGTCGCCCGCAGTTCCTGACGAATCTTTTGCGCCGTTTTGGATCCTTCCACGGGAACGAACGTTTCCAAGTTCACACCTGAATAAATCGTGCGAAGCTTGTTTGCGGCTTCGGGATACAGCGAGGCAATGACCCGGCCGACATAATCACTGATGGTGATGATGCTTTCTGTTTCAGCAACGGCTCTAGCAGCTTCTGCCTGCCCTATTTTTGCCGGATCAAACATATCATTGTGCATACTTAGAATGATACGTGCGTTCGGACATACCTCACGAATGATGGGAACCATCCGTGGTCGGTTAAAAACATGGATGACATCATAGTTGTTCGCACTCAGAAAAGCGGCTACTTCGCGCGCATAGATCTCGAACACACCTTGACCATCTACCCGCACATAACGCGCATTGCGAACCATTTCATCCTTCGGTAGCGTGGGATCCGACGTTCCCAGGATCGTCAGCTCATGATGCCTCCCTAGAATATCTGCAATCCCTGCAATATAAGTCTGAATCGCTCCCCCTCGTATAGGAGGGACTGGCAATTTTTCTGTACAGACCATAATAACTTTCATCCGTATTCTCCTTTCCCGTTCCGACTTCTTACATTAGTTGCCTCTCGTCTTCTTTGATTTTTGACGCTGCTTCTTCAACTGATTGTTGATGAATTTACGGCTTGGTTTCGCCGACTTGGCAACCTTCTTGCTCTTGTTCGAAGTGACGGTCCGGGACTGCTGTTTAGATGTCCACACAGTTCCTTTTTTGTTTTTCTCTGCTTGACTTGCGGGTTTTGCTTGTGGTGATTTGGCCTTTACGTTGATAGAGACTTTTACTTTGCCTTGAGGCTTACTTGACTTTTTGCTGTTGCTTTTCGAGACAGCAGAGCTTATTACCCGCTTTTTATTTCGACCAACGAGTTTTCGTGGTTCTGTTGTAACGAATGGCGCTGATGGCGTAAAAGGAACATTTCCCGAAAATGCGATTCGAGTTCTGCGGGTAGTGCTGCTTTGTTCTGCCTCTGCCCCTTTTTGCTGGCTTTCTTTCGATTTAACTGGTGTTTGCTCGGAAGTCGGAAGTGAAGTGGCTACCTGATCGCGTGCAGGCTCCTTGACTTTGGACTCTTTGTCTTTGGATCCCTTGACCTTTGACTCTTTATCCTTAGACACCTTGATCTTAGTAGACTTTTTGTCTTTCGGTTCCTCGGTCAAAGCCTCCGTTGCTGGTGCGGACACCGCAACAGGTAAGAATTCCTTGATTCCTGATGCCAACCTTTGCGGTTCAACCACTTCCGTTATTTGGTCATAGTTGCCCGGTTCGTATTTGCTGATGTCTTTCGCGAGCTCTGCCAATGCCGCATCTTTCGTTTTATCCCCCGTCAAAACTCGCTGCAGAATGCCTTCTGCTTCCGTCGACAAAAAGATTTCGGGATCATAAAACATCTCTTTGAGGTGCTTATAAAATTCGTTTGGCACCGCCATGTCATTTAAGAGCACTTCAAACGATTCGCGATCCAGTGGATTCGCCTTATGATAGGCTTCGATCATGCCGCGCATCCAGGTGACATCCCATACACCCATATCATCCATCGTACTGGTGATGAGCTTGCGCAAATCCCGAAATGGCAAATCGTACGACACGCCATCCAGGTCGATGACCCAAAGCCCTCCCGGACCATTTTGACCATTTGACCAGCCGTAATCTTGGTGCACCAATCCCCAGTGCGCCTCTCCCATTTTGATCATTTTCGGATAGGCAGATGTTTTTAGTTTCTCGAAGGCTGCCCATGCTTGCTGTTCATAGTGATCGACGACGGCCAAAATAGATTTACTTGCCGGGGTTTCACTGTAGGCTTTTGCTACTTCCCGCATCCACCCGATTTTTTTGGCAATCTTTTGATAATGATTGGGCCAACGATATAAACGGGAAGAGTTTTTGGCTCCTGCGGGCGGAACATAGCCTTTCGAATGACGATGGAATTCACCAAGACCGTAGCAAAGCTCTTGCGCGCCTACCAAATCTACTTTTGTTGCCGGTTGCAAGGCAATCCAATCGGTAACTATCCAAAGTTTCCCGCCTTTTTCCACATAGAGACTGCCATTTCGGGCAGGAATCAGTGCTGGTACCCTTGCCCCCTGTTTGACGACGTATTCTTGGAAAGCCACACTATAGAGACTGCGTTCAGGCGTACGGTGCAGTACCTTTAGACTGCGTGGACCCTTATCTGTCTCAATGCGCCAAATAGCCCCGCCTTTGTCTGGCTTGGAAGTAATGAGCGTACGACTCTTCACCGACATATCGTAATCTTTGATCACTTGATCTGCGATCGCATCTACTTCCGGTGGCACTGTCAAGTCCCAGTTAGCTGGCGTTTCCACATTCCCTTCTCGGGTATCCCATGGCTTAATCACATATTGTTCCATTCCATTCCCCCCACACTCCTGAGGTGATGCCTTCGTCCTTCTCCATAAGCTATTCGCTATGTCCTTATCTCGAACCGGACAAATATCATTGGGAGTCTGCCAATTCGTTATTCGCACAGGGATAAAGTCTCGCAAAAAAACAGCTTGACTCCTCGCATGGTAGCGATAGTCAAGCTGTTCGTGTTAAATCATCAGCAATTCGCGTATTTCTTGCTCGGTTAAAGATGAGATTGCCTCTTGCCCTGGTGTAATGATTTCCTCGATCAAGTTTTTCTTTTTTTGTTGCAGCTCGTACATCTTCTCTTCGACCGTTCCCTCTGCAACAAGCCTGATCACTTGAACGACGTTCTTTTGTCCGATACGATGAGCACGATCAGCTGCCTGTTGTTCCACGGCGGGATTCCACCACAGATCATACAAGATTACAGTGTCCGCACCCGTCACATTCAATCCTGTTCCCCCAGCTTTCAAAGACATGAGAAACAAATCCCGCTCTCCCTCGTTAAATCGGTTGCACAAATCTAGTCTCTCTGCTACTGGTGTCTGTCCATCCAGATAGAAAAACGGGACACCGTGATACCCCAATTCGCGTCCGATTATCCCTAGCATCTCCGTGAATTGAGAAAAGAGCAAAACGCGCTTCCCAGCATTTTTGCATTCACCGATAATCTCGAATAGCTGTTCGAGCTTGGCTGACCCTCCGTCATACTCTTTGACGAACAGCGCTGGATGACAACATATCTGGCGCAGTCTCGTCAGACCAGCGAGAATTTTGATCCGATTTTTTTGAAAGCCTTTATTGTACAGATGCTTCACTGTTTCCTGTTGGAGCTGCGCCAAATAGGCGACATATAGCTTTTTCTGTTCTGGCAACAGTCTTGCGCTTTGCAGTGTTTCAATTTTGGCCGGCAATTCCTTCAGTACCTCAGTCTTGAGCCTGCGCAATAAAAATGGACGCGTCCGCTTCGCAATCGTTTCTCGCGGCAAGTCGAGAAATTCCTTTCGTGCAGGAAAAAGCTCTGGGAAAACAGCATCGTAGATGGACCACAGCTCCTCTACCCTGTTTTCCACAGGTGTTCCTGTAAGAGCAAAGCGATGCTTGGCTTTTATTCGTTTTACTGTCTGGGCTGTCTGAGTGACATAGTTTTTAAAGGTCTGCGCTTCATCCAAGATCAAGGTGTGGAAGGAATGCTCCTCGAACTGGGCATGATCACGACGCAAGAGCGGATACGAAGTAATGAGCACATCGATTTGTGACAGCTCATTTACGATTTGATTTCGCTCTTCCTTCGTTCCATCCACGATAACGCTACGGATATTTGGCGCGAACTTTTTGATTTCATTGTGCCAATTGTATAAAAGAGAGGCAGGAGCCACGATAATCGCCGGGAGCTTTTGTTCTCGGATTTCGGGCAGAACAGACAGAAGAAAGGTTATACTTTGCAATGTCTTCCCCAGGCCCATATCGTCTGCGAGAATTCCCCCAAAGCCGTAGTGTGCCAGTGTTTTCATCCATTGATAGCCAAACTTCTGATAATCTCGAAGGGTCGCCTGCAATGATTCGGGTACCGGAAAGTCCAGATTATCAGGGTTACGCATATTCTCCAAAAACTGGCGCAATGATTTGCCTAGCTGAACAGACTGTCCCTGCATGGGTATATCAAGCAAGCGCAGCCCGCGAAAAGCAGGCAGTTGAAAACCACTTCCCATTTGCTCAGCAAATTGCATGCCCATCTCGTCCAGGAAACGATTGATTTGCTCAAATTCCTTTGTCTCAAGCGGCAGAAGCGCTCCATTCGACAGCCGATGATATCTGCGCTTTTCTTCTACCGATTGGATAACACTTCGGATTTCAGACTCGGGTATCCCATCCATATCAAAGCGAAAATCCAGCCAATTTGTTCGCTCATCGACATCCACTTTTACTTTTGGTGGTAGGTGGAGAGGCTGAATCCTGATTTTTACGGTGGTTGTCGCATATACCTTCAACAGTTTTTCCAGCTTAGGGACGACGTGGTAAAGGAAGTCGTACTCAGCTTCCTCGTCATCTAGAAAATACCCTCCTTCCGTTCGCGTAAAGGCACTTTCCTCCATCAGCTCTAAAATCTGCCGCTCCTTCTCCCCGTCACGCATCAGAATCAGCTCACTGCCACGTTGCCCTCCTCCTTCATACCCTTCCAGCGGATTGATGACGATATCGCCATATTGAAACTCCAGTCCCGCCAGCAGCCGGTCTCTGATCCTGTCCAAATACAGCTTGGCTTTTAACTGGAATTGCACGACTCGTTCCGAGACGGCCTTTGCAATTTGCACGTTCCCCAGTTTCATCAAGGCCGGGACAACCTGTACCATGAATGGCTCTATTTTTTCCGCGGGAATGTGAATCCGCTCACTGCTATGAGATTCTAACAAGTGCTTCAGCTCTGCCAAACTGTGGCATTGTTCCTTTGGCAGTCTGTGCCATTTGCCATCTACGAGCAATAATCCGTAAGCTTCCAAGACCGTGATTTGCTTGAATCCTTGGACTTCCAGCTGATATTGATCGGCTTTTGTCTGGTCGAATTCGAAGTGGAGTGGCGGCGGCTCATCTATACATGCAAACGTTGGATACATTTGGTCATGATGCTGAATGTGAACAGACGGTGCGGTAAGGAGCAAAGCAAATAATCGCTCCCAGGTAAATGGTGGAACAAGAAGAACCCTTTCCCCACCCACATGCTTCTGTTCCTGATAAGGGTAGCTTGCTGTCTCTCGATATATTTTTTCCGTTCGGTAAATTTGCAGGAGCTCACGGAGGATAGCTTCATGCTCTGGCAAAAAGCGATGCAAATTCGGATCATAGGTAAATTGGCTAGAGAAACGATACACTTGCTGCTTATCCACCCGGTCTAAAAAGTCGCGAATGTCCTTAACGATGTACAACCTCTTTGGCCCTAGCTTCAGCTCTATTCCGATCATGCTCTTGCGAAAGCCGTACGGTACGATTTTACAGATGATTTCCAAGGCAAGCGTTGCTCGTGGATCCAGCAACACGCGATTATGGCTTGTCCGAATCGGACGGTCCACGAACAAACCGAACAGGCCCTCTGTTAGTTGAGAATCAGGCTGGGTTGTCATGCCTGCTTGTCTCGTTGTAAAGGAAGTGGAATAGCTGCCAGGATGCTCGTCTACTTGCAGATCACGCAAGGTTAACAGCGAGGCTGCGATATGTTGGCAGTAGTGATCGTACGACGCTAAAGTAGGACAACTGCACACTGCTGCCATACCAGACTCATCCAGTTCAATGGTGACCTGATAATTATTTTTGCCTGCGTTCACTGTCGTTTTGATCCAGGCAGGCTCCTTTTGAAAATGCTCCACAAGCACGTTCCCAGAACGGTAAAACGTCTTTCCTCTTTCATAGGAAAGGCGACCGCACCATTCTTTTATCGTTTGATGACTCACTTGAAAGCTCATTTTCTGTTCCATCCTCATCATGAAATATGTTTAATATTACAGAATGCAATAGAAAAAAGATACGCATGTACGCGTATCTTTTTTCAACAAATACAAACGATTAGTCGTCGTCATCTTCGTCTTCGTCTTCGTCTTCGTCTTCGTCTTCATCTTCGTCTTCGTCTTCGTCTTCGGATTCGGATTCCTCGTCATCCGATTCCTCGTCATCGGATTCTTCGTCTTCATCTTCTTCATCTTCTTCATCACTGCCGAAGAACAATTTTTTCGTGGTACCATCTTCGTATTCGATTTTTACTTCCAATTCTTCTGCACCTTCACCGATGGCCTCACGTAATTGCTCCAACCATTCTTCCATGTTAAGTACACCTCCTGGCTATAGATGATTACCTGGTAGCATTTGCCAACAGTTTTCTGTCGACTTTGATACTATATGAAGAGTTCCTTTTTCTTGTATGGACAGTTGTCTCCTTACCCAGAGAAGATTTTTACACAACTTGGAATACCGCTTCACTTGCCCTTCTACCTAGCCGCTGTTGCAGATGTCCGTTTACATATTTGGAAGTAGACTGGACAAACTTTTGATGGAATCGCCTTAAATACATCATGACTTCGCTACAGAAGGGAGAGCTCATTTTTGAAAAGACGATGGATCAAAAGCTTTTTGATCGGGATTAGCTTGTTGCTTACGAGTGCCTTGCCAGTTGACTCGATTATGGCTTCACCAGATCACCCGTACCATTTTGGATTTAAAAAGAGCAAGAATGGTCAATTACCCTCAATCAATGAGGAAGGCTTTAAAGGCATTGTGGATCGTCACGGTGCGGTTTTTTTAGGGGATACTACGAAAAAAGAGCTTTACTTGACGTTTGATAACGGTTATGAAAACGGCTTTACGCCAAAGATTTTAGATACACTTGTCGCGAAAAAAGTCCCTGCCATTTTCTTTGTGACAGGGCACTTTGTGAAGGAACAGCCCGAGTTGTTAAAGCGAATGGCACAAGAGGGACATCTGATTGGCAACCATTCCTGGAGCCATCCCGATATGACAACCGTATCGAATCAAAAAATCAAAGATGAACTGACGAAAGTGAGCGATGCGGTCCAGCAAGTGACCGGACAAGCTAACATGCGTTACTTGCGACCTCCCAGAGGAATTTTCAGCGATCGCACACTTGCTGTAACCAAAGATTTGGGCTATACCAATGTCTTTTGGTCGGTCGCCTATAAGGATTGGGATACCAAAGTCCAGCGTGGGGCAAAATATGCCTATGATAGCGTGATGGCCCAATTACATCCCGGCGCTGTCATTCTGCTCCATTCTGTCTCCAAAGACAATGCAGAGGCTCTCGGGATGATGATCGATGAAGCACGCAAGCAAGGCTATGAATTCAAGAGCTTGGATCAGCTTCCGAAAAAGTAGTGCAAGCCCTTTCTTTTGCAAGCAAAAACTCCCGCTGCTTCGCATGTGCAAAGCGCGGGAGCTTTTTGGTCTAGTCGCGATCCAACAAGGATGCTCCAGCAATACCTGGATGAGTCATTTCAAATGGATCGAGAATCAGATCCAGTTCTTCTTCTGTCAGTACATTGTGTTGCAAGCACAGCTCACGTACAGACTTTCCAGTCAAAATGGCTTCACGGGCAATGCGTGCAGCAGTCTCATATCCGAGATGAGGGTTCACCGCAGTGATGACGCCTACGCTTTTTTCCACGTATTCTTTCATGCGCTCGCGGTTTGCTTCGATTCCTTCCAAGCAGTGACGTGTAAAGACATCGAATGCATTGTCCATAATGCTGATCGATTGCAGCAAGTTGAAGACAAGCACAGGCTCCATAACGTTCAGTTCTAGCTGACCTGCCTCAGATGCCAAACAAATCGTATGGTCATTTCCGATGACCTGAAACGCTACTTGGTTGATGAGCTCTGCCATAACAGGATTGACTTTTCCTGGCATAATCGAGGAGCCTGGCTGGCGTGCTGGCAAGGAGATTTCTCCCAGTCCAGCTCGAGGTCCTGATGCCATCAAACGCAAGTCATTCGCGATTTTAGACATATTCATCATGCAAACTTTCAGTGCTGCTGATACTTCTGTGTACGCATCTGTATTTTGGGTAGCATCCACGAGATGCTCTGCACCTGTCAGCGGGAAGCCTGTGATATCTGCAAGATGCTTGACTACTGTTGTAATGTAACGAGGGTCAGCATTCAAACCCGTTCCTACCGCAGTCGCTCCCATATTCACTTCGTACAAATGCTGACGAGATTGCTTGATACGCTTGATGTCGCGCTCAAGCACTCGACGGTATGCTTCGAATTCTTGGCCCAAGCGAATCGGTACCGCATCCTGCAAATGCGTTCTGCCCATTTTAATGACATCATCGAATTCTTTTGCTTTTTGGCCAAATGCATCATGCATCTTATCCATCGTCACGAGCAGCTTTTCCAACAGGGTGAGTGTTGAAATATGAATCGCTGTCGGGAAAGCATCATTGGTAGACTGAGACATGTTGACATGTGTATTTGGGCTTAAGTGGAAATAATCTCCTTTTTTCTCACCAAGCATCTCAAGACCGCGGTTCGCGATCACTTCGTTGGCATTCATATTGATCGAAGTACCTGCTCCGCCTTGGATCGGATCGACGATAAATTGATCATGCCATTTTCCTTGCATGATTTCTTCCGCCGCAGCGACAATCGCATTTCCTAACCGGGGATTCAATCTGGAAACTTCCATATTTGCCATCGCAGCTGCTTTTTTTACCATTGCCATTGCATTGATGAGGGAGAAATGAAGACGATACCCGGTGATTGGGAAGTTTTCCGTTGCTCGCATTGTTTGCACGCCATAATAAGCATCTACTGGAATTTGCTTCTCGCCAAGAAAGTCTTTTTCCACTCGAAACGTCTGTTGTTCCATTCTTATCAGACCAGCCTTCTAGGAATAATGGTTGCTACTTCCTCTCCATTCTACCACAGTTTGACGCAGGGAGACCCATCCACCTGAAACACTATTATTTGTTTTTACGTCTTACTATTTGTAGGTACCATTTCATACCAGACAGAATCGAGGGATACCATGAAAAAACTGCTTTTGCTGCTGTTGACGATCGGCTTGCTGCAAGGATGCACGAGTGGCACAGATAGCCCTTCCACTCCAACAGAACAACAGAAGCCACCCGTTGCAGCAGAGCCCGAGACACCTGCTTCTGAGCCACCTGCAACCACGCAACCACCTACAACGCCTGAGAAGCCACCGACGGAACAGCCAGCTCAACAGGAGACTGTCTACGCCAATGATATTTTCCGCAATGTCACTGTGAAGAAAACCGCCCAAGACACGTTTGAAATCAAAGGACAGGCGCGCGTGTTCGAAGCAGTACTCAATTATGTCGTAGAAGATGGACATAACGAGCTGACGCAAGGTTTCGTGCAGGCTACGACCGCTGCTCCTGATTGGGGAGATTTTACTCATACACTGAAAGTGAAAAAAGCGGAGCCGAACAGCACACTGACACTAATCTTGTTTGAAACAAGCATGAAAGACGGCAGCCGAAGAATGGAACTCATCATTCCGCTCCCGGAATAAGGCCTGAAAAAAAATCAGACCCTCTCTATGAGAAAGAGAGGGCCTGATTGAAAGGGTCTATTATTAGATAGCAGTAGACAGTCAGTTGCCGTATGCCTTGCTTTTACTCGCCTTGTTCTTCCTTGAAGCATTCCATGCAGAGCGCACCATTGTTCTCGATTTCATACTCGGTCAAGCGAGCCTGGCAAGACTTGCATTGTTTTTCCGTGAGCACTAAGTTCAAGACTATATCTCCTCTCAATGATGTAACGTAGTCTATTTATATTATAACCAAAGATTTATATCAGAAAAATAGCTATCTGTTAAAATTTCGTGAATTTTCAAATATAAAAAATAATAAACAAAAAGGAGATCATCATGACCTCACCCTATTTTTCACTTTTTCTGACAGGGGAGCCGTTTCGGCTGTTTTCCACTTCTCACGTTATCACCTTGATTCTTGTGCTCTGTCTGGTCGTGCTCACCTATTTATTTCGGCAAAAGCTCCAAGCCCCGACAAATCGACTCGCCACACGTTACGTACTTGCAGGTGTCTTGCTCTTGTCAGAGGTTTGTTATCAGCTTTGGCATGTTTATACCGAGAGCTGGACGGCTGCTTACACATTGCCCTTGCAGCTGTGCAGCGTGACCCTCCTTCTTTCTGCCATGATGCTGATGACGAGAAGCTACGGGCTGTATGAGATTACGTTTTTTGCCGGGATTGGCGGAGCCATGCAGGCATTGCTTACCCCCGAGTTGTTTTATCCATTTCCGCATTTTCGCTTTGTGCATTTTTTTGTAGCCCACGCGGGAATCGTCCTTGCTTGCCTGTACATGACGTGGGTAGAAGGCTACCGTCCGACTGTCCGTTCGATTTGGAAAACGATGGGCTTTTTAAACCTGCTATTGCTCGTCGCACTTTTCGTCAACCAGTGGACGGGCGGAAATTACTTATTTGTCTCGCGCAAACCGGACAATCCCAGTCTGATTGACTTTTTGGGCCCGTATCCGTGGTACATCGTTTCGTTGGAAGGAGTAGCGCTCGCGTTGTTTTTCTTGTTGTATCTGCCCTTTGTCCGAAAGCAGCCGTTGGCGAGGGAAGTCAGGCGCGATTTGTCTGTCTGAATTACGCTTGCTGCTCGTTTACCCAATCGGTGACAAACTGCAAGAAGCGCTTGGCAGCCGGTGACTGCTTGGAAAAAGAGGTCGCTGCCACCCCCAGCGACCGGTAATGCTCCCCTTCAAGCGGGATCATCCGGATATTTGCAGGCAAGCGGAACAAAATCATTTCCGGAAGAATGCTGATCCCGAGTCCATTTTCCACCATGGCAATAATCGCGTGATCATCTCCTACTTCATATTTGATTCGCGGCTCGATCTGATACTGGGCCAGCAAGCGCTGTATATCATTGTCACAGCCCGTCTTCGGCATGATAAATGTCTCTTCGGCCAATCGGCTCACATGCACCCGCTCCTCTTTGTAGAGCGGGTGTTCCTCTGTCACCAGCAAATACATCTGATCCTTTTTCAAAGGAATGCATTCCAAATCCTCTGTTGTCGGTAAGGAGACGAAACCGAAATCAATCTCTCCGGTTTGAATCCAGCTCTCAATTCCATCGTAATACCCTTCCATCAGCTTGATCTCGATCGCCGGATACTGGTCTTGAAACCGCTTGAGGATTCCGGGAAGCCATTGTGTGGATACACTTGTGAACGTTCCAATTCTCACCGTCCCGACCTCCAACCCGTTGATGGCAAACACCTCTTGTTTCATCCGCTCATGACAGCGCAAGGTCTCACGCATGTACAGAAGCAGTCGCTCCCCATTGCTCGTGAGGCTAATACCTGACCGCCTTCTGATCAAAAGCGAAAACCCAAATTCCCGCTCCAGACTCGCAATTGCATGGCTGATCGCCGATTGTGTCAGACCTAGTATTTCTCCAGCTTTGGTTAAGCTCCCCGATTCAATAACCGTGATAACTACCTCGAACTTGTTCAAACTCACCCTTCTTCGTCCCCTTTACATGAATCTGATTCATAAAAATCATCACAAACATTCATTTTTCTTATTTAAACGATACTCGTATACTGTTTATGGCGCAACACTGATTAGGACCCGCTTTTCCCGGGCAAGGAGGCTTATTCCATCATGAAACCGCAAGTAAAAGCCGATTTGGCTATGATTTTGGTCACCCTGTTTTGGGGAACCTCGTATGTGTTTATGCAAATGGGATTGAAGGATTTGGAGACTTTCAATCTGATCGGCATCCGCTTTGGCATTGCTTTTCTACTGGCAGCCGCCTTGTTCCATAAACGCTTGCGTGACACAAATCGAAAAACATTGCTTCATGCATTCGTACTCGGTGCGCTCCTTTTCGGGGTTTTTGCCACCATCACGAATGGAGTGAAATCAACGACAGCTTCCCAGGCAGGTTTTCTCGTTAGCCTGACCGTTATCTTTGTTCCGCTCTTATCTATTCTTTTGAGAAACCGTCCCGAAAAAAGAGTATTTGTCGGCGCTGGGCTGGCCATGATCGGAATCGGCCTGCTCACGCTAAGCGCTGAATTTCGCATCAGCCAAGGAGACCTTTTGTGTATTGCTGGTGCCCTCTTTTATGCTACACATATTACCGTAACAGGCCGATGGGCCAATCAATCGGATACGATCCAGTTGGGAATTTACCAGCTTGGCTTTACGGCGCTGCTGGGCATTGTTTTTTCATTTGCACTGGAGACCCCCACTCTGCCGCAGACGACAGAGGCTTGGATCGCGGTGCTCGCCCTTAGCGTATTGTGCAGTGCAATTGGCTTTGTCGTTCAAACGGTGGCCCAAAAATATACGACCGCCACGCACACGGGTGTTATTTTTTCCTTGGAGCCAGTCTTCGCTGCCCTGTTTGCCTTCTTGGTCACAGGCGAAACACTGTCTGTTCGCGGGTACATAGGCGCAGGTCTCGTATTGATCAGTGTGCTGATTGCGGAAATCGATGTGAAGAGCTTGCTGCGCGGAAAGCAGCTGACAAAAAACCCGACTCACTTATCCTGAGTCGGGTTTTGCGTATTCGATAAGGTGAAAACATATGCCGTTCTAAGTGCTGAACAGACAGCAGCAGTCCATGACTTTACTTTCTTGTCAGGCAGCCGCTGCTCCTGATTTTTGAGTTATGTTTTCAAGACGTATAGCAAACTTTTCCGCCAATGATGGTCATCATGACCTTTGTCGAGAGCAGCTCGTCTGGGTCGATGGTAAACAGGTCCTTGGAATAGACGGTCATATCCGCATATTTTCCACGAGACAGCGTGCCTTTGACATGATCTTCGTTCGTCACCTGTGCACTGCCCAATGTAAACAGATGAATCGCTTCCTCCATCGTCAGTTTTTCTTTCGGGAAGTATCCATCGTGTGTTTCTCCCGGTGCTTTGCGCGTGACCGCTGCGTGTATCCCCAACAGAGGATCGATAGGTTCTACTGGTGTATCCGAGCCAGCAGCGCAAATGATTCCGTAGTCCATCATCGTTTTCCAGATGTACGAGTGTTGAATCCGCTCCTGTCCTACGCGATCCATCACCCACGGGAAGTCTCCTGCCAGAAAACGCGGTTGGATATCTGCAATCCGATGAGGATGCTTCAAGCGGTCCAGCAGGTCCGGCCGCAAGATTTGTGTGTGTATGAGGCGGTCCCGATAGGCGACTGCCGGGAACTGATCCAAGCTGTCCAGCACCATTTCCAGTGCTTTGTCGCCAATGGTGTGTACGGCTATGGGCATCCCGAGTCCACGTGCTTGTCGAACCAGTTCTGTCAGCTCGCCTTGCTCATGCACAGGATAACCGCTGGTACTCGGATCATCAGCGTACGGAGCTGACAGATAAGCCGTCCTGCGTCCTAATGCCCCATCTGCAAAAATTTTCACCGCACCAATTTGCACATGAGCGTTGCCATAACCTGCCGTCATGTTTAAGTCACGAAGCTCATGCATATGCGGATAGAAGACAAGCAGGTTGCTGCGCAGCGCAAGCTCTTCGCCATTGATGAGTTCATCATAGAGCCGATACGTCTGCGCAAGTCCGCCCAATTCACGCAAATCCTCCGTATGTGCCCCTGTCAATCCATGCGCCATTGCATAGCGAATCGAGTTGCGCAGGCTTTGCTTCAACTGATCGTAGTCAGGTCTCGGAATATGCTTCGTAATCAGGTTGGAGGCAGTTTCTAATAGCATACCCGTTGGCTTTCCGCTCACTGGATCATGTACAATGACTCCCCCCGCAGGCACCTCCATGTCACGATGATAGCCGCATA
The DNA here is from genome assembly GCF_046196545.1 of Brevibacillus fortis. Taxonomy (GTDB): domain Bacteria; phylum Bacillota; class Bacilli; order Brevibacillales; family Brevibacillaceae; genus Brevibacillus; species Brevibacillus fortis_A. Next base: position 3,922,086 of record NZ_CP176370.1, read on the forward strand.
GCTCCAATGCCTTGCTGTTGACCAGATTCGCATGTCCACATATTCGTGCCAGAAGAATTGGACAATGTGGTGCAACTTGATCAAGCTCTTCGATGGTAGGAATGCCGCCACCATCTGCGAACAAATTCTCATCCCAGCCGTAGCCTTGTATCCACGCATTTTCAGGTGTGGCTTGCGCTTTTTCTTTTAAGAGAAACAGCATCTCGTCCTTGGAGCGAGCCTTGCTCAAATCCAGCTGCAAAAAGGTGAGACCGAGCCATCCCAAGTGCAGGTGGCTGTCAATCAATCCCGGGGTAGCGGTATATCCTTGCAGATCAATGACCGTTGCATCACTGCCTCCGTATTGAAGAAGCATGTCCGCATCGCTGCCCAAGTCATGGACAATTCCATCCCGAACGACCAGCGCTTGTACGAACAAATGCTTGGAATCTCCTGTGTAAATGCGTCCATTTCTGAAAATGGTTGTCGCCATCTCGTGACCTCTTTTCTGTTCGCTTCTGTATTTTCGTATGCCTCTCCTCTCTTAATTTGTTTGCTGCTAGTCGTTTTCCTCCCTGAAATGAAATAACGTTCAAAAAATTGCGATCTTCGCTTTTTCATTTGGGAAAACATGGTGTTTACTCACTTCCCTGTTGAAAGCAGCATCGGTAGGGCACGTTATGTTCATGTCCTATTTTTGCGCGGAGGGAACATATGCAACAAAAAACAAAAAAACGCCTTCCATCCTTCCTTCAAATTCAGGAGTCCACTGGTCTGAAAATGTCGCGCCACGAGCCTTCTCAGCAAAAGCCATCAGGTCGTCTGGACAATCAAGCCAAGCTGCTGCTCCTGGTCAACGCTGTATTCATTGCCGCTGGCGCCCTTTCTGGCACGTTTGTAAACGTCTATTTGTGGAAGGTAAAAAGTCAATTTGCGCCGATCGCTTGGTTTACTTTTTCCGCCCATCTCGCGGGTGCTCTTACCTTCTGGCTTGCTGGCTGGTACGTCAAGCAATTGAATAAAATGAATGTCCTGCGTGCCGGAATGGCGGTTTCTGCCCTTTTTTATTTGCTCGTTCTTTTGGCGGGTACCAAAGCTGTTTCCTATGCCGTACCACTTGGTCTCGTCCAAGGCATGGCGAGTGGCTTTTTCTGGCTTTCTTTTAATGTCGTGTACTTCGAAATCACGAATGCGGATAACCGCGACCTTTTCAACAGTTGGGCGGGGTTGCTTGCCTCCATTGGCGGCATGCTCGCTCCATGGATATCAGGCTTCCTCATTACGCGGCTTCCGGGTAATAGCGGCTACTCCCTTATTTTCGGGATCTCTCTTGCACTATTTGTCGTCGGTGTGTTCATCAGTTTTTTTCTGAAAAAACGCCAATCGGAAGGGACGTATTCTTGGAGCTTTTCCTTACGTTGTTTGCGAGAGGAGCCCGAGTGGCGCTGGGCAGCAGGCGCTTTAGCTGGTCAAGGACTGCGTGAAGGTGTATTCGGTTTTGTGATCGGTCTACTCGTCTACATTTCCACGAGAAGCGAGATGACTCTCGGCAACTACTGGTTGACTACATCTGCCGTCGGGCTTGTGAGCTACTTCCTGATCGCCAAATGGTTCTCTCCGCGCTATCGCAAGTGGGGAATGCTCACTGGTTCTGTCATCATGTGGGGGATTCTCTTCGTATTTTTTTGGCAGGTGAGCTTTACGACACTGCTTATTTTCGGGATTGCCGTGTCCATCGCTTATCCGCTGTTTTCTGTGCCCATGCTCTCCACGATCTTTGATCTGATTGGCACTAACGAAGAGAGCGCACGCAATCGGGTCGAGTATGTCGTGCTCCGAGAGTTCGCTCTGGACGTTGGTCGGCTGGTGGGGATTCTGATCTTTCTGCTGGTAACCTCCTTGAGCGTCTCTCCTCTTACGCTGAACTGGTTGATTCTGTGCATCGGAATCGGTCCACTCATCGCATGGGCGTGCATGACCAAGCTATTCCGTCAAGTCCCTGCGACTAAAAAAGCAGACAACTGAACGTAAGAGTGCGCCCATGACAAAACCCGCTTCGGCTGACTTGCCTAGCGGGTTTTGTCACTGATTTAGGAAGACAGTCTCCAACCGCCTGTCGTTTGCTGCAGCCTCCACAGCCGTGCATACAAACCGTTCTTTTTCACAAGCTCATCATGCTGTCCCGATTCGACGACCGTGCCATTTTCCAACACGTAGATGTTGTTAGCATTTCGGATGGTTTTCAGGCGATGAGCAATGGCGATAACCGTTCTTCCCTCGATAAGCGTATCGATCGCTTTCTGAATTTGCGCCTCATTTTCGGGGTCTAGTGAGGCTGTTGCTTCATCCAAGAGAATGATCGGCGCATTTTTCAAGATCGCTCTGGCAATGGAAATGCGCTGTTTCTCGCCACCTGATAGCGTGCTTCCCCCTTCCCCTACGAGCGTATCGTAGCCATCAGGCAGCTTCATGATGAAATCATGGCAGCACGCTTGTTTGGCCGCCTCCTCGACCTCAGCTTGTGTCGCATCCCTTTTTCCGAAGCGAATGTTGTTTGCAATCGTGTCCTGGAACAAATACACGTCCTGGAACACCATCGACACCCGGGAGAGGAGTGCCTCCGGGTCCATGTCGACAAGTGGTTGATTGCCCAGCTGAACAGTGCCTTGTGACGGGTCATAAAATCTGGCAATCAGCCGCATCACGGTGCTTTTTCCACTGCCAGACGGCCCGACCAATGCTGTAAATGAACCGACTGGCATGTGCATGCTCACGTTGTTCAGGACATTCTTTTCGATATAACCAAAAGAGACGCCTTCGAGCTTCACGTCGTTTTCCGCAGGCGGTTGGTGCTCACCTGTCATGATCGGCTCCGCCAGTAACTGGACAATCCGCTCCCCCGCCTGTTCGTGGTAACGGAATTCTGCATAGTTGACGAGTGCAGCTGTCAACGGATCAAAGATACGTGTCCCAACCAGCAGGAACATGACAAACGTGATCAGGTCTATGCTACCTGCTACGAGCAAATACACGCCGACCATGACCATGAGTGTGAGGCCAGCCCGGATAAAAGCGATGGCGGCGAGCACAATCGGTCCCAGCAAGCCTTCGATTCGTATGCTCTGCCGCATGAACTCACGAAAGGATTGCTCCAGCCGTACAAAGCGTTCGCCGGTCAAATTGTACGCTTTGATGACGCGAATGCCGTTCAAATATTCCTGCAAACGATTGGCGGCGTTAATTTTGGCACGCATATGCGTCGCTCCGAGCCTGCGTTGAAGTCCGGATGTCATCAGCACCAAGAGAATCGCTATAGGAAACGCAGCAAACAAGGCCAGTGCCATGCGCCAATCTATGAAAGAAAGACCTACGATCGCCATGACAGGCATGATGATCGCCCCCAACATTTGCGGTACGAGATGGGAAATCCCGTGCTCCACCATCGTAAAATCTCCCATCATCATATTGGCCAAATCCCCTGGGTCTCTTTTGTTCAAGTAACCGAGTGACAGCTTGCGAAGGTGCTCCGCGAGCTTGGTTCGCCCCTCTGCCGCCGTGCTGTAGGCGCCGCGAAACTGTGAGCGATACGCTGGAATTTCGCATAGAAACAAAAGCAGCAACGAGACTACCATCCATCCGCATACCCACCAGAGTCGCTCGATGTTCAATGGGGCACCCGGCTGGGCAAACGGCTCAAAAATCAACCGGGCAGCCTCCACAAGCAAGGCAAACGGCACTATTTGCGCAAGGTTGGCAAGTGTCGTGTAAATAACGGGTTTGATCAGCGCCCGCGGTTTACCTGCTGTGATATTGTTCAGCATACTCATCTGCGTCCACACTCCCCTTTCCTTCGCCCATTTGCCAGTCCTGCGCATCGGTGTAAGCCTTCCACATCCGGGCATAGAGCCCATTCGCCTCTACCAATGCTTGATGCCTGCCTTGTTCGATCAGCTTCCCTTTTTCCAGCACCAAAATTTGATCGGCATCCCGAATCGTTGACAGGCGATGCGCGATGACAATGACGGTTTTGCCCTTCATCAGCTCTGCCAGAGCCAGTTGCATCTCATACTCATTTTCAGGATCAGCAAAAGCAGTCGCCTCGTCGAGGACAAGAATCGGTGCGTTTTTCAGGATCGCCCGTGCGACCGCCACACGCTGCTCTTCTCCCCCGGACAAGTAGACTCCCCCTTCCCCAATCAGGGTGTCGTAGCCTTGCGGGAGCTTTTGAATAAAATCATGGCATTGAGCTGCCTTCGCTGCTGCATAGACCGCCTCTGGCGTTGCGTCTGGCAATCCAATGGCAATGTTGTTGTAAACCGTGTCGTAAAACAAAAACGTATCCTGAAAGACGAATGCTACGGTGTTCATCAAATCCGTGCTCGACAGCTCCCGAACATCTACCTGGCCAATGCGAATCGATCCCTCCGAAACATCCCAAAATCTCGGAATGAGATTCGCTACCGTAGATTTCCCTGCACCAGACGGTCCGACCAGAGCTGTCACCTGCCCGTGCTTCGCCAAAAAAGAGACGCGAGAAAGTGCCTCTCCTCCTGTTTTCCCCTCTGTTGCATAAGAAAAAGAGACGTTTTCAAATGCGACATCAAAGCTCTGCGGACGCTGGGAGCTAAGCGGTTCGGCAACGGGCTGCTCAGCCAAAATCCGATCCATGCGCTCCACCCCCTCGCCAATGTCACGCAGGGTTGAGGTCAAAAACAAGAGCTTAAACATCGGTGCAGATACACCTGGCGCCATTACGAGGAAAAAGAGCAGAACAGACGCAAACGCAACATTTTGCGGGTCTTGACTTAGCATGAACACCCCTACCGGGAGAATAAAGACCGCAAATGAACTCAGGATCACCTTGAACACCAAAAATCCGTTTTGAAAATCATCCGTATGCTTGACGCAATAGTCCCGATAGGTGATCATATCCGCATAAAAGCGCCGGAAGGAATGAACGGTCTGCCCGAATACCTTGATCGCCGGCATTCCGCGTACATACTGGACGGCAGATCCATTCATCCGTTCAAGCGAATCATAGTACCTTTTGATATTTTCTTTTGTTTTCGTCCCGGAAAAGGTAATGATCTGCACAATCAGTCCCAGTATGATCGGCACGACGCAGGCCAGCGCCAGCCAGACGTTCAAGTAAAACATCACGCCGATCATGAGCACCGTCGTCACGACTACATGCACCAAATCCGGAAGCTGATGCGCGACAAACGTCTCGACCTTTTCTACATTTTGCTCCAATGTTTTTTTGACTGCACCGGTAGATGTTCCATTCAACCAACCAAGCGGTAAACGGCCGATATGCGAAGCCAATTTGACCCGCATTCCGTATAAAATGCGAAACGCAGCGATATGAGACACCATCCCGCCTGCATACATCATGATCAGACTTCCCACGAGTCCCAAAAGCGCAATAACTCCCCACCGAATCATGTACGCCCCGTCCGCCATAGCGGGAGAAGCTGCATGCGTTAACAGTTCGCGTAAAATAAAGTAGACGGATGCATAAGGCACCAACATGCATATTGCGCTCAAGGAAGACAATATTGCCGAGACGACGAGCAATCCGCGCTTCTCATCCGCAATCTCCAGCAAGCGACGCACGCCTTTTTTGGGCTGCATCCCCTCTTTGCTCTCCATTGTCGTCATTCCTGTTCTCCTCTCTCCTGCTTGCTTCTTTTGTCCTACCCCTTATCATAATGTGACCTTCTGCCGTCTACCGCCGATTGCCGGATAGATCTTGCCCCTAGCCGGAGTATTCTTTTTTTAGGAACAACAAAAAACCTTTCCCACTTGGAGGCTAGCTCCCACAGGAAAGGTTGCGTTGGTTTTTCCGATTATGGTTGGACTACTTTTTCTTTCGCTTTCGTTACGATGTGGTGACCGAGCGGCAAGCCGCGCTGCTCCAGCTCATCAGCTGTCACAATATGGAGCGTCTCACTTTTACACGGCATGGGCATCAATCCGCCCAATGGACTCATCACTCTTCCGATCGTGTCTGTCTCAATGAGCACGTACAGGCCTTTTTCCTCCAATTGTTGCATGAATTCTCCCCAACGCTTGGAAGTAATTTGATCGGCGTGCTTGGTGAATATGACACCCATTTCTTGTGCTAGCATGCAAAAAATCTCCTTTGTTCTATCCGTCAAATATATGCTTCAAAAGATAATCTAACAATACAGGGAAACCTCCCTTCTGGCAAAATCCGTGTAAGCCAAAAAAACACGAAAAACGGTTATTTTTGACCGCTTTTCGTTTCAGGAATCTCACATCTTCCTCGCACACACCGTTTCAACGTGGCACGCTGTTTTTTGCGGCTTGCCTTTTTCAAAGGCGCCCTTTTTTTCATTATAGATAGCTGAGGGCCTGTTTACCCAGTGCTTCCCAGCTCGTTTTCATGGAGGTATGGGGCACCCGCTGTTGTTTGACTCCGGTAAGCGGATCATTGACATAGGCGTATTTTCCGTCATATCCGACCAGAAGAACGGCATGTTCATCAAAAGGAGCGACCACTTTTTTCCCGTCCTTGTACCAGCTCTCCCATTCCGTAGGCAATCTGAAATCCCCGGTAGTCCAGATGACAACAGGATGCCCTGCAGCAACACTATCCAAGAGAGTCTGATAGGACCCTCCCGTCAAATTGACCGTCCGTTCACCCATATAGCGCCGTAGCAACTCTTCCAATGGCTTGTTGTAAACAGCAAACCCTTTGCGAACGCCAGTAATGTCTCCGACAAACCCGTTATTTGGATCTCCCCATTCTTTAATGTCACCGTTGTTTTTCACCAATGGCTCGGGATCTTTTTTGACCTGTTCGGCCAATAACTTCTTATCTACGTTTTGACCCGCATATTGGAGCAACATCGCCAAGCTTGTTACCTCGCATCCATACTTCAGTTCTGGTTTCTGGCTGATAATCGGAACGTCCAGAATCATTTTCGCTGGTCTCGATTTCTGTTCCGTGTCTAAAGAGGATGGCGTCTTCTCCTGCTGCATACGTACGTGCGGAACGGAAAGCTGGGATTGTTCCATTCCCTCCTGCGGAGCCGTACATCCTGAAGTCATTGCGAGCAAGGCAGCCAAAACCAGTTTCCCTGTCCTTTCCAATTCGTGACACTCCTTTGGATGTTTGTCAAAGGGTTCCCGACTAGACAGGGTCTCATGTATGGAGCGCTTAGAAAACCGCTGCCAGCTCCACATGCAGCAGTCTAGCAAAAGGAACCCAGTGAATCTCGGAGCCAGCCCGAAGCTTGAGGCGTCTCGCCACTTGATCAATATGGATAATGTGGGCAGACAGGCGTCGCGGCTCTCGCCCGTCATAGTAGGTCAGCGTCAGGATGCTCTCTGTCTGAAACGCCTGCCATACCAGTTCACTCAAGGCGCTGAGCTGCTCCTGATCCAACTCGGGTGGTACATAGCGGCGTTCTTCTTCCTTTATGCGCAAATACATTTCCCGATGCTCAGGCAGCACAAACCGACTGGCCACGAATACATTTTCCTTTTTGGACACGCGTTTTTCCCTCATCGCTTGTTCTCTCCTCGCTGTTCATATCGGGTCCACAAATGGACGAGCTCCTGACACTCTGCCCGCAATACCTCAATCGTATAAATCGCTTCTCGCACGTACCCGCGTTGTCGATAGTGGACGACATACATATGTCCCTGACGTCGTGAGCTGACGACTATGCACCCTCTCTGCTGTAAGATGCGGCGCAGCTGGTGATGCTGCCGCTCCGCCCACCGCGAGAGCTCATCGAACATCATCTGATAAGAAAACTTCAACGGCACAATCCGCATCTGCCCTAGATCGACCATGACCGCCCGAAACAAAATGCCAAATAAAATATACTGGCGTATCAATTCCTGCTCGTCTGACACCATCGGCTCCGTCACTTGTAGTGTCCTCCGATCTTACGTGCGCGCTCTTTCGCCTGTCCCGCTTCCAAGACAGAGGTGGCGCGCAGGATGGCGTCCTGACCGTATCGGGTCCGGATGTCATCCATGGCTTGTGCCAACGAACGCCGCTTGTGATTGTCCGTGAACAGATTGAGTTGCACCACGTTGTCAGGGACAAGCTGCCCCAGATTGACCCCGATACTGCGGACGGGCGTTTCCTGCCAGTGACGGTCAAACAGAAAGCAGGCCGCTTCGTACAAAGTCATGGCATCATTCGTCTGTTCCGTGAGCTTCATCTGCCGCCCAAAGCCCGTTCCAGCAGCCAAATCGGCCCCACGACAGCCCACAGACAGAACGGAGCCCATCAGCTCCTTTTTCCGCGCCCGACGGCACACTTCTTCGCACAGCTCCAATAATATAACCTTGATTTCTGCTGCTGTATGGTAATCCCGAGGCAACGTCATGTGATGACCGATTCCTTTTTGTGAATCATAGGAATCCAAAGCCACAGGTGAATCGTCGATTCCGTGAGCCGTACGCCACAGCACTTCCCCGTTCACTCCCCAATGTCGGGTGAGGATGGCCGGCCTCATATCTGCCAGCTGCCCGATCTGATAGACGCCCATTCGATGAAAATGACGCTTCATGCGTGAGCCTACCCCGAACAGCTTTTCAATCGGAAGCTTCCAGAGCGTATCCGCTAACGTTTCCCGCTTGAGCCAAAAAACGCCTTCTTCCCGTTTCTTGGCGAAATTGTCGCAGGCCTAGACAAACAAAAGTTGTACATAATTTCATGTACATTATCCTCGCTTTTCCGCCCGCATTTTCAGGCCAAAGTGATCTTCCAATCGACATAACATAGTGTTCATGCACCTAATTTTTATTTCACTCTTCTCTTGCGCACAAAATTCAAGGAATATATAGTCGAAATATGGAGTTTTTTAGGAGATGGTTCTGCTGGTGATAAAGTCTCATTTTGACAGTTTTGGTGAACAGAATAGATGTGAGGATTTTGTGTTCTGTATAGACGTAGCTTTCGTGGAATATAGAGTGAAATCTAATCGCTTAATAAGAAAACATGCTGTTCTAATGCTTAAGAATAAGCAGAATAATAAATCCGTTGTCCATCCACTTACTGCGTTCATACATTGGAAATGGAAATATAAGGAGTATAATACCCAACGGTTGCAAGGAGTTCATCTAGCACAATTTTTAAACTACATCCTGATCCAACAGCGCAACGTTTACAAATTAAACTCATTATCAGAACTAACAAAACTTCATGGAACAGACTTTTTAAACTATCTTTTAATCAAAGGAAACGCAAACAATAGTGTTAAGAATGTTGAACGTACTTTGCAGTACTTTTATACCTTCTTAATTGAGAAGGGCTGTTTAAATGGTTTCAACGAAACCAAAGTATCCTTTCATCCTATGTATTCGAGAGAATATGCCTATGATATTGATAAAGGTAGAGTAGCCATAGAACACACTTTGCCTCCAAGACTTATCCTAATGTTTCTTAGAACCGCCATTTCAGTATCCTCCTCTATAGCCTTTGCCATTTACCTGTCAATATTCGGTGGTCTGCGTGCCGGTGAAATAGTGAATATCCTGATTAGTGATCTTACACCCTATGGTGATCAGTATGGATCTGGGGGGTTATTAATCTTCCTTACTACTCGTGATTTAAGAAGGGATATTAAAGACATTTCGGGGACTTCCAGAGTAAAACGCAATAGGAAGCAGTTTGTTTATTCTATAAAAGGAATTCTCCCCACTTTGTATAAAAATCACCTAACAGATATGGAAAATAAATTTGGTAAAGCGATAAATTTGAATTCTCCCCTTTTTCTTAATCGCAATGGTCAGGCTCTCACAGGGAAAAGCCTGCGTGATGCATTTAATAACGTAAAAGAGAAATTTCTCAACGAATTAGCCTCCTCTAACCATCCTGACGATATGATCACTGCATTAAATTTAAAGTCAACCAAATGGTCCTTTCATATCGGCAGGGGCACGTTTACAAATCTCCTAGCAAAAAAGGCTAGAAATCCGTATGATATTGCGTTACCTCGTGGAGATCAAAGTATCACTTCTTCGTTAACTTATATGTCTGATAGCGAGGAAATGAAGAAAAGTATTGAGATGCTTATAAATGAGTTATATGAGCATTAGGAAAGGCTGGAGGTTCAAGCTTTGAAATATTATACAATTGCCGAGACGGCTGAGCGTCTAAACATTAAAAAAGATAAAATTGCATGGTGGTTTAACAATACATTTAACCCACTTGAAGAGGTATCTGGAATTAAAATTGAAAGAATAAACCGAAGAATATTAATTTCCGAAAATATTATAGAAGCATATGAAACTTTTATTCATACCCATTTAACTTGTAAAGAAATAGCGACCAATTTTGGATTACCGCTTCAAGATGTTGTGGTGTGGGTGGGTAGAAAACTGCGTAAAGGTCAAATAAGAGGAAGGAAAGTAGGCAGAGTAAACTATGTCCATAAAGATGACTCAGAACTGATACAGGAACTGACCTTGAATATCTCCAACTTCATGAATACCAGTGAGATCGTTCAGGAGTTACAAATTCATAGATCTACTGTTCTTGACGCGATTCACAAGAACCATATAGTAGGTGGTATTAAATACAAAAGCCACTATTATGCACCGAGAGAATCTGTGGAACAGTACAAAGAAAAATTCCTAAAAATCGAAGACTCAAATGAATACTATTCCATAGGGGAAGCTGCTGAAATCCTTGGTTATTCAGTCCATTCGTTACGAACGATGATCAGAAGCTCTAAAGTTGAAATTAGTGCTATTAAAAACAATGTGAAAAGCACGTACTTTTTATTAAAAAAGGATGTATACATTTTCAAAAAATTCCTAGAGGACATACCAAGTAAATACTACACAGTTAAACAGATTATGAATAAATACAATGTCTCAAGCCGTTATGTCCTTACACTTCTATCCAAACATTTAGCTGATCAAATAAAATGGGTACTTCTTCTTTCTCGACAATTGGAAATGGTCGTATTAATAGCGGATTTTGAGGAGTTTTATGCTACATATGATAAATATAGAACGGAAAAGACTACAGATCCTCAGTCCATATTTACTAATGGAATTTCTTTGATCGTAACTCCCCTGCACCTTTCTGAAACAAAAGCATTATTTCTTGATTTTGTAGCTTTGAGACAAAACACCTCACGTGCAGACCTACAAAATCAGAGGATGCTCGCTAGAGAGTTCACATTTTTATTTAAAACTTTGATGTCACTTGAAAAGGAGCTTTTTCTGTTAAGTGATAATGAAATTAAATGGCTACTCAAAATCACTACAAACACTAACCAGCAGAAAAATTTAATTGCTTTCCTGTTGTATTTACAAGAGAGAGTTCATACAGAATATCGTGAGAAGTACCACGTTGCTAGAAAGCATGTGGCTAATGGAAATAAAGATATATATTCTTTAGATGAATTCATTGCAATAGAGAAGTATTTAAAGAATATTGAGTTTCATTTGTTAGAAGCACTCAATGATAGACAGTACGCTGTCACTTGGCTTTACAGCTCATTACATCTGACGAATGCTTGGAGGTCATCGGATTTCTTGAGATTACCTTCCCCAGATATTTCATTTATGAATGTTAGCGATTTTCAATGGTTCTACGAGGGAAACAGGTTATCCGTTGAACACTCTCAACGTATAGTCAATACATTTGCCCATACTCGTTTAAAGGTTTCAAAAACAGGGGTACTAAACCGATTCTTAGTAAACCAGGATATGCTGGTTCCTATCTCTACTATGATTGTAATTTGCGAGCTTCATCGTAGAAATGAAAAAGAACAATCTCTTATGACAACAGGTACGAATAACTACACTCTTATCAGGCACAAGCTACATGAATTTTTTCCTCCCCCATTTAAGTTCAGTAGTTTGAAAATGAATCGTTCCTTCATGACCCATCTTTTTCATAAAGCGACAGAGAGTTCAGAATCAATGGGCGTAGCATTAGATTTAGTCCAGCAAACACGGCGTCACAAAGAACAAGATTCAACTGCTATCTATATTCAATCTACGGATAGAGATGGCCCTCTTGGAAATGCAACTGTGAACTTATGTAATCGTGGTCACTTTGGTTACCTCTATAATTTATTAATTGAAAGGTCTTTTGCACTTTCGAAAATGGAAAGTAAAGATACTCTATACGAGCGCACTTTAAAGATCCTTGAATATAAGAACGTTTTCCCCACACCATACGAGCTTGAACAGTTTGGTGAATTTTTAAGAATACAACAACAAGAAAGAGAGTCCCTTGCTATTAGAGTATCCCTTATGTCCCCTGACGAAGCCCAATCATTAGTGGAGCAAGTGTACATGGATAAGCTGCCTGGACATACTGAGCATGCGCAATGTGTTATTTATCCAAACTGCACTAATCCTACTGCAACATCCTGTATTGGCTGTTCGAATATGATTCCTAAAAATTATTTATTACTTAGTGTCGGAATCGAACTTCAAAAAAGAATTACGATTCTAAATGGTACTAATAATCCCGTCATCGCAAGTAGAGAAAAAGCCTGGATTCAAAGATTGTTAATGCTGCTTCAAGAAGCTACGGATACATACGGAATGGAGTACACTAAGACATTTATTGATTATGATGCTCTATTGACGAGTGTTTCTGAAGCGTATCGACATCAGCACTCACTCCAAATAAAGAAATTAGAGGAGGGTAATGGTGAGTAGTTTACAGGGGTATAACAGGTATGAGCATATCGTGAATATTGGTGACTTACATTTTGCACAATCAATTGATACGGTTATTTTTAATATAACGGAAATTGATTCTTATAAAGGAATATTTTTAAAAATGAAGACAATACAAAAGGTACGAAATGACGACTTCGAGGACGATATGTGGGTACTGTTCTCCGAAACATCAGCTTCTACCACTTCTATTTTTTTTGATTTAGATATGTTTCAATCTATGAAATCCCTGCTGAAATGCTTTACTTTACTTGGACTCGTGGAAGGACATGATGATAAGTATACTCAATTTCGAATCAAGTCTCTAAAAGAATGTATTCTGTATTGCCAAGGGTTTGAGGGTAATTCTAATGAAATAATTGATAAATTCGAGAGCTGGCTTCTTTCTAAACCAAAACCTGGCTTTCGAAGAACAGCATCGGTAATTACGCAATTTCTTGGATTTTCTAACCTCAATAATAAAAAGGAACTTTTTGATATCTTGGATCAGTTCCCAATCATTACTAGCGGAGTACGAAACCTTCCGAACTTTAAAGATACTTTAGTTTTTGATTCCATTATTAATAATTTTCAAAAGACATGGAACTCCTACGAAAAACCGGTATTTTATCCCATTGTATTGTGGTGGAAAATAACGTTAGTCATTCCAATGCGAGTAATTGAATTCTGCTCACTCGAAAACCATTGTGCTTCAGTAAGTCAATCTGGAAAATTTCTGTTGAAAGTTCCCAGAAAAAAATTACGTGCCCATAAGACCACTGAGATTGATGTTTCAGATACCCTTGAAGTTAATCAGGAAATTTATGAGCTTATTTTAGATTACAAAGAAACCATTAAGGGATATAAGCCTACTCCTTACTTGTTATCCTATGATGCCTACTGTGAGTCTTCTTGGGTAACACCTCATGCAATATCTCATAAAAGAATTAAAGAAACGTTTACTCCTACTCAATTGAGATTATTACTTAAGCATTTTTATGATGAAATCGTAGAAAAAAAATACGGATTCTCGAATATGGAAAGAATTAATCCAATGGATACTCGCCATTTTGCATTTTGTAACATGATGTTGCAGGGATTCAATATGATGACGATTGCCCATGTTGGTGGTCATAAGTCTCTTCATTCTCAAATGCATTATTTTAGTCACCTCGAGCAATTAAGCCAGTCATCTATTCAATACCTAGCTGACCAACACAAGTTCAACTTGGAAAACGACACGTTTAGCTCTTTAGGTGAAAGAGAAAAACTGATACGGGCTAAAGGGATGCTTAGTCGATATACAAAAGGGGAGTTGGAAAATCTCCCATCGTTGGAGTTTGGTTATTGTACATTTGATCCGCAAATGTGTCCCGTCGGGGATTGCAGGTACTGTCCCCACTTATTTATTCCAGAGAGTCAATTCAACGATTCTGTCATTCGTTGGCTTAATGATGAATCGGATCGTATTAATGGCCGAATTAAAGAACAATTGCAGCTCATGAAAAGCCTTTCTTGTAATATGACTTATAATTGTTCGACATTCGAATATGACCCCCTTGCACAATCAGAGCTCAGTTATTTAGCTCGAAATTCTCATAAGCTAAGGGAACAAAAAGCAGTGATCGACGCTAAGCTTAACTTTATCATAGAAAGGAAAAATTATGACGAAAAATAAAGTTGGAAGACCAAAGCAACATCCCCTGCCGCATCTTGAGAATTTGTTGTTAAAGTTTATTGAGGAGCACCCTTCTAGAACGATTACTTTTATTGAACTCGAAAGAGAAACGGGTGTGGGAAGAAATACATGGGCTCGTAATATGAAAGATAGAATTGAAGCACTAAATAGCCCTTTGCCAATAACTGAAGCCTTGCAGAGCAACCTACTTCCTTTACCCAATATGTCTGAATTGGTTCAAAACAATTATGCGAACAAACAAAAACTCATTGAAGAACTTCATCAAGTAAGCAGTATTTTGCAAAAATTATTTATTCAAGCTAGAAGTGTTCCACAACTGGAACAAGAGATTGAACGTTTAAAAATGGATTTTAAAAAAATCAATGAGCAATCGAAACAGGACAAGGAAACTATCCGATCGTTGCAGGAGCAGGTGGACCATTTTAGTCAAGCATATCGAGATATTGCGTTAACTTCATCGTATCCAGATTCAAACTTAAAGAATGTATTTGAATTTAAGAAAAATGATAAGAACAATGAAAAGAAAATTACCGCTGATTTAATAAACCAGTTTGGCATGTTTGGTCCAAAAACTTAATATGCACTTTAAGTACGCTGGTGTGCTCATGTTGATCTTTCCACCTGCTGCGACCGGATTTTACAATAGCTCTCAAAATCGACGCATTCGCGCAACCATTGACACCCCTCACTTGGTGTTTAGCCGCGCCTACATTCTCTTTTATAGGGTTAATCCCCTCTTTTGCCTAAGGTTTTGCATACAATGGTCCCAGAACTCTATTCAGGAGCTCTGGGACCATTGTTGTATAGAAAGCTTGAAGTAAAATATTGGGGTGGAAAAAATACCTGAACTGGATGATTTATCCCTTGTATTACGAACGTACATTCGGTATATAATAAGAACATATTTTCGTATTAATTTGGGGGTGTCATTGTGGTGCCCGTAATAATGTTGGCGGATTGCCAATCATTTTATGCATCTGTTGAAAAGGCAGCACGTCCAGAATATCGCAATAGTCCCGTTATTGTGGCCGGAGATCCGGCTAGAAGATCGGGCATCGTCTTAGCAGCATGTCCTGTGGCCAAAAAGTTTGGAATAACTACGGCAGAAACGTTGGGTCAGGCTCTCGCTAAATGTCCTGATGCAGTCGTTATACGTCCTCGCATGCAGACTTATATCGATGTATCACTAATGATTACTGAGATCTTTGAATCCTTTACAGATTTAGTTGAGCCATTTTCAATTGACGAGCAATTTTTGGATGTGACCGGATCGCTTTCTTATTTTGGATCTCCAGAAGAAATTGCAAAACGAATACAAGTCAAGGTAATGATGTCTACCGGTGTTTGGATCAGGGTGGGTATAAGTTCCACGAAGATGTTGGCGAAAATGGCAACTGACATATGGGCTAAAAAAAGTGAAACGGGTATTTTCACGCTTCCTAAAAGCGATATAGATAGTCTGTTATGGCCTCAGCCCATCAACAAAATGTTCGGTGTCGGTTCACGGATGACGGCTCACTTTAACCGAATAGGCATTGCGACAATTGGCGATATAGCCAAACTTCCGCTTGGTGATTTCAAACGTAGAATGAAACTTGTTATGGGTAAAAATAGTGATATACAAGCTGAATTGTATTGGCAAACTGCGAACGGCATAGACCCAAGCGCAGTTACACCAGGCACACATGATCATCAACAAGCTGTTGGACATCAAATGACTTTGCCGCGTGACTATTCCCATAAGGAGGATATCGACGTCATACTGCTTGAGTTAAGCGAAGAAGTTTGTCGCCGTTGCCGTGCCAAAGGCTACATGGGAAAAGTGGTATCCGTAGGAGCTCAAGGTGCTGACTTTGACAGACCTACGGGATTTTTTAGACAAATCACGATTGACGATCCAACCAATATCACCAATGAGGTGTTTGAAGTAGCTCGGAAGTTGTTTTATATCCATTGGGATGGACAACCGATTCGAAAACTTGGAGTAGTGATATCAAATTTGAGCCGTGATGATGAGTACCAACTTTCCTTCTTCGGTAATAGAGAAAGGTACAGAAGGCTAGAACGCACCACAGATCAAATAAAGAATCGCTACGGAAGCACAGCGATTTTGCGCGCATCATCTTTATTGGGAGCAGCACAAGCTCAAGAGCGTAGTGCGAAAATAGGAGGGCACTATAGATGAGTAAAAAACTTCAGAATAATGGACGATGGGAATCCAGTCGAATGATGCTTCCAGAACACCGGGAACAATATTTAAGCAGAAAGAATCAGCAACAAGAGCCGGTCAAACCAGAGTTGCCCAGCAAAGAAGAACTTGAATTAATAAGGGATTCGGTTCTTCTGCCGATGATCTTAACGATAGTCGATAAAAACAGTACAGAAATCGGCCTCTCGTCCTATTCATTGAAAAATCTTTACCTCAAAGCTTCCCAAGTATTGATGGCACGAATCCATCTGGATCTAAGTGAGGTCAGGAAAAAACTGAAGGCAAAAAATATTAAAGTATTTCAAGAAGAACGCATAGATAGCGCGCTGTACTATCGGTTTGTGTGTCGAGGTTATGAGGATACCTTTGCTATAGTGCGTGATGTAGCACGAGCAGAAATAAGTATGCGAATTTCAAAATATGTCTCCGATATGTTCAGAAATAGCGACAAGTAGACCAGCGGCTGCGGAAAGTGGTCGGTTTAAGACCACTTTTTTGAAGCAGTCTAATCAGCATTTTTGGCATCAAAAGCACTTAGCACGTCTTTGGATAGGTTGTAAATGATCTCTATTTCTTTTAAGCTACGATTTTGAAGTAACACTTTGAGTAAGTCCAGAATCTTTTCCTTATCAGAAGGTAGTTCCGTTCCAAATAACTCAGAAGGGCTAACTTTTAAAGCAAGAATGAACCGCTCAAGGGTTTCGATTGAGATGTTCTTCTCCCCTCGCTCTACACCACCGATATATGACTGAGGTAATTTTACTTTCTCTCCTAATTGCTCTTGTGTAAGTCCACGATTTTTTCGAAGAATACGTATTTGTTTCCCGATTTGATTAATTAACCCTGCCATAAAACCACCTCTCTTAAAGAGTAGGCAAGTCATGCAGGCAATTAAATATAGTCATAACATATAAAACCAATTGATTTTAGATCTTATAAAAACTATTATTGTTGTTACCAAGATACTATAGTCATTACAGGAGAATGAAATATGGACACAACACTTCCAAATCAAGTAGTTATAGAGAATGTTCTAGTCAGTAAAATTAGAGGTAAAATTGCCTATCAGGGTAATATATCTGCATCAACCATAATGGGGTTATATTATGTAAAACCATACGATGATCCGTCGGGTAAAGGATATCAAAGGCCTGTCGATCAAAAAAGAAGCCACGATTTTGCGATTTATCTTTCAAAAGGAGAAGATGCACTTTTCACACCTATCTTACTCAACGCTGCATCGAAGTGGGAGTTTGTTTGTTACGATCGTGCTCGACCGGCATATGGTCGTCTAATCTGTAAAGGTAAGGCCTCTTTAATGGATGGGCAACATCGTTTAGGTGGTATAAAGCGGTACATCCAAGAAACAAATTCGGATTTAAACATCCCATTCCTTTCCTTTCATTATCTCGATGAAGATGAGGAGATTAGGCTTTTTGATACGATTAATACAAAAGCTAAAGGCATAGGCTCCTCATTAAGTAAATATTTACGTAGAGATTCTGATGAACTTAGTTGGGTTGCAACACAGCTCTTAATCCAGAGCGGTAGCCCCTTCCATAATAATGGAAGTATCCTGGGCAAACGTAACAAAAGCAGGCATATTACACTTCAAAACTTATACCGAACATTAAGCTTGTTGTTTAAAAATCAAAAACTAAGTGTTTTCACAAAAGAGGAAAAGCTTTCTCTTGCTACATTTTATTTCTCTACAATCAAGGAATTGTTCCCTTCAGAATGGATGGACTATAAAGGCCAACGCTTAACACATATTGTATGCTTAGATGCTCTATCAATCGCAGGTTCCCAAGTTCTTGCAACCTGCATACAGGAACCCCGTAAACAAGTCGATCTTACTTCAGCTGCACGTCATATTAAGAAACTTAAGGGGATCGAATGGTCGAGTGAGGGGCCATTGAAGTATGTAAAGGGTTTGAGTGGTTCGAGAACGCTAGCCTCGGAGTTATTAGAGCAAATGATCGGCTGACGCTAAGTGCCCAGAAACAAGGCTCTAGGCTCTTAGCTAAATCGTATTATAGAGACTTATTAAAATTGAAGTCAGTTCCTCAAAAGAACATCTAATTCTCAATATGATGAGTAGGTGTTCTTTTTCTGATTCTGATAAGTTGTAATGATGTACAACTCTACAACCCGCCTTGGCTTAATGTGGAGACGAGTTTATTGTATTTTCCTACCTAACTGTAGTAATGACATTTTTTACAATTGAAATGTAAATGCCCCCACTGATGTGGAGGCCTGCAGTGTTTGTCCGTCTCTAATACAAGAACGTTTGTACTGAGCTTTATGTGAACGGCATCCGCACGCATGTCCAATTTTGCAAATTTAGTTTGGATGGTACCGTAGTTGAGTAACGCCAGCAAAAGTAGAATTACAACGTTGTATTTTTTACAAAATTTGCAATAAATTGCTTTTTATCCCTTTCCTAAGTTAACAAGCTGGAGGCGAACCAAAATAGTTTTCACAATTTAGCATGAATAAGGAAGGCGTTGGAATACTACCCTCATCAAACTAAACAAACAAGAAAAAGGTTTGCTTAGAGGAGTTGTTCAACATAGACAACCGCCAGTCTCAGCAACAATACTCTCAACGTAGCAACTAACGGCATTAATCACCAGTACCCTAATAGGAATCGATTTTCTTTCCTTTCCACGTTTGATAACAGGTTCTCTTAAAGAATCAGGATGGGTAGTGCCTTTGATAAGCGCAGTCCCCTCTTTGCTTTCACTTCTGTTAATCTCATGGCTTAGCTACCGATTTCCCGGACAAACATTTATTCAATACAGCAAGTGGATCTGGAGTTCAAACGGAATTCCATGACTAAGAACTTGGCTTACTTTTCCTTGGAACATTATATTTTTATCTTTCCAATACCTATCCACCGCATCTGTTGTTCGAACCTTCGGGGAGACGGTTGTGACGGCCATTTTAATAGATACTCCTTTAGAAATTATAATCATCACCATGTTATTACTTGCCATCTTTCTTTGTTTTCATGAACCAGAAGCGGTGTTTCGAGTTAATGAGATACTATTTCCTCTCATCGTGATCTCAAGTTTATTGCTTGCCCTTAGTTCTTTTCAGCATTGCGAATGGAACAATCTCTTACCACTTATTGGTCTTCGGAACGTATATCTCAAGAGGGATTTCGCTCGTTATCTCTTTTTCAAGGCTATGAGCTGATGTTAATTTATTTTGCATTCAAAAAGAAGGGGTCAAGTGTATATACCGCTAGTATATACGGTATCGGTTTATCAGCTATTATATATACAGCTATTGCTATAGCATCAATTGTAGTATTCGGCCACGAAGAATTACAAAGACTTGTTTGGCCAACTTTGGAGTTAGTAAAAACTGTACGAGTACCAGGATTAATTTTGGAACGGATGGAATCCGCATTCATTGCAGTATGGGTAGCCTCTATATTTACCACAGTTGCTAATATATACTACGGAACGATATATGCCCTTCCCCAATGGTTAGGTATGGGAATGGTGTTTCAACGGTTCATGGCTATTTTTCTGATGGTCCCTCTTTATTTTATTTCTCTAATCCCACAAAACATCGTTCATTTATTTAAGTTAAATAGTTATCTTGCATATCCAGGTTTTTTTGTAGGCGTCTTTACTCCTGTTGTATATGCAGTCGTTACTTTTATTCGATATGGGAGAAGGCCCATTTCCTTTGAAACAGAGGATACTGCACAATAAGCACAGGGCAAAAACGAAAGAATATACCTTTCACACTTTGTTTCTTTGTTTGGTCTAATAGGTATGCGTTTATTGACTTAATTTGAGGCATACTCGGCATCATCTCAGCGCTTGTTTTTGACTATATTAGTCCTCTGATCGCTAAAAATAGCGTTACATTTCAATAACTAGAAAAGACTTGTCATTTCAATCCCTGTTCATATATTGACATTTTTTTCTCGTGTGATTTGGGATACTAAATACAAGGAGATAACGACTATGCTCAATTTATGAATAGTTATCTCTTTCGGCTTGTAATTTCCTATTTCACAAAGCCTATAATCATCAAAGTTTTGAAGGGTTGTTGGATATCCCTCACTCTTAATCTTCCCTACCACTTGCTATGCATCGGCTATGTTTTGGAGTGGGTTCCACGCTGGATACAGGTGTTCACTGAAAATAAAGTATTAGACCGGAATCCCTTATGGTACAAGGAGTTCCGGTCTTCTATATCACTAGATATCTGAGAATTAGTATTAGACTCAACGTTAGAATGAAGCAATCCATGGCTCTAAACAGAATAATAAAGTTTTAGACTAACTCATTTAACTATCAAACCCGTCGTATTATGAGGTCAGCCAGTTTTTACTGGTTGACCCCTTCTCATCCCGTCGCTAAAACTGTTCACCCCCTACTTGTGGAAACCATGTTTAGGCTGGTTGGGACAAAAGAAGATCTCGCATCACTAGCGATGCTGTGGAACTGCAAGCAGTTAATAGGGGTTGCCGGCAATATTCTTTGGAGAGGGAGAGATCTATGAATCCAGTCATTGGTCTGGATGTATCAAAAGGGCAAAGTCAAGGGCAAGTGTTTTTAGATAAAAGTCAACCTTACGGTAAGAGTTTCTCATTCCTTCATACCCAAGAAGGGCTTCATTACCTTTTAAACTTGATCAACGATGTCACTAAACTAACAGGTCATTCACCCACTGTCATCTTAAAGTCTACTGAGCATTACCAGGCTGCTGTTGTTAAGCTACCTTCATCTAATTTTCATCCGTGTTAAGGATTTCTATATTGAATTTCGGCTCAATAGACAATCGCGGATAGTCTTTACGCCAATCCAAAGACCCCCATTGGATTGGATGATAAGCCTTTATTTGCTTTCCTATTCCGAGAACGTCACAATTGGCTTTTTGAAACGTCTTGATCGTTTCAACCGCGATTTCCTCCAAATGTTTACTTAATGTTTCTTCCATCCGATTCACGTAATCACGCTTAAGTTTATAAACTCCTTCACCCAATTGGTATACATTTACTTTCAATTTAACTTCTATGCTGACTTTCGGCATTCCGCTTGATTTAGGGTCAACCATAATATTTGAAGCACCTTTTTTGACGGTAAATGCATATTCGATGTTTTTCATTCGGCCCGTATACGGTCGACGTTCTCCGCTTCCTGATAGCCTCATGGAGAGCCTTTGCCTAACATTATCACTTCCTAACAGCAATCTCATCATTCGAACTTGTCCATTGTCTATTTTTACGCCTGTATACTTACCATGACTAAATAAAAGGGCCCCGCCCAATTCGACTCCCGAATGCGTATCTTTTATCAAAGGTACTGCTAAATCCTCTAATGCTTCTTGATAGGATAAGATTAGCTTCATCATAGAAACATTGGATATGATTTGGTTCTCCTCCAATGACATGATGAATTTATTTAGCTTCTCCGTATATCGTTTGGTTCCTGCTTTTTTTAACTTTTTGGATACGGACCCCTCAACTACAACTACTGGGCTGTTTATCACCGTATTGGGTGTATTAAGCAAAAAGACCAGCTTTTGTACAGGATGATGAGTAGCGAAGCTTTCACTTAACAAATAGAGTCTGGTATTGATTGCTATGAATGGTCCTTTGTTATTATATTCACTTTTTCCCACCGCTTCGATTAAGCTCGGTCCTTTGAATTCCGTCGTCTCCGATACCGGATCTCCTTCGCCTTGACCTACTTTTTTTAGTGTCGTGACCACATAATCGAGCACGATGTCATTACTCTTTTCATCCAAGTCCAATCCAATGATATCCACCAGATGAGTATGTCTTAATGGCATCTGATCCCAACAACCGGTCAACAGCAGTAACAACAATGCTGCGATTGACGCTTTTTTCATCATACCTCCGCCTTTCCCCTAACCAGAGAAATAAGCAGAAGTACCGTCGGAACCACCGCGATGATAATGGCTGTAGCGGTATTATGGTACTCTGAGAATTGAAGTATCCATTGCCTGTCAGAACCCCATAAACCAATTACAAAACAAACGATTGCTATCCCCCATACGAGAAGGGGATGGTTCCGCATTTCTTTCCCACTAACGAAAGCTAGATAACGTGCTGACAAAAACAAATAAACATAAACCGTTACGGTTGTCACAGTGAACCAAATCGAAATGAATAGAATATCAAGAGTTTGTACAATTGGCCATTTAAATTGGCGAAGAATAAAGATCATTGGATATAGGGTAGAATTCAGTTGACTTTCGCTGAAATTGAACGTCACAATAACCGATACCAAACCGTAAAAAAATGTAGTAAATCCATTAGCAACCGACATTGCAATCAAGATATCCTTTTTTTTACTACTCTTGATGAATGGAAAACTATAGAGAAGAAGCTCATATCCTGCGTAAGCCCAAAAAGCAGGGAGTGCATCCTTTAATATCGACCCGATCCCGTGAGTGCCTATTGGAAGAAAATGACGAAAGTCCCCCTTTCCCATACCACTTATCAAGATGATAAGAAAACAAATCAGAAACATAATCATAATGGTTTGTGTAATGGAGGCAATTGAACGCAGGGAACTCGATGCTATATAT
Source organism: Brevibacillus fortis (assembly GCF_046196545.1). Classification (GTDB taxonomy): domain Bacteria; phylum Bacillota; class Bacilli; order Brevibacillales; family Brevibacillaceae; genus Brevibacillus; species Brevibacillus fortis_A. The sequence goes on from NZ_CP176370.1 coordinate 3,945,230, forward strand.
GCCGATACAAATACCGTCAAACCAATAATAACAAGCCAAGGGGTCGTAAGTAGAACCCACCGGCTAATGACATCCGTGTAAGTGACTAGTATCATAAGGCTCGATTCTGCGCAATACGCAGCAAGCAAGATGTTTAAGACTATTCCTAGCGGTTTTCCCACGATCGCGAAAATATACTGTGGTAAGGACAGATTCGGATATCTTATTGCCAGTCGATAAATGATTAGAATAACGACTTGGGCGATTACGCCGCCCAATAGGACGGATATCCATGAATCGTAGCCTGAGTTCCTCGATTCTTCATAAGGTATGGTTAAAACATGAACGCCAACTTGAGTAAGTATAACAAGGCAAATCAACTGATTAAGGGTTATCTTTTTTAGATGGATCATTTGATCATTCCCTCGGGGTTCTTATTCTCGTTTTATCTTGTGCTAAGCTTTCTTGTGTGCGTTTCTTCAAACTCCAAAGTGGACCTCTGAAAAACGTATCTTTAATCGTATCTCCGCTAAGCCCAGAGTAAAAGTAAGGAATCCCCATGGTGTTTATTCGCGCTAAATGTGTTAGTACCAAGAGGAAGGAAAGCATCAATCCAAGCAAGCCAAATAATGCCGACAAGATGATAAAAGGATACGTTAATAATCGGGCAGAACTACTCATTTCGTGAGAAGGAACGATAAAAGAAGCAATACCGGTAAACGCCACTACTATAACCATCATATTGGAGATCAGATTTGATTGGACTACAATCGTTCCTATGACAATACCACCAACAACACCGATTGTCTGGCCAATTTGGCTGGGAAGGCGAACGCTTGATTCTCGCAGGATTTCCAACGTGCCAAGCATAAACAGTGCTTCAAAAACAGGAGGTAAAGCGATGTATTGCATAGAGCTCTGCAAAGTCAGTGTGATCTCATATGGGAGAATTCGTGGGTCGAAGGTGACAAGGGCTACATAAGCACCAGGCAAGGTGATCGCGATAATAAAACAAATGATTCGAAGAAACCGAAAGGTGCTGCCGAGCAACCAGTTAATCTGATAATCATCTGGACTTTGGAAGAACGACCAAAATGATACAGGAACGATTAGGCCATCTGGAGAACCATCGGTTAAGATAGCGATTTGACCATTCATCAAGTAAGACCTAATCCTATCTGGTCTCTCGGATACAAGGATCTGGGGAAATAACGAGAACTTTCTATCTTGGATCAGCTCTTGAAGAAAACCAGGCGCCTCGACGTAATCGATATCTATTGCTCCAATCCTACGTTCGAATTCCTTCAAGACGACTTCGTTGACCAGTGAATGTAAATAAAGAACAGCAACTTTCGTATTTGACCTTCGTCCGAGCTGATAGAATTTTACGGCGAGATCTGGTGTTGCGATCAACTTTCGCATCAAATTGATATTGGTTTGCAGATTTTCAATCAGCGCTTCATTGGAACCACGTAACACACGCTCGTTTAGCGGTACGTTGACAGTCCGTTCTTTGCTAAGCTCGGTCTTAAGTAAATACAGTTTTTCTTCTCCAAAGATTTGGAGCACCGTTTTTCCTTCGACCAGAGCTTCAGAAGCGATTGTAAGGAGGTCTGTTTCCTGATAATCCAAAATGGATACCGCTTCTCGAACAGTGATGTCCGTATGTCGAAGTAATGGTAGTATAATATGTTCCTGCACGGCAGCAGGCTCAATCATTGTCTCTAAGTAAAAAAGTCGAAAACAGCGTTCTCCGACTTTAAGGTCACTCGATTTAAAGTCCGAGCTTTGAAATAACAGACCTCGTAACGCCTTCTCATTTATATCTGGAGAAGGATCGACTCTCATTTTAGGCAACTCCTCTCCGGGACAGATATTCCCCCCTATTTTTCCCATTGTCGCATCAGCTATTCCCTAAACTTTGGCAACTCAGATCAGCACTCTATCTGCCTTTTAATGTAGAAAACTGATTGGACTCGCCTCTCTAGCGAAGCAGGTCCCCCTGTTGGGACATCCATTGCAGAATCAAATGACATGGTGTATGTGTATACAACTCCACAGTCCAATCCGTTTGATTCCCAATCTGAAGACGGCAAGCTGTTTGACCAACTATTCGGTGATGTGAATATAAATGAATCTTTCGCACTTCTAAAATGAGACTGTTATTATTTGTTGTACTCTGAAAAGACATGAATTCACTTTTACAGTTTTTAAGATGCATCGGGGTCACACCCAGCACTTTGTATGAACCTCTTTCGCTAGATACACAAGATAATCGTTAAGAGATTACACCCTAAGTGGTGCTTTTTCTTTTCCTGATTACTGCTTTAAACATTGGTTTAAAACCTTTATTCTATTCTTTTGTAATGTTACTGTAGTGTTTTGATTTGCTTTTTCTCTCAAACAATTACATGACTTCAACTGCTGGCTCAAGAGTGATAAAGGCGAGCTACCCGCTCCGATCAAGCAAACCTTGCTTCTCTATGATGTAATTGTTCCACTCTGAGCAGGTGTTGATGTTACCAACGTTGAGGTTTTGGACACTACATATCGATTTCCTACCCATTGTTAAGGGGGGCATTTTTCGCATACGTGTCCGATCAACTATCTTTCAACTACGCCGCCAACCCCTTTTCTTAATTACATTTTTGAATGATACTCGATCAGCCTCATCATTTCGTTGTCCTCATGTTCGGTTATATTACAATGCCATATCCGTCGCTCCCTTGACAGGCTACGGTGTCGTGAAGGTGAGTGACGGTACGGACCTCGGGAGACGCTAGGGCCGGCTCCCGGAATCGTTTTGTCGACGGGCAGCAGATGCTTGAGCGGCAGCTTATTGATCCATTTGACGTGAATCCGCTCGCTTTTACGGGCGCGGATGGTCGGCCCCGGATATCTCCTGTTATATCCCCACAGTAAGCAGCAGATCGCGGTGCAACCTTTGCTTAAATCGGGTCATTTTTACTTGATAAAAGGTTCCTTTCGTACCGCAGCGTATCGGTTTTAGAGTCGGTGGGATGGCCAACGGGGTTACAAATTTTTTAAGCGGCAAAGCGTATTCCTCCTATTCAGGATTAGTACCAGGGACAAGGCTTACCTTTCGACCACTGTGTTACAGTCTATTTCTGAATAAGAGGAAAGTGCACCGTACAGCAGTCTAACACTCTGCTTGGAGTGAACAGAGGCGATTTACAGCCGGAGATATACTCGTATCTCGGATGTAACCTAAATAAACGAGCTTCGTTCCATCGGGTGAACTTGAATAAATCACTCTTCTTTATTAATTGTTTATTGGGAAAATGATGGTTCACATGGTTAGTTTATAATCCCTTTTTTCCTAATTTCCACCTGAACGTTAGGATCAAACTTCACTTGTTGATAATGGCTCCCCCAATTTTCTTTTTGTTTTTTCCAAATATCAGGATGGAACGCCATGAGCTGCCTGGCGATACCTAATCCATCGCAGCGGGCATTTTGCATTTTTTTTAGTGTTTTTTTAGCTAAATCAGTCATTTCTTTGGATAGTAGCTGGTTTAACTGTGCAATCATTGTTTTACCATCTAACTGATCTTTGGGATATTCCTCGACACTCACTTTCCAATTTAAATCCAGCTTAACCGAAATTTGACCGTCCGGTTGAATAGACACTTCCATCTCTCGCTTTGATTTATCTACGTTAAAGCTTATAAATTCATTGATGTTTGACTTGCCATTCTGAGCATTTATTTTTTGTGTGAATCTCGCCAGCTTCCCCTTGCTGTCTTGTAATAATAAACACATGGTTGATTCATCTGGGCTCAGTACCCCTGTCAATCGCTGATCATGAAACATAGCAATCCGAGAAACGTCCACTCGGTTCCCTTTATGCATGAGGTAGGGAAGAACAAAATCTTCTCCAAGATCTAGCATCACTGGATAAATTGTTTCAAGAGTTACTTTGGGAACGGTTGTCGTCTCTTCATTACTCTTGATTAATTCATCAATTTCTTCTGCGATTAACACATTCCCTACTCTTTTAAGGGAAAGTATGTCGGTCGCCTTCCCTTGCGTCACCCCAATCCTCGCATTTAAGGCACTCTTGGGATCACGGTAAAAAATATCGAGGATCGGAAAAATATCTTGTTTTGCCAACTCTTCCCCGAGGAGAATAACCCGATTTCTATAGGTACGAAGCAGCCGGGATATCTGATCGTCTGCTTTATTGCGGGCTTCCCTTGGCGTATTGCCAACTGCGTAGATAATTTCGTTTTTCGGACTTTGTTGTTCGCTCTCGGGCATGTCCCGTATAACAAAGGTCGTTAACAGCTTTCCATCAGGAGCGAGATCGAACCCTCCTCCATAAAGCAAACGAGCATTTCTTAAAAGATCTTGGTCCCAGCACCCGGTTATCATAAGGAAAACAACAAGAACCGCGCTCATCATACCGATTTTTTTCATCTGGCCAACTTCCTCCTTTTCCTTGACAGATACGAGAAGATGAGTAGTATCAAAGGAAGTACAATCACAAATGTATAATGAGAAATCTTAATTATTCGATCGTAGAAGTCGGTGATCGACGGATCTTGAGATATCAGAGCGAGCATAAAAACAATGAAAGCGGCATAGAATACCGCCTTTTTATGTTTATCATGGTGAAAATAGTGACCTAAGCCTGCCGTTGCCATATATAGCCACGAGACAATGGCAGTGGTAACGATAAAAATCCATATAGATAAAAAGATTAAATCGATCCGTTGAATAATCTGGAAAGAGAATCCTTTTAGCATATAGATGGTAGGTTCCGAAACGGCTGGCATAATCGCAGGACTGAAAATGACTAAACTGGTAAATACCTCGAATGTATAAAAAAGCGTAATCAGCATATTCCCTAAAGAAGCTGCTTTTAATTTCCCCTCGCTTTTCCCTTCAACAAAAGGAAAAATCACCAATAGCACTTCGTACCCGACTAGCGGAAACAATGCCTCATTCGCAGCTTCGATGATATTCCACCAGCCCGCTTCTGTTATAGGGAAGAGATAAGTAAAATTCGCGTTAGCATAACCGATCAAAGATAATAACACCATGACAACGATGGTAAACGAAGAGATGACAAACAATCTGGCAATCACGCGAAGGCGCTCGATAACCAAATAGCTACAAGTGAGAAGGGTGAGAAGCAATAATGCCCATCTCGGTGTAAATTGGAGCACCCACTTTCCTACGACATCGGCAAACAAGCCTAAAATCGTTCCCGCAGTGAACAAAAAATAGCCAATATAAGCGAATCCAAGCAGATTTCCAATTACCTTTCCTGTGATTTTTGGCAAGAAACTGTAGATATTATCGGATGGAAAACGTCTGCAAAGCCCCCAAAGAATTAAAATCACCACTTGTACAACAAAACCGGCGATTAAGGTAGAGATCCATCCTCCTCCCTTGGCGGCTGCCTGCATTTTATGAGGAAGAGTTAGAATTCCAACGCCCACTTGAGATTGTATAACAAAAAACATCAGCTGCCCCTGAGTAATACTATTTTGTTCCGGGGTCATCATGTTTCCACCCCCTTGAAGATCTTTCTTGACGTACTCTTTTTGGATGCGGGTCTTGGGGACGCTGATCCAAGCTCCAGATTGGAAAGCGTGTAAACGTATCCTTCAGGTCTTTGATTCGGAGAGGCATGACAGGTGCAAAATAAGCTGTTCCAAATGACTCTAATTTACATAAATGAATTAAGATAAAAAGCAATCCAAACATGATCCCGATCAAACCGAACATCGCGGCCAAAATCATAAGCGGGAAGCCTAGAATACGAGATACCGTACTAATTTCATTGGATGGGGCTACAAATGAAGAAATAGCGGTTAAAGCCACAACAATAACCATGGGATATGAAACTAATCCAGCTCGAACGACGGATTCACCGATGACCAAACCGCCAACAATACCGATGGTCTGACCTACTCGGCTCGGCAAACGAATGCCTGCTTCACGTAGCACCTCTAATGTAATCTGCATGAGAAAGGCCTCCACGATCGGTGGAAATGGAACTCTGTCTACGCTGCCTTTTACGGTATAGATCAAATTAGAAGGAAGAATTTCAGGATGGAAGGCAACTACGGCAATATATAGTGCAGGTACGAGGAAAGAAGTGATAAAACTAAACAAACGAATCAGCCTTAGGAATGATCCAACTATCCACCTGCTGTGATAATCGTCTGGAGTTTGATAAAAAGCAAAGAAAGTCACAGGTAAAATCAACGCAGATGGATCTTCATCAGATAAAATTACGACACGGCCTTCCATGAGATGAGCTACCGCACGATCTGGCCTTTCTGTAAATAAGATTTGGGGGAAAAGGGAAAATGGATTGTCTTCAATCAATTCAGCAATGAATCCAGGTGAGAGGGTGGTGTCCATTACAATAGCACCAAGTCTGGAATCCACTTCTCTAACCAAATCTGAATTGGCCAGATCCTGCATATAGAGAAGAGCCAATTTTGTTTTGGCTTCGTTTCCCACCTGGTAGTAGCGAACGACCAGGTTTGGATTTTCTATACGCTTTCGTACCAGATACAAGTTCGTGATGAGGTGCTCTATAAAACCATCATGTGCGCCGCGAATAACACCTTCGTTCACCGGCTCTGATATACTCCGTTTATAATCTGCCCCAACTCCGACAACAAAAGCTTCTGCGGAACCTTCAAATAACAATATGCCTTTTCCTTGCACTAAAGCCGTAGGTAACTGGCTGAGATCCGATTTTATCCCAATTTCCACGGAAGTAATGATATCTTCCACGATTCCTACTTTCTTTTCTTCTATAGGCTGAATGATCTCTTTTTGGATTCTCTGTTGATCAGTAAGAGATTCCAAATATACAATGTATCCCTCCACTTGATTCAATGAAATGCTCCGCCACTTCAGATCACCTGAATGAAACAGCTTGTTTTGAATGTATTCTATATTTTCCTGCACGGAAGAAAACATGCCTATTTTCATGCTCTGGCCTATTTCAGCACGATTTTTCAAAATCAATTTCCTTAAATGATCCCTCAATGTTTTTCACCTAGGTTCGATCCAATTTTCATTAATGTAACCATTAACATGAGTATTATTCCAAAAACCCCCTGCTCTTTGGGAAATTGAAAACAAAAACAATCATTGGTGAAGTGACCCCAGAAATCGAAACAGCGACCGCCTTGGACAAGAAAAGTCCTAGACTGTCGCTGTATTTTTGCTATCGCGTCTCAGTTTGTTCAAGATACACGAAAAAGGTAAGGAGCTTAATTCATATTTTCGCTTCCCAAAGAATTTAATTGATCGAATGCCCGGTGATGTCCAGAAAGCTATGAGTCAACGGGATTTAACCTTGACGTTTGTTTTCCTCATTTAAAATGGAATGCTTTATCGGCCCAGGAAAAGTCAAAAAGTTTTTTTAGCATCAGCAAAGGCTTCTTTGTTTTCGATCAACGTTTCCTGTTCGACGCGATGTGACATGGTTTGACTGCCCCTTGATCTCTCTAATTTAACCTCTGAAATCAGCCAATCCAACGAGGTACTAAAAAAAGATGGTACTGTCTTGATCTCGGTTCCTTTGATATGTTTAACACCGTGCTCGCTATGAGACGACTGTTTGAAAGATGATTAGTCCAGTAAAGCAAAAGGTTGGAGATCCCATGAAAAAAAGTATTACATTATTGTTGCTTGTTGCGTTATGTCTTGTTAATTACAGATTGCTGGATACGATAGATCAGGATCCCTTTCTAATCACAGACTATAGCAGGCTGCATCCTGTAAAAGTCGAGCGAGTGGTGGATGGTAAAGAACAAGAGCAACTAATTCATTTACTAAAAGAAGCAAGAGATAAAAACCTGACCGTCTCCATAGCCGGACAGCGGCACAGTCAAGGTGGCCACACTTATTACAAGGACGGCATTGTCGTTGACATGACTCATTTCAACAAAATCGTATCGTTTGACCCGGCAACGAAAGTCATTCGCGTTCAAGCAGGGGCAACTTGGAAAGATATTCAGGACAAGGTAAATCCCTACGGGTTGTCGGTGAAGACGATGCAATCACAAAATATTTTTACCGTGGGTGGCTCGATTAGCATTAACGCTCACGGTAGGGATATCCGTAACGGCTCGCTGATCAAAAGCGTAGAGTCCTTTCGGCTGTTGACTTCAAAGGGTGAGATTAAGCAAGTCAGCCGAACGGAGAATGCTGACTTATTTCCACTTGTCCTCGGAGGATATGGGTTATTCGGGATTATTTTAGATGTAACCTTGACACTTACAGAAGATGAAATCTACAGGACGACGTCTGAGGCCATGACGGTTGACGAGTACAGCAACTATTTCTTGAGCCAGGTCAAATCAAATCCGGATATTCACATGCATTACGCACGAATATCAGTGGCGCCCGATCATTTTCTTACAGACATGTATGCCATTAACTATACGGTGGACAAGACCGTCCCCCTGATAGAGCACAATACGTTAAAAGCGACAGAGGATTTGGTCATTCCTACTAAGCTTTTATTTCATCTCAATCGTTCTTTCGATTGGGGAAAAAATATGTTCTGGAATCTCCAGCAAAAATTCTTCCAGGTACAGCAAAATAGCGTAATTAGTCGTAATAATGCTATGCGTTCAGAAACGGAATTTATGGAGTACAGAGGGATTGGCAAGAACGACCTTCTTCAGGAATATTTCATTCCTGTCGACCAGTTCGCTGATTTTGTACATCGTCTTAAAACGATATTGCCACAGGAAAATTTGAAACTGCTAAACATTACGGTTCGCTACGTGAATCAAGACGAGGAAGCAACTTTGTCGTATGCGCGGGAGGATATGTTTGCGCTCGTATGCTTGTTTAACGTTCCTCTTGAGGAGCAAGGACAGAGCTTATTTAAAAAGGGAATCCAACGAATTATCGACGAAGTCATCAGGCATCGCGGAACCTATTATTTGCCCTACGCTGCTTATCCGAGCTTGGAGCAGTTCCAAACTATATATCCGCGGTATAAAGAGTTTTTTGTGAAGAAGGATCAATATGATCCGGAACATTTGTTCATGAACTATTTTTATGAACAATATAAGGGGGAATAGGGCATGACGGTAAAATGGCTCATTCGGTCACAAAGCGTCGTTACGCTGGCCGCAGGAATGGTATACCCGTACTATTTGCTATTTCTTAAGAATCTAGGTAACAGTTATTCCAAGTATGGACTAGCTTTTGCCGTCTTTACGATAAGCTCTGCGGCCATTTCTCAATGGCTTGCTCCACGATTGGACAGGCATGGCATTCAAATCCTCATGATCAGTTCTCTAGGAATGATGCTGGCGATGCTTGCTTTTCCATGGGTGACGTCATATGTGTGGGTGCTAGTTCTCCAATTTGTTATGGGAAGCTGTAGTGCCATGCAAAAAATGAGCGAACGGCTATTGCTAGCAGATCACACGGAAAACGGAGCCCGCGGAACAATCATCGGTTCCTATCATTTCTGGACTTCGGTCTCATCTGGCTTTGCAGTGATTCTTGGGGGCTACCTCATCGACTGGCTAACAATCAATGCGTTGTTTTATACGAGCGCGCTATTGTACGGCTTCAGTGCGTGGGCGTGTTGGCGAATACGAAAAGCCAATTCAGACATGAACAAAGACATGAACAAAGAAACGAACGTAAACTAAATACGTTGAATGAGTTGCACGACAATCAAAAGACCAATCCCCTCGTCTTATCCCTGTTAAGTAGACAAATTAAAAAAGCATAAGTAACCAGTGTGTTTCGGTATTCTACCGAGGCACACTGGTTTAATTTTTTCTGAAACCGTTCATGGTTATAAAACCAATTGTATTTTTCAATGACTTAAATGAGATCTTCTCTGTCTTACACTCAGTAAAGTACAATGTCTCAGTTTTGAGATGCGTGAAAAAGGATTCGACCTAGGCGTTATCAAGGCAGTTTCCATTGGGGAGTGGCTGCCACTTATGGCAAGTTCCTTTATTCGCTTATTGTACTGCCGAGAAGTGTATTGGAAGCCCTGATCTGAATGTAGGGTTGCTTTCTACACGTCTCTTTCTTCTTCCACAGTAGTAAACTTGGTTCTTGGACGACCAACAAATGGAGTTGTCACTAGAACAATTCTTCCCTCTCTGATCGACAAAACCTTGACCACTATTTTTCTTTTGAACCCATTGCAGAACTTGCGTTTTACAAGGTACCCCAATTCTTTAGCTATTGCTCTATAACTCATCCCTCCTTGTTCGTACATGTCTACTGCCCTCAGCTTAAACGCCTCGGAATATCGCTTGAATGTTTGACCTTTTTTAGCCATGAGAAAATCCCCTCCAAGTAGGGTGTACCACCCAGCGTTAGGTGGGCGGGCTTTTTACACTGTCTACTCAAAGGGGATAATATCAATATTCATCGATTTTAACACCAGGGTGCTTTTCCAATGTCTACATTAAGGGGTGCACTACATTACCCAAGAGGTTTTTGACTGTTTCCTGTACTTTTATGCTTTGAACTTAGTTATGGATTGTTGCAATTCTTCCGCCATTCTGCTTACTACTTCAATAGCAGAAGCGATTTCTTCCATCGATGAATACTGTTCCTGCGCTGCTGCAGACACATTTTGTGTATGGGTCATAGATTGCTGTGAAGTATCCGCAAGCCCTCTTATCATTTTCACCACATGCTGAGAACTCGCCGTTACTTCTTCTACAATCGCAGACACTTCCTGTGATTGTACCGAAACATGTTCCACCATATTCGTAATATCATGAAACGCTTCACCTGCCTGCTGAACCATCTCAATCCCTTTATGAACAGCAGACGTTCCTTCTCCCATCGAACGAACTGCATGCCCTGCTTCTGCCTGAATTTCAGAAATCAACTGCCCGATTTCCTCAGATGCCTGTCCTGACTGCTCCGCCAGTTTTCGCACTTCATCTGCTACAACCGCAAACCCTTTTCCATGCTCGCCTGCTCTTGCTGCTTCGATCGCTGCATTTAAGGCAAGCAAGTTCGTTTGATTGGAGATTTCGGTAATCAGCGTAACAATCCGCCCAATTTCTTTCGACTTCTCACCAAGCGTATCAACAACTGACGCTGTCGTATTCACTTTTTGCTGGACAAGCTCAATCTGGGCTACTGTTTCTGTAACAACCCGGTTCCCTGTCGTCGCCTTATGATTTGCCGTTACTGTCAGATCGGCTACAGCCTGCATAGCAGATGCGGCTTGCTCCATTCCTTTGGAAATTTCTAAAGCGGCTTGATTTACTTGATCTGCACCGGACAGCTGATACTCTGCACTTCCTGCCACTTCTTGAATTGTTGTTGAAATCTGACTTGCCGCGTATTTTACCTGTTCACCCGTTGCCAATAGCTCCTCACAACTTGCCGATAATTCCATTGCATTTGTGTTTACCTGCTGCACGACACTACGTACACTGCGCATCATGTTGTTAAATAATTGGGTTAACATCCCTATCTCATCTCTCGCTTGATAATCTCCTTGTACGGTTAAATCGCCTTGCTCCGCTTTTGCCATTAATTCTTTCATCATGTGAAGCGGACGCGTAATGATGCGACCAATGACTAAAGTGAAAAGCGCACATAATACAATCGCAACCACTGTAATGATAACTGTCCAAGTAATCGCGCCCTTTGCATAAGCGGTATTTGTCTTATAGAGTTCTTCCGCTCTTTCCTGATTGTAATCCGCCAGTTTCTCCAGCTTACCACTCAACTGCGTACGAGTCTCTCTAACATTTTCTACATAATATTGGTAAGCTTGATCATTTTTATTGACCATCGCCAGAGCAATTACTTTCTCTACATTTTCCCAGTATGTACTGCGCAACTCTTTATATTGACCAAATATCTCTTTCTCCTGCTCATCCATTTTTGTTCTTTCATAGCTTTTTATCAACTGTGCGGTGGCTTCCTCTCTGTCGTTCATTGTTTTCTTCATTTCTTCATTCTCTTTCGGGTCTTTCGTTAGTAATAAGCCTAATGTATTTACCTCAACGACACGATTATTCAGTCGGATTTCAGAAAGCCATCTTACTGAATTCATCCGATCTTCATACATTTCAGTTGAATTTTCCGCCATACTTTTAATGTATGTAACCCCCACGAACCCTACCATGGTTAAAAATACAACTGCCATTATCATGAGCAGCAGTATTTTTCTTCTTACTTTTATATCCCTTATCCACTGCATTCCATTTTTGCTCCTTTATGTACAAATTTCCCAAGCATATATTCTAGAAGAACGTTCCATCTTTGTCCATATTCATTGAACTTGTTCAAAACATTTGAATAGTCTTGGTGTAATAACTATACAAATCGGCTATCTTTTCATTCATCCTGTAAACAGCTAACGTATACTGGACGAGGTCGTTGGTTCCGATGCTAAAGAACTGAACTTCCTTGGCTAAAGCATCTGCCTGGAGGCATGCGCCTGTGATTTCCATCTATTGCTCCAGGTGGGAAATCTCCGGAAACATAATCTGCAATCGCCCAGGCGCACTGGCACGAAGCAGAGCTCGCAGTTATATGTGGAACAGATCCGGACGGGTAAGCGAGATGCGAATGGCCCTGAAGCCGAGAAACGGGTTTTCTTCCCGGGGGAGCTCCAGAGCCGGCAGATACTTGTCGCCGCCCACGTCCAGCCGACAGATGATCACCGGTTTATCGCCAAAAGCGGCTACTACTCGCTTGTACGCTTCCGCACTGGTAGCAGTTCAACAGGTGGCCGATCACTTTATCACCATGTTTAAAAGCATGAACAACGATTATATGAAAGAGCGGCTGACGATATCCTCGATGTAAGCCGTCGCTTGATTCACAACCTGTAAGGAAGTGAGCAGACAGCAACTTTTCCGGAAAAGCCGTTCATACTTGTCTCAGAGGGCCTAAACACCTTCGGAAACGTTGCATTTGTACGCGGTATCGCTACGGCAAAAGGCGGTTCCACGTCCCACACGGCGATTTGGCCCGTTATCGAGAAAATGTGGCACAGACCGAAACGGAGCGTCAGGCGTATGAAGCCTTGAAGGACATGCCTGCTCAAACGCTCGATGGCCATAGTGTGCACTTGATGGCCAACATGGCTGTTTGGAGGAGACGGATGCGCTCGTAGCGTCCAATGTAGAGAGAATTAGTTTGTTCCGTTCTGAGTTCCACTTTATGAACCGAGACTCTCTCCCTGACGAGAATGAACAATATAATTCATGTCTTTTCAGAGTACAACCAATAATAACAATCTTATTTTAAAAGTGCGAAAGATTCATTTATATTCAAATCACCGTATAGTTGGTCAAACAGCTTGCCGTCTTCTGACTGGGAATCTAACGGATTGGACTGTGGAGTTGTATACACATACACCATGTCATTTGATTCTGCAATGGATGTCCCAACAGGCGGACCTGCTTCGCTAGAGAGGCGAGTCCAATCCGTTTTCGTAAAAACGGAGATCATCAGAAGCGTTTCAGAACTTTTTCCATCCTTCGTCGCATAATCGAACTGCACTACATGTTTGGCAGATGGCAGAATTTTGTCTGCATCTGCACCTGCGTATTGGTTCACCTTATAATTTCCGTTCCAAGAAATAGGAGGCTTAAAGCTGAAATTTGCTTGAGGGTTAGTGTAAAGGTTAGTTTTTCCGCTTTCCTGTGCAACATTCTGTGTTGGTTGTTCTACTTTGGCCGATGGCTGAATTTTATCTTTATCTGCACCTGTAGATTCGTTCACCTTGTGATGCCCATTCGAGGAAGTCAATGGCTTTGAGCTGAAATTTTCTTGAGAATCTGGGTGTTCTACTTTGTCATAGTTAACAGCAAGTAAGATGCCGATCACTACGCCGGATGTCAGTATGGTACCGACGATGATTTTTTTGAAATTCATGTTGGTTTCCTCTCTCTTCGTATAAGGTGTGTCGTTGTTTATGAGGGTATTATAAACAAGCGATATAATAAGGATAGTTACAGATAAGTGACACTTTATTTCATAAAACGTTTTGGCTGGCATTTAAAACGTGGCATTGGGGCATCTGCCGGTATGAAATGTCTGGTACTACTTCAGCCCTTTTTGTAAGACTGATGTTCGTTCCCATAGCCATAAATGTAGCCATTAAAATTGTTGTTTCTTCCTTGTTAGCGGTGCCCCTTATAGAAAATGTAACTGACTTTCTTTTTGTCTCGGCATCACATTAACGGACGGTTACAATTGTACCGCTAAGGGTATCGCCGTTTTGTTGCGGTTTGATCGCTTCCACCATCAGAGAAGCATATACTTTGGCGCCTTCCTCGACAAGATGCACGCCGTCCCGTGCGAAATACGAATCCTTGTTGGCGCTGGCCGCGTACCAGTCGACGAGTGTCACATTAGAGAACTGATTAGCTGCCTCCTCCAGTGCTGAGTTGACGACTTGTCCCCAAGGACGCGGCACTCGTGTATTTACAAGTACAATTTGCCGAACGTCTTTGAGCGAATTCATTAGATTAACAAGTGTCTTCTCCGAGAATGATCCGTTCGTGCCGAGCTCGATAATGACTACGTCGCCTAGCTTGCCGTTCGTCTTGAGTTGATCGACTACGTCCTGCGCCTCAGACAACTGTCGGCCCACTTTGCCGTTGATTGTGATTCCAGGAAGAAGGTTTTTCAGATAAGGAGCGACGTCGAGCATGACCGAGTCGCCGATCGCAGTCACTCTCTGACCCGTATCCGGCTCCAGAGTCTCAACGGGCTGTTTCGAGTCGTTTGGCTCCGAAATAAGTTTGTGTTCAGGGCGGACAGGATGGTCCCGCGGCAATGAGCCATCAAGTCCCGAATGTCCTTTGCTGTCGAGTGCTGCATCGAATTCTTGCTGAGAGTTCGGCGACGCTGTCCCATCCGTTTGAAGGTTTCCGGCGCCTTGTGAAACTGTGCTCGTCGCCATGTTAGAAGCACAGCTAGTTATACTGACTAGAAAAAGCATAAGTACGAGTAGCTTATACACCGAAGCCATGTTGCGACCGATCGATACCCGATTCCTCCGTATTTTCCGTTTACCCAAACCGCCGTTGCGAATCGGCTCCTCGATAAACCGCCACGATAGCGCGGCAAGTACAACACTCGCGATTACCTGTAATATGCTGCGTACAATACTGGTCTCGCCGGTGTTGACCACAGGACTTGTCAGGACGATAACCGGATAATGCCAAAGATAAATGCCGTAAGATCGAACACCAAGCCACCGCAGCGGTTTCCACCCCAACACTTTTCCCAGTCGGCTGACCGGATGGGCGAGCACCGCTACCACTGCGGCTGTGGCGACGGACAGTAGCACAAATCCTCCTCGGTAAAGAAAGCTGTCGTACGGATCGGTTAGCCAGATCATGACCACAATCGTGACCAGACCAGCCGCCCCGATGCAATCAAGGAGTAAACGTGCTCGAGGCGCAGCTTTTACGGAGAGATTGCGGCTTGGCCATATCATGGCGAGCGCGGCGCCGATGAGCAGGGCGAACGCTCTCGTATCTGTTCCGTAGTAAACCCGGCTCGGGTCAGTACCTGGCTCGTAAAGCAACGCCATCGCT
This sequence comes from Brevibacillus fortis, assembly GCF_046196545.1. Lineage (GTDB taxonomy): Bacteria > Bacillota > Bacilli > Brevibacillales > Brevibacillaceae > Brevibacillus > Brevibacillus fortis_A. Next base: position 3,960,781 of record NZ_CP176370.1, read on the forward strand.
AGCGCCGAAACAAGCGCGAGCGCGAGAGTCAACGCGAGAAGCCGCCATCTCCGCGGCGAGAAGTGAAGACCGATAACAAGAAGCAGCGGCCACAGTAGGTAGAACTGCTCCTCCACGGCGAGCGACCAGAAATGACCAAACGGGGAAGGCGGACCGAAGCTCGAAAAATACGAAACCTCGTGAAAGATACGCCACCAGTTGTTGACATAGAGCAGCGTCGACAGGACCTCCCCACGAAGCGGTATCAGTTGGGAGCGATCGAGTAACGTGATCCATACCATGACGACCGCAATTGTGACGAGCAGCGCGGGCATCAGCCGCCGTCCCCGTCTTAACCAGAAGTCTTTCCAATCAATCTTCCCGTCTCTTTTCCATTGTGCAATGAGGATGTCTGTGATAAGGTACCCGGACAATACGAAAAACACGGCGACACCTAGTAACCCCCCGGGAGCCCAGCCGACATTGAGGTGATAGACGATGACGGCAAAAACAGCGAGTGCCCTCAGTCCGTCAAGTCCAGCCATATAGCGGCCATTACCGTTCAGCGGCTTAGGCATACCTTTCGCCCTCCTCCTCTATTACAACGAGTGTATCGAACGATGGAAATCGATCATTTGTTATGCGGCTCGACGCCGCAAGCCTGTTAATTTTGTTCTGCTTCAATCGTTTCATGCCATGCATCTGCACTCTGCCCTTTCGATGACAATAATGAATAGGTTTCACACTAAGCTTGACAGACACCTGTTACTCGAATTCGATTTTTATTTTATATATTCGTTACTTACTAATGCATTGGCAATCACATTGGTTGGTATGACAAATTCCAACACGCCCATAAATCCGGGTGCGGCTTCGTATTTATTAAAGGAGATAACAAGTTTACCTTCATTGTTAATATAAAAGCTTTGATCTTTCGCAATCGTTTCAAAACTCATGGAACCTTCTACCCAATATTCCTTTTCGGGGTCTGCCTTCATCTGCTGTCTCATCTGTTCTTTAATATTTTCAGTGATTAGGTTAATATAGCTATCATCTTTAAATAAACTTGGCAAGGTAATCAAAAGTTGATTTTTCTTGTCTATTGTGTCGTATTTAAAAGTTGTTGAGGAGGAACCAACCGTATTTACAACATATCTGCCCACGACAAGGATTTGATCATTGTCAGTTTTGATTACGTAATCGCTTTTTACACCTACATGACCTCCGCCATTTTTCTTTAATTCCTCCATTTCAGTCTTAAATTCGTTATAAAGCTCTTTATTTTCTTCCAAATATTTTTTGTTTAGGGTGTCTTCTAACGTTTTATTTTTCATGTTTGTAATTGCCGGTACTTTTATTTCGGCTTTAGCAGGTCCGTCATCTACATTAAATTCTCTAAAAGTTAACACCTTGACAAGCGAGCCAACCAATGGTACCTCCGATAGGGCATGTGCAAAGGCGGGGCTAGTATTAATCCCTGTTATCAATAAAAAAGCTGCAGCCGCAATCCCAACGAGAGGCTTCATCATTTTCACTTGATTTTTCTTTTTTTGTTTGAGGGCTTTCTTCACGACGAAATCCAATTCATCGGGGATAGGCGTATTCTTATATTTTCTTTTCAATTGTTCCAGTTGTTCGCTCATATTATTTTACCTCCTGTAAAATTTCATCGCTCATTTGAATTCGAAGTTTGCGAAGTGCTTGATACAATCGAGTTTTTATAGTGTTGATGTTTTCGTTCATCACTTCCGCAATTTCTTCAATTTTTAAATCCTCAAAATATCTAAGTATAACTACAGTCCGATAGGCATTGGGTAATTCCTCCAAAGCCTTCTCTAAATCAATGTCATGGTAGGCATCTTCACTTATGGGGCTGTGTAATTCCAACACCTTATCATCTACTAGTTGAATCCTCTTTTGTTTTCTAAGGAAATCGAGAGATGTATTCACCACAATTCTGTAAAACCAGGCTTTTAGCGAACCCTCGGATTTTAAGGTTTGTGAAGATGACAATGCCTTATGGATAGAGTCCTGAACAATATCCAGTGCATTATCTGCATTCTTTACATAACTGAATGCTAATTGATACACATTCTGTTTATTTTCCGTAATAAAACGGATAAGTAATTTTTCTAACTTTCTATCCATTCAAAGATTCTCCCCTTGATATGCGCTTATCATTTCCTTGCCTTACATGTAAAAGACGTCTGAGCTAACCCAAAAGTTTGTTTTTCGATAATGGCAAAAACCAGCGTCCCTGACACCTTCCTCACAGTAAAAATGAAGGTTGCTCCAATGTAACGTGGATAAACGAACTATAAATATTTCAATGGAATAAGAAACTCGATGTCCCTTTGAGGAAATCGAGTTTCTTGTTAAATAATTGTAAGTTTGCTGGGAAAGTATATAACTAATCGTTTTATTGTTTTACAGTGCTTTGGTTATCAGCAAATACCATTTTCAGTTTATTTTCTTCCAAAGCTAAGACAAGATGATCCACATTTCCACCATTTCCTCCTTGTGGAGCCGTAACAATAATATCGTTCACCTTGTTACCCGTATAGTCACCAATAATTAGGTTTGGTTCTCTTCCTAACTCCCCATGTAATGATCCATCTTCCCCTTTGAACAACCAATCATATTTTACGTACCCTTGGTTTTTTCCATCCTGCACTACGATAGATAAATTGTCTGCATAAGCATCTAATGTTCCATCAATCATTTCTTTTGTTCCAACCAATATCACTTTGTCTTCAATAGAGTCACCGTTCACATCGGCCATTTTGTAATCAAGTACATACGTATTTTCTTTTGGTTTAAGTTCGGGCGCTATAAATTTTTGACCAATTTCCACTTTTTTGGCTTGAACTGTCTGTTCTGCAGAAGCAACTTGGAGTTTTCCCACTCCTGCTGCACAAATAAAACCTGCGAGTACCAAAAAAGAAAGTTTCTTTACGTGTTGATTTTTCATTTTTTTAACCTCCATTTATCATTTGCTTGCCTTACACATGAAAGACGTATGAGATACCCTAAAAAGTTTGTTTTTCGATTAATCACTGAAAGACACCGGGCTAATGCCATTTTTATTACATGTGCTCTCGACCATCATGCGATGGAGAATGGAAATCCAACTCATTTATATCGCAGTAATTTTAGGTTAATATAATCAATTACTTCATCTTTCTCCATTTTCTTCATATAGACCATTTCTTTACTTAAAATAAGCCAATGCATATCGACCTTGTATTGAATTACCAAAGATACTAATACTTCTATAGAAGGAGTTGATTTATCTGATTCAATTTCGCTTAAACTTGCATGTGATATACCAAGACTTTTGGCAAAATTAACTAGAGTCATATCATGTTTTTTCTTACCAATTTGACTCGCTCACTAAAGGATTTGTTTGCTGAAACGATCCAAGAAATACTCGAAGCTGAGATGGAATCCTCTCTTGGATTCGCAAAGCATGCCATGAAAAAACAAGCGTACTTCGAATAGCCGTAATGGATACAGCAAAAAACCGTCCGCTCCGAGTAGTGCGAGGTGGACATTAACGCTATTGGAGCGAATGGCAACTTCTACTATGTTTCAACCGTAGATTATAAGGGGAATTCGTTGAAAAGGGTTATTTCGAAGTCAGTGGCTTGGTAGGGAATTAAATATCCCGTTCCACCCTAGAAAATGAAACGGGATGTTTTTTGGGGATTTTGTCATTCGGAGTTACCCTTTTGGGACAGTCCCAGGTAGTTCATTATTTTAACGTGGCATCCCTGAAGGTTTCTTCTCCTGCTTCCATCGTCAACAATACTTTTGCACTACCAATTTCTGTCGAAGGAATCTTAAAGAGATTCTTATCGATCACAACAAGGTCTGCTTCCTTCCCTTGTTCAATGGAACCAGTGATTTTATCTGAAAAGCTGGCATAGGCACCGTTAATCGTGAAGCTGGCAATCAAATCAGCAACCGATGCTTTTTCTTCAGGTCCCAGCACTAACTTAGGATCGGTATTTCCGAGCTCCTCTCTGGTGACACCTACTTGTATTCCGTATAATGGATCAAATTTCCACGTTATCGGATAGTCACTGGCAGAGGCCACTTTCACTCCGTTATTGATCAGACTCTTCATCGGATACTCACGACTCGCCCGTTCCTCTCCGAGATAAGGCAGTTCAATGTTTTCATAATAGCCTGGTGATTTAATAAACCAATATGGATTGGCAACAGCCACAACATTCAATTTTTCCATGCGCTGAATATCACTTGGCTGAACAATTTGAAGATGAGTCATCTGATGGCGAGAATCTCTTTTTCCATTCTTCTTTACCGCGTATTCAAAACCATTCAAGGTTTCTTTGGTGGCAGCATCTCCGACAGAATGAACATGCATGGCAAAACCTGCTTTATCCAATGCAGCAGCTGTTTCGTTAAAGACTTGAGGGTCCCATTGCGGTTTTGCATTGTGCTTATCCATATATGGTTCAATTAGTGCAGCTGTTCCTCCCTCGATTACACCATCCATGAATACCTTCACCGAGTTTACCTGGACATCGGGTCCGTTTAGTTTCGCCCGTTCTTCTACCAACGATTTTACTTGTGACGAACCCTTGGAAGGATCAGTGGCCAATGAAACACGATATTTTAGATGAAGTTTGTTTTCTGCTTCAAGAGCCTTTAATGCTTTTAGGGCATTACTACCTGGAACAGCTAGCGCGAGATGGACAGAAGTAATCCCTTTTTCTGCTGCCATCTGCTCATACGCTAAAATCCCTTCCTTATACTCTTCTTCAGAGTAATCCGGAATAATCCCCAAAACCAGATCTTGAGCGGTCTCCCGAAGAGTACCAGTAGGTTCCCCCGTAACATCGTCTCGCTCAATTACGCCGCCTTCTGGATTCTTGGTATCCTTGGTAATACCGGCCAGTTCAAGAGCTTTAGAGTTCACCCACACCGAGTGATGGTCTCCTGAGGTTAAGACAACAGGTATATCCTTTACGATTTGATCAAGATCCTCTTTTTTCGGGCCCTTTCCGGGGAAGACAGGGTTTTCCCAGCCAAATCCCTTCAAGCCTTTAAGATTAGGGTTCTTTTGAACAAATTCTTTAATTGTATGGAGATAATCCTCCCGCGATTCTTTTCCAACCAGATTCACTGAAAAGATTGTTTCAACGGCTGCAGTCACATGAGTGTGGCTATCAATAAAACCAGGAAGAACCATCTTTCCACCAAGATCAACCACTTTGGTCTTTGAGTTTTGATAAGGTTTTACTCCTTGATTGGTGCCAACATATACAATTTTCCCATCGCTGATCGCTATGGCTTCAGCAAAATCGCGCTTTGCATTAACGGTGTAAACGGTACCGTTTTGCAATATGACATCTGCCTTTTTACTGATGGGATTCGTTGCATTTGTTTGGGCCTGTGCAAATCCTGAGAAAAGTGTACTCATTAAGAGAGATGCAAGAGCAACATTCACCGTCTTCTTTAGCTTCATACAATCACCTTTCCTGCGTGTCTACTATTCACTTCAGGAAAAATTCTATATAAAAAATAGGTAGAGAAATATGTTCATAGCAGACGAAAAATGAATACTTTTTCATCCATGGTGGAGGTTTCTTTGTCCGAATAAATCATACAGCTTAAAGGCTAACATGAGATTAAACCGCTCTTCCGGATCATCCAGCTCCAACTGTAATAAGCCTGTTATCTTTTCTAATCTATACTTCAGTGAACTTCGATGGATAAAAAGATATTCTGCAGTTTCTTTTAAATTCCCGTTCATGGCTAAATATACTCTCAATGTATCAAACAGGTCTTTTCCCTTTTCATTTCCGTAGTTTAATAACGGGTCCAGATATTTCTTGATGAACAATTTTGCCGCAAAACTCTCTTTAAGATCAAATAAAATGGAAAGAGAACCAAGATTGTCAAAGTTTTGTATACGTTTGTTTGATAAGCGGTTACTTACGATTTTCAAAGCTTGATGAGCTTGGCGATAACAAACGTGGAAGTCTTCTATGGTCTGTGTCCTAGAACTTATTCCTAAAAAAATTTCAATTCCTTGTATGGTTGGTGAAACAACATCCCTAATTTGTTTATGAATCAGTTTCCAATAGAGGTTGCTGTCTTTTTCTTTTTGGTCAGGAACAATCAGAACATAGCGTTCCTCTTTTTGCGTTACGATAATATTTCGATCAAAAAGGTGTAATGCTGTTCTGATTCTTTCCCATATCCAAGTCATCTTGAGCTTAAATGATTGTAAATCCGCTTCTCTATGATTACATTCGATAGATAATACACCAATTCTATTAGGTTCAAACAGATTGAGATTAAACAGATTGGCATATCCGATCATTTTTTCTTTATCTTCAATCTTTTCCAGGAAAAGTTGATGGATAAAACCGTCCTTAACCTGTTCTTTTGCATCTGCCACAAGTTTTTGCTTTTTGATCTGAATCGCATATACATCCAAGGCGTAATTCAGTGTCATTCGCATTTCCAGATCGAATTCCTGTTTACTTGCTTTCACACCTACATACCCGAATAGCTCAATGCCACAAACTACCTTCCATATTCCAAGATGATTGTCTTCCCCATATTGGAGCCACTGCTCTCGATCAGGTATATTCATGATTTCCCATGCTTTTACATTCAGTTGTCTTACGATTTCCTCTAGCTCCTCATTACGTTCTCCCATGAAAAAACTGGAGATCGGATGCAGGAAACGATCAAATAGAATAACTGTTTTTCCAATCAAATGTGAGAGGGTTTTGGTAATCTCAAAGTAACCATCACCTACCAGAGCCTGTGTCACTAATTCTTTATAGTGAATCATTCGTTTTTCCAAGCGATTTTTGTCTTCCAGTTCTGCCTTCAATTTCTGCTTTTCTTTCTCTTTGTTTTTTACCATTTCCATTACGATTGCGAAATCTTTCCCATATTCCCCAAAGGACTTGTCCGCTTGGATATTCAAGGGAGCCGCCTCCCGATATCCAACAAAACAGACATCAAAATTGGTCGAGTCGCTTTCCTTAATTGGGAAGGTAAACCAGGTAACAAAACCTTCATTCTCAAATTCCCTAAGCAGATCACAACTCTTCCATACCTCGATACCATCCATAGAACAATGTGGTTTAGATAAACAGCATTCCAAACAAGACGAACACGATAATGGAAACTTCTTCTCAAAACTCTGTGAGTCTCCTCTTCTTGTTCGAATACTCAAGACATCCTCTGATTTTTGAATAATTGCAACGTAGTCACAGACAAACTCATCCCAAAATGACTCTAATAGAAACCGCAGTGCTTCATCAACGGTTTCTAGTTTGTGCAAATTTCTCGCAGCATTACGTAAGTGTATATCGATATCTTCAATACTATTCTGCCCCCAAATCCACTCCCATTTGTCCATTATATCCCTCATTTCTATCAGTTAAATATGAAAGAAACCCAACCAGAAGCGTTGCCACAAACATCATAATTGATATTCGTTCAAAACGCTGCCACTTAATTCAACAATCTTGGTACACCATATGTAAAATATAATATGTGATCCCTATTATTAATTTGATCTATTAAGTTTTATCGATCTGAGTTGATTCGTAACAATCGGGACAAAACCATTTTCCAATACGCGAAGAAAGTTATTATCTGGGATATGCTTCATGTTGAAGATACAAATTGAAGGGTCTGCTGCGCAGCTGACACCTCGTATGTTAACAGGAGGTACTTTTTTATCTAACGCCAAATTCTTTCCTTACAGGAATGCTCCTATTAATCTCTATTTTCCGAGTTTTAAAAAGAAAGGCAGAATAGGACTCGATTGTCGAGTTCCATTCTGCCTTTCTTTTTAAAGTATTGCTGCTTTGCCTAACACCTTCTATTTTCGAACCTCTATCATTATTTTTGTCACATACTCTTCGCTAGTATTTTTGGTTACCGCATCTAGGACGTATTCTTCATACGAATATTCCCCGATTTGAAGTTCGTGGGCTTTTATAAATGCAAGCATTTCTTCATAAGTTGCAGTAATCCTCTCACTCTTTCCAAAATGATAGCCAACCACATACAACCCCTTTGGCTTTGTATAGCAAGTTATCGCTTCATGATTTTCTGTTTGTTTCATATATAAATTCGAATAGTTTTCGTAATCTGCTGACAATAGTTGATTACGTGAAACCATCGCTCCAATTGGATAACCCGTATCGAGACGATGCGTATGGAGCGCATCGATAAAATCAGAAACAGCCCGTACAAAGTCTCGGTCCGTACAATCTAGAATGGCATCACTGGAAAATAATTTTTCCTCCGAAAGTTCTTCTATATGAATACGTGAAAAATCGGTTTTGATGGCTTCCTTGGTCAAGCTAAGCTTCGTTTCAATCATTTGTTGGATTTGCTGCAGGTTTTGAATTTTGCGCTGAATTTTAGACGCTTTATCTTCTAAAAGGCTAACAAAGTTTTCTGGTGTTTTGTTTTCCAAAAAGGGTTTTATTTCTTTTAAGGGCATCCCGACCTCTTTTAATAGTTCAATCACGTTAAATAACTCAAACTGTCGATACGAATAGAATCGATAGCCCTTCTCATTTTTAATATCTGGTGACATTAACCCGATGTCATCATAATAAAACAATGTTTGCTTATTGACTCGACATAGCCTCGCAAATTCCCCTGTCGTAAAATATTTGTGTGTCGCCTCTGACATATAAACCTCCCTCTCTTGACTATATAGTTACTATATAGTGTACATTTCTTACTATAAATTTAAGCGAAAGGGTTTGATAGTCATGAATATCATTATTCGTGACATAACGCCAGAAAATGTTCAAGAAATCCTGCAATTACGTGTCAAAAAGGACCAAACCTCATTTATCGAAACACCTCAAAAATGTTTACAAGATGCAAAAGCATGTAGCTATTATCAACCAGTAGGGCTATATACTGGCAAAGAATTAGTTGGATTTGCGATGTACGGGGAATTCCCGGGTGAAGATGAAATAGAAGATAAACGTGTTTGGTTAGATCGCTACTTTATTGACCACCGTTATCAAGGATATGGCTTAGGTAAGCAATCATTGGAAGCTCTTATTCAGCACCTTGTCAAACAGTATAACTGTGAAAAAATTTACTTAAGTGTATTTAAGGACAATGTCCAAGCCATTCGTATTTATCAAAAATATGGATTCAAGTTCAATGGAGAAATTGATATTAACGGTGAAAAAGTCATGGTGAAGAAAGTCAATGTATAAATACTGAGGGAGACGACTTATGGAGCAAGCGACGATTTTATTAGAACAAAAAGCTGTTAGGCCATTGTTTTTTCTTATTTAGTGCCGTCTTTACTTGGAATGCTGCTAATGCATTTTTGTCAGTATTGGGATTGGACCTGAAGCAATTGTAGCCATTAATATTACAGCGCCAATCTTCTCTATTCTATTATCCATTTCATTGTGGATGGGGATAGGAGGAGCCACTTTATATTCAATTTTTCTAGGTCAGAAGAAATATAAAGAAGCACAAGCAGTCTTTACACAATCATTTGGAGTATCAGGGGGCAACTCAGCCATATATTTTTCCAAAACGGCACGGCAAGTGGCATTCATCCATTGTTGGTAAGCTTACTGTGCCTTTTCTAATACATAGGAAATATCATGTATGATGTAAAGAAGCTTATCCTTCAATTTGAAGTTGTGGTAAAATCCGCCTTTTGATGTTCCACTTTCCTTTACAATTTGCTCAACCGTCAATCTCTAAGTGATTTCTCGCATGCTATTTACCCGCGCTTATTATAACACAAGATTTACTGACACCATGCCTGTAATATCTCAATGAATTGATGCGCATAAAACGGTTTGGACAAATGTTCCTGTAACATCTTATCGATGGCAATCACAACAATTTTACAACCGACTCAGGAGAACTCCTTTTTCAATACGTTGAAAAGATTATAAAACTGGTTAACCAAACAAAAAAGAGCCTGCCTTTTTCCCCAATCCATCTCCCTGAAATTAACTCTAACTAACTCACGGAAAATAGTGCACATTCAAAGATCACTTAGTATCAATGAAAGAATCCAATGCATTAAAATACTGATAACGGATACAGTTTTTTCAAGAAGTAACTCACCGCAGGCAAAATCCTCCCGGGTGAGTTCATTCTTGTTTTACCACATCCTACCACGAGACAACATCAAACGTCGCTTGGATGGTCGTGCACTTAAATAATATGTTGTTTTTTATAGGATATAAATTTATTTGTAAATAATTTATAGTGAGCTTGATCGCCGCAAAATTGGCAAAACAGTTTTGTGGAAGAAACCTTGTTGACATGTGGAACTTGAATTGTTCGTAATCCTTCTATCAAATGTTTCTTACAAACATAAACCATTGCAACCTCCTCATTTCCATTGTGAGAACATGTGACCATAGGAGAACGTAATAGTTCTCTAAGTTACACCGATTCAATAATCATAGAAATCCCTTGACCTCCGCCGATACACAAGGTAGCCAATCCATATTTCTTCCCTTGATTTTTCGATTTAACCGCCAAATAATTCAAAATTCTCGCGCCACTCGCCCCGACCGGGTGACCTAATGCGATAGCTCCTCCGTTCACATTCACTTTCTCCCGATTCAGGCCTAGTTCTTGTTCGACGGCTAGGTACTGGGAGGCAAACGCTTCATTAGCTTCAATCAAGTCGATGTCATCGATGCTTAAACCTGCTTTCTTTAAAACTAATCTGCTCACTGGCACCTGGCCGATTCCCATGATGCTCGGGTCAACTCCAGCAATTCCACACGAGACAATTCTTGCCAGGGGAGTTGTCCTTGCATTCTTTTTCATGTAAGATTCGCTTGTCAAAATCACAGCCGAAGCCCCAACGTTGATGCCGCTGGCATTTCCAGCAGTAACTGTTCCATCCTTCTTAAAGGCCGGCTTTAAATCCTCCAGCCTTTCAAGTTTAGCATCATGGCGAATATATTCATCCTCGGCGATGGTGATCTGCTTTCCTTTATTCGTTAGAATGACAAGCGTAATTTTCTGCTTGAACCGACCCTCCTGTTGTGCTCTGGCGGCTTTCAATTGCGATTCCAGTGCAAATTGATCTTGCAAGTCACACCCGATTTCAAATTGATCGGCCAAACATATGCTCGATTTCTTCCGCTTGGACCTTGCTCTTCTCAATCGCTTCCCTGGAAGCAATAGCCCCAAGCTCCACAGCGAAAACATCCTTTAAGTTTCCACCAAAGCTGCCGAACGGAGTTCTTGCTCCTCCCAAGATACTAGATTAAAAAAGTTATGGATCTCTGATTGATCGAAAAGCGAGAGATCACAGGATGCATGATCGCTCACACTGTCTTTTCCTTATCTTTATATTTCCTTTTACTTAGCCCCAAGTCCCCCATCAACAGCCAGTATTTGTCCCGTGCAATAATTAGAAGCTGCAGAAGCAAAGTATAGGACAGCTCCTACTAAATCATTATCTTCGCCTAGTCTTCTTGCTGGAACTTGGGTAGCAAGGAAAGCACCAGCTTTTTGGACAAGTGTTCCAGGAATTTCGGGGTTGTTCATTCCTGTTTGGAAAATTCCAGGAGCAATGGAATTCACATTTACGCCATTGCGACCCCACTTGACGGCAAGATCCTTCGTTAGAGTCATCACTGCACCCTTGCTGGTTGTATATCCTACAGAGTCTACTACTTCCGGGTCCGTACCTTTACCTCCAATAATAGAAGAAATATTAATGATTTTTCCGTATTGGTTGTCGATCATATGGCTTCCTACCGCCTGACACATCAAGAATGTTCCTGTAACATTGGTATTGATCATGTCTTGCCATTGTTTTAATGTCATTTCGGTCGCCGGCGCTTCTGAAACCGTCCCGCTACTGTTGGTTAAAATTTCAATCTTTCCAAAATGCTCAATGGCCCTTTTCACACCTTTACGGACAGATTCAGGATCCGTGACATCTAATGCTATGGCAAGTGCTTGTTTTCCTAAAGCTTCTATTTCTTTTACAACGTTCTCACAAATCTCTACACGACGCGAGCATACTACAATGTTTGCACCTGCTTCCGCCAACGCCAGCGCCATGAAACGCCCTAACCCGGTACCGCCTCCTGTAACAATTGCTGTCTGTCCAGTTAAATCAAACATTTTGTTAAATGACATAATAGATCTCCTCCTAGAAATGGTGTTTAGATACTTACTTTCTTGTCTGCTTTTATTGGAGTGTGACTTTGATTTGCGGGACGTACAACGACCCAAAAGAACAATCCGATAACGAACATAACCAATGAAGCTACTTGAAACCCATAACGATATCCGATTGCTTCAGTCGCTGCATATTGGATAATGAACCCGAATACGAGAGGAGCAATCATACTCCCTGTATTTGCGAGAGCAATATACATCCCTTGTGCTTTTCCGATGTTTTGGGCAGAAAAAAGTTCCATCAATACGGCGGGTCCAATTGAGAGAACGAGCATTCCTAAACCTGGAGCAAGGGTCAAGAACAGTATCGAGAGAGCACTCGAATTCACTACACTTCCAAGAAATATACAAAGTGCGGACAGCACCATCGACAAACCTGCAAGATTTACTCGTGCTTTACGAATATCTCTTGTCTTGCGATATAGCCTGTCTGATAGCATGGCAAATCCAATTTGACTAATAGCAGCGAAAAGAAAAGGTAGAGCCACGGCAAGTTTTAATAATTGACTATCAAAATGTTGAATTTTGGTAAAGTATACTGGATACCAAATCACTTGAATGGCCACTAAAAAATATGCACAAGCTCCACTCAAAGCGACAAAGACGAAATTTTTAGAAAATAGATGCGGGAGAAATTGGCGCCAAGAAAGTTTAGCGAGGTTTGATGAATGCTGCTCCTCTTGATCAAATGAAGGCAAACCAATTTCTTGTGGACTTTCTTTACCAAAAAACTGCCAAAAAACTACCCAAATCAGTCCTACGATACCCATGGCTATAAAAGCAGATCTCCATCCATATTGATCTGTCAAGGAGATTAATAGTGGAGAAGCAATCGCAGGTCCAATCATTGTTCCAAACAGAATAGCGGCATAGCCGATCCCATGTTTTTCTTTCGGGAACCATTTTCCCAACATAGCAGTTGCTACAGCGGCGGCTGGACCTTCGCCTGCTCCCAAGATGATTCTTGTCAACACCAAGAGAGACAGACTGGAAACAAAAGGTGTGGCAAATTGAACAGTCAACCATATCATCGACAGCCAAATAAACATTTTTTTCGTGTTTTTGGAATCAGCCATACCACCTAGTAAGATCGATGTTAGGGTGAAAAACAAATAAAAGGAGCTCCCCACAAGTCCCCATTGGGAAGGACTTAAATGTAACTCATTCATGACGGGGACGGAAACCAAACCTATGATAATTTTGTCAACTTGGTTGATCATACCGATAAGAACTAGAAACAACAATATAATCCAGGAGTATTTAGGAGTGTTCCGTATAATAATCCCCCCTAACATTTTACTTTTTAGGGAACGCCTTCTCTTGAAATCTGAAAAGGCACTCCCTCTCACATGAATCCATTGGTTTTCCAAATTCAAGCCCATTTACCTCAGGTTTTCTACACTACCGTTTAGCTGTTTTTTCACGTACAGGAATACCACCGCTAAACACATCGAATTCTGGGGCAACTTCTCGACCATTTGGCATCATGAGCCACAATCTTAATAAATGACGTCTGCGTTCCTCTTCTTCATAATCTTCAAATACAGTCCGTGAATGAAGAACGGTGTAATTGTTGACGAATTGCATATCACCCGGTTCCATCATCATATCAATCTGCAAGTTTCCATCATGAAGGAGGGAATCCATTACATCAAATGCTTCGATTTCCATTTTTGACAGTTTGATACCTGTTTTCTCTTGTGCAGATTCAACATAATAACGCATAAATCTACAGCTCAATTTACCATCGTAATAACTAAAGATCGGTGATGAAAATACGGGAGATTCACCTTTTGCTTGTTCCCCGCGAAGATCATGGAAGAGTGGGCGATAGAGGATTCCAAGATACTCTGGGTACTTCTCCAGTATTTCATTATAAAGAGCCATTGCACTCGCCAGACTGCTTAAACCGCCAGATTTCGCTTTGCGAAGACAGAGTAACCCGACTACGTCCGTTAAATCTGTGTGATAAGGAAGATGTACATTCGTTTGGTAAGCACGTACACTTGTATTGGAAAAGTCGAGACCTCTGTCTTTGATATGTCCCAAGAGGTCGCCTTTTGCGTTTTGCGTTACCGGAATGCCCAAATTAAGCCCGAGACCATAGTAAATGATGCTCGCTTCTTCATCTGTATACCTTTCCATCGGCAATCCACGAATTAATAGAAACCCTTTCCCATTCTCCAGTTCGTCAATAAAGTAAGCGTTTTCATCAGCGAGATCAGGAATCGGGAAATCCTCCTTGTTAATATCAGGTACTTGTAAACCCTTTTGCTTCACTTGAAATAAAGCGTTTTCAAGAGATGCGATCATTTTGTCGGACATATAATAAATCCATGAATCATCTTTCGTGAGATCACTCCCTTTCCAAGCTACTGAACCTTGAATTGTTTCCTTTAGAATGGATCCCATAAAAATTCCTCCTCAAATAATATGGCTGGTTTTACCTTCAGTCAGTTCTCTTAATTCTCTGCGTAAAATTTTCCCTGCTGAGTTCTTTGGTAACTCCTTTAAAAATTCTACATATTCTGGAAGTTTGTACTTCACCAGCTTTTCCTGACAGAAGCGAATCATGTCATCCTTAGTGATCTGTTCATCCGAGACGACGACATAAGCTTTTATGCTTTCACCGTATTCCGCATCTGGTACTCCGATCACGGCCGCCTCTAATATTGCAGGATGTTCATAAAGGACTTCCTCTACTTCACGGGGATATACATTGTACCCGCCAACGATAATCATGTCTTTCTTGCGATCAACAATGTAGATGTATCCTTCTTCATCCATTCTGGCTAGATCACCCGTGTAAAACCAGCCATCCTTTAAAACAGCTGATGTAGCTTCCGGCATGCTCAAGTATCCCTTCATGACATTTGGGCCTTGGACAACTAATTCTCCGACTTCTCCTTTCGCCAATTCTTTTCCGTATTCATCTACCACTTTGCTCTTGACACCAGGAATATCCAGACCGATAGAACCTGGCTTGCGTGTTCCCTTTAAAGGATTAAAAGCGACGACAGGAGCAGTTTCGGAAAGGCCATACCCTTCCAAGATAAACACGTTAAACTTGTTTTGAAATTTTTGCAGCACCTCAACTGGAATGGAGGCACCTCCAGAGATGCACAAGCGAATGGATGAGAGATCTTCCGCAGTTACTTCAGGCAATTGATAGATAAAATTGTACATCGTGGGAACTCCTGCAAACACAGTTCCCTTTTTTTCTCGGATGGTGCTGACCACATCGAGAGAGCTGAATCTAGGCACGATAAGGACAGTTGCCCCGCAAGCAATTGGCGCATTCAGACAAACGGTCATACTAAAAACATGAAACATCGGCAGAACAGCTACGACGCGATCTCCCTCAAACATTTCCAGTAATTTGAAAACGGAGTCTGCATTCGAAGCCAGGTTTCGATGAGATAACATCACACCCTTTGGTTTACCGGTTGTTCCTGATGTGTATAGAATGACGGCAAGGTCTTCCTGATCAATGAGAGGACTTTCACAAACATAATTGCCTGTTTCCATCAGATGCTCCCAAGTCCATTCCTGATCCTTTGCATCTGTATAAATGACGAGTTTTAGATTTTCCAATTGTCCCTTTATTTCTGATAACTTCGGTTCTACTGATATATGAGCAATGACCGCTTTGGCTTGACTATTGTCTAAAATATAGGTGATTTCCCCAGAGGTAAATAAAGGATTGATTGGAACAGCAAATGCACCGACACGTAAAATGCCGTAGTACGCGATGACAAATTCAGGGCTGTTTCCTAATACAAGAGCTACTCCATCACCTTTCCCGATTCCTTGGGCAGACAACCCGGCAGCGAATCGATCCACCTGCTGATTTAATTCTTTATAAGTAACACTTTTATCTCCATAGATATAGGCGTTACTATCCGGGAAATTACTTGCGCTTCTTTTCAAATTTCCATCTAAATGATAACTCATTACATAATACTCCCCCTTTACTCACAATTAGGTGTTTGTAAATAGTGATTATTATGACTTTTATGACTGTTTAGAAATCTTATTTTGATTATACTCATCAATTGCAATTAAATAAAATTAGAGTTTTTTACTTGCAAGTAAGTATTGCTAATATTGGAAAAGGTAGCTACAACCGGTATCAGCAAGTCCATTAACAATTAGAAAAGGAGTTAGGGCTCAACATTTTTAATCACTCAAGAGGGCACGGTGAAGTACCATATCCTTGATCAAACTCTCGTCACGTAAAACGGTGAATATATGAAACGTTCTGGCTGTATAACCATGATTGAAAGACAAAGGCTGTTCCCCTTTTAATATTAGTAATACTTACTTGCAAGTAAAAATATTTAATTTTATTTAATTATTTTTAACAAGTATAATCAAATGTATAAAAGAGTTAATATTCACAAAAATCATTTTCTATTTTGGTCGCATAAAGTCTTGATTAAAACAGGAGGTATTGTATGGACTTAAAGTTATCTGGAAAAAAAGCACTCATTACAGGAGGAAGCCGGGGAATTGGTAAAGCGATTGCCCGACAGTTGGCTCTGGAAGGTGTAGATTGTACGATTTGTGCAAGAAACGAATCCGCATTAGAGATCGCAGCAGATGAATTAGCCCAAGAAACAAAAAGAAATATCTATCCGATCGTGGCAGATACCTCGAATCCTGACTCTATCCTACATTTAGTTGAACAATCGGCAGCAGCGATGGGTGGTATTGATATTCTCATCAACAGCGGAGCTCGTGTTGGGGGTGGAGAGCCAGAGGATTTTAACCGTATTAAAGATGAACTTATTTTGAAAGATTTTGAAGAAAAGTATATGGGCTATTTTCGTTGCATGCGAGCTGTTGCTCCATATATGATGAAAAACAATTGGGGGCGCATCGTTAATATAAGCGGTCTGGCTGCCAGAATAGGAGGCAATTATTTTAGTTCCGGTCCGCGTAATGCATCTGTTGTCCATTTAACAAAATCTGCATCATTGGAATTAGGAAAGCACGGAATTAACGTCAATGCTGTTTATCCAGCCGTTACCGTGACGGAAACGATTAAAGAGCGATTCCCTAATGAGGAGGATTTGCGCAAGGCAGTAGAAATGTATCCGATTGGCCGCTTGGTTACAGCGGAGGATATTGCTTATGTCGTTACCTTCCTGGCTTCACCTTTGTCGACATCGATTACTGGCGATGTCATTTCGGTAACTGGCGGCATAGGGAATACCGTTTTTTACTAATAGCTAGGACAAGTCAAAAATAAAAATATCTTCTCTATTAAAAAACGAGCCTCTCTAAAATCTGAGGCTCGTTTAATTTTTATCCTTTAAGAAGCAGGTTTGCAATCACAACACGCTGAATTTCATTTGTTCCTTCATAGATTTGAGTGATCTTCGCATCGCGCATGAAACGCTCAACTGGATATTCACGAGTATAACCGTATCCGCCGAACACTTGAACAGCTTCAACGGTCACTTCCATGGCAATATCTCCAGCAAAAAGCTTAGACATCGCAGAGTGAAGTCCGTAAGAGATTCCTTGATTTTCTCGCCAGGCTGCCTGATATGTCAGCAAGCGAGCAGCTTCAATCTTAGTCGCCATATCAGCAAGCTTAAATTGGATCGCTTGTAGCGTAGAGATCGGCTGGCCGAACTGTACGCGCTCCTTGGAGTAGGCTAAAGCGTGATCGAATGCCCCTTGCGCAATCCCTACAGCTTGAGCTGCAATGCCGTTTCTTCCCCCGTCGAGCGTCATCATAGCAATCTTAAACCCTTCGCCAATAGAGCCTAGCATATTCTCTTTTGGCACGCGGCATCCTTCAAAAATAATTTCATTTGTTGCCGAAGAACGAATCCCTAACTTCTTCTCTTTCTTACCAATCTTTAGACCGGGGAATGTTTTTTCTATTATAAATGCAGCGATTCCTTTATGCCTTAACTCAGGATTGGTCTGAGCAAAAACGATAAAGACATCCGCATATTCTCCGTTAGTAATAAAAATCTTACTTCCGTTAATCACCCACTCATTCCCTTGTAAAACAGCAGTTGTCCTCATATTCGCGGAATCGGAACCGGATCCTGGTTCAGTTAAGCAGTAAGCACCCATCCATTGTCCTTTTGCCATCGCCCGAACGTATTTTTGCTTTTGTTCTTCCGTCCCAAATTTATATACTGGCCAGCTGGCAAGTGATGTGTGCGCACTTAGCGTTACGCCTACAGAAGCATCGATGCGAGAAAGCTCTTCAATCGCGATCACATAACTTAAGTAATCGGCTCCAGCGCCACCATATTCTTCACCCCAAGGGATTCCTAACAAGCCTATTTCCCCCATCTTTTGCCATATCGACATATCCCAACGCTCTTCTTCATCACGGTCTCCTGCTGTTGGTTCACACTCATTTCTAGCAAACTCACGTACCATCTTCTGCATCATTAAATGTTCATCCGATAAAATAAAATTCATAAATTCTCTCTCCCTTTCGAGTTCATAGTCTCATTCTGCTTCTACTTCCTCATGAGAAGTATCCGTAGTTAATTCACTACAATTCCAGCAGTAACTTCTTATCCTTTCCCAAATGGAGAGGGGCTCGTTACAATAAATACAACTGTCTATTTTTGCCATGGAAGGTACCCTCCTTTAGAATTGAAATCCTCACGACATGTCGTTACATGCATTCCTTTGGCTTAAACCATCAATAGACGGCTATTCCCTTTCACTAAAACGGAAAGAAATAATAGAGAAAGAAATTAGGTATTTCTTTCTCTATAGAAAGGAGTGGAAATGAAGCTCTCGTCACTAAAGTCAAGAGATTCCAGAGCTGAGCGCTCCTGCGAGCGAAGATCAGCAGGCTATCCTGTAGTTCGTACGGTTACATACGAAAGTGTTTTGGACGTCCTTTGACTTAGCTCCAAATCCCCCATCAACAGCCAATATTTGTCCAGTACAATATTTGGAAGCGGCAGAAGCGAAGTAAAGGAAAGTTCCTGCTAAATCATTTTCGCTACCTAATCTCCTAAGAGGAATAAGGGAAGAAAGGATAGAGCCAGCTTTTTGGACAAGAGTTCTTGGTACCTGTGGGTCATTCATGCCGATAGGGAAAGTTCCAGGAGCAATGGAATTCACATTTACGCCATGGCGGCCCACTTGACGGCAAGCTCCTCCGTTAAAGTCATAACTGCACCCTTACTTGTTGTATATGCAACAGAGTCTATAAATTCTGGGTCAGCACCTTTATATCCAGCGGCAGAATAATTTTTCCGTATTGGTTCTCGATCATATGTCTGCCTACAGCCTGACACATCAAGAATGTGCCTGTAACATTTGTATCAATCATCTCTTTCCACTGTTCTAAAGACATTTCATTCGCAGGCGATTCAGAAGCCGTTCCGCTGCTGTTTACTAAAATCTCGATTTTTCCAAAGTGAGAAATGTCTTTATCCACTCCCTGACGGACAGATACAGGATCTGTGACATGCAATGCCAAGGCAAGTGCTTGTCTTCCTAAAACTTCGATTTCTTTTACAACTTTGCCACAAACCTCTATTCGACGCGAACATACTACAATACTTGCGCCTGCTTCCGCCAAAGCCAGCGCCATGACATGACCTAACCCGGTACCGCCTCCTGTAACAAATGCTGTCTATTCTGATAAATCAAACATTTTTTAAAAGACATGTTATTTATCCTCCTAGGAACATAAGCATATGATTGATTTTTTTCTATAAAATGGACCGTAAAAATAATCTTGTTTTCCATTCCAATTAGTTCATTTCTTACATACGCCAAATCTTGGTTACCTTGCGCTGAAAAGGTTAAGGTTGTAAATGAATAATTGTACCTTGATGGAAAAACAATTGCCATCTTCCATTTCTCAATTTCCAAATAGAACTACGCAAAGTATGTCGATTTCTTGTTTCATCAATTATTTGATAAGTAGCCAGTACCGCATCGTCAGCCAAAGTATGCATATCAAAATTATGGAGAGTCATTTTAAAGACACCGCTGGCTCCAACAGCTGCTATGCAATCACTTTTCAAAAATATATGACCCATACTTCCAAATTCACGAAAATCATTTGCAAGCAGTTTATTTAATTCCTCAGGAGATGAGCGAACTTCTGGTCTTAACAATTGTTCCTCAAGTCCTCTAATGTGTTGTTTTAGATCTTTATCCATAATTTTCATCCCCAATCTAGTATTTTATTGTAAAGGTGATTAAACATTCACTTGTTCCCCTTCTTTTAGCGCTGTAAGACTCCGCTTTAAGGGACGCACAACGATCCAAAACAATAATCCAATAACCAACATGCTCAAAGAGGTTACTTGAAACGAATAATGATATCCAATTGCTTCAGTCGCAGCATTTTGGATGAGATAACCGAATACGAGTGGAGCAATAATACTTGCTGAACTTGAAAGAGCAATGAACGTCCCTTGTGCTTTTCCGATATTTTTGGGAGAAAAAAAATCCATCAATATGGCGGGTGCGAGTGAAAGGATGACATACGAAAGACCTGGAGCAATGGTAAAGAACAGTATCTTAAGATCAGTTGAATTCACGGCATTTGCCAGAAATATGCACACAGCGGATAGCACCATCATCAAACCTGCAAGATTTATTCGTGCTTTACGAATGTCCCCTGTTTTGCGATAAAGCCAATCTGATAGCATCGAAAAGCCAAGTTGGCAAATGGCAGCGAAAAGAAATGGTAAAGACACCGCTAGTTTTAATGTTGGGCCATTAAAATGTTGAATTTTGGAAAAGTATGCCGGAAACCATACCGCTTGAACGGACAGTAACCAATAGGCACAGCCTCCACACAAAACGGTAAAAACGAAATTTTTAGAAAAAAGATATGGGAGAAACTGACGCCAAGAAACCTTGGAGAGGGTTGATGAACGCTGCTCCTCTTGATCAAAGGAAGGCAACCCGATTTCTTGTGGACTTTCTTTACCGACAATCACCCAAAACCCTAGTACAATAAGCCCAAGAATACCCATGGCGATAAAAGCAGATCTCCATCCATATTGTTCGATCATGGAAATTAATAATGGCGAAGCAATCGCTGATCCGCCAGTTGTTCCTAACAGAACAGCGCCAAAACCGATACCATGTCTATGTTTTGGGAACCATTTTCCGATTATCACCGTTGATAGTGCAGGGGCTGGACCTTCACCTGCTCCCAAGATCATTCTGGTCAACACTAAGACAGACAAACCGGAAACAAACGGTGTGGCAAATTGAACAGCCAACCAAATCAATGACAGCCAAGTTAACATTTTTTTTGTGTTTATTGAATCGGCCATGCCGCCAAGTACGATAGAGGAAAAGATAAAGAACCAAAAAAAAGAACTCCCTACAAGTCCCCATTCGGAAGGACTTAATTGTAATTCCTTCATGAGGGGAACGGAAACTAAACCTATGACAATTTTATCGACTTGGTTGATCATCCCGGAAAGAACTAGGAATAATAATATGATCCAGGAATATTTTGGAGTTTTCGGCATAAAATCCCCCTTTTTTTCCATTAAGGGAACACCATTTCGTAATATCTGAAAAGGTACTCCCCATCACATGGCTCAGTTGGTGTTCTTATGAAACGGTCAATAAAGGTAAATCTTCAAGGTTTACGTTCAATTACTTCAAGTTTTCTACAATACCGCCGGCGGTTTTTTTACGTACAGGAATACCACCGCGACCCGGTTTACCTGTGTGCTCATCAATATACATCGCGAAATCTGATGCAATTTCCCGACCATTTGGCATCGTGAGCCACAATCTTAATAAATGACGTTTGCGTTCCGGTTCTTCATAGTCTTCGTACAGAGTACGTGAATGAAGCATTGTATAGTTATTGACGAATTGCATATCACCTGGTTCCATCATCATGTTATAATGCATATTTTCATCATGAAGAATGGAATCCAGCATGTCTAATGCTTCGATTTCAACTTTTGATAAATGAGTACCTGTTTTCACTTGTGCTGATTCAATAAATGTACGCACATATCTGCAGCTCAATTTACCATCGTAATAGCTAAAGATAGGTGAAGTAAATACGGGAGATTCACCCGGCGCTTCCTCTCCACGGCGATCAAAGATGAATGGACGATAGAGAATTCCGAGATACTCTGGGTATTTCTCCAGAATTTCGTTATAAACAGCCATCGAACTTATGATACTGCTAAAACCGCCAGATTTCGCTTTTCGAAGACTTAATAATCCGACGACGTCAGATCCATCTGCGTGAAAGGGAAGATGTAATTTCGTTTGGTAACCACGTACATTTGGATTTTCTAAACTGAGACCTTGATCTATGACGTGCCCTAAGACGTCACCTCTTGCATTTTGCGTTACCGGAATGCCCATATGAAGTCCAAGCCCCCAGTAAATGATGCTTGCTTCTTCATCCGTATACCTTTCGATCGGTAAACCACGAATTAATAGAAACCCCCTACCGTTCTCCAACTCGTCAACAAAGTAAGCAATTTCGTCAGAGAGATCCTGAATCGGGAAGTCTTCCTTGTTAAAATCAGGTGCTTGTAAACCCTTTTGCTTCACATGAAATAAAGCGCTTTCAAGCGCTGCAATCGTTTTTTCGGACAAATTATAGATCCATGAATCATCTTGTGCTAGATCAGTCCCTTTCCACGCTACTGCTCCTTGAATTTTTTCCTTTATAATGGATCCCATAAATACTCCTCCTTCAATAGTGCGGTTGGTTTCTTTAAATAGCGATTATTATGATTTTTATGAGTGTTTTGAAAACTTATCTTGATTATACTGATAAATTGTATTTAAATAAAATTATAGATTTTTACTTGCAAATAAGTATTTCTAATATTGAATAAAGAGGGAATGACTGTGAACCTTGAACAATTACAATATAGTGTTGAAGTCGCAAGACACGGCTCTCTGTCTATAGCAGCACAGAATCTTCATGTTACCCAATCCGGTATTAGCCAGTCCATTACCAACTTAGAAAAGGAGTTAGGGCTTAAAATTTTTAATCGGTCACGGGGACACGGAGCAGTACCAACCGATGAAGGTAGAATCATTCTGAAGCAAGCCTACGAAGTGCTGAGAAAACTTGAGGAAATAAAAGAAACAGCTAACTCATTCAACTCCACGGAAGTGGGGGAACTAAAAGTGTCTTCTGCACCTGGGATGACGACGCTTCTGGTAAAAGCTATTGCTGCTTTTAGACATGATTATCCTCACGTAAATGTGGAAGTTGCCGAAAAATGGGCCCCTACTGTGATTGAAGATGTTCGTCAGCATAAGACCGACATTGGATTGATTACGTATTCAACTAATTGGAACATAAACTTGGAAGGAATAGCTTTTGAAGCACTGCTTGAAGGGAGACCGAAAGTATACGTTTCTAAGCACTCTCCATTAGCATTTCTTAGTACCATAACTCCGCATGAGTTACTTGATCAAACTTTGGTCACATTTAACAGTGAATCAATGCAGTGTTTTGTTCAAGATTTCTTTAACAAGTACAAACCCTTGAGAATTTTATTTACAGCAAATAACATGGAGGGAGTTCTCCAGGCGATCATTGATGGTTTGGCTTTTACATTTGCTCCTGATTTCCAAATGAAAAACTATCACCCTGTCATAAAGGGTGATATCATTGCTATTGATTTGGTGAATCATGGGCCTGTCAATATTTCTATCGGGTTGGTTAAATCAGAGGTGAAACATTTATCCACCTTTGCTAACAAGTATATTCATTATTTAAAATCTGAAATCATTAAGAGTTAAGACGTAACATAAAAGAGAAGCACCTCCGTACGATTACGGCAACGGCTTCTCTTTTTCATGTCTACCATTTAAAATTTGGTTACATCTGTAGGTTCAATTCCTTCGGCCGCACAGTAGTCATGGTATCTTTTCAGGAATGATTCCCAATTATCTCTCGCAATAATTTCGCCATTCTCACCCAAATAGTCCAATGTTCCTTCTACGATATTTAAGGTAATAACATCTTCATCCCCTAAGCCTTGCGGTGTATGTTTGGAGCCAGCAGGTTCATATACGATATCACCAGCTCTGGAGATCCAATCATCCTCAAGATACCTCCAGGATCCCTGGATGGTATACACAATGACTGTACCAGAATGAAAATGAGCAGGAAGTTGCATACCAGGGGGAACTTTTAATATGGTAAGATTTTGTCCTGTCACCGGGTTGGCCTTAAGCAGCTTAAATTTCGCGTCTCCAAAATAAGGAATCCAAGGCAAATCGTCTGGACTAACATGATTGGCAGCCAATGCTGCTACATCTTTCGCATTACTCATTTATATCCCCTCTTCCAATAAAAAGTTTTGGCGCTCTTCGCAAATTATTAACGCTTTCAAGTTTGTGATTTTATTTACTATTGCGAATTAACTGACTTTAGTATACTTAGAATTTTGCATTAAATAAAATTATTATTTTTAACTTGTAAGTAAGTTGAACTAATATGCAGCATTGGGACATGAAAACACACGGATGACCTTAGATACATACAGTCACTTCCCGCTTAGAGGATTTTCAGCGCCGTCCACACATACCCGTCTGCATCGCGATTTAAAAAAAGACTTCTTAAGCAATGGGTTGTTGCCATCCAAAATCAGAGATTTATCTCAATGGTAGTACTTACCCTCATCGGTAAATGTGATATATAAAATGGATGTTTATACTTTTATCTTCACGTTTGGAACCTTCTAGTCTAAACTCTTTTCTGTTCTACCAATCACAAATAAGCCCTTCTTTAAATTCTTCACCTTGGTAATTATCTGTTAGTTTCACTTTTCCGGGGAACTAAACTACTTCTTTGGCGAAGTAGTTGGGTTAAATAATGTACAGGCGGAGATGTCTAATATCCCTTGCTATAGCAGCGTTTTTTAATTATGTACACATATATTCGTCTGTCTTCAGGCCATCTTGGCCAGTACCTTGTTCTCCCCGATACCTACCCGACAGTTGATTCCCGTCTCCATCCAGACGCGCTGCCGAATCTGTGCAGCCATCTGTAGCGGATCACCAAACAGATGGACGCTGCCTGTCACGTCGAGAAACTGCTCGTCGATCGAGTACGGCTCCACCTTGTCTGTAAATGCTTCGAATATGCGAGTGATTTGCATGGAGATGCGAATATACATCTCCATGCGCGGACGAACAACGACGAGCTGGCGACACTTTTGCTGCGCCTGCCACAGCGCTTCGGCCGCGACCACTCCGTATGACTTGGCAATCGGACACGCTGCCAGCACGACTCCGCTGCGCCGCTCTGGATCACCTGCGACGACAATCGGCTTGTTTCGCAGCTCTGTATTGGCCCCTTTCTCGATACTGGCATAAAAGCTCTGCATGTCGATCAAAAACACGATCCGCTTGTTCGCATTGGACACACAATCATCCCCTAAATAAGAACTTATGTTCTCTCGTTACTTTGTTCTTATTATAGCAAACAAACGTTCGCTTTTATGCCTGTCTCGCGCAAAAAAAAGTTGGTAATTATTTCTTCCCGGATAAGCACACGTCGGTAGGTGTTCCGCAAGCGAGAACGAATCCAATAAGGGGTTACTTTTTCACGACAGGAATCCA
This sequence comes from Brevibacillus fortis, assembly GCF_046196545.1. Classification (GTDB taxonomy): domain Bacteria; phylum Bacillota; class Bacilli; order Brevibacillales; family Brevibacillaceae; genus Brevibacillus; species Brevibacillus fortis_A. The sequence continues at coordinate 3,986,560 of NZ_CP176370.1, forward strand.
GATTTCGCTTCGAAAGGTTGGTGATGAAATCTCTTTATTTTCGTTCCACAAAATCTCCGGACCCTCCGCCTGTTCATAACCAGAGGATAAAAACCATTCCGAATAAATCCGGGCCCAGACATCTTGCAGCGTATCTGGAAAAGGACCAACTGCTTCGAATACCGCCCAAGTGGAAGCAGGAACTTCGAGTACTGCCAGATTGTCAGGACAAGCTTTTGTAGTGGCTACGCCGATATAGTGATCGAGCTCGCCATATTCCAGCCGACCTTCTGAAAAGTTCGTGGACGCACTGAGCAGTCCAAGTGGCTTGACATCGGATAGCGACTTCAGTTGCTGAATCGTCTCCATATCTAATGAAGCCCACATGGCCGCAATCTCTGGATTGACTCCACGATAAATCAACGGGACTCTTTTTTTCAGACCCACAATGCGAAATGCCTCTTTTTCTTCCATACGGTAGTTCATGGCACTGCCTCCTTTAATGGATAGATGAAAGGTCATTCGCGGATAAGCCTTCAAGGAATGGCCGATGTATCTGGCTTCTGTCGGAGTGACGCCATGCACATTCTGAAAAGCTCTGGCAAAGGAATCAGCCGATCCGTATCCGTATTTGATCGCAATGTCAATGACCCGCTCGTTGCTGTCCGCAAGCTCAAAAGCTGCAAGCGTAATGCGCCGACGCCGGATGTACTCGGATAGCGGAACACCAGCGAGAAAAGAAAACATCCTTTTGAAGTGATATTCGGAGCAACAAGCCACCCGGGCGATTTCTTTATAGTCAATCTCGCTGGTCAAATGGTCTTCGATGTAGTCCAGAGCCTCATTCAGCTTTTCAAGCAAATCCATGGTAATGACCTCTCTTTCTCCCTCAGAATAGCAGATGCAAAATCGGGCGATCCGACATTTCGTGCACGATTATGACGGGTCGACCTTATGAAAAACACCAATTGAAAGGAGCTCTATCATAATGACAACCCCTTCCCCCCTGCTCCCCCAAGTCGGAGCCGTTTTTGTAGCCGTCAGCGACATCGAGCGCGCACGCGACTGGTACTGCCGCCTGCTGGGCATTCCCGCGGACGGCGAGATTATGTTTGGGCATATATACTGCATTCCCTTACAAAGCGGACTGACGCTCGTTTTGGACAGCAAAATCTTTCCGAAGCGCATCACAGATGATGCTCCGTTGTTTCATTTCAACACACAGGATATTGAAGCCTCTTATGCATTTCTTAAGGAGAGCGGAGTGGAAGTCGTCGTTCCTATCCAGCATGGCCACTGGTTCAACTTCCGCGATCCTGACGGCAATCTGATCATGATAAGCAAATGTTAAGCTGAAAAGGAGATACTCGCATGACCATCCACTTACGCCGCACTACACCGGCAGACATTCCATTCGTATGGGAAGTAGAAAATGCGCCAGAGAATACCCCGTTCATTATCCCGTGGAGCGAAGAGCAGCACCACCACGCACTTGGCAACCCGGACATCCTCCATATGATTGCCGAAAAAAAAGAAACAGGCCACCCCGTCGGCTACGTCATCATCGCCGGGCTGACCAATCCTCATCAAAGTATTGAACTCATGCGTATTACAATCGCAGTGAAGGGCGAAGGCTACGGTCGCAACCTCCTGCGTCAGATCAAGCATTGGGCCTTCATCGAGCAAAAAGCCCATCGACTCTGGCTAGATGTAAAAGAAACGAACGACCGCGCCCGCAGCCTTTACGTATCGGAAGGCTTTCACATAGAGGGCACCTTGCGCGATTGCCTGAAATCAGGCGATACTTACGAGTCCTTGATCATTTTATCGATGCTCGCAACGGAATATGATGCTTAAGGGGCAAGTGGATCCGGAGTCGTGATATACAGCCATTTGCCGTCGTTGCTAGCTCCCAAAATAGATACACTTGCTGGCAGTCCTTTCACCAGCACAGATTGTTGCTTACGATCGGCATCGAACAGGAAGAGCGACGATACAGACTCCGCTCCTTGTTCAGCTTTTTCCCAATCGATATAAACCAAATGGTGAGTCCCTGGAATCCATATCGCATCTGGTTTCATTTCCATCAGTTTGACGTCGCCTTTAAACACCCCTGCATTCCAATACATTTGATAGGCGCCATCTGTCGACTGGATATAGCCAGACCAAGCTTCTTTGGGAACGGGTGGGTTCCAGCTAATCACCTTGCCTGATTGCCAATCGTAGCGTTGACGAAGCTCTTCAAAGCTTTCTTCCTCTGTTCTCATTTCAAACGTGGCGTAACGTCCATCATCCATAAAACTGACGGGCTGGACTTGCCCATTCATCTCATCTGTTGGAACCCATCCTTTGATTACACCTGGGAGGCGCCGTTCTTTTCCAGTCGCCAAATCGTACACGACCAGATCGAGATCCTTTTTCTGCTCGGTCTTGCCTACTGCCATCAATACATGCTTACGATCATGGCTAAAACTGGCTCCATGTACGTATCCATCTACCTTGACACGAGTGGCAAACTCGCTTTTCGGTACTTCTGTCCCTTTCGGTGGATGAGCGAAGAAGAAGCCTCGACGATCTGCCATGAAGTCGCCTGCACCGCTATAGTTGTCAGTCAGCTCTACTGGATAAGCAGTCAGCTCTCTTGTTTGTGTGTCATAAATCGAATACAGCATAGGGAAACGCGCATCGCACTCGCAATATTCTGTAAATCGCTCCAGCAACACATACCGTTCCTCAGGGTCGATAAACTCCATGGGAGTCCTGACGGCAAAGTCCGTCATTTTTTCTTTCACCTTGCCATCGACGGAGACTCGCCAAATCTGAGACGGGGCAAACACCACCGCCGAGAAATCATTCGTATCGTCAAACACGGTTCCCTTTACCGTCTTCGCTCCTGCTACGTTTATAACATATTCCGTCCAGCTTCTGTCTTTGGCAAGCGTATCAGGAAGAGTAGCCAGCAATTGCAGTTGACGGTCGTGCACCCAGTGAAACGTAAAAATCGGCTCCACGTAGCCCAAGTCCTCTTTTTTGGTCTCTTCTTGGGCATTTTTGCGGATCGCTGCTTCGACTGTTCCACGGTTTACGGCTTCTTTAAAAAAGAGGGTGTATGCCTGTGGTGCAGGTCCCACGACCGTTCTCCGAGGAGAGCAGAGCTGTGGATCATCGTTTAGCTGAATGACCACGTCTTCTTTCATCGCCGCGTAGTCGTAAGGCAGTTCCTTTTGCTTCCATTCCTTTGTCGTTTGGCTGGTCGTATGGGATGGGCCAGTCTGAGCAATCCGACTGTCCGTGGAAGTTGCTTGCGCGAAGTCGGATCCTGTCATGATAAGCAATGCGAACACAATGGACATACTCATTCCCCGAATTTTTCGCAAAGACAAAAAACTCGCCTCGCTTCCTAGAAAAATTTTCCTTACAGAGGATAGACGTCGATAGCCTGCTTAAAGTTTCACCCCACAAAAGAAAAAAGCCTCCCACACGCTTGAAGTGGGAAAGCCTTCCTTCCTTATTAATCGAAGACGACACCGTCCAGTACGCCCTCATTCTTCAAATAGTCTCGCAGCCAGTGATACTTTTCGTCGCGCCAGAAAGAGTCCTCTGCTACCAGCTTGACAGTCTCCTGTCTCGCTACCTCCAGCGCTTTGTAATCACTTAATAAATCAGCGACTTTAAACTCCGGCAAGCCGCTCTGCTTTGTTCCGAAAAAATCACCCGGTCCGCGCAATTCTAAATCGCGCTGCGACAGCTCAAATCCATCCGTCGTCTCGCACATGACACGCATCCGCTCTTTTCCGATCTCGGATTTCGGATCGGCGATCAGCACACAATATGACTGTTCAGAGCCACGTCCTACGCGCCCACGCAATTGGTGAAGCTGAGCAAGACCAAACCGCTCCGCATCATAAATGACCATATAGGTGGCATTTGGCACATTCACACCAACCTCTACGACCGTTGTACTGACCAGGACAGCGTGCTCTGCCGCAAGAAAGGCTTGCATGACTGCATCCTTTTCCTTCGCTGGCAGTCGCCCATGCATCAGGCCTACGCCGAATTCAGGGAAAATGTGTGTGAGCTGAGCATGTACATCAATCGCATTTTGCACATCGAGCTTTTCGGATTCCTCAATGAGCGGACAAATCACATAAGCCTGTCGTCCTTTGCGCAACTCATCCCGCATTTGCTCCAGCACAGCCGGAAACTGATCATGCTTTTTCCATGTCGTCTCAATCGGTTTTCGCCCCGCAGGCATTTGATCAATCGTCGAGACGTCCATGTCGCCAAATGCCGTAATTGCCAGTGTTCTCGGAATTGGCGTTGCAGTCATAAACAAGACATCAGGTGACAAGCCTTTATTCCGTAAAATTCGCCGTTGCTCCACACCGAATCGGTGCTGCTCGTCCGTAATCACGAGACCAAGACGGGAGAAAAAGACATCCTCTTGAATGAGCGCATGGGTGCCGACTATGACATCGATTAACCCCATTTGCAGAGAGCCGATGACTTCGCGTCTACGTTTCGCGGTCAGTGAGCCAGATAAGAGCGCGACCTGAATGCCGTAATCAGACAAGAGCTTCGTCAACGACTGCACATGCTGCTCGGCGAGAATCTCCGTCGGTACCATCAGCGCTCCCTGATAACCTGCTTTCACCGCAGCAATCAGCGCGATAGCAGCTACGACGGTTTTCCCAGAGCCTACGTCCCCTTGCAGCAGCCGATTCATCGCATGAGGGGCCCGCATGTCATCCAATATTTCTTTTACCACACGTTTCTGCGCATCTGTCAGCGGGAACGGTAATCCTTTGACAAATTCCCGGACCTCTTCCATCGGAATCGCCAAAGCAACGCCTTCCGTTTGCTGCCGATTAATCTTGCGCAGTGTTTGCATTTTCAACTGGAATAAGAAAAGCTCCTCAAACATAATCCGTCGCCGGGCTTGACGACCATCTTCCGCATTTTCAGGAAAATGAATCGAATGAAAGGCATGTATCCGCGGCATCAGTCGGTAGCGCTCCACGATATCCGCAGGAAGGATCTCAGGAATCTCCTTGCCGTACTGACGCAACGCCTGTTGAATGGTTTTGCGCAGCAGTGTATGCGTCACATCGCCGCCAAGTGGATAGACAGGGGCGAGCTCGCCTCGTTTTGTCGCGCGTTCGGAGTCTACTTCTGTCATTTCGCTCACAGTGATTTGTAGCTTGTGCTTGTCCCATTTTCCTGTGACGAGTATTTCCTTGCCTGGCGAAAGCCTGCTTTTGACAAACGTCTGATTGAACCAGACCGCCGTCACCACGACACGATCCATAACAACCTTGACCGACAGTCGTGATTTTCTTTTTCCATAAAAACGAACAGAGGGTTCGCCGTACACCGTACCTGCCAGCGTGACCCTCTCTCCGTCTTTTACTTCTGTCAAATCGCGCACACGGTAATCTTCATAGCGAGACGGGAAATACTCCAGCAAATCACCAATGCTGTTGATTCCCAGTCCTGCAAATGCCTTCGCCCGCTCTTCCCCTACCCCGTGCAAAAGGGAGACGGGCGATTGATATGCACCAGCCATCCTACTTCTCCATCCGTACGCCGAACACTTTGGCTTCGATCATGCGGCCCGTTTGCGTGGCAGCAAGACCACCCTGTGCGGTTTCCTTCAGGGTAGTCGGCATGGCGCAGCCGATTCGGTACATGGCATCGATAACTTCATCTGTCGGGATTACGCTCTTGATGCCTGCCATTGCCATATCTGCGGCTACCGTCGCAATCGCTGCTCCCATCGCATTTCGTTTCACACAAGGCACTTCAACCAGTCCGGCTACGGGGTCACAGACCAGACCGAGCATATTTTTCAACGCGATCGCCACTGCTTGGGCAGATTCCTCAGGCGTACCGCCAGCCATTTCTACAATCGCCGCAGCAGCCATGGCCGTTGCAGAGCCCACCTCTGCCTGGCAACCACCCGCAGCACCCGAAATGAATGCGTTATTGGCAATGCAATACCCGATAGCGCCTGCTGTAAACAAATAATTGACCATTTCCTCACGAGTCGGCTGCAGCTTGTCGGATACAGCAAACAGCGTCCCTGGTACAATGCCGCATGCTCCTGCTGTCGGCGTTGCGACAATCGTGCCCATTGCTGCGTTTACTTCGTTAACCGCCACAGACATCGAGACAGCATTCAAAAGTGTGGGACCGGACAAAAACGTCTTGGTCTCCATATATGTTTGCAGCTTCTTCGCATCGCCGCCCGTCAATCCGCTATGCGAGCGAATATCTTCGGTAAGCCCACGACGTACTGCTTTTTCCATCACATCGAGGTTGGCGTACATATCTTGCATAATGGCATCCCGACTGCGCTGGGAAACTTCCATTTCTGCTTCAATCATCACCTCGGAGATCTTCTTCCCCTGGGATTCGGCCAACTCTACTAGTTCAGCCACATTACGAAACATCTGGTTGTTCACTCCTCTAATCCTGCTCGTCCTTTTGCTTAGTTCAATGCGAGCAGGGATCCGTCAAAGATATGGGGAATTTGACGAATTTCCTCCAGGACTTCCGGGGAGATCGTCGAATCCGTTTCGATTGCCATCAAAGCACGCGAACCGCGTGTGTGTCGAGACACTTCCATGAGCCCCACATTAATGTTGTGCTGGGTCAGCACCTTCGCCACAGCCGCAATCATCCCAAAGCGATCTTCATGCAAGACCAAGAGCGTCGGTGTATCGAAGCCCAACTGAAAGGAAAATCCGTTTACTTCCAACACTTCGATCTTCCCGCCACCAATGGAAACACCAACGAGTTCAATCTGATGCTCATCATCAGACAGCTTGATCCGCGCCGTGTTCGGGTGCTCTGTCAAAACCTCAGAAGTGGACAGCTTCACTTCCATGCCAGCTTTTTCTGCAATCACCAGCGAATTTTTCAGACGCAAATCCGACGTGTCAAAGTCAAGAATTCCTGCCACTGTCGCCACATCAGAGCCATGTCCTTGATATGTTTTTGCAAATGAGCCGTAAAACACAATCTCTGCTCGCAAAGGCATTCTGCCAAACAGCTTGCGAGCCACACGACCAATACGGGCTGCACCAGCCGTATGGGAGCTAGATGGCCCAACCATGATTGGACCGATAATATCAAATACGCTTTTGTACTTCAACCGGTTCTCCTCCTGAATCACAAGGGGTTCAACAAGATTCCCTCTCATTGTATCCTACAGCCTTTGAAAGCGCTACAGAGGAAACTGTACGTAAAGCAATCATAACCGATTTATGCTGACAACATGCGGTTAAATCAGGCTATATGAAAAAACTCCCTCTGAAAAGAAAGGATCCGTAACAATTCTTTATCGCTGATCAACGCCGATAATCACCAGAACCTCTGTACAAAAAAGAAGCCCCCTACCTCAGGGAAGCTCCTCTCCATACCATATATACCTTACCTATCTTTTACCATAACGATCCCGAGTAGACCTGGACCTGTATGCGTACCGATCACGGGACCAATCTGTTCCAACCAAGAGTCCGTTACCGTAAACTCTTGCTTGAGTCGCTCCAAGAGCTCAGCCGCTTGATCTGGAACACTGCTGTGCAACATAGCGATTTTCACAGGCTCGCCTTTCGCGTATTCCTGCAAAGCTTCAAATACGCGATTCAGAGCTTTCTTCGTCCCTCGTACCTTGTCAAAAGCAGACACGTACCCAGCGGTATCAAGTGTCAAAATCGGCTTGATATTCAAGAGCGAACCGATGACAGCGGATGCTTTTCCGATCCGTCCGCCTTTTTGCAGGAACTCCAGAGTATCCACAATAAAATATACCTGCACCTCATCCAAATAACGATCAATCTGATCCAAAATCTGCTCCTTGTTCTTGCCTGCTTGTGCGGCTTTGGCAGCCTCCACGCAGATCATTCCATGAACAAACGAAGCTTTGCGAGAATCGATCACCGTAATGTCGATATTTTCATCCAACATCGACTTGGCGATCATCGCTGATTGATACGTACCCGATAAGGAACCCGATAAGAGTATGGCAATGATTTGCACGTCCTTACCATATTTCTCATAAATCTCTTTGTATGCTTCGGCAAATTCAAGCGGAGACGGCTGCGAGGTCGTCGGCATCACATTCGATTGCTTCAGCTTATCAAAAAACTCCGAAGACGAGATAGTGACTGCGTCCACATACGTTTCCGCCCCAAACATGATTTTCAACGGGACGGCCACGATCCCCAATGACTGCCTCACAGACGCATCGATATCAGACGCGCTGTCGGTAAGAATCACAATTGGCATTCTCGATCGCTCCTCTCCCTATTCGTTCGTATTCAAAAAGTTGGCTTTTACTCGACAGAAAAAATGAATGGATACAACGGTTGACCGCCTGCCTGGATCTCAACTTCCACATCCGGGTATGCATCGGACAAAGCTTTTTCTAAAGCATGAGCCTGATCTTCTGTCGCATCTTCTCCTAAGAATATCGTCACGATCTCGGAGTCTTCATCCACCATTCCCAAGAGCAGCGTCGTTGCGCATGCTAGCAAGTCGGGGCCTGCTGTGACGATTTCTTTCTCAGCCATGCCGATAAAATCGCCTTCTTTGATTTGTACCTCACCCATTTGCGTGTCGCGAACCGCGTGCGTCACCATACCTGTTTTTACCTGGGCAATCACCTTGGTCATCGCTTGCACGTTCGCTTCCGGTTCAACATCTGTGCGGAAGCTGACCAGTGCTGCCAATCCCTGCGGAATGCTCTTCGTCGGTACAACAGATACAGGAACTTCAGCGAGCTCGGATGCCTGCTGTGCTGCCATGATGATATTGCTGTTGTTTGGCAGGATGATGATGTGCTGGGCATTCAGTCCTGCGATGGCCTTCATGAAGTCCTCTGTGCTCGGGTTCATCGTTTGGCCGCCCTCTACTACCACATGCACACCCATGCTGCGCAGAATCGTAGCGATTCCCTCACCAGCAGCTACCGCGATCAATCCGTATGGAAGCAGCTCTGTAGCAGGTTGAGCAGCTGATTCTGGCTTCGCCTGTCCTTTGCTCTCTTCCGCTTTTAAAATGTTCGCATGCTGCTCGCGCATGTTTTCTATCTTCAGTCGATGCAGGCTGCCGAATTGCTGCGCGTATTGTAGTACGCTTCCCGGATGCTCTGCATGAATATGTACCTTGACAACTTCATCATCAGAGACGACCAGCAGTGAATCGCCCATCGTATCCAGATGGCTGCGGAACAGCGCTTCTGAGAACGGCTTCTTGTTCGCCTCGGTGCTATGCGCGACATGAACCATAAACTCCGTACAGTACCCGTACGTGATGTCTTCTGTTTTCATGTGGATTTGTGCATGATGTTGCTCAGAAATGAGCTTGTCCAGCTCTTCTTGACCGATTTTGGGTACCGAACGCTCACGATCGGCGGATAGCTCTTCCCCGCGCAATGCTCGCAAAAACCCTTCATAAATAAACAACAGACCTTGTCCACCTGAGTCGACTACGCCCACTTCTTTGAGAACAGGCAGCATTTCCGGCGTACGCAACAGCGTAGCTTGCGCCTGCTCGTATGTTTTTTCCATGACAGAGATAATATCATCTGACGTGCGCGCTGCACGCACAGCCATCTCCGCCGCTTCACGGGCAACAGTCAAAATCGTACCTTCTACCGGCTTCATCACTGCCTGATACGCAGAGTCAACACCAGCTTTCAAGGCATCGGCAAACTGACGGGCGTTAACCTCATCTTTTCCATTGACTGATTTGCTGAAGCCGCGGAATAACTGGGACAAAATCACGCCGGAGTTACCGCGCGCGCCCATTAACAGACCTTTTGCCAAAGCAGCTGCCGATTCAGTGATTCGGGGGGATTCTTTTCGAGTCAACTCCTCCACACCGGAAGAGAAAGTCAAATTCATGTTTGTCCCCGTATCGCCATCCGGCACAGGAAAGACGTTTAATCCATCCACTACTCTGACGTTGTCGGATAAAAGGTTCGCCCCCAGGTAAACCATCCGGCTAAACAGCACGCCATCTAGACGCGTATGTACCAACTGATGTTCCTCCTTACATATCCCTGTCTGTACGAACTCCCTGCACAAAAATATTAACAGCAGTCACATCAATGCCTACTGTTTGCTCCAAGGTATACCGAACACGGCGTTGAACGTTGCCTGCCACCTCGGAAATTTTCACGCCATAGCTGACGATAATGTGCATGTCCAATACTACTTCGCCATTTGTGTTATGAACGACGACACCCTTGCTCAGGTTGTCTCTTCCTAACAACTCAGCGATTCCATCTTTCAGCGCTTTGCGAGAAGCCATGCCCACAAGTCCAAAAACTTCCATGGCCGCGCCTCCAGCGATTCGTGCGATCACGTCTTCTGTAACATCGATCTTTCCTAGCGATGTATTCATTTCCACTGTCATGCAAGGACTCCTCCTCTGTTAAACAGCTTGACCGTCATAGGTAAGCGTAACCATGCTTCCTTACAATTCTACACTAACACAAAAGAGAAATGAAGCGTTTTGTCGATCCTATCAACCCTGTGAGAAAGACTGGGTAATTCATCTTGTCAAGTATTGCAATTGACAGCAATGATGTGCTACTATAGTCGAGTATTTGTATTTCCCACAAAGGAAATCCCGTTTAGATGTAACAAGGGAGGTGGATCGTAATGGCACGTCGTTGCTTTGTAACAGGTAAATCTGCTAAAGCTGGAAACGCTCGCTCCCACTCCATGCGCGCAACTCGCCGCACCTGGGGTGTCAACGTACAAAAAGTGCGCATTCTCGTAAATGGAAAACCGAAGCGCGTTTATGTAAGTACTCGAGCACTGAAATCCGGTCTCGTAACTCGCGTATAGTTGAGATCAACTATGCGAAAAAAAGCACCCTCGAGGTGCTTTTTTGCATTTCTCCCGTTTCTCCACTCTTCTCCCAAAGGAGGCTCGGGGCCGAAGCTTCACTTTTTCTTGTTGAACGCCTCGATGATGCCCCGAATCATGCCACCCAGGAACTTCGGCAACTTGATGGTGTAAAACCGCATGCTACCCCTCCTCACCGAAATTACTACACACGATACAAATACACGCCGGCCCCTATGAGTGCTAATGCCAATAGGCTATACCAAACCCACGGAGGTGCCCAATACAGGAAAATGGTGATTCCCCCGACAGCCAACGCAACCCCGAGAACACGTCGCAAGGCGCCCCCCTGTCGCAGGCGATAGGAGCGCAATCCCATTTCGCGTAAGCACCTCCTTTAGGTGTTCTCAAAAACGTGCATATTACATCATATTCTGCTGTCGGATAAACATGTATCCTGCCACCTGAAAAAAGTATATGTCTAAGAAGTAAAAAATCAGGCAACGAAAACTCGCTGCCTGATTACATTATGTGGATAGTTTGTACTTGATACCGATTTTTTCCTGTTTCTTATGCGACTCGATCGCGTGCGGGTAACAGCAGCTGCGATGCGCTGCTAAGCACAACTGTCAAGACGACTCCTGCGATAATCATCTCTGGCAGCAGATACGTGATGTTATAAATGAGGGAATATTGCCAGACTGGTACACCTTCTGGCGCGTAGCTGCCAAACCAGATAACACCCGATAGAAAATGGCAGACAAATCGCCCAATCACGCCAATGAACAAGCCGCTCCACAGTACCACGATACGTTGCTTCGTTCCTTCGTAGCCAGACAGGCGAACAAGCCCAGCGAGACCCAGCGTCCCAAAAGCAAGCGGATAATCCAGCAACAGCTGAACTGGATGGACAACTGTACTGCCCAAGAGCAATTGAAGAAATCCGACAACAAGCCCTGTAATGACACCAGCAGCGAGTCCACGGCGAACAGCGATCAACGCGATTGGCACCATCACCAGGGACACAGAGCCACCCTGTGGCATTTCGAAAACCTTGATCTGACTAAACACAATTGCAAGAGCCGCCATCATCGCCATTTCCAACAAAATGACCAACCGTTGACGATCCAAAATAGTCACTCCTCAAAATAGAATAAATAAAAAATTTTTTACACTTCAAATGGATGTTCAAAAAGTTGACTTTTCAGCACCAAGAAAGTGGCGAGAACCTGAAAAAGGAGGAGCGGAATGTAGGGAACCTACATGAGCACCGGACTTTGAAGGTGAACGCCTCTTTCGATGCCGAAGGAGCCCGCATGGACTACTCCGTGATCAAAAGTCGAGTTTTTGAACTACCTCTCCTAAACTGTTTCTGATTCTAGCCCAAGTCTATGCTTGTGTCAAAGAAAAAAGCCGCTGCCTCATCGGCACTGCGGCTAGTTATATTACCGAACCTTCTCCAAAAACTGCTGAGCACGTTCACTTCTTGGCTTTTGGAAAAACTCTTCCGGTGGCGTATCTTCCAAGAGGCGACCATCATCGAGGAACAAAATACGGTCTGACACCTCTTCGGCGAAGCGCATTTCATGCGTGACGATTGCCATGGTCATTCCGCTATCAGCCAGCCCCTTCATAACCTCCAAAACTTCCTTAACCATTTCTGGGTCGAGGGCAGAGGTCGGCTCGTCAAACAGCATGATTTGTGGCTCCATCACAAGCGAACGGGCAATGGCTACACGCTGCTTCTGACCGCCTGACAAGCGCGATGGAAAGACATCCGCTTTGTCCGCCAGCCCTACACGCACCAATAGCTCTCTCGCCTTTTTTTCCGCTTCAGCCGCAGACATGCCTTTTACTTTCATCGGAGCATAGGTCAAGTTTTTCAATACCGTCATATGCGGAAACAGGTGAAAATGCTGGAAAACCATCCCGATTTGCTGACGAATGCCCATCACGTCAGCCTTTGGAGCCGTGATTTCCTGTCCGTTGATCGTAATTGTACCTGTCGTTGGTGTCTCCATCAGGTTGATGCAACGCAACAGCGTTGACTTCCCTGATCCAGATGGACCGATGATGGCGACAACCTCCCCTTTACCGATGTTCGTCGTGATGCCCTTCAGTACATTCAGTTGTCCAAATGACTTCGTAATGTTATCGATCTTAATCACTGAGTCTCATCCTCCGTTCCAGTACACGAGCTACCCAAGTCAGGATCATAACCATGACATAGTACAGGATACCGGCCATCATGTATGGCTCAAAATAACGGAAGATGGTGCCTTTGACCACATTCGCGTTCTGCATGATGTCTGCAAGACCAATCGTGGAAACGAGTGCGGATTCCTTCAAGAGTGCAATCGTTTCATTGACGAGTGCAGGCAAGATGTTTTTGACAGCCTGCGGCAAAATAATGTCGAGCATCATCCGGTGATAAGGTACACCAAGCGCTTTGGCCGCTTCCCACTGCCCTTTATCCACCGCCAAAATTCCACCACGAATCGTCTCAGAAATGTATGCACCTGAGTTTAATGTAAACGTCAGTACTGCTGCTTCCAGTTGCGAAATGTTGTAGCCAGTAAGCTGTGGCGTTGCAAAATAAACAAAGGTAAGCTGCAAAATCAATGGTGTCCCGCGGAAAACCGAAGTATAAGCAACCGCGAGCCAGTTTAGTAATTTCACATTCGAAATTTTAATGAGTGCGAGGATGGAGCCCCAGAAAAATCCCAATACAACCGAAATCAAAGTAACAAGTAGCGTGCCCTTTATCCCTTCCAATATGAAAGGAATATAGGGCACGATTTGTGCAAAATCCAAATTCATGCCCATTCTCCCCTCTTGCTGCTTATACAGTTATTCTTCGTTGTCTGGAGAGATTATTATTGACCGAACCATTTTTGAATCAGCTTGTCCATTTCTCCGTTTTCTTGCATCTTTTTAATGACTTCATTAAATTTCTCTACGTGTGGCGATCCTTTTGGAAACGCAACAGCGGAGCCATTCTGTTCATTTTCATCCAGAGTGGTGAATTGCAGAGAGTCATTGTTTTCCACGAAGCCTTTCGCTACTGTGTCCTCGATAATGGCAGCATCTACACGGCCCGCTTTTACTTCTTCGACAATCTCAGGCAGCTTGTTCAGCGAAGTGATCTGCAAGCCGGAAACAGTCTTTGCAAGCTCCTTTGCTGCCCCTTCCTGAATAGAACCGAGCTGTACTGCCACTTTTTTGCCAGCCAATTGCTCAGGCTTGGTCAGATTACTGTCTTTCTTTGCTACGATCGTATTTTTCGCATCGTAATAGATGGTGGAGAAATCAGCGTTCTTCGCGCGCTCAGGTGTTGCTGTCATGCCCGCCATAACGAAGTCTGCGCGATTCGTTTGCAGTGCCGGAATAAGCCCGTCAAAGTTCATGTCATTGATTTGCAGTTCGTAACCGAGCTCTTTTGCAATGTATTTCGCGATATCAATGTCAAAGCCGACAATCTCATCTTTTCCGCTGCTCAGATCGTGATATTCATACGGCTTATAGTCAGCAGAAGTAGCCATGACCAATGTTTTCTTGTCGCCAGCAGAAGGCGCTGATGCTTGTCCTGTTGCCGTTTGATTGCCCGTACCGCATCCAGCGATCACGACCGCCGCAAGCATGGAAGTAAGTGCCAGAGAAATAAATGATTTTGTTTTCTTCATGATGAACCCCCGTTGTTATGAATTTTACGCATAAAGCAGTCTATTCGTAGCATTAATTTGCATGAAAACTTATATTTATGCATCACAATGATTATTTTACTCATAATCTGAACAATTTCAATCATTTTTTACTTACATTTTAAACGCAGAATATACAGAATTTTATGCACAAATCTTTATTTTAGTGGCAGAAAAGCAAACAAGGCTTTATAGTGCTAGTAAAAGGAATTACAGGAGGCTGACATGGAGAAAAATTGGACGTCTTATTTTCGGCAGCAGCTCCCAGAAATTATCGAGGAACTGCGTACATATGTAGAGATGGAAACACCCACCCACAACAAGCAAGCTGTCGATCAATTAGGCAGCCTGATTGCAGAACGCTTTCGCCAATTGGGGTGTCGGGTGGAGAGCTTGCCACAAGAGCATTACGGAAATCAGCTGCGAATGGAGTATGGAGATGGCGACGAACAAATCCTCATTCTCGGTCACTTCGATACCGTAAAAGACATTGGTACGTTAGCCGTTGAGCCTTGTCGCGAGGAAAATGGCCGACTCTATGGGCCTGGTACATACGACATGAAAGCAGGCATCGTTTTTAGCTATTTCGCCCTGCGCGCCATGATGGAACACAATCTTTTGCCTAAAAAAAAGCTCGTCTTTTTTTGGAACACCGACGAAGAGATTGGCAGTGTTTCCTCCGAAATGCTCATTAGAGAGGAAGCAAGAAGAAGTAAGTATGCATTGGTACTGGAGCCTGCCGCTGGGGATGGCTCTTTGAAAACAAGCCGCAAAGGTGGCGGAGACTTCATTTTAAAAGTAACAGGCCGTGCTGCACATGCAGGCAATGATCACGCCAAGGGGATCAATGCGATCGCTGAGCTGGCTCACCACGTCCTCGCTATTCAATCGTTTACGAATTATGAGGCGGGCACAACCTTGTCTGTCGGTACCATTACAGGCGGAAGTGCATCGAACGTCGTACCTGACTTTGCCATGACAGAAATTGATGTGCGTATCCAAAGCCGCGAGGAAAGCGAGCGTATTACCCGATTGATGAGTCAGCTGACCCCTGTCCATCCGGAAGCCAAGCTGTTCGTGGAAGGCGGAATCACCAAGCCCCCTATGGAACGAACTGCTGGTACCGAGCAACTGTTCTTGCATGCACAGGAACAAGCACGTCTGGAAGGTTTTGAATTGACAGAGCAAGGTGTCGGTGGAACAAGTGATGGAAACTTCGCCGCTGATGCAGGAACACCAACGCTTGACGGTTTGGGACCTGTTGGTGATGGAGCCCACGCCTCCCACGAGCATATCGTCATTGACGCCATTCCTGGAAGGATTGCCGTAATGCTTCGGATGTTTTTAACCTTGTCATAATAATTTTACAGGTGTATAATTTTATGGAAAATTAAGGCTCCGTCTAATTAACGACGGAGCCTTATCTGCACTATTTTCGAATAGGCAGTCATATATATTCCTATTCGAATAACAAGGAGAGGGAAAACATGGAATCAATCACTACATCGCCAAGCAATCCAGTAGGATTTTGGCGCCGGCTCGGTGCCGGTCTACTAGATGCACTCATTATCGGACTACCGTTACTACTGATCACCTATATCATTACAGGCAATACAGAAGACAATCTTGTTACCAATATCATCTCCTCGCTGTACAGCCTCCTCGTGCCGGTATTTTGGCATGGCTATACGGTGGGCAAAAGAATTGTCGGTATTCGCATCGCCCGAATCGATGGAGAGCCTGTTGGTATCGGAACCATGCTGTTACGCAACTTAGTCGCAGGGCTCGTGTATGTCATTACACTCGGTCTTGGGATAATCGTCAGCGCCATCATGGTAGGTGTTCGTCAGGATAAACGCTCGATCCATGATTTGATCGCCGGTACGTATGTAACATCGAATCAGCCTTAATTTACCCCCGTTTTCCCGCCGAAATCTAAGGGGGCATTTTTATAAGAGTGGCACCCAAAACAACCTGTCTCTACTAAAAAAAAGGCCGGATGATTATATCCGGCCTTTTTTCATTTCTATCCATCAAGCAGTTTATCGGAACAACACTTTATCTGTTTTTGCATCCATAAACACCATTGTTGTGTACGGCGGTAGGCTTGCACGCACAATGATATAAGGTGTGTGCACCGCTGGTATTGTTATGTCTTCTGGAGCAGGATTTGTCAGCTCTACATAAACCGTGAGCATTTCCCATCCTTGCTGAGTTCCAACAACCTTCAAACTATAACCAGAGGTAGGCATTTCACCACGGGACACCACATACAGGTCGCCTTGGCGATGTACACCCTTCTTCGATTTTACTTTTCCTACGAATGCTCGTTCAGCCGCTGTCAATGTACCTTCTTTTTCGATAGACAATTTTTTCGTTTGCACGTCTACTTGAGAAGTCGAGATCGGCTCCGCATGTTTTTGTTCAGCGTGCACGGCAGTTTGTGAAAATGGCAGAATGGAGAGAATGGTGAGAACCGCTACACTGTTTTTCCATAACGATTTCATACATGATCAACTCCTGATTTTTTTAGAGGGCGAGCAACATTTCTTGATACTGGCCAGTATCTCTCAGATAGGTAATTTTTACCATTATCTGGATAATTTGATTTAATCATTATATTTATCAAAAAGCAATATTTTCCAAAATGTTTTATTTTTGTTAATTAACCTTTACCACAAATTACCCATAATCCTTATTAAAATAAGAAAAATTCGTTTTTATTCTATTTGTAGCATGAACTATAATTATACTTTTATTTTTATTATTAATTGATTTATCACATAATTAGTTACAATATTCAGATGATTGCAAACCTACAAACAGGAAAAAGCAAAAAAAAGCCGACGCCGATTGCATGATATTACCCCCGTCAAGTAGACAGCATTAAAACTGATAGGTCCTAAGCAACCTTGGTACGGTATTCCACCGGACTAAGGTTGTTTAATTTTGCCTGAAACCTTTCGTAATTATAAAACCGTATGTACTCATCTATAGCGGTTTTGAGCGCCTCTTCAGATTCAAAAGACTGTATGTATAGGCACTCTGATTTAAAATGTCCAAAAAAACTCTCTATACAGGCGTTATCCAAACAGTTGCCCTTTCGAGACATACTTGCTTTCATCTTGTAGTATTTCAGAAGTTTACTAAAATGCCTAGAAGTATACTGATACCCCTGATATCCTAAGATGCCACGTAAGCGTTGATGCCCTTCTAATATCTTTTCTTTTAAAAATTGATCCTCCAGTTGTTTAGACGAAGATGTACCACGTCTTCGCTGCCATTTGTAAAATCCACTTCTGGATACATGAGCGATTTCACAAAGCATGGAGATACTATCTCCATTGACTGAGAGTTGCTCTACAACGGCATATTGGGCGATTTTATCGGCCTGCCTTTGTTCAAACCTTTTGATTTCCCACGTTTCTCTTCTAGCCAGCCATGCCTTCATTTTCGTAGTATTTAACCCAGCGTCTTATTGAAGCCTCTGGAATATTCAACTCTTTAGCAACGCGTTTATAGCCTAAACCACATTCAAGATACATCTGAACTGCTTTATATTTCGATTCAGCTGAATGAGTATGTTGTAATCTTTTCATGAAAAAATCCCCTCCAAATTAACAGTAAGAGTCAATCTCTTAACTGTCTACCTAAAGGGGATAATATCAGCATATCGGCGTCAGCTTACAGCTACGTGTTATTCTTACTGTCCACGAATCGCAGCGATCGCTTGACCCCGATCTGCCTGATTGAATACCGCGCTGCCTGCAACGAGGACAGTCGCTCCTGCTTCCTCGCACAAACGTGCTGTTTGTGCATTGACACCGCCATCGATTTCGATTTCCACATGTCCCAAGCCACGCTCGTTCAGCATTTGACGCAACTGGGCAACCTTTGGCACAACGCTGTGAATGAATTTTTGTCCACCAAAACCAGGATTCACAGTCATGAGGAGGACCATATCCAAATCAGCAAGGACTGGCTCGATCGTCGAAATCGGTGTAGCCGGGTTCAGTACAACTCCCGCTTTCACACCTTGCTCCTTGATCAAATACAGCGTGCGATGCAGATGACGGCATGCTTCCTGATGAACCGTAATCCAGTCTGCCCCACTTTTCGCGAATTGCGGAATGTAGCGATCTGGTTCTTCGATCATCAAGTGTACATCGAGAGGCAGCTTGGTCACTGGGCGAATCGCCTCCACAATCAGAGGGCCGATCGTAATGTTTGGAACGAAGTGTCCATCCATCACATCCACGTGAATCCAGTCCGCTCCTCCCTTCTCGACATCGAGAATTTCTTCACCCAGACGAGCAAAATCAGCAGATAGGATAGAAGGTGCGATTTTTACCATGGTTTGTTCCTCCGTTGGTATTCTTTTAGCTCTTCGCGGAATTGTTTGTAGTGCTCGTAGCGCTGTTCACTGATCTCTCCAGCCTCCAGCGCGGCCTGAACAGCACAAGATGGCTCGCTTACGTGAAGACAGCCACGAAACTTGCAATCCGAGCTGCGATCGGCAAAGTCCCGGAAGGATTCCGCCAGATCAAGCTCGGAGAAATCGATAAATTCCAGTGAACTGAAGCCCGGTGTGTCTGCTACATAGCCGCCGCCCGCAAGCGGAATCAGCTCGACATGACGCGTTGTATGCTTTCCGCGTCCGAGCTTTTGGCTGACATCTCCCGTCTGCAGGCTGACACCCGGAAACAGCATGTTGATCAGGGAGGATTTGCCCACACCTGACTGACCGGCAAAAACCGAAATACGGTCCCGCAAAATCTCACGCACTTCCTCAACACCGCGTTCATCCGCTGTTGAGGTCGGAATCACGCGGTACCCGATCGCTTCATACTTCTCCACGATTTCGGCGACCTCTTCTTCCGACACTTGATCAGCTTTGGATAGCACGATCACGGAATCAATCCCTGCACGCTCCGTGTGCGTCAGGAACTTGTCCAACAACAACGGACTGAACATCGGCTTGTACATCGAGAAGACGAGTACCGCCTGATCCACATTGGAAACGGGCGGACGAACCAACTCATTCGTCCGTTCGCCCACCTCCATGATATAGCCTTCTTCCTCATTGATCGCATCGTAGACGACCCAATCCCCAACCAGTGGATTTACTTTTGCATCTTTTTTCTTAAAAAGCCCTCGTGCACGGCAACTGTAGATTCGCCCTTCGTCGGCTACATAATAGAAACCGCTGAGCGCTTTCACAATCCGTCCTTCTGGCATTCATGTCCCTCCACTACACTATGGCAAGCTGCTATAGGAAATCGAATACTTTTGTGCCTCCATAAAGTTGTTCATGTTCGGCCCTTTGACCAACAGCCTGATCAACGCATCTTTTTGAGGCGACACTACGTATGGCACATTGTATTCTTTGCTTTCAGTAACAGTCTCAGTCAGCACAACCTTCGTACCGCTGGCATCCGTCACTTCAATTTGCACTTCCAACGTATCACCCGGCATCACATCTACATAGACAGGCGAGGTCCCGGTCTTGGCGTCCTGCGGATATTGGCCATTACTGACTTCAAGCGGAACCGCTACGTCCTTTTGCACATCCATTCCCGGATCGTAAGGGTGAGTGCTAAGAACAATACCTGGTTTGTCCGTGGTATAAGTAGGCACTTCGGTGATTTTCCCAACACCCAGTCCTCTCTTGAACAATTCTACTTGCGCAGCCTCTACGGATTTATTCCGCACATCCGGCATTTTCACGAAGGCTTTTCCTTTACTAATCGTAACCGTCACATTCGTTTTGGTAGGGAACACCTTTTCATTTGCGGCTGGAGACTGCTTGATAACTGTCCCTACCTCGGCCTTGTCGTCCTCTTCCTCTACGAAAGTGACATTCTCCAGTTTGAAGCCATTACTTTTCAGTGCTTCCTCTGCTGTTGCCCGTGGCAGCGTGACCAGATTTGGCATGTTGATCTCTTGCTGTCCTTTGCTTACATACAAGGTGACAACGGAATTTTCCTTTAACCGCATGGGAGGTGCAGGGTCCTGGCGTATCACCATTCCTTTTTCTATCGTATCATTGGCTTCTTCGACGATACGGGCAACAAGTTTGGCATCTTGAATCTTCTTCTCAGCGAGCGTCACTTCGATCCCTTCCACATGAGGTACCTGTGCCTCTGGAACGGACGGGAACAGATTCAACAGTAAGTTAAATCCGAAGAATGCCAGTACGAAAAACAGTCCGATACCACCTACCCACAACAGAGCTTTGACCCACCATTGTTTCTTGGCTGGTTTGGCATCCTCTTCTTCTGTGCGCTGCTCATAGCGGCTACGCCCCGCTCCCCCGGTTTTGCCATTGATTTGGCCTTCGAGCATGTCAGGTGTGATGATCGGCACCACTCGCGTCATCTCTTCATCCACCGGGAACGTCAGCTTTTCTTCGTTTAATCGTTCTGGAAACAGGCAGGTCTCCAAATCTTCTAGCATTTCACTCGCAGATGCGTATCTGAGAAACGGATCCTTTACCAGCGCCTTCAAAATGACATTTTCCACACTCTGTGGGATAGCCGGATTGACTTGGCGTGGCTCAGGAAGCGGCTCCTGCAAATGCTTGAGCGCCACTGATATAGGCGAATCACCGGAAAACGGCAGTTCACCCGTCACCATTTCGTACAAGACGATCCCCAGCGAGTAAATATCGGATTTTTCCCCGGTAATCCCACCGCGCGCCTGCTCTGGCGAAAAATAATGGACAGAGCCAAGCATCGCATTCGTATGCGTAATCGTTGCTGAAGTAACGGCTCGCGCAATCCCGAAGTCCGTAACCTTCACCCGACCATTTTTTCCAATCATAATGTTATGCGGCTTGATATCTCGATGAATGATCTGGTTTTGATGCGCATGATCGAGTGCATCGCAAATTTGCTCGGCGATCCGCACTGCCTCTTCTACCGGCAGCGCACCACGTTGAATGATGACCTCTTTCAACGTATAGCCTTCTATGTACTCCATCACCATGTAATGGGTATCGCCTTCCTGACCGACATCATACACCCCAACCACATTGGGGTGAGATAAGCTCGCCACCGCCTGCGCTTCACGTCGGAAACGATTGACGAAATCTTCGTCCGTACCAAACTGTGAACGCAGCACTTTGACTGCCACTGGACGATTCAATATTAAATCTTTGGCCTTGTATACAATGGCCATACCGCCCCCACCGACGCGGGATTCTATTTGGTATCGTCCTCCCAGTCGTTGACCTTCCATCTCTCTCACCCCTCTTCCTGACCGGCATCAAGCGTATTTCGTACGGCAACCAGCGTTATGTTATCTTCCCCACCGGCATCCAGTGCTTCCTGCACCAAACCGTCCACCTTCGCTTGTAACGATATCTGTTTCTGCAAATTTTCTTCTAAGGAAGGATGACTGACCTTGTTGCTCAATCCATCTGAGCAAATCAAGACAACATCACCCTCTGACCATTCAAACTGCCCAAGATCAATGAGCACATCCGGTTCAGTCCCGAGCGAACGCATAATGACGTTGCGATGAGGGTGGACAGACGCCTCTTCGGCTGTAATCTGTCCACTTTTCAATAGCTCATTTACAAGGGAATGGTCTTCTGTTTTCATGACCAGTCCGTCTTGGTTGTAAAAATACAGACGGCTGTCGCCAATATGCGCAGTAATCACGGAGGATTGGTCGAACAAGGCAGCAACCACGGTTGTGCCCATGCCACTGCACTCCGGATGTTCAACCGCATATTCATAGACTTCTTTATTCGCAAGCAAGACGGCGTTCATCAATTGCTCACGCACATCCTCTGCTTCGAGGTCTCCATCTAGGTGACGCAGTTCTTTTACTATTCGCTCAACAGCAAGGCGACTGGCGATATCACCAGCCTGATGGCCACCCATACCATCTGCTACAATGGCGAGCACGCGTCCGTTTAAATCGGTTACACAGGCATAATAGTCCTCGTTAACCTGACGAACGCGGCCAACATGGGATTTCATCGCGATTTCCATGGCATCACCCCACGGTTTCTTTAGCGTGTTGTGCCCTCAATTGTCCGCAAGCAGCAGCAATGTCACTGCCTTGCTCGCGTCTGATGGTCACATTGATTCCTTTTTCCTCTAAAATGCGTTTGAACTGAAAAATCTCATTGCGTGGCGTACGCACATAATCACGCTCTGGTACGTAGTTCACCGGGATCAGATTCACGTGGCAAAGCATGTCGCCAATGAGTTCGGCCAGTTCCTCTGCATGCTCGGGCTGATCGTTTTTCCCACCGAACAGACCGTACTCAAAACTGATGCGGCGCCCTGTCTTGTTAATGTAATGGTGGCATGCTTCCATCAGCTTAGCGAGCGGGAAGCCGCGGTTGATCGGCATCAGTTGGCTTCTCAGCTCCGTGTTTGGAGCGTGCAGGGAAATCGCCAGGTTCACTTGTCCGCCTCGTTCAGCAAACTCGTAAATCTTCGGCACAATTCCACTGGTGGAAACCGTAATGTGACGAGCACCAATATTGAGTCCACGGTTATCGTTGATCACAGACAAGAACGCCATCAAGCTCTCGAAGTTCTCGAAAGGCTCCCCGATCCCCATGACGACAACGTGACTGACACGCTCACCTTCCGCATCCAATCTGCGTTGTGCCGTCAATACTTGAGAGACGATTTCACCTGCATCCAGGTTACGCTTTAATCCACCTAATGTAGATGCACAAAACGTACATCCGATACGGCAGCCCACCTGTGTCGTAACACAAATGCTGTTTCCGTAGTTATGACGCATAATCACCGTCTCAATTGCATGGCCATCGACAAGCTGGAACAAAAACTTGATCGTCCCATCCTGCGACTCCTGATGCGTGATTTCCTTGAGTGGCTCCATGCGGAATGCATCAGCCAGCTTTTGGCGCAGCTCCTTGGACAAATTGCTCATCTCGTCAAAAGAAGTGACGCGCTTTACATATAGCCAGTCAAAAATTTGTTGCGCACGAAATGCTTTGTCGCCGGCACTAACCAGCCATTCCTTCATTTCATCTTGCGTCATACTGTAAATAAGCGGCTTTGCGCCAGTAAATGTCGTTAACGGCATTCTTATCTCCACATCCTCAAAATCATTGCTTGCCTAAATCCATTCTATCATTGTACCTCGTGGGGCGTCTCGCTTCAAACGGTTTTGACATCCAGATTTATAAATGCGTCGCTTTTCCTAGTGTAAACCAATCCGAGCCCTCGCAAACAAAGGCAAAGGAGTGGCATTTTCCACCTGTTGGTGCGCCACCCCTTGTTTGAACGTCCGTTACCTTATCCTCTTCGTTTCAATCGCGCGATAAAAAATCCATCACTCTCGAAATGGTGAGGCAAAATTTGTACGCAGGCTCCGGTTTCATCGACATGGCCTCTGACAGCCTCAGGCAGGTCTTGTGCCAGTGTATCATCTAATACGAAATCAGGGTGTTCCTCGACAAAGCGGCGAACAATTTCCTGGTTTTCTGCTGGCTCGATCGTACATGTGCTGTAAACCATGACACCATCTTGAGTAAGCATCGGTGCCAATGTCTTAAGCAGTTCATACTGTAGCTGAGCAATCGCACGGACATCTTCAGGCGTTTTGTTCCATTTCAGATCAGGCTTGCGACGAATCACGCCAAATCCGGTGCATGGCGCATCCAGCAAGATTCGATCGAAAGTTCCCAGCGCTTTTTCAGGTAGGTCCAGCGCATCACTAACAATTGGCTCAACGATCGTAATCCCAAGTCTTTTCGCTGCATTCGCAATCAGATCGCGTTTGTGTGGATGCACGTCACTTGCAATGATTTGCCCGCGGTTTTCCATCATTTCCGCTATGTGCGTTGTTTTTCCACCTGGTGCCGCGCAAGCATCCAGTACACGCATGCCTGGTTCGGCAGCAAGAGCTGGTGCTACGAGCATGGAGCTCTCATCCTGGATCGTAAAGTAGCCTTCCTTGAACATGCGAGAGCCTGCTGCATGTCCGCCTTCCATCAGAATGGCATGAGGGCTGACAGACGACACTTGGCCTTCCAGCCCTTCTTCCGCCAGCTTGTCCAGCACTTGATCCTTCGTCGTTTTCCATGCATTGACGCGGACTGAGCTATGCGGCGTTCTGTTGTTGGCTTCGCAAATCGCAATCGTCGTCTCTTCTCCATAGACCGTAAGCCACTGACGCACTAGCCATTCTGGATGAGAATAGGCTACGGCGATTTGCAAGGCACGTCCGCCTTTTGGCTGACGCTCCCACACATCTGGCTGGCGCAATACATTGCGCAAAACACCGTTGACCATCGAAGCAATCCCTTGGTGACCGCGTTTCTTGGCGATTTCAACCGCCTGGTGTACGGCAGCGCGCTCAGGAATACGGTCCAAAAAGCGAATTTGATACAAGCTGAGACGTAGCAAATTACGGACCCAGGTCTGGACCTTTTTATTCCCTACAAAATGGGACAGGACATGATCCAACGTCAACTTGCGCTGAATGGTACCGTACACAAGCTCTGTCACCAGCCCTGCATCTGCTGCACTGAGATTTTCCCGATCCAGAACATTGCGCAGCTCAAGATTGCTGTAAGACTTATGTTCTTCTACCCTGTTCAAAACATCGAGGGCGATATCGCGAGCTCCCTTTTTTGCCACGGACTATTCTCCTACCTTTGTGCCGATTTCAATGCTGCTGCCCGCTCCACGCAAAAAGTCGAGTACACTCATACGTTTTTTGCCTTCTGGCTGCAATTCGGTTATTTTCACTGCACCGCTACCGCAAGCGACAACGATACCGTCTTCCTCACGGGCGATGATCGTTCCCGGCTCTTTGCCTTCGCCCAAAGCAGGCATTTTTTCTACCCACCACAACTTCCAAATCTTGCCTTCACATGTAGTAAATGCGACCGGCCACGGATTCAAGCCGCGGACTTGGTTGTAAATTTGTTCCGCCGAACGGCTCCAGTCAATTTTTTCGTCTGTACGCTTGATATTCGGAGCAAATGTCGCTGCCGAATGATCCTGTTGCTCTGCTACGAGCTCACCAGCCAACAGGGGCGGAACGGTAGCAATCAACAGCTCAGAGCCTGCCGCAGCCAATTTGTCATGCAAGGACCCCACGGTATCGCGCTCCTCAATCGGCACGACTACCTTGGACAGCATATCCCCTGCATCGAGAGCTTCCACCATGTACATGATGGTCACGCCTGTTTCCGGTTCTCCCTCGACAATCGATTTATGAATCGGGGCACCCCCGCGATATTTCGGCAAAAGAGAGGCGTGCACATTGATGCAGCCATATTTCGGTGCATCGAGCAGTTTTTTAGGCAAAATCTGCCCATACGCCGCGGTAATGATCAGATCAGGCTCGAGCGCCAATACTTCTTCAAGCGCTTCCTCTGCCTTGATTTTCTCCGGTTGCAATACCAAAAGTCCATGACGCAAAGCCGCCTCCTTCACGGGGGGCGGCGTCAATACTTGCTTGCGTCCAACGGGACGATCGGGTTGTGTGACGACTCCAATCACGTTGTAGCCTGCTTCGAGTACAGCCGTAAGACTCGATACAGCAAAGTCAGGCGTACCCATAAACAGGATGCGAGCATCTTTCAAATGGTTATTCCCCTTCCTGGTTCGGGTTTACTTTGTACACCTTGTCAGCTACATCGATAAAGAGAACACCGTTCAAATGATCGATCTCGTGTTGAGCGCAACGGGACAACAGGTCGTCTGCCTCGAGCTCAACCACATTTCCGTTACGATCATGACCGCGCAGCTTGATCCACTTGTGGCGACGAACGTCTCCTTGCAGACCAGGAATGCTCAGGCAGCCTTCTGGATAATCGTATTGCTCCCCTTCATGCTCAACGATTTCCGGATTGATCATTTCAATCAGTCCATCACCGCAATCCATCACAATGACACGCTTGGAGATGCCCACTTGTGGAGCAGCCAAGCCTACACCGTCTGCATCGTACATCGTATCTGCCATATCATCAAGCAGCTTGTGCAAGTTGGAATTAAATTTAGTTACAACCATTGCCTTTTCACGCAAAATCGGATCTGGATGTTTTACAATTGTGCGAATCGCCATGTGTTTCATATCCTCCCTAAAGCAGTACGTAAGGGTCGACGTCAATCGTCATCAATACTTTCTGCTGTTTGTTCCATTCTTCAAACGCAGCCGTCGCCTGAGCGAGCAGGTCTGACAGTTGCGGTTCATCACGATATTTTAGCATGATCTGAAAACGAAATCTATCCTTCACCCTTGCAATGGGCGAAGCGACTGGGCCCAAGAGGACCGTTGTCTGTGCCAAACGCTGCCGCAAATAGTCAGCCATTGTATGCGCACCGCGGATAACAACGGGAACATCCTCGTGGCTAAACGTTATTAATACGAGACGGAAATACGGCGGGTAGCCTGTTCGTCTGCGCTGCATCATTTCATCCTGATAAAATGCGGGATAATCATGCTTGGTCGCATGAATAATGCTGTAGTGCTCCGGCGTATACGTCTGAATCACGACATCGCCGTCCAGCTCATGCCGCCCTGCGCGTCCACCTACCTGCGTCAGGAGCTGAAATGTCTTTTCCGCTGCACGGAAGTCAGGCAGATGCAAGGAAGTATCCGCTGCAATGATTCCCGCTAGCGTCACTCGTGGAAAATCAAGGCCCTTGGCAATCATCTGGGTACCAAGCAAAACGTCACCTTGACCCGTGCGGAATTTGTTTAACAGCTCTTCGTGAGAGCCTTTACGTGAGGTCGTATCCACATCCATTCGGATGACCCGGATTCCAGGGAAAAGTTTTGCCAGCTCTGCTTCCACCTTTTGCGTTCCAGTACCAAAAAAACGTATATGCTCACTCTGACACTCCGGACAATGCTTAGGCTGTGCGATGGTGTATCCGCAGTAATGGCAGCGCGCCGTATGATTCGATTTATGATAAGTTAGCGAGATGTCGCAATGAATGCAGCGCATCGTATAGCCGCAGGATCGGCACATGACAAAGGTAGAGAAGCCTCTTCGGTTAAGGAAAATGACCATCTGTTCTTCTTTTGCCAATCGATCTGCAATCATCTCATGCAGCTTCCGGCTGAACATCGAACGATTCTGGGACTGAAGCTCCTCGCGCATATCCACAACATGTACCTCTGGCATCGGGCGATTCCCGACACGCTCCGGCATGCGTAACAGCTCGTATCGGCCTCGCGTAGCCAGCGCATACGTCTCCAAGGCAGGAGTCGCGCTTCCCATGACGAGTACACCCTGATTCTCTTTTGCTCGCCACAAGGCTACTTCCCGTGCATGATAGCGAGGGGTCTCTTCTTGCTTATACGAGCTCTCATGCTCTTCATCGATCACAATCAAACCAACATTCCGAAACGGAGCAAAGATGGCAGATCGTGCACCTACCACCACTTTCACCTGATTTCGAATGATCTTGCGCCACTCGTCATAGCGCTCTCCTTGTGATAACGCACTGTGCAAAACAGCGACGTCTGCACCAAAACGAGCCTTGAAGCGCTCCACCATTTGCGGAGTCAGTGAAATTTCCGGAACGAGAAAGATCGCCTCGCGCCCTTTTTCCAACGTGCGTTCGATTGCTTCGAGATACACTTCTGTCTTACCGCTTCCGGTAACGCCGTGCAGCAAGTAAGAAGCATACGTTCCCGATTCAATCGATTGCAAGATGGGCGTCAACACCGCTTCCTGTACCGGGGTAAAAACAGGCTTCTGCTTCTCCTGGAAACGTCGATTGGCGTACGGGTCCCGGTAAACCTCCACTTGCTCGATCGCGATCCAGCCTTTTGATTCCAGGCTTTTTAGCGGAGAACGCGTAATTCCGTATTCATCCCGCAGCATTTGAACAGATAAGGACTGCTCCTTGTGCATGAGCATCAGTTGAAGGACACGACGCATCTGCTCCGCCCGCGCTGGTAAAGAACCAATCGCTTCTTCCAGCTTACCCTCATCTAATAAGCTCCTGACAAATGATTGCTGCTTGCGGGTGATTCTGTCCCTTACTTGATACTCCGTCGCGAGCAGACCGCTCTGTATCCAGCCTGGAACGAGCAAATACTCCTCCGCAAATTGTTTCTCCACTTCTGTCAGCGGTAGTTGCCGTTTGCGAAACAATTCCCACAAAAGCCCCGATCTCCCGCATGCTTCTTCGTTCAATGCATCTGTCGCCGTCAGCCACTTCTCCGACTTCCCTTTAAGCACGGCCGGAAGCATTGCCTGTACAGCCGTTACCCACGGACACAAGTATTGCTTGGACATCCACTCGCTCATCTTTAGCAGTTCTGGCGTAAGAGGAGGAGTGTCGTCTTGTACCTGCACGACATCTTTTAGTCGCGAACGATCTGGTATGGCTTCGTCATCCTCTACGATCCCGATGACATAGCCTTGCAGTTGACGGGGACCAAATGGGACAACCACACGGCTACCAATGCGAATCAGTGGACGCAACCAAGGCGGAACATGGTAATCAAAAGGTCGATTCGTTCGATTGACCGGAACGTCCACGATAATTTGGGCAATCATGACAGGTCTCGGAGCGGTTTATGCTCTTGCACTGCAAGGACAGCATCGAACAGCTTGTCTGCCACAGCCCGCTTGCTCAATTTATCCAATGCCAGTTGCTCTCCGCCACGGGTTAGCAAGGTCACGATATTCGTATCGCTCCCCATACCTGCTCCCTCAAGCAATACGTTATTGGCTACGATCATATCGAGATTTTTTCGCTCCAGCTTGGACTGGGCATGCTGTAACACATTTTGGGTCTCTGCTGCAAAGCCTACGACGAATTGCTTCGTTTTCCGCTCACCAATCGTCTTTAAAATATCGGGTGCTTTCTCCAGCGCAAGGTCGAGTGGACCATCACCCTTTTTCATCTTATGTTCAGCCACATGCTTCGGTCGATAATCGGACACTGCTGCTGATTTGACGACGATGTCACAGTGAGGCAGCTGCTCCATAACGGCATCAAACATTTCTTGTACCGATTCCACCGCGATGAATTCTACTCCATCAGGACGTGCCAAAGCAGTCGGCCCACTGATCAGTGTGACCTTCGCTCCTCTGTCTCGTGCCGCTTCCGCGATGGCGTAGCCCATTTTTCCTGAAGCATGATTGGTTATGTAACGAACTGGATCAATTTTTTCACGAGTCGGTCCCGCTGTGATCAATACGCGCTTGTCCTGCAAATCTTTTTCTCGGATCGTTTGTCTCGTCTCATCCGAAGCAAACCATTGACGAACAGCTTCGACGATTTCCTCTGGCTCCGCCAAACGCCCTTTGCCAATCCAGCCACATGCCAAGAGCCCGACACCCGGTTCAACAAACCGATAACCATAAGCCGTAAGCTTGTCCATATTTGCAATAACCGCAGGGTGATTGTACATATTGACATTCATGGCAGGCGCAACCATGACAGGCGCTTTCGTAGCCAGTACAGTCGTCGTCAGCATATCATCCGCAATGCCATTCGCCATTTTGCCAATCACGTTGGCTGTTGCTGGCGCGATTAAAACGAGATCAGCTCGATCAGCCAGGTCAATATGGCTAATCACATGCGGGTCTGGCTCCGTAAATGTATCCGTATACACAGGCAGGTGAGACAAGGCTTGAAACGTCAAAGGCTGAATAAACTGTAAGGCACCCTCTGTCAAAATGACATGCACCAATGCACCTGCCTGTGTCAGCTTGCTGGTCAGTGCAGCAGCCTTGTACGCAGCGATGCCGCCAGATACTCCAAGAACAATTCGTTTTCCTGCAAGCGAATACATCTGCACTCTCTCCCTTCTCCCCTATCCGAAATCCGAAAAAAACAACCTCGTGAGGTTGTTTTTAAAGGTGACTGCTTATTTGCGACCGTCCAAAAACTCGTGAACAAGCTCGTCGGAGATGAACTCTTCCAGTGCCAAACCTACAAACTTTTTGGATTTTGGTCTCACCACTTGAATTTCGCTATTTTCGCGAAGTTGACGCGCACGCTTGGATGCTACTGTCACCAGGATGTACTTGCTCTCCGCTTTTTCAGTCAATTCGTCAATAGATGGATACAACATAATTCTATTCAACCTCCTGTAGCCATTTGCGATATTTGTGAACCTGACGTTCTTTTTTCAGATGCTCCGCTGTAATAATCGCTTGAATTCGATCGCAAGCCGATTCGATGACGTCATTGACAACTACATAATCGTAGTGGTCCATGAGCTCGATTTCAGCACGCGCCACTTCCATGCGCTTGCGAATAATCTCTTGTGATTCTGTCCCGCGTCCCACGATCCGGTTTTCCAGTTCGTTTAAATCAGGCGGAGCTAGGAACAGGAACGTACCTTGCGGGAAGCGCTCTTTCACTTGAAGAGCACCCTGAACTTCGATCTCAAGAATGACATCGCGCCCCTCATTGAGCATATCGTCCACGAACTGACGAGGTGTTCCGTAGTAATTTCCTACGTATTCTGCCCATTCCAGAAGAGCATCTTCTTCAATCATCCGCTTGAACTCTTCCTGGCTTTTAAAAAAGTAATTAACTCCTTCCACCTCTCCAGGACGCGGCTGGCGTGTGGTAGCGGAAACAGAATACACCAGATCAGGCATCACTTCACGAAGTGCCTTGCATACTGTTCCTTTTCCCACACCAGCTGGTCCGGAAAGAACCAAAAGGAGACCACGATCAACCATACTCATTGTTTACACTCCTACTTTATTCGTCCGATTCGTCATCCTTCGTAGTCAAGCGCTGTGCCACTGTTTCTGGCTGTACCGCTGACAAAATCACGTGATCGCTGTCTGTAATGATTACCGCACGTGTACGTCTCCCATAGGTCGCGTCCACTAGCATGTTGCGATCGCGCGCTTCCTGGATGATCCGTTTGATAGGAGCGGACTCCGGACTTACAATTGAAATAATGCGGTTGGCATTGACGATGTTGCCAAAACCGATATTGATTAGCTTGATTGCCATGACGGCCCAGCCCATCCTTTCATGCTACTCAACATTCTGTATCTGCTCCCGCATCTTCTCCAGTTCTGTCTTGATCTCGACAGCCAGATGCTGAATGCGCAAATGATTCGCTTTGGAAGCAATCGTATTGGCTTCCCGATTCATTTCTTGGAGCAGAAAATCCAGTTTTCGACCAATTGCTTCTTCTTTGCCTAATTGAATGGAAAACTGCTGGCAATGACTATCTAAACGGGTCAACTCTTCACTAATATCACTTTTATCAGCGAAGAAGGCAACCTCTTGCGCTACACGAGCAGGGTCCAATTCAATAGGTGTCAAACCGGCCCACTCACTTACGCGTTGCTCAAGTCGGCCCTTGTAATCTTCCCTACAAAGTGGGGCCAACTGGGAGATCTCCCGCGTCCATGTGTTGACGGCAGTCAGGCGACTGGCTAGATCAGCGTGCAGCAGCTTTCCCTCTGTCTCTTTCATCGAAACGAGATCCATTGCCGCGCCTCTGACCAGGTCTTGGAGCCAATCTGCCAGCTCCTCCACATTGTCCTCTGACTCTTTGGTATGTATCACGCCAGGAAAGTGTAGCAGATCCTTGACGGTTAAAGGCGTCTCTAGCGAAAAACGCTGAGTCATCTCGCGGGAAATGGAGACTAGCTGTTCAGCTACATCCCAGTCAATGTCCATAACCGTAGTGGAAGAATTTTTTCCTTCCACAGACACAGTGACATCGACACGCCCTCTTCTGACGTACTGTGCGACCAGCTTACGAATCGAATCCTCAAGCATATTCCATGCTTTTGGCAGACGCACGACAATCTCAGAAAAGCGGTGATTCACTGCACGAATCTCGACTGTTGCTCGAATGGAGCCTCTGCTATCTTCTTTTCTACCGTAACCAGTCATGCTTCGAATCACAAGTTTTCACTTCCATAGACGCAAAATCGTTAATTTATTATAGGAGACAACTCTTGGCAGTGTCAACCGAAGCAACCCCACACGATGAGATTCCTCCTTGCTCTGACTTATGCTACACTGTGACTGGCAGCTCTCTATCTATTATTCTAGCCATTTTTTTGATCTGAGGTGACCTTTGTGGCATTTGATGGCGTAGTAACCCGCTCCGTTGCGAGGGAATTACATAAACTGGTAGGAGGACGCATCTCGAAAATCCACCAGCCCCACCATAGCGATATTGTTATGCAAGTACGGACACAAGGAGAAACGGTAAAGTTCCTCCTGTCTGCAAACCCGACCTATCCGCGGCTTCATATCACGACAGAAGAATTCACGAATCCGCTGGAAGCTCCGATGTTTTGCATGCTATTGCGCAAGCATTGTGAAGGCGGCGTAATTGAATCTGTCCAGCAAATCGGGATGGAGCGAGTCATTCACATCGACGTACGCACCCGAGATGAGCTGGGTGACACAGCAGTCCGCCGAATTATTGTAGAGATCATGGGCAAACACAGTAACATCATCCTCATCGATCCTACAACCGGAATGATTTTGGATAGCGCCATGCATGTGACGCTCGCCATTAGCCAGTACAGACAAGTCACACCTGGCAAACTTTATGTTTCTCCTCCGAGCCAAGATAAGCGCGACCCTCTCACTGTAACCGAGCAAGCGTTTATTTCTTCCCTCGACTGGAACGGCGGCCGTTTGGACAAGCAAATCGTAGAAGGCTATACAGGGATCAGCCCCTTATTGGCAAAGGAAATTTTGCACAGAGCCGGCCTCGCAAATCGGGAAACACTGTGGGCTGCCTTTTCACAGGTGATGGAGGCAATCAACGCTCATGAGTATGTGCCATCCATTGTAGAGGCAAACGGCAAAGCGTTTTTTCACGTCGTCGAGCTGACTCATCTCTCAAACGGGGTTACCACCCCCTATCCTTCCGTCCAAGAATGCTTGCAGGCATTTTACGAAGGAAAGGCGCTCCGTGACACTGTCAAGCAGCGTGCGCATGATTTAATTCGTTTTGTCACGGCTGAGCGCAATAAAAATGAAAAGAAAATCGAGAAGCTCGAGCAAACGCTGCAAGATGCGCATGATGCAGATCAGTTCCGCCTGTACGGTGAATTGATCACCGCCAATATGCACCAAATGAAGCGAGGGGATCGCGAGCTCGTTACAGTCAACTGGTATGACGAAGCAGGAAGTACCATCACGATTCCGCTCGATCCGTTGAAGACCCCCTCGGAAAATTTACAGTCGTATTACAAGCGGTATAACAAGGCCAAAAATAGCCTTTCCATCGTAAGTGACCAGATTGAGCAAGCGAAGGCTGAACTCTTGTATTTGGATGGTGTATTGGTTCAACTAGAACATGCCACCTTAAAAGATGCCGAAGAAATTCGCGAGGAGCTTGTTGAGCAAGGCTACATGCGAGATCGCAAAAAACGCGGTCCGCGCAAGAAAAAAGATACCCGACCAGAGTTGGATACGTACCTTTCTTCGGACGGCATTGAAATTTTAGTCGGCAAAAACAATAAACAAAATGAATACTTAACCAACAAGCTCGCATCGTCGCAAGAAACATGGCTACACACCAAGGATATCCCTGGATCCCATGTCGTCATTCGCGCTCGTGAATTTTCGGATGAGACGTTGCTTGAAGCTGCGAATCTGGCGGCTTATTTCAGCCGTGCCAAAGAGGGAAGTCAAATTCCCGTAGATTACACGCTCATCCGGCATGTAAAAAAACCGAGCGGGGCCAAGCCTGGCTACGTGATCTACGAGCAGCAACGAACACTGTATGTGACACCAGATGAAGCACTGATTCGCCGTTTAAAATCAAACACCTCTTCTACGAATAGTGCGACTTCCTAAGTTCATACTAAGGGCATGAAAGGTGGTGTTCGTTCTTTGAACATCGTTCTTAAGCTCTTGTTTAACGGAATCATTGCCATTCCAGGGCTTTGGTGGTCGGGTACGTCCCTTATGTTTGCAGTGCTCGCAAGCGTGATTGTCAGTTTACTGGGCTATGTACTTGATTTGACAATCCTCCCGCGTACGAACAATACGTTTGCGAGCTCAGCTGATTTCTTGTTCGTGTATGCCTCCTTGTGGCTTGGCTGTTACTTGTTTGGTCAGACCATATCCTTATCTGGTTTGTTGTTGACGGCATTTGCCATTACGGTGGTCGAATACTTTTTCCATGGTTACCTGCAACGCCACGGTGTCCATCATTCCAAACATCCGGGCTGAAGCATCATTTCTATTTTGGAAGGAGGATCAGGATGAACGTCATTGGCATCATCCAGACCGATCTTAACGAATTCAACGTGCTGTTTGAGCAGCAAGGCGGACAAGGCGGAAGCGGAAAAGGACAGCAATCACACGACAGCGGACAAAACAACCAACAAGACCAAGACAGCGACTCGATGTTTCTCAGCTTTCTTGATGAGCAACCGAGTTCAAATGAACACAGCGGGCAAGGGAACAGCCAAGGTGGGCAACAGCAAAATGGTGGCGGCCCGCAAGAGCTAACCGTTCGCATTAAAGGAATTCCTGAGGGGCAAAAAGCAAACTTCCTGCAAATGTATCAAATTCTTCAAGACGCCCAAGACTCCCAAACACTTGAAAAGGACCTGACTATTGTCGATCACGGGGACCAAGATCAGGGCTCCCAAAAACAAGGGCAAGGTCACGGCTCGGGCAAGCAAAACAAAACCACTCATTGATCTCGGTACAAAAACAAAAACCACCTGGAAGCAGATTCCAAGTGGTTTTTTGTGCTATCGATAATTCATTGCATTCATAAACGGCCAAGTCCCCGCTCTGCCGTTGACCTCATGTTTCTATAACCTGCGCTCACACAGGTGGGCGACCCTTCTGCACTTCAGCCTTCCCATGCATCCAAAAAGGAGGTGGGCCTGACATCCATCACAGTTTCCGTCTCCCAAAAAACACGTATAAGGTTAGAAACATTTACGGCCTATCGTACATCGCAGGATCTTGATATCCCTACTTTATCATAGAATGGTCCATTGCTCAACGGATAAAGTTCCCTTTGGGCTTTTATCTCATCTATTCTTCACAAAGCACACACATTTTAACGAAAGAATAGTTCTCTTCCAAATTCGCCAACCTAGAGGGGACAACGAATGAAGGGAAGGAAAAACATGCAATTTCGAACAAACATGCTGACAACCTGCTTACTCGCCATGAGCTTGACTGCTGTATCATTCCCCACCATCATTCCGCCTGCAGCAGCTAGCACACATTTTCATCCTGTTGGCGAGGACAAGGGACGATACGAGAATGAATCGTTTCGAAATATTACGATCACCAAAACAGGCGAAGGACAATATACCATTAAGGGAGAAGCACGCGTGAACGAAGCCAACGTACGATTCGTCGTGACGGACGGAGACAAGACATTGGCAAATAGCTTTGTGACAGCAAGCATGGGTGCTCCTGAATGGGGGAGCTTTTCCATCGATCTTAAACTGGACCCGAGCGCAAAATCTCCTGTGCTCTCTTTATTCGAGGAAAGTGCAGCGACAGGTCAGCGCATTCATGAACTAAACATCCCATTGCCAAAATAAATATCATCGCTACGTCCGTTTCAGCTTCGCTTGTACAAGCATTTGAAATTCAGGACGTGCGATCAGGGACGGCTGCTGTTGCTTTTCCCAGGCCAATGCATATTCTAGGCCGTTTGTCTGGCAGCGTCCCACCCCCTCTTTTGTTACAGCATACGCTTGCTTCGGCAGGCGACGTACCGCAGCAACCAATTTTTCAACCTCACTTTCGACTTGACTTGCTTCTACTGCTCGATAGATCAAGCCGATTTCCTCCGCTTTTTTCCCTGTAATCTTTTCTCCCAGCAGTGCGAGACGCTTCGCCCACGCCGTACCAACAAGCCTTGGCATAAGATATGTCCCGCCAAAATCCGTTGTCAGACCGATCTGGACAAAAGGCTCCTGCAACAGGGCGTCTTCCGTGGCAATGACAAAATCAGCATGCAACGCGAGATTGAGTCCCGCTCCGACGGCTACTCCCTCGATGACTGCAATCACAGGCTTTGGCATTTGATGCAAGTTGGTGATGAAATCATTAATGATCGTCAATGATTGATCAGCGTCACTCTTATCCGTCAGCGCAGTCAACACGCCCAAATCAGCACCGGAGCAAAAGTTCCCCCCCGCTCCCCGCAAAATAAGTACATCGACCTCCTCATCTGCTGAAGCTTTTGCGATCGCGTCCTGTAAAAGGGAAAACATTTCAACCGTCATCGCATTGAGGACCTGTGGCCTGTTGAGCGTAATCGTGCAGATTCCACCAGCTTTTGTTACGATCAGTTGCGTATGATGATCCTGTTCCATCATTTTTCTCACCCTTTCCTATGAAGAAGCAGCAGGAATAACCCCCTGCCTTTGCAGCCTGTTCAAATCCTCCTCTGTGAGGTTCAGCTTTCGTTTGAGCAGCTCGTACGTGTAATCGGTGTGCCACGGGGGTGACAACCTCTCCGCCCTGTAACGATGCACAAAACTCCCCTCTTGATCGGGCGACTTCTTTTCCAAATAAGGAAGCGTATACGCGATCTCCCTGTTCGTAACGTATGGATTGTCTGCCCAGCTTTCCCAATCTTCAACGGCGGTCAGACAGCAATCCACTTCACTGCCCAGTTCACTCCACTCGGCTTGGGTTCTGGAAAGAAACAGTGCTTTCATATCGTCAAACACATCTGGATGCATAGCAACGCTAGCGCGGTGGCATAACTCCCAATCTGCTCTTCCTACCGCGCGGCAAAAATTGAGCCAGAACTTTTCTTCCAACGCAGCAAGTGCGACATACTGACCGTCTGCTGTCTCATAGACCTGATACGCCAGCAAACTCCCTCTCCCGGTCTCCCGTCCAATCGAGGAGCTGTATGACATAAACAGTGCATGAAGGCCTGTCCAAGAGCTTAACAAGTCAGCCGACGAAACATCCAAATAAGCTCCTCGTCCTGTCCGCGCAAGTTGAACAAGCGCCGCGCATATTTGTTCACTGGCATACAACCCGAGCGCATAATCAGAAAGCGGAATATCTGCAACGACAGGCTTGCCTTCCAGATCGCGAACCAGTGAGAGAAATCCGCTTACTGCCTGGACATTCAAGTCATGCCCCCCTATTTGGTACAGCTCGCCGCTTTGGCCATAGCCCGTCACGGAGCAATAAATGACCGCAGGGTGCATTTCCCACAGGCGGTCGTAATCAAGTCCCAAATGTCGCATCACACCTGGTCGATAGCTTTCCACCACAACATCAGCCTGTCTGGCCAGAGCAAACGCGAGCGCTTTTCCCTCATTCGTCCGCAAATTCAAGGAAATACTCTTATGATTGCGATGCGAACGCAGGTAAAACGCTCCCGTCTCTCTAGCTTCCGGATGAGAAGGCCTGGTTAATGGTGAGTGAGCTTTGTCGTGAAACGGTTCCACCTCGATGACCTCTGCCCCTAAATCAGCCAGGCGCATCGTACAAATCGGACCTGGAAGATGGCGAGAAAAATCAACTATCGTCACTCCCGTCAACATGATTTGACTCCCCCTTCACCGACTACACTCTCTTGTAATTCGAGATGAACGACTGTTCACCCTCTTTTTAATAGAAAATTCAAATAAATATAAAAAGCCGTCCCAAGTGGAACGACTTTTCCAAGAACGGTTATTTTATAAACCGCAGAGTGAGCGGGTAACGGAATTCTTTTCCCTCATTCGCTTTCACCGCAGCGATAATAACGAAGATCGCCCAAAAAATAAAGAGGGCTCCCAATAATAGTGCGCCGATAAAAATGATGATCAACAAACTTGAAATTGCGGCATAAATCATCACCGAGATGCTAAAATTCAGTGCCTCTTTTCCATGCTGATAAAAAAAGGCTCCCTCTTCACGCTTGATCAACCATACGATTAAAGGTCCTAGTACATTGCCGAACGGAACGATAAAACCAAGGAAGGCGGATAGATGTACGATCATCGCCCACATTCGTTCCTCTTTCCCATTCAGGAATTGCATATCCATACCTCCATTAACCCTTTTCCTCTATTGTACGACAAATTGCGCAAAACTTGCGAAAAAACGAAAAAAGCGCCATCACGGCGCCTTTCTCTATTAATACTTGCTCTCGTGACTTCCACCGTACCCGCCACCATAAGAGGAACCGTAACCATCATAGCCGCCACCAGAGTGGCCCCAACCGCCGCCACAATGTCCGTGTCCATAGCTACGACCGTATGGTTTACAATGCGTTTTGTAGTGTGGCTTGTAGTAGCAATGCTTTTTGTACACTTTCTTTTCGCAGCATTTATAGCATCTGCGACGAGATCTTCTGCATCCGCAACTCATTAACCTCACCCCCTCCTGTTCGTTACATCTACAAGGTATGTAGGTGAAGGTATATCGGCATGGACAGAAGTCTATACACTAGTCAAAATCAGCGGGTGTCTCGTAGGCTATTCAGTAGTTGGAGTGGTCAATGGGTAACGAGCTTGCGCAGCTCATTAATACCGTGGTGGTCAGGAATTTCTTGAAATTCCTTTACTTTTGGTAGCGTCAGCAAATGAGGCTTCACCATATAGCCAGGCTTGGAAATATACACGACGTCACAGGATGCAATCAAATCAAACACTTCGGCGTGGTTCGCTTCTATTGTCCGAATATCCAACTGCGTAATGCCTGCGTTGTAGAGATCATTGATCATCCCCGCACCACCTCGGGATGGTCGCACAGATCAATCCGACTTTCGTATTTCGTGGGTAGGCCTTCATCACAGGGATCACCGTCGTCGGGTCCGGGATAAAATCAAGGCTAACGATCGGAGGCGCATCCTTCGGAAGTTTCAAGTTAACGGAAGGTGGGATAACGATGGATTTGTATTGCTGCAAAAAATTTGCATCGCGTTCTACCTGTTGGGAAAAATCCTCGACGGTTCTCCCTTCAACCATCACACTCGGAAGATGGTACTGCACCAAACGCATATATTCAGTGACCTCCAGCTCTGTGAACCGCAAAAAAAGAACCGGAAACTGATTGATTTCTTGCAAAACACAGGACAGGACGCGCGAGAATTCATCCATGGTATAGCCCATTGCTTTTCCTTTATAAATGGTTTCTTTGGCGAGTAAAGCAAGATGGATTGGGTTACGTGTCAAGAGCGTGTCACTTGCGCTATTGCTTACAATCGTCCCCCTGCCTTGCCGACAATCAACCAGCCCTTCTTGCTGGAGACGCAAATACACGCTGCGAACGGTGTTGTAATTGACTTTCAACTGTGCCGCCAACCCCTAACCGTTGGCAGCTGCTCTTGGGAAGGAAGCTCACCGCTTCGAATCGGATATATTGGATTCCTTTTTCAAGGTCAAAGGTAGCATGTATTCACCTCTCCAAAAGTAATTGAAATGATCTTATCGAAATTCAAAATCTATCGTCAATTGAGGGAAAAGCATGAAGCCAGTGTACCGGGTCATACTAATTCAGATGACAATTCCTTAGGAAGAAGGTGCCTTCGTGGGAGAACACAGCCGTTTTCGTGAAGGAGAAAAGTCTCCGAAAAATGCCGTATACATGGAGATTGGTGAGTCCGGTGCAAGTGTGCAGAACCCGATGATCATCGAACTTTCCAGAGGGGAAAAGTTCCCCGCTACACGAAATAAAAATCGCGTATGGACGCAAAAGTAAGGAATGCAAAAACCAACCTGGCACCATGCACAAGGTTGGTTCTCTTTTTTCACTAATTGTCGTCGTCTTCGTCGTCTTCTTCCTCTTCGTCTTCTTCATCGCCGCTCAAGTAAATAATGGTGACACCCAAGCTCTCCAATAACGAAAGGACTTCTTTGTTCAACTCCTGATCCATGAGCAATCCCAGGCTTTCCACGAGCTCAAGCTCTTCCAGTTCTCCCTGTTCAGCATCCTCGATCAGTTCTATGATTTCGGTCATTCGCTTTTTTTCCAATACAGCTACGAGTTCATCTCTTGTCATAAATGGTTTTACACCTCATTTTCTACTCTCTATGCTTTATAATAGTACATAAACGAACCATTGAAAACCAAGCAGTGAGGTGAAGATCACCATGTATCCGCAACCGTATCTGGATTATTTGATCCAGTTTCATGTAGAACGCGATTATTTTGAGTGTCATGAGATTCTCGAGGAGTATTGGAAAAGCGCTCCTCCACATGAGCGACAGCCAGTGTGGGTTGGCTTGATTCAGATATCCGTCGCTCTGTATCACCAGAGACGCGGGAATCAGTCAGGTGCAATCAAAATGCTCACAAGCGCCATTTCCCTTGTCAAAAAGCATCATGTAGACATCCAAAAGCTTGGGTTGGATAGTGAGAGTCTGGCGAGCCTGCTTGAAGAGCGCCTGACAGAAATGCAAAATGGGCAGCCCTATCGAAGCCTGTCCTTGCCCATGTCCGATGCTTTGAAACAGGCGTATCAAGAGGCTTGTACGATGCAAAATCACCCTGAACATCGGGATAGCGATATGCAAGACGCCTACTTGCTGAATAAGCATACCTTGAGGGATCGAAGCGACGTTTTGGCAGAACGCCAGCACCAGCTGCAAATGCGCGAAGCACGTCGGAACAACGAGTCAAACTAATCTGCGTACAGCTGCAAATAACTGGCCGGGACAGCATCGCTCAAACAATAGCGCTCTCCCACTCGGTAAAAGCAAATGCCGGCTTCATGGGCCTCCTTTGCATTCACAGTGACGAGGCGCAATGTCTCTGTCGGCTCTCCAATATGTTCCGGCCTATCCGCAAGCTGCACATACTCACTGGCAATCGGCAACAGGCCGCCAGTGAGTACTTGTTTCAATAACTTTCGATGTGTCCCGTAATAAAGAACATCAGGTGGTACGATCTCGTTGAGCCTGCTTTTTGCAATCGAGGGCAAAAAGCCGTAGGTAACTCGAATGAGTGCTCCACCGTCCCATTCGATACTCCGCTCCGGATCGAATTCCACGACTTGATGAAGATCTTGCCGGGTTATGTATGCGCACCCTTTCAGCGTATGAAGGTAATCCAGCAACGGCTCAATCGGGGTATACCCATACGTGTCATAGTAGAGTTGAAATGCTTCACTGTTTTGCCGAAGTATACTGAGCAATCGCTTGCGAAGTCTCGATTCTTCATGAATCGCCAGCATCCATTTCGCCCTCCTATCCGGTCAATAAATCCAGAGAACCACAGCTAGTGCGAGACCCAAATCCGCGAACAAATGACTAATCCAGATGGGGTAAATCGAAGGAAACATTCCTTTCATCCATCCCCAAATCAGCCCTGCACCAAAAACCATCAACGTAATGAACAAGCCGTTTCGAAAACCAAATAGGATCGTAGAGATAATCAGGTGATACAAGGAATAAAAAAAGCTGGAAAGAAAAATGGACATGAAGCGGGATAAGGATGCGCGCAACCGCTGCAATACGAAGCCTCGCCAGAACAACTCTTCCAGCAGAGAGTTAATGAAAATAAGATAGAAGGAAAAAACCCAAATCCAGCGGCGTTCAATCCCCCAGGCTTCCATCCAAGTTCGAACGGCTTCAGGTCTTCCCGGTTCCTGCAGGAGCAACCAAAGTCCAGCCAGCACTTCAGTCAAAATAAGAATACCAAATGCCAGTCCGTATAAAGTACCCTGCCATTCAAAACTTCCCCACGCTAAACGCCAGTGCTTTCGCAAATCTCCTTCCCACCATCCGTGAATGACGGGGATACAGATGCAAACGAGCAGATGAAAAGAAAAGAACGTGACAATGACACTATGCTTTTCCACCAATCCGTAAAAGATCGTGAGTGTCGCAGCAAATCCATACACGATCAACAGTAGCAGCGTTCGTTTTCGCGCCATTTACGAATAGCTCCTTTTGGCGTAATGGCCGCAGCATTGCGTTAGTTTGTCCGTTATGAATACGAAGAATACCCACAAAGACAATAAATATACAAGCGTTTGTATGAATGCTATACTAGAGAAATCGCTTTTTATCAAATGAATGGATGTGTTCAAATTTTTACCTATCTAACGAATGTTTGGAGTGGCTCTCATGTTATGGGGTAATCGTACCTTTCTGCTTTTAATGAGCGGAGAGATCGTCGCGGGAGCGGGCATGTGGATTTCGATTATTGCCAATCTTTCGTTCATGCAGAAACTCGTTC
Organism: Brevibacillus fortis; assembly: GCF_046196545.1. Lineage (GTDB taxonomy): Bacteria > Bacillota > Bacilli > Brevibacillales > Brevibacillaceae > Brevibacillus > Brevibacillus fortis_A. The sequence continues at coordinate 4,029,196 of NZ_CP176370.1, forward strand.
CTTCTGATACGGTGAAGGGCTTGATTCTGATGTGTGGATTGGTGGTCAGCATTCTCCTCGCCCCAAAAGCGGGTGTGGTGATTGACATGTACGACAAAGGCAAGATCATGCTGTTTGCCAGCGTGGTCCGAACACTCAGCCCAGTCTTCATGTTCCCGGCTCTTGCAAACGATTCTCTTCTGTGGATGATCGTATCTTTGATCGTGATGCAATGCTCTGCCGCGTTTTATTTTCCAACCGTGCAGGCCTCCTTGCCAGCCATCCTTTCCCAGGACGAGTTACTCAAGGCGAACAGCGCATATTTGAATATTTCTACCCTCTCGCGCATTGGAGGAACGGCAATCGGTGGTATACTCGTTGCGTCCATGGACCTGTCCATGCTGTATGTGTGCTCCATCATCGCGTACGCTGTACTCGCTGTCGTCACGCTCTTTCTCCGCATTCCGCAAGTCACTTCTCGGAAGATTCAGGAAAAAGTGGAGTTTCGCGAAGTACTGACGATCTCGCGACAGGACCCGGCCTTGTTTGTCGGATTGATTAATAACGGGTTGATCACCTTGTTCCTTGGCGGTGTGAACCTGATGATCTTGAACTTTAGCGAGCTGCAACAGGAGCCTGAGCTCATGGGATGGATCTATGCAGCAGAAGGAATCAGCATTTTGATTGGGGGTCTCTTGGCAAAACGTTGGATAGGCCGCAGAAACCTCGTGGCAGCGTCCACCATTATGCTCTTTTTCTTCGCGCTGTCCCAGTTTGGCATGTCATTCGCCGATAACAAATTCATGGTGCTTGCTTCCTTCTCCGTATTCGGTTTTATCGTTGCTTTCTTCTTCCCGGTCATCGCAACGATTTTTCAGAAGCGCCTACCTCCACACCAGCAAGGGCGATTCTTTTCTTTCAAAAGCATGCTGGATCGCGGATTCTTCTTGTTGGCTCTCGCGATTACAGGCGTCGGGCTGGACCTTCTCGGCATTAGCGGCTACCTCCTCTTCATCGGCTCGGTGACTTTGCTCTTTGGCTTATTGACTTTCTTGTACAGTAAAAAGCATAAGCTGGATGTACGCTCCCACGATGAAGCGGCTGCCTAGAATCGGAATGTAACGTACCATGACAAACGCTTTCCCACAGACCATGCTTTGGTGTACACTAGTGGAAGTATGTTGAACACTTTTGGAGGCGTTTTTGCATGCAGATACTTTCCTCTCCCGTTTTGGGAATCCTGCTGCCTCTCGCGATGGCTATTGCAGTGATCTTTGTGAGAATGCGTCGGCAAAAAAAGCCGGCTTCTGCAAAAAGCATTATTTTGCCACCCTTCTTTATGGCGACAGGGTTTGCGATGTTCTTGTTCCCGGAGGCGCAATTACCGCCCAAGTTTGATATTGCAGCCTTTGTGGTTGGGCTTATCTTTTCGATACCGTTGATTATGACGTCACGTTTCGAAATCATTGGGCAAGATGTGTATTTGAAACGGTCCCGTGCGTTTTTCTTCATTTTGTCCGGTCTGTTGGTCATCCGGCTGATTATTAAACTGGCGATCAATGATAGCTTTACACCAATTCAAACGGGTGGACTGTTCTTCTTGCTCGCATTCGGTATGCTCGTACCTTGGCGTATCGCGATGCTGGTGATGTACCGGAATTTAACCAAAAAGACGTTTGGCACCTAGAAAAAAACCACCTCCATTGCGAGGTGGTTTCTTTCATTATTCAGTCAAAAAAGAAATCTGCATTCGCTTCACATCTGTTTGATACTCCAGAGCCAGTCGGTAATTCGTAAGACTTCCCTTTCCCGCAAAGATTGATGGGATACCCTTCCGCCGGAAGTTGATTTCTGGTAATGGTTTTGATTTCTTTCCCCAGGATCATATATTTTTGCTGATACTCGTCAGCATCCTTTATCCGTTCTCCATCGAATCTGAGGGTATACCCTACAAATGGCTGTTCCAGAGAAAGGTTTCGGACCTGAACCTCATCCAAAACTTCAAAAAATCTCGAAGCCTCTACAAATTCCACATATTCTAACCCTTCAACACCAGTTTTCTCAGCGCGGATTGAATATCGATTTGTGTCAGCAGAAAAATTGATATCATAATAAACAGAGTCCTTTTCTGAAACGCTGACTACATAATAGTACAAGCGATCTATCTGACCATTTTTTTGATAATCCGCCTTAAAATATACCAGCCGTGCTTGCTCGTCGATTTTGAGTTGATCTCGTATCGTCATCCAATCGTTCGTGAAATTGATTTGAAACATATTGTTGCTGGCAGCAACTACATCTCGTGGACGTTCAAACAGATCCCTCTCCACTGCTGGCAAAATCAAATGCAGGATGAGGAAAAATGCTAAACCGAGATAAGCGGAACGCTTTTTTGTTTTAACATTCGTCATTGGACGGAAAATCAAAAGAAATAGCAAAAAGCCTAAAGGTAACGGGATCTCGTTTACCTTAAAAGCAAATGCCCCTAACCAAAAATATCCAACAATTTTCCATCCTAGGTTTGACTCGGTTTCTTCACGTTTTTTGTAAATAAAGACTAACAGAACAATTTGGATTATGGTTAATAAGATACTCATTATGAGCATCCCTCTCACCTTCACTTCCTAGGATCAAAACTCTACATAAATCGGATGCTCTTCTTCTCGCAAACACAATTCAATTCGTTGCCGAAAATTTTTCCAGGTAACCTTCTCCAGCGCTTCTTCTACCGGAAAAAAGCCTGCCTCCAAGCATTCCGGGGTCGTAATCAATTCTCCACCGACTGGCTTCGCTAAAAATAACGCATTGCAGAGGCTTTTCCTAACATTTTGAAAAATACCGCAAAACTTCGTCACTTCAATCTCTAATCCGCACTCTTCCTTCGTCTCTCGAATCGCTGCCTCCATGAGAGACTCGCCCTCTTCTACTTTTCCACCGGGCATTTCCCATCCTCTGCGCGGACCCTTGATCAATAAAATCTCCTGACGCTCATTGATGATAATCGCTGCTGCGGAAATCATATGCCGAGGTGATCCCATCTGTACGCCTCCATCTCTTCTAAACGACTATTCCAGCGCTGCTAGAAAGTAAGATCCTCCACCAATCTTATACTCGCTATTTTTGCTTGCTCCTGCCAACCTCGCAAAAAACGGTCTTTGCCCTCGATTTTCCCATGCAGTCTGCGCCAATCCCTCTTCAGTCGGTTGGCAAAGCACTACATTTCCACCCGGAAGTTCAAATGCTTGGCAGATGGCCCCTCGTTCTTTATCGTGGAATGTTTCGCTCTTCTTCCATCCAAACCAGCTTTGCCAACGTGCGGTTGCTTCATCTAGATCCTTTACTACATAGCCTACTGATTGGAGATTGGCTGCCCCGTTTGGATGTGCGGCAATGATGCCACGATTTGTCAAATCTTCTATTCTCTCTTCATCCGTTTGCGACCATTCAATGAGAAATGGCGGTAGAAGAGCAGTATCTGCATCTTCGAGGAACAACATCCGCCACTGAAGCGTCGTGCCATCATCACGCGTACGACTTCCCGCAACAGGTCCAGTAACCTGCAAACCTTGGCTTCGCAGGCGCTCTGCCCACGCATCCATCTCGTTGGTCCGAAGCGCAATCTGACCAAATCCTTCTCCCTTTGCCTCATCCTCGATGCATTGACGTACGAGCGGATTATCTGATTGTCGAGCAAGCTCCTCGTGTTCAATCGCCAAAAATTCAACATAAGAAAGCCCGAAATAACTAAGGCTATTCCATGTCCCCCAAGACGCATGACGCCCTCCAGCTACCGCATGAAAACCCGCTTGGCAAAATTGTTCCGATACTTCCTGTGGAGTTCGTTGTACAAAATGAACCAAATGATCAAAAGATAATCGCACCTTTTTTCGCCTCTTTTCGTATTACTTATAGGATATCAAAATTCATTTATGTAAGGATAGAAATACAAGGGGGAAAAATGAACGAGACCAGATCAAACCGGGTAAAATCTCGGCGCAAACAATCACGCAGAAAATGGGTACGGGCTGGAAAGAGCACGCTCCTATTTAGCGTATTGGCCATCTTCGTCGTCGGAACCTACTACCTATTCCAAATTGCGATGGATGGAGAACATGCCAACCCGAACGAGCAGCCTGCTCCTGACAACGTGAACCAAAAGACCTCTGTGCAGCTTACCTTTGTCGGTGACATCATGATGTCAGGGAATGTAGAGAAAACCTTACTTGCAAACAGCTATGACTACCCATACAAGCATGTAAGCTCACTCTTTTCGCAAGATGATATTACGATTGCCAATTTGGAAACTCCGATAACCGCCACAGGTGTTGCTGCACAGAACAAGGCGTATGTCTACAAGTCGTCGCCACTTGCTGTTCCTGCCATGAAAAACGCAGGGATTGATGTGGTGAATCTCGCCAATAATCACTCCATGGATCAAGGAGTTCCGGGATTGCTCGATACCTTTGACGCTTTGGACAAGAACCGGATTGAATACGTCGGTGCAGGGAAGGATGCCAACCGTGCCTATTCACCTGTATTCATAGAAAAGAACGGCATCAAGATCGCGATTCTCGGCTTCAGCAGGGTCATTCCCGAAACAAGCTGGTTTGCAGGGGATTCCCAGCCAGGTATGGCCGCTTCCTATGATCCTACGCTAGCAGTGAAAGCGATCCAAGATGCGAACAACCAAGCGGATCTCGTCGTGGTGATTGCACACTGGGGCAAGGAACGCTCCGATTATCCTATCGATCATCAAAAAGAGCTGTCTCGTACCTACATCGATGCTGGTGCAGATTTGATTGTCGGTGGTCATCCCCACGTACTTCAAGGCTTTGAACGATACAACGACAAATGGATTGCGTACAGTCTTGGCAATTTCATTTTCACACGATCAAACGAACCCAAGACTTGGGAAACGATGGTCCTGCAAGCAAACTGTACGAAAAGCGGTGATTGTGAGCTGACGATGCTTCCGTTTCACGCAGAATTGGGACAAGCCGTACCCATGAATGAAAGCAACGGCGCTGCCCTGCTAAAACGCATGGAATCCATTTCTGAGAGTGTCGACATACAAAGTGACGGGCGTGTGCAGCCACGTGCAAAAGCGGTGGAGACTGCCCCCTGATAAAAGAAGCCGTGTTTCCAGATACCTAGAAATACGGCTTTTCATCTTATGATTCCTCTTACTTACGCAGATTCGATAATGGGGAAGCAGCGTACTTCTAAGCCAAAATCATTTTTCAATAAGGACTCATGCTCTTCACTGATTCCTGTCACAATCAACCCTGCGCGCAAGACGCCCCCCAAGTCGAATTGGACTTTTAGTTTATGCACGTCGACTCCTGCCTGCTGAAGAAAATGCAAGACACGATCTGGCGTAGCAGTATGACATGAGCCCTCTAGATAACATAGGACGTGTTCTGCCGAGTCCACCGTGACCCCAGCTTTGTCAGCCGTTTTTTCTTTCCAAGTAGGATGCGGTGTGAATGGCTGTGTCAATAAATAGGCCAAATCCTCCACGACTGCACTTGCTGTAGGGAGCTCTCCTGCCCCTCTTCCTGTAAACAACAAGTCTCCCACGATGTTGCCGGATAGCTGAACAGCATTAAATGCGTCGTGGATTTGCGCCAACGGATGGCTCAGCAGAAGCATCGTTGGTTCAACAGATAGGCGAATTCCTTCTTCAGCTTGATAAGCCTGCGCGATCAGCTTGATCCGGTACCCCAGCTCGCTTGCAATCCGAATGTGACCCGCTGACAAATCTGAAATCCCTTTACGAACAACATCCGCTAGCGGCAGCGATTCTCCGTAAACAAGCTGTGCCAGGATGTACAACTTGTACATAGCGTCGAAGCCTTCTACATCCGAACGAGGGTCTGCTTCCGCATAGCCCAGCTCCTGTGCTTGCTTGAGCACCTCCTGGTAAGAGAGCTGCTCTGCCTCCATTTTCGTCAAAATGAAGTTCGTTGTTCCGTTGAGAATACCGCGAACGCCTTGAATATCGTTCGTACGAAGGAACTGCCGGAGCACGCTCAAGATCGGGATGCCCCCTGCCACACTCGCTTCATAGGCCAGATGCACTTGATGCTGATTTGCCAAATCGACTAGCTCTGTTCCTTTTTTCGCCAGGAGCTCTTTGTTGGCAGTTACTACATGGCAGCCCTTTTCTATCAAAGCACGGACGTAGTCATAGGTAGGTTCTACACCGCCCATGACCTCAACCACGATATCTACATCGCTTCTCAATACATCCTCAAAGTTAGTTGTCAGTAAAGCCGGGTCGACATGAACCGCCCGCTCTTTTTCCGAGTCACGTACCAATGCCTTGACGATTTCAATTCGTTTTCCCAGACGAGAAGCCAGCTTCTCCTGTTGCGAACGGATCGTTTTGATTACGCCTCCACCGACTGTTCCCAACCCCAATAATCCCACACGTACCACTTCTGCACTCATCCTGACCACCCCATACCCCGAATTTTAGATAAAAAGAAAAGCCATCTTCGATAAGAAGAAGGCTTGTTAGTAGCTAATGCTCCCCCTCCTTATCTCCCAGGACGTATATGTCCTGCAGGAATTGGCACCTTGTCACAAAATATGCGTGACGGTTGCCGGGCTTCATCGGGCCAGTCCCTCCACCTCTCTGGATAAAGAAAATATGAAATTGAAAAAACCTTCTTCGCTAAGAAGAAGGTTCATCTACTAATGGAGTAACCCGCTTCTTATCTTTCGAGACGAAACGTCTCGCAGGAATTGGCACCTTGTCGCAATATGCAACGGTTGCCGGGCTTCATCGGGCCAGACCCTCCACCTCTCTGGATAAGAACAATTATGCTGTTGAGCTTTATTCTAAGAAATTCCAAGGCAAGCGTCAACAAAATTCTTTCTTTTCTGATTGCATGCTGATTTGGCAAGGCTTTCAGTTGTGGGTGAACAGGCTTTCTATTTCTTCCATACTACAGCAAGTGCAATGAAACACGCCCTCCTGACCTTCCTCAGGCAGCTCTTTTTCCTCGACATATCCGCACCATTGGCAAATGAAAAGTGGAATCATCGCACGCCCTCCCCTTCTTTTATCGTGCCCAAAATAAAAAGAGCATTTTCCTCTCGACCGTGACGATCGTTAGAAAATGCCAGAAAAAGAGGGACGTACTTGTCCACGCTCTGTTTTTCGCAAGCGGATTTGCACCGAGCTTCCCTATTATCCTTGTGGCGAATTGATTACACCCTAAGGAACCTGTTTCCACCTATGAAATTGTCCGTTCTCACTACCCCCTCAGATTTTACCTTATTTTTCCTTGTTTTGCGAACATTGTCTGTAACCTTTCCATACAAGACCTACCCTAAATACCGATCTTTTAAAATGGTACTGTGGTGAGCTTCATGTCCTGCAATCACATAGGCCAACGTCCTTGCAGATAGCTTGTTTCCGTTGGCAAGTCCTGTACGTAACCACGCTTCTGGAGAAATTCCTCGCACCTGCGCGATGGTGGAAGCACGAACAGCCTTATACTCTTCCAATAAATCTGAGAGGTCTCTTAGCTGAAAACACCCGTGCTCGACAAAAGCATTCTCATCAAAACCGACGAGGGGTGTGTGATCTCCTCTCGCGATTCTCAGCAAACGATAGCTCATGATGCGTTCTGTATCGACGAGATGACCCAAAACCTCTTTTACCGTCCACTTGCCTGGTGCATACCGATAATCAATTTGCTCGGGCGCAAGTGACGAAAATAGCGCGACTTGCCTCTCTCCTTGCTGCGTGAGGATCGTTTGCAGCTCCCCCTCTGGTACAAGTCCAATATAATAGTCGAAATAAGCAGCGTATTCATCGCGCTCTGGTCGTCTGAGCATGTGATTCCCACTCCTCGTCATTTATTTTACCTGCAAAAAAGCCACGCTTACACCAAGCTCACTATGAATGAACCCGCCTGATCTTCACAGGCGGGTGACCGTCACCATTACACGCTATGTAAGCCTTCAAACAATAGGACCCTTGCCGGGGCTGCATCCGTGCCGATCAGCTTGAGTGGTGCAGCTACCAGAAAATACTCGCCTGGCGGGACCTCCGCGAGCCGCAAGCCTTCCACGACAATGACTCCCGCTGAAAACAGCTTTTTATGTGTGGGGTGTCCTTCCTGGCTGCGTTCGATTCCAAGTGCATCGGTACCAATGCCTCGCACACCCAGCTCACTTAAATATTCTGCCCCTTCTTCAGACAGAAAGATGAATTCAAAAGAGAACGCCTCTTCAAAAGAGTTTTTCGTTTTAAACAGGACAAAATCTCCTTGCGCAAGATCGAAGCTCTCCAAGTCGGAGCGAGTGATCCTGTCCTCTACGGCTGTGAGATCAAGAACCTTGCAACTGCCTACCAGACTGTCCAATGAAATACTCTCAAATGTATCCCCAGCATTCACCATATGCAGGGGAGCATCCACATGGGTACCCGTGTGAAGGTCCATGTCGATTCTCGATTCTGTTACATAGCCATTGGTAGCGGTACGTATTTTCGGCTGCTTTTCCGGCTTGTTTTTATACACCGTCATTCCTTCGTACACGGTGGCGGTTACATCATACATTTTCATCCCAAACGCCCTCCCCTTTGCCTACTGTTTTCTTCGATCCGCTGGAAAAACAATCCCCATTTGTCTTCTCGCTTCATCCATGACCTGCATGGCCATTTTGGATACTTCATGCGAATTCGTTGCAGATTGTCTGGCCCCATTCCTCGTCAAGTGCAGGAATTCTCTTATTTCATAATGCATGGTCTTTGGCGTTTGTGGCCTTGTTACTTGTTCGATTCGTCCGTCCCTGTAACGAATGTCCACTTCTTTGAGATGGTTGATTCGATCGATCACCATCGTAGCGTCCTCCCCTTGAATTTCTGCTGGTTGATAGGAGGTCGTAATTTTCGAGAAGCTAATGATTGCATCCATTTCTCGATACTTCAAAAGCATACTCCCTGCCCCGTCCACTCCAGAATCAAGTACAATTCCTTCTGCTTTGATGTCGTCTGGTCTGCCAAAAAGGATGAGTAACGGATAAAGACAATAGATTCCGATGTCCATCAAGGCTCCGTTTGAAAAAGCAGGATCAAAAGCACGTAAAACCTTCCCTTCGCGATAGGCGTCATAGCGCGAAGAATATTGGCAATTGCTAGCAATGAAACGCCGTACTTTTCCCAGCTTGTGCAGGTTGTCTTGTATCGCAAAAAAATTGGGCAGTAGCGTAGATTTGACAGCCTCCATAAGCAGCACGTCATTTCTTTTCGCTGCTTCGATCATTTCTTCTACCTCAATCGCATTGGAAGCCAGTGGCTTTTCACACAATACGTGTAGCCCCGCGTCCATACACTGGATGGCTTGTTCCGCGTGGCAGGAGTTAGGGCTCGCAATATAGACTGCATCAATATTTTTGCTTGCAGCCATTTCTTCTAGGCTGTTATAGGCGAATGGAGCATGGTACTTGTCAGCGAATTCCTTGGCGCGTTCGATGGTACGTGAATAAACAGCCTGAAGAGAAAAGCCTTCTACTTCTTGACCAGCCTGGATAAATTCCTCGGTGATCCAGTTCGTTCCGATTACGCCAAATCGCATCTCATCCGCTCCCTTTTCTTTTGGTCTATCTTGTTGCAGTGACCGGCACTTGTTCTTCGACCTTATCCATCCACCACACGAATCCGTCCGCAGCAAGCAATTGCTCTGCGGCCTTCGGTCCGAATGAGCCAGCTTCGTACGTAAAGAGCGGCACCAAATTTTCAGCAAAGGCTTCCAAAATCGGTGTCACCCACTCCCACGACAGCCGGACCTCATCCCAATGCGCAAAGTAGGTAGAATCCCCTCGGAGTGCATCGAACAAGAGCAGCTCGTACGCTTCTGGCACGTCTTTTGTCCCTGCACTGAAATCTACCGTCACCGGCTCAATCTTACCGCTATTTGTCGGATTCTTACTATTTACCTGCAAGGCAATACCTTCGTTCGGATTCACACTGATGATCAACAAATTAGGTGATGTCGTTTCATTTTGCTCCTGATATAGCTTTTCGTGCGGATTTTTGAACTCAATGACGATCCTGGTTGATTTCTCTTGCAGTCTTTTTCCCGTGCGAATATAAAAAGGTACCCCTTGCCAAAACGGGTCATCAATCCAGACACGCGTGGCAATATACGTTTCTGTCATCGAAACTGGATCGACACCAGGCTCGTCCCTATAGCCAGCCACAGGCGTTCCTTGAATATGTCCTGCGCTATACTGACCGCGAATGACGTGGGTACGGACTTCTTCTTTCATCATCGGACGCACCGCGGCCATTACCTTGCGCTTTTCTTCTCGGATATGGGCGGACGTGATTCGCTTCGGAAGCTGCATGGCGATCATCATGAGCATTTGTAGCATATGATTTTGGAGCATGTCACGCAGTGCTCCGGCTGGCTCGTAATATCCAGCCCGGTCCTCGACGCCGACCGTTTCATTCGCCGTAATTTGCACGTTGGCGATGTACTGATTGTTCCAGAGAGCCTGGAAAACCGGATTCGCAAATTCGAGAGCCTCGAGGTTTTGAACCATCGGTTTTCCCAAGTAATGGTCAATGCGATAAATTTCTTCTTCCAAAAAAGCTTTCCCCAGCTTTTCATTCAATTCTTTCGCTGATTGCAAATCATGTCCAAATGGCTTTTCAATGATTAGACGCTTCCAGCCTGTCGTTGAACCCAGTCCGCTGGCTTTGACATTGGTTGCAATTCCCTCGAAAAATTGCGGGGCTACTGACAAGTAAAACATCCGGTTTTGCGGGATCTGCAGCTCTTGCTCTCTTTGCAGGACCAGATCATGTAACGTTACATAAGCATGTGGTTCCATGACATCTACTTCCGCATAGCGACAAGCAGACAAGAAAGCGTCTAGCTCGTGGGAATCAATTTGGGCACGACGGGAAAACTCATGGACAGACTGGCGAACAGATTCCTGAAATTCGTCATCAGACCAGGCCCTTCTCCCTACACCGATAATCGAAAAGGCAGCAGGCAGCTTTTGATCTACATATAAGTTAAAGAGCGCAGGGAAAATTTTGCGTTTTGCTAAATCTCCTGTTGCGCCAAAAAGGACAAAGGTCATCGCTTCCATCTACTTTTTTCATTCCCTTCATACGTACGCCGTGATGATGGTTTTTGTAGTTACACTGTTATTATTCGAGAAAATCACTGCTTTATCAATATGCAGCCTCACGAACGACGCAAGATTGCACGTACCGGACTTCCATCTGCTTCCATCAAAAGCAGCGGCAGTGCGATCAGTTCGTAATCACCCGGTTCCACATGATCGAGCAGAAGCCCCTCCAAAATATGAATGTCATGCTGGTGAAGCCCATGATGAGCAGCTAGTTCCTTACTGTCCAACGGATCGACAGATGGGACATCCACTCCAATTAGCCGAATGCCTTTTTGGGCGAGAAACACTGGCAAGTCCGCTCGCAGGTGACAGATGGTTGACGGAAACTGATTGGGGTCGCTCCATGATAATGTTTTGAGTAGCAAGCGTTCTACCCCCTCCAGATCTACCTGGGCAAAATCTTCTGGGCCAATGCTGGAACGTCCCGTAAGCTCTACCACTCTTGCCTCTCCGATATACAAGTCCAAAGGCAATTCTGCTATTTTTCGGCCATCGTCATCGAAATGAAACGGAGCATCCACATGGGTACCTGTGTGAATACTCATTGTTACTTTACCGACATTGACTGAGCCACTCTCCGATTTAGGCCAGTTTACGAAATAGTGAAAGGGAGTGTCTCCTGGCCAAGTCGGTATACCTGCCATGAGCGGACGGGATATATCTATTATTTTCATCGCGTATCCTCCACCTTCCAGCAACTGTTCGTACCTATACTCAGCGTACAGAAAAGACTATATTGAGTCAATATTCCAACATTTTCGTCAAGAAAAAAAGACCGCAGCTTGATAGCGAGCCGACAATCTTTTCGTTGATTTCAGATTCTACTGTGAAGAGACAGGTAGTCCCACACTTCATCATAGATTCCGTTGTAGTCTACTTGTTTCAAATGTTCTTTCAAAGTCCTCAACCACTCAATCGTTGTTGGATAGGTAGCTGCAATGGCCTCCCGTAGATCGCTCATTTGAATCGGGCGCTCGACCCCTTTTGTTACGATATCATGCCATACCTGCTCCGTCGCGAGCTCCACTACATACTCGATGTCTGCCCCCGAATAAAACTCTGTCCATCCTGCTAATTGCTCATAATCGAGCAGCTCAGAAGGACGGCCCTCCAGTTTTAAGCGAAAAATATCCTCCCGTGCTTTCCGATCTGGCGGCCCGACAAAAATCCAGTGATCAAAACCAGCCGCTCGGAGCATGGAAGGCTCCAGTTCCCATGGAACGTTGGTTGCGCCCATCAGGACGAATCGTTCGTCGTACTCGCCTGCCTCCGTTATCTGCTGAAACCATTTAGAATCGATCCCCTGTCTATGATAGGAGTTCGGATGCTCTTCGTAATGGCTGGAAGCATCTAGTTCATCCAAAAAGAACAGGAACGGTTTATTGGCAGGGATTGTTGCCAGTAAGTCATGGATGTTGAACTGCCTGTTAGACGGCGTATACATACTTCGACCGCCTGTGATTGCCATGGAGAAAAAATGAGCCTGGCATTCTTCTGCCGTTGCTTTTGCTAGCAAAGATTTTCCGCACCCCGATGGTCCGTAAAGTAAAATGGTACTTTTCTTTTGAGGCAACCGTTGCGAAATAGGATGTAGGAGTCTTTGAAAAATTGCCTCTTTTACTCGTCCAAGCCCGCCGACCATTCCAAAACCCGCCGTTTTCTCAACGAGTTGAACCGATTTCGCGGTGGTCTTCCCTTTGCCCCCTTCAATGACGCGTATCTTAGGTGTAAACATCGTATATGTAGAGGAATCCTTCTGATTGATCCCTTTTAACGTCCGCGAATATGGGGATTCCTTTTGTAGCTTGTTGAGTTCGATCACAATTTTTTCCTTCATCGCTTCATTTCCATAGGCAAGGGCCTGCGTAAACGCCTGTAAAGCCTCCGTACGATCCCCCTGCTCAGCATGCTCTAACCCTAATAACAGCCATACTGGCGCGTTGCGTTGATCGCTCGTCAACATGCTTTTCAGTATTTCTATCTTCGTCATCTGCTTCATCCTCTGCGATCGTTTAAGCTTCAAGCGATCGTTTAGTATCACGGACATATCCATTATAATGCATACGTCTCGCAAGAAGAATACGAAAAGTAGAAAAAGATGGAAGAAAGGGCTGTGACTGTCATTCGAAAAAGACGCCTCCTGCTACACAGCATCGGGCGTCCAAGCTACGGTTCCTATCCTCTCGACGGAAAATTCCCGCCTCTCACACAAATGATAAACGAGAGTCCGAGATAGGGTTGCATATTATTATGTGGTTGAGTCCCGCCAGTCATACCGATTGCCTGGGGGCTAAGCTGTGTTCCATCACTCGTGTTGGAGTAAGGAATGACAGCTCCCCGGCCAAAAGTAGATGACCATTTCGCACCTGTTGGTGTAGCGACTGTAGGCGTTGAGCACACATTCGGAATATGAGTATGCGCCGGAATATCGTTTTGCAGAAGAGTGATGTTTTCATCGCCACCTGTCTCTCCTGCCGAACGCGGTGTCAAGCCAGGTCCTGCCCCCTGGTTCATCGGGGCTGTACCTCTTAAATTAGGAAGCGCAAATGTGTTCTTGCCATCTCCCCCATACTTCGTGCCCAATATCGAATACAATACAGGATTGGAAGAGATCGGGATCAATTGTCCATCACAAAAAGCCCAGTCCCTCGGTGCGAAATTGCCACCGAAGATACGAATTTCTCCAATATACGGATCCATATGATAGTACCTCCTCTAGTCTCTTGACGGGTAAACCCCTTGAATCGCGATACAAAAATTCCCGACCAAATACGGCTGCATATTCATATGAGGTGCACTATTCCCTACCATTTGCAACGCACTCTCGCTCATCGTCGTATCCGGGGTTGTCCCATAGGTTGTAGCGGAAGCTTGTGCCCAGTAGTTCCCCGCGCATACTTTTTCATTGGCAGCTGCATTTGAGCCGGTTGCCGTATGGGTATGGGCGGGTATCTCGTTTGTCGTTAATACATGCGTTTCTTCGCCAGCTGACATACCAAGCGGTACGATTGGACGATCCTGTTGATTGTTTTTATGAACGGGGACACGCCCTCTTAAATCGGGTAAAGCAAACGTGGTTTTCCCGTTCCCCCCATAAGTAGTTCCTAACAAGGAATACAGTGCCTGGTTTACGTTGATAGGCAGCACGGCACCATTACACAAAGCCCAACCCTTTGGTGCAAATGAAAATGGAAAAAATCGAATTTCTCCAAGAAATGGTTCCATGTAAAATCCTCCTGTTCGATTTGGATGTTAATTTTGTGAAGGATAGATTCCGTACAAGGCGATGATGAAATTAATAACCGTAAACGGCATCAGGTTACTGTGTGGTTGATTCCCACCCACACTGCTCAAGCTGGACGCGTTCATTAATCCATCAGGTACATTCGCTGAATATTGCTGCGCATTTTTTGCCCATACAGCATTGGCAGGGCTGTTCTGTGTTCCTGGCTGCGATGATGCGTGGACCGTATGCGTATGCACGGGCAATTGTGAGACGGTTAAGGTGACTGATTCTACCCCATTTTTTTCACCCATCACGTAGGTAGTTCCTGTACTCGGATTTGTGCCTTGATTAAGCGGGATACGTCCCCGTAAATCAGGCAGCGCAAAAGTCGTTTGTCCATCCCCGCCATATGTGGTTCCAATCAAACTAAACAGCGTGTCGTTTTCAGAAATAGATAAGATTTGTCCATTGCATAATGCCCATCCTTGTGGTGCATAATCTCCTCCAAACATCCTGATTTCTCCAAGAAATGGCTCTGCCATGTTGCTTCCTCCTTATGTAAAGTGGTTATTTCCCTTGTCAAACGAACAGATTGGTCATTTTTGCAGAAGTGGCTGCCATTCCATTTGGATATACAGCCCCGTTGAGTCTGTCACGATGAAATGAAGTCGTTCATATAATCGAAAGGCGGGATTCCCTTGTACAACACGTAAACGGATAGGGAATTGGAAAGCTTGAGCCTCTTTTTGCAGATCGCCAATCATACCAGAACCAACACCTTGTCCCCGATAAGCAGGCAGCAAAGAAATATCTACAAGACGCAGCGCATCTCCACTCGCATCCGTGATCATCCGACCGATAGGCTGCTCGGATTGGAGAATGATTTGATGATTTTGAGCGGGAAACTGCATTTGGTAAGATTTCTGCTGCATGATAAACTGCGACTGTAAAAAAGCAAGCTTGTCCGACTCACTCCAACCCCAAAGAGCCATTTCTTCGATTCTCGTAGAACAGTACAATTCCCAAATAAATGCTTCGTCTTGCTCATATTCAAAAGGTCTGGTATGTACCATAATCCTCCTTGCACTCAATCGCCGTACTTTTCTGTCATTTAATCAGTTTACCTGCTTACATTCTTTCAGGCCTGAATACGCTGACTTGTCTTTCCTATGTGTATCGCTCTTCCTCCTTCGAACTTTTTCTGATACCCTGCCTAATTAAATAGCAATCATGAATAATGATATCATTAGCCAAATTCCTTCTAACACTAACTAAAGTTAGCTCTTTTCCATGAAAAACGCTTCGTCCCCTTGAAGAGACGAGGCGTTTTTATGACTTGCAAAAATAAGGAGGAACCCATATACTTTGGTTTAAATGATTAAGTTTATTAACGGAGTGTGCAATGACGAATCCAACCTGCAATGAAAAAGCGATTCAAATATTTATGGAGTTAAGTCCATACTTCCAAGGCTTAGGTGATCCAATTCGGCAGCAAATCGTAGCTCTTCTCATCGACAAGGAAAGCATGAACGTAACACAAATCGCCGAGCATATTCCCATGTCTAGACCTACGGTGTCTCATCACTTGAAAATATTAAAACAAGCGGGCCTAGTAAACGTTCAAAAGAAGGGAACGGAGATGTTTTACCGGCTTGAAATTACAGAGGCGATCAGACTTTTTAAGCAATTGGTGACTTTCGTCGAAGAAGAGTGCAACTGAATTTGAACCGTCACGATAAGGGACAGTGTGTCCCTGTTTTTCACACCTATCCGTTAATAAACTTAAACGAATAAACCTTTAATCAAAGGAGAAATCTTCATGAACCTCACCAAAGTTTTAATAGTCGGCGGCTACGGAACGGTTGGGAGCCAAATTGCCAAGATCCTGCACGATCGCCACCCGAATCTCGAATTATTGCTGGGAGGAAGGTCTGCAGGAAAGTCATTGCCTTTTGCGTCCACTAGGCTAAAGCCTTTCCTCCTGGACATCACCAAATCCGATCCTCTCGCCCATGCTCCAGATGATTTGACCTTGATTATTAGTGCAGTAAATGATCCTGATGACACGCTGCTACTAGCTGCGGTC
The DNA here is from genome assembly GCF_046196545.1 of Brevibacillus fortis. GTDB lineage: Bacteria > Bacillota > Bacilli > Brevibacillales > Brevibacillaceae > Brevibacillus > Brevibacillus fortis_A. The sequence continues at coordinate 4,045,650 of NZ_CP176370.1, forward strand.
CGCCGACAGATCCCTTTGATTGACGTCACGCGTTGGACAGAACGATTTTCACGGTCCATCGACCGATTGAAGAATCAGAACATGGGCTCTCCAGTCATACTCGCCTCAGGGTGGATGGGGGGAACTGTAGCCCTTCTTGCAAGCATACATACCTCTTCCCTGCAAGATGTCCGGATTCATCTTCACGCTCTTTATTCTCTTCAAGACAAAGCAGGTCCAGATTCCACTGACTATATGGATCGTATGACGATCCCTTTTACTGTCACCACACCCACTGGCGTAAAAGAAGTGACACCCTTGTCAGATCCGTTACCTGTGACCTTTCCGAATGGATACCATACGAAATGCTATCGTCTTGACACACCGGATCACATGACGCTCGTGAAAGCCCAAAACGTAACTGCCGCTGATTTTCGTATCGCCTTCGACAGTAAACTGTCTACTTTTGCCCTCGTTTCATTGGTAAAAAGCCGGATTTGGAACCTGCTCGGCAAGAACACACGTCAAAAAATACTGTACAATCCAGGCGCAGGCTCACCTCACCATGTTGTCATCCAAATAAATGGACGCAATCAGCATGGCATGAACGTGAAACGCCAAGTCGAGATCACGGATCCGAAAGGGCAGACTCACCTGACCGCTTTGGGAGCTGCCATTTTTGCACAACCAATCATTCGGGATAACGAAAACTCAACTGTTACGCCCGGTATTCTTTTTCCAGAGGATTTCGGCCATTTCGATATGACCGCCGACGATATCCTCCAGTTCTATCGATCCGAAGGGGTCCAGGTTGTGATCCACGATGAAACAAAAAAGAGTAGGACGGTTTGACCGCCGCCCTACTCTTCATGCATCCCTTCTTATTCAAAAAAAGTACGCGGGGATTTCCGCCATTCGCCCAATACTTTTTCCTGTTCGCTTGTAATAACCCCTTGCTCTGAAGCTACTTCCAACAATGCTGTGTAATTCGATATGGTGGAGCAAGGAATGCCTGCTTCCTCAAACAAGGCTTGGGCATCCGGGAATTGGTAGCTGAAAATGGCTACGACCCCCAGGACCTCTCCACCCTCAGCCTGTACCGCTTGCGCTGCTTTCAAGGAGCTGCCTCCTGTGGAAATCAGGTCTTCAATCACGACGACCTTTTGACCAGCCGCCAATGCGCCCTCAATCTGGTTTTGGCGACCGTGGCCTTTTGCCTTGTCCCGTACGTAGATCATAGGCAGATCAAGCAGCTCTGCTACCCATGCGGCATGTGGAATACCAGCAGTCGCTGTTCCAGCAACGACTTGCGCATCTGGATACTGCTCCTTGATCAAATCGGCAAATGCTCTCGCAATGGCACGGCGCACATGCGGATAGGACATCGTGATCCGGTTGTCGCAGTAGATCGGGGATTTGATCCCGGACGTCCATGTAAATGGTTGCTCCGGTCGCAGATGAACTGCCCCGATTTCGAGAAGATTCGCTGCAATTTGTTTAGCGGTTGTCATTGTCGTCATTTCACTTATTCCCTCCAGCTGGCTACTTTACGAACGATCCTTTTCCACTGCTGCGACGATACTTTGCCAAACCCCTACCGGATCTTTTGAACCCGTAATCGCGCGTCCGATCACGAGGTAATCGCTGCCCAAGCAAAATGCCTGTTCCGGCGTCGTGATACGCGTCTGGTCACCTTGATCTGCTCCCAGTGGACGAATTCCTGGCGTCACGGTTACAAATGCGTCTCCAGCAGCTTTTTTGATCATCGGTACCTCTAGTGGAGAAGCAACGACCCCATCCAAACCAGCTTGCTTGGTCATCAATGCATAGTGCACCACAACATCTTCTACCGCACCTGGAATCGCCAATTCTTGATTCATCGTTTGCAAACCAGTAGATGTCAGCATCGTCACACCGATCAGGAGGGGACGAGCAGCACCTGCCGCTGTCCCTTGCTCCAAACCTTCTCTCGCTGCCGCCATCATGGCTACGCCGCCTGCCGCATGAACGTTTACCATGTCTGCTCCCAGACGCGCCAGGCTTCTCATCGCGCCTTTAGCTGTATTGGGAATATCGTGAACCTTCAAGTCGAGGAACACTTTGAGTCCTTTTTCCTTCAAGAAGGAAACGATTGCTGGCCCTTCTGCGTAAGCGAGCTCCATCCCCACTTTTACATAGCGGATATGCCCTTGTAGGGGCTCGATGCACTTTTTGACTTCATCCAGTGTGGAAAAGTCGAGCGCAACAATCATGCGTTCGCGAATATCGATAAGTTGTTGTTGCACACTGCTCTCCCCTTTTTATACGGTTACTACCACTTTTGCACCAGCACGCTGGGCTGGCATTGCTTCTGTAGAGAATGTGATCGTCTCCAGTACATGCAGGAGAGCGGAAGCTGTATCGAGTGAAGTCAAGCATACGGCGCCGTTCTCTACTGCTTCCCGACGAATGCGGAAGCCGTCGCGTTGTGGCGTTTTGCCTTTTGTCAGTGTATTGAGTACGATGTTCGCTTCGCCTGTATGGATGACATCCAACAGGTTTGGCGTGCCTTCGGACAATTTGCTTACGCGTGTGACTTGCAGTCCCGCTTGCTCCAAATAATCGGCTGTGCCTGCGGTCGCCATCAGCTTGAACCCGAGGTGACGGAAGCGTTTCACGATGTCTAGCGCTTCTTCCTTGTCTTTGTCAGCAACAGTCACGAGCAAGGTGCCTTGTGTCGGGATATTCATGCCCGCTGCGACCAAGCCTTTGTACAATGCTTTTGCCAGTGTGCTCTCGCGTCCCATGACTTCTCCGGTCGATTTCATTTCAGGGCCGAGCGTAATATCGACGCGACGCAGCTTTGCGAAGGAGAAGACTGGTACTTTGACAGAAACCATCGACTCCTCTGGATGGTAGCCCGGTGTAAAGCCTTGTTCGATGATAGAGTGACCAAGGATCGCTTTCGTTGCGATGTTTGCCATTGGAATCCCCGTTACTTTGGAGAGGAATGGCACCGTACGGGACGAACGCGGATTGACCTCGATTACGTATGGGCGGTCTTTATAAATGACGAACTGGATGTTGAGCAAACCTTTGATTTGCAGAGCAAGCGCCAGCTTTGTCGTCATGTCGATCAGCTCATCCTTGATCGCTTGGGACAAGGATTGCGGAGGATATACAGCGATAGAGTCACCGGAGTGCACCCCTGCGCGTTCGATATGCTCCATGATGCCTGGGATCAAAACGTTTTCGCCGTCGCAGATCGCATCGACTTCCGCTTCAACCCCGACCATGTAACGGTCTACCAGTACAGGGTGATCAGGATTTACTTTCACCGCTTTTTCCATGTACTCCAACAGCTCGGACTCGTTGTAGACGATTTCCATCGCACGTCCGCCAAGTACGTAGGATGGGCGAACCAGGACTGGGAAGCCAAGACCTTCTGCTGCCACTACTGCCTGCTCGACCGACGTAACCGTTTTGCCTGGTGGTTGGGCGATTTCCAGCTCGCGCAGCAGCGCTTCGAACTTCTCACGGTTTTCCGCTGCGTCGATGTTTTCCAGACTCGTACCCAAGATTTTGATTCCGCGTGCAGCCAGCTTGTCAGCCAAATTGATCGCGGTTTGTCCGCCGAATTGTACGATGACACCCTCTGGTTTTTCCACATCGAGAATGTTCATGACGTCTTCGATGTACAGAGGCTCGAAGTACAGGCGATCAGAAGTGTTGAAGTCTGTAGAAACGGTCTCCGGGTTGTTGTTGATGATCACTGCCTCATAGCCCGCTTCTCTTAGTGCCCAGACAGCGTGGACAGTCGCATAGTCAAACTCGATTCCTTGACCGATGCGGATTGGTCCGGAGCCCAGCACGACCACGCGCTTCTTGCCAGTCTCGATGCGCTCGTCTTCCACTTCATACGCGGAGTAGTAGTACGGTGTTTGCGCTTCGAATTCTGCCGCGCAAGTATCTACCATTTTATATACAGGTACAAAGCCTTTTTCTTTGCGCATGGCGTATACCGCTTCTTCCGTCTCACCGCACAGCTCGGCAATTTTGCGGTCCGTGAAGCCCATGCGTTTTGCTTCGTATAGCTTCTCGCTCGTCAAGCCTTTTGCCAGTTCCGCTTCAAAGGCAATCATTTTATGGAACTTGTGCAGGAAGAACAGATCGATCTTGGTCAGGTTGTGCAGTTGTTCGATCGTCCAGCCACGGCGCAGTGCTTCTGCGAGCAGGAAGAGGCGTTCGTCATCCGCGTGCACCAGTCGTGCTTTCAAATCTTCCTCGCTGATTTCGTTTGCTCCCTTGATCTCGATGTGATAGCTGCCGATTTCCAAGGAACGGATGGCTTTCATGATCGATTCTTCAAACGTCCGGCCGATCGCCATGACTTCTCCAGTCGCTTTCATTTGCGTACCGAGCTTGCGGTTGGCGGATTGGAACTTGTCGAACGGCCAGCGTGGGATTTTGCTAACGATGTAGTCCAGTGTTGGCTCGAAGCATGCGTACGTTTGGCCTGTCACCGGGTTTTTCAGTTCATCCAACGTGTAGCCGATTGCGATTTTGGCTGCCATCTTTGCGATTGGATAGCCTGTTGCCTTGGAAGCCAGTGCAGAAGAGCGGCTCACACGCGGGTTCACTTCGATCACGTAGTACTGGAAGCTGTGCGGGTCGAGTGCGTATTGTACATTGCAGCCACCCTCGATACCAAGCGCTCGGATGATGTTCAGTGCGGATGTGCGCAGCATTTGATATTCGCGGTCAGCCAGTGTTTGGCTAGGCGCTACTACGATGGAGTCACCTGTATGCACGCCGACTGGGTCGATGTTTTCCATGTTGCAGACTACGATGCAGTTGTCGTTGGCATCGCGCATCACTTCGTACTCGATTTCTTTCATACCGGCAATGCTTTTCTCGATCAAGCATTGCGTAATCGGGGAGTATTTCAATCCGCTTGCGACGATCTCGCGGAGGGTTTCTTCATCTTCACAAATTCCGCCGCCTGTACCACCCAAGGTGTAGGCAGGACGAACGATGATGGGATAACCGATTTCGTTTGCGAAATTGACAGCTTCTTCTACCGTGCTCACGATGACAGATTCAGGTACCGGCTCACCCAGTTCATTCATGAGGGAGCGGAACAGTTCGCGGTCTTCTGCTTGCTTGATCGATTCCAGCTTGGTTCCGAGCAGCTTTACATTTTCTTGCTCGAGAACGCCTGCTTCTGAGAGGGCAACAGCCATGTTCAAGCCTGTTTGACCTCCAAGCGTAGGCAGTAGTCCATCCGGCTTCTCTTGACGAATGACGCGCGCTACGAATTCAGGTGTGATTGGCTCGATATATACTTTGTCCGCCATGTTTGTATCGGTCATGATAGTCGCCGGGTTGGAGTTGATCAGAACTACCTCCATGCCCTCTTCTTTTAACGCTTCGCATGCTTGCGTGCCTGCATAGTCAAATTCAGCAGCCTGCCCGATGACGATAGGTCCAGAGCCGATTACGAGGATTTTTTTCAGATTATCTTGTTTTGGCATGAGTTTTTTCCTCCTTAGCGGTTTCCATCATCGCAAGAAACTGGTCGAACAGGTAGCCGGAATCATACGGACCTGGAGCTGCTTCTGGATGGTACTGTACTGAGAATGCATTCTTTGCTGCATGACGTACACCTTCGATGGTGCCATCATTGAGTGCGATATGTGTAACTTCCAGTTCCGTGCCTGCCAGTGAGTCTTCTTTGACTGCATAGCTGTGGTTCTGGGATGTGATATATGTTCGTCCCGTTGGCAGCTCTTTTACCGGATGGTTGCCGCCACGGTGTCCGAATTTCATTTTTGTCGTGTCAGCGCCAGATGCTAGTGCAAACAGCTGGTGACCAAGGCAAATTCCGAACAGAGGATATTCACCCAAGATTTCGCGAATCATCTCTACGGCTTGCGGTACGTCCTTCGGGTCCCCAGGGCCATTGGACAAGAGGATTCCGTCCGGCTGAATGCGGCGAATCTCTTCTGCTGTTACATTGTAAGGCACGACGACTACGTCACAGTTGCGCTTGGTCAGCTCGCGCAAAATCCCGTGCTTGGCTCCGAAGTCTACCAGCACTACCCGATGACCTGTACCTGGGCAGCTGAAGACACTTTTCGTAGAAACGCGTGATACTTGGTCTGTCATCAATGTCGTGCCGTTCAGGGCAGCAACCAATTCAGCCAACGGAGCTTCACTGGTTGTAATCATGCCCTTCATCGTGCCGTGGTAACGAATTTTTCTCGTCAGCATCCGAGTGTCGACACCCGCAATGCCCGGGATGTCGTATGTTTTCAGTAGTTCATCGAGTGTGTTCGTATTGCGCCAGTTGCTCGGTGCCTCGCAATGCTCGCGAACAACGAAGCCATGAATGTATGGACGAACAGCTTCAAAGTCGTCTCGATTGATCCCGTAATTTCCGATCAGCGGGTATGTCATGGTGACGATCTGTCCGCAGTAGGATGGGTCGGACAAAACCTCCTGATAGCCAGTCAGCCCTGTATTAAAAACCACTTCCCCGTAGGACTCCGTTGTCGCTCCAAATGCCGTCCCGATAAATTCTGTTCCATCTTCCAAGATCAATCTTGCACGCATTTATGCTCCTCCTCCATTGTCGTGTAAAAACTTTTGTCTTGTCTGTAAGTCGTTTTTACACGTTTTGATATACGATCTTCCCATCAACCAGCGTCAGGGTCGGCCAGCCTTTGCATGCCCAACCAGCAAATGGTGTGTTGATTCCTTTACTTGCGAATGTGCTTGGGTCAATTGTTTTTTCCGTTTCCAGATCAATCACAGTCAGGTCTGCTGGTGCGCCCACTTCCAGACGTCCGTATGGCAGTTTGAATGCTTCTGCTGGCTTCACGGTCAACAGCTCAACCAGTTTCTTCAAGGTCAGCTCTCCGCTTTGCACGAGATTGGTGTACAGCAGCGGGAATGCTGTCTCCAGTCCGACGATTCCGAATGGTGCACGGTTAATCCCGTTTGCTTTTTCCTCTTGGGTGTGCGGTGCATGGTCTGTGGCGATCATATCAATGGTGCCGTCTTTCAATCCCGCAATCAGTGCAGCGCGATCCTCACGAGAGCGCAGAGGCGGGTTCATTTTCCAATTTGTATCCAGATTGTCCGGAATATCCTCGTCACACAGCAAGAGGTGATGCGGACTGACTTCACACGTTACATTTACGCCAGCGCGTTTCCCGTCGCGTACCAGACGCACCGACTCTTTCGCGCTAATGTGGCATACATGGTAGTGCACACCTGTCTGTTCTGCCAGCAAAATATCGCGGCCGACGTGGATGGACTCTGACTCAGATGGAATTCCAGGGAGTCCGTGTCGAGCTGCTACCACCCCGTCATGCAAAGCTGCTCCCGGGATCAACAGGTCTTCGTCTTCACAGTGAGCGACGATTGCGATACCGAGCTCTGCTGCTTTTTGCATGGCCTTTTTCATCATTGCTGTTGATTGCACACCTACACCGTCATCTGTCAGCGCGAAGATCCCCGCTTCTTTTAACCCAGCGAAATCCGTCAGCTCTTTTCCCAATTGGCGAACGGTAATCGCACCATATGGGATGACGCGCGCCATACCAGCCTCGCTCGCTTTGTCCAAAATGTAGGTCACGGTCTCGACACTGTCGATGGACGGTCGTGTGTTCGGCATGCATGCTACTGTTGTAAATCCGCCTTGTACCGCTGCTTTTGCCCCTGTTTCGATCGTTTCTTTATGTTCAAAGCCTGGCTCACGCAGATGTACGTGGACATCGATGAGACCCGCGCTAATCATGCCGCCGTGGCAGTCGATCCATTCATGCCCCTCGCGATCGAGTGTTTCCCCCATCGCTGTGATTCTTCCCTTTTCCACCAATATTTCCATCGGGGTGAGTTCCCCCGCCTGATTTAGTACGTTGCCGTTGCCAAGGATGATTCCCATGTCATTTCGCTCCCTTTCAAAAGAGTTTCTAGAACTGCCATTCTTGCTGCGACTCCGTTGGTCACTTGGGTTTGAATCAAGGACGTTTCGCATTCTACCAAATCGGTATGAATCTCAACCCCGCGATTGACGGGTGCCGGATGCATGATGACTGCGCCAGACTTCATCATTTTGGCTCTTTCTATAGTGAGCCCGTGTGCCTTGTGGTACTCTTCCTTCGATAGATAGAGGGATTCCGCATGGCGCTCCAGCTGAACGCGCAGCATCATGACCACATCTGCGGTTTGAACCGCTTCTTCCATATCCACGATTTTGACACCTTGCGGGATATGCGCCGGCATCATCGTAGCTGGACCTGAGAGCAGCAGATTCACGCCGAGCTTCGGTAGCGCATGGAGGTGAGAACCGAGCACGCGGCTGTGGCGCAGGTCTCCAATGATTGCTACTGTGAGACCAGAGAGCTGGCCAAACTGCCTTTTCATGGTCAAAAGATCGAGCAGGCATTGGGTCGGGTGCTCATTTGTTCCATCTCCCGCGTTGATCAGCTTCAGGTCTACGCTTTCTGCCAACTCTTGCAGCAGGCCTTCTTTCTTGGTGCGGATAACGGCTGCTTCCACGCCCATTGCCTCCAAGGTGCGGATCGTGTCATAGACCGTCTCGCCTTTTACGGTAGAGGAGGTTTCCGGAATGAAGTTCAAAACATGTGCGCCCAGTCGCATTTGAGCTACTTCGAAAGAAAAGCGGGTTCTGGTGCTGGCCTCGAAGAACAGATTCGCGACAAACCGTCCGCGCAGGATATCCGCTTGCTCAGTTGGTCTGGCAGCCCAATACTCTGCTCGCTCGAGGAGCTGGATGATCTGTTCTTTTGATAAGTCTTTGAGGCCAATCAGGTGCGCTACATTTTTCATCATGAATCCCTCCGGTTCAGTTTGGTCAAAAGAAAAAGCTTCTTGGCATCGCTTTGCATCTGGAGGCAAGCGAGACAAGAAGCTGCTTGAGTGCCTTTTTCGGGCAGCCAAAACAGCGTTCTTTGCCTTGCCAGCCTCTCTGGACTGGATTTAAAGGATTGGGAACGTTTAGGCTATTTGTTTTTGTTCTTCGTGGTGCGCTTCTCCCATCGCGGACTCTTTCCCTGGAAGGATCAGGTGCAGAATAATTCCCAGGAAGGTAGAGAGTGCGATATTATCGATGGTCAGATCGTTCAGGAAAGCGATACCTGTACCTGCAAAACTGATTTTGTATCCGCCGATTCCCGTGACGAGGATGACGGCTGCGAGAATCATATTGCGTTTGTCTGCAAAATTCACTTTGTGCTCGACGTACATCCGCAAGCCTTGTGCCGCGATGATACCGAACAGGATGATGGAGACACCGCCAAGTACCGGCGTTGGAATCGTCATCAAGAAGGCACTGATCTTACCTGCGAAGGCGAACATAATCGCGAGAACGGCAGCCAAACCGATGACGACGCGGCTGTATACCTTTGTAATCGCAAGGACTCCGATGTTCTCACCGTACGTCGTTGCAGGAGGACCGCCCATAATCGCAGCGAGTGAAGTTGCAACACCATCCCCAAGCAAGCTGCGGTGCAGTCCAGGGTCTTTCATCAAATCACGATCCATGACCTTGCTCGTTACCAGCAAGTGACCCAGATGTTCCGCCAGTGTGACGAAAGCGACTGGTGCGATAACCAGGGCAGCGATCCATGCGCTTGGATTCGCCATTGCACTCGTCACCTCTGCAAATTTGAAGTGAGAGGTAAACATTTCACTGAATCCAACAACCCAAGGAGCATCTTTTACTGTTTGAAAATGAATCAGATCAGGGTGACGCAGCAGTGTGTATACATAACCTGAAGCCATTCCGATCAAGATGGGGATAAGACCAAGGAAACCGCGTAGCATAACCGCTGCAAGCACTGTTACGACCACAGTAACGAGCGAGATTTCTATCGAAGTCAGTGACATTTGCGATTGACCGTCTACGGTGACTTTCGTCGCCATGTCTACTGCTACGCCAGCCAGGCTCAGACCGATTACAACGATGACAGATGCGATGACAACTGGTGGCAGTACCCGATCGAGCCATTTGACCCCTGCCTTCTTCACGATTCCGGCGACGATGATGTACACAATCCCGGAGAGGAAGCAACCTAAGAGTGCAGTACCTACGCCATGTGATTGACTCACGACGATAATCGGACCGATGAAGGCGAAGGAAGAACCGAGATAGTTCGGAAGCTTTCCTTTGGTGATCCACAGGAACAGAAGTGTTCCGATCCCGCTCGCCAAGAGGGCTGTTGCAACATCCAGACCCGTCAAGATCGGTACAAGTACAGTCGAGCCGAACATCGCGAACAAGTGTTGAATACTAAGTGGCAGCAATCGCGAAATATGTGGTGTTTCGTCTACATCGATGTAATTTTTTTGGCTCATGCCTGTATGCCCCCTGTTTTGTTTCTTTCATTCAAAAAGCTTCTTTTATACAAAAAACCTCTTTGTGCGGACACAAAGAGGCTAGCTTCACCATGCTCATGGGAAGTTTCTTGCCTCTTGCCGACCTCACGGGATCGTTTTTAAAGAGGAGTTATTTTATTTTTACAGTAGCTGTCGGATGGACACAATGTCCATAACGTCCACTTCTGCCAATTGTACATCGACAATTTCCGTTCGAGCAGTTGGGAGGTTTTTTCCGACGAAATCAGGGCGGATTGGCAGCTCGCGATGACCGCGATCAACCAGAACAGCCAGTTGAATCATCCGTGGTCGACCGTTGTCAATCAGTGCATCCAATGCGGCGCGCACCGTTCTTCCCGTGTAGAGAACATCATCCACCAGAATCACCGTCTTGCCTGTGATTTGATCCGGGAGCTTGGAGCCTTGCAAAATGGCATCTTCGGACTTGTGTTGCAGATCGTCACGATAGAACGTAATGTCCAGCTCACCGACTGGGACTTTTACATTTTCAATCATTTCGATTCTTTCCACAAGACGTTGCGCGAGGTAGATCCCTCTGGTCTTAATACCCACGATAATGAGATCCTCGACGCCTTTGTTTCGCTCGATAATTTCATGTGCGATTCGAGTGAGCGCGCGGCGGATCGCCGCTTCATCCATAATGACGCTTTTGTTAATCATCTCAATATCCCCCTTCTCGACGGGAACAGTGGACCTTACGAAAAAAGGCTCCTTGTCAGGAGACAAGAAGCCCTCGGACAAACTGACCGGACTGTAAGAGTCCCGCCTGCTTGTCATTCCGTGCCCTTGCCAGCCTCACTGGACTGGATTAAAAGGTTCCATTCGTCATGTAGAATTATGTCACGATTCTGGACGGGTGTCAATGCAGCCCGAAAAAGTCTAACTATTCCCAATAGACGCTGACCCATGGTGGCAAATAGTTCGCATAATAACCAATGTCCCCTGTAATGTCTTTGATCAGCTCGACTTGTTTGTCCGCATCCTCACCTATTCCTTGGATAAACAGGGAGCCATGCTCCGCTCGATCCAAACGCAAGAAAAGGAGCTGTTTCCCATCAGGAGATGGCGCAGGATAGTAGTCTGCTGTATTCGCATCCCCTTTTGTCACCTGCTGTTCAGCTCCATCTGCGGACCGTCGCCAGATGCCTTGTTCCGGTACCATGACCTTTTTGGGGTCGTATGAATACGCTGTAGCCAAGCCTCTAGTGAAAAGCAGCGTGTACGGAGCTTTTGGAATCCATACTGGATAATTGTCTACCACCGCTGGACCAGGGCTGACTGTTTTGACCTTTCCTGCTCGATCCGCCAGCTTCAACTGCTTGTTAGTCGTGGCGATCCGGTCAGTGCCATCGACAAAGGCGAGCTGTTCACTATTTGGTGTCCAGACAAGCCAATCAGGATAAGCCAATCCTTTTCCGAGTTCTGTTGGCTTTTTGGCAGGCTGTGTCAAATCAAACCATTGAATAGGTACGCCATCAGCAGACAAGGAGCCGGAGTTATACCTGACAAAGTAGGCTACAGCCTTCCCATCCGGGGATACTTGTAAGCCTGTCGCTGCCCATGGGTAGATACCTTCCTCCTCTTTTGGCGGTTCTGCAATCGGGTAGGCAGCCAACGGTTTACCTGCAAGCGTGCGCAAGGCCAGCGTCATCGGCTTATTTTTTTCAGCAGGTAGCGAGACAAGCATGTTTTCCCCATCCGGCATCCAGGCAAAATCTGCGAAATCAGCCTTTGTTGTACTTTGCAAGGCTACTTCTCCTTGATCATGGACTTCTTTTACAATCAGTAATGGGCTTGGCGTCTCATTGCTGCCGATATTCACGGTGTATGCTAGCTTGTTCGCTTTTGGGGACCATTTCGGCATTTCAAAGACTGCTCGCTCGTCTACCTGCACAGCTTTGCTGCCATCCGCCCTGACGATCCATACGTAGCCTGGTGTCGAGTAATTGTCGTTGCCTTTGTACTTCACGAACAGGAGCCACTTGCCATCTGGTGACCAGCCCACGATCTGTGCATAGCCGTCCTTGGTGATTTGCTTTATCTTTCCCGTCGCATCCTGTCCATCTACCAAAAACAAATGCTGGTTGCTCGTAAATGCAATTTTTGCCGGAACGCTTATTTCTTTGTTCACACGCTCTGGCTGTTGGCTTTGGGCTGCCACCTTTGCTTCACCGTTTGCAGTGACAAGTACAACCAAAAGGACAAAAAGACTAATCAGCTTCCCCCATTTTCCGATCACAGGCATTCACTCCCTACACTCTCTATTGAATGATGAAAAAAAACGCCAGAAGAAAGTAATAAGCTTTCTACTAGCGTTTTCCAATCCAACTGCCATTATGTAAGTGTCATAGGAAGACTGGCTGCAACAACAAAAAACGATTGCCATACAGATCCTCGAAAACAGCCTCAATGCCATACATCACTTCGTTTGGTTCACTCACAAACTTCACGCCGCGTTGACGCAGTGTTTCGTATGTGGACGCAAAATCATCCGTCTCCCAAACCCACATTGGATTTTTGCCGACCTGACGAAGCATTTCCTGCGCAACTTCTTCCCGATGCCAATGGGTAGGGTCATGCAATACGATCTCTATCTCCTGCCCGGGAAGACCGACGGTGAGCCAACGAGAACCATCATCCATCCGAGAATCCATGCGTTTTTCGAAGCCGAGTTTTTCCGTGTAAAACCGCAATGCATCTTCACAATCGTGAACGTACAGCGTCACATGCGCTAATCTTTTTAGCACGGCTATTCCTCCCGTTCTCTTACGCTTGTCTGAGAACCTCAATGACGTCAAGCATTTCCTTCGGCATTGGCGCTTCGAATTCGAGCTGCTCTCCTGTACGGGGATGGATGAAGCCGAGTGTTTTCGCATGCAGAGCTTGTCCATCGAGCTCCAATGTATTTTTCGGACCGTATTTCGGATCCCCTGCCAGTGGATAGTCAATGTACTTCATGTGTACGCGAATTTGATGGGTACGTCCTGTTTCAAGTTTCAATTCCACCAACGTGTACTCTTTGAAGCGCTCCAGCACGATAAAATGCGTAACAGCTGGCTTACTGTTTTCAAAGACGACCGCCATTTGCTGGCGATTTTTCGGATCGCGCCCGATTGGTGCTTCAATCGTTCCCATTTCATGCGGGATGACACCATGAACAATCGCGATATACTTCCGATTGACCGTATGTGCTTTTAATTGTTCAGCCAAACCCATATGTGCCTTGTCGTTTTTGGCTACCATCAACAGGCCGGATGTATCCTTGTCAATGCGATGGACAATTCCCGGACGCAAAACGCCATTGATTCCGGACAAATCCTTGCAGTGTGCCAAAAGCCCGTTGACGAGTGTCCCACTGTAATGACCAGGAGCAGGATGTACGACAAGACCACGTGGTTTATTCACGACCACGACATCGCTATCCTCGTATACAATATCCAAGGACATCTCCTCTGGCTGGATCTCCATTTCTTTTGGCGGCGGAACACGAAGGGTCACTTCGTCCTCTGCCTGCAGCTTGTAGTTGTTTTTGATCGGTTCACCATTTACAGTGACACGGCCTTCCTTCACCCAAGCCTGCACCTGTGAACGGGACCAATCTTCATTTTGCAGCGTGATAAACTTGTCAATGCGCTCTTTCGTATCCGCTGGCTCTACCGTCCAATCGTAACGTTCAAACAATTGCGTGTCATTCATGTATGTTCTCCACCTATCCGAGCTTTCCCACTATTATTATCATGACTATCTGTTTTTCTTCCCATCCAGAAAAACATCGAGAAGCAAAATCCCCACACCAATCGTGATGGCCATATCAGCCACGTTAAAGATCGGGAAGTTAATCAACGTAAAATCGAGAAAATCTACGACTTGACCGGTCATCGCACGATCAATGAAATTCCCGACGGCTCCACCCAAGACCAATGACAGCGCCAACGATGCACGAGGTTGATTTTTTCCCAAGCGAATCAAGGAAATGACAATCCCAATCACAACGACAGTGGTAATGACAATAAAAAACCAACGTTGATTTTGCAGGATGCCAAACGCCGCTCCCATGTTTCGATGGGAAGTTAGATGAAATACGTCCGCGATCAAAGGAATGGATTCTCCCAGTTCCATATACTTCACGACTAAATACTTTGTAAACTGATCAAGCGCAATAATTACTGCCGCAATGAGATAGTACAACAATGGAATGTCCTCCTTATTCTGCTACGACCAGCAACTGTACAAATACAATGTCAAATGATCATTTTACCAGAGTCGGCCTACGTGAACAAGCGCTTTCCTTTTTTGTACAGTCGATAGCCTTTCCGCACCACTTCCAGCATCCACAATGGAATTTTCCATCCACGATCCTTGATAAATGGCAGGTACACCTTGTAATACGCCTTGCGTAAATCACGCCATTTCGTGTCTGTATCATTGACATAGTAATCCGATACGTCAATCAGATAACCTCGTCCCTGATCCATTAACACGTTTTTCCCATGGACATCATGCGGAAACAAACCCTTCTTGCGAGCTTCTTCTAGCGCTTCCTCCACGTCTTCAATCACCTGGGGAGGAATCGGAATACCAAAGCGAACACAGTCAAACAGGGGGATGCCGTTCATCCGCGTAATGACTAAGTATCCTTCCCCATAATCATAACAGACGGGGAAGGAACGAGTCTCCCCAAGCTTGCGATAGACTTCGATTTCCTGTTCGGCTCCTGGTCTTCCAGGTGCGTACAGCTTGATGACTACCTTTGGATAGTCCGGGTGGGCAAATACGGCAGCATAATTGCCGGTACCGACCAACTCCCACGGGTACGGTGTGTGGTGTACGACGACTGGATCATCCGGCGACAGACTCTCCACTTGAACTTCCTGTAAAAATGTTTGCAATATATGCTGATCGATCCGCATCGTTTCTCATCATCTCTCATCAGTTACCGACTTCGAATTACGTTAAAACAAAATTACTACTACGATCATTCAGACACTTCCTATAAGGGGCAAAAAATCCTTTGCACTGGTGTGGCCAGGAAGCCCTGTCCGATTCCAATGAAAGGATTGCATATGGACAAGAATACCTCATTTTTTCGATTTGGTAAATGGGTAGTCAATGTCCAGCAATAGCACCTGTTTTTAAGTAGTGTATCACGAATTATTCTATCTGATTCATGAAGTCTCTTGTACGTTGCTGTCGTGGTGGGGAGGAAACAGGAGAAAACGCTCAGATTCTAGGGCCACCCCCTGCGGGATTGACTGCACGACTCCATGCAAAAAGCGAAACCGCGTCCAAAGTGGTCCTTTCAGGATGTGTTTCAGAGGTGGACGCTTAACGGCGTGTTTCGCTTTTTGCATTGCGTCTCGGTCGGTGTCCCTAAGATCTTCGCTTATTTCTCCTGTTTCCTCTACGAGCTTTCTGTGTGAACCGATTTTTTAATGCCTGAAAAGATTGAAGAACCTTACCAGTTACGACAGAGAAGAATATTTCCAGACGTAGCGACTTGTGGAGTCCTACCCAGCGGAGAAGGGATTCGCGGGCAAAAGAAACGCAACCGTGCTCCTACTTCGAAGCGGCTACCACTTTTGCGTTTCCCCGCGAATCCCTTCGGAGCGGACAGTCTCAGCCCCCAGCAGGACGGAACCTGGAGCCTAGACTGGAAATATTCTTCTCTTCACCGCAGCCCCATAACATGAACCGACGAAAAAAAGAAGAACCTGGCACATCCATGCAGGCTCTCCTCTTCAGATTTTACACATTAATCTCCAAAAACCATTCACGAATCGCATCTTGCAGCTTCTGCAAAGCCGTCGCATTCGTTGCTTCACAATAGATGCGTACCAACGGTTCTGTTCCAGACGGACGGATCAGGACCCAATGTCCTTCCTCGAGCAACAGCTTGACCCCATCCACTCGTTGAATTTCCAAAACCTGATAAGGACCAATTAGTGCAGGTGGCTTGGTGATCATTTGCTGTACCCATTGATCTTTTTCCGGCAATTTCATATCAAGCCTCGTATGGAACAGCTCGCCGAACTGCTCGTATACGTCTCGCAATATTTGATCGATTCCTTTGTTTTCATACGCGCACATCTCGGCGAGCAACAAATTGATGAGTACACCGTCTTTCTCCGGGATGTGACCGAGAATGCTGGCCCCGCCACTTTCCTCTCCGCCGATGAGCACGTCACCTTTGCGCATTTCCTCACCGACGTACTTGAAGCCGACTGGCGTCTCCACCAGCTCAAGACCATAATATGTAGCCATCCGATCCAATAGATGCGTAGTCGCTACTGTCCTGACAATCCGTCCCGTCAAGCCACGATTTTTTCGCAAATGATAGGTCAGCAGGACGAGTGCTTCGTTTGGCGTGATGTACTGTCCGAAGCGGTCGACGACTCCGAAGCGATCCGCATCGCCGTCATTGGCAAGGCCAAGAGATGCTTGGCGTTCTACGACTTCTTTTTTTAGCAGATGCAAATGCTTATCGTTTGGCTCAGGCAAATCTCCTCCAAAAGCCGCATCGGGGACTTCTCGGATTCCAACGTTTTTCACCCCCGCCTCAGACAAAAAACCGCTCACGTACCCCATGCCGGCACCATGCATGGCATCGACAACAACGGACAAGGAAGAGTTTTGCAAAACGTCCATATTTACCATCCGTCTAAGATGCGCCTCGTAATGAGGACGCAGCACAATGACTTGCAGCAGCTTGCGGGCCTTTGCTTCTGCGAGGGAAATCGTACGCACCGATTTCGCCTGGCAGGTTTCGCTGATCCACTCTTCTAACCTTTGCGTGATCGCAGGCGTTGCAGGTCCAGCGTACTCCGGAATGTATTTGATGCCGTTATATTCGGGTGGATTGTGACTGGCCGTGATCATGATTGCACCACTCGCTGCAAAATGCTTCACTCCAAAGGCTACGGCAGGCGTTGGCGCTGCTTCGTTCACAAAATAGGTTCGAATGTCATTCGCAGTCAGGACAGCTGCAACCTCTTCCGCGAAGCGTCTCCCCAAGAACCGTGTGTCGTGCCCGACCAAAACAGGCTGCTCCTGTTGTCCGATTTCTTTGGTATAGCTGGCGATGGCTTGTGCGACAATGCGGACATTCTCGACAGTAAAGCCATCTGCGATTATGTCGCGCCAACCGTCCGTACCGAAACGGATCGTTGTCATCTCCTCATCTCTCCCCTCGTTACCGCAACTCATTCACCTTTTCCAAATAACGCAAAACAGTGGCAACATAAGTAGCATGTGACCACGTCAGCGGTGCAACGGATACAGGAGCACCTGTATACGGATCGAGCTGTTCGGATAGCACGCCACTTTGTAGGGCATGGCGTACGACCCAGGTCAGTCTGTTCTTTGGCTCTTGGAGTTCATCGAGCGATTTTGCCTTGGCAATTTCCCAATCAGCCACCCATAAGGTGCAAATGATCCATGGATTTCCCGGCACCTTCGCCGTGTCATGTGATTTTTTGAAATAGTAATCGCCTTGATAGCGAGCAATTCCACCGATCGCCGTGTCTACCCGCAAACTCTTTTTGACAGCTTCCATCGTCCGCTCAACTCTCGGATCGTCTACGGAAAACACATCAAGTGCAAACAAGGCGAACAAGCTGCTCTCCACCGTGAAATCTTTTTCGACACTCCCATCTGCTCTTACATAAATCCCACGTAAAAAACGCCCGATTTCAGGGTCGTACAGATGTTTTTCCATTGCCCCACGAATGCGCTCTGCCCCTTCTACGTAGCGTTTGTAGCGCCGATCATCACCAAACAGCTGGGCGAAACGAGCCGCAGCCATTAAGCCTGCGAAAACAGTAGCACTGGTAAACGTAAAAATTCCCCGTCGCTCTTCCCATAAGTCGTAGCTTGGTTTTGGGAGTTGCAGCTCTGGATGGACATACTCCAGCAAAAAGCGGGCCGCCGGACGAACCAGCGTGGGATAGAGCGCCTGGCAGTCTTCAATTTGCTTGCCACTCTTGTATTGCTCCCAGAGCGCGTACAGCACGAGCGCCGTCTCATCCTCCTGAATGGGGAGCTGAATATCTCCTTCAACGATATACGGATGCCAACTGGAGCCGACAGACCCATCTGGATTGTACTTGTGCAGCAAATACCCGTCCTTATTCAATGCGTCTGAGCAAAATCGGAAAAAGGGTGCAACTACTCCCGTATAGCCCGCTTTCGCCATCGCACTTGCAATCAACGCTCCATCTCTTGGCCACATGTAGCTGTAATGGTCGCGATTGAATTGGAGAATATCCGAGTCATTCGCAGCGAGAATCGCTCCGTTCTGATCAATTTGCGTGCGCACGAGTAGCAAGCTGGTCTTATACAGATTGACAATCTCTGCCGGAAGATCAGCAAAGTCCCGCTCTTCCTTATTGACCCAACGCTGCCAATACACCGCGACCCGGCTGAGCAAACGTTCCGGATCGCTTTCGAGTACATACTGGTTCAATACTTTGACATCCTCATACGATTCACCAATGCACATCCAGTAAAAGAGCGCCTTCTCTTCTTGCGGTTGCAGCATGAGGGAAAAGGAGATCGTACTATCTACGGAGCCTTGCGCAATCGGATTGCCGGACAAAAGGCCATCCTCCGCGTCCCTCCAGGTCCCCTCCGCATAGTTGAACCGCTTGATCCCGACGCTGTACTGATCGATCCCACCTGTATCCGTTTTTCCATTCGCCATGATGTACACATTGCGCTTGTAATGGTAAATGGTGCGCAGCATAGGATCAAAAACAGCGGTATCCCCTACCTCCGTCTCATTCAAGCTGAAATCGTGATTAAAAAACAGCCTGACCTCTCGCACCTCGCTCGTCAAATTTCGAACGCACACCTTTTTCAAATAAATCGGGTCACGCTGATGCACCCCATCTGCAATTTGCAGGGAGATGCCCAGATGTTCATGATGAGCATGAACATCTGTCACCAAAGACTCCTGTCCGTATCCGAGCTTCCGCGTCCAGCCGTCTTCATCCAGCCAGGAAAAGCGACCTTGGACCCATATCCCCAGCTTGCTAAAGTGTCCCCCAACATGATTCAGCTGACCGACATACGGAAAATAAAGATCTCGCATGTGCAGCTTGTCATCAAAATTAATCAGCAGTTTTCCGTTCCCGACGACGAGCGGTCTCGGCATGCCTTCACGTCCTTTTCGTTATAGGCTGTCGATCTCTCTCTTTTCGTGAAACTGATATTCGGCAATTCGCCTCGCGTAGGAAGAAGCAAGTGTAGCCGCGGTCTCTGCCGTCGCCCCTTGCGAAATCACTTTGACGTGCGAATCCTCTGAATCGGGTAAAATCAGCACCCAGCCGTTCGAATCGTATACCTTGATTCCATCGACGAGCTCCAGCAGCTTGCCTTTGTTTTCTTCCATCACTCTGCGCATGACCTTCCCTTTTGCTGCCCATGGGCAAAAGACAGTCTTTTTCTCCATATGGCACGCTGGCAACAGCTCCAGCAGAACGCTGAGCGGTTTTTCTTCAGAAGCGAGATACGAAAGAATTCTCATGAGGCTGTACACGGCGTCAAACATCGGATGAAAACGCTGTTCGTTTGATACCTCCATCATGGATCGCGGAGAGACCTTGGTGCGTACAACCTCCATTTGCAACAGCTGGGCCATATGCTCCAATTCAATCGGTGCACTCACAGGAAGGCCGATACGTCGGTGCTGACCACTGCAAGCCAGCAGTTGCAGAGCCGTGATCTGTTCGTTCGAGAGCTTCTCTCCATGCTCGGTAAACAAGGTAAATTGCTCGCCATTTTTATCGAGACGAACCCCTAAATCCGCTCCCTTTTTACGAATCCCTTCTTGTATAGAGCTGTAATGTGCCGTGACTCCCAGTGCATGCAAGAGTGGCTCAAGAAAAGTCGGGAAAAAACGCTGTTCACAATCGATCAGCAGGTGGAAGCGCTGGCGCTGGATGGACGATACATTCAACTGTTGGACCAAAGCATGAAGATAAGCTTCTTGTACTTGATGCTCGACTTGCAGTGCTCCCAACCGATGCAGGTTGCGCACATACGTCTCTTGCCAGTAAGCATTCTCAATTTTTCGCTCCATATCACGAGAAATCGGCAAGCCCGCATGATCGATAAATTGGATGACAATCTCTTTATCATCGACTGGCTCTGCCATATAAACATGAATGCCGCCTTTGCAATCGAGAGAGCGCACGCCATATCGGATCAAGGGGGAATTGCCAATCCCGAGATCGACTGTATCAATACCGGAAGAGCACAAGCTCGTCATGATGCTATGCTTCAATAGCTGAGCAAATGGGTGTGCGCATGCGGAGAGCGCAATTTTATCCCCCGCTTGTAATAAATACGCGTAGGCAGCAGCAAGTCTAGTGACGAATTCGGGTGTGATGTCAACATTGCCAATGCCCTTGATTCCATGCGTCCCAAACAAATTTTTGGTTTGCTTGGCACCGTAGATGAGCGAGGTGGTGACAGTCGCATTTTCACCGACTTCCTTATCCGGCCAAATTTTGACCCCTGCCTTTACCACTGACTTCGCCCCAATGAGGCACTGGTCTCCAATGACCGCCCCTTCCCCGAGTTGTACGCAATCTGCAATTCGGGTGTTGCGGCAAAGGGTCGTTCCTGTGATCTCTGTTTTTTTCCCAATGACACTATTTTCCCAAATGATTGACCGGGACAGCTTTGTACCGGAAGAAATCACCGTATTTTTTCCCAAAATGGAATAAGCACCAACGGAAACTCCAGCCTGCAAGTGTACATTTTCACCGATATAGACAGGGCCTTCCAAGCGGACCGATGAATCGATGCGAACATCATTTTCCAGGAAAATGCGCGGCGCGATTTCCTGTGCTTTTATTTCGAGATGCACGCGTCCATCCAACAAATCAAACTGGGCTTGCTGATAAACCTCCAAGGAGCCAATATCAGACCAATAGCCGCTTGCCTCATATCCGTATAGAGGCTTTGCTGCTTGTAAAAAGGACGGGAAAATTTCCTTGCTGAAATCCACTTCCCGCTCTTCTTCTATATAAGACAAGACGTCGGGCTCGCAGACGTATATCCCGGTATTCACCGTATCGCTAAAAACCTCCGCCCAGCTCGGCTTTTCTAAAAAACGGGTAATGCGTCCGCCCTCATCTGTCATGACAACTCCGAATTCCAGTGGTGTTTCTACGCGCGTCAAAATCAACGTAGCCAGTGCGTGATTTTGCTCATGAAAACGAATGGCTGCCGACAAATCGATGTCTGTCAACGTATCTCCACTAATCACGACAAAGCGCTCATCCAGAAAATCCGCGCAGTTTTTCACGCTGCCTGCCGTGCCCAAAGGAATCGTTTCTTCAAAATAGACGAGCGAAACACCGTAACGAGATCCATCACCAAACGTATCGCGGATGACATCAGGCAGGTACTGGAGTGTCACTGCTATCTCTGTAATCCCATGCTTTTTCAATAGATCAATCGTATACTCCATGCAAGGCCGGTTTAAGAGTGGCACCATTGGTTTTGGCGTGTGGCATGTTAACGGACGTAGTCGTGTACCTTTTCCCCCAGCCATGATTACTGCCTTCATCTTCTTTTCTTCCTCCTTCATCGTTGCAATCTATGTTGTCATGCCGATTTCCGCGGGTACGCCAAGCGAACGGTATAGATCGATGGTTTGACTCGCCAGAAGTGTCCAGTTATAAAACTGTTTCACATCTTGCATGGCCGTCTGTGCTAGTTGATGCCGCTGATCAGAGTCGCGCAGTAGCCAGCGGAGTTGATTCGTCAAGGATTCGGGGTCGCCTGTGTACATCATGGCGCCATTTTCACCATGGCGAACGATCTCTCGCAGCCCTCCCGTATCCGCAACAAGAACTGGCGTACCCAGAGCCATCGCTTCCAGTGCAACAATTCCAAAAGGCTCATACAAGCTCGGGAATACCGCCACATCAGACAAGGCGAACAACTCATTTCTCCTAACATCTTCTACGAAGCCCAAGAAGCGGACTTGCTCAGAAAGTCCCATCTGATAAACCAACTGCTTCCACTCGTCTTGCATCGGTCCTCTGCCAGCTATAAGCAACTTCGCATGGGGAAACTCAGCGCGCAGCCTTGCCATGGCTTCCAACAATAGGTGAACACCTTTTTCCTGGACCAAGCGCCCTACAAAAAAGAGGACAGGGCCATCCCCTATCGCCAACTCCTGCCGAAGCTGCTCACGATTTACATCCGGTAGAGGCATGAGATCGACACCATTATGAATGACACGTAATTGCGATGATGGCGTTCCGAAAAGGCGCATGACTTCCGACTCCATATACTTGCTGCAAACGATCAGCGAGTCAGAGCTTTGTGTTAGCGTACGTTCACACTCATGAATCCTTTGCTGCAACGGTGTATGAATGCCTTGTTGCCGTCCATGTTCCAAAGCATGAATCGTGCTGACGAGCGGAAGAGAGTACCTCTGTTTCAGTTCGATCGCAGCCCAGCTGACAAGCCAATCGTGAGCGTGGATGACATCTGGTCGCACCCCGAATGACCAGAGCTGGAAGGCAGCATCGACCATCGCCAAATTCAGTTGAAACACCCATGCCAGAAAGTCAGCTTGTTCAGAAGGAATGTACGTAGGCAAACGATGTACATGAACCCCTTCCATCGTCTCATCTATGGAGCATGAATCTGTCGAACGTGTCAGCACATGCACCACGATTCCTTGCTGGACAAGATGCCTGGCGAGATCGTAGACAGCCCGACCAAGCCCCCCTACCACATGAGGGGGAAATTCCCATGCAAGCATCAAAACTGTTTTTGTCGAAGACTGATCTTGCGTAGCCGCTACCAATTGACGCGATACGTTCACTCTATGCGTTTGTTTAGGCAAATAGAACGTGATATCCAAGTCAGGAAAGATTGGAAAGTCAGCTTCTGCTTGCGAAATTGCCTCTTCATCCAGTTGATGCTCTCGATACATCGCTACGAGAGCCCGCATGCGAACCAAATGGTCATGAACGCGTTGCACCGCATAACGTGTGACCGTTTGACCGTCTAAAATAAACGCCCAATCACTACTTTGGGCCAGCATTAATTCGCGTGCGGCCTGTTTGAGGCACCGTAAGGCAAGCTGATCTCCTTTGTTTTCAGAAAAAGTAGTAATCGCTCCGATCAGTTCCCGCTCTGCTTGATGCAGATGCCTGTATATCCAGCCATTGTTCTCGTTCAGCCAGACTTCTCCGTAGCCATTCCTCCCCCACGTAGACATAGGCAAGTGACCACGATCCTGTTCTGGATACTCCTCCAAATATTCAGATGGTGTAATTAATTTCACTTCTTTTGAATCACAAACCGTTTTTCGCATGAGAAAATCCAAAAATTGCGGACCCTCGAACCACCAATGACCAAACAGTTCCGCATCATAAGTGGCGACGACTAACGGCTTGCGATCCATCCAGTGAATGGCTTCCTCCACTTGACGCTCTCGGTGATACAGGAAGTGTCCCGCATGAGACGCTGCTTTTTCGCGCGCCCAGTCTGGCTCATACCAGTCTTTATCCCCTTCTTTTCCGGTGATCCGATAGTATTTCAAACCGGTATGCACGCGAATGCCGTCAGGATGGATGTATGGCTCGATGTAGCTCATCTCCCTGTCGAATCCGATATCCCGGTAGTATTCACGGTAGTCATAGTCCCCTGGATAGCCGTCGATCGAGCTCCATACCTGGCGGGAAGCTACTTCATCTCGGGCAAAGGCAGCCACTTCATGCGGTGTGAACAAGGGAGCCAGCACCCCTCTGCGAGGTACAGGCGTCGCATGCTCTACCGTGTGACTGTCTACAAAGAAATACCGAAGCCCCGCCTCTTTCAGCAAACGATCCAGTCCAGGTGTATACGCGCACTCCGGCAGCCAAATTCCCTTCGGACGTCTCCCCAGAATCCGCTCGTGTGTATCGACACCCACCTGAAGCTGTGCCCGAATTGCCTCTTCTGTTTCCACATAGGGCAAAAAGGAGTGTGTGGCTGCGCAAGTGATGAGTTCGAGGCATCCGCTGTCCGCGATATGCCTAAAGGCCTTGATCAGGCGAAAATCCCACTTGCGGCAATAGGCAATGATGCTTCGAAAACGCTCCACGTACATTTTGGCGATACGGTGTTCTTGGGGTTGACCTGCGGTTTGCTTGACTTCCTTCCCAGCCAATTCAACAGTCTTCGCTAGATGTGTGCGAAAGCGTGTCACGATCAGATCATCATCCAGCATGGAAAGTAATGTCGGAGAAATAGCAAGGGTCATGCGAAAAGCGATGCCGTCTGAGAGGAGCTTGTCGAAAACCATGAGCAAGGGAAGATAGCATTCCAGCATGGCTTCATACACCCAACGCTCTTCCAGGCGATCGTCCCGATCCCCGTGTCGGACATAAGGCAGATGGGCATGCAACACGAGGGAGAGATATCCTTTGTGCACAAATGACACCTCACTTATTTGATGTTTGGGTATACAACGAGTAGGAGGAAAAGTTCTCATACCAGGAAGGTGTAGCTGAATCGTGGATGGGCTCAACTAACGGTTCCCCCCAGTTAGCTTTTGAATGGCGCGGGGTAACCACCGTTTCCGAGCGTAATATCGGACAAAACCGCTTCTGTTCATATAAACCAAAATCAACCATGTATGTACGTCCTGGCTCTACATCTTTCACGTACCAGGAATGAGCGTCTTCATGTACGAGCACATCTCGGACGGAATGTGCATTTTTTCCATCAAACAAACGTTCCGTTACATCATACAGACGCAAGCCCTTCTGGATGTGACGATAATCAGCTTGCAGGTACGATGCGACCATTCTCATGCGTGGCCAAGTGATTTCCCAATAGACGAATAGCACAGTCGGTCCTTGTGTCATGACTTTGACAATGTCCCGACCATAAAACGCAGGCAATTGCCATTCCAATTCCGTTCTTGCGGGAGGTGGTGTCACTGGCTTCGCACGGTCTTTTTGCAGGCGATACTTAACTTGACCGATCGTTAAGCCGCACTCTTTGGCAATTTGTGCAATGGACATGGATCGTGAACGCAGTTCGAGAATTTTTTCCAGCATCTTCTAGCACTCCCCTCCGCCAACTTCACCTATCTGTGCTTTCCCAATGTCAATCATAGCCAATACTGCTAACAAAGACTGTCGAATACTGGATGCACATCCCTTCTTCTTTTGTCGATCAACAATCATGTTTTCGTCATAGGCAAACAAAAGTCGCTCTCCTTCCATTCTTACAAAGCAACTTCTCTAGACATTCTTTTCTTTTTGTCGAATAGGAAGAAAGAGCTATATTCCGTCATCTTTTGTTTTATTTGTAAGTATTTTCATGTTGGATACCGATACTATAAAATATTCACTTCTACTTCCAAAAAGAATGAAAAAGGAGTCAACGAAACAAATGAATCATTCATGGATTAGCATGGTAACAGCAGGATCAATTGCAATTTCAACGGTAGCGGCAGGCTTGCCACTAGCAGCTCAAGCCAAAAGCACGCCGCCAAGCCCATCCAAAGAGCGCAGTGATTCGCAGATTGGTCATACACCGGTTCAGGAAAACATGTCGAAGAGTCAGTTACGCCAAGCAGCCAAACAGGAGAAGTACAGCATCTCGCACCTGAATACATTGGACAATTCAGAGCTTGTTGAATTGTTGAAGGAAATCAGTTGGACGCAAATCCCTGAGCTGTTTACTTACAACGACGACACCCAGGAATTTTATGAGGATCAGGAGCGAGTTCAGGCCATCATCGATGCCTTGCAAGAGAGTGGCAAGAACTTCACCAAGGATGACGAGCAAGGCATACATACATTTGTAGAAGTTTTGCGTTCGGGATATTACTTGGGGTATTACCATAAAGAATTAAAGTATTTGATGGAACCAAAGTATAAGCAAAAGATTATTCCAGCACTTCAAGCAATTACTTCCAATCAAAATTTCGCCTTAGGTACAAAGACTCAAAATGAAATCATCAGTTCTACGGGAAAATTAATTAGCAACACGACTGTTGATTCTGAGACAATCGACCTTCTGTCAAAAGTAATGGAGGACTTTAACGACAATCGGGATAAATGGTCAGATGATCGCGAAGCGAGCGAGGCCTTTTACAGCGTCCTTCAAGGTGTTGGCTATGTTCTGATTTGGGGAGTAGATGATTCAGAAAGAGATGAGCTGGAAGGCAACATCGACGCATTTCTCGCCCCCATCTTTGACATGGCGGAAAATGGGGACACTTCCGCTGACCACGTATGGTTGACGAACAATGCCCTGTATTACACAGGGAAATTGGGAAGCTACTACAGTGATCCAGACAAAGCCAATGAAGTATTGACGATAGCAATGAAAACCTTTAATAAGTGGAGCGAGCCATACTTCACGGCCGCGCAACAAATCGAGGAAGCATATGGTGAGGATGCCAATGGGAAGAAAATCGACCTCGAGGAAATGAAAAAAGAAGGGAAAAAGCATTATCTTCCGCAGCAATTTACTTTTGATGACGGAGCGGTTGTGTTCAAAACGGGAGATAAACTAACAGAAGAACAGGTTGAGCGCTTGTATTGGGCATCCAAGGAAGTAAAGGCACAATTCCATCGTGTCATCGGCAATGACAAGGAGCTGGAGAGTGGTAATCCGGATGATGTACTGACCATTGTCATCTACAATACGCCTGATGAATATAAAATGAATCGCTTTTTGTACGGATACGAAACAGATAACGGTGGTATCTACATTGAGGGTACCGGCACTTTCTTCACCTACGACCGGACAAAAGAGCAAAGCATTTACAGTCTGGAAGAGCTGTTCCGCCATGAATTCGTCCACTATTTGCAAGGCAGATATGAAGTGCCGGGCATGTGGGGACAGGGAGAGATTTATGAAAACAGCCGCTTGCCTTGGTATGAAGAAGGCGGAGCTGAGTTTTTCGCAGGTGCTACCCGAACAGAAGGAATCAAGCCCCGCCAGTCAGTTGTAGGCAATATCCGAAATGCAGCGCCTTATCTCGATTACACCGCGGCAGATATGTTGCGTGCCAAATACGGAACCATGGCATTCTACGACTACTCTTTCGCGCTTCAGTACCATATGTTCAAGAATGATTTTGCTCGTCTGGATAAAATCAATGATACGATCCGTTCCAATGATGTCTCTGCTTATGATGACTTGATCGAAGAATTCAGCCGTGATCGCGCTCTTGAACGTGGCTATCAAGAAACGTTAGAAGAGTTGATCGGCCAGTATGAAGAGTTGGATGTCCCTCTCGTTTCAGATGATTATTTACAAAAAGTGGACGTGACCAGCAAAGAAGAGGTTTATCGTCAAATCGCAGAGGTTGCCTCTCTGACCGATGTAAAAACAGATGAAAAAGACTCTGGAGATTTCCGCAGCTTCACGTTGCGTGGGGTCTATACGGGTGGAGCTTCCCAAGGGGAATTTCAGGATTGGCAAGAAATGAACCGCCTCACAGATGGATTCCTCAAGGAGTTATCGGATCATTCCTGGAATGGCTATGACACAGTTACGAGCTACTTCACCAATTATCGTACGACAAAAGATGGACGCTTTGTCTATGATGTCGTGTTCCACGGGAAGCTGGCTCATGAAGATGGACCCGAGACAGAGAATCCAACGCCTACCCCTGAAGAGTCGTCTATTTCATTGGGTAAACCGATCACCGGTATCATCCATCCACAAAAACCGAGTCAGGAGTTCCGTCTCGATGTAAAATCAGCCCAACAGCTTCAAGTAGAGATGGAAACGAAGCAGGGAGATGGAGTGGCGTGGCTTGTATTCCACGAGTCCGATAGAGAGAACTACATCGCCTATCCCAACAAGCGTGAAGGCAACAAGCTGATCGGATCATTCGATGCAAAACCAGGGACTTACTATGTGACTGCATATACGTATGGTACAGGGCAAGAGAACCAACCTTTTACCTTATTGGTTACGGGTGAAGATAGCCCGCAAGAGCAACTCTATCAAGAAAGCGAGAGCAATGATTCTACTGAGCAAGCAAATGGCCCATTGCCGATAGGCACGACTGTTTCAGGCGATATGAAAGGAAACGACTGGCAAGATATTTTTGCCTTCCAAGTAGATAAATCAGAAGAAATACGTATTTCTCTGAACCCTCAGCAGGGACAAAGTGTGACTTGGATGCTGTTCCACGAAGGAAATCCAGATCAGCCTGTAGCGTACCCGCAAGAGATGGAGGGAAATCTGCAAAATGCCCATTATCAAGTAAAGCCAGGCCGTTACTACTTGTATGTGTACAAATATCAAAATGAAGACGTTGCGTATACGGTAGAGACCAAGCAGCGCTAATCCGCAAAACAAAAACACCCCCAAACGAGATACAAAAAATCGTTTGGGGGTGTTCGTTTCTGTCCTATTTTTTACGGTTATCGGCGCTTTGTAATTCGCCCAGAGCCCCCTACCTTCGTTCGTGGGGGCGATTTACTTTTCGGTGGAGAAAAGCTCGAGCGTTTGGATGAGACAGAACCACTCGACTTCGACGATTGACTGCTGGAAGAACGAATAATTTTACCTGAACTGCCGCTAGACGACGACTCCCCCTGCTTCTTGAAAAGGCTGCCGTCAGAACCTACCGTACCATCCGCGTTCTTCGCATTACTCCGTTTGAAAATACTTCCGGTACCCTCTTTGGTAATCGGCGGCGCTACTTTTTTGTCCTCGGTTGTAGGCACGCGATACGTTCCGGAAGGCTTGTATATGTCCTTGCTAGAGTAGCCACGATAGCTGCCCTTAGTATTTTTCTTCAGCCCGTCGAACAAATCATCCAGTACGCTGGCTACAATGTATCCTTGCAAAAACGAAGAATCGTAGTTTTGCCGGACGTACTCTTTGCTGTCGACCTCGATCAACGTATCCGTCGGCTTAGCAGCGTCTTGCTGCAAATGGTATACCTCGTCCGGATAAATGAGGAACATATGCTGCGGATCTTCTTTGGATATTTCATCTGGCGTATTCTGCTCCGCCAGCTCCAAGGCTACTTCCGGTACAGTCTTGTCTTCCGCACGATAGATGCGTGACGACTGTCCATTTTCTTTGGTAGAGACAGATTCAAGCGGATATGTCTCGCCCACCGCAGGACTGCCACAACCCGCTAGCGTAAGGAGGAACAAGGCCGGAATCAGCAGGAGCTTGATTGATTTCATCCATGGATTTGGCATGTACTTGTCCCTCCTCTCTATGCGCCGCGCAGTACCTGCACGTCCGCTGGCAGAACACTTTCTCCCTCATAGAGCATGAAACGGCCATCCTGCCACTCGATTCGCAACAACTGTCGTTGATCCGATTGAAATTGCCAGATGTACTGCTCCCCTGATGTGTGAAACGGCGCTTTCCCCACAACCTGAACGGAGCCATTATATTGCTCCTCCAAATGGTAGGTGACATCGTCCATCTCGATTGTGGTCGGTACTTCGTCTATTGAATCCAGTCGTCCATCAATCACGCTATACAGTTGATAGACAATCTTCTCCCGTTCCTCGATATACAGGTAGCGAATGGTCGTTCCATCCTGTAACGTAAGCATCGTGGCTTTGCGACTCGCATTGCTCGCCTTCCCGATTACTTGATAGGTAACGAGCGATACATCGACCACATCACCCGGTCCCACCGTCAGGATGCTCTTCTCCGGTGCAGGAGGCTCATGTTTGGCAAAAATATTTTGGATTCGCTTCATCAAACTCATGCTGTACTCCCTTCCCTTTCAAGTCTTACAGACATGCAGCCAAAACCAAGGCACCCACGAGATGGAATGAACCAGCCATCATGGCATGTGCCACTTTTCCTTCCTGTGTCCCTTTTTCCAAGTCCAGTCCGGCTACTTGCTTTAACAGCCATTCCACGATTCTCTCCAAAAGGAATAAAATAATAAAGGAGACCACAGAAACGAGCAGTGCTGTCCACAATAAGTTGGAAGTAATAATGGATTGCGATAAGATATATCCTTGCGCAAACAACTTCATGACAAAACGCGTCGTAACCGCGATGTTTCCATTTTTGATTTCCGTGATGTCCTTGTATTTCGTAAACAACGAATCGATCCACATTAAAACAAAAAGTAAAATGCCGCCAGCTCCTGTCCAAACCAGCATCCCTAGTATTTCGTTCCACGTCAAAGCGAATCACTCCACTTTCGTCAAGGTGTTTAAGGTCTGAAAAAAAGGGAAACCGCCTGAAGCGGTTTACCCCTCATATTTTTTCATCAGAGCAGCCAGTTCGTCCTCAACGGCTTGATCCTTATTCAGCTTCGCAATTTCATCATCTAAAGAGCTCTGTTTTTTGTAAATTTCGCCGCTGGCTTCTGCTTCTGCTTCCATTTGCAGTGCTTTTTCTTCCATGCGTTTCAATCCAGCCATAGCCGAGTTCGAGTCGAAGCCACCCATCGCCTGGTTGATCGTCTTTTGTGCTTTGGCTGCATTGACGCGGGCAACTAATGTTTCGCGCTTGTTTTTCAGCTCGGTAATCTGTTTTTTCATTTCAGCCAGCTTCTCGCGCAATCCGTCGGCTGCCAGCTTGTTTTTCTCGTAGCTGTCCTTGTATTCGTTCATTTTTTGCTCGGCGGCTTTCTTTTCTTCCAGAGCTCGTCGAGCCAGATCAATGTTCTGCGCTTGTGCTGCGATGTGAGCTTGCTCTTCACGCTTTTTCACCAAGGCTTCCTGTTCTTCATACAGCACCTTGAATTTCTTTTCCAAAGCAATTTGGGCGGCAACCGCTTTCTCTGCTTCGTTCAAGTCTTCTTGCATATCACGCAAATATTGGTCTGTCATTTTGATTGGATCTTCTGCTTTCTCAATCAAAGCGTACAAATTGGACATGGTCAAATCACGCAGTCTTTTAAAAATGGACATGGATTTATTCCTCCTTAAGTACGTGCTAGGTAGTTCGGCCTAAATTTGCCGTCCCCGTTATACCTGTATTTACGAAGGTTACGCAAGTAAGTTTCAACAATTTATTTTTTTATTGGCTCAAGCATAGTCTAAACCTACGTTTCGTCGTTACTCGAAAGTAAGCTCGCCCGATTCTACACTTTTCAAAATAAGTTTTGCTTGAAATTGTGTCCCATCCTGACGTTCAAGCTTCATTTTACCTGTTTTGCCTTTTTCAATGAGTGCTTTAATCTGTGTATCCGTCAGCATACGCCCGTAATTCTCTTTCCATATGACGAATTTACAGCCTACGTTGTAATTTGAACAACCGTAACCTTTGCGTCCCATGAATATAGAGCCCCCGCAACCCGGTCGTGGACATTTGGTGATAATACTCGAAGTGGTACTAGTGGCCTTTGCGACCGTTCGAGTTGAAGTCTTTGATGTGGCATTCCTGCCACTTGATCTGCCTGTAGTTCGCCCACCAGCTCGTCCTCTTGTTTTCGAAGATCCTTTCTGCGTGGTACTCTCACTCTCAAACAAGGTCTTCTCAGCACGAGATTGTACGCGAACCTTTTCTACGATCATTGTAGCGAATTTCTTCACATTCTCCATGAACTGCCTTTCGGAGGCGGTCCCTCGGGAGATCTCATTCAAGCGGCGCTCCCAATGCCCTGTCATTTCAGGAGAGGTTAATAGTTCGATCCCTGCTCCCCTAATCAATTCGATAACGGTACGGCCTTTTAGCGTAAGTTGAACCTTTTTCCCCTGCATCTCAACGTATCCGACTTTTTTCAGTCGTTCGATGGTAGCGGCACGAGTTGCCGGGGTTCCCAGACCAGATTCTTTCATCGCATCACGCAGTTCCTCGTCCTCGATTTGCTTGCCTGCGCTTTCCATGGCCTTTAGAAGCGTTCCTTCCGTATAATGCTTGGGCGGCTGTGTTTCTTTCTCCTTTACCATGGCATCCGAGCATACAACGCTGGCATCAGGTTGAATGATAAAAGGCTCGTTCACTTCAATCTCTTCTTTATCCTCTTCTTCTTTGGCCGAACCTTTCACATTCTTGGGCTTTTCCTTCTGCTGATCGGCATAAATAATCTTCCAACCTAGACTTTTCCGTTCTTTCACCGACGTTTTGAACAATTCATTTTCCACATCGGTTATGACCGTATGCATCTTATATTCAGCTGGTGGATAGAACTGTGACAGAAAGCGGCGCACGATCAAATCGTATAACTTTTGCTCATCTGGCGTAAGCCCTGAAGCCTTGCGATTTGTCGGCAGGATCGCATGGTGGTCGTCTACCTTTGCTGGATTACATATAAATTTGTTGCCTTTATGAACCAAACTACGGTTTGCACCCTTTACCAGATTGTCATATCCAGTGCCTTGCAAGGACGACAAGGTGTTGTGCATTTCGGGAATATTTTGCTCTGTCACATAGTTGGAATTCGTCCGCGGATAAGAAATCACCTTGTGTTTTTCATAGAGTGCCTGTGCTAAATCCAAGGTTTTCTTGGCGGAAAAACCGTACTTGCCATTGGCCTCACGTTGTAGCAATGTCAGGTCATACAACTTGAATGGATACTCCTTGGTATCCTTTACTTCGTAGGATGCGATCCGCCCTTGTTTTCCTTTCACTTTACGAGCCAGCATTTCTGCTTTGGATGGATCAGTTAAGCGATCACCTTGCCAAATACCCTTGTACGTCCTTTCACCCTGCGAAAAATGCCCTTCCACTTGAAAAAACGTAACCGATGAAAAAGCCTCAATCTGTTTCTGTCGATCATAAATGAGAGCAAGGACAGGTGTCTGTACTCGTCCGACAGAAAGGAGCGCATTATGTTTGGTCGTAAATGCACGTGAGCCATTCATCCCGATTAGCCAATCTGCTTCACTACGAGCTTTTGCTGCCCTCGTTAAGTTTTCATAGGCTGCGGCATCTTTCATCTCCGCAAATCCTTTCCTGATCGTTTCAGGGGTCAAGTCCGATATCCACAGTCTTTTAACGGGGTGACTCAATTTTAGATGTCGCTGAATGAGTGAAAATATATGTTGACCTTCCCGCCCGGCATCGCATGCATTAATCAGCTGATTGCTTCGTTTGGCCAACTGCCCGATCATTTTTAGCTGATCGATTGTTTTCCGATTGGGCACTAGCTTAAATGTTTCTGGAATGATAGGAAGATCATTTATGTTCCACTTTTTATATTTTTGGTCGTACGCCTCCGGTTCCGCTAGTCCAATTAAGTGCCCGATTGCCCACGTAATGATGTATTTTTCACCTTCTAAGTAGGTGCGGTGATTTTTCGCTTTAGGATCTATTGCGGCGGCAATATTTCGTCCCATGTCAGGTTTCTCCGCAATAATTAATATCTTCAAATGATAATCGCTCCTTCTAAAAACTCTCTGCAAATGTACCTAAAGACCGCCAACCTGTCGAGGATCGGTCTAACGTTCTGGATTCCTCTCTATTTTACTACAAGTTAGCCAAGTATTCTCGTTCTGGCTGCGACAGCCCACTCGATTTTCGCCAACGCCTGGCAATACGCCTCACGCAACTCCGCTGCATTTGCTGTCTCCTCCGTTCGAGTCAGCACACGCCATACATCGCTCTTGTTTTTGTACCAATCTAACTCTTTTGGCGGCTCATGATGGATAGGTCTCCAAACTTGACGCAGCGCTGGGGAAAATAGTCGCTTTGCCCCTGATCTCAGCTGACAGTTCATTAGTTTTACCTGATAAGGCTTGCCAGGAGCTATATCATTCACATCGTGAAAAAGATGGGGCCAATAATCTTTTCGCGAACCTGTGTGTGGCTGTTCCAATGCCCAAGCGTACGCTGCCTCCTGCCTGTTCGTATCTCCGAACAGCAGATTGTACAGCCTTTTTCCCAAGCTGATTCTCTCTGGTAAGGAGGCAAAATGAAACACTCGCTCACCCGCGAGCTGCAAGGAGCTTCCCTGCTCGTTAGCCACTTTCCGATGAGGAAACAAGATCATATTCAATTGCAAAAGCTCCTGCAGGGCAAACGGGAATGTGCGGACAACTGAATTTTGATAACCCGGGTCTTTCATGACCTGTTCTTCCAAGTAGTTTTGTTCATTGATAATCAAGCCAATGGTGAGCAGTTCTTTGTCAGTTGTCTTCCAGAAATGATTCCAGATCGCCTGCATGAAAGTAGAGACGCCCAGATGAGGCAGTAAGTAAAAAAGGTTGGTCTGTCGCCTGACACTCTCTTCATACAGTAACAATTGAGGGTACGCATCGTGAAAAATCAGCCAGTTTCCCCGCTCCAAAAACGAAAAATAATCCTGCTGCTCTTTTGTTCGAAGCAAGCGAGGCAATAATTCTCCCCGTAAATCGGTCATACTCCATCCCGCATTGCGCGATACGAGATGAGCCAATAGCGCCCAATGAATTTGTGGATGCTTTTGATAAAACGACAAATAGGCGCGCGTTCTGTCTATGTTGTCACGGTTGTGGGCGAGCGTCTCCTGTCTAATCCGCTCTGCAGTCTTTTG
This sequence comes from Brevibacillus fortis, assembly GCF_046196545.1. Lineage (GTDB taxonomy): Bacteria > Bacillota > Bacilli > Brevibacillales > Brevibacillaceae > Brevibacillus > Brevibacillus fortis_A. The sequence goes on from NZ_CP176370.1 coordinate 4,080,469, forward strand.
CTCTTGCATTGGCAATGGTGCTGTCGCCGTACGGACTCTCCCCAGATTCCTGGCAAGCGGCAAGCGAGATGCGTATTGGTACCACGACAAACCCATCGATGCTCTTCCCCCTCTCTTCCTTAGGCAACGTATTTTATCGGGAGGTGAATGAGTTGCGTGAAGTCCAGCAAGAAATTAGCCGCATTCAAGCCTTTTTGTTACAGCGCCAACAAGAGGATGGCACTTGGCGCTTTTGTCTGGAAAGCTCACCGATGACAGATTCTCACATGATCATCCTATTGCGCACGCTGGGTATTCATGATGAGCGTTTGATGGAGAAGCTCACTGCTCACATCACATCTCTCCAACACGATAATGGGGCATGGAAGCTGTACCCTGACGAGCATGAAGGCCATCTGTCTACGACGATTGACTCGTATTACGCCCTTCTGCTATCAGGCAAATACACGAAGGACGAACCGAGAATGGCACTGGCTCGCTCGTTTATTTTGGAAAAGGGTGGGCTGACACAAGCGAACATGCTGACCAAATTCTCTACAGCCTTGACAGGACAATACCAGTGGCCCTCGCATTTTCTCGTTCCCGTCGAGATTGCTCTCTTGCATCCGAGTTTCCCTGTCAGCTTTTACGATTTTGTCGGGTACGCACGTGTCCATCTTGCCCCCATGATGATTGTGGCTGATCGCAAATATGTAAAAAAGCCTGACGATGCGCCAGACTTGTCCGATTTATACGCAGATACACCTATCTCTCGCGGGCTATATCCGCATCGATTCCTAGAGAATTTCCTCAAAGAAGGGCAATCGTTCCTCGCTACTATCCATGATTCCTTGCAGCGTCTCCCCTTTTTACCCGGACAACTGCACAAGCTCGCCCTACGGCGTTTGGAACAATACATCCTCGCGCGAATCGAGCCGGACGGTACTCTATACAATTATTCGACCTCTACCTTTTTCATGATCTTTGCGCTGCTCGCTCGCGGTTATTCTCCGAAAGACCCACTCATCCAAAAAGCGATGCAGGGGCTTACGAATAGTGTCTACGATTATGAAAACGGCGCACACTTGCAGCTAGCTACCTCAGCTGTATGGGACACGGCGCTCTTGGCTTCTTCTCTGCAAAAAAGCGGACTTTCTACCACACATCCCGCGATTCAAAAAGCAAATCGTTACCTTCTCCAAAAGCAGCAGCATACATACGGTGACTGGAAAATCCGCAATCCAAAAGGAAAGCCTGGCGGTTGGGGCTTTTCTGACTACAACACCATGAACCCGGATATTGATGATACGACGGCTGCTCTGCGCTCTCTGCGCCTGCTTGCCCGTACGGATATAACAGCAGCAGCCGCTTGGAAACGCGGTCTCGAATGGCTATTATCCATGCAAAACGACGATGGGGGCTGGCCTGCTTTTGAACGAAACACCGATGCTGATTTCATTCGTCACCTGCCGATCGAAGGAGCAGATACCGTCAGTACAGATCCCTCCTCTGCCGATTTGACAGGGAGGACCTTAGAGTTCCTCGGAAACTATGCCGGACGAACATTGACTGACCCCCATGTAGAAAAAGGAGTCCGCTGGCTTCTCAAACATCAAGAGTCAGACGGCTCCTGGTATGGACGTTGGGGAATTGCTTACCTATACGGTACATGGGCTGCAATTACCGGGCTGATGGCGGTTGGCTTTTCCCCTACTGATCCCGCCATCCAAAAAGCAGTTGCGTGGCTGGTTGCCAACCAAAATCCCGACGGCGGCTGGGGAGAATCTTGTCAAAGCGACCAGAAAAAAACGTACGTCCCCCTCGGAGCAAGTACTCCTTCGCAAACGGCATGGGCAACCGATGCACTGATAGCTGTGTCAACAAAGCCGACAGCAGAGCTTCAACGAGGGATTCACTATTTGCTCACTCATAATCAAGCAAATGACTGGACGACTCGCTACCCGACTGGCGGGGGACGTCCTGGCGGCACTTACTTTGCTTATCACAGCTATCGTTGGATTTGGCCATTGTTGGCTCTCAGCCACTATCAGACCAAATATGCGAACACATAATAACCACCGCTACCCTCTTCGCAAACCAAGGTTTAACGGCTGGAGAGGAACCTGGGGTGAATAAATCACGGCGTGTGGCGGCGTATCAAAAATAGAGTAGCAGGACAGGACATCGGTGTCCCCAATCAGCACAATCGACGACCGAGACACTCCCCCAAAGCTGAAATCACCGACGTCTATTTTTTTATTCGTCACCTTCATATTCATGGAACTTTTTCTCCTTTTCCTAAAACTCGCGCCTATCCATACATCGTATGCTGCTCACACTGGTTCGGTCGCAAAAACAGGTATGAACACCCACTGGCCTACGACATACAATACAGAGAGGATCTCTCCCAAAAGGATGTGCCGAACATGCCAGCATTCGTTGGAGTCATCAATGTAAACAACGTGGGCGGCGTTTTCAATGTCGGAGACGTCCGTAAAATCGCTCCTACCAGCTATGCCAAAACCTTCGCGGGTGGAGGATCATTCAATTCTGGTACCAATCTGTCCTTCAAAATTCCACGTAGCGTCGTCTACGTCAATGAACAATCCGATAATGATATCCCGCTTTTTGTAGAAGAAACGAACGATTTCAGGGCAAAGGGACGAGATTTCGCATGAATTTTTTTGTTACGCAACATATCGTAATCAATTCGCTTAAGATCGAAGGCATAAGCAACTCTTCGGTGTGCCAAATAGGAAGTGCCGGGATTATTAAGCCCGTTTCCAAGCTGTACAATACTGGCGGATACACAGAGCCAGCTCCACCAGTGGGGCCTCTGCCCACAACCGGTTCGGAAGAATTCGTGCCGCTCATTCCGTTGGTTTCGCCCTCGCCCTCGCGGATTCGCTAACCCGCTTTATGCTAGATGAAGAAGGATGGTCGTCATGTACATGGATCCCGAAATGATGCAGTATTTTCAACAGTTACATGACTATATACAATTGCAAAACAACAAGATCGAAAAGATGAAGCAAATGCTTGAACAGCTGCAGCAAGATGTAAATGATCTCAAGGAAAAACAGATTCCTTCCGTCATCAAGAACGAGTACAAATTCGATCTGCTAAAGGTTGAGCGACTGGAAGGGACTCTCAATATCGGCTTAAACCCAAAAGGAAATGATGCTGGAATCGGTGATTTTTCCATCAATCAATCGATGGATGTCCCTAATCCGCACCAAAGCAATGCCCCGCTTTTTGACCGTGTCCAGAAAGAAATTTATCAATACTTGGAGACAGATGCCTACCTCGTTCTTGAAAGAATCGAAACAGAATGCAACTATCCACTGGATAACAATTATCGAGCCTTTATCTTGGATGACATTAAAAAGCAGATCGATCAGCGGATTAAGTATTACCTGAGCGAGCTTCCTGCCGATGAACTAGAACCAGAGCAACTCGATATTTTCATGCAAAATACAGTCCAAAAGGTTAAACGAGATATCGACAAGACCTGCGAAACATTCGTGAAAAATTTGCCTCGTGAGGTGAACGAACCATGATGAGGTATCAAGTGATAAACGAAGCCATTTGTGTAAAGAAGGTCTCCGTCAGTGCGCTTTCTTCTGCCGCTTCCTTGTTTATTGGAGACACACAGACTGTAGACCTCAGAGCGATTTATGAAACCCCACCCGAAAAAATGATTGTCGGGGCCTCGATCCCGATTGATACTGCTCTGCCTGCTTCATAAGGAGGTTGTCTCCATGTACCGAAGAACCAGTCATGTCCGTAAGCTGGATGTTATCTCGGTCGATACCTCATCTGTTCTGCAAATAGGTGATTCCCGGCAGATTGATGCTGTCTCGAACATTTTAGCCGTCCAACGCGAACAGGCCATATTCTATGAAAATGAATTTATGTTCGAGGATTTCTCGGCCTTTTCCGTTCCTTTAACTCCCCCTAGTCTCTCAGATCCGATTTGCATTGATACGTTCCACGACTGTCCGTACATTTTCATTCGAAAAGTGGAAGTCCCTTTCGTAGCAGGAGCGTCCGTCGTCCATGTTGGTTCTAATGAATCCATTACACTCGAAACGCGAGTCGTAAATATTCGTCACATTTTCCAAGACGAGCCAAAAACCAGAGGGAGGGGGTAGGCTGTGCCTTCTGTCATTGGAGCTGTCAATATCAATAGTAATTCGGGTACCGTTAACTTCGGAGATACGCTCAACATATCACCCAAAACAGCCGCCAAGACATTCTCCGGTTCAGGAGGCGGCAACACTGGTAACGTCGTCAACACGCTCAATGGTGTCAACGCAACGAATACACTGGACCCCAATGTCGTCGATCAACCGATGTTTGGGAACATCTAATCCCTGCAGTGTTAATGTCTTTTCATTGACACTGTTTTTATTTTGGCTGAAAAAAGGACACAAAAAAGGAGGCACGAGCCCCCTTACTACAATATTTCAATATACCCTTCTGTTCCATGCACGCGAATTCGTTGTCCGTCTTTTATCAGACTGGTAGCATTTTCCACGCCGACAACTGCTGGCAAACCATATTCACGCGCGATAACTGCCCCATGGGTCATCAGTCCACCAACTTCGGTGACAAGCCCCTTTATGGATACAAACAACGGTGTCCAGCCAGGGTCAGTAAAGGAGGTGACTAATATATCTCCATCTTCTAGATCAGCATCTTCCATGTTTAAGATGACTCGTGCTCGCCCCTCTATAATCCCGGAAGAAACAGGAAGACCTACAATCGCATTGGCTGGCAGATTTTCTCGTTTGTACTCACCTGCAATGATTTCACCATCAGACGTGATTACACGTGGGGGAGTCAGTTTTTCAAAAAACTTGTAATCGTCTTTTCGTTTGCTGATGATCTCATAATCCACTTTGTTTGTGCGTACGACCTCATGAAGATCTTCAAAAGTGAGATAGTATATATCTTCTTTTTCATGAATAACGCGAGCTAGTACGAGTTGTTCGGCTTCTTTCAGTAAAGCCTGCTTATAAACGAAGTAGCGATTAATCATGCCGTATTTTGGATATTCCCGATAGCCGCTGAAATTCCGGATTAGGTCGATCATTTGTTTTGTTTCTTTGGCTTTTTGTTCACCATCCGGTAATTGCTTCAATCGCTCTAATAACTCTTGCTCTTTTTCCAACGCTTCCTGTCGCCCTTGTTCGAATTTCCGATTGCCAGCATTCGGCTCAAAGTTTTTGATGTTACCTAGAATCGTTGAAACAAGTGTCATTGGTTTTTCACTCCAACGAGTTTTCGTTATATCGATTTCTCCGGCACATCGCATTCCGTATTTCGTGAGATAAGCATAGATTGCGTCTTGCGTCTCCTGTCCACCTTCAAACTGAACCAGCTCATCCAAAAAGTTATCTTCTTTTGCATGCTGTAAAAAATCAATTACTTCTGGATAAGGACGAGCCACATCTGCAACATCCATTAGCGCCAGTCCCATTTCCGAAGTAATATTGTTTGGCACAGACTGAGAAAGCGTGTCTGCTACGTTTTTTTCCCCCAACCACACGTTCATTTTTTCATTGATCCATTTTGAAGCATTCATAGCAGCCGTAATCACGCCTATGTTTTGTGGATCAAATAAAATCTTCTTTAATTGCTGGATGTCTTCTCGAATAAAATCAAATAAATCCGGTCCTGATTTTGTTTGGATGTGATGCTTTAGCTCTTCGATCGATGTTTGACTACGCTTAATCAAATCAGAAACAATTGTCGGATCGTTTTCGAATTGTTCTTGAAAACCCAAAGACGATATACCTTTATTGCTCTTACCGGGACTCTGCTCGTTTTTATCTATTGGTAACGATTGTATAAAATCTCCTCGCTCTATGACGGTCATAAGCGCGTCTTTTATAAGCGGATCGGATTGTCCCAGGGTATCTAATATGATTTGTCTGCTGTCAGGTGAAGCTAGCATATTTGTAACATCAACAAACAACCTTCCACCCGCTTTGCGCATAGGTGCAGGAGTCGTTAACAGAAAAAAAGACAGTCCCAATGGTTTCATGGGGTCAGTCATCATTTGTTGATGACCAACAGATACATAGACATGATTTTCTTGATCATTCGCTTCAGGAATGGGATATAAAGTCGTGATTGGACGACTCTGGACAATAGAAAAAGTATCATTAACCAAGCACCATTCGATATCTTGTGGGCAACCAAAATAGGCTTCAATCTGCCTTCCAATGTGTGCCAGTCGTAAAATTTGTTGTTCAGTAAGTGTTTGGGTCTTTTGCTGATCAGGATCGATCTGCTTTGTCTCTGTTCCGCCTTCTTTTCGTCCATAGATAGCCAAATTTTTGGTTGCTATCCTCTTATCGACGATTTCCCCTTCCTGCACTTTATAACAATCAGCAGACACCAGACCAGAGACCAGTGCCTCTCCAAGTCCATAACTGGCATCGATGGATAGCAACTTCCGGGTGGATGTAATGGGATCAGCGGTAAATAAAATTCCGGAAGCCTGTGGGAAAACCATTTTTTGAACGATAACCGATAAATAAACGTGACTGTGGTCAAATCCATTTTGCATGCGGTAGATTACCGCACGATCCGTAAAGAGGGAAGCCCAGCATTTGCTGATATGCTGGAAGATTGCTTCTTTGCCGATGATATTTAAATAGGTATCTTGTTGACCTGCAAAAGAGGCATGTGGTAAATCTTCAGCAGTCGCACTAGAACGCACTGCATAAGCATGCTCCTCTCCAAATTGGGAGAGATAGTGAGTAACGGCGTTCACAACATCGGAAGGAATTTCTGCTTCCATAATGATTTGTCGAATCTTCCTGCTGATTTCTCCGATTTGTTCTCTGTCTTGTACATTTAGCATGGCTAGTCGATCCAACAAAGCATGATACGTTTCGTTTTGATCGATGGCCTTTTGATATCCCACTGTTGTCACACAAAATCCTTCTGGTACTTGTATTCCTTGAATTTTTGACAATTCCCCTAAATGTAACCCTTTTCCGCCAACGAGCAAAAGCTGCGTTTTTTCCATCTCCTGAAAACTGAGAACCAAAGAACTCATTCAATATCTCTCCTAACCATTAAATTGAGAAAAAACATTTGACAAGAGTTCAACAGCATGGTACGATTAAAGTGTAAGATGCATTAACTATGACCATACAATATAAAACAGTCGTGATCTGATTATATCATCGCGTCTGTTTATGTGCAATAAAAAAGAACCTGGTAGAAACATCCAGGTTCTTTTTTGCTTTTCCACTACCACTTGCTTTTACAAGCTCGCCTTAAAAGTTGTTTTTCGTTCGTTCGCAGACCTACCACGCATCAAATAGATTTCTAACAAACCGTCTTGATACTGGGCCTTCATTCCTTTTGAACTGACGGAAACCGGAAGAGCCAGCTTACGATAAAAGGGGCCGTAGCTTCTTTCCCCTTGTGTACGAAACCCCTGGTGATCACTTTCCTTGATGATCCCCTTGACCTCCAACCACCGTTGGTCGGAGAGGGTGATCTCCAGACTATCGCGATCGAAGCCCGGGAGTTCACAGGAAACAATGACCATTTGCTCTGACTGGAAGATATCCGAGGCTGGGGAAAAATGCGAATCGTCTACCTGCCCGAAACGCATCGATTTTTCCTTCGTCTTTTTTTTCCCCTTTTTCACGGGTGGTACATTTGGCGCGGCGGCGGCGGCCGTCTTTTGTGCTGTTTGCTTATTGAGCGTCGAGATATTCTCCCAAAAATTCGTATCCAGCACCTGTCCCATCTGGCTCAATGCTTTCCACGGATGATCTGGGTCAAAGCCGAGCTTGGACAAACTTTCGGATGCTTTTTGCAACTGTTTCATGGTCTCTTGCAGGTTTTTCATAACTTCCTCACTCCCTTCCCGGCAAAGGCAAGACTGTCTTTGTACGATAGAATATGTGCTTTTGCCTGGGGGGGTGTACTCAAGATCATCCGGTTTGCCCGATGTCAGCACTATCTGTCGCCGGTGCAGGCGGGGCCAAAATATCTGGTGGTGGCATATTACTATCCGTCGGCTCAGGATTGGGTTCGCCGCCATTTCCATCTGGTACAGTCGGCGATGTTCCAGGCTCCTGTGTTGGTTCTGGAGCCGGATTTGCTGGTGGTGTAGCTGGTTTTTGTGTTTTTGGCTGTTCTTTTGTACCTGTTGCAGACTTAGGCTTCGGAGCTGGTGTTCTCTTCTCTGCTTTCATTTCGACCTTTGCAACTTCCGCTACAGCTGCATCACTGAGCTGTTCGCCAGGTCCAGCTACTCCCACTTCTGTTTGCAGGGCAGTTCGAACAGCTTGCATGTTCTCTCTCGGCCATAAAGAATAAGGAGAGCTCCAGATCGCTCCATTATCCAAAGTAACCATGTTGCTTGACGAAAAGCTGGCAAAATCGAGGGCCAATCCTTTTATTTGGTTTGGTGAGAGATCGGTTTTGATATGTTGACCAACGGTATCCAGTACGGCTGTCAAACTCGATATCCCATCCAGAGACATGCTCTTTTCTGCCACAGCTCGGATTACCTGCTGCTGTCTGCGATTGCGATCGAAGTCGCTCGAGTTGTAAGCGTCTCCACGTCTATCGATGCGATGGCGAACGAAGCCAAGTGCCTGCTCTCCGTTCAATACTTGCTTTCCTTTTTTCAAATTGCGGTATACACCTTGCTTCGGCAATTCATATACGAGATCGCGATCGACGTCAACCGTAATGCCGCCAAGCTTATCTATGACCGCTGTGAAGCCCTCAAAGTCAAGCTGCACGTAATGCTCGACAGTGATCCCCAGCATGTGATTCAATGTTTTTTTAAGCATCGTCATGCCATTTTCGGTAACAGGCTTTCTTTTGATTTCTGCATCTTTCCTGATATTTTCCCCTAATGCAAATACTTCATTAACTTTGTGATAACCTGGATATCCTGGGATTTGAACGCGGGTATCACGGGGCAACGATACCATGCTCAGCTTTTGCGTAACCGGATTGGCGACCGCGACGACGAGGACATCCGTGTTTAACATGCCGATGTTTTTGCGCGTATCCACCCCGACGATGACAAAGGCAATTGATTTTTTTTGCTCATACGGCTTTTCTACAACAGGTTGATCCGGTAGCTTGTAAGGGTCTTCCGTTACAATGTCCAGTGTCTTGTTTAACTGGTTGAGGGCATAGCCTGCTCCTACAGCCAACAAACAGAGGAATAAGCAACCAGCCAAGAGCAGATACATCCGCTTGCTTCGCTGGCCACGCTTGATCCTTTTGCGCGGCGGTTTTGCAGGAGCTTGAGGCTTGTCATTCTTGACTTGCACGTTCGGTTCACTCCTTTTTAAAATCACGGGGTCCATAGTGCTTTGGGCTTTTCATTTTTCAATATATTCTGGAAAACCTTGCCCCATTTTACCACAATCTTCCGTCAAAATGTAGAATCTTGCCGATTCAACTCGATCGGTTTTCCCTGAGAGTTCTTGCACTTGCGAATCGAAACAGGTAGTCTAAAACTGAGGAAAATCGGATAGATGAATAAGGGAATCGGAGGGACTTGAGAGTGGAACACATACAGGTGCTGATCGCAGGTGGCGGCATCGCAGGGTTGTCCGCAGCAATATGGTGCCAACGATTAGGTCTTTCTTGTCTTCTTATCGAAAAAACGGATAGACTCGGCGGCCAACTGCATCACATTTACAACGAGATTACCGACTTTCCGCCCCTTGTATATGACCAGGGAGCTGCACTTGTAAAGGTACTGATCGCACATCCTTTCATCCAGCAGCCAAACATACGATTGAACGAAGCCATTCTTTCCATTGATCGGGAAACGAAACAGGTAATTACTTCGAAATCCGTTTATCGTGTCGACTATCTACTCATCGCCACAGGAGTTGGCTGGAATGAAATACCGGCCCTAGCTGATTGTCCGAGCGTCCTGTCGCCTTGGTTTTCTACAACTGCCCAAGCGCACACCATCGCCGGGCAAGATATCGCCGTTATTGGCGGAGGAGATCGTGCATTAGAGAGTGCAGCAAATTTGAGCTTTCATGCCCGACGAGTTTATCTGTTGGTTCGGAGCAGTGAGTGGCGTGCTCGTCCCGAATGGCAAAAGAAAATCACAGGCCTTCCCAACATCCAAGTCCTGTGGGAAACACAAGTAAGTGACTATCAGGACGAAGAGGCACGGACGGTTCTGACACTCACTACTACACGCGCAGGCAATCCAGAGACGGTCGTAGTCGATTGGATTCTGCCACGAATTGGTGTTCATGGAAACACAGCTGGTTTCGATGGCTTGGACACGTTTGGCGATGACTATTTGCAAACGGATTCGTATCAACGAGTCAACTCTGCATGGATATACGCAGTTGGAGACGTGAGCAACGGAGCCGCTTATGCGAGTTTGTCATTGGCAGTTGGTCAAGCGATGAAGGCGATCAAGCATATTTCCTTGCAAATTCAAAACAACAGATCAATGAGCCTGTAGAAGGAGAGCTTTGCATGTACGCTTTTTACGACGATTTCGGCTTACCTGTCAAGCTAACCTTTTCCCCCGAAGAGTATCGTATCCACCAAGCAGGTCACGTGCTGATCTTCGCTTTTTATCAAGGAAAGCTGTTATTTACTCGCCATCGTACACGTGGTGTGGAGCTACCAGGGGGAAAAGTTGAACCGGGTGAAAACAGCCTGGCGGCAGCAGTTCGTGAAGTCCATGAAGAAACCGGCGCCATTCTGGAAGGGATTGAGCGCATCGGGCAGTACACCATCGACGACTCGATGCGAAAAGACATTTATATCGCAAAGGTAGCGCATTATACAAACCAGCCAAGCGGCTCAGACGTGCTTGCCACCATTGTGTTTTCGGAAATCCCGCGAGATGTAAAAGGCAATCAGGAGTTTAGTCGTATTCTGCAAGATGATGTGTATCCGCTCGCACTCGAACGAGCTTTACGTCATCCCTTCGCTGAGTCCTAGCCATCATAAACAGGCTCGTCCCTGTCGCTCTCCGACATTGTATTCGGTGAGAATGACCGACAGAGACAGCCTGTTTATTGTTTTTCCTTTTCCTTCTTTCCCGACAACACACGCTTGACGAGCTCATTTGGATCAAAGCCATACTTTTCGATGGCTCTCTCACGTTGTACTTCGTGTACCGTTTCTGGTTCAATTCCCATTACCTCTGATATTTGCCGCCACGCTTGCGTCTCGCTGTCTTTTGCCCCTTGTCCTTGCTGCTCGACCTGCTTGGGCTTCAAGAAAAAGATCGCAACTACAGCGAAAACGAGCGATAAACCTGCGATTGACATAAACATAACCGTCCGAGAAATCCCAAGCAACCAGGTAAAAATAGGTGGGCCGATCGCAACACCGATAAAACGGACTCCGCTATACAAAGAGGTAATCATGCCACGCTCTGTTTTTTGTACGGCCCCAACGATCATGGAGTTCAAGCAAGGTAAAATCATCCCCGTCCCCATGCTGCCGATGACCAAAATACCAATCAGAACATAAGCCCCTTTGACAAAGCTAGCCAGAATGTAAGACGTAGCCAGCAAAAACATGCCGATAATCACAAACAGACGCATCAGCTTCAGCTTCTTTTTGATGATAATTCCTGTCACATATGCCGCTATACTCATCACGAGCAAGGGAATCGCCAAAAAGAAGCCTTTGATGACACCATCGATCTTGTATTTTTCCTCCAATAAATCAGACAGGTAAAACAGTACACCAAACAACGTGAACAAGCAGATGCTCCCAATAAAAAACGCGGGGACAAGCCATTTTCCGTGCTGCTTAAACACCTGCGAGATCGAATGCATGTACTGCTTGACGGGAAGCGGCTTCTTCTCCTGTTTCTTTTCCTTGGTCAGAAATAAAAACATCAGGAGGACGACTCCGCAAATAATCGGAAAAGCTAAAAAGACCATGTACCAAGAGATGAGAGCAAGCAAGGAGCCAATAATCGGACTTAATACTTTTCCCATCCCGTTTGATGTCTCCAACAACCCCAATGCCCTACTCTCCGAAGCGCCATCGAACAGATCCCCTACCAATGCCATCGCGATGGGGGCTGTCCCGGCGGCCCCGATCCCCTGCAAGACTCGCCCTCCCATGATGGCCATATAAGGTTGATCTATCCACAGCGCGGCAAGTCCTGCGACCAAACCACCCAGACCGTACAAGGCAAGGGAGATGATAATGACAATTTTCCTCCCAAATCGATCTGACAAATAGCCGGCAAAAGGAATAACAATACCTGCTGCAATCGAAAAAGCGGTGATCAACAAGCTCGTCTGTAAGGCAGTGAGCTTCATTTCTGTTTTCATCGTAGGCAGTACAGGGATCAGCATCGAGTTACCCAGCACCATCACTAATGGAACCCCGACAAGCCCAATCAGGTTTTTCGCATTTTGTGCCATACGAAACTCCTTCTCTTACGCATAAGCGCTACCGTCCCAGCGCAACGCGTTAATAATCTCCCAATCAGGGTCGATGCCAATTCCAGCGCCAGCTGGAAGCGTCACTTCGCCATTTATGGGTCGTAGCGGAAATAATTGTGTAAACGGGTTCTCCATGACATCCCATTCGACAGGCTCAATCGGATGGCTATCCATCTTGGTCCATGCCAACAAGCAAGCTTGTGCAAATAACGTATACAATCGTGCCAGCGAGCCATCAAAGGAATGCGGAGACACGCGATAGCCAAACTGACGGGCCATTTGTAGATGCGTTCGATAATCGTCAATGCCCCCCGTATGCATCAGGTCAGGCTGAGCAATATCGATAGCGCCCCCCTCATACAAGGGCAAAAACTGTGCGCAACGAATCAAGTTTTCTCCGCCAGCAAGCGGGATGGATAATGACGAACGAAGCTTAACATACTCGTTTGTACGATCCATGGGCATCGGCTCCTCCAGCCAAAGCCAATTGCCATAACGGGAAAAAAGCCCTTCCCACTTCCTTGCAGTCGCACAGTCGTAGCTCTGATTGGCATCTACCGCTACTTGAACTTGTTCAGGAAGCAATTTCATCAGTTTTTCGATATGCGTCTGATCCTCTTGTACAGAGCGCCCACCAATCTTTACTTTCACCATCTTGAAGCCATCGTCGACTTGCTGGCTGACTTGCTTCCATGACTGTTGCATCCAGTCTTCTGTTTCACGATAAGATTGGAGGGAGGCATATACCGGGATGCGAGAATGAATCTGGCCTCCCCACAGTTGACATACAGATAGCCCCGCTGCTTTCGCCAAAATTTCCGTAAGTGCCATACTGACACCTGAAGCCGATCGCTGATGCCACTTTCCTAGGACATCGACAATGGCTACTCTGTTATCGACCTGCTTACCTAGCAAGTACGGAATGATGCGCTCACAAAAGCCCTTATGGAGCGTCGGCAGCCAATCGATAATTTCTCCCCAGCCATCTATTCCAGCCCGTGTGATAATCCGAATGAGATAACTGGTTCGATAACGCTTATACCCATTCGCATCGCCGTAAGCTTGCGATAGACGATGAAGTAGCGGATACGTTTCCACGCGCTCAATTTGCAGGTCTGCGACCGCTACCTGGCTCATGAGTAATCATCCATACCCTCTCGTTCTGCTTGCTCTCCCTCGTAATCATCATAGGAGAGGAAGTTTCCTTTCCCTTCTCCTTTTCTCATGTACTCCTCATACGTCCCGCTTCTCATAAAATGCACACTGTCCGGTCCGTGATAGCCCTCAATATCGGTATAACCGATCTCCTCTACGGCTTCGACAAAACCATCCGGCTCATTGCTCTCGATATACATTTCGTCGTAATCCGTTTTGTCGGGTTCCTGGTACGAGAAAGGCGTGCTGGATGTCCCCCATGACTCGACAATTTGCCAAGCATCCTCACCGTCAAATCCATTCTGCCCTTCTTTTTCATCCAAAGAAGTACGTCCGAATGGTGGCTGCAAAAACTCCTCTTCAATCGGACGTGACTCATTGACTAACGGTGCTGGTGCGTGCTCCTTGCACGTTTGTGCCTGAGGCAGTGCTTCTAGTCTCTCCACAGGTATTTGCTCTCCACAGACCGTACACAGGCCGTAGGTGCCTTCCTCCATACGCAGAAGCGCCTGATCAATCTCTTTTAAAGTCTCACGATCGAGACTGTCTAGAGCCAAATCTTTTTCCCGCTCAAACATCTCACTGCCGATATCTGCCGGATGATTATCGTACATGGCAAACTCCTGCAAAGAGGTTGTCATCGGTTCTCTCATGCCATAATGGTCCTGTACGCGGTCTTCCAGTTCCTTTTTCTGTTCCAGCAGCTTTTCTCGGAAGCTGGCCACCATCATTTGGTCCACGCTGTACACCACCTTTGTTTGGTTTCCTCAACAGGTAGTATGTCTTGGTCCCGTAGGAAATATGACCAACAAAACGGTTAGACGTTTTTCACAGAAAAAAACCTGCCATCCCCAATAGGATGACAGGTTGATCAACCGATTTTTATTCTGTTACATGTGCGTAATGTTGTTCTACGATATCTGCGCAACGTACGCAGAGTGACGCGTGCGACTCGCGAGTGCCAACATCAGGTTTTACTACGCGGCAACGCTCGCATTTTCCACCGTCTGCGGCTGAGACCACAGCAGCAATTCCTTCGAGTTGTACCGCTTCTGCCGGAGCAGATCCGCTGTGTACATCCACGTGAGCCACGATGAACAGGTCAGCCAGATCGTCCATTGCTGCCAATGTTTTCGCAACTTCTTCCGTTTGTGGGTACAGAGCCAGCTTCGCGTCAACAGAGTTACCGAACACCTTGTTGCGACGCGCTTCTTCCATGGCTTTGAGTACCTCGTCTCGGATCGCCAGGAACGCATCCCATTTGCTCTCTGCTTCTGCTGCAAAGCTGAGATGTTGTTCGTCACCTTCTGGCATATCCGTCAACTGCACGCTCTTCTCTTCCACGCCTGGAATGAACGCCCACACCTCATCGGATGTATGCGGCAACAGCGGAGCAACCAGCTTCACCAGACTGAGCAAGCAATCGTACATCACTGTTTGTGCAGCGCGTCGTTTCAAACTATCTGGCGCTTCTACATACAGACGATCCTTGCAAATATCCAGATAGAACGCGGACAAATCAATGACGCAGAAGTTGTGAACGGCATGGAAAACGGTATGGAACTGATATTCATCGTACGCTTTGCGTGTACGCTTAGCGACTTTTGCCGCTTTCGCCAGAACATAACGGTCCAGCTCACCCAGCTCTTCGTACGCTACGCGGTCTGTTGCTGGATTAAATCCATCCAGGTTACCCAACAGGAAGCGGAACGTATTGCGGATTTTGCGGTACACCTCAGCGATCTGGTTCAGAATCGCATCGGAAATGCGCACATCAGCCTGATAATCAACAGAAGCTACCCACAGACGCAAGATGTCTGCGCCCATCTTGTCAATAACTTGTTGAGGCACGATGACGTTACCGAGGGATTTGGACATTTTGCGTCCTTCTCCATCCAATGCAAAGCCGTGGCTCAGGACAGATTTGTAAGGAGCTGTGCCATACACGGCAACACCTGTCGAGAGAGAAGAGTTGAACCAGCCACGATACTGGTCAGAGCCTTCCAGATACATGTCAGCTGGCCAAGCAATGCCTCTTTCACGCAAAACAGCCTGGTGGCTGGAACCGGAGTCGAACCAAACGTCCATGATATCCGTTTCTTTGCGGAAATCCTTGCAATCGCATTTCGTGCAAGAAAGCCCTTCTGGAACGAGCTCATTTGCTTCACGAGAGAACCATACTTTCGATCCTTCTTTGCGGAACAGATCAGCAACATGGTTGATCGTCGTGTCGTTAATGATCGGTTCATTACACGATTTGCAATAGAAGATTGGAATCGGTACACCCCATACACGTTGACGGGAAATGCACCAGTCGCCACGATCCGCAATCATGTTTGCCAGACGCGTTTCTCCCCAATGCGGAATCCATTTTACATTTTTAATCGCTTCGAGCATTTGCTCACGGAATCCGTCGATAGACGCGAACCATTGCTCTGTCGCTCGATAGATAACCGGTTTTTTCGTACGCCAGTCATGTGGGTAGGAGTGTGTGAAGAAATTGAGCTTCAAGAGTGCTCCGTTTTCTTTCAGCTTTTCCGTAATCACTTTGTTGGCATCTTCGTAGAACAGACCTTCAAAGCCTGGTGCCTCATTGGTCATTTTACCTTCGTGATCTACTGGGCAGAGGACACCCAAATTGTATTTTTGACCAATGTTAAAGTCATCTTCCCCGTGACCTGGAGCAGTATGAACGCAACCAGTACCTGCATCCAAGGTTACATGCTCACCCAGGATGAGTGGAGACTTGCGATCGTAAAACGGATGCTGAGTCTCTATGCCTTCCAGATCTTGACCTTTAAAGGTCGCAAGAATCTCTACGCCTTCCCAGCCAATTTCTTTGCTCGCAGCTTCAATCAGACCGTTGGCTACCAGGAATTTGCGGCCATCTGCCTTCACTACGTTGTACTCGAGTTCAGGGTGCAGGCTGATTGCAAGGTTTGCTGGTATTGTCCACGGAGTCGTTGTCCAGATAACAACGCCTGTTTCTGTGTCCAGCTTGCCTTTTCCATCTGCTACCTGGAAGCTGACGTAAATAGAAGGAGAGCGCTTGTCCTTGTATTCGATTTCTGCGTCAGCAAGTGCCGTCTCAGAAGACGGAGACCAGTACACGCAGCGCAGACCTTTGTAAATATAACCCTTTTTCGCCATTTCGCCGAATACGCGAATTTGGTTGGCTTCATACTCAGGCAAGAGTGTCACATAAGGGTTTTCCCAATCTCCGCGAACGCCCAGACGCTTGAATTGGTCGCGTTGCTTATCGATATAAGACCAAGCATAGTCTTCACAGCGCTGGCGGAAATCGTTCACTTCGATGCTGCGACGATCCAACCCTTGTGCATTGATAATCGCTTGCTCGATCGGCAAACCATGTGTATCCCAGCCTGGGATGTACGGCGCATAAAAGCCTGCCATGGATTTGTAGCGAACGATGAAATCCTTGAGGATTTTGTTCAGTGCGTGACCGATATGGATGTCTCCATTGGCATACGGAGGGCCATCATGCAAGACAAAAGACGGGCGGTCTTTTGTACGATCTAACACTTGTTGATAAATATTTTGCTCTTCCCATGCCGCGTGCATTTGTGGCTCGCGACTTGGCAAATTTCCGCGCATGGGGAAATCTGTTTTTGGTAGCGCTAAGGTTTTGCTGTAATCCATGGCCTGATTCACTCCTTAAATAAATAAAAGCCTTCACTCATCCCATAAAAGGGACGAGAGAAAGCTCCCGTGGTACCACCCTGATTGAACAAACCCGTACGACAAAAAAGCCTGCATCGGATTCGCTCCACTTCACTCATTCGTAACGGGAATGACGCGCTCACTTACTCACCTGTTTAACCATCGAGGTTTCTGGGTTTTCGGATATTGAACTCCCGGGTGATTTTCTGCGAAAGCAACTGGCCGGGTTTTCACCTTTTCCCGACTCTCTAGGCAGTGCTGGCTCACGTACTCTTCCCGTTCATCGTCTATGATTTGTATAAGCGTGTTCAACTTCTATAAGTGCTTTATTTCGAAAAAGTTGTCTTTCATTATAATACCATCATTGCTCGAACGTCAATGATTTATTCAACTGTTACAGGCGAATCAACTTGTGGCTGTTCAATGCTATCCCAATCGCCATTTTCCAGCATTTCCAACTGTGCTTCCAAGAGCGTCCGAAAGCGCATACGGTAAACCGAAGCACGTTTTTTTAATTCTTCGATTTCGATTGCGATTTTGCGCGACTTCGCCAATGCTTCATTGACGATTCGGTCGGCATTTTTCTCGGCTTCCTTTAAGATGAGCTGCGCTTCCTTGCGGGCATTCGACTTCACGTCCTCCGCTGTCTCCTGCGCCACCAGAATCGACTTGCTCAAATTTTCTTCCAAGCTCTTATAGTAATCTACGCGCTCATTCAGAATGGCTACGCGCTCTTCCTGTTCTTTTTTCTCTTTTATCAAGAGCTCAAAATCTTTGATCACCTGATCGAGAAACTCGTTCACTTCGTCAATGTTATACCCACGAAAGCCTGTGCTGAATTCCTTATTGTGTATATCCAACGGCGTTAATGGCACATGAACCCCCCACTTTTCCCGATAATTCGTCTTCAATCATTTCGACAGGATTAGCATTGTTTCCTGCCGTATTTTACAATTTTTTGCGCCATGGTCCATCTTATGTAACCAGTCCGACAATCATGCGAAGTCTTCCGCTGCGTGTTGGACCTGCTACCTCAAGAATTTTGAACCGACCATAGCCTGCAAGAGATACCATATCTCCCATCTGGAGTTGATAAGACGGGTCTTCGATTACTTTCCAGTTGATTTTTACTTTTCCCGCTCGAATTGGAACCAGTGCTTTTGCGCGAGACATATTGTGTACTTCTCCGATGATCGCGTCCATTCGCGGTGATGGCACGGTGATTGTTTTCTCTGCAAACTTGGGTGCAGGCGGTGTAAACGCCTCCCATGCTACCCGCTCAAAATGAACAGATGTCCGATGAATTTGCGTCACCTGCCCACACACAAAATCAGCGACTTCCTCTGCTACAATCGCGTAGCTGCCATCTGAATCTGTCAGCATATCTCCGAATTTTTCCCGCTTCATCCCGACGCCCAGCATCGCCCCCATCACATCTCGATGCTCCAGCACATGAAAGCGCTGATCAGCCTTGATTGCCAATAAGGTAAGGCGATAATCCTCAGGCTCAACAGGGAGGTACTCCGGATGGATGATAATCCGAACACGCTCGGCACCCTCGTAGCCTCCATAAGGAGAAACCTTCACATCGCTTACTTGTGAAGATAGGCTCTGAAAAATCATCAACTGCCTAGGGTCTACAAAATCAGTAAGGCGCATGGCCTGCTTCCGCTCTACTTGCGTCAGCATTTCCAGCGCCCGTTCAACAAAGGGACGTTCTTCTTTTGAAAAATGGTTAAATATGCTCATCGTTTCACTCGCCTAGAACATGATTTGTTGCAAAATGGCGAACAGGCCAGATTGGGCAAAGCGCAGTGCAATCAATGCGACAATGGGGGAGATATCGATGAAGCCCAGCGGTGGGATAAACCGGCGAAATGGAGCCAAATAAGGCTCAACCAGTCTTTCCAGTAACTGTCCGATGCCTGTACCTCTCATTTGAGGGACCCACGACATCAAAATGTAAGCAATAATCATGTATTGATATACCGTAAAGGCAAAATTTAAAACCGAAAAGACAGCAATCATTTGCTCACCCTTTTAATTTCGTCTTAATTGGCTACTCTTCCAACACACTGGAGATCGTACCCTGAATATCTACATGGTCAGGCGTGCACACGAAGATCGTGTCTCCGACCTTTTGGATATCGCCGTTTAATGCGTAGACCGTCCCGCTCAAAAAGTCGATAATTCTCTTGGCTTGGTCTTTTTCCACACGATGGAGGTTGACCACAACGGGTCTACGATGACGCAGGTTGTCAGCGATATCCTGTGCGTCACTGTAATGACGGGGTTCACAGAGAATCAAACGGATTCCCTCCTTTTCCCGTGCTTGAAACGGTACCACGTTATTAGCTCGGCCCATCGGCTGGCGTTTGTGCGAGGATTCCTGCTCTTCTCTTTCCTCTTCAACCGTTGTTGTCTCTTCGATGTATTCCTCGTTTTCTAACCCCAGAAACCCCATCAATTTGTTCATAACACCCATACTCTTCCTCCTCTCTTACTCCGTGGTTTGGTCTGTTTTCCTTTACTCCGACTTGACCAATACCGATCCCAAACGAATATATGTAGCTCCCTCTTCAATGGCCACTTCAAAATCACTAGACATGCCCATGGACAGCTCTTTCACCTGTGCGTGCGGGAATGCCATTTCGTTAATCCGTTGCTTCCACTCATAGAGGCCACGGAACACCTGTCTGGCTTCCTCTTGATTTTCGACAACAGGCGCCATCGTCATTAATCCAACGATACTTATATGTTTCATATTACTGGTTTCGCGCAAAAAAGCCAATACGTCATTGGGACTAAGCCCAAATTTTGTCTCTTCGCCGGATATATTGATCTGCAAAAAGCATTTTACGACATGATCCAACGCTTCACCGCGTCGATTCAGCTCTTGTGCCAAAGAAAGTCTGTCCAGAGAATGGATGTACGGGAATCGTCCTACAACTTCTTTTGCCTTGTTCGTCTGGAGGTGCCCGATAAAATGCCAGATCCCTTTATCGCCGTGTAGCTGGTGCTTAGGGAGGGCATCCTGTACGCGATTTTCCCCGATATTCTCTACGCCTACAGCGAGCAAGTCCCCAATGGCATCTGCATCGACATACTTGGTCACGGCAATAATTTTTACTTCCTCACGTTTGCGGTTCGCCCGATCGCAAGCAGCCTGAATTCTAGCTTCGATGGATTGCAGTCGTTCTTTTAACAGTTCTTGTTCCTTGGTCATAACGAACCCTTCCCTTTCTTCTACAGGTTTTCCTTCCAACCGATATAGGAAGCCATACGTCCGGTAGTTCCTTGTATCCCGGCTTCCTTGCGATGAGAGAAAAACAAGTCTGTTCTGCAGCTTGTACACCAATCTGTGGATACAATATTCCCTGAAGAAATTCCTGCTTCGAGCAATATCTCTGTGTTCAGCTGACGAAGGTCCAGCATATACCGCTCCCCTGTGGAGGAGATGACTGCTTTTTCCCAATCGGCTGCACAAGTGCGTACTTGCGTCATGATTCGCTCATCGACTTCATAGCAACAGCCGCCAATGGATGGGCCAATTGCGACGCGAATGAACTCTGGCTTGGCCTGATAGTGCTTCGTCATGGCCTTCACCATTTCCTCGGCAATACGGCCCACTGTTCCCTTCCAGCCTGCGTGCGCAAGACCGATTGCTCCCGATTGGGGATCTAGAAAATAGAGAGGAACACAATCTGCATAAAACGAGGTCAGCATGACTCCTTTTTCAAGGGTAAACAAGCCGTCCGTTGCAGATATGACGTCCTCCAGACTTTCTTTCCCCGCACCGCCTGCCGTGACCTGGCATACCCGATTACCGTGCACTTGATCGGCGCATGTCCACTCCGTAAATGACATCCCGACTTGTTCTGCCAGCTTGCGTCTATTGGCTACTACGTTTGCAGATTCATCACCCACATGCAGCCCCATATTAAAAGACCCGTACGGTTGTTCACTTTCCCCGCCTGAGCGAATCGTAAACCCCGCTACTAAGCCAGGAAATTGTTGCTCCCATTCTGTTAACGATAAGATTGACTTATCCTCTACCCTGACAAATGGTTCTCTCATGTTGTCACCTTCCTCATATGGCTAATCATACCATAGCCGAAAAGAAAAGAAAGGCTATCCGTGCCTTTCTCCCTTTCCTCGTTAGTATTCATCTCCACCTGAAGTTTTTACTTCAACTTTAAGTGCTTCTTCCATCCGAACAAGCACCACATCTTTCCCGATCTTCACAATATTGCGCCAGGGTATGACATAATCGTTCCCGGCAGAAAAGAAGCCGAGAAACTTGCCTGGTCCCGGTACCACGATAGCCTCTACACGACCGTGACGCAGATCGATCTCCAAATCTGAAATTTGCCCAAGCCGTTTCCCATCGAGAATATTTACCACTTCTTTGGTCTGGAAGTCAGAGATTTTTACCATTCTTCCTCACCTTCTTTTCTCCGTTACTTTCAGTATATGAGTCCAAAGAGGAATATGTCCGCTCTTTTGTCAAAAAGTAAGGTGAATGAAAACTAACTTTTCCGCTCGTACAAAAAAACCGACGGTACAAGACCGCCGGGTCACCTATTTGGTTTCTCCTTACGATTGAACATGCTTTTGCATATGGGCAATTGCCGCTTTTTCTAATCGAGAGACCTGTGCCTGTGAAATACCGATTTCCTCTGCTACTTCCATCTGCGTTTTTCCTTCGTAAAAGCGCATGGATAATATCATTTTTTCTCGGTCACCTAGCCGCTGCATTCCCTCACGAAGCGCAATTTCCTCTACCCACGTGACATCTTTGTTCTTCTCGTCACTAATCTGATCCATGACGTAAATCGGATCGCCGCCATCCTGATAAATCGGTTCAAACAATGAAACCGGATCTTGGATCGCATCGAGTGCAAACACGACGTCTTCTTTGGCTACGTTCAATTCCTGAGAAATCTCGATAATGGTAGGCTCTCGCGAATGTTTGTTGGTCAGATTGTCACGCACCTGCAAAGCCTTGTACGCGATGTCTCGCAAAGAGCGGGAAACACGAATCGGATTGTTGTCCCGTAAATAGCGTCGAATTTCTCCGATGATCATCGGTACGGCATACGTGGAAAACTTCACATTTTGTCCGAGATCAAAGTTGTCGATCGCTTTCATCAATCCGATGCAGCCCACTTGAAACAAGTCATCCACGAACTCTCCGCGATTGTTGAACCGTTGGATTACGCTAAGCACCAGTCGCAAGTTGCCGTTGACCAGCTTCTCGCGGGCAGCCAGCTCCCCACTTTGCAGGCGCTCAAACAATTCCCGCATCTCTTTGTTTGTCAACACCGGAAGCTTGGAGGTATCTACCCCGCATATCTCTACCTTATTGCGCGTCACGTCTTTCCCTCCTCGAAGCAAGAAAAAAGTCCCTAACCCGGTTGTCTTGAAAGGCCGCGTAACTGACGCGTAGCCGACCAAGAAGGTGGCAAAAACCACCATCTGTTTCGGTTTAGGAACAGTATCCCCCCAAGCTGGGAAAATATGCGTTAGACCATCTTGTTGAATTCTTTTCGCAACCGTTTTATAATTCGCTTTTCCAAACGCGAAATATAGGACTGTGAGATACCCAATAAATCCGCTACATCCTTTTGTGTCTTTTCCTCTTCTCCCGCTAAGCCGAAGCGCAGCTCCATGATAATTCGTTCTCGGTCAGACAGCTTATCCAGCGCTTTTTTCAGAAGCTTTCGATCCACTTGGTCCTCGATGTTTTTATAAATCGTGTCATTCTCCGTACCCAAAACATCTGAGAGCAACAGCTCATTGCCATCCCAATCAATGTTAAGCGGTTCATCAAAAGATACCTCTGAACGAATTTTATTATTGCGGCGAAGATACATGAGGATTTCGTTTTCGATACAACGAGAAGCATACGTTGCCAGCTTGATGTTCTTGTCTGGATCAAAGGTGTTCACTGCCTTGATCAAGCCGATGGTGCCAATGCTGACCAAGTCCTCAATGTTAATTCCCGTATTCTCAAACTTGCGGGCGATGTATACGACCAGACGAAGATTGCGTTCAATTAGCATACCGCGGACAGCCGGGTCACCAGACGGCAGTCGTCCGAGCAGCAGCTCCTCTTCTTCTCTGGTCAACGGTGGAGGCAATGCTTCACTCCCGCCAATATAATAGACTTCTTCGGCGCGTACACCAAGCCAGAGCAAGATTCGGTACCAGGTCAATTGGAGTTGTAGGCGAAGTTTTACATACATGATTAGCCCTCCTGTTTGAGAATAAAGGTTGATTCTTCTCTTATTTCCTGTTCAAAAGTCGTCTTTTCAGCACCGAGAAAGCGGCGAGAATCTGAAGAAGGAGGAGCAGAGTGTAGGGAACCTACATGAGCACCGGACTTCGAAGATGAACGTCGCTTTCGATGCCGATTCAACTCTCTTGACTTCTTCGTGATCAAAAGTTGACTTTTTGAACTTCCGCTTCATAGGTTTCCATCATGGCTGGGTGCACGATGGCCTGATACTTGCCGTCAGCGGCCAATGGGATCGGGTTAAGCCCGATTAACACCCGTTCTGTTTCAAAACGAATGCCGTCTTGCACGACCATGACATGGTCTGGTTTGATTGCGAGTAAAAAATCCATACCTCTTGACACGCTGCGATACGGGATCAAGCGTACCCGAGACTGCCATTCCAGCGGCAGATGGTCCCAAGATCCGTCCAGCTTCTCCCACACTCCACCGTTTTCATCGGCTTGTCGGAGAAGCGACGGCGGAAGCAAATGTGCGAACATCCGATTCTCCATAATCATGACGGGTATGCGTGTAATCGGCTCGTGGAGCTGGTTTCCTGTATCCACAAGTCCACGGCAAATGACTTTTTCCCCTGCCACCGTAACGACGACGTCGACGAGAAAGGTTTCGATTCTTCGCGGCTCCTGGATCGCACGGTAGCTCTTTTTCCCGAGGAAAAAAATCAGGATAAAACCGATCAGGACAATCCCAAAGGTTGGCTTGAAACCAACGCCAAACCCATCATTATGCGTGACAACCAGTCCATTCACAATTTCACTCTGCGGTGCCAAAAAATACTGTAGTCCAAGCACTCCCCCTCCGAACACAAATGCGACAAAGTAAAAGATGATCAAGTTTTGCGCAAAGGACAGCAACCTCCTGTTCCCAAAAGCAATCCACAGCATGATGACAGAAAAGAGCAGTTTCACCCACCATTGATACATCGGTGAGAACACAGGAAAAAAGAAAAAGACCAGATACGCGGAGCCAAACAGGGAGGCAAATATCATTCTCCACCACACCATGCGCTCTTTACGAAAATAAGCAGTAAACCAGAGTAACAAGGTATCAATAGCCACATTCAGGAGTAGAATGATATCAAGATACACAACCACTTGCTTTCCCCCTCATCTTTTGACCGACTTGGCAGCAAGCATGTGTCCTAGCAAAAATGGTAAATAGTAGGACGACTTCTATCAGTAAAAGCAGTATATATCAATGTGTATGTAAAGTCTGTCAATTCTTGACGGTGTTTTTTTGGTTTTTTTGTCTAACATTTTTCATCCAATCAACAAAAAAAGCCTTGTCCCCACTGACGGGAACAAGGCTTTTGACAGTCGTTTATCGCTTTAGTTTTTGTTGCGGCGGCGATTGCGCAGGAATGCTGGAATATCCAGATTATCCAGGTTGCCCATGGAGAAGAAGGACTTATCTTCCTCTTCTTCCTTCGCACGGCTGTTATTCGTATTGGAAACTGGTGTCGGACGATTGCCAGGCGTGTTGATCGGCTGTTGTTGACGGCGAGGAGCTTCCGCCGCGCGTTGACTATGCTCGAAGCCTGTAGCAATTACGGTCACTACCAATTCATTTTTCAGATCCTCGTTAATCACCGCACCGAAAATCATGTTAACATCTGGGTCCGATGCAGAAGATACGATGTCGGCTGCTTCGTTTACTTCGTACAAGCTCAGGTTAGTACCACCCGTGATGTTCATGAGAACACCGCGTGCACCATCAATCGCAGTCTCGAGCAGTGGGCTGGAAATAGCGCGACGAGCTGCTTCAGCCGCACGATTTTCGCCGCTGCTTACACCGATTCCCATGAGAGCAGAACCGCGCTCAGTCATGATCGTCTTCACGTCAGCGAAGTCCAAGTTGATCAGTCCAGGTACCGCAATCAGGTCGGAAATACCTTGAACCCCTTGTCGCAGTACGTTGTCAACTTCGCGGAACGCTTCGAGCATTGGCGTATTTTTGTCAACGATTTCCAAAAGGCGGTCGTTAGGAATCACGATCAGTGTGTCTACTTTTTCTTTCAGAGCAGCGATACCGATCTCTCCGTGCTGGGAGCGTCTGCGACCCTCGAAGGAGAACGGACGGGTTACTACACCAACGGTAAGAGCGCCCATTTCCTTAGCGATCTCTGCAACAACAGGTGCTGCACCTGTACCCGTACCACCACCCATACCGGCAGTTACGAATACCATGTCAGCTCCACGCAGAGCGTTTTCAATCAAATCACGGCTTTCTTCCGCCGCTTTTTTACCGATCTCAGGATTCGCACCTGCTCCAAGTCCACGTGTCAACTTTTCCCCGATTTGCAGCTTGATATCTGCACTAGAGAGCTGAAGTGCTTGCGCGTCGGTGTTCAAAGTGATGAATTCTACACCCTTTACTCCACCTGCGATCATGCGGTTTACTGCGTTGCTACCTCCGCCCCCGCAACCAATAACTTTAATTCGTGCAAAGGATTCCAAATCCATATCAAATTCCAGCATATTGCTAGTCCTCCCCAATTCAACATAAGAAAACTTCGTGGCTACAGAAGCCTGTCAACTAAACACAATGGAACGAATCAATCCTCATCTTCGCCATTGTAGTTAAGCTCGGTAAGCGAACTCCCTTAAATAAATTCGCTAAACCAGTTTTTCACTTTTTCCATCAAACCGCCGCCTTCTTTTGGCTTAGACGAGACGGTTTGCTTCTGAGTGCCCTTGAATGAGGGGGTGACGCGAATGCTGCGGCGCTCCATCAACTGCAAGGCATATTGAATCAAACCTACCCCGGTGGTGTAGGCAGGATCTCGCACTCCGATGTAATCAGGAATCGCAATTCGAACAGGTGCGTCCAATTCTTCTTTTGCCAATTCCAACATGCCCGGCATGGCTACGGTACCACCCGTAAGAACATAGCCCCCTGCAATTTCGTCGCGGTAGCCCAATTTGTATACAGCATCCTCGACTAATTGGAATATTTCCGCAGCGCGCGGCTCGATAATATTGGCCAAATCCACTTGCGTAAATTGCTTTTCGACTTCGCTGCCAATCCGGTTCACCTTGAACTTCACATCTTCGGATGCTTCGTCAATAAGAGCACAGCCGTGTTTGGTTTTCACACGATCTGCCACATCTGTATGCGTGCGTAGTCCCAGTGAAATATCGCTCGTAATGTGGTCGCCACCGATGCCGATCACGGTGGTCGCTGCCAGTTTCCCCTGCTCGAATACACCGATCGTGGTAGAACCCGCACCGATGTCGACTAGAACGACACCCATATTTTTGTCATCTTTGGATAGAGCAACAGTGCTAGCCGCAAGCGGTTGCAAGAATATTCCAGCTACACGCAGATTGGTTCGTTGAGCACAGCGAACGATGTTATGTACGACCGTTTTCAACCCGGTCACAATGGTCCCTTCCATTTCCAGGCGGACACCAATCATCCCACGCGGGTCCTTAATGCTCCCTTGTCCATCAACGATGTACTCCTTTGGGACTACCTCGATGATTTCACGGTCTGGAGGAATAGCCACGACCTTCGCTGCCTGAATTACGCGTTGAATATCTTCTTCTCGTATCTCACGGTCTTCGCTGGATACAGCGACAACCCCTTGGGTTTCATGCAGATCGATATGGTTACCAGTGATCCCCACATACACTTCTTCGATTGAAACGCCAACCATGCGCTCCGCATGATCAACCGCTTCCCGGATGGCATGCACGGTTTGGTCGATGTCTACAATCACGCCCTTCTTGATGCCTTCTGAGTGTGATTGTCCGACGCCGATGATGTTGATGGAACCGTTGTTGATCTCGCCGATCATGACGCGTACTTTGGATGTTCCAATGTCTAGGCTGACTATGAGTTCATTGCTTACCAAACCTGTGACACCTCCCCTGCTACGTCTTTTTTCTTGCTAAAGTGAGAACACCTGCATAAATTATTCCACACAGGATAACCATTCCCTTTTTTTCTTATTGATTTTTTGTAAAAAAATGACCATCTTCCCATTTTTCTTCGCGTTACTCTTGCTGATTGATCCATTTGGATAGAACAATTCTCCTAATGACAGCGAGATTGTTGAACAAGCGGACCCCGAAAGCCACGATCGCAGCCAAATACAGATCAATCCCCAAGAACCCTCCGATGAAGGCCAAGCCTGCTGCAAAAAGTGTGTTAAAAAAGAATCCAGACATGAAAATACGAACGTTAAAAGTACGTTCTAAAAACGAACGAATCCCCCCAAAGATCGTATCCAATCCAGCCAAGAGGGCTATTGATAGATAGCTGCTATACTCCTGGGGCACACGCCAATCCAGCAGGAAGCCGACAACAAGACCGACAATCAGTCCGATAAGCGGGAGCCACATGGTTACGAATCTCCTTTTTCTTTCACAGGTTTCATAAATTGAATGACACGTGTTTCGTTATTCGCTGAAATCATCAGCTTGTCCCGTTTTTCTGCCAGCACCTTTTTATTCCCCAGTTGGAAGTTCTCTTCTACGCCCTCCAGCTTCAATGCGGACAACAATACTTCAGGTTCCCCCAATGCTTTTATCTCATACGGAGCCCTGATTGTCCTGGTATCGATTTGGATGACGTCTCCCACATTGCGGATCGCAGTGGTAGCAATCAGTCGATGGCCATTAATGGAAACAGCTTGTGCTCCGTTTGCAAACAGGATATTTACCAACCAGCGCAAATCTTCATCGTCAATCGTATAGTCTCCTACAACAGGCACAGGCATATGTTCATCCATAACTGGTTGTTCAGGCGTATGGGCATCGACAACATCAATAACGATGCCTTCTCCCTCCATCCCTACCATACCAGCCATCCGGCGAGTCCGTGCCAACTCCTCTTTCATAACGGAGATACTCTCATCTTCACTGAGTGAGGTTTCGTATTGGTAGTACAGCTGATTATACTTTGAAATGTCTGCGAGCAGGTTTTTGTGTTTCTCCAGTTCTTTTTGCAACGTGGTCCGAAGTTCCGCGATGCTGCGAGACTCTTTATGAATAGGATGAAGACTGCTTCGTAATTGCACAGTCAACATCACACCTATGATAGCACTAATAATGGCAAGAATAAATGTGATTTTACGGCTTTTTTGTAACATAGGTAAACGCATCCTTTTATTTAGGAGTGTTTCGTTTTCGCATCACCAACAAAGGCAGGCAGCTCAACCCGCTCTTTTTTGGCTACGCTTATTTGGACAAAATCTTGCAAGGAGTGCAAAACACCTCCCGGCAAATTCAAAGCACTGTCTAGTGTGTCGGGGTTTCCGATCGCTGTTACAACGAACGGAGCAGCCGACTTGATGCCGTTGACGATGATCGTTGGTCCAATGCAACGAATCTCGGAATTACTCACCACTCGCTGTCCGTTAATGCTGATCGCCTCTGCTCCTGCAGCACGCAGTTCATTGACGACCAGGCGCACATCCTGCTCATGTACGATGTAGTTCGCGATATCTGCACTGTTCGCTGCATTCTGGCTATCCTGCATCGTTATGACGATACCCGGCCCTGCGACAGCGACTACCCCTGCCAGCATCCGCGCTGCATCCAGTTGACTGAGTGTCTCTGCAGCCTCCGATTTACGCTCCGCCATCGCTTCTTCCACTTTTCCCACCTGACGCTGCAAATCGAGCAGTTGATTTTCCAGATGCCGATTTTGCTCCTTCTCAGCCAAAATCCGGTCATTCAATTGCGTTTCCTGTTGGAACAGCTGATCATTCATCCGTTCTTTGCGCGTAAGCTTGTTCGTTTCGAAGGAAGTGGCCACTAGAAAGCCGGTTGAAAACGTCACGATGGTTAAATACAAATGAAATTTGCGACGACGACTCATTGTCTACTTTCCCCTTTTTCATTTACTGCTGTGGCTTCTCTTGTCCTTCCTGAATAGGAATAGCCCCTTGAGCACCGTATGGAATAAACCACGGCTGCTCAAACAAAGAGAGCACCCCTTTTGTATCTGGCGGCAATTCTCTCACGATCGCCGGGTACCAGTTCATCATCTTGTCGAGCTTGTAGATGACGCTTCTTACTTCATTCCCGTCTCGCATGTACAGCGTGACGCGTTGCTTGTCGTAAACCGTTGGCGTCAGTGTAATATCCGAAATTTCCGCGAGTACATCTGGCGATAATTTCGAGAGCGACTTGGCGAGATGGGGAAGGAGCTCAGGTGAGGCCCACGAGCTAATCAATGGCCTGTCCACTACGCGCTTGGCGAAATTAACCTGTTTGAGCACATAGCCATTG
Source organism: Brevibacillus fortis (assembly GCF_046196545.1). GTDB lineage: Bacteria > Bacillota > Bacilli > Brevibacillales > Brevibacillaceae > Brevibacillus > Brevibacillus fortis_A. Next base: position 4,110,276 of record NZ_CP176370.1, read on the forward strand.
TCCAGTAAAGCATAACGGCTTCCGTCCTGCCCACTCCAAAAAGCGACGCGCTTTTGTTCGGTTATATGTAGCGTGATCAATCCGGGGAAAGAGCGGCTCACCGTCACATCTTTAATGGCCTCTAACGGTTTCAAGTTATTTCGTACACTGTTCTCCCATACGTTCAGAAACTGCATGTCCTTTATTAAGCCAGATTGTGCAATGATTTGCTCGGTCGTATAAATATCATTACCAATCACTCGAATCTCTTGCACCTTACTGTAAGGGGAACGGATAAAAACGATGATGAGAATGGTAAGAAAAAACAACACCAGTAGAATGACCAGCTTGCGGTTGCCCCTTCTTCTGGGGCGTTGTTGCTTGACTTGCGGAATGCGTTCCTCATATACCGCCATGGCCGTACCCTTCCTCATGTTTTTTAGGCTCATTGCCCAGAGTAAAGTAAATTACTGGATGTCTTTCGAATAAATGTCATTAAACAAAACAGGGAAAGCGGCATAACATTATGCCGCCCACTCTCCCTCGGTTAAATCGATACGCGTGATATATCGGCTCCTAATTGGCGCAACTGCTCTTCCAGCCGATCGTATCCACGATCGATATGATGGATCTGGTTCACCGTGGTAATACCGTCTGCAGCAAGCCCTGCGAGGACTAAGGCAGCACCTGCTCGAAGATCGGTAGCTTCGACATTCGTAGCGGTCAATTTGTTGACACCCCGAATGATTGCGGAGCCAAGATCTACGTATATAGAGGCGCCCATTCGCGCCAATTCATTCACATGTTTGAATCTTCCTTCAAAAATAGTCTCTTTGATGACACTCGTTCCCCTAGCCTGTGACAGAAACACCATCAGCTGCGCCTGCAAATCGGTTGGAAACCCTGGATATGGCGAGGTGATGATCCGGTCGTAGGCACGTGGACGGGAGGTGCTTTTGATTTCCATTATATCATGGCGGGTCTTGATTTCAACACCGCAGCTACGAGCGACCTCAATCAATGCCATTAATTGATCAGGCAGTGTATTGGTCAACTCAATATGTCCCTGTGAAATACCGACAGCCAGCAGATAGGTTCCTGTCACAATCCTGTCCGGTATGATCCGGTAACTGACGGAACGCAAGCGAGGTACACCACTGATCTCAATCGTATCGGTGCCTGCCCCTCTGATCCGTGCGCCCATTGCATTCAGGAAATTTTGGAGGTCGATGATTTCCGGTTCTCTCGCTGCATTACAAATTCGGGTCGTGCCTTTTGCCAGCACAGCCGCCATCATGATATTTTCCGTCGCGCCCACACTGGGGAAGGAAAGAAAGATATTGGACCCACGCAATTGTTTGGCCCGAAATGTAATGTAGCCTTCCGATTCTTCGATCTTGGCTCCAAGCGCAGTCAATCCAGCCAAGTGCAAGTCAATCCTGCGCTCTCCAATGTCACATCCACCTGGCCTGGAAATCGTGACCTCACCCAGACGTGCAAGGAGTGGTCCCGCCAAAAAAATTGAAGATCGCATTTGGCTCATTAAATCATCCGGCACCTGCGGGACACAGACAGACGTTGTATCCAGATTGACACATCCGTCCTCATGCTTCGTATTCGCCCCAAGCAACGTCAAGATTTCGAGCATGACTTTAATGTCTTTTAGATGGGGGACGTCATAGATATAGAATTGCCCTTCCGCGAGCACAGCAGCGGCAAGAATGGGAAGAGCAGCGTTCTTAGCACCTTGGATCCGAAGCGAACCGGACAGAGGTCTTCCGCCTTCGATCGCAAAAGTCTCCAAACTTTCACCTCCGTGTTACCCCTCGCCCACCACTAGGACTTCCGGATGCAGGTCAATCCCATTTTTCTCGAGAATGGTGCTCCGAACGTGATCAATCAAGGTGAGGACGTCGGCAGCCGTTGCTCCTCCGCAATTCACGATGAAGTTGGAGTGTTTTTCTGAAACCTGAGCTCCTCCGACCCGATAGCCCTTCAGCCCAGCTGCCTCAATCAGACGACCTGCGTGGTCATTTGGCGGATTTCGGAACACGCTGCCGGCACACGGCATCTGCAGTGGCTGCGTATTGCGCCGTCGTTCCTTATTGGCAGCGAGCGTGGCCGCAATCTCCTCGCGGTCGCCCGTCCGCAATTGAAAACGGGCTTCTAGCACGATCCCTTTTTGCTTTTGCAAAAGAGAAGTCCGATAGCTAAAGCTCAGTTCCTCGTTACTCAACACTTTACTTTCGCCGTTTTCGAAAAGGATCTCGGCATCAATAAGAATACGTGAAAGATCAGATCCGTGTGCCCCCGCATTCATATAGACGGCGCCGCCTACCGTACCAGGAATACCTCCTGCGAACTCCATACCTGTTAATCCCATCTTGCCTGTCTCCACCGCCAGGCGGATCATGGAATATCCGGCACCCACACACACCTCTTCGCCCCTGAACTCACAGTGGCTCAAGCCCTCGGCCACTTTAAGCACGGCTCCACGTATCCCTCTGTCCCTCACCAGAAGGTTTGAACCGCGCCCGATTACACTCCAAGGAATTTCATGACGATGGATGATCTGCAAGGCTTTTTGCAAGGATGCTTTATCCTTGGGTTGGATTAACAAATCAGCAGGACCCCCGATCCGCCAAGTTGTATGATTAGCAAGGGGTTCATCGGTCCACACTTTTTCGATTCCTGCTTGCATGAGTTCATCTGCGATCTTTTTCATTTGTGAACCTCCTGATACGTTTGCTAGGTCGGACCTAGTCTTCTCACGTGTTTGCTCCATACTATGCGTTCGCCCAGATCGGCGTGACAATCGCCCATCTGATCATTTTTTTCGTGTAATCGCCTCTAATTGACGGACAATCTCCGTCGCAGCTTGCGGCATCCCCAAGGAAAGAGCACTGTTTTTCATCTCTTCCCATTTTGCTGGATTGGCAAGGATATTTTCCAAGGAAAGTAACAAGCTCTCTCCAGTAAGCTCCCGCTCTACGATGACATGAGCTGCCCCTGCACGCTCCAATCCCCTTGCATTTTTCTCTTGATGGTTGTTCGTGACATATGGAGACGGAATCAAGATCGAAGGCACACCTAGTGCCGTTATTTCCGCCAAGGTAGATGCCCCTGCACGACCAACCAATACATGCGTAGCCGCCAAAACATCCGGCATATTATGGACGAAAGGAAGCACAGAAATGTTACTTGGAACTGTTCCCAGTTCACGAAGCTGTGCCGAAATCGTTTCAAAATGAACGTCGCCTGTCACATATACAAAATGAGTATCGGCATATTTGCCCAACTGCGTAACAACGGAAAGGACCGCCTCATTGATTGCGCGCGCTCCCCTGCTGCCACCAAAGATCAGGACGATTTTTTTGTTGTTGTCCACGCCCAAAAAGCTACGACCCGCCTCTACATTACCATGCATGACTTCCGTTGCACGCGGATTTCCGGTTAGTACTGTTTTGGACGGGGGAAAATGGGCAAGCGATTCTTTGAACGAAACGGCCACCCGGGTAGCTGAACGAGAAAGAAACTTGTTGGTCAAGCCCGGCACTACGTTTTGCTCATGGATGAGAGTCGGAATTCCCAATCGCGAAGCTGCATATACGACCGGACCACATACGTAGCCACCGGTCCCAATTACAACATCCGGTTTGAATTCGCGCAGCATTTTCTTCGCATCGCCAACCGCCCGGACGAATTTCCACAAGGTCTTCAGGTTGTCCAACGACAGCTTGCGTTTCAATCCGCTAATTTCCACCGATTGGAAAGGGATATTTGATCTCGGAACCAAACCTGCTTCCAAGCCTTTTTTACTGCCAATATACAAAAAGGCAGCCTGCGGATTTTGGCGGGAAACTTCCCTCGCCACCGCAAGCGCCGGATAAATATGTCCACCTGTGCCACCGCCTGTTAAGACGACACGCATACGTTCACACCCTTTTTTTGAGAAGGAGTAGCAATAGGCTGATTTACTTGCTTATTGCGTACTCCCCGTTGAGGTTTCTATTATCGAGAAAAACGAGAGATGTTCAATAAGACACCTACACCAGTGAGCATCAGTGTCAATGATGAACCACCGTAGCTCAAGAACGGCAACGTGATCCCTGTCACCGGGAACATCCCTGTCACAACACCAATATTAATGACTACCTGGATGGCAATCATGCCGATGATCCCTAGCGCAAGCAGGCTTCCGAACAAATCTGGAGCCGTAATCGCCGTTCGCATTCCCCTCCACAACAAGAGGAGGAAAAGCAGGAGAATGAGCGTGCCTCCGATGAAGCCAAGCTCCTCCGCGACAATCGAGAAAATAAAATCATTGTAAGGCTCAGGCAGGTACAAATGCTTCTGTCTGCTTTGCCCTAGACCAAGACCCAACAAACCGCCGGGACCTATTGCGTATAGAGACTGGATGATTTGATAGCCAGTATTAAGAGGGTCAGACCACGGATCGAGGAAGGACGTAATCCTTTTGATTCGGTAAGGTGCTGACAAAACCAAGCCGATGAAGCCAACAACCCCAATCATTCCCAATCCAACAAAATGACTGATCCGCGCACCTGACGCAAAAATCATGACCACGGCAGTTCCCATCAAAACCGTACCTGTACCCAAATCCGGTTGCAGCATGATCAAGCCAAAACAAAGAACTGGGATTCCCAAGGCAGGCATAAGACCTTTTCGGAACAAGACAATTTGCTTCTGATTATCGGAGAGCCACTTCGCCAGAAATACAACGACGCCAAGCTTTGCAAATTCACCCGGTTGAATACCAAAGGCTCCAAAACCAAGCCAGCTTTTCGAACCATTTACTTCAATGCCAATGATCAGAACCAGAATCAACAAACCGATGCTCACCAAATACCCTGGCTTGGCCCAGTGCTTCCACACCCAGTAGTCGATATTCATCGTAATGTACATGGATGTAATCCCTAACAGAGCGAAAATCAGTTGCCGCTTGGCGAAAAAATACGGATCGGAAAATGGCGGCTTTTGCGCCACGATCGCGCTGGCGCTGTATACCATCACGATGCCAATTCCCAATAAAAAAAGTGTTGCAAAAATAATTACGAAGTCGGGGGCAGAGCGTACCTTGCTCATTATGCCAGGTCATCCTTTCTCATGCCGTCCCGCTTTTGTCATATTCTTGATGATACAGTGGGACGTTATGCTAGGCTTGTTTTAAGTCTATGCACGCCGTCCTTAAACATGCTCCCCCTTGTCTCAAACGAAGGAAACATGTCCCAACTCGCACAAGCAGGGCTCAGTAAGACCACATCACCTGATTCGGCCAACTGGGAAGCAGCAAGAACGGCTTTTTCCACAGTATCGACATGGATACGCTCATTAATCCCTGCTTCCTGAGCACGTTCCAGTAAAATCGGTGCCGTTTGCCCGAGAGCGATGACTGCTTTTACCCGCCCTTGGATCACGGGCAACAGTTCCCGAAAATCAACACCACGATCCAGCCCGCCACAAATCCAAACGACCGGCTCCTTGCACGCTTGCAAGGCACGCGATGCCGCTTCCGGGTTGGTCGCTTTTGAATCATTGAAGTATTTGACACCGCGAATCGAATCCACGAACTCCATCCGGTGCTCTACCCCCGGGAAGGTAGTAAGAACTTGTATAATCGATTGCTTGTCCGCGCCTGCGAGCTTCGCAACGAGAATCGCTGCCAGAGCGTTGTCCAGATGTGGAACGGTAATGTCCGCTACCGCAACGATTGGCTCTGTATTCCCATTCCCATCCGCAAACAGGATCAAACCATCTTTGACAAAGGCTCCCTTTGGCACCTCTTGACTCTTGCTAAAGTAGTAGATGGCTGCAGGAAGGTCTTTGCATTTTTCTACGATTTCTGTTTGGTCATACGGCAAAATAGCTGCGTCATCTGCCGTTTGGTTGGCAAACATCTTCAGTTTGGCTGCCAAATAATCATCCATTGTGTGATGGTAATCCAGATGAGCAGGATACAGATTGAGCAAAACACCGATACGCGGGCGGAATTCCCTCGTCCCCATCAGTTGGAAGCTACTCAATTCGGCAACGAGCCATTCGTCAGGACCAGCTTCCTCCGCCAGGCCGCACAACACGGTACCAATGTTGCCACCTACCTTCGCATCCAGACCCGCTTCTTTGAAAATGAGTCCGATAAGGGTAGTAGTCGTGGTCTTGCCATTAGAGCCTGTAATGCCGATAATCGGTGCCTTGGCAATCTGGGAGGCCAGCTCCACCTCCGTCACAACAGGAATACCTAATGCCTGCGCCTGCTTGACGGGTGCTGCTTCATACGGAATCCCCGGGTTTTTGACGACAAGGGATATGCCTTCATGAATGAGATCATCTGGGTGATAGCCGCAAATGACCGGAATCCCCAACGTTTCCAGCTCTTCTATCCCCACTGCTTCTTCACGTGGCTTTTTATCATTTACGACGACATGAGCACCAAAGCGGTGTAGCAGTTTTGCCACTGCGACACCGCTCTTTGCCATACCAATAACGACGACATGCTTATTATGAAAACGCATCATCTGATTGTCACCACCTCAAGGTATACACCCAATCCAGCAAAGAACATACCGACGAGCCAGAACGTGACAACCACGCGCCACTCTGACCAGCCTGTTAATTCAAAATGATGATGCAGGGGACTCATACGGAAAATACGCTTTCCACGTGTCTTAAAGGAGACTACCTGCATAATAACAGAGAGCGTCTCGACAACAAATACCCCACCGATAATAGCCAAAAGCAATTCCGTCTTGGTCATGATTGCAATTCCCGCCAGCGCTCCACCAAGTCCGAGTGAACCGGTATCACCCATGAACACACGTGCCGGATGGGCATTGAAGACAAGGAAGCCAAGTAGCGCACCTACAACAGCCGCACTAAAAATAGCGGTGTCATAATCTTGACCAAACCATGCGATGATCGCATAAGCACCAAAAGCAATTGCTCCCGTCCCTGCCAATAGTCCATCCACTCCATCTGTGATGTTAACGGCATTCGTTGTACCTACCAAGAGGAACAACAGGAATGGGAAGTAGAAATAGCCGAGCTCCAGCTTCCACGGTGTACCTGGCAGATGAATGGACGTGTCATGCCCCATCATGAGCAGCAAAATATAAGCGCCGATTGCCAAGACAATCTGACCAGCAAACTTCTCTTTGGCGGTCAACCCGAGGTTGCGTTTTTTCTTGATTTTGATGAAATCATCCAGAAACCCGATTAAACCGTATCCGAGAGTCACCAATAACAGGAAGTAAATTTCCATTTTCGCATTGGCAAACTTCAACACGGTAAATATGAGTGCCAAAAGAATGATGGTGCCTCCCATGGTGGGAGTTCCAGCCTTCTTATAATGGGATTGCGGCCCTTCCTCACGAATTGCCTGCCCAAATTTCAGGCGGCGAAGGAAGGGAATAAACAATGGGCCAATGAGTACGGCGATGAGAAACGCAGCGACGATCGTGACGATTAGGACGTTGTCAACGAACATGCCCGAGCCTCCTTTCTTTCGATGCAGTGTGTAGCATCTGTTCTATTCTTGGTTGTACCGGGCAATCGCTTCGCGCGCAACTTCACGGTCATCGAAGGGCAACACCTGGTCTTTAATCATTTGATACGTTTCATGTCCTTTTCCGGCAATCAAGATCACATCTTCCGGCTTTGCAAGCGAGACCGCATGCGCAATTGCTTCGCGACGGTCTGTCAGTGCCACATAACGATCAGGTGCCACTTCCGACAAGCCAGCCAGCATGTCATCGAGAATCGCCTGCGGCTCCTCCGAGCGCGGATTATCTGATGTTAAGACGGTCAGATCAGCGTATTTCGTTGCAATTTGCGCCATGATTGGGCGTTTGGTTCGATCCCTGTCGCCTCCGCAGCCAACAATGCAAAATACGTTGCCACGGGCAAATTCCTTGACCGTCATCAATGCATTTTCCAAGCTGTCTGGCGTGTGGGAGTAGTCGACGAGCACCGCAAACGGCTGACCAGCATCTACTGCTTCAAATCGCCCATTTACACCCGCTACCTCTTCCAGGCTCGCTTTGATCGCTTCTAGCGGAATCCCTTCTGCGAGTGTAACCGCGATGGCTGCCAAAGCGTTATACACATTGAACTTTCCCATCAGCTTCAAGTTCAGACGCGCACTGCCAGCGAAGCTTTCGACTGTAAAAGAAGTTCCTTTACTGGTGATTTCGATTTGCTTCGCCCTTACATCTGCTGGTTGATCAATGCCGTATGTAATGACTCGCGCCGGTGTAACGGTAGCATATAATTCGGACGCCTCATCATCCGCATTCAGTACAGCTGTTTTTAGACGGTCTGTGTCATAGCTGTTGCCCAGCTGAGAAAACAACAATGATTTGGCGTAGCGATAGTTTTCCATCGTTTTATGATAGTCGAGGTGATCTTGCGTCAGGTTGGTGAAAACCGCTGTATGGATTTCGCAACCCCGGACTCTTCCCAACTCCAGTGCATGAGAGGAAACCTCAATAATCGCATAGTCTGTGTTTACATCGCACATGCGACGAAAGCTTCTTTGCAAATCTATGGCATCCGGAGTCGTATTTTTGACTTCCTCCGTTACGTCTCCAATTCTCATATGGATCGTTCCGATTAAGCCTGTTTGCTTGCTTTGATCGCGCAAAATTTTGTCGATCAGATGCGTAGTGGTCGTCTTGCCATTTGTCCCCGTTACGCCAATGACTTTTACTTCTTTCGTAGGAGATCCGAAAATACGATCAGCCAGCATAGCCATTGCCCGCCGGGTATCCGGTACTTTGACAATAGTCGCTGGCACGTCCAGATCTTTTTCGGATAACACGGCAACGGCACCATTCTTCACCGCCTGGGCCGCGAACGTATGTCCATCCACGGTATATCCAGTCAGACAGACAAACAAGTAGCCGGGCTTTACCTGGCGCGAGTCTGCTGTCAAACCCGTAATCTCCATGCTGTCATCCCCCGAAACCGTTACTGGCAACAAAGGCATGAGCAGATCCCGTAGAAACATGAAACAGGCACCCCATTCTCCAACTAGTATAGACAGAAATTTGAACATTTGTACTTGGCTACGCCGATCATTTAGGCGCAGTCTTGACGAACAAAGGCAGAGCGAACGTAGACAAGCCTACTCCCCTCCGCCTTCGAAATCTCATTTTATAGCTAATTGCTCGATTTGTCACCAAGGTATATGCGAATTTTTCCGCCCTCATCAATTTTTACTCCGGGGGCAGGGGACTGCTGGATGACGAACTGACCTTTACCTGAAACGACTAGCGGCAGAGTATCATACGTTGTCACTACGTCTCTCATGGATTGTCCGACCATGTTTGGCACCTCAATTGGTGCTCTTTCACCAAGTGCTTTGTTAATCTCCTTGGGGATGCCATCTTTTCGTTTGGGTACATTCAAATGTTGAAGGGAGGATTCCATGATACTTTTTACACTCGGAGCGGCGATCAATCCACCAAATGCCAGTGCTTTCGGATTGTCTACGGCGAAATATACAACGATCTGTGGATCATCAGCTGGCGCAAAACCGATAAACGACACGATGTATTCCCCATCGACGTAACGGCCATTTTTTACTTTTTGTGCGGTTCCCGTCTTTCCTCCTACCCGATACCCTTCAATATATGCCTTATTACCCGTTCCTTGCGCGACCACACTTTCCAGCGCATGCCGAACTTTGGCGGAGGTCTCCTGGGTAATCACCTGTCGAACTTCCGTAGGCAAGGTCCTCGCTACGACATCGTGTGTCACACTATCCCGCCATTCTTTGGCGACAAACGGCTTCATAAGTTTGCCACCATTGATAGCAGCTGAGACCGCAGCCATTTGTTGAATCGGCGTTACCGATACCCCTTGACCGAAAGAAGTCGTACCCAGTTCTACTGGTCCCACTTTATTCAAGTTGAATAACAGCCCGTTTTCTTCGCCGATCAAATCGATCCCTGTCTTTTGTCCGAAGCCAAATTTTTTGATGTAGTCAAATAGTCGTTCTTTTTGCAGTCGCTGACCCATCGTTACGAAGCCAGGGTTACAAGAATTCTCTACCACTTCCAGCATCGTTTCCTGTCCATGCCCCTGGCGCTTCCAGCAACGCAATCGCTTCCCTGCCACGTTTATGAATCCCGGGTCGTAAAAGCCCTCGTTCAGATTGATGACCCCTTCGTTTAAAGCGGCAGCCAGTGTCACAATCTTGAATGTGGAACCAGGCTCGTATGTTTTCCAGATCGGGAGATTTCTATTGTACACCTCTGAAGGATAGTCCCTGTACGCATCCGGTTGAAAAGTCGGGCGACTTCCCATCCCCAATATTTCACCTGTCTTTGGATTCATGGCAATCGCCAGAACATCATCTGGCTGATAAGCGACCACCGCCTGATCCAGCTCGCGTTCGATAAACGATTGGATGGTACTGTCGAGTGTTAAATACATGTCCATGCCATTCACGGGTGCTACGTAGTCTTCGGTTCCACCTGGCAGTACGCGCCCTTTGGCATCTGACGGAAATGAGATATGCCCCTCGGTCCCCATCAAGAAAGGATCATAAATTTTTTCAAGCCCTGTCAACCCTTGATTGTCAATGCCTGTGAAACCAAGAATATGGGCAGCCATATTTCCGTTCGGGTAAAAACGCTTCGTATCCCCTGCCAAGTATATCCCTGGCAAATTCAATTCTTGTATTTTTCTCGCCTTTTCAACAGACAGTTTTCTTCCACCTGGAATCTGGTTGTTGCTCATTTCTTTTTTCGTAATGGCACGAAATACATCTTCTTCTTTTTGCTCCAAAATGATGGCGAGCTGTCTTGCTGTTTCTTTAGGGTCTTTGATTTGCGCCCCTACCGATACCAGTGTAGGGACGGTCATATTCGTCACGAGCTCATTGCCGCTTCTGTCTAGAATGCGACCACGATTGGGTTGAAACTTAATTTCCCGCTTGAGCAGTTCATCTGACATTTGCGAGAGTTTCGGTCCTTCTATCAATTGAACATACCCCAATCGGGTGACAAGTGCCGAATACAAAACGACTCCTACAATCAAGATGATAAAAATGCGACGGCGTACAGTAGCATTGGATACCCGCAAAGCGAGTCCCCCCTCAAATAGGTTGTCTCTTCTTAACCTTATTCGCAGGGGGGACTAGTTAGAACTATGGAGTTGTCGGTGTTTGCGTTGAATGGTCTTCTTGTTTATCAGGAGGAGGTGCCTGTCCAGATGCTGGCGGCTGTGTTGCCCCACCTTGCCCAGTTTGCTGACCGGAAGATGGCGGAGCCGGGTTATTTCCACCTGTTGGGTTAGTAGTAGTATTCGTCCCTGGATTGTTTGGCGTCGTTGTAGCAGGCACTGTGCTGCCCTCCTGACCTGGAAGAGGTGTTGTCGGTACAGGTGGTTCCGACACGGATTGCAGCGTCACCTGAAGCAGCTCTGTACCCTGGAGCACGGTTCCCGGAGGAATACTTTGTTGAGTGACGAAGCCAGTTCCAGTCGATTTCATTTCGAGATTGATCAAAGAGCTGAACTCCATGACGTCCCGCAATGATTTTCCTTTGAAATCAGGCATCTTCGTTCCTTTTACCCTGTCAGTTACAAGGATGATCTGTTCACCTGGAACGACCTGATCATAGGCTTCCGGGTACTGTTTGACGATTTTCGTACCTGTTCCGGCTACCGTGACCGTCAAATTGTCCTGCTTCGCCCGCATTTGTGCGGCTGTCGTGGACATGCCTTCAAACTTTGGCAATGTCTTCGGTGTAGCTGGTGAGGATGCCAGCGCTGCCTGCGCTTCTTTTTTCGGCTTCGGCTTTTCATTCGGTTTATTCTTGACTACCGACAGATCAGGCTGTTGCTGCAAATATTGCAAGCTGCGTTCCATGATGGTTGTAAACATGGGAGCAAGCATCATTTGGCCCCACATTGCATACCATGCATTTGTTTGCGGATCGTCAATGACGACATAAACCAACAGCTTCGGATTGTCTTTTGGCGCAAAACCGATGAAGGAACCCACGTAGCGGCCATCCATGATTTTCCCTGTGTTGGGATCATATTTTTGTGCAGTTCCCGTTTTACCCGCTACTTGGTACCCTTCGATCTGATATAGCGTACCGGTCCCGGGCTTCTCTGAGACAACCTTACCTAAAATATCGCGGGTCTGTTTCGCAGTCGCTTCACTTACAACCCGCTCCACAACCTCACGTTGCGTGCGATTGACGACTGCTCCCGTGTGAGGATCACGCATTTCTTTTAAAATATGAGGTTTTAGAAGCTCTCCTCCATTCGCGATCGCCCCCACAGCCGCAACCTGCTGGATCGCCGTAACCGTCGCTGCTTGTCCATATGTTGTTGCAGCCCAGTCACGTGGTGACCGAGGTTTTTCCAGGTTGATCAAATTTCCTTCTTTCTCGTAGGGAAGCTCAATTCCGGTTTTTACACCCATCCCGAATTTTTTGAAGTATTTCTTCAGACCTTCCAGCTTCAACCGTTCATACCCTAACTTAGCAAACAATACGTTACTGGATCGCTGAACCCCTTCCAAAAAACTGATGGTTCCCCAACCGGCACCATTGTTGTGGTCACGGATCGGAATCTGCCCCTTGATGGTATATGCACCTGATTGATAGGTTTCATTCTGATTAAACATTTTTTCTTCAATCGCTGCCGCAAGCGTAATAATCTTAAACGTAGAGCCCGGCTCAAACATTGTGGTAACAGCATGGTTATTGTAGTTATCAATCCCGTTGTAGTACGTATTCGGATTAAACTGCGAGCGGTTGCCCATCGCCAATACCTCACCCGTTTGTGGGTCGGCCACAATAACCGTCATGCCCTGCGGCTTGTACTGCTGTTCCACCTTGTCAAGCGCTTGCTCTACATAATTCTGGATTTGCCGGTCAATTGTCAGGTAAACATCTAAACCATCCTTTGCCGGAATGTACTCCCCTTCTCCGTCTGGCAGCTGGTAGCCTGCGCGATCCTTTTGGTAGGCAATATGTCCCTTTTTGCCAGCCAATTCTTCGTTCAATTGCAGCTCGATCCCCATTTTCGGTTCATCATACAAATCAAGATAACCGATCACATGGGAAGCGAAGGCGTTATTCGGATAAACCCGGCGGGTCGTTTCAGTCAAATAGATGCCTGGGAGCTGATTCTTTTTGAGCTTCTCACCACTTGGCAGTGTCGGATATTGCAAATTCAGAATTCGGTTCCTTTGCTCTTCACTGATCTTTAGCCCGTAGCGTCCCAATTCCACCACTTTGTTCGGCTTGGTCAAATTCTTTACCAATTCTTGAACAGGCGCATTCAAAATAGGAGCCAGCATATTCGCTGTGTAGTAAGGGTCTTTCACCACATCTTCGTCTCTCGCATCCAGTGGCTTCAGCCTTGCATTTACCGTGTATGCCTTACCATCATACGCCAAAATCTCTCCGTTTCGATCATAGATCGCTCCACGCTTCGGCTTCAAGACATGCGCCCTATCCCACTGCTTCTGTGCAGTCTGCATGATTGTGGCGGAGTTTGCTGTTTGGATCCAATAAATTCGAAAGCTCAACGTCGAAAAGATCAAGATCAGGCATAAGGCTACCACGAGAATTCGCCAATTTACTTTTCGCTTCCATTCCATCTCCATTCAACTCCGTCGCATCTAAGATCGCCCGCCCCCCAACAAAGGCTGCTGGGGGAGACGAACGCAACCTAGCCGAGTCAGGAGCAGACTCTGGCCCAGCTAAGAAAAAATGTTACCGCACGTAAGAGCAGTAACATTTAAGGTTTTTTGGTTTGTGTTTGTGGCAGAGAACTCGCCTGTACTTCTGGCTTCCCAATCGTATGTACAGCTGCTGGATCGTATACCATCCCCTGCTTCTCTGCTTCTTTTTGCAGGCGATCCCGGTTGGTCATTTGCTCAATTTGCAATTTCAGCGTTGCATTTTTTTCTGTCGTCACACGGTTTTCATGTTTGGTGCTTTGGATTTCGTAATTCAACTGGGAAATTTGCGAGTAGCGGACACCCACTAGACCCAAGCCGACGACGGTTAACGAGATAAATAAGAGATACAGCAATTTTTCTCCGGTCGGAATCGTTGGCTTGATTCGAACCGTGCGCTTTGTTGTTTTCGTTACAGAGCGGGATTGTTGTTCCAACTCCATAGCTAGATTTCCTCGGTAGTAATAACTCATCGCTTCTCCCTCCCCTTTCTCGTCGATCCCGGCCTACAGCTTCTGCGCTACCCGTAGTTTAGCTGATCGTGCACGCTTGTTTGCTTCCAATTCTTCTTCTGATGGCAAAATCGGCTTCTTTGTAATGACTTTTACAACCGCTTTATTTCCGCATGTGCAAATCGGAAAAGCTGGCGGGCACGTGCACCCTTTTGAAAAGTCTTGATAAATTTGCTTGCAGATTCTGTCCTCTAACGAATGAAACGTGATGACACTTACGCGACCTTCTGGATTCAAAACCTCAATAGCATCGACGACGGCCTCTTTGAATGCATCCAGTTCATCATTGACTGCGATCCGAATTGCCTGAAAGGTACGCTTCGCCGGATGGGGTCCGGTACGGCGCGCAGCGGCAGGAATTCCTTCCTTAATCAACTCAACGAGTTCTCCTGTTGTTTGGATCGGCTGCTTCTTCCGTTGTTGAACGATTTGCCGGGCAATTCTCCGGGAAAATTTCTCTTCTCCGTACAGCCAAATGATCTTGGCAATCTCTTCTTCATCCCACTCATTGATGATGTCATAGGCGGACAATGGCGCTTGTTGGTCCATTCTCATATCCAAGGGCGCATCGGCGTTGTAGCTGAAGCCGCGCTCTCCCTCGTCCAATTGCGGAGAGGATACCCCGAGGTCAAACAATATCCCGTCTACACCAGCCAACCCTAAATCTCTCACAATGTCTTTGATATGACGGAAGTTACTCTTTACCAGCGTGACTCTATCCATATAGGAAGCGAGTCTTTCGCGGGCATTATCCAGTGCCCAGTCGTCCTGATCGATGGCGATAAGGCGACCGCCCTCCGTCAGCTTGGAAGCAATCAAACTGCTATGCCCAGCTCCGCCAAGTGTACAGTCTACATAAATGCCTCCGGGACGAATATTTAGCCCTTCGACAGCCTCATCCATCAAAACGGTTACGTGATGAAACGACAATGTCGTCACTCCTGTTCTTCTCGCTGCTACAAATTAAAATCAACCAGTTTTTCGGCAATTTCTCCAAAAGAGCCTTCTGACTGAGCAAAATAATCTTCCCAGCGTTCCTTGCTCCATACCTCTACACGGTTTGACACCCCAATGATCACACATTCTTTTTGCATGCCTGCATGCTCACGTAAATTGGGTGGTATGTTTACCCTTCCCTGCTTGTCCCACTCGCATTCGGTGGCACCTGAAAAGAAAAATCGTGTAAATGCACGAGCATCTGCTTTTGTAAATGGGAGAGACTTGAGTCTTTCCTCTAGTTGTTTCCACTCATCTTGCGGATAAGCAAACAAACATTGGTCCAGCCCGCGGGTAATAACAAAGGAAGTGCCTAGCCCTTCACGGAATTTGGCTGGGATCGTTAGGCGGCCTTTTTCGTCGATGCTGTGCTGATATTCCCCCATGAACACGCCCTGGTCCCCCACTTTCCTGTCGGTTGGCTCCACTTTCCCCCACTTTTCCCCACCTAGTACCTATTTGTTATTATAAAAAAAAATCCTGCGTTTGTATGCAGGATTTTTTCGCATATTTTTTTGCCGGGAAAAGACGGGATTCGAGGGACTATTCGACCCAGCTTTCCAGGTAGGATTTTTGCTCGTTTGTCAATTTGTCGATTCCGATGTTCAGAGCTTCCAACTTGTACTGAGCCACCATTTGATCCAACTCGAATGGTACGTTCAGCACTTTTTTGCCAATGTTTTTGTACTGTTCATTGACATAAGCCAAGGATACCGCTTGCAGAGCAAAAGTCATATCCATGATTTCAGCCGGATGTCCGTCGCCAGCAGCGAGGTTCACGAGGCGGCCTTCTGCGAGCAGATACACTTTTCGACCATCAGCCAAGACAAATTCTTCAATATCTTTACGTACAATGCGGGAAGAAGTCGACATTGCATTCAGATCGACCTTGTTTACTTCGACATCGAAGTGACCCGCGTTGGACAAGATTGCGCCATCTTTCATCACAGCAAAATGCTCTTTGCTGATGATATCGCGGTTACCTGTCACTGTTACGAAGTAGTCACCATGCTTCGCAGCTTCGAGCATTGGCATTACTTCAAATCCATCCATGTAAGCTTCTACCGCTTTGATTGGGTCGATTTCGGTTACGATTACTTTTGCGCCCAAACCTTTTGCACGCATCGCTACACCTTTACCGCACCAGCCATAGCCAGCTACCACAACAGTTTTACCAGCTACTACGAGGTTCGTTGTACGGTTGATACCATCCCATACGGATTGACCCGTACCATAGCGGTTGTCGAACAAGTATTTGCAGAATGCATCGTTTACGGCAACCATCGGGAACTCCAGCTTGCCTTCTTTTTCCAACGCTTTCAGACGCAGAATACCTGTTGTCGTTTCTTCTGCACCACCACGTACTTGAGACAACAGATCACGGCGCTCGCTGTGCAAAATAGTGATCAGGTCGCCACCGTCGTCAATGATCAGGTCAGGACGAGTTTCCAGTGTTTTGATCAGATGCTCTTTGTATTCAGCAGGATCTGGATTGTATTTCGCAAATACGCGAATACCGTCTTCCACCAATGCTGCGCAGATGTCATCTTGCGTGGACAACGGGTTGGAACCAGTAATGGTTACTTCAGCGCCACCAGCTTGAACTACTTTAGCCAGATAAGCCGTTTTTGCTTCCAAGTGCAAGGAGATCGCAACTTTCAGTCCTGCAAACGGCTGCTCTTTTTCAAAGCGCTCGCGAATGCGGTTCAGGACAGGCATGTGTTCTTTTACCCAATCAATTTTCAGATGGCCGTTGTGCGCCAACGACATATCCTTTACGATGCTTTCAGATACTGTGTTCATGTACGGATGGACCTCCTTTTATCTCATAAAGCAACCTTGTCTATCATATCATACGCAAGTTAAACCATCATCAGTTTTTCCAATTATTTTCCTATTATCGGCAATTTACGCTCTGCGGTTTCTACCGTAAGCAGCTCCAAAAAGCGTAACAAAGCCTGAGGCATCCATTTCTTTTTATGGTAGACCAACTGTCGGAAAACACGGATATCCGGATGGGAAAACGAGAGTATCATAAGTGTACCATTTTTCACTTCATCTTGTACGACAATTTTCGGAAGTAACGCAATTCCTAAATCATAGGCAACACATTGTTTTATCGCTTCCAGACTACCAAATTCAAAAGAAGATTCCACGGTGGCTCCTGCTTCACGCAACACCGATTCCATCATCCCTCGGTAACTGCATCCCTTTTCTGTAAAAATCCAGGTTTCCCCGCTAAAATCGTGAGTTTCTACCTTCGCTTTTTTCACCAGCGGATGGGTAGGTGCAGCAACAACAACTAGTTTTTCCTCACCTAAAACGACATTTGTCAGCTCTGATTGATCTTGGAGCCAATCGAGCACAAAGGCGAAATCGAACTTCCCTTCCTTTACCCCCTGTCTCAAGTCTTGGCAGATGCCCGGTGCAAGCATGATCCGCATACGCGGCTGCTCTAAGCGAAATTTTTGCAAATAAGGGGGTAAATAAAAGGCTGCCAATGACTCTACTGTTCCGATACTCAACGTTCCCGCCAGATGTGCCTGCTCTGACAAATTCGCTTTTGCTTCATCTAATACGGCTTGCAGCTGTTCGCTGTAGCCGAGAAGCACTTCACCTGCATGGGTAAGCCTGATTTTTTTGCCCCAACGCTCGAATAGGCTGACACCGAACTCCGATTCCAGATTTTGAATTTGGGTCGTCACACTCGACTGCGCGTAGCCTAAAATTTCTGCTGCACGAGTAAAGCTCTGGCATTTTGCTACTTCACGGAATGTTTGCAAATAACGAGTATCCAGATTTCCCCCTCATTTCATCGAAAAAATCGATTAGAATTATCTAATATTATAGATAACTCCGATGATTAAGTCTATGCTACACTTCAGTTACCAACGACAAGGTACGTAAAAAAAGTGAGGGATCTACCTATGGGGAAATCATCCACGCAAGCCCCCGGTCTAGCCAAAACACTGAGACTTCCGCAGATCGTCGCCTTATACATCGGGGCTGTGATCGGTTCCGGCGTACTGCTCATCCCCGGACTCGCAGCGCAAAAGGCTGGTCCTGCTTCCATTTTAGCTTGGCTCGTCATGTCTATTCTCGTCCTGCCCATGGCCATTACGATGGGGCTGTTATCTGCTCGTTATCCGAGCTCAGGCGGAGTCTCTACATTTGTACGGACAGCGTACGGAGATCGATTCGGAAACATGGTAGGCTGGTTCTTTCTCCTGTCCGTCCCGATTGGCGCACCGATTCTGAGTGTTACAGGGGCCAACTACATTGCGATCCTGCTGAACTGGAGTGAGTCGCAAGTTTATGCGGCTGCTGCTCTGCTTCTTCTCGCTATCCTTATGATGAATGTTGTAGGCTTGCATGTAGCTGCACGTGTCCAAACGATTGTTGTCTCGCTGATTATGACGATTTTGATTTTGGCCGTTGTCGCAAGCATCCCGCATGCATCTGTTACTCACTTTACTCCTTTTATGCCAAACGGTTGGTTGAGTGTCATGCAAGCAGCAGGTCTGATGTTCTGGTGCTTCATTGGGTGGGAAGCCGTGACGCATCTCTCAGAGGAATTCGTTGATCCTGCGAAAAACGCGATTCGCGGTGTTTTGTGGAGTGCGGCAATCGTTGCTCTCTTGTATTTTGCCGTGGCCTTTATGACCGTGGCTACGCATAGCTACGGGGTCGGTATCTCCGCTGCCTCTCTCAGTTTCATGGTTCAACTCTCCCTGGGTCCGATCGGCGGATGGATTGTAGCCGTAACCGCCTTGTTCATTTGTATCGCAACAGCCAACGCTTACATTGGTGCTGCTTCACGTATCGCCTATTCGTTGGCGCAAGAAAAGATCGCTCCTCGCTGGTTTGGCATCCTCCACGCCAAATACCGGACACCAACCGGCGGACTATTGTTTCTCTCTCTTTGTTTTGTCGTCGTTCTCGGCGTACTCTATTTTGATGTGATCGACTTGTCCAGACTCATCGAGCTACCCAATGCAACCTTTTTTGCGACTTACATCGGCGGGTGTCTAGCTGGGGTCCGACTCTTGCGCAATAGTCGCGTAGGCCGAATCGCTTCCTGGACTTCTCTCTTATGTACAGTAGGACTCTATCCTTTTTTGGGGTGGTCCGCTCTCTATCCCCTCGTAATTGCATTCGTCCTTTTTATCTGGCAAAAACGTCATGCCTGACACAAAAAAGGCTGGGAGTCATTTCCCAGCCTTTTTTCTTATTCATCTTTTCCAATCAGTCGAAACGTTTTGCCATCGCTCGAGGAAAGGTAAAACGTGCGATCGACGCTTCCGCCCAATTCCCCTGCGTAATACTGAACCGTCATTCTGTATTTATTCATGCCGATTTTTGCAAAGTACATCAGCTCATTAAACTGCGGAAACCGGACATAATCATACACTTCATATTGCATAAACGAAAAATGCTCGCGTAAAAACGATTCGCTGACAGGCAGATTGTTTTTCTTTACATACGCAACCAAATCATCAAAGCGACGAATCTTTTGCTTATCCATTACGTCACCTACAAATGACGAGACGGCTTGTGTCATTGCCTTTTTCTCGCTCTCTGTTACATTGCCAGGGTACAACTCGTCGATTTTTGTTTCCAAACGATTTAACAGGACGACTGCCTGTGCTCTGTTGATTTTGTCATCAGGACGAAAGCTTCCATCTGGAAAGCCAGCCAAAATCCCCATTTTGTAGGCAGGGTAGACCGTCATCACTTGTGTTTCATTTTCGACCGTAAGATCCGTGAAAAATTTCGCAGTCGTTCCCCGATATTTTTCCCCTTCTGATTGATGCCCGATGGCTGCCAGCAAGGTTCTTGCCGCTTCCAACCGCGTCATGCTATCCTTCGGTTTCCCGGATGGCATGATACCCGCTGAAACCAAATGGTGATAGGTTTTTTCCGACCAACGTCCCGCAGCAGCCTGCAAATAGGTCTCTTTGATAAAGCTGTCAGGCTCATGACCTGTAAAGGAAGGAATGACGCGTTCAATCAGGGATAAAAACTGTTCTTGCGTCACTGTTTGTTCTGGCTTAAAGGTCCCGTCGGGAAAGCCTTTAATCAATCCCTTTTTGGTAGCAATCCCTATTTCTTTTGCTGCCCAATGTCCATTGGTGTCGATAAATGCAGGTGAATTGGCCACGTATTCTTCCCGTGCTTCGGCCGTCTTCAATCCTGCGGTTGCGATGCCCGTCAATAAAACCGACAAGCTAACAACTAGTAGAGTGGCTTTTTTCCCGATTTGTTGTAATGTAATCTGCATCCCGAGTACCACCTTTCCCCAAAAACAATCCATTACTACTAATACGCAGAATTTGTCGGAAAAGTTTCGGCATAATTTGAAGAAAAGTTTTCCATCAGCTTAAACAACAAAAAAATAGCCGGGTCCACTTCTAGGACGATCCGACTATTTTGCACTGCATTTTACAGGTAATAAAGTTGATGAGTACCATCATGCGCGAATGGCGCATCTACTAATCGGTCAATCAAGCCAAGACCATACTTATTTGCAAATGGGAAAAACGAATGCTTTCTTTCTTGCAGCCCACCTTCGGGCACCAATGCGGTCTCAATTCGTTGGACGCGCACATGCTCCACGTCATCTTTTTGCTGTAGCGAACGAATCAGACGCTCTTCTAAAAAGGATACTTGCTCTAACAGCAGCTTACTATTTTTCTCAGCCAGACCACGCAATCCGGCATCCAGAGAAACGACCTCCTCTATCAGCGGACGATAGATCGACATGATCGACTCCCGTGCAGATGTGAATTGCTGCTCCAGCGGATGTGGCGCCTGGTTTTTGGACCACTCGGTTTTCCAAGCGGTGAAATCAGTCAAGACTCGTTCAACAGACAGCCCCAGGCTATCCAGCAGTCTCAGTTGAGCACCCTCCACAAGGGTAATGGACATACGAGGCAATACGATCGGCATCTGCATCCCGAAAAGCTCGAATACCTCCCGATAAAACGCCCAATAAGCAATCTCTCCCGGACCTCCAATGAAGGCAAGCGTAGGAAACAGATGCTCCTGCATCAACCCACGAGTAACAACATTTGTGCTAAAACGTTCTGGGGAATCTGCAACCTGCTTGAGCAATTCATCGCGACTGTAAGAACGTCTCCGATTGATAAAGCGCTCCCCATGACGTTCTAACAGCAATCGATTATCGCCCTCATAGACGAACAGATTGGCTTGATGCTCTTCCACTTGCAATTGAAGCGGATAGCCAGCCGTTGAAATCCGATCCGCTGCCCGTAGCAATACCTTCGTCAATTGCTCATTGTTCTCAATGATCTGTGAAAAAATTGGTTGCTGCAGATCACGAACAAACGGCAACGAGGATTCAACCAGAACAAGACCGTGCTTGCCAAACAGTTTTGCCATCAAGCGGGCAAACCACTCTGCGACTGTACGCGAATCAGCCGCGGTTTGCGTCAGCAACTCACGAATCTGTTTGGTTTCGGCAGTCTCTGTCTGTCCCTGGAAAAACTTATCCAGGAACTGCGTACACAGTTCAGGGTCCAAGGGTAGGGTACTTGCCGATTGGCGACCCTTTTTGTTCAGAGCCAGTCGCTCTTTGTGCAGGCGCTTCCCATCGTCCGCTCCCCAGTACACATGATCGATCTCATCGATGTCATGGTCTTCGCCAGCAATCCAGAACACCGGAATGACGTTCGCCTGTAGCTCGGCAGACAGCCTTTTCGCTGCCTGGATCAGATGAACAGCTTTGTTGACCGTATAGAGTGGTCCACCCAGAATCCCTGCTTGCTGACCGCCAATGACCACATATGTGTCTGGCTGTTTGAGCAACTCGATATTTTTCAGTGCTTCAGGGTGAGTACCCATCTCTTTATTAAAACGATATAAACCTTCCACGAGCTGGTTCCGGTGAGGATAGGATTGACTTTGAAGCCATTCCACGCGTTCTCGGTAGGACTGTTCACGGTAGGGATTATGCGCAAAAAACTGTAATGCAGAGGCATTTTGCTGCTGGTACTCCTGTGCCAGCGGATTCGCCAATGGAAGCGCGAGACATTCAACATTCATGCTAGCTCACCTTTCTTAGGGCCATGGTCAACCAAAATTATAACATGCTCCACAGCCACAAAAAACAAGACAACCCACTTTAATGGGTTGTCAAAGTGTAATACAGGCTTGTTCGCGCTTGCATTAAAATTGTGGAGGGGTGACGGACCAGATTAACAAAGCTTCCGTTTCCCCTGTATTTTCGATTGCGTGTGTTTTGCTGCTGTCAAATGAAATACTGTCTCCTGCTTCCAATACATGCTCTTCATCGTTGAAGCGCGCTGTCACACTGCCGGTAATGACCGTAAAACATTCTTCTCCCTCTGACTGTACGAACTTGTCGACAGCCATTTCTCCAGGCATCAGTCGCACTTCCAGCATCCCCAGCTTGGCACTACCTCCCATCGAAAGCAGCGAATAAGTGCCCGTCGATTCAGGAAAGACCAGTTGTCTGCGTTTTTGCAAGCGAGTCACATGCACCTGCTTTTGATCAATATCTTCGAAAAAATGAATGATGGGTGACTCCAGAGCTTTGGTGATTTTCCACAGCGAATCTAGCGACGGCTGCGAAATTCCACGCTCTACTTGGCTCAGCAAACCTTTGCTTAACCCTGTCTTGCCAGCCATAATTTCCAAGGTAAAGCCGCGTTCTTTCCGAATCATTCGAATCTTATGACCGATGGTCTCGATGGGAAGTCGCATAGTTCCAACCTTCTTTCTTATCGGAATAAATACGATATGTATCAACAGTGCTTTACACGACACCCATCGTTTTGATAATTCCGGTCGTAAACAGCACTATGTAGACGATTCCAAACCAGAGAAACGACAAACGCCAGGCCGAAAATCCTACCTTTTTGAGGGAGAGCCGCCCCTTCCACTTCATCTGTACGCACCCCAGGAGCACGGTTACCACCAGGTAAAAGCAGAATACCCACCACCAAGCGGAAAAAGCCTCGGGCCAGATCAGTTCGTAAGCGGAAACAGCAGAACGAATCACCAAAAGATTCGTGATATTTATCGCGAAGCGGCCTGCCAGTTTCTTGTTCCGCGTCGTCCCATACAAGATGAAATAAACGATCGGAAACCCGAGAAACGGCACAACCGTCAGCGTCCCCCACAAATAGGCCCAGACATTCGCCAAAATGGTCATCTACTGTCGCCTCCCTCCTTCCGTATTCCCATGTCTGACTTCAGAAGGATAACGCGAAGCAAGGTTTCGTGCAGCGGAGTCAGAATCCCGGCCTCTTTTCCTACTTGGACAAGATAGCCGTTGATAGACTGCACTTCCGTCGGTCTGCGCTTCTTTATATCCTGCAGCATGGAGGAAAGATTACGGGAAGTATTTCGGCAAATGGAGACAATTTCCTGCAAGTCTGCATCCTCGATTTTTTGTCCGGCATACGCAGCCACTGCAGCTGCTTCCACAAATAAAGCACGCATGAGCTGTTGCGTATGTGAATTTTCGAGGAGAGCACCATTTGGGATTTCAAAAAGCGCGGTTAACGGATTGATCAGCGCATTTGCGATGAGCTTGCGCCAAGCAAAGGGCTGTATTGCCTTTTCATAGACAGCCTCCATACCTGTTGATATTGCCCACTCGACAAATGTCCGAATCAGCGGATCATTGCAATCAGAAGTCTCCCAAGAACCTACGCGCAATGTACCAGTACCGGTATGCACGACTTCTGTAGGCGACAATCTCCTTGCTCCTTCCGTATTAATCGCAAAGAAGCACTGTGTCTCCGTTAAAACGGTTCGAAGCAATTCGTAATGACCCATGCCATTTTGCAAAGCAATCACTCTTGCCTCAAGGGTTACCCCTTGTAAGGCTGGAAGCAAGCTATGCAAATCTGGCTGCTTTACAGTTAACAAATACAGATTCCCTTCAGGCAAGCCTTCTTCAATGGGGCTGGCGGTAACGGGAACAGTGACTGTCTCGCCATTAAGCTTTTGAAAGCTGAGCCCGCGTTCATTTAGCTGATTCGCCTGGAGTGAACTGCGTGTAACAATCGTAACAGGTTGTCCAGCGAGTGCGAGCCTTGCTGCATACAGCAGCCCGACAGACCCTCCACCTATGACTACCACCTGACACGTCCTTGGTTCTAGCAGCATTTGTTCACCCACATTAATCAATGCTTATTTTTCAAGAATAACAGAGTTTTCGGGATTGTTCAATTGATTGACACAAAAAAAGATCGAAATTATCGAAATATTCCTAGGTTACCACACATTTTCTGTAAAAAAAATCAGGCCATCGCCTTTTGACGACAGCCTGAACCCTGATTTATACGGGATAAACTGCATGCTTTCTGTCCGAAAAAACGTGACGCTTTTCCTTGTAAACCTCGTAGCGCTGGATTAATTCTCGTCTCAGTTCGCTTGGAGGCACAACAGCATCTACAATCAAGTTGGACGCCAGTAAGTACAGATCGATGTCTTCCTGATACTCTCTGCGCTTTTCTTGGATAAACGCTTGACGCTCTGCCGGGTCCTCAATCGCTTGAATTTTGTTACTGTAGACGGCATTGACCGCCGCTTCTGGACCCATTACGGCGATTTGGGCACCAGGCAGTGCGAGGCAAGCATCTGGCTCAAATGCAGAGCTGGCCATTGCATACAAGCCGGCACCATACGCCTTGCGTACAATGACGGATATTTTCGGTACCGTGGCTTCCGCCATGGCGGAGATCATTTTTGCCCCGTGTCTGATAATGCCGGCCCGCTCTACTGCTGTCCCGATCATAAAGCCAGGAACATCCGCCAAGAACAGGAGTGGGATCGAAAACGCATCGCACAACGTGATGAATCGAGCCGCCTTGTCAGCCGAATCGACAAACAGGACTCCTCCTTTCACACGCGGCTGGTTGGCAATGATACCGACCGGCTTGCCATCCAGACGTGCCAATCCGGTAATCAGCTCTTGGGCAAATAATTTTTTAATTTCAAAGAACGAATCCTCGTCGACCAATGCTGTAATGACATCATGCATATTGAAAGCTGCATTTTGGTTCTCCGGCACGATGCTCGTGATTTCCTTCGCAGTAGACACAGGGGCTTTCGCCAGTGCAGTCGGCGGCGTCAACGTATAGTTCGCCGGGAAGAAACGAAGATAGCTGCGCGCTGCTTGAATCGCTTCTTCTTCATTAGCAGCCAGTACGTCACCGCATCCGCTGACGGAGCAATGCATGCGTGCGCCACCCAACTCTTCCAAGCTCACTTTTTCTCCAATCACCATTTCCGCCATGCGCGGAGAGCCCAAGTACATGCTCGCGTTTTTGTCGACCATGATGACAATGTCACAAAAAGCTGGGATATAAGCGCCACCAGCAGCAGAAGGTCCAAACAAAATGCACACTTGTGGAATTTTGCCGGAAAGCTTCACTTGGTTGTAAAAGATTCGCCCAGCACCCCGTCGGCCTGGGAACATCTCCAATTGGTCAGTGATGCGCGCTCCTGCTGAATCGACGAGATAAAGAAGAGGAACGCGCATTTTTTCAGCTGTCTCTTGAATGCGAATAATTTTTTCGACGGTCCGCGATCCCCAAGACCCGGCTTTCACTGTCGAATCATTCGCCATCACGCAGACAGTTTGCCCGTTCACCTTGCCAATTGCGGTGACAACTCCATCCGCCGGCAGATCGCCTGCCATGACATTTGCGAACAGCCCATCCTCGACGATGAACTCATCATCGAACAATAGCTTGAGGCGATCGCGAACGAACAGCTTGTTTTGCTCCTTGAGCTTGTCATGATACTTGGCATCGCCCCCTTGCACTACTTGGGCGATTTTTTCGTGCAATGTGTCTTCCAAATGTTTGGTCATCAGCGTAATCCCCCTCGTCACTCTCCGCGGTATATCGGTTTTCGTTTTTCCTGAAAGGCTGCGAGTCCTTCTAGGCGGTCTTTCGTCGGGACGAGCAGCTTGTACGCATTGCTCTCAATCTGAAGTCCGCTAGCTAGCTCGACTTCCACTCCACAATCGATGGCAAACTTGGCTTGGGCTAGGGCAAGTGGAGCATTCGCTGAAATTTGCTCGGCCAAAGCAATCGCTGTCGCCACGAGTTGATCAGCGGGAACAATCCGATTGATTAACCCAATAGACAGTGCCTCCTCTGGAAATACACGCCTTGCCGTAAAAATCAGTTCCTTGGCGACGCCTTTTCCAACTAGCCGGGGCAAACGCTGTGTTCCGCCAGCACCCGGGATGATCCCGAGCGATGTCTCCGTTAAACCCATCTGGGCATGCTCACTCATGATCCGCAAATCGCACGCCAAAGCCAATTCTGTCCCGCCCCCCAGCGCCAGCCCGTTAATTGCCGCGATGACTGGTTTCGGTAGCTTTTCCAGCTCTGTGAAGGTATCTCGAATCGTTTGAATATATACATCGACCTGTTGTGGTGACATGGAGCGCCGCTCTCTTAAATCCGCACCAGAGCAAAATGCCTTGTCGCCAGCCCCTGTCACAATGACCGTTCGGATGTCACGATCATGGCTGATTTCACTGATTAAGCCGCGCAATGTCACGAGTGTTTCAAGATTGAGGCAGTTAAAAACTTCTGGCCGTTGCAGCGTTAGTACGCCGATTGCGCCCTCTCTTTGCAGGGAAACCGTCATATTCTATCCCCTCTTTGCGAATGTGTGGAACCATACAGATCATCCAGCTGGTTTGCTTGCGAGCGATGCCCGCAGCACTTTTGAGGGGAGCTCTTTGTCCAACTGCTGCCCAATATACGCACCAGCTTCAATCAACTTCTCGAGATCGACGCCCGTTTCATAGTCCATTCCATGCAGCATGTAAACCAAATCTTCAGTCGAAATGTTGCCTGCAGCTCCTGGGGCATACGGGCATCCACCGAGGCCGCCAATTGAGCTGTCAAAGATCCGGATTCCTTCATCTAACGCTGCTGCTACGTTCGCCAATCCAGTTCCTCTCGTATCGTGAAAATGGGCGGCTAAGCGCTCGTTCGTAACATCTTTCACAAGTTCTCCAAAAACCTCATGAACCTGCTTCGGTGTTGCAACCCCGATCGTATCCCCGAGAGAAATCTCGTACACTCCCATTTCCAAAAGAGCCTCTGTCACCCTGCGGCTATTGTCCAGCGGAACGTTTCCCTCGTACGGACAACCGAACACCGTTGAGATATATCCGCGAACTTTCATCCCGAGAGCCTGCGCTTCCTGGGCAACCTCCCGCAGGATCGGATACGTGTCTTCTATCCGTTTATTGATGTTTTTTTGATTATGCGTTTCAGAGGCAGACATGAACAGGGCAATCTCTGTCAGTCCACATTGGCGCGCTCGCTCCAGCCCGCGAATATTTGGAACCAATGCGCTAAGCGTTACCTCTTGGCTGCGATTGATTCCCTGCAAGACCTCATCTGCATCCGCCAATTGCGGTATCCATTTCGGATTCACAAACGAACTTGCCTCGATCCGCTTCAAGCCTGCTTCCATCAGCTTATGAATCAGCGCGATTTTTGCTGCCGCTGGAACAATCCCGCTCTCATTTTGCAGCCCGTCACGAGGACCGACCTCCACGATTTGCACACGCACTACAAGCCACCTCCTCGCCTAGCGGTCGCTCAGTTTAGAAGTATTCTAATCCTATTCCAAAACGACAATGATATCGCCATCGTTGACAAAATCGCCAATATTCGCTTTTACTTCCACAACCTTGCCTGAGGCTTGAGCCTGTACAGGAACTTCCATTTTCATCGATTCCAGTACAAGAACGTCCTGTCCTTCATTGATCTCGTCACCTGGCTGCACCAGGACATTAATAACAGTTCCTGCCATATTGGCTGCTACTTGTTTCATGGATGGCCCTCTCCCTTACATATCATTTTTATTAGTTTAGCGTTTTTCCGTGTTTGACGCAGCTCCGCGCTCAGTAACAAACCATGTCGTATAGTTACCTGCTCGGAATTGTTCGTCCTGTAATACTACTTGCAAAAACGGAATGTTCGTTTTAATGCCAGTAATCAGAAAATGATCCATAGCTTTCTGCGCCTGTTGCACAGCCTCTTGTCTGGTCGCCCCAGATACAATGACCTTTGCAATCATCGGGTCGTAAAAAGGAGTCACCTGTGTACCTGTCTCTACCCCATCATCAATTCGTACATGTTCAAATGCAGGTGGCTGGTACAACGTAATCGTCCCTGATGATGGCAGGAAGGTGACAGGGTCTTCCGCATAGACACGCAGCTCAATCGCGTGGCGCAGAGCCTTGACGCCCTCTTGCTTGATCGACAGCGGGTGCCCATCGGCAATGTCCAGTTGGAGCGATACGAGGTCAATGCCCGTCATTTCTTCCGTCACGGGATGCTCCACTTGCAATCGTGTATTCATTTCCAAGAAGTAAAAGTTTTTCTGTTCATCTACGATAAATTCAACCGTTCCTACACCTGAGTAGCCCACTGCTTTCGCTGCTGTAACCGCTGCATCGCACAGAAGCTCTCTCGTTGCTGTGTCCAAAAAGGGCGATGGGCTTTCTTCGAGCACCTTTTGATGTCTGCGCTGTATGGAGCATTCCCGTTCTAATAAGTGGATGACGTTTCCATGCTGATCGGCAACGACCTGCACTTCGATGTGGCGCGGACGTTCCACGTACTTCTCCATGTACATCGCATCGTTACCAAAATACGCTTTTGCACGACCTTTCGCCGATTGATAGGCTTGACGCAGCTCAGCCTCGTCTCGACAAATGTGCATCCCGATTCCTCCGCCGCCAGCACTGGCCTTTAGCATTACAGGATATCCGATGGACATCGCGATGACAGCTGCTTCATCTGGTGAATCGATAGCCTGTTCGCATCCTGGAACGACTGGTACTCCCGCAGCCTCCATCATATGACGAGCAGTCAGCTTGTCACCCATTTGACCGATGACCTCCGGGGTTGGACCAATGAAAAGAAGACCTTCCTCCAGAACGCGGCGGGCAAAAGCTTCGTTTTCTGACAAAAGACCGTAGCCTGGATGAATAGCATCGGCACCGGTGCTTTTTGCTGCTGCAAGAATGGCCTCTACGTTCAGGTAGCTGTGTGGCACAGGCGGTGGACCAATATGGACTGACTCATCTGCTTCACGAACAAACGGCAGATTCTTGTCCGCATCCGAATAGACAGCAACCGTAGCCACTCCTCTTGCCTTGCATGTACGGATAATTCGTCTGGCAATCTCACCACGGTTTGCGATTAATACCTTACGCATGGCAACGCTCCCCTCTTTGACAAACCGACTACAACCGTAAGCGCTTCCAAATTGTTTGCCTGGTTTGTATCATGTGATGCTACTTTCTATTTTGCCACGAGAATGATCATAGTTCTAGGATGAAATTTTAAAATTTTCCAAGGAAGCGAAATCATTTCCTGACAATCCCTCCAATAAAAAAAGAAAAACACTTCGGAAAAGCCAATCATCGTGTATAATAAAGGGGCGGGGCCAAAAGGTGGCCAAGGCAAAGAGCTGTGAGAGGAGTGGCTAACCATGTTTGAAGTAAGACGTTTGCAAATCAACTATAAGACACTGGAGGAATTCCAGCAGTTTCGCGAATTTGGCCTGGAGGAGCTTTCTATGAAGGAAGACCTGGAGGCGAACATCGTGGAAAACGATTCGGAATCTCCATTTTACGGTATTTATGACAACGATCTTCTGGTAGCACGTATGAGCCTCTACAAAATTGACGGGAAATACGACCGTTACTTCCAACCTAAGCAAGACTATTACGAGCTGTGGAAGCTCGAAGTCCTGCCCGACTACCGTCATAAAGATTACGGAACTGCTTTGGTTAACCACGCGAAGAGCTTCGGAGCTCCTATTAAAACCAACTCCCGCTGTCGCGCAGACGATTTTTGGTTGAAAATGGGCTTCACGCCTGTGAAATACAATCTCATGCGTGATCGTGGTGAAAACCCATACGTATGGTTGCCAGAGAGCGTAGAGCTGCAAGACTAGCTCTCCCTTTACCAACATGAATGACAGATGAATGCGTAAACAAAAAGAAGCGATCAATGACCGCTTCTTTTTTCATGCCTTGCGCTTATTTTTCCACGCGCTCCAAATTTCCGTTCTCATCCATTTTGAAGATCGCTTTGTTGGAATCCTCTTCCTGTAAAAAAGCCAGCTTGCGCGCACGTTCCATGATCTGTACCAACGCACGGTAGTCATCATTGACACCCTGAACCTGATCCAGCTCTTTTCTAGCGCGTTCGTGGGCTTCTTTCAATTCTTTTAACTCCAATTCTTTTCCTTCCAACTCTTGTTCCAATTGTCGCAAACGACGAGTCATTTCTTTTTGATTGACGAGCATGCGAATGACTGCTTCAATCTGCTGCTCCTCTACATCTGCGTACTTTTGTACCTCTGCTACTGGTGTTTCAGATCGTTTTGTGTGCAACGTGACGACCTCGACCTCAGCCACCACAGGAGGCGGTGCTTGAATCCTCCCAAGCTTTTTCAGCTGCTGCCTTTGGCTTTTCGCAATCGAAATGGCCGCATCGTACCGTTTACGCACGCAACTGTTCCAGCGGAAGCCGCACGCAGCTGCTGTCCTTCCTAACCTTTGACCCACTTCTTCAAATGCAGCAAGCTGTGTGCCGCCTTCGCGTATGTGGCGCAAGGTGACTTCCGCCAACACTAGATCGTCATCTTCGGTCCATGCGTCTTGTCTGGAAGCTACCATATATGAGTCCCTCCCGTTACCTTTAAAAAGGATGATGTAATTCATCCTATGCTTTTCCCTACTCTTGTAGAATCGCTTTCTACTAGAAAAAGTATGTCCAAGCAAATAAATGTTTAAACGGAGGGAACCCCATCGATCAGGACGTTGGTCGCTTAGTCAGGAAGCTTTCCACTACGGCGACGTGTTCAGGGCTACCCCAAAGATGCGCACATTGACTCACTTCGCGCCGGATTCGTTCTTCTTGCGGAATGCCCTTACGCTTCCACTGCAAAACCTTCATGTACGCCTCAATGCCAGCTAGCGGCTGGGCAGCGATTTTTCGAGCAAAACGATATACTTCCTCATGCAGCTTTTCTTCTGTGTATACCTCGTCAACAAAACCGTAGGACTTGGCTTCCTCTGCACGCAATCTGTCACCAGTCAACAGGAGAGCGAGTGCTTTTGACTCTGGCAGCAAGTCCAACAGCCGACTTCCTCCACCCCAGCCTGTCGTAATGTGCATGCTGATTTGTACAAACCCGAAGGTCGCCCGCTCACTTGCAAAACGAAAATGACATGCGCCCGCAAACTCACAGCCACCTCCGACCGCTGCACCGTTAATCATGGCAATCACCGGTTTGGAAAACTGATCTATCGTGGACAAAAGCCCCGTCACTTTACTGAGCAAAGGATGCGCCTGTTCATAGCCGCGCGCTGCAATAAACTGATTCAAATCGCCTCCGGAAACAAAGCTTCTGCCTGTCCCCGTCACAATCAGAACCTTTACCTCAGGATCGGCTTGGCAGTCTCGCAAGACCTGATGTAGTTCATCAACCAGCTCCACGCTAATGGCATTATGTACATGCGGTCGATTTAATGTGATTGTGGCGATACCGTTCTGTTTTTGCAAAAGCAAGGTCTCCATAAGAACTCCCACCTCTTTATCAGCTTGTGGCTTTATTTTACCTTTCGATGGACAAACAAAAAAGAGGAGGTCTTTACCCCCTCTTCATTAGGACAGCAGATTTTTCATGGCGGAAGAATTGAATCCGACGATCAGGTTTTCACCGTCAGTCAGGATCGGACGCTTCAAAAGCTGAGGCTCTTCGCTTAGCATTTCGAGCAGTTCCTTCACTGACATATCATTAATATCGACATCCAGGTTTTTAAAACGCTGACTTCTCGTCGACAAGATTTCATCCAAGCCATTTGAAGTCATTTTTATAATATCAAGCAGCTCTTCTGCTGTCGGTGGATTTTTGAACAAGTGACGCTCTTCGTAATTCACTCCGTTTTCTGCTAGCCATGCCTTCGCTTTGCGACAGGATGTGCAGCTCGGATAAGTGAAAAACGTTAATTTTTGTGTTTGTGTACGTTCAGCAACGGCCATTGGTTACCCCTCCATCTTATCTATCACGAATGATTTCATCTATAAAATTCTTACTATTTGCAGCTCTTGATGTTTTGTTTAAGCTCTTACAAAAAGTTAGCCAATAAATTTTCTTTCCTTACTTTGGATTTTACTGCTTCATTAACACTATGTCAATAGTAGTTAATCTAAAAACTAGACGAAAATTTATGCGATATGCTGTTGTAGCACACTGCTACCTTAACAAGTAACACAAAATGGGATACACTTATGAAGATTGTTTTGAGAAAGGGGTATCGGCATGGACCACGATGCGCAAAAGTTAACCAGTTGTTTAGCTGACCCCACCCGTTTTTCCATTTACCAATTTGTCGCCTACAGTAAAGATCCCATCACGGTTCAGGATATAGCTGATCACTTCTCTATCCATCCTAATGTGGCACGCTTGCACTTGACGAAGCTAGAGGACGTGAATTTACTCACTGCTGTTACAGACAAAAGTGGTAAGGGAGGACGTCCCAGTCGGTTGTACTCACTGTCTGAACAGGTTGTGAGTCTGCAATTCCCACCTCGTGACTATCAGCTGTTGGCCGATATCGCGATTGAAAGTCTGCTCTCGCTCGGCGAAGCTGGCGAAGCCGCTCTAATTAAAATGGGACATCGCATTGGAACAGAGATGGCAAAACGGGCGGTTGTCCAAAGCGGAATCAATTTAGAAATAGCCTCTATGGAAGAAAAATTGGACCTGGTCCATCGGATTGTCGTGGCTCAGGGATTGAAACCAGACATCGAAGCAATGGATGAAGGAAAACTGCGTTTTCGCGTGAATAATTGCACCTTCTCTGACAGCGCAAAAAAATATCCGAATGCCGTATGCCAGATGCACAACGCTCTGTTGATGGGAATATTCGAAACGTACTTGGGGAACATTGAATTACGTGAGGATGATTCCAAAATTCGCGGATGCCAATCCTGCAACTATACGGTGATTCAGTATTAGCACCGCAAGTCCAGTCTCTCCTCCCCGGGTGACAACAATCCGTCATACCTTTATCGTTTACACGTGTTCACCTGTCCTATATAATGGGGGAGGAATCTTGTAAATCTTACCGATCGAGGCAAAAAGGGGGGACTAAAATGGATCGTATGTATCGCGTTCTTGGTTTCTGGACCATCGTGATCGCGTTGATGGCGTTTTGGGCAGAATTGTACCCGATGGCGCTCATCTTCTTCAGTTTGACTGCTTTCTTCGTAGCGTTGAGCTACATGAATCTGACTGAACGAGTATACCTAAACATTTTCTTCGGCTTCATGTTCCTGTCTTTTGTTGGATTCACGTATTACACGTTCTTCGTGATGCCTGTTGGCCCACAAGAACACGCTTTGCTACAATTGATCATGTAAGAAAAAAGATGCTCGCCATGAGCATCTTTTTTTATGTTCTCCTCTTCGCTTACTCCCCGGTGCCTTTCCCTTGGACCATGACCCAAAAACGCCCACCCAAGCCAGCAGGATCAATCAACTGCTGGATCGCCCGATTCCGTTTCATCGCAACACTCGTGAAAGGGTCTGTATCCATATGCGCGACGGCTTTATGAAGCAAGCCATTCCGCATCAAAAACCGATCCTGTCTCATATAGTCTATTTCCCGTAATCCAACCTTTTCTCCATACTGCTTCCACGCAGAAAAATTCACATGTGTCGTCAAGTCTTGTTCACCTATGTTGATATACGGATTTGTATGCGCTTGATGACGATGGTAGCACATCAGTGTTCCGTTTTTTCGACTGGGATGGTAAAGCTCTTCTTGCAGATCACCGTAATCAATCGTGATGACGAACCCTTTTTTCAATAGGCTGGAAACTTCTTGTGCGGCTTGCTCCATCGCCATATTTATCTCGATCCGCATGCCGATTGGCAGCTTCAAGTTCAGCCCGTGTAAATATTCCCCTAGCGCTGGTGTCATCTCCCCCAGACTCTCTTCCAACCCGTCCTCGCCAACACGCACCCATACTTCCTGCCAGCCGGCTCTGGTTTTCTCTACAATATGTACGGGAAATGCGTCCAGCCATTCATTCGAGAAAATAACCCCTTCTATTTTTTCATGCTTGGCAGCTTCATTCACGGAAGAATACCAGCGCTTTGGGCCTTCGTGCCACTGGAGCGCCTCCTGTTGCATTTTCCGGTGATACGGACTCGCCTCTATCAAAATGACCGTCAGCTCTTTGTATACCTCTGGCTTGCTCTCTCGGATGCGCTCAAGCATGTGACGGCAAACAGCCCCGGTTCCACCACCTATCTCAACGAGCACAGGCGAAGTGATATCCGCCTTCTCCCATAATGCCAAGACTGCATCTGCGATTGTTTCCGCAAAGACAGGATGCACCGATGCACTCGTATAAAAATCTCCCGCTTTGCCTACTTTGGGTTGTTCGACCATATAATATCCATAAGTGTCATGATAGAGGGCCAACTCCATAAAGCGCGCGAACGTAATCGCTTTCCCTGGTTGGCTTGCTATTTCCTCGCGAATCAGTTCGATCATCGTCATAAGCTCTTCTCCTGCTATCCAAATTCAACTAGATAAGGCTATAATACGAAAAGAAGCATACAATATGGAAAGGCAAAAGCAAAAGGTGAAATCATGCGTAAATTTCTTCTCGTCTTGTTCCTACTTGTATGTCCACTGACGGTGTTCGCCCAGGAAGAGCCCTCTACTCCTTTGGAGCAGCTCATCCTGCAGCAGCATTTTACACAAAAAGAGCTGGAGCGAACCCTCACCTTACTCAAGGAAGAAGAGACGCGGACATACGGGGAAATCGCCCAAATGGATCTCGATTTGCAACGACAAAAGCTGGTGATGGAAGCGACACAACGCCGGGCCGGTGAGGTAGCGCGGGCCTATTACATGGGCGAGCGTACTAATCTTCTGACGTTACTACTAAATGCGGAAAATTTCAATCAGTTCTTATTGATGTACGACTTCTACGAGATCTTGTACGAGCGTGACATGTCTCGACTAGAGTCCTATCATACTGAGCGCACCAAGCTCACCGCGATGCAAACCGACAAAAAGAATCGATTGGACCAACTTCAAACGCTGCGAAAAAAATACGAGCTTCAATTAGCAGAAATGTTCGCCGTTGCCGCTGAAAAAGAAAAAAACGTACAAAAACTGGATGACCCGACGGTTGTAGAATCCATGATGAATCACTTGATTTTAGACTGGGAAAAACGTGGTTTGCCCGCTTTCCAGACCTTCTTCGGAATGCTCGCGCAGGTCATGGTACAAGTTCCAGAGTTGGCGACGCCGGATCGAATTCAGTCGGAAGGTCTCCTCAAGCATACGTTAACCATCAACCAGACTGACTTCAACAATTTTTTGATAGAGAAAGACGCCTTGTTTAAACAATCCCATTTCTCTTTTGAGGATAACAAGCTAACCGTGGAAGGCACGTATGATCAGATGGAGCTAAAGCTCGTTGGTAACTATGAGCTCGTCTCTCCTACTCATCTCAAATTCCACATTACCGAGCTGTACTTTGACGGCTTTGCCTTGCCTCAATCGACCGTGGAGGAAATGGAGGAAGCGTACGATCTCGGATTTTATCCAGAGCTGATCTCCCCCAATATCCAAGTGCAAGGTATCACACTGATGGACGAAGAATTAAAACTCCAGCTACAATTCAATCTTCCATTTGGATTTGGAAAGAAGTAAAGCCAGCTATTCGTTAGCTGGCTTTTTTCTTGGAAACAACCTTATTGACATGAGCCGGTATTTCCTTCTGCAATTGTGTCATGTACTGGATCGCTTCTTTCGTCAGCGTAGGGTATTTCTGTCCCTGCTTCAGTTTCTCCAATGTTTCTGACACCGGGTAAATGACATAGTGGCGCTTGTTATTTTTCCGATAAAAATGAACGTAGGTCGGAATCATTTCAGCACTTTCGATGCTGGCCTCTCCTGACTCATTCTTGTACAGCACGAGCTTCAGGATTGCACCAACATCCTTGTAGTCCCATCGCTGCGCAGAGATGAAATTGCCCAAAGAGTAGGCGATCAGTCCTTTGTGTTGGCGTCCATCTTCGAGGGTAACCGTCTTCCATTCGTAAGGTTGTACCACATGTGGATGCGCACCCAAAATCAAATCCGCTCCAAATGTTAGAGCTTGCTCGGCGGTCTTGATTTGTTCAGGACTCGGCATGCGTTGATACTCATTTCCGAAATGAAGCGCCACTGCAACCAGATCGGCTCCTTTTTCTCTTGCCCGTGCGATGTCTTTTTTCATTAGCGCAGGCGAAATCAGATTGACCAGATACGGCTTGCCTTCTGGAATCGCGATTCCATTCGTTCCGTACGTATACGATAGCAAGGCTAGTGTGAATCCGTCCTTGGTCAACAACAAGGGCTCATCTCGATCCTCGGGACTTGCAAACGTCCCCGTGTGCGGAAGACCTGCTTCATCGAGATATTTGATGGTTTGCAGAATCCCTTGTTCTTTGCGGTCCATCGAATGGTTATTCGCTGTCGATACCGCAGTAAATCCAATTTCCTTCAACGTATGTGCAAGCGACTCAGGAGAATTAAACATCGGATAGCCTGAGTATTTGGCCTTGCTACCGCTCAACGTTGTCTCAAGATTGCCGATGACCCAGTCTGCCTCGCGGAACATCGGGATGACATTCGGGAAGAATCGTTTAAAATCATAGCTTTTCGTCGCTGGGTCCCAGACGGCATCCAACTGCTCCTGATGCATCATGATATCCCCAACGGCAAGAAGGGAGATCCGCTGTTCCGGAAATCTTGATGGCAGTGTCGGAGGTTGTGTCTCCTGATGATTGGGTGCTGTCTGCGGTGGTGTTTCGGGATCAGGCTCTTTCACGTTGGGAGCTTGGTTCGTCTTATCTGCTTGGGCGATGGGTGCCGCACACCCAACCAGACTCGTGCAGGCGATAACGAGAAGGAGTGCCCATTTCCATGTTCGCTTCATAATGAATAGCTCCTTTAGTAAATGGTAACCCCTTCCTTTTCGCCACCGCCTGACAAAATCCTCTCCCAACCTTTATAAAGAATGATGAAGCGACTAACGAAGCATGCCTGTAACAAACGGATTGCACGTTTTCTCGTAGTCAATCGTCGTCTTCGGTCCATGTCCTGGATACACAATAGTTTCATCATCGAGCTCAAATAGCTTGTCTTGGATACTGATCATCAGCGTTTCGTAATCTCCTCCGAAGAGATCCGTACGCCCGATGCTTTGATTAAACAGAACGTCGCCACCGAAGCAGTGTTGGCCAATTACAAAGGAACAGCTGCCTGGTGAATGACCTGGCGTATGCAGCACCTGAATGTGAAAACCTGCCAGTTCTAGAGTCTGACCATCCTCCAGTTCGTGCTCGGCCCGCTCACATACGATAAGTTCAGGCAGATTCCAGCGTCGAGATCCGTTGAGATCAGGGTTTGTGAGCCATTCCTGCTCTAGTGGATGAATGTAAACCGGTGCTTTTGTCAATTCTCTTACTTGGTTGAGACCACCAATATGATCCAAGT
Organism: Brevibacillus fortis; assembly: GCF_046196545.1. Lineage (GTDB taxonomy): Bacteria > Bacillota > Bacilli > Brevibacillales > Brevibacillaceae > Brevibacillus > Brevibacillus fortis_A. The sequence continues at coordinate 4,148,109 of NZ_CP176370.1, forward strand.
GGGCATGTGTCAAAAGAATAGCAACGACGTTTTTATTCGCGAGAGCGCGAAGCAACTGATCTGGCTCCATGCCCGGGTCAATCACAATGGTTTGGTTGGTATCAGTGTTTGTCACCACATACGCATTGGTTTGAAATGCTCCCAACGCATAGGATTCAATGGCAAGATTTTGATTCATCATAGGAAACCTCCTGGATTATTTGATACGATAGAGGAAACACGATTGCAAACATGGGGGTATGACATGCGCCATATGTACGGAATTGAACTGAATGTACCAGCTGGGAAACTCCCTGGCTTCTATGCTCAAGTCATACATAAAATCGGAGATCATGTCAATGTCTTTGATCGGGACAAACTGCTTTTTATTGTAGAGAATCAAATCGAACAGGAGAAGCTGGAAACCATTCTGGAGAAGTCCAACATGCTAGGCGATGCCTTTTCGCTATTGCTGCTCCCGCAAGCAACCACAATCGCTCAACTCGATGATATCGGTTTTGTCTCCCAAAATGAACATTTGTATGTATATGCAGATCAAGTTGCCATCGTAACGCTCGGGGCTCCATCCCAATCAGAAGATCAGTGGGCTGCCATGGAGCAAATCCGCGAGCATGTCTTGGGTGTCATACCTGAAACAAACCAACAACCCGAAGCCTACCTGATCGATCAAAGCTTGATTCCATTGGCAGAGGGAATCGCAAAGGCTTATCAAGTGAAGCTCGTTTGGCTCCATTCTACTAAATGAATCCTTTACATGAAAAAAAGGGAGTTCCTGATAAGCGAACTCCCTTCTCCTTTTACGATGATTTACGATCAAATCGGAACCACGCTACTTGATTGTCCACAAGACCAAAATTGGCGGTGTATTTGCTGCCTTCATATACCACTTCTTGTTCGCCTGCTCCTTTGCCGTACAGCTTCTCTAGCTGCTCAGCACTATCAAACATGGCGAGTCCTCGATATGTTTTGAATTTTTGCGCGTCCTCCCTGGGAACTCCTCCCAGCATGATCGATGTCAATTCACCTTTGTGGACTTTGATCATCATCTGGGTCTGATCAACCAGCAGCATGCCCATCACTGCATCTCCCGCACCCTGTGCCATCTGCTCTACCGTGTAGCTTTGCCTTGTCACCATATCCATAAAATCAGCTTTCGTCGGCTTCAAAATATCCATCGCTTCTTTTATGTTCTGCCCGAGATAAATACCGTTTACTCCGTATTCCTTTTGGTTTTCAGGGTCAAATGTAGCAGTTGGTTCCGACTGGGCCGAACACGCCACCAAGACAATTACTGTCAACACCCAAAACGCAGTCATTCGCAAGCATTTCCACATCATTCACCTGTGCCCACCTTTGCTACCGCTCTTTTGGTTATCTTAGCGTATCCGGCAAGCATCGGGCAACCTTAGGGAGACGAGCTTATTCTCGTGTTCCGCTGACTTTGCGGCGCGGTCGATTAGGTGGCAGATTGCTGTCCACCGATTGTTTGAAGCTCTCTAGTATTTTGAGAAGTGATGCGAAAAAAGGCGAGCCGAACACCGCAACAATTCCCCACATCCAAGTTCCTAACTGCCACGAATTTTTTACATAAGCGGATTCTGCACCCGTTAAAATAAGGGCCGGATCCAGACCAAGCATGCCAAAAATGACACCAGCAGCCAATACGGAAATTAGCAAATTGAAAAAGCGCTTGTAGTGCATCAATCGAGCAGCATGATACTGATCCTCCCAGCAATTTTCTTTCGCCTCGTAGTCCGTAGCCAAAAAGGGAACGACTGATTTAAAAGCTTCCGTGACACCTGCTGCCGCGCTGGACACCGCTGTTATATAAATCAAAAAAGAAATAGATGAATCCAACGTAACCATCATGCTTCCCTCCTTTGTACATATGTATGGAGATGGAGGGACAACTTGCAAATTTTTTTGCAGTTTGTATATTTCCCCTTTGCTGTTTATGCGGTAACATGTTGGTGCATGTAAATATGAGGAAGGGCAGGGATTGCTATGCAGGACTTTTCTTTTGTTTGGAATCAGTACGACTTGATTCGCGGAATGTTTTTGGGGAGATTGACGGAAATAACCGAGGAAGAAGCAGACGTAGTTCCAATTGGCTTTACAAACAACATTCGTTGGAATATTGGTCATATTCTTCTGACACAAGATTACTTGCTCTTCGGACCTGAAGGAATGAAATGTCCTTCGTATTACGGAGCCATGTTCGCTCCAGGAACCAAGCCTGCTGATTGGCAAAAAGAAGGTCCTTCCCTCGAAACCTTTGCTGCCGAGCTAAAAGCACAGCATCTGCGTATCAAAGAAGAATTGCATTCCCGATTGCATGAACCATTGCCAAAACCATTTGAGCTAGGAGACAGAGGCACTATGCATACTTATGGGGAAATGATGGTCTTCACTCTATTCCATGAAGGAATGCACATCGGGTGTATTTCGTCATTGCGAAAAGCGATCGCAGCTGCTAAATAAGGAAAATCGGACAAAAACGCGGGAATTTTTTATCCGCGTTTTTCTTTTTGCCTCCGAATCTGCAAAAATGAAAACCGCTCCAATGAGGAGCGGTCCTTGTCGAGCCCGAATTGCTTATGGGGTTCTACCGGTTATTCTCTTTGGCTCTTCAACCTCCATCGTAGAGAAAAGTAGCTAAAGGAATCGGTTTATCTCCATACGACTTTCGTCGATTGCTTGATCATGATTATCCACGGATCTTCGCCTCCTGCAAGGCATTTCGCCGTTTACTTACATGAATCAACGGGCTCGACAAAATTAGTATGACCCCCTCGATGTTTTTCATTCATCCATCTTTACAATAAATCTGCGGCCAACTGTGCGAGCACACTCCGTTCGCCTTTTTCCAACCGGATATGTCCAGCCAGCTTTTGGTCTTTAAATACTTCCACCACGTAGGTTAAACCGTTGTTGCTCTCATCCAAATAAGGATGATCGATCTGCTCAGGATCGCCCATTAGCACAATTTTCGAGCCGTCCCCCACCCTCGTCAGGATCGTTTTCACTTCATGCTTTGTCAAGTTCTGGGCTTCATCAATGATAATAAATTGTTCTGGGATGGAGCGCCCCCGAATATACGTCAAAGCTTCCACCTGCAAACTACCCATGCCGGCCAAAATTTTATCCAGATCACCTGGGCGCTTCGTGTTGAATAAATATTCCAAATTATCATAAATCGGTTGCATCCACGGTCGAAGCTTTTCTTCTTTTTCGCCGGGCAAATAACCGATGTCTTTTCCAAGCGGAACGATAGGTCTTGCCACTAACAGTTTTTTGTATTTTTGCTGGTCCTCGATTTGCAGCAGGCCCGCTGCTAATGCCAGCAAGGTTTTTCCTGTACCGGCCTTGCCGGTCATGGTTACTAAAGGAATATCATCTCGTAGCAGCAATTCGGTTGCCATCCGTTGCTGCACGTTACGGGCTCGGATGCCCCAAATCGGATCATCATCTGACACAAGCATTTCTAACATTTTTCCGTCCGGGTCGACTTTTCCAATCGCTGAAATAGATGGGTTGCATTCGTCCTTCAGCACTAAAAATTGATGAGGGTAAAAGCGATAGCGTGGAAAACAGGAGGCCAGCTGCAGCTTTCTTGTCGCGTAGTAATTCTTGATGATGTCGGACGCTACCATCATCTTCTGATACCCCGGGTAAATACTGGAGAACTCCCCCACAACTCGATCCGAAAGAAAATCCTCTGCGGAAATATTCAATGCATCAGCCTTGACTCTCATGAGTGCATCCTTACTTACCAAAATGACTGGTCTTGGCTGTGGTTTTCCGTTTTCCTCCTCCTGTAAGTTTAGTGCGACCGCCAAAATGCGGTTGTCATTACTCATTTCCGTGAATTGCTTCTGAAGGCGGTGGAAAGAGGAATGATTCAGTTCCACCCGAAACAATCCCCCTGTTTCTAGGGTAATGCCAGTGTGCAATTGCCCCAGCTCACGAAAACTGTCGAAGAGCCGAGATACGTACCGAGCGTTGCGGCCAATTTCATCCATGTACCGCTTTTTGGAATCGATTTCTTCTAATACGACAGCTGGTATGACTATTTCGTTGTCAGCGAAAGAAAACATCGCCCTTGGATCTTGCAGGAGTACGTTGGTGTCCAGTACGTAGATTTTCTTCAAAATCTCGCCTCCTATTACCCTTCTTATATACCCTATGCAATTTTTGGAGGGATGCTCAAGTGCGGCGACGTGATGTACTACAGTCTATGTTCAGGTAGACAGAGATAGACGACCCATTGGCAGAATGAAAAAGGGCAGCCCAGAACAAAATACTTGTAACCCTGCCCTCCTCACGAAGGAAGGCAATACTGGGAAAGGGAGAATGCCTGTGAAACGGATCATGATCTGCTGCCTCGGTTTTAGCTTGTTGCTTACAGCATGCATGTCGGGCAATAATCCACCGGCGAATCAGGCTGAACAACAGCCCAAGCATGCCACTCATACTCAACGCGTTCAGCAAACAGCTCCTGAGCCTGCTTATAATCAATCTTCCCAAGCCACTGCCGATCGTCTCGTTCAATTGGCAACACGTGTGAAAAGGGTACAGAACGCGACTGCTGTGGTGTTGGGTAAATTTGCCGTTGTCGGTATTACAGTAGATCCAAATCTGGATCGCCCAGAAGTTGGCGTCATTAAGTACACAGTTGCAGAAGCACTGAAGGAAGATCCTCAAGGAGCGAATGCCGTCGTAACCGCTGACCCTGCCATCGTACAGCGATTACGAGAAATGGGAGAAGATATTCGTCGTGGTCATCCTGTTTCAGGAATTACTGAAGAGCTCGCGGATATCGTAGGTCGGATCATGCCGCAGCTGCCGCGCAGTGTGCAGCCTCCCGAAGAAACCCCTGCTCAAGTAAAAGAAAAACGCATGCATAAAGAACCGCAAGGACAGAACAAGATCAACGCAAATCGTACAGGAACACCTTAATAGAAAAGAGGTATTCCCCGGATTTTAAGCCCGGGAGAATACCTCTTTTTCTTTATGGACTGGTGCTTCAAATGGCAACTGATCCAATGCTTGCTTCAAATCTGCCACTAAGTCATCGAAATCCTCTAAACCAGCTGACAGCCTAATCAAACCATCTGTGATTCCCCTTGCAGCTCTTTCCTCAGCAGGCATCGCAGCATGTGACATCGTAGCTGGGTAAGAGAGAATCGTTTCCACTGCCCCGAGGCTGACAGCTACAATCGGCAATTTTACACGATCAAACAACGCTTTTGCTCGCTCGCGACTCCCTACATCAAAAGAAAGAACAGCCCCATGTCCAGTCGCTTGTTGTGTTTGAATCAGATGACCGGGATGACCCTCCAGTCCTGTATAGTAAACTCGGCTTACTTGTGGATGCGATGACAACCATTCAGCCAAGCTCGCGGCTGTTTTCGTGCTGACATCCAGTCGGGCTTTCAATGTTTTGAGCCCACGCATCACCAGCCAGCAGTCCTGCACACCCAAAATCGCTCCCATGCCATTCTGGATAAAGTAGAGCTGCTCCCCCAACGCAGCCTCCCTAGTTACCGCCAGACCTGCCACGACGTCGCTATGCCCTCCGATAAACTTCGTTGCACTATGAATGACCACATCTGCCCCAAGTTCCAATGGCCGCTGGTAATACGGGGTAAGGAATGTATTATCGACAATGACGAGCAAGCTGTGCTCCTTCGCGATACGAGAAACCGCTGCAATATCTGTCACCTTTAAAGTGGGATTGGAGGGGGTCTCCAAGTAAACCCCTTTTGTTGCCGGTGTAATGGCCGTACGAACGGCTTCTGTATCTGTTGCATCCACGAATGTAACGGAGATGCCCATTCTCGACAAGACCTTGGTCAAAAACCGAAACGTGCCACCGTATACATCTTCCGCCACGACAACATGGTCTCCAGCTGAAAACAACATGAACACACTGGAAATGGCTGCCATGCCAGATGAAAACGCGAAACCGCGCGCGCCTCCTTCCAGAGACGCAATGGCTTCCTCCAAAGCCTGCCTTGTTGGATTGCCTGATCTGGCATAATCGAATGTACCTGGCTGATCGATATCAGCCTGATGAAACGTGGAAGCTTGATAAATCGGAACCGACGACGCACCTGTGAACGGATCAATGCAAGTCGAACCGTGGAGGATCTTGGTTGCAAAATTCATCGTACACTCCCCCCAACGACCAAACTAGCATTCAATGCCTGAAACAAATCGGCTACGACATCATCTGGATGCTCGATGCCAACCGACAGTCGCAACAATCGATCACAAACACCTACATGCTCTCTCACTTCTTGCGGGATATCGGCGTGAGTCTGCGTCGCCGGATACGTACACAATGACTCGACACCACCCAGACTTTCCGCAAAGGACACGATTTGCAGATTTTGCAGGAACAATCCCACCTGCTCTGCATCGCGTACGCGGAACGATACCATCCCACTATGCCCAGTCGCTTGATTCACCTGAATCTCATGCCCCGGATGCTCTGGCAGACCTGGATAAAATACCTCCGCTACTGCCGGATGCTCACGCAGCTTTTCCGCTACAATCAAGGCATTGGATTGATGGCGCTCCATCCGCAATGCCAATGTTTTCATCCCGCGAACGAGAAGCCAGCAATCTTGTGGGCCGAGTACAGCGCCGATTGAATTGTGCAAAAACCGGGTGTTTTCCGACAACTCTTCCCCTTTTGTTACGATGAGTCCAGCCAGTACATCGTTATGTCCTGCCAAATACTTGGTTGCACTATGTAAGACGATATCTGCACCAAGCTCCAGTGGGCGTTGACAATATGGGGTTAAGAATGTGTTGTCTACAATCGTAAGGAGCCCGTGCTGTTTCGCCAATTGCGTTACTGCTCGAATATCGGTGATCTGCATGAGCGGATTCGTTGGTGTCTCGACGAAGATCGCCTTTGTATCTGGGCGAATCGCATTTTTAAGTGCACCAATGTCACGCAAATCCACGTACGAAAACGTCAGACCATAGCGAGAGAGCACTTGCTCGAACAGTCGATAGGTTCCCCCGTACAGATCGAGTGAAACGATCAGGTGATCCCCTTGGGAAAACAAGCCCATGACGGTATGAACAGCAGCCATTCCTGAGGCGCAAGCGAATCCTGCATCTCCTGATTCCGCTTCAGCGATGGTCTCCTCCAAAATGGTGCGAGTCGGATTAGCTGTGCGCGTATAATCATATCCAGTGCTCTGGCCCAAGGCAGGATGACGATAAGCCGTTGCATAGTAAACAGGAAAGCTCACCGCCCCTGTTTTTTCGTCTCTGCCTACTCCCGCCTGAATCAACTTTGTTTCCAATTTCATGTCTGTTTCTCTCCCTCCAATAGTGTACGAGGGCATCAAAAAAGCCCCCTTTCCTCTGAAAGAAGGCTTTGTTTACGTCACCGTAAGCAAATCCTTCTCATCTTTCAGAGTTTGATAACTCTGCAGGAATTAGCACCATTATCTCCCTGTTAAAATACAGGTGATTGGTTGCCGGGCATCATCGGGCCAGTCCCTCCGCCGCTCTGGATAAGAAGATTGCTATTCAATTCGATTGACCCTAATACTAAAGGATCGGCAGGATTCTTGTCAACAATTTATTTCCACCCGTTAATTTGCATCTTTCAAGGCGGTCATAACTTGATTGTCCAGCTTCGCTGCCGCGTTTTTGTCATACGTCTTTTCATATTGTGGTTCAACGGAAATGCGGGAACCGTAAAACATAATATCACGAACAGCCTCAATTTTGATTTCTGCCATGGCCAGCTTGAGCGGAACACCTTCCAGTCGGTCTGTTTTGACGGAAGCACGACCATTAATGGCGAAAGACGAGCCGGCACCGATCAAATGCAGGACAACTTGCGGTTCCTTCGCAATATTAGCCAAAATACGTGAGCGATTATCCACGGCAAAACGAATCGTATCGGCGCTGACAGCATACGTCCAGGACAAGGAGCTGAGTGATGGTGCCCCTGACTCATGGTCTACTGTGCCCAAGGTAACAAAACGCTCCTTTTGCAAGAGCTTAAATAAATCTTCGGAAAGAGATTGGGAAACAGTTTCAGCCATTTCAAAGCCTCCTAACAAACGTTTTGTACGTTCATTTTACCCTTCGCCTAGCTGATAGGCAAATGTTTCCTCTCCACCTTGATTCTGGTTGTCTTTTTCCCTAGACTGGTAGTAACGATACCGGAAGATGGAAGGGGATGGACAGCTTGTCGCCTACAGACCGCCTCATGCAGCAAATTGATCAAGTTCTTGAAGAGCTCCAGGAAGTTCGGAAGGTAAATGAGCGGATGCATAAAATTGCGATGTTCCTGGAAGATATCCGACTAGCAGATGTGATCCAAAATTACACAGCCCCGCGCAAGCTGCTCTGGATCAATTTCCTCGCAGGTCTTGCCCGGGGTCTGGGGTTGACGATTGGTACTGCTATCGTTTTGGCTTTCCTCGGCTCCCTCTTGACGCAATTTCTTTCGATCCCCATTTTAGGGGATTACATCAGACAATTGGTGGAGTACGTCGAGACTTACAAGCAGCGGCCTTAACGATAGAGTCTAGTCTCTGTCTTCGTCACGATCATCGTCGTCATCGTCCTGGTCATCATCGTCATCATGATGTTTGTCATGCTTTTTCCAATAGCCATACGCGTTGCCGTTGGGATGCTTATCTTTCTGCTTCCCTTTTTCTTTTTTCTTTTTGTCATCATCATCGTCTTCATCCTCGTCTGTTGGCTTCACAGGCTCGACAATGACTTTTGTGCTTAATGCAACGTCCGCTTTCTTAACCAGCTTATCGTCTTCATACAATGCGAATTGAATCGATTTGGCGCTAAAGGAACGATTTTTGTAAGACAACGTCAAAGAAAACTCACCTTTGTCATTCGGTTCAATCTCTTTTTTCTGACCGTCTGGAGCGATCACGAACAATTCAGTATCGTCCTTTTTATTCCAGCCGCTTACTGTCCCCTTCACCTGAATGGACTTGGCGGCAGGATTGTTTACAGCAGTCGCCTTGATGGCATATACGGTCGCTTGATCCTTGTCAGGAGCATTAACGATTTCTACCTGAACGGATTCGGAATCAACCTTTTTGCCATCCTCGTAAACCTCGATCAAGGCTTTTTGATCTTTTGCTTCTTGTACATCCTTTATTGAAACCGTAAAGCTGCCTACGCCATCCCATAGCTTCTTCACGTTTGCGTCTTTTTTCACGCCATTATAGGTGACAGTTACTTTGTCTGCCCCCTGCTTGACAATTCCTTTTACTTTTAATTCCTTTTTCTTCGCATCCAATACAGACATGGTATGGATGATCATTTCTTTATCTTCTTCTGCTTTTGGTACGATCTTTACTTTTTCGCTATCGACCAGCTCGCTGCCTTCATAGGCACTCACAGTTACATACGGTTCATAGGATGCATCCGGAGCCTCAAAGCTGACCGTAAAAGAGTGCTCGTTGGTCGGAACGACTTCAATAATGTCGGAATTCGGCTTTTTCACAACCACCTTGGTGACATCCGAAGTCACAATCCCCTTTATGTACACCTTGTTATCTTCAGTCTTGGCATTTACACTTACGATTTCTTCATCATTGTCTGTTAAGCGCACTTCCAGCCAAATATCGCTGTAGTACTCGTTGTAAATACGCTCCCACTCCGCTTTGTTTTCTTCCATAAACGTTTGGAGCTTCGTATTCAAGTTGATTTCTTCTACAATGATGTACAAGTGATCCGCTTGATTTTTCAAGAGCATGTTCAGTGTGGTTGGATCATTTTGGGCAAGTTCCTTCAGATTGTAGCGTGTGACTTGCTTTCCCTCGTCATTCATGACTACCTTTGTGGCACTTGGACTTGCAATCGAGCTTGCATCGGCAAAAATTGGTGTCAAACAGCCAAGAATACCTGCAGCTGTCACCACCGCTAATACGGGTTTGGTCATGTACTTTTTCAATGGTAGTTCCCCCTTCTAGTCTGCCAAAATCCCCCTGCTTGATTGGGGCATGAATATTGACGGGAAATCATTTTCAAAAGTTGCATCATCCAAGAAACCGCGTCTTATTACCTACAAAAAGCGCTTAATACAAAAAAACTCCACCCAACTTCCGAATCATTTCGGCAAGTGGAGGGGAGTCTTTGTCCCGTTAGTTGCAGTTGTACTTGGGCTCACTTTCAATCGCGACCAATAAAGATTCGACTAATTCAGCAGGGTATCGCACTTCCACGGACTGTGAATCAGCGTTCCCAAATAGCACGTACCAGCTGCCTTCCTGACGATAGCCAATATCGATCATTTGATGATCCTCGTGCAGCAATTGCAAGAAAAAAGCAGCTGTATCCAAAGCAGAGCGATCTTCTGGTCGCGCGTCGGCAACCACTTGAATTTGGAGCCAATTAATAAGTGCATCTTCACGCTTCACGCGGTTCTCCTCACTTTCGCCCAGTTTGCTCCGGCTTGATCCGTACCTTTACAATCACGAGAATCGCGATCGCCACCAGCATTGCACTTTTCACAGGTAGCTGCACATCCAAAATAGCGAAAATGAGAGCTCCAGCAAACAAAAGAATATACAAGAGCAAGGTTTTCAAAATAGGCATACGGATACGGGTAGCAAAGCCAAGATAATAGACGATAATTAATTCCACAAACAAAATCCAAGCCCGGTATTTATCAGCCCATATGCGAAAGCTGTCATATGCTGTGAGCTGATCTGGATTCGTTGGCACATAGGTTGATGCGATTTGTATCCAGTCCATCACTTATCTCTCCTGTCTTCAAGCGGTGAAACTCCTACCGCTTCATATGCCACCTCATAGGCGGAATGAAGCGAATAGTCACTCCTTTTTTCTTAGGAAAACGCTATCTTTCTTACTTTATCAGGTGGTGGATTCTGTGTCAAAAAACGGTAGTCCCTTCCATGTTGCTGGCATGATTTTCGCCGTACATGCTATGATGAGGATATGTCAGTAGAAAAAGGTGGGAATAAGATGAGCTTGTATGATATTGCCGTCAAAACGATTTCCGGTGAAGAAAAGACATTGGACGCCTTCAAAGGGCATGTACTGCTAATCGTGAACGTCGCCAGCCAATGCGGCCTTACCCCTCAATACAAAGGGCTACAGGAACTGTATGAGCGTTATCAGGATAAGGGTCTCGTCGTTCTCGGCTTCCCTTGCAACCAGTTCGCTGGACAAGAGCCAGGAACAGAAGAAGAAATCGCAACGTTCTGCGATCGCAATTACGGCGTGACGTTCCCGCTTTTTGCAAAGATCGATGTCAATGGTCCTGGTACTCACCCGTTGTATCAATACTTGAAGGAACATGCTACTAGCGAAGAAAATCCAGATATCGAATGGAACTTCGCCAAATTCCTCGTGGATAAAGACGGTCATGTCGCAAAACGCATCAGTGCTCGTACTCAACCTGAGGAACTCAGCTCTGATATCGAGAGTCTGTTGTAAGGACAAGCCCAAATAAAAACGCCACTTCATCCCCAACAGGATCAAGTGGCGTTCTTTTCTTTTCAATCTTACGCTTGCGGTTGTGCTTCATAGCGTCTTTGCTTCTCATAGCGCTCACGATCTGATTTGTTCAGATATTTTTTGCGCAGACGAACGGATTGAGGTGTTACTTCGCACAGCTCATCGTCGTTCAGATATTCCAATGCCTCTTCCAAAGACAACATGCGAGGAGCCTTCATTTTGACAGTCTCATCCTTGGTCGCAGAACGTACGTTTGTCGCATGCTTTTCTTTACATACGTTAACAACAAGATCGTTGTCACGGTTATGCTCGCCCACGATCATACCCTCGTATACTTCTGTACCTGGGTGAATGAACATCGTTCCACGATCTTCTACGGACATCAAGCCGTACGTGGTAGCTGTTCCTGTCTCGTGGGAAATAAGTACCCCTGCGTGACGTCCTCCTACCGCTCCTGGTACAAGTGGACGATAGCTGTCGAAGGAGTGGTTGAGAATACCGTAACCGCGTGTAATCGTCAAGAACTCTGTACGATATCCGATCAAACCACGGGATGGAATAATGAATTCCAGACGAACTTGTCCGAAGCCGTTGTTGATCATGTTAACCATCTCGGCTTTACGTTGACCCAATGTCTCCATAACCGGCCCTGTGTATTCCTCAGGTACATCAATAATCAACAGCTCAGCCGGTTCCATTTTTTGTCCATCTATCATACGAATGATAACCTCAGGCTTGGACACACCCAGCTCAAAGCCTTCACGACGCATGTTCTCTACCAAGATGGACAAGTGCAATTCACCACGTCCAGAAACCACATACGCATCTGGCGAATCTGTTTCATCTACACGCAGAGATACATCTGTCTCCAGCTCAGACATCAGACGATCACGTAGCTTGCGGGAAGTCACGTGCTTACCTTCGCGACCAGCAAACGGGCTGTTATTCACGAGGAACGTCATTTGCAGAGTAGGCTCGTCAATTTTCAAGAGTGGCAATGCCTCGGGATGATCAACGTGGCAAACGGTTTCCCCTACGTTGATATCGTCAATACCAGAAATCGCTACGATATCTCCTGCTCTTGCTGTTTTTTGCTCAACACGTTGCAGACCGGAGAATCCGAACAGCTTTTGAATCCGTGCTTTTTTCACTTCGCCTTCGCGCGTAGTGACAGATACCATTTCATTCAGGTTCATGGTTCCGCGATAGATGCGGCCAATCCCGATACGACCCAAAAAGTCGTTGTAGTCCAGCATGGTTACTTGCATTTGGAGCGGAGCAGATTCGTCTGCGTCAGGAGCAGGCATATGCTCTACGATGGTGTCAAACAGTGGGCGAAGGTCGCCTTCCAGCTTATCTGGCTCAAGTCCTGCAATACCTTGCAGACCGGAAGCATAAACGATTGGGAATTCCAGTTGGTCTTCCGTCGCATCCAGATCAATGAACAGGTCGTACACTTCGTTGATAACTTCTTGAGGACGTGCATTGTCGCGGTCTACTTTGTTCACGACAACGATAGGGGTAACTTTTGCTTCCAGCGCTTTTTTCAATACAAAGCGCGTTTGTGGCATACAGCCTTCGAAGGCGTCGACGATCAACAGAACGCCATCCACCATGCTCATGATACGCTCAACCTCGCCACCGAAGTCAGCATGGCCTGGTGTATCCAAGATGTTAATCGTAAAGTCATTGTATTTGACAGAAGTGGTTTTCGCCAGGATCGTAATTCCACGCTCGCGCTCCAGGTCGTTAGAGTCCATCATTCTCTCTTCTACCTGTTGGTTCGAGCGGAATGTGCCCGATTGGATCAAAAGTTTGTCAACCAGCGTAGTTTTTCCGTGGTCAACGTGGGCAATAATTGCAATGTTGCGTATGTCAAGACGCTTCATGTGAACCTCCTCTATTATGCATACCTTCCATATTAACAGGTAGTGAAACGCGGCACAATGGGCAGTTTTTTACGGGAGCCACTTCCTGAGTAAGGGACTTTATTTTCGTCATACTAAGGAAAATGGAGGTGGCAACGTATGAAACGGAACGGCCCAAAATGTTTGGTTGGCTTGCTTATGATTGCAACCATGGTGACCGGATGCGCCAGCTCGAGCAGCCATCCACAAAATCAAGCGCACACGCAAAGTACCACCTATCAGCAAGCCCCAGGTGCAAGAATAAGCCTCGCTCATGATTATCATGCCTACACTGGCGGAATCAATGCCCGCAATTATCGAAACGGATATACGGTCAATGGTTTTAATCAGGATTTGGCTGAACAGCTCACCACAGTCGCAGATGACGTGCCTGGTGTGGAACGTGCTACTGTTCTCGTGAGCGGTACAGATGCCGTCATCGGAATTCGTGTTCGGAAAAATTTTGGTCCTGAGCAAACGCGCATAATCGAACAGCAAGTCCACTCAGCCGTTCGTTCACGTGTTCCCAACTTCTCGATCCAGGTAGCCTCCGACACAGGGACATTTGACCGGATTCGTGCCATCCATGCAGACATTTATGAAGAAGCGACGCAGCGGACCAATCAAGTTGATGTGAGACCCGACATGAACAGCCAGATCACCAATACATCTACGGAATTTCGTTCTCTGCTCCACGATATTGGTCGCAGAATTCCTACCGTCACTCCATGATGACAAATAGAAATCAAAGCTCCATATAAAAGAGGTGCGGAATTAGCCCGCACCTCTTGAAAACTTTTCCATTTGTTACTTACTTTGCCGCTTCAACCAGTTTCATTTCTGGCTCAACAACTTGTAGTTCACCCAAACCACGAACTAATTTCTTCGCGTAAGTTTTTTCCGGCTTCAGCACGGATACCAAGTAGTCGATGGCGATTTGCGGATCAACGGTTTCCCCACACGTGTAGCAATCCAGAGCAGCAAAGCCGCGCTCAGGATACGTATGAATGGACAGGTGGCTTTCCGAGAGAAGAACTAGTACGGTAGCACCCTGAGGAGAAAACTGCTTCGCTTGCACACTCAGTACCGTAGCACCGCATGCCTCAGCAGCCTCAATCATTTCCTTTTTCAAAAATTCTGCGTCGTTCAACAAATCAAACTGAACTCCCCATGTGTCAACAGCAACGTGTCTTCCGAAAGTCGAATATTCCATCTTTCGGTTCCCCCTTCCTAACGAGTGTAATGTTAAACATCGCTAGGACCTGCGTCATTCACTAACGGGGGCGGTTTCCGTTGTTATCCACCCTTTAAAGTGAATCCTGGTTCCTAATCCTGTTTCCAACGAAAACAACAATACCATGCATCGGCCTAGTTTGACAATACCCTTTTTCAAGATTAAACAAGAACTATAAAAATAAATTGATCAATTGCCCCATAGAATGAAGGCACCCCCTTGCTACAAGTGGCTCTCGTTGACATCAAATAGTTAAGGTTCTAAACTTTTCGAGAAAGGAAAACGAACAAGAATGGAGAGGATCGGAACACATGATCACTATCCGCAATGCCAAAGCAGAAGATTTGCCAGCACTGATCGCCATCGAGCAGCTTTGCTTTTCACCAGAAGAGGCTGCGACACAGGAAGCATTTGAGAAACGCATTCGATTGATTCCAGACAGTTTTTTTGTAGCGGAAGAGGATGGCGTCATTGCGGGGTTGGTGAATGGGCCCGTTATCGAATCCCCCTTCATTACGGATGATTTATTTCAAGAGATTAAAGAAAATTCGGCATCGGGCGGGCATCAAACCATCTTAGGATTAGCGGTTTCTCCCGCTTTTCAAAAACGAGGCATTGCCTCCATGCTCCTTACGCACTTGGAAGCATCAGCCAGAGAGGCCGGTCGTGAGACGATTACGCTTACGTGTAAGGAAAATTTGATTGGCTACTATGAAAGTCATGATTACCTCAACAACGGGGTTTCCAGCTCAGATCATGCTGGAGCTATTTGGTACAATATGAGCAAACCCTTACATTTGCGCTAAGTTGAAGGGCAAAAAGAAAAAGCGGGCACCTCTTGTTAGGAGGAAACCCGCTTTTTGTTATTCGCTGTGTGATCACACACATAAAAAAGGGCGCCCCAGGCACCCTTTTTTCACTACACTTCTAATTCAAATAGACGTCGCGATAACGTTGCTAGTCGAACATCAATTGCTGGAAGTTTTTCCGGGGCAGTTCTCTTTGCCCAATTACGCAAATCCAGCCATCGGTCCGTTTCTTGACGTAAGGACTCAATCTCCTGCTCGCTGCCGTCCTGCTGGAACAAAGCCTCCAGCTCATTGGCCATGTGCAGAGAGTTATTTTCAAAGATGGACACTTCTTCGTCTCCGGTTAGCTCCTGGATGCTCACAACCGATCCTTGATCGTAGTGATACACCATTGTGAAGCCGTCATAAATCCGGTGGACAATTCCATAGCCTCGGAACGCTTTCATTGCTTTTCTCATGGCATTTGCCAGCTGCCGATCTTGGATCAGATACGAGCTGTCGCATGAGTAGCGGCTGCCAACCCGACAAAAACTCAATTGAATTTCGCCGTTCTTGTCATTCAAGATTACGTCACGGTCGCCATTGTCACACACTTTGACTTGGACTGAAATGTGTTCATTGGTGAAAAGCGAAACGAACTGGTTCAGCTCTTCTTCATTCACCGTAAAATAGGCCTTGGCGTAATTAGTTGCTAAACGCTGTGCCATAAATATCTCCTCAATTCTTTTGGTTTGCATGGGTCGAGTACGACCGAACAGTTATCCAAATCAGAGGAGATACGCTAAGTATCAACAAAGGAACGCTGTAGAACCTGGCCTTGCCCCGCGAATCGAAAATCGATTTGGGTAATGAAGGCGGATCACCTACTTTTTGTTTTTCGCAAAAAAGCCATTTTTGACATCTTTATTATATCTCAGATGCCACCAAAAGTCTTGAGCAAAATGGCGATGAATTTTAGCAAAAAACAGGAAAATCCGCAATCAGCCGCAGGGAAGTGAAAAGAACTCCCTGATTCATTCAAATTCTTGCTGTTTCAAAGAAATTCAGAGGAACTTATATCCCTGGCGTTGAGGTCATCGCTTTTTTGATCGCAGCCTGTTCTTCTTCAGACAAATGGTAGCTCGATGTCCCTTGCTCAAGCGGCTTGGCGTACACGCGAGATTCTTCTCGTCCAAAAATGCTGGTGATCACGACGCCGTTCCCAGCGTCATCTGTTATCGCCAACGAAAAGCTAAGATCACTGCCGACATCCCCGAAGGCATTGTAACGGATAATCGCTACTTTGCCGTATTGCGCTGCCATTCGCTGTGACAGACGATTGATGGCAAACTGCTGATCGCTATGCTGCTTTTTCATTTCCTCTACCTGATCCAGCAGTCTGTGCAAGCCTTCCTCGAGATTGGCTCCTCCCGTTCCTGTCATCATCCGGTTGATTGATTTCCTCAATCGACTAATCCGGACGGACTGCATAATCACGATCCATATCAGGATCAGTGTCAATGCGATAACGGCTAAAAGCAGGATGGCTACATTGGGGATTTGTGATAGGAATGCTTCCAAAACTTTTCTTCCTTTCTGGCGCGTGCGTAAATATGCTGTGAAAAACCTTCTTTATTGTACAACCGCCGGGCCTCCCATTCAAACAAGTCTTTCATAAAAACATCAATTACTTAAGAAGCGGCTTTCACACCAAAAAAAGCGACACCCTCATTTGTTTGAGATGTCGCTTTTTCATTCCGTATTGGTTTGTGTCAAACTCATCGTCCTTTGGCTATCCTCCAGTCTGCCTACGCTTCCAAAAGCAACATTTCCCTACGGAGCTGTTTTAATCGCTCTGTGGACTGCTTCATTTGACTTTGGTCTTTGGCTTGCATCGCGTCGTACAGCGTCGCCAGTTCATAATCCAACTCCAGACGCAGCACCGGGATGCGTTCTTCCGAATCACGTCGTTTCATCGCGGCAATTACCTGATCCATCGTTACATTGCAAAATTTTTCATAGATCACTTTTTTCTCAGCTCCTTTTAATTCCACTATTCTGACAACTTCTCCGTACTGGATTTGCTTCAGCAAGACGCACTCTTCAAAAGTGACCTTGATCATGGCATGCCCTTTTGCCCGCTCTACGAAGTGGTACAGTACGAGTGCCACCCGAGAATCATTGACAGGAATGCCTGCAATGTGCAGCTTATAGGACCCGTTTAAACGCTGCATTTTCCAGTCGGATCGGCCATCTGTGGTGTTCACGAGGAGGTGAAACTGCTCGGGAGATTCTTTCCACGTGACGCTCACCCCTGCTTCCACCAGGGCCTGCACCATCGCGTGCAATGTTTTGCGGTCAAACCAAACTGCCAAATGAAAATACTCCAACTCCATGCCGAGATTCATCTTCTACAGGCCCCTCCCGTTGACAGAATACTCAGATATCGTTTTCGCCGTAAGGGAGTGAGTGGTATATCATATTATTCAGGCTTTGGTTTTGCTATTCATAAACTCGGCATGTATTTTTTTCCTGGATGGTATGATATCATATGGAGGATTCCAAGCTCCCTTGACGGGGACGATCGCCCTTTTCTTTCCAGTGGGGTTCGATGATGCTTAAAAGAGGTGTTTGTTACATGCCAACGTTTCCAGGCTTTCGTCAAGAAGATTTTGATGTTTTTGCCATTGATGGACTGGATGCTCGGATGGACGCGATCAAAACCAATATCCGTCCCAAATTCGAAGTACTCAGCCAACACTTTGCGCCTTTTCTCTCCGTTGCAACTGGTGATGAAATGTTTACGCACATAGCAAAACACGCACGCCGTACGGTGAACCCACCAGCTGATACGTGGGTTGCCTGGGCTAATGATAAACGCGGTTACAAAAAACATCCGCACTTTCAAATCGGCTTGTGGGGAACACATTTGTTCGTTTGGTACGCGGTAATTTACGAGTCTCCTTCCAAAGAGATCATCAGTAATGCGTTTAACAAGCGTCTAGAGGACGTCATCGCGATGGTTCCGGAGCATTTTCACTGGTCTCCAGATCATATGCAACCAGCAAGCACTTCTCAAAAGGAGCTGGGCACGGCTGGCGTGAAAAAGTTGGTGGACAGGCTGGCACAGGTAAAAAAAGCGGAGTTGCTCTGCGGAATTACCATTGACCGTCTTGATCCAATCCTTGAAGACGGAGTAGCTTTGGTTGGTCGTCTCGAAGAAACATTTGGCGTGTTGAGTAAGCTCTATACGTTAGGAAATTCTCGCGGATAAACCGCCTCCCGCTTTCTTTAGTTAAGTTATATGCAAAAGAACAGGTCCGCTTTCATTTGAAAAACGCAGGCCTGTTCTTTTGTTTTAGGAAAAAGACCGCAGTCGATCCAACGACTTGTTCACATCGCCAAACATGCGGCCAAACAATTCTTGGACACTTGGTACATCATCAATCAATCCAATAACCTGACCAGCCCAACCAAAGCCACGCTGGCTGTCACCCTCATAAATAAATGTGCAATTGTTCTCTCCACTGATGAAGCTCTTTAATTGCTCGTAACCTGCCCCTTCTTTTTCCAATTGGAGAATATGATCAGAGCCTGGTGTACGAACGACCCTGGCAGGTGTCCCCAGTGTGCGCTTGATAACGGCGGTATCGTGCTCTGTTCCAGCAACCAACGCCTCTTTGTAAGCAGCATGCGCATGGACACATTCTTGCGTCGCAATAAATCGCGTCCCCATCTCCACACCTTCTGCCCCAAGTGCAAGCGCTGCCAAAATTCCCCGACCATCGCCGATGCCACCGCTAGCCAATACCGGAATTTTCACAGAATCCACCACACGCGGAATTAAAACAAACGTCCCGATATCATCTCGTCCCAGGTGACCCCCACCTTCTTGACCAACAGCCATCACAGCATCCGCGCCAATCGATTCTGCTTTTTGTGCTTGGCGGGCAGACGCAACCAATACAAGCTTTTTGATGGGATGACCATCGAGTCTGCGCAGCAGCGGCTCTGGATTGCCTCCTGTTACCGAAACAGCTGCCACTCCTTCTTCAATCGCCACATCCAGCATTTCTTCATACGGCCGACCGTGTTGGCCAATGGCATAATTCACACCAAATGGTTTATCCGTCAATGCACGGACCTTGCGAATCTCCTCCCGCAGTGCATCCGCCGATGGCAAAGACATAGCCGTAATTTGACCGAGTCCTCCGGCATTTGACACAGCCGCAGCCAGGTCTGCGTAAGCCAAATAAGCCAAGCCGCCTTGAACTACCGGATATGTAATTTGAAGTAGCTCCGTTACTCTCGTTTTCATCCATTTATCACCTCGTGTAAATGACCTTCTCGGCTTACAGGCCAAACTCCTGCCACCACTCGTAAACCTGAATAAAAATTCGCTTGCTTTCCCCCCCTATTTTGCTATACTCAATTTGTTTGTTTTTCCCCTTATTATTCTTGATTAGTAAAGTGAGGCGATCGTAGTGAGACAAATGAAAACTCCTTTGTTCAGCGGGTTGTTGGAGCACGCCAACCGGAACCCGATTCAATTTCACATTCCGGGCCATAAGAAGGGTATGGGTATGCATCCGGCATTTCGCGAGTTCATCGGGGACAACGCTCTTTCGATAGACCTCATCAACATTGCGCCATTGGATGATTTACATCACCCGAAGGCAATGATTAAAGAAGCACAAGATTTGGCAGCCGAGGCATTCGGCGCTGACCATACATTTTTTTCTGTGCAAGGTACAAGCGGTGCCATCATGGCGATGATTATGGCGACATGCAGTCCCGGTGACAAAATTATCGTACCGCGTAACGTACACAAATCGATTATGTCGGCGATTATTTTCGCTGGAGCCATCCCAATCTTTATTCACCCTGCAATGGACGAGCGTCTAGGTATTTCTCACGGGATCACAGTGAAAGCCGTGCAAAAAGCACTGGAAACCCATCCTGATGCTGCTGCCCTGTTGGTGATTAACCCAACATACTTCGGTATTGCAGGTGACCTGCGTGAGATCGTGCGGGCTGCGCATAACTATGAAATTCCTGTATTGGTAGACGAAGCGCATGGTGTGCATATTCATTTTCATGAGGAATTGCCAATTTCGGCCATGCAAGCAGGTGCTGACATGGCAGCTACCAGTGTACACAAGCTGGGTGGCTCGTTAACCCAAACGTCGATCTTGAATGTACGGGAAGGCCTCGTTGATGTCGATCGGGTGAAAACCGTGATGAGTATGCTCACGACGACTTCGACTTCTTACATTTTCCTCGCGTCGTTGGACATGGCGCGTCAGCATTTGGCCCTCAACGGGAAAATGCTCGCGGACCAAGCGATGGAACTGGCAGCAAAAGCACGCGATATGATTAACGAAATCCCGCGCATCTACTGCGTTGGCAAGGAGATTCTTGGCAAGCCTGCGACTTTTGCGATGGACCCAACCAAGCTCCTCATCCACGTACGCGATCTCGGAATCACTGGATGGGAAGTCGAGAACTGGCTGCGTGACAAGTACAACATTGAAGTAGAGATGAGCGATTTGTACAACATCCTCTGCTTCGTTACTGCGGGGGATACGGAAGAATCCATCCGTACGCTGGTAAATGGCTTGCGCGATCTGTCCGTTGAATTTTCGCACGTACAAGCAGAAGAGAAGCCAACCATCTCACTGCCGAATATCCCTGTGCTGTCCACCACTCCTCGAGAAGCATTCTATGCAGAAACAGAGACGATTCCGTTGGCGGAAGCAGCAGGTCGAGTCATTACTGAGTTCATCATGGTGTATCCTCCAGGCATCCCGATCTTCCTCCCTGGGGAGGTAATCACCGAGGAAAATATCGCGTACATCCAGGAAAACATTCGAGTCGGGTTACCCGTACAAGGTCCTGAAGATGAGACATTGAAAACGATCAAGGTCGTAAAAAGACAAACCGCCATTTCTGGCTAAGCGATCCGAACCAAAAAACGGCTGCCTCTTTCACGAGAGAGCAGCTTTTTTTATTTTTTATGCAAACATTTTGAGTTAAGATGGAAATGGAAAAAATCAGGAAAGGTGGGCGATGCTGCCATGCCAGACTGGTCGTATCAAACGATGTTTCGGCCACTTCTCTTTCTCATGCCACCTGAACGGGCCCGGTCTATTACCTTGCAGTCAATCGGCACTTTGGCAAAAATTCCGGGTGGTTCGGTCATCATCGAATGGATGGGACATATGGAGCCTCCCTCACAGCTCTCCAAAACAATTGGTCCAGTCACGTTCCCTACTCCAGTCGGGTTGGGTGCCGGATTGGACCCGGAATGTATCGCCATTCAAGCGCTGTCCAAATTCGGCTTTGGGTTTCTAGAGCTGGGACCTGTGTCAAAAGAACCGATTGATTCCTACGGCACCGTTCAACGTGACATTGCCGCGATGAATATCCACTATTCCAGTCCATTGGTAAATAATGGTATATATGCCCTTGAGAGGCGCCTGAAGGGGGCATCTGGCATCCAAATTCCTATCGGAGTCAGATTGGCCTGCCGACCAGGAGCCAGCCTGAGAGAAGCCACAGAAGAGCTCCAGGAGCTAATCGTCAGATTGGAGCGTTTTTGTTCGTTTTTCACAATAGATACGCGGGCAAATATAGGGCAGCCAGAATGGAGCCATACAGCTTGGAGAGAATATTTATCCAGTTTGCGTAACAAGACGGATATGCCACTCTTGCTGGCGATCCCTCCAAGCCTTACAGAAGCGGAAGCACTCCCGATTCTTACCTCGGCAAAAGAAGCAGGACTCAACGGCTTAGTTGTCGCCGGAGGCACGATTCAGGAAGATCCACTATGCGCGAACCACTCTGTTTACATCACGGGGAGGAGTTCACACGAGCAAGCCGTCAATTTTGTCTCTTGGGCACGGGAACAGTGGTCAGATGCTCTTATCATTGGATCAGGCGGCATTCTGGAGCCACACGATGCTCTGACTTTTCTTGCAGCGGGTGCCAATTTTGTGCAGTTGCACAGTGGCTTGGTCTATTCTGGCCCCGGTTTGCCAAAACGAATTAACGAAGCCATCTTGCAAACACAACCAGATACTGACCCTAACCCACCTCAAGAAAAGCGACCTGCTTTTTTATTTCCTTCTTGGATATGGGGAATCTTGTTGGGCGTGGGCATGATTATCGGTGGGGCAATCGCTTGGCTGGTCGCCGCAACAACCGTCGTCCTCCCCTACGACGAACGTTTTCTTGGGATGTCAGCCGACCAGCTTGCGCTCTTAAATGAGCAAATCCTCTCGTTTATGTCACACGATCGGATTAGTCTGGCAGGAACGATGATATCCATAGGAATTTTGTATAGCCAACTGGCTTACCATGGCCTGCGCAAAGACATTCACTGGACGCGGACCATCTTGCTCGTCTCCGGTGCTGTTGGATTTTCCAGCTTCTTTTTATTTATCGGATACGGGTACTTCGATTACTTGCACGCGATTTTAGCGCTCGTGCTGTTCCCCATGTTTTTGCTCGCATTACGAACACCTGCAAAGGTTCATTTGACTCGCCTACCGCCTCAGCTTCACAACGATCAGGATTGGCGAATGGCTCTATGGGGACAATTGCTCTTTGTCATCATCGGATTTGGTTTGACAGGGGCTGGTATCATCATTTCGCTCATCGGCGTCACAGGTGTCTTCGTTCCTTCCGATCTTGTCTTTCTCTGTGTGTCTGCTGATACCTTGCAGTCTTACAATGAGCGATTAATTCCGGTGATTGCTCATGACCGTGCTGGCTTTGGCGGGGCATTAGTTTCGAATGGCCTTGCCGTCTTGCTGATTAGCCTTTGGGGGATCAGGCGAGGAGAAGCGTGGATTTGGTGGACATTGTTTTTAGCAGGGATTCCTGGCTTTGTTTCTGGCATAGGCATACATTTTACTGTTGGCTATGTTGATTTTATTCATCTCTTGCCTGCTTATGTCGCAGTCATTTTATTTCTCGTAGCACTCGTACTTTTGAAGCCGTATTTATGCCGGACATAAAAGAAAACAGACGAAAGAATTCCTTTCGTCTGTTTTTTTCATGGAGCCTGACTCTATTTATTCAGAATCAGTCCTCGTCTTTTTCATCATCATCTTCGTCTTCGTCTTCGTCGTCTTCGTCATCATCACCCTGAGCGAAAGCCAACGTGTAGACGTAAGGATCTTTGTCGCGATCATCTACCCAGACAATGCGATTTCCACCCATGCGCGGGTTTTCCATTTCCGCATCATCATCCCACTCGATATCGCTAAATGACCCCTCTTCGAAATCATACAGCTCAAAATAGAACTGTTTGCCTTTCCCGGACAGACGATTGTCTTCGAACAAAATCATATTGCGTGAAGCCTGTGGATTTTTCTGGTCACCTTCCGTATAGCGCAGCAACGGATTGACTTTTTGACGGTCGATGTTGTAATAGTACAAATCCCAACCCGTTTTGGAATTGCCAGTATCTTCGCTCCAAACCACGAAATTGTCGCCAAGCTCTGCTTTCTCGATTTTTACGTTATCACGAATTTCTCTCTCTTTATCATCTTCGATATCGTAGAGAACGATCGCTGCATTCTTTTTACCTTCTTCGACTACCCAGGTTGCATAGTTTTGATAAATATCAACGCTTAACGGTTCACTTTTCAGCCTTGATACCTCCGTATGCTTTCCAGTGGACAGATTTGTGATGATCACTTCTGCTCTGCGATCGACATTGACCCACAAAAGACGCTCTCCGTCGATTTCATAAAACTTCTCACTCGGCTTTTGATCATCATCTTCGTTCGTAATCTGCGTTTGGACGCCTTTACGAATATCGTAGGAGAAGAGTGCGTCTTCCCGCTGATCATACCAGACAACATAACGAGAACTTACGACAGGGCGAGCTGCATCGTGATCTGGGTCGCTGATGGCTTTGCTCGTTCCTTTTACCATATCGTAAAGAACGATGGAATTGTTATTCTTAGACTTTGATGCATAAGCGACATAACGATCGTGACCACTTGGATCAATAGGATCGCCACCTACACTCCCTAGCGGAACTTGCTTTTTCTCGTCCAGATCATACAGGTGAAGCTGGAGCCTTTTATTACTGTCCTTTTTGGCGTACAAAACATAGTCGCCATAAATTCTCGGCCCTACATTTCCATAAAGGTTGGAGTCAAGTTTCTTTTTGGACGATTTATCGACGGTACGATACATCAGATTATTATCTTCAGCATACACATAATCGTCTTTGTACATATGTACAAATTCTTTGTCATTCGAACCGTTCGTCAATTCTTTGTTTCGGCCATTGCTGATGGTATGCACGTAGATTTGATTATAGGAGCGATTCTCGTACAAAATTTTATTCGAGGAAAGAGTAGGACGCCCTTGATCACCTTTTTGGACGACAGCCTCCTTTTCTTCTCTCTTCTTGATATCGTAATAGTAAATATCGCCGTTGCCATCACGATCATCTTCCCATGCGACATATGCATCGCTTACCACTGGGTTGCTTGCTTTTCCACTCGCAGATACGATCTCTGTATCTCCAGTAGAAATTTTGTGCAGATAAACATCCCCGTTATCTGTCCAGACAACGTTTTTATCCCCTATCTCTACTCCATCGACAGAAGCTGACCCGTCAGACAAACGGGTTTCTTTTTGCTTCGCGATGTCATACAAGTAAACGTCCGAACCTCCGTCACGAGAATCGATCCACACGACATACTCACCATCGACTTTTGGATTCGTCTTCTCAGATTCCTTGTCGCCAATTTGAGTTTGCGTACCTTTATCGAGATTGTAAAGGGTTACGGCTTCTTCCCCTTCAACCATCCACACGGCATATTTTTTGGAAATGTCATAACCGGCTCCGGAAATTTCAGGCTTGCTTGCGTCGATTTTTTCTTCATCACCAATACTGTAGGCAAGCGCCGGTGTCCCGCTCCACAGAGATGTGACCAAAAGTGCAGCGGCCAGCATTCCCTGCATCGGTTTTCGCTTCATGAAACAATTCCTCCTTTTACAACGATTTTCACACTTCTCCATTATCCTCCATACGGAAAAGGTTGTCAAAAAAAACAGGCCTCAACATAGGCCTGTTGACTATTTTTTTATTCTTTTTCCTGTCTGTCACCAGGTCGGCAGTCACAGTTGCACACCGCATAAAGCGTTTTCACTGAATTACATTCAAAATGCTCGATGATGGTTCCGCAAGTCTGACATACGATAGTTCCCATCTATGTCCCCTCCGCATTCAATTGATTCACATATTACTACAAATGTTATGTTACATTCATCTTAATATGCCACGTCATTCGGAGTCAAGATGCATTTGTTGATAATTAGTATGTCACATTAAATTGAAATATTGTCATTCAACCAGTTCACGATTTTTTGCAATACTTCTTCCTTTTCAGGCTCATTCAAAATTTCGTGCCGCAAGCCTGCGAATCGTTCAAACGTTTGGCTGTCTGGAAGGCCAGCTATAAACTTCTCCACTGCATCCGCATCAACCAGTGTATCAGCACCAGCCTGCAAAACAAGGACAGGATGCTTGATTCGATGTCTTTCCTCCCACGCCTTTTCCATAGAGCGGTTCAATTCCGTGAACCATCTGACACTTACCTTGGAATAATTGAGCGGATCGTTCTGATAAGCAGCTTGAACAGCTTCGTCGCGCGATACCATGTCGGGAGTTATTCCATTAGGCATGACAAGTGTTGGCCAGACACGATCGAGAAACTGTGCCAATTGCTCCTTCCATGCTGGTACAGTCAGTTTCAGTTTCAAGCATGGAGAGGTGAGAATTAACCCTGCCAACTCTTCGCTCCGTTCATCCGTCTGAATAAAGCGAGTCGCGATGAGGCCCCCCAGACTATGACCCATCAAACATACAGGCTTCTCGCCTGACGCATCAGCAAGAGCGGTACTCGTCCACTCACGTACGCGGGACAAATAGTCTTCGAATGATTGAATATGCCCCCGTCTCCCAGGAGAACGCCCCCATCCCGGCAAATCTTCCGCATATACGTCCCAGCCTGCCTGATTGAAATAAGCCGCTACATGCTCATAGCGCCCATGATGCTCTCCTGTTCCATGGACGAGAACAATCGCTCCCCGAGAATCTTTGGCCGACCATTTATGTACACCCATTCTCACTGTTCCTCCTACAGCTTGATTTCTTTCGATTATACTAAAAAACAGGAAGGCCGTATTTTAGAGAAAAACTAAAACGAGCAGAAGATAAACTTCTGCTCGTTCCCTAATACTGATTTTCTTCAAATGGAATGGATGGTAAATGCTCCTGGAAAAACTCAGCAAGCGCGAGTGCCTCGTTCTCTGAATCCAGCCTGAAAATTTTTTGCAGGTATCCTGGATTCACCGCATCTTCAGAACTGAGAAGAGTCGATTGCCCTGTCTGCATACAGATCACCAACGGCTTCCCATAAAACTTGTGTGTAAATACCATGCCAAAGTCGTAGCGTGTTCCCTCTGAAATAAACCCAAGGAAACGTACATTAGCATTCTCCGAAACGTCGTATAAGTGGTCGTAGTGCTCCATCAGCAATCCCTCCTCAACAGTATTTTGGCCTCCGAATTTCGTGAAATATTCGGATTATTCACTAGTATAAGCGAAAAACTACGTTTTTGCCACCTAAATAGCATCATTTACCAGACGGGTCGGGTTAATGACCCTGTCTTCCCCTTCTTGAATCCATCTCACTTTTTCTGCACCATGCAACGATTGCGCGACAAAGGAGAGACATTCAAAGAACAGTTCAACTACTGCTGTACTGTATCGTTCCTCCATTTTCTCCAATGCATACGTCAATCTAAAAATATCTGGTACACTTCTTCGACTGGCTTCCAATACTTCTTTTCCTTTTTCAGTCGGGTATACGTGGACCACACGCCCATCCAACTCCGACTTTTCGATCGTCACCATGCCTTTCTCCATTAATTTCTTGATATGAATGACAATCGATGAGGGATGCCAGAAGGTCCAATCTGCAATTTGCGTGACGCGTACACCTTCATAACAGTAGATGATCCAGAGAATGTTTAACTGTACAGAGGAATCCAATTCGGCTTCCTTCGCTGCCCGCTCCCAGTCTTCTTTGTTCACCACATCGATGGCGCGCATGGTGTTTAAAGCTTCGAATACGTGTCTAATTGAGGCCTCCTGCATGCGTATATTCCTCCATGATCCTTTATCGTTCATCTAATGGCATATAAATATGATATATATTTTACACTTTTCAGAAAAAACGCGCAATTGTTTTCGGTCGCCAACTGCCTCATTGCCAAAGAGTGGAAGACAATGCTACACTTAACGCACAGAATACCGGTACTAGGAGTGAGTGCAGTCGTGAAACTTCAATCGGCCTACATCTATTTCGTTGATGGTTCTACCGCAGCATCTGTAAGTATTGACGACGTGAAAGCCAAGTTTACGCGATACGTTGACATGACTTCAAAAACAGGAAAGCAGTTGGGCTGGACCTATGCTGACGCCGCTTTCCCTTACACCCTAGAAGAACGCCCTGAAGGAAAGGACTCATGGTTCCTTCTCAAAGGAAAAGATCCAAACCTGTATAAAGCCATCGTTGTTGGAGTCGGGAGCAAAAATGAAAACGGTTCCGAAAAGCACTACATACAAGTGTCCCTCCCTGAATCGGCCACACATGGCGATAAAAACAAGGCGAATGAGTACTGTCGATACTTGGCACGTGATTATAAAGCAGAGCTCCATCTCTTCAACAAGCGGATTCAATACTTTCAACCTCGAAAGCCATAAAGAAAAATGGAAAAACAGTCGAGAAATATCGACTGTTTTTTCATGTTCAGGCCTATTCCCCCTGACCTCTTTTTCTCATACGAATAACAAAGAGTGGAAAGGGGTGAGCTTATGGATGCGCAAGCTTTTATTCAGTTGGTTGCTGACCATGCCAGGAAGACTTATCTGAGCTATCGTATCTTCCCCTCCATTATCATAGCGCAAGCCATACTCGAGTCAGGTTGGGGGAAAAAAGTACCTGTTGACCCTGCCACTGGGACATCCTCGTACAACCTTTTTGGAATTAAGGGAACGGGCCCTGCCGGCTCTGTCACTATCGAAAGCAAAGAGGTGGAAAACGGAAAGACAGTCACACGTACTTCCCAGTTCCGCGCTTATGAAAATTACCAGCAATCCATGGAAGACCATGCCCAGTTTTTAAGTAAACCCGCATACAAAAACGTGCTGGCAGCCGCTACTCCCGCACAAGCCGCACAAGCATTAGAAGAAGCCGGATACGCTACCGATCCTGCGTACGCTGAAAAGCTGACGCGCCTCATTCAGACGTACAACTTGTCTCAGTACGATCAATTCACCTCAGAAGGGCCACAAGCGTTTCCTCCCTGGAAATTGGAGCTGGGCAATCGCGCATTACAGGAGGGCTTGCTGACCTCGACTGAATGGCTAAATAAGTTAGACGAACCAATGCCAGTATGGGCTGTTTTAGCGGTTGCCCTGCGACTGCTGGACAAACAGCGAGAGAAGCCATAAGTCCATGAATAAAAATCAAAAGCCCCATTGCCACAAGTAAATCTCGTGGATAATGGGGCTGTTTCGTATAAAAATGCAGTTGCCTCAGTCGTACGTTGCTTGAGCACGTTGATCAAATCATTTGAGACCTGGACAGCGAGTAAAACCTTCCGTCCACCATCCGAATTCCCAGATCGACGCAATATTCCAATCCTTGCGTCACTCCGTACAAAATCCATTCGGAAGAACGGTGGTTGATATCAAAATCAGTGTAAAGGTCAGTGCCATCATTTCGGATCTCTTTGCGGTACGTCACATCAAAAAGGCGTAGGACAAAAGGCAGTTCAGCAAACGGAATAGCAAACTTTCGCTCTATTTCTTGCTCAAACTCCTTCGTCATGCTCCACTCTGCCTGAATGGATTGCTCATCTTTCCAGGCAATGCGTATACTCGGGCCTTCTACATCCGTGGACGATCGCGGGGGATTTGTCTCCATTCGCTCCCATCGTTCCTTTCTTTCATGTACTTGCTATCACCAAGTATATTGGCTTTTCCGTATATTATAGCACGGGGACATGCAAACTGGAAACGCATCCAAGCCATAATTTTTAACGCCCAACTGTAAATGTATTTTCACCGACGGTTACATAAGAAGTGAATTTCTCGGATTTCATTTGAACTTGTACTTTATAAGTGCCGTATGCTTCGAGTTTCGTAGATACAAAAGGCTCAGAAAAATAGAAGCTGTTTGCATTTTGTGTGGAGTATTTCCATTCTTTCCCTTTTGACACTTCTTTGCCGTCCGGTCCGATCAACACGAGTTGCATGCGCAAGTCTTTGGCTACAGGCGCGTCATCAACCTCTACAAATACGTTAAACGTACGAGGCACATTTTTATCGCTGTATCCTTTGACAGGGTTGCTGAAAACGACATTTTTATTGCGGGTCTGCTGAATCCCTTCGACCACAATAATATTTACGTTTGGCTTAATCACTTGCAATTTGCCAGATTGCTGATCGTAATCGGCGAAACCACCGAGCTTGTTCACTATTGATTCTACCGATTCGGCCTTGGATGCTGGCATTTCACTCGCTACGGTTTCCGTACCGAAAAATACGCGCATCGCACCCTCTCCCAGCGCAGTAGTGCTCCCCACCCCTGCTGCTACAGTCAACGCCAACAAGGCCGATAACCATGCTTTTTTCATGTCAATAATCCTCCTGTATGTGTGCGCGGCAGCGCTTGTTTTTCCGGAATTTTCTTCTCTCTAGTTTATACGTTTGGAAAAGGAAATAGTTGTGCTGCCCTGATAAGTTTTTTCAACAATATCCACATTATCCACAGGCACAAAAACCTTAGGAAGAAAGACTTATGCACAGAGATGTTAGCAACTACTTCTTACTCTTGACGAGAATACGGTTGGGACCGACACAGAAAAAAGAGCGGCTATCCAGCCACTCTTTTTTGCTCCTGATACCTGCTACTCCTGTTGCGAAAGCCATGTAAAATACCGGGAGACCAGTCGAATGGCAACCTCGATCGCGTCTTCATTCGGCTCAATTTTGGAATGGTGCAAGCCGTACGGCGTTTGCACTCCCAGCCAGAACAAAAAGCCGGGAATTTCTTTCAAAAAGTAACCGAAATCTTCGCCAGTCATGGCTTCCTTGCATGTGATGAGAGTTACCTCTTCACATTGTTCCTGTACCCATTGCATGAATTCTGTCGTTAGCTGCTCCTCGTTGTAAACCTGGCAGTAGCCAACACCGTAGTCAATCGTTGCCTGGCACTCAAAGCCCGCTTCTATTCCCTTTACGAGAGATTCAATGCGGCTCTTGACGAGTGCCATCGATTCCATCGAAAAGGTTCGAATGGTCCCTTCTAGCCTGGACTTCTCCGCGATGATGTTTTGCTTCGTCCCGCTCTCCAGCTTGCCAATCGTTACGACGGCCGAATCCAATGGATCTATATTCCGCGAAATAATCGATTGCAGCTGTGTCACAAGATGGCTTCCTGCAACCACCATGTCATTCGCCTTGTGGGGGAAGGCTGCATGCCCTCCTTTCCCAACCAAATCAATGTACAACTCAGAAGTGTTGGCAAACAAAATGCCTGGCTTCGTCGCAATATGACCAACTGGATATTCTGGCGCGATATGCAGGGCAAAAATGCAGTCCGGTCGCCACCCTGCAAACTCTTCACTTTCCATCATCGGCTCCGCACCGCCAGGACCTTCTTCTGCCGGCTGGAAGAGGAACAGCAAATCATCTGCTATCGGATGCTCGGTAAAATGCGTCAGAAGGCCAAGAGCAATTGCCATGTGCATGTCATGCCCGCAAGCATGCATGTATCCTTGATGAAGCGAGCGAAACGGATAGGACGTTTCCTCTACGATCGGCAAGCCATCCATATCCGTCCGCCAAGCAATTAATCGTTTTGGCTTTGTTCCTGCCAGCTTGACCAAAATGCCTGTTCGCCACGTTTTGATCTCGATTCTGTCCTGGGGCAGCTTTTTCAAATAATCGAGCAAGTATTGTTGCGTCTTCACTTCAGCGAAGCCTGGCTCCGGTATTTGGTGCAATTCTCGGCGAATTTGTGTAAACAAAGAAGTCGTCATGGCCTACGCCTCCTTTTTCGTACCTGTACTTGCTATTAACTGCTCCTCAAACACCGCAAGGAAACGGTCCACATCGGCTTTTGTCAACGTCAGTGGCGGAAGCAGACGAACAATCGTTTTCTGCGTCACGTCAACGAGTATTCCTTCGTCAAGTAATGCTTGCTGCAAGTGGCTTACCTCTTCCGGGGTGGAAGAGAGCGGAATTCCAACCATCAAGCCTTTTCCGCGAAGGGATTGCAGCTGATCGGGAAGACGCGTTCGCAACGCTTCCAAGCTCGACCACAGGTACGCAATGACTTCTTCTACGTGAGCGATGAAGGCTGGATCAAGCAATTCATCCAGCACGACATTCCCCAGGGCAGCAGACAGTGGTGACGGTGCGAACGTCGTTCCGTGATCCCCCGGTTTGAACTGGTTCATCAGCTTTGGACCAGCGATGACACCGCCGAGTGGAAGCCCTCCCCCTATACCTTTGGCGAAAAGGATAAGGTCTGGCGATACGCCTGCATGCTCATAAGCAAACAGCTTTCCTGTTCTGCCCATTCCTGTCTGGATCTCGTCCATGACGAATAGCATGCCTTCTTGTTCACAGATCGCAGCTACCTCTCGCAAGAACGCTTCCGTTAACGGCACGACACCGCCAGAACCCAAGACTGGCTCCATGAGGACCGCAGCGGGTCTTGCTTCCTGACAAATCGCTCGCAATCCATCCGTGTCTTCCACATCTAGTTCATAAACAGGAAAAGCCGGCTGAGGAAAGTCTTGATAGACGTGAGCCTGTCTCGTCAAACGCACTGCTCCGAGTGTTCGCCCGTGAAAGCTGTTGCGTAAGACAACGATGCCTTCACGATCTGCTCCCTCGTTCTTCGTCCATTTGTGAATCAGCTTGATCGCAGACTCTGTAGCCTCTGCACCAGAGTTGGTGAAAAACACTTTCCCACTAATGCTGTTCGCAACCAAACGCTCGGCCAAACGAATAGCTGGCTTGTTTAAAAATACATTGGAAATATGCAAGAAGCGCTCTCCCTGCTCACGCAGAGCCTGTACAATGCGCGGATGAGAATGCCCCAGAACGTTTACCGCGAGTCCAGTAAACAAGTCGAGATAGCTCTTCCCGTTCGTATCGTACAAGTAATTTCCCTCGCCTTTTTCTATGGCAATCGGAAGTCTTTTATAAGAGGAGACGATATATTGTTCATCGAGCGAACGCCAGTCCATTTGCACTCTCTCCCTTACAGCTGACGTAGCTCCTGCTTGATCT
This sequence comes from Brevibacillus fortis, assembly GCF_046196545.1. GTDB lineage: Bacteria > Bacillota > Bacilli > Brevibacillales > Brevibacillaceae > Brevibacillus > Brevibacillus fortis_A. The sequence continues at coordinate 4,180,932 of NZ_CP176370.1, forward strand.
CTGTCTTGGAACGAGTTTTTTCATCGATTTGCTTGATCACGCGTGCAGGCGTTCCCGCAACTACTACGTATGGAGGTACATCTTCAATCACGACAGCACCCGCTGCAACGACAGCACCTTTTCCTACGCGTACACCTTCCAGAATGACAGCATTTGCTCCGATGACAACATCGTCCTCGACAACAACTGGCTGTGCAGATGGCGGCTCGATAACGCCTGCGATAACCGATCCTGCGCCGATGTGGCAGTTTTTCCCGATGGTTCCACGTCCACCTATCACAACATTCATGTCGATCATCGTACCTTCACCGATAACTGCACCGATGTTAATGGAAGCACCCATCATGATGACCGCATTGTTACCGATTGTCACTTGGTCACGGATAATTGCGCCTGGCTCAATACGCGCTTGAATCCCTTTTGTATCCAGCAAAGGAATGGCGGAGTTGCGGCGGTCGCTTTCTACTACATAATCTTCAATTTTGTCTGCGTTAGCAGCGAGCACTGGCTCAATCTCTTTCCACTCACCAAAAACAACGCCAGTAGGACCCGTAATGAAGGCTTTGGAGCTCGCACCGAAGTCGATTCCCTCCAGGTTCCCTTTCACATATACCTTCACTGGTGTTTTCTTTTCGCTTTTTTGAATAAACGCGATAATTTCGTTGGCATCCATCATGTTCATCGTTACATCCTCCTCAAAATAAAAGCATGGTAAATCAAAAAAAGCAATGAGTGCATTCGCTATCTCATTGCTCTTGATACTACATAAGCAAATCATAAATAGCGCTCCACAAAAAGACGTAAGGTCCCTTGTGACAGGATGTTCATTTTTCATGAGACACCCCAGCCTGTGCTACGTAGGGGCATAGCATAAGCTTCGGCGCTTTAGCCTTTCTTCCTTCTCCTGCCCCCTGGCAGATTGCGAAAAGACTTACTCTTCTTCGGCGCACCTCTATTTAGAGTACATTATTATAATTTTATTTAACTCTACCAAAATCAACGAAACGTGGCAATAAGAAAAAAGTTGTTGACAACGATTCTCATTTTCATTAATTTTATTTGTGAGAATGATACTCATTATCTAAATGGAGGTTTACGTTTTATGAGCATTTTGATGGTATACGCGAGCATGACAGGGAATACACAGGAAATTGCTGAAGCAATTGCAGAAGGTATTCGTTCAACTGGTGCTGAGCTGGAGATAAAAGAAGTAATGGACGCGAACGCAAAAGAACTCGAAGCTTACGACGGAATCTTGCTTGGCGCCTACACATGGGGCGATGGCGAACTGCCAGACGAATGCCTAGATTTTTATGAGGAAATGGACGATATTGACCTCAGCGGGAAAAAGGTTGTTGCTTTTGGCTCTTGCGACTCCGCTTATGAGCATGTCGGTGCAGCTGTTGATATCCTGTTGAAAAAAGCGAGCGAGCGAGGCGCGGAAACTCCTCTGGAAGGATTGAAAATCGAGCTTTCTCCTACTGCTAAAGAAGTGGAAACTTGCAAAGCATTTGGGGTATCGTTTGCTGAATTGCTCGGCTAATTGATGTTTCCCAAATACTCTGGCACATGCTATACTATCAATCCAACTTTTTAAGGAGGATTGATCTCATGTCACTACTTACGGACGAGATTCTCTTACGGCCTCTCCAACAACAAGACGCAGCCGAGCTCCTAGAGCTTCGGCTGCGTAATTATGACTTTCTCCAACCATTTGAACCGATCCGCCCCGCTTCATTTCTGACCCTCACAGGACAGCAAGAACAAATTTTACAAGCACAGAATGATTTCGAACGTGGCACTGCCTATGCTTTTGGCGTATTCTCCCGGGAACCCAGAAAGATGATTGGACGTGTAGCGTTGTCGAATGTCGCACGTGGCGCATGGCAAAATGCGACGATTGGCTACTTCATGGATCAGACGTGGAATGGCAAAGGCTATACGACATCAGCAGTAAATCTCGCCCTCCGCTTTGCTTTAACGGATGCTGGGCTGCACAGGGTACAAGCGGCTGTCATGCCTCGCAATCAAGCTTCCATTCGCGTCTTGGAAAAAAACCGTTTTCGCCAGGAAGGCCTTTCGTTGCGCTATTTGCAAATTAACGGTGTATGGGAGGACCATCTCATCTGCGCTCTTACTGCTGAGGAGTGGTCTCCGTAATCTCCCCGCTCTTACCGCTCTTTTCGCTCTCACGCAGCCGCTCCAGGATGCGCCGTTTGCGGTACAGCATCATCCCCGCTTCGGCGACATCCTGTACGGTTGAGCGATTCAAATACGCCCCGAACAAAATACCCGCAATGGGCACCATTTGAAATAACTTTTTCCATCCATAGTTTTCTGTGTACGTTACCACGACTTCACGCCATCCCTGCAATTGCGCCATTACCTCTCTCTGCGCATTTGGATCATCAAAGCGGGAGAGCTCAGCGAGTATCGCTTTTTTCCCTACGATGTCTGATGAAGCAAACTGCAAGCATTTGACGACAAACAGCCGCTCTCTCTTCTCTTCAGGACGATAGCCATAGGCAAGAGCCATCTCTTGTAATACTTTGAGGGATGTCCCCATCAATAACGGGATATCAATCGCGAGGGTGAAAATCCCCCCGAAGCCAGTCGTCGCACCTTGTACCGTGGCAAAATTCGCACGTGAATCCTTTAGTTCCATTGCGACATCATTCATGATTGTAAGCGGTACAGCAGCAATCTCCTCCTTGCCAATCACAGACGTGCCCTGTCCCTCTAACCGTTTGCCAAACCGCTTGTAAATCGGTTCATCCTGCACCAAATAAGTTCCACCTGTCTCAAGAAAGGCTGCCATTTCATCTACGGCTTTTCCTAGCTTTTCTTGAACGAATGCAGGCGTAATCCGATCCAACAGAACAAAAGGAAGTCTGCCAAGCTTTTCCCAGAACCACAAGTCGTTCTGGTCCTTCTCCCAAGCCTCCACTTCGCGTAATGCCGTAACTAATGTTTCCCTAGACTCTTTCAACCTCAACAACCTCCCTGGCTGCTCACTCAGATTCTCCTCGCTTCCACTGACACTGGTTGCGCAAGATAGACTTGATATAGTCCTGCAACTCTTCTGACGTGGCGTGACAGACGAATTCTTTTTTATTTCTTACGATTCCCAGCTTCAAATGTTTCACTTGCTCTCCTTCGATCCGAAAGCCGAACTTTTCCAGGATCGCCTTCTGCTCGTTTGTCACAGGATTGCCTCCCCTTGTAGTCGAAAACCCCCATGCCATAATGCAAGGGGGTCCACCTACCTACTTCACTTCAATTGTAATCGTCAATGTTTCATTGCGCTCATTTACATCGGTTTTCTTATTGTACTTTCTTTTGGAGTTGATAACCGTGCAGGTCTTGTTTGTGAGCGTATTCGTTACCTTGATCTTGTATTCTCCAGGCTTATCCGTATCGATATACCTTTTCAAATTCAGTGATTCAAGTCCCTCGCCATCGTCGTCATCACCTTTGCTAGGCTTGATGCTGGAGATCTTTTCCTCCCCTGAAAAGATCTCGATCCGATTTTCTGAGGAAATGGTACCGTTATTGTGCTTCCGACTGGCACCAATACCGATTTCGCCATGTTTCCATTCAAACTTCGGCATATAGTAGGCCTTCTTTTCGCTCTTATCCCTGATCTTTTTGGATCCGACAAGCTCAGCATGAGTAGCGATCAGCCTTAGGTCTTCCCATTCTTCGAGATCATCGCCTGCGTTCACGGTAATCTTTTGTCCGTCCCGGTATTCCTTACCGCTCTCACTTCGAAGAAGAAGTGGCGAACTTGGCGGATTTACACCTGTATCATCCGGCTCACATGCTGGATACGTCTTGATTGGAGGCAAATCTTCTATCACTTGAACGTAGCCGCACCATACTTGCGCCGGGTCTCTTTTGCTATAGTAGTTGACTTTGTAGCGACCTGGCTTATAGCCGGACAACAGCAATCCCGTATGATCCCAATTCAATTTGCTCTCATCGACAATGACGTTATCGATCGCCCATACTCCCGGCCCCTCATCATCATCCGCTTCGCTTCCATATTCAATGTGCTCGGCTGCAGTTGCCAGCCAGATCAAATGAACAGGATTTTGATACAGCTTGACTGTATTATCAGAGGAATACAGGTTCATCTTTTCTACCGTCGGTGTTGATTGTTCGTTCTGCTTCATCAACACATCCATCGTGACATTTCCACCAGCAGGGCCGCAGGCATTTGGTGCACCTGGAACTTGTATTTGAACGGTTGTCGCCGAAGTATCGCCCCACATAGACGATGTCTCTTTTTGCACCGAAACAGGCTCAAAGGTAACAGCGATTGTGATTCCAGCCAGTCTCTCAGGAATGTCCACCTCAAAATGTTGCGCATCTGCCAAGGTTTGTCCTGTTCCGTTCACTGACCATCTTCCTGGGATTGGCGAATACAATGGAACCTTCCCTGGTGCTGCTGGAGCTGTTATTTTCTGATCTTGCGTCAGCTTTTGACCGCTTGTATCCGTTCCCATGTACAGCTCTGCAACGCCTACTTGAATCGTCGTCATCCAAGGTGACATGGTTGTATCATCCGGAACAAAGAGGAGCTCATACTGCCCCGTCAACAATGTCCCCGTCGAAAAAATTGTCGTCGCAGGAACAGACCTCATCTCTGTATTCGTGGACTTATTTGTTAATTTCCATGTGCCCGGTACAGAACTGGTAAAGTCGTGTGAACCCATCATTCCAAAAATCGATGTTTGCCCGCCACTTGGTACTGGTTCTCCCTCTGCTTTTTCCCCATTAAATATACTCGGGTAATTTTTGGCCTCTACCAGAAACCGCACATGCACTGTACTGCTCTTCCCTTTGGCATCCGTTACAATAAAGGTCAAGGTATGTGAGCCAGCAGACAGCTTTTGTGCTGGAATAGTAAACCGAGGTACTTGCCATTTGAAAGAAGTCTGTGACGAGGTATTTTCGGATTCATACTCCGATAACTCTACGCCATCCAATAAAACTTGCTTCCGATTGAGGTTGGTTTCCGTTCCATAAGTGGTCTGTATCACGTCAATATCAAGTGGTGTCTCGGGAGGAAGAATAAATTCATCGTTCTTCACCCAGTTCCAACCATTTGAATCTAGTCCTGCAACCTGATAATCGTTAAAGATAACCATATCGTGAACAGGCTGCTGCCGGATCGGCTTAGATACTTGGCTGTTTTTTTTCATGGATGCTGTTGCCCCGGCCCCTATGGCTGGCGGTACTGACACACCTGACAATAAGGTGCCCGTTGCCAAACACACTAGAAGTGTTTTTACAACCCATTTTTTCACGAATTGTCCTCCTACTTTCTTCCTTACAATTTTTCAACTGTGATCATTCGACAAAAACGGCAAAATATCCTCTACGATCGTAGAGCTTTTTTGTGCGCTAGATATAGTTAAATGCTATGCCGTTTATAATTTTTATAGATTTGACTTATACCTCCTCAGTCGGTAAAAATGGATGAAAGGGAGGGGATTTAGATGGTTCAAACCGATCAATGGAATGCCGGGCTGTACGACGCCAAGATGAATTTCGTTTCTGAATACGGCAAAGGGTTAGTGGACTGGCTACAGCCGGCTCCAGGAGAAAGCATTCTTGACTTAGGCTGTGGAACAGGCGACCTGTGTGCGCAACTATCGCTTGCAGGAGCATATGTGACAGGAATCGACTTTTCTGCCGCCATGATTGAGGCTGCTCGCCAAAAATATCCGCAGTTTGCCTTTGAAGTAGCCGATGCTCATACGTATCGCACAGATGTCAGTTACGACGCTGTCTTTTCCAATGCCGCGCTCCACTGGATGAAACGTCCTGCAAAAGTCGTTGAAACCATTTGGTTGGCTCTTGCTCCCGGTGGACGCTTTGTTGCCGAATTTGGAGGACACGGCAATTGCGGACAAATCACAAAAGCATTACGGACTGTATTGGCACGAAAAGGAATATCCGCGGATGAGCGCTCACCTTGGTATTTTCCGAGCATTGGAGAGTACACGACTCTTTTGGAGAAGCAAGGCTTCCACGTCGTACTTGCCTCCCATTTTGATCGTCCGACAATCATGGCTGATGGGGAACTTGGGCTTTCGCATTGGCTACATTCTTTTTGCAGTCCTTTTTTTGCGGGTCTGTCCTCAGATGAAATCCAGCAAGTATGTAGGGAAGTCACTGACTTACTGCGTCCTGCCCTGTTTCAAGAGGGTCACTGGGTGCTCGATTACAAGCGCATTCGCGTCCTTGCCCAAAAGAATTCAGAGAATGATACTCTACATAGGGGAGCTGCACGATGACCCGTATTGCCTGTCTCCATGGACATTATTCGAATATTTCCCTCTTATCAGATGCGTTCGCAGCCTTTGACGTTGAGCTGATTCATTTTGTTGATCCAGGTTTACTCCTGCAAAACGCGGGAACCCATGTCCATACCAAGGAACAATCGCATGCCAAATTACGTGAGCAACTAAGCTGGATGCAGAGCTGCGCGGTCGATGCAATCGTGATCACTTGCACGCAGTATGCCGCACTGGTAACACCAGAGGATGAGGAATTTGCTACTGTCCCAATCTTCACAATCGATGGACCTTTTTTTCATGAGCTTGCACGATATATTGAGCCACAAGTCCTGCTGTTCTCCAATCCGGCTACTGTCCAACCTACGATGGAGCGTCTCGTGCAACACGCCCATTCCCATAACCTTCATCCAGAGCTACAAGTACACATCGTCGAAAATGCTTTTGCCCTGCTCATGGAAAACAAGCAAGAAGCGTACAGAGAAGCGATAAAAGATGCCCTGTCTCAGCTCCATCAAACGTTTCCAGACCAACCTATTGCAGTGGCACAGCTCTCCATGGCACCTGTTGCCGATCAGTTTGCAAAGGAAAACGGCTGTACAATCTCCCATCCTTTACATAGTTTGACGTCGCAAATGTCCGCAACGTTACGCTTACGTTCAAAGAGTTGAAAAGCGTATGCGTGTAAAAAAACAGCCCCGTTTGCTTAGGTCTTTGGCCAGTGGCAACGGGGCTATCGCTATAAACGAATTCGATTGGCTTTTACATGCCTTCGGAGTTGGTCACCAGAACCTCTTCTCCCTCATTCAAGCCGCCTTTGATTTCAATAAAATCATATCCTTCAATACCGATTTCTACGTCTTTCGGCATTGGATCTCCGGTGCCCGGATCTTTCACCATAACTGTTCCCTGACCTGGCCCCAGAATTTCAACCGCATTGCTTGGCAAGCGCAGGACATTCTGTGCTTGGGCGACGATAATATCGTTGTCTCCCGTCATCCCATGCTTAAAATCAGCCTTGTCTAGCAGTTCCACTTTAACCGCGAAACGAACTTCCTTGTCTTCTTTTTTTCCTTCTTTAGGGAGCTCTATAACTTTGCCTTTAAACGGCTCGGTACCAAATGCATACACATAAACATCGACATTTTGTCCGATTTTAATCTCAGGAATATCAAGCTCTCCAACGGCTGCCACAAAGTAAACAGAAGTCGTGTCCATAATAATGGCTGCAGGATCTGATCCTGGCGCTTCGCCTTCTTTTACACCTAGCTTGGTGATGACACCGCTAATTGGCGCTGTTACTTGGTTCTTCGCAATTTCACGCTTTTTCTGCTCCATGTTCAATAAGGACGTTTTTAGCGCGAGCTCTTTTTCCATCAGCTCCATACCGGACGCTTCCATATCCATCTTGAACAGTTGTTGCCCTACTTTGACTACATCGTCCTTTTTCACGTCGATCTTGCCAATTTTTCCGTGAGTACCCGCCAAAATTTCTATTTCATCTGGCAACTGGAATTCTTTCTGATTTCGGCTTACATATAAGAGGCCCTTATCATCCGTATACTGTACCTCACCCTTGTCCCCAACATAAATGGCCCCAGGCTTCTTGACCAATACCTCGACATTGTGAATTCCGCCAGCACCTTCTACTTTTTCACCTATTCTATCCACTTCCGTGACAACACCATCCACAAAATACATGGAAGTCGGAATGAATACCTTCACTTTTTGACCTACACTGAATCGCTCAGACTCATAGGAGGTAAATTGCCCAATTATTTTCAAATAGTCGGTATTAGCAAGCTTGACTACTACCTGATCCGGTCTTACATCTTGCCCTTCTTCTACAAGGACCTCAACCACTTTTCCTTCTTTAGTAGCCGTGATCTTGTCTTTCTTTTGTTTAATTTCACTTAGCTCTTTTTTCGCCTTTAAAATGTCCAGCTCCAGCTTTTGAATTTCCAGCTGTGCATCCGAGCTGTCTATCGTGAACAAGACATCGCCTTTTTTTACGGACTGCCCTTCCTTAACTAACACACGTTGCACCTTGCCGCTGAGCTCTGGCTTGACTTCCTCACGCGCCTTCGCTTCCACTGTACCTGCTGAGTTGATCGTCTTCTTGACGTCACCACGTTCCACGAGCGCTATCGGGAAGTTCGGTTTTTCTTCTGGCTTTTCTTCTGTAACTTCTTCGCCCTTGAAGTACGAATAGCCGTAATAGCTTCCCCCTCCAAGAACGGCCACGATCGTGGCGATAATGATCCATTTTTTCTTGTTCATCTTACGTTCCTCACATTTCATCACTTATTCAGATCGAATCGCTTGCAGCGCACTTAAACGAGACGCACGGATCGCCGGGAAGATTCCCGCCAACACCCCAATAATAAAGGAGAAGCCAATCGCAAAGAATGCCAGCCAGCTCGGAATGACCGCCAATTTTGTTGGCTCAGCCTCTGGATCTCCACCGCCGTAGCCCATGTTCAGACTATCCAAGAGACCTCCAGACGCTCCGAAGTAATTCACGAGCTCAACCGCTCCCCACGCCATGCCGAGACCAGCTAGTCCACCTATTAAACCAATAAAGCCTGATTCCATTAAGAACAGCCAACGAATATTCAACACAGTGGCTCCGATTACTTTCATGATACCAATCTCTTTGGTTCGCTCTAAAATCGACATGATCATCGTATTGACGATTCCAATGGTTGCGACGAGCAAGGAGATTGCTGCAATTCCTCCGAGGACCATCTGAATCACGAAGAAGAAGTTATTGATGGTTTCCAGCTCACGTGCAGGCGAATATACTTCAAAGCCATTTTCCTTCAACGCTTTGACTACACTCTCGACTTTTTCACGAGATTCTACTTTGACTGTAATTCTGTCAAATTCAAAGGTATCCTTTTTGGCTTTATCGCGTGATCTGCGCGATGCTCCCTCTTCGACTTCGTCACCTCGACTGCGCGTGACCCACTCGTTCAGCTCTTTCACTACGTTAATCGGTACATAAACCGCGGCTGACGAGTTACGTTCTTCTGACTTTTTTAATTGACCGACAACCTTCACACGCAGTTCTTTTTTCTCGTATTTCGGTTCATCGTCGATGCGATATTCGCGTGACAAGATCAGAGTCCCTGCTCTGTCTACGAGATTGAAGGTCAGTGCATCTCCGCCCCCTATATCAGGAGGTGGCATCTGGGACATTTCATTCCGTCCAGCTCCGGCTTTTCTTCGCCGTTCCTCGCGCTTTTCCTTTTCTACGTCACGCAATTCTCTGGATACATCGAAAGCAACCACTATCTCTTGTGGCGCCCCTGTCAGATAGCTTCCTTTTTCAACGTCATTTTTGCGATAGGCAGCCGACTCATTCACATCCACCCCAATAAGCTGTACGTAACCTTCTCGTCTACCTACCTTAAGCTTCGCTTGCTCTCGTAATTCTTTTATCGGCATAACTGCCTGAATGCCAGGAATCTTTTTTAAATCCTGCACCGCTTGCATATTCAGCTTCTTGACCTTATCCTCTGGGACATCAATCCACTCGCCATTTTCCTCGTACCAGCGCAATGCATCGACGTCCATCTCTGTCAAGTTCCCGAAGTTCTCCAAGCTTTTTACCGCACTTTCCTTAAGCCCTAAACTAAGTGCCATCATCGCAACGATTGCAGCCGTTCCGATCATGACACCAACCGACGTGAGGGCTGTCCGCAGCTTCATTCGCCACAGATTCCTCCAGACGATGCGAAAAGAATCCATTACCTTCACTGTTTGTTCACCTCATACCCTCGCCTACGCTGGTCTTGTCCTTTTTTGTACAACCCGTCCGTCCTGTAGATAAATGACCCGGTCGGACTGTTCCGCTACTTCCTGCTCATGGGTAACGATGATGAACGTAGTCCCATTTTCCTTGTTCATTTCTCTCATTAAAAGGAGAATCTCTTGTTCCGTCTTCGAGTCCAGGTTCCCCGTCGGCTCATCCGCCAAGATGATGCCAGGCTGATTGACGAGCGCTCTCGCAATACTGACACGCTGCTGCTGTCCACCACTAAGCTCATTGGGTCTGTGGTCGATACGACCTTCCAGCCCCACGCGGTGTAGGATTTCCGTTGCTTTAGCCCGACGTTTTTTCTTGCTTTCGCCTGCAAAAATCAAGGGAAGTTCTACGTTTTCCAACGCTGTCAGATTTGGGAGCAGATTGTATGACTGGAAGATAAAGCCCATATTTTTACGGCGAAACATGCATAGTTCGTTTTCGCTGTAGCTGGAAATCTGTGCTCCGCTAACCGTGACACTCCCTTCCTCCGGCTTGGTCAAACCTGCAAGCAAATTCAAGAGCGTAGACTTGCCTGATCCCGACGAGCCGCACAGAGCCACGAATTCACCCTTGTTGATATGAAGGTTGATATCATACAGCACGGGCACTTTGATTTTCCCTGTTCCGTAGCTGTGATTGACCCCTGTCACCGTCAGCTCTCCTGTTGAATTGACCATCGTTTGTCGCACCTCATTCGTTCTTTCAAAATGGAAGCTTTCGTAAACATCACATACTAAAGACGTAACATTTCGCAAAACGTAACGCTTATTTCGGAAACAATTTACGATTTACAGAATAACCATATTTTCTTCAAAAATATGTAACAGCTGTGTAACCTTTTGCAGGCTGTTACGTAATACAATGTAGATGTCAACAAACCATGGAGGGTCGAAGAAGATGACTATCTATCGCTTTTTATTTGAAACAGCAACACGCAGATGGGTTGAAATCATCAAGGCACCCAGTATGTTTGAGGCAGCAAAGCAAGCCAAACAGCTTGCAACCAAGCGTTCCAAGTCCATGTCTACTACCATCAGCTTCTCTTTTCACCACGCTGCTTCTCAAGCATAAATGCACACATACATAAACCGCTTGCCCTCTACGGGAGGCGGTTTTTATATTTTGGGGATATTATTGACAGCACTGATTTCTTCCTCTTTAATATAGAGAGAGGCATTACAGTGCATGACAGTATAGATCCGCTTCGATTGTGCAGCGGTATACAAAGGGAGATAATCACAATGACCATGAAGAAAGCACTCACCATTGCAGGTTCCGACACCAGCGGCGGAGCTGGTCAGCAAGCAGACCTCAAAACGTTTCAGGAGCTTGGTGTTTTCGGGATGACCGCCCTCACCGTTATCGTAGCCCAAGATCCACATAACGAATGGTTTCACGAAGTGTTTCCGATCGATGTTGCGATCCTGGAAAAACAAATCGAAACCGTACTCGCAGGAATTGGCGTAGATGCTGTAAAAACAGGGATGCTCGGAACCACTGAACTCGTTGACCTCGCTACCCGTAAAATAAAACAATACGATTTGAAAAATGTTGTCGTTGACCCTGTGATGATCTGTAAGGGTGCAGATGAAGCACTCCATCCAGAAATTGCAGTCAGCCTGCGTGAAGTCTTGCTCCCACACGCAACAGTTGCGACTCCTAACCTGTTCGAAGCTGGTATTCTCAGCCAAATGGGCGCACTGAAAAGTGTCGATGACATGAAGGAAGCGGCAAAACGCATCCACGACTTCGGCACCTCTTATGTCGTTGTAAAAGGCGGCAGCAAGCTTCAAAGCGGCAATGCCGTAGATGTTTTTTATGACGGGAAAACGATCGAGGTTTTGGAATCAGAGCGCTTTGAAACGAGCTTTACTCATGGTGCCGGCTGCACGTTCTCAGCTGCAATCTGTGCTGAATTGGCAAAAGGAAGCTCCGTACACAACGCAGTAGCTGTTGCCAAAGAATTTATCACCGAAGCGATTCGCCACTCGTTTGCGCTCAATAAATATGTGGGACCTACGAATCACGGTGCGTACCGCATGAAAAAACACGGCGAAGCGATTTGCTAATGACATCCTTGTAAACAAAAACTCCTGACCGTATCCGAGTCTATCTCGGTGGGTCAGGAGTTTTCTTATGTTTACGCTTGTTTTTTGATAGCGACCTCGGTATTGATTAGGGTAGCTTTTCGTTTCATGCGTACAGAAGACACCGTAAATACGATGAGCGCAGACCAGATGAATCCAAAGCTGATGAGATGTGTTTGGGTGAAAGTCTCTCCAAACAAGAAAACAGCTGATAGGAGCGATATCGTAGGCGCCAAGTATTGAATGAAGCCCACAACGGAAAGTGGGAGTCTAGTCGTTGCTTGGGCGAACCAGTAGAGCGGCATGGCAGTAGCTAACCCCGCAAGCGTCAGCAACAAAAGTTGCCACCACGCTAAGGATGTCATCGTCTCCGTCCCACTGACCTGTAGCATCAACAGATAACCGAAAGCAATAGGCGCCACAAACAGCGTCTCCCACGCCAGTCCGATCATCGCCTCCATTCGGACGAGCTTTTTCGCCAAGCTGTAAAAAGCAAAGGTCAGGGCAAGCGATAGAGAGACCCATGGAATCTCACCGTATTGGAAGGTGATGAACACGACTCCGAAAGCCGCGAGTATAAGGGCGAGCCATTGCCCAGCATGCATTTTCTCTTTTAAGAAAATGACTCCGAGCAGTACGGTGATGAGAGGATTCATATAGTAGCCAAGACTCGTTTGCATGACTTGATCGTTGTTCACTGCCCAGATAAAAATGAGCCAGTTTGCGCTGATTAGCAGTGAACATATCGCTAATGCTCCGAGCATTTTAAAACCAGTAACCGCTCCCCACATACTGCGCCAGCGTTTCGTTACCTGAATAATGATTGCGACAAAAATAATCGACCAGACGATTCGGTGAGCGAGTATCTCCCATGCCCCCATTGCCTGAAACAGCTTCCAATAGAGCGGGAGTAACCCCCAAGCCAAATACGCCACCATCGCGTAAATAATCCCCTGTCTCATCCTTGCTCCTCCATGTGTTTCGCCTTCTCTTTCTCTATAGACGACTTTTTGAACTTCTTCTCTATGGAGTAGTGTAACGGAAATATGAAAAATCAGCTATGTATTCTCACGAAGAATAAGCAGTTCCCTACACTTTCATCCGTTACCATATTACCAATGCATGCAGCTAGCTAATTACCTTAGTAGCACACTAAAGAGTAGACAAAAATTTTATTGTACCACTTTTAGACCTGTAGTACAATAGTCATTATTCTTCCGAGTTTAGTCATACGAAAGGAACTTTTACTTATGACATACTGGCGATCTATCTTATTAGTTTTACTCGGTGCGTGCAGCTACGGTGTCCTCTCGATCTTCATGAAGCATGCTTTTCAACTCGGTTTTACGCCATTTGAAATGAGCGGAAGCCAATTGATTTTTGGCGGCTTGATTATGACGGTCATGGCCATCTTTTTCTCCAAGCAACGGTTTTCGTTCAAGTATTTGTTGCTTTTGGCACCAGCCAGCCTCATGATGGCCTCAACCAGTCTTTTTTACCACCAGGCTGTTAGCCGAGTCTCTGCTTCGCTCGCAATCGTTCTCCTCTTTCAGTTTACCTGGATCGGTGTCTTGCTGGAGGCGATTGTGGATCGCAAATGGCCGACCGCTGAAAAATGGGTGTCTCTGGTTATGCTTGGAGCAGGGACGGTTCTTGCAAGCGGACTTGGCGAAAGTGGCATTCAGAGTGTAGACATGGTCGGACTGATCTTCGGTCTGATGTCAGGCGCGACCTTTGCCCTGGTCATTTTCTTCAGCGGGCGAATTCTCCCTGGAATGGACCCATTCTTGCGAAGCGCGATTTCGATTAGTATGGCTGCCCTGATGCTCTCGATCGTTTATCCACCGACTTTCCTGGTAAATGGTCAGCTTCTGCAAGGATTGCTGCCGCTCGGTCTTTTGGTTGCGATCTTCGGTTCGGTCATCCCGATCTTCTGCTTAGCTGTCGGTGTGCCGCGGATCGGAAATGGACTGGCTACCATTTTAAGTGCAGTCGAGCTACCCACAGTCGTGCTCTTGTCGAGCTTCGTGCTTCAAGAGACTGTTTCTCTCCCTCAATGGGGTGGCGTATTTATGATCCTCGCTGCCATTTGCGTACCGCAAGTAAAATGGCGGAAACTATTCTCCCCTTCTCACGCCCTCGAGCGGGAAAGAATGTAGCGCCATTTCCGTTTCCTTTAAACAGCATATAAATCGCGTGCAGACGAGCTGGTTCTGTACGCTTTTTTTGTTGGTACACCCCTTCTTATAGAAGGAAGGTAGATTCTTTGACTCGAATCTATTTGCGAAGACTGCCACTCAAGGAGGAAAAGTATGGAAAAGCGGCATAGGGTGTTATTCCAGCAGCTAGAGGATTATCGACAGGAGACGTTAAAAGCAATTGAAGGTTTGACGGATGAAGAGGTGAATCTCATACCCGATGGTTTCTCCAACAATATCTTGTGGAATCTGGGGCACATCTATCTCGATCAGTATTTATGGATCGCTCACCTTACAAAAGAAACGGTCCCAATCCCCCCTGGCTTCAACGAATGGTTTAACTTTGGGACAAAGCCTGCTGACTGGGATACACCGCCACCGAAACTCGCAGTGCTCGTCTCCTTATTACAAGAACAACCTCAGAAGATACAAGCCGCTTACAAGGATCGATTAGAAGAAGAGTTTCCCGCAACTGAATCCGGCATGCATACGATTGCACAAGTGCTTGTCCGAACGATTTTTCACGAAGGGGTGCACCTCGCATCCATCAATACAATCCGGAGGTTTTTGGGTAAATGAATCAGATCATAACACCTATTTTTCGCATGTTTGACGTTGAGAAGGCAAGAGAGTTTTATGTGGAGTTTCTAGGTTTTCAGATTGATTGGGAGCATCGTTACGAGGATCATTTTCCTTTGTACATGCAAATTTCCTCTCCATCTTGCACGCTTCATCTCTCCGAGCATCACGGGGATGCTTGTCCTGGCTCAGCGATTCGCGTACAGGTAGAGAACATTGAGCTTTTTCATCAGTCACTGCTACGTCAAGGATACAAGTACGCTTGTCCCGGTTTAGAGGAGACGCCGTGGGGAACGCGTGAAGTGAGCGTGACCGATCCTTTTGGCAATCGCCTTCACTTTTATCAGCCTGTTGCTCATTCGTAGACGAATACAAAGAAAGCCCAGCCGGAGTTCCTTTACAGGAGCCACCGCTGGGCTATTTCATTTTAAACATATATGGGGCGATCGATGGGACTTGAACCCACGAGTGCCGGAGCCACAATCCGGTGCGTTAACCCCTTCGCCACGACCGCCATGTATAGGGTTTGCTTGGTGCGGTCGAGAGGACTTGAACCTCCACGGTGTTGCCACCACTAGAACCTGAATCTAGCGCGTCTGCCAATTCCGCCACGACCGCATATAAAAATGGTGGAGGCTGACGGGATCGAACCGCCGACCCTCTGCTTGTAAGGCAGATGCTCTCCCAGCTGAGCTAAGCCTCCATACCCCAAACCAGTTGTTGGGGCCCCTGCAAAGTACTCGTGTTGCTACAAAGCATTCACTTCACTTCGTGGGGTGTAAGTGACCCGTAGGGGATTCGAACCCCTGTATGACAGCGTGAAAGGCTGCTGTGTTAAACCGCTTCACCAACGGGCCAAGTTTGATGGCGGATGGAGTGGGATTTGAACCCACGAGACGGTTCGACACCGCCTACACGATTTCCAATCGTGCTCCTTCGGCCGCTCGGACATCCATCCATCGAGCCTGCAAGCGTTCGCTTCGGCAAGAATTAATCTATCATATTCAAAACATGATTTCAAGTGATATTTTGAAAGTTTTCCCCTCAGTCGACCTCCGTGCCATTCGTATCAGGCGAATATCTATCGAAACGAAAAAAGGGAGATTGCCTAAAGCAACTTCACTTTCTGTTCAATATGATACAAGTAGTATTCCTTTACAAGACGGAGTGATGTCAGTTGTCAAAAAGAAAACGCCGATCAGTAGGTTTCCCCTGTTTGTACGGAAACTGGTGTGGGCCTGGATGCTCCGGGCCAGGTGCTCCGATAGATGACATCGACAGATGCTGCAAGAGGCATGATGATTGCTATCGAAAGCACGGCTATTTTTCTTGTCATTGCGATCAGGAGCTCGTACGCTGCCTTCGAAATAAAGTAAATAACTCAACGGAAAAAGGGAGAATGGCCGGAATCATCTCGAATTTTTTCTCTCGAACAAGGTGCTTTCCCAGCAATCCCCGCTAGTTTTTCTGAATCGTTCTCCTTGTCAGTTTTCATACAAAAAGTGGTAACAACTTGGACATGAATCAGACATAATTCCCTTGTTTTTCCTTGGTTTTTTTTGGTACTCTATTGAATGTCCAAGGAGGGTACGCAGCGTGGAATTGCACATACGAACAGACGCCAATGTGGCGCTGACGTTAAAGAGAGAAATTATTTGTCATGGTATTTCCCGTTTTTATGTCCGTCCATACGATGATGATCAAGTAGAATTTATATTCCTAGCACTATCAGAGCACCAGAAGAAGCTGCTGTCTTATTCACTGCGAAATTACAGCTACTGTCTAACATATCTAGCTTAATCGTTCTACGGCCATTTTCCTCCCCTTTTTTAAAGGGGAATTTTTATTCTTTTTTTTCGATGTACCCAAAACGGCGAACATCGTCTGCGGTCAAGTTATGCAAGGCATTCAAAAATTCGCCTTGGAAACTACCTGGACCTACTCCTGCTGTTTTCTCTGCTGCCATCTGCGCAGCAACACCGTAGCATACCAATGCTGCAGCTCCTGCGATCAGCTTGTCATTTGCAATGGCTGCAAACGCTCCCATAACAGACGTTAACAAACAGCCAGTTCCGGTCACCTTCGTTAAGATTGGATGTCCATTACGGATCGAGTAAGTCGTTTCTCCATCCGAAATCACATCGACCTTGCCTGTAATCGCGACGATTGTCCTTAGCTTTTTCGCTGCTGCTCTCGCTAGGTCCGCGACATCTCCGCCCGTTTCCTTCGCATCTACACCTTTAATCTCCCATCGCTCCCCGATGACATTGGCAATCTCGGCAGCATTTCCTCTCATGAGGGTAAGGTCGAGTTCCTTTGCAAGATGTTGACTTGTCTCAGTTCGGTACGATGTTGCTCCCGCTCCCACTGGATCAAACAAAACAGGCACGCCATGCTGATTCGCCGATTTTCCTGCGATCAGCATCGCTTCGATCTCATGCTCATTCAACGTCCCTATATTCAATACAAGTGCTCCGGCGATCTTTGCCATGTCTGCCACCTCTTGTTTGGCGTACGCCATGACAGGTGATGCACCAAGGGCTAACAAGCCGTTCGCTGTAAAGTTCGTGACAACTACGTTCGTCATGTTATGTACAAGTGGATTTTCCTCGCGCACTTTAATTAGTAATTGCCCGATTGTCTCCAGAATCATGATCGTTACCCCTTTCGTCTTGGACGGCGACTCGTGGAATCATCTTGTACACCTCGATGACTTCCCCTAATATAGAATGCTCTTGCATGACACCAATGATGATATACGGGTGTTTTATGATAGGTAATTCGCGCATGTCAGCTACAATTTTCCACACTTTCCCATCATCATCCGTCACGCTAGCACTGAAGGAGACTCTTCCCGCCCCTTCTTTCAAGATGTTTACGGCATCAAGGACTCCGCATATTTTTATCCGATCATCTGGATGCATGATCCGGTTTTCCTCGACCCATTTTAGCTTCATTTCGTCTACTTTTAATGTTTTCCATCGATCAAGGAACTCCCAATCTTTGGAATGTGGAAATATATGCTTCGTTTGCTCAAGGAAGGTGTTGTATTCTCCGTGCAGCTGATCTACATAATCATCTACATCCTCAGAAATCACGCGAATCGAATCCTCTCCGCATGTACGGATGTGGTGAGCCAGGTATTTGAAGGACTCGATCATGTCAAAGTTTCCCCAGCCCCAGGCCTGTTCGCCGAAAACTCCCCCCCGGGTTCGGCATTTTAGGCAGGTGAAGTAATAGTATGTAGGCATATCTGTTCCCCTATCTCCCCTATTTTGTCTCTCTTTTGGTATCGGTTGAGGAAGCGAAGCAATTTATGTTACATTCGAACCTATTTTTTGAAACTTCTCACGCAATTTGTTCACAATTGATTTTTATTATTTAGTGTAAGTTAAATCACAAAAGGTGGCCCCCCTAATTTTTCAGGAAGCCACTCTTCATTATACTCCTTTTATGGCAATAAGAGGGTTACATTTTGCTACGACAGATGCAAGATTTGCTCCCACAACCGAATCGATGATTTGATCCACATCTTTATAGGCTTGTGGGCATTCATCAAGGATAGAAGCAAGCGAACGGTGATTCACCATGATCTCGTCTTCCTGTCCCACGCGCATTGCCTGCTCGAATTGATCGATGGTCACAAGCTCCTTCGTTGCTTTGCGGGAACGAACACGCCCTGCACCATGGCAGATCGAGTAAAAGTTTTTGGCTCCGGTGTCCGATCCGACCATGATATAGGACGATGTTCCCATAGAACCTGGAATCAAAGCTGGGTGTCCTGTTTCACGGTAAGCCTTCGGATTTTGGAAATGGCCTGCTGGCAACGCCTTCGTCGCTCCTTTGCGGTGGACGAGCATCGGTGTGTTGCGATGGAATTCTTTCAAGGCGTAATTATGCATCAAATCATACAGGACTGGTGTACGCATCTCACTACCGAAAATATCCCGAAACGCCTGCTCCACTGAAAATCCGATCATATGCCGATTCGTTACCGCAAAGTTCAGCGCGGAGTACATCAAATTCAAATACTGTTGCCCTTCCCCACTTTGAATCGGAGCATATACCAGGCTTGGCTCGGGATTATGAATCCCCCATTTGTACATGGCTTCCTTGAAGCTTTTGGTGTAATCCCGCCCTAGCATTGCCCCCCACGCCCGCGAACCGGAATGAATCATGATGACAACCTGACCGTCGAACAGTCCCCACGCTTTCGCAATCTCCCTGTTCTCCTCCGCGATCTCGATATGCTGGATTTCAATAAAGTGGTTACCGCCCCCCAATGTTCCCAACTGGCCCCACGCACGACTCCAAGCTTTTTGCGGTATTTGCTCCAGGAAGGAATGGTCGAATTCAAATGTGTACTTTTCCACATGCGAGAAAGAACGACTTAGGGTGTCAGGCGCTTCTTCTGCATCCGGAATGTAGTTGCCAGGCAGTCCTTTTAAACCATGCTTCACTACTTCCTCCAAGCGAATATCTGTAAAATGCGTATTTCCCCGTTCGTTTGTCGGGACGTACGCTTCGATCGCTTCAATCAATGCACGTTTTAGGCTCTTGTCTTTGAGGTCGTCTCGATGCAACGGAGTCAGATGCACACGCATTCCACATCCAATATCTGATCCGACGATGGAAGGCGAGACAAATCCATCGGCAAGATTCCAAACCGCTGTCGTCCCAATGCAGGTCCCAACGCCCACATGCGCATCGGGAGTATACGAAAAATAAACATTTCGCGGAATACGCAAATTATTGTCTGCCATTTGATATACGCGTTCCCCGAAGCTCGCAAAGACTTCGTCATTCGCAAAAACGTGCACATCTCCATGCTCCAGCTTCACTTCACGATGGTTGTTTCCATGCAAAATTGTTTTCATCATCCATTTCTCCTGTCTCTCACAGCCTGCGCTGTTTTTCATACCCTTATTTTCCATCCGCGCATGTGGTTTGAACATGGTAAAAGTATTACGAACCTCTTTTTATCATTGACTTCTCTTCAGCCTCTTCGTAATATGAGGACTAATTTGGAAATAAATGACGAATGAATAAGGATGAATGTAATGGCACGCGAAAGCTTTGACAAAGAGCTGCAATTGCTCCGTCTCCTGTTTTTGACCGCTGGTGCCTACAATCGGCACCAGTTAGCCGAGCGGCTCGGGATCTCCGTTCATACGCTTGATAAAACGATAAAAAAGCTGAAGGACATCCAATCAACCTTTTATCAGCATGTCGGCGATGAGGAGAAAAAAGAGTATTACGCGCAGCTTCGTTACAACTATTTTGAGGTGACGGACAATTTCTTGATGTTTTTGTACCATGCAAAATCATTGAAGGATTCGGAAGTAGAGCGACTGTCGCACATCTTGGAAAAGCTCAGACAACATCCTCTCTCCATTAAAGACTTGCTGGATACGTTTGTGGATACAGAGCCCGATGAAAAAACAATTCGCCAGGACATGAAGTACCTCGAAGAAATTGGCGTGATAAAAAATGTTAGTGAGGTCAGACCGTACCTCTATCAGTTCGACGGTGAGCTACTGGACTCGCTGACAGACGACGAGCTATTGGATCTGTATGATTTCATCGACTTCATGGCCAATACACAACTGCCGGCTGTCCCTGGTTATCTTCTGCAAGAAAAAGTGAAGCGCTATCTCAAATTTCGCTTGAAGCTGACCGATGCATCTGCGTTTTTATATAAATATCATTTCGTCTCACGTATTCTCGATGAATATCAAGCTTTGCTTCTCACGGAAGCCATTCGCCAGCGAAAAACCGTTGAATTTCACTACTACACGCCCAAACGCAGAAAGTTTTACGATTCCCAAAATACGAATCCGACTTTCCAGCGGGATACATCGGGACTACATCAAAAAGTGATTCCTCTCCGGGTTATTTTTGATCATCAATACGGCAGATGGTACTTGCTGGCACAAGGATGCGGCAATGGTCCGCTGCGCAAATACCGTGTGGAAGGCATGACCAAGCTCGTAACAGGCAGGTCCGTTACTCCGGAAATCTTCTCTTCCTTGCAAGCAAGTGCGGATGAGCGCATTGCCCATAGTTGGCTGATTGATACCGGAAAACTCGTAACCGTACGCCTTCGCTTTTTTCAGCCTCGCAACACGCCCCATTCCTTTATCCAAGAGCGAGTGGAGGCACAAGGGCAATGGGGGATTGTGACCGAGGAATCACGGGAGAGCTTTGTGTACGAGATAACCGTGAACAGCACGATGGAAATTACACCGTGGATTCGCAGCTTCGGTTCAAGCGTCGAAGTTCTTGAACCGCTGTTTCTTCGCAAGCAATTCCAAAAAGAATGGGAGGAGCTGCTCGCCTACTATGAATCTGTTTGATAAGATACATAATTACCAGCTAGTGACGCGGCTGGATGAAGCAGGTGTTTATCCGGTAACCTCACACGAAAAAGCATGGCTCGCCCTGATGCTGGCGAATCCATCTGCGGCAGAAATTTTCGAGCCAGCTACACTCGATAAGCTTCGCCGTTTGACACACATACCAGAAAGTGAATCGACCGAACAAGAACGATTCGTGGAAAAAGCGCAAACACAGGCCAAACAGCTCTGGAGTCCACTCGTGCGCACCCTGCGACGAATCATTCTCGGCAAGAATCACATAAAAATAACCGCAGCCACGAACAAAGGCCCGGTTTTTCGCAATCAGCGAGGGGTTCCCTACAAGCTGGAATATTCGCTTGCCAAGAAGGCCTGGTACCTGATCTGGCTGAATATGACTTCCAATCGCCTGATCACGACTCCGCTGCATCTCATTCGCTCCGTCGATGAGCTTTTCATAGAAGATGTATGGTATGACAGTTTTTTACCGACCATTTCGGAACAGATCCAACAGCGCAAGCAGATGGCAAAAATTGTGATCATCCGACGTTACAACGCTGAGCTCCAGCGCATATTGTACGCCTTTTCCTGCTTTGACAAAGAGGTCGCTTTTGATCCCGAATCACAGGTGTATACGATCACCCTGCACTTTCTATCTGACGAGCAGGAGTTTATTTTATCGCGCATTCGTTTTCTCGGCCTGCGGGTAAAAGTAATAGAAAACGATCAACTCAAACAGCGAATGGCAGAGTCAGCAACGAACGCCTTGGCAAGATATACCGAAACGCCACTTTGATTGTCCCAAAAAATCAGGAAATCATACCCTATTCGATTTCCTGCATTTCCCTTATGATAGTTCAGGTGAGATAGTAGCTAATCTAAGTCAGAGGTAGAAATGATGAAAACAACATGTAAAAAGGCGTCTCTCATATGTGGGCTATGGCTTAGTCTGTCATGGCCGTTTATTACGGAGCCGACGCAAGCAGCAAGTGTCATTCAGGCAAAAGTGGTCGCAACCTCTCTGAACGTTCGCAGTGAACCAGCCCCCAATGCTTCTATTGTCGCTACCGTGTCGTATGGAGCGGTCGTGACGATTACCGATGAAGCATACGGTTGGGCAAAAATTAGATACAATCAAAAGGTAGGCTGGGTCGCGGGGTATTACTTGCAAAAAGGAGCCGTAACGAGTGCGGGTTCCGCTTCTTCATCAGCCAATACAGCCACTGTCAAAAGCAAGCAAGGCACGGTTTTGGCCGATTCGCTTCGAATGCGAAAAGGACCAAGCACGAGCCATGAGATTATCCTTTCGCTGCCCCGAGGAACCCGTTTAGACATTTTGAAAAAGCAAGGAGACTGGATCCAAGCGAGAACTTCCAACGGACAAACAGGCTGGGTGTCTGCGACGTATATTGGCGATGCCAAGGCCAACGCTCCGGTGTCCAAAAGCTCCAAAACCCCAGGCTTAAAAGGAAAAGTCATCGTCATCGACCCAGGACATGGTGGCTCCGATGTCGGGACACAGGGAACCAAGTGGAATAGCATGGAAAAAACGTTGAATTACAAAACGTCCATGCTGCTCGCCAGCAAACTGCGACAACGCGGTGCGCAAGTCTTCATGACGAGGACAAGTGACACACAAAAACCTTCGCTAGCACAGCGTGTCACTTTTAGCGAATCAAAGGGAGCGGATGCCTTCATTAGCATCCATTACAATTCTTCTGTGAAGCCAAATAGCGGTACCCTCACGTTTTATTATTCGCAAGACAAAGACGAGCCGTTAGCTCGAGCAATTGAGTCTCGCTTGGCGGGTGGCATCGGTTTAAGAAGCAATGGCATTTCATTCGGCAATTATCACGTCCTGCGCGAAAACAATGATCCATCCGTCTTAATTGAGCTTGGCTTCCTATCGAATCCAAAAGATGAAGGCATCGTCCGTACATCGTCCTATCAGGACAAAGCTGCGCAGGCGATTACAGAAGCACTAGCTGATTACTTCGGTCGATAATCGTAGGGCTGGACGCTGTAGGAGAACAGCTTCCGCTCGAATTTCCCTTTGGCACCAATGATTTGATACCAGGTCTCTCCGATCAACAAGTCGGTTGCGAAATCTTTCTCCAGCAGATTCGTGATCATCTCCATGACCGCTTTCTCATTGTCTTTTTGGATTTTCAACGACAAGGCCAGGACGAAATACGCCTGGTCTTCTTCCATTTCCAACAAATGCAGACGGGCTGTACCACGGCGCTTGGCGTTGAAACCATCGATCACATTCAACAAACCCTTTTTTGCCTGCACTTTATACTTTGTCGCTTCCCTCCAAGAGGAAATAACCGCATCGTACAACGAAAACGTCAGGATGAAATGGCTGGCGTAATCCTTCGGGTCAAAAGGCTCCGGTCCCATTTGCTTCTCATCCGCTGGTATGACAACGAATGCTTTGTAGTTGCTAAAAAACGGATCGCTCATGGCAGGTCCTTTCCATCGATAGTATCTGTGTTGGTTAGTATCCACTAGGAAAGCAGGATATTATGTACAAAAACGGTCATAAACGTTCAAAAGACCAAGTCGACATGAAAACCGACTTGGCCTTTTGCTTGCTTTTGTATAGGCATGTTTTTCAACTGAATATCTACTCATTACCGGTGGGTCATCGAGACGCTTCCATGCCCGTGCTCCTCTTCCATGACCTCCATTCCTGCACCATGATTGACGGTCCAGGTGATGACTTGGCTGGAAATGACAACGGCCAAAATGGTATACATCATCTCTTTCATCGGTACGAACCAGAACGACATGCAAAGCACAATGACGTCTAGTAAAAGAAAGACCGTACCAATGGACAATCCCGTGTACTTACTGATCAACAGGGAGAAAATATCGTCTCCACCTGTCGCAGCTCCATAGCGCAGAACCAATCCGGTACCCAGTCCGGTCAATACACCGGCCAAGACAGACGCCAGCGGCATCATTCTGCTCATATCCATGACAATCGGTGAAAATCGTTCAAACAAATCGTAAAATACGGTAAAAGCAAGTGATGCAAAGATCGTGTCCCAAATGAACTGGCGGCCTCTTACTAACCAGGCAACCAAAAACAGTGGGATATCCAGCAAAAGCATCACCATCGCTGGCGACAAGTCAAAGGCGTATTTCGCCAATAACCCCAAGCCAACAAACCCACCTTCAGACAAATGGTTCTGAAAGTTAATGTGATAATACGCAAAAGCAAGTAAACAAGCTCCAAACAAAATCATACTGTAACGCTTAGATAACTGCAGCGCTCTCCTCATCATGGTTTCCTCGCAATTTTGTCGGTTTAGGCACAGACGACCAACCGACTACCGAGGAACATCGCAAGTATAAGTCGCTATTCATACAAAGGGCCTCGCTTTCGTAGTAGGTTAGTCGTCTTCAGTGACGATCGACTACTACGAAGCTAGATGTAGGAGAGGTCAAAACGTTTCCAGATCGTCCTATGGGGACGCATGGTATCCTGATCCCTTCCATGGCTTTTCTTGTATTATATCATAAAAAAGGTGAAAAAACGACTCGAAACCGTCTTTTCACCGAGTTAAAATCGGAATGCTTGTCCTTTTAGCTCCACCGGAATCCCTGCTGTGACAAGAAAAACTTGATCAGCAACGGCTGCCACGCGTTGATTCATCAAGCCCGCCAAGTCACGGAACATACGGCCCAACGGATGTTGTGGGACGAGTCCGTCGCCTACTTCGTTTGTCACCAGCAAAACCGTCCCTGGGAAGTCTTTTAACTTTTTGACCAGCATATCCACCTGCTGGAGCACTTGCTCAAACGGCTGCTCCTCTTCATAATGCAAGAGCCAATTGGACGCCCAAAGGATCAAGCAATCAACCAAAATCACTGTCTGTTCTTCTTGTATGTCCTTTTGTGCTCCGAGCTTCGCAAGCCACTCTGTCAATGCGTACGGCTCCTCGATCGTTTGCCAAAGGAAGCCAGACTGCAAGCGGCGGTCTCGATGGTGCAAGATCCGCTCTTCCATTTCCTCATCAGTGATTTGTGCGGTCGCGATGTAAACACCCGAGGAGCCCAAATGTGCCGCATATTTTTCGGCAAACGTGCTTTTTCCGCTGCGTGCTCCGCCTGTAATGAGTACGATCATGCTTCTGTCTCCTTAAACCAACTTCTTATACTTGCGATTGCAAAATAATTTGCGGCAAATGATGGACAGGATGCTCCATGACAATCGGTCTGGTTCCGTATACAGCCTCTATTCTGTCACTTTGCAAGATGTCTTTTGGTGCGCCGACGCTTATCTGCTTTCCTTTATGCAGCATCAAGATACGATCGCAGTATAGGGAGGCCAGATTCAGATCATGCAGCACAGCAATGACCGTCACCTGCGTCGTCTTTTGCCATTTTCGCACGATGTCCATGAGTTGAATCTGGTACCCGATATCGAGGTAAGTCGTGGGTTCATCGAGCAACAGCACCTGAGGTCTTTGGATCAATGCCTTCCCCAAAGCTACGCGCTGCTTTTCCCCACCACTCAACTGATCCAGTGTGCGCTCTTCCAAATGTTCAAGACCGAGCATCTGTACGATTTCATCAATGAGCGATGCGACATCCTGCTTCTCTTCCCCCAGCCAATTTTGGTAAGGAAAACGCCCCATCTCCAACACCTCTCGGACACGAAAGCCCACTGGCGGCAGACCCTCTTGCTCCAATACAGCCAGTATTTTGGCAAGCTCTTTGCGTGGATAGGAATGAAGCTTTTTCTCTTGAAGCAAAATGTCTCCTGCATCTGCCTTGATGACACCTGAAATCATTTTCAGCAAGGTAGATTTACCGCTTCCATTCGGTCCGATGATGCCAAAAAATTCTCCCTTGTCCACGCAAAAATCGATGCCGTGCAAAACTGGCGTATCCTGATACGATTTTTGCAAGTTGCGCACATTGATCATTGCTTACGTTACCTCTTCCTAAAGCGTTTATTTTGCTTCAATAAATAGGCGAAAAACGGTGCTCCCAGAAATGCTGTCACGACACCGAGCGGGATTTCCGTTGGACTCAGCAGCATTCTGGCAAGAGTGTCGGCCCACAGCACATAAATACCACCGCAGATCGCAGCCATCGGCAGTAAAATACGATGGTCAGGACCAACCAGCAATCGGACGAGATGCGGTACCACCAGGCCAACGAACCCGATAATTCCCGCGATAGAAACCGCCGCTGCAGTCAGAAGAGTCGAGACGACCAGAACCACCAGCTTCGTTCGATCCACATGGACGCCGAGATGCGCAGCCTGCCGCTCCCCTAACGCAAATAGGTTCAAGGAACGCGCATAGCTCACAAGTACCATTCCACCTATGACCAAGTACGGAATCAAGACGTACGTAAAGGCCCAGCCGCGAAATGACAGGCTACCCATCAGCCAGAACACGATCTCATTCACCGTCTGGTCGGATAGTGACACCATAAACGAAACGAGCGAGCCGAGAAAAGCCTGTACCACGACACCAGACAAAATCAGAGTCTCCGTTTGCAGCTTTCCTTGCGTATTCGCGAGTCCGAGTACGATCCATAAACTGAGCAGCCCTGTAAGAAAAGCGACGACAGGTGTGCTCCATGCACCCAAAAAGGTGATTTGCAAGCCAAAAAGGATCAAGAAGGCTGCTCCTACAGCAGAACCCGATGCCACGCCCATCGTAAACGGATCGGCGAGCGGATTGCGCAAAACTCCCTGAAAGCCCGCTCCCGCAAGTGACAAGCAGGCGCCAATCAAGACAGCCAATACAACGCGTGGAAAACGAACCTTCATGACGATTTGCTCAGATGACTCCGGCCACGTTACGGTGACCCATTCAGACAAGCCAGGGATTTGATGGAGCAGGATGAGCCATACTTGCGAAATGGGGAGTTGTGCCGCCCCCATCGAGATGCTGATGACTATCGATGCCAGAAGGACGAGACAGCTGACTCCTCCCCATAGGAACAATTGTTTCTTCATTTTACTTCACCAAGTCAGGGTAAATCGCCTTGGCTACTTCGATCAAGCCTTGAGTAATACGCGGACCAGGACGGGACAAAATATTTTGGTCCATGCCAAAGATTTGTTTTTCACGGATCGCCTT
This sequence comes from Brevibacillus fortis, assembly GCF_046196545.1. Taxonomy (GTDB): domain Bacteria; phylum Bacillota; class Bacilli; order Brevibacillales; family Brevibacillaceae; genus Brevibacillus; species Brevibacillus fortis_A. The sequence goes on from NZ_CP176370.1 coordinate 4,208,378, forward strand.
CATTTTATCCCAGCCATTGCGATTCGCGATCATATCCTCCAGCTTGACGCCAGTCTTTTCATCGGTAATTCCGCTCGCATACAAAATGACGTCTGGATCGTTTTGCAAAATCTTTTCTTCACTGATCGGATTCCATCCTTCGGTGTCGGAGGCAATATTTGTCGCTCCAGCCAGTGTGATGAGTTCATCCATGAATTCGCCTTTTCCGACTGTCCAGCCTGGGGAAAATTCCAGGTATACCTTCTTCTTCTCTTCCGGTTTTACATTTTTCACTGCTTCTTGAACGTACGCGATATCTTTCTTCATTTGCGCAACGACTTTTTCGGCTTGTTCCTGTTTATTCGTGATAACTCCCATCGCCAAAACATTGTTTAGGATGTCATCCATCTTTGTCGGATGGGTAATATAGACTGGCATTCCGAGAGATTTGAGCTTGTCAGCTACTGGCTTTTCCATCGAAATCCCACCGACGACCATATCCGGCGTTTGAGCGAGAATGGCTTCTTCATTTGGTTTGACGACTCCGCCAATTTTCGGTTTTGCCTTCGCCGCATCTGGATAATCATCATAGTCTGAGACAGCTACGATCCGATTTTCCAACCCTAATGCGAACAAAATCTCTGTCTCGGCAGGTGATGTTGAGACGATTCGCTCAGGAGCTTTTGCAAAGGTTACTTCCTTTCCTGTCGCATCCGTGACTGTCAAGGGATACGTTGTTTGTTTTGCAGGCTGCTCGGCCGCATTCTCTTGCGGTGCTGTCTGCGGTGCACTTGTTTGTCCACCTGGTGCTGGCTGGCTGTTATCGTTACCCGCACAACCTGCGAGGCTTGCCGCAACTAGTAGTGGGATCATGAATCGCAATGAACGTTTCATATGTAGAACTTCCTTTCTGCATGTCTGATTGACTGTTCCTTCCAATAAAAAAATCGACCCTTGCTTCCATTCGGAAATCAAAGGGTCGGCACCTCAGGGCAAACAGACAAAGATGGTCTGCTTCCTGAAATAGGCCGATCCTTTCCGCGAAGGCAACAGGCACTAAAACAAACAGGCAGGTCTCCTGGCTTACGGCTGAGGAACGAGCCGATTTACAGTGGCGGGACCGCGTCGGATTTTCACCGACTTCCCTTTTCACCCGATCTTTTTGTTAAAAAGACGAGGCACCTATTTGCTGTTACGTTTGAAATTGTCACAGTCCATGACTCATCCTACATCATAGCATTCCTTGGATGAAAAAAGAATGACAAACACATAAGCCAATACTTTCTTGCCTGCTAAAAATGAAAAACGCCTGAACAAAAGGTTCAGGCAAATGTAAAGCTTTGGCAAGCTATTCCCCTCGTTTGTGCAAATAATCTAGAATGCCCATGGAGCATACTTGTAAATCGAGCTTGAGTACTTCAAAAACTTCGTGATCATCATTAACGCCTTGTGACTGTAGATGATCCGAGACTTGTCCAAATAACTTATGAGACAGCTCAACATATGTTTGTCCAGCTGAAATCGCTGATTCTCCTTCCGCCACAAATACGGGGAGCCACTCACGTAATTGGCGGTACACGTCGTCAACCTGCTCTGACATCCCAAAATGACCAAAGTAAATTCGACTCAGCTTGCGCGCTTCAAAGCGGCTTAAAGACGCCAACATGGCATCAGGGTCAAACTGATTCGGCGAAGTAGATGGCAGCACAAGGTGTATGCTATCCTTTTTAAGCTGTGGATAGAGCACACCTGCCGTATCACCTGTGAACATGCCGCGGCTTACGGGATCGTAGATGCTGTAGTGATGATTGGCGTGACCTGGGGAGTCCAGAAACTCCAATACGCAATTCTCTCCGATCTTTAATGTATCACCGTCCCCGCGAATCAAAATCCGCTCCTCGGGAACTGCCTCAATCGGATCAAACAATCGATCAAAATCATCATGATACACCGCTCTCGCACCTGCGATCAGTCGGCTCGGATCTATGAGATGGCGTGCACCTTTCGGGTGGACAACGACCTTTGCGTTCGGACAATCCTTCAGAAACAGTCCTACTCCTCCTGCATGATCCAAGTGAATGTGCGTCACGATGATGTATTTTACTTGTTCCGGTGTATAACCGAGCTTGGCGAGACCGGCCTTGATGTATGGGACGGAGGGGCTTGGCCCTGTTTCTACCAATGTGAGCTCCTCTTCCGCGATCACATACGTCCCCGTACGTTCCGCCCAGCCCATATCGAAACCGTCTATTAAATGGATGCGTTCCCCTAAATAAATTGGCTCTGTTGCTTGCATGTAAATACTCCTCCTTTTCAAAAGTCTCGTGTAGTTATTGTGTTGCGTGAATATTTACACTTTACCATCTATTTTGGACGGGTTGGGAATGCATAACACAAAATCTTCATATTTTCATGATAATATGAGGGCAGCAAAAACAATTCCATTATCTGGAGGAGTGCGAAAATGGGGAAGCTTTTTTCTGAATTACGACCTGAGCATGAGGCGTTCATCAAGAAGCAACATATGTTTTTTGTTGCCTCTGCTCCTATGGACACAGATGGTCACGTGAATCTTTCGCCGAAAGGATACGATTCTTTTCGCATATTATCGCCTACCGAGGTCGCCTATTTGGACCTGACTGGAAGTGGAAACGAAACCAGCGCTCATCTCCAGGAAAATGGCAGGATAACTCTCATGTTCTGTGCATTTGAAGGCCCCCCTCTCATCATGCGCCTATTCGGCAAAGGAACGGTTATTCTCCCAGATACGCCTCGGTGGGATGAACTCGTAAAAGACTTCCCGCTTCTGCCCGGTGCTCGTCAAATCATTACCGTCAACATACAGGAAGTAAAGACCTCTTGCGGCTGGGCTATCCCCTTCTATTCCTTTTCAAAAGAACGAGACACCCTTCAGAAATGGACCTTGGCTAAAGACGAACAAGAACTGCTTGATTATCAAAAGGAAAACAATGTAGTAAGCATGGATGGATTGCCAACCCCATTGGGACAAAAGCTTTTTCCCGCAGTAGGAGGGGATAACGAAAAGTAAAACGCAAAGAAGCTGCCCTACTCGCAGCTTCTTTTTTTTGAAATCTCTTTACTTGCTCGTATAAATGACCACTGCATCTCTGAGAAACTCGGCTACACCAGGCTGATCCTTGTCATAGTAAGCGGTAAAACGCGGGTCATCGACGTACATCTGGGCAAGACCTGCGTGCGCTTCTTTGCTGTAGCTGTCCCAATAAAAGTTAAGCCATTGACGGTGAAGATCCGCTGCTTTTTGGGCAAGCTCATGAGCAGGATCTCCCGTCGCAAAAGCCTGTGCCAACGTCTCATGCAGTTCTTCATTCAACTGCTCAAGTGCAGCGTACTCCCGCTCGGTCATTCCTTTAATTTTCTGATTGGATTTGTCAACCTGTTCACTTCCATATTTTGCACGAATTTCTTCTCCATACTGAGCCTCGTTGTCATCAATCAACTTTTGCTTGAAGCCTTCGAATTTTTGCTTGTCACTCATCGTTTTGGTCCCCTCTCTTTGTGCTAAGGTCAAATTGACATTGGCGATTAACGCATCCAATTGCGCTCGCCTTTCCAGGAGCTTCTCGCGGTGCTCCCGCAGTGCCCGTTCAGCATCAAAGGTTGGTGAATCCAGGATCTCCTTGATCTCCTCCAAGCTCACACCCAGCTCGCGGTAAAAAAGGATTTGCTGCAATCGATCAACCTCTTGCTGTCCGTAAATGCGATACCCTGACGAATTGATTCTCGCCGGCTTGAGAAGGTCAATTTCATCGTAGTATCGGAGCGTCCGGGTGCTGACACCCGCCAGGAGTCCTAGCTTTTGCACCGTATATTCCATGTTCATTCCTCCTGACAAATTGATCGTACACATTTACGGACCGTCAATGTCAAACACATTTTCATAATAAAATTGGCGTTACTCTATTTTCATAATTTGTTAAAATATAGAGAAAGCCATACAAGGAGGGATTTCGATGCTCTATATCATCGGCTTCATTGTAGCCTTACTCGGTGCCGGATGGGGATTAACAGGACTGCTTAGTCTCAAAGCGAGAGATAAACATGCCATCACCCATTACAGCGACGATGCTTATAACCAGCAAACCTTGTTCCAAATGCACAACAACCCTACCCAAGGAATGTAAACATAGAAAAAGGCTGCCCGCAACTTGTGCTTGGGCAGCCATTCTTATTTCTTACAGAGCTTGGAACGTATCGGTCAATATTGGTACGATTTGCTTTTTACGGGAGACAACACCCTTCAGAACAGCTTTGTTGTCCACCAATGTTACTTGGTACGCTTTTTCTACTGCTTGCGTTGCGCTGCCGAGAGCGATCGCAACAGAATCGTTATTCAAGATATCCGTTACAACAAACACGAACAAGTCCAGACCTTTTTCAGCGATGTTTGCATTCATAGCCGCTTCCAGTTCGCCTTGGCGTGCGAGTACATCATTTACATCCACTGCATTTACTTGTGCGATTTCTACTTTCGCATTGCCCATTTGGAACTCTTTTGCATCCAATGTGAGCAGTTGTGCGATTGTTTTGTCGCTCAGGTCTGCGCCTGCTTTGAGCATTTCCAGACCGTATGCTTGCAAATCAACACCCGCGATTTCAGCCAGCTCATGAGCAGCGGCTACATCTTGCTCTGTGCAAGTCGGAGATTTCAACAGCAATGTATCCGAAATGATCGCGGAAAGCATCAAGCCAGCCATCTCTTTTGGAATGTCTACGCCGTTTTCTTTGTACATTTTCTTCAAAATGGTTGTGGTGCATCCAACTGGCTCGGCACGGAAGTAGAGAGGATTGCTCGTCTCAAAGTTCGCAATACGGTGATGGTCGATCACTTCTACCACTTGCACTTGCTCAATGTCATTCGCGCTTTGTTGGCGCTCGTTGTGGTCTACAAGGATGACTTCATTTACTTCATTCGCCACTGTTTCTACGAGGCGCGGCTCTTTTACTTGGAAGTAATTCAGCACAAATGCTGTTTCGCTGCTGATTACACCCAGGCGTACAGGCTCTACATTCGCGCCCAGTTTTGTTTTCAAGTCAGCGTACACAAGTGCTGAACAAATGGAATCTGTGTCTGGATTTTTATGACCGAAGATTAATTTTTTTTCCATCATCCATACTCCTTAATCGTGATTTGGCGTCAAAATTATACCATAGCTTAGAGGTTGTGCCCAAGATACATTATAGGTTCAAACTCGATCGTTGGAAATAAGGTTTTGAGATCATTCGGAAAAAAATGGGAGGCGAAGTGAAATGAGAGTGGCAGCTTTGTATGACATTCACGGGAACGTACCTGCACTACATGCAACATTGTCAGAACTCGAAGTTGTGAAGCCTGATCTGATTGTCATCGGAGGAGATATCATCTCAGGCCCAATGCCCGTCCAAACACTTGAAATGCTCTTTCAACTGGATACACCTGTGCAATTCATCCGTGGTAATGGCGATCGTGAAGTCGTCCTCACTTTTGACGGTGAGGCTCTGGCCTTAAAAATGTCCGATTCTGTCCGAGAAATCACGTCATGGGTTGCGGAGCAATTAAGCCGCTCTCATCGTGACTTTCTGGCGCAACTCCCCCTTACCTACACGTTAAAACGAGAAGATTTCGGGGATGTGCTATTCTGCCACGCCATTCCCACCAATGATGAAGATATTTTCACTCCCCTTACACCGGATGCAGTCGTGGCCACTTACTTTGAGGGAACGCTGCAACAAACGGTCATCTGTGGTCATACGCATGTCCAATTTGAACGTCGCCTTGGCGATTTACGTATTCTCAATGCTGGTAGTGTCGGCATGCCGTTTGCCGACAAACCAGGTGCATACTGGTTACTGCTTGATGGTGACAGCTTTGAGCATCGCTATACACCCTATGACGTAGAGACTGCCGCAAAACAAATCGCTTCCACGAACTATCCGCAAGCCCAGCAATTTGCAGATGAGAATGTCCGCAAGATACCTACGGTTCAAGGAGCAATGGAATTTTTAGAGGCCCTGGCACAAAAAAACCGACCCTCTACATCGTAAAGGATCGGTTGAGAAAAATAGCTGATTAAATTAATCGTCCCAGTCTACATCCAGTACAGCACCAGTCGTAGCGGAAATCTCCAAATCTACTTCCTGTCCTTTAGCCGTTTTCACTTCCACTTCATACACATAGTGGTTATCGTCTTCATCCAGCTTAATGGATTTGATGTTACCGTTCACTTTTGCCAAAGCGATTTTTTTCGCTTGCTCTACACTGATTTTCACTTGTTGTTTGTTCCACTGATCGTCGTTGTCGTCGTCATGATCATCGTCGTCATCGTGGTCAACTGTTTGCCACACCTCACCAGTCATCGCATCGACGTATACATCAATCTCTTGATGCTTGTTTTTGATCTCTGCTTTGTATACGAGGAAACCGTCCTCTTCATCCAGCTTCCATTCGGTAATGATACCAGACTGTGCATCCCGAACTTTTTTCAGGGCTTTTTCAGGCGTGATGCGCACGAGCTTCGCCCAGTTGTGTTTCACATCATCGTCGATTTGCAGGTACACGGTAGAAGTATTCTTTTGCGGTACGCTGTAATATTGGTTGCTATGTGCAAAGGCTGATACGCTGAGACTCCCTACAATCAGTGCTCCTACCATGGTCATGACTACTTTTTTCATATGATCTCGCTCCTTTTTTCGACTGGTTTTGTTTGATCTCCTTTATCATAAAAAGGATAGATGAAGGAAAAAAAAGAGAGAGATTAGAAATTGATGAGAAAATAGATGAGACCTCTCACAGAATTCATGATTGCGGGTGAGCCACAACGATTAACAAAAAGAGCAAGTGTTTTCTACTGGCAAAAACGATCCATTCCAGCTGTAAATCGACGGAAATGAAACATCCGTGCTTTTGCGTGCTTTCCGCTTTTATCCGTATAATAAAAGCAATCGAGAGGACAGCAACCAACTCGATGACATACGAAAGAGAGCGTGAATGGCAGTGTAATACATATCGTTTCTAACTACTTTCTATTTTTTCTTACATGAGAAGGAGAAACGATTTTTCCGTGGAATCACCACTTTTGAAAAATATCTTTTTTTGAATCTATTTTCTCGTCACCATGCAAACAGTCGTCATGTCCGTTATGACCTTAGAAGTGAAAAACCCAGCGCGTATCCAATTGACTGCACAAGCAACGCAAGCTATCACCTATGCCTATACGGAATCAGGCAATCGGAAATGAACAAAAGCACTCTACTAATCTTGTAGAGTGCTTCTTTATCATGCTGACATGTCCAATCGAGCAATCCCCCTCACGTCGTCTCTTCGAAAGGGGCCCTCACATACGTATTATCTATTTTCCGAGATTGTTCTTAATGGCTTCCAATCCAGCGATTTCTCCCAGGAAGAACGTATCGCCCGCGAGTGTATCCATCGTGTAAACCTGGTTGTTTTTCACTGCTTTGAGGTTTTTCCAGACAGGATGATCCTTCCAGATATGAATCAACCCTTCCGGCTCCTCAGCTTTTGCCGAACGGCGGTTTTCAGCAATAAAGATATGATCGGGAGCGAGCTCACTCAACGCCTCGATTCCGATACGCCCCCCAATCTTGCCATCCTCGGGCAATCCTGCTATCGGTGTTAGTCCCACTTCCTCATAGTAAATTGGGAAGTTTTTGGGATGCATCACCGTAAAATCCTTACCATTGGACACGAGGAATAGCACAGTTTCTCCTTTATGCTTGTCTGCTGCTGCTTTTGCTTCGTTTTTCAGCTTATCAAAATCGGCCAAAACTTGCTTCGCCTTTTCTTCTTTGCCAATCACTTCAGCTATTTTCATGAGGCGAGTGGGTGCATCCACTGAGAAATCAATGACGATGGAATCAGCCATTTTGTTGAATTCCTCAAATCTGGAGCCTTTTCCGGTGCTTGTCATGACAATAACCTCTGGGTCCATCTCCAACAAAGTCTCCAAATTCGTTTTTCCACCCAGATCCTTCACCGTTTTACCTTCCGCATACTTCGCAAAAATTGGTGACTTACTTTTCGTCGAATCAAAGCCTTCCGATACAATCGGAGCAAAATCTAGCACGAGGAAGTAATCGGTTCCCATGATATCGACAGAAGCGACACGCTCCGGCTTTTTCTCCAATGTGACTTCCCCCATCGTATGCTTGATGGTTCGAGGATACACAGGCTCCCCTGTCCCTTTCGTATCGGATTGTGCTACTCCCGCTTCAGCCGTTTGCGCTTTATTGGTAGCGTTTGTGTTTGTAGTCGCCTGTCCTGCTCCACACCCCGCCACGACAACTGTGGCTATGATTACAGACAGAATGCCTGATAATTTCTTTTTCATATCGATTGAACTCCTTTTTTCATCTCCTGATTTCAAACGTGTCTTACCCCTTTGTCCGGATCAACAAATACAAAAAATAAGGCCCCCCAATGAGGGAAATGACAATACCCGCTGGTACTTCCGTAGCCGGCATGATGCTTCTCCCTATCGTATCCCCGGCCAATACGAGCAATGAACCGACGAGCGCCGTAATAGGCAGCATGTACTGATGCTGGGGTCCGACCAATCTGCGCGCGATATGCGGGCCAAGCAAGCCGATGAAGCCTATGCCTCCGCCTGTCGCTACACTCGACGCAGCTAGACCAACCGCTCCCGCCATCAAGGCCAGTCGCTCCCGTTGAAGAGATACGCCCAGACTTGCTGCAATTTGTTCGTTCATACTGAGCAGGTTCAGCACATTTGCCTTCCGATACACGTACGGCAGCAGGATCACTATCCACGGCAAAAGTGCCAACACGAACTTCCAATTGGAACCCCACAACGATCCCATTTGCCAAGTAACGACAAACTCGAGGTTTCGCGGATTCAACTGAAGTGTCAAAATAATACTGATGGCGCTAAGTCCCGCCCCTACTGCAATCCCTGTAAGCAAGAGACGGGTAGGAGATATGCCATGCCCCTTCTTGTATGCAAGCATATAGATAATGGCTGCTGTGGCAGTGGCACCGATGAGTGCGAGAAACGGCATCAAAAAAGGCGGTGCCATGTTCGTCGCGGGATACAAGGAGACGAACAACAATACGGCCAGTCCAGCACCTGAACTGATTCCAAGAATGCCTGGGTCAGACAGACCATTGCGAGAGATTCCTTGCAGGATCGCTCCCGATACAGCCAGCCCAGCCCCGATCATAACCGCAATCACCATGCGAGGAAGCCGCAGCTCAAACAACACGAGATTCTGCTTTTTCGAACCCTCCCCCAGCAACGTCTGCAACACCTCGAAGGGCCCAATACTGTACGGTCCCGTGTTCAAGCTCAGGACAAAACCGACAAGCAAAAGTACCGCGAAAAGAAGGATCAGTCGGACACTACGGCTTTTTCTTTTTTGGGAAAATAGATCGATGTCCACTACCACTCCCTCCTTTCCTTACGGGCCAGGTACAGGAAGAAAGGGACTCCGATGACAGCGATAATGGCGCCAAGCGGTGTCTCGTAGGGCATCGCTATCATTTTGGCTCCAATGTCTGCAAAAACAACCAAAACGCCTCCCATGACTGCCGAGCAAGGAATAATCCAGCGGTAATCAACCCCGACCAGAAAACGGACGATATGTGGAACAACGAGACCGACAAACCCAACACCGCCAACCGTTGAGACCGAAGCACCTGCCAGTACCATGACGACAACCGCCGACAACCCCTTCACTAGCCTGGTCTTTTGTCCGAGTCCCGCTGCGATCTCTTCTCCCAGACTCAAAATGGTAATGGAGCGAGAAAGGATCATTGCCACAATGATTCCTCCCACAATCCATGGTATCATGACGGATACTTGAAACCACTCCGCTGTAGAGATCCCTCCTGCTGACCAGAAAGCCAGATCGTAGTTGATCTGAAACAACAGGGAAATCGCCTGACTGATACCTGAGATGAGCGAGCTGACGACTGCCCCCGCCAACGCGAGTCGTAAAGGTGTCAAACCGTTTTTGGAAAAATAGGCCAGTCCATAAACAAGCCCTACCCCCACACCCGCTCCCATAAAAGAAAAGAGAATAATAGACTCAAAAGGGAGTCCTGGTGCAAAAGCAAAAACGAGTACGAGCACGAATCCAGCCCCTGCATTAATGCCCATCAAGCCCGTATCGGCAATCGGATTTCTCGTGACTCCTTGCATAATGGCTCCTGCTACGGCAAAAGCAGCTCCTACCAGCGCTCCTGCCAAGGCACGCGGCATTCGCAGTGTTTGAATAATGACGTGATGCTCGTTGCTAGAATCATAGTGAAAAATCGAGTTCCATACGGTCGCAAACGAGATGTTAGCTACTCCCGTGATAATGGATGAACCTAGCCCGAACACGATGGCGCAAATCCCCGCAACAATCAACACGGTCGCCATCCACGGCCTGGTTCGAATCGAAGCATTTTTAGCGATCGGCTGTGACAGTGACATTTCCCTTCTTATCCTCCAGAGCAACGTTCGAATGAATCACGGTCAGCTTGTCGCTTGCAGCCGTTCTCGCTCGTGCTTCCGGGATGACCTCCGGAAAGCCAAGCTGAAGCATTCCTACGAGTTTTTCCTCCTCACGTACCCCAACCGCTTGCAAAAAACCTGCTTGATACGTGAACGGTTCCGTTTTCCAAACAACGCCCAATCCCCGCTCCCACGCCGCTAGCTGAAAGTTTTGAATCAAAGTGCAGGCTGCCGCATAGTCCTCTTCCCGTTCTCTTTGCCGAGAGTCTTCATTAACGATAACGAATAGATACGCCGGGACACGTAAGAGTAATTCCGGATCTCTTTTTTTCATGGCGTTTTGAAGAATGGCATCGACGACAATCCGTTTGCCTTCCTCCATATACAGAACGAATCGCCAGGGCTCGCGTAGTCCGTGGTTAGGTGCCCAGACAGCTACATCCAGTAACTCACGAATCAGTTCCAGTGGAATCGGGTCTGGCTTGAATTTCTTTATGGTTCTGCGGTCACAGATCGCTTGTGCAATCGGATACAATGGTGACTTCATCTCGTTCCCTCCAACAATAGTGATACTCATTCTCAATCATTATCACAAACTTGTGGCCGCAAGAAAATTGAAGAACCTGATTCCTTTTTTGTACATTCCTGTGACTCTGCAAGATGCGTGAGCGCCTCTGATATGGCTTGCTCATGGCCTAGTGCGGAATAATGCAGCCAAGGATATACCCCAGCTCGATGTACATTCCCTTTCAAACAATGCTTGCGTACATCTGTTCGAATTTTCCTTTCGTCGAATAGCAGAATATGATCAGCCTGAAAATCATGAAGCTCATCCAGGCCCGCGATATCCAGAAAGGCAAAATGTTCTGTTCCCACTGGAGGTCTTACCTGGAGGTCTCCGTATAAAATATCGGAAATTTTCCGCCTTTTCGCACCAAATATACGGGCTCCACCATCCCAAGCCCTCACTGCCATAACGGTTTGATTCCCAATTTTTTTGCGGATACGCTCGCGGGCTGCAACTGCTTTCAGGTCATAGTAATAGAGCCAACTCGTCGCCACTTCTGCAATTCCCAGCATGGCAGCTACCTGCTGCAAATGATCCCGCCAGGTCGTTGTTTTGAAAGGAATGAGCAAGGTCGGTGCAATGGCTTCCAATTGTTCAAGCCAGGGTGCAACCTGATCTGTACCGACAATCAAATCCGGCTCCATCTGGTGTAGACGGTACAAGTCAAACTCCAGCGTGGCTGCTTCCATCTGGGAGTACGGTCTCTTTTGCCGATGCTTTTCCCAAACAGGGATCAGATGTTGGATCGAAACCCCCAATGCGAGCAGATCACCGATGATTGCTGGATGGAGTACGGCGATTTTCTTTTGTAACGATTTCTTGAAGCGATAAGGGGGAACGCCAACGATCTTTTTAAACATCCGACTGAAATAGTACACATCCCGATAGCCCACTTCATTAGCTACCTCGGGAATCATCACGTCCTCCGCCACCAGAAGCTGACAGGCCTTCTCCATTCGTTTCCGATTGATGAATTGCAGGGGAGTGAGCGAGGTGTACTCCTTAAACTGCTGATAGAAAAGGGTCGGCGTCATTCCTGAGTAGCGAGCCATCTCCTCAATCTGAAAAGTCTCCTCACAATGCTGCTCCATATGCTCAGCGATCCCTTGAAGAAGTTGCTGACGATCTGTTTTTTTCTCTTGCAGCGTGACTCCAGCCATAATAGCTTGCCATAGCTTCAGAAAAAGAATTTGCATGGTTGGCTGATCGAAGTGATCTTTTCTCCATGCCAAATGCAATTGTTCGATGTGGTGGTGAATCAAGGAGATTGTTTCGATATGGTGCTTTCCCTGGATCGGTAGCATCACTTCGTTTATGAGCCAGCCATCCCTTTCTTTTCTGGCATGAGCAGCAAAAAGCGCCACGTAACAAACATAGATGTTCTCCGTAATGGGCAAAAGAGCGAACCCTTCCTGCATATCCTCTGGAGATATGACCATGAAATCTCCCTGGTTAAGCATCCCTCCTGTCTGATCCAACCGAAACGACGCCCTGCCCTCTATTACCAAAATGATGATTTGTTCGCTTCTATCTCTCGCTTCTGCAAGTTTCCATTCTTTTGAAATGGACAAAACTTGCACATCATTTACAGTGATGACATTCGGATCACGAGATTTGTCTGTTTTTCCCATAACTGACTCCTCTTACATCATGATGTAGCAATTCATTGATAACAATTCTCACCAATTGTACGAGAGACCTGACAAAACTGCAATTGCACTTGATTGAGAAAAAGCAAAAAAACGCCTAACGATCATCAAGATGACCACTCGACGTTTTTTCTTTCCACTTAAACTATTCCCATGACTCAAATACTTCAAATCACGTGGGTAATACATAAGCTTGCTGCCGCGCAAGAATCTCTGCTCGTGGAATCGCTAGTAACATCAAAATCCCCACCTTGTAGACAAATATTTCTAAACGATCTTATATTTGAATAAAGCATTTCATATTTTCTACCTATGTTTCTACTAAAACACTGACAGAAAGAGGTACAGATATGCTGAACAATCAAAAAGTAATTGTAACGGGAGCAGCTTCTGGGATCGGGAAAGCCGTAGTAACGCAATGCCTGCAAGAAGGGGCCGCTGTTATCGCGTGTGACCTCAATCAGGAAGCCTTGCTCGCACTGGAAAAAGAGATGGATCAAGCAGACACACTGCTTACATATCGTGTGGATGTTAGCCATTACGAGGAAGTCGCGGCTTTTTTTGCGCATATCGAGGCAGAGCATGCGGATTGTACCAGTCTTGTCAATAACGCCGGCATTTACCTAGCGAAAAACATACTGGACTACGACTTCGAAACGATTGAAAAAGTGCTCGCGATTAACGTAAAAGGTTACATTTATTTCTCACAGATGTTCGGGAAGCTCCTTTTTCCTGCCAAAAAACGTGGAACGATCGTCAACCTGTCCTCTGTATCCGGAATCGAGGGCAGCTCGGATGCAGTCTATGGAGCCTCGAAGGCGGCGATTCTCGGCTTGACGAAAAGCTGCGCGATGAACTTCTCTCCCTACATCCGGGTCAATGCGGTAGCACCCACCATGGTTGCTACGTCGATGATGGACACCATTCCAGAGTGGCGTCGGGCAGAATATCTCGCTCATGGCCTCATTGACAGCCCTGTATTGCCTGCGGACGTGGCGGATACCGTCGTTTTCCTGCTGTCGGAGAAGTCCAAACACTACACCGGAGCGACTTTTGACATCAACAACGGAGGATATCTGCGGTAAAAGCAAAGGGGCGTTTATTCAGACAAATGGAGACAGAATGAACGCCCTATTCATCAATCCGTTTAGTGTCCTACCATCCAAGGTCGCTTGCCCCCACGGCTGTGGACATGGCCACCATGCGAGTGATTCCCATGGCTACACCCTGCTCCTTCATGGGAATGCGATTGTTTCCGTACAATTTTCGGTTCCACACCACGCTCAATCCGTTGGCGCAGCGCTTGCGGTGTCATGATCAATCCTGGTGCAGCATACAAACGTTTTGACAGCTGTTGGCAATCGGGGCAAGCAACGCTCTCTGTCAGCTCGCTCATCTTCAGCCACTGTACAAATGGACCACATTCCTCGCACATGTAATCGTATCTCGGCATCGTTTTTGGCTCCCTCTCTCGCGGTCTCTTTCTTACTTCGGCAAAATATCTCGATCAAAAATGCTTGTCGGGATAGACAAGGTGCAGCACGCGTTCGGAATATCGACGATGCCCGCAATTCTTCCCTCCACGGGTGCCGTTCCCAAGAGCATGTACGCCTGCTCCCCCGTGAATCCCATCGCTGTTTTCAAATACTCGATGGCATTCAGGCAAGCATTGCGGTAAGCGACATGCGCATCCATGTACAGCTGCTGCCCTGTCGTCTCATGGACGGAAATTCCTTCGAAAACGAGGTATTCCGTATAGCGAGGCTCTACTGGGCCCGGCTTGAATACAGGGTTGTTCACGATGTTATACTTCGCCATCCCGCCCTTGATTACGTCCACATGAAGATCCAGCCAACCAGCCATTTCAATTCCGCCGCAGAAGGTCACTTCTCCGTCTCCTTGTGAAAAATGCAAATCGCCCATGGACAGCTTCGCTCCATTTACATAAACCGGGAAGTAGATGCGAGTACCTTTGGACAAGTTTTTAATATCGCAGTTTCCGCCATGCTCGCGAGGGGGAACTGTTCGAGCCGCTTCTCTGGCAATCCGATCAAACTCTGCGCCTTTTAGACTGCCCAACACGGCACTGTGCGGGGTCGGCAAATTCGCGAGTGGCGGCATTCGCTCAGGATTTGTCGCTACGAGGTCGCTCTCTCTTCGGTTCCAGCGATCCAGTAGCTGATGGGACGGCGCCGTACCGATTAAGCCTGGATGAAGAATGCCAGCAAATTTGACTCCCGGCAAATGGCGAGAGGTCGTGTAAATGCCGTGGAAGTCCCAGATCGACTTGGCCGCCTGCGAGTAATGATCGACGAGGAAGCTCCCGCCGTTTTCTTTAGCAAAAATCCCGTTAAAGCCCCATTCCGATTGGGGGAGTGCCCCGATATCGAGAATATCGACAACCAGGAGGTCGCCTGGTTCTGCTCCATTCACCCAGACAGGTCCACTAAGCACATGGACGCGATTGAGATTGACATCGCGAATGTCGGAAGGATCATCGTTGTTAGCGATCTGCCCATCCGTCCAGTCCTTACATTCCATGCGAAAAACAGCTCCTGGATTCACGGAAACTGTAGCTGGAATATCTGGATGCCATCTGTTGTGACCAGGTGTATCCTGCTCCTCCATCGGTTTGTTCAAGTCAACTCGAAATAAAACTTCTGGCATGCTGCTTCCCCCTCACTTGTTCAAAATTGCGTATGCCGTACATACACAAAAAGAAGCAAATGACATGCCAATGCTTGCTGGTTTCGATAAAAATTTGATAATATCGATTCTTTTGGCTATTTTCTCCTGTATACTTATTACAAAGAGCTTGTCGCAAAACAGGTCATGTAGTTGATCTATCTTTGACCGGAAATGTCCCTCCTCTCTTGTATCGCTTTCGTCATTGTGTGTGTCGTTTGTTTCCCTGCTTCCTTGTCGGACACCTGTCCCACGATCGAACAGACAAACTATAACCAAGAAAGGGTGCGAGAACGATTTTTGAAGCCGGCATGCTGCTCTCGTCTTTCAATTCTTCCTCCGTAATCGAGCGTTCCCATCATCGCGCGATCTCCCATGCTGTCTTTCATTCTCTCTATCAACAATTAAAGGCCTCTGCGAATCTTTCACCCTACGAATTTTCTCTGATTAGAGATGCGCTTATCCACTTGCTACAAAATGGCTCTTTGCCGCTTTTTCCGCTATCCCTTGTCACTATGCGACGTTCTTCCGCACTCCAAACTGATCCTATAATTCCAGCTCTCAGTCATGCCTCTCATTCTGTTCCCAATTGGAAGAGTCTTCTTTTCGCATGGGCCGAAAACAGCCAAGAATGCTTAATCGCACTCAGTGACGGGCGCGTCGTACTTTTTGCTAACAAGCGGGCACAAGAACGATTTTCGTTATTTGAAGGCCTTGTTCTCGAAGCTGATTGGGAACAAGAACGCTTAACCAATTGGTTCTTGGAGGAACTCGATCTAGGGGAAAAGACGTGGTATCGCCTCTTTCTTATTCGCCCATGCACGTCAGCCTTGTCAAAGACAGCTAGCAGTTACTCGTTTTCAGAGATTCATACAAATAGTCCCCTCTATCAAGCCCAACTACATACAGCGCGTATCGCTGCACAATCTCTATCCAATACGCTATTGCTCGGAGAAACAGGCTGTGGCAAAGAAGTCCTGGCACGTGCCATCCACTCCTCCAGTTCGCGAAAGGACGGCCCTTTTCTTGCAGTCAATATCGCAGCACTTCCGCGTGAACTGATCGCAAGTGAGCTATTTGGATATACAGAAGGAGCTTTTACTGGAGCAAAAAAAGGCGGGCAATCAGGAAAATTTGAAGCAGCAAATGGAGGAACATTATTTCTCGATGAAATCGGGGAAATGAGCATGGAGCTTCAAGTGCTTTTGCTACGCGTCCTCGAAGAACGTAAAGTGACGAGATTGGGCTCTCACGAAGAAAAGCCATTGGACATTCGGATTATCGCTGCCACCAATCGTTCCATTGAAGAAGAGGTACGGAATGGACAGTTTCGTGCAGACCTTTACTACAGGCTCAATGTCCTGCAAATACGCATCCCTTCCCTGCGCGAACGCAAGGAAGACATTGCAAGCTTGGCTAACGAGTTCCTCCAGCAGCTTCATACCCAATACGCTGGCGGTCCGACAGGTATCTGTGAATCTGCCCTGGCGATCTTGCAGCAGCATTCATGGCCCGGAAATATTCGTGAGCTGCGCAATATCGTGGAGAGAGCCTTTTTACATGCGTACGATGATTCGTGGGTCACCTCTCACCATCTTCCGTGCGAATGGCAGCAGCAGTATGGATTTCAAGAGGCATCCGGGGAACCTTTGCCATTATTGCGCGAATTAGAGCGCCAGACGATCCAGCAAGCCATCACACAAGCACCGTCCATCAGCGCCGCTGCCAAAAAGCTAGGAATTGCGCGAAGCACCCTGTATCGAAAAATGGAAGAGTTAGGAATTGGATAAGAAAATCGGGGGATGAGCTAAAGCAGCTTGTCCCCCGAAACATGTTACCGATGCCCTATTCGTCAGCGAGTGCTCGCCGTATCGTCATTCTTGCTTCCTCTGCCACTTCTTCGTCGTGGTGATCAATGGCTTGCATCCAGAGCAGCATCGGAATGTACACCGCCATCATCCTGGCCAATATTTTTGTCTCTTCATCCACTTCTCCATACGCATGAAAAAATGGCTGGCGGGCTTGTGGCGGTAAAAAACTGTAGGCCACATTCAAATCCGCTCCCGGGTGACCGACATTGAGATCTCCCCAGTCAATGATGCCTGATACATGCCCAGCTTCATCTACCAGCATATTTTTAACATGCAAGTCTCCATGCAGAAGCACTTCACGAGGACTTATTCGGTCTATCACGATTTGCCCTAAATAATTCGCGATCGCATCCCGATCCTCTTTCGAAATATGTACAGCTAAGGTAGACAAGAACGTCTGCATCTTTTCTTTTCTCTGTGCAATTTCCAGGAGGTTCCTGTGATCATGCTCGATCCCGTTCTCGCGGGCACGCTGGGGCGGAAACGCGTGCAAGCTTTTTAAAAACGTCGCAAGTGCCACTGCCGATGAAGCACGTTGCTCGTCGGTCAAGCCTTTTGGAAACGTACCCGGTACATACGTGTACCCCAAAAAAGGGAATGGATAGTCGTCACTACCCTCACCATAAAAAACTGGCTTGGGATACGGTACCGTCAGGAATGCCGCAAGCATTGGCAGCAGCACCCCTTCCTTTTTGATCAATTCAACAGCGACATTCCGCCTGGGAAAACGGAAAACATAGTCGTCCCCCACTCGAAAGACCACGTTATCCCAACCACAGCCGATAAGCTTGATCGGCATAGAAAATAGCTGCGGAAACTGCTGAAAGATGAGTGAGCGTGCCAATGGTTCAGATACTTCCCAGTCAGCATCCCATGGATTCGAGTTGGTCATTGTTTTCGTTCCCTCCCTTTTGGCGTTTCATCTGCCGTGATGATGCTTTACAGCTACGATTGCGTAGAACGGATCTGATAGACACATTTCTTTCCGCCGATTGCCACGCATTCTGTCCGCTCTACGCTCGTCTGGAGTAACGCTCGGTAACAATTAAGCTCTCTTGCACAGATCATCTGATAACGATCTGCTACTTTAAAATAGGGACAATTGTGCTGCGTGATCACAAATTCCTCATCACTTACCTGTTCCCATCTCGCCATAAATCCGTTGTCATCTTGGATGCGTGCCATCTCTGCCACCTTTTCAGATAGCACTTTTCCTTCCATTTGTCCCTCGTATTTCTGGATAATCTTCTCTTGCTGTCTTGCGAAAAATTGATCTACACGGTCTTCCCCGTCTGCCAGCACGATATGTTCCATCAAATCCACGGCCAATTGCCCGTAATCATTCGGAAATTGTTCGTTACCTTGCTGTGTCAACGAGTAGTAGTGCATCGGTCTGCCTGCTTTTTGACGACCTACTCTGCACACAACAAAACCGTCTTTTTCCAAGTAGATCATTTGCCTGCTGACAGCTACCTTTGTGAGCTCCAGCCTGTTTTGCAAATCCTTTGTGCTGAGCTCCCCTTCCCTTTTCAGCAGCAAAAGAATGTATTCACGTGTTGACAGGTGTCTATATCTTTCCATTTTCTCTTCGCCCCTTTATTTGGAAAAGAACGATACGCTCACAGTATATGTCCTATGTATAACTAATTCAACAAACATGTTTATAAAGTGACACTCTTTGTACATCGTGTAGTCTAAGTAACTACAATTTATTAAACATTTTAGTTGAATATATATAAAATAGTGCATATACTGTGATTGTAGTGCAAGGTGCTTTTTTCCAAGAAGGATAGGTGAAACGTATGAAACCTGTATTCTCCCTTCTCCGTGAACGACAGGTCGAAGTGACTTATCAGGAGCCTTTGGCGGCACATACTACCTGGAAAATTGGCGGACCTGCGGATTTACTGATTACACCGAGCAGTAAATCCCAACTGATCATGGTCCTACAAATACTGAATGAACATCATGTCCCATGGATGGTGATGGGAAAGGGCTCCAACCTTTTAGTCACAGACAAGGGTTATCGCGGCGCGGTCATTAAATTAAACAAGGCTTTGGACTATGCCCGGATCGTGGGCAATCAGATTTACGCAGGGGCCGCCTACTCCTTGATCAAGCTTGCAGCGTTGGCAAACAAGCACAGGCTCAGTGGCTTGGAGTTCGCAGGCGGAATACCCGGGTCTGTCGGCGGCGCTGTGTATATGAATGCAGGCGCGAACGGATCGGACATATCGGACATTTTCCATTCAACCGAAGTCATCACGCAAACTGGAGCCATTCGCTCCTTGCGTGCTGTAGATTTGGATTTTTCTTATCGCCACTCTTCCTTGCAAGATACTGATGTCATTATCACGGAAGCTATTTTTGAGCTGACCCCGCGCGACAGCGAAAGCATCAAGCTCCAGTGGAACCAATATAAAGAAAAACGTTTAAAAACACAGCCTCTGCCGTTTGACTGTGCAGGTAGTGTATTTAGAAATCCCCCAGGTCATTTTGCTGCAAAGCTCATTGAAGATGCTGGCTTAAAGGGCATGCGGTACGGAGGTGCGGAAGTATCGAGCAAGCATGCCAATTTTATTATGAATACCGGCAATGCCACCGCACTTGATGTACGGACACTCATGAGGCAGATCCAGGAAAAAGTTCACAACCAATCAGGCATTCACCTTGTTCCTGAGGTTGTGATCGTAGGTGAACAGTAAGCATAAAAAAGGGAGGTCTCACGATGATTCAAATCAGCGAAGCTGCCGTGTCTCGCATTCAAAATATGCTCGAAGAAGAAAACCCTTCTCTCTTCATTCGCTTTGGCGTGAAGGATGGAGGGTGCTCCGGGATGACCTACGGACTCGGTTTTGATGATACCTATCAAGAAGGCGACACTACAATCGATATGGATGGTGTGAAGCTAGTCGTCAATCCGGAAAGCTATCCGTATGTCGATGGCGTCGAAATCGACTACAAAGAGACAGGGATGATGGGTGGATTTACGATCCAAAATCCGAATGCAGTCGCAACCTGCGGCTGTGGAAGCAGCTTCCGTACAGCCCTACATCGAGGAAAAAGAGAAAAGTGTGAGTAAACCACCAGACGAAAATGACTTGTCACCGATTCCAAATGAATGCTATTCTATTGAAAAATTTCCCCCTATTACTTATGTAAGGTGACAATATGCTTTCATTTTCAAGACTCATTAAATGTAAACCCCCAATTCCGTAATCTCCCTCCTGCGCTGTTTGAGATTTTCGGAATATAGGGGGAATGTACAAGTGAATAGAAAAATCTCAACACCGTCTTTGTTACTATTAATGATCCTGGTGGGTTTTCCGCAAATTAGCGAAACGATCTATACACCTTCGTTACCTGATATCGCCAATAGTCTCCATGCCAGTAACAATACGATCCAACTGACACTCAGTATTTACTTCCTCGGTTTTGCCTTTGGTGTATTTTGCTGGGGAAGACTTTCTGATTCTATCGGTCGACGCCCTGCCATGCTCTGGGGAATATTCGTTTACGGACTGGGCAGCTTTGGTTGCTATCTCTCTGATTCGGCTGATTGGTTGTTATGGAGCCGCTTCATTCAAGCCTTCGGTGCGAGTACAGGATCGGTGGTAACCCAAACCATCTTGCGAGAGAGTACCGACACCACCAAGCGTCACGCTGTTTTTTCTCAGATTTCAGCTGCTCTCGCTTTTACGCCTGCAATTGGCCCATTAATCGGTGGTTGGGTGGATCAATCGTTTGGATATCAGGCTGTTTTCTTCACGCTGATTGCGATGAGCCTAGCGATTTTTGCTTACGCGTTTGTCTCGTTGCCCGAGACCAAAACATCTACAGCTTCCAAGATAAGCACGCTTGCTGTAGCCAAACGACTTGTTACGGACAAAAAGATTTTGGCTTTTGGTTTCTTAATTGGGGCGACAAATGGCATATTGTTCAGTTACTATGCCGAAGCTCCATTTATTTTCATTGCGTTTTTCGGCATGACACCTGGTGTGTTTGGGCTTTTGGGTATTTTCGTAGCGTTGGCTTCTGTGATCGGAGCCATGCTCTCGAAAAAACTGCTAACCAAATACCCGGCTGAGAACATTATCCTGATCGGCTCACTGGTGACGACTTTAGGGGCGGTATGCCTCACAAGCTTCACTTTGTATGGAGTGAGTCCGTCCGTTGTTTCAATGGCGATCATGGTAGCCTCTATCTTTACTCTTCTGCTGGGGATCGGAATCATGATTCCAAACTGCCTGAGTTTAGCCCTTGTCCACTACAGCGATGTACTCGGGACTGCTGGCGCTATTTTTGGTTTGGGTTACTACATCGTCGTCAGTCTTATCACCAGCGGCATGAGTTATTTTCATAATGGCTCGCTCGTCACCATGCCACTCTACTTCTTGCTATTGGCGATCATCATGGTGCTTGTTAGTAAACAAATGACAGTTAGCCATACGGCCAAGTAGCCCATTCATCGTATCAATATCAAAAAGCCGATTCTCTCTTAGAGAAAATCGGCTTTTTGCCCGTATACGTCACCCCTCCCGCTTCGTCTCGATCGATAATCCTTCGACATGCTTGCGACTCATCATTTTGCGCTTCTTCCGGTTCTCTTTTGTCTCGAATACGATGTCCATGTCATAGTCGGCCGGATACAGTTCTTTGCCCTCAATATGCAAGACGAGGCGCTTTTTGTTGATTTTATATTTCTGATTTTGAATCATGACGCCAACGATGCCTTTGGAGTCCTCCGCAGCAAACACGATGCCGGTTCTCCCTAGATAGGAGATGAATACACAATCACCAACAGCAAATGGTTTGTCACGCTCAGGCGTGGCTGGCGTATCTGCGGCTTTTTCTGACATCTCCTGTGGAAGACGCTCTTGTCTTTCCTCTTCCACCACTACCTCCACTTCTTCTGGGTTTTCTATTATTCGTGTCCCCACATAACTTGGAGTCTCATCCTCTTCCTGCTCAACGTCTTGGTATTGTTCCAGCCTTTCCGTAGTGGTAGTCGTAGTCGTGAATCCATTCCGAGTAATTTCCCGAGAACGCTGAATCATCTCGGACGGGATACCTAGCTTCAATGCGATCAGGAATGCGTAGCTCTGGCCAGCTTCTCCGATGCGCAAGCGATACAGTGGCTGCAAGGTCTCTTCGTCGAATTCCATTCGCGCATTTTGGAACCCGGCAGTTGCGGAGGCAAAATTCTTGATTTCGTTAAAATGCGTATTCACAATCACCGTCGCACCTCTTCTGTGCAGCTCCTCCAAAATCGCAATCGACAAGGCGACACCTTCTCCTGGATCTGTACCAGTAGCCATCTCATCAATCAGAACGAGGGTCGAGGCGTCGGTAATCTGCAAGATTTCCAGGACATTATGAATATGCGCGGAAAACGTGCTTAACGCTTGCTCGATGCTTTGCCCATCCCCAATATCTACCGCGATGTTACGGAAAATAGAGAAGCGACTGCCTTCCTGTACGGGTACGAGCAAACCCGACTGCACCATCATGGTTAAAAGCCCGATGGTTTTTAACGTCAATGTTTTCCCGCCTGTATTGGGACCTGTAATAATAAGCGATTTGTACTCTCGACCAATCTTCATATGAAGCGGCACCATTTTCGGTCCGAGTAGCGGATGCCGTGCTTCCTTGACATCGATGATCCCTTTTTCGTTTAGTTCGACATTCGCTCCTCCGATTGCCAATGCGTACTTCGCTTTTGCGAAAAGGAAATCATACATGCCAACGGTCTCGACATTCACAGTTAGTTCATGCGTATATTCTTCTGCGAACGCGGACAATTGCATTAGTACTTTTGTTACTTCGCGTTCTTCCTCTGCCTTGAGTGCTGTGAGTTCAAACTGTACGGTGCTGATCTCAGTCGGTTCCATATAGACGGTTTGACCGCTCGCCGATTCATCTAAAACACTGCCAGCCACTTGCTTGCGATGTTCTTTTTTGATGGGAATAACATAACGTCCATTGCGTGTACTAATGACATTTTCTTGCATGATTGAACGATATTTGTTCATGATGGAATCCAGTTGTCTTTTCAAGCGCTCTTCAAATACGATGATGCGCTTACGCACCTTCAACAAGTCTTTGCTGGCAGAATCGACAACTTGCCCATGACGGATGCATTGTTCGATTTCATTTTTCAATTTGGTGGCGTCGTACATCGATGCTGCATAAGTGCTTACGCGTGGTGCCAATTGTGCTTTTGTCGCCATGTACTTCATTAGCTGTGAGCAACTCGTTAAAAACAGGTACAGATTGGTAAAATCGTTTACGCCAAATACATATCCCGTCCCCAGAAGGGAAAGGATCTTCTCCATCCCTTCCAGCGCGGGAATCGGTACACTGGCTCCATTTTGCAGGATGTTCTTGGCTTCTGCTGTTTCGTCCAACTTACTTCGCACTACTTTGACAGAGTCAATCGGCATCATTTGTTCTACATGCTTTTTCCCTGCGTACGATAAAGCGTATTCCATTACCTTTTCTTTGATTTTGTCGTATTCGAGACGTTGTAATGCTTTTTCATTCATGACTGATTTCTCCTTTTTTATGAAAAATAAAAAAGGGCGAAGAATGAACAAATGTCATTCTCCGCCCTTTTTTTGGGTTACCTAAACAAAACGCAAGCAAATAAAAAACCGCGCTGAACACAGCACGGATTTTGGGCGCAATGATAGGGTTTCCACCTAAGGCATTGTATGATATCCGTTGTTCTTAACTAATTCCAAGGCCGATTATCATCCAGCACAAAGAAACTTTGCTACATGGCAAAATTTCGAAAGATGAATCAAGACCTTCTGTATGGAATTGCTTTAGTTAAGAACGACCGCCGACATCAACATCTCTCCCTAGATAAGGTTCTTTTCACTATAGCGCATGTGATCCACTGCCGTCAATCCGCTTCGAATTTGTACACCTTTACACCATAGCCTTCAAAAATTTTGACAAGCTGTTCGCTTACCACCTCCCAGTCCCCCGGCGGTTGTTGGTACTGAATTTCTTTCAAAATATCTCTATTACGTTGAATAAAAGTTGATATACTATTGCTGATTGATGTACTGTGTTGTACGATGTATATACAGGAGGTAGGCGTGAAAGGCGGAACAGATATGACGTATATATGAAAAACAAACCCGTTTACAAGAGTGTTTCAAGGAAAAGAAGGCATTTAGGGGGGAACATACATGTGAAAAAAGAGGAATTTACCGATTGTTAGGACAGAATGGCGTTGGTAAAACAATTGTGGAGATGATAGCTGTGTGATTAATAGGGAACAACAAGCAACCACCTATACAATATGAATAGAGAAGAGGAATGTCTTATGAAAATACATAGTCAAATTATATTTGCAAGTATGACCCTTGTAATAACTGGAAGTTCCCTGCTATACACATCGCCAACCTCAATTGTAAAAGCAGAGCCCACTCAAAATGTATCTAGTTCGTTACAAACAAGCACTCAACGAGATCATAATTCCGTCGAGCAAGCAATGCGGGAAACTTTGCTACTGGGATTCCCGGGGATACTTGCTAAAACTTCTGAGGGTGGAAAAACGTGGGGTTATGCGGCTGGGGTAGCGGATCTGAGCACAAAGAAACCAATGGAAACAGATTTTCGCTTTCGCATTGGTAGCGTGACGAAGACGTTCACCGCAACGGTTGTACTTCAATTAGCTGGAGAGAACCGCTTGAATCTAGACGACTCCATCGAAAAATGGTTGCCTGGTGTCATTCAAGGAAACGGATATAATGGTAAACAGATTACCATCCGGCAAATATTGAATCATACAAGTGGGATCGCTGAATACTCAAGGTCAAAAGACGCTGATTTTATGGATACAAAAAAATCGTATACGGCTGAAGAAATAGTGAAGATAGGGATTTCTCTGCCCCCAGACTTTGCCCCAGGAAAGAGATGGTCTTATTCAAACACAGGATACGTATTACTGGGGATTCTTATTGAAAAAGTAACCGGAAACAGCTACGCGGAAGAGATTGAAAATCGGATTATTGAACCGCTTGAATTGTCGGATACATTCCTACCTGGCAATTCAAGCGTTATTCCAGGCACCAAGCATGCTCGGGGATATTCTCAACCAGACGAAGCAAGTGAGATAAAAGACGTTACTTTTTATAACCCAAGTGCAGGTAGCTCGGCTGGAGATATGATTTCTACTGCTGACGACATAAATAAATTCTTCTCTTCCTTGCTCGGTGGCAAATTACTAAAGGAACAGCAACTAAAAGAAATGCTTACTACAGTTCCTACAGGAAAAGCAGGAATGGATGGATATGGTCTTGGAATCATTGAATTTATGCTTCCAAACGGTGTCTCGATATGGGGACACACAGGTGGCATTCTAGGGTTTTCTACTTTTGCTGGAGGTACACTTGGAGGCAAGCATACGTTGGTCGTCAGTTTGAACAGTTTAGGTAGAGATAACAGTCCTAATCCTTTTACAAATATTTTACTTGCTGAATTTAGCAAGTAGGAAAAAGGGAAATTTTGTCATAGTTTTTATAGTTAAAAATATACCTTTCTGGTTCAAAATCCCCAACTTACTTTTAAAAAAGGATTTGGGGATTTTTGGGATTTCGTCGGCAACTTTTTAAACCTTGCCCCTCTCAAAACGCGCCCGGAAAACCCGCGCTATACAAGGGCTTATGCGCCACTAATGCGTAACATTGCCCGCTGTTTCTGCTTGCGTTCGGCGGTTGTTGGTACTGTATTTCTTTCAAAATATCTCTATTACGTTGAATAAAAAAATTCTGATATACTATTGATTAACCAAATACTGTGTTGTACGATGTATATGCAGGAGGTACAATACATGAATGTAGAAGATTGGAAATCACAAATTAAGCGAGGAACACTCGATTTTTGTATTCTATTGCTAATAAAGCAACGACCATATTATGGGTATGAAATCATAAGTAAGTTAGAGCAGTATCCTATTATTGCTGCAAAAGAAAATACAATTTATCCCTTGCTTAGAAGATTATTGAAAGAAGAATATATTTCTTCATCTTGGCAAGATAGTACAGAGGGCTTGCCACCGAGAAAATATTATACCCTTACAGAAAAAGGAAACGAATACTTAAACGCTATGTCCTTAGAATGGGATAATTTATTAACAGCTATATTAGAAATTAAGGGGAGTTAAATTATGGATAAAATTATGAATGACTATCTTGAAAAAATCGGAAAACATTTGAAGCCTATGTCCACTCCCGAGCGTATTGACATTGTAAAAGAAATCAAAAGTGTAATGCTTGAATTGCAACATAATGGTGTATCTTCTGAGCAAATCATCGAACGGTTAGGAAACCCAAAAGAATTAGCGAAAGCATACTTAGGTGAAGCCATTTCAAAGAACAGTACATTTAGTTGGCGTAAATTCGGCGCTGTATTTGCATTTTGTAGCAGCTTTGCAGGCGTAAGCGGTATTTTTGTTTTGCCGATTATCAGTACTCTTTCCATTGCTTTAATGATTAGTGGAGTTATTACACCAATAGGCGGAATTATTAAATTTATCGGGTATCTTATGGGACATGATATTGCCGGAATAACATTCGAATTTGGAGCATTTACAGCAACCCGCCCAATGCAGTACTTGCCAATTTCTATTGTGAGTGGTGTGTTGATGTTTTTGTTGGGGAAAGTGTTATGGAAACTTACAATGAAATATATACACGCAATTAGTCAGAAAAAGATAAAATTGTAATAATAAAAAGAACGGGGCGCGGCGGTCATTCATAGACCAACCGCACCCCGTTTTTACTATGGGTGTGTCACGCAGTAGAACGCTGATTTTGAGGGAAAAGGTATAAAACCCTTACCCCTTTCCTTTGCTTCCAAAATGTTGCCTGAGACGACTTGAACCCATTCAGTTATAACGATCACTTCTTGTCTCGTTACAACTGCTCACGCAAAAACAGTTCGGGATAGATCAGAACAAGTCCGTTCGAATCTACTGTAATGTTCTCCATGAATGTTCCTGCCCGGTATTGATAGACAGAAGAGTCCCCTTTGCTTTCTAGCAACGTATATTGCTGTTGCACTTGTCTGTACGTCAGCTCATGGGCTGAGAAATAGGCTACTTGGATAGATTGTGGTTCCAATAGGGTATACGACAAACGGCGGATCGGCAGTGTATTCGTGAAAGGTGTACAAGAAATATCAATATCGATACAGCCCAAAAGCTCGGATATGGGCTCACCCGTTTCGTTCGTCCAATTTCCCCTGCCATCCGATGAGAGATGCAAAGCTCCTTCTTCGCCCATGATTCCCATTGAAACCTCTCGCGTGACCCAATTTGAATCAAGGACAATTTCATATTGGATTCTTGTTATGGTTGTATCATCCAGCTTCCCGACCACCAAGCTATTTATGTGGACTCGGTTCGCTCCCTCTCGTATTCTCAAGTGCTCATAACCGACACCTGTCGCTGGTCTCCAAATAACATCCATTGGTAACATGCGAACTCCTCCGATCATTTGTTCCCCTTTTCTCCATCCTATCATTCCTTGGATGAAAATGGTAGAGTTCTGTATGATCGGCTTACACAACGCATACCCGAGTAACCCATGGAATAGGATTATAGTACCGGAAAAGAATGGAAAGGTGACAATCTATGAATAATCCCTCCTTCTCCTTAACACAACCTGAAATGCTGTCCATTATTCGCAGTGGTCTCCCACAAACCCACTCCCCCCTCAATATCATCATCGTCGGGGCAGGAATGGCTGGTCTTGTTTCTGCCTCGTTGCTAAAAGCAGCGGGACACAACGTAACGATTTTGGAAGCAGCGGACCGGGTGGGCGGAAGAGTTTTTACATTGCGCTCTCCTTTTACCCATGGCCATTATCTAGAAGCTGGTGCCATGCGGATTCCTCACACGCACGAACTTACCCTGGCATACGTGACGAAATTCGCTCTTTCCCTTCATCCGTTTATCAACAGTTCTCCCAACGACATCATCTCAGTAAATGGCATCAAAACAAGACGTTGGATCTATCAACGCGATCCCGACATCCTCCGCTTCCCTGTAGCCCCACATGAAAAAGGCCGTACCTTCGACGAATTGGCCGGGCAAGCCATTAAGCCTGTCATCGACTTCATCAACCTCGATCCAGCGAAGAATTGGCCCCTCGTCGTCCAAAAGTACGATCGATTTTCCATGGATCAATTTATGCGCTTCAATCCTGTTGGCCCTTCCTTATCCGCCCCCGCTATCGATATGATCAAGGTCATGACTGGCTTCGAAGGATTCCCTGAGCTCGCCTTTCCCGAAATTTTACGAGACTTCATCCTGTTCGATCCTTCTACACGGTTTTACGAAATAGCAGGGGGATTTGACCAGCTACCCCAGGCATTTCTCCCGCAATTACAGGAGAATATTTACTTCCGACATAAAATGACGCGAATCGTCCAGACAGACAATCAAATTACCATTTCTGGCATGCGTACCGACACAGACGAACTGTTTCAGATGACCGGTGATATCGCGATTGTTACCATTCCTTTTACCGTTTTGCAGTTTGTTCGGGTCGAACCGTACGACCTATTTTCCTATAAAAAGTGGAAAGCCATTCGTCAACTCCACTATGTTTCCTCATCCAAAATAGGCGTCCAGTTTTCTCAGCGATTCTGGGAAGCACAGGGAATAAGGAGCGGACAAACCGTAACCGATTCGCCTATTCGCCTCTCCTACTTTCCCAACCACGGTTTTGATAAGCCTGGTGGGGTCGTTTTGGTCAGTTACACATGGGAGGATGACGACCTTCCGTGGCTCAGCATGTCGAAAGAAGAACAAGTTATGCAAGCAGTAAAGCATCTGGCTGACATTCATGGGGAGCAAGTGTACACTACCTTTGTTACGGGGGTCACACATAATTGGGCATTGCAGCCTCATGCTGCTGGTGCTTTTTCCTTGTTCAAACCGTTGCAGGAGACGGAATTAACTCCCTACATCGGTGCGCCTGAAGGAAGAATTTATTTTGCGGGGGAACATACCTCGAATGAATATCACGGCTGGATTCAAGGGGCGATTGAGTCTGCTTTGCGCGTGGCTGTAGAAGTGGGGAGAAAATGAGCGGGGGTCTGTACGATGAAAAATTCCGTACCTTCCCCCGCCTTTTGTCGACTACGATTCTTTTATGAATTCAATTCATATTCTTTTCGAAGCAGCGCCAGCTTCACAAGATCAATGTACATCCCATTTTCAAATTCCGTTTCTCGATGGATTCCTTCCACTTGAAAGCCAAACTTTTGGAGCAAATGAATAGATGCCGTATTTCGCGTATCTGCGTCTGCTTCTATTCTGTTTAGATGCATATGCGTAAACCCGTACGCGATAATAGGCCGCAGTGCTTCCGACATGATCCCCTTATTCCACCACGAAAAATTCAGATCATACCCAATCTCCGCTTTGTTATGTACAGCATGATAATGTTTGTAGCCGCAGCTGCCAAGAAATTTTCCAGTGGAACGATCCGTGACCGCCCACCTGATTCCCTGTTTTTGTTCAAATAGTTCTCGATACCAACGAAGTTCATTTTCAGCATCTGCTATCGATTGAAACCTCGCTATCCCTACATATCTCGCCACCTCTTCATGTGACAACACTTCAAAAATATCTTCTATGTCTTGTTGATCAGGTTGTCGAAGGATCAATCTGTCTGTTTCGATGACTGGGAATTGATCGAGCATAGTCGGATTACTCACGATAAAAACCTCCTCGTAAACGTATTCTTTGTAACCTTTCCGTCCTATCAGCGTTTCTACCTTTTGATGAGAAAAACTGAAAAGGTAGGTGATTTGCATGGACACAGCTAACAGGTGGAAACGCATTTTCTCAAAGAGCATTCCAGCTACTATGCGGCTTTATTTAGCCTTTTCTTTCTTCCTTTATGGGATAGTGAAGATACCTGGTCAATTCAGCCCTCCCAAAACGTTTACGTTTGACCCCAGTCAAGATGAGCCGCTTATTTTGGCGTGGCACTTTTTTGGCTACTCACGGTTTTACGAACTATTTATTGGAATTGCTGAACTGGCCTGTGCGTTGCTCCTTCTTTTTCCGAGGACCAGAACGATCGCGGCAATCTGTCTCTTTCCCATTACCTTGAATATTACCATCGTCAATTTTGCATTTGATATTTCGGCTCAAAATTATAGTCTACTTCTCACCGTCATGTGTGGCCTTTTGCTGTGGGTAGATCGAAAGAAATTGTATGGGCTACTTGCGAAATAAATAAAAGATCCGGAGGCTCCTGGCTATGACCCCTTTTTTGACTATGGTATTGATTGGTATTTTTATCGTTACAACATTGTTCTACTGGTGGAAGGAAAACAAAGTGAAAGGTACTGATAGCTGAACAGTTCCATGAAGAAAATGTGTTCTACTACAGAGTCTTACGAAATTGATATTCCATGTCCCCTGCCAAGGCTGCCGGAGTATCACCTGTTTCGCGGAAATCATGGGTATAAATCGTCTCGAACGGCCCAAAATCCGCTTGCTTATAAAATTCAAAGCAAGGGAAGCCATCATGCGCTCCTTCGATCTGTACAAGACCGTCCCTTTTCGCAGTTACCAATAATAAGTAGTCCACCGGAGGCGCATGCTCATTCAGGGGATTACTCGCACTAGCACTCATTTCAAAGCTCACTTCTTCATCCGATTTCCATACCATATTCCTGCACAAAATGCCCTCTGTACTCGCTTTTCCTTTTCGCAGCTGAATCGAGCCATCAGGATTCGTAATCTTCTCTGTTGTAATTCCCGTGTTCTGATAGGTGAAAATTTCTTTTTTCATAAAGTCTACGACAACCTCTTGCTCCACTCTGGAACGCATGGTGTTAATAGCATAGGGGGTAAATTCACGTGAATCGCCTTCGAATTGAATGACTTTTCCTGTTTGCGGATCAGTCCTAGGATCTGTCCATGACAGGGGGATAAATACACTCGCTCTGATTTTGATCAGGTTCACCATACCTTGGCACCTCCGTATTTTTGTCCTTTAGTAAAATTGTACATCCTTTTGTCTATGTTCTTCTGGACAAATATGTGAAGTTTTTATTTGAAACAAACTCCAGATGGAATAGATGCTCCATCCTAGACTGTGCAGCCTCAAGACTCATCATTTTCTAAATCGCGTTTTCATGACCGCTATGTTATGATTCAAAAAGATAAGAATTATCCAATGATTACCATATATAAACGTACATAACATCGAATGAGTAAGGTGGGATTATGATGTTGAACGAGAATGCCAATCTTCACGCTCCAGACAGATGTATATTTCTCGTTACTGGAATTATGGCTTCTGGAAAATCAACGGTAGCTCAGTTACTTGCTGAAAAATTGAATCGAGGCGTTCATTTGCGGGGGGATTCATTCCGACGAATGATTGTAAATGGCAGAGAGGAATATATGCCTGAACCGTCAGAAGAAGCCATTCGTCAGTTGTGGTTGCGCTACAAAATAACAGCCTCTACGGCAGACACTTTTTTTGAGGAAGGATTTAATGTCGTTGTCCAGGATGTTGTGGTCGGCCCCTTTTTGAGTGAATTTGTTGAAATGATTCGTAACCGTCCGTTGTATATTGTAGTACTCACGCCAAGCGAAAAAGCGGTTGAAGAGAGAGAAGCTTCCCGTTCCAAAACAGGGTATGGTGCTTGGACGATTCCCCACCTCAATAAAATCTTACAGACCGAAACACCAAAGCTCGGCATATGGATCGATTCTTCCGAGCAGACACCTCAGGAAACTGTCGAGGAAATCTTGCGGATTGCTTTTTCTGAATCTGATCTCCGCTCTCCATGAAAAAACCTGAGTTCGGTGAAATCCCGAACTCAGGCAACCAGATCGTTTAACTGCTTACACTGCGTACATCGTTGGCCAGAAGTACTCTACGCCTTCCGCGTACAAGAACGCTTGGAACTTTTTCAGCTCATCAGGTGTGTTTCGGACAGCGCGAGGAGTCAGGCCATATTGCAAGCAATAAGCTGTCAAATAACCAGCTACTTCACCGACGTTCCACTCTACTGGGTGGAGACGGAAGCATCCATTTGTAATATGCGTAACCCCGAGATTTTTGCCCGCTGGCAGCAGGTTATTTACACGCACAGGGATTAAGCTGCCCAACGGAATTTGGAACGGATACGTAGACACATCGACGTAATTTCGGTTTGCCGTGCTCGGATGCAGGTCGATTCGGTAGCTGCCGACCCCAACGGAATCATGGAAGGCTTCTGCTTTGCCTGTATTGCGGACAAATGCACTCACATGCTGCTCCAGCACAGTGAATTCCGCTTTGATCCGGCGGGATTCACGAATATACGGATACATCGCCAGTCCATCCTCTGTTCCCACTACATCCTTGCGCAGTCGCAGTCCTGGATACCCTTGTCCACCATCTGGGCGAGGAGCCTCTGTTTGCATCCAATACAGCAGGGAGAGACTCAGTTGTTTACCACCGTAGAGGTGACGCTGACGCTCTTCCTCTGGCACATCAATGATCGAGCCTAACCAGTAGTCATTCTGCGGCCAGTTCACCATTGTTACACCACTCTTGTACAAACCGGTTTGGAAGTTTTTCGGATCAGCAATCTGGCGATACGTGAAGAGCGGAAAATATTTAGTACCCGGGAACAGCTCATATCGTACAGATTCAGCAGTATTGCGCGGATTGGAGCCTGTCCAGCTGAGCAGCTTGTCCGGCCAGAAATCTGCTTTGTAGTTACGCCAGAAGTCATACGTTTCCGGCTTGGCAATCGTATGATTTTCTCCCTCCAAATAATCCATGGCAAAGCAATACGTAAACGCCTGAATATCATTTGGCTGCGGCGGCCCGACAACAGCATTTGGCTCTCCCGTTTGATCCACTGATTCAGCGCCAAGTACGTATTCTACGCCGGCTTGCGGGAGTACATCTCCACATTCTGTCGCGTCCAAGAAATATGGTGCTACCAATTCATGAAAATCATGATGCTTTCGATCTTCTACTGTGATCGACAGTACGTTATCGCCATCCATGCGAACGGCATGCAACTTATGATTAGTCAGAATAGTAAGTCTACCGCTATTCATATAAGGAGCAAGCATCTGATAAAAAACAGCGAGCGCTACTTTTGGTTCGTGGCAAAGACGACTTACTGAACCGTTACCAGGGTCAAGATTCGGAATGACGCGTGCTTCTGCCGTCATTGGATAATGGTTACGGTAATAGTCACGCACGCTGTCACGGAATGTGCGATAGCTCCGCGTGCAACCAAACTGTTCGATCCATGGATGCTCATCTGGCGGTACCGCTTGGCTCGTAAATTGACCGCCAATCCAATCGGTTTCTTCCGTCATAATGACTGATTTTCCCGATTTCGCTGCTGCCAGTGCTGCTGCGCAGCCGCCAGTACCTCCCCCAATGATTACCACATCAGCATGAAGTTCTCTCATTCTTCTCCCCTCCACATTTTCTAATTTTTGGTTGTTCTTGCCAATTAATACGCAAAAAATGACAATACGTTACAATTTTCGCAAAAAAAACTAAATATTTTTTCCATTCGCTTCTACTTGTGCAATCTTTGACTCTGCATCAGTACCTCAAATTTGCCTCGAAGTTGATGCCCCTTTTCATCCCCTTCCCGCTGTCTCTTGGCAAGTCAGCATTCCACATCTCATCCCTGAAACTTGTGTTTTTGGGTGAGATGGTCTTTGCAAAGTTATCGAAAAAAGAACATGTGTTCGTATTTAAATATATACGAACAAGATGCGAACGGTCAAGAAATTATTTCCTTTTCTCTCTATTATTTGTAAAACTCTAGACAGCAAAAAATCCCTCCAGCTCGAATTTCTCCAGCATGAAGGGATTTTTGAATCGTCTTTATTTAAACAAATTAATCGTGGTAATAATGATCGGCATCGCGAACACGTCAATCAGGAAGGCACCTACGATCGGAACGACCAGGTATGCTTTTCTGGAAGGACCAAATCTTCCCGTTACTGCCGCCATATTCGCCATTGCGTTTGGTGTAGCGCCCAGACCATGTCCTGTAAAGCCTGCGACCATGACTGCGGCGTCGTAGTTTTTGCCAAGCAAACGGAACAGGACGAAAATCCCAAACAAAACGATGAATACTACTTGAACAAAAACGATCACGAGCATTGGAAGCGCAAGGTCTGCAACTTCCCACAGCTTGATGCTCATCAGTGCCATGGACAGGAAGATTCCTAGCGTCACATCACTGATCAGGTTGATGCTCTTCATGTCGATTGCCTTTGGATTGAGCTTGTCTACGATGTTACGGACAATCACCGCTACAAACATCGCTCCTACATAACCTGGCAAAACAAATCCGGTTGCAGTCGAGAACAGCTCTCCCAAATACGTTCCCAATGCCATACAGAATGTAATCAACAGGACTTGGATGAAGAAGGTATTCGACGTAATCGGTTGTACTTTTTCTTCCACTGTCTCTACTACTTCTTCGGTTTCCGTCGGCTTCAGATCGTATTTGGTAATCAAATATTTCACAGTTGGTCCGCCGACCAAGCCCCCAGCTACGAGACCAAAGGTAGCTGCCGCGATTCCAATCGCCAGCGCAGATTGAATGCCCATGTCCTCAAGCGTTTGTCCAAAAGCGCCAGCCGCTCCATGTCCACCTTCCATGGAAACCGCCCCTGCCATCATCCCGATCAATGGATGAATGCCGAACACGGAAGCCAAGGACACACCAATTACGTTTTGTGCCAAAGCCAAGAATCCACATGCCAGCCAGTAAATAACGAGTAGCTTACCGCCCAGCTTGATCAGCTTAAAGCTTGCTCCCAATCCAACGGTTGTAAAGAACGTGAGCATGAACAAGCTTTGCAAGGAAGTATCCAATGTAATTTGTAAAATTCCGGTCGCTTTCAAAGCCGTTGCAATGATAGCGAACAACAAGCCTCCAACCACTGGTGCCGGGATACAAAACTTTTGCAAGAAACTAGCCTTTTTTACGAGGAATGTACCTAATACGAGAAGTGCTACTGCGAGAAAAATCGTTGTTACTTGATTAAGTGCTAACGTCATAGTTGTCTCCCCTTAGTTGTTCTCTAGTAATCCCATGATGGCTTCATTCGTCAAGTAAGCACCTAACTTTACTGTTCTTCCGTTTTCATCTAAAAGCGGATTCACTTCACAAATATCAAAAGAAAGCGTTTTCTTATGAGCGGCAACGGTACGGATCAAAGTACGGACAACCATTGGTGTTAAGCCAAAAGGAGATGGAGCACTTACTCCCGGTGCAAAAGCTGCGTTTAAAACATCTGTACATAGCGTCAGCATGACATGGTCGTGTTTTTCGATGAATTCGCTTACAGATAAAGTAATTTCATACATTCGTGCTTCTGTCATCTCTTCTTCATACACATAACGGACACCGAGCTCATCTGCTTTATCAAATAGCTCCTGCGTATTTCCGAAACGCTGAATCCCCAACACAAAATAGCTGCTATTTTTGTCATGCTCTAGTATCTGTCGAAACATCGTCCCCGATGAAGGCTGAACTTCATAGGAACGCAAATCGAAATGAGCGTCAATATTGATAATGCCCAGAGAAGCCTCTTTTCCAATATGCTTTCGGACACCTACGTAATGTCCATACAAGGTCTCATGGCCTCCGCCTAAAATAATGGGCGTCATGGATTTGGAAAAGATTGCAGAAACGGCGTTCCCCAATTCTTCTTGGGCAGCTTCTAGCTCTTCGTTTGGGCAAGCAACATTTCCCACATCTACAATCCGTTTCCCTTCCTCCACTTTCCAAGGAAGGCTTGCAAGCGCTTGCCGAATTGCGTTTGGAGCTTTGGCTGCACCTAATCGTCCTTGATTGCGCCTCACTCCCTCTTCACATTCAAACCCAATGATAGCGACTGTGCGATCCTTGGCAGCTTGCAATGTATCCAAGTCCGTTATTTCTACAATCTGATGGTAGCGAAAACTGCTTCTTCTCTCCGTATGGTCAGTCCGGCCGGTCCACAACTCTGCTGATACATTCTTTGGCAAGCTATTCATCCTTTCTGAACCTTTTGTTTATTGATTATATAATGACAAACTTATTATTTCTAATATATAATTTAAATAATTTGATAGCTTAAAGCTATAAATAAGGGTAGGCGATCCAGTTGGACATCAAACATTTGCACTATTTTGTGACAGTTTGCGATCAGTTGAGCTACTCCAAAGCCGCACAAAAACTGCATATTTCACAGCCTTCCTTAAGTAACGCGATTAAAAATCTGGAGCAAGAAGTCGGCTCTCCACTGCTCGAGAGAAACACGAGAAAAATGGAATTAACGGATGCTGGTAAAATTTTGTATCAGAAATCGTTGCTGCTTCTTTCCCAAATGAACATGCTGAAAAAAGAAATGGAAGAAGTAAAACTGACTGGCAGCGGAGATCTCATCATCGGCATCATTGAGTCCGTGAAGCATTGGATTCCAAAAGTCATTCGCGGATATCAGGGGCGTTTTCCCTCCATTAACATCAAGCTAATCGAGGTGCTAAGCGGGAAAGCTGTAAAGGAATCACTGCGGAAGTATCATACGCATTTACTCATAACTAACCAATTCATCGATGAAGAAGATATCGAATCTTTTCCTCTGTATGATGAGCGCTTAATGCTGGTGCTGCACAAGGATCATCCTCTGGCGGAAAAGGAATCGGTTCGATTAAAAGACTTGTCGGGGGAGACTTTCATCATTAGTACAGAGGGATTTCAGACGAGGGAGGATATTTTAACGGCTTTTTCGTTTGAACAAGTGAACCCGCAAATCAAATTTGAGATTGAGCGCTTTGAAACCGCGTTAACGTTGGTGAGGGAGAATCTGGGGGTTACGATTATTCCAGAGAACTATTTGTCTGGATCAACAGATGCTTCGCTTGTTCGGAAAACGATTGATTCGCCTGCGTTGGAGCGGACGGTTTATTTGGCGTATATGAAAAATCGTTATTTAGCCCCGGCGGTGCAAGCTTTTTTGGAAGAGGTTCGGGGGAAGTTTCCATCCCGGTAATCGTTACGAAAATGGCTCAATCAATCGATTTCACAATTCTCTCCTCTTTATATATAATTGGGAAAGTCTTGAAAATATTCAAAAGCAGGTGATTCTTTGGTTCAAGTAGGCGATGCTCCTTCTAGCTTTATTGTGTTCCTCCCGTTATTGCTATTCTTATTTTTAAACATCATTAACATTGTCATCAGTATATGGGTATACCGCGATGCAAGGAGACGAGGGAATAGCAAGGAATTCGCTATCATCGGGCTTGTTGCTACCTTGTTTTTCCCCGTTATTGGGGTAATTGTTTATTTGGTGATTCGGAAAGATAAGTATTGAAAAGTAAGGAATTCTATTTTCCTTACTTTTTTATTTTCTAGAAAATCTAAACTCCATAGAAATATCCCCTGAAAGTGAAAAAGCAGTCGAACAGGGATAACCTTCCTGCTCAACTGCTTGATAAGAAAATAGGATTAGCCTCTCGTCACATTGAGGATCAGATCGTTGTCAAATCCACCGATTGAGATGTCAGAGTAGCACTTGATCATTTCTGTTAGCATCACCTTTGCTTCCAGTCTGGATAGTGGTGCGCCCAGGCATAAGTGGCAGCCTTTTCCAAAGGTTAAATGCTTATTACTGTTAGGTCGATGGATATCGAATTGGTCTCCCTGTGCAAAGGTATTTTCATCACGATTGGCGGAACCAAGCCATGCCATGACGATTTCGCCTTTTTTCATCAGACTTCCGAACATATCCGTATCTTCTTGAACCTTGCGCATCAAAACCTGTGCTGGTGGACGGAAGCGCAATACTTCCTCGATCGCTTGATCTACCAGCTGTGGATTCTCTCTTAATTCACGATAAACGCCTGGTCGATCCAGTAAAAAGCAGTAGAAAACACTGAACAGTAGCGTACTTGTCGTTACATTTCCAGCGAGCAGCAAGCTGATAGCAATATCAATAATCTCGGGGTCAGATAGTTTTTGTCCTTTGTATTCTGTTTGCGTTAAATCAGAAAGAAAATCTTTTGCCGGGTTCTCTCTTTTTTCTTGAATAATAGGAGAGAGATAAACGGCCATTTCCTTCATAATTTCTTCCTTTTTGAGGTTTATATCTTCATACGTTTCACGGGTCCCGGAAGCGATGAGAACATCGGACCATTGTTTGAACAGCATCCAATCACTGGACGGTACACCGAGCAAATCGGCAATGACAATCACCGGCATCGGAGTTGCGAGATCACCTAAAATTTTGATGCTTTGCTTTTCTTTTACTTCCTCTAGCAAATGCCGTGAAATTTCTTGAATACGCGGCTCCCACTCCTGGAGTGTTCTTGTTGAGAATGCCTTTGTATAGAGAGCTCTTCTTTTTCCGTGATCAGGCGGGTCCATCTCTGTGATGCCCTTTTCTTTCAATGCGAGAGAACCAGCGATTCGTTTGCCTGTATCACTTGAAAAGAGGTGATAATCGGTCAGCACACGCTCTACATCCGCATACAGAAATACATTCCAAACCCGTTGCTTTTCATCGTAATGGACTGGGCTATTTTTTCTCATTTCTGCATACCAGCCGTAGGGTTCAAACTGTTGTTGCAGATTCTGGGCACCTGATATTTCATTAGGGAATACGACTTTATTCATTTCATTCACTCCTTATCGAAATGGGTAGGGTATTGCTGCAAACGGCTACTCTCGGTATGACTTAATATCCTCTAACATGGTATCCAGGAGTTTTTCTATTACCCCAACGTCTGTATTCGATTCAAAGAAGGAAATATTGAGGGTTATGCAATCTTGATACGTACTGACTCCAAGCATTAGTCCTGGTGCGTAATAGGCTGGCGAGACGATATACGCACCTGCGACTTTCACATCATCGAATGATATCTGACTTGTACTAATCATACCAAAATTTGATAATATTGGCGTGCTGTTTCCATCTGCTACAATTTGTTTTCTTACATCCTGTATGATCTTCAAGGTGTGTTGGAACTCTAAATTTTCCACAAAGGCAAAAGTGTTTACCGCATCATGCAGAATCTCTTTATTATCGCGTTGATTCTTCATGAATTCGGCTACTTCTTTCACCTTATCTGCAAATGTCCCAGTTGCTTGATTCATGGAAACGTGAACAACGCCAGACAAGTTGTAAATGGCGTCTGCCTTGCCCGTGGGCAAGAATTTTCTTACATTAACAGTCACCATGACTTTGATTTGGTCAGCCGGAACATTCTCCATCTGTTGAGATAAAGCGCGCATGTAGGCAGCCAATAACACATCATTTACCGTGAACCCTTTTTGTTTAAATCCTTGCGCCAGCTCCAACCACTCTTCGCGCGGTATTCTGCGTATGGCTTGTCTCCTTTTGGCTGGTTCTCCAGGCGTAAAAGGAAGGGTTGGTCCCTGGGGTTCTGGAGCTTGCGGCATCCCGCCATTTGGAATACCCATCTCCTTGAACAAACGACTCTGATCCCTGCCCTCAGGGTTTGACTTGGGAACGTAGCGAGGGTTTTGGGCAAGCTCACTATATAGCGAAGCTAGCAAGTGAACATACTCTATCAACCCTGCACCATCACTGCATAGATGATTCAATTTGATGCAAATGATATCTTTGATCGAGGTCCGCAGAATGCGAACTTTGACCATCGCATCAGCATCGATGTCCATCGGGCTCGACAGCCATTCATCGATGGCTTTCTCTTCGGAATCGGAATCAGGGAGAAGTTGCAAGGAACACCAACCACTTGACCCCAAATCGCTGCGTCGCTCCCAATAGGGGCGGACTGAATCTTTTATAAAGCGGCAACCAATGATAGGCTCAGCAATGGTGCTTGCCTCCATCGCATGAAGCAATCGCTGTTGATTCACATGTCCATCCATTTCCAACACCATTTGAAGTTGGCAATCGGAAAGATAGCTGACCATGTAATTAAACCTGTCACTTCCGTTTGCAGGCAGTCGTTGTGGGATTACCCTATTCTGATTTACCTCACTGACATTCATTTACTACACACCCCTTCA
This sequence comes from Brevibacillus fortis, assembly GCF_046196545.1. Taxonomy (GTDB): domain Bacteria; phylum Bacillota; class Bacilli; order Brevibacillales; family Brevibacillaceae; genus Brevibacillus; species Brevibacillus fortis_A. The sequence continues at coordinate 4,248,690 of NZ_CP176370.1, forward strand.
ACTACAATTTTTGAAAGAAAAACAGTCAGGAAAAAAACATCCTGACTGTCCTTTTTATTAGCAAATCCAAAGGGCTTCTATCGAATGGAAATCTTGTATTCCTCTAACCACATATTTATCTGAACGAGGTATTCGATCAGCTTCGTTGATTGAGCTAGATTCATAGGTGCTTTTCCATCCAGTACAAATTGGATCACAGACTTATTAATCAATGGTAGTAGAGGCGAATTAGGGTTCGCTAAAATTTGTTTCATATGGTCCAAAATCGCATGGTAATACTCTGGGTGATAGGTCATCGGATATGCGCTTTTATTGCGGTACAATACTTCATGCGGCAAATATCCTTTGTACGCTCTGCGAAGCAAGCCTTTTTCGATTTGATCAATATTTTTTACTTTCCATGGGACATTCCATAAATATTCAACCAGACGATAATCACAATAAGGAACGCGTACTTCAAACCCCGTATACATGCTCATTCGATCTTTGCGATCCAATAGCAACGGAAGAAAGCGTGTGATAAAGAGGTACGACATTTTGCGCTGTTGCGCTTCCAAAGCTGTCTCCCCTTCCAAAGGGTGTACCTCTGCAATCCCTTCTTCATACCGCCTGCGAAGATATTCTTGTGGGCGGATTTTTTCAATGGCTTCTTCATTTAAAAATGAACTCCACCCATCATGCTCCATCCAAGGGAATTTGCCTGAATTCAAGAATTTCTCCTTTTGAAACCAAGGATACCCGTTAAACACTTCGTCTGCCGATTCACCTGATAGCGAAACGGTCGCTTTTTTCTTCATTTCCCGGCAGAACAAATAGAGCGAGGTATCCGTCTCCCCTAATCCCGGGAGATCACGCGCTCTCAACGGCATATGAAAATGAGTAATCAGATCCTGAGCGTTGAAGGTAATCTCTTGATGCTTTGTTTGTACATGCTCTGAGACTGATTTTGCCCATGGCGCATCCAAGCTAATGTGCAGCAAGCCTTCTTCAAAATGCTGATCATTGTCAACAAAATCAACCGAATAGCTGTGCAACGTCTTCCCTTTTTTACGAAGCTCTTCAGCAGCTAAAGCTACCAAGCCACTAGAGTCCAAACCGCCAGATAGCATACTAACCAATGGCAGGTCAGAAATTAACTGACGTTGTACCGTGTCTTGCAACAGGGCGCGTATCCTTTCTGTCGTTGTATCCATATCGTCAGTATGCACTTTGCTTTCCAGTTTCCAGTATGGCCTTGTCCTGATTTGATCCTTTGTAACTGTTACACAATGTCCAGCTCGAACCTCATTGACATTGCGGAAAATTCCAAATCCAGGCGTTCTCGCCGGACCGAGTCCGATAATATCCGCTAACCCATCCGCTTCTACCTCAGGCTTCACTTTTGGATGGGCGAGCAAGGCTTTCAGTTCGGAGCCGAACAAGAACGAGCTCCCTCGTTGACAATAAAATAATGGTTTTACACCCAAGTGGTCACGCGCTAAAAACAATCGATGATTTTTTTCGTCCCAAATGGCGAATGCAAAAATTCCATTGAGATGACGGACACATTCCTCTCTCCATTCCAAAAAAGCGTGCAGTAATACTTCCGTGTCGGAATTGGTTTGAAAGGAGTGTCCGAGCAGCTCTAACTGGCGGCGCAGTTCCAAATAATTATAGATTTCGCCATTAAATGATAAGACACACGTCTGATCTCCTTCTCGGTAGACCATTGGCTGCTTGCCGCCTTCTGGGTCGATTACGATCAGGCGCCGATGCGCAATCGCTGCCCGAGGAGACAACCAATATCCCTCTTCGTCTGGCCCGCGATGTTGGATCGCTTGAGCCATTTTGTGCAAAATAGCATGCTGGGATGACAAATCGTCATCCCAATCAAGCCATCCCACAATTCCACACATAGTAACCTCTCCTCTTGTTCGCAAATTTAGTGTTGGGGATGATACGTTATCGCATTGACTAACTCGCTTACCTTTTGCTCTGGGTTCGCTACCAATTCTTCTAAAAGAGTATTCAAATGCTGCAGCATACTGCTAATCTCCTTATCGTTGAAGAAACGTCGATAGTAGTTGATATGCAGGACCAGCACTTGTTCATAGAAAAGGAGCTCCACTCGTAATGGATGCTCCGTCTGAGCGATCGAATCATAGATGGTAGCGCCGAGGACATCATTAAATCCTCTAAACACGGAAGAGAAATCAGGGAGCTGTTCGCTTACCAGATAACTGTCAAACAAAAGCCGATCTCGTGGAATATCACACCACTCGTATATTTTTTTCAGCGGCGTATACTCGTACTGACTCGTCTCTACTACCTTGGACTGCATGTTTTGGAGCCAAGACAAGAACCTCATGTTTTGCTCGATGCTGACGCGAATGGGCAGAATATTGAAGAAAAGCCCGACTGAATGTTCGACCTCCATCTTCGCTATGCTACGGCCGGAGAAGATCGTACCAAAAACTACGTCTTCCTTGCCGCTGTAATGATGGAGCAACAATGCCCAAGCCCCCTGTACCAATGTATATGGCGTCAGATGATACTTCTTGGACAAGGATAACAGCGCCGAGGAGACTTCTGGCGAAACGATGAACCTTTCTTGAGAATAGGGAGGCTCATCGGCAGAAATATTCTTCTTGCTCGCTTGCGCCCATTCAAGAGTGGAGCTGGTCATTCCTTTCAGATTTTTCTTCCAAAACAACTCCGCATCCGTTAAGTCCTGCCCTTTTTGTAGCGCAACATAATCCCGGTAAGGATAGACAGGCACAATATCAATCGCCTTCCCTTGGGAAAACGCTTGATAATATTCGAATAGTCTTTTTACGATTAACGTATAGCTCCAGCCATCCTGCAACATCAGGTTGAAGACATAAATAAAGTAGTAGACATCCTCTCCTACTTGAAGCAGAGCAAGATGCGCATGTGGAGCTTGACCCATTTCAAATCCTTGTTGTCTAAGCTTTTGAATGTAGGATTGCAATTGTTCATGTTGATCATCTTCCGGAATGCCACGCCAATCTTCCTGTTTGATGTGGATATCCACTTTCTCATGCACGATCTGCATCGGTTCATCCAGCTGTTCCCAGATGAAGGAGGTTCGCAGTGCAGGGAATTGTTGGATGAGATGCTGCCATGCCTGCTCAAAAGCAGATACATGGAAAGGGCCACCCTCTATGCGAAAAGCATGATGAACCACATTCAAACCAGGCTCTGGATGATGCTTGTATCGATAAAGCATATTCTCTTGCATGATCGTTAGCGGATAAACATCCTCCATGTATGGGTTGTCTGCTTTTATCCGATCCAGCTGATGCTTATCAAGCGTTGGTAACTCTACTGCTGTTGGAGTTCGCTTCGCACTTTGGGTGGAAACCCCACCTACAACCTCTGCCAGTTCAGCTATGGTCTGGAATTGGAAAATTTGTTGTGGAGTCATTTCCAAACCGAGTTGTTTTGCTCTCGCAACCACTCGAATGGTATGAATGGAGTCCCCGCCCAATCCGAAGAAGTTATTATGTATGCCAACCTTATCCAAGCCCAATATTTCAGCCCAGACATCGGAAAGAATTCTTTCCGTCTCCGTCGTTGGTGGCACAAAATCTCCTTCCATCTCTGGCACTTCCATAAGCGGCGCAGGAAGCGCTTTGCGATCCAATTTTCCATTCATGTTCACTGGCATTTCCTTGATAAACTCAAAGATAGACGGAACCATGTAATCTGGCAGCTTATCCCGTAAATAACTGCGCAACTCTGGAATGAACTGGCGAGCAACTCTGTCTGTCAAAGGATCGTTCGCATACGTTTCGATCGGCTGGTAGTTTTTCGCTGGACGATGCCACGCGGTAACCACTGTGTTACGTTGTCTTTTTTCTAGTAAATGCTCAGGTCGGAGTACAGCTTCATAGCTGCCATCCTCGCTATCACCCATCCAAGTGATATCCACACTGTATCGAAGCTCAGCGCCCAACTGCCAAAGCTCCTCCGGGTCCATTCCAGTGCCTGGCTGATTCTGATCTGTTCTCAGTTCTTCCACCGTTTTGAGTACATCTCTGTCAGCAAGCAACGACTGGTATCGATTCGCCCTGTCCAACCGCAAATTAGGAATATTCGTAAGCCCTAAGATTTGCGGTTTATATTTGGTCATGACTTGACGAAGTTCATCCATATTTCGGAAGCCCTCCTCATGCCAATCCAGCCAGGAAAAGTCCTCAATTGGCTGCACTTTTTTGCCGAGATGAAGAACCACATCATAGCGATAGCGAGTTAATTCATTATGATGACTTCCACGCTTCAGCTTGATTTCTACATGGCTGATCTGATGCAACTGCGCTTGAAGCGCATAGAAAAATGCAGGATCTATAACCAACTCCTGCTCTTGTCTCATTCGCTTCTGCACGCGGCGCTGCAATTGATCTGTGGTCAACGTCGCTGGTGACTTTTCCATCTCAACCTCAGTGAGGAAGGTTTGCAGTAAAGAAAGATTACGAACATCCCCGACAAAGATTGCTCCTTTGTCATTCATGGCATGTATGGCCTTTTTCAGCACATCCAACAGGTAGCTCGCATCCGGGAAATACTGGACCACAGAGTTGAGCACGATCACATCGAATTTCTGTCCCTTTAATCCACTAAAATCATCCGCATAGCTCTTACGCAGTGTGACATTGGATAAATCCTCTCTTTGGTTGATCAGATTCGCAGTAATATAATCCAACGCCATCGACGAAAAATCCGTTCCCCAATACTGTTCACAATGAGGCGCTATCCGGGATAATAACAGCCCTGTACCGCACCCGATTTCGAGTACCTTTTTCGGTTGCAAGGCAAGGATACGATCAACCGTCGAATTGACCCATTCACGCATTTCTTCCGCTAAAAGAGGCTGACCCGTATAACTGCTGTTCCAGCTGGTAATGTTGAAATCGGCCTCATATTTATTTTCATCATCATAGGCTTTATCAAAGACATCCTGCCATTCTGATACCTGCTCCGCAGGAAGTGCTTCTTCTGTTGCCTTTTTCAGTTTTTCCTTGGACTGTGAATCTGGCACGATATAAGATACCAGCTGCTTATGCCCTGGTCTCTGCTCGGATTCATGAACGATCACAGCCGCTTTTTGTACATGTGGATGTTCATCTAGTACAGCTTCAATCTCACCCAGCTCGATACGGAAGCCCCTTAGTTTGACCATAAAATCAATTCGGCCCAGATACTCGATTATTCCATCCGGCATGTAACGTGCCAAGTCACCTGTTTTATAAAGGCGTGCTCCCTCTTTATTGCTGAACGGATCAGGGATGAATTTCTCTTCTGTCAGCTCAGGACGGTTATAGTATCCGCGAGCCAGCTGTACACCACCGATGTGCAGCTCGCCGGCAACACCGACGGGAACTGGCTTCAGGTGCTCGTCTAGCAGATAGATTTGAGTGTTTGCCACAGGGCGTCCAATCGGCACGGATCTGAGCTTGCTTCCTTTTTGACATGCCCAGTACGTGACATCAATCGCCGCTTCTGTAGGACCATAGAGGTTGTGCAATTCCGCATCGAGACACTCGAAAAAGCGCTCCTGCGTTGAATAAGATAAGGCTTCCCCACTACAAATAACTCGTCGTAGCGTATCGCAGCCACTAATTTCCGTCTCCTCCAGGAATACTTGAAGCATCGAAGGAACAAAGTGCATGGTGGTGATTTTCTCTTTTTTGATCAGGCGTGCCAGATAAGTCGTATCTTTGTGACCTTCTGGACGAGCTACTACCATGCAGGCGCCCGTCATTAACGGCCAGAAAAATTCCCAAACCGACACATCAAAGCTGAAAGGCGTCTTTTGCATGACGCGATCGGTTTCATTCAGTTGATATTGTTCCTGCATCCATAAAAGTCGATTGACGATACCACGATGGGCATTCATCGCACCTTTTGGCTTGCCAGTAGAGCCTGAGGTGTAAATCATGTACGCCAAATTGTCGCTGTTGACTCCGCTTGCAGGCGCCACACGGCTCTCTATGCTAATTGTCTCCCAATCTGAATCGAGGCAAATGAGTTGTCCACCATATTCAGGGAGCGTGTTCTTCAGCCCTTCCGCAGTCAAGAGGAAAGAAGGATTCGCATCCGTGATCATAAAGGCAACCCGATCTTGCGGATAGCTTGGATCTAGGGGAACGTAGGCGCCGCCTGCTTTGAGGATACCTAACAGCCCAATGACCATCTCTAATGAGCGCTCCATATAAATGCCCACAAGCGTTTCCGCTCTTACTCCCTGTTTTCGGAGATGGTTAGCCAGTTGATTCGCCCGTTGATCCAATTCACGGTAAGTGAGTTGCTCCTCTTCAAAAATTACGGCTGGGGCATCTGGTGTTTTGGCAGCCTGTGCCTCGATAATCTCATGTAGGCACCTATCTTGCTGTGGGTAGTACGTCTTCGTATCGTTCCATTCAACCAACAGCTTTTGCTCTTCAGCAGCGGTCAAAATCGGCAAATCTGAAATCAGCTGGTTTGGATTCGCGACAATGCCTGCCAGCACGATTGTAAAGCTTTCTAACATACGACTGATTGTCGATTCATTAAAAATATCGGAATTAAACTCAACGTCTAGGTCAAGGATATCCCCTTTTTCTACAACCTGAATCCAGAGGTCAAACTTGGATGTATTGTTACGGAACTCTTCGAATTTGACCAAGGAAAAGCCTAATGCAGACATGTCCGATTTTTTCGGCATAGGAAAGTTCTGCAACACAAAGCAGACTTCAAACAGTGGATTTTGACTCATATTACGCTCAGGCTGCAATTCATCCACCAATCGTTCAAACGGTACGTCTTGATGCCTGTATGCGCTGTTCGCTGTTTCTTTCACACGCGACAACAGCTCTCTAAAGCTTCGATTGCCGGAAACATCTGTTTTAAGGACCAACGTATTTACAAAAAAGCCGACCAGATTCTCCATTTCCACTCGGTTACGGTTCGCTACGGGCACTCCCACCCGGATATCATTTTGCCCGCTGTAACGATGCAACAATATCTTTAAGGCGGTGATCATGACCATATACAGCGTGGCATTTTCTTGCTCGCTCAGCGCTTTTATGGCATGTGAAAGTGAAGAGGGAATTTGTAGTTTTAGGCTCCCTCCTTGAAACGTTTGGATAGGAGGTCTTGTACGGTCTACTGGCAGCTCTAACGCGCTGCTTTCTTTTCCAAGGGTTTCTCTCCAGTAAGCAAGCTGTTTCTCAAGCACTTCTCCTTGAAGCCATTCCCGCTGCCAGCTTGAAAAGTCAGCATACTGGATCGGAAGCTCAGGCAATGGGGAAGGCTTGTCCGCAAGATATGCCTGATAAAGCAGAACCATTTCTCTGAAGAAAACCCCGACTGACCATCCGTCTATGATGATATGGTGAACGTTCAAAAGTAGAATATTCAAATCCTCGCCGAGTTTGAATAAAGTGACACGCAATAAGGGTCCCTTGGTTAGATCGAAAACATACATGCTTTCCTCTTTAGCGAGTCGGCGAAACTCATCCTCCCTCTTTGCCTCAGGATGTCCTGTAAGATCGACAATAGGAAAAGGAATTTGCAAGGCAGGCGCTATTAACTGATACGGCTCTCCGTTTGCGACTTGAAAGGTGGTTCGCAGGGCTTCATGGCGCTTCACTATCTCATTTACGCACTGCTCCATGATGTTTGTGTGAAGCTCACCCGATAGATGGAAGGCGGCAACCACATTATAGGCAGGACTGTTAGGTACCAACTGGTCTAAAAACCATAGTCTCTGCTGGGCAAAAGAGAGGGGCACGAAGCCCTCTCTTGAACGCCGCGGAATCCCGGTCTTTTTCGTCTCCAGTTTTGAGCCTTTCAGCTTCTCCAGCAATGCCAGTTTCTTCTCGGAAAGCTTCGATCTGCTCTCGGCAAGTAACTCATCTCTTGATTTAGCTGATTCCTTATCATTGATCATCGGATTGCTCCTTCCCACATGGTGATTCTGCTGCCTTACTTATAGATGAATTCATCAGCTTAATAGCTCCAAAATCGCTTCTTCCGGAAGCTCATCAATAGCAGCAATCAGTTCCTCTTCAATCAGCTCCGCCATCCCTGCCACGGTTGGCGCGGAAAAGAGATTGTCTAAATTCAAATCAACCGGGAAGCTATTCTTCAATCTGGAAATAATTTGTGTGGCCATGATTGAATCGCCGCCAAGGTCTTGGAAGTTTTTGTGGATGTCAACCTTTTTCACGCCAAGTACCTCTTCCCACGCAGCAGCAATTTTTTTCACGAGTTCGTTACGTGGTGCACCATCTTCGTCAGCAGGTATGACATCATGATGAATCACCGAGTTTTGGATTTCTGTCTCCCTCCCATCAGCTTCTTCTGCCTGAACACGAGGTAGCTCAGTTGAGTTGGCTATGTCTGCTGTTCTGTGTTCATGTTTTTTTGCTGTCAATTCGGAGGTGGCGGCTGCTTCTTGATGGGTTCGGTTGCCTACGACAACTTTGGGTAAACGGTATCGTTCCTTGGCAAAAGGATAGCTTGGCAAACCTGATAGACGGCTCACCATTCCTTTTGGATAAAGAGCTCCCCACTCTATTTCGTTGCCATGAACCCATAGCTCCGCCAGCTTTTTGATTTTCTTGTTCAGAGCGAGATTGCGAATAAAATCCCTTCCCTCTTCGGTATCGCCGATCTTGATTCCGCCCGCTTTGTTTATTTCTCCGATAAACAGATCAGCCGTTTTTGCCCCATTCCCTTGTATGAATTGCTCTAACTGCGCAATCAGCTTTTCTTTACTGTCGACCACGACTGCTACTCGATGAGACATGGATTCTCTAGCAGTCTGATAGGTATAAAGGAAATCTGCTAGTTTCACATCATGATGCCTTTCTATAAATGCCTTTGTTTTCTTGGCATAGGCCACTAATTGTTCACGTGATTCAGCTGACAGCACGAAGACTCCCGTCGTTATCTCTTGACCCTCAACAGGAGCAGTGGATCTGGCTTTGCTTTTATCAAACTCTTCGATCACCAGATGAGCATTGGTGCCGCTGAAGCCAAAAGAGCTGACCGCTGCCAATCGAGAGCCTTTGGAATTGGTCTGCCAGTCTTGCAGCTTGGTATTCACATAAACAGGGCTGTTTTCAAAATCAATGTGTTCATTCTCTTTGACAAAATGGATCGAAGGGGCCATCTTCCTGTTTTTCATGCTGAGTAAAACCTTGATGACACTCAATACCCCAGCCGCTGCTGTGGTATGACCGATATTGGCTTTCAAAGAACCAATTGCGCAGAATCGTTTCTTCGGCGTAAATTGGCGGAACGATTCACTCAGCGCATGAATCTCAACAGGGTCCCCTAATTTTGTCGCGGTTCCGTGTGCCTCAATATATTGAATGTCTTCCACATCAATCTGTGTTTTCGCGTAAATGGATTTTTGCAGGTCGCTTTGCGCTTGGAAGCTAGGCACGGTAATACCCAATGTCCGTCCATCCTGATTGGTTCCACTGCCTCGGATGACACCATAGATGCTGTCGTTATCCCGTAACGCATCTTGCAATCTTTTTAAAATCACAACGCCAACGCCATCCCCAACGACAATGCCATTAGCTCCATTGTCAAACGGGCGGCACTCTCCTGTAGGAGAAAGCATCCTTGCGTTACTCATCGAGATAAACGGGGCCGGATGGGAATAAATCGTAATTCCTCCTGCAATGGCCAGATTGACCTCTTCCGTCTTTAGCTTTTGGCAAGCAATATCGATTGCAACCAAAGAGGATGAGCAAGCTGTGTTCACAGCCAGAGCTGGTCCTTTCAGGTCAAGGAAATAAGCGATGCGCGAGGCGAGTATACTCGTATCCGATCCGAGCATGCCAAAATGAGAGAAATCTTGTTCCACCGTCATTCCCGCCATTGCGCCAATAACGGTTCCAACGGGTTGTCCTCTCAGCATGGACGGGGTATAACCTGCATCCTCTAGCGCTTTATAGCTCTCCTGTAAAAGGATGCGCTGCGTGACATCCATCGATTGGGCTTCGGTAGGAGAAATTTTGAAAAACGCTGGATCAAAATATTCAATATCCTCCATCGCCCCGTATTTAATCGGAATATCGACGAGTGCATTTTCTTTGAAAAAGGCGCGCCAGTCTGGGTTGGTCACTTCTCTGATGCAATCTTTGCCCTGACTGACGAGCTCCCAGAATTCCTCTTGCCCCTTTGCACCTGCTGTACGGCAGGATATCCCAATAATCGCAATATCATCGGAAGCTGCTTTAGGCGGTTCGTAGGCAATATTCCGAGTTGAGACTCTCTCTGTATAAGCAGGCTTCTCTTCAAGATTTCTATGCTTTTGGTAAAACGAGTCTGTTTGGGCTGGTTGTTGCTCTGGTAGATGAGTCGCGATGTAGCTCGCCAATGCTTCTAGCGTATTATGTTCAAATACAACACTCGTTGGTAGTTTCAGATGAAACTTGCTATTGATGGCTTCGGATAGTTGAACAGCATTGAGCGAGCCGATTCCCAATTCTTTTAGGGTTTCCACTTCTTCCAGCTCTTCTTGTCTCAAGCCTAGAACGGTCGAAAACACCTCGATCAGGCTCGCTTTGATTTTAGTCCGATCTGGAATGGACTGATCTGCCGCCAAATCGCGTTTTTGTTCAGAATTTTCAGATGAAATTGGTTGATTCTGAGCATCCGACTCGAAAGGTTTACTTGCATAGTGCTGGCTAGGCTCGTATTGCTGCAAATGGCTAGCAATATAGCTTGCCAACGAATCTAATGTATGATGTTCAAACACAACGCTGGTCGGTAGTTTCAGATTGAATTTGCTGTTAATCATTTCGGATAAGGCAACGGCGTTAAGAGAGCCAATTCCTATATCCTTCAAGGTCTCTACTTCTTCCAGCTCTTCTCGTTGATGACCCAAAACGGTGGCAAAAGCCTCCACCAAGGATTCTTTGATGGTTTCCCTATTCCAATGAAGGATGTGGTCGTGCTGATTTGGATTCGGGAGAGCTCTCGTTTGTTTTTTCGGATAAGGAATATAACCGCTGTTTACCATTTCCGCTAATGCTTCTGGATAAGGCCTTTTCTTCGAAATTTTGCTGGCATTCCATTCACAACGCTTCGTGTACGCAAGATGCGGAGCCTTTTTCAGCTTAAACAAGCAATAGCTGATCCACCCTCGTTCAAGAGAGATAGATTGATTGACCGTGTTGATATACAAATCTTGAACGGCTTTAGGCAGATGCTTGATGTACTGTTCCACGTCAGGATCATGCAAGGCGTTAGCAATCTGCGGCGATACGTCAATGATTTCATCGATTACTAACTGATGCTCGGCTAAAAGCTCAATCCATTCTTGCACGGTGGGAATGCTGACTTCTACGTTCTGGTCTACGATCGGTCCTCGCGTGTTCGCTATGTAATCGATCAACAGAACGGTTCCCTTTTCGTTCAGAGAAGTAGAGATATTTTGAAATAATCCATGTTTATTTCGAATATGGAAGCTCACTTCAATCCCGACAATGATGTCGTAGTGATCGGGAAAGGCATCCTTGGAGCTGTCTTTGTTGAAAATTTTCGCACGAGCTCCCAGATTTTTCTGGGCGATTCGTTGATTGCCAAGCTCTGCTTGCGCCTTGGTAATCGTAAATCCGTGGGTTTCGATATGCGGATAGAGCTCTGCTATTTGAATCACATCTGTCCCATGACCACATCCAAAGTCCAATACTTTTTGGACACGAGAGAAATTTTCTTTATAAAAGAGTACTTGGCGCATCTCTACTTGCTTCTCTCTTACCATTTCTCTTTCCAACGGATATTTTTCAGGGTTCAATATGACACGGCTCATTGAAAAGCCTGGAATCTTCCTTTCAAATGGACATACGGTCAAGTAATCCTCTGAAAACTCCGCTTCGCTGCTGTTTGCACTATAGGTGTAAATCTCCACGGCCTTGTTTTCGAATTCTGGATGAGCGGATGTCATGCTCGTCTCCCTCCTAGAGCGATTCGTTTGATTGCGTTCTATCCAGCACGTTCTCCTCTTAAATGGATAGGTTGGGAGCTTAGCTACTCGGGATAACTCCTTCCCATCATGCAGCTTCTGCCAAGGGATGGGATTGCCTAGAACCCATAATTTTGCCAGTTCTCCTGTATCTCTTGATTCGATTGCCCGCGTAACCCGGTCTGACATCAATTCTTTGTTTTCCTTGAGGTCGCCAAAAAAGCAATGTTCCGTCTCTTCTTGCTGTTCCAACCAGCATTCCAGTTGCTGTAAAAGCTCTGTTTGATTATTGGTGATGACAGCTAAACGGCAAGGCATTTCTTCTCTTCCGATTTGAAGGGTGTAGGCTGTATTCGTTACATCGATATGCTGGTTCTTATGCAAATAACCAATCCAGCGATGAATGTACGCTTGCAACCTCTCTTTCGTTTTGGCCGAAAAAACAAACAGCTGAGGTTCTGAATCATATACACTGCTTGGTGAAATTCGGTTGTATTCCTCAACGATAAGATGGGCATTCACTCCACCGCCGCCAAAGCTGGTAATGCCTGCTCGCCGGGGGACTATCTGCCCATCTACTGTGACCTGCTTCCATTCCGATACCTCTCGCTGTAATTGAAAGGGGAGTTGATCAAAATGAATATTCGGATTCAATTCGTCAGGAACCAAGGTTGGAACCAGCGTCTTATGCTGTAACGACAAAATCACTTTCATCAGCTGCGACATACCGGAAGCTGATTCACAATGCCCGATATTCGGTTTGACCGAACCAAATCGATAATCCCCTTCTGTTCCTTGACGGTTGTGAAAAGCTTTCGTCACCGCTGTCATTTCTACGGCATCGACGATGTCTGATCCATAGGCAGAAGCTTCCAGATAACTAATGGATCGAGAGTCCAGTCCACTTTCTTCCAGTGCTTCTGCCATCACATCTGCAATTGGGTTGGGGCTTGGTGTCATATAGCTATTGGCTTTCCCCTTATGGTTGACAGCGGTTCCACGTATCACGGCATAGATATGGTCCATGTCCCGCACAGCCTGATCGTAATCCTTGAGAACAACCGCACCCACTCCCTCACCAGGCACAAAACCTATTCCGCCGTTCCCAAAGGCAGCACTGTCAGAAGTTTGCGAGATGAGCTGCCCCACTGTCAGACCGAAGTAGGTATGCGGATGGGTGTACAGATTCACCCCACCAGCAATCGCCATGCTTCCCTTCCCGTTCCGGATGTATTCACATGCTTCATGAATCGCTACTAAAGCTGAGGAACACATCGTATCGATCGGCATACTCGGACCCTGTAAGTTTAGATAGTAGGAAGCCCGATTTACCATCGATGCATATGAGGTTGTCGGAAAGTGATGGGTGGTTTCCGTGCTATATAAATGAAATCCTTGTTTCGTAATGCCACCAAAAACCCCTGTTCGCTTTCGTAGCTCCGTAGACATCTTCGATGAGGCATAGCCTGCATCTTCTAACGCCTTCCAACACTCTTCTAAATAGAGGCGCTCTTGAGGGTCTATATTTTCCGCTTCTCGCGGAGTCATATGAAAGAATAACGGATCAAACTGATCAAAGTCCTCTAAGAAGGCACCCCATTTACTATAGCTTTTTCCTTGGGAAATGGCTTCCTCCCGATTTGGATGATAATGCTCTGTCCAATCCCAGCGCTCGGCTGGAATTTCTGAAATAGACTTTTTACCCTGTACCAAATTATCCCAAAATTCGTCCAAGTTGTTAGCTTGAGCAAAGCGCCCACTCATGCCAATAATCGCTATTTTACCGGAGGAGGCAGGCTTGGACGCCGTCATTTGCGAATGAGCAGATGACACAAATGCTCTCGTTTTTCTTGGGTTTCGTTTCCCTTCGGTTTTCGGCAATGGAGCAACATCAACATGATCTTCCGTTTGATTTGGCTCCTGCTTGTGATCTTCCAATCCTGTGAGCGAAATTAGCGCTTCTCTTTGTGTCTCTAGTAAATGCTCGACTAAGTCATCTACTGTCTGATATTCAAAAAACAGAGTGCCGCTGATGGTTTCGCCGAAAATTTTCCGAAATTGATTGATCAGTTGTACAGATAAAATGGAATCCATGCCATATGCCTCTAACGGCTCGGAAGCATCCATTCGGTTACTCGGCATTTTCAGTGTTTCAGCAATCAACTGTTTGATGTATTCCGTACTTTTTTCGCGCAGGACGTCCTGGATTGCCCTTCTTTCTGGAGAGGAAGGTATTTTCACTCTCTTAGCTTTTGGCTGTTCCGCATTTACGCTCGGCGTAGGTTTGGGCTGCTTTATTTGCTGTTGGCGGATCACGCCGTCGCTTTCCGTAACAATAATTTGCTGCCCCATCGCGTGCGCATCTTCTGTTGGGAAAAAGACCGACTGAAATCCTTCTTCCTCCAATACTTTCTGCCACGTTGATGAAGATAACCCAGGGCAGCCTGAAAGGCGCAGCTCTGGGTCTTCGTACAGCCACCATCCCTCCAGCAAACCAAAGGTAAGATGGAGGAAGATGGTGTTTTTACTCATTTCATTTAGCAGTAGCAAGCCGTTCTTCTTTAAAACAGCTTTCGCGTTACGCAGCGTTTGGCGAATATTTTTGGTGGCGTGCAAGACATTTGCTGCAATGACAATATCATATCCGCCCAGATCAATTCCTTGTCCCGTCACCGACTCTTCTACGTTAAAAATCTGATAGGTCAAATAAGGGTTGCTTGGTCCATACTCTTTTTCTGCATGCATGAAAAAGGCTTTGGAGAGATCTGTATAGCAATATTCCTGGATATGCTCTTCATACGGCTTTAGTTTTTGGAAAACGACGGCACTCGTTCCTCCCGTACCTGCACCAATCTCGAGAATGCGAATACGGGCCGCAGAATCTTGGTTTAGCCGTTCCTCAACAAAAGCAACCACTGTATCGGCAAGGACTTCATTAAAGTAGTCGGAAACCGTGTTATTTTTGTATACCTTCTCGACTAATTCCATCGACGAATTGGGAAAGATGACTTCTGTCGCCCGCACCTTTCCAGTGAGAATTTGCGGTAAAGCACGCAGGGTTGCCTCGACTAGATTGACTTGCGCATTCGTATCCGAATTTTTTAGCCAGACTTCTTTTTCTTGCTCCCATTCTTGCCAGACAGCCGTACTGGAAATGGGCGCAATATCGATCACGGTAGATGTGGCGCTATCGTAAACGAGATAATCATTCCGAGCCAAAACAGAAGCCGTTTCTTCGAGCCACAGGTCATATAAGTCAAGCAGACCGCTTTTTCTTTTGAGACCGCTGAGCGCTTGATTCTTTTCCGTAAAGCAGCCAAGCGACTGCATTTGACCCCACAGTAACTTTAAGAGAAGCTCGTCCATTTTGTTCATTCTAGGCACTCCTTCGGCTTACACGTATAGAACCGGGTTGTCCTGTTCTCTTTCTGATTGAGATTTCAGGGTGCTATTGACTAGAAATTCAGTGATGTGCTTAAGCGTTGGATAGTCCATCATCACAGCAGGTGTCAGCTCAAGCTTGTACGTCTGATTAATTTTGGTAGAAAATTCGGTGAGCTTGACTGGATCGAATCCGTACTCCTTTAGTTCAATATCCGTATCTATTTCGTCGCTCTCTACCTTCAGGATTTGAGAGGCGAGTTGAATGATCGTTGCTTGTACGTTTTCAAACAAGCTGTCCGTGTCCGTATCCAATTCTGAAGCAAAATAGGCTGCTTTCGGCATCTCTTTTACTTTCAACTTGTTTTTAATGCTTGCCATGCTGGAGGAAATTTTGGTTGAAATGACTGCAACAGATTCGCTTGTATGGATTCCTTCCATATCGAGTGGCTTGATCGTTTTCATCAGCGCCAATTGATTCATCGGACCTGATAGCAAGGCTTCCAATGCCTCCATTCCTTCTGAAGGTTCAATCGAGCCAATGCCGATCTGTTCCATTCGTTCCTGATAGCCCTTGGACGCAACGATTCCCACACTGCCCCAGTATCCCCAGTTCATTACTTTCACCGCACACGTCCATTCCTCGGCAAGCTTGTGGGCGAAAGCATCTTTAAAGGCGCAGCCTGAAGCATAATTGCTTTGTCCAGGCGATTTCGTAAACGAGTTAATCGAGGAGAAAAACAGGACGAAATCCAATGGCTCCTCGCCAAACACTTGGCTCATCCGCACACTTACCTCTACTTTTGGTACCAGTCCGGCTCGGAAGGTCGTCTCGTCCATATTCGCCAGACTTCTATCAAGGAGTACAATGGCGGAATGAATCACCCCGTTAATCTGGCCAAATCGTTTCTTGCTCTCTTCGTAAGCAGATTGCAGCGACTCGCGATCTGTAGCATCGGCTTCGATGTAAAGCGGTGCAGGTCCTAGGGCAGCAAGTTGATTTATTTTGTTCTGAATCGACTCCTCTTTCTTGCGGCGACCGATCCAAATGATTTGTGCTTGATAGGTGCGGATCATGTATTCGCTCCACGCTTGTCCAATACCGCCCGCGCCTCCAATCACAACATAGACTCCATGCTGTTTGTAGACGGTTTGGTTGATGGAAGGACTCTGCACGGGTATCAGCTGCTGGCGATACCACGCGTGTCCACGATATGCCCAAGCGTTTCCATGAGCATCGGCAGGTAAAGCAAAAATATCGCGTAGCGGCCAATCGGCATGCGCTTCCAAATCAACGAGTCTTACCTTCCAGTTCGGATATTCCTTCGCCATCGATCCGATCAACCCGTGGATGCTGGCATGCGTTGGATGAACCGTATCTTTTTTGTAGATAGCCTGCGCCTGAGCAGTAATGATCGTCCAGCCCAAGTCTCTCGTCTGATATCCCAACGCAAGCAAAGCCTTGATCAAACGGAAAACTTGAATAACGCCCCGCTCCTGCTCGATCATCAAGGACTCCTCTTTTACGGATTCCAAAGGGCTGTCAGGAGCAACCCACATGATATGATCGATCACACCCTGCTCTTCCAGCTTACTTGCGATAACCTCTATAGAATCAACTGGCTGAAGCTGTATAACAGAAGCTTGAGGGTAATGACGTTGAAGGAGACTTCTGTCCTTTTTTTCGGCACAAACGATGACTACTTGATCACTTGTTGCTGGAATGACTTCCCCTTTTTCTACCGATACAGCGTTCCATACTGGAGTGAGCATCGTGGTTCCCATCAGCGGTGGAGCGGAAATCACTGCTTCCTGAGTCTCTCTCACCGTCGCTCCAGGCTTTTCACTTCCAACTGCAAAACCTTTCATCCTCACGCCTATTTTGCCTGCCTCATCACATAAATCGATATCTATTTTCTTGTTCTCCGATTCCTCACTGGATCGAATGAGAGCATACATGACAGCAGGATGATCCTTTATGATCTCCAGCTCTTCAAGGGTAAAAGTACCACTTGGTTGGATGGAGCTGATGTTGTCAGATGATATAGACTCCGTGATGAGATAACGAGATGACTGCAACAGAGACTCCAGCAGGCTAGGATGGAGAACGAATTGTCCTGCTGTCTCCCTAGCAATCGAAGGCAAGGAGAGTTTTACCAGTACTTGTCCCCGCGCCCTGTATACTTGGTCAATCCCGTGAAACAGCTCGAAGCATTGTCGGGCAGTAAGCATCTCGCTGCTCTCGGCTTGCAAGGCAGTTAGATCCAACATTGGTGCTTCCACGAGCGAAGTGAATTCGACCATACCTTGGCTGTGTACCACAGACCTGGTATCCTCGTCTTTCGATTCGCTGTAGATTTCATAAGCAAGCTCTCCAGTTTCCTCTGGATCGATACCCAGGTGTACCTGAACCAGATCATCGCCCACCAATAGCGGAACATCTGTAGCAATATGAGTCATTCGAATTCCAGATAAAGTCCCCTCTCGATCTCCTGCTGCCTGTTTCACTGCCGCCCGTGCCATTTCCAGATAAGCAGTGAGTGGCAAGAGGCACTGCCCGTTTCCAAGATGATTAGCCAAAAACGGCTCCTGCCCTGTAAAGCTAGAACTGTATCTCAGCTCATAAAGGTCAGAGGTGTTCTTGTGAAGCAATGGATGGAGGATATCCCCGCTAACGGAAGAAGCTTCCGTCCTACCTGTTGCCATTGGTTTTTGAACGTCTATCCAATAACGCTCCCTAGCAAACGGATAGGTAGGCAAACTGACGCGGCGCGGCTTATCCTCGCTATATAGCTTATTCCAGTCAAAAGAGACGCCCTTGACCCAAAGGTTCATCAGTTTTGCGTATTTCCCCTTGGCAATCCATGTCTCCACTGTTTGCTTCATATCTTCATCAGCAAAAAGGGCTACCGTGTCATGATTGCGCTTCACTCGCCCACGATAAAGCTCGGCAATGTTCTCTGCACCTTCTGTAAACTGCGTTAGTTTTTCCGCAAGCTCACCCACTGATCTGACGATAACAGCCAAGCGTTCTTCCAGCGCTTCCCGTCCTACCTGAAGCGTAAAGGCGATATCACTCAATTGGGCATCGGTGAATGATTCTTCTTTGATCGCCTTCACTAATCGATTCACTTGAGCGAACAGTCTCTCTTCGTTCTTCGCTGAGAGCACGATCATTTTTGGTTGCTGTGGCTGAATGCTACTCTTGGGCTGTCTATCTTTTTCGAGATACTCTTCGATGACAATATGGACATTGGCTCCTCCCGCCCCAAATGACGATAGCCCAGCGATTCTCGGATACTCCTTGGTTACTCCGTTGATTTCAATGATGGGTCGTTTCCATTCTGTCAGCTTTTGCTGAACAGCAAATGGTGTATCACTGAAATCAATGTTTGGATTCATTACCTCAGCGTGCAAGGATGGTGCGATTTGACCGTATTTCATCTGAAGCAATATTTTGGTCAAGCCTGCAATTCCTGCCGCGCTCTCCGTATGCCCAATGTTCGACTTCGCCGAGCCGATGGCGCAGAATTGCTTGTCTTTCGTGTATTGTCCGAATGCGCGAGTCAGTCCTGCAATCTCGATTGGATCGCCCAAAGCGGTACCTGTACCGTGCGCTTCGATATAGCTGACGGCACGAGCATCCACTCCTGCCCGCTGCAATGCCTCGTGGATTACCTGCGACTGTGCGATGGGGTTGGGAACCGTGTATCCATTTGTTTTGCCGCCTGCATTGAGCATGCTTCCCTTGATCACGCCGTATATGTGGTCACCGTCGGCAATCGCCTTTTGCAGAGGCTTCAATACGATGGCTCCCACACCTTCTCCATCTACAAAGCCGTCCGCTTGGTCGCCAAACGACTTGCAGCAGTCACCAGCAGAAAGCATAGTCGCTCCAGACAGTCGAATATAGTGGAACGGATCGACAATTAAATTGACGCCGCCAGCGATGGCACATTCACTTGTTCCGCTGTACAGGCTTTCCAAGGCTAAATGGATCGCCGTCAAAGAAGAGGAGCACGCCGTATCCACTGCTAGACTTGGTCCTTGGAAATTGAACAGGTAGGAAAGTCGATTCGCGATCGACCAGTAGCTCGTTCCTGCTGGGTAATTTCCATTCATGACACCAACAAACACACCAATTTTTCTGCTTTCTCCTAAAGTGGCAGGAGTGTAGCCCGCATCTTCCATACTGGCGTATGCCGTTTGTAAAAATAAGCGCTCCTGAGGGTCCATCTGCTCTGCTTCGTTAGGCGATATTTGGAAAAATAGCGGGTCGAATTTATCCATATCCTCGATGAAACCGCCCCATTTGGTGTACATGTATCCTCTTTTTCCTTTTTCTTCGCTGAAAAATTCTTGCCAATTCCAACGATCCTCCGGTACTTCCGTGATGCAATTCTTCCCTTCTTTCAGGCGAGTCCAAAACTCCCAGACATCCTCCGCTTGCGGATACCGGCCTGAAAGACCAATGATCGCCACATCCTGTCTGGACGGCGCTGTTGGTTTTTCTGCTTCCGTATCAAGAGCTTGCAGGAAACGGCGAGGCTTTGCCTTTCGAACTGTCGTTCCAGCTTGCTCTCTGGTTGGCTTTGCAGAAGCTGCTGAGTTGGTTGTTTGCTTTTGAACAGGCTGCTGCTCATCTATTCCTACTAATGCTAGTAATTCATCCGTTTGTGTTGTCATGAAATGCTCGACCAGCGCATCAATCGTTTGATATTCAAAAAAGAGGGTCGTGCTGATCTGATGCAATTTTTTCCGTAAGACATTCGTCATTTGCACAATCATAATCGAATCAATGCCATACTCCTCAAGGGCGGCAGAAGAGTCGATCTGGTCAAATGCAATTTTCAGTGTTTCTCCGACCAATTGCTTGAAATAGGCTATGCTTTTCTCCCGAAGCATTTCCTCCGTGCTTGCTCCTCTGTCTGTAGCTGGAGGACTTGGCTGAGTAGAGGCTGAGACCCCACTTGATTTCTGCTGTTGTTTGGACTTGCGGACAATGCCGTCACTTTCAGCAATCATCAACTGTGGATAGGAGACAACTCGGTAGCCCTCATCTCTCAATACTTTCTGCCAAGCTTCCAGAGGTAGTAAAAGACCTTCTGCGAGGTCTTTACGCACGTTTTGATCGGTCATCTCTTTTACTAGAAGCAGACCATTCCTTTTTAAGAGATTCTTGCAGTTTCGCAGGGTTTGGCGAATTGATTGAGCTGCATGGAGTTTATCAGCTGTGATAATCAGATCGTATTCACCAGCATGCATTCCTTGTTCACCAAACGCCGCTTCTGTATCAAAAACTTGGAAGCTGATAAGCTCTTGATAGGCATGTAGTTTTTGTGAAATCAAGGAACTGGTGGATTCTGGACCTGCTCCGATTTCCAGAATCCGAATTCGCGCAGATTGCTCCTGCTTCAACCGCTCCTCGATGAAGGCAGCCACCACATCAGTAAGCCCTTCATTTTCATGGGCAGACAGCTGTAGGATGGATGGATAAAGTTCAGGGTGAACATCCACCCATTCTTCAAGCTTCATCCCTTCAATGACAATAGGCTTTGTGATCTTCATTAAAGCAATTTGATCCATGGCTCCTGCGAGAAGTGTCTCTACAGCTTGCATGGCTTCTGGAGGCTGAATAAGGCCAATGCCGATTTGCTCCAAACGACGATAAGTTTCTACCATCTCTTGATGAGAATCTTCTACTTGCCCACTACTCCAATAGCCCCAATTGATCAGTTTGACCGCACATGGCCATGCTTGGGTCAGTTGATGAGCATATGCATCCTTAAAGGTACATCCGGCAGCGTAGTTGCTTTGCTTCGGAGCTTTGGTAACTGCCATGAGCGAAGAGAAGAATAATACGAAATCCAAAGGTTCCTCCTCAAATACCAAGGCGATGTTCACACTCACATCAACCTTAGACGAAAGCACTGCTCGGAAACCTTCCTCTTGCATAGTTTCCAAGCTTTCCTCAACCAAGACCATGGCAGAATGAACAACTCCGTCAATCCGTTTATACGTTTGCTTTATCTGTTCATAAGCTTGTTGCAAAGCTCTCTGCTGCGTTGCATCCGCTGCTAAATAGTCTGGTGCTGGTCCCAAAGCGGCCAGTCTATCCATCTTCGCTTGAATCTCTTCATTTTTTTGACGACGGCCAATCCATATGATCTGGGCTTGATAAGTACGAATCATATATTCAGTCCATGCTTCGCCGATGCCACCAGCACCGCCAATCACCAAATAAATGCCACCCTGCTTCAAACGCGTCTGATCGATCGGAGGATGATCGACGGTAAGCAACTGCTGGCGATACCATTCACCCTGACGATAAACCCATGGACGCCCCTGACGATCTCTTGGCAGCCTCAACATATCATCCAACGGCCATTCAGTTTCGGCCTCTACATCCATGAGTCGAATCTTCCAGTTTGGATATTCCTTCGCCATCGAACCAATTAACCCATGAATACTGGCGTGGCAAGGATTCACAACATCTGTATGGCGAATAGGCTGGGATTGAACCGTGATGACGCTCCACCCCAACTCCTTACTTCCGTATCCCAAGCGAAGCAAGGCTTTAATCGTTCGGAAGCATAGAATTACTCCCTGATCTTGCCCCGCGATTAATCGATGATCCGCCAAGGAATCTATCGCATCAAAAGGAGCGATCCACACCAGATGATCAATGGAACCAAGCTCTTCCAGTCGGTGTACGATTTCCTCAATCGTATTCTCAGCCGTAATGGACAACACTTTTGCTCGTGGATAATATTGTTGAATGGCGCTGCTATTCTCTTCATTTCCCCCCACAATGACAAGCTGCTCATCAGCAGTAGGGAAAAGCTGCCCCTTCTCAACTGGAGTCACATCCCACACAGCGGACAGCATGAGATTCCCCACAGGAGGCTCTAGTGAGGTCACGGAAGAAGCTATGCTCGAAGGAACGTGGCTCGCTGGCTTCCCATCCTCCAGCACTCGCATGGAATATCCCTTCATTCGTACACAAACGGTTCCTTGTTCATCACACAAATCAATATCCAGCTTCTGCACCTTGTCATCTGCGCTGCTGTTAGCACTGTAACGAACGTACGCCCACATTGAGGATGTGCACTTTCCGTGGATTTCCACTTCCTCCATGGCAAAAGGCAAGGAGGGCTTGCGACTGGAATGGCCATCCGCTGCCCCACCCATCATGAGCCCGATAGATGCCTGTAAAGCAGAATCCATTAGGCTTGGATGCAGGACAAAAGGGCTCTCCATTTCGGAAACGGTGGTTGGCAAGGACAGCTTGGCTAATACTTTGCCCTCTCCTACATACAAGGTGTCAATTCCTTGATGTGCCGACCCATAATCCATTCCTATCGAATGAAAAATGCTGTAGCATTGTTCGGATGAAAACGCACGTTGACCGCACTCTGCTTGTAAGGATGGCAGATTCAAGGCATGTTTCTCAGCAATAGAATGAAGCATGACGCTGCCCTGACTGTGTACGACGGGTTCTGCATCCATAGCCTCCGACTCGCTATAGATTTCAAAAGTAATCTCACCATTCTCTTCGGGAACAAGACCGATATGTATCTGTGCAGGTTGGTCCCCCACAACAAGTGGCCGTGTCCAAACCACGTTTTTGAGTTGAATCTTGGCTGGTTCTTCGGTCAAGGCAGCCGTTGCTTGCTCTGCTGCGGCTCTGGCCATTTCCAGATAGGCAACTCCCGGCAAGATTCTTTGATTATTCACGACATGATCCGTTAGGAAAAACTCCTGACCTGTAAAAGTGGAGCTAAACCTCTGTTCAGAAAAATCAGAAGTATTCCGTTGCAACAGTGGATGAATGGCCGCTTCGCTCGTGAATGGAGCTGCTGTCTTGCCGCTTACAGATTTATTTTTGCTCTCTGGAATCCAATAACGATTTTTCGCAAATGGGTACGTCGGCAAGGGAACACGTCTAGGTTTGTTATTAAGATAAAGCTGTTCCCAATCGACTTCATAGCCAGTCACCCATAATTCAGCCATTTTTCTGATGTTGCCTTCTGCAATCCAGCTTTGGAATCCAGATGACTCGTTGTTCGGCTTCAAGCGCCCTTCCCAACAATTACCGATCGTATTCTCGCCTCTCGAATAAGCTTCCAATTTTCCGATCAGCTCAGGTATATCCTCGACGACAAAGGCTACTCGTTCTTTCATCCCTTCTCGTCCAACTTGCAAGGTATACGCCACATTTTCCAGATCGATTTGCATTGCTGGATCAGCAAAAGACTGAACTTCGCCCTCTATATCGTCTTGATGGTTATCCACGAGAGAAGCAATGACGGAAGCAATGGAGCTGCCTTGATCGAACTCCTTGATATCAAGCTGAATATGTAGCTCCTCTTGCAGTTTTTGCTTAAACTGTGTGATTTGAACGAGGTCTACTCCGTATTCATGCCACTCTTGTTCCATCTCAATGCTATTTTCTCCCACATGAATAATACTGGATAAAATCTTGCGGAGCTTCTTCTCCAGCATGACTTGAAGCTGATTTCGCTTCTCTTCCTCACTTGGTTGAGGGTGATTGTCTGATGATGCCCTTTTTAGAAACTCCGCTAATCTTTGTGCATAGGCTTGCAATCGTTCCTTATTCTTGGCAGATAGCGGAATCATCACTGGGTGATTTTTATAGCCAATGGCTGGCGCTTTCGGCTTGGTTCCAGCTGGGATGTATTCTTCCAAAATAATATGGGCGTTGGACCCTGAAGCCCCAAACGAACTAACCCCTGCTCGTCTCGGAACAGTGACTTCTTGACCGTTTTCCATGCTCACCGATTTCCATTCTTCTGTCCGTTGCTGTACATAAAAAGGAGATTGCGCAAAATCAATAAACGGATTCACTTCCTTGGAATGCAAGGAAGCAACGAGCGTTTTATGGTGGAGCTGAAGGACAGCTTTTTGCAGACCGCTGATACCCGCTGCAGATTCTGCATGCCCGATATTTGATTTCACTGAGCCTATGGAACAAAACTGCTGATCCTCTGTATATTGACGGAACGCTTTCACCAATCCTTGAATTTCAATTGGATCGCCTAAAGAAGTTCCGGTCCCGTGCGCTTCCACATAACCAATCGTTCGCGCATCCACACCGCTCTTTTCCAGGCATGCTGTAATCACTTCTGCCTGAGCAACAGGGCTTGGCACGGAAGGCCCGCTCACCGATCCGACGTGGTTTACACTGCTTCCTTTTACCACGGCATAAATATGATCTCCATCCTCAATCGCTTTGCGCAATGGCTTTAACACGACGGTACCGACACCTTCTCCAGAAACATACCCATCGCCATCCTTGCCAAAGGTATGACAATAGCCATCACTAGAGTGCATATCCATCATGCCATAGGACAAATATTTGCCAGGATGCAAGGATAAATTGACGCCGCCCGCCAATGCTACCTCACATTCTCCGCGCTTGATGCTCTCCAGCGCCAAATGAACAGCCGTCAGCGAGGATGAGCATACGGTGTCAATCGCCATGCTCGGGCCATGAAAATTGCAGAAATAAGAAACGCGATTAGCAATCGGTGCATAGTTCAAGGATAACGGGAACATTTCTCCCCGAGACATCGCTTCCGCTCCGATTAGGGAATAATCCTTGTGCATCACGCCAACAAAGACACCAACCTGCCGCCTGTTACTGCTCCCCCGCGGCGGAACAATCGTCTTCGGCGTATAACCCGCATCTTCCATCGCTTCCCAGCACGTTTCCAAAAACAAACGCTCTTGGGGGTCCATCGTTTCTGCTTCCCGCGGCGATATTCTGAAAAATGGAGAATCAAAGCAATCCGGGTCTTCAATAAACCCTCCCCATTTGGACATCTGCTTTCCTGAAGGGGATTTGAGTTCTCCAAACCGCTGCCAATCCCAGCGAGATTTCGGGACTTCTTTGATGCAGTCTTTGCCCTCTTTTAAATTCATCCAGAATTCTTGAAGATTTCTTGCCTCTGGATAACGCCCTGCCATCCCGATGATGGCAATTTCTTCATTGGCATTCGCTGCATGATTCTCAGAGCTTGCTGATAAATCTACGACCCTTGCAGGTTGCGGCAACTCTTGGCTACCTTCCTGTTTTATCACATCAAGCCCGCTGAATACGGAAGCATGATTCTCGGCAAGATAGGCGGCCAACTCAGCAATATTCGTATACTCAAACAATAAAGTAGGAGCCAGCGGCGCTCCTACTTTTGCTTCAACAGCCTGCACCACTTCCAACAAGCCCGGTGAGTTTAGCCCCATTTCATAGTAACCAATCTGCGTATCAATCAACGTGGCTGGAACTTGTAATCGATCTGCCAGCAGTTGTTGTAAAAAAGTTTGTGCTTGATTCGCTAAGGCAGACTGTTGCTCACTCGATTCATGAACAGATTCTTTCGAGAGAGATACCGTTTGCTTCAATGGTTGGATATCCGCTCGGAGCTGAGGTACTTCTTTTTTATTGGGATTGATCAGACCAGGATCACGTACTAACTTGCCCGCAAAATTTTGCAAATGAGCTATCTTTTTGCCTGAACGATCAAAGAACTCCAGCGTCATATACATCAGTTCATTTTTTCGCTGAATGGATGAAGTTTGTACTCTGGCAAAGCAATGTTGCTGTAATAGAGCTGTGGCCCGAAAAGATTCATAAAAAAGCGGCAAAAATAGCCGTTGTTCTTCTTGGACTACCGAGGTGAACAATACCATCGAGCCGATAGCAGACCCATCGATCAATGTCGGGTGAAACATGAACCCTTCCGCACTGGGAAGGGCATGTTTACCGAGTGAAATATCCATTACCGCCGCTGAATCTGTTTCGTAAATCGTTCCTTCTGCCTTCATAAAACCTGTATGCACCAATTCCTGACGGCGGCATTGCTCATACACGTCATGCAGATTGACCTTTTTGTTTGCCGCTTGTTCTATCATGAGTAGATCCAGCGTTTCATCGAACTGCGCGGAAGCACTTTGATGCATTTCAGCAGTGACATACAGCTTTTTCTCCGAGTCTAAAATGCCGTTGCGCTGTGTCTGACCCTCCATCCGAATCTGCCACTGTCCTGCTTTGCCTTGCGTGCACTGAATGCTCAGCATGACATCATAATCTTGTCCCACCATGATCGGATGATAGATCGTTAGATTACGAAGCTCAAGCTCGCTGTAATCATGACCATTTTCTCGAAACATTTGATATAACAGATCGATATGGGCTAATCCGGGCAACAGTTCCTGACCGTGCGCTTTATGATTTTTGAGGATTGGATGGTTGATCGTTATGAGAAACTGATCATGCACTTTTATCCCTCCACTATTTGTCGTTTCCAAATACTGGTCGTATAGTTGGGTTTCTGGCTCAGATATGTCCGTGTTTTTGTTGAACGACCTGCCTCTTCACGGTAGACGTCAATTCGGTTTAACGTCGGAGGTGCAATCGAATGTCGTTTGTTCGGACGTGAGACTGCCTCCTCCCAGGATTGTAAAACGACGTTGGCGTTGGTTCCCCCATCTGCAAAACAATTAATCGCTGCTATTCTAGGCGAATCGTTCCATTCAGAAAGCTGTCGCTGAAAATAAAAAGGCGTTGACTCCATATGGAAATGGGTCATCGGCTCTTGCCCTGACAGGAACGGAACCAATTGTTGGTGTTTGAGCATCAGCACGACTTTTATCAAACTGGCAATCCCTTCTGCACATAAGGGATGACCGATATTGGGCTTGATCGATCCTAAACCGCAAGCGGCCGTATGAGATGAGCGATAGACAGACTGAATGGCTTTGAGTTCAAGTAAATCTGTAACCTCTGAACCCGAGCCATTCGCTTCGATATAGCTGATTTGTTCCGGCTCCACACCAGCTTTAGCCAGTGCCGACTGCATAACCTCTTTTTGGGCTTGCAAATTCGGGGTGGCAGGACCTGCCGTTCGTCCATCATTGTTGACCGCTACTCCCTTGATGACGGCCTGTATTTCATCACCATCTGCCAGTGCCTGCTCCACGGTCTTCAATAGAACCATCCCTACGCCTTCTCCCAATACAAGGCCGCCCGCACGCCTGTCAAAAATATGGAAGGCTGGCTCTTCGCTTAAAATTCCTCTTTGATGGAACATCCGATGCGCTTCATCACCACTTAGCACGTTAACCCCGCCGACGATAGCGGCCTCAATCTCTCCACTCAGAAGGGAATGAATCGCCATATTCATTCCGACCAACGCCGAAGAGCATGCGGTATCGATAACCATGCTGGGACCTCTAAGATCGAAGTACTGGGAAATATTCGTAGCCAAATAGTTTTGTCCCACGGTCATAATCGGGTTTTGTGTTTGATGAAGACGATCTTCACTTGGGCGATGATTACTTCTTGCCCCGATGTAGACGCCTACCGCTTTTCCCTTGACGTCCTTTGGTGTGTATCCAGCCTGATGCCATAGGTGAAGACTTTCCTCCAACACCAATAAGGCTTGCGGGTCCATGGCCTTCGCATCTTCTTTTGTTATCAGGAAGAAAGAAGGATCAAAAGCAGTAATGTTGTCCAGAAGTCCTGCATAATAGGAATTTTCATAACCCCAGCGTTCCATGGGCACAGCACCAATGGCTGAACGACCCTCCGCTAACAAGTTCCAGTATTCTTCCACGTTACGAGCACCCGGAAAACGGCAAGAGAGCCCCACGACTGCAATGTCAGATGGATTTGCTTTTACCTCCCTATATGGGGTAGCCGGACTACTCACCAGCTGGCTTTTCACAGTCTCCCTACGAATGGGCTGACTCTTCGGATCGTCGTTCCATTCAGGAGAAGTCAGCCTCAGATCGTCAGCGATGGAATTGCCGTGATTACTGGTCAGCCATTCTGCAAGTGTTTCGATGGTGGGATATTCATATAAAATCGTCGGGTCCAAGTCCTTGCCCAACCATTTACTGATCTCATTCATGACTTGAGCCAGCAACACCGAATCGATCCCATAGTCTGGAAACTCTTTGTCTATCTCCAATCTGGCAGGATCTATTTTCAGCTCCTTCGCAAACAGCTCAATCAGTCTTGTTTGTGCTGTCTTCACAAGATCCGCTACGCTTTGCGTCGGCTTGCCATCTGCTGGACGATGTGACGAAAGGTTCGCAGCAGAAGCTTCTTGCTTTTTGTGTTGCATCAACTCATGAGGGTTCCACAGCTCTTGGTTAATGACTGCCGGGAAAACAACCGGACCTATCTTTTTCGAAAGAATATGATCCAGTAATCGCAGTCCTTGCTCGTCAGTGATGTGTACCAGGCCTGTTTGTTGATAGGCTCTGGTCGTAACGGCACCGATTCCTGTTTCCTTCCAGCTCGGCCACTGAATGCTCATGATCGGGCAAGAATCCGCATGTGCCTCTGCAAAATAATCCATATAGGCATTGGCTAACGCATAATCGCTCTGACCCGCAGCCAAGGATGGAATGATTGCGGAAACAGATGAAAAGAGAACGAAGAACTGTAAAGGCTCGTCCTTGCATATTCGGAATATCGTATGCAGCCCAGCTACTTTCGGTTGTAATACCTGCTGAATTCCATCCGTCGATTTCCGAATAAACGCAGGATTTTGATCATCGCTAAAACCAGCGCAATGAATCACCCCGCCAATAGGTCCCATCGTTTGTTTCAACTCGTACAAATGCTGTTGCCAAGCCTCTTCATCGGTTAAGGGTATTGATAAGACTTGAACCTGTACGCCTTGCGCTTCCAAAGCTTGGATCGCCTGAATTTTCTTTGCTACGGAAGTGCTTTGCGTCTCATAGGCTCCCCATTGCTCGCGTGGCGGCAGACTTTCTCGCCCTGTGAGCACCAGTTTTTTAACACCATAACGCTCTACAAAATGCTTGGCGCATAGATACCCAAGCCCCCGTGTACCGCCAGTGATCAATAAAACATGGTTCTCAGGGAAAACAAGCACTGGCTCCTGAATGTCTGTTACCATCTCATCCTTAAGATAAGCGCTATAACGCTCACCTGATCGATAGCAAACCTCTGTTTCCTGATCATCAATGAAAAACTCTGCTACAATCTGTTGCACAAGTTCTTCTCCATCAGCCAATGGATCTAGATCCACATGGCGTGATTGCAGATGCTTATACTCACTTTGCAGCATGCGGTACAAACCAACACGTGAGGCACCCGCCAAATTGACAGAGTCATTCCGGAAAGACTCCAAGCCTTTTGTCACACCTAATAGATTCAAGCCTTCTTTATGACCATTCTCAACGAGTTGTTGCAGCCATGGAATCCAAGCCAGCAAATCGGTATGCTGATGTCCACAACCGACCAAATCTACGATGCCATCATAGTTTTTCCACTCACTCTCATCCTGATGGAATCGTGATTCGAGCTCATTCAGCTCCAGAATTTCACTCTTAGCAAAATGGTTCGATAGTTGAATCGCCAAATGCTTCGTTTCATCCGTTGTAAAAATCCCTATCGTTCGATGAGCTGCCTTAGTTGGTATCGCTGGGCAAGCCTTCCATTGCTTTTTCACGATGCGCATGTCTGGCTGAACGGGAAGTTGCTCATATTTGGATTGAGATGCTGCCCCTGTAAATGACGTATATCCACCAGGTACCCAATACGCTTCTCTGCTAAATGGATACGTTGGAAGACTAATCCGGCGAGGCTTACTCTCACCATACAAGCTGCTCCAATCCATGTTCAGCCCTTTGACCCAAACGTCCAGCAATTTGCCGTATTTGCCTTTGCTCATCCAGGAATCAATTATTTGCGGCATATCATCATCTGCTGCAAAGATTGCCAAGGTCTCTTTATGACGTTTTACCTGTCCGTGGTACAGGTCCTCAATGTCCTTCTGTCTTCCTATGAATTGCTTCAATTTCTCTTCAAGTTCCATCATCGAGCCTGCCATTACAGCCAAACGTTCTTCCATCGCTTCTCGTCCCACTTGAAGGGTATACGCCATTTCAGCTAAATCTGTATCGGACAATCCTTGTTCCGCAATGGCTCCGAGCAGTCGTTGTACCCGTTGATGAAGCTGTTCTTCATTCTTGGCTGAAAAGAGTATCAAGGCAGGATTCTGCGGACTTGCCATTACGGTAGGCTGCTCTTGCATTTTTGGCATATATTCTTCGATCACCACATGAGCATTCGATCCGCCCGCCCCAAAACTGCTCACACCGGCACGTCGTGGAACTTCCCGTCCGTCAATGACAGGGCGTTTCCACTCTGCAAGCTCTTGCTGAACAAAAAACGGCGTCATACTGAAATCTATATTCGGATTGAGTACTTCAGCATGCAGGGATGGTGCTAATTGTCCATGCTTGAGCTGCAATAAGACCTTCGTCACTCCTGCGATTCCCGCTGCACTCTCGCAATGCCCGATGTTGGACTTCGCCGATCCAATGGCACAAAACTGTTTGTCATTTGTATACGTTTGGAAAGCCTTCGTTAAGCCCGTTATTTCAATGGGATCACCTAAAGAGGTCCCTGTACCGTGCGCTTCCAGATAGCTGATCGTCCGTGGATCGATTCCAGCTTTTTGGAAAGCACGTCCAATAACCCGAGCTTGGGCATTCGGGCTAGGTACATTGTATCCATTCGTTTTTCCTCCATGGTTAACCGCTGTTCCTTTTATCACACCATAAATTTGATCTCCATCGGCAATTGCTTTCGCCAGAGGTTTAAGCAGGACTGCCCCAACCCCCTCGCCAGGTACATACCCGTCACCGCCGATACCAAAGCTTTCGCATCGTCCCTTGCTGGATGCGAATTTGCCCTGCCCAAGCATCAAGTATTTATTAGGGTGAATCGATACATTGACTCCACCTGCAATAGCAGCCTCACATTCCCCTTGCTGTAGACTTTGGCAAGCCAAATGAATGGTTGTCAGGGAAGAGGAACACATCGTATCTACCGCCATGCTAGGTCCATGGAAGTTGCAGAAATAAGAAACCCGATTCGCAATGGAGGCTGGACTTCCTACTAGCGCCATCGGTCTGCCGAGCATCGTTTCTTGGGCTCCATAGAGCTGGTATTCTTCGTACATGACTCCGACATAAACCCCGACATTACCGCCTAGACCCATGCCAGGTGTTGAGCCGAGAGATTCACGAGTATACCC
This sequence comes from Brevibacillus fortis, assembly GCF_046196545.1. GTDB lineage: Bacteria > Bacillota > Bacilli > Brevibacillales > Brevibacillaceae > Brevibacillus > Brevibacillus fortis_A. The sequence continues at coordinate 4,280,142 of NZ_CP176370.1, forward strand.
GGCATCCTCTAACGTTTCATAGACGCATTCCAAGAACAAGCGCTCTTGCGGGTCCATGATTTCAGCCTCTCTTGGTGTGATATTGAAAAATAACGGGTCAAATTGATCTACACCGTCAAGGAAGCCTCCCCACTTGCTGTAGGTTTTTCCTTGCTTTTTCTTATCTGCATCAAAAAACAGGCTGTGATCCCAACGCTCTTCGGGAATTTCAGTGACACAATCTTTGCCATCACGCAGGTTGCGCCAGAACTCATTCATATTTCTAGCTTTCGGATAACGACCTGAAACCCCAATGATGGCAATATCGAAGGCGTCGTTTGCTGGTTTGGTTTCTCTCGTCGTTTCCTTCAACGCGTTGCCTCTGCTCCTGCGGTTGTTGATCACCGGTTTTGCCGTTGCAGCAGCCATCGACGGTGCAACGCTCAACTTTTTAACAGGGGATGACGTTGGTGCTTCCTTCTCCTCCATGCCAAGGATACTCATCATTTGCTCTCGATGCGATGCCAGGAAGTATTTCGCAATTTCTTCGATGGTTTGATATTCGAAAAATAATGTTTTCGACAACGAACCAAACGTTTTTTCTAATTCATTTGTTAATTGCATGACCATAATCGAGTCAATTCCGTACTTTTCCAATAAGGCGTCCGCTTCGATGCGGTCTATTGGCAGCTTGATGACGGAAGAGACCAGCTTTTTGAAATAATAGATCGCTTTTTCCTTTGGCAAATGATGACTTGTTGGTTGTATTGCGGTTGGAACTTTGACGTCTTGTTCTATTTTCTTCGGTCTTCCTACCACTGCTGCGTGGAGGCGTTGTAGATCTCCTTCCATTACCATCACCTGATCTTTTCGAGAAGCTACGGCTTCATAAAAAGCACGAATACCCGTCGCGGTCTGCAAAGCGATCATTCCAACCCTTTGTTTTACCATCTCCTCAACCGCTTCATCTACTTGCATCCCGCCCTCTTTCCAGAGCGGCCAGTTGATGGAGACCGTTTGACCCTGACGTTGCTTTGCCTGCACCCGTTCATTCCGATATTTCGCATAGCCATCCATAAAGGCATTCGCGCAAGCATAGTCTGCCTGACCACTATTTCCTATACTTCCTGCTATCGAAGAAAAGAGGACGAAGAAATCGAGAGGCTGATCTTTACTTGCCTCATCCAAATTCGTAAGGCCGGCAACTTTTGGCGCTACTACTTGGTTCCATTCTTCTGTCGTTTTCTTGAGGATGAAGTTATCTCGAACAACACCCGCGCTATGGATAATGCCGTGAAGATCTCCGAATTCCTGTTGAATACTTTGGATGAGCTGGACTACTTCCTGCTTGTCCGTCACATCCACTTGACGGTAGACAACACTTGCCCCTGACCTTTGCAAATCATGAAGCATCGCTTGTTTATCTTCACGAAGAGGAGAACGTCCCGTGAGAATTAAGGTTGCCTGTTTCGCCTGACTCGCAATTTCCCTTGCGAAAATCAACCCTAAACCACCTGCTCCACCCGTAATCAGATAGGTTCCTTGATCTCTCCACGGAATGGTGACCTCATCATGCAATGGCTTGGTTTCGCACCAGCCCAGTACATAACGTTTACCCGCTTGATAGCGAATTCGATCGTCCATAGGTTGGCAGGCACTTTCTTGCAGCTTGTTTACGATTTCTGCCGCATGTTCACCTGGGTCTATTTCAATGAATTGGCCGATTACATTTGGATTCTCCTGCTGAGCTGTTTTCAACAAGCCTGAAAGTCCGCTTACGTATGATTGCTCCGCTTTGTCGGGAACGACAACCTGTAATAACACTTTGCCAAGTATCTTTTGTTGAAAGATGCTTTGGATTTCCAAAAATGCTTGGGAAGCATAGGCCTCGAACTTGTCGGCAATGTCATCCTGTTGGGATTGCAAAGGAATCAAGCGCACTTCGTTCATCTGTGCTGATATACTGGCAAGCGACGATTCAAAGCCTTCCGCCATCATTACGATATGCTGTGCATAGGTGGGAGTCTCCGCTTTCTGAACACCTGCCTGTTCCTGCCAGCAAGGATGAACCATCAACATCTCTTGTGCCCCTGTAGCTTCGAAGTCTTCCATTTTGCCGTCCAGCTTACGAGACGAAAATCGCTTCATTCTGACGCAAACATTTCCTTGCTCGTCACATAAATCAATATCCAGCTTCTGCACATGATCAGATGCGTTGCTGCCATCACTGTAGCGAATATACGCCCACATCTGCGGCGTGCAAGGACTGAAGATTTCCAGCTCATCCAGCGCAAAAGGCAAGATTGGCTTTAGCGAATCAAGATTGTGAGCGAGACTCCAGTCATCTGCCCCCATAAATAAACCAATCGCCGCCTGCAAAGCTGAATCCATCATACTTGGATGCAGCACAAACTGTTCTTCTGTCCCCAAAACAACCAAAGGTAAGATCAGCTTTGCCAACACCTGCTCCGTGCCCATATGCACTTGCTCAATTCCTTGCAGGGCTGGGCCATAATGGATTCCCATTGCTTTATAAACGTCATAGCATTGGCTACCACTCAAAATGCTATGGCTGCACGCGGCTTGTAACCTAGCGAGATCAAGCGTTGGCGTCTCGGCAACCGAATGGAATACGGCACTTCCCTGACTATGCACAATCTCTTCTGCTTCGTTTCCTGTATGCTCACTGTAGATTCGATAGCCAATCTCTCCACTGTCTGCCAGCTGAAGACCAATGTGAACATCGACCGGCTGATCATGTACAGCAATCGGCTTGGCCCACACTATATTTTTGAGCATTAAGCCATTCTGTCCCGCCTTCAAGGCTCCCGCTGACTGATTAATTGCCTCGTGTGCCATTTCGAGATACGCAACACCCGGTAAGAGCTGCTGTCCATTCACAACATGATCTACCAAGAAAAATTCCTGTCCACGGAACGTAGAGCTATACCGCTGTTCCAACAATTCAGACGTGTTTTTCTGGAGCAATGGGTGAAGGAAGAGCGCCCCTTCTGATGCGGCTGCAACTTCGCGCACAAATTGCGTCTCCATTTGAGGAATCCAATAACGTTCTCTTGCAAACGGATACGTAGGCAAGCTAATGCGACGAGGTTTCTTGTCACCGTAGAGCTTGTGCCAATCAATCACGCCTCCACTTACCCACAGATCAAGCAGCTTGGCGTATTTTCTTTTGCTTATCCAAGCATCGATTGCCTGTTTCAAATCTTCATCCGCTTCAAACACGGCAATCGTCTTTTTGTTGCTCTTCACCTGTCCTCGGAATACGTCACTGACGCCTTCCTGTCCATTTACAAATTGGGTCAGCTTTTCCTGAAGCTCTTGCATGGAGCTGGCCATCACAGCCAGGCGCTCTTCCATGGCTTCCCGCCCAATTTGAAGCGTGTAAGCAATATTTGCTAAGTCCATGTCAGAAATGGACTGATCCTTGATCACAGCTAACAAACGCTGTGCCTGTTCGTGGAGCTGGCTTTCATTCTTCGCTGACAGGAGAATGATCGCTGGATTCGTGTGTCTTACTTGGATAGCTGGGAGTTGTTCATGTTCTGGAATGTATTCTTCGATGACGATATGAGCATTCGAGCCACCCGCACCAAAGCTGCTCACACCGGAGCGTCTTGGAATTTCCTGACCGTCAATGACTGGACGTTTCCACTCCGCCAGCTCTTGCTGTACGACAAACGGAGTCGTGCTAAAATCAATATTCGGATTTAGCACCTCTGCATGCAGTGATGGTGCTAATTGCCCGTGTTTGAGCTGCAATAGGATCTTCGTTATGCCGGCAATTCCCGCTGCACTCTCACAATGCCCGATATTGGACTTCGCTGATCCGATTGAGCAGAACTGCTTGTCTGTTGTGTACGCTTGGAAGGCTTTGGTCAAACCTGCGATCTCTATGGGATCACCTAAAGAAGTACCTGTACCGTGAGCTTCCAAATAACTAATCGTCCGTGGATCAATTCCAGCCTCCTTCAGAGCACGCCCAATTACGCTCGCTTGTGCATTCGGATTCGGTACGGTATAGCCATTTGTTTTGCCGCCATGGTTAATGGCGCTTCCTTTAATCACACCGTAAATTTGATCTCCATCGGCAATTGCTTTCGCCAGAGGTTTAAGCAGTACTGCCCCGACACCCTCGCCAGGCACATAGCCGTCACCGCCAACCCCAAAGCTTTCGCATCGTCCCTTGCTGGAAGCAAATTTTCCCTGTCCGAGCATCAAATATTTATTCGGGTGAATCGAAACATTAACACCACCTGCAATCGCAACCTCGCATTCAGCGCGCAGCAAGCTTTGGCAAGCAAAATGGATGCCTGTTAGAGAGGAGGAACACATGGTATCAACAGCTACGCTAGGACCATGGAAATTAAAGAAATAAGAAACACGGTTCGCTACAGATGAGAAGCTTCCGCCAAGGGCCATCGGTCTGCCCAGCATGGTTTCTTGTGCGCCATACAGTTGATACTCTTCATACATGATGCCCACATAAACACCGACATTACTGCCAAGTCCGAAGCCTTGAGATGAGCCAAGAGATTCGCGGGTGTAGCCCGCATCCTCTAAGGTTTCATACACACACTCCAGGAATAATCGTTCCTGCGGGTCCATGATTTCTGCTTCCAGAGGTGAGATGTTAAAGAACAGCGGATCGAATTGATCAACACCGTCTATGAATCCGCCCCATTTGCTGTAGGTTTTCCCCCGTTTGTTCTTATCCTCATCAAAATACAGACTGTGATTCCAGCGCTCTTTGGGGATCTCCGTAATGCAATCCTTGCCATCGCGCAGATTGTTCCAGAACTCTTGTGTATTCCGCGCTTTCGGATAACGTCCAGAAACTCCAATGATCGCAATGTCCAAAGCTCCTTTGGCTGGTTGGGTTTCCTTCTGTGTCGTAATGAAGCGCGAGCCTTTGCGACTTCTTCCGCGATGGCTGTTCCTTTGCCTTTTCGACGTGTTTTCTTCTTTTGTAACGGATACTGTTTCTTGGATAACAACTGTTTCCTGCTGTTCCTTCAGGCCCAAGATTTCAATGAATTTGTCTCGATAGGAGGCCAAGAAATATCCAATCAATTCTTGAATCGTTTGATACTCAAAAAATAACGTTTTCGGCAGTGAGCCAAAGCTTTTCTCTAATTGGTTGGTTAATTTCATGGATAGAATCGAATCAATTCCGTATGTCTCCATCGAGGCATCTTCTTCGATTCGATTTACGGGCAGTTGCAGAACCTCGGCAAATTCCTTTTTAACAAAATGAGTCGCCCTCTCGTGGAGAACATTTTGTTCCACACTGGTGATCTTTTGTTTTTCAGTTTGCTCTACCTTGGTTGGTGTGATCGATGCCACTGGCTGCATTTGTTTGACTAGCATGTCTTCAAATTCTTCAAGTAAATAGGAAGCAAGCTGCTGAAGCGTCGGACACTCTACGAATACAGTCGGAACCAGCCCAATGTGATAATGCTGACTAAGCTTGTTGGCGAATTCAGTCAGTAGAACCTGATTAAATCCGAGTTCAGAAAGTTCCACTTTGCCATCGATATCTGTGGTATGCACCTGAAGCAGCTCCGACGCAGTTTGCATCAAAGTCCGTTCCACTTTTTGCAACAGACTGCTGCTATCCACCGTTACCGAAGCTTCCGATCGGACAGGAGCATGCTTCGATTGAGAACTGTTGACGGGTGTTTGTAAAAACAGGGTTTGCTTGAGCTTAGCCAGATCACCTTCCATCACCATGACCTGCGCTTTTCCTGAGGCTAAGCCTCGGTACATAGCTGCAATACCCGTCGAAGTCTGCATAGCGACTACTCCCATGCTATGCTTCAACATGTCACCAGCCTCTACGTCAGCCTGCATTCCGCCCTCTTTCCACAACGGCCAATTCATGGACAATGTCTGTCCGTGACGTTGCTTTCGTGCAACCAGTCCGTTGCGATAGTAGGCAAATCTGTCCATAAAGGCATTGGCGCAAGCATAGTCAGCTTGTCCGATATTCCCCAAGCTACCTGCCACCGAGGAAAACAGCACCAGAAAATCCAGTTCTACATCTTTACTGGCTTCATCCAGATTGATGAGACCCGTAACCTTCGGACCCTGAACCGTTTGGACTTCCTCCCTGTTTTTCTTGAGGATATAGCTGTCACGAAGCACGCCAGCACTATGAATAATGCCATGAAGACGTCCATAGTCCTGTTGAATCGTCCGGATCAAATCTGCCATTTCCTGTTTCTGCGTCACATCAACTTGGCGGTACTCGACTCTTGCTCCCGATTTTATCCATTCCTGGAGTTTAGCTTGCTTCTCTTCATCCAATGGGGAACGCCCTGTCAGAATCAGGTTCGCATGTTGAATCTTCTGTACAATTTCGTTGGCAAAAATAGAACCCAGTCCGCCTGCCCCACCAGTGATGAGATAAACCCCACCGTCTTTCCACGGAATGCTCGTCTCTTGTGGAGCATCCAGCTCTACCCACTCAGATACATATCTCTTTCCAGATTGATATCGAATCTGAACATCCAATGGGCGGCGTACATTCTCCTTTATTTTTTCAGCAATCTCGAATTCGTCGTTGCCCGATTCTACCTCAATGACCTGTCCAATCAGGTTGGGATTCTCCAATTTCGCCGTTTTCAGCAATCCAGAGAACGCAGTGAAAAACGGCTGTTCTGCTCGCAAGGGAACGACAATCTGAACCAATATCTTGCCGCGTACTTTTTGCTGGAAAATCTCTTGAATTTCCTCAAATACCTGCGTCGTATAATCAATGAAACGCTCGGCAATGCCTTCTTGAGCGGATCGCAAAGGAATGCAACGGACTCCATTCAAGTAGGCTTGGAGATTGTCCCAAGAAACGCGATCCGGTTCAACTATCATCACGACTCGCTGTGTATAGTCAGCGGCTTCGGCGTTGCTCACAACCGCTTGTTCCTTCCACTCAGGATGAACCAGCAGTGTTCCGAGCTTCCCTTTGGAATCTACCGTCTCTACTTCGCCTTCCAGCACTCGTGCCGAGAAGCCCTGCATACGAACGCAAACCGTTCCTTGGTCGTCACACAAATCAATATCTACTTTCTGTACCTTGTCTCCCGTCCTACTACCGTCAGCCTGTCGAATCCACACCCACATCCGGGAAGAAGTCTGGCTAAAAATACTCAGCTTCTCCAGTGCAAAAGGCAGGATTGGCTTCAGAATCGCTGTATCGCCTGCGCCAAGCAATAATCCGATAGAGGATTGTAAGGCCGAATCCAGCATGCTCGGATGCAAGACGAATTCTCCTTGCGTCTCGGCAACTTTGGAAGGCATGGCCAACTTGGCCAATACTTGTCCCTCTCCCACGTATACTTGCTCAATTCCTTGCTGGGCTGGCCCATAGACAAGTCCCATTGTTTGAAAGGCTTCATAACACTCATTTGCATGAAGCGTGCGATAGCTGCATTGGACTTTGATCACATCGAGTTTATGCGTGGGTGCAGCAGTGATATCTGCAAACACCACGCTTCCTTGACTATGTACCACCGATTCAGCCTGTTTTTCTTGCGGTTCGCTGTATATTTCATAACGAAGGTCGCCGTTATCCTCAGGATAAATGCCGATGTGTACCTGAACAGGCTTGTCTTCCACCACAATCGGTTGCGCCCATACAACATTTTTAAGCTCCATGACGTATTGCTCATCTTCCAACGCTCCCGCTGCTAGATCCGCAGCAGCTCGAGCCATCTCAAGATAAGCAACCCCAGGCAGGATTCTCTTACCTTTTACAACATGATCCGATAAAAAGAATTCCTGACCATCAAAAGTAGAGCTGAATCTTTGCTCACTGAGATCCGAAGTATTTTGATGCAGCAAAGGATGAAGGGAAGCAGTCAGACCAAGTGTACCTTGTGTATGAGTTGACGGCTGTGTCTTCAGTTTGGGCAGCCAGTAATGCTCTCTGGCAAAAGGATACGCAGGCAAGCTAATCCGACGAGGCTTTTTGTCGTCATAAAGCTTATTCCAGTCAAGATGCAAGCCCTTCACCCAGAAATCGAGAAGCTTGGAGAATTTTTTGCGTTGCATCCATTTTTCAATCGCTTCTTGAAATTCTTCATCGCCTGTGAAGATGTCTGCTGTTTCTCTGCTGCGCTTTACTTGACCGCGATAGAGCTCGGCAATGTTGTCATCACCTGCAAGAAAGCTACGCAACTTCTCAACCAATTCTGTAAGCGAACTCGTCATCAGCGCCAGGCGTTCTTCCATTGCCTCACGTCCCACTTGGAGCGTATAAGCAATATCTGCCAGATCCACATCTGTAAAGGATTGCTCCTCAATCGACGCTAACAGCCTTTGCACTTGTTCGATGAGACGCTCCTTATTCTTCGCTGACAGGACGATGATCGCCGGATTTTCCGGAGTGATCGTAATTGAAGGCCGTTCCTTGACCTCAGGAATATATTCCTCAATCACGACATGTGCATTGGACCCTCCTGCACCAAAAGAAGAAATCCCTGCAATTCTCGGGAATTCCTTCCTTTCTCCATCCACTTCCATGAGCGGCCGTTTCCATTCAGCCAAGTCTTGCTGAACGACAAAAGGCGTTTTCGAAAACGGAATATTCGGATTCAGCTCTTGTGCATGCAGACTTGGGACCAGCTGTTGATGCTTCATTTGCAGCAATATTTTTGCCACTCCTGCTATTCCAGCCGCCGCTTCCAAGTGACCAATATTGGATTTAACGGAACCAATCGCACAATATCCCGTATCCTGCGTATCCTTGCGGAAGGCTTGGATGAGACCCGTAATTTCAATCGGATCGCCAAGCTCCGTGCCTGTTCCATGCGCTTCTATATAGCTTACCGTTTTGGCATGAACGCCTGCCTTATCCAATGCTTGGCGAATCAGCTCTCCTTGAGCAGTTGGATTCGGTACGGTATAGCCATTGGTTTTTCCGCCGTGATTCACGCTGGTTCCACGAATCAATCCATAGATATGGTCGCCATCTGCCATTGCTTTCGACAGTGGTTTGAGCAGCACTGTACCTACACCTTCCCCCGGTACAAAACCGTTTCCGCCTTGCCCAAAGCTTTTGCATTGTCCATCTACGGAAAGCATATGCAGAGCAGACAAAAAGACATAGCTGGAAGGATGCAGATACAGGTTGACTCCGCCGGCAATCGCCAGTTCACAATCCCCGTTATACAGATGCTCGCACGCTTCATGAATCGCTGTGAGCGAAGCGGAGCACATCGTATCAATCGGCATACTCGGACCTTGGAGATTGAGGAAATAGGAAACACGATTCGTCAGTGAACTAAACGATGTGTGCGGGTAAATCAATTCACCTTGCTTCCATAAATCAGGTCCATACAAGCTGAACCCTGTTTTTGTGATCCCTCCAAACACCCCGACTCGTCGATTGTACTTTTCTGCAAGCAGTTGTCTCGTATACCCTGCGTCCTCCAGCACTTCCCAGCAAGACTCCATAAACAATCGTTCCTGCGGATCGAAATGCATCGCTTCCCACGGAGACATATTGAAAAAGAGAGGGTCAAAGTCAGCGAATCCGTCTACAAAGCCGCCCCATTTGCCATAGCTTTTTCCTTCTGCTACAGCTTTGACTGGATCCGGCTCGAAAAAGCCATCCAGTGACCAGCGTTCCTCTGGAATTTCTGTAATGCAATCCTTTCCAGATTTCAGATTCTCCCAATACTCATTCAACGATCGCGCTTTTGGATAACGTCCACTCATGCCGATAATGGCAATCGGCTCCCGCGCTATTTGATTTCCTGATTGCACGGCTACACTGCGAGTCGGTTCATGGCTGGATGTTTCACGGTCGTTACGCACCAGTGGTGTTGATGTTCCGCGATTGACCGCACTCTGACGATCAAGCCCCGTCCATTTCATGCATTCCTGATGATGATCAGCGACGAGATAATCTGCAAGGGTGTCAAGGGTCTGGTATTCATACAGGATGGTCTTGGACAATTCGCTAAAGACGTCACCTAGCTTTTTATTCAGCTGGATCACCATAATCGAATCGATTCCGTATGTTTCGAACGGTTCATCGATAGCGATTTTACCTGCTCCAAGCCTTGTCTCTTGACCGAACATCACTTTTAGCTGATAGAGCGTTTTATCTTTTAACACACCTGCATGGACCGATAAATTCGCATCCTGTATCGGTGTGGAATCGAACTGCGTCACGGCAGGAGTACCTAGCAATTGTTCCTTGAGTGTCGGCAGATTACCTTCGATAACCAGCATCTGCACAGAGCCAGAAGCCACCCCTTGATACAGCGCCTGAATGCCGCTTGCAGTCGACATCGCGACCATGCCTCTGGCCTCCATGCTCTTCTCTGTCGCTTCATCAACACGCATACCGCCATCTTTCCACAGCGGCCAATTGATGGAGAGTGTTTGGCCCTGTCGTTTGCCTGCTTTCACCAAACCACGACGATACTTGGCGTATTGATCCAGAAAGGCATTGGCAGCAGCATAATCGGCTTGTCCTGCATTACCGAAGCATCCCACGCCAGAAGAGAAGAGAATAAAGAAGTCAAGCGCCATATCCTTGCTTGCCTCATCGAGATGCACGAGTCCAGAAACTTTTGGTGCCAGCACTTGTTCCAGTTCATCCGTTGTTTTTCTAATGATGAAACTGTCACGAATGACTCCCGCTCCATGAATGATGCCAGTGAGGCTACCAAACTCTTGCTTGATAGCTTGGAATAAGTCCTCTACCGCCTGCTTTTGTGTGATATCAGCCTGACGATATTGAATATTGGCTCCTAGTGCTTTCAATTCGCTGTATTTGGCTGTTTTTTCTTCATCCAAGGGAGAACGACCCGTGATAATTACTGTCGCTCCCTTCGTTCTCTGAGCGATTTCCTTGGCAAAAATCAAGCCTAATCCGCCAGCACCGCCAGTAATCAGATAAACCCCATTATCTTTCCATACATGCTCCGCTTGCCCAGAAGATTTCATTTCGGTCCAGCCGCTCACCCATCGCTTGCCATCCTGATAACGAATATGCTTACTTTTCTCATCGGTGCTGTTTTGTTGCAGCTTATGGACCAATTCCGCTGGTTTGTCCTCCGCTTGCACTTCAATAAGCTGTCCAATCAGCTTGGGATTCTCCAATTGAGCCGTTTTCAGCAAACCAGATAGAGCGGAGAAGCATTGCTGTTCCTCTTTGGCAGGCACAACAAGCTGAAGCAGAACTTTTCCCTTTGGTTTATTGGCAAGGATTCGCTGGATTTCCGTGAATACCTGGACGGTGTAGGCATGGAACCGTTCTGCCATATTTTCCTGCTGTGATTGTGGTTGTAAGACCAGGCAGCGCACTCCGTTCATTTCGGATTCGATACGCTCTTGGAATTCCTCAGCCCATTCACAAAGGATCACGAGATGCTCTGCAAAATCAGGTGAACCCGCTTTTTGACTGATCTCCTGTTCGTTCCAGCACGGTTGGAGAAGGAGCGTTTCTGGCGTTGGAGTTGCTGAAGAGATTGGCGAAATCTGTACAGAAGCCGCTCCCTCGGGAACCCCATAGGACTCCTCAGCAAAAGGATAGGTAGGCAGGCTGATGCGACGTGGTTTTGCATCGTTGTACAGGACTTCCCATTCGATATCCATACCTTTGCTCCACAACTCGGCTGCTTTTTCTCCATTGTTATCTGCAAACAGCTTGGTAATTAGCTCACGATTCATCTCATTCTTTTTCAATTGGGAGACTTCATGGTTTGCTTGTTTTACGTTTCCTCTAAAGCTACCTGCTGTTTGTTCGGCTCCACTCAAAAAGTCATCCAGCTTTTGAATGAGTTCCGCTATATTTTTGACAATAAAAATAGCCCTGCTCTCCATCGCTTCTCTTCCCACTTGGAGAGTATAGGCCAAATCTGCTATATGGACTCGCTCCTGATTATCTCTAAGGAAATCAACGAGTTGCTGGGCATACGCTAGAACACGATCGTCGTTTTTGGCGGATAACGGAACGAAATAAACGCGATTGTTGTTATCATCACGCACGCTGACACGCTTAGCTTCTGCCCCAATCTTCCATTGTTCAAAAATGGCATGAGCATTCGTCCCGCCTAGACCAAATGAACTTAACGCCGCTCTGTGGGGAACAGGCGCATCCTCCCATTTTTTGAGCGTATCAACCACATAAAACGGTGATTGATCCAAATTGATATTCGGATTCGGCTTTTCATAGTTTAGCGATGGAGGAATTTCATTGTGGTATAAGCTTAGTGCTACTTTAATGCAACCTGCTAACCCTGCGGCTGTATCGAGATGTCCGATATTGGTCTTCACCGATCCAAGTCCGCAGTACTGTTTATGGGTTGTGTATTTTGTATACACTTCATTGAGCGCCGCAAATTCTATCGGATCTCCTAAATAAGTGCCCGTTCCATGCGCTTCGATGTAGCTGATCGTTTCAGGATGAACCTTGGTGTCATCTAATACTTGCTGGATCACCTCAGCCTGACCTTTTATACTTGGCGCATAAAATCCGACTTTATCTGCCCCATCATTGTTGATGCGAATTCCTCTCATGAGGGCATAAATATGATCGCCGTCCTTGATTGCATCGGAAGCTTTTTTGAGGACAACCACGCCGACTCCTTCTCCACCGATCATGCCGTCTGCTGACGCGTCGAACGTCTTGCAGTGACCATCACTGGAAAAGTTCAATCCAGCTTGATAGACATACCCGGTATAAGTCGTAGGGAAAATAGTTGCGCCCCCTACTAAAGCCACTTTCGATTCTCCCGATTGCAGGCTGCGATAAGCCAGATGCAATCCAACCAGCGAGGAAGAACAATTGGAATGGACGGCAAAGCTCGGTCCCTTCAGCCCCATTTTATGAGAAATCATCGTCGGTATGGTTCCACCTTGCGCCAAAACCCACGAGACATATTCATTGGGGTCTTTCATGACATTCGGTGATTCCTTGGTGAAATGCGGCAAGAGTGCTTGATAATAACTATTGCTCGCCGACATAAATACACCCGTCTGCGGTACTTGTTTCGGTGTATACCCTGCATCCTCCAATGCTTTCCATGAATGGGTCAATAACAGTCGAAACTGCGGGTCCATAAATTCTGCGTCTCTGGCTGACAAGTGAAAGAATCCTGGATCGAAGTGATCCTTTCCTTCTATGGTGGACTGCACCGGAATAAAGTTCGGATTCTGCAAGTATTCATCAGGCAGCTGTAATTGATCGATTTCCTCATCAGAGAAGAAACGTACACTTTCTACGCCGTTTCGTAAATTCTCCCAAAACTCTCTATGATTTTTCGCTCCCGGGAAGTGGCAGGAGATTCCAATAATCGCGATACTATCCTCATAGTATTCAGGATAAGTCTCCTCCACTTCCCCTTCGCTGTACGCCGTTGCCTGGTTCGGATTGACCAAATCCATTTGCTCATCCGATTCATTCTCTTTCATGGCTGCGATATATTCGCTAATCTCTCGAATATTGACGTACTTAAACAGCGTGGTCACATTTAGATCGCACTGAAACTCTTCCGTCATTTTGGCTACAACCATGGTAGCGAGAATCGAGTCTCCGCCCACATCGAAAAAGCCATCTTCTGTACTGATCCCCTCTACATTCAGGGCATCCTGCCAAATTTTCAAAGTCCTTTGCTCAATATCAGATTGCGGCAGGCTCAGCTTCTTCGCCTGTGTTACCACAAGCTTTTGATTCAGCAGCTCTGGGCGATCCACTTTTCCATTAGCGGTTAACGGGATTTTATCCATGGAAACAAAAAATGCCGGGAGCATATACTCTGGCAAATTCTTTCTCAAATAATCCCGTAATTTTGCCGGCTCAAGCCGTTCATGGTTCGCACCTGCTCTCGGAACAAAATAAGCAACCAACCGCTTATGATCTCCCTCTTCTTTCACCAACACGACAACGCTTTGGATCTGTGGATGAGCCATTAGCTGGCTCTCGATCTCACCCAATTCAATTCGAAAGCCGCGAATTTTTACTTGATGATCGATTCGACCTAAATACTCAATCGTTCCGTCAGGCAGCCAACGTGTTAAATCACCTGTTTTATACAACTTGGTTCCCGGTGTAAACGGGTTATCCACAAACTTCTCTGCGGTAAGCTCTGGGCGATTCAAGTACCCGCGAGCCAATCCTTTTCCTGCAATACAAAGCTCTCCTGGAACACCAACTGGCACGGGATTCATATAGCGATCAACAATATAGAGCTGCGTATTCGTGACAGGTCTACCAATCGGTGTATTGCTGCTGACCAATTCATTTTCAGAGCAGGAGAACCATGCCGCATAAATAGAGGCTTCTGTTGGTCCGTAAATATTTTCGATCTTCGCCTTTTGAAAAGTAGCAACCGTCTTTTTCACCAACTCTTTTGGAAAGGCTTCGCCCGCAACCATTACATATTTTAGCGGACAATGCTGTAGGAATGACTGATTCGCTACAACGCCGTTTACAAAGACATTCAGCATCGCTGGAACAAAATTGACATGAGTCACGCGATGCTTCGCGATAGATTCGGCTAACATCTCTGGTGACTTCTCCCCATGTGGCGGAAGAATGGCCAGATGTCCTCTGCCAATGAACCAACCAAACAGCTCGGACAACGAAACATCAAACACATAGTTGGTTTTGAGCAGATAAACGTCGTTCTCCGTAACGGGATAACGATCTTCCAGGAAAAAGAGGGTGTTGATGATACTTTCATGACTCACCATGACCCCTTTGGGTTTCCCTGTGCTTCCTGATGTATAAATCACATAAGCTAGATTGGATGGGTTTACTACCCGGTTGAGTGTTTTTTGTCGCTGTGCTGCCTGCTCAACCTCTCCCCACTCCCTGTCTAACACGATGCATTTCGTATTTTCTCCTGCGGCTGAAGATACCTTGTCCAAAAGGCGAGCTTGGGTAAGCACCAAACTGCTTTTACTATCTTCCACCATGTATGCCAACCGCTCTGTGGAATAGGTTGGGTCCAATGGAACATAAGCTGCGCCAGCTTTCAGAATACCTAAAATGCCGATGACCATTTCCAAGGAGCGTTCGACACAAATCCCTACTGTAGCTTCAGGACCCGCTCCCTCGGCCTGCAAATAGACCGACAGCTTGGTAATTTGTTCATCCAGTTCACGGTAGGTCAACGACTGATTTTCATAAACAACAGCCACAGCATCTGGCGTTTGTTGGACTCGCTTCTCGAACAAATCATGGATGCATAGATCCTGTGGGAATGCCACTTCGGTCGCATTCCACTCAACCAGCAGCATGTTTCGTTCTTCAGCAGAAATAAGTTGAATCTCATCCAAAGCGATGTCAGGATTTTGGATGACTTCGTTTGCGATATTGTGATAATGCTCTGCCATCCGCTGTATCGTCGCTTGGTCAAATACATGTGGATTGTATTTCAGATTCAATACAAACTCGGCTTCCTGCTCAAATACCTCTAACTCAAATTCATACTCACCCTCTTGATGAACACCCTCAATTAATTCGATGGCAAGCTTGTTCTGGTATTCATCATAAAATCGCTGCAAGTTTTGCGATTGCAGAAAATTTTGGTACGTAAAGATGATATCGAATACGGGTGAATTCCCGTGAAGTCGAGGAATATTTGCCTCTCGAACCATCGCTGGAAAAGGATAGACAGCGTGATCCATCCCGTCAATCAACGTAAGCTGCAATTCCCGAATGAACTGGGCGAAAGACTTTTCCCCCGTTACCTGACTGCGGATGGGGATCATATTGACAAAATAACCGATCAAAGAATCGAATCTCTCTTCTGGACGTCCCATCGTCGGCATGCCGACAATCACATCTGTTTGACCTGTATAGCGATACAGTAAGGCTTTAAATATCCCTAACAAGAGAACAGATGGGTTCATGCGGTAATGCTTGGAGAGCTTCTTCACCTGCTGACTCAAATCTCTTGTGAATACGTGCGTAAAAACCTGCCCCTCAAAGCTTGGTGCAGAAGAACGCGGGCGATCGGCAGGCAGCTCAAGTTGTGGTAGCGTCCCTGACAATTGCTCCAGCCAGTAAGAACGATGTTCCCCACCTTCCGCGCTTGCCATCATGTCCTGTTCCCATTTTACGAAGTCAGCGTAATGGGTTGAATTCGGTGTTACTTTTGGCTGCTTTCCTTCAACCAGCTCGATATAGTTTTGGACCAATGCTTGTAATAATAGCAAGGAGGAATGTCCGTCAAATATCATATGATGAATCGTAATCAGGACAAAATGCTCTTCTTCCGAACGCGACAATAGATGAATGCGAAGTAAAGAACCCTTTTCTAATGAAAAGGGCTCTTTCACTTTTTGCCTGAGATATGGCCATACATCCTGGGACGCTAGGCTTGAGATGTCCTCCTGCTCAATGGCAAGCGATTGCTCCAGGCGTTGAATCAAATACGGAACACCATGCTTTTCCATAATCGAACTCTGTAAAATTGGATGCTGTTTTAGCACATGGTGGCAAGCTTGTTTCCATAACGCTACGTCTAATTTCTGGCGGATGCAAAAGCATAACGGAACATTATAAGCACTCATCGTAGGAGACATTTTTTGCAACATCCACAATCCTTGCTGCCCGACGGACAGAGGACTTGTAAACGATGGGTTTTCCAGCTCCAGAAGCTTCTCTTGGACTTCCGCAGCAGACAGCTTACCTTCTTTGTAAGCCATGAGGATTTCCCGTCGCATCATATCATCCCTCCTTTGTCGATTAACTGTTCGATCTCTTCTAGACTTAGCAGGCCTTCTTTGAATTTTTGCAACAGATTCTCTGTCCGTTCACTGCGAATCTGAGGTGTTGTTTCTAAATCTGTAGTGGAAGCAATCTCTTTATGACTCAACTCTCTTATTTTTAAAGCAAGTAGATGAGCCAAAGACTTCATCGTTGGGTTCTCCAGCACGTCCCGCCCTCTGATTTTGATGTTCCAGCGCTGCTCTAAATGACGAATCAGCTTGGTAACCATGATCGAATCCATGCCATAGTCCAAGAAATATTTGTTTATCTTGATTTGCCCTTCCGAAAGGTGTAACTCCCGTGCGAGAAATTGTGCCATATCCCGCTGGATGTTCTCCTCTGTTGGGCTGTCCGGGTTGATATCAATTGCTAACGTCGCTTTTTCCATAGGTTGACGGATCGTTTCAGTTCCGAGTTGCTGCTCCTCACCCTCGGAAGTGGAGAGCCAATAGCGTTCTCTGGAAAAAGGATAGGTAGGCAGCGATAGCTTGCGACGCTCTTGTGGATGCAAGGATTCCCAAGGAATTTTGCCTCCCTGTGTCCAATGAAGGGCAAGCTTTTCCAGATTATTTTCTGCCAAAAGAACCTGCAACACCGTATCTCCTACCTTGCCTGAAAGAAGATTTCGCACTCCTGCCTGGTCTTCTTCGAGATCTCCTGTATAGATAGGAATCGATGAATTTGGCTCGTTGCCTTGTTCGACCGCTTCCAAATACGCCTGTAATCCTTGGATCAATTCATCTCGATCTTGAACCACCATAGCCAGCCTGCATTCCATGGCTTCTCGTTTGACTTGAAGCGTATAGGCAAAATCCGCCAAGGAAAACGCTTGCTGCTTGGCAAATGCAAGCATCTGCTGGGCAACGGCACGCAATCGCTCCGCATTTTTTGCCGAGAAAACCACGATCTGGGGTGAAGTGGCAGAAGAAATGGATTTCATCTCTGTCTGCGGTGGAATATATTCTTCGAGAATCAAATGAGCATTTGACCCGCCTGCTCCAAACGAACTGATCGTCGCCCGGCGTGGAACCTCTCGTTCTTCTCCATTGATTCTCACCACTGGTCGCTCCCACTTTTGTCGATCTTTTTGCAGATAAAAAGGTGTTTCTGCAAAATCGATATGCGGGTTCAACGGCTCCGCCTTTATAGATGGAACCAATTCCTGATGCTGTAGCTGCAAGATCACCTTTGTCAGCTGAGAAATACCAGAAGCTGCTTCGGCGTGACCGATATTCGACTTCACCGACCCAATCGCACAAAACTGGACATCGTCTGTCTGCTTCGAAAAAGCATTCGTTAACGCCTTCAACTCAATTGGATCTCCCAACAGCGAACCATTCGCGGCGGCTTCCACATAACTGATCGTCCGTGGATCAATGCCCGCCCGAGCAAAATTTTCTTCCATCAATTGCGCTTGTGCATGGGGATTAGGCACGGAAAACCCATTGGTACGTCCGCCATGATTGGTCGCAGCTGATTTAATAACGGCTAAAATGGAATCTCCATCTTCCATCGCTTTTGCTAAAGGCTTCAATAGTACAGCGCCTACGCCTTCTGCTGGTAAATATCCGTCTCCATCTCCAAAGCTTCTGCTGTCTGCGTGGCTTCCAATCATTTGTGCCTGACTTAATCCCAGGTATTTCTTAGGATGGATCGAAACATTCACGCCACCCGCGATAGCAAGCGAGCTTTCTCCCTTCATCAAGCTTTCGCAGGCATGATAAATGGCAATGGCAGATGAAGAACACGCTGTATCAATCGCCATGCTTGGACCCTGCAGATTAAAGAAGTAAGACACTCGGTTGGCAATCGAATGGTAGGAAGAGAGGGAAATGATAGAGCCCTTTTCCATATCCGTATCAAAGGCGTGATAAGGCTGATACATCGCCCCTACATAGACGCCGACTCTATTCTCATATTGACGTTGTAATACCTCTCGCGTGTGTCCTGCCTCTTCGAGCAGATTCCACACGGTTTCCAGGAAAAGGCGCTCTTGAGGGTCCATCATTTCCGCTTCCCTCGGAGAAATATGGAAGAACAGCGGATCAAATTGATCGACACCGTCTATGAATCCTCCCCATTTGCTGTATGCTTTTCCTTGTCTGTTCCGAGCCTCGTCAAAATATAAGCTGTGATCCCAGCGCTCTTGCGGAATCTCTGTAATACAATCTTTGCCGTCCCGCAAATTGTTCCAGAACTCTTGTACATTGGCTGCCTGCGGATAGCGACCCGAAACACCAATAATGGCAATGTCCAGGTCAGATGTTGTTTGTTTATTTGCCTGCTCACGCGTAACAAACTGTGAGAAACGACGGCGATGTTCTGTTATGGAGTTAGTAGGGGCAAGCACCTTAGTGACATTCTCAACTGCACTTGTCTCTGATGTTTTCCCAGCCCCCATAATTGCGATGATTTTGTCTCCATGATGCGCCAAAAGATAGCCTGTCAAATCCTCTATGTTTTGGTATTCATAGAGTAACGTTTTCGACAGCGAACCGAATGCTTTTTCCAATTGATTGGTCAATTGCATCGCCATAACCGAGTCGATCCCGTATTTTTCCAGCGGAGCATCCTCA
Organism: Brevibacillus fortis; assembly: GCF_046196545.1. Lineage (GTDB taxonomy): Bacteria > Bacillota > Bacilli > Brevibacillales > Brevibacillaceae > Brevibacillus > Brevibacillus fortis_A. Next base: position 4,299,450 of record NZ_CP176370.1, read on the forward strand.
TCGATTTTATAAGCTGGGAGCTTGATAACAGCAGAAATTTCCTTTTTCAGATACTCCCTTACTTTTGCCCGAAGCATATCTTGTTGCCCAACGGACACAGGCTGTTCGTTCTCTATTTTTGCAGAGGTACTTGCGCTCTCTGCTGGTTGGAACTGTTGGATGAACCGATCCGGGTAGACATCCATCAAGTGTTGCGAGACAGCAAAAAGAGTCGGGTACTCTACCAGTACAGTTGGAGTAAGTGCAAGCTCATAGTCTTGATTCAGCTTGTTTGTAAATTCGGTCAGCTTAATCTGGTCAAAGCCGTACTCATGGAGCTCAGCGTGGATTTCAATATCCGCTCTATCGACCTTGAGCAAATCAGCGACCATTTTCAGCAAAGACGCTTGAACTTCGCTTTGCAAGCTGTTCGAATGAGCTGGTGTTGTCAATGCGGTCACAGACGTTGCCTTTGTTCCAATCAGCTTTTGCTTCATCCGCACAAAATCGCCTTCCATTACCATCAACTGATCTTGTCCCGAAGCTAACCCCCGATACAAGCAGTTGATACCCGAAGCCGTCTGCATAGCAACCATGCCAAGGTCGTCCCACAATCTCTTTTCTGTCTCTTCGTCTACCTGCATTCCGCCCTCTTTCCACAGAGGCCAATTGATGGAGATAGTCTGACCCTGCCGTTCGCCTAGCGCGATCTGTTCGTTGCGATAAGCGGAGTAGGTATCCATAAAGGCGTTTGCGGCCGCATAATCTGCTTGGCCCATATTGCCCAAGCTTCCAGCGGCTGAAGAAAAGAGCACAAAGAAATCCAGATTCAGCCCCTTAGTCGCTTCGTCTAAATGAATGAGTCCCGCAACTTTTGGCGCGAGAACTGCTTGTACTTCTTCTTTGGTTTTCTTCAGGATAAAGTTGTCGCGAGTCACGCCTGCACTATGAATGATGCCGTGAAGATCGCCAAACTCTGCTTGAATGCTTTGGATCAAATCCTCCACAGCCTGTTTGTACGTGACATCCACTTGGCGATATTCGACTCTGGTTCCGTTGTCCGCAAGCTTACGAAGCTTTGCTTGCTTCGCCTCAGTCAGCGCAGAGCGTCCCGTCAGAATCAAGGTGATGCCACGGGCTTTCTCCCCCATGTCTTCGGCAAAAATAAGTCCTAAGCCACCTGCTCCGCCCGTAATCAAATAAATCCCGTTGTCTTTCCACGGCACGCTTGCTTCATGCTGTGAAGCTGCAACTTCACTCCATCCCGCCATATATCGTTTCCCTAACTGATAGCGAATCTGGCTGTCGGTTGGGCAAAGGCTGTTTGCTCTCAGCTTCTCCGCCAATCCCACTGAATCTTCTGTTGAATCGATTTCGATCAGCTGTCCGATTACTTTCGGGTTTTCGATCTGTGCCGTTTTCAACAGGCCAGCTATACCAGCAAATAGTCGTTGCTCTGATCGGAGAGGGACAACGATCTGAATCAGCACCTTCCCCTTTGGTTTTGCTTGAAGAAGGGCTTTTATTTCTTCGAAAACCTGAACAGCATACGCTTGGAATCGTTCCGCTATGCTTTGCTGATCGGATTGCAACGCAAGAAATCTCGCACCGTTTATTTGAGAGGAAATGCTTTCCCAAGAAATTTTCTCTGGTTCGCAGAGCATCACCACATGCTGTTCATATTCCGGAGCTTTGGCTTCCTTAGGAATGGCTTGTTCGATCCAAGCAGGCTGCAGCATGAGCGTACCAGTGATTTTGTTCGATTCCCCTGCACCTTTGCTGCCTTGTACAACTCCGGCAGCTTTCTCACCCTCGAGCACCCTTGTTGTGAATCCCTTCATGCTTACACAAACCTTGCCTTGCTCATCACACAGATCAATGTCGAGCTTCTGCACTTTTTGCGTAGCGGCATTGCCGTCACTGTATCGAACCAACGCCCATACTGCAGCTATAGAAGCACTGTAAATGTTCAATTGCTCCAAGGCAAAAGGCAAGGACGGCTGAAGGTCGGAAGTGCCCATCATGAAACCGAGCGATGCCTGTAATGCGGCGTCCATGATACTCGGATGGAGGACAAATTTTCCTGCTGTATCCGTAACGGAGGAAGGCAAGATCAGCTTCGCCAGCAATTGGTCTGACCCTACAAACAGCTTCTCAATCCCTTGGTGTGATGGACCGTATTCCAGACCTATCCCATGAAATGTTTCGTAGCATTGGCTTGCGCCATAACTACTCTCTGTGCACTGTGCTTGAATGGCAGAAAGGTCGAGAGTTGGCGCTTCCATAGCTGATCGTAGTACTGCTCTTCCCTGGCTATGTACTACTAGATTCTCCTCGGCTTCCCTTGGCTGGCTGTAGATTTCAAAAGCGATTTCACCATTCTCTTCCGGGTATAGTCCTGTGTGTACTTGGATCGGTGCATCTTCCACAATAACTGGTTTGACCCACACGATATTTTTCAATTGGATCGCCGACTGGTTATCAGATCGGACACCTGCTGCCAAATCCACAGCCACTCGCGCCATCTCCAGATAAGCTACCCCAGGCAAGACTTTTTGCCCCTTCACGACATGATCTCTCAGGAAAAACTCCTGCCCTGTAAAAGTCGAGCTGTGCCGTTGTTCCGAAAGTGTCGACGTATTTTGATGCAGCATGGGATGCAGGGTTGCCAGCGCTCCTGCTGCGATAAGACCAGTGGCTTTTGACTCCACCTTTGGCAGCCAATAGCGCTCTCTTGCAAAAGGATAAGCAGGTAAGCTGATTCGACGAGGCTTCATATCCCCGTAAAGTTTGTTCCAGTCAAAAATAAGTCCCTGTACCCACATCTGCAAAATCTTTGCGTATTTCCCTTTTGCGATCCATGTATCGATTGCCTGTTGTAAATCCTCATCTGCGGCGAAAACATCCATCGTTTCTTTATTCCGCTTTACCTGACCCGTGAACAGGTCTTGTCTATCATCCTCATCTTCCAGATAACCCGTTAGCTTTGCTTCCAACTCGGAGATCGACTTGACGATCACAGCGAAGCGCTCTTCCATCGCCTCACGTCCTACTTGAAGCGTGTAGGCAATCTCTGCTAGCTCGTTGTCCGTCAGCACTTGCTCCCGAATAGCAGACAGCAACCGCTGTACCTGCTCCCGAAGACGGTCTTTATTCTTCGCTGACAAAACGATGACAGCTGGATTTTTTGCAGAGATGCTGATTGGTGGGCGGTGTTCCTCTTCGATGTATTCTTCAATGACGAGATGAGCATTTGCCCCTCCTGCTCCAAAGGAGGATATCCCCGCAATCCTTGCATATTCTCTCGTTACCCCATTGATTTCAATCACTGGTCGCTTCCATTCCGCCAGCTCTTGCTGTACCACAAATGGAGTCTTGCTGAAATCAATGTTCGGATTCAATGTGCGGGAATGAAGGGACGGAACTAGCTTCTTGTATTTCATTTGCAGCAATATCTTGGTCAACCCTGCTATCCCTGCCGCACTCTCACCATGCCCGATATTTGACTTGGACGAACCAATCGCGCAGAACTGATTCTCTTTCGTGTATTCCTGAAAAGTCTTCGTCAATCCAGCAATTTCAATCGGGTCCCCCAAGGAAGTCCCTGTACCGTGTGCCTCTATATAGCTGACCGTTCTCGGGTGAATTCCTGCTTCTTCAAAAGCTCGACGAATCACTCTTGATTGAGAATGAGGATTGGGAACCGTATAACCATTCGTTTTTCCACCATGATTAATGGCGCTTCCTTTGATCACACCATAGATGTGGTCTCCATCAGCGATTGCTCTTTCCAGAGGTTTGAGCAGTACCGCTCCGACTCCTTCACCAGGTACATATCCGTCGCCGCCTTCCCCAAAGCTTTCGCATCGTCCTTTGCTGGAAGCGAACTTACCCTGCGACAAATACAGATATTTGTTTGGATGAATAGAAACATTCACACCACCTGCGATCGCAACCTCACATTCACCGCGTTGCAAGCTGTGACACGCTAAATGAATTCCCGTCAATGAAGAAGAACACATCGTATCGACCGCCATGCTCGGACCGTGGAAATTGCAAAAATAGGAGACGCGGTTAGCGATGGAAGCTGGACTCCCCGCAATCGTAAGCGCTCTGCCCAACGCCTGTTCAGCGGACGCATAGAGCTGGTATTCCTCGTACATAACTCCTACGTAAACCCCTACATTGCCTCCCAAGCCTTCATGCTTGCCAAGAGCATCGCGCGTATACCCTGCATCCTCTATCGTTTCATAGACACACTGTAAAAATAACCGCTCCTGTGGGTCCATCAACTCTGCTTCCCGGGGGGAAATATGGAAGAACAGCGGATCAAATTGATCGACCCCATCTATGAAGCCGCCCCATTTGGAATAGGACTTACCGACCTTGTCCTTCGCTTCATCAAAGTACAGACTGTGATCCCAGCGGTCTTTTGGGATTTCTGTAATACAATCCTTGCCGTCGCGCAGATTTGCCCAAAAGTCATGTATATTCCATGCTTGCGGATAGCGTCCAGACATACCAATAATGGCAATGTCCAACGCTCCTTTTTCTCGCTGGGTTTCCATACGCAGGGAAGCGAATCGTTGAGACCTGCGTTTTTTGCTCCTGCGCTCTGTCTGTGCTGTCCTCTCGTCCACAATCGTTGCTTCCGGCTCTTGCGTGAGGGGGACTTCCGCAATTTCTCCCATCCCCAGGATGCGCATCAGGCTTTCACGGTAGTTTTCAAGGAAATACCCAGTTAATTCTTTAATCGTTTGGTATTCAAAAAATAGCGTTTTTGGTAATGAACCAAATCGCTTTTCCAACTCCTTGGTCATCTGCATAGCCACAATGGAATCGACACCGTATGTTTCCAACGAGGCGTCTGCTTCCATTTTCGTTGCTGGCAATTTGATGACGGAGGAAAGCAGCTTTTTAAAATAACGGGTCGCCTGTTCCATTAGTGAGGAGGAATCTAGGGCCTTCTCCTCTTCAAAAGTAACGGTATCTTTAGGCGCTTCTGCTCCTGATCCAACCAATTCATTTGTGGTCTTGCGCGTAGAAAAGCCCTTCATCCGCACACCGACATTCCCGTTCTCGTCACACAAGTCGATATCAAACTTCTCCACTTTATCTCCAGCGCTACTACCCTCACTGTAACGAATGAGTGCCCACATAGAAGCGGAGCAAGCACCTACGATCTCCAATTCCTCAAGAGCAAAGGGAAGAATCAGCGAAAAATCATTCGTTGCCATCATCAAGCCAAACGAAGCCTGTAGAGCTGCATCGAGCAAACTCGGATGCAGACCAAATTGTCCTTGCGTCTTCAACACGGAAGAAGGCAGAGACAACTTCGCCAGCACCTGCCCCTGACCAATCAAAATTTGCTCTATTCCGCGATGTGCAGACCCATAGTCGACTCCCATCTTTTTGAAAGCCTCATAGCATTGTTCCGCGCTGAGTGTGCTGAGGTTGCACTGTTCCCGCAATGCGGTGAGATCGAAAGGTGGAATGTCTGGAATGGAACATAACACGGCACTTCCCTGACTGTGTACAATCTCCGCCGTTTGCTCCTGGTCTTGCATGCTATCGCTGTAAATTTCAAAAACAATCTCACCATTCGCCTCAGGATAGAGTTCGATATGTGCCTGAACGGGCTCTGGCCCAACAACCAAAGGTTGAGTCCAGACCACATTTTTGAAACGAAGTCCTTCCTGTTCTTGCTCCGAACCCAGCCCTCCCGCAGCAAGCTTTATCGCTGCCCGTGCCATCTCCAGATAAGCCGCACTTGGCAAGACACGTTGTCCCTTGATGACATGGTCACTCAGGAAAAACTCCTGTCCCGTAAACGTGGAGCTAAACCGCTGTTCCATGAAATCGGATGTATTTTGATGCAAGAAAGGGTGAATCGAGCCTACCCCTGCACTGCTGCTACCAGACTTGGCTTCGATCCAATAAGATTCCTTGGCAAAAGGATACGTCGGCAAACTGATACGACTCGGTTGCTCTTCCTGATAAAGCTTGTTCCAATCGATATGTAAGCCCTTCACCCACAGGTCGAGAAGCTTGCTGTATTTACCGCGTTCCATCCATCTCGCAATCGTTTCTTCCCATTCATCATCGGACGTCAAAATATCCAGCATTTCCTGATTTCGGTTTACCTGACCACGATACAAATCAGCAATATGCACTTGCCCTTCTACATAAGCTGTTAGTTTTTGTTGCAACTCTTTCACAGAGCCAGCAAGGACAGCAATACGCTCTTCCATAGCTACACGTCCTACCTGAAGCGTGTACGCCATGTCGGCTAAGTTCGCATCGGATAAGGAGTGTTCTTGGATAAAGGCTAACAGCTGCTGTGCTTTCTCATACAACCTCTCCGCATTCTTTGCTGACAAAACAAGAATAGCCGGGTTCTGAGGTGTGATCTTCCTACTGGATCGCTGTCGCTCTTCCGGAATATATTCTTCAATAATCACATGGGCATTGCTTCCCCCCGCACCAAACGAGGAAATCCCTGCAATTCGTGGATATTCATTGATTGTGCCATTGATCTCAACGATTGGTCGTTTCCATTCCGCCAGCTCTTGCTGAACCACAAACGGAGTCTTGCTGAAATCAATATTGGGATTGAGCGTGCTGGAATGTAAGGATGGCACTAATTTCGCGTGCTTCAGCTGCAACAATATTTTCGTTATGCCAGCAATCCCTGCCGCACTTTCACAATGTCCAATATTCGACTTCGCTGAACCCAATGCACAGAACTGTTTGTCCTGTGTGTCTTTTTCAAAGGCCCGAGTAAGTCCAGCAACCTCGATCGGGTCTCCCAGTTCCGTCCCTGTTCCGTGTGCTTCTAGATAACTGACCGTTCTTGCATGTACCTTGGCACGTTGCAAGGCATCTGTAACTAACTGCGCCTGTGCCTGCGGATTCGGAACGGTATAGCCATTCGTTTTCCCACCGGCATTCATCATACTTCCTTTGATGACTCCGTAAATATGGTCACCGTCTGCTATCGCCTTATCAAAAGGCTTCAAGACGATAGCGCCCACACCCTCTCCATCCACAAAGCCATCCGCATGATCGCCGAAGGACTTGCATTGATCCGAAGGAGAGAGCATCGTCAAAGCTGATAATTTCATATAGTGGACGGGATCGACAATGAGATTGACTCCCCCTGCGATTGCACACTCGCTTGTACCGCTGTACAAGCTTTCCAAGGCGAAATGAATCGCTGTGAGAGAAGCGGAGCAAGCCGTATCCACCGCCACACTTGGACCTTGAAAGTTTAATAGATAAGAGAGCCGATTCGCGATCGACCAATAAGTAGCTCCCGCCGGATAATTGCCATTCATCACGCCGACAAAAACGCCTACTTTTCTGCTTTCACACAGAGTGGTAGGCGTATATCCAGCGTCCTCGATACTCGCATAGGCTTCTTGTAAAAATAACCGTTCTTGCGGGTCCATCTCTTCCGCTTCTTTTGGAGAGATTTGGAAAAACAAGGGATCGAATTTATCCATATCATCGATAAATCCGCCCCATTTTGTATACATAGTTTCCTTTTTGCCTTTTTCCTCATCAAAATAGCTTTTCCAATCCCAGCGATCCTTAGGGATTTCAGAAATGCAGTTTTTCCCCTCTTTTAAACGATTCCAGAATTCATCCACATTTTTCGCCTGCGGATAACGTCCCGAAAGACCGATGATCGCCACATCCCGCACCACAGATGAAGGCGAAATCGATTCCTTGCTCTCTTGTTCCCGAACGGATAAAAAGCGTCTCGTTTTTCTCATAGGAAGATCGGTGTACGCCGTTGAAGCAGAGACGGTCATTTCCTCATTCTCTATCTCGTTCTGGTATGTTTCGTCAATTGTTTCTTGTGCTTCTAATCCTATTACCTTGATCAACGCTTCCTTTTGCGTCTCTATGAGATACTCTATCAAGGCATCAATCGTTTGATACTCGAAAAATATCGTACTGCTCATATCCGCAAAATCTTTGCGAAGCGAATTGGTCAATTGCACAACCAGAATCGAATCAATCCCATATTGCTCTAATGGGGCTGATGATTTAATCTGATGGGTCGGTATTCTAAGTGTTTCGCCAATTAACCTTTTCATATAAGCCGTACTTTTTTCGCGAAGCAATTCCTCTGTGACTCTGCCTGACTTTTTCGCTGGTGTAGTGCGTACAGGCACTTGTTTTTTGAGTGGCTTCGCCTTCCATTTTGTGGCTTGCTTTTTTGCAGGCGAATACGCAACTGTAACCGCCGACTGCCTCGGCTGACTGCTACGACGAATTACCCCATCGCTTTCTGCCACAATAATCTGTTGACATAAATCCAGCTGCTCTTCTGCTGGCAAGAAAACAGATCGGTATCCTGCCTTCTTCAACACCTTTTGCCATGTTTCAACCGTTAACAAAGGGCAGCCGGGAATACGCCATTCTGGATCATCATAGCGCCACCAACCATCCAGCAAGCCAAACGTCAAGTGAGCAAACAAGGTATTGCTCGTCAACTCATTCAGAATCAGCAAGCCATTTTTCTGTAAAGCTGTTTTGGCGTGGAGCAAGGTTTGGCTAATATTTTTTGTCGCATGCAATACGTTCGTGGCAATCACCAGATCATAGGTGTCCGCAACGATCCCCTGATCCTCAATAGGCTTTTCCACATTAAAAATCCGATACGTGAGATATGGATTTTCGGCCCCGTATTCTTTTTCGGCGTGAAGTAAAAAGGCTTGCGAAATATCGGTATAACAATATTCCTCAATATGCTTCTGAAAGGTTTTTAGCCTTGGTAGTACGATCGCACTGGTTCCACCTGTACCTGCTCCGATTTCCAAAATCCGAAGCCGTGCAGAAGCATCTTGCTCCGTACGCTGCTTCACATACGTAACAATCGTATTGGCGAGCACTTCGTTAAAGTAGTCCGCAATCTCGTTGTGTTTATAAATCCCTTCCACCAATTCCATCGAGGAATTAGGGAACATGATCTCTGTAGCTGGAATCTTTCCTAGTAAAATCTCTGGCAGTACACGCATGGTTGCCTCTACTAGAATCACCTGAGCTTTACTATTCGGGTCGTTGAGCCATGTTGTTTTTTCTTCCTCCCATTTTTTCCATGCTGTATCGAGATCAATAGGGGTGGTATCGTTTGCGATGAGTGACTCTCCATCGTACGCAAGATAATGGTTTTGCACGAGAACGGCTATGCTTTCTTCCAGCCATTTACCGTACCTGTCATGCAATTTGGCTTTGAGTTCTGCTCTTGTCTGTTTTTTTACCGTGAACAGCCCGATTGACTGTAATTGACCATAGAGTAGTTCACTGAGAAGCTTATCCATTGTATTCATTTATAAGCCTCCATTTCAGATTGTCTGCGTTGAGACGAAAACTCTAGTTTGGGCATACCATTCTTTACACTTTCGATATGTGATACCAGTTTTTCTGGATAGATGTGAATCGATTTATCAGGATTTACCGTAAGCATGGCCTGCGATTTCGTTGTTTTCACCAACGCGACTTGATTCATCGGTCCCGCAAGCAGGTTTTCCAAAGCCGCCATCGCTTCGCGAGGTTCAATCGAGCCTAATCCTGCCTGTGCCATTCTCTCCTGATAGTCCTTGGTGGCAACAATGCCTACGTTCGCCCAGTATCCCCAATTCATCACCTTCACTGCACTGAGGCTATGCAATGAAAGCTGGTGCGCGAATATATCTTTAAACGTACAACCTGACGCATAATTGCTTTGTCCAGGCGACTTGGTAAATGAGTTGATCGATGAGAAGAACATGACAAAATCCAACGGCTCCCGATCAAATACTTGAGCAATCCGCACACTTACATCTACCTTTGCCGAAAGTCCGGCACGGAAGCGATCTTCGTCCATATTCGCGAGGCTTTTATCGAGCAGGACAATCGCGGAATGAATGACTCCGTTCACTTGTTTATACCGCTTTTTGATCTCTTCATAGGCAAAATACAAGGACTTGCGATTCGTCGCATCCGCCGTCATATAAATAGGAGCAGGTCCGAGCTTAGCAAGTCGATCCACTTTGGCTTGGATTTCTGGATTCTTTTCTCGGCGTCCAATCCAGATGATTTGTGCTTGATATGTGCTGATCATGTATTCGCTCCAGACTTCGCCAATACCGCCAGCTCCTCCAATCACAACATAGACTCCCCCCTGCCTGTAGGAAGCCTGTTCCCATTGCGGTTGACGTAATGGAATCAATTCCTGACGATACCATTTCCCTCCGCGGTAAACCGTTGCATTCCCCTCGGCATCTGGCGGAAGGGTGAAAACCTCCTCCATTGGCCAAGCACGACCAGCTTCCAGATCAACGAGTCGAATACGCCAGTTTGTGTATTCTTTTGCCATCGAACCGACTAATCCGTAAAGACTGGCATGAATAGGGTTGACCACATCGTTTTGATGAATTGGCTGGGTCTGGAAGGTTACAAGACTCCATCCTAGCTCCTTGGTACCGTAGCCCAGCTTGAGCAGGGCTTTTAGCAAGAGAAACACATGAAATACACCGCGCTCCTGCTCGATGATGAGCGCCTCTTCTGCCAGGTATTCCAAATCAATCCATGGCGCAATCCAGATGATATGATCAATCGAACCAATCTGCTCCAGCTTCACCGCTATTTCATCCATACTTTCTGCGGGCGTAATCTCCATAACAGCTGCCCGAGGATAGCGTTGTTGAACAAGGCTTCGGTTCTTGTCATCTGCACAAACAATCAGAATATGATCGCTTGCAAGTGGGGTTTCCGAACTACGGTCCATCACAACCTCTTCCCACACAGGGCTGAGCAGCATGGTTCCAATCAGCGATTCGCCGGAGGTCTCAGATGGCGCTTTTGCTGCTGTACGATCTGTTTGGATTTCTCTTTCCAGTACCCGAGATGTGAATCCCTTCATTCGTACACAAATCGTTCCAGTGTCGTCACATAGATCGATATCGTATTTTTCTACCTTATCCCCTGCTTGGCAGCCGTCGCTGTAGCGAACGTATGCCCACATCTCAGAGGTGCACGGGCTGATAATTTCAATCTCCTCCAGGGCAAAAGGCATCACTGGCTTGCGTTTTGCCATACGATCCGACGACATCACGTGGCGGGAAGAGAGCGTCAACTCCACAGAGGCCTGCAAAGCTGAATCCATCAAGCTCGGATGCAAGACAAACTGATCCTCTGAGCCGGTGACCGATAATGGTAAAATCAGCTTTGCCAAGACTTGTCCAGGCCCGACATATACCTTGTCTATTCCTTTATGTCCGAATCCATAATCGATTTGAATCGCTCTGAAGAACTCATAGAATTCCTCGGATGAAATCACCTGCTCGCTGCACTGCTCTTGCAAAACGGGCAAATCAAGCATTTGCAACTCTGAGTGCGGAGTAAGTACAGCATTTCCTTGACTGTGCACCACGATCTCAGCATCACTACCCTCTGCCTCGCTATAGATGTGGTAGGATACCTCACCATCTTCTTCGAGAACGAGACCCGTATGTACCCGAACAGGCTGATCACCTACAACGATCGGACGAGCCCATACGACATTTTGTAGTGTAATCGCCGTATCCCCGTGGACTCTCTCTCCTACAGCCTGCTCCATCGCGGTTCTTGCCATCTCAAGATAGGCAACTCCCGGTAACACCCGCTGCCCTTTGACTACGTGATCCGCCAAGAAAAACTCTTCTCCCGTGAAGGTGGAGCTAAACCGTTGCTCGGAGAAAGTAGAAGTGTTCTGATGTAGCATCGGATGGATCACGGACGTTGTGGTGTTTTTTGCTGCTACCCTTGCATTTGCTTTTGTTTCACTATCAAGTACCCAATGGCGTTCCTTGGCAAAAGGATACGTGGGAAGTGAAATACGAGAATACTGATCGTTCGCAAACAGCTTGTCGTAGTCCAATCCATATCCCTGCACAAACAATTCCGCGATCACAGACAACTGTTCCAAATATTCGCTCGCCTGACTCGTCACATGCAGATTCTCGATGCTCTGATTTCCGTAACGTTTCAATGCGGTTTGTTCACGATGATCTTTTTCATGTAATTCGGAAACAAAAGCCTGAGATGCCTTTCCTGTTTCCAGCCACTTTTTCAAAAGCTGAACAAGCTCGGTTGTATGTTGAACAATGCAAGAGAAGCGGTGATGGAAATGCTTTCTGCCTACTAACAGCGTATAGCTGATATTTCCACAATCCGTCTCCGGTGCTTTTTCACAAAACGAAAGCAATTGGGCAATCTGCTGGCGTAGCTGTTCAAAAGTGCGCGCCGACAGCACAATCAAATAGCCCGGCTTTTTCGCATGATTCCGCTCTACCTGAGGCGCCTCTTCGATTACCATATGCGCATTTGTACCGCTGGCTCCAAAGGAACTGATCGCCGCACAACGTTTGGCTTGCGGCTCCACTGACCATTCCTTCAGGCTTGTATTGACATAAAACGGGCTGTCTGCAAACTTAATGTTGGCGTTGCCTTCTTCAAAATGTAGGGATGGCGCTATTTGTTTGTGTTTCAATGACAAAAGGACTTTGATGACCCCTGCAACGCCTGCTGCGATCTGGGTATGACCAATATTCGTCTTGATCGATCCAATCGCACAATATTCTTTTTTATCCGTATAGGCCCGAAAAGCACGAGTTAGCGCTTGATACTCAATCGGATCTCCCAGCTTGGTTCCTGTTCCATGAGCCTCAACCATCGTAATTTGCTCAGGATTGATGTCGAATGTATCGTAGACATTGCGTTCCAAGCGCTCCTGAGATTTCGCACTCGGCGCAGTAATCCCATTCGTCGTCCCATCCTGATTGATTCCCGAGCCTCGAATGACACCGTAAATATGGTCGCCACAAGCGATCGCTTCCGAGAGACGTTTCAGTACAACGACACCAGCGCCTTCCCCCGTCGCAAAGCCATCTGCCCGCTCATCAAACGTATGGCAGCGTCCTGTCGGTGACAGCATACCCGCTCGCTTGGCAGACAAATAGAAGCCCGGCGTAGATTGAATGAAGACACCACCTGCCAATGCCATGTCGACCTCACCTGTACGCAAGGCTTGGCACGCCATATGAATCGCCACCAAGGAACTCGAGCAAGCAGTATCAATCGTGACAGCTGGTCCCTGCAAGTCCAGATGATAAGCAACCCGAGCAGGCACAATAGACTCCATATTTCCCCAGAAGGCTTGGGCAGGAGGATTTTCTCCCACGAGACGATCATAATCACCTTTGGCACATCCTGCGTAGACGCCGCATTGGATTCCTTGCACGCCTTGACCCGCATAGCCAGCATCCTCCAACGCCTTCCAGGATTCCTCCAAAAAGAATCGTTGCTGCGGGTCCATATAGTCAGCTTCCAGACCGGAGATGTTGAAAAAAAGCGGATCAAACAAGTCAATATTTTCTACAAGCCCGCCGTATTGATAGCCCTCTGCGTCGTCCAGGCCGTACGCTGATAAATCCCAACGAGTCACTTTCGCAAGTAAATCCGAGCCGTTCACCAAGTGATCCCATAAGTCGTCAGCGTTGTCAGATGAGGCAAACGTACCGCTCATTCCAATAATCGCAATGGGTTCGGTGAGGAACGAAGCTTTTTCTGACACGCTCACTTTTGCCTCTGAAAGCAGTGGAGCTGCTTGAATGAACATCTCAGTCTGAAGAGCAGAGACGGAATCTTCCCTCTGCTCGGATAGACTGATCTTTTGCCCTAACGCTTGAGCAATGACCTCTTTGTACTCAGACAAAATATAGCTGGTAAGTTGATTTACCGTACTGTAATCAAAAAGAATCGTCGTCTCAATTTCAATCACCAACGCTTGATTGATCTCTTGAACCAATCGAACGCCAAGAATGGAATCCAATCCATAATCTTTGAAAGGTTCGTCCACATCGATCGAATCGACATCGACTTCCAATGCAGTGACCAGCTTTTCAATAATCATATCCTTTACATAATCCGTCACCGTCTGCTCGATCACCACAAACTGGCCTGGAATGTGTTGGGGTGCTGGCTGCGAAGGGAGTTTCCCTTCTGCTTTTGCCTGATGTGAAGTCTCTCGCGCGATAGGCGAAACAATCGAACCGACGCGAACATCAGGGTGAAGGACGCCATCGCTTTTTCCAATCACAATCTGTTGTTCCAGATCATGAGCTTCCCGAGCTGGAAAAGAGATCGTGTGGAATCCCTCACTCTCCAGCACCGTTTGCCAACTTGTCGGTGTTAAGGCAGGAGAACCAGGAATACGTACATCTGTATCTTCAGACAGCCACCAGCCTTCCAAAAGACCAAAGGTCAGATGAAGGAACAAGGAATTACTGCTAATCTCATTTAAAAGAACCAAACCGTTTTCTCGTAAAACAGCTTTGGTATGGCGCAAGGTTTTGCGAATATCTTTGGTGGCATGCAACACATTAGCCGCAATCACCAGATCGTAATAGCCCTCTCGAACTCCTTGCTCAGCAAAAGGCGCTTCCACATTAAAAATTTGATAGGTCAGATACGGAACGTGCGGTCCATATTCCTTTTGTGCGAACATCAAAAACGCTTTGGAGATGTCCGTATAGCAATATTCTTCAATAAACTGCTGATAAGGCTTCAGCTTTTCAAAGACAAACGTACTCGTTCCGCCCGTCCCCGCACCAATCTCCATGATGCGAATTTTGGCAGAAGGATCTTGTTTCAACCGTTCTTCCACATAGGTTGCGACTGTCTCCGCTAGCACTTCATTGTAGTGATCTGCCACCGGGTTATTTTTATAAATATGCTGTACCAATTCCATAGAAGAGCCTGGAAACATGACATCCGTAGCAAGTCGCTTGCCTGTTACAATGTGCGGCAGAGATTTCATCGTAGCTTCCAGCAATCTTATCCGCACTTCCAGATTGGCATCCTCACGCCATGCCGCCTTACGTCGATCCCATTCTTCCCATACAGCTTCTACCTCGATAAAAGTCGGATCGACCACCAAGCATTGCTCTCCATCAAAGCCATCGAGATAGCCATGACGAGTTAGCATCGCCATACTTTCTTCTATCCATTTTTCATAACGGTGATGGAAGCCTGTTTTTGCCTTGAGGTCGGCGACATTCACACTCTTGTCTGTAAACCAACCGATGGACTGCATTTGCCCCCATAACAGCTTGCAGAGAAGCTCATCCATCTCCTTCCACAATTTGGGGTGGGTATTGGGCAAGCGATCCTGTCTCTTTGTTTTGGGCAGCCAATAGCGTTCCCCTCTAAATGGATAGGCTGGCAAAGGCACCCGGTTGTAACTGCCGTTTTTATATAAGGAACTCCAATCCAGCTTGTATCCTTTTACAAATAAATCGGCAAGCGTGGACAGCTTCTCTTTCCTTTCGTAGGTGGTTAGCGAACCGTTCTCTGCTACTTCTGCCATTAATTTTTCTCCGAACTCTTTCAAGCTCTTTTCTAGCCGCACGGAATCGGTTTCATACTCGACAAAATAATCAGCAGCTGTTCCCGTTTCTTTTACTTCCGCGATTTTTTGCCGTAATTCATCTGCGTCCTTGGCAATAAGCATACAACGGTGCGAAAAATGACTTCTTCCTGTGAACAAGGTATAGGAAATATCTTGCTCGTGAAAACGTCCCGCTTCTTTTGCTAACCACTGGGACATTTCATCCATTTTTTGCGTGAGAGCTGACTCGCTCTTGGCTGAAAACGGGAACAAGTAATATGCTCCTGCTTGCTGATTACTTGATTGCGGTACCATCGGCGCTTCTTCCAGAATCAGATGACAATTGGTTCCGTTCGAGCCTAAAGCGCTCACTCCCGCTCTTCGCGGAGTCGCATCACTGGTCTTCCATTCAATGAGCTCGGTATTGATGAAAAAGGGACTTCCGGTCAATTTGATATGCTTATTGACTTCCTTGACGCTGATCGTCGGAGCGATCTTCTTATACTTCATCGCCATGACCACTTTAAACAAACTCGCCAGTCCGGATGTCATCGTGGTATGACCGATGTTGGGCTTATGTGAGCCAATCGCGCAAAATTGTGTTTTATCGGTAAACGAACGAAATGCTTCCATCAATGCCTTCACTTCAATAGGGTCACCCAGTTGCGTTCCTGTCCCATGCGTTTCGATATAACTGATCGTCTCCGGATCAATCCCTGCATTTTTATAGGCATCCATAATCAATTCTTTTTGCGCAAGCATGCTCGGTGCTGTAATGCCGTTTGACTTTCCTGTCTGATTCACGGTCGAGCCCTTGATGATCGCATATATATGGTCGCCATCTTCCATTGCTTGCGCAACTGGCTTCAGTACGACGGCTCCAACGCCTTCTCCAAACACCATTCCATTCGCCTGATTGTCAAAGGTGTTGCATGTCCCATCGGGTGAGACCACGCCCATTTTCGAGGACATCACAAAAAATTCAGGGGAGCTGTGAATCGCCACTCCGCCTGCAAGAGCCATTTCCGTTTCTCCCCTGCGCAGACTGTCGCAGGCTAAATGAATGGCTATCAAAGCAGAGGAGCAAGCTGTATCAACAGCAAGACTTGGTCCCTTGAGATTTAAAAAGTAAGAGAGTCTTGCCCCTAGCATCGACATCTCATTGCCTAGCATCGTTTGTGAAGAGATACCTTCAGCCAACACGGATTTCTCTTTGTAGTCTGAATGGCGTCCCCCAACAAATACACCTACTTTTCTCCCTGATAACTGTTCAACCGAGTATCCGCTATCTTCAAAAGCTTTATAGGATTCTTGCAGGAACAGACGTTGTTGAGGGTCCATACTTTTTGCTTCGTCAGGCGAAATATTGAAAAAGGTTGAATCAAATTGATCAATGTCCTTAAGAAGCCCGCCGTAATATTGATCCGCCTCCCAACCACTGCGCGTGATTTCCTCGATACAGCTGTCGCCAGACGCAAGATGCTCCCAAAACTCTTCAACCGAATCCGAGCCAGCAAATCTGCCTGCTATTCCGATGATCGCGATATCGGAGTGGCGTATTTCATTTACTGAAACAGTAGGCAGGAATTCGCTGTCCTCTGCTGCCATCTTTGTTGCAAATTGCAGAGAGATATATGAAGCCAGCTCACCCACCTCTGTATAATCAAAAATTACTTCTACACCAAGTTGAATCCCCAAATCAGCATTGATTGCTTCTATTAATTCGACCGCTAATACAGAATTAATGCCCAGCTCTATGAAACTTTTATCGAAATTCAAGCTTTCCACAGGTGTATCCAATAGCTGAGCAATGATTTTCCCCATCTTGCTCGCAATCGTTGATGAACCGTGATCGGCCTGGGTACGCTCTGTTGTTGGAGCGATTTTCTGTAGCGTTTCATTCGCACTTGCTGGCTTATATTTTTCGAAAATGTGCGTGGCTAGTTGCTTGGTATTCTCATGATCAAAAACGACCTCAATCCCCAAGTCAATGCCTAGCTTCTCATTCATCATCTCTACCATTTCTACAGACAATACCGAGCTGATACCTAATTCCACAAAGCTTTTATCGAAATCCAAGGGATTCGTCGTATCTTTTAATAAGTCGGTCATTACTTCTTTCACTACGGTTTCTATATCATGAAATGAATGAAAAAGTACCTTCATACTCGACTCCCCCCTTTCTTCTACACCGATTTCTCACCAACAGCCATGTATAGCTGTCTGAGAATAGAATGACCTTCCGTATTCAGCATATTTCTCCATGCAACAGATAGCTTGCCCAGCGCCTTGCTGGATAAATAACCGTCACGCACCAACTGCACAGGAATGCCTACACCCTCCGACTTTAGAAACATTTCGTACCCGAGTAGCTCGCTATGAGCACAAATGACTTCGAAATCTATTTTTCCAAGTCCGCCTTGCTTGAGGACCGTTGGCAGTTCACGACCAATTTTCGGGTTGCCGCCTTCCGCATAGCGTGCTGCACAGTAAGCATCATACAGCTCTCTCAATTCTGGTACATGTGGAGTGGTCATGATGTGCATCTCGAAATCATTATCGATAAATACCGCTTTGCCACCTGGTTTTAACAACCTCGCCACTTCACGAACCGCGCCGACTGGGTCTGGTAAATGTTCCAATACGAGTCGAGTAATGGAAAAATCATAGGAATCGCTTGGTAAGCCGGTTTCCATAATCGATCCCGCGACAATCTCAAATCGATCAGATTGCTTTTGTGTCAAATAGTTTCTTGAATAATCAACAAGAAGAGGATCAAGCTCCAATCCCGTCACTCTGCAATTTGAAAACTCCTGCATGACCTTTTCCATCACGAATCCTGGTCCCGAGCCTAGCTCTATAACCGACATCCCATCTGTCAGACCAAACTCGATATAATGCTTCAGCTCTTTATCCCAGAACAACTCCACCTGCGATTTCAAACGTTCTATCTCTACCTCAACATTCGTGGCAATATTTGCGATTTGATAAGAACCTTCCATGTTATTCCCTACCTCCGCGATTCAGATATAGATTCGTTCAAAAAAGCCAAAATGTGGCCAGCAACGTCTTCCCATTCAGGATCAAGCATCATATCATGACTGATATTTTGGAACAGAACAGGTTCGATTCCGTATGTTTTGCCAATTCGGCGCGTTGTTTTCTCAGAAATCATCCGATCCTGCTTGGAGCCGAGAACCAGCATCGGAGCTTTCGCACGGATGGTTTTTGGCAAAATTTTTCCATTCATCTCGGTTCTTGCTTTCAGTGATTCAGGCTGCAGGAGCTTCACCCACTCGTCCTTTTTTTCAATCGGCAGCTCCTTGGAAAAAAAGACATTGGCGAGCAATGAGGCATCTCTTTTTTCGTTATATGTAAATAATTGCATAGCTTCTTTAAAATTTTTGAACATCAATCGGAATAAGTCACCCATTCCTCCATGCGGAGGAATGGAGGCAACCAGAACGGTACCTGAGATTATATTTGGATGCTGGTGCAAAATCTTCTGCACAATTCCTCCGCCCATGGAGTGTCCGATCAGCACTGGCTTATTTTTCAGAAGCCCGATCACTTCAAGAACATCATCTGTGTAATCCTGAAGTGTGTAGGTATGAAGATTTTCAAAGCCGTCACTTTCACCGTGTCCACGAAGACTCAGCGCATAGGAAGAAAAGCCTTTGTCAGCAAAATAAGGAAGAAAGTTTTTTTCCCAACACCATGCTCCATGACATGCTCCATGCACAAAAAGAAGAGGCGCTTCGCTAGAAACGCCTTTAGGGTGGTATTCTACTAGTTCCAAATTCATTTTCGCCGTTCCCTTCTTATTTGAGAGTCATTGCTTCTCTACTTGCTTGAACCTGTTAAGGCGTGGATACGCTGATTCAAAAGGCTGGCTGTCTCCTTGATTAGCATTTCACCGATTTGATCAACATGACGGTCTCTCCAGTTTTCAACAGCCGTTCCCTTCACCCATTGATTAAAAGAACCTAGTGCTGGACCGCAGTAAATCTGATAATCCACTTTATAGCTTTCGGCTCCATCCAAAGCCCAGTCAAAACAGCGGTTAAAATACCATTTGAAAAGTAACGCCATCTTGTATTTAGGTGTTCGTTCAGCTCTTTTCAGCTCCTGAGGTGGGCATGTGGTTTTCATCTGCTCATACACCTCTTCAAAGCTGCGTTTATAATATTTTTCCTGGAGCTGCTTCTTGGTTTTCTCATCGATTTCATCAAGCGAGTTGTATTGACGATAGAGGTCGTGCAATTTGTTCGCTCTCGCTGGAAAGAACAAGCCTTTTTTCAACACCTGAATTTTGGCTCCCATTTCAAACATTTCACCCGCTGGAGCATACTCTGTGTCTTGAACATTGGCCAACTGCAACGAATCCTTCACCGACTCGCTAGTCGCCGCCTCCACTGTGCACTGATTAATCGAGCCTGTGACAATATAATCCGCCCCAAGCATGAAAGCGACCGCAGCAGCTTCAGGAGTTCCAATGCCACCCGCAGCCCCGATTCTGATCAGCTTACGGTATCCATACTTGTGCATCATGTTATCTCGTAGCCTGATCATCGCTGGCATCAAAGCAGAAGCTACACCGTGATCGGTATTTCCACCTGAATCGGCCTCGACCGTTAACTCATCCGCCATCGGAACTTCCCGTAACAAACTCGCTTCTTCCCTCGTGAGTTTATGTTCTTGCACCAATTTTTCTATCAGGTACTCAGGTGCGGGACTTAAAAAGGCTTCCGCTACCTCAGGCTGTGATACCTTGGCAAAAATTTTGTTTGCCGCCTCGACTTGCCCGTTCATCCCCCGCTTTAATCCCTTGGCCCGATAGATGATCAACGCAGGGGTAATCGCCATAAAGGCAGATGCTTCGATCACCCTCACTTGATAACCAAGATACAACTCGACGGTTTTTTCTTCCATAGACGGGTCACTTGGATGATGCAATAAATTCATCCCATATGGCTCGCCATGCTGTAGTTCACGTTGAATCTGTTGGATGGCACGCTCGATTCTATCCAGCTGTAAGCCACCGCTTCCGAAAAAGCCCATCATCCCGGCTTTCCCCATTTTAATGACCAGCTTTTCCGATGAGATTCCCTTGTACATCGCTCCTGCCAGGTAGGGATATTTCAATTTGTAGTCCTGTTTAAACTGCTGATTTCCCAGCGAAGAAGCGGTAATCCCTTTTGGCTGCTCCATGCTGTTCGATATCTCTTCTGCCTCTTCTATGATTAGCGGCTCTGCTTCATTTCGGATCGTAGTAACTAATTTGGTCAAAACAGTACCAGGGCCAACTTCTTCTATTTCGTTTTCCCCCAAAGCCAGGAGATATCGAATGCTGTCATTCCATTTCACTGGGTGTGTGATTTGTTCCACCAAATTCCGTTTCACATCGCGCTCTTTATAGGGTCTTGCGTAAACATTTGAAATCACAGGAATGTTCATGCTGGAAAACGCAAACTGATTCAAATAGTCCTCAAAGCGTTGCTTCGCATCACTCATGTAACGGGAATGGAATGCTCCGCTCACCTTTAACGGTATGTATACTTTTACGCCCGCTTCCTGAAAAACAGGGTTGGCACGGTCAATATCTTCTTTCCGACCTGCAATCACAAATTGGGAGGGAGAATTGTGATTGGCAATATCGATGCTAGTCAAATTATTTTCATGTAATACGCGTTCCACTTGCTCCAAAGTAAACCCAATCACAGCCGCCATACCTCCACCGACGGCCAGACTCATCAACTCGCCTCTTTTTTTCACCAAGTGTAACCCTGTCTCAAAATCAAACACCCCTGAAGCAAAAAGTGCGTTGTACTCACCCAAGCTATGCCCCGCCACATAATCTGGTTTTTTCCCGGTTTCCTTTACTTTTTTAAGATAGCTAAGCGCATTTACCACGTACAAAGCCGGCTGGGTAAATTGTGTTTTACTTAATTGTTTTTCGGGATCATGCAGACATAGCTCTTTGATGGAATAACCTAATATCTGATCAGCCTTGGCCGTTATTTCCGGAAACTCATCAAACAGAGAGCCCCCCATTCCTTTTATTTGGGAGCCCTGCCCTGGGAAAACATATGTGGTCATTTTTCTGTCTTCCTTTCTGTTTGTATTCAATCGTTTCTTTGCGAATAGTTGCTTGATGCGCTCTACATTTTCACCATCCTTTTTAAAAGGAGTGATGATCGAGTAGCACTCTGACTGCGAATCTTGCCGCAGATTTCGCTTTGTAAAATTACTCAAATTCCCTGCTGGTCCCAAATCCAAATAGATGTAGCTTTGCCGTTTCTCCAGCTCTTGGACAGCTTTTGGAAGCTGCATTGGTTTTCTTACCACTTGCCAAAAGTAGTCAGCTGGCAGTTCCTTCATGATTTCACCATGAACACCCGAGACAAAGAGAATCTTGGGAATTCCAAATGATTTCTGTTTTAATACCTCCCGATAATGTGGTTCAGCCGGATCGATGTAAGCGGAGTGAAACGCATACGATACGGGTAGTCGTTGACAAATAATCCCTTTGCCTTTTATATAATCCTCCATGCGTTGTAGCTGATGACTGCTCCCGGCAATGACAAAATGCGAATGAAAATTCACCGCTACCAACTCACTATTTCGATGCAATAGCGGGTCTTCATAATACAAATCGGGATTGTGGAGAATCGCAAGCATACGCCCTTTCTGACAATACGTTTCGTATAGGGTGGCTTGTTCAACCACGAGTTGCAGCAATTCTTCCACAGGCATGATCCCAGAAACAGCCGCCGCCGCAAACTCCCCCAAGCTGCTCCCCAGACAATAGTCGGGCTTAATTCCACTTTCCAAGAGAACCTGGGAAAGAGCGTATTCCACCATAAAAATGGCGGGATGCGTATAAAGGGTGCGATCAAATATGTCGTCTCGACGCTTCGTGTCATCATATAACTGGGCAAGGACAGACTCCCCGATCAGGGAATGTACCTTTTCATCTAACCTAAGCATCCATTTGCGAAATACCGGATTCTGATCAAAAAGGTCTTTCCCCATCTGATAGTACTGAGACCCCTGTCCAGAAAACATAAACACAACAGGATTTTCCATGTATGATGCACCCCTTGTTTTTAAAAAAGGTTTTTATAAAGAAAACTCCCCACAGCTTGGTCAATTGACCGTTGTGGGGAATTCATAAGCGATTTGTCATGGATTGTTCTATCTCCTGAAGTACATCCTTTACGACAGCAACACTCCACTTTGTCTTCTTCGGGTAGGTGATCGAACACACATAGTCACCAAGGATATAGGATGCAGTACGGTATTGAGGAAAGTTATCAAAAAGACTATAAACAACCCCATCCCTTGCCTCCACTTGGCTTATTTCATAGATATGAAAAGAAGTGGTTAAGCCTGTCTTCAAAATTTTGGATAACGCTTCCTTGACTGTCCAGAAAAGAGTGAGAGTCGTTTCATAGGAATAAGGCAAGCATGACAACAAGCTGCTCTCTTTCACAGTCATTTGCGTTTCCAGAACTTTATTTCTATCAACGCTAATTCTCTCCATATCAATCCCCAACGGTAGTTCTTCCGAAAAAGCAATGGCAGCTGCAAGATCGTCACAGTGAGTGATACTCACTTGAACATTGGTTGTATGCGGTAAGTTCACGACAGGGTGATGAAAAATGCCCTGTTCAATACATATTCGCTCTAAGCTGTCTTCTCCAGTCAGACACGAAACGGCTCTTTTGGCGACATATCTCCCTGTCAGGTAGCTTTTTACTCTCCGCTCATACTCCAGATGAAAATAGTACTCGAATTCTTTCGGGTGCAGGAATTTTACTATTTTTAAAAAATCTGCGGGAACAGAAAAGTAGCCCATGCACAAACTGGCACGAAACTCTCTATCCGTACCTTTTATAACCAATTCTTTCGTAGAAATCTGTGGAAACATATGCAATCCAATCTCCGCCTTTTCTCGTTCTCCTACTATGCCAAAGGGCAGAGCTTCCCCAGTTCGTGGGTAAATAAATATACACACTACCGTTTCTTTCTCTGTATGAGCTCCCTACGTTCCTTTAACGTGCCGAAACATCGATTAAATTCGCTAAGGGATTTTACTTTCGATAAGAAACTTTCATGGATTGATATCCATATTTTTTCCATTAATACCATAATATCACATTTATTGCATAATACGAAAGAATTGGATATATTTAGTATACTACCACAATTTTTCAAAAAGATATCTACTACATCATTCCTATTTTTTGGGGGAAACTTAGAGCGGTCTAGATACTTGCGAATACACTTCATAATGAAAGGATTACCCACCTTGAAATGGTATGCTATCTTCGTAGAATCCGGAAAAGAAGAAGTCGTTCAAAAATACCTCAGACTCTATTTTAATGAGCAATCATTATTGTCCGTTGTACCGAAGAGATTGGTTCCTGAGAAAAAGTCAGGCATTGTGTATAATGTCATGAAGAATATTTTTCCCGGGTATGTACTTATTAAGACCGAAATGACTAACGATATGTTCCACAAAATCAAAAAAATTCCTAGAAGTTTGCGTTTGGTCAATAACGGTAGTTACTATTCGCAGGATGAGGGCGCTTATTATTCGAGCATTGACGAAAAAGAAATCACTCCGATACTCCAGCTCATGGGAAACGGTGAGGTTGTCGATTACTCGAAAGTTTATCTGGAAAATTCAAAGGTGATCGTAGAATCTGGTCCCCTAAAAGGACTGGAAGGCATTATCAAAAAAGTAGATAAACACAAAAATAGAGCGAAAATCTTTCTAACCTTCATGGGAGTAGAGAAAACAATTGATGTGGGAATTGAAATTCTTTCAAAACCTTTGTAATGGGGAGCGTTGCGTACGCGCCCCTTTTCCTTTTTCTCCCACATCACTTTGTAGTTCGCCATTGCAACCTTCCATCCTGTCTTTGCTTCGCGGTTTAATGAGACCGTAAAGAACAGTTTTCGGATTGGGAATGTTCATGATATTATTCCAACTTTGCCATCCAAGGTGTACCCTTCTCCGTTTACGAAGAAAGGATTGTACTATCGGCATGTGGCTCGGAAGTATTTGTTGGATTTTCAGTTGAATAGTTTAGCTGTAAGGAATCATGAATTTGTTTGTTATTTTAAGTTTTTGGCGCAAGAGGAGCCTGGGTTTACGGAGAGGTTGTGTGCGGAGAATGAGCGGTGAGGTAATCTAACAAAAAAACTTATTGATAACCGTTATCAACGAGACTATAATGGTTATAATTTCCAAATATTTACTTTCGCTCATGGATGAGCAAAAAAGGAGGCATTACGATTATGAAAAAAGCCATTTTAGCAGGGGCATTAGGAATTGCAGTACTTTTGGGTACAAATTTGCCAGGATTGGAAGTCTCAAAAGCTAGCGCAGCAGCAACAGCTTTAGACATTCAAGAGATTACGAAATACTATTCTCTGAGTTCATACGAAGTGACGCAAAAAGAATCCTTTCCGCTTAAAAAGGGAGAAGAACTTACGATTTTTGTAAACAATTCAGGATTCCCGATCTCTTATACAGTCTTTGATGCGGATAATCAAGTGATTGGTACATACCATGCGAATTCACCTTACGGACGTGTATTCCAAGCACAAAAAGACGGCAATATTTCTGTACAATTTCAAGCCGGAGCGAATTCTTCCTATATGAAAAAAATGAATTTTACAGCTAAATTCGCTCTTTCCAAGTTTTAACAAGCGTTAGGCGTATATAAAAAAATGGGTTGTCTCAAAAGTCTATTTTCCGACTAAGAGACAGCCCGTTTGGATTCATCCAATGACCCAGGCGCAATAAAATAAGAAATCCCCTTGTCTACCAAGGGGTTGGGAATATTATAAGTACAATACAATCATGGATCTGTTTATAAAATTATGATTTACAAAAGCACAATGGGGCAACCAATTTTCCCGTTCGAGATTAAGTCGAGTGAGAAATGGTCTGTGTCGTTCATTGCATCTTATTTCTTTAATTCTTCTGGAATTTCAGGTTTCCCTACGAAACCGAAGGATGCTGTAGATACTGCCAGTACCGCAACAAATGAAGCAATTGCAGAAACATGTTTCGCTACGAACATCATCGCTTTATTTTTCATCTTTTCCACCTCCTTTCAGTGGAATTAGCGTCAGTGATTGCACAAAGAAGGTCTTAACCAGTGTCTCGCTGTCTATGAAAAATAATGAACTGACGATGAGAATTGAAATGGCCTTGAGGAGCAAAGTCTGATTCTGTTTGAATAGTCGTGATTGCATTTCCATTTCTTGCGGTGCAAAAAGTGCTACTAGGACTAATGTGATGATAATAATCGGGGTGACAAAATCATTAGGTAGGGTAATTAGAGGGATGAATACAGCTCCCACTATACTTGTCATGGTGCAGTAGACAGACGATGAATAGTGAAATCCTCCTGAAAATTGGCGTAGTACTAAAAATCCGGCCAATGTGATTAATGTTCCTTGAAATGTCCCTATCATTAGTGAAATGGTAAGGCTAATCGTAATGATGAGAAGCATGTTGATGATAAGGATTAACCCAAATTTCATTGTAGGGACTGACTTCGTTTCATGTGGATTGATCGACTTTAGTTGTATGGCTATTCTTTCAGCAAGAGTTTCAATCATATTCCCCATCCCTTTTTATAGCCAACCATGCCAGTATTGTGATTCCGATTGCCATCCCAAAGAAGATCCAGACTAAGGAAGCAATTCCATATGTACTTGCTAATTTAAACAAGACCGTTATCAATACACCTGTTACAATGATTAGTGACAAAATAACCATGTTGATTCTATGGTAAATAGAGAAAGGCGCTCCGTCTCTGACAAAGGTAAATTGCAGTCCAATTTTCCTAAGTCCATAGCATAATGCAAAGGTAAGTAATGCGGAGATTGTCTGGAATATAAACCCAGTGTTGATGCTTCGATCCTCTAACGATTCAATTGTTTCTAGGGTTCCTACGACGGTCAGGAAGAACACTTCTACCATCTGAATCCCCAAGTATATTCCTGCTGTTATCATGGTCATTAAGGCAGCATGTCCCCAATTAACGTTCCATACCAGAATTAATGCCCCAAAGATTATGACGACTTGGGCTATGGTTGCATAGTCTCCATATGGCGTAAATTGTCGTAGCCCAAACGAGAAAAGCATTAAGACCAAACTCACAAAGAGAATCCGGTTAATATGTACTAAAAAACCAAACCTAAATAGCGTAGTCATAAGAGCAAATATCGCGAGGTATTCCAATGTTGAAAACAGAACAAACAGCATTTAACTTTTTCACCTCAATTACTTATTGAGTGTTATATTCTACTAGGAACGACATGTTCCTGCTTTAATTTACCAATTTTTACATTTTAGAGTGTTCAAGCGCCATTGAGCACAGAAGTACGAGTTTTGAAGAAAAATTACTTTAGTCCTACCCACTTCCCCCCCACTATGAGTATTCCTCAAGGGTTTTCTTATTTTTATTCTGGTAATCGGGACTGGGTTCGAACTAGTGCCCTCCTTTCAAGAGGAATCACTTGGTGGTCTCCGATAATCCAATGTGCTCAAAACCATTAATACGAAAGCATTTATTTAACGTTTCGCACCAATATTCGCTCCAATTGCCCCAAATAAAAAAGCACAGGGTTGTTTTAACACGTGTGCCTCTTCTTATGTTCTAATCTCTCAGTAAATTCCTTTCCCTCATACCACTCTAAAAAGACTCGCGTGACACTTTAATTTTTGTTCCTGCTACTCATCTTGTTCTCCCTTTTACTTATACTTTAAAACGTCAATATTTACTATTTTGTAAAATACCTTCCATCTGCACTTAGTGTACCGTTCTTGGATAAGAGCCTTTTCCTGGCGCCCGATCTCGTTTTGCTCCAGTTTCAAACGTTTTGTGTTGTCCATCATCAAGGAATCCAGCAGGTTACAATATCCCCACCCCTCCCTCCATTTATCAAATCATGTGTTGTGTTGCCTCCTAAGATAGAATAAAATCAACTACACAAAATTACATCAATTGTGAAGTGAGGGAATTTAGTCTTTGAATGATTATGAGATTCATGGCGATCAAATTTTTTCTATTATCGTTACTAAACTTCAGGAAGCTGGTTGTGTTTTCGCTGAAGATGAGGCCAGGTTACTCATCGCCTCGGCAGGGACTACGACTGAACTTTCGGACATGGTAGAACTGCGAACAACTGGCATGCCTCTTGAACACATTATTGGTTGGGCTGAGTTCTGTGGACTGCGGATTATTGTGGATAAGGGAGTTTTCGTTCCCAGACAACGTACAGCATTTCTCGTTAGACAGGCTGCCGCCCTCATTCGTCAAAAGTCGATAGTGCTTGACCTATGTTGCGGTTCAGGGGCAGTGGGTGCGGCTCTTGCTTACTTGGAACAGATTGAATTGTATTCTACTGACATCGATCTAGCCTCGGTGAAATGCACTCGTCGCAATGTTACTACCGCAGGAGGTCGCGTTTACGAAGGAGACTTATTTGAGCCTCTTCCCATAATACTTAGGGGACACGTTAACGTCATCGTTTCCAATGCTCCCTACGTCCCCACCGAAGCCATCGAATTTCTTCCACCTGAAGCTCGCATGCATGAGGCGAGAATAGCACTCGACGGGGGAACGGATGGGCTTGACGTTCAGAGACGAGTAGTGGCTGCAGCTCCACTCTGGTTGGCTCCTGGTGGACACTTACTAGTTGAGACAAGCGAGCGTCAGACACCTCAGACGGTCGATATCTTCACTCGTTGCGGGCTCATTACACGGGTAACAAGGTCTGACGAGTTGGATGCTACCGTCGTAATCGGAACCAAGCCGATTCCCTAAAACGGTTTAGGAGTCTAAACCTGCCCACATAGGCTAGCCCACTTGGCCCAATATTCTTACTCATAACCTTCTTCTTTTGGCATGCTCTTCGTCATTCTTTCTACATCTTCATTAACGATTACGACATAGTCTTCAAAAATAAAGGTTGTCAAAATGTTATCGAGCGACAGAGTAGGAGGATTATGTTGCCACGGTGGACGAGGACATAAGAAAAACCCTGCCACCCACTTTTGATACCAACTAAGGGGGAGATATTGACTCCCTTAGTTCCCTTCTAACCAATTAAGAAAAACACTTTTTGGTACTTTAATTGTTGTTCCAGCTCTTACTACATGAAATTGGCCTGAATTACAAAGTTCATATGCTCGGCCTTGTCCAAATTTCCAAAAGATATAGTTCAAGTCTTACGAGATTATGAGAATCTACACTAACAGGCAAAGCGCATCAAAGAAGAATTAAGACGGATTGAGATTGACCAGAAAGCCGCCTTATTTCACTATTGTTCATCTCTGACCAAACACTTTATCCAACACTTGTGCATACCATTTAGGGCGCTTAAAGAGCAGTAAGTATGGGTATTGCACAGACATGGGCTATTATGATTAGCAGAAATAAATGCAACGCTTCATACCATTCAAACTTTAAGAAGGTAAATCACTCCAATTCTAATGAAAGTAGTTTTATATCAAGATTCCACAATATTCCTAATATTTACATTTTTATTATGTCCTATATACTGGAAATGTTGTTAAATATTTTTGATCAGGAGGATTTTTATGTCACGTAAAAGGACAAAAGTTGCTGCTGGTTTATTCACTATTGTTGCTTCGTTTTCATCTTTGCCACAACCGCATTCGCTGATTATCTTGGAGGTGAATGGGAATGGCCTTATGAAATTACGTATGAAGATGTAAACCTTGAAGAAAAATATTCCGACGTCCTTTGGAGTGCTGCCGATCAATGGAACGCTATTACTGCTGTTACTCTTGCTCCAGCAGACTCCAATGAAGGTGGAAGCATCGCTGTACAACATTTTGATCGAGCTACTGATAATCAATTTGGGTGACCGAATATAGAAAGCCATCGACCGACTTCTGAACGTGAATTTCCCCACCCACCCTCCCAAACTGGCTCCGATATTCGTGGTGTTTTCGCTCAGCCCACATCGATACGGTATCGAGCATTGGACGGTATGACATTTTGAGCTGATCCTGATTAAGGCTTTCTGCATCAAGTGCGATTGCCTTAAAAAGCATGCCATACATCCCTCGCCATTGGCCAGGTTGAATCATTGTCTAATACACTCGCTCAACCTGCAGCATTTTTATGGGCACCCACCACACACCATCAACCCGAACAAGCTTGATCTTGTTCTCAATTCGGTCGATGTCTTTGACCACGCCCCATTCCCTACGGATACTGTCCTCGTGCCAACTAATATTGATCGCATAGTCTTTTCGCACCGAATCATAAATAATGACATTCATTTCAGCCAAGGCGTCTGAATCAACCGGAGGTAACTGAGCAACTACAGGCTCAAAGTGATGCTCATAAAGCAAGCTCATTTGCAGTCTCCTCCACCAACCCAGCCTCTATCAAATCACGGAGAATGTCAGGAGCGCATCCTGGGCTACCACCTGTGTGGTTCTTGCTTATAGCTTTGAGATGCTTTGGAGTTAAAACCGGAACAACTTGGACCATTAATCACTGCTTTGATTGTCTGCATAGGAATCACCTTTTTATGAACGTTCGTTCCCGTTTTACGCGAGCAACATGCGAACGTGCAAGTACTTATTCTGTAAATGCCGGACCAATGGTACAATGTGGAAAAGGCGGTGGACAATATAAAACTAGGTCTGCGCAAACCCAGTCTAAAAAGAAGGATAGCAGCCAAGACCAGCTTGAAACGCCAGCTCGTCCATCGCGTGGGATTAAAAATGCCTCGTGGCTGGGGGGTTGAGGAACCCAAAGAAGTATACCTACAACAAAGTTTACAAGCGTACCACATTTGATGTGTTCGCTTGGTTAAAAAAGCTGTTTAGATAGAAAAAGCCCTAAGCCAGTGGTTACTATTTTTAGTTTTGGCTAGGTAAGACAACTACAAAAAAATCCCCACTATTTAGTAGGGATTCCGTTATAACTAAGTCAAATCGTCATCAAATAAAATGTAGCACTGATGATATCCTTCCAGCAGATTTTCTTATAAATCTGTCAAAATTAATTCAATGGTCCCGCTGTTTAGTTTCGCTTGAGAATCAAGATTTCTATAATAATTAATATAATGGTTATGTCTAAAAACTATTCCTGCATCGTTATTGGTCACACGAACACCTGGTTCATAAACATAGTTACTTTTTGCAGTTTTAGTACCTAAAGCAAAATCAACAACCCACTTAGTATAGTGAGATGAAAGGCTTGATTCATCAGTAATATTTGCTGATTTCCTATTGAAAGTCCAACTCACCGAGGGAACTAGCCCTGACAAACCAACAGTAACCGAAGTGTCTGTGTCAGTTGTATATGGTCCATATGAGCGTATTGTTTGTTCGTCAATAGCATCACCAAGATGTCTGTATCTCATTGCTAATTCACGAGTTTGATAATCATTCATAGGCTCTGTTTGATTGAAAAACTTAACATCCCAAACAGATACTTTCTTGCCACTTAATGTTGATGTACCTCTTCTTGTATAATCTACGTTGCTAGTATAAACACCCGCTAGTGTGTTTCGGTTATTATCTCTCACTCTGTATGTGTAAGAATCGGAATAAGTATCATCAGTAGAACTCGCTGAAGCTTTTAATGAATTAATATTCCTTGCGCCTTTATTTTCAGCAAGTTCAACTTTTTCTTGAATTTCTTCACGAATTTCTTCTAAAGGGACTTCATCTAGTTGATCAAAGATATAATCAAC
This sequence comes from Brevibacillus fortis, assembly GCF_046196545.1. Classification (GTDB taxonomy): domain Bacteria; phylum Bacillota; class Bacilli; order Brevibacillales; family Brevibacillaceae; genus Brevibacillus; species Brevibacillus fortis_A. The sequence continues at coordinate 4,330,621 of NZ_CP176370.1, forward strand.
GTGTCTAGTACCACCTTGTTTATAGACACCTACCCCCATCAGTTTTGGTGGAACTCCTTCATCTTCAGACGAACGATTTATTTTGAGTTCAGTCTTAATATAATCCTTTATATCTTTGGGATCTATTTCTTCACCTTCATTATGGATGAAGTAATAAGTTTCTTCGCCATCATTATTAATCAATGTTTTTAACGATTTTGAGGAACGAGACTCATCTAATGAGATTTCAACTATATCCATTTTTTTTAGTCGTTCTTTTGCTAATAGGTTGTCACTAATTCCAGGAGTTAACACTAATGTCGTAGCTAAGCAGACACAAAAAAAAGATGCCAACTTCTTCATATAAATACCATCTTTTACCAATTTTGTTTTTCTGTGTTATTATATATGTCAAATCCACAAAAAGGAAGATAGATAAAAATGTTCAAATTATTAGAAATATTTATGATTATAGTTTTGGGATTTTTTACTGGATTATTCTTTGGAGGAGATAGCAACATAATACTAGGTGGTATATTCTGGGTTTTAATATTTATTTTACTTAAGCTATCTGATAAATAATTAAAACAGCCCTCCCCCGGATTATTCCGAAGGAGGGCTTCGACATTCTTCATCTTCTGTCAGTATCATATTGTGCTTTTCAGCATGCAGCCACAAGCAAAAATACGTGCCCGTGTTACTAATCACAAAATCATGATCAGTCACCATAGACACATATTTACACGTTACAAAAACAATTCTATCGAATAGAGATATCGGTATCAAGATGCTGTCACACAGGATGAACTGACATCAGAGAGCATACTTCCGTGATTCTGGATTATTTAAACCGTTTTTAATTAACAACCCGTCTCCTTAACAGGGAGTAGTTTGTACTTGAATGCAATCAGGGACATCGTTTTTAGTGCTCCCGACCATTACTGGTACAGGACAGGCTCTCATCTGATCATGGTCATATGGCACGAGCAGTGACTGCAAAAGATTGGCGTGAAAGTTCTTCCGATCAAGCCAAATGCTTCATCCTGCTGCCGCAGTATTACAGGCATCCGGTCATCTGCTCTGCTCATACACAGATTTCATTTTCGTGGAATAGTGAGCCTCAATTCAATGACTCTAATCATTTCTAGTTACAAAAAATCAACACAATACAACCACTGAGTAGCCCGTTTTATCCTGTCTTCATAATATTTTTTGTTAAAACCGGACTTTATCATTAATTCACTGAATTTTATAGTTTCTACTAGGATGAATTCGACAAATTCCTTTTTAGGCAGAATAGTTTCTATCTCAAAATCAAAAATCGAGTCAGCCGCTTTAAATGAATATTGAATTGTATTATTCGGAAGATCTACTAGTGAGAAATAACTCTGTGTGCTAGTGAATTGAACATTAGCAAAATTAAATTTGATAAATCGACTCACAAGGGGTAAAAGATCGCCCCAAAGATCGGTATCGAAGACATTCTTATGCAACAATGTATCCTCGTTGAAGGTAAGATGAATTGCTGTATCAACATACCTGCGACTTCTTTTACACGAGAAGTATTTATTCATTTCTTCACTATCGCCCAATAGGATAAAAACTAAATCAAAGCAATTAATTAAGGTTTTGCTTTCTTTACACATTTCTTCTTGGTTTATGAACTGACTTGGTTTTAAAATATATGTTTCTTGTGCGAACATATGGTGTTCCCTTTCTATATACCAATCATAAGTTTAGCTCGTAATCATGAAACATATTAGCCCTCTACTCCTTGATATATCGAAAAAAATGGTCAACAATCCCGTCAACAAGTTCGAAAACACAGTTATTGACGCAAATGAAACATACGAAAGAAATAAGAAAAACCCTTGATTATGGTCATAACCCTGTCAAGTAGACTGCCTAAAAACCCATAGTTACGCGGCGATCGCTTTCCGATACTCAATCGGGGAACGGTCGCCTAGTTTTTTCTGAAAACGACTCTGATTATAAAATGCAATGTATGTTTCAACAGATTGATTTAATTCCTCAAATGATTTTGCCGAGCATCGATACATCATTTCTGTCTTCAGATGAGAAAAGAATGACTCGATACAGGCATTATCCAGGCAATTTCCCCGTCTCGAATGACTTCCTAGTACTCCGTACTCATCCAAACGTTTATTGTAGTGTCTGGAAGTGTATTGAAAACCTTGGTCCGAATGTAGGACGGAACCGTTCATCTCTCTTCCCTTACAAAGACTATCTACGGTGCTCATCACGAGTGACAAATCGTTTTGGGAAGAGACATGCCAAGCAACGATTTCGTTATTAAACAGATCCTGCACAGCAGATAGATAAAAAAATCGTTCTCCGACTCGTAGATAGGTGATGTCGGTTACCAGCTTCTTTAGAGGTGCTTCTGCTTTAAACTGTCTTTCCAGACGATCCGGGTTTACAACTGATGCCTGTCTGCCGAAGAATCGTCTTTTTTTACGAATTACTGAGCGGATGCCTAATTCCTTCATCATTCGATAGACACGTTTGTGATTGATTTGTAAACCTTCTTTGCGAAGGGCAACTGTCACTCGTAAGTAACCATAATAAGGATGCAAGCGATGGATACTTAGGATATGTTCTTTTAGGTTGGCTTCCTTTTCGCTACGTCGAACAGATGCCTCTCTGGACTTTCTCCATTTGTAATATCCCGCACGGGATACTTTTGCAAAACTGAGCAGCCATGATAATCGATATTTGGTTTGCATTTGTTCAATAATTGAGAACCTTGCTTTCTTCGAAGTCACTCCCCGTTTAGATTTGGATATCGCTTTTTTAGATATTCATTCTCCGCTTTTATGTATGCTAACTCTTCCTCAACGCTTGTGAATTTGGTTTTTGGACGCCCTTTTCGCCATGCCTGATTTGATCGAGAAGCTGTTAGTGCCTCCCCATTACGAACCTTATTAACCCAGTCCAACACCTGTCTTTTTTCTGGAATGCCTAATCTTCTGGCGACTTCTCTAGAAGATACTCCGGACTCGTAAAGACGTACGGCTTCCATTTTTTCCTCTTCCGTATAAACTCTAAATGTTTGTCCTTTTTTAGCCATAAAAAAATCCCCTCTGATCAATTGTGTCTTACCCAATTGTAACAGTGGGGTTTTAAACACAGTCAACCATGAGGGGATATTACCATTACCATTACCAAGGGTTTCAACATTCGATATATGGTGATCCGGACTGGGTTCGAACCAGCGACCCCCACCCTGTCAATTTGATCTGACCAAATATCATGGGTTAATCTGAGTGCATAAACTGCATTATACTGCGGTTTTTAATGAATCATGTTAACTTGAATTTACCTGTTTTACTTAACTGCGTTGTCAAATTGGTTGTCAACGTTGTCAAAGAAGTTCATTGTCTGGGTTGTTCTTTTAACCACTGTTCCAAAAATGCTCTTGTTTTCCTAGCAGGAAAGTACCACTTATTTCCTACTTTGTGTCTAGGAAAACGTTTATAAAGAAAAACTGTTCCTGAATAAAGTTCCAGCTCATGCACGTTCTCCGACGCAGTTCTTTAGCATCCCAAAATACATGTTCTGTATCGACCTCCTTGATAAGCTCCGAAATCTTTTCTCGGCAAAGCTGTTTGACCTCGGCTTCATTGATTTTTATTTCGATCAATTTGTATTGCCTCCTATCTCCTTCCACCAACAGTCAGGTTCCGTTCATCTACTCCGCCTTTACAAATTTTTCAATGTATTTTGCGCGTTCTTCCTTGGTGAAAAACTTGTTCACTACTCCACTTGTCTTTATCAGTTTTTGTCTCTGCAAGGTTAACCTTTAAACTAATTGAAAACTCGCCTCTAAAACAAGGATGTCTTTACAATTTTACATTCCTTCTATGCGCTCTACTTAATCAATAACCAAATATTTTTGTTCAACCAGGTGAATTTGATTCATTTATTGTTTTGGAATCTGATTTCCCTATAATCTTTATAGGTAACTGAACATCTTTATTTGAAAATGGGTAATAAAAAATCCTCTTCCCGTTTATACTTGTAATTTTTCCATTTACAAATTCATTTCCTAAATTAATGTGTACTTCGTTAATTTCATTATCATTGATTAACCCCCAAATTACTGAAGAACCTTTTAGGTCCTTTGTATACTTCCAGTTTATGGATTTTTTATTTTTGTTGTTATCGTATTGGATTACAGATATTAATTCTTTATTTGTATCATCGCATACTTTTAAATGTATATCCCCATCCTGGTCTTCTATAAACACCTTATCTTGCCCTAGATCATTTAAGTACATTATGGCTCTATAACTAACGTAATCATTCAAATCAACAAGACATGAACTTTGAGAGTTTTTAGTTTGACTTGAAAACAGTAAAATAACTACGGGAATAATCACTAGAAATAGTATGATTATATTTTTTCTCATGACCCACCTCATTGTATAAAGAAGCGAGGATCAATCAGATCCTCGCTGTACTATTTATAAAGAAACTATATCATTATCTTCATCATCCCATTTGTCAGTAGTTCTGTTATATCCAAACCCTATCGACCAAGGGCCTATGCTAATTGAATTAACTTCAGAATTATCCCAAGTGTGTGACATTCCCATATTGATACTTATATCATTGTCCGATGGAACTGCCCCCTCAAAGTCAAAGAAAACTAAAGCATATCCTGATTCTGCATTATAACCATATGCATATCCACCTTTGTAGGCATCTTGGAATTGAAATCCTAATCCATTTGTATCATAATTAAGCTCTGCCTCATCTGTAGCAATCCAATCTATTTTATTTGTAGAAGAATTACTACTATAATATGTAATAAATTCCGAGTCATAAATATCAATATCCTCTTCAATGGAGAGTCCTATACCATCGTTTCCACCTATGGAACCACTTGTTCCATCCCAGTCTTCGGTCCAGTCATCATTATCCCATTCAAAGTCCCCACTCAAAACATACAAATCTGATTCATCGTCAAAATACATGTCAACATCAAATGTCACGTCTGCAGCTGTGGAAAATTTTTGTATTTCCTTTTTTTCCTTCTTAAGTGTTAGTCCAAGCTCTTCTTCAATTCCTTTCTTTTTATCTGTAATTTTAGTTTGAAGATCTTTAACCTTTTGTTCTAATTCTACATCGTTGACAATAGTTTTAGTAGTTTCTTGTTTTTCTTGAATTAAGTCTTTGTATTGGTCTTTCAAATCATGATATTCAGAAAAGTACTTTTTAACTTGTTTAACACGTTTTTCTAATTTCTTTTTTTGTTTCTTATCTAAGGACTGCATCTTATTTTTACTAGTATCTTTTGCATATACTTCAACAGGGGAAAAACTAAATGGAATTAGAAGACTAGTAGCCAGTAGTAACATTACAGCTTTTTTCAATTTGAACACATCCTTTTTTTGAATTTTTTAACATTTACAATTATTTCATAATGATGTTATTTTTTCAATATTTTTAATGTCACATCATTGTAAATATTTTATTTTTATAAATCGTTACAATATTTACATTATCAGCTTATATGTCTACTATTCACATTAACTCTCAAAGCTTTCCCTAGCCTTATCTCTTTTTCATAAAACTAACCTTCATTAATCCAGAAAAGGTATCTTCTACTTTTCCCCGACTTTTTTGACATGGACCAGTAGGTTCGCGAATCAAGAACCTTAATCAGTCCGCGAACCTACTCAGTCTCATTCCAAGCCGCAACAATACCTCTCTCGTCCCCATCTTCCTTTGCTTCCACAAGCTGATTATCTTATTATTTCCAGACCATATTTGCAGCGAGCTGGTCATTTCAGAATAGTTGTCCTTGTTATTGTCCCCTTAACTTCTTACATCAATGATCCTATCCAAATCAATCCACTGGCTATCTTCATCTACACAAGTTTAATACGCTTTGTATTCTGATCGATCCACTTGACCACTCCCCACATCGTACATGTGGTTCCCAAGGTTGCCTTTTATTTGGTTCCACCAAGAAACTGTGACCGCGTAATCCTCCCGTGCCGCATCCCTTTTGATGTACTGGAACGATTCAAACTCATCTTGTTCAAGGATCGGCATAGAGACAAGCTTTTCGACTTGCTTCGCTTGTAAGTATAGCTCTCGTTGTTCCGGTAATACAAATCTCATAGAAAATGGATTTTCTATCTTACTGGCCATCTGCTTTGTTCCTTTCTCTCGCATACTTCTAGTACCTTCTTCCATATTCCTTATTGCAGGGATGCGTGTTTCTTCAATATGTCATATTTAGCATATTAGTATATATTTCATAAACATTTCATTTTTATTTAACATTTTATTTTGTTAGAATCTGAAAGAGTTTTACATTACATATAAAGAAAATAGGGGTTGGTATCATGATTGCATTGGATAGTAATTGGAATTCACTTAGGGTGTTCTACGGTCTAACAGAAAAAGATTTAGACCTCTTGTATTTACACAAAGAATTCTTCAACACTCACTCAAAAGAAATCGTAGATTGTTTTTATAAAGAATTGGAAAAACATCCTAACTTGAATCAAATGATTCGTACAAATGTAACTATGGACCAATTAAAGAACATGCAGATTTGGTATATCGAAACGCTTTCTTCTAATGTTATTGATGAAGAATATGTAAACAGCCGAAAACGAATCGGTACAACCCATGCTAGAATTGGATTGTCAGCTTCTTGGTTTTTAGGTGGATACTCACTGTATTTACGCCTTTTTTCTGATAGAATTCAATCGTTAAAAAACTCAACTGCATTTTATCAGGCTCTTATCAAAAGAGTTTTTTTTGATTCGGCAATTATTCTTGAACAGTATATCGGCGACACGATGCGTGAAAATGTAAGCTACCGCCACAATATGGAGCAAATGGCAGCCGAATTGACAGCTACAACCCAGGAAGCGCTTAGAATCTCTTCCGTCTTCACCGATTCTGCAACCAAACTATATGAATACAATGGTGAGATCGCTCATTCCATGAATGTCTTAAAGGAGCAGAATGAGGAGATTGAGAAACTCAGCGGCTTCGTGGCAGATGTTTCTACACAAACAAATCTTCTAGGCCTTAATGCTGCGATTGAAGCTGCTAGAGCTGGAGAGCACGGACGTGGCTTTACCGTTGTTGCTAATGAAGTACGTAAATTAGCCGATAAATCAAATGCCTCATCTAAAGACATTTATCAATCTCTACAGAACATTAACAATCAATTACTTAAAATTGATCAACAGGTCTCATTATCAACTGTTTCCGCTGAGCAATTAGATACTACTTCCGAGCAATTATTTTCTATCATCCATAAACTAGATGAAATTTCTAATCGTCTTCATAATCACTAACTACTACTGAACGGCCAAAGGAGCTTATTTCTTTGGCCGTGTTCTATTATGTAGCTCCTTCCTTTCCCACCCTTCCAGGACCGTCATGGTATCTGGCTCCGACCTCTTCCACTCATTGTATTCCTCTTTCGCCAGAACCTCCAACACCGTCATGATGCCGCCGCGAGTTCGGCCTGTCTTGATACATAGTTCGTCTACAGTTGGCGTCCTTTTTCGTCCTGCCGAATAGTTGCCAATCACTCGCAATACCTTCCGCTCGATATCAGATAACACACCTATCCCTCCTCAGAAAAAGAACGTTTGTTCTTGTGTTATATGAGAACAAAATACAAACATACAACCATAAATTTTTCCAAGAATATTATTTACACGTATTTTAATACGTGTTATGATTTAATCAAGAAGGAGGGAAGTTATGGCAAGTCACTCATCACGAGAAATAATACGAGCACTCGAACAAGATGGTTGGTATTCGGTACAAACAACCGGAAGCCACTGGCAGTTCAAACACAAAACTAAACCCGGACGAGTGACGGTTCCACACCCTAGAAAAGACATTCCGCTCGGAACAGTAAAGAAGATCGAGAAGCAGGCGGGGATTAAGCTTTAGTCCCCTCCCGGACTTCTCAACTTCTTGGGCCGAGATAATTATATATAAATGTAGTTATGTATAATTAACCCTTGTAGGAAATTATTTTTTTCTACAGCGAAAGGCGGTGATCTTAGAATGAAAAAAGACCGTTATATTTATCCAGCACTATTCCACTACGCAACTGACGGTATTTCAGTATCGTTTCCTGATCTACCCGGCTGCATTACTTGCGGCGATGACCCAGAAGAGGCCTTCCGTATGGCGCGGGAAGCAATGGCGTTACACCTCTATGGCATGGAGCAAGACAACGAAGACATCCCGCAACCGTCAGCACCAACCACACTAAAAGCGGAACAAGCCGAAGTCGTTACGTTAATTGAGGTTTGGATGCCGCCGTTTCGCGATGAAATGGAGAATAGAGCCGTTAAGAAGACATTGACCATTCCCAAATGGCTCGATGATCTTGCACAACAGAACAAGGTGAATTTCTCTCACGTTCTACAGGACGCTCTGAAAAAACACTTGGGTATCTCTAATAAGAACGCATAACGCAAAAAAGCCCTCCCCCGTTTTGCCGGAAGGAGGGCTTTGGTTATTACATGGTCATTCTGTCACCCGGTCTAGCATTGTAAACATGAGTCAGGGCAATTCGTGTAGCACGCCTGCCGGATCGTCGGTCAAACGCTGCTTCCAGGCATCCGGTCATCTGCTCATACACAGATTTCATTTTCATAGAAATAGGGAGCCTCGATTCAATGACTCTAATCATTTCTAGTTCAAAAAATCAACACAATACAACCACTGAGTAGCCCGTTTTATCCTGTCTTCATAATATTTTTTGTTAAAACCGGACTTTATCATTAATTCACTGAATTTTATGGTTTCTAATAGGATGAATTCGACAAATTCCTTTTTAGGCAGAATAGTTTCTATCTCAAAATCAAAAATCGAGTCAGTCACTTTAACTGAATATTGAATTGTATTATTCGGAAGATCTACCAATGAGAAATAACTCTCTGTACTAGTGAATTGAACATTAGCAAAATTAAATTTGATAAATCGACTCACGAGGGATAAAAGATCGCCCCAAAGATCGGTCTCGTAGACATGTTTATGCAACAATGTATCCTCATTGAAGGTAAGGTGGATTGCTGTATCAACATACCGGCGATCTCTTTTACACCAGAAGTATTTATTCATTTTTTCACTATCGACCAATGGGACAAAAACTAAATCAAAGTAGTCAATGAAGGTTTTGTTTTCTTTACACATTTCTTCTTGGTTTATGAACTGTCTTGGTTTTAAAATATATGTTTCTTGTGCAAACATATGGCGTTCCCTTTCTATATACCAATCATAAGTTTAGATCGTAATCAAAGATACATATATAATCGTAATATATTTTCCTTGTTACTCGCAACATTTACACCCAGTTCCATAAGGTATAGCCCTCTTTTCTTAAAAAGAGGGCTATCAAATCTATCTTTACTCGTACGTTGCTCGGTTGATTTTTGTTGGATACAGTGTTGTTACATTACCGTCTTTAACCACCAACGTATACATGACATCATCACTGTAGCCAGTTACTCTATGCTTACCGTCCAAACCAAATTCAATAATGTCATTAATATTGCCTCTACTGTAGTGACTTACATCCTTAATAATTTTCTCAATTTCTTCTGGATTAGCACGTTCCTCCGGGATAAAGGAATGTCTTTCTCCCCAATCGAATAATCCTGTCCAATATTGTGAAGTATGTTTACCTAGTATGTGAGTCAAGCCAAATTTATCAGGGTCTCCGAACGTAAGATACATAAAATGGTCAGATGAACCCAGCCTATAGCTTCTTATTTCCTCTTCTTCGCATACGCCATACCAACAATTCTCTTCCAGATTATACTCACGCTTTACTTTCGCTTTTATCTTTGCTTCACTCATCTTTTCAAAATTCCTATTACCAACGATGAGAAGACCTGCGGCTGTAATAATATATGGAATGAATCGACTAGCTCGTGCTTCTAGCTTTACCTCTTCTTGCATTACCTCTTCTTGCATTACCTCTTCTTCAGTTACAACTTCTTCTGTTAACTTGACTTGTTGACTTTTCTTTGTCAATTCAGAAACTTCTACTTGCTCTTCTGCATAAGCGGCAGCAGTAGGCGAAAGAATCGCTACAGTGGCTAAGGATAAACCTAGTACTATGCTATTTATCTTTTTAATAAAGCTCACAATTTCACCTCTAGTATAATTAAGTTAAATTTAGGTGAACACCAATCACATGCATGCTTTTGCAATTATATAAAATAAAACCAATACTGGCAATATATAGATATAACTTTTTTTTATATCCCCCTACCATCTGGCAATCTTGCCTGCGTTTCCTACTTCCTAAACTTCTTGAAACGATTGGTGTTTATGCTCAATTTGCATAATAAAATATCTTCCTCGACTCAGGCAAAGTTTTGATTCTTACTAGGAAAATAGTCATATATATTTCACCACTTTTATCCTGAAATGGAGTATTATCTTTGTTGTATAAGTTGTAATTCATACAAAAAAGTTGAAATTGGTGATAAAAAATGCACTTCCAGCTCTTAACAAGGGACAAGCGAATCGACTATGATATTTGGCAAGGCAGACATCAATTTTATTATGCTCGAATTGAAAAGCCGTACAAAAAAGATCACCCGGATTTCAAACTATATATCTTTAAAATCCGCAAACCTACTGGTGAGGTAATAACTTCTGAGTTACTTAAACAAAGTTTCACTAACTTGGAGGATTGTCGAGAATTTATCTTAAAGTGGATAAAAAAAGAATTAAAATCACTAAAAACGAAGGCATTATAAGCAATTCTTTAGATGGTACAAAACATCAACAGCCCTCCCCGGATTAATACTCCAAAGGAGGGCTGTTGATGTTATTGGCTTTTTTCTGACGTACCGACCGAATCTCCTGCATCATTCTTGATACGCTCTGTATCCACGAATCCTTCAGCCACCATGTACGCGACAACAGAGCCGAGAGCCATAATCATGGCGGTTACCTTCGTAATCGTGTCACCGTCCATTCCGAACAGTACCAGCACGCTCGTGATAAAGGCAGCCACTGCCATCCACAGTTTTCGTGACGACAGCTTTCGTTTAAACTCTTCGTTCATGATCTACATCCTCCTCTTGTTGGACAAGAAAATCCGGTGTGTTTGTTGCGCGGTCTGTCAGCACAAAAATGAGCCAAGACATGTCTTCCAAGACTGCCTGTGGCTCTGTTCGTAATCGTTTTTTCCACTCTTCTGCGTTGTTTATCAAGGCTTTGCCTTCTGTATCCTTCTTGCTGGCAAGGCTGTCCAACGCCTTGTCTGCGAGTTGGAGCTTCCACGGTTCCAGTGCTTTCACTGTGTCTTCATCTCCTCTATCCACAGGTTTATCAACAGATTGGTAATATTCTCGCAAATACGCTACAGGATCGATATGTATACCGAATCCTTTACGCCTAACCTCATAGTGCAAGTGTGACCCAGTGCTGCGCCCGGTACTGCCTTGTAGTCCTACGACGTCGCCACACTTGACCTGATCGCCAACCTTGACGGCTACACTATGTAGATGGGCATATACGCGTGTGCAGCCGTTCCGGTCTTTAACAGCAACTACAACTCCAAAGCCCCCATATCCTGATCCTTTTACACCTTCTTTTGCGTGCGTGACGACACCAGTAACAAAGGCGTGGATTGGTGATCGATGTTTTTTAACCAGATCAATCCCGGTGTGGAATACCTGCTTGGTTGTAAACGGATCTGCACGCGGTCCATATGGGCTGGTCACACGGTATCCTTTGAGCATCTCGTCCACTTTAGACACGTGCATCGTAGTCCTCTCCTTCCATGTCCTGCTCACTGGATCGTGGTTTGCGTAATTCTTGCACTGCTCGTACACCGAACACGCCGCCTGCAACCGTCATTAGGACTGGAGCCATCATATCCAATAGAGCAAGGTAGCCCGAACTTACAGGCTTACCTAGCAACGACAGAATAAGCCCAATCGCTACGAAAAGAAAAAAGACAGTGCTTGCGATCAGAAGCAGATAGTCCTTCTCACTGACGCCATCTCTGTCATTAAGAAACGTCTTCATACCGCCATCCCCTTCCACAGCAATGATATTGCTCCAAGAATTAGCGCACCAATAACCGTACGCCAGAGCCATCTTTGGTTGTCAGCCACCTCATTCAAACGGTGGTGTGCAGACTTGCCGTATTGAAGTGCTTCATTCGCTTTCTCTTTCGCCTCTTCCGCAGTAGCACGAACATCAGTCATAGAGTCCAGTTTTGTCTCTACTCGGACAATTCGCTCGCGGATATCAGATAGTACCTGCATCTCATTGTTTGACATGAGCTTATCCTCCTCACCCCCTGGGGGCAAAAGTAAAAGGAGCCGCGTGAGCAGCTCCCCGATATCCTCATTTTGTTGAGTCTTGTTGTTCGAGTTTTTCTATCCGTTTTTCTAATTCATGTATCTTTTTCTTGAATCCAGATCGTATGGCCAAATAAGTGATTACACCAACAGGTAGCCCAACGAATAGGATGGACGATAGTAAACCTATCCAGTCCCACTCCAATCGTACAGCACCAAATTCATACATGCATTATCCCCCCTGAATCTATCTTGAAAGTAATACGATTCAGGTATTGGTAAAGTCTCGAAGTAGATACAGCTCCCCATGAAAAAACGCCACTTCGCTTTTGGAGAAGGGCGTTTAAACTGTAGGCTTTTCGATTTGCTGAACAAGATACTCTGCAACAGGAACCTTGTACTCTTCTGGGAGTGACTTAATTTCACGGCGTTTTGTTTCAACCAGAAAGGCATACACCTTAACCATGTAATCCTTTACCATTAGGCTTGTCCTCCTTTTAGGGCTTCGACTTCTTGTTTAAGTAGCAGAATTTCCTCGCCCTGATAAGCAATCGCATCGTGTGCATCTGTTAGTGCTGCTTTTTGTTGTTCAACAACGGTTCTTTAGTTCATCATCAGTAGTTGGCTTGACTGGTATATCGACGTATTCGTACCACAACTTCTTTGTAGTCGGATCGATGTACAACAACGCATCCTTGCCGGGCTGAGAACTTGCAGCAGGTATTTCTTCCACGAGCGTCCCCGTTTCAAGCAATTCTTTCTCGCTTTTTTGTAATCCGTTGATCGGATCAAAAGGGACTGAATGGATAAACACCACTTTAGCACGCAAACTGGATTCACTTATAAACTCCACGTATTTCATGTAACCACCCTCCGTTAGCTCAGAATTTTAAACGTTTCACGCAAACAAACAGGCGTTGGAACGGTGGAGTCTTTGTGGGTCATATATACGTCACCGTTGGGAGAAGTCATAAGATCGAATTTCCTACCTGCTGGTCTGATTACTTTCAAAAGTGTACCAGTTACAGCATTAAGCTTTTCTAATCTGTCGTCTCCAACATATCCATTTTCGTCGGATGCCGAGTATAAGAATTTCCCATCCCTAGACACAGCAATAGATGTTGTTTTCACACTAGATGAGTAAGTCCAGCGGTAACCACCACTTAGGTTAAGCGAAACGATTTGGTCGCTCGAATCGTAGCCACTGGAATACACATTGCCTTCCGCATCGACAGCCAACCCCTTTCCAAGCGGAGCTAATCTTTTGTAGTAATCCGTTGCATTTGACGTGTTTATGCGGTGAATGTATCCTGTTTGGGCAGCAACATACAATGAGCCGTTTGCATGGGCAATCAGCGAAGGAACAAAGAAAGAATACCCTAGTTGGTATGTCCATTCGACAGTTTTACTCGGTAAGATCGTTTTCCTAACTTCTGCTGTTGACGCCGACCGTTTACACTCTGCAATATACAGGACATCTGCCACTGACTGATCAACGGCAAAATTCCAGTAATCGCTCTCTGTTTGACCGATTTGAAAATCTATTCCAGTTTCAATAGTACCAGTTGATTTATTGATTTTGAAAAACCCAACATAATAGTTGAAATCTGTCTTTTGAAACGCTAACTGAACCCATGGAGTATCGTCTTTGCCCATTACCACTTTCATAATACCAGGGTGATTTAGCGCCCCTGTTGGGTATATTCTCGCCTTCCAAATTTGATTGAGTTGAGAGTCGTATTTAATAAGGTTATTGCCGCTGGAAGACCCGTCATTAATATAAAGATTCCCCAACGAGTCTACCGCTCTCACCCATGATGCCTCTTCCCCAAAAGTAAATAGAACATGCGGCACGTTCAGATTCGAAACCCCAATATTTCCGCCAATCTTGTACTTGCCCAAGCCTATGCCATGATCACGTAGTACATCACCAAAATTATTCATCGAAGCACCTCGTTTACAGGGTTTCGTTGGGCATCGTAGGTGATGTCCCACACTTCTGTTCGTCTGACAGTCGTTCCATTAGTCCCATAAAAGGTTCGTGTATCGACCGTGTAGTTGTCTCCTACTTTGCTAGATAGAACAGACTTCATAAATAAAGTTCCGTCTTTTCGTTTGTACTCTACAATTGTGTACACCTGTGCAGAAGTATCAAAGCTGCTGCGATATTTCCGAAGAGACTGCTGCCCATCTTTATCCTCCGGTGACATAAAGCCCGCTGCTGACAACGTAGCAAGGGCATGTGCTGACCCGCCTGCTCCCACATGAGACAGAGGTGCATACAGAGTATCAGTAGTTGCTTTATTAATTGCTTTGTCTTGTACTCCTGCCAATTTTGTATAATCGGGGGCGCTCATAAATCCAGCCACAGATGAAGTGGCGTTAGGGTGAGTATGACTCTTAGGTGCTGCCCCTACTTGTTCTGCCGTTACCTTGTGCGGATTGTCTTCTCTGTTCGCGTGGGCGTTTACTTTGTCCTGAGCTCCTTCAGGAGTTTCCCAAATCAGCGAACTGTCCAAAACGGCACTAACGGAGCATTGCCAATAATCATGACAACATCGAATGTTTTCTCGATGAGGTCACTTCCACCATTAGCTGGAATGTACTCAGCAGTAGTGCCGCAATTTGCGTAACCATACAAGATTTCCCCTTCAGTTGGATCCTGAGCAAACAATCCAATTTCGCGGAAATAAAACCCTGTGGTTAAATCTTTGTTACTGATAACTGTTCCGGCTACTGCTTTCCCGCCTGGCATGGTCTTCAGTTTTGCGATACCAAGAGACTGCTTTTGGCTAATCAAAGCATTAAGATCGATTATGCTTTGGCCGCCTAATTCCCCATCCCCAATGCCGAAACGGGTGAATTTTAATTCCACACCTGTTTGAGCCTTCGCTTGTAAATTTCGCCCTTTGTTCGTTAAGGTGATGCCACCAAAAGCCACCATCTAATTCACCTGCCACAGTGTAATCTTATCGCCCGTGTGAATGATTCCTGCAAAATACAGGTTGAGATCCTCCACCTGGGAGATTTCTATTTTTTCAAGCCATGAGCGAGTGTTCTTTACCGAATTGAGCGCCCGCGTAAACATGAGCGCTTGTTCCGTCGTTACGTCCCGGTTATTCGTGATCACCTTGAAATAGCCAGGTTGCCCGCCATATTCAAACCACTCTTCTACTCGTCCATCACCAAACACCGTGGATATCAACTCTTCCACAGCAGCAGGAGTCCCTTTCCTTCTATGCCACGTTAAGCTGTTCTTTACCAATTCACGGCGCGTTTCCAAAGGCAATTCTGGGTCGTAAAAATCTACGTGGAATTGCCAAGCTAAAAGGTCAATCACTTCCTCGGGATGTTCATCGATCCGGGACATAATCTCGGTTACTTTTATAGCTTTGGAAATCTCCTGAAACTCAGGTGAAAGGGCCTCAGCTATGAATACAGAATCAGGATCTCGCTTCAAGCTTTCAGGGAGGATGTCCAATAGGGAAACATTGAAAATATCAATCATCTTCCAACCCTCCATAATTCACTGTCGTGTTAAGGTCAACTGCCACTTGATGAGTGGCGACAGCTTTGTAAACTGGCGTTACGACCGCCACTCGCTTTGCCCCTGCGTTTTTTATTCGAGTGATTAATTCCGTTGGGTCGATATCACGCCCAAGCTTAGACTTCTGCCAAACCTTATAATCTTGAATCGCTTGCTCCACCTTTTGCCTGATTGACGCAGCTACACTGCTATCTGATGTACGAATCCAATAAGTTAGGGATATGTCGTAGGTTATCGCTTCAGGAGCTAGCACCTTAACATAATCCGTGAGTGGCCGAATGCTCCTGTCATTACACACCTGGTTTACCAAGTCGAGTATCTCCTGTCCCGGTATTTCTCCGCCCTTTAAAAGAGGTCGTATCTCAACTTCGACTGGGGCAGGGCTCTGAACTGAAACATCCACGATCAAGGGACTGGCTGATCTTGCCCAGTATTTGTATGCACCATCGGGACCTGCAACAGAGAACTTTTCAGGAGCCTGCTGAATTCGTTCTGCATACGGATCATCTTCTTCTACATCTGAACCTCCATCACTCTCGGTGATGTTTTCTACTGATTGAATCCATTGAATCGGATCTACCAGTTGATTAATTTGCCCGGGTAGATAACCATTTCCAACGCTCCCTGCTTGCGTGCATTTCACTTCAACATCCACATAGGTCTTACCTATTGGAACAGGTACGTCCTTTTCAACAGCAAAAAAAATACCGTCTCCTGCGCTTACACGGGTTCCGGCTGCGATGGTTTGAGTTTGTGTTACAGATAAATGGAAACGCTCAGTTGTTTTGGAAAAAGCAGGTTCCAATCTTGGTGTATCCACAAATGCCCCAAGATGATCCAGCTTATTATTTTGAGCATAAGCAAGTAAGTTTTGCTTTGCGCTGTAATCTATGTTTGACCGTTGTAAGGCTACCAAATAGACAAATGACTGGATCAGTTTACGTCTCGGATCAGCTTTCGTAAGCGTTACGTCTGCCTTTTCTTCGAATCTCGCAACGACTTCCGCTTCGATCTGTTCGGCCGACTTTTGAGCAAATTGAATGTCAGGTAGATTAAGGCGTGCCATCGCGTATCCTCACTTTCACGATTGGTTTTAGTTGTCCTTCCAGTTCGTTTCCCTGAAAGGTGATCCGCGTCACTTCAGCCCTCGGCTCGTATGTGCGGATGGCTTCCATGATTTTTGCGCGTGTTCGAGCTTGTACAATTGGCAAAGGGGCATCTATATCTGGTCTCCAGGCGAATGCACGGTCTAACGGGCAAGAAAATTCTACGGTACTCAAGATAAAACTGATGTTCTGTAGGATAGCCTTAATGCCTGTTGCGCCGAAATCAATCTTTTGTAAGTCCATCGTTACCTCGTATTCCAGTGGGCTCACCTCCTCATGTACTCTTCCAGGGTGACATTCAGGTCACCCACGAGCAGCCTACCTAAGCCGTCAAAACGTTGCCAGCCTTGCTTGCATGATTTGACGATCCACTGGTCCATCCCGAGAGGCGTATCCCCCACAATTAAGGTTTCAGCTTGACCAGATCGGCACATCTCCAAAACCCTGTCCATCTCACCTTTCGGGTTAACCCCGTGTGAAACATCAAAACGCATGGTGAAAGATATCTCATCCAGTTCAGGGCCGAGGAATTCGCTAATCGCTTTTTGCTGCTGTCGGTCATGCTTCGCCCATCTGCTTGAAGCTGAACGAGTGAAGTCGTCAAAGGTTCGCACGCGGTTGAGTGAGACTTCAAAGACTATGTCTCCAAAACTTCCGATGAGCGCCATTCTGGTTCACCTCGTTGTGTCGTTTGGTTATACGTCACTGTTGCATTGTTAATCACGATATGGCCACCTTCTGGATGTAAAAAGTCAATGGTGAGTGTGTGTGTTTCCCTATCGTAGTCGATGAAGGTGCCGTCCCCAAAACGGATATGCCGCTTGTTTTTGTTTTTGATTGGCAGCTTATCCTCTTCGTTGTACAAAGAGCCAAGGATAAAGCCTTGTGCGTTTCCGTTTGGTAGGAACAAACACAAGACTTGTTCTTCTGGATCGGGAAGCCAGTAGTCCTTGTTGGTGAAGGAGTTTTTGACAAGAACATCAAGGTCATAGGAGACAACTTTATCTCGTTCATCAAAAGCTACTTTGGCCGTCCCTTCTTGATAGTCAACGGATGAGACAATACCAACCCGGATTAAATTATTGAGAATAGATTGAATCATCGTCTGCATCAGTATCCCCCCAAACATTTACGTAGCTCCATGGACATCTCATACCCGCTTTGCTGGCTGCGAGTTATCTGAGTGATGATGTACTTCCCATCGATTCTCCGTCCAAACTCTTGCAGATACACTGTATGCCCAGCGACATAAACGCTATTAGCAATCATTACCATAGATGCTACGGACGTGTCTTTATTGGCTTCACGTAGTTTTTTTCGAGCAAGGCGTTGCGCCTCGCCTATGGATGATACACGCTGATTTACATACAAAGTCCGACCTGTTTTAGGCGCGTTAGGCGGCGTGTATGTGTACGATAATTTTTTCTTTTTCTTTGGGCTTTGATATTCTACACGGCAGGCCCGATACGCGCCTTGTGTAGTTAATCGTGTCCGAAAACTCTTAATCGATGGGGCGTCCCTCTTAATGGTGTCGATGGCAGGGCGTGCCTCGTACTTTTCTTCGTCGAAAATGACCAGCTGCTTGTCCGTGATCTTTAGGCACAGCCCCGCATCGTTACATAGGCGCATTAGGAACACAAGGTCCGTCTCTTCTGTTTGCTCGATCCGATCATATTCCACATCTTCAGCGTCAAAGAAAAGCTTGAGTCCAGCCTTTCCGGCTTTGTCTCCAGCAATCACAGAGAGCCTGGTTTTTTCCCAGGCTCTGTTCTTGGGTTCCCCTCGTAATGAAGAGGACTCCGGTACGGATATCGCTTTTATTGATACAGCAGATGGTGGAAAACTGATTTCAATTTCATCAATCTCAAACTGACCAAGGGGAAGGTAGTCGGTTTTGCTCTCCTGTTCCCAATTTTCGCGGATCACTCTTGCTTTGAGAACGGCTCCTTCTTCAGGCATCCACGGCCCACTCCAATTCCGCTCTTTATCTGCGACAGTGATCTGCAGGTCATCAGCTTGTCCGCTGAGGTTATCGGTGTGAGTCCAGCTCGTCAGGTACGGTTGCAAGTCAGCCGTTATGTCGTGGTTGTCATAGAAAACCTGCAATTTGGCACGCCTTGCCTTCATGAGCTATCTCCTCGTTTCCATGGCGGAAGGTTATCGGGTACTGGTTCTGAAATCTCTGGGATGGCTAAGATGACACCAGCAGGGAATACCACGATGTGACGGTGGGATGGATTCGCGTCAATCAGCTCTGTCATCAGGTATTCGTTCTCAAATGCACGATAGGCAATCGTGTCCCACATATCACCTTGAATTGTTATGTAGGTCTTACCCTGCATAAGACACCCTCCTTTCCTGATGGTAGACGCCCCTCAATTGCTGTTCCAGATTTCGCTTATCTTGCTGGAGCATCGGTTCCAATTCTTCTTTGGAACCTCCATTGAATACTGGAGAATACGTCAGATGAATAACTGTTCCACCTCGCGACATGCCAAGTGCATCACCAGCTTGTTGCCAGAGGGAAGCAGCACGGCGCGATCCATTCAATGGGATGACAGCTTCAGGTCCTGCTTCGGCAACCATTCCGATGTGGGGACGGGTCAAAATGCCCCCATTTGCATACGCTGGAATCTCCATGCCCATATTCCGAGCTGATCGACGTTCATCCATTTTTCTTGCTTGGACAGAATAGTCTAGCTGGAACTCCTGTAACTGTGGAAGAGAGGTACCCGTCAGGCTGTTTATTCCAGACGAAATTTTGTTGACGGATTGAATAATCCCGTTTGCCATACTTTTGAAGTGGTTAGAGATGCTGATTCCCATATCCATAGCACCTTGTTTCAGATGGTCCCAGTTGTTATACAGCGAGATTCCGGCTTCAATCAGACCCTTGATTGGCCCTAAAGCTACAGACAATAACGGATTGTTGTCTATCGTCTGCCATAGCTCGATAGCTTTTGCTTTCGCGGTATCCCAGTTGTTATAGAGGTAGATCCCTGCAGCAACCAATCCCCCAATTGCTGTTATAACTAATCCAATTGGGTTCATCATCATGGTGAGGTTTAGCAAACGTTGGGCAATGGTTAGTTTGCCTGTAGTAGCTGCAGCTACAGCAGTTGCGGTTGTGGCTGTTGTCTGCGCTGCAGCCTGTCTAATAAATAGCGACTGTAGGCCATTACCCATGAGTGCTGCCTGTGTCCACGCGAATTTCAAACCAATCCAGGCGACTCTAGCCCCTATTACAGCTGTAGTCCCAAGCACGACCGCTTTTGTTACTGTTGGGTACTTCTCTGCAAGTGCAGCCGCACCCTGTGCTCCTTGAGATATCACAGTAAACGCTTGGTTTAACGGTGGTAATAGTATCTGACCAAAGGCTACAGCTGTTTCGGTTGCGCTATTTTTCATCAGTTGCATTTGTGCTGAAGAGGTTTGAAGCCTGGCTGCAAATTCCCTACCCATCGAACCTTTTGCAGCTTCACCATTTGCTAGTTCAAGTTGGCGATTTAACTCTTTCGTATTATTTGCTAGTTTCGCCATCGTGTCAGAATGTTCAAGGCCAACGAGCTCTACCATGATGCCTAGCTGCTTGTCTTGTGGCATTTTCCCAACAGCTTCCATCACTTTTGCTAACGTGCCTATGGCATCTTTTTGCATGCCCTTCTGCACTTCAGATGTACTTAGCCCTATTTCAGCCATTGCTTGTCTAAATTTCTTTGTTCCTTTGTCTGCTGCTGCCAGTTTGGAAAAAATCGCATTCACGGCAGTTCCGGCAGTTTCGGTACGTTCGCCTAGAGTTAATAGGGTAGAACCTAATGCCGCCATTTCTTTACCAGTTACTTTTACAGAGGAAGATACCCCGCCAGTCCTCTGCATAAAGTCGATGATATCTCCACCCTTTGAGATAGCGTTATCATCCAGATAGTTAATAGAGTCAGCCAACTCATCAATTGCTGGGATGGGTATTTTGTAGAGTCCAGCGATTTTACCCATTTGTTCAGCCAATTCACCTGCAGGCATCTCGAAGGCTGTTGCCATCATTGAGGATGTTTTGGTAAACCCGATCAATTCATCTTTTGCAACACCCATACGAGCTCCAGCAGTTACCATGTCGGCGATTTCATTTGTCGCAATCGGGATTTCACGGCCTAATTGTTGAATCTGTTTGCCCATGCCATAGTAGACTTGGGTCAGCTTACCGTTTTCGTCCCGTGCCCCCTGCACCTGACGTGCAACTCCGAGCATGGCGTCTTCAAACTTCATAGCTGCTTGAGCTGATGCTGCTAATGGAGTGGCCATTACTGCAGTATCGAATGCCTGACTATGGAGACGAGATGCTTGCTGTTGAAGTTCATTTTGTCTTTGTGTAACGCGAGATAGACGCTGATGAGCTTGGGCGGTCTTATCGATTTGTGATGTCAATTGCTGGTGGGCTTTACGGTATGCCTCTGCTGAAATTTCTCCGTTTTTATACCGCTCTTCGAGCGTACGCAAAGCTCCTCTTAGGTTTTTTGCATCATTACCGAGCGAACGGATCTGGGAAGAGGCAGAAGCAAATGCCCCTTTGAAAGACCCAGCGATCCGCCCTCCAAGCAGGAAACTCATCTCATGGATTTTCCGAGCCATTTGCTATTCCTCTCCTTTCGGCCATACCTCGGATGCTGCTAATATCCATTCCTCCAAGTCCCACAGTTCCAGATTCATTAGGTAATCGAGTGATGTGGCGGTAACATTCGAAAGCTTTAGGATTGTTTTTCGGAGGTCTCGGATGGCGTGATCTCCGGTAAGGTCAAACCGTTCAAAAAAAGTGACACCTGCCCGGTTACTTCCATAAAGTCGGGACCATCCAAATCTTCGATGTCATCCACTTTCCATCCTGAAGCCTGAGCTGCGACAATTGCTTGTCCCTCCAATGAGGCATGTAATGGGTTTAGGAGGGTATTGCCTCTTAATCGAGCTTCTTTTTCAGCCGCAATTAATTTTCGGCCATTCATCGAATCGAAATCTAATGTGATGGATTTGATTTCTTTCCCATCAATTTTGGTTGGTTTTTTAAATGTGATGATCATGTAAATGTATCCCCCTTATAGCCCCAAGGCTTTTCGTGTATCAGCGAGTTGGTCTACGCCGTCGATTACGCAAATGAAGTTTAGCTTGTCTATTTCCACGATTGTCTTGCCGTCGTAATCGATCTTCAGATACAGTGCTTCAACTTCTGCCGAACCGTCCATTGCACTTCCGGTCTCGAATTTTCCTGGATCAACTTTAGTTGTTGGTCCTTGGACTACAACCTTCACTGCGACTGTCTTAGATGCTCCTTCACCCGCATCGTAGAGTTGAAGCGCACCACGGCAATCTAGTCGTTGCGATTTCTGACGTAGTAGTCCAAACATCTCTCTCGTAACAGTTCGGAAACTGAGCGAAAGCTTCATGCTCTGAAAGTGCCCTAACGTCGGAGAGTCATACTCTCCTGCGATACCTGCCCCTTTGACTGTATCCGTCATCAACTCAAAAGAGGGAAGCTGAATGTCAGCCACCCCTTTCAAATCATTGGAACCGTCCAAATACACCTTAAAGTTCCGTAGTCTTTCTGGAATCGTATTTACTCCTGCCAATGTGGTTCACCTCCTGTTTTAAGCCGCAAACAGCGTGCTCATGTAGCTTACGTCGTATTCCAATTGGAACTCCAGAACCTCGCCTGGTGTTGGGGAAGCTAAGAAAACACGGAAACGAATGATACCGTCAAGCAAGTCCGTCGTTGGATTGTCTTCTTCTCGAAACTCAATGCGCCCCCCAAGCAGCGCTCCTCGTGCAGCTAATCCATTTAGCCAGATGTTCATTGAATCAATCACAGTGTCGATCAGACGGCGATTCGCAGGATTATCGACCTTCTGCCAGTACGTCAAGATGATCGTGTTGGCTACCCAGTTGAATGTTCTACGGACAGGGATGAAAGAATCTTTCACATCCGTGATACCAGGGTAAGCCGCAGTGCGGTTGCCCCATAGCATCCACCCGCCAATCCAATTTAGAGCTGTCACGATACCCTGTCCGTTGAGGAAATTCGCTTGTTCTGGTCCAATCTCTATTTCCTCTCCTGCATCATTTACAAGGCCAATTGCTTGCAAGGATTTATTGGATGGTGACTCGTATGGAAGGTCATCATTCTTTGCATCTACCTTGCAAATCAGTCCGGCAGTCTGTGTAGACAAGTGATAAATCTCATCACCCAGTTTTACCTTTGGCCAGCAAACGATTTGTAACGGATCGGTGTAGTTGTTGTCATTTTTCCATGCAGGTACCTCCGTGTAGCGATCCGCTCCCGTTGCAGAAGAGTCAACGTCTGTCACGGAAATAGCTTTAAACAAACCGTTGATATTCCCGGATTTCGCTTTCATAATCGCAGCAACCACTGGGTCGTGGCTCCAACCAGGAGCAAGGATTTGACCAGGGACAAGGCGGAACATCGGGAACACCTGGTTGATCAACTCAAGTCCAGTGTATTTTCCGGTGGCCACATCAACGCCCCCGATGAGGTCTGTCTTGGCCACTGCTGATGGATCAAGATGCGTAAAGGATACAGCAAGGCTTGGATGTCCTTCTGGAATGGCACCGCCTGGGATAGCAGTTAAAACAACCTTTCCCGCGCTGTCAAATGCTGCTGTGTAGTCCACATTCTTTTTCAAGGGCTCTCCTGCAGCTGTTAACTTGACAATAAGACTTCCAAGCATAATCCCATCCTGTTCAATCTTAGCTGCGCCTTTGATCAACGTAACCGTGCTGTCTGATACCTCTTTTTTGTGCTTCGTAGGGTCTAAAACATTTACAAAGACTACTGGAGCCACATTAAACAGCTGAAAGTGACTTTTCATGAACTCGCATAAGGAGTAATTTTTCCAGTCAGAGGAGTAACCGAGTCCCTTTACTGCTTCTTGATACGTGTAAGCAAGGAACGGCTTGTTCACAAACTCTTGTGACTCAGCCAAGTTGACTGGTGCTGTACCAAAAACCACGGGGAGCCCCGCTGACACACGAACCGGAGAGATAATAGAAGTGGGATTTTCGGATATGGTGACCCCATGTTTATAAGCCATTATTCACCGCCTCCTTTCGCGTAAGACTTGATTTCTTCGTTCCATGTGTGTTGAGCTGTCCCTTGGATTCGAATAGCCGACAGAGTATTTGCTAAGCTTTCCGTAGGGACAGAAAGCAATTGAATTGCAGGGCACTTTTCAATGTGTGGCTCAAACTGTTTTGGTAACCCACCAATGTAACTGGTGGCATGCATTAACCCCATTTTTGGTAGGTTTGGGCCGCAATAGATGAGGGTGTTAGTCAAATCTACTGGATTTTTTTGTTCTCCCTCTTGCTTCTGATTTTTTGCCATCTCATTCACTCCATTCTTCGTGTACTTGTGGCATAGTTACTTTCAGAGTCATACCCGCTATCCATTCAGGAAAAGGTTGTTCCTCTGGCAGCTCATCTTGAAATGGCCTTCGAACTTCAAAAGGCCCTCCGATTTGTGGATGGGCCAGTAGTTGTCGTTTGATCGTCGTTAAAACATTCATGGGGTCGCGCCATCCGTTTTCATCGTCATTGCTATAAGTGCAGACAATAATTCGGACATTAGCTAAGCATCCAGCATCCTCATCATCTGCATCCAAGTAGCGCACGATGACCCAAGGAACTTCGGGACCAGCATTCGGATTTGCTGTGTATCGCTTGCCAAGATATCCGGTATAAACGTCCGGTGCCTTTCTCAGACCATCTACCTTTGTTTCTAAGCGTACGTCCTTGACTATCTCTTTAATTCGCGTTGCCAAGATGTCAATCATGTCATTGGGTGTCAATGCAATTACATTCATGTCTGGCCCTCCAAGAGACGGTTTATTTCATGCTCCAGGCGCTCATCCATGACAGCAGCTGCTCTCTGTTCCACAGCGTCGGTAACTTTTACGTTGCCAAGCATTTGCGGAACAGAGGGACCATACAACTGCTCAATGGGGAATCGAGCCTTGCCTGCCCGCTTGAACACACCGAGATGGCCACTCTTCAACTGTGTTACAAAGGCTTTTTTGATAGGGCCACCCT
The DNA here is from genome assembly GCF_046196545.1 of Brevibacillus fortis. Taxonomy (GTDB): domain Bacteria; phylum Bacillota; class Bacilli; order Brevibacillales; family Brevibacillaceae; genus Brevibacillus; species Brevibacillus fortis_A. The sequence continues at coordinate 4,355,691 of NZ_CP176370.1, forward strand.
CGCCGCGTTTGACGCGAACAACAATTTCTTTCTTCCGCTTTGGCTGGGGCTTTTTCGGATTAACCTGAAACTTGGTAAGAGCGAAAACATACCCTCGGGAAACTATAACAGCATTCAGATTTGACGGACTCGCCTTTGACACTTTGATTGTATCGAGCACGTCTTTATGCCTGATATGGTAAGTTTCCCTTGCCTTTCGTGACGCTTCCGTTTTGGCGGAATCAACTGCCCTGTTCATAGCGCGAGAAAGCGCCTTTTGAGCTCCACCAGGGATGTGCTGCAAAAGACGCTCCGCTTTTTCAATCTGTTCAGCTGTGAACTCAATCATGTCTGATTGCCCTCCAGGTCAATCACCAAGACACCCATTTGATTATCGCAATCGACCACTCGATACAATTCTCCATCGATCTCCATGAAAGAATCTGCTGCTGGAATGTCAGGGAAATCAGAAGCATTGGCATACACTTTTATCGTACCTGTGTGAATGCCTTCAGACATGCTGTAGTGGTCTGAAGAATTTTTACGCTGTCTACCTGTTGTGGCGTCTTTACTGATCACGATCAAAAGTCGCCTACCGTCAACGTTATGAAAATCGCCAAATTCGTTTGGATTAATGAAGACAGTCAGGTCAGTAGCAATCTGATCCTTAAAATTCATATCAGTCACCTACTTGGTAGAGGTATCATCCTGCTTCTGGTTAGCTTTGGAAGACTTTTTTTCTACTTCGATAGCATCTAAGTCTAGTAACCGCTGCACTTCCTCTTCTTTAAGACCTGGAATCTCGTCTCCGATTTCAAACAGTTTCCCGTTGTGCTGTACTTTTACTTTTGCAATATGAGCCATTCAAAATTCCTCCTTTACAGAACTTTTGCTACTACCCAGCCTGCAACATTAGCAGGAACAGGTAAAGGACGAGAGAGCATTTGAAGCCAACGTTGCGCAGGTTCCACAGTCACCCAAGATTGGGGAGTAATCATACCTTTTACTTGAACGAACTGCTCTGATTTGGGGTCCATAACGACGTTAGCCCCATAGTGGAAAGTAAATTTATCACGTGTGGACATAATCGAAATCGTACCGGCTGGGATGAATGGTTGCTCTGCACCATTATCGTCAGTATAGGTACCAGTGTAGCTATAAACATCCAAACCAACATCACGGAGGCGACCATGGTATGTCACACCATCAGGCAGAAGTGTAGTGTCGATTGTCCCTACATCCACCCCACGATTATTTGCAAGTTCCAAAATTTTCGGGTGACGCATCAAAGCGACAGCTGCATCGTAATCTGCTAGGACAATGTTCGGTGTTGGCGCATTTGCATCCATGATTTTCTTTCGCTGTTGTGCCAAGAATTTGATTGGATCTGAAGCATCATTATTCCAAAGGTCTGTGCCTGAGAGAACAACATAGTTAGTAAAGTCATAATCAATCACTTGATTTACACCTTCACCGATTTGCGTGACTTTCCCAGTAAACATAAGTTCAGATGCTTGCTGCACTCTACGACGAGTAATTGTATCCTGCAAATCAATGATATCTTTGGCAAGTAGTTTACGAGCGCGAACTTCTGGCTGATCGGGATTAAAAAGACTTTCCCCTGCAGTTCGCGTTTTCAAATCGATTGACGTAATTGGTCTGGCTGGCTTGATTAGTGCGGGCTTGTACTGTTTTGCTGTGAATCCGGTTCGCAGGACGACTTTTCCCGGTTGCAACTCTGATACGTACGGAGCAATTGGTTTATTGCCCTTGATCGTCTGAATTTCTACATATTCCGTGTCAAAAGGTTCGCCATCCTGAAAGAATGTGTCCAGAATATATGTGCTTGGTGGAGGCAGTTGTCCGACTACCCTAATAAGTGTAGGTAAAGCATAAAGGTCTTTAATAGCCATATATTGTGTCCTCCTTATTTCACAACTCGTTTGGTGATGATTCCGATGTTTCGCAATGCAACTTCATGTTTAGCAATAGTATCCGTGCCGCCGAACTTCAATGCATCACGGTTAAATTCACCAGAGACATATGCCGTCGCCCGCTGATCTGCTGTAGTCGCGTCAACTTCCTCATCTGCAAGGATTCCAAATGGAGTTTGCGAACCGTCCGTCTTAGTGGAGTCTACAGGGGCAACAATGTATGTTCCTGCGAACTGGCCTGTAGTAACTTTTTCAACAACACCGAGCACAGTTCCGCGAGATAGATGTACGGTTGGTCCTGATTTCACAATTACAGAAGCTGTGGTAACTGGAGCAACCATACCTGCAATCAGGTTGTCGCCTCCATTGATTTCATATGTTGGCATCCTACTTCACTCCCATCATGGCTTTGATTTCAGCAGCAAGTGCGTCAGCTTCAGCCTGGGCTTCTGCTTCTGGATTTTGATTGAGCGGTGCTTCATCTGCTGGAACATTTTCAACTCCACTTGCTTTCGAATCAGCTGCACGATTTTTCGCTTCAACTGTCAATCGTTCTTGTGAAGCTTTCACAATATCCATTGCTGCTTCTCCAGCTGTTTTACCCTCTTCTATTGCCTTAGCGACGATCTCCGCTGCACCAGGTGCCCCAGATAAAGCGTTCAATTCAGTAATGCGGTTTCGTTCCTGTGTAACGCCACGATTGATGATCTCATTGTAGAGCTCTGGGTATTTTGCTTTTAATTCGTTCATATCCATCGTCTTCGGTTCCTCCTTCATTTGTGGTTCGTGTTTTTGTTGCTGATTCGCATGGTCTTCCATGTTGTTCGTTACTTGTGTTAATCCTTCCACATGCGGAAAAATAGCAGACATATCTAATCCCTCGAACAGGTTTTTGCTTTCGTTACTGAAGATCTGAGCATCGCCCCCGCCTTTGATTATGGTTGCAATCACAATGTCTCGGAGTTTGGCCTCGACATCTGGCGGTATTTCTCCGCCCGACATGCTGTTAGATACAGCAAGGAGTGAATTACCCTCATCGAACAGGATTCCATCAGCAAATCCAAACTCAACCGCCTGCTGCGCGTTCATCCATGTTGTTTTGTTCATGAGGTCCAACAATTCATCCATACTTCTTCCAGTCTTCAGACGATATGCATTGGTAATTGCAACATCTGTTCCGTGCAGCATGTTCGTGTTGCTAGAATGAGTATTCTTGTCCCCAGCCGTCCACGTTGCGGCATTATGAATCATCATTTGTGAAGTTGGAGACATCTTTATTTCGTCCGCAGCCATCGCCAGAAATGAGGCAGCGCTCGCTGCTACGCCTGTGATTTTAGCAGTGACTTTCCCTGGGTATTCCTTCAGGATGGTGTAAACCTCGGACCCTGCGAACACGGCACCTCCAACCGAATTGATATAAAGCTCGACATCATCTCCCCGTGCTTCATCCAACCCTTTCGATACCTTTGATGCACTGATGTAAGGCATATTGAACCAGTCATACAACCAAGTGCTTCCATCTCCAATTACAGGGCCATTAAGTTTGATCTTCTTCGGCATCTTCTTCACCCCCTTTCTTTACGCTTTTATCCGTTGTTAATCCATGCTGTTCACGGATCCGTTTTTCGTAGGACAGCTGTCTTACATTGCTTTCGTACTCCGATCCAGTTAATTCAGCGGCCTCCCGTTGACGAGTACTAAATCCATTCTCGACGCGGATAACCGCAGCGTTCGCTTCCTTCACTGGGTCTAGTTGTCCTTGTGACGGACCATGCCATTCCGCTTTTGTGTAAGCTTTAAATAGCAACGGATCATCAAAGATTCCAGGGGCATCGATTCGCCCCTTTAATACCCCTTCTACGAACCATTCCTCATAAACCGGCTGGCAGAAGTCTGCTGACATCCACGCGCGGCGCATGCGGAACATCTTCCATGCTTCAAGAAGAGCGGCCCGTGAGGCAGAATAGGAGGCAGTAAAGTGTTTTAATAGCAACTCATACGGGATTTCCAGTGAAGCACCAACCTGCCTTAGAATCGATGTGACAAACGGATCAAATCCTGAATTTGGTCTCCCGGGATTTGCTATTGTCGCTTTCTCTCCGGGGTTCAAAAATTGCACAGCTCCATTTCCAAGCTTCAAGTCATCGTTTCCTCCAGGCAATGGCTCACCAGTTGGATTATCGAGTGGAGATCCAAGCCCAAACTGATCTTGATCCAAATCAGGACTTTCGATAAAGACTGTGAACATGCCGCTGATTACAGCTGCCATCAACTCAGCTTCTGTGTAACGCTCCAACTGTTTCAGTGCTTCGATGACTGGAGCAAGAATGGGTACACCGCGCCGTTGTTCTGGTCGTTCAGCCTCCATCAGATGAAGGACGTTACGGCGACCGCTCAAATCTCCCACAACTTGTACCCTGTGCCACTTCGTTGGAAGTCCTAGCGGTGATCCAGGATGTTTGTTGGCGAACCAGTAAGCGACCACCATCCCATCATCGTCAACCTCTACACCACTGCTGATCTTTCCATAAATCCCTCTTTCCTGAGTGGTAGGGTTGCAACACCTATCTGCCTCCAAAAGTCTCACACGGAGGTCGTAGACGGTGTGATGACGTGGTAACAGTGGAAGTAGAACAAAAGTATCCCCGCTCATCATCCAACTCAGAAAAGCAAGCTGCTGTAGCTCATAGAAATTGTGTAGACCAGCAGCATCACAATCTTTTGAATCAGCCCACAATGAGAACTCACGCTCAATTTGTTTGCGTAACTCACCAGCTTTTTCATCTGACAGTCCTAAAAAATCGGCATCAAAGTTAGGCTTCAGCCGTAACCCCGTGCCGATTACATTGGTTCGTAACGTTTTGATTGATCCATTCGCCAGAGCACCACCCATGTACAAGTCCCGAGCCCTCGGGCGCAGTTGTTCAAGATTCTCATGAATATCATCATCAGCATCTCCAGCTGCAGGATTCCAAGAGACCATCGACTTCTTTTTACGACTTCCCCCATGGTCCCCGTATCCTTGATTGAATACTTGTTGGATTGCACGCTGCCGGACAATTGCTGTCTTAGCCCGCTCTCTTTTTGCCGCCACTCCTGGAGCAATGAATTCTACGGCTCGATTCCACATGCTCATGAGTCAATAGGTATGTACCGCCGTACTCTTCGACGTGGACCTGCTCCCGCTTGCTCACGCTGAATATCATCCACTTGCTTTTGCCAGTAACGAATCTGTTCCTTGACGTCTTTTAAATTGGCACGAGTAAGTGTTCTTCCACTTATGCTGTAAGATTGGCTTGTCGCAAGAGCTAAATCACAAGCAAGCCATGCATCAAGATGCTTTTTTGCAACCTCGTATGTGTACAGTGACATTCCCTTTCACCTCCCTTCAAATACTGCTTGATGTGCCCCTACGTCTCCTCTGTTGGTTTGAAGCGACAGATGTGGATGTTGTAGTCGTTTCTTTTGTAATCAAGCTTGATGATGCGTATGGTTGCATGCCTTCAAGGTCAGGTTGCAAAACCTCAATAGCGGCTCGATTGTACACCGCCAAGTCTAACGGCTCATTTCGTGCACGAACTTTAACCCAAACCTGATATGGGATGCCCATCTTGTACCGTGTTTGCAGTGCCTCAGCTGTTAATCCTTCGAAATATTGCCGTTCATACCCCCGATTTTTCTCCGGTGTTGTTAACGGAAAATGGCAATACCCTCTGGTTTTATTTCCATTCTCGTCTACAGGAAGCAGTGAGACTGCGCTCATGACTTTCGATTTACCCTCATCTACACCAAGACGCAAAACGGTGGCTTTATATCGGTTGTTTGTAGAAGTTCCAATGAAGAGTGGTAAGTAAGTACCATCTCCAGAGCTCTCTCCCTTAATAGCAAACACCCGACGAGCTGCTCGTTCCTTACAAAACTTGTAGACTTCATTGGTGAAGTGACCACCAGAATCCATGCATGTAATAGCAATCGGGAAATTCCGACCTTCTGCATCAGTCCATGTTCTTTTCAGGAACTCATCCAGATCAGCCCAGACCTGCGGTTGCTTCAGATCGCCGTATATGACATGATACTGAATACGCCAATTCTCATGTCCTTCTCCCCACCCCTGCACTTCGACCTCAAATCGGTTATCCTGCGTGTCAACGGCAGCAGTCAGGATTTTCACACCTTCCGGCACATCCGCGTGGTAGATTTCTCGCCGGTTGAGCAAAATTTCTTCGTCCAGCTTCTCGCCTTCTTCTTCCCAAGACTCTGCCATAACGGTATTGAAGAAGGTTTTAAGTAGCTCCGGCCCGCCTCGCTTGGCTGCCTTGAAGTCGTTGACGGCATCTTTCCAGGTGTAGTTAATGGTCGCCGCCAAACTACTTAACTTGAATCCACGAGTCTTCGAATGCTCTTTGGCCGCTACCCAAACCACTCTCTCAGCATAGTCCTTCTTCCACTCATGTTCTTGGTGAAGCGTACCGCAATGTATACAGGCGTGGTAAACCTCAGTGCATGACCTGGTATCCTCATCGTATTCAAACTTGATTTGTTTCCAGGTTAGTTGCTGCAACTCTTCACAGGACGGACAAGGGAAGTGCAATGTCTCCTGAGTGCTGTCCTCGTAAAGAGTCTCAATCCTGGATGCGCCTTTAATTGTTGGTGACGATACCCAAACGATTTTCTTGTTGTAGAAAGTCTTAGTACGAGCGACAACCAAGGAAACTGGATCGCCCTCTTTGCCTGCCGACACTGGGAAGCGATCAATCTCGTCTCCAATGACGACTCGGATCGGCTTGGAAGCCAGAGAAGCAGGGGAATTAGCCCCAGCAATGTTTATCCTGCCGCCGGGAAATGTCTTGTACAAGATCGTATTCCGGCTGTCTCGACTCTTATCCTTGACCACCAGAGGTGACAATTGCGGCGAATCTCGGTACATCGGAGCCAAGCGGTCATTGGAAAAGTCCCGAGCAACCATTAAATCCGGCTGAATAACCATGATCGGAGCAGGATCATGCCCGGTAAAGTAGCCGATTGTGTTGAGTTGTAAGTCCGTTTTTCCAAGCTGAGACGCCCACATAAGCACAACAGATTCCACATTTTTGTCTGATAAGGCCTCCATAGGTACTTTTTGATAAGGCGCTCGCTCTGTCTTCCACGGCCCCGGCTCTGCTGACGCTTCTGGAGATAGAACCCGATGCCTGTCCGCCCATTCTGCAACACTGATTGGCTCAGGAGGCGCAACTAAGGGTACAGTCTGCTTTAGGAGATGGAATGTTTTCCTGCGCTGCGCCTTCATTTTTCATCGCCTGCCAACGGGTCATACTTCGACAGGAGATAAAGAGCCTCATTTATCCGATCCTCAAGTAACCGCCTGATATCTTTCTCATCCGTCATATACTTGAGCTTGTTTGCCATTTTCGGAGGCAGTCCAGTCAGTCGCTCCCGAAAGTTGACTAGCAATGCCCCCCATGCATCTTGTACGTCCGCCGTTGAGTGCAAATTATTGCGCTTTTCCTCCAGTTCGAGCAGAGCAATTTCTTTTTTATCTGTTCGTGCGCAGCTTTCTCGTCCCGATAGCTGATTTTCCCATCACTAGATTCACCTTCTACGTGCTTGATGTACGCTTGAATGGATTCACCGAGCGAATACTTCCCCCGTCCAACCTGCACAAGAATGTTGTCCCTCGTTAATTGGCGTATCCATTGCGGTGATTTACCGACTATCAAAGCCAATTCTGAGGTAGACACCTCTCTATCCTGCAGTCGATCGGTTTTCACTTTTGGTTTCGCCAATTTCATCACCTCACTTTCGTTTTTAGCTAAAAATCACCATTGTTTATTTTTGACGCATAAGATGAAGCCAAAATTAAAAAAGCTCTCATTTAGGCTGGACCCAAGCGAAAGCGCAAGTGAATTTTAAAATTAAGATCTAGCGGGATTTCGGGGCTCGCTCGACCCGCATGATTCTGTCTCTCCAGAAGGACCCGTGAAGTATTTGCACTTGGTCTACAGGCGTTCACAGCCTGCTCACGACGTTTTCACTATCAGCCAAGGGAGTTACCCATCTTTGATTCCCAATCTCTCCAGTGTGGCTTGTACATTGCCAGTTACTTCAATCACATCAACATTGCCACTGACCTGTATGAATAGCTGCTGTCCATCTTCCATCATGAAGAAAGAGACTCCATCCTCATCCTTTGTCGGCTGAAAGCCTTTTACATGGTAGCTTGTGATTACCTGTCCTTGGTCGTTATACTTCACTACCAGAAACTCTCTACTTGTACCGCATCCATAGATTAGTAATACGATGCTACATATCATCAGCATGTGCTTCATCTTTGCTACCATTTTGCTATCACTCCTTTCTCTGTAATAAAAAATGCCACTCTAAATACGAGTGACATGTCGCGAGTATATTTCTTTAATATTTTCTTTAAAGATTTTCTTTAGGCTTCGCGCTCTAATGAAGGAAAAAGTTTGACTGTCCTCGGATTAGAGGACAGTACCGTCCTCTACGTAGAGTACAGAACTGTCAGCGGATTAGAGGACAGTCGCGAGTGTCAGCTAAATAGAGGACAGTGAGCTATGGAGCCTTGATACATATGGGTTTTTGGCTATGACTGTACTCTAATTAGAGGACGGTCATGTCTCATTTTTATCGCGCCCTTCTATCTCAGTAATTTCTTTATTCACCAATTCAAGTAGGGTTTTGTTCCCTATAGTGTAGTTATTCATCAGGAAAGTCTGCCATACGTCCTTTCTTTCCCATTCTTGTTCCTTGCATTCTAATTCTAGAATCGCAATTTGTTCCTTCAACTCCATTATCTCTATTTTATCTTCATCTGTACGTGCAGTAAGTATCTTCGTACTGAGGCTTCTTTTTAACTGTTCCAATTTGATCTCCATTTGTACAATGTCAGCACTTAAGATCGAACGAGCATCCTCATAAAACTCAACATGTTGTAAGAATTTCTCCTGTAGCCATGTGTTTTTTAATATCCAAATGTCTTTCCATAAATCTTTATCGATATCTTTAAGAGATACTTTAATTTTAGGATAAGGATTAAGTGATTTATTTAATGTTTCATCAATATTAGCCATATAGGAAAACTGCATACCTAATATTCTTAGAACACTCTTTAGTTTATAGAGAACAGGCAACTGAGACCTTAGTTCCTTTTCTGCATCATTCCTCTTTTGCATTGTAAACTGATAACGAGTAATTAAATAGGCGACAACGCCACCAATCAAACCACCTGAATAATTTCCGAAGAAAGAAATCCAATCTGAGCCTTCTTCTACAGTCCATTGAGTTCGGAATGAGACTAAAAGATTAATTAGCATAGGTGAACCAAAGATTAATATAAAAATTCCAACCCAAATCGATATTCCTCTATATGATCTTTTCAAATACATTCCCTCCCTAAAATCCAAAATTCGTCAAACTTACTAATTATCCTGTTAAATGGGAGGGTAACATGTACATGTCAACAATAATTGAACTGAATCTAAACATAAGCGCATGAATCAGGGGTTGTGGATAACGATGGAGTAATCTGACAAATTCATCTCATCCTCTTTTATCCCCAGTTTTAAAAAAACGATAATTGTATCCTTAAGAACAAACGTTCTGTCTTTATGATATGATAACCTTATCCATCCAATTTATGGAGGTGAGGCATATGCCAAAAGGTAGCTCTCAATGAGGCCATGGCTTTTGGACTGGCACTTACAAAACCGCATTAATGGCTCTTATATTGTTTGGGATTTACTTGTTATTCAGTAAAAAGCTAGTACAGTCTTATTGAGACCTCCGCCCGTGTGGCGGTTTTTTCTTTCCCCTCTGGCTTAATGAAAAAACCGCCCGTAGGCGGCTGGTGCATATCTTTCTATGCTATTACTATACACCGGGAAAAGCGTCTCATCTCACAAACAAGCCTCAATTTCTTCAAAAAGAATCCTCAGAACATCCTCACGAAATAAAAACTCTCGAACTTAACATTTGTATTCACAAATATAATTTGCTAAATTGTATATATTACGTATGCAAAAGGAGAACGTTTTATGTCATTTTCTTACAAACCTTTGTGGCACCTACTTTTAGAAAAAGACATGAAGAGAACAGATCTACTGAATGAACCAGGCTTATCAACATCTACTTTGGCAAAGCTAGGCAAGGATCAGTATGTTTCGATGGAGGTAATTGACAAGCTATGCACCCACTTTAGTGTGCAACCAGACAAAATTATGGAATGGAAGGAAGATAGTAAAGATGCCAGTGTATAAGGACGACAACGCGAAAAAGAATCCTTGGTATTTTGCAATCAACTACAAAGAAAATGGGAAATACAAAAAGATGCTACGAAGAGGATTTAAAACGAAGAAAGAAGCAGAGGCCGCAATGGTGGAAGCTCAGAATGCACTTAATAAAGGCACGTTTCTTGAGCCGTCCAAGACCAGTTACTCCGTATTTATGTGTAGCTGGCTAGAGGATAAAAAAACTACCGTCAAGGGACGTACATTGGAATTTTATACATTCTTGGTCAATCGCTACATCCTTCCTAATATCGGGGAAATTGAGTTGGCAAAAATATCTCCACGCGACATTCAATCGTTGTATAACAAGCTAAAAGAGGGCGGCAATCTCTCAGATGAAAATATCCGTAAGGTCCACACCATCATCAATGATTCCCTTAATAAGGCTTTTCGTTGGGAGATGATCGCAAAAAATCCAGCTGCTCTCGTTGATCCGCCAAAAGTATCTAAAAAGGAAATTGAGGTTTGGACAGAGGAAGAAATTCAAAAGTTTTTGTCAGCTGCTAAGGATTCACGGTATTATTGTGCTTTCCTTTTAGCGCTAACAACCGGTATGCGTCAAGGGGAGATTCTCGGATTACGTTGGAAGGACATAGATGAGGATAACCGCACTATCTCAATTGTCCAAACACTTTCTCACGACGGAAAAGAGTTATCAGCAGGAGCAAAAACAGATTCCGGCAACCGTCAAATATCGATTGATGAAAACACACTGGGTAAAATCTTGAAACTAAAACACCGTACTAAAGTTGAGACAGTAGCTAATCGACCGTTGTATAACGATTTGGGTTTGGTTATCTGCACATCCGTAGGAACACCACTTTCGCCACGGAATTTAAACAGGTCATTCGACTCAATTATTCAGAAGGCGGGCATTAGGAAGATCCGCTTTCATGATATGAGGCATACTCACGCCAGTTTGCTTTTGAAGCAAGGAGTAAACCCTAAAATTGTTTCAGAACGGCTAGGACACGCAAACGTACGCATCACATTGGACACATATAGTCATCTCTTGCCGAATCTCCAAAAAGATACGGCAGACGAATTCGGCAAACTCTTCTACAAAACGCAGTCCAACTGATATTCGTATCAAAACACCATTCGTATCAAATTCGTATCAAAATCTGTTTTCGTATCAATATGGGACAAGTCTGTTTAAAAGCAAAATAAGAAAAACCCCTTGTCTCCCAAGGGGTTTGAGCTTTTATATTATGGTGATCCGGACTGGGTTCGAACCAGCGACCCCCACCCTGTCAAGAATACTTAAACGAAATGTTGTCATATCACTGACTGGGATTGTATTTGATATATCAAACCACTTACTTCCAGTATCTATTACTGTAAATATATAGTAGTCACTAGATATAGTCAAGTGGTCTGAAAAAATCTAAACAGATAGGGATAATATCTTTTATAGACAAAACAATTATAGCCAACCTCCGCCACCACTTCCTGCGTTTTGACTTGTGTCCCCATTGTAGAATGTATCATCAATAACGCCATTCCAATTTGTATGAGTAGCCACCCATGCAATTTCATTCACCCTGTCGTCATTACTACCAAACGTAGTTGCTTGAACATTGAACGTAATCATACCCTTTTTGGTCAAATCTGCACCAATAATCTTCCACGCTTTCCCACTAAAGATGATGTTATGTAATGTCTTTTGCTCTGGGTCAGCAACACCAGCGAAGATTTTCCTTGTGTCGCTGTTATCTTGTACATAAATTGCTAACTGTCCATCCGGCAGATACGCACCAATCATCTGATTGTAGTTCATGCCAATGTCCTTCGCTGTTGACACTATGGTAGGGACTCTCTTCACGTCATAGGAAACATAAGGGCCACTTGTTGTATTTGTGTACTTTGACACGTTGAAATTGATCTTATAAGGACAACGCCTAATGATTGCCTTGTAATTGTCGTAGCGTTTGGCTTCCACTTCATTGATGACGTAATAATCCAATCCCTTATACAAGACATGATCTCCGCGCTTAAAATGAGTCAGAGCGGAAACGTATTTATCATCAAACTCCTTAATTGGCGCATTGGTAATGACCGCTTTAACCTCTACGTTATTTACCCTGATCGATTCCCCAAAGTTGGCTAATAGGTACTTAAAATCATCTTCGCTCCTAGCGAACAGATTTACAAACATTCGAATACCTCCCTTCCTTGATTACTGAAACAACATAAAGTAACTGCTTTCACCATTTCCATCATCATTTTGCATCTGGCGAATTTTTCTTTCCAATTGATCAATACGACTCTGTAAGTTCTCAGCAAACGCACTGACTGTCATATCATCCAGTTTGTAATTCTTCATCAACATCGGATTATTTGCGATTGATTCAAGAATAGACAATGCTGATTTATAGATGCTCCGTTTGTTAGTGTTTGATGTAGACAGATATTCATTTGTGGATATCAACCCATTCTCTGCTAAATATACCCTCAAGTGTTCTTGTGTGAGGGAGATTCCCTCAATTTCCATTTCAAGACGTTGTAGATTTGTCATTTGTAAAAACCTCCATTATAAAATAAAAAAACTGCCAGTTAGAGCAGTTTTTGAAATAGTTTGATATTCATTCTTGTATTGTTGTTACAACTCCATTCTCTATATAAACATACCTATCAGAACTGTAAACCCACTGCTCGTTAGTCCCATATACAGTCGTTGTAGTATTAATATCTTCTGGTGTACCCCAACGGGTTTTTAAAACTTCTTCGGCTGTCATACCAATCTGAGGTTTATCTATTATTTTTGATTGTTGTTCTCTATCTCTAACTATGATCCCAGTACCATATTTTCTCTGTGCTTTTTTTATTTCTTCGGCTAATACGCCATCATAGGTTTCAGGAATATTACTAAGATAATATCTTGCATTAGATAGATAATCCTTCTCATTCTTCAAAAATACACTATAGTTATACATAGGACTAAATTGACTATCTTCTCGTGAATCAAAAAGAATTTCTTTGATGGCTTCATACTCTTTTCGTTTTATCATATCAGCAAATACCTGATTAAGGTTATCTTTCTGTTGTTGAATTTCTTCATGCATAACGCCATTGTAATCTTGTGGGATGCCTTTTAGATAAAAAACCTCATATTTATAATTCTTATCTTTTCTATGTAGTAACGCATTAGAATAGTAACTCAACATTTTATAGTCCATTATTTCTTCATAATGTGATGATTTTTTCAAATGATTAATCGCTTCTTCAAGTTTCCCACTCTTGATCAGGTCAACACCCACCGCTAATTCCCTTTCTGTTTCGTCCTTCAAATTAACTTCTGCTTGCTTCTCTATTTCAACATCACTTTCTTTAATTACCTCTACAGTACTGTTACATCCACTTATTACTCCAACAATTGTTAGTATCAAGATTACTTTCCTCATAACATCCCCCCATCAAACATAGGATAATTTTACCATAATAGATGCACTCTTCGTTGCGTTTATGCTAATAATCCTAGTTAGTGGTCACAAATGAAAACACCTACTTCTTAGTAGGTGCTTGATACTTGATCTTCTTTCTCTTTATAGGCTGTTTAATCGTTATCTTTTGGAATAAGTTTTTCCATGCTATTATTCAACTGTCTCATTGACCTGTTGTGTTCATCTTTAAACTTTGCAAACTCTTTGACCAGATCATGAATAGTTTTTTCCGATAATCTTGAAATACCTTTCTCTACATTTAAATCTAAATGGTACTCCTCTTGATATTTTTTATTATTTTGTCCTTTATAACTGACAACAATATCAAATTTAGGAAAATTCCCTTCATCATCTTTTAAATCCCAAAGCATATCAACAAAGGTTGTAAATTTGTAATTAGGAGGCATGTTTGGTATTGGTCTATTTAACAAATTGCTTTCAGATAATGGTCTGTCTTTAGGAATATTGAAAGCAGGAGTGCTAGTAATTACAACTTCTTTGGCTAAAGTTTTCCCAATGTTTTGTATCACAAAGTTAACCTGATTAATTTGTTTATTATCGAAAAATACCACTACATATGGGCGATGTTCTTCTTCCCTTGTCTTTTCCATTTCAATGACTGAACGCCTGTTTGCTCTCATAATAAGGATTGTTGCTCCCACGTAAACCAACGTCAGGATTGCCATTATTGACCCTTGATGCTTGTCTAGCCAATCAATGAGTTGTATCAAATTAAGTCACTCCAATTCAGATCTCATTTCCGTCTAACTTTTGGTTACTTTGATCAACATCTAAAAAGAACTCGTTAAAGAAGATTCGTGCATCCTTAATGAATTTATAGCAGAACTCCTTTTCTAATTTTAATTCACCATGACGTTCATTAAGGCTAACTGGTAAGTCACTTATCTTTTCTTTCATCTTTTGAATCCCTTGTTCTCTAATAATTCCCCCATTATGGGCAAAAGAATTTCTCAATTCTCTATAAACACCAGAAATTAATTTCCATTCAGTTAATTCATGCGGGAAGTTAATTCCAACAACTTTATCAATATATTTACTTGCGCGTATCACTCCAGAGTCCCTCAAATCATTTAACTCTATTCTAATATCTTTTCTGTTTCCGTAGTGGAAACAAAGTTGATTTAACTCCTTTTCAATAAAAGAATATATATTTAAGAGCATCGAAGAACGGAAAGTTGTTGGGAAAGCGTCCGCTAATTTATGGTATTCATCTGACAGGTGTTCTCCATAAGTATCTTTGTCTTCTTCTGAAAAGTCTTTAGTTTTTTCTTCAAACCACTCATCAAAAGACTTCAAACGTTGTTCTAAAAAATCTTCAATTTCTGTAACATACTCTTCTAACTCGTTTAAACCAAGATTGATAACGAGTTGATAAATATTCATACGTCTTTGGGACATCATTATCATCTCCTGAACTTAGTGCTTTGGTAATATGTTACAGTAGTTCCCAATCATTTGCACGTGTGTTTTTGAGTGTGCTAAATCCCCTTTCCCTCAAAATGGGGTATCAGCCCTTCAAATAACCTTGCTCAAATCTACCTCAGAACGCCTTTCTAAAGCCCTTCCCGTCCTCCCAAAGTATCACCAAATGGACGTTTGGAAGTATACTTCCATATTCTAGTATAGCAATTGACCACTAACTCGTAGAGATAGTGGTCAAATTTTAGCAGAAAAAGTATGAAGTGAATAATTAGAGAAATTTCAAAAAATCCCACAAAAAAAATCTTCTAAATGCTCTTTTGTGATATATGAAGCACTACTTTTTTTAATGCCCGCCTATCTTGCTTCGGCATTTTTGATGTAACATATGCAATTTTTTGGTGCATACCTCCCACACTAAAACCACTCACCAATCCAACGTTTTACCTAAATCAATTCCCTGTTAAAACCTGACCTTCCATCATCCAACCTACCTATTCAATCTCAGTAACTTTATCCTCTATTTGCTCATTTCCTTGACCATTATCAGCCCTCAACCTCTGTAACTCCTGACCAACATCACTTGTAAATGGCGACTTCTCTAAAATCGATTCTAACGAAATACCGCCAATTTCTTTCATTACTTTCAAGTTATCGATGATATCCTTTTCGTTCTGTGGTCTGCTGTATTGGAAGACAATACCCAAACTGTCAAACGCTTCATCATCTATCTTTTTGCCTTGCAACTCCAATATCCTTCTTATCTTCTCAAATCTTTGTTCCATACCTTCACGCATATACTTTTCATTCAAACCTGCTTTGATATCTGCCAAAGAAAAAAGCAACTTAATCGATACTTCCGACAAGTTGCTCACATCCTGACTATTCAAACTGACCGCTGGTGTATTGCTGATATCCAACAACGCTTGCTTCAACATGTTGTAGATCGTTTCAAAACTCCTAAAATCCAACTGATTCCCAACTAATTTAAAGTCAGCCCCATCGTCTAATACAATACCACCACCAACGATATGAGTAGGTAATCCCTCACCTTTCAACTGCTGACCAATCGCAACAGGAATAGGATTATGAAACTTATAGAAACTATCCGTAAACTTGGACAGTAAATCTTCCATGTTATCAAGAATATTAATTATATCCTCTAAATCACTTCTACCATAATTCGGGTCAAGTTCATTTCTGTTCTTATAGACAACAGGCAAGCCGCTTGCATTCCCGTAAACGCCAACCTGTTTTAACTCTCCTCCTCTATCAGTCCAGTTCTCTACCCTGTCCTCATAATAGACAGTATAATAACTGATTGAATCCACTGTATAGGACTCGATAAAGGCAATCATTTCATTTGCATGGTTGTAAACTGGGTAGCCATCTTCTGGATTGATCAACTTACTTTTAATTACGCCAGCATCAACATACACGTATTCATAGGCACTACCATACTTCACAACTTTATCAAGAATATCAAAATCAATTCGATCATACTTGCCTTTCTTATAAATTCGCTTGTATTCCTCAATAATGCCCTTATCACCTGTAAGAGTGACTGGATTCTGCAACAGATAACTCGTTTGGAAGTTCAAGATCGTTTTGCAGTATTGAAGAACGATTTTCCTTGGTTCATATGTTTTTCCATTATAGGTTTCATTGGGACGCTTTAAAATCTTATGCGTGCCGCTCAGATACTCTTTCGTATCCAGAATATTCATAATACGTTGCTGATGATAGACCTGTCCCACTTCATCTAAAAACCATGTAGGATTTCCGTCATGAAATTCCGTTATATATTCTTGAATTGTCATATTGACCACCTTCTAAAAAATGATTATCTTGTATATAGTAAATTCTTCCTATGTAAGGAGTTAGTTATTGGTGAATTTAGAAGTTTATTATCAATCATTAACCGATAAAACCATCGAGAAAAAAATAGTGAATAAAGTCAAACGTGATTTCTATATCTTGATAGGGTTAATACTGTTTTATTCACTATTATTAATTGGACTTGCTTGGGAACTGATTAAATCTGCATCTATTTTGTTGGGAGGTTCATCATTACCAGTAAACCCTAGCAGTCAGTATTACCTATTTGCTATCCTCACGGGACTATTCTCTCTAATGCTATTTTTGTTCGCTTCGAATTTCTTTAATCCAATTAAAAATTACAGTCTGAACGGTAAACTTTTTATAGTACTAAATACCATAATAAATCAGATCACCAATAAAGATAAATTAAAGTATACTTGGTTCCAAAAAGTGTACTTTAGAGTGTTATATAATGGAGAATTCAGATCGAATTTACAAAAAGTAAAGGAAAATTCTAGTAACTTATTCATTCTCCACAATAGTTCTAATCAAGTCGAAGTATTAGACAAAGTTCTCGAATTAACTGCTAATGATATTTTAATTTCAATCAATAATGGGGAAAAAGAATGCATAATTTCTTTTCTTAAATCCCTTTTAGATTTAAATTCCCTTTCTATGCAACAAAAATCTACTGTATCTGAGCCTAGAACTACTTATGAAGATAAACTAGAGGAAGTCCTTCAGTTTTCAAAAAGATTAGAAGAATCTTCAAAACTTAATCGAATGGATGACTCATCTTTATTCTTAACACTATTAACGAATCCTACTTTTGGGAAGAATCTCACAATATTAATCGGCTTATGCCTTATTCCATTTATGATAACTAATTCTTTTTTCAACTCGAATGTATCTGGAATTCTAACTGTTATTTCCACAGTTATTACTGTCGTAACAGTTCTAGGCAAAAAAAAATAACAACATCTTCCCTCCTCTTTGGAGGGATTTTTCATTATACATACCATTTACCTACTTTCATTCCTTGTACCGCAAGTGCATTGGCAATAACCATATCATCGTAATTGCCTTCGCCTTTCTTATTGCCTGTCTTCCCATCGTTCTCTAGGAAAATCTGCATCTGCTCAAGCGTTTCTTTGCAGTTAATATTGATCAAATCAAGTTCAAACTGTTCTTTAAAGTCGCTGATCATTATCGATTTAGATACCTGGCTGGTTTGCCAACCTAACTGCATCTTCTTTCTTCCTTTTTGATCGAATATCTTGTGTTTGTACAGATTCATGTAATTATGATCACGCCTTAACCTTTCCAACAGTGGCAAGCCATAGGTATTCCTTTCAACAACCAGAAACGCATAGCCATAATACCTTCCTATCGCATTCACTATTTCAGCGAACTTATATACTGGAACCTTATTGTTGTAGAAACTTGCCACATGTTGACCATCATCATCGTAGAAAGCAACCGCGCTATTATCTCCACCGCTTCCACTAGCAGTATCAACTCCTGCATAATACTTCCTGTCCTTTTTCGGAGTGAAATACAGAAACAAACTCTTGTTAATGTATGGCATCAACATATCTGGAAGTTCAACATCAATATCTTTATAAGGCAAAGCAGGAATGACGTAGTTCAACCTTTCAAGAACCTTCGTTTGATCAAACACGCTATGACCAGTCGAAATAAACGATTCCATAGGATTACTAGGAAACTCTTGATAGAACTGTTGAATGTCGATGTCCATCAGTTTCCATCTACGCCACATCAGCATTTTCAGTGACGCACCTTTTTCATGGAGAATCTTTTCATCTGATTCAAGTTCTTTGGCACTCAAACGAACACCATATTGTTCCTTGTACCATTGCTCCGCCTGATCATGTTCATGCTTAAACTGCTTCTCATACGCACTCGAATAAAACGGAAAGAAAAACGCCTTGTATTTGGATTCACCCTTGTAGGCATTCATGAAAACTCGCTGATAGTAGTTGAATCCATTAGATGTTGTCTCAATCACAATCCTGCTATTCTGGTTCTTGCTTAACGCTTGCTCTGCTGACAACAATACCTTCTCTTGATTCTGAAAAAAGGAAAACTCAGACAGGAGAATATATTCATACGTTGAGCCACGCCCAACGTCCTTATTACCTGCCACGACACACTGAATCCTAGAATTGTTATCTAACAAAAATTCCCCTCTGTTTGAACGCTTAATAGAGGGGAATTCGTATTTATCATGTGGAAGAGTGTCATACATACTCTTCAACCGCTCGAATAAGGAAGAAGAGGAATCCTGCTTGTACGAGACAATCAAGTAATTCGTATTGGGCTTCGTACATGCATAATAAAGACATAAGGCAAGGGATAGGGTCGAAAACCCAATCTGCCTTGCCTTAGAAATAATATTGAATTTGGTCATGCTATCAATAAACATTTCCTGCTGATCATTTACCTTAAACGGAATCAATCGCCCTTCATTATCTACGATCTTTACAAAATTCAGTATCCATAACTTAGGGTCATTGCTAATTTTCTCTAACTTCTGCTTTTTTGTCATCTTAGCCATAAAACTTACCACCTTACACTGTACAAGATTACACGATCAAGTCATCTTCATCTTCTGTTTCATTATCTTCGTTGGAAAATGTCTGATTAGCAGTTTTAGCGTGTTCCTGAATCTCTTTGTTCAAGGTTAGGAACAACTTAACTGCCTTTTCGTCTCCCTTTTTTGCTTTCTCACTTACCACACTGTAAATCTCTTGCAAGTCATTTGCTGTACGCGATTGCAAGTACAGAGCAACCAACGCCTTATATTCCTGTGTTTTCTCCCACCGCAGATAGGTGTTAATTGTCTTCTTATTAACGACTCTCAGGAATTCTTCTTCCGTTTTAATAGGCAAACGCTGATCAAAACGTGCATCTGGATATTTCCACTTGAAGTATTCTGCCTTATCCCAAGAGATTTGTTTTAACGCTTCATGTAATGTAACCATCTATTCTCACCATCCATTTTGAAATAAAAAAGAGCAACTGCCGTTGCTCGTTACAAAATCAATCCATATTTAAAAAGGTATGGTATTCGAGGTATATATAATATGGGTTATTAACTCTCTTTGATTTAATAGATAAAAAAATAAGATAATAATATATTTACATATTATATGTACTCCAGAAAGCATACCTTTTTAGATTTTTGTTTTATTCGAAGGGATTTGTTTCATCTGATAAATCTCCATCTATTGTATAATTCTCATAACTCATGACTTTACGTTTTTCATACCATTGTCGAGTATACAAAAATTGATCAAATTCATGTGTCCTGTAAGTGTTTGCCTTTAATTTAACGTCTGTTGGCTTTCCAACTACAAATGGTCGAACAATACAACTGATCAGATTATATGCCTTGAGTTTATCTAGATACTTATCTAATGTAGTTGGCTTGATACCTGTATTCTCGCTCAACCTTTCTAGTGGTACGTCATAGCCCTTCTCGAACATGTCATTCATACGTTTAAGATAGGAATAGAGATAAAATCCAACACAACCTATTTCCTTATTGGTCATGCAATAAATGAACACATCCACTGGTATTCCATGTGTACTATCAACAAAAAAGAATGTTCCGTTTTGGTGGCTATCTTTCTGATCTTCTGGAGTTCGATAAAATGCTTTTACAGGATATTTGATTTTATGATTCCTTCTATTTTCTTTTAAGTATTTTTTTGTCTCTAAATCCATATCCGAATACATCTCAATATACAATTCATCAGATAGTTTTTCTTTACCTAAGCAAAGAATCTTTCTTTCAATATATGTTGGAAAATCAGATACCGTCTGAGTATAGCCCATCTGGTCTAATATTCCATTCTGTTTAATAATAAAATTTGTTGTCTTATTGTCTTTAGAATACCCTAGTATTTGCTTCAATTCAGATTGATTAATCTCAATTTCTTTTCCACTTTTATCAATCACATTTCGATATCTAGCATTACGATACAAATATGTGATAACGAAATAATAAGAGTAAGCAAAGGCAATATGACTAGAATCTTTCAGATGCATTTTTAAATCCACAAAAATCTCATTTGGCATAAACACCTTGTCCTTATCGTTACTGCCTAAAATCTTTTTCAATTCTTCAAAGTACATTACAATCAACGCTCCTTATAAATTATCCATGAATTAACAAAAAACACCTGACACTATCACATGTCAGGTGCGAGAATTACCGATTATTTAAGCCAAACAAAAGTCAACACTACAAACTATTCTTCTTTAAACAATTCCTTGTATTCAGTAAGGGCTTCACGCAGTTCATCTGACCGATTAAAAAGCCAGAACTTTTGAAATGTCTTTTCGTGCAAAGCACTGCAAATGTAATTTATCTTCTTCTTGATCTTTAAAAACGTAAATAACGTTGGTGAGTAGCAAAAGAAGTATTCTTTCTCATTGAACATTCTGTATCTCTCCTTCCGTATTGATTTCTAACCTAATGAAACAAAAGAGGTTCAGAAATACGTGTACTTGCCACCATTAGCATTTGTTAATGCTAATGAGAATACTTGCCCTTTTAATTCTGATGATAAGGTGAACTGATCATCTTTAAAGTTCCTAAACAAAACAAAAGACTTGTCAGGGAGCGACAAGTCAAGGTTCAATATATCCCCTATTTCATCTAGTTTGATCGAAGTTCTTAAAAAACCATTGTTCCTGACAAATATTTTGTGGTTTGTACAGAACTGTTTTTTAATCTTTTCAAAATCCCTTTTATCATACTTGTTCAGTAGATCAATCAGTTCTGTCATACTCATCATTTCTAAATATTCGTTTTGAGTATGTTGAAATCTTGGAATATAATGCCCCAAATAGGTACTGTCTATTGCTAGAAGTATCATTTTCCCAACATCTGTTGGTGGAAGAGGAATATCGTAATAAGACCAGATTTGCAGACACGTTGAACCAGCATATTTCGCTGTATAATTTTCACTATCAATTTGAAATATCGAATTTAGGTTCGCTGATTGCTCGTTAATGCTATCTCTGCTTGGCTGCATTAACGTTATATGGTTGTCCCACGTCTTCCCTTCCATTAGTGCAATATCAACGCCTATTGCTTTCTTCTTGTTTCCTTTATCAGCAACATATAATTTTCTGAAGTTGTAGAAATAATTGACTACATACCCCTTCACTAGTTCAAGTAATTTTGCTCCCAAAAGAGAATCCAGATCATCACTCATACATATTACATACTTACCATGTGCATTATCATTTACCCATTTGGGAAAACGAGTTTTAATTTCCTCTTGCATTTAAGACAGTGAAGATTATACCTTCATCTGCCTTGACCACATAAAATTACCTAAACCCTAATACATCACAATAAAACGCTCTTTTAATCTCCTTTTATCCCTGTGGACAAAGGAGATTAGGTTTTAAAATCTTGCACTGCATTCACCTACCTTTCATATTTTACAAATTGATCTATAAATTCTTTGTACTTACGCTTCTTCTCCTGAGACATTTCACAATCTCCCGTTTCAAATCTGGAGAGAAGAGATGTTGAACAGCCAATGTTTCTGGCTATATGATGTAAGCGAATTTTCTTTTGCCTTCGCTTGAGCGTATATGCTTCACGTTCATTCATGATTTTCACCCCTTTCAAAAAGTTTAGTTATTGGAAAAGAAAAAAGAGCAGGGCAGAAATATGCCCTACTCTAATTGTCCAGTATTGAATTATGAAGTTTTCAGCGTGTACTCAGCCAAACCTTTAGGAGCAAGTACCTTCAAGGATGCTTCTGTAATGACTTGTCCTTTGACGTTATCACCAGTTTTTCCAAGCAACTCAAAGAATGGCTTACGGAGATAGGAAACTGCTACGTTGTTGATGTCGAACATTACGATTTTATCTGTTGGCATATGACGATCAAGAATGAAATTGACATTACCATAGTTAGTGCGGATTGTGTCAACGATCAAGCCAAATTTGCTTTGTTGTGCAATGTAGGAGTATTTATCCTTGTACAAGTCATCAATCATTTCCTTTACATCTGCATTGACCAGCGCAAAGAATTCACTTGTTGCAACTCCTGCTTCCCACAGTTTACGAACTGTTGCCTTTACCTCATCTTCTGTGATTGCGTTAATGGTAGCACCAGTTACTTTGTTTGTTGAAGGAACGAAACTCAGCAAACCGCCCATGTTCCGAATGCCATCAACAGAACCCAGGTCTTTTACTCCATTCAACAGTTTCTTTTCAACTTGGACTTTCATCTCAATCAAGCGATCATTTACCTCAGAAGCGAACAAGTTTGAAATTCCTATAACGTCAGACGCTTGTGCAGAACCAGATACACTTACTGCCTTCTTGAAAATTTCCTGTACGTTGTTCAGTTCAGCGCGACTTGATGCCTGAAACACAGTTGTTTCCGAACCTTCTGCAACCGTAATGTCAGAGGTATTATCAAGCGTTTTTTCTCTCCAAGTGATGATCTTAGAGGTTGCGTTTTCCACGCGATTATTAGCAAGCATCAACGTGTAAAATGGTGTATCAATTGGCGAAACCAAGGAAATTTCCTTGGATAAGTCCACGTTCTCTAAATTTGTGAAATCTGTAGATTTAATCATAAAGCGTAATCTCTCCTATTTATTAATTGAAAATCTTTGACATTTTGGAACCAATCATGCTGACAGTATCCCCTTTTTTCTCAGCAATGGAATACTTATCAGATGTCTTATGACTCTCTGGCTTGTATGTGTTATCAAGCGATTTGCTAGCCAAAATCTTATTGAATTGCTCAATCTTCGACTGCAAATCATCAATATTGCCAACTTCAAAGAACTCTGCAAATTCTTGAAGTCCTGCTTCTTTCAGCGTCAATGTTTTTTCCTTTTCAAACAGTTCCTTTGATTTCTGTTCTAAGGCGATTTCAGCATCAGTTTTTTGAACTGGCTTGAACTGCTCTAACTCTTTGATCTGCTGTTGAAGTGGCTCCAACTCTGTATTTGTCCATTCATCTTTTGCAGATTGAATGAGTCCATTCACTTCGTCTTCTGTATATGTCTTCATATCAGTTTGTTGATTATCTGTATCCATTGAATACACCCCCTTAAATAAATCTACGCTCTATCGTTCCCCTTGTAATGATGGGCTTGCCATTAACCATTCCTGAGAATTCATAAATCAAGTTACCCTCACCAACTGGAACAATGTAATCAAAATAAAAAACGCCAATCTCTAATCGATTGGTGTCGTTAAGTTGAAACTCTTCAATTGTCTGCTCTGATTCAGAGAAAATCTTCAACTTCACATCTGTAGGGTCAATCGCTTTTCCATCAAAGTTTCTAAACTTGACGATTAATCTTACTGTATCGCCTGTAAATGCCATTATTCTATCACCTCCACAAAGGAAGGATTCTCCATAACGCTACTTGAAGTCATGCTTTCTACATGAGAATGATTGGATGGATTCTCAATATGATAGGCGTATGCATCAACCTGTAATAATGATGGATTTATTAAACCCTGTGCAACTGTAATGATACGCTTCAAGCGTGATAATGGCTTTCTCATGACCTTACCAGTAGTTGTCGTAGCAGATGAGATTGGTTTCAGGTGTGAAGTAACCACATTAGTCACTGCCCTTACAATTCTTGCAAATCGTGTGGCTGTTGATGCAATCGCTCCAACGTATGAATGTGGCTGAACGCTTTTCTTTCTAGCAGGCATTATGTTGGAAGTTATATCATCCATTGAAGCGGTAGATTTTACGTGCTTTTTGCTACCCTTAACGCTAAGATCAGTGAGATTGGCAACTTTAGATGTCAGTGTGATTATTACTTTCTTATCAATTGCAGACAAGAAACTTTTCAACTTTGGATATTCATTCGGCAATATGTTCCAAACAGTAACGAAATCCCAATTTAGATACGTTGACTGCTGCTTCATCTCTGATGTTGTTTTACCTATTACACCGCTAACGACAGTAGAAGGTGGACTTCCAATCTTAGGCGGATTGACTTGACCTGATGAATCTTTATCCCAAATACAATTGGAAAAGATGATGTCTGTTTTGTTGCGAACAAATCCAGCAAAGCCACTAACACCATTCCAAAGTGAAGTTTGACTATATGTTACCTTACCACTTGAATAGCAATTCGTTATGGTAGTATTGCTATCCACTGACCCAACAAAGCCGCCGCCATAATAAGAAGTTGCCAAGGTGACATTGTTGTTGGTATAGCAATCACTGATATTACATTGCCACACTTTCCCAATCAGTCCACCTGATTCTTCTTGCGCTTTTACGCTGCCCTCAGTAGCATAGCAATTGATTATCGTTGCATTGTAGGCATAGCCAATTAGCGCACCTACTAAACGATTGTTTCCACTTCCACCAGTGTTGATTTGAACATTCTCTAAGGCAACATTTTGCAGTGTTCCATTAATGAATTGACCAAACAAACCTAAATAAATCCCACCCTCATTTTTTGAGATAGTGAGATTCTTGATCTTATAACCCTTACCATCAAAGTTACCAGAGAATCCATTCACCCAAGTGACGTTGTCATAATAAGAAATTGGATTCCACAAACCCCAAGCAGACATGTCAATGTCGTTGCCCAATTCATAGTTGGCAGTTAGATTATTTCGTACATCATGTAAATCTTGTGGTGTTTGAATGATATAAGGATTTGCTTGTGTTCCGCTACCTAGCATCGACAATCACCCTATACGACCTGTGGGACTTGAATTTGATGTTTAACTGTTAACTCATCCATGCTTGTTTCCATTGTAAATGCTGTGTAGGTTTCAACACTGTATGGGCTTCCACCGCTTGCAACATCAAAAATGGCACTCTGAGCAAACGTCTTTGGCAGAGCGCTTGCCAGATCAGCATCAGAACCCTTCACCACAATTGTTAGTTCCAAGGTTTGGTTTCCTGCTTGGTGTGTCCAAGTAACTCTTTGGTCTGATGGGCTTAAACGAATGATTGGAGTACCTGAGCCATCACGTAGTTCAATGTATTTCCATGTTGATTGAATAAAGCCCCTTAAACTTTGATAACCATTTGCTGTAATTTCAGCCATTGTATCACTTCCTTATAATGCGATAGCATATTCAAATGCTTATTCAAAAAATTTAATCAGAGACAGTAAAAAAGGAGTAGGTGTCTACTGGTAAGAATAGGATTTAGACACCTGTAAATACGAAATAATTGGCACATGGGAATTATTTCTGTTGGATTGTTCAGTCCTCTTACCTAGTAAGTCCCTGTGGAGGTGCATTTGATTCAGTTTTTTGTCGAATAAAATTTCGACCCTCTCACTGTATATGTTCCTGTGAGAAGGGGTTTGTCAACCGATCTTGTCCCATAACTTATCTAGTCAAAGTAACCCCTACCTAGTAAGTCCCTGTGAGAGACTTTTTATAAGAGTTTTTGTCCCTAGAACTTTCCAGATCGGATTAACTCCCCTCATCTATTAAGTTTAAGTCCCTGTGGAAGAAAAAGTGTGCCTTTTTTGTCCCCGTTATTTTTAATTGATGTTAATATTCAAACTGGATTCACTTACGAAAAGTAATTATCATTTTTGGTTCCTCAACTAAGAGTCCCTATGGAGCGGTTATTCACAACCAATTCCTGTCACGCTGAAATTGATGGCATCATGGATAACCCGCTCACTTATTAAGTGATGATGTATGGTCTTCTTGTGCAGTTTTTTCCTGTAATGATTTTGCTCAGAATCTCAGAGTTGCGTTTACCAAACCTCTCACTTATTAAGTAGTGATGTACCGTCTTTCCATGTAGTTTTTTGTGGAATATTTTTTAAAACACTCCTCACTATATAGCCCCTGTGGAGAGCATTTTGTATCAGTTTTTTCCTGTAATGATTAATTCTTGACTTTTCAAGAATGAATAATAAAATGCCCTCACTGTATAGCCCCTGTGGAGGGTATTTTGTATCAGTTTTCTGACACAATGTTTTTCTATCCCAATCTCAATCCAAAATCTATAAGATACGCTATCCGAGGTACATATAATATGTATGTATACATGTCTACTCAACTTTGTAATAGTTAATCACTCATATTATATGTACCCCAAATACCATACATTTTTAATTTTGGATTGATTTTGCAAGCGTTACAATTTCACAAGCGTTTCAGAACTATCATCTGACCTGACCATGTTCAAATTCGGATAGTCGGAGTATTGATGTTTCAAGGAATTTCCATAGAGGTAATATTCAGAATAGGACTGTGGGGAATGGAAATTGGTTGGGGATATGGATTGCACCCTCCCCTTGATCTGTGGCTTAGAATGGCTTATACGGAGAGATAAAGCAAGAAAAAAAGAGCGGTATCATCCGCTCTTTCAAATTACCACTACTATATATCTATGTTGTTGAGGGGATTGAATTTGTCGTTCTGCTCTTTTAGGGCTGTTCCCCATATAGCCAAGTATCGTTGTGTCATGGAAATGTTACTATGCCGAAGCATCTTTTGCAGGGTAAATATGTCACAACCATTCATCAACATTCTGTGGGCGAACGTATGACGGAAGGTGTGAGCGGATAGGCGTACATCATTAAAGTTCATCACTGTTTTCAACCGCTTAAATACACATTTCACACTGTTATCTGTCAATTGATTTCCTTCAATGTCAGTGAAAACGGAATCAGGTATCTCCCCAAATGTCTTCTCACAAAACACTCTGTATTCACAAAGTTCCTTGATTAATTTATCAGTAATAGGAATAGAACTTTGCTGGCGTTTCTTTCCGAATACGGTTACTGTACCATTTTTAATATCTACTTCATTCCATTTAAGATTGACCAACTCTCCCAAACGAACGCCTGTGGCAAGGAGAAAAACAATCATAGTGTAGTCACGATATGCAAAGTAGGATTTTTCCCTTTGCTTAATGCGCTGGTAGTAGCCCAACATCTTTTTTATGTGACTGTCTTGAAATACCTCAATTTTAATGTCCTCTTTGCCGTAACCAATTCTCTTTGTAGGATTTTGTTTCGAAGTGATGATTTCATTTTCTTCAAGGTAGTTGAAGAAGATTTTAAGAACGTGAAGTTTGCTGTTTCTTGTGGTTACATTGTTCTTTCGTTCTTTGTGACAATACATCAAGTAGTTCTTCACTGCGTTTGCTGTCACGTCATTCACATCAATGATTTCCTCATTTGAACAAAAGGATTGAAATTCATTAAGCGCAGACATGTAGGATTCGATGGTTTTAGGGGATAAGTTTTTGTACTCACGATCATCCTTAAAATCTTTAATGGCAAACTTGAGTAACACGAAAAAGCACACTCCCTTTTCAGATTTTGATTCTGAAAGAAAGTGTGCTTCATATTTGAAGGCGTGTCTGAGTGCGACCACTTAACTAATAAAGTGTTATAATCACGCTCAAACCCTTGATATATCAATTATGGTGATCCGGACTGGGTTCGAACCAGCGACCCCCACCCTGTCAAGATGGTGCTCTCCCAACTGAGCTACCGGATCATGGGATATGTGTGTGATCGTTTAATGGTGGGCCCTGTAGGACTCGAACCTACGACCAATCGGTTATGAGCCGACCGCTCTGACCAACTGAGCTAAGGGCCCGAATCGTATCGGACGTCGATCACATTTATTACTATACAGTATCGTAAAATGGATTTCAAGAGTAAATGAATAATTTCTTGTAAAAATTTTCACTCGTACCAAAAGAACACTAAAAAACCCAGTGAAATCAGGCTTGCTTTTACCTTGTAAAAAGCCATTCCCCACCGCTGCTGCCCACATCCCCCCTATAAAACATAGGGATTACCTACAAGATGACATCACATCAAACACGACGCCATCAAGCATTTGAGCTACATCGGTGAAGAAATGGCTCCTGCCAAGCTGAAAGCGATCCAATAGCGTTTCAAACAAACAAGATAATTAGGTAACGATCGAAACAAACTCCCTCATCCCATACCTAACCTACCCAGCCTGCTCCGTCCCTTTCCCCTTCTCCTCGACACGCAGCTCCGCTTCCTGTTGCTTCAACGCCTCACTTCGTGCCAACTCCGCCTCCTGCTCATCTCTCATCCGATGGGCCATGCGACTAGACGCATTGGCTGCCACACTCGCCACGAGGTCGTCCAAAAACGTGTGAACACGTCCCTCTCCCGACTTGGTATCCAGCCTTTTAATCACCCCGACCTTGTGCTTATCCAAATGTCCAAAGGTGGTCACCGCGATACTTCCATATCCAAATACGGAGCCTAGTGCCAATGTTTCGTCGCATCCAAACAGTCCTTCATCTGATGCGATGATGGATTGAAGTGGCTCAGACAAGAGGCCTTTCTCTGCTAACGTATCCAACTCAACGCCAACCAGGATGGCGTGCTGCATTTCCCTTTTTTCCAAGACTGCTTTCACGCTCTCGATGCACTGCGCCATCGTGAGATCTGGATGGTAGGGCGACTGCATGAGATAGACGATCTCTGCGATATCATCTACCGTCACTCCGCGTTCTGCCAAACGTGCGAGAGCAGCGTTTCTGACTTCGATGCTGTGTACTTGCTTCTTCATATAAGAGACAACCCCTTCCACAAATCGAGTGAAGTCGTTTCCTACCATAGTATCACACGCTGACCAAATTGCGACAATCTTTCGCCCACAGCCTGACCTTGCACCCAAACTATTGGGCATGCCCGCTTGCTCCTGTATAATAATGAAAGGAATATCCCAATAAGGAGGACAACGCAGTGGCCCTTGAGGAAATCATCTTGGAAAGCCGGCATTTGGGGACGCCGGAAAAGCTGATTGTCTACACACCCCAACGCTACTCGCCACTCTACTCGTATCCAGTCCTCTACGTACAGGATGGAGAAGATTACTTGGCAATGGGCAGGATGGCTTCTTTGCTGGATCAGATGAATCGGGACAAAGAATTGCCTGATATCATCGCTGCCTTTCTCCCTGTCGAGAAAAGCAAACGGAACGACCGTTATCATCCGGATGGCAAGGAACATATGGCCTACCGTCGCTTCCTCGCCGATGAAGTCGTGAGCTATGTCGATACGCATTTCTCCACACATCCTTTGGGGAACGCACGAACACTTCTTGGCGAATCTTTGGGCGGGGTTGTCTCTTTATTCACTGCTCTTAACTATCCACATACGTTTGGACAAGTTGCCTGCCAGTCGATTGCCATGGACGCAAAGTTAAATCGTCTGATAGCTGACGCTGACTTTTCCGTTCCGCAGACCATTTATATGGAGATCGGGACGGAGGAAACGGCAGTAAGCACGGGCCGTGGCACATTGAATCTTTTAGCGGCCAATGAAGAACTGCGCGACATTTTGCGCACGAAAAAAGCCACCCTCGTTTATGAAACGTTTGAGGGTGACCATACGTGGGGCCACTGGCAGCGCAATTTACCGCGTATGCTTAAGACGCTTTACGGGTAAACTTACCGTGGCTGTTCTTCTTGTGGACCTTCATCTTTAATAGTCGATACGAGTGCTTCTTCGAATTCTCCTTTTCGTATCGCAGTCAAGATCGTGAAGGTCAGCACAGACAGTAGAAGCAGAACGAGAAAAATGAATGTGACAATCATAGCCGTATACATACAGTGCGGCACCTCCTTGCACTACACAGTCTTTCCTTTGGCGCAAGGAATATACGGACCCACGCTTAACATTACACAAATGAAGAATTTTCTGTTAAAATAAGATCTTGTAGAGCATGATAGATAGTAAGGAGGAGTGGTTCTGATGATGTACAGTATCGTAATATTCCCATCTAGCAAGGTGCAAGAAGTAGCCAACTCTTACCGGAAACGTTATGACCCGGGCTATGCTTTGGTTCCTCCGTATATCCGTTTGAAGGAAGCCTTTGAGCTGGACGAAACCAAGCTGCCTGAGCTGGTCAGCCATCTGGAGCAGGTTGCCTCCTCTACCGACAGCTTTTCGGCTCATTTCCATCGGGTATCTTCTTTCCACCCTACAAACAACGTGATCTATTTGGCTGTGCAAAACAAAGAACCATTTAATGAGCTGCATCAAAAGATTGCCAATCAGTGTGTGAATGAAAAAGAAACCTACGCATACGTACCGCATCTGACCATCGGGCGCGACCTGTCCGACGATGAGCTGCGGGATGTAACCGGCCAACTCAGCATGGCAAAAATTGACCTGAACAGCGAGATTGATCGCTTCCACTTGGTTTATCAGCTAGAGGATGGCATCTGGAGCGTTTACCAGACTTTCCTTCTCAAAAAATAAACACCCTTTCCTCAAACACCAACCCTCCCTGCGTATATGTCGTAGGGAGGGATATTTTCTGACAAAGGACGAATACCCATGAACCTGCAAACCTACCAGATCCAAAGAGTCACCACTGAACAAGAATTGGCGGATGCTCTATCCGTACGCCGAGTCGTTTTCATCGAGGAACAGGAAGTACCGGAAGAGTTGGAAATAGATGAGCATGACACACTGGATGGCGGAACGATTCATTTTGTGACCTACCGCGATGGAAAGCCAGTGGGCGCAAGCCGTATCCGTACCTACGCACCTGGGGTCGGAAAAATTGAACGGGTGGCGGTTGCCAAAACGGAACGCGGTACCGGGCTGGGCCGCCAAATCATGCTCGCGATGGAAGAGCTGGCCAAACAACACGGGTATGGCAGCCTGAAGCTAAACGCACAGACGCAAGCCCAACGGTTTTATGAAAAGCTCGGCTATGAACCTTTTGGCGACTTGTTTGATGATGCGGGTATCGAGCATATTGCTATGATCAAATCCATTCGCGAATAACAGAAGCTACGTACAGCTCCATTTAAACTCAGTCGGAAAAACAACCTCGTTTTCGCTATGATCATCATGCGAAGCGAGGTTGTTTTTCATTGGCACCAGGGAAAGGAATTAATTCAACAGCGGTTTCCGGATTGCCTCAATTACGCGATCAAAAGAGTCAGCACCTTAGCCCTCTGCTACTTTCTGTGTGGCCAATGCGAGCAATGGCGTCGGCGAGTGCTACTCCCATATTGCCGAGGCCAATGACTGATACAGTCGCAGGAATTAATGTTGATTTCATCGTTTGACATTTCACACCCGGTGAAATAACATGGAAGCAGACATACGACACCGTATCTTTTGAGGTGAACCATGCAATACGTACGTGAAGATTGGATTCGGGCAGGGCTCGATATGTTGGCTGAAGCAGGCATTGACGCTGTTCGTGTGGAACCTCTCGCCAGAAAACTGAAGATCAGCAAGGGGAGCTTTTATCATCACTTTCCAGATCGTCAAGCTCTATTGGACTCCATGATCGATTATTGGGAGGAGCATGCGACCGAGCGGATCATTCGAGCCCCACACGCGGACAACATGTCGTTGGAGCAGCTGTTGTCGAGCGTTTTTAGCAGCGATCGAAAAATCGAAGCCGCGATCTACAACTGGGCGAAACAGCATCCCGCCCTTTCCAAACGTCTCGTGGAAATTGAGCAGCGTAGGATCGGCTTCGTGGCCTCTTTGTATGAGAAAAAAGGGCTGGCTCCCGCTAATGCAAAGGCACGTGCTCAACTCGCGTACCTCCTCTATATTGGTTGGCTTGTGCGCAGAGAGCTGGAAGCGCCATTTGATATGTCCGCGCCCTTGCATCATTTTATGACTTGGATTTGATTACCCCTCTCTGCCTGACAGACTATACTGCGCAGGGATTTTTTGCCCAAAACATACGAATGCGTATCTTTCTCAAAAACCTAACAAATCAATAGGAGGCATTCCCATGGCGCATGTTTTCCCTATCTCATCTGCTCTCTTCTTAGTCTTCGTATCCTTGCTGCATTTTTATTGGGCCTTCGGAGGAAAATGGGGCACCGATTCCGTCATTCCCACAACAGCCGATCATTCACGTCGGACTTTTTCCCCTGGGAAAGGTGGAACGATCGTCGTTGCCTGCTTGTTGACTTGTGCCGCTTACCTTTTGCTTGCACAGAGTGGTTATCTCCCGCCTGTTATAGCCCCTTCTTTGATTCAATGGGGATGCATTGTCTATGCCGCTGTTTTTGTCCTGCGGGCTGTGGGAGACTTCAACTACATTGGCTTTTTTAAAAAAGTAAAAAATACGAAGTTTGCCCGCCAAGATACGGCATTGTTCAGCCCTCTATGCTTGTGGTTAGGGATATCATTTCTGCTCGCATTGTTTTAAGTTCACCAAAAAACCTCTTCCCATTGTTCTGAGTAAATAAAGTTGTGGACTGAAAAATAAAATGTTTGACCGGCGACAGTGTTAAGCTAACGGTCAGGGGATTGAATGGATAAAATCAAGCAAGCCCAAATAAATGGTTTTCTGCAAGCTTTCTCCCTATTAAATCTCCATACAAATCATGGATATACATTTGAATGGAATGAATTGGAGTATCATGATGGTATTCTTACTGCTTTTACATATAGCTTTAATCTAGAGGGTGATAAAAACTTAGGTGAAGTACGATTGATACCACTTGACGATTGGAGAGCAAAATTAGAGAAAACTTGCGATGATTGGTTCTTTGAAATTGGGTATCCTTATCACCAATTTGATTCATCCGTAAAGTTTGACCCAAAGCATTGCATACACGGTTTTATTACGTTATTATCAGATTTTTTTGAGGGGCAACTAACGGTATATAAAGTGGAATGTCAGCCTAATTTCTGGTATGAAGCTATTTGGGAGGATTATATTTTTTATTCTAATAAGAGATTGTTTCTTTTACATTTTGGAGTTTCTGATTGACGGACGAGCATAGCCTAGCTAAAAATAAATGAAAGATATTCCGTTCTAATGATTGAAAATAATTCAGATATTGTGTGGTTATCCGAACCTACTTTTCAATTCAGCAGTTCTTTCGCTAGGTGAAAAATCTCACGCAATAAGCTTGTGGACAATTAATGACACGAGGTTCTACAGTCATTCTGCTAACCGGTTCGATACTTCAACAAACCGCAGGGCTGCCCACATAAATGGATTTGGCGGCGATATGGACCCTGATCCTTATAACGACATGATGGTATCTGAACTGAAAGAATCCTGGAAAAATTTTTGTGAAAAGAAAGTAAATGAAGCATATGAAGATTATATGAGGCAACACAAACTACTTGAAAATTAGCATTGATATTCAACTAACGGAGAACGTTAGCGCAAAATAAGAAGCCGTAGACTAAGACTTTACTTTTCAAGTCATAGTCTGCGGCTTTTTAAATTTACGCCTTCCGCTTCGCCGCAATCGCACGTATCTGTTCAACAGCATCCATCGTTGCGGTATGGGAGCCGAGCATCGCATGAAACGGCTCCTCTCCACGCCAGCCATGGAAATCAGAACCGCCCGTTACAACCAGTCCGTATTGTGCTGCCCACTTGCTGTAGCGCATTTTTTGTACCTCATCATTGTCCGGGTGATTGACTTCAATCCCGTCCAATCCGAATACGATTAACTCCTGGACCAGCTCATCATCATCATACAGGCCCGGATGAGCCAGCACCGCCACTCCGCCAGCCTCCTTAATTAGCGTGATTGCTTCCTGCGGGGTAATGCGTGGAGGATTGACATAAGCCGCTCCCCCTTTGCCCAAGTATTTATCGAAGGCCTCTGCGATCGTTGAAACGACGCCCAGCTCCATCAGTTCTTCTGCAATATGCGGTCGCCCGATGTTTTTGTCCGTGCCCTGCTTGCGGCGATATACCTTTTCCAATGAAATGTCGATACCGAGCTCCTGAAGCCGTCCTATCAGCAATTGATTACGCTCATGTCTTGTCTCTCGCAAACGGAAGAGACGCTCTTCAAAAGCTGAGTCTTCATACGGGACAAAATAGCCAAGAACGTGAATATCCTGCCCCTTCCCTACGGAGCTCACTTCGACTCCCGGAATGATTTCCACTTCGAGTGCGCGGGCAGCCTCCATTGCTTCTGGAATCCCTGCTACCGTGTCGTGATCCGTGATCGCCAGTGCAGCAAGTCCAGCCTCCTTCGCCAAGCGTACGTTTTCCGCAGGCTCGCAGGTACCGTCTGAAGCTTTTGTATGTGTATGTAAATCTGCCATGAGTTGCATCTTCGTCCACTCCTTCTTTTCTTTTTCCACAAGTCTGAATTGGTATTGCCGTACATAGTATGAGAGTAAGCTTGATTTATCAATGGTTGAACCGAGGAGGATGTCCATGCGGTTAAAAAACAAGACCCTTACCGGTGTTGTTCAGCCACTCTCTTATGTCGACAAAATGCTGCGGCAACAAGGCTTTCATCGATCAGGCGGGGACAGTATGCCTACGTACGATGTCGTCATGTACGATTCCGCCAGCAGCAGCACGTATTTTTTGCGCATCCCTACGAACTACACCAGCACCACAACCGGAAAAGGGGAACTGAATGTCAAACTGGGTCATCCGTATTTGGAAGCAAAGTTCTATATGAACACCGCATCCGAAGAAGTTTTTTTCATTCCCAAGGCCGTCCGCGAGGCTGCAGAGCATAAGCTAGCAGAAATCGCCGATTACCTTTCTGCTCCCTCCGCTCCATCCTGAATGGTTCTCCATAACCACCGATTATGTTCAAATCGGTATGCCACCCTCTTAGTTTTTTGCAGCCCGACCAAGTAACCCATAAACGCCGTCCGAAAGAGGACGTAGCTCGAAGCATTTTCTATGGAAATGTGTAAACGCTCACACAGGAGAGTTAATGCTTCTTCTGGTGTTCTCTCCTCTACTAAAATGTCACAGATCACCGAGAAAATCCGCTCATGCCAAGCAATATTTTTGTTCACGGCATCATGAGAGGTGGTGGTATATGCTCCGTGCCCAGGCAAGTATCCCTTGTAGTTGGTTGCAAGCAGTTTATGAAGACTAAGTAGGGTCTCATGCGCATCCACAAGAAACGGCAGCTTGTGCTTTTCCAAAACCTCTTCGCCTAAATAACTGTCGGCAGCGAAGCAAATCTCTTCACAGACGACGCCAACCTGTTGCCAGCTATGCCCCGGCAGAGAAAGGATAAAGAAAGGTATGCCATCTATCTCGAACCCTTCATCCAGTGGAAGGAGGTGGTCCACCCGAGAAGGCTGCGCCAGCAAAAACTTATTTTTGAGATCCTCAAGTGGAGCTGCACCCATGTTCAAGTAAATGGGCTCAAGTATGGGATTCCGAATGATCGCCTCTTCCAGCGGTGGTGCATAGACCCTTGCTTCCGGCCAGCATCCGAGCAAGTAGGCGTTGCCACCGAAATGGTCGGCATGAGAGTGTGTCTGAATGATTGCACACAAGGGCTGGGCGATAGCGTCCAGTCCTTTCTTGATTTTTTTGGCGTTTTGGGTATCAAGTCCAGAATCAATCAGGATTGCTCCATGCTCACCAATGACGAGGCCTATGTTAACATGACCGGGAAAATAGCCGACACGCTCCGTTATCATTTGAAATGCTTGTCCAGACAAAACAGTCCCTCATTTCATCCTTTTCCTATTTATTTTCTCCAAAATATCGCCTTCCCCTTCCCCGTTCCTATATCTCGTGTTCGTGTGTACATAAAGCCGCAACGAGCGACCATCCATCTTACGCGAAAGAAGCGGGCCAATGATCGTATACGGTGGCACAGGTCGTCCGAGCCCACTGAACATGTGTGTAGTCGCCGCACCTGCGATGATAGTTAGCAAAGAGAAAATCATTCTTTCCATCCCGATGGTCTGAATCGAGCACAGTACGATCAGGCCATCGATCACAAAAATCAACAAAGCAACGCGCAGGTTGTATCGTCTGGCAAGAAATTGCGCGAGCAGGTCTGTCCCGCCCGTATTCGTCTCGTAGGCAAGCATCAAGCCGATACCCATTCCGATTATCACGCCGCCTGTCACGGAAGAAATGGACGTTGACCACATATTCCAAGCACGCATATCCGAGAGAATATCAATAAAGAAACCAGAGATCAGCAACCCGTGAAAGCTGTGAAAAAACAATCTACGATCATAAAAAAAGACGAAGACATACACAGGCATACTAACCAAAATCATTATGAACCCCGACGGCATCTGCATGTAATACGTCGCCAACAAACCGATCCCGATCATGCCCCCGTCCATCAGGCGATGCGGAACCAAAAACAGATTCACGCCAATGCCTAGAAGCACGCTTCCTGTAAGAATCGCTACACCTTTTTGCAGCCAGTACACGTTGCTCCCCTCCTTGGACCGTGCTCGTTTATGTTTATGATCGGAAAGAAGCAGGTATGTCCAAGCATTGCCTAAGAATGCGCTCGTTCAAATCGGAACGTTTTGACTGTTCGGTTGACCTATTGGTATACTTACGAGTAACAAGAAAACCTGTAGCATGGCTCATGAAAGCATATCCATTACAGGTTTAGATCGAATATTTATCCGTTTTTGGTCGTACATGTAAAATACCATTATCGTATCGGAGGTGAATTCTCCACCTTTCGCACTGCGGGAGGCGGAGGTGTGCTTGGAGAGTCCGATAGGGGAGATTACGCTGAATCTGCTGCTCGTGGTATTTTTGGTTCTTCTGAACGGCTTCTTCGTCGCAGCAGAATTCTCGTTGGTAAAAGTTCGCCAAACTCGTCTGACCCAGCTCGTCAGTGAAGGCAACAACAAAAGTGCTCGCTACGCGCAAAAAGTCACACGAGAGCTCGACGCCTATCTGTCAGCCTGCCAGCTCGGAATAACGCTGGCTTCCTTGGGGTTAGGCTGGGTCGGTGAACCTGCCGTCGCCCATTACGTCGCGCCCGTCATGGCATTTTTTCATTTCCCATCTTATTTGGTCGGTCCGACCTCACTGGCGATCGCCTTTGCTATTATCACATTTTTGCATATCGTCTTCGGAGAGCTTGCGCCCAAGTCTTTGGCGATCCAAAAAGCGGAGGCCACTTCCCTATGGACTGCGGCACCCCTCATGTTTTTTTACAAGCTGAGCTATCCGCTCATCTGGTTTTTAAACGGAGCAGCCAATTTACTGATTAGACGCCTTGGAATCGAGCCTGCCACTGAAAACGAATCTGCTCATACAGAAGAAGAAATCCGCCTTCTCATGAACCAGAGTCATAGAAGTGGTCACATTGACCAGACCGAGATGGCTCTCGTCGACAATGTCTTTGTGTTTTCTGAACGTCTTGCCCGGGAAATTATGATCCCACGGATTGAGATGATTTGCCTCTACGACGACAACACGTTTGACGAAAACCTCGAAATCATGAGAGAGTCTCGCCATTCACGCTTTCCCGTCGCCCATGAGGATAAGGACAGGCTGATTGGCTTTGTGCACACCTCAGATTTTTACCTCTCTGCATTGACGACAGGGAAAGCAGAGTTAACTGATTTTCTCCGCCCATTATTGACGGTGCCGGAGTCCATGGAAATTAGCCACGTCTTGCGCTTAATGCAAAAGCGCCGCTCCCAGCTCGCCATCGTAATTGACGAATATGGCGGTACAGCAGGGTTGTTAACGATGGAGGACATTTTGGAGGAAATCGTTGGTGATATTCAGGATGAGTTCGATGAAAATGAGCGCCCTGAAATTGAAGAAAGCTCCTGCAATACGCTCTCGGTTTCCGGCAAAACTCTCTTGACAGAACTGAATGATTACATATCGATTGAAGTCGTTTCCGACGAAGTCGACACCATTGCCGGATGGCTCTACAGCCAGTTAAATGAAGAAGTCGCGAAAGGCAAAACCGTCACATTCCAAGGCTATCTTTTTGCAATTAGTGAACTGGAAAACCATCGCATTACACGGGTGAGCATCACGTATTTGGGAGCAGAAGATTCGTCCGCTCTTCCTGAGGATATCGTGTCGCTGCACTCCTAATCGAAAAGAACAACCATAATGGCAAGTGTCCCCTGCCGACAGGGGGCACTTCTTGTTTCCGAGGTGTCCTGATGAACTACGCTTTACTAGACAACAAACCCATCCTGTTGCTACCTGAGAACTACAACCGCATACCGTTTTGGCGCATGGCTGCCCGACAGGACAAGGTACGCTGTCCAGCCTGTGCATCGGCGCTTCGTCTTCATGCTGGCATCAGCTTTGAGCCGCATTTCTTCCATCCTGAAGGAGCAGAGTGCCCGCTTCTGACGGAAAACGGTCCTGCTCCTCTCGATTCGCTACAAGCGATAAATGAGACGGCTGCCACTGCCTTTCAGGCTGTCTTGGCTGCCACGGCCAAAAAGGATCACAGCGACGATAACGCGAAAGAACCACTCGCTTTCTCAACCATGGAGGGCAGCGAGGCATCCATAGACGAAGAAAATACAAAGACTATCGGCTCCTTTCGCCTTCCGAAAAAGAGAACGATTGGCACGAGCACGACGCCTCCCCCGCCAGCTCCGAAGCCACCGGTTTTCCGCAAACGCTTGATGCCAAAGAAGACCATCTCTCACATGGCTGAGCAAATGCGCGATCAACCGCTGCACCCGGGACAACAGCAAGCGGTACACGCTACCGAGGGGCCGTTTCTCATCCTCGCCGGAGCCGGAAGTGGCAAGACGCGCGTCATGACTGCACGCACGACTCACTTGATCTCAGAGTTGGGCGTAAAGCCGAACCAAATCATGGTCGTGACCTTTACGACCAAAGCCGCCGATGAAATCCGTCAACGCATTGCTCGGCAACTACCCGCTGGACAAGCACGGGAGCTGATTGCCGGTACGTTTCATAGCATCTTTTACCGAATGCTCTTGCATCACCAGCCGGAACGCTGGGATCAGCAGCGGCTCTTGAAAAAGGATTGGCAAAAATGGCGGTTGATGCGCGAGACTGGCGCACTGCTCGGTCATGACGACCTTGCCACGTTAAAAGAAACAGAGATCACCGAAGCACTCGGCATTATCAGCCGTTGGAAAAACGAATACATCCTCCCCCATGAGGTCGCGTATCGGGAAGCAACGAACGATGCAGAAAAACGGGCGATCCAGCTTTATCCTCTGTACGAGGCCACGAAGAAAAAAAATCAATGGTTTGACTTTGACGACATGCTCATTGGCTGCTACGAAATGCTGCGCGATGATCCAGGACTCCTGCGCCGTTATCAGGAACGCATCACCTATGTGATGGTCGATGAGTTCCAGGATATCAATCGCATTCAGTATGAGACGGTCAAACTATTAGCCGCTCCGCAAAATAATTTGTGTGTCATCGGGGATGACGACCAGTCCATTTACGGCTTTCGCGGCAGTGATCCGCAATACATCTTGGGCTTCACCAAAGACTTTCCCCAGGCGTCGACATTTACACTCGAGGTCAACTACCGTTCCCATTCCTCGATCGTCAGTCTTGGCTACTCGCTGATCGGTCACAACCGGGAGCGTTGGGCAAAGGAATGTCAGTCCTTTCATCGCGAGGAAGGCGACACGTATTTATTCGAGCCGGAAGACGAAGAAGAACAAGCTTCCCGGATCGTCGATGAAATTATCCATCGTCGGGAGCAAGGGGCCATTTTGGGTGAATGCGCGATCTTGTACCGCACCAATGAATCTGCACGCCCCATTTTGGAGCGCCTGAGCGAAGCAGGGATTCCTTTTCATTACACGCAAGAGGAAGATTCCTTTTACCAACGCCAGACGGTTCGCTGGGCTCTGAATTATTTGCGGCTCGCGTTAAACCCGGATGACACCGATGCGCTTAAAGAAATATTGTCGACCCTCTACATCTCAGCTGAAATGTGGAATGCCTTGCGCAGCCAAGCAATCATTGAGGACAAGCCGATTCTGCACGTTCTTCCGCATTTGACACAGCTAAAGCCGTATCAGCGCAAGCACATGCAGCAAATCAATGAGATTCTCACCGCGTGCAAGGATGTTCCACCTGCTCAGGCGTTGGAGCTCATCTTTGAGGATGGCAAACTACGCGACTATCTAAAAAAACGCGCGAAAGACCGGGAAGATGGCCGGGAACGTTGGAGCGATGAGCTACAGCAAATACTGGCAGCTTCCAAGCGTCATGCGACAATCAGCGATTTTTTGGCTTATATCGATCAAATGGCGCGACAAGAAAAAGAGTGGCGCACGATGCGACCACTCCCGGACGAAGCTGTTCATGTTTTAAGTATCCATCGGGCAAAAGGTCTCGAATACGACCACGTCTTCTTGCCCGATCTGGTAGAAGGTGCCCTTCCTCATGAGTACACATTGGATGAGCTGCGAAAAGGCGGCTCCGGTGCGCTTGAAGAAGAACGCCGTCTCTTATACGTCGCGATTACCCGGGCCCGTCACAGCTTGTGTATCGGTATCCCCCGGGAGCGATTCGGACGAAAGAC
Source organism: Brevibacillus fortis (assembly GCF_046196545.1). GTDB lineage: Bacteria > Bacillota > Bacilli > Brevibacillales > Brevibacillaceae > Brevibacillus > Brevibacillus fortis_A. The sequence continues at coordinate 4,396,901 of NZ_CP176370.1, forward strand.
CCGCACCTCCCGCTTCATCGCCGAGATGGGCAGGTAAGTACTGAAAGCCGCCGCCCATATAAATCAAGAACTCTTCCATGTTGGTAATCAATGGAAACATAAAAAACAGGCCCCCTTTCACGCATTTTGGGTATAGTATGCGAGAAAGCGGGGCCTGTTATTCTTTTTCGGGAAATTTGCTTCTGATTAGCCGCCCATAATGCTGTAGCCAGCATCGACGTGCAGAATTTCACCCGTGATTCCTCGGGAGAGATTGCTGAACAAGAAGAGAGCGGTGTCGCCTACTTCCGATTGATCAATCGTGCGGCGCAATGGCGCTTTTTCCTCAATTTCCTTCAGTACGGAGTTGAAATTGCGGATTCCTTTTGCAGCAAGCGTACGGATTGGACCAGCGGAGATCGCATTGATACGAATGTTCTCTTTGCCCAAGTCGTTTGCCAAGTAACGAACAGATGCATCAAGCGCAGCCTTAGCTACACCCATTACGTTGTAGTTTTGAATCACGCGCTCACCGCCAAGGTAAGTCAAAGTCACGATGCTTCCGCCCTCGGTCATCAAAGGACGAGCAGCACGAGCAACTGCTACCAGGGAGAATGCGCTAATGTCTTGTGCCAGTGCGTATCCTTCACGGGATGTGTTGACATATTCACCTTCGAGCTCTTCGGTTTTCGCAAACGCGATGCAGTGCGCTAGACCGTGAATAACGCCTACTTTTTCTTTGATCACAGCAAAAGCCGCTTCGACATCCTCATCCTTCGTGACATCGCAATTTACCAACAGCGACTCTACTCCCAATTTTTCCGTGAGTGCCGCCACGTTTTCACGCAGACGCTCCCCTTGGTAAGTAAAAATCAGATTCGCTCCAGCATTATGTAAGGATTGCGCAATTCCCCAGGCAATGCTGCGGTGGTTTGCTACGCCCATGATGACGATGTTCTTTCCTTGCAACAATGTATTCATTATGTATCTGCCCCTTTCCCAACTTATTCCCCTGCATTATAACCGATCTTGTCCATGGATACGAGGGGATAAACGAGAGGGGCAGTACAAAAACATTTAATCGGTACTTCCGGCCTGATCGATTTGCGCAGTTAAAGCTTCAGAGGAAGCCCACGATTCCTGCAATGGATTCAACGATGTCCCCATGACCGGGAATTCAGTCAGTGACTGTAAGAGATCGTCTGTTTGCATTTGCTCTTGATGGTTCATACTGTCAGTCCACACTCCCTTCCTCCAGACTAGACTGGCTAGGAATGGGACCTTTTATGCATGCAAGTGGTTCGCGTGTAAAAAGGCAGACAAAATCAGATATACGGCCATGGCACCAACAAAATAAACTCCGTACTGTGCCTTTTTGGTTTGTCCGATATAAGGGACGAGATGGCTAGCGGATACATACAAAAATATACCGGTCGTCATGGCCAACATAATGCCAGACCAATTCGGTGGAAACATTTGCTCGGCAAAGCCAAAGCTGAGAGCTCCTGCAATCGTCGCGATTCCAAGCGATGTCGCCCCCAAAAATGCCTTCTTTCTCGAATTGGTCGCTGCCAGCAAAAGAGAGGCAATGGTCACCCCATCCGGAATTTTGTGCAGCAGCATCGCCACCAACACCGATACCCCTACTTCTGAATCCATCCGCAAGCTAGCGACTAATGAGACCCCTTCGACAAATGCATGCAATAAAAAACCTGTCATGACCCCAATGATTCCCGTGGAGCCAAACTCTCCGCTAGACTTGCTGATTAGTTCCAGAGCAAAAAGTGTCACAAAGCCAACCAGCACAAATGGCATCAACCACAAGCTCTTGTCAGAAAAAACATGTGGCATCAAATCTAGCAGCGTAATCGCCAGCAGTAGCCCAGCCCCTGCACTGATCATCGCAAACAATGCCTCGGATGACCAAGCACGCAGACACAACAGCAGTCCCCCGATACTGCTCGCCAAGGCAGCAGTCAAAAGGACAATCCAGAAAACAGATTGCATCATCCGGTCCTCTCCTCACCCAACGAGCAAAAACATGCTTACTCCTTCCATATGTACGCGCCTGTCCCGGTCATTATGAGCAGACAACCAAATTTGACAAAATACGACGATCTGTCCGAATCGGACGAAAGATCACTAGTTTTTAGAACCTTTGTCGATTCTCTCTTACCCGGAAAATTTTGGTGCTATAATGAGTCCACCGGGAATACCGAGAGGAAAAAAAGGAGTGATTCGGGATGGATGTACAAGTTTGGATGGCTTCAAAAGAGGTAGCTGATCGCCTTGATGTGCATGTTCGTACACTGCGTAACTGGCTGGACTTGTTCGTACCTGCACAGGAACGTCTGAAAAATCCGCAGGGTCACTATTTGATCAGCGAAGCAGGCTTTGAACTTCTCAAGGAAGTAAAGGAAAGAAAAGACAGCGGCAACAGCTCGTTAAAAGATATTCAGCGCCAACTGATAGAAGAAGGACGCCTGTCCGAGGAAATGCTCCTGGAAGAAGAACTCTCAGGCACGGAAGAAACCGCCGTTACGATCAGCGCCACAAACAAGCTGGGAACAGGCATGCGAGAAGTGGAATTGACGGTCCACGAGACACTCGTCCAATTTCAGCAGGAGCTCACACAGCTCTCCTCTATGAATCATATGCAATCGACCATTCTGCAAAAGATTGCAGATATTGAAGAGATGCAGGAGTCCCTCCGCTTAGAAATGCGTCGTGTTACTTTTGAACTGGATCTCATGCAGCAGCGCTTGACTCGTCGCAAGGAGCGCTATGCCCGCTACGAGCCTCGCTGGTCACTCAACCCTTTCCGCTGGTTTACACGTTCAGATCGCGCAGCCGAGCAATAATTGTGTTTTTTGATACGGAAGAAAATGACAATTAAGAGAAGAACTTCAACAGCGGTAGTTTCCCCATGTTCTATTGTGATAAAATGGTACTACTTGAACTGACTGAAAATCAGGACTATTTACATTCCATCAAAAAAGGACTGGGGCTTTCGTTGTGAGAAAATTGCATATTACTTCGGTAAAGCCGGGCGATGTCATCGCCAAAAGCGTGTTTCAGGAAAACGGAAACGTTCTGTTGGGGATCGGGGTACAACTCACTCCCCGTTACATCGAGCGGCTTGTTCAATTGGGAATTGATACCCTTTACATTCAAGACAAGCATACAGAAGATATCATGCCGGAAGATGTAATCCGCGATGAGACGCGTAAAGAAGCCGTGGATGCCGTGTACAAAACGATGACCACCCTCATGGATCAGCCGCAGATCAAACGCCGTACGTCCGTACCTGATTTCGGGAGCAGTTTTCAAAAGGTGTTTCGGGAAATCTTTCAAGATTTGAGCAGTCGCAAAGATATCTTGGTCAACCTGTCCAGTCTTCACGTGTTGGATGGTTACCTTTTTCACCACGCTGTCAATGTCGCCGTTCTGTCTGGTGTGGTAGGGATGGCCAAAGGCTACAACCAGCAGCAGATGATGGAGTTGGGCATTGGTGCGCTTTTGTTCGACATCGGCATGACACAGGTTCCTAAGGAGCTCTGGACCATGTGTACCGAGTTAAGCGCAGAAGAACGACAACGTGTCCAATACCATACCGAAGAAGGCTTCAATATTTTGCGGAATCAACATAATATCTCAGTGGTCTCCGCACACTGTGCGCTACAGCACCATGAGAGATACAACGGAACAGGATATCCCCGTCAGCTCTGCGAGAAAAACATTCACGAGTATGCACGAATCGTGGCAATCGCTGATGTTTACGATGCCTTAGTTTCCCCGCGCCCATTTCGGAAAAGCTACTCACCGAGTGATGCTACCGAGTACTTGTTCGCTACAGGAAACACCTATTTCGACCTCGACTTGCTCAAACTGTTCCTGCAGCACGTCGCCATTTATCCAATTGCTTCTACTGTATTGCTGAGTACAGGACATACCGGGGTCGTTTCCAAAGTGAATCCATTGGCTGTGAATCGACCTACAATCCGTATTCTTACTAATGAAGATGGCTCTGAAGTAGCCAGCACCTATGAAATCGATCTCTACGATAAAGAATGGATGAGCGTGACGATCGTCAAAACCTTATAGGCCCGCGACAAAGCTGAGATTCATTATTCATCTCAGTTTTTTCATGCCTGGGTACGCGTTGTTTTCGTACGTTGCAAATATCCCGCAACTAACACGAGAGCGACCAATCCTATTTTGATCGCATATTCGAGCCAAATCCTCCCGGCGATCCACTCATGCATCGTATCTTCCATCAAAATCATATTCACCGCTGTCACAGCCAGGACACCTGACCCAACATAAACAAGCCATACAAAGCGCTCCATTGCTTTTAGAATGAGCTGACTGCCAAAAATCATGAGAGGCACGCTGATCAAAAGGCCCAGCACGATGAGGACGATATCTCCTTTCGCTGCTCCTGCAATGGCGAGTACGTTGTCCAGTCCCATCATCACATCTGCCACGACGATCGTCTTGACCGCTTGAACCAAGTCTTCACTGGAGCTGATTGCTTCCTCTCGATCGTCCTCGCGCAACAGATTGTAGCTGATCCATAGCAGGATAACTCCGCCGATCATGTACAGATACGGGATTTTCAGCAAATAAACAGCAAGAATCGTAGCGATCACGCGTACGATGATAGCAAGAAACGTTCCCCACAATATGGCTCGTTTTCGTTGTTCGATAGGAAGCTTCCGACAAGCGATGGCAATAACCACGGCATTATCTCCACTTAATACGATGTTGATGGTAATGATGAGTAGCAGCGACGAAAAAAAGGCAGATTCAAACAACGGATGCACCCTCCCAGAACTTTTTGAGCCCTACTCGCCACCCTTGTACGGTGCCCCCTATTTTTTGTATGATGGTAACGAGGAGGGTTGTCGAAATGTCGAAACAATTCGTTATAGAAGCGATCATGTTGGCTATCTACGGGGAGTTGATGGTCCCATCGCAACCAGTAGAATATCTGATACCCGCGTCGACAATCTATGAATTGGACGAATTTATCCAGAGTCCTGAACCTATCATGCCCTACTCTGCTGATGATCAGTATGTCCGGCGGATTATGAAAGAAATGAGCCAATTTTTTGCCGATCCATTCAATCGCAAGCGAATGGAAAAAGGACTGATAGCCCCATGGTCCAAGGTTCCCTTTTCTTTTCCGAACGGCGTAACCCTGACGGTCGTAAAAGTGGAGGACAACGCCATGTGGGGGGAGATATTTGATCCCGTAGAGACACAGCTATTGTTGACGGCCATGAAATTTGAGGCCCCACTTCTCACAGACCAGCCTGATTATCAGGATCGGATATTGGAATATATCGTGCCTGTTCAATTTTACGATGTGGATGATTTCGATTTCGCGCTTGAGCAAGGAATCTCTTTGAACGACCTACGTGAACCATAATCAAGAAAACAGACCGACGAGCCTGACGCTAGTCGGTCTGTTCTTTTTGATGCTGGCTTTTTATCAGAAGGAAATTGGCTCTTTTATTTTTCGTTCATTATTCGTATAGTGAGACAAATGAAAAAAGGAAGAAGAGAGCCGTCATCAGTCAGGTTCTGCTGAATCAAAAGGAGGATTCATCTTGAAGTTGTCCCAACATTCCGTACAATCACTGAAACAGGGCGTCTGGGATGCCCTGCCCCTTATGGCTAGCTACATTTTATCTGGGGTTATTTTCGGCATGATGGCCTTGGCGGCAGGACTTACTACATGGGATAGCGTCGCCATGTCGTTTTTTGTGTACACCGGAGCCGCTCAGTACAGCGCGATTGCGATGATCACGAAAAATACGGGCATGTGGGCGATCATCATCACCACCTGTCTCTTAAATACGCGCCATTTCTTGATGGCTCTTTCCGTTTCACCGTACTATCAACGTTTTTCTTCTAGGCAAGTAAATGCACTGGCCTTTTATATGACCGATGAGCAGTACGCTCTCACACTCAATCGTTTTCGCCATCATCCCCCTAACGTTTCGTACATCGTAGGTGTAAGTCTTGCCCTGCATTTCTGCTGGGTAATGGGCACATGGCTTGGAGCAGTAGTGGGACAATGGATTCCCGATCCAGAAGCGCTAGGGCTGGGCTTTAGCTATATTGCTATGTTTATCGCACTGTCTTATTTTCAGCTCACTTCCCTTCCCCGCATCCTCACGTTTGTTTTGTGTGGTGGATTAGCTGTCGGGGTAGCCATGATTTTACCGAATGGTCTTCATCTACTAGTGGCAGGTCTCGTTGCATTTGCAATCGGCTATGCACTCCCAAGCGACCAAGTTGAAGAAACAAGTGTCGAACCAAAATCTACGCGGGGAGCCGAAACAGCATGAACTTATTCTGGTTATTTGTCATAATGGCCATCGCTACGTATATTTCGCGTCGTGCCTTTCTGCGCTTGCCCGGTCACTGGATGTCGCCCCGATTAAAAAACGGGCTGACCTTTATTCCTGTTGGCATTTTCGCCGCACTGATTTTCCCTGCCCTGTTCCTCCAACATCAAGAGCTTGTATTTCAACCGATCCTCTTGATCGCTGGCATTGCCTGCCTCCTCGTGATGGCATTGAGCAAAAATGCCTTTCTCAGCTTTGGAGTCAGCATGACCATTGTTGTTCTCGCTTCCTTGCAAATCTTCCCCTGAAACTCGTTCATAAGTCTTTGCCTGTCACAAAAAAACGTCCTGAGTAGGTTTGTCCATGGTACAATATGGGTAAAGACATGGAAAGCGGTTCGGGGAGGAATAGTGCACATGGAAATGACGAAAAGAAGCAACGGTTCGGATTGGGAGGCAGAAGCAGCTGTTGACCAACAGATTTTGTTTAAAATGGGGAATGAATATTACGGACTGTCGATTTCACTCGTACGTGAAATTATCAAGCCACTGCCCATTACACGTTTTCCAAAATCTCCACCTTATGTCGAAGGAGTTATTGATCTGCGTGGGCGGATCTTACCGATAATTAACTTGCGGAAAATGTTTGATTTGGAACCTGTGGAAGTAACGGATGATACTCGCTTTGTCGATTTGCAGATGGATGGGTTGAACATCGGGATTATCGTGGATGCGGTCTCTGAGGTCATGAATATTCCGCAGAGCTTGATCGAGCCTGCACCACCGATTATCGCTGGTGTAGAGGGCAAATATTTGCACGGCATTGCCCGTTTGAACGACAAGCTGATCATGCTGCTTGATGTGGATGAAATTTTTGGACAGTGGAAAAAGAAATAAGTATCAGTGGAAAGCCCAGTGCGACGATGATGCACTGGGCTACTCTCTGCCTCCACTTGCTAAATAAGCATAATTCACCCATACCATCTCTTCGATTCCCAAAATTTCTTTGAACAGATCAACCGAATCGTACAACAGTGAAGCACCTGTGTCGTCATCAACGTTCGTCAACAACTGCAGATCAAAAAGGGAACGTAACTGCTGAATCTGCTTCGGACCCACGATGCGACTAAACGACTGCGGCTTGATACGTGTGATCCCTTTACCTACCTCGCGCCGATACAACTCCGAACGCACTACCCTCTCCAGTATGTCTTCATACTTTTGCCGAACGTCCTCGCTGTCTACGATTCCTTCCTGCAGGTCAATCTCTGGATAAAGCCTGCCAAACTCGGCTTCCGCCATTTCTACATCGAGCGAGTAGCTGATTGTCGCTGACGCAACCTCGAAACCTGCATCGAACAAGCGAAAGCCCCAGCCGTTGTCCTCAGCGTCATGAAACCAGAGGAGGGGTACGAATTGCTTGGACAGTCTCAGCAAAAAATCAAGCGTCGTGGAGGTTTCCAGCCACTCATCCTGCAGGAAAAATGCATTCCAGTCGCTGTTGACGTTTCTGTGGAAGTGTGGCTGCTCAGTCTTGGATAAGGCAATCAGTACTTTCGGTTCGTATTTGCGTGGATAAAGAATGCCGGTCGTGAACTCACCCATCCGTTTTCCACCGCTTTCTGGAAGGCTTCCCTGATCCTTTCTTCTTAGTCTATTCAGGCAACGCTTGTTTTTTGCTGTGATCTTTATCAAACGTGCTCGTGTGGATCATCGTATGTACCGCGCCCTCCGGCAACAGCTCGGAACGATACAAATGGAAATGCCGTGCCTTCCATTGTGGCGGCTCCTGCGCTAAATAACGTTCATTCCAATCCAAGAGGGCAAGCTCATCCCCACTGCGATGCGGACCGCGCGCCAGCGTAATATGCGGCCGATACCGTTTCCGATCGTAGGACAAGCCTTCGTGCAATTCGAACCGTCTGCCCAACAATAAATGCAACTGACTGAGAGGAGAAAGTTGGCCGCGCAACCCTAGCCAGAGCACACGGGGATGCAGGGCATTCGGAAAAACCCCGAAGCTGCCAACACGCAGGGTAAATGGCTGGATGATCGCGCTGACGATATCCATATCCTCACAGATAGCGGGTACCAGTGACTCATCCACCTCTCCAAGAAAATGCAGAGTCAAATGCAAATTAGCGAGAGACTGCCACCTGTCCGCAGTCACATCTTGCTTCAACCGTTTTTGAACATCGGCAATATAAGCGGCAGCCTCAGCTGGAATATCCAATGCTATGAATAAGCGCATTTCTGTCCTCCTTCGAAAAAAATAGCCCTCCTGTGACGGAGAGCCATTTCTCTTTCATGCCGCGTTAGGCAGCCATCATCTTTCCGGTTACGATTCCCAAAACACTTCTGACGTATTCCGCAAGACGGTTCGATCCAGGCTGGTAGGTAAAACGCAAGGTCAGCTCACTATGACCGACATGACCAGCGGGAGGGATATTCCAGAAGTACTCTCCTTCCCCGTATAAAAACTCTTCAATGCGCTGCTTCTTTCCTTCGATATCGATGCTCGGATCATGTGTCAAAGAAAACTTCATCATGACAGAAAACGAATCTGTCCAAACTTGATCGCGCTTATGTAATTTCCCATGGATAACGACTAAACCGGCTTCTCCCCACAGATTGTACTCGAGCAAAGCCTGAAACTGCGGATGTACCTGGAGCTCCAAGGCAGGAAGCCCTCCTTCGATCGTAAGCGCATGACGTTGTGCCAGTTGCTCAATCTCCCCTTGAAAACGGTGGGCGCATTCAGAAACAGCCTGGAACAAATTGGGTTCAACAGCGTACATCGTCGTCACCTCTCCCCAATGGAATGTCTGTCTTACTTAATTCGAATTCCCGCTTGTCGTATCCTTTGTTGAAAAATGACTTATTTACCCATATTTCATCGAAAACCAAAAGATTCCAGGGGGAGTCTTTTTTCACAATCTCTCCACAATCACAGGTAAGGGACAGGCATTCCTGGAAACGCTTTCGCAAACACCTGCGCGAGATGCTTCTGTACATCTTCATCCAGCTCCAAATGATAGAGGCGACCGCTCTCATAACGCAATAGTGGATAAGCGCCCAACTGCAAGGGAGAAGCGTCCTGCGTCTGCACGTACTCCGGCAAGGTCATCAAAAAACGCGAGAACGGATTCGCTTCATCTTCTGACATATGAACGACCTCGAACAAATGCGAGAGACTTGGCGTCAGCACGATCATCGCGTAATCGCCCGCTTCCGCAGCCCATACAGTAAAGGAAGTATCCCGGACCTCGCTGCGGGCGTGCCTGCGCATGACCCATACTGCTTGCTGCACAGTACTCATCAATAAATGCTGCGCTCCTTCTTCACCATGGACATCTCTCATGTGCTTGTAACGCAATACGAAGGCCATCCCCGATTCTGTAAAAACTGATGCAGGCAAGCTCATCGCTGAGATGCTTTCGGTCTCTTCCTCACGCACCTGCACCTCTTCTGAAATTGTATCAGGTGTTCCCTCATAGAGCGCCTGAATCATCTCACGTGTACGAGCCACTTCCACTGGGGAAAAAGTAATCGACTCGGAATAGATGTGGGTAAGCTCACGATCCGCGTAAGCCAAGTAATGCAAAGAAGTATACGGCTGCTCGATCATTTTCAAGGCCATGCTTCGCTCATCAGCACGGGCTATGTCAAACGTCAAGGGAAAACCAAGTGGATTCAGCGGGTCCGACAGTGTCCAAATGACAGCGAGCAGTTTATTTTGATACGTCTTGAATTCGAGCGAAACGGCATCTCTCGTCTGCTCGCTGAAAGCATCCACCGATTCGAACACCAAATACAGTTCCACCTCGCCCGTTCCACTTAGACGGACAAAGTAAGGAAGCCCCTCTTCTTCTGCCAGCTTGTACAAATCGTGATAAACCACGGGATCCAGAACCTCTCCCTGCGTTGACTCGTCTGGAGAACACAGGGTGTCATCGGGGGTTAGCGGAGGGAAAAATTCCTCATTCATGCGTTATTCCTCCTGTTTTCCCCAAGCTTTTAGCAATGCCCATTTGTCCATTTGTTTTAAGAGTGTCCGATCTGTGGCGTCAATGTGGACAGGGGTAATCGGAATATAGCCATGCTTGAGCAAATCATAATCCAGCGGTTCCGCCAGTGGCATGACTTGAGGATACTCGCGTGCCAAATAATAGCCTTCCGCTTCTTCGCTGTATTTGTCTTCATAGTGGTTCATGGATAAGGTGGCCGGAACCATTCCTTTCACCTCAGCCAGCGGTACATGCGGGATATTAATATTCCAGAATACCTCTGATGCCAGTTCTCCTTTGACTGCACGATCGCTGAATTCTTTTACAAGCGGACGAATCATCTCCACTACATCGCCATAGTTGTCTTGATCGAACCAGTTATCATAGGAAAGGGCAACACCGGGAACACCCAAGATGACCGCCTCCCTGGCACCGCTGCACGTACCGGAGTAATAAATATCACGTCCGAGATTCGTCCCAACGTTAATCCCCGAGAATACGATATCCGGCTTTTTCCCTTGTTCAAACAGGAGATGATAAGCAGCTTTTACACAGTCTGCAGGGTTGCCATTGACCGCCCACGCTTTCACCGGCAGTCCGTAAAAATCACGCTGTTCAGGCGCGAGTGCACTGCGATAAGTGATTCCGTGTCCGACCCCACTTTTCTCTTCAACCGGTGCCACTATATAGACTTCCGCTCCCTCCAAAGTGAGCAAAGCTTCTACCAATCGCTTGATACCAAGAGCATCGATGCCATCATCATTCGTAACCAAGATCCGCAAAATAGGTCTCCTCCTTCATTCCATAGCGTTGCCACTCGCTGAGACGTTATTTGTCTTATTGTACTGTAGAAAACGAGGCTGCGCCACGCCTCCACCTAAAACGAAAGGACCCCAATCATATTGGGGCCCCGGCTATTCACCTACAATATCCTTCCAGCGTTCACGCCAAACAATCCCTTCGCGAATCCACTCTTCTACTTGACGCTGCTTTTCCTCCGAGATTCCGATCAGGCATGCGATGCGGGCAATCTCTTTTGTCTCCGACGGCGATAGCTTCCGATCGATCAATGCCATGTGGTAAAGCTTGCGCATCATAACGAGCTTTTCAGCCTGCGTCATGGCTACCAGGTCTTCCACGATGACCTCCGGACGTTTCGGATAGTCCATGTCATCCATTAAAATTTGTCGTTCTTTCAATGTAAAATGCTCCGAATTCACGATTTCATGAATACGATCCATTTCTTTATTTCCTATATAACCGTCGGCGTGCCCGACGCAGATCATCAAGCGAATGGACGCAAACAAAATGTGTTTGTCCTTTTCGATTTTGGTATACACCGGCATAGTTCCTCCTCAAAAAGCTTTATGAGCATAATAAATAACTACATATGATAATACGATGAAAAACGAAAGCGGTTTCACATAATTATGTGACAAATTTATGCTATTCCCTCACAAAAATGCGCCTGAAATCAATCCAGCCATAGGCATCCAGACTTACACCAGATAGCCGCGGATGTGCAAGCATTTCTACCCGATTCGAATACAACGGGACAAACGTACTGCAAGCCGCAAGCGTATGCATGATGCTGTCCACGCAAGCTTGGCGGTATTGTGCTGCTTGGACGCACAACATGCGGTTCATCCAATACGCGATCTCTTCCTTTCCATGCTGATCTAAATGATGAGAAATACTCAACGCACCAGCGTATAGAAATTCTCGTAAAGACAGCTCCGCCCTTTCATCTACATTCGCACTATCCACAACCAAATCTGCCTCTTGTAATAACGCAGGCAAGGCAAGCTCCTCCGGGGATGCGTACCTGATATCAATGGCAATTCCGTATTCCTTGCACGTTTTCTGAATCCACTGGGCATCTTCTATATGATCGGAATCTGGATACGTATAGAGCGACAGTGCCTCTCCCTGATACCCGCTCTCTTTGAAAATACGAACCAACTCCTGTGAATCCGGCACCTCTCTTTTTTCTTGGAACGAATCAGTTCCACCCCAGATGACTGCATGCTCCCTCGTTCCCTGTAGCTCTTGTCTCAAGGCTTGTCCACAAATGATAGCCACCATGAGACTCCGAAATTCGCTATGTGACAGCGGGCCATTTTTTGCTCCATTTAAACTGACGTATTGGAAACAATCTTCCAATCTGCCAACGTCACTCCATGCCAGAACGCTCGTATCCCGATGATCATCCAAAGCCGTTACGGATAACAAGCTCTCATCTGCCTGTGCCTCTGCTGCCATTCCAGGTACGCACCAGATTTCAATTCGGTCCAAGAACGGCCTTCCTCCAAAATAAGGCGTGAACGCTTCCAGCACGAGCATGGAATCATCGTTGCGGACTACTCGAAACGGCCCCGTTCCTACAGGCATTTGTGCAAATTGCTCCACCATCTCCAGAACGTAATCACAGGGGACAATCGCCATATATTCCTTGCTCAGTGCCTGTAAAAACAATTCATCCGGCATATGCAAAGAGATCGTCAACACGTAGTCATCTTTAACGGTAATCGATTCAATTGAAACAGCTAGCCAGCGATGCTTATAGGAATGCTCCATCAAACGAAGTAAGGAAAAGCGCACATCATCCGCAACAAGTGGACGGCCATGATGGAATAAGACACCTTTCCGCAAGTAAAAAGTCCACTGCTTCCCTTCTTCACTTACCTCCCAATTAAAAGCAATAGCGGGTTCAATCCGTTTCGTGACTGGATCAAATCGGACTAGAGAGTCAAATAGCTGCTTGACCATATGTGACTCGGAGCGCAGGAGAATATGAATCGGATCAAGCCCTGCGAATGGTCGACTGTAAAACAAACGCAAGGTATCGACTCTGCCCTTACTTCCCTTTTCCCGCTTCACACGATGTCCAAACTGACTATTCATCCATCGTGAAAATTTTTCACCCAAAACAGGGAAATTTCCCCCATATTCGTCGATCATATCCCGTGCAGCACGAATCTCCCCTTTTTGCACGAGTTCCTTTGCTACGCTCAGGATCAGGTCTTCGGGGGCTAGCAAGCATGTCAATACGGATCGATTTCCTCGCCCTCTCCCCGGCTGCCAGACTACCCATCCCTGGCTTTGCATTTTTTTCAAGGTCAAGGTCGCATTCCGCAATGTACAAAATAAAAGCGAAGCAACTTCAGCTAACGATATGTCAAGCGGATGCCCAATCGCTTCATTAGGCCGACCCGCACATAAACGCATGTATTGTTCAACGAGTTGCATCTTGCCACCACCAATTCCCTCAGAAAACATGAAAAAACCATTCGCCTAATCGTACGCTTTTTCTTCGGTCTTTGCCACCTTACAATTCTAAAAACACCAACTAACCGGAAGAGCCGGAGAAAGGACTTACTTATGTCACACATCCCTCATACACTCCGTCGATTCTTTGCTGCGTATCCGACACTCCTCTGGGTCCGTCTGTTCGGCGAAACGCTTACCTCTTTATCCAGCGCCATGATCGCCCCGTTTCTCGTATTGTACTTGAGCGAGAACATCGGCGGATCTGTCACTATGACCATGCTCGTCATTGGCTTGCAGCCTTTCTCAGAGATTTTGCTGACGCTATTTGCTGGTGGCATCACGGACCGCTATCGTCGAAAAACAATCATGCTACTCGCCCTGTTCCTGCAAGGCTTCGCCATGTTGGGAATGGCTTGGGCAGATTCTATGCTGGGTTTTGCGATCCTGTACATCGTCAACGGTGCTGGCCGCTCCCTGTTTATCCCTGCCAGCCGCGCGCATCTCGCAGATACGATTTCCTCCGCTCAAATGCCCGGTGCCTTTGCCCTTCTCAATACTTCTAGCAGTATCGGGGCCGCATTGGGACCATTAGTCGGAGTCATCATTTATAAGTACGATCCTGCTATGGCATTTTTGTTTACTGCGATCTCGCTATTGATCTATGCTCTTGCCGTCTGGTGGAAAATCCCGCAAACTCCGCTGCCAGAGGCTCCCGTCCAGGAAGCAGCAGACACTTGTTCACGCGGCTCCTGGCATGCTTATCGACCAGCTCTTGCCATTATGATGCTATCTTTGCCGATCAGTCTGTTTTACGCGCAAACCGAGACGAATCTCCAGCTTCATCTGAAAAACACGCTGCCAAACTATTTACAAACGCTTGCCTTACTCGTTGCGGTAAAAGGGGTCCTGTTGCTCAGTTTCGAGTATTTGCTCGTCAAATGGACCCAGCACTTGCCCGTCCGCCTGTTGATTAGTGGCTCTTACATTTGTTTTCTCATCGTATCCTTGGGCTACGCCTTCATCGACAACGTACCAGTCCTTCTCGCCTTGCAAGTGTTACTCGTCATCGGAGAGAGTATTGGTCTGACTCAGTTGATGGCCTTCGTCACGCGAATATCACCTGTCACGATGCGCGGGCGGTACTTCGCGATCACAGGAACACACTGGGATATTTCCCGTACGTGCGGACCGTACTTGGGCAGCCTTGTCTTGCTGCATGATGGCGGAACGATGCTTTTCACCATCGTCGCAGGCATCCTCTTGATCGGTGCCGGATTCATGTACGTGTATCTTTCTAACAACGAAAAAGCCTCCCCGCTTGAACAGGAAGGCTGATTCGATCCGATTAGGTTAACAAGAAGCGATCTTCACTGAAGCTTTCTCCACCGCGGGCTGTTTCGAATGCTCGAAGCAGATCCTGCGCTTTCATCGTCCGTTTTTTCTCATCCGGAATGTCGAGGATGATCCCCCCATCGTGGAGCATCAACAGGCGATTGCCCATGTTCAACGCTTGGTCCATATTATGCGTGACCATGATTGTCGTCAGTTTATATCGTTCCACGATTTTTTCCGTTAAATCCACAATGAGCTGTGCCCGTTTCGGGTCAAGCGCTGCTGTATGCTCATCGAGGAGCAAAATCTTCGGCTCTGTGAAGGTAGCCATCAACAGGCTAAGTGCTTGACGCTGTCCCCCTGAGAGAAAACCAACTTTGGTCTTCAAACGGTTCTCCAGCCCTTGATCCAACTGCTTGAGCTGCTCGCGGAACAGCTCTCGCTTCTGGTTATTCACCCCGAAACCAAGTGTACGGCGTTTTCCCCGCCCCAAAGCGATTGCCAGATTTTCCTCAATCGTCATGTTCGGAGCTGTACCTGCCATTGGGTCCTGAAACACACGGCCGATCAGACCTGCGCGTTGGTGCTCCGCCAAGCGCGTTACATCTTTGCCGTCAATCGTAATACTGCCCTCATCTGGCGTTAGTCCACCGGAGATCATATTCATCATCGTCGATTTACCGGCACCATTACTACCGATAACGGTGATGAACTCTCCCTTCTTAACGTGCAGATTGACGTTTCGAAGCGCGATCTTTTCATTCACAGTTCCTGCGTTGAATACTTTGTTGACGTTTGTAATTTTAAGCATCGCTGCTTCCTCCCCTTGCCGAGCGTACCGCTTGCTTTTTCCAGATGCCTTTTGCCACAGTTGGGACAGTCAGGGCAAAGATAACGATCAGGGCAGTAATCAGCTTCATATCAGAAGGATTCAATCCTTGGTCCAACGCTATGGCGATGACCAAGCGGTACACAATCGAGCCGAGAATGACAGCAAGCGTCACTCGGAAAATCGAAGAGCTGCCAAACAAAACTTCCCCGACAATAACGGAAGCGAGACCGATGACGATCATCCCGATCCCCATTCCTACATCCGCAAAGCCTTGGTATTGGGCTACCCACGCACCAGCTAAAGCTACCAAGCCATTCGAGAGAGCCAAACCGATGATCGTTGTTGAATCCGTGTTTACCCCAAAGCTGCGGATCATCTTCGAGTTGTCACCTGTCGCGCGCAAATCCAGGCCCATATCCGTATGCAGGAACCAGTCAATGATGAGCTTCAACACCATAACACCTACGATAAAGATGATTGCTACACCAGACAGCAAGGTAACTCCACCTACTGCCAGGTTTGGAATGCCCATATCCTTCACATAAGTGAACAGGGTATCTTCCCGCAAAAGGGGCAAATTCGCTTTCCCCATGACACGCAAATTAATCGAGTACAAGGCGATCATCGTCAAGATCCCCGCCAAAAGTGCGTTAATCTTTCCTTTGGTATGCAAGACGCCCGTAAAAGCTCCTGCCAAACCGCCTACAATGAAAGCCAGCAGGGTAGCCAAAAACGGATTGGTGCCATCGATAATGAACTTGGCTGCGATTGCGCCTCCCAAGGCAAAACTACCATCTACGGTTAAGTCAGGAACGTTTAAGACTCGGAAGGTCAGATATACACCGAGAGCCAAGATACCAAATAGTAAACCTTGCTCAATGGCTCCCATTATTGCCAGTTGATTCATAGAAGAAATCCTCCAATTACTGCATTTATTACTCGATCACTTGTCCAGCACGGTCGAGCATGGCTTGCGGAATCGTCACACCCATTTTTTCCGCTGCTTTCTTATTCAAAACGAGCTTCATGTCTGCTTGCACTTCAACAGCCATATCAGCTGGCTTCGCTTCACCCTTCAGGATTTTTGCTGCCATATCAGCTGTTTGCTCGCCCAGCTTCGTGTAGTCGATCCCGTAAGTGGCAATCGCTCCGCTCTTCACAGAGTTTTCTTCACCTGCAATGACTGGAATTTTTTGTGCTTCCGCTACACCGATAACAGCTGCAATCGAAGATACGACCATGTTGTCAGTCGGTACGTAGAAAGCATCTACTTTGCCCACCATGGACTCAGCTGCTTGCTTCACTTCTGTCGCGCTCGTAATTGCCGCTTCTTTAATTTCTAAACCAAGCTTACCGGCTACAGCTTTTGCCGCATCCACCTGTACTTTGGAGTTGACTTCACCAGAACTATAAATGATTCCAACAGATTTCGCATCAGCTTTCATTTCTTTGATCAGCTTCAATTGCTCTTCGACAGGGTTCATATCCGATGTACCGGTTACGTTCGCTCCCGGCTTGTCCATCGCTGCAACCAGACCAGCTTCTACTGGATCTGTTACCGCAGTAAACAGGATCGGAATCTGCTTGCTGGTTTGTGCGGCAGCCTGTGCCGTCGGAGTCGCAATAGCCAACACCAAATCTACTTTGTCAGCCTCGAATTTCTGGGCAATCTGAATAGCTGTATCCATACTCGCCTGTGCGGATTGCACATCGATTTTTACTTGCTTGTCTTTTTCGTAACCATTTTTAGCCAGTTGGCTGATAAAGCCCTCTCTTGCTGCATCCAAAGCAGGGTGTTCAACGAATTGGGCAATTCCAATTGTCAGCTGCTTGGTTTCAGTAGACGGAGCAGGTGCCGTCGTGGTTGCAGGGGCTGGGGTAGAATTGTTTGCAGGGGTAGTGCTTTGCTGTCCACAAGCGGTAACAGACAAAAGCAATAAAGGAAATAAAAAACTCTGAAAAATTTTAATACTCTTCTTTTGTTTGAACATTTGGTGAATTCCCCCTCGTGAATTTTTTCTACAGTTTAACATGGATAAAACCGTTTTAAAAGAATAAAAAGAGAGCATGACGCTCTCTTTTTACTTGATGATTTCTTTCGCCTGTTGTTTGAGTGCCTCAGAAATAGTGAGCCCAAACTTTGCAGCAGCTGTTTCATTGATATACAAATCAGCTTGTTTCGAAATCTCTACAGGAGTATCAGCAACACTTTGCCCTTTTAAGATACGGGCAGCCATATCGCCTGTTTGTTTACCGATTTGGTAGTAATCAATCCCATACGTAGCAACCGCTCCACGTTTCACTGTATCGGTATCAGAAGCAAATACAGGGATTTTGTTTTCCTCCGCTGCTCCGAGTACCGCTTCAAACGAAGAAACGACGGTATTGTCAATTGGGATAATAATGGCATCAGCTTTACTAGCAAGACTTTGAGCTGCAAGCTGCACTTCGGATAGCTGCGAAATGCCTGCCTTGATGATTTCTACGCCTTCTTTTTGCGCTGCTTCTTCCAATTCCTTGACCTGTACCTCTGAATTAATTTCGGAGGTCGTATAGATCACACCCAGCTTTTTCAGCTCAGGCAGGAATGCTTTTACCAGCTTCAATTGTTGTTCCATCGATACTTTATCGGACGTCCCGGTGACATTTTTGTCTGGCTTCTCCAGACTGCCAACCAGTTGAGCCGAGATCGGGTCTGTTACGGAACTGAAAATAACAGGTTTGTCTGCAATCGCCTTGGCTGCAGCCTGAGCGGATGGCGTCGCAATCGCTACGACAATATCCTTTTTATCTCCGGCATACTTCTGTGCGATCGAGACCGTATTGTTCATGTCACCATGGGCGTTCTGGGAGTCTACCTCCAAGTTCTTGCCCTCTTCGTAACCAGCATCCTTCAGACCATCCAAAATTCCTTTATGAATAGCATCCAGCGCAGGGTGCTCCACGAATTGCGTCAGCCCCAGCTTCACTGTTTGCCCTTGGCCTGTCGTTGCTGCTGTCTCTGTTTTCCCACCTGTTTCGTTGCCACATGCTGCCAAAGAAAACGCCAGCAATGCGGTCAGTACCATACTGACTGCTCGTCTCATCTGTACTTCCTCCTCTAGTCTCTACTCTCAGCTGCTCTAATCACCCTAAGCAATTAGGCTCATTGCCATCTATGCAACTTGTGTCCCATTATAGCAATTATATTACGCATTGAGAAGCCCCCTTTCCTCACTTACGTGGAACTGATTTCTTCCTCTGCTTTGCCGAATTTCTTTACATATACCCTGGTGATTCTGTAGTGGTCGACTTCTCCCACGACAAATTCATACTTTCCCTCTTTTACCCGATCCCCCACGCGTGGCGGATGGTCGATCTGCATGTAGATCCAGCCAGCAAGCGTATCTACATCGCTCGACTCCAATTCGATATCCAAATAATCGCCGACCTCTTCCAGTAGCATACGCCCGTCCAATGACAGCATGCCGTCACTGCGCTCCACCTCTGGACGCTCATCGTCAAACTCGTCCTGAATGTCGCCAACAATTTCTTCCATTATATCTTCGAGGGTCACTAGTCCAGCAGTGCCTCCATACTCGTCAATAATAATCGCCATTTGTCCTCGTTGTTTTTGCAGCATGGTCAACAACCGGCTGATCGAGATCGTCTCTGGTACAGTCAAAATAGGACGCATGAAGCTCTGAAGGTCATTGCTCTCTCCTTCCAAAAGCCCTGTCAGCATATCCTTAATGTGCAAGCTGCCTACTACATGATCCTTATCACCATCCACTACTGGATAGCGGGTAAACCGTCCGTTTTGGACATGCTTGACATTTTCGTCAAAGGGATCGCGCAGGTTCAAAACAACCATATCCGTACGCGGAACCATGATTTCTCTTGCCATCGTCTCCGAGAAGTCAAAAATATTATCGACCAACATCAGTTCGGTTTGATCAATCAAGCCGCTTTTATGACTTTCATTGACAAGAATACGAATCTCTTCTTCTGTATGTGCTTCCTGATGCGGCTCCAAGGATATATGAAAAAGTGCAAGAAAGCGACTCGCGGCCCAGTTCAGCATTTGAATGAAGGGGTACATGATTTTGTAAAAGAGCTGAATCGGCTTGGCTACCGCAAGTACCACCTTTTCGGAGTATTGAATAGCCAGTGTCTTAGGAGCCAGCTCCCCCAGCACGATATGCAAAAACGTAATCAGCGAAAAAGCGATAATAAAGGAAATACTGGTAACAACCGTTTCATTTAAATGGAAGTAACGAAAAACCGGATGCAGGAGATGCGCGACAGCAGGCTCCCCCAGCCAACCGAGTCCTAATGAAGCCAGCGTAATCCCGAGTTGACACGCGGAGAGATAGGCATCCAAATTGTGCAGGACCCTCTCGACGTCAACAGCGCGCTTGTTTCCTTCCGCTGCAAGCTGTGCAATGCGCGATTCCCGTACTTTTACGATCGCGAATTCAGTCGCAACAAAGAACCCGTTCAGGAGTACGAGGATCATGACCAAGATCAAATTTAACAAACTTCCCCAAATTGCCATGCTCCCCGCCATCCTTTCCGTCCATGCTTTGGGATATTGTTTCCCATCCACGCTAAAATGTTACCTGTTCGTTTTTCTTTCTTTTTGAGATTGTGATACCATAGTGCTGATTCCTATGCCTTTTGTAATGAGGTGAGTCTATTGTCGTACCGTCCAGACCTGCCCTTGATCGTTCAAAGCGATCGGACGATATTGTTGGAAACACAACATCCTTTATTTCCCGAGGCCAGACAAGCTATCAGTGGTTTTACCGAGCTAATCAAGAACCCAGAATACATCCATACCTATCGGATCACCCCTTTATCGCTTTGGAATGCGGCTGCATCTGGTCTTACATCACAAGAGGTAACAGACGTGCTTGGCAGCTACAGCAAGTACGGTGTTCCGCCTACCATTGTCAAAGAAATAGAAGATACGATGCGAAAATACGGCTTGTTTCGTTTGGAACGCATTGGCGATGATCTCGTATTAATGAGTGATGACCCCCTTCTTTTAGCAGAGGTGACCAGTTATAAATCAATCGCTGCTCTTTTTGAGAATGAATTCGTCATCAAAAGCTATGCGCGCGGTCTGATCAAACAAGAGCTGATCAAGCTCGGCTTTCCTGTTCAAGATTTGGCGGGCTATACAGAAGGCGAATCCTGTGTAGTCAGCTTGCGGGAAACGACATCCCGAGGCCGAGCATTCTCTTTGCGTTCTTATCAAAAAGAAGCTGTCGATGCCTTCTATGCTGGTGGAGCTGTGACCGGGGGAAGCGGCGTACTCGTCCTGCCGTGTGGTGCTGGAAAAACAGTCATTGGGCTTGGTGCCATTTGCCATTTGCAAACAGCTACACTCATTTTGACCACGAATACGACATCAGTTCGTCAATGGATCGCAGAGCTCTTGGACAAAACAGGACTTGATCCAAATATGGTCGGCGAATACACTGGTGACAACAAAGAAGTCAAGCCAATAACTGTGGCGACTTATCAAATTCTTACATACCGCCCCACCGCCGAAGATGATTTTCCTCATCTGAAACTCTTTTCAGAGCGCGACTGGGGGCTTATTATTTACGATGAGGTGCATTTGTTGCCCGCACCCATCTTTCGTGTTACTTCTGGGATTCAAGCCACTCGCAGACTTGGGCTGACTGCTACTCTTGTTCGGGAAGACGGGCGGGAGGAAGATGTTTTCACGCTGATTGGTCCAAAAAAGTACGAGGTTCCGTGGAAAGTCATGGAAGAGCAGGGCTGGATCGCAGAGGCGCATTGCCGAGAAATTCGACTCCCCTTTGAGCCGAAGTGGCGAGAGGCTTATGCACATGCAACCGCTCGTCAAAAATTTCGCATTGCGGCGGAAAATCCAAAAAAACTGGAGGTCGTCCGCGAGCTATTGGAGAGGCACGCCCAAGATCGTGTTTTGATCATCGGGCAATATATCGATCAGCTTGAGCAGATGGCAACGGCCCTCCAACTGCCACTCATTACAGGAAAAGTACCGGACAAAGAACGTGAGCTTTTGTACACGCAGTTTAAAAAAGGGGAAATTACACGCCTGATCGTATCCAAGGTAGCCAACTTTGCGGTTGATTTGCCGGATGCCAACGTCGCGATCCAAATTTCCGGGACGTATGGTTCCAGACAAGAAGAGGCACAGCGCTTGGGACGCATCTTAAGGCCTAAAACAGAAAACAACACCGCCCATTTTTATACATTGGTAACACGAGACACGAGAGAGCAGGAGTTTTCGCTCCATCGCCAGCTTTTTCTGGTCGAACAAGGCTATCCATACGATATTATAGAAATCGAAACGCTGGTCTGAAACGTTTACGAATAACCAGCGTCTCATAGAGGGAAGGGAGGCCAAAGATTCAATGCAATCCGACGCCGAAATCATTCAGCGGATTCTTCAAGGCGACATCGAAGCGTATCGCGACCTCATTCAGCGATATCAGCATATGATCTATGTTTTCATTTACAAAATGGTAAACAATCGCTCTGATGCAGAGGATCTCACTCAGGAAGTTTTTGTAAAAGCGTATGAAAAATTGTCCACATTCCGCGGGGACAGCCAGTTTTCGTCCTGGTTACATACGCTTGCACGAAATAAGAGCATCGACTTCTTGCGTCGCCGTAAGTATCATGACTCGGATGAACAACTGGCCTATGTGCCGTCCAATACACGTGACGAATCCCCTCAGGAATCGCTCATGACGAAAGAGCAACGCCGAGAAATTCAGGAGGCCTTTGCCTTACTGTCGGATTCTTATCGAGAAGTGATCGTCCTTCGCTGTACGCACGAATATCCGTTTGAAAAAATAGCTACACTCCTCGGCATCGCCGAATCTACAGCTCGCGTCCGTTACTTGCGTGCTCGTCAGGAACTCGCAAAATTGTTATCCCGCAAGGAAGGGGGGCTCGTACATGAACTGCCAGGCATTTAGAAAAGCATGGCTAGATGACACAGATAGCGATTCGCACTCACATATTGAAACCTGTGACGAATGCATCGCTTGGATAGAAACGCAAATGACAACAGAAGAGGAGGTGCAGTTCTTGAAGGAGGTTCCACTACCTCAAGCGAACCTGGAAGACAGAATCATGCAAGCAATCTACCAGACCGCCGGAAAAGGTGTACCCCCTCACGCCGCTACTGTATCTTCAGAGCAACAAACGAGCACAGTGATAGTAAAGCCAAACAAGCGTTGGACCAAAGGCTTCCCTTCATACGCCTGGGTTAGCGCAGCGGCTGTCTTGCTCGCAGTTGGTTTCGTCGGCTACCAACAACTGGCACCGAGTACTATTCAAATGGCTGCGATACAAGAAAACGGGATGAAAGACAACCAGAACGCTTTTGCATTCGACGAATCCGAATCAAAATCGGCACCACAAGCTCCAGCACCTGCTATCGCTTCCATACCAGCAGCAGCAGATAGTCCGACGATGAAAAAAGCAGAAAGCAATCCAGCGTCCGCCGCTACAAAATCGCAGGTCGCTCCAACTACACCTGCAAAAGATACCCCTCCTGCATCACCTACCCAATCGAACAATGCGATTGCGATGGTGAAACCAGAGGAAAAAGTAGCAACACCAGAGCCACGTACGATGAATAAAGACGGGCAGAACAGCGTGGCATCTCGCGGATTACAGGGAAACTCAGCTGATCAAGCAGCAAAAGCGAAATCGGAAGTTCCAGCCGAGTCAGCAAATACTGGTAACCATGTAGCCGCTAAGGAAGCCAATGGCGCTGCTGCTGAGAATCCCACGACTTTTGGGATCGCCGCTTCCCAAGTGGAACCAGACACTGCTGATGGCGGTACGACTGAGAACGCATTAGTGGGTCCAACGTTGCCGACGGCAGCGAAGCAGCCCATTACGCTCTCCTCCTTCTCGGATTTGAACACCGCTGTACAAGCATCAGATATGCCCGTGCCTGCCCTCTCGCAAGCACCGAATGGGTTCTCGATGAGTACGGTATCGGTCCAATATGAATCCGAAACCAGTCAGAAGGTGACTCGCTTAACGGCAGATTACAAGCGGAACAACGATTGGATTCGCCTAGATGTTGTGCGTAATACAGAAGGCAAGCGCAGCCTCTCTATCCCAGGCACTTTCTCCGCTACTCAGTTGTTCGCTGTCAACGGAGAGCAAGCCATCGCCGTTTCCTTTGATCAAACGGATTCAAAAGGATCAACAGCCCAGCACGCGGTTCATTTTAACTCTCAATCCGACAACCAATCGTTGTATGTGGTAGTGACCGCAAACGGAGTCACCTTAAATGAATTAATGGAAGCTGCCAAACATATTACGTGGAATCCGTAAATAGCTCCCTACAATTAGAAAGACACGACCTGCTTTTCAGGATCGTGTCTTTTTTCGGGGAAAAGTTGATGCCTCTACGCCGGTAAGAGATTCGATTGAAGTAAAAAAACGCTGTTCTCTTTCGCAAAGAGACAGCGTTTTTTCCGATTTTAATGCTTTTGATTTTTCTCCTGATTCCATAGCTTGATCTGCTCGATGATTTCCCGAATTTGATTCCGTGCTTCCATATGCTCAGGCTCGCTTCCCCAATGCTGAATCAGCGGCGGCATCGCTTTTGCCATTGTCGTGTACAGGCACCATATTTTTACCATTTCTACGCGCTCAGGAGTCGCTTCTCCTGTCAACAGCTCTGTAAATTTATGAACTAGATCCTCCAGTTCAGGGACCAACGCTTCTTTTTTCTCGTCCATGTCAGTTACCTCACTTTCTGGAACTTATCTATTTGTATCCTTGGTTTATTTTACGAAAAAACGCGCACGTGGAAAAGGAAGATTTTTCAGGTCGAATCGGTCTGGCTACGTATACGATGGAGAGATTGTCTACAGACTCACATTATGAAGAGCATGAACAAAAACCGCCAGAAATTGGCGGTTTTCATGCATATAGCTATTTCGTTTCTGGCACCATGAATTGCAAAAGACCAAAAGCCACTCCTGCCGTCAATAGCACACTCCAGATAATGATGCCCACCGACATCCACAGCATGAGCTTTTTCGTAGGGGCTCCCAGCGAGATACCAATAGCAGCTCCCAGTGGGGCTCCCGTTAAAAGCGGCGAAGCGAGGCCAAGACCGACCACTCCGTATTTATCCCATATCTGCCACATGCGCCCCTGACGCTTGCTCCGTTTCTCTACACGCTTTAAAAGCCAAGTGCGCAAAGAACCTCCCAGAAAAATGACGACACCTGCGCTGATAATCGCACCCACCGCACTAAATATTCCGATCAGAACCGGTGGTAGTTGCAACATAAAACCTACCGGGATCGCTGCCCACAGCTCAAACATGCCAGATAGTGTCACCGAGCCTGCTTTCCATAATACGTCCATTTTGTTTCGTCTTTCTCCTCTCGCTGTCTTTTTCATTCGTCATGGTAAAGACGAGCAGACATGTCATTAAGTAACGGAATTTGTCAAATTAGGATGTGACATCCCTACGGATAAAGGTCGCGTACGCAATGATCAGCGCTGCGATCGCCCATACACTCAATACGGTCAACGAGAACGGCAGCGTCATCCCCTTAATCGGAGGTAGTGTTCCGTTGAGATAATCCGTAAGCTGCAAATTTACCACGAACAAGTATTTGGACGATTCCCAGGAGGATGCCATCTGCGTCAGGATCGTTCCGCTAATTAACGCTGCCATCATGATTCCCATCCCCGCAGCTGCACTCCGAACCAAAACAGAGACCATGAGTGTTACCGTGGCAACCACGACGCAGACGAACCAGCCAAGCCCGTACTGCATCAGCAAAAATTGCCATTGTGGCAACATGAAAGCGCCAGATGTCTCGAGCTCTCCTCCCGATACTTCAAAGCCAGTCAAAATGGGCAGGTCCCATCCCGAATAGCCAAACACGACCCCAGAGAGCAAATAAGCGAGAATCAATGTCGTGAGAACCGTGAGAGAGGTAAACAGCAGCAGGGTGATGTATTTGCTGGTCAGTACCTTCCAACGCCGTACGGGTCGCGTTAATAGCAGCTTGACCGTCCCCTCGCTAAACTCAGAAGATACGAGGTCAACCGCGAGTACGACGATGATCATCGGCAAAAACATCGAAATGGCTTGGTCCATAAAGCCACGGGCGAATGTAGGTCCGCCTGGTGCCATCGGGTTAATGTCGTGATCCAAATAATATTGCTGCTGCGCGATCCTGACTTTGATAAAATCCCGCCATTCTTCAGGAAGACGGCTTGATGCCAGCCGGTTTTGCATATCGACGATTTGTTGGGTTAATAGCGGTCGCCAATCGGTTGTCCCCATTCTTTCTTGTGCAGTGACAACTGAGCGGTACTGCGCGTATGTAAAAATCGGGATCAGAATCGCCAAGATCAGCACGACGACGAGAAAACGGCGCCGACGCAGCAATTTAATGGTTTCATTCTGTACGAGCCCCACCATGCTCTGCTCCATGACTTCCCCCTCCTCCCGTCAATGTAAGGAACAGGTCTTCCAGTGTAACCGTCTTCGTCGCAATCCCCATCACAGGTATTCCGGCATTGACCAACGCTTGGTTAGCCTCGCTCACTTTTTCTATATCCATACGCGATTTCAGGCGCTCTTCACTGACCACCCACACCTCTGTCACTGCTGGTAGTTTTCGGAGGGTTTCCTCGGCCTTTTGTATATGAGAAGACGGGATGGTCCAATCGACCTGATCAGCAAACTGCTCCATCAGCTCTTTGACGAATCCAACCGAAATGACCTTTCCTTGGCTGATAATCGCCACACGGTCGCACATCATCTCGATTTCACTGAGAAGATGACTCGAAATGAAGACAGCGAGCCCTTCCTCCTCGGCAAGCTTGCGAATAAACTGGCGCAACTCACGAATCCCCGCCGGGTCCAAGCCGTTCGTCGGTTCGTCCAGGATCAGTATTTTCGGACGATGCAAAAGTGCCTGCGCAATCCCCAGGCGCTGCCTCATTCCAAGCGAGTACGTTTTTACCTTATCATCAATCGCCCGCTCCAAATCAACGAAGCGAACGATTTCCTCAATACGCTCAGGTGTAATACCGCCGCTCATTCTCGCAAACTGCTCCAGATTTTCTCTGCCTGTCAAAAACTTGTACAGCTCCGGATTTTCGACGATACAACCAACCTGCGCAATCGCTTGCGGAAACTGTTCCTGAAGGGAGATGCCTCCGATGCGAATATCTCCGCCGTCCGCTTTGGCTAATCCGACGAGCATGCGGATCGTGGTCGTTTTTCCTGCGCCATTCGGCCCGAGAAATCCAAATACCTCTCCGGCGAAAACGTCAAACGTAATATCATGAATGATCGGCTTTTTGCCAATCGCTTTTTGCAATCCTTTTACTGAGAGGACCGTTTCGGCCAATTTGAGCCCTCCTATCTGAGTCACGCCTCGCCAACTGACGATGGCGTTCTGTTTATGGTACACTGTCATAAGATGTCCATCCACATTATACCATGACCATACACTTTAGAACGAATAGGAGGATACCCGATGCGCACATCCGGCCAATTTCTTTGGCGCACGGCAGGTCTCTTGTCTTTACTCTCATTTCTCTTATTTGCGACAGGGTTTGTCCTCGCGATGAATCCGCAGCAGTTGGCACCATCCGCAGCAACCCCACCTGCCCAAAAAGAGCAGCCACCCTCTCCTTTACCAGAAAAGGGTGTCCATAAAGTAGTCGCACTAGGGGATTCCCTCACACGCGGTGCCGGAGACGCAAACGGCCAAGGCTATGTCGGACTCGTTCGCCAAGCATTGGAAAAAAAATCGGGCCAGTCTATTACGTTCACAAACCTTGCGATTAATGGACAGGAATCATCTGAGCTGCTCAAACAAATGTCCCAGGAGCAAGTGAAGAAGCTGCTCGCTGAAGCAGATCTGATTCTCTTTACCATCGGCGGCAATGACTTGTTCAGGCAGACAGGCGGGCTGTATACCATTGAAAAAGAAAAAGTGACCACAGCTCTTAATCAGCTTGCGGTCAACTATGAAGAGATTCTCAATCAGATTCGCAGCGTCAACAAGACGGCGACGATCGTCTATACTTCCTTGTACAATCCTTTTGGCAATACGGAAGCAGCCGTCGACACCATCGGGCCCGTGCTCGACTGGAACAATCAGGCGTCCCAAATCGCCTCACGGTACCCGCAAGTACTCGTGGTGCCGACCTACGACTTGTTTTTGCGCAAAGAACAAAACTACTTGTATACAGACCACTTCCACCCAAATGCTGAAGGCTATAAACGGATGGCGGATCGTATTTTGCAAGCGTTAGAGTGATTCAGCCCTCGCTTCATTCATGGACTTTCCACGGGTTGCCTCAAAGGCGCGAGCACCCGCCCATTGGAAGGCACTGCTCATCATCGAAGTCGCTGCTACCACCAGGAACAAGGTCGTACCTCCGTAATGTGCCAACAGCAATCCGCCCATCCACGGACCGATGAACTGGCCGAGGTTGCTGAAGCTTTTCGCACCGTAATAGCTGCCCCGCATACTCTCAGGCGCCATTCGGTCGATCAGGACGTCTCCTGCTGTAAACGTAAGGATTTCACCAATTGTGAAAAATACCATCGCCACAATGAATATCAGCCACGAATTGGCAAAGGCATAACCCACGTCACCAACTGCATACATGACGTTTCCCACCACTATCGCGGTGAGAGGCGTCTTTTTTTCTGCCCAAGTCGTCAACGGAAGCTGCATCACAACGACGACAATCGCATTGACTGTCATCAAGATGGCAAACAGCTCTGTTCCATTCACGACCGTCATTTCTGCGAATTTGGCCAGCGTAGAAGACATTTGCGAGTAGCCAATCGCTCCTAAAACACCGGCGAGCATGTACAAACGAAACGCTTTGTCGTTCACCACAACACTGAATGCACGGCTGAATGTAACGACTTCTTTCTTTTGGCCTTCAATTTGTTTAATACCGAACCTGTTCAATAATCCTTGCAAGCTAATCACATAGATGAGATAAATCAGCGCAGTCATCAGGAAAGGCAGGGCTACAGAGCTTTTCGCCAGCACTACCCCTGCGATAGGCCCAACCGCTACCCCCACGTTAATTGCCATGTAACGAATACCGAACACGCGAAGCCGTTTCTCTGGTGGCGTTACATCTGCCATCAGCGCCTGGGAGACCGGTTCGTAGAAGGATCGACAGAGTCCCCCTGCTATATTGAGCAAAAGCAGAATCCACGGGTCTTTACTAAGCGCAAACCCGACGAACACGAGCGTCCATACATACAATGCCCCTAGCATGACTCTCCTGCGCCCGATTCTGTCTGACCATGCCCCCGCAATAAAGCCTCCGATTGTACCCGCGAGCGGTCCTGCGCCAATAGTCAAGCCGATCATTGCCAAGCTCATATCTGTTTGATTGGACAAGTATAAAAACAAAAACGGCATGCTCATCGAGCTGGCGGCCCGGACGAACACGGTCCCGACGACTAATGACCAGACGATCGGGTGAAACTCCTGTAAACGCATCTTGATCCAGCTCATTTTCTCTCTCTCCTCACCACTGTTATGCTTTCCCACCTCTGCCAGAACAGATGCTCTGTGATGTTCCCATTGTAGAGAGGCAATGATCGTTCGTCAATGAGCATTCAAAATTTTTTGATTATGAAATATTTCTATGAGAGTAATCAAAAATTCGATAGGGTTGGACACGGTAACCCTAGACAAAGCAAAAGACCGCCAGAAAACACTGACGGTCTTTGCCTATCTCTTTTTACACAATAACTTCAATACGATCAACCATTTCTCCCTGCTCGTTCCATTTCACCGCACGGTAAACACTATCGTGGTAAAACGTGAACCAAGCTCCTTGCTTGATCCCGTTGTTGATCCATTCTTCTTTTGCATAGATGGATGTCATCGGATAGTCGTCGTAGGCCATCACCCATAATGGATTTTGATGAGCGTGTGTAGGCATAATGTCCGCTAGATGCAAAAGCAACTGCCCCTCTGTCTCCATCCGCACGATAGCATGGCCCTGGCTGTGACCACCTGTATGATGAAGCGTGATTCCTGGCACAACTTCGTGCGAAGCTCCGTACGTCTTCACCTGATTCTCAATCGGACGCCAGTTCTCTTCCCAATATGTATTCTTCGAGCGAACATTCGGCTCTCTCATCTCCGCCCATTCCTGCTCCTGTACGTAGATGACAGCTTGTGGAAACGTAGAGACAAGTTGTCCATCACGTATAGAGACAAGTCCGTTGGCATGATCGTAGTGCATATGTGTCATGATGACGATATCGATATCGGCAGGAGTCAACCCTTTTGCAGCGAGGGAGTCCACCACTTGAGACTCTTCTTCCAAGCCAAAATTTCGTTTCTGCTTTTCCGTTAGCCGATCATTTCCCATGCCCGATTCAATCAAAATGCGCTTGCCATGAGCTTGTACCAGGATCGGGTCAGCACGCAAAGGGATTTGATTGAGATCATTCGATGGGTATCTTTTGCTCCAGAGCGGCTTGGGCACTACACCAAACATTGCGCCTCCGTCCAGCTTCGTGAGTCCACCTCTCAGCCAAGACAATTGAAACTGACCTACCTGCCATTCGTTCCCTACCATGATCCTGTCGCCTCCTCGATTGCTCGGAATGATGATTGAAGTTCGAAAGCGAAAAGCACCCCGTTCAGGGTGCCCTACAGCTTTTCTGCTACACTTACAGTTCTAGTCGCCGGGGCGATTTCTAACAGGAGATCACTCGATACAGCCTGCACAGTGACATCTGAATCACTTCGTCTATGATGAAGCACGAGTTGCGCTACCTTTTCATTCTCTCGGTAAACGCTGATTAATGTCTGTAATGGATTGGCACTCCCGCCTGCGATCATCTTAAACCCCGGGGCTATCGTAAACGTCCATCCCTCCACCTCCACTAGTGGTGCTAACGAGTACAGGAAGTAACGTTTCCCTAAGAGAATGCCATTATGGTTCATCAAGGCGAGAGCCCCCAATCAAATGAATTTGAACAGTATAACTTCATTTTGCAAGAATTAGCGGACATTGAAAAGCGATTCGACAAAACTTCTAAAAAGACGACATTCTTTTCTTAATCATATCCGATCACCATTGTTTTCGAAATAGAAAATCTCTACAGTGCCTTAAATCGCTCTTCCTACGGTCGCACCCTCCAAAATGGCTCGCTTGGCATCGAGCTCCCCCGCTTCTTTAGCCCCGCCTATGAGGTGCACAGGCAGCCGATCAAGCAATGCGTGGTATAGCGAATTGTTAGAGGTCGCTCCAGCCGCTACAATGACCGTATCAGCAGGTATCATGCGTTCCTCCCCGTTCTGAATGAAATATACCCCTTCTTCTGCAATCCGGCTGTATTCAATTTGTGTGAGCATCTCTACGCCACGTCGCTTCAGGTTGGCGAGAACGGCCCATCGCGTCGTTTTGCCCAAGCCCGATCCGACATGTTTACCACGCCGCAGCATGCTGATTTTTCGTTTTCGCTGTTGCAGTTGCTGTACTGCTCTTCCATCCAGAATCCGATACTCCTGTAAGTATTCCGCTGCCTTTGGTGAGATCGTTTCGTCGTGCATCAGCAAATGGGACAAATCACATGCGATTCCTCCCGCACCGACGATGACCACTTGTCTACCGACCTTAGCGCGCTTTTCAAATACCGCATCATATCCCTTTACATGTCCGAGCTCCACACCTGGAATCTCAGGACGCCGAGGAATGACTCCCGTTGCCACCACCACTTCTGCAAAGCCTTCTTCGATAAGGGCTTCTGCCTCTGCCAATGTTCCCAGCCTAATTTCGACACCAAGACGTGCAAGTTCTGTCCGATAATAGCGAAGCGTTTCATTAAATTCTTCTTTACCCGGCACCTGTCTGGCGTAGTTTAATTGTCCACCGATCTGTTTTTTGGCCTCCATAATGACCACCTGATGCCCTCGTTCTGCCAGCACGCGAGCTGCCTCCAAGCCGGCTGGCCCCGCACCGATTACAGCTACCTTCTTACGGTTTTCCGCTGGAACCAACTGCCACTCTGCTTCCCTGCCGACGAGAGGATTGACCAGACAGGAGGCTACCTTCCCATCAAAAATATGATCGAGACAGGCTTGATTGCAAGCAATACATGTGTTTACTTCATCAAAGCGTCCTTCTTTACTTTTTTGAACGATATACGGGTCCGCTAAAAATGGACGAGCCATCGAAACCATATCACTGCATTCTTCATACAAAATCTTTTCAGCCTGACGCACGTCGCTGATTCGATTGCTGGCGATAACCGGGATGTTCACGACCTGCTTGACTTGCTGCGCCACCCATACATATGCTCCACGCGGCACCATCATGCCAATCGTCGGTACTTGTGATTCATGCCAGCCAATTCCGACATTGAGAGCATCAGCTCCTGCCTCCTCCAGCATTTTGGCAAATTGCAATGTTTCTTCCATCGTCGTACTATCTGGCATTAAGTCCAATCCCGACATACGGTAGATGATCGGATAATCCGGTCCCACTGCTTGGCGGACACGCTTAGCCACCTCGATACCAAAGCGGGCTCTGCGTAAAAAGTCCCCACCCCACTCATCTTCTCGCTTATTGGTCACAGGGGACAAAAATTGATTGACCAAGTATCCTTCCGAACCCATAATTTCAACGGCATCAAAGCCAGCTTTTTTAGCACGGACGGCGCCATCAGCAAAGCATTGGATCGTTGCTTCGATCTCCTCTGCGCTTAACTCTCTCGGCTTCCAACGGTTAATCGACGCCTGCAATGGAGATGGTGCTACCGGGTCTAATCCTGTTGCTTCCTTGTACGCATAACGCCCCGCATGGAACAGCTGCAACGCAATTCTCCCATTGGCTTGATGAACCTCTTTCGTGATCAGGCGCAATTTCTCAATATCCTCGTCTTGGTATACATTGCAATACTCGTCGCCCATGCCGCCTTCTGGATGTACGGCAGCCCCTCCTGTCACGATCAGACCTGCCTCTCCATTAGCACGCTCTGCGTAAAAAGTTGCCAGCCGCGCTACACCGTTCTGAAGCTTTTCAAATCCAACGTGCATGGACCCCATCATTATCCGATTTGGTAACGTCATCGAGCCAATTTGAATCGGTTCCCATACTTTTGAAAGTTCCACGTTAAACGCCCTCCTAACGAGTGAATGCTCATTCATTTTTATTATCTATACGATTCTCTCTCTCCTCCTCATATTCCTCCTTCCTCACGTTTCATGCAAAAAGCTCAGGACATTACTCCTGAGCTTTCTTTATGTACAACCTATTTTTTATTTGCCCAGTTTGACGAGCATCCCCAAATCTGCGGAAAATCTTGCGATGGTTTCTGTAAATGCGATTTCCTCAGCTTCTGTTCGCGGCATCTGTACGACAAAGTGATAATCCAGCACGACATTCGCTTCCGCCTGCTTGCCAGGCTCCACAAAGCGGCGCTTTTCTGTCAGCGAGCACTCAGCTACCAAGCTTTTTGCTTGCGTCCATAATTGTTGAATTTCCTCAGCTTGCAAGCTATAAGGATAGTCAATTTCCACTTCAATTTCACAGCTGTCCTCTTCCGCAAGCGAAAACAGATGGATGGTAGCCGTTGGTTGCTTCTCGTCCTCCGCCTCGGAAAACGTGATCAGAACCTCTTGCCCTTCCGATTCTTCCAGTAGCGAATGATCGGAGCGCAAGACGATATCCGAAATCATTCCATGCGTATGTAACTGTTGATTTAGTTTTTCCACCATAAATTGTAGCACGTACTTCTTTCCTCCTGTTTCACGATATCTTCTCGTAGCAGTATAGCACGAGTTCTACCGATACGAAAAACCCCTTCACGAGGAAGGGGTCGGTGTATTATTCATATTTTTTTGATTCATGAATTCTGACAGCCACGCACGACGTACTTCTTTGTTTGGACAGTAACCTAAAATGTAGCTTTCTCCGCGCATATATTTTTCCTTAATCCACTCTTTATGCTTGCGGAAAAAGGCATGCTGGAAATCAATCGGCATCTGCTGATATTCTTCCAAAGCTGAAGGGTTCTGGAGGAAAAAATCTTCATCGTACACAAACTCTTCGTTTTGTTGGCGGCTGATCAGGTACACAAAAGCAATCACCAGGAACAGGTTCACCAAGAAAATCGTCATAGAAATCCCTCCAGTCAGTAATAATTATCTGATTAATCTGTCTTATCAGCATATTATTATTGTACCATGAAATTGGTGTTTTCTAAACCTTTTCCATAAACGAATTTTTAAAAATTTTTACTGAATCGACAAATAAAAACACCCGCTCGTGATGAACGGGTGCTTTTCGTACTCGTTAGGAGTTCGTGCTCGGACCATCTGTAGGTGCAGAACCAGCATCCTGACTGGACGGCGGGATGATATCCGGCGGTGGAGTAGAGTTGTTGCCGTTATTACCTGGTGGTACAGTCCCAGGAGATTGTGTTGCATCAGTCGCAGGCGTCTGTGCTCCCTGACCTTGATCTGTCGACTGGCCTTGCCCTTCAGGGTTTACGACATCAGGTGGCGGCATTGCGCCTTCATTTGCCGTACCGTCTTGATTGTCTGTTGGATTTGTCGGCTCTTGTTCTTTCGGAGCCTCCCTTTTTTGTTTCGCTGGTGATGACGCAGCTGATTCTGTCGTTTTCTTCTTGACGCTCTTCTTGTTGCTTGTCGCTACCGCTTCACCGGCACCGAGTATCGGCGAATTGTTGAGCGACGCTACGACGCTCGCACTCAATCCCATCTCTGATTGCAAGGAATCGCGAACAGCCTCAAGCTTTTCTTTTTCGAGATACGTGTATCCTCCCTGCCAATATGCCCCATTATCCAATGCAGTGACCGTAGAGGAATTAAATCCTTTGAAATCGTAGGCCAAGCCTTTGATCTGATCCTTGGAAAGATCGGTATGTATATTCTTTGCGCCTACGTCCATGACATTAAATATCTTCGTCAAGCCTTCAAGAGAACCCACTTTGCCCACGACAGCCCTGATGACCTCTTGTTGACGACGGTTGCGGTCGAAGTCACTGGAGTAGTACTTCGTTCCACGGTTGTCATGACGATGTCGTACATAACCAAGTGCTTGCTCGCCATTCAATGTTTGAAGTCCTGGCTGGAGATTGATGTGTGTATCGTCAGTTGGATCATCGTATACCAGTCTGCGATCGACATTGACTTCCACACCACCTAATTCGTCAATGACCGCTTTGAAACCATCGAAATCAATGGCTACAAAATGCTCAATCGGAATACCCAGTATTTCATTCAACGTTTTCTTCGTTAAGGAAATCCCATCTTCAGTAACCGTCTGTTTGTTGCGCTCTGCTTGCCTGCGTTCTGCTTCGCCATTGGCATAGACAGAATTGATCTTATGGTAGTCGCGATAGCCTGGGATCTTGACGCGTGTGTCCCGTGGAATCGATACCATGGTAACTTTCTTCGTCTTCGGGTTGGCAACTGCCACGATCATTACGTCTGTATTCATGGAACCTGTTTCAGGACGGGTATCAGAACCAAGCAATACGAACGACATTGGCTTATCCGAGTAGTAAACAGGATCGACATTTTGGGATACTGGCGAAGTAAATCCGCTATTTGCAGGGCTCGTTACTTCCGTCAGAGTGTCTTCAATTTTCCAATAAATTGCTCCAGCCACACCACCAACCAGCAGCAAGGTGATCAATGTGAAGGATACCACGAGTTTACGTATTTTTCGATTACGGCTCGGCTGTTTCTTTCGAGAAGCTGAAGCGCGTGTTTTCACAACAGTATCTGGCATATGAATCAGTCTCCTTGTTCGCGCACGCTTTTTGACAAAGTAAAGGGAGGCACGATTTTGAATTGTGCCACTCGACAATATGCACCACTTTTTTCTTCAGTTGGCAATACTCTGATTCAGGTATTGTACCATATCGTTGTCTGCATTTGTAGAAAAATGTTCCTTTAAACGAAAAGTCCCCCATCTTTTTGTCGATAAGGGGACTTTAGTTTCACATATAATTTTCAGCTTATTGCAAGCCGCGTGGTGCCTGACTAAAACCTTGTACAGGACCTTCAGGACGCTTATTTTTGGAGCGGTGTGAATCTCCGCCCTGCCGAACATGGCTCTCTTGTTTTCCGTTCACATCATTCGATTTCTTTTCCATGACATACACTCCTCCTCTGTACCAACTAACGGGTAGTGTACGTCAAGCTATGTATTTTCATTCTCTGTCGAGGATCTGTCTTTCTTTTGCGGCATAGTAATCTTTTCGTACCAAAAGGGCATCCATATCGTATCGGCCATGTCCCTTTGTTCTCATCTCGGCCAGAGCAACGCCGAAAGCTGCTTGTTCTGTAAGGGACAACGCTTTGTTTTGCGCATAAATGATACCCGCGGCAAACGCATCTCCCGCGGACTCTCGAATCGGCATAGTCGGGGCAGCAAGCCATTTTTCCTGATGTGCGGTGCACAGCCACAGCCCTGCTTCCCCACAAATGACCATGACCTGATGAATACCTTCTGCTACCAATTTTTTCGCGCATATTTCCACATCGTTATAGGAATGAAGCGATTGGCCACCTAACACTTCCAGTTCGTCAATGCTCGCGACAAGTATATGAACACCTTCAAGCAACCCTTTCCATTTTTCTGCTTTTTTCACAGAAACAGGGTCTACGATGATCTTTTTGTCGAGTCTTCTGGCTTCCTCCAAAAATGCCCGCATGACCTCGACGGGAAGATTGGCATCCAGAAACAAGCCTGCGGCCTGAGGCAAGCGTTTGAGACCTTGCTGGACAATCTCAGCTGGCCATTCTTCATTTAGTTCCATATCTGCAACAGCCGTGTACAATTCACCGTCTCGATCACGAATAGCCAAGTAGCGCCCAGTCGATTTCCCTGCTATTCGCAGCATACCATGGGTAGCCACTCCACTATTTGCTGTGACCTGTCTTAACCACTCGCCATCTGCATCTTCTCCAACCAGAGCAAACAGCTGCACTTCTTCTCCTAGCCATCCCAGATTTTCCGCCACGTTTCGAGCTACGCCGCCTGCTGCTTGATGTACTTCACCCGGATTACTAGTTCCAGGCAACAGTCTGGCAGAAGTGACTCCCTGCACGTCAACATTGGCTCCTCCCACGCATAGCCAGTATTCTGTTATACCTTCCAGCATTCCAGCATTCCCCCTAGCCTTCTGCTCATGGTCTAGTCCATTGTGCTCCTCTCTTTTTTCGACAACGTCTCCCCATTTACCTACTATTTTAAAAACTTCCTGACAGATCAAATTCTTTATATCCGACCATCATATTCCCGTCATTCACTGATGACGTCCTGTAGAATCCATGCTACATTGAAAAAAATAAAAAGTAAGTTACCTAAGAAAGGTTGGGGATGAACTGACATGAGTGCCTCATCAACACCCATTCACTCTACACCGGCAGGGACTGCGGCACCGACTGTCTATCGCATGCTCTTTGCCATAAGCATTGCGCATCTGTTAAACGACAGCTTGCAAGCGGTCATCCCTGCATTGCTTCCTATTGTAGAAAAAAATCTGGCATTAACGTTTACACAAGTCGGAATGATTTTGCTCGTCATGAATCTTACTTCATCTGTTTTGCAACCATTCGTCGGTTACTTCTCCGATCGCAAATCGATCCCTTTATTGCCACCACTGGCTTTGATCGTATCGGGATTGGGAATGCTGGCACTCGCTTTCTCCGGCAATTACTTTTTCGTTCTCGTAGCAGTCGCCTGTGTTGGAATTGGCTCAGCCATCTTCCACCCAGAAGCCTCACGCTTCGCCCACTTGGCATCCGGTCCTCGCAGAGGGCTGGGACAATCCATTTTTCAAGTTGGTGGAAATGCTGGGCAAGCACTCGCTCCCTTGATGACTATTCTGGTCTTTGCAAACCTGGGACAGACAGGGGCTGCCTGGTTTCTGCTACCCGCCATATTAGCTAGCGGTATCTTACTCTATGTTGCTCTCTGGTATCGTGGACAACAGCGTTTGAAAAAGGCTACTGCCGCACCTGTCACGTATACGAATCGGAACAAACGGCTGATTGCCTTAGGCCTTCTGATTGTCATCGTCAGTGTGCGTTCCTGGATGAATGCTGGCTACCAAAGCTTTTACCAGTTTTATTTGATGTATGTGAAAGATATGGATTACGCCAATGCACAGCTCGTCATTTTTGGTTTCCTTTTCGCAGGAGCGATTGGGACGTTTTTTGGCGGACCGCTGTCGGACCGATTCGGAAAAAGGAACTTGCTTATCATTTCCACACTCGGTTCACTTCCACTGACATTGCTGACGCCTTACGTCTCAGGCTTTTGGGCCTTTCCATTGCTGGTAATCAGCGGCTTTATCATGCTTTCTAGTTTTTCTGTCACGGTTGTATACGCACAGGAGCTATTGCCTGGCAAAATTGGGACCGTATCCGGGCTGATTATCGGGCTTGCCTTTGGAATGGGAGGCATGGGCGCTCTCGTATTCGGCTATCTCGCCGACCTCTACAGCCTGAGCTTTGTCATTCTGTTATGTTCGTTCCTCCCGTTAATCGGGTTTATGGGCTTTTTGCTGCCAAAAGACAAGACAATCCGCGAATGGGCTCACTAATCGATACCAATGAAAAGTCAAAACAAAAACCCGAGGACACGAATCCTCGGGTTTTTTTATGCTAGGGGATCTAGACTAATACACCTGTTGGTGCGCCCAGCACTTGGGCAATGACTGGTGGATACACTTCAGGCGTACCATACAGTCTCCACGTACCGTCCTCACCTTGGCCGAACAAGCCATGGATCATCCAATCTGCTGCCAGCATAGCACCCAATTCAGCGCTAATAGACAGCTTGATTGTCTCGCCATTCGCACGTTTTGCCGTACAACCAGATGAAGTGATCTCTTGCACGAGCACGGATTCTTCCGTGATATCTTTGATCGCCATCGAGTTGCTGTAAAGATTTTGAGTTGCTTCTTTTTCCAGCACACCACGCAAGCGATAGGATTCCGGCAATGTTTCCTTCAACTCGGCAAACAATGGCTGCATGACAGGATAGAGTGCGTATGGTCCTTGCTTATCCAGCCACTTGAAGAACGCCGTCAAAACAGACATCAGATTGGTTGCCAACGTTTTGGTCGTTGCGTCCGTGCGCGTGAAAATGTCGTGGACGAAGAAGTATACCAAGTCCTCTCTGCGCAGCTGCCCCCATGTGAAAGATGGGCCAAACGCTCCTCTGACGAATGAACGGAAGTTGTTCATGACCTCATCGTACTTTTTGACGGTGGCTTCCGACTTGCCATCGGTCATCTCTTGTACGAAGCGATTGATGTCCGCAAGTCTGTCAGGATGTACGGTGTACACACTCTCTGGCAACCCCTCGATCAACGGACGGCGCAGCAGGTTATGCACATGCAGGCTGTCATTTGACAACGAGAGGCGCGGACGAAGCATGTCCATTCGGATAAAGCGAGCCAAGCCTTGGCCGATCTTATGATCCTGTTCCATTTGCTCCATCAGCTTGTTGAGCTTCTCATGCAGCTCCTCGTTTTCTGTAGCCGCAACCAAGAGCGGAGCCAAATCATCGAGCTGTTCATGGGAAGTAACCAGCCATTTTTCAGCAAAATAGGTTTGGACTGCCCACTGCAACACTTTTGGTGGCAAAGTAGGCTGACTCGTGATAAACAGAGTTCCTTTGGATAAACGAGAGCCCGTTGAAGTAAGAACGCGAATCTCCTCTTCATTCTCAAATGCAAGCAGCAGCAAAAGCTCTGCAACTTCGTCCAACTGCGGTGCATACCCTTCCAGAATCAGGCTGTCATCCTGCAAAATTACTTCTGCCTGTACTTCGTATAGTTCCAGCAAGGCATCCTTTAAATTCGGGAACAAATGCTCTTCCTTGCGTGTCGCATATACCCATGTCTCACGAGCACCATCCCGTTTTTTCAGCTCAAATGCAGGGTTCGACTCGATTACTTTCAACAGCTGTTTACGATCTGGCATCGCATAGGTACGACGCAAAAGCGATTCTTGCTTCGGTGCTTCCGACTCGCTTGCCGCTTCACCAAATTGAACGATGAAGTGATACAGCTCTGTCGTATAGCTTCTCTTGCTCGTATCTGCCTTCGCAGCTTCTACTTCTGGATGCTGGCGTAACCACTCGAGCAGGCTTTCCTTGACATGTGGCTGCAAGATGATGCTGCCAGAGAAGAGCATATCACGCAGACCCAGATTCAGCAGGCGCCCTACGATCAATTGTCCAGGGACAACATTCAACGTATTGGCACGAAGCAGATAGTGTTTTTCTTCCAGTATCGGTTGTTGAACCGTGATAACATCACGATCCACTTCCACGATTTCATAAACATTCAGGTGCAATCCAGCAAACGCACGGCGAAGATCAGGCTCCATCCGACGTCCATGCTGTTTGATATAGTTCTCAAGCAGCGTGCTTCCACCTGTTTTGACATCCAATACACACCAATTGAAGAAATGGGCTGCCCATTCAGGACGTGCGACACTTTCTTGGGTCAAGCCTACTTCTTCGGCAAAACGATTCCGCGCTTCTTGAATCGTCTCGCTGGTTACATTTGCGCCGACAAAATGGTTCAGTCTTTCGACCCAGCCAGCGTATTCTTTTTGCAGCTTTTGCTCGTGGCGGCTACGCAGCTCCGTAATAGGAGTGACAACCCCACAGCATTTTTTGTATTTTTTTCCGCTCCCACAAGGGCACAGTTCGTTTCTTCCTACCGACATAGAGGGTTTGGATCTCCTTTCCATCCCACGCGGCATGCGCGGGGAATCATGCACAATCCCCCTATTTTACCGCATTATTCGTCATGTGTTCAAGTGTTCTCGCTTAGGTTCATGTGCGATACCCACATCCGTGTTGTTGCTTTCCCATTGGACAATAAATTGTTCCAGTCGATTCATCAACCTGACGATGCGCTGCTTCTCGCCCATGCATGCTGAAATAGCAGAGAGTTGGTTCGTGGCAAAAAGCTCCACCACTTCCTTCTCCATGTCTTGAAGGCGAATCCGATAGCCCGCGATAACCTCGCGCAGGATGGCAAACCTCTGCTCTAACCGGATCGTAGCCTCAAGTTTACTCATTGTTGTTCACTGGTCGCCAGAACCTGTTGAATGCCAAGTACGATCTGCTCATGTTTATGTTTCTCTTTCATCAGCACTTCTATAGCTTGCATATTGCTTTGTTGAAAATGAGCGACAACTTCTTGGGACATTTCTTGGTTTCTTGTCTCCAAGCGGTTGATAGCTTCTTGCATCAGTTTTTGTACTTCCTCGAGAACTTGCTGGTTAGTAATGGTAGACATAGTAGCTTCCTCCTTGTTAAATAGTACTTCTTGTTGTTTTTCCACCTGGTGTAAGGGATTCGCCGGTTCTTCCGATGCAATTTCTTCTGAGACGGACTCGCTGTTTCCTATCGATACAGAAGGGGCAGCAACAGCAACCTCGAGGGCTGCCTGCTCTTCCTTGGAATCTTCGCTACGAGCAATGATGTACATGGTATCACCGTCAATGCGGAAGCGGTCATCTTGCGCAGGGAGAAAAGCAGCATCTGCAGCAATCCCTACTTCCTGCTCCAGAAAATGGACTAATGTGCGAGCAGCTACCTGCGTAATGCCATTGTCGCGGCAAAACGCATACACTTGGTCATTGCCCAAAGTCCACTCTGCCAAAAACCATCTGCTGTCGCCTTGATATTGCACAAAGCGAGGATCGCGTTCCAATTGCAGCATACGAAGAATCTGATTCCAGCCAAACTGCGTTTGACGACGCAGCTCTGCGACAATTTGCTCAAGCTTTTTTGGTGTTTGGCTATCGCGCAAATAGCGATGAGCCAAGTCGTACACTTGATGCGGCTGGTGAGTGATCTCTACGATCGCCTCTGAGCTTCCAACTCGCACTGGAGACTGCTCCATGTTCAACACTTTATCCAGTATTGTCTCGCAGTCCAGATCCAAAAAAGCATTCAGCTCATTCGCTTCCATCCGGGAGCAGATCTCCGTACGTGGAAGGGAGCGCTCACCGGGCCGGAATACCTTTTTTACAATACTTGGTAGGGTATAAGTTGGCCGTTTCATTGCACTTTCTCCTTCTCGTGATCGGCATTGTTTGCCAAATCAAATGGGAATCAAGAAGATATTCTACAAAAAGAAAAAAAATCCTACCTGCCTTGAAGTGTTTATGAATTCCGATAATGATGAAAAGGAAAACCCGACATGGCTTCTACACCATATCGGGCAATGCTTAGTGGGACGCTTTCCATTCCAGCCAGGTTTCTTCCACTACACCCGTTGCAGCATCGATTTGCAGAGACTTGGCATCAGCTGTCGGTAAATAGGTCAGCTGCGGCAGTTTCGCTGAATGTGTACCTACCTTCGGATACCAGTATGCCAAGCGCAAATTTGCTTCTTTGACATACGCATCCTTTGCTTTCTCATCCTTGACAATTCCGTCTTTACTGATGGTAGCAGGTATGGACGGCAGGTCATTTACTTGAGCAAGGACTATATTGCCCTTCTTTGCGTCCACCTCAATGTAAAACAGTGGTCTCTTGGTTGGGATACCGTCAATCTCA
This sequence comes from Brevibacillus fortis, assembly GCF_046196545.1. GTDB lineage: Bacteria > Bacillota > Bacilli > Brevibacillales > Brevibacillaceae > Brevibacillus > Brevibacillus fortis_A. Next base: position 4,439,298 of record NZ_CP176370.1, read on the forward strand.
GGATGAAAAGCAAAGCTACTGATCGGCCGCACCAGATTTTGATCCGCCCAGCCCGGCAGACTTTCCACAAGACTCGTCTCCTTTATGGAGAAAGATTGTTCTTTGGACAATAAGTATTTCTCCACAAATTGTACTGCAATGTCTTTTGCCTCATCATGCGTGAGCGGCTTCTCAAGCTCCTTTTCCACGGGACCTTCCAGCTTGAATTGGATGGGTGCTTTTGTTTTACGGTCGAGCGTAATCCACGCACTTTGATACGAGCTCGCATTCCATTCATGGCGATCGATGTCACTATTTTTATACTTTTTGTCTTCTTTTACATTTTTGTACGTGCGTTGATTCAGCTTCAGGCCAAAATCCTTCTCGAGCATCTGCTCCATTTTTTTCGTATCTCGCCAAACGCCCATGTCGGCCGTTCCTTTGATTTTCATTGTCTCACTCATTGTTTTGTACACAGGCGGAACTTTTTCACCAGACAGAGCATCTATCGTTGGCAATTGGTCAGGCACGTAAACGAGCTTGCCCGCTGACTCATCGTAGACTAATTCCAAGGATACCTTGTCTTGCCACTCTTTCATTGCCTTTTCGAGTGGTACAGCCTTGCTTGGGTCCGCTACTTCTTCTGCGGTAGGAAGCTTTAGCTTTTCTTGCTGAAAATGGACAACCTGACCCTTTGCGTCAACCATGACCCGCGCTGTCTCTTTGTCCACCCACGTATTGTTCAACTGTGGGTAGGCGCTGACAACTGCCAGATGATCCAGCTCTGACGCACGATCGACAGAGAGCATCGCTTGCGTAGAAATAACATGGTCAACCGCTATGTAATTTCGAATAAAATCGACAGCCTTTTGATAGGCTTCCTTTTGATTGATTTTGGTTGTTTTGTCCCGATTCACATCATGCAGGACAAAACTGATCATATCTCCCTTTGCATTTGTGGAGATATTGAGCGTCGTATTCGTGGTAATGACACTCTTTCGGTCCGAAAGATTAATGACATACCCCGAGTTGCTTGTCCCTCCGTATGAGTCCACATGAAGGTCTTTCATGAGAGGCACATAGTCGTCTTTCAATTCTGTTAACAAGTGGACGATGTCTTCTGGCAACTGAATAGGTTCCAGACTCGATTTTCCGTCATACGCATAGGAAGACAACGGATGCAGAAGTGCCACTGGTGTCGTGACCATGCTGACTGCCAACACTAACATGGCAGCTCTGTTTCGCTTTTTCACTTGAATACCTCCTAATTACAAGACATTACTGTTAAGACGAGCTTCCAGCAAAAACGTTTCTGATTTATCTAAAAAAGCCAACTGCTTCGTTTTGCTTAGCAGTTGGCTTTTTGTTCCATGAATTAATATCCGCGCCAGACTTTTCGTCTAAGCACGCCAGCGTACGCCCATTCCTCTTCTTCCGTCATGTCCGCTATTGTTTGGCTCAAGGCGTTCATTTTGCTGTCGATCTGGTCCAGGTAATGGAACATGACAGCTGTAGGCGTTTTTCCAGATACAGCACTGCCCCAGCCGTTCTCTACCTCTCCATGATGACTCAAAATGCAATGCTTCAAGTGCAGAACCTCCGCGTCCCCTAAAGAAATATCTAACTTGCGGCAAATGCCGCTCACCATCTCGACTCCCATGACCAGATGACCAATTAACTGACCTGGCGTGGTGTAATCAGGGGCGATGGGGTCAGATAGCTCGTACAATTTTCCAATATCGTGCAAGATACAAGTCGCAATCAGTACATCCCTGTCTACTTGTGGATACAGTGGCAAGAGGCTCTGTGCTGCCGTCAACAGAGAGACAATATGCTCGAGCAATCCATGATAATAGTTGTGGTGCATGCGAACGCCAGCCGGATAATGGCGAAGGCGATCCTGAATCTCCTCTGTTGCCAGCGCTTCTTGAATAATGGCCTTGAGCGTGGCACTCTGCAGGCTGTCGATTGCATGGGTAAGCTTTGTCCACAGTTCATCTACTGGAACTGGAGAGATCGGAATGAGCGACTCCATCTCAACTTCGTCTGATGCGGCAGCCGGTCTGATCCGTTGAATCACCAGTTGCTTTTTCCCACGATACACTTGGACGGCAGCGTCGATCTTCACGACAGCCTTGACGTTGATCCATTCCTTCATTTCTGCATTGACATCCCACAGCTTTGCCGTGATCGTTCCGGAGCGATCGCCCAACTCCAGATTCAAGTATTCACTCTGGTTACTCGCTACGCCAGCTTCCTTGTTTTTAATCAGGCAAAAAGCGACAACACGCTCTCCCTCTTGATAATCCAATAAGTATTTCATCTATTTGTCCCATCCTAGCTTATTTTTTTCGGAACAGGGTTTCTTCCAGCTTTTTCACTATTTTCTTGCCGACTAAATCATCCGCTGATCGAATTACCTTCGTAATGACAGCCAAGAGGTCCTCTTCGCCATTCCAGTGCTCACGTACAATCGATTCATCGATATCCACCAAAATCTTTCGCAAAGCATAAACAGCCAAAATGACGTCGTCCAGAAGTCCGAATCCGCCGACTAATACCTCCGGAATAAAATCAATCGGGGTAATGAAGTAGGCAACCGCTACACCCGCTAACGCTTTTGATTGAACACCTACGCGCTTGTCCAGCATAAGGCGGGCCAAGAGAACAAACAAATCTGGTGCAAGCAATATAAAGTTGGCTACAGAATCATTGACTCCCTTGTCTCTAATGAACGTTTCGATTTTTTCACGCAATTTATCATAAAATCGCTGATGTTTTTCCGGTAATACTACAGGAACCAGTTCGGTTGGCTTCTGAACCACAGGCAGTAGATTTTCGTTGCGGTTTTCTTCACTCATTCTGATCCCTCCGTAATTGCTTTTTTACATTCGCCTTGTGTCTGAAATACGACCAGGTTGCGATCAACGCGAGCAAAGCGATAAAGAAAATCGCGAGGTTACGAGCAATCAAATTAAACAGCTCATCCCAGCGTTCTCCTAGTTTCCAGCCAAGCGACACAAAAAGCAAGCTCCAAAACAGCCCACCCAAATAGGTATAGAACATGAAAGTCGGAAATGGCAATCGCGTAATCCCAGCAAAATAGGCCGTAAACTGACGAACACCAGGGATGAAATAACCTAGCGGAAGCGCCCATTTACCGACGCGATTAAACCACTCTTCCGTTTTTTTGTAAACTTTATAGCCCATTCCCAGTCGTTTCCCATATCGTTCGAGAAAAGGGTAGCCTAACGTTCTGCCGATCCAATATGCCACCGTCATCGCTGTAATGGAACCGATAAAGCAGACAAAAAAAGTAGGCCAGAATTCCAATTTTCCCGTTGAGACAAGAAATCCAGAAAAAACGAGCAGCGTTTCTTCAGGTAAGGGCATCCCCAAAATTCCTAGAAAGAACAATCCAAATAAGGCGCCATACCCATATTGCGAAATATAGTCACCAAAGGTTCCCATTACATCTTCCACGAATGTCACCACTTTTCCAGCAAGCTGCCCTCTTCCATTATGCCAAAAGAAAGGCGCATTCTCAAATCAGAGCTCGTATGGCAACTATTAATTTTTGCCAACTTGGAGATACTCTACAACATCAACCGAAAAACGAATCCAGCTTCACCATTCGCCTTACCCTTAGGGGATATGACAGACAAATGACTTGGGACAAACGAGGGATAGCACGGATGTGGAAAAAAACATATCGAAAGCTAAAATTCGAATACTACAAGGTGCTAAGAATGAAAGGGGCTCCAGCTTTTGTCGCCCGCGGATTTTCGCTCGGAATCTTCATCGAGTTCATTACCCTGCCTACTTTTGGCCTCGCGTTTCTGTTGCTTTTCCCACTTTGCAAGCTGTTTCGCGCCAGTTTGCCCGCTGGTTTGGTTGCGTTTGTCATCGGAAAGCTCATCTTACCGCTTTTCATCCTTTTCAATTACAATATTGGATACGTGTTGATCGGCAAACCGTTACAAGGGCATTTGATCCATCACGAGTCTGGGATGGAATGGCTTGTCTGGGTAAAAGAAAAAGGACTTGTCTATTTTTCCGGGAGTGCCACCGTGGGGCTTATTGTCGCTTTCTCGAGCTACTTTCTCGTTTTAACTGGCCTTCAATTGTATCGTCGCAAGAAATTACGGCGCTCATTACCTGAGGAAAGCCCTACCCCTTAATCGCTCGAACGAAAAAGACCGGTCCGACAATCGAATGTCAGTCCGGTCTTTTTTGCTCGCAATGTTATGCAAAGTAGCCTTGATCGTGCAGGTGCTCCATGATTTCGGCAACAGTTTTTTCTTCATTCAAGAGCTTCACGGTTACTTCCACTTGCTCTGGGGACAAACCGTTCGCTCCGAGGCTTTCCTTGATCAACACGTCGTTAGGGCGACGGAAGTACGTTTGCAACGTACGCTTCACTCGTCCTTCCAGACTTGTTCTCAGCATCAATTCAGTCGTAGACATCTGTTCCACCTCTTTCCTAGAAAGATTTGCGTAACCCCTATTATCTTATAAAACCGTGGAATAATCAACCTTTCTACGAAATAGCTTCCTTGCATAGTTGATCCCGGTTTTGGTCATGGGCAGAACGGAGATGTTCATCAATCGATACACCATCATACGTCAGTTGGGAAAACTGCTCTCTGAGTACGTCTTCCTCTACGTTATTGGCGATACCCTCGAAAACAACTGCACGTACATCCAACAAGTACTGGCGATCTCGTTCAATCCGATGCAGGATTTCCTCGCGTCCTTTTGCAGGTACTCCGTGTCCAGGAATGACTTCTTCCACTTCTCCTTGAAGAACCAACCGCTCGATTTTTTCCAGACTCTCCAAATAGGCACTGCTATCATCGATAAACGGGAACTCCAAATTGGACAGCATGTCACCGACAACAAGCAGCTTCTGCTCCCGGAACAAGGTCGCCATCTGATCGGGTGTATGTCCTGGTACAGGCAGGAAAAAGACTTCCTGCCAATCCTGTGCATCCCCTACTAATTTCGCGAAGTTCGGCATTCCTACTTCATACGATCTGACCACATAATACGACCCGTCAAACTGTTTCGCCTTGTTCAGCTTCTTCTCGATCCGTCCAGCGGTGAGGATTTCCTTTTGTGCAATGACTGTGGCATCCGGAAATTTGCCGACTCCGACAACATGATCCCAATCTCCGTGAGTCAGGACGAGAATCAGCTCTCTTCCATTCCTCTCACGCTGCACATAGTCAGCAATCGCCTCTATCTCATGGGGAAAATAAGCCGGATCAAACAAGTAGAGACGTTGTTCGGTTGATACGACTGCACTGGTCGTTTGCCACAGACAACTTGTAAACAGCTTGTAGGATTGTGTCATATCTATATGCCTGGCATGATGTTGCGCTTATGCTCAGAGATCCGATGCAGGTAATCAATGCGTTCTTTGGCTTCTGGTCGGGTTTCCCCTGTAACCAGCAAACGATCCAGATCCTCGTAGGTGAAGCCCATCTCCTGTTCATCCGTCTGCCCTTCCCACAAATCGGCGGAAGGCGGCTTCGTAATGATTTCTCCAGGCACTCCGAGCTCAGCAGCGAGAATCCGCATTTCATGCTTCGTCAAGCTAGCCACTGGATTAAAGTCGGCAAGACCGTCTCCGCCTTTTGTCATATAGCCAACATGAATCTCGCTGCGGTTGCACGTATCCGCTACCAAGTATCCTTTTTGGTTAGCGATGGCGTACAGCACTGTCATACGCAAGCGAGCCTTTGTATTTCCCTTTGTTTTGTCATCAAGCCCGAGTACACCCTCGATAGCAGGTACCAAAGCATCGTAGGCTGGCCCTACATCTACCGAGTGCAAATTAAATCCAATCGCTTCAGCAAGTCGCTTGGAATCTGTTTCATGAACGGTTTGCGAGTAAGCAGGCAACCATACGCCAATGACGCGTTCAGAGCCTAATGCCCGAACACACAGCGCTGCCGTAACCGCACTGTCAATCCCACCAGAAATACCGACGACTGCACCGCCGAGGCCATTTCCGTCAATTTGCTCACGAATAAAGGCAATACGTTTTTCCACGTCTTCTTTTACATGAATCTGGTAGTTCGCCAGATGTTCTTGAAACTTGTCCACGCTACCTACCCCCAAGGTTAATTATTTCTCCCTCATCCTACCATGCCGTTTTCGGTGTGGCAATTGGCGCAGAACGGGACTACACTATATACTATAGAGAGTTTTTGACTAACGAGGAGAAGGAGAGAATCGATGATTATCCTCAAGACACCTGAAGAAATTGAACTCATGCATGCAGCAGGCAAGATTTTGGCTGCTTGTCATCGTGAGATTGCCAAGATGATTCGTCCAGGCATTTCTACCTGGGAGATTGATCAATTCGTAGAAGAATTTTTGGCTAAAAATGGCGCGACCCCTGAGCAAAAAGGGTTTCATGGATATCCCTATGCCACATGCGGTTCCGTAAATGATGTCATCTGCCATGGCTTCCCGAAAAAAGAGCCTCTGCGTGATGGTGATATCGTCACAATTGATATGGTTGTTCGCAAAAATGGTTGGCTGGCTGACTCCGCTTGGTCTTATGAAGTGGGAACAGTGTCCCCGGAAGCGAAAAGACTGCTGGAAGTCACTGAAAAATCGCTGTATCTCGGTATTGAGCAAGCTGTTGTAGGCAATCGGATTGGCGACATTTCCCACGCTATCCAAACATATGCGCAAGCACAAGGCTATTCCGTCGTGCGCGATTTTACCGGACATGGTATCGGACAAGAAATGCATGAGGAGCCGTTCGTTCCTCACTTTGGCCCTCCTGGCAGAGGACAACGCCTCAAAGAAGGCATGGTCATTACCATTGAGCCCATGCTGAACATCGGGACCTACCATGCAACTGTAGATGAAGATGGTTGGACAGCACGTACTCGCGATGGGAAGCTGTCGGCTCAATACGAGCACACCCTCGCTATTACCGCGGATGGACCTGTAATTTTAACAAAACAATAAGGATGTACGAAGAGCCCTTGCATTGTCAGGGCTTTTTCTTTTTCTCCCAATGTGCTCGGTCGCACATCCGAGCGTTGACATCCCTTCTGCCGCTCCGTATGATGCAAGTACGCTTTGTTACTACTTAGTAACAAACTTATCAGACCAGTAACCGCTAAGCACAAGGAGGGTTCCATCCCATGTCCGATACAATCTCATCTAAGCAACTACGAGATATCCCATTGTCCGTTCTCGATTTAGCACCCATAACGGAAGGCAGTAACGCTGCGGAATCTTACAAAAACAGTCTCAATCTGGCGCAACAAGTGGAAAAATGGGGCTTTACACGTTATTGGCTCGCCGAACACCACGCAATGCCCAGCGTAGCCAGCTCAGCTACCTCCGTTCTCATCGGTCACATTGCCGGTGGTACCAGCAAAATCCGTGTAGGTTCAGGCGGTATCATGCTGCCCAACCATGCTCCACTCGTGATCGCTGAGCAATTCGGGACACTGGAGTCCCTCTATCCAGGCCGGATCGACTTAGGCCTTGGACGCGCACCCGGGGCGGACCAACGAACAGCACGTGCGCTACGCCGCGATTTGCGGATTGGTGGAGAGGATTTCCCGGAGTTATTGGAGGAGTTGCGTGAATATCTTCGTCCACAAACAAGCGAGTCGGCATCAGCCATCCGCGCTATCCCTGGCGAAGGTCTGAACATCCCGATCTGGCTGCTCGGTTCCAGCGATTTTTCAGCGCGACTGGCGGGTATGCTCGGATTGCCGTTTGCTTTTGCTGGGCATTTTTCACCGAACTTCACCTTGCCTGCCTTGCAGACGTATCGCCATTGTTTCCGTCCATCGGAAGTGCTGGATCAGCCATATGCCATGGTTGGCGTCAATGTGATGGCAGCCGATACTGATGAGCTCGCGAATCGATTGGCTACCTCCCATTACCAGGCATTTTTAAATCTCGTCCGCGGCGATCTCAAGCCAATCCAACCACCTGTGGAAAATATGGATGAGCTATGGAGCGAATTCGAAAAACTGTCTGTCCAAGCACAGCTGCGTTCTTCCATCATCGGCAGCCCTGTTACCGTGAAAAGCAAACTGCAAGAGTTGCTCGATGCTACAGGAGCAGATGAGCTCATGATTACGACGCAAATGTACCACCATGCCGATCGTGTGCGCTCTTTTGAAATTGTCGCCGATGTCTGGAAATCCTGAATGGGGTATGGTCTATGACGGAAGCAAAACGACCTCGCGTGCCTCGGGAAAAAGCACAAGAGATCATATTGAACGCTGCTGAAGAACTGTTTTATCAAGAAGGGATCCATGCCGTCAGTGTAGACGCCATCGTCGAGCGTGCTGGAATGAATAAAATGAGCGTCTATCGGCAGTTTTCCTCGAAAACGGACCTGATTCTCGCCTACATGACCCGAAAGCAAAACGTTTTTTGGCAAGAGTGGGAAGAGAGCATCGCCAAACATCCCAATCGGCCACGAGAGCAACTCATTCAGTTTTTTGCTGATCTGGCTGAGCGAGCATCTAACCAGCAATTTCGCGGCTGTTGCTTTATCAATGTAGCTGTGGAGTTTCCTGATCCGGTTCATCCTGTTCGCGAGTTGGTTTGCTCGCATCAGAAACGAATCCGCGACGCTTTTTTGGACCGCACGACTACCCTTGGCGCTGCGAATCCATGCGAGCTGGCCTATACGCTTATCTTGTTGATGGAAGGTACTTACGCGGATAGCCAGACGTACGGAACCGATAGTGCAGCGATCCGCATGGTTCCTGCCATCGTAGAAAAAGTTTTGGACCAAGCGCTTCCAAATTAAAAAAGTGGCTCCCTGCCTTCTTCGGGCAGTTGCCACTTCCTCTTTTGTCGCTTTTAGCGCTGAGCACTGGTCGCATACTTTTCTTGTTTCGCCGTCATCGCTTCTAATTCTTTGACGTCTTGTTCCAAGTCAAGGATGTCTTCTTCAATCAGTTTTTTCAGATGTTGCTTTTCCCGCAGGATTTTGCGGGTTTGCTCCAAACGCTGATTCAAATCGAACACGCCGAGATACACTGCTTTTCCCTCCCTATGTAGGTTTTCCACCTTACATGTTATGCAGCGATCGCCAAAAGTTGCTGACCATTTTTTCATAGGGTCAAAATAGGGAAAAGTGAAAAGAGACTTCCCGTGAGCGTAAAGCCCTGGAAGTCTCTTTATTTGCTTTAAATTCCTTTATATTTGCCCAACTCTTCGCGCAGGCGATACACTTCCTGTACCAAAGCACGCTTCTCCAGACGGTCAATCTCCTGATCCAAATCGTTCATACGTGCATGTCCACTATACGGTACATCATGCATCGGGAAACCGTCAGAAGCGTATGACCACTGCGGTTCCTTTGGCATGATCATCGCCATCAGCAAGTAAAGCAAAATCGGTACTCCTGTAAAAACAGTGAGAACGACAACTCCTACACGTACCAGCGTAGAGTCAATACGCAAGAATTGCGCAATCCCACCACAAACTCCAAATAACCGTTTATCATGAGAACGGTATAGTCGTCTTTCCATCATTGCATTCCACCCTCTCTACAGTATCCGCTTGCCTTGTATCTACAGGATACCCGATAGGCGTTTCCGGTAAAATGGTCCGTAGAGGGATTTGTCCTCCGTCGCTGGACGGAGATCAATCATTTGGCAGGTGGCTCATAAAACGGGGCGTGGACGATCAAACTGTTCGCCCAGAGTCGCATACGTATGGCCCGCTAATCTGCTAACCGGTGCAAATGCTGCGGCATCAATCCGTCCTGCATGATACAGCTCATCCGCTACATGTACATGCACCACTTCCCCGATAATCAAATCCGAAGACGTCGGACTACCTAATTCTACAATCTGATGCAGCTTGCACTCAAAATGAATGCGGGATGCACGCAGCCTCGGCACCTTGACGAGAACTGATGGGGCGACTTCCAGCCCCAATGCCTCTACTTCACTGATCTCTGGCGGATAATCAGCCGAAGTCTGATTGACTGCATCCACATTGTGAACGTCCACCATATTGACCACGAATTCTCCCGTTTGCATGATGTTTCGTGCCGTATCTTTTGGGACACTACCCGACTTGCGCATGACCGCAACCGAAACCATCATCGGTTCTATGCTGGCGACATTAAAATAGCTGAAAGGAGCGGCATTGACGATACCTTCCTCCCCTAACGAGGTGACCCAAGCGATCGGCCTCGGGACGATACATCCGATCAAGAGCTTGTATTTTTCCTGCCGCTCAATCTCGTGAATGGCGATTTCCATTGCGTTTTTGCACCTCTTCCTATTCCTTCGGTGGCAACCAGCTTGACATGTATGCCTCATCCTCAATTTCCAACGCCTGCTTTGTAACGTGAAGCGGGTGGAATGTGTCTAGCATGACAGCCAGCTCTTGCGTTTCTTTTTTCCCAATGCTCGCCTCTACCTTACCTGGATGCGGCCCGTGAGGAATCCCCATTGGATGCAGAGTGATAGAACCCTCGTAAATACCTTTTCTGCTCATAAAATTGCCATCTACGTAGTATAACACCTCGTCACTTTCTACATTACTGTGGTAGTAAGGCGCAGGGATCGCTTGCGGATGATAGTCGTACATCCGCGGAACGAACGAGCAGATGACAAAGTTTTGACCGGCGAAGGTTTGATGTACAGGTGGCGGTTGATGTATGCGTCCAGTAATCGGTTCAAAATCATGAACACTCAGTGCATACGGATACAAATAACCGTCCCAGCCAACGACATCAAACGGATGGAAGTCAAAGAAGTAGCTGTAGACCACGGATTGGCGTTTGACGCGCACCTCGAAGTCTCCGCTTTCCACATGCGTCACCAATTTTTCCGGCAAACGAATATCACGTTCACAAAACGGCGAATGTTCCAATAATTGACCGTGCTCGTTGCGATAACGCTTTGGTGGCACGATCTCATTCTGGGACTCGATGACGAGGAAACGACTCTGCACAGAAGGTACAATCCGGTAGGTCGTGCCGATCGGAATAACGAGGTAGTCGCCCGGCTTGTAAGTGAGTGTACCGAAAATCGTTTGCAGCTCTCCTTCTCCTTGATGGACAAAGACAACTTCATCCCCATCCGCATTGCGATAAAAATAATCCATCGGCTCTGTCGGTGCGCATACTGCCATGACGACATCGTTATTCCCCAGCATGTAGCGACGTCCGAAAATCGGGTCTCCACCCGGCTGAACATCAAACGTTTTAAAATGCTGATGCTTCAAATCAACCTGTTCTACATATTCCAAGCGGACGTCTGCGTATTTGCGCGTCTCCCTCACTTGGGTAGGCGGATTGTGGTGATACAGAATCGATTGAATTCCGGAAAACCCTTTGGTTCCCATCACTTGCTCGCGGAACAGTCCCCCATCCGGCTTGTAAAACGTCGTATGCCGCTTTTGTGGAACTTCCCCCATTCGTTGATAAAAAGCCATACGTTCCTTCCTCCTTTTATCATCCTTATTCACAAATCGTATTGCGAAGCACACCGAGGCGTTCCACCTCTAGCTCCACTACATCACCTGGCGCAAGCCAAGCATACTGCTCTGTCCCCAGCTCCAAAATGCAGCCAGTCCCTACTGTTCCCGATCCGATGACATCCCCGGGATACAAGGAACAGTCGTCTGAGGCGCGGGCAATCATTTCAGCGAATGTATAGTGAATGTCTCTGAAGTTTCCTTTTGAATACTCCCTACCATTGATGCGTGCCACCATCTCCAGATCGTAGCGGCTGCCCTTTTCGCCTGCGATACGTACATCTGCCAGCTCCTCCGGTGTAACCAGCCACGGTCCCATCGACGTGGCGAAGTCTTTGCCCTTGGCTGGCCCTAAGCCGACCTTGACCTCCTCCCGTTGTATATCCCGGGCGCTCCAGTCGTTTAAGATACAATATCCTGCGATGTGCTCTTCAGCTCGTTCAACTGGAATGTTTACTCCTGCTTTTCCTATCACGCAGGCAATTTCCAGCTCATAGTCTAACCACTCGGTTGCTTTTGGTCTGCGAATATTCGCTTGCGTCCCTGTAAAAGCTGCTGCATTCGAAAAATAAAAGACGGGGAAGTGATACCATTCGGGCACCATCGGAAGTCCGCGTTTGGCTCGTGCTGTCTTCACATGGGCCTCGAAGGCATAAAAGTCTCGAAAGCTGGCGGGACGTGGAAGTGGCGAACCTAGCTCGACTTGCTCCAAATCCCAGCCATCCTGTGCCTCGTATGCTGTTTTAAGAACGGGTAACCAGTTCGCCCACTCCTCGAGCAAGCCACTCACTGTACTCGGCGCCCCCGGACAAGCATGTGCAATATCTTTGACTCTTCCTTCATGCACGAGCCCCGCTCGCCAAGCATCCCTTTCCCTCTCTCGATAGGAAACCAGCTTCATGAAACCCTCTCCTTCTCTTGGGCGAATACGAAAACCCAGCTCACCCCCAAGGCAATTCCGGTGCATGACAAATATAAAGGGAAACCCTCTTTGTCAAAACGATCCGAAACAGGCATCAGGCGCAAGCTGGGTCTAGTCTGCTACTGAAAAAAATCTTTGCGGGATTTTCCCCCGCAGACAGCCAGCTATTCTCTGTTGTGTTTCCAATGTTTGTAACGAATTTCTTCTATCATATCGAAAACGCTTACAGCTTTCCAGAGGGAAATGACGAAATTTTTCGCCTAGGTCATTTCCTTGCACGGATAATCGAGAAAAAATTGGTGGACTAGCTGCTCCATATCACTTGGCAGCGGCTCCTCCCAGCTCATCGCAATACCGCTACGCGGATGGACAAAGGATAGCCCCCATGCGTGCAAAGCTTGTCTGCCGATATGCTCCCGTTCTCCCCCGTACAGATCATCTCCTGCAAGTGGGTACCCTTCACTGCTCATATGTACGCGAATCTGATGCGTGCGCCCCGTCTCCAACTTTACCTCGACAAAACTCATGCCTTTCCCTCGGGCAAGCACACGATAATGGGTAACAGCTGTCTGCCCATCCGGCCTTACCTGTCTGGTGATAAACGAATTTTCCGCCAGGCCAATTGGCGCATCAATCGTACCTTCATTAGACTCAACGATCCCTTGAACGATAGCTCGATAGGTACGCTGCAGCGTCCTGATCTGTTGCATGCGGCTGAATTGTTCATGCGCCCATTGATTCTTGGCTACGATCATCAATCCAGATGTATCTTTATCCAAACGGTTCACTGCTCGGAACTTTCTGTTCTCGCCACGCTTTTTCCAATAAGCGATCATCCCGTTTGCCAAAGTTCCACTGGGATGATTTCCTGTCGGATGAACGACCAATCCCGCTGGCTTTGCGATGACCATCAAATCCTCGTCCTCGTAGCGGACGGAGAGCGGCATATCCTCTGGGGCAACGGTCTCTTCCGCCTCTTCTTCAACCATGACTGCTATTTTGTCGCCGGCTTGCAATTTTTCGTTCACAAAAACGAGAACGCCATTCCGAGTAATGGAGCCTTTAAACTTGGCACGTATGAGCAAGCGGCGTGATACACCATAACGCTTTTGCAGTACTTCTCGCACCGTTTGTCCTGCATCTGTCTCATCAACCGTGAAGCTTATTAATTCTTCTAGCATGTTGTCTCTCCTTTAAGTCTTCCCTCCCCCTCAGTATAGCAAAAAACGATCATGGCTGTTTGGCCATAACCGTTTGGAGTGACTATCAGATGTTGTCTTTCACTTCGATGACAAATGCATGACCTGCATCCCCTTGCGTCCACTGACCGCGAACATCGTACAGATACCAGCCCGGCTGTTCGGGCGCCTTCCACTGATTGCCGTTTTCCACTGATTGCTCAACTGCATTCATACCGTTCCATTGGGTTACCTTGAGCGTATTTGCAGTTGGCTGCTGGGCAAAAGTGACGGTCAGCGTCGCCCCCGGCTTTACTTGCAGGGGTGCAGGCTTTTGCTCTGCGACGAGTTCCGGTGGTGCCGCCGTATCCTTGCAGATCGCTTCGCTATTATAGCTCCAGCAGGAAGACGCGGGCACCGTCGCAGCAGTTTTTCCGCTCCATTGAATGACTGGCTGCGGTGGTTCCGTGAGCTGCGAAGTCCCTTGCGCAGACGTTCCGTTCCCGCACCCAGTCAGTAACAGTGTCGCTATCAGAAATAGTTGACCAATCCATCCTACCTTTTTCATCCAATCACCTCAAACCTATGACGCGAGAAAACATGGATTCGTTTCATACGATTCGGCTCAGTCGAAAAGTGCTCTATGATTGCCAAACACGAGTTGGAATCGAAAAAGAAGTAGAGACCTCTTTTAAATAGTCGTCGAGCTGTTCTGCAGGATTTTGGATCGGTTTGCCATGGCATACTTCCAAATGGCGTGGTTGCAATTGGCGGACAATCAAACTGCTTTTGAGTGCTTCTGCCATATCCGCAGTAAACATCGGCATAGGGCGATGCAATCTGCCACGTTTGGAAGTAAACAAGTCTCCCGCCAAAAGCACTCCGTCCTTTTCGTGATAATACACCACATGCCCCGGCGAATGACCAGGTGTCAGATAAGGTTGCAGTCCGCCAATGGGAGCTACATTCCCTTCGGCATCCTCTGGCAAAGACTCAGCAAGGCCAGGCTGGACGTTTACTTCCAGCTTTTTACGACGAGGATACAGCTCTTTCCCTTCCATATACGGAATCTCGATTCGATGGGCAAAGACTGGTACGGATTCTGCCGCCGCAATTTTTTTTACGGCCCCCACGTGATCCGAATGACCATGCGTCAGCAAAATTCGTTTGAGTGGTCCTGCATTCAGCTGCTTGACAAAAGCCAGAATCCGTTTCGTCATAAATGGCATCCCCGCATCTACAAGCGTAACGCCATCCTCCTCCCTGACAATCCAAACCCGCAAAGGAATCAACAACCACGCTTTGATACACCAAATGTTCTCCGAGATTTGCTCCACTCTGATCATTCTCTCGTCACTCCCTATTCATTATTTTTTGACTGCCTGCGAGAAAAACATCTACGGATAGAGCGAATGTAGGTGCTAGCCTTTCCATCAAGCTGTCCAATGGTTCTTCGGAATGTGTATACGTACCGACGATGCCATGCAGCGTGTAGAAGTAAATCCGTGCATGGGCCAGCGCTTTTTCTTCCTCTATGTCACTTGGCAAGCAACGTCTTACAGCCTGCTTCAACAAATCAAACAATTGATTGCGCAGCGTTTGCAATTCTTTTACCGGTTCCTCTACATCGATCCTAGAGGCTTTAATCATAAAGAATAAGGTATACATCGTTCGATTGCGCAAGCAAAAGTGGATGAACTGACTGCTGATTTCACGCAGGATCTCTTCTGGTGTTCTTCCGTGTTTGGACAGTGTTTCTTCCATTTGTAGAGCCAAGCTTTGCAAAGGTTCCTTGGACAGATGATGAAGCAGCGCTTCTTTGTCCTTGAAATAAATATAGAGGGTTGTATGGGAACAGCCAGCTGCTTTGGCGATTTCCCTAATAGAAACCGTATCAAAGCCTCGGGTAGCGAAAAGGTCTGCTGCCGCCGTCAAAATCGCCCGTTTCGTTTCTTCTGAGCGTATTTCCTGTTTGCTTGCCATGCGTGATATTCAGCTCCTTACTTCTTGAGAAACTTTAGTAACCAGTGGTTAGTAACCGTTGGTTATAATATAACCACTGGTTACTAAATTCGTCAAGACTATTTTTTCCACTTGCTGCAAATAAAAAACTCCCTTTTCGTCACTTGGACAAAAAGGGAGCTTACTTATTAAAATTGCTTACTTCGCAGCTTGTGCAGCAGCAATCGCAGCTTCGTAGTTTGGATGCTCACCAGCAGCAGCCACATACTCAGCGTGTACAACCTTGTCGTTTGCATCGATTACGAATACAGCGCGAGCCAAGAGACGGAATTCTTTGATCGCTACGCCGTAAGCTGTACCGAAGGACAGGTCTTTGTGGTCAGATACTGTTTTCACTTTGTCGATGCCAGCAGCACCGCACCAGCGGTTTTGAGCGAATGGCAGGTCAACGGAAACAGTCAGCACAGTAACGCCTTCCAATTTCGCAGCCTCTTCGTTGAAACGGCGAGTTTGTGCATCGCACACGCCAGTGTCAATAGAAGGGATTACGGAGATGATGCGAACAGTGCCTTTGGAATCTTCCAAAGTTACAGGGGACAGATCGCCACCTACTACAGTAAAGTTAGGAGCAGTGTCTCCTACTTTGATTTCAGGACCGAGCAGTGTTACAGGACCACCTTTGAATACAAATGCGCCTTGACGCTCAACAGCAGTTGTCATGATTTCTTCCTCCTCACCAAATCTTTCAGTATGTACCTCAATTATCATACCCTATCATTCACTTTTTTTCACTATGCCAATAGTAGAAATTACAGATTCACTTGCACTTTTCCGTTTCGCTTGGCTTGTACCTCGGCGATTCGCTTCACTTCATGCTCATACTCCCAATCCGTTTTCGCATTCAGCTCATGGCAGCGCATCAGCGCGTGATAGAGGGCAAAAGCGAAGGTAACCTGCTTCATTTCGTACCGCGTTCCATGTGCTTTCGGCAATGCCGTGTTGATAATCTCAATTTGATACGTGGCTTTTTCCCGCTTGTCCCTGACTGGCACGATATACCCCATACGCTTTAAGACATGACCGTAATCGAATTCTCCCTCATCGTCAAAATCAATGGTGTCGTCCGATGTTGCCAAATACTCCAGCAAGGTCCCCATATCCAGCGTTTCGAAGCAAGCAGGCTGTGGCAAGGACAAAACTGAGCCATCATTGTTTACAAAATAAATATGGTCGCGATAATGAAAGATCAGTTCATCTCCTGGAACTTCGTCGGGAAACATCCAGTGATTTTGCGGAATCAGGTAACGCCAGATTTGTGCAGGTTCACAATGGAGTAATTCCATGGCAGGGCTCCCTCCTTTTTCCCTACCAGTTTTGGCAAAACTAGCACTGGCTATTCAGACAGCTCCTGCATGTAGCGTCGCCAATTCCCATGTGGAATGTGCACCCCTGTTTGCTTAACCAGCTCTTGATCCAAATAACGATAAACGTAGACGTTCACGACCTGACCTGTTCCTACCATCGTCGCTGGCACGATAATCCGCTCGTATTCATTGCGAGGATCACCCTCGCCATAGTACGTCTCCAGCTCGTCCAGTCCGGCTAGCGCTTGCTCGTACACATCAGGGGCAAACGTGACGATCTCCCCTACGACCTCCTGCTCTCCCTTCAGCAATCCCGGATACCCTGCCGGCAAATGATAGATCTCGCCTTGAATCGTCGCAGGTGTTGCCTCATGCTTATACGGTTTTACATAATTCCTACAATTACCAAAGCCCGTCAAAAGTGTGCCGTACACAAATACAGGCAGCTTGTCGTACTGATTGTTCACATTCATCCATCCTCCTGTTATCGAAAAAAGTGTGTCTTGTGTCGAGAAAATTTTGTATATTTGTTCTATATATAATTTTAATACGTCTTTTTTTCCGAGACGTAAGGGGGAGAGAATAATGAAAAAGAGAAAAATCAATCGCCTACTGGTAGCAAACCGCGGTGAGATCGCCATTCGGATCTTTCGCGCAGCAACGGAACTCGGCATACGTACAGTAGCCGTATACTCCGAACAGGACAACGTTTCTATCCATCGCTTCAAGGCTGACGAGTCTTACTTGGTTGGAGCGGGAAAAGGGCCTATTGAGGCTTACCTCGATATCGAAAGTATCATCGAAATTGCAAAGCGCAACGATATCGATGCCATTCACCCAGGCTATGGATTCCTTGCTGAGAATGCTGATTTTGCAAAGCGTTGCCAAGAGGAAGGCATCATTTTCATTGGACCATCCCCTGAGCTGATCGACAAATTCGGGGACAAGGTAGAAGCCCGTCGTCTTGCGATTGAAGCCAACATCCCAGTGATTCCTGGCACTCCGGAGCCAATCGAAACACTCCAAGAGGCGCTTCTCTTTGCCAAAGAATACGGCTACCCCATCATTATTAAAGGCGTATCTGGCGGCGGAGGCCGTGGCATGCGTATCGTCCGCAGTCAGGAGGAATTGCAAGATTCGCTAGATCGCGCACGTTCCGAGGCCCGCTCTTCCTTCGGCAATGCCAAGGTGTATTTGGAGCGATACTTGGAACAGCCCAAACACATCGAGGTCCAAATTCTCGGTGACAACCACGGAAACATCGTCCATCTGTATGAGCGCGATTGCTCTGTTCAACGGCGCCATCAAAAATTGGTCGAAGTAGCACCGAGCCAATCGTTGGATGACAAACTGCGTGAAGATATTTGCCAGGCTGCTCTCACTCTCATGCAAAAAGCCGGTTATTCGAACGCTGGTACTGTCGAGTTCTTGTTAACGCCGGACAAGCGTTTTTATTTTATAGAAGTCAACCCACGCATTCAAGTAGAGCACACCATCACGGAACTCATCACTGGAATCGACATTGTACAGTCGCAGATTCGCGTAGCCGAGGGTCATGCGCTCTCCGATGAGGAGATTGGCATCCGATCCCAGAGTGATATCCAGATGAGTGGTTTTGCTATCCAATGCCGTGTCACGACGGAAGACGCAGAAAACAACTTCCTGCCAGATGCCGGTCGCTTGTCCGCCTGGCGTTCCGGTGGCGGCTTCGGCGTAAGGCTGGACGGCGGCAATGGTTATCCAGGCGCGATCATTACACCGTTTTATGACTCGCTTCTGGTCAAAATCTCCACGTATGGCGCGAGCTTTGATCAAGCCGCTCGCAAAATGCTGCGAACATTGCGTGAGTTCCGTATTCGTGGTGTGAAAACGAACCTGCCGTTTCTGGAAAATGTCGTAACACATCCTGATTTTTTGAGTGGCAACTACAATACGTCGTTTATTGACACCAAACCAGAGCTGTTCATCTTCCCTGGCCGTCAAGACCGGGGTACCAAATTACTATCTTATATCGGCGACACGATTGTCAACGGATATCCTGGTCTCAATAAATCGGAGAAAAAGCCGCACTTCGACTCGCCTCGCATCCCGCGGACACCATTTACTCAGCCATATCCGGACGGTACGAAGCAAATTCTGGACAAAGAAGGTGCCGACGGTCTGGTCCGCTGGATTCAGGCACAGAAGCAGGTGCTTGTCACAGACACGACATTCCGCGATGCCCACCAGTCTTTATTTGCTACCCGTGTGCGCACCTACGATCTCGCCTCCATTGCAGAAGCGACAGGCAAGCTCGGTTCCGGGCTCTTCTCGCTGGAGATGTGGGGCGGCGCCACTTTTGACACGACGATGCGCTTTTTGCAGGAATCTCCCTGGGAACGACTGCAAATTCTCCGCCAACGCATACCGAATGTCCTGTTCCAAATGCTGTTGCGCGGAGCCAATGGCGTAGGCTACACCAATTACCCGGATAATGTGATCCACGCCTTCGTCAAAGCCTCTGCGGAAAATGGCATCGATGTCTTTCGGATCTTTGACAGCCTGAACTGGCTTCCCGGCATGCAAACAGCTATTGAAGCCGTACGTGAATCTGGCAAGGTAGCCGAAGCAGCGATTTGCTACACCGGAGATATTCTGGACCCGACCAAGACCAAATACAGCTTGGCCTACTATGTCAATCTGGCTAAAGAATTGGAAAAAGCAGGTGCCCATATTCTCGCGATCAAGGATATGGCAGGTCTTTTGAAGCCGTATGCTGCTTATTCGCTCGTCTCTGCTTTAAAACAAGAAATTAGCATTCCGATCCATCTGCATACACACGATACGTCAGGAAACGCTGGCGCCATGCTTCTGAAAGCGATCGAAGCAGGCGTGGATATCGTCGATGCTTGCGTCAGCTCCATGTCTGGACTCACTTCCCAGCCAAGCTTGAACGGGTTGATCGCGAGCCTAGCCCATACGGAGCGTGAGACTGGCTTATCTCTTGAATCGTTCAACAAGCTATCTGATTACTGGGAGGATGTACGTCCGTACTACCAAGGTTTTGAAAGCGGCATGAAAGCGAGCAACACTGAGGTGTACGTTCACGAAATGCCTGGAGGCCAATACACCAATCTGGAGCAGCAGGCCAAAGCGGTTGGTCTGGAAGGTCGTTGGGACGAAGTAAAGCATATGTATGCTGTCGTCAATCAAATGTGTGGCGACATCGTAAAAGTGACCCCGTCATCCAAGGTCGTCGGTGACATGGCATTGTTCATGGTCCAAAATAACTTGAATGAGGAAAATATTTGGGAGAAAGGCACACGCCTCGACTTTCCTGATTCCGTCATTCAATTTTTCCAAGGGTATCTTGGCCAACCGCCGGGAGGATTCCCGAAGGAGTTGCAGGAGCTCGTGCTAAAAGGTCGCGATGCCTTTACGGCACGTCCTGGCGAATTGCTCGCACCCATTGACTTTACGCAAGTTACTGCTGAGCTGGAAGCCAAAATCGGACGTGAGCCCAGTCATCTAGACGTCCTGTCCTATATCATGTATCCGCAAGTCTATTTGCAATTTGAACAACGCCTGAAGGAATACGGTGACCTGTCGGTATTGAATACGGGAACGTTTTTCTACGGGTTGCGTCCGGGTGAGGAAACCGCCATTACGATCGAGCGCGGTAAAACGCTGATTATCAAGCTGGTCGCAGTCGGCGAGCTACATCCAGATGGCCGACGCATCATCTATTTTGAACTGAACGGACAGCCACGTGAAATCTTCATCCGTGACCAGTCTGCGAAAATCTCTGAACTGATCCGCCGGAAAGCTGAAGCGCAAAACCCTGCCCACCTCGGTGCCTCCATGCCAGGAAAAGTGCTCAAGGTGCTTGTAGCTGAAGGTGACAAGGTGCGTAAAGGCGAGCATCTTTTGGTGAGTGAAGCGATGAAGATGGAGACGACGATTCAAGCCCCGCTCGACGGAAAAATTAAATCCGTCTACGTGAAAGCAGGCGAAGCCATTCAAACTGGCGATCTGCTCATTGAAATGGAGTAGGCATCGTCTATAATAAGAGATAGTAAATTGTTCCTGGGGATTCATTCCATTTGCTTGTGAGGAGGTGACCGACATGAAAACGAATCGAGTCAGCCATGTTCCATTTACGCAGCGGGTAGGCCGCTATCATTCCCATATGCTTCAAGCAAAATTAAGTACGCCGGTCAATCCGATCTTCCGTTATAATTTGCAGCCGTTCTACACTCGTCAGCAGCAATGGACAACGGAGCTTTCCGATTCCTTATCGCGTCTGTACCGGTTTTCCTCCGATTTGGAGAAGAGTGCTCAGGAATTTATTGCCGCAGGGAAAGACAGCGAGGCTGGACCTGATATTGAGCTATTCCATGAGCGAACACACTCATTAGTAAGTAAATACAATCGCCTGCAAGTATTTCTTGCGGAAAAAGCAGATACCTTGACGACGCAAAAACTGGATGCATTCGCTCAAGTGGCAAAAGACGCAGAGGAAAAACTCCAAACGTTTGGAATCAAGCTGTTACCAGATGGACAGCTGGAAATGGACGATGAGAAATGGTTGGAGGCCGTACAGACCAACTATGTGGACTATACAAATACAATGGAACGTGTAGCCCAAGCATTCAGAGCAGGTACATTGGGATTGCAAAGCAGACCCCTTGGCTCCTTTTCACGTTACTATGAGGAAGCGATGGCCCTCCATCCTTATATCGCCTCCTCCAGCTCTAGCCTTCATTATCAGCATGTTGCAAAAACAGGCCTGTATGTAAACGAACTCTGGTAATGCCATACGCCTACTAGCGAAAAAACAGGTATGCCCCTTTATGGAGCATACCTGTTTTGTGCTTCCTTACTTTCGATCCATAAGGTCTTCCAAATCTTGTTCTTCTGCTCTGGCAATAATCGTATTGGTATAAACAGGAGGCTCATCCGATTTGGTAAACATCCCCTGAACTTTATCCACGATTTGCGGAACAGAATCCAAAATCCGGTCATAGAGATGGGTCGTATTTTCAAGCGGAATCGAACGAATTCCTTGTTTGCCAACGACCAAAAAAGCTACAGGTGTGATGGAGACACCGCCCCCACTACCCCCGCCAAACGGGTGACCAGTATGTTCGTGTTGCTGATGGTGTTGGTGCCCATTATGGTGGTGTTCGTATTGGAACTCACTACCCCCGGCCGCGAACCCAAATCCTACCTTGGAGATCGGAAGTATGACACTACCGTCAGGTGTCTCAACCGGATCACCAATGATTGTATTCACGTCCACCATTTGCTTGAGATTTTCCATCGCTGTTCTCATGAGGCCTTGAATCGGGTGGTCTGCCATATTTGTCGCTCCTCCTTCCTGTCTGTGTCATGTTTTATCATTCCCCCAATAAATCCAGAGCATGTACCCTGCACAAGGGAATAAATATGCGTGCTCCCACGTTTGTCTTTAGGCACGCGAAGGTGCAGCTTGCCATTTTCGTTGCTTGCTTTTTCGAACCCGAAGAAATACTTTTAGCGCAGAAAAAAGGAAATGACCCAAATAAAAATGTAACACAAAATGAACTTTCGTATGTAAAAGTGGCTGGTTCCAAACAGGCTGTACACTAATCGCTGGCATAACACGCAATGAAATGGCGTGTGAGATAACGCCGACAATCATGCTTTTTACTCCCCAGATTAAGCCTGTCAAAGCACCTGTTTCTGCTGCCTGCCCTGTGCCCAGCAATGTATGCCATTCAAAATGCGTACAACGAATTCGTCTAAACAGCTCCTTTAACAACGGCAACAAATCGCGTACTTTTTCCAGCAAGTCACGATAATTTTGATACCATTTCTTTACTTGCCTCCGTGTAAAGTCTTTGACCCTCTCCCGAACCTTTCTTCCTTGCTGTATCGTTTCCTCCTTCGCTACCAGCTCCGGTCCTGCTTCTGTCAATTTCAAGAGGAGAATGGGAATATCGTATTTCCTTCGAATAACACCCCAAGCTGTAATCGTTATCTCCAAATGATCATCATTGCCCTCGCGACTATAAAAGCACGTCAACTGTATTGGTGTTATGATTACCAAAATAAATAGAACAAGCAATCCAACGAACACCCAAACCATCAAAAAAATCCCACCCCTTCCACGTTAGTATGAGTGGAAAGAGCAGGAAATATGTTCAACATTTTATTAATCAAGCACGTATACTTTAACGCCTTTTTGCAAGCCGTGATTTTCAGCTTCGTTCAACGTCGGAAGATATAGGTCCACATGGCGTTGCTTTACCGCACCACCGATATCAGCTGCCACTGCGTAGCCGTAGCCATCGATGTACAAGTGTGTACCAAGCGGGATGACATTTGGATCAACCGCTACAACACCTTCGCGCAGTGGATACTCCAGATACGACAGGATCTTGTCGTTCGTGTAGCTGTAAGCAGTCGTCTGTACCGTTAATTCCTGGCGAAAAGGTGTACCGTTTGCGAGGGCTTTAGTCGTTCTCGGCTTATCCGAAAGCAAGTGAAGGGCCGTGTATGTGGCTGCTTCGGCTCTCGTCATGTACTTGTTCGGTTTTAATGTACCGTCCTCATAGGCACTCATTAACCCCTTTTGCATGGCGTAAACGAGTGGTCGTTGCTCATTCTCTTTCACGTTGTTCCCATCCGGGTGTTGGTTCAATGTCTGGATCGTCGTAGACCACTTCAAATTATTGACTGCTCCGCTGTCCCCCATCGTTCTTACCAGAATAGAGGCAAGCTCTGCTCTTTTTACCGGGGCATCCGGATGTAAATATAGGTGATTCCCCTGCTTTTGCCCATGGACAATTCCCAGTCGATAGGCCGTCTCTGCATAGGGCGACAGCCAGCTGTTTGCTGGTACGTCCGCAAAGGATGGTTGCTTGTTGCCAAGAGTTTCAATTCCTTTCGCATTGACAAACATCGTGAGCAGTTCACCCAATGTTACGTTGTCATCAGGTCGAAAATATTCGTTTTGACCAATTACGTCGGCTATGTAAAGTTGATTGATTTCTTGTTCTGCCCAATGGCCGCTAATGTCTACATAAGGTGTTTCGTTCCTGTGAGTTGTTTCTGCCTCGACAACTGGTGTACCTATGAGCAAAAAGGCTGCCAGCGAGGCAAGGATCATCCGTTTCTTCATCATCAACCTCCATGGGGAAATTTGTGAATCCTTTCGTATCATTTTATCGAACTATTTTGCAAAAACAATGAACAATAGTTTCCAGTCAAAAGGAAAGCCCTTGAACAGTATCATGACGAAGACTGCTTCAAGGGCTACATGGACGATGGTTAAATGGCAAAAATGTGCTTGCCGATCTTTTTCACTTGCGTACGAGACCAAATCCACTTGGAGGTTGCCGTAACAGGGTTAAAGTAGTAAAGAGAATTTTTGGTTGGGTCCCATCCTCGTACAGCATCCCAAGCTGCCTGGTAAGCAGTCTTGTTAGGAGTCATCCAGAATTGTCCATCATCTACAGCGGTAAACGCTAATGGCTCAAAGATCACACCCGCAAGTGTATTGGGAAATTTTTTGGACTGGATACGGTTCAACGCGACCGCAGCCACAGCTACTTGGCCCTCATAAGGTTCTCCGCGAGCTTCGGAATAGACCAGCTGTGCCAACATCTGCATTTCCGCTTTATTTACCGACACTTTCTTTAGAACGCGCCATGTATTTGGACCAGTGATACCGTCAATCTGTAATCCGTATGCTTTTTGAAACTGTCTGACGGCCTTTGTTGTATTCGCACCGTAAATACCATCCACTTTGCCATTGTAGTAACCCAGCATCTGCAAACGATATTGCAAATCCCATACATCCCCGTTCACACTACCACGCTGAATCTGAGTAGCTGCCAGGGAGTCGGCCGGGAAAATAAACGCTACAGCCATAAAGGCAGCAAGCAAGGTTGTTACTGCTTTCTTGCTCCACCACATAAATTGTTCCCTCCTTTACCCAACCCATTCTACAAGTTGGCGAAAGTAGGTTCAATTCAAGTATTTTGGCACAAGTGGTAACATATACCTGCCATTATCCTTTTGGACGGAACAAGACTGCCGTAATAAATCCGAAGACGATGGCAGCCGAAATCCCTGCGCTCGTCACTTCAAAAATGCCAGTAATAATGCCAATGACTCCATGTTGCTCGGCCTCCGCCATCGCCCCGTGCACCAGTGCATTCCCAAAGCTCGTGATGGGTACTGTCGCTCCTGCTCCGGCAAAATTAACCAGTGGCTCGTATAGACCGAATCCGTCCAGCACTGCTCCCGTGACAACAAGAGAGGACATTGTATGGGCAGGTGTGAGCTTGACGACATCCATGAGAAATTGACCGACTAAGCAAATCGTTCCTCCTACGAGAAACGCCCACAAAAACATCATGGTATCACTCTCCAAGTTACTCCGACTCAACAGCCACGGCATGGGCGATGCAAGGAATGCTTTCTCCCTGCTGGAAGGTCAACGGGGATAAGAGGGCTCCCGTGGCGATCAGCAAGATTCGCTTCCATTCTCCTTGCTTCATCCGCCGAAGTAGATGCCCGTATGTCACTGTAGCGATACAGCCACATCCGCTACCACCCGACCACACATTTGGATTTTCTCCATAAATGAGCTTCCCGCAATCAACATAACGCTCTAAGGGAATGTGCATGTGATGCTTCGGCAACAGATCAGATAAAATGGTATGGCCCGTTCGTCCTAAATCGCCTGTTACGATCAAATCATAATGGTCGTGAGGGAGTTGAAAGTCACGGAAATGCGACTCAATCGTGGATAATGCGGCCGGCGCCATCGCTGCTCCCATATTGAATGGATCTGTCAATCCCATATCGACGACATGCCCAATGGTTGCTCCCGTAATCCGCAATCCCTCACCCTGACTGGCTACAACAGCAGCACCTGCTCCCGTCACTGTCCATTGTGCCGTTGGGGGCTTCTGTGAGCCGTACTCGGTTGGATAACGATATTGCTTTTCCGCAGCCCCATTGTGACTGGAGGTAGCAGCCAAGACATAATCAGCAGCTTGACTATTCACCATGAGAGCAGCCAAGGCCAAGCCTTCCATCGCTGTTGAGCACGCTCCGAAAATCCCCAGAAACGGAATCGAAAGCGTCCGAGCCGAAAAGCTGGCAGATATGATCTGGTTCATTAAATCCCCGGCAAGCATAAAGTTTATTTGCTCTTTCGTAAGCCCCGCTTTCTCCACCGCTTTCGAGCACGCTTCTTCCAGCAGGACTTTCTCCGCCTTTTCCCAGCTGTCTTGTCCGAGATTCAAGTCTCCGTGCAAGATATCAAAGTCTTCGGCTAACGGTCCCTTAGCCTCAAAAGGCCCACCAATCGCAGCGTGCCCGAGAATGACAGGTTTTAAAGGAAAGACCCAAGACTGATGACCTTGGCGCATCCGTCAGCCTCCCATCGTAAACAATGTTTTAATCAAGCCAACCACGAATGCCGCCGCTACACCAAATACGATCACTGACCCCGCGAGCTTGAACATGTTACCGCCGACGCCCAGCACAAATCCTTCGCTGCGGTGCTCGATGGCTGCAGATGCAATCGAGTTGGCAAAGCCCGTAACCGGCACACTCGTACCTGCCCCAGCCCATTGGGCAATCCGGTCATATAGTCCTAGACCGGTCAAGAGAGCCGAAAGAATGATCAAGACAGCTACTGTAGGATTTCCAGCAGTTTTCTCCGTAAAATCGAAGTAGTGAATGAACATTTCTTGTATCCCTTGTCCGATCATACAAATGCCGCCACCCACTAAAAATGCCCGGGTAAAATTGCGCAAAAGCGGTCGCGGAGGCTCGTGCGTCTTTGCCAATTGCTGATATTCTTGCTGGACGGGGGTCAGCTTCTTCTTTTTTTGATCTGCCATGCCGCTCTCTCCTTTTTAACGTATCATGAATGGTTTTACTTGATCGATAATCTGTTGTAGCTGTTCCGAATCGGTTTGGTAGGTACGCTTCATTTGTTCATTCTTTGTACCGAGTGCATATAGCTCCAGATCCGCCTGACATTTTTTCAATGTAGCAAAAGCCAGCTTCATCGCTTGGGCCCCAGGAACCATCAGTTTATCGTCATAGAGGTCGAGATAGAGCTCTCCACCTTTGTCTACTTGCCCGAGGAAAACATTTTCCAAAGCCACTCCGGCTTTTTGCAGCTCTGTGCGAACCCATCTGCGATTCAGGCCTGCTGTTGCCAGGGGCTCATCCATGATCACCCCATCCATAATGACTACTTGATTCTCTTCCGAAGGTGCCACTGTCAATTCAAGGTGTTTGGGTGTTACTGGCTGACTCTCTGATTTTAATAGGACACTGACTTCCCCGCTTGTTTCCATTAACGCAAACTCTACATCAGCTACCCGGAACACGTTTTTGGCTCGTAATTGCTCCATCAAGTCTTCTGCGGTCAAGCGTTCCTTCTTCAGATTGTCCTCCAAAATTTTGCCTTCCTTAATGAGAACCGTTGCTTTCCCTTCAAAAAGGTCACGGAGAAACTTGCTTTTGAGTGAAAGCCACTCCATTAATACAGGGAAGAGCGCAAAAACCCCCATGGCGATCAAACTATGATAGATCGGTCCATCCATTTCGGTTGCCATGAAGGCCGCAATCGAACCGATGCTGATGCCGACGATATATTCGATGTATGTAAGTTGCTTGATTTGCCTTTTCCCAATGATCTTCGTCAATAAAAATAAGTACGCAACTGCGCCAATGGCACGCAGCGTGATATTTATCCAGTCAGGCATATGCCACCTCCATCACCTGAGGTGATTATTATAGATAGGAAAACCAAGAGAGAGGGAGTCCCTCTCCCTTTCCCAACACTTCCTAGAATCCCTTAAACTGTGGTTCTTCCTTTTCCAGCTCCGTTACACGCTGCTGGAGGTTATCTACGATGGATTGCGTTTGTTCTGCTGCTTGCGAATACATTTGCTTCGCTTTCTTATTTTGCGTGCCCAGAGCAAACGTTTCAAAATCTGCTTGTGCGCCTTTCAAGCTGGCAAGCGTCTGTTTTACTTGTGCTCCTACTGTCATATCCACTCACCTCCTAACACATATAGAATCCGCCTCCACCCATTATTTATGCGGTGGTCTGCCGTGTTTTTATCTGTAAATAATTTCCTCATATTAGAAAAATAAAAAGAGAGACACCATAGGTGCCTCCCCTCATCCAGCTTATTAGATTAGCCACGTCCAGCCAGTTGTTGCTCAGCAAAGGAGACAAGACGTTTTGTAATCTCTCCTCCAACTGAACCGTTTTGACGGGAAGTGGTGTCTGCTCCGAGCTGAACGCCGAATTCGGATGCGATTTCGTATTTCAGTTGGTCCAGAGCTTGGTTTGCTTGAGGTACCAGCAGGTTGTTACGGGATCCGCTGTTGTTGTTCGCCATCTGTATCACCTCCTCGTCGTTTGTAAGTTTAATATGTGTGAAGTTTTGCTTGTTCATTCGTTCTTTTTTCCTTCCAATTTTAGTCTGTTAATTGAAGGAGGGCATGGGCTATTCGATGAGCTGCTTCTGGTCGCCCCAGCTTGTCCAAATATCCTACAAAAGCATCCCTTTTTTCTGGCTGACGCCATGACCTGAGGATTTCTTTGATTTCTACAGGAGTTTCAGCCAAGATCGCCGCTTGTTGCTCGAGTAAAAAGGAACAATTATGCTTTTCTTGTCCGGGCAATGGGTGGAATAAAATGAGCGGTGTTTTAAGAGCAAGTGACTCCGCGCACGAAATGCCACCTGGCTTCGTTATATAGGCGTCAGCTGCTCCAATCCACTCCCACATTTGCGGCTCAAACCCTTTCAATATAAAACGATGGTCAGTGCTCTCCGTACCTAACAAGCCCGCCAGTCGTCTGTACAGGCTTGTATTCTTCCCTGTCACGACTACGATCTGCAATGGATGCTCTTCCAACAGCAACTCTCGTACGACCTGCTCCACTCCACCATAACCGCCTTCTCCCCCACCAATCAGCACGGTGAATTGATCTGGCATGAGACCAAGCTGTTTTTTCCAAGCCGCTTTGTCGGTATGCAGCGCTGTAGTAAAAGCAGGCCGAACTGGAATGCCATAAACATGGATTTTTTCAGGGGCAATCCCATAGCGCTCGATTAGCATTTGCTCAATTTGCTCATGTGCCACCATGTAAGCATCAATTTCTGGATGAACCCAAAACCGATTAATATGGAAGTCCGTGGGCACACAAACGAGCTGGAAAGGCTTGGACACCCTTCTCTTCGCTTCTGCCAATGCGGACAAGCAGTATGCATGCGTAGCGATGACGACATCTGGCTTCTCTTCTTGTAACAGTTGATTGGTTAATCTAGCGGATAGCCACCACCCCAGTGCTTTGGTCAATGCACTGCCCAGCATTTCTTCCTGTTCATAGATGCGTTGCCACACGGGTTGACCGTAGCGCAGCATATTACGATAAAAAAAATGAGAGAGCACACGCAAGCTTGGACTGGCGGTTTTTAGTCCTCCCACCACTCGCGCCGATCGTGCACCCTCACTTTCCAGTAAAACTTCCTGCAGAGCTTCGGCAGCCATCCGATGACCACTCCCTGCCCATTCCTCTGTCACTAACAGAAACCGCTTTGCCATTAGTAGGACTCTCCTAGAGGCTGCTTTCCCTCAGCATATCGATTGAGTAAAAATTCCTTGGACATATAAACACGCTTTAGTGGCATTTCATGATTTAATGATTGCAATCGCCGCTTTCCATTGGGATGCACGATTCTGAGCATGAGACGCAAGTACCATCGCTTGTACTTGAAAAACAAGGTCATGGGCACATCAGAAATCGAGAAACCCAAAGGTGTTACCCCTTTATGTAGCATGGTCGTTCCCACTATCCCTTTTATTTGGTCTTTATTTTCCATGGAATTCAGGAACGTGGCTAGCTTCGGCAGTGACTGGAGGATATGTCTACGCAAGAGAAGAGCTACGCGCAATTCATCCTTCACTTCTTTGCACAGGGTAGCAAAGTAATAATTGTGTATATGTAGCTTTAAGATCATATCCCCGTCACGAATGATGCAATTATCGGTAGTAATGAGTGGCTCTCCCCGATAGCGTAAAACCACAATCCGAAATATATTTTTCCCTTTCTCAATATAGGTAAGTCTGGTGCAACGCTGGTAGATTTCATCCCAGTATCCCCATAGCATCAAGAGGCTTGTATTCATTTCGAAATAATTCCTTTCCCGCTATGTTTTCATGAAGCTCGATGTGATCCTGCCTTTTACGCAAAAACGGTCATGATCTTTGTTGTAGTATGCCCCAGAATGTACGATCTTCATCACCTTTTCACGTCCTTTTCATCCGCCCCCAAAACATAACCACTACGGCAGCAAATACGGGCAACCACATATGATTGAGAAGCAAAGGATTCACCCACTTCCAGACATACGGATCCTGAAGACACATATCAACTGCCGTAAAGGTAAGAATTCCTCCGCCAATGATGACCATACTGGGAAAACGATTCATGATGCGGGCAATCCACACACTTCCCCACATTAATAATGGAATACTCATCGCTAACCCCAGCAAAACTAACCATAAATCGCCATGTGCTGCTCCACCAACTGCCAAAACATTGTCCAAACTCATGACAAAATCTGCTACTATGATGGTCCTTATCGCCTGACCAATTGTCTGATTATGCGATACATCTGCGAGCTCTTCATTCTCACCCAGCATCAGCTTACACGCTATCCATAGTAATAATAATCCCCCGATCGCCTTCACGAGAGGAATATCCAACATCCAGGTAGTCATTCCCGTTAGCACAATTCGCAAGAGGATTGCACCCAATGTCCCATATAAAATCGCCCGTTTTCTCTCATTTTGAGGGAGTCCGCGGCAGGCCATACCTATGACCACAGCATTGTCACTGCTTAATACCAGATCGATCATAAAGATGTGTAAAAGACCCAGCCAAAAATACTCGCCCATCCCTGCCTCCCTGGTCCAATAAAGTTCGTCCATTCTACTTTATGCGACTGGAATCGGACTCATGATTGAATATTTTTCCGAAAAAAGGCGGTTTTCAGCGGATTTTGTAGATAAAAACTTCCGAAAAAAATACACTTTATTGCGAAATCAGGCTAATTATACCTTGTCTAAATTAGGCATTTTCCCTTACGATTTTAGTGGGGTGGATAAGAGATGGTGGAGACTGTGACGCTAAACCTTTATGATGTTTCAAGGAAGATTTTAGACTTAACACCAAGTATCACCACAATATGGCTGCAAGAAATTGTTCGCAGCATGGAAATTCCTGTAACCATTCCTCGCGATTTTGCAGAAAAACGAACAGTGCTCTTGGCTCGCTATCTGGTTGAGGATGTAGATCATGACATGCAGACTTGGGCATTAGATATGGGAGAGTGGCTTCGTTCTCAGGAATTCCCCTTCTCCTCCATTTTGCGCACATATCAATTGTACCGGAATGTATTCTGGCGGGTTCTCCAACCAGAATTACATAGATGGTCCCTCTCCTCACAAGAAATGCACTATTTGGAAAGTCAACTGGGCAAGGCCATGGATGAAAGTGTCTTCTGGGCTGTTTATCATTTTGAACAAATGATTAATAAAGAGCTGGTTCAGAAGGAAGAAACGATCTCCTATTTGCATAACGACAAACTGACCATGCTCGGAAAAATTGCCGCCAATATGGCTCATGAGCTGCGCAATCCGCTGTGCGCCATTGAAGGGTTCCTGAAGCTGATCGGCGAGTCTACGCAGGAACAGGCCCAGCTTCAGACGTACATTCAAGTCGTCATGCATGAATTTGAGAATTTACATCGGCAACTGACCGGATTCCTCAGCTTTTCCAAAAAACCAATTCTCGATGAAATTTTTAAAACCGTTCAAGTAGAAGAACTGCTTGAAGAAGTAGAGATGCTGATTACGCCTCGCCTCGTGGGAGAAAACATACGTTTTGAAAAACAAATCCACCCCTGCTCACTCGCATGCTATGAAGAAGGCTTGAAGCAAGTTGTCGTCAATCTATTAAACAATGCCATTGACGCCGTGCAAAATCGTACTGACAAGTATATTCATGTCATTTCCACTTCTTCAGATGGATGGCTCTATTTGAGTGTGGAAAACAACGGCGAAAGGATTCCACCCGAGATTGTGGAAAATCTTTTCCAACCATTCTTTACGACTAAACAAAATGGGACAGGTATCGGCCTGTCCATCTGCAAAAATATAATCGAAAAGCATCAAGGCACGATCCATTGTGATTCCAATGAAAAACGCACACGCTTTATCGTTTCTCTGCCGATTGCGAATGCTCACGAAGTTGGTCCGCGAATGGAAGCTCTCTAAGTCGCTCTCTTGTATCACGCAAAAAAGCCCCCTGACAACGCAGGAGGCAAGGCAAGAGATCCGTTACCAATTTCATCGGTAAGCGACCTTAGTTTTACTGTACACGAAAACATATGTTTCTACCATAGAAAACGTCAGACAGCTTTCGACAAAAATTTATACCTGTATTGAACAAAGGCTTATCTATTCAACGATTGGATAAGCCTTCATACTTTTGCCTCAAGTGAAAATAGGCCTGCTTTCCTAGACGCAAAAAAACAGAGAACCTATTGGCTCTCTGCTTTATGTATGGAGCGGGTGATGGGAATCGAACCCACGCGACCAGCTTGGAAGGCTGGAGTTCTACCATTGAACTACACCCGCATCAAAATAGATGCTGGTGCCGAGGACCGGACTTGAACCGGTACGGGAGAAACTCCCGACAGATTTTAAGTCTGTTGCGTCTGCCCATTCCGCCACCCCGGCAAACCTGTAAAACGTGGGCAAATCATGGTCGGGAAGACAGGATTCGAACCTGCGACCCCTTGGTCCCAAGCCAAGTACTCTACCAAGCTGAGCTACTTCCCGACATTATATTTTCTTCACTTTTGTAGTAAAGAAGCGTGCCCTGAGAGATTCGAACTCCCGACCTTTTGATTCGTAGTCAAACGCTCTATCCAGCTGAGCTAAGGGCACATGTTATGGAGCGGACGAAGGGTCTCGAACCCTCGACCTTCGCCTTGGCAAGGCGACGCTCTACCAATTGAGCTACGTCCGCATGTTCATTGGTGCGGTCGAGAGGACTTGAACCTCCACGGTGTTGCCACCACTAGAACCTGAATCTAGCGCGTCTGCCAATTCCGCCACGACCGCATTTTCCCATCCAAGTAGCCAGAGCTGTTAACAAGCTGACTTTCACTTTTTGGGTTTATAAAAACTGGTGAGCCATGAAGGACTCGAACCTTCGACCCT
>NZ_CP176370.1:4480000-4982500 GCF_046196545.1 Brevibacillus fortis
GTTCTCGCTACAGCATCCTCCACTAACGCTTCTACATCCAGCGCTTCCTCAAATTTTGCAGCGAGGCGAGGCTTCGGTCGCGTGACAGGATTTTTCGGGGTAAACACTGTGCAGCAGTCTTCATACGGCAAAATAGACAGCTCGTACGTATCGATTTGGCGAGAAAGGTCCACAATGTCTACCTTGTCCATGGCGACGAGTGGTCGCAGAATTGGAATCGAAATCACCTTGTTGATCGTGTCCATGCTTTCCAAGGTTTGCGATGCGACTTGACCGAGACTTTCCCCTGTTGCGAGTGCCTTGGCATTGGTATTTTCCGCTACACGCTCCGAAATGCGCATCATGAAGCGGCGCATGATGGTAATCAAATAGTCTTCTGGGCATTTTTCACGAATAGCTGTCTGAATCTCAGTAAACGGTACGACGTGAAGACGGACAGTTCCTCCCCATTTGGTCAGCTTATGAGCCAAGTCACGTACTTTTTGCAAAGCGCGCTCGCTCGTAAACGGATAGCTGTGGAAGTGAATCGCTTCAAGCGTCACACCACGCTTCAGCATCATCCAGCCAGCAACAGGACTGTCAATCCCCCCAGATAGAAGCAGCAGTACTTTTCCGCTCACCCCAACTGGCAAACCGCCTGGTCCTGGGATGGTTTCACAACTAATGTACGTACCCTCCGTGCGGATTTCTACATTAACAATCATATCCGGCTCGTGCAAATCGACACTGATAGCTGGAAGTGCACGCAAGATGTGTGTTGCCACCATGCGGTTCACTTCCATCGATTGAATTGGATAGCGTTTATCTGCACGACGAGAAACCACACGGAAAGTGCGCGGCTGTGGGTCCATTTGACGAACCAACTCCAGCGCTTTTTCCTTGATCGTTTCAATATCAGGATCTACCTGGATCGTCGGACTAAAGGAAGAAATACCAAAAACGCGTTTCAAACGCTCCATAACCGCATAGGCGTCCTCACCATGCAGCTCCACATACATCCGACCGTAATTGCGTCGAACTTTTACTTTAAAAAACGAGCGCAGTACGTTTCTCACACTTTTTACAAGTGCCTCTTCAAATTGATCGCGGTTTTTTCCTTTAAGCGCCAACTCACCATAACGAATTAAAATAACATCGTAGTTCATGTTTATCTCCTTTTAGTTGTCCACACTATTTTCTATGAGCGGGGGCAGGTTGTTGTTTTATATAAGTACGAAGCACACTGACGCATTCCTCTAACGCCTTCAAAAACTGCTGAATGTCCTCCGCTGTATTTTCCCGGCCCAGGCTTATCCGCAAAGACGACAACGCACAATCCCGCTCGATGCCAATCGCAGTCAGTACTCTGCTTGGCTCATTGACTTTGGATGAGCATGCGGACTTGGTGGAGATCAGAAAGCCTTTTTCCTCCAAAGCATGCAACAGGACTTCCGCTTTTACTCCTGGTACTGACAAATTCATAATATGGGGAGCCGTATTCGCTTCCGGGGTATTCACCATGCAACCTTCAATCGTTGCAATCCCTTCACGAAGCTGTTGATTCAATTTTTGCAGCCTGATCATCTCCACGCTGCCCAGTTCTTCTAGAATCCGGATTGCTTTTGCCATACCAGCGATGGCTGGGAGGTTTTCCGTTCCCGAGCGAACACCGCCCTCTTGGCCACCACCCATCATCAAAGGGTGAATGATCAAGCCTTCCCGTTTATACAAAATGCCGACTCCTCTGGGGCCGTAAAACTTGTGTGCAGAGACGCTCAACAAATCAATCCCTGAATCCTTGATGCGCAAAGGAACTTTCCCAATTCCTTGGACTGCATCGACGTGAAACAAGACTTTCGGGAATTGCTTCAACCATTGTCCGATTTCCAAGATCGGCTGAATGGTTCCCAGTTCGTTGTTCACATGCATGACCGAAACGAGAATCGTATCCGGACGCATTGCTTTCTGAACAGCTTCTACCGATACGCGACCTTCACGATCTACCGGCAGATACGTCACAATAAACCCTAGGCCTTCCAACTGTTTGCAAACATCGTAAACAGCCGGATGCTCTACCTGCGTCGTAATAATATGTTTCCCTCTGTTTTGATATTGAAAGGCTATACCCTTGATCGCCGTATTATTGCTCTCCGTACCACCTGAAGTAAAAATAACTTCACTTTCTTTACAGCCCAAATACTGAGCGGCAACCTTTCGCGCCTGCTTCAGTACATTTTCCGCCTCTACTCCTTTTTGATGCAAAGAAGACGGGTTTCCATAGTAGCTTTCCATCGCGCGTCTAACGGTTTCAATCACTTGAGGATGAGGCCGGGTAGTCGCACTGTTGTCCAAGTAAATCACCAGTACACACCTTCCTAAGGGCAAGATGCCCGAATACTACGCTTCATCATAACATGACTTTTCGTAAAGAACATACAAAGTATTACACTTCTCGACCTTATTTTTCCCCGATTGCGTTGCTCTCAAAAGACCAAATCAGACAATCTGAACAACCGTTCACAGACTATTCACGGATAAAGCGCTTACATCCAGATATAGGCTATTTACATTGTTTTGGCCTTTCGTTAGAATAGTCAATAAATTTAGATAAAAAACAACAACAAGGAGAGAACCACCATGACAGCACAAGCTATGCAAGAAGAAATCAAGAAGATGGAAGCCGAATTGAAAAGACTGCAAGCGGAACTGGCGAAGATGAACAAAAATACCCCTCAGTACGATCGCACGGATGTCGCATACCTAAATGAGGTGTATAACGCGTGACGCTCATTCGAATTCGATAGCGTGGTGACGGCATGAAGGATTCGCCGTGACCACGCTATTTTTTGTAAAAAAACCGCTCCTGTCGATTTCGACGGAAACGGTTTTGGCTTGCTGTTATTTAAATGGGATCTCCCCCAAATACTTACCAGAAAAAACTTCAGTAGCCGGCCCCGTCATATAGACGCGGTTATCCGCTTCCTTCCATTCAATAAAGAGATCGCCTCCTGCCAGGTGAACAGTGACTTTTCTACCGGCCTTTCCACTCAAGTGGGCAGCTACTGCAGCAGCGCAAGCTCCTGTCCCACAGGCAAGCGTTACACCTGATCCCCTCTCCCATACACGTAAAAGAATTTCCTCCTGATTCAATATTTGGATAAATTCGACGTTGGTTCGTTCAGGAAACCATTCATGGTACTCGATCATTGGCCCGTAGTGACGAACATCTTCTTCCTTCACTTCATCCACGAATAGGATGGCATGAGGATTGCCCATCGAAACAGCCGTCATTGTAAACGCAGTTCCATCTACTTCGATTACCTCTTCTCGCACTTGCTCTTCAGGAATGCCAGTCATCGGAATCGCT
Organism: Brevibacillus fortis; assembly: GCF_046196545.1. GTDB lineage: Bacteria > Bacillota > Bacilli > Brevibacillales > Brevibacillaceae > Brevibacillus > Brevibacillus fortis_A. The sequence goes on from NZ_CP176370.1 coordinate 4,483,347, forward strand.
GCACGCTCAAAACGAGGTTCTCCCATATCTATTGTTATTTGATCGACCTTGCCGTCTGCTCCAAGCGATACGACAGGAGTGACGGTCCCTCCCAACGTCTCCACGGTAAACGTTGTTTGCTGAGTCAAACCGTGATCGTATACGTACTTGCTCAAACAGCGCAAGCCGTTTCCGCAATTTTTTGCTTCGCTGCCATCATTGTTAAATACCCGCATGCGAAAGTCTGCTCGCTCAGATTGCATAATGAGGATCAGTCCATCGCCCCCAATGCCAAAATTCCGATCGCTCACCCTTCTTGCCAATTCGGGTAAATCTACACCCGACAAGTCTTCCTCAAAACAGTTGACGTAAACGTAATCATTACCCAAGCCATGCAGCTTTGTAAATTTCATCGCCCACTCCTCTTTCTCTTTCGTATGCTAAGTCTGACTTTTTCTATGCCTATTATCTTATCACAACCTGGAGAATCGCGGTCGAATCAAAAGGTGGTATACTACCACTAGCATCGATGATGGAAAGAGGTGGAACAAACCGTTGGATTATCATATTTTCCGCTATGCACTCGGAACGAAAAATGAAGCAAAACGTCTGGCTGTGCAAAAAGCAACCGGAACGGAACCTTTCTGCTTATCGGTCCCCTCTGGCGTAGCGGCTCAACCGATGAGTGAAGAGGAAACAATTACAGGAGCGATCAATCGAGCAAAAGCTGCACGTAGTCAAACCCCAGAAGCAGAGATTGGGCTAGGCTTGGAAGGCGGACTTATGTACGATGAGCAGTTTACAAAGCAGTGGTATTTGATTTCCATCTGCGCAGCCTGGAATGGAAGTGAGCTATTTATTGGAAAGGGGTTGGCTTTTCCTATCCCGAATCAAGCCGTTCACCGAATCCAGCAGGAGCAAATTGAGCTCAGTACCATCATAGATGAATGGGGGAAAACCGTCGGCAGTAATCATCGCGGCGGCGCCTATTCCCTCTTAACGGATAATCGGGTAAGTCGTTCCGATGTGTTTTGTGACGCTGTTATCGCAGCGATTACGCCTTTCATCTCCTCCTTGTACAAATAGCAGTGGGGCAACACAAAAACCTCTCCGACTGAATGAAGCGGAGAGGTTTTGCGGTTTGATACTTTTAGCGAGCCGTATAGTACGGGTAGATGACTAATGCGCCCAAAATGGCAATAGCACCTATGATCATCGCCCAGGCACCCAGCGTCTTCGAGTTGCGTCGATACGCCAGGTAGCCAAGCACCATACCAATTGGAGCCACCAAGTACGGCATGAGAAACAGGGACAGGATCGATAAGCCCAAGCCAGTCATCCCAATACCTGTGGCCCCATTTTCCCGGCTGTCCTCGTCTGGGTCGATCTCACTGGCAGCACGACTGGTCGGAATCGGCTCGGCGATTTCCGCCGCTGCCTCGATGTCGTCATCTCTGACTTTGGCGACCGGTGAACGGTCCTCTTTGGTCAGGACAACGCCATCCAAACGCTCCGAAAAGTCGTTACGCTCCTCATCCAGCTCACCTGTATAGCGCTCTGTTAAGGAGTGGGGATCATAGTGAATCCTGCGTCTCGACCGGTCTTCCTCTGCGTCAAAGACGGCCTGTGTCCACGTATTCGCTGCAAACTCCCTGTCGTGCTGATCAACCGTCTCGGAAAAACCGGTATCTTCCTTCCGCTTCGCATCATTACGTTCGTGTCGATCCAACATAGCATGCTCAGCCCCTTTTTTGGTAAAGGATTAATTAAGTGAAGGAAGTAGCCTTATTGTCTGCCTACGTTGTACAATTTAAACGGGAGGCGAGAGAATGAAACCAGACAAAATCCTAACCATTGGTATTGATATTGACGGTACAGTCACATCACCTAGCAGTATTGTTCCGTTGATGAATGAGAGCTTTGGAAGAGATTTACGATATGAAGATTGTGTGGAGTACAATTTAGCCAATGTGTATCAAATCACGGACGCAGAGTTTGAAATGTGGCTGGATCAGAACGGGGAACGCCTTTATGATGGGGCGCCTGTTCACGGAATTGCCGATCAGGTTTTGCGCGATTGGTTTTCCTCCCACAAGCTGGTATATATCAGTGCTCGTGAGGATCGTCACCGCGATGTGACCTTACAATGGTTTGCTCGCTACAATATCCCTCACCATGAAGTGGATTTGATTGGGAGCCACGACAAGCTTTCAGCTGCTCGCAAATGGGGCGTGGACCTTTTTTTGGAGGATCGTCTGGAGAACGCTTTGCAATTGTCAGAAGCGCTGCAAATTCCCGTGTTCTTGTTTGACACTCCGTATAATCAGGCTTCTCTTCCCCCACTCGTCCATCGAGTCACTTCTTGGGAAGAGGTTGCCCAACAAGTCAACGAGCTTTTTCCAGCTAAGACAAGCGTATAGGTTGAATAGCAAAAAGACGTATCACCTTAACGGGATACGTCCTTTTTGCGCCGAAGCATCGCTACTACTTCTCTGATTTCTTCGGCTTGAACGTCAGACAACAGGTCTCAGACGAAGTGGACGCCTGATCCTTATGCTGCGTATTTTGACCGAACTCACCTGCAAACTCTTCTTTCAAGTTAACAGTTGCGTGAGCGTCAATCTCTACCATGATTTCTTCGGCGCTGCAAAGATTGCCCTTCGCCCAGTATTCACAGTTTGCTACAGAACATTTTACTGCTGGCATGTGCATTCACCCCCTAGAGGCTAGCCTTCACATCAACTCAGGGGCTTATACTTTGTCATTTACAATGGAAACAAACTCTACAAGGAAAGAAGAGAATGACATGTCGATTCCCCGTATTGTCGTCATCACCGGGGCTTCTGGTGGCCTTGGTCTAGCTTTGACTCGACTTCATTTGGAAAAAGGAGACTGTGTCATTGCCACAAGCCGGAAAGCGATCACCCAGGAACTCGTTTCGTTACAAAAAGATAATCCTGATCGACTCCATCATTACCCGTTAGACGTCAGCAGCAACGAAGACATTCGGCAGTTTGCTGCATGGGTGCACATCCGCTTCGAACGTTGCGATTTTCTTTACAACAATGCCGGGATGGCCGTCTTTGAACCGCTGATCGAAATGCGCGTAGAAGAGCTGGAAGAAACACTGCGAACGAATATTTCCGGTGTTCTCTATACGACACGTGCCTTTTTGCCGATGATGCTTCAACAAAAGCAAGGTCATATTATCACGGTTGCCTCACTTGCCGGACAGGTCGCAACAGCCAAAGCTGCGGTGTATGCAGCCAGCAAAGCAGCTGTCATCCGCTTTAGTGAAGGGCTGCGCCACGAGCTGCAAGGCAGTGGAATTTCTGTAACGTGTGCGATGCCAGGGCCGATCGACACACCCTTTTTGGAAAAGGCAGACAAAACGGGTAGCTATCGCAGCAAAGTTAGTCGGTATTTATTGACGCCAGAACAAACGGCAAAGGCCATTTATCGAGCGGCGGAAGCAAAGCGGGCAGAGGTTGCCATGCCATTTCGTCTGCATGCGCTCTCCCGCATCTACTTCCTATTGCCTCAGTGGCTAAAAAACCTCGTCTCACCTCTCCTCAATCGGAAGTGATGAGGAATCGTCCAAGTTTTTCAATCCCGCGAATGCAATGAGACCGAAAATGATACATACGGCTGCTCCGGCTCCAATGATCCCTTGAACGCCCAAGAAGGGTATGAGGAAGCCAGAGACAGCCGCTCCCGCTGGCATTCCTGTCCCCGTAATCGTACGAACACTGGTCAATACCCGCCCCAAGAGAGCATCGGGCACCTGCTTTTGCAGATAGCTTCTATACATGATGTTATAAGGAGCAAAGCAAAAGCCCGCCACAACCATCGAAGCCATCGCGATCTCCAACCTCGAGAATAATGCGATCGGCAATGTGGTCAATCCCCACGCCACGATAATCCCTGCTAGCGTCGACCCCAACGGAAGTTTCCACGTAACTGTCGAGAAAAAGAGGGAGCCTAGTAATGCCCCGACTGCCAAAGAAGACCACAGCATCCCTAATGCAACAGATCCCCCTGCCAAATCCTGATTCGCATACAGGGGAAGTGCAATTTCAATAGGACCGTACGACATGTTAAATAAAAATGTAAAAAAGACAAGAATAATCAATTGCTTGCGTCCAAATATATAGCGATACCCTGTCCGCATGTCACTCAAGAGAGAACGAAAGAACACGCCCATTTGACCTTTTGCAATCGTAGTAGGATTCGCACTTTTCGTAAGCTCACGCGGCAGTCGGGAGAAGCAGAAGGCACATACAAAAAAACTGGCCGCATCGATCAACAGAACATAAGCTTCCCCAATCAACCCGATTAAAACACCCGCGAGTGCCGGTCCAAACATATAAACAATTTGCCATTGCGTTTCCATCACGCCATTCGCTTTCACCAATTGATTTTTGTCCGAGACGATTCTCGGCAACAATGTTTGCGCCCCAGCTGTGCTCAACGGAGAAAGGATTCCTGCAATCACAATCAGTATGTATATCACAAATAGCGGAACTTGATCGACTTGCAATAATGCGACCAACGCTATAAAAATGAGTCCTCGCGCCACATTGTCCATCATGATGAGCTTGCGTCGATCAAACCTATCCAGCAAAACTCCCGCGACTAAACCAGCAAAAACAGCAGGGAGCATATACGCAAGAACAACCCCACCCATCGCAGCAGGTGAGCCTGTTTTATTCATGACAAACCAAGTCAAGCCCATCCAGCCAAACTGATCCCCCAGACCAGATAAAAACATCCCCAGCCAATACCAACGAAATGAACGCTTCCGCCATAATTCCTTCATGCTGCATCTTCCTTTTTCTCTTTTTTCCATTCATTGTATAATCAGATTCATACTTTTTCAATAATTATATTTATTAAATCTAAAAGTTTCATTTTATATAATAAAGAGCCTCTGCTCCAATTAAGCAGAGGAATTTCTCCTTAAGTCTGACTGTACGTCTGCGATCTTTTGCAACTTACGACGGCTCCAAAGCCACAGAAGTCCTGCTGCAACCCCAAAGAAACCAAGCCACACGGAGACAGCGGCACTGCCGACCTGCTCTGCACTGAACCCGAGAATCAAGCAGCTCGCAGAAAAGCTTCCCATGGTCGCCATTTCTCGAATGGAAAAAACGCGAGCCAAATAAGCAGGATCAGACAGTCGCTGAAGCTTCGTCACAGACAATATCGATGAGCTAAACTGAGCCGTTGATGCAAAGAGGATGGCGATTGCCAATCCAAGTAGTGGTTTCGTATGAAACACGGCGAAAATCGAGCATCCCATCGCAACGAGCGCCCATCCCTGGATACGCCACGTTCCCTTTTCACTCAGGCGCTCAGACAGCTTGTTCACGGCAATCCCGGCGATCACACCCCCGAGGCCCAGCGGAATATCCAGGAGTCCGAATACATACAAGCCCTCTCCCCGCTCCGTAAGAACATAGTACATCAGCATAATGTAATAGGCGCCACATACCCGTTCCGCCATCTGATAGCCGATCACACTGCCAATTTCCCGATGTTTGCCGATATAACGGAAGCCCTCTTTTAGCCTTTCCATAAAAGATACAGCCGCTTTCGATACAACATCATTGGCGATATGCGGAAGCGGAAGCAAGATGAACAGCGACACCAAATAACAGGCGGCATCGAGCAAAAAGTTGTAACGGTAGGAGAACAAGTAAACCAGAACTGCTGCCACACCCTGACAAACAATAATGAGAAATGAAGTCGTCCCTTGCAAAAGGGAATTGGCAGCCAGCCTGTCTTTTTCCTCCACGGATTGTACGATCGCTACTTGCATGGCTGGTTGAAAAAAAGCACTGCAAATATTAACCAGAATCAATAACAAAAAAGCCACCCATAAGTAGGTCGCAGATGTAATGAAGAAAAACAAGCTGACGAGAATGCCGCGAAGTAGATTGACGACAATCATGACTCGCCGTTTATCCCAATTCTCCACAAGCGTCCCTGCGAAAAAGCTAGCAAATACATAAGGGATCATGCGAAACACAGTACCTGCCGCAAAAGAAAGACCCGATCCACTTAAATCATGTAAAAGTCCAACGACCGCAATAAATGTAAATTCATTTCCGATGATGTGTACAATGTGGGCCGTATACAAACGGCGAAAGACAGGATGTTGCAAAATCGCCACAGAAATGCACCCTCTCACCGTTTTCAATATTGTAGCATTTGTCGAAAAATAAGCGCAAATCCATCTTGCGAAACGGATCGTTTTGTTTTTACAAATAGAAAGAACGCGTACCTCGCAAGCATAAGCTCTTGCAGGTACGCGTTTTGCTGTATTATACCGTTTGTTCTTTTTCGGCAAGGACCTTTATCAGCTGACGAGCCCCAAAGCCCATCCGTGTTACTACTCCTGCCTCATCGCGAACGAAGCGGATAAACGCATCCGTTTCTCCCCGCTTCATGACGAAGCTGTCTTCTCCCACTGAACGAAGTGGAATATTCGTTCCATTACTCTTCGCTACCAGCTCGTTCTCTTCGATTTCTACCGATACAGTAGCACCTTCGGACGAGCGGTACTCCCCTGTAAATGCAGCGAGTGCATCTACAGAAATTTCATAATCCGGATATTGGAACGGCACTGTACTCGGAGGGCGGCCATTGGTTGCGTTTAATATGCCATGCATCAAATCTGCCATTGGCCCGCCATCTGTGTTCATCAGTATGGCTCCTGTCAGGCCCCGCTCCGGTAAAACAAAAATTTGTGCCGCAACTCCCTTGATCGCTCCACCATGCTCAATGAGTGTTCCATCATGGCAATTGGCTACAAACAATCCATAGCCGTATGCTTGAAACGGCGAAATCGAGAAATGAGGCGCCGTCATGGCCTGCGCACTCTCAGGTGAGAGCAAGCGATTCTCGCCCACCAGTCCACCCGTTCTAAAAATTTCCGTATAGCGCAATAGATCGTGAATGGTCGATTTCAGAAAACCAGCGGCACGCATCGATGGTGAATCCCACCATGAAGGTGAACGGAATACCTCACCGCCATCCTTTTCGCTCTTTCGGGTGAATAGCGTAGCCACCTCTGCTTCCTCTGGCAAATCTTCAACGAGAAAAGCACTGTTCTTCATCCCGGCAGGCTCCAAAATATGGTCATGCACAAACTGCTCGTAGGAAACCCCGCTCACTCGCTCAATAATCAGACCGAGCATGGCATAACTGTCGTTGGAGTAGCTAAACTCCGTCCCTGGCGCACCTAGAAATTCATAATTCAGCTTGCCGATATAGTCCATGAATTCTTCTTTTGTATTGATCTCTTCCGCTTTATCGAGATCAAAAGCAAGACCGGAGCTAGAGGACAGGTCATCCCCTCCCTCCACAATGCTTCTTTTCATTGCACCCGCTAATGTATCCAAAGGGGGAAAGCCGGCGGTATGTGTCATCAATTGATGGATGGTAATCTCGCGAGTATACGTTTCATTAGGTGTGCGTAGCTCTGGAAGGTACTTGATCACCGGATCATGAACCGATAGCTTTCCTGCGTCCTGAAGCTGCATAATGGCCACACACGTAAAGGACTTGGTAACAGAACCAATACCAAACACCGTATCAGGGGTTAATGCTTTTGCATCCTCTGTGTTGTCTGCCAAACCGAAGCCATGGAAATACTTCAGCTCTCCTTGCTCCGCCAATCCGACTGCCGTTCCTGTTACTTTTACCTCTGCAAGCAGCTTCTGCGCGTACTCCTCAAATGATTGAACCCAATCCGCCATGCTCCTTCTCCCCTTTTCATTTTTGATTAAGGCCGGAAGTTTGCCGTACGAATTACATAATTGCCGATCGCCTTTTGGTTCAGGGTATAACCGATGCCCGGGGTATCTGGTACTGCCAATTGGCCGGGAGCCATCAGCTCTACACCATTCTCCACGATGTCTTCCTCCCAGTAACGGCTGGAGGCGGCTGTATCACCTGGGATCGTAAAATTCGGCAAAGAGGTAATCGCAATGTTGTGCGCGCGGCCGACACCCGACTCAATCATGCCTCCGCACCAAACCGGAATGTCGTGTGCCTGACATAAGTCGTGAATACGTTTGGACTCTGTTAATCCACCGACCCTCCCCACCTTGATATTAATAATGCCGCAGCTGCCTAGCTCTATCGCTTTTCTGGCATCATCCACATTGTGAATACTTTCATCGAGACAAATGGGAGTGGACAGCTCCCTTTGCAACTTGGCATGATCAATAATGTCATCATGGGCGAGTGGCTGTTCGATCATCATCAGCCCATATTGATCCAGCTCCTTCATCACATCCAAATGCTCCATCGTGTAGGCGGAGTTCGCATCCGCCATCAGCGGGACACCCTCGCCAAAGCGTTCGCGGATTGCTCGAATCACCTCTACATCAAAGCCCGGCTTGATCTTTACCTTGATCTTCTTATAGCCCTCACCGAGATGGCGCTCTACTTTTGCCAAAACTTGATCGACAGTCGGTTCAATACCGATGCTGATCCCTACATCTATGACAGATTTCTCGCCTCCTAATGCTTTGGCGAGAGAGATTCCTTTTTGCTTGCTATAGAGATCCCAGATTGCGCCTTCTAATGCCGCCTTCGCCATGTTATTGCGGCGAATGGGGGCAAACAGCCGATCCACATCCTCTGGGGTCTCGATCTCACTCGTGAATAGCTTCGGAATCATAAACTTTTCCATCATGTGCCATGCTGTCTCGGTCGTTTCTTCACTATAATAAGGGGCCGACATCGCCACACTTTCCGCGTGCCCTACCTCTCCCTCTCCATACACACTGACCAGAATGAGCTCTTTGATGGTCGTATATCCAAAGCTCGTTTCAAAACGGAAACGAAGTGGCATGTGCAGTTGCTGCAATTCAATTCGTTCGATTTTCAATGTACTTCATCCCTTCTGTTCCATATAAATGACAAGCGACATAATGTTGTGGCGAAGCTAATGTAGCGACAGGACGCACTGTGCGGCAAATGTCCGTGGCATATGAGCACCTGGTATGAAACGCACACCCAACGGGAACATTTGCTGGCGAGGGAACATCCCCGGAAAGAACGATTCTCTCCTTCTTCCGAAACGGGTTGGCTTTGGGAACCGCTGACATGAGCGCTTCCGTGTACGGATGCAACGGTCGCGCAAACAGATCCTTTTTGCTGGCGATTTCGACGATTCTTCCAAGATACATGACCGCAATCCGGTCGCTGATGTGGCGAACGACACCTAGATCGTGTGAAATAAACAGATAGCTCAAGCCTAGACGTTGCTGCAAATCCTGCAAAAGATTCACGATCTGCGCCTGAATGGAGACGTCAAGTGCTGAAACCGGCTCATCTGCTACGATCAATGAAGGTTCTACCGCCAGTGCTCGAGCGATCCCGATCCGCTGCCGCTGCCCTCCGCTAAACTCATGGGGAAAGCGAGTAGCGTATTGAGCATTCAGTCCGACCATCTGAAGCAGTTCTTTTACTTGATCGCGCCTTTCTTTCGTAGACATCTGCGGATCTTTGACGCCTAACGCTTCCTCCAAAGCCCCTTGCACGGTCATCCGTGGATTTAACGACGCATACGGGTCCTGAAACACGATTTGCATTCGTTTGCGGAGTGGACGAAAACGTGCAGCCGACATATCCAAAATGTTTTGCCCCTCAAATTCAATCGTTCCACCCGTCGGCTCAATGAGACGCATGATGCTGCGACCAGTCGTTGACTTGCCACAACCGCTTTCTCCTACCAACCCAAGCGTTTCGCCTTTTCGCAACTGGAAAGAAACCCCATCAACTGCCTTGATCACTTCGTCGCTATTGCGAAACATTCCTTTGCTAATGGGAAAATACGTCTTTAAATCGTTTACCGATAACAAGATATCACTCATACCGCCATCTCCTTGTTCTCGTACAGCCAGCATCGAACGGCCTGTGTGCCTGTGCCTGTTGCCTTAAGCGGCGGTTTTTCTTGGTAACATCGCTCTTCGGCCTGCGAGCAGCGGAAGCGGAATGCACACCCTTGTGTCACTTCACCCAATAGCGGGACACTGCCTTCAATCGGATCGAGGCGCAGCTTCTCCTCCTCATCCAGATCGGGGATGCAACGTAAAAGTCCAATCGTATACGGATGCTTCGGATTGGAAAACAGACTGGCAACGTCAGCTTCCTCTACGATCTCCCCGTAGTACATGACAAGTACACGATCAGCCATTTCAGCCACCACTCCCAAGTCATGCGTAATGAGCAGCAGGGAGGTATGGTCGTTCTCCTTCAGATCGTTCATCAGTTCCAAAATTTGCGCTTGAATGGTCACATCTAGTGCAGTCGTCGGCTCGTCTGCGATTAGTAAATCTGGGTTGCAAGCCATCGCCATAGCAATCATGACACGCTGCTTCATCCCACCTGATAGCTGATGGGGATATTCCCGCATGATGTCTTCCGCTCTCGGCACGCCCACTTTTTTAAGCATCTCAATCGCTTTTGCTTGGCGTTCCTTTTTCGATAAATCGGTATGCAGCTGATACACTTCCTCCAGCTGTCGGCCGATCGTATGGACCGGATTGAGTGATGTCATCGGTTCCTGAAAAATCATCGCGATATCTTTTCCGCGAATGTTGCGAAGTTCACTGGCACTCAACTGGTTCAATAAGGTATCACGGAACCGAATGCTACCCTCCATCTGCGCATTCGAGCGTGACAAGAGCCCCATGATCGCCAACGACGTCACGCTTTTTCCACAGCCAGACTCGCCTACCAGTGCGACCGTCTCACCTTTTTTCAGTTGAAAAGAAATACCTTGCAGCGCTGGCAGCTCGCCCTTGTCCGTCTTAAACTGCAAACGTAAATCATTTACTTCCAAGAGTACCTCTTTCATCAGCTCGTGCCCCCTTCATCCATTACCTCGTTTTCGGGTCAAATGCATCCCGTAATCCGTCACCTAACAGATTGAAGCCAAGGACAACCAGCATGATGGCCAATCCTGGAAAAATGGACATCCACCAGGCCTGACTCAAGAATGCCTTGCCGACAAAAACCATGGCTCCCCACTCTGGCATCGGTGGTTGCGCCCCCAATCCAAGAAAGCTCAAAGCAGCTGCCGCCAAAATACTCACACCGAATTGAATGGTGGAAAGCACGATGATCGGGGAGAGAATATTGGGTAAAACATGCTTCAGCAAAATCTGCCAGTCCCTAATCCCCAGAGCGCGAACAGCCTCCATGTACTCTTTTTCCCTTATGGATAAGACTGCAGAGCGAACGACCCGCACATAAGACGGAATAACGGCAATCACTACCGCAATCATGGCATTCGTTAAACCGGGACCCAAGACCGCAATGACAGCGATCGCCAGAAGCAGGGCAGGAAGTGACATGAGAATATCCATGCCCTGCATGATAAACAGATCCACGCGACGATAATAGCCAGCAATAATACCGAGCGTTACACCTATCAAGGTAGAAAGCACAACCGTTATCAGGCCCATCAGCAAGGAAATTCGCCCCCCGTGCAACAAACGGGAAAAAATATCTCTGCCAAAATCATCTGTTCCGAGAAAATGAGTCAGACTCGGAGCGCTTAATCGGCTGTTAAAGTTCATTTGTTCGACAGGATGAGGGGAAATGACTGGAGCAAGAAGCGATCCCAGTGTAAAGACGATCAGGATGACCACACCCGCCATTGCTGTCTTATTGCGTCTCAGCCGTTTGCCCATCCCTCCCCAATACGACTCCGGACGATTACTGTTCACCATCCATCTGCTCCTTCCTTAGTCGAAATGGATTCGCGGATCAATTCGGCTGTAAATGAGATCCACGATCAAATTGGTTAAGGCAAAAATCAGCGCCATGAAAAACACCATGCCCTGTATGGTCGGCATATCCCGTTTACTGATCGCCTCAATCGCCAGGCTGCCGATCCCTTGCAGAGTAAATACGGTTTCCACCACCACAGCTCCAGCCAGGAGCGAACCGAACTGCAAGCCTAACATCGTGACAACAGGAATAATGGCGTTCGGCAGACCGTGGCTCAATATGATTCGGAAAAGCGCCGCCCCCTTGGCCTCGGCAGTCCGCATGTAATCCTGCTTGATGACTTCCAGCATGCTGGATCGGGTCATACGGGCGATCATTCCCGCTTCCGCCATGCCCAAGGTGATCGCTGGCAGCAACAGGGAATGAATCCCCTCATAGCCGGAAATCGGAAACAAGGCTAGCTTGTAAGCAAAAATCCAGATGAGAAACAAGGCAATCCAGAAGCCGGGTGCCGAAATACCGAGTAACGAGGTAAGCACCACAAGCCGATCGATGATGGTGTTTTGTTTGACGGCAGCAATCGTACCCATCAAGATACCGAATATTGCGGCAATGATTACACTAAGGATGGCAAGCTGCATGGTGATCGGGAAACGGTTCATAATCTGATCCCATACCTTTTCGCCAGTGAATAACGATGTTCCCAAATCGCCAGCGAACAGGTTTCCAGCAAATCGCATGTATTGCTGCCACAGTGGTTGATCCAGACCTAGCGTCGCTCTCAATTGGCTGATGGCCTCTGGTGTTGCAAACTGTCCGAGTATTTGTGTTGCGGGATCGCCCGGAATGAGGTGCACCATCAAGAAGATCAGGACGGATACGCCAAGCAGTGTACCCACCAGGGAAAGTAATCTTTTTACTATATATCGGCGCATGCCTTCACCTCCGTTGTCTATTTTTCGAGCGTGACATCATGCAACGTAATACCTTGCGTGAACGGATTGACTGTAAAGCCTTTGACCCCGCGAGTTGCTACAACCGTCTCACTTACCCATAAAGGGACCCACGGCAAATCATTTAGCAAAATCTCCTGTGCATCTTCGTAAATCTTGAGACGCGCCTGCTCATTCATTTCCAAACGTCCTTTGTTCAGTAAAACATCCAACTCAGGGCTGTTGTAATGAGTACGGCTTGTTGAATTGCTTTTTTCAAAGATGAGGTACAAGATATCAGCGTCAAACCAGCCATAGTACATCAAAGCCATGTCATACGACTTTTTCGAAATACGCTCTTTGATGGTCGTCATTTCTTGCACGCTGATTTTCATATCAATACCTGCTTCTTTCAGCTGGCTCTGCAAAATTTGCACCGCTCGCTGAAATGCTGGCTCTTGAGAGACGAGCATTTCTATAGACAACGGTTTTCCGTCCTTATCTACGATGCCATCCCCATTACTGTCCGTCCAGCCTGCTTCCGCTAGCAACTCCTTAGCTTTGCCTAAATCTCTCGTATACAACTGCTTCGCCTTGCTCTCAATCGCTTCACTGTAGCCATAAATCGTGGGTGCCAATGGACCATAGACCGGCTTGCCGAATCCGTTCAATGCTACCTGAACAAGTGGATCGCGATCTACGGAGAGGGCTACTGCTTTACGCAGACGGACATCTGAAAACAACGGGTGCTTATTGTTAAAAGCGATGTATTTGTTTCCAATGTCCATCACTTTCTCAATATTGACTCCGGGCAGTGTCTCCAGCTCCGCAACCGAGTTCGGCGGCGCATCATACAACACATGGACCGTACCCTTTTTGAATTCCATCAGCCGCGTATCGTCGTCTTTCATAAGCCGGAACATAATACCGTCCACTTGCAGAGGACCTTTGTTGGTAGCGTACTCCGGTGCCCAGTTATAATCAGGATTTTTCTTATAGGTGAGCGAAGCACCCCGCTCGCGTTTGTCAAAGATGATCGGCCCCGTCGCAGATGGGTTATTTGCGAAGCCATCCCCTAATTCTTTTGCCTTTTTGGCGTCAAGAGGCGAGACTAATCCACCGACAATGACGTTAACAAAAGGGGCAAACGGTTGGCTAAAATGCACCTTGAGCGTTTGCTCGTCTGTTGCTTCCACTTTTTCAATCGGACCTGCAAGCCCCTTCACAGGCGAAATGGCAAGCAAACGCTCAAACGAATCTTTTACGGATGCTGCCGTCATTGGATCGCCAGAGTGATAGCGGACATCTTTGCGGAGGGTAAATGTCCAAACCTTGCCGTCCTGCGAGATTTCGTACTTCTCTGCCAAACCCGGATGGAGTTTGCCTGTTGCATCGCGGGTCAACAAAGGCTCGTATATTAAACTGTTTTCCATACTCAGCCAGCTCGTTTTGTGCATATCAAGCGAGTCTGGGTCCGTCAAGGAAGCGATGACTAATGTGTTACCTTTGGCCGACGTGTCATTCCCCGTTTGATTGGTCGGCTGTGAGGAGCAGCCTGCAATCAACGCCGTTGCTACAAATACACTCAAGGCCCCTTGCTTCCACTTGTGAATCTTCATGTCCCATCCCCCTTATCAATTGCCGTTACACTTCGGTCCCTTCCGCAAACGGGTATATTTGTCGACTTGTCTCTTCATATTCTTTCAGTCTTTGTTGTACCTGTTCCCCATCAGCCTGAACCACACCACTGATCAAAATATTCAGCATGGAAAAGATCGCCGTCATTCCTTTTAAGGCAGTAGGAGCAGGTGCGCTGACTTTCAAAATTTGGTCGGCTACTGGCCCAATCGGAGATAGCTCATCGTCTGTAATCCCGATGATTTTGGCGCCTCTCTCTTTGGCTGCTTTTGCAAACAGGATCGTTTCACTCGTATAGCGGGGGAAGGAGAGTGCGATCACGAGCCACTCCTGATTGATCTGGGTCAACAGATAGTTGACGTCATCAACTGGCCCATTGTACAGATGCGCGTTTCCTCTGACGACATTCAGTGTAAAGGCGAGCCAATGGGCTGGAGCATAGGAGCTGCGAAACCCTACCACGAGAATGTGTTTGGCTGCCATAATACTTGAAACCGCTTGCAAAAGATGGTTCTTTTGCAACTCCCCTAACGTTTGCCGAATATACGCAACATCCTGCTCCATGTTATAAGAAATCAGGTCTTGTTTTCCCTTCATCTCCACAGCCGCTGTTCGAAAACTGTGGATGGCATCAGCTTTTGGGACTTTTTCCAATAAGGAGCTGCGAATCTCATTTTGCAATTCGCTATACCCGGAGTAGGCGAGAGCGTAGGATAGTCGGATGATTGTCGTTTCGCTTGTACCGCTCAATGCCCCGACAACTTTGGCTGGTTGCAGTGCAACGGACTTCGGCTCGGCGAGAATGTATTTGGCTGCGAGTTTTTGTTGGTTGGTCAATTCCGGATAATGCTTGCGGATGCGCTCCTGTACGGATTCCATGATCATCTACTTCCTTGTCAATTGATGTAGGTTCCACTCTGTGGCTGGGTCTAACGGATAAATCGGACGAATGGCGCGCTCGTATTTGAAGAATCGGAAGTTGAGCGTCGTCAATCCCGGCGAATCGACGGTAATGACGCGTGCGCTGATCGGTTCGAAGGATGCTCGGAAATGTGTGCTTGATTTCAAGGCCACGATTTTGTATTTGGTCACGTCAATTCCGTGCAACAGAAAAATTTGCTCATCCAGCACTTGCGATTTCACGGAGCAAACCAGTACATCAACCCCGTCAATTTGCAAGCGAACGGACTTGCCAAAATTCTCATGCCCCCCTTGCCCCATCGGCGTCGTTGCAATGAATTTTCCATCTGTCAAAGCTTTGACGTAGGCTGTTACTTCAAGTGGTTCTCCATGCAAGTAGTCTGTCTTTCCACCCAGTGATAATTGTATGGTAGCGCCTACTCCAGCTTGATGGGCAATCTGGACCACTTCGGGATCGTAAATAAAACCAAAGCATGCATTTGTCAGCTTGGCTTCCAGCATTGCCCGCAGTAAATGCGTTCCGTCTCCGGGTGTGCCTCCGCCTGGATTATCTGAGGTCTCATTGATTACGATGGGCATGCCTTCCGTTTCCAGTGCCATCGCAATTCCCTCGGCAGGAGTGGGCATGTTCAGCTCGAATTCATCCCGCTTTTCCCAAATCAGACTGGCGACATCCTCGCTCACTTTTTTGGCGAGCTCCTGATCGTTATTCGTAACGCTCAATACGGAGACGCCCAGCTCAGGAATGTCCGTGTAGGGAAATCCGTGGAAGAATGCACAGTCGATGACGCCTTCTTCCTTTTCCCACGCCCAGCAGGCTTCGTTTATTTCGCGTGCCGGGGAATGATGAGTAGCTGATGTCGGAATCAATAGTGGCAGTCGGGTCAAATGCATGGTCGGCTTGATACCTTCCGTAACCATCTTATGCGCTAGGTCGATCGCTTCAATTCCGCGTTCATAGCAATCCACATGCGGGTAGAGGTGAACACCCAGAAGCGCATCGGCCTCATCCACCATTTTTTGTGTCATGTTTGCATGGAGGTCGAGCGTAACAATTAAGGGAATGTCATAACCGACCAACTGACGCACTGATGCCAGAATGTCGCCCTCCAGGTCATCGATTCCTTCTACGACCCCCGCTCCGTGAAGACCAAGACAAATGGCATCTGCACCTTCTGTCGCGGCAATGGTGTCAAGAAGCTCCTTTTTAATCTGGTCATACGCTTCTCGTAAAATCGTCCCCGCTGGATACGTAAAGGTGAGAAAGGTCGGCAGTAACTCGATGCCCAGCTCTTCCGCGCGATCCACCATCCCTCCCGGAAAGTTGCGAACGCCCCGATTGCGATTCACAATCGTTTCATGATAATCCCACTCATAGCTTTGAAACATCTCAAGCGTCGTGGGCACATTGGAAAACGTGTTCGTTTCATGCGCAATCCCACCAATAATCACCTTCATTCTTAGACCCTCCATTCGATTTTGAAGTATGAACTTTAAATTTTTGATTTTTTTGAAGTTTCAACCTTTGTGGACATTATAAAGGGAAGAAAATCATTAATTCAATCGCTAAATCATGAACGTTTTATCTATTCTGCTATACTCGTTGATTCATAAATAAAAGCTCTCCCTAGTACAGGGAGAGCTTCTTTCGTAGCTCATGCCATTTATGAGGTTTTCCATTTCGCCAATTCAGATGGGAACTTGTCATTCAGCACTTTGATATATGTACCCTTCATCCCTAACGAACGGGATTCCAGCACACCCGCGCTTGCCAGCTTGCGAAGAGCGTTCACGATGACAGAACGTGTCAGACCTGCTTGATCTGCCAGCTGACTAGCTACCAGCAAGCCTTCGCGTGCATCCAATTGCTCCATAATTTTTTCAATCGCGATCTGTTCACTGTAGGACAACGAAGAGAGTGCGATTTTGGCAAATGTTTTGTCGCGCACTTCATTTTCAATCTGTTCTGTGCGCTGACGAACGATTTTCATACCGATTACGGTAGCACCGATCTCGCCCAAAATCAGATCCTCTGTTTCAAACTGACCGTAAGCACGCAGCAGGACTAGTGTGCCAAGACGACTTCCCCCTGCAATGATAGGAACAATCGTCGTCATCATTTGCGGGAAGATCGAATTCAGCTCTTTTGGAACCAGGCTGTACGGACTGGTAATCGGCTCGTTCGCCAAGGTTTGTGTAACTTCCAGCAGCTTCTGGTGTACACCTTCCTGCAGCTGCGTGGAGGAACGACCGTCTTCTTGCAGGGAAATCTCCTGATTCATTCCACTTCCCAGGATCGAGCCATCTGCTGTAATGATATAAACATTTGCAGAAATCACTTCAGATAAAAGTCTTGCAAGATCTTGGAAGGCTACTCCGCTTCCACCCATTGTTTTTTGAAGCATCACATTAATTTTTCTCGTTTTTTCTAACAAATTCATAATAATATCCTCCTCTGGATTCTTCATGCTCACAGTATTGTCAGAAAAATCCAGCCCTATACATGCAAATCGAAAAATTAAAAAGAAAGTTGTGTACAGGAATTAGGTAGAAGCCTCGACACCGATTCATAGATCAATGACTATCCTATAGGGAATTAACTACATCTTTCGGGTGGGAGGAATATCGATGAGTTTTTTTAACGGTGGCTTTAATGGGATTGCGCTGGTTCTCGTCTTGTTCGTTCTGTTGTCTATCGTAGGAGTTGGAGATGATTAAGACCTCCATAAAGAAAAAAGGCTGACAGAGTGGTCATTTTCACTCCGTCAGGCCTTTTTTGTATCCTACTCTATCGAAGCTGCTGCTTAATGAGTGCTTCAATCGCTTCTGCAATGACATGCGTATGTTTGTTCACGTCTGCATTCGTTAAGCGGAAACGGATATAGCGTTCATCGAGATTAAACGCTTCTTCAAATGCTCCCATAAAGCCTCGCGCACGTTTATCCAGTTCCAATAAAACTTCCAATTCGCCATCGCGAAGGTAGAAGACTACTTCGAGTTCCTCCAATTGGCTACGGTATGGCCCTGTCGGACGGAATTCAAATTCCTGTACAAACGGATGATTGCGGCCCAGGTGGCGATTGTATTCGCAGTCTACCTTATACAGCTGGAATCCGATCTGTTGAACAGCATCCAACACTTTGGACATTAACGGATGTGGGCGAACCTCGATGAAATCGGAATCCCCCGGGTCAATCGCATTTTTAATATCGAGACCTGTCCGCAAGTAAACAGGTTGACGCCCCATCGTCAATGGCGTTTCATACGGCAATTGAAAAGCGAATGGCAAAACGGTTTCTTCTTTCGGTTTCAATTGTACCCGCTCAGACAGACGGTATTTTACTAGTGTGCATTCTTCCTTCGTCTTGCTGTCGTTGATTTCTCTTTCATAATGTGTGACGACATACATGTAGATTTCGTCGATTTCCTGGGCCACATCTCCACCCTTGATATGGACCTCACCTCTGACCATATCTCCGGGAATGAGTGAATCCTGCTCAAGACGTGCATCTACTTGGGCAGAGCCAATACCTACACTAGCCAACAATTTTTTGAACATGGACATGTGTTCGCCTCTCCTTTATACCGACCCAGACCTACATGATCTGGCTATCAGATATTCTATATTGAAATATACGGCGGAAGAAATAGAAAGTTTCGCGCAATCTTTTGCCAAACATCATCGGGTATAACGTCCGCTGTCACGAACACATGCAGCGTTCTACTGATCACCACCGTTTTGATTCGTACCTCCACTGTCGTTCGATCAGACAAAATATATTCGCGGCGTCGCAGCATTTCATGCAAGACCTGATGGACCTCCGCAACCTGCTCAACCTTCTTCCCTTTTAACGAAGCGAGATCCTTTTCCACGCGATCGACTACTTGTACCACAATGGTGGCATGCAGCGGCTGCTTCTGATCCGCAGTGAGGACAGAAGCGCGTACGTCTTCGATGACAGACTCTTGCTTTTTGCGATAGACCCGCTGATTTTGCTTCAGCTCCAGATTTTCCTCGTACAGTTTTTTGTTTTGGAGCTCCAAGCTTTTTTTGATCAACATCATCTGTTCCATTTCGCGTCCGTATGTAAATAAAATCACCGTTCCGCCCAACACGCACCCCATGAGCAAAAGAGCGAGGTAACGTTTCCAAAGAGTCACCTTCATGAGCGCACCTGTACCAGCCAATGCACACAAATCGTTCCGATATGGGCACCCAAGAATGCGACGACGATCATCACAAGCTGTTTAAAGACAGGTGTCAAATTTCCCATCAGTATTTTTTCGATCTGCAAAAACGAATCAAAGGTTCCGCCCAATGCCCCAACCAATCCCCATATTTTGAGCTGGTCAGCCAATTGGGCCATAGATAACAGCGGAGGCTTTTCTGTGAGAAACGCGCCCACCCCACCTGAAAGAGCGCCGCCGACCACAATGCCATAAGCCACGAAAAACGTCAAAATGACTTGTGCCATCTTGTGCTTCATCCTTTCTTCGAACAAGCAGCATATGCTTATCCCTACGCTCGTCATCCCGGTTTTATAACAGGACTCGTCAGCGTTCCAAATAAAAAAGCGGCATGCTATATTTGGCAGCATGCCGGATCGGTCAGCGTTGGTTCCTTCTCCATTTCTTCAGTTTCTTTTCAATGCGCGGCGAGTTCATGATCATGAGATCTGTAAACAAGTTGACCATTTTCGGATTGCGCAGCATCTGGTTAAACACCTCTGGATTTTGCTTGAACCATTGCTCATTGGCACGAATCCATTTCTTGAAACCGTCGTTTGATTTGTAATAGTGATTCAATTGCCGAACCGGCCGATATGCACTCATCTTAATCTATCCCTTCGTCAAAAAATATAACGAGGAGAAATACGATCACGATGATCCAGATGATCACTTCGAAACCTTCCTCGTTGAAGAAACCAAATCCTCTCACGTCAGATCCCCCCTTCATCCTGCCGCACTCCTCGCACCATTCCCTACCGCCCATGGTACCTTTCCCTATAGGTATATGTGGTTCCACGCTTGTTGGATTGGACGCTTGCCTGCCTTCCTATCCATTTTGTGTGCTGGCCTATATTATGTTTGTGAAAAACGACTAGACATGACCTTTTCTTTGCATAGTGACAAACCTTTTCCACTCATACTAGGGAGGAATGAATCAAAGAGGAGACGAACATGACAGCCTCTACTGGATCTCTGTTACGCAACAAGCCTTACTTGCTGTTACTGATAGTCGTCTTTTTCATGCACATGGCCTCTTATCTGGTCATTCCCGTCTTCCCAGTCTTTTTGCAAAAGGTACGGGTTCTTTCTCTCTCCCAAGTCGGCATCATTTTGGCAGCGGGAAGCATCACATACCAAATCGGAAGCTTGGCAGGCGGCTTGATGTCAGATCGCTTGGGCAAACGCTCCATCCTCGCCTTGGGGGCATTCCTTCAAGGATGTGCCATGGCAGGCTATCACTTCAGCCATTCCTATGGTTTCTTCTTGTTATTCTCCGCTGTCAACGGCTTGGGTCTTGGCCTGCTCGCTCCGACCATTAAAGCCATGATCGCGGATGAAGTGGATGAGAGCCAAAGAACCGCTGCCTTTTCGTGGAGAGGGATACTCGCTCATAGCGGGATCATTGTCGCAGGCTTGGTCATTACGTGGATGACTGCGGGTGGGAAACAGCCGTTTCTCGTAGCTGCCTTTGTGTACGGAGCACTTGCTGTCTTTTCTCGATTCATCCTTCCCGATGATCGCTGTGTGGGAACAGATTGCAAGCAAACGCCGATCAAGGAGTATCGTCACATCTTGACCCATCGCAGCTTTCTGCTTTTTTCCGGGATCTCGCTCTTAATCTGGGCGCTTTACGCTCAATTCGCTATGATCCTGCCGCTGCGGGGAGAGCATGTCCTGCATTCCGCTACGATGATTGGCCTCATTTGGACAATCAACTCGCTCAGTGTCGTCGTCTTGCAAGGGTTTATCTCACGTTTTGTTCTACAGCGCATCAATCCGTACTTATCTGTAACGATGGGAACGATCTTGTTAGGTGCAGGACTTACGCTCATGGGATGGGCGAACCACTTTCTCACACTGTGCGGGGCTGCGATTCTTTTCATTTTGGGTGAGATGCTGTTTATGCCGATGTTGGACAGTCTCGTCACTTATTTCGCAAAGGAAGAATGGCTGGGGGCGTACTTTGGCTTTTCCAATTTCGTATCTGGTCTTGGGACGGCTCTTGGGACTGGATTGGGTGGAGCGATGGTTGAAAAACTAGGAGGAGTCGGCAGCAATTATCCGTGGATCGGCTATGGAGTGATTACGCTGTTTTTGTCGGCCATTCTTGGTCTGTTTGCCCTTTACGCAATTCCTCGCCACAAAAACGCTGTACTTGGCTCACCCTCAAAAAATCGTAGAAAGGAAGGGGCCACATGAACACAGAGGAACACACACTGCATCAACCCGAAAAGCAAATGGAAGTGCTTAGGCGAGTGCCGCTCACCTCCCTATTCATCCAACTGGAGGACCATGTATCCTCCCGCATTCGCCAAAAAACAAATTCGACTTGGCAGCCATGGCTGTAAGAAAACTTCTATCGAAGCCTGTTCATGGCAGAGCGACCGCGTTTCTGCGGAATGTTTTCATGCGCTCCGCAATCCATAAGCATGAGCTTATAAATTTCTATACGTTAAAAAAGGAGTAATGACATGACCAAGCAAAACAAGGACACATCCGTACAGCAAAATCGACAAGACGAGCGCAATCGCCAGCCTAAAAACGTTCAGAACGATGCACCGGGCTATGGAGACAAAAAACTGGAGGGGCCAAATCGTCCTTCCACCTAAACCTCACGCAATCAATAAAAAAGTCATTTTGCGCCTTCATGCAAGGGCAAAATGACTTTTTTCGTTTTAATTACGCAATCGGTACGAGCTTGTACGGCAGGGAAAATTCTTCCATTTTTTTCAAAAACGCTTGGCTTGACTTTTCATCAGGCGCAATCAGTTGGAGATAGCGTGTGAAATAAAACACGATGCGATCTTCATCGCCCTCTTTCAAGCGATAGTGTGACAGCTGTGCGATGTCCGTCAAGTTGTAGAAGTATTCATAGTGCTCCTGTGTAAAAGGCGCTTGAAAAATCCGGCTGACAACTACACCATTGCTCAGATTTTCCCGCATGTTCTCTTTTGTTGCCCCGAGAAAACGAAGCAGTTCACCGGCACGCTTCGCCCCGACCTTTTCCACCAGTATGCTGTCGTTGTACTCTACTTCCAGCTCGGTCAAATTGTTAGAAACGGCTGCAAGCATTGCCATCAACACCTTGCGCACTGCCAGATTCTCCGTAGCGAATTGATTGTCAAACACATTAAATTCAAAGGACGTAGCTTCGCCCTGACGCCGTGTATACAATTTGATCCCGTTCAAAAGCACTCCTCCGCTTTCTCTTTCCTCGACGATATTCTCCAGACCATTTATCTAGGCAAAATGGATTCCCACGTCGCACGGTCCAGCTTGCGAATGACACTGAACAAGAGACGCTTGGCTGCCTCGTAATCCTCGCGATCAATGATCGAAGCATGGCTGTGAATGTAACGGGAAGGAATTCCAATAACGGCAGACGGTACTCCCTTGCCATGGTACTGAACGACACCTGCATCCGTCCCGCCTTTTGCCACATAAATCTGGTACGGAATATTCTCTTCTTCGCACGTCGAGATAAGAAGCTCACGCAATCCTACCGGCATGACGTACATCGGATCGTAGATGCGCATCAAAAGTCCACCGCCGAGCTTGCCGCCATCGTCTTTTACACCTGGTATGTCTGTCGCTGGACTCGCATCCAATGCCAAGAACAAATCTGGATCGATGGACGCAGCGGCAGTTTTCGCGCCGCGCTGCCCGGACAATTCTTCCTGTACAGTAGCCCCGACGTAGACGACATTCGGATGATCGGGTTTTTCGTGCAGCTCTTTTGCGAGCTCCACTGCCAAACTGCAACCATAGCGATTATCCCATGCTTTAGCCATTATGCGGCGCGGATTAGCCATGACCTGCAACGGACAAACCGGAACGATTTGCTGGCCAGCCCGTATCCCTACCTGTTCTGCTTCCTCACGTGAATCTACGCCGATATCAATGTACATGTTGCGTACATCCATCGGGCGATTGCGCTGATCGTCGCTCAAGACATGTGGCGGGATCGAACTGATAACGCCTTCGACCGGTCCATTGTCCGTAATAATTTGTACACGTTGCGCGAGCAGGACCTGCCCCCACCAGCCTCCCAACGTCTGAAAAGAAATAAACCCCTTATCAGAAATTCGGGTGACCATGAAGCCCACTTCGTCCATGTGACCCGCTACCATAATTTTCGGACCGTTCTCGTCACCACGCATAACGCCAAAAATACTGCCCAAATTGTCGTACATGAGTTCACTCGTATAGCTGCTTATGTATTCCCGCATAATCTCGCGTACCGGACCTTCGAAGCCAGGCGCTCCTGGTGCCTGCGTCAAACGGTTCCACAGTTCAACTTGAAATTTATTTTCCATCGCCAAAAATCCTCCTCGACCCTAGTTTCATGCCTGTTGTCCTTCTCTATTATCAGCGAGAGAGAATTCAGACGCAACTACTCCCAAGCAGGAATGCAAGATCTTGTCCCGAATGAAAAAAAACACGAATCGTTTGAGGAGGAAAAAGCAGATGGCAATCACGTTGCGAAAGTTGTCCGAATTCAGTGAAATTGAGCAATTAGAAGGAATGGAGGGAAAAATATGGGACCCTTCTAGTGCTATTCCCCACCATATGACACTCACCATGCAAAAGTTTGGCGGTTTGTTTTTAGGAGCATTCGATGGCGAGGAAATGATCGGCTTTTTGTACAGCTTCCCAGGCTTCACCAACGGAGAACCCCATCTTTGCTCGCACATGCTAGGCTTTTTGCCAGAGTATCGCAAGCAAGGGCTGGGTGTACAAATGAAATGGCTGCAAAAAGAAGAAGCAGTAGCGGC
The DNA here is from genome assembly GCF_046196545.1 of Brevibacillus fortis. Classification (GTDB taxonomy): domain Bacteria; phylum Bacillota; class Bacilli; order Brevibacillales; family Brevibacillaceae; genus Brevibacillus; species Brevibacillus fortis_A. The sequence goes on from NZ_CP176370.1 coordinate 4,507,576, forward strand.
GGGCTATTCCAAAATTACATGGACGTACGATCCGCTTGAGACAGTAAACGGCGTTCTGAACATCGCCAAGCTCGGTGGAATCGTTCGAACCTATTTACCAAACTGCTACGGACAGCTCGATGATGACTTCAATCGAGGACTGCCGACAGACCGTTTTCTCGTTGAATGGTTGATCAGAAGCAATCGTGTGGAGTTGCGTCAGTCTGGGAAAAGCTCTGCTCCGTCTTTTGAACAGGCGCCAGACCTGTTGCGCCTAGTAATAAAGGATGGTATTCCACATCCCATCGAAATCGATTTGTCACGCGAAGAGCCTGTGGTGCTGCTGCCTGTCCCTGCCTTCTTCCAGGATGTAAAACGAGCAGATATGACTGTCGCTTCCTCGTGGCGAGAAATGACGCGCGAATTGTTCACGACCTATTTTGCCAAAGGATATGTCGTTACGAATATCCTCCGTGGTGAATCCACCGTTCGTTACGTCTTAGAAAGGCAACCGTTGACTGATATTTTAGGGGCCTCGTCCTCTCATCTTAGCTAGAATTGCGCCCGAGTGCGCAGGTTGTGGTAAAATGGTGGTTGCCCAACCCTATACAACAAAGGACGAGAATGAAATGAATCGATCACAATACAATTATGACGTTATCATCATAGGCGGCGGCCCCTCTGGGCTAATGTCTGCTATTGCTGCTTCTGGTCAAGGAGCAAGAGTTTGTCTCGTGGAAAAAGGCTCGAAGCTCGGACGCAAGCTCATCATTTCTGGCGGCGGTCGCTGTAATGTAACCAATGCCAAGGAGCAAGATGAATTAATCAAACAAATGCCGGGAAATGGCCGCTTCATGTACAGTGCTCTCACCCATTTCGGCAACCGAGAGATTATCCAGTTTTTTGAGGAGATGGGTGTCGCATTAAAAGAAGAGGATCGGGGCCGTATGTTTCCCGTCACAGATAAAGCAGTGACAGTCGCTCAAGCATTGATTGATTTATTGAAGCGCCAAGGTGCCACCATCCATTTAAATGCCGCTGTAAAAGAAGTACTCTATTCGGAAGGCAGAGTCGGTGGCATCATGCTCCAGTCCGGAGAGAAAATCACCGCGCCTTGTGTGATTATTGCTGTCGGAGGCTGTTCTGTGCCACAGACAGGGTCTACAGGCGATGGCTATGCATGGGCGAAAGCAGCCGGGCATACGATCACAGAGCTGTATCCTACTGAAGTACCACTTACAGCCAATGACTCTTTTGTTCGTGATAAATCAATTCAGGGTATGTCGCTGCGTGACATCACGATGACCTTGTATGCGCCCAATGGGAAAAAGATCAACACCCAAGAAGGCGATATGATCTTCACTCATTTCGGAATATCAGGCCCCGCATCCCTGCGCATGGGGCACTATGTCTCTGTGTCGCAACGAAAATACGGAGCGGTTCCTCTATCACTGACGATCGATCTCATGCCTGACAGAACGGCCGAGGAAATCACGGCGGAAAGCTGGCAGCTGATTGAGGACCAACCAAAAAAGGCAGTAAAAAATGCAATCAAAGGCTTCCTCCCCGAACGGATTATCCCACTCTTGCTTTCGATGGCAGGAATTTCGGAAGAAACGACCTACAGCCATATGAAGAAACAAGAGTGGACCAAGTTCACGAGCTTGATCAAAGCTTTTCCACTCACGATTACGGGCACGCTCTCTCTTGAAGAAGCGTTCATTACAGGTGGGGGTGTGAGTGTGAAAGAGATCGATCCACGCTCGATGAGATCCAAGCTCATGGATGGGTTGTATTTTGCGGGCGAGGTCATGGACGTCCACGCCCATACCGGTGGCTACAACATCACCATCGCCTTTTCCTCCGGCCATTCTGCGGGTACGCATAGTGCGCAGGAAGCATTTGAATTTTTTTACGAGAATGACGTTTAGATCAAGAGGGATTGGGGAAACTATGAATCAGGTTCTCTTTTCATGAAAAGAGAAATCAGCACATTACTCCCCCCTAGTTGTAATGTGCTGGTTTAACAGACCTTACTCCCTTTATCTTCCTAGATGGGGCATCGCCTGCGTGAGCGATGCTTCTTTTTTTGCCCAACAAAAAGCACCTGCTACAAAAGAAGGCAAGTCCATCTTTTCATAGCAGGTGCTTTATTATTCGTTATTGGTTTATCCGACAAGGCGGAACAAATACGCAAATCCAGCGAACAAAAAGGCTAAGCCCAACAGAAAAAACGTGTTGGCACGCTGCTTCATGCGCCTTTCGTCTCCTTGAAAATGAGCGTTCATCCGCGATTGCCAGCGTTTTGTCCGCGGCTGTACCATGACGAGAATGCCAACTGCCAGTAAGAAGAGAGGAAAGACCATCATCGGACTCATCCTTTTTTCTTACGACGGAGAAGCCAACGATTGTCCTCTTCGGCTGGTGCGCCTTCGATTACCAGACGGGCCTCCTCGGCAAGCTGATAGGCTTCTGCGAAAGCCAGTTGTCGAAATGATATCTCTGCCTTCGTCAACAACTCATTGACCTGGCGATTTTGTCGGCGATAACGGTTGGTATACTGAATGGCACCCTCTGCCATCTGACAAGTTGTGATAATACGTTCTGCCATCCGCTCTGTTTCGCCGACCAAATCACTTGCGTCCTGAACCAGCATAGCCACCTCTTCCAGATCATAGCGGTATTGCTCCATGATCGTTTGCACGCGCCCCAACGTTTGCACGACTTCTTCAAACATGTATTTCAATTGATCCGGAATCCCCGGCAAGTAGCTGCGCTTGATTTGCTGACGGACGCGGACTAATGTGTTAGAAATTCGCTCCAGTTCATCCAGCGCATCGTCTTCCGTTTCGATGACCAAATACGTTTGCTCTTCTTCTTCCGGAATCATCTCTTCCTGTTCAGGCTGACTCTTCGGCATGACCAGTTCATACTCTTCTTCTTCTTCGTAAGCAGGCTCCTCAGCTTTGACTGCTGGAGCAGGTTTTTGTGCTTTTTTATTGAAAAGCTGAGGAATAGCTTGCAACAAAACGGAACGCTCAGCTTCACTCAGCTCTGCGGATTTTCCTCGCACCGTTCGCTCTTCTTCCACTTTCGACTGCTGGAGATGAGTCGGCTTTTCTGGATCTGCTTCGCTGGTAGAATGCTCGGTCTCGCTAGCTGGAGTCGGCTCAGGTGTAAGAATTTCCGGCTCCACAGGCGCGGATGTCGCAGCTACTTGCTGTAGCGAATCATCCTGTTCCAACTCTCCTACTTCTGCTCTCTTTTCTACCTGCACAAATTCTGTTTCATCTTTGCCTTGATTCGCTTCTGCTTGCGGTTCCACTTCTGCATATACTGTCGCCGCTGCTTCATCACTGGCAAGAACGCCATCTTCTATCGCTTGATACGTCGCATCAAGAAGGACTTCGAACGCTTTGACATGGGTCAACACCATTTCCAGGCTGCCCTCTTCCAGAGCACTTTTCGCGGACATAACCAATTGCTTCGCCTGCAAGAGGGCATTGTCCAAGGAATCCTGTTTTAAATCAAAGCCGTCACGAACGGCCTGCTCAATTCCTTCTTCCAGATGCTTGAATTCTTCCGGCAATTCTTTTTTCACGCGTTGCACAAGCTTTGGAATGAGCTCCATTGCTTGTCCTACCTGCTCCAATACTTGCTGCGCTTTTTGTGTGGTTTCGTACGCGGCAATGTCGTCCCCTGCCGCCCGCGCCGTTTTCACGAGTTTTCGCATCGTGTCTACTTCATCGAGCGATGCTTTCAGCTCATGGAAAGACAAGCCGTACTCCAGACGCAAATCAGACAAGCGTCGTTCCATCTGCTCCACTTGCTTTCCGATCTCAGGAACAACAACTTTGTTTTCTTGCTTGGTAACTGCCACTTTGGAAGTGTCTGTTTTTAGCTCATTCAGCTCTTCCTCAATTTTTGAAATGGCCTCTCTCGCCTCATTCAGCATGCCAAGTGCCAACGTAAAACGGAAGCGATCGCAAGCCTCTTCCGCATCGAGAATCATCATTTCCACATCAGGGATGCGAATGCGCAACAGATTTTCTTTTTTGTCAGCCAAGTGGTGGTAACGTACTTCTGTCATGCCGCTGGAACGGCGAAGCGGTTTTTCCACCTCGATGACATTGATCTTCTCAACGAGCTCTTCCTTCCAATCCTCTACATCGTCTACTTGAGCAAAAATAGCACGGCGTCTGATCATCGCGTAAATCAAGCCGATGGATAGCCCAGCAAATACCGCTCCAACTAGATAGATCCACCATGGAATGCCTCCGAATGCGCTACTGCTTTCGCTCTCTTCCGCTTTACTAGCATCGGTCGCCCCCGGGTTTGCTGTTGCTTGCTTGCTTTCAATACGGCTAAGCTCTTGGTTTACTTCCGCAATTAACGTCTGAATCCCGGTCAAATACTGCTTTTGTGTACGGAATGGTTCATAGAAAGACGCGATCTTGTCATGCAGCAATGCCATCGTGGCACCTTTTGCCTGCAAATTGGGACCGGCATAAATCCCCAGCTGCTCGGTGTTTATGTCGAGTACGATCATGAGTGCATCGTCGGCTAAATTGTAATTGTCAAACAGCTTTTGCGCGTAGATATCTGGAGATTCGGCTTCCGGTGCAGTGCTTTCCACTACTACGACTTTGTAGCTGCCTGGTATGCCGTTCAATGAATTTGCAAAGGCGGTCCTGTCTTCTTTTTTCAAATAGTTGTCAGCGTCCTGAACAACTTCGTCTTTTTTATCTGGAAACGGCGTCGCATAAGCCGGATTCGTATATAACAACATGCCTGCCAAACAGAGCATGAATAGTTTTCGTTTCACTTGTCATACATCCCCTTACTAGAATCATTCATTGGGAGAGGCCACGCCTAAGCGGGCAGCAAAGAACCTCGCAGATAACACATAATCGAGGTTTGCAGCCATTGGACGAACTCCTCGGAAGATGGCTCCAGATCATAGACCTGGCGAACCATTTGTGGTTGCAAAAATGGATATATCATCTGGCTCGTCATAGCCAGCACTGTACGATCAATAGAGACGGGCAAAAACTCACCCGAGACGACACCGCCTTCGATCACACGGGAAAGCCCGTGCTTCCAGCGGCTCATATATAGCGTCATCACTTCACGTGCAAGCATGGATTCTACGCTCAGCTCACGATGAATCAAACGCGTGATAGGCGCATGCTCACATTGAAATTGCAAATACAGCTGCACAACTTGTTCCAATCGTTGATAGGCAGGGATGCTTTCCTGCTCGTTTTCCAGTTCTTCCAAAAGGCGAAACAACGTCTCAAAGTAAGAAGCAATCAACGTCTCCAGGACTCCTTGCTTCCCTTCAAAGTGATAGGAAATCAGCGCGGAATTTACTTGAGCAACAGAGGCAATTTGTCTTACGGAGGTCCCTTTGTAGCCATGAACATCAAAAAGCTTCGCTGCTGCGGATAAAATACGCATTTTCGTCTGATCCATCAGGCATCTTTCCCATTGTATAGATTATTCGACGAAAAAAGATAGTCTTGTTGTATGTTCGACAATGTTTTCCATTATTCCTTCTAGAAATGCTGATTCCATCGAAAAAACCGCTATCGCATAGATTTTCTTCCCACATAAGAAGTACGTAAAAAGCATCGAGCAAGTTACCTCATTTTTTAATTTTCCCTGACAGAAAAAAGACGCTCCTGTCTGTTTTGCAAGAGGAACGTCTCACTTGATTACTCTTACTCTCTATTTGCCTTTTTCCTATGGAGCTGTGATGGGGGCTACTGCTCCGTATTGCTGCAAATACGTTTCTACTTGTGTATGCTCTTTTACACGCTGATCGTTCAAATCGTACGCAGATCGAATGGACATCGTCATGTTCGTGGGGAGCATCGTTTTTTTATTATAGTGAATCGTGTACTCTGCCTCCACTTCCATCTGGTTCACGAGCTCGTTTACGTCCACCTTTTTCGTGGACTGAATCGTGGGTCCAGAATGATGTGCGGGCGCTCCTCTCCAATTGCCTTCCGAGAGTGACATCGCTATCTTTAGCTTCGGTATGTAGGGTTTCTCTCGGCCTGCTATCGATTGGACTTTTGCTCCCGACTTTGTTTGTTCTTGCATTTGGGAAACAAGCCAGCTCTTTAGTTTGGCAGAATCCAATACAACTCCGAGCGCCTCAAAATCGTCTTTTGGATTCTCATCAGGCAACATCCGAACGGTTCTTTTCATGTTGTCGATTTGCTGAAAGGAAGCGATGGGGTTCCAGTTGTTCATTTCTTGATGCAGGGCCGGACTATCCCCTGCGACATGTTTCCAGCTTTCGTTTTGACCATGCTTGGTATACAGCTTGTCCCCTTGGCTGAGCAAGGATAAGTTGTCCACTCTGTTTTCTTCTGGGACAGAGAGCTTCACGTTCATGTAAACAGCCTCTCCGTCTTTTCTTCCCGAAAAGTTAACCATATTCGCATTGGCACTATTCGCTGTCAACAGCTTGGTTTGCCCGTAGAATGCATACGATTTCTGCGCATCGAACTTGTCACGCACCTGCTCAAATGTTGTATTCGCATCTTGCTTCACACTCATTTGATTACAGCCACCTACAACAACTGTACACACAAGAGCCATCACGTAAATGGGCCAATACTTCTGCATAGATGCTACCCTCCCTCGGCTACCCTGGGTCAACCTCATGTGGGGTCCCCAGGGTAATAGTCCCTTTTAGCGTTTCCGGGGAGGAATAGGCTTATTCTACTTGCAAGCCTCTCTTGCACGATCAGGTTTTAGAGGTGGTAATACAAGATACGATCCTGCTCTCTCACTTCAATCTGATGGAGAATCATCAACAAATCAATGTGCCCTAATGTCTCGGATAGCGTCAATGGCAATTCTTTTCGGTACAAGCCTGGAAATAAGAGAGCATTCAGTTCAAAAGCTGTCTTTTCTCCATCTGCAAGAAGCCTGCGGAGCGTGTCTGTTCTCTCCCAGTTCTTTTGCAGACGAGCGAGTATGAGCTCTCGATGATTGTAAACCGGTTGACCGTGTCCACTGAGGACTTGTTTGATCTCCATGTCCGCACACATTTGCAGCGCTGTGCGGTATTGAATCAAAGTCAGTGGTCTTGTACTCGAACGATTCCGGGGTGGTTCAATGAAGGCATTGGATGATATTCGCTTGATGATATGGTCTCCACCAATCATGACTTGATCCTTTGCCCGATACAACGAAAGATGGCTTTGGCTGTGTCCTGGCGTATACAGTACCTGCCAGTCCTCCAAGTACGGTACCTTTTGCTCATGCTTCAGATGAAAGTCAATCTGGCTTGGCGCAGAAAACGTCTTCATCAGCTTGTGAAATTTCGAGATAATGATCATCATTTTTTCTGGTACACCGCTCTGGATGTACAACTCTTCGAAAAACTGATCATGAAAAGTCATAAACTGCTCATCCTGCTGTACATAAGGTGTTGCCTGCGGATGGGCAAACGTCTTCGCTCCCGATTGCTCCCGTACTTTTTCTAACTGCCCACAATGATCCACATGATGGTGCGTCAGTATGACTTGCTCGATATCTTGCACGCTTACCCCAATCGATTCTAAGCCTTCTGTTAAGGCCGCCCACGCATCGTCGGTCAATGGACCCACATCAACTAAGGTCAAGCGCTCCCCTTTTAGCAAGTAGACGTTTACTGGCCCCACATCAAAAGGAGTAGGTATTTCGAGACAAAAAATATCAGGTGCTACTTGCGTCGCGATCCTTTGCTTGCCATCATTCGTTGTCATTTTTTATCTACCTCTCAAGTTTTTTGCCTTTTTTTCCGAAAAGAGAAAAGAGCCATTGTTTTGGCTCTAGGCGAGAACAACTTGATTTCTACCTGAATTTTTAGCTTCATACAAAGCAATATCTGCTTGATGGAACAGCGCTTCTACACTCAGGTTTACATCCATCTCCCTGCTCCATTTCGCTAGTCCACACGAGATCGTGACCTGTGGAGACGTCTCCTGCTCGACGCATTCCCGTATGCGCTCTGCCACGGAATGCGCGGTGTTTTTGTCCACACGTGGCAAATAAACAGCGAGTTCCTCTCCACCCCATCTTGCCGCGATATCACTGTCTCGGATGCTATGTCGAATCAGATTGGAGACCTGAATCAATACCTCGTCCCCTACCTGATGGCCAAATGTATCATTCACGGTTTTAAAATAATCAATATCGATCAAGATCAACGAGCCATAGTTGTCTTTTTGTAATGATCCTCTTACTCGTTCATTCAAATGTCTTCTCGTGTACAGACCTGTCAAATTATCCGTAATGACCATTCGTTCCATTTCATTATGCAGGACGGCATTGGTCATTGCCAAGCTCGCGTGTTGTCCAAATATTTCGAGGAGTTTGTAGTCGTCAAAACTAAAAAAATGATAACGGGAATCTGCGACTAAAAGGACTCCACTAATCTCACCCTCAACAACGAGCGGAACCCCCATGAAGGAACAGCACGAAAAAAGCGAAAAAGGAAGCGGTCCTGCCCCTGGTTGAGCCAGCAACAATGCCTGCTTGTTTTGCAAGATTTGCTGAAATGGCTTTTCTGTAGAATCGATAGCCATGCCGTTGAACGCTGGAATGGAGGAAGAGAGCACATCGAAGCAATCCTCTCCCGGCGTCTTTCGCAAAATGGCACAAAACTCCGCATCAAAGGTAGCCCGCATCATCGTCGTAACAAAATCGAGAATTTCCTTTAAATCAAGACTTCTGTTCAACTGACGCGCCATCTCATTAATCAAACGCAATTCTCGAATCAAATTACGCGATTGCTGATAGAGCTGTGCGTTTTCAAACGCAGTGCCAGCAGTATCTGCCAAGATCGAGATGTAGTCCTTTTCATGCTGATTCAAGGTGATTCGCTGATCGGACGTCACTTGCAAAACTCCGTAGATGCCCTGCTTGCCCAAGAGTGGCGCTGCAATCACCGTCACCTGTTGCTCCCCTTCTCCCACTTCTTCGGCAATGAGACGTCCTTCCAAATAGGCCTTGGTACTGGTAGACGGCTCTACTTCTTGAAAAGATAGCTGTTTCACCGGGGTGGTTGCATTGGGTTCAACCGTCAGGAAAAGCTCTGCCGACAAGTACGGATAAAGGCTGGGTATGCTCGTCACGATTTCATGCAAAACATCATTCACATCAATTGATGCCTGAATCTTTGACATCAACTGATACAACAAGTCTTTTTTGCTCGCTTCACGACGCAGGTCGTCCGACATGATCGAACGCCAAAGCGCACAGCTTGCCTTCGCGCCTACTTCCTGCAAAAAAGCAACATCCCGTTCATCGTACACGCAATCTGTCTCTTCGGGTGGCAGATGCAAAAACAGTGCGTAGAGCGGCGTTTGGTTCAAGGAGACAGGAACGACGACAAGCCTGTGTTCATCTAAAATGGAAGGCATGATCTGCGTCGTACCGAATCTCGAAACCAGTTGGGCAATGTGAGTCTGTCCAACTTCGGCCTCTTGCGTTGTTACACTCTCCTGCGGAATCAACGTGGCATTGTCCGCGAGCTTAACGGCCGAACAATAGCCTTTTTGGATAATGTCACTGATCTGGCCCGTCAAGCTTTGCAGCAGCTCTTTAGTCGTATCATGCAGCGTCAAATCCATGACAATCTGGCTTGTGACGTGTTGAATATAAGCATCATATCCCATGCGAATCAACGGCTCTAGCCCGCGCATGTAGGATGACAAATCGAAATGGATCTGGTCTTCGGGCGCTATCATGCCAATGACAGCTCGAACCCTTCCATCTTTTTCACACAACGGAAGGGCTCCACACACGTTGTTCGTTTCACTTCCCGTTTTGACTACGATCTCTTTGGAGGAAAGTGCCTCTAAAATAAAATCAAAGACTTTGCCAATCGATACATCGTGTTGCAGGGTAAGCCCTTGAGAACTCCGAGATGGACCAACCTGCATTTCCATGAAGTTGATTACGCGGCCCCCGGAATCTGTCAAGAAAAGGATGCCTGGGCGCTTTTCCGGCCAAGATTGTAAGATAAAATGGGCCGTGTAGGAAAAGACCGTCTCTAACTTCCCCAACATTTTACTTGACACGAGAAACTCCCTCTCTCAGCATTTTCTCAAGCTTTCAAATGGTCTGTATCATTAACGGATAGAACTTCCCACCTGCGATCTACATACCGAAATATCGTAATACCGGTATTATCGATACGCGTGATACCCGTTCCTTGTTCTCCTACCGTCACATAATGCAAGAAGCTATTAATGAGACCGCCATGCGAGACAACGACAATCGCCTCACCTGGATGGCTCCCTGCTATTTCTGTCATGGCAGCTACAGCTCGACGCTGCATGTCTTCGAATGTCTCAATTCCACAGGAGGCTTCATCCTGATTTTCAAATCGCTCACGTATTTCTTCATAGGTGAGCCCCTCCCACTCCCCATAGCAGCGCTCCCGCAAGGTTGTCCGCGTAGAAACAGAGGATTGGAAGTTACCAGCAATCTTGGCAGCCGTATCGTGTGCCCGACTGAGATCACTCGAATAAAAAGCGTGAATCTTCTCGCCTTGGAACCTGTCTGCTACTTGCTCGGCCTGACGTACCCCGAGCTCGTTCAATGCAATGTCACTGTGGCCTTGTATACGACGAACCTGATTCCACTCCGTCTCTCCATGACGAATGAGATACATGATGGTTTCCAAAACGAATTATCTCCTTACCGTTCTGTATTCTTATCGATAGTATTTCTTATTATATAAGATGCATGTTCACAATTCTAGATTGATAAAAAAACATTTGGTACAAAATTCCTATATTTCATTTCTTTCTGCCAATACCTGGTGCTTTTTTTCAAGAATTTGAACTGAAACGAACTTTTACTTCCTCTCGTCAGAGTTGATAAGAAGAATATGACATCGTTGGAGGGGTTCCTATGAAACCGTGGATCATTCGGTCTAGCTCATTTGTTCTATCTGCCAGTCTGTTGCTGCCCGTGGCTCAAGCGCATGCACAATCACCTCATGTGAGTACCAATAAAATGGCGACTACTGTGTCACAAGCAGACTCTGTGGCACAAGCCAAAGCAAAACTGTCCAAGGAAGCAGCCTTGGCACTCGCTACAAAAATAGTGCCTACCGCCGGGATGACGGTGCAGAATGTGTCATTTCGTTCAGCGGATAGTTGGCGCCCATTTCCAGAATGGTCGTTTAGTTGGGTGAAGAAAGATCCAGAAAACGGCAAAGTCCTTCTATCATATAGCGTCAGTATCCACGCCAATACAGGCGAACTGACTTCCTATTCGCATCAAGAGCAGGAAGCATCCTCGCTTCCCTATGCAAAACGAATCTCCTATACAGAGGCGCAAGAGCAGGCGAAGCGCTTCTTCGAGAAAAACAATGCAGGAAAAGCAGCGGAAACAAGACTGTATACGCGCGATATGCCAGAGCCAAAAACCCCGCTGAACTCGGAAGTCTACTATAATTTCCGCTTTGTTCGTGACGTGGACGGCATTCTCTTTCCTGACAACGGCGCAGATATCACGGTAGATGCTTCCGGCACAGTGACCAACTATTCTCTGTCTTGGAACGACGTTACTTTCGAGGACACGGATACGAAAATCTCAGAAGAAGAAGCCGAGAAACTGTTTAAAGAACAAGCGAATCCAAAACCAGTTTACCTGCTGCCGTGGGAACGGGTGGAGACTCAAAATAACAAGCCATCTTTAGGGTATATGAATCCCTTCACATTCTACATTGATGCGGAGACTGGCAAACCATTGACACAATCGTTGACCCCGTATCAACCAACGAAAGATCCTGAGCCTGTAAGCAGTAAAGTCCTACCTGCACGCCGCAGCGGACAACCACTCTCCCAAGAGGAAGCTGTACAATGGGCATCGAAGGCATTGAATTCGTCCAAATACGAGCTTCGTTCTGCCAATTACAATGAAAGAGACTACCGTGGCAATCGCCCTGTCTGGGATCTCGAATTCGGCGAAAAAGGCAATAGCGAAGAAGGATTTGCGTATGTCTCCGTAGATGCTGTAACCGGGGACATCTACCGTTTGAACAAGGACTTCCGTAGCCATAAAGAAAAAACAACCGCTTCTAAAAAACCAGACATGGAAAAATTCAAGGCAAAAGCGATGGAAACGATTCGTGAATTGGTGCCAACCATGGCCCACCAGCTTTACTGGACAGAACGTTTTGAAGAGGAAGACCACCCCTTTGTTGATTCCCGGCGGACGCAGATCCGATTTGACCGTTTTATCAATGGAATTGCTGCAGCTAGCGGCTCTGCCCACTTCACGTTTGACACAGAAACAGGTGATCTGCTGAGTTACAGCGCTGATCTGGGCAGCGAGACATACCCAACACAAGTTCCCAAGCACCTGCCTGCTGCCGAAGCGAGCGAAAAGTGGTGGACCGAGACAAAAGCAGAGGAAGTATACGCCCTCGTTCCTCTTAGTCCTGAGGATGCCAAACGCGCAAAAGAGCAGCCTTCCTACTCACCGAAGCGAACTGCCAAGATCGTCTATCGCGCGACAATGACGCCGTTTGAGCAGCCGTATTACCTTGACGCTGAAACAGGCGAGTGGAGCTCCACCTCTACTGGCAAAACGATTGCGCTGCACCGTCCGGCTCCTGCCGATTTGAAGGATCATCCGGCGGAGAAGGAACTCTTGTTGATGTATGAATACGACGCACTCACGCTTGAAAACGGCAATATTATGCCGCAAAAACCGATCACACGCGGTGAAATGATTGAGATGCTCATGATCAGTCTCAACCAAGGCAGACACTATCCACAGTACTCTCTGGAACGCAAGGCCACCTATAGCGATGTGGCAAATGGTTCGCGCTTCTTCTCAGCCGTAGAAGGTGCTGTTGATCGCGGACTTCTCGATAAAAATGCTTCCAAGCTGAACCCAAATGAGACGATTACACGTGAAGAGCTCGCTGATATGATTGTTCGTGCACTCGGTTACAAAAAACTGTCGGACTTCCCTGGCATGTTCCAGTCCGAGCTCTCAGACATTGCCAGTTCGAAGTACCGCGGTTCGATCATCATCGCGACTACACTCGGTATCGTGCCGACTGACAAGCAGAAGTTCCAGCCGCAAAGCCTCGTCCCTCGTGCCGATGCAGCCATTACCTTTACCCGTTTCCTCGAAAAACGGGATACTCCAGACGGTCCGGTTACTTTGTTGCGAAAATAAAACCCAAAAAGCGCCATCCATCCCACTTCTTGCGGCGGATGGCGCCCTTCTTTTCCCTTGACTTTGCTATATCTCGCCTAGTATTATTGAATGTATGTGTACAGGGTAGCATTGATTGTAGGTAAAAACGGAAGGATATACCCTCTTAGTTCCCTCCCTTGACAGACTGCGGCTGAACATCTGTGAGGAGCACGATGCGGAAACGCTACCGTCCGAAGTTCGTGTAGATAAAGTAGGAACTAACCTGCCGGAAGTAAACACCTGCGAATCCATATTAAAGGAGAATGAATACATGTCACGTTACACAGGACCTCGTCACAAACTTGCTCGTCGTCTGGGTATCTCCCTCGATGGTACAGGAAAAGACATCAAACGCAACTTCCCTCCAGGTCAACACGGTCACAACAACCGTCGTAAACTGAGCGAGTACGGAATCCAGTTGCAAGAAAAGCAAAAACTGCGCCACATGTTTGGCCTTAACGAAAAACAATTCCGCCGCACTTTCGACAATGCTAGCAAAATGGCTGGCGTAGTGGGCGAAAACTTCATGAAATTGCTGGAATCCCGTCTGGATAACCTGGTATACCGTATGGGCTTTGCTCCAACTCGCCCAGCTGCTCGTCAGTTGGTAAACCATGGTCACTTCTTGGTAAACGGCAAAAAAGTAAACATCCCATCCTACCGCGTACAACCGGGTGATGTAATCTCCATTCGTGAAAAGTCCCGTGGTCTGCAACTGATCAAGGACGCTCTGGAAAGCCGTACTTTCCTGCCGAACTACGTTACATTCAACGATGCTGCTGCTGAAGGTACCTTCACTCGTCTGCCAGACCGTGAAGAAATGCCAGCTGAAATCAACGAAGTTCTGATCGTTGAGTTCTACAGCCGTTAATCGTCTGAGGATAAAGAGAAAAAGAGTAGTGCCGCTTGTCGGCCTGCTCTTTTTTTTATTGCTTTCATACACCCAACAACTTTCAACGGTTTTTGACACATTTTGCTATCTCCTACGCATTTTCTACCCTCTAGGTTCCTCGTATGGTATAATCAGGTGGTATGCTAGGGGGTCGTAGATTATGTCGAATAACCACACATCTTCCTCTGAACCGACGAAGAAAAAGCGACGCAGAAACCGTGGTAGAACGTTCTGGATCATCTTCCAAATCGTCTTCGTACTAGGGCTAATGGGAGCTGCAGTCGCGGGAGGAATCGTGACAGGTTATGTTGCCGCACTCGTGAAGGACGAGCCTGTGCGCAGCAAGGAGGAACTGGAGAATAAAATCTTCACCAACTATCTGACTGGATTCGCCTACTACAACGACGGCTCTCTGATCGGCCAATTGCGGGCCGAAGAAGGCGATCGACGTTTGGTGAAGAAAGCAGACGTTTCTCCCTATTTAATAAATGCCATCATCGCAACTGAAGACAAAACCTACTACCATCACTCCGGAGTTTCGCTTCAATCTACCATGCGCGGAGCGATTCAGGAAATTACCAACCAACCTGTCGTAACAGGTGGTAGTACGATTACACAGCAGCTTGTAAAAAATACAATCCTTTCTGCTGAAGTTAGCCACACCCGTAAGGCCCGTGAAATCTTTACCGCGATTCGGATCGAGCGCATGTTTTCCAAAGATCAGATTCTGGAAGCCTACATGAACGAAATTTACTTCGGAAAAAACGCCAACGGATCAAACGTATACGGCGTTCAGGCTGCCGCAAAAGGGATTTTTGGCAAAGATGTAAAAGAGCTTGGGCTCGCTGAGGGCTCCTATCTTGCAGGCATGATTCAAAACCCAGGTGCCTACTCTCCATTCCGTGCAGAAAGTTATCAGCGCGGGAAGGATCGCCAAAAAATGGTGTTGGATCGCATGCTGGAAAATGGCTACATCACACAAACCCAATACGATGGGGCTCTCGCAAGTGATTTGAAGGCACAGCTAGCAAAACCGACGCAGCAAGCTTATCGAGAAGTACCTTTCTTGATGATGGAAATTGAAGATCGTGCCGCACGTCAACTTGTAGATGCAGACCTCTTGGAAAAAGGTCGAGACAAATCAACTATCGGCCGCAACGAATACCGACAGCTGGTTGAAGAGAAACGTCGCGACATACTGCGAAAAGGGTATAAGATACATACCACAATCGACAAGAGCGTATATGACATCATGCAGGCTGTTGCAGCCGATCCGAAAAACTTCGGTAAGAATCGTACCTATACGATTCGTCGCTCGAACGGCAAAACAGAAAAAATCGAAAATGCTTTGGAAGAAGTCGGCGCAATGCTGATTCACAACAAAACAGGAGCCATCCTCGGCATGATCGGGGGGCGTGACTTTAAGGTGGAACAGACGAACCACGCCACTGTACCTCGCCAGCCTGGTTCTGCCATGAAGCCACTTGCAGCTTATGCTCCTGCTTTTGAACTGGGATTGCTCCAGCCAGCATCCCCTATCGATGACGCTCCGGTGCTACTCGCTGACGGCCAGAACGGTTCCCATTTACCAAAGAACTGGAACAACAAATGGCAAGGGATTATGAGTGCCCGCGAAGCGCTGCGAATGTCCTGGAACATTCCTGCGATCAAGACGTATTTGAAAGTTGGCATTCCAACGGCTCTCGAATACGTGAAGAAAATGGGAATCACAACATTGGTTGATGCTGACAACTATGCAGCCACTGGCGTAATTGGCGGTCTTACCTACGGAACAACTGCCGAGGAAATTACAAACGCCTATGCGACATTCGCGAATCACGGTTCTTTCGTGGATGCCTATCTGATTGACCGAATTGAGGATAACACCGGAAAAGTCATTTATCGTCATGAAACCAAACCTGTGCAAGTGTACAGTGAGCAAACGGCATACTTGATCACTGATTTGATGCGTTCCGTTGTCAATAACGGTACAGGTACACACATCCGCAAATACGTGCCGCGCAAAGTCGATGTGGCAGGTAAAACCGGGACAACCAACAACAGCAACGACCTCTGGTTCGTCGGTTACACACCAGAGCTGTCCATGGGGGTATGGGTTGGCTTTGACGAGCCATATCCAATGCCAGACGCGGACAAATATGTTCCGATGGTCGTATGGGGTAAGGTCATGAAGGATGTCATTGCGAAGCATCCGAACCTTTCACCTCCTGACTCCGCCTTTAAAAAGCCGGGAGGAATCGTCAGCGCGACTGTTGACTCGAAATCGGGTCTTTTGCCAAGTGAGCTTTCAAAAGAAGCTGGCCATTTGATCACTGATATATTCAACAGCAAATTCGTTCCGACGAAGGTGGACGACACCCACCAAAAAGCACGACTCATTACCTATAATGGCGAACGGTATTTGGCGAAGGAAGGAACACCGGAAGATTTTGTTACCGAAGGCGTCTTCTACCGCTCACCAGATCCGCTTCCTACCAAGGAGCAAATTCAAGCGAAAAACAGTAGGGTCTCCACCCAACCACCAGATTGGGAGCAACGCCTACCTGACAAGGAAGACCCTCGTACAGAGGAAGGTGGAACACCATCTTCGCCAAGCGGTGTAACAGCTACAGGCTCAGGCAAGCAAATTACACTTACCTGGCAGTCAGCCAAAGAAGCTGACTTGGTTGGCTATCGCATCTACCGCGCTGATGTGCAGAACGGCTTTGTCAAAGTAGCAACTGTGAAAGATCCATCCGTATTGACTTTTGCCGATACGACTGCAACCCATGGAGATTTAGGCTATTATGTCACTTCTGTGGATATTGCTGGCCATGAATCGCAGCCTTCCGCAATCGCTTCTGTCGGTTCTAATCAGACATGGCAGCTGCCTGATCCGAACCAAGGTACGGACACAGGCATCCCGAATCCGACGGACAATAACGGGAATGGTCAAACAGATCCAGGCGGAACTGTGACTAACCCACCAGATGGATCAGGAGGCACGAATACAAACACAGATTCCGCTTCACCACCTGCTGCTCCGAAATCCTTGTCCATCAAGAATACGCCAAACGGTTGGCAGCTACAGTGGAAAGGAAGCAGCTCGTCTGAGCAGATGTACAACGTATATTTTAGCCCAGACTCAGCAACCGGCTATTTGCTACTCGGTACAGTCTCTAGCACAAGCTTTACACACGCAGCAGAAGTACCGAATGGCAGCAACTATTACATTACCGCAGTCAACAGTTACGGAGAATCGCCACATTCTAACATCGTAACTGCCAACACCACAGAATAAACTGGAATGACAACTGACAGAGATGGTTAGCGCCATCTCTGTTTTTCTACAAACGTAAGGGGGGGAACTGATGGAGCACGTCAAACGCTATCATTCATTGAGCCTAATGGTGAACAACAAGGAGCTGCTCGTCGAAGGACCGATTACAGGAAGTTATCTGTCCTCATTACGCTTTGATGAGGGGCTGAAAGCTTTTCGTATCCCTGAACAGCAGCATGAAGCTCTCATCGAAATCGCAGATTTGCCCGAAGGACGCATTATTATTGCACGCGAAGGAGACCTCGTCCTCGGCTACGTGACCTTCCTGCACCCCGATCCACTGGAGCGATGGTCACAAGCCCAACTGCCCGATCTGCTGGAGCTGGGCGCGATTGAAATCAGTCATAAAGTGAGAGCGGGTGGCGTAGGCAAAAAGCTGCTCGAAGTCGCCTTCTTGGATGATGCCATGGAAGACTACGTCATTATTACAACCGAGTATTACTGGCATTGGGATCTGAAAGGAACAGGACTCGATGTATGGCAATACAGAAAGGTCATGGAAAAGGTCATGGGCAGCGCAGGCCTGAGCTGGATGGCGACAGACGATCCAGAAATATGCTCACATCCCGCCAACTGTCTCATGGCAAAAATCGGCAAGCGTGTACCGCCAGAAACAGTCGTTGCCTTTGATGCTATGCGGTTTCAGAATCGTTTTCTTTACTAGTTCGGATGCCTTTTGATTCCAGGAGGTCACTCTTATGCGTATTGAAGAGATTATGCGGAAAAAAATTGTCACGATCCAGCCATCCACTACAATCGGAGAAGCGCTTCTTCTCCTCCGTGCAAACAGAATCAGGCATTTGCCTGTCATTGAAAGCGACTCACTCGTAGGCATTGTCTCGGATCGTGATCTGCGAGACGCTCTCCCCTCTCGCCTACTGACGCATGACGATGACGACACCGTCCTGCACAAACCTGTAGCCACTATCATGAATCAACAAGTCATTACTGCCCACCCACTGGATTTCATCGAAGACGCAGCCCTCCAATTATACGAGCACAAAATCGGCTCACTACCCATTGTCGAAGGGACTCGGCTCGTAGGATTGATCACGGAATCGGATCTTTTCTCTAGCCTGATCGAACTTTTCGGCGTTAACAAACCTAGCTCCCATATCGAAGTTGAAGTAGATGACCGCGTCGGCATGCTGGCAGAAGTCAGTCAAGTCTTTCGCGATGCACAAGTCAATGTTACGAGTGTTGTGGTCTTTCCTGGGAAACAGCCCGCAAAAAAGAACCTTGTTTTTCGGGTACAGACAATTGATCCACGTATCGTGACGCAATTGCTCCTTGAAAAAGGCTTTTCCGTAATCGGACCTACGGAAGGAGGGATACCCCAGTGAGCCGAAATGCTCGTCTGATCTACTCTCCAGACTACACGCAATATTATTTTCATGATGATCATCCATTCAACCAGCGTCGTCTGCTCCTCACACACGATCTGATGAGCAGTTACGGAATACTCAAAGACTCAGACATCCTGACTCCCCGACCGGCGACAGATGAAGAACTCGCCTTGGTGCATGACCCACGTTATATCCAATTTGTTCGCGATCAGGGCCATAGTGAACTCGAGCTTCCGCAGGCAGCCAGTTATGGCTTGGGAACAGAGGATGTTCCCTGTTTTTCGAACATGCATGAAGCTTCCTCGCTGATCGTCGGAGGTACGTTAAACGCAGTGGACGCGGTTATGAGTGGACAGGCAGAACACGCCTTCAATCCCGCCGGTGGACTGCACCATGCCTTTCGTGGACGCGCCTCTGGTTTTTGTATTTACAATGATTGCTCCGTCGCGATCGCTTATTTGCGCAAAAACTGGAATGCGCGTGTGCTGTATATCGACACAGATGCCCATCATGGAGATGGGGTACAGTGGGCGTTTTACGATGACCCTCATGTACTGACAGTATCCATTCACGAAACGGGAAAGTATCTCTTCCCGGGGACAGGCAATTTGTCTGAACGTGGAGATGGAAGCGGTTACGGTTATTCTGTCAACGTTCCGCTCGATGCCTTCACGGAAGACGATTCTTTTCTGGAAGTATATGAAGAGCTGGTGTCAAAGCTAGCGGCTGGCTTCAAGCCCGATGTCATCCTGACCCAAAACGGTTGTGACGCTCATGCGTACGATCCCCTCACCCATTTGTCTTGCTCCATGAAGATTTATCAAGCCATCCCCAGGCTTGCTCACCGCCTCGCTCATGAATATTGCAACGGTCGTTGGATCGCTGTCGGCGGCGGAGGCTACGATATTTGGAGGGTGGTGCCGCGGGCGTGGACACTGGTATGGAGTGAGATGAGCGATCAGCCTCTTACGGACGGTGATCTTCCCGAAGCCTGGCTCAAGCGCTGGCAACCTGAGACGGATTTGCCCTTGCCACCTCGGCTCTTTGACGAACCATTCCCAACAATCCCACGACGAGCAGAGATCACGGAGAAAAATCGGCTTACGTTAGAGCGTGCGATGCTGTACGCCCCTATTGGATCAGAGAAGTAAAAAAAAGCGTCCTGTCCTCGTACCTTTTGGTACTGGTCAGCACGCTTTTTCTATTCCAAACTCTATTTCACTAGCTCTTCCAGCTCAGAAGGCGCAAAGCCTTTTACCGCTTTATCGCCTACGACTGTTACAGGCACACCCATGAAGCCGAAGCGCTCCACTTCCTCTTGATAGGCACGGCTCGTCATGACATCGCGCACTTCAAAGGAGACACCTTTTGCTGTCAGCCAATTTTTAACCATGTCGCAATCCACACAGTTTTTCGTTGAGTAGACGATCACTCCCGCAGCTGATGATGCTTGAGAAGCTGTCAGCATGTTACGGACAATCGCGTAGGAGCGCTGAGAAGCCAGCTTGGTAAATTCCACGAAGTTTACATGCGCGGAGCCGTCTGCTTTATCCGACATCGAACGAACCACGACAAACGGCACACCATTCATCGCACATACTTGTCCGACAGATGCCCCTTCCATTTCGGTACAATGTGCTGCAAATTGCTCATACAACCATTGCACCTTTTCCCGACTGGCAACGAACTGGTCGCCGGACAAGATACGCCCGCTCACTACTTGAACTCCCGCTTCCAGCTCTTTGCCCGCATCGATCGCTTGCTGCATCAGCCCAGCATCCGCTTGCCAAGTCCATTTCTCTGTAAACGGAATCTGTCCTGGCTCAAAGCCAAGCGGTGTCACATCAATGTCATGTTGGATGCAATCCGTCGAAACCACAATGTCACCAATATTTAATTCAGGGTGAACAGCTCCTGCCACTCCTGTGAAAATGACACGTTCTACTTGGAATGAATCGATGAGGATTTGTGTTGTCACGGCAGCATTGACCTTGCCGACACCTGATTTGCACAGCACGACATCTTTGCCTTCCATTTTACCTGTGTAATAGGTAATGCCTGCTTTGATGGCAGTAGTCGTCTCTTCCATCGCTTCCAAGTACAGCGCGATTTCTTCATCCATCGCGCCGATAATTCCGTAACGCATTTCCCATCCCCCTCTTGCTCTTAATTGCCTACGTCCCTTTGCAATCAAGCTTGCTTACGGCTTTGTGCTCTCCCGATACTCAATTCGATGCGGCAGCAGCACGACATGCTCTTCGACATTCTCGTTATTCATGTACTTGGTCAACAGGCGCATCGCCACCGCACCAATATCATACATTGGCTGTACGACAGAAGTCAGTCGTGGACGTACCATTTCAACCAGACGAATATTATCATGACCAATGACTTCGATGTCACCTGGCACATTCAGGCCAGAATCTTGAATGGCATGGATCGCGCCAATGGCCATCTCATCATTCGCTGCGAAAATCGCCGTAGGCGGATTTTTAAGGGCAAGAAAAGCTTTTGTAGTGGACAAGCCAGATTCATAAAAGTAGTTGCCTGTCGCAATCAGCTCTTCATCCAGCTCGATACCTGCATCCTTCAGCGCCTTTTTATAGCCTTCATAGCGCATCAACCCTGCCAATGGATCGTTTGCAGGACCCGCGATCATCGCAATGCGCTTGTGCCCGCGTGCAACCAATGCTTCTGTCGCATCGTATGCGGCTTGGAAGTGGTCAATGCTAACCGACGGTAGTACGTTGTCCGCATCGCGAGTCGCCGCGAGTACGGTCGGTACAGACGTGCTTGTTAATGCCTGCAAATGATCTTCTTTGATTTCTGCGCCCAGGAACAGAAGCCCGTCCACCTGCTTTTCGAGCAAGGTATTAATAAGCTGTAATTCCTTTTCCATCCGTTGGTCAGAGTTACACAGGATGATGTTGTATTTGTACATGGTAGCGATATCTTCAATCCCTCGCGCCAATTCGGAGAAAAACAAACTGGAGATATCCGGGATGATGACACCAACTGTTGTCGTTTTTTTGCTGGCGAGTCCACGAGCAACCGCATTTGGTCGATATCCCAAGCGCTCAATCGCAGCCAATACCTTTTTTCGGGTCAAAGGCTTTACGTTGGGATTCCCGTTGACTACGCGGGAAACTGTCGCCATCGACACCCCCGCTTCTCTTGCTACGTCGTATATAGTAACCGGCATCATGCACCCTCACTTTCCCTATTTTTTGGTTTTCATAAGCGTTTTCATAAATATATGCACCTATGATACGACAAGCCGTATGCCGTTGCAATTGTTTTTGACGGCATGCGCACCCGTTACTTCATAAGTTTATTCATCGTTTTCAAAAGCTCATCAATCACTTCATGATCGCCTTGCTGAATGCGATCCATCACACAGCTTTTCATATGTCCTTCGAGGAGCATTTTCCCAACCGCATTCAGTGCGGATTGCACAGCCGCAATTTGATTGAGAATGTCGTCGCAGTAGACATCCTTTTCTACCATTCCCCGAATTCCGCGAACTTGTCCCTCTACCCGATTCAAACGGGAGACGAGATTAGACTTGATTTTATCCGGTCTTTCGGTGGACCGATCAGTCGAGCAGCATTGATGGTTGTCTTCCATATGGCCTATCCTCCTTCACCAATATCAGCACGTAATTCTAGCTTACTTGGTCGCCAATGGTTCGTCAAATGAGAAAGGTCCTCCCGCGCGCAGGAAGGACCCTCAAAACGTACCTGAAAGGTATTCTTAAGCTCTTGTTGCCACAATCTCGCCTTTGTACAAGCCAGAAGCGAGCAGTTCATCAACGAACTCGTTGAACTGTGGAATGTTTAACTGTTGCTTCGCATCAGACAATGCCACATCTGGATCTGGGTGAACCTCTACCATGATTCCATCAGAACCGACTGCGAAGCCTGCTTTCGCGCAAGGCAAGAGCAGATCACGACGACCTGTAGAGTGCGTCACGTCTACAAACACTGGCAAGTGCGTCTCTTGCTTGAGAAGTGGTACTGCAGAAATATCGAGCGTATTGCGTGTCGCTTTTTCATACGTGCGGATTCCACGCTCGCACAGCATGACTTGTGTGTTACCTTCGGACAGGATGTACTCTGCCGCGTAGATGAACTCTTCAATCGTAGCAGAGAGGCCACGCTTCAAGAGGATTGGTTTGTTCACACGACCTGCTGCCTTCAGCAGCTCGAAGTTTTGCATATTGCGAGCACCGATCTGAATAACATCGATGTATTTCGTTGCCATCTCAAGATCTGCTGGCGTCACGATTTCACTGATCGTTACGAGGTTGAATTCATCCCCGATACGCTTGAGGATTTGCAAGCCCTCTTCACCCAGACCTTGGAAGTCGTATGGCGAAGTACGAGGCTTGTACGCGCCGCCGCGCAGTGTACGCAGTCCGCGTTTTGCGTGGTTTTCTGCTACTGCTCTTACTTGCTCGTAGCTTTCCACGGAGCATGGACCTGAGATGAGAATCGGATTTTTTCCTCCGAACTCAACGCCTTTTACAGTGATAACAGTATCCTCTGCCTTTTTCTTACGGCTAACGAGGAGTACTTTTTTCTTATCGTCGTCTTGCAGATCCAAGGAAACTTGGAAAATTTGCTTGAACAAATGACGAATCGCATTATCATTGAAAGGACCTTTATTGTTTTCAACGAGCAGATTGAGCATTTGGCGCTCACGCTCTGGGTCAAAACGGTTGCTGCCCTGTTTTTCTTTTTCTTTGCCGAGCTCTTGAACCAAGGTAGCTCGTTTGTTGATCAATTCAAGAATTTGCAGGTTGATCTCGTCTATCTGCTTGCGCATGGTTTCGATTTGATCGTGTGCCATCTCTCTCCACTCTCCTCTTTTTATATAGGGATTTATCGATAAATTAGGGTAATTATAATCGATTCAAACACCCTTGTCAGCAGTTTAGCGCCAAAAAGCGCGAAAGTAAATTTTTTCTGTTTTTTTATCTTTTCCAATTATTCGTCAAAACGAAGAAGATTCCTTGATTCGACAGGATTCTTTCCCTTTTGAATCGAATAGTTTTGGATATATGTTCTAGCTAAAAGTGATTATTCCTTTCCGATACAGTCCAAAATCACCGATAAGTATTGTAAAGACTTTTTGAACAACCTCTTACAAGGAGTGACCTACTTTTGTCTGACATCACAGCCCCTGAGCTTATTTTTTCATTAGATATTGGAACGCGCAGCGTCGTCGGCCTGATCGTGGAAACGACCGGCGAGCAGTACCGCGTATTGGACTGCGCAATTCGAGAGCACGATGAACGCTCCATGCTCGATG
Source organism: Brevibacillus fortis (assembly GCF_046196545.1). Taxonomy (GTDB): domain Bacteria; phylum Bacillota; class Bacilli; order Brevibacillales; family Brevibacillaceae; genus Brevibacillus; species Brevibacillus fortis_A. The sequence goes on from NZ_CP176370.1 coordinate 4,531,676, forward strand.
GGCAAATTCACGATATTGTCGCCGTAGCTAAGGTGATTCAACAAATAAAAGAAGAACTCGAAGGGAAATATGGCAAACTGCATCAGGTAGCGGTCGCTGCTGCCGGTCGGTCATTGCGCACCCGCCGCGTTCGTGTGGACATGCCGTTAGCCAGACATGCCTTCATTTCGCGTGAAGATGTTGTCGCATTGGAATTTTCCGCTGTACAGGAAGCCCAAGCCGCATTAGCCCAAGAGCTAAAGGATCAAGACGTCACCCGCTATTATTGCGTGGGTTACAGCGTCGTTAATTACCATCTGGATGGAGAATTGATCGGGAGTCTGATTGACCAGCGGGGTGACATAGCAAGTGCAGATGTGATCGCAACTTTCCTTCCACGCGTGGTTGTCGACTCGCTGATCGCGGCTCTGAAACGATGCGATCTGGAAATGCAGGCATTGACGCTGGAGCCTATTGCCGCTATTAATGTCCTGATTCCTGTGACCATGCGCCGACTGAATATCGCATTGGTGGACATCGGGGCAGGTACTTCTGACGTAGCGCTGACTGAGGAAGGGGCAATTACCGCCTACGGCATGGTGCCTGTTGCAGGCGATGAAATCACGGATGCGCTCATGAACGCCTATCTCATGGATTTTCCGATGGCAGAAGAAGTGAAGCGTCTCTTATCCACCGAGGAGTCCGTCACCTTCACCGACATTCTTGGCATGGAGCATACGACGAGCGCTGCCGAGGTAACGAGTGCGATTGAAGCAGACATCCAGCAACTCGCCGATAAAATTGCCTTCAAAATATTGGAACTCAACGGAAAAGCTCCGCAAGCGGTCATGCTGATCGGCGGCGGCAGCCTCACCCCAGGACTTACGGGAAAAGTCGCTCAGGTCTTGAATATTCCTGCCGCCCGCGTTGCTGTCAGAGGCGGGGATGCGATCAAACAGTACGTGGGAGACAATCCTGCGCTCAGTGGACCTGAGTTCGTAACGCCAGTCGGTATTGCTGTTGCTGCGCGCCGTCATCCGTTGCGCTATGTAACCGTTACGGTCAATGACGCTCCTGTGCGCATTTTCGATTTGCGAAAAATGACGTTGGGTGATGCGCTCATTGCATCTGGATTGGATATCCGCCGTCTGTATGGTCGCCCCGGGTTGGCGATGACAGTTACCGTAAACGGACGGATGAAAATGATTCCGGGTGGTCATGGTACGGCGCCGGTGATTGAGCGCAACGGGGAGGGCGTCAGTCTCGACACGCCAATCAATGACGGGGACCAAATCACCGTAGTGGCAGGTACAAATGGCGATGATGCACGTGTGTTTGCCAAAGATTTATTCGATGAGCTGAACACGCTTGAAGTGATCTGCAATGATCGTCCCTACTCACTCGGTCCAATCGTACATGTTAACGGAGCGGTTGCTACTCTTGATACATTGATCTCTGATCGTGCCGAGGTGGCCATCCTCCTTCCCCGCACTGTCTATGAAGTACTGGAGCTCGCAGAACTGAAAACGTCAGCGGAATCAGGCTTGCGTTTTTCTGTGAATGGACAAGATTATTCGATTCCGTCCCGTATTGAGGTGATCGAGCTGAATGGAAGACCAGCAGCCTTGACAGATATCGTCCGGCAAGGTGATGTCCTCGTATATCGGCTGGATGAAGTCCCGGCCCCTTCCATACAAGATGTCATCCCCTTGGAAGAATGGGTACAGGAGACAATGATCGTACACTTCAATGGTGAACGGGTCTTATTGCCTGTCGCACAGGTAACGATTACCTTAGACGGAAAAGCAGCGAATGCCTCTGATCCCGTGAGCGAAGGTGCCGACATCACGGTAAAATCCTCACCTGCGTCTACACCTGTGTTTAGCGACGTCTTCCGTTTTGTCGAGGTTTCCTTGGAAAAGCCTGACCGTGAGAGTATCTCCGGATTCGTCATGCTCGTCAACGGCGAACAAGCCAGCTTCCAGACAGAATTGAAAAGTGGAGACAAGTTGGAGCTATTCTGGGAATAGTCTCTCCCGCGCTCTTTTTCTCCATGCAAAAAGCCGGATTCCCCTCACTTAAAGGGTGTTCCGGCTTTTTGATTACGCGTTGAGCGCCTGGCCAATCGCGTCCTTTGTAATTTTCCAGTGAGACGTGTGCCATTTTACTTCGCCGTCTTCCAGCAAAAAGATTTGCGGGGATTCGTGCTTGATAGAAAAACGATCCGCTACGGCGTTGGAGACAGGGCGATCCTCTCGTACCAGAATGACCGCAGATTCCACTTGATTGTCCAGCAAATACGCCTGAAACTCTTCATAAGCGGACGTACTGATTGGGCAGATCGTACTATGCTTAAACAAAAGCTTTTTCCCATTTTTCGCTACGAACTCATCCAGTTCTTCTATGGAGTGAAGCTGTTTTTGTGACATGATTCATCTCTCCTTATCTTATGTGCCTATCAGTATACATAAGTCCAAGCAGCAAAGTCTACATTTGCGGTGCAGTGGAGAAATGAAAAAAGAGATACCTTTCTTCTAGGCATCTCTTTTTCCTTACACCATAATTTTCGTGAGACGTTCGCGTAGCTCCAGCATCCATTTTTCATCGCCAAGGGACTGCGCCAACAAAAACAGATCCAATAGCTCGTTGACTTTTTCACCAAGTAATTCTCTTACGGTCGAATTCACCTTCTCATTAGCAATCAATACCAATAAGTTGGATAACTCTGACATTTCTTCGAATTCGATTGCCTGGCGCTGCGGATGTTGGCCCAGTTCCTCCATGAGTGACTTCAAATCATCCTTAATCACATCTACCACTTGGGAATGGTCACAGTCTTCGTCCACGCAGACGTGTACAGGTACATTCATGATTTTAACCCGTTTCCGATACACGACGTTGCGCAGCTCGATGTCCATTTCGTTCCCACAGCGGCTGCATCTCTTTTGCACGGTGTTCACCCCTACCTATCTACTTATGTATGTCTCTCATACTATTCGAGGGTCCTCCTTTCAATCCTGCTAAAGAGCAGGTGGTACTTGGTGGATATAGAGTCAGATATAGACTAGAGTCAACATAGTGGAGGAGAAGAAAAAGCACAGTTCTCTTCGACTCTGACACGCCAGCAGGGGGGATTGACTGTCCGTCTCCATACTAAAAAAGACGATGCCAACAAGTAGCATCGTCTTTCCTTTGCGATCAAACTTCAATCTTACGCGTAGATAGCGTTTACTTTTTCACAATGTGGACAAACAGCGACTTTCCCCGCTTTTCCGTCTTCATCTTCTACACGGTAGCCAGTAATTTGCTCGGAAAAACAAAACAGACATTCTGTATTGAAGTCCATATCGTACTGCGCTTTCCACACAATGGATTTAAAGTCTTCTCCAACATTAATCGTAATTTGGACCAGATCATGCTGTAGACTTGATAATGATCTTTGCATCTCGTAAACATCCTTTCATACTTGCAAAGTCTTTTGGTATCCTCTAGCTTTTCCTGCTTTTCAGAATAATAAACATCGAGAATGGCAAGAGGTTGAAAAAGAGAGATTACCAAAACAATTTTCTCAAAAATGGGCGTATGCCCGGTTCGGTCCTATACGATCACCCATATGTTGTAGATGTAAGCACAAGAGGCTTAACACACATATGAGGAGGATGTTTATTCGATGAGCGGCATCTTTAATGGAGAATTCGACGGCTTCACTCTGGTTTTGATTCTTTTCATCCTGCTGGTTATTATCGGGTGCAGCTGCGACTAATCTTTCTTCCCCAAAGATATAGCCATATTCAGCAGGTCGTTGCATATACATGAAGTACCGAATCCTTCAAGCGCGTTTCCTCCGCAAGCTACCCTCGCCAGTGGGTAGCTTTTTTCTGTTTGAGTTGTGTACAATGGATAAGAATGATATGGAAAGCGAGGGATTCCCTTCCTATGAAAGATTCACGAATTGAAAAACTGGCTGACGTCCTCGTCAATTATTCGGTGACTGTCAAGCCTGGTGAAAACGTTTTAATTTACTCCATTGGCAACGTTACCGATTTGACGAAAGCCGTAATAGCCAAGGTATACGAAGCTGGGGGAAATCCGTTTGTCCAACTGATCGACCAATCCGTTCAGCGCGAACTCTTGATGGGTGCCACCGAAACACAATTGGGTATCATGCGTGAAGCAGATGTGGCTTTCATGAAGCAAATGGATTGCTATATTGGCATCCGCGGCGGCGACAACATCAGTGAGCTCTCTGATGTGCCTGGAGACAAAATGCAGCTGCACTCCAAGCTATTAGCGCGTCCTGTACTGGATATTCGCGTACCGCATACCAAATGGGTCGTGCTTCGCTATCCAAATGCATCTATGGCTCAGTTGGCTAATATGAGCACCGCCGCTTTCGAAGATTTTTATTTCAAAGTGTGCACGCTTGATTACGGCAAAATGGATAAAGCAATGGACAGCCTGGTCGAGCTGATGGAGAAAACCGACAAGGTACGTATCGTAGGGCCAGGCACCGATCTGACCTTCTCCATCAAAGATATTCCGGCAATCAAATGTGCAGGTGAAGCCAACATCCCTGATGGAGAAGTATTCACTGCTCCTGTCCGTGATTCCGTCAACGGTACGATCGCGTACAACACACCATCTCCTTACCAAGGCTTTACATACGATAATATCAAGCTGACTTTCAAGGATGGCAAAATCGTCGAAGCAACTGCAAACGATACAGAGAAGATCAATGAAATCTTTGATACGGATGAAGGTGCCAGATTCGTTGGGGAATTTGCGATTGGTGTAAATCCGTACATCCAAAACCCGATGAAAGACATCCTCTTCGACGAAAAAATCGATGGAAGCTTCCACTTTACACCAGGACAGGCATACGATGAAGCGTTTAACGGTAACAAATCCTCCGTGCACTGGGACTTGGTTATGATTCAACGTCCTGAGTGGGGCGGTGGAGAAATTTGGTTTGACGATCGCCTGATCCGCAAAGACGGACGTTTCGTTGTACCTGAGCTCGAATGCCTCAATCCAGAAAACCTTAAATAAATGAAAATAAGCGAAGGGCTCCATGTTCACAAGACATGAGCCCTTCGCTTTATGTGACTAAACAGAATATGCTGGTTGTTTCAACAAGGAAGTCATTTTTTGTTCCATAAAGGAAATGGTTGACTCCAGATGATGAATGGTATATTCCCAGCAAAAACGTTGATATTCGTCAAAATTTACTTCCAGCTTTTTATAAGAGGCCTTACTTTGTTGAAGCAATTGACGTTGCGTATCCAAGCAGCCCTCTAGCAAATCCTTTTGTTCGTCGATCGTGCGGCTCTTGCCGAAGAAAATCTTAACCAGCATGTCCGAACGCAATACTGGCGGCAAGATAGGCGTCTGGATTTCTTGACGGAAAGATTGTTTTCCGGCTTCTGTAATACGGTACAAAATCTTGTTCGGCTTGCCAGACTGAATGATTTCTTGCTTCGTCACGAAGCCTTCTTCCTCCAGTTTGCGCAATGCTGGATAAATAGCACCAAAGCTAGCGTCATAAAAGAATCCAATACTGTTTGTAAACGCTTGCTTTATATCGTAGCCACTCATTTCCCCATAGCTCAAGAAACCCAGTATGATCGTTTTAACATCCATCTCTTCGCATCCTCCGTTACCGTTCTTTTTCTCTCTCTAGCGGCTAGGACTTAGCCTTTATGTTCAAAATATTCTTTAACTACATGTTATTATAAATGGATTTAAATAATTATACCAATGCTATTTCTTTATTATATCAATCAAAATTAATGATATATCCTTCACGTGACTAGAAATTGGGCGTCCCTTCCCTCTCCACTCCCCATAGGATGATACATACCTATCTGCTGTAGGGGGAGAGATCGGTGAAAAGTAAAAAATGGTCCCAATATACGCGGGTAAAGTACCCTGTGAGCAGCAGCAGTCTGCACCCATTCAATTTCTTCGTTCCCATTGTCGAGCGAGTACAAGAGGGAGTAGTCTCCATCGTTACTGAGGATGCTCCCCATTCCAAAGACGTGGATTCGTTAATTCGCAGCCTCATTGATCAAGAGGATAATTCTCCACCCATGGAACGAAGCTTTGGCTCCGGATTTCTTTTTCATCCGAAAGGGTATATATTGACGAGCGAGCATGTCATCGGCAAATCCAAAAACATTTTCGTGAAGCTATATAACGGTAGAGTGTTTGAAGCCAAGCGCATTATAGCCGATCGAGTCCGGGATTACGCCGTCATCAAAATTGATGCAGACTGCAAGCTATACCCGCTGCCACTAGGCAACTCCTCTCATACAAAAGTAGGAGAATGGGTCATCAGCGTCGGTTCTCCACCTGTGTTCAAAGAGACAAAAAACGAGCCTTGTTCCGGGCCAAATACAGCGCAAATTGAACGGGACGAGCGATCGCCTTTTTGTATAGCGGCATGTTACCCATCTGGCGAAAAACCTCTCTCCCCGGCTTGGGGTTCACTTCGATTAACCAAGCCCGTCCGTTCACATCCACCCCAATGTCCAGTCCGAATTCCATCATGCGACCGAAATAATCCTCGAGCGTGTTTGCTACATCAAAAGCAAGCTGATAACATTCCTGTTTAATCAGCTCTCCCCTCTCTTCTCCAAATCGCCTGGACATAAACCATTCAAAGGGAATCGCTTTGCCTCCCCCATGCAAATTGGATGTAGCACTGCCGTTCTCCCCCATACGTACTGCGCAGCCTGTCACCACCCACTCCCCACGCTCGTCCTTTTGAATCAATAACCGTACATCGGCGACATGCTTGCGTAGCAGTCCCAGGTCCAAACCTTGCTGCACCAGGAAATTGCCATCGCGAATACGCTGTTGCTCCACCCACGTTTTGACCCATTTTTCCACGCCTTCCACCGTATCAATCCGAGCTACATGATGGTTATGCTTTTTGTCACGTCCGGAGAGGCTGTAGTCCTTGCCGCTGCTCTTCACTCTGAGGATGCTTCTTCCCCCTGTGCCATTGCCTGGCTTGACATAGACAAGCCCATGGCGTGCGAGCATGTTTCGGACCAAGCCTTTTTCGTAAATATGCGTCTCCGGAATCCAGCGTTTGACGCGTTCATCGGAAGCGAGCAGATTCGTCACTCTCCATTTCTTACTGAACGGACTGTTTGCAAAGAAAAACAGATCGCTATTCCTTAGCCGGATATACTCCTTTACCCTGCGGCGGTACCGATCGATTACAACTTCTGGCCAAGGGAACGATTTACTTATCCAGCCCCCGTTCGGTTTTGGGATGAAGCCCTTGATCTTTCTTGCGGGAACATTGACGTCCTGATGCGAAAACAGGTAGATTTCTGCGCCTAGCTTTTGCCCTGTTTGAACCAGCCTTCGCAAATAATCTGGCTCCTCAAAGCGTATACCTTCCCGCCAGGTTAAAATGCCGATTACCCGTTTCGAAAGCATCGTAACACCCTCTTTGCTTCTTATTTCGCGATTAGTGTATGTGTGGACACCTTATAGGGAAACATTTGTCCATAAAAACAGGCTTGACTACTCACCATTCACAAAGTGTCATTCCAACTTTTCGTTACTTACTTTTTTCAAGCTAATCTGTTAGAATAAAGGGCAACAATAATGCTGCAAGATAGAGGTGACGCCGATATGAGTCAAGATTTTTCTGGCGAACACATGTGTCCAAAATATGAATGTGCAATAAACGTCCTCGGAAAGCGTTGGACCGGCCTGATTATTCATGTGTTGCTACGCGGAACTGTACGATTCAAAGATATCCGCGAAATGGTTCCGCATATGAGTGATAAAATGCTCTCTGAAAGGTTGAAGGAGCTGGAGGAGCTGGAGATTTTGGAGCGCAAAGTGTACCCAGAGATTCCGGTTCGCATTGAGTACGAATTGACCGAAAAAGGAAAAGATCTACGTCCAGTCATTGATTCCATTCATGAATGGGGCCAAAAATGGATGTAGCCTAACCCCACTTGTCCAAGACGGATAAGCGGGGTTTTTTATTTTCGGTCAGGCATAAGCTCCTCCCTTTTGCTGTACACTCTAGCAACCCAAGGTGAAGGGAGGACGGGCGATGCGAACGGCCGTCTACATTCGTGTCAGTACGGAGGATCAGGCACGTGAAGGATTTTCGATTCCCGCTCAAAGGGAAAAGCTGCTCTCGTACGTTCACTCCCAAGGTTGGGAAGTCCATGCAGTCTACGCAGATGAAGGCGTAAGTGCCAAAGATACGAATCGCCCCGCACTCGGTCAGCTCCTTCAGGATATCCGAACGGGTCAAATCGATGTCGTCCTCGTCTATCGACTTGATCGGCTCACTCGCTCTGTCCTTGATCTGTATCAGCTCCTGCAGGAGTTCGATCGACATGCGGTACACTTTAAAAGCTGCACTGAGGTATACGATACGACTACGGCAATCGGGCGACTGTTTATTACCTTAGTGGCTGCCCTCGCACAGTGGGAGCGCGAAAACTTGGCAGAACGGGTCAAGCTGGGAATGAGCCAGATGGCAAGAGAACGAAAACGACCAGGAGGACCTGCACCGTATGGATACAATCTGGTGCGAGGAACGCTGGTCGTGAATCAAAGCGAAGCAGCTGGCGTACGCAGCATGTTCGAGCGCTATGATCGAGGTGAATCTCCGCGCCAAATCGCTGAATGGGCGAATCATTCCGGTTTGCGCGGGAAAAATGGAGCTTCATGGAGTGCAAGTGCCGTGCTTCGCTTGTTAAAAAATCCGGTCTATCAAGGTGCGTTGCGTTGGAATTACACCGACGCCGATCAACAACGCAATGACCCGGAGGAATGGATTATCGAAGAGGCGACTCACCCAGCCATCATCGATCATCCATGTTTCTCGCGGGTGCAGGAGCGGATGAGTGCTCGCGGAACAAGCCATCCCCGCGTTCTCAGCTCCCACTATCTCTTTTCTGGATTGCTGTACTGCGCGCGTTGCGGCTCCTCTATGCGCGGGAAAACGACCACCATCACGGGAAAAGGGGAAAAACGTTACACGCACCGCTACTATTTATGTAAAAACAAGCTGGCTGGTACGTGTGATGCTCCTGCCATACGTGAGGATCGCTTGGAAAAAACCATTGTGCACGAGCTGATGCAACATTCGCCAGAGTCAATCGCTGCGTTAAAGGAAGTGTATCAAACTGTGTTACAGCCGAATTCCCGCGCTCCCGCGAAAGAAACCGAGCAACAGCTGCAAATTCGAAGGCAGCGCTGGGAACAAGCTTATGAAGAGGGATTTCTTACTCTCCCGGCCTTACGAGAGAAAATCAGTGCGTTGGAGCTGGCTGCAAAAGAACAGGAACGGACTTACACTGCTTTTTCAAAAGAACAACCGCTTGATCTAGATACGCTTTCCAATTGGAAACTGATTTGGACGCATGCAAATGAAAAAGAACGGCGATTGCTCGTGCGCACACTCATCCAGCGTATTAACGCAGAAGCAACAGACGCTGCCTCTGGTCAGAAAAATCGAGAGGTCTGCCTGCATCTATTGTCTTTCCATTAAAATTGCCTCTGATTTTGCCAGTATGGCGACAGTTGGTTCCCCACTTGGTTTGGAAAATTCTGTGACAGCGGGAATCATCAGTGCCAAAAACCGCCGCTTACAGGTTGCGAAGCGAATGTACGAAGAAATTTTTCAGACGGATGCTGCCATTAACCCAGGAAATAGCGGAGGTCCACTCATTAATTTGAATGGGGAAGTCGTTGGTCTCAATGCATTCATCATTCAATCCAGCCAATGCTTGGGCTTCGCCATCGGAATTGACGCCCTCAAAATGCAACTGGAGCAATACGTATTCAAGTGAGAAGCAAACAATTTAACAAAAAAACCCCGTCTAGGAGGACGGGGATTGCTTCTCTAATGCAATCAGATATACATTTGGACCTTCTGTGTTGATTTGTTCTTCTGCCTGTTTTAATTGTTGCAGCTGAGCGGCCGTAAGCTGTGCGATAGGCAGTTCACTCAAACGATTCTGTTCCATGCGTCATTCCTCCGTTGGTGTCAGACTCACGAACGTAGTCTGCCCGATCTGGAGAGTATGTATTTACGCAGTGAGATCAAAAGCTTTGGCAATCGCAGAACACGAACGCTTGCAGAAAACGATGGGTAGCTCGCGATCTTTGGCTTGGTTTTTCACAGTTTTGGCCAAGTTGTGATTGACGAAATCAGTCAACACCAGAATCATGTGGATACCAGCTGGAATTTTCACCCCAGTTTGCGAGCTTTTCCGTCCTGTTACGTGGTGGATATCCTTGAAGCCTTGACCTTGCAGTAATTCGATAATATTGCCCAGGCGATCTCCGCCAATTACTAAAATGGATGACATAACTTGTTACCTCCTTAAATTTAGGTGATTGTAGGATTTATGTTTTCTTCTCAGTTTGCTAATTGATAATGAATATCACTCTTATTGATAAATATTATCATTCCCAACTGTCTTTGACAATACTCTCCATGATAACTTTTTTGTCAAAAAACAAAACTAGAAATGAAGCCAATAGGCAAAGCCACGGCGCTCTAGAGCTCCCGCCCTCTTTTCCAAATTACACCGCATTATATTCTTCGTAATCATAGGAAAATGTACATAGGTGTTGCCCGGGTGTTTTTTCCAACGGTATAATGTAAAAATAGATTGTAATGAGGAGGTGGCGTAGGGTGCAAGAAATTACACAGCTGCACGCCATTTTTGATCGCACCAAAGGTTATATCAACAGCTTCATGGGCGTTATCCAGCCGATTATCGACGCGGCAACGGACGAGCATACTCGTCTTTACTACCATCATATTTTGGAAGAAGAAGAACAGCGCATGGGTCGCTTGCAGGAATTGGTTCCCTACCTGGAGAAGCTATCCTCAGGAAAAAGCCTGGATCAGCTAAGTGATCGCGACCTCTCGCAAATGCTGTCCGATGTAAATCTGGAACGTTTTGGACTGCACAATTTCCGCGAGCATCTGGAGCTCTCTCTGTATGAATTCAAGGATGACGAAACACGTCAGCTCCTGGATGGCATGCGTGAAAAGACGCATACAGACTATTTGACAGTCAAAGAGATCATGGCGAACATGAGCCAACGATTCTCTGATGCGGCTCATCCTGATCTCACTGATCACGATGAGGGGCACGACGTTCACCAGGTCGATCATTTGAAAGCTTCAGCTTCCGCTCCTCACGGTGTTGCTTCCGTGATCAAGCATTCCACCCCTGCGGTTTCCGGCAAAAAAGGACTGACAGTTGGCAGCTTGAAAGGAATGTAAAGAATCGGAAATCCTGAAATAACATGGAGGTTACACTATGGACAAGCTTCGTAAATACCCAGACTCTCCCTTGACGACTGAAGAGTGGAACCAGTTGGATGCAACTGTCGTTGACATGGCTCGCCGCCAGCTGGTAGGACGTCGTTTTATCGATATTTATGGACCATTGGGTGAAGGCATCCAAACCATTACCAACGATGTATATGAGGAATCCCGTTTTGGCGGTCTCTCCCTGCGCGGAGAATCATTGGAAATGACACAGCCTAGCCGCCGTGTTAGCATGACGATTCCGATCCTGTACAAGGATTTCATGCTCTACTGGCGCGATGTTGCCCAAGCACGCACACTGGGCATGCCTTTGGACATGAGCGCGGCTGCCAATGCAGCTGCTGGTGGTGCACTGATGGAAGACGATCTGATCTTCAACGGTGCTGCGGAATTTGACCTCCCTGGTCTGATGAACGTAAAAGGCCGCCTCACTCATCTGAAGAGCGACTGGATGGAATCTGGCAATGCGTTTGCCGATATCGTGGAAGCACGCAACAAGCTGTTGAAAATGGGCCACAGCGGTCCGTATGCACTGGTTGTTTCTCCTGAACTCTACTCTCTCTTGCATCGCGTGCACAAAGGCACCAACGTGCTTGAGATCGAGCATGTTCGCAATCTCGTTACAGATGGTGTCTTCCAATCTCCTACCATTAAAGGCCGTTCCGGCGTATTGGTAGCGACTGGCCGCCACAATCTCGACCTGGCGATTGCGGAAGACTTCGACTCCGCATTCCTCGGAGACGAGCAAATGAACAGTCTGTTCCGTGTATATGAGTGCGTTGTATTGCGGATCAAGCGTCCAAGTGCAATTTGCACCTTGGAAGAAACAGAAGAATAGGAAGCCCTTTGGCACACCCATTGACGATTCTCGTTGTGGGTGTGTTTTTTCATTCTTGTAATATGTAACAAATCACTTATAATAAGAACGTGCGTTCCGAAACTTCAAAACAATCTGACACAAATGTCGTTGGGGGGCTTTTATGAGATGCGAGGTTAATGGCGTCAATCTTTACTATGAAGAGATCGGAAGCGGTTTTCCTGTCGTGATGATTCACGGCTTTTCACTTGATCACCGCTGCATGACTGGATGTCTGGAACCAATTTTTGAGAAACGTCCGGGATACCGACGACTTTACATAGACCTGCCTGGAATGGGACAAACGGAAAACTACGAACATATTCACACCACGGACGATATTCTGGAGGTTGTCCTCGCGTTCATCGATCAGCTCATTCCAGGTGAACCCTTTTTCATTGCGGGTGAATCATACGGCGGATATCTTACACGAGCAGTTATCGAGAAGCGCCGGGATCAAGTGAAGGGCGCCCTGTTCATCTGCCCGAACATTATTCCTGATAAAGAGATGCGCACACTGCCGAATAAACCCGTCCTAATAGAGGAGCCTTCTCTCTGGGAGAAGTTGAGTGAGACGGAGCGAGCGGAGTTTGAGTCGATGGCGGTAGTCGCTACCGATTATACGTGGAACCGCTATAAAAAAGAGATTGTCGACGGCTACATGCTGTCTGACCCTTCTTTCCTCAGTAAAATCAGGCAAGCGTATGGCGTGTCCTTCCCTTTGGATACGGCCCCCTTCCCACATCCAAGTCTTTTTGTTGTGGGCAAACAAGATCATTCTGTCGGCTATCGCGATATTTGGGATATTATCGAAGGCTATCCCCGCTCTTCTTTTGCCGCACTCGATTGTGCCGGACACAACTTGCAGATCGAGCAGCCGCTTTTGTTTGCAGAGCTTGTGAATGAATGGCTCGATCGGGCACAAAGAGAGCTTTCCCTGTAAACATGCATCAAAAAAGACAACCAGCACAATGCCAATGGTTGTCTTTTTGCTTCTATTAAACATTTGTCACCAGAGATTCGCTGTAGGCGTGGAATGCTTTGCCCAATCTGGAAATCGCAAGCTCCGTGTCTTCCCGGTTCAAGAGTGTATAGTTCAAGCGCATCGTATTGATATGCGGCTCTGCTGCATAAAACGGCTTCCCTGGCACGAATGCCACGCCTTCCTGTACGGAACGGGCCAGCAGCTTCTCAGCATCGACGTGCTCAGGAAGATTCACCCAGAGGAACATCCCGCCTCTTGGTTTTTCCCACTGTACGCCCTCCCAGTTTTGCGCAACCAAGAGCTCATGCATCCATTCCATGCGCGCCTTATAAGACTCACGGATTTTCTCAATGTGGCGCTCCAGATCAAAGCGGGACAAAAGCTCATACAGTGCATACTGGTCGATTGTGCTCGACTGTAAATCAACTGCTTGCTTCGCCTTCACCATCATTTGAATCACGCGTGTATCTCCAATGGCCCATCCGGTACGCAAGCCCGGCGCGACAATTTTGGAAAAAGTACTGGTGTACACCACACAGGAATCGGTCGGATGCTCATCCAGTGAGAAGATCGAGCGGTACGGTGTTTCCCCATCGAATTGGATCTCTCCATACGGATCGTCTTCCAGAATGAGAATGTTTTGCGCCTTACATTGACGAAGCAAGCCGAGACGGCGTTCCAGACTCCATACCTTTCCTGTCGGGTTCGCAAACGTAGGAATGACGTACACCATTTTCGGGCGGTACTGGGCAATTTTTTTCGCCAGATCGTCCAGATCCATCCCATCAGCATCGCCGTCTACGGGAATCGCTTTAATTCCCCGGAATTGGAACAATTGAACCGCTGCCAAATAGGTAGGGTTTTCGACGAGAACGACATCGCCTTCGTCTAAATATACACGGCACAACAAGTCTACTGCTTGCTGAGAGCCTGTTGTGATGATCATATTATCTGCACCGACGTTCATTTGCTTTTGCTTCATGCGGGATGCAATCCACTCACGAAGTGGCAAATATCCATCAGTCAATCCGTACTGAAGAGCCTTTGCTCCTTGTTCGAATGCGCGGTTGAACGCTTCACGCATCTCTGCTATTGGAAAAGAATCCTCTGCTGGCAGTCCACCTGCGAGCGAGAGCACTTGATTGCCTTGGGTCAGCTTCAAGATTTCCCGGACAGCCGAGGAGGATAGTGCTTCGACAGATTTTGAAAATGAGTACTCCATGTTCCGTTCCCCCTTGATTTTGCTTATCCTTGTTTTATCACTGTCAACAGCGTAAGTCCAATCTTTGCTAGCTATGAGCGGATAGGTTTTGACTATGTCGAGCGGTTGTTCAATCGTTAGTCTTGACACACTGCATGCAAAAAACCCCTCTTCGTATCAAACGAAAAGGGGTCCATATGTATGGGCTATATCTTCCTAGGCGATGCGGAACACACGCGGTTTCTCTGTGTGTGGGAGGAAAGAGAGGTCTACATGCGTGGACGCTTCTTCCATACCAATATCGCTTGCCAACAGCAGTGCCTCTTCTTGGAAGGTCGGCGTACAGCTGCCTTCATTCAGTTCACAGAGACGCTTCAATCGCTTCAGTCTCTCTGCGGATTTCTCCACTCTCATGCATTCATTCGTCAGCTCACAAACGTTGACGTGACGAGCATCAGCGATCATGCTGATATCATTCACATGGACAATCAGTCTTTTGCCTTCTTCTGTAACAAATCCGATCGAGCAAAAATGCGCACCTGACATTTCCAAACGAGTGAGAACAGCATTAGCGTAAACTTCTCCCGTCCGCAGGCGAATCTGGCCTGCTTCAATGGCCCCGCCGATTTTTCGCTCGTTGGCGATCACCGTATACATATCCGTGTAACCGTTAATCTGATAGCGCATGGTACCCTCCCGCTCTCGCTGAGACTAATTATCATTAACAATGCCATCGTATAATGAAAATCATTATCTGTCAATAATGAGAATGATTTTTATTCTAGAAGAAAAAAGCCACACTCCATTTGTATGGTAGTGTGGCCAAATTGCCTCGCTTTTATTTTGTTTTCGTAAATAACCCCAACCGCTCAATCCGCTGGACCGCTTCTGCGAGACGGTCTTCATTTGATAACAAAGCCGCTCGTACATAGCCCTCACCTGTCGGGCCAAAGCCATTTCCTGGCGCTACGACGACATGCGCTTTTTCCAAAAGCAGGTCAGAGAACTCCACGGATGTGAAGCCGCTTGGAACAGGAAGCCAAGCAAAAAACGACCCTTGAGATGGTGGCGCCTGCCAGCCAATCCGATGCAGATTGGAGTACAAGGCATTGCGGCGGCTTTCGTAGACAGCGACGAGATCGCGAACGCACTGCTGCGAATCCGTCATCGCTTTGGCTGCCGCCATCTGTACCGCTCCGAACAGACTGACGAAGTAATGGTCCTGAATGAGATTGATCAGACGAACCAGCTCGCGATTTCCTACCATGGCACCAACACGCCAGCCTGCCATGTTGTACGTTTTAGACAAGGTATAAAATTCTACGCCCACTTCTTTTGCTCCCGGAACCTGCATGAAGCTGACCGGCTTTTTCCCGTCATAGCTGATCGCCCCGTAGGCGAAGTCGTGGCAGACGACGATTTCATGCTTTTGGGCAAAACGAATGGTTTCCTCATAAAACTCGAGTGGTGCGTTGACTGCTGTCGGATTGTTCGGATAGTTGAGAAACATCAGTTTCGCTCGATCCAAATCAGCTTGGGAGAGCTGGCTGTAGTCTGGCAAGAAGTCATTTTCCGCCTTCAGCGGCATCATGACCATCCGTCCGTTTACGACAGCAACTCCCGACCAATAATCCGGATAACCTGGGTCTGGAACCAATGCAACATCGCCTGCGTTCATAAGAACTTGGCAAATCTCTACGAGTCCGGTTTTACTGCCGAACAAAATCGCTACTTCTTCCTCCGGATCGAGGTCCACATCAAATTCTTGCTTATACCAATGTTTCACTGCCTGCTTCAGTTCCACGCGTCCCTGAAAAGGCGGATATTTGTGATGGAGTGGTTGTGCCGCTTGCGCCTGTAATTCTTCAATAATATGTGGCGGTGTCGGCAAATCTGGATTGCCCTGCCCCAGGTTAATGACGTCATGGCCTTGCGCAATGACCTTGTTTACTTTTGCCACCAGGGTCGCAAAAAACTGGGTAGGGAGTCGATCAATCATGTCGGAGGGTTGAATGCGCATCTTTCTTCCATTCCTTTCTTGGGCCAATACAGTAAAACCCCCTTTTTCCATACAGAAAAAGGGGGAGATCAGCTTGGTCACGTCCTTATCTGTCAGGAAAAAATCCTGCTGGAATTGGCACAGCATCTGTCCATCACATGGAACAGATCCGCTGCCGGGCTTCATAGGGCCAGTCCCTCCACCTCTCTGAATAAGTCAAACACACGGAATATACTGTTTTTTCGTCTATATCATACTACTTGAGCACGTAAACCGTGTCAAGATGCTTGATTTTGTACCGAAACTTGATGCCTTCTTTTTTGAAAAGATGTGTGGAAGGCAAAGAATGCGACAGACAACAGACACAAGCCTGCCATCACAAACAATAGTCCCTGTGCATGAATCGATTGGAAAATGAAAGCGCCAAGCAATGGTCCGATCATCCGCCCTGCTGATCCAGTCCCTGCAATCAGACCTTGAATGAAGCCTTCTCGTCCCTCTGGCGTAAACTGTGCAGCTACTGCCGGCACCGCTGGCCACACGAGCATTTCTCCCAGCGTCATGATGAACATGCCTGCCACAAAGCCTGCATAAACCGTTGATTGCGACAAAATCAACATCGACAAGGCAAAAATATAAGCGCCCAAGAGCATTTGTGCTTTTAGTGTACGGGCAAAGCGTCGAATAACCCACGCAATCAATGGCTGACCAAACAGGATCAAACCGCCGTTCAGCGTCCACAACAGACTGTATTGGCGGAGTGAGATGCCCAGAGATTGCATGTAGGTCGACAGCACCGTCGTCCATTGTACGTAGACAATCCAGCTAATTAAGAGCCCCCCGCATAATAGCAGCAATGCTCCCCATACGACCTTCGTCTCTTGCTGTGGTTGTCGTAGAAGTTCGCCCTCTGTTTGTTCAGGAGCAGTCGTCTGCAATTGACGTTTTTGCTCTGCCAGTTTTAACTGACGCGGCAAAATGAACATGAACATCATCAGCACAATGACTTGTGAGATCGCATTTCCGAAAAACGTCCAAGCAAACGAAACACTTGCCAAGAAGCCGCCTAAAGCAGAGCCGGCAGCTACCCCCACATTGAGGGAGACGTAAATCAGATTGATTCCTTTACGGCCTCCCTCCGGCCATAAAACCACTGCCAATGCATTCATAACGGGAGAAAGGGATCCATAAAACAGTCCATTCAATAATAACAGTAGGACATAAACGGTAAAATCTTGTGTAACACCTAAACCGACGGAAATAACCATTCCTCCGATGGAGCCAACAACAATGGTGCGCATTTTGCCCCAGCGGTCAAACATCATCCCGCCGACAATACTCCCGATCAAAAATGCGCCTTGATTTAAAAGCAACAAGAAGCCGGCTACAGTCAGCGGCTTTCCGAGATGGTTGTGAATATAGATCGTGACTAGCGGCCAAATACATGCCATTCCGGTAGAAAAAATGACGGCAGCAATCGCCAATAAACGAATGCTGCTCGGATAGGATTCCCACTTTTGCTTCATGGCTTACTTCTCTCCCCGATGGAAATCGCCGCTTTTTCCGCCTGTCTTGGATTGCAGACTGGTCGGACCGATTATCATTTCTTTATCCATGGCTTTGCACATGTCATACACCGTCAAAGCCGCTACACTGACAGCGGTCAACGCCTCCATCTCGACGCCTGTTTTCCCTGTCGTCTTTACGGTTCCTGTAATCGCAAGCTTCGTTTCATCTACAAAAGCAAATTGTATGTCGATGCCAGTCAATGGCAGCGGATGACACATCGGGATGATTTCCCACGTTTTTTTGGCAGCCATGACACCTGCTACCTGGGCCACTGCGAGTACATCGCCCTTTTCGATTCGACCTTCACGGATTCGGGCAAGTGTTTCGGGTTTCATGCTGATTTGGCTCTCGGCTACAGCCACCCGTTTTGTGACGTCCTTCTCAGACACGTCCACCATCCGCGCTCGATTTTGTTCATTAAAATGTGTTAATTGATCAGTCATACTAGCATCGTTCCTCCTCTATCTCATCCTACCTTACTCCCACCGCTGGATAAAAGCAATGGGAATGTAGAGGACGTTTCGTTATCTTGCTCATCCACTCCTAAAAACGTACGAAGAACAGGTGTTGGAGGTATACTGTGCGTACACAGCTCAAAGGAGGCGTATGGAAATGGAAACGATTAAGGATCAGACGGTACGGTGGTCAATGCTTGTGAATGCTGATTGGACCATATATTTGGCTGCAACGGCTGCCGGACTTTGTTATGTCGGCTCGGTCAACCAGCCTTTTGCTGAATTGGAAGCGTGGGTTGAAAAGCATCGCCCACAAAGCGCATTGGTGCAAGACGATCCATGGCTAAAGCCTTTTGCAACAGAACTGATGGAGTATTTGCAGGGAACGCGTGAGCATTTTTCCATGGATTGCGACCTGTCTGGAACGCCTTTTCAGCTCGCTGTCTGGGAGGCACTGCGCCAAATCCCATACGGTCAAACGGCATCGTACACCGACATTGCGAACATCATTGATAAGCCTGCTGCTGTTCGTGCCGTAGGTGCAGCAATCGGTGCCAATCCGGTTCTCATTACAGTCCCCTGTCACCGCGTTGTCGGTAAAAACGGTTCACTGACTGGCTATCGTGGAGGACTGCCCATGAAGACCACTCTGCTTGATCTGGAGAAAAAGACGAATCGGGGTGTGAAGCATGGCTAGTTCCCTGACAGATAGGATCGCTGCACTTGACTGGCATTCCCTGCAACAGGAGTTGGACGAACAAGGGTACGCTGCTTTTCCTTCCTTAATAAGCGCGGATGCGTGCGAAGAATTAATCGCTACGTATGGACAGGATGACCTTTTTCGCAATACGATCCAGATGGCACGGTACCGTTTCGGTGAAGGGGAGTATCGTTATTATCAGGCTCCCCTTCCCTCGCTTTTGCAGGAGCTTCGCGAAGGCTTTTATCCGATGCTTGCGCAGACTGCGAATCGGTGGCTGGAAATGCTTGGACGCGAAGCTATTTATCCTGCTACCCTCCCTGAATTTTTGTCGCAATGTCACGCTCAGGGTCAGCTGCGCTCTACTCCATTGATTTTGAAATACGAAACGGGTGGCTACAATTGCTTGCATCAGGATATGTACGGCGAGGTGTTCTTCCCATTTCAAGTTGTTTTTGCCTTGAATCAGAAGGAGAAGGACTACAGGGGCGGAGAATTTCTTCTGATGGAGCAACGGCCGCGCGCGCAGAGCCGGGGACATGTGATAACCTTGGACCAAGGCGCTGGCCTGATTTTCCCGACATCCTATCGTCCTGTGCAGGGAACACGAGGCTACTATAAAAACACGCTGCGCCACGGTGTCAGCACGATTACCTCAGGAAAGCGCTATAGCCTCGGGATTATTTTTCATGATGCAAAGTGAGGAACGAACAGTATGAAAAGTATCCTTTCCTATAAAATGCCGAAAACACTCCTCAATAAAGGAAGCGGATTTCTTGCGGATTACACCCACTCGCTCAATCCGTATACGGGCTGTTCTTTCGCCTGCTCCTATTGCTATGTTCGGCAAATGCCTGTCTCTTTGTTTCGCAACGAGCAATGGGGCACGTGGGTTGACATTAAGCAGCAAGCTGCCGATTTATTGCGCAAGGAGCTTTTGCGGGCAAAGAAAAAAGGAAAGGTGACCATCTTCATGTCTTCGAGTACAGACCCGTACCAGCCCATCGAACAAACGGAAAAGGTAACGAGGTCTTTACTCGAAGTCATGGTAGAGAATCCACCTGATTTTTTGCTGGTGCAGACGAGAAGTCCCTTGGTTTGGCGGGATGCCGATTTGTTGCTCCTGCTGGGTGATCGCGTCCGCGTCAGCATGACCGTCGAGACCGATTTGGAGGAGATTCGCAGGCACTTTAGCCCACAAGCTCCCCCCATTCAAGCGAGGCTCAAAACACTCCAGCGTTTGGCGGAAGCAGGCATCCCTACCCAAGCAACCATTGCCCCTGTTTTGCCTAGCAGTGAGTCATTCCCGGAGATTTTGCGCCCCTTGGTCACACGTGTCTGTGTCGACGATTTTTATATGGGAGATGGCAGCGGCGGTAAACGAACGAAAAGAAACGGCATTCCCGCTCTCTATGAACAGCTTGGACTAGAACAATGGTATGATCCTTCCGCTTATCGGATCGTTTATGATCGGCTATTACGTGTTTTTCCCCCGGACCAGATCTATTTGAGTCAGGAAGGCTTTGCCCCTTAGAATCAACCGCTGATTGAAACACCCACTCATTGGCAACTTTGATCGGTTTATGATATCGTCTAGCCTAGAGAGTAGTATCATCCAGGGAAATGAGGAATTGTCTTGACCATTACGATCTTGTTATTTGCCGGACTCGCCGAACGTGCGAATGCCCGGGAAGTACAGTTGACCCTATCTGAAGGCGCGACCGTTAGCGATCTTCTGCAAGCAGTGGAAAAAGAATATCCTGCGCTCTCTGCGCTTTTAGGCAGTTGCTTTGTCTCTATCAATCATGAATATGCGGCGAAAAATCAGGTCATTTCAGCCGACGACGAGATTGCCCTCTTACCTCCCGTAAGCGGCGGAGAAGAAGACCCGCGCTTTGCCATTACTGAGGAGCCCATTTCTGCGGACAAGCTGGTTCGTCTGGTAAGTAACCCGCATGCAGGCGCGATCCTTACTTTTGTCGGAACTGTTCGGGAATTTACCCATGGTCAGCGCACGGTGTATTTGTCCTATGAAGCGTATGCCCCTATGGCAGTTGAAAAAATGAAGCAGGTCGCAGCAGAAATCGAGGAACGCTGGCCAGACGCTCAAGTCGCGATGCACCATCGTATCGGTAATTTGGCTGTGGAAGAAATTGCGGTTGTTTGTGCCGTTGCAACAGCGCATCGCAATGAATCGTTTGAAGCAGGCCGTTATGCCATCGAGCGACTCAAACAGATCGTTCCCATCTGGAAAAAAGAAATGTGGGAAGATGGCAGCGAATGGAAGGGACATCAGCAAGGACCGTGGAATCCGCTTGCGATGCCAGAAGGAAAGGTGGAGTAACGCCTTGGATACTCGCTATTCCCGTCAAATATTGTTTTATCCGATCGGGCGCAGTGGACAGGAAAAGCTCGGGCAAAGCCGTGTAGCGATCGTCGGCATGGGAGCGCTCGGAACTGTTCTCTCCAATCATATGGTCCGTGCTGGAGTAGGTTTTGTCCGAATCATTGACCGCGACTTCGTCGAGCCGAGCAACCTGCAGCGTCAAATGCTCTACGACGAATCCGATGCAGCCGAGCATTTGCCAAAAGCAATCGCCGCTCACGCCAAGCTGGCAAAGATCAACTCAGCTGTCACGATCGAACCGATTGTCGCAGACCTCACCGCTTACAATGCGGAGGAATTGCTGGCAGATGTCGATCTCGTTCTGGATGCGACGGATAACTTTCAGGTGAGATATCTCGTGAACGATGTTTGCGTTAAGCATAGTATTCCGTGGGTGTACGGTGGCGCTGTGAGTGCGACCGGAACATTTACCGCGATTCGTCCGGGGATCACGCCTTGCTTGCGCTGTCTTTTCCCTGAAGCGCCAAACCCGGGTGAGATGCCTACCTGTGACACGGCTGGCGTCATCGGACCGATCATTCACATCGTCGCCTCTTATCAGGCAACAGAAGCATTCAAGCTGTTAGTAGGCGCAACGGATGATCTTAATCCGAATTTGGAGCACTTTGAGATTTGGCATAACCGCCATCAGCAAATCAAGGTGGTCAATGCCCGCCGAGACGACTGTCCGACATGTGGGCAGAAGCAATTTTCGTTTTTGCAACCGGATACCCAGGATGGACAAGCCGTTTCGCTTTGCGGTCGAGACACCGTACAAATCTCGCCCGCCGCTGCAATTACACTTGATCTGAACGCATTGGCTGATAGACTCTCCCCTTTGGGACAAATCGAGCAAAACAAGTTTTTGCTGCGTTTCCGTGTCGATACGTACACGCTCGTCATTTTCCCGGATGGTCGTGTCCTTGTGCAAGGCACAGATGACATCAGCCTGGCACGTTCGCTCCATGCCAAATATATCGGCGCGTAACTGCTTAACCCGTAATGAAAATAAGCTGTCCCAGACCGTCGCTCGGACGAAGGGGCAGCTTTTTTATGCGGTTTGAACAAATGTAATCGTAAACGTGGTACCTTTCCCTACTTCACTCTCAACGGCGATCGTGGCATGATGCAAATCGATTATTTTTTTCACGATAGCTAGCCCCAGACCACTACCCGAATTGGCTCGATTCCGCGATGGGTCCGCCTTGAAAAATCTTTCGAAAATGCGCTCCTGATTTTCCTTGGATATCCCGATTCCCGAGTCGGTTATTTTCACGAGCACTTCTCCGTTTACCGTCTCCAGCTTTACGCTGATTTTCCTGCCTGCCTCCGTGAATTTGATGCTGTTGCCAAGCAAGTTGGTCCAAACTTGACTCAGCATATCTTCGTCGGCGACGATTTCGACTTTTTCCAAGTCTATGTCCATTTCAATCTCTTTCGCCATCCATTGCGGCTCGCATGCGAGGATGATTGCGCGGAGTTGCGTGTCCAACCGATACCGCTTCCGCTCTAAATCATGCTGGATGCCCTCTAGCGCAGTGAGCTTCAGCAGGTTGTCACTGATCTTGGACAGCCGCTTGCTTTCCGACTCGATAATCTCCAAGTAACGTTTACGCTCATCTGGGCTAAGTCTTTCATTATGCAGGGCGCGAGCAAACCCGCTGATGGACGTCAGCGGTGATTGGATTTCGTGGGAAACATTGGAGATGAACTCCTGCCGCAGCTTCTCCATTTCATTTAATTGTTCCGCCACATGGTTAATGCCTTCCACCAGCTCCCCCCATTCGTGCGCCAGCTTGATATCGAGATTGACCCGAAAATCCCCCATGGCGATCCGTCTGAGCGCATCAATCAATGGTTGAAACCTGCCCCGATGCCTTGGCATGGTGAAGAAAGAAACGATCATGCCTACCCCAATAAACAAAATACAGTTCAAAACTGAATGGACCACCGCTTTTACAAGACCATTGGGATCATAGCCCACATAGCCATAAAAGAGAGTGGTAATCCCGTACGCACCTAACCCGCACAAGGCAAAAACAGCACATAAGCCCACCACGCCTGCGAGTTTCAGCAAAACATGGGAATGTTCTCGCCGCCTCTTTTTCATACGACGATCTCCAATCGATAACCAAGTCCCCGGACCGTCCGGATCAAAAAGCCGTACATCGCTTCCGGAAAACGCTCCCGCAATCGGTTGATGTGCACGTCTACCGTACGCTCATTTCCTTCAAAATCATAGCCCCATATTTGTTCGATCAGCTGCTCCCGGGAGATGGTCTGCCCGGGATAGCTGGCCAGTTTGAATAGCAGCTCGAACTCCTTGAGTGGAATGCTCCATGTTTTCGTGCCACTGGCGACTGCAAACGTTTTACGATCAAGTAGCAGTTTTCCTGCTTGAACCTGATGCGAAGCGGCAATCCGGTAACGCTTGAGCAGCGCTTTCACCCGGACGACCAGCTCCTGCGGATCAAACGGCTTCACCAAATAATCGTCTGTCCCTAGCTCGAAGCCTTTGATTTTTTGCGATGTCTCTCCCTTCGCAGTCAGCATGAGCAAGGGAAAATCATAATGCTTGCGAAGATGCCGACACAGCTCCCAGCCATCCATATTCGGCATCATGATGTCAAGAATCACCAGTTGTGCCTGAACCGACTCCAATTTGTCCAGTGCCTCCTGTCCGTCTGCGGCTTCCACTATCGTAAAGCCTTCATTGCGCAAGAAGACGCTGACGAGCTCGCGTATATGCGGATCGTCGTCGACAACCATAATTGTGGTCACGTTCTACACCCTTTCTTTTACGAGCAATTGCTGACTAGCCAATTCGCGGTACATCTCATGGGTTTGAAAAAGCTCTTCATGTGAACCCATCCCTGTGATTTTTCCCTTTTCCAAAAAGATGATTTGATCTGCTTCCACCACAGTCGACAAGCGATGGGCAATCACGAGGGTGGTACGTCCCTTCATCAAATTTTGCAACGCCTTCTGGACGATCATCTCGGAATTGCTGTCCAAGCTAGAGGTCGCTTCATCCAACATCAAGATTTGCGGGTTCCGAAGCAGTGCACGGGCAATCCCGATTCGTTGGCGCTGTCCGCCCGATAGCTTCATGCCTCGCTCCCCTACTTCTGTCTCATAGCCATTCGGCAATTCCTCAATAAATTGATCCGCATAGGCCATCTTTGCCGCCTCCTTCAGTTCCTCCTCGCTAATCGTCCGTGAAATCCCGTAGCAAATATTTTCTCGGATGGTTCCGGCGATCAATGGACTTTCCTGAGACACGTAACCGATTTGACTTCTCCACGACTTCAAGGAAAAATCCGTAATAGGATCATGACCCAGCCTGATTTCTCCACTCAGTGGCTGATAATACCTTTCAACCAATGAAAACAACGTCGTCTTGCCGCTTCCGCTCGGTCCGACAATCGCATTTACTTTTCCGGCCCCAATCGTAAAGCTGACATCATCGAGTATCGTTTCCCCGTTCTCATACGCGAAGCTCACATGGTTCACATGAATGGGCTGGCCTGCGTTTTCAAGCGTCCGTCCTGTCAAAAGATCTTCTTCCTCGGCGTCCAGCGTCGCAATGATTCTTTCTGTTGCCCCCATGGCTTTTTGTAAGGAGGTGAAAAACTGTGTGAATTGCCCCAGCGGTATAACAATTTGCACCAGATACAAAATAAACGCGACCAGCTCACCAGCTGTCAATGCTCCCGAGGACACCCGCATGCCGCCATAGCCGATTACAACCACGAGTAGCACCATCAGGATAAAGGACATTAACGGTCCAATGACAGCTTGGACTCTCCCTTCTTTCAGCCCGAATCGGAACAAATTCCCGATTGCCTTTGTTCCCATCCCCAGTTCGTGTGTTTCAGCATTGGAGGATTTTACGAGCCGCATCTCTTGGAGTACTTGATTCATAATTGTCGTAAAGCTGGCGGTCTCATCTTGCAATCCTTTTGAAATTTTGTACATCTGACTACCAAGCGGTATGAGAATCCCGATGCACAGCGGCACAGCAACGAGCATGGTCAACGTCATTTGCCAATCGAGGTAGAGCAAAGTCACCACAGAACCAACAATCGTGATCAATCCTGTGAAAAAGCTGGACAGTTGATCACTAATCAGGCTTTTCACAACACCGGTATCGTTGGTCATTCGACTGATCGTCTCACCTGTCCGGTTGTTATCATAATAAGAGATCGGCAGGACGAGCAGCTTTTTCCAGAGTCGTTCACGGAGTGAGGCCACCACACTCTCGCCGACATGATTTAATAAGTAGATGGACAGCCCTCCCG
Organism: Brevibacillus fortis; assembly: GCF_046196545.1. Taxonomy (GTDB): domain Bacteria; phylum Bacillota; class Bacilli; order Brevibacillales; family Brevibacillaceae; genus Brevibacillus; species Brevibacillus fortis_A. The sequence continues at coordinate 4,557,442 of NZ_CP176370.1, forward strand.
CAATGGCTTGTGCGATAAAGGCTACGATCAATAGAATGATTTGTGGTGTCGTGATCGTAGATAGGGAAAAGCTGTCCACCAAATCCTTCGTAAACAACGGAATGACTAAGCTAACCAGTGTGGTGGCGATGCTCATGAACAACGCGACGCCGATTTTTAGCTTGGATGGCTTTGTTTCCATTATTAATCGAAAGAAAGGTCGCCAGTTTCCCCATTTCGCTACGCTATTCTTCTGTTCCATTCGTTCATTTCTCCCCTTTTCCTCCATTCATTGTCGCTTGCAAGAGATAAGATACTGCATGAATGTAAACGAAATATAAACGGGATAATAATTGAAGTGCGTGCAATTTTCTTCTTTATAATAAGAAGACGTTCGTGATCCAATTTTCTTTACCTATGATTTTTGTATATAAATGATGAATTTGGGGTAGAAGCCGGGAAACAAATCGTATATAATAGGTTCGTAATGAAGAAACGAAACAGTGTTTCACCAGATGAAACTCCATGTTATTATAGGGAGGTTGTATACATTGGCTAACAAAGATGCTTACAAAGTAAAGTCATCCCTGCAAGTAGGCGACAAGTCTTTTGCTTACTATCGCCTGCAAGGGTTGGAAGAACAAGGATTGGGCGATGTTTCCAAACTGCCGTTCTCCATTAAAGTTCTGCTCGAGGCTGCTGTTCGTCAGTTCGACGGCCGTGCAATCACGAAAGAACACGTACAACAATTGGCGACCTGGACAAAAGGCCGCGACGAAAACCAAGAAGTACCTCTCATGCCAGCTCGTATCGTACTGCAAGACTTCACCGGTGTACCGGCTGTAGTTGACTTGGCAGCGATGCGCATCGCGATGAAGCGCGCTGGTGGAGATCCAAAACGAATCAACCCATTGGTTCCAGTTGACCTCGTTATCGACCACTCCGTCATGGTTGACGATTTCGGTAACGCGTCCGCTCTGGACAACAACATGAAATTGGAATTCGAACGCAACCAAGAGCGCTACCGCTTCCTGCGTTGGGCACAAACTGCGTTTGACAACTTCCGTGCGGTTCCTCCAGCTACTGGTATCGTTCACCAAGTAAACTTGGAGTACCTCGCAACTGTAATCGCTACTCGTGAAGTAGATGGCGAATTGGTTGCTTTCCCTGACTCTCTCGTAGGTACTGACTCCCACACCACTATGATCAACGGTCTTGGTGTTCTTGGATGGGGTGTTGGTGGTATCGAGGCAGAAGCAGGAATGCTCGGCCAACCTCTGTATTTCGTAACTCCAGAAGTAGTTGGTTTCAAACTGACTGGCACACTGAATGCTGGTGCAACTGCAACCGACCTCGCTCTAACTGTTACGCAAATGCTGCGTAAAAAAGGCGTTGTAGGTAAATTCGTGGAGTTCTACGGACCAGGCCTGTCCAACATCTCGCTGGCTGACCGCGCTACCGTAGCAAACATGGCACCTGAGTATGGCGCTACAATGGGCTTCTTCCCAGTAGATGCTGAAACAATCAACTACATGCGTCAAACTGGTCGTGAAGAAGACCTCATCTCCTTGGTTGAAACTTACACCAAAGCACAAGGCCTCTTCCGTACTGACGAGACTGTTGACCCAGTATTCTCCGAAACATTGGAACTGGATCTGTCCACTGTCGTACCTAGCTTGGCTGGTCCAAAACGTCCTCAAGACCGCGTAGAACTGACTGCTATGAAGGAATCCTTCAATAACAGCTTGCGTACGCCGATCGACAAAGGCGGATTTGGTCTCTCCGAAGAGAAAATCGCAGCTAGCGCACCAGTTGCTTATGCAAACGGTGAAACAGCTACGCTGAAAACAGGTGCAGTTGTTATCGCAGCGATCACTTCCTGTACCAATACATCAAATCCTAGCGTAATGCTGGGTGCAGGTATCCTGGCGAAAAAAGCTGTGGAAAAAGGCCTGAAAAAGCCTGCTTTCGTAAAAAGCTCCCTGGCTCCAGGTTCCCGCGTAGTTACACAATACCTGACTGACGCTGGTCTGATCGACTCCCTGGATGCTATCGGATTCAACGTAGTAGGTTATGGTTGCACCACTTGCATCGGTAACTCCGGTCCATTGCCAGAGGAAACCAGCAAAGCTATCGCAGACGAAGATCTGACAGTTGCAGCGGTACTCTCCGGTAACCGTAACTTCGAAGGTCGTATCCATGCACAGGTAAAAGCGAACTACCTCGCTTCTCCTCCATTGGTTATCGCCTATGCACTGGCAGGTACTGTAGATATCGACCTGACTACAGAGCCAATCGGCACTGGCAAAGACGGTCAACCTGTATTCTTGAAAGACATCTGGCCAACTCCACAAGAGATCGCAGCTGCAATGGACAAAGCTATGAATCCTGCTCTGTTCCGCGCTGAGTACGGCCAAGTGTTCACGCAAAATGAAGCTTGGAACAAAATCGACGTTCCAACTGGCGACCTGTACGAGTGGGATGAAAAATCCACGTACATCCAAGAGCCGCCATTCTTCCAAAACCTGGCTGGAGAAATCGCTAAAATCGCAGACATCAAAGCAGCGAACACCATCGCACTCTTCGGTGATTCTGTGACAACTGACCATATCTCCCCAGCAGGTAACATCTCGCCAACTAGCCCAGCAGGTCTGTATCTGCAAGCAAACGGCGTAGAGCGCAAAGACTTCAACTCCTACGGTGCTCGTCGTGGTAGCCACGATGTAATGATGCGCGGTACATTTGCAAACATCCGTATCCGCAACCAAGTAGCTCCTGGAACTGAGGGCGGCGTAACCAAATACTTGCCAACTGACGAAGTAATGTCCATCTACGATGCTTCCATGAAGTATCAAGCAGACGGTACTCCACTCGTTGTACTGGCTGGTAAAGAGTACGGTACTGGTTCTTCCCGTGACTGGGCAGCTAAAGGTACATTCCTCTTGGGTATCAAAGCGGTTATCGCTGAGAGCTTCGAGCGTATCCACCGTGCTAACTTGGTTGGTATGGGCGTTCTGCCTCTGCAATTCGCTGGTGACCAAAGCTGGAAGTCCCTCGGCATCGACGGTACTGAGTCCTTCAACATTGTAGGTCTCTCCGATGATGTTCAACCTGGACAACGCGTAAAAGTAGAAGCAACCAAGAAAGATGGCAGCACCTTCGAATTCGAAGTAATCGTGCGCCTCGATTCCATGGTAGACGTGGACTACTACCGCAATGGTGGTATCCTGCAAACGGTTCTGCGTCAATTGCTGGATGAAGGCAAACCAGTAACTGCGTAAGCAAACGAATAAAAAATAAGTTCGTATCAGCACCCACCCAACAAAAAGGGCAGACTCCGAGTATTCGGCAGTCTGCTCTTTTTACGTTTCCATCCAAATGTTCAGTGAAAATAAAGGATTAGACCGGACCCATTGGTGAAAGGCATTTGTCTTTATGCCATGACATCTGTGTATACACGCGCAAGTCTGGAATTTGCCATGGAAGAGCAACAAGTTCGCCCCGTTCAACTTCCACTTTCGTTGTCATTTCGGGAAGGAAGGCAATACCGATTCCCGTAAGAACATTAGCACCCGTTCGTACTATACGGTTAGTCAGATATTTAAAATGTATCTGTCCTTTTCTGTTACCATCTATGACCCGGCTATTTTTTTTCCTCTTGGTTGTCTGCTGTTGGCGTCCGGTTCGACAGTGATGCCGATTTGATCAAAAGTCTGCCCTTCGGCGAGCTGGTAGGTCAGTATTCCGGATCCGTTTTCGTCCGGCTTGAATATGCCACCATTTTCCCTTGTGCTGTTTTTCAGCAGCCAAACCTGGTAAACCTGTGAACCTTCGACACCGGGCAATTCGTGAACCTGCACCACCAAATTTTTCTCTGATCCCTGCTGGACAATATAGGCGACGCCGTTTGTTCCCGGGTGGCTTTGATTGGCTGCTTTTAAGGGAATCGCCGTTAAAATTTCAATGGGTATATTTTCGGCATGGTGATTTTTTACCTGTACATTTGCTATTCCAAGACCAATAAACGCGAGCAACAAGACGGCCACAATACTGGTTGAAACTGGAGTGAACTGGTTTTTGAGCATCATGGCGCGCTTGCTCATCTTATCCATGAATGTTTCCTTACCGCTTTTCCTTTTGGGATCAAAAACAAACCCCAGCACCTCGCCTTTTAGCGATTCAGGCACCTCGATCTCGGTATAATCAAACGGCAAAGCATGCCAGGCCTGGGATAATTCCTGATATTCTTTCTTACACTCCGTACAATTCTTTACATGTTCAGCAAAGGCCATGTGGTCGCTCTCCTTGAGCTCATTTGCTATATATGGAATTAAATCATCACAAACCCTTCTCATTTTATGTCCTCCAGTTCCAGATGCTTCCTCAATCCTTTAAGAGCCTGGTGAAGCCTGCTTTTAATCGTGCCGAGCGGCTCTTGTTCCAGCTTGGCGATCTCTGAAAGAGAATACCCTTTCCAATAAAGCAAATCGATTAATTTTCTTTGCGCCGTCGGCAATTTGTTTTTCGCCATCGCAATATCATTCGTATTTACTCGTTGCTCAACTGCATTTTCAGGGTCAGCGATCTCTTCATGTTCCTCTTGATGGTGTTGTGTATGCCTCTTCTCTTTGCGGAGGTAGTCAATGCATATATTGCGGGTGATCGTGAGGAGCCAATTTACAAAGCTGCCTTGAGCAGGATCGTAATGACTGTTTGTTGTCCATAGCCTCAAAAAGACCAATTGAATAATCTCTTTCGTCTTATCCTCGTTCCCATTGCAAAACTTCATAACGAAGCCGTAAACAAGCTTTATATATCGATCATAGAGCTCCTCTAATGCGTGACCATTTTTTTCGTTTACCAATCGCATTAATTCCGCATCGTAATTTTCTTTCATGTGGCACTCCCTGCTTTTGGATAAAAATATATTGCCATAACACTATTTTAAAAGTAAAGAAGAGAACGATCGCGACTGATCGTTCCCTGGGCAGGCTTATTCAAATGCTGTTTCGCTGTTTAAGACAAACCATACATCTTTTACTCCTTGTCCGTTTACATCCCCTTCTTGCTGGTCTTTTGCAAAATAATAGAGAGGAAAGCCTTTATACGTAACCTGCTTCTTCCCGTTGTCTTCTCTTGTGATCGTATCGAAATCCTTTTTGTCAAAACCTTCCGGGACGGCGAAATCCTCCAGGGTAAATGCCGGCCAGTTTGCCAGGCAGTCTCCGCTACAATTGCTTTTTCCTGCTTCGTCCTTTTTGAAGTAATACAGGGCCCTTCCCTGTGGATCCGCAAGGTACTCTCCAGCTTTCTCATTCTTCAAAAGCTGGAGGCTGTCAGCCGGGGGTTGAACCGTTTCTGTTTTTACCTCCGTGCTTTTTCCACAGGCAGCCAAAGCAAAAACAATCAAAAGTATCGCAAGGGTAAAAACTGCTTTTTTCATGTATGTTCCTCCCCGTTTTTTAGATGTAAGACTCGTCCTTACTTCCAGCCCCATTTTTGAAAGATTTGGTGAGATTCTTCCGTTTTTAAATAATCAATAAATTGCTGTGCCTCTTTTTTCTGATCAGTGATTTTCGTCAGGGCGATCGGCGTTCCACGATAGAGCTTTTCTTCTTCGGGCAGTTCGACCAGGTCAGTCACATCCTTCAGTCGGTAATGCCACGATTCATAGGTAATCCAGGCGTCCAGGCTGGAATTCGATTTCCATCGTTCAATGGCCTCGGCACTCGACTTTACAGAAAGGTTAATATTTGAGGAAATGCCTTCAATCAGCCCTTTTCTGCCTGCCAAGTCTTCCCACAGGCCAAGCTGGCCAGCCCCATTCACATCGAGTATTTTTACTCCCTTTTTCGTTAAATCCTCCAGGCTTTCAATCTTCTTAGGATTTCCTTTCCTCACCAATATTCCTGCAGCACGCGGGTAAAGCTCCGTACGTGATTTCGTGTCGAGCATTTCGGGGTGGTTAAAGTTGAAGTCCTGCAGCATATACTCGGAGCCACCGAAAATAATATCTGCATCTTGCTTTGCTTGACCGATCCAATTTCCCTCTGGTCCGGCTGTTACTTCCACCTTCATTCCTGTTTCAGCTGAAAATTGTTCAGCAGCTTCCTTGATCGGTCCAAGTGGTCCACCTGGTCCGTACACCCGGATGACCTGATCACTTTGGCTGGAATTTGGTGTCGCCTGGGACGCCGGCTTACCGTCCATTTGTGCATAGGTTGACATTCCGGCAGAAGTAAAGACAAAGAGCAGTAGAGCTGCTAGTAACACGGTCTTCTTCATGATTCTTCCTCCATTTCACACATGTTTTTTAACGGTTCTATCAAAGGAAACGAAGGGAGGCTGTAAACGGTTTGATTGTTATCGCAAAATAGTTAGAAAGTTTTATAAATCGTTGTTTTTTTGTTCATGTCCGTCCCTCATCATTGATCAACTCATTTTTTCAGTCATCGCAAATATATCATGCATTGATTTCTTTCAGATTGCTCTCTTGAATAACCCCAATCATTACTTCGAAAACGCTTTTTGTTATCTCTTCTTGATGGGCCACGCTTAAGTGGCTGGTGCCGTGAATACGCATGGAAGAGGGAATTGTTTCCCTAGAAAAAGGGAGGGATTCGTGATGAAACAGTTGTTTCGCGAAACCTGGATCGAGGTAAATCTCGATGCCATCAAGAAAAACATTCGGGCGATACGCCGGCATATTCCTGAACAGACGAAAATCATGGCGGTTGTAAAAGCGAATGCCTATGGCCATGGTTCTGCCGGAGTAGCCCGCCATGCCCTCGAGTACGGGGCTACCTCCCTCGCTGTCGCTATCCTGGAAGAAGGCATCGTCTTACGAAAAGCGGGAATTGTAGCACCTATACTCGTGCTGGGATTCACGCCTCTTTCACGTGTCAAAGAGGCGGTCGCCTGGAATATAGAGCTGTCCGCGTTTCAGACCGATTGGATTAAAAAAGCCGATAAAATTGTCAAATCAACGGCTTTCTCCAATCGTCTGAGTATCCATATCAATGTAGACACCGGGATGGGTCGTTTGGGCGTACGGACAAAATCTGGGTTGCTTTCAGTCGTAAAGGCTTTAACGTCAAGCTCTTCCCTTGCATGGGCCGGAATCTTCACTCATTTTTCCACTGCGGATGAGCCTGATCACACATTGACCAAAGCGCAACACGAGTTATTTGTTACTTATCTTCATCATCTAAAGGAAAGAGGCTTCGAGCTTCCGACCGTACACATGAACAACACCGCCGCTACCATTGCTTTTCCCGAATACAGCGCCGATATGATCCGCCTCGGGATCGGCATGTATGGGCTTTATCCATCCGCTTATATCCGACAACTCAATCGCGTCAAGCTCGTTCCGGCGCTCAGCTTGAAATCGCGCTTCTCCTATGTAAAAACAATGCTGACCCCACCGTATACCATCAGTTATGGCGCTACATACATAGCAAAGCGCGGAGAGGTCATCGGCACGGTTCCAATCGGTTATGCCGACGGTTATTCGCGCGCGCTCTCTAACAGAGGATTTGTTTTGTATCGAGGCAGACGTTTGCCAATCGCAGGGCGAGTGACGATGGATCAGATGATGGTTAGCTTGGGAGAAGGCGGTAGTGGAAAGCAAGGCGATGAGGTCGTGATTTACGGCAAGCAAGGAAACCACGAGATTACTGTCGATGAGATTGCCGAAATGCTCGGGACGATCAACTATGAAGTCGTTGCCACCCTCAGTAATCGCATCCCTCGTTTGTTTTTGGAAAAAGGAAAGGTTGTAGAGATCTCTCATCTGTTGCCGGAAGGGTAATGGAGCCAGCCTTGGAGAATAATTTTTCGGCGAAAACAAAAAATAGAGAGAACCAATTCACGGAAAGGAATGGAAACATGAAGTCGCGATTCACATACGCCATCCTTCTCCTGCTGGCGCTGAGTCTGACTGTGCTCGGCTGCAAGCCAGACTCAGCCTCCCAAATCCGTCAGCAAAGCCAAAAGGCTCAGCCCTCAGCCGAGAGAAAAGAATCGCAAAAGCCTGTCCTGCTCATTCTCATTGATTCGTTAATGGACAAATCTCTAAAAGAAGCGATCCGCCAAGGCCGCGCTCCTGCTTTGGGTTATTTACTTGCAAACGGGCGCTATTACCCGGAGGTTGTGAGCTCTTTTCCCACCATGTCCGTAACCATCGACAGCACCTTGCTCACGGGGACATATGCAGATCGGCATCATGTACCGGGATTATCCTGGTTCAATGACAAGGAAAAACGGATGATTTATTACGGCTACGGTCCCAAAGAGGGCCTGAAAATCGATCAGCCACAAGTGCTGCTGGATATCCTTCATCAATTGAACCTGGCCCAGCTCAATCCGCATACGAAAACCATTCATGAGGAACTGGCAGAAAAAGGCAAGGATACCGCTTCGATCAATGGTATTATTTGGCGAGGAAAAACGGCACACACCTTACAGATTCCCCGTCTCGTTGAATTCAGCACGCGTTTGCCGGGCGTGGTGAATGTGAACGGACCAAAACTGCTGTCGTATGCAGCATTTGCTCAGTTAGATCCGAATCAAAAGAGTGAAAAGCGTATTTGGCGAAAATACGGGATGAACGATGAGTTCTCCGCGCAGGAGATCGCTTATCTCATCAACAACAAGAAGCTCCCCCCTCTTACCATCGCGTACTTGCCGGAAAATGACATGGAGGTGCATATAAAAGGAGCAGCTAGCATTGAAGGGGTTGAAAAAGCAGATAAAGCGCTGCAAACCGTGCTTGATGCTTTTGGTTCGTGGGACAAGGCAATCAAGGAAGCACGCTGGATCGTCATGGGAGACAGTGCCCAGAGCGCTGTTCTGGATGATCGCCAAGTCGCTGCCATTGATTTACGCGACTTTTTGAACCCCTATCAGATCGCGAAAATCGGTCGACCCGTCACACCCACTGACCAAATCGTGATAGCAACCAACGAACGGATGGCCTATATTTATGCCCTGGACCCACGTATTCCGTTATCCGATATCGTTAACCGTTTGCAGCGTGAACCGAAGCTGGACATCATTGCGAGGAAGGAAGGCAAAAAGGTTGTCGTAACAGCAGGCATAGTAAAACGACAGTTTACTTACCAGCCAAATGGTCGCTTTACCGATCCATACGGTCAATCATGGGCCTTCGGTGGTGATCCGCGTCTGCTCGATATTACCATCAACAAAAACCGTATCACATATGGAAAGTATCCGGATGTTTTGGCGAGGCTTTACGGTGCGATGAATTCTCATGATGGCAGATATGTGGTCGTTACTGTTCAGCCTGGGCATGAGCTCATTACAGAAAGCTCCCCCACCCATATCGGTGGAGCGGCTCACGGATCACTGCACGAGGGTGACTCACTCGTCCCCCTGCTAGTAACCGGGACATCTACTCGCCCCCAAACATGGCGCATCGTTGACATTAAGGACTGGCTGCTGCGCCTGACAAACGAATAAGTGCAACAGCATGTTTGAAAAGGGCAGGCTCTGGCAATCTGCTCTTTTCTTTCTATTTCTTCTTCCTGATTTTTTGTTGTAAAATTAGGAAAATAAAGGAGATGAGAAAATGTCATTAAAAGAAACATTGCTCGCAATTCGGACAAACAGCTTTCTGGCGCCGCCTAACGCTTTTGAATTGGCGCTCGAAATGGTTGCACACATCGGTTCGCCCGATCCCCAGCTGCGCGATGAGCTCATCTATTCCACGTTCTCTCATTGGATAGAGGAAGGTGTGCTTACCCCTGAGCAGTTGCAAGAGCTGCTTGCGATCGCACTTGATGATCAGCACTTATTTTATCGCATAGGCGAAAGTGGTACAGACTCAGTATTTACGCGCTCTTTTTCCGTGCTATTGCTGCCTCTTATCCTGATCCTGCATCGGAACCACCCCTTCCTCGCTAAAGAAGCCATTTATTACGTCAAAGACAAACTGTTCACATACATACGGCAAGAGACAGACCTGCGCGGCTATGTAGAAGAAAAAGGCTGGGCGCATGCAATTGCTCATACTGCAGATGCACTCGATGACCTCGCCCAATGCCCGGAACTGGAGCAAGCAGACCTGAAGCAAATTCTCGGAGTCATCCGTGAAACAATCGCAGGGGCGAAATCGGTTTACGCGTACGAAGAAGATGAGCGCTTGGTGACTGCTGTCCTTTCCGTCTGGAATCGTGATGAACTCTCCTTGGATGATCTCGATGGCTGGGTTCGGAGTTTTGCGAATCGTTTGGATAGTGGCTATTCGATCGAAGCGTATACGGGACGAATCAATATGAAAAACTTTTTGCGGAGCCTGTACTATCGCATCCACGACCAGGAAAAATATAAGCGGATAGCAGCGAACTTACTTCCTCTTAGTGCACAGCGAGCATAGTCCCCGAAAACCAAAACGAATGCATGTTCTCCTCCGTTTTAGGCACCCTACTTATGAGGAGGGATGATGCATGGATCAACGGAACTTTGAACAAATTTATGAAGCCTACAAAAATGCTGGAGAACAACAGGCGATCCAGGAAAATGAAGATAACAGCCCACTGACGAATACAGGAAAAGAGCAAATCGTGGCCGTCAGGAAAAACGACGATGGAGACTTGATCGCCTTTAAAACAGACTCCGGCCGTGAGCTCGACTATATCACCGCACTCAACGACGCAAAGGCTGGCAAGCTGGCTCATGTAGACGTGTTTCACAAGTATGGGAGAGACATTCTGCGGAGTGAGCCAGACGGGATTAAGGAAAACAATTTGGATAATCTGCCCGACTTTTGATGAAAAAGGTCGCCCGCATGATCTGGGCGACCTTTTTGTATCTACTTGTTTATTTACTTAGTAATCGGCGGCCGGTTGTCCGGATTAACTAGTTCCATTTATTTGGCAAGAGCTGGTCTGTCAGTCGTTCTGATAGAAAAATCAAGTCAGCTTGGGGGACGGGCAGCAACGATCAAAAAGAATGGAGCTTCTCTCAACCTTGGCCTCCATGCACTTTACAAAGGTGGAGCTGCCGAAGAAGTTCTACAGGAGCTGGGAATCACCGTTAAAGGTGCGTACGCGCCTGCAAAAGGCGACGCGATTCCATGATTCGTCAGCTCATTACGCTGTTTGCAGGACGAATACATTTGTACCTTACCCGGAGCTTGCATGCAAAGATATCGGTTTCGGCTCGGACCACTCAAGGAACGAAGAAAGCCAATTGGAGGAGGCATTAGACTTTATACAACCTGGATGGAAAAATGAACAGGTTGCCTGTCAATTTTTGCCGAAAATTAAAGTTGCTCACGACTTTGATTCTATCGATAGGATCGATAAAAGCTATGGCCCCTCCGTTCCAGAAGTGTACGGGTTGTATGTGGCCGGTGATTGGACTGGACGAGGTGAAGTTTTAGCAGACGCGGTTTTTGCTAGTGCGAGACGAGCTGCACAAGAAGTCATTCGTGAATATAACTCAATTGAAGTGAGGTCAGATTTGCGCAGCTGATCTTGGTTATCTATCATGTCTTTTCCCTAGCTTTTACAGTCCCGACATAAGGGAATCTATCCTTTAGGCAGCTTCCGGACTTCGCCGTCTAAAATGGTGAAGTCTTTGCCATGTTCAGGTGGACAAGCTTGTCAGGGTTCACCGTCATATAAAATCTTGAGATACGGTTACCTTCGAGCGCCACGGATAGGACATAATGTACAGTTTCACCGATCATTAATAGGAAGCCTGGCAATCCGTTAACCGTTGCATGGTGATAAACCATGCCTTCTGGAAGCTTGCTGGCCGTCCCAGTAAAGAAAGCAATAACCCGTTCCGTTGTAAGAATCGGGTTAAGCGCTGCTTTCACCTTACCGCCGCCATCCATGATAAGTGCAACGTCCGCCGTTAGCAGTTCCATCACACGACTGATGTCACCGCTTTCGAACGATTGCATGAACTGCCGAACGATATGATGCGCACGCGCTGTTTGTGTTGACGTCGGGGCCTCCTCTTCCGTAGAGCGCGGCATGCCTCGCCTTGCCCGGTGAAAGATTTGTCGGCAGTTGGCTACACTTTTGCCGGTCAAATCGGCAATTTCTTCATAGCTGAAGCCGAACGCCTCTCGCAAAACAAAGATGATGCGTTCGACTTCACTCAATTGTAGCAGCAAGAGCAAATAGGCCGTGCTGATCGTATCTCTCCTTATGCAAATATCCTCGGGGCCACCCCTTCCTTCGACCAACGGATCGGGCAGCCACGGACCGATATAAGTTTCCCGTTGTTTGGTCTGTTTCCGAATTCGGTCTGCGCACAAATTAGAAGCGATACGACAAAGATACGATTTTGTGTTGGTAACGGATCTCTCACCGCCTCGTTCCGTCCAAACCACAAACGCCTCCTGTACAATATCTTCGGCATCGGATACACTGCCAAGCAACCGATAAGCAATCGAAAATAACAACGGTCTATACATTTCATATTGTTCTGCGATATTCATGGTACTCCCCTTGTTTCGGCATTGATCGATTTAGTAATTCAACAACGGCGCGTTTGGCGCTGGCCGCCGCGGCATCCACAAGCAGTTCGCCATGTCCGGCCCAATCGCCAGCGATATAAAGATTTGGCAACTCAGGGACAGCAGGCCCGGGCACTTCCATGCGTTCAGTGTGAGCATAGTCGTGAACAACCGTTATATGGGGTAAATATTGAGTCGCTTGCAATTCCTTCCTCCATCCTGGCTGCAAAATATCCATCGTTCGCTCCAGATCGGCTTTATCCTGCTCAGCGTCAGGCTGCGAAGAACCGTGATATTTCAGGATATGAACCGCAAGCCCACCGTTATCGCTAAGCTTCGCCGCTCTCGACTGATTACTAAATAGAAAAGGAGAATCAAGCCCCATGACAAACTGTACTTTTGGATTAGGTAGCCTTCGCATCCCGAGATCAAGACAGGCTGTCGTGACTGGTCGCGCTTGACGACGCCATCTTTCGAGCGCTGTCTTCTCGGAGCCGCTAACGATTTTGCAGCATTCGGTCGGAGGGACGGCCAAGATGACTGCATTTGCATAACGGACCTCACCGTCCGCGAACTGGATTTCGTAGAAGCTTTCTACTGAATCCGGCTTGGCCGACGTTTGCCGAGTGACGCTAACCACGGCTTTCCCCGTCTCGGCCCGTACACCCGCCTTCATCGCTGTTTGGCACAGCCGCTCTATAATGGAACTCCATCCACCGTTCACATATACTGCTCCGCCATTAAGGACATGACTCACTTGTCGCAGTACCGGACCGGCCGATTGAATCTCTGGCCTGTGTGCAAAAGTGGCCGTACGGCAAAAGGCATAAATCATGTGTCTGACCTCCGGTTCACGGATGGATCGTTCCGCCCATTCCTTCAGCGAGCCTTGTGGAAGGTTTCGTTTGTCCAGCTTTTTTAGGGACATCATAATGCGAGCCAGCTCTAGTTTGCCCCTGATCGAAAGCAAACGTGATGTCATAAGCGAAATGGGAGAGCCGGGCAAGTCATGGAGCTGTTTCTCTCGTAGCATATGACCAGCCATTGCCGGTACGTTGCCATCTGGTGTTGCGCCAAGCTCATTGAGGATACGATAGCATTCACCATCTCTGTAAATCGCATGCGCTCCCAGACTAAGGAACACTCCATTCTTATGAACCGTTAGGGCCCTTCCGCCAAACATCCTCGCTTTTTCAGTTAGCATCACCCGCAGGCCAGCTTTCACTGCATACGCAGCGGCAACCCAACCGCTCATTCCTCCGCCGATAACGGCAACATCCCATTTTTCCATCTTTTCATCCCTCCAATCGATTTACACATAAGTCTTTAGAGGGCTTTTTTTTGTGACACGGTTTAGGGAAAAGTTTTATCATCACCGAATGGCTAGCACTAAACGATACCAGGTTGGTACTGGCCATGTAGCCAGCAGCGTACCGAGGTTTCGGTGCTTGTGATTCTATGGCTGTTCGGATGGCTCTCGCAACGGACGGAGGGAGTCGAGCCGGAAGGTCACGGGCTTGCATGTAAAAGTAGCTTCCTAATTGACTTTGACGTCAATCGATCAAGGTGCAGGCGTAGGTACCGCTGGCTCATTCTCACCGCCCAAACGCCGGCGTGCCGTCTCCCTTTTTCCCACTGCCGGTAGATGCTCACCTGCCTTGGCCAATCCCCAGACAGGCATATTTCCGTATAGGCATTCGTATTTTCCCGCATCGACCAAGTACGTCTCGTGAAAAATCCCAACCGTTCCATCCGTTCCTACCGCTTGGTTGAACTTCCTCCACGCGCTCAGATGATTGTGGCTTTTTCTCGCGTAATTTTCCAAATGCTCATAGGATCGCCAGTACTGGATTTGGGTGATTTCACGCAAATTAACATGCGAAGTGTGACCCAACAGTCCGAGCTCCGGGTGCTGATACAACTCTCGCATCATGCCTCCCATAGCATTAGCAACTGGCATCCACTTGTGAACCGCAAGCATACGGTTGATTCGCATCCCGATGATAAATACGACGAAAGGACCTTCCATTTGTGCGGTAAAACGTCCCGGAACTACTTTTGCCATCCGACTCCCCTACCTTATCAAAGATTTGAGGTGCAGCTCGTAACACGCCATATAATCAGATACATGAAACAAATGGGCAGTCAGATAGGCTCCGTAAAACATTGAGAATAACAGAATTACGGCTTCCTCCTCTGACAGGTGAAGGGCAAGCTGACCATCTTCGACTGCTTCTTGTACGCACTTTTGCAACATCTGATGAAGATCAGTCGCTCTAATGGCTTCCCTATCCTCATGCTCAGGGAAGCGCAGATACAATTCAGCATCAGATAAAAGCGGTACACATGGGTGCATTTTTTGCTCGGCTAAAAAGCTGATAAGGCTAAGCATGATCCCAGGTTGCTTCTCGCTATCGCGCGTAACCTTGGCAAAAATATGCCGAACGGCTTCCCATCCCCGCTTGCCAGTACTCCGCAGCTCAACAAAGCACTCTGCTTGCCATATGCTCATGTAATAAATCAAGAGCTCTTCTTTTTGCGGGAAAAATTTAAAGAATGTGACCTTCGACACCTCTGCTCGTTCACAAATGTCATCCACCAGTACATTTCGGAAGCTCCCGTCGCCTATAAGCTCCAAGGCAGCGTCCAGAAGGGCGAATTTGGTTTTTGCTTTCTTTTTCTCACGTAATGATAATGCTTCTGCCATCTTGTTCTCCTTTTTCCATATTTCTACTTTTGTTTATAGTAGTACATAAATTAACTTGAGTAAAGTTTTTTATTCGAGTAACCAAAAAATCAGCACTCCTATTCAAAAAATAAAAATAGAACTTTAATCAAATGACTCCGTATAAAATAAGGAAACAGCCAAGGCTAATTGGAGGGCGAAAAGATGAAAGCGATCGTATACGAGCAATACGGGCCACCAAATGTCCTGCAGCTCCGGGATGTCGCCAAGCCGGTCCCAAAGGACGACGAGGTATTAATCAAAGTCTATGCTGCAACTGCCGCAGCGGGGGATTGGCGTTTACGCAAGGCAGATCCTTTCTTGGCACGTCTGTTCAATGGTCTGTGGAAACCGAGGAAAATCAAGATTCTCGGCTTCGAATTAGCCGGGGTGGTCGAATCAACGGGAAGTAGTGTTTCTCAGTTTAAACCGGGGGATTTCGTCTATGCTGCCTGCGGAAACGGATTCGGCGCGTATGCCGAATACAAATGCTTACCTGAGAGCGGTTGTATCTCGCTGAAGCCTGCGAATATGACGTTTGAGGAAGCAGCCGCGGTTCCGGTCGGTGCCTATACTGCCTTGCAATTTCTCCGGAAGGGCAATATCCAGCGCGGCAGGCGTGTGCTCATATACGGTGCTTCTGGCAGCGTCGGGACGTATGCGGTGCAGCTCGCCAAGCATTTCGGTGCGGAAGTGACCGGAGTATGCAGCACAGCAAATGTAGAGTTGGTAAGATCGTTGGGGGCCGACCGAATCATCGATTACACAAAAGAGAACTTCGAGGACGAGGCTGCGGTCTACGATATCATTTTCGATACGGTTGGAAAGAGTCCGTTTCAGGCATGCGTCGAGCGACTGACACCGAACGGCTACTACCTGCGAGCGGTCCATTTTAGCCCTCTGCCAATCGTTCGCGGGTTATGGACGAACATGACAAGCGGTAAGAAGGTAATAGGTGGAAGCGCGAAGGAAAACGCGAAAGACTTGAGGTATGTAAAGGAGCTGATCGAGGCCGGCAAGCTACGTGCCATCATCGATCGCATTTATCCGCTAGAGCAAGCAGCGGAGGCTCACTCCTATGTGGAGCTGGGGCACAAGAAAGGCAACGTGGTGTTAACCGTGCGACAATGATTACGCATCGATCGTCCAAAAAATAAAGCCAACCAAAACACATTCTCTGTGTGTTTTGATTGGCTTCTTCGTTATTTCATCATTTTTCCCATCCGATAGGCGGCTTCCATGATGTAAGGTGCATATTGGCTCATTTTTTCAGGAGTCAGGCGGTTGGAAGGACCCGACGCCGCAATAGACGCTACCAATTGTCCGTTGCGGTTGAATATCGGGACGGCTACGGCTGCTGTCCCCAGCTCCCGTTCCTCCACGCTAGTCGCGAAGCCTTGTTTCCTGATTTGATCCAATTGCTCAATAAAAGACTCCTTGTTCACATAGTCAGGCCAATCCGGGTCGCTGATGACTTCCTGTAAAATGAACGGCTCTGCGTACGCAACAAGTACTTTGCTGGATGCCCCCACCGTGAGTGGCATACGCGCACCGATTGGCGCCACCCTGCGAATCGGTTGCTTGCTTTGGACTGCCTGTACGCGTATCCGCTCGTTTCCATCCCGCACGTACAAACTGATCGTTTCCTCCACCAAATCCCGCAAACGCTCCATCTCCGGCAGCAGCAATGTCGCTGGATCATCGTTTTGCGACAAATTGGCGGATAGCTCCCAAACCCGGAACCCAAGTCGATACTTCTCTGTCTGAACATCTCGTATCAGAAACCCTTTGTTCTCCAGCGTTGCCAGCAAACGATGCACAGTACTTTTATGCAAGGAGAGTCGACTCGCTATCTCGCTCAGGCCCAGATCCGTAGCGTCCGTAAAACAGAGCAGGATATCCAAAGCCCGATCGACTGCCCGAACGTTTGCTTTTTGTTCTTCTTCCATAAGTGTTTGACACCTGCTTCCTACTTTGTTCCGATCGTTTCATCTGATGAAACGAATTTGCTACTTTTCAGTATACGAAAAAATAAAGCATAGTAAAGAGCGAATCCAAAGCTGACTCTTACAGATTTTACCCATTTTATGTTCCCAAGGACATTCCCACAAGCGCTGAAACTAGATAGGACATACACTGACAGCAAGATCCCATGCTTCACAACTCGATTGGGGGAATGTCTTCATTGGGCAAAAAAAGCGAATCAAAACTGACCAAGTATAACGTGCTGCGGGCAAGTCCTGCGCTCATCTCGGCATTACCCAAGACACGCCTGTTTTCGAAACAGTCTTTGCATGCTTTTCTCGATCGATACAAAAAGGTCATAGCCAAGCCAGCAGCAGGCAGCGGTGGAGCTGGTGTCATGCTGCTCACTCGAAAAACCAAAGGCAGATACCGCGTTCAGCGCGGGTCCTCCCTGCACACGCTGCGCGGCAAGCTTTCGACCTATCAGTATCTGCGCAAGAAAATAACAACCCCTTACCTGATTCAGCGCGGGATATCGCTGGCACGTGTCAACGGTTCTTTGTTCGATGTTAGGGTGATGGTACAAAGAAGACCTGGCTCTCCTTGGGTTGTCACTGGCATGCTCGCCAAAGTAGCTGGACGAGGCTACATCATCACCAATGTCAAAAGAAGCAAAGGAAGGGTGCTGCCAATCCGCACAGCTATTCGACGCTCGTCGATTCACGGTGCTTCCTCCTCCACGATTATTGCTCGCTTGCGGAGAATCGCCCTCCACGCTGCGGAACGGTTGGCGAGCTATTATACCCGTCAGCAAGTCTTTGGGTTTGATATGGGTATTGATGCAAGCGGTCGGGTGTGGATTATCGAAGCCAATCTGCGGCCAGACATCACGCTGTTCCTCAAGCTTTCTGACAAATCGATGTACAACCAAATATGTAAGTACCGAAGACACACATAAAAAAAGGGTAGCCGATCTATCGCGGCTCCCCTTTCCTGCTCGATGGTTGTCTGCTTAAAAATCAAAATGATCTGGGTCTGGCCCAAATCGCTTGTTGTCATTCAACGCATTAATTTTTTCTACATCCTCTGCACTGAGGGAGAAGTCAAAAACATCTGCGTTCTGGCGAATCCGCTCTGGTGTGATCGACTTCGGTATGGTGACCACTTGGTTTTCCAAATCCCAGCGAAGCACAATTTGTGCAGGAGACTTGCCGTATTTTTGTCCCAATTCTACCAAGAGTGGATGATCGAGATTTCCTTGCATCAACGGGCTCCATGCCTCTAGTTGAATGTGGTGCTCTTTGCAATACGCATGCAATTCTTTTTGGGTAAGCAATGGATGATACTCGACTTGGTTGACTACCGGAATGATCTCGCTATGTTGGCGCAAATCCTCGAGATGGTGGCTATGAAAATTACTGACGCCAATCGCACGTACATATCCATCGCGGTACAGCTTTTCAAAGGCCCTCCATGTATCTACATACTTGCCTTTTACAGGCCAGTGAATCAGGTACAAATCGAGCGTATCGATACCCAATTTTTTCATACTTTCATCAAAAGCCTTCAGCGTTGACTCGTAGCCTTGATCCGCATTCCACACCTTGGTCGTGATGAACAATTGATCGCGATCAATCCCGGCTTGACGGATTCCTTCGCCTACGCCGACTTCGTTACCGTAGATGGCTGCCGTGTCTATACTGCGATAGCCCGCCTCAATCGCGGAACGGACGGCCAACGTCTCGTTTCCGTCTTTCGCCTTCCAGACACCCAGACCCAGCCAGGGCATCTTCACCCCGTTGTTCAAAACGGAATGATCTGTGATATGTGTTGCCATTGGATCTCCTCCCGTCTAACGCTGATATGTACTTACATTAAGAAAGTGTAGCATAAATACAGAATGAAGCAAACCTCGCTACTCTTGTGAATCTTGATGCGCCACGTCCTCTGTCCCAGCTGCCAGCGGTTTGATCGCCCACCACCTGATCCTTGCCCGATCTGTCTGGACAGGTCCCTTCACCTGGACGCCGATCCGAAACGTTCCTTTTTGCGGATAAACGATGACCCCTACAGCAAAATGCGCTGCATCTGTCGCATACTCCGAATCATCAAAAACACTGCTATGCCCGTACATCACTTGCTCATGTTGGGAAAGCAACTCATCGATCACATCTGCATGAAAATCCTCGATACCTGCACTGACATACACGTTTCCTTTTCCGAGGGAGTGCTTGATCTCTTCAGAAAAATATCGATTGCCGACCTTGACTCCAAATGGCCAGTTGGACGAGTACGGCTCAATCGGTATTTCTACCACGCCAGTAGCTACTTGTTCATTTGCTTTTCCGGGCCGGGGCAGTCCGAGCTCAAACTGGTAGACAGACGCCAGATTATCGTAGCTCACGTCGAACTGCGGCTTATCGCCTGCCGGAATTTCTTTTACACGCGTGGTCACGCGAAAAGAATCCGCATGGGCCCCTTGCTCGACTCGCTTTCCCTGCGGCGCACGCAACGCAAGCTTTTGCAAAAGCGCTGGTGTATACACGTACTCACCAAATGGCACAGGAACGACCTTCTCAATCACATAAGTCGCATTCATTTGCAGCAAGCATACTTTTGCCAAATAAAGAAAAGGCTGTTCGTTCGCATGTGTCACCTGATCCAGCTTGCGACTGTAGTAATCGGACACGAGCCGCTCTACCAGATCGTCTGGCGTGATTTCGATTTTTCCTACAGAAACGAGATCGGTATACACCAAGCGATCGCCGAGTCGAACCTCTGCCTTGCCACCCAGCACTCCTAGCTCCACCGTTCCACGATCCCAGCCAGCCTTGATCGGAATGGAGACGACATAATCCGTCTCTTTCGCGTCAACAGACTCTAGGAAGGATACACTACCGTCACTGCTCTCCAAGACTGTCAGCCCTGGTGCATCCAGCTTGTATTGGAATTGCACGCGTGAGGTTTGTACCGTCTTCTCAATGTGCAACTGTAATGAAAATACTTCCCCCGGATTGACGTATCGTGGAGTCGCCTGCCAGATGCGCACCTGTGGATCTGCATATAGTAGCACTCTTTGCTCTACCAGTTGCACCCCTTCGATGGAAGCAGGATGTGGTGCCTCCTCTTTGATAAAAAGCCGATATCCTTCTGCCACTCGGTTGTATTCAGCCATTTCCTGTTCGACGGTTTCAGAGACGGAGAAGACCTGTTCTTTGCCTTTTTCATCATAAGCCAAGCAGACGTACACATTTTTCGCGTAATCGTTGTTGCTAAAGCCTTCCATCATGGACAGCTTCAGCTTCACAGGTTCGGGAAGCACGATTTCCCTCCCGAGATAATCGAGAGCGACTCCAGCCTCGATCGAAATCTGCTTTTCGTCCACAGCGATTACCTGCAAACCGCATACCACTCCACCCCCGTGAAGCAACCGATTGGTGAGCCGACGTTTGTCATTGAAATAGCGCTGTTCTGATTCGAAATCTCTGACGGTCAACAGCTTTCCTTTGAAATACACATTCCGTTCATGTGGAAAATAACGCAGATTCTTCATCTCGAACACCTCACTTTGCGTAAAAATCTTGGCTTCTTACTCCAGCTCTGCATCCAGGCCAATCCTCGTGTCATAATCGATTTGTCTGCTGCGGTCCTTCCCGCTTAGCACCGTGTTGTATGGCATGGATAAATTTTGATCAAGCGTAAGGAACGACGGCTCCGTCAAATACGAATTAATCCCCACGTAGCTATGGAGGTCGGCGTAAATGCCGGGGCGCAGAACGATGAGCTTCGCCTCTGTAAAAGCAGGCTTTTGATCTTCCAAAATCTTTTGCAGAACCGACTGCTCCCGCTCTGTTTTCGCGCATTCCTGCGAAACGATCAGGCAAAATTGGTACGGATGATCCATGTACAAGGAAGAGATCAACCCGTGCAGCTCCGGGATCGCTTTCATGTCCCTGATTTGAAAATACTCCACGATCATCGGGCGCTCCCCGGTATACAGCTCCACCATCTTTTCCAATCCCGTACGAGTGCCCCGCTCTGCGTACAGCTGTGGCGCACGACGAATCAGCTCTCGGCGTTGTGCCTCTGTCCAATGCTCTTCCCTGCCCATCCCTAACCAGGAAGCGAGCCAAGGGACGAACTCACCAGGTGTCGTATCAGGATCGAACAAACGTGAGATGGTATCAATCTGTTCCTCCAGCTCCAAGTAAAACGTCCCGAAAAGGGAGAGGAAGCGCTCCAAAAAATCAGCACTGGCAGGTTCACTTTGATAAGTCGCTGGCAGGTAGCGCAAAAATGTGTCGCGCGGCGAGTAAATCCGCATTTGCCTGAGCAACGGGGAGTGACAGTCAGTACCGAGCCATTCAATTTTGAGCCATAAATAGCGGCCTTTTGCTGAAGGAATCAACGCATCTGAGGCGTTGATTACCGGCTCCGACCATAAATTGGCCGTCCTTTGCAGCTTGGTTTTCCAGTCCATGTCGGGTGCCAACAAAAAATCATCCAGATTGTGTACGGCTCCATGAATCACATGCTCTTTTCGATCTGAAGAAAACGTCGAGATGAGTAATTGCGTTTCTTCCGGTATGTCTGCATCCAACGTGAATTTATGCCACACCGTTTCAAATTCCGCGCTATCCAATGCACGAGAGAAGTAGATGCCCATCGGTATTCCGGTCGCATCCAGGTTGGACGTCCGCGAGACGAGCCTCAACATGGTCAGAACATTTTTCTGCGCGTCCCAAACATACAAACGTTGCTGATTGTCAAAAACGAGCTTGTCTGCTCGTCCTTGGTAGTTGGTTAATGGCGCAAGTGCTTCTCCCGTTGGTTGAAAACGCAAAATGAATCGAGTATGATCATGAGCTGAATCGATGGAACGACTATCACCCACGTAAAGAATGGGACCTGGACCCACTGCGAATCCCGCGGGCTTGGTGCCTGACGGGATTGCCAGGGTGCACACATCGTAGCCTTCCGAAGAGAACCGAAACACTTGATTCGTCTGTGCCCAGAATAGATAGGCAATGCCCGATTCGACAACGGACAGGCGAAACAACCTCCTACGCCTGATCTCTCGAAGGGTAGCTGTCTCTGTTACTTTCAATTCCGCATGCGCGTATGTAGCGTCTATCTTACCTGCCCGATTCAGCCGAAGGACGACGATTTGTGTTCCCGCCGCGATTTCCTTCCGTTCGTTGTCTCGATCTACGACCACAGGTGTCGTGATGTAAAGGCGTCCTTCTTCATCCAGCCCTGCATCCAAAGGAAAAAGCTGCTGTCCCTCCCCATCTTCCCAGCTCCAAACGCACTGGCCGTTGGCTATGGAATACGCTCCGACTTTTCTCTTCGCTTCGGGGTCGATAATGTACACGTATTCATCGTCAGCGACGAGAAACGAGTCTTTGGAAAACAACCCGCGTCCAGCGCGAAACACCGTCTCCTTGAAGTTGTTGCTGTCATCGTAATGCGTGATATGGCCGCTCTCATCCAGCCAAAGCAACGAACCAACGCGTGCAATGGCAAAATCCAGGAGTCGAGAGTGATGTGTCGTCTCAGCCTGATGCACATGATCGATCACATATTCGAGCGATTTGTTCAACGCGATCCCCTCGTTGGAGACGTGAAGGTTATACCAGGCCCCCCGCTGCCAATCGGACGGATTGTTCAGGGAAAAGAAACGATTCATTGTATCCATGCCCACTCCTCCGTTTGTTCCCGTCTATCTTTCTCTATCCACAACGAGCTCCAGAACATGCTCTCCTGAGTACACCAGCGCATGGAGCGGAATCTGAATATCTCCCCCTTCATCCCTGACGATGCCTGTACCCTCTGCAGAAACCCACAAATCCGTCACGTACAGCACACCCTCGATCTGGTTTAACACCTCGTAGAGATCGCTTTTATAAACAGGCCGACCAAATTCCCATCCTTTTCCTTGATGAGTCGAAGAATCTTGGACATTCAATGGCGTCAAATACCGCTTCAGTGCCTGTAGCACGATTTGCTTTTTGTCTGCAAACGCAGGCTCCATCACGATTGTCGCGAAAACGGTCACCTTGATATAGGCCGGAGCAACCACATGGACTTCTGTCGTCAGCAGCCTTCGCTGTTCCAATTGGTGGCGAACGGTCCGCAGGAAGCCTTCACTTGGCTGTGGTGTCGGCTGGTCGCTGAACGGGACGATGACGACGGTCATTTGAGCGGCTGCGTTTTTCTCGGATGCTCCCATTTGCCCTACTTTATACAGGGGGATTGCCTTCGCGCGGGCCACTCGCAATCCGGGTGTCGAGAGCGCGATGGCCTCATAATCTTCTGCTGTAACGGCCCGCTGCGGTTTTTTCCACTCCATTCTCATCCTGCTTTTGGCTTGATCGATCGTTTCGCGCTCGCTTCCCCCACTGGCTGGACGGGGATTCGTCACCTGCGCAGTGGTTCGCTGCCGGGCTAGCGGCAGGAATCTGTTAATTTGGCCTCCCTGCACATTCCCCTTCGCACCTTGGCCTGTCTGACAAGATATGATCCGAATGCCCGCCATGCCTTCCAGCCTTTCGGGAATGGCTCCGTGCTCATTGTTGCCAAACACAATTTCTGCCCCGTCCGAATCATTCAACATAAAATGGCGGTCCTGTGGTCCCGATCGGTCAAAATCAGTGACCAGCGACCAGTCTTCCCAAGCGGGAAACGGACTGCCTTCGACCTGACGCGCCACCTGAATGACAAACGTTTCTGGCAAGATCGATTGGATATTCAGCCGAAACACTTGATGTGGCAATCCACTGCTTTCTCCAATCAATCGCTGCCCAGCAAAGTCACCCCGATAGGCAATAACCCGAATATTTTTGCGGCCCTCAGGCATTGCACTCCCAAACCGAATCATCGTTGCTCCCTGTTCTGAGTCGCGTGAGACGCGATACGAAAATACACCTGTATCCACTTGGTCTGGCTCATCTTGATCCCATCCACTTTGCCAATGACGCCCCTTTTTGCATTGAACCTCTACTGTGCCTTCATACGATAGCGAGCTTGCAAGGACGATCGTCTGATCCGCTTGCCCCGTTCCATCGAACTCCCATACTTGACTGAAGGTTTCCATTTGGATGGCACTCACGGTGTTCAGCTCGATTTTTTCCATGCGAGGAGCCAGTTCGAATCGACCTGCACGCAATGTCGCACAGAGCCAAAATCGAGGCCGATCATTGGCGGGATAAAGCATGAGCGGCTTCATTGCCCCTTCTAGCTCGATCAGGACTCGTCCCGAAAAGGAGAGATTCATCGTTTCATCCAAGACTCGTGGCAACGGACTCCATCCCATTTCTTGCGTACGTTCGTTCTGTCCATAGTACTCCCACTCAAGAGTGGTCGATGGAACGAAAAGCGTTGTGGGCGTAAGCGGGACGATTGGGACAGGATAGTCCTCAAACAGGCGCAATCCGATGGAGACTGCCTTCTCCACTGGCAACGGCCGATCAAAGCCTAAGTAAATCTTGTTCCCTATCTTTGGTTCCTGGCCGAATGCGTAGTAGGAAACACCGTTATGCGCATTGGATGAACTCACATCCGCCGTCCCGCTTTCTGTATGAACCAGAACACGCTCCAGGGTGGCCGGTACCAGAACAAGCGAATGTTCCGTCTCGAAAGGAAGATTCCCCGCGAACAATCTCGTCTTCTCCGGAAGAATCGCTTCTTCTGACACGTCGAAAAACGTAACATCAGTCGTCGCACATGACTGGTTCAGTGGGTGTACACCCATGAGCTGCAAAAATTTGCGTTCGTTCTTTTCCGTTATCCGGTTGAGATAGTATTGCTGCATTTCCATCAACCACGCGAACATTTCCAAAAGCGTAATGCCCGGATCGTGATGACGGTGATCACCCCACTCTGGCTGAAGCTTGGGGATCGCGTTTTTTGCTTGTTCTACGATCTCTTCAAAGTAGCGATCATCCAGATTCTTGGATGGAAGCATAGCGTACACTTCCTTTTTCAATGTTTGGGTGGGAAGAAAGCCTGGCCTTCGTGAACGCGGACGCTGATTCGATGCGCGCCCTCTGTGACGATCCCATGGACGATCGTTTCGTATTCAGAAGCGAGTATTTCCTTTCGTTGCCCATTTTCCGTTCGAAATACAGCCAAGGTCAGATGATCGACAAAGCGGACGCCCTTTACGGATTTCAACAAGGCAAACAAGAGCGACGGGTGCACACGTTGTCCTATCTCCCAGCCCCCACCGTGCAGATTTCCCGATATCGGGTCAAGGAATCGTTCGAGCTTGCCGAGTGTCTCCAGCTCCACCCCAACGATTTCCTCCAAAGACCCCACTGCCAGCTCTGCTGTCACCGCAATTTCCAAGTAGACTGGCTCCATGACATGAATCCGCTCGGGGGAGGCTACCGTCGCTGCCGCATGTGTAAGCAAGGAGTTCGTGACACAACGCCGAAGCTCCAGAAATTGTGTTCCGAAGCATCCCGCTGCGGGCAATACGATCACAGTGACATGCCCTGCTTCTCTTTGCAGGCGGCCGTTCCGATTCGGCAAACACTTCACCTTGGCTATCCCCGGATGCGCTTCACGGACGAGCCATTCGAAATCTTCAGCCGTCACCGCTCGATAGCGATGCTTGATGGTTTGAGGACCTCGCTGCAAGGCTTCCGACAGCATTTCCCGATCACTTCCCCCAATCGCAGGCACCGGATTGCTGACGGCTTGGACAAACGGAATCGATTGTTCCAGTTGATTCAATTGCCCAGCAGGAAGATTCCCTGCTGTTCCCCCTCCGACCTTATACGTCACCCTCACAGAACCGAGCCCGGTTTGTGGAATCTCCCTACCGTGTCGACCATCGCCAAACAAAATTTTTCCGGTAGCGCTCTCCAAGCAGTAATGGCGATCATCCGGGCCAGAATCGTGCAGATGCTCTACTCGCTTCCACAGAACCCAGCATTTCTGCTCGTTTCCTTCAGAATCATAGAGAAGTTCCACCCGATTTTCTGGATGTTCCAGCCAGCTCTTTCGTTCACTCGGCAAAAAGAAGCCTGTTTCATCTACCCATACCTCTTCGCCCATGACGGGATAGCGGATGAGTCTGTACTCGGCTTGTTGCCCCTCTGCTATCCGCTCTGCCATTTCATTGCGAATCGTCTCCTGTTGAATGGCTCGTATCGTATTCGGATAAAAGCCGCTTAGCACGGGATAGCGTGCATCCGAAGCGCCCCCTCCCAGACGATTGTCTACGTTGACGGCGCGAATCCAATAACGCTCTCGCTCAAACATTTTGCTTTTTTCCATATCAAAAGGACCAGCGAAACGGACGGTACCACTTTCCGTAAAACCAGCGGTCTGATCAATCGTCTGCAGCTTGGCCCAAGACGTTGTTCCTGTTTCTTTGCGCTTGTATTCCCATTGCACAACCGGAGCAGGCCCTGGGGATTCTTCCATCGGCAGGAAAGAAAAGTAGAAAGAGAGCGGCCCTTGTAATGGCGGCTGCTCAAATCCGAAGTAGACAGCAGGATGCACGCATTCGGACGGCAAAAACGGCTGGAAGCTAGCCTGATGATTGCCTGTACCGACAGGTTGCTGCCAATCCAAATCGTTCTGTGTGAGAATCGCTTCCGGCTCATGCAGCGACTCCTGGTACGAGTAGGTCAGGCGCATGTCTTCCAGCCACGGGGCCATGTATACAGGATTCGGGCCATATAAGCCTTCCACCTGAAGGATTCGCACACGGATCCAAAACCCATGCTGTGATTGGACGGTTGTCGGCTGCAAATCATCTGGACACGTAAAGGCAACCACAACCTCCTTATCCGAATCGGTGCCAGCAAACAGCTTCTCACGATCCTCTCCTGACAGGAGCACCATCCATCCGCTGCCATTCCAGTATTCCCATACCACCTTGCTGACCGTGACGGGTGTCGTCGCAGGAGGGTCAAAGGACGATTCCTTCATGATCCATTTCCATTTCGGTTCCGGTTGTGACAGATGCGTAGCGGGATAAGCCTCCGTCTTCATCCGAAAACGAAGGGAAACAGTACTACCAGGCTTCGTCAACGCCTCCTCACAGGACAAAAAAAACATGCCATACGGTGCAAGCTGCTCGCCAAATGCAAGGCAGCCACTCCCGGAAACCTGCACATCATTGGAAAAAAGCATGTCGGGTGCAAGACCCTCCGGATCATCTGTTGGCAAATAATCCGTCTTCAGCTGGATTTGGGTCAGAGAAAGGCTCCCGCCATTTTTCATCCACTCATGAATCATGCCTGGTTTCACTCTGCAACGGAGCCAACGATTTTCGATTCCTTGCACTTCACTAGACTCCCATTTTTTTCGCTGCTTTTTTTCCAAGCGTAGCTGATTTTGATCAGCCTCGACTTTATCGAACAAAATCCATTCTCCCTCTGACACATACGTCCACTCGACCAGCTCTGGATTCGCCAGCTTCTCTGTCAGCAAGGATTCCAGGTAGCGTTCCTGATTGGAAACCATCGTGAGCTGGATCGAAGCACGATCTCCTAAACAAAACAAGTACTCATGCCCCACATACCAGCAATGCTCCTGATCATTAGGTAAAGCCTTGCAGTCCAAGAGAGAGAGCGGTGCATTTGTTCCAAGCCAACTCGTTGCATCAGTTAAAAAGTCTCGACTGCCATTGGAAAACAACAGATCTGTCGGGAGAGAGGGGGTAGCCAGCATAGGCTGCTCTGTTTCGAAAACCACTTCATCGCCAAGGACAGACTTACCCGTAACTTTTGTGCCCGCCGGAATCCACACTGGCTTTTGCACACCTGTACTCAATTCAAATGTCAAAAAGGTTTCTGCCGGTCTAGCCTGAGCCATTCCGACACCGAGCATATTGAGAAAAGCGATAAAATTTCGCTCAGGTACTTGATTCAAACGCTCACGATTATTCATCAGCATGTCTGCGAAAAGGAGAAATAAAGCCGTACCCGCATCAGGATCTTCTGGAGTGAATCGCCACTCTGGGGTGTAGAATGGCACCATTTCGCGCATTTTTCGGATGACTGCCTGCATGTCCCGTGAATCGACCAAAGGTGGCTTCACATTACCCACCTCCCTTCCTTTTTTCTTCATACGACTGTGACTCTTCTGCTATCCGTGTGGACCAAGACGGTGGACAGGATACAACAGCTGATAGCCTTTGTTTGTGGCACGTACCGTATAGCTGATCGTAACGTTCACCGTTTCGGAATGAGTCTTGTCGACCTTGGCCTCCACCTGCACATCTCGTACACGCGGTTCCCAGATCATGATCGCTTCTGCGATGTCCGACTGGAGCAACGCCATGCTCGTTCCGTCCGTGCCATCAAACATGAAGCCTTGCAATCCACTCCCGAATTTCGGTCGCATCACACGCTCTCCCTTTGCGGTAGAAAGAATGATGCGAATCGCTTCTGCGATATCATCCTCGTAGTCGGACAAACGAATACGGCCTGTAGCCTGATCCACCTGAATAGGGAACTTCCATCCTTTTTCACCGAATGGCTGCTGCATGGCATCCTCCCATGAATTAATTCAATTTGATCACCGAACCGTTGACGGCAACAATTCCGTCAGATTTGATGTTCAGGGATGCTCCCGCTTTAATCGACATGGCTCCCTGCGCCTCCAGATTCAGCTGGGTGGACTTGATTGTCAGCGATGTGTCTGACTGAATGGTCACTTGCCCTTTTGCATTCAACGTAATCGTACTTGAACCGCTCTTCACCGTAACTTCGCCCGTGCTGCCGCCCTTGATGGAGATTTGGTTGTTTCCGCTGCTCTCCCTAAGCACAATACTTTCATCCTTGTCCGACAGCTCCACCTGTTGTCCTTTTTTCGTGGCAATCGTGATCTTCCCGTCATTCGGATCATCACCAAAAATCACTTCGTGGCCTGCACGGGTCGTGATTTTTCGGATGTTGTTTTTCTCCGCCATTTCCGGGCCTTTGTTTTCCTGATTCCAAAGCATCCCGATCACAAATGGCTCGCGTACATCTCCCCAGTGAAACGCGACCAACACCTCGTCGCCTACCTCCGGAATGAATAAGCTGCCGCGATCTTTTCCTGCAAAAAGCGTGGCAATTCGCACCCAATCTGTCTCCCGCTCGTTATCTACCAGAGGCAGCTTCAGTTTCACTCGCGAGAGCTTTTCCGGGTCTTCGTTGTTCGTCACAATGCCGACAATGACACCGTGGATTTTTGCCCGTTCGTCTTCTGTGATTTCATCCTGGTAGAACCAATGATCAAAGCTCATATCGTATTTCCCTTCACTTGAAACGTCGTGACATAGCCAGATGCCACATCGATGGTGTGTGTGACAGATGTGATGTAATAAGGCTGACTCAGCTTTTTCCCCATGCCCTCTAGCATGATATAGCGGCCAGCACGAATTTCTGGCAAACCGACTGCCTCACAGTTGCCGTCGAGAAGATTCATGGCGAGTTGATTCAAGCGTGCCTTGGCTACCGCTTTTATTTCCTCAGGTGAGTCCAGTTTTTTCGTAGACTCGTATTTATCAAAATAATCACCGATTGCTTTCAGCAAATCAGCGCTTGTCTTCGAATTGGTCCCGAGCTTCCCGATATCAGTGCTCGTTGCTTTTGCTTCCTGGAGCACCGTTGATTTGTCCTTGTCTACCCATCGCACTGTATAAGAGGAAGCTTGGGAAGCAATGTTGACATCGACGGAAAAGCTGCGCAAGGAAACTCCCCAGATCAAGGTGAGGACCGGCGTCATGTTGCTCAGTGGCTTACGGAAATACAAGTTCTTCCCGACGATAAAAAAATCGTAGTTACAAATTTTTGCAAGACGATTTAAAAATTGAAAGTCAGTCTCGGACACCGTCTTTGTAATGGTCTCGATAGTCTGAACCGTATCATCCACATGCGTCGACAAGCCGTATTTTTGTCCCAGCTCTTTCACGACATCGCTGTATTTCTTTTTATTCCAGGAGGTAGACTTGTTATCGACCATAAGCAGGAACGATTTGTCCATCCCTTTTACCGTAATGGTTGGCGTCTCCTCGCATGCAAACGAAACGGCTGTAATATGCCCGTAAAAGAGACTGGAAAGCTCGGTTCCGTAGCCCAGCTGGATTTCGATTTCGTTGCCAGGAACCAAATAGTCATCTACCCAGCGAAATTCCCACGCTGCCGTATCAAAAGCATTGGTTACCGAAAACGAGAACGTATCTGCTTTGCCTTCCAAGCTGGAGTTGATCGTTGCTTTGGTAATGGCGACGCCTACCTGGCTAATCAGCTTTTTTCCTCCAACGAGTATTTCCAAAGCTGGGGAATGAAAGTTGTTGTACGTTTGGCGTAGGTCATCGAAGGAATGGCGGTCTGTCGTCAATTTTAATTCGCTCATTCCTTCGTCACCTCACAAGTGGCACATGCAGGGTAGTAGCCGGTTTTAGAAGTCTTGGATTGTCGATCCGATTGGCGTTCGCAATGTTTCGCCATTTCGATGCATCACTGTACGAGCGATACGCCATCAAGTACAGCTGGTCTCCTTGGTTGACCGTTTGTTGTGCGACCTTTTCCCTTGCAACCCCGATATCGTCCGCGGACTTTTTCACGCTCGTGCCTTTAAAGGTGACGCCCAACGTGGCTCGTACTGGTGTCCCTTGGTCGAGAAACATCGTAAACCGCTGCGAAACCTTTTCGACAACCCCGGTGAATTGAAAGCTGTCCCAGACGAATTTACAGATCGGCGGTGTACTGATTTTCTTTTCTACGGCCATCAGTCCCAGCACCTGATTCGTGAAGGCACGCACATCCACTCCAGCCTCGTATGTATCAAAAAACAAGTCGACCGATAATGTCTCGATATCACCGCTCGTGAACATCCCGACTGGTACCGATTGCCCCAATATCTTTTGCCAAGAGTAGTTATTGGAAGCATCTACCTTGTATTCCGAGGGGTTAAAGAGAACGGAAATACTCTCCTTGAAGTCTCCTTGCCCGTTGCGATCCACTAAAATTTTTGCCTTTTTCTCCTGACCCATCATTGGCATTTGCCTCTCTTTACCGAAGAAATAGTCGTCTGTGAATGCGGCGAATCCTGTCTATAGACCTCGTCGCTGCCGCTCTTGAGTGAGGCGCTTGTCCAGCTCCTTCATCATTTTATCCATCAATCGATCCACCTCTTGTGGGGATAACGACGTCTGATTGCCTGCCCTCTCTTGCACGTGTAGATCGACTTGTCGTTGGAGTGGCAGTGTTGTCGTCTGCTGCACGGCGGTTTCTTGAGGCTGAATGCTTTTTCGCAGGTACTCCATGGACGGCGGCGACTGAACGGTAGTAGCAGGGCTTGCATGGCTGTCTTCTGTGCGTAACCCTCGCCGATGGATATGGGTTGCGTTTTCGGACAGGGAGCGCTGCTCGGATTCTCCGGGCGTTCTTTGAGCTTGTTGCAAAGCTTGCAGGAGTGGTGGCTGCTTCGCCATTGGTGATGTTGACGTCAGGTTGAATAGCCCTGGTCTTTGCAGAGGCGTGAGCCTAGCGTCTCGAACCTTGACCTCTTGTGTCTTTTCACTCGTTAGCTGTTTGATCGTCTGCGTCTTCTGGTTGACCGTCAGAATCTGCTCATGGTTGTTTTGTTGAAAACGGCTGCGGCGACTAAGCTGTCTGGAATGCAATCTATCCCAGACAAGATCAATGGATTTTTCTCTCACGAATGGAACGGAGCTGATTGGATGGCGGCGAGATAATGGCTCCAAGCTGTTGACTCGACCTTTTCGTAGTAGTGGCTCTGTTGCACGTCTGCTTCCACTCTCATGCATGAAACTGTCAGGCACCCCTACGCTTTGACCATGCACAAGGCTAGGGAGTGGCCCCCATTGTTTCTGAATAACCATTTGTGCATCGTGACGATTGAGAGCAGTCGAGAGTGAATGATGGTTTTGGACATATGTTTCCGTCCGGAAATCAGTCTGGATAGCCTTTCTGATTTGCTCCATGACTTGAAGGACTTGAAGGACTTGAAGATAGGCGCGAGCACGTAGGGCAACGGAGTTTGTCCACAAGCTGGCTGTCTGCTGCAAGAAGTAGGAGTGGCGGCTTTCACGGGATTGATGGCTTTCTCGTAATGGATTGCCTTCGCCCTTGCGAGACCTTGGGTGATCATTCGATTGCTTTTCACTGCTCGGGGGAGCTTTCCCACTGGTGCTTGCTGAGCCTACCTTTGCAATCCCGGTCATCGCTTCCAGCTTCGCGCTTTTTTGCAAGAGGATCGTAAGTCCTAATTCCGCACTCCATCCAGCAGCTATCCGTCGCAATGAGTTCCTGACAGAAACGTCCTCTTTGATAGAAAACGACTTCGCAGACGTGTTTCCCCCAAGTCCAATCCACTCTGTGGCACGAAGCATTGCAGAACCCAAACGGTTCAACATGTGGAAAACGGCTTCCCGATTATGAAGATGAGTATGCACAAATGCTCGACTTGTACTCCGTTCATTTTTTAGGAAGACGGTGTGCCGTATTGGTTTGTGCTCATGCTCATGTGCCATCGAGATCGTCGCTTTTCGTCCCGGTAGGCTGAATTTTTCTTGATTCTTGGAGAAAGCGACATCTGCCAGCTTATTTTTCATACCCTGAAACGACAGTAGCAGACGCACCGTCTCGTATGACAGCTGATAAACGTGCCTATCTTGCAAGAAAGGCATTCTTGGCTGGAAAAATGATTGGGAGATGCCTTCGATATGATTCGAAACTGCATGATTACTGAGGGATGTACTCTCTTTGGTCAGAACATTAAGCAAGGGAATCAACCATCTACTAGGCGTGCTTGCCGCAGGATGCAGAGATTGCTTCTCCCGCTCATACAGAAGGTTCCTTGGCGCATGAGTGCTAGTAGCAAGGAGCTCTCTTGCTCTGAGTTGTTTTTCAGCCATCTGTTGAGCTTGCACCCACGCCATCACAGACTTCCTGTTCGTCTCCTGATGGGTAGAACTGACGATACGGTTCTGTAACGTCTGCCAGCGTTGGCGATTCGTATGGAAGATAGGCCCGAAGCGATTCGACACAAACCGAGAAGTGCTAGCTGCTCTACCAGCTGGCTCACGCTCGATTTCGTTAAGCGTTTCAAGATATTCCTTGATCCAAGGCTGGTTCAACCATCCTCGTTTTTCAAAGAAAACAGGAGCATTGGTGGACTGGAAGCTCTTTATCCAATATGCAGCGATCGACTTCCTGACAACTGACTGCGAGAGAAGTGGAACTGTTCTGGAAAGCCCTTGCACGGGGTGCAAAACGTGTAACGTCATACCCGTCCACCACTCATGCTGTAGCATGTCAAGCTGCTGATACGAAGCACGGGAGACAGCCGGGATCATACTCGTTTTGCCATAATGGGTTTGCTCATAGCTTGATCGCAAGCGAATGGACTGCTCTCTGACTCTCTCGTTCAACCTGGCTTCCTGCAATATCAGTTGTTGAAGTAACGCGTATGTCCGCTGATTCCTTGTTGCGATGGATTCGAAAGGAAAGAGTTGCAACGGGTGAAATGTAATGCTATTCGGCTGTTGTTCCCGCCCGCTCTCTATCTGCTTCAAGCTCTCTCGAGAACCAAGCACTGCTAGCCCACGTTCGCTTTCTGCCTTCGAAAACTGTTGAGCCAAATGGAACAGCTGTTTGAACCGTTCCCTTACAGCTTGCTGTTCGGTCCGACCAGCATCAGCTCGATGAAGCATGCTAGGCAATAGGGACGTGAACATCTTCGAAAGCTCATTGCTCTGAAATATCTTCAGTGCCAATGGGCTAGAAAAAACTTCAGACAGCGTTTCAAGCATCCACTCGCTTTTAGCTTGCGGGTGTTGACTGCTTCTCGGAAAAACAATCGGCTGTAAAACACGTAGACGTGGATGCACAGTCATCGTCCCTGGCAGCCATGTTGCTCGACTTTTCTGCCAGTACAGACTCAGGTTTTCCCACCAGCGCCACCAAAGTTCAGTCTGCTGGGAAGCTACAGACCCACGTGTACTTTCACTTTCATGAACGATTAGCCTAGAGATATCTTTGCCGTCAATTCCAGCTCTCTCTGTCCACACCGAGCGATTCAAGAAAGCGCTCGCAGCCCGTCCTTCTACTCTTTTTAGCAAAACAGGAAAAGACCACGTCCCAATCCTTGATTCCATCCCTCTACCGATCAACTGCAAAAAATTGCGAACCCCAAACCCTTCGAACCGGCCTGCTTCAGAACGCGTCGCTCTGACACGTGAAATCGAAATCGCATCTACTCTTGTCGCTGATTCGAGCCGTATCCGCTCACGTGCATTTTGCATGCTCTTGAGTCCACCAAGCTCACCCATTCGCGCCGTGTGTACCAAAAATTCCGGCGAAACATAGGGAGTCTCAGGCGTCCAAAATCTTTCACGTACGGTTTCCTTTCTGTCTGAAACAATTGCTTTCAAAAGAGGCCACGCAAAATCGACCGTGTTTTTCTGCTCTATGAACCGCCCCAGCGGCAGCCATTTTTCAAGTGCCGAAGACTGAACATAGCTGGACCAGCGATATCTATCTCTTTCATTTGAGACAATCGTGATCCGAGGCAGGTAAACCTTCTCGATTAATTTGGATGACTCCCACTTCCGAAAAAGCTCATGGATCAAAGTAGCTGGTCGTACTTTTCGTCCTGATCCCGATGCTTGCGTTATCACTACCCGTTCTCTTGGCCCTAGTAAGCCAGCCTGTCCGTTCGGCAACATTTCTCGATTCAATCCGAGGTAGGAGTCCACTTGTACTTGCATGCGTACATGAATGAAGGTTTGATGAAAGTGGTTTTCCTGCCCTCCGATACTCGGCGAAAAATCACGATGGATCAAAGCAAGGTAGCCGGGATCGCGACCTTCCCCGTGCCGATACTTCTGCATGATGCTCTGTGCAAAGCCTTGGCTGGACGCCCTTGGCAGCAGTGATGGACGACGCGAAGGTGGGAGCGCCTTGATCGTTATCATCGTTTCTTTTGCTCCTTGCAGACGGGATAAGGCTTAAAAATACGCTTTTAAGCCGTGGTGCACGATTTCCAATGTCTCGATGGCTACTTCTCCATGCGTGGCCCGGAACTCCGGTCCAACCCACTTGACCGGATAAGCCCCTTCAAATGCCCAAGCCCCTACATCATTTCCGTTTGGGTCCATCAGAATGATCGCTCCCTGCTTGCGCTTGCGCTTTTCTGGCGGGCCAAAGTGAAACTCCTCATACCATCTCCACAGCTCGTTTGATCTCACAAAGCCTCGTTTGAAGACGAGATTGGGAAACTTGCTGCGTTTCGGCAGCTTGTGGACAAAATGATTCACGCCGCCCTCTTGGTACTCCTCCAACTCTGTTTCGACGGCTAAACCGGACACTTCACTAAATCCAGCGACCCAGATGCCATCCATCTCCAATCCAAACGGAAGAAAGTCCACGCGAAATCGGAGGTTGGTATAATACGGATTCTCATTGGCGAACACCTGACTCACCTCCGTTTGAACACATCAAAAACATTTTCGGGTTCGTCATTTTGCTTGCGATTGATGGCGGATATCTCCTCACACCAGCGCCGCCGTTCCTTGTGTTCCATCGACATGATCTCGTCGTGAGGCCAGTGAAAATAGTAGGCGATGAAGGCGGCTTCTTCATAGATCTTGTCGACGGGATATCCACTCATACTCCCTCCAGCGCCCCTGAAAAAGCCATATCTACCTGAAATTCATGCTCGCATTTCGGACAAGATGTCTTGAACATCGAGCTGTCCAATTCATTGATCTGTCTGTACAGGTTTTGCAAGTACGCGAGATCCGCTGTAAACAGCCGTTCCACCACTCTTGTGTCAATACCCCGTACATCTCCCAGCTTGGTAATCACTCTCGTCAGCAAAATAATCGTCAAGTAGCCGGGATTTTGCTGGACACGCGGATCACGCATCGGCAAAATTTCGTCAGCAGCCGTCGCCAAGCGCATGACACCCCGCTTGTGCAGGTTTCCTTCTTCATCCACATAGCCGCGCGGGAGCTCAAATTCGTATTCCGTTTTAAATGCCATGGTGTCATCCTCCTCATCACCCTAGGCCGGCAAGAGTGACAAAGAAAAACCTTTTCCTTGCCACTCTTAGGCGTCGGGATCTTCTATTATTTCGTGCGTGTCATTCCTTCGTGGGCAATTTCCAACTGCTCAATCGCTACCTCTGAGGACGTACCATTAAAATCAGGCGCCGTGTATTTGGTCGGCCATGCTTCGATGACCTTCCATGTAGCGACATCATCTCCGGCTTCATTAATGGCAATGATCGTTACCGTTTTGCGTGCGACCTTGCCCTGGATGGTGTCCTGCATCCAGTTGTACAAATCCATCGAATCCGTCACGCCCCATTTCAGCGTGATATTCCCGTACTTCGCCAAGCCCGGGAGCTTGCGCGGTGTAATTACCTCATTGCCTTCGCGATACTCGACTACGTCCACAGACGCATCAAAGCCTGACACCTCACTAAAGCCTGCCTGCTGAATGCCGTCCATCTCTACCCGATACCGAAACTTGCGGTATGGATCCTTGCGATCTGCCATACTGTACCCCTTTCTTCACACCGTTTTTCGCCGTGAATTATTGCTGATCGGATGTTTTTTGCGTAATACGGAAGATGACGAACTCTGCTGGTTTGACAGGTGCTACACCAATCACGCAGATCAATCTGCCATTGTCGATATCATCCTGTGTCATCGTGCTCCTGCCGATTTGAATGTAAAAGGCTTCCTGCGGGCTTGAGCCCATCAACGCACCATCTCGCCAAACACGCGTCAGGAAAGAATCAATCGTGCGTTGGACGCGGGCCCACAGCCTCTCGTCATTTGGCTCAAATACCACCCAGTTTGTCCCGTTTTTAATCGATTGCTCGATGAAAATGAACAGGCGTCGCACGTTTATGTATTTCCATAGCCCGTTGGATGACATCGTCCGTGCACCCCAGACGCGAATTCCTTGACCAGTAAACGCGCGAATCAGGTTGACTCCCTTCGGATTCAAAATATCCTGTTCGCCCGTATTGTACTGGCAATCCAGTCCTGTGCAGCCGCGCACGACCTCGTTTGCCGGAGCCTTATGGACACCACGGGTATTGTCCGAGCGCGCGTAAATACCAGCCATGGAGCCCGATGGCGGAATGTAGATGTTGCGCTTGTCCAGCGGATCGAACACTTGCAGCCAAGGATTGTAGATGGCAGCGTATTGCGTATCGAAAATATTACGATGCGTCAACACATCGCTTACTTTTTTCTTGTCGCGTGGGATATCGAGGATGGCGAAGCGGCTTTTCAGGTTTTCACAATGAGCCACAAGCGCGAGCTGCACATTCGGGTCTGTCACGCCAGGAATGGCCATAATGCTCACTTCGTCATTATCAATGAAGGCTTGGATTCCCGTACGTTTTCCCGGTCCATGATCCTCCCCCATGTATTCGCCCGCTGACAGATTGGCGACAGAACCGTCACTGCCTCCTGCCAAAGAGATTTGATACAGACCGAATTCTGTCTTTCCGCCCTCGGATTGGGTTTCTTCCGCCATCCCTGAAATGACAGTAAAAGGCGGAATGACTTCTGGGCTCGCTGGGGCAGCACCCGCTTCGACCTCGACGATATTGCTCTTGGATAGCAGCTTGCTGACATGATTGGCAGCAGAGACATTGAGCGAGCATTTATCGAACTCTTCAGCCTCATCGTTGTAGAAGACTTGCACCGTGAATTCGCATGTGGACAAAATTTTGACCGGCAGCAAATTGTTATCGATGACGTCTCCTGTAAGCACAGCTGACAGCTCGATCACATTGTCCTGGGATGAAACCACTTCACTGTACTGCTTGGTTTCACCGTCATAGAACGAAACGACATCCCCTGGTTGAAAGCCTGCACTGTTTTTCACACGGTACTTGGGAGCCTCGCCTAGCTGCTCGTAAATCTGTGTTTTGGCCTTGCTCGACGGAATCAAATTTACGCGAATCTGATTTCCCCATGCCCCCGGGTTTTTTGCCGTAATCCGAAGGACAGCTCCTTCGCTGTTGCCTTCATTGGAAGCTGGCTTCGCATCTGCTGGCGCTACCCGCATCACATAGCAACGGGAGCCTCCATTCAGAAAGAAGTGATCCACCGCATAGGCGAGATAGCGGTATTCGCCAAACGCATTCTCAGATAAATAGGAACCGAATAACTTGCGGAAATCATTGACACCTGTAATCAGCTCAGGCAATCCCGCAACGGGTCCTTTTTGGGCCAGCCCGATAAAGCCGGCCGTGCTCGTACTCGCTCCCTCCATGGGAACGGGGCCACTATCAAACTCCTCGACATACACCCCTGGTGATAAGTACTCTGGCATCGTAACCTGATTGGAGAGTTCCGCATGTATCAGCAGCAGAAACCTGCAATCAGTCCCTCCCTCCGATTAATTTCATCACTTGCTTTACCACTTACGAAAAAAGCCGTTTTGATACGTGAGTCTTGCTCTATAATCAGGCAGCAGGATGTCATGACCGACGCCAAACAACTGCCGGATCACCCTATTTGGGTCTGTTCATTTGGATGATACCTATGGATTGGGTCGTACCGGCTTGAATGGAAAGCTCGGCAAAACCAGCGGCTACTTCCCGCCACACTTCAATTTTCATTCGAGCATGAGTTTTTTCCAGAAACAACGGAAGGGCAACTACGAATTCTCCTCTGTCGTCGCAATGCGTTTCGAGCAGTGGGAGTAAGACAGTGCCTCTTGGGTAGGCAAAAGAAAGAGGTTCGGCCAAGGGATAAGCCCGACCTTTTGGGGGACTTGCAAAACGAATGATCGTCCCTTTGCATGTGGGTGTTTCGAGAAGAAAAGCTTCAGCCAAATCGACTTGACCTTTTTTACTGGCTACGATTAGCTCCGTCGCCTCTTTGTCAGCGTCCTCGGCCAATCTCACCGGGGCATCTCGCTCATACGAGATGACAGCTTGCACATAGGCTCCGCCAGCTGGGGAACCATCCCCCACGCAAGCTCTCCCTCGAACAAGGGAGTCTCCTGCCCGGAATGGATAGGCTGGACTCGGATGCAAGTAAATGATGGACTCCGTGTAAGATGTGCTCCCAGTGATCACGGAGAAGGACATGGAGTGATCCATATACTCTCGGCTGCTTACGGTGAGCGTGTAAATCCCCTCAGGCAAGTCCGTAAAGATATACCATCCGTCCCCTTTGCATACGGGCACTTGTGGATGATTCGCCAAGCGAACAGACAAGCTCGAGCGAAAAGGGGCTCCTCTTGTATACATGTCCACAAGACGGACGGCATACGAGGGTACGGAACGAATGCGCACCTGAAAATGCTGATCCATTAACCATGACCTTCCCCTCGTATGCGAATATCCCGTTCCAGTACGCGCTTCGTTGAACGAACTCGGGTTGAATCGATATGAACCGGCCCTACCGAGTAGCCGATGGATAGCTTGTACGGAACATGTGGAAAGAGTTGGATGAGTTTATCAACGGGAGGCTGCTCCACGACGACACGAAGCTCTGTATCCATGTTTGCAAGGGAGCCTTGAAGCTGATCGCCACGTAAAATGGCGTTGTCGTAGAGAACCTGCATGGCACGCCCGAGGATGCGGTGCTCGTCCAGCATGCGGGTATGCTGTTCTGCTGGGGAATGGGCAGTCAATATGTAGGATAGATTGACCGTCATTGGGGGATATCGCAACTGATCAGTACCTTCACTGATCATCATATGCTGCCTCTCCTGACTTTCCCGAATTTCGTATAAAAACAAGGCTAACGCCAAATCTCCTGGCTGAGCAGGCGAGCTTAGACCAATTAACTCGGGTTGGCTAATCGGCTCCGGCGTCATCTTTTTTCGCAAAAGAGCGAGCAGCGTCTCTCCTACTTCAGCAATGGCGGTGTACTGGCTGATACCCGTTCACCTCGACATTATTTGACAGAATATACTTATCATAACATTGAAATTAATGGTTTTGCATGAATTTTTATCTAATTTTGTAAAATTACGCATCCTTCCTATACCACTACCTGTTGGCATACTCCCCCAAATCCTCTTTCAATAGCAGCTTACCCGTCTTTTTTAACTCCTGCTTTGCGGCCGCAATCAAATGACTCATGGAAACAGGTGTGCCTTCCGATGCAGCCAAGAAAGAGGCAGCGAGAACCACATTTTTGATCCCGCCCCCAGCAATGTGCAGCTTGGACGCGAGAAACTCAAAATCGATGTCAGCAGCTCGTGGCGTATCGGCCGGGAACATGCTACGCCATATTTCTTCGCGATAGGACGGTTCGGGAAAAGGAAACTTCACCACGTAGTTGATTCTGCGCATGAAGGCCTCGTCAAAATTTTGCAGGAGATTCGTCGCCAAAACGGAGACCCCCTCGTACTCCTCCATCTTTTGCAGCAAGTAGGCCGTTTCCACATTCGCGTATTTGTCATGCGAATCTTTGACTTCTGAGCGCTTGCCAAAAAGGGCATCGGCTTCATCGAAGAAGAGGATGGCATTGCCGATTCTCGCTTCCGAGAAGATGTGGTGGAGGTTTTTTTCCGTCTCCCCAATGTATTTGCTGATCACCTGCGACAGGTCAATTTTAAAAAGTTCCAGACCCAGTTCGTTTGCCACGACTTCCGCCGACATCGTCTTGCCTGTACCGGGAGGACCTGCAAACAACATGCTAACGCCCTTGCCATAAGAGAGCTTTCGCCCAAAGCCCCACTCTCCCAAAACAACATTTCGATAGGTCACCTGATTACAGGCGTTTCGCAACAAAGTCAGTTGCTCCTCAGGCAAAATCAGATCTTCCCAGCTATATTTGGGTCTCAATCGAGAAGCGTGCTTTTCTAGCGCATGTCTCATTTGCAGGAAGCAAGCTTCATGGAGATGCGTTTTCGTAATGATCCTGTCTTTCGTCTGCATCGCCATCTCCTTTGCTCTGTGAAGCGCCTGATTGATTTGCCCGGCATTCAGCTTGAATTTCCCTGCCAAAACGCCTACATCAATCTCTTGAGAAAAGCTCATGCCTGCACTGCCTGTCTCCCATAATCGCCTCCTTTCGGTTTCATCTGGGCCAGGCACCTCCATTTCCAGCCAAATTCGCTTCCGCAGAGCGTTTTCCGGCTTCCATTGACTTTTCGCCACAATGGCAATGGGGCCTGAAAAGCTATCGAGTTCATCCATCACCAGCTGCTTGCGCCCAACTGTTTGGACCTCTTCTGTCAGAAAAACTTCGAACTGATGCAAGCACAACACACCCTGACGCAGCTGTACCTCCCGCAATACCTGCTGTAATCTTCGTGAAAAAGCTTCCTCGCGGATCAAGCGCTCTGCATCGACGAACAGCACCGGTCGCCTGACGCGATGAAACAAATGCTTGACTCGATGCCTTTTACCAACGCCAGTCGGACCATGCAAATGCAGGAGAAGCCGCTCTGAATCTGCTCCTGCCGTTTCCCACAATGTTTCAAAGCGCTCCTGCAAATGAAACCCGCTCTCCCCTACCAACGGTTCCAACTCTTGATCTGGCAAGCTCCAGGATAGCCAAGGCGGCAGACTGGCATCACCTCCATCCCTTGTCGTCAAAAAGTGCAGCATGCGTTCATCCAGCTTTAACGGCCGAGAGAGCCAGGAGCCGCTGCCACCCATGTCCGCCTCGGTAAAAAGCAGCAATCGACCCAGCTTGCTTTTTTGCGTAAACGCTGTCCAGGCCTCTATTCTCTCAGCAGCTGTCCGGCAAAATAGCTGCATCGCCAATTCGGGAGTAGGCGACTTGCACGTAATATCATCGAGGAGGTAGCCAAACAACTTTTCGTACTTCCGATCGAGCTCGACTGCCAGACAAAGAAATAAACATCCCATCTCGAAGCGATTGAGCGAAAAAGCCTCTGCCACTGCCATAATCGGTACGCTACCTGCTTCTTGCATGTGCAGGGCATCCAGTCTTTCCTCGCATGCTGCCACCCGCTCTGTAAAAACTTCCCATAGCTGCGTTGCTGGCGGGGCTGCCTCAAGCAATTGCACGACCTCTTCCTCTGTGACAATCACCCCCCTCATTTGATCCAGCGGATAATCATCTCCCTGCTGTGCTCGCACGGCCAGCAAGCGCATCAGATGAATATCCAGCCATCGAAGCATCTCTTCGTAATAGTTCCACTGGTTGTGATTCGGTTCGGGACTAGTCATTTCGCTTTTTCACCGCTCCTACGATATTTTCAACTCGCCAGACCAATCTCGTTCGGCCCCTTTTTGGGCGTACTCGTCACATAAGTAGAAATACTGTCGGGCCGCCTGATCCCAGCGGTTTTGCTTGATGACGGACAGAAAAGCGGAGCGTGCATCGTGAAACCTCCCATTCTGATACATCGCAATCGCTTGCTCAAACAATTCCTTCGTCTCCTCCTTGTGCGCACGAATCTGGTTAGTGTCCCCCTCGTAGACGTCGTACAGATGCATCGGCTGAGCCTCTCCCTCGATATGCACCCAGCCTAAATCACGATATCGGTACGGCGTGCTCTCTCCCATCTCGGCAAACAGCGAATCGGACATCAGGATGCAGGCTCCGAGCGTTTCTGCCATCTTTTCCATTTTCTCCACCACGCGGACGTGATCCGATATGATCGCAGCCTCAAGCCGCGTCGCCTCGCCAATAATCCCTAGCATCAGCGGACCGTGATGCAGGGCCACCCGCAATTCAATCGGATCGTACCCTTTTTCCGCCCGTTGCTCGTTATAGTCTGCTAACGTACGGCGCATTTGTACGGCCGCATCCAGCGCGTCTTTCGCCTCTTTTGGATAAACAGCAAGCACGCCGGGATCGAGGTATTCGGTAATCATTCCTTGATTCTCGTTCACAATCGGAGCAAAACGCTTGAGAAACGCATTGATAACGCGGAAGGTCGTCTCTGGTCGCAGACGATGAGAGATGGCATGAAACGATTGCAGACTCATCCGCATAATCGCCATTTCCCGCTCCACCTGATCACCCAGCTCCACGTCGAGGATACTTTCCTTCCCCAGAAAATGGATAAACTGCTGCGGCACAAAGCGATTGTTCGCCTCGCTCATCCTCGTGATATTCGAAATGTACTGACGAATGCGCTTTGCCATTTGGTTGAAGCTTTCTGCCAGCTTTTGAATTTCATCCATGGAGCGAACCCTCGCCACCACACTGTAGTCGCCTTTTCCCATATCGGAGACGTTTGTTTGCAGATTGCGGATGTTTCGGTATGTCAGCCACGAGAAAAGGAAAAATAGACTCGCACAAATCGACCAGACCAGCGCAGCGCCACGGCCGAGCTCACGGGACATTTCGTTGTGCTGCATGCGGACCCCGTTCATTTCTCTGCCCAGCTCCAACACACCCGATAGCTTGCCGGAGGAGTTGTATATCGGAGCCATCGCGTACATCCAGTAGCCTGTCCGATCCTGTGCTTTACCGGAGACGATCTCCCGTTTCATGACTACACTGCGGAACTCGTCATCAATGGCAACATTCTCAAACACTTCTGCGCTGTCATTGTCATCCATCATGAGAAATAATTCGCCATCTTTGTATTTGTAAATCGTTTTGTACAGCCCCCTGTTCACATGCACATCATCTGGAACCTCCAGTTTTTTCAGCTTGGCCTGTACTGCTTGATATTCCGCATTCAGGTAGTCAATGGCTCCGTTGATTCCATCCAGCTTGTCCCCTTCGATCAGAGTGGAAATCACATAGGCTTGGAGACGAAGATCGGTTTGATTTTCCTGCTCCATAAACGAAAAGGTCAGCTTTGTTCCCTCCAGTTGTAGGAATACGGGGACAACAACCAGTGGGGCTATCACGATCGTTTGCTTGATAATCAACGGAA
Source organism: Brevibacillus fortis (assembly GCF_046196545.1). Classification (GTDB taxonomy): domain Bacteria; phylum Bacillota; class Bacilli; order Brevibacillales; family Brevibacillaceae; genus Brevibacillus; species Brevibacillus fortis_A. The sequence goes on from NZ_CP176370.1 coordinate 4,601,435, forward strand.
TCCGGAAAAGGCGAAACAACAGAAACTGAATGACACCAAACAGGAGAATTTCCACTCCCAATCCTGTCCACCAGGTCCATTCCTTCAAGCGGTCTTTTTCGGATACAGATGGGGAAGTGAGCTTGGTCATCACATTTCCTTGTTGATCCAGGAAGGCGAGCTGACTATCAGTGGCCACTACGAACTCATACTTGGGGGTTACAGCAAACGCCGTTAAGGCACTGCTATCGCTCGACTTGATCTGCTCGAATGTTTTGGAAGGCACCATCAAGGCGATTTCATCTGGATGTGCGGGATCGAAGCGTTCGATGACATTTTGATCGGAATTGTAGAACAGGAGACGACCTGCTGGCCCCACTTTGACATGGTTGGGGGCGGCATGATTCTTTTCGGACCGTTCGGAGTGAACGTAGAGCGGACCTTTCACTTGCGCTTCCCCGCTTCCTTGGGGAACGTCGATCTGGAAAACCTCTCCGCGCTTGGTAGTGACATAGGTATGCCGCGGGTCTACTCCTGTGATTTCATTGACGTATACTTCATTAGGCAATTGGATTTGATAGAGTTGTGTGGGGGGTGAATCAGAGGGTACAAATTGATAGGCAATCACTTCAGGGTGTTGATAAACATAAAAGTAAAGACGATCTTTCGCGACTTGCAGGGAGCGTACCTTGCCAATCCGCTTGTACGAGCTGTTCGCTCCGTATGAATCTTCATACACGACTTGTACGATTTCTCCATCTGGCGACATTCGCACGATTCTCTCGGATACGGTCCGCAACCCAAAGCTATCGAGCTTTGTGATCAGCACGTACGCATAACCTTCTTCGTCGATGGCTACCTCTGTGAAATTTTCCAAGCCTTCTTCCGGATTTTGCTCCAGTACTTGCTGGTACCTTAGCGACCGATCGGGGTACAGGCTAGTCAGCTTTTGATGTCCATCCGTTATGAGGACGACATCCTTTTGACTATTGACCGCGATGCTATCGATCCCGTGAAACGGTACATCCTGCTTCCCGCTTCTATCCACGTTCCAAACGAGCAGCAAGCCGATCCCAACAAACACAATCAGCAGTCCGGTCAACCAGGAATACTTCTTGTTATTTCCCATCGTTTGCGGTTCTCCCATCTCTCGAAAACGTATTTTCGAAAATGATACCAAGCAACATTATACTAAAAATTACAAATTTCGCTATACATCTTCTCTATTTGACATTTATACTACTATACAGATTGATTTTCAATATCTTACCAGATGACTTATGCAAAGGAGTTGGCTTCATGGGACAACTCGTCTGCGGAGGAGCCATGCTGCAGTGCAGCTTCGGCGCAGCTCCCAGCTCACTCATGGTGCTCCCGGTGAATCGCGTCACCACCAATATGCCAATCGCAAACATCATGGACAATAAACCGATGGTAAACGTCCTTCCATTCGGGATGTGCAATACGATGTCCAACCCTCAGGTCGCAGCAGCCACAGCGGCGAAGCTGGGCGTTTTCACTCCTGTCCCCTGCGTTCCTGTCACCGCCGCCCCTTGGGTTCCTGGCTCCCCTACTGTTCTCGTCGCCAATATGCCTGCTCTCAATCAAACCTCCAAGCTCATGTGCAGCTGGGGTGGCGTCATCCAAATCACGAACCCCGGTCAAGCGACGATTCAGGTTCCCTGACAGATAGGGAGGAAACGATATGGACAAACAACTCCAAAAGCTAACGGAACAAACGATTGTCGACCCGCTTACCAATCCACTCAAAAAATGGGTACAGGATTGGATAAAAAAAGGAGCCGCCCTCCCCAAGCAAGCCCTCGATTGGATCAAGAATGGCATTGCCGGACTGTTCACCAAAAAAGAAACTTCACTCAACGATTACGTGCATATCGGCCGTTTTTACATCGCCAAACGCTTTCTCATTTTGACAGGACTATTCCTCCTTGTCCTGGCCTACTTCCTGTTCATCAATCCTCCTGATGCGCTTAACCGCTTTTTGCAACGTCCCATCGTCATTCATCTCAAAACTCCAAATCAACAGATTTCCGATACAGGTCTCGCGATCATCTACAACCCGGAAGGCACGATGATTTATCATGGTCAGCTCGTCGATGGTCTGTATGAAGGAAAAGGCGAGCTCTATGACGACAATGGGAAGCTTCTTTATACCGGCGAGTTCAAAAGCGGCACTCCGCAAGGTTTAGGCAAAGGATATCGGAAAGGCGTTCTCGTCTATCAAGGCGGGTTTGAAAATGGGGTATACGCTGGTCAAGGAGCGTTGTACAACGACAACCAGCAAGTCGTTTTTCAGGGAGAATTCAAAAATGGGAAGCTGGATGGAGCCGGTCAGGAATTGTACACAAACGGCGCAATCAAATACGAGGGCGCTTTTAAAAACGGCGTGTACAACGGAGCTGGCAGGCTTTTTACAAAGGATGGAAAGCTGCTTTACGACGGACTGCTTGACAATGGATTCTACGGCGGTGAAGGTACCGATTACTACGAAAACGGGCTCGTGCAGTACAAAGGGCAATTTGTGGACGGCAGATACAATGGACCCGGAAGTTTTTTTGATCGGGATGGCAAGCTCGTGTATGAAGGTCATTTTCGAAATGGGCACTTCAATGGAGCCGGAACCAAATTCTCCACCAGTGGCAGCATCGTCTATCAAGGTGACTTTTTGCTTGGTGTGTATCACGGGCAGGGCGAGCTTCGTGATGCAAGTGGCGTAACGCTGTATAAAGGCGGTTTTGCCGAAGGGCATTATCACGGAACGGGAGAGCTTCGTTCTGCCGAAAACGCTCTGTTGTATCAGGGGCAATTTCGGGCAGGTGCCTACGACGGCATCGGGGCGCTTTACGACAAGGAAGGCTTACCGTTATACAAGGGGTACTTCCGCGAAGGGCGTATTTATTTACCTGGATTCATCGGCATCTCCAGGAGCAAGCTGGAAGAGATTATGGGCAAGCCCGACGATGACGCGCCGAAACAAGTCGAGGGAGCTGTCACTCCTTCTGCCGATCAAAAAGTACCCGAAGCTCCACCAGCGAATGAGGCCACCTTATCGTCTCAAAAACTTACCTATCGTGACATGAACATGGCTTTTACACTTGAACCAGCACCAGGACACCCTACCAAGCAGATTGTCACTGCCGTCCACGTATATCACCCACAGGTCATCTCTATCGTCAAAGAAGATCGGAACGAGCTCGACAGCAAATCTGCCATTTTGCCCAAGACGTCCACCACGTATTCTAACCGTACTGGAGCTATCACGAGCTATTTGGTCGACCCGTATCTGTACCTCTATTTCTATCAAGCACAGCAAAAGGAACCTGTTCAATTGGACGTGACAAAAGCAGAGGGGGTGTAAAAATGAGGCGCTATGAATCTAGCAAGCCGTCTATGGATGCGACTCATGAAAAAACGAAAGCACCTGTTTCCAGGCCCATGCTCCAACCGAGCCAGGTCCAAAGAAAGGCGAGTCACTCTTCCCACATCCTTTCTCTGCAAAAGACTCTTGGCAATCAGGCAGTGCAGCGCATGTTATCAAAGACCCCCCTGCAAAGATCGGAGAATCTCTCTTCTGTCAGCGGCCGCTCACTCCCCGATTCCGTCCAAGCAAAAATGGAGCAGGCTTTTCACACTGATTTTTCAGATGTACAGATTCATCCAGAATCGTCTGCCGCCTCCCAAATCGGAGCTATTGCCTTCGCCCAAGGGAATGACATTCACTTCGCTCCCGGCACCTATCAGCCGGAAACGCAAAGCGGTCAACAGCTACTCGGTCATGAGCTGACACATGTAGTCCAGCAACGGCAAGGACGGGTAAAAGCGAACGTGCCGGATTCCAGCTTGCCCATCAATGACGATCCTGCTCTCGAAGCAGAGGCTGATCGCTATGGGTCACACGCAGCTGCTGGTACCATGACGGATGGTACAGGTGCGGATGCTGCTGGTTCTGTATCAGCCCCGATTATCCAAGGCACTTGGGACGAAGATGTAAAAGATGCACGCAGAATGTGGGACAAACATGTGGAGAAAACAAATAACCTGGATGAAGGAACGGTAAATGAGCTTTTTGAGCAAGTGGGCGACGTAGATAACTACTTTGACCAAGTACGTTACGGAATCAGTCTACACGCCAAAATTTCTGATATTTTCTCGGTTACGGGCGGGAACTATACAGAGTTGGAGGAGGCACAGCGTCTTTTCAAAGAAAATATCACGCCCTTTTTCGGAAAGGATAAGGACGACGATCCTGACATTGATTACACCTATTTGGAGGAGCAGCAAAACGACATGCCTGAGGAAGACCGCATGCTGGAGGAGGACGAGGATGATTCAACCGTTTTATACGAGAAAAAACGCGTGGCTATGGAGATCAAGACAATCAGCTCTCATGACGATTCCCAAATTGGCTCCCGTATTCATGAAGCGATCGGTCAATTAGACAAGCGGCGGGATACGAATCGATATAAAGAGTATGTCATCGTCATTCAGAAGTATCATCCTGAAAACCCTTGGCCGTACACCGCAGCCGAAAATAGGGCCAGCGCCCCGCTGGTTGATCTTAAAGCTAGACTGACCGCTAGATTGAGCAATATGACCAATCTGCCAGGTTATGATATCAAGATCATTTTCCGGGGCATTACAAAAGGAACCCCAACGGGTGGGACCGGAACCGCTGACCCGACCTTCTTAATCCCGGAACATATACGCTATTCGAACATGCCCTCTTATACAGTCGAATGCTATTACTGCGGCAGCTCCAATACTGGGTGGTTGGTAGATGACCCTATGCCTGAATAAACCGAGAAACGGCAGGCTCCACAACGAAATGGGAGAACTGCCGTTTTTCCTATGCTTAGTACAATCGATTCGTATAGCTGTCTTGCAAGCCCTCCGCCACTTCTTTTGCCGTCACACCCGGAAGCTTCACATGGTCCGCCAGCATTTGGGCGACATTAGGAGTCGTCCCCTCTGCCGGCCACGACTCCGGCTTCCATAGACCAGAGCGCATAAATGCCTTCGCACAGTGAACGAAGCATTCCTCTACCTTTACGCCAATCCCAAGCGTAGGCGCCTTCCCGTTTACCGCCATCTTCGCCAGTATTTCTTCATCACGAATAATGCAAGCCTTGCCGTTCACGCGGAACGTCTCTTCCAGCGTAGGAATCAAAAAGATAAGCCCAATATGCGGGTTGACCAAAATGTTCGTGATGGAGTCCATCCGCTTGTTTCCTGGGCGCTCAGGGATGACGAGATGGTGATCGTCGATGACATGCACAAAGCCAGGCGCATCTCCACGTGGCGAAGCATCGCAATGGCCATCTTTGTCTGCTGTGGCAATGATGAGAAATGGCGCTTGGGCGATATATTTGCGGCTATGAGCATCCAACTGGGTTATCGCCTTGTTCTGAACGAGACGACTTGGCTCTCCGACCATTTCCCGTAGTTGCTGCTCTGACGTGACCACATCACGGAATATTCCGAATCCTGACATGACTACCCCTTCTTTCCTCTGCTTGTTCGAACCTGCCACCATCATACCACTTTTTTTGCTTATGGCAGAAGCAGGAAAGCTAGAGGTGTCACAAGCAGCAGGGTCAGAATCGTACGCTCTACCCAAATCACCAGAAGCTTTGGAATACTAATCGGAATCTCCGTGGACAAAATGCAAGGAATCGTCGCTGAAAAGAACAAAATGGAAGAAACCGAAACGACCGCAATCACAAACTTGGTGACTAGCGGTGCCTTCACTACAAGCAGAGCTGGCAAAAACATCTCGGCAATTTCGATCGCTGACGCTTTTGCAGCCAGCATCGGCTCTGGAATTTGCAAGAGCCATGTAATCGGGTAAAACAAGTAGCCCAGCCAGTCAAACAAAGGGGTAAATTCAGCCAGCACCAACCCGAGCAAACCGACCGACATGATGGACGGAAGAATACTCATGGTCATAATGAAACCATCCCGTAAGTTCTCCCAAATGTTTCGCGTAAGTGGCAACGCTTTTCCCGCCGCTTCCATTGCTTCTGTCCACGCCTGACGCAACCGTTTCTCCTTGATCACTTTCTCAGGATCACCGTTGTCTTGGTAATACGCATCGCTCATGTTGGACAGTGGCCAAATACGCACCGTCACTGCCGTTACGAGAAACGTCACTACAAGTGAGACCCAAAAATAAAGATTCCAGTAATTCATCAAATCCAATGTTTTCGCGATGACGATCATAAATGTCGCAGATACGGTGGAAAAACCTGTTGCAATAATGGCTGCTTCTTTAATCGTATATTTACCTTCTTTGAATACCCGGTTCGTAATCAAAAGACCGATCGAATAGCTCCCCACAAAGGAAGCCACCGCATCTACCGCAGAGCGGCCTGGTGTTTTCCAAATCGGGCGCATGATCGGCTGCACCAGTACACCGATAAATTCCAATAGGCCGTAGCCAACAAGCAACGCCAAAAACACGGAGCCGATCGGGACCACCATGCCTACTGGAATCACCAGCTTTTCGAAGAGAAAGGGCCCCATATTCTTGTCCAGCAGCCATGCAGGACCCCCCTGAAAATAGATCAACAGAGCGATAGGCACACCTAGTACTTTTAGCGCAGAAAAAACGAGGTTTACTTTGCTCAGCTTCCAACTTCCCGTCACAAACGGATAAATGGCCCCAAGCACAATGACAAGCAAAGCATATATCGGTATCGCACCCGGCATGATTTGCCGAACCCATGTCACGATATGATCCAGTATAATCGAGCTCGTGTTATGAATCGTAACAGGGATAAAAAAGACGAAAATACCAATGAGGCTAAAAACAAAAAACTTCCAAGCATGTGTGGTGGATACGGCTTGCTGACCAGGATGAGGTGCAAGATTGCTGTTCGAAATATTGCCCATACATGTCCCCCCATTTCTAAGACAAGCCGGTCTCCCCCACTTCTATCCATTTTCTTTGCTCTCTTTTGTATTACGCCAGTCTTCCGCCAGCAACGACAATGGTTCCGTTTTTGATTACCGTGTTTACGTGGTTGATTCCGTAACGATATTGCAAGGTCATGAAATCAGGAACGTCATAAATCGTGACATCTGCTTTTTTCCCGACCTCAAGACTGCCGACTTCATGCGCGCAGCGGATTGCGTGAGCAGCATTGATGGTAGCTGCCGTCAGCACCTCGGCTGGCGTCATCCCCATTTTCAGGCAACCCAGATTCATGATGAGTGGGAGCGAAACGGTTGGAGACGAGCCCGGATTGCAGTCCGTCGAAATCGCGACAGCCACACCACGATCAATCATTTTCCTGCCATTTGCTGACTCTGCCATCAGGAAAAACGCCGTACCGGGCAGTAACACAGCGATGACACCCGCTTCTGCCATCTGTTCAATCCCCTTGTCAGAGGCGCGCAGCAAATGATCCGCAGATACCGCGCCAACCGAAGCTGCCAGCTCTGCCCCTTCATACGGTTCGATTTCGTCCGCATGAATCTTTGGCAGCAACCCATGACGGACCCCCGCTTCGAGAATGCGTCGGGACTGCTCAGGGGTGAACACACCTCTTTCGCAAAACACATCGTTAAAAACAGCCAGCTTGCGACGAGCGACCTCTGGGATCATTTCCTCGATGACCACGTCTACAAACGCATCCGGATTTTCCTTGTATTCACGCGGCACCGCATGTGCACCCATGAAGGTACTGACGATGTCGATGGCATGTTCTTCGTGCAACTGCTTGGCGACCTCCAGCTGCTTTAGCTCATCTTCCAATGTCAGGCCGTAGCCGCTTTTCGCCTCGACGGTTGTGACCCCATGCAACAGAAATTGGTCAAGACGCTGCTTGCTCTGGGCAAACAGCTCTTCGTGGGTAGCTGCGCGCGTCGCCGCGGTAGTCGAGTGAATTCCGCCGCCATTGTTCATAATCTCCATATAGGTCGCACCGTTTAGCCGCATGTTAAACTCGTTTTGCCGACTGCCCGCGTGCACCAGATGTGTATGCGGATCGATCAGCCCTGGTGTGACCAGCTTGCCCGAAGCATCGATGATTTGCGCCTCATGCGCACGGTCTTGATAGTAAAGCGCCAGCTCTTCATCTGTTCCTACACGCTGGATAACGCCGCCTTCCAGCCAGATGCTTCCGTCCTCGATGATCGACAACTCGTTCATTTGCGCTCCTACTACCGGGGAAGAGGAGCCGCCAGCCAGCGTGGCAAGCTGACTGGCGTGGCGAATCCATACAGGTTTTGTCATAGCTCTTACTCCTTCATCATCGGAATGTGGACGCCTTTTTCCTTGGCTGTTTGAATTGCGAGGTCGTACCCTGCATCGACATGTCGGACGATGCCCATGCCTGGATCTGTCGTGAGGACGCGCTCCAGTCGACGAGCTGCTTCTGGAGTACCATCTGCCACGATGACCATTCCTGCGTGGAGAGAATAGCCCATGCCAACGCCGCCTCCGTGGTGTACAGATACCCAGCTCGCTCCGCCTACCGCATTGATCATGGCATTGAGAATCGGCCAGTCTGCAACTGCATCGCTGCCATCCTTCATCGCTTCCGTCTCACGGTTTGGCGAAGCAACAGAACCGGAGTCCAGATGGTCACGCCCAATGACGATAGGGGCCGAAAGCTCACCACGCGCCACCATCTCATTGATGATTTGACCAAAACGCGCACGCTCGCCATAGCCTAACCAGCAAATGCGGGAAGGCAATCCCTGGAACTGAATACGCTCCTGCGCCATGCGAATCCAGTTGCACAGATGCGTGTTGTAGGAAAACTCGCGCAGGATGACCTCGTCTGTCTTGTAAATATCCTCAGGATCGCCGGACAGTGCTACCCAGCGGAACGGCCCCTTGCCTTCGCAAAACTGCGGACGGATGTAGGCTGGCACAAAGCCAGGGAAACGGAACGCATCCTCCACACCCTCGTTTTTTGCCACCTGCCTGATGTTATTGCCATAGTCGAAAGTGACTGCTCCTTTTTCCTGCATGGCGAGCATGGCGCGAACATGTTCAGCGATGCTTGCTTTTGCGCGAGATTCGTACGCTTTCGGATCGCGTGTCCGCAGTTCGGCAGCTTCCTCCAGTGACATGCCGATGGGAATGTAGCCGTTGAGTGGATCATGCGAGGAGGTCTGGTCCGTCAGCACATCCGGAATAAAGTCGCGAGCCAGCATAGCGTTCAGCACTTCCGGTGCATTGCCCAACAGACCAATGGAAATGCCTTTTTTGTCGCGTTTCGCTTCTTCCGCCAAACGGATCGCTTCGTCCAGACTTTCTGTCATCACATCCAAGTATTTCGTGTCCAGTCTGCGTTGGATACGGGTCGGGTCCACCTCGATATTGATGCTGACGCCACCATTGAGCGATACGGCCAACGGTTGCGCACCACCCATGCCGCCCAAGCCTGCTGTCAAGGTAATCGTTCCGGTCAGCGTGCCTTCAAAATGCTGGCGTGCCAGTTCTGCAAACGTCTCGTACGTCCCCTGCACGATACCCTGACTGCCAATGTAAATCCAGCTTCCCGCTGTCATTTGTCCGTACATCATCAAACCCTTTTTGTCCAGCTCGTGGAAATGCTCCCAATTCGCCCAGGCAGGCACCAGATTCGAGTTTGCCAGCAGCACACGCGGCGCATCGGTATGCGATTTGAATACAGCAACCGGCTTCCCAGACTGGATGAGGAGTGTTTCATCGCTCTCTAACGTTTGCAATGTTTTGACAATCGCATCGAAGCATTCCCAATTCCGTGCCGCCTTGCCAATTCCGCCGTATACAACCAGATCCTCTGTACGCTCAGCTACATCGGGATTGAGGTTGTTCAAGAGCATACGCAACGCCGCTTCCTGCACCCATCCCTTTGTATGTAATTGGGTACCTGAAAAGGCTTGGATCATTTGCTCAACGGATTGTGTCGTCGTCATCATTTCCACCTGCTTTTCTAAAAGGATATATTTCTTAGCTCCATTGTAAAAAAGCAAGGAAAGACAAAAAAGGCACCGCTCTTTCGATTTGGTGCCTCTATTTTTGATTCACTTGCAACCGCATTCATGGTTTGACGAAAAAATCTGTCTTTTCTTTCGATTTCTATCTTTTCTTCTGATTTCGTAACAAACGTGGAGTTGTCCCTGTCTTTTCCTTAAAAATTTTACTGAAATAATTGGCGTTAATGAATCCACAACGCTCTGCCACCTCTTGGACAGACAAAGATGTTTCGAGAAGCAATCGGCGTGCTTCTTTTACCCGCAACGATGTGAGTATCTGGCGAAAAGAGCTTCCTTGCTTTTGTGCGAGCAGCGTACTGAAATAGGAAGGGCTGCGGTCGATATAGCGTGCCACTTCCTCCAGGCGCAGTGCCGGATCAGTGTAGCGGCCTTCTATATAGCGAATCGCCTGTTCCACGACATCTGCACGGGACTCGTCGATGGGATGATGAGCAGCATCAAGAAGCTGATTGATGAACAGCAGTAGTTCCACTACGATCCGATACAAGATCGGCGAGTAAAGAATCGTTTCGAAAACCCGGTGATACTCCTCTTCCAAGGGTGCGGAGTCAAGACCACGTGATATCATGTAGCGCCTGACTTGGGCCAAAATACTCGTCAGCCGAATACGCAACAGTCCCGGCTCCGGATAAGGCTCTTCCTTGTAAAAGAAGTGTGTATACAGCCACTGCTTCAACTCCTCTCGATTGCCTTCATCCAGCATTTCAACCCACGTACGCTGTTCGGCTGGCGTCAAAAATGGGTCAATCATCGTCCAATCGACACGATTTTCCACAACCGTCACTTGCCGATATCCTTTGAAAAAACGGACTTGCAGCGCTTGGCTCGCTTCCGCGTACGTTTCGTTCAAGCTCTGCTCATAGTTGCTTGCGTCATACATGACCAAAAAGAGCGGTGCATCATTGTTTGCTTCCCAGTCCATCAGCAAACGCTTGCCCATTTGGTGGAGCGTAGAAGGCGAGACCGCAGCATCTATTGGAAAAACCCCCACAATAGTCTCCCCTAGCGGCAAAAGATCAGGTTTGTCGCGAAACGGATACTCCTCAAAAAAGCGTAGCAGTTCCGGATGCCGCTTCGGATCCTCCAATTGAGCCAGCATGAGCGAAAAAGATTTGGCTTGTGCATGCCCGGGGAAAAACAGGTCAAGATACGAGACATCCCTGTCATTCTTCGATCCCGTTCCCTTCTCTTCGTTCATTCGCTTCCGAACCAAGCGCTCCTGGCAGCATCTCGTCAGGATTCTCCTGATGTATTCAGGAGTCTGTGGCTTCAGCCATAGATCGCGTGCAAAAAGTCCAATCCCCTGCATCGCACGCTCGAACGTCGCCTCTGATGTGGTCACCACAACGGTCGGACGATACTGATCCACCAGCAACTTCAGCCGGTCCCACTGCCCGCGCCCGATCATGTCCAGTTCAATACAGAGCACTTCCGGTGTATGCGCTTCCATCATTTCAAAAACATCTTCCATAGTCCCGGCACTATGCACCTTGTCATATGGAATGGCATAGCTGTGGACGAGCCATCCGATTCCGATTCGTTCGTTCTGATCCCGATCCGCTATCAAAATGCTAGGCATAAGCCGCCCTCCTTTTTAGAGCTATCAGAAGAGTGGGACAATCTTTTTCTATGAAACAAAGGTTGCCCATAATTGGACAACCTTTTCTCACTCACGTTATTACTTCTTGAGAGGATTTTCGATCATGGTTCCCATCACATGATCCAGCGGAATAAAGCCAATATCGCGGGAATCTGTACTGTGATTCCGGTTATCTCCCATGACATAAACATGATCGGCTGGAACCGCGATCTTTCCGTCCGCTACGTATTCCATCGTTTCTTTGATGTACGGTTCGTTCAATGCCTCACCGTTTCGATACACCTTATTGTCTTTGAACTCTAGTACGTCGCCTGGTCTTCCGATGACCCGCTTGACATACATCGTGTGATCATCGCCTTGACCTGTGACCAGCGACACCAAGGGATGCCCCACGATATCGTCCATCAATGTACGGTCTCGCTCTACCCGACTGTCGATCACGACAATCTCGCCGTAATCTGGCAAATAAGAAAACGTGTGTGATAGTTTAGACACATATATGCGCTGTTCGTCTTGTAAGGTTGGGTCCATGGAATGCCCATCAACCTTGAACGGTTGAAATACAAAGATTCCGAGGACAAGAGCGAAAACGACAGCAAAGGTTATCGATCGAATCCATCCCAATACTTCTCTCATTTTCTTTTGGCACTCCTTCCTTTTACCATTCTCTTTTCCTGTATCGAAACCATCATACCACATTATCCGCGCAATCCCAAAAATCGGCCAGAAACAAAGATCAGGTGAGACCGTACTCGCGAAGTTTCCGAAACAGCGTTGCCCGACTTATGCCTAATAGCGCAGCTGCTTCTTCTTTTCGTCCGTTTCTATCTCGGATTTGTTGCATCGCGGTATCGATTGCTGCTCGTTCCAGTTCTTTCAGCACAAGTCCTTGCTTTTGCCAGTCGAATGGCCCCTGACTTTCTTTTACGGAATGCGGGGAAGATTCACGCAGCATTCCCGTTCGAATGGGCAAGCTCGAAGGCTGGACCCAAGAGGTTGCTTCCATATTGACCGCGTACTCGATTACATTTTCCAGCTCTCGGACATTTCCTCTCCAGTCGTGATGAAACAGGACGTTTTGCGTTTCTTGGGAAAAGCCGTGCACCTTCTTCCCCACCCGATTCGCATGCGCCAAAAGGATATCGTTCGCCAAAGGCAGTATATCCTCTCTACGTTCTCGCAGCGAGGGCAAGTGGATGGGAATCACATGCAATCGATAGTACAAGTCCAACCGAAACAGCCCCGCATCTACCCGCTCCTGCAAATCCAGATGGGTCGCTGCAACGATTCTTGCCGCTAACGGTATAGGCTTGCCGTTACCTCCAATTCGGTACAGTTCCTTTTCTTGCAACACGCGCAGCAGCTTGCTCTGTAAATGCAAGGGCATCTCCCCGATTTCATCGAGAAACAGTGTGCCTTTTCCTGCGACCTCAAACAATCCCGGTTTTCCACCCTTTCGCGCTCCTGTGAATGAGCCTTCCTCGTAACCGAACAACTCGCTCTCCATCAAATGCTCAGGGATTGCGGCGCAATTAATCGAAAGGAACGGCTCTTCACGGCGCGGGCTTGCCTGATGAATGGCTCTGGCAAAGAGCTCCTTTCCGGTTCCACTTTCACCTTGGAGCAGGACAGTCGAATCACTGGCTGCCACACGTCTTGCCACTTCCTTTGCCTGTACAATCGCAGGACTATTTCCACCGATCACCCGAAAAGGGTCGGGCTCCGAGTATCCACTCACCTGCCTTGCGATTTGCACGACTTCCTGTACATCATCTAGCGTAATCACCCATTCTTTGACTGTTGCTGTCAGTAGAATGGGCTTAATGGCAAACAAAAATGTTTTGTCTTCCTGCCCGATGGACAAAACGACCTGCTTTGGCGCAGACTGCTCGGCATCTGCACGGCGAATAGCATCGATCCATTCTGCCGTTTGACTGTCGTCGTGATCGAGCTGCAAATATTGACGGGCACGCTGATTCGCCTGAATGATCCGATTGTCTTGATCGACGAGAAACATGGCTTTGTCCATTTCATCCATGACGACACGCAGCTTTTCTACCGTATGCAACTGCTCGACGTACAAGTAGTGCTCTTTTAGCTTAATGGCGATCAGCTCGGCCATTTTTTGCAAATATGTCAATATCGCATCCACATCCGCAAACAACCGCTCGCGCTGCTCCTCATCGAAAGCGAGCAGACCGATCACACCTATATTTTCATTGTCTAATTGAATCGGGCAGCAAATCTCTCCCGTCTCCGCACAATTTCCATAATGCATACAGGGACGACACCGTTCATCCTGCCCCGGATGCATGATCACAACAGGATGCCCAGCAAGCAACGACTCGCGGTATATATGGTCCTCTCCTGCCATCGTCCGCAAAACGCCAGCCTCAGTCTTGCCCGTTCCTGCGATCCGCAAAAACTGACTGTCCGCAATCTCTACCTCTACGCGCAGAACGGATGCAACAGCCGAAGCAATCTGTTGCACACTTTCTTGAATATCTCGCAAGGGCATCTGGCTTCCCCTCCCGTCAATCTCTTGCCTATATTATAGCGCATCACAGGAGAAGCCAGCCCTTATGCATTTTTTTACCTGCAAAAATCGCAAATCGTCTCCACCAAGATGGCACTCATGTCTACCAAGCTATCCACCTCTACATATTCGACTGCCGCATGGAGACCAGCTCCCACTGGTCCAAACAAGACCGTAGGGATTCCCGCTTCCTGCAACAATGCCGCATCCGTCCATCCTGAGAATCCGCATACTTCTGGTGTTTTTCTCATCACGCTCTTACACGCTGCCTGAAGTGCGATATAAACAGGTTCATCCAGCTCGACTTCAAACGGCTCTCGCAAAAATGACAGCTCGGCGCTTGCTTGGAACGTCTCATCTTCAGCGCGCAGCTTCTGTAGGATTGCTTCTATTTCATTTGCGATGTCTGCCTCTGTCTCACCCGGCAACGTCCTTCTCTCCCAGTCGATGCGGCAATAGTCTGGATAGGTGGACAGCTCCGTTCCGCCCTGAATGAGCGAAGCATGGACAGATGCCGCACCGAGTATCGGATGAGCCGTGCCTTGAGCCAATCTGTCTGAAAGACGTTCCAGCTCTTGCAGTACCCTGCCCGCACGAACGATTGCATCAATCCCTTCTGCTGGACGACTTCCGTGAGCTGCTTTGCCCAGCACCTCGCATTTGACCCAGGCAAATCCTCTGTGAACGACGCCAATCGCCAGATTGGAAGGCTCACAGCATATCGCCGCATCTGCTTTGTACGCCTTTACCAGCTCCTCTGTACCGATGCTTTTATACTCCTCGTCAGCGACAAAAGTCAAAATGACATCTCCTGCCAACGGAACCTTTGCTTGTGCGATCGCCTCTACTGCGGCGATCATGGCCCCGAGACTTCCCTTCATGTCCTGACTGCCTCTGCCGTAAATTTTGTTGTCCACAAGGGTAGGCTCAAACGGCCCAATCTCCATGCGTTTGGCGCTTACCGTATCCATATGTCCATTTAGCATCAAAGATTTGCCGCCGCCTGTTCCCCGTAGGATCCCGACGACATTGACCGCTGTGTCGTTAATAGGAGTGACATGGACCTCCAGTCCCGCCGCCTCCAATCGCTCCCGAATAAAAGCAGCGATCGCTTTCTCGCCCGGCCCATCCTCATCAAGGAACGGATTCACCGAATCAATGCGAATCAAATCCTGCACCAATGAAATCAGTTCGTCTCGATTGATCGTCACGTTCATTTTGTCATGTCCTCCTCTTCTGGGCATGCGCCTTCCCAGATGATACGTCTGTAAATATCCCGATCCGTATCACCTTCCGTACTAAAGCACAGAACAATGGAGTTTTCATTCAAGCCAAGCTGCTCACGCTGTTGATGATAAATGGGCTTGCTCATCAAGGCAGCGAGAAGTCCTACCCCTACTGCTCCACTTTCCCCGCTCACAATAGAAGGGTCGTCTCCAGTCGGTATCGCCAGTATACGCATGCCGTTTGCCGCCACGTAATCGGCACAGCTGACAAAGAAGTCTGCATGCCCCTGCAAAATCTCCCATGCCATCGGATTCGGCTCACCACATGCTAGACCTGCCATGATGGTTCCGAGTTCGCCCGTAGCTGCATGTGGTTGTCCATCGTTCTCTTCTGCTGAGAGGACCATGCAATTGGCGCTATGCGGCTCGACGATCACAGTCGTAACGTCTTTGTTTGCTTGCGTTGCTACGAAATGTCCCAAGACTGCGGCGGCCATGGAACCGACACCTGCCTGCAGGAACAGATGCGTCGGCTTTTTGGAGTCCATGAGGGCTGTGAGTTGTTCCAAGGCCTCTGCTGCCATCGTTGTATAGCCTTGCATGATCCACGTGGGAATGGTCGTATAGCCTTCCCATGCCGTATCTTGAATCACTTGCCAACCACGTTCTTTGGCCATTTGTTCAGAGAGGCGTACGGCTTCATCGTAGTTTCCATTGATGACGTGGGCTTCTGCGCCAGCCTCGCGTATCGCATCTACCCGTTGCTGGGCGGAGCCTTTGGGCAAATAAACAACGGCATGCTGCCCGAGCGCCTTAGCAGCCCATGCAACTGCCCGTCCGTGATTGCCATCGGTCGCAGTGACGAAGGTGACTTCTCCGATTTGGTCTCTCATTTCTGGGGAGCACAGTGCTTCAAAGGTCATCTCTTCTGTCGATTTCCCCAGCTTTTCGCACAAGAAACGAGCCATCGCATAAGAGGCTCCCAGAACCTTGAAGGCATTGAGGCCAAATCGTTTAGACTCATCTTTTACTAGTACCTGTCCTACTCCCAGCTCACGTGCCAACGCAGGCAATGTGACGAGAGGAGTTGGCTCGTAGTTTGAGAGAGATTGGTGAAAGACTTTGGCAAAACGGGTTTCTTTTTCAGTCAAATAGATAGGAATGCGAGAACTCTCGCTATTTTTTCTCTTATTTTTTACGACGTAGATGAGTGGTAAATTACGTTTTTCCATCAGATGTGTACCTCCTCGGGTGGTTTCATCCTTTTTGATAAAGCAAGGATCGTGCCAACGGTTCGAGGCGTGGGTGGCTTATTAGTTTGGTGGTATTCGTATCAAAATGAGATTTTATTGTATCATTTTGATACTTTAAGTCTTGTTTTGATACTCGTCATTCCAGCTGTTTTGGTGGGAGGAAACAGGAGAAAACGCTCCAGCTTCTTGGGTCACCAGCTGGGGGATTGACTGCACGGCTTCATGGAAAAAGCGAATCCGCGTCCAAAGTAGAGGGTCAGGGATGCTTTTCAGAGGTGGACACTTAAGAGCGTGTTTCGCTTTTTCCATTGCGCCTCGGTAGGCGCCCCAAAGATCTTCGCTTATTTCTCCTGTTTCCTTGCGAGTGGATGGTTTTCAAGTGGCTTTTAAAGATTGAGAAGCATTGAACAGCCACGCCAGAGAAGAATATTTCCAGTCCTAGCGACTTTCGAAGTCCAGCCCAGCTTCGCGGGGATTTGCGGGCAAAAGAAATGCAACGTGCCCACGCGACGAAGCGGCTACCACTTTTGCATTTCCCCGCGAATCGCTGCGGAGCAGCCACTTGAAAAATAAAAAACGACCGTCCAGAACGGATTTTCCCCGCTCAGGACAGTCGCTGGTTTATTTCCTGCCAATCAACACAACCAAGTCGATCGTTATGTCCACTCCCGCCAAGTCAGATACCCGTTCCAACTGCTCAGGTGTCGCCCCCCATGCCAACGGAGTCATCTGGAGCAGGGAAGAAAGACTCCCTTCATCCAGTCCGAACTGATACTGAACCCGTTCTTTGCCGATTAGCTGGAAGCTGGCTTTGAAGTGATCGATCGTACGATGATTCGCATATTGTGTTTTTGGTGTCTCTTGATACAAGACTTCTCGTAGTTCTCGCAAATAGTTGGCCTCGGGAATGACTTTGATCATCCGTCCATCATCAGCCAGAAGTCTATGAAACTCATCCGAATTGGATGGAGATAACAGATTCAAAATGTATGAAAACTGTCTGTCGGCAAACGGCGCCTTCGTCAAATCGCCAACGCACCAAGCTACTTCTGGATCGCTCTTCGCCGCGAGCATAACTCCCTCTTTGGCAAGATCGACACCCACTCCGATAAATGGGACTTCGCTTGTTTGCATCACTCTCTGCCGAACCTGCGACAGATGATAGCCTTCGCCACATCCTGCATCCAGTACGTACATCTGGCTTTCCTTAGGTTCTGTCGTATGCAGGATGACTTCACTCAACACGTCATACAATGGATCAAAAAAACCTTGCTCCATTATCGCCCTTCTCGCTGCAAATAATTGCTTGTCGTACTTTGTTTTGTAGGTTCGCGTAGCCAAGTGAACATAGCCGTGCTTGGATAAATCAAAGCAATGATGATTGTTGCATACCAAGCTGGTTGCAGGTACGTTGCGCATAGCCGTCTGGCAAATTGGACAACGAAAAATCTCCACATGCTGGGAGATAGCTGTAGAAATCAAAAAAAGCACCCCATTCATTCGTATTTCGGTGAATGAAAAAAGGCACAGTCAAATAAACCCCAAGCATTTTTAAAAAATGCGGGATTCCGTTGATCTGTACCTCACATTACCGATAACGAACGAACTGGATCATAACCATAACAAGTAACACTCCTGACCTTCAATCAAGTGAGCGACTGTAATGGACGCCCAACTATAATTGTAGCACAGTAGAGAAATATACTGGTACTATAAAATGTTGATGCCGGAATGCAGGGAGAGTGCAGGAATTCCGTTTTGCTTCCTGTCCATGTCCCGCTCCTGAAGGATATTTTTGCGTTCATTCCAGAAGCATGACCTCATCGTATTTCATCATGATGCTTCCTTCCTTGTACTCCCCCACTTTTGGCAGATTCACCAGACCCTTTATGTTTTGGAGAAGCGCACGCACGCTGTTTACTCCGCTTTCGTGAGCATGCGGATACCCGCCGCCAAAACGAGGATTGATCTCCGACACAACGTACTGATCCCCCACAAAAAAACAATCGATGTCAATTGGCCCACGCGGCTCTAGGACACGAATGAGTTCCTTCGCTAGTGACAGCAAACGCGGATCTTTTACCGCGAGGGAGCGATCCGTCTCCCCTGCCCGCATTCGCAGCTTTTTGCGGGTGAAAAGTGTCACCAGCTCCCCTGAGATCAGATCCACATAGCCATCCACTCCGTACTCTTCTGCCTGTAAGAACGGTTGAATGACGACATCCTCCGTTTTTTCCATGAGCACGGACCATTCTTGATCATTCTCCACACGTGTGATGCCCAAACTCGCACTTCCATACCGCGGCTTGACGATCAATGGATACGTAATCTGCCCTGCCAAAAGCGCTGCTTGTACCTCGTCCATTTTTGTAAAGGTGGGAATAGCGGGAATCTGGTGCGCGGACAAAAAATCATGCGTTGCCATCTTATCCAAGCACATCTCGATTACATCCCGGCTGGACACGATCACCTCGATGCCCTGCATGTAGAAACGGTCTGCATGCGCAGCCAACAGTGTCAGCTCAGGGTCAATTAAGGAGAGGATTGCCTTGATCTCGTACCGTTGGCAAATTTGCAGCAGGGCATCGAGATAACCAGGATCATCGATACGCGGCACCTGCTCGTGATGATGGGCAGCGTACAGGGCTGGGGCCGTCAGATCGCAGTCAACTGCGATAATTTTGCCAGTGTCACCCCATTCGCGTACAAAATAGTGGAGCAGCTTGACTCGTCTGCCTACACTGGTCACAAGTACGTTCATTCAGTTCACGACCTCCTGCTTGTCAACGTGAAAACGATAAACCGATTCGGGAATGAATTGTTGGAGAGTCTCTTTTCCCCTGACAATGACCGCTTCATTTCCGTCGATGGCGAGAACTGGCGGCCTCTCCCGAATAAACGGTGGATTAAAGACAAGCGTATACGCCCCAACGTGTCCAAAGACAAAATAATCCCCAATATCAGGCAAAGGCCCCGTATAGCCTTGAAGCAAATAATCTTTTTCCATGCACGTATACCCGACGACATGATAGCTCGCTTCGGGAACTGTCTTGCGGTTGCACACAAGTCGGGCTGGCAAGAGGTGCGCGTGCATCGTCGGCTTGACATTGTGTATGCTTCCATCCACGAGAACAAACCGCTCTCCTCTGTTTTCTTTTACATCGATGACTTGGCAAACGAAATCAAGGGCATCTGCCACGAGTGAAATACCTGGCTCCAGAATCAACAGCGGCGCATGATCCAGCTCTGCCAGCTCCTCCTTCACGACAGACGTAATCGCTTCGGCGTACTCCTCAAAGGTTGGTGCAGCCGTCATCCCGAACGAGGTCGGGAGCTCGCCATAGAATCCGCCTCCCATATCGATAAAAGCAAGCCGCCGGCCCAGATGCTGCTTCCCCAAACGGCATAGATGGCGCGCAATTTGGCGATACACACCCACACTGCGATTGGTGGAAAAGTGTCCATGCAACCCGACTACATGCACATTCGGGGCAATAGCCAATTGGCTCAGGGCTTTTTCCAAATTGCCGTTTTCGACGCAAAAACCAAATCGGCTGACCTCGTACCCATTTTGCAGAGGACTCACTCCACCCCTGGCCAAATCCACATTAATCCGTAGCCCAATCCGAAACGTCTTCTCGGGATACTGCTTGGCGTAGGCCACCACCCACGGTATTTCCGAAAAAGAATCCAGATTGATCAGGCTCCCCTGCTCCAAGGCAAGGTGAATGTCCTCTTCCGTTTTGAGCGGGCCGTTAAAAATGATGGAAGCAGGATCGACGCCGAGCTTCAGTGCCAATTCATACTCCAGTCGAGAGACGACTTCCGCATGGGCACCTAACTGATGCAGCTTTTGGCATAAAAACGGCAAGTAATTGGTCTTATATGAATACGCGACGACCACATGCTCATAGCGTCGAGTAAACGCCCGTTGGAAACGACGATAGTTCTCGGAGAGCTTCCCTGTGTCCAGTACGTAAAAAGAAGACGAGCAGAGACTACGCCATTTTTCTACCTGCTCATAACTATACATGGCGCACCCCCTGTTCCTGGTTCAGGAGGCAGTTCGTGATAACACCGATGACTCGCTCCTGCTGTTCAGCGGTCAAGCTGGAACCGGACGGCAAGCAAACACCTTGGGCAAATAGCCGATCGGATACACTCTCATCAGGTTGGTGCGGATAGTATTGGCACTGTGCGAACAACGGTTGCAAATGCATCGGCTTCCACACGGGACGGGCTTCGATATTTTCTTTGCCCAGTGCATCAATCAATTGTGCAGCAGAGAGGGTTGTGTCCGCTGGATTCAGTGTCATTACAGTCAGCCATCGCGTGGATCGCCCTGTCGCCGGCTCTGGCATGAACGAAATACCAGGTAATTGTCTGAGAGCTTGTTCATAACGCTTGTAAATGCCTCGCCTTGCCTCGATTCGCTCCTCCAAAACGCGCAGCTGCCCCCGGCCAATTGCCGCCAGTACGTTGCTCAACCGATAGTTGTAGCCCATCTCATCATGCTGGTAATGTCTAGCTGGCTCCTTCGCCTGCGTCGACCAGAAGCGCGCCTTTTCGATCGCCTCAACGTCATCGGAGACGAGCATTCCACCACCTGAAGTCGTCATGATTTTATTGCCATTAAATGAAAAGGTCCCAACATGACCTAAGGCACCGCTCATTCTCCCTTTGTATACAGCCCCTAACGATTCTGCGGCATCTTCCACCACGCACACCCCATACCGTTCACAAAGTGCAATCAACGGCCCCATCTCTGCACTCTGCCCATATAAATTAACGATGACGACCGCCTTGGGCAACTTGTCCGCTGCTGCCGCTTCCCGCAGGGCTCGCTCTAATGCCAGTGGAGACATATTCCAAGACCCTTCCTCGGAATCAATGAATACCGGAGTCGCTCCCTGGTACAGAATCGGATTAGCACTGGCGACGAAGGTGAGGCTGGAGCAGAACACCGTATCACCCGGTGCGACGCCTGCTAGCCTAAGCCCGAGATGGATAGCAGCCGTGCCAGAGGACACTGCCAGTGCAGCTTTTACGCCCACATACTGGGCAATCTCTTGCTCAAAAGCATCGACGTGTCCCCCCAACGGCGCGATCCAATTGGAGGCAAAGGCGTCTGCCACCAACTCCCGCTCATCCTCTCCCATATGTGGCGGTGATAAAAAGATCCGCTGCTGTGCACTCATTTCGACGTCCCCCCATTGCGATAGGCAGGAAAAAAATCTTGCTCCCCAGCCTGATCGACCTGTAGTTTTTGGCACAAAGCCAAATACACTTCCTCATCGTGAACTTTTTTGCCCATCCAGTAAGGAAAATGATTGCTATTTGCAAATGACGACTTGAAACGGAACAAGCCATCTCCGTCCAGATTCCCTCCTCCAAGGAGAAGCAGCTGTGCTCCATCCAGCTTTGCCTGCTGGATCATGGCGTCGAAGAGAAGGTGGTTGACGCCATGCGCCATGTCTTCCGTATGTGATGCCCCTAGCTGATAATGGGCGAATTGATTTCCACTGAGCAAAAGCACTCCCGCCACCGGCCGATCCTCATGCATGGCAAGCAGAAGCCGCGGCTTGCACAGCGCTGTTTTTTTCATGAGTCCTAAAAAAAATTCCGGAGCATAGTAGTAGATCGCCGCGGCTTGATTGCGGTCCATCGTCTCCCGATGCAGCTGGATAAAAGAATGCAGCCGATCGGTTCCGCCCAATGTAACCCGGACGTCGTTTGCTGCGGCCTTCCTCATATTTCGCCTTACGTTTTGCGTATAATGGGCACGAATGTATGCAAGTGTGGGGCGCAAATCGACCGCGGTTACCATCCTCACCAGATCCAGTCGCATTTGACCCGCGAACAGCTCCGCATTCCCCAGTAACGGATGAAAGCGAACCGTTTCCGTTAGGTAGTTTTTGTACCGACAGTAGACGTGGAATTGCTCCTGGAACAATCGAGCAGCCGTCTGCCCCCCCACGACGAATGGCCCTCCGTATCCAATCGAAACCAAATCGGCATAACCGGGAATCCACTCATCTAGACGTCTGACCAGATACGGGTAGAAAACCTCGTTCTCCCCACTCTTGAAAAAAACAGCTTCTGGCGTGCCCTGCTCCATTTTGGCGTACAGCTGTACGTATTCTTTCGTGTAGGACACGTCTAATTTTAAAAAACGTCGCAAATATTCGGTCCAATCATCCAGTTCCGAGAGTACGATCAGGCTCACATGCTTCCCTCCCAGCGCGCTCTGTGTTTTCACTCCCTCTGAAGTCTTCTACCGTGACGCTGCCCTGCTGATTTATGCCTGTCGATTGAAAAACGCGCTTGATTGTCAGACCGATAATCCGCATATCCAGAAAAAAGCTGCCATTTTCTACATACCAGATGTCCAGCTCGAACTTTTGCTCCCAGTCAATCGCATTTCTCCCATTGACCTGTGCCCAGCCTGTAATCCCCGGCTTTACGTCGTGTCGCTTCAACTGCCGCGGTGTGTACAGGGGCAGGTACTCCATCAGTAGAGGTCTCGGTCCTACGAGGCTCATTTCACCACGAAGCACATTCCATAATTGCGGCAGTTCATCCAAGCTATACTTGCGCAAAAGCGTTCCGAATGATCCCAGTCGCTGCTCGTCAGAGAGAAGCTCTCCACTCTCGTCGCGTTCATTGGTCATCGTGCGAAATTTATAGATGAAAAATGGTTTTCCGTGCAAACCTGGTCGCTCTTGTACAAACAAAACCGGAGACCCCAGCTTCCAGCGGATGAGCAGACTCACTAGCAATATCAGTGGGGACAGCATGACGAGCATCAGGAAGGATACGCAACGATCAAACAAGGACTTCATGCCGCACCTCCTGTTGATTCCACTTCGCTGCCGCTTCCTCCATGCTGAGGCTTTGCATGCCGTATCTCTCGCGTAACACGGAGTAATGCTGGAGTATTTCCTCCAAAAAGGACAGATTCTCTTCGATGTGATTCCCAAAATTCTCCGGATGCCACCACAGATGATACAAGCGCTTGTGCTCCGCCGTATGAGTCAGGTCGCATTTGATTCTCTTCATGCGCCATTTTTCCAACCTCTGTAGGCGAGGAGAATAAGGACGCAAAAACCGGCTGGATGGAACATCGACCATTCCCTCTGGACTACGCTGCAATGATTCATAGTTGTTATGACCCGAGAGATTCACATACGCATCCATCAGTCGCATGGCTCTTTTGAATAATGTCTCTTCGGCAGCCCCTCTTGTGTGATACATCCAAGACTGCTCGTTGCCGCGATACGAACGGAACCCCTTTTTCTTGCACAAAGATAAATAGGCTGGCTGCACCTGATTTCGCGGAAAAACGATACTGGAAGATGAGTACCCTTTTTTGCGAGTCACACTATGAAAGGAATCAAGGTCAGCAGCAAAAGCTTCGGGAGTCTGTCCAGGCTCTAGACAATAATAGTGGGAAAGGGTGTGGCTTCCGATAAATTGATGCGGGTAAGAGGATATCAGCTTGATCAAGGAAGGAGCAAAATGATACGGATCGACCTGCTCATGCTCTCCAATCGCATCTGTGTCCATATAGGGATAGGGTGACAGCTTATCATTGGAATACGCCGGGAGATGCTCTGGGATGACGCCTGCTAGCTCCTTGCGCGACTCGCAAAACAAAAAACCGACAGTTGCCCAGGTGACATGCATTTCATACTTGGCAAACAACTCCAAAAGTGCGGGGATCACTTGACGAACACCTAACAAATTTTGCTCATAGGACTGAATGGTTCTCTTGTCTCGGACGCCCCAGTAAAGTTCAAAGTCTAGGGAAATGACGAATGCTCCCGTCTTGTCCAATCTTCTCCGCTGCCTCCTTTCTCCTGCTCTCTCTCTTCTCGCAGCTGACCAGTCAATTGGGCAAATAACGCCGCCTGCTTCGCAAGGACCGCTCGCTCATCGAAGTGCTCAAGCGCAATGCTGCGGCTGTTCTGCCCGAATGCTTCTCTGAGTCTGGAATCGACTACGAGCTTTTTTAAGGCTGCATACAAGGGACATACTTGTTTCGGTTCTACTAAAAATCCGTTGACACCATCCCTGACTTCCTCCCGACATCCACGGATATTCGTGGCGACGATCGGTTTTGCCATCGCCATCGCTTCAATGATGGATCGAGGCAGTCCTTCACGATGAGAGGGAAGAACAAAAATATCGCTGGCGGCCATCAGCTCCGGGATGTCTGTGCGAAATCCAGCCAAAATGATTTGCGGATGCTGGCGACAAAGCTCCACGAAGTTTTGACCCCGCTGATCGCGTTCACTGGAAGACACGTCCCCCACCAACAAGAGGCGCAGGCGTGGAAATTCACCCGCCAGCTTGCGAAAAGCCTCCAACAGCTCAAAAATTCCTTTCTCCGAGACCATACGTCCTACATAGGTAATCACCACATGATCATCCCGCAGGCCCAGAGAGGCCTTGATAGACTGGACCTTTTCTCTCGTTACGTGTCGCGGATGAAAGCGTTCTGTGAGATCAACGCCGTTGCCAATGTGCAGAATCCGCTCCGTCTGGGAGGAGAAGCTATCCTTCACGCTCAACTCGTAATCCTCTCGACTCTGAAGTAAAAGATAGTCAGTCATATGCCGGGCAAACCATTTTTCCAGCGTGTAGTACATCTGATACTTGCTTTTGCTCATGCCCTCATGAAAAAAGTAGCCATGCGCTGTGTAAATGACATGTGGCACCCCTGCCAGCCTTGCTGCCACGCGTCCGAGAACAGCCGCAATCGGCGTATGGACATGCACGACATCATACTTCTCCCTTTTCATCAGTCGATACAATGCCCCAATGGTCACCAAATTGGAAATCGGGTCGATCTTTCGCTTAATCGGGATTCTTCTGAGCGTCAATCCCTTTGCTGTTAGTACATCAAAGCGCCCTGTATCCGAACACGCAGTATGCACCTCGTAGCCTTCATCCATCAGCTTTTCAATCAGGGGAAACAGCAAGCTTTCTACAGAACGGTCAATTGCGCATACTTGTAAGATTTTTTTCAAGCAGATCACCGCCATTTTTGATCTGACGTGTATTGATTTCGGCTGTCACGAAATACAGCGCGAGCATGATCCAGAAAAACGTTTCGCGAATTCCGTTATGAGTGAGTCCGTACAAAATTTGGAAGACAAGTGGATACCAAGCAACCAATCGATGCCCACGGACCGCCCCATAAATCACGAGAATGAACAACACCGTGCCCATTACACCATAGGAGAAAAACAGATTGGCTAACGTAGAATGGAGTTCCAATGAAATGCTGCTGTTAAATCGATCATACATCCCTTCCCCTGCTCCGAATAAAATGTACTCCGGATGGTTGGCAATCCGGTCATAGCCCCGCGCCGCCAAATTGTCATCCGAATCTTCCCCGAGTGATACCATTCGTTCTTCGATTTGTGTGTAAATAGAAGCATCGCTCAGTACGTTTTCGTTGGTGTACAAGTAGATGAAGAAGACAGTGAAGGACGAGACGAGCACACAAAGCAGATTCATCCAAAACAAGCCCGTTCGTTCTTTGATGGAGAGGAGCAAAAAAACGAGGTACATCCCTACGGCACTAATGATCGCTGCTTTCGATAAGGACACTGCAATGATGCTAAACGCCGTGCTGATCGCAATAAAGAGAGGAATGGTCTTCACAGATACGAAGCGAGCACACAGCAGGCATATCCCCATGCACAAAAGCCCAAAATAGCCGAGCTGGTTCGGATTGTTGAAGAACAAGGACTGTCTGAACTCTCCGCTATCCGGTGACAGTCCTGACACGAGAATGAATGCCTGAACGAGCAAGGAAGTGGACGTAGCCAGGAAGACCCATTTGACGTACTCTTGAGGGTTGTGCCTGAACAAAATAACCAGGGCAAGCATCACGGCTCCGTTGTACAAATACCACTTGGTCGAGCTGAATACATCCATTTCCCCGCCGAGTGCAATCGTCCATATGCCATTTACCATCATAATGTCGTACAAAAACAGAAGGGTAAGGAAGAGAAAAAATCCGAGTCTGCGGTTGATGCGACCCAGGCGAAACAAGAAGCTGTAGGTGATCAAGATGAGCATAATAAAATCGGCGATTTGCGGATTGCCACTTGGGAAGAAGTAGAAGGGCTTAAGCACCACATAAAGCAAAAGAAGGATCTTGTCCGGTGAGAGCTTCTCCTTGATCATCATTTACCTGTGCGCCAGATGGTTGGTGAATTGCAGGATTCGCCGATAATCCTCCCACGTATCAACCTCTGCCCAAAACAATCCCGGTGGTATTTGTGCGACATACACATTCCTTTCGCCCAAAAAAGAATAGAGGACATTTTCCCACCAAAGATCATACTGCTTCTCCTGAATCAACCTTTGTAATCGACGCAAAAATATTGGCAGAAAGCTCTCTTGAAGTTTGGCAATTCCAACGTATTCGCCAGTTGTCTCTTCCAGTGAGAGCTCCTTTCCATGGCGGAGCAGCAGTCCGTTTTCATAGCCAAATTTATAATCTCCCTCATAGCGACGGACTGGATCAGCAAACATGACGGGACACGCGGTCTCTTGCAATACGACTTCCAGCACCTTCGATTCAAAGTAAACGTCTGCATTCAACAGCAAGCAGTCGCTTCCTTGCAAAAACTCGCGGGCGAACCAGAGGGACACAATACTATTCGTCCGATCATAAAAAGGATTGTGATAAAAACGAATAGGTTCATCTCTGAGCAACTCGGTAATCACGTTAGCTTGATAACCCACCACCATCGCGATCTCTTCAATTCCGTGGCGCCTTAGCTCCGTTATCGTATTTTCAATGAGCGCATGGCTTCCGATGTCTACTGTACACTTGGGAATTCCGTCAATTTGCTCGTTGATTCGTGACCCGAGACCTGCTGCCATGAGCAGTGCCTTCATCCGACTCCCCTCCTTCTTTCAGAGATGGCATGACGTATTTGATGTTCAGCTTCAGCTTGTACATCGATCTGGCCAGTCCGACGAGCAGGTGGTAGAAGGTCCATAAGAGCAAAAATAGCATCTGACCGCTGATTGCCCACAGAAATGCGGTAACTAGCACGCCCAACTGATAGCCCGTTTGGGTAAGAAAAAGGAAGACAAAAGCATCGATCCATTTGCTGCGCTTTCTCATAGAGACTGTTTCGTGAGAGATTTTCCCTTGACTAAAGACGAGATCGGAGCCATTGGTCGCCAAAATCTCTGCAAAAATCGTGAACAGAATCAAATAGAGCAGCCATGGACCCAACATCGCGTGTTGATTCGTGATACCGTAGATCACACCGAATGACACCAGGTAGAGTGCATAGTTGAGCCCGATGTCCAGCCATTCTCCTCCCTTGCTCTTCTGGTTGCGCATGCGGGCTACTTCCCCGTCGACGCAATCCGCCAGGTAGCACAACTGACATAAGAAGCAGCCGAGCAGAAAGGATGCCGCCGTTCCGTACATAAAAGCCGCTGCGCTAAGGAGTCCGGCGACAATCCCCCCCATTGTAATCGCGTTGGGGGTTATTTGTGTTTTTCGGGTCAGCAATAAACTCACGTAAATGGAGATGCGACGTGTGAAGTAGTACGACCAAAACTCCTCCCTGCTCCACGGCTTCTGCACCTGCACACGGCAATGGCGTGTCTCTTCACTATCCCAAAACATAGACGGATACAGCTCATCCTTCACGGTAAGCCACCTTCTTCATGACCTCGTCTCCTGGAGCGAGACGGAATATTTTTCGGATAAAAACGGGATATACCACGTGCGAAAACCAAAATATTTGGATGCCCAATACGAAGCACAAAGATCTCGACAGATCAGGCTGATTGAAGTAGCAATGGCGGCCCCGATAATTCCATACAGCGGAATGAGACAAGCGTTTCCGATGATGTTTAGTGCAGCTGAACAGACAAGAATATTGCGGGCCGTTTTTTGATGCCCGGTCATCGTCAATAAGGGGATGACACTGCCTGTGCAAAAATTGACAAACTGCCCCATGCACAGAATCACAAGGACGAGGCTCTCACTCGCAAAATCTTCGCCAAAAAAAGTGAGCAATGGAACGGCAAATATCGCCACTAGCAGATTGAGAGGAGCAGAGGTGAAGAAAATAAGCCGATTGGCAAACGAAATCATCTTTTTCAAGCCGTCCATATCATTACGTGCGTACAGCTCAGAGAACTTGGGAGAGAGGATCGTATTGATGGAAATCAACGCAAAGCCCGTCACCATTGCCAAACGAATGACCACACTGTATACTCCGACTGTTTTTGCATCCGTAAAAATGCCCAGCATGATCATATCTGTCCATGTCATAATCAATTCCATCGACGCACTGAGATACATGGGCAATGCGACTGCAATAATTTCCCTCAACCCAACGCCAGGCTCTCCCATAGTGGGCTGTACACCGTTACGGAGACCTCGGCTCGTCGTATACCACTGCCCCATCCCATAGACGGCATTCAAGATAACAGCAGCCGCGAGCAGTTGAATCAAGAGCATCGTACTGGGTTCGAAAAAAGGAATGGCGATGAAAAGAAACGCCAAGTGCAGAAAACGCATACCGACAATATCGACAGTGATCGAGATGACAACCCGATGCAGTGCTCGAAACGCAGATGCATACAGCCTTGCGAGCGACACAAACGGAAGCATCCACGCGACGACTCGCAGCGCCTCTGCTGGCAGCTCCCCTGCAAACACGTAGGCGGCTACCTGCTCTGAGAACACATACAAAAGTACCCCAAGCACAATTGAAATCAGTGTCGCCCACAGCACTACTTTGTTGAATACTTCGGAAATCTGATAAAGCGAGCCTTTCGCTCGAAACTCCGAGAGAAAGCGGATTATGGCTGTATCCGTCCCCAAAACGGCCAGCACCATTCCGATGTTCATCAGGGTGATCGTCAGCGAATAGATGCCCAGGCTCTCGGCTCCATACTCTCTGGCAATGTAGAACTGCAAGAGATAGAGCAGTACGAAGCCAAGGAGCCGAAACAAAAACGTGAAGGCCGAGCCGCGAATCACTTCTTGAACATCGCGATCTTTATGCAGACGGCTCCATTGTCGTTGCCAAGCCAATTTGAGGGCATGCATGCCTACAAACGCCCCGCTTTCTGCTATGCGTTGTACCCATATCCGTAGTAGCCTTCTCTTTTCCCTACCTTTTTGTTGTTGAGAACAACACCGAGCAGATTGGCTCCTGCCGCTTTTAACTGCTCTACCGCTTTGACAGCAGAATCCCGCTTCGTCTTGCTTGCATCCACCACCATGACACAGCCGTCCATTTCCCTCGCCAGCACCATTGCATCGCTTACGATTAATGGCGGGCTGTCGACAATCACAAAATCAAAATTGTGGCGCAGGTATGCCATCAATTCCAAGAGCCGTGGCGTTCCGAGCATTTCCGCCGGATTATGCGGGATTGGCCCTGCCGTAATGATCGACAGCTCTGACACGCCAGATGGTTGAATAATATCGGCAATCTGGCACATATCCGAAAAGTAAGAACTGATCCCGTACAGATTGGGCATATCAAAGGTGAAATGTACCCGCGGATTGCGCAAGTCAAAATCAAGCAGTACCGTTTTTTTGTGATCCTTTGCCATCATCAAGGACAGGTTGGCAGCGGTGATCGTTTTTCCCTCAGAAGCCCCTGGACTGGTGACTAAAATCGTTTGCATCAGCTTGTCGCCCATGGAAAACTGAATGTTTAAGCGAAGGGTACGGTAGCCCTCTACCAGCGGAGACAGCGGCTCCCAATGGGCGATCAGCTTTTGGTAACGATCATCAGGCTTCTGCCTTCTCATACTCATTCCTCACTTCCTCCACCTTTGGCTGGCGAAATGCCTTCCGCGTTTTTTTGTCAATCACTGCAATGGTTGCCAGTACAGGTAAGCCTAAATACTCCTCCACTTCTTTTTCCGATTGAAGTCGGGTATCCATCTGCGCAAGCAAGAAGACGACGACCATAGATGTTGCCAACCCGAGGACAAAGGCGATCACCGAATTGAGAATCGGTTTTGGGCTCACTGGAATGGCCGCCGGATTGTTTCGGGCTTCCGCTAAAATATGCACGTTGTTCATGCTAAGCATTTTGACGACTTCTTCCTGAAAGGTCGTCGCGATTGTATTGGCGATGAGCACAGCTCTGCCTTGATCCGGGTCTTCTACCGTAATGGAAATGACCTGCGAGTCCTTGACTGGCTCCACCTTCGTATTCAGCAGCAGATCCTCCATCGTAGCCCCGGCCCCGATCACTTCGAGCACGCGTTCCATCACCCGCGGACTTTCAATAATCACGCGGTAGGTCTCAATCAATTTCAGATTGGAATCAATTTCCGCGACGGATAGCATGCTCTCTACGGTTGAATCCAGTGAGCGATTCACTAATATTTCCGTCTTCGCCTGATAAATCGGTGTCAGCAAATAGAAGCTCACGAGCGCTGTTCCGATGGTGCACAAAGAGGTAATCAAAAGGATCAGCTTCCATCGCTTCAACAACATCAGGAGTATTTCACGAAGATTAAGCTCCTCATTCATCCTGCTTCCCCCTTTGCCCCGCCATGCTGTCACTTCCTTCTTTCGGCAGTTGTACGGGAAGTTCGATTTGTTTTTGAAAAGTTGAAAGACTCTCAGTCAACCTCTCACGCTCTTGCGGGCTGACGATATAGTAGTAGATTCCATTGATCATTTGACCCTTTCCTTCCAAACGAATCGTCTCGACGGAGGTAACTGCCGTGCTGTAGCTTAGGGCGAGCTGTTTCATCACATCAAAGGTCATGTTCGTTTTCACGTATTTCTCCATCGTCGCAAGGACGTCATTCAATCGAGTAGGCGATGCAAGGGTCACCCCTTTGTCTAACAATGCCTTGATGATTTCCTGCTGTCTTTCGTTGCGCCCGAGATCGCCTCTCGGATCTTCATAGCGCATGCGAGCGTAGACCAAGGCTTGCTTTCCGTCTAACTGGATGGGACCTACTGGAAAGGTGTAATCGGCATAAGTGAAGGCAAGCTTGTTGTTGACTTCCACTCCCCCCAGCGCATCGATCACACCTGCGAATCCTTCCATATTTGCGGTCACCACGTAATCAATGGGAAATTGGAGAAACTGTTCGACGGTGTCCACTGCCTGTTGCACTCCGCCGAATGCATATGCGTGATTGATCTTATCCTGGGTACCTTTGTGAGCCATAGCGGTTCGCGTATCACGCGGTATGCTGATGAGCAACGCAGATTTCGTTTTCGGGTTGACGGAGAGTACGAGGATGACATCAGAGCGCCCCTTGTCATTCTCTCGTTCATCAACGCCAAGAAGCAGCAGGGTGATCGGTTCTTTGGGCAAGATAGCGGAGTTCTCCACTTCAGCCGATGGCGGTGTAGTTGCTTCTTGGGTATTCACGGTCGGAGATTGCCTCACTGATGCTGGTTCAGTCGCTACAGGTATCTCGATAGTTTTCTGCGTGCGGATAGGAAGGTACATTTTGCTAGCCGTTTCTTTTAACGACAGATAGACGTACACACCATAGCCACTCAAGCTAATGAGACAAATCAATCCTCCCCAGACAAGCAGCCGCTTCCACTTTATCGTGTCGATCTTTTCCTTCCATTTGCTGACGCTCATCCGATCGCCACTTGATAAGGGACTGGCGTAGACTCTTCCTTCACGTAAGAAGTGGATTGATAGCCTGGAACGATCCCTTGCAAAATCTCAATGATGGATTGTTTGTCCTCCATCGTCGCTCCCTTGTCTGCAATTTGCTCCAACCGGGCGATCCCTGCCAATAGCTCATTCCAGGAAAAATCGAGCGGCTTCCCAATGAAGATGCGATTATGGCAAGTAGACGACAAGCCTTCTTCCGCCGTCAAAATTTCTTCGTACAGCTTCTCACCCGAACGAATTCCCGTGAATACGACCGGAATATCCTTCCCGGGCTCCAAGCCTGCCAAGCGAATCAGGTCGAGAGCCATATCGACAATTTTGACCGGTTTCCCCATATCGAGAATGAATATCTCCCCTCCCTGAGCGAGTGCTCCCGCCTGGATGACGAGCTGGGCAGCCTCAGGAATGGTCATAAAGAATCTCTCCATATCTGGATGCGTAATGGTAATCGGTCCACCTGCCCGGATTTGATTGAGAAAAACAGGAACGACACTCCCCCTGCTCCCCAGAACATTTCCAAAACGAACAGCCGCAAACCGGGTAAGTCCGAAGTGGTTATAACCCTGGATCAGAAGCTCAGCGATCCTTTTCGTGGCACCCATCACACTGGTTGGATTCACTGCCTTGTCCGTCGAGATCAGGATGAAATGAGAGACGCTGGTTTCCAGCGCGCATTCCGCAACGTTTTTCGTACCCAGAATGTTATTTTTTAATGCCTCACACGGGTTGCTCTCCATTAACGGCACATGCTTGTGGGCTGCCGCATGAAAAACAACAGCGGGACGATACTCCTGCATAATCGAAGCAATTCTTTGTCTGTCACGAATATCTGCAATCAAGCTGACCGTCTCCTGCTCAGGAAACAAGCGCGAGAGCTCCAGGCTCATTTCAAAAATGCCGTTCTCTTCATTCCCCAAGAGAAGAAGTTTCCTTGGTCCAAATCTAGCTATTTGTCTGCAAAGCTCGGACCCAATCGAGCCGCCCGCTCCTGTCACAAGTACGACTTGCTGCCGCAAGTACCCCGTAATCTCATCCAGATTGACCTGAACAGGCTCCCTTCCCAATAAATCCTCCAGTGCTACATCCCGAATCATGTTCATCGTGATTTTTCCGCTGATGATGTCTGCTACGTGCGGCAAAATTTTGACGCTGGCTCTCGTCGTTTTGCAAATATCGAAAATATCCTTAATCGTCTGCCGGGAAGCGGATGGCATAGCAATCACGATGTCTGATATGGAAAGTCGTTGCACGACGCGGGCGATATCTGCCCGATTCCCTACAACCGGCAGGCCGTACACACGCAGATTTTCTTTGCTGGGCTCATCATCGATAAAGGCTACTGGACGCAGCTCCGACAAAGGCGAGATTTTCATCTCCCTGGCTACAAGCACACCTGCGCTACCTGCCCCGATAATTAATGTGCGCCTACGCTCCTGCGTTCTTTTCTCCCGCTCTTCATACCACCACTTCCAGACAAACCGGGAGCCTGTGATGCCGAGCAAGACAAAGGCTAGCGTCATGAGAAAGAGTGAGGTGGGAAATCGGATGGACCAACCAAGCAGGTACGTTATTTTCAGTACCAGGTAGAGAGCCAAAACGGAAAAGCTCGTGGCTAAAATGATCGAGACCAGTTCGCGAACACTGACATAGCGGAAAACAGGTCGATAGAGTTGAGTAAAGTGCATGCCTGTCACGACGAACAGTACGTGGCCCATCATCAAATACATAGGTTGATATTCGCTTATCTCTGTGAAAGAAAAATCAAATCGAACCAGGCAGGCCAACCAGACAGCCAAGCTGATAATTCCTGCGTCCGATAAGCTTAACCAGAATCTTCTCTTCCGGTAGCTCATATTCATCCGCTCCAGGTGATCGTTATTCAAAGAATGGTCATCATAAACGCCACAGACTAATTTCTGCCGGGCATGTTTCGCGATTTAGCACGCTTTTCACGTCTGCGATGACACCTTGCCCCTGATACAAGAGTCCGGCAAGCTCCTCCCATCCCAGATGCAGATATCGCTCATGAGGTACGGCCAATACGATTCCGTGGGCAGGCTGCAGATCTTCCCACTCTCGCAATTGAATGCCGTATTCCTCTCTCGTCCGCTCTGGACAAGCCAATTCATCTGTCACTTGGACCTCTACTCCGAACTCCTTTAGTTCCTGAATAATGTCGATGACCCGACTATTGCGAATGTCTGACACGTTTTCTTTAAAGGTGATGCCCATGATCGTAATTCGCGAGCCTTGAATCGCAATATTTTGCCAGATCATTTGCTTCACGAGTGAGGTCGCGACGAACTTGCCCATTCCGTCATTGATCCGTCGTCCAGCCAGTATAACCTGCGGATGATAACCAACACTCTCCGCCTTGTATGTCAAATAGTACGGATCGACGCCAATGCAATGACCACCGACGAGTCCTGGAGAGAACGGAAGGAAGTTCCATTTTGTTCGAGCTGCTTGGAGCACATCTGCCGTAGAAATACCCAAGCGGTCAAAAATAATCGAGAGCTCATTGATCAAGGCGATATTGATGTCGCGTTGCGTGTTCTCAATCACCTTGGCTGCCTCAGCCACCTGAATCGAGGGCGCTTTGTGAATACCCGCCTCTACAATCAACCCGTACATCTCGGCAATCGTTTCACACGTCTGGCGATCTTGCCCGGAAACGACCTTGACGATCTGGGACAATCTCCGTTCCCGATCTCCTGGATTAATTCGTTCAGGTGAGTAGCCGACGAAAAAGTCAATCCCCGCCAGCTTTCCAGACGCTTGTTCCAATACAGGCATACAAATTTCTTCTGTTGCCCCTGGATAGACTGTCGATTCATAGACGACGATGGTCCCTGAAGACAGATGTCGCCCAACGCTTTCAGACGCGAGAATAAGTGCCCGCATATCGGGCCGTTTCGCAGAATCGACAGGAGTCGGTACCGTGATGATGATAAAATCGCACGCTGCAAGACTGGCGGGGTCATCTGTATAGGTGATGTTGGCTCGCTTTAGCTCATCCGCCGACATCTCTCCCGTTTCATCCATTCCGCCCTCCAGACTGCGTATGCGTCTTTCGTCTATGTCAAAACCAACCACTGGAAGCACTTGGCCAAAAGCAATCGCGACAGGCAATCCTACATATCCAAGACCTACTACTCCCACTTTTTTACGCATGAGCGACACCATAATAACTGACGTACCAGTCTACAAAGCGAGATATCCCCACATCGACTGGTGTTTTCGGCCGAAAGCCTGTCGCCACATACAGAGCTTCCACTGACGCGTAGGTAGCAGGAACATCCCCCGGCTGGATGGGCAAATAGTCGCGAACAGCCTTTTTACCCAGCTTCTCTTCCAGAATCGCGAGAAACGTAAGTAAATCGATCGGTTGGTGATTCCCGATGTTGAACACCTCATGTGGTGCCTTTTCCCCCTCCCTTTGGGGAATTCGATTCATCAGTCGCAGCATCCCTTCGACGATATCGTCCACATACGTAAAGTCCCTTGTCATGTTGCCGTAATTGAAAATGCGGACAGGCTCTCCCGACAAAATCGCCTTCGTAAACGTATAGAGCGCCATATCAGGTCGGCCCCAAGGCCCATATACCGTAAAGAAGCGAAGTCCCGTCGCAGGCAAGCCGTATAAATGACTATAGGTATAGGCCATCAGTTCATTGGCTTTTTTCGTCGCTGCGTACAAGCTGACTGGCTCATCTACGGGATCATACTCAGCAAATGGTAGCTTTGTATTCCCTCCGTAGACGGAGCTTGAAGATGCGTAGAGCAAATGCCTGACTCTCGTCCGTCGGCATCCTTCCAAAATGTGCAGAAACCCGGTGATATTGGAAGTCGTATAGGCATGAGGATTTTCCAGACTGTACCTGACACCCGCTTGAGCGGCCAAGTGAATGACAATCTCCGGCTCCATTTCTCGGAACAACTCGTCCATTTTGCTCTGATCTGCAATATCCGCTTTGCGAAAACGAAAGGTTGGATACGCTTGGAGGATTTCCAGTCGTTTGCTCTTCAAGACCGGGTCGTAATACTCATTGCAATTATCTACCCCCCACACCGTCTGTCCTTGTTCCAAAAGCCGTCGTGCTACATGAAAACCGATAAATCCAGCTGCTCCTGTCACCAAAATCGACATACTCTCCACCTCTTTGCTTATTCATACGGAGGTTCTAGGACAAATATGCCAGTGGCTGCCCAAAGTTTATGGAACACATTTTTTATGTAGTCCATGCCCTTTTTACTAAATGGTTGTCAACATTTGAGAAATGGTTGAATGAAATGAAAAGAAGACAATCTTGTCTACCAATTATTGGAGGAGAATGCTTCTATGTGGATTGATGTAAAAACGCACGGAGCAAAGGGGGATGGTGTGACCGACGATACCCAAGCAATCCAGGCTGCCTTAACTGCTGCTCTGAACCTGCAGATTCCAATATTTTTCCCTGCTGGTACCTACATCATTGAACCAAACAGACTGGAGGTCATCCTAGGAACAGGAAAAAGCCTAGTGATGCTAGGAATCGGTCCTTATTCCGTGTTAAAAAGGAAAGCCAATTCAACTGCAGCAGATTGGCGCTGGCTTTTCTCGATTACGTCGACAGATGGTGATGCGGATTCTTTTGTGGTCACTAACCTGAAGATTGATTCCAACGCCAGAGCAAACCCGCTGCCTCCCGATCCTTACGATTACGAGCATAGCGCGGATTTCTACATTCGTGGTGCCGGTCCTAGCAGCTATATCAATTACGTAGCGCTACGACAAGTATGGTGTACGGATGGAGTCGCCGACCATTTTTACTTTGCCGGGGAAACGAACTGCTATGTCCGCTCTGTGCAAGTTACCGATTTTTACAGCGACAACCGCAAGCGTACACGTTCTGATATTACAGTGACGGGTGGCCTGGAACGTCTGAATGCAGCGAATGTAGCGTGTGATCGTTTTGAGGTCGAGCTCAATCAAGGGTACGACGGAGCCACACCCATGTTCGTAAACCTGAGCAATATCTCTTGCCGTCAACAGCTCGACTTGGAGGGAGATCTGTCCTCCCCGATGGTCGTACAAGGTAGTCAGCTTGTTTCGCTCACCAGCTTCAGTCTCACTGGCATGACAGGCTGTATCAGCTCATCCGTTTTTTATACGGCACCCAATGAGAAAAATCGGGTGAACTTTATGAAAAACATGACGTTCAGCAACTGTCGCTGGGTGTTGCATACGACCGCACAAGGAAGTACAAAGACGGTTGGTACTGGTCTGACCGTGGATTATTCAGATGTAGGCCTTGTATTTGATGGGTGCAGCTTCGAGGCCAATGATACAGCTACTTCCATCGGCGGCTACGCCTTGAGCTTGGAGCCGTGGGATGTACTCGCCGAAAGACAAGTTACCGTGAGAAACTGTTCGTTTGACCCTCGGTTGACCCAAAACATTTCGTTGAACCGCTGCGGAAATGTTTCCCTCATCAACAACCGTTATTCCGGTTCTGATCACGCGATCATGCTCTACGGCACCGGAACGTACCCATTGGTAGTCACCGTGGATGGTGGCGACTTCAGCCAGGTTACTGGAAAAATGTTTTATCACAAGTCTTCGGATAAAATAACCCTCTCCATGAAAAACCTCCCTGTTCCTGTTTCCCTCACTAGCGGCTACAAATCCGAAAACTCTTCCTATATCCCAACTGTTTCGATCAACGAGCGTGTGGTGTATGTAGCAGCTCCACCAAGCACCACCGTCAAATACGGCGGGCTCAAAGGCGATACACTGCGCTTGATCACTCCTGTAAACAACCAACCGTGCGAATGGATTGCAACAACGACAAATAAGACTGCCTGCACCTGGCTGGTGACCAAAACGGCCAAAAGCTAAGGTAATGAAAAACATCCATCTTGCCCCTCGTTGTGGGATAGATGGATGTTTGTTATTAGGCAATACGCTCCAAATCCGGATTGTACCGTTTCACATAGGTATAAATTTCTTCCCCGAGCAATTGCGTTCTCACTAGCTCATTTGCCTGTTCACTCAAATGCTGGGTGAGTTGATTGGTTCCATTTTCGATTCGTCTTATGGCTGCCTCAGGCAGCGTCAATACATGCGGTACGAGCAATTGCAGGTACCAAACGCCCTTATCTTCCTCGGAGACATCGATCTCCAGCTCCATGTCCGAACTGTCGAAATCGTACAGCTGGTTAAAGAGAGACTCCCTTTTTTCCAGCGTCATTGCGGCAATGTCGATTTTTTCCACGCTCAAATAATACTCTTCATTGAACAAGACAATTTTGTCGTCAATTTCCTGATACTTTTTTGCCAGCGGATTCATCGTCATCGGTCCTTTCCATCTCACATCTATTCTATAGCATACTACCTTACTGAATATTTAGGCAACTCGTCCGTGTAGAAAGGGCCTTGCTCCATGCAAGACCCTCGTTTTTACAGGAGTGTAGATCCCTCCACTACGGCTTGTGCGTCCTCCTTGGAAATAAGGACGGCGCGAGCCTTACCGCCGCTTTGTCCTGCGACGTACCCATCTGCCTCCATCATTTCGATGAGACGGGCAGCACGGTTATATCCGACGCGGAAACGGCGTTGCAATCCAGATGCAGATGCTTGTCCCTGATCGGCCACGAACACGAGCGCTTCCAGATACAACGGATCATCTCCGCTGTCAAACGATGCAACCTGCTGCTCCAAATCTTCCTTGCTGAAAATGTACGCAGGCTTTCTTTGCTTTTTGATCATGTGTGTGATTCGCTCGATCTCGTCATCCGAGACGAAGTTCCCTTGCAGACGAACCGGAGTCGTGCCGCTCTCCAGGAACAGCATGTCCCCTCTACCCAACAGTCGTTCTGCCCCAGACTGATCGAGAATCGTACGCGAGTCAACTTGGGAGAACACAGCAAAAGCAAGACGAGTCGGTACGTTTGCCTTGATGTTTCCGGTAATAACATCCACGGATGGGCGCTGTGTCGCCAAAAGCAAATGAATACCGCAAGCACGTGCCTTCTGGGCGATCCGGATAATGCAGTCCTCCACATCCTGCGGAGAGACCATCATCAGGTCAGCCAACTCATCAATGACGATCACGATATAAGGCAGCTGATCATCTGTCGTCTGATTGTAGCGGTCAATATCGCGAACACCCGCATCTACGAACAACGCATAGCGCTTCTCCATTTCTTCCACGGCCCACTTGAGAGAAGCCGTTGCCTGCTTGGCCTCCGTCACGACAGGCGTAACCAGATGCGGCAAATTGTTGTAAGGAGCGAGCTCCACCATTTTCGGATCGATCAAGAGCAATCGCACCTGCTCAGGAGTCGCCTTGTACAGCAGACTGACGATGATAGAGTTGATGCAGACACTTTTACCCGAGCCTGTAGAGCCGGCAATCAAACCGTGCGGCATCTTTTTAATATCCGCAATAATCGGCTCACCGCCGATGTCCATACCGAGTGCGACCGCCAGCGGAGAGGAATGCTCCTGAAACTTGTCTGAGCTGATGATCTTTTCGATTAATACAGGCTGGCTGGACATATTCGGGACTTCGATTCCGATGGCATTACGACCTGGAATCGGTGCCTCGATGCGAATATCTTTGGCAGCCAAATTCAGCTTGATATCGTCAATCAATCCCGTAATCTTGTTCACTTTTACGCCGGGAGCCGGTTGCAGCTCAAAGCGCGTCACGGATGGGCCTTTGACAATCCCTACGACCTGAGCGCTGACATTGAAATTCGCGAGCGTCTCTTCCAATAACAGCTTTTGAATTTGGGTATGCTCATCGTCGTCATCACTGACCGGCGGGCTTGGATTCAGCAGTCCCAAACCCGGCAAGGCGTATGGCGGCTGTGCTGACTCTGCTCCTTGATCAGCTTCATTGGACGAGTCTTTTACCGGAGCTGACGCAGGCTGCTTTGTCATGGATGCCTGGGACATGTTCACGGGCTGTGCAGCGGATGAAGCAGGGACTGGGACTGGTACGGTTTCCGCAACTGGTTCTGCAACTAGTCCCACACTCGGTTCCACAGTCGGTTCCACCGGTTCCACAGTCGGTTCCACCGGTTCCACAGTCGGTTCCACCGGCTCCACAACTGGTTCCACAATTTGTTGAGCAATAGATTCTGGCTCAGTTGGCTCAATTGGTTCTGTTTGCTCTGGCCTACCTTCGGAAACCGAACCCACTCCTGCTGAACTGAGCTCCTGGGGTGAATCTACTTCTGCTCGCTCTAGCAAACGGCTAATTGAAGATGCATAGGCAGGTTCCTCGACGCCTTCGCTCGCTAGCTCCGTTTCGACTTCTTGATCATCCTCCCCGGCAGAAGGCGACTGCACGTTATCGCCATTATTCTCGGTCTCCACCTGCACAACCGCACTGAGTGTAGTGATCAGTCTATGCTCGGCCTCCTCATGGGCTAGTCGCTCTTCCATCGTTTGAGAGTAGTCTGTCGGTTCTGGTTGCCCAATAGACTCCGATCCCTCTTCTTCCTCATTCTCCCGAGCTACAGTCTCTTCGACTTTTGGCTCAAAAGCTTCAGAATCAGAATCTTGCAGATCCGTAGCTTGCGAATCTGCTACCTTCTCTTCCAGTTGTACGGAAGCAGCAACTTCTTGTTCTGAATCAAGAGCTTCTGCCACAGCAGATTCCGAAGCAGTCTCTTCTCTCTCGTTATGTACAGATTCATCTTCAACAACAATATGCTGCGGCTCATTTTGCTCAAAAGAAGTAGACTCTTGTTCCTCTGGAAAATACCGCTCGCTTATCTCTTGTTCCCACTGCTTCATCTGCTGCAAATGCTCTTCTTGCTCCAGACGCGGATAAATGATTCCCGCAGTCGTGTGAATCCGATGCTCTGCCTCGCGCGTCGCCGCGGTTATCTTCCCATAGACAGGGGAAACGATTTCAGACGGCTGGTAAGCACGCTTTTCTTCTGTAGAAAAAACCGGTCTCGTCACTTTTTCCGCTTCTTTTTGCGGCGTACGGTTTGGACGCTGCGGTATCTCGATGTTGTTTTTGACAAGCTCAGGTTTCTTTTTCTCGAAAACAGGCTCTGTCTTTGTTTCCAACACGCGTTCGTTTGCTGGCCGCACCGTTTCACGCTTGGGCTCGAATCTCTCACGAGGTGCTTGCTGGCGACTGCGTTCATTCGATTCGGCAGGATTTACGCTATGATTACGCTTCTTCTGCAAATAGTCATCCGGGACAACTGGAAAACGAAATTGACGCTCTCTTCTTTCACGCACATTGTCTTCTATATCTCGATTGTTTACCCGTTCTTTTGGGTAAATGCTTTTTGTTTTCGCCTGAGGCTGAGGCTGACGGGGAACGGGATTACCTGTTGGGTTACCGGTACCTGTTGGACGGCCTTCTTCCTCTATTTCTTCTCTTTCTCCCTGAAAAAAGTTCATCAGCTTTTGAAGCCACGACCACATGTTGCAACGCCCTTTCTTCACTAACCATCTTTTCCCCTTCATCTTACCACGAAAATGGGGCAGAATTAGCTGGATTGTGATTTTTTTCCGTTTTTGCGAAACCTTTTCTCTAATCGTGCGTAGAAGAAGAGGGGAATAAAAAAATAATATACATAGGGGAGGAACACATCATGTGGAAAAAAGGAAGCGCCCTTCTGGTAGCAGGTACAGTATTGCTGACCGGTTGTGCTGGCGAGGCATCCCTGGTGCGTGATTCTATCGTAGCGACAATTGACAAGCCAAACTATGATTTTGAAGGCACCTTGAAGCTGACAGGCGACGTTGAGAAATTGCCTGAAGCATTCGGAGAACCGGCTGACAAAGAAGGACAGGCGCTGTTGTCCGCTTTGAAGGCAGGCGTAACAGTAAAAGGCTCCCAGCTGGATCTGGACACGGTGAAGTTTGAAGTAGAAGTAAAAGACGACAAGCTCCTGCGCGACAACAAGCTCTGGACAGGTGACAAAAAAGCATCTGTTGAAACGATCGTTGACGAAGATAAAGTATACGTGAAGTCTCCGCTGGACAGCAAATACTTGGTAATCGATTCGAGCGCATCCAATCCTTTCATGGCTGAGCTTGGCGGCTCCGATGCTGCTAACGCTGCGAAGCTGAAAGAATACCAAGACAAAATGAACGACCTTACTTTCAACTTTGTCAAAAAGTATGTAAGTAAATATGGCTATACATTGGCAGACGCGAAAAACCATGGCAAACAATCCGTTACATTGCCGAACGGTGAAAAAGTAGAAGCCACTCATGTAACTGTAAAAATCGACGCAAAAGAATTGGTAAAAATGTTCTTCTTCACAGCTAACGATGCAGTAGCTAGCAAAGAAGTAAAAGATTTCGCGATCGATATGATGGTACTGACCACTTCCATGACAGAAGATCTGTACCCGGAACTGGGCAAGAAAACCACAGAAGCTGAGAAGCGCGCAAATGCGGAAGCGATGATAAACGAAGGCATGGCTGAAGCGAAAAAATGGTTGGATGAAACAGGTAAAGAATACACACCTGAAAAAATCGTAGAAGAAATGAAAAAAGAAGGCTTCCACAAGCTCGCTTGGAACCTCGACTTCTACATCGACAGCAACAAAATGCCTGTGAAACAAACAAGCGATCTGAGCGTAACTTTCCAAGCTCCTGAAATGAAGCAAGCTGTAACAATTGGTCTGGCTGCTGATCAATATGCATACAACTTCGGAAAAGCAACCAAGTTCAATGCGCCAGCAAAAGATGCTGGTCTGACTGTAGAA
Source organism: Brevibacillus fortis (assembly GCF_046196545.1). Taxonomy (GTDB): domain Bacteria; phylum Bacillota; class Bacilli; order Brevibacillales; family Brevibacillaceae; genus Brevibacillus; species Brevibacillus fortis_A. Next base: position 4,644,448 of record NZ_CP176370.1, read on the forward strand.
CAGCTGGTGAAAGATGAAAAAGCAATCAACAGCTTTAGCGACAAAGGCTTTGTACGTCCAATCGCTGAAAGCATGGTTGATCAACAAAAATGGATGGAAGAAATGACCGAGGATTTGGAAGCTGAAGAAGCAGCGACCACTACAAAGTAATATTTTTCCTCACGAAGAAAGCACGGCGCCTCTCGCGTCGTGCTTTTTTACATCCCCATAATACTAGAGAATTTGGTGCTCTTCCAGGTATGTAAGGACAATCTGGACAGACTCTTCAATCGTCTGCTTGTCGCTCTCAATGACCAGTTCCGCTTGAAGAGGCTCTTCATACGGTGCTGAAATCCCCGTAAACTGACCAATCTCTCCGCTTCTCGCTTTTTGGTATAGTCCCTTCACATCCCGACGCTCACACTCATCCAATGAACATTTTACATATACCTCGATGAATTCTCCCGCCTCTATCAGATTACGCGCAAGCTCCCGGTCTTCCCGATAGGGAGAGATAAATGCCGTCAAGGTAATCACGCCTGCATCTACGAACAGCTTCGCGACCTCGCCAATGCGGCGAATATTTTCCCGTCTGTCCTCTGCCCCAAACCCCAATCCACGGTTTAAGCCGTGACGTATATTGTCACCATCCAGTACGTAACTGGCTAGCCCTCTTTGATGCAGTTCATGTTCGACTGCATTGGCCAATGTCGATTTGCCAGCACCAGACAGCCCTGTAAACCATAAGACACAGCTTTTGTGGCCTGCACGCTTTTGACGGTCTTGCTTGGTTACCGTCGTCGGATGCCATACGATATTCGCGGTGCCCTCTCTACTCATCTTCTCTCTCCTCTCTTACAACCACTTTCTTCCAGCCGATTATACGGACACCGGTCGCAGCCCTTCGATCAATACCTGCGCGACCTCAGGACGGCTAAATTGAGGTGGCGGAGCCTCCCCGCGCGCCAGCATTTCCCTCACCTTTGTCCCGGACAACGCGACATGATGCTCATTATCATGCGGGCATGTTTTGGTAGAGGCCATGTTTTCGCAGCTCTTGCAATAAAAGCTGTTCTCGAAAAATAATGGCGTAATCCCCAGCTCCTCTGGCTGGAACTGGCGGAAAATATGCTGGGCATCGTACGTCCCGTAATAGTTGCCAACACCCGCGTGGTCCCGACCTACAATAAAATGAGTGCAGCCGTAATTCTTCCTCACCAATGCGTGAAAAATCGCTTCCCGCGGTCCTGCATAACGCATGGCAGCTGGAAACACGGCCAACTCTACCCGGGTAGATGGATAGTATTTTTCCAGCAATACCTGATAACTGTTCATCCGCACATCAGCAGGGATGTCATCTGCCTTCGTTTCGCCCACGAGAGGGTTCAGAAAGAGACCGTCGACGATTTCGAGAGCTGACTTCTGAATGTATTCATGCGCGCGGTGGACTGGGTTGCGCGTCTGAAAGCCGACAATCGTTTTCCAGCCCTTCTCGGCAAATCTTTCTCTCGTTTGTGCCGGATCGAAGTGATAGCTGGCAAAGCGACCTTTTTCGGTGCGCTTTACCAACGTAATCGGGCCAGCCAAATAAACGGCGGGACGCTCCAGCAGCTTTTTCACCCCGGGATGATTCGTATCGTCGGTGCCATAGACGAGCCTGGCTTCTCGCTCCTTGTCAGGTGAATAAATATCGGTGATCACAAGAATGCCATATACCGAACCTTGATGGCTCAACCGCACTTTGTCTCCGATCTGCAAGGCTCCTGCGACAGTGGTCGAGACCGGAAGCGTAATCGGAATGCTCCAAACGGTACCATCTGCCAGTCGCATCTGCTCTACGACAGAAATATAATCCGCCCGATTCAAAAATCCTTCAAGCGGACTGTAGCCCCCAATCCCGATTAACTCCAGATCTGCGAGTGCAAATGCATCTATCTCTACCTCATGCGTTGTCACCGACAGGTCTGCTTGTGGATCAAAACGGTTTACCAGCTCTCCCTCGTGAGGTTTCCCACTCATACAAAAGCCCCTCCTATCCTTGGTTTGTTCTTCTCTTTCTCGTTACCTTGCGAGATGCAGGCCACATTCCGTTTTCCCTGCTTGGGCCCAGCGTCCTGCTCTCGAATCCTCGCCCTCTTTTACAGGACGAGTACAAGGAGCGCAGCCGATGCTCGGATAGCTCTGGTCGTGAAGGGAGTTGTACGGCAATTCAAATGCTCGAATGTACTGCCACACTTCCTCCGACTTCCAATGAATGAGCGGGCAAATTTTTAGCGATTGGAATTTTTCATCCCGATTGATAAACTCGACATTCGCTCTCGTGGCCGACTGCTCTCTGCGTAGTCCTGACAACCATGCAACCGCTCCGGTCAGCACACTTTCCATCGGCTGTACTTTGCGGATATGGCAGCACATATCCGGCTGCCTGCTCCACAATTGTTCGCCATGGAGGTCTGCCTGCTGTACCAGCGTAATGTCCGGCTGCTTGACCGTTATCCGCAGCGCGGGATACCTCGCTCTCACCTGCTCAATCAAGCTGTACGTCTCGGAAAAGTGGAGATTGGTATCCAAAAAAGTGACCTTGGCATCCTTTTTCACATCGCTGATCATATCGAGCAGCACCATGGCCTCGGCCCCAAAGCTACAAGAATAAATCAAATCATCTGAAAACGTTTTGTAGGCCCATTTGATTACATCTATGGTGTCGCCTTTTGCGAGACTATTATTGATGGAAGCGAGTTGTTCCTCTGTAGCTGACGCATAATTCAGCTGGCTCATGTGCCCCCTCCTTGATCATTTTGCGTACGATCCTTCCTGCGAACCAGTCGTCGACAAGACAAGAGTCTGCCCACGCTTGGCATGGTCACGCCACGCCATGAGCTCATTTATTTGGATCGCGTTATCTGTTTGGCTGCTCACGGATTGCCAGCCCATTTCTCTCGCTGCATCTGCTGTTTCCTTTCCGACACATACGATCGGTGTCTTTGACCAGGCATCGCCGGCGAATTGCGCCAGAGCTGACAGCGTATGAGCGTCATCCGTCGCTAGCCAGTCAAATGACAAACCTGCCTCTTTCGCACCAAGGTGCTTCTCATCCCATTCCACCATGCCCGCTTGGATCACTTGAATCACCTTGCCGTGGGCCAGCGTGATTCTTTGCGGCTTCCTTTCCCCTAGGTAAAGCACCTGCTCTTCTTTTTCCAAGGCAAGCAGGTCAGGGAATGCGAGCAGTGATTTGTTTTCATCCAGCACCAAGTCCGGATATATCCCTCGTTTTTCGAAAGCCTCAAATGCCCGTTGTCCACAAACAGCCAGCTTGCTCGTCAAGCGACGTACATCATAGCGCTGTTGTCGCAAGGCAGAAGTAAAAAAGGATACTTGCTGCTCATTCTCGAAGACGAGCCAACGATAAGTGGCAAGCTCTGTCAATGGTGTGTCAAACATGCAGCGTTCGATCAAAGGAATCGGTAGGACTTCGCCGCCCAACTGCTCCAAGGCAATCACAAGCTCGCTATTTCCTTCATCGCTTGCTCTACTTGCAACGGCTACCCGTTGTCCGAACAAGGGGCGTGATTCGTACCAATTCAGCGATTCCCGCAGACGCACGACCTCACCTACGATAATGATAGCGGGTGCGGCAAAACGAGCCTGCTCGACTTCCTTATCTATCGTCCCAAGCTTGCCGATCAACGTCTCCTGCTCACGAACCGTCCCCCAGCGCACGAGAGCGACGGGCGTATGGGCGTCTTTTCCATGTGCAAGTAGGCGCTCCCTGATGCGAGGCAGATTTTTCACACCCATGTAGATGACCAACGTTTCCATCGAGGCGAGGGCAGCCCAGTCCGGCTCCTTTTCCGCATTTTTTTCACACAAGTGACCGGTGACAAAAGCGACGGAAGAGTTGTAGTCACGATGAGTCAGCGGAATACCCGCATAGAGCGGAGCCGCCATCCCGGAAGTAATTCCTGGGACAATCTCAAACGGAATAGAATGGTCACGGCATATCTGCGCTTCCTCTCCTACCCGCCCGAACATGCTCGGATCCCCGCCTTTCAGGCGAACGACATATTTCCCTTTTTGAGCTTCCTGGATGATCAGGAGGTTGATCTCTTCTTGCGGCAATGTATGATGATCGACCTCTTTCCCGCAATAGATGAGGGTGGCTCCCTTTTTTGCGTACGAGAGAAGCTGCGGGCTTGCTAGGCGATCGTACACAATCACATCCGCAAGACGAAGCGACTCCATGCCGCGAATCGTCAGCAGCTTGGGGTCACCAGGCCCTGCTCCGACAAAAACGACTCTGCCTGTGTTCATAGCGAATCCGTCCTCCTTGCTGCTTTGTTCCTTCACAGGAAGAGCCCTCGCCGTTTTAAGCAAACGTAGAGGTTTCCACTACGTACCCGACTCCTTGACGTCCGAGCAGCTTCTTTTCCACCAAGCTCAGCTCTTTGATACGAGGAGGCTCTATCGTATGTCGCAAGAGATTGTTCTCGGCTGAAGAGAAGGCTCGCTCATCCGTTTTGGCGATGACCACAACCGTCAGTAACCGCCCTTCCTCTAGCACGGCTTCCAGCTTGTAAAGGTAGCTCTCTGTTTGTTCCTCTGCCATGACATGTCCCCCTAACCTGGCTATACCCGCACAAGCATTACGCTGGTTGCAGAATGGAGTCAACCTGTGCTTGGATATGGGAAAGTCCTACCCGTTCCACGTAGCGCCAGTAAGGTTCGCCTTCCTGACGATCCGCCTTGTACAGCGTGATCAATTGGGCAAGGAACGGACCGAGTCTGTCCACGGTTATCCGTGCATTGAGCTTGCGGTTGAATTGCGGCTCCTCCAGCGTCCCACCTACGTAGATGTCAAACGCCTCTATCATCCCGTTCGATGTCTTGACCAATGCGCCTTGCAGGCCGATATCCGCAATTTGGCGCTGACCGCAAGAATTTGGGCAACCAATCATATGAATGCGCAGCGGCGTTTCGAGAACGACCGTATCATCCAAATAGTGAGCCAGCGAACGCATCCGCTCCTTGGTCTCCACGATAGCCAGATTGCAATATTCCGTACCGGTACACGATACGGCATACCCGACAAACGTATTGGGCTGCAATTTGAAACGGTTCACAATGATCGGCTCATTGCGGAAAGCTGCGACCTTTGCTTCAGGAATGTTGCGAATCAGGACATTTTGAGTGTTACAGGTGCCAATCGTCCCATCGCCATATTCGTCCGCCAGACGGGCAAGTTCATTTAGCTCCCCTGCATTCATCCGCCCAACAGGAACAGACAAGCCTGCGTAGTATAGCCCTGCTTGGCGTTGCTCGTGAATGCCGTAAAAATATCCACCATTCCAGCCCGAGGTTAAATCGATACCACCCGGCTCAAGCTCGCCCACCAGCTCCAGTAATTGCTCCTTGAACTTTTCCGGTCCCCAGTCAGCGACCAAGAACTTTAGACGTGCATGCGTACGTTTTTGACGGTAGCCGAAATCGCGGAACAAAGTCGTAACGCCTGCCGCCACTTTGACGACCTCTTCTGGTCGCACGAACACATCTAGTTGCTTCGCCAAATATGGCTTCGCTGACAAGCCGCCACCTACCCATACGTGAAAGCCGATCACTTCCTCGCCAGCCATGACTTTTTTGGCCGGAGTGAAAGCCAGATCGTTAATTTGCGCATGCGCGGCGTTATGAATATTGGCAGAAACCGATATTTTGTACTTGCGTGGCAGATTGGAGAACTCACGATTGAGCAAGAAAAATTTTTCTAACTCCGCTACGATGGGACGCGTATCCAGCACTTCATGCGGATCAATTCCTGCCAGTGGGTTCCCCATGATTTGCCGCGGGCAGTCTCCACATGCTTCAAAAGAGGATAGTCCTGCCGATGCGAGCCGATCAAAAATGTCAGCGAGCGATTCTACCGTGAGCGAGTGAAATTGCACGGCCTGACGTGTGGTCACATCCACCAGATCACGTCCATAATCTTCCGCGATGTTGGCGAGCACCCTAGCTTGTTCACTGCTCAAAATGCCTCCAGGTATGCGCACGCGCATCATGAAGTGGCCGTCCTTTGGTCGCTGCTGATAGACGCCTGCCCATTTAAAACGATCCATGTCAGAAGATTCAATCGATGCGAAGCCTTCTTTGGAATAGGTGTTTACGATCGTTTCGATGACATCCAGTCCGTCTTTTTCCAGCTTCGTAAACTCCATTTTGTTGAGGGATGGATCAGCAGCCCACTTCCACTGCTTTCTCTCTGCCATGCTCGTACATGCTCCTTTGTGTGAAGATATCAGTTACCAATGCCATTCGAATCGATTGGCTCATCCAGTCCGCAATCAGGGGGTGGGGCAAGTACGCACTACCCTCATAGCGATAGGCCAAGCCCACAAGCCGTTTCGGAATTGCTTGTCGCGTGAAATAGCCTTGGCTGACGAACAGAGGAAGCACGAGGACCTCCCCTTTTTGTGCCAGTAAACAGGCTTGATCGTACAGTGTATCGGGCCTCAGTGTCGCATATCCGGCAGCGGCAAATGCATAGCGGTTTTGCAAGCGGAATGTCAGACGCAAGAGCAGCTTTTCCCAGCGCTCATGACATCCAGGCAAGTCACTGCCGTGCCCGACGAGCAACAAAGCCTCCTGACTAGGCAAGCGTGATAAACTTGCGATTCGCTCTGCCACGATCTGCTCGACGTTTCCGTGATCCTCCAATGGCGGACACCAGATAATTCTTGCCTGAACCGGAACGCGAATCAGGTCTGTCTCTCCTGTCGGCCATGGGTCTAGTCCAAGCATCGCGCGGATTTCCCCTACGTGATTGCTTCCTGCCGTAGCGAAGAGCGGCACGACGACAATCGTTGTCGCTCCTGATGCTTCCAGACGTTTCACTTCATCGCTGATGCTTCGTCCTTCCACTCCTCCCAAGTAAGCTACCCGAATTGGCAAATCAGTGCGGCACTGCCAAACGGCTGATTCCACCAGCGCCAACCAGTCAGGATCGGGTGAACCGTGAGCAATTACCAAAACCGCTGTTTTCGCCATCGGATAATCCCCTTATCCAAACTTATTTTGTAATTCATATATGTTTACTCGGAATTATAATTGGGATGGATTGCCTCGTCAATAACAAAATCATATTTCACTTGAACATACTGTTTGGCTGTTGGGGAGGGAAGAAGTTCATTTCCAGTCTGCGCTTCGGCCTACGCCCCGCAAGGGGGATTGACTGTCCGCTTTGAAATGAATGGCGGGAGCGCTTCAAACGTAGACGTTTCGAAGAAGGATTCCATAGGTGAAGCTGAAAATCCCCGCCATTCATTTCAAAGCTTAGTCGGGCTCCAGAGGCGCTTGGACTGGAAATGAACTTCTTCCTACGCAGCTTTTTAAACATTATGAAAGTGATTCAAACTAAGTAAAAAAACTGCCAAGTCTGATGACCTGACAGCTAGTTGCCTTCCCTATTCCTCACTCTTTTTCCTCGTTCGACGATATAGCAAATCCATACTTTCTTTGAGCGTCTCATACTCGTGCTCGGTCAAGTTTTCGATCTGTTGGATATTTGCGATCGCCTGCTTTTTGATCTCTTCGGTCAAGCGATCTTTTTCATCCTGGCTTTTGCTTTCATGTGTCTCTGTCCAATGCGTTGCAAAATTCGCCGTCAAAGCTCCCAGCATTCCGATCCCCGTTATCATCAAGATCGTCGCCATGATCCTTCCTCCTGCCGTCACAGGCGAAATATCACCGTAGCCGACTGTCGTGGTTGTCACAATCGACCACCACAACGCATCCGGGAAGCTTTTGATGTTCTCGTTTACACCGTATTCGAGCAAATAAATAGCAGTCGAGCTCCACAGCATGATGATCGTGACGACACCAACTACTTGACGCATCGGGCCTGATCGAATGATTCCCAACAAAAACGGCGAAGCACGCACGATGCGCACCAGCCGAAGCACGCGCATGATTCTGGCTAAATACAAATAAGAGTCCAATGGAATCATCGCGATCAGATCGAACCAATTGGCAAAAACGAATTTTCGTTTGTCTTTCGCCCTCCATAGCCGGAACAAATACTCGACAATCAGCATGATGATCAGCCCAGTGTCTACCTTGTCCATCAGTTCATCCGTCAACAGAGGATGATTAGAGAAGTCTGCGAACAACAGGATCGCATACGTAATCACTAACATAATGATAAAAATCTCATACATGACGCGCCAGAACAAAAAGACTCCTCCCTGTGCTCATAAGTGCCTGTTCAAAATATGATCTGTTCCGCATCGAAAAAGAGGCGAGAACCTGAAGCGGGAGGAGCCAAATGTAGAGAGCCTACACGAGCACCAGACTTCGAAGGTGAACGCCTCTTTCCATGCTTAATAGCTGATCAGCGCAGCCATCAATAAGCCCGCTGCAATACTCAACCGCGAAGCGAAAATACCGACGGATACGTTCCCGTTCGGAATTTCAGACACGACTTTAAATGGTGTAACCCATTCGAACAAATAAAAAATGATGACTTGAAATACCATTCCTACAATACCCCAGATGACTAAATCCCACAAGTTAACGGAGTGGTATACAGCCGAAGCGAGGACGATTGCCAAACCGATGATTTTACCTCCCAAATCGTGCGAGGCTGCTTTTGCCGCTGCCATTTTCTTCGGATCGTCAGTCTGTGCTCCCTGCTTGATCAGATCAAACTCCTTGTAAGGAGTCGTAATCGTAAACACAAAAATCCCCACAGCCAATATCGGAATGGTCACTGCCAAATAAGATAAAAAGTTTACTACGTAATCCAATTGTCCCAACATGTAAGTTGTCCTCTCCTTTCGCTACTTGTCTATGCCGACCGGCAAATAATATGATAGGTTGTTTGTAATCGGTCCCCCGACACGGGCTACAATTGCTGATGCCTCTGTGCCGATCCAAAAGGACCCCCAGAGCAGCCGTCCAGCATAAGCTCCCTTCATCGTCTGAACCGTTATCTGTGGAAGCTCCACCCGTTTCTGATAAATCATCGGCTGCTCCCAGTAAAACTCTTCCTGATCCTTCTCTTGCAGCGTACCATCTGATGCAAACAGCATGACACCGCCACCTTCTCGCCCAAAAATCGGCTTCGTGACGTAGTCCTCCCTGCCTGCAAACCGATTTTCAAAATAAGTCGGCAGCATATAAGCTTCGATGATCGCGTGCTCCTCATCGGTGAAAAACTCATTCGCCTCATGCAAGTTCCAGATGAGCGCCTGCAAAGCCTTCGTTTGAATGAGAAACGCAGAAGGAGGATTAATAATGGCGAGCTTTTTGCGGGCAATCAACGAAAGCACATGCTCACCAGTCGGGTAGCCATCTTCATCCTGTTCTACCGCCAGCTTTTCCAAAGCATGCAGGCGGTACAGCACATCGACTGGCAGAAGCTCCTCATTCTCCTTTACATAGAGACGATCTTGCCAAACACGCAAATGCTCCAAAGCGGCAAACCGGGCAGACAGACCCGATTGGTTCAGTAAGTACAAGGTCGTTCCTTTGTCTTCCTCATGCCAGTCGAGCGAGCTAAACCAGATAGAATCCGTATCATAGCCCTGTGCCCGATACGCGTTGACCACCTTGCTGAATGCCGAACGCAACTGCCGCTCCATTCCTTCATTCGGGTCCTCGCGCAGGAAATGGCGACAAGCACGACCGTTCACATAAAAAGCCTCGACGATTCCTGTAGGGGTATCGCTGTTACACTCAAGCATCTTCAATCCTTCTGTCGTCTGGGCAAAATCAAAGCGGCCAATCACAGTCGGCACTGTTTGGGAAACGACGATCCTGACTGCCTGCAAAGCCTGCTTTGGCACTCCTAGTTCCAACAACAGGGAGTCCTCTGCACGCTGCAATACCGGAACGACCTTGGTAAAGATTTGCCCAAGCCGCTCGGTTGCCATCGCGATCTCCTCTCGAAAGGAGGGAGTGATCAGGTGGATATCATAAAGCGCATACTCCTCGCCATACATCCAATCCCAGGTAAATACGCCCTCTTCCCGCATCGGGCCGTACAGTGCCTCTCGTTCTCGTAGGTTGTGGTCTTCCACTTCCATCACCTCACCCGGAGCTGGAATAGCCCGAGCTGCCGATACCGCCCTTGGAGCTGCTCGTGCTTATCCCACTCGATACTCCGGATTTGCTCTTGTAAGACCTGTAAGTAGAGCTCGAACCCCCACTGCTGCTGCTATCGTCACAATAGCCATCATTGTCGTTATCGTAGCAATCATCATCATAGTCGTCACCGGAAGAACAACCGCTGATCGCAAGTGCAGCTGCGACGAACAGACCGACTACCTTCTTCGATTTCGTTTGTGCCATTTTTCTTCCTCCTACACTGGCTTCGCGTAGTAAACATAAACCTGCCGATCTTCATCCACCTCGGCCGATGTCTTCTCCCATTCGCGTCCATTCACGTACAAATAGTCGCTTTGCAAATGCAAGAGAGCATCGTCATCGTCCTTGAAATAAAACGTGTGTACCAGCGGATAAACGCTTGCATTTTCTTGATATTCACGCATTTCGATCTGGATGCTGCCCCAGCGTGCAGACACAGCCTCCGCATAATCGACAGCTTGCTCTTCTGTTGAGCGCTTGACGTAAATGACATACGTGCCGTTTTCGATTGCACAGGACGTCTTTTCATAAACGACATGCCCCTTCACCAAATAATCGCAAGCGAAACGCAAGGAAACCTCATCTTTGTTCACGTTGTCGTAGTAAAACTGAACAGGGTATCCCCTCGCCTCATCCAGCAGCCGATATTCCATTCGTGCCATTTTTCTCACCTCTTTTACCTATCACAGAATAACAAATCATTCGCAACAATTTTATACGTGCGCCGAAACATTTGGTTGCCAATAAATGAAAAGAAATCCAGCAGAGCCATAAACCACTACATAAGTCCTACTTCTTTTGATCCCGTTACTGTCGAATCATACCGCGAATGGTTTCATGCAAATGTCCGTTGCTCGCCACTAATGAAGGAGTGTGATCTTGTTGGAATGGCTCATGCTGATACGATTTTCCAGCCCAGTCCGTAATCGTTGCACCCGCCTCCTTGGCGATAACAATTCCGGCGGCCACATCCATAATATTGGAACGTTGCATCACGATATAATCGAGCCATCCATTTGCCAGCAAGCACCAGTCCAGTGCAGGCGCAATATTTCGCATGAGACGCTTGGTCTGGAATACAAACGGTTCCGTAAAAGCCATCTCTTCTTCCTTCGTCACCGTGTCGCGTCCACGGATATACGTACCGACTGCACGTGTGAGGTCTTGGCGGTTGTTGACGTTCAATCGTTTTCCGTTCAAATAGGCTCCTTTTCCTTTTTCCGCCCAAAACATTTGACCCGCTACCGGATTGTAGATAACGCCCAGTACCAGCTCACCCTTGTGCTGCAACGCAATCGAGATCGAGAAATACGGATAGCCGATAAAATAGTTATTCGTTCCATCTAAAGGATCGATAATCCACAGATACTCTTCCTCACGGGAAACCATTCCGACTTCTTCAGAAAAAATGGTATGTGTCGGGAAGTGGCGATGCAGAACCTCAATGATGCGCTGTTCACTGCCTTTATCCTCTGGCAGCTTCACGTCGTTATGCAATTCCTCATCGGGCACGAGCTGTTCGAGAAAACGTTCCTTCAAAAACGCACCCGCGACACTTGCTGCTTCTTTTGCAATTTCGATCATGACATTTCTCTCCTTTTTCTCTTTTGAACAACCTTCCACTTGCACTTGTACAGGAAAGATTACTATCATAGAAAGACACCCGAAGGAGGGGGATAAACATGAACACCGACTTCATTCGGCTGAAAAATATGGAAGGTGAACTCAAATTCACCCAAATGAACAATAGCTACGGCTTCTCTGTCACCACAAAGGAGCTCGTTTTTTTCAAGCCACACATGACCTACCATTTGTTTTTGCAGGATATCATCAGCATGGTCCCGATGAAGCTGGACGCTAGCCCTGTCATGTTTCGGCATCAGAGTGAGACGGTTCATGCCTCGTTTGGTTCCGATTACTATAAGCTGACAGCCAATTGGGCGCGGATTGTTTCTCGATCCGGTATCGTCGAAAAAGAAAACATGGAGTTTATCGTGCCGCTTTCCACTAAAATGCTCACTTATATTTCGGAATACAGCGGTCTCGTTGTCATCAAATAACACCTCGACCCTCGCTCTCACCTTTTTTGTGTGGAGTGAGTTTTTTTTATTTCCGATCATTTCTGGATAGCACAATGAACGTTCCTGTACCATGGGCGATCCGCCTATCCCGATCATCGTAGACACTGCCCTCCATGACGACCAACGTGTTTCCGCGATGCAAAAAGCTCGCTTCTGCGCGCAGCCGCTCCCCTATTCCCGGAAGCAAATAATTGACCTTCAGCTCTGTCGTCACTGCATACTGATTGGGTGGCAAGGACCGATTGATCAAGGAGCCCATCGCTGAATCGATCAAGGTCGCGAGAATTCCTCCATGAACAACTCGACCTGAATTGTGCATAAAAGGGGTCAGAGGCAATTCGAAGCGATACGACTGTCTTTCTTCGTCAATGAACTCTCCCTTTAATCCAAGAAACCCAGAGATAAACGCGCTATTCCGTTCCCGCTTTTGATGAATGGCAGCAACAGCCAGCTCGAGAATGCGGCGCTCCTCGTCATTCCCATCCGACCAGATGTTTTTTAACTCATCTAACATTTTGTTCACTCCAACCGAATAGAATCGATTCTTCTATTTTATCCCAAACAAGCTGATTTCGCTATGATTCCTAACCTATTGGCAATCGAGAGCAGCTGTCCGAACCATTCGAGACTGAGCAAATGTTCAGACTTTTACGGTTGTTTCTGTTATTAAAAATTGATAAGATAGTTCAAAACATAAGACAGGCATTATCCGTATGGGAAGGGAGTTTTTCAAATTGGCCAGACAACGAAGTGACATGATCAAAAAAGGATTCGACCGCGCACCGCACCGTAGCTTGCTTCGTGCAGCAGGTGTAAAGGATGAGGATTTCGATAAACCGTTTATCGCTATTTGCAACTCGTACATCGACATTATTCCAGGTCACGTGCACTTGCAGGAATTTGGAAAACTGGTCAAAGAAGCTGTTCGTGCTGCTGGCATGGTTCCATTCGAATTCAATACGATTGGTGTTGACGACGGAATCGCTATGGGACATATCGGGATGCGCTACTCCCTCCCGAGCCGCGAGATCATCGCAGACAGCTTGGAGACCGTTGTCGCTGCTCACTGGTTTGACGGCATGATCTGTATTCCGAACTGTGACAAGATCACACCTGGGATGATCATGGGGGCACTTCGTGTCAACATTCCAACCGTATTTGTAACCGGTGGTCCTATGAAAGCCGGAAAAACGAGTGATGGCCGCTCTATCTCACTTTCCTCCGTATTCGAGGGTGTCGGAGCTCACCAAGCAGGCTTGATCAACGACCAGCAACTCGAAGAGCTGGAGCAATATGGATGCCCGACTTGCGGTTCCTGTTCCGGTATGTTTACAGCGAACTCGATGAACTGTCTGCTCGAAGCCATCGGTTTGGCACTGCCTGGCAACGGTACCGTACTCGCTGTCTCGCCTGAACGTCGCGAGCTGGTACAAGCATCTGCTGAAAAACTGAAAAATCTGATTGAACGCGACATTAAGCCACGCGACATCGTGACACTCGAGGCAATCGACGATGCATTCGCACTCGACATGGCGATGGGTGGGTCAACCAATACCGTTCTCCATACACTGGCTATCGCACAAGAGGCAGGCATCGAATACCCAATCGAGCGCATCAACGAAGTAGCGAAGCGCATTCCGCATATTTGCAAGCTGGCGCCTTCCTCCGACTACCATATCGAGGATTGCCATGAGGCAGGCGGCGTATCAGCCGTTCTGAAAGAAATCGCGAAAAAAGCAGGCGCGATCCATCCAGACCGTATCACTGTCACGGGCAAAACCCTTGGCGAAAACATCGCTGATGCTGAAATCAAAAACGATCAGGTTATTCGTCGCCTGGACAACCCGTACAGTGCTTCCGGCGGTCTCGCTGTTCTGTTCGGCAACCTGGCGGAGCAAGGCTCGATCATCAAAACAGGCGGTGTCGATCCTTCTATTAAAAAGCACGAAGGTCCAGCCATCTGCTTCGACTCCCAAGAAGAGGCTCTGGCAGGAATCGCTGCTGGCAAAATCAAATCCGGTCATGTGGTCGTCATCCGCTACGAGGGACCTAAAGGCGGCCCAGGTATGCCAGAAATGCTGGCTCCTACCTCACAAATCGTGGGTATGGGCCTCGGTAAAGAGGTCGCTCTCGTTACAGACGGACGCTTCTCCGGTGCTTCCCGCGGGATCAGTATCGGTCACGTGTCTCCAGAAGCCGCAGAAGGCGGTCCTATTGCCTTCGTACAGGACGGAGATATCATCTCGATTGACCTCGAGGAGCGCACGATGCAACTGCTCGTGGATGAAGCCGAGCTGGCTCGCCGCAAAGAAGACTGGAAAGAATTCGAGCCAAAAGTAAAAACAGGCTATCTGGCTCGTTACTCCAAACTGGTAACGAATGCAAGCATGGGTGGTATTTTGAAAATCTAGTGTTGCAGTAAAGGCAAAACCCTTCCTTTGTGAATCACCGTCACTCAGGAAGGGTTTTTGTATTGACTTTTCCAGCTCCTCCCTTTTACAATCAAGTTAATAAAATTTAACTGGTTAAAAGGATTGTGATGCATATTGGTGCAAAAGTCGATTTTTATCATCGAAAACTACGATCAGCTAAAAGTGATCAGTGACCCGTTGCGCACGAAAATGCTGATGCGCCTGGTGGAAAAGCCGCACACGGGGCAACAGCTCTCACAACTTTTTGGGCAGTCTCGCGCGAAGATTCTCTACCACCTGCGTGAGCTGGAGAAGCACGGTATCATCCAGTTGGTTAAAAAAGAAGAAAAGGGCGGCAACATTCTCAAATACTATCAGGCGGTGGCAAGAGGCTTCATACCCGCTGATCATCTACTCACGTATACGGAGTCGAAGGAGGCTACCAGGCAATCCTACGTCGAAGTCTTGCAACGGGCGAAAACAAGAGCGCTCAGTGCTCCTGAAGAAGCCTTTGCGCTGACGTCAACGGAAGTCGAGAAATGGCCGCGCATCTCCCTGCAGTCTGAGGTCAGAGTCAGCGAGCAGGCGTTTGTGTCCTTTTTGCAAAAATACCGGAACCTGCTCCACGAATTGCATCAAAGCTCCTTGGATGACCCATCTTCGAAGCAAGATTACTACCTGATGATTACGGGATTTCAAATTGATGAACCGTTATTCAAAAAGGAAGGACAGGAGTAACAAAGGAAATGAAATACGATCATTCCACATGTGTTTGAAAAACCTATTCGAGTAGGTTTTTCTTTCGGGCATACGGTTAATATTTTTTAACCGGTTAACATTAAGGAGAGTGAATTTCCATGGAAGCTGTCCCCAAGCAATCTAACCTTCCCTCGGCGGATACATCCCGCTTGTTTACGATACCTTTTACCCTTCTTTGGTTGTCTGCTCTTTGTTCCGGACTCAGTATCTCACTCTTTCTTTTCTCGCAAACCTGGTATATCATCCAGGTTTTATCTCAGGAGGCCTCATTAGGCATCGTATTTATGGCCGCAACCATTCCCAGGATCGTCTTCATGCTCATAGGCGGAACGCTCGCTGATCGAATGAGCAAAAAGAGAATCCTGTCGATCACAAGCATGTTGAAAGCATTTTTGATGCTTCTGCTTGGGGGAATCATCTGGTGGGGGTATTCCTCGCTTGCGCTGTTTGTTTGGTTCGCTCTCTTCTTCGGTACCATTGATGCCTTTTATTGGCCAGCTCAAAATTCGTTCATACCGTCAATCGTACCCTCTTCTTCCCTTTTGCGTGCGAATTCGGTGCTGCAAACGACAAACCAAACCTCACAGCTGCTCGGTCCTGTTCTTGCCGGTTTTGTGATTGAGTGGGGAAGTTACCCCTTTTTATACGGCTTTGTTGGGCTGCTTCTTCTGGTTGCAAGTGTATCTGCATGGTGCATGCCGAAGCAGGAACCAGCCGTTCTTTCAAAACCACAGCAAAGGCTCAAGGAATCTATAAAGGAAAGCTTCTGTTATGTCAGACAATCGGATTTCCTTCCCTTGCTATTGACCTCCATCATCTGCCTGAACGTATTTTTGATGGGCCCCTTATACATCGGCTTGCCGATTTTTGTAGATCAGGTGTTGTCTGGTTCCACCCTGCAGTACAGCTTTTTGGAAGGGGCACTCGCTTTTGGAATGCTTGCCGGGGCGATCGTGCTCGCACTCACGACATTGGGTCAAAACAGGTTGCAGATCGCCTTTCTTTTCATGATGATGCAAGCGCTTGTCTTCTTTGCTTTTAGTCTCACCCAACAGTTCTGGCTAAGCTTGCTTATTCTTTTTACACTTGGCGTCACGTTTTCTCTCATTAATATTCCGATTCTCTCTTTTGTTCAGGAAAAGGTGCCACAAGCCTCGTTGGGGAAAGTCATGAGTTTGGTCTCGCTCTCCTCTTTAGGTTTGCAGCCGATTTCACAGGCGATGACGAGTCTTTTGATCGCATGCGGACTGGCGGCCAAGGAAGTGATGCTACTTGCCTCCATCCCCCTCTTTCTTGCTTCCTGTTTCTTTTATTGGCGGCAAAAGTACGCTCGGCCTGCAAAGAGATCCGATTGAGTTTTGCACGAAAGCAAAAAGGGATGATCTGCAATGGATCATCCCTCTTCCCTATCGTATTTACAAAACTTGCCTATTCACTCATCGCAACTTTACAGAGTGCGAGACGTATTAGTAAGTAGAGAGCCAGACGAGTAGCTTACAAGACTCGTCGTGCCGAAACGAAGCGCTTCTCCCAGGACGTGCCCTTAAAGGTCGAATACGTCACTCCTGGTTTTCCATATGTATGCAAGAGTTTGTTGTTGCCTGCATAAATCGCCACGTGGGTGATCCGTTTAGATGTCGTCGTTGTGCTCGCCTTGAAGAACACCAGGTCTCCTTTTTTCAGGTTGGCCTTGGACACACTCGTTCCTTTCTTTGCTTGATCGCGAGAAGTGCGTGGCAAGCTCTTGCCGACTGCGACTTTAAATACGCGCTGTGTAAAGGAAGAGCAATCAAATACGGCTGTGGTATTACTGCTCGCACCGAATTTATACGGAGTCCCCATATACTTTCTTCCTGTGGCAATGACCTTGTCCGCCCTGGATTGCGACCATGCCGCCTCGGCTACATTTTGCTCTCCTGGCAGTGGAGCGACAATCGCTGTGACTCCCAATGCTACTCCCATTACGATTCCTATGAGGGCTTTATGTAATTTCATGCTGTTCATCCTCCCTTTTCTTTTGAAAAAGATCCCCGCTCAACAAGGGACCATTTTATGCAAAGTTTGGCTGACCTCTCACTTGTTCTCTACTTTACCAAAGCTCACACTCTATGAAATTACCAAAAACTTACCAAAAACTATTTTTTCAACTGGATACGATTACCGCTTGACGCCTTCGTGCTTGATTTAACAGGCATTCCTCAAATTTTCAGTCTATTTCCTTTCCATAATGTCCCTCTCAAATTGGCAAAATTTATCCAGCCCCCAATTGTTAAAATCCGCGTCCCGTGCGACTTTCGTCCTAGTTCCATTTACAAAAAACCCCTTTTCCCTCCTTTTTCACGTAATCTGCCTCTGGAATCTTGCTTTCCTTTCTTCTCTCTCTACTTGCAACTAGCAGAATGTCATCGTAAAGTAGATAGGAGTTCGTTTTGAAGGAGGCACATATGCGACTGCGTAACATTCCAGGTGCCGAAGCGGCCCTGAGAGAATATCCGACGTTCGTAGACAATCCCCTTTCCTATAAAGGAAATTGGAAGGAACGCTTCGGGAATAACAACCCGATTCATGTGGAGATCGGCTGTGGAAAAGGACGTTTCATTAATACACTGGCCGAGCGTCACCCTGACATCAATTTCATTGCGGTTGAACTGAAGGCGGAGGTCGTTCTGCGCGCTGTCCAGCGCACAGAGTACAAAGTTGTTCCGAATCTGGCCTTTGTCCAGTTCGACGCTTCCAAGTTGACCGAGTTGTTTGCCGATCACGAAATTTCTCGCATCTATCTGAACTTTAGTGATCCGTGGCCAAAAACCCGTCATGCGAAACGCCGTCTTACTTACAAAAGCTTCTTGAACACGTATCGTCAGGTACTTGTGGCAGACGGCGAGATTCATATGAAGACAGACAACGAGAACCTTTTTGAGTTTTCACTCAACCAATTCGCTGCGGAGCGCTTCCAGATGCGCAATATCACCTTTGACCTGCACCAGTCCAAGCTGGCGGCAGATAATGTGATGACGGAGTACGAGGAGCGCTTTTCTTCTCGTGGGCAGCGTATTTATCGGGTGGAAGCGAGCTGTGTGATTAAGTAGACCCTAGTTTGAGTCAACATGGTGGAGGAGAAGAAAAAGCACAGTTCTCTTCGACTCTGACACGCCAGCCTGGGGATTGACTGGCCGTCTCCACTTCCAAAAGGGGACCGTCGAGCCAAAGCCACCCTACGGGCGGAAGTTTCTCAAAGAAGAAGTGTTCGACAACCTGGTCCCCTTTTGGAAGTTCCGACTGGGTAGGCGTTGTCAAGGTCTGCGAGATCTGTGCTTTTTCTTCTCGCCAGCTTTGTTGGTTCATCGGTACTTTCTAAAATGCCTATCTAATACAAAAAACCCTCCGCGCTCGCAAGAAGGCTTGAACCTTACTTGCGAACGCGGAGGGTTTTTTACTATTCTTTTTGCCGCCCGACGCTCTTGTATACGCGCTCTGGACGGCCGACGACACCGTACGAAAGGTCTGCGATGGCGTCTCCTTTGGCTACCAAATATTCGAGGTATCGCCTTGCTGTTGAACGGCTAATGCCTGTTTCTTTGCTGACCAAATCCGTGGTAGCCTCCTGCGTTTGCATGAGAAAGCCTGAAATCTTGTCCAACGTAATTTGATCAATTCCTTTGACTGCCCTTGTCTCGGTTGTCTTCTTTTGGCCTGTTCGGGCAATGAGCTCATCGATTTGGGCTTGACTGATCTGATCGGTGTCTTTTTTCCAATCACTCACCTTTTGCCTGAACTCCTGATAATTCCGTAACGTTTGTTGCAGGCGTGCAAAGATAAGTGGCTTGGTAATAAAATCGAATACGCCATAGCGGATCGCCTCTACAACCGCATCCACTTCTTTGGCGGCTGTCAGCATGATGACATCCGTTGTAGGGAACTGCTCCTTTATGATCGACAAAAAATCGAGGCCGTCCATATCCGGAAAATAAATGTCGAGCAACACGAGATCAGGCTGCAAAATTTCCATCTGGTCCTTGGCCTCTTGCCCATTCGTGGCAATGCCAATCACCTCGTACCCCTCTACTTTTTCCACGAAGCGTCGGTTTACCTCTGCAATTCTCAGGTCGTCTTCAATAATGAGTACCCGTATCATCTATAACGGCCTCCTTCCTTTCTGCCGTGCGTGCATCCTTTGGTATCGTCACAGTAAAAATCGTTCCGCCTACCGGATTTCCCGTATGCGTAATATTGCCGTGTACATGCAAAACAGCTTGTTTGACTAAGTGGAGTCCGTAGCCATGATTCGGCTGTTGCTTGGTAGAGAAGCCCAGCTCAAAGATTCGTTCAGCATTTTCTTCGGAGATGCCTGGTCCCAGGTCCTCTACCTCTATGAGCAAGACCTCTTCCATATTGAGCAAAAAGATCGTGATTTCTGGTGCAAATGCACCTGGAGCTTTTACAGCGTCCATCGCATTATCTATCAAATTGCCGAGAATGACAATCAGCTGTGAGCGATCAATCGAGGCAGGAATGTCACGGAAGTTGCTTTCCGGATCAATTTTCAATTCCACTTTGCGTTCGTTCGCTTGATTCAGCTTCCCGAGCAACAAGCCACCTATCAGTGGGTCGGGGACTTCTTGCATAATAAACGTCGTATTGTGGACATGCACATTTAGCTCAGAAGAAATCGTTTCAATGGCTTCCTGATACGATTCAAGCTGGATGAGTCCTGATATGAGATGCAGTTTGTTGGAATACTCATGCGTCTGGGAACGAAGGACTTCCGCATACTCCTTCACCCGAGACAGCTCCTGTGTGACCTCGAACAGCTCGGACCGATTGCGAAAGCTCGCTACCGCGCCCATAACATGACGCTCCTTAGCCATAATCGGGACGCGGTTCACGACTAATACGTGCTCGTCCACATTCGTTTCGCGGTCAAATTCGGCTTTCCCTGTCTCAATCACCTCATGAAGGCCCAGCGAACGAACCAGCTCGTCCTGTTTGTCCATGATACTGTCTTTATCCTTCGCTTGACCCAGCATATGCAGAGCGGTCTGATTCGCGAGCGTGATCGCCCCTTCCTTATTGACCGCCACAATGCCTTCGCGAATCGATTCCAGCACGGCTTGATTTTCCTGATACAATCGCCCGATTTGTTCAGGCTCCAAACCAAATATCGCTTTCTTTACATTCTGTGAAAGAATGAGCGTAGCCACCACACCCAAGAGCAAGGTGACGATGCCGATGACGAAGATTCGATTGCGATACGATTCGATCGTTTCATTTATATCCTCAAACAAAAAGCCGACAGAAACGACCCCCATCACCTTTCCTTCCTCATCATAGATCGGTGTCTTTCCTCTGAGTCCGGGGCCAAGCGAACCGACTGTCTCAGAGATGATGGATTGCCCCTCAAATACTGCCTCATTGTCGCCTCCCACCATCTTTTTGCCAATCTGCTCTGGATCAGGATGTGAGTAGCGGATGCTTTGCAAATTTCCTACTGTGATAAAAGCTGCATTCGTGTCCACGCGTATTTTTTCCACGATTGGATTGATAATCTTGGCAGGATCTTCCGCGTCAAATGCCTGTTTGATCTCGGACATCTGTGCGACGGTCTTGGCGGTATGCAGTGCTCGCGTTCCAATCTCATGCTCTAACACACCCGCCAGCATCTGTTCAAACATTGTACCGAGGATGACCGTCACGCCAAAAAGGAGCGAGCAAATAATCAACATTAGCTTGCTGTGAAAACGCACATCGTTCCCTCCTCTTCTTCTCATTGTATCTCATTTCGCTCGATGACGAAAAAAGAGGCCATGAGCAGGCCTCTTTTTTTATTTCTTCCTTCTTATCGTTGACTAGAATGAGATGACTCCGGTAAGAAGAGCAAGCGCAATCATCACGATCGATGTTCCAAACGCCCATTTCAGGATGAACTTTTGGGTTTCCGCATAATCCACCCCAACCATTCCGATCAACAGGTACTGTGCTGCAAACAACGGGCTGAGTACATGCAGCGGTTGACCCAGGATGGAAGCGCGACCAATTTCCGCCGGATCGATTCCGTAAGCTGCTGCTGCATTTGCCAGGATGGGAACGATCCCGAAGTAATACGCATCGTTAGACATGAAATACGTGAATGGCATGCTTGTCAGCGCTACGAGTAGAGGCATATGGGAACCGAGTGAATCCGGAATCCAGGAAACGAGTGTGCTCGCCATCGCATCGATCATTTTCGTTTCAGTCAGGATGCCTGTAAAGATTCCCGCAGCGAAAACCATGGACACCGTAGCCAGTGCGTTAGCTGCGTGGGCTGCAATCCGCTCTTTCTGATCTTGCATTTTCGGGTAGTTCATAAACAGGGCAATGGCAAAAGCGAGCATGAACATCGTCGGCAGTGGCAAGAAGCTCGTAATCAGGCCGACCATCAGGGCTGCTGTCAACAACAGGTTGAACCAGATCAGGCGCGGACGTTTCAGTGCAGCAGTCTCATCCGTCGCCGCTACTTCTTGTCCTGCAAGCGTTTGCAAATCTTCATCTGCTATCTCAATAATTCCCAGACGCTTACGCTCTTGTTTGCCCAGAATACAGGCTACGATCATAACCCACGCAATTCCGCCAATCATCGCAGGAATAACAGGGACGAAAATCTCGGAAACATCCATATGGAGAACACTCATGACACGTGCTGTCGGTCCACCCCAAGGCGTCATGTTCATGACACCGAGTGCGAGCATCGGCACGACTGCCAAAATCATCGGTCTAATTCCCAGCTTGCGATACAAAGGCAGCATCGCGGTAACGGTAATCATATACGTCGTGGTTCCATCACCATCCAGCGCCACCAAAGTAGCGAGAATCGCTGTACCTACAATAACCTTTAGTGGGTCACCCTTCACAATTTTCACGATTTTCTTAATTAATGGATCAAACAGACCCGCGTCCATCATGACTCCAAAGTATAGAATGGCGAACAACAGCATAATTCCCGTAGGCGCAATTTTTTTGATGCCTGCAAGCATCATGTCGCCAATTTCTGTAGTACCAAATCCGCTAAACAAGGCAAAAACAACAGGAACAACAATCAAAGCAACCAATGCCGAAAGCCGTCTCGACATAATCAAGTACATGAAAACGGCTACCATGAGAAATCCAAGTAATGCCAGCATACGCTAGTTCCCCCTTGCAAGAATGCGCTTACAATGATGTTGTAGCAACCATGACGAATGCGCTTTCATATTGTGCTGTCATTATAACAATGTTCGTAAAAATCCGAATAGAATATGCGCATAAACTGTTTTAACCGCATTTCCTCTATTAACATCATAAAAATCACGGCATGCGCATATGGTGATCCGAACACATGTGCACATAAAAAAGCTGGATAAATAGACCCAGCTTTCGAAAAGAAAAAGAACGGCTCGAATCAGCCGTTCTCTTGTTTTTCTCTTATACATCTCGCTTTTGAAACACCCGAATGGACAGCCCCAACGCCACGATGCCATAGAGAATGGTGTAGATGAGCATGGCAGTACTCGGAGGAGAAGTCGTACCGAAAATTCCTTGCGAAGCAAAGGACAGCGGATCGTCAGCTGTGTCAAATAGCGAGAGCGTCATTTGCCTGAATAACGAATCGGTTGGAAATACCAGACTGGAAATAATCCCGATGTTCGTGAGTGAGCTGTTGCTAAAGGCAACACCAAGCTGCTCGATAAAGCCACCGATGAAGCTGATCCCGTACAGAATGATCAGGATAATGCCGCCTGTTACTGTTGTAGTCATACTGCTCAAGAACATGGCTACACAGACAAGTATGATCGGCATACCTACGAAGAAAACTGCTGCTTTCAGGATTTGGCCGCCTCCTACCTGAACAGCCAACGCACCGCCGCCAACCCATTGGTTGATCGCCAAAAGTCCGATGAACATCAGGAGTGCGTACAGCCCCAACATACTTGCCAACCCGAAAAATTTCCCCAATACATATTTGTAGCGAGGAAGGGAGCGAGCCAGCCACGTGTCGATTTGGTGGCTCTCGATTTCAGATGCGATGCTCCCGACACTGCTCAAAATCGCCAAGAGTGCCGTAATGATAGAGCCAAAGTACAAGCCCATCCCCAAGAGCTGCGTGGAAAAGAAGTTTTTTTGCAGCAAAGCATCTGGACTTAATTCCCCGAACGATTCCTTCATTTCCTTGACCGCATAGCCTGTTGCAAGTCCAAACAGCAGCAGGAAGGCCAGCGACATGATCAGCGTAATCGTGAAAATACGCTTGGAGATCATTTCTCTATACGTGATTTTGATGATCGGCCACATGTCGTTCTCCCTCCTTTCTTTGCACCCAGTACAGGAATACGTCTTCCAGTGATTGCTGCTTGCGCACGACTTCATGTACCCCAGCCCCTGAAGCAATCAACTGTTGCAACAGAGCTGGTACCCGATTGTCCTGATCCAGCGTCATTAACCATGTATCACGGTTTTCCTCTTGTCTTACGAGACGACTCTCTGTGATGAAGGAAGGAAGCTCATGATGAAAGCCTGCGCTATCCTTGTCCACTGTCAATTCAATTTGTGGTTGGACGGTGCTCAGCTTGCGCCAGTCGCCTTGTACGACCAGCTCACTACGGTGAATGATCCCAACGTAGTTGCACACGCTCTCCATTTCACTCAGTAGATGACTGTTGAGAAAAACCGTCTTTCCTTGGTCACGCAGCCGCGCGATCAGCTCACGTACTTCTTTTCGCCCGATTGGGTCTAGTGCGGAGGTCGGCTCATCAAGGAAGATCAGCTCTGGATCGGATAAGAGAGCGCAGGCAATACCGATACGCTGCTGCATGCCTTTGGAATAGCCCCGGATGCGTTCACGCTCACGTCCAGCCATTCCGACCAGCTCAACGACATTTTTTATCACTGATTTGCTCTCGCGATGTGTTAATCCACACAACTCGGCATGATGCTCCAAGAGCTGCTGGCCCGTCAACCAATCAGGATAGCGGAACAGCTCTGGCAAGTACCCTACCTTTTTTCGCGATTCTACACTGCCAATCGGCTGCCCAAGCATGACCGCTTTGCCATTCGTCGGGTGCAATAACCCGAGCATCGTTCTGACAAAGGTACTTTTCCCCGCTCCATTTTGACCGAGGAAACCAAATACGGAGCCGCGCGGTACTTGTAGCGTAATATTTTTGCAGCCGGCTTTACCGTTATATTGTTTAGTTAACTCCCAGGTCTCTATCACATATTCTGACATCGCTTACCTCACTTTCTCCATTGCAAACGGGACAAAGCAGAGCCCCCCTTCATCAGGAAAACTCTGCCAATGCCCCACTATTTGTTTACTTATTTCAGTTGTTTTGCAAAATCCAACAGCCCGTCAGCGTTCTTTTCGCTGCCTTCCAGCATGTGAATCTGTCCATCCTGCTGCCACATCAGATGCGTATTGTATTTACCTGTGATCAGCATTCCGTTTTGACCGTTCACTTTTACTTCCTTCATTTTGCTCTCGCCGTCTGCCATGTATGGCACAGGGAGGGTATGCTGCCAGTCTTCGATGCTAATCATCTGCTTTTTCACTTGATCCGGAATGAACGGCAGGGCCAAGAATGTCTCGCGAAGCTGTGCCAGATCGACTCCCTCTGGTGCGCTTAGCTCAGGAGCGTCTATGACAGAGTAGCCAATATTTTCTTTTCCGACAATGATCCAGACGCGCTGCATCTGTGGGATCTTCAAGGAGAAGCGTTTGCCACTCAGCTTTTCATCAAAGCGCGCCTCTACCTGCAATTGCTCCAGTAGCTTGTTTGCACGATCGGCATCGATTTCCATGTGCATGGTGTAAGGATAATTGATGGTTACGCTATCCACCGTGACATCCTGCGGCAGCTCAGGCAGCTTCACTCCAGCCTTTTCAGCGGCTTCTCTGCTGTTGTAATAATGGTCTCTTTGTTCGAGCTTCTCTTGATCGATCCCATTATCAATCCATATTTTCCCAATTCCATTCAGTTCCATCTCGCCCATATTGCCATTTGCGATCCATTGTTCCAGTTCTTGCAAATCTTCTTTCGTCACTTTCACAAACTCTACTTTATCCATGCGGAAAATGGACAGAAAATCGTTCGCTGCTGCCTGCACTTGGGGGAAAGACAGGGAAACAGCCAATACTGCTGCTGCCGAAGCGCCTGTTACCCATCTTTTTGTTTGCTTGTTCATCTGATTCCAGCTCCTTCTGATTGTTGCTCGATTGGTTATCGCTTGTCGATCTTGTGCATTTGTGTTCGTCGGTTTCTCGATTGTTTGCGAAAAACGCTGCCATGCTGCTTCTGTATTGATCTTCACATCGTTAGTCTCGGAGAAAGCATGCTCCATCTTCTCACGCGTCCAGCTATCCAACGCGGACAATTCGTCCAGCTGCGTGCGGCAGGTTTCACAGTACTCCAGATGAAGCAGGAATTGCTTACTTTCTTTTGCGCTGCTTTCCCCATCCAAGAACGCCTGGATAAAGCCTGTATCGGCACATTTCATTCCTCTTCCCCCCTCATCCGGCCATAGATGGTACGAAATTTACTTTTCGCTCTCGCGAGGAGTGTTCCCACCGAGCTGATCTGCGTGCCAGTCGCTTTAGCCAACTCCGCATAAGGAAATCCGGAATATTTCATGACGAGCAAGGTTCGTTCCCGCTCATCTAGCTCCTCTAGCACATCGCGAACGATACTCTGGGACTCTTTTGCAAGCCACATCTCTTCTGAAGAAGGGCTGACGTGCTCTTGCTCAGATGCACTTCGCTCTTGTCTTGCGTACCTGCGTTTTTCTGAACGAAGATAATTGTACGCTGCGTAGAGCGCGGACTTGGACAGCCATGCCGGGATATGTTCAATCGCCGAGCGATCCGTATGGTAAAAGGAGAGAAATACATCCTGTGCAATATCTTCTGCCGTTTGTTGATCTTTCACAATTCGCATGATCTGTCTGACCACAAACGAATAATAGGTCGTAAACAATTCTTGAAAGGAATCTGCTTGATCCTCTACTCGAGCATGGTTCATCACCAGGTTCGCTTGCACCTCCACTGGATTCCTCCTTCCTGCGTGCGCCATTGACGAATGCCTCTACTGCTTCGTTCATCTAATAGAAACCGCCAAGGCGATTTTTGTGACAGGAAGAATGAAAATTATTTTTCATCGAAAAATAGATCGGGCTTTTCCAGGAAACGGCGCGTCAATTGATAGTGCTCCGTATCGCGATAATTGACCTCTTGTACGGGCGACTCGTCAAAATTGAGAATAGTCGCTCCGGGATAGCCCAATAGTATCGGCGAGTGCGTCGCAATAATGAATTGGGCGCCTTCTTCTATCAAGTCTCGCATGAGATACAGAAAAGCAATCTGGCGCTTTGGTGAAAGAGCAGCCTCGGGCTCATCCAGCAGGTAGATCCCCCTCCCATTGAAGCGATTGGCAAACAACGAGAAAAAAGATTCTCCGTGCGACTGCTCATGCAGCGAGCGTCCGCCGTAATTTTGATAGCTTTTCGGGCCCATCTCATCGATATGGCTGGCAAACTGATAGAAGCTCTCCGCTCGCAGGAAAAAACCATTCGTTATTTTGGGCAGCCAGGAAAGGCGTATGTAGTCACCCAGAATCGCCTCCGAGCGATGCACCTCATAAAAGTTGTGACGCGATCCGCCAGCCGTGTTAAAACCGCATTGATAGGCAATCGATTCCAGTAAAGTCGATTTACCCGAGCCATTCTCTCCTACAAAAAATGTGACGCTGCTCGCAAGCTCGATCGCTTCCAGCTTGCGCAAGGAGGGCAAGTGAAAAGGATATTCTTTCGTGTTCGGAAAGTTTTCTCGCAACAGCTTGATCGTTCGTAAGTAAACCATTTTTGACCTCCAGTCTCATTATTTTCCCTTCTCACGCCGATACATCCTTATAAGGGCGCCTTTTTGAACGCTCATTTATTTGGAGGAGAAGTATCCGTGGACAAGGTTTCCTTTCTTCAGGAAAAAAGTACATTTCATATGAAATATCCGGATCAGAGCGACCTCGCCTTTTACCGGTGGTATACGACTCAATATCCAAACGAGGCCATCGGCTGGTTTCACCTCGGCCAAGAACGAGAAGCACTAGGAAACTCGGAACAGGCTCTCGAAGCGTACAGGCGTGGTCTGGTATCCAAGCAAGGCTCGTATTACAACGAGACGCGTGACGCTTATCAACGGCTGCTGCGGGAGCGACAGCGCAATACGTGGGGCCATCGAACACGTTTACTCTTGGCTTCACTCTTGTTTCTCTATTTTCAATTCGCTTTTTCGCCCGGACCGTTGAGGGATGCGTCCTCCAAGACAACACCGCAGACTGCCAAACAGCCCGTACCGACAACAGCACAAACGCAGCCACATGTCGAGGTCATTGCAGTTCCCCCTACACTCAGTGCCCGTGAGCTATCTGAACAGGTCCGGCGCTATGTAGAGTCCCGGCGTCCTGCTCTTACGCAGCCTTTTACAGTGATGGTTGTCCCAGAAGTACCTGGTTCGCCGTTGTTCCGTCCCTTGCTGTTTTATCAGCCGCGCGAAGTCCGAGGCATCTTGCGTTACAATCCGGCGAGTCGGACTGTTCTCAGTGAAAAATGGTGGGATAAGCCTGTACAGTTGGAACGAGAACCGACACTTGCCACAGGTAAGGCAGAACTAACGGATGAGCAGCTAACCCTCCAGCATGTACTGATCTTGCGAAACGCCTTGTACCGCTATTATCAGAAAACGGGTACGTTGCCTGCCCAGCTGTCTGATCTGGCTGGCGCTTATCCAGGCAATTATTTGCCGCAAATTCCAGTACCGCCAAAGAGACTTTTGTTAAAAAGCTATCCGTATCATCCCAAAGCCTTCTTGCCAGAGTCCGCATGGGACAGCTTGCGCAATGTGCTCCCACTTCCCGGCTATCCGGAGCCAGTGGCGCCTTTCGAACCGTTACAGCTTCACTTGACTACCTCGACACATACGATGAAGCTCATCAGCGGTTCCCATCTAGTACGCAGCTATCCTGTCGCCATAGGCAAAAACGCTTCTACACCCGAAGGCTACTATACCATTCAACAAAAAATCAATCAGCCTCGTGGACATGACAATATTTATGGAACGAGGGGCATGGTCTTTCAGGAGAACGGGTATGCCATCCACGGGACAAACCATCCGGAGAGCATCGGCTCATCTGTTTCGCTCGGATGTGTTCGCTTGTACAATGCCGCTATCGAGGAGCTGTACACCTTTGTTTCATTGGGGACAGAATTCATTATCTCCAATGCCCCTTCCTCTGCCCAGCCTTGGAGCAATCCTGTTCCATTCGTTCTCCCGGCTGGCCCTGAGGAAGAGACGCCACAAGTCATTTACAATTGGCTCCACTGATTCTCAGGCTACGTAAAGAAAAGACGTGCAAAACGCCATACCGTTACGCGCTGATTTTTACCAGACGCTTGTCAAACGAAAAAAGCCCTTCTATCCTTGTTAAAAAAGGGGTAGAAAGGGCTTTTTTCCTATGAATGGGGGATTACTCTGCGTTCACGATAACTTTGTACGGAATCGTCGTGTTGTTATTGTTGTAGACTAACAAGTAATATTTCCCTGGTTTTGCCTCAAATTCTCCAGTCAGTTTCTTACCTACGTTTTCGGGGTAGGCGTAATACGTTTCGAGATCATCTTCATGGAACACCACCCAGTTTAAGCCTTCGTCCTTCTCGCTACTTACCGTAACTTGAACGATTCCTTCCTCTTTAACCTGAATGATGTACGTGTCCTTATCATCTGTACGATCGGTTTGACCACTTATCTCTTCGCCCAACTGTAGCGCATTAGCCTCATCGAATGAATTGTTCGGCTCCGTTTCGGTTGGTTCTGTTACTTCTTCTGGCAATTCCGCGGTTACTTTGTATGGAATGGTTTCACCGTTAAAGTTGTACACGGACAAATAATAGGTACCCGGAGTTGCTTCAAACTCACCGGAGAGCGTTTTTCCTGAGGTATTGGGGTAAGCGACATATTCATTCAGATCATCCTCGTGGTGAACGACCCAGTTCAAACCAGTATCATGCTCACTCGTTACGTTGATTTTCACTGTTCCGTTGCCCAATACTTTCAAGGCAAAAATGTCCTTGTCGTCTTGTTTGCTTGTTTGACCACTCAACCCCACATTGCTTTTCAACAGATTTGCTTCTGAAAAGCTGTTGTTTGGCTCTTGTTCCTTCTCCCCAATTTCTCCACCCTGCTCCTCGATCATGATGCTCATCGATTTCGCAGTAACCGCTCCTTTGTCATCGGTTACTCGCAGTTTCACGGTATATTCTCCCTGATTTTCGTAGACATGCGTAGGATTGGCAGCACTGCTGCTTGTGCCATCTCCAAATTCCCACAGATAAGATACAATGCTTCCATCTGGATCGGAGCTTCCGTTACTGCTAAACGTCACTTCCTCGTTTACGGCTGCTTTTGACGGGCCGTTCATCACAATAACAGGCGGCTGGTTCTCTCCATCTCCTTGTTCGGGAAGGACTCCATGGAACGTGACATCATATTCAAACTGATTGGACGCATTTACTCTGTAGTTGGTAAAGTAGGCGGTTACGGTTTTGTAGCCGTTCCATGGATGGGAAGTAAGCGTGGTTAGAAATTCGTCTGTGATGCGACTCATCGTTTCCCAGTCTTCCTTCTCCCCTTCTGCCTGCATACCCGTGTACGTCCCTGTTAACGTAAAGGTTTGGAAGAACTCTGAATCGTACCTTTTGGTAGACACGTTTTGCAATCCAGTGACATCTTCAATTTCCTGGAAGATGGCTGCACTTGCTTTGGGGTCCGGCGTGACCAGATAATCATCCGACACCAGCGGCACGGTCAGATCAGGATAGCTGTCTACCAACGATTCCATGGTACGGTGGTAATCCCGATTTAGCTCTGAATCATTGCTGAGCGTACGGATTAACTGGTCATAACCATCAACGTTATTGGCCTCTATGTAATCCATGATATCATCGAGCTTGTTCCAGTCCTCTTTCATCATGTGATACTGCAAGGCGTATGAATACGTATAAAAGTCCCACGTGCCGTAGCGTGCGTGCAACGTTTGAGATGCCGTGTACCAATTATTTTGTCCAAAGCGAATCAGATTGTTGACCATGGATTTTCGAGGCAGAACACCTGTTGTTCGCGTGGAGCCTGCAAAGAGCTCCGCTCCTCCTTCTTCAAACCACGACAGTCTCTCGTCTCTGTAAATCGGGCCTTCATTCCACAAGCCAGGTATAGCGTAGCGCCCTTGTAAATAGTGCGTGAACTCATGACGGAACAATTCTTCCAGTGTGTACGTACTCTGCTGCGGTGTTCGTTCGTAGGTGAAGAACGTTCCTTTCCCCTCGATATACATGCCCCCGTTGTCCGTTTCATAGCCATACAGGGGGTTGTTCATCTTGTACTCTGAAGGACTATTGTAAAGGACAATGGTCAAAATATCGTCCGGGTTCCCTTTTTCCATCGGCTCATCTCGTCCTGCCATCCGATGAAACTGAGCTTTTACCTCTTTAGCCGCCCAATATAACCGTTTGACTTTTTCTTCTGTGACATCCCCGCCTGTTTTCATGACGATGCTTCCGTCATCAAACGTATATTCTTTGGGCAGATACTTTTCCATGGCATCCTCACGAATCTTGTTGAACTGGATGTCCCTTCCCTGCGCATCTTTTCCGCCATAGACCGTCTGGATCAGCTTCGCTACCTGCATATACTGAAGTCCCACATACGGATAAAGCTCTAACGCTTCTGTGAGTACCTCGTTGCCCTTATTCGGATTAGAATGGTATTCTCCCAAATAAGCACTGTGATAAAAACCATTGTCGAGGACCCATTCTTTCGCCTCATCCGTATCGCCATGCAAGGCGAGATTTCCCAGCTCGTTCAGATACGTATCTATTTTGCCGTAAAACTCCTGTTGCTTGGTTGGTTCATCCACTCTCCACATCAAAATATAGCTAAACTGGCTCATGATACGAAAAACAGCATCACCAGCACTCCGCTGCGTAATGAAAGTATCCATTTGTTCTTCGTATTGACGGATGATCGGCGCAGCCTTCTCCACGAGGGAAGCGCTTACAAAACTGTTTCCAATAAGTCCACCAAATGCACCTACTACCTCATTTTGAGCATCTGTTCCTAATTTGAAATTCGGATTGTCTGCAATGGCATGCAGAGCAGGGAACACTTTTTGATGCTCGCTTCTCTGATTGAGGTAGGATAATTCCTGATGGTAGTAGCCGAGGTAATATCCAGAGCGAAGCACCTCAACCAAGGTGTCAATTCCTTTGGAATCGCTGCTGGAGTATTGTGTGCCTCTGACTTGCAATGCGTCAATAATGGCTTGAACGCGC
Source organism: Brevibacillus fortis (assembly GCF_046196545.1). Taxonomy (GTDB): domain Bacteria; phylum Bacillota; class Bacilli; order Brevibacillales; family Brevibacillaceae; genus Brevibacillus; species Brevibacillus fortis_A. Next base: position 4,676,204 of record NZ_CP176370.1, read on the forward strand.
TGGCGATCGTTGTAAAAGGCATACGAATCGGGGGTAAAATCAAATAATTCAGGAATCTGCTCCCAGTTGATCGTCACCAGTACATTGACCAATTCGTCGTAGCTGAGCTTGTTCAAATCGGACATCGCGTACTTTTCGACGTTTGCCTTGATGCTCCGCTGCTGTTCGTTAGAAGACTCTTGCTCCTCTACACTCCAGGTCGGCTCCACTGGATGCGGATATTCTCCTGCTTCGTCACTGGATTGATGCTGAAACGAGGTGATCGGGTCCAGCTTTCTCTCCACATATTTTCCAGAAGGCGGAACGTTTGGGCTCCCATCCCTACCGATCGCACTTGCATAATCTTTGACTGCCAAGGCTTGGACAGGACTACCAACCGTCCCCAATAGAAATGATGTCGAGAGAAGGACACCAGCCATCATGCGGCTTGTGTGTACCGTGTGACGCTTTTTCTTCATGGATGAGCAAACCTCCTTTGAATGGTAACCGTATTTTCGTTTGTTGCGAGGAAACCGAATTTTGTTTTGTGCAGCTTCACCTTCTCTCCATTTGGACTGTAATAAAATACACGCTGTTAGAATTGCAATTATGGTGCCAATACATATAACAGAAAAGAAGAGTGGGAATGTATACATTTTTTTACAAAAGTACATAAACATGTATGAAACATTAGACACTGTTACTGTCAAAAGGAGCTTCGCTTAGCGCACGCAAAAAAGCGCGTTCCCGCAAGTGGGAACGCGCCATGTTATTACGATCACATTTATTTTTCTTCTTCCAATTCCCTCATCGATTCTTCTTGTTCTTCTTCTGGGTTCCAATAATCGAGCACTTTTCCTTGCAGAACCTTACCTTGAATGAATTCTACCTGCTGCTCACTGAAATCCTCTGTCCACTCAATACCCAATTGTTCAGCTAGACGTACGACGGTCAACAGTTCTGACCAAGCCACGTAACGTTTGTACCAGAAGAACTGTGGCTGTTCGTTCATGTATGGGTAAAGATCATCGAAATCGGTGTGTTTACAGTCAAGAGCTCGCTCAAAATTCACCTTGGTTTGGCTTAACTGTTCTTTGAAAAATGTGGGTAGATCTCTTTGTGCGTAGCCAGACATGGACTGTCCCCCCTGTCTCCCGATTTACTGGTATTGTACCACGCGAAAGAAGCTGTGCAAATAGTCGAATCGGTTTTAAATCGTTCTTGCTGGGCTAATCTTTAGCCGTTTGATGCATCTGGGAACTGGTTCTGCCCCTCTTCTTGTGGAGGTGGCGGTAATTGGATTTCGTTGGAGGAACCATTTGTCTGACTAGGTTCTGGATTCTCGATATCAGGTGGAACCTCACCTGTTCCCGAAGTTGGCGGTTGGCTACCGTCTCCATTATTTGTATGCTCACCAGTTCCTCCGGTACCTTGGTCAGGTGGAATTTCACCATTGCCATTTTCGGTACCATCTGGATTTTGTCCCTGTTCGTTACCTTCCTCGTTATGACCTGGATCTTGATTAATCAGATTCTCCAGCTTCTTGGAGTCGATTGGGACTTCTCTTGATGGTGTCCCTTCCTCACCTTGCGCATTTCTCGGAACGACTTGATAACGATATTGTTTGGGACTATCCAACACATCTAAGAATGAGGTTTCCTTCATACCCGCAGAGATGAGCTGTCTTTCGCCGTTTTCGCTAATGCGGTACAAATCGTACGTACTACCATCAGCTCCGCCAATCCAGCTAAGCACTACCTTCAATTGGTTATTATCCAATGTCATGTCTGCAGCCAATTGGATTTCCGGTTCAACTTCCTCTTGTTTATGTTGTACGACGCCTTCTGGTCGAACGAAGTCCGAAGACGGCACGCCTTTTAAGGCTGTTGCCAACACTTTGGAGAACATTTGCGCCGTCATGCTACTTCCTTGGTGCATCAAATGCTGTTTATCCTCTGGATCGAAGCCCATCCAAACGGCACCGACGTATTCCGGTGTATATCCGACGAACCAAGCATCCTTGTTTGCTTTGCTGTCGCCTGCTATTGATTGGGTCGTACCAGTTTTACCTGCAACATGGCGGCCAGAGATACGCGCTGCCTTCCCTGTCCCTTCCTGAACCGCTTTCTCCAGCATGGTGTGAATCTCCCAAGCTGCTTCCGGCTTCAGTGCCTCAGCTTGTTGCGGTTTATATTCACGCAAAACGCCCTCGTCCTTGTTCTCGACCTTGGTGATCGCATGCGCCTCAGACACTACCCCTCCATTGACAAAAGGTGTGTACGCCTGGGCCATTTCCATCGGGGATGTACCTACACTCAAGCCCCCGAGGGCAATTGCCAGGTTTCGATCGTTCGGAGTCAGCTCAATGCCGACTTTCTTGAGGTATTCCAAGCTTGCTGGTACGCCGATTTCATTCAATAACCATACTGGCGGGATGTTCGCTGAGTCGATCATCGCCCGGTTCATGCTCATCGTTTCCGTGTAACGGTTATTGTAGTTGCGTGGCTCATAGCCATTGAAGCTCTGCCTTTTGTTGCTCAGTTGCGAATTCGCGTTCCATTTGTTGATATCTTTATTGACTGCTGGAGCGAACACCGCGATCGGCTTAAAGCTGGAGCCCGGCTGACGCTTCATGTCTGTCGCATAGTTAAAGCCTTTTGCCGCATAGTTGCGTCCGCCCACCATCCCGGCAATTCCGCCCGTTTTCGCGTCGATGACAATCATCGATGATTCTACACCGCGCTTGGCACCGTCTTTCGGGAAGTTTTTGGCATTGGCATATTCCTCTACCATGGCATCCTGTACTTTCGGATCAAAGGTCGTGTAAATGTCCCAGCCTCCGCGGTACAGTTCTTCTTCTGTCACACCGAACGCGGCTTCGGATTCTTCTACCATATGATCAAAAAACGCACGATAGCCTTTTTTCAAGCTCGCACCCGCTACTTCATGCGGTTCTTTCGGCAACGGCTCTGCTTGCGCTGCCTCTTTTTGCTCATCAGTAATGATTCCTTGTTCATGCATCAGACGAATAACGGTGTCTCGACGCAGTTTCGCTTTTTCTGGATTGTTAAAAGGTGAATAAGTGGTCGGTGCTTTTGGAATAGCCGCCAGCATCGCTGCTTCCGCAATGGAAAACTTCTCATGGCTTACCGACTTGCCGAAGTAATACTGGGCAGCATCCTCTACCCCAAATTCCCCTTCTCCCAAATAAACGCGGTTCAAGTACATCTCCAAAATTTGATCCTTGGAATACCTGCGCTCCAAGCCAATCGCGATACTCATTTCTTTCGTTTTACGCCAGAACGTTTGGTCTAGGGTGAGAAAGACGTTTCTAGCCAGCTGTTGGGTAATGGTACTTCCCCCTTCAGCTAACGATCCTTTTTTGATGTCATTGACGATGGCGCCACCGATCCGAACCATATCGACGCCTTTGTGTTCATAAAAGCGCTTATCCTCTACGGCGAGGAAAGCATCGATCAGAGTCTTTGGCATTTCATTAATCGGTTTGTATATACGGTTTTTCTGACGAATCAGACTCGTCATCTCTTTCCCGTTTTTGTCGTATATGACAGTTGGTTCTGCTTTTAAGTCCTGTAGCTTTTGTACGTTTTGCTCAATCAACCGATCTCCCGCATACAACAGGGCGAAGTAGCCCCCGATCACACTAAGGAACAGGAAAATTGCAAACGATACGGCAATCATCAGCAAGTTGTTCTTTTTCTTCCTGACTTTCTTCTTGGCCTTTGCTGCCATTATTTACCTCCTGGTCTTCTCTCTCTCCCCCACATCTTATATAGACGGTGCCATTTCAAAAAAGTTTCTGTTTTGGGTCGTAGTCTATCATTCCATATTGAACTTTATTTGTCACTGGAAAAGCCTATCTCCTGAAACAGAAGATAGGCTTTTCCTAAGGGTAAACGATTTATTTTAGCAGTTTTTCTGCTTCAGCCACGACGTTTTCTACCGTGAAGCCGTATTCCTTCATGATGCGCTCACCTGGAGCAGATGCGCCAAACTGATCGATTGCGATAACCGTACCGCTATCGCCAGCGTAACGCTCCCAACCCATTGGAGAGCCCATTTCTACCGCCACACGTGCTTTTACAGCCGGTGGAATCACAGCATCGCGATACTCTTTCGGTTGACGCTCGAACAGGTTCCAGCTCGGCATGGAAACAACGCGTGTTTCAATACCTTTCGCGAGGAGTTGCTCACGTGCCTGCATCACGAGGGATACCTCAGAACCAGTTGCCAACAAGATGAGCTGCGGGTTGCCGCTTGGCGCGTCTGCAAGCACATACGCACCTTTGCTCACGCCTTCTGCCGCTTTCTCAATGGTCTCAGGCAGGACTGGCAGGTTTTGACGAGTCAGCACCAGTACAACTGGCTCATCTGTGCGAGATACAGCATATTTCCAAGCCTCGTTCGTTTCTACTGCATCAGACGGACGAAGAATGGTCAAGCCTGGCATCGCACGCAAGGAAGCGAGCTGCTCAATCGGCTCATGCGTCGGTCCGTCTTCACCAACTGCGATCGAGTCATGTGTAAATACGTAGACAACTGGCTGTTTCATCAGTGCAGAGAGGCGAATCGCCGGACGCACGTAGTCGGAGAATACGAAGAACGTACCGCCGTATACTTTTACGCCACCGTGGAGAGCCATACCGTTGAGGGCTGCACCCATCGCGAATTCGCGAACACCAAACCAAATGTTGCGGCCATCGTAAGAGCCTGGCAGGAAGTTGCCTGCTTCTTTAATCACCGTGTTGTTGGAATGTGCCAAGTCAGCAGATCCGCCCAGGAAGAACGGAACGCTGTTTGCCAATGCATTGATCGCATTACCGGAAGCAACGCGTGTCGCCAGCTTCGCGCCAGCTTCATACGTCGGCATATGGTTGTCCCAACCAGTAGGCAGATGACCTTCTTGTGCAGTCGTAAATTGCAGTGCCAGTTCCGGATACGCTTTTGCGTAAGCAGCAAACAGGTCGCGCCAAGCAGCTTCTGCTTTTTCTCCAGCATCAGCCAAGCCTGCAAAGAAATCATTCACTTCTTGTGGTACGTGGAACTCACTTTCATGGTGCCACTCGTAGTTTGCTTTTGTCAGCTTCACTTCGTCTTTTCCAAGCGGAGCGCCGTGAGAAGAGCTGGAGCCGCCTTTGTTCGGGCTTCCGTATCCAATGACGGTTTTTACTTCGATCAAGGTAGGACGATCCAAATCTTTTTTCGCTTCTGCGATAGCCGCGTCAATAGCAGCCAGATCATTGCCGTCTTCTACGCGAATGTATTGCCAGCCATACGCTTGGTAACGACCCGCAACGTTTTCAGAGAAGGAACGGGAAAGCTCGCCATCCAGAGAGATATCGTTCGAATCGTAGAGCACGATCATTTTGCCCAGTTTCAGGTGAGCAGCCAGAGAAGAAGCCTCGCTGGATACACCCTCCATCAGGTCACCGTCGCCGCAAATTACGTATGTGTAATGGTCAACGATGTCAAAATTGTCGCGGTTGTAAACAGCTGCCATGTGCTTTTCAGCCATCGCCATACCGACAGCCATCGCGATCCCTTGTCCCAGAGGACCCGTTGTCGCGTCAACACCCGCCGTGTGTCCAAACTCAGGGTGACCAGGCGTTTTGCTTCCCCATTGACGGAAGTTATGTAGGTCTTCCAATGAAACATCGTATTTCATCAGATGCAACATCGAGTATAATAGCATAGAGCCATGTCCTGCTGAGAGGACAAAACGGTCACGGTCAATCCATTTTGGATTGCTCGGATTTACTTTCATAAAGCGGCTCCACAGTACATGTGCCATAGGGGCTGCACCCATCGGCATTCCCGGGTGACCGGAATTCGCCTTCTCGATGGCATCAATCGCCAACGTGCGGATGGTATTAATGGATAGCTGATCAACAGACGTATGCTGAGTCATCTCGCAAAATCCTCCCTGCGTTTTCTAGAAATAACTACCGATTATCGGGTAAAAACACACTGTGCCATTATAGCATAGTTCCCATTTAGAATCATGTTCGCTTTGCATAAATGAAGGAGGTCTTTTTCAATGAATTGGTTGTATCTTACTATCGGGATCGTCTTGGGTGCTGCTGGAATTATTATGCTGCTCATGGCCTTGACCAGCTCGCCTATTTTGAAGAAAAACAGACTGGAACGCCGCCGACAAGCTGCCGAGAATCATCGTCCAGAAGAATATCGTCAATAGAGGAGAATCCGCATGCAGAAAGAGCGCTTCGCGATGCAGGTAGCCGTTCACCTTTTCCTAGTGAAGGATGCGCAAGTCTTGTTATTACGCCGCTACAATACCGGCTACGAGGACGGCAGTTACAGTGTTCCCGCTGGACATCTGGATGGGAATGAAGAAGTGAAGACCGCTGCGATCCGCGAGGCAAAAGAAGAATGCGGAATTGACATCGATCCAGCGAGCTTGGAGATGGTAGGCGTCATGCATCGTCGCTCCAATGATGAGCGTATCGATTTTTTTGTCGCTGCTACTGAATGGCGCGGAGAAATTATCAATGCTGAGCCGAATAAATGCGATGAGCTCGTATGGGTGGACATGGATAAATTACCCCCGAACGTCATTCCTTATGTGAGACAAGCTCTCTTGAACTTTAGACGCAAGCAGTGGTTTGACAGCTTTGGCTGGGAGCCTGCATTCGAGTTGAAGAAGTAATAAAAAGCAACCATCCGCCAAAAGCATTGTGCTCGCTTTGGCAGTTGGTTGCTTTTTTACGTTACCCTTCGCTTATTTGTAACAGAAGGTGCACTGCCTTGTTCCAACGCGCACGCAGTCTTTTCCTCACCGCTTCGTCAAGTGTCGGCTCATAGCGACGCCCTACCTTCATTCGCGCTTCCAAATCGTTCGCTGACCACCAGCCGCACTCTTCCCCGAGTAGAAACGCAATCCCCATCGCTGTTGTTTCATTGATCTGGGGCACCTCAACCGGAACACCCAGCAGGTCTGCCTGAAACTGCATCAAATACGGATTGTCCGTCAAGCCGCCATCTACACGCAAGACCGAAATCTTTTGTCCGACCGCCTGTTCCATTGTGACAAACACATCCGCTACACGGTGAGCGATCCCTTCCAGCATCGCTTTTGCCATTAGCGGTCGGTCCGTATGCTGGGAGAGTCCGAGAAACACCCCTCTCGCCTCCGAGTTCCAGTATGGCGTGCCGATCCCATTCAATGCCGGGATAAATAAAAGATTGGTTGGGGCTTTTCCCTTGTGCAGTTCTTCATACCACTGCTCCGACCATCGTTGCAGCTCGTCTATATCCTGATACAGCCCAAGCTGCTCCTTGCCCCATTCGATAGCAGACCCCGCCGCATAAATCGCTCCATCCAGCGCATAAGTATGCTTGGCCCCGCGTTTCCAGACAAGCGTCGTCAAGAGTCCGCTCTCTTTCGTAGCAGGCGGCTCATTTCCCACGTTCATGTAAGCAAAGCAGCCCGTGCCGTATGTGCATTTGGACATACCCGGCTCTATGCAGAGATGACCGTAAAGGGCGGCTGGTTGATCCACCTGGCTGACGAGAATTGGTGCTTGAATGCCACAAAATTTATCCGGATCTGTACTGCCAAACGAGCCAACTGTTGGACGAACCTGCGGCAGCCAGTCTTCCTCTATCTCCAAATACCGCAATATTTCCTCATCCCAATTCGCCTGCCGATGAGCAAACAACAGAGTTCGGGCAGCGGTGGAAGCATCAGTTACATACGAGGCGCCTCCTGTCATCTGCCAGATCAGCCAAGAGTCAAGCGTGCTGCAATAAGCCTGCTGCTGTCGGATCTTTTCTTGCACCAGAGGCACTTCCTCCATCATCCATCTGATTTTGGTCGCAGAAAAATACGGGTCAATCAAAAGTCCGGTTTTCTCGGCTACCTTCTGTGCCCACGCACCATCCACCTTCCAACGCTCGGCGATTTGATCGGAGCGGCGGCACGACCAGACGACAGCCGGATAAAGCGGCTCTCCGCTGACCGAATCCCAGAAGAGGACCGTTTCCCCCTGATTGGCTAGGCCTACCGCTTCCACCTGCTCAGGTTCGATTCGTCCCTTGAGCAGCACGTCAGCAACTCCCATCAAGACCTTTTCCCAGATCTCCTCCGGGTTATGCTCTACCCATCCTGATTGTGGATAATATTGCGTGTGCTTCTGATAGCTTTCGGCAGCAACCCGTCCATGGTGATTTACCAGCAGCACCTTGGTCCCAGTTGTTCCCTGATCGATCGACAGCAAATACTTCTCCATACAGCAGACTCCTTTTTCATTATTCTAGGCTGAATGATCTTCTTTCTCTTCATCAAATCCGAATGTTCTGTCTTTAATGCCGATACGGCCCTCCATAATCCCTTTGCGGAACAGCAGATGATACAAAATGACGCCAGCAGCCAGCAAGGTAGCTGCCACGATCGCTACGCTATGGAAATTTTCCGGAATGGTCAAGATGCCAATTTCAAAGATCAACCATGCGATAGCAAGGAAAGTGAGCGGTGTGCGCCACTTGCCCAGGTCAAAGTGCTTCGATTTGGGCAGTTCCTTGCGTTTCCATGCATAAGCAGCAATCGTTGTCAGATAGAGAAGGGCAGGCAGAACCGAGGTGGCCCCTACCAGAAGGGTCAAGGAATCTGCGAATAATACAGCGAGAATGCCTAGCGCTAAAACGAGTAAAACTGCGTTTGTTGGTACGGAAGTCTGAGGTGATACCTTCTTGAAAATAGAGGAAGCGAAGAATACATTGTCGCGTGACAACGCATAGATGAGTCGGGAAGCGGAAGCCATGATGATCAAGCCGCACGCGAAGATGGAAATGAGGCAAAGCACCAGAAAGAAGCTGGATACAGCAGAGCCAAGACTTGTTTGCAAAATGTACGGAATCGGATTCGCTGCACCCAGCACAGTTGGCAGATCCGTAATGGCAACAGAAATCACGATCAACAGCAAGAAACCGATCACACCACTCAATAATACGGATAAAATCATGGCACGAGGCACCGTTTTCTTCGCATTGATCGTCTCCTCAGAAAGATTCGCAGCAGCCTCAAACCCTACCAATGTAAAGGAGCCCATCAGGGCAGCCATAATAAAAGCACCTAGGTACGAGCCGTCCGCTTGAGTCGCAGCCGCACCAATATCAGTCAGCATGCTCCAATTCGCTCCGTTGTACATCACCACTGCCCCAAGCACCACAACGATCCCAACCATACCGATCACTTCGGTGTATACGGCGATATCATTAATGCGAGTAGCCAGCTTCACTCCATAAATGTTTAATAGAGCTTGTACGACCAGCGTACCAATCACGATCCAGACCAGCGTCTTGGAGCCTGTATCCCAGCCAAACATCTCGGCAATGATGGGCGCCAGCGCATAGTCGACGGTTGGAACCACGATAACGAGAAAGCAAAAGGCAATCCAGCCAGCAAACCAACCCAGCCCCGGGTTGGCAAGACGTGTCACCCATTGATAGGAATAACCGCTCAATGGAATTCGTCCGGCCAGCTCTGCAAAAATAATGGCCACTATCAAATGCCCAATGGTTACAATCGGCCAGGTCCAGATACCAGCCGGCCCAGCCGTACTAAGCACAAATCCATAATTGCTAAAAATGCCTGTGGTAATGGAAATGAAAGAAAACGCGACGGCAAACGAACTGAACAGTTTTAATGTCCGTCTCAATTCTTGCTTATAATGATACGTTTGCATATCTTGCGAATCATTTGCTTGTACCGATTGTTTCACCATGGATTGCCTCCCTCACCATTTGCTTTACACGGATGTCTTAGCAACGATGACTTGCAATCCTTCCTGAGCGAGTCGCCCAGCAAGAGATTGGGGTAGTTCCTCATCTGTAATGACTACGTCGATGTCAGATAGCTCTGCCACCCTCATAAAAGCGGTTACATTTATTTTGGAATGATCAATCAGTGCATATGTTTCTTTGGCGTTTGCAAGCATCAGCTGTCTGATGTCTGACTCTCCCACATGGTAATCCGTAAAACCTGTTTCTGCTGCCAATCCCCCCACACCAATAAACGCTTTGTCAACAAACAAGCCCTCAAGGCTTTTCCTGGCGATCGGACCGGACATGGCCAGATCCCCTGCGCGCAATTCACCCCCACTCATGATCACCTTCGCATCCGGGTGATGAGATAGTTCCAATGCCACCAGTAATGCATTGGTTATCACCGTAATTCCTTTTTTATGGGAAAGGTGTTTGGCGAACAATTGTGTCGTCGTGCCCAAATCAATATAGATCGCGTCGCCGTCCTCCACCAAGGAAGCGGCGGCGACCGCAATCGCCTCCTTCTCCGCCAAGTTTAATCCACTCCGCTTGGCATAAGGAGGCTCCACGTTGGTTTTATTCAGAATAGCGCCACCATGCACCTTCTTGAGTAGTCCCTGCTGCTCCATTTCATACAAATCACGCCTGATTGTTTCGCGCGTCACCGTTAATCGGCTGCATAGCTCTGCAATACGAACGGATTGATTCTCTTGTAGCATTTGCAGGATCAGCTGCTGTCTTTCTTCTTGTAGCATGGATGATCACCATCTTCTCTTAATTGTAAATCTCCTGACTAGACTGGAACAGAGTCTGGACGTTGGTCGCAAATTCTTCTGCCTTTTTCTTCACAGTCCCCTTCATTAGTATATCTCCTAATGATGCCAGTCGTCCTGTCATTTGCATATCCATCTCGTATTCTACCCTTGTCGTTCCCGGCTGTTCCTCTTTTAGCTGAAGGTGCAATTGATTGCGGAACAATCCTGCCAACGCTACCGGTTGTCCGGTCATCTCTACTTGCAGCGCTTCTCCTTCTACCGCTTCTTTTAATTCCCCCGTGACGCGGAATTGAATCGTCATAAACTGTATTTTCACTTCCATGTTGGCTTCATAACGGGTGGGGCTGCTCATTTTTACTTCTTTGCAGCCTGGTACGCAGCCTGAAAGCTTTTCAACATCCATAAAGACGGACCATACATCCGCTTTGCTTGCCTGAATGGTAAACGAGTCGGATAGCTTCATCGTAAACTCTCCCTTCTGATGATCTCTTTAAAAGAGGTGCTTGGCTGTTTCTTTCGCCAATTCCATCGAATTGGTGTGATCATCGTCGCCAAGGCAGGTACAACTCCCCGCTGCATAAATATCTGGCAGATTCGTTTTCCCCGTGGCATCTACGATAATCGCATCGTGATGATCTCGTTCGATTGGTGTTCCTTTCAAGAAAAACGTGCAGGGCACCCGACCTTTTGCAAAAATGAGCGTATCGCATGCCACTTCGTTTATCTCATCCGTCATCCGATTCCGCAGCTGTACTCCTTCTACACGGGACAATCCCTTGATAGAGGTAAGCTCCCAATCTGACTCAGCATATTTGACCAAATTGCTCGTCTCTTTTTCGAGAAGGGTCGCTGTACTACGAGAGATTTTGCCATTCTCGATCAACACAATCTTGCGGCCCGGCTGATGACCTCGCTCGATCAGCTGCATCGCCATCATCGGCGTCATGACTCCTGCCGGACGTGTCCCCGGAATTTTGTGCGCCTCACGCGGTTTTTCCAGCGAGCCTGAGGCGATCAGTACCTTTTTTGCCTCAATAGAATAGGTGCCCATCGGCGATTGGACGTACAACTGGTGCAGTTGACCGTTTGCCCCAGGGAAAAAACCGACGACAGTTGATTGTTCGTGAATCTCGTAGGGAAGCGACGCGGCTTTTCTCAAAAGTTCCCGTTCTGGAGCAAACTCATCAGAGCTCCAATACGGTAAGGTGAAGCCACCTCTTCTCTTCTGGTAATCGATCATGAGAACAGAGGTGACTCCTCCTTCCCACGCTGAAAGGGCTGCTGTCAATCCCGAGATTCCTGCTCCAATGATCACCAATTCATACATCATGCCTGCTTCTCTCCTTGTGTTACAGCTAGATAAGAGTTTCTTACTCCTTTTAAAGGCTGCTTCCCGGTCTGTTCAGGATAGGTCTCGGCCATAACATCGATGATTTTGGGAATACAGCAGTTTCCTTGGCATTCTCCTAAGGTGGCGCCCGTCCGTCGCTTCACTCCATCAATGGTCTGCGGGGTGAGAGGACGCTTCAACGAATTGACGATCTCACTCCGGGTAATGGAGCGGCACAGACAAATGATTTCTCCTGTTTCCTGCTCTTCTGAAAAGAGATCCGGCAGGGCATGCTGTGCCTGTTCGTTTGCTTGCAGCTCAAGCCCGGCATTCTGGAGAGTTTCCGCTACCAGCTCTGCTATGCCAGGGGAAGCAGAGAGTCCAGTGGAACGAATCCCGGCGGCATGAATCATGTGTGGCTGTACAGCGGATGGACGGATGACAAAATCTCCTTCGCTGCAAACTGCCCTGACCCCGGCAAACTGGCGAATCGTGGAAAACTGCCGAGAGTCGGGAACCAGCTTCTCACAGCCTGCCAGTACCGATTCCATGCCAATCTGTGAGGTGGCACGATCCCATTTGTCCTCTTGATCTTCCGCCGTTGGCCCAAGTAGAAAACCGCCGAACACGACTGGTGAAACCAACACGCCCTTGGAGGTTTTCGTAGGGACAGGCAGGATGATCGAAGAGATGGATATCGCCTCTTCGGTCAGGATAAACTGGCCTTTACGCGGTGAAATCGAGAAGCTCTCATCTCCCACCATCCGGGCAATTTCATCGGACCATAATCCGGCAGCATTCACCGCATAGCGGGTCGTGACGGTTTCACCATTTTCCAGCGTAAGGAGCAAGCCCTCTCCATCCGGTAATGTCTCGATGCGGGAGACGCCTTGCCCAAGCACAACCTCCGCACCGTTTAGCACTGCTATCTCTCCGAAGGCTCTGGTGGCCCAGAATGGATCGCAGATAGCTTCACCCGGTACTGCCAATCCGCCTGTTACCTTGGCTGTCACAGCGGGATTCATCTCCAGAATCTCCTCAGCAGAAATCCAGTGAACATCTACGTCATTCGCCTTTGCATTGGGAACATAGGTGGTTTCGATTATCTGCTTTTCCTCTTCGTTTGTCGCTACCATCACGGCGCCACATGGAATGTAGGGGATTCTCAGATTCTCAACTAACATCGGCCATAAGCTGCGGGAGCGGCGCAGGCACTCTGCCTCAACCGTGCCTGGCTTTGCATCAAATCCGGTATGAACAATCCCACTGTTCGCCTTGCTTGTCCCTTCACAAACGTCAGGCTGCTTTTCGATTAAAAGCAGTTTCAGTTGATAAAACGAAAGGGCGCGTAATATGGCTGTACCGACTACTCCACCACCAATCACCACAACGTCGTACTTATGGTTATGCATTCTGTTCCACCAACCTCGGATTTTTGTTTGCAAAATTTTGCTTTAGCTTGCTTTATTTCGTATTCATTATATTCTGACTTGTATTTTTCTGTCAACGAACGAAACTGCTACCATCGCATGACAGCAGCAGTTCATCATTTTGCATTTTTTTGCAAACAGTGGTTAGAGTGTGAAACGGTTGATCATTTGCTGTAATTCCTTTGCCATCTGGTTTAGCTGCTCTGCGGATGTAGAGAGCTGGTTCATCGAGATGCGCTGCTCTTCCGTTGAAGCAGCCACACTCGATGCACTTACGGCAGATTCCTTTGCAATCGAGGACAACTGCAATATGGATGCCGTCACCTGTTCCGTTGCCGCTGACATTTGTTCTGCAACGGAGGAAATCTCCTGAATCTGATCTGCTACATCCTGGGTAGAATCCATGATCCGGCGGAATGCTTCTCCTGTCTCATGGGCGATCTGGATTCCGGTTTCAACCTCGCGTGTTCCCTCATCCATGGCTTGTACCGCTGAAGTTGTTTCCCGTTGGATTTCGGTAATCAGGTTGGCAATTTGGTTGGCCGAGTCGTTGGACTGCTCTGCCAGCTTGCGCACTTCATCCGCTACCACAGCGAAACCTCTTCCCTGTTCACCTGCACGTGCAGCTTCAATCGCCGCATTGAGTGCCAACAGGTTCGTCTGGGATGCGATGCTTGCGATTACTTCCACGATCTGTGAGATTTCTGCTGATCGGCTATCCAACGAACGAACGACATCGGCAGAATGGCTTACGGATCGGTTGATCGAATCCATCTGTCCTGACACCTTTTCTACGGATTGGTTGCCTGCCACCGCTTCATTTGCCATATGTTTCGATGATTCGGCCATCGTGGAGGAGGCTTCGGCAATCCGCTGAATACCGATCGCCATCTCTTCCATAGCCCGCGCACTTTCTTCGGCACTATGCTGTTGATTCTCCGTGCCGGTTGCTACCTCTTGGAACGACGAGGCCACCTGACCAAAGGCAAGTCGTGCTTCATGAGCCTTCTTTGCGGAGGTTTCCGAGACTGTCCCTACTTGACCGGTATAGCCGCTAATATTTTTCATCATTCCGTGCAGATCCTCAATGAATGCATTCACCGCTGTCGCTACGTCGCCAATTTCATCCTTGCGCCGGATTGGGATCGTCTGGGTTAAATCCTTTTTTTCCACCAAGTTGACGATGCCTGCTTTCAGCTGCAGCAATGGACGTGCTACCTGTCGATTGATGAACCAGTACAAGATCAGGAGGAAAATACTGATGGAGACACCAAAAATAATCAGGCTGATGTAAAGATATTGGGTAATCGGCCCCTTAATCTCTGCTGCGGGCATGACAGTAGCTAGCGTCATGCCCGTTTCCCCGATTGGAGCAAAGGTGACGTATTGCTTTTGACCACCTATGGTAGCTTGGGTCATCCCCGTTTCGGTTGCTTCGGTAATGCTTTGGGCAATGTCCTTTAGCCCCGTCTCAGACTCGTCCGTAATTTTCGCTTCCAAGTTCTTTTGTGCATCGCGATGGGAAACGTAAATGCCCGACTTGGAAACGATAAAGCCGTAGCCTGTTTCGCCAACCTTCAGATTTTCGATGCTTTTGTTAAGCTCCGTAAGCCCGATATCCAATGTCGTCGTACCGCTGATTTTTCCTCCCACTTTAATGGGCGCAATCGCTGTAACCATAGGAACTTTGGAAATCGGGTCGGTATACGGCTCAGTCCACACATATGGTTTGTCAACCATCCCCGCCTTGTACCAATCCTGCGCAAGATAATCATAGCTGCCGTCGCTGTAAGCCGGATCGAGCTCTACTTTGTCGTTATTGCGGATAGCGTACCTGCCGTACAGCTTTTGCGAGCTGTCGAAGCTGTATGGCTCCATCCAAAATCCACCGCCCACAATCAAAGGCTCAGACGCTACGACATCGACCAGCGTCCCTTCGATATGCTTGATTGTTTCCTTGGAGCCATGTGAGACAGAATAAGTGAGTGTTTCCGAGAGCTTGCCTGTCTTGTCCAGCATACCATTCAGATAAGCTGCCTCTTTCGCTACCTGCATTTGTAGCTTTGCTTCTACTTCATTCGAGATAATTTGCTCAAACTGGAGAAAACCAAACACTAGCTGAAGAATAAAAATACCGATGGTGATGGCAGCCAAAATGGTTACCAGCACATTTTTTATGCTCCTCATGCAAAAGCCCCCAATCACACAAATTGAAAAAATGGAAATTCATGACACGACGACATTTGGTAATCTACCCCACTATTACCAAATGTAAACTTCTTTTTCGCGAACTTTTAAAAATGCCAGAACATAACAAAAATAAATCCACATAACAAAAAGGCGCCTGCCATCCGAAAAGTTCGTGGATAGTAGACGCCGTACTCTAGGAATTCGTATCGATTACGAAACAGGTGGTTGCTTATTCGTTCGAGGTTCTTTCATTCCACCAAGACGCTGAAACTGGCGAATCATGAGGAACGAAAACCCTGCGAAACAAACGATCGTCAGTGTAATTTTGCTATATTGGTAAACGCCCGCAACCAATATTTCCAGTTGATCGGAGAACCAATAGCCTGCCATAAAGTAATGCAAGGTCCAAACGATACTGCTCGGCAAAAAGAATAGGAGGAACTGCCGAAACGGCATTCGGCTGGCACCGGCGAGGATAGGCACGATATGACGAATAATTGGAAGAAAGATACCAAAAGCAAGCAGACAGCCCATTGATCCGCGCAATGCCGACAAGAAATCACCACGCAAGCCCAGATTCCGGGCCATCCAGCCAAATGCCTTCACTCCCAGTAAGTACCCCGCGCAAGAAACAATGAAAAAAACGGGGTATATAACGGCAAATGCTGTAAAAAAGTCCGCTCCTGTATTGGCAATCTGCGCCCCCACGGTCATGACCGTAATCTCATCAGGAATGAATTTTCCCAGCATGCCTGTAACCATCTCCCAGAATAGCTCGTAATACCCTGTAAACTCCACCTGTGCCGCCTCCTTTCTCTCTGCACTCTATCCTAACGGGTAAACCTTTCAAAAGAAGACAGAAATCCTTAAGAAAAGGATAAGTATTTCTGAAGAATTTCTTACGAAGTGCGCAAAAAAGCTCATTCCTCCTTTGTGTTCAAAGTGGAATGAGCTTTGAAAGTGAATTATGCTTGGCTATCAAGTTTTTTGTTTGGTTTGGATTTTATTGTACGATCTTTGTTATTAAAATTGGAAAACTGGTCTACACAAAATGATAGAAATTCACTTATTCGTACACAATAAACACTCTATTTCCACTTTGAATTGCTTGCTCTAAAAAGCTAATAATATCCATTGTAATAGCCGGGAGCACTGGAATAATATTACTTGACTCATTTTCTGTAACTTTCTTAACATCAAATGATTTAAACAATTGTACTGCTTTTTCAACATTTTTGATTTCCCAAGGGCTTTCTTCATACCATCCTTCATGAACGTAATATTCATGTAAAATTCCATCTTGAACGGGAGCCTGTTGAACCAAGCAATCTAGCAATGATTCAAAATAGCCATTCCAAAGTTTGAGCACTTGCACTTCATTTGATTTTTCATACATAAAGATTATCTCAGGCTCTCCTTCAAATCCAATATAATATAAATCATTTATCGCTTCTGATTTCATAACCTTACTCCTTCCAATGACCTTGATCTAATATTCTTACTTGTTCAGGTGTAGCGGTTCCCGCTTTTCTAGCAGCTATTGCTTCATACCATTTGTACCCTTCCACCCATTCATTTTCTCCAATTTTATAAAATGACTTTGGTTTTTGTCCTCCACTACCAGGAATAGTTCTTTGAATTACCCAGGTGTTTCCTTGATCAACAGGCGCTCCAGAGGTTCTTGTATGCCACCTGACTTCATACTTATAGGTCCCGTCATTCCACTTGTAAGTTATTTGTTCGTAGCCATCGTTCATTGACTTTGCTTTCATATTTGCATTTTCAGGTATTTCAATTGGTGCACTCTTTCTATACTCTTTTGCTATATTAAGTTGTTGCTCTTCACCCATCTCGGAAAATTTAGTATTCTTATTAATATCAACCTTCCTCTTATTTACATTCGCTAACCCATCCCATAAATCCTCAGCATTTTTACTTCTTCCCACCGTAAGTGCCGCAAAAACAATCCCACCGACTGCATCTGCATCAGCGAGGTTTAGCTGATCATCCCGCAACGTATCCAAGTCTTCCTGTATCGGCTTAACATAGCTTTCTTGCACAAACAGATTTACACCCTTAGGTAAATCCTCTGCCGCCTTTTGCAAACCTTTTGGCAAATCATTTGCGGCTTTCTCCAAAGCTCCTGGCAGCTCACTTGCCGCTTTTTGCATTGCAGCAGGAACATCTCCCAGCTTTGATATTCCTTTGACGAAGTTGTCCCACATGGTCGGCTTTTGCTGTGGCTTCTCGCAAGCGGGTCCTTGTCCAAAACTGGCATCTGAAGGCCCACTGTTTGTTGACGACTGATTCCCTATCGTTACACCACCCAAATCCTGCCCATCGTCCTCAATCTTGATCAGTCCACAATGGAAACACATATTCGTGGATTTGTTCAGCAATGCGGGGTGTCCGCCGACCATTTTGTCCGCTTTGCCATCGATCCATGGCATGGTCATCACAGGTATGCAAGGCATCTGTGTCAGCACACCATTATTAGCTAAAGTGGCAGAGGCAACGGTGGGATTCTTCAAGTTGCTGCACTTACCAAATGGCATGATATTGACGTTAGGAACGAAGTCCATGATGTTCATTTGCGGCTTCCCTTTTACAAAAACACCATGACTGAACGGCATTTTCAGCCGACTTAACTGACTTCCGCTGCTGCATGATAAAATGGCACCAACAACCACATAGCTCTTGCGTTCCGCATTCGATTGTTGGACGGAGATACCTTCAATATTGGGCATACAGTCTCCTCCTCTCTGTAAGGTTCCTATACAGATGGAAGATGCTCATGCTAATAGATGAAGACCAATATCCATTCTATATAAAAAGGAAATAATACCCATATGCTAGGTATCAGATACTGGACTGATCATAAAAAATAGGTATAAAGTTGCGAAATTACATTCCACTATAGGGTATCGACCACAAAAAAACGTGTTTACCAACTACCGCATACACACGGCTTGGCAAACACGTTTTTACTCTTTATTCTATTCTCTTCCCTCAGCCTTACGCTTGCTACGCAACGCTGACATGGCTTCAATGAACTCTTCCTTGTCAATGACATTCAGCTCATATAGCTCCCGAATTTCATCTTCTATCAACAGCAAATCCCCTTCAGGATCACCTGTATAAATAACCAATCCGAAACGGTGCAGAAACGCCTTCAAATCGAATTCATTCGGGTTTATTTTCAATGAGCTCCCTCCAGATCGATTTCCATCCTTGCGAGGACGGCATCGTAATCAAACTCGACAGCAAAGCCGGTAATGACGATGATCTTCGCGTGTGGATACGCTTCTTGCCACGCCTCCTCCTCTTCCGGTTTCAATCCGACGATATACAAAGGGTCCGCGGACAGCTGCGGGTGTTCTTGACACAAGCGTAAAAACTCCTTGCATCTCTCCTGTTCGACAGCCGCATTCAGAACGAGGACAGCTCGCTCAACTTCTCCGGACTCTCTTTGTTTAGCCAGTAACTCAGACGTTTTGACCGAAGGCACAATGGCATTGATCTCAGGAAAACGATCGAGCACTTCATCCAGCCAATCATCTTCATGCCAGGCCAGGTAGTAAAGCATCGCAGTAGACATGTAACAAACACCTCATGGATATATACTTGACAATATTAGTAGCCATTCTTATTTCTTTTCTATTATAGCACGTCTCGCGATAACTGCCCATGCTGTTGGCTTGACTTCGCCTTTTCCTTCACGTAAGGTGGAAAAAGCAAACAATCCGCTTGAACAGATTTTTGTGCGAAAAGAGGTAGACGTAGTGAATAAGAAGCACCTTGCCCTCTTGTTCTTTATTGCTTTTTTCATCATGCTCGGTTTTGGCATCATTATCCCCATTCTTCCCTTTTTCGCGGAAAAATTGGGTGCGACTTCGTTTCAAATCGGCGTGCTTTTTGCCAGCTATAATATTATGCAGCTGGTGTTTGCACCGATTTGGGGAGCACTTTCAGACAGAATCGGGCGAAAGCCACTCATATCATTCGGGCTGTTCGGCTTTTCCATCACCTTTATCCTGTTTGGACTAGCTGACAGTTATACAGAAATGCTCCTGTATCGCATTTTGGGTGGAATCGTCTCGGCAGCCGCATTGCCAACTGTAACCGCTATGGTGGCGGATCTCTTCCCTTCAGAAGAACGGGCAAAAGGGATGGGGGTCATTGGCGCCGGGATTGGACTTAGCTTTGTCTTTGGTCCGGTGATTGGTGGACTGCTCAGTGAATTCGGCTTTGCCGTTCCCTTCTACGCTTCGGGTATCGTGGCCTTGCTTACGTTTTTCCTGATCCTGTTTGCCTTGCCAGAGAGCTTGCCGAAAGAAAAACGGGCGAATCTGCATAAAGAACAGCGGCAAAATCCGCTTGTCTCTTTGTTCGGTTCCATGTCCTTGCTGTACGGTATTTTGTTTACGGTCTCCTTTGCTTTTTCCGGACTAGAAACGACTTTTGCCCTGTACATAAGTGATTTGTACGGTTTTACCTCCAAAGACCTCGGCTATATGTTTCTCGTCATGGGCTTGATCGCTGCCGCGGTACAAGGCGGGCTCATCGGAAGGATGGTCAAGCAGCTAGGGGAAGCAAGCGTCCTCGTCATTGGGATGATTCTTTACGGCATTGGATTTTTTGCCATTCCGTTGTCGGGTAACTTTTGGGTGCTGGCGCTGATCCTCTCGTTATTCGGAGCGGGACAAGGAATGATCAGAGCGACAGCCACAGCAATGATCACCCAACGAACGACGCAAGGCCAAGGCGTGACGAGTGGAGCAATCAGCTCCATGGACAGCCTTGGACGCATCTTGGGTCCATTAGCTGGTGGAGCGGTTTACCAAGTCTCCCACAGCGGTCCGTTCTTCCTCGGAGGAGTCTTGATGGTACTGCTCCTCCTCTGGTTCGTCAGCGGCTATCGTCGCCTGCCAGAACCAAGCACACAAGCACAATCATGAGTCAGAAAATGAAGCACCGCCAGCATTTAACACTTTGCTGGCGGTGCTATTTTTATTGCAGCCTACTGTTCCTGTAGCTCCATCCAAGCCGAAAAGGTTACATCTATCTCCTGCTGCACCTGATCGATCGATTGTTGCCAAGCCACTAACTGCTCGTAATCGGCCCCTTCACTTTGGAGTAAGGCCGTCAGTTCACCTTTTTTTCCTTCTAATGAGGCTATTTTTTGTTCAAGCTCTGCCAGCTTGTACGGATTCGGACGTTTGGCTGTCGCATTCGTCACGGCCGTCTCTTGGACTTGCTTGACTGCTGGCTGCTTTCGCTCTATTTCCTCCGGCTTACTGGCACGAGCAGCGATCCGCTGTTTTTGCTTTTCCCTTGCTTCCTCATAGGAACCCACATCGTGAACCAGCCGCTTATTTTCTACCCAAAACACACCATCTGCCATCTTTTGCAGGAAATAGCGATCATGCGAGATGATAAATAACGACCCGCGAAAATCCGCCAACGCTTCCTCCAATGTTTCTCGCGCTTCAATATCTAGATGGTTGGTCGGTTCGTCGAGAATGAGCAGGTTGATTTCCTGATGCATCATTTGGGCCAAGCGCAGTCGCATCCGCTCTCCACCGCTCAGCTGCCCGATCCGCTTGAAAACTTGTTCGCCGTAAAACATAAACCTCGCCAGCAAATGCCGTGCTTCCGGCTCGGTCACTCTGGCTACTTCACGGAAAACGTCAATCAGCCGCTGGTTTTGATCCCCTTCCAAAGCTTGCTGTGACAAGTAGCCCACCTTAACGCTGCTGCCAATTTTGAGCGTACCTGCGTCTGGCTCAACCTCTCCCAGCAGCATGCGAATTAGCGTAGATTTACCGCAGCCATTTGGTCCAAGCAGCGCTTTTCTCTCGCCGTAGCGCAATAAAAAGCTAGCATCCGTAAACAACTGTTTTCCGCCAAATGTTTTCTGTACCCCCGTCGCATTCAGCACATCCTGCCCGCTTCGGTCGGTCTTCATAAACTGCAAGCCCATGCGATCCGCTTCCATTTTCGGTCGCTCGATACGCTCAATCCGCGCCAACGCTTTTTCCATGCTTTTTGCCCTTCGGTGAAAAGCCTCGTTCGGCGGATTGGAGCGATTGCCCCACTCCTTGAGCCGTTTGATTGTCTCTTTCATTTTCTTGATTTGCTTCTGTTGTTCCTGATAAGCGGCAAACTGGCGCAGCAAGCGTTCTTCACGCTCCGTAGCGAATGCGCTGTAATTGCCAATATAGGATTCGGCTTCTCCCCCGTCCACATGATAGACGGACGTGACGACCGCATCCAAAAAATAACGATCATGGGAGATGATCAGGATCGTACCCTGATAATTGTTTAAAAACTCCTCTAACCATTCCATCGACTCCACATCCAAATGGTTGGTCGGCTCATCCAAGAGCAGAACATCGCTTTGTTGGCAGAGTAGCTTTGCAAGGCCAGCCTTCGTCTTTTCGCCTCCGCTGAGTTGGGCAAAAGGTGTCGCTAACAGTTCTGAATTAACACCCAAGCCCTGTGTCACCTGAGTCATTTTCGTCTCCCACTGATAGCCATCCAGTTGTTCAAATTCATCTTGCAGCTTTTGATAGCGCAGCATGAGGCGGTTTAGCTCTTGTTCATTTTCGTAAAGCATTCCCATCTGCTGCTCGAGCTCGCGCATCTGCTCCTGCAGCTTGATGACATCAGCAAACGCGCTGGCTACAACATCCGCCCCCGTCCATTCAGCCGGATACTGCGGCGTTTGCGGCAGGTACGCCCAAATCGTTCCTTTTGCCCGAAAAAGCTCACCAGAATCGGGGCTTTCGATACCTGCCAGCAGCTTGAACAACGTGGTTTTGCCTGCTCCATTCGGTCCGACGATCCCGACGCGTTCCCCTGCTTTTATTTCCAATGTGATATCTTGTAAAACCGGATCTGCTCCGTACGATTTCTGCAATTGCTGTGTCGCGACAATAATCATGATTATTTCCTCCTTGGAATGTTGGTAACGGTTCAAAATAATGGATTTCCTGATGGCCCCGGCACAATGTTGAGACCACACCGCATGTGCGAGTGGACGCAAAAAAGCCGCAGGCCATTACCTGCGGCATCGTGAAAGGGACCGACCTATGTCAGTTACCCATTATAGACAAGAACAAACCGCCCCTGATCGATGCATGGTACGCCTATGGAAACTCCGTTCAGTTGTATGCGCAAAAAAGGACAGACTGGTCCCGTTGAATGTAAAACCATGCGTCATACTGGAAGTTTCTACCACAAACCATGCTTGCAGAGTTCCGAACACGTACACACACCTCCGTTTCTCAAGGGATAGGAAATCACAACCATATCTTACCTCAGGAGTCACACAAAAACAAGAGGGCCTGCTATGTGCTCCTCACTAGCAGGCCCTGTACGTCTTTTACCCGATTTTCTTATCGACTTCCGTTGCCATCTGTGGCAAACAGCGGCTTCTTCGTCTCTGCATCCAAAAAGACAATCGTCGTGTAAGGTGGCAGCTTCACTTTTGCCGCCAAATACGGATAGGAAATCACTTGCGGGTACATTCTGCCCGGGTCAGGCAGCGTTTGTTTGACATACACAAAAAGCTGCTCCCAGCTCTGCTCAACTTTGGTTACTTGCAGACCGTAGCCAGGATTCGGTGAGGCCCCACGTGCGATGACATAAAGATCTCCCTGCTTGTGGATGCCTTGCTGTTCTTTTACCGAGTCAATAAACGAACGTTCCTGTTCCGTCAGCTTATCGGCATCGACAAGCGTAAAAGCACTCTCTTCCCCGGCCATCGAAATTTCCACCGCCTTTTTCTCAGCATTCCACGTGATTTGATGTCCGGCCTGCTCTGCCATCCATCTCAACGGCACATACACTTGCTTGTCACGCACGATTGCGCCCTGCCCATCTAGCAGCCACTTGCCATTCAACGCTACTTTTCCTGTAGCGAGTTGGAATGTCAGCGTACCTTTTGCCAGCTTCATTTCTCCACTCGTTGCATCTTGTTTCCAAGTGCCTCCTAAAATCCGGCTCGCATCCTCGGCAGATACATAGGTGCGCTGCTGGACGAGAATCGGTGCTTTTGCCAAGGAAGATTGCTCTCCGTTTACCAGTATCGCAGTTGTCGTTGTTTGTGGTGTGCTAGACACTGCCGCCTGCACAGAATAAGCCGTTAACACTTGCAGCGTCAGTGCAACAGCCAGAATCGATTTGCCTTTCATTGTTGTTCCTCCATCCCTGATCATCATTTTCGTCATTCTTACTTGTTAGACATAGGTTTCCTCTGATTCGTTTCACTATGACTGAGATTGGCGAGAGATTAGTGCAAAAGCCAATTTCCCATGACTAGAACAACCGGGATAGACAAGAGGGCCAGCAAGGTGGAACAAACCGTCGTCATGGCGCCCATCTCCTCATCCGCCGCATAGCGCCCGAACAAGATCGAGGCCAATGTCAGGGTGGGCATTGCTACTTGCACAAGGGAAACGCTGACAATATCGCTGTCGATTGAAAAAACGGACAAAAGAAACGCCGTCATCAGCGGAAAAACAACTAATTTAAATGTGAGTGGCATACTCAAAAGCTTCAATGACACTTGCGGTTTGTTGCGCAAAAACATAGGCAAAAGCATACCAATGTACATCATGGCTAACGGAGAGGCGAGCTTGGACAGCGTTCCAAACAGCTGCTTCACAGGCTCAGGCGGCACAAACCCGATGATGGCAGAACCGAGTCCAAATACGATCGCAATCATCGGAATGTTGATGAGTGTCTTGAGCCCTTTCAAGGAGAAGCTTCCTTTTTCCTGGAGCATCATCACACCCACTGTCCATAGCACAACATCCACGCCTGCGTCGAAAATAGCCGCCAAGAGCGCCCCTTTTGGCCCAAACAATGCCGCACAAAGCGGCAAGCCGATGAAGCCTGTATTCCCCAAGCCGGACAAGAGCGCAATCTCCCGACGTTTTTTCACCGGAAGCGGAAGTGCACGCGCACCTAACCAGCCGATAAAAATGCCCAAGCAGTTTAGGATAATCGAAATGAAGAATATTGCAAAAATTTGGTATAAAATTTGCTGATCAATGGTTGTCTGAAAGATCCCGTCTAAAATAATGCACGGCATGGCTACGTTTACAATAATCGTGATGACGAGTTGGCGAGAGTCCGCAGTCAAGGGTTGCCGGTAGCCGATTAAGCTACCGATCCCAATGATGACGGCCATGATGAGGATGGACTGCTGCAACGTTTGTAGTTCCATGCTGCCCTCCTGCCTACATTTCTACCGGAAGCCATTCGAGTTCGGTCGGCTCCCCTTTTTCACATGTTCGTAGCAAATCTCCGCACAAAGGAACAACCTGCTCAAGCGGAACACACCAGGAAAGGGGAAAGGCAACTTCACTACCCTCGATGACGAGCGTGGACATCACCGCCGATTGCTTGTCTGCCGCAAGTACAAAGTGCTGCTCAACCGGCTCGTGTTCTTTCCATTGCACCAAAACTTTGCCGTTGTTCCCGCCTGCTACGACCAAATCCACATGGTCTCCATACGCTGCGTGAACCAACGTCCGCGTTACTCCATCCAATTGAGCAATTTCCTTCAGCACTTCATGCCAAGCTACATGCTTTTGCTCCATTCCACTTCCATCTGTATACATACGCCAGTCGTTTAACATGTTGATTGACTCCTTTTGTCGGTGCGCTCTCCTATGAAGAACAAGCACGTCATTGCTTGTAGGCCTTTCAATTCGTACTAATTGTACGCTTCTTGACGAGGAACCTCAACCACTACTTCTGCGCCAAGTTTTCGTCTCATGCACATAGCCACCGCATGAATAGAGAATCTTAAAAGAGATAACAAGTATAAACGTTACTGTAGTGGTGGGGAGGAAACAGGAGAAAACGCTCAGCTTCTTGTCCCACCCGCTGTGGGACCCTCTGCCCGCCTCCATGCCAAAAGCGAAACCGCGTCCAAAGTGGTCCTTTCAGGATGTATTGCAGAGGTGGACGCTTAAAGGCGTGTTTCGCTTTTGGCATTCCGTCTCGGTCGGTGTACCAAAGATCTTCGCTGTTTTCTCCTGTTTCCTCTACGAGCTTTCCGTGCTTACTCCGGTTTTTAACGCTTTGAAAGAATGAAGAAATGTCATTAGTTACGACAGAGAAGAATATTTCCAGACGTAGCGACTTGTGGAGTCCTACCAAGCGGAGAAGGGATTTGCGGGCAAAAGAAACGCAACGTGCCCATGCGACGAAGCGGCTACCACTTTTGCGTTTCCCCGCGAATCCCTTTGGAGCGGACAGTCTTAGCCCCCAGCAGGACGGAGCCTGGAGCCTAGACTGGAAATATTCTTCTCCCCACCGCAGCTACATAGAACCTTGTTCCTTTTAATCCAAAGTAATCAAATAGGATTTAACAATTTAAAGATTGACAAAGACATGAACGACCACTACTATGAATCCATGAAATCCGATTAACATAAAGGGGATTACAACATGAAAAAAGTCATTCTGTCTACCTTACTATCTTGTCTGCTACTGGGAATGGCTGGCTGCAGCACTTCCGGTTCGCCTTCTCAGCCGAATAATACGACTCCGCCTGCTGATCAAGCAGCTTCGCAAAATTTGCTGGAAAAAGTGAAAGCCGAGAAAAAACTCGTCATTGGTACGGAAGGTACATACTCTCCGTTTACGTACCATGATCAGTCGGGCAAATTGACTGGCTATGATGTGGAGGTTGTCACGGAAGTAGCCAAGCGGCTCGGTGTAGAGCCTGTATTCCAGGAAACCCAGTGGGATGCCATGTTTGCGGGACTCGACTCCAAGCGCTTTGACGTCATTGCCAATCAGGTAGGAATCCGCCCTGATCGTCAGGAAAAGTACGATTTCTCCAGGCCATATACGGTTTCCCGTGCGGTTTTGGTGACTCACAAGGACAATAACACCGTCAAAGACTTCAAGGATATCAAAGGGTTAAAAGCCGGACAATCCATGACCAGCAACTACGCTGACCTGGCACGCGCCAATGAGGCAGAAATCGTCGGTGTAGACAACTTCAATCAAGCCATTGACCTGATTGCACAAAAACGCGTGGACGTTGTGCTCAACGATAATTTGTCGGTACTTGATTTCCTGAAGCAAAAGCCGGATACACCAATCAAAGTCGTGGCCAAAAATACCGAGGGCCAACCAACTGCTTTCATGTTCCGTAAAGGAAGTACAGAACTAACGGACGCGATTAACAAGGCGCTCGATGAGATGCAGCAGGACGGCACCCTTTCCAAAATTTCCATCAAATGGTTCGGCGAAGATATCACGAAGTAATTCTTAGGCGTTGACAAAATTGTCTGTCCCTTTTAGTATGTTCCTATTCAAATTCACATCGGTTTAGTGGGGGTTAATTTATGAAAAAACTATTATTTTCCCTTCTCGCTTCCACTCTGTTAGTCGCATTGGCAGGTTGCGGGTCGTCTTCAACGGGACAACCACCGCAAAATAGTGCCGCTCCTGCCCCAACAGAAGAGAAAAAAGAACAAAACTTGTTGGAAAAAGTAAAAGCCGACGGAAAAATTCTGATCGGAACCGAGGGTACGTATGCGCCGTTTACGTTCCACGATCAGTCTGGCAAGCTGACGGGCTATGATGTGGAGGTCGTGACTGAGGTAGCGAAGCGCATCGGCGTTGCGCCTGTGTTTCAAGAAACACAATGGGATGCGATGTTCGCAGGACTCGACTCCAAGCGCTTTGATGTCGTAGCGAATCAGGTAGGCATTCGCCCTGATCGCCAGGAAAAATACGATTTCTCCAATCCATACACCGTATCCACAGCGGTCCTCGTCACCCATAAAGACAACACGACCGTAAAAGGCTTCGAGGATATTAAAGGTTTGAAAGCAGCCCAAACATTGACGAGCAACCTCACAGATATCGCGAAGAAAAACGGAGCGGAAATCGTCGGTGTGGAAGGCTTTAACCAAGCGATCGACTTGCTTGTTTCCAAACGTGTAGACATTACGATCAACGATGGGATTTCCCTGTTGGACTTCATGAAGCAAAAGCCTGATGTTCCTATCAAAATCATCGCAAAAGATCCGAACGTAGCGAAAAACGGTTTCCTCTTCCGCAAGGGCAGCACAGAGCTGGTTGATGCATTCAACAAAGCACTGGATGACATGACGAAAGATGGTACCCTCGCAAAAATATCAGAGAAATGGTTTGGTGCAGATGTCTCTAAGTAGCCTCTTCGAAAACCCAGAACGCCTGAACCGATGGATCGATATCGCGCAAAGCTCCTTTCTTCCTCTGTTGAAAGGAGCCTTGCTCTATTCTTTGACAATCGCCATCGCTTCCTTTTTCATTGGTCTGATCATTGCGGTTCTCACTGCGCTGGCACGCCTATCCGGCATAAAGCCGCTGATTGCCATCGCCCGCTTTTATGTATCGATCGTTCGCGGTACTCCTTTATTGGTCCAATTGTTCATCATTTTTTATGGCTTGCCGAGCATCGGCTTGATGATCGATCCGATACCGTCAGCAATCATCGGTTTCTCACTCAGCGTCGGTGCCTATTCCTCCGAGGTGGTACGTGCAGCGATCTTGTCCATTCACAAAGGGCAATGGGAAGCAGCCTACTCCCTGGGGATGACCTACTGGCAAGCGCTGCACAGAGTCGTGCTCCCTCAGGCAGCTCGCGTCTCCATTCCTCCTTTGTCCAACTCGTTTATTAGTTTGGTCAAGGATACTTCCCTGGCTTCGGTCGTTCTGGTACCAGAGATGTTTCGCAAAGCCCAAGAAGTCGTCGCTGCGACATATGAGCCGCTGCTCGTCTACGCGGAAGCAGCCCTTATCTACTGGGTGATTTGCTTCGTACTCTCTATTATCCAGGATCGCATTGAAAACAAGCTGGACCGTTATGTCTAAAAAGCAGGTGAAAACGCATGATTACGATCACGGATGTGCATAAACAATTCAATACCTTACATGTACTCAAAGGCATTTCCCTCTCGGTGGAAAAAGGAAAGGTAGTCGTTATCATCGGTCCTTCTGGCTCCGGGAAAACAACCTTGCTTCGCTGCCTGAATGCACTTGAGGTTCCGACCAGCGGCAGCGTCCAGATCGGGGACGTGAAGCTGGACTTTTCCAAAAAAGTAGAGAGAACAAGTATTCCGAAGCTGCGAAAGCAAACCGGGATGGTGTTTCAAAACTACAATCTCTTCCCGCACATGACAGCCGTTGAAAATGTGATGGAGGGACCCGTCACTGTCAAAAAAGAAGACAAAGAAAAAGCACGTGCGAAAGCCGCTGCTCTGCTGACAAAAGTAGGGCTCGGTGACAAGCTGGACCATTTTCCTGCACAGTTGTCTGGAGGACAGCAGCAGCGTGTAGGGATTGCCCGGGCACTGGCGATGGACCCGCAAGTCATGCTGTTTGACGAGCCTACCTCCGCTCTCGACCCGGAGCTCGTTGGCGAAGTGTTGAAGGTGATGAAGGAGCTTGCCCAGGAAGGGATGACGATGATCGTCGTCACGCACGAGATGGGGTTCGCTCGGGAAGTTGCCGACGAGGTTATTTTTATGGACCAAGGCATCATCGTGGAGCGAGATACACCTTCGAATCTGTTCGCAAAGCCGCGTGAGGAACGCACACGTCAGTTTTTGCAGCATTTGAAGTAATGACCAGAGAAAAGACTCTGTCTCTTGTATAAGAGTACAGAGTCTTTTCTCTACTATGAAGCCTTAATCATCTAGGAAGGCAAATACGAGAAAAATGATGATGAGAATCCAAAGGAAACCGCCTCCAAAAAAGCCACCGCGATTGCAACCCATAATCTTCCTCTCCTCTCATTGAGATCAGATGGACGCACCGATCTGCTGGCAAGGATCAGTACTGCATTCAGCTTATGACAACCGCATCTCTCCTGTATGGATGCCTGTCTATTCCAGCGATCAAAAAGGAAAAAACGGGTGCTTGCCCCTCGGCTTTTATACAAAACCTAAAATTAACAAATGCTTCATGTTCTCTCTACTCTTCCTTAACATCAGACAACTATCATGAATGTGTCAGACCCTACGATGGACATTACGTCCTCCATTTCCGCCCGAATAGCCCCCTTCTACATCGGGCGGGCTTTTTTTCCTTGCCGCAAAGATATAAAATATGGATAAATAGACCATTTTTAGCGGAGAGAGGGATCATTTGTGGAAGGGTATAAACAGGCGTTGGCGCAATATATTGACGCTACCAATACACATGACTTTGCCAATGTAGAAAAAGTGCTTCATCCGAATGCCATTTACTGGTTTTCTGACAAGACTTGTACATCCATGAGTGAGATCGGCGCTTACTTTGAAAATGCATGGCATTTGATCAAGGATGAAGTCTATGCGGCTACGGATGTAAAGTGGATTGCTGTCGATCAAAGGTCCGCTAGCTGTGTATACACGTATCAATATCAAGGCTATTACAACGGAGAATTCGTCACGGGAAGTGGCAGAGCTACGAATATTTTTACGAAAACAGAGACAGATGAATGGAAGCTCATTCATGAGCATCTGAGCGGCAAAGTGGAATAAGCCCCAAAAATAAAAGCCTCGCTAGGAAGCAAGGCTTTCTTGGTAAGTTGAGACCCCTCGCGAAAGGGGTCTCGTCTTGTTTTTTATCGATTAAAAAGGGATTCGCTCTGAATGAATCACATACTGATACTGTGCAGCCCACTCTTGGAGACCATCCCAGAATGCTTCGCAAGCGCATACGATTTTTGCTGAATCAGTCAGATCCCCCGCCATCACCAATCTGGCTACCTGATCGAATCCAGCCGGACGATTCGGCAATTCCAGCGCTTCCGGCAAAACCTTGGCCCCTGTCGAGTAAAGCTTTCGGTTGTGCAGCCCGATCAACATCGCACCGTATTGGGCAAACTGCATGGCCAAGTAGGGCAGATAGGTATGTGGGCCGTTTAGATTTACGTTCCGCAACTTGCCAATAAATTCGTACATTTCCCCTACGAGAATACCGTTGATTCCTTCTGTGAACACTTCCTGCGATGGTGATTCTGCTGCTTTTTTGAGCGTTTCAAAAAAGCCCTTCGGATCGTATAGACTCAGCGGAGAAAAGAATGGGCCATGTGTCAGCGGCCAATCATCCTCGACAGTAGCAGCAGTGTTCAGCAAAACATCTGCACTGCACACATTCACTTCAGCCTTCCAAGGTCCCGCTGACCATTCGTAGCTAAATTCTATTTCTTCCCCTGATTCTTCTAGTACACAAAACATCTCGATATCCGAATAAGGGCCGTCTGTCCCTCGAGAAATGGAACCATACACCCCAATGGCGAGAACTTTTTCTTTGTACACTTCATGTAATCTCGCAGCAATTTCTTGGCAGGTTTGAAATCGTTCACTTCGAGATATTTTTACAGGTCCATTCATGTTCATTTACGTACATCTCCCTTGATCTATTTTGGGGGTGAGCTGACACAAATGCATGAATGGAGGACCTCGGGATTAACGGGGGACTTTTTTTGGATGCATGTGAACTTCCTCCCATCGACCAGATCGTAAGGTTCGTAATGATATGCATTTTACCAAGGAAAGGAAAATCTTACGAGTGATTTTTATTTTTAGGCGAAGCATGGACGTTGTCGATGGCGGATTGAATATACGCCTGTAGTGTATCGATGAAGGTGCGAGCGGCGAACCCCATATATTTGTCCCTGCGATAAACCAAACAGATGTCTTGGCTGGGAGTCGGATGCAAGAGGTTGATGATCGCAATCTCATCGTCGTTTACATTTTGCAGCAATAAACTAGGCAAAATACAGCCCCCGATCCCCTTTTTTACAAGAGTCAATAGAGACAGGAGTGTGGTCGTTTCGATATGAGGCTGCAAGCGAAAGCCTTCCTGTAGGCAATAGCGATTGATGAGCTGTCTCGCTTGATGATCCGGCGGAAACATCACCATTTTTACATCTTGAAGCTGCTCAAACTTGATCGCCTTTTCCTTGGCAAGTGGATGTGCGCTATGAACCGCAAGCGCGAATTCTTCGTGAAAAAGCGGAATGACAGTGATTCTCTCATCTGGCTCAGGCAACACAGTCACGCCCAAATCAATCTCGCCGGATATGATTTGCTCCACTATTCTTGTAGTCTCAATGACGGATAAGGATGTTTTCGGATACAAGCGGTGGAATTCTACAAGAAGAGCATCAAACAACAAGTCAGCATCGCCAGGCAGGACACCGATCGTGAGCGTGCCGCCTTCGTTGTTTTTCATGGCAGCAATCGCTTCGCGTGCGTAGTCGATATGGGAAAAAACATGCCGACTCTGTTCCAGCAATACCTTTCCTGCTTCTGTCAGTGTGATTCGCTTGCCCAAGCGGTCAAACAGCGGGACACCCAGCTCACTCTCTAAAAACTTGATTTGCTGGCTGAGATTGGACTGCGAGGTACACAGCTTTTCTGAGGCCCGGGAAAAATTCATTTCCTCACATATTGCCATAAAATACTCCAATTGCCTGAGCTCCATTGCTTCACCTCTTGTGCCCATTATCATTTTTACTAATCATTCTAATCGGAAAAGCATGATTGTTGCGTTTTCCCCTACGACGTACACTTTAGTTGACGGTAAGAGCACTGTCAATCATAGGAAAATGATAGGGAGGTTTTGTCTCATGTCTCAAAGCATGCTCACTACAGCCACATCCGTGCGTCAAATTGGCCTGCAACAGATTCCGTTGATTCCTGAGGAGCTATTGGATGTCCAATCCCCCGCTTTTTCAAACACACTTCGCTGGAATATCGGGCATATCGTCTTTTGTTTTCAGCATTTCCTGTCCATTGGCTTGCCTTACCAATCTGACCTTCCCGCTTCTTACGCTACTCTTTTTCAGACGGGAACGAAGCCTTCTGACTGGACGACTGCACCTCCCACCAAAGATGCGCTGATTCACTACTTGTCCGTACAGCTCGAAAGGTTGGCCTCCGTCACCCCTGACGAGCTAGAGGCAGCTTTGCCAGCCCCCATTACAATGGGTCCCTTCCAGTTCACGACGGTAGGAGAAGTCTTTAACTTTGCCGTCATGCACGAGTCCATCCATCTGGGGATCATTTCAAGCATGGTAAAAGTCGTAGCGCAGGAAGCAGCAGCAAAGTAGTTGCAAAAAAACGAGACCTTCGAATGGTCTCGTTTTTTCGTTTATTCGAACCGAGTGAACTTTTCTTCGGCAGGTGTGCGTGTGCGTGCTGCTGGTACATTTTCCTGATCGAAAAAACCGAGGTGAAGGAAACCAACGATTTTCTCTCCTGGCGTAACACCCAAGATGGCGTGTGCCTTCGGGTCCCAGTTGTGCGCGTTTGTTTTCCAGACTACACCTAATCCACGCTCCCATGCGAGCAACTGGAAGTTTTGAATGAGAGCAGCCGTCGCACTGAAATCCTCTTCCCATTGTTTTTGGCGCGGATCTTCTTTCATGATGACAACCAAATAAGCTGCCGGTTGATTGTACATGTCTCTGCGCACCTGATGGGCTTCTGAAGGATAGCAGGTGATCAGCTTCTCCACAAACGCTTCTTTTTTCTCTGACGATACAAACATAAATCTCCATGGCTCACGAATACCATGGTTCGGCGCGTACACTGCGTCATTCAACAGCTCCAGAACAAGTTCTTCGGACACAGTATCTGGTTTATAATCTTTTTTAATCGAGCGGCGCTCTCGAATTACTTTGGCAATGGACACATCGGTCACCTTCTTGACTAGTTATTCGCCCCATTTGATAATGGTTATCATTCATACATCTTATCGTTTGGATGCGATAAAATCAAGTCAGGAAATAACGTCGACCTTTTACTGTTGAAACTCTTTTTCTATCAATTTATAAAATCTATCCAGCACTTTCCTGTCCAACACGTTCACATTCATGGATATTACATGCTCTCCCCCTACAGTACCGACCACCAGTGTATTGGATCCCGGGACTCCGCCTCCATGACCCCAAACGGAAGTACCATTTGCCAACTTATATTCAAAAATCCCCAGACCAACGTTATTCAGACCATAACCTCCATCTTCGTAGGGAGTACCCGTCAACATTTGATCGAGCATCTCGGGTTTCAGGAGTTTTCCACCTAATAATGCACCTATAAATGTATTCAGATCATCTGTAGTCGAGATGATATCACCAGCCGGGCCACCTGCCCATGCGAGATTCATATTTGTATAATCCTTCAGTCCTTCTCCTAAATCATTGAAGTATCCCCTCGCATGTGGGACTGGGATAAGAGTAGAACTTCCTGGCAAACTCGTCCCTGTTAGTTTTAACGGAACAATAATCCGTTCTTTAATCTGTTCTTCGTATGATTTCCCTGTGGCTTTTAGGATGATCATGCCCGCTAGTATCGTATTGGTATTCGCATATTCTACATCCGTACCTGGTGCAAATAATGGTTTTTTACTTAATGCTACCTTGAGCTCTTCCTCCAATGTAAACTTCATCTTTGGATTATGAATCAACATGTCTAAAAACGATTGATCAACAGAGTCGGGGATTCCACTCGTATGATTCAGCAAGTGTCGGATCTTGATTTTATTGCCATCAAACCCGCTGCTATTCAGCACTCCGGGCAACCATTTTTCGACGGAATCATCAAGGGATAGCTTTTTCTCTTCTGCTAGTTGCAAGACAACGGTGGCGACAAACATCTTTGACACACTGCCTATGCGGAAATGAAAGTCGGGTCTCATCTTGCTCTTGTCTTCTATATTCGCCTCGCCTGCTGCGTACGACCATTTTTGTCCATTTCGAGTAGATTGAACGATCATCCCAGGAATCCCCGGCTCTTTTACTATTTGATTCACCAATGCTTCTATCGATTTTTGATGCGCTGTAGCATTTTCATTCGTTGGTAGCTTTGGAGCTTGAGATTGCACATGGTTCGTTGCATTTTGAACAACAATGGGTTGTGAGGCTTGTACTCCATCTGCTCCACTAAGCCATACACTACCCGTGATACATATCGTTAATGCCATCTTGTCGAAGCTGCTTCTTTGATCTTTCATGCTTTCTCCTCCTTATGTACCTTCCTATTCTGATACAGCTAAATTTTAACATTACTGTACATTCAGCCCATTTATTTCAGATTACAAAACAACAAAACATCATTCGCATATGGTAATATTCTGGGCAAGGAGGGATGTAGCTTGGATGAACAGCGCCCAGCTCTGATAAAGCCCGGATTTTTCAGTATCGATGCGCCAGCAGACAGGCGACGCAACGAATTTGACTTTCATAATGAAGCGCTGCTCTTCCATCAGCAGCCAGTCGATTTTGTTTTTTTCGGCGATTCCATCACGCATTGGTGGGATCTCGCTACCTTTTTTGGCCGGTCCGGTCAGACCATCGTGAATCGTGGAATCGGCGGTGACACAACCGATGCGGCCCGCAAACGTTTTGCCGCGGATGTCCTCCAATTGAAGCCACGTTACGTGGTGATCATGATCGGGATTAACAATACGTGGGCGTTGGACACATTCTTGCCTTCCGACCGACTGACACCCCAAGAGATTTGCCAGCAGGTGACCAGTGATGTAGAAGCAATGGTGCATGCGGCTCTCAAGCAAGGCATTCAGCCCATTCTTTGTTCCCTCTTGCCTACATGCATGGACCGATACGCACGCAACCATGAGCGAAACCAGCTCGTCATCACGATCAATGAACGTTTTCAAGCTATTGCTGAACAAACAGATTGTCTCTATGTCGATTATCACTCCCGCATGACGGACGCAGATGACATCACACTGCGTAAGGAATTGGCTGACGACGGGCTTCATCCGCATGTCCTCGGCTACCAGCTCATGGCAACTGTTCTACGCGATACACTTTATGCACATGACATCGCACTTGGCACTCCATCATGAATGAAAAAAAGGATGCGGCTACTTATGCCCATCCTTTTTTGGTGCTTATTCCGGTCGACGGTCCGTCAGCCAATGTCCGCCTGCGATTTTGCCTACTGATGCCATTAAAACAGACAAATGGGACGTGCCATCAATGCCTAAATATTCGTTCATGTCATGGTCCATCCAGTGACCAATCGTCGTTACCCCAAGCCCCAGCCCGTTTGCTACCAAATGCAGGTTCTGCGACACGTGCCCAGAATCCCACCAAATATAGCGGTACGCACGCTCTTTGTATTTGTCTTTCGTGCGATCCACCATCGCTGTCCAAACGAAATTGACAGCAGCCCGTCTCGTCACCTCTTGTTCTTCCGTGAACATATAGGCGATCTCGGACGTGTCTTCTCTCTTCAGTCCCTCCAAGCACCAATTCTGAACATCCAGATGATACAGGCCTTTCTCCAGTCCCTCCACGTTGTTAATCATCAGGTACGTCTCAATCGGATACAGGGCACCGGCAGACGGCGTCGTGCGTAATTGATAGTCTCCCATATCGTCTGTGATGCCCTGTGTACCCCACAGCAGGAGATTTAATTCGTTCAGCGTCATTGGTTGCTTTAGGAAATTACGCTTGGATCTTCGATTAGAGAGGACCTCCCACAAATCGACGGACGCTGGAAACTGCGGCTTGCCCAAATCAATGCGGGCAAATACCTCTTCATAGCGCAAATACGTCGCTGGTCTTTTGGAAAAATCGTAACGAGAGGCCCAGCCTTTTTCCAGCTCGCCCACCCGGTAAGAGGTTGCCTCGATAAATTCATTTGCAATTCGCTGCCATTCGGGATGCATCTATGTTCCTCCTCGTTTTTTCTTGGTGGTGATGCCTTTTACTATACGAAGCTCTTTTCCATTAGTAAAACAATGATTTATAATATTTTTCATAAGAAAAAACTAATGTAAAGGAAAGAGGAGACATGACGCTTACCCAACTGCAAGTGTTTGTCGCCGCAGCAAAAGCTGGAAGCTTCACGCGGGCAGCAGAAGAAATCGGCTTTACACAATCCGCCGTCTCGCAAATGATTCAGTCCCTGGAAAAAGAGCTAGGCGTCAGTCTTTTTCAGCGAAGTCGCAGCGGGATCACTCCGACGAGCATCGGAGAGCGAATGCTTGCGCACGCTCGCGACATTTTGAACATCACATCCTGCATGACGGAGGAAGCAAACGTAGCCCGCGGGATTACGTCCGGCACCCTGCGTATTGCCTCGATTCCCAGCGTCGCCTCCCGCTTTTTGCCCGGACTTTTGGGCAGCTTTCGCAAGCGGTTTCCGGCCGTGGACATCCTGCTTTTGGAAGGCGATAGTGATGAGATTAGCAACTGGCTGCACAGCTCGGTTGTCGACATTGCCTTTACCGTAATGCCTGATAAGGAAATGCAAACGTTGCCGCTCTTGCAAGACGAAATGATGGTCATTTTGCCAGATACTCATCCGTTGAAAGACAGTCAGACCCTTCGTTTTTCCGAAATCGCGGAGCGCTGTTTTATCATGCCAAAGGATGGATGCATCCGAAAAATGCTGCAAGAGAATCACATTAACCCAACGGTTACGTTTGAAGTGCGTGAGGTGTATACGATTTTGACCATGGTGCAGGAGTATATCGGCGTCACCATCATGCCCGAGCTGTACATGCCACCTGTCATCCCCAAAGTCGTAGCGATCCCTCTGTCACCCCCGATTACAAGGGAAGTAGTGCTCGCGGTGCGCAACTGGCAGTCGATCTCACCACTCACGGCAGAGTTCGCCGTTCACAGCCAGCAATATGTAAAAGGCATGGACTTCACGCCAACGAGCAAGTAGCCACACACGAACAAAGCCCTCGCCTATTGGGATTGGCGGGGCTTTGGGTGTGCGAGAAGCTCTGTTAGCCATTTTTCAAATTTGTTGGCACTCATGATTTCATGGGTAATAAATTCACCCTGATAAAACAAGCCAAAAGTCGTCCATATGACAGGCGCGTTCTGTGCGGCTTCCCTCGTTGTCAGCCTGTATGCTTGAAAGGGGACACTTTTCGCTTCCGCTACTTCTCTCAGCTCTTCCAAAACACCAACTGCAAATGGACACTGCGCTGTGTAATAAATGGTGACGCCTTTCTCCTTAGAAGAAGTCGTTCCTGTTTTATGAAAGGAAGGCATAGCAGCTTGTTCATTCCATTTCCACGCCACTAATTGAAAATACGGTTCTGCTTGGTCTGCCAGCTCAAACCCCATATGTTCAAAAAAACGTCTCTGACTCAAATACGGGTACTTGTTCTTCCCTACGATATGAACGATTCCGTCCATGCCGCGTTTGACGGCATCTTCCTTGCAATGATGCAACAATTGTTTCGCATACCCGTTCTCTTTATATCTGCCAGACACCCACAAGCAGTTGATATACATATAATTGGGCGCTTCAATAGGAACCCACGCCATTTCCGCAGGCAAGTATTCAATAAACACTTTTGCCCGCTCATCCAAGCGATAAAAAACCAATCCTTCATCCATTCGCTCTGTCAGCCATTTCTTCTTCTCGGCTACTGCATTCTCGTATTGTTTTGCACCTAATGCACAGCATATGTGCTCCGATTTTATATTCTTTTTTGTTATTTCTATATACCCCATTTTCTTTCCCCTCCACCAATCCTCTGCTTTTATCTACGATCACGGACGATTTGACTCAGTCTTTCGATGCCAGATTCAAAATCGGCGATCGAGGAGTACCCATACGACAGCCGTACATATCCTTCTTGCGTCTCCCCGTAAATCTTGCCCGGATTCAACAAAATACCCTGGCGTTTGGCTGCTGTAAAGAGCTCCATCATCGACAGCTTTTCGTTCATTTTGAGCCAGATGAAAAATCCTCCGGCAGGCACTTCCCACGTCGCGAGCTCACTCATATGCTTTGTAAGTGCCCGGATGGCAGCCGCTCGTCTCGTAACTAGCTGCTCTCTGACCTTGTGCATATGCTTCTCATACAGGCCACTTGCCAGCCACTCCTCCGCCACACGTTGTGATAGCGAGCTGACCCCATAATCCGTCTGCATCTTGATATCGGCCAGGCGTTCGATAACTGGCTCAGGTCCCACTACCCATCCAATCCGCAAGCCGGGAGTCAGTGTCTTGGACAGGCTCCCGATGTACAAGACATGTCCATGTTTATCTCTTGCCTTGAGCGGCAGCGGTGGGGGCTCTTTCGTCCACAGCTCGCGGTAAATGTCATCCTCGATAACAGGCAGACGCTCTTCTTCACATACCCGCAGAAGCTCCAGCCGGCGTTTTTCTGTCATCAGGATGCCTGTTGGATTATGAAAGCAAGGATTGGTGTACAGAATCGCCCCATGCTTCTCTTTTCGTCTCTCATAGATCGCCTGTGCAATCATCCCCTGGCGATCCATCGGCAATCCCGCAAGCTCCATCCCCGCCGACTGAAACACATGCAAGGAATTGAGATACGAAGGCTGTTCCAAAAACACGGTTGAACCTCGATGCAATAACCCGACCGAAATTAATTGGAGCGCCTGCAATGCACCAGACACGATTAAGACAGAAGATGGCGAAGCTGTAATTCCTTGTCGCCCGACATAATCACTGACCGCTTGACGCAGGGGGAGGTACCCTCTCGGCTCTTCATATCCAAATCCGCTTAGGTTCCTCGTCACCCGCTCCATGACTTGCTTCATGGCATCGACTGGAAACATATCTGGGGAGAGCTCTCCTTTGCTCAGCTGAATCAGGTCTGCCTGGAATTCACGCTTATTGATTTCTTGAACCGCCGTCATACTTGGCTTGTGCAATCCAGATTTGACGTACTCACTCCAATCCGGAGGTGGTATCGTAGCCAACAGCGTCCAGGTGTTATTGACGACGACAGTGCCCATCCCCAGCTTTCCCTCGATCAACCCGTCTGCGGTCAACTCGTCCAATGCCGCAATGACCGTGCTGCGATTGACTTCGAACGATTGTGCCAATTCGCGTTGGCTTGGTATTTTGCTGCCAATCGGCCATTCTCCTGTCGAAATTTTTCCTTTGATAAAATCAATAATTTTCCGATATTTCGGCAACCGTTTCTCTCTGTGCAACCTGATCGATCCCCTTTGTCTTCCTCAACTTTATAGGTAAAAGTGGTTGGTTTTTTTGATAGCCGAGTGGTTGCAGATATTTTACCACCTCTTGATTACCATGGAAAAGAAAGAAGAAGGGGGGAAGTTACTTTGTTTCATCCTATCAGAAGTCGTATTTTCGCTGCACATGCCATCAGCATTTTGTTATGGGCCTCGGCCTTTGCCGGTATTCGCGTTGGGCTGCAAGCCTACTCGCCGGAGCATCTCTCGCTCCTTCGCTTTCTTATCGGCTCGCTTTTTCTCGGGATACTCGCACTCTTTTTCCGCATCCGTCTGCCGGAGTTAAAGGATGTCCCAGCGATCCTTATGCTTGGGGGCTTAGGTTTCGCCGTTTACCATACAGCTCTCAACTACGGGGAGATGACTGTAAGTGCAGGTGTAGCCAGCCTTTTGGTCACGACGACGCCGATCTTTTCCGCTCTCCTCGCTCTCCTATTTTTCCGGGAGCATTTCGGTGTGAGAGGCTGGTTAGGTGCACTGATCAGTTTTCTCGGAGTCGCCATCTGCACGATTGGCACAGGTGAGACCCTTTATATATCAGACGGAATATTCTTGATTTTGTTGGCAGCCATTAGCGAAAGCATTTACTTTGCGTTTCAGAAGCCATTCCTAGAAAAATACGGCGTTTTCGCGTTTACCGCCTACACCTTATGGGCAGGTACCTTATGTATGCTCTTCTTTCTGCCCGGGCTTGGCACAGCCATAGCCCAAGCCCCTTGGGATGTGACACTCAGTGTTGTGTATTTGGGCATTTTCCCTAGCGTTGTTGCTTATTTGTCCCTCGCCTATGTGACTTCTGTCGTTGGTACCTCGGAGGCCACTACCTCCCTTTACATGACGCCAGTGCTCGCTTTTCTGATTGCTTGGGTGTGGCTGGGTGAAGGTCCCACGCTTGTGACAATAGCTGGAGGCATTGTGACGCTTGTCGGTGTCCTGCTCGCAACGATGAAGCCTCGGTTATCCAGAAGGACTGTCAAGCACCAAGCCTTTTAGAAACGTCAGTATTTCTATGCTTGTCGCTAACGGCGTATCGATCGGCATCAAGTGCTTGGCGTTTGGAATGTCAGTAATAAGAAAAACCAGGAAGACCCTCTTCCTGGCTAGTGCTGAATGCCGAGCTCTGCCGCCAACACGAGAAACATCGCATGCGACCAAAGGAGTGGCACAGCGGGATGGCCTGCCCTCTCCACCCACCTCTCATAATGAGCCGGAGAAAGCAAATGCTCCTGCACTTGTTCAGGCAGTCCGCTCGCTTGCCGCTGGGAAACAATCCACACTGCTATCTTTTCGGCTTCTTCACGCCTGCCCGTTTTCACGTAATACCAGCCCAACCAAGCGGATAACAGCAGCCACTGTCCCCCGCCGTAATACGTATCAGCCGGGTAGCGATGCACGCCGTATCCTACGCGCAGCTCCTCTTCTATGGCCTGCACGGTCCGGATCATAAGCGGATCATCCACGTCGACGATCCTATACGGCAGTGCTAGCCAGAGCAGACTTGCATCTACAGAATGCTCCCCGACGGATTTTATCAATCGCCCGTTGGCTGTGCCATGCTCGTGTATGAATTGGCGAATGGTCTCTCCTTGCTCAGCGAGTTCGACAGCTCGGTCGGACAAATAAGGCTCCATCGCCTTGATCCCGGCATAAATGGCTCCTAGCGTCACCGGGTGGATTCGGTCTCCTCCCTCTTCCCAGCAATCAAAGTTTGGGAGCTGCCAGCACGCCACTACATAGTCAATCGTCAGTTCAATAGAAGGCTTCAGCTCGTGAATCAAGTCATGCTCCCCACTCATCCGCACATGCTCAGCCAGCCCCCACAGCCATGTCCCGTAGCCATCGAGTTGAAAGCTTCCCCATTCGCCTGTCACTTCTTCTCCGTCAGCTGTATAGCGCGTATGCAAAAAGCGGTCGTTCCCCGCATCATTTTTGTCTAATCCTTTTTTTACTGCCGAAATGGCTGCTCTTGCCTTTGCCTCATGCTTTCGGATCACATTATCGCACCATTGGTAAAACTTGCGAGCGCTCTCATGGTTGCCGGTACGGTTCATCGCATAAGCCGTAAATGTTCCATCGCGGAGCCACGCATACTGATAGTGGACAAAGGCGGGTGAAGCGAGATACGCCCCCGTACTCGCTTGATGCTGAAGGATCAACTTTACACTTTCCTCGATCAGGGTCATGGTTATCCCCCCTTATTCGGACAAGCCGACTTCGTAACAAATACAGACGCTGCTCGTCTTCCAGCTATGCTTTTATAGCATATGCAACCGACGTCCAAACGAAAACCCAATCTGCACAGCAAAAGAAAACCCACTGGATGCGCATGTCCAGCGGGTTCTTGTGACATTTAATTTTGTGAAGGTACATCCGTATGTTCGGATTTCAGGTAATGCTGTAGCTCCTCATAAAAAGTCGGGTTGCAAGCCATCACGCTGCTTTTTTGGTCGTACGGCAGTGGTGTCCCCATCATGGTCGTCACCCGGCCACCCGCTTCCTCTACAATAATGCGAGCTGCCCCGAAATCCCACGCATTGAGCTGCATACTGACGTAGCCATCCAGTCTACCCGCAGCCACATACGCCATCTCCAGAGCGGCGCTTCCTAAAAGGCGCATTCCGCGGACCTTCCCGGCAAGCTTTTTCACGATCAAGTCGACGCCGATCTGCTCCGCACGCTTGTTCCAAAATACGCTCGTGCATAACAAAGCTTGTTCCAGGCTTACTGCTCGATTCACCTGCAAGGGACGATCATTGAGAAAAGCCCCTTCCCCTTTTACCGCATAAAACAACTCGTCTCTGGATGGATCGTAAACCGCTCCGACCATTCCCTCTCCCTTATGGTAAACGGCAATAGAAACAGAAAAATTGATTTGCTGATGAACAAAATTGGTCGTGCCATCAATCGGGTCGATGACCCAAAGCGTGTCATACTGCTTGTAATCCTCCGCATGTGCACTCTCTTCTCCAAGAATGCCGTGATCAGGGAAGCGTGCAAGAATCATCTGAATGACGTGATTCTCCACTTCTTTATCTACGGCTGTAACAAGATCGGAGGCTGATGTTTTATACTCGACGGTAAAAGGCTCCTTCATTCGCTTCAGACTCAGCTCACCCGCTGAACGGGCGCATTGCAGAGCGAGCTCCTTGAGAGCCGCCAGTGTT
Organism: Brevibacillus fortis; assembly: GCF_046196545.1. Taxonomy (GTDB): domain Bacteria; phylum Bacillota; class Bacilli; order Brevibacillales; family Brevibacillaceae; genus Brevibacillus; species Brevibacillus fortis_A. Next base: position 4,718,898 of record NZ_CP176370.1, read on the forward strand.
GATGCTTGCACACGTATCGCCACCTAAAACTTGACTTATTTTTTCGCAAAGCACACCCCTTTCATCTAGAAAGAGAGGCTTCGACGTTTTATTTGAATATGATGAGACAGCTCGTGCTAAAAAACGGCCATGCTATATTATTTAGTGTACCATACTTTACCTGCTGTTACACCACACGTTAGCCATGAGGAATGCGCCGAAAGCGCCCGGATTATTAAAAAAGGGTGTCTCCCTCGTCATTTTCTGACCGTGGAGACACCCTATTTAACATAACCACTTTAGCAGCAGCGCGTTACGCCGCCTTTTTCAAACCGTTCGGTCAATGCGTACATGTAGTACTCACGCTCTGTCATCGGAAAGATACCCGGTGCCCCATGCGTCTCGTACCAATGGGCGAGATAGCGATCATAGTCGGGCATTCCGAAAATCGTTTTAATAGCAGAGCTCACTTTGCGCATTGCCTTTCGCATGGCTCTTAGCTTGCGCCTCATGCTACGTGATGTCCCTTCCCGTCAAATACATTTCCTTTGGACTTGACGTACGGCGATTCGTGCAACGAATATTGCTTGCCGCAGAGAATATTGATCCACACCCGTGCGCCGTCGAGAATGATCCCAATCGTAATGACCATGAAGATCGCACATACCACAGCATCGATCTGGTCGTTGAAGATCATTTTTTGTGCAGCTTCTACCGTTTTTACTCCTTTTGGCAGCGTACCAGCATCCAGTGCCTTTTGGAATGCTTCTGCATGCGAGAGGAACCCGATTTTTGGATCAGGATGGAACAGCTTTTGCCAGCCCGCTGTCAGCGTAGCCGTCGTCAGCCAAGCCATCGGTACGAGCGTGATCCATGAATAGGCCGCTTTGCCCATTTTGAAAATCATCGTCGTTCCCACCGTAAACGCAATCGCGGCGAGCATCTGGTTGGCGATACCAAAGAGCGGCCACAGGGTGTAAATGCCTCCCAACGGGTCCATGACGCCTTGGAGCAGGAAGTATCCCCATCCGATGGTTATGATCCCGGAACCAATCAGATTACCTGGCAGCCAGTTGACTTCCTTCATTTTCGGAATGACGTTGCCGAGCATGTCTTGTACCATAAATCGTCCGACACGTGTTCCCGCATCAATCGTCGTCAAAATAAAGACAGCCTCAAACAAGATCGCAAAGTGATACCAGAATGCCATTAACGCCTTGCCACCCAATACACCCGAGAAAATTGTCGCCATCCCGATTGCGAGTGACGGTGCTCCGCCCGTTCGGGAAAGGATCGTCTTTTCCTGAATGTCGTTGGCGAGCGTTGTTAATTGGTCAGGGGTTACGGTATAGCCCCAGCCCGTTATCGTCGTCGCAACCTGGACTGCATCCACGCCTATTGCTGCGGCAGGTGAGTTGATCGCAAAATAGACACCGGGAGTCAGTACGCACGCTGCAATCATCGCCATAACCGCGACGCCAGACTCCATCAGCATCCCACCGTAACCAATCAGTGGCGCATGCGATTCCTTCGCGATCATCTTCGGCGTGGTTCCGGATGAAACGAGAGAATGGAATCCCGATACAGCTCCGCACGCGATGGTAATAAACAGGAAGGGGAACAGATTTCCTGCGAAAACAGGGCCAGTTCCATCAATGAACTTCGTCAGTGCTGGCATTTGCAACGGCGGCAGTGTCAGCACGATTCCCACCGCCAATACCGCAATCGTCCCTACCTTCAAGAACGAGCTGAGGTAATCGCGCGGTGCCAAGAGCAGCCACACGGGCAAAACTGAGGCAATGAAGCCGTAGACAATAATCATCCAGGCCAGCTGTACCTTGGAAAACGTGAAGGCTGGTCCCCATGTTGGCGATTGGGCGACGATTTGTCCGAGCCAGAGGGAGACAAATAGAAGAGCCAGCCCGATAAGTGAGCCTTCCATTACCTGGCCCGGCCGTATATACCGCATATACAATCCCATCAATATTGCAATCGGTAGCGTCATGAATATCGTGAAGGTAGCCCAAGGCGACTCAGCCAGAGCGTTCACAACAACCATCGCCAAAACAGCAATCAGGATAATCATAATGGCAATGATACCAATCAGCGCGAGTGCTCCGCCTACTGGACCGATCTCTTCCTTGGCAATTTGACCAAGAGATTTACCGTTGCGACGCATCGATCCGAACAAAATGATGAAGTCCTGCACCGCTCCACCGATCACGACCCCGACAATAATCCAGATCGTTCCCGGCAAATATCCCATTTGCGCAGCCAGCGTAGGACCTACTAGTGGGCCTGCACCTGCAATCGCAGCGAAGTGGTGCCCAAACAACACCCATTTGTTTGTTGGCACGAAGTCTTTGCCATCGTTGTTCACTTCTGCCGGAGTCGCGCGATTGTCATCGAGCGCCATTAGTTTTTTGGCTATGAATTTGCTGTAAAAACGATAAGCTACAGCATAAGTGCAAAATGCGGCTGTCAGTAACCAGAACGAGTTGACTGATTCCCCTTGCCAGAGCGCTATCATCCCGAATCCGACAGCACCCAATGCGGCTATCCCGCCCCAAATCAAGAGGGAAAGAAACCATTTTTTCATCCTAGTCGCCTCCTTCTATTTATGAAATATTCGGGCAATAAACCTTAGAAAAACGTACCACATCGGACAACTTGCCAACATAAAAAATGGCTGAACCGTACAAAAACAAGCACAAGCTGCACCATCCTCGTTTGAGTGTAAGCGCGTTCAATTTTGGGACGTAGAAAGTCTCCGCCCCGAGTCTGATACAATCTCCACCACAATATGTTAAAGTTATACACAAATTGGTATGGAAACCAAAAAGGAGAATACGTACATGCGACAAATCGGGGGTTACATCATTATCGGAATCGGAGCGATTTTTGTTCTGGCTACCTACCTGAACGTACCGCTCGCAATGGACTTGCTATGGCCAGTCTTCCTTCTCATCCCAGGAATCGGGTTTCATATTTTCTTTTTTATGAACCCAAAGCCAAATCGCGCTGGATTGCTCGTGCCAGGCGGGATCTTGCTCGTTTATGCCCCACTCTTCTTTTTCAGCCAGCTATTTTTGGATGGGGATATGAGCACGACGTGGCCCTTCTTCTTGATCGGTCCTGCCGTGGGGCTTACCGAGCTGTACATATTCGGCAATCGCAAACCCGCTCTCTTAATCCCCATTGGCATCCTCACCGTTCTTGCCATCGTATTTTTGATCGCGAATCTGGCGAATACCCAAGTAGGCGGCATTATCGGCTTGATCCTGGTCGTATTGGGCGGAATCATGGTGACACGTAAGAAAAACGATGACTATCCTATGTAAGCAGTCGAAAAAAACAGACTAATCCTACTCTCCCAAACGGGATGCAGGATTGGTCTGTTTGCTTTTAAAACCCCAGTCGTTTCTTCAATTCCTTCACGACATTGCGGCTAACAGGCACCTCCGTTTTGCGATGATCCTGCATGACCAAATGAATCGAGCCTTTGAACCAAGGGACGAGCTCTGCCGTTTTGGATAAATTGACAATAAAAGCGCGATGCGTCCGAAAAAACTGCTGGCGTGACAGCCTGCTCTCCAACTCCTGCAACGTAAACGTGGTCGCATATTGCTCACCAGCTGTATAAATGCTCGCATACCTTCCTTCCAAGGTGGCATAGACGATTTCGTTTGGATCAATCAGCATGATCTTGCCGTTTTTTTCCACCGGGACACGACGCGGCTGAGTATCGACCAGCACATTTTGCAGAAGGGACTGTAGCCTTTCCTCCAGCAGCGGTGACGCATCCAATGCAGGCTCACTTTTCCGCCTCATTTTTCGGACCCGATTCATCGTCTTTTCCAGACGCATTTCGCTGAACGGCTTGACGATATAATCAACGGCTTCGGCCTCAAATGCACGAACCGCATGAAATTCATACGCACTAGCAAAGATGATGACAGGTGGATTGACCATGGATTCCAGAAGCTCCTGCCCCACATCGACGCCATCCCTGTCCTGCAAATGGATGTCCAAAAAGACCGCATCCGGCTCTGTCTGAAGCACCGCTTCCAACGCCTCTTCCCCGCTGCCCGCCTCTCCTACTACGGACACTTCCGAGAACTGCTCCAGCAAATACCTCAGTTCTTCTCTAGCAGGCGTCTCATCATCGACGATGAACACTTTGAGCACTGACGTTCACCCCTATCGGTAATTGTATGGTGCATGTTGTCCCGCTCCCGCTTTTGCTCTCGATCACGATTCCATACGGTTCTCCGTAGATCGACTGGAGACGGCTTTTTACATTGGCAAGACCGATCCCAGATAATTGCCGCCCTGCACTCTTCTCATCCAGGGCTGGCTTGAATGGGTCCACTTCCATTCCGACTCCATTATCTGCCACTGTCAGTTCAACGATTTGCTTTTCTTTGCGGCGTGCACGAATCACGACAGTTCCCCCTTCGCGCTTGGGCAACAAGCCGTGCTTGACCGCATTTTCTACCAGGGGCTGCAAAATCAGTCCTGGCACGGTAAACCGCTCTACGCCATCCTCGATGTCGTACTCTACATGGAGCTTGTCTCCGAATCTCGCACGTTCGATGGCCAAATACGCTTCGATATGCTCCAGCTCACGCGCCAGACTGACATATCCGCCAGAGTCATGCAAATTTCGCCGGAAGTACTCCCCCAAATGAATCAACAGTTCACGGGCCTGTTCGGGACGGAAGCGAATAAACGAAACGATTGTATTGAGCGCATTGAACAAGAAATGCGGATTGATCTGCGCATGCAAAGCTCTGATTTCTGCATCTGCCAACAGGCGGGACTGCTTCTCAAGCTCAGCCAGTTCGAGCTGACTCGATATCAGGTTCCCCAATCCGCGTACGAGTTCCAAGTCCACTGCTGACAATTTGCGTGAGCGATCCTGATACAGCTTGAGCACACCCGCCACTTCACGTCTTCGCATTAGAGGGACAAGGATCGCATAACGCAAGGAACAATTCGTCTCCCTGCACCCAATCTCTTCCTTCGTCTGGGCAATCTTTACTTCTTTGGTCGATAAAACTTCACGGGTCGCCTTGGTCGTTATGCCTTCTCCCACTACGTGATGGGACGAGCCTGCGCCAACATGCGCAAGTACAGAGCGCGTATCGGTAATCGCTACCGCTGCTACACGCGTCGTTCGCAATATTTCCTCCGCTACCTTTTGGGCAGAGTCGTACGTCAGTCCTTGACGCAAATAAGATAGTGTTTTGTCCGCTACTTGCAGCGTTCGCTGGGCTTGGAGCGCGCCAATCCGATCCTCTTCCTTTTTGGCCAAATCAATAATGATGATTAAAATAGCAATTCCGACCGAGTTGACGACAGACATCGGTACACTAATGGCCTGCACCAATGCCAAAGCGTCAGCGTAAGGACGTGCGATGAGCAAAACAATTCCCATTTGCAGCCACTCCGCCAAGAAACCAACAACGAGCGCTGTCGTCCACCCGATTTTTTTGCTGCGGTTACGGCGGAACTGATAGATTAATCCCGCAAACAAGCCCTCGCTTATCGTCGAGATAGCACATGCCAAGTCCGTAAAGCCCCCCAATGAATAACGATGAATCCCCGCAATCAGTCCCGTCATCAGCCCTACCCAGGGACCAGCAAGCAAGCCTGCCACAACGGTCCCGATCACACGTGAATTCGCAATCGCATCCTGATACCAGATGCCATTGTATGTACCCAGTATGGAAATAGAGGAAAAGATGACGACCATTAGTGCTTTTTCTCGCCACGTCGCTTGCTGGTTCAATATGCTGCGGAATGCACGTACACGTGTAAACAGCAAGGCCACCACGATCAAAACAGCCGTCCGCTCCGTCAACGGAACCATTAATGCCATATTCATTGGTTGATCCCTCTCAATCGCTGCCCGATGATTCCTCTGCGTTTCTGTAACTAATCAAAATATTCACTTTTCACCTCGTTTTTCCCTTTTGATTCTCTTCCTTTCCTAGCAAAAAAGGTTGCCGAAGTGATTTCGACAACCCATGGATACGCGTATCGTACGCTCGTACAATTGAATGACTCTGGCAAAAGCTTCTATGCTACCGTCCTGTGCTAGCTGAATGTCTTGCTGGACTTCCATCTTGACGCTCACATTGTATAAGCCTCCTTTTATCTCCAATATTTGGTTCCTATTAGTATAGATGATAGGGGCGGTCATATGGTTCATGAGATTTTATTTTTTTCTCTTCACACATAGAAAAAGACCATCCCTTCAGCTTTTTCAGCTTGAGATGGTCTTGTCATGCTCGTTACATCAATAAATTACAGGTTACCTCGACGCTCCTGCTCGCGCTCCAGCGCCTCGAACAATGCCTTGAAGTTGCCATTCCCGAAGCCGCGTGCTCCTTTACGCTGGATAATCTCGATAAACAGCGTCGGACGGTCTACAATCGGCTTGCTGAACAGCTGTAAGAGATAGCCTTCGTCGTCTCTGTCGACCAAGACACCCAGCTTTCTCAGCGCCTCGATGTCTTCATCAATTTCCCCTACACGCTCTTTCAAATCTTCGTAGTACGCATCTGGCACCATGAGGAAATCTACACCGTTATCACGCAGCTTCGATACTGTGTCAATGATATCGTTGGTCAGGATGGCAATATGCTGTACGCCTGGCCCTTTGTAGAACTCCAAGAACTCCTGAATCTGCGACTTGCGGCGTCCTTCTGCCGGCTCATTAATCGGGAACTTGATGCGTCCGGTTCCACTTTGCATCACTTTGGACATGAGCGCAGAATACTCTGTCGAGATATCGTCCTCACTGAAATTTTGTACGGCTGTAAAGCCCATCACCTTTTGATAATATTCTACCCACTCATCCATGACCTCAACGTTACCAACGATATGGTCGATGCCGATGATACCCGTACTCTCACTTTTGACTGGAGATTGGTAAGCTTTATAGCCTGGGAAGAATGGTCCGTTGTAATTTTTTCGTTCGATAAAGGAGTGAATGTTTTCGCCGTACGTACCGATAATCGCTTTTTTGACCGTCCCAAATTCATCAGTATACTCAGTCGGTTCCATGATCGGAATGGCTCCGCGAGAAACGGCTTCCCGGTAAGCCTGTTCACAATCCTCTACACGCAGGGCAACGTCTTTGACTCCGTCCCCATGCTTTTTCACAAATTCCGCGATCGGGCTGTCAGGCGTAAGCGACCCACTGATCACGAACGTCATATGCTTCTGCTTCAAGACGTAGGAAACCTTTTCCCGAGAACCTGTTTCCAAGCCCGCATAGGCTACTGCTTCAAATCCAAACGCATTTGTGAAATAGTGCATCGCTTGCTTGGCGTTCCCTGTATAAAACTCCAGGTAGTCCCAGTCCTGAATCGGGAAAAAATCGGTATTGCTCATTGCCTACCCCTCCGCTTTCCTTTTCAATTATTGACATTATTTTGTTAATTGGGATTATTTTGTCGTTACCTTGAGAGTACATTGGAAGCGCTTCCTCGTGCAAGAACACGGAACAACGCGAAAACGCTCAAACGCTTTCATTTATTAAAGCACGCAGTCGAGAAACAACTGGATACCAAAAAGCCACCGATCAAGTTGACCGATGGCTTTCGCTGCGTTTTCCTACTCCCTATGTTTGAAAACAAATTGTTTCAGTTCCGCTAGAGGGGCCGCTCCTACGACTTTGTCAATCACTTCCCCGTTTTTGAGCAAAATGGTCGTTGGCAAACTCATAATGCCATACTGATTGGCAATCTCCGTTTGTTCATCGACATTGACCTTTAGCACTCTCACTTCGCTGCTATGCTCCCCATCAAACGATTCCAGTATCGGCCCAAAAAAGCGGCATGGCCCGCACCAAGGTGCCCAAAAATTGACGAGCGTATAGCCTTCGCTTTTTACATCATGTTGAAAGGTAGTGTCTGTCGTGTGGCAAATGCTCATTTGTACTTTCCTCCCCTTTTTATGTTGAATAGTTGTTTAAAACGACCATTACAGACCCATAATATCCTCGATGGAAACAAAAAATAAATCGCTGTACTTGGATCATTTCAAACAACTCATTCATAGACTTATTGAATCCATAATATCTCTTAATGATTTTCAGTGTCAAGTTACACCCTCCTAAAATGGGCATCGAAAGTGCAGATGACAGCGGGAATCACTCTTCCCCTTGCTCATGCTTCCGATTCACTTTATGATGGATGTACTAAGTCCATGATTGAGGTGTCTTATGAAGTATTCACAGGCAACAGATTATGCCCTCCATGCGATGCTCTATCTAGTGGCAGAAGCGCCTGATAAACCCGTTAGTGTCCAGCTTTTGGCAGAGAAGCTAGGCGTTTCGCAAACATACCTATCCAAAATGCTGACGAAACTGGTCAAGGCTGGGTTGATCCACTCGGTCTCTGGCGCAAATGGCGGATACAAGCTCAAACGCAACCAGGATGATATATCGTTTCTGGATGTTATCCAAGCCATTGAAGGGACAACCTCCTTGTTTGAATGCAGCTTCCATCATGATAGTGCCTGTCTGATACAACAGGTTGTGGCTGACGCCGAGCAGCAAATGATGCATACGCTGAAGAGTAAAAAGATTGCTGACTTGGTCGCGCATATCCCCAAACAACCTCATGACCGTTTGACGTAGAAATAATTTCCCTGAAAAGCTCCGGCCGCCTCGACCGGAGTTTTTCTTCATAACGGTATCGTTCATTCGATGAGAAAGGCGTGAACAATGATGAGCCAATGGACAGAACAAGCCGCCAAGCAATGGGATCAATTTGCAGAAGACTGGCGAAAACGAAGTGAGCACATGTGGGAAAAAGGCAGCCGCAGTACCATCCTCCCCTTTTTTTTGAAGCATGTACCTGTCGGATCGGGACCTGTTCTTGATGCAGGCTGTGGTGACGGCTATGCCAGTTGCAAGCTCGCGGAGCACGGCTATCAAGTGGAAGGCATCGACATTGCCGGGGAAATGATTCGTCTCGCTCATGACCGGGTCATTTCCTTCCCAGGCTCTGTTCATTTTCAGACAGGTGACATAAGCACCCTTCCTTTTGCCAATGATTCATTCTCCGGTGTGCTCTCGATTAACGTAGTGGAATTCACGCCCTCTCCGCTCAAGGCACTCAAGGAGCTTCACCGCGTGCTTGCTCCCGGAGGAATTCTCGTCTTGGGTATCCTCGGTCCTACAGCTGGCCCACGCGCTCATAGCTATCGCAGATTATATGAAGAGGCAACGATCCAAAATACGATGATGCCCTGGGAAGCCAAACAGTTGGCGAGCGAAAATGGTTTCACACTGTTGGTTGAAGAACCGGTGTACAAAGAGGGAATTACGCCAGATATCGCAGGCCGCTTAAGCGTAGAGCTGCGGGAGGCTGTTAGTTTTTTGACCTTGTTTGCTTTGCAAAAATAGATCAGAATGCTCTCATCTCTAGTTACGTATGCCGGTCACACCCTTAGCGTGGGAAAACCGGAAATTTTTTGTGACCGATCACATCGAACAGTGTCCCGCTAGTCTAGGGTCTGCTATTCCATAACTGGGCAGTTTACTAACAAATATTTCGTTGTTAAAATGGGTCGTGCTAATAATGGAATCTGGTTCCGAAACAGAATTATATTTTTACTTCACTACAACTTTGTGCGACACATATCTTGGAAGGTGAGAATTATTATCGACAAATGTAATTTTACAATTGTTGCCCCTAGCATTTGCTTCCATTGTGGGAATGGGAACTTTCACAAATCTGATAATAAACACCAAATATACAAAGACCTCATCAATAATGAAGTAATTGACATACCGGTAAAGCGTCAAAGGTATCGATGCACTTCTTGTGGTACGAAGGAATGGGACGTTGTATTGGGAGCATCAGCGTATTTGAAAAAAACCAGAAGACTACTCTCCTATGAAAAACGCAACACATGATTCCAAGGTTCATGTGCCATTGCCATATGATCCCCCAACTATAGTTAAAAAGCCGCTTCCCTGAAGCTTACAGGCAAACGGCTGCTGCAATAATACAGCTTTTTTTCTTAACGGTACTGAATATTATTCAGCTGCATCCACATCAATTTACTGTCAATCAACATGGCAAGCGTCATCTCATCCATTCCATGCAGTTGACGGTACAAGTGTTGGGTTTCGATCAAGTCATTATAGGTCAAGAACGGATAGTCCGGTCTGCCGAATGTTCCATCTGGAAAATAAGCGTAATGCAAATCGCCATTTCCGAGAATCCACTGCGATCCGAGGTTTACGACACCGTAGAGCATGATGTCTGCTAAGTCTCTGTCTGCCCTGTCCCCGAATTGCAGGTAGCTTTTGTAGAGAAAATTGATTTCCGCCAACTGATGATTCAAAGAAACATGTGTCTGAATCATTGGATTCGTTGCAGTCGCGTAGTCGGCAACCAGCCACCCTTGCTGTACACCAGCGATGACAAAACGGTTCGTGGCTGCGTGATTGTGAAAGTAAGAAGCATATTTTTTCGCCGATTGGCAAAAGTCCTTTTCTTGATACTGATCACAGCCCCGGAGCATCAGATCAGCCGCTCCTGTGTTGAATCTCGTATCGTAAAAGCCCTCTGGTATCCCGTAATCGCCGCTTAACCACAAGGAACGCGGCTGTGTCTTCCAGTACCCCTCAGGCTCCTGCTGCTTCAAGCTCGCTTTCAACATCACATAGCCCATATCCCGGGCAGCCTTGCTTCCACCTGTATATAAAAAGGAGCGAAGGACATAATTTTCTGGAATCCGCCAAAAAGAGGACTCCGAAGTCGGCTCGTACGTTGAAGGGCTTTGATAGTAATACCCATCGTACAGCCATTTTGCCTTTTCCGTAACGTCCAAGTTAAGCCAGACGCTGTCAATCGATTGTTCTCCCCAAGGAACGAGCGGTTCTCTCGAATCGAGCGCCCACATTTCGCTGATAAAGCCTGCTTTCATCGGCAGCTGGATCACAAGATCGACACCAGAAGCAGTCTGTTTTACTTCGACTGGCAACGCCAATGCCGGCTTTTCTTCAATCGTGGCTCTGCCTTTATCCACGTAGATAATGGGCTTACCTAACCAAATATACCTGCCCTCTGTCTCTACAAAGCCAGAGGCAAGCGGAAGGGTCTGGACTTGGTCTAGCGTGATGACCTTCCAATACGGTTTCTTCGACTCATCATAGGCTCGATAGCGGAACATCATGTTCTGACTGTTGCCCTGAATCGGGATCGTGAAAACGTAGGGCATCATATTGCGCTGACCTGTCATTTTATGGGCCCAATACGTGACACCATCTGGGAATCGGAATTCTTGTTTTTGGTGAATCGCGCCATTCAGGTGGTCAACATTCTCTGTTTCTGTTGGTTTTTTCCATTCGTTTGCAGAAATATGGCTCGGAAAGAAACTACTTACGGCGATGGCCGTCATCAAAAGGAGCATTCTGCTGATTTTTCTGACCATGTCATCCCCCTATTCTATTAAAGGAGAACCGAAAGTCCTACTTTAAAATGAATATTTCGTAGCGATTATTATTTTTATAATAATCTGATAAATTATTCTTAGGTGCCTAATTTTATTTTCGCAGGAGGGAATTTATGGACAAGAAAGTACGCTACGTTGTTTCTACAGCACTCGTAATATCTCTGTTCACCAGCCCCTCAATCATCCATGCCACCCAAGCTGAACCACAACCCCACATTCCTTATTACGGAATAGGGCCGACCTATGTACAGCCTGCACAGATTGAGAGCTTGTTTCCCAAGCCAACGATCCAGTTTGGGACACCCGGCTTCCAAGAAGGAAAAGAAGCTTTTACGTCCCAGGAAGAAATGATGGCTTACATAAGCAAATTGGCAGAAGGCAACAAGGAAATCAAGCTGCTATCCATCGGGACATCATTGGAAGGTCGCGATATCCCCCTGCTGCTATTCAGCAAAGACCACGGCAAGCTCAAACAAAACAAGGAGAAGCCACTCATCTGGCTACAGGCACAAATCCACGGAAATGAACCTGCCTCGGGTGAATCTGCTCTTGTGATCGCCAAATGGCTGGCAGAAGGAAAACTTGGCGCCGACCTCCTGGATAAAGTAAACATTGCGATTATTCCTCGCATCAACCCGGATGGCTCCTACCAGTTCAAACGCTACATTGCGACAGAGCTGGATGCCAACCGCGACTACATGAAGGTAGAATATCCAGAGGTGCAAGCGGTTCACCAAGCCATCAATGCCTATCAACCTGATGTGGTGCTTGACGCCCATGAATACGGCGTCTCTTCCAGCCAGCTTCGCGATGTAGGGGAAAAAGGCGCGATCTCTTCCTACGATGTTCTGATCTCCTCCGCGAAAAACTTGAACATCCCCGCCAACCTGCGCAAAATGTCAGACAACCTGCTCTTGGCTGACGTTCAAAAAGCACTGGACAAGGAGCAACTTTCTCATCACGCATACTATACACTGGCAAAAGGCAAGGATGGAAAAGTGACCGCAACAGAAGGCAGCACAGAGACGAGAATTGGACGCAATGCCTTGGGATTGAAAAACACGCTGACGTTTTTGGTGGAAACACGCGGCATCGGCATTGGACGCGCCGATTTTGAGCGCCGTGTATACAGTCAGGCCATGACACACGCTGCTGTCATCCAATCCACAGCGGCCAACGCCAAAGCAATCAAGTCCGCCGTGACGCAGGCACGCACAGAAATCACGGAAAAAGGCAAAAAAGCAAACGACAACGACAAACTCGTCATCCTGAGTGAGAATAAGCGAGTACCAGGTCATTCTCTCGAAGTGGTCGATCTAGCCACGGCAAAAAAAGTGTCTACCCCCATCGACTGGGTAAGCTCAACGGATGCCTATCCCGTACTCGAACGCGAGCGCCCCACTGCTTATCTCATGCCTCCTGGCTACCATAACGTTGCGGCCAAACTGGAACTGCTCGGTGTTTCGGTAAGCAAGCTATCAAAAGAAACGACCATAGCGGTAGAAAGCTACATCATTTTGGAAAACAAGGTGAATACGATTTACGAGAATGGGCATTTCACCAATCAAGTGACTGCAAATGTAACAGAAACAACGAAAACCTTTCCTGCGGGTAGTTATGTGTTCAGCATGGCCCAGCCAAACGCCAACTTCATTGCATTGGCCTTGGAACCGGAATCAGTAGACAGCTACGTCACGTTTAACTTCTTGCCCGTTGAAAAGGGCGATGAAGTCCCGGTATATCGCTATATGCTGGAGAAATCGCTACCCACCACACAAAAGAATTAAAGGAAAAATTCCCCTCTCTAAAGTTAGACTCCTGAGAGGGGAATTTCGTTACATGTATGAGCTTACTTTATTTCAAACACTTCTTGGGCAAGCCCTGCCAGCTTTTGCGTATTGTCGCTCACTTCGACCATCGTCGCAGAAATTTCCTCCGTAGCAGCTGCCTGACTCTCCATGGTTTGATTGATCAAGTCAATCGAATTTTGCAGCAGGGTTATCAAATCCCGGATGGAATCCGTAGTTCGCTTGATTTTGTCTGCATTCGCCCGTGAATCCGTCGCCATATTGCGAACCTCATTCGCAACGACAGCGAACCCACGCCCTGCATCTCCTACCCGTGCAGCCTCTATGCTCGCATTCAGTCCCAAAATGTTACTTTGATCAGCGATTTTTTTCACGGCGAGAGTAATTTGCTCGATCTCAGTTGTACTTTGGCTCACATCATTGGCTTGCTCTGAGATCGCCTTCATTTGCTCGTTCAAATTCCCGATCTGCATAGCCATCTCTTGAGTGGTGGCACTAACCTGCTCGACGACACTCGAGAGATTTGCGGCAATTTCATACAGCTCATTGGCTCGCTCCATACTGGAACCAATACCGACACCGCCGATGACTTTTCCCGTGTGATCATGCAGGGGGATCGCTCGTGCGACGAGAGGAAAACCAAATAATTCCTTGGGGACCATCATCGCTTGCTTGGTGTTTCTTCGAATTGCGTTAGTGATCACATCTCCTTCCTGGAGTGGATCACCTGGCTTGACTTGCAGCGCAAATGTTTGGGCAGGCACATTGCGCAATAGCTTTTCCGTATCGTAGACCCCAATGGTAATGTCATCGGTGAGCAAATCATTTAAATAGGGAGCAACCTTGATGAAAGCCTCAAGCAGCTCTGCGTTTTTTTCCTTTTCGGAAGCTTCTGTTTCGTTCCATTCTACGTAACCGTTCATGACCCTCTTCACCTCTATATTTTGCTGGCATTAGTACGGAAATTGGCGCTTTTTGTGTTGAACCGAAATCCATTTCAGCGTAGTAAACTCTTCTAAGCTCCATTGACCATTCAAACGTCCCAACCCGGAGTGCTTTTCACCGCCGAACGCCACAATTGGCTCGTCATTGATCGTTCCATCGTTGATGTGAATCATGCCGGTCTCCATTCGTTTTGCCATCTGGGCACCTCTCTCCAGATCGCGTGTATGAATCGCCCCGGACAATCCAAATGGGGTCTCGTTCGCCATGCGAATCGCTTCTTCCTCGGAAGCAAACGACATGATGCAAACAGCTGGACCAAACAGCTCTTTTGCAGCAATCGACATGTCTGTGGTCACTCCTGTCAAAACGATCGGCTCGACGACGTTGCCCTTTACTTCCCCTTTCAGTGCAGGAACAGCTCCTTCGCGTATCGCCTCATCAATCGTTGCCATCAGGTTGGTGACTTGTCGTTGATTGATGAGTGGACCGATTACTGTGTCAGGATCATTTGGGTCGCCTACCTTCAGTCCAGATACTTTTTCCACATACAGATCGAGGAATTCATCGTATACATCTTGGTGAACCAGAACCCGGTTCGCCGACATGCAAATCTGACCTTGGTGGGTAAAGCGGCTGAATACCGCTGCATTGACGGCATATTGGAGATCCGCATCCTCCAAAACAATCAGTGCACTATTGCCGCCCAGCTCCAAAATCGCCTTTTTGAAATGCTTCGCTGCCACTTGCGCGATATGGCTGCCTACTTGGCTAGAGCCTGTAAACGAAAGAATGCGCGGAATCGGGTGGGAGACAAAACCATCGCCAATTTCAGCTATATCCGTCACAACGACGTTGATCAAGCCTTTGGGCAAACCTACTTCTTCAAAAATTTTCGCGATCAGAGTCCCACCAGTGATTGGCGTGTGCTCATGCGGTTTGAGGACGACACCGTTGCCCGCGCCAAGAGCTGGCGCTACGGACTTCATCGACAGATAGAATGGAAAGTTGAACGGACTAATGACGCCGACAACTCCTGCGGGAATCCGATACAAGCGATTTTCTTTTCCGTCTACAGGAGAAGGAAGAATTTTTCCTTCCATGCGTACCGGGAACGTAGCCGCCTCGCGAATAATATCCTTTACGAGCCCAATCTCAAAAAATGCCTTTAGTCGGGTTCCACCCAATTCACGAATGATGATCTGAATGATTTCTTCTTCATTCTCTTCGATATAGTGAACAGCACGCTCCAACATTCGGGATTTGGTATAGGCATTCACTTCATCCCACTCTTTTTTCGCGTTGGCTGCCGCCTTGTAAGCCGCGTCGATATCCTCCAGATTTGCCATTTTGAATTCGGCGATGACTTCCCCGTTGTAAGGGTTGATATCTTGCAATGTCTTCGCGCCAAGTCCGTCGCGCCACTCCCCATTGATGTACTGCTTGTCCAGTGTTTGAAGGATTGACATGCTACAACCTCTCCCTTTTGTAAAGTAAATAGGCCCCTTTCGCATGAAAGGAGCCTTAAAACTAAAACAGCAACATACACTGCTAGTTGGCAACCCGGCCGCCATCGTAACGTGTACATTAGGCCCGTGGCTTTGCGTCCCCACTTTTCAAATGGGTTTGCCTATTCATAGCGAATGTTGATATGCCTTTGTCGAAAAAAAGGAAAGAAATGGAGAATCATAATTTGATTATAGTACTCCATTTCGAATAGTCAAACGGAAATATGTAAAAAGTCCGCATCGCTTGGATACGGACTTCTGATTCTTCTTGCCTATCATCACATTAATTTTTTGACATCCTTTACGCTCGTCGCGAGCATTTGCTCTACCGCGTTGGCGTCCCTTACGTGCTTGGTCAAGCCTTCATTCAGCTCGTCCAGCAAGCCCTTTGCATCACTTACCTGCTGGGACACATCGTCAGCAAATCGCTTTTGGTGCGCGATGATTTCCATCACACCTGACACTTCGACGTTCAGTGCCTGGAAAGCGTTCACGATCTGATCCGTCTTCTCCGCAGCATCCTTGCTGATAGAAAGTCCATTTTTGATCGCACTGCTGCTTTTTTCACTGTTGGACAACGCTTCTTTTGTTTCTTCCTGAATCTTGCCGATCAATTCTGCAATCGTCTTGGTCGAGTTCGCTGTCATCTCAGCCAGCTTCCGTACTTCATCCGCTACGACAGCAAAGCCTCGGCCCTGTTCACCCGCACGTGCCGCTTCTATCGCTGCATTCAAAGCGAGAAGGTTGGTCTGATTGGCAATGTCGCTGATCACCTTGACGATGCTCGTAATTTCCGAAGAGCGCTCTTCCAAGCGGCTCATGGACTTGGACGTATGGACCGATTCTTTGTCGAGCAGGCTCATGACTTCCACAACATCCGTCATAGCCTGCTTGCCTTCATCTGCGCGCGCTACCGATTGTTTGCAGATGTCTGTCAGGCGCTCTCCTCGAGCCGACAACTGACTCGCAGATTCATCATCCCGCTCGTTAATGACCTGGATATTATCTACGACACGCTTCATCCTCGTCACCAATCGCACCATTTGATCGGATTCGGCGTTCATCGATTGGTTCGAAGTGAGGATCGCACCTATCTGTTCGTAAATACCGCGAAGCTCATGTTTCCAAGCGTCTTGCTGTCCTGTCATTGTGGTCGTGGGAGTTGCCACTGTCGTCGCTGCTGTCTCTTTTTCTGCTAGGCCTTTGTCTTTTTTCCAAAACATCCGCTTCCCTCTCCTTTGTACCCATCAATTGTCACTTCGGCGGCTATATACGCGGGACTCGATTATTCCCGGATGTTGTTTCGCCAAGCTCAGCAAGTTTTCCAAGAAATAATAGTGACCCTCCAAGAGCTCCACGTCTTTACGCTCAAAATGCTTCGCCTGCAAATACTGCTGCATTTCCAAAGCATAGCGCTCCAATTTATCGTGAAAATCGTTGGCACGAAGCATTTGCTCCACTTCTGGATATTCTGTTTTCAGGCGACTCAGCTCGCTGTATACACGCCCACCCTCCAGAATCATCTGGTAGGCCGTACGCTCAAGCGTTGCTGTCGTAGCTGCCTCCTCCTCCTCACGCTCCTCGCGCAAAGCTGCCAAGTACGTGATAAAATGGTAGACAGTTAAAAACAATGGTCCTAAAAATAGAATGATCCCTGCCTTGTACACATGCTGATTGGACAAATTGCTGATGAGCAGGAACAAGTGAAACAAGATCGCACCCAACCATACATAGATGATGATTTGGTGATTGATCTTCCCTGCCTTTTGGTGGCGTGAAAAGGCAAAGGTAAGTCCGAGCAGATAAAAGGCAAGTAACGTAAAGCTGGCAGAAAACAAAGCCATCTCCATATCGATCAGCCAATCTGCGTCGGCGGGTATTTCGATAAAGAATTCAAAAGCGAGCACCAGCAGTGAGAACAGCAACCCCATGATCCAAAACCGGCTTACTTCCGAGTCATTCCTCCGCCGGGAGCGGTAGCGTTTTGCACGGGATCCTTCCATAATGCTCTCACCTCATTCTCTATGATTCGCCATGATTCTATCTTTTCCTTTCACATGGGGCCAAAATCTGACATCGGAGGCTGTTATGACAAAAAATTTACCAACACCATTTACCGAGCGCATGCAAACCTTGCTCGGACAAGATTATGAGGCATTCGTTTCCTCGTATGATCAGCCTGTGACACACGGCTTGCGGGTCAATCCGTTGAAGGTAGGACGTGACGATTTTTTGAAAATCTCGCCGTTTGCTCTGGAAGCAGTCCCTTGGTGCGAAAATGGTTTTCGCTACAAAGAGCCAGATCGTCCCGGCAAGCATCCTTTTCACTCGGCTGGCATGTACTATTTGCAGGAGCCAAGCGCGATGTCGGCTGCCGAAGCACTCGGTGCACAACCTGGTGAGCGAATCCTCGACCTGTGTGCAGCACCAGGGGGGAAATCGACGCAGCTTGCAGCGTTTTTGCGTGGACAAGGAATGCTCGTGGCAAACGAAATCCATCCTGTTCGGGCAAAAGCCTTGTCAGAAAATCTGGAGCGCTGTGGCGTAACCAATGCCGTCGTGACAAATGAAACACCTGAACGCTTACGGGAGCGATTCCCCCAGTTTTTTGACCGAATATTAGTAGACGCTCCATGCTCTGGCGAAGGAATGTTCCGCAAGCTACCTGAAGCAATCGAAGACTGGAGCCCTGCAAAAGTAACCGAGTGCCATGTCATGCAAGGCGATATTCTCGAAGCGGCCGCTGCTATGCTGAAGCCAGGCGGGACGTTGGTCTACTCCACCTGCACATTCGCTCCGTTGGAAAATGAGCAGTCACTGGTTAACTTCCTGGGAAATCACCCGGAATTTGAGATCGTCTCGCTGCCACTTACAGATTGCTTTTCTACTGGTCAACCTGAGTGGGCGTCGCCGCAAAACGAGCAACTCACACAAACAGCCAGATTGTGGCCGCACCGACTACAGGGAGAAGGGCATTACCTCGCCAAGCTGCAAAAGAGTGAGACCACTGAAGTTCATGAACCTGCCGGGAAGCGTAAAGAAAAGCGTGCGGCAAAATCAGCACCGGCAGGTCGAAAAGAAGCCCTGGCAGCTTGGCGTACGTTCGCGGACGAAGCATTCCCGGCGCTCACCAAACCATTCGATGATGAATCGGCTTTTCTTTTGTTCGGCGAGCAGCTTTACTACTCACCTGCTCCCGAGCTCGATTGGGACAAGCTCAAGGTCGCGCGCGTCGGTCTGCACCTAGGAACTGTAAAAAAGAACAGATTTGAACCTGCACACGCCTTGGCACTCGCCCTCTCTCCTGCGGAGGCAGCCCGTGTCGCTTCATATGGCGCAGACGATCCTGAAATGTTGCGGTACTTAAAAGGAGAAGCGCTCACGCGTGATGGTGAAAGCGGCTGGACGCTGGTTACTGTAGATGGATTCTCCATCGGTTGGGGTAAGCAATCTGAAGGGCAGCTCAAAAATCATTATCCAAAGGGTTTGCGCTGGTTGTAGATTTGCATCCAAAATAAAAAAAGCTCACAAGGCTACACGAAATGCATTCGTGACTGCTTGTGGGCTTTTCTCTTTTCTTATGATCGCCCTCTGCGGGGCGAACTGTCTACTACCGTCAACGAGCCATTTCTTATGTAACGCAATATTTTTGAAACAGATATCCCTGTTGCATTGGCAATTTGCATCGCATTCGAATTCGGATAAGTTCTCACGTAATTGCGAATCATCTGGTAGTCTTGTATTTCGTTTTCTCCGCAAACCTGGCAACTGTACTCTCCCCGGCCCATCGGACTGCCGCATTTCAAGCACGTATCCGTCGTCATCACTGGTTCTCCTCACACCCTGTACTATGGTACTTTCACAAGAAAGGGTTCTATCTTCCTATCTATTACCCAAATCACATGGGAGGAAAACACTATTTTGTATCCGCTAATCCTGTATTCTATTTAAAATTCGATGCAGTCATTCAGAACTCCTTTAAATGGCCAGTATGGCGGCATCAAACAGCTTTTTGCAAAAAGGACAATCGCAAACCCAATGAGAAAGACACCACTGAGTCCATGAAAAACGTTGAGCCAACCCGGGCGAAAAAATCGAGCCAAATACGCGGCCAACAAAGCTACCAGCCCCAGGAACAATAAAGTGGATAACAGACAGCCTGTAGCAAACAAGAACAACTCTGTTGAATGAACAAAAGTGCCAGATGCCAATAGGGAGCCAAATACCCCTGCCCAAAACAGAACGGTCAGAGGATTCGCGAGCGTCAAAAGCACCCCGTGCCAAAAGCTGCTTCGACCCGTTGGAGCATGCTGGTCTGGCGCTTGTTCATGTTCTCCCCTGCCTTTTATGGCACGCAAGGTTTGAATCCCAAACCAAGTCAAAATCAGGGCTCCCATCATCAAAACCATCTGTTTGACCCAATGGATTTGTAACAGCAGCGACAGTCCCCCGATCGCCCCCACCATATAAACCGCATCTGCGAGTGCAACACCCCATACCATCATGAGGGCATCCCGCAATCGCCGAGTCATCGAGCGATGCAACACCGCCAGACAAACCGGACCAACGGATAACTGGAGCATCATCCCAAATAATAGACCGTTCCAGATCGCCATCAGGTTCACATCTCCTCTTTCATGGAAGACAGGACGATCATCGTATTCGTCTTGCTTACCCCTTCTACTTGCTTCAATGTTTCAGAGATGAATCGTTCCAGATCGGCCGTCCCTTTTACGGCAACCTTCAATACATAATCGTAAGCTCCCGCAATATGATGGCACTCGAGCACACAGTCTGCCCGCATGACCGTTTCACGGAAGCCAGCGATATGCTCCGTTTTCTCGATTTGCACCATCACAAATGCAATCAGGTGAAGCCCTAGCTGTTCCCGATCCAGCTTCACCGTGAATTGCTTGATGAGTCCTGTATCCTCCAGCTTGCGTATTCGCTCGGAGACCGCAGGTACGGACAAATGAACCTGCTTGCTGATGTCTGAGCTGGTGATTCGGGCATTTTCCCGCAATAAGCGGAGGATTAGTTCGTCAATCCGATCCATAGTTGTGCCCCTCCTTTTTATCATAATTATACCAATTTCTTTAGAATAAAAAGGAGCTAGACATCATCACCGTATTTTTTAAAGAAATCATGTAGTTTAACTTTTCTTTTTTCTGACATACGAAGCATCTTGGGGTGTTTTCCTAAAATAATGCTGCCGAGAGAGACGGGAAGGCATCATAAGCCATCTTCCTACGCTGATAGCCGCTCCTTCTTTAAAGTAAACAAACGGATCGCGAGCAACAGTGACAGCAACGCAATAACAAATCCAGACCAGCCTAGATGCTCCACAGAGGAGTTGTTGATCACCAGTCCCCCAACCCATGATCCCAAAGCGAAGCCAAATTGAATAAAGGATGTATTGATGCTAAGCGCGATATCCGGCGAACGGGGCACCTGGGTAACCAGATATAGCTGTTGGGCCGGAGACGTTGCCCATGTGGCGAGCATCCATAGCATGATGATCACGATATGGGCAGTTATCACTCCATCTATGACCGAAAGCAGAAGCAGCATACTTGCCTGAAGGGAGAGTCCAAAATAAATCGTAAATTTCGGCCCCTTGCGATCTGCGATAACCCCCCCAATTTTTGACCCCATAAAGCTGCAAATGCCTGCAACAAACAGAATCCCGGAAATCTCGGATGACGAAAGCTCTGCCTGGGTTAGCAGGAAAGGCGCAATATAGGTAAACAATGTTGAATAAGCGCCGATGTACAACAGCGTGATAACAACGGCTGCCAGAATCTTTTTATTTTTTATAACAGCCAGCTGTGCTCGCGGTGTTACAGCTTCCTGCGCTATTATAGGCGGGACTTTTTTATAAATGACAAGCAGCGGAACCAAGCTCAGCAGTCCAATAATAATAAACAGCAGTCTCCAGCCAATCACTTCACTTAAAAAAGTGCCGACCGGGAGGCCAAGTACAAGCGAGCTGCTCAATCCCATCAAAATGATGCCGATTGCTCGCCCACGATTGCCTTCTTCTACAAGCCGTGTAGATACCGCCATCGCAACAATAGTAGCAACTCCTCCGCTGAGCCCTTGGATCATGCGTGTAACCAGCATCATCTCAAAAGAAGGACTCACATAGACCAGCCCGTTGCTCAAAATAAAAATGCCAAGCATGATGAGCAATAATTTTTTTCGGTCAAGATGGATCGTGGTAGCGATGACAATGGGAGCCCCTACTGCCGCAGAAAGGGCAAATGCAGTGACAAGCAAGCCGGCCGACGACGTCGTGACACCCAAATCAGTTGCCACCATTTGAATAATACCGCTTATTAGATACTCCACCGTCCCAATCAGGAAAACGGCCAAAGCGAGAATATAGACAACCGATTTATTTCCCATGCTCACTTTGCCCCCTTGCTTCAATTGGAATCTGGATTTCTATGAGCTCAACTCCAGGTTCTTCTGACAAGGGAACGTAGATTTCTCTGCCGGGCTGCTCGCTTCGAATACAGTAACCATGCTGTTCAATCCACGTAGCCAGATCTAGGCAAGCTGATTCTTTAAGGGGCGAATCCGAACGGAATAGTAGCGTAGCCATAGTCTCGGCAGGCAAGAAGCTTCGTTCTATTTGCTCTGGCAGTTTGACAGATTCTGTTTTAATGGCGTAGCCGACGCCAAATTCGAAAAGCTGGTCCTTCGTTCCGGTTTCCTTCCATAGCACTGTTTTGGGACCAGTCAAGGATGATTTCAGGCAGGCATCAAGCATGCTGTCGAATATTTGAAACAGCCAAGGAATGTCTTCCGCAGCACCCAGTGCTGTATAGGAAATCAAGTGCATGCTATCTACCTGCTTCAGAACGACCTCATGCTCCTTCTCGATCCTTCCCTCCCGTTCAACAAGCTGCACCCGTTCTTTAATACGGGCAAGCTTTGACATTTCCATCTCCAGCAGGGATTGGATTTCATTTTCTTTGAGTCTCAGCATGCCCCGAATTTGCTCGGCTGGTATATTCTCGTGAAGCAATTGCGCAATCTGTTGCAATGAAAACCCCAATTCTTTGAAGATGACTATTCGATTGATCTGCAGAAGCTGTTCGGCACAGTAGTATCGGTACCCGGTCGTATCATCGATTTTTGCTGGTTTTAGAATCCCAATCTGATCATAATAGCGCAACGTTTGCAACGGAATTCGACTCAGTCGGGAAAACTCGCTGATTTTGAACAATTCCACACCTTCTCTCCCATTCATTCGATCTGAGTATAAACCTTCTAGTCGGATGTAAAGTCAAGAACTTCCTTGTTGTTTCATTTTCTACAAAAAAAACTGCCCAGATCCTTTTGGAATCTGGGCAGCCTCTTTATTTCTTATTTTCCTCTTGATTTCCCAGCAGATTGGTTAAACGGTTTTCCACCCTTGGCAGAGCGAGCTGCTCCACCCTTTCCTGCTTTTTTGGCATCGGCTGGCTTCGCGGATTTACCTGCTTTACGCGCCGCAATCGCTTCTGCCTTCTTGCGATTTTTCTCGTACTGCGTCTGCAAATCACCCAGTTCACGCGCCATCTTCTTTTTGTAGCCTGGTTTTACCTTCGTCTTTTTCTTTATCGCTTCACGTACAGGAGAGAACTCTTTGTCTTTTTCCTTCTGTTGCTCTTTCGCCTGTTGCGCCCGCAGCTCAATGAAATGAGCTTCCCGTTCTTCCGCACGTTGACGGCGACCCTCATCCAGATGGCGACCTACCTGCAAAATTCTTTCCTCGATCGATGCCTTCGTGGCTTTGGCAAAACGCCCCATCAAATTCTTCTGACGAGGAGAAATGAGGGAGATGGCTTTTCCTTTTTGTCCCGCACGACCCGTACGTCCAACGCGGTGAATGTAGCTGTCCACGTCATTCGGCAAATCGTAGTTGATGACATGTGTCACGCCTTCTACGTCGAGTCCACGAGCTGCGATATCTGTCGCGATCAAGTATTGGAAACGAATCTCACGGAATTGCTTCATCAGTTGTTCGCGCTTGTTTTGGGACAAATCACCGTACAGTGCTTTCGCAGCGAGGCCATTTTCCTGCAATCGAGCTGTAAGCTGCTGTACACGTACTTGTGTATTGGCAAACACGATGGTCAAGAACGGCTGCTCTTGCTCCAGCACATCGACGAGAGCGTCCGTCTTATCGCTTTGGTTCACTACATAGTAAAATTGTTCAATGCGCTCAACAGTCTTCTGCTTGCCCTCGATCTTGATATGCGGTGGCTGCTTCATGAAGCGATGCGCCAGTCTTTTCACCAAATCAGGCATCGTAGCTGAAAACAACAGCACCTGACGTTGGGAAGGCGTGTGGACGATCACTTGCTCCACATCTTCCAAGAAGCCCATTTCCATCATTTTATCTGCTTCATCCAACACCAATGTGGAGATGCGTCCGAAATGGAGCGATCCGCGCTTCATATGATCCAGCACGCGCCCAGGTGTTCCGACTACAACATGAACAGTTTCTTTCAGTTTGCTCAGTTGCTTGTCGATATCCGTTCCACCGTGCAGAGACAGCACGTTTACATTCAGGTGCTTACCCAGTTTCTCTACTTCTTTGGCAATCTGAATGGAAAGCTCACGTGTCGGGGTGAGGATGAGCGCTTGAATATCGCGTTTTCCCTCTTCCAGTGCATTGAGGATCGGCAGCATGAATGCAGCTGTTTTTCCCGTACCTGTCTGAGCTTGTCCGATTAGATCTTTGCCTTCCATAATGAGAGGAATGGCTTCCTCTTGAATTTGTGTCGGTTCTTTATAATACAGGTCTTGAATCCCTTGCATCAGCTCCGGACGAAAACCAAAAGACGCAAACGATTTTGCCATAACTTCCACTTCCTTTCACAAGCGATCCGATTCGCCACACCATGACTGCATGGACAGTGGATGCGATAAAACCGGCTCTCATCAATCAAAATTCATCCTAGGCAGGTTGTTGCCCTTGCGAAATCCTATCCTACCTATACTAAAGGAGTACTCTCGAAAAAACAACTAAACCGTTCAAGTCCCGGGTATTTTTCTTCGAGACTCGCGACGACGAAGCAAGCTAACTGAAATTTTCTCTTACATGATGTGACCATATATCGATGTCGCTGATCTAATTACTGTCAATGCGAAAAACCAACACAGAAAGGAGTGAAAAAGGTGGATCTAAGAGAACAGGTTCTCCTGGCAAAGCAAGGAGATCGTGAAGCTTTTATCGCTGTTGTCAAACACGTTGAGAGCTCCTTGTACCATACAGCTAAATCCATCCTGAAAAAGGAGGAAGATATTGCGGATG
This sequence comes from Brevibacillus fortis, assembly GCF_046196545.1. Taxonomy (GTDB): domain Bacteria; phylum Bacillota; class Bacilli; order Brevibacillales; family Brevibacillaceae; genus Brevibacillus; species Brevibacillus fortis_A. The sequence continues at coordinate 4,743,929 of NZ_CP176370.1, forward strand.
CTCTCCAGGAAACCATTTTGAAAGCTTATAAATCTCTGCATTCACTTCGTGAGCCCCATTTTTTCAAAACATGGATGTTCCGAATTTTGATTAATGAATGCAATAAGATAGTAGCAAATCGCTCCCGTAATGTTCTAATGGATGATTTCCCTATTCAATTGTCACTCTCACCTAAAGACGAACTTATTGACCTGCGGGACGCCGTTGAGAGATTGGATGATCAGCAGCGTCTTGTTATTGTGCTTCACTATTTTGAAGACATGCCTGTAAGACAAGTAGCAGAGGTACTGGAAATTTCGGAGAGTGCTGCAAAAATGCGGCTCAGTCGGGCACGGAACAACTTGATGGAGAAATTAAACACTTTTCGGGAAGGGAAGATACATTATGGATCAATCTAAATTTGATTTAGAACTAAAGGAGTACAAACGTAGAAAAAATACGACAATGTCACCATTGGTACGGGCTCGACTGGATGAAACATACGCCGCTCTCCCGGAAATGTCTCGTGAACGAACAGTCCCTCGATTACGCAAAGCACCATATGTTGCGGCCGCCGCAGTTATCCTAGGAGCAACTGTATTCACCTCCGGATTTGTCTCTCCTGTCATGGCGCAATCGATTAAGCAGATCCCACTCGTCGGCAGTCTCTTTACCTTAATCGAAACGGACCTCGGCTTACGAGCTGCAGGCGAACAAGGTCTTTCTTCCAAGGTAAACAGGAGTATTTCTCACCAGGACATTAAGCTCGAGGTAACGGAGACGGTCTTCGACGGAACACGTGCTGTCTACCTGCTCAGTGTAACGGCGCCAAACCTGAAGGACGGACTGTTTGATACGGGAAAGGAGGTTGTCAAACTTAGTGACGCTATCGAAAATGTCACTTTTACCATCGATGGAAAAGGTCAAGATGACCCAAGTAGTTTGGTAACAGGCGGTGGTTTTTTCTACGCAGCTGGTGAATCGCATCCAAACTTTCTTGTTTTTGAAGAAATTTTGAAGACACCTGACCAAAATTCAAAGGTCGTGATTCCAGACTCTTTCCAAGCGGAAGCAGTTGTTAAGCTTGCTGGAATTGATCAAGCCTTCAAATTGGACATTCCCTTCCAAAAAACAACGAACGACACTATCCGGCTTAAGCCGAATGCTACTCAATCCAACGATGGGATTTCTTTCGAAGTATCCGAGGTCAATGTGACGCCGGTGACAACGCGCTTGTTGTATTCCGTCAAACTGGATGACAAGACATCTAATAAGTTCATCAGAGCTGCCCTGTTTGACGACCAAGGACGTCAACTGACGTCTCTCCACGGAGAAGGAGAACTCACGGATAACACTCTCACATTTGACGCCCGCTATGCTTCTGCACAAGGACAGCCGAAGTATTTCATAATCAAGCCTTTTGTCGTAAAAGATGATTCAGCTGAAACAGTCGCAGACGATCAGTTTATTAAGGGTCTGGAAATAAAGGTAGACCTCCCCGAACAGAATAAGTAACAAAACGAAAACCCTCTCCCATGCATTCATACCTTGCATGGGGAGGGTTTTGCCTTCCTTACCTTATGAATCAAGTAGTTGTTGTACGGTATCCTTATCGAGCTTCTTGATGACAGCTGTCAGCAGCTGAACAGCCTGCTCAAAATCACTTTTTGACATAATCGCATTATGGCTGTGAATATACCGTGTCGCAAAGCCGACGACAATAGACGGGCAGCCAATGCCGCTTGTATGGAATTTCGCTGCGTCTGTTCCGCCTCCTGCAAGGGCATCCACCTGGATATTGATGCCGAGCTCCTCTGCTGTGTCGAATACAAGATCGCGCAATCCGGTATGAGGAATCATTGTGGCATCAAATAACATCACGAGCGGACCATCCCCCACGTTGCAGGTCATCGGATAGGATTCATTTCCAGGTGTGTCATATGCGAGTCCAACATCGACAGCAAAAGCAATATCTGGTTCAACCAGCTTCGCTACTGTGCCAGCACCGCGCGTCCCAACTTCCTCTTGAACGGTTGCACCGGCGTATAGCACATTTGGATGCTCTTCCGACTGCAAACGTTTCAGCACCTCGATTGCCAGCGCACACCCCGCCCGATTGTCGAGCGCCTTTGCGACCCACAGCTCTCCGTTGCGCATCGTCGTAAAATCACTGTCAGGGACAATCCAATCACCAGGGCGAACACCCATTTCCTTCGCATCTGCTTCATCTTTTGCCCCGATGTCAATGTACAAATCCTTGAGCTTCATGACTTTTTCCCGCTCTTCTTTTTCCAGAGCGTGTGGTGCCTTCGAACCAATGAGCCCGAGATACTCACCTTTGCGTGTCTTGACCTTCACGCGCTGTGAGAGAATATTGTGCGTCCACCATCCGCCGAGCTGGATAAAACGCAAGTACCCTTTTGGCGTGATATGCGTCACCATGAAGCCCACTTCATCCAAATGTCCCGCGAGCAAAATTTTCGGACCGTTTTCTGCACCCGTCTTCTTACCGAGTACTCCACCCAGTCGATCCTTTACCAACTCGTCGCTGAGAGGCTGTAAGTACTCCTCCATTTTCACCCTGACTTCGCGCTCGTGCCCAGGTACTCCGTCCGCTTCCGTCAAATCCTTGATCAATTTCGTGAGATCGTCCATCATTTATCTCCTTTTCGATACTGACATTTTCCCTCTATGTTTTCGAGAAACCGTTTACAAAATCCTTTCATTTCCAAATTGCCTACATTCTATTTGTTATTGTTTCCCTAACCAATGTCCCGAATGCGCTAGATTACTTCTTCATGCTGTCGCTTCTTGTTCTTGCTCAATCTTTTTCGTAATCCGATGAAATAGCACGAGACAAATCAGTCCCATCCCTACAAAAATTCCGGTGATCGCAACGTTGGGAACCCACGCACTGACAAGAATAAACACACCTGCACTGCTGACCCCCACGATACTAAACAGAGAATGGACAGCCATATATGTGCTCCGCGCATGATCCGGCACCATATTGGCGAGTACCGCTTGCTTTACCGGAATGTGCATCACTTCACCCAACGTCGCGAAGAACATGGCAATGAGCAAGACTGCGGGAGAGTTGCTGAAGCTAATCCATGCATACCCGCAAAAGTACAGAACCAAGCCTGACAGGAGCACGGCCCTATCTCTCATGCTCTTCATCACGTAGGAGACAACAACGGTCAAGCAAACAACGAGCAGCGTATTTTCTGTTTTTAATAGGCCTAACAAGTTCATCCCATCCACCTGAATGGCAAGAAACGAAAATAACTGCTCAGGCTCTGGGGTTTCTTTCACTAAACGAAGGCCTATGACATTGGTCAATTGCTCCTCCACAGCTATAATGAGCAGATTCGCTATGGTAAACAGCAGAAAAATCCGATGCTTGACTACTTCTTTATAAGCTCCCATGACATCCGCCATAAAACTCGAATCTTTTTGTCTTTGATTGCGAATCGCCGAGCGTGTATGTTTTTCTGGCACATACGTTTCCTTGATAAACAGGATCGTAATGGCGAGCGAAATCGCAATGCTTACAGCCACACCGAGAAATAGAGCAAAGTAATGCTCGTCGAACAAAAAAGCCCCCACCAATCCTCCTATTGCTACCGCCAGATTATTCAACCAATAGGAAGCAGTAAAAATCGCTCGCCTGTTCTCGGGCTGACTCACATCAATGATGAGTGCTTGGTAAGCAGGACCCGACGCCCCCAAACAAAAGTTATGGAACAGAAACAAAATAAATGTCACATAGGGCAACTGAATCCAGGGCGAGTTAACGAAGGCCACACCAAGAAAACTAAGGAAGATGACCGCCTCACACACAACGATGACTTTTTTTCGCCCGATCCTGTCTGCCACATATCCCCCTGCAAAAGAACCTGCGACACTCGCTGCCATCACGCCTAAAAACATAAAACCCGTTACAACCGTCCCCAATTGCTTGGAGAAAAAAACAATCAAGTACGGGGTCACAGTCATGCTCGCCATCGTCGTCAAAAATTGTAACATCAATCTGATCTGGATGTTGCTGTCGAACTTCCAAAAACGCATTGTGACCACTCCTCTTTTTGTAACGATTGATTAATCAATCATTTATAATCCAAAAAAAATAGACCGATGGAGAATGCTAGCGATTCTTCGGTCCAAAAAGCTGCATGGCAAACGGGACGAATTTTTCCCACATGTTGCTTTGTGGCTCATCGGTCAAATTCACACGCAGACCAATTAGCAGGCTCATGTACGCTGTCGCCACGTATTTGGGGTCTTGGACATGCAAGAGTCCTTTCTCTTGTCCATTGATCAAGAGCTCCGCAATTTTCGTACGAAAGCTGTTGTGAAACGCATCTAGCTCGGCAAAAGAATGGGCAAAACGATTGTAGTAGCCGACTACTTGTACGACCAGTCGCAAGTACGAATCAAACGCGGCGAAGATCTTGATGTGATTAGTCACCATTCTCTCTAATTCCAGTAATGGCTCAGATGCTTGGGGATCAAAGTCAAGCAGTTTGACCGAATGCTCTTGCAATGGCTCCGTGACGGCTGCATGAAAAAGCTGATCCTTGTTTTCAAAGTACGTGAAAACACTGCCAAAGCTCACTCCCGATGCCTTCGCGACTTTTGCAATGGTGGTATCATCATAGCCGTGCTCGGCAAACAGGAGAATTGCCTGCTGGAGAATCGTTTCCCGCTTTTGCTTCATCTTTAGCACTTGTTCTTCTGAAAGTGGCATGCTGTACAGACTCCTTGCCAATGAATGATTAATCGATCAATCGTTACTTGCATTATAGTATTGACTTCCAGCATTTGCAAAGAATTTTGTCTCGCCTGATTCAGGAAAAATAAAAACGACTGGCGCTTGTGTCCAGCCGTTTGCTATTCCTACTTCGCTAATTCATAGATCGCTTGCGCGTAAATCGCTGTCGCTTTGATTAGATCATCCACGAAAATATATTCATCTCGCTGGTGGGCACTGTCAGGACGACCTGGGAAAAGCGGTCCGAATGCTACCCCAACGTCCAGCGAACGGCCGTAGGTAGCGCCGCCAATTGCAATAATGCCAGCTTCCTCGCCTGTTTGTGCCGTATACACGCGTTGCAGTGTCGTCACTAATGGATGATTCGGGTCGACGCGGTGCGGTGTCAGATGCTCTGCCACTTCGAGCGTAAATGCCCCTTCACTGAATCGTTGGGCAAGAACAGCCGACCATTTTTCGAAGGCAACAGAATGTGGGTAACGGATATTCAGACGGAAAAGCGCATCCTGCTTTTCGTCATACTCGATCACACCAGTGTTCAGTGTGAGCGCACCCATTTCTTCATCATCATGCGCGATGCCGAGTGCTTCACCGTAATGCTGCTTGTGCAAATAACGATCAGCCAAGCTAACAAATACAGCTCCGCGTTCATCCAAGGACAAGGTGCGCAAAAAGTGAATAAGCTCGGTACCCGCGTTGACACCTTTGCTCGGATCCATTCCGTGAACCGAAACGCCCTCCAGATGCAGCACGACAAGACCGTCCTGCTCTTCCACTTTGCCTTTTAAGCCAGTCGCTTCCAAGTGCTGGCGATAACTTTGTGCAATCGCCTCACTATTCAAGCCGATTGGGGCAAGCGTCGCTACAGTCTTGTCTGGAACCATGTTCATCCGCAAGCCAGCCTGTAAGGAAACGAGCTTTGCCGCTACATTATCCGCAGCAGGTATCCCGAGGCTTTGGAAGGATGCAAGCGTCTGACGCAACGACAGATCGGTCAAGCCTTTTTCCGCATAGATCAGCGGGAAGTCTGCATCTGGTGTAAAGCCCATCGTCGGCATTTCTTCCGTTTCAAAATACGTGTTCACACACTGCCAGCTCGATTCTTCATCCGTACCGAAAATAAAGCGCACGCGCTTCGACAGCGGCAATCCCAGCTCCATCACGATCTTCGCTGCGAAAATGGCCGCCATCGTCGGTCCCTTGTCGTCAATCGCACCACGGGCCACCATACGTCCATCCACGATCTCGGCTGCATACGGTGGCGTACTCCAGCCATCGCCTTCCGGTACGACATCGACATGGCTCAGAATGCCGATCAATTCCTCGCCTTGTCCAAATTCAGCGTGTCCTGCATACCCGCGGACGTCTTTGGTTGTCATGCCTGCTTTTTCACACACGCCTAGCGCAAAGTCAAGCGCTTGCCTAATCCCTTCTCCAAAAGGAGCGCCTTCCCGTGCTGACTCCGGGTCCAAAACGCTTTTAATTTGCAAAAATTGTTGTGTCGTCGCAATCAGTTCTTCCTTGCGTTTATTCGTTTCTTCCAGCCAATTAACGCTTGTCATTTTCTTCTCCAGTCCTCTCGTTCAAGCTACCTTCGTCCATTGCCGCATCCACATCGAGATCCAGCTCGACCAATGATAATAACGACTCCATCGGCACTTCTTTTTTCGTAAATTCTGCTTGGGCGTCTTTAATTTCCTCCCGGATGTTGTTCATTTCGCTATCCAGCTTGTAGGACGCCTTGGCAGCCTCGAACAATCTTTGCCGTATATCGGATGGGATAATTCCCTCGTATTTATAATTCAGCGAGTGCTCAATCGTCGCCCAAAAATTCATTCCCAATGTGCGAATCTGAATTTCTACCGGAATGGTCACTTGCCCACCCGCCATCATGATCGGATACTCCACGGCAAGGTGATAGCCGCGATACCCGCTTTCTTTTGGGGTAGAGACATAATCCTTCTCCAAATACACACGCATGTCTCCGCGATTGCGGATCATCTCAACGACTGCAGGTATATCATCTATAAACTGGCAAATGACGCGGATGCCCGCGATATCGCGAATTTCCCAGCAGATATTCTCATCAATCGGAAACTGCAAGCGGTTTGCCTTGTTGTATATACTCGGGATCGATTTGACCCTGCCCACCGCAAACTCGATCGGCGAATGTTCCTTACGTTTGCGCAACTCGTTACGGATATTTTTAATTTTGACTTTGATTTCTTCTACAGCTTGTTCGAACGGTAGCAGATATAGTTCCCAATCTAGTTTGTGCACGCTTACGTCCCTCCGGCTTGAAACTCTCCATCGTCCTTATCATTCAACATTTTGTGTGAGATATCCTTCCAAAATACAAAAAGAGACGGGAGAAAAGGCAGTTGACACTGGCTTTTGCTCCGTCCCTCTTTTCTTAATTTTCACGCGAAACAAAGGTTGCAAGTGAGCTTCTCAGCTCTTCTGCCAGAATGGCCAGCTGATTCGCAGCATCTGCGATAAGCTCCATCGCTGCACTCTGCTCCTCTACCGCAGCAGAGATGCTTTGGACACCGGCAGCCGCTTGCATCGACGCGGACGATACTTCCCCAGCGACAACAGCTACCTGCTGGGCATCTGGCGCCATACGCTTGAATGCTTTACTGACACCATTAATTTCTTGCGACACCCCGAGGATGTTTTCCTCGATGTGCTGGAACATCTCTTGCGATTGGTGTGCTGTTTTCATGCCGCGGGCGGTCGTTTGGGCACCCTCGACCATCCTGGCGACTGCTTCCTTCGTATCCTTTTGTACGTCTCCAATCATGCCTACGATCTGCTGGGCAGCACTGTTGGTATCTTCCGCCAGCTTGCGCACTTCCCCTGCTACGACTGCAAATCCCTTGCCATGCTCCCCTGCTCTGGCCGCTTCAATCGCAGCATTCAAGGCTAACAGATTGGTCTGTCGGGCAATTTCTGTAATGACAGAGATAATTCTCGAAATGTCCTTTGAGCGCCCTTCCAATACATGAATCACATCCGTTGCAGCTTCTACCGAACGATTGATTTCGTCCATGCTGTCCATCACATCTGCGATCGCACGTCTGCCTGCGTGTGCATGCTGCTTCATTTCTTCCGCAGATTCAGTCACCCGTTCTACATTTTCCGTTACGACCGCCACATCTTTCGTCAAATCAACAGCCAGATTCAAGGTTTGTCCCATTTTTTCTACCTGACTGTCAGCAGAGGCAGCCACTTGATCGACGACGAGGACAATTTGCTGGCTGGAAGCGGCAATCTCACTGGTGTTTCCCTGAATATTTCGCACCGCACCGGAAACGGAAGCGGCTGCCTGCTGAATCTGAAACAAAATTTTGCGCAGTTGCTTCTGCATCGTAACGAGAGACCCGGCCAGCTCCCCTAGTTCATCTTTTCGTTTTAATAGCTTGTCAGGAATCTCACGCGAAAAATCCCCATGCCCGATCCGCTCTGCGACAGCAAGCATGCCGCGAAACGAGCGGCGCAGCCAGTTTGCTGTAAATAACGAGATGATGACGATGAGCAAGAGTACAGCACCATTAAAGGCAATCATGGCATCCCGAATGCGGGTTGGGCCCTCCAGTATTTCGGTCATATTCATCTCTGCCAAAATCGCCCACGTCTTCTTCCCCACCTTGACCTGATCGTAGGACACGAGCACTTGCTGTCCTAAGTAATCCACGCTTTCGACCGTTCCTTCGGATTGCTGGGTGAGCAAGACTTGATCAACGATAGGCGTATCTACTTTTTGCTGTAACAACGTATTTGGCCCACTGCCCAGTTGTGAGCGCATGAGCTTGTCCGGACCACCAACCAAGTAAATCTTCCCGGTTTCCCCCAGTCCTTCTCGTTGGTTGAATATTCTTGAAATATAATCCATGGATACTTCGACTGCGATTTGCCCGATGACGTAACCTCGCTCGTAGATCGGTGCTGCAATGTATACTCCTGGCGCCCCTCCAGATGGCTCGTAAATGCCTAGATCTGACATTTCTGCGCTTTGGGTTTTCTGGACTTGCTGCACAGTCTGGCCAAGTACAGAGTCAGCGTGTCGGCCTGTCAGGAGATTGGTACCAAAATCGGCCTGCGGCTTTGTCTCGTACACGATGTCCCCTTGTGCATTCAATAGAAAGGCATTCACGAAACCGTAGCGAGCCACCTCCATCTTCAATTCGTTCGTATACCGCGCTTGCACTTCTTCATAAACAGGCGATTCTCGTCCTTGCCGCCACACGTCCTCAAACGAAGAAAGGGCAGACATTACTGTTCCCGATGCAGCCAACGTATCCACGTTCCTGGCTCGCTCGCGAAAGTAATTTTCCACCTGTTCCTTGTTGCTGTGACGCAGCGCTTCCAGTGTAGCGGCACTTCCGTTCAACAATTCCTGCTTGGATTCCTGATAAGCAAACACTCCCGCTGCCGTCAGCGGTACACTTCCTGCCAGTAGCAGTACGAGCAGTATACGAGCGCCCAACTTCATGGAAAAGCCCCCCATTTTTACCAATCTCTTTTTCTGGTATACTTATAGAATATTATTTATATTTCTACTATTTATATGAATATAGTACCAGAAAAGGAAAAAGGAAGGCTAGACCAAATGTATCAGGCTGTTTCGAAAATCATAGCAATTTCGTCGCACATCGGCAGCTTGGAGCAGTTAATGCAATCCTTCCAAGCTTTTTGCGGCAGTGTTTCCTTGGCAACCACCCAAAACCCGCACTTTTCAAAAAACACTTGTTGATAGGTCAGCGCCAGTACACGCTTAATTCCCAAAAGACGGCATTGCTCAACCAAATGAAGAACCAGATGTTTCCCAACGCCCATCCCCTTCGCTTTTTCCGAGATAGCCAAGGAGCGGATCTCCGCCAGGTCCTCCCACAAAATATGTAGGCCCGCGACACCTACGACCGAATCTCCGTCATGAGCGACAATAAAGGATTGCAAGTTTTCCAAGAAAGACAGCTTCGTACGTGGCAGCATTAAGCCTTGTTGTGCATATTCATTAACAATCTCCAACATGGCATCCACGTCTTTCATCGTAGCCTGACGTACTGCCAAAGCCTTTGCAACACCCATTTTACTCTCCTCCACCCCATGCATAACGAGCCTGGTATGATTTAATATTTATTCATTATAGTATATAAATATACATTCGACCTTCGCAGAAGTCTATCCTTTTTTCACCTAAATTATGCTCAATTGCATGAACTATTCTTTTGTTAGGTAACGGTTGTGTTATAATCAAGCGTACGAGTTCTTAAGGAGGTGCTACATACTTGACGACGAGACGGGAACGGAAAAAGCGCGAAACCCGCGAAAAAATCTTCAATGCCGCCATCAAGCTCTTCAAAACTCACGGCTTTGAAGCTACCACAATCGACATGATTTCCGAAGAAGCGGATGTTGCACGCGGTACGATCTTTTTGCATTTCACTTCAAAGGAAGCCATTCTCGCTAACTGGGGATATGAGCGTCTGCATGAAATCGAGGAGCGTCGAGAAGAGTGGGATTATGGGAGCGACTGCAAGTCGAAGGTGCTGCGGATCTACAAGATCATGAATGAAGTCACCATCACCAATTTCGATTTCATCAAAGTCGTCGTAGAATCCTCGATGAAACATCGGAAAGTGCTTGAGAACGAAAAGAACATGTACTTTGAATTGCGTCAACTGTTCGCTGATCTGATTGAAGAAGCGCAAGAAAAGAATCAATTGAAAAGCAAATTCAACCCTCTTGTCGCTGCGAATATGTTGGAAAACATTTACTATAATGCTCTTTATGACTGGGTACGCAGCGAAGGCGCCTGGGCACTCGAAGAAATCATGGAAGAGAAGGTCTCTATCGTATTCGAAGGGCTGGTCGTGGAATAATCCGACTGACCAGCCCTTCGAATGTGACTACTGTATGATTTATTCGAAATACGCCCATTTGTACTGCGCATATCCCAAACCTGAAATGACTACGCCTTTCAACTTGGGGTTCTGCGCATACACCGTAGACTTAAAGTAAAACGGAATGACTGGCATTTCATCCACCAAGATTTTCTCAGCCTCTTGCAAGATCGCTTTTCGTTTGGCAGCATCCTTCTCCTTGGCAGAAGCCGCCAATAGATCGGCATATTGACGATTCTCCCAACGAGTATGGTTGTTGCCTTCCTTCGTACGGAATATTTCCAGGAAGTTGATCGGATCGTTGAAATCCCCCGTCCACCCCATCCGCGCTACTTGGTACTTCCCGTTTTTCACGTTTTCATAGTAGACATTCCATTCCTGATTCTCCAGCTTGACGTGAACACCCAAGTTTTTTTGCCACATGTCCTGTACAGCTTGCGCGATTTTGGTCTGTGCTTCCTCCGTATTATAGGACAGTGTAATCGGCGGGAGCTGGTCGACGCTGGCGTACCCTTCTTCCTTCATGCCTTCCGCCAAAAGCTGCTTGGCTTTTTCTATGTCATTGTCTGTAAACAAGCCTTGCTCGTTCTCAGCAAACATTGTAGGCGGCACTACGGCTGTCGCAACCAATTCCCCTCCTTGCGTGATGTTCTCCACGATGTCTTTCCGGTTGATCGCGAATGAAAAGGCTTGGCGAATTTTTTTGTTGTGGAAAGGCTTTTGCTCTGTGTTGAATTCATACCAATACGTCCCGGCTTTTGGCGTGATCACCAGCAATCCTTTTTCCTTCAAGGTCGGCATCGCGTCGAGCGGAAGATTGCCAGTTGGAGCACCTGCCCAATCGAGATCGCCGCCCTCCAGCATCGACAGCTCTGTATTTGCGTCATTGATCATATTCATTTCGATTTTGGTCAGCTTGACGGCGTCTGCGTCCCAATAATGTTCATTTTTCGTAAGTGTCAGCTTGGTTTTATGCTCCCACGTATCGAGTTTGAACGGTCCATTCGAGGTGTAGGCTGGTCCTGCTTCCTTCGCCCAGTCCGAATTGTCTTTCACCACTTTGGTATTTAGCGGAAAATAGCTGTAAAAAGCCGTCAGCTCCAGAAAAAACGGCGTCGGGTTTTCCAGTTGGACGACCAGTGTCTTGTCATCTGTTGCCTTGACCCCGATCTCTTCGGACTTGGCTTTACCTGCAAAGGCCGCCTCTGCATTTTTTACATAAAACAGCTGATAGGCATACTGGGAACCGTTTTTGGAATCAAGTGCCCATTTCCAAGCGTTTTCAAAATCATACGCGGTTACGGGATCGCCGTTCGACCACTTCGCCTTGTCGCGAATCGTGAAGGTGTACGTCAACAAATCGTCTGATGCTTTGATTTCCTGCGCCATGGCGGGCTGTGGAACGCCCTTGTCGTCAAGGCGAGTCAGCCCCTCAAACGTCTGAAAAATAACATTGGATGACCAAACATCCGAAATGAGTCCGGGATGAAGAGAAAGCGGTTCTGTAAAGTTATTCAGTCTAAGTATTTGTTCGGGTTGCTCAGATGCATTAGCTGGCGTAGCTTCTGTCGTTGGTTGTGTGGCAGGCTTTGCGACTTCCTGTGGTTGTCCGCATGCAGCAAGCGTTAAAGCCAAGCCTGCTGCGAAAAAAGCTTTTCCTGTTTGTTGCCACCATCGGTTTGCGGTACGTCTCATGGTCTATTCCCCTTCGTTCGGGAGCCTTCGCTGTTCTTCTCGCTGCTGCCATTCTTTCAGCTCGCTTTTGATTTGATAGAGCTCTGCACGTGTTTCGAGCTTGAACGCTTTTAATTCACTTCTGATTACAGCCAACTCATGAAAGAGTCGCTCCCACACCTCTTGATCTTTGTCCATGTTCGCCTCCTTTTCCGGTCGTATACACAGCAGGCAGTTGAATTGTCACCTGCGTTCCGTGTCCTCGTTCACTCTGAAAGTGGATCGTCCCCTGCATCGCCTCGATGATCCGGCAGGTTACCATCAATCCGAGACCTGTCCCTTTTTCCTTTGTAGAATAAAAAGGAAGTCCAATCTGTTCAATCTGCTCCGGCGTCATCCCCTCTCCCTCATCCTTGATGGAAATCACATGATAGTTCCCGGCTGCTCGTACGGTGACGTGCAGTACGCCACCTTGTCCCATCGATTCGATACCGTTTTTCATCAGATTCATCAATGCTTGCTTGAGCTTAACGGCGTTGCTCTCAACGAATAGGCCCGGCTCGGTCTCACAGGCGATTTCCACTCGGTTCATGACACTGTAAGAGGACATAATGGCGGTCACTTCTTTTACGGTATGCGCAATTTCCAGTCGCTCCAACGTCTCAGAATGAGGCTTGGCCAGATTTAAATAGTCGGAAATAATAAATTCAGCCCGATCGAGTTCATTTAAGACCAATCGGATGTATTCAACGTTTTTCGGATTCGTCTCCTCACGCAACAATTGGACAAAGCCTCGTACCACTGTGAGTGGATTGCGCACTTCATGGGCAACACTGGCTGCCAGCTCACTGATCAGGTTCAGCTTTTCCGAGCGTTCGACCTGCTTGCGGATAATATGAGATTCTCGAATAAACTCGATGAAATAAACAGCTCCACCTTGTACGATCAAACCGAGGTAGCCGATTTCCACTAGCGGCTCCAGATAATCGTTAATGATGGACAACGGGAACCCTCTCCAGATCAAAACAACCATCCCTCCACCGATGATGGATAGCTGCTTCAAGCATCCGATTAAGAGAACGACCGCTAGTTTTTTTCGCAAAGAGTAGCCGTACCATCGATTGACTAACAGAAACGGGATGATCACGTAAACCATCGTTTCGAGAATCGTCATCTGGACGCCATCGCCACCCAAAACGATCCGTACGACAAACATGACCAAAATCGTTAAAATGCCCGGGATATACCCAGCGTACAAAATGGTAATAATGATCGGTATCGAGCGTAAATCGTACTCCATACCATTACTGAGTTGTACTGGAAAGCTCATAGAAAGAATGACACTGATCGAGCTACACACGATAACCATTGATGACTTGACGCTCATCTTGTTCAAGGTTGATCGCCCCAGCCAAACATTTTTATACAGCAAAACAGGGACGATAACGAACAGTAACTGCAGCAAAATGTCTTTGATGATTAACATATATCGGTTCCCCTGATTCGTAGAATATTTCGATTTTTCTTACAGAATACCACTCAAGGTGTCTTTCTGGAAGGCACATTTTCAACATCTGGCAGAAAGGATGTTTTTGTTGCGGTGACCAGCACATTTCCCTATGATGAAGAAGAGCTTGTTTGAAGACCTTGGAGGTAAGACATACACATGCGAAATGGTATAAAGCGTGAAGATATCGAGCTGTTGGCACCTGCTGGTAACTGGGACTGTTTGAAGGCAGCCGTGGCCAACGGAGCCAATGCCATCTTTTTTGGGGTAGAAAAGTTCAACGCGCGTGCTCGTGCTGAGAACTTCCAAATGGCGGAACTGCCTGAGATTATGGCTTATTTGCACATGTACGGGGTAAAGGGCTTCCTTACCTTTAATATTCTCGTATTTGAAAATGAACTAGAAGATGCACGCGAGCTGATTGACGCCTGTATTCACGCTGGAGTAGACGCTGTGATCGTTCAAGACCTCGGTCTTGTAAAGATGATCCGCGAGATTTCTCCAGACTTCCCGATTCACGGCTCTACACAAATGACGATTACTTCGCCGGAAGCGGTGGAGTTCACGAAGCCGTTTGATATGGAACGCGTCGTACTCGGTCGTGAAAATTCATTAAAAGAGATCAAAAAAATCGGAGAAAAAGCAAAGCTGCCGATGGAAGTATTCGTCCACGGCGCCTTGTGCGTTTCTTATTCCGGACAATGTCTGACCTCGGAAATGTGGGGTGGACGCTCGGCAAACCGCGGAGAGTGTGCCCAAGCCTGTCGCTTGCCGTATGACCTGATGGTAGACGGTGTGCAAAAGGATATGGGAAATATCGCTTACGTGCTTTCTCCTAAGGATTTGGCTGCCATTGATTTGGTTCCTGAGCTGATCGAGGCTGGCGTGACTTCCTTTAAAATTGAAGGCCGTTTGAAAACACCTGAATACGTCGCAAACGTCGTGAGCAAATACAATGCCGCCATCGAGCGTTATTTTGCCGGACAAGATACGGGACCAACCGAGGTAGAAGTACGCGAGCTGCAACAAAGCTTCTCCCGCGGGTTTACGCACGGATTTTTGACCGGGACAAACAACAAGCAGCTCGTAGATGGTTCGTTCCCGAAAAGCCGTGGTGTGTTTTTGGGAACCGTGAAAAAACTGCTTCCTACAGGCGTTTTGGTGGACATCACTGCACCTGTCAAACGCGGAGACGGAATCGTGTTCGACGCGGGTGACCCTACGCAAAAAGAAGAAGGCGGTCGCATCTACGATATTTTGAGCCGCAGTAAAAAAGTAGAAGGCGAAGTTTCCAAAGGCCTGTACGAAATCGTCATGGGACGCAATGACGTGAACCTGAAGCGTCTTCACGTCGGTGACCGCGTATGGAAGACGAGCGATCCTGAGCTGGATCGTCGCCTGCGCAAAACGTTCGAGACGGAAAAGCCTTATCGCACCTTCCCGCTGTCCGTTCACGTAAGCGGCAAGCTGGGTGAAAAGCTCAGTGTCACTTGGGTGGATAAGCAGGCGAATCACGCTGTCAGTGTTCCTTCCGAGGTGCTTTTGGAGACTGCTTTGAAGCGTCCTCTGACGGCTGAGTTGCTGCACGATCAACTCAGCCGTCTGGGTGGCACCATTTTCCACCTGGAAGCTCACGATCTGACTGTCGATCTCGAAGGAGATCTCATCGTACCTGTCAGCGAGTTGAACCGGATGCGCCGTGACGCAGTTGAACAGCTCGTGTTCCTGCGTTCCAAGCCGCCGATTTACCACCATCACGATATCCATGTATACGCGGATGCTCCGAAGAGCCAGCCAGTGGAAAAGCCGCTCCTGACAGCGCTGTGCCGCTCGCTTGAACAATTGGAAGCAGCTGCGCAAACAGATGTGGACTTCCTCTATGCTGACTTTGAATTCGTCAAGCAGTATCCAGAGGGTGTCAAGCTGGCACATAAGTACGGGAAAAAGATCGGGATTGCTACCATGCGCATTCATATGCCGGATGAAAACGGTGTCCTTGCCCTGATCGCGAAAAGCAAGCCAGACGCTATTCTGGTGCGCAATACTGGGGCACTCTATTACTACTTGTCTCGTCGTGATGAAATCGACATTCCGCTGATTGGCGATTTCTCCTTGAATGTCGCGAACCACAAGGCAGTTGAACTGTTCCTTGCAACAGGTCTTGAGCGCGTAACGCCATCGTACGATCTGAACATCCAGCAGATGGTTGATCTACTCAGACGCTCGAACGCTGCGAACATGGAGCTGGTCATCCACCAGCACATGCCGATGTTCCACACTGAGCACTGCGTATACTGCACATTCATGAGTGAAGGTACTGACCATACAAACTGCGGAACTCCATGTGAGACCTCCCGCATTTCTTTGAAAGACCGCGTCGGTTTCTCTCATCCTATACGTGTGGATACCGGTTGCCGCAATACCGTCTATAACGCGATTGACCAGTCTGGTGCTGAGTACTTGAGCGAGTTCCGCTCTCTGAATGTCGGCAGCTACCGCATCGAGTTTTTGGAAGAAGAGCCAGAGCGCGTGAAAGAAGTAATCAGTCTGTATCGTAAGGCATTGCGCGGAGAAGTTAGCGGTACACACGTATGGCGCACCCTGAAGGCAACCAACCAGTTGGGCGTCACACGTGGGCAACTGACGAAATAAATACCAGCTTTGTAGAGAGGAGAGAGAAAGTATGGCTGACCTGAATCAACCGACTGTAGAAAACCTGGCCGTTATTATCGAGGGCATCAAAGCAAAACTGAACATGGCGAACACAGCGGTGATGCGCCCGGAGGATTTCGATCTCGTTCATTATGAGGATTTGCTGTACCTGTACAACATGGTGCAGAAAAAAGCGGCGTTTGGCATCAATGAGATGACCGCCATCGTTGAAGAGCTGGGTGCGATGAGAAAGCAATCCTAGTTCTGTTTGACACAGTGAAAAAAGTGAAAAAGCGTCTCTCCTGAGTACTTGGAGTGACGCTTTTTTGTTTGCTCTCAAAGTCTACTGGAGACTACTAGAACAGGCTTTATCCGTTACATTTTTTTAACACGATTACTGCGTTGTGACCGCCAAAGCCAAAGGAATTGGACATGCCTATGTCGAGCGTAGCTCTGCGTGCTGTGTTTGGCACATAGTCCAGATCGCAGTCCGGGTCTTGCTCCTCCTGATTGATCGTCGGGGGAATGATTCCTTCCTGCAAGCTCTTAATCAGGGCGATCGCCTCCGCACCGCCTGCTGCACCAAACATGTGCCCCGTCATTGATTTGTTGGCGGTGATCGGTACACGGTACGCATGCTCGCCAAACAGCTTTTTGATCGCCAGTGTCTCGGAACGGTCTCCGATTTCTGTGCTGGTCGCGTGCGCACTGATGACATCGACGTCTGTCGTTTGCACCCCTGCTTCCTGGAGGGCCCATTTCATCGCACGGTAGGGACCGATTCCTTCTGGATGTGTCGCCACCATATGATAGGCGTCAGAGCTTGCCCCGTAGCCAATCACCTCGGCATACATCCGGGCATTTCTTTTCTTGGCGTGTGATTCTGATTCCAAAATTACAATACCGGCACCCTCTGCCATGACAAACCCATCCCGCTGGGAATCGAATGGCCGACTCGCTCCTGCTGGATCATCATTTCTCGTTGACAATGCCGTCGCATTGCTAAAGCTGGCGAGAGATATGTCCGTCACTGCGGCCTCAGACCCCCCTGCGATGACGACATCTGCCCCGCCCGCCCGAATGAGCCGGAAAGCCTCTCCGATGGACGTATTCCCAATCGAGCAAGCAGTAACAGGGGACATCGTCGGCCCGTACAGACCGTACTTGATGCTGATCATCGCTGCTGCCATGTTTGATATGAGCATGGGAACCAGCGTCGGGCTGACCCGCTCAGGACCTCGCTCACGAAGGACATCATGCTGCTCAAGCAGTGTTTCTACCCCGCCAATGCCAGAGCCTACATATACCCCGATTCGCTCGCGGTCCAATTCGTCCAGCCGAAGCTCTGCATCCCCTAGCGCTTCTTCTACAGCAGCAAGGGCAAACTGGCAAAAGCGATCCATTCGTCGCGCCTCTTTGCGCCCAAACCGCTCCACCGGATCAAAATCTCGGACCAAACCTGCGATTTTCGTTTTATTGCGTGCTGTATCAAAAGTGTCAATATGTGAGATTCCAGACTTCCCTTGCACGAGACTGTTCCAAAACTGATTCACTGTATTCCCTATCGGGGAGATCACTCCCATACCTGTGACAACGACTTTTTCCATGGTAAGCCTCCTATTCGAGTCCCTTATGGAAATCATCTTGTCACACGGGTTATCCTATTACAAGTTGTTGTTTATCCTAGTATAATGAGTACTAGTCTAACAAACTTAACCAGTCGAGGAAAATGGAGAGTGTACCATGAATCAGCAAACACGTTTGCAGGCACTGTCTACTTTTTTGAAAGCGCAGCGCGCCAAAATCCTGCCACAATCCGTTGGGCTGGCTCCTGGGACGCGCAGAAGAACACCCGGACTACGAAGAGAAGAAGTTGCTCAGCTCGCGGGGGTTAGCTCCACCTGGTATACATGGCTGGAACAAGGCCGCGACATCAAGGTCTCGCCTTCTGTTCTGGATGCAGTAGCGAGAGCCTTGCAGCTTACCGTCGATGAGCGCAAATATTTGTATGCGCTGGCACTGGAGACAGGCACGGGTGTCGGACAAGGCTTGCCAAAAGATGAACCGCCGCAGATCAATCCTGCACTCAAACGAATCTTGAAAGAATTGCGCTCGTGTCCAGCCATCATTACAGATCGGCGCAGTCATATTGTCGGTTGGAACGAGGCAGCCGCACATGTCTTTCTCGATTTTGAACAAATCCCTTATGAAGAGCGGAATTTGATCCGCCTGGTGTTTACACGAAAGGAATTACGACGGCTGGCCGTCAACTGGGAGCATTTCGTTAGCGGCTTTCTCGCGATTTTTCGCGCCAATTACGGTCAGTATGTAGAGGATGAGTGGTACGAGCAGTTTTTAAGCGAGATGCGGCAGGTTCATCCGGACTTTCACGATCTATGGGAGCAAAGCCGGGTCAGCTCAGCCCCGGAGGTTCTACTGGAATTCCGTCATGCAAAGGTAGGGAAAATGCTCTTTGATCTGACTTCGCTGCAAGTTTCCGGGAGCGCGGATTTGCGATGCAGCATTTACACGCCTGACCCGAATTCTGCCACGGAGACAAAGCTGCGGCAGTTGATTGATCGGCCGGGTTCTTCTACCAAACCGTGACGGAAGGTCTTTCTGGTTTGAGTCAACATGGTGGAGGAGAAGAAAAAGCACAGGTCTCTTCGACTCTGACACGCCAGCATTGGGGATTGACTGGCCGTCTCCACTTCCAAAAGGGGACCGTCGAGCCAAAGCCACCCTACGGGCGGAAGTTTCTCAGGGAAGAAGTGTTCGACAAGCGTGGTCCCCTTTTGGAAGTTCCGACTGGGTAGGCGTTGTCAAGGCCTGCGAGCCCTGTGCTTTTTCTGCTCGCTAGCTTTGTTTGTTAATCGGTATTTTCTAAACCTTGTATACCAAAGGAAAACCAGCCCAAAGGCATATGCCCGGGCTGGTTCTGTTTGTTAATGGTTTACAATCCCTACGCGCGTCCCGGAGGAAGCAAGGCTTCCGACTTCCTCGCAGCCTTCCTTCCAGAGTAAGTAACGGATACTGTCTGCCAGCGCTTCCCAGCTCGCCTCGATGACGTTGGTGGAGACGCCGACTGTGCTCCACTTTTCGCCGTTGCTTGAGGATTCGATCAGGACACGTACTTTTGCGGCGGTCGCGCCGTTTTCATCCAAGACACGCACCTTGTAATCTTCCAGCTGCATTTTTGCAATGCACGGGTAGTAGCTTTCCAACGCTTTTCGCATCGCATTGTCCAGCGCATTCACCGGACCATTGCCATCTGCGGCCGTATGGACGGACTCCCCGTTCACACGTAGCTTCACAGTCGCCTCCGACGTGATCGATTGGACGGCTGCCTTTTCCAGCATGATCTTGAAGGAGTCCAGCTTGAACAGGTTTTTCAGCTTGCCGGAGGCTTCCAGCAGCATCAGCGTTAGCGAAGCCTCTGCTCCCTCGTATTGATAGCCTTGGAATTCGCGCTCTTTGATGTGTGTAATGATTTCTCTCGCTTTTTCCCGATCCAGCGACAGATCGATCTCGAGCTCTTCCATTTTGGCGAGCAAATTGCTTTGTCCAGCGAGCTCTGAGACGAGTACGCGACGTTTGTTGCCGATGTTTTCCGGCTCGATGTGCTCGTACGTTTTCGGGTCGCGCATCACGGCGCTTACGTGAATACCACCCTTGTGAGCAAAAGCACTGTAACCTACAAACGGCTGGTTGTTCGGCATCGTCATGTTGGCAATTTCCGCTACATAGCGAGACAGCTGTGTCAGCTCCTGCAATTGATCAGGGCTCACACAGTGATAGCCTAGCTTGAGCTGCAAATTCGGAACCACGGAGATCAGGTTGACGTTTCCACAGCGCTCACCGATGCCATTAATGGTTCCTTGTACTTGCTGTGCGCCCGCTTGAATCGCAGCCAGTGCATTGGCAACTGCCACTCCGCTGTCATTATGCGGATGGATGCCTACAGGCGTCCGTAGATGGCCCACAGTCGTTTTGACAATATCATAGACTTCATGCGGCAGTGTCCCGCCATTTGTATCGCAGAGAACAATCCAGTCAGCCCCAGCCTCTTCTGCCGCTTCCAGCACCCGCAATGCGTAGCGCGGGTTCGCCTTGTACCCATCGAAGAAATGCTCTGCCAAAAAGAGAGTCGTCAGTCCGTTTTCTTTTAAAAATGCGACCGAATCAGCGACCATGCGCACGTTTTCTTCCAATGTCGTCTTGAGAGCATCCGTCACGTGCAAGTCCCATGATTTCCCGAAGATCGCCGCTGCCGAGGCCCCGCTTAAAATCAATGCTTGCAGATTGTCATCATCCGGCGCTGCTACATTGGGTCTACAGGTACTGCCAAAAGCCGTTACCTTTGCGTGTTGCAGCGAAATCTCCCGGATACGCTCAAAAAAAGCCATGTCCTTTGGATTGCTACCCGGCCAACCGCCTTCAATAAAATCGATACCAAACTGGTCCAGCCGCAGTGCGATCTTTATCTTGTCTTCTACCGACAGGCTGATCCCTTCTCCCTGCGTACCATCTCGCAGGGTCGTATCATACAGATACACCTTGCTATTCATGTTTCTTCTCCACCTGTTCTATTATTTTTCTGAATAATCGCATCATTCTAACCGTTAGACGATTCCCAGTATACCACAGCCCAAATGGAAAGAAAACGCAGGAAAATCGAGGTTTTTTCTATGTCCGTGGGGTGCGGACAAATGCGACGGTTTGCTTGATCGCTGCTTCCAGCGGAGCCGATGTACCCGCAAACGGATGACGCGTGTTAAATGTATGATCCCCGCCTTCTATCCAGTGCAGCTCGCTGTTTTTTGCAGCCTGATGAATTCTTTTTGCACCCTCTACCAGACGGACATAATCTTTTTCTCCTGTGATGATGCACAGTGGTTGCTCCATCGTAGAAACACGTTCCAAAATATCGTATTGTTGGCGATTATTGTCTACGTCCTCGATCACGGCTCTCGTGATTGGCATATCTTGACCGGTTCGTGCATTTGCTATGAATCCGACGCCAGTCTCTTCTATTTGTTGGCGCAGCTTCTCGTCGAACAAATCGACATGAGCAATTCCGTTCCAGGTCACAATCCCTGCCACATGCGGGTTGTTTGCTCCGAATAGAATCGCGTCACCGCCGCCCTTGCTGTGTCCCAATACGTACAGCTTCGTTTTGTCTACATAATCGGGTAATGGTAGCTCGCCTGACAAAATCCGTTCCGTCAAGGCTTGCAAATCAGCCAGTTCACGCGCATATGTATTGCGCCCGAATTTCTCCAGCTCATCGAACTCCGTCAAGCTCTCCCCTACGCCATTGCAGCTAAAATTAAAGCGAATCGTGGTAATGCCTTGCTTGGCCAGCTCATCAGCTACGTAGGGAAAACTTCCCCAATCCTTGAAGCCTTTAAAGCCATGGCAAAACAGCAACAGTGGCTGCGCTGAGCCTGCCGCTTCCTCCGTATGAATGTCTCCGCGCAGCGTCAACTCCTCGTCGAGTGCGATGGAAAATGATTGCTTTTGCATGTGCGTTTCACCTCTTGTTCATTTTTTTATTATTATGCCGTGTCCCCCTCTGAAAAGAAACGAAAATACCAAAAAAGAGACCTTCCTCTTTGGAAGATCCCCTTTAGTTACTTGCATTGTCTTTATTAATAAGATATAACGCATACTCCAACGGCCTTCGAACCGCCATCTTATACCGCTTGTGCTGGCGCATCTGCTTGAAAATTTCTCTGCCTGGCTTCGGATTAATTTCGATAATCCAAACCTTCCCGAGAATATCAATCCCCAGGTCAAAGCCAAACTCCATCATCAGGCCAAAATGTTCTTCAATGCGTGTGACAGTTTTGATCGCGAGCTCCTTGCATTCCAGCACAATCCGCTCTGCAATTTGATGACCAAATCGTTTGACCAAAAAGGAAACAGCAGGCAAAGCTGTTCCCCCTCCATGCAAATTCGAGGTAGACGATTGTGTCGGCCCAACACGAATGCCCATCCCGGTCAAGCACCATTGACCCGTCCCGT
Organism: Brevibacillus fortis; assembly: GCF_046196545.1. Lineage (GTDB taxonomy): Bacteria > Bacillota > Bacilli > Brevibacillales > Brevibacillaceae > Brevibacillus > Brevibacillus fortis_A. The sequence goes on from NZ_CP176370.1 coordinate 4,766,448, forward strand.
CCTTTTGCACGAGTAGGCGAGCATCTACTGTTCGCTTGGGAACCAGTGATAACCGTAGCCCCTGTTGAAGGAAAAACTGCTCGTTTCCGCTCTTCTCATTCTTCATCCAATGCTCCAGCCGCTCGCACACCTCTGTGAGCGTCGCCAGTTTTTCGCAGCTTTTGGCTTGCTTCTTGGTCCTGCCATGCAAAAGGTAGCGACCTGCTCGTTTCTCCACACGCAGTATGCTTCTGCCACCTGTGCCGTTTGTCGGCTTGAGATAAACCAGACGATGAACGGCAAGCATCGCATCAAGCGTATTTCTGTCGTAGGGGAGTGTTTCGGGAAGCCAGCGCTGTAGCTCAGGATCTTGTATCAAAATCTGATGAACGACATATTTGTTCGAAAAGCGGTTATTCGCATAACGAAACCAGTCTTGCTTGCGAAATGGTAAATAGGCACGATGCTTAGGCAATGGATAGTAGCGATAACGGTCGATGACGATATCGGGCCAGGCAAAACGCTCTCGTCTCCACTTCGTGCCATCTGGTACAAAACCGTTGATCCGCTTTTCTGCAAACTGGACATCTTGTGGGCTAAACAAAAAAACCTCTGCCCCCATTTCTCTCCCTTCCTCAACCAGCCTTCGTAAAAAGCCAGGCTCGACAAAGCCTGATTCTCCTCGGTAGGTCAGTACGCCTATCCGTTTTCTCACCGAAAGGCCACTCCCTCCCTTGTTCAATTTTCTAGCTAGCCTCGTATAGCTTATGGTTGAAAGCAAAAAAAGCGCCTTTGTCCTATGTAGGCAAAAGCGCATCTTTCATGAGTTTTCTTATCGTTGATGTGTTTCCAAATAGTGCAACGCTGTTCGTCCCAAGAGCTCTCCTGCGATCAGCATGGCATCCTCGTCGATATCAAAACGTGGATGATGGTGGGGATATGTCGCCAGTTTTTCCGGATTGCCTGCCCCTACGAACAAGTAAGCGCCGGGCACCTTTTCCAAGTAGTAAGAAAAGTCCTCACCACCCATCAACGGCTTCATCGATTCCACACGACCTACTCCAAATGCAGCAATGGCTGCTTCCTGTGCGATCGCTGTTTCTTTTTCATGGTTAATGACAGCTGGATACCCTCGATCGTAGACAACTGTAGCGCTGCCTCCCATCATGGCAGCTGTCCCCTCCGCAATTTCCGACAGGCGCTGCTCCGCACGATCGCGGACGTCTGGCAAAAAGGTGCGGACAGTCCCTGTCAAACGACAGCTATCTGCGATGATGTTCGTACTGTCTCCGCCGTGGAACGTCCCCACGGTCACGACCACACTCTCCAACGGACTGACGTTGCGGCTGGCAATCGTTTGCAGATGACCGACGATTTGTGAACCGATTACAATGGAGTCGACGGTTTCTTCTGGAACAGCACCGTGTCCCCCTTTTCCTTTGATCTCAATGGAAAAGTCGTCCGTATTCGCCATGAGCGGACCTGCACTAATGTACACCTTCCCCACAGGGAACATCGACCAGAGATGAACGCCAAAAATCGCATCGACGCCATCTACAGCACCATCCTGAACCATTTGGGTAGCTCCGCCCGGATTTTCCTCTTCCGCATGCTGAAAGACAAAGCGAATTTCACCGGCAAACTGCTCACGATGTGCTGCCAAAACAGAAGCGAGTCCTAATAGCTGAGAAGTGTGCGCATCATGACCACACGCATGCATGACGCCAGGTACGGTAGATTTATACGGCACCTCTTTTTGATCTTGAATCGGCAGTGCGTCAAAATCCGCACGCAACGCAACGACCTTACCCGGGCGCCCTCCGCGCAAAACGCCGATGACTCCTCTACCGCCCACGCCTGTGCGAACCTCATCAAAGTGAAGTCCTCTTAATATTTCAGCAATAAAGGCTGGGGTCTTCTCCTCTTGAAAGGAAAGCTCGGGATGCTGGTGTAGATGACGCCTCCAGCTAATGATTTGCGGCTCCATCTCTTTGAGTAGCTCTTTTAATTGTTCCTGCAAGGACATGGTTCTTACTCCTCCCCCTGGATGCACCATTCTTCTTTCATCATAGCAGAATCATGGGACAAATGGGGAGCTTGACTAATCCAGAGCGAGCATGCTGCGTTTACGCTTCTCAAAAACCGCAAAGCTCGTATAGCCTATTCGCTTCAACTGCGCCCGAGCCTCGTCCAACTGCTGACCGACTTGATCAGGTGCAGTAGCGCTAGACGCCAAAGTAATAGGCACCTCATTCTGGAACAAAATTTCCAGAAAGCGATAACTGGGCGAAAATTCCCGGAACTGACACGCCAGACCGTAGCCTGTATTGATTTCCGTCGCAATCCCCCTGCGTCCAAGTGCTCGGGCCACACGCTGATAATACGGCAATAGCGCCGTTTCATCCGGTCGCACACCAAACGCTTTGATGCCATCGATATGGGCAATCACATCGAATAATTGCGATTCGATCGCCTGCTCCAGCTTATCAAAATAAAGGCTGTACAATCCGATTAGCTCCTGTCTTCCAAAACGTTCTCGTGCATCCTGGATCGAATAGCCCCAGCCTTCCAGAAAATGCACGGCCCCTATGCACACATCCCAAGGATATTGATTGATGACATGCCGCAGTGTCTCTTCTCCACCCGAAAAATAATCCAGTTCAATCCCGACACGCAGCTCAATCCCGTACTCCGCCCAACGAAGCCGCTCTTTTTGCAGGAAAACAACAAAGCTGTCCAGTGAGTCATTTGCGACCTGGCTCAACCATTTGCGCTGCGCGGTCCCTAATCGATCTGAGCCGATGTGCACATGCTGTTCGTAGTAAGACCGATACTCAAGAAAACGGTATAAGTGCTCGACCACGCAAACTTGCTGAATCCCCGCCTGTTTGGCACGTACTCGATACAATTCAAGCCAGTCCCGTGAATACGGGCCTTGTTGAAGGCGCTCTGCCAACCCATTCGTCAGCATACTTGCCCATTTTCGGCTCCCCTTCACTTCGGCATGCTCCACGAGGGGGCGCAATGATTCCGCTTGCTTGAGCAACCAGTCCAGCGAATACGGCCCTTCCTCCAGATGGACGTGAAAGTCTACCTTCATCCCGATCACCTCCTTGGGTTCGTCCCTGCTATTTTCTATCGTTTATATGCATGTGTTTCCACACATATGTCGAGTATTCACATGACGAACGACCTAGCCAAAGTGGTGAAAAAGGAACAAAAAAATGCCCCAGCAACGAGGCATTTTCGATTATCAGCTATTTTTTCGCTCATACACGTAAAACGCATGCCGATGAACGTTTTTCTCATCCACGATACCTTCACGCTTGTCCACCAAGGTGTAAGCATCGCGATCCCATGCTGGGAAAAACGTATCGCCCTCAGTTTCCAAATCGATCTCCGTAATGTACAAACGATCAACGACATCGAGGAACTGGCGATAAATTTCCGAGCCGCCAAAGATGATGACATCACCCATCGCGAGCACTTCTTCCTTCGTATGAACGACATCTACACCTTCAGGGTGAAAGTCCAGGCTGCGTGTCAGGACGACGTTTCTGCGGTTAGGCAGCGGCTTGCCAATCGATTCGAACGTTTTGCGTCCCATTACGATCGTTTTGCCTGTCGTTAATTCCTTCACATTTTTCAAGTCGGCTGGAAGGTGCCACGGCATGTCACCATCTTTTCCGATGACTTGATTGCGGGCATAGGCAACAATCAGGCTGATCATACGGCCACCTCGCCTTTGATGTGCGGATGGGATTCGTATCCGACGATTTCAATATCTTCGTATTTGAAGTCAAAAATCGAAGTCACTTCTGGATTGAGCACGAGCTTCGGCAGTGGTTTCGGCTCGCGCGTGAGCTGTAGCTTGACCTGCTCGATATGGTTGAGATACAGATGAGCATCTCCGATCGTATGAACAAAATCGCCCACTTCAAGTCCAGTGACATGCGCCACCATATGCGTCAGCAAAGCGTAGGAAGCGATATTAAACGGCACACCCAAAAACGTGTCGCCACTGCGCTGATACAGCTGGCAGGACAGCTTGCCATTCGCTACGTAAAACTGGAACAGCAGGTGACAAGGCGGCAATGCCATCTTGTCCAATTCAGCTGGATTCCACGCGCTAACGATCAAGCGGCGAGAGTCCGGATTGCGTTTGATCTCATCAATGACCCATTGAATCTGGTCCACTGTTTTGCCGTCGCGTCCAGTAAAGGAACGCCATTGGCTTCCGTATACCGGGCCCAAATTTCCATTTTCGTCGGCCCATTCGTTCCAGATCCGCACGCCGTTTTCCTGCAAGTAGCGGACATTGGTATCTCCCGATAAAAACCAGAGCAATTCGTGGATGATCGATTTCATATGCAGCTTTTTCGTTGTGACCATTGGAAAGCCTTCACTCAGGTCAAAACGCATCTGATGCCCAAAAACACTGGTCGTTCCGGTGCCTGTCCGATCCTCTTTTGTGACACCCTCATCTAAAATGCGCTGGCACAAATCCAGGTATTGTTTCATCGTCCATCTCTCCTTCCATCTCATCTATTTTACCTGACCCAGACGAAAATGAAAGATCGGAATGTCATGATATAATAAATGGATAAATGTAGAAAGCGGGATTCGTGATGGATGGCATATATTCTACGGCTACAAAGCCCTTATATAAACAAATAGCAGAGCAAATCGAGCAAAGAATCAGCAGTGGTGAATTCGGTCCTGGCAGCTATTTGCCCTCGGAGCGCACCCTGGCCAAGGAACTGAACGTCAACCGTTCGACCGTTGTCGCTGCATACGATGAGCTGCAAGCAGCAGGTATGATCGAGCGCATACAAGGAAGTGGCACCATTGTCAGCCAAGATATTTGGGGACTGGCACGGACCCGTGTTCCAAACTGGCGTCATTTGACGGAGTCAGGATCGTTTCGCCCGAATTTACCGTTGATTCGCAAAATCCGTCGTGAAACACAGGAAAATGACTTGATCGATTTGGCGAGTGGCGAGCTCTCGACCGATCTCGTCCCCAATCAAACACTCCAGCAGCTCATGACCCCCGATGGCTTCCCGGCTCATCTCGGCTATGAGCATCCGCAGGGCAATTGGGCTTTGCGAGAGACATTGAGTCTCCATATGAAAACATGGCGAAACATCAAAGCACCTGCTACCTCGATCATGATCACGTCAGGAGCGCAGCAGGCCCTTCATCTCGTCGTTCAATGCTTATTAAAGCCAGGAGATGCGGTCGCCATTGAGGAGCCGTCTTATTGTTATTCCTTGCCGCTTTTTCATTCCGCTGGCTTGCGTACGTTCTCGCTGCCTGTCGACCGGGACGGAATCGACCCGAAGCACTTGGCCCAGCTGCACCGCCAGCACCGCATCAAAATGGTTTTTCTCAATCCGAATTACCAAAACCCGACAGGGACACTGCTTTCATTGGAGCGGCGCCAAGAATTGCTCGCGTTCTCCTATGAAAACGGGATTCCGATCATCGAGGATGATCCATACAGCTTGACCAGTTTTTCGAGAGAACCCGTCCCCACCTTAAAATCGCTGGATCAACACGGAACAGTACTCTACATCAGCTCTTTGACCAAAATCGTAGCCTCAGGTCTGCGGATCGGCTGGATCGTCGGGCCCCCTACTGTCATGGAAAGACTGGCAGATGCGAAACAACAGTTTGATTTTGGACACAGCATTTTTCCGCAGTGGCTAGCGAATCGCTTTCTCGGATCGCCTCAGTTTGCGAGTCACATCGATCTTTTGCGAACAGAGCTATCCTTGCGGCACGATCAGCTTGTCTCATCGCTTCAAGACAAGTTCGGTGACCAAGTAGAAATGGTCGGTTCAGAAGGTGGCATTCACTTGTGGTGTAAATTCAAAGGAGAATGGAGCGGCGAAACTCTTCTCACAGAATCAGTCAAACGGGGAGTTGTCTTCGTTCCGGGACATCTTTTCGGGGCAGATCAAGGATATGTCCGCTTCACCTTTGGCAGAGCTACTCTGGATCAGATCCCTGAGGCAGTTTCACGCTTAGCAGATGCATTCATGGCAAGTGGATGGGCAAAATAATCCCCAAGTGGATGGCAACATTTTTGTGCGGTCGGTATATGATCGAAGTAAGCTACCGTATGCATCCTCGTGTATATCCTGCAGGATGACTGTGCCATACAGAAAGGACTGGCTGTTATGAGTATTTTGCCTTTCATTATTGCTATTATTGTACTTGTTCTTATAGCTCTCGTCGTTACGATTAAAATCGGGATTAACCCTTCCGAATCCAAAGAGCGGGGCTTTAAACAACGTTCTCGCAATCTGTTGATCATTTACGGCATCATTACGATCGCTCTGGTCATTGCATTGTCAGTCTTTCTCTACAACAACCTTTGATCACTCCCGAACGCAACATGACATAAATAAGACGCCGTCTGCCTTGTACAGGTATGACGGCGTTTTTGAATCGAAGGAAACCCTTCGTCATGTTTTTTTAGAAGATAATACCTCTTTTACACAACTTTCCTCGCTACATTCGAGGCTTGTAGCCCCCGCTGTCCATTCACGATCTCAAAAACCACCTGCTCGCCTTCCTCCAAATTCCGGTAACCTGACCCTGTAATCGCAGAATAGTGTACGAATACATCAGGTCCTCCATCGCGCTCAATAAACCCATAGCCCTTTTCTTTGCTGAACCATTTTACTTTCCCTTGAATCATTGTGTTTCCTCCCTGTAATCAGTGCAGCTCTTACGCTTACCTCATCATATGCTGATGCGAAGTCAGTGGATATACGGTAAAATAAATAAAGTAAGAATCGTCACGCCAGAAAGGAGTGAACCACATGAAAAAAGTTTTGATTATTGCGTGCGCTCTGCTGCTCACTGCCTGCTCCGAAATATCCGAAGGAGTACAAACCGCCCAGCAAGCAGTAGAAACAGGTCAGCAAGCGATTGAGACAGGTAAACAGGCTGTCGAAGCGGGACAACAAGTTCTCGAAGCTGGCAAGCAATTGGCTGAGTCTGAAGTCGCCAAACAGCTGCAAACATACCTCCAGCAAAAATACGAATCCTCTGAGGCATTGCGTAATGCCATGTTCAGTGGAGATGGTCAGTTGCTCGTAGAAGAATTGCAAAAGACCGAGCTCGCGAACTTCAGCTTTTACAAATCTGACATGTTCGGTGTTGAATATACAGGCACGCTCTCTGCCGATGGTACTTTCAAAGTGCTCAAGCACGATTTGAACAACCAAGGTGCGGAGCCTACTGTCGTAAAGGAATTCAAAGTAACACTCGACGGAAACGGTCAGGTTCAAGTTCAGTAACTTGGAAAACATTTCAAGAAAAGCCTGCGATCAATCATCGCGGGCTTTTTCGTGTTATTAAAAAACTTTTTATTGAGGCTCTACAAAATTTTCTGCGTTTACTTATAGATTTTTATAATTGGGCATGATAACGTGTAAGATGTTCATATAAAATTCATAAATACTAAACACAACGAGGTGATGCCAATGAATATGCTGCTCGCATCTATTATTGTGTACATGGCAGGTATGCTGTTAATCGGCTATTATGCCTACAAGCGTACCTCCAATCTGACAGACTACATGCTCGGCGGTCGGTCGCTCGGTCCAACTGTAACCGCTCTCAGTGCGGGTGCATCCGACATGAGTGGCTGGTTGATGATGGGCCTGCCAGGCGCCATGTTTGCCCAAGGTCTTAGCGCATCCTGGATTGCCATCGGTCTGACTCTCGGCGCTTATGCCAACTGGCTGTATGTCGCTCCCCGCCTTCGTTCGTATACGGAGGTTGCCAACAACTCGATTACGATTCCCGCATTTTTGGAAAATCGTTTCGGGGACGGGTCTCGGATGCTTCGTCTTGTCTCGGCACTTGTTATTATGATCTTTTTTACCTTTTACGTCTCATCTGGTCTCGTTTCTGGAGGCGTGTTGTTTGAAAACACCTTTCACTTGAGTTATCAAACGGGACTATGGATTGTCGGATTGGTCACCATCGCCTACACGTTGTTTGGCGGCTTCCTCGCTGTAAGCTGGACGGACGCTGTTCAAGGACTCATCATGGTGATTGCTCTCATTCTCGTTCCGCTCGTGACCGTTCTTACAGCAGGCGGATTGGGAGAAACGTTTACAGAGATCCACGCTGTCGATCCCTCTTTGCTCGATATTTTTAAAGGGACGAGCCTGCTCGGCGTCATTTCCTTATTTGCATGGGGTCTCGGCTATTTCGGACAACCGCACATTATCGTTCGCTTTATGGCGATCACATCTACCAGTGAGATCAAAAAAGCACGCAGCATCGGTATGGGCTGGATGATTTTCTCCGTAGCTGGCGCCATGCTGACAGGTCTGGTTGGTATCGCTCTGTACTCCAAACAAGGCTGGACGTTGAGCGATCCTGAGACGATCTTCATCCAGCTGGGTACGATCCTGTTCCATCCACTCATTACCGGCTTTTTGCTGGCGGCGATTTTGGCAGCGATCATGAGTACGATTTCCTCTCAGCTGCTCGTCACATCCAGCTCCTTGACCGAGGATATTTACAAAACCTTTTTCAAGCGTTCTGCAACCGACAAAGAACTAGTCACAATTGGCCGCCTGTCCGTCTTGCTCGTATCTGTCGTCGCCTTTTTGCTTGCCTTGAATAAAAATGACACGATCCTCGATCTCGTCGGATATGCGTGGGCCGGATTCGGCGCTTCGTTTGGGCCTGTCATTCTGCTCTCCCTCTATTGGAAGCGCATGAACAAATGGGGTGCTCTTGCGGGTATGATCGCTGGTGCGCTTACCGTAATCATCTGGACTCGTTTTGATGTGCTGAAGGACTTCCTTTATGAGATGGTTCCCGGCTTTGCTATTAGCCTGCTCGCCATCGTGGTTGTCAGCCATTTGACCAGTAAGCCTTCGAATGAGGTAACCGCTCAGTTTGATGAGTACCAAAAAAGCATGAAATAATCATTGCCGATAAAAGCCAAGCAGCCTATGCGCTGGACAACTGCCCTGTCCCACGCCATAGGCTGCTTTTTTCTGTTGAAACTATTTGGAACCCTTACCGTAAATCATCCATAACCTCAAAAAAGGAGGGAGAAAAAACTGATGATGATAATGTCCGGCTTGATTATTGGCGTATCCCTTTTAATTTTTGGCATGCTCGGGATGGCTTGCTACCGCTTTTTTGTCCAAAAGAAACCGGTCGAGCATTACTACACCCCGCTAGATCGCGTGTTCGGGCAAACGCCAGTTGAATTCCATGAGCAAAAGATCGAAAAGAAAGAATCAGAGGAAGAAGAAGGTGACGACAAGGATAAGAACGAGAAGATCCGGCAAAAGCGCAGATCATAATGAAAACCAATTTTCTGCCAAACGTCTGATTCCTACCGCAATGTCTTGTTCCTCCACTCCACCAAATCCAACTATGATTCGCGGCCGTGCATTCGTCGGATCGTTAGCCCAGTTATGGCCGCTCGGATAAACGCGAACATCGGCCGCACGCGCCAGCTCGATCAGCTCCTTCTCCGTTCGGGAAATATCCACCTCCAGCAAAATATGCAGCCCTGCTGACTGTCCCAATACTCGGACTTCCTGGGGCATGTACGTCTGTATCGCCCGAAGCAGTGCATCGTGCTTGCGGTGATAGACGGTACGCATTTTTCGGACATGCTTTTCCCAGTAGCCCTTTTCCATGAACAACTGCATGCTCCGCTGCAAATGGCGGGAAACCGGCGAAGGATACGCCTGGAATGCTTCCAAATATCGCCCGAGCAATTGCCCCGGGAGTACCGTATAATCCAAGCGAAGTGCTGGAGAAAATGCCTTGGAAAAATTGCCGATATAAACCACACATCCGTCCCGATCCATCCCTTGCAAAGACGGCGTAGGGTGTACATTGTAGCGGAATTCGCCATCGTAATCATTTTCGATGATGATTCCGTTCTTTCTCTTAGCCCATTGTAGCAATTGCTGACGCTGACCGACTGGCATGACCATCCCATACGGAAATTGATGGGCAGGCGTCGTGTACACGACCGTTGCTTTGCTTTTCTCCAAGGCTTCAATGGACAGCCCATCTTCCCCAAGCGGGATTGACACAACCTCATAGCCGTGATGGGAAAAGACGATCCGTGCATCTGCATAGCCAGGCTCCTCAATCGCAACCACACGATGCCGATCCGCCAAGAGCAGACATAAAAAGCTGAGAGCCTGCTGTAATCCGGTGCCGATAATGATTTGCTCGGGCCGACAAATAAGCGTTCGTGCTCTGCGCAAATATTTACTGAGCTCTTCTCGGAGCTCCCACTCTCCTTGATCATCCCCGTAAAAAGAAAAATCCTCGGGATAGACATCCAGCGCTTCCAGCATGCAAGAGCGCCATGCAGCGTAAGGAAACGACTTCGTATCGATGACCGAACCGTGAAAGTTGTAGCGACAGGTGAGATGCTCCCCTTTTTTCTTTTTCAAGATGGACGAATACAGGGCGTTCTCCTCATCCTGGTCCACTGGCTCTGACCATCTCTCGATTTCAGCAGCAAAAAAGCCGCTTCGCTCCCGGCTCACGATATAGCCTTCTGCGAGCAGTTGCTGATAGGCGGCCTCAATCGTATTTTTTCCGACACCGCTTGCCTTCATCAACTGACGGATCGACGGCATTTTGGTTCCGGACGGTATCTCTCCTGATGCAATTCGTTTGCTCAATTGCTTGTATAGCTGCTGATACAGAGGTTCCTTGCTCTGTGCATCCATAATCGGCATGTACTCCATCAGCGGCCCTCCATTCTGTCCCTATCTATTTTCCTCAAACTGTCACTGTGTATAGGAGCAGTTCTCTTTTACAATGATTGTACCAGATTCACCCAAACGAAAGGAGAACAAGTCATGCGTATTCATTTGCAAGGAGAAAAGGTCATTCTGCGAGATATTCGAGCAGAAGATATTGATACGATCTACTATTGGAAATACGAAGCAGAAGATCGTGAACATCTTAATTGGAATGGTCCTTACAAACCGCTTGATCCGTACACAAAAGAAGAGTATCGTGCCCTCCCACGCCACCAGGAGTCTTTGGCTCTCGTCGGGACAGATGCACCAAGAACCCAGCTGATGATTGAGATTGACGGGGAACTAAAAGGCAGTGTCGGTCGCTACTGGGTGTCCGAAGAGACGAACTGGTGCGAAATCGGAATCGTCATTTACGACTCCCGCTACTGGCAGAATGGCTATGGCCGGGAAGCGTTTCGGATGTGGATCGACTACTTGTTTACCCACATGGATACTGTCCGTTTAGGCATTGGTACGTGGTCCGGCAACGAACGGATGATCAAGCTGGCTGCTCACATGGGAATGATGGAAGAAGCGCGGGTACGCAAAGCAAGGATTGTTCGCGGTGAGTATTACGATGCAATAAAGATGGGGATTTTGCGCGAGGAATGGGAGAATCGGAAATAATACCACAGGAGGAACCATGAGGCTGGACATATGTAAACTCGACGAGATGATCGTCATTGGGGTCCCAGAGGATTTGGATTTCGATTCTCACGGCGATGATTACGCACAATTTTACAATCCTCGGCTTACGGGGATCGAGCATGTACTTGAGCCAGAAAAAATATTTGAGGTGTGGGATTCAGATGGCACGATCATCGGGAAAAGAGTGAGTCATATTGAACACATTCCAGATGGGTGCTATGTGAAAACGATACCAGCAGGAGAATTTGCCAAGCTTCACAAGAGTCAATTGCAGTACGAACTAGATATGTTTGCTAGGACAAATTATATCGAAGAAATGAGCTATGGATTTTCTACCAAAGAGACCAAAAAAAATGGTGATACACAAGAATTTTTCTATCGACCAGTTCAATATAGTCCTGATGTCGTGAATACACGTACGATTCCATCTTTAGAGAAAGACTTTTCAAAGTCATTAAAAGAACGATATATTTCCATATTTTACGATGTAGAAAGCTGTAGCTTTCGCCGATTTGTATATAACCGATATATCACACAGTACCAAGGTTGCCTCTGGGACTTAGCGAGATTCAATAACAACGATAAAGGTATCGTCAGAGAGGGTATGTCCGAAAATGAAGCGGAAACGTTTTTGCTTGAAAAAGGTGAGGTACTCGTTTTTTGGGAAGGTTTTAGTACGTTCGGAAAAGAGATGATACGCGACAAAGTAATGAAGATGGACGCAAAATATCTGCTGGAAAACTATGGGCGCTTCACTATCGATATGTACATTTTTGATGAGACATTGACGTGGACTGTTATTTTTCAGCCCGAGGAAGACGAAGACGGATTCGAACATATTTTGCTGCGGGTAGTATGATAGATACCTGAAAAAAGGGCAATCCCTGGTCTGTACAAGACTTGGGGACTGCCCTTTTCGCTATTATGTTCCGACTACTCCAACTCAGCCGCCACACGACTTACTTTTGCCGCCAGCTCGTCGAGATCGATGTTCATCTCAAGAGCCGCAAACAGACCTGTGAAATACTCGTTGATCTGGTCGATGACGCGATTGCGCTCACTTGCCACCAGCTCTTGGAACAGTGTAGAAAACTGCTCATCCAGCTGCCTGTTTCCGATTTCTACATACGCGCTCACTGGTTCTTGCATGCGCTTCTCCAGTTCTTCACGCATTTTCACTTTGCCATCCTGCTCGAAAAAGTCTTTGGTGTTTTTGAACAAGGAAATCGCTGATGCAAATGAAGATTCGGCTACTGGCAGTTCGTTAGCAAAAGACAATGTTTCCACCTGTCGCTGCTGATAAGGTGCCAAGGTCAACCCTGCTGCGTAGCCTTGTGCATCCTTTTGCCACGCCGCAACAAGTGATGTCCCTTGCTTGTTCGTGAATTTCTCCAAACGAAGGGTAGTCGCTCTCAGTTCCTGCGCCAAGTCGTAGCTGATCGAACGCAGAAGATCAGTCAAGCATCCTTGCAGCGCTTGCTTCATGTTGCGTCCATCGTCCTTGATGACAGCCGGGTTAAAAGCGAGATTGAACAGTTCGTTGAAACGGAAGAACAAGCGCTGGCGAACGTAGTAGAGCAGCTCCTCGCGCTCTTTTGCCAAGTCGCGCTCGAACGAAGCGGTAGACAGTGCTTCAACAGCTGACAGAGCCTGTGTCTTGGCATTGCTTGCTGCTTCTTTGCGCGAAAGACGCTCGTCTTCCCCGGACTGTGCCATACGCATGAACTCTGTCAAGGTATCATGGGCGCGACGGATTTCACCGATTGCAGCATTCACAGCAATTTGCGTCAGCTCTTCAATCGTAAAGCGGAGGAACTCTGCTTCAAACGAAGCCATTCCCGAGAACTTGAATGCTTCATCTGCCGGCATCAGCGGCTCGCCTTCAGCCGTATTCGTGCGCTGGCGGTATACTTTCTCCGCAGAAGCTGCCAGCTTGCCTTTTTCATGCATCCGTGCCAACAGAGCAGTCTGGCTGGACACCGGATAAATACGTGGGAGGCGAATGCCGCACGAGAGGAGGTTTTTCTCTACGTGGGTAAGGACACCCTGCAATTCTTCTTCATTCGCTGCGAGGTCACAAGCATTGACGATAAAGAACATTTTGTCCATTTCAAACGTATCCTTGACGCGCCCCATTTGCAGCAAAAATTCGCGGTCAGCCTGTGCAAAGGCGTGGTTGTAATACGTCACGAACAGGACCGCATCCGCGTTTTTCATGTATTCGAACGCCACACCTGTGTGACGTGCGTTAATGGAGTCAGCACCAGGGGTATCTACCAGAACAATTCCCTGATCGGTCAGTGGACAAGAATAGAACAGCTCGATGTACTCTGCGAAACAAGCTTTTTCTTCCTTTGCCACAAACCCTTTGAACGCTTGCATATCAACCAGCAGCTCGCCGCCCAGATGAGCCGACATCTCTGGCAACCCCTTTGTAACAGCTTTCAAAAAGGTGTAATGCGGTTTTGCCGTCGGAGGAATTTGGGCGACGTCGATCTTGCCCAGCTCTGCCAGTGCCCCTTCGAGATCAGTAGCAATCATACCAAAGACAGCAAGGGAACGGATCACGTCCTGCTCAATGGCTTCACGCTCTTTCATGACGACACGAACAGTGCCATGCGGGTGTGTATCCGTTGGCGGCATGATTTTGTTGATAGCTGCTGTTGTTGGGTTCGGTGATACTGGAAGCACGAGATCGCCCATCAAGGCATTCGCAAAAGACGATTTCCCTGCACTGAATGCACCAAACAGTGCGACAGTAAAACGATTGGCAGTCAGGCGATCTGCTCGATCCAGCATCGCCTGTGCCTGTGCTTGCATCCCTGGTACAGAAACGACTTCTTCACTTGCGCGCCGCAGACGCTCTGCTGCCGCAATTAGTTTGTCTCGTAGTTGATTCATGCTACTTGTTCTCCTTCACGCATAATCGCCAACAGACGACCCTTGGTTTCTTCTTCTCTCGCTGCCAGTCCTGCCAGCTTTTGATGCAGTGCTGCCATTTCGCGCAATACGCCAAGGCGCTCGCTTTGAGCTGCACTTTCTACACGCACATGTTCCTTGATCATCTCAACCACTTGTGCAATAAAGGATAGACCCACGCGTCTGTACTCCAGCTTCATCCCGCTGGAAATATCCGCACAGTAGTTCAGAACGTACTCACTCGAGGCAGCACCCTCTTTGATGTGCTTGCTCAGGAACTCGCCCGTAATATCAATCTTGGTCGCGTGAACGCTTGCATGATATTCTTCGCTCCGCAAATCAAACACTTGCAGCTGCTTGCCTAGCCATTCTTTGAAATGGAAGTCGAGATTTCCCGCCACTTTTTCGCGGAACTCAACGAGAAGCGCTTCTTCGCGACGTGCGCGTTCTTCCTCTGTCTTCTTGCCTGCAAACAACAATCCCACCTTGAAGCCCGGTTTGCGGCTCTCCAAGTAGCTTCGTGCTGCTTCGTTCGTGCTGAAATAAGTCAAACGAGCATTGTCCAAAAGTACACTCAGTTCTTTTTCCATCTGCATTCTGGCATCCTCGGCACGCTGCTCGAGAGCCGCTGCTGTCGCTTCCTCCTGCTCAAGCGCTTTCTGCACAGCCGCTGCATTACGACTGTCGATGCCTTCCACCTCCATAGTATCCAACTGGGCTTCCCACTGCTGGCGTTGATCTGCCTGGCTTGTTCTTACTACTTGGATGTGTTCGTCGATCAAATGCTCGGCAGCACTGCGGACGCTCTTGCCTACCAGCTTTTCACGATCAGCGATCAACTGCGCAAGCATGCCCTTAAATTCCTCATACATGTTCTCAGGATGATCTGGTTCCGCAAGCGACGTGTAAAAAATACCATCCGGATGAATATTCCAGGTCGCGAATGCCTCCTCGACACTTTCCTTATAGCTATCGAAATCCAATTCAAAATCAATATGTTTATCGATCATGTTCACAACCAGATAGACTGGCTTGCCACGGTCCTTCAACGTCTTCGTAAAGTTGAAATTCTCTTCGGCTTGAACATGGTTATAATCCATCATGTAAATGACGACGTCAGCCAAATGCAGCGCAGATTCCGTAGCGATTTTGTGTGCCGCATCCGTGGAGTCAATACCCGGTGTATCGAGCAAGCTGGCGTATTCGTCAAGGAATGTTCCCGGATAGGAAACCTCTACGGATTCTACCGTATCTCCGTCAACAGCAAACTGCTTGAGCTTCTCCATCTCCGTATCTGGATCAAATGTAAGGACTCCGCTGTTCATGGTGAAAACGCGAGCCGCTTTTTCTCCACCGCGAATCTTGACGACATTCGCACTAGTCGGAATCGGATTGGACGGCAGCAAATTGACACCCAAAAGCGTGTTAATCATCGTAGATTTTCCAGCAGAAAAATGTCCGCAAAACGCAATATTCAGCTCAGCGCGCTTTGTTTTCGCAGCCAGTTGAATGAGCTTGTGAGGCGTCGTTTCGTCTCCCTGCGATTTCATTACTTCCGCGAGTTCTTCCCATGTATGTGCCAGTCGGGAAAAGTCCGTTTCCCGGATCAATACTTGACTGTCAAGCACTTCTATTCCACCCTTCTCCATCATTCCTACTCTCTCTACTTAATACCTGTTCAAAAAAGACGAACTACACTCTATTCTACCATGCCGAATGTATCATAGGTCACAGATGAGTTCAATTCAAAACTATGAAAGATTTAGCATTCGCCTATTCTTCCGCATAATTTTCCTCTCATCTGGAAAAAATCGCACTAACATGATATTCGCATTCTGAACGGGAGGAACTTCAAATGATGCGCAGATTTTTGTCCCAGCGTCGCCAAAAGAAAACTCCCTCTCTTATCGCGCAGCGCTTACAGCAGCGAAATGATCCTGCGCTTACGCTATCGACCAGTTTGCAGCAAAACATAGAGACGTTCAAGACCGTGCTGGGCAGCCCACACGATTTATTAACTCGTTCCTTTTTTATCGGCAACACCAACCATTCCTGTGCCGTTATTGCGATTGATGGATTGGCGAACTGCGATATGCTGGATACGCAAGTACTCAGACATATCCAGTTGATGATCTCGACTGCTTCCAAAATGGTGCCGACTGAACCAGATGAGATTGTCCAGATGCTCTATGAGGAAGTCCTTTCTGTCGTCGAGATATCGAGAGCAACCGATTTGACAAAAACACTCGAAAGCATTCTTTCTGGGGATACAGCTCTTTTCGTAGATGGATCGGCCGAAGTCATTATTATTGACAGCAAGGGATGGAAAACCCGTTCTGTCGAGGAGCCGGTCTCCGAAGGACTGGTTCGAGGTCCCCGGGATGGCTTTTCGGAGAGTATCCGGGACAACACCGTTCATATACGCAGACGTGTCAAAGACCCGAACTTGCGCTTTGAAGGGGCCATCGTGGGGAGACGAAGCAGGACAGACCTGATCATCGCCTACATTGAGAACATCGTTGATTCAGAATTATTGAATGAAGTGAGACGGCGAATCTCCACCATCGATGTCGACGAGGTAGAAGAGTCGGGTTTTATCGAGCAATGGATTGAGGATGATTTTCTGTCTCCCTTTCCTCAGGTTCATAACACGGAGCGTCCCGATAAAGTGAGCGCTGCGCTGTTTCAAGGCCGTGTTGCGATTTTGCTCGACGGGACTCCCATGGTGCTCATTTTGCCTGTTACCATCGGCTTGCTGATGCATTCGCCAGAAGACTACTATGAGCGTTGGATTGTAGGTAGTTTAGCAAGGCTTTTACGGTATTTGGCAGCTTTTCTGGCCGTCTATTCACCTGCTTTTTATATTGCTCTCGTCACCTTTCATCCCGGCTTGATCCCGTCTGATCTCGCCTTCTCGATTGCGGCCACACGTGATGGGGTTCCTTTTCCCGCATTCGTAGAGGCGATCATGATGGTGACAACGATGGAGCTGTTGCAGGAAGCCGGATTGCGCTTGCCGAAGCCGATCGGCCAGACAATCGGGATCGTCGGCGGTCTCGTCATCGGTGACGCTGCGGTTTCTGCGGGCATCGTCAGCCCTGTCATGGTCATCGTCGTCGCTCTTACTGCTATCGCTTCGTTCGCCATCCCAGCTTATCACCTCGCCATCGCCTTTCGGATGATCCGTTTTTTTGCGATGTTTATGGCAGCCATTTTTGGTATTTATGGCGTGGTGTTAAGCTTGATTGTCATCATGACTCATTTATCCAATCTGACCAGCATCGGGTACTCTTATTTGGCACCTCTTGCTCCACAGATGCCACGGGATTGGAAGGATATGATTTTGCGTGCACCTGTTACCTTTTTGAAAACTCGACCAGATGCTCTTCACCCGAAAGACGAAAATCGAATGAATAGAGGAGGGTCGTAAGTGAGTTCACAAACCTTGGCGGAGAAAATGATCAGCAAAAATCATATGGGGATTAACATTGCCTCGATGACAATTGGCGTCGGCATCCTGACCTTTCCCCGCTCCTTAGCCAAGGCAACTGGAGCATTCGATGGGTGGATTTCCGTCGTGATCAGCGGTTTTTGTGTGTGCGTGATTGGCTGGCTGCTTGCCAAGCTGGCTGCTCGGTTTCCCAGACAAACCTTCTTTGATTACACCTCCATCATCGCGAGCAAGCCTATCGGCTACATCCTGACCTTTCTCGTCTGTATTTACGCCATGCTTTTTGTATCGTTTGAGATCAGGGCGATCGGAAACATCGCGAAGCAATACCTGTTTTACAATACCCCGGTTGAAATGATCACGCTCTCCTTTCTCTTGATCGTTCAATATGCCGTAGTTGGAACACGCGTTTCCATGCTGCGGCTCAACTTGCTGTTTTTGCCTGTGGTCCTTGTCGTCATGTTCGTCGTCCTGTTGTTTACCACCCAGTTATTTGAGATCGAAAATATTCGTCCCTTCTTTTCTTCAGACTGGCGCTCTCTCTTGGAAGGCACCAGAGCGGTCGGACTTTCTTATTCAGGCTTCGAGATTATCCTGTTTTACACCATGCTGATGAAAAAGCCTAAGGAAGGGGCAAGGGCCGTAACGTTAGGGCTCTCGATTCCCATTCTGCTCTACCTGACCATCTACATGTTTGTCATCGGGGTCTTCTCTGCTGACGTTGCAACGAACTTGACCTATCCAACCATCGAGCTGGCAAAAGAGGTAGAAATCCCTGGCGGCTTCTTTGAACGGGTGGAATCCATCTTCTTTACCATCTGGATCATGACGATCTTCAACACCTGTGCGATGTGGCTCGATATTACGGTGCTCAACTTGCAGTCCATGTTCCACAAGGTGCGCAAAACGGTTTGGGTGCTCATTCTTTCCCCTCTGATTTATTTTGTCGCGATGCTCCCGCAAAACCTGGTTGATTTCTTCACGTTTGCAGACAGCATCACCTATTTCGGAATGATCGTCGTCTATTTATGTCCGATTTTTCTGCTCCTCATCGCTGTCATACGAGGTGTAAAGGGACATGAATAGAAAGCTCACTGCCTTTTGTATGTACCTGCTTCTCTCGACGTTGCTGGCTGGATGCTGGGATCAGGTTCAAATTGAGGAACGAGGATTTGTGGTAGGCGTAGCGGTTGATACACCTCGTACGAAGGAAACCGAGCAGCAAGCCAAGCAAGAGGCTCCAGACAAACCCCCCGTAAAAGAGCGCTTTCTCGTCACACATCAATTTGTCGTTCCCGGTGGATTGGTCTCCGGAGGTCAAGGAAGCGGAGGCGGGCAAAACACAGCCAATGAGGCTTTTCACAATCTCATATCCGAAGGGGATTCCCTCTTTGAGATTTCCCGCGAATTGGCTACCCGAACCAGCCGATCCCCGTTTTATCAGCATATGAAGATCCTGATCGTTTCTGAGGATGTCGCCCGCACCAAAGACGGTTTTGCCAAGGCACTCGATTTCTATCTGCGTGATCCAGACTCAAGACGAAGCAGCAAGGTCTTTATCTCAAAAGGTCTTGCCAAAGAAGTACTGGAAGTCAAACCGAAAACAGAAAAGCTACCAGCAATTTACGTCAACTCTGTCGCGGAGAATGACGATAAAAATTCCCGCATGCTTTCAGATGTCCGATTGGGCGATGTCCACGAGGAGCTTCTCAGCCCTTACAGTTTTGTGGTTCCGCGAATCAGACCCGAAGAGCAAGAGGTAAAATTAGCAGGTGCGGCCGTTTTTTCTTATGACAATCAGATGGTGGGTTTTCTCGGGGAAGAAGAGACGGAGGGACTGAATTTTCTCACGGGAAATATTAACGGCGGCATGCTAAAAGGTAAGTTTAAAAACAATCTCGTCTCGATGAACATCCAAGGGATCAAGCATAGCATTAAGGCAGATTTACGAGATCGGCAGCACATGAAATTCACGATAGAAATCGAATGTGAAGGCACATTGGCCGAGTCTTATGCCACAATGGATT
This sequence comes from Brevibacillus fortis, assembly GCF_046196545.1. Lineage (GTDB taxonomy): Bacteria > Bacillota > Bacilli > Brevibacillales > Brevibacillaceae > Brevibacillus > Brevibacillus fortis_A. The sequence goes on from NZ_CP176370.1 coordinate 4,786,295, forward strand.
ACTTGAATAACATTGCGATGGAGAAGCTTGAACAAGTGTTTGCCCAAGAAATCGAGCGAATGAGCAATGACACCATCAGGAAAGTCCATAATCAAATGAAAGTGGATGTCATCAAGCTTGGCAGCTATCTCAAGCAGCATCATTTCTCGTTGTGGAAAAAAATTCAGCAGGATTGGGAAATAGGGCAGCGTTTGTATGAAAAAAGTGAGATAACCGTTCAAGCAAAGGTTTATCTACGCAATATCGGTGCGATCAACCGTACCGAACGCCAAACCAGCAGGTGATCCCATGTTCAAATTTTTAGGTGTAGTCCCTCCATATTTGACCTTCGCAGGGACGGTGTTGGCGTTTTTGATTCCCTATCTTTTTTACAAAATCAACAACAAAATTCATGAGTTAGGCGATCCGCCGTGGAAGAAACGGAATAACTCCAATTCGTAACAAAACCTCTATCAATATCAAAACAAGGGCTTACTCATCATCTTGAGCAAGCCCTTATTTTCCGTTTCCTATTGTTGTGCCAGCAAATCAGCAAACGCTTTGGCATACGCAGGCAAATCAGGCGGTCTTCGTGAACCAACAATGTGACCGTCTACCACGACCTCTTCATCTACCCAAATCGCGCCTGCATTCTCCATATCATCTTTAATGCCTGGCGTCGATGTCGTGGTTACCCCTCGCAAAATTTTTGCGGAAGCAAGCACCCATCCCGCATGACAAATATGTCCAATCGGTTTTTTTGCCTCGTGCATCGCACTAACAAACGACAGCACTTCTGGATAGCGGCGCAGCTTATCAGGTGCCCACCCTCCTGGAACGAGTACACCTGCATAGTCGGCAGGATTGACCTCTGCCATCGCTTTGTCAGCCTCACACGGTACACCGTACTTCCCTATGTAGACGTGATTCGCCTTCGGGCCGACGAAATGGACGGTAGCGCCTTCTTCTCGCAGTCTCATCACCGGATACCAGAGCTCGAGATCCTCAAATTCACTTTCGACGAAGCAAACCACTTGTTTTCCTGCAAGTCTCAACGTTCTCGCCTCCTTTTCCTTCTATACTAAGCTATTGTAGCAGGTACAAAAGGAAAAGACAGCAGGTACGTCGATCAAGCATGACCTTGATGTAATGACCGCAAAAAAAAAGTGAGAAACAGGCCTACTCACTGTTCCCCACCTTATAACGAAAACCATATGTATAGATTGCTGGTGCCGGTAGAGGGACTTGAACCCCCACGGTTTCCCTCACGATTTTGAGTCGCGCGCGTCTGCCAATTCCGCCATACCGGCCTATTCAAATGAAAACATGGTCGGGAAGACAGGATTCGAACCTGCGACCCCTTGGTCCCAAGCCAAGTACTCTACCAAGCTGAGCTACTTCCCGATTGCCAGCAATATCGGACCTTCTCTCATTCGACAATTTCCGATAAGTATTGCAACACTTACATACTATACAGGCAAATTGAACCAATATCAATACCGGATTTTTTTGGAAGATAGTCATTTTTTCCTGGTTTTTAACTTCTCTCACCATGTTGTAAAGATTTTTCCGCATGGTATTTGTCGTTTCAGGAAATCCTGCGGAAGGTTAAACGGATAGTCCAGCGGATGACGCCCTACAACGATCCAGCGCCCATTCGGAAGCTTTTTCAACTGGTACACACGGAAAAATCGATCACTTGAATCAAAGGCAAACCATACCACAAGTGTCGCACACCTGCTGCCCGAAGACAGGACCTTTGATTTTACAATTGGTGGTGCCCCTATCGTGTCACCTACAGGGATTGCGAGTCGTCCGTTAATTCGCCGCAAATCAAGATTGCCGATCACTCGATTTGCCAGACAAGGGGTCATAAATTTTTGCAGGAAACGGCGAATTTTCAACTTGGAATGAAACCGCTTTGGCAAAATGATTCCGCGATCCCCCACCCGCTTATGCGCTGAAAAGATAATCGTAAAGAATGCTTGCTCTGCCAATCGAATGACTTGCACCCATTGCTTTTTCATCTGACGTCCCTCCCCCTGTCAGACTATGCATCGCGGGAGGAAAACGGTTGGACGCTATCTATATACATAAACCGTTGCGTGCGGGGCAAATTAATACGGTGTTCCATTCATCCAAAAACCGCAGGAGGTATACTATGCCTAGCCAAATTAACACCGACTCGCTTAAAAAAGCAGAGGTAGCCAGCACTCTAGCGAAAAATATGATTACGCAAGCGATCGAACAATCTGCAGCCAATCCACAGCTCGCGGAAGAAGCCTTGAAGCAAGCATCTCAAGAAATTGCCCAAGCGCAAACGATGGTTTCTCAGGTCCAATCCACATTGCAATCCCAAGCGCAAGCTCAACAAAGCAAATCCTAAACGAATTGCAGGCAGACCCGCGAAGACTGGTGGTTTGCCTGTTTTCCCCATACAATAGCAATAGTTGCAAGATTATTGCTAAAAAGGTGGGGGACGTATTGCCGCAACTCCAAGGATTGAATCATTTACTTTTTTCTGTCTCTGATCTAGAGGTATCTTTTTGTTTTTACCGGGATGTACTGCATGCCAAACCACTTGTACGAGGTCGCAAACTGGCTTACTTTGACCTGAATGGCTACTGGTTGGCGCTGAATGAGGAACCAGACATCCCACGCAATGAAATTGCTCACTCCTATACGCACATGGCCTTCACGATCACAGAAGAGTCATTTGATGAGTGGTACACTCATTTAGAAAAGCACGGCGTTACCATTTTGCATGGACGGGATCGTTCGGAGCGGGATAAGCGCTCCATTTATTTCACCGACCCTGATGGGCATAAGTTCGAATTACATACAGGCACTCTCCACGACCGTCTCGCTTATTACCGGGACGAAAAGCATCACATGACCTTTTTTGAATAATGGATGACGCTGCCCATTTCTTAATATACTTTTCACAAAATCACAATAGTTCCAAAGATTCAACTCCATTCGTGGATGCTATAATCTAAAAAGCACTTATGGCCTATTCTTTTTATGAATAGGCCCGTTTTCCGTAAAAATATGGAGGGATTTTATGTTTGGTAAGCGTGGCGCTCAAACCGTTACCGCCTCAATTCAAAAAAGCGATGTCCAAATGCCCGATCAGCTACAGGGAAAAGTTCATTTTTTGCAAATGAATCAGACAGACCTTGATCGGTTGAAACAAATTGAACCACTCCTAACCCAACACCTAGAGGCTATTACAGAGCGTCATTACCACATGCTTCGCCAATACTCCCATCTTATGCAAATCATCGAAACGCATACGACGGTTGATCGATTGGCCGTATCCTTTCGTCACTATTTGCAATCGCTTCCACATGCAAAGCTAGATGACGCTTATGTAGCTGGGCGCAAGAAAATCGGAGAGGTTCACAGCAAGATTGGACTTGCGCCAGAATGGTATACGGGCTCTTACTTGCGGGTCTATGAATATTTGATTCCCGCAATCGTCAACACCTATTCGAAACGTCCCCAAGAACTATCTTCCGTCCTGTTGGCACTCATGAAGATCATCACGCTTGATTCGCAAGTCGTCCTCCAATCGTATCAGGAAGATAATGATTACAAAGTCATTGATCGCCTGGGCGAAGTTCTGGAGTTAGTGATTCAGATCGATAAATTCAAGCATGTGCTGGACACGCTTGAGGATACGACAGAAGAAGCTGGCAATGTGGGATCTGCTGCCGAGCAACTAAGCGAATCTGTGCAAAAAGTGGCTCAATCAGCTGTCTCTGTTGCAGAGAGTGCTTCCACTACAATCGAGCAAGCGACGATGGGCAAAGATATTATCCAAGAGTCATTGACCAGCTTTCTTTCCATGGCAGATGAATTCCAAGAGATGCAAACAAAAATTTCGCAGTTAATGACGTCCATTGCAGAAGTTTCCCAGGTCGTCCAAGTCATACGTAATATTGCCGATCAAACCAATCTTCTTGCATTGAATGCGTCGATTGAGGCAGCGCGAGCGAACGAACACGGGCGCGGCTTTGCTATCGTGGCAGATGAAGTGCGAAAGCTCGCTGAACAGACCAAGCAATCCGTTCAAAGCATTACAGCCACAATCAACAATGTCCAAAATGAAGCTGTCCAGGTAAAAGAAACGGCCACTCTCATGAGCGACCATTTTAGCGATAAAGTGAGTCAGACACGGGATGCGATTGGGATATTAGGAGAGATTGTGCAAAATATTGAGACTGTCGGGAATTCCACCGGACACATCGCAGCATTGGCACAAGAGCAGTCTGCTGCCACGGATGATATTTCGATGCGCATATCGCAAGTTCTGACGAATATGGAGCAAGTCTCTTCGCACGTCTCGAATGTAGGTAAAAACGTCTATGATGTTGGCGCTGGCATTAACAGCCTGCACAAGCTGAGCATCACACAAACGAGCCACTTAAAGACCAAGCATTACTTGCGAATCGTCAAAACCGACCATCTCTTATGGAAATGGTGGCTGTACAACTTCATGCTTGGGTATCACCACATTGATGAAAAAGAACTCGTTGACCATCATCAATGCCGCTTGGGGATTTGGTATGACGAGGCCCTGAACAATCCATCTGTGAGCACCTTGCCCTCTTTCAAGCAATTAGAAGCGCCTCATCGACAGTTCCACGAAATTGTTCGGCGGATTTACCACTTCGTCAAGCAAGGAAAACTAGAGGAAGCAGAAGCTACGTTTGATACGCTAGAAGATATCTCACAACGCATTCTCAACGTACTGGATCAGTTAGCCAAAGAAGTTTCCTAATGCCATTATTTATTCGTCTTTTTCTTGCCCGGCTGCCTTTTTGAGGCAGCTTTTTTTGTTGGGACACGATTTAACTCTGCGGTAGATAGCGGTCTCGTACGAGCGTTGTTTCTCCTGACTCTTTTGGCTTTGGCAACTGCCCTGCCAGTTGTCCCTGCTGATCTTGCTACCCCGACGCCAAACGCTTGCAATGCCCAGACAACCGGATACGAAATCGAGAGTCTGCCATTTGCCGAACCAGCAAAATTCACTGCTGCAGCGTAATTGCCCGCGGTCAGCCAAACTGAGCCGGAATCTCCAGGCAAGGAGATGGGAACCGTACTTCTGATGACTGTCTGATTCCGAAAACGAATGGTCCCTAGTCCTCCGTAGTTCCCGTAACTGACATCAATATCGGTGTGGATCGATTCAACCGTTCCCCATGCCAGCCCTGATGAACGGCCCACTTTTTTCAATCTGCGCCCGATGCCATACGAGCGAATAACACCTGGTACTCTGCCCACTGTTGCATAGCGAGGGGCAAGGAGGCGATTGGACGTAGGGATACTAATCGCTGCATCCATTCGATTCACTGCATTTTTCCGAAGACGAACATAGCGATACAAGCGTCCGATTCGATCTCTTCCTGAACGGCCTCCGTCTGCTCCACCAGGCTGGATGGTCTCGGTATAGCCGCTCGTATTGTTACGATTCAGGACGTGATTGTTGCTCAACACAAACCGTTGGCCTCCTCGCGCAACGATTAAACCAGCCGTTCCGGACGCCCCTGGGTAGCCGACGCTGTATCCAGCGATCACAGGTCTGATTCTGCTGCGATAATTCGTTGCAAAGGGACGTACAGCAGGATGACAATGGCACCGTCCAGAGGTGACAGTTCGAACAGGAACGGATACATGGGCTGTCGCCATCTGTCTTTTGACAAGGACACAACTCGGGCATACCTTCTTCACCGCGGCACTCGCATTGACGGTATACATCACAATGCAGGCGCCGCCTTTTTTGTTTTTTCCGTTTGCGTAGCCAATCCCGATGCCAATTACGCCCGGCATTCGCTTCCACCTTTTAACCAAATGCTTCTTGGCCAGGAGCGCTTCCTGAAAGGTTGCCATGGCACCCCTTCCTTTCTGGAGGTAGTTTGTTTTACATGGTCATCGTATGTAAAACTTGGCCAGCACTGTTGGACGCTTGTCATGGCGGGGAAGCCTTTTTTAAGATCTGTTATTCGAGCTGTCGTGGTGGGAGGAAACAGGAGAAAACGCTCCAGCTTCTTGGACCACCTGCTAGGGGGATTGACTGCACGGCTCCATGGAAAAAGCGAAACCGCGTCCAAAGTAGAGGTTCAAGGAGGCTTCTCAGAGGTGGACGCTTAAAGGCGTGTTTCTCTTTTTCCATTGCGCCTCGGTTGTGTCCCAAAGATCTTCGCTTATTTCTCCTGTTTCCTCTACGAGCTTTCCGTATTAATCGGTTTTTAAAAGCCTTAAAAGAATGTAAGGATATCATCAGGAACGACAGAGAAGAATATTTCCAGACGTAGCGACTTGTGGAGTCCTACCTAGCGGAGAAGGGATTCGCGGGCAACAGAAACGCAACCGTGCCCACGCGACGAAGCGGCTACCACTTTTGCGTTTCCCCGCGAATCCCTTCGGAGCGGGCAGTTCACACTCCCCCGAGGGACGGAGCCTGGAGCCTAGACTGGAAATATTCTTCTCTTCACCACAGCCACATTTCCAACGCAAAAACCGCCACCTCCTATCTAATCAGGAAATGGCGGTTCATTGTTTTGATAAGCTTAAGACGCTTCCGAAACAGTTACATTTGCCGGAGCAGTCTGAGATGCTTTTTTATTCGTGTGAACAAGCAAGATATTCAAGATGATTGCCGTCAAAGAACCTGTCACGATACCATTTTGCAGCATCATTTTTGCCAACGTAGGCAGTTGATCAAACATCGCCGGAACGGCAGCAGAGCCTAGTCCAACAGCGATACTGCAAGCAGCGATCAGCAGATTTTCGTTTTTGTTCAGGTCAACCTGCGAGAGAATATTGATACCAGATGCAACAACCATCCCGAACATCGCGATCATTGCTCCACCTAATACTGCATTAGGAATGACCGTTGTCAAAGCAGCCAGCTTCGGCAGTAATCCGAGAACTACCAGGATTCCCCCGGCACCAATCATCACGTCGCGTGATTTAATGCCAGTCAAGGAAACCAGACCGACGTTTTGCGAAAAAGCCGTGTAAGGGAATGCGTTGAAAATGCCGCCCAGTACAATTGCGACCCCTTCCCCGCGCAATCCTTTGACTACATCTTGATCTGTTACTTTTGTATCGGTCACTTTACCGAGTGCAAAGTAAACGCCTGTGGACTCAGCCATGCTGATGATGTTGACGAGAATCATGGTTACAATGGCCACAATACTGAACTGTGGTGTACCGAAGTAAAACGGTTCAACCACGCTAAACCAAGAGGCTTCCGCAACACTCGCGAAGCTGACCATACCCATCATGTAAGCTACAGCTGTACCAACAATCAAGCCGAGCAATACGGAAATCGCACGAATAAACCCGGTAAAGAAACGATTAATAAGCAAGATGATAACCAACGTTCCTAAAGCCAAAAGCAAATTGTGCGGTTGTCCAAAGTCCGGCATACCTTGTCCGCCAGCCGCGTTGTTCATCGCAACGGGAATGAGCGACAGTCCAATGATCGTAACGACTGAACCCTGTACCACGGTTGGGAAAAAGCGCAGCAGCTTGCCAAACAGCGGAGCTGCCAAGACAACGAATATACCCGATATGATGATGGCACCGTAAGCGGTCGCTAGATTACTCGTTGAAGCAATCGCGATAATCGGTCCTACTGCTGTAAACGTACAGCCTAGTACAACGGGAAGGCGAATCCCTGTATAGCGTGTGCCAAGGACTTGCAAAAGCGTCGCGATTCCACATGTGAAAAGGTCGGCAGCAATCAAATAAGCGATTTGCGTAGGAGTCAGATTCAAAGCACCACCGATAATCAACGGTACGACGACGGCTCCTGCATACATGGCAAGAATGTGCTGTAAGCCCAAAGTAACAATCTTATGTTTGGCTAGCATGAGTGAACCCTTACCTCCTATTGATTTTTTGATTATACGCGTACAGGCTCTTCTTCAATAAAGTGAATGCCTTCTGGTGACATCGATTCAATACGTGCCAAAGATTCGATTCGTACGCCAGCTTGCTCCAAGAGACCGCGGCCTTCCTGGAAGCTTTTTTCAATAACAGCGCCAACCCCTACAAGATGAGCACCGGCATCTTTGACAATGTTCGTAAGTCCCACGAGAGCAGCTCCGGTAGCCAAGAAGTCATCGACAATCAATACGCGGTCTTCTTTGGACAAATACTGACGGGAAACACTGATTTGATACGTTTCCTGACGGGTAAAGGAATGAACTGGAGCAGAGTATACTTCCTCTGTCAACGTGACAGCTTTTTTCTTTTTCGCGTAGATAAAGGGAACACCCAACGCAAAGGAAGTCGCCATAGCAAAATGAATTCCACTTGCCTCAATCGTCACGACTTTTGTGATTTTTTCACCAGCGAACAGCTCGGCAAAGCGCTGTCCGATCTTCATCGTCAATTGTGGATCTACCTGGTGGTTCAAAAACGCATCCACCTTCAAAACGGATGCCGACAGTACCTTGCCGTCCTGTACGATGCGCTCTTGTAATTCTTTCATTAATTCTTCCTCCTCGGATATGGTTCCGGCCATTTTTACATGCGGCCTGCTGAAATATAGAAAGCCCAGAGCGGACAGTGTCACAAGCGGGCTACGTAACAAACCAACGCCAAGTGAAACTGTCCCTCTGGGCTTTTATCCCTTAGGTGTGACACATCATTCGTGCCTGCGTCGCTCGGACCAGCTTTCTTCCAACCCTATTATTGGAATAGGAAAGAAAGAGACGGAACCCTAGACGCACTTTCACTCGTAGTCAGGTGATTTACGGTCACCTGGTAGAAACGGTTGGGCCTTATTCCCAAAATTATACGAGCTACCTATCTATTTATTTTGAAGTGTAATAACGAGTATTGACCAAATCTATCATAACTCCCGCGTTGTGAGCAAGCGTTAATTTTGGAAAACAAAAAGAAGCGCTTACTTGTCCATATAAAGGAAAGAGCCCTGATTTCTCAAGGGCTCTCGTGTTTATCGCTTCGGTTTTTTCTGCCGCATTTGAACGTTGAGCTTTTTCCATTTATCCCTTTCAGCGGCTGCAAGCCTTGCGTCTTCCTTACGCGCCAGATGTGCCAATTCGCGTTGAAGCTTCAGGTAACTGTCAAAGCGTGCCTTTTCCAATGATCCAGCTTGGATGGCAGCTTGAACAGCACAGCCAGGCTCGCGCATATGCTTGCAATCATTGAAACGGCATGTTTCCGCAATGGACTCGATATCGTCAAAGGCACCGCGGAAGCCTTCATCTGCCTCCCAGAGCTGCAGCTCCCTCATACCCGGTGTATCGATCATCAGAGCACCACTCGGTAATCGGAACAGTTCGCGATGTGTCGTTGTATGGCGGCCACGATCATCACCTTCACGCACGCCACTGACTTTTTGCATCTCCGCCCCGCTCAATTTATTGATCAACGTGGATTTGCCAACACCAGAGGAACCCATCAAGGCAATCGTCTGGCCCTCGCCCAGATAGGGCGCGAGCTGATCCAGTCCTTCTCCCTGCTCAGCACTGACTACGTGAACAGGTACGCCGATCGCAACTGATTCTACCTCTGCCATGCACGCATCCAGATCGTCACACAAATCGGCTTTGGAAAGTATAATCACCGGATTGGCTCCACTTTCCCACGCAAGAATGAGATAGCGTTCTAGCCTGCGCAGATTTAAATCATTATTTAAGGAATTCACGAGGAAAACCGTATCGACGTTTGCCGCCACAATCTGCTCTTCCACTGTATCCCCAGCTACTTTGCGGGAAAACTTGCTCTTACGTGGAAGAAGTCCGTGGATGGAGGCTTTCTTTTCCTCTGGACGAGCACTGATCACTACCCAGTCCCCGACAGCCGGAAAATCTTCTCGTCCGATGGCTTCATAACGAAGCTTACCCGTTACTTCGCCCAAGAGCTCGCCATGCTCACTCCACAGACGATAAATACGTTTATGTTCGAGTGTGATACGTCCCACACTGTAGCCTTGCTCGGCATAAGGGGCAAAATGATTAGCAAAATACTCATTCCAGCCCATAGATTGCAATACTTGTTGATTGGTTAGTTGATTCACTGCGGATTCCCCCTGCAATTGGTTAAATATATGGCTATCAGCCAGAACCAGTCACAGTCGAATCCTCATTTGGTGAACGGTATTACTGTTCGCTTGAAAGGAGGATTCCTGTGACCCCGACTACGACACTCTGAACAAATTTGATGGCTACCATAAAACATCTCTCCTTTAGCAAACCTACCATTCAGGTTTGGAATCATATTTCCCAGTTATTGTACCATAATGAAACAAAATGCAACAGCGTCAATCTCCCCCGCCGCCGCCTCCGCTATCTCCGCCACCACTGTCTCCACCACTACCGCTATCGCTTCCGCTGTCATAGCTATCCCAACGATCGCCTGAGTCGTGATTTCGATGATGGTGATTGTGATTGTGATTGCTGTCGACATAGAAGGCTCCGCCTCCACTGTCTGAAGAGGAATGAGTGCGTCCACTTCCGCCTTTTGTGGCTTTGGACGCCAAGACAAATACTACGATCAAAAACATGATGACGATGACAATGAAGAACTCCATTGTTGTCCCCGCCCTTCCTCTTTTTTGAAGTTGTTTACCTATTTAGTATAACATAGTATGGCTGGAATAGGCTGGAGGCGTGGAGGGTGATTCCTTTTCATCCGGCAAAATGTCCAGATACAGGTGCGATCGCCAAAATGTTATCCAACACAAATACACGATACGCCTTCCTCATATAACAGTATGCTTTCAGACTCCCTTTGTGCTCATCGATATGCACGATACGGATCGTACGCCTGCTAGCCTCTCCATCCTTCTTCAAATAGATGATCTCCACTGCTTGCTGCCGGGCTGCGTACCTTCTCAACTCCAGAATCATCATGCTGTCACCACCACAAAATGTGTCTTCTTGTTGTTGAGATCATCATACCAAAAGAGAACATCCGTTCGCAAGTTTGTTTGCAACACCCAACGATTGCCTCAAAAAAAGGCATGCGCCCTAAAAATGGACACATGCCTTATGCTTGTTACAACTCAGCGCCTTCTAAGCGCACGTCCGAACACAATCAGAATCGGTGCCAACAAGATGGCCGCCGCAACCAGCGAAGCGCGAATCGAAAAACGGGTCCCGATCCATCCGACAGCCGGACCACCTGCCGTTTGTCCCAAGGCATTGGACTGACCCATCATCGACAAAACCGTCGCTCGCACACTGCTCTCAATGTTCAGATTCAGCCACGTATCATACAGTGGACTGCTTAATGACTGGATTACACCGATCAACAGCAAGGCTACTAATGCCCAACTAAAGCTAGGGGAATAGGCAAAAGCAATCATCGCTGCAATTTTGAGTCCTGTCAACGTGAACATGCCCACAAGGACAACACGCTCATTGTTCACATCCAGCCTTTTTTCCACAACGCCTACGACAATGAGGCCAAGTAAGCTTGCGAGTACGGCAATGATTCCGAACCACATTGGCATCGAAATAGCAGCGAGCTCTGGGAAGCCAATTTCAGCGATCAAATGCGCTTCCCACAAACGGTCATATCCTTCAGAAGCTGCACCCGTAAATAGTGTCACGAACAAGATCAACATTAGAATCGGCTGACTGCCAATCACTTTCGCACCCAAAGTCCATGTCTGAATCATTTCCTTCACGTGTGAAGCACCTTGCTCACGCTCACGAGGAACAAAACTGGTCTCCTTCATGAACAGAATCAGAAAGACACCAAGCCCTAGATACATGAGGCCACCTATGAGGTAAGGCAAATGGGGAGCGAGTGTTGCCAAAGCCACACTTAGTGGAATCCCGAGCAGATTCCCAAACAAGGAGTAGCGCTTGGCCTTCATGAAAATCGTACCGATCTTCTCTTCTCCAACCTCATCCACGATCCATGCAGTATCCGCTCCACTGATAAACGTATACCCGAGACCATTGACGACTTGCGAAAACAGCACCAAGCCGAAGACAGAAATCAACGGTACCCAAGCATCAAGCGCGGGAACGATCCCCTGCATCGCAAACCCGATTCCCAGCAAAAACATCCCGATAATGACGGAGCGACGGCGACTGTACGTATCCGCAACGACTCCTGTTATCCCTTCAAACACCAACACGGATAACTCCAATACCGTCCCGATCAAAAGCAATTCAAACGGGTTAAAACCCAGTGTCACAATATAGTAAAGCGCATAGGTCGTGAACATGGTCGTATTGGCCAGGGAAGTCAAAAAACTTTTGATCGTATATACTTTTGTCGCATTCATGAACATGGAAGCAGTATCCACCTTTTTTTAGGCAGATGACGCGTTCCGTTTTCACATACTGATCGTTACTCTACAATCCTCTACTGTGCAAAATGCGTAAGCGTCATGCTGCCGTTATATTTTTCCTTCCTGTGTACTTGCTTGCTCTGAATAGTGTTTTTAACATGTGCTATACACCTCCGAAAGTAATTACAGCTATTATAGAATTATTTTAATTGCCACACAATGGAAAAAGCTGTGCAGCATGTTTGGATACACTGCACAGCTTGATTATGAAGCACTTACGCTTTTTTTCTAAACAGACCAACGATGGAGATCAGCAACGCCAAACCAGAAAGTACCAATGGCAAGGTATTGTTGCTGCCTGCACTCGCCGCTTCCCCGGCAGGAGCGGTTGCTGGCTTTTGTTCTTGTCCATGCTCATGGCCTGCTTCGCCTACACCAGCCTTAATGGTAGTGACAGACGCTGGGGTTTTGGAATCCTTGTCCCCTGTCCATTCCACAACCTCGCCATTTGCATAGGTCTGATAAGCTTTCCAAGCCAATTGGCCCTCTTCTTTCGGGTTTGCCCCGACAAACGTGAACTCTTGGAACTCATGCGCCTTGATTCCGCCTTCTGTTGCTGTCCACACAAGCGCTGTGTTCACACCTTCTTTATCCTTTTCGAACTCATAGCTCCAGCCCGGAATCGGTTGTACGGTATTTACCTTTACACCTGCTGGGAATTCCAGCTTCACTTTTGTCGTGTTGACGTCTTTTTCTACTGGGACACGCACTGTGTATTTTTCATAGGAGCCTGTAGTAGTCTCTTTCGGATATACGTTCACATGTGCTTGTGCTGCTTGCGCCAACGTCAAAACTGCACCTGCTACCAGTATACTGCTCATCCATTTTGTCATTTTCATCGTATGAAATCCTCCCTAGTTTGAATCTGTTTGAATCACGGCCTGATTATTTGTCGTCGCAGTCGGGTAGTTGATTTGGCTCATCCAAATTCCAGCCAGAACTGCGATAATCCCGAATACAATCTCCCAACGCAAGTAAGCTGGCTGCAAGGAATTTTTCGTTCGCCAACGTCTTGTTTGCCTAAAGGCTAGAAGCAGCATGAGGCAGACACTTGCGATTTTTCCGTATAACAGATAGCTCCATGTCGTTGCACTCTGGAAAATGTTCATGACATCCGTCTGCACGATGAGCATGACAACACCGGTCACGATGGCAAGCACAGCCGCCACAGCAACTGTCTGCAAAAAGAACCTCTTGAATGACTCCTGTCCTCGTTCAGCCGCTTTGACTGTAAGTAGCAAGTAGACAAGTGCCCCCATCCACACGGCGACCGTCAATACATGTAGCAGTCTCAGCAAAATGGACAGCCAGACAGGCGCAATGCCCCATGCATGACCACCAAAAGCCTGTGTGCTGATCACGAGAATCCAGATTCCCACATACCAGGCGGACACCATATTGGGAATCGCGACTAATAGCAGTAATGCAAAGGACACCAGCAGCATGATCGCAAACGGAGACTGACTGAGCAAGTTCCCGTCCATCTGCCACAATGCTTGCGTAAGTGATACAGCGGTTAACGATTCGTCATACAAGAACCACAAAAATATAAGTCCGATGATCGCCAAACTCCATCCGATTTGTCTGCCAATCCCGATGAGCTGGGCAAGCGAAGGCAAGCCATGACGCTGTGCTGCCCACGCTACCAGATACAAGCCGCCACCTACGAGAATAATTCCTTGCGCCAAATAGCGGTACATGATCAAGTAGCTTGAATCTGCTTTTTGCTCACTTGGCGGAACCACAACCGCACTTTTTTGTCCGATGGAAAACGTGAGCTTCTCTTCGATCGGATGTCCGTCCTCAGAAACGACTGACACGATAACTGAATACGTCCCTTCAGCCAAATCGCTCGGCAGTTTCGCATTCAGCTGCGAGGCGTCGCCTGGCTGCAATGTCGGCCGCTCCACTTTTATTTCCTTGCCATCCCAGTCAAATAGACGCACGTTAACAAGATCGGGCTCCAATGTTTCGGTAAACCGCGCAGATATTTGTCCTGGATTCGCCTTCAGTACCTCACCATCTTGCGGTGAGCTGCTCATCAAGCCAGCATGGGCGTAAGCAGTTGTCATACCCGTTGTCAGTACAAGTAAGAAGGCGAGCAAAAACACAACCGCATAATGTCTGATGTTGTATGTCACCCTATCACCTGCTTCCTTATTTCGTCCTTAATCCTATCAAAATAGTACGAGAATCTATATGGCTCCATCGGGCTATCTGATGTGGCAAAGTGTTGAAAACAAAAAAAGGCATGAACGGAAATTCTCTCCGATCCATGCCTTTTCAAACTGTATTAGGATGATTTTACAATGCTTTGTGCGAGAAATTCCAGGACGAGTTTGTTGAATACCTCTGGTTGATCCATCGGTGGGATATGGGCTGAGTCAGGCAAGATGACTTTTTGTGCGCCTGTAATCCGCTCAGTCAACACATCGGCGATCTGTAGAAAATCTGGATAATCCCGCGCTCCTGCAATAACGAGTGTCGGCGCTTTAATGTTTTCCAAACGCTCGATTGGCGAGGGGGATAACGTTTCCAATCCAGCGCCAAACTCCGGCAGCGAAAAGGCGTGTCTGTTGATTTCTTTAAAGCGGTTTCGTGCTTCGCGAGCTTGCTCATTTACCGGCTGACCAGGACCGTCAAACCACATTTGTGTCGTCATTTCCAACGCTTCCTCTGTCGTACCACGCTGGCATACTTGATTGAACCGTTCCACATCGTGCAGCCTTTGCTCACTTCTTGGGTGACCAAACAAGCCGGAAGCGACTAGAATCAAGCTGCTCACCATCTGCGGATAAGCAAGGGCGAACTCCTGCGCGACCATTCCCCCAAACGAAAGACCAACTACATGCGCTTTATCGATACCAAGCCCTAGCAGGACTGCTTTCACGTCATCGTACAAGGTAAAGGAAACGTCAGTCGCCAGTGTTTTACCGAACCCGCGGATATCAAAGCGAACGACCTTATACATCTGTGCAAATGCTTGCAGCTGGGCATCCCATAGCCTTGTATCCAGATTGAAGCCGTGGATCAATAGGAGCGGCTCGCCTTCCCCTGCTACTTCATAGTAAATCCGTGCGCCATTGGCTTCGAGAAAGCCCGTTTGTACAGCCTGCCTGTTTTCCATTTTTTCTCACCTCATACCTCACTATCTCACCCCCATTTCTTGCTTGTCCAGATATTTCTTCACGTGCATGGTCCATTTACCCAATGACGCCTGTCCGTAAAATCTTGACCTGAACATCAACATCAAATTGCGCCCTTTTCATGGCTTCACGGCACTCGTCTTTACTCAATTTCTTTTTTCCATTCTTTTGACGGGCTATGTTGTAGATTTCCCCAAATCCTACAGGATCTACTTGGTGCTTTCTTAACTTTTCCAATAAATCTTCCGTTTCTTTTGTAACTGCCAGCTCGATTGCTTTTTGTACCTTAAGCAACTCCTCCGGCTTTGATAAATCTATTTCTTCAGCCATTTCCTGAATCTGTGCTGTCATTTTGACCTTCACCGAAAACCTTGGTTTATCCAAATCCAGCAGTTTGATTTGCTTTTTGCTTGAGATATGTTCAATTACAGTAAAAAAACGCTTATTATCAACAGTCAAGCTTATTTCCAATTCTCCTTTATTGTAACGCTCACGTAATATCTTAAGGAAAAACCCCTCCCTTGAGGAAATCTCCCCCACCAATCGTTCATCTCGAAACAGAGCAATTTTGTCAATATGCAGTTCGTTTTTTACTCTTTCGATATAAGGCATCACGGCATCTTTCCCGACCGCATAATAATCTTTCATAAACTCATGGAGTTTAGAGGAAATCATGTTCTCACCATTGACGTTCTGCCGTATGGCTTGATAGAGGTAAATTCCGATGTTGCTCGTTTCGGGGTAGCGATGCGTCAAGATGTCAGAAGCCCTTCCTTTCGCCACGGTCAAATAGACATTGCTGCCAATGGAAGCATCTCGGCTCAAGTTTTCCACAAGCGGCAATATTCCTTTGCGTGCCAGCTCATCCTGATAGACAGCGACACGAATTTGCCCCCCTACTATTTTTTTGGAAGACTCCCTGTTATGCGTAATTTTGAGTCCTTTGCTTGTATTGGCTGTTCCCGCAATCACAGTCACGAGTTGACGTGCCTCCGGATCAATTTGATAAAACACCGTGGTACCCAACAACCTTCCGTCTCTGATTTGATCGTAACCCACGGCAACCGCTAGTCCCAATTTTTCTAGTACCTGTTCCTCCCCACAACCATGTAGCAAAGCGGCCACTAGCAAATAATAAGCAAGCAGACGTGTCCTTTTCATGTCCGGACCGTTCCTTTCCGAAACAGCAGAATAACGATATAAAGTACCAACGGATAAACAAATATGATATAGAAGCCTACCGCTCCGAAAACATCCGTGATCCAGTTAATCGACTGGCGCGTCTCCAAAAAGTTGCTGGCGAAAAACATGACAATAACAATCCCGATAAGTGCTTTTCTTTCCTTGAAACCACCAATATGGTGTACCCCCCGCATGGCTACCCACAAGTTCAAAAGCAAATTATCCAGCATGATCAGCATCCATAATGAGATGGAAACAAACTCAAACCGCTCCAAAAACGGAAACTCTACAATTTTCATCATCATCAGAGTTGCCCAGATCAGATGTTTAAGCTGATCCCCTTGAAAATACAGGAGTGTAACCAGCATGACTACAACATACAAAAGGGTGGTCATCAACAGTCCACCATGTACATAGCGAGAGAGTAATTCCTTTTCCTTTACAAAAGGGTAGATGAACAAAATAATCTCGAATCCAATAATGCTAAAAGACATCTTCTTGGCACCGTCCAACAGCTCTACAAGGTCATGATGAAAGACAGGCTGCAATAAGTTAAAATCGGCGTATTGCATCGGATAAACCATCAACAATAGCTGACAAATCGTCAGCCCCACCGAAAAAAAACTGATCCCAGCCAACACTCGAATTCCACCCGTCACTCCATAAATGGCCAGACAAAGCAAGGAAGCATTCAATAACCAGGATGGCACTTCTGGAAACATCCATGACTGAATGATCTCGATATATCCCCGCAGGATCGTTAATGCAGAACCCATGATATAGATGATAAATATCAAATTAAGCACTTTGGCTGGCCATTTTCCAAACACCATTTGGTGGATGTCATACAAATCCATGTCTTTGTATTTCGCTAAGATTTTTAGCATGAACCACGCTGCTATATGTGTCATAATGCCTGCTAATATGACCGCAATCCAGGCGTCTTGCTGCACCCTATCATAAATAAAGCGTTGTACGCCTGCTATGCCGATTCCAACCTGATTGCCATGAACAATAAATAACGCAAGCGATACGCTGATAGCCATATGGCTATTCCGACGAAAAGTGGACACTGACATTTACATTCAACACCTAACTACTGAACTGGTCTTTTTTTCCCGACTTCATCAGGCACACGGGTATCGTCAGAAGAACGTGTCATAACCGGACGCTTGCCGAGAGAGTAAAAAGGAAACCGGATCAGACTGTTTTTAAAATCCTGCAAGCGAAAAGGAAAAAAGGGAAGAAAAAACGGGCGTCCCAGACTTGATTGACGTAGGATGTGTATCAATAGAAAAGACGCGCCAAGCATAATACCAAAGCCTCCCCAAATTCCAGCTAACAGGATAATCGGAAAGCGGAGGATACGTACTGCCGTACTCATCATGTAAGAAGGAAAAGTAAACGAAGCTAATGCACTGAGTGCCACAATCATGATCAAAATGTTACTGGTAAAACCCGCTGCAACGGCTGCCTGTCCAATTACGATACCGCCGACGATCCCTATCGTTTGCCCAACTTTGAAAGGAAGTCTCGCTCCAGCCTCCCGCAAGAATTCAATAATCATCTCAAGCAGCAAAGCTTCAAACAATGGGGGAAAAGGTACCTTGGAACGAGACTTTACTAGCGATACAAGGAGAGCAGATGGAATCATTTCATAATGGAACGTAAGTGCAGCCACATAAATAGCTGTAAAAAACAAAGAGACAAAAAGGGCCGAGAAACGTAACAATCGAATGAAGGAAGCCATTTGCCACCGGATATAGAGATCTTCATTGGCCTTGAAAAAGTCAACGAAGGAACTGGGACCGACGATAGCAAACGGGCTCCCCTCCACAAACACGACAACCTTTCCTTCCAACAGGGCTTCACTTACATGATCAGGTCGTTCTGTCAGGATTAGCTGCGGAAAAATAGAGAGCGTATTGTCATCAATCAGTTGAACCAATTTTCCACTGTCAATCACGCCGTCTATATCTAGATCGCTTATACGCTGAATGACGGTTTGAACATTTTCAGGATCGGCTAGTTCCTCCATGTAACATATTTCCACATTCGTCCTGCTACGTTTCCCAACCGTAATGGATACGTTGGTAAGCAAATCAGTCGACAGATATCCCTGTAGAACCCCTAAGTTGGTTTCCAAGGCTTCAGTAAAAGAAACCTGGGGACCGAAAATCTGGGTTTCGACCTGAGCCTCTCCCAAAGAACGGCTCGGCATTTTTGCTACGTAGAGAAGAATCCCGCACGCCATTCCCTCTATTTGAAGGTAAATCCATCCCCTCACGAGATAATCGCTTACTTGGCTGTAATCCATGGTTTGGGTGACATGAGCAACAGGAACATTCCCCAAAATCGTATCAGGAACGATCTTTTCCTCAGGTAACCTTTCGAAATAGGGAAGCAACACCTGCTGGAGAATGACCGTATCCACTAGATAGGGGAGGTAGGCTAGCAACAAGCTATTGGTTCCACAAGAAAGGTTGCGAAACACCATTCGCGGATTTCGCATGTGATCCCATAATATTTCTCGCGTCTCGTTAACGGATTCGGAAATCATGTTAGTTGTCATCTTATGTTTACCCCAATATATGGTGTCCCCTTATTATTTTTCCAATGCCCTCGCTCTATTCCAAAAGAAAAAACCGAGACGGAAATACTCCATCTCGGTTCGTTCACCACTATTTATCTGCCGCTCTTCATTTCAGTCCAGTAGCGGTCATATTGCTGCAAGGTTTCTCCTACATCCACCAGCCACTCCGCACGGTCAATGTCTGCTGTATCCAGGAAGACCATCTTGTTGGAACGATATTCTTCACTGTGCAGTGGGTATGCTTTTTCGTTCGGGTTGCTGTAGCCGATTGACTCGTAGTTTTTCACACTGACCTCTGGGTCCATCAGGTAGTTGATGAACTTCTCAGCCATTTCCTTGTTCTTAGCGCCTTTTGGAATTGCCAGCGTGTCTGCCCAGATCGTTGCGCCCTCTTTCGGAATGACGTATTCAACATCTGGATTTTGTGCGTGAATGAAAGCGGCGTCACCGGACCAAACCGTTCCAATCCATGCTTCCTCCGCAATCATCTTTTGCTTGATGTTGTCTGTATCAAAGGCAACGACATTCGGTACTACCTTTTTCAAATCAGCAAAGGACTTTTCCAGTTCCTCTGTGTTCGTCGTACTATTGGAGAAGCCATTCTTGATCAGTGCCATTCCCATAACCTCACGTGGGTCGTTCAGCATGATGACACGGCCCTTGTAAGCTTCATTCCACAGATCATTCCAGCTTGTCGGGGTTTCTTTTACATATTTCTTGTTGTAAGCGATCCCGGTAATTCCCCATGTATATACGAGTGAATACTTGTTTTCTTTGTCAAAAGGAGGTGTCTTGAACGTAGACACGATATTGCCCATGTTCGGGATGTTGGCTTTGTTCAACTCTTCCAGGAGGCCCAGCTGAATCATGGTGCCTACCATGTAGTCGGAAGGTTGAATCAGGTCGTAGCCGGATGCACCCGCTTGAATTTTTGCCAGCATTTCTTCGTTGCTGCCGTATACATCATAGTTAACCTTGACGTTGAATTTTTGCTCAAAATCTTTGATGACGTCTGGGTCGAAGTTGTCTGCCCAGCTATAAATATTCAATACTTGTTGCTCTTGCTCAGATGACGATGAGCAGCCTACAGCAGTCACCGCAAGTACGGCGGTCAAAGCGCCGATCATCAAGGACTTGAAACGTTTCATTTTTTCCTCTCAACCTCCAAATCAGTTATAGGATTGCTTTTATGAAAACACCATGATGTATCTAAAAGATGGATTGATTATTTTTCGAGTCTTTACGGCGGAAAATCTCAGCCACCACAACCAACAGCACTGTACTCACAATCAAAAGTGTCGAGAGTGCATTCACTTCTGGCGAGACACCTCGTTTGACCAACCCATAAATGTAGAGTGGCAATGTGGTCGAATTCGGACCAGCCACGAAGAACGAAATAATGAAATCGTCCAGCGACAGGGTAAACGCCATCAGGAAGCCTGCGATGATCCCTGGCATGATCAGAGGCAGCGTCACATAGCGCAATGTCTCCCATGGAGTTGCTCCCAAATCTTGAGAAGCTTCTTCCAATTCTTTGCCCATATCAGCCAAACGTCCAGAGATAATGACCATCACATACGGCATGCTAAACGTTACATGCGCCAGGATCAGGGTCACTTTCCCCAGCTCCATCTGTACCTGGCTAAACAGCACGAGCAAAGCCAACCCCATCATGATCTCCGGGATGACAATCGGCAAGTACATCAGCCCGTTGAAGATGTTGCTCCAACGAATTGAATAATGCTTAACTGCCAGAGCGGCAGCCGTACCCAAAACCGTTGCAATAACGCTGCTGATAA
The DNA here is from genome assembly GCF_046196545.1 of Brevibacillus fortis. Classification (GTDB taxonomy): domain Bacteria; phylum Bacillota; class Bacilli; order Brevibacillales; family Brevibacillaceae; genus Brevibacillus; species Brevibacillus fortis_A. The sequence continues at coordinate 4,807,346 of NZ_CP176370.1, forward strand.
CCCCAATCGTCAAACTGTTCATCAGCGCTTGCATGACCTGCCTGTTTTCAAACAAAGAAACGTACCACTTCCACGTAAAACCAGTCCACGTAGCATTGATCCGTGAATCATTGAACGAATAAAGGACAAGGATCAAGATTGGCAGATACAAAAAGACCAGCATCAGCCACGAGTATCCAGATAGTGCGTTTCGACGTAATGTTTTCATGCTGATCCCTCCTTTGTCTCGCTCGCTTTGGTAGCGCGGAAATAAAGAAGAATCAACAGCATGGACAATAGCATCAGCACAATGGACAAGGCAGAACCAAACGGCCAGTCACGCGCAGACAAAAATTGATTCTGAATGACGTTTCCGATCAGAGCCGATTTCGCTCCTCCCATGACATCCGGAACGACGAACATCCCGATGGAAGAAACAAATACGAGAATCGACCCAGTGACGACACCTGTCTTGGTCATCGGCAGAGTCACGTGCCAAAACGCTTTCATAGGTGTTGCGCCCAGATCATACGCTGCTTCCAGCTTACGACGGTCCATCTGCTCCAGTGACACATAAATCGGCAGTACCATGAACGGCATGAGTGTGTACACCATCCCGAGCAGGACAGAACCCGAATTGTACAGAAGCGGCAGCGGCTCCGAAATAATGCCCAGCGATTGCAGGAACGTATTGATCACGCCTTGCGAACGAAGGATGATTACCCACGCATAGGAGCGGACCAAGAAATTGATCCAAAACGGAATCATCACGAGCAAAAGCCATATTTGCTGAGTCGATTTTTCCAGTCGTGAAATGTAATACGCTAACGGATAACCGCACAAGATCGAAAATACCGTTGTAAAAACCGCTACGACCAGCGTATCCCAAAAAATTTGGCCATACAGCGGATCGAAAATTCGGATGTAATTGTTCAGTGTAAACTCATAGACAACTTGCCCGTACGTGCCTCTTTTTAGGAAAGACAGTATGGCGATCATAAGCATAGGCAGGACGAAAAGCGCACCCATCCACAAAAGGGCGGGAAGCGCGAGCAGTTTTACCGGCTTCTTGTTTAACAAGGAAGAATCACCTCGTCCGTCTGTGCCCAGCCAATGGCCACCTGATCTCCCACCTGCCAGTCCAGACCGTCACCTGCGTACTGGTGTGCCATTACGGTCATATCCTGCCCCTCAAGGCGGATAAATACCTTGCGCAAATTGCCGAGGAACACCGCGTCAGCAATGATGCCCAGCTTCTTGTGCTTGTCCTTGTCGGAATCAACCGGGTACAACTTGATCTTTTCCGGACGTACGGCTGCATTCGTTCCGTTTTCCCGGAAAATGTTGTTTTCCCCAATAAAGGTAGCCACAAACAAGGTTTGCGGGGAGTTGTAAATCTCTGCTGGAGAAGCAATCTGTTCAATTCGTCCCTTGTTCATAACTGCGATTCGATCGGACATCGCCATCGCTTCTTCTTGGTCATGTGTGACGTAAATGAACGTTATTCCCAAGTTTTTCTGCAAGTTTTTCAGTTCGAGCTGCAAGCTTTTTCGCAATTGGTAGTCCAAAGCACCTAGAGGCTCGTCCAGAAGCAGAACGCGTGGGTTGTTAATAATCGCCCGTGCGATTGCTACGCGTTGCTGTTGTCCGCCAGACAGCTGCTTTGGCGTGCGCTTCCGCAATTCTGTCAGCTGGACGTACTGAAGTACTTCCTCCAAACGCTTTTGTTGTTCAGCTGCGTTCACTTTTTTCATTTTCAAACCAAACAGGATGTTTTGCTCCACTGTCATGTGTGGAAACAAAGCATATTGCTGGAACACCATGTTCATATCGCGCTGATACGGCGGTACAGCCTTAAGTGGTTTTTCATCCAGGAAAATTTCCCCAGTCGTTGGCTGCTCAAAGCCAGCAATCATTCGCAGCAGTGTCGTTTTCCCACAGCCACTCGGGCCGAGTAACGTCAAAAACTCCCCTTCTTCAATGGAGAGAGAAAAAGAGGGGACGACGATAGTATCTGCAAATCTCTTTTCAATCGAATCCAGATGTATAATTTTTTTCATTCCGTCATCTCACCATATGTCATTATACTCACAATCTAGGTAACTATATCGTGTATGATAGGATTTGTAAACAGTTTCACCAAGTCTGGAACGATTTTTTTGCGACCAGCAAGGATGAGCGATTCCTCCAAAAAAACAAACAAAGCGAATGAATAAACATTCGCTCTGTTGCGTATCCTTTTTATTTTCTCACACAGAGGTGGATTTCGATTGAGGCGTGCGATTCTGGTTCTTCGATTTTGCCCCTAGGAAATTCGTCCCAATCACCCCGATAATAATCATCACCGCGCCAATAAGATGGTAGTATGCCAGTTGTTCCTGCAAAAAGATGACGCCTGCCACGATGGTAACCAGTGTAGACAAATTGTTAAACACGCTGAGTTTGGATGCTTCCATCTTGGACAAGGCAAAGTTGGTCATAAAAGACGTCATGAGCGAGGACAGTATCCCCAAAAATACAATGGAGATGATAAACGACGAGCTGGCGAAAGGGGCGAAATACGACGACAAGGTCCCCTCTGCACTATGGCGAATGACTGACCAGCCGTTAAAAAACAAAAATCCGAGTAACGCCACCATATACGTCATGTCTATATAATGAAAGGACTTTGTCATTTTCCTCGCCAGAACACTATACCCCGCCAAAGAAAATGCGGATAACAGGATGAGAATGGTACCGATACTGCTCCCTGAGCCTGAGCTTACACTCAACCCCTTCATTGCAAAAATGTACACGACACCACCTACGGATAAAAGCGTGGACAGCTTTTGCAGCCACGTAGAAGACTCTCCCAAAAAGAATGACGCCATAATCATAGTAAAAATCGGAACGGTTGCTTGAATAATCCCCGCTTCAGATGAAGTAGTATACACCAGTCCAAACGCCTGAAGGGTAAAGAACAGAATGGGATACAGCATGGCAAGCGGTATAATCGTGAGCATGTCTTTTGGTTTGATGGACAGCTTGATCCACCCAAACACGATTGGTATGGATGCAGCGATAAATGCCACGGTAAAACGGTGTGCCAAAGTATCAACCGGGTTGGTTACAGTGAGTGCCATTTTCAGAAACAAAAACGACAAGCCGGTAATCCCTGCATTCAGCAATGCCGCAAGAATCGCTTTTTGTTGGTCTTTCATCGTATGTATCTCTCCTACTGGGGACTTTTTACAGACGACCGTCTTAGGTTAATAGTAATGAGGGAACAATCGTGCTACAATGCAAAAAAGGAGTAACTGTACCGATACAAATCCGGCAGTAAGGGAATGTTTTTTGGATGCACAAATATTTGCAGCTTCAAAATGAACTCGAAACGTTGATTGAAAGCCTCTCCTATCGAGACGGAGACAGGCTTCCCTCCATTCGAGAGCTCGCCTCTCGCTACCAATGCAGCAAGAGCACTGTAATCCGCACTTTGGATGAGCTCGAAAAGCGTCACCTCATCTACTCGGTCGACCGAAGCGGTTACTACGTCGTGAAAAAACAAAGAAAGATCCAACCCGCAGATACGTCCATAATCGATTTTGCGACCTCTGCTCCCGATCCTGACCTCTTTCCTTATGTCGACTTTCAACATTGCATCAATAAAGCGATTGAAACCTATAAAAACGATCTTTTCATATACGGAACCACACAAGGCTTGCCATCGCTCATTGCTGTCATCGCCAAGCTGCTTGGGAACCATCAGGTTTTTACGGACCCGGGTAATATTTTCATAACCTCTGGTGTCCAACAAGCTCTATCCTTGCTGTGCAGTCTTCCTTTTCCAAATGGAAAGGAAACGATTCTGATTGAGCAGCCCAGCTACCATCTTTTCATTGAAAGCTTGCAAGTACGCAAGCATCCTGTCGTCGGGATCAAGCGCACTGCCCAAGGAATCGATTTAGAAGAGCTGGAGTCTGTTTTCCAAAAGGGAGAGATCAAGTTTTTCTATACGATGCCTCGCTATCATAGTCCGCTCGGTACGACGTACAGTCGAAAGGATAAACAGCGCATTGTAGAGCTTGCCCAGCAGTACGACGTCTATATCGTGGAAGACGATTACATGGCAGACCTTGAGCATGACAGCAAAGCCGATCCCCTCTTTACCTATGATCGCTATTCTCGCACCATCTATTTAAAAAGTTATTCCAAAATTATTTTTCCCGGGCTGCGTTTGGGTGTGGCCGTTATACCTGACCCGCTAAAGGATTCCTTCAACCAACACAAGCGACTCATGGATATCGACAGCTCCATGCTATCTCAAGCTGCGTTGGAGATTTACCTAAAAAGCGGAATGTTCGAGCGTCACAAGCAAAAAATTTGCAGTTCCTATCAACGGCGATCCAACCTGCTGATGGCGTCCTTGAACCATTTCGCGGCGAATGAAGAGCATCTGTTCACCTTTCAGCCCTTTGCGTATCCGGGGATTCATACGCACATTGTTTTGAATGATTCCATCCCGGTCCCTGCTATTATCAACCAGCTCAAAAAGCGCTCGATTCTCGTGGATACAACTGACAAAAATTACTTGGTGGGCTTTCCGCAAGAAAATATTTTGAAGCTGAATGTGTCCTATGCCAAGGAAGCAGAGATTGAGCAAGGGATTGAGGTGTTGATGGATGTGTTACGCCGCATGCACCGATAACCTATCCGTCTTAAGTCGTAGATAAAATCCGGCGAAGGTGCGTTCTTGGACAACCAAAAAATCTCCATAATAGAGCTGTTGAGTTGATCTATAGTCCAGGTGGATCTGAAATGATTGTTACGTAACCTATTAACGATCTACAACGTATTACAAATACAGGAACATGGGTTACCAGAATGATTGGCTCGGAAAATTGTTTCAAAATGCATCGATTGCGGTATATCGTTGTATAGTAAGTGAATCCCAATTCAAAAAAATTCGTTCCATAGTCGGCCAGTTTGAAGTAGAATCGCATCTAGACACATATATTTTGTTGGGCTTACTCGGTGTGATGCTGAATATTCCGATAAGGCGCAAAAAGGCCTCCAAAGTTGATGACTGGCAGTTAACGATAGAATGAAAAAGGAGAAATAGATGTTTCAGAACATTTTAGATTTCTTAATGGAATACGGCTATATGGGAATGTTCATCCATTCTTTTGCAGACGCAGTCATCTTTCCTGTTCCTGCCTTCTTTCTTCAAGTGCCACTCAGCCTCGTTGATCCTTCGCAGGCATTGTGGATTGCAACAGTAGGCTACATCGCTTGTCTCTTAGGGACACCCGTCGGCTTTTTTCTCGGTAAAGTACTAGGCAAATCCGTTCTGTACAAAATCCTCAAAAAGGAATGGATTGATTCTGCCACAGCGATGTTTCAAAAGAAGGGCGAAGTCGCGATCTTCATCGGTTCGTTTACACCAATTCCGTTTAAAGTTTTTACAATCATGTCGGGTTGCTTGAACTTCCCATTGTGGAAATTGATTGGGTATGCGGCAATTGGACGGGCAGTCAAATTTTACGCTGTCGGATTATTGTTTTATTTTTACGGCAAAATGGCGGAAAATATGGTCCATGACGTTTCTCTCTATATTTTCCTCATCGTGGTGCCGCTCATCTTGGTCGGTTTATGGGTGAAGAAAATCGTCACCAAGCGCCGCCAGCTGAAAATGGAAAGTACTGGCGTCAGCAATGGCATCAATGAGAAAGTCATGAATAAATAGCAAAGAAACCCCAATTCACACTGGTAATATCCCCTCATGGTTGACTGTGTTTAAAACCCCACTGTTACAATTGGGTAAGACACAATTGATCAGAGGGGATTTTTTTATGGCTAAAAAAGGACAAACATTTAGAGTTTATACGGAAGAGGAAAAAATGGAAGCCGTACGTCTTTACGAGTCCGGAGTATCTTCTAGAGAAGTCGCCAGAAGATTAGGCATTCCAGAAAAAAGACAGGTGTTGGACTGGGTTAATAAGGTTCGTAATGGGGAGGCACTAACAGCTTCTCGATCAAATCAGGCATGGCGAAAAGGGCGTCCAAAAACCAAATTCACAAGCGTTGAGGAAGAGTTAGCATACATAAAAGCGGAGAATGAATATCTAAAAAAGCGATATCCAAATCTAAACGGGGAGTGACTTCGAAGAAAGCAAGGTTCTCAATTATTGAACAAATGCAAACCAAATATCGATTATCATGGCTGCTCAGTTTTGCAAAAGTATCCCGTGCGGGATATTACAAATGGAGAAAGTCCAGAGAGGCATCTGTTCGACGTAGCGAAAAGGAAGCCAACCTAAAAGAACATATCCTAAGTATCCATCGCTTGCATCCTTATTATGGTTACTTACGAGTGACAGTTGCCCTTCGCAAAGAAGGTTTACAAATCAATCACAAACGTGTCTATCGAATGATGAAGGAATTAGGCATCCGCTCAGTAATTCGTAAAAAAAGACGATTCTTCGGCAGACAGGCATCAGTTGTAAACCCGGATCGTCTGGAAAGACAGTTTAAAGCAGAAGCACCTCTAAAGAAGCTGGTAACCGACATCACCTATCTACGAGTCGGAGAACGATTTTTTTATCTATCTGCTGTGCAGGATCTGTTTAATAACGAAATCGTTGCTTGGCATGTCTCTTCCCAAAACGATTTGTCACTCGTGATGAGCACCGTAGATAGTCTTTGTAAGGGAAGAGAGATGAACGGTTCCGTCCTACATTCGGACCAAGGTTTTCAATACACTTCCAGACACTACAATAAACGTTTGGATGAGTACGGAGTACTAGGAAGTCATTCGAGACGGGGAAATTGCCTGGATAATGCCTGTATCGAGTCATTCTTTTCTCATCTGAAGACAGAAATGATGTATCGATGCTCGGCAAAATCATTTGAGGAATTAAATCAATCTGTTGAAACATACATTGCATTTTATAATCAGAGTCGTTTTCAGAAAAAACTAGGCGACCGTTCCCCGATTGAGTATCGGAAAGCGATCGCCGCGTAACTATGGGTTTTTAGGCAGTCTACTTGACAGGGTTATGACCACACATTGGGGTTTCTTTTTTTACGCCTGTTATGCTTTTTTGACACGAATGCCTTCCTCTTCTACATCAATCAGCATCGATGTCACATTGTCCTCTTCCATCACCAGATCCGCAATGCCATCCTCTACGTATTGCTGAATCACGCGGCGCAATGGACGTGCCCCGAAGGAAGGGTTGTAGCCCAGTTCAGCCAGCTTTTCCTTTGCGGCAGCTGTCACGCTGATCTCCATTCCTTGCTCAGACAGATTGCCCATGACATCTTGCAGCAACAGATCGACGATTTTGACCAAATCCTGTTTTTCCAGATGGGCAAAGGAAATGATCGAGTCGAAGCGGTTTAGGAACTCCGGCTTGAAGTACGCCCCCAGAGAATCCAGCACGGTGGCAGGCTCGGGCGCTTGTGCTCCAAAGCCAACGGAGATTTTACGCTCGCTCACACCGGCATTGCTCGTCGCAATGATGACCGTCTCTTTAAAATTCACCGTACGGCCCTGACTGTCTGTCAGACGACCATCCTCCAGAATTTGCAGGAACATGTGCATCACGTCCGGGTGTGCTTTTTCGATCTCATCCAGCAAAATAATGCTGTACGGGTTGCGGCGTACGCGTTCTGTCAGCTGACCTGCTTCTTCATGACCGACGTAGCCAGGAGGAGAACCGATCAATTTGGATACCGAGTGCTTCTCCATGTACTCACTCATATCGAGACGGATCATGGAATCGCGGGTACCAAACAGCTCCTCTGCCAAAGCTTTGGACAGTTCTGTTTTCCCTACGCCTGTCGGACCGACGAACAGGAAGGAAGCAATCGGTCTGTTTTTCGGTTTCAGACCTGCACGACTGCGTCGAATCGCCTTTGCTACTTGTGTGACAGCCTCGGATTGACCAATGACTTTGGCTTCCAAATGAGCTGCCAGGTTTTTCATTTTCATCTGCTCATCACTTTGCAGCTTCGTAACAGGAATCCCAGTCTTTTGCTCGATCAAGGCCTGGATGTCCGTGACGTCAACCTGGACGCGTTGTTCCTTGCCCTCGATTTGATCCAGCTTCTCTAAAATGCCCGCTTCCTCGTCTCTCAGACGGGCAGCTCGCTCGTATGCCTCTTGCTCCGTCGCTTCCTTTTTCTCCTGATTGATTTGCGCCAGCCGCTTATGCAGCTCTGCCGTATCAACTGTGGAGGAGCGCAGGTTCAAACGCGAGCCTACTTCATCCATGAGATCAATCGCCTTGTCCGGCAAGAATCGATCCTGAATGTAACGATGGGAGTATTCCACGGCGGCACGAATGACATCATCCGAGTAAGCGACTTGGTGGAATGCTTCGTATTTCGGACGTAATCCTTTTAAAATCTCGATGGCTTGTTCTACGGTTGGTTCCTTGACCATGACTGGCTGCAGGCGGCGCTCCAGAGCAGCGTCTTTTTCAATCACGCGATACTCTTTTAACGTAGTTGCCCCAATCAGCTGCAACTCACCGCGAGCCAGTGCGGGCTTCAGGATGTTCCCTGCATCCATGGATCCTTCCGCAGAGCCTGCCCCTACCAAGAGATGAATCTCATCCACAAACAGGATGACGTTTTTACGCTTTTGCAGCTCGGCAATCACTTGCTTCACTTTTTCCTCGAACTGTCCGCGAATTCCCGTTCCTGCTACCAGAGAGGCGACATCTAAAATGTACACCTGCTTGTTTTTCAGCTTGGTCGGTACCTGCCCTTCCGTAATACGCAGGGCGAGGCCTTCCGCAATTGCCGTCTTCCCGACCCCTGGCTCCCCGATCAGAACCGGATTATTTTTGTTGCGTCGGTTCAAAATCTCAATGACACGCTCAATTTCCTGTTCGCGTCCAATCACAGGGTCAATTAGTCCGGCACGTGCCGCATCGTTTAGATTACGGCCCAGGTCATCGAGAATACCTCCGCCACGCTCTGGTGCTTGTGGCTGCGGCTGACTGGAAGGTTTGCCCGGATTCACCCGGCCTTGGGCAAAGCCTTGCAGGAACTCATCCAGCCCAGAGAAGGAGGAGAACGGACTAAAGCCCATACCCACTCCCATTTTGTTGGTCAGCTTTGTCTGGCAGTCTTTGCACAGATCGTATTTTTGTTGCTGATTTTGTACGCGTATATGGACAGTCACAGTTGCTTCTCGTTGTTTGCAGATTTCACAATGCATATTCAATCCCCCCAAAAGCGTTGTTTTGGAATTCAGAAGATCTTTGACCTTTTCTGACCTTCGTTGATCTTATTATAGTTTGACCTTTTTTGACTTTCAAGAGGGATTGTATGGTTTTTTACACTTTGCTCTTTTGCAGGTAGGGAACGATTGAAAGTAACCCGATAACAGCTAAACAAGCACCTACCCACAATGGTGAGACAAGTCCATAGCCACTGCTGATCCCGATCCCGCCTAAGGAAGAACCAATGGCAACACCCAGTGTAATAAAGGAAGTATGCACCGTGTTTACCATCGTCCCACTGCCTGCTGTATTCATGACGCGTGCGATCATGGCCGGATTCATCGCTACACCCGTCAACCCAATCAGAACAATGGACAGCACAGCGATCCATTTATTTTCGGCACCTACGGCAAACAGAACTAATGCCGCTAAAAGTATGCTTAATCCTGTTACAAGGATTCGCATGGTAAAACGGTCAGCAAGTCTGCCAATCAGGACATTTCCGATCACGGTCGCGATGCCGTAAAGGGCAAGCAAATACGGGATACTCGCATCCGAAAATGCCGTTACACCGGTAAGAATCGGAGTAAAATAACTAAACGCTGCGAACGTACCGCCAATGATTAGCATACTTGTCGCATACGCGGCCCAAAGGTGTGGATTTTGAAAACTGGCAAGCTCATCCTTTCCGTTCATCTGGTCTTTTTGTGCGGAGGAAGGGAGCAACCATTGAATCAAGGTCCCTGATAATAATACGACTACCGCAACAGCCCAAAAGCTCATTCTCCAGCCGAAATATTGTGCAATCACGGTTGTCAGAGGGAGCCCGATGACAGTAGCAATCATTAAGCCTGCCAAAACAATCGAAGCGGCCTTTCCCCGTGAATGAGGGGGAACCAAGCTGGCTGAAATACTGACGGAGATGCCAAACGCTGCGGATGAGGCGATACCCGTTAGGATACGCGCAAGCATCATCGACTCGTAATTCCAAGCCATTGCTCCTAACGCTTGACCAATAAAGAAGACGGCAACCAATGAAAGCAGCGCTTGTTTTCGGCGAATGTGCAAGAGAGCTGCTGTCAGGATGGGACCTCCTACCACCATTGCCCCTGCGTACGCCGTAATGAAATACCCGATGGATGGGATCGATACGCCGAAATCATCAGCAAGCTCATTCATCATCCCAGCCACCATAAATTCTGAAGTTGTCATCGCAAAAATCGCTACCGCTAACAAATAAATCATCGACGGCATGAAGGAACACTCCTCACTTATTATTGTAACAATCGGTAAAAAAATCACTCAAAAAAAGAGCGCTTTACGCGCCGAAGATTGATTCCATAGTGCCGTTCATGATTTGTTCAGCCAATGTCCGATTTTGTGTGGATGTATTCAACACACGGAAGCCGTAGTAACTGCTTAAAAATAGGCTAGCCAAATCCACAGCAGATCGTTTTTTGGAGATTTCGCCCGTTCGCAAGCCTTCCTCCATCACTTTTTCCATGGCTTGCTTTAAAAGCTCAACATGTCTGGAGACTATTTCTTCAATCTTGGGATCGTCTTTTGCCCGTTCCAATCCCGCATTGATCAGCAAACATCCCTTTGGATTCGTAGATTCAAAGTCTTCCACCAATGCCCAAGCTAAAAAATTTTGCAACCGTTCTTTCACGGAACCCGTACTTTCCAATAATGCCCGCTGTTCACGAATCCCGGTATCGTGATAGTGTTCCACCACCGCCAGATAAAGGTCCTGTTTGCTGCCAAACGTATTGTACAAGCTGCCTTTTCCTAATCCAGTATCACTGCATAAATCATGTGTTGAACAACCATTGTAGCCTTTTGACCAAAATGTTTTCATGGCCACATCTACGATGGACTTGTAATCAAAATCACGAGGTCTGCCGCGTTTGCTCACCGGAATCCTCCTTTCGTTTCCAACTGTTATGGAAATCTTACACATTATGTACCGTTCGGTCAACAATTGAAACATCTGAAACTGTAGACCATGCCTATAGAAAAAGCCCATTTTGAAAATCATCTCTCAAAATAGGCTTGATCATTGATTATATCGACTCTAAATCTGTTACTGTTTTTTCGTTTACTTGATCTCCTGTATTCAACGTCGTCTTTGGTTCAATCAATAATACATGAACCTCTTCCTCTGCAACTGGCATATGCTCTACACCTTTTGGAACTATGAGAAATTCTCCTTCATTTAACCAAACATCTTTATCACGAAACTTAATAAGCAGTTGCCCTTTCACTACGAAAAACATCTCATCCTCGTTTTCATGCTGATGCCAGACAAACTCTCCTTTTAATTTCGCTAGCTTTACATAGGAATCATTCATTTCTCCTGCAATTTTGGGATTCCAATACTCATGGAATAACGTAAACTTTTCAGCTAAATTGACCTTCTCCATTATTCTCCCCCATTAAAAAGAGTATGCTTGTACTTCATCGAAAGTAGGCAAGGATGGTTGAGCGCCGTTCCGTGTAACGACAATCGCTGCTACTTTGCTGGCGAAAGTGGCCGCTTCGGTTTCTGTCATTCCTTGCGTGATCCCGACCGCAAAAGCAGCGGTAAAGGAATCGCCTGCCGCAGTTGTATCCACTGGCTCTACACGGAAAGCTGGGATATGGGTCGCCTCATCAGCGGTTACCAAGAGAGCGCCCTTTTCCCCCAACGTCACGATGACGCGCTTTGGTCCGCCAGACAAAAGCTTTTTGGCTGCGGCCTGCACTTCATCTATCGTGGATACAGGCATTCCCGTGAGAATAGATAGCTCTGTTTCATTTGGGGTTAAGGTATGTACATGGGTTAATAGCTGACTGGATAGCTCGCGTGCAGGTGCCGGATTTAAAATGACCAGCTTGCCGAGTCGAGCAGCCTCTTTGACTGTATATTCCACGACAGGCATCGGGATTTCCAGTTGGAGCAATATGACGTCGCTGTCCTTTAAAATAGACTCATTGTCTGCAATATGCTCGGTGCTGACGAGCGCATTCGCACCAGGTACGAGCACGATGTTATTTTCGCCATCATCACTTACATTGATAAAAGCCATGCCTGTTGTACCCGAGCATTTGATCCCCTCTATGTGAACGTGCGCATCCGTTAGCCCTCCCAGCATAACTCGGCCGTTCTCATCCTCTCCTACCATTCCGATCATGGAGACATGCGCCCCCAGGCGAGATGCTGCTACTGCCTGATTCGCTCCCTTTCCACCCGGGATCAGCTCGAAGTGATGGCTTGCGATCGTTTCTCCTGCTTTGGGCAAATGATGTACATGGGTTACGAGATCCATATTGATGCTTCCTACTACTGCGATTTTCACGACGAGCCCTCCTAGTTCCATCTCGAACATGATCATTCTGTCGGTTACAAAATAGTGCTTTTCATCCGAGAAGTCAACGTATTTTCTCAGGATTGTTCCTAAGACTTGGAGCGCAATGCTTCTATTGGATATAATGAACAAATCTTCTATCATCCGGAGGTAACCAGATGGAGCCGATTATCCAACATCCTTGGAACATTGATGAGCAAGAGGCCATCAACCTGCAGCGACAACTCGCCCAGCAAGTGAAACAAGAAGATCAACTAGCGGACGTACGCTTTATCGCCGGAGTAGATGTCGCCTATCATGCCGAGTCTGATTTGTTAGTCGCTGGTGTCGTGATCCTCGACTCCACTTCCCTGCAAGTCGTCGAGTCTGTCGTCATTCAAGACACCGTCGAATTCCCGTATATTCCCGGCTTGTTCTCTTTTCGAGAGCTCCCTCCGTTGGTGCGTGCATTCAAGGAGCTCAAAACAACACCGCAGCTCGTCGTCTGCGATGGGCAAGGGATCGCTCACCCGCGAAGATTCGGACTAGCCAGTCATTTGGGCGTCCTGTTTGACATGCCTACCATCGGTTGTGGAAAAACGAGACTGTTAGGTGAATACGAAGAACCCGCACAGGAAAGAGGTGCGTATTCCCCTTTGATCGATCAGGGTGAGATCATCGGTGGAGTCTTGCGCACACAACCGAATATTAAACCGATATTCGTCTCGATCGGACACGGAATCTCATTACCAACTGCATGCGCATGGATCACCAGGCTCTCTCCCAAATATCGTTTGCCCGAAACGACGCGGCAAGCGGATCAGCTCGTGAATAAAGTATCGGCACAGTTAAATAGCAGCCGCTAATGGAGTGTCGGCCATACATTTTCATCGTGCTCATCCAAAACTGCTTCAATCTGATCTCCTTGGAACACGACGATATACCCTCGTGGAAGAGCCAATGCTTGCAAAAGAGACGGACGTAGCTTTAGCAGTTGGTAAACGTAGTAGGACTCTAGCTGGTCACTGTCTACTTCGCCTTCCACCGGCCCAAGATACCACCCGGAGTCACCTTTTCGAACATCTTCTGCACGCTGCAAATAGACGCGTTCTTGTTCAAATGCACCTTTTGCCACCACAATTTTATCTTGGAACAAAGCAGCTTCCCCTTCTGCTCGCACGGTTTGCAAGCAGTTGTTTTGCGCCATTTGCACGACCAAGGACACAGACAGGTCAGAAGTTGTTTCGGAAAAAGGATTTGCGTCGTAGTCCGGTGCCGCGATCTCCATATACCCATCCCGTTCAAGAACCAGCAGAATGGTCCATCCTACCTGAATTTTCGCACCGTTCTTGATAGGACCAATCTCGTCTTCTACATCGGCGAATACGTCCAACAGAAAGTCTGCTTGCTTCACCAAAAACTCTTTGCAGGTCACGACAAACGTGCGGTTATGAATCTGTTTGGAGCGTTGGCAGAGTCGGGACTCTTTCTCAGCTGACATGGACCTCTTCCTTTCTGTGTGATCGGAATTGCTGCTATCTTCAGGATACCACGAATAGGGGGAAAAACTCCGTTACACATTTGCTACAACGGATATGGAAAAACTGGCGCTACAACGTTCTTTGTTGGATTTGTTTAACACAGTCTTTGATCGTATCTATGACAACTCTTGGCTCGGTAAATTGAGGAAAATGCCCACTTTTTTCAGCGAGGATATGTTTGCTGTTGCTTGATAATGAAAGCAGTTCCAACTGATGCTCGATTCGTTTTTTGCGTACTTCTTCTGGCATCATACGATTTTCTTTTCCACCTGTAATCACATAAACAGGTATGTCGGGAAAATAATCGATGGCATGGATTTGTTCCACTGTTTTTTTGACAAAATGAACTTCATTGTATTGTTTATGGGAAGACCAGGAATCAAACATGGCGAACATTTTGTTAATGGTTTTGACTACCTTACCTTGATATTTTTCAAGGCCGATATCTTTCGGATGGCTGGATTCTAAAAAGACGACTCCAGCTACTTCGTTTGGGTAACGCCTGGCATACAAATTTGCATATAGTCCCCCTAATGAATGTCCGACTAGCAAAAATGGGGGTTCAAAACCTACTATCTTTAATGTCTCCCGTAACGTTTCTACAATCGTGAGTCCATCTTGGGGTTCTTGCGGCTTATCACTACCCGAAACACCAAATCGATTATAGGAAAATACAGATGACGTCTCTGAAAGATCAGGTAGTATTCTCATCCAACCTTCTATGGGTCCTGAGCCACCGTTAATGAGAACGATATTGGGCTTGCCGTTTCCGCTACAATGATATTGAATCTTCCCTTTTGAAGTACTTACTTTCGATATCTCTATTGCCATTGTACGGCACCTCACTTTGTTCGGGCTGGATTTCACTGTAGTAATACGTGATGAACAAAGAAGGGTTTCTATTTTTTAGGAATGATTCTTGCTGAGAGGAAAAGGAACAGCGGTAGACAAAGGACGTTGTTTTGTCCTCCTTGTCTACCGCTGTCTTGATTGTTACCAAAGAAGTTATTTGGTGCTAAGTGGTATTGCCAACAGCTCCGCCAGCTTGACCGCATTCTCTCCTACCATGCAGCTGTAATGGTTACCGGCGATTTCTGTCACTTCCAGTTCTCCAATGCATATATCTTGCCAAAAAGCGATGGTCTGTTCGCTCGTGCTTGGCAAAAATTGAAACGGCTCGCGAGCCAGCAGGAAGCGAATGTCTCCCATATAGGGCAAAGGAGTAAAGCGAGCTGCTTTAAAGCTCTGCCCAAACACCTTGCACAAGCCCTCTGCCATTTCCACTGGCATCTGTTCCCCTGATGTTTTGCCTTGCGCATGGACATAAGCAGTGAAGCGTTCTCTTCTGTCAAACGTGGATAATTTGCGGAAAATCTCTCCCACCTGGTCTAGCCCCTCGTCTCCACTGATGGTGCACGCTGAGCCTTGTGGGATGCAATCCCCGTATTTTTCTACAAGCTGCAAAATCGCTCGGGTAAAATCATGCTCATCCACTTTTCCAAAATCAGCCTGTTCCAGCGTGATGTTCAGGTTTGGAACAAACAGTGCCTCAATCAAGAGCTCGTCATTCACTTCTGTCAGGATCGGGGGAATGTCGATCAAAACCAAGTCCAGAATAGGGACGCCTTGCTCCCCAAGTCTTCTCGCCACTTCAATGGCAATCAATCCGCCCAAGGAATAGCCGATGAGCTGTACAGGCCTTTGATCTCCTTCACGCAAAACGTCGATCAAGCATTCGGCATAATCATCGGCAACCGTTTCTATTAGCTCAGACGGCTCTAGTGCGCAATAACGCTCGCTATCGTCAATGGCGATCCCGAGGATGCTTCCTGTCTGCTGGGCTTTGAGCTGTTCAATCAATGGACGAAAACTGTCCATCGTCCCCAAAACGGCATGGAATACAACGCGCAGCGGCCCAGATTCGTCACCGCCATATGGAATCAGCACGGCATTGCTCGACTTGTTGCGTTTTTTCGGCAATGCGACTTCCTCACTCTGCTGCATCTCCTGATTGCGCATGTGTATGAAGCCAGCCAGTGCTTCCACAGTGGGGAAGTTGAGCATTTGTCGGAGCAAGACATCAAAGGGGATGGCAGCATGTGTCGGGTCCTCCGCCAGCTTGTCGCGCAACTTTCCGGCTACCTGCGCCATGATGAGAGAATCTGCACCGTACTCATAAAAGCTTTGTGTTCGGCCGATTCTTGAGACTCCCAATGCTTCTGCCCAGACGTGAGCCAGCTGCGCTTCCAACGGATCAGATTCAGCCCCCTCTGTAGCGTCCATAGAAGCACTTTGTCCGAACGACGATGCAGGACGCCATTTTGCCAGCTCGCGGCGATCTATTTTTCCATTCCCGGTAAGCGGCAGTGCGTCTACGACTTGCAGGTGGGCAGGCAGCATATAGGCAGGCAGGTGTAGGGAAAGGAAATTTTCCAGCTCTGCAGCACTCACCCTCACCCTGTCCAGCTTCACGCGATGAGCGAGCAGATGATTCTCTTCCTCTGTCCACTTGGCAAGAATGAGCCACCCGCCCGGGCAAATCAGTTCTTTCAGCTTGTTCATGTCGGAGCTATCTATCGATCCCGTAGCGAACACCACGTCAAACGAGTTCGGCGCCAATCCTTGTGCCCGATACTCTTCTTCAACTGTATCCATGCGTATATACGCTGCATCATAGCCTTCCAACGCTTGCGAGACATGCTCTGTCAACGCGCCGTTCCCTGCGCCGACTTGTAATACCCGAAGAGGCTTGCTCGTATGCTGTCGTGCAATCTGTTGCAAAAGCATGACAATGCGCTGATTGACCTCGATGTCCGTTTCTTCACCGATCCCATTTACGAGCATCGCGGATTCCGCTCTTTCCGCTTCAAGGTCCCGATCCATCTTGCGGGCGCTTTCCACAATCCCTAGCAAAACAGGCTCGTCACTCGATCCATCCAGCACGACACCAGCTGCGGCGACAGCAGGGTGTTTGAGCAGGGCCGATTCAATTTCACCGAGCTCGATCCGATGCCCTCTGATTTTGACCTGATTGTCTTCGCGGCCGATAAACTCGATTTCGCCGCCCGGTGTGTAGCGGCCCAAATCACCCGTTCGGTACAATCTCTCTCCATCGACAGGGTGGGAGAAGAATCTTTCCTCCGTGAGTTTTTGATCTCCCACATAGCCCTCCGCCAAGCCAGCTCCAGTAATGTACAGATCCCCGATCACCCACACCGGGCAATCGCGCATCTGCGAATCGAGGATGCGGAAGCCTTGATTGGCGAGCGGGCGGCCATACGGAATACTGTTCCAGTCTGCTTCCAATCCTTTGTACAGATGGTAGTTCGACCAGATCGATGCTTCCGTGGCACCGCCGAGACTGACGATCTGTGCAGAAGGGAGATATTTTTGCATCCGTTCAGGCAGTGTCAACGGAATCCAGTCGCCGGAAAGCAAGGCCAGTCGCAGGCTGTCTACTTTGACAGTTGGCGTGGAATCCAAATACGTGACCAGCATCTGCATCAGGGCCGGCACGGAATTCCACACGGTGATGTCATGCCCGGCTATCAGTTCTGTCCAATGGGATGGATCTGTTTGACGGTCGGGATGAGGATACACGATCGCACCACCAACAGAGAGCGTGGCAAAGATATCGTAGACAGATAAATCAAAGCTCAGCTGGGCAAGGCCAAGCACGCGATCATTTTCCGTGATCGCAAAACGACGTAGCATGTCCTCGATCGTATTTGCAGCTGCGCGGTGGCTGATGACGACCCCTTTGGGCTGTCCCGTGGAGCCAGATGTATAGATGATGTACGCAGGCAAATCCGGGTTTAGGTCAGGCAGTATCAATGGTTCATGCTGCGGGCTCACTTGATCCACTGCAATCGTTTGAACGGAGTCAGACCATTGCAACTGGTTGGTAGATACCGTCAAGGCATAGCGGATGTCCGCCTGTTCCATCATGGCCTGTCGGCGCATCTCGGGTTGCTTCGGATCAATGGGTACATAGACGGCTCCGGCAAACAAAGTACCGAGCACGGCTGTGACTTGATGCGCACCTTTTTCCATCACGATGGCGACACGGTCCTGCTCTCGGCAGCCCAGGTCTTTCAGCTTCCCTGCTACTGCGGCAGCTCGTTTGACAAGTTCCGCGTAGGAAATCTGTCCTTCACTGTCAATTACAGCCGGACGATCTGGCGTCGACATTGCTTGTGTGACGATTGGCTGATGCAAGGCGTACTCAGGTAAAGGTGCTGTGGTTGCATTCACCTGCTGACGCTCTTCCCGCTGCCAGTCTGGCAACGTAATTTCGTCAACTCCCTCCCACACTTGCTCGCTGTCCGCCAAAGATTGCAGTAATTTTGCAAAAGTATCAAACATGTCGTCAACGACATGCTCTGGGAAAACGCCCTCACGTACGTCCCAGTTCACCTGCAAGCCTGCTGAGCTGTCCATGGCTTGGCAATCGATGAAAACCTGTGGCGTTTGACTGATTCCGTGCCCAGCAATTTTGCCCTGTAGCTGTCCGCCTTCCACTGGTTCCACTAACCCAATCGCGCTCGTAAAGACGATTGGCATCAGAGCGGCTTCACGCCCGCGCCTCCGTGCTAGCTCGCGCATGACCTCCACGCCGGAATACAAACGGTGATCCAAATCTTCAAACAACTGCTTTTGAATGGCTTTCGCCCGCCCCTGAAAAGAACGCTCCAATCCCCAATCAACCGCAAGCAAATTGACGGACGTGAAATCTCCGACAATCTCATGGACTCGCTCATGAAGCGGCTGTCTGTTCAGCAACGTCAAATTCAGGCAAAACGCACGATTTCGACTCCAGCGCTCGATCACAGCGGCAAAGGCTGTCATTACGGCGGAGGTTGGCGTCAAACCTCGCTGCTGGGCACGCTGCTTAAAAGCATCCCACGAAGTGTTATGTAAGCGAATGAAGCGACGGCGAAAGCGTGCGTCTCCATTATGGGTCTGCTGTCTCGTCATTGGCAGGTCTGGAGCCTGTGGCAATTCATCAATCCGTTGCTGCCAGTAGGCTTTGTCTCTGCCATATGCCGTGGTCTCTCTTAGGCTGCGTTCGGCGAAGACGTAATCGCGAAACGTAATCGGCAAAACGGGCAATGTTTTTCCCGGTTCCTTGTAAAGGGCCTCAAACTCACCTAGCAAGAGCCAAATACTCGCCCAATCCGCGATGAGAAATTCCATCGATACATGGAGCACAGCCCTGTCGCTCGTTTTCGTCAAGCCGATATCAAACAACGGCCATTTGGCTGTATCATACACGCGATGTCCCATCGCTTCGCGTATGTCATCGAGCCTTTTTCCTGCCTCCTGCTCATCCATGTGACTCGTATCCGTATAGGTAATCGTCAAATGCGGAACCTTCTCCAGAATGCATTGCTGACCGTTCTGATCAATAGTTGCACGCAGCATGTCATGTCTTGCAATGAGCAGGTTCCACGCATCCTCCGCCCGTTTCGGATCAAGCTCGGGATAGTCCAGCTCCATGTAGATATGACACGCTACGCCACCATAGCCAAACAGCTCATACCGACCCAGCAAATAAGCAGACTGCACATCTGTCAGGGGAAAAGGCACAAATCGCGCTGCTGGATCTGGTACGACTGTCACCGGTTGGGATTCGGCTCGCAAAAGAGCGAGAATGCCTGCTTTCTGTTCTTTTAACGCCTGTAAATCATCGGCTGCAAGTGTTCCTCTTGGGGCTCTGTAACGCAGGCTCCCATTTTCCTCCCATAAAAAAATTCCATCTCTGCGTAGGCGCATCAAGAGCTCGACGCTATTCGTCTTGAGGTTTTGGGGCATATGCACACTCTCCTATTTAAATGAGCTTGGCCATTTCGTTTTCGTTTGGGGAAAGCTGCTGACGTACGCCAACATCGATGTTGTTCTTGATGAGGAACAGCTTTTGTCCAAGTGGTGCCAATGGGTGAGATTCCTCAGGCAAGACCGCAAGCTCCTTGACGCCTGCCCTTTCAAAAACATCGAGCCACTGCTGGACAGTCATGAAGGTCGATTGCGTATTTTTCCTGTCATCTACTGGTGGAGTCATCATGAAAGCTTGGGAGATGAGCATTTCTACGAATTCTCGAGTTGGCTCAGTAATAATCATCCAGCCTCCCGGAGCAAGGGTCTTCAACAGCCCTTGGATGACTTCATCCGTGTCCCGCGCGTTGTTCAACATCCCTGCCGCAATCACGATGTCGAAGCTGCCTTCTGTGAGGCCTTGTGCAGTCAAATCTTTGTCGATATCAACCACCTGATATTTCATCCATGGGCAATCTTTGTACCGTTCACGTGCAGAGGATAAGAAAAAGTGGGACACATCCGTGTACACATACTCTACATTCAGTCCTTTGGAAACAGACGCCCTCAGGCGGTCCACCACCACATCACTAGTTGCTCCAGTCCCAGCGCCTACCTCCAGGATGCGAAGCGAGTTGGTCGTAGACGCGATCCGCACTACGGCTTCTGCGACTGACTTGTTCAAATAACGCGCCACAAGGGTCTCCCGATAAAGCGCATTGGCAACATGCATGCGACCCTCAGGAAATAGCAGCAAAGCAGCTTGCTGTGTATCATCCATCAGCTGTGGCAGCCGATCCGCATTGTCCTTGAGATAGTCCATGACGAGCGGTGAGCCCAGCTTGCCATTCCAAGCGTTTTTGGCAAAATCCCACCGTCGTTCTACTTCTTCTCGCGACATCTGAATGCCGCATTGATACTCCCCAGCGGCATATTTCAGGTAGCCACGATCCGTCAAGATGTGCAGCCAGCGCTTGATGACTGGTTGATGACGTTCTGCTACGTTTGCAGCAATGAAAATGTCTGATGTCGTATAGGAATGTTGTCCCGCTGTCAGCGCTCCTTGAGATTGCAGCGCAAGCAGCATGGAGGCCACCGCTGCTGCATCCAGGCGCTCAATGCACGTATTTACCTGCACAGCATCGATCCCTTTCAGCTCACTCTCGGCAGACGCCGTGCATGCAAAGACATCGTTGTTTTCCGCCAAAGTCGTATCATTAGGTGATGGAGTGCCGTGGAATTCGTCGTCCGGAATGCTCCAGGCTGCTTGTTCGAGAGACGCTAACGACAACGGCTCATGGCTGCCATGCGAGCGCAACACGGGATATCCCAATGCCTGCGTCCATTCTTGCCACTGTCGTGAGCACAATAGCTCCTGCTGCGCGCGTGTTTCCATCGCAGCCTTATCGACCTGCCCCATGATCCAATCTCGCATGATGAGTAAATCGCGTCCGATAGCTTGCGGCCACTGCTTCGTAAGAATGTCCCGATAGGTCGGCGTCTCCTGCGGCCCCAGTATATGTGTACTGTTTTCCAGCATGTATGCGGGTGGAGACACTGTCAGCTCACCGTGAATGTCGGGAATATCCGGTACATGCAGACGCGGCTGCCACACGACGGGACCATGCGTGTCTGTAAGCGACAAGCTCCCGCCAGCTACGCCAATCGTCACACGATGCAGCAAATGCAGATGGTTGTCTGGATCATCCGGATCGACTTCATTGTGGGCGCGCAGCGTAATCGGAATTTTGCCCAGCTGTCCGATCAACACTTGAAACGGCCCCTCATCCTTGATGACATGACTGATTTTCCACGGGCGAATAGAAGGGAGGGCTTCCTGCAAAATGTGCATGAGCGGGAAGGAAACCTGTGTAGCGCAAGCAGCCTCGATATACAAGGCAGGCTGCACAGCCAGCATCGTACGAGCGCAAGCAATAAAGCGACGAACAGCAGGCAAATGTACGTAGAGATCGCCCGTCATAAAATGAACACCATTCTGCTTGGCATGCTTTAGGCACAGCGCCAAATCCTTATGGTGGATCGGCTCTTCCGAAATGACGTGAATGCCCTTGGCAAGCAGTTGGATCGACAGCTCTGTTCCATTGCCGCCCATCACGGTGGAACGCAATACGACGCAAGCCAAATCAATGTCAGCAGGTAATTGATTGACATCGGTGTACAGCGGGATGCCATTTCGCTCGGCGCATTGACGCGAGCGTTCACTTCCTTTTGCCAAGAGCCCTACCAATTCAAACTGCTCAGGCAATGCCTTCACCGCTTCCAAGTAGAACTGTCCAAAGCGGGAACCGCATACCACGGTACGCAACTTACGATTCTTTGTCATACGTCACCCCTACTTCATTTCCATGATGGAATGCATGAGTTCGACCTGCTGCCCGCGAAGTTCATCAATTAGACGTGTCGCCGATACGCCTTCTGCCACGAAAAAGCAGCCTGTTTTTCTGTTTTGATCTTCCGCGATCAAGTGGGCCACTGAAGCCGCGATGATGCCAGATATCCGATTCCAGTCGCCCGGGTACAGAAGAGTGGAGAAGACTCGCACTTTTTTGCCGTCACGCTTTCCGGTAGCATGCAAGTGGAACATCGTAAAATCTTTCACACCTGGCTTCTTCGCCTCAAACTGTTCCAGCAGCAGCTTGGCTGACGCTCTTTTTTGTTCCTCGGTTTTGTATTGCTGCAAAGCCTTGATCATCACAAATTGATTCAGGATGGCATTGCTTTGATAGCTGTTGTAAAAATAAGCGGATTCGATTTTATGCTGCTTGGTCATGAGACCGAATTCCTTTGTCACTACTGGATACGTGTCGCGCTTGCCAGCGGGATGCGGCAGCGTGTAGTTGCGATGGAACGGCCCGTCTATTTTTTTAACCTCGCCTTGCTTGAAGTAAGACATTCCCCATCCGGTATCTTCTTCAATGCTGCAGACGATGTCATATGCCGCATTGAGTGAAAACCCGCCCTGTCCTGCAAAAAAGACCTCGAGCAAATCCATTTCGTCCAAATCATTTTCAGCGACGTAAGCTGGGAAAACTTCCGACAGCCCCGGGTAAACGCCAGCAGAGATGATAAACAGCAGTCCCTTTTCCTCGATTTCCTGCTTTCGCGTGAGCAATTGTTGATGCAGATGCTCATCTCCGGACACATCTACGTAATGAACCGCATGTTTGAGGCATGCGACGGCAACTTTATCAACGATTTGCTTGGAGGGCCCTGCACAATTGATGACGAGATCAACTCGGCTGCAAAAGTCATGCAGTTCCTCTTCGTTGAATACATCCACCTGATGGCATTCCAGCCTACCATCCGTCCCAGTAAAAAGCTCACTTAGCTTCTCAGGATTCCTACCGCCCAGCAAAATCGGATTGTTCGTCCTAGACAAAATCGTTTGAAAGGCTGTATGGCCTACAACACCTGTCGCTCCCAAAATGCCAATCTTTTTGATACCCAATGTTCTCTTCCTCCTGGCCTGCTCTCCGCATTCTTCTTCCAAGAAAAGGTGGGGCTGCGCCTGCCACTGAGTCGCAGCCCACCTCTCTCCTCGGCGGTTTTTCTTTATTTAAATGGTCCCCTCATCAAAATCCGCTGCGAGATCTTCCGTTACCTGTATGCTCGTCTTGATCAGCTCGGCAAGGGTGCAGATCGTGGAAGCTTCAAACAAACTTTGCAGAGACAAATCAATCTGGTATCTCTCTTTGATAAGATTGAGGCATTGGATCGCGCGCAATGAGTCTCCACCTCGCGCAAAAAAGTTGTCGTGGATGCCGATTTCCGCTACACCAAGCACCTCTTCCCAGACCTTGGCGAGCTTGATTTCGAGCTCGGTGGAAGGCGGTACATGCGTCTTTTTCGGCATACTTGCCTTTCTTTTGCCAAGCTTTGTGATTGCCTTTCGATCTACTTTTCCATTGGCGGATAGCGGGAGTTCATCTAGCAGCACGTACTCGCTTGGCACCATGTAGTCAGGCAAGCTATTTCGCAAGGCCTCGGACAATCTTTCCGGCTGGAACAAGCGAACCGCCTCCGGTGCTTGCGCCACAATCAGATGGCGCTCGAACGCCTCTGCGACCTGAGCTTTATCCGGAATGGCGAGGACGTTAGCGAAGCCTTGTTGTTCCAAGCCCGCTCGCCATTGCTCTACCGTAAGCAGAGGAAGATGATTGGCTTTTCGCTCATCCTCCAGATGGCTAAACCCATCCTCGAAGAAGCCAACAGTGGTCAGCAGCAGACGACTGTTGCGCGTCGACTCGACCAGGAACAGAAGCCCCCCAGGTGCGAGCAGCCCTTTCAAGTACGCTATCGTTTTCCCAATATCACGGGAGCGATGCAGCGTATTGTC
This sequence comes from Brevibacillus fortis, assembly GCF_046196545.1. GTDB lineage: Bacteria > Bacillota > Bacilli > Brevibacillales > Brevibacillaceae > Brevibacillus > Brevibacillus fortis_A. The sequence goes on from NZ_CP176370.1 coordinate 4,831,578, forward strand.
CGCAACAATGACATCAAACGAATGCGGATCATAGCCTTGCGCAAGCGGTGCTACGTTCATGTCAAGCTGACCGTATTCCAGCGGGGCCTGCTCTCCCCACTCCTGCTTTGCCCTGTCGGTAAAAAAGGAGGACTCGTCGACGTATAAATAGCGACTGCGTTCTGCAGGCAAGGTGGACACCAGCGTTTGCGTCAAGCTTCCGGCCCTCGTGCCAAGCTCTAGCACCCGAAGTGTCTTGTCAGACGGGTGGTGGTTTACGATACTGCCGAACATCGTCCTGGCAAGACTGCTGTAAAACTCCCGCGTCAGGTCAAAGCGGCTCAATCCAGCAGGTGTTAAGAAGGCATCGTCTGCCAGAAAGAGCTCCAACGGATCGAGCTCACCAGTTAACAGACCAATAAACAACGGATAGTCGCGGCGGAAAACGGCTTCGAGTTCACGTGCTGCTTCCGTACGAAGCGGGGAAGCTGACAGAACAACATCCGGCACACCTTCACGCAATGAACGCAGACTCACGTACGTACCCGCAGCTTGTTTTTCCAGCAAGCCCTCTTCTGCCAGCACTCCCAGCCAATGCGCAAGCAAAGTCTGATAACGGGGATGAATTTGAAAACGATGCAAGAGCTCCGCAATTGAAGTGCTTTCTCCAACTTGCGCGAACATCCCCATATGCTCCAGCGTGCGGCATATGTAGGTGGTGCTTACACGATCAGCCTCCATCAGGAATTGCTTAACGACTTCCACATCGACACTTGCAGGTATGGTATCGGCCTGAGCGTGACCCATGCTGTTGATCGCCTGCCATCGAGCAGCACTTGCAGCGGGGTCGGCCTGCTCTGTTTCGAATAACGCGGAATCCTTTTCACGATCCACCACCACATACCCGACCAAGCGCTTTTCATCCGCACCGTCATCTGGCACGGCCACGACAACGTCTTTGAGCCCTTCATGGCGTTTCAGTGCCGTCTCGATCTCGCCCAGCTCAATCCGATGCCCTCTGATTTTCACCTGGAAATCTTCCCGACCGAGGAATTCCAACGTGCCATCTGGCAAGTAACGGCCCAAATCCCCCGTGCGGTACAGTCTTTCTCCTGTCCGCGGATGCGTGATGAATTTTTCATTTGTCTTGTTTTCATCTCTCCAGTAGCCTTTGGCGAGCCCAATGCCACTGATAAACAGCTGTCCCGGCACCCAAACGGGGCAATCCCCCATCGATTCGTTCAGCACATGGTAGCGCTGATTGACCATGGGACGACCGTACGGAATGCTTTTCCAGCTAGGGTCGATCTCTTCGATTGCGAAAAGGTTTGACCAGATCGAGGCTTCCGTTGCGCCGCCCAAACCGATCACCTGAACGTGAGGGAAAAACGACTTGATCTTGTCTGGCAAATCCAGTGGAATCCAATCACCGCTCAGCAAGACGAGACGCAACGATTGCGGCAAGTGAAGGTTTCTCCCCACGGCGTATTCGATCAGCATCTGCATCAGCGCCGGAACTGTATTCCACACCGTCACCTGCTCGGCTTCCAGCCACTCCAGCCAGTGTGCAGGGTCTTTGGCTTTATCAGCATCTGGCATGACGATCGTTCCACCCGCGGCAAGCATGCCGAAAATGTCATAGACCGACAAATCGAAATTCAGATTGGATAAAGCGAGCACCCGATCTTGCGCCCCCACTGCAAATCGTTGGTTGATATCTTCAATCGTGTTGACTGCGCCTCGATGGTCGATCATGACTCCTTTTGGCAGGCCTGTTGACCCGGATGTATAGATGACATAGGCCAAATCCTCCGGCTGCCCGGCAACTGGTGCCACTGGGTTCACCGTGCTTGCCTCGTCCCTTGCCATCATCTGGTCCACAATCAGCCGCTCCACATCCAGAGGCCAGCCCAATCGCTCATCCAGCCAAGACTGCGTCAGCACGAACTGTACTTGTCCATCATGCAAAAGCTGAGAACGTCGTTCCTCTGGGTGCAGCGGATCAATCGGCAAATAAGCGGCCCCGGACTTCATAATCCCGAGCGTGGCTGCGACCTGCTCCCAGCCTTTTTCCATCACGACAGCGACCAACGTATTCGGTTGAGCTCCTTGTGAACGCAGCCACTTCGCGATTTGATCAGCAGCATCGGCGAGCTCCCCATAAGTCAACATCCGCTGAGTAGAGATCACGGCAGGTTGATCGGTTTGGCATGCAGCTTGTTTATCAAATAGTCCGACGAGTGTCTCTGAGGATACAGGCGCAGCCGTATCGTTTGCGGCGATTCTTTCTTCCAGTCGAGGAACAGCGATCAGGCTTGGTACTGACTCTTGCCATACCGCATCCTCTTCTGTCAGTCGATGGAGCAGCTCGCAATAAGCCGTAAACATGTCAGCAAGGAGTCCTTCTGGAAACAGTCCTTCGACGGCATCCCAGATCAACAGTAGTTCTCCGTCTTGCTCAACCACTTGATGGTCCAGCCATACCTGCGGCGTCTGCGTGATGTTGTAGACGAGCTTGCCCAGCCATTTGCCATCGGAGTCAGACCCACTCCACTGCTCTACACCCAATGCGCTCGTAAAGACAATCGGCATGGCAACACCGTTGTGCTCTCCTGTTTGCTTCGCCAATTCGCGCTGGACTTGAACTCCGCCCACATAAGGATGGTCCAAATCGCGCCATAGCTGCTGCTGTAAATTACGGCCGCGTTCCAAGATCGTCTCGCCAGCGGACAACTCGACTGCTAGCAAGGTCAGCGTAGTGAAGTCACCCACGATTTCGCCTACTTGCGCGTGCAAGGGCAATCGATTGAATTGGGTCAGGTTGATCGTAAAACGCGAGCTCTTGCTCCATGCACCGAGGGTTTCGGCATACGCTGTCAGCAGTATCCCGGAAGGTGTTAGACCGACCTCTGCTGTCCGCTTTTTGAGCCGCTGCCATGCTTGACGATTGATTCTGGCTTCTAAACGATGGAAGCGCTGCTCGATAATCGTGTCAGGATTTTTCGCCAAAGGCAGCTGTGGTGCTGGCGGCAAATCAGGCAGACGATCCATCCAATAGTCCAGATCGCGTTGGTACAGCTCTGTAGATTTGAGCGCTTCTTGCGCGAGTACATAATCGCGGAAGCTGAGATCCAGTGGTGTCAGAGGCGCATCCGGCTCATGATACAGCCTCGTCCACTCGCTCAAGAGGTGAAACATGCTCCATCCGTCAAAAATCAGGTTGTCAAAGCTGATATGCAACCGAACCCGTTCGTCTCCAAAGCGGGAAGCGCGCACCTCAAACAACGGCCATACATCCGTAGACAACACCTGATGGGACATTTCTTCCCGAATCGCTTGCAGCTCGGACTCAGCTTCTTCAGCCGATTGGTTCCGCAAATCAGTGACCTCGATCCGGTAAGCAGGAACCTGCTCCAAAATCTGCTGACGCCAGCCATCCGGCAAAATCACGACTCGCATCATTTCATGGTGGTCAATTAACCGTTGCCAAGCCAGGTTGATCCGCGCAAGGTCCAAGTGCTGCCCTTCGATTTCGAAATAGCAATGCGTGGAGACATGACCCAAGGCGTAAACACCACTGCGCCCGACCCAGTAGGCTTGCTGGATATCCGTTAGCGGGAAAGGCTGATGCCTGTCCTGTGGGGCCAGTACAATTGCTGGTAAGTCTGACGATGCCCCTTTTTCTTCCAGAAGCATCTGAACATGCTGGGCAAGTCCGGCAATCGTCGGCTTTTCAAAAATGCGCCCTAACGACAGCTCTACTTCCAACTTGTTGCGAACCATCGCACTGAGTCTGGTTGCCAATAGCGAATCCCCGCCGAGCTCGAAGTAGTTGTCTGTGACGCCTACCCGTTCCACTTCAAATAGCTGGCACCAAATAGCCGCGAGTGCTGTTTCGATTGGTGTCGTTGGAGCTGTATACGCTTTTTCTGCTTTGGCCTTCATGAGGCTGTCAGGAGTCGGCAGAGCTTGCCGATCTACCTTGCCGTTTGCAGAAAGCGGCAGTTCGTTCAACAAAAGAAAAGCAGTCGGAACCATGTAATCAGGCAGCTTTTGACTCAGGAAGCCCGATAATTGTGCAGCGTTGAAGCGCTTGGCTTGAAGTGGCGCCTGCGCAACCAGTACATGCTGACCAAAATCGTTCTGTTCCGGGAAAACTGACACTTTTGCAAAGGCTTGCTGCTGCAAGGCCTGCTGCCATGCTTCCACCGATAGCAAGGGGCGTTGTTCAATACGCCGCTCATCTTCGAAATGCGTAAAGCCATCTTCGAGAAATGCCGTACTGATTTGCTGCAATCGGCTGTTGCGGGTCATCTCCAGCAAAATCAGCATGCCACCCGGAGCCAAAAGGCTTTGTACATGTGAGAGGGCCATACCGATGTTTTTCGCACGATGCAGGGAATCAGCGGCAATAACAACGTCAAACTGATGTGCTTCAAAGCCTTGCGTTTGTGGACTTTGATTGATATCCAGCAGTTGATCGTGCACAAACGGGTACTCCCGGAACCTCGTCTTTGCTGCATTCGTAAAGAAAGTCGAGGTGTCTGTGCATGTAAAATGTGTCGCATCTGCCGGAAGCACAGCCAGCAATGATTCCGTCAGCGCTAGGCTTCTCGCCCCGATTTCCAGTACACGTATCGGTTCTGATTCAGACCTTTCTCCAAGGCGATGGACCAGCCTTTCGACCAACGCCAACACTGCGCTGTCACGATGCTTTGCGCCAGGGAGCATCTGCATCAGATCATTCGGAGTCAGACTTACTTCCTCCGAGAAGAAATGGGCCAATGGTTCAAGCTCGCCACGCAACAGGGCAACACTTTCGTCATTGACTTGTTCCAAGTAACGCATAAGGGCTTGTGCTTGTTGTTCCCATGCGGACGCCTGCGACTTTTCCAACCATTCTGTCAGGCTCGCCTGCGTGATGCTGTAGACATCCGATTTGTCTTTACGGACAAAACCTTCGTCCTCCAATGTTTGAAGCCACTGTCTGACCAGCCCGCGATAACGTTCTTGAATCCTGCAGCTCTGCATCAAATCATCGAGGGAGTAGTTGACATCCTGCTCAAATTTCACTCCCGCCATCTCCAATGAGCGGTAAATGAATTGAACAGCAAGTTGCTCCATGTACGCCCAAAACGAGGTGGAATCTTCCGGTCTGATGCTTGCAAAATGCTCCGACAAGGTCTGCATACGATTCGTATCCATAACATCTGCCCATAGTTCTTCGCTCTTTTTCGGATCAGCCTCTACACGATCAAACAGCGCTGATTCGCTTTCTTGTTCTGGCACCACATACCCAACCAGCTGCCTGTTCTCGCGCGGATCGCCTACTGCTGTCACTACCGCATCGCGAATCCCCGGATGCTGCTTCAAGGCTGATTCGATTTCACCCAGCTCGATGCGATGCCCCCTAATTTTCACCTGGAAGTCCTTGCGCCCGAGAAATTCAATGGTCCCATCCGGCCAATAACGTCCGAGATCACCAGTCCGATACCAGCGTGAACCGTTCCAGTTGACAAAGCGTTCTGCGGTCAGTGCAGGATCACCCCTATAGCCTACTGCCACACCTGCTCCGCCGATCCACAATTCTCCCTCTACCCAGTCAGGGCAATCACGTCCATGTGCATCGACAACCCGATAAGCCTGATTCGCGAGCGGTCGACCGTACGGAATCGATGTCCAATGAGCGGGCAAGGGCAGCGTCACATCAAAAAAATTGGACCAAATCGACGCTTCTGTCGCTCCGCCCATCGCCACAAGCTGGCTGTTCGGTGCGAGCTGGTTCAATCGTTGCGGTAAATCGAGGCCGATCCAGTCCCCGGAAAGCATGGTCAGGCGAAGCGGCAAGCTCTCGTACGGTCCGCTCTCCGCACCAATTAAGAGCATATCGAGCAACACGGGCACAGAGTTCCACAGCGTCACTTGATGCTGATCCACCAGTCTCGCCCAATGAGCCGCATCCCGTCGCAACTCTTCGCCAATGAGTACAATCGAGCCGCCTACACTGAGCAATCCGAACAGGTCATAGACAGACAGGTCAAAATCAAGCGAGGAAACCGCCAAAATCCGATCCGTATGCCCGATTCCGTAGCGTCTGTTTATCTCTGCAATGGTGTTCCAAGCCCCGGAATGACTGATTTCTACCCCTTTTGGTTCACCCGTGGAGCCAGAAGTAAAGATGATGTAGGCAAGACTGTCAAAAGAAATCGGTACGGGTTCGGCAAGCGGTGAAACATTCAACGCATCTGCAACTGACAGAACAACTGCGTCTTCTGGCCACTCCAGCGTCTGCGCCAGCTCCGTATCCGTCAGCACATAGCGAATCCCCGCTTTTTGATGAATGCGCTCACGCCTTGTAGATGGCTGCCCGATTCCAACCGGGACGTAGCATGCTCCTCGTGCCACGATACCAAGAACCGCAGCGAATTGATCGATTCCGCGCGGCAGGCTGACTGCCACAGGTTCTCCAGCTTCAACGCCTTGCTTTTGGAGATACGCTGCGATCTGCAACGCGTACGTCGCTAACTCGCCATACGAAAAAGTAGTAGAAGCATGACTATCGATTACTGCCAGCTCGTGCGGATTCTCTCTTGCATAGGCAAAAAAGGCACTGTGCAAGCATCGACTCGATTGCATTTGTAAATCGTATACTGCCTGATCATTCCTCTTCTGTTCCAAATCGGGAAGCAGCACGGATGTGGCTAGCCAGTCATTGTCCTTGGTCACCAAGGAGTCCATCAGCTGGCAAAAAGCGCCGAACATTTGGTCAAGCATCCCGTCAGGAAACAGCTCATCCACCGCATCCCATGCCAGCAGGAGCCCACCGTCCATTTCATACGATTGGAAATCGAGCCATACTTGCGGCGTTTGCGAAATCATGTAAGAGAGCTTGCCCAGTGTGTCTCGGCATTCGTCATTAATCAGTGGCGTACCCAAATTGCACGCGAACACCACAGGGGCAAAATCCCGCTCTCCCTGACGGACACGCGCCAGGTCGCGCTGTAGCTGAACCCCGGAATAAGCCGCATGTGCTACATCCTGATGAAACTGCGATTGGACAGCTCGCACCCGCGCCAGAAAAGAGGTTTGCTCCCGCATATCAACCGCAAGCAGTAGCAGATTGGTAAAATCGGCAACGACGTCTTCAATGCCAGCGTCTCCGGTTTGGCGATCGAATAGCGGAATGTTGATGAGAAACTGCGAATGGGTGCTCCAACGATCCAGTACTTCTGCATAAGCCGTTAACAGCACCATCGCTGGTGTGACCCGCTGTGCTGCGGATCGTTTTTGCAAAAGTGCCCAATCGGCTGCATTCATGAAATGCGTCCGTCGCGTAAAAACAGGCGACTTAATCATTTCCGGCTTTTCCTTCAGCGGCAGCCCTGGCGCTCCCGGCAATGTGGAAAGGCGCTCCTGCCAATAACGGGCTGCTTCCTGTCTGTCCTGTGCCCGACGCTCTGCCTCTTGCCCGAGATAATGGGCAAAGCTCCAGTTGGTCGGGGCAAGAGGCTTGCTGCCTCGTGCATATGCTGCCGCCAAATCGCGTAATACGATGTGCAGACTCTGTACGTCAGCCACCAGCAAATCCAGATCAAAATGGATGCGGGTGCGGCCTTCTGGCAACAAGCTCAGCTCCATACCGGCTACTTCTCCCGCTTCCACCGCCAGACGACGATGAGACAGCCGCTCCCGTATTCGGTCTAGCTTCCGTGCCAATTCGTCCTCAGAAAAAGACCGCAGATCATGGACCACTACTCCAGTGGCCGTAGGGGCACTCATCACCTCTTGCTGTCCATCCGCCAAAAATCTGGCCCGAAGCATTGGATGGTGCATCAGCAGCTTGTCCCACGCTGTTTCCAATCGATCCGGCTCTACGCCCACACCATCTATTTCCAAGTACGCATGGCACCCGACTCCCCCGAGAGGCTGATCATCCTGGCGTCCAATCCAATAAGCGTATTGCACATCTGTGAGTGGAAAGGGCACATTCACCTCCACTGCCACATCTGCTTTCCTTTCGTCCACCCGTGGAAGCGAGGCGCTGCTTTTTTGCAGCAACGCCTGCCAATCACGCAAGGTAGGAGCACCGATTAGCTCGGCAAACGTAACCTTTGCGCCTTCCTTGCGCCATTTGTTGACCATCCTCATCATTTGCAAGGAATCCAGCCCTAGCTCGATCAGGTTTTGATCATCGGAAAACGCAACAGGCGCGGGCAGCAACGCCTGAATTTGCCTCTTCATCTCCTCATAGCTCAAGGAAGCGGCGGGACTTGCGGTCTGACTGTCATTGAGCATTTTGGACATCCTCGTTCCCTCCTCTCTCATGCAAGCCCCTATTCTTTTCCAATCAGCTGCCTGGAGAAGCTGCTTAGTTTTTCACGCGTTTCTTCCAGTTCTCTGGACGGCAAAGACATTTCAACGACACCAGCTCCGGCATGCAGCCAAGCTTGGTTGTCCTTTTGATAAATCGTTCGCAGCACAAGCGCCGCATCCATGGCACCGTCGCTGTCAAAAGTCATGACGCACCCGCTGTACAGACCTCGTGACACAGTCTCTAATCTGCCAATCGCCTCGATCGATTCCTTTTTCGGGATTCCCGAAGCGGTAACAGCTGGGAACAATGCGCGGAAGGCATCCCATGAATTACATTCTTGTTTCAGTTTCCCTTTCAAGCGAGAAGCGATATGCTGAACCGTTCCTCGGCTTGCTACTGACATAAAATCGTTCAAGACGATACTTGTTGAGTCGCAAACCATTTTCAGCTCTTCGAATGCCAGCTTGACGGAAACAGCGTGCTCGGCAATTTCCTTCGGGTCATTCAGCAGCTCTGCTTTGAGTCTGTTCGCCTCGTCCTCACTGCTGCCTTTTGCCCGTGTTCCCGCGAGTGGGAAGGTACTCACCCATCCGTCGCTATCGACCTCTACGACCGTCTCCGGGCTAAAACCGGCCGCACCGAGACCGTCCAAGCTAACGAGGAAAGAGCGTGCCGGCGTATTCACTCGTCTGCCAGCAATATAGCTCGCAACCAGATCCAGCTCGTGGTCAAGCGGAATTTTTCGTGACAAGATGACCTTGTGGTATTTGCGTTCCTGTATCTCGCGTACAGCTTCGGCCACGTTTTGCATGTAGGCTTCCGCGTCGTATGTATCGGCTTGCGGGACGGACAGCTTTGGTTTGTCCACTCTTTGGGTCAGCTGTTGCTCACCTTGCGTATTCATCGACAGCTCACTCAGCAATTGACTGAATTCGCTCCGCTTCTCTTCACGCAAGGCTCTCAATAGGACCGTTCCTTTGTTGAAACGCAGCTCGACCTCAGGAATAAACAGCTTGAGCAAGCAATCCTCTTCTGGCATGAGCGGCAAGCCTTGATAATAACGCGCCATGCCAAAGTTGACAGTTCCATAAGCGCGCCAGTTTTGAATCGGCACCTGTGCCATTGCTTTTTCGAGCGTCTCACTAAGCTCGTTGTTGTCGAAACGGAGAGTCTCGTTGCGATAAGTCAACGTCGTCTGCTCCCCATCCACGTAGAGAAGCGCATGAATCCCCATTCCCAGCGACAGCTCATCTCCATTTTCATAGAGCAAGTAGTTTTCATACCCGCTGCGCTCTGCAATGAGTGCTGCTGCCATATGCGCATCACCCGCAAAAGCAAACGTCTCTTCCAGATACGCGATGTCCGCTGGCTTCGCCTCTGACTTTGGCGCTGACGCCAGTTCTTTTAGCTTCGCTTTATTGACTTTTCCGACGCTGGTTAGCGGCCAGTAATCGATGAGTTCGATTTGGTCTGGCATTTTGTAGCGTGCCACCCCTTTTTCCTGGAAGAAGGCATGGACGTCCGCCAGGCTGATCGTTTCGCCGTCCGTGATCAAAAATGCGCAGCTTTTCTCGCCCAATACTGGATCGGGAAGTGTAATCAGCGCTGCGTCTTTAATAGCTGGGTGCATGCGCAGGTACGTCTCTACTTCAGCCGGCATGATTTTTTCACCCGCTCGGTTGATTTGCTCTTTGATCCGCCCACCGATTTGAATATTTCCTTCTGGCGTGATCCTAGCCTTGTCCCCAGAGCGATAGAAGCCATCGGGCGTGAAGCTCTCGCGGTTTTGTTCCTCCGCTCTGTAGTAGCCGCGAATCGTATACGGTCCCCGCACAATCAGTTCTCCATATTCACCTGGCGCGACATCGTTTCCATGCTCATCCACGATTCGCACTTCATCCCCTTCGGAAATCGGACGGCCCTGGCAGCTGGTAATGATCGACTCTGGATCATCCAGTGATGTGCAGCAGATGAGCCCCTCTGCCATTCCAAACACTTGCTGGAGCTTGCATTTCCATTCTCGCGTGATACGGCTGGCGAGATTACCATCCAGCATGGAGCCTCCCACCTGAAGAACCTCCAGACTCGACAGGTCGCTTTCTGTATCCCATTCCAGCACTTCCTGCCATACTTGCACGATCGAAGGCACGAGGCCGGTAATGGTCACCCGCTCTTTCTCAATAAGCGGAAAAGCTTCGTCGCAGCTGGTCGTTTTACATAGCACGATCTTGCCGCCAACGGACAGTGTGCCTAAGATGCCTGGGCAGCACAGAGGAAAATTATGGGCAATCGGCAAAACTGCGAGATAGACGCTCTTCTCTGTCAGTTGGCAACGGGCTGCGGTTGCTTTTGCATTGTAGACGTAATCTGCGTGGGTTCTAGGAATCAGCTTGGGTATCCCTGTCGTACCGCCAGACAATAGCAATAGCGCAGTGTCTTTGTACGAAGGGGCTTCCAGCTCGATTGGCGGTCCGCTTATCTCAGCCAAGTTCCTCCCGATCGGACTGTCCCCATCCGTCATGACGAATTTGACAGACGCATGTCTTTTGACTAAATCTTCTGCCATCTTCGTGTAATCAAAACCGAGAAACGTCGTTGGAATGATGTAGGCAACTGGCCTCGCGAGTGCAAAAATCCCGTCCAATTCAGCCTCTCTGTGGGCAGGCAATACGAGAATCGGCACAGCGCCGATGCGAAACAGGGCAAAGCAAGTCAGTACGAAAGAAATTCGGTTTGGAAGCTGGACGGCTACATTGTCGCCTTTTTGAATTCCCATGTGATAAAAACCGGAAGCAAGCGCATCCACCTTGCTGTCGAGCTCGCTATATGTGAGTCTCTCCTCGTCCTCCACCAGCGCTTCATTGTTTTGGTACTGTTCCGCCCATTTGCGCAATTGCTGCCCAAGTGTCAGCGGCTCCCAAAAACCACACTGTTCATAAGCTATTGCAGCTTGCTCATACCACTCCGTACTTACTTTCATTCCGTCCTCCTCCTGTGTAACTGCGGGTCACTCTTTGCGCCCGAAGCCGGATCATGCAGAGTACTGCCTTGTCGGTGACGCATCATGTTGGTTTGTCTAACAACAAGATATTGATAGTGATTCTCATTGTCAATATCATCTGTAAGCTGTTTTTTCTACATTTGGGAAAAATAGGTTGGATTATCTTCCGTTTTCTCACGATTTCTTCGTTTCTCACTGTAAGATTTCCATATTCTTACACACTTATATAGTCCGATTAAACCCGATAAAGTTTATCAGTATAATAGAAGATTCTCGTTTCAATTACTCCGATTTACGGTCTACCTATCCCGATTGCAACTGCTCCCGCATAGCCTCTGACAGGCGTAAACCCGTAAATTTTCCAATCCCCGCTCCTGATTCCATCTCCGTTTACCGTGAAGCCGCTATCCTGCTTTTCCATGAAAAAAGAATCGAGAGGACGGCTCAGGCCCTCCCCTGTCGCTTTGACAAAAGCCTCCTTGCGTGTCCAGCAATCAAAAAAAGCCTGTTGCTGCTCATCAGAGGGCAAACGCAAGATTCCCTCTCGCTCCACAGGATGAAAGTAGCTTATGAGCTGTTCCATTTCCGGGATGTGACGCAAATGCTCCACGTCAACGCCGAGAAGGCGATCGCGAGAAAAAGCGACCGCCACAAGCTCATGCGAATGTGACAGATTGAAAAAAAGTGCTTCGGTATCACTGTTTGGTCCACATAAAAACGGTTTCCCGTTCGAATTGCACTCGTATTGAACCGCGCGAGGAGAAATCCCTTGGTACCGCCCAGCCATCCTTCTCAGCAGTCCATGTGCGACAGCATAGCGCTCCCTGTCTGCGTGGAAATGAAATCGTGCCCGTTTATCGAGTTCTTCGGCAGACAGATCACCTTCCAGCTCCTGCATACTGTGTTCCCATGCTTGCACAAACGTCAGCCAAATATGTACTTCCCCTTTTGCCAGTACCAAAGAGGACGATTCCTCCAGAGCTGATTTTGTCCTCTCAGACAAGTAGGTTATTCGCACCTGCTGCATATGCTGCATCCCGTTAGCGCTCCCCTTTTCCTGCTACCGCACTCCGGTATTGTCCGACCATTTTGGTTACAGATTGCAGGAGCACCTCTTTGTTTGTTGTCAGGAAAAAATGTCCGCCGTTTACCATTTCCAACGTAAATCCAGCACTTGTATGGCTAGCCCAAGCCTCCATTTCTTCCTGCGTAGCTTCCTGATCCTCTGTCCCGCAATACGCAGCAATTGGGCAATCAAGCGGAGGCTCCTCGCCATACACGTAGGTTTCGTCGAGGGTAAAGTCCGCACGCAACAGCGGCATGAACAACTCCATGAGCTCCTTGCTTTGCAGGATCGCCTCTGGTGTCCCGGAAAAGCGTCGCAGCGCTGCGACAAATTCATCTTCAGGCAAATGGTAAATAGGCTTGGGCTCCGGGAAGTGTGGAGCTCGTCCTCCTGAAACGATGAGGCCAAGCGGAAGACGCCCCCATTTACTCCGTACAGTACGTGCCAGCTCAAAGGCGATTCGCGTTCCCATACTGTGACCGAAAAATAGAAACGGGCGATCCAAATACGGATAAATCACTTGGGCCAGCTCTTCCACCAGCGCTCCCATATCTGAGTACGCTCGCTCGGCAATTCTGTTTTCCCTCCCTGGCAGCTGAACAGGGTAAACTCCAATATCACTAGGAAAAGCCTGTGCCCATCCCCTGTAAATCGAGGCCCCTCCCCCTGCGTATGGGAAGCAAAACAGGCGAATGCTGTCTTTTACTTGCGGCTGAGTAAGCAGCCAAGATTTCGCTATCGTTTCCATGCTTATTGTTCCTCCTCGATTGCGTCTCTTGCTAAAACGATTTGACACAACGTACATGATAATGATTCTCACATATAATTGCCAAATATATACAAGCCTCTCCTTCTTCCGTTTTCTGGTACATTTCCGTGATTTTCCCCGATTATCTCATCCTACGTTCACCAGAATGATTATTTTGCAGAACCTCCAACTTGTAATATTTTGGCGATTGTTCAAGAAAAACGGAAAAATACGGAGATAACAGGCGAAAAAGCTCGAAATATATCCCAAAATATTGAAATTTGGGCTTTTTTTATTTTGACAACGATTCTCATTATCAATATTGTGTTCTTATACTGACAACCGTGTGTACAGCTAGCAAACTTTTTTCCAGCATTCCTGCAAAAGGGGGATCGCAAGTAGAGAGAGTTCGTCAAGCAGATCGGCTACTTATGTCTGAGGGAGGATGTTACATGCAAGCCCAAACATCATTAGCTGCCCAAAGCGGCAGATGGACCATGCGGGATATTATTACGCTCGCGATCTTTAACGTCGTCATGCTGATACTGATGACGATTGCCCCGATCATTACCGTTGTTTCTCATTTACTGGTTGGCGGCTTTACCGCGCTACTCAACGGTCCGATTTATATGGTCATGTCTAATAAAATCGCCAAGCCCGGGACTCTATTTTTTACAGCTGTCTTGACTGGATTGTATTTTGTCGGTTTTGGTTACGCGAATTACTTACTTACCCTAGCTGTTATCGGACTCATCTGCGAACTGATCCTATGGGGAAAAGGCTCTTATCTGAATCCTGTGCGCAATGCGATCAGCTATTCTGTTTTTTATGTCGGCTATTCGCTTTGCGGGGTGGTCCCGCTTATTTTCTTCCGCGAATCGTATCTCGCGACCTTGGAAAAAAGCTATACACCTGAGCAGCTTTCTGCGATGCTCTATTACTTTGAGACCCCTAGCATGATTCTCATTATGTGCTCGATTTCGTTTGTCGGCGGATTGCTTGGCTGCTATTTCGGCAATCTGTTGATGAAAAAGCACGTCAAAAAAGCAAAGCTGGTGTAATGCTCTGCGTAAAAAAACAAGGCATATTCCTCCTCAGTGATTCGAGTTGGAATATGCCTTGTAGACGTCTTAGTATCGTCCCTTATTGCCCTTCCATGGCGAGTAAAATAAACGTGATAATTGCGATTATCGTACCAATGACGAAGTATAAACCCAAAAGAATGGCCATTAACAACAAGGTAGCTTTAGCCCAGTTTTTACGATTCAGATTCCCATCTGAACCAAAAGCCCACATAAATAACAATACAATATTCGCGATCGGAATCATCATGAACAACGAGACGAGTATCCAATCTTTCATTGTCATGACCTTTTCGTTTTCCGCTACGCTTCCTTCCACATACGTTTGGTGATCCATTATGCACCCTCCACGTTTTTTGCCTATATCACCGTTTCCTATTGTTCAACCGCTGCTCCAATGAATGCCAACATCAGAATTAAAAAGAAGACGCTCAAGTACAACCCGATGCAAACACCTATGATCAGCAAGTTCGCTTTTGCCCAGTTTTTTCTGTTTAGATTGCCTTCACTGCCAAATGCCCAAACAAAATACATCACGAGATTGACCACGGGCACCATCATAATTAAAAAAGTAATCACCCATTCCTTGACCGACATGACCCGCTCATTTTCAGGTACGTTCACTTGCCATTGCTGTTGATGTTGCTGCTGTTCCAATTGGAAACCTCCCTGTTATGTCATGTTCACATTTTGCTCAACCCGTATCGTGCGAATCAACGCATGGGCCAGAGGCCGCCATACGAGCACTTCTTCGGATTCAAAATGAAAGCTCCCGAGTAATGCCCGCCCGTTTACTGATGTCGCGAACAAGATTTGAAAGTAGGTTTTGTCCTCGAGCGGAATGATGAATTCGCTGCAGGCAACTCTGCATTCATCCAGCTCGATCAGCTCATTATGTACGACCTGCAAGCCTGCCTGCACCTTTTTGACTTATGCTGTCATCGCCTGCACAAACGGTTCCACGCCGCTCATCGGCAACTGATGTGCCATATGATTCATGCCTAGCATGACCGCGCTCTCTTCCTCTTTATAGGAAATTTGCTCGTGCTGATGATTCCCCCCACTATTTGACCCGCGTCCCCTCGGTAAGAGCTGCATCGAACGGGGCAACTGAATAACGAGGTGTCCGCCAAAGAGGACATTCTCCTCGAATTCGAATCTGCGTCCCTCGTACTCCAGGTAGCCTTTTCGCACTCCATCCAGACACTCCTCAAGCGTCAATTGTACCTGCTGTTCTTCCATCTCAGCAAGTTGACGCTGTGCCTGGATGCTGTTCCATACATCCAAAATCTTTTCATCCCAGTAGATCGTCATGGCTCCCTCCGCATTGCCTGCTCCACTTTTTGCAAAACAAATCCGTTCAAGCTTCTGCGAAGGAAGCTTTCCGCAGCATCCAGACTCACCACGATATACGGCTCCAAAATCCCTTGAACTTTAAAGAAATGATGTGCCTTTATCTTATCGGAATCTAATACAAGCCTCTTTACCGTTCCATTCAAATGAAACACCGTCTCCATGGAAAGGCAATCTACAGCAGGTACTTGCATGGCCCAGTAGACGTTTCGCAGATTGGTTCCATGCGAAACTCCTCCTACCCCTATGTATTTATCTGCCATTTTAGTATAGATGTTTCAAAGGAGTTTGACGAATTGGGGAATGAAAAAAGCCCGCTGGCGTGCAACGGGCTTTCTGTCTCTTCTGTGAGGGGGAACATCTGTCTAGTCAATAACAGGATTCGGGCTGTCACTATTCTCGTAGACGTTCCTTATTGAATAATCTCGGAAATTGATTGCTTTTGCTCCAAAATCTCGCTTTGTACCTCGATCAGTTCTTTCAACAGATCAGCAGCCTCTTGCAAGGATGCAGCTGCTTGTTCCTTGTCGCCGGACTTGAATACTTCTTTTGCTTCTTTCACTGTGTTCTTCTCATTTGTTTTCAGCTCTTTTGCTTGCTCTTTGTTCTCTTTCTTTTCTGTGCGGATTGGCTTCAATTCTTGGTTCATCTCTTTGAAGGACGCTTTTTTCTCTTTTACTTGGGTCAATTCTGTTTGGATATGCGCCAGTTTTTCTTCGATAGCGATGTGGTTTGCAGCCATTTCAGCCTTGATGCTCGCTACCTTTTCTTTATCCTTAGCTTTCTTCGCTTCTTTCAATTCAGCAGACAGCGCCTTGTTCTCTTCACGCAGTGGCTTTGTCTCTGCTAACGCAGTTTTTACCTTTTCACGTACTTCTCTCGTCACATCGCCCCAAAGAACGTCCCATGCTTGTCTGTTGATTTCCGATTGTGCTTTCAATTTATCTTGCAAAGCTTTTTGCTCTACTTGCAATGCTTTTAGTGCTTGAACTTCAGGCAGGCTCTTCCAACCTGCTTCTTTCCCTTCTTTTTCAGCCGCAAAAGCTCCAACTGCACTTGTTACCAGCAAGCTCGCTGCGATTACAGATACGGAAAGCATTTTTTTCATGTGTGAACACTCCCTGTCTCATATGGTTTCTTTCTTACAAACAAATCGTACCGTACGAGCATTGATAATGTTCGGGATAACCTCGTGAAAAGTAAGGGGAAAGTGTGGGATTTGGGAAAAACACAAAAAGCCCAGGAAGGTCCTAGACTGATCTGGATTGTCACTTATTGAAACCTACTAAGGTTGTAAGCATCTACTTTCATATAGCCCAATTTAAATTCTGCTTCAGCACGCTCGATTACGCCACATCTGGGGCATTTTTCTTTTATGATGAGCAGATTATATATGTTTTAGCTCCTATTTTATAATGATTTGGCTTCATGGTAAAAATCATCTTCGATAGTCGTTCGATTTCATTTTCAAAACAACAATATTTCCAGCGTTTCCAAAACAAGAAGCATGGTACAGTCCTTCCAAAATATGATCTTTATGAAATTCCCCAACAAATATACGATCTTCATTCTTTTGATCATTAGCGTATCGAACAAGGATTACTGTGGCATTCTGCACATGCTTGTTTTGTGTGAACAGTTGAATATTGCGGCTGAAACTTAGAATATCAGCTGGTACTTCCTCTCTTACCAACCACTCATCAAACTCTCCAATGAATTCTTGATTCACCATTTCAAAGACGCTTGAATGAAGAAAATGTCTCAGATGAGCTATCTTATTGGGCAGAATTTTATCTTTCGGTAACACTTTGAAATAACTGGTAACTTCAAATTCTTTCAAAGATGCAACAACATCAGCTTCATTATCGGAATCAAATGAAATGAACTGTGTACAATCAAAGGTTACAGCCTCACCTCATACTGCTAGATTAAAATGATTAAAAGTTTACGCTATTCTTCATGATTTTATCTAAAAACTGATCAAATGAAGATGCAATTTGTTCAACTTCTTCAAATTCAGGTTCATAACCGCATACTATTGAACCAAATTCACTCCCGAGATCTATTGCATAATAGGTATAACCATTTCTTACAGATAAAGCTACAGGCAAATACCTGTCCCAAAATTTAGTAATCTCTTGTTTCCACGAGTCATCGTCGCACGCCGATTCTAAACTTATTTTCTCAAACTCATCCCAACTAAACGCTAGTTCTACTTCTCGGTTATAATCGTTTACACATAGAAACCAAGATTTTTCGTCTGCTGCTACGCAAATATCTACCAGTTTAAGAAATTGAACAAATTGTTCTGGTATTACTGGATATCGATTAACAATTTCATTCGTCCATGTTAGTTCATGATCGATCCGTTTTTTAACTTCCCATCCTTTTTCTTCAGCCCACGTGAGAAATTCTATTATTTTTTCCATTAGGCTATTCCCCCTGATCCTATTTTTTCTTTTCATTATATGAATAACTCTTCTTTGTAAGCCAGTCACTAAATGTACTTTCTATGTACGTAAGTTAGTGTTGCATAATTTTCATTAAGTTTTGCCTGCTACTTATGTTATGCATCCTCTGATTCTATCCACTATTTTGTCAGCCGTATCCATAATTTTTAGAATCTCAATTTCATCATACAATCCGCATGATGACTCCATTACAGGTTATAAAGCTACAAATAAATCTGTAGCCTTCTTAGGAACGAAATCTTTTCCACTGTCACAAACTTCAGTGAATGTATGTACAAAAATCGTCAGTCAACCCTCTCTCTGCAGCCACTTTTTCGAATGGTGGTCATCGGACTGCTCCTTCCCATGCTCTTCTTGTCCGCCCCTCTTACTGCGGGGGCAAATGGAACAGCAGATGCGGGAGTAGACGCGGTCTTTGTCATTGATACGAGTAATTCCATGAACAAAACGGACCCTGGCAAAACAGCCGCAGAGGTCATGAGTATGTTCATTGATATGAGTGAAGCCACGCGTACCCGCATTGGCTTTGTCGCTTATAATGATCGAATTGTACAAGCCCAGTCTCCAGCGAGCATGGCCGAAGCAAGAAATCGGGAACAGCTCAAGCGAACCATTCAAGGGTTGCGTTACTCTGGGTATTCTGATTTGGGACTCGGTTTGCGCAGAGGGGCAGATATGATTGAAAAAGCAAAGGACCCGGCTCGCAAGCCATTTTTGATCCTTCTGTCAGACGGGGGAACCGATTTGCGGCAAAATGCGGGTGGCAGGAGTGTGGCAGCATCCAACAAGGACGTAGAGACAGCTATCTCAAAAGCAAAAGCGCAAGGCTATCCGATCTATACGATTGGCCTCAATAGCGATGGCTCCGTCCAAAAGGATCAATTGAAAAAAATCGCAGAGGCAACAGGCGGAACTTCCTTTGTCACACAAAGTACGGATGATCTGCCCGAAATCTTCAATCAGATTTTTGCCAAGCATATTCAATCGCAGCTCGTATCAGTGGCAGCCATGACAGCTACCGGGGGCTTGCAGGAAGTGACCGTGACCATTCCTAACGCCAGCATGCAGGAAGCGAACATCATCCTGTTGTCGAACAATCCGCTGCTGGAATCGCAAGTGTACTATCAATCGCAAAATGTGCATTTTATGAAATCGAAAAAATACTCCCTGATGAAAATAGAAAAGCCGAAGAAGGGGAACTATCTCGTAAAATTTAGAGGCAAACCCGGGGATTTGGTGAAAATCAATTTACTGGGGAATTACAGCTTGACGGCTGGTGTAGAGGTCAAGCCTGAACCTGTTATCAAGGGGAATCCTGCTACGTTTACTACCTATCTCCACCATCTGGAGGGTGGCAAACGATTGGATGACAAGGATGTGTACGCATCCATGCAAGCAGAACTGATCGTAACCGATCTCGCGGGGAAAAAAGAAGAAGAGATCCCGATGAAGAACCTTGGCGATAGCTTTACAGTCGACTACGTCTTCCCTCACACAGGCAAGTACGAGTGGAGAATTTTTATGAACGGCCCGGACTTTTATCGCGAGACGGCTTCGAGCATTTTTGATATCACGAATATCGCGCCAGTTGCTGCCTCGGTAAATACCTTGACGATCGAGAAGGGAAACGGCGAGCAGGCTATTGATTTGGGTTCGTTCTTCACGGACGCCAATAACGACAAGCTGACCTATACTATCGTCACTGCTGATCCAGACGAACGATTTGTCGCCACGATTCAAGACGCGGCTCTGAATCTGTCACCAGAGAAAAGTGGTACATCAGAAATCACCATCACCGCCACGGATGCAGAAGGAGCAAGCGTTACAGGCCCGCTCGTCATTACCGTGCACTCGGTATGGGATCGCTACATCACCATCGGCATGATTGTGTTGCTCGTAGCAGCGATCGGCTATGGTGTTTACCTGCTTACACGTCCCAAGCCTGCCTTTGTGGGTCGTCTAGAGGGATATTTCCTGCACACAGCTAGTGGCAACGACATCCCTGTCAAGTTTTGGCCTCTCGCCTCCTTTGGCAAGAAACAGCGGATCACGTTGCAGGAGCTGTTCACCAGCTTGGATGTGAATGAGCATTTGCCCGAAGCGCAGAAGATTTACTTCCAGCCAGGAAAAAATCATACGCTGCTCTTGGTCAATCATAGTCACTGCACAGTCGAGCGGGGCAAGGAAACCATGCCCCGACATAAAAAGCTCGTCCTCCAATACAACGACAAGGTGTATGTGACCTTCGAGGATCGGATGACCGAGATCGAAATTCGCTTTAAGAAATCGTCTAGTGAGGAAGCTTCTTAAGAGAGAAGCGCGCCTTTCCCTTCCAAATCAGATGCTCTGCACGAATCGCTGTCGCAAACAGCTTGAGTGTGGGGCATCTTTTTTTTGAGTCGACGGCCAATCCCCACATAACGACATTCGCCAGCAGCAGCGGAACCTCAGGGTTGATCGTTCGAAGCGATGGCAATCGATCCTCAATCACTCTTGCCGCCACATCAACGGGACGCTCTTTGGTCAGACAGTAATACAGCGTGGCAGCCAGGCTGTAAATATCCGAGATTACTCCTTGCTTGGATTGACCCGAGTAAAACTCTAGCGGTGAATATCCTTCTGTCGTCACGATCGGCTTGGGTTCATCCTTTTCAAAATAGATCGCGGAGCCAAAATCGATCAGCACAGGCTGGCCAGCTTCGGTGACCAAGATGTTTTTGGGCTTGATATCGCGATGAATGATGCCTTTTTTGTGCAAATAGTCTAATCCGTCAAATACCGGAAGTACCGTCTGATGCAAAAATGCTCCCAGATCAAGCTCGGTTTGGGCTAATACATATTCATCCAGCGTCTTCCCTTTGCAATAGTCCACGACGAGATAACCTGTGCCATTTTCGGCAAAATGGTCGATGTATCCGATGATAGTTGCATGATTCAGTTCTTGGTGCAGAGACGCCTCTTGCCAAAAGCTGTCTAGCAGCATGTCGAATTTGGTTTGTAACGATGGTCTGCGACAAATGACCTTCACGTGATCCAAATCTCGCATAGCTAATGCTTGAGGGAAAAACTCTTTGAGAATGAGTGTCCGCTTGCTTTTCATATGGTAGACCACATACACATTCGACAGCTCACTTGTGGAAATGGTCTTTTTGATCCGATAAGCTTTTTGCAGGATCGTGCCTTTTTTCAGACCTCTTTCCCGTTCTACTTGTCTCATGTCATGGCCTCCCCTATCTTTCCTCTCAAAAAATGATAACGAAAGATGGGGGATTATGGCAATATAAAGAAAAAGTATGGAGAGGGGAATGATTGATCATGGCACATTTGGAATCGTTGCTTCACGTACAAGTTCCCGTGAAAAATTTGGAAGAGGCCATTGTCTGGTACTGCAATCACCTTGGCTTTTCCTTACAGGCGCGGTATCGTACTTCCGCTTTTCTTGCCCTGTCTGCGGGGCCCACCTTGATGATATGGGAAACGGATGAGCAGACGTCCACAACCTTTACCGTTGATCATCAACCCATGCCTGTCTTTTTGTACACCACTTCCGATGTGCATGCACTCCATGATTATTTGCAGGCCCATGAAGTCTCGATTACCCACTACCAAAACGATGGCTTCGGATGGGTGCTCAAGTTTTTTGACCCGAGCGGAAACATGTGGGGAGTCATTCAGAAGAACAACTAGCTAAATCATAACTTGTGAGGATTTTTCACAGCTTTTCTTTTGATGTTGCCGCTGATCCCATAAGTACTGGCCGCGCTGATAAAACGGAAGCGCGATAAAGGTCAACAGCATAAGGATCGCGAAGATGAGCGGCCCTTGTCCAAAGCCGAGTACCTGAAGCAACACCCCGCCGATCCACGCACAAACACTCTGTCCAAGGAAGGCAAAGCCGCTGGCACCGTAATACGCTCCTCGCAAATGCTGGGGAGCGATCTCCCCGATCAGGATATCTCCGACGACAAAGCACAAGATTTCGCCGATCGTAAACACCACCATCGACACGGAGAGCCAAAACAAATTCGTAAATAGCCCGAAACCGAACAGCCCCAGCCCAAACAATAGACAGCCCAGCTTCAACGCGGTCATCGATGAGTACCGCTTCATAAACTTCGCGAGTGGATATTGAAGCGCTAAAACAGAGATGGTATTCACCACAAATAAAAAGGAATACGCCTCGATTCGATCATGCCCAATGTACTGGGAGAGTGTGGTGTCCAGATGCGAGTAGGCACCAGCGACAAACAAATTCCCGAGCAACAAGTAAAGGAATACTTTGTCTGTAAAAACAATGCGTGCCATCTGATTCATGGTGACCGGTTCAGCAGCCACGTCCTTCTTCAGCTGTTCCTTGAACATGACCATAAATACCACCAATATGGCTGCGTACACGGCAAAAATGATAGCTGTGACGAGGAACGGCAATAAAGATGTGCTTCCTGCTCCCAGTTGCAAGCCAATTAACGGACCGATTGCTCCACCCACGTTAATCGCGAAATACCTGGCGTTGAAAACAGCTGCCCGCTGATCATCCGGTGTGACATCCGCCAGCAGGGCGCGGGCTGTCGGCTCAAATACGTTACGAAAAAGGCCGTTGCAAGCACTTAAAACAAAGAACATCCACGTCTCCGTCGCAAAAACGAATCCGATCAAGACGATGCTCCAAGCTCCCATCGCCGTGATCATCACTGGATATCTGCCCAATCGGTCTGACATTGCTCCCCCAGCAAAGCTGCTAATCGTTCCGACCAGCAAGCTGAGTGCGAGGATCGAGCCAACGATCGCCGGATCAATTCCTTTTACCTTTCCTAAATAAATGCCCAAAAACGGAAGCGTCATAAAAAAGCCTGTGCGTGACAAAAATGTTCCGATAATGACACCCCATGCCACCGGATGAAATCTCATACTCCCCATCTCTCTTTCCCATTCCCGTTTGTTATCTCTCGTGTTATCTTCAGTATAGGGAACTAGAAAAAAGGGAAAAAGGGTTCGGTTTGATTGAATTCGATCACCTTTTCGCACATACATTCTTATCTGAGAAATGGGGGCCTGCATGGTTACCGTTCTGCATTTTTTAGAGCTTCGTTCGTTTTTTCATCAAGAAGAAATCGGGAAACCGTTCCCTGTTACCATCGAAAAGCTGTCTGGGATTTGGCACTGTACGCCTCGCTACGCCAAGCTGATTGTCCGTAAGCTAGTCGAGCTGGGTTGGGTCGAATGGAAGGCAGGACGCGGGCGAGGGAATGTCTCAGTCATGACCCTCCATGCTGATTCCGATGAAATCCTCCTCGCCGAGGTCAAGCTGCAAATAGACAAGGGCGACGTCAAAGAAGCGATGGAGCTCATGAATCGCTACGGCAAAGCAGCCGTCAAAGACCAGATCATGGATTGGCTCTCGGAAGGAATGGGCTTCTTACGCCACTCGGTATCGAACCGTTCCCAAGATATCATGCGCTTTCCGGTGTACCGCACGATTGTGACGCTTGACCCTGGACTGGTTTACTACCACTTCGATGCACATCTGGCGGGACAAATTTTCAATACACTCGTCCATTATGATCTGAATAGTCGTTCGATTTTACCTTCCATCGCCCACTCATGGGAAAGTAGTCCAGATGCCACAGCATGGACCTTTTATTTGAAAAAGAACGTGCTTTTTCATCACGGACGGGAACTGACTGCTCATGATGTTGTTTTTTCCCTGAATCGGCTTCGCTTGCATCCAGACACGTATGAAGCAAGCTGGATGTTTCGTGACATAGAACAGCTTATAGCCATTGACGACAGAACCGTACGCATCCTGCTAAAAGAACCGAACTACTTGCTTCTGAGGTTGTTGGCGACGATACCCGCAAGCATTGTTCCAGAAGAAATCGTTCGGCAGGATGAGAAAGGCTTTGGAGAAAGACCAATTGGAACAGGCCCCTTTCAGCTGACCCGCCTTGACGAAGGGATTTGTATTCTAGAGGCATTTCCAGCTCATTTTCTCGGGAGACCGCAGTTGGATCGTGTGGAAATTTTGATCTTCCCCGAGTTGGATATGGGGCCAAATTGGGCGTCAGTGATGGTGTCGCACGGGGTTCAGTCGAAAGCACAAGCATTGAAGGAGGTAGTTATTCAGGACGGGCAGGACTGGTGCGATACGGAGGCATTTTTTTCCTGCTGTAATTTGCTTGTTTTTAATCAATGGAAGAGCGGCCCGCATAATCACCTCAAATTCCGTCAAGCACTTGATCAGCTGATCGATCGGGATCAAATGATTGCCGATTTGGGCGGTGATCGCATCTACCCGGCAAAAGGCTTCCGCACGTATCACCCTGTTTTAAGGGAGGTAAGAGTGAGAGAGAACGAGCAGCTCTGCCATGCTGAAATTATGTCCCTGCTACAGGAAAGCGACTATCAGGGAGAAACCTTGCGTCTTGTGACCACAGCCTACCATGAAGAAGATGCACTATGGATTCAACAACGATGCGCCGCTTATGGCATTAATCTGGAAGTCGCCGTGAGAGAACCATGGGAATTTTCGAATCGCGATTGTTTGCCCGAACATGACTGCCAGCTGTACGGCAATGTGTTCAGCAGCGATCAAATTAGCGAGCTGGAGATGTATTTGCAAAAGAATTACTTTCTCCCCGCATTTGATGAAGCATTGGCTCGGGCGATCAACAAGGAGATTTGCTTGACGTTTCAGGAGCCAGACCGGCTCGCTCGGGAACACCATCTCGCCAGGATCGAAGCCATGATCAAGGACAACTATGCTGTCTTGTACCTGGTTCAGAAAAAGACCCTTACGTCGTTCCACAAGTCTCTACGAGGCGTGTCGATCAATTCCTCGGGCTGGCTGGATTTTCATAAAATATGGTTTCAGCCGGATGCGTTGCAGCAGCAGTTGTAAGAAGGAGCTGTGGTGGAGGAAGAAGTGCATTTCCAGTCTACGCTTCGGCCTCCGCCCCGTAGGGGGGAAAGACTGTCCGCTCCGAAATGAATGGCGCGAGCGCTTCAAACGTAGACAGTTGCGAGGAAGTATCTCATAAGTGAAGCTGAAATTCCCCGCCATTCATTTCTACGCTGGGGAGGGCTCCAGAGGCGCTTGGACTGGAAATGCCCTTCTTCCTACGCGGCTTTTTGTTAACACCATTTTGAAAGGACATCCTGGAAGAAAGGCGTTATGAAAGCTCTCCCTGAGTTGACCTTCGAAAACGGTGTTAACCAGGTAGAAGACAATAGCTGTACGAAAGTCCTGTCACATGTTTGGAAGGAGACCGCCCGAACGTAGAGAGGATATAGGCGACTGGAAAACATGTGGCAGGGCTTCTCCCCGACCACAACCGTTCTAGGACATCTTTATTCTTTCATGCTAAAAAAAGCAATCCAAGAGCGACCTTGGACTGCTTTTTTCTAATGAGAAACTATTTTGACTGGTGATAGACTTCCTTACCCGCAACAAAAGTCATGGTCACGTCAAATTGTGTATTCAATACGGTAATATCTGCATCATACCCTACTGCCAGACGTCCTTTTCTGTCGCCAAAGCCAAGGATACTTGCCGGTGTCAGGGAAGCCATTTCCACTGCATCTGGCAAAGAGACGCCGCTCAGCGTCACCATATTGCCGACCGCCCGATTCAACGTCAGGATACTTCCAGCAAGTGTTCCATCTGCGAGCTTTGCCTGATTGTCTTGGACGTGAACCTCTTGCCCACCAAGGTCGTAAGTCCCTTCGCCCATCGCGGCTGCCCGCATGGAATCGCTGACAAGGGCCAGTCGTTCAGCCGTTTTGACCCGATACAAAATCTTCATGACTGCTGGATGCACATGGATGCCATCTGCGATCAGCTCTGTGCTCAACTGCTCATGATACATCGCGGCGCCCACTACGCCCGGCTCCCGATGATGCAGCCCTGTCATGGCATTGAAGCAGTGTGTAAAATGGCGCACGCCCGCATCTACCGCTTCCGTCGCTTGGGCAAATGTAGCGCCTGTATGTCCAGCAGACACGATGACATCCCGTTCTTTTAACCATGCAATCGCTTCAAGGGCTTCCGGTTGTTCAGGCGCAATCGTCACGACCTTGATCAGACCTTCTGATAGCCCGTAAAGCTTTTGCACGGCATCGAGCTTGGGTATCGCGATGTTTTCTTCTTTTTGCGCTCCCTTGTAACGAGGATTGATCCACGGGCCTTCCAGATGGATCCCGATCGCTTGTGCCGCCGGAAGCCCTTCCCTGCTGTTATGCGCGATGTTTACCAGCACCTGCTCCAATTGATCATAAGGAGCCGTCATCGTCGTCGCCAAAAAAGACGTCACCCCATGCCGTGCGAGTGCAGTCGAGATGGCCTGAAGTGATTCCGGCGTCCCGTCCATCGTGTCGTATCCATCAATCCCATGCATGTGCATATCGACGAATCCAGGGCAAATCCAGCCATCCTCTACTATCACCACATGATCTGGCAAAGCTTTTCCATACTCATCAGCCTTGCCAGCATAGCTGATCGTTCCATTTCCCACGACTACGAGACCATTATGCAATTCCTGTCCATCTACGACAAGGTTACCCTTGAGAGCGTATTCCTGGTTCAATTTGATTTCCTCCGTCTTTCGCGTGGCTTTCTTTGCGCGTTTATTCTACTTGCGTTGCCCCAGATTGCTGCAAATCCTCGTCGTCTCTGCTGCCAGTTTTTCAACGAGCTCACTCGCGCTTATTTCCTGACTGAGTGGAGCTGCCTGCCCCGCCCACATCGACATGTACGCACTTTGCTGCTGCTTGCCCGCAGCGGCTCGAATGTCTTTCGTCAGGGCATTTTGTACCGGATAGGTCGGGAGCTCGTGATCGAGTGGGGCAAGCGTTGTCATAAACTCATTTTGAATGCCCCTTGCCCATTTTCCAGAGAAAGCACGTGTCATCACAATGGACTCTTCGCTCGTCTCCAAAATGGCTTTCTTGTGCAGGACATGTGCTCCGCTCTCCTTGCACGTCAGAAAAGCCGTTCCGAGCTGCGCCGCCTGTGCCCCGAGCGAAAGCGCTGCTGCGATCCCTCGCCCATCCATGATCCCTCCAGCCGCGATTACGGGAATCTTGACCCGATCCACGATTTGCGGGACGAGCGCCATTGTTCCAATCATATTGCTTGGTGAATCCGGCAAAAAGGAACCACGGTGCCCACCTGCTTCGCTGCCTTGGGCCGCAATCATATCGACTCCGCTCGCTTCCAAAGCAATCGCTTCGCGAACGGTTGTCGCTGTTCCGATGACAGTGATTCCCCGCTGCTTCAACTCTGCCATCAAGCGATGATCCAGAACACCAAAGGTAAAGCTGAAAACGGCGGGCTGTTCCTCCAAGACAACAGCCATCTGCTCAGCAAACGGCTCTGTAAATTGCGTCACCTGTGGATTGTGCGGGATGCCCAATCGATCTCGCACATCATTCATTGCCTGGGCAACGCCTTCTGCGATCGGCTGGTCGGCATCGAAATCTTCCGGGATAAACAGATTCACGCCAAACGGTTTGTCCGTTAACGCCCGAATGGACTTGATCGCCTCACGAATCTGCTCAGGTGACATATATGCCGCACCGAGCGTTCCAAGTCCCCCTGCTTCTGAGACAGCGGCTACCAGAGCAGGTGTGGTCGCTCCCCCTGCCATTGGTGCCTGAATAATCGGCCATTTCAAATGTAAACGCGAAGTGATAGGATTGCTTGTCCACATAGTAAATCCACTCCTCTATCTTTGTTTACTAGTTGATTGGTCTTCGTTGCGAAGCATTTCAAGAAACTGCGCCAACACCCGGGCGGTTAACCCCCAGATGACACGCCCGTCCATCTCGTAAAACAAATGCTCGACTGTCCCTTTTCGCCACGGATATCGCTTGCCACCCGGAATCAGATGATAAGGAAAATCCTCTTCAGGCTCGGTCATGACAGAGGAAAGATACTTCGCTGGCTGTGTTGCCAACAGACGATCAAGTGGAAGGATAAAGACCTCTCCGACCTCGTCTGGATTCGGCTTCATATCGGGAATTCCTTCCACGTATCCAATAAAGGGCGTAATAATAGATGAGCCTGGCCCAATCACCTGATCGAGCTCGCCTACATAATGAATCCGCTCCAGGGGAATCCCTAGCTCCTCGCTTGTTTCCCGAGCAGCCGTCGCCCAACGGGATTCGTCGCTCTTCTCCGCTCGCCCTCCCGGAAAACATACCTCGTTCGCCTGTCGCCGCATCGTACTGGCTCTTTTTTCAAATAAAATGCCTAGCTGGTTGTCAGCCATTTTGACGAGCGGGAGCAAGACACTGTATGCGCCGCTCGTCCCTCGTTCATGTTCTTGCAATCTCTTGGAAATCTCCTTGATTGCAGGAACAAGGGAAGCCGCCCCTGATTCCTGTGGCAAGTACTGGGAGACCTCGATCAAATTATGGTCCGGATCACGTAAATACACCGAACGAATCGGCCCAATGGCGCCTGTTTTTTGAACAGGTCCTTCTACCAAATGGACGCCGCATGCATGAATATGCTGGATGACTTGCTCCAGTGGAAGCGATGTGACAAGACATAGATCAGCGGAGCCTGCGACTGGATGCATCGCTTTTGGCTCCCAATCTTGTCCGATTTGATGCAAATTAATTTTTTGCTGGCCGAAGTGCAGGGCCTTCCTGCCGTCTCCAAAGGTTACTGCCTTCATTCCCAGGACTTTTTCGTAAAAGTGACAGGTTGCTTCGATGTCTTTTACCGTCAAAACCAAGTGGTCTAATCGATCGATCATAGGCCTTTACTCCTTCTCGTCCCGATACAAGCTCATGTTGTTATTATAGCAAACACAAGGCGGTTGCTTCTTCCCCCCCATTGTCCTCCAACATTTCCCTCTTTTCAATTCCCAAATTGCCTGATCTCCACTTCGCTGTATACAAAAACGAGCGTCTCCCTCGTAACTAGACAGGAAAACGCTCGCCATATCCACAATATGCGAAACTATGCTTTTGAACGTGCCAGCAAGTACAAGAAATACGGAGCACCGATAACGGCTACAACGATACCAGTCGGAATCTCTGACGGCTGCATGATCCAGCGTCCGATGGTATCAGCCACGATGACCAATAGTGCACCCGCTAGCGCTGATGTAGGCAAAAGCATCTCATGCTTTGGTCCCACTAGTCTGCGAGCCAAATGCGGACCGATCAATCCGACAAAGCCGATGCCTCCACTCACTGCCACGCAAGAAGCAGCAAGCCCGACTGCGGCAGCCAGCAGCTTCAATTGCTCTTTGGCAACGGGTGCACCCAAGCCTTTCGCCAACTCTTCTCCCAAATTGAGCACGTTCATGACACGTGCTTTGTAAAAAACATAGGGGATTAAAATGGCGATCCAGGGCAAGAGCGAAAGAACAAACTTCCAGTTGGTCCCCCAGATACTACCGGCGAGCCAAGTCGCCACAAACTGGTACTTGTCTGGACTCAGCTTCAGCGTCAAGACGATCATCGCGGCACTCATCCCAGCCGCCACAGCAATCCCCGTCAATACGATACGGGTCGGAGACAATCCCTTGTGCCTTTTATAAGACAATACGAAGATCAGCGCTGCTGTCACGCTGGCTCCCAGCAAAGCCAACACCGGCAGCAAAAAAACAGGTGCCGCAGACGTTGATGGGTAAAACGAAATGAACAGCATCACCATCAAGCCAGCACCAGCGTTGATCCCTAAAATACCGGGTTCGGCCAATGCGTTGCGGGAAATCCCTTGAATAATACACCCGGATACGGCAAGCCCTGCCCCAATCAGGAGGGAAATAACAATCCGCGGCAAGCGGAACTCAAACAAGATCAGGCTTTGTTTGTCTGTTCCAGAACCGATCAGCGTCATCAGCAGATCGCTCGGTGACAATCGTATGTAGCCTGTGTTCATACTGATGATAAACGCGATGAAAATGAGGATGGCGAGTATCGTCATAACCGCAAAGGCTCTATTTCTTTTGCGGGTTTGGTAATGGGAAACAATATGCTGCATGATTACATCTCCCTCCTTTCTTTACGCGCCAAGTAAAGGAAGAACGGTACACCGATTAGCGCAATAAGTGCCCCTAATGGCGTCTCATACGGCGGATTTACCATTCTTGCGGCCAAATCGGCGAAAACGACGAGCAAGCTGCCCAAAATGGCTGAGCAAGGAATGATCCATCGGTAATCGACCCCAACCAAAAAGCGGGTCAAATGCGGAATGATCAATCCAACAAAGCCTACTGCCCCAACGACGGCGACTGCTGATCCAGCCAAAATCAGAACGATAATCATGCCTGCCAGTTTCACTAACGCCGTGCGCTGCCCCAATCCTTTTGCAACATCTTCACCAAGACTGAGCATCGTGATGGAACGCGACAGCATCATGGCACCAATAAGGGCTGCGAGAATCCACGGAAACATGACTTCGAGCTGAAACCATTTGGTTCCCGCCACACCGCCTGCATACCAGAAGGCCAAATCTTGTCCAATTTTAAAGTAAAGGGCAATCCCTTCGCTTAACGCAGACAATAATGCGGTCAATGCGGCACCCGCCAAAACGAGGCGCACGGGAGTCAAGCCGCCTTTTGCCAAGGAACCAATCCCGTAAACCATACCTGCCCCGACGCCAGCACCCAAAAAGCTGTAGAGAATCAGGTACATGAACGGCAGACCCGGGAAAAAAGCGAAGCAGAGTGCCAAAACAAATCCGGCACCTGCGTTCAAACCAAGCAATCCAGAATCCGCCAGCGGGTTGCGTGTCATCCCTTGCATGATGGCACCTGCAACAGCGAGACTGGCCCCGACCATTGCACCGCCGAGCAAGCGCGGCAAACGAATCTCCTGAATAATTTGGTGTTGCGTAATATCAGGATTAAATTGAAAAATAGCTTCCCATACGACAGCAAAGTGGATGTCGGCTGCTCCAAATGACACAGACAAAAACATCCCCAGTATTAATGCGAAAACTCCGCCGGTCAAAATTAGCGTTGCTGCCCAAGGGCGAGAGCGAAACGTAACCGGCTTTCCGTTATTCCCCTCTTTCAGGGAATGTGCGTGTTGACTCATACGTGCCACCTTTTTTTCGTTAGTATGGAGCTGAGTTGTTTTTGATGATATTGATTCTTATTATCATAAAAGAATTTTAGGCGATGTATGAAAACAGTGTCAATGGATAAACGCGTACTTTGCCTTTGTACATTTACGCTAATACTTTCAAGACATCATCGATTTTTTTCCCGTTGGCGATCACACCGTGATTCATCCAGGTCATGAAATCCACCTGGTACGCCCGCTTATTTTGGACAGCAGGAAGCGCTTGCCACACGGGATGGTCGAGCTGTAGCTGTTCAGCACCTGGTTTTCCCTGATGCCATTTGTCAAAGGCGAAGAAAAGATGATCAGCATCCAGCGTAGACAACTCTTCCCACGATACCCCTTCTCTCGCCTGCTTGGCAAATTGTTTTTTTACCAGCGGGGCCTGCTCCATTTCCAAATCTTGAAACAACACCTGCGATGTGTAGTTTTTCTCCACGAGGATTTGATCGGCCGATATGCGCAAGAAGGCTACTCTCTGCCCTTTGAGACCGCGTCCTATTACATTTTTGGCAGCTCTTACTTTTTGTTCATACTGCTCGATTGACCGCTCTGCCAATTCACTTCTGCCCAACCGATCACCGAGGGTGCGCAATGTTTTTCGCCACTCAGGGCCGAACTGCCGAATCACGCATGTGAAGGCAATCCGTGAACATTTGGCATACACATTCTCCTTCCAGCCTGTACATTCCCGAAGCATAATGACATCTGGGGCACGACTGGACAAGAGCTGCACGTCATCTGTCAGCACATCGTACGTCGGTACATCATGCAGACCCAAATAATCCTGCTGCCCCCAATATGTATGCGCCCATTGAACGACGGGTCGAATGCCAAGAGCCAGCAAATAATCCTCCATATAAAGAGAGACGACTCGTAAATCATCCCGATGAATGTTGCGATATTTTCCTGGCGCGAGCCCTACACTCTTCTTAAAACGACGATTGAAATAATACTCGCTGTTGAATCCGACATTTTGGGCAATCTCGTTGATCCGATCACCTGTCATGAGCAGTAGCTGCTTCGCCTGGTTCATCCGCAGCTGATGGATGTAATCAAGCGGTAGTTGTCCTGTCATTTCTTTGAAAAGCTGTGTGTATCGCCAACGTGCAACATGCGCTTCCTCAGCCAACTGCTCAACGGTCAACGGCTCCTGATAGTGCTCCTCTACATACGCAATCGAACGTTCAACAGCTCGCCTCGGGTCCAAACTCGTTTTGCCTGGCACATTTTGCTGGGCCAAAACGCATAGCAATTCCTCAAACCGCACGTGATTTAAAAATAGTTGCAGCGCCTCCGTGGCATCGCGATGCTTGTAAATCTCCGCAATCGATTCAACAACACGTGAAAAAGGCGTGCAGGCCAACTCCCCCACACAGAAAAAAGCCTCGGAAGCTTGTTCCTTCGTCGGAGCTCCCGTGTGGACGACACGAAAAGTCAGATAATAATAGTCGAGAACATGACTCGTGCAACTGATCCGAACGTTCTGACGCGGTGCCGCAATCCAGCAACGCTCCCGAGTGAATCGACATGTCGATGATTCGATTTCAATGAGCCCTTCTCCGTCAGTTGCTACAATCATCGTGTAGTCTTCCGTCTCTTGATAGTCCTGCCATCTTTCCACATTTACTTTTTGGATGGCCGTCATTGCAAAGAATGATGGTGGAGATAGCTTGGCCCCAGATGCTTCGTTATTCATCTCCCTCACCCTTCTCGTGAGAATGATTATCATTTAATATTATAATGAGTAAACATCCCGACGACAAGCTCCACAAATGAAAAAGAAAGCGCATCAACAGATATGACGCGCTTTCTCTACTGAACTCGATTACTTTACAAACGCTTTGACCAAGTCGTCTGCCTTCTTCAAATTGGCCGTAATGGCACCGGATTGCCAATGTGTCCGTTCCATTGGGTAGACATGACCTTTTTTCACAGCAGGAACAGATTTCCAGATTGGGCTCTCCAAAATCTTGAGCGCATCCTTGTTTTCTTCGGAAGTCCACGTACCGTTCGACGGGAACACAATGATATGGTCTGCATCGATAGCCGGGATGGCTTCTTCTGATAATACCACGTGTGTATCTTGATTTTTGGCAGCGGAATACGGCGCAAGTCCCAACTCCTTATAGAGCATGCCTGTGTAAACATTGCCATCTCCGAAGAGGGCCAAATTCGGCTTATTTCCCACGTTCAAACGAATGACAGCCACCGTTTCATTGCCAATCGCCTTTTCCAACTTTGCCTTGGTATCCGCAATTTTCTCATTGTACTTTTGGATCGCTTCGTCTGCTTTTTCTGGAATGCCTAGCACCTCGGCGATTTTCTTGAGCCTTCCAATCGTGTCGTTGCGGAGTTCATCCGGCAGCTTGTAGGTAGGGGCTATCTTGCTGAATTCCTCGTATTTCTTGGGATCAGCGTAGCCATCCACAATGATGATATCCGGATTGGCTGCAAGCAACGCTTCAATACTTCCTGTAATATCAAAAAGCGGCACGTCCAGCCCGAGGTAATCCTGTTTGCCCCACGCCGGGTGATACCACTGAACAACCGGGGTCACACCCAGTGCTGTCAAGAAGTCCTCCTGATAAATGGCCGCTACCCGCTCTGGCTTTACCGGAATCTCTACATCGCCATAGGCGTCTTTCACCACTTTGGTTTTCGCAGCGGTGTTCTCTGTCGATGCTGGTTGCTCTGTTGATGCTTTCTGCTCAGTGGATATTGGCTCTGCTCCTTTTTCTGCACACGCAGTTAACACGAGCATCATGATCAATATTAATGCCATCCATGCCACTCCTGCATTCCGAACCGTTCTGACCATCTTTCTACCCTCTCTCGCATCTGTTGATGATTATCGAATTGATTCTCATTCTCATCATTCGCATCCTGATCATAGTTGTTTCCTCTCTATCTGACAATGCATTTTCTCCATTATTTTTTGTCCAAACTCCATAACTGTCCGTTGTGAAATCCTCCCCTTTGTACAAAATCAATGATGACTATCTGACATTTGTCCATTGAGCTGGTAAGGTATATCTGATAATGATTATCATTGATAGCAAACAGATTCAAACGACTACTGGAGGAAAATAGAAATGAACCACATGCACAACATAAGCGGAACGCTAGGAATCTTCATACTGGCTGGCAGCCTGCTCATTGGATGCAGTCCATCCGCTTCACAAGCAACCACCGCTCCCACGCTTGGACAAGAAACAACGAGCGCAACGAGCAGCGAGGCAAGTCAGAAAAGCCAGACACGTCCATATACGGATTATCTCGGGCATGCAGGCAACATCCCGGTCTCCCCTGCACGAATCATCTATTCCGGTGAGACATTTGGCGATATGCTCGCGTTGGGCGTGAAGCCGATTGGGGGATTCGGGTACGCCAACCAAATCTTTGAAGACCAACTGCACGATGTCGAGAATGTCGGTTTTCCTATTAATCTCGAAAAGGTCCTGGAATTACAGCCCGACCTGATCATCCATGCAAATACCGAAGAAAAAGAATATGAACAGCTAGCCAAAATCGCCCCTACTGTCATTTTTGATACTTTCGCGCCGTTGGAAGAGCGGATGACCCAGCTCGGTGATATTATTGGGAAACCGGAAGTAGCCACCAAATGGCTTGCCGATTACAAACTCAAATCGGAGGAAATGTGGAAGAAGCTGAAGGAGTCTGGCATCATGAAAGAAGGCGAAACCGCCTCCGTCTTTACCTATTATCCGGGTGATCGGCTGTTTGTCATGGCAAGAACAGGGCTTTCCCAAGTCCTCTACGATACAAACGGGTTCAAGCCCACTGCGCCCATTCAGGAAATTCTCGATGCACAAAAAGGATTTGAACTCATCTCTGTAGAACGTTTGCCCGAATAGCGGGAGATCGTGTCTTTATTTTGAATACTCCGAGCGAGGAAGCTGAAAAATCAACGCAGGAGCTGCTAAAATCACGCATCTGGAAAGACCTTCCTGCCGTGAAAAACGGGGTTGTCTACTTTATCGACATCGAAAAATCTAGCAGTGATGCGACAACAAGAGAATGGCTCCTGCAAAAGATTCCAGAAATCCTGGCGAAGTAATCCTTCATGTTCGCCTATATGAAACATGAGAAGCTTTTCAACAAGGATTGAAAAGCTTCTTTCTTTTGTATACGATTGATAGATAAAATGATAATGATTCTCAAAAAAGGGAGGGCATAACCGATGCCTCACTCCATACCACCTCATCCCCCGCTCGGTTCCCTTCATTTTCAGTTGTGTAAAGTAGAGCGGACGGCTAGCCCTTCACCCACTCCCTTCCATACCCTGCTCTTCTTCACAAAAGGTTACGGTAGCTTCCGTATTCACGACCAAACGATTTCACCTTTGGCAGGAAAGTGTTTTTTGCTTTCACCGTCTACTCCTTTTGCTATCGAATCCTTGTACGACAGCGCGACTGAGTGCTACCAAATCTCGTTTACCGTCATCCAGTTCGATGCAGACAATATCCCCCTGCCGTACCCATACGAACTGCTTGACGGCCGTATCGAGCTGTCCACTCACCCCTCTGCTCGACTCTTGCGCTTATGTGACGCTTTGCTCTTGGGCAATTCAACTTCTTCTGAAATGGACAGCTTTTGGCAACAGTTTCGGTTTCAGAAGCTGCTCGGATTTTTGTTGGAGCAAAATCTGTCTCCTGACCTTATCCCTAGCAAGAGCAAAGAGGTCGAGAACAGCATTCGTTATATCCAACAAAATTATCAAGAGAACATTACGGTCAAGCAGTTGGCACAACAGGCCAATGTGCCATCGTGGCAGTACACGCTGCTCTTTCGCCAGTTGACGGGTAAAAAGCCTTTGGAATATGTGACAGCGCTGCGTATTCATCATGCGAAAAAGCTCCTGAAAAGCTCGAACGATTCATTGCGGGACATCGCCTCGCAGGTCGGCTTCACGGATGAGTATTATTTCAATCGTCGCTTTCGAAAGACGACCGGTTACACGCCAAGGCAATATTCCAGGCTGACTCACCGCATGGAGCTCGTGCAGGACTGGAAAGGGCATGAGGTCGAGATCCCCCTTCAACCACAACGCATCATTTATATTGGGGAGACGTTTAATGATTTGCTCGCGCTCCATGTTGAAAATATCGTCGGCGGGAATTTTACCTGGATGGAACGAACGATCTATCGAGACAGGGTAAGACACATGCAGGATATTGCCTTTCCCGTTGACTATGA
The DNA here is from genome assembly GCF_046196545.1 of Brevibacillus fortis. Classification (GTDB taxonomy): domain Bacteria; phylum Bacillota; class Bacilli; order Brevibacillales; family Brevibacillaceae; genus Brevibacillus; species Brevibacillus fortis_A. The sequence goes on from NZ_CP176370.1 coordinate 4,867,895, forward strand.
CCATTTGACGACATTGAAGCCAGATCTAATCATTTTCGCGAACGCAGCAGAAGACAAATACAAGCAGATGAGCCGAATTGCCCCAACGCTCACGTTTAATTCATTTGCTTCGCTGGAGGAACGGTTGCATACACTCGGAGATTGGCTGGGGAAAAAGAACGAGGCGCGAGAATGGCTCAGGAAATACCACACGAATGCTGTCACCATGTGGAATCAGCTCCACGCCGAGCTTGTGCCGGGTGAGACTGCATCCGTCTTTATCCATGAGCATGGCGAGCGTCTGTTCGTAATGGGCACTTCAGGACTATCCTCCGCCCTCTACCATCCAAACGGTTTTTCTCCTGTGGATAAAATTCAAGACGTGCTGCAAGCTGGCTACGGCTTTATCGAAATTCAAGAGGAGGACATCCCCCTGTACGCAGGCGATCGGATCTTTATGCTGCTGTCCGAAGACCCCGAATCGCGTCAGGCTACCGCCGCATTCATGCAAAGTGATAGGTGGCACAGTCTGCCTGCCGTTCAGAACGGCTATGTCTATTTGGTAGAAGCGCATAAATGGAATTGGGGCGCTGCTCTTACCAGAGAGAGATTGCTGCATATGCTACCACTTTTGCTGCACCATTCTTCCTGAAGCAAACAGGCCAGCTTCCCTGTCGTGGGGAATCGCTGGCCTGCTTACTACTGCTCCTCTGCTACCATCCATGCTACGTTTTTTGCTTGGAGTCCTTTATTCCATTCTGCGGGTGCTGCCGTATCGCTGATCACGATGTCGACCTCTCCCAAGTCTGCGATCTTGCACAATGTGCTGACCCCGATCTTGGAGTGGTCCGCTAGCACAATGCTTTCATTGGCATTTTCGATGAAACAACGGGCGAGTTCCGTTCGGTCTGGTTCATAGCAGGTCAAGCCTTTATGGAGCAGGATGCCGTCAGCTGCGATAAACGCCTTGTCCACATAAAATTGCTTCATCATCTTCTCGGCGTAGGTCCCGCTTACCCGATGATGCTTGGCGCTCACTTTTCCACCCAGGAAATAGATGTCTGCCGAAAGCATTCCATTGTTTTGGTACTCGATTAAACGATTCAGTGCCGTGATCGAGCTAGTGAGGATCGTCAAATCTTTTTTCGTCACGAGAAAGCTGATCATTTGCAAAGGCGTTGTCCCTTCATCGATGACAATGGTATCGCTGTCTTGCACCAAGTCCGCTGCCAACCGCCCAATTCGTTTCTTTTCTTCCGCTCGCAAGACTTCACGGGCAAAATGAGAGGGCTCGGAGCGCTCCACTGTCAGCTTTACGGCCCCGCCATAAACGCGCTTCAGCTTTTTCTCCGCTTCCAGCTCTTCCAAATATCTGCGGATCGACTCAGACGATACTTGCAGCTTTTCGACCAGCTCATTGGTCCGCACCTTGCCATTGGAATTGATCAACTGCAAAATGATTTGCTTACGCTCTTCCCCGAACAACGACACGCCGAATGTCCCCCTATATCGTACTTTACGCCAGTTCGATCTTCTCTCCATGGATGTAAATCTGACGTTTTGCCAGCTCGTAAAAAATCACAGCCGGATCAAATGCTTCTTCTGGTGTTATGACGCCAGTAGCTTTTACGTTTCCTTTTGCGATCTGCTCAGTCGCAATCGCCAGCGGGATTCCTACGTTGCGGGTATAAGCGCGCAGCCCTGCCCAGTCAGCTACAGAGCCGTCAGATGCCGGATGTGTATGGTACAGAGTGTGTCCTACTTTGCGGCCGTCCTTGGTACCTGTTACCTCGACATGAAGCGAATACCCGTATAATTCCGTCTCTTTTCCCTCCCTAGAATTGTAGAGGTATTGGGAGATACAATCAAGGATTCCCACCTTTGTTTCCCCTACCGTGATCGAATCGTTCCGTAAAAAGCCATAATCATAGAGGGCTTTGACTAGCTCCATGTTTTGCTTCGGCCATGTTCCCCGCACCTCGATCAGCTTTACCCCTTTTGGAGACAAAGCCTGTGCGAGCGTTTTTGTCTCTGCATGAGGAATGATGTACTGAATGGTTTTTCCATAAGGCTCGGGAAGCTTTATCTCGCGTGGGCGAGCAAATGGCGGGACTTGAATGAATGCGCCATTTTCATACACGACACGCCCTGGCAAGTCTGGATCATACTCATAGGTGGTCGTCTCTGTGATCGATTTGGAAAAGGCAATCGGACGAAAAGAGCCGTGGCTGACGCGGACTTCGTCGACTTCATCGAGCTGGTTCGCTGCATGCATCGCCATCATTTGGGTCAGTCCAGGCGTCATGCCAAAGCCAGGCAGGCAGGTCTTCCCATGGTCGCGGAAGATCGCATCCGATGCGTTTTCTTCCCCAAAACCGTTCAAATTGATACCATGGCAGCCAGCCTCCGCAATCGCAGCAGTAGACAGGCCGTTCAGTGTGATCGTGGTTCCGTCCATGACGATGTCGTAACCGCGCATTTTTTGGACCGTATCCGCATGATCGCGTACATTTACAGGAACAAAATCTACGCGTGGATCGTTCAACCACTCGACTACCTTGCGACCTTCTTCTTCATTAAAATCGCCGATCGTGATCTGCTCAAAATCCGAATGCATCACGAGATCGAGCACAGCTTCCCGACAAATATTTCCCGCTCCACCCAAGCAAAATACTTTCATCACGATAGCCTCCTTTTCTTTAGTCCAGCCAGAAACGATTGTTTTCCATTGCAACGATTAATCTCTCGATATCTTCGGGGTAAACCTCTCCGATATTGCCAATCCGAAACGTGTCCGCTTGCGAGATTTTGCCCGGATAAATGACGAAGCCTGCCTGCTTCAAACGTTCATACAGCTCCGCGAAAGTGAACGCCTCGCTTTCGGGATAATAAAAGGAAGTGATGAAGGGCGATTGCGATTCTTTTGGCAACAGGATACGAAAACCGATACGCTCCATGCCTTCTGCGAGTAGCTGTTGATTTCGCTGGTAACGCTCGTACCGTTTTTCAACTCCCCCCTCTTCCTCAAGCTCTATCAGTGCTTGATAAAAGGCTCGCACGACATGAGTCGGAGAAGTATAGCGCCACTTTCCGTTGTGCTCCTCCATCGTTTTCCACTGGCTGTACAAATCGAGGGACAGCGTACGGGCAATCCCTTCGCATCGGATGAGCGCTGACGTTTTGGCAACGACAAAGCCAAAGCCAGGCACGCCTTGGATGCATTTGTTAGCGCTTGAGATCAGGAAGTCGATTGAGAGCTCTGCTGCATCCAGAGGAATGCCACCGAAGCTGCTCATCGCATCTACGATATAGACTTTTCCGTACTTCTTGGCGACTTCACCGATTTCTTTGATGGGATTGAGCATACCCGTAGTCGTTTCTGAATGCACGACAGCCACATGCGTGATCGTTGTATCTGCTACGAGTTTTTGTTCCAAAGCCTCTGCATCGGCTTTTGTCACTTCGCCAAAATCAATTACCTCCGTCGCGATTCCATGAACACGTGCCATTTCCACGATCCGATCCCCGTATGCGCCATTCGTGAGTACTAGCAGCTTGCCGTCTGCGGGAATCGCACTGCTCACCACCGCTTCGACACAAAAGGTCCCGCTGCCTTGCATCAAAACACTGGTATACTCCCCTACCTGTGAGGTTGCCAATCGGACGAGCTTTTGGCGAATTGCCTGTACCAGTTCATTGTAATCGCGATCCCACGTGCACCAGTCCCGCAGCATTGCCTCGCGAACGGTTGATGAAGTCGTCAATGGTCCGGGGGTGAGCAACAAGTACGGATTGTCCGTTGGTCGTGTCTGATTCATGGTCTCTCTCCTTCTGCATGACGCTTCTCGATCTTTTTCAGCACCTCATCCAAGCATCCGATCTCCTCGATCACGTAGTGAGCACCCGCCGCTATCAATCGCTCCGCTGCGATAGTCAGCCTTTTATCCAGCTCTTCCTGTGGCATGCTCGTCACTTCCTCCAAGGACAGGCCGAGCTCGCTTCCGCCCTTCAGAACGCCAACAGTCCACATCCCAGCGTTTCTTCCTTCTTTCATATCGCTCGTCGTATCGCCGACCTTGACGATCTCGTTCATTGGAAATACGTCCAGCAGGATCGCATTTTGATAGCACATCCATGGATATGGACGTCCAGCTGGCACTTCACTTGGGGTGACAAGTGCGTCCGGTTCGTAACCCTGTTGCTTAGCCGATGCTGCTACAACATTCATCATTTCCCTCGTGTAGCCTGTGGTCGAGCCAATTTTGATTCCTTGCTCGCGAAGTCGTCCTACCAATTCAATTGCTCCCGGAACAGGAGTAGCGTACTCGTGCAACGTCGCCATCAGCATCGGTTCGAAGTCGGCGTACAATTCGTCCACATCCGCTTCATTCGGAAGTCGACCGTAACGCTCTTGCCATAGCGCTGCTACCCGCTCCATTTTGCAAAGTGCCTGGATATGATCGCGCTTGAGCATCCCCATCGGCTCACGTGCTTCTGCTGCTGTCAGCTCAATCCCCCGTTTTTTGAACACCTGCAAAAAGACAGCCAAAGGAGCGAAACATCCGTAATCTACCATCGTTCCTGCCCAATCAAATACTACTGCTTTCATGCTTTATGCCACCTGACCTTTCTCTTGGTAGGACCCTGTTGTCCGTTTGCGAAGTTTGGATGCGATCCATTCTGCGCCAGTACGTGCGATGATGTTGAGGAAGACGATCAATACCGACATCGCTGCTGCCGGAGCCACATCCCCGGCGTCATCCATGTTGACGATGGAGACAGATGCCAATTTGAAATCCGCTGCATACAGAAAAACAACCGCCGAGATCGTCACCATCGAGTTGATGAAAAAGTACACCGCCATCTCGACTATCGCTGGCATACAGACGGGAATCGTGACGCGCCACAATAGCTTTGTCTGTGAGATCCCCATGGACTCTGCCGCTTGCTCGAACTCGGGATCGAGCTTTTTCAGTGCGCTCGTTGCTGTAATGAAGCCAACTGCGAAAAAATGAATAACGTTCGCCAAAATCAAAATCCAAATCGTCCCGTACATGCCGTGAAATGGATTCGACGGATTGTTGAAGAAGAAAATGTACGCTAGTCCAATGACCATCCCCGGCAATGCCAGCGGGAGAATCGACAGGAAGTATCCAGCTTGGCGAAGCCCCTTCCACACTTGGGATTTTTCAATCGTGTAGGCGGTAATAAACGTGACTGCCGTCCCGATCACTGCCGTCAGCAAGGCGACGAGAATGCTGTTCCACAGTGGCTCGATTCCTTCTCCGGCTACGTTGGAAAAGTCGTAATGATCCAAGCCGAGAGTCAGATTGTACGGCCATACTTTGATGAAAGAAGCCAGTACCACCGCAGCCATGAGAAGCAGCAAAAATCCGCTGACGCTCATACAAAGAATGAAATAAAACAAGTCGCGCAAACGATTTTCCTTGATTCGATACGGTTTGGATTTGGCTGTTACAGCCGCGTGCTGCTTCCGCTCAACAATCCGGTCCACAACAAACGCCACGAGAGCGGGAATGATCAAAAGCAGCCCAACCGTTGCTCCCATCGTCATATTTTGCTGACCGATAACCTGCTTGTAGACGTCTGTCGCCAGTACGGAAAACTGTCCGCCGACAACCTTTGGTGCTCCGAAGTCAGTAAACGAGAGAGTAAAACAGACAAAGCAGGCGCTGACGATACCGTATTTCACGCTGGGAATCGTCACTACAAAAAACTTGCGCCAATGGTTCGCCCCGAGCGTATCCGCCGCTTCGTACAGTTGATAGTCGGCAAAAGCAAGCGAAACAGCGAGAATCAAATACGCTTGCGGGAAAACATAAACGATCTCCGCCAAAATAATTCCCACTGGGCCGTACAGATCGATGTCCCATTGAAACGGGAGCAACCCGAAGATCCCCGTCGTCACCAGCCCTTGATTCCCAAAAAGGTAGGTCAGGGCGATTCCGTGCATCATCGTGGGCGCAAACAGCGGCAGCAGCGCGATCGCCCGAAAGACTCGTTTTCCGCGAATCCCGCTACGCGTCAAGGCATACGCGAACAGAAAAGCGAGTGTGACTGCGATCAGTGTCGTCATCGCAGAAATGTACAAGGTGTTATTCAGCGACCCTGCCAGTGCCGGGGTGGAAAAGTACGTAACGAAATTGTCCAGGCCGATGAACTGACCGTTCTTGTTATAGAATGCTTTGGAAAACAGCTGGCCAAGTGGCAACAGAACACTTGCTGACAATCCAAGAACGACGAGAGCGATGAGCCACTTTTGCATGGCTTTTCCATCGAAGATCGATGTCATTTCCTTCATGCTGCTCACCCCTGTTCCTCTATGGCTGGAGCATGCTCAAAGGTCAGCAAATTCTCCAGCGGAAACTCCAGCCACACCTTTTTGCCTCGGGCAATTCCAAGTCTTTGTGCCTCGGCAGCTATTAAATCGATTGTCAGAAGCTCTTTTTTTATCTGACCTTCCTCTTGCCACTCCAGAAAGATTCGGTAAAAAGCACCGCGAAATTCTATCTCGGAAATAGTCGCAGGTATAGCGCATTCGGACTCGTTCTGCAAAATCCGCACATGCTCCGGTCTGATCGCAAGTAAGCGATTCGGATCAGATTGCGCATTCTCAAAGCGACTGTACTCAAAAAAGTTGACCGCTCCGATAAAATCAGCAACAAACGGAGTGGCTGGTTTATTATAGATCTCCTCAGGTGTACCTACCTGAACGACTTCGCCGTGATCCATGACGACGATCTTGTCAGCCATGGTCAATGCCTCATCCTGATCATGCGTGACCATCACTGTTGTCATGCCGTACTGCTCATGCAAGCGCCGAATCTCCCGGCGCAGCTTTTGTCTTACTTTTGCATCCAATGCGGATAGTGGTTCATCTAAAAGCAGGACATCCGGCGATAGTGCAATCGCTCGCGCCAAGGCAATTCGCTGCTGTTGACCGCCTGAGAGCTGGCTGGGATATTTGGCTCCGGCATGAGACAAATCAACCATGTCTAGCGCCTCTTCTACTTTGGCTGCGATCTCTTTTTTCCCCAGCTTCTTTTCTTGCAGGCCAAAGGCAATGTTTTCGGCAGCCGTCAAATTGGGAAACAAGGCGTAAGACTGGAACATCATCGCTATGTTTCGTTTCGCTGGAGGCAGGGAAGTAATCTCCCTGCCTCCCAGGATCATCTTGCCTGTCGTCGGCTGCTCCAATCCAGCCAGCATTCTCAGTAATGTCGTTTTACCGCAGCCACTGGGACCGAGCAGACAAACAAATTCATTCCTGTCAATTTCGATGGAAATGTGCTCCAATGCGGCAAACAAACCAAAGCGTTTACTGACCCCTTGAATGGATAGATAGGATTGTGTCATGCTGTTCTCCTCGCTGCTTACTTGGGTTCACTCTTGGTTGCGTATCGTTTTTCCCACTCACCCAAGATGTTGTCACGATTTTGTGCGGCTTGATTCAGGTCGAGCTTGATTAATTGCTTGATTGGATCTACTGCGTAGCCTTCCGGGAGTGTCGCGCCTTCTTGCTTGACACTGACGATGGCGAAGTTCTGGTTATAAGCTTTCATGACTTCATCGGAGATAGCCCAGTCCAAGAACAGCTTGGCTTCTGGCTTGATCTCACTCTTTTTGATCAAGGCATTCGCCTCTACATCCCAACCCGAGCCTTCTGTTGGAAAGACGACTTCAACGGGTGCGCCTTTTTTCTTCTCGGTAATCGAACGGTAGCCGAAGGAAATGCCGATTGGATATTCGCCCGATGCGGCCATTTTCGCTGGCTTCGAACCGGAATGCGTGTAGATCGCCATATTTTCATGCAGTTTGTCGAGGTACGCCCAGCCTTCTTGCTCCCCTTTCAGTTGCATGATTCCGTTAATCGTTAAAAGCCCAGTTCCAGAAGACGCCGGATTTGGCATCACGATCAATCCTTTGTACTCCGGCTTGATCAGGTCTTCGTATGAGCGCGGGATGGGCAAATTGCGTTTTTCCAGCTCCTTGGTATTGACCGCGATCGCTGTCTCCCACGCATCGATTCCTACCCAGCTTGCAGGTTCCTTGGCATCCTTAAACTCGGGGGACACTCTCTCGATTCCTTTTGGCGAATACCCTTCGAGCATGCCTTGCTGTTCAAGTACAAGCAGGCTTGTCGCTGCTGTTCCCCATACAACGTCTGCTTGTGGATTGTCTTTTTCCGCCAGCAGCTTTGCTGTGATGATCCCTGTAGAATCGCGGACGATATTGACCTTTACATCTGGATATTTCGCTTTGAAGGATTCCAAATACGTTTTGATCTGGTCATCCTCCAGCGCCGTATAAACTGTAATCTCTCCTGAGGCGGTTGTACTTTCCGTTGTGGAAGCTTGTGTGTTTGGTTGTGACCCTGGTGATTGTCCACATCCTGCTAAAAACGCGATTGATAGAACGGAAGCAAGTAAAGGATAATGCCATTTCTTCATGAGAACCTCTCCTCTTTGCGGAATGTTCATTTCTTGGTTCCTATGAGACCAATCTTACGGGGAAAATGTTAAGCGGATGTGAACGCAACGTAAATTGATTGTTTTTGTGTGTTTTTAGTTGTGTTTTATTGGTTTTATAAAATCCCTTGGGAGAGTAGAAAAACAACTGGGTAATAAAGGACATGCACATTTGCACAAAAAAAAGACTCAGACATCCATTCTAGTAGCAAATAGGATGCGCTAAGTCTTTTGTTTTTTGCCTATCGTTTACTGCAAAGCAGCCTCCACAGCCGCCTCTGCATGAATTGCTGTCGTATCAAATACCGGAACGGTGCAATCTTGGGCGGAGATCAGCAAACCGATTTCCGTGCAACCGAGGATAACGGCCTCTGCACCTTCCTTTACCAGTCGCTCAATGATCGCCTGATATGTACGTTTGGATTCCTCGCGAATGGTTCCGACGCACAGCTCATGATAAATGATGTCATGGACAAGTTTTCGCTCTTGCTCATCCGGCAGCAGTACCTCTAATCCATGAACATCTCGCAGACGCCCTGTGTAGAAATCCTGCTCCATGGTAAATCGCGTAGCAAGCAGTGCCACTCGTTTATACCCGTGGTTCGTGATCGCTTGTGCTGTCGCATCCGCGATATGAAGAAAAGGCAGGCTGGTCGCTTCCTCAATAGCATACGCCAGTTTGTGCATCGTATTTGTACAGAGAACGATCAGGTCGGCTCCTGCCGCTTCCAGACTTTTAGCCGCACTCGCCATCCGCTCTGCTGCTTCTTCCCATCGTCCTTCTCGTTGCATTTCTTCAATCTCGGCAAAATCAACAGAATACAGAATGCTTTTCGCCGAATGCAAACCGCCCAGCCTCTCCTTGACGGTTTCATTGATCAAACGGTAGTAGACCAAGGAGGACTCCCAGCTCATGCCGCCAATTAATCCGATTGTTTTCATTGTTCTCTAGTCTCCTTTGTCGTTATCGTTGCCATTTGCGTTTTCCCATCCCACCTGACGAAAACGGGTCTGTAGCAGTTCATGCGCCTTGTTCGTATTCAACGAAGTATCCAACGGAATTCCTCGTTCTAGCGCCTCCGCTTCTGTTATCAAGGTTTCTTTTACACCATCGGCATTCAGCCCTAATGCCAGAGCCATCTTTTTGTAAAAGGAATAATAGCTCTCTTTCTTTGCAGGACCGAGATGAAGCGTTCCGAGGTAAGAACTATGCAGCAGTTCGCGGATGGCATTCCCCACGTCTTCCACATGGACAAACGTCTTGTACAAATTGCCTGTCCGGCTTACTTCTCTGCCAGCTTTCAGGTCTGCACACATCGTAGCGATACGTTTATCCCATTGTCCAGCCGCATTTCGACCATAAATCGGGCCCACTCGCACGATGACATGGTTGGGATGCCGCTCGCGGATGCGTGCTTCTCCTCGTATTTTGGCATTCGAATAAGTAGCTAACGGGTTTCTCTCATCTAATGGCTCAGACGGATCTTCTTCCCGATAAGAGCCTGTGCCTTTTCCGAAAATACCGTCTGTGGAGATGAAAATCAATTTGCTCTCTTCAGGCAAATGAGAAAGCAGAACTTCCAAGCCTTTTTCTATTAGCCCTCGTTCATCTGTTGCACTCATCAACGCCCAAATGACAACATGTGGTGAAAACTCTTGCAACCTCGCTGTAAAAGAAGGGGTATCAGTTACATCGATTTGGAGCAGATGACCAGCAATTGATGCCGAAAAGCATGTACCTAGGAGTTCAATAGCCTTGTCCTGCAAAAGCTCATGATAGATTTGACTCCCCAAGTAGCCGCTTCCCCCGAGCAACAATACTCGGTGTTCCTCCATGGCAGTCTCCCTCCATTTCCATTATGACCCAATATACCACTATCCCCCATCTAGAGCGAGGCATAAATAGTCCAATCACCTTTATGAAAAAGCGTTGTTTTCATAAGTCTTATTTATAGGTAAACCCCAAGGCTTTCAATTTTTTAGCTGTCGCACATCTTATTACAATCCTACCAACTTTGTAACCAACAGGCATTCACTTGAAACAATCAAAACGATATTACTATTACAAATCGAAAAAAACCCATCATTCCATTAAGAATTACGGGTCACGTACGAAATCAAATGGCCTAACTAATTGTGTAAGGCTTAACCAGCCGTGGGTTATAGGAAACACATCTGCAATTCCGTATCTATTATCAGTTTGTACAATATTGCCAATAATATACCTTACTATCAATTTACCCCTACGCTAGCATAAATGGAATTTTTATTTTGGATTAGCTTTACCCTTTAGAGAAAAAAGCTTTTTTAAAGTTCAGTACATGAAATTTCACGTATACGGCCATGCAAAAAACCGCAGCTTCACGGTGTCGATCTTCGCCGTGATGTTACAAATGTACCAACCCGATGAATCGGATCATTGGTAGGCAGCCCCTACCATGAACCATTCGAGAGCTTCTGAAAATTCATGAGGAAGCTCTGACACCTGGAGGAAGGTACACATCTCGCTTACGATCCGTTCTCTGTTTTGCCCGTATTGCTCTGTGAGCAGAGCTAGCTGCTCCCAATCACTGAGCTCCTTTTGAAAGGTAGCTCGATCCAATGGCCGGCCGTGCGATTCCACGAAAAGGATTGCTTCAGACTGGTACGCTTGCTTCAACACGCGCAGAAAACGGGAAGCTGTATAACTGCGCGGTCCGCCATAGACAGAGGGACCCAAGGCATCTCCCAGGAACAGCGTTTGATCCTCTTTTACGTACACATAGCACGAATCTTCCGAATGATCTCCTCCGACATGGTTCACCTGACATGTCACGCCACCAAGGTCGATCGTAATCGATTCATCGAATAGGATATCCGGCTCGACTATTCGGATCAAGTCCCGGTTCGTTCCGTACTCTTTTCTGATGTTCGCCATCGTGCTGGCATTGATGATCTTCTCCTTACAGAGCTGTTCCATGACTTCATCCGACCATTCCAGCCCTATCAGTTTGCTCAATGAATGTGCGGTTTTTGCCTGCGCGATGGTAGGTAGATCCCATGCTGACATTCCGAATGTATGATCCCAGTGCCAATGAGTCAGTATGAGCAGATCTGGAAGACGAACACCTAGCCTTTGCAACTCCTGACGAAACAACGCGGCATGCGCCGGTGAATTTCCAGCATCAATCAAGAGGGTTTTTCTTCCCCCTGTAACGGCTGCTAGGATGGGGCGATCCGTGTCATGACTTGCATGCATAATCAAGATATGCTCGGTAATCTGTTCGATCGTGGACATTTCCTTCTCCCCTTTCCAAATACGCCAATGTAATTTTCTCTCTACAGAATGACTCAGCAATATTTTCCATGTTATCACACAACACTTCCCCCTCGCACAAACAAAAAACGCCCGTGTTACCAGGCGTTGGTGATTTCCTCGAGAGCCGATTCGATGTTTTTCTGGCAGCAGGCAATGTCAGTAACATGCATGGCGACATCGCCAAGATCGACAGCACGCGAGCTGGATAGATCGATATCCTCATCAAAATTGTAGGTGGTAAATGAGCTGTGCAGCTGCCGGAATTGCAGCGGGTGGGCATGCGCTCCGGAAAAGCTGATGGAGCTTTTCGAGAGAGGTACTCCAATGACCGCAAAATCATAGGCTTCGCCCGGTTGAAAGGTCTGCTCGACCCATTCAAACAAACGGGTGACATAGGGGTCTCCTTTTCCCTGGGTAAACCGGAATGGAGGTTGGGTCAATTACGAAAGCATGTAGAGTCCTCCTTTTGTCTAGTGCGATAAGACCTTGCTCAGGAATGCCTGTGTTCGAGGTTGGTCAGGTGAGGAGAAGATCTTCTCCGGTGGCCCGTCTTCAATCAACGTACCGCCGTCCATCACGACTATGCGATCAGCTACCTCTCGGGCAAAGCCCATCTCGTGAGTGACGACCACCATGGTCATCCCTTCTGCAGCCAGCTGTTTCATGACGGCCAGCACTTCCCCTACCAATTCAGGATCGAGGGCTGAGGTAGGCTCGTCAAACAGCATTACTTTCGGCTTCATTGCCAAGGCGCGAGCGATGGCCACACGCTGTTTTTGTCCGCCTGACAATTGGTCCGGATACATATCTGCCTTTTCAGCAAGTCCGACCTTGCGCAGCAGCTCGCGTGCCTGTTTCTCGGTTTCCTCCCGCTTTGTTTTTTTCACAGTCATCGGGGCCATCATGACGTTCTCAAGCACGTTCACATGAGGGAACAAATTGAAGTTTTGAAACACCATACCTACCTCAGCGCGAACCTTGTCCAGCTCTTTCTGGGGCATTTCCACGAGCTTTCCGTCCTTTTGAATCAATCCGATCGGCTTTCCTTCGATCTCAATCGAGCCTTCTTGAATCTGCTCCAGGTAATTCATGCAGCGCAGCAACGTGCTTTTTCCGGAACCGCTTGGCCCGATCATTACCACGACTTCGCCTTGACTGACATTGAGGCTCACATCTTTTAGGACGTGCAGGCTTCCATACGATTTGTGGATTCGTTTGACGGATATCATCAGGCACGCGCCCCCTCTACACTCAATTTGCGTTCCAGACGGCCGATGCCGACCGAGATGGAGTAGTTGACGAGGAAGTACAGAACAGCGATGCCGATGTAGATCTCAAAGTAACGGAAATTGTTCGATACGATCAGATTGCCTGCGCGCATCAATTCAGACACCGTAATGACGGACAGAAGCGAAGAGTTCTTGGTCAACGCGATGAATTCATTGCACAGCGGCGGAAGCATGCGGCGTACAGCTTGCGGCAAAATAACCTTCACCATGGTGTGGAAATGACTCATCCCGAGAGAACGTCCAGCTTCCATTTGTCCTTTATCAATCGATTGAATCGCTCCGCGCACGATTTCCGATACGTAAGCGGCGCTGTACATCCCGAGTCCCAGCACCCCAGCTACAGATGCACTCAAATCCACTTGCAAGCCGATCGCCAAGCCATAGTAGAGAATCATGAGCTGCACCAACAGCGGAGTTCCGCGAAACCATGCCAGATACAAGGAGCAGAGTATAGATATCCATTTTTGCTTGGACATCCTTCCGAGACCAATGATCAGACCCAGAACCGCACTTAGAATCAGTGCCATGAAAGTCATCGAAACCGTAACCCATAGCCCTTCCAGAAGCGCATATAAATTGTTGTCTTCAAAAATTACCATAAAATCAAGCGCCATTGGTGCACCTCCTGATGTTGTTATTCACCAAACCATTTTTTAACGATTTCTTCTTGCTTACCGTTTTCTTTCAAGGTTTTCAGTGCCTTGTCGAGAGCAGCTACAAATTCTTTGTTTTCCTTGCGTACACCGTAACCGTAGTATTCTTGCGTCAGCTCAACATCGAGAACTTTTACCTTTTGGCTCTGCTTTGCGTACACCTTGGCAGCAGGCATTCCAGTAACAACAGCGTCTACGCGATTGCTTTCCAGCTCGAGGAACATTTCTACGTTTTTCTCGACTTCCACGAGTTTTACTTCCGGGTATTTCTCTTTCAGGAATTTGGCAGACTTGGTACCGATTTGGACGGCTACTTTTTTGCCTTTCAAATCATCAGCACCTTTGATCGTGTCATTTCCGTTTTGCACCATGATAGTCAGACCGCCTGGATAATACGGCTGGGAGAAGTCGATGGTTTGTTTGCGCTCATCCGTGATGTACATCGCGGATACGATCATATCGAACTTCTTGCCTTGCAGTCCTGGAATCAGGCCTTTGAAGTCGGTGTCTACGAATTCGACTTTCTCCGCGCCCAGCTCAGATGCGATCGCTTTCACAAGTTCGATGTCAAAGCCTTCATATTCGTTCTGTGCATTCTTGTATTCGAACGGCTGGAAAGTAGCGTCCGTTCCTACCAACAAGGTTTTGGTGTCTTTGATCTTTTGCAGCACTTCATCTGTTGGTGCTGCAGCTTGACTACCATTGCCCGACGCAGCTGTCTGCTCTGCAGGCTTGGCACCACAGCCAGCGATCAGAGCCCCGGTGACCAGCAGTGCACACAGAGAGAACAGTCCCTTACGAAATCCCTTCATGTTGTAGACCCCCTACCAAATATATTTTAGTAATTTCGAATATTAGCTATATTCATATATCGTGCCAAGCGAGAAATCGAAGAGGAAAAGTAGAAGCAATAGCAAACGAGGGGCTGTCTAAAGCCATTCTCAGGTCGTTTGCCATGAGTTGCGAGAGTCTTTTGAAAATACAAAAAAGGCGGCAAAATCCGCCGCCCTGCGAAAATTGCCGCCGGCCATTTCTGCCGCCTCGTCTATTCCTCTACTTGTTCATCTTGGTATTTTTTCAGCTTATCCCGCAAGGTTCGCTCGCCCATATCCAGCATTTGCGCTGTTTTACGGCGATTTCCTTCCTGATGGGCGAGGGTGTGCAGGATGACCCTTTTTTCGATCTGCTCCAGCGTATCCCCGACGTAGACAGGGATCAGCTTTTGCTTGCTCGTGACCTGCTTAGGCTGCGTCCCTTGCAGTTCCTTTGGCAAATCTCGCTTTTCGATCAGGGATGAGCTCGTCAAAGCAATCGCCCGTTCTACGATGTTTTGCAGCTCTCTGATGTTGCCGGGAAAATCGTAGCTTTCCATCACTTGCAGCGCTTCCTGCGAGATACCGTCGATCGGCTTGCCCATTCGTTCGCTAATTTTTTTGATAAAGGAATGCACGAGCAGCGGCACGTCCCCTTCTCGTTCGCGCAGAGGAGCGAGCTGAATCGGGATGACGTTGAGCCGATAGTACAAGTCCTCGCGAAAACGGTTTGCTTTGACTTCCTTCCAAAGGTCTCGATTGGTCGCCGCAATGATCCGCACGTCGATTGATTTCTCTTCCAGTCCTCCCAGCGGGGTCACGGTTCGTTCCTGGATGACCCGCAGTAGCTTGCTTTGCAGGGACATATCCATTTCCCCGATTTCATCGAGAAAGATCGTGCCGCCATCAGCTAGCACGAACTGCCCAGGCTTGCTCTGCATGGCTCCGGTAAAAGCCCCTTTTTCATAGCCAAACAGCTCGGATTCCAACAAATTATCGGGAATAGCTGCGCAGTTGACTGCCTGAAACCGCTTGTTTCTGCGTTGTCCTTGGTAGTGGATCGCTCGGGCGACCAGCTCCTTGCCTGTTCCGCTTTCGCCGTTGATTAACACACTGGAGTCAATGTCTTTGACCTTGTCGATCAGATCAAGGATTTGTTGCATGGCTTTGCTGTTTCCGATCAGACCGTAGCTGTCGGACAGCTTATCCAGCTCTTCGCTTAGCCATTTGACGCGCGTCTGCAGCTGGTACAATTCTTCTGCTTTGGATAGCAAAATGTCCAGCTCGTCCATCATCAAGGGTTTGGTCAAATAGTAGAAGGCACCGTGCCGCATGGCTTCCACGGACGAAGAGATGCTTCCGAAGGCAGTCATCATGATCACTACGGTATCCGGTGACAGCCGTTTGATTTCCTTGAGCACTTCTGTTCCGTCATGAGCCCCGATTTTTAAATCGAGCAGGACGAGAGCGATCTCTACCTGCTGGAGGAAAGGCAGCGCCGCTTCTGGGTCGGTGAAGGTATTGACCAGATACTTTTCCTCCAAGGCAAATTCAAGTGACTGACAGATGGCAGGTTCATCATCAATGACTAACAGATGGTGCATAAGAGTCCTTCCCTTCTGTTTCTTGCTGTGGCATCGGCAAACGAATAATCATGGTGGTGCCGTGATCAAGCTGACTGTGCAGGTCGATGGCCCCTCCATTTTCTTTGACTAATTGATAGGTGATCGAGAGTCCGAGACCTACCCCATTTGCTTTGGTACTAAAAAAGGGCTCGAAAATGCGGTACTTGTCTTCTGGTGACATGCCATGCCCATTGTCTTCTACTTCGACGACGACCATCTGCCCCTCTGTATATCCGCGAATATTCAATTTGCCTTGCGCGTCCATCGATTCTATGGCGTTGAGCACGACATTGATCCAAATCTGCTTGGTTTGGTTGACGTCAGCCTCAATACACAAGTGAGGGGGAAGGCTGAGTGACACCTGAACCTTTTTCTCTTTGATCTTCTGGCTGCACAGCTGCAGGACCGCTTCCATCAGGTCAGCGACACGGAAACGGGCTGGATGCGGCGGTTTTGGCCGGGCGTACTCCAACAGATCATTCACGAGATCATTCAGGCGCAGGATTTCGCCAGGCACCTGCTGCGCGAAGAAATTGCGAAATTTGGGGTTGTCAAATTTGGTCGGCAAAAGCTGGGTATAGGTGAGAATAGAGGTCAGGGGGTTGCGGATTTCGTGTGCAATCCCCAAAATCAATTGCCCTAACGAACGCAATCTGTTTTCGCTCTCCAGCTTCTTTTCCATGTCCTTTTGCTTGGTCACGTCATGAAAGTTGATGATGGCTCCTGTGATTTCCTTTGCAGGAGAAATAATCGGAAAAATATTGTAGCGGATCACCAGCCGTTGGGCTTGCCCGTCTCGTTCCCTTTCCCAAACGATCTCCTGCTCCAGATACGTACTACCCTGCATTAGGACATCCTCGACCTGATTTTTGGGAATAAACTCTGCAAGAATCGTTCCGCTCAGGGGAAGGCCAGTTAAATGGTGATCTACGTCGAGAAAGTCGACTGCTTTTCGATTCATCAAAAAAATGCGGCCGTGCTGGGTGAGTGTGACATAAAAGCTGTAGGTGCTGTTGAGCAGCTGCTGTTGAAATTGCAGATTCTCCTCGAGCAGCGCCATTTTTTCTTTCAGCTCCCGATTGATTTCGTGGATCTGGGAGGTTCTTCTCTGCACTTCCTTTTTCAACATGCGATTCCACCATAAAATCCCGAGGACGATCAGTAGGCCAATGCCGGAGCCCCACTCTAGATAGAGGCGAAGGCGCTCCAAGTTAGGCGTGTTTGGTCTGATGTACTGTCCGAACCATTTTCGTTCGATTTTGTCATATGTTCCGTTTTGTTTGATCTTGGTGATAGCCTTGTTGATCTCAGTCAGTAGCTGCACGTTTTTAGGAAGAACCGCGACTCCATAATCAGTCGGATCGATCGGGTCGCCTACGATTTTGATTTGGGATTGCTGGTTGTTTTTTTGCAGGAAGTACTGCCCCGTGATGCGATTACCGACAAACGCGTCTACCTTTCCGTCGAGGAGCAATTGCACAGCTTCTTCCTGACTGTCTGTCTCGATGAAGCTGGTATTTTGAAGCTCAAGGAAAAGATCAGCCGCGATGTCTGCTTTTTGGATGGCGACTCTCCGACCAGTCAGGTCTCCGATCCCGAAGATGTGCACATTGTCTGTTCGCACGAATATCCCCTGGGAGCTTAAAAAGTATGGAGCTGAGAAATCGTACAGCTTGTCACGCGCAGGACTGTATTTCATTCCTTGCACGGCATCGACATGTCCGTTTCGCAAGGCATCGAGAGCTACATTCCAGGGCAAGGGCACGAATTCAATTCGCATACCCGTCTCAATCGAAATGGCGTTCATGATGTCTACATTAAAGCCGCTGAAAACGCCAGTCTGGGCAAAGTACTCGAAGGGCGGAAAATTATTGTCCCCTGCGATGCGAATGACTTTTTCCTGATGTACCTCGCTGGGGATCGTCATGCCGATAGTCATGAGCAGAATCACTCCGAGCATCAGCCCGATCCCTATTTTCTTTCCGCCAATCATGCTATGCACCGCCGTTCACCGTCTTGTTGTTGAAAAGGATAAAGTGTTGTTGATCGAAATTCAAGCGCGTATTGTTCCGTGAAAATAAAGTTATCTTTTCGGATTAGTTGTTACACGACTTCACTCTATCTAAATGTAAAGTAGCCGCTCCCCTGAAGTATGTAGGAAAATGGCTGCTGGATAAAGCCAATTAGGTTGAGACTAATAATTCGTCGCACATATTCATAATTGATATAATGGATTATTATCTAAACTAGTCTGGAATAACAAAAGGGACCCCGATAGGTCCCTTATTGTTGATATGTTGTGACATGAATATTCGCCTTACGTCCTTGACCCTGTTGGTTCCGTGAAAGAATGTCCCAATTAGGGGATGAATCTTGACAGACCCGAGGACCTTGTTAGAATTTATCCAACAAGGTCCTCTACTCTATTCAACTAAGTTTACATGAAATCGGTTCTTTAATTCTGACCATGTGGCGTTAAGAAATTCAACCTTGTTCGTAAACCCAATATAATGCTCAAAATTTTCTTCGTCAAAAGTTGCATAATATTCTTGTTGGAATATCACATTCGAGTATTTATTAAAGTCGTCGCCCTCCTTCACTACAACACATCGAAATAAACTGTCGATATCTATTGCTTTTATAATCTCGTCCTTTGTCTTTACTGAGAACCAAATAATATTTGGTGGTGTATTATTTGGTTGGTCCCAGTGAGGAATTGTCTCTTCCCACGGCAATACCCATTCTGTATTAGTAAATAGACGTCTTTCATTGATGAATTCTTGAATCTCCGACTCGAATAAATGAATATTTCTCTCATAGAAAGAAAATAATAGGAAGGAATCGTTTTCTATTAGAAAACTAAGAATTTGAGCAACTTCCTCAGTTGACACATTATGTTTTAACATTCCAATTGATTTTATTAAGTTAAGTTCCATGCTCTATACTCCTAATCGTTGAAATAGAAATGTTGGTCTGATCTAGTTCTTCCTGTGATAATATATTGAAAGTGAGGCGGGACATATTAGTTAGGATCGATTACATCTTTTTTGGAAATAATGAATAGGTTTCTTTAAGATTACATTGGAAGAGCTGTTCTGGTTCAAAATAAGCCATCTCTCCTATTTCATCAGCTTTCTATATACTTAAATTACTCAAACCGCTTCACGTGCAATTGAAAAAACCTTGAGCCTTCATATTAATTTGAACTCAAACTAGTTTTCATTTTACTATCACTTTAAATCCTCTGTCATTTTTCTCTGCATTAGTAAAGATTTGGAGTAATTTTTCTGAATAATCGCCTAGATATTCAACACTTTTTTCATAATTCAACCATTCAATCGTTAGAGGTAATTCAATCCATGCAGTTAAACATTCCCATAACGAATCGAGATTATTTCCCCAATACGTATGGTCATAATGTTCAGGTTCTACTAGTTTGCTTCTCAGGATGCTGTGTAAATTATCCCTAGAAGTTAATTCCTCACCGTTAATTTTTATGATCTTCATTTTGGCATTCTACCTCCAAAACTATTTGATGGTTATCGGTATTGCCTTAGTCCCGTGATTCCATAAGTAAAATAGACCGTCATTAGAATAGAACAATCGAGCTTGCTTTCTATAACCACCTTGATACTCTACATCAGCCTCGTACCATACTCTCCCTTTAGCGTCTGGTACTACACCCCCATAATTATTGTATATATCGCCTCCGATACTTTTTCCAGGAGCAACTTGGCTCAAATTCCCTCTCCTTGGGTCCCACCCAAGTGCAGTTGCCTCATCTTTAGTAATATAGTTATCCGGTAACTTCCCATGCTTTTTAATATACGTAGCGACTGCGTTTAAATCTACACATGAATTATGCGTCCATACTTTAAGATTTGAAACGAAGTAGGTATGGAAGTCCTTTACCATGAAATTATAAACCGTTGCGTGTTCCGTCTTAACCTCGGAGCCGCCTCCACCTGGATTACCTAAATCGGTTGAGTTTGAAACCGTCAGGCCATTGCACGTATTCGGCCATGCAAAAAACCGCAGCTTCACGGTGTCGATCTTGTCTTGCTGGTCTTTGGATTAGCCGCACTTATCTCAATCTGGATTGTCGGCCTGTTAATTGACCGTATGCTGCGCCCACTTGTATTAATCAGCCTGATGGGTTTTGCGCTTGCGCCCATTGCCCTATGGGTGGGCGGCACATCTGCACCGATAGTCTATACGGTAGTGGTGTTATGGGGCCTGACCTTCGGCGGTGCCGCTACGCTACTGCAAACCGCGCAAGCCAATGCAAGTGGTGAAGAAGGCGTTGATATAGCAATGCCGATTAATACCACTGTATGGAATTTGGCCATCGCTGGTGGAGGCATTGTAGGTGGTGCCTTGCTTAAGCCTTGTTGGAGTACAATCGTTTCCAGGAGTGCTGTTGATTCTGCTGATTGTTGCTTTGATTATCGCGTGGAGTGCGAAGAGATACGGCTTCCCCCAGTAACAATAAAAACGGGGATCCCAATAAACTTTATTATCTTTGAACACCAGGCTATCAGTCTGGATCATCCAAAAACTTAAAGGAATAAAAAACGCCAATCCGGTATGGTTGGCGGCTTAGCGTATATTTTCGTTAAAATGCTGGCGGTCCCCCTTTTACAGTTTGTTATTCCTTAGACATTTCGTTAAAGAAAGCTACATCATCGACTGCCAGCCTCACCGTCGGATGACCGGGCTTCGCCGCCTTGCCGATGGCGATCAGCATAATCGAAGTGTAGCGTTCTGATATGCGGAAAGCTTCCATGAACTTTTGTTTGTCGTAGCCGCCAATCGGTACCGTGTCGTATCCTTTAGCGCGGGCGACAAGCATGAGTTGCATCGATACTAGCCCGCCGTCGGTATAAGCGATTTGGCGGATGGCCTCGGGCGGCATGCTCGAATACATGCCGGTATAGTGTTCAACCATCGATTTTGCCGTATCCGCAGGCATGAAGCCCGCATCGACAGCTTGACCGTAAATCTTCTCGGCCATCCGGATGTTCTCCAGGTCTCCAAGAACGGCGACGACAGCCGAAGCTTCGACCACTTGCTGTTGATTGAATGCGATCGGAAGCAGCTTCTGTTTCAACTCCGGCGTGTCGATAACGAGAAACCGCCACGGCTGCAGGTTAGCAGCTGAAGGAGCCAGCGTGGCTTGCCGCAGTATTTCGACCAATTCCTCCCGCGAAATTTTGACCTCGGGATTATAACTACGAACCGACCGGCGTTCTTGAATAACATCGAAAAAAGGTGGGTGCTCCATCGTTTGCGATGGTTGTGAAATTGACATGGTTCTCTCCTCCTTTTGGTTTGGAAAAGCTGCATGCAGTTTTTCGTTCAAATACAACACTGGTTGTTTGAACAACACTTGTTGTATTTGTAGGTTATAATAACAACTGATTGATGCACAATCATCAATAACCGTAAACCGTTGTATAGACAACACCATCTCTATAATGTCGTTTTTATGGGGGAGATCCTAACCATGACAATGAAAAAGAATGAAGCTGATCCTCGTGTGGTACGTACACGACGACTCCTTCAAGACGCTTTTGATTCACTAATTCAAGAGAAAGATTTTGAATCGATAACCGTTAGGGATATTGCAGAGCGGGCTACTGTTAACAGAACGACTTTTTATGCGCACTTTGTAGATAAGTTCGAAATTCTTGAGGCCAAACTAATGGAATCATTTATGACAATCATAAATCGTAGAATAAGCGGTCATGAAGTATTAAATGAAGAAACAATTCAGAGTATTTTTCTGGGTGTATGCGATTTTCACAAGGGTCTAAGCACTATGTGCAAAAGAAGGTATGAATCGCTTGGACCTGTATTCGAAATTCAAATAAAGGAAAAAATTCAAACGATACTTCTTTCCTTTATAGACAAAGACAAGATGCTATCGAGTCCAAACGCGCAATTCTTAATAAATACAGCTTCTATCATGTTAAGTTGGGGGATGTATGGGGCGGCTTACGTTTGGAACAATGAGGGGCGTCTAATTAGTGCGGAATCATTCGTTCAACAGACAATGCCCTTAGTGATGAACGGAGCCAAAGAATTGCTGGGATAGGTCCTGTCGCTATTTCTCTATCCTGCCCGTTCAGATGAAACCATTATCTTGAGTCACCGGTTGTTGTGTAACACAATGAATCATCCCGCTATCCTTGTGTGCTGTACGACGGCCTGGCCCCAATACCATGGATCCTTAGAAATAATAACAACTAGTCCGAAAAGTTACCTTTTCGGATTAGTTGTGAAATAGGTGTTGATAATCCCCAAGATCGCTTGAAATAGAGCTTCACTTACAAAGAAACACCCTTCAGCCCTCACCGGAAATTTTATAACGAATTTCCGTCTATAATTAGAGGGCAAGGTGGCTAGCCTTCACGTTGCCTTACCTGTATATGTCAACTGGCACTTTACCAGTTTGTTATTGACACAGTAATCATCGTTGCAATAGTCAAGTTATGTTACGGATAAAATGCAATTCTTTGTATAACCGCCCTTACTATAGTTGTCGCACTATCCATCTTAAAATTTGCGAATGAATTTGAAAAAACCGTAAGAAAACGAAGGTAACAAAAAATAGGTCAATCATGGTAGCATCTAACCATAATCGACCTGTTTGTTGTATCGGCATAGCGTTATTTAGGGAATAAATTCAAGCATTGATGTACGTACTAACGAAATGACGAAATCTTTTTATGGGTATTACATGGGTTATATGTGTTATTGGTTGAATGATGAGTACATTCGGCACTGGCCCCCTCTGCCTCGGAATAAAGCAAAACGGTTATCCATTATGGATAACCGTCAATATCTTATGAGTCTGTACTGACTAGATTCTACCTAATGCTCTATCAGCTTCTATTTGAAGTTGTATCGTTTTAGTTCCCATGTATTTCTGTGCAGTCCCTAGAATCGATCTGTCATTTCCGAGTATTTCCAACACCGTAATTGAAAAAATGTTCTTTAAGTGAGCATCTTCGTCATTAGATACTTCTTCAAAATATTTAAAAATACTTTCTAACAAATTGATGTTCCTTTCCTCACTTAATAGTTTAATTATTTCAGGCATGAAGATGTCCTCAATTATGACAGTTTCTAGCACCTCACCGTAATCCGCGATTGATTTTCTATACGCATCATCAGCTGACGGTAAGAAATCTAACATTATTCTCAAGAATTCTTCCGATTTTTTATTCATAACCACCAACTCCTCTATTTAAACAGTCTTATTGCATCCTCTAAATCTTCTCTTAAAGCATCAAGTATATCTAAGTCATTAAGACCAAGTTTCCCGGATTTCCCTAGATCATTTAACTGCTTTACCCGGTCCTTTGCTTTTTGTAGATGCGTTGAAGAACCTTCGTAAAACTCCTTTGTTAGTATATAAGCAGTTCCGCCATCCCCTTCTTTTGCACCTGGTCTATAAAGTTCATTTACTATTTTTCTTAAATCTTCATTTTGAACAGCAGATAACAATTTTTCTCTAGTAGAACCAGTAAATTCGGGCATTTTGTCTAAAAGTCTAGTAACTCTATTAATAGCACAATTATGCACCCATATACCAAGATTAGATACAAAGTAAGAATGAAAATCCGCTACTTCAAAATTATAAACTGTAGCTTCGCGCTTCTCATTCTCAATCTTATCTATTGCGAGTGTATTACCGTCGCTTGAAACAAGCAAATCATTAACTTTAAGATCTTTTACAAGCGTCCATCCTTTACCATTCAACCAAATTGGATGTTCAGCAGTAGCTTCAATGATCTCGTCGCCGATATAAATTTTATAAATTTCATCAGCTTGTTTTTGGAACAGCCCTACAACTTCTTTATAAGCTACCTCACCAGTCTCTTCATCTTTTGAAAGAACCTTATCCCCTACCTCGATTTCCTCAATAGGTTTCTCCCCTTCGTCTGTTAGAACCTTTGTTCCAGCAGTAAAACAATTACAATCATAGACATCATTTATTTCGTCAATTAATTCCTTAATTGTTTTACTTAATTTGACAGTGAGAGTAGACCCGATACGCATGACACGCACGGCCGCCCCCACTGCAAGCGAATAATACTCAGCTCTCTCTTGTACCCTCAGGGCTTCACCCTTATTCTCCAAGAGTAGATCCTTACGGAGTTCTGCTTCACCGTATCATCACGAAAGTGATTAGTGGGTGTGTTTACTTAATGTTCATCCCTTCCCCGTTCAAGCGTCCTTTACTTGGGTACTATAGCTTCTTCTGGACTTCTGCATGTTCAGCGACTCCTTACAGAGACGGTTACCAACATTTGAAGGCACTTCATGCAGACCTCCCCAGGTAAGAACGATAACTTTCATCCCATGTACCTGCCTAATTTACTGCTATACCCCTTGGCTGTATTGGACTTCGTTTTGTTTAGCAAACTCGTCCGAGTACAACAGCCTCAAATTAGATTCGTGTACCTCAGGTCGGGACTTTGCCGCCGGCTTCCTTCAGATTCCACCTCACGGTGGACACCCTTGCCTTGAGCTAACGGTTGGTACAGCCAATCCCCGTTCGGGACTTTCACCCTAGAGCTATCGCCCATGCTGGGCGCACTAAAAAAGACACCAACCTAAGTTCAGATTGGTGTCTAAGCTTTTTGTTTTTTCACTGTCTACTTGACAGGGATCACTTCATATTACCTCAAGGGCATTCATATTAATTGGAACTCAAACCAGTTGTCATTTTACTACCACTTTAAATCCTCTTCCTTCTTTCTCCGCAATAGAAAAGGTTTTGAGTAATTTCTCTGAATATTCCCCGAGATGTTCAACACTTTTATCATAATTCAACCATTCAATTATTAGAGGTAACTCAATCCAAGCAGTTAAACACTCCAATAAAGAGTCGAGATTATTTCCCCAATACGTATGATCATAATGCTCAGGCTCTACTAGTTTACTTCTTAAGATGTTGTGTAAAGTATCCCTAGAAGTAAACTCCTCACCATTAATTTGTATGGTTTTCATATTGCCCCCAAATTATTTGATAGTTATCGGTATTGCTTTGGTTCCATGATTCCATAAGTAGAAAAGACCATCATTAGAATAAAGTAATCGGGCTTGTTTTCTATAACCACCTTGATACTCGACATCAGCCTCAAACCATACCCTTCCTTTAGCCTCCGGTACAACGCCCTCCACATTAGAATAAATATCGCCACCAATACTTTTTCCTGGAGCAACTTCGTTCAAATTCCCCAGCCTTGAGTTCCACCCTAATGCTCTTGCTTCATCTTTAGTAATATAGTTATCGGGTAACTTCCCATGCTTTTTAATATACTTAGCGACTGCGTTTAAATCTACACATGAATTATGCGTCCATATTCCAAGATTTGAAACGAAGTAGGTATGGAAGTCCTTTACCATGAAATTATAAACCGTTGCGTGTTCCGTCTTAACCTCAATATTTTCAATAGCTAACTCATTACCGTTTGAGGTAGTCAGAACATCGCCCTCAACAAGATGCTGGGCTTCCACCCAACCTTTGTCTACAATCCAGAACGGATGCTCTTCGGTTGTCGTAATGAGTACCCCACCAACAGTAATATTAAATGTCTTATCAACTTCACGTTGGAAAAGCCATTGAACTTCCTTATAATCCATCTCCCCTGTTTTATCATCCTTAGCTAAGACTTTGTCACCTACCTCGATTTTCTCGATAGCCTTCTCACCTTTATCTGTAAGAACCTTAGTCCCAGCTATGAAACAATTACAATCATAGACATCATTTATTTCGTCAATTAATTCCTTAATTGTTTTACTTAATTTGACAGTGAGAGTAGACCCGATACGCATGACACGCACGGCCGCCCCCCCTGCAAGCGAAAAGATGATTGCATCGCCTTCCAGCATAAACTCAATTCTTGCCCCCGAGAAGTCTCGGTGTTCGTCTTTAATAGAATTGCTAACCAATCTCTTCGTTATTTTTCCCCTTTCAGTAATAGGCTCATAGTATGTTCCGTTATTTTTTGCATCCATTTCTTGCGCGGCAACTAATCCGCTCCATCTGTTGGTAACTACCTCATACATAATTACGGACATCAGTAAATCTTTATCGTAAGAGCCTGTTTGTTCGCCATGATACATTTTCATGTTTTTAAGCGTTCTTTGCATCGTTTTAATGTATTCGGTAGATACTTCCTGGTTGTATGTCTTAACTAGTTCATCAATATTAAGAGGTTCTGTATCTTTGGAATTGTAGAATCTAAACCATGAATCAATTGTATATCTTTCTTCAACGTCTTTTGCTCGAATTTTTACAATGTAAGTTCCATTTTTTAAGATTGGCTGGGTAGTCGGCATATTGATGGAACCATCCCACGTAAAGGTATGCTTCACATTCTTCGCCAAAAACCTTCTCGTTTCTAGGTAAACTACATGAGTTGGATTATCTTTAGGTGCTACGGTAATAACCGTTTCCTGATGATCTTCGTAGTATTTCCATGAAATCGCTCCGACAATGTTTAAGGCTGGATCTATAGCCATATACCCCGTATCCCGTACTACTTTATGAAACTTTGTATGGTAGATGGGAGTTGGAGCAGTCTGTAACGAGCGTAGAGCCGCTCTTTTCTCTTTCCTTGGATTTTGCTTCCATACTTTCGCATAAAATACGCCTATGTCGCCTGGAATAAATAACACGTCTTCCTGATTCGCATAAAACGTCTGGAGCTCATTTCCGTCTTTATCTTCTAACGTTAGAATGTTGTTGTCGACATATAAATTCATATCGGCAATCTCATCCAGCGTAAGCTTGAAATAATCAACATCGTATGGTGAAGACAAACGGTCGGAATAAATCCCATCCCATTCCGCTACGGTAGCTGTTTCGCGAGAATTGTCGAAATCTGACTCTACTGTCAATCTGGTCAATAAATTTGCATTTGCCTTTGCGGTAATCTTTACATAATACGTCGTATTCGGCGCAAGCTTTGCTTCCACCATGGAGAATAGCGAACCGAAAGGGCCATCATGATCATCATTTTGCACAATCACATTCTGCATGGCAGAATCGCTGTACAAGGTAAGAGCCGTGTCTACCTCTCCACCACTCTCTTGATACGGAGATGTAAACAAGCGATGCAATCCCTCTTTTTCTGTGGTGAACTGATAGATGACCTCTTTTGTATTCTTCGTCACATCGACAAAAGTGTTGACCGCTACATTCTCAATGATCGGGACTGGATCTGAAGTTACGACAAAATGCTCATAGGCCCCATAATAAGTAATGGGATTATCATTGATGACTGTCGCGGTAAAGGTATGACCAGCCTTAATTGTTTCACTCTTTGACGTGCTTTTTTTATCACTGTCTGTGATCTTACCGTCTGGACTCTTGACTTCAAGACGATAGGGATCATAACGTGTAGCAGTTGTTTTGATTTTCGAACTTTTTTTACTCTGATTAAGAATGCTTACACTTTCATTCTTTAAAAGGGTTCGTTTTAACAAGGCGGGTTGCAAACTTTCACTTCTTGCTATCGTGCTTTCAAATCCGCTGAACGTCACTGGAGAAGCCGAAGTAACCGTTACAACTACCTTTCCACCTGCGGGAATTTCAAGTAAATCTTTAGAGAAATCACGTTCTAGACTATGACTGGTTCCATCCACTTCGTACATGGCATAATCAAATGTATTCCCAGACTCATATGTAACATCTGTCTTTATTTCTCGTGTTACATCACTTTTGTTTACAAAGACATAAGATTGACCTTGTTGTACTTGTTGGTTAAATGTTAAAGAAACCGCTGACTCTTCTTTTAAAATGTCATAGTAACCTGCGAACGTAACCGGCAGGTCAGTGGTCACTGTTGCTGTCAGCTTACCCCCTGGTGGTACGGATACTTGGAGCTGAGAAGTGTCGTTGGCCTCCATACTAATAGAACCGTCACTCTTCATCACTTGATAAGTAAATCGATTTTTGTTGTAGGTTGCATCTGTTAGAACTTGTACGGTATCTTGACTTGAATTCCGAATCCCAATTGTTTCATTTTTACCCGCTGTTCGTTTGAAAAGAGCAGGGGTAGGACTCACTCTTGCTTCCAATCCATCTTTAAAACCTTCGAATGTCACAGGTTTTAAAGATATGACGGTGACCACTACTCTACTGCCCGGAGGCATTGAAATTTGTCTTCCATTATCACTTGCAGACTGACGTGTTGGAGCTCCTTGATAGTACAAGGTATAATCGTATTTCTTATCCTGAGAGGAATAAGCATCTGTATCTATATACTGGTATTTGTTCGTACTCGTGTTTGTGAATACATAAGACTCGCCTTGGTTCAGCTGTAGTTTAAAGCGTATCGAACTAGAACCATCTTCTTTAAAGAGGTCATAATATCCATAAAAGGTAACGCTCTGATCGGAGGGAATGGTAACCGTCAGCTTTCCACCTGCTGGTATCTCCAAGCTTGTCGCAGTTGCATCGTTTTGCTGTTTGACGACAGAACCAGTATTAGAGGCAATCTGATAACTGTATTTATTCCTACTTGACGCATTCGTTTCAATCTTCAATTCTTTCGTGCTTGTGTTTAAAAAGCTTACCGTCTCACCATTAAACACTTGGCGCTTAAATAGTGCAGGATTTGCGCTGGGGCTTCTTTTTACACCTTTCTCAAATCCTTGGAAGGTCACAGGTATGGAAGACGTGACCGTAACGACCATTTTTCCACCGACTGGAATATACTTCGATCTCAAAGTTGTATCCAGGGCATACGAATTGCCAGTGCCGTCGCTATTATAAACGGTGTATTCAAATCGATTTCCTTTTGAAGAAGAAGCATCTGTTTCAATCTCTTGAATCTTTCCACTAACATTCGTAAAGATATAAGATTCGCCTTGTTTGACTTCTTGTTTGAATAGAAGCTCTTCTACCTGTTCTTCTTTAAAATGATCAAAATATCCGTGAAATGTTACCGGATTATCTTTGGTTACTGTTGCAGTCAACGTCGCACCAGCTGGAACAGGTATGCTTCTCAAGGAGGAATTGTCCTGTTGACTCACGATAGACCCATCACGACTTGTAACTTGGTAAGTAAATACTTTATTTGGGCCAGCATCTGTTAGAGCTTTAAGGTCGAATGAGCTTGTATTTCTCACACTGACTGTTTCATTTTTGGTAACCGTTCTTTCCCAAAGAGCAGGATCAACACTGGGGGTTCCGACAAAGATAGGGTCATATACTTGGAACGTGATTGGCGTGCTAGACTTAACCGTTACGACTATCTCTCCACCTGCGGAGACAGCATTCGATCTTGCATATGAATTAGCAGCCTGGGAATGTACTGTGCCATCGCTTTTGTAAATAGCAAAATCAAATCTCGTATCTGTCGAATACGCAGCATCGGTATCTAACCTTAATGTCTTTTCACTATTATTGACAAAACGATAGGACTCGCCTTGATTCAGTTTGTGACTGATGACAGTTCCATCGGAGGTGTCCTCTTCTTTGAAGATGTCATAATAACCACCAAATGTTACAGGATCATCAGATGTCGAAGTGGCTACAAACTTTCCACCTGCTGGAACGGAATAGGAAACTGTAGACGTATCGACAGCCTGTTTGTAGACCGAACCATCACTGTTGAATATATGGTAACTGAATTTCTTTTTCGTCCCACCAGTGTATTGAATGGACTCACTTTGTGAGCTTGTATTTACTGCAATAAACGTTTCATCTTTACTCAACGTTTTTTTAAATAAAGCGGGTTCTGATGCAGAATAATAGGTTGTCTTTTCTACATCTCCCGTAAAAGTTACAGGAAATCCAGTAACCGTAACAACAAGCCTTCCATCTAGCGGGATCGACCTTGAAGTAGCAATGGAGTCTAGGTCATGAGCGACGCCCTCTCCCTCTGCATTGTACGCAGCATAGTCATACGTCCTACCATCACTTCTCGAAGTGTCGGCCTTCAACGAAGAACTTGATTTAGGATTACTATTTTCAAAAACATAAGTCTCACCTTCGGAAATGGTTAGCTCGAATGTTTCCCCCGCAACTCGGCTCATCAGCTTGGGGATTTCCTCTTCTATTTCGTCGGTTTGTGATTCATCGGTTAATTCATCTACAGCTGGCTCTTCTGAAGAAGCATCTACCACTTCAACATTCACTTTCGTCACTTTGTCTTTGTAAGTAGCAGTGAGCGTGGTTTTGCCCAGAGCTTGAGCAATGACCTTGCCTTCTTCGATACGAATCAATTCTTTGTTCTCGATTTCCCACGTGACAGATTGGGTTACATCTTCAACAACCTTATTTGCCCACATTGCCTTAACAAGTAAAGCAACAGACTCATTTACTCTCAATTGAATTTCATCTGGAAGGATCGACAATTCTACTATTTCGTTTTCTGGTTCTAATTCTTCCTCGTTTTCTTGCTTTCCCTCGTCCATGGGGAACTTACTATCTATAGATCCTTCGCCTTCTATTTCTGTTGTACTCGTTACACCTTCTGAAGATGTATTTTCATTTGTTTGCACTGTGTTCATTTGATTATCTAGATTCGTAGATGCATATGAAAGGGGTACTACCATATTCAATAACACACTCAGCACTAGAAGCACGGACAAATATCTTTTCATGTTAATGTTCACTTTGCTCTCCTCATTGGTTAGGTTTCTACTAGTTTGACATTCGAGAACAGCGCTAAAGAAAATGGAGTATTGTTCAATATACATTCAGTAGAAAGAGTCACTATCTCAGTAAAATACTTCGAAATTTAATAAACCCAAACTAAAAAATGATAGCTATACGATCAATATTCAAATTCACCTACTCGAATATGTAACTTCGCTGTAATTTACCCTCTTACCAAATCAATTCATTAGGCCTTTTGTTACAATTGAATCTACTGTCTACCCGACTTGAGCAGCACTGACTAATGACTAGAAGCACAGAAATCACTATTGTTGTTAATCAAAAACGATCCTCTTCACAATTACTACCTCACTTTCCATATTTTATTATGAGTAAACATGATATCATTACTTACTAATATACAAAATGGTAATAATGTCATATTTTCCATATTGTAAAATTAGGAATTTAGTCTATTGCTTTATAAAAACAATATTCTCCATAACCTAATTTCAAATAGTCTTTGAGCGTGTAATATGAACACATGGGGCAGTATTTGAGCAAAGTGATTTGAGAAGAAACGACTTGCATTATGTAATTGATCTAGCAAAAATAAGTAGGAATTCCAAGAGGTTGACAGTGGATAATTTGGCTTTCTTGTCAGAAATTTTATTATGCCAAAGTGAAGTAGATCAGCTCCTGAAGGTCGAATGCTTCCGCAGTCGATGCGTAGTATGTTGCAAGATTTGGGCAAGGAATTCAATGCAGGATGATGTGCCTGTTAAAATGAAAGAGGCAGCAGGGCAACTCCCGGAGTATTAGGTAAAGCGGCAGATGAATTACCAGGAGCCGTCCCCTCCAAAAGATGTTATCTAAACTAGTCTGGAATAACAAAAGGGACCCCGACAGGTCCCCTTTTGTTGATATGTTGTGACATAAATATGATTGTTGGCCCCAGACAATGGACAATTAAAGCAATAGACCGATATTGGATAAATAGGAGAGACTGTCCAAGAATAAAAACCAGCTTTCATAGCTAGCTTCTTTGTTTAGAACTAGTCATTGTATAATTCTTGCTGCTGTTCCTCTGCAATGGTCTGTAAGTCATACGCGTTAATTCGAAATAACTGATAATCGCCCATATCCGATTTTTTTGCGGCGAGCTTACTTAGAAATTTCGGTGAGCCTTCGTTTTCTTCATCGTAAACTAACAAGATACCGTCTGAATTGGATAGCAAGAATTTGTCTTTCTCTCCAAGCTGCCAAACTCCCTGGTAAGGTGTTTGATAGACACTATTGATATAGTCGGCTTGCATCACAATATTTCGGTAGTAATCCTGGGTTTCTTCTTTCCACTTTTCCTCTTGATTCAAAAACGGAGTAATTACCGCCAGTTTTAGATGTGGATACTCCTTTTTCAATTCCAGAACAGTTTCGGCTGCCCACATTTCTACCCCGAGTTGACCTGATATGATGACCCATTCCAATTCTTCCTCAAGGAATCTTACGAGTTCCCGCTTCAGTGCTTTCTTAATAATGGCTAACCCCGGATTTTTTTCATTGAAAATGCCCAGCTCATGGGCCTTGTATCCTGAAACAAATAAACGTTTTAACATGATGCCACCTCTAGTTTAAAAGAACTCTAGCAGAAAATAGATTTCTTTCCACTCGCTGTCTATTCATTAATGTTCCGTCTCATATTTTTCTTATATTATCACAAATTATGTGTTCTAAATGTCGTGGAAGATTTTCATTCTACCTACTCTTCGACCTTACCTGTCAGGGCATTGATATCGTTACCATCAATGGAATAGGCAAGAACCGGTTTGGCCACCCTCTCTCCATTAATGAATGGGTAGATGTATAACAGTTCAGTGGGTTTCGCCAGCAAGGCTTTGGCTGCTGCATCTATGGAGACAGCCTTCCTCTTATCCGGAAGCTTGGCAGGCTTTTGGTCGAGTTTTTGATTGTACTCGGTGATTTTCCCCGTGACTCCATTCATACTAATACCAATTCTTCGTCCGTATACCAGCGGAAGTCCCTCAACAGATGGCACAAACTCTACTACATACTTATGTGGATTCTCCCTATCAGGATTCACCCTGTAGTAGAACTCCTTTTCTTCCTGTTTGAGATATGTTTGCAGGAACTGAACAGCTTTCTCAAGAACCTGCTTTTCCGACAATGTTGCCTTCCCTTTTTGGGGTTCGGCGTTCGAATAGCTTATAAAACCGATCACAACGCCATCCTTCGTAAACAAAACCTCATTTTCATCAGGGGAAACATAGACCCTTTCCGTGTCGCTATTGTAGCTGTTGAATGTACTTCCCTTCAAGCTGATACCCATCTCGCTTTCGTAAATCCGCGTTGCCTCCTGCTCATTCTTCACCTTTACTACTCTTCCACCAGGCGTGAGGGAGATTGGTTTCCACCTCCAGGTTATGTATTGCCGATCAGGGATCAACTCAGCTCCTGTGACTGCGTCCAAATAATGGGAGAGTACAGTGGAGTAGACGAGATCGGTCTTATTTTCACCAAGGATGTACATGAGTTGCAGTTGAGGTTGGATAAAACGACTGAGCTGATCTTTCTTCATCGCCTGGGCTGGAAGGAGGAAGTCAGCGTGATTGACGTTTGTCAGCGTGTTTTCTCCTGCCGAAACGTTGGTTACCTGTCCCGCACTGTTTACTGCCAACCGAAACTCATCGCCAACTACCTCTATGCCATTTACATAGCGGCTATAAATGACATCGCCTACAGGAGCCCGCGTTACCTTGTACAGGCTGCGCATTTCACCGATCCACCCCTCCATGAAGGTATCGGCGCTCTTATAGGCCAGCTTGTCATCAGGATTTTCAAGATCCTTGTCATTCAATAAATACGTAAGCAGTTTCCCGGTTTCTGCATGGATATATGCTCTGGCAAAGAATTCATTATTTTTTTCATAACGGATTTCGTACACAGGCTGGTCTTTCGTTTCCAAGGTAATATGTCTTGATGTGTCATCCAGCTCAGGGACGAGCATTTGCAGCTTTTGCTCCGTTCGTTTTGCCTTTTCGCTTAACTGATTTTCCTGAAGGTGGGCTGCTGCTTGTTGGTTGCCTGCCTGATTTGCCATGACTGTGGCCGAGGCTGGTGACAGGAGCAGTGTGGCTGTTAGCAGAGCACTGCTTGCCAGTACAGGATAACGCCTTTGAGAGGTCATACGTATATCCTCCATCTTTTCTTGACGTTGAAGCTCACACAATAAGACGATATTTGGAAATAATTGTCACATTTTATCTGTCCGAAAATATTAAAATTTTAGACTAGATAATAATGTTGTAGACTGAAATAATAAAGAGGTAGACTGACGGCATTGCTCAACTAACGGGCAGAAGAATTGGTAGAGGGTGATTCGCATTGAAAACTATCCAAAAAATGTATGAGCATTTAAATTGGGCTAACCAACGTATTTTTGAAACACTGCAAAGTATTGAAGATGAAAATCAGGAGATATGGCGTTTATTTTCCCATATCCTTCATGCTGAAAAAATATGGATAACTAGATTACGCGGAATGGACAGTTCACAACTTCCCATATGGTCGGAGGATGATTTAGAAATCTGTGCAGAACTTATTAAACAAAATAGAGAGAGCTTCACAGCTTTTTTTACGAATTTGGCAAATACTGACCTAGATAAAATAATATCCTACACGAATAGTAAAGGAAGAGAGTTTACGTATTCTGTACGGGATATTTTAACTCATGTAGCATTGCATGGTCAGTATCATCGCGGACAGATTAACTCACGACTTCGAGCAGTTGGTATTGAACCCGTTAATGTTGACTTTATTACATTTGTGCGGGAATGATTCGGGGTAGCCTTGTTCAACTTTCGAGAACATCGCCAGGGCACATATGAAAAAAGGGCCCTTATAAGGCCCTTTTTTTCATAATCCGAACATCCGTGTTTCTTGCTTGTCTGCTATTCAGTTACCTTCTACTCTTTGTTCAACTGATGAAAGTGGGTAAACAACTGATCGCAGTCCTCACGCTTCTCCACCTTGATCATGTTCAAAACGCTCTGATCCTTACCCGAAAAATAGTTGCGAAGATGCTTATCCGAAAAACCGTTCTCATGCGCATCCTCCGCAGTCGAGCAGTAATGAACGACCTTGATGCCAGACCAGATGATAGCGCCCACGCACATCGGGCAAGGCTCACAAGTCGCGTAAATTTCGCAGCCTGTCAGGTCCATCGTGCCCAAGGTCTTGCACGCTTCGCGAATGGCTACCATCTCTGCATGCTGGGACGGGTCCATATCGGCCATCATGCGATTGCTGCATACGGCGATAATTTCGTCCCCTTTCACCACAGCCGCTCCAAAAGGCCCACCGAGCTTGTTGTTCATGCCTTCCATCGTTTTTTCCACTGCCAGCTTCATGTAATCCATTGTCTTGATCCTCCCTCAAGAGGCCATTATTTTACGATGTGTGTCCCTGCTTTGTTCGTAATCGCATCCTTTAAGCTCTCCGGGTTTGTAATGATCACGCTTGACCCGTTTTTCTCCAAAAAGCTCAGGCTGGCCTCGATTTTTGGCAGCATGCTGCCTTTTGCGAAGTGCTCTTCACGAACGTATTGCTTCGTTTCCTCTACCGTGATGCGCTCCAGCGCCTTTTGATCCGGCTTGCCGAAGTTAATGCATACCTGCGGAACACCTGTCGTAATGATCAATGTCTGTGCATCGATTTGCTCTGCCAGCAAGCTGGTAGCAAAGTCTTTGTCGATGACAGCATCAATCCCATCGTACGTATTTTCGCCCGTTTTCACAACCGGAATACCGCCGCCGCCAACAGCGACTACCACATATCCTGCTTCGATCAACGATTTGATCGCGTCTTTTTCCACGATGTCGATTGGCTTCGGGGAAGGAACCACTCTTCTGTAGCCGCGACCGGAATCCTCGATAAATACCCAGTCCGGATGCTCTTTGCGCATCTCTTCCGCCTGCTCCAGCGTGAAGAAGGAGCCGACTGGCTTCGTTGGATTTTCGAAATTCGGATCATCCTTGCTGACTTCTACCTGTGTGATAACGCTCGCCACTTTTTTGTTGATTCCTCTTTTGGCAAATTCGTTAGTGAGTGCCTGCTGGATTTGGTAGCCGATTCCCCCCTGCGTATCCGCCACGCAATTGACCAGCGGGATCGTAGGCATTCCGGACACTTCATTGGCGATTTCGCATCTTTGCAAAGCAAATCCAACCTGCGGTCCGTTGCCATGAGTAACGACAACGTTGTAACCTTCTTGCACCATATCTGCTATATTTGCCGCGGTTTCACATACAGCTTCATATTGGTCCTGAATGGTATTGCGACCATTATCTTTCACTAATGAGTTGCCGCCGATAGCAACAATTACTAGTTTTTCCACTGGGCACTTCTCCTTTGGTTAAGATACATTTGCAGTTGTTTCACGCTGCGTGATCGCACTTGATTTGTTCCATTTATAGCTCAGTGCATAGAGAACACTGGAGATAATCATCCCGCTAAGGAAAGCAGACTTGCTGATGTTTGCCAATAGGGGCACATTTGGCAAGAAAGAGCCGAATAGCGTAATCAAGAAGCTGACGATCAATACGCCGCATGCCACCATATTAAAGCCGTTTTTGTATTCTCCGTTTTCACCTGGTTTTACATAGATGCTGGATAAATCTAGCTTTCTTTTTCTTTCAATGAAGAAACTGACCAGCATGATCCCCGTGATAGGACCGTACATGGAGCCGATAAAGCTATAGAACATATAGAGCGCGGCCGTGCCGTTCACCAGCTTCCAAGGTAAAATGACAGTCCCCAATACAGCTGTTAAGATAGCCGCTGACTTCACTGTAAACATTTTCGGAAGAAGCGCTGTCATTTGCAGTCCAGATGGAAGCAAATTCCCAAACACAACATAGCTCGTCGAACCTATATTCAGTGCCAGCAACAAGATAATGACGGCAACAGGATTCCCAATTTGATCAATGGCAACGACTACATTAAAGTCTGTGATGCCAAACGCGATTTGCGTTCCAACCAACAATCCTACACACGTAATTCCAAACAGGATGTAGGATGCAATCATTCCAAGCGGCAGACCAATCGTCGGAGCTTTCGGGTGTTTTGCCCTTTGCGTAAGGTCTGCAATATTTACAATCGGGCCACCCCAGTTCGATACCAATGCACTTACACATGCGATAAATACAAGCCAATTCTCCATCGGTTTGGCAGGAGCATAAGCAAAGATCGGACCAAATCCGCCAGCAACGCTGATCGCCCAAATCGCTGCACCCACGATGAAAATATAGATGATCGGTGAAGACCATTTACTAAACAGACTGAGAATTTTCATTCCGCCTAAAAACAATCCAACTGTAATGACCCAGAGGATCACATAAGAAAGCATCGTCGGGAAATCTAATCCGAGAAAATCAAAGCCTGGAACCATATTCATATAGCCAGGGAATATTTTCTCAAAAATGACATTAAAGGATTGTGCGCCAATAATTGTTTTTGTCCCAAAAAACACAACACCAGCGATAAGCCCACGACATATAGCAGGAATGATCGAGCCTTTTACACCAAAGGAGCTGCGCAACAGCATCGAATAGCCAATCCCGTACTTCTGTCCCGCATAGCCATTCAACACATAGCCAGCCGAAACAATCAAGGCAGCAATCATGACTGCCCACAAGACTTGCGGAACGGATAATCCAAGGACAAAGAATCCGGCTACAGTCATGTACGACATGAGATTATGCACAGCGCCCATCCACACGGTCACGTAGTTAAAGGTGCCCCAATCTCGATTTTCGGAAGTCTTTGGCAAAATATCGTCCGCGTATCCATAGGACTTGAATTCTTCATATGATTCCTTTACGTTTGCCTGTCCCATGTTCATTCACCTTCCTCTTTCAACCCAGCTTTCGCAACCTTATTTTGCTGCGAAAGCTGAGTCCCCTGGGATGAAAAGCTATTCGCTAATCGTTTCCGTTACTGCGAGCAATGCTTTTTCAAAAGCTTCCATCGGTGGATACGTAATACCCGCACCGATCATGCCGATGCCTGCGTCTTTATGCGCAATGGCGGTGTTGATAATCGGCAGAATGCCTGTTTGGATCACCTGTCGAATATCGATACCTGTTGCTACACCTCGGAAGTCCAGAAGAGGAATCGTGACGTTTGGATTTTCTGCCGTCGTAATTTCCTTCATCGTGGTGG
The DNA here is from genome assembly GCF_046196545.1 of Brevibacillus fortis. GTDB lineage: Bacteria > Bacillota > Bacilli > Brevibacillales > Brevibacillaceae > Brevibacillus > Brevibacillus fortis_A. The sequence goes on from NZ_CP176370.1 coordinate 4,905,905, forward strand.
AGAAGCCGATCGCTTCTTCAACCGTACCGCCTACGAGCGCAACAATCGCCGGAGCTGCCGCCATTGCGAAGCCGCCGATCCCGTATGTTTCGGTGATCGCACTGTCCCCGATATCCAAGCCGGAATCCTCTGGCTTGTAGCCTGCAAACATTGGACCGATTACCTTTTGTGCAGGTCCTGTAAACCATGTGTTGCCAGCCATGCCGCTTACTCGGATACCGAACTCTACGCCATTGCGTGCCATTGTGGTGACAATCGTGCTGTTCTCGATTCCGTGTGCTGCATCCAGCGCGCATTTGCACATCGCCATCCATGTCGGGCCGGAGAAGTAGTCGCTACTTGCTACGAAATCGAATACTTCGCGTTTTTGTTCTTTTGTGAAATCTGTCTCCAAAATGTACGGAGTCAGTGCTTGGATCAACAAGCTCGTACCTGCGTTGTTGCGGTTGTGGCATTCATCGCCCATATGCAGCGCTTGCGCCAGCATGAGACGCAGATCGATTTCACCTGCAATCTTCATCGCATCACGCAGCATTGGTCCCAATACATCGCGCATCCAGTTCAGACGGGCGATGACGCTTTCATCGTTGGCGCCCATGCGCAAAATTTTAGCCATTTGCTCACTGAGGTTGGTGTATGCGACGTTGCCATACGTTTTGTTTTTGACTACATGCATGAACATCGAAGCGGATGTGACACCTGCCATGGAGCCTACGCAGTTGTGTTCGTGGCATGGAGAGAACGTGATCGCGCCAGACGCAGCTACCTGTTCAGCTTCCTCGATGTCTTTTGCCAAGCCCTCGAATACGATTGCGCCAGTTACGGCACCTTTCATCGCTCCGCACATTTTGTCCCAAGTAATAGGTGGACCTGCGTGCAGAATCGTGGTTTTCGTCATGCCTGGTACCACATTGATCGCTTGGTCGAAGCCGACGAGCATCGGCTGGGAGTTGATGATACGCTCTACCGCCATCTTGTTTGCCGCAGCAATTTTTTCAGCGACAGCAGCATTTTCCAGTCTGTCGAGAGCGTTGATCAGCTCAGGCTTTCCGCCGCCCGGAGGCTTCCAATCCAGATGAGACGCATTCGCATTTTGCTTGATGATATCGTCTTTGAAAAACTCGATCCCTACGTTGATCGCATGAATCTTTCCGTTAAACAGCTCGTTGATTTTGCTCATGATTATTCCCCTTTCGCAACAAATTCTCTAGCCAGAAGACCCGCGTTCGTGCTGCTGCTCGCAATCGTTACACCCGCATCCATCAGCTTCTTCACTTGCTCATCGAAGTTCGGTGTATCGAGATCAGTACCCAGCACGTAGCCCAAAATTTCCAGGTGTCTGCCTTCCTTGGCAGCCAGTGCTTTTGCTTCGTTGATCGCTGGCAGCATAACACCTACAGGATCTTCGTGAGAACCGAAGCCCAAGATGAAGTCCATCAGAATGACGCCGACGGAAGGATCTTTTGCTTCTTCCAAAAATCTGGCGATACGCGAGGACGGGTCGATCATTGGATGCGGCTTGCCGTTTGTAAAATCGTCATCGCCCATGTCGAGGTAGGTATGTGCCTTGCTCTCATGGATGTTTTTCAGCTTGTAGTCCGCTTTCTTTTGGATGTTGCTGTATACGTCATCATACTTTTCCATCGCGAGGTACATCGCTTCGTCGCACAGTGTACCGCCGCAGAACAGTCCGCGAACGTATTTTTGTTCTGGTGTCAGCTTTGCCCGCACTTCTTCAATCAGTGGCCAGTTGAGAGCGCGCTTGTTGAGCTCGTCTTCGTTGGCGCCAGCCAGCACAACTGCTTTGATGGCTGCTTCCTTGCTCGTTTTTGCAAAATGTCCGCCTGCTTCCTGAACTGGCGTTTCTTCTCCACCAATGAAGTACACAACCACAGGCTTTTTGCAGTTTTTCACTTGCGCCAATACTTTTTCCTGAACGCTTGGTGCTGGTGGCTTGGAAATGAGCACGATGACCTTTGTCGCCTCATCCTCTTCCAGTGCTTTGATTCCGTCGAGCATCATGATGCCGCCGACTTGCTCAGAGAGGTCGCGACCGCCTGTACCGATCAACTGCGTGATACCGCCGCCGAAGTCGTGAATACGCACACTCACCTCTTGGCTTCCTGTACCGGATGCACCTACGATCCCGATGTTCCCTTTTCTCACGGCGTTTCCGAAGCACAGTGCCACATTGCCGATAATCGCTGTACCGCAGTCAGGTCCCATCATCAACAGACCTTTTTCATGCGCGAATTGCTTGAGGGCGATCTCTTCCTCAATGCTCACGTTGTCGCTGAACAGCATGACGTGCAGATCGTTTTCCAATGCTTTTCTCGCTTCTCTCGCCGCAAATGCACCGTTTACCGAGATGACTGCGAGGTTTGCCTCTGGAATGCTTGATGCTGCTGAATCAATCGTGGAGTATTTGATCTCTGTTGCGGATTTGCTGCCGCCTTTTTTCTTGAACAGTTCTTCGATGGCGATGAGAGCGCTCTCGCACAGCTCGTCTGTCGCCGCCTTCACCACGATCATCAAGTCGCTCGTTTTCGCTGCTTCCAGCTCAGGTGTGAGCAAGCCTACGTTTTTCAATACCTCTTTGTTCATATCGGTGCCCATCGCGATAACCGCTTGTTCAACACCTTCAATTTGATTCGCTTTTGTAGATAGAGACATCAGGGATACCGAGTCAAAATACGTACTTTGCTTGATTACGACTTTGGTAGACATACGTTACCTCCAGCTTCTAGATTTCGTTCCAAACCACATAGGATGCCAAGCAGGATATCCGTACCCGACGACGAGCCGATCCCGATAATTTTGTCTAAGGCAGGGACAAGCTCTTCCACGGAACCGGACACCATGTATGAAAGTAAGTCATTTAGTGACTCTCTCACTTGTCCATGGGTTGCTTTTTTCAGCGTGATCGCACTGATTTCGTTCGTTAATGTTTGGGATGAACGGACGATTTCATCGAAAAATGGGCATGACAAACAAGAGGAAATGTTTTGCATTTTGTATACACTGCACAATCCCACTAAAAAATCGTCACCCGATGGTGTTAACCCCGGCCCCAGTCCGATAAGACTTATCGCATGCTGAGTAGCTGACTCTATGCGGTTATTCGCCAGATCGTTGGAAAGCAAGCCTGCACGCTGGATCAGCATACGGGACATCTCTTTCTCAAACGGACTGGCAGGTTGGGAGGACATTTTCATGCCCCCCGTCTTGCCGTATACGTCCACGTAGTTTTTCGTGAACGCCACATTTCTGCGCAAAACATCTACGCCTTCTATGTCACAAGGATAGGAAGGAAGCTCACCTTCCCACTTTGTTGCTTGCTGAGTCCATATTCGTAAATCCGCTCCAATAACGAGCGTGCTATCTTCTGTAATGACCGGAGCGTTTACAGACAGCCCCAGCTCTGAAAAGCCTTTTACATCAACGATGAGCGTGTTCGGTGCATTGTCTAGCTGATGGTTGCCAATGGTGTACAATTCTCCGTTTTCGCTGCATGTCAGATTGATCGTTCGCTCAAAAATACTGTGTACGGTCCCGCTAAAGTTTGCTCGTGCCAAACGCTCAAGGAAACCAGCATCGCCAGACAACGCCTGGATGTACATGGGACGCTTTACTTCGCTCCTGCTTCCAGCAAGATTTTTTCGATTTCGGTGTAGCCTTTTCTTCTCGCCAGTTCTAGCGGTGTTACGCCGTATTTATCTACCATGTGCACATTGCAGCCATGCTCAATCAACAGCTTGATGATCGTTTGTTGCTTCTCGCCGCCATCATTGAGGATGATCGCTTCGATTAATGGTGTCCAACCCACAAAGTTGGTATGGTTTACGTTGATGTCAGTCGTCGTTACGAGCTCACGTACGATGTCCACATGACCTTTTTCACACGCTGGTGTAATCCCCACTCCACCAAAACGAGTCAACAGCTCCAGGTTTGTTCCTGCTTTGATCATCATTTTGACGAGTTCCAGCTTGCCGTTAATGCATCCGAACAAGAACGGGTTGAAGCATGTCTCATCCTGCAAATCAACGTCTGCACCCGCTTCTACCAAAAACGATACCGCTTCCAATTTGTCGTTCATAGCAGCAGTCAGAATCGCTGTACGCTTTTGTCTGTTTCTTGCGTTAATATCTACACCCTGCTCCAGATGCTTTTTCAGTGCTTCGATATTCCCCTCAGCCGCTGCCTCAAGAAATGCCTGTACTACGCTTTTGTCTGTCATAGTAAGCCCTCCATGCTCTCGTGATTGAACAACCCGCCAAGATTGGCTGAGCGCTTGCTCTTTTAAAAAACAATTAGACAAGCACCCCGTACTTACATCATTATTTTAGACAGGATGAATGGAATCGTCATTGTGTATGGAAACTAAAAAAATTGAGGTTCACTTGTGCACATTGCACAATTAAAGGAATCCCTTTGTGGCAAAGGAGTGAACAGAGTGCTGACCATCAAAGATTTGCTTACCATTCAATCCATAGACGGCATCAAAATCATCGCCGGAGAGCAAGGCATCAATAACGTCATCTCCATCGTCAATATCATGGAGAACCCGGATGCTTTTGACTGGCTGTCTTCCAATGAATTACTGCTCTCCACCGGATATATTTTCAAGGACAATCCCGAGCTGCAAAATAAAATCATCAAAGAGCTGGCGGAAATCAACTGCTCCGGGCTCGTTATCAAGATGCATCGCTATTTCGATCAAATCCCGCAAAACATGATTGATCATGCGAACAAGTATGGACTCCCGCTCTTGGCCCTCCCTTTTGAATACACATTGTCTAAAGTGATTGCCATTATTAACGAGAAAGCCTCCGGGCGCTATGATTTGTTGAACCGCAAAACATTGGACATGCATAACGCCCTGTTTCGCATTGCGCTGGAAGGTGGCGGACTGGATCGCATCGCTTCCGAGCTGTCTGAGACGATCAACAACCCGATCCTTATTCTGGATCAGGACTGGCATCTGCTTCATTACACGGAAATCTGGCACAATCCGATTCCGCTTGACTCCTGCCTGACTTTGATCAAGAACAGACCTGTTTTTACCCGTGACTTCACCGATTCCGTCCCGAAAAATATTAGCCAGATCAAAAAGTCTATCAAACGTATCTACCATGCGAAAGATGATGAGATTAAATGTAGGATTCTCCCCGTTGCTGTGGCCAATCACATCTACGGATACATCGTCGTCTGGCAAACCGTTTGGGAGCTGACTGAATTTGACTACATTGTGCTGGAGCAGGCGTCCACCATCGTGGCGCTGGAGCGGATCAAGGCGAGGGAAATCGAGGAAGTGAAGCTGAAGATCAGACAAGACTTTTTCGATGACTTGCTCACAGGTAAAATTACGTCGTCTGACTCGCTGCAAACCTTATGTGATTTGCACGGACTACAATCGAGCTACATGTATTTTTGTATGGTCATTAATATCGAGCCAGTTGAGCTGGAAAATTTGGAAGATATAATCGATCGCAAGTACGAGCTGGATCGGATCGCCAAAAAATGCGTCGATCTCGTATATGATTACGCGAGCAAAGCACCGGGAGAGGTGACCTGCTTTTATCGAAACAATCGGATCATCATTCTCATCGGACAAAATGAACATCGTCCTGTGGTGTCAGCAAGTGAAGCCAAGCAATTCGCTAATGAGCTGTACAGCGCTCTCGTGGATAAAATCAAGAAAACGTTGTTCTTTATTGGGGTAGGACGTCAGTATAAAAACATCGCTTCGCTTCATAAAAGCTTTTCCGAAGCACATGAAGCGATCCGCCTGATGCAGAAGTTCAACAGCAAGGGCGACGTCTCTCATTTCGATGATTATTCCGTCTATCATTTTCTGGATTCCAACATTAAGGACATTGAACTGGAAGACTTCTTTTTGAAACGTCTGGGGAAGCTGTACGAGCATGATCAAGAGTTCGGCACGAGCCTCATGGTGACCTTGGACAATTACTTTCTGTACAATCAAAACGTCAGTGAAGCGGCGAAAGCGATGTTCATTCACCGCAATACATTTATTTACCGGATCGAAAAGATCAAAGAGATTTTGAATATGGATTTGAAAAACTCGGAGGAGCTGCTTCAAATCCAACTGGCGCTCAAGATCGGCAAGCTTTTGCACAAGGAGTAAAGCTCGAAAGAATGTTGTCTTCCTGCTACTGTGGTCGGGAGGAAGGCGTACCACATGTTTTCCAGTCGCCTTTTTCCTCTCTTCGTTCGGGCGGTCTCCTTCCAAACATGTGACACACCTTCCCGTACAGCTGTCGGGGTACTCGTTTCGAACTGCTTTGGGAGTGGGGCTTGCCGAAGATTTCGCTTGAATACAAAAAGAGCCTCTTTAAAGAGGCTCTTTTCTCTTAGTTGCTACGGTTTAGTTATGAATATATTTTTCAAAGACTTTGCCAAAGTCTTTAACGACATACTTGTATCGGATGTCTTCCAGCCAATCGAAGGTGTATTGGTTGATGGACTTGAATTGTGAAGCTACGTCAGCTTGTTGGCCTGTTACGCGGCCCAGTGTGCTTTGAGCGACGTGGAGGCTTTCTTTTGCATGCTGGAGCGCAAGTTCGTTATCGTGCATAATCGAGGCGATCTTCACAAGAGCTTTGTAGAGGTCTTTTAGCTCCTCCAAATGCTTTTTGTTGACATCGATCGAGTAGTGCTCATTGCCCATGGTGAACTTGATTTCTACATCCAAATCGACAGTTCCGGCTGTTTCCAGATACACGTCAGAGATTGGGTGTGTTTGGTAGGAATAGCGGCGCAGCATGCGTTTTTTGCTGGTGGCACTCGTTCCATCCAGATGAACCAGCCCTAGATTGGTGAAGCAGTACTCATCGGATTTTGATTTGATCAAAAAATAGATCTTCTCATTGTCCTCATGCATGATGTAATCATCAGCGTCCACCTTGTCGTAATCTGCTGGTTTTACCACGATTCCCACATTGCTCAAGCCAAGCGCGTCTGCCGCAAGCTTTCCAAACATGATCTAACAGCTCCCCTCGTTATGTACGGTGTAACCTTACCATTTATACGTGTGTGGGGGGACTTAGTTGCAAACAACTACAGTGCTTCACCCAGTTTTTCTTTTCCGTTCCGTGTTTTTCAAAGAGGTCAGCTGGAGCATTACAGCCAGGTCGTCTTTTCTTCCGCTGCCACCCGACTGGTCTCAGGAGCATCTGCCTCGGGATAGCCAATGAACAGCGTGCCCACGACCTTTTTATTTTCAGGCGATCCGAGGAATTGCAGCAAGCGTTCGTCGCGAACCAAGCCTATTCCTCTCGTGCGCCATACCATGCCCAGTCCCAGTTCCTTCGCTGCCAGCCACATGGAGTGAATCGCGCAGCAAACCGCGTATTCGTTATCCTCTGAGGATGCTTCATCCCCTGGGATCACATCAGCAGTCGCAACAATGACGAGCGGTGTTTTTTCCAGGACGGCCAAGGAATCCTGCACGAGATTCGGCTTGGTCGGAAAACGCTCCAGCAAAAATTCCTTCGCGATTTCCTCGAACCGCAGCTTTGCTTCTCCTCTGATCACGTAAAAATGCCACGGCTGACGCAAGCGGTCATTCGGGGCTAACACTGCGCAATCTAGCAACGCTTGGATTTTTTCTGTTTCTACTTCTTTTGGAATATAGTTACGCACGGCTCTTCTGCTTTTGAGTGCCTCTAGTACGGACATGCTGGTTCCTCCTCGGTTGTACCATTTTCTGACTAATCCCAATCATTATATCGTATAGGTATCCATCAACGGGAATGAATCGCCAAATTTGCTCGGTGTTCCTCTTCTTTTTCCACGTAGATGTCATACTGCTTATGGTCTTTTTCTGGGGGCAACATCCCCATGTCTCCCCCTAAATGACGAACTGCATGAGAGTGAATGCGTGTGCGAAAACGAATGCCATGAGCACTTAGCTTGTTTACCACGCGTATGTATTCTTCAGAACCAAACGCGGTGTGGATCAAGCATTTGTACTTGGAAAAAAAGGTGAGAAAAAAATCCATCATCCGCTCCACTCGCCTTCTTTTTTGTAGTATATTCCAATTATTGCGGATAAGAGAGGGGCTTTCTACTATGAATCGAAAGAAAGTATTCACGGGTTCGCCTTGGGAACCTGTCGTGGGCTATTGCCGCGCAATTCGAGTCGGCGACCGTATTGAAGTGGCTGGCACTACTGCCATGAAGGACGGAGAAGTCGTTGGTGTGGGCGATGCCTATGAGCAAACAAGGTTCATCCTAGAGACGATTGAAAAAGCATTGCGAGAATTAGATGCTGATATGTCTCATGTGGTTAGAACGCGAATGTTTGTAACGGATATCAGCAAGTGGGAAGAGATCGGAAAAGCACACGGAGAGTTTTTTCGCGAGATTCAGCCTGTCGCTACGATGGTTGAGGTCAAGGCATTGATTGACCCGCGTCTGCTCGTTGAAATTGAAGTGGAAGCCGTTGTTTAACATGCTGGTTAGTTGGAAGCGGACCGACGACTTTTCCTGTCGATCCGCTTTTTGCTTTTTCTACGATTGTGTGAGCTCCTCAGGGATATCAAGACCTGCCTTCTCTGCTTCTTCGAGGTGATGTTTCGCCAGAAGCTCGTCCACATGTTGCGCTTCATTCCGGTAAATTCTTGCCAGTTCGATATGTGCATGCGGGTAATCTCTTTCCAAAGCAGCATGAAAATAAGTGATGGCGGCGTCGATATTTTTGGCTGTACCATACCCATTACTGTAGAAAATCCCCAAATTATAGGCACTGAAATCGCTGCCTGCTTCGTAATCCTGCTGATAATAATGCAGCGCCTTTTCGTAATTCCCTTTTGAATCATGCAAATAGCCAAGCCAATCAAAAACCGGAGAGCCCAACAACTCCCCCTGTTCATAATGCCAGAGAGCCTTGTCCAAATCTTGCGGCACCAGCTCCCCGTCATAATAGGTTGCGCCAAGATTGTTGTGTGCCAGCGCATGACCGTATTCTGTGGCCTTGCCCATCCAGTACAATGCTTTATCGGCATCAGGCTCCGTGCCGATACCATGTCGATAGCAGCAGCCTAATCCATTCATAGCATGATGGTTGCCTGCCGCAGCCCCTAATTCATACCAGTAAAAAGCTTTATCAGCATCCTCGAAGCCTTCCAGACTGTAATACATATGGGCAAGGTTGTTCATGGATGGGGCATAGCCCTTTTGGGCAGCAAGCGTATCGTACAGAATGGCTTTCTCATAATCACCTGCTTCATACGCTTCCATGCCCAGGTTGTACAGCGTTTCTACTGGCGTGTACTGATCTACGCTGTCACCATCGGATTGCTCTCCATTGGCATAGGCCAGCAGTCGCTTGCGAACCTCGGCATCAAAATAATAGCTGTAATAACGATCTTCCACTTCCTCCAGCACGAGCGTTTTATCTGCCCGCGACAGCCCGTACTCGCTTACTAAATAAACGTCGTGACCCTTGAAGGCATAAGCAAAACCCTCGACCAGCGCCTTTTTCACCACCAGATCGAATTCGAAATCACTCCATCGCTTTTCCGGCGAAAAGGCAATGCTCCATAATCCATCTCTCTTCAAGGCATAGGCATCCTGATGCAGCCAAAAAATGTTCTCATAATCGTCTAAGGGGAATAACCACGCTGGTTGATCGGCATTTCCATGAAAAACGCCTAGCTTTCCATCTTTTTTCGCCAGCACCTGATTGCCCTGCCCTGCCTCCGTATAAACCTGCAAATCAATCAGTTCATCGTATTCGTACGGCAACAGAAGGCTCTCCTGCTGCTTGCCATAAGCGGCGTACTTCTTCCCCTTGCGCAGAACGAGCAGATTTGGAAAATGGGTTTGACGATTCAGTTTATCGAAGCCGGATGCGCCAACAGTGCCGTCTTTTTTGTACAAGGTGCTGTGACTTGCATCCTTGTGCGGTTTGACGAGAAGAAGTCCTTCGCCGATGTGCTCGACCGCCGTCAGTGGGAAGTCTCCGACGTATTGCCAATCTTCATTAAAGATTTTCCGGTTTTTCCTGCCTTTGACCGCCGTATGGTAAAAGCCGTCCCCACACTTGAAAGCTTCTTCATGCTCAAAATCTATCGTTACAGAACCAGCTTGGTCCAGCACGCCCCATTTTCCGTCTTTCTTTGCCGAATAAAATCCTTGGTAATCGAGCGGTTCCAATTCTTCATAGTGGGTCGGGACAATTGTTTTGCCTTCGAGATTGATTAAACCATATCGATCGTTTCGTCTGACAATGGCGCCAGCAGAGCCGTATTCAAAATCATAGGCATCCTCCCACTCCAATGGAATGACGATTCTCCCGGATTTATGTACGTAGCCATATTTGCCATCTCTAGCGACTACGGCGAGATCTTCGGAAGCGAAATCGTAAAAGGCATCGAACTGAGGGGCAAGTAATACGTTTCCCTCTGCGTCTTTGAGACCAAGCAAGCCGGCTTCCTCAAAAATCTCCACGTCGGGCTGTTCTTCATAAGGCTGCCAGATGTGTCCCCAGCCGTATTGGTAGTCCTCATAATTGAGCAGCTCGGCAAAAGAACCAAAGCCCGGGTTCACGTCCATCAATTCGGAGTAGTTCAATAACGAGATGTCATCGTTGTCCATTGCCTTTGTCATGATCTCGTTGTTATGGGCAATATTGGCGAGCAAAGTTTCCGCCTGCTCGTCATGAGGGATGTCATCCATATTGAATACGTCCCAGGCATCGATGTGAAAATACGGAAGCGTTCGTTTTTCCAGATAGCTGAAAAGCTGATTTCTCGCTTCCAAAAATGCTTCTTTGTTACCGATTAACCCTTCCTGTCTCTCCAGGAAATCGTAAAATCGCTTCGCGTTTTCGATGCCTGCCTGCGCGTCGTAATAGAGTCCGGAATTATCCGGTTCGGTATGGTTGTTGTAGTTATTTCCGGCGATCAAACCACCTTCTATGAAGAGCGGCTGCAAGAGTAGGGGAACCTCATAGCCCCATTCCACCATCATCGTGTCGTTTTCTTGTGCTTGAGAAGGTTCACTGACGTTATATAAATATACTCTGTGTGACATGTCTTCTCTCCCTTTGATTTCCAATTTGCTTCTGACCACATTGTAAGCAAATCTAGCAGGGTAAAACAATCCGCCTGATGGGCTATCCAATGAAAAAGGCTGACAAGCAAGAATCATGCTAGTCAGCCCTTTCTACTTTTTAGACTACAGCTCAATGACAGGAATACTGCCACCCACACTAACCGGCTCGATCGCCTTGCCTGCTGACCGCACCAAAGTAAAATATTCATAGCAGCCAATGACGCCAAAGTCCCCATCGATAACACCCGGATAAGCGCGATTCACGGAATACTCCTGACTCAAGTGAGCCTTCAGCGCCTCTCCTTTTTGTTTCCGATAGCCCGAAATATCGACCTTGCCTGTAATCGGAACTGCTGGCTTTGGACCATGATCCGGGCAATGATCGTAGTAGTGCGGGATCGAAACGTAGTACAGATCAGGATATTCTGCCGGAGTCAAGCTCGCTTCCGCTTGTTCGACCGCTCGCGTCGTCGCCTCGCACGTGACGATATGATCGGGATGACCCGTTACCCCGTCCGGCGGAAACGTAACGACGACATGGGGCTTCCATTCCTCTATCGCTTCCCGAATCTTACCCACCAGCTCATCCAGATCGGCATTTTGCAAGGAACCATCCGGGTACCGGAACAAGTCGAGACGACTGATTCCGAGCACTTCTGCCGCTGTTTTCAGTTCTAGCTCTCGATGTTTTGCCAGCTTTTTTCTGCAATCGATATCGAATGGACCGCTGCGTCCTTTGCAGCCGGAGGTAATGCACAAATAACACGTTTCATGTCCGGCGTCCTTGCACTTTGCCAACGTTCCCCCGCAGGCAAAAGACTCATCGTCCGGATGTGGAAAGACGACCATTACTTTTTTCATTTCTGGCACCTCACTTGCCGTCCAATTGGCGTTCTAAATAAGCCAATCCTTTTGCTATGACACCGTAAATCGGATCGTTTTGCGCATTTTCGATGACAACCTGCGAAGCGTACTCTCGGACGCGCTCTACGACGATCTCTCGCACGCGATCATCGTTTTGCAAAACGCCTCCCTGCATGATCATCTGAAACGGCTTTGCTTTCATTTGCAACGTATCAATGACAGCCCGAGCAGCGTCGAAAAGCTCTTCGCCTGCGACCCGCAAGATAGCTGCTGCCACCATATCTCCGGCAAGTGCCGCTTGACTGACCAACGGCGACAGCTCTGCTACCTTCTCTACGGAATAATGCTCACTGTACGTCCAGTTAAACAATTCATCTACGCGTCCCAGTCCAACGTGCGGGAGGAGCAGCTCCTTCAATACGGTCGGCTCGCCGCGGCCATCCGCTGCCTTTAATACAGCCATAATCGCTTGCTTGCCGATCCAGTAGCCACTGCCCTCGTCACCGACCCGATGCCCCCAGCCTCCTGCTCGCGCCGTTTCCTGTTCATCGTTTACACCAAAGGCAATCGAGCCTGTGCCTGCGATGACCAGAATGCCGGGTTTGCCTCCGGTCGCACCGAGCAATGCCGCAAACCCGTCGTTTTCCACGATCAGATGCTGGACGCGAATACCGAGCTGGTGCAGCACCTTGCTCACCATCCGCGAGATCACCTGTCGATCATACTCCGTGTCCAAGCCAGCGATCCCGAACACCGCGCACTCGATTTCCCATTCGATTGGTCCATCTGGTGTCGGAATGCTGCTCATAAAGGGGGCAACTGTTTGACGTGCGATCGCATCGTCCAGAGCTTGGCTGATCGCTGCAACCAACTCACGAGCTGCCGCTTCCTCCCCGATCCCTTGATAATTGCATGAACCGGAGCGTCCTGCACCGATTTCATTTCTGGAGCGGTCCACCAGTACCGCCAGACACTTGGTGCCCCCTCCGTCCACTGCCAGAAGAGGTATTCGCACCACTGCCATTACCCCACACTCCATTCAGCTGTCATCTGATCTAACCCTTTCATCACATTCGCAATCGCCTGCTTTTTCTGTGCCAGCCATTCTGTTTCCTGCTGGAGAACCGCTTGGCGAGCGGCGATCATGCGCTTCATTTCCTCTGGATTTGGTCCACCAGGAAGCTTGCGGATCATTACGAAATGAACGGGGTCAAGCGCCAGTCTGAGCTCTTCTGCTGTGAGCGACAGCTCCCGCCCGATTACTTCCACGGCTGCACGGTTTACCAGCTCCAAGCTGATTTGGTTCGCAGCGAGTTGCTCGCTCATCGCTTCTTTTACCACACGACTTACGATGTGATGAGATTTACGGAACGAAAGTTGATCCGTGCGCACCAATGTATCCGCCAGCTCTGTGACGGTCGCAAAGCTGCCCTTTGCCCGCTCCAACAGGACGTCCTTGTTCACTTCCATCGTCCCCACAACACTCGCCATCAAGCGATACATCTGCTCGAGTACTCCCATGCTCCGCCACGCGTATGGCTGCATGTCATCCTCGGTATCCACGATATCGCCAAAAGGCGTATTGTGCATCATCGTAAGCACTGTCGTCGCATTTCCTGCTGCACTGGACAACAGAGAGCGCATATGTTCAAAGGAAACCGGATTTCGCTTTTGCGGCATGATGGAACTGATCTGCACGTATGGACTCGCGACTTTTAACCCCGCGAATTCTTGTGTGCACCACAGCAACATATCTTGAACCGTACGCCCCAAATTAATCGCTGCCAATTGTACGGCTGTCGCTACTTCTCCCAAATAATCCGCGCCGCAGACGGCATCATAGGAATTTTCCACCAACTCATCAAATCCGAGCAATTCGCGCATCCGTTCCCGGCTGATCGCAAAGCCAGAAGTCGTCAAGGCCGCGGCCCCCATCGGTGAGCGATTGACTGTGTGATAGGCTTGGATCAGTCGCTTGATATCACGGCTGAGCATGTCAGTAGCCGCCATGATGTAATGCGCCATTGTCGTCGGCTGTGCCTGCTGCGTGTGTGTGTAGCCAATCATAATCGTATCCACATGCTCATTTGCAAAGAGGAGCAAATGCTCTTTCAGATAGAGGGCAGAAGCCAAGGTCACCAACAATTTTTCACGCAGCACCATGCGGTAAATGGTAATCCCCATGTCGTTGCGGCTGCGAGCCAGATGCAGATTTCCTGCCACATCAGGAGCCAGTTCCAGCAAACGGCTCTCTACCTGAAAGAACAAATCTTCAAACTGTCCGGTGTAATGCGATTGGCGCAGCTCTTCCATTTCGATCCCACACAGTGCACCAGCAATTCTTTTGGCCTCATCGTCTGTGAGCAATTCTTGTTCACGAAGCATGATCAGATGTGCCTTGTTGATCGCCATCATCGGATGCAGCAAATGGTGCTTCGCTTCGTTGAATGCAGGCTCCAAAACCGCCTCCACGTATGTCTTGCCAGGGAAACTGGCTCCCTCCTGTTGAAAAATTCGCTCTCTGTAATTCATCTTTCTTGCATCTCCTTCCCTATCCATTCGTAAGCTGCTTCTATTTTTGCGTCTGATCTTCTTTTAGGAGGGAGGCGACCGTCGAACGATCGCCTTCCCTTCTACTATGATTACTGCTGTGGGCTGATCATGTTGACAAACAATCGGATCGCACCCGGTACGAGTGACGGAATTTCGCGATACCACACGAGCGAGCTGTAGGTATACGTTCCTTTTCCATACTTGGCAGTGAGGTACGTACCCGTAAATTCCTTCTCGCCTTCGTCTCCATTGGAGATGAGCTCTGTGTATTCCTTGCCCCACTCGGACGGATTGTAAGCGGAACGATCCTGAATCCAGTTGTCCCAATCTTCCTCTGTGATTTTGTTTGGCGAATGGAACAAGGCATGATCAGGCGCCAGTACTGTCACTTTGGAGTTTTCGTCTGTCACACGCCATTGAATCAGCGGAGCACCGATTTTGATCGGATAAGGAGCCAGCTCCGGCTTCCATTTATCCTCTGGCTTGTGGTATTGCACGACCAGATTTCCGCCGTTTTCCACGTATTTCAGCAAACGTGCATTGGAAGGAATCAGCTCTGGTCGGAAACCATAAGCGCGAATACCCAGCACGATCGTATCGTATTGATCCAGATTGCCAGACTCGATGTCTTTTGCCGACAGATTGGTCACATTGACTCCCAGTTGGGACAAATACTGATCGATATTGTCAAAGCCACTGGATACGTAACCGACCTTCAATCCTTCCGGTACCTTCAGGTCAAATGCTTGGATCGCAAGCGCCGCTGGCTGGACAAAGTATGTCGTGCCGATATGCGGGTAACGGATGACTTGGGCGCCGTGTCGACTCTCTTTACCACTGCCAGATGCTACTGCTGTCACCGTATACTTATCTGGTTGGACCGAAGCATCTGCTTTGACTGTAAAGGCAACCGACTTCGTTTCTCCCTTGGCCTCAAAGGCGAGTGGTGCTGCTTGTGGTTCTACACTCCAGCCTTTTGGCACATCGAGAGAGATCGTTGTTTTCGCTGCACCTGGATTGTAGTTTTTCACCGTAACCTTGACCGGGATTGGCTCCTCTGGCTTCTGCGTATACAAAACCGTCGCATTGGGACTCAGCACCATAGAAAAAGATGGAAGAACTGCAATGGCATCTGCTGGTGTCACATGGCTATTCGCCGTCGAGCCTGCAAAGCTGTAGCTGACGTCTGCCGTAATGGCTGGAGCGGCGTACGGTTGGAACAGAGCAGCATTTGACGGAACCGTGACATCAAATGTCGTTTTCACCGTCTGATTGTAGCCGAGCGATGAGAAACTGGTGGTCGATTGCGGCTTGGCTTGCCAGCCTTTTGGTACATGCAGCGCGAGATTGATCTTCCCGACTTTTGCTTGGCCGCCGTTGTAAGCCGTGACCGTTACTTTTGTCGTTTGGCCTGCTACCAGCTCCGTTGTCTCAGGCTTTACCTTGGTTACGAGCGAGAGCGCTTCGGCACTAGCCTTGTTCAGCTGGGATTTCTTCACTCCCAAACGATGGCGCAAATCTGATTTCGTGTCAGTTGGCAAGGAGGACGCTTCGACTACTGCCGTCGCTTTTTCCACATCTGCCAGCATTTCATGCGCTTCCTTGGCTACTGAGGCAAAGCTTGGGTACGCAGCAATGACCTCTGCGGCATCCTTTTGCAGCTTTTTCAGTTCACCCGCGACT
This sequence comes from Brevibacillus fortis, assembly GCF_046196545.1. Classification (GTDB taxonomy): domain Bacteria; phylum Bacillota; class Bacilli; order Brevibacillales; family Brevibacillaceae; genus Brevibacillus; species Brevibacillus fortis_A. The sequence continues at coordinate 4,922,087 of NZ_CP176370.1, forward strand.
TTTTCCCCGCCAGACTGGCTGGCCACTTCCTTGGCTAAATCGTCAAACGAATAGGCAATTCCCTCAAAAAAGTCTGCTTCCTTGTCTTTTGTCTCTACGATGGATTGATCGAGCTTGTAATAATTGAAGCTTGGCCCCTCATCATAATGACGTCCCATGCCCTGGCTCTTGTGCATGAAACGGGATTCTTCGCCGAGTTGGACGTAAGAGGCACCATAAATTTCGTCATAGTCGCCAACAGGCACCTTGACTGAGTAATCCTTTTCCTTTGCAGGCAGATATAGCTTCTTCACCTGCCAAGGAGCCAAGCCTTCCTTTGCATGCTGCGGAAAAACGTTTGGATCTGCGGCATCCTTGAATGCCCGTACCGTAATGACATTAATCGCGCGATGATGACCGTGAGTCGAAGGTTCGTTCAAAAATGCGGGAATCACGACATCGGGTCTCAGTGTCCGGATACGGCGGATGAGCTTTTCGTACGCTACATCCTCGCCCCATTTTTGCAAGGTTTCATCCGGGCTTTTGGAAAAGCCGAAGTCAAAAATAGGGTCGTCGATTTTTTCACTGAGGTTCTCCAGATGGATGTTCGTGATTTTGGAAGCTTCCTGCAATTCGCGGGTACGAATGATCCCCAGCGCATTACCCAGCTCGCTGCCTATCTCGTTCTGTCCTCCCTCGCCTCGGTTCGCAATGACACTGGATGTATCCACCCCTTTCCCAAGCGACAAATACGCGAGCATCGAACTGTGCTCATCGTCCGGATGTGCTCCGGTGTTCATCGCACTGGCAATCGTGGTGAGCGGCTTGATGGCTTTCCACAGATCGACAACCCCGCGATCTGCATGGGCAGTCTCGGGTGCTACCGGCATAATCAGACTCGTGGCTAGCACCGCTGCAGTCGTAATCGTGTACAGCTTGGCAAGTTTCCCCTTACTCAATGAACAACTCCTCCATTCCATTCAGATTGATGTCTATATCAATCATGGCGGTCTGTACGTTTGCATCTCATTGATGTAGCCATGGATCGACCCACGGTTGGCCCGGAGTGGATGGGGCATTACTGCTTCTGACTGATCATGTTGACGAACAAACGAAAAGCGCCAGGGACTAGCTGTGGAATCTCGCGGAACCAGGCAAGCGAGCTGTAGGTGTATGTCCCTTTCCCAAAGTGCGCCGTAAGGAAAATGCCACGGAACTCCGGTTCTCCCGGATCACTTGTCGCAATCAGCTCGGTATACTCGCTTCCCCAGCGAGAAGGATTGTAGATGGAGCGCTCCTGCACCCATCCATCCCAGTCTGCTTGGGTAATTACGTTGGGCTCCTGAAACATCGGATGGTCAGGGGCCAGCATACGGACGTCTGATTGCTCATTGGTCACCCGCCAATCGATCAGCGATTCGCCGATAAAAATGGGGTAAGGTGCCAAGTGCGGCTTCCATTTGTCCTCCGGCTTGTGATATTGAACGACGAGATTTCCGCCGTTTTCTACATAGTGCAAAAGACGCTGGTTGCTCTCGATTAATTCGCGGCGGAATCCGTATGCGCGAATCCCGAGGACAATCGTGTCGTAGCGGGACAAATCGCCCGATTGTATTTCGTTTGCGTCGAGATTGAGGCAATTCACCCCAACTGCGCGCAAGTATTTATCCATATTGTCAAAGCCGCTGGATACGTAGCCGATCCGTTGATTTTTCGGGATGGCCAGGTCAAAGGCTTGAACCGTCAGCGTAGCGGGCCGGATAAAATACGTTCGGCCGACATGCGGGTATTCAATGACCTGCACATCTTGCGCGATCTCTGTCACACCGTCTGTCCCCGCTACCGTAGCGCTGATCTGATATTTGCCATTCGTCACCTGCGGTGTGGAATGAACAGTAAAGGCGATCGTTTTCGTCTCGCTGCGGAAAGAAAACGGAACATCGACAAAGGCTGGCTCCGCTGTCCAGCCTGCCGGGACAACGAGAGCGACCTTGGCTGTGGAGCTTCCCGGACGGTACTGTTTCAGTGTTACCTTAACCGGGATCGTCTCATCCGTATGCAGCGTGTTTCGCACCACATCTGACGGTGTCAGCGTCACGGCATACGGCGGAAGCACAGCTACACGGCTTTCCGGCTCCACGCGAATCGTACTGGCTGTCTCGAAGGCGAAATAGAGCACCTCGACATCGAGCACGGGCGGCTTATAAGGATGGAACAGCTCCGTCTGTGCAGGAATCGATACCTCAAATACGGTGCACACCGTCTGATTGTAAGCAAGTCGTGGAAACGCAGTAGGCGTGAGCGGTTTCGCTGTCCATCCAGCGGGGACACGCATACGCAGCTGCACATGCTCCACCTCAAGCGAGCCGCCGTTGTAAGCCGTTACGGTAACGGTTGTCGTCTGACCTGCCACCCACTCGCCCGTCTCCGGCTTGATTTTCACGACCAAAGACAGAGCCTCGGCACTGGCACGGTTTAGCTGCGCTTCCTTGAGTCCTAGCCGATACATCAAATCAATCTTTGTTTCTTCATCGAGTGGAGCCTTCTGTACTTCTTGTTGTGCAGTCACAAGCAAAGCCTTCATGCGATGAACCCTTTGTGCCACCTCAGCAAAACGCGGGTAGGCATTTAATACATCTGTAGCCGCATCGTGCATACGGTGAAGCACTTCGGCGAGTTCTTGCCCGCCTTTTGCAGTGATGCTCTGCGCCAGATCAGCAAAACTGACGGGCAGTCCGGAAAAAAAGTCGCGCTCTTTTTCCGGTGCAGGAAAAACAGATGCATCCAAGCGGTAGTAATTGTAGGTTGGGCCTTCATCGTAATGAACACCCATGCCCTGTGTCTTATGCATAAACCTCGATCGCTCACCAAGTTGAACATAGGATGAGCCGTAGATTTGGTCGTATTCCCCCACGGGTACAGCGACGTGATAATCATCGTTGTCCATGATAGGCAGATACAGCTTTTTCATTTGCCACGGCAAAAGTCCAGCTTGCCTATGCTCCGGAAAAATCTGTGGATCGGCTGCTTCGTGGAAAGCACGCTGTGTCAGTAACGTAATCGCCCGGTGATGTCCGTGTGTCGTCGGTTCATTTTCAAAGCAAGCAATGACGACATCAGGGCGCAGCTCCCTGATTTTTCGAATCAATCGCTCGTACACGACCTCTTCGCCCCATTTGCGGAAGGTTTCTTCGGCGCATTTGGAGAACCCGAAATCATGGATGGGATCATCCAGCTCTTCGCTTAAGATGCCAAGCGTCACATTGCCGAGCGATGATGCTTCTTCCAGCTCACGCGTGCGGATAATCCCAAGCGCGGCACCTTGCTCGCAGCCGATTTCGTTTTGGCCGCCTTCCCCTCTTGTCGCGATCACACTCGTGGTATACACGCCTCTCCCCAGCGCCAAGTAAGCGAGCATGGCACTGTGCTCATCGTCTGGATGGGCACCTGTGTTCATGGCACTGGCAATGGTAGCGAGCGGCTTAATCGCTTTCCACAGATCGAGCAGTCCGTGTTCCCCCTGCATAGTGCGAACAGATGCGGGAATGGGCGGGCAGGGCAGTTTAGTCGGTTGTACCATCGGAGATTTCTTATCCATCGATTCACTGACATCCACGAGAAGCTCCTCCTTTTTCACGAAGGCATCCAGCTTTACACGGCAGTTCCCGCTTTATCTCCGGTCAGTTTTCTGGAGATGAACAACACGATGATGATGACCACGATTTGCAAGACACCATAGGCGCAAGCGGTGCCGAATTCATTACTGTACATGCGTTGGAATACCGCGACAGACAATGGCGTTGTCTTCGGTGTGAAGATCAGAATCGAAGCCACGAACTCCCCGATACACTGAACAAATGCCAAAAGCGTACCTGCAAGAATTCCACCCCAAGCCATCGGGAACACGACACGTCTGAAGCTGTACCACCAGGAAGCACCCAGATTCCGCGCAGCCTCCTCTACAGATGGGTCCATCTGCATCAAAGTCGCATTTGTAGAGCGAAACACAAGTGGTAGATGTCGGACAAAATACGCCAACGGAATAATCCAGAACGATCCGATCAATACCTGACCAAAGCTGAATGCATTCGGCTCACTGAACGCTGCAATCAGGTTGATCGCCACAACTGTCCCTGGCAATGCCCATGGCAGCATGATCAACACATCAAGAAGCGTTTTCCCGCGAAACTTGAGGCGAACCGTGGCATATGCCGCAGCTACACCGAAAATGACGATCCCGATTACCGCGATAGCGGACAGCTGCAAGCTGTTGAGAATCGGACGCCATGTCTTGCTATCCGTGAACAAATCCATGTAATGCGACAACGTATACTCCGGAGGTAATATTTGCACCGTCCAGGTACCATCCACCGAGAAGGAGATGAGTACCAATACGAGAATTGGCAGCATCAGAATGACTGTACCGATAAAAGACAGCACAATCGTGGTGTAGCGTCCCGCTTTGCTCTTGATCTCGGTACGATGCACGCTGACCCCTTTGCTCAAGTTCTGGTAGTTGCGCGCGCCTTGGTACCAACGCATGATCAAAAGAAAAGCCACAGAAACAATCGAAAGAATCGTAGACTGTGTCGCAGCCATGTCCAAATCCCCATTGGTGCGAGACAAATAGATTTGCATCGTCATCGTCCGGTCAATGCCGAAAATGAGTGGCGCCGTATAAGAAGCCATCGAAATCATGAAAACCAAGAGTGAAGACGCGACCATGGCTGGCGTAAGCATCGGCAAAATAATGCGCCGCCAAACGGTAAAGCGATTCGCTCCAAGACTGGCTGCCGCCTCTTCCAAGGACGGGTCGAGTCCCTTGATTGCTGCTGTAGCTGTCATGAAGAAGTAGGTGTACATCGTAAACGTATGAACGACGACCACACCCCAAATTCCTTTTAGCGAGAAAGGAACCTGGGCAAGCCCGAACAGCTCTTTGATCGCTCGTGGAATAATTCCGCTCTCTCCATACAAAAAGGTAAACGAGAGAACACCAATGAGTGGAGGCAACGCCATCGGAACCAAAGCCAGCACAGAAAGTATTTTTCGTCCAGGAAAATCATAGCGTTCCAATAAAAACGCCATCGCGACGCCAACAATTCCGCACGTAATGACACTCAGAACCGATATGTAGATACTGTTCCACAACGCTTCCAGGTTGGCGGTATGCTCCAGGCTGAAGAAGCGAATGTAGTTTTTCCACGTAATTTCTTCATCGATTTTGATACTCGCAACGAACGTTTCGAACAATGGATAAATGACATAAGCCAACAATATTAAAAAGAGTGGCGATACCAGCACGTAGACGAAGGCGGGTGAAGCGGTGATGGACTTTCGTCTGGCTGCTGTCGGCGCTTGCTGCAACTCTGCTCTCAAAAGCTTCTTCCCCCTTATCCGGCAAAATAAATGCTCTCTTTCGGTATATGTAGGCCGATGACATCGCCGCGCTGTTTAATCGGTCGTCCCAGGTTGATGGACATGCTACGCAGGCTTTCCGCTCCTACTTCCGTGACGTAATTGACACACGCCCCTGTAAATTCAGACATGACAACAGAGCCTGTTACTACATTTTGTCCCTCGTTGCCTGTGCTCTCCAGAACGGATTCAGGACGAATGGACATTGTCACTTTCTCCCCAACTGACAGCTGTGCACGTGGCGAAGCATTTTTCTTAAAGCCGCTGAGCATTTGTCCAGAGGCCGTGCGAACCAGCACTTCATCGCCTTCAAACCCTGTAACTGTCCCTTCCCACAGATTCGTCTCGCCGATAAAAGAAGCGACAAAACGGTTTACGGGACGATGGTAAATCTCATGCGGTGTGCCGATCTGCTGCACTTCTCCGCTCTGCATGACCATAATCCGGTCTGACATGGACATCGCTTCCGCCTGATCGTGCGTGACGTAAATCGTCGTAATCCCCAGCTCTAGCTGGAGTCTCTTGATCTCGAAACGCGTTTCTTCGCGAAGCTTCGCATCCAGATTGGACAGCGGCTCATCCAACAGCAGAATCTGCGGCTCGATGACCAGCGCCCGTGCCAGTGCTACCCGTTGCTGTTGTCCCCCGGAAAGCTGATCAATGCGGCGTTCGCCATAGCCTTCCAGACGGACCAGCTTCATGATCCGTTCTACGCGCTCTTTTGCATCTGTTTTGTTCACTTTCCGAACCTGCAAGCCAAACGCGATATTTTCAAAAACAGTCATGTGCGGGAACAACGCGTAGTTTTGGAATACCATCCCGGTATTGCGCTTATGGGGAGGAAGAGATGTAACCTCCTGTGATCCAAAGCGGATATGGCCTTCCGTTGGATAATAAAAGCCGGCAATCATGCGCAGGGTAGTCGTTTTGCCGCAGCCACTCGGACCGAGAAAAGTAAAAAACTCTCCTGATTCGATATGAATGTGAACATCTTCGACCCCTTTTGCTTGGCCAAACCTTTTGTGAACGTGATCAAGTGTTACGCTGCTCATCGGGTTGTGTTTCCTCCTTCATCGCAAGTCATTTCAAGCTGACGGCCGTTTTCAAACAACTTCTATAAGTGACTAGACGGAAAGGACAACGCCTTCCCGCCTAGCTGCTTGGAAAAAAACTTCCTTACTTTTTGCCTTTCCCCTTGATGTTTTCATCCCAATGCTGCATCCACTCTTTTTCTTTTTCAGCCATGACAGCCCAATCGAGTTCCATTGGCTTCAGCTCGAGATTTTTCATGAAGTCTGGCAATTCGTCCTTGCTGATGTCTGTACGAGATGGGAACTGGAAGCGCTCCTTCGCCAATTGAGCAGCGATTTCAGGACTCATCAAGAATTCCATAAACGTTTTCGCTGCATCCAGATTTTTCGCGCCTTTTACCAGAGCCACGCCGTCTACGAGAATCGGTGCCCCGCTCTTCGGATAAATGAAGTCATACGGGTGGTTGTTCTTTTTGCTTTGGATCAGAACGTCTTGGAGGTTCCACAAGGAAATGACACCCTCTTGACGATCCAGCTTCAGATACAGGTTTGTCGGGTCTTGTGTGTACTCTTTTGTATTGGCATCGAGCTTGGTCAGCCATTCAAAACCTTTTTCAGGAGTGTCCGCCCCTTGACGGAAGATCATTGCAGAATAAATGGTACGCATCGTGCCGGACGGCAGTACGTTTCGGATGACGATCTTGTCTTTGAATTTCGGATCGATCAATTCGTCCCAATCTTGTGGTGCTTCTTCTGGCTTCAGCACCTGCGAGTTGTACATGATAACCTCTGGCAAAAGCATTTCGCCATACCAGCGATCTTGCGGATCTTTGTACAAATCTGGAACCTTGTCTGCAAAAGTCGGCTTGTAAGGCTCCAACAGATCTTCATTGGCTGCTGTCGCTAGAGCAGATTGGGTACCGCCCCACCAGAAGTCAGCCTGCGGGTTCGCCTTCTCTGCACGAACGCGCTCCAAAATTTGTTGGGCACCCATTTCGAGTGTTTCCACTTCAATGTTCGGGTATTTTTCTTTGAATTTTGGCAACACGATTTCAAAAATGTTTTTGTCCCGTCCGGTGTAAATCACCAGTCTTTGTGGGTCACCCGATGAATCAGCAGGTTGAGCAGCCGTGCCTGATTGGCCGCCTGCGCTGTTGTCGGCAGGCTTTGCTTCCTGTCCTCCACTGCCGCACGCAGCTACAGTCAGAGCCAAGGAGCTGACAAATACGCCCTTCATCCATGTTTTCAGCTTGCTAGTTGTCTTCTTCAAAACGAACTCCCCCTCTTGTTCTTCTCACTCTTTGTCAAGCAGTCGTGTGAAAGGAAACGCTTCCAAAACACTATGGACAGCACCAATCAAACCAGCTCGCTCCCCCAGACTCGCTTTTTCAAGATTAGGCACCTCAGGCACCCACTCTCTCAGCCATTCGTGAATTTGCTTCACCCCTTCACCATCGACGTGGACCATCTCCCCGCTCAGGATCAATATTTCCGGGTTCAAAATACTGATGATGTTCGCCATTCCGTACGCCCAATGTCGATACACATCTGCAAGAAGCTCTTTTGCTTCTGCATTTTGTTTGGCGTGCCGGATCAGCTCTTCTATGACACTCGACCCTTCCTGAAGGTCAGAGAGAAATCCCTTAGCCTGCTCTTGGATGCCCGGAATCGAATAATGCGTCTCAAACACGCCTGACGCGCCATTCGGGCGATTATGTACCGGGCCGATCATCATGAAGCCGATTTCTCCTGCTGCCTCACGACTTCCCCGATAAAACTGTCCATCCAAAATGATCCCGGCCCCAATCCCTGTTCCTACGTACATGTAGACGACATTGGTATGGCCGACCCCTGCTCCACGGACGTACTCGCCCAGTGTCATCATATTCACGTCATTGTCGATAATGACGGGCAGTCCGAGTCGCGCTTCGATAGTCTGCTGAATCGGTGAACCCATCCACCCGGTGCTGGGTGAAAAGCTGACGGTTCCACTGCCACGCTGTGTAACCCCTTGCAAGCCGACGCCCATTCCGAGTAGACGCTCTCGCGGGATGCCACTTTCACGCAGCAAGCGATCCAGTCCCGCTGCCAAATCTTCGATAACGGTTTCGCCATTCGCTGGTTGTGCCAGCCGTTTGCGATAGCGAGCCAAGAACTCGCCTTTCATATCCGCGATGGCCATGTCCAGGGTAGATCCTTCAAAAATCGCTCCGGCAATGGCGTAGGCCTGATAGTTGTACTCCAATAAAATCGGCTTGCGGCCGCCTTTGGAATCGCCCATTCCTACTTCTTGCAGGAGGCCTTCCTGGATCATTTCATCTACGAGGGCGGAAACACACGGACGGCTGAGCTGTGTCTGTTTGGAGATATCCGCGCGGGAAATTTGCCCGTGCAAGACGACCTGTTGCAATACTTCTTCTTTATTCAGTTTTTTCACGAGTTTGCTGTTACCTGTTTTTTTGGGAGCTTGCACGCTTCATCGATCACCGCCACACAGTTAGTTAACATTACTAACAAAGATAACCAAATTATAGACACGACGACCATCAATAGTCAAACAATTTACATTTGTCTTTCATATATTTTTTGGTTTTTTAGTGTATATACCCATTGTTAAAAAATACTAAAAAATGTGGTTGTTACGCTGTTGTGGTGGGGAGGAAACAGGAGAAAACGCTCAGCTTCTTGTCCCACCCGCTGGGGGATTCACTGCCCGCCTCCATGCAAAAAGCGAAACCGCGTCCAAAGTGGTCCATTCAGGATGTGTTTCAGAGGTGGACGCTTAAGAGCGTGTTTCGCTTTTTGCATTCCGTCTCGGCCGGTGTACCAAAGATCTTCGCTTATTTCTCCTGTTTCCTCTACGAGCTTTCCCGTGTTTAAATGAGCTTTTAAGGATTTAAAAGAACGAAGAAATACCATCAGTTACGACAGAGAAGAATATTTCCAGACGTAGCGACTTGTGGAGTCCTACCGAGCGGAGAAGGGATTCGCGGGTAAAAGAAACGCAACCGTGCCCATGCGACGTAGCGGCTACCACTTTTGCGTTTCCCCGCGAATCCCTTCGGAGCGGACAGTCTCAACCCTCAGCGGGACGGAGCCTGGAGCCTAGACTGGAAATATTCTTCTCCCCACCGCAGCCACCGTCTTTCAGATGGTTTTTAGATTATTTTCCATGATTACTCTTTTGCGTTGTGGGAATAAAAAAGCACATCACCCTCTACAGGGGAATGTGCTTGGAACACTACTCTTCTTTTCCTGATAACCAAACGTCCTCTATTAGTCTATGTATCCAGCGACTCCTTTTTTAATCAAGTATTCCATCTCTACATCCAGGATCTTCTCGACGGTGATCTCATCCAGCTTCACATCTGACTTACCCATGACGTAATCTACGAGATCATCAAAATCAACGTCGACATCACCTTTTGCATCTGCCTTCGCACTGTTCATGTACGCTTGCTCATGCTTGAGTACGATCCTGATTTTTTCCGGGTCTACTTTTGTTTTCGTAGCTACATGCGAAACGAGTTCGGTTTCGTTTACTTGCTTACTCATTTGTTGTCATCTCCTATTTTTCTCACCTTCTGTCATTTTACACTATCATTGCCGTTCCAAATGAAAGAAATCAAAATTATATCACGCAAACAACCCTCGCTCTAGGAGGTGCAAGTATTGTTTCCAAGAGATAATTTGCCCTTATGTCGAGTTGGGAATTCGGTAATCGCACATAACTTGTTGAAAGTAGCGGACAGCCCCTTGCCATGACTACTCTTCTCTTACCGATAACCAGACGTCTTTGACCAGCTCCATGAAGGTCTGGATCGCAGGCTCTTCTCTTCGGCGTTCCAAACAGACTAGCGATGTTTCTGCTTTCTTGGAAAAGCGGAACAGCTCGATCAGTTCGCCTGTTCGCAGTTCTTTTTCCACGAGAACCTTACTGAGCAGGGCTATGCCTGTTTGATTCAGGACTGACCGTTTGATAGTTTCTTCGCTGCTACATTTAATGACAGAGGGTGGGATGTAGTTTAACTCCAACAGGCATTGGGTAATAAATTCATCGAGATTGCACCCCTCCTGATAAGACAAAAAAGGAAAGGTCACGAGTGCATCTGCCAGTGTCTTGTCCTTCATCAAATCAGGAGAAGCAATCAAGGTGAATTGTTCTAAGTCCACGACACTGGAATGAATACCTGGTTGCGAGGTGGTGCCCGCAATGATCCCAATATCCGCCTCGTGGGCTTGGATTTTTTTCAAAGTCTCCTGACTGGTGCATGAAATCACCTGCAGATTGACCTGTGGATGTGTCTCTACATATGCTTTCAGAATTTGTGGCATGTATTGGATGCAATAAAACTCCGGGGCCGCCACGACCAGCGGTCCTACAGGCATGTCCAAGTGATTAAGTCCCTCCGCCATGTGCTGGAGAACGTAGAAAAGCTGATCCGTATGTTGTTTCACTATTTTTCCGGCCGGTGTCAAAAACGTGCGCTTGCCTACCCGATTGAGCAAGGGATGTCCCAGCTCCCGCTCCAATGCTTGAATCTGGAGTGTAATTGTAGGCTGGCTGTATCCGAGTTGCTCTGCAGCCTTCGTCAAGTTCAAATGCTCGGCAACGACCTGAAATGTCTTCAGATTGCGTAACTCCATGATTGATTATCCACTCCCTCACCGAACGACACCCATTCTTCGTGTAAGTGCGTGTCCAAAAAGTCGGCTTTTTGAACAACCTCTGTTAGAAAAAGTGTAGCCGAGAGTGGCTCTATGTTCAACCGATACCCTATGCGTGCTTCCCTATAATCTCCGCCAGCTTGCGAGCATCTACATTACTGCCGCTCACGATCGTCAGTACCTTTTTCCCTGCCAGATCGGGTACCGTTCCCTGCATGAGTGCAGCAATACCTACCGCCCCTGAGCCTTCCACCATCAGATGATGCTCCTTTGCCAGCCAGCTCATGGCTTGGGCAACATGTTCTTCCTCTACGAGCAGGAAGTCATCGACGATCTGCAGGGCCAAGTCCAGATTGCCTTGTGTAATACCCCCATGAAGACCATCTGCGAGTGAATCGCTGTATACCACCTCAGCCAACCGCTTTTCGCGGAACGAGTAGTACCATGGCGGAGACGCATGTGTCTGAATCCCAATCACCTGCACATCCGGATTGATTGCCTTTGCTGCGAGCGCTACTCCGCAAATTAACCCTCCGCCGCCAGCAGGTACGAGAATGACGTCAAAATCCGGCTCTTCCAAAAGAGCCTCCAGTGCCGCCGTGCCCTGCCCTGCTATGATCTCGTTGTCTTCAAAGGCATGGACGAATGTCCGCCCTGTTTCTTTTGCCAGCTCATAGGCATATCTTTCTGCGTCATCATAGCTGTCTCCATGCACGACCAACTCCGCACCGTAGCGCTTGATCCCCGCTTTTTTGGTCTCTGGTGCGGTATTGGGTACGACGATCAAGGCCGACATCCCTCGAAGCGATGCCGCATACGCGACCCCTTGCGCATGGTTGCCTGCTGAAGCGGTAATAACACCCCGAGCTAGCTCCTCTTCCGTCAAGGATGCGATTTTGTTAAGCGCACCGCGCGCCTTGAATGAACCCGTTTTCTGATGGCATTCCAGCTTCATCCAGACATCGGCATCCGCGATGGCAGACAGTGCGGGTGATGAAATTAACGGGGTATGGATAACCTTCCCCTTTAGATTCTTGTGAGCTTTTACAATATCGAGAAAGGACACGGACAATGACATGAACTACTCCTCCTTGTCAAAATCTTTTCACTAATTGAATCAATAGTTCAACAGCAGTCGGAATGACATCTTCATCAATGTCAAAACGCGGATGATGGTGCGGATAGCTGCTCTTTTCTCCACGCATTCCTATAAAAATAAAACTACCAGGCTTGCGCTCCAAATAATAAGAAAAGTCCTCGCCACCCATAACCGGCTCCACAATAGCAAGACAGCTCTCGCCAAATTGATCGGTTACGACATCAGCAACAAATCGACTCATTCGCTCATCGTTGACAACAGGCGGGGTCCCCCAATCTACCATGACTTCACCATCTGCGCCCCATGCCGAACACAATGCCTCAATCGTCTGCTTCAGCTCGCGAGCCAAGATCTGCCTCGTTTTTTCCGACTGTGCCCGCAGTGTTCCATATAAAACGGCCTGATTCGGGATGATGTTATAGGTAGAACCAGCTTCCATCCGACAGATGGAAATGACCGCAGGTTCGATCGGATTGACGCAGCGCGCCACGATTCCTTGTACCGCGTTAATCACCTGACTGGCCACATAGATCGGATCGACTGTTTCGTGCGGCATCGAGCCGTGTCCTCCACGTCCGGTTATGACGATGCGCAGGTCATCAGCAGACGCCATCATCGCGCCCATACTGATTCCGATCTTTCCTTTCTCAAGAGGCTGCCATAGATGCAGGCCAAAGACAGCGTCCACATCATCAATCGCACCTTGACGGACGATAGCTTGCGCTCCACTAGGGAGCATTTCTTCTGAGGATTGAAATAGAAAAAGCACATTTGGTGCTACGTCTGCGCGGTTTTCCGAGAGCCATTTGGCTGCTGCTAGCAAAATGGCCGTATGTCCATCGTGACCGCATACATGAGCGACACCTTCATTTTTCGAGAGATAGGGCTTCTCTCCCTCTTCAACTATCGGTAGTGCATCCATATCCGCCCTTAACGCAATGGTTTTCTTGCCATCCGTCCCCCGCAAAATCCCGACCACATTCGGCGGTTCACATGGGATCAGTTCAATTTTCCATTCCTGCAAATACTTCCGAATATAGGCCGCTGTCTGATACTCCTGACTAGACAGCTCTGGATATTGATGCAAGTATCGCCGTTCACTGATGGCCCATTGTGCAAGAGTTGGTGTGCAAAGTGCCATTCATAATCTCCTCCCGTCAATATGGTCCATAACCAATCAGATGCGCGACAACGACAGCGACTGTTGCAATCCCGTACTGCATCAGGATCAGCGGCATAATCCATTTCATCCAGCGTAACCACGGGATGCCAGCCAAAGCCAAACCAGCCATGAAATAGCCGGAGGTCGGAATGAAGATATTGGATATGCCATCTCCGAACTGATAAGCAAGAACCGCGGTTTGACGCGTGACGCCAACTAATTCTGCCAAAGGCGCCATGATCGGCATCGTCAATGCAGCCATTCCACTGCCGGACGGAACAATGAAGCTGATCACGGTTTGGAGGACGAGCATGCCAAACGCTGTAAGTGCACTAGGCAATTGATTTAAGACACCAGCAGAATAGTAAAGAATCGTATCTAGTATATGACCGTCATTAAGTACCACAACAACTGCCCGTGCAACGCCAATGACCAAGGCCCCGGCTATCAGGCCAGCAGCACCTTTCATGAAGTTGTCTACCATTTCGTTGATGCCGAGTCTTCCCACGATTCCGATGATGATGCCCAGCAACAGAAAGATTCCGGATAGCTCGGTGAGATACCAGCCATATTGAATGACGCCAAAGACCAACACGACAAAGTTGAGAACAAAGCAAGCCAAGATTCCTTTATGTCTGGCCGTCAACTTCAAATCTTCACGCAAAAGCTCAGCCGTGTTTTTCCCTTCAAACAATCCGAAGAAGCCCTGCGAACGGTCTTTTTTGACTTTCGACGCATACCGCAGGACGAATGTAGTCGATACGAAGTACATCACGACAAAAACAGCAATTCGATAACCCATTCCCGAAAAAGTGGGAAGCTCGGCGATGCCTTGGGCAACCCCCACTGTAAACGGATTCATAAGTGCAGATGTAAAACCGACCGACGCTCCTACCAGCACAATGGCAGCTCCAGTTATTGCATCAAAACCAAGAGCAATCGCCAGCGGAATCATGATCGCGATGTAGGGCAATGTTTCTTCAGCCATTCCCATGAGCGAGCCGCCTGTCGCAAAAAACAGCATCATAATGGGAATCAGCCACTTCTCTTGATTCCTGAGTAGACGCGATAGTGTGACTATGAGAGCTTCAATCGCGCCAGTAGCCGTTAAAATACCGAATGTTCCGCCAATTATCAATACAAAAAAGATAATGCCTGAGGCTTCCACCAAACCGGTATGTACGCTGTTTACCAGTCCAAGCGGCTTGACTGGAGATGATTCAATCCACTGAAACGACTGTGGATCAATGACACTCCTGCCGTTTACCTCGACTCGTCCGTATTCCCCAGCAGGCAAAATATACGTCAGGATAACCGCAATCGCAATCACGGCAAAAAGTAATGCGAACACATTCACTTCCCACAGCTTCCTCTGTTTTTTCGGTTGCAAATCTACATTAGGCTGACTCATGATATCCCCCCAGTTAGGTATCGTGATCAGAAATGCCTGTATGCTAGAATTTCTGGATAAGAGTGTCTCTTTTCTTCCACCGAAGAGACACTCCCTCTCCTACTTTATCCCTTATTTGCGCGACTCCAAAAACTCCGATACTTTTGATAGACCTACTTGAAGCACTTCCGTCGAGCAGGCGTACCCGATTCGTAACCACCCTTCCATGTCGAAGCAACTGCCTGGTGTCAAAAACGCCCCTGTAGTTTTAAACAGGTCAATGCAAAACGTTTCCGAAGGAATATCCAGCTCGTACTTGAGCATTGCGGTGGTTCCTGCCTGCGGCTTGACGTAAGAGACCAACGGCTCCCTTGCTACCCACTCATCGAGAATCTGCAAGTTGTCCCGCACGATTTTTAGGTTGCGCTCCATGATTTTGTCGCGGTTTTTCAGTGCATGGACAGCCAGCATATCATCCAGCATCCCGCAGCTGATCGTCGTGTAATCGCGGTGCGTAAAGCAGCTTTTGATCACATCCTGAGGTGCTGCAATCCATCCCAGACGCAAGCCCGCCAATGAAAACACTTTGGACATGCTGCTTGTCGCAATCCCTTTTTCGTACAAGTCGACGATAGATGGTACCACAACCTCCGGGTCTTGGTGCAAGTTTCGATACACCTCGTCACACAGCAAGTAAGCATCTACGGAGCGGGCAATCTCTACGATTTCTCGCAGCAACCCTTCACCCATCAAAGCTCCGGATGGATTGTTCGGATTGTTGATACAAATCAGCTTGGTCTTGTCTGTAACGAGCGAGCGCAGCTCATCCAGATCAGGCAGAAAATCATTTTCAGGCAAAAGTCTGAGCAGCTTGACCTGCGCTCCGAACGACTCCGGTACCGAATAAATTTGCTGATAAGTCGGATGAACGGTAATTACTTCGTCACCAGGCGCAACGAGCGAGAACAAGGTGAGAAAATTCGCTCCGATCGCCCCGTTCATCGCCAAAATGTTCTCCGGCTTCATCGTATGATACATACTCGCGACGAGGCTGCGGAATTCCGGCGAACCCTCGATATGACCGTACGTCAGCTTTTTCTGGGCCATCTCGCGGAAAAACTCTTCCGGCTCATCGGAAAGGCGGATCAACTCTTCTACCGTCAGCGAATCGACGCATGTTTCGGCAATATTGTAAACAGCCTCCATCTCGTAGGCGTTCATCCATTCTTCTACTTTAAAAGGCGCAATTCTCATTGTCGTTCCCCTCCTTATACTATCCTTTCACCCTTACAGATCAACTATCGTTCCTACACCGCGCTTATCCGCTACTTTCAAAATGTGTGCAGCTGTCAGTAAATCTTGGAACGCGATCCCGGTGCTATCAAAAATCGTAATTTCTTCTACATGTTGTCGTCCTTGGGCATGACCGGGGATGACATTGCCGATCTCTGCTGCGATATCGCTTTCTGTTATCAGCCCCTTTTTTACAGCTACCTGCGTCTCTCCCACGCGTACAGCCTGTCCTACATCATCAACGCAGACGCGGGCTTTTGCAAAAAGCCGTTCATCGATTTCCTGTTTTCCTTCCATATCTGCCCCTATGCAGGTAATATGCGTCCCCGGCTTCACCCACTCCGCTTGGATCATCGGTTCACGTGAAGGGGTTGCGGTGATGATAATATCTGCTTGTCTAGTCGCTTCTTCGAGGTTATCCACTGCAATGAACTGCACGTCACAACGACTGGCATACCGCTCGTACTCTTCTCCTGCATATTTGGAAACGAATCTGGTCAAGAGGTTTTCTTTGATTTTGGCGGCAAAGCTTTGCGCCTTTTCTGGTGATCGTGGATTGCAGATGTACACCCGCTTGATCTCTGTCATCGTCATCAGTGTCGCCATGATTTGAAAAGGAGCCTGGTGTCCCGTCCCGACAATCAGCAGGTTCTCCGATTCGGGACGTGCCAAATACTTTGCACCGATTCCACCCGCAGCTCCCGTACGCATGCAAGTAATGTGCTCACCACTCAAAATCCCCTGCGGTACGCCGGTTTGGCTGTCCAATACCATCACAGTTCCAACTAATTGTGGCAGGCCTTTCTTGTCATTGTCACCGAACCACGAGACGAGCTTGAGTCCAAATATATCGGCTTGCGGCAAATGACCGGATTTGATATCCATGTCAGCTCTACCCTCTACGAACTCATGAAAAATAAGCGGAAACAGCGTCGCCTGCTGACTCGATTTCATTTGATAGGCTTGCTCGACCACTTCAATCACGCTGGCCATATCCAGCACATCTTCCGTGGTTTCCTGATTAATCACGCGAAATGGAAACACTATCTTCCCTCCCCACTGTTTCTTTCACACTAACACAGTTTTTCAGGGCGAAAAAATTGAAAGATCCAATGGTTAATATTAAAAAAAGCAAACCCTCCACCAACAAATGCTGGAATGGAGGGTTTGCTTATGCTCCGCCGATTCTTGCCGAAATCGTCGTAGCCTGGCGTTTCACTTTTTCGATGAGTAGGGGCAATCGGTCTTCGGTTACTCGAAAGCACGGAGCGTTGATCGAGAGCGCTCCGACGAGTTGATTTCCGTAGCCGATAATCGGAGCGGCGACTGCCATGGTGCCTTCCGTCTTCTCCTCGTAGCTGATCGCATAGCCACTTTTCTTGGCTTCACTCAGCTGCTCCAAAAATGACGGCTGCTTGTCTAGCGAAAGCTGGGCTGAAACGACTTTCGTGATCGCATCCTGCTTCAAATACGCGAGAATGATTTTGCTAGGGGCGCCGATTGTGAGAGGTATCCGCTCCCCCAGGTTCTCGTCTATGCGTATTTTCAGTGGACTTTCTACTTTTTCGATCGGCATCGAATCCGTCCCTGCCAATACGTTGAGGAAGATACTCTCCTCGACTTCATTCGCCAGCTCCTCCATGAAGGGTCTCGCCACAGCCCGCAGGTTCAGCTTTTCATGCAGGATAAAACCGATTTCCATCCATGTATAGCCCGGCTTGTAATGCTTGGTGACTGGCTCCTGCTCAACCAATCCGAACTGGATCATCGATTCGAGAAAACGGTGGAGCGTGCTGATTGGTAGACCCGTTGCACTCGCTAGCTCCGAAATAGGCCAAGCAGGTTTTTCGTCTGAAATCAGCACCCGAATAATTTTCATCGCCCGTTCGACTGATTGAACCATCTTTCTTTATTCCTCCATGACTAAGAGTTACGCTGCCACACTTGTGTTATCTTTCGCTTGTTTATTGGGGGCTTTGCCTCTGGCTAATCGTGCTTCCAATTTGTTTACAAAATACGAGAAGATCATGATCAATACCAGATAGTACAAGCCTACGACCATGTACGTCTCCAGTTGCTTGTAGTTGGAAGCTGCTTCACCGAGACCAGTTCCCCATAAATCTTGCATTCCAACGTAGGCGACCAACGACGAATCCTTCAATCCGATAATAAACTGATTGCCAAGCGATGGAATCGCCCGACGGAACGCCTGCGGCAAAATGATTCTGCGCATCGCCAACGGGTACGACATTCCGAGTGATCGGGAGGCCTCCATCTGCCCGCGGTCGATTGACTGGATGGAGCCTCGGAAGATTTCCGCAATATACGCACCGTTATGAACTGCCAGCGCGATGGCCCCTGCCCAAAACTGCGAGAGCGTGACCAGATTTGCCAAGCCGAAGTACAGAATACAAATTTGTACGATCAATGGCGTTCCGCGAATGACGGTAATGTAGGTGTGCGCGATGTAGTTCAATGCTTTGTTATCGGATATCCGGAAAAAGGCGATGACAAGACCTACCACACAACCGAGCATCAGGGCAACTGCCGTCAACTGAACCGTGAGCCATGTCGCTTTTAGAAAAAGGGGATAACTGGATAGAAAAATATCAATAATCACGTTCAATCCTCCTCACATGAAGCGTTAAAAGGGGGGCGTCCATCCCGGACACCCCGTTGCCCACTTACTGTTTTTGCAGGATGTTGCGGCCAAACCATTTTTGGCTGATTTTTTCATAGGTGCCGTCTTTGACGATCTCGTCCAACGCCTTGTTGAGCCGATCTACTGCCTCCTGGTCACCCAAGCGCACAGCGATTGCTTGCTCGTCAAAGCTGAGCGGTTCGCCTACGTCTATCACTTTTCCGCCGCCTTCTTTAATGAATCGCAAGCCTACTACCTGGTCGGTAATCACTGCATCGAGACGTCCTGTCGGCAGGTCGAGCAAAGCGGTGATATCGCTATCATATTGCGTGATTTTGTCTTCATCGGTCAGCTTTTTCGCCCAATCCAAGTAGTTGGATGCTTTCACTACGCCGATCTTTTTGCCTTTCAAATCTTCTTTGCTCTTGATCGTTGTATTGCCCTCTTGCACGAAGATTTGCGAACCGGAACGGTAGTATGGATTGGTGAACAAAACAGCTTTTTGACGTTCAGGTGTGACGGTCAAGCTTCCAATGACAGCGTCGTATTTTTTCGCGTCCAGACCAGGGATGATCGTTTCGAATGGATTGGTGATCGGCACTGCGTTCATGCCCATTTTTTCTGCCAGCGCTTGTCCAATTTCTACATCGAAGCCCGTCAGTTGCCCATTTTCCTTGAAGCTAAACGGCTTGTACACGCCACTCATCGCGTACGTAAAATCTTTCTTTCCCCCATCTCCAGAAGCTTGTCCACCTGCTGCCGGTGCACTTTCCTGTGAACCACAAGCCGAGAGCAACAACGAGCCCACTAGAAAAGTAGACAACAGAATTCCGGACCATTTTGCACGTTTTTTCATTGGTGATTCCCCCTGTTTTTCATCTCTAATATTCGTGTTCAAAAAGTCGGCTTTTCAGCACCGAGAAAGTGGTGAGAACCTGAAGAAGGAGGAGCGGAATGTAGCGGACCTACATGAGCACCGGACTTCGAAGGTGAACACCTCTTTCGATGTCGAATCAGCTTTCAGGACTACTTCGTGATCAAAAGTCTACTTTTTGAACTACCTTTTTAACGGATGCTGCCCAAAAACTGCTTGGTACGTTCATGCTGCGGATTTTCAAAGAATTCACTCGGCGGTCCCTGCTCCAGAATTTGTCCATCGTGCATGAACACCGCCCGATCTGCTACTTCACGAGCGAACCCCATTTCATGCGTCACGACGATCATCGTCATTCCTTCTTTGGCGAGCTGCTTCATGACCTGTAGCACTTCACCGACGAGCTCGGGGTCGAGTGCAGAGGTAGGCTCATCAAAAAGCATGATCTTCGGTTTCATGGCAAGTGCCCGGGCGATGGCAACCCGCTGCTTTTGTCCACCGGAGAGCATGTCCGGGTAGGCATCGGCCTTATCCTGCATATTCACTTTTTTCAGGAGTTCGTACGCTAATTGTTTGGCCTCTGCTGCATTCATCCCTTTGACGTGAACAGGCGCCTCGATCAAGTTTTCCAAAACGGTCTTGTGCGGAAACAAATTAAAGTGCTGAAAAACCATGCCGACCTCGGCGCGGAACTGATTCAGATTCGTCTTGTGTGGATCAATCTGCTGACCACCGATTCGAATTTCTCCGCTGTCATAAAATTCCAGAAAATTCAAACATCGAAGCAAAGTACTTTTGCCTGAACCACTGGCTCCAAGCAAGACGACAACTTCCTTTTCTTCCACCGTGAGCGTAACGCCCTTCAACACGGTTAACGGGCCAAAAGATTTGACAAGCTGCTTAACCTCAATCATCCTGCTATCCCCCATTTATATCCCGGATGAATTGCGTAATAGTTTTTCCGAATATCGGAAATGATTTCTGATTTAAATTATAATTATATATTTTCTGATATTCAAGAAAAATATGTTTTATTGAATAAATATTCACGATCGGAATATGGGATAGTTTTCCACCTTGCGTGGAATGAATAAACGGGAGTGTTTTATACATCAAGCAGGACCGTGATGAAAGTAGCAACGTACTTCTATGTAGGACTCATCATCATTTTTCTGCTCTCCGCCTGTTCGCTGCCAGGTCCACAAGCAGCACCTCCGCCACAGCAAGCGACTCCATCTGACCCTGAGCCGGAAGTCAAAAGACCGACAACCGATGAGATCAAAAGTCGAACCATAAACAATCAGTTCACGGTGCCGATCCCGATCACCGAGACATTTACGTTTACCATTCCTCCCTCTTGGACGGGAAATTACATCGTGGAGGAGTTCTCCTCGACGACTAAGCGTCCCCCTCGCCAACAGCCACTGGCGGGCAAGCTGGATGTGCCTACGAAATACGAAGCGCATTTTATGTTCGCTCCCAAATCAGCGAAAGGAAGGGCAATCCTCGCTCCTCACCATTTTTGTCATGACGGTACCACATTGGAATCACCTGTCCAAAATGAAGGGACCGCCACTGGGAGATGTACTGGCAAAAACACATGGGCTGGTATACGTCGTTTCCTTGCCTCAGTCCAATCCCTATGATCCAGCAACTCCAGACGGGAAGCTATATGGGCAGATGGTTATGTCTTTGGAGCAGGTCAAAGCTGCGTTTTCTGTGCAATAAAGAAAAAAGTGGTTGAGCAGCACGATGTCTGCTCAACCACTTTTTCGTGTAAAGACAAATAGCTTCCCATCTGTGTTCAACACTTGTGTCCCTTGGGCTAACTCGATCAAGGACTGGTCCCAGGTCAGGATCATTCCATACGCCGATTCCGGCCATGTCCTGAAGCTGTACATATGAACTTGCTTTAAACAGATCGTGATTGCCAACACCCCCGGCCACTTTGAACTTTCCGGCACAGATGCTCCTTCTACCCTATTATAGAAGCTATTTTAAACGTAAGTAATTTGTAAGGAATGCGTAAGAAAAAAAGAGGTTTTCATTGTGTATGATAAAAAAATAACGAGGCGTGAAAGGCGGAACAGATATGTCTTATATATGAAAAACAAACCAGTTAACTTACAGCAAGCAACCACCTATACAATATGAATAGAGGAGAGAAATGCCTTATGAAAAGACGTAGTCAAATTACATTTGCAAGTCTGGCCCTTTTAATAGCAGGAAGTTCCCTGTTATACACAACGCCAACCTCAATTGTAAAAGCAGAGCCCACTCAAAATGTATCTAGTTCGTTACAAACAAGCACTCAACGAGATCGTAATTCCGTCAAGCAAGCAATGCGGGATACATTGCAACTTGGAATCCCGGGGATACTCGCTAAAACTTCCGAGGATGGAAAAACATGGGGTTACGCCGCTGGGGTATCGAATCTGAGCACTAAGAAACCAATGGAAACAGATTTTCGCTTTCGCATTGGCAGCGTGACGAAGACGTTCACCGCAACAGTTGTACTTCAATTAGCTGGAGAGAACCGGCTGAATCTAGACGACTCCATCGAAAAATGGTTGCCTGGTGTCATTCAAGGAAACGGATATGATGGTAACCAGATTACTATCCGGCAGATATTGAACCATACAAGTGGTATCGCTGAATACTTAAGGTCAAAAGACGCTGATATGATGAATCCCCAAAAATCATATACCGCTGAAGAATTAGTAAAGATTGGGCTTTCTCTGCCTCCAGACTTTGCCCCAGGAAAGGGCTGGTCTTATTCAGACACAGGATACGTATTACTGGGTATCCTTATTGAAAAAATAACCGGAAACAGCTATGCGGAAGAGATTGAAAATCGGATTATTGAACCGCTTGAATTGTCGAATACATTCCTACCTGGCAATTCAAGCGTTATTCCAGGCACCAAGCATGCCCGTGGATATTTCCAACCAGACGGAGCAAGTGAGCTAAAAGACGTTACTTATTATAACCCAAGTATAGCTAGCTCGGCTGGAGATATGATTTCTACTGCTGACGACTTAAATAAATTCTTCTCTTACTTACTCAGTGGCAAATTACTGAAGGAACAGCAATTAAAACAAATGCTTACTACAGTTCCTACAGGAAGTGCTGAAATCAGCGGATATGGTCTTGGAATCTATGAAACTAAGCTTCCAAACGGTGTCTCGATATGGGGACATACAGGTAGCATTCCAGGGTTTATTACTCTTGTTGGGGGTACACTTGGAGGCAAGCATATGTTGACCGTCAATTTGAACAGTATGGGTAAAGCTAACTTTAAAAATATTTTACTTGCAGAATTTAGCAAGTAGGCAAAAAGGAAAACCCGATAAATTTTGTCATAGTTTTTATAGTTAATACCTTTCCGGTCCAAAAACCCCTAACTTACTCTAAAGAATAAATTTGGGTGTTTTTGGAATTTTGGTGGCAACCAATGCTAGTAAGCTAATAAAACAAAATCCTCCCTAAAATGAAAAAATACGCTATTCTTTCTGAAGAATCATAGGAAAGAATGGCGTATTTGTACGTCTATTTCTGTATCTGATGAATTACAACTATTTGCTCCCCCAAAAAAAGATGGGCAACCTGCTCGACAGGCTCTTCGCCGATTTTGATAATCCTGATCACGAACGTAACTGCTCCCTGACTGCCATCAATGCAAAACCGAGTAAATTTTCTCCCCGCCACTTTTCAGGCTGTTCCGCATGCGGATGATCTTGGGCCATCCCGATTCCCCATATCCGATCATAAGGACTCGCTTCCACAATAACGCGGTCACCTGTGTCCAAGAGGTAGGCTTTCAAATCAGCATGCTGGCTGAATTTTAATAGGTTTGCCTGGCGAACGATCACGGTCTTGTTCTCATTCCACACAGCCTCGTCAAAGGAATGAACCTTTCGTCCCAATTCCTTCGCTTGTTTGGGATGGTTTTTCCTGAGTATTTCATCACGTATGGAAAGATCACCAAACAGTTCAGCCTTTTTCGCCATCATGTAATGTTCTGCGGTCAGGTACGTGATGCCATCCTCTACAAAAGCGGCCGGATACCATTGGCTAAAGCAAGATTTATCGATAGTACCTGACTCCTTCTGTGTATGCCCCCAAAAGAACAGGTATTTCACTCTGGTCCTCTGAGATTCTTTGATTAAGGTTTGTAAGTCTTGTATTGGCTCCATTTCGTTATCCCCGTCTTTCTTTTATAAACAATCCCATGTATACAAAACCTTCGAAAAATCCCGACGAAGCAGATCCTCCCTGCGAATGAAGAAGTTGCCCACTCCGCTATCTCCCCACGACACATAGTAATCGTAGTTGTCGCCCTCCATATCCAGTTGAAGGAGCAACTCCCAACCATCCTGATCCAAATACGCTTGGGTAAAGTAAGGATATCCACCGATCCGTGATCCGCTTGCATCGGCGAGGTCCCAATATTTCGAATAGGCCACTTGATTATCCTCGTCGGTAGGAAGCTGAAAATTCACCGCCTGTGGATCTCGATGAGGGACGTACTGCGACTCTAGTTTTCCTGTCAGTTTGTATGGCCCACCTAGAACCGGACTGTACACGCCAGGGTCCTCTGGTTGAAAGGGGTCTATTTCCTGTGTGTCCATGACCTCTTCAAAATGAAGCACTTGAAAGGACTGGTCCATCAATCCGAACGTATCATCCTCCTTGACAAAAAAACTGGTCAATCCACTAGCAGGGTAGCCATCGAGTCGCGGCATTTGCACCCAGTTGATTTGTGCGATAAACAAGTAGTCGTTCCTGTCTTCATCCTGAGGATACAGCATTTCTGGCGGCAGCCAAGGCTTTCCGCCCACCTTGCTATCCGTTACGGTAGCCGCTTCTTTCGTCAGTGTGAGCTTGATGGATGACTTTGCGGATTTTTGGATGTGTTGCAAAAATTCTGGCATATGGAAAATGGTTACATTCATTTTATCTGAACCATCTACCTATCCGCAAATTTCTTACATCACTTGCGCAGCAGGATGCCAGCCTGTGGTAAGACAAGCCAGAAGCCCGATACAGGCATAGCAATCGCCCCGACCGCGCATATCGCAAGAATCGTCCACCCGAAGGCAGCCGGCGGCTCCATTCCCTTCTTTTTCATCAGCCAATCCGCCATATATCCGAGCAAAATCAGCAAAAAGCCAAACATCAGAAACCAGAAGGCAGCAACTTCTTCTTTCCCTACCGCATTCCAAAAGCTGTTTGCGACGATCTGCTGGAGCGGCTCCGCGTATAAAAAGAGACCGACAACCGTATGCAGCAGTCCTGTCAGGATGAGAGTGAAACCCATTTGGCGCTTGATCCCACTTACCATGTCATTTCTCTCCTCTCAAATTGGCCTATTCCTTGGAAATGTTGATTTTGTGAGCTCTCGGACGTTCCTGTTCATCCTGTAACGCATCAATCACGCTGTCTATTACTGACCGCGATGCGAGCAGCCATTCTTTGCAGGCATTTTTCACATGTCGCTCGGTCCCATGCTGTTCCATGTTCCCGAGAATCGTTAGTAACCGATTCAAATCAGTTCCTCTCAATGCTGGGCAGCCCCTTCCCTTGCGCTAAAACGAATGATCAACCGATCTTCCGCATATTTCGCTCCCGTAACCTGTCGTCCCATTAATACTCGTGGCAAGATGACTTTTCGCTTGTAGGCACCCGCATTTACGGTCAATTCATCCCCTGTTTGCGTTAAATCCAAGGCTGCTTTATCCACAAAAGGAATCATCAGCTCCAAATGTAGCTCACCGTCCACTTCTCGAATCAGTTCCGTTCTGCCCTGATAAAGCTTGGCGGATGGATCTTCTGTTCCAAAAACGATATCAGCCAATTCTTCTAGAACGGGAAGGCCAATCACTTCTTTTGGCATCATCGGTGCTTTCAATATCGGGAGCGGCTGAAAGTTTTCCACGATTTCGCTCTCATACTTCCGTTGCAGCTCTCGCCAGTGGGCAAAAAATCCTTCTCCCGCTTCATCCGGAAGCACCCGATTCACGATGATGGCATCTGTATTGAACCCGAACAGATTCAAGTACGTGAACGAGCGCTTTGCTTCCGCAAGCACCATTTTTTCTGGGTTTATGACGATCCTCACTGATGTAATCTCGGGGTCCAAAACAATGCGTTGCATTTCCTCCAGCCCCCGAGCGAGCTGCTCGACACTGTCTAGCACATCATCAGAAGGAAGCTCTACTTTGTTGACGATCTTGGCCACTGGGCGAACGAGTTTGATCAGCTTGCGCTCCGTTGGAAAAATTTTCTCCAACCACCAATTCAATACGTTCGGATAACTGAGTAGCCTCAGTGTTTCCCCAGTGGGGGCACAATCTACTACCAGGACGTCAAACTGCCCACTCATGGCGTGTTCCTTGATCTTCAGCAAACTGAACATTTCCTCCATGCCAGGAAAAACGAGCATCTCCTCCGTTGTAATATCAGTCAGCTGTGCTTTGTCGAGCAGTGTTGTCAGCCATCCCTGAACTGCTCCCCAGTTGCGCTCGGTTTCCCGCAAGCTGTTTACTTCCTGCCCCCATAAATTTTCACTGATTGGTACGGGGTCTGGTCCGATCACAGTCCCCAATGAATCTGCCAAACTGTGTGCGGCATCCGTGCTGAGTACGAGCGTCCTCTTTCCCTGCTTTGCCAGCTTTACTGCCGTTGCCGCTGCAATACTCGTCTTCCCAACTCCGCCTTTTCCGGTGTAAATGATGATTCTCATCTCGAATCTCTCCTTCACGATCCATTTAGTACGATTTCGTAGTAATTAGATAAAAAAAGAAACGGGCTCGAACGGACTATTCGTCAATGTTGATCTTGACGGAACGAACCTTTGTTTCACGAGGCTTGACAGGTCCTCCATCCTGAAATACCTTGGCTGCCTTGAGTAAGAGGGTGGTGAATTGCTCCATTTCTTCCGGCGTAAATGCCTCCTGAAGCCTGCCCAGCATCGCCAGCATCATCTGTTCTGATTCTTTTGCGAGCTGCTTGCCTGGTTGTGTCAGTGTGACGAGCTTTACCCGTTGATCCTCGACAGAAGTCGCCCTCGCGATGTATCCTTTGCGTTCAAGCCGTTTCGCGATGCTGGTCATTGAACTAAGCGGCGCCCCCATCTCTTGCGCCAGCTCTGACATGGTCAAATCTCCGCGGAACAACAAAATAAGGAGTGTCGACAAATCAGAGCGAGTCAGTTTTTCTTCCAGCTGCATCGTATCGGACATAAAGGCAAACGGACGCAAACCGGTTTTCAGAAAGAGGTCGTATAGTTGCTGCATACCGGTGACTCCTTTTAGTACGATTTCGTAGTAATTTCCCCTTCAATTTATTACATATTTTAGGGAATGTCAACAGGCGCAAAAAGTATACCCTGTTGGACTGACGTACATATTAAAGCTGTTACGAATGACAGGAGGAGTCAAAATGAATAAACAACGCGCGAAAGAAATCGCCGCATCACCCGTTATGGCGAATGTTACCTGCGATGGAATACCCGTATACATCCAGCACATCGATGATGACAACGACATGGCGAGGATTTACCCACTCAACCAGCCGGATCAAGAGATGAGTGTTCCTGTAGCAAGCTTGCGAGAGCACGGTGAGTACTGATTTTTGCCACGCCAACGTATAAGGGGACCTGTAGCAAATCCACAGGTCCCCTTGTCTTCTTTTTCATTGTACAAATGGACTTACAGCAAGCCTTGGATGAACGGCTGCTCCAAATTCTCGATCATTTTTTTCTGACTCGCCGCCAATTTTGCTGCGATCTGCTCCCTACGCGCGATGGCCTCCCAAGTGCAAGAAACAATTCGTTCACCTAATTGTGGCTCGTCTGTTGGCACGAGGAGCTCCGGCAGATCCAGTGAATAAGCGAAGTCGATGCCCTTAACGCGATACGCCAAGCAAACGAACGGAATACCGGCAGCGGCACTTAGCACATTGGCATGCAGCTTAAAATTGATCGTCGCCTGAAAGCCTTTCATCAGCTGCAGCATTCGCGTATGATCGTGCAGTTCTAGGTCGAGGATCGTATGAGCTGGATCGTCGATTTTTTTGTACAGTCTTTTTATGGCTTCCCGATCCGGTCCCCACATGGTGAGCAAGTGGATATCGTAGCCTGCCTTGATCAGCGTCCTGGCTGCATGTACCAGCGCATCTTCTACTGCGTTCTCGTTTTTCCCATAAATCCGGTTATAGGACGTACCCCAGTTGATGCCAATCGTGAATCGCTTGCTTTTGTCTGACACTGTTGGCAATGATGCAGGGAGAAGCAGCATCCCCGGGTCTCCGCTAATCGCTGCCCTTTCTCCCACTCCCGCTTGCTGGAGGTATTGAAGTGTAATGGGTCCGCGTACACCAAAAAACGTGGCGTGCTCGGCGATTTTTTGCAGCATGTGGCTCAATTTATCTTGGCCAGTTATCAGCTTGTTCGTCAATCTGCCGGAAGAATCCAGATTGACTTGATCTTGCGAGTCAAATCCGCTTCCCCAGACCCATAAATTTTTCTTCTGTTCAACAGCACGATAGGCTACATCCACATACCCTGGGATGAGAAGCGATCCTCCCCCCAAAACGACGGTGTCATATGCGCTTAAATCCTTCAGGTCAACCCCGGGCAGGGAAGGTATTACCTTGTATTGTGTAGGGTCGAGATATTTGCATGACAAATCGTAAAAGGCATGCCACATCAGCTCGTCGCCCAAATTGTTGAATCCTATCCAGCCAACGTACAAAATTTTTTTCATACTTGTCGCCTCCCCTCCATTGTTTATTTGCCCATAAACGGTAAGCAAGGAGGCACATTTTTGCGTGATATGAAAATGGTTTTGTACCCACGCTCTTCCTTGACCTCCTATTTCCTTCAATTGACTCCGGTCGCGGCATGCTTGACGCAGAGCACTGTCGATCAACGGAGGAGACGGCTTCTGCACAGAGGAGTGGTCACCGAAGTAACAGTCCCAAGCCAACTCGTAAGACGAAGGTTCGACCAAACCGACGTAGCCATGATTACCGATCGCAAGTACAGGCTTTCCGCACGCCATCGCTTCGAGTGCGACCCTGCCTGTTCCGATCACCAAATCACTGATTGCGTAATACGGCCGGACATCCGTTTGCTCCCCCACAATGTGAATATAGGGCTGCCCTGCGGCTTTATTCAGTGCTTTTGCCAGCTCATGGACATGAATGGACTGGGCACCCGAACCCACCACCACGATATGCAGGTTGGGGATTTCACTACGCAACGTTTTGGTTGCCCGCAACACCATGTTGCATACCGCCGCTTTTTGCCAAGCCAGCCGGCTCACGTACGTAACCACCATAGCGTCAGGCGGCAATGTCGGCACATCTGCTTTACTTACAGAGCCAGACTTGAACTCTTCTACATCAATCCCATTGGAAATGAGGGTGCTTTTTACTCCTCGTTTTTGCCAGAATAGTTGGACAGGTTTGCTCACACTGATAACGGCAGAGCAGAGCTGGGCTACTTTTATCGCCTCATCCTTTGGGTAGTACGTTCCATGCATGGTGAATACCACAGGAATGCCGAGCTCATTGGCTGCCGTAGCGGCAAGAAAGCCTGAAGGGGTCTGATGCACATGAACGATGGTAATACGATGCTTTTTCATGAATGCACGGTAACACTCGATCAGATGCTGTCTGCGTGCCGAGAGCGGTTCACGTGCGGATTCTATTGGTTCAACCAAAAAGCCTGCATCGACAAATTCTTGATAGAAGGGGCCGTTGCCACCTGCATAAAACAGTTGGACGCCTTTTTTCCTCAATGCTTTACCCATGCTAAGAACATGTGTCTCCGTTCCGCCTGTCCTCAAACTGTCCAGCACCATCAATATCCGATCATTACTGCTAGTCAACTTTTTACCCTCCCTTCTTCCGATAATAGTGGGCCGAACGCTGCTCAGCGTGGGTGCGGTAATAATACAATGCTTCTGCTATATTGTTCACGCCTGCTCTCGCATTCAAAGCTTTGGCGATAAATTCGTAGTCTTCTGCACCCTCAATCCGGCGTGTCGGGCCACCAATCTGGTCAAACAATCGCCCTCGAAACATGCAGGTTCCGTGACAGACGCAGTGTCCCCCGTTTCCGTATACTTTGCGAATGTCATCGCCGTACTTGATCCATCCAGCGAGCTGCTTTTTTTCCGGATTATCGGACGAAAACGCATAGTAATTCGTACCGACCAAATCAACCTGGGGATGATTTTTCAAGTATTCAACCTGCCGTGAAAAACGCAGGATATGGGAGAAATCATCCGAGTCCTGAATCGCGATGAACTCGCCTCTGCTCAGATAATGCCCGACGTTGATGGCACCCGAAAAGCCAATATTGCGAGGAAGCTCATGAATCAGCACCTGATTCTCTCTTGGAAAAAATCCTTTACTCTCTTCCAGCCATTCTCTGGCCACTTCTACGGAATGATCTGTCGATGCATCATCGATCAGGACAATCTCCCAATTCTCATAGGTTTGCTGGAGGATGCTGTCCAAGCATTCACGTATATAAGCAGCCCTGTTGAAATTGGTAATGACAACACTTACCAGACCTTCTATTCGCTCTCTTGCCAATTTCATTTCCTCCTCCCAGTCTTCTTGTTTTCACATCGCATCCTCGCTACCGTCCTTTCGCCAGAAACTGCAAGGCTTCCACGTGGTCACCCGCAATCTGTTCGACGGCAGGGGGCATTCCAGAGCTGGCGAAGTGTTTTTCTGGCCGGATTCGGTTGGAGGTGAAGCTGTTCACCTGATGAACCAACTCCATCTTTACACCTGCCTGTGCGTATGCTGCTTGTGCTTTTGGCGGGCAAAGCAGTATGGGCCACCCGAGCGAAGCAACCGCTTCCCTGCGTAAGGCAAAGGGGACGGTCACCATAGACCCGATCCCCAAATCCTTACGATTCAAAGCCAAGTTGAGCGCTTGGCGGCAAGCCACAAAGACATTGTCTGCATAAGGTTGATTCAAAAATACAGAAACATCATTCAGGGCTACATCCACGCCGCCCTCGCAAGCGAGAACAAATGGGTACAGATCATGGACGGTCATAATCATATCCGCATCGACAAACAACAGGATGTCGCCTTTCGACAGACTTGCACCAATCGCCCGTCCTATATCTACGCCCAATGCATGTGGGAACTCTACGGTCGTCACGCCGCATTCACGGGCAAGCTGTGCTGTTTGATCAACCGAGCCATTGACAACCACGATAATTTCAACCGGCTCCAGTCGAAGAACTTCCCGGATCACTTGCTGGATCGTCGCTGCCTCGTTAAGGGCTGGAATGATCACGGATACCGTTTTCCCACCGTAAAGAGTTGTTCGTCGCAAGGGCCATTTCCCTACCTGCGTAACAGGCATACCACTGTTTTTACCGCTCACATTCTCTGCTATATCTCTTCGCCTGCCTCCATCGGACAGTCCGCCGCGAAAGGGAAGACGCGAGACGAGATCAAGCTGTTCGGCAATCACCAGCTTTTCATACAAAGAGAGCTCTTTGAGCAACGAACCGTGAAGCTGTGGTAAAAACATTCGTTCTTCCGTTCCCGTTCCAATAGCTTGTGTCGTAATGGACAGTCCGCTCACAACTGCCCGCTTGTGCGCTTGGGCAGGCTGTGCCAACTGTTCCAGTCCGATTTTGGAAAGTGCCTCTCTGGTCATCGCGTGAGGTGTGTCTAGCAAGGAAGCTTCACGCAGGTCAGAGCGACCAAAGAGGTTATTTACCAGCAGGGAAAAACTGTGGATGGGCCGTGGTTTTGTCATCTTCCTGTTCCGAGTATCATACTGTGGCAAAACGACCTGTGCTTTTCCATATAAAATAGGGAACAAGAAACGCTGTAATCCAGACAGCGAATTGATTTGCTCTTCGCCGAGAAAAAGCAGGACACTCCCTCTCGCATGCTTCGCAGCCTCTCTCCTCCATGAAAACATCTCAGCATCCTCTGCAGGAACGATGCGAATACCAGAGTCAAGCTCCAGGGCCCTTTTCGAAATCACAATGATCTCCAGAGGTGCAAGCTGTTTACAGACGGCAATCAGCTTTGGCAGATGAGCTGTCCCATGCATGGCAGGAATGAGAATGGAGAGGGGCACTGGGCCCCTTCTCCCTTGCTGCTCTGCCATTAGAGAACGCGCACATACGTGATGCGATCGAGTTGAAATACCACTGTTTCGCCACCGCCATAGCCTGGCTCACTTGCTGCAAGCACTGTTAGTGTCGAATTGGTCACGCCGAGCAACTCACCAGTAATCACATTCAACCCGGTTACGACCTGTACACTATCGCCTATAAACGTTCTCAATTTCTGTACATAGTTCATTTGTCTTCTCCTCCTTACACCTCATGAACATAATTTATTTGCGCAAAACGGATCAGCACACGTGTACCACTTGGTTCTATGATTTCAGCATAGTCCCAGCCAACTTCATTCAGGACGCCTGTGACACTCCCTGCATCTGTTCCCAGCTCAACGGTTTCATGCAAATAGCGTAGCAGCACTTTGCGAAATGAATTGTGTAGCAAATCGCTGTGGTTCTCTTGCAGAAATGCGGCGAGTTCTTCTGCAGACAGCTCTTTGCGAGGCGAACAACGAACAGCTTCTTCCTTGTCATTTTCGACTTCTTCGTCTCTTTGGTCTTTTCCCCAAATGAGACTACACAGCCCTCGAAAATACTCTTTCAACTCTTTTTCATTCACAATTAATTTCATCTGGTCACTCTCATCTCCTTAAACCTATTCTTTTGATTTATTTTCGCCGCTTGTACACGGTATACAAGTAAGCTAAAAAACGTACTAGGACAACTGTGTAATTTTTTGGTTTTAATGAAAAGTTCACGGAGTTTTTACCGAAAAACAAAAAAAGACTGCGAAAAGTATTCGCAGCCTTCCTTCGTATTCTACAACTCTTTCATTGTTACGTACTGTTTTGTCTAACTCTTTGCCACCTGTGCCTTTTCGTCCCTGTTCTTGCCTAGCTCATGCTTGATGAACAAATAGCTCTCAATTTCCCGAAGGAGGTAGAACAGCGAGGCACGCGTCTCAAATTCCTCCCGCGTTCGCGGCAAATCTGCTGCCTTGATCTCCTCTTGCATCACACGCAGTTGGTCGATAAAACGGTAGGCGGTATTGCCCGGATGTACCGAGTCACTAATTTTCTCGAGAAAATCTGCGATCCGAAGGCTCTCTGTTACCTGATGATCCAAGGAAGAGACGATCGGCATCATGCGTTCCAATAGCTCAAACTGCTTTTGCCGCATCACAAAATACTCGTAGTACGAATCGTTACGACGTCCCAAACGATTGCCAACATCTCGTGAGGCTAAGCGAATCGCCGTTTCCAAGACACCAGTTGTTTCAATCAATTCTTTCCCGTCCCAATCACTTTCCCCGTGACGCAAGTAGTAGCAGAACTCCCGCAAGATTTTGCTGAACAGCTTCTCCACCTTTACTTGCATCCCTTTTAGCTCTTTATCGAGACTCGGCATGTACAGATTGACCAGTAGGGCTACGCCCACACCAATGACGAGCAAAGCGACCTCATTCAGCAATAGCATCCCGTCGATTCTCTTTGAAGAATACAGATGCATAAGCACAACCATGCTGTTCACAAAGCCTTCCTGAATGCCAAAACGCACCGCAAGCGGCAAGAAAAGCAAAATGAAAAGGAGAATGGCAATCGGCGTATAGCCCAAAAGGGAAAACAGGCAGACACCGATTCCCAGCCCCAATAAACTGGCCAGAATCCGATTCCACGCTGTCTGAAACGATTGCTTGACTGTTACCTGAATACACAAGATCGTAATGATCCCCGCAGAAGAAGCATACATCAAGCCTAGCTGCTGGGCGATCAGAATCGAGATAGCCGTTCCAATGGCAGTTTTTAACGTACGATAACCAATTTTAAACTTGAGAAAGCCCAGTCTTGTTCCCCTCCGCTGTCAAAAATGCATTGTTGTTTCATCTACACTATACTGTAACAAAAAGTGTCCGGGAACCAAAGCCAAGGTTTGGTAAATTTTTCGCCGGAATGACTTTGGTTGTCTTATTCCGACTCTCGCTGGTCGTAGATCATTTTGAGAAGCCCAGCGATTTGCGCGCGGGTAACAGTTGCATCCGGTTCGAAATTCGTTGCTGATTTACCTTTAAGGAGACCGTGAGCAGAGAGAAGAGTAACGGCTGGTATATGCTTCGGTTGCAAGTCCTGGTAAGGCGACTTGAATAGTTCAGGCTTGTCTAAAAGGTCATTGTATCCCAACAACCTCGCTACCATATCCGCAACTTCTGCGCGTGTAATCATTCGGTCTGGCTCAAAATTCTTGCCTGACTTTGGAATCAGTGCGTACTCGACGCTTTTTTGAATAGCAGCGTAGCTTGGATGTGAGGAAGGTACGTCAACAAAATCATGAATGAGCCGATCTTCATCGCTGTCAAAGGAAGGACGCAGATTTCGGAATTCACTCTCATCTACCATCTGTGCCATTATCATGGCCATTTCCCCACGTGTAACCTCTTTTTCAGGTCCTAACTGGCCGTCTATGACCGCCATCCATCCCCTACGGACCGCAAAATCAAGCACGGCCTGCTGAGGATGCTCATCAATGTCGCCCGGTTCTTGCTTTTTTTGTGCCTCAACAAAGCTGTACCATTCACCGTTGTCTGCTTTCACAACCCCGTTATCTCCAACGTAACGATAGACGAGAAGCGGTTCGGACGGCTTCGCTGGTCTCCCCTCTGGAACAGGCTGGAGGTAGACAAGCTGAAGCTTTTGCTGCTCCTTGATTACTTCTTTCGCGCTTTGCTGTTCCATATGCTTTTCTCTTGCCTTGGGCAGCAAGCGTGTTTCCGACCGTGACCTTTTGTTCAGCGACTCAGCTACCCCTGTCTCCGGATTGACCTCGACACGGAAGGTTTCATCTTCAACCGGGATACCATTGATCAACATGCCGAATTGAATATCGAAATGTTCACCCTTATCCGCATAGCTTTGCAGAGTCTCCTTCGCAGGCTCCTCTTCTATCAGATAAATTTCTCCCAACTGATCGGCCAGAAGAGTTTTGACGAGCTTCGTAGCACTTTCTTCGGCTTGCTCCCACGTGATGAGCATCTTTTTGGGGGTTTCTTCAAATCGACTGTTTGGATTCACTTCATAACTGACCAATTCTCCCCGATCGTTAATATCCACTTCCACCTCATCTGTCTTTTTGCGTCCTCCATTTTGAGGTGTGAAATCAAAACTCCAGTGGTGTACGGAGATACCGCCTCTTCCTGAGCTCGATCCCCCGCCGCCGCTGCCTTCAAAACGATAGTTGCCGGGCAGCCTTTTCACGTATTGCTCCGCAATTTTTTCTGCCTCTTCTTTTGTTATCAACCGCTTTTCTGACGTTTCTTTGGAGATCGTATTCCCCAACGGTTTGATTGTTTTTTCACTCGCTGCTTTTCCAAATAAATTGATGACTTCTCCAGTCGTAGCCTCGACCAGTTGCGGGTCCTCATTCTGGAACTCGTAGACGAGTTCGTAAGTGCCAGGTCCCTGCTGATAGTTATTCGTCATCCCTGTCAAATCCTTGTACAAAAGGGATAAGCTTGCTTCCTCTTCCCATTTTTTCTCTGCCTCGGCTAATTCAATCACTTTCGTAGTTTCAGGGAACTTGCCGTCATACCATTCCCGGTGAAAGCTCATGACGTCCCCGTTCCTGTCCACGATGATTTGAAAGCCATTTCCCAGAAAGGGAATTTCGTTGACCATGCGAGTAAATTTTACAAGTTGTCCCTGATTTCTGAAATAATAGGCGTCCGGGTCCACATATTCATTTGGCTTGGATAAACGATTCCTCTCTTCTTCGGTGGTCACTTCTTCCAGAAACTGCTTTGCTGCTTCCATTGCCTGGTCTTCTGTAAGCTTATTTTTTGTGGTTCCTAGTTGATCGTCCTCCAAATAGTTAGAATAACTAGACAGTTTACCCGAAGCAGCGTCGATCGTCACATAGATGCGTCCGACCTTACTTTTTTCCCAAGTGAGGTTCCAGTATGTTCTTCCTGTATTATTGTAATCATCATCTGAATTTGTCATTCTGGCACTTCTCAGCTTGTAGTCCCCCGGAATTGTCACCCACTCTTGTGCTTGCTTGATTGCCTCTTCCTGCGAAAGCGCTTTTTCGTCTGCACGCACGATGGGGGCAAGCCCCTCGACACCTGCTGTTGCGAATACTGACGTCATCAGAATAGACGATGACACGCCGAGCGAGAGCCCCCACGATGTTGTACGTCTCAACACGGATCAATCTCTCCTTTCTTGTATCCAAATACAAACACCCTTATTTTACCATTAAAGAAAGGATATGTAGTCCAAAAAAAGATCCGCCCATGCGACTTTTTCGCACAGCGGATCTCTTAAGCTTATTGATTATACTTCCAGCTTTTTCGCCAGTGTTTCTACGTTCAATACGTTTCCTACGAGGAAGTTGCCGAATTCACCGAAGCGCGCACTCACTTCGTCAAAGCGCATTTCGTAAACGATATGCTTGAATTCCAGCGGATCGTTGGCAAACAGGGTAACGCCCCACTCCCAATCGTCGAAACCAACGGAGCCACCAATGATTTGCTTCACGCGGCCCGCGTAGGAGCGGCCGATCAAGCCGTGGGAGCGCATCATTTCTTGGCGCTCCTGCATGGAGAGCATGTACCAGTTGTCTTGCAGATCACGCTTTTTGTTCATTGGATAGAAGCAGATGTGCTCCCATTTTGGGAGGATCGGATAGAGGCGGTCACGCACGTGCGGATTCGCTTTTGGATCTTCACCTGGGTTATGTACATAGTTGCTCAGCTCTACTACGGATACATACGAATAAGGAGCTTCTGTATAGGCAGCAAAGCGGGTTTTGTTGAACGCTGTTTTGATCTCATCGAGTTCTTGCATGGTTGGACGCAGGAACATGAACACGAGGTCTGCTTTGTGTCCGAGGATGGAGTAGACAGCCGTGCTTCCTTGGTTCTCGCCCTCATTCGCTTCCCATGTACGGATCAATGCATTCAGCTCGTCCAACGCTTCTTGGCGTTCTGCTGCGGACGCTGCTTTCCACTTTTCCCAATTGATGGTGCGGAAATTATGATACGTATACCAACCTTCTAATGTAAGCAACGCTTCGTTTGCGCTCATTCTAAATCAGCTCCTTTGAAAAATCTGGTTACCTTCTTGCAACATTCCCAGTATAGCATAAGGAACAAGTGCGTATTCGGAACAGATTGGTGAACAAGAAAAATGAAAACCAAGCGGTGCATTAGCTGCCACTTGGTTTCGTTCCTGCCAGCACGGAGGTTGTCAGCTTGCTGGCGGCTCCCTGATCCACAATAACTGTTACATCCGGATGCAATTGCAATAAGGAAGCTGGTACTTCTGCAGTAGGCTCACCCTCCAGCATCAATCGCAATGCCTCTGCCTTTGCCTCTCCACTTGCGAGAAGTACTACTTTTTTAGCGCCAAGAATCGTCTTGATCCCCATGGAAACGGCCTGAGTCGGAACCTGTTCCACACTATCAAAATAGCGGGCATTTGCTTCCATCGTACTGTCGGTGAGCTGAACCACGCGTGTCAATGATTCGGCAGGGGAGCCAGGCTCGTTGAAGCCAATATGGCCGTTATTGCCGATCCCCAGCACCTGGATGTCGATCCCGCCTGCCAAACGAATCGCTTCCTCATAGCGTGCACACTCTGCCAAATGATCTGTCGTATTCCCAACTGGCACATGTGTTTTCTCCGCAGGAATGTTGATGTGATTGAACAAGTTTTCTTGCATATACGAGCGATAGCTTTGCGGGTGCGTCGAGGAAAGTCCGACGTATTCATCCAGATTAAAGCTGCTCGCTTGCGAAAAATCGATGTTCTGTGCTTGCGACAGCTTGATCAGCTCACGGTACATCCCTACTGGCGTACCTCCGGTTGCAAGGCCAAAGACGGTCTTCGGATTTGCTTTTACTTCGCTTACGAGCATTTCAGCAGCTTTTCTGCTGAGCTCCGCGTAATCTTTCACGATCACGAGCTTCATTTCCAACCACTCCTATCCAATATAAGTTCAGAATGCTTTTAGTATTTTCTCTCCAGTACAGCCTTCGCTGTTCTCTCTTTATATAAAAGGGCCTTTTCCTTGTTGCGCATCGTTATGGTCGTACTAATGACATCCAGTACATGCAACTGTGCAATTTTCGCTGCGAGAGAGCCTCCCTGCAACGGACCTTCTTGCGCTGCGGTCAGAAGCGTAATGTCTGCTACATTCGTAATCGGTGAGCGTCGATAGTGCGTCAGGCAAATGCAAGTTGCGCCTGCCTGCTTGGCGACTTTCAATGAATCGATAGTGTCTTTCGTACTGCCTGATACAGACAAGCCGATCGCGACATCCCCCGGTCCCAGAGTCGCTGCAGCCATCGCTTGCAGATGCGATTCATTAAAAGCATCCACTCGAAGCCCGATCCGCAAGAACGTATACTTGGCATCCTGGGCTGTTACCGCTGACGTACCTACCCCGTAAAAATGGATCGTGTTTGCTTTTTGTAAAAGGTCAACACAGCGCTCCAGCTGTTCGATCTGAAACAGGGCCGTGGTATCCCCAATCGCTTGTTGATTAGTTGCGGTTACTTTGTGCGTAATGATGTCCAGCGAATCGTCTTCTCCTACTTCGCCATGCAAGTTTTTGACTGGATTGACCAATTCCTGCGCCAATGCCAGTTTGAATTCCTGATAGCCATGAAAGCCTATTTTCCTGCAAAATCGCAAAACGGTCGTCTCACCCACTCCCGCCTTTTCGGCAAGATCAATCACCGATGAATAAATCACGCTGTCTGTCTGCTGTAAGACGATATGGGCAACCTTTTGCTCCGATTTCGTAAAGGAGGGAAGGAGACTCTGAATATGCAAAAGCGTATTCGTCTTCGTGATGGTAGCTGTCAATGGATGGGACAGCTCCTCCTGCTGTTTCACCATATGGCTCGCTCCCCCTTGAATAAAATTCAGATTTTCACAGTTGTTTTTACCCAAAACAAAATAGCTGTATTTCTACAGCTATTATAACAAAAAAGGAGTTATCCGCCATGTTTTTTATTTTTAGTGGAGGAATTCTCCAAAATGTCAAAATGGGGTAAACAAAATGGTCGGACATGTTGCGACCCGCAAAGATCCGCTCATTGCTGCTGGAAGCAGAACCAGATCGAGCGTCACGATTTCCCCTGCCCCTAGCGTCACTGTCCCTCTCGCTTCTCCGCTTCCCATCGCATTGGCAACAACCAAGTAGGTGCCAGGATCAAGATCAGTCACCTTGTACCTGCCGAAGCTGTCTGTTTGGACCACCACAGTTCTTCTAATTGGTTGATTCACCGTTTGCACATACACGGTCGCTCCAGCAACTGGCAACCCAGTCAAACCAGATCGAATCGTTCCTTGTATCGTACCCGTTTGAGAAAGGCGGATGATGATAAAGGTTGTTTGGTTCGGCAAAACGACCGCTTCTGCCTGACCGGTACCAATGCCCGGGATGGTCCCGATAACGGTATACGTCCCCGGAGCCACATTGACAAAATGGAATGTTCCATCCGGTTCAGCCAGGATATTTTGCAGGCGAATCTGAGCTGAATTGAATAGCGACAATTGAATATTGTTTCCGCTGGCTTGGGTTCCGTCCGGCAAGAGAACAATCCCGGATATTGTTCCTACGATTGGCAATAGCTCGACTGTCGTTACGGTCGTCTGTCCACCTGCGACCGTAACTGTACGGTAATGTGTACCGAAGCCATCTGCGCTTGCGATGACATTGTACTCTCCAGCCGTCAAGCCATTCACCTGGAATTGTCCACTCTGGTCCGTAACAGTGTTGGCAACAAACAAGCCGCTAGAAAACAGCTGAATCGCAACAGCCGCCCCTGTGATCGGAAGTCCCGTCAACTGATTGGTCACCTGTCCGGAGATATTCCCTGGTAGAGGAGACATCGTGAGAATGACTCCGCTAATTGTCTGCCCAGCAGGCACGGTTATGCTTTGCGTTGCCGCTGCGTAGCTGTCTTCACTTGCGCTTATCAAATACGTTCCTGGCGGCAGATTGCCAACAGCGAAGTTACCCAGGTCATCAGTAATCGCACTGCCGAACAATGTCCCGTGTGAATCCTTCACCTGTATCAATGCATTGGGAACAACGCCTCCACCAGCAACCTGTACCTGACCTGTTACAGCAGCTGGAAATGGGGGAAGCCCCACATCAATCGTAGTAGTCTGTCCGGAAAAGATCGTCGCACCAACAGGCTGGGTGGTGTAGTTTTGAGCGCTTATCGCGAGTGTATAGGTTAACGGAGCCAATCCATCGATTTTAAACTGACCGAGACCGTCCGTGATCGTCCGAGACAACAAGTTGTTTGTGCCAGGGAAAAAGATCAATACTTCTGCCCCTACCAGCGGCGTACCATCAAGCGCATCCCTGACAGTGCCCTGCAAAACACCAGGATTCGGGTCCAATGGGATATTGACTGTAGCTGTTCCCCCAGGAGCTACATCAAAGGATACACTCTCCCTCTGATAGCTTTCGTTCCTCGCCAAAATGGTGTAATTCCCAGCCACAAATCCATCAATAAAGTAGATCCCCTGAGCGTCTGTCTGCGTTGAAAAGAGAATCGTGTTATTGTTGCCCAACAAGCGGACGAGCGTATTCGGCAATGGCGTGCTGAGAAGGACATCACTAACTTCCCCTGTAACACTTGCAGGCAGACTCTGCAAAGAAAAATCTAGACCGGTAGTCGCTCCCAATCCAACCATAGCTGTTGAAGCCTCAGCAGCGAATCCCGTAGCACTTGCGATCAATGTATAGCTCCCCGGTGAAAGTCCACTCACCATATACTGCCCCTGCGCATTCGTCAGGACAATAGCCAGTATCGTTCCAGACGGACTTCCCTGTCGAACAGTAATGACCGCACCAGCAATCGGCGAGGCTGTACCTTCCTCTCGCACTGTACCAGCTATTCCACCGGGCAACTGGTTTAACGCAAAGCTTAATACAGACGCCGCCCCTGCTTGTATCTGTGCGCCAGCTACATCGCTTGCATATCCAGCTGCATTGACATTGACGGTGTACCCTCCGGGAGCCAGCCTATCAAGTGAAAAGTTACCAGCGGCATCTGTCAGTACGGAGCCCACAGCGGCACGGGTATTGTCGTAGACGATTACCGTTGCTCCACTGATCGGAAGGCCTGTCTCCAGGTCTGTCACAACACCGGATAAACTGCCGGGATTGGGAGTCAATTCCTGCTGAAAGCTGGTGGTAACCCCCCCTTGCAAAATAACAGCCTGTGAGACAGATACAAAATTCGGCGCAGAAACAGTTACATTTACGACACCCGGTGGAAGCTTCTCTGCCAAAAAATTGCCTTGATCGTCTGTCAATAATTGAGCAAGCACGACACCATGGTCATCCGTAATGAGCACGGTGCTTCCCGGAATCCCGAATCCCGTCATTTGATTCGTCACCACACCCGAGATAGCCGCCGGCAAGTCAGGTAACGTGACAGTCGTTGAAGTTGCGGTATTGGCCGCCACGATCACGCCGATACTTCCTACGGCATAGCCCGGCGCAGACGCGATAACGGTGTATAGGCCGGGAGCGACACCCGCAAAGAAAAATACACCCGATTCATTCGCGAGCAAGCTTTGTATGACGGCTTGATTGCTATCCATCAGCTTGACGTTGATTTCGCTTCCCGTAACAGGTATACCCAAGCTGTTAATGACACTTCCCACGATGGACCCAGGCAAAGGCAAGAGCGCCACACTGGCTCCCGTCGTTTCTCCGCTAACTACATTGGCCCCTACTGATTGATCAGCATAGCTAGGCGCGCTTACCGTGACGGTATAAGCACCCGGCAACAGATGTTGAATCAAATAGCTGCCCGTCTGGTCGGTACTTGCTGTAGCTACTACATTTCCGTCACTGATGGAACGAATCAGTACAACTGCCCCTGCAATGAATATCGCGGGATTCGTCGCGTCCGTCACCTGTCCACTAATCCCGCCTGCATTCGACCCCAGGGTAAAGTCTACTCCGGGTTTATTTTCACCGGGTCCAAGTGTAACACCAACCGATCCTGTCACATATTCAGGGGCACTTGCGACCACGACAAATGAGCCAGCAGGCAGGTTGCCAATTGAATAGAACCCGTTTGAATCCGTGTAGCCAAAGCCTATTGTCGTCTCATTCAAATCCAGAATACGGACAACGGCATTAGCAATCGGCTGCATCCCCGTGTCTCGCACGGTTCCAGAAATACTGGCCGGACTCGGGGTAAGCGTAAAGGAAACGTTGGCCGTCTGCCCAGGCTGTACGATCGCCCCAACAGATTGAACAGCGTAGCCGGGAGTGGTAGCTGTAAGGACATAAGAGCCTGGTGCGACCCCTGAAAATGAAAAGGCCCCATTCCCATCTGCGACGACAGTACCGATCAACAGGTTATTGATATCAAACAATTGAATGGTGGTTCCCGGTACGACAGGTGCTGCTGTGCCGCTAATAAAACCGAAATCCTGATTGAGCTGAAGCTGCACAGGAGTAGTTGTATTCGCGAGTACAATGGCCCCGACATGATTGGACTGAAAGCCACCCGCTGAAGCAGCGATGACATATTGGCCTGCAGCCAAGCCCGTGATAACAAAGCTCCCTTGACTATCGCTGTATACTGAATGAACGACGGAGCCATTGAAATCGAGTGCATTTACTTGTGCACCGGCAATCGGCTGTAACGTCCCTGCAGCAAGCACCTGCCCTTGGATCTCACCCGGACTCGCAAACAACGCCAAGCTGACAGGCGTATTCGTATTAGCAAGTACAGTGGCGGAAGCACTGTTCGTTTCATAATTGGTTGCATGTGCAGTAATGGTATAAACTCCGGGTGCAAGCCCTGTGATCTCGTAATTGCCAGACAGATCGCTATTTGCTTCTGCGACGATTGCCCCTGCTTGGTTCAACACGCTAACCTCTACCGAAGCACCTGTTATCGGCAGACCCGACGTAGCATCGAAAATTGAACCTGAAATGCTCCCCGGCAAATCTGCCAGCTGTACATTCACCGTTGTTGTCGTCAATGAGGTGACGGTTGCCCCTGTGATCACTGTCGTTTTATCCGGAGCAGATACAATGACGACGTACGCCTGTGGC
This sequence comes from Brevibacillus fortis, assembly GCF_046196545.1. Taxonomy (GTDB): domain Bacteria; phylum Bacillota; class Bacilli; order Brevibacillales; family Brevibacillaceae; genus Brevibacillus; species Brevibacillus fortis_A. The sequence goes on from NZ_CP176370.1 coordinate 4,964,857, forward strand.
AGCAGATCAGGTACCACATACTGTCCGTTCCCATCAGTTAATACAGTAGCGACAACAGCACCTGCTGCCGTATTTTCTCGAATGACAACAGTGGCACCCTGAATCGGCTGATTGCCGCTATCAACCACCTGTCCTGCGATTGTTCCCGGAGAAGCTTGCAGAACAAAGGCAAGGGACGATATTTCCTGAGGCAGCACAGTCGCCCCCAACACAACGGTGGAATAACCAGAAGCTGATGCTGCTACGGTATAAGTATCCGGGGCCAAGTGCGGAAAGGAAAAGGTGCCAGCGCTGTCGGTAATGGCCTGTGCCACAGGAATAGTTCCCTTTAAAACAATGACTGTTGCATCAGCAAGCGGATTCATGCCTGTGTCCGTGACAGTCCCATTCAATACCCCTGCCTGTTTTTCCAATTGGAGGTCAACCGGTGTAGTAGCTCCAGCATTAATCTCTACCCCAACTGTTTGGCCCGCATACCCATCTGCAGCAGCCGTAAGGACATAGGTTTCCGGACCTATCAAGGATAAGGAGTAGTCTCCATTCGCGTCGGTTAACGTCTCTCCTACAGCAATTCCTGAACGAGTTACCACCTTAATGCTCGCATTTGGGATTCCCTCACCCGTTTGCGTATCGGAAATGGTTCCACTTACCGTTCCAAATGCAGTCGACAAAGAAAAATCAAGTACCTTGGCATCTCCCGCTTGCAGACTGATTCCAGCTAATTGTGTAGAAAAGCCCGCGGCACTGACACGGATTTGATAAACCCCTTCTGCGAGCTTGGTCAGCAGATACGTACCGGCTCCATCTGTTGTCGTTTCCGTCAGCGTAATACCTGTCTGATTCAGCACTTCCACCAATGCCCCGGCAATCGGTATGCCACCCGGACCTGTCACCAGACCAGATAGCTGGGCAACGGATGTCTGGAGCACTACATTTTGTGTAGTCGTCTGGGCTCGAATGACATTGATTGCGACTGTTGCTGGCTGGAATGTATCCGCACTGACTGCAAGGGTGTATGCCCCCGGTACGACATTGGTGAACTGATAAGTCCCTCCTCCCCCTGTCACTGTCTGGTTTACCGTCACGCCTGTTGTATTAATGAGCTTTACCACCGCACCTGAGATCGGTACCAATCCGGTATCTGTTACCGTCCCATTCACCTGGCCTGGGCTCGGAGGAAGCAAAATGTCTGATCTTGTGGTTTGCCCTGCTAAAACGCTCACGAATTGGATTTTGAGGTCATAAGTCGGCGCGGTCACCGACACTGAGTACAGACCAGGAGCCAATCCAGTAAACGAATAGGCACCATCTGTGTCTGTTGTCGTTGTTCCGATTAGAACGGGAATCGAATCATACAGCTCGACCTGCGCACCTGCTACAGGCAAGTTCGTGGACTGGTCAAGTACCACGCCAGCAACACTTCCAGCCAAGTTAACCGTGATGACAATATGATCCTGAACAGGAGAAAGTGTCCCGCCAGAAAAGCTGTCTACGCCAGTGACTGTCGCAGTGTTTAACCGCCGCGTTCCGCCTGGAGAGACCGCGAAAACCCCACTAACCGTAAATGACAAACTAGCAGTGGAACCAGCGGCCAAATTGCCGATCGTCCAGCTGAGCACCTTCGTGAGAGGATTGTAGATGACAGAGCCGATACTTGTTGCGTTTACCGTAAAAGCCGTTACCTGATCCAGCTCGATCAAATCGTTGACAACGACTGTTGTTGCCTGGCTCTTCCCGGTATTGGTGACACTGATTGATCCCGTCCATTGTGATACTTGTCCTGTGGTAACGACGGCTGGTCCTGCTGTTACCTGCTTGTCAATCGCGAGTTTTGCCCGTACATCTCCCACAGATACCGTGGTGATATTACTCTGGGAATTTTCAAAAGTGTAGCCTTCACTGACTCGCAGAGAGTCCTTGTTGTAGTTATTTTCATTCGCGGAAGTAAACGGAAGGAAACGAAGGGAGGTAAGAGAGGTAACACCAATTGTTGAAAAAAACGTAGCAGCCGGCATGACGAGATCAATGAAGTAATCTGGATTGCCGCTGAAATTAGAACCGTCATTCGTCAGCCGCACACGAGCCGTGTCAAAATTGATAATCGGGGCTTGCCAGTTAGGCGCTCCACTGCCGTTTGTGCCCTCTGCCGGATCGTTCCAGGAGTTAAATTCAACAACGGTGTTTTGAATCAAGGCAATGCGGTTGCGCAAGCCTTGCACGCCCAACATCCATTGGTATGTGCCAGCCACTCCGGTTGTATTGATTAAATATCCCCAGGAAAAATTTTGAAAGCCTGTTTTCTGCGAATTTCTTGGATCTTCGTTGACTCTCATCCGAAAATAGAGGTACGTTCCATCATACGCTAAAAAGGCAACGGGAAACGTGGCGTTTCCTACCAAATCGGCAGAGCCGGGACTTTCATCGTTCGGGACGTCTCCGAATGGACTTCCCCCGAGCATAAACGGGATGAATTGACTGTCAGAAGGATAGGCCATTTTTCCTCACCTCTTCCCTCTAACATATGTACATAGAGTGAGATGGCCCCCGCCTTCCCTTTGCTAATTGGCTTATTCGTGCCCGTCCAAACAAAAAAAGGGCTTTCACCCGCAAATACTTCTTGCGAGGAAACCCTTTCCCTTCCCGTATTGCCTATCTTACATAAATACGCGATAGCCAAGCAGAATAACCAGCACCAAAACGACAATACAGCCGATAAAGAAGCCGATGCTGCCTTCTTGTCGCTTTGCTTTGCCCAGGGACATTTCCATCAAACCAAAGGCGATAACCGCGATGATGCCCTTCACGTAGTAATAGAAATCTGTTGCGTGACCCACGAAAAGCATCCAAGCTCCCGATACAAGAATGATGACCATCATGAGTCTGAGCAGCATATGTACGATCTTGCCTGCTTTTGCTTTACCCACGCGATACAGGATATAGGCAACGATCAAAAGCACGAATGCAACTTCCCAGCTACCCACATGCGCTTCAATTAACGCTTTGTACGGCAAAAAATTCAACCCCTTTACTCCTGAATTCAATCTTGTCCATTATACCAGAAGAAGGGAAAAAATGTTGATGTCCCAATGCGTGGCAGTATTGTGACCAGGCTTTTTGGGGGATGAAAAAGAGGCTGCCTGTGATCGGCAACCTCTTTTTTCTAACAAACGATCCTATCGCAGTAAGAATCCGTCTTTCAGTGGGTCCGTAGGGTCAACGACAAATTGATGCAGACCTGTGATGAACGCCTTGCCTTCTATGCTCGGAATGACAGCCGGATAACTCCCCACCTGTGTGGTTGCTACCACCTTGCCGATAAACTGGCTCCCGACAATTCCTTCATGGACAAACGATTCTCCAAGAGACAGCTTGCCTCGCGCATGCAAGGTGGCGACGCGAGCCGCAGTACCTGTACCGCATGGGGAGCGATCGACTTGCTTGTCGGCAAAAATCGTCACGTTGCGCAGGTCTGATCCTTCCACTCTCGACTTATCCGAGATAATCACCCCGTAAATTCCTTTGAGTTCAGGCTCCAGCGGATGAACAACCTCCATTTTCGCCTCGATTTGTTCCTTGATTCGCTGGCCCCACTCTTGCAGCTCGGCCAATTGCTCAATTTCTACCTGAACCCCGAGATCTTCCGCCTGTACTACTGCATAGAATGCTCCGCCAAAAGAAATGTCCACTGAAAAAGCACGTCCTCCCCACTCAATAGGGACATCTTGTGCCAAAACAAAGGAGGGGACATTTTCAAACGAGACGGAATGGACCAGCGATTCTTCCACAGTGGCGTGTGCAATGATTCTTCCTGCCGGACTATCAATCACGATACGCTCTGTTGGATCTTCCAGCCGGAGTAGTCCAGTCTCAATGGCAGCCGTTACTACCGCAATAATTCCATGCCCGCACATTGTACTGTAGCCCTCGTTATGCATGAACAGCACTCCAAATGCCGCATCTGGGCTGACGGGCTCTGTCATGACACAACCGTACATACCATGATGCCCGCGCGGTTCATACATGAGTACTCGCCGGATATGGTCCAGCTCCTCCCGAAAGTATCGTCGCTTCTCCAGAATCGTCTCGCCTGCGATCGGTGGGATGCCGCCTGTTATAATGCGCAGCGGCTCCCCTCCAGTATGGGCCTCGATCGTCGTAAACAACTGATTGATGTGCATGACATCCTCACCTTTTTATGCGATTGGCGATTTGCTCGATGGATCACCACGCGTATTTGATCGCGCATGTTTTCGTCGTACTGTAGAAATCAAGTGCCGCCTGACCCTGCTCCCGTGTATGTGAGCTGGACAGCTTCATGCCGCCAAATGGAGCCTGGTATTCCACACCTGCCGTCTCCTGATTGACCCGAACCATCCCTGCCTGCGCCACATCCAAGAAGCGATGGGCGCTCGCCAAATCTCGGGTGAACAACGAAGCGCTCAGTCCATATACAGACTGGTTGCACAGCTCCACCGCCTCGTCAAAACCGTCTGCTGTCAAAAGCACAGCCAATGGTCCAAACACTTCCTCCTGGACGAGGCGATGATTGGCAGCGACACCCTCGACAATTTGGGGACGGATGTAATAGCCTTGCTCCTCTTTTGCATAAGCAGGGCTTTGGGCAATGACTGTTGCCTCATCATTAGCCAAGCCGATGTATTGCCCAACCGTCTCATACTGTGCAGTCGAGGCAACTGGCCCCAAATACGCTTCCAGATCGCTGGCATCTCCTACTCGGCACGTCTCCATAGCCGATTGCAATCGCTCGACCAGTGGCTGATAGATCGCTTTTTCTACAATGATCCTGCTGGTAGCCGTACATTTTTGACCAGCCGACCGAAACGCGCCGCTGAGCAAAATCGGAACCGTTTTATCCAGATCAGCATCAGCCAAAACCACTGCCGCATTTTTCCCGCCCATCTCGGTTTGATATTTAATATTGCGACCCGCGCACGCGATGGCAATCTGTCTGCCTGTTTCCGATGAGCCAGTAAAGCTGACTGCATCGACTTCGGCTTCATTCGTGAGTGTATGGCCGATCTCTCGGCCCTTGCCAATCACCAGATTCAGCACACCCGCAGGCAGCTTTGTTTCCGCAAATATTTCAGCTAGTCGTGTCGCTGTGAGCGAACCATTTTCCGCCGGCTTCCAGATGACCGTGTTCCCGCAAATGAGTGCAGGGGCGATCTTCCAAATGGGGATCGCAACGGGGAAGTTCCATGGTGTGATGACAGCCACGACTCCGAGCGGGACACGACGGCTGTATTGCAGAACGTTCGTATCGGAAGAAGGAATCAGGTTGCCGTTGGAACGCATCCCTTCTCCGGCATAATAGCGCAACAGACTGACCCCGCGCGCCACTTCACCGCGCATCTCTCCAAGCTGCTTGCCCATTTCCCGGCTTGCCAGCTGTGCCAAACTGTCGGCATTTGCCTCTAATGCGGAAGCCATTTGAAAAAGGATTTCGCCACGAGCCGCACCCGTTTGTTTTGCCCAGCCGATCTGTGCCGCACGAGCTGCCTGTTCAGCAGCAAAAACATGTGACCGATCAGACAGATGCAGAACGCCGACTTCTTCTGTGATACACGATGGGTTCTTGACCGTTAGTTCCTTCCCTGACGGCGTCATCCATTCGCCGCCAATCCAGTTTTTACTGTGCATCCTGCCCGTCCCCCTTATCTTCCACTTGCAGCGCCGACAGCGTAGTCAAACGCCTTTTTAATGCCTGCGTAGTATTCTTCAGACAGCGGCAGACGCGGCGGACGAGTTGGTCCTACTGGGAAGTCGGCCAGCTCCATCATGTATTTGATCGACTGCACCAATTGTGGACTCGCGTCGTAGTGGAACAACGGCAACAATCGACGATAAAGCGCCTGTGCCTCGGCTAGCTTGCCTGCCCGTGCCAGACGGAACAGCTCCACGCCTTCTTTTGGCAGTGCATTCGGTACACCTGAGATCCAGCCTGTCGCCCCGATCAAGCCGCCCTCCATGACGAGATCGTCTACACCGACCATGACTTCCAAGTCCGTCTGGGCGAGAATGTCCTGCATGCGGCGCACGTCACCGGAGAATTCTTTCACAGCGACGATATTTTCAAACTTTGCCAATCTCGCCAAAATGTCCGGCGTCAGGTCGATTTTGTAATCGTGAGGATTGTTATAGGCAATAATCGGCAACCCGACAGTGTTCAGTGCCTCGTAGTGGGCAAACACTTCATTTTCCAATGGCTTGTAGTTAATCGGAGGCAAGGCCATCACGCCTGCTGCTCCCGCATCCTTGGAGAATTGCACCCATTCCACTGCTTGACGGGTGGACGGAGCAGCAGAGCCTACGACCACCGGAACTCGACCTTTTGCGGCAGCGATCACGGTCTGAATGACTTTTGCCCGCTCTTCTCCTGTCATTGTCGCGTATTCTCCCAGCGAACCGGACGGAACCAGCCCGTCTACGCCCTCCTGAATCAGCCAGTCACACAATTCCGCCAAACGCTTGTAATCTACCTCGTAATCGTTTGTAAACGGCGTGACAATCGCCACGTATACTCCTTCAAATCTTGCCATTTTTCATTCTCCTCTCACGGTTGGAATTTGTTTTAATGATCCGTTGCGGCTGGGATGAGCAAAAAGCCATTCGCCAGCTCGTCTTCCGGATTGTAAAAAATCGTATGCTTACCCATCAGCCAGGCCGAGCCTGCAATTCGGGTGATGACAGCAGGCAGCCCCCCTTCCTCCGTCACCTGCAGCACTCTTCCTGTAAACAGAGAACCGACGATGCTCTCATGCACAAACGGTTCGTCTATCCCGATCTCCCCTTTGGCAAACAAAGTCGCCAGCTTGGCAGAAGTGCCCGTTCCACATGGCGATCGGTCTATTCCGCCCGGCGGTACGACGACGGTATTTTTCACATCCGCTCCCGGATTGTCAGGGGCCGTATAGAACTCCACATGGGTCAGTCCGCGAATAAACGGCTTCTCTGGATGAACGATCTCCATGGCCTGATTAATTGCTTTTCGAATCGTGACGGCCGTATCGACAATGGTGGATGCATGGGCTGGCGTCAGTTCGAGATGGAGCTTGCGTGCATCTGTGATGGCATAAAAGTTTCCACCGTACGCAATATCGCAGGTCACCGCTCCAATCCCTTCTACTTCTACCGTCACATCTTGCTGATAAAGGAAGGCTGGAATGTTCACAAACGATACTTCCTTGGCTTTTCCTCCCTCTACCTGTATGTCTACCTCGACCAATCCTGCTGGCGTATCGAGCGTAAGCTTTGTCACCGGCTCAGTCACGGGGATCATGCCTGTCTCCACCAGCGCGGTACATAGACCGATCGTATCGTGGCCGCACATCGGCAAGTATCCGCCTGTCTCGATATAGATCACTCCTACATCCGCCTCCGGATGGCATGGATCAACGATCAAGGCCCCGGACATCACATCATGCCCGCGCGGCTCATACATCAAAAACGTGCGAATCCAGTCGTACTCGGCCTTCATCTGGAGCATTTTTTCTCCCATCGTGGTTCCGGTAAGCTTTGGCAGACCACTGATTACCGTGCGGGTAGGGTTTCCCCCGGTATGCGTGTCAATGGTGGTGAACACCCTCGTTGCTTTCATGGATGCAACACTCCTTTTTTCGTAAACCGGTCCAAGCGCAGCGGCTCTGTCGGAATGATGGTATCTGTCTGATCGACCAGCATCTCGGACACCAGCTTGCCAGTGACGGCAGCCAGACTGATTCCATCTCCTTCATGACCAGCCGCGATAAAGTAACCGGGAACTTCTTCTACGCGAGAAATAATCGGCAAGTGATCCTCTGTCCACGGGCGCAAACCGCAATACGTACGGATGATAGCGAAATCGGTGATCTTCGGATAAAAGCGAAGCGCCCTTCTCGCCATGCACCTGACGACATTCAGATCAATCCGCGTATCCAAGCCTACAAACTGACGACTGGAGCCGATCAAGAAGTTCTGGCTTTCTGTCGGTTCAAATACGAGCGCGACTCCATACTTCTCTGTCTCCTCGTCTACTTGTCGCACTCCGCCAAACTTCGAGATGAGATAGCCGAACTCCATCACCTTTCGCACACCGACAGGCAACTGTCTCGAGGCGACGATCAAATGCCCTTTGCGCGGAACGATCGGAATGTCCACCCCGACCATTTTGCCAATGACTGGCGCCCACACCCCCGCGGCGTTGACGACCTGCTTGGCTGTCATGCTGCCTGTACCAAGCCCGATGTGAAACGTTCCCGTCGCCTGATCACGTCTGAGCGACTTGACCTCTGTACGGCGCATGATCCTCGCTCCGTGCTTTTTCGCGCCTTCAAACAGGGCAAAGGTCAGCATGTACGGATTGACGGTAGAATCGGTGGCGCACTCCAAGCCTCCCAGCAAGTCGTCGGCAAAGTAAGGTGACTCCTGCCGAATATCCGCTCGGTCCAACATTCGAAACGGCAGTCCAGCTTCCTTTTGCCGTCGCACCCATTCATGAGCGGCTTCCATCTCAGCCTCTGATTCGCAGACGAGAATGCTCCCCGGTGCCCGATATTCAAACGTATGGTCCAGCTCCCGGCTAAGCTGGTCAACGAGCATCTGGCTTTTCAGGGACATCTGACTGTCAAAGCCGGGGTCCTTGTCGATCGCCAAAATATTCCCGTCACAGCGCGAGGACGTCCCGGATGCCAGCTCGCCTTTTTCCAGGACAACGACATCCAATCCAGCCTTCGCTGCGTAATACGCAATCGCCGCACCGATGATGCCACCGCCGATTACCGCAATCTGCGCATGGGTTTGTACTGTCATGCTGATTCTCCTCAAATGCGTATTCTGCTACTCGCTTACTCTTTTTTGCAAAAGCCATGCCAATCGTTCCAAACGAGATTCCCAAAATATTTCGTCTAAATTCTTTGACAACCGAAAGAGCGAATGTATAATAAATGAGAAAATGTTCAAAATTTTATACACTTGAACTACCTCTTTTAAAAGGGATGATCGAGTTGAATCACAAACTTCCTGCCTTAACCGAGTTGATGCAGACAAACATGCGGATTTTCAACGACCAAGAGCTTCTCCCTCCTCCGTTGGACGAAACCATACCTGTATTTACCCAGCGTCAAACCAGCTGGTATGTGGCCAATTCCTCCCATTTAACCGCCAATTTGACGATCGATTGCACACAAGCCCCTTGGGAACCAGCTGCTGTGACGACACTAGATTCAACATTGGCCGACGCCATCCACCTGCTAGCTACTCACAACTATCTCCTGATCGAAAAACAGCCCGGAGTCCCTGTCGGCTACCTTCATCGAGGTGCAGTCATACAAGCCATTTTTTCCTCGTACGAGATCTTGGAAGCGTATTTCGAGACGATGATTAAGACCATGGATGCTTCCATATCCGTCATCGACGAAAAAGCACGTGTGATGGTTTGGACAGAAGGCGCTGAACGAATCTTTTCCTTGAAAGCAAAAGAAACGATTGGTCGCCCGATCACCGAATTTTTCCCGCTTGAAATGCTCGAAACACTCAAATCTCTGCAAAGCGGACAGTCTCTCTACCGTCATCAGCATCAGCCGCGGGAGGATCTCGTCGTGCTCATCAATACCAACCCGATCTATTTGCATGACAAAATCATCGGTGCTGTCGCGGCGGAAACCGATATCACAAGCCAGGTTCGACTGAACCAGGAGCTGTTGAACGCCAATAAAAAAGTGAACCACTTGCAGCAGGAAATGGCAAAGCTCAGTCCGACCCCTGATCCATTTGCACAGATCAAGGGAACGAGTCTCCCCATTCGCCATATCAAGTCCATGATCCAAAAGCTCAGTGCTACACAAGCAACCGTCTTGATCACAGGAGAAAGCGGCGTCGGCAAGGAGCTTTTCGCCAAAGCCGTGCATGATGTGCGGGAAGGCTCCAATGCGCCCTTTATCGCCATCAACTGCGGTGCGATTTCGCCTACTTTGTTTGAAAGCGAGCTGTTCGGGTACGAAAAAGGTGCCTTTTCTGGTGCGGATCAAAAAGGGAAAAAAGGAATGATTGAGCTGGCACGTGGAGGAACGCTGTTTCTCGACGAGGTAGGAGAAATGCCGCTCGATATGCAAGTGAAGCTGCTTCGCGTGCTTCAAGAGAAAAAGTATTATTCAGTCGGAGGGACCAAGCAGATTGAAGCGGACTTCCGCGTGGTTGCCGCCACGAATAAAAATTTGGAGGATTTAATAAAGGAAGGAAAGTTTCGCCAAGATCTGTTCTATCGGCTCAATGTCGTGACGCTGAAAATTCCTCCACTTCGAGAACGCATTGAAGATACGATTGAACTCGCCCACTTTTTTCTCTATGAATTCTCTTTACGTTACAACCGTCCCATTCATGCCATCTCGCAAAATGTGATGCAAAACCTGCTCCAATACGACTGGCCAGGCAACATTCGCGAGCTGCGAAATGCCATTGAACGATTGGTGGTATTTGCGACAGACGGTATTATCAAAGAAGAAGATTTGCCGTATTCGTTGCAAGGTCAGACGAAACAGGTACCGATTGAGCTCTCTCCCGATCTCTTTTCTCTGCAAGAAGAAATCGAAGCCCATGAGCGCCGTGTCATTTTGCGAGCCATCGAGCTGGAAAACGGCAACAAGCAAGCCGCTGCGAAAAGACTTGGCATATCGCGGGCCACGCTCTATAACAAATTGGGTAAGTAAAAAAGAAAAAACGTTGTCCTTCAACGGTTGTGCATGGGGAAGCCCTGCCACATGTTTTCGAGCGGTAGATGTTCATCCTGCTTTTCAGCTCTTTTTTGGGTCAGCTCAAGGGAGATTCTTTGTACTAACTGATCTTCTTGCGTTATCGAAATACGACTGTGAAGAACTTGTGGTTCGTTTTTAAAGTCAATGCTTGCGAACAGCCAATTTTCCTTCCTTCTTGAATCGACTAGAATAATGTTTTACAAAAGCCGCGTAGAAGAAGCGGATTTCCAGTCCAAGCGCCTCTGGAGCCCGCCCCAGCGTAGACTGGAAATATGCTTCTTCCCTCCACTACAGCCTCTTTTTACAACTAAAAACCGCACGCCACCTCAAACAAAAATCAGGAAAACATCGCCCCTCTTTAGGCGGCAACACCTCAGACAAAATACGGATCAATTCCATAGTTGATTCCTCCTTTGTCGTTGGGCACGTAAGAAGTGCACGCGGCCTACGCACCCAAATACGCCTTGACGATCGAATCGCCGGCCCTGAGAACGTCTGCCTTATTTTCCATGACGATGTGTCCTGCGTCGCCATTTGTGGATCACAGCCATCATCAGCCACTTCAATCTTCAATTTTTTTCTAACAACTCCACCGCTGTCGTTTATTTTTTGACAGCCATTTCGATTGCGTTTTGCATGTCTTTTCCATCCGTTGTATTTTTACCAGTTACTGGTAAAAATACAACGACGAGTATCTCTCTAGCGTCTGCACCTCCAGTATAAGATCCTTGATTGGCACATCGCCGTGACTATCACGCTTCCCCATTTTTTCAGAGCCCATCCCCCATTCGAATATTATTCGATTGATGCCCATTTCCAGTCGATTGCGCCTAGACCATCCTGGAAGATTCCTTTTACCTTGTCATTCTTCACCCATGTATGCGTATAGAAGTAGATCGGCATAATCGGCATTTCATCCATCATGATTTGCTCGGCTTCACGCAGAATCGTCTTACGCTTTTCCGGATCACTCTCTGTGGCTGACTGATTCAGCAGCTCTTTGAATTTCGGATTCTCCCAACGCGTATCATTGTTTCCTCCGTCCTTTTCCTTGAACAGCTCCAGGAAGTTGATCGGATCGTTGAAGTCACCCGACCAGCCAAGACGCCCGACCTGGTAGTTGCCCTCGTGCATAGTCTCGAGGTACACCTTCCATTCTTGATTTTCCAGCTTCACTTCTGCTCCAAGGTTTTGGCGCCATTGGTCCTGAATCGCTTCTGCAATCTTTTTATGCCCTTCGGAGGTGTTGTAGCTGAGCTTGATCGGCGGCAGTTTAGAGACACCCAGCTCTTTCATTCCTTCTTCTAACAGCTTTTTGGCCGTTTCTTGATCATTGTCTTTGAAATAACCGCCCGTATTGAGTCCCATTGTCGGAGGAACTGCTGCCATCGCTGGCTGCTGATTCGCTTGGAGTACGTTATCGATCAAGATTTGACGGTTAATCGCGTAGGCAAAAGCTTTACGAATCTTCACGTTATTGAACGGAGGATTCTCTGTATTGAACTTGTACCAGTAGGTAGCACCGACAGGCTTCACTTGCAGCTTTCCGCTGTCTTTAAGCGCTGGCATCGCATCTGTTGGCAGCGAGCTTAACGGACTGCCTGCCCAGTCAATCTCGCCATTTTCGAACATGGACAGCTCTGTGTTTTCATCCTCCACCATCGAGAACTCGATCTTGTCCAGCTTGACACTATCTTTGTCCCAGTAGTTGTCGTTTTTCACGAGTACCATTTTGCTTTTGTGTTCCCAAGACTCCATTTTGAATGGACCATTTCCTACATGTGTTTTGGCCTCTCCAGACCATTTTTCATCTGCCTCGACTACCTTTTTATTTACCGGGAAATAAGTTTGGAAGGCGGTTAGCTCCAGAAAAAACGGGGTTGGATTCGTTAACTCTACATGGAGGGTCTTGTCATCCAATGCTTTTACGCCGACATCATCCAAGCTGCTAGTCCCTTTGTTGGCCTTCTCCGCATTCTTGATGTAATAGAGCTGGTAGGCGTAATTGGACGCTGTCTTCGGATCGAGAGCCCGCTTCCACGCGTATTCGAAATCGTGGGCTGTTACCGGCTCTCCGTTGCTCCACTTGGAGTCTCTCAGCTTGAAGGTGTATGTTTTCATATCACTCGATACTTCAATCTTCTCGGCTACTGCTTCCTCTGGCTTGCCCGAAGGCCCGATGCGTGTCAGTCCATCAAAAACTGCTTTGACGATGGCAGCAGAGGTCGTATCTTCCGCAAGTCCTGGATCACCCGTAGGTGGTTCGGAGTGAAGATTCCAGCGGAGAACTTGTGCTTTTGCTGGTTCTTTCGCCGTGGTGGTAGGTGCTGGCTGTGTGCTCGACTGTCCACTCTGTGATGCTTGCTCGGCTGGCTTCGCTGCAGGCTGTCCTCCTCCACATCCTGCCAACGCTAATCCCATGACTGCTACGCTACTCATTACCACGAACATACTTTTTTTCATTTGATCAACCCCCATTGTTCAGTCGTTATGTGTTGGTTTTCAGAATTATCAGAATGCAAGAGATATGCCAAAAATGAAGGCGGCAGTGGCTTCGTTCTAGCGTTGATTGTTGTAAATATTTTTGTACACTGTATACCTTGTTGTGTTTCAAATCTTAGACACCGCTGTTAGACAAAAAAGCCTCAGCCCACTTACTCGGCCAAGACTTTTGTCTCTCTTATTCACAAAATGATCAATTCGCGCGGTGAATGTGTCAGCACCTCGTTGCCACTCTCTGTGACAACCAGATCGTCTTCGATACGAACCCCACCTAGCTCTGGGATATAAATCCCCGGCTCCACGGTCAAAATCATGCCTTCTTGGAGAACAGCGGTGCAACGTGTGGACACAAATGGCTCCTCATGAATATCGAGGCCAACTCCATGCCCCATCCCATGTCCAAATCGCTCGCCATAGCCGTGCTCCGTGATGTAGTCCCGTGCGAAGGCGTCTGCCTCTTTCCCGGTAATGCCAGGACGAATGCCTGCAACAGCCCGATTGCGTGCTTCCAATACGATCTCGTAGATGGCTTTGAGCTGTTTATCAGGAGTGCCAACAGCAACCGTACGGGTAATATCAGAGCGATACCCTTGATACAATGCACCAAAGTCCATCGTAACCATATCTCCTGCTTCAATAACCTTTTCACTCGCTACGCCATGCGGAAGCGCGGAACGATAACCAGAAGCAACAATGATGTCAAAAGCAGAGCCCGACGCCCCTTCCTTTCGCATGAACATTTCCAATTCATTAGACACCGCAAGCTCTGTGATACCAGGACGCAGAAAAGAAGTAATATGGGAGAATGCCGCATCGGCGATTTGCGCAGCCGTTCGGATGATCGCCAGTTCTTCCTTTGTCTTAATCATCCGCAATCTCTCAATGACACCTGACGTCGGAATGAATGCTGTTTGGACGGTCTCGCTGTATTTGCGATGCAAGGCAAACGAGACATTCTCCTCCTCAAAGCCGAGATGGTTGATCCCCATCGCTTCCGCCTGGCGCGCTACTTCACTGTATACCGATTCTTTTGTCGGCAAATATACGATCTCAAAGCCTGTTGCTTGTGCTTGCGCTTGGGCTGTGTAACGGAAATCTGTGAAGAGCTTGGCCTGGTCCCTTGAAATAAGAACAACTCCGTATGTACCTGTAAAGCCTGTGAGGTATCGGCGGTTTTGTCCATTGGTGATCAAAATCCCGTCAATCCCAAGTGAATCGAATTGCTCACGCAGTCTTTTTACTTTTTCCATCTCTGTCATCCCTCTTTTGTTTGTCGTGATTGGGCTCGTTCTTTGCGAATATTAAGCAAGTATTGTGCCAACCAGGACGATCTCACTCGCTTCCCCATGGCACGACACTTGCATTTTTCATCAAGCAAGAATGAAAGGAGGCTTCATCATGGAATCGCATCCATTGATTATCTGCCGTTGTGAAGAAGTAACTCTCGCTGAATTAGTAGAGACCGCCCAAACCTATCAATGTACCGCACGCGAGCTGAAACTACGGACCAGAGCCGGAATGGGCTGCTGCGGTGGGAGAACCTGCCGTATATTGATCGATCAAATCATTCAGCAAGTAACTAGCCAAGTGCCTTCTCATACTGTACCTCTTGGATACCAACCGCCCATCCGTCCTGTCTCATTTCAAATGCTTGGGGGGCAACGGGCATGAGTCAACGAATTGATCACCATCCGGTCCTCGGTTCACTCGGCAACAGGAAGCAGCTTCCTTTTTATTATAACGGCTCTGTCTATACGGCTTACGAAGGCGAGACGATTGCGGGAGCCCTATTGGCCGCAGGGGTCCGCACGCTTCGGGTGCATGAGGAAAAAGGAACACCTCGAGGAATTTACTGCAATATCGGTCACTGCTATGAATGTCGCGTCCATGTAGACGGTGTTCCTACCGTGCGTGCTTGTATGACGCTTGTGCAGGAAGGCATGCAAGTGAACGCGGGTTCAATCCTTCCTACTCCTTTGAAAAAAGGAGGGCATGGTGCATGATCGACCTTCTCATCATCGGGGCCGGACCTGCAGGTTTATCTGCAGCAATTGCAAGTGCCAAACAGGGATTGGCTGTTCGTGTAGTCGATGAGTTTTATCGCCCTGGGGGACGTTTGCTCGGACAGCTTCACGAAGAGCCGAACGGTGTGTGGTGGAATGGACTGGATGAGGCAGCCCGGCTCACGGAGGAAGCGAAACATCTCGGTGTAGAGATCTGTTGCGGCGTCTCCGTTTTCCATTTGTCGCAATCCCAGAATGGCTGGGTCGTCTCTACGACACAGGGGGAAATGATAATCCCATTGCTCCTGATCGCAACGGGGGCTTCTGAAGCAGCCGTACCCGTGCCAGGGTGGACGTTACCCGGCGTGATGTCCATCGGAGCTGCTCAAGTCATGACGAATGTGCAGCGCGTGCGAGTAGGACAACGCGGGGTAGTCATTGGCATCAATATCTTATCAGTGGCGATATCCCGGGAATTGCAGTTGGCTGGAGTTACGGTGGATCGAATGATTCTCCCACCTAGTACGACTGTCAGTGGCACTGCGGGGCAACCACAAGCCGTGATGCAATCCTTATTGCGCGTCGCCCATCTTGCCCCTTCTCTGATGATTCGGCTGGGGAGCAAACTGATGGGAAGTTCATGGATGCAAAAGCTGGCAGTGTCCCTTTATCCCTCAAACGGGTTTTCTATGTGGGACATCCCGATTCAACTGCGAACAGCAGCTCTGGAGATCGTCGGAACCTCTCAAGTCGAGGGTGTCCGTATCGCCCTAGTTGCAGCCGATGGTTCACCCATAGCTGGAACCGAACAAGTCATTCCAGCTGATTACGTCTGTATCGCAGGCGGATTAAGTCCACTCGCTGAATTGGCAGCGATTGCCGGGTGCCCTTTTGCCTATGTTCCCTCCCTGGGCGGGCATGTCCCCTTACACAATGAAAGCATGGGAACACCAGTCCCAGGACTCTATGTTGCCGGCAATATCACGGGAATTGAAAGTGCCAAAGTGGCAATGGCTCAAGGTACTGTCGCTGGACTTTCTATCGCAAAAGCTCGGGGGAAGCTGACGAATGAACAGCCGTTATCGGATGCCATTCAACAGGTGAAAATCGTCCGCCAAAACGCAACGATCCAGTTCGATCCAGACATTGTGGCTGGGCGTGTACTGGTGGGGCAAATGACAGCAGAATGGACCGCGAACTAATTCATTCCTTTAATAGGCAAAGGCAGCCTGTTATTCTTTCACGGCAGGCTGCCTTTGTTTTTCTGAGTCCAGAGTAAGCGTATCGTGTATTTCCTCTCCCTGTTCTCGATAGTGAGCAATGAGTTCAGGATATTCCGCGATTTCTCTCTCTCCTGTCGGAGTGATCGCATACAGCCCTCGTTGCACACGGGTAAACCACCCATAATGATTTTGGATAAGAATCGACGAGGTTTTCTCCCCCGCCCCTTTGCTCTTGAGTAATTTAGGCGATAACGGCCCATACTGCTGAAGCAACGTCGCAATTTGAATGCAGCTCTGCTTGTAGGCCGTCATGAGCTTGGTTTGATAGCTGCCGCCAACATTGTAATCGCCGTATCTTCCCCGCATCTCTTCAATGATGCGGCTTCGCTTTTTTTGATTGAATTGCTTGCTTTTTACCCGATCAAACGGTCCTGGTGAAATATTCACTTCCATGACTGCTGGCCCTCTTTTTGGAAAGGACACGAGAATGAGACCGAGCTCAAGACGTCTAACCAAGTAGCATATATCTTGCCATTTTTTCGAAAACAATTTGTATTTGGGCTTCGGGATTGCCATATAAACAAAATTGGTATAGCGTTGTCGCTTGGTTGCCTGTATGAGCAATTCCACACTTAAGTTGCGCTTAAACTCAACAATGATCAGTTCCTCGCCTTTGATGGCCGTTAAATCGCAATGCTTGACCTCGCCAAAAACGTCATATCCTTGTGCGACAAAATAATTCCGAATCGGTTCGTACATGTCAGCTTCATATTTCTTCTCTGCTTTTGATTCCATGTGCTCCCCTTCTCTTATAGGAAAAAGAGCCAATCCAGTGGATTGACTCCTCTCTTCGTTATTCCTTCAAAACTGAATACGCATGATTGCTAAGAGTGTGTGGATAAGTCCTCGACCGATTAGTATTCGTCAGCTCCACGCGTTACCGCGCTTCCACACCGAACCTATCAACCTCATCGTCTATGAGGGGTCTTACCAGCTTGCGCTGTGGGAAGTCTCATCTTGGAGGGGGCTTCACGCTTAGATGCTTTCAGCGCTTATCCCGTCCGCACATAGCTACCCAGCTGTGCCACTGGCGTGACAACTGGTGCACCAGCGGTGCGTCCATCCCGGTCCTCTCGTACTAAGGACAGCTCTCCTCAAACTTCCTACG
>NZ_CP176370.1:4987500-5260000 GCF_046196545.1 Brevibacillus fortis
TTTTCAGCTTACTCACTTCACTTTGGCTAACCACTGCCATAAGCACCTTACGCGCGTCTCCGGTATATCCACCAGCACCATCTAACAAAGTGACACCACGGTCCAAATCATACAAGATGGTTTCTCTCAGCGTATCTGTTTCATTCGAAATGATATAAGCGACTTTGGATGTATTCCAGCCCATCTGAACAATATCAATCGTCTTGCTGGTCACAAACAACGCAATAAGTGCATACAATGCTTTTTCCGGATCGAATACAATCCCTGCAAACAAGATCACTAGTCCATCAAACACAGCTACACATGCACCCAAGCTAATTCCTGAATATTTGTGGAGGATTTGTGATGCAATGGAAAAACCGCCCGTCGATCCTCTCCCCCGAAACACGATACCAATTCCAAGCCCTACTCCGATTCCCCCATAAATACTTGCCAGCAGGAGATTCGTGGTAAACGGCTGCAGGTGACTGGTCAGCATGACACACAAAGGCAGAACAATCGAACCAACCGCCGCCTTCATACTGTATTGCCGATCGAGTAGTTTAAATCCTAATAGAAACAACGGAATATTCATTGCCCATTGCACGACTGCTGGAGAAAAACCAAACAAGTTATGCAAAATCGTAGACAGCCCAGAAACGCCTCCAGAAGCAATTTGGTTTGGATTCAGAAACAGATTGAAACTAGTTGCCAATACTAGCGATCCCAGAACCAGCATGCCATATTCGAGTACTTTTCGCTGCGGACTGTTCATCTGGATTGCGGTTCGTCTTTTTCGTGTCACATGGTTCCACTCCTGACATTATCTCGTAAGCAAAATCCGCACATACACTACCATGTTTTGGTGGAAAAGAAAACCCCTATTTCCTCATCTCTCTTATGTAAGATTTACGCATCCTCCAGAAACATGCACACGCAGGCCATGAGCTGGATAAGATATGGAAAGAAAAAGTTGACTGCACACAAAATAAAAAGGATAATTATAATATAGTAATTATTATAATCTAAGAACGAGGTGACCTGTAATGGATCATCATATTGTCAGTGTCACACAACAAGTAAAGCATCTAGGAAAAAGATTAACCATTCAAAGAAGAGCCGTACTCCTTCTTATGCTTACCACTCGGAAATACTATACAGCTAAAGACGTTTACCATACTTTGAAAAACGAGATGCCAAACATCACACTCTCAACCGTTTACACCAGTCTGCGCTTTTTCGTGAAAATGGGTATTCTCAAGGAGCATGTTCACCACGACTCCCCCAATCAATTTGAATGCGTGGTAACGATGGACGACATTCAGTTGCCAGAAGTCATTTGATTCCTATTCCTATTCCTATTCCTATTCCTTTTCCTCAACGAAAAAACTCCTGAAATCATCAGGAGTTTTTTGTATGCCGTCAGCTAATTAAAAATCAAAGTTATCTGGGTCTGGGCCAACTCGAAGATTTTGGTTCAACGCATGAATCATTTCCATATCTTCTTTCGACAGTTCAAAATCAAATACGGATGCATTCTCGATGATTCGATGCTCCTTGGTTGACTTTGGAATGGTCACGACGCCATTTTGCAAATCCCAGCGTAAAATGACTTGGGCAATGGACTTCCCGTATTTTTCTGCAATTCCTTTTAGTACTGGATTGTCCAATAGCTGTCCTTGCATAAGCGGAGACCATGCTTCAAATTGAATCCCTTGTTCCTTGCAGTAGGCACGCAGTTCATCTTGGGACAGGCGCGGATGGAATTCCACTTGGTTCACCATCGGCTTAATCTCAGCGTCTTTAAGCAGTTCCTCTACATGATGAATGTGGAAATTGCTTACCCCGATGGCTTTCACCAACCCTTTTCTGTACAGCGTCTCCAATGCTCTCCATGCTTCTTTGAACTTTCCTTCTACTGGCCAGTGAATGAGGTACAAGTCCAAGTATTCCAGTCCGAGTTTTTTCAGGCTCGTCTCAAATGCATCCAACGTGGACTCATACCCCAAATCTGAATTCCATACTTTCGAGGTAACAAAAAGATCTTCTCTAGCAATGCCCGCTTCCGCCAGACCTGCACGGATTCCACGGCCAACACCTTCTTCGTTGTTATAAATAGCGGCTGTGTCGATACTGCGGTAGCCGTGCTTGATTGCTGTTTTTACAGCTAGCTCGAGCTCCTGACCTTCCTCAACTTTAAAAACACCCAGACCCAACCAAGGCATTTTTACTCCGTTGTACAGTGTAGTCGTATCTTGCAAATGTTTTGGCATAGCTTTTCTCCTCCATCCTTGTGCTCTATGTTAGTATGACTGTTTCCAGTCGCCCAATGTGCTTCATGTCGTTTGACAAGTGTTATTATGAGAGAGACTAACCAAAAGTAAAAGTACGCACTTTTTTGTGTGATAGGCACCAAAAAGTACCTATCATTCAGGAGGAAATCAACAGTGAAGAAGAAGTATAACATATCAGTGGAAGCCACCCTCGAGGTCATCGGCGGTAAATGGAAATGCGTTATTTTGTGTCACCTGACTCACGGAAAAAAACGTACAAGTGAGCTGAAAAGACTGATGCCGGGCATTACGCAGAAAATGCTGACGCAGCAACTGAGAGAGCTTGAAGACGATGGCATCATCAACCGGATTATTTACAATCAGGTTCCGCCAAAAGTGGAGTATGAGCTCAGCGAGTACGGCTGGACCCTGAAAAGTATTCTCGATTCGCTCTGCTTATGGGGCGAAAAGCATATCATTAAGGAATACGGCGACAAGTATGCTGTATTGGAAGAAAGTATTTTAAATCAATAATAGAACAGGAGTAGGTGAAGTGGCTTGGGAGCTAGCCTTAAGCGACGCCGGGCCACTAGCGGATTCCGCTCATATTGCGACAAAAGGGTGGCCTGTCCTGCGCACCGCCAAAAGTATCGGGAACACAATCGACGAACGCATTCGTTTGCTCGATAACCGCACCAGCCATTTGCATCAAGTCCACCAGCCCTCCTCCTTGTCTTCCGTTGCAAGCGAAATGAATGAAATGGACGCCGAAAATGGACATCCTCCCTTCGTTCCGCCGAGCTAAAAAAGTCTCAGCCGCTCATCACGGTCCTGGAGGAGCTGGCACACAAATACAGTGCCGCTAGACAAATCGCCTTGAACTGGTTGATTCACGCTCATGGTGAAACGGTCTTTGCGATTCCATGCGCTTTTCTTTGACATCGTCTGAATTGCAAGAGATCGATGAGGCTTCCAAGCAAGTTTTAGCCATCAACCAATGAAAAAGCTGCCGATCTAATCGACAGCCAAAATTGCGTGGTCATACACGGCTCTTCCCAGTAATCCTAGTGTGTTTAGAGCGGATTGAGCGGTTACATCTTTGGATAAGGCCGTAATGGAAAAGCAGCGATTGTTCGTATACAGCAAGCCTACATCATGCTGCCTGCCGGTATCCCAGCCCGATTTACACGGCAGTTCCCATGCAGGATAATTGGTTTCTTCCTCATTTGGCAATTGGGACGGCAGACCATTACGAACTTGCTGCTTTTTCATAATGGCGATCATCTCTTTACAGTAAAACTCAGACAAATAACTGCCCGTTGCCATTTGGCCTAGCATACTCGCAACATCCCCAGCCGTTATCTTATTGTTTTCTGTGATGTCGAGTGGATAAATCATCAGCTTGCGTGAATAACAGCTTTGGCGCATTCCCAAATCGATCATGGTCTGGTCGATCTGCGCTTTTCCTACCAAATCAATCAGCATATTCGTTGCCGTATTGTCGCTCTGAATAATCATGAGGGTCACCAAGTCGCGAATCGTAAGCTTCAAGCCTGGAGATAGCGCGTACAAAATCCCCGATCCCCCAACCAAATCCTCTTGGCGTAGAACAAGCTGATCATCCAATCGAAAATGCCCCTGCTCACTTGCCGCGAAAACGGCTGCCATGATCGGCACTTTGATCACACTCTCCGCAATAAACAGCTCGTCCGGTACATGTTCAAAGCGAGCTCCTTTAGCTGTGCCTTGTTCCTCCACAACGACTCCCCAAGTCCCCTCCGCTTGTCCGATAATAGCCGACAACCTTTTTTCCAGCTCCACAGCTTTTCTCCCCTTCTCCTGTTGGCTTATAGTATCCTACCTCTTTTCTTTTATCATACTATTCCGAAAACAAATCAGACAAGAGACGGCACCTGCTTACGTTTCGTTTATCCATCCTGAACTTGGAAATAATACGTAAGATAAACCTACGGACAAGGTGAGACATCATGCAGAACTCCGATAAGATTGGCAGCCGTCAATTTGTCATCCTCGTAACATTCATCACCATAGGAGACTCCATTCTGATCTTACCTTCCGTACCTGCGACTGAAGCGGGTCACGATGGATGGCTATCAGGATTGATCGGCATGGTACTGGGGCTAGCCATCGTATACTTGTTTTGTGTAGTCGGTCGCATCTCCCCCGAACAAACGCTGATTGAAAAGAACAAGCTCATATTTGGACGTTGGCTCGGCACATTCTTTTCCCTCTTCTTTTTGGGGGCTGTGTTAATCAACGGCGCTATCTATGTACGGACAATTGGAGAATTCATGACCACGCACATTATGAAAGAAACACCCATCCAGGCTGTCATGTTTTTACTCGTTGCCTGTGCCATATTCGCTGTTCGATTAGGCCTTGAAGCTTTCGCACGGACCAGCGAAATTTTTTTCCTCTGGTTTGTTTTTACGTTTGTTATGTTTTTTCTTTTGTTAACCCCTCAGTTCCAATTCGAGAACCTTTTCCCCTTCTTGGAAAATGGCATAAAGCCCGTTATAAGAGGAGTATTTTCCGTGACCGCTTTTCCCTTCTCGGAACTAGTTATTTTCCTCATGATTACCCCGCTCCTAGATGCAAAACAAAAGCTCACGTCTGCTTTTTTGCGAGGAGCCATTTACGGTGGTGTTTGTCTGCTTGCCGTCATCTTCTTATCGCTACTTGTACTCGGCCCGGAATTAGTTTCCCGTGAGACCTTTCCGAGCTACTCCCTCGCCAAACGAGTCCATGTAGGGGAGTTCTTTCAAAGGCAGGAAGCGATGATGGCTCTCATGTGGTTTGTCTCGATCTATTTCAAAGTGGTGTTGTACATGTATGGCTTCTGCGTGGGTATCAAGCAGCTTCTCCAATTAAAGGAGCATCAGGCGCTCACGTTGCCCATTTGCATCATATTTGTCGCCAGCGCAATTCTCCTCATTCCAAACGGTACTTTTTTATATGAGACTTTTACGTATTGGCCATTCTTTGATCTAACAGTAGGTTTCTTGTATCCGCTACTCCTTGTCATCGGCTACTGGATACGGAAGCAAATGAACAACAAGCCGGCTACCCTGCAGAAGTAAGGTGTCGGCTTGTTTTATGCTTACAGTAGTTGTTTAATGGCAGCCACTCGCTCTGCATCAACGTATCGAAGAGCCTGTCCTTCTTCTCGTACTGCCGATCCAAAATGAACCTCTTTGGCACCCGTACGTTTCACGAGGTCTCCTACGTTAGCCAGCGACAATCCGCTTCCTGCCAAAATCGTGAGCTGTGTATTCTCTGTCAGCTTGACGAGCTGCTCGATGCAATCAGCTCCCTCAATGGCCGTTTTTTTACCCCCAGAAGTAAGAATGGTACGAACTTGGGGATATTCCAGCAAAATACGCGCTGCTTCCATTTGATCCACAGCATCATCAAACGCACGGTGGAACGTCACTTTCAAAGCACCTGACTCACCAAGTAACAGCTCCAAGCCCCGCTGATCGATCCTATTCTCTGGAGTCAGCATGCCAAATACGACACCTGATGCCCCAAGCTCACGAATGATACGTACATCCTGCCGCATGACTGCAAGTTCCTCAGCCGTATAGCAAAACGATTGGCTATGTGGTCGCACCATGACGTTTACCGGGATGGAAACCGCCTTGACCACTGCGTCAATCAATCCCCAACTCGGGGTAATGCCACCCTCCAAAATTCCTGAGATGAGCTCCAGCCTGTCAGCTCCGCCCTGCTCCGCACGTTTTGCATCCTCAACTGAAGTCGCAATCACTTCCACTAGCATGATACTTCGCCTCCGTTTTTAGCATTTGTTCAAAACAAAAACTGGTCGTTTCTCCCCAACTACCAACTGATTGTCGTTTTTAATGGCTTTTGGCGCCAGCGCATACAGTCGGTCGATAGTTTCCTGATTATCATACTGAATCTGCTCCAAGATCGATGCGATAATAAGCGGCCATACTAATTCAGAGCCATTCAGTACCTTAAGCGAAAAGCTGAGTCTCTCTTTTTTCAAAGCAAAGCCGTATACGCCCATCGCTCCGCCTTTGGCGATTATATTTTCATCCAGTAAAAGCGCTGTACAGATGAAGTTGTGACTGGCAATGATCTCGGGACTGCTCGTCATCCAACCTGTCACCCTCTCTACTGCCTCACGCGTCGTGTGATCCTCGATCAGATCCGGACAAGCGAGCTTCAGATATGCAATCGCCAGGTGCTTGAGCGGCAGCGCAAAAACCGGGAAGCCACAACCATCGACGCTTAGCTGAACCTGTTCCTTTGGATAGTCAGCCAGGTTGGCAAACACCTCCAATGCCTCCTGTTGCGCTGGATGCTCTGCCTTGTAGTAATCATGAGTGGAATATCCTTGATCCTTCGACAGCGCCAAGTACCCCAAATGCTTTCCCGCACAGTTATGAAAGAGCCTACGTTTTTCTATGCCTTGGGACAAGCAAGCAAACTTCGGCTCCTCGTTGAGCGGATATGTCGGGCAAGTAAGCAATTCGTCTTCCTGAATGCCGGTCTTTCGTAAAATCGACTCCAAGCCTTCCATATGATAGACTTCACCACGATGTGAGGCCGCAAAGAGTGCTGCTTCGCTGCTGTTCAGTCCGAATTTTTCATCAATTTTACGTTTGGCGATGGGAATGGCTTGAAAGGGCTTAGCTGCGGAGCGCAATAAGGTGATATGGTTCTCATCGCCTGCCCGATAAGCCACCTCTCCTTTTTCATTCACGCCGCACACGATGCCGTTATGTACGTTCTCCAGAATGCCGCCGCGATATTCTTCCACCAAAGGGACATCTCTCATCAAAGTCACCCGCTCCACTCCATGTTGATCCATTATGAAAAAAACACTAGCAGTAGCACCCTCCATCCGTCAATCTTTTTCCAAGCGATAATCCCCCCACTTCGGCGCTGATTGTTGTATAATGTCTCAAGGTGCCCATTTGGGTTCCACAAATAAGAAATCCGTGCATCTGCACGGGAGAGGTTCGCGAACTCCCTCTATAAAAAACTAAGCCGGATAACAGTACCTTTCTTTGGTATTGTTTTTGTTTTTTTGCAGGAAAGTTCAAGAACTCTCTTTCTTCTAATTCAATCAGAGGAGATGGAGAGCAATGATGAAAAAGGAAAAAGCCGTTGTCGTCTTTAGCGGAGGTCAGGACAGCACTACCTGCCTGTTTTGGGCGAAAGAGCAATTCGGCGAAGTAGAAACCCTCACGTTTGACTACGGGCAGCGACACAAGCTGGAGATCGAGTGCGCCCAGCAAATCGCCGCAGAACTCGGCGTAAAAAACTCCGTATTGGACATGAGCCTGTTAAACCAGCTCGCACCCAATGCACTCACCCGCACAGATATTGACATTACCCAGGAAGAAGGCCAATTGCCATCCACGTTCGTCGACGGACGCAACTTGTTGTTCCTTTCCTTTGCGGGCGTTTTCGCCAAGCAACGAGGAGCACGTCACTTGGTTACCGGTGTATGCGAAACGGATTTTAGCGGTTATCCCGACTGCCGTGACGCCTTTATCAAATCACTCAATGTGACATTGAATTTGTCGATGGACTATCCGTTTGTGATTCACACGCCGCTCATGTGGCTGAACAAAGCACAAACGTGGAAGCTGGCGGACGATCTGGGTGCCTTCACCTATATTCGCGAAAATACCCTCACCTGCTATAACGGCATCAAAGGGGACGGCTGTGGCGAATGCCCTGCCTGCCACCTGCGAAAAGCCGGACTGGACACTTATCTTTCCGAGAAAAATCAACCTGGAGAACAAGCCTGATGAGCGCGAACTTTGATTTTCGTATCGTCGATCGCATGCAGGCACTGGGTACCCATATTGAAAAATCACAGCTTCGCTACCATAACAAACGCGTTTTGGTAAGCAAGGAATTTACTTTTGACGCTGCACATCATCTGCACGCTTATGAAGGAAAGTGCAAAAACCTGCACGGCCATACGTATACGGTCGTCTTCGGAATCAGCGGCTTTCCAGACGAGATCGGACTCGTGATCGATTTCGGTGACATCAAGCAAATCTGGAAAGAGCACATCGAAATCTATTTGGATCATCGCTATCTGAATGAAATGCTTCCCCCGATGAATACTACTGCCGAAAACATGGTCGTGTGGATTTTCGAAGAGATGGAAAAGCAATTGCAATCAGATGCCTACCGCGACCGCTACAACAGCGCTCGGGTGGAGTTCGTTCGCCTGTTCGAGACACCGACCAGCTATGCAGAGGCAAGACGGGAGTGGATGATGGAATGATCCCGGTCTTGGAAATATTCGGCCCTACGATTCAAGGCGAAGGAATGGTTATCGGTCAAAAAACGATGTTTGTGCGAACAGCTGGCTGTGACTATCGTTGCAACTGGTGCGACTCCGCCTTTACATGGGATGGATCTGCCCGCGATGAAATCCAGCAAATGTCACCCGAGGCGATCTGGGAGGAGCTCACTCGCTTGGGCGGGGACCGTTTTTCCCATGTCACGATCTCCGGGGGAAATCCTGCGCTTTTGGCTGGCATCGGCGACTTAATCTCCCTATTGAAGGAGCATGGCATTCGCACAGCAATCGAAACACAAGGCAGCAAGTGGCAAGCGTGGCTTCCACAGATTGACGACATTACGATTTCACCGAAGCCGCCAAGCTCAGGGATGAAAACAGATTTTCAAGCGCTTGATCGAATTGTGCACGAGCTTTTGGAACAAAAACATCCAGGACTTAGCCTGAAAGTGGTTGTTTTCGACGACGCCGACTTTGCCTATGCACGCACCATTCATCAGCGTTTTCCAGAGGTACCTTTCTATTTGCAGCCAGGAAATAGTGATCTGATGGACGCTGATACACCTCGGCTTCGGGATAAGCTTTTGGAGAGCTTTGAATGGCTGATCGATCAGGCGATGGCGGCACCTGACATGAATGACGCGAAGGTTCTGCCCCAACTACATGCGCTTGTCTGGGGCAATAAACGAGGCGTGTAAACGATATTTTACTCTCATGGAAGAAAAGAGGACTGTACTCATATGGCACATCAACAAGAACGCGATTTATCCTCCCTCACTCTTTTGGGGAATCAAGGAACAACGTACAACTACTCCTATGACCCGAGCGTACTGGAGTCTTTTGACAACAAGCATCCGTACCGCGATTATTTCGTTAAATTCAACTGCCCGGAATTCACCAGTCTGTGCCCGATTACTGGACAGCCAGACTTTGCAACGATCTATATCAGCTACATTCCTGACATCAAAATGGTAGAGAGCAAATCGCTCAAGCTGTACTTGTTCAGCTTCCGCAATCACGGCGATTTCCACGAGGATTGCGTCAACGTCATCATGAACGACTTGATCAAGCTGATGGATCCGCGCTACATCGAGGTATGGGGCAAGTTCACTCCACGCGGCGGCATCTCGATCGATCCGTATTGCAACTACGGGAAACCAGGGACGAAGTACGAGGAGATGGCGAGCCATCGGATGATGAATCATGATATGTATCCGGAAAAAGTGGACAATCGTTAGAGCGAATAGGTGATAAATGAAAGGAGAAACCCTTATCTTTTTATAAGGGTTTTTTCCTTTTCCAATTGCAAATCAAGGTCGTGATCATTGGTGTGATTCTACTCCTTCTGCTACGTTTTAGTGCGGAAGGAGGTGATTACCATGACCAAGCATCTGTATTTCTATGCAAGTTTCGAAGATGCAGCGCGACTCAATCGGGAGTTAATCCAGCTCGGCTACAGGAATTACTATCTGGAGCCACATGAACACCTGGTTGCTTTTGTTTTCGAGCCAGTGACCGAAGTGAGTCAAGCGATCTTGAGACACTTGTTTCATGCTGATGGTCCTTCACACCTAGACAACTAGCTTTGCAGTACCGGTGCTCCTCATTTGAGGGGCATCGGTACCTCCATCTACACTGTCGTTCATCTTATGTTCATGTTTAACGATTACACTTACAAGCGTAGTCAAAAGAAATGAACAGGAGATGATCTTACGTGTTAGCAGCAGCCGTGATTTTTATAAATCTTGCTCTCATTGCCTATACGATTGGGGTATGGGGCGAAAAACGTTCAGGAGAGCTAAAGTCGAAACACCTTATCTTTTTTGGTTTGGGTTTAGTATTCGACACTATCGGAACAACGTTTATGAAATTGCTCGCAGACGGTTCCAGCTTAAATTTGCATGGCATTACTGGGTTGATCGCTCTGATCTTGATGTTTTTCCATACAGTGTGGGCCTGTGTCGTTCTATGGAAAAAGAAAGAACATCAAATCAAGCAGTTCCATAAATTCAGCTTGATCGTATGGATTTTATGGCTTGTACCTTATTTCATTGGCGTCGCTTTAAGCTTTATGAAATAGGAATACTCTCAATTACGCTCCGAGCGCGGACAATCTAACAACCCTCTCAACCGATGAGAGGGTCTTTTGCTTTTCTCGCGGCTGTCCAACCTATCGTCAACTTTGCCTACCATTCGACAATATCTCCTAAAGTAATCAGAACAATAATCGTATAAAATGTAATAAATTAGTATTTTTAGAAATATACAACTTTTGACTACAACTCAATAATCCTTTTCTAAACAACATTCACATTTAAAGAAAGGTTGATGCTCATGTTTAAAAAAGCAGTTATTATCCTGTCATTAAGTTCAGTCGTCGTAGTACCCTCTCTAGCCACACAAGTCCAAGGGGCAGCGCTCCCTACACAGGAAAAGGCAACCACCTACGCTTCCAATAAAAAAATCAGAAACGCCACGTATGGTGAAGAAATCTGGGTGTCGCTTACCTCACCTATTCCAGCCGGATGGGTTATCGTTAGAACTTTAGGAACGCAGAACCTGATCAAGAATATGAACGGTGCTTCTTATGGCACGGAGGTAGAGGTGCTGCTAGCTTCGCCTATCCCAATCGGATGGGTCATGGTTCGAGCCTTTAGAGGATCGAATGTAATCAAGAATGTGAACGGTGCTTCTTATGGTACGGAGATAGAGGTGATGCTCGCCTCGCCTATTCCTGAAGGATGGGTCATGGTTCGAGCCTTTGGTGGATCAAATGTAATCAGAAATGTTAATGGTGCTTCGTACGGCACGGAGGTAGAAGTGATGCTCGCTTCGCCTATCCCAAAAGGATGGATCATGGTTCGAACCTATGGAGGATCGAATGTGATCAGAAATGTCAATGGTGCTCCTAACGGAACACAGATTGAGGTACTGCAAGCCTCGCCTGTTCCTGAAGGATGGATCATTGTCAGTTCAGGTGGAAATTCGAAAGTGATCAGGAAAGTTGGCTAAAACAAAGCGCACATGGCATGCATCTAGTCCGCAGGCTGACGTCGAAATGCAATCGACATCAGCTTGCGGGCTTTTCTTTACTCATAAGTTTCCATCAATCGTGGAATTATAAGGGAAGCAAATATCCTAAGGAGGCCAATGATGAGCACGTTTTACGAGAAATATGGTGGCGAAGATACTGTAGCAAAAGTAGTGGACTACTTTTATGATTTAGTTTTAGCTGATGACACCGTGAACCACTTTTTCAAAGACACCGATATGGAAAAACAGCGTAAACACCAAACAAAGTTCATCAGCTATGCCCTCGGTGGTCCGAATCAATATTCTGGCCAGTCTATGGCAAAGGCTCACGAAGGGATGAATTTGCAACCCGTTCATTTTGATGCTATCGTTAGGCATCTGCGTGATGCCTTGACTCACTTTGGTGTCAGCGAAGAAGATATTGCCGATGCTCTGAGCAAAGTAGGATCACTACGGGATGATATTTTGTATAAATAACCGAGCATCAAAACGCCTGATGCAATGGTTCAGGGAACCCTTTCCGTTTCCCGAACCAGAGCCAACAAACAGACTAACACCTCGACCAGGTGGATTACGTTCCTCTCAGTGGCCCTTCGTTTTCGATTGGCCATTTTTAGTTTGTTCATACACATTTTGTAAAATTCTTAGCAACTCTATTTTTTTCATTACGTATATGATAGGAGCAATATTTGAACAATGGAGGCAGATTCAAAAATGGAAGATCAATATTTTGTTGGTTGGGGTACATTGGCCCTCATCAACGCTGGACTAGCTCAAGGAAAAAATCGTAGCGGTCTTAATTGGTTTTTTCTCTCTTTATTCCTCGGCCCGATCGCAACGCTAATCATTGTAGTCTGGGAAAAATTGCCTGAGCAGAAAGACTTGTCACAGTGAGCATGATGATAAGGAGGCACGCATGATGCAAATCCGAAATGTACAAGAACAAGACTATCTCAAAGTTATTACGGTCCTCAACGATTGGTGGGGTGGGCGACAAATGTCTGATATGTTACCCAAGCTGTTTTTTATCCATTTCCAGTCAACAAGCTTTATTGTTGAAGAGAATGGTGAAGTCATCGCGTTCCTCATCGGCTTCTTGTCCCAGACGTTGCCTGGCGAAGCTTACATTCACTTCGTTGGGGTGCATCCCGACAAGCGAAAAGATGGATGGGGCCGCGAATTATACCACCATTTCTTTCAAACCGTAAAACAAAAAGGATGCGATACGATTCGATGCATTACTTCTCCTGTTAATAAAGGCTCAATCTCCTTCCACACGAAGCTAGGTTTTGCCGTTGAAGAAGGAGATAAAATGGTGGATGGAATTTCTTTGACTTCTAATTACGATGGAAAAGGAAACGACCGGATTTCATTTATTAAAAAGATTTAATTTCCTTGAAAAATTTCACCCTTTCGGCAGGTGGTTCTCATTCTTAAAGCAATTGGTTTTGGCACGGCTTTGCAGATTCTATGTTTGATCATAGCAATCACGACGGGGAACATCGATCAAGCTGGCATTTATGCGGAGTACCTTGCATTCGGTCTCCTTACACTAGCTGGATTAATGGTTTATAACGCCCTTAGCGCCCCCTCCGCCTATTACAAAGAACATGAAGTGCAAGATTATAAAAGCAGATGGAAATGGACCTTTTATTTCCTACTCGCCTCTGTCCCCAGTGGCATTTTTGCTGTCATCTTTTTCAGCTTTTTTGCTTAATTCCTTTTGCTCACAAGCTTCTCTTCTCATTTACGTAACCAAAAAGCGCCATTTCACGTACTAATCAATAGCCACACCAAAGTAATCTTCACGTGGAAGGATGCGGTCTGATTTGAAAAGCGTAAAAGAAATATGGGGCTGGACCAAAACATTGGGCATCTCCCTTTCACTCGCGATGCTGGTTAACATATTTGTTCTCCAACCTTTTAAAGTGAATGGACAATCGATGGAGCCCACTTTGCAAAACGACGAACGCATCTATGTGTCGAAATTGTCCCACACATTCTCTTATCTCCCTGAGTACAACGATATTGTCGTGATCGACAGCCGTGTAAACCGGGATCGTACGTTACAAGATGACATCCTTGAAAATCCTCTCCTCATGCTCGCCATGGGGAAAAGCGAAGCCAAAACATTCTGGGTAAAACGAGTCATTGGCAAACCCGGCGATACTTTGGAGTTTAAGAATGAGAGCCTGTATCGGAATGGACAGTCGTTAAACGAGCCCTACATAAAAGAAGAGATGGTCAACGTACCTGATGCCAAAATCGTCATACCAGAAAACCATGTGTTTGTGA
Source organism: Brevibacillus fortis (assembly GCF_046196545.1). GTDB lineage: Bacteria > Bacillota > Bacilli > Brevibacillales > Brevibacillaceae > Brevibacillus > Brevibacillus fortis_A. The sequence goes on from NZ_CP176370.1 coordinate 5,001,397, forward strand.
TGGGAGATAATCGTAACAATAGCGATGATAGTAGAGACATTGGCGTGATCCCACTGGATCATATCATGGGGAAAAAACTGTTTTAATCAGACGAGAGCCTTTTCCAATGAGGAAGGCTCTCGTTCTTTTTCAACGCATAGACGAATGTCCGTGTCGAAACGCCTGACAAACGCATTTACTAGTGATAAATGCATACAAAGGGGCGTTTCTTGATGAGCTCTCGGCACTCTCATTCATTACGCTTTATTCGATTTGCCGATCGGCCTGGGCATTTTCATGGGTATGACACACTGACAAGCATTTCGGGTCGTCATCGTCACCGAATACGTGGTAGAACGTCACCCCCACAAGGAATGAGAGATCGGCACGTTCATTACTACGAAGGTACTACTACATTTGATGATGGACATGTGCATCACTACAGGGGATGGACGGGTCCGCCTATTCCGCTGCCGGACGGAAGCCATTACCACGAGTTTTCAGGGCAAACCACTTATGATGACGGGCACACTCATTACTACCGGGGTGTAACCAGCGAGGCCCTATCTTAAGTGAAAAAGGCTGTCCTTCTCCGGAACAGCCTCTTCTTATTTTTCCAACTCGGACGCCAACGGACAGTCCATTGTATACAGGTTGCGATACCTTGGATTGTCCTGATACAACTGCTCATGTGTCCCTCGCATCGAGATGACTCCATGCTCCATAAAAATGACCTCGTCCATTTGCTCTACACCGCTCAAGTGGTGAGTCACCCAAATCAATGTTTTCCCGTGCAAGACACGGAAGATCGTTGCCATCAGATCGCGTTCAGTCAACGGATCTAATCCCACCGTCGGCTCATCAAGGAGAACAATTGGCTTGTTTTGCAGCAAAATCCGGGCAAGGGCTATACGCTGCCTTTCTCCTCCAGAGAAGCGCAAACCGGTTTCCTGCATCCGTGTTTGATAACCGTCCGGTAGGGATTCAATCAGCTGATCCAGACCCACTTGAGCTGTCACAGCACGCACTTCTTCATCTGACGCATCGGGTCGACCAAGCCTGATGTTATTGGCTACGGTTGTGTCAAACAAATACGGCTGCTGATTCAACACGGAAAACAAACAAGCAGAATCCTCTTCTGACTGGACTGGCTGTCCATTTATTGTCACCTGACCTGCTTCCGGCTGTATAGCACCTCGAATCAAGTTCAGTATCGTCGATTTGCCAGCACCGCTGCGACCGAGCAACGCAATTTTTCCCCCTTGAGGCACCTCAAAAGACACGTCCTGCACACTCCAATTGCTGGCTTGTGGGTAGCGAAAACGAACATGATCGAGCTTCAAACTGCCCCCAGCTTGATCTGCCACCTTTTCCTTCTGCGCTTCTACAATGGATGGACGACTGCCCTCGATCTCCCGAAGCCGCCCCAGAGACTCCTTGTATTCTGGCATTCGTACAACAGCGTCAGAAATACGGGCAAACGCATCCATCAACGGAAATGCGACCAGCCCAATCGCAGCAATCAACGTCGCAGGAATCTGATTCGCAGCGGCAAGTCCCCCCGCCCAGATGACCAGTAAGGCAATGGCTCCACCGATTGCACACTGCGACATCCACTGGACTCGCCATTCTCCGCGTCGAATGGAGTTTTCGATCTGGGCAGCTGTCTTTTGCCGCCTTGTAAACATCTGGAGAAACTGCTCTGTACGACCACTGAGAATCCAGTCACTCATGCCAAAAACAGCATCTGTCAGCTCTCGATATGCTGCCTGTCTCTCCTGCTTGAACCGACGACTCTTGGCAATGGATGACCACAAGACTACTGCGGGTGCAACAAACAGCAGGAAACCACAGTACAACGCCATTAGCAGCGCGAACATCCCGTCCATTCTTCCCAGTGCCACAATACCTGCCCCATAGAGGAGGACTGCCGAGACAGCTGGCAACACAAAGCGCAGATAGACGTTCTGTAGTTGCTCGATGTCATCCGCTAGTACACCAAGCAGATCTCCCGTACGAAAACGATTGTGGAGAAGCTGCGCTTGCGGCTCGATGGCCTGATACAAACGCACACGCATACGCGATAACACACGCAAAGCTGCATCGTGTCCAACCAAACGCTCCAGGTACTGAATGACTGCTTTGCTAAAGCCAAAAGCCCGGACAAGTACGATGGGAACATAGACCATTAAGACGTTTTCGGGCTTGAGTGCGGAGCGAGAGATCAAATACCCGGACGTATACAGCAAAGCGCCCGCACATGCCACTGCCAAGGTTCCCAGCAAAGCCGCTGCGGCAAACTGCCAAAAAAACTGGCGAAAGTATGGAAGAAACCACCCCTGATTGCCTTCTCGCGCTTCCTTCATCCTTTCTCCCCCTTGGCACCAGCTGTCAACAACCGATAAAATAGGCTTTTTTGTGCAACGAGCTGTTCATAGGTACCCGCTTCCACCAGTCGTCCCTGGTCGATCACCCAAATCCAATCCATGTCTCGCATCCAATGCAAACGATGTGTGGCCAAAAATACGCGCCTGTCCCCCAACACCGACAGCATAGTCTGTTTTAGCTCCCATTCCGTTTCAATATCTAAGTGAGCGGTCGGCTCGTCGAGCAAAATCACTGGTCGGTTGCCAAGAAGTGCACGTCCCAAGGCAACCCGCTGTGCCTGTCCGCCGCTTAACGTGCGGCCCCCTTCACCAATGATTTCGTAACAGCCATTTGGCAAACTGTCCACCAGCTCTCCCAGACCGACATCACGAATCACCTGCTCCACCTGTTCGTGCGTCGCTTCCGGCTCATAGAAGCGAATGTTATCCGCCAATGATTGATTGAATAAATACGGATGCTGTGGAATGTAAGCGATTTGCCGCTGCCACTCCTGTTTCGCCTCCCCCGTAATGGGTTGCCCATCTATTTGTATCACGCCAGCGTCGGGATCAGAAAAACCGCCTAGCACTCCGAGGAGAGTTGATTTTCCAGCCCCGCTCTCCCCTACAATGCCCACTCTTCTCATGTTGCTGCCCAATTCCGCAGTTACCTCACCCAGTAGCTGTCTGCCATCCTCACCGACGACACGAATATCGGACAAGGTAATCGTTCCATCCAATCTGCCTGTCAGAGACGTCTGACTATCCATTGCCTGTGCTTTCTCCTTTTGTTCATCCAGAGCGCCACTATCGATAATGGTACGAATAGTTCCCAACGCCTCTTTGCCATCTAATGAGGCGTGGTAGTCCGATCCCAGCATCCGTACTGGCAAAAAGTATTCCGGTGCAAGAATCAGGATGACCAATGCCGTTTCAAATCCAAAGTTTCCTTCTATCAGCCGCAACCCAAGACCGACCGCCACAAACGCAACCGACAGCATGCTGAAGAAGTCGAGTGCCAAAGAAGACAAGAAGGCCACGCGCAACGTACGCATCGTAGCGGACCGATATTGATCGCTTACTCTTCCGACGGTCTCCCCATGGTCTTTGCTGCGTCCCAAAAACCGGAGCGTCGCAAGCCCGCGAAGCGAATCGGTGAAATGATGGGATAGCATTCGATACGAGCGCCATTGTTTGTCTGCCTGTTTACGCGCCGCCAGACCGAGTACGATAAAAAAACCAATAAGAACAGGCATCGTTACCGTCAGGATCAGTCCAGAAATAACATCTTTCATGTAGACAAATGCCAGAAGCGGAAACGTAACAAAAACCATATCTAGCGTACGCGGAACAGACAACTCCAGGTAGGTACGTACACGATCTACACCTTCCAGGACAAGCGTAACAAGCTTTCCGCTTCCTTCACTGGCGGCAAAACGTGGACCACGCTCGAACAATCGGGATAAAACTCGCTCTTGCAAAGACTCACTGGAAGCTTCAGCAAAACGGCCAGCGACTTTCTTTTGCAGCCAAACGATAGTATGACGAGCGGCTATCATGACCAAAAACAGTGCAAGCGGCTGATACGCCATCTGAACCGCTTGACCTTCAAACAAGATCGCGATCGACTTCGCCAAAAGCAGTGCCTGACCGATAATCACCGCACTTTGCAGGAGGGAAAGACCGGCTAGCAGCAGCATAACCGGTCGGATTCCTTGTAATCGGAACAATTCCTTGTCCATTAGTACTCCAAATGATCCTTTTCAGTGACCCGTTTGTGGAAGACGAAATAGCTCCAAGCCTGATAGGCTAGCACAAACGGTAAAAGCACTGCTGCAACAATGGTCATTGCTTTTAACGTATATGGACTCGAAGCTGCATTATAGAGGGTCAAATCAAACGCGCTATCAATCGTGCTGACCATCACCCGTGGGAACAAACCCATAAACATCGAGACGAACGTCAACAGGATCATCGCACCTGTCATCCCGAAAGCCCACCCTTCCCTGCCTTGTCTCAAGAAGTGACGAGCCAGTACAAAAGCCACAACACCTAAGAGTACAGCTGCTGTCAACAAAACACCCTGGCGCTCAAACAGATCGGTTACCATAAAGGTCCACCCTACGAGTACCGCCATGAGAACCGCTTGCATTGGCAACAGCTTCCCTGCCAGTACACGTGATTTTTCACGCAGCTCGCCTACCGTGCGCAGCGAGATAAAGTTTAGACCGTGCAGCAAGCATAGTCCTGTAACTGTCACTCCAGCCCACAACGAGTATCCATTCACAATGTCAGAGAAGCCAGCAGTCATTTCCATATTCTGATCAATCGGCACACCCTTCACCAGACTGGCAAACACCATTCCGAACAACATCGGCGGTACAAAGCTTCCAATCAGAATCGCTGCGTCCCACGTCTTTTTCCAAGCCTCACCTTTCCCTTTGCCTCTAAATTCAAATGCTACCCCGCGTCCAATCAACGCAAGCAGAATCAACGTAAGCACGAGATAATAGCCGCTAAACATCGTGGAATACCACTCCGGAAACGCTGCAAACATCGCACCAGCGGCTGTAATCAACCAAACCTCATTGGCATCCCAGAACGGGCCAATCGTATTGATCAGAACCCGGGTTTGCAGATCATTTCGTGATAGCAGGTGCGTCGCCATGCCCACACCAAAGTCGAAGCCTTCGAGAAAGAAAAATCCGGTAAACAGAACGGCAATGAGCAGGAACCACAGTTCATTAAGCTCCATAACGTTCACTCCTTACACGATCAAATGGATCCTGAAGCTGTAAATCCTCTACTTCCTCATGACTATCCATATCCGGTCCTTTTTTGGCCACACGAGCAAACAGATAAGCCAAGAGGCAAAGCAGGATTAGATAAATCGTCGTGAAGGCGATGAGAGAGAACCATACCTCTCCTGTGCTAATGCTTGGCGAAACCGCATCTTCAACACGCAGTAGCCCGAATACCGTCCACGGCTGACGACCTACCTCCGTCATGATCCACCCTGCTGAGTTTGCGATGAATGGTAGTGAGATACCCGCAACCATCAGCTGCATGAACCGCTTGTTTGGCTGTTCCAGCTTTTTGCGGATGGTCAGATATGCCCCGTACAAAGCCAGCAAAATCAATGCACTACCGCCCGCTACCATGATGCGGAAGCTCCAGAAGGTCGTCCGAACTGGTGGAATGTAGTTTCCTGGACCGTAGGTTTTCTCATACTCTGCCTGCAATTCCAACATACCCGGTACAGAACCTGAAAGTGAGTTGTACGTCAGAACGCTAAGCAAATAAGGAATTTTTATTTCAAAGCCGTTTTCTTGTTTTTCAGGATCAATCGTTGCAAAAACCGTCCAAGGAGCTGGGTCTGAGCTTGTTTCCCACAGCCCTTCACTCGCTGCCATTTTCATTGGCTGGGTAGCAACCAAATACTGTGCCTGACCATGACCGAATTGAGCAATAGCAAGCGAGGAAATCAATGCTACCACGATCGCGATTTTGAACGATTGTACAAAGAATGTAACGTCTTGTTTTTTCATCAGCTTCCAAGCACTGATACCTGCTACCAAGAAGGCACCTGTCGCAAATGCCGCAAATACGGTATGGGGGAATTCATATAGTAATTGTCCATTGGTAAGGAGAGCGAAGAAATCAACCATCTCTGCACGTCCGTTATTGATAGCGAAGCCGACTGGCTGCTGCATGAACGAGTTGGCTGCCAAAATCCAAAGAGCCGAAAGAATCGTTCCGATGGATACGAGCCAAATACATGCGAGATGCACACCTTTGGACAAACGATCCCAACCGAACACCCAAAGTCCAATAAAAGTCGATTCGAGGAAGAATGCTAAGAGGGCCTCAATCGCTAGCGGTGTTCCAAATACGTCGCCGACGAATCGTGAGAAATCAGACCAGTTCATCCCAAATTGGAACTCCTGCATAATCCCTGTCACGATCCCGACAGCAAAATTTATGAGCAAAAAGGTTCCCCAAAACTTGGCCATTTTTTTGTACAAGTCATTCTTTTTTACCACATACATCGTTTCCATAATGGCTACTAATAAGGACAGCCCAATGGAAATCGGCACAAAAACAAAATGAAAGATAGTTGTTATCGCAAATTGAAGTCGTCCCAAATCCACTATATCCATGTACAAGATCCCTTTCTCTTCGCGTTTTGGCCTTTATGTACCGGAATTATATCAGTGGGGAAACCCGCATTTATTACGACTTTGTGAAAAATATCACAAATATATGTGAAAAAATTCACAAATTATTCTCTCTCCTGTAACCCCCTTTTCGCATTTATCTTCGTGAGAGAGTTTTTTGTTTTACCCTGTATATTTCCGGTCATGTGTAATTGTAGCAGGACTTTTGACCCTAGAGGGTGTCCGATTCGTTACATGATTTTTAACAGTCTGTGACTGTTTCGGATTTTTCCTTGATTTAAACTAGATTTATGCGCCTTCACTTATTTTATTGAATGTGTAATTTGTTCATTTTCTTTTAAAATATCTCGGCAGTTATCGAAAATACCCAGACGATCACCGACCTCGAAAAGCAATCGAAGCCGGTGGTGCCTGGGTACGTGGTGAAGTAACAACCGCTTATTTTTTTGCGGATTTCGTTGACAAGGAATCGATGATGTTACCAATAGTCGCAGCATCAAAGCTCTTCTCTGCCATCTGGTACAACTCGTACGTGAATCCTTCATGCTCCCAAATCACGATTCCGTTGGCGAAATATACCTTTTTTCCGCCAATGGTTTCGATCTTGACACCCTCTGTCGTGCTGATGCCGTTTTCGCCACCGTTTGAAATCAACAAGGAAATAAACTCTTTCCCTTTTTCATACTGAATTTCTACCATACTCTCGCCATGAACGACCGTGTTTTTATAGGAATAATTCTCTGACAACCATGTCGGTGCGGGAAAGTCCATTTTGCTAGCTGCGCGTGCTTCTTCCAATGTCATCTGTGGAGGGGCCTTGTGTTCTATAGGTATCTCGATTCCTTGGGGATTGGACTGTTCAGCAGGCAGCTCTTTATCATATTGGGTAATTTCCATGTTCCCGACCTGAAAGCGTGCCAAGATCGTTTGGAGCATTCCTTGGGCAAACGATGTAGTCGAGAATGCACCTAAAAGGCAAACAACAGCAACAGTACTAACTGTGGCAGCTTTCCATTTATTCGTTTTCATAGAGATCCCGTCCTTTTTACTATCATGTAGTTGTATGTTTCCTGATTCCAATTTGAATTTCAACCGATTGTATATGTTGGCTTTTGGAGTGGCGTCATCTAATTCCAGATCAGTAAGCAAGTCGGTGAGTTCACGAAAATCGTCTAGATCCTGCTCACTCTTCATAACGGAAGCCCCCTTTTTGCAATTCCATCTGCAGCTTTTTCAAGCATCTGTAGAGCACGACCCCAACATTTGAACCACTGACACCAAGAAGTTCTGCAATTTCTGCGTTTTTAAGACCAGCCGCATATTTCATGGCGATGATATTGCGCTCCTTGTCACTCAGCTTCGCCAGTGCTTGAAATAAGACTTGATGATTATCGTCGCGGATCACGATGTCCTCCGGTGACGACTTCGGCAAGACCAGATTCAGAATCGAATCCAATGAAAAGCTCATTCTTTTCTTCTGTAAGCGGAAGTAATCTGTCACTGCGTTTCTGGCGATCGCAAACAACCAGACCTCAAAGTTTGATTTATCCGGCGAGAAGCTGCTGTATTTTGATATCACCATTTCAAACACATGACTGCATATTTCTTCCGCTGTGTAGTGATTATTGATACGATAACAAATATATTTGTAGACGCGCTTATAGTACGCACCATATATTTGGGCAAAATTTTCGGTCGACATGCTTTCCGCTTGGCTTTTATGTTCTTCTTTTTGGCAGATGCCTGTGTTCACTTGGGCAATCTCCAACTACTTCCCCTCCCTTCTGGATGGAATAAACAAATTGCGCAATTTGTTTGATTGTGAGCCTCACGATAGTTAATACGGCAAAAGCAGAAATGTATTAACAACGTTTTTCAAAGATCGGAGGAAATAACGTGTGGATACCCTATGAAGAAATAAGGAGACACCCCGCTGATTTTCGAGTAAAGTACCGATTTTACTCTGAAAATGAAGGCGGAAGAAAGGTGACGCCGTTTCAAGGATATCGAAGTGATTTTTCTTACGATGGAGATGACACGAGCATAATAGGCATCTTTGCTATCCATCCTGAATTTGAGGATGATCATAGAGCTTGGGGTGATCGGATATTTTATGGAAGGTTCGAGAAGAGTAGCGGTAGTCGAAGTAATAGAAATAGTTGGGTTGCATTCAAATCCAGACTCGTAAAAAATGAATCTGGTCTTAGGTGGAAACAAGTGACTGGAAAAAGCAGGCTGTCAACGAATGACATCCTGCTTTTGGTTCATTTATTTAGCCCAGTGAGGTGGACGCGTGAACGAAGGTGGCAGCTTGGTGCTTGCATCGCCCTTCGCCGCGTTGAGCTGGACCTGCGTGAGAAACAACGTCTCCGTCAAGTTCGCTCCGCTCACATCTGTATCGCGAAAATCTGCACCAATGAGGTCAGCTCCCCGCAAATCTGCTCCTCTCAAATCAGCAGCAATCAAATAAGCGCCGCGTAATTGGGCTCCTCGTAAATCATCGCCTTTGAGCTTGGCACCAATGAGATCAGCGCCTCGGCCAAAGGATTTTCCTTGCTTGCCCCCTTTGTACTTGGCAACCGCGTCCTTACGTACCAGTTCACTTGTCTGCAACAATAGTTCGTTAACTTTTGCTCGATGAAGAGCGACGTCCAGCTTCAGGATTTCCTCAGGACTCTGATCCGTCAGGCGCTGTGTCTCATCCAACGCTTCCTTCAATGCAGGATGGAGGGACTGGGCAGCTTGCTTGGTCAACGCATCCGTTATATACCAAAGCAGCTCATGAAGCTGCCACATGATCGGAAATACTTCGTACATTTGCTTCGCTGACCCGGGTTCTTTACGCCAATCTTGGCCGCCATAAGTGACTTGAGACACCTTTTGGCCAGCTCCAAAACAATCGTAGACAGTACAACCGCGAAAGCCGATGTCTCTCAGCTTTGTGTGAACACCACACCGGAAGTCTGCCTGTAAGTTACTACAGGGCTTGCCTGCGTCTTTATTGATAGCAAAATCAGAGGAAGCGGCAAAAGGCAATGCCACACAGCACAAGCCAAAGCAGCTCTCACAGTCTCCTTGAAGATGACGGCGACTTTTATTGTCAGTCGATTGTATGTTTTCTTGATGTGTAGCCATAAATGATCCTCCTGGAAAAAAACACGATTCTCTCGCGTGTGGCGAAAAGAATCGTGCTACTTGTACCTGTGAAAAACATCTCGATGTTTTTCATAAAACAGAATGTGACCGCTTGCGGTCTTCAAATAAACGGTCAATACCGTTTATTTGAATGCGATTTGAGATTCGATCAGGTAATTCCCGAAGACTTCGGCAAAGGCTTCTGCTGTATTATAGCCTTCTTCCAAGGTGTTGTTCGTACCACCGAATTCCAAAAGCAGGGCTCCCTCGGAAATGGACTGATTGTACACCCCGTTCCCTTGATTTGAACCTTTCAGGATAATCCCCCGCGACAAACCGGGATAAGAGGCTTCTAGACGGGCGTGCAGCTCTTCCGCCAGCTTTTTGTTCGCCAGATGGTTCGGATTCGCTGTTCCGATTACAAACAGCATCCGGGAATAGGTTTTCCCATTGATCGTGATCGCTACCTTGCTGCGTGGCTCATCACTGTCTCGATGAATATCGAATATGTACTGCAAGTGCGGACTAGTTGCAGCCGCTGCCGCTACCGCCTTGTACGACTCGGAATAAGACATCGAATAGCTTTTATTTTGTTCCCTCAGCCTCTGAGCGAAATCGTCCTGGCTCGCCATTGCCGAAATGCCTCTTGCTTGCAACAGCTCGCCCAGCCTTTTCCCAACAAGCGTGATGTTGATCTCAGGATCATCGACCGAGCTCCCTTGTTGGTTCCGTGCAACATTTCGCCAAGACTCACGGTTATGGGTGTGATAGATATACACTTTCTCGTTTCCAATCATCCCACTGTTGTACTCGTACGTTGCTCCTGTCGGTGGCAGAGTACCAGCTGGTTGAATCTTCTCTACGATCCACCCCGCGATATAGGCGGTCGAATTGTCTGCCAGCCTGATGATGTACCAGTCTCCTACTGTTTGTACAACCGGGAATACTTGTCCGGGTTGAACGCTTCCGATTATTGCATGATCGGTTGAGGGACCATTTCGGATGTTAGAATCAGGATTTTTGACGCGAATCTGTAGTTCTTGTGCAGAGGGAGGTGTTGAAACTGGCAAAGTCCCCGGTGTAAGTGCCCCCGGTGGCTGAACTCCCCCAGTCTGTTCGATTGGTTTGAAAATATAGGCATAGGTACCGTTAAAGTTAATGGTGTACCAACCATTTGCATATCCGTAATGATTGATTGTCATCCCGCCATGGATTTGACCAATGACGGTACCAAGAATATCTGGTTGTGCATAAACTTCATAGCCTTCGGTTAATACGATTGTCCCTTGTCCGAATTCACTCCCCGTATTGGATGGGAGTACAGGAGGGGGGGGTGCTGGAATTGTTGTCGGGTCTGGGATTTGTGCTGGTACCTGGGGTGGTTTTGGTGGTGGTGCTGTTGTCTCCGTCAAGTAACTGGCTTTCACCCAGCCGTTCTTTTGATCAGACAGCTTAATTTGTGCCCATTCCCCTTGCTTTTTCATTTGCAAAAACACACCGTTTTTGTCGATGATCTGCAGAATTTGTGCAGTGGCATTTGGTTCTGCCCGAACATTCAGCATGTCCACATTGCTTTTGACATATTTGATCTGTGGAACTTCTATCATCTTCACATACTTATTATTGACCCATCCGGTATTGCCGTTCGGCAGCTTTACCTGAGTCCAATCTTTTTGCTGCTTGGTGATTGGCAACCTCGTGGCTTTTTTGAGTGTTGCGACGATCTGGGTAGTCGTACCTGGCTCGCTTCGAATATTTAACTGATCGACCGCCACGTCTACATGAGTGGCCGCTCGCGCAATGGACAGAGGCATCAGCAAAATCAGGAAGAAAACAGCTAGCAAGCTGACATTTACTCGTAAAAGCAAGTTCCTCGTTCCCCTCTGTTTTTTTCGTATTATTGGAAAATCCAGCTAATAGAAAGAACTTCTCGATTCGTCCGCATATTCCTTCATGTTTTGACATCTTTTGCTGTCAAAACAGCAATAACTTCACGATCATTCTATCTCCTGAAAATAGTGACGTTTTTGCTAGAAAAAAGTTACAGAAAAAAGGCTGAAGCGAAAAGCTTCACCCTTTTTCTTTCTCCTCTATTTCCTTCCTACCATTTCGCTGCCCAAGCTTCTATCTCCACTTTGAGCGAAGGGACTGCCAATGCTGGGACGTAAGACATCGTCATCGCTGGCGGTGTCCCCCCGTGAAACTTCTCCCACACCTGATTAAAATGCTTCCAATCCATTTCCTCGGTTGCCCATATATTGATTTTGATGATATGATCCGCAGTTACTGATTCACTTTCGAAATTGCGCAGTATGTTTTGTAGCGTGTTTTCGACTTGTTCTTTCATATCTGTCGGCAACTCTCCGTGAAGGTCCATTCCTACTTGCCCAGAAAGTACGAGCAAATCGGCTCCTTTTGGTACGACCGTCAGATGTGTATAGGGTCCCATAGGCGAAGCAACTGTACTAGGATTTTTGCGCTGGACCATGGGCTTCACCTGGTCGGTTTGTTCTTCTTTCACGATCGCGAGTGTTTGATGATCTTCCCACCGACCATTGATTTTCACGTTTTTCTTGGCAATCCCTTCCTTGTGAAAACCAGCTTTTAGCAGCACCTTGATCGAGCCTATATTATGCGGCATCACACCTGCTTCCAGGCGGTGAAGACCTAGTGTCTCGAAGGCATAAGCCACGACGAGTTTTACCGCTTCGGTCATGTAGCCTTTTCCATTGTGCTCTTTGTCCAGGAAGTAGCCGATCCAGCAGCTTTGCAGATTCTCTCTTACGACCTCTGAAAGAATGACTTCCCCAATGATTTCATCCTGTCCTTTTTTCGCAATGACAAAGACGTACCCTCTGTCTTCTTCTTTCAAAGCCATCGCGTTCTTGATCCTGTCGATTTGGCCTTCCAGCGTGTAAAACGCCTCTTCTCTCGTCCCTGTGAAGTTTTGAAAGAAGTCTCTGTTTCTCACTTCAAGCGCCAAGAGGCTCTGTGCATCCGCTTCCTGTACCAGTCTTACGTAAATGTTCTCTCCGTTTCCTTGCATACAATCCATCTCCCTTTTTCGAAATAAAAAAACACCACAGGAAATCCTGCGGTGCCCTAAAAAGAAAACCACAGGAATGCGACCTGTGGAGTTTTTCCACTGTATCCTGATGAATCCTACTACATCAAAGGATGGTCGCTATATCCGTTTTTGGACATACTTCTCCCGTGATTTAGCCAGATCAAAGAAAACAGCGGTTGAGTATCCAATTCCTTTTGACAAAGACATTAATGATCTTTTTTTCATGTGGATACCCTCCTTTCCGCTGTTTTCTTTGCATACCATTTCGATATAGAGACGGTCGTAGCAACAACCATTCCATTATTATCCATAAACTACTTTACAAGTATAGTGGCAAATGACGTTCGTGGCAACAGCATTAGTGTCTCTTTTTGCCGTTTCGCCCCAATAAAGGTCAGTACAAGTAGACCCAACAGAAACTCTTTCGAAGAGGAATAGATCCATTTTTTTGTGGAACAATGAAAAGGAGAGAAGATTGTCATCATTCATAATCCGATTGCAAGAAAGAAGGGAGCTAATTTTATGACGATTCAACGTTTTGTTCGGGAGTCGCGCACGTTCAAAGCAAGCCATGTGCTGCCCCCGGATACGAACAATCACAATACGCTGTTCGGCGGCAGGCTGATGGCGCATATCGACGATGTTGCTGCGATATCTGCCATGAAACATGCCCGGGGACCAGTCGTTACCGCTTCTACTGATTCCGTCGACTTTTTGCAGCCGATCCGGGTGGACAATGAGGTTGCACTCGAAGCCTTCGTCACATGGACGCATAACACATCGATGGAGGTCTTTGTCAAAATTGTTGCGGAGGATTTGCTAACGGGCGTTCGAACTGTCTGTGCTACGTCTTTTCTGACGTTTGTCGCGATTGGCGAGGATGGGCGGCCTACCCCCGTGCCCAAGATCGTTCCAGAGACGGAAGAGGAAAAATTCTTGCACGATGGTGCTGAAAAGCGAGCGGAGAAACGGAAAGTTCGTCGCAAGGACAATAAGCATCTCGCGGATATGCTCGGAACGAGACGTCCTTGGGAGCCATTAATGAACACCCCATAAGCGGAAAAAGTCCCTTTCCTTGGTCTTACCCCTGTCAAGTAGACACAATTAAAAAAGCCTAAGCAGCCAGTGTGTTTCGGTATTCAACCGGGGCACACTGGTTTAATTTTTTCTGGAACCGTTCATGGTTATAAAACCAAATGTATTTTTCAATGGCTTGAAAGAGATCTTCTTCTGTCTTACACTCAGTAAAGTACAATGTCTCAGTTTTGAGATGCGAGAAAAAGGATTCGATGCAGGCGTTATCAAGGCAGTTTCCTTTGCGAGAGTGGCTGCCACTTATGCCAAGTTCCTTTATTCGCTTATTGTACTGTCGAGACGTGTATTGGAAGCCCTGATCTGAATGTAGGGTTGCTTTCAGCACGTCTCTTTCTTCGTTTAGCTGCCCCACAGTGTCTAACACAAGTTGTAAATCATTTCGCTTGGAAACTTTCCAGGCAACAACTTCGTTGTTAAAAAGGTCCTGAATGACCGAAAGGTAATAGTAACGGTTATGAAGTGCAACATACGTAATATCTGTTACAAATACCTCATTGGGCTTGTCCGCTCTAAACTTACGGTTAAGTAAGTTGGGATATACAATCGAAGGTGCTTTACCAAAATAGCGGCGCTTCCTCCTGATGATGGATTGAAGGTTTAATTCTTTCATCAGGCGGTATATTCGCTTATGATTCGCATTCAATCCCTTCTTCTTTAATGCTATCTGCATTCGTGGATAACCATAGTATGGATGCTCCAAATGAATCGCCATCATATGCTTTTTCAGAATCTGATCTAACTCATTTCTTGCTGACGGCTTTCCTTTGGTGCTAAGCCATTTGTAAAAACCCGACCGTGACACTTGCGCAATTTCTACCAACCACGTTAGTGGATATTTTTTACGCAGCTCGTTTATGATCGTAAAGCGAGTTATTTTCCATACCTTCCCCCCAGATGCAGATTGGGATTGCGCTTTTTTAGGTATTCTACCTGCGCCTTTAGATAGTCCCTTTCTTCTTCCACAGTAGCAAACTTGGTTCTTGGACGACCAACAAATGGGGTGTCACTAGAACCATTCTTTCCTCTTTGATCCACAAAACCTTCGCCTTTATTCTTCTTTCGAACCCATTGTAGAACTTGTGTTTTACTAGGTATCCCTAATTCCTTAGCTATTGCTTTATAACCCATCTCTCCCTGTTGATACATGTTTACTGCTCTCAGCTTAAACTCCTCGGAATAACGCTTGAATATTTGACCTTTTTTAGCCATGAGAAAATCCCCTCCAAGTAGAGTGTACCACCCACCGTTAGGTGGGCGGGCTTTTTACACTGTCTACTCAAAGGGGATAATATCACCTTTTAGCAGGAAGGGGACTCTTGTGTTTTTTACGCTTATTCTTTGGACGCCCACTTGTAATCGACGACACCAATGCTATCGATCACGACATTTTTGAGCTTCTCATTTTGTACCCAGTGATCAGTGAAATAGTAAATCGGAGCGACAGGCATTTCCTCCATGAGGATCGCTTCTGCTTGCGCCAACAGTTGCTTGCGCTTCTCAGGATCTTTTTCGGTCGCGGATTGATTCAAAAGTTCTCGGTACTTGTTGTCTTCCCATCCAGTGTTGTTGTTGAACCCATCCTTGTCCTTAAACAGCTCCAGGAAGCTGACAGGATCATAATTGAAATCACTAATCCAGCCCATCCGTCCGATCTGATAGTCGCCGTTGTTCATTTCTTCCAGGTACACTTTCCACTCTTGCTCATTTAGCGTTACATCCACGCCGAGTGTTTGCTTCCACTGTTTTTGAATGGTTTCCGCTACTAAACGATGATTCTCAGTAATATTAAAGGAAAGTGCGATGGGTGGTAGCTTCGTAATTCCTAATTCCTTCATGCCTTCAGCCAGCAGCTTTTTCGCCGTTTCCTGATCGTTGTCCTTGAGGTAGCCTTCCTT
Source organism: Brevibacillus fortis (assembly GCF_046196545.1). Lineage (GTDB taxonomy): Bacteria > Bacillota > Bacilli > Brevibacillales > Brevibacillaceae > Brevibacillus > Brevibacillus fortis_A. Next base: position 5,017,112 of record NZ_CP176370.1, read on the forward strand.
TTTCAGCGTCATCGTCGGTGGCAAGGCACCTTTAGCCGGCATTTGCACGCCATACTCAAGCGCATCATCGATTGCCTGACGATTGATCGCGTATGCAAACGCCTTGCGAATCTTTGCGTTGGTAAACGGGGCCCGTTCGGTGTTGAACCTGTACCAGTAAACACCAGCTATTGGTCTGGTTTGCAATATTTCCTCGTACTCCAATGCAAGCAATGCATCAATTGGCAAAAAACCAAACGGAGCGCCTGCCCAGTCAGACTCGTCATGATCGAACATATCCAGCTGTGTATTCTCATCCTGAATGACGGTAAATTCTACCTTGTCCAGCTTCACAGCCGCTTTATCCCAATACAGGTCGTTTTTGACCATCGTAATTTTCTCTTTATCTGCGGAAATTAATTTAAATGGTCCGTTCCCGACATGCGTCGCAGCTTCGCGGTACCATCCCGGGTTCTTCTCATCGAGCTTCTTGTTCACCGGATAAAAAATCGGTGCGGCCGTTAACTCTGTAAAATATGGCGTAGGCTGCTCCAACTCCACGCGCAATGTCTTGGCATCGATGGCTTTTACTCCTACTTCTTCCAGCTTCCCCTCGCCTATGTTGGCTTGTTCCGCATTTTTGATGGGATAGAGCAGATAGGAGTAAGTACTATCGGTTTTCGGGTCTAGCGCACGCTTCCAAGCGTATTCGAAGTCATGGGCAGTGACTGGATCACCATTACTCCACTTTGCCTCACGCAAATGGAACGTATATGTCTTCATGTCATCCGAAACGTCTATTTTCTGGGCGATTGATGGCTGAACTTTTCCATCCGGACCTAACCGGACCAACCCATCAAACATCGTGTGCATCACAGAAAACATCGCTTCATCCTCAGCCATTGCGGGGTCCAATTGACCTGGCTGATCAATCAGGTTCAACCGCAAAACCTTATGAGCGGGTGTATTGCTCACTTCTTGGGCTTTTACTTCGTTCGCCGAAGCATATCCTACAGATGAAGCCAGCATCCCTGTCGCCACTAGCATATTTGCAATCATCTTACCTTGACGATTCATCTCTATTCCCCTTTTTTATTTTACTAACAAACTTTCCACACAATACCAAATTATTACTTATTAAACAACGTTCAGACGATAGTGAAGAAATTCATCCCTTGTTTCCGGCTCCATGTCATAGGGCTCGAATCCATTTTTCAGCAACACTTTTTGCGAGGAGATGTTATCCGTTGTTGTTTTTGCACAAATGATTCTGACAGCTAATTGAGGAACGTGCTCCGCTAAAAAGACCTTCAGTCCTTGCGAAGCCACTCCTTTACCAGCGGTATCTTCCCCGACCCGATAGCCGAGATGTCCGATTCCTTCGTCTTTCTCGATGTCTACCAAATTCATTCTGCCCAAGATGTCACCCTGGCTGTTTTTGATGAGGCCAAAAAACGAGATTCCTTGCGCCTGCTCGTCGAGCAAGGCTTGCAGACCTCGTAAAAAATGGTCATATTGGTAGTAAGCGTCTCCCCGACTGGGAACCGATTTTTCAAAAAAAGCGCGATTGCGCACTTCAAATTGAAACAAGCTGGCTGCATCTTGTATGCTTAATTTTTCAATAGAAATCATGATGGGTAGGTATCCTTTCTTGAATAGAGGTGGAATTTTCATATGACTGTTGCTTATCTAGAAGAAGGTACGTTTATCGCCTTTATTGCCTTTACGATATTTTTCTTTGTCGCTTACAAGCTCGATCAGATTTCGTTTGTCTCGTTCATTGTCTCCTTGGCGATCACGGCTTGCGTTCACGCTGCCTTCTATTGGTTAATTGTAAAATATTGGCCGTTTTTTTAATAGCGCAAAAAAGGCGCAGGATGAACATCCGCGCCTTTACGTTTATCTGCTTACAGCTTCGCTTCATAGGCCGCAAGCAATTGAGCCGCTTGCTTGTTGTACTGGTTGACCAAGCTTTGAATGGCTTTCTGCCACTCAGCTTGTGGGAGTGGCACTGGCAGTTGATTGGCTGGCTTGCCGTTCACGATCAGCGCTGTTGTGAGCATTTGCTGTTGTGCGTCACTGAGTGCAGCCGTCGTTAACACCTTCGGCTTGAGCACTTTCTTTCCTTTCAGGGAACGCATGAGCTCTGTCATCAGGATATGCTGATACTCCGCGTACAAATCCATCGTCATGTAGTAGCTCATTCCCTCTCGCTGTGGCACAATTCCCCGCTTATGTGCCCATTCCATCACCTGTGGTGGCGTCATCGCTTGACTTGTTTTGCCTGTCGCCATGAAATATGCCACTCGGAACATATCTTCGTCACTCATGACAGAACGATTCTCATCTGCCTTGACAATTCCCTTGGACACCAATTCAGTGAGGACCGCTTGCTTGCCTGCTTCCTTCGGCAGATTCAAATAAAGCGCCAGATTGGCAAAAAATTGGCTCTCACTGTTGCCACCAGCTGGCCAGCTATACGGTTTGCCGAAATCGATCAGTTCCAGCGGGCGTTGTCGCATCATATCCGAGTAGGCCGAAAACGCTTGGAATGTAATCGGACTATAGGAGACCACTGGTTTTTTCGTCAGGAATCTTGTCGCAAACAGCTCTTGCCCACCTTGATCGAGATAACCGAACTGGTCTTTGGTTGTGAATACATAAGGCGTCTGTTCGTCTGCCTTGCTCCACACTTGTGGGAATACTTTGCTTGTTGGCAAAATCGCCTCATATTTGGCCGCTGTCAGCACCTTTCCTTCCAGCGACATAAGGCCGTACAATCCCGTCTTCTTGTCCTGGTAGGCAATGGCACCCGTCTTGAGATCATATAAGTGCATGTACTTCATGGACTGATAATTGCCCGTGCTTAGGCGGAGCAACTGCGGTGAATAGACATCCCATCCTGTACTTGACTGAATCAATACCCGATCGAAATAAGATTCCGTGTGAAAACCTACCACGCTAGTGAGCTTGTTAGCGAGCTGGTTCCCTTCTTGCGCCCATACATCCAGTGTGCCGTCCAGCCGTGCTGTAACCGTGATCTTTTGATTTTGTACCATCGTTTCGTTTGCATCCCAATACACAAAATCGCTCACGACCTGGAGCTGCCCGCCATCGACCTTGATCATCGCCATTCCGACATTCCCCGCTCTCACACCCATGGTATATACGGAATCAGTAACTTTGATCAAGGTAAGAGGCGGTCTGTCGTTGCCTGACTTCCACACCGCGACTTTGATCTCCGTAGTCAACAGCTTGCCCTCAGGGGTATAAAGATCCGCCCAATCGTGATCCATTGCAACGATGAGATTGGTATCGGAATCCATATAGACAGATTGGTAGAGCTTGCTGATTGGTTGGTTCGTCTTGCGGTCCACAATCATCTCGCCTTTTCCCGGCTCATACTTTTTCGTCAAATCATCGGACAACGGATTTGGATTGCCAGCTTCTATTTGTTTCCCTCCGATGCTGTATCGCAGCACCTTTCCATCCGGCTCCGTCACCAGCACATCGCCCGTTACTTCCTCATGGCGAATGATTCGATTCTCAATAGGAGGCAGGACCAAGCCTTCATCTTCAGAATAAAGCCCAATTTTGTTTCCGTCTTTGATGCTAAGCCTGCTGTAGCCGCCCAATGTCACATACGAGTCGAACCAAAAAACTGGCTCCTTGACTTCTTTTCCCCAGCCTGGGAGGATCGCTTTTTTTCCATCGCTACGGACGAGCAAGCGTGCAGCTGGCGGACCTTCAACCCGCGGATAAGCAAAGGGGATAACCGTCTCTCCCCCGACTTGGAGGACGCCGTACAGATTCGTTTTCGGGTCCTGTCCCAGCACATAGCTGCCATGCAAAAACTCGGCACCTTTTTTCAAGGGATGTGACGTACCTTTGGACCTGGAATGATAAGTGATGACATCTCCAGACACCGTGTAGTACACATCCGAATTGTTGTGCTCGATCCCCACTTCTTTATAGATGGGCTCTGCCAGCATCCGCCCATCTTTCCACAGCCCTTGTCCTTTTGGTCCAATCACCTGAAAGTACCCATTATTCCAAATATAAATCGCTTTGTATTTGGGCTCGAGTACGTACTTGCCATTGCGATCAATCAAGCCTTCTTTTCCACCGGATCGCACCTTGAGATACGCGGTGTCTGGACCACCTTCGTTCGGAATCAATTCTGCTTTTGCCAGCGAAAACAGCTTTTTGCCGGAAGCAGGGTCGTACATGATGAGCTCTTTTGGAGTGGTCGCGACGAAATACCGCTTTTTCTCCGCCTCTTTATTTTCCGTCTGATCAGAAGCAACTAGTTGTACCATCGACAGCTTGCCTGCAACTGGCGGAATCAGCACCTTTCCATCTGCATTGAGCACCATGGATGATTTTCCCAAGAGCATAATCGCTGTCCCCTGCTCATTGGACAAATAATACGGATGGGCTCCGGCAAACTTCATAGTCGACAGCTTGTGCGTCTTCAAATCGATGTATTGGAACCAGCCGCCTTTTTGAACAATCGCGATATGATTGGAATCGGGAATGTCAATGTTATCCCAAATCGCAGGGGTTATTTCTTTCCCTGTCCGCGCGTCGAGAATTCCTTTTTTACCTCCCTTTGTTACGATCATGTTTGTAGAAGATAGCTGAAAATCATCGTAAATGGCCTGTGTGACCAGCTTGTTACCGTCCGTAAAACCGGTCTTGTAGTCTGTTAGATACGGCTGAATCTGGGAAAACGTAGCAGCATGAACAGAAGAAGTCCACGCGCTTGCCCCGAGTATGACAGCGGTAACCAAACTGATGGTTTTCATTTTCATTGGTGCTTGGCCTCCCTTGGAAACATTCCCCTCATTTGACGCTTCGTACGGCGGAATAGTTTCGTTGCACTTTTTTAAACAACTGGAACCTTTTCTTTCAGTCAACACTCTTTTAAGCGTGCTATAATTGTTCACACCGACGCAGTATAATCATCGTATACGGATGGGAGTGCTTTAAAGAGCACTTGGAAAGGATGTTCCCATGAATTTCTTTGCTGCCGCCTTGCAAAAGCCGGATGTAAGACGATTTGGGATTTTGGCGTTGTTTTGTTTGTTGCTTTACTCCTTGGGAAGTATGCTGAACATGGTTTTGCTTACCTTTTTAGTTACCTATTTAATGAATCGGCTGCATCAATACCTTACACGTCTCACACACAAAATCGTGCCGATCCATCCCAAGCTGATTCTCATTTTTCTCTATATGTTGCTGACGTTCTTTCTCGTTGTGGGTGGGATGAAAGCCATTCCGGCGCTTATTCACCAAACCGGACAATTGTTCCATCTCATCGAGCAAGTGTACCACCAAAATCAGCACAATGAGTTTGCCCCTTATCTGATGTCTGTTGTTGGGAAGCTAGATATGAAGGGCATCGTTCAAGGCAGCCTTGATTTTCTCGCAGTGGTCAGAAACGTTGGGTTCAATGTCTTTCTGGCGATTATTCTGAGTCTGTTTTTCCTGCTCGGCAAAGACAATGTCGTTACGTTTACCGCTCAATTTCGCACGAGCAAATTATCCTGGCTGTACAACGAAATCGCCTACTTCAGCCAAAAATTCATCCTGACTTTTGGTAAAGTAATCGAAACGCAGCTGTTGATCGCCTTATTCAATACGACCTTCACCGTTATCGGTCTATGGATCATGGGCTTTCCGAATCTATTGGGACTCGCGATCATGGTCTTCATCCTGGGGCTCATTCCGGTTGCAGGTGTCGCCATTTCATTGATTCCGCTCAGTGCCATCGCCTATAGCGTCGGTGGTATCGCAACTGTCGTCTATTTGCTCATTTTTATCATGGTGATTCACGCGCTTGAGGCATATGTGTTGAATCCTCGCTTGATGGCAACGAAGACTCACTTGCCGATCTTCTACACGTTTGTCGTCCTGATCTTTTCCGAGCATTTCTTTGGAGTATGGGGGCTGATTGTCGGGATTCCGTCCTTTGTTTTCTTGCTGGACATCTTAGAAGTAAAGAAAATGGAACAACCTCCTGCCAAAAATAAGACCGTCCCAAAAGATGTACGAGATGTACAAGTCAACACGTGACCGATAGCCATAGAGAAAGGAGTCCCTCGTGAGAAGGGCTCCTTTTTGCCTTTACTTGCCTTCAAACCATTTGATCAAAGCTTGCGTGCCGCTATCAGCCTCGCCGTTTGCTGCCAGTTCTTCATAGAGCGATTTGGAGAGCGCGAGTCCTGGTGTCATCAGCCCCATTTCCTCGGCTGCTTCCAATGCGATTCCCATGTCCTTGATAAAATGTTTGACGTAAAAGCCAGGTGCGAAGTTGCCCGCGATCATGCGCGGCGCCAGATTCGACAGCGACCAGCTGCCTGCAGCACCCGCTCCAATGCTCGTCAGCACTCTCTCCGGGTCCAGACCTGCTTTTTTCGCATACGCGATCGCTTCACACACACCGATCATGTTCGTGGCAATACAAATTTGGTTGCACATTTTCGTATGCTGACCTGCACCTGGTCCGCCCTGCAAGACGACGTTTGTCCCCATTATCGTAAACACAGGCTCCATCGCATCAAATACTTCCTGATCACCACCAACCATGATGGTCAATCGTGCTTCCCGTGCCCCCACATCTCCACCAGAGACAGGCGCATCCAGGGAGTATAGCTCGTGCTTTTTGGCTTCCTCATAAATATGTTTCGCCAGCGACGGCTTCGATGTCGTCATATCGATCAAATAAGTGCCTGGCTTCGCATTTGCCACAATTCCGTCCGCGCCGAGATACACTTCCTCGACATCAGATGGGTAGCCGACCATTGTGATGATGACGTTTGCCTCTTTTGCCAGCTCACTGACATGTTCCTTCCAGATCGCACCAGCTGCCAGCAAATCTGCCGCTTTTTCCTTTGTACGCGTGTACACCAGCACTGTATATCCTGCTTGCAGAAAATGGGTTGCCATGCTTTTCCCCATGACACCCGTTCCTACAAATCCAATGATTCTTTCACTTACAGATAAAGTCATGTTGAACCACTCCTTCGTTTCTCTCTTTCCTGTTATCTCGACAATTGTACTTCTCGAATCTATCCGAATATTCCTGCTACGCGCCTTCTGTGTTTAAATGGGAAAAAGGACATATGTCCTTTTTTTTCGCGCGCAAATGCCTTTTACTAAAGAGGGTATAGCCTGCAAACAAACTAGCAGGAGGCTTGATACATGAAAGAACTTCACGACCGCCCCCTTTTGCATACGCTGGTGCAAAATAGTCCCTTGCCCGATATTTTTGATGCCGTTACTCTCCATGAAATCCGCCTGTATCAGGCTGAGAAAGGTGACATCCTCTGTTCGAAGGGCGATCAGCTTCACCACATGTATTTCATTCCGAAGGGAAAAATCAAAATTTTCACAACGCTTCCTAACGGAAAATCTTTGTTGCTGCGCTTTAACAATCCACTCGCGATTATCGGAGATGTTGAGTATGTCACACAATGCGAGGTCCGCAATACGGTTGAGTTTGTCCATCGCAGTCTCGTGGTCAGTCTCCCCTTCAAGGTTTTGCAGGAAAACTACCAGAATCACCCGCCTTTTTTGCAATTCATTCTACATAAAATCAGTCACAAGCTGCATACATCATCGAACTCAACCAGCCTGAACCTGCTGTATCCCGTTGAAAATCGCTTTGCCAGCTATTTGCTCTCCACGCTGTCCAGCGATACAGGGTCGACTGCTTCCGAGGAGCTAAAGACTGCGAAGCTGACGGAGGTAGCCGAGCTGTTGGGCACCAGCTACCGACATTTGAATCGGGTCATCCGCAATCTTTGCGCAGCATCCGTGATCGAACGCAAAAAAAGCGCACTGATTATCAAGGATCGAGAAAAAATCAGTGAGCTTGCGAGCGGAAATATCTATGAGTAATCAACCATATAGGAGGTCATATTGTGCAAGGCATTCTCTTTTCGTTACTCGCTGGCGTTTTTATTTGTCTACAAAGCGTGTTCAATGCGCAAGCCAGTACAAAGCTCGGACTGTGGCAAACCAATGCGATTGTTCACGCCATAGGCTTTCTTGTATCGTTCGCGATCTTTCTCTACGTTCGTGATGGCGATTGGAAAAGCATCGGGGAAGTCAACAAGGTGTATTTGCTTGGAGGCGTTTTCGGGGCGCTCATTGTTTTTAGTGTGATGAAAGGCATTACGACCATCGGCCCTGCCTACGCCGTATCGATTCTGCTCATCTCCCAATTGCTCGTCGCTCTCCTCATTGATTCTCTCGGCCTGTTCGGTGTGCAAAAGGTTCCGATCACCTTGAACAAAATCATCGGAATCGTCATCATGATCGCAGGGGTAGTAGTGTTCAAATTCAAATAAAGGAGGAGGGCACTACCGCCCTCCCCTACAGGATCAATTGCTCCGGATTCAGCCCCAACAGCGCCTCATGCACAAACCTTCCGTCTTTTCGAATGAGTACATCGTCAAACCAGATTTCACCACCACCGTATTCCGGACGCTGAATGCAGATCAGGTCCCAGTGAATCGCGCTGCGGTTGCCGTTATCCGCCTGATCATAGGCACGACCCGGTGTGAGATGGAAGCTGCCATTGATTTTTTCATCAAATAAAGTATCGCCCATCGGGTGCAAAATGTACGGGTTAAACGCAATGGCGAATTCACCGATGTAGCGTGCACCTTCATCCGTGTCCAATATTTCCAATAGGTTGTCCGTATGGTTAGCGTATGCCTCGACAATCTTTCCTTCCCGAAAGGTAAACCGGACGTTTTCAAACGTCGTACCTTTGAAGTTGCTAGGCGTATTGTAGCTGATCGTCCCGTGAATCGAGTCACGCACGGGAGATGTATACACTTCGCCATCGGGAATGTTTCGTTTGCCTACCGCTGTCCGCGTCCCAATCCCTTTGATCGAAAACGTCAGGTCTGTCCCTGGTCCGACGATGCGCACCTTGTCCGTCTTGTCCATGAGATCGTACAACGGTTGGCAAGCATCGGCCATTTTCTGATAATCGAGCGAACATACGTTGAAATAAAAATCCTCAAACGCTTCTGTCGTCAAGTTGGCCTTTTGAGCAAGGGCGGAGGTCGGGTAGTTAATGCGCAGTCCCGTAATTTGATTGTCAACATGGTGAAAAATGGAATCATACGCTTCTGCGTACAGACGGTACTTCTCCTGCGGAACATCCTTCATCTCACTGTCATTCGTCTCGCCATGAATTCCGATATAGCCCTGCATGCCAAACCACATATCCTTTTCCCACTGAACGATCTGGGCAAGCTGCTGTTCCGTTATCCCTTTCAACCATTCCCGTTGGACTTTTGGCCGTACAAAGCGCAAGTGGGGATACGCTCCCTTTGCATACAGCCGCTTCACCAATTCCATTGCCAGCGGTTCTCCTTCATCCACGACCATGATCATAATATGCTGCTTTGCTTGCACATCCAGGCTGTACGAAATTAAGTTGTCTGCTATTTTTCCTAGTCTTTCATCTCTCATCACGCACGCATCCTTTCCAGATTTTCATTGCTCTTCCAGCATAACGCGCGTTTGTCAGAGGAATATCATCGGGAAAATCGTGATCTCCACTGTTGTGGTCGGGAGAAGGACAGCTGTGGATGATTTCGTGCGTTTTAGGCGTTTTGCAAGTTTGTACAAAGAAGTTCTTGAGATCATTGTACTGCATTCACCTTCTAAGATTTGCTTTCAAACAATAACGAGAAGCTGCGTAGAAGAAGCGAATTTCCAGTCCAAGCGCCTCTGGAGCCCAACCTACCTTCGGAATAAATGGCGGGGAATTTCAGCTTCACTTATGGAACCCTTCAGCGAAACTTCTACGTTTGAAGCCCTCCCGCCATTTATTCCGAAGCGGACAGTCATACCTCTTGCGGGGCGTAGGCCGAAGCGTAGACTGGAAATTCGCTTCTTCCCCCACTACCGCCCATTTCATACAAAAAAAGCGATGCTAAGGAACTTGCCCTGCACCGCTTCTCCATGATTCACTTTCCTAACCGCTTGTGCTGGACATCTTCCACACGCTGACTGATCCTCGCGAGTACAAAGGCGATGATGACCGAGAATATCACAATGCCGTAAAATCCGGCTCCGATCCCTATGCCAATCCCTCCAGCGAAAAAGATCATGGCTGCGGAGGTCAGTCCTTTTACTTTCAAGCCATCCTTCAAGATGACGCCTGCTCCCAAAAAGCCAAGACCTGTGACAATCTGTGCAGCCAAGCGCATCGGGTCCATCATCGTTCCGTTACCTGGCGCGCTGTATAGCTTTGTGCTGTAAATAGAAACAAGTGTGATGAGCGTGCAGGCTACGGACACGTACATGTACGTTTTCAGCCCGGCAGGCTTGTTTCTGTGTGAGCGATCCCACCCGATGAACAAACCGAGAATCGCGCTCACCACTACCCGCACATACATTTCCAAGTCATACTGCACATACAACCATTGTAGAGTCTCCATCCTTGTCACCTTCTTATAGCGATAGAGACATGATATGTGCAGATTCGAAAAATAGACCGGCTTTTTCTACATCCTACTCCCTTTCAATCTTCACTTCTGGCCCGACAAAGACTTCAAACAACCGCTCCCAAGGAAGCTTAATCTCTCTATCCGTTAATTCGACGATTTCGCCTTCAAACGTATTCTTGCCTCGCTTCCCGATAACCAGCGATTGATTGGCAAAATAGTTTTCGTACCATTCTTCCGCATGTGGTGTCAGTGCATCGCTTACAAAATCATTGACTTCGTCGTAGTCATCGCCGAGATTCCACTCATTTCCGTTTAACTCTTTTACGAGGTTGCGTGCTTCTGCCATGACTTCATTTCGGTAATGATGGTCATTCACAAACGATGACAATAGCAGATTGATATGGGTTTCTGCCGCATCCACCGTTAAGGGCACACCGAACTGATTTCCTTTTTCCAAAAAGGCTGATCGCTGCAACGCCTGTCCCAACGCGCTTCCCATGTTATTTCCCGCCGTTCCCCATGCCGTGTAGGCGAAAAGTTCCGGCAGCTTTACTTCTTCTTGTAGTCGCTCGATCAGCTCAGGGTCAGCTTTGTTTGTAATCGTAACATCTGTAATGGCGACCTGCTTTCCTTCCTCCAGAAGATCATTGATTTCTTCGACGAACTCATCCAGGTCTTCGCGTCTCTCTGCGTTGCTCTGTCCTTTTTTCTTCGGCGAATTGATCATGAGTACGATATCTGCATTGTCTTCATCCCTCACTGGCTTGCCGCCTGCTGCGATGATATGCTTCTCGACATTTACATCAAAGGTCGTGTCTTCAAACGGCGCCGTCCACTCGCTGCCGTCTATACCCGAATACTCGACTGCTACTTTTGGATGAATGCGCATTTCGTTCAAGGAGAATCGGCTCAATAAGACGGTTCCTACTTCGTCCGCTCCAGGGAAGATCGCTACACGCTCCTCTACATCCAGCTCCTTTACTTTTTTGACCAAGGTCTCACGCTCTGCCCGGTGAAGACCATGAGGAGCAGCGTCATCCTGAGCCAGCACTAAATAATCAATGGTCCCATCTTCAACCCAGTCGATCAACAAGGAGTTAATCTTGTGGTTACGCTCGCGGGCGTTCAAGTAATCTTCTAGCACAGACTCGGGAATCTCCCTTTCCAACTGATCGAGCCGATCCTTTTTTTCCGTCATGCCGAGGTTGTGCACTTCATCATATAAAATCGCCCATTCCCTGATTTGCTCATAGTACTTCAATGTTTCGGGATCAGTCGCCGTCACTGCCAAGCGTTGGATCGTATCGAAGACGTAGATCGGCTTTTTAGAATTTTTGTCTCTCAGTCTCTTAATGGCTTCGATATTCGAAAGGGCATCTTCATAGGACTGTTGATCGGTACGGGACGCAACCAGTCCGCCATATGCCAGCATGCTGACAGAGATGACCGAGCCGTCCACTTTGCTTGCTTGTTTGATCAGCCAATCGCCAATTTCTTCCCCATCTCCCGGAGTCATAAAGTGACCAAGCATGTCTTCATCCGGCATAATCACCTCCACCCCGCCTGCCCGTGCTGACATTTGCGGAAAATACGTATTGACTGGGCGATCATCGAGGGGGACAAGGGCGACTTTGGCAATTGGCTTTGGTGATGCTTTTTTCGCCGCAACTGTACTCGTCTGCGTAAATGGAACCATGCCTGTTACTAGTGCTGCCATAGCCAGTGTCGAAATGACAACGCGCAACTTTTTCATAGATCAATCTCCTTTCAAAATGAAAAGGTTTAATCGAGGACGGCATTCGCTAGACGCAATTGTTCCTGTAATTTCGCCACGTGAATCAAACGCGGAATGGTCTTGTCATGAAACGCGATGGCCGCTGCTGTACCTGCTGCTTGACCTGTAGCCATACAGCTCGGGGTAAGTCTGGTCGTAGCCAGCGCCTCATGTGTCGTAGAGATACAACGCCCTGCCGCAAGCAGGTTGTCAATAGACTGAGGGATCAGGCATCGATACGGAATGTCATAAGCGCCCTCCCCTTCGATATCTGCTGCCACTACGCCTTTGCCAGAAGGATCGTGAATGTCAACCGGATAGCCGCTTCGTGCGATGACATCCGGAAAACGCCTGCCTGTGACCACGTCTTTGATCGTCAAGCTGTACTCTCCGACGATTCTGCGTGTCTCACGGATTCCAATTTGCGTTCCGACTGCGGAGATGGATGCTTTCGCGAAACCGGGAACTTTATTTTTTAAAAATTCAGACATCAATAACACTTGACGTCTCCCTTCTTCCTCCGCTTCCGTCAAATCCTCGACATCTGTTCCATCCAGTCCCTGCACCCGCGTGCAATTGATCAGAACTTCATCGCTCTCGGGCCCTGTGAAAAACAGAACTTGATCCCGATTAATCGGAACACCTGACATCTTCCAATGCGTATAAAAGCCTTGGACACCCGTCAGTGGAATGGACAGCAACTGTGCAAACGGCGTCTTGTGATAAAACTCATCTGGATGGTCAAGCATGTACTGCTTCACCTGCTCCAGATCGACGCCGCGCATGCGAAACTTCATGGTCATCGGCTGTGTCAGCCCATCTGCATCCCGCCCTTTACTCGTCGGCGCTCCCGATAAATAGGCGATATCTGCATCTCCTGTCGCATCGACGAACACCTTGGCCTTGATCTCATACTTGCCCGATTTGCTGGTGAGTGTAACCGAAGTAATCTCTGTCCCCTCTACATTCACCTGATCGACAAAGCTGTGGACAAACAGCTTGACGCCCGCTTCTTTGAGCATTTCCACAGCGACCAGCTTGTAAATTTCCGGATGATACGGCGTGACTGTGCTGACGAATCCTACCGTATCCTGCAAATGTCCAGGCGATCCCCCCTTTTCTTGCAAGCGGTCGACGATTTCCTGTGCAATTCCTTTGATGACTTGCTCGCCTTTCTCCGTATGAAATGTCATCCACGGATAAACAAGCGCAATCGTCGACATCCCTCCGAGAAAGCCGTAACGCTCGATCAGGATCGTTTTGGCTCCCAATCGTCCGCTGGCGAGAGCGGCACTGATTCCTGCCGGTCCCCCGCCTACCACGACTACATCTGCTTCTACTACTCGAACCATCTGTACTCACTCCTTGTAGAACTTCCTTTCAATCCATGCTTCCTCTAGTCTTTGAGGCCCGTCATCGATACACCCTCGATAAACTGCTTTTGGGCGAAAAAGAACACGATCAAAAGCGGTAAGGTCGCCATGACGGATGCACTCATCAGATGATGCCAAGCTGTCCCAACTTCATCGGTAAACAAGGACAATGCGAGCGGCAGCGTCATCAGCTCTCTGTCGTTGATGAAAATGAGCGGATCATAAAACTCGTTCCAGCTCGTCAAAAACGTAAAAATCGTCAGCGTCGCGATAGCTGGCTTCGCCAGTGGCAGCATGATGCTCCAGTAAATCCGCCAACGCGAGCAGCCATCAATCATCGCCGCTTCCTCCAATTCTTTCGGAATCCCAAGGAAAAATTGGCGCATGACGAACACACCAAAAATTCCGCCTGCCCCGAAAATGGGAAGCACAATCAGCGGCACATGCGTATTGATAAACCCAAGCATGCGCATGAACAAAAACATCGGAATCGACGTCACTTCATGCGGGATCATCATCGTAGACAGCAGTACCAGAAAAACGATATTGCGTCCACGAAACGGAATTCGGGCAAACGCATAGCCCGCAATCGAGGCAAATAATACCGTTCCAACCGTAACCAGAATCGCAATGTACAGGCTATTCCAATAGAACAGATGAAACGGCGTATTCGCCAAAACCTCCGTGTAGTTCTCCAAGCGGATCGACGAAGGGATAAGCTCTGGCGGAAAGACGAATATTTTGGCCGGCTCTTTTAACGATGTGGAAAGCATCCACAAAAAAGGCACCAGCATCAGTAGGGAGATCGCTCCTAACGCTACATAGTGACCGCCAATCCCCAATAACTTTTCTGCTTGTAATCCGTGGCGATTACTCTTCATGGAACACCCACCTTTTTCTAAACTGCCACTGCAAGAGCGTAAAGACTAAAATGATAAAGAACAGCACAAAGGCAAGTGCAGACGCATAGCCGAATTCAAAATTTTTAAAGGCACGCTCCCATATGTAATAGACGAGCACCTTTGTACTGTTGTCGGGGCCACCCTGGGTCATGACGTAAATCTGCCCAAACACCTTGAGCGAGCCGATGATCGTCAACAACGTGGTTAAAAAAACCGTCGGACTGATCATCGGGATCGTAATCTGAAACAATTGACGCGTCCGACTGGCCCCATCAATGCGCGCCGCCTCGTATAAGTGAACAGGCACCTGCTGTAAGGCAGCGATGAACAGAACCATGTTCAAGCCCACATTTTTCAGGACACTTGTCACGATCACCACCGGCATCGCCAGCTTTGGATTGTAAAGCCATGAGGGGCTTGTAATCCCGAACATCTGCAAGATTTGATTGATAAACCCTGTGTCTGTCGCAAACAAATACTTCCACACAATCGCCCAGACGATTAGCGATGTCATGACCGGCACAAAAATGGCCGTGCGGAAAATCCCGATCCCCGGCAGCTTACGCACGAGCAGTAAGGCCAACCCCAACGCCAACACGATATTCAGAGGGACGAGACCAGCCGAGAACGTAAATGTATTGCCCACGACCGTCCAAAATTCGGCATCCTGAAAGATCGCTCGGTAATTTTCCAAACCAATAAATTCGGCTTCCCCCAGTAACGGCCAATCCGTAAAGCTCATGTACAGCGCGAGCAAGAGCGGACCAAGCAACAGCACCACAAACCCGATGACCATCGGACTTATAAACAGCCATCCTGTCAGATTCGCTTCCCCGCTGAAGGATCTTTTCCTTGTGCCACTTGTTCTCTTGTCAGGAGAGAGCGGGACATTCAACTTGCTCTCCATACGATCCCTCCTCAGTTGTCAATCGCATTCCGCAATGCATGGATGGAACGGCGAATTTCATCCTCGGTCCTCCCGATCGCCATCGCTCCAGCTAACAGGACACGAACTCCCGTTTCCCGTAGAGCTACGATATCCTCCGCCACAATTTTTCGCTGTGTCGGGACGATAATCGGGATGCCTGCCTTTTCTACGATGTACCGATAGGTGAGCAGGTCGGCAAACGTAAGCCTCGTGCCATACTCACTCCCCGGAATAATCGACGCCTCCAATGCGGTCATGGGAAAATGCTTTACAGCTTCCAATCGGTTCAAATCAAACTGATCATCGATGGCAAACGTACTTGCCACCCCTTCGATTTTCAAAAGGGACGCTGGCAAATGATGACCATAGATGGAGATGAAGTCGATTCCCAGTGAATCGAACTGCTTGATTTCCTCGGGATTGAGCTCCTCCATTGACCCGCCCGGAACAATGCCAATCGGCCCTGCGAACTGGCTGCGTATCTTTTGGAGAAAGTCCATATATTCAGCCAGCGGACCGAACCGATTGCCGCTGGCACGATGGTACACATTGATGTGCATCTTCAAACCATCTGCGCCTTCCTCCATCGCTGCTCTGGCCAAGGTCTCATCGTTTTGCGGGAGACTGACCATGAGCAGAAACGGCTTCTCTTCCAGTGCCTGTCGAAAACGATTCATCGTAACCTTCCTCTCAAGTCACAACGGCCTGTATCCCAGACCGTTGTGACGAGCTTACTTTTTCATGATCGGATTGACTTTCTCTTCCAGCGACTTCACGATATCCGCTGGCTGTGCCGTTTGACCGAATAATTGATCAAACCCAGCCAGTATCGTCGTGTCGATTTTTTGCCAGTCCACGTGGCCTGGTTGCAGGTGTGCCTTAGGCATTTCATCGATAACCGCCTGCTTGATGTGTGCAGGGTCAGGGTTGCCTGGAACATTCAAAAACGGTTCGGAATTCAGCACAGACAAGCGCGGCGGTACAAAGTAAGTCGAGGTCTCCTGGACACCTTGCTCACTCGCGAGGAACTTGAGGAATAGCTTGGTCTCCTCCAGGTGCTTTGTTCCTTTGAAAATCGAATACCCTGCCTGACCGAGCATTGGTGCCGAGCCTTTTGAACCCGCTGGCATAGGAGCAATGTCCCACTTGAAGTCCTTGATCGTCCGCGCCTTCGAAACGTAGCTGTACACATCAAAGAACATGCCAATTTTGCCTGATTCAAAGCTGACCTGCTCACCCGCCTTCGGATGCGACCCATCTGTAAACATCATCCGTTGGAGCATGTTGAGTGTCTCCACCCCATATTGGTCATTCCATGTAAACTGATTCATTTCTTTGTTGAACGGGCCGCTGCCATTTGACCATGAATAGGAAGACAGGATGATCCACGTTTTCCAATCGCGGAAGAAGTTGGCCCCGTAAATTTTGCTCGCTCCGGTTCCGCTCGAGATCGCCTGCGCCGACTTTTCGAATTCCTCCCACGTCCATTTTCCTTCTTTCGCTAGGTCGTTCGGCGATTTCAAGCCTGCCTTGTCAAACAAGTCTTTGTTGTAAAACATCACGGTAGGCGGGGTAGAAAACGGCAGTCCGTACAATTTGTCGTCTTTTTGGAACAGCTCAAGCGTCGACGGAATAAAGTCGTCCAGCTTAAAAGCAGCGTCGTTCTTTACATCCGAGACATCTTCCAATATCCCATTCTCCATAAACTGCGGCACCATTCGCTCAGACACCCAACCGATGTCAGGCAGCTCCTGACCAGCAGCCAGCACCGTCACCTTTTGCTGGTAATCGGGGAATGGCACAGATTCCAGCTTCACTTTGATGGTTGGGTTTTGTTGCGTAAATTTTTCAGAGAGCTTCGTATACAGGTCCAGGTGGGCTTGGTTGCCCCATGTCAAAAACGTAAGCTCGACTGCTTCTTTCTTGCCCGTTGCGGAGTCACCAGGAGTCGTCGCGGTGTTGCTGCACCCAAATGTAAACGCTATCAAAGCAGAAGACAATGCCAACAGGATTGCCTTTTTCATGGCGTACCTCCTTATCTGTTTTCCTTGTCACTAGTATAAAATTGATCGAATAGTAAGATAAATCACGCAAGATTTAGATTTGGTATGAGATTTAAAGATCTTTACTGCCTACGAGATCGCGGTAGCTCCCGGGTGTCATCCCGACTTCCTTTTTAAATACCAGCATGAAATGCTTCGCGCTCTGATACCCTACCAAGCGGGCGATATCATACACCTTCAGCCTCGTCTCGTGTAAAAGCTGCTTGGCGCGGTTCATCCTCGCCTGCGTGATGTAGTCAGAGACATTTTCTCCCGTCTCGGTCTTGAACAATTGACTCAAATATATCGGATTCAAATGAACAGACTCCGCCAGCGTCTGGAGTCGGAGGTCGCCGTCCAAATGATCGTGAATGAATGCTTTTACCTTGCGAATGATTTGTCTTTCTTCTCGATGGCTGCCGTCGACGCTGTTTTCTTCTTCCCTGACTTTCTTTTTGCGATCCAACACTTGCCTGATTTTTGCGAGCGTGCTCACCAGCTCTAATCGATCAATGGGCTTCAAGAGATAGTCGGAGACTTTGTACTTCAACGCTTTCTGTGCGTAATGAAAATCACCATATCCACTAATAATCACGATGGGCAGCTCCTCGTACATCTCCCGAATTTTCCCGATCAGCGCCAAGCCGTCGACTTCTCGCATGCGGATATCCGTCACAATCAAATCAGGCATTTCCGTGCGCAGATAATGCAGGGCATCCTTTCCATTTTCCGCCTCTGCCATGACGGCAAAACCAGACGTTCCTTTTTCAATTAACATTTTCAAGCCTTCCCGAATCATTCGTTCATCTTCCACCAGCAATACTTTGTACATGGCGTGATTCTCCCTTCTGGAAATCGAGTGGAATCTTCATCGTAATTTCCGTGCCTTGATCCGGTCTGCTCACAATTGTCAGCCCGAACTCATCCCCGAACAATAAGGTCAGCCTCTGGGAAATGTTTCGCAATGCTGTCCCATTGTGTGCGTTTCCTGTCATCTCATGCTGCTGCATAGGCGTGCGCAGACTTGCGAGCAGACGACTTAATGTTTGCTCAGACATTCCCTTGCCATTGTCCCTCACGCTGATTTGCATCACACCCTCCTGACAAAGTGCCGTGAGCCATATCGTCCCTCCCTGTTCCTGATGCTCAATCCCGTGTACAATTGCATTTTCAAGCAATGGCTGTAGCAGCAGCTTGGGGATACGCTGATCCGACAGACTCTCTTCCACTTCCATATACACCTGAAGGCGATCTCCCAGACGAATCTTTTGGATACGGACGTAGGATTCTAACGAGACGAGCTCTTGCGCAAGCGTAACGTGCCCATCCTCCCGAGCGACCGTATAGCGCATGAGTTTTCCGAGCGAAGAAACCATGTCGGACACATCGTAATTCCCTGAGCGGATCGCCATCATGTTGATCGATTCGAGTGTGTTGTAAATAAAATGCGGATTGATCTGGCTCTGCAAGGCTGCCAGCTCCGCCTCCCGCTCGCGCAAGCTGCTAAGATACACCTCATTGACAAGGCGGTTGATTTCCTCGACCATCTGATTAAATTGCTCGCTCAGCTTCCCGATCTCGTCTTGGGAATCGACAGGAACTCGTTCATGGAAGTTACCTCGCTTTACTTGCAGCATTTTTTCTTTCAATTGAACGAGCGGCTTGCTGAGCGAATAGGAAAAATAAATCGCGAGCCCGCCAGCGACCAGTAAAAACATGGCCGCAATCAGCATCGTAAAACTGCGCAAGCTATTGGATTCTGCGAGCAAGATATCGAGCGGAATCAGACTGATCACCACAAGCCCCGTCTCTCTCGATTGATGATCCACGAAGAGATATCGCTGTCCCTGAATCATCATCTGATTCGTATCCCCACGATTGATCCCGTCAGTTTCTTGCAGCAAAGTACGATAGCCTGGCGAGCCTTCGCTCTCCCTCTTTTCATAAAACAGCTCGTTCCCCTCATTGACGATGATCAAGCTCCCGTCCTTGGTAAAAGGCATATCGGCCAAAATTTGGTCAAACATGTCCATTTTCATATCGATTTTAATAATTCCGAGTGGTACTTTCGTATACGGCTCTCGCAATAACCGAGCCACTGACACATAGCGCTCACCAGAGGCATCCAAATAATAGTCGGGCCGATGCTGTGGAATAATGACAGCTGCCCCCTGTTCCTTGATCACGGGCGAATACCATCCCTCTTCTGCCAAATCTCCCTTGCTCTTCATGATGGACGGGTCCAGATTGGAAAAAATCATGCCATTCCCCGCGATGATTTGAATGCCTTTTACTTCCGGTCGGCTATAGGAAAGGCTGGATATATACAGCGTCATCTTCTCCCTTTTTTCCATGGCGAGAAAAGAAGTAGCTGACGTATTTGTTTGAATTTCTTTTAAAATGGACAGGACTTCTGGATCGTAGAGCGGCATGAGTGATAAACGCTTCACCTCCCGTATATTGCGCTCCAGGTTGCGATTGATCTGACCCACAATCTGTCCCGTGTATTCAGCTGTTCTCCATTCCGTTGAAGCCGAAAACTTGCTGTACGTGATGATTCCTTGCAAGCTTAACGGGATTGCGATCAAGCAGAGGAAAAGCGTGAGAATCTTCGCCCGCAGTGTTCCTTGCAAAAAAAGCGTCGAGACTTTCCTTTTCATGATGGCCCCTTTCCACTTGTTTGAATAATCAGTATTTTGTTCATCAAAAAATCCGTCAGGTCAAAATCCTGACGGTCTGTTCCTCAGTCTATTTCGATGCCCATGTAGAGACAATCGTAGAATGTATCCATGCTGCGTCAGTAATTTTTCCTAAACGGATGATGACCTCTTGGCCCGACCTAAGCTTGGATACCTTCATACAGAACCTCCCAGCTTTTTTCATACTATTAAAACAAAAAAACGGACGCCTGTTAACCGTCCGCTTGTAGCTTGTACGACTATTCCAATGTTTTAAAGTAAAGGACGGTATCATGCAGGCTGCCATCAGCTGATCGGGCAAACCCCGGAATGCGTCCTGCTTCTTGATAACCCATCGACTGATACAACTCGTTGGACGGGTCGCCCGCTCGTGTATCCAAAACGAGGAGGCTGCGGTTTTCAGCAAGGGCCCTTGCCTCTGCCAGCAGCATCAGTCCACGACCAATCCCTTGACGTTGCGCTCTAGGATGAACCATCAGCTTGGCTATTTCTGCCCGATGCAATCCATTTGGACGGCTCACCAGATGCAACTGGATGGTTCCGACGATGACATCTTCCTGTACAGCTACCCAAATTTTCACATGTTCATGGGGCACCGAAGTCCAATAGGCGCGTGCTTCTTCCAGCTGCATAGGCGGTAAAAAGCCAAGGGAAGCCCCATCCTCCACGACATCGATCAGCAATTGGGACAGCTGACGCAGTTCTTCCTCTGAAAACTCAATTCCTTCTCGATAACAAAGCGCTAGCTTCATAAGAGCCCCTCCGTAATCTGACATCACTTTATCAAGGTCGATATCCGTACATACTGAAAACAAACAGCAAGCATAGATAGATAATCACTGCGGGTACAATGGTAAGGGCAATGAAAAACCGTTTCTTCACACTGTTGGCATTTCGAAACAGCCAAAAGTAGATGAACAGCAGGATAAGGAGAAATGGGACAAAATAAAAGCCGAGCATGAATCCCACCCAATCCGAGTTGGTTTCCCAAAACTGCTCCGGCACGGGCACCCGATGATATTCACTATATATCTGTTCTTTCCGTGAGACAAATAGGTAAGATAGCACAAGGTAGTAACCGAATATAACGAATTTCAGCCAAGGCCTGATTTGTTTCGCGGCGAGTGTTATGGAAAAAATGATTCCTAGGATAAACCATAATGCCATGTATTCCATCTGGATCCCTCCTACGAAGGATTATAGGGATCGGATCTGCTGGAGATAAGTACCAACTTTTTTTGGTACCTCACCCTCACTTGATTGCAAGAGTCGACAAAATTTGGAATACTTCCTATAATAGACTTGTCAAACAACACGGTATGCGAGTATCTTTGCAATAGAAAGCTTACTACCTGTAGGAGATGGTCACGATAACGTACGCTCTTTCGTTTTTCCTGTCGTTTTGTATCGTTATGGTGCTGATTCCGCCTCTGGCTAAATTGGCATTTCGCCTTGATTTTGTGGACAAGCCTCGTAAAGACGTGGAAAGAAAAATTCACCGGGAGCCTATCCCATTGACAGCCAGCTACGCTATTTTTGTCGGCTTTGCTGTATCGTTTTTGCTCTTCTCCAAGGAATCAACGGGGCAAACGATCGCTGTTCTGTCAGGCTCACTACTGCTGCTTATTATCGGTACCATTGATGACTGGTATAAGACGCAAGGCAAGGATTTTTCCGCCCTGCCCAAGCTGATCGTCCAAGTATCGGCCGCCGTAATTGTCTACTTGTCGGGTATTACTTTTTCCGGCTTTTACAATCCATTGAGTGGCGAATACATATTGCTCCCGGAATGGTTGCAATTCATCCTGACCATCCTGTGGATTTTCGGAGTAACGACGGTCATCAATTTTTCGGATGGCATGGATGGCTTGGCTGGAGGGCTTTCTGCGATTTCCGCAGGCACGCTCTTCGTGGTCGCCTTGGTAAAAGGACAAAGCACATCTGCGATCATGGCAATCAGTCTGATCGGTGTTGCCTTGGCTTATCTGCGGTACAACAAGCCGCCGGCCAAAATTTTCATGGGAGATGCAGGCGCGACCTTCCTCGGCTTTATCTTGGCGGTCATCGCGTTGGATGGTGCTTTTAAGCAGGCAACTGTTCTCTCCTTGTTCATTCCGATTTTAGCACTCGGTGTGCCGATTTTTGATAATCTGTTTGTGGTGACCAAACGCTTCCTGCAAGGAAAGCCGATCTACCAAGCAGATGCCAGCCAGGTTCATTATCGCCTGCTGCGTTCTGGACTCAATCCAAAACAGGTCGTCACCTTCCTGTGCTTGATCAGTGTTTGCTTTAGTCTGACGTCTATTATCCTGCTCCTGCTCGGAGTATAGGTTATCCGTCACAATGAAAAATGCCGCTCGGGTCTAATCCCTGCGGCATTTTTTTATGAGCGGATTACACGAAATCTCTCTTCGCTGTCGTGGTCGTCTGGAACGTCTGAAAGCCTGTCCGTTCGTACAACGCAATCGCAGGTTCATTGTGAGTACCTGTGACGAGATACGGCTTCAAGCCCTTTTCCAGCGTCCGGTTCACAAAAAAACGAACAAGCTCTTTGCCGTAGCCTTTGCCTTGATGCACCGGATCTACGAACACATCATAGACCTCGCCATGTCCTGTGATGATCAAGGAGCCTACGAATACTCCCTCATGCTCGAACAAATAAATGTCCTCTCTCATCTCACCCAGCAGCCAGTTTTTCCATGCGTTCATCGTTTTCTCAGGATAATCCGCCAAACGGTACGGCTGAAGATCGATGCCTTTTCTCACCTCATAGTAAGCGTCACTCTGCGATTGGATGTACATATCCATATCGGACTCAGTGAATTTTCGTACGTCGAGTGTCGGCTCAGGCCCGATCTCTCCTATGTATTTCATCAGATGATGTCTCCAGATAGAAGCAAAACCTCTTTTGGCAAAAAAATCAGCACCCTGCCCGTGGTCTACGCGGTAGGTAGCCATGACTGCCGTCGGCTTCTCCTCGTGCCGTTGCAGTTTCAGCCACAGCTTATCGAACAGTCGAGACCCGATTCCACGCTTTCGATGGTCTGGTCGTGTATAGACATATATTTCTGCTGTCCCGTCTTCGCCGGAGGAGTTCAAATCATATGTGCCACAGCCGAGGATTTGATCGTTTTGCTCCCAGATGTAAACCGTAGCTTTTTCCACGATATCGCCTATCTCGTCGGTCCTCCAAAGCATGCCTTCGCCAATCATCGTGACGATTGTCTCTTTGTCATTTGATTGTGCTTGTCGTATCATCTACGCACTCCTCCGTTCTCTCCCCTTAGCTCTGCTGGACGGTTGCTGCTTCTGCGGCTTTTTCCAACTTCTTGCGATATTGCAAGCAAGCTTCGCATCTTCTGCTTTTTCGCCCGAATGCCGTGTAGTATTTGCTTTTTTTGCAAGATCGGCACGTAATGTACAACGAGCTCGACAAATTGTAGTTCTCTTCTGGCGTGTTTTCTTTCAGGTGTACGGTCTTGTTGTATTTGATGAGCAAATGAGCTGTGTGGATGGCATCGACCAAGGCCGAGTGCAGCCTGCCCTCCTGGATGATTCCTGCCGTGTCGATCGCTTCTTTCAGACTCATCTGTTTGCGATCAGCCAAAAGCATGCTAATTGGCGGCTGGATGTCGTTGTAATTGCGCATCCAGTTGAAGTCCAAACCAAATCGTGCACAATGCTCGATCATCAGCCGCTTGTCGTCTTGCCCCCATGTGCACAGGTAGTAATCAGAATCGTTGCCAATCCACTTCATAAATTCTGCGAATGCCCGCCGAAACGGGATAAAGGTTGGCATGTTCTCTTTATCAAGACCGATGAACTTGCGCGTTCTCTCTGTGATTCGGCGCTCAATGGCTGGAAACGTGTAGCGCTGAAATGTGTCGACCTCCACGCCATTTTTTCCGGGTACGACTTTTGCCGCTCCGATCTCAATAATTTCCGGGATCTTGTCTCTCTGATAAGTCAGTGTCGTTTCAAGGTCAAAAACAATGATCTGCAAGCGTAATCACATCCTGTATGTATTGTCTCTATTATGGCTTGGATCGGGCATAGAAAGCAAAAAAAAGACAAAATCGGCTGCCTGATTGAAACAAAAAAGGTAAGAACCCTCAGGATTCCTACCCTTGTTTCCCCTTTTCACTTGGCTTATGTTGTGGATTCCCTCGTCAACTGACGCAATCCGTAGCTCATTCTCGCTATTTGCCCGTCTTCATCCCGGAAAAACTCAACCCAAGGGATGGAGTCTCTTTTTTGGAAAACGAAGCTGTCTTTTTGTACAGGTATCAGTGGATACGAGAGACCGTCCACCTCCAAGAATAGCTTCCCTTCGCTTTTGGCTATCGATGCGCTTACCCATTCCTGCGAAGAGTAGCGCCCCTCGTACATTGACAACTGCTCATCTGCGACCTCGTATGGATCATAGGCATACAACGGAGCTCCGGCCGGCCTTGCAAAATAACTGTTCAAAAAGCCGAGGACCAACTCTCGGACGCTCACACCATCGAGATTGACCAGAATCACGCCCGTAATCCCTTGATCCGGAACCGAGAAAATGTGCGAGCTGATTCCCTTCAACGATCCGCCATGCTCTACCAGCAAGCCATCTGGAAAAGCAGGTGAGACCATCAGACCATAGCCGTAGGAGCGGTGCCCGTCCACACGAGCAAAGGGAGTGAGCATCTGCCTGATGCTATCGGCAGACAGAATAGGTGTCGGTTTTCCCGCTGCCCCCAAACGAAAGATTTCCAAATAAGCGAGTAGATCACTCACAGTCGATTTAAGGAAACCGGCTGCTCGCATCGCCGGAGCATCGTGCCAGATGGGTGCTGCAATGACTTGGTTTTCGTCATCGATTTTTTTGTTGGTATACAAAATCGTGACGTCATCCTTGTCAGCCAATTCATCCACGGAGAAAACGGTTCTGTCCATTCCCAGTGGCTGCAAAATATGCATCGCAACGTAGTTTTCATATGCCTGATTGCTGACCCGTTCAATGATCGCCCCCAAAAGCCCGTACGCATCGTTGTTGTAGCTAAAAGCACCCCCTGGCTCTGAGAGCGGCTTCCCTTCGAATCCAGCAATGGCTTTCATGACTTCTTCGTACGTATCCAAGTAAGGCACTGTCTTCAGTTCTTCCTCCGCCTTGGTTCCAATGACAGCAGGATCATTCTCCATGCTCCGCCTCATTGCGCCGTCTAAGTAAGGCATAGGCGCTATTCCGGGCGTATGTGTCATGAAGTGATGAATCGTCATGCGTGCTGTCAGCTCGTGGTTCCCCGCCCGAAACTCTGGCAAATATTTCACGACCGGATCGTGAACAGACAGCTTGCCTGCCTCCTGCAGCTGCATGATCGCAACGCAGGTAAACGATTTGGTGATGGATGCGATGCCAAAAACGGTGTCGAGGGAAAGTGGCAGTTGCTGTTCTCTGTCACGAAAACCGTACGTCCCCTCGTACAAAAGCTCGCCATCACGGGCAACAGCAATAGCGGCGCCAGGAGCCTTTGCCTCGTCCAGCAGCTGTTGTGCATACGTGTGGAACTGTTCCTTCCATGCCGCCATTTTCATCAACTCCCCATCGCTTGCTCATAAATCGCTTTTGCAACACGGGCGATGGTAAGCTCTGCGGCTTCTTTGTCAGTCACACCGCGTGATAGTGCCGTGATCGCAATCATTCCTTTTCCTTCGGGCAAATAGATAATGCCAGCATCATTGACGACTGCATTGACGGTCCCTGTCTTGTGCGCGACCTTCGTTCCTTCTGGCAATAAGTACGGCAGACGGCTGTTGTAATGCTGACGCCGCATGATGTCCAGCATCAGCTCGCAGGAGGCCTCCGTGAGAATATCTTTTCGCGTAATCATGATAAGTAGGCGGTTTAGCTCGGCTGGAGTCGCTACGTTATTATCACGGGTAGGCATGGATACATCGTGGACCAATTCGTAATTGCCTGACTCTTCTCGTCGCATGAACTCATCGAACCCTGCCTGCGAAGGTGTAGGCTCGTTCATACCCACACAATGGTTGAGGAGCTCCCAGCAATTATGTTGCAAATGAATCTGTGGAAGTCCCAGCTCGTGCATATGCTCATTCACCTTGTCGATGCCGCCGATCAGCTCGATGATTTGATCCGTCGCATAGTTATCGCTGACAATCGTCATCAGTGTCGCCAAGTCTTTGACTGTTAGGGCTGCTCCGGCATCCAGCTCTTGCAAAATGCCTGACCCCGGTACGCGATCCTTCCATTTCAGTGTCACACGCTGGTCGAGGCGGATTCGTCCTGCTTCCACTTCGCGCATCAAGGTGACCATGATCGGAATTTTGAATGTACTCGCCATTTGAAACAACTCTTCATCCAGATGCCCTGCTGTCTCTCCCGTTTCCAAATGCACAGCTGCGATTCCAAAAATACCGGGTGCTTCCTTCAACACGTTTTCTACTGCTTGTTGCCATGTCATGAACATTCCTCCCCCATCGCTCGCGAAACGACCCTACACATGGATTTTTGTGTCGGCCATTTCTTTTCAGCGCTATTGTTCTTTGTATCCCCACTTGAAGTCGATGTAGCCCAACGGATCTACTGTGATGCCTTTTACCTTTGCATTTTGTACCCATGAATTGACGCTGGAGTACACACCTGTGACCGGCATTTCTTCCATCAAGATGCTCTCCGCTTCGACCAGATACTGATTGCGCTTGGCCTCATCTGGCTCGGCGTACGCCTTTTTCACCAGCTCTACGTATTTCTCGCTAAACCAGAAGGTAGAGTTATTGGAGCTGTACTTCTCCATCATCAGCTCCAGGAAGTTGACGGAGTCGTTGTAATCTCCCGTCCAGCCTGTTCGGGAAATCATGTACTTCCCTTGCTCCTGATCGTCAAACATGACCTTCAATTCTTTGTTGGTCAGCTTGACGTCCACACCGAGAGCTTGCTTCCATTGAGCCTGCAACGCTTCGGCAATTTTCTTGTTGAGGTCGGAGGTATTGTAAAGATAGGTGATTTCGGGCAGCTTGGTGATGCCCATCTCCTTCATTCCTTCTGCCAATAACTGTTTCGCCGTCTCTACGTCGTTATCCTTGAAATATCCTTCTGGCTTTAGGGAGGCGGAAAGGGGGACGAAGCCCATCAAGGGAGTCTGTCCGGCCTGACCAATGTTTTCTGCGATGTCACTACGGTTGATCGCGTAGGCAAACGCTTTGCGGATTTTACTATTCGTAAAGGGTGGCTTCTCCGTCTGGAACAAGAGATAGTAGTTGGTGGCACGTTGCATGGTTTGCAGCTTGCCTTCGTCGCGCAACGGTCCAATGGCATCCGCTGGCAGACCGCTAATCGGACCGCCAGCCCAATCCAGCTCGCCGCTATTGAACAGCTCCAGCTCGGTATTCGTATCTTCTATCATGGAAAACTCGATTTCGTTGAACTTCACGACATCTTTGTCCCAATAGTGCTCGTTTTTGGCCAGCTCAATCTTGTTTTTATGCTCCCAATTCACCAGCTTGAACGGCCCATTGGTCACGATGGACTCTGGCTTTTTCGCCCAATCGGGATTGGCTTCTACTACCTTTTGATTGACCGGATAGTAGAAAGTCGCAAGTGTCAGGAAGTAAGGGGTAGGGTTTTCCAAGGTGACTTGCAGTTTCTTGTCATCGACGACCTTGATGCCGACATCTTCCGCTTTCGCCTTCCCTTCGTAAAAGGCGCGGGCATTTTTGATCGGATAGTACTTGTAGGCGGAGCCGCTGGCTGTCTTCGGATTGAGCACGCGCATCCAGCCGAAGGCGAAGTCTTGAGCCGTAACCGGGTCGCCATTGCTCCACTTGCTGTCGCGCAATGTAAAGGTGTACACCTTTTTGTCCTCCGATACTTGAATGTCGGATGCAACGGAATTGGCTGGCTTGCCATCCTTGTCCAATCGAACGAGCCCGTCGTACAACGAACGGATGAAGGCACCGGAAATCACATCGTTGGACATGCCTGAATCAAGTGTTTCAGGCTCGGCGGCATTCATGCGCAAGGTCTGCTCTGACGCAGTCTGCACAGTTGCCTGCTGTGCTTGCGCTGGTTGCTGCTGGTTGTCTGTTGCGGTTTGAGTCGGCGTATTGCCGCTGCTACAGCCTGCAAATAATCCCGTAAGCAAAACGAAGAGACTTGTCATGACAACTGGTCTTTTCATGCTGTACCCCCCTGTTTGTGTCGGATAACCGATTATTAAATAAATATTCTGCAAATTTTATGCCATTCGTGTTTTCCGTTGTTCTTTTGTTGGTTTTATTCCCTGCTGAATACTTTTATCCGAGTCGGTCCGACAAGTTTCTACTAGTAGTCTCTGTCACGCAAAAAAGAAGTATTCATCTTTGAATACTTCTATTCATCCGCGCATATTTAGGCTGTCCTCTCTAGCTTATCGCTGGCTCATACATGGCTACCGCATCACATGACCGTCGGCAAAAAACGATCGGGACGTGCTTTTGCTTCGCCAGCTTCTTGATATTTTTGCTCAGGCTGTGACTGACGAAGTTAATAAAGACAAGAACAAGCTCCGTATCAGAAGGAATGGTCGCCTTCACATCGGATTTTTTGCGACCTGATACGTGATAGACATTCTGAAACCCTCTGTTCTGCAACAAGCTCTCGATTTCTGCTACCCGATCTCCTCCTACCACAAGAACGCCTGCCATAGTCCTTCCTCCTCTCTTTTTTTCACGCCTACT
Organism: Brevibacillus fortis; assembly: GCF_046196545.1. Taxonomy (GTDB): domain Bacteria; phylum Bacillota; class Bacilli; order Brevibacillales; family Brevibacillaceae; genus Brevibacillus; species Brevibacillus fortis_A. The sequence goes on from NZ_CP176370.1 coordinate 5,046,002, forward strand.
TTTCTATTTTCCGGTGCGCACTTGCGAAATCTTTGCCTCAGGCTTTTCCGTCGGGAGTCTGTATTTTTCCGTTCGCTCAATCTGAACGACCTGTGAATCGTGAACCACAATATGTATGGAGCCGTATTCCAGTCCATCCAGTGCGCGCGCAATTTTCTCTAATAAGAAATCGTCTAGGGAAATCTCATTTTTGGTCATGGGGATCACCCTCCTGTTTCGTCAAAATCAATACATATTATTCATACCTATTTACTTTGTTTTGTGGTCTGATAATACCTCTTGCTCCCCATAACTGTCAATGTCAAACAGTTTGGGCAGCAAGAGGCTCTTCTCACCTCATTTTCCTTCGATTGACGAAAGCTCCCTGCGCAACTAGACAGCTTGGTTGTCTTTGTCCTCGCGGGAGCTTTCGGTCGACCGATCAGCTAATTGTTTAAAAACCGATACATTTACTATGATATAAAAATATTACCATACGATTCCGCTATCGGTCAATGCCCTGTGCAGTTCTTCATTCCTCCATGATACCCGTTACACCAAATGACAGGCGACAAATCTGTCGGTGCTAACCTCCCGAAAAGCAGGCACTTCCTGCCGGCAAATGTCTTTCACATACGGGCAGCGTGTGTGGAATTTGCACCCTGCTGGAGGATTCGCCGGACTTGGCATGTCTCCCTGCAGGACGATGCGTTCGCGCTTTTTCTTTGGGATCGGGAGCGGCACAGAGGAGAGCAATGCTTTGGTGTACGGATGGAGCGGCTCCAAAAACAATTCATCCCGAGGTGCCAGTTCCAGCAATGACCCCAAATACATGACGCCGATCCTCGTGCACAGATGCTCCACGACACTCAAATCATGCGAAATAAATAAGTACGTCAGCTTCCTTTGCTCCTGCAACTCTGCAAACAAATTGATGATTTGGGCTTGGATCGACACATCCAGAGCAGATACTGGCTCATCCGCGACGATAAAATCAGGGTTCATCATAATGGCCCGTGCAATACCGATCCGTTGACGCTGGCCGCCCGAGAACTCATGCGGATATCGATCGATATGATACGGCGCCAATCCACATAAAGCCATGACCTCCAAGACTCTTTCTCTGACCTCCGCTTGTGGGAGCAGCCTGTGATCAAGCAGCGCTTCCCCCAGTGCTTCTCCGATTCGGACGCGGGGATTCAGCGAGCTGTACGGGTCTTGAAAAATATATTGCATCCGCGGGCGCAAAGTTCGGAGCTCTTGGCGATTCAAGGCGTGCACATCGATACCCTGGAAGCGGACTTCTCCCTCTGTCTTTTCCAAAAGCCGCAGGATGGTGCGACCTGTCGTGCTTTTCCCGCTGCCGGATTCCCCCACCAGCCCGAACGTCTCCCCTTTTTGGATGGAAAAACTGACGTCATCCACCGCTTTTACATGGCCGATCGTCCTGCCTAAAAGCCCTCCGGCAATCGGGTAATATTTTTTCAATCGGCGCACTTCCAGCAAATTACTGTCCACGGGCGATTTCCTCCTCATACAGCCAGCACGCGACCTTTCTGCCGTGTCCCCCATCACGCAAAGGCGGCTGTTTCACCCGGCAAATGTCCAAGCACTGATCGCATCGGTCATGAAAATAGCAGGATTCACTGAGTGTGGTCGGATTCGGTACTTGACCTGGGATGGAATACAGCTTGACTCTGCGTTGATTCAACACTGGCTTGGAGCGAAGCAAACCTTGTGTATACGGATGCTTCGGCTCCTCGAACAACTCGACGACAGGAGACACCTCTACCACTTTTCCTGCGTACATCACGACCACATGATCGGCCATCTCCGCTACGACACCCAGATCATGCGTGATAAAAAGAATCGCAGTTTGGGCTTCGTCCTTAATTTTGCGCAGCAGATCGAGAATTTGCGCCTGAATGGTCACATCCAAAGCAGTCGTCGGCTCATCAGCGATCAGCAGGCGGGGATTGCAGGATATTGCGATGGCAATCATAATGCGTTGCAGCATGCCCCCGCTCAATTCATGGGGGTACGACTTGGCGATTTCTTTTGCCCGCGGGATTCCCACCAGCTCGATCAGCTCAATGGCTCGCGCTTGGGCTGCTTTTTTGCTTAGACCTTGATGCTCCATGATCGGCTCCATGATTTGCTCACCGATGGTCAGTACGGGATTGAGTGACGACATCGGCTCCTGAAAAATCATTGCCAGCTCGTTGCCACGGAGCTTTCGCATCTCTTCTTTGCTGACTTTTCGCAGATCACGGCCTGCAAACCATATCTCACCTGAAACGATATTGCCTACCGCCTCCGGGATTAATCTCATCAATGACATGGCTGCCGCGCTTTTGCCGCAGCCCGACTCGCCTACGATGCAGACGGTCTCTCCTTCATGGATGCGCAGATCGAGGGCATCGACTGCTTTGACCACGCCTTGTTCGGACTTGAAGTAGGTGCTTAAATTTTGGATTTCGACTAAAGCATTCATGCTTGGCTCACCTGCCTTTTCGTGTATAGAAGGAGCTGTAGTGGAGGGGAGAAGTGATTTCCAGTCTACGCTTCGGCCTACGCCCCGCAAGTGGGGAAGACTGTCCGCTTCGAAAAAAATGGCGGGAGCGCTTCAAACGTAGAAGTTTCAAGGAAGTAGTCCATAAGTGAAGCTGAAATTCCCCGCCATTTTTTCCTACGCTAGGGCGGGCTCCAGAGGCGCTTGGACTGGAAATCCCTTCTCCCTGCGCTGCTTCAGTATTCTCTTGAAGGTAAGTTCATGAAGGTAAAAACAATTCAAAACACCCCTCAACGCTTCTGCTTTGGATCCAAAGCATCCCGCAATCCATCCCCCAACAAATTAATCGAGATCACGGTAGCGAAAATAGCAATCCCAGGAGGAACCCACAGCCACGGTCTTTTTTGAAAATCGATCAAGGTATTCGCTGCATCCATCATGTTGCCCCATGTCGGCGTTGGCGGAACGACTCCGAGGCCGAAGTACGATAATACAGATTCGCTCAGGATCGCACCACCAACGTTTAAGGTGGCAACTACAATCAAGAGTGGTGTCAGATTGGGGAGCAAATGGAAGAATAGCTTGCGTCTGTCGCGCAGACCGAGTACTTCTGCTGCTTGCATGAATTCACTTTCACGCAGGGTGAGCATCTGGCTGCGGACCATTCGCGCCAAGCCGGGCCAGCCGATCAGGCTCAGCATGACCATGACGATGTAAATGCGGTAGTCGGTCGGGATTTTCCATTCGGAGAGGACTGCGCCCATAATAAACAAGAGTGGCAGACCTGGAATGGTCATGAGCACGTCTGCTACGCGCATGATCACTTGATCAACCCACCCGCGGTAAAAGCCAGCCAGTGCACCGAGAAGGGCGCCAATGGAAACGGAGAGCACCATGGAAGCGATGCCGACTGTCAATGAGATTCGGCCAGCCTGCATCAACCTCGTCAAAATGTCTCTGCCCAAACTGTCCGTCCCGAGCCAATGGGAGAAGCTTGGCGGCTTGTTGATCATGGCCGTATTAATCTTGCCGGATGCGTACGGAGAAAAAAACGGACCGATGAAGCATGCCGCTGCCATGACGAGTAAAAACACAAGTCCAAACATCGCCATACGCTTCTTTTTTAGTCGCAAAAACGCCTCGTGCCACAAGGAAGAACGCAACGCTACCTGCTCCGGTCTCGTCACCTCCGCTACTTCACTTACCGTTGATGCCATCGTTTTCCCTCCTATTTCAACCGAACCCGCGGGTCAGCCACTCTGTACAGCAAATCAGCAGATAAGTTTCCGATGACGGTGAGAATCGCCAGAAACATCGTAAAGCCCATCAAGAGCGGGTAGTCCCGTACAGAAAACGCCTGCATGTACAACTGTCCGACTCCGGGCCAGTTAAAGATTTTTTCCGTGATGATCGCCCCACCGAACAATGCAGGCAGCTCAAAGCCTAGCAGTGTAATGGCGGGCAAGAGCGCATTGCGCAGCGCGTGCTTGTGCAGGACGACTTTTTCCTTGAGCCCTTTTGCCCGGGCCGTGCGCACGAAGTCTTGTTGAATGACCTCCAGCATGTTCGTGCGGAAATAACGAGTCAGCGTCCCCACGCTCAGCAAAGTCAAAACCGTCACAGGCAAAAACATATGCTGAACCACGTCCCACGCATAGGCGAGCCCTGTTTCCTTGCTACCGATCGTCATCATGCCCCCTGCGGGAAACAGCTTGGCATCGACGGCAAACAACTTGATAAACAGTAATCCAACGAAAAAGACAGGCAACGACATCGCTGCAAAAACGCCGATCGTCACGAGCGCATCGAACCAGGAATGCTGCCTTGCAGCAGACAGAACTCCGATTGATATCGCGATCAGCCACGTAAAAAAGGTGGAGGTAATCGCCAGCAAAAACGAATTCCAGATGTAATCGTTCAACAGCGACATTACTGGCTGCTGGTACTGCAGGGAATAGCCAAAATCGCCTTGGAAGGCGTTTTTCATCCAGATGAAATACCGTTCGACGACAGGCTTATCCAGCCCGTACATCGCTTTTAGCTCCAGCTTTCGTTCGGCTGTCAGCTTGGGACTCGTATCGACGAAATCACCGGGCGTTAGGGCATACAGGAAAAAAATCAAAATGGATGCGCCGAAGAGCGTCAACGCCATGTAAAAGACCCTTTTCAGGAAGTAGGACGTCATCGTTGGCCTCCTTTCATGCTTGGGGAAAAAAAGAAAGCCCAGCCCCAGGGCCGGGCACAACATTCGTGAGTCAGTTACTCGAACTTGCTACTCAATTTTGATACCAGGCAGGCTGGTCGAAATGCCCGTGAATGGATTCGGTTCCAAGCCTTTGATCTTGCCGTTATGCGCAGACAAAATTTTACGGTAGCCGAGGAAGATGTACGGTGGGTCATCGCTCAGCTCTTTGTACAGGCCTTTGTAGATCGCTTTGCGCTTCTCGATGTCCAGCGTAGATAGACCTGCTTCCAGCAATTCGTCTACTTTGGCATTGGAGTAACCATTCGTTCCGGTAAATCCGCTCTTGCCCTTTTTCGTCGAGAAGGCGTCTACACCGTCATCGGGATCGATCAGCATCGTGGTCGAAAACGAAGCGAGGTCGTGATCGCCTTTTTCCGTCCGTGCCAAAACGGCGTTGTAGTCCATCATTTCCGCTTCAAACTGGATACCCAGCTCTTTGTAGTTTTCTTTGGCAATCGGGATCAGTACCTCTCCCAGCTTTCCTTTTGTCGTGTAGTAATGCACGATCAGCTTTTGTCCGTCTTTTTCACGGATACCGTCCGCGCCCGGCTTCCAGCCCGCTTCATCCAGGAGCTGCTTCGCCTTTTCCGGATTGTAGGCGTACGGATTGACATCCTCCGAATATGCCCACGAAACAGGGCTGATCGGTACATTGGCGACTTGGGCGTATCCTTGATAGGTCAAGTCCAGGATTTTTTGGCGATCCAGTCCGTAGATGAAGGCTTGGCGGACGCGCTTGTCTTTGAAAAATGGCTTGGAATGATTGAATTTGATGTACGAATAGGCACTGGATGTGTACAGATTGATATTCACGTATCCCAGCTCTTGCAACTGCTCAATGTTATCCGAGTTGACAGTAAAGGAGTTGTAATCCATTTCCCCTGTCTGGATAAACTGTAGAGCGTCGCCCTCGGTCGTCTTGTAGATAAAGTGCTCGACTTGCGGCTTGCCCGCGTAATAGTGCTCGTTTGCGAGATAGCGGACTTCTTGACCAGGAATGTACGCCTCAAATTTGTAAGGTCCAGCTCCCAATGGCTTGCCATGCAGGGTGCGGAGATACTCCAGATTTCCCGGTTTGTACTCCTTGCCGTAGTACGCTTTGGAGAGCACCTGCCCGCCTAATAGGACGAGAGATTTGGCGTTCACTTTCTCCGTCGTGATTTGGATCGTCTGCGGATCAATCACCTTGATTCCTTCGATCGTGTTCGCTTTGCCTTCCTTGTATTCACGACCACCCTTGATACTTGCTACGAAAATATCCGTTTCACCGTCGTACGCTTTGTCGTGCAGAATCGTCAGTGTAAAGGCTACATCCTCTGCCGTCAGCGGCGAACCATCGCTGAATTTCAGATTCGGTCTCAGGTGGAACGTATACGTGAGCTGGTCAGGAGATACGTCCCATTTTTCCGCGAGCTTGGGTACTGGCTTTCCTGTCGCATCGACATCCACCAGTGATTCGAAGATTGCTGAGGAGACGTTGCCATCGTAGCCGTTGTGGTAAAAAAACGGGTTAAACACGCCGCCTGGCTCCGTCAGTCCCGCAATAAATGTATCGTTCCTTTTGGCGGCTGCTTCCGGCAGCTTGGATAAATCTGTGGCCAAATTGATGCCGTCTTTTATGTCTTGCACCTTGCTGGCAGCAGGTGCTGATGCTTCTGTCGACGGAGTCGCCGTTTGTGTCGAGGTAGCCGGCGCACTGCCTTCGGAGCTGCACCCTGTGACCAGTAACGTCCCTAGCAGCAAAGTTGAAATGATTTGCGAAAGCCTTTTTTTCATGGTGATCCTCCTTCATATCCACTCACTCAGTGAAACCGCTCCTCCGGTGGTCCGGTCGGATCAAAAGATAATAACTAATAATTCTTACCTGTTTACTATGAATTAGATTATAGGTATCGACACCGGATCGGTCAACATTTTTTTCCAAACAAAAAAAGCCCCGATTATTCGAGGCTCTAATTAGTGGCATGTCCTTTATACGAAATGCCTAGTTTTTCACACGCCTGCATCACGAATAGAGAATGTCGCTCACGCATGGTTTCCTCTATCCTTTTTTCCAATCCCCAATCAGATAGATTCGAAGCTGGCCTCAGTGCCGCACACAAATCCCAATACGGGAGCTGGGTATAATCGAGTGTCTTGCTCGCAGACTGATAGTGAAGTGTAAACTCATGCATGGCCTCCACTCCAAACGCCCACAAAATCTCCAGTCTGGCATTGCCGAGATCAGATAAGGGGTCGCCGATCGCAGCGTCCTCCCAATCGATGACAGCAGCCAGTTTTTCTTCCTTCCACATCGTATTTCCCGGCCAGAAATCGCCATGCAAAAGAGCGGCCGGATTTGCGTGCGGCAGCGGCCAAACGGACTCCAGCACTTCGCGAATGAGTCCCTCATCCAATGATTTGTCCAGGCTCGCAGGTCTTTTGTGGAGCTTTTTCGTTATCGCTTCTTCTTGCTTTGGCAAATAAATGCCTGCCAACCTAGAAGCGTCTACCGAATGGATGCGAGTCAGCACCTCAGCTGTTTGTTGCAGAAAGCTGGACAAATCGGCTGGAGCAGTGACTGTCTCCCCTTCTATAAATTCAATGATAAGGCACGGTGTGGGAAACATATCGCTGGCTGCTTCGAGATGATAGGGCGTTGGAGTCGGCAAGTCAGCTGACTTCAGTATTTGCAAAAGTTTGAATTCATCTGATGCGATCTGCGAATTTCGCTTGAGGTCAGCCTGACCGTGCTCGCGGACGACTACTTTTTTCTTCGTGCCGTCAGAGCTCTCCATTTCTAGCGCGGTGACCTGTGCAGAAATCCCGCCTTTTAGCTCCCATGCACGAAGGAGCTTGGCTGGCGGGTTCATGTTATGTACAAGGTGTGTCCATTTCTCATCCATTATTTTTCCCCCTTTATGCTCCACTGTCTGATTGTCTATACAGCCCTACCTTCATCATTTCCATGTACGATTCTAATTCCGCAAAAAAGGATTGGACATGTGCGAAGCCTTTATCACTGGTTTCGTAGTTTTCGCGGACGTACTTTTGCGTCAATGCCTCTACTGCCGACAGCAAAAAATGCAGCGCCTTCTGTGGATCGAACTGCGCTTTGATCAACGACGTATCGACTTGATCCAGAAACAAGGGAAGATATCGCGTATTGAACTTGGCCTCTCTGTCTTCGATCTCAGCCCGGCATTCCTCGGGATAATCGAAAAAGGTCGCAACTGCCATTTGATAAATAGCTGGTTCCTCGGCAAAGAGCGCCATTTTCGCTTGATTGACATGAAGAAATCGCGCAAAAAAGTCTTGCGGCACAGCTTCCATTCGCGTCTGTATATAGGCAAAAAAACGTTCGATACAAGCATCGACAATCGCGAGAAACAGTCCCTTTTTATTCCCGAAAAAGTGGAACAGCATTCCCTTTGATACGCCTGCGTTCTGAACAATTTGATTGGTGGAGCCTCGTTCATAGCCTTTCGCGGAAAATTCAACAAGGGCCGCTTCCAACAGCTTTCGCTTGTTCGGCTCCAGCGTATCGTCCTGCCAGATTCCTTTTATGTCCGTCACCTTCTCTCTTCGTTCTTCCTTTTCCTAATCATAACGCATATTGACCAGGTGGTCAAAGCGGAGTTATACTTTCCTCGAAGACTTCATCATCCATATTCCACTACAAGGAAGTGATGCCTGATGGCACGGACATTGCCCGTATTCGCCCGTATCATCCTTGGATTGATTTTGCTTGGAGCAGGTGTGAATGGTTACATTGTTTTGTTTGGATTCGAGCCTATCTTTCCAACCAGTCCTGCTGCCATGGAGCTTCTACAAGGGTATTTGTTAGTTCTGGTCAAAACCGTTGAAATCATCTGTGGATTGCTATTCCTGACAAACCGCTTCGTCCCACTGGCTCTAACCGCCACTGCTCCGCTTGCTGTCAACATCTTGACGTTCCACCTGTTTGTCGATCCCGACATGCTTGCTATGGGACTGATTGTCGCGATTTTGGAAGTGTATTTGCTGTGGAGCTATCGCCGCAGTTTTCGTCAGTTGATGACGATGTAGACAAAAATACACTATATTCCGTCTGTTGTGGTCGGGGGAAGCGAATTTCCAGTCCAAGCGCCTCTGGAGCCCGCCCCAGCGTAGGAAAAAATGGCGGGGAATTTCAGCTTCACCTATGAACTACCTCCTCGAAATTTCTACGTTTGAAGCGCTCCCGCCATTTATTCCGAAGCGTAGACTTGAAATTCGCTTCTCCCCCCACTACAGCAACGTTTATAAAAATAAAAAGAGCCGGTACCAAGAGGTAACCGGCTTTTCTTGCTTTTATTTTTTCGGTAAATTAATCTGCCACGATAATCCGTAACGATCTTGAACCCATCCGAACTTTTCACTGAACGGATATTGTCCAAGCGGCATAAGAACTTGTCCATCCGAGGAAAGCTGTCCAAAAACACGGTCAATCTCTTCCTCCGTATCGCAGTCCACAAACAACGAAATTGCCGGAGTAAAGGCGTGATAGTCACCATTCGTATTATCAATACACATGAAAGTCTGGCCTTTTAACGTGAAGGTAGCTTGCAGGACTTGTCCATTCTTGTGATGCATAACCTGCTTGATTTCTGAGCGATCAAAAATAGAAGTGTAAAACTTCATCGCTTCTTCCGCTTGTCCATGAAACATGAAAAACGTAGTGATAGCTTGCACTGACAATCACTCCTTTTCGTGATGATATACGTCTCCATTCTGCCCATTCCTCAAGTATACATAACCACTAGATCCAATCAACGATTCGCCACTGCCCCTCTTTTCTTTGCTTTTGCAAGAGTGCAGTAGCCGTTTCCGCTAACAGGGCGATCCCTCTCTCTATCTTATCAGCATCTGTTTGGATAATGCTAATTCGCAACCCGTTTTCACGCGGGAAGGTAGCCAAATAGCTCTGGTTCGTGGACATGACCCGCACGTTTTGCTGGTGCAACGCCGCGATGATATCCTGGGCGTCCAGCTCATCAGGAAGCAGCACTCTCGAAAAAATCCCGCCTGTTCCGATTTGTGCGTGAAGCTGCGGGGGAAGATAGCGCTGGCAGCACTCGGCCAATGTCTCCATCCGCAGGCGATAACGTTCCCGGACAAGGGTAGCATGATGGTCGTACATCCCGCAATTCAAATAGAGCTCCAAAGCCGCCTGAGACAAGACGGCCGTACTGGAATCGCATGATGCTTTAAACAACCGGAACGTTTCCATCACGGAAGGGGGCAGGACGACTGTCGCCAATCGAAGTCCGGGCAGCATGATCTTCGAAAAGCTTTTGACGTACAGGACACGACCTGATTGATCATAGCTGTAGATCGGGTCTGTCTTCAGACTGGTTTCCATGTCGGCCAGATAGTCATCCTCGACGATGTATACATCGTAGCGCTGAGCCAGCTTGGCGATTTGTTTCTTTTGCTCCGTTGTATAGCTTGTCCCCAACGGATTGTGAAACCGGGGAACCGTGTAGAAAAACTTAATTTGATTGTTGCGGAAATGCCGCTCCAGCTCATCCATGTCGATGCCTGCCGCAGTCCGCTGGATGCCCAGAACGGTAACTTCCAATAGCTCGAGTGAACGCAGCATGCCGTGAAAGGTAGGCTGTTCGACCAGCACTGCATTCTTTCCATTTGGAAACGGCATGGAGGCAAGCAGATGCAGCGCTTGCTGAGCTCCCGAAACGATGCAAATTTGCGAAGGGGATGCAAACACTTGTGATTGCGCGAGATGGCTCTCCAATGCCCGGCGCAAGGAGAAAAAGCCCTGGGGGTCGGAATAGGAGAACAACTGCTCTTCATATAATTCAATCGCACGGTTTAGACAATGCTGGAAATCTTTGAATGGCATGACTTCTGAGTCGGGGCTGGCTGCCGTAAAGTCAATTCGCTCCTCTGGAAAACGCGTACTTTGAAGAGGGCGAAGAACCGCATAATAACCGCTTTTGGGAATGGAATAAATCAAGTGCTCCTTCTCCAGCTCTTGATACGCCCGTATCGCCGTATTCAAACTGCACGACCAACGCTCGGATGCAGTACGAATGGACGGCAGCTTCTCCCCTGGCTTGATTGTATGGGTGCGAAGCTGTTCTTTGATGCTGTCTTTCACCACTTCGTATTTATTCTTCATCCCGTTCACTCCCCCATTATCTGTGTGGGTACAGATTCACTTTTCTCTCCTTTATGCGCCCTAGTCCCTTGAGTATAGTGAATCGTAAGCAAAGGAGTAAATACAAATACGGAGGGATACAGATGGAAGCAAGACACGCGACAATGCCTTACAAAATCAGTGATGAGAAAGCTTTACTCGATATCGAGCGCATCAGCGATTGGCTGTCAACAACGTACTGGGCACAAGAACGCTCCAGGGAAATGATCATAAAAAGTATCAAAAATTCACTCTGTTTCGGATTGTATGGTGAGGATGGACAGGCTGGGTTCGTCCGGGTCGTGAGTGATTACGCGACGATTTCCTGGGTGTGTGATGTCTTCGTCGACCCGGAGCATCGAGGTAAGGGATTGAGCAAATGGCTCATGGAAGTGATGGTGGAACATCCAGACATCCGACATACGAGCATGATACTCGCTACTCGGGATGCTCATGGCTTATATGAACAGTATGGTTTCACACGAAGAGAAATGATGCGGCGATTCATTATTGAGGCTTAGACTCGGTTACCTCCCCTTTTTCGGATATGCTCGCCCCATAGGAAATGCGATTGAGCTTGTCGATGATCCTCTTTTTGTTTTTCTCGTCCATCGGAGCAGGCTGACCGTTCGTGAGCTTCACCGGGATCACGTGGCTCTTGCTCCCGTCTTTTGAAAACGTCAGTTGGACCATCATGGCTTCGCGACCTTTTGGGTTGCGCGAGGTGGTAAACACAAAATTCCCTACGCTGTAGTAGATCGGCACCTTTTTATAAAACTCAACGCCCATAATCGAATGGCTGTGCGACCCGACAATGGCATCCACACCGCTGTCGATCAGCTTTTTCGCCATCTCACGGGCATATGGTTCTGGATAATCCTTATACTCCCGATTCCAGTGCATGACCGCAATCGTAATGTCTGACTCCGCCACTGCCTTTTTTACATGGGACAGCATCGGCTCATAAGAGTAGGCATGTGCGAGACCTGGCTTGTTTTTTCGCGCATACCAACGCTCGTTTGGAAGGACACGGCTAATCCCGATGACTGCCACGCGTTTCCCCTTGATCGTTTGGATGTAGGATGCGAATGCTTCTTCCTCGTTTTTCCCCGCACCCACGTAACCGATCTTCGCCTTTTTCAGATGCTCCATCGTGTCATAGAGTGCGTCCATTCCGTAATCCAGCGAATGATTATTCGCCAGATTGACCACGTCGAAGCCCGCGTTAACGAGCCCCTTCAACGACTCTGGCTTCGCACGATAGGTATATTCCTTTTTCTCTGGTCGTCCCCGCGTACTGACTGGCGTCTCCAGATTGCCAATCGTCAAGTCTGCCTGCTTGAGAAAATCCGCTGTTTTTTGAAACGGATAATCGACGCCGTAACGCCCGATCTGATTCCCGACGCTCTTATCCAAAATGATATCCCCGACAAACGCTACTCGAATGGAATCCTGCTCCTGCACATCCCCTTCGCTGCTCGCCTGGACGGCGACAGATTCCGTTCCCATCGCAAAACAGAGTATCACAGCAGCTACCACGATTACGGCGTGTTTCCATCGTCTGATCTTCATGCCTCTTTCGCCCACTTCTCTTTTTTGCTTTCATTCTAGAAGCCGCTGGATGTGAAGCCTGTTGAAGCATGTCTGGCTTCCATGGAAATTTCTCGCCGAAAAGTGACGGGCATGCAAAAGATGGCGGTTTGTTGCCTGCTCCCCCAGTCAAAACATTCCTCATTTTTCCAAATGTCGATTTTTGCCGATAACAAGTATAATGGACACATAAGATTCTAATACATAGGACGGTACAAACATGCTCCATCATTCCATTATGCTGAAAACCAAAACAGCAATGCCCGCCGTTCGGTCGAATAGCGTTCATAGGAGCCAACTGCTGCAAAAAATGGACGCTGGTCTGCAATGCCGACTAACCACACTATACGCCCCAGCCGGTTACGGAAAAACGACCTTGCTCAGTCAATGGGCTCATCAGTACGGCGGTTCCACCGTATGGCTCTCACTCGATGAGATGGATAATGACCTGATTCGCTTTTGGAGATACATCGTATTTACGCTGACTGAATCTGACTTCGCAGAACTCTCCGAGCGAATGGAACCAGCCATGAAGGCAACCAGTCATACCTCGATCTTTACCTTCATCGATTCTCTGCTCAATGAACTCGCTGCTACGACACAGCCCCTTGCTATCATTCTCGATGACTATCACATGATCTCGGATGAGACGATTCACAACAGTCTTGCTTATTTTTTGGAATACATCCCGAGTCACGTCCATCTGTACATCGCCAGTCGCAACACGTTGCCTTTTTCTACAGTCAAATGGAACGTACGTCATGAAGTATGTCACATTGAGGCGGGACAATTTCTTTTCAGTCATCAAGAGACGGACAGTTTTTACCGGCAGGTTCACGATTTACCACTGACCGAAACGCAAATTGAACAGCTGGTGAAAAGTACGGAGGGCTGGGTCGCCGGCTTGCAGCTCGCCGCCATTTCACTCGTGAATATGGAGAACCACGATCAATTTTTTGCCGGATTTACTGGCTCTCATCGCAATATTTCGGAGTATTTGTTTCATGAAGTAATCATGCGACTCCCGGAAGAGGAGCGCAGCTTCTTGCTCAAAACCTCTGTGCTGGCGAGAATGGACGCTCACGTGTGCCACGCTCTGACCGGCCTGCCCCAGTGCCAACAAATGCTGACCCACTTGCACCGCCAAAACATTTTCTTAATCCCACTGGATGATTACGGGACGTGGTATCGGTACCATCACTTGTTTGCCGATTTTTTGCGCAGTCAATTGGAGCTGACAGCTCCCGGAGAAGCACGTGAGCTGCACCGGCTAGCCAGTGAGAGCTATGCAGGGCGTGGAATGATGGACGAAGCGATCGATCATGCGATTGCCGCTGCCGATTACACGTTGGCTGTAAGCTTCCTTGCGCAGCATATTCCGGTACTGCTCCAACGCGGCGAGTTTTCCAGCTTTCTCAGAACGCTGGACAGCATCCCCGATCACGCGAACTATTTCTCACCGCTTTTTCGCCTGATCTATGTGTTCCTTTTGGTTGCTTGCGGTTATACGGATCGGGCAGAGCTTGCCCTCACCCAATTGGAGCAAAGCGTTGCGAGCCTGGAAGACTCGACGGAGCATCAGCAGTTTTTGAGCGGGCTGTTTTTTGTGCGAGCGAATCTGGTGTTTGCAACCGGAGATTTTGAGAGCTGGATTGCCAGTTCATCACAGTTAAGTGGTGAGCTGCCAGAGAGCCCGTTGTTTTACCATTTTAATTACAACACGACTGAGCCATTTATTCGCCGTACGCGATTCGGATTAAAAGGGATGCTGTCCGATCAGACAGAGGCTGTCGGCAAGCATTTCTCCAGTATACTCGAGGCTCATGGCTGGAAGGATTCTTTGATCAACCTGTACACCATTCAGGCGTTGGCGGAGGGGCTGTATGAGGAAAACAGGCTGGAAGAAAGCCTCGATCATCTTCAGCGAGTTCGTTTCGTCGCACTGCAAAAGCAAATACCTGGCCTGCTCGTCCCCTATGCGCTGACATACTCTAAGCACAAGCTAGTGGAGGAGAATTTTGCTGCGGCACGAAAAATCATTTCAGAGACACGGGAAACGGTCGCAAGCTGGGGTGCTACGTATTGGTTCAACCCGTTACAAGCATTTCTCGCACACATCGCGATCCAGGAAGGGGACATCGCTTTGGCGAAAGCGGAGTTATCCAAGCTTCCCCCCTCCATTTTCAATCAACCTAGCATTCATAGAGAATTAGAGGTTTTGACCTATGTCCGTTTGTTGATCGCCCAGCAGCAGGAACAGGAGGCATTGCGTATTTTAGCAATCCTAAAGCCATCCAGTATTCGTGAGGAGCTATTGATCAGTCAGGTAGACATCGCCATTTTGCAAGCACTCGCCCACCAGCAGTGCGGCAACAAAAAGGAAGCGCTGGCTTCCCTCCACGAAGCGCTCTTGATTGGCGGAAACAACTGCTACGCTCGTAGCTTTCTGGACGAAGGAACGGCGATGTCTCACCTCTTGCACGATTACCAACTACGCTTGAAAAAACGATCCCAACAACCAGGTCCGTCTGTATCGGCTGCGTATGTCAATCAACTGCTATCCCTTTTTCCTAAGAAAATGGAGAAAAGAAAAGCTCCTTTGATCGAGCCGCTAACCGGAAAGGAAATAATCATCCTTTCCATGCTGGCCCAAGGAGCATCCAACAAGATGATCGCCGAAGAGCTAGGGAATACGCTCGGGACGGTCAAGGTGTATTTGCATCGGATATATGGCAAGCTCGGTGTCACCAATCGTACGCAAGCTCTTCTGAAAGCGCAAGAAATTTCGCTGCTTGAAAATAGCCCTGTTGATTAACGGAACTTTTCAATATGTTCATACAGAAAAGCGTCCAGCTTGCGAGGTTCTCTGCCGAGGGCACGCTCTACATCGTCTGTCGGCTTTTCCGGGATCGCTACTGACATAGCTTGAATTTCAATGACATGACTGGCGAGCCACTCCGGCATGTTTCCGTGCTCCATCAGATCACGTCGGAGAGCTTCGCTATCCTTGTTGATGTACGTAATCAGGCGGTTGAGCAGATCGGACAGCTTGCTCGCAATTTGCGGATAGCTGAAAACCTCAGAACCAGTCAGGGTGTATACACGACCTGCCTTTTCGGGATGGGTCAATACCTCTGCAGCAACATCGGCGATATCCCGACAATCGATAAAGTTGCATGCTGTTTCGCCCATCGTACCGAAGAAAACATGTTGCGTTTTGATCGTCGGTGCGAAGCGGAGCAGATTTTGCATAAAGGCGTACGGCCGCAGCACGGTACTTTTCATACCCGATTCTGATAACGCGCTCTCGATTTCCTGGTGCCATCCCGCTACAGCGACTGGCGCCTTTTCGTCGTAGGCTGGACTGGATATTTTCACAATGTGCTGGATTCCAGCCTCAGCTGCTATGCGAATCATCGATGTTTCCAGCTCGACCTGATTGGGACTGTTTGAAAGGGAAAGGAAGAGCTGATTCGCACCTGCAAACGCCCGGCGCAACGATTCAGGGTCAGAAGCTTCCGCTGCTGTGACTTCCACCGTAGATGCTGCCCGTTCTCCCATTAGCATCTGAAGTTTTTCTGGTGTTCTGCTCAATGCACGGGTTGGGACACCAAGCTCTATCAATCGTTTCAAAAGTGCACTACCTATAGTTCCTGTTGCTCCCATGACTACGATCATTTTCTAACCCCTCCGTAACTGATTCATTTTGCCATTACGCCACCGCCATGTGATTAATGTGCTGGCGATTATCGCTGACAGCGGGAAGTCGATCCAGACACGACTTAGCCAAGCCAACGATTCACCGGGAGCAAAGATGACGAGTAACTCCGTTGTTAGCCATGCTGCCAAGAGACCAATCACTGCCATTATCATCCCCATAACCGCTACCAGCGCCAAATGAGGCGTGCGGGTGACCCAGCGTTTATGTATACCACGGCTCTGTAACCATCGCCCAAGGAGTGCGGCAATCAATGCGGATGTTCCGCCAATCGTGGTCAATGCCCCTATTTGCAGCCCTTTGTCAGCGGTGATCCATCCACCTATGCTCGCCATGATCGCAGGAGACAAATAAGCCATGATTACTTCTCTCCATAAAACAAATGCCTTTCGCTCGGAACGTGCCCCCTTGATCGGATAAACACCTCCCGTTTTTGCAGGGTCATGCATGTTTTTCACCTCCTCTCCCCTTTTCAAAAAGTAATTAGGAACCTAATTATATAAGAGTGAAAATGGGCTAGCTGCCTAGCCCGCTTTACTACTTGCCCGCTGCCTACTATTCGTCTGTCAGTGCCGAGATGCCTTGTGTCACGCGGCCCAGCAGGTCGAGAAACACACTACGCTCCTCATTATTGAGCAATCCGACCATCGCTTCCAATCTCGCAAAGTGCTCAGGCGCCATTTCACGCAGCTTGCTAGCCCCGAGCTCCGTTAAAATGACCGATTTTTGCCTGCCATCTTTTGCACTCGCTCGTCGGGAAACAAGGCCATCGCGCTCCAGGATGTCGATCAGACCAGTAACCGTAGCACGTGTTACCCCCAGATGCTCTGCCAATTGTGACGGCAGCACTTCCCCACCGTTATCTTCAAGGTCTGCCAATAACCGATATCGTCCCGTTGATAAGCCGAATCTGGCAAAATGTATTTCAGCCGCATGCCCAAGCTTGGCTCCTGCCTCCATCAGTCTGGCGGCGACGAGTACAGCTTGCGCATCAACATCGAGTCCATACCGATCAATCTGGCGCTGCGATTGAACAAGCGATGGGGTCGCGTCTTCTTGTTTTCTTCCGTTTGAATGGTTTGTCATGGATGTAGTATGGCACCTAACTACTTTTCTGTCAACACATCTTCTCTATTTCGGGGCCATCCTGATTGCCCCATCCAGCCGGATCGTTTCTCCATTCAACATCGGATTGGTGATGATGCTGTTCACGAGCATCGCGTATTCTCGCGGATCACCCATGCGTGCGGGAAAAGGAACAGTCGCACCCAACGCCGCTTTTTCAGAGCGCGGGAGCTGATCGAACATCGGCGTGTCAAATAGACCCGGAGCAATCGCCATCACGCGTATGCCATACGAAGCCAGGTCTCTTGCTAGCGGCAGGGTCATGCTTACGATTCCGCCTTTGGAGGCGCTATAGGCAACCTGCCCCACCTGCCCCTCAAAAGCCGCCACCGATGCGGTATTGATGATGACCCCCCGCTCCCCCAGTTGGTTCGGCTCGTTTCCTGCCATTTGCTCCACTGCCAACCGAATGACATTAAAAGTACCGATCAGATTGACTGAAATGACTTTGCTGAAGGATTCCAGTGGATGTGGACCGCTTCGCGACAACGTTTTCTGTGCCAAAGCGGTCCCCGCACAGTTGACCACGGCGTGAATCGTACCGAATGTGCCAGCAGCCTGATCGATTGCCTCCCGTACACTCACCTCACTCATGACATCCGTATGCACGAACAAAGCATTTTCTCGCCCCAGCTCATTCGCCAGCGCTTGCCCCCTCTCTACCGTCAAATCAAGAATGGCTACTTTTCCCCCGTGTTGAACTACATTCCTCACAGCGGCTTCTCCCAAACCGGAAGCACCACCCGTTACAATGGCAACCACTTCCCGCATATCCAAGCCATTCTCTCCCTTCCTCTGCAACTGCATCCGCATTCAGAAAAAAGCTCTGCAAGTTGGATACCAACCGAATCACTTCTTGCCACACGTGGTTTTTACAAGTGACAAGCAATCTCGACCTTCTCAAATCCAGACAGGTATGAGACATCTGTGTCCGGGCAAAGGACAGTTGTGCTTATCCATCTCCAACATTTTAGGGCTTGCTATTTACAATCCACCCCATTATATTTTACTTACCGGTAAGTAAATAAAAGTGGAGAGGAAAGAACCCGGATGAACGTGTCTTCTACCAGAGTCATTGGTCTCGATTTTGCGCGGGCGTGGGCCATGCTGGGCATGATGATCGTCAACTACGTCGTCATCTTGAATGCAAAGCATAACGGACCTGACTGGCTCATCGCTTTATCCAGTTTGTTTCAAGGCAGAGCATCTACCGTATTCCTTGTTTTGGCAGGAATCGGCATTGCGTATATGACAAAAAAAGCGAGGACCTCAGGCGACCCGGCCCTCTTGCAGGCTAGCCGCCACGTCCTTTGGAAGCGCTCCTTGTTTTTATTCGTGACCGGGATGTTGCTCTATCTCGGTAGTTGGAGCGGTGACATCCTGCATTACTACGGTGTCTACATGCTCATTGCATCCTTCCTCCTCGTCGTATCGGGGAAAACGCTTCTTCTCGCTTTTAGCGGCATCCTGCTCACAGCTCAAACGCTACAATTGTCGTTCAACTACATGCAAGGGTGGGACCCGAAGCAACCATTTATCGAGTATCTTGATTTTTGGACAGTCGAAGGATTCCTGCGCAACTTGCTGTTCAACGGCTATCACCCGGTATTTCCCTGGATGTGCTTTTTCCTTCTCGGCTTGTGGCTGGGTCGACTCAACCTGCTCGATCGATCTGTACGCAAAAAAATGTTGGGCTGGGCAACCGCCCTGTTCGTCAGCTTGGAGGTTTTATCGTATGGGTTGATCAAGCTCTCTATTCCGGTAGTCGGAAGCGAGATCGCCCTATTTTTATGGGGAACGAAACCAGTTCCACCCAACCTGTTTTATGTGCTGTCCAGCTCAAGCACCGCTGTCATCATCATCCTTCTGTGCGTCAGCTTTGCGGAAAAATTCGCGAACAGCTGGTTTACGCAGACATGGGTAAAAACCAGACAGCTGACACTGACACACTACGTCTGCCATATCATTGTCGGGCTCGGCTTCCTCGCATTGATTGGGAGACTCGAAAATCAAACGCTCACTTTTGCGATGCTCTACGCCGTAGGATTCTTCCTCTTTTCCATTGTGCTCACGCTTTTATGGAGACGTTGGTTCGAGAGGGGACCGTTGGAGAGCTTCATGAGAAAAATAAGTGGGTAACCAATCTGTGGGTTCATCCGTCTGCTATATAGGAGAATTTTTCTAATCATTCATACACCAATTTCGAAGTAGTCAGACGAACTGGAGATGATCTCATGAGTCCTATGGTTTTTTTCAAAAAGGCTGTCCCCGCGAACGCGGAGCAACTCACCCAAATTGCTGTTCGCTGCTTTGCAGAAGACGTCCAAAAGTATGGAGAAGGCCCTGCCGGACATGACCAACCTGACCAGCATATTTTGTTCATGCAAAAGGCCCATTACTATACGATCTTGCTGGATGACCAGATCGTTGGCGGTTTTTGCCTCCTTCCGGTCGATCATGAGCATTTGGAGCTGGGGATCATCTATGTCGATCCTGATAAACAAAACTTGCGTATCGGAAGCCAAACCATGCAGTTCATGGAGGCCGCGTATCCACACATCAAGAAGTGGACGCTCGATACTGGCTATGAAGCCGTACGCAACCAGCACTTTTATGAAAAATGCGGTTACAAAAAGGTCGGCGAGACAGCGCCGAACGCAGCGAATGGTTTTTATAAATTCAGGTACGAAAAACGGATACCTAAATAGATAGATGGAAAAGGGAGAGCGGCTACAGGCCATTCTCCCTTTTTTCTTTCACACCCTTATTTTCGAATGCCCTTCTTGGTCGCCAATTCCAAGTAGTACGTCGTTTCTGCCTGTGTTTCCTTCGTAAATGCTTCACTGGCCGCATATGCCGGCTCCACCTGAATTTCACTCAGCTTTTGCAAAAAGGCTGGGTCCTTTTCCATCTTGGCAATCGCTTCTTCCCATTTGCGAATAACCGACTCTGGCGTTCCTTTGGCAAAGGACACTCCCGTCCACCAGAAAACCGACAAGCCTTGAATCCCTTGCTCCTCCGCAGTAGGGACGTCAGGCAGGAACGGACTACGCGTGTCACCGGATACGGCGAGGATTTTGACCTTGCCCGCTTGCAGCATCGGCATGATCTCCCCTACTGTATGCACCGCCAAAATCGCGTGCCCTCCAGCGACTTTCGGGACGGAATCAGAGGCGCCTTTTGTCACGATCATTCTCGTCTTGGCGAAGTCAGCTCCGATCATATCCAGCCACTCTGCTACCCCAAACGCGGAAAAGCCTGCTGGCCCTACAGAAGTCCATGTTAACTGCTCCGGATTCGCACGCACCCACGCGGAAAATTCAGCGAAATCTTTCCAAGGTGCGTCGGCTTTTACTGCAAAAGCAAGCGTTCCTTTACCAATCCTGGCCGTATAGACTTGATCCTCGTTTGTAATCGGCGGCGTTTTCATCCCAGCAGCGAGCATCGTCGTATTGGATACATTGACAGCAAGCGCTGTGTAACCATCATTTTTGGCTTGCTTTAGAGCATACTCCGCTCCTACTGCCCCACCACCTCCCGCCTTATTGACGACGACGATGGGCTGCCCCCATTCCTTGCTCAAATAATCAGCTGCCGCTCTGGCCACGAGGTCGACTCCGCCCCCGGCAGAATACGGCACGATATACTCCACCTGCTTCGATGGATAGGCCGATTCGGCTGTACCTTGATTTCCACATGCGCTAACGGCTGCCGCCAAAAGCAGCGACATGATGACAGCCGCCCATTGTTTATACCCTCTCAATGATTCTTCCTCCCTACGCGACATCTACTCCCCGGTCTCGCTCTTCTTTCAACCGTTGCTGTGTCCGGCGGTTCAACATCATGGAGATGATCAAAAGTGCTCCTGCTGCCAGCAAGATGGTCAACGATAAAGGCCGGAACAAAACAATGCTGAGATCACCCGAGCCCATCGCCATCGTTTGAATGAATGATTCTTCCAGAAGAGGTCCCAGAATGAAGCACAAAACCAGCGGAACAACTGGCCATTTATATTTGGAAAAGACATACCCAAGTCCGCCAAAAAGAAAGGCGACCCACACATCAAACATGCTATTCCGCACACTGTATGCTCCAATCGTGCAGAACATCAGGATGATCGGAGCCATAATGCCATATGGCACCCTCGTCAATTTGACCCACACCCAAACCATCGGGAGGTTCAGCACGAGAAGCATCGTATTCCCCACGAACATCGAGGCGATGACCGTCCAGACAAAGCTCGCATTTTGCTCAAACAAAACTGGGCCTGGCGTCAATCCGTAGATCATCAAGCCTGCCAACAAAATTGCTAATGGCGGTGAGGAGGGAATCCCGAGCGAAAACAGCGGGATGAAGCCCGCACTGCTCGTCGCATTATTCGCTGCTTCTGGTGCCGCCACCCCTTCGATCGTTCCCTGACCGAACTTCTCGGGATGCTTCGATAGCTTTTTCTCCATATCGTACGCCAAAAACGACGTGATCGCAGCCGAACAGCCCGGCAGCAATCCAAGAAAAAAGCCGACAATCCCGCCCCTCAGCATAGGCCCGGCACTTACTCTCAAGTCTTCCTTTTTCGGGTAGACACTGCCCGGTTTGCCAATTAGGGTAGCTGTGCGTTTTTCATCAATTCCTTTCAGAACTTCTGTAATCGCAAACAACCCGATGATGATGCTAATCATGTCAAAGCCTCCGACCAATGCGGGGATGCCGTAATCAAAGCGCGGTATGCCAGAGGATGGTCCTAGCCCAACTAGAGCGAGCGAATAGCCGAATGCCCCCATCAAAAACGATTTGACCAATGATCCTCCTGATAGACTAACCATCAGCGTGAGAGCCAAAATCATCAGCGCAAAATATTCAGGCGGTCCGAATTTTAACGCTTGATCTGCCAGAATCGGAGCGAAAAAGACGAGTCCGATTACCCCCAGTACCCCTGCACCAAACGAAGCTATTGCGGATATCCCCAATGCCGGCCCACCCCTCCCTTTTTTCGCGAGCGGATAGCCATCGAGACACGTGGGAACTGATGATAGCTCCCCTGGGATATTGAGCAGTATCGCCGTCGTCGAGCCACCGTACATGGCACCGTAATAAATACCTGCCAGCATGATCATGCCCTGTGTCGGCTCCAGTACGGCTGTCACCGGAAGCAGAATCGCGATGGCAGAAGTGGGACCGAGACCGGGCAATACCCCTACAAAGGTGCCAATAAGAGCGCCGAGTGCTGCCATGAGCAAATGCTCCGGGGTGAGGGCTGAAGCAAAACCAGCCAATAAAAGTTGGAACGTCTCGATGATCAGCACCTCCTTCTCATGCTTGCTCTAAAACAAATCTCCTCCAGGCAGTGTGATATGCAGTGAATAGATGAACACCACATACAGCCCTCCTGTCAAAAGGACGGAGTACACGATGGACGTACGCCACCGATAGCTGCCGATCAGTATAAAAAAGGCAAAGGAGACAAAGAGCGTAGCCATTGTGTAGCCAATCGCACCGAGCAGCCAAACATACAGCAACAGAAATAAAAAGCAAAGCAGCAGGCGCAGCCTTTTTCCAGGAAGAAGCGGTCCGGGATTTGGAGAAGAGGCTTCCTCCGTCACACGGAATGATTGGATAAGCAGTACCCCTCCGAGCATAAAAAACAATAAGCCGAGAATCGCGGGCAGCGTGTGATCCCCTACGTACAACGACGTCGAAAATGCCTCCAGACGATAGGCCTCGAACGATATGAAGACTCCAAGGATCATACTTAGAAGGGCACCGATAAAATCTGGCTGATTATCCGGGCGTCTCATGTGTATCACCTCAGCAAAAAAGCTACCAACAGCCTATGGCTCATGCGCCCATTGTGTGCGAAAGCAGAAAAAAACTACCATAGCCAGTCCGCACAGGACACAGCATATGGTAGTCTGCTAGATTTCTATTTGGTCGGTCAGACGAATAATGGCATGGGCGACTTTCGCTTCATACGTCTCATTGCTTTCGAACTCGCTCCAAAGCTCTTCGATATCGCCGTTTGAAACATCGTCTATTCGCAGCCCGCGAAAGGAGGAACCTGAGACGGAGGAGACATCATGGATCATCAGCATTTTCAAAAGCTTCTCCACATTGGCTTGATTGCGGATCAAATGCGGCTCCATCCGCTTAACCACCATCCATAATTTTTGCGAATTGACCATTGTCGTCGTCACCATCTGCATCCGCTACCTCCATACCAATTATAACTACATATAATTAGTTATAATTAATTATAACCAAATACTCAAGTGAAAAAGTTGTCTTCTGACTGTTGTGGTCCGTTTTGTACGTATAAAAAATGCCCTCCAATTGGAGGGCATTGATCGTATTGTTCAGGTGATTACCAAGGTTCCGGCCAGCCATATTGTATAATCATATTGGATTGCTTGGCTGGTTGTTCTACTAAAACTGGCATTGTAATGAAGGCGGTTAACATACACAAAGACAATATCCATTTCTTCATGACCTATACCTCCTGTTTGGATCTATGATTACTTCCATTATACACGTTTACCAATTTATGGAGTATACCAACAGGAAGATTTTTTTTCTGTGACACATAAAATTCAAAAAGAACGCTAAGACTTTTATCTGCTTGTTTGATTTCATTTGTTGCGCGATAGTAATTCACGCTTTCCACAAGACTATCGATTCCTAAATCTACTTCATTATTTTGAATGCAAAAGATGCCCTTCGTTCGAAAATACAGTCCCATTTGATTGTATTGATTCGGAGTAGTTAAATTCTCTGGCAAGATCGATGCTTCTGCCAAAAATAGTTCACGAATTTTCTTTTCTTCTCCTACCTGTATATAAATCTCCAACAAATCATTCGCGATCACAAGCTTGTCATCCTGTGCTTGTTGCGCAAGACACTCTTGTAATACCGGAATGGCTTTATCAAATTTCCCCGTTTTTCCGTATAGTTTCCCCCGAATATGTCTGGCATGTTTATGTACCTCGGGATAATCGAACATTTCGTATCTCTCCAGATAAAAATGTCCCAATGTGTAGTCTTCCAGCTCAAAATAAGAAATGATGATCGCAAGGATCGCTGCTGCTTTTTGCTCACTCTGGCTATGATCGATCTCAAGTCCTTGTTTACACAAATGAATACAATCTGAATAGAATCCAAGGCGCAATGCATGGAAGGAAAATTTATAGTAGGCCAAAATTCGCTCATTGATATGCAGATAGGACGTGTAGTGTAATAGCTCCTTACCCTCTACATAGGTCTGATCTAATTGGCTTAGATTTTCACGTCGAATCATATATCGTTGGAAAAGCGATCTTGCCAGATACAAAGGAATTCCATTCTCACGTGAGTAGTCACAGATCACGTCATAAAGAGCCAAGCGCAGTTCTTCATTCCCTTCCGTTCCTGCTGTTTGATACAGATAGTCTAAAGAAAGAAATGTATTGCTTTTGGGACAATTTAGCAATTGCAGAGCTACTTTGTTGGTAAGAACCACATTCTTCTCTTGCAACACAGCCTCTAATAGAGACCGAAGTGTCGCTTCGCGCTTCATTTTATGTAAATAAGGTACGATCGCTGTATAAAGTGGAATATCCAGTACTTTTGCCAGTTTCATTACATGCTGCATATTTGGTAAAGTAAAGGCATCAGATTCTATCTTACTAATGGTTCCAGAAGCTACACCTGTTCTTTCTGATAACTCAGTCAGTGTTAAGTTTGCTCTATTTCGATATGCACGTAATATGCCCCCAAAGGTCTTTCCCTCTGAAATCACAGCAAATACACCCTCCTGATGATTCCTTTTTATGGATATGATAGCACAATAACCCACGGATGATATAATCGTTTTGAATCATTTTTAAATAGATTACACTTTCGTACTAGAGTGAAGGAAGGAAAAAATGGAAAACTATCTCTTTACAGGGGTAGAGTTAGGATAATAATCCTTTAAGTGGATGTGTGAACAAGACCTTGTAGGAACCCTCAAGGTCTTTAAATCATTCATCAAAATTATTGAGCCAATACATTGGCTTACCTGATTTAGATAATGATTTAAGTAAATCTAATGTAGTTGGCCTATATATGGACGGTACAGATATACATATGCCTCTTCAAATGTTACAGCTCCTTCAAGCAAAGAATCAAGCATACCAAGATTTAATATACATAGAAATTTTTGAATTTCTATAGACTCCATTATATTTATTTGCATACTTACCGTACCACTCCTTATTAAGGCATTTGACTTGACGAATTACAATATTATTTTTCACCTTAACATTGAACACCTTACCAAATTGTCTTTAGAAGTAGTGGATTGGGATTTTCTTACTACTTGGATCCAATATGTCTTCTTTAATACTATCCTTTCTTGCTAAAACTATTAAATCATTTCTTAGAATCACGTTGTTGTCTATACGC
This sequence comes from Brevibacillus fortis, assembly GCF_046196545.1. Classification (GTDB taxonomy): domain Bacteria; phylum Bacillota; class Bacilli; order Brevibacillales; family Brevibacillaceae; genus Brevibacillus; species Brevibacillus fortis_A. The sequence goes on from NZ_CP176370.1 coordinate 5,071,746, forward strand.
ATTTAGAGCATCCATCCAAATCGTAACGAGCTCTGCAAAATACTTTGTTTCAATGATCGACTCCAATTCCTCGCCAGTGTCTATACCCGCTTCTAGCTGTTCTTCAACGTATGAGTTATAAATTCGAGTATAATCCATCCGTATTTCGGAACTGTATAAATTTCCTGTCCCTTCTGATACTTCCTCTTCCCCGGAAACAACTCTTTGTATCCTATCTAAGATTAGGCTTTTTGCGAGTTCTGATCTAACCTGGCCCTCCAAATACTCTTGCACTAGGGAGAGATGTTCAGGTAAGCAGATTCGTAGTTTATCTGCCTTATCATCGAAAACAATTTCGTAAGGTATCATAGGGTTCCTCCTATATTACGGTTCATAAATTGGGTAAGCTGTAGTAATCTTTTGAAAGAAGGTTGAGACAAGTATATGCTTTCTAGCATTTGTTGTCTTCCGACTGTTGTGCTCCTGTGCCCCCCTGCTACAACCTCTTTCATTTATCCAAACAAATAAGCTGTCGCCAGGACAATGCTCGAGAAAGCATAGCCCGACAACAGCTTCACATATCCTTCGATTACTCCATCGTCAAAACAACCCGACCATTGATTTGACCTTTTTCCAAACGCTCCAATACATCGTTGATCTGATCCAGCGGCTGTGTCTCGATGATCGCGCGAACCTTGCCGCGTGCTGCAAAATCAAGTGCTTCTTGCATATCCTTACGCGTTCCCACAATGGAGCCTTTCACCGTCACACCATTCAACACCGTGTCAAAAATCGGGATGGGCAGCTCTGCATTCGGCAAGCCAACAACGACAAGAGAACCACCACGTCGAACCGATTTGTACGCTTGTTCAAACGCCTTCTTGGTAACTGCCACGCTGATCGCCCCGTGGACACCGCCCACCTGCTCTTGAATGGCTTGTACCGGGTCAACCTCACTGCCGTTTACTGTCACATCTGCCCCTAGTTCTTTTGCCAAGTCCAGCTTTTCCTTGTGAATATCGACCGCTACGACGTTGTAGCCCATCGCCTTGGCATATTGCAGAGCCACATGCCCCAAGCCGCCGATACCGTAGATCGCCACCCACTCACCCGGCTTCACGTTTGCTACCTTCAATGCTTTATACGTGGTTACCCCTGCGCACAGGATCGGCGCTGCTTCTACATCGCCCAGCTCGTCAGGAATGCGTGCCACGTAAGCAGCAGGTGCTACGCAATATTCAGCATAGGCACCATCAGCGGAATAGCCCCCGTTTAACTGTTGCAAGCACAGTGTCTCCCACCCTGTCAGGCAGTAGTCGCATTCGCCGCAAGCGGAGAATAACCACGGAATGCCTACACGATCACCAATTTTCAGCGAGGTAACGCCTTCCCCCAGCTTTTCGACAACACCTACGCCCTCATGCCCAGGAATCAAAGGCAGCTTTGGCTTCACAGGCCAATCCCCGTGTGCCGCATGCAGGTCCGTATGGCAGACACCACACGTTTTGACTTTTACCAGAACCTCACCGTGTCCGACTTCTGGAATGGCGACTTCCTTTACTTCCAGCTTTTGATGGAACTCGTTGACTACTGCTGCTTTCATCTTGACCTTCCTCCTCTTTTTTCCCCTTCAGGCAGGTGCATAAAGGGCAGGTGTTCTTCCCGCCTCCTACTAATTGCAAGCAGTATGCCAACATGAAAGCGCTTAAAAAACCAATGATCATACGGCTACCTTTCTTCCAAGCAGCCGATATTGCGGCACATGAGCCGAAAAAACGGCCCGCCTGCCAACCTTTTGGCCGAAAAAGGGTATTCATCCTTGCCTGCGGTATTACTACGTAGTGGAAAAAGGGGGAGAACGCATGCAAATATCCAAGTTCATGACGCCGGAAATCATTTTCGGGAACCAGTCTCTCGGCCAGGTAGGGGAAAGCTTGCGCCGATTGGGAGCTTCTCGCGTCTTTCTTGTCAGTGATCCTGGTGTCGCAAACGCAGGCTGGATCGAACGGATCATCTCTTACTTGCAGCAACAAAAGCTCGACTACCATCTATGGACCAACGTGACAGCCAATCCGAAAGACTACGAGATTCATGCCGGGATTGCCGAATATCGGGCCAAGGAATGCAATGCTATTCTCGGTGTCGGTGGAGGCAGTGCGATCGATGCAGCCAAGGCTATCGCGCTGTTGGCTACTAACGAGGGCAGCATCGTCCAATACGAAGGCGTTGACAATATCCAGCATCCCCTTCCTCCCATGGTGATGGTACCGACGACAGCCGGCTCCGGTTCGGAGGTTTCGCAATTTTCCATCATTGTAGACAGTGCACGCAAGGTGAAAATGGCGATCATCTCTAAATCACTCATACCCGATATCGCCATCATCGACCCGCAAACCTTGATGACCAAGGACAAGCTGCTCACTGCCAATACAGGCATAGATGTGTTGACTCATGCCATTGAATCGTATATTTCACTCGCCGCAACACCGCTTACCGAGGTGCATTCGCTGCAAGCCATGCGCCTCATCTCCAAGCATTTGCGCCCATCTGTCGCCAGTCAATACAATACGGAGGCCAAGCAAGCGATGGCCATGGCGAGCCTTCAAGCCGGAATCGCTTTTTCCAACGCGATACTTGGTGCTGTGCATGCCATGTCCCATCAGCTCGGAGGATTCCTCGACGCTCCGCATGGCGAGGTGAATGCCATCCTGCTCCCCCACGTACTTGAGTACAACTACATCGCGGCACCGGAAAAATACAGGCAAATCGCAGAATGCCTCGGTGAAAACACGGCGGGTTTGAGCACACATGCTGCCTCTCGTCTCACACTCAAAGCGGTCAAGGAGCTAGTAAGCGATCTGGAGGTGCCCCAATCGTTGTCGGCTATTGGGCTGCATCCAGAGCAAATCGACCTGCTCAGTAGTCTCGCCGTACTGGACGTGTGTATGACGACCAATCCCCGCGACATGACCGTCCACGATGTCGCGACGTTGTTTCGCCAAGCCTTGTAGGAGGTTCGTCATGCATACTAAACAAGAGATTTTGGAAAAATTGACCGGGATTCAATCCTCGCGAAAAAGCTATTACAGTGAACTCGTCTATCTTATCGAGGAGATGAAAAAGAAAAACAAGCAGCTCGCCGTCATTAACCAGCTGACACAAATTCAGATCAACGCCACCTGGCAACAAACAACCAGTTATATCGCCGCACAGCTCTCGCAAATTCTCGTGTTCGAGCATTTCGCCCTGACCATCGTGAAGGGAGGCATGCTCTCCTCCTATCTCGCCAAGTGGAATGACGGGGATTGGCAATGCCATACGCTGACACAGACCGTTTCAGTAGAAGCCCCTGTGCTCACCGGGCAGGTTCATCTTACCCTTGCCGAAGTGCTGCCTGAGCATCACGCTGCCTCTGTTCCGTTGCGCAGTCAGTTGAATCAGACCTTTGGTTTTCTGACGCTCTTACGCCAAACAAAGCAGCTAGTCGATCGGGACGAAGCCGAATTGATCCAGCTCGTCGCCAGCCAAGTCGGTGTCGTCGTAGAAAACAGCCTGCTTTTTCAAGACGTGAATGAAAAGATCAAAATCGAAGCCCAACTGATTCAATCCGCAAAAATGGCGGCGATTGGCGAGATGGCTGCCGGCATTGCCCATGAGCTGAACAGTCCGCTCACAGCCATCCTCGGAAACTCTCAATTGCTCATGCGCGAGATGACAGATGCCCCAGAGGCTCCCTTGATGAAGGACATCTATCAATGCGGGGTGCGCTGCAAAAAAATCATTCAAAACTTGCTCACCTTCTCTCGGCAGGAAGAGTACTTGTTTTCCACTACCTCTATTGACGAGGTCGTAGAGGACGTACTGGGGCTGATTGGCTACCAGCTTTCTGTTTCGGGCTTGACCATAACCCGGGAAATGTCCGAGCCTCCTCTGCTGTTTCATGGAAGTCGTCATCAGATCGAGCAAGTTGTGATCAATCTCCTGTTAAATGCACGGGACGCTGTGGCAGGCAGGGAATCTCCACACATTGTCATCCGTTCCTTCCTCGTACAAGAGGAGGATAGCTCTTACGTAGGCTTATCCGTTTACGATAACGGCACAGGCATTTGTGCAGAACAGCTTTCGCAAATTTTTCAGCCTTTCTTCTCGACGAAGGAACGGACAAAAGGGACAGGTTTGGGGCTTTCCGTCAGTCTTGGAATTGCAGAGGCACACGGCGGGAAGCTGTTTGCCGAAAGCGTAGAGGGAGAGTACAGCAAGTTTACGATGCTTTTGCCACTGTTAGCTGACGAGGAGGACAACAATGGAGAAAAAACGGATTTTGATCGTGGATGATGAAACAGAAGTGACTACCTTTTTCACCTATTTTCTCAAGAAAAAAGACTGCGATATCGTCGTCGCCAATTCTGGCAAGGACGTGGAACGGCTGCTTCATTCGGATTCTACCGGCTTTCACGCTGCACTCGTGGACCTGAAGCTGCCCGATGCCGACGGATTGACACTGCTCAAACAGATCAAGACAGTATTTCCCGCCTGCGAAGTCTTGATCATGACGGGCTTCAGTACGATTAAATCGGCTGTGACAGCGATGCAATGGGGCGCGCGCGATTACTTGGAGAAACCGTTCGACGATCTGGACAGTCTGGAGCAGGTCATCGACGCTGTGCTCTCTTCTTCCAGCAAACACAGCGATCACCTATCCCAAGAAGCCGCCCAATATGGTATCGTGTATTCATCTGACAGTCCGATGGCCAATATATGCGCAATTGCCAAAAAATTAGCAAAAAAGGCGATCCATGTGCTCATTGAAGGCGAAACGGGTACCGGCAAGGAGCTGATGGCCCGTTTTCTCCACGGAGCAAGCAATCGCGCCCAGCAGCCTTTTGTCGCTTTTAACTGCGGGGCAGTCCCGGAATCCTTGCTGGAAAGTGAGCTGTTCGGCTATGAAAAGGGCGCTTTTACCGGAGCGCTCAAATCCCGCAAAGGCTTGTTCGAGCTGGCACATAACGGAACGCTGTTTCTTGACGAGATCGGGGAGGCTCCCCCTTCCGTCCAAGTGAAGCTCTTGCGAACGCTAGAGACGGGAGAGTTCATGCGCGTCGGTGGCGAGCAGATCGGGCAGAGCAATATTCGCTTTATTTCTGCTACCAACCGCGATCTGGAGCATGAAGTCGGGATGAACCGTTTCCGCAGTGACCTGTTGTATCGCCTGGAAGGGATCAAGCTGTCGATTCCTCCTCTTCGCGAACGGATTCAGGATATCCCCACAATCGCGCACTACTACTTGCAAAAGCGCAGTGGAGGCCCATGCGAAATCGATCAGGATGCCATTGAGCTCTTGCAGCGCTACGATTGGCCGGGCAATGTCCGCCAACTGATCAACGTACTGAATCAAACCATCGCGTTGCACGAATGCGAACGACTGCGTGCCGAGCATTTGCCAGCGAATTTGCGGAGCCGCACGGTACAGGTGCATCCACCCACTGTCCCCAAACGGATCGAGCAAGTGATCGATCACGAATGCGAGCGCTTTGTCGATACGATACTCCGCCTTGTCACCTCTGTAGACGGGATCGACTTCGACTATTTGATCAAGCGGGTTAAACAGCTCGAAGGCGAGATCGGGCGAACGATTATCGAAAAGGGCTTGACCGAAACGAATGGAAACAGACAGCTTTTAAGCAAAAAATTAAACATCACCAAACGGACGATTCGCTACATTTTGAACGAAAAAGCATAACGTCTGCATTGGCGCATCTAGGAGGCATTCACGTCGTGGTACCCGAAAAACCTTTTTCGACCCTGAAAAAAATCCCTGCTGACTTCTCTCTATCTGCCGTTATTGTTGGACTCATCGCTACGATGGTCTCCTATGCAGGACCATTGCTGATTGTCTTTCAAGCTGCCAAGGGTGCCGGACTCAGCGATGCTGTCCTAGCCTCTTGGATTTGGGCCATCTCGATTGGGAGCGGCTTGACGTGCATTGTGCTCAGCATCTGGTTTCGTACCCCGGTCATCACGGCTTGGTCAACGCCGGGCGCAGTCCTTTTAGTCACCAGCTTGACGGTATACTCCTTTCCCGACGCGATTGGCGCGTATATTTTTTCGGCCGTGGTCATCACACTCGTCGGTGTTTCCGGTTTGTTTTCCGTCTTGATGAAATACGTCCCGCAGTCCATTACGACCGCCATGCTCGCCGGAATTCTCCTGTCTTTTGGCGTCGACGTCTTTGTTTCCATGCAGCACCTACCTGCATTGGCACTGCCGATGATCTTTTGCTACCTGTTCGCCAAGCGCTGGTCTCCACGATATGCTGTCGTGCTTACGCTTTTGGTTGGCCTGGTTGTCGCCTTTCTTTTGGGGCGTTTGCAAATGGACAATGTCCAGATGGCCCTCGTCCAGCCCATCTTTACGATGCCGACGTTTTCTCTCGATGCGATCATCGGCTTGGGGATTCCATTGTGCATCGTCGCGCTTGCCTCTCAGAACGCTCCAGGAATTAGTGTCTTAAAAGCAGACGGGTACGATACCCCTGCTGGACCGCTCGTAACGACTACTGGCATCGCGTCGCTATTGCTCGCTCCTTTTGGCTCACCAGGGATCAATCTCGCGGCGATTACAGCTGCGATTTGCACGGGAAAAGAAGCTCATCTGGATCATACCAAGCGCTACATTGCCGGGATTGCCTGCGGAGGCTTTTACTTAATCTTCGGGATGTTTGGCGCTACGATGGCTTCGGTGTTTGCTGCCTTGCCCAAAGAATTGATTGCCGTTATTGCTGGCTTGGCTCTGTTTGCCTCGCTCAGTTCCAGCCTCGCACAGGCGATGAGCGAAGCGAAGGAACGGGAATGCGCCTTGGTTACGTTTCTCGTCACGATTTCCGGTATTTCCATTGGCGGAATCGGCGCTGCTTTTTGGGGCTTGATTGCGGGGGTGGTCACCCATCTGATTTTGAATGGCAATGTGAAAAGCTGGTTTGGGAAAAAGAAGAATACGCAGCCGTTGGCATAGCTGCCTGAACGTGAGGAGAGTGTCCCGTGAAAAAATGGTTTGGTATCATCACTCTTTCAGCTTTCCTTTTAGCGGTCGGCTCAGCTTGCACGACGAAGGAGTCCACACACTCCTCAAGTGGTTTTGCGCTATCAAAAACTTTTTCATCCACAGAAGAAATCACACAAGACGCCATGGTTATTTTGAAAGGCTCCGTTCCCAAAGCATACAAAGAAGAAAAAACCGAAACCCTCGTATTCTATGTGTATGAAGTAGACGTGGACAACGTGTTTCAAAACCTCACCGATCACCAGATTGAGGCGGGAGATACGATCAAGCTGTATCGAATCATAGGTATTCAACCTGATAAAGATAAAGACATCGCTCCGATTGCGGATCATAAGCAATCTAAGAAACGGCTCCTCGAATGAATCTGAGGAGCTGTTTTGTATGTTCCCTGAAACTAGCGGTAAAACCCCTGTTCCTCTGCGTAATTTCCCCAATGCGGGCGACTGCCGTCTCGATCCGTAAAAGGATACTCGTCCGACAAGCCCCATGTACTGACCGTTTTCCCTGTTTTTTCTGCGACAGCCGGGTCCGAAGCCAGCGCAACCACTGCACGACCGATGTACGTAGGTGTTTCCGACATGATGAAGTGCTTATCTTGCTTCACTGCCTCTCTCCACGTCTCTTCTGTCACGCCAAAATGATCGAGCATCGCTTCTGAGCGCAAGAAGCCCGGTGTTAAAGCCAACGCGGTAACCCCGTATGGGCGCAGGTCCTCTGCCATCGACGCAGCTAGATGAATCGTCGAGATTTTTGCCAAGCTGTAGTACAGATTGCCGCGGTACCGATAGTCGATTCCGTCCGTAATCTCGATGATCAGCCCCTTTTTCTGTGCCACCATGAGTGGAACCGCATAGTGACTGGTGATCATATGCGTACGGATGGCGCGTTCTTGCATCAATAGGCCGTCTGCCAATGGCTGCTCCCAGAACGGAGTCCCCCAGTGTGTCAACGGATCTCCACCCCAGATGTCATTGACCAATAGATCGAGCTGTCCATTTTGCTCCGCTTTTACTCGCTCAAAGAACGCTTTTACTTCTTCTTCCTGCGTATGATCGACTCGCACAGCGATCCCGATTCCGCCGCTTGCCGTCACGAGCTCTGCTGTCTCTTCAATCGTCTCCTGTCGTGCCATATCAGAGTGCTGACCACGCACCGTACGTCCCGTCACATATACCGTCGCCCCTGCTTCTCCCAGACTGACCGCAATCCCCCGTCCTGCTCCTCTCGTGCCACCTGCTACCACCGCTACTTTGCCTTGTAATGGTTTCATTCACAATGCCTCCTTTATCGATTCATACATCCAGAATAACGAAGGAAATATGACAACCTCTGTCATATTCGCTAAGATACAATCAAAGTAATGTTGTTTTTACTTCTAGGAGGGCTTTTTATGCGGGCAGATCGACTCCTTACGATTTTGTTGCTCTTGCAAAACCACGGTCGCATGACTTCCAAGCAATTAGCAGAAAGGCTGGAGGTGTCCGAGCGAACCGTTCATCGTGATATGGAAGCTTTGAGTGCGTCAGGTGTTCCCGTCTACGCGCTGCGCGGTGCAGATGGGGGCTGGGCTTTGGCAGAAGGGTATCGCAGTAATTTGACCGGAATTAAAATAGATGAGCTGCAATCACTGCTCGTAGCCTCCCCTGCTGCCTTGTTGAATGATCTCGGACTGCATGAAAACTATGAAGCTGCATTTCTCAAGCTGCTGTCTGCTCTGCCAAAAACCGTTCAGCAGGATGCCATCCACGTACGCCAGCTCCTTCATATCGATGGGGCTGGCTGGCATGAATCGACTGAGACGTTTCCTTTCTTATCGGTGGTTCAGGATGCCGTATGGCTTTCCCGCAAGTTGTTCATTCGTTATATGCGAGAAGATGTGGCCATAGAGCGCATTGTCTGCCCGCTTGGACTCGTCGCCAAGCGCAGCATCTGGTATTTGGTCGCCAAAGTGGACGAGGATATGCGGACGTACCGGATTTCACGACTTTTGGATGCACAACTGCTAGATGATGGCTTCATCCGCCCGAATGATTTCGATCTCGCTTCCTATTGGGTACAATCCACCTTGGACTTCAAATCCAGCCTCCCACGTTATCCTGCGCGTTTGCTAGTCAAAAAAGAGACATTGCCTTCTGTAAAACAAGAGCGTTATATAAAAATAGCTTCCACCCAAGCCGCAACAGACGACTGGATGGAAGCTGAAGTAGAATTTCATACACTTGCATCAGCATGCTCGCTGATTCTCAGTTTCGGCCCACACATCCAAGTGTTGGAGCCGCAAGAACTGAAACGTGAGGTCACAGAGCAGGCGCGTGCTATACTTGGCCTGTACGAGGCCCCGAATTAGCAAGGACTTTCGTTTCTCGTCCGCACACGAGCAGGACGATTGCTCCCACGATCAGCACCGCAGTAAATACACTAAAAATGAATGTGTAGCTGTAATGATGCGACGAGTAGTAACCGACGAGATACGGCGCGATAATACTGCCGATTCTTCCGACACCGGATGCCATCCCAGAACCCGTAGCGCGCAGCGGTGTCGGGTAATTTTCCGGCGTGTACGCGTACAAAGCACCCCAGGCCCCCAGATTGAAGAAGGACAAGAAGGCTCCCGTCACCAACAGCTCCATGGTGCCACTGCTTTGTCCAAAAGCAAAGGCCATCACACCTGTCATGAACAAGAAGGTTGCCAGCGTCCATTTCCGTCCCCATTTTTCCACGAGATAGGCAGCCGCGAAATAGCCCGGCAGTTGGGCCAACGTCATGATCAGTACGTACTGGAAGCTTTTGATCATCGTAAAACCTTTGTCGACCAAAACTGATGGCATCCATAAAAACATGCCGTAGTACGAGAAAGCAATCGCAAACCAGACGACCCACAGCGTAATCGTCTCTTTGCGATGGGAGGTCAACAGCGTTGCAACAGGAATCTTCTCGGCCTGCTTTTGAAACTGTGGAGATTCAGGAATGCTCCGCCGGGCAAACAAGGCGTACACAACTGGCAACGCCCCGATCATGACAGCCACGCGCCAGCCATAGTCCGGAATGATGAAATACGATATGACGGCTGCCGCGATCCAACCGACCGCCCAAAAGCTCTCCAACAGCACAACCGTACTACCTCGCTTCTCCGGTGGCGCAAATTCGTTTACCAGCGTCGAGGCTACTGGCAGCTCGGCACCCAAACCGAGTCCCATCAGGAAGCGGAACAGCAGCATGGTCGCAAAACCAGTTGCGAAAGCGCTCGCAAAGCTCGCCAAGCCAAACAAGACGAGGGTCAGCAAAAACACTGGCTTGCGGCCAATTCGGTCAGCCAAATAGCCACCTGCAATCGCCCCAATCGCCATGCCGACGAGATTGCCCGTCCCTAAGAGCCCAGCCTCTTCCCCTGTCAAACCCCATTCCTGTCGTAATGCCACCATAATAAAAGATAAAAGTGCAACATCCATGGCATCGAACATCCAGCCAAAACCGGCTGCCCAAAAAACTTTTTTGTAAGGCTTTGACATTCTCGTTCCCTGCTTTCCTTTCTTTTGCGCATGATATTCGCGCCTAGTTATCATTTCGCTTTTTCGTCCAATATCCTGCTCACGAAAAAAAGTTCGACTATTGTGATAGTAGGCTTTCCCAAGAAGCCCCATTCTAACCAGACCATGACGAAAAGGCAGCCCGATGATTCGTAAAGACCGCCATTTTGAAACAAGGGACGATTGTTCTTATTGAGGAAGCCGCTGAATGAATCTGTTCATGAGCAAAGAAAGAGAAATCAAGATGGGAGGGTCGTCCGGATGAGGCACATGAAGCGTAACTTGCTGATGAGGGACGATCGTAGTTGGTGTGACAATGATTGGTTTCTTGGAACGTGTGCGCAATGTCTCGTATGGCAAGAGAAAATCCATCGCCTGCATACCCCAGGCAACAGACGTCGCCATCAAGTAATACGTGCCCGGCTTGACATTGGTAAAACAAAAATTGCCTAGCGAGGGCAGCAATGTACCGTATAAAGGAAGACCTTCTGGAATCGGCTTGGCAAACAATCCAATCAAAATGACGCCTTGAAAAGGCTCTGTGGACTCGATTGTCCCTGCTATGGTCATCGGTCGCTCGGGGGCCGGATGTAACCGAGTCCACTCTGTCAACTGCTGCAAGGAACGGAGACGGTCTTCCGCTAGCTGGGCCGTTTCTCGAAATTCACTAGGGGATACCCCGACACGCTCCGTAAAACGGGTAGAGAACGTCCCCAGACTCTGCTGGCCAATTTCCAGACCGATGTCCCGAACACTCATGTTCGTGCGTAACAGTAAATCCTTTGCCCTTTGGAGTCGCATGGTTGATACGTAATAAAGAGGCGGGAGACCGATTCTTTCTTTAAAAATCCGCGCAAAATGATACTGACTATACGCAACATGATTCGCCAACCGGGAAAGTGGTAAAGGCTCGTCTAAATGCCGATGTATATAAGCGATCACTTCATCAATTTCGATATACCTGTCCATCAATCGAGCCGCTCCCCCCTTCTTCTGCACAGCCAAACACAGAACGTTTGTTCTGAAATAAAATTTACCATATTTTTCTGAACGATGGAAGGAGTAAATTGCAGCACTTACGCTTTCGTTTTTTGCAAACGGATTTCGTCCAAAAACGCTTGCATCGTGTTCGTTACAAACGAATCTTTTCGGCGGATAAAAACGGTTGTCACCTCATGATAAGGCTCCGGGATGCGATGAATATGAACCGTTCCGCTCTCGACCAAGTGGTGTACTGCCGACTTTGGCAAAATGGTAATGCCGATCCCCGCCGCTACGCCCCCGATAATTGTCTCAAACGTTCCGAATTCCATCACTTTTTTCGGAATCAAGCCCTCTACCTTCATCCAGGTCTCTAACCGTTCTCGATACCCGCAGCCCTTCTTGTAGAGCAAAAGAGCTTTTCCTGTGATATCACTGGCAGTGAAGGAACTGCTTTTCGTTACCAACACCAGCTCTTCTTGAAACACTTGCTCCTGCTCGATTAAAGGATGGTTGATCGGTCCACTCACGAATGCTCCATCCAGCGCTAGATCCAATACTTTTTCCAGCAAATTCTCCGTCACACCTGCCTTGAGAGAGATATCCACATGCGGATACTGGCTGCAATACGAAGATAACAACCTTGGTAAGGCATTGATCGTCTCGACCATCCCGACCTCCAACACCCCGGACGGCTCAGAAGCCCGATGAAAGTAATTTTGCATTTCTTCGAATTTGGCGATGATCTCTCGCGAATATTCGAGCAGGCGCTTCCCTTCTGTATTTAAAGTCATTCCTCGCTTATTGCGATAAAACAAAGGTGTCCCCAGCTCTTTTTCCAGCAGCTTGATTCGCGCTGTCACATTCGATTGAACGTAGCTCAACTCTGCTGCGGTCTTGCTCACGCTGCCCAATGTGGCGACCATCTGGAATATTTTCAAATCATTGATCTCCACGTTTCTCTCTCCTCCTTTTATATATCACTTAAAATGATACATAAAGTTATTATCAATCATTATACTAACATATTTCCATCCAGTATGATGTGGTAAGTCAACTTTGTCAGCTTCAGATTGAAAAGGAGAAATCGCATAATGAACAAGCAACTACTTTTGGGGTCTATTTTCTGCATGGTCGCTAGTATGTCATGGGGGGCGATGTTTCCGGTTGCGCACATCGCTCTGCAAGAGATCGATCCATTTTACTTCTCATTTCTTCGCTATTTTTTCGTAACGATCATTTTGTGCGGTTTGCTCTGGGCAAAAGAAGGCTTGTCTGCTTTTCGTTTTGAGGGGCGCGGGAAGTCTCTGCTGTTTTTTGGAACAATGGCGTTTACCGTCTACAATATGGGAGTATTTCTCGGGCAGGATTTGATGGGAGAGCCAGGCACGATTGCAGCGTCCATTATGGAAGTACTCATGCCGATGATCTCGATTGTACTTTTGTCCATTACCACTAGAAAGCTGCCGCCGTACTATACTTTCGCGACGATTCTGGTAGCTTTGGTCGGCGCTGTCCTTGTTATTACCAATGGCAATCTTACCTTCTTTACTACAGCAAGTGAGCATTTGATTCCGTTGTTTTTCATTTTCATCGGTGTCGTGGGTTGGGTCGTCTACTCGATCGGCGGCGGGCGTTTTAGCACGTGGTCTACGCTTCGCTACTCCACGTTGACGTGCCTCTTGGGAACAGGAGTGAATTTCGTGATTGTCACGACTGCCTCACTCTTTCAATGGCTTCCGGTTCCTACCGTGGAAACGGTGATGTCCATCAAATACGAAATGGCGTTCATGGTTCTTTTACCCGGCTTTGTAGCTCTTTTGAGCTGGAATGCAGGCATCAAGCTGCTCACTCCGCTCAACGGCATATTGTTTATCAACCTGGTTCCAATCACGACCTTTGCCATGATGGCGTTTCAAGGCTATGAGATTAGCCGTTACGAATTGTGCGGGACCTTGCTCGTGATTCTTGCCCTGATCGGGAACAACCACTTCCAAAGAAAGCAACTACAATACCGTTCCGTCAAAAAGCAACAACCGAGTGGAAGAAAAGTCCCGTCCATGTAGTCAAAAAAGAAAGGATAGAAATTCAGGAAGCCCTGAATCTCTATCCTTTTATTATGTCCACGATCGCTGATACCCCTGCGTGCAATAGCTCATGATGACAAGCAAACATTTTTAACAGAAGTGATCCGAATATTGTCCGACTAGTACCTTTGTCGTTTCAATCCAGAGCTTCCGGTGCAAAATCGTCGGACCCAATCTTCTTTCCATAAACCGCAGCATTGGCTCGTTGTCATGCTCGATAAAGCAAATGCCAAAGGGAAACGCTGGCTGAGCCTGTGCAATGGTTTTCATCAACAGCGTAATTCCTCTTGCCTGCTGCTGATACTTCTCCTGTACGAACATCGTTTTGTACAAAAGCAGATTACCAGCCATTCGTTGTACGATCACCCAGCCAATGACTTTCCCCTGATAGCGCAGCCCTGTACTATATTCGGGATCGAATTTTCCTTCTTCAAAAAACGGAGACAACAGCGGCGTGTACCATTGCCCTTCCCCCTGTTCAATTTCCAATCGCTCTGCTGGCGTCAGGTCTTTCCACGGAAAGAGGGTAAAACCTTCGGGGAGTTCCAGCCTCTCTACCCATTGGCATTCACCCAGCCGCATCGAGCCAAGTGTATACATATACGTTTTTACCTTTGGCAACTGCCAGCCTTTCCTGATCGCCATTTTGGAGAGCCATGAAAAATCTTGTGCTTTGATGAAGCCAGTGAACTGACCGTCGCTTATTCCTTGCTCTCTCATTTTTTGCTCCGCGTGCCACAGCAGCTTCATCCCCATTCCCCGCCGTTGTTGCTCCTCTGCTACTACGAGCTCGATGATCTTGGCTTGTCCCTCGTTTATAGCAGATCGCCCCAACACTATACCCGCAGGCTGATTGTTGTTAGAAGCCCCGAATCCCCAAACAGACGAGCCGTTGATCTGGTCCAGCCACTCCAGGTGCTTGGGGTGCACCAACGATTTATACGCCCGTGCAGTACTAGCAGTCAGTTCCTCTAGTTGCAATGTTCGTACCTCCTCGATGGACTTTTGCTTCATCATTGCTTTGGTTTTACAGATGCTGTTGCTGTACCTTGTATAAGATTCCCGGCCTTATCCCTCATGAAGCCTGCTCCAAAGGAAACCTTACTCTGAGCTGTGATGAGAGACCCGAACGTGGTATAGAAATTATCGTGAAACGTTACGCGTATGATGTTACCTGACACCTTGAAATTGGCATACCCCGTTACCTCTCTCATGTCGTCAAAATTCCCGGAAGGTGAGAATAACAACCGCAAATTGGGGTTCGGGTCATTGCGAAGAGGTTCTGACGCCGACAATGTATAGGTTGTTCCCTCTTCGATGACGTCTGGGGACAATTGTGGAGAAGTAGCGTCAAAGTCGACACCAATCTCCTCTGTATCCAACAAATTTTCACCCCGATACAGCTTGAACACTGCATAAGAATTGTCATCTTCTGTTACCGTTGGTTTGGCCTTGATCGTCACTCCATAATCTCCATGGGTCATTTCCAGTAATGACTCGTCGACCTCGACGGTGATGTATTCCTTTTCATTGATCACAAAACGGTCCAACTGCTTGTCATAGCGATATGAGAGGGGCTGATTTTTTACAGATACCTCAAGATATTCGCCCAAAGCCCTCTTGTCCATTGCTTGTTCCCACTTGTCGGCGAGCGTAACTTGACGGGAGTGCGTCGGAGCAATCGGCAGCTCGATCTCAGCATCTGGCAAACGATCTATGCGTGGGTTGTTGAACAACATTTGTGCTTTTACTACGTAGGACATCCAGTGTGTTTTTTCTGGGCCCTCACTCAGAAGCTCGACCTTGGCATAGGCCGCATCGATCATTTCCTGCGTGACCTTTGCCCGCAGTTCGATCATATCATTCGTCGTATAAAGCCCCTCAACTGCTAACTTCGCTTCCAGCAGATTTTTCCCTTGATCAAATAGCTCCTGCGCTTTTTGAATGTCCGCTAACAGGAATACCTTTGTCTCCGAGCCATCCTTTAGCTTATCAACCTTTGCCTTCGCTGCATCGATGGTGCCCTGTACCACTCCCGGTTTTAGTGCGGTCTGGTTTTCATCTGTGAACAGGTCACGAACGGCTTTTTTTGCTTCGACTAGCAGCAAGTCATCGTACTGTTCCTGTGCTTTCCCGATATCAGCGAGCAGACCCGGCTTTTCCGATACACGATTGTCCAGCCCCTCGACCAGCTTCTTCGCATCATCGATCTGTTTCTGGGTTGTGCCTGCCCGTAGTTCTTCTTTCTTCCCATCCACAAACAGCTCTTCAACTGCTCTCTTCGCTTTTAGCAGAGCCGGGATCGGCGGAGGATCGATTGGGGGCGGAATCACAATGACAGGGTCTTTGAAACGAATAGAAAAACTGTCACTCGTGACATCTTCCTGTGCGCGCTTGATGTGTCGCTTGTCGATCGTGAAGCTGACCTCTTTTACATTGTCCGCGACTGTATGCTTCCTGGCCTGTCCCGTAAACAAAATGGTGAGCTCGTCGTCGCTCTCTTGTTTGCTCTCAATATCCAGCCCGTCAGGCAGATTATGTACCTCGATATCATCGGCAGACAATTCACCAAGGAACTTGCCGTTAGACAGCTTGAGCGTTTGTTTTGCCGTGATGCTACCATCATTTGCTCCTGCCTCTTCTATCACCGCCTCGCTGACAGAAAGCGCGGGCAAATCAGGCAGTTCGGCTCCATCTACGGCTATCTCATAGACGGCTTCCGCCTCGTCCATTTTTGCCGTAATCTCTACCAGGCCTTCATTCTTGGCTGTTACCTTGCCCTCGATGTTGACGAAGGCAATTCGTCTATTGCTAGAGCTCCAGAGAAGCTCTCTTCCAGTGACGATGCGGTCATTTTCATCAAATGCAACGGCGATCAGCGTCAGCGACTTATCCGTATGATCTTTGGTAGATAGCCGGGCATCCTCGGCGACCGCTACCAGCTCGATCCGCTCCGCTTTCGTCCCTCTTTCGGCGATCACGAATGGTTCAAATTCCTCTTCTTCGCCGTCATACTGCAAGCGCAGGGAAACCGACTGTTCCTTTTTCGCTGCACGAATCGGCGAAAAACTGAGCAAAACAAGCTGTTCGTCTTCTAGCCAGACAAAGCTTTTGATTTTGATCCGAGTGGGCTTTCGATCGTCTATAGATGCCGTCAAACGGAAATCCTTTGCGACAGGTGCCTTGTCTGGAGCTGTCTCCAATCGATAGGCAATAAAGCCGTTGGTCGCTGTATGCTCCTCTGACTCTAGCAAGGACTCCCATGACTGGTTCTCTTCTTCTACTACTTCCTCTGATGCCTCTCGTACTTCCTCATCTGTTTGGTATTCTGCTACTGACGAGCTGGCTGATCCGATTGTCTGGATTTCTTTAATCGGATAGGAAACGGCTGCATAGGCATTGCCGACAAAAGAAAGCAAAAAACCAGTGGAAACAACAGCCGTTAGAATGGTTTTGACTTTAGGCTGTTTTTTACTCATGTTGATACCCCCTTAAATGAATGCATCATCATGCTATCAGAGGAGGAAATGAAAAAAACCTAACAAAAGTTAGGTTTTTGATGTACTTTTTTAGACGAGTAGTAGATCGACAAAAGACGCTTGATCCAACTTCCCGAAAAACTCCTGAAGATTGATATCAGCCAGTCGCTCACTGATAGAGGAACGATCGTACGGCGTATCTCGCAGCACTGCTTCAAGCTCCGCTACATCGCGTACACCGAAGAAATCTCCGTATATCTTCGCTTCTTTAATTTTGCCTTTCTCAATATCAAGTTGGATCTCCACGGTGCCGATATCGAAACGTTTGGATTGACGGTAATTGCTTTTCGGTGACTTGCCGTAGTTCCACTCCCAAGTCTGGTAACGGGAACGGGAAAGCTCGTGAATGTTCTCCCAATCCTTTTCAGTCAGCTTGTATTCTTCGATCTCCCCTTCTCCAAAAATCGAACGGAGAATCGCCAGACGGAACTCTTCAATGGTCATCTTATTCACCAAAAACTCCGAAATGTTGGCGACGCGACTGCGAATGGATTTGATCCCTTTGGACTGGATCTTCTCTGCGTTTACCTTCAGCGCAGACACGACGTTTTCCATCTCCGAATCAAAAAGCAGCGTGCCATGGCTGAACATGCGTCCTTTGGTCGAATACTGCGCATTGCCAGAAATTTTCCGTTCCCCGACCTGTATGTCATTTCGTCCAGTCAGCTCTGCTTCTACCCCTAATGTTTTCAAGGCTTGTACCACGGGAGCCGTGAATTTGCGGAAGTTGTGGAAGGACTCGCCGTCATCATTCGTAATAAAGCTGAAGTTGAGATTGCCCAGATCGTGATAAACAGCACCACCGCCAGACAGTCTGCGAACGACGTGGATATTGTTTTCCTCTACATAGGTCGCATTAATCTCCTCAATTGTGTTTTGGTTTTTCCCGATAATAATAGAAGGTTCATTGATATAAAACAGCAAGTAGTCGTCACTGTTAGGCAAATGCTTCAGGGCGTACTCCTCAATCGCCAAATTGATGCGCGGATCTGTAATCCTTTGATTATCGATGAATTTCATTAGTTAGCCTCCATCCGTAAACGTTCTATCTTCCTAATCATACCATTTCCCGCTGGTCTGTACTGGTTTCGAATCTGCTCATGTATGCAGTACTGTTTCCTTATCTAATTTTTTTATGGATTTTTTGAAAATCCTCTATAAAAACGTTTTCATATTGTCGATAATGGACGTAAGTCTAGGGGCAATCATCTTGGTGTTTTCTTTTCTAGATCAAATACTATGGACCAACGAGGTGTTCTTTATGAAAACAGCCAAGTTCTCCCGTTCAAGCTCTCTTCGTGCCAAGCTCGTTCTGTTATGTCTTCTGCTAATGGCGATTCCTTGCCTTAACATCGGAATTCAGGGCTATTATTCTGCGAGCTACAGCTTGGACGACTTGGGCAGCCGCATCTTAAAAAACAACGTGAACTTGACGATTGAAATGATTGATGTTCTCCAGAAACAGGTCGAAGCTGGAAAAATCAGCAAAGAAGATGCACAAGAGCAAGTAAAAATTCGCATCCTCGGCCCCAAGCAGTCGGATGGAACCCGCTCGATTAACAAAAATATCGATTCCGGTGCCAGCGGATACATGTTCGTTTTGGATGAGAAAGGTGTCATGCTCGCCTCTCCTTCTATTGAGGGGAAGAATCAATGGGATGCAAAAGATCCTGACGGTAACTTTTTTAGCCAAGAAATGATTAAGCGCGGTCAGG
Organism: Brevibacillus fortis; assembly: GCF_046196545.1. Classification (GTDB taxonomy): domain Bacteria; phylum Bacillota; class Bacilli; order Brevibacillales; family Brevibacillaceae; genus Brevibacillus; species Brevibacillus fortis_A. Next base: position 5,090,633 of record NZ_CP176370.1, read on the forward strand.
AAGGTGGCGGCTTTACGTACTATCAGTGGTCGAAGCCAGCGGAGCCAGATGTTCTCTATCCGAAAATCGCCTATTCCAAGCTAGACCCTCACTGGGGATGGATCGTAAGCGCAAGCAGCTACATGGAAGACTTCAATGCCCCTGCCGATAGTGTACTGTCTGATTTGCTGATCGTGCTGGGAATCTCCTTGATCGTCGGATTCGCCGTCTCGTGGTATGCCTCCGGGTTCATTTCCAAGCCTATTGCCTTGGTTGCCGAGCGTGTGAAAGAAATTGCTGGTGGTGATCTGTCCGGGAAAGACATCGTCGTAAAAAACCGTGATGAAATCGGACAATTAGTACATGACGTGACCCATATGACAGAGAATTTGCGCCAGCTCATTTCTCGAGTCCGCCTCAGCTCCCTGCATGTCGCTTCTACCTCTGAGGAGCTGACGGCGAGTGCAGAACAGACGAGCAAGGCAACCGAGCAAATTGCCGTCACGATGCAAGAGATCGCAGTCGGAGCAGAGGATCAGTCCAAAACGATCGATGGAACGGTCAAGACGATCAATGACATGTCCTCGCGTCTGCAACAAATTGCATCCAGTAGCGAACAAGTCTCTCTGACAGTCGATACAGCGAACATGCTGGTCTCAAGCGGCAATGACGCGATTGACGGTGCCATCGCTCAAATGAATTCCATCAATACTACTGTTCTCGAGTTAGCAGAATCAATCAAAATGCTTGGACATCGCTCTTCGGAAATCAGCAAAATTGTTGAGGTCATCACCTCGATTGCCGAACAAACAAACCTGTTGGCGCTAAACGCTGCGATCGAAGCTGCCCGTGCTGGAGAGCATGGACGTGGATTTGCTGTCGTCGCCAATGAAGTACGTATCTTGGCCGAGCAATCAGCAAAATCTACTCAGCAGATTAAAGACCTCATTAGCGCGATTCAAGTCGATACGAACAAAGCCGTATACGTGATGGAGACGACGACATCTGAGGTTTCGGCTGGAATCGAAGTCGTACATGAAGCCAGCAAGGCCTTCCAGGAAATTTTGTCTGGAACGACGGAAGTAGCACGTCAGATTCAGCAAGTGACCACAGCCACTCATTACATGACAACCGGAGCAGAGCAAGCTGTCCATTCCATTGAAGCCATTGCCACTACTGCAGAGACAACGGCTTTCGGAACACAAAACATTTCCGCTGCTGCTGAACAACAATTAGCCTCTATGGAGGAAATTTCGTCTTCTGCTGCTTCCTTGTCAAAAATGGCAGACGAGCTGCATGAATCGATTCAGCAATTTAAGGTGTAACCATAAGCGCTCAAACGAAAAAGGCTGCATTGCTGGTCACCCCTGACCTCGCAAATGCAGCCTTTTTCTCTCAATCTAAGCCTATCAAAGCCCGAGGCGGTTGCTCCGCTTCCCACGTAATCGAGATCGTCGTCCCCTGCCCGACAGCTGTTTTCACTTCGATTGAACCACCAAACGCTTCCACTAATGCTTTTGTAATGACCATACCAAGACCAGAGCCTTCCGTCCGGGACTCGGTATCTGTGCCACGATAATACCTCTCAAATAGTCGATCTGCTGTTTCTTCATCCATCCCGCTACCATTGTCGCTAAAAATGAGTACAGCTGTTGATGGCTCGACTGCCTGTACCCTAATGGTCACAACCGTACCGCTCTCGTTGTGAATCAAGGCATTGGCAACCAGATTATCCACGATACGCTGAAACCAAGGTTTGTAGACGAGAATGTAAACAGGCTCGGCAGAGGGGGTAAACCGGATGCAGCCTTCCGGGTACAATGGATGTTTTGCTGCTTCCGCAATGGCTTCGGCTGTGCAAATATTCAGGTCAACGAGCTCGACTGTAGGAGCGCCTTGTCCGTTCCTCAATCGATACGTCAGCGCCAAATCGTTGATCAAGTCTTCCATATATGCTGACTTGTCCAAAATAATTTTGGCGAATGTATGTACCTCTTCTGTCGTCCACGTATACTCAGCATTTCCTAACAGATGAGCGTACCCTTTGACAGAGGATAGCGGCGTTTTTAGATCATGAGAAACACCTGCGATCCACTCATTTCTCAATTGCTCCGTTTCTTGGCTCAGCTTTTCGTTGCGGTAAAGCGTTTGCGACAAAGAGTCCATCGAATCAATCACATCTTGGTAGATACGGTATTTGCGCTTTCTCTTCCCTCGCTTGTCTTGGCTAAGCGGAACACCATCCGCATTGGCAGGCTCCTCGTACTTTCCTCCACGCAGAAAGGTCAGCCATCGTAATACGTGAACAATCGGTGCGCCAAATCGCTGTCCGAACAAGTAGGACACAATCCCGAAGACGAACATCGCCGACAAGAGCAGCACACCCATCCCAATGAAAAGGGCCTTACTTTCTGGAGTCAATAGCGGCTCTTCCCCGGGAGTCGTTCCTGGCAACGGAAAACTGAGTACCCAGGTTTGACCGCTTTTTTGATCATAATGCGATACGATTGTTGCTCCGTAGCGATCCGGATATACCGAGCGTAGCGCCAGCTCTTCGACCGAGAAATCTTTGATTGCTTTTGCAGGCTTATTGAATGAAGCCAGTTCCGCTCCCTTCGGGTCCAGGAGCTGCACCCAGCCCGCTTTACTCTTCAGATGATTTTGGATGCTTGGAGGAAGCATGATCTCGTTATTTTTAAGATCAGCTTCTTTCATCACCTGCTGCAAGAAATCGTCATCGCGGTTCGTCATCCCATACAGCAAGGTGTGTACTACACCGTCTTTTTCCTGTATCCATAGCGATAACTGATACGGAAACGGGCTTTTTCGGAGCCAATAAGCCGTTAATTGGCCAGGACCGTAGGAGCTGGGTACGTCAGGCGGGGTAAAGAAAGAGTCGGTGACATAACCGTTTTCATCAATCCGCTGGAGCCAACCTCCGCTTTCTCGCACCTTCTCCAGCAGCGTCGGGTCAAAACGGACATCCTCTCCCTCTACTTCTATGGTCTGGATCAGCCTCTGCAAGCCGACACTCTCAAATTGACGTGAGGACTGTACTTTTGACATTTCTTCAAGCGTCCAATATAACGTAAACCCGGCTAGCACAAAGAGGATAAGGCCAACCAATGCCAACCACATGATCAGATGGAGCGCGATTCTGCTCTTAATATTCATAAGGAAGGCCCTTTTTCACCATTTTGTACCCGAGTCCCCTGACGTTCACCAAAAACTCCGGTTGCGCTGGATCGGGCTCGATGCGCTCCCGAATCCGGTGGATATGCACCATGATGGTGTTGTCGTCACGTAAGCTATTCACGCCCCATACTCGTTCGTACAGCTCGCTTTTCGAAAATATCCGATTCGGATTTTTGCACAAAAATAGCAACAGTTGAAAAACAAGGGACGGACAAGGAATGACTTTCCCCTCCACATAGAGCTCCCCTGCTGCTTCATAAATTTGAAAACGCCCAAAATCATAGGCCCCTTGAACGGGTGCTGTCGGTACGACCGGGTTCGGCTTTCGCGTACGGCGGAGCAATGCCTTGATGCGTGCGACGATTTCCATCGGATTAAACGGCTTCGTCACGTAATCATCCCCGCCAACGGCAAATCCGGTCAGCTTGTCAAAATCAGTATCTCTCGCACTCAAGAACAGAATCGGCGCATCCGTCAGACGGCGGATGAATGGACAAGCTTCTATGCCACTCATGTTCGGAAGCGTTACGTCTAGGACGATCAGGTCATAGCTTTTTTGTTCGCATGCACAGAGCGCCTCCTCGGATGTTTTCACCTTGTCGATCGAGTGGAATCCTTCTTTGTGCAGTACGGTCTCAAGCAACTGGAGAATAGCTTGCTCATCGTCCACGAGAAGGATAGCTGCATCTTTCACGATCACTTCGCTCCTTTTGCGCTTTTGCGTTATCCTCCATTTTATCATGCATAGAGTCAGCGCACGTCCACAACAACCTTAACGGAATCATAATTTTGCCGCGACAGATTTAAGCATCCTGTAAGCCAGCGTTTCATGTCCGATAAGAGTGGCTTTCTATAATGGAGCTAGCGTTAAGAAAAAGATAGGAGTGGCGACATGAAAAAAGTTTGGATTTCACTTGGTGTAGGAGCGATTCTTTTGACAGGATGTGCTGCGCAATCAGAAGCAACCGCAATACCCTCTACTACTGAATCCCCCACAAAGAAAGAAGAAGGTGCAAAGACGATGACTGTAAAGGCGGAATCTTTTGTGCAAGCTCTCCTTAACGGAAAAATAGAGGATGTATATGAGCAAACAAGCTCGTCATTCAAACAGCAGGTTTCAAAAGCACAGTTTGTAGAAGGGTATGCCTCTTTTAGCAAGGGGTTGAAGTCGTGGAATCACCATTCCCACACGTACGTAAACGGCAGTTATTATGATACCTGGGTGGATCAGGACGCCAAACGGGGCCTTGTCCTTACGACGGATGAAAAAGGGATCATTACGGGGGTGTTATTAAAGCCACTGCAAAGCTACCCTGACACCGACAATGCTTTGACAAAGCTGGTGTACAGCGCACCGTTTACAGGTGAGTGGTATGTGTTCTGGGGAGGTCAGAATGTCCTTTCAAACTATCACTACGAGGTGGAGAGCCAGCGCTATGCATATGATCTGATTCAGGTCAAAGACGGATTATCCTACAAGGGTGATCCAGCCAAAAACGAGAGCTACTTCGCATTCGGACAAGAAATACTCGCACCGCAGGCAGGAACAGTCGTGCATGTCGTCCATGATATCAAGGATAATGTCCCTGTCGGAGCGATGAACGCGCAGCAGCCCGCTGGTAATGTCGTCATCCTCGATCATGGCAACGGAGAATTCAGCTACTTCGCCCATTTGAAGGAAGGCTCCGCCAAGGTAAAGGTTGGCGATCGTGTGGAGACAGGGGATTTGCTTGGGGTATGCGGCAACTCTGGCAATTCCAGCGAGCCTCATCTGCATTACCAGGTTTCTGACGGCAAAGATTTGTTCAACAGCAAATCCATTCGCGTGCAATGGGAGAACGGATTGAATCCGCGTCAAGGTGACAGCATTCCTGCGAAGTAAATCGTATAGCTGTTAAGCAGCGGCAGTCCATCCTTTTGTCTTGTACCCAAAAAGATGGACTGCCGTTTTGTTTTAGAGGACAATATCATACTCCATTGTCTTCGCAGTTTGTTCTGCTACTTCCGCACCTACTAATCGTTTGATGATATGAAAGGACATATTGATACCCGCTGAGATCCCGGCAGATGTCACGATATTTCCTTCATCTATGAATTTTACTCCTTTTTGCACAACGATTTCTGGAAATTCCTTTTCCATTCGTTCGAGACTTGCCCAATGGGTCGTTGCTTTTTTGCATGAGAATATCAAAAACAGGCATATTGGCAAAGCTGTAATCAGGTTGAACCTTTAGACCATTCAGCGTTTGAATCATGTTCCTTTTTTCCGATACCGTTTTTACACGAAAAGGTATATGGCTGCCATTTTCCATGGATGTCACCGAGAATACTTCAAGCGGACCTGCAAAATCCAACACCTCCACATCGTCAAACAAAAAAATTCCTACTCGCCATTGCTTGGTCTCCATGTGGATCTCCCCCATCTCGTGTTTGGATATATTTTACAACAATTTTTCTCGGAACATCTCTTGTTTTTTTCGCGGTAAGATTCTGCTAGAGTCATGGATAAGAAGAGAAAATGATGAGGAGGTCCACTGTCTGATGAGTACCAGCCCAAATATTATAGAGGTCGCGTCTCTCATAGGAGAACCATCCCGCGTCTCCATCCTGGTCAGCCTGATGAACGGTAAGGCACTCCCCGCCAGTGAACTAGCCCGAAACGCAAAAGTCACCCCCCAAACGGCAAGCACGCATTTGGCAAAGCTGGTGGAAGGCGGTCTTTTGGTCAGCGAGTCTCACGGCCGACATCGCTACTATCGCCTGGCCAGCCCCGAAGTCGCCCATGCCCTGGAATCGTTAATGACTATCGCTGCACCTAAGCCGGTTCGTTCCTTGCGCGAGTCCGACCAATTGCGAGCCATCCGCTATGCTCGCACCTGCTACGATCATCTCGCAGGCGAAGTGGGCGTTACCCTGACGCAGAGAATGCTGGAATTGCAGTTGATTGAAGCATCCGGTCAAGACTACGTGCTCAGTGAAGCGGGAAAAACCAAGCTGCAATCACTCGGCGTAGACCTTGTGGCCAAGCCGAAGAGTAGACGTCGCTTTGCCCGTCCGTGTTTGGATTGGAGCGAGCGTCGCCACCACTTGGCAGGCAGCCTCGGGGCCTCACTCACCAACCGCTTTTTTGAGCTTGGCTGGATCGAGCGAGTGCCGGGAGGGAGAGCAGTCCGTGTCACGCCGTTAGGCATCTCTGGATTTATGACCGAGTTCGGACTGCATGTGGATGAAGGCAAAAAGCACAGCTAAGCGAGATTGTAACTTAGGCTTTGAATAACGGTGAGGATTGTCAGCATCCAAGATGAGTGCTATTATGAAGATAGAAAAATTTTCGGTATTCCGATAACTTCAAGAGATTACGGGAACAATAAAAAAACCAGCACGGTGCGCCAACACCATGCCGGTCAGTACAATAGACGGTTCCCTACAAGGGGATCGGCTCAGCTAAATTTTAGGTTAGTCAAGAATGACCGCCTTGGATGCCAGTCTCAAGGGCGGTCATTTCTTTTTGGTCAGGGCAACAACGATTGTTACGACTAGGCCCAGCAGTCCGACAATAAAGCCGCCAAACTGGAGCATTAGTGTAAGTGTTTCGTGAGTAATTGCCACGTTCCCACCTGCTACTCTGCCAGCTGTGCTTTTTCACTTACTAGTCTTCGTGGGGCAAACGTCCAATTCACGAGAAAAATCCCTACGAAAATCAACATTCCTCCCACATACACATGCCATTGCACGACCTCACCCAGTAACACCCACCCCGACAAAACACCGAAGAACGGAGCGAGGAACAAAAAAGCACTCGTCCTGCCCGGATCTCCGTGATTCAGCAAGTAAAACCACGTCGCAAACTGCACAATGGAAGCCATGATTGCGAGCCATAGGACGACGAACACAGCGGTCGGTGTCACCATCAGCTTCGGAGTTTCCAGCGTGAACCCCATCACGAGGAGAAGAATTCCTCCGAACAGCATCTGATAGGCAGTCATCACCCACACATTGAAGCGGACTCCCCACTTTTTGACGAGAATCGTGGCCATTGACCACGCAAGGGCGGACCCGATACCAAACAGCGTGCCCGTCTCCCATTGCAGATGGAAGCCAAGCGTGATGAACACCCCAACCAGTCCAATCAGAACACCCATCCATTGCGTCAGCCGATAGGATATTCCTAGAAACAACGTTCCCCATATGACCACGAGCAGTGGGTTCATAAACGTCAGGATCGAGGATTCACCCGCTGTGATTGTACGCAGACTCAAAAAGATACACCCCATGACGGCGGCCGTCTGCAAAAATCCGATCAAACACAGCTTCCCCCAGTCACCCGCCGACTTCGGAAGCGGCTTTTTCCATACCCACGCTCCCATGATCAGTCCTGCCAACGTAAAACGCAGTCCTACCAACAGCAATGGTGAAAAATAGGCCAATCCAATCTTTCCTACCGCAAAAGACGAGCCCATCAATGATGTCGTCACGACGACAAGTATCCCGAACAAAATTCGATTCATGACGTTGTTCCCCCGTTTCAGGCAAGCTACTTGTTTCTTCTTACATGTAGTGTACCTGACGGTTAGTTCGATGAGGGTCGAAGTGTACAAATAGTTTACAGTCGGTATTTCTCCACCATCTTGATCCCAATTTGATTCAGCAAAACAGCAAGCACCTTCCAGACCGTTTGACGATAAAACGGCAAATGCTTGACATACACCGCTGTATATTCCGGTTCCCCTTCGGCTCCCCTGTCCGCTTTGAATGCGCCTACGCCCGCACTTTGATGCAGCAGGATGCCCTTGCTCTGTGCTTCTTGTACCAAGAGGCACGACAGCATCCGATACAGCCCGGTCTCTTTGGGAAGCGTCGTATCATAGCCGAATAGCGGTGTCGTCATCACACCCTTTCGCTCAAAATAGCCAAGAATGCCGTCCAGCCGTCCGTCTTTTTCCAAGCCGATGAGAGTCAATGTCCTCTTTTGCATCGCCAGTCGGACGAACTCCACCGAAAACTGTGGATTATGTTGGGAGTATTTATCCAGATACAGCGCGTTATATAAAGCAACGATTCGCTCGACATGCTGTTCTCCCAGCTCCTCATGGCGCAGGATGCGATAGCCGGATTTGGCAAGCATTTTCCGATCGCGATTGAGCGTATTGCGGACCCGCCACTTGCCCTGCGCTGGCCAATCGGGGTGAAAAAGGTAGACGTAGCGACTGGGAACCATGAGATACCCCTTCTGTACGAGTCCCTTGTGGAAATCCGGATACAGCCTGCGACAAACAGATCGAAACGCGATGATATGGCCGGGGAACTTTTGGATGCAGTTTTCCGTGATGTCCTTCACTTCATCTGCACTCACATCGTGATACAGATTCGTCGATAACAGCCAGTTGTTGACGATGACCATTTGGTTGCATTGACTTTTTTTCATCCAGCGTCCAAGCCCTGTGAGTACAGTCGACAATCCCCGCCTCAGCACCCCTGAATCGAGCATGCCTAGCTCTTCCTTCGCGTACGTCACGTAATGGGTAAACACCGAACTGACATACGAGTTGTCGTACTCGGTATCGTTCACCGTTACGGGCATGATCCGATCGCCTACACGGAGTGCATGCATCTGCGTCTGTACATTTTGCACATAGCGGGATGGTTGTTCCGTCATCATGGGCAACAAATAGCTTTTGACGTAGTCGGCATCCTGCGCCTGTTCCCAAGGGATTTGCCCCGCCGAGCTCCCTTCATACCATTCAATCAATTGCCTGCTCACCTTGAACAAACATCCTCTCTACCCGCCGCAATTTTTTCGTACCGAGATTCAACTCGTACGGCGCAAACACAATCGCAGGCAATTGTCCTTGCTGATCGGCAATGACGCGCTCCAGGCTTTGGCGTACTCGCTCCTGCTCTTGCGTGGACGGCCCTTCCCCATCCCTCATGAGCAGGGCTACCTCTACTAGCTCGTTGCTTAGCTGCCGTACCGTATACTCTTCAATCGCATCAGATGAGGTAAAGACAGCCCTCCGGATGAAATCAGGAAAGACCGATATCCATCGCGCTTCGTTTTCATGGCGAAAAACAAACAGATCATCTGCCCTGCCCTCAATCGATTCCAGCGCCATAAACACCGAGCCGCATGGACAGGGCGTACGCTTTTCGGTCAAAATGTCGTTCAAACGATAACGGATAATCGGCTGTGTCGTCCGGGAAAAGTCTGTGATAATCGGAAAGAATCGCTCCTTTTGCTCATCGAGATACTCTTTTTCCACTACTACGAGGTCTTCATTGACATGCAATGTCCCGTGTGAGCAGCTCACCGCAAGCAGCCCTTCTGTGCATTGATAAATTTGATGCACGATCTGCCCGAACACTTCTGCGATGTATGTTTGATCCAACGGGTCCAGCACTTCTGCCACCGAGATCACCTTGATCGGAGATATCCGCAATTTCCCTTGACGCTGGGCAGTCGCGAGCATTCTCAACATCGAGGCTGGAGCTACCAAAACCGTCGGCTGATACTGATTCAGGTGATCAAGGTGCTGATCGAGCGGTATTTGCAGATCGAAGAACGAGAATTGAATGCGACGCCTGTTGACCGCCGTATACAGGTTGCTATTCGCTCGCAAGAAAAAAGCAATGCGCTGTGTCGACCATAGCTGACCAGGTAGTGCTTTCGCCAAAATCACCCCTGCCCATTTTGCCTGCTCCTGCGGTCCCACGAGAAAAAGCCCGCGATTGCCTGATGTCCCAGAAGACAAGCCTATGGTCACGCCATTTAATTGGGGAGTGAAATCGCGTGTCGTTTCTGCTTTCAGTGCAATCGCAAACGCTTCTTCCTTCTTGATCCCGTACGTATTCAGCTCGTCAAAATGGTCCATCATGTGCTTTTTATCAATCGGCTCCATTTGTCTCCATTGTTCTGGCGCTCCCAATCTCTCTCGGTAAAAAGGAGAAGCAGGTAAAATGCGAGACAACATCGCTCTGACCTGCGCTTCTTGCCATTTCACCAGCTGCTCACGCGAGGAAAACCGACGGGCAAGCATCTTCGTTTTTACATACTGCTTTAAGAGCGTCATGATCTCCATGTGAACTCTCCTCTGCTGGCCTGCCAGACTTCCCCGCAGTGTGTCGGCATGATTTTCATGTCGGGACGTTGGCTGGATAGCACATGCAGCTTGTGCAAATGTTCACGATACGCCTGTCGATCTGCCATGATCAACCTAGCCAGCGGATGAGGCAACAGGTTGCCGCGATAGGCTTCACTCGACCAAGCGGCATCCGCGCACAAAAATACATCCCCATGCTCCCGATCACGCAGGAATACACCAAACTGCCCGATTGCATGTCCGTTCAGATCGACGATGAACAAACTCTGATCCGCAAACAAATCGTAGCCTTCGGTGTATGGCGCGAAAGCTTCAGGCAATGCCACCAGCCCTCCCAGATCAATGAAAGTCACCCGTTCTTCGAAATCGTCAGGCATCAAATCAGGCAAGTACGCCTCCCGTAGCGCGGCCCACCCCGTCTTTCCCTTGACGTGGTTGTAGGCACTCTCGAAGCAGTATAGTCGCGCATGCGGAAAATCGCGCAAACCGCCAATATGATCGGCATGAAAATGAGAAATAAGAATTCCTGATATGTCTGTCGTTTTGATTCCGCGTACTGCGAGCTGCTCAGAAATACTCTCGTGTGCCTCTGAGAATACGGGTGTTATTTTGCCGTAAAGCGAATAAGGAAGCCTGCTCGTGGCTTCAAAAAAGCGCTGCGAATAGCCCGTATCAAAGAGCAGCAACCCGTGGACGGGATGCTCGATAAGCCCTGCGATGGCGTGAAACGGGATGTTTTTCATCCTGCCGCCTTTTCGGGAAAACATCTCGAGCTGCTTGCAGTAGCCCGTGTCCATCAGCGTCAGTTTAACGTCCATCTTGCGTCCTCCACCAATCTGTAAACGTCTCGATGCCCTCGGCAATGCTCACCCGCGGTTCATAGCCCAAATCGCGCTTCGCCTTTGAGATGTCCAAGGTTTGTGATTTGGCGAGCACACCTACCGAGTAACGCGTCAAAACCGGCTCGCGGTAGCCCAAAACGGTCTTGGAGAGTGTCTCCAGTACCCAAGCTGCCGCATACGCCTTCCAATATGGCAGCTCGCGCGTTTTCAGAGGAACTCCCAAGCGACGGAACACATCTGACAACACCTCGATCATCGTCACTGGCTCCCCATTTGTAATGTTGTAAGCCTGTCCCAATGTGTGCGCTGGAGAATCCATGCACAAGATCAGCGCGTCCACGACATTTTCCACATACGTCAAATCAATGATCGCCTTGCCTCCGTCGATCAGCGGAACGAATTTCTTTTCATTGGCGCGGATCAATCTGGGAAGAATGGCATTGTCCCCAGGGCCAAACAAGGCCCGAGGACGAATCGTTATCGTCGGAAGCCCTGCAAGAAACGCCTTGTCGACTTCCAGCTCCGCCTGATACTTGGTCTGTGCGTATGTATTGGCAAACCGTACGGGCATCGGCTCATCTTCGCGGATCCCCAGCTTGTCGTCAAAAGCAAAATAAATACTCGGCGTCGATACATGGACCAGACGCCGGGTGCCGTGTTGTTTGCAGCCCTCGATGACATGAATGGTTCCTGTCACATTCGTCTCGTACATGTCGCGGTACGTTCCCCACGGGGAGGAAAAAGCAGCCGCGTGATGAACGATGTCCTGATCGCGGCAAGCCTCCAACATGGCTTCTCTGTCTCTTAGGTCTGCCCGAAGGAATCGAATGCCTCGCTCCTGCAATTGCTGGCCGATTCGCTCGTCTCGTCCTTGCGCTGTGACCTCATAGCCCATTTCATGCAGTCGTGTAGTCAGCTTCTGTCCGAGAAACCCTGTCGCCCCTGTTACTAGAACTCGCTTGTTCATTTCTTCCTCACATCCTTACGCCTCTTCTCCGTTCCATTCGATATCGCTCGTACTGCAAGCGATCATGCTTTTTCTCGTTCGAAAACTCTGCCAAGCCAAATCTGCCAGCATGGAGAACTGATCAAAAAAAGGCCGTGGATCATCCCGCCTAAACAGTACATCCCTCGCAGAAAGCAGGTCGCTCAACCAACGCTTTGCCTTCTTGCCATTCGTCATGCCAGCAAGGCCGTATGTCAGCATCGCCATCCCTAGCATGCAAGCTTGTTTTCCAGCAGGAACAACGGTTTTTCCCCGATCAGAAAAGTAAGCATTCGCAGCCTCTTGCTGCCCTGTAAACAAATGCACACCGCTTGTCAGGCGTGGATTGCACTCAATGACGTATAGTTCTCCCTGCTCATTTTCTATGAAATCAAATGCGATTTGCCCGCTAAATTTGTACCGTTGTACGAAGCGACTAACAAATTCTCTTACCTGTGGATGGGCTGAATAGGCGAAGTGAATCGAGGCACCCTGCCCTGCTGTATGTGTTGTTTCGTAATCGGCGTACAAGGCGAGCTGTCCATCCTGAGCAACCGCGTAGCTGCACACCTGTTTCCCTTTGATAAACTGTTGGACTAGCCATGGTTGCCCAACTGTCGGTTCGGGTAGCGTAGACTGCGCTGCCGCAGAGGACAGGTCTGCCACGATCTGTACATGAGCGGCGAAGCGAGAATAGACGGTCTTCAGCACAACAGGCCCCCTTGCTTGTAGCATGGCCTCCCGCAATTGAGCAGGAGATTGTACGCGTACCGTCTGTGGGACCAGTGCTCCCACCTCGCGCGCCATTTCGGCAAAAAGCCATTTGTCGTGCAACGAACGCAGTACCTCGATTCCTTCTACAAGCACTTCACCAAAGTCAAGTAAGCGATCCCGCCCGCGCGAGACGTAGAATATTTCCTCACAAGTCGGGATCAACAGATTGATGCGCTCACGCCGCATGATTTCGCACAGCTTTTCGATATAAGCATCGGGCTGCTGACGGGGAGGAGGCACTCGGTAAGAGCGCTCTACATAACGAGAGTGCTGGCATAAATGTCGCCGCGCACTCTCCGCTACAATGACCCGATGTCCCGCAGAACCCAGCAAGCGCGCCAGCTCTAACGTAGCTGGAGCTCGTCCTCCCGTCAGCAAGACTGATTGTTTAGTATTCAAGCACAATTCCTCCGAGAGACAAGCCGGCAGATGTGCCCAGCAGCAACAGATGATCGCCTCGCTGTACCCGATTCTGCCCAATCGCTTCATGTAGAGCCATCGGGATCGAAGCTGCGATGACATTGCCGTGCTCTGCCAGAATGTTCACCATTTGCTGGTCGCTAAAACCGAGCTTGCCTGCCATGATCCGCATCGCCATCCCACTGGCCTGATGAGGAATGACTGTGCGAATTTGCTCCTTGGTTACGGAGGCTGTGGACAGCAAGCGATCCACAAATCCGGTAATCAACTGCGAGGTCAGGCGAAAAATTTTTCGTCCGTCCATATCAAATGCAAAGTCAGCTTCTCTTCCTTGCGCAAATTGGCTCGGGTGGATCAGCGTACCGCCACCCCTTATTTCGGAATAGTGCGCGCCCTCACTATATGTTTTCATGCTTGAACCCAAGATGCGGGAGTTTTCTGTTTCTGGCGTCCTACCGATGACAACAGCCGCAGCTCCATCTCCGAACAGCACGCAGCTCTCTTTTTGCTCCCAATTCAAACCTGCGGAGGATATCTCCGATGAAATGATCAAGACTCGCTCGTAAATACCAACCGCCATCTGGCACGACATCACATCCAGCGCAGTGACGAAGCTGAGGCATGTCGCATTTATATCAAAACAAGGAATACCTGTTTTGCTTAGTTGAAGCTCTTCCTGAATCAAGGCAGCCGTGCATGGGATTTCCTGCTGCGCCGTCCCGCTTGCACATACGATACAATCAACATCGTGAAGGGAGAGGCCCGCCGCTTCCAAAGCACGCCTGGCAGCGATAGCTCCCATCTGTGCTGCCGTTTCATTCGTCACAAAATGCCTGACGCTTACCCCGGACTTTTTCTCTACCCATCCAGCCGCAAGTCCCAGCTTTTCTTCTAGCTCTGCTGCTGTCACACGCCGAGTGGGCAAGTATTTCCCTGTTCCAAGGATTTTGATTTTTCTGTTCATGATCTGTGTCTCCCTTAGCTCGCGTTACTCACACACTATTCCACGTCTGCCATTTATTTTACCTAAGTTTGTCGATTCATGGTAAACAGAATAAACACTTGGTACTAATTACCCAAGTGTTTCCGTTTGCGGCAAGATAGTTCACTCGTTTCCACCTACTATAGTAAAAATCGATAACCGACACCCCACACCGTCTCGATGTATTGCGGCTTAGCCGGATCGCTTTCTATTTTTTCCCGCAGCTTGCTGATATGCACCGTCACCGTCGCGATATCCCCGTACGAGTCGAGACCCCAAATCTTTTCAAATAGCTCTGTTTTGCTAAATACCCAGTTGGGGTGAGTTACCAAAAAGAGCAGGAGGTCGTATTCCTTGGAAGTGAACGCTACATCGGTTCCATTGATGTAAACTCTCCTCGCCAGCTTGTCGATGCGAATCCCCCGAAGCCTGATCTCCTCTTTTGCCGTACGCGGTTTGGAATCGGAGACGAGACGGTCGTAACGGGCCAGATGGGCTTTGACCCTCGCTACCAGTTCTCCTAAGCTAAAAGGCTTGCTGATATGATCGTCGGCTCCCAGACCCAGACCACGGATCTTGTCGATGTCTTCCTTTTTCGCGGAGACGAGCAGGATCGGAATATTTTTGGCTTTCCGGACTTGCTTGCAGATTTCGAAGCCATCCACGATTGGGAGCATCAGGTCTAGAATCAGGAGGTCATACTCCTCTTGCAGTGCCTTTTGCAAGCCCGTATCGCCGGAAGTAGCGACATCGACCGAGTAGCCGTTTGCCTCCAAATAATCCTTTTGCACCTCTGCGATCACCGTGTCATCTTCAATGATTAAAATGTGTTTCATTCCGTGTCACCCCCGACTCTCTTCAAATCTGGCAAGGTAAAACAAATGCGGGTCCCGCGTCCGCTCTCACTCTTTGCCCATACACGACCACCGTGCCCCTCCACAATTTGTTTGACGATGGCGAGTCCAAGCCCACTGCCTCCCATGGCCGAATTACGCGAAGGGTCAGCCCGATAAAAGCGGTCAAAAATATGGGGCATTGCTTCTTTTTCAATCCCTGTCCCATTGTCGGAGATCGCCACGATCACTTCACCGTCGGCTTTCTCCACTTCCAATCGGATCAGCTTCTCATCCTTGTTCAAGTACTTCAGGCTATTGTCCACGATGTTCATGAGCACGCGATGGAGTTTTTCCTGATCAGCCATGACTGGAATCGGACTTTCATGATGCTCTTCATAGCGAATAGGAATGCCGTGCATCCGAGGGTCTAGCCGCAGCTCCTCGGCAAACTGAGCCATGTAAGCTCGCATATCGACTTCTTCAAAGTGAAAAGGCAGCTTGTTCAAATCCAGTCTCGAGAATAAAAACAGCTCATCGATCAGACGGTCCATCTGCTCTGATTTGATGGCAATCATCTTCATATATTTTTCCCGCTTCGCTTCCGTGTCCGCAATCCCTTCCTGCACCGCTTCCACACATGCTTTGATTCCTGTTATAGGTGTTTTTAGATCATGCGAAATACTGGAAATCAGTTGTTTACGATTTTCCTCATACTGAAGCTGCAAATGGATAGAATCATACAATCTGCCACGCATCTCTTCAAATGCTTCTCCCAGCTCTCCCAGCTCATCCTTGCGATGGAGTTGAACAGGGCGCTCCAGATTGCCTTCTTTAATTTCGTTCGCTGCCTGCTTTAAGGCGTACAAAGGTCGAATGATACTGCGTGAAACAAGAAACGTTAGTACACCGTTCGTCAGCGCCACAATCGTTAGAAGACTGAGAATCAATGCGATAAAAAAATAAATGCCTGTCTGCATATATGGGAAAGAATTCGCAAGGAAGTAGAGCTTTCCTTTACTCTGATCAGCAAAAGTAAACTCGTACGTATCAAACGTGTTGGCGTCCTGTTTCAATTGCTTCCAGCTATGCATGCTCCCCTGATCCGGCTGATCCTGCAAATAATCAGGCAAGTCAGCGCTATCAATCGACGGGGAGACAAATAACACATTATCGTCCTTTGTCAGAATCAATGCTCCGCCAACTGTTTGTAGCTGCTCATCCGTCTCTGTTAGCATCTTCTGGTTCGTCAATTGATTGGGAGCGTATTTGGCCATGAATGTGACACCAGCAAACAACTCGTCTCGTTTATTGAGTGTATCACGCAGGAACGGTTTGCCTGCTTCTCGTTCCCCCCAGAAGTAATTCGCCAATCCCGATGCGATCAATCCAAACAAAACAAGGGGGATGATAATCATGGCAATATAGGAAAGCAAAAGTCTTGTTTTGATCGACATGGTTCATCACCCCTTTGCAGTCATGGTTTACTCGACTCGAAATCGGAATGCTTCGTCCAGCCTTTTCTCCATTTGTTCTTCATGTCCTCGCGGGAAACCTTCTCGACTTGCTTGCCAGTAAGATCGATGCGATCAGGTATGGTCGTACCCAGATCGGACAAGCGGATATCCAAAGAAAGCTGGAGCTTGTGCTCTTTCCCGGACGCGTCCGTTCCCGAGAGGTGTACCACAGCAGATTGCTGTTCGATTTGATTTTTTTCGTCGATCTTGGCGTTCAGCAATACTGTGTCCACTTGAAAATCCTCTTGCAAGCGAGGAAGCTTCACAGATAGATGGTTTTCAGAGGAAGACGCTTCTTGACTATGTTCAGCGAGCTTATCGTAGATAATAGGTCCGGCTGCCTGGATAAATGCCGGTATTTGCTCTTCGGAGAGCTGAAGCGACGTACGCTTGCCTCCATCCGGTAGATTCTCAACGGTCGCGTTTTTTCCAAGATCGCCGAATACCGAAGCAAACAGCTTATGCATCATGGCCCCTCGTTTGTTCTCGGCGTCATTTTCTGGTTGGTGTGTTCTATCCATTTTTTCCATGACCCGATAAACGTTACTATCCCCTTTTTTAACCACAACTTGATCCTTTTCCAGAAAAGCTTGCATGCTTTTCTCGCCCAGCATGTCTGTAAAAGTCGCATCCACATTTCCGATGTGCTGGTTATGATCAATCTTTGCGACTCCCTCCAGTGCGAGCAGCTTCACTCCGTTGTCTGTGAGTGCTAGCTGCGCGTGAGCCGTCATGCTCTTCGCTTCCTTCGTTTGATGCAGGGCTGATTCATATACGCCCATCGTCGTGCTATCTGCACTCGCTGATGCCCCGTATCCCCAAATCAATGCTCCTGTGATTCCAACCGACAAGCCGATACCCAACCATTTTTTTCGCATGATGATCCCTCCTATTTTCATCGAAAGCAACTGTCGTCGCTTTCTATACCAGTGATGATAAATTGAGGGTCTAAACACGCTCTAAATCAATTCTAAAAAAAGTATAAAAACATTACCATATGCTATATTGAAAGAAGAAGAGATCAGCATGAACCTGAAGTGGAGGCATTATCGATGAGTATGCAAGAAGGCTATATTGAAGTTCCTGGCGGAAGGGTATGGTACAGTCGTGTCGGCGAAGGGGAGAAAACGCCTCTGATCGTCCTTCACGGAGGACCTGGCAATACGCATGATCCGCTCAAATCAACGCTTCATGTCTTAGGCAACGGCAGACCCGTCATTTTCTACGATCAGCTCGGGTCAGGAAATTCCGATCGCCCGACTGATCTGACTCTTTGGAAAACCGAACGCTTTGTGGAAGAGCTGGCTTGCATCAGGCAAGCCCTTGGCTTAAAAGAGGTTCACATTCTGGGGCATTCGTGGGGCACGATGCTGGCAGCAGCTTATTTGGTGGATACCAAGCCGGAAGGGGTACAGAGCATCATCTTCTCCAGCCCATGCCTGAGTGCAGAGCGTTGGAAACAGGATGCAGATCGTTTAATCGAGCAATTGCCAGTGGATGTACAACAAACCATCGCCACACAAGAAGAGCAGGGCACAACTGATTCACAAGAATACCAGGATGCCATGAAAGAATACTACAAGCGCCATGTGTGCCGCCTTGATCCAATGCCAACAGTCATGACAGAAAGCCGTCCAAAAGCGAACAAAGAAGTGTACATGACGATGTGGGGACCGTCTGAGTTTTGCCCGACAGGGAATCTGAAAACATTCGACTACACACCCAAGCTGCATCAAATCAACATCCCTTCCCTGTTCGTTTGTGGCCGTTATGATGAAGCGACGCCTGAATCGACAGGTTATTATCAGTCTCTGGTACCAAACGCCGAGCTCCATGTCTTTGAAAACAGCTCGCATGTCGGCTATCTGGAAGAGACAGATGAATACGTGCAGGTTATCCGCAGCTTTTTGCAAAAAGCAGATACGAAATAAAAACGCCGCTGTCTCGCTGGCTTAACCTGACATATAAAAAAACGGAAAGACTTCGTATCGCCGAACGATGCGAGTTCGATTCTTAATAAATCGTTTATCTCCATCCCTACCATAGTCATCCCCCTACCAATCCTCTACCCACCTTATTTTACCATAGGTTCTCTTAAGAGAAACAAGCAGGACCGAATCTCGCAAGCAAGTCCTTTTGCAAGATTCGGTCCCTTCTTTTATACTCCTCTTCTTTTCTCTCGTCCGATCAAATACAAGAAATACGGAGCCCCAATGACAGCTGTCACGATTCCCACGGGAACCTCCATCGGCGGCAAAAGCCATCTGCCTAGCCCATCGGCGGCGACCATGAGCGTAGCACCGAGCAGAGCAGCGACCGGGAGAAGAAGTGCGTGCCTCCCACCTACCAATCGACGAGCGATGTGCGGTGAGAGCAGACCCACGAACCCGATGGAACCGACAACCGCCACACATGCTCCTGCAAGTGCGACAGAGGTTACCAAAAGGACAACACGCAGTCTCGTCACATCCTCGCCCAAGCCTTCTGCTACATCATCTCCGAGAGACAATACGTCGAGCCGGTACGCCAATAAGAATGCAATCGGTAGAAAGACGAGTATCCACGGAAGCACCGCCCATACGTGTTCCCATCCCCGCCCCCACAAGCTGCCTGCCATCCAGAGCAGTGCCGCATTGACATCCCCCGGATTTTTGACCATCAGGTATTGGATGCCCGCCTGACAAATGACCCCGATGGCGATCCCTACCAGTGCTAGAGTAGCGGGCTGGACGCGTTTTCGCGCGGTATATACATACAAAATAGCAGCGACAACTGCCGCACCTCCAAATGCCGCCAACGGCAGCAAATAAGCCGGGGATTTGGGAAAAAGAAAAATGACGATGGCAGATGCGAGTCCCGCACCTTTGGTGATACCGATTACGTCAGGAGAGGCCAGAGGATTGCGAATCATTCCTTGTAAAATAGCCCCGGATACCGCCAATCCCGCTCCAGCCAGCATGCCGAGGACAACACGCGGCAAACGATACTCTCCAATAATAAAGCGATGATTTTTCGGCCCCGTCCCGAAAAGCGACTCGACTACCTCCCGCGGCGATATGGACACCGCCCCAGTTCCGATGCTGATAACAGCGGTGACGATGAGCAATAGAAGTAAGGCAGGTGCAATACTTTGTCTGCGTGTCATGAGGCTCTCCTCTCCTTACCCACTAAATAGAGGAAAAAGGGAGCGCCCAGAAAAGCGGTCACGATGCCTACTGGCGACTCATATGGATACGCGATGAACCTGGCAAGAATGTCCGCATAGACCAGCAGCAATGCGCCGAGCAGCGCTGTAATCGGTAGGTATAGCTGACTCTCTCTTCCTAGCAAAAGTCGGGTCAAATGTGGCACCATCAATCCGATAAAGCCGATCGGACCAGCAACGGCAACAGCCGAGCCTGCGAGTACGATGACAATGATTCCACAGATCGTCCGTACCCGAAATACATGTTGTCCAAGATTTTTGGCCACATCCTCACCCATACGCATAATCCCGATGGAGCGAGCCATAAAAAAGGCAACCACGAGCCCAGCGATCGACCAAGGGAGCACACGGTTCACATCCGTCCAATCTGCCCCATCCAATGACCCCGCAAGCCAAAACAGGACTTGATCGGTAGAGTGCTGATGAAACAAGATGAATGCCTCTGTAATCGAAGCGAGAAACAGATGGACAGCAGTACCAGCCAAAGCCAGCTTAACAGGAGTCATCCCCCCAGCCGCACCGAGATAGTACACCGCAAATCCACCTATAACAGCCCCGCCAAAAGCGAGTGGCGCTAAAAATGGCACCGGGAGATTTGGCAAGAGTACCAAGGCAGCTACGACCGCCATCGATGCACCTGCATTAACCCCAAACGTCTGCGGCGAAGCAAGTGGATTTCCTGTCATTGCTTGCATAATCGCACCAGCCACACCGAGACCCGCCCCAATGATTACCGCCAATAGTGCTCTTGGAAGCCTGAGCGTCGTCACAATCAAATGCTCCTGCGATGTAGAGGGGGCAAAAAGGGATTTTACGCCACTCACCAACCCCATGTCTGTCCAACCAACCGAGATACTGACGACTAAACCAAAAACGAGCAGGAGCATTCCTGCCGCAAAAACGATGCCCGCCTTTGAAGCTCCCTCCATAGGTACAACCTCCTCCCGCAAAAACGACGGGATCGATGTCAGCTACGACACCCATCCCGAAAAGCTTCCTATTTTATTTGCCAGAAAGAAGCGTTACGGCTTCCTCCGAACTTAACTCCGATCCGATCAAACCTCGCGACAGTGCCCATTTATTACGTGCTACTTCAAACACCTTGCCATTTTTTACAGCGTTGATGTTTTGCCAAAGTGGGTTCGTCTTCCATTCATCCACAATCGTCTTGTCACCTGTTTTCATCAAAAACAATACGT
Organism: Brevibacillus fortis; assembly: GCF_046196545.1. Taxonomy (GTDB): domain Bacteria; phylum Bacillota; class Bacilli; order Brevibacillales; family Brevibacillaceae; genus Brevibacillus; species Brevibacillus fortis_A. Next base: position 5,111,661 of record NZ_CP176370.1, read on the forward strand.
CTGGATTGAGGGCAACCAGCTGTTCCAGATTAGTTTTTGGATACGCCTCTTCACTTTTTGCCGCATCCTCCAACCCGAGGTATTCCATCAAAGAACCAGCATAGGAAGCATTGGAGTGAGCGAAGAATCCGGTCGGGTTCACTACTGCCGGCAGAACCTTCAACTTAGCATCGGTTTTTGGCAGCTTCGCTTTGATGGCATCCATTTTCGATTGATGCTCGTCCAAGCGTTTTTTGCCTTCTTCTTTCATGCCCACTGCATCAGCGATTACGGCGTAATTGGCTAGCATATGCTCGTAGTTCGCCTGGTGGTCATTCAGTACAATGGTCGGTGCAATTTGCTTCAATTTGTCGTATACAGCCTTGTGCTTGTTCAGATCTGCAATGATGAGATCAGGAGCAAGGGAGCTGATCAGCTCCATGTTTGGTTCATAACGAGAACCGAGCGATGTATAAGTGCCTACTTTTTCTTTTACCGCTGGAATGATCAGATTCGCATCACTGTCATCGGAGATTCCGACAGGAGCTACACCCAATGTAGCCAAAGCATCTGCAAAGGAAAAGTCCATCACGACAATACGCGCAGGCTTGCCAACGATTTCCGTTTCCCCCAGCTCATGCTTGATCACTCGCTTTTCACTTGAAGCTGCTGGTGTAGACTCTGTATGGGTCGCAGCTGCTGGAGCTGTTCCCTGTGCATTTTGTGTCGCTGTACCGCAACCACTCAAAAAGACAGATACCATAAAAATAAGAAGAAAGCCGGGTAACAACAGTCTTGCTCTCATGATGAGAAAACCTCCTACCAAAATAAAACTCTATCGAAATTGAAAATCATTTTCAATAGAGATTATATCGATAGCCACTGCACCATACCATGAAGAATTTTGCTCGATTTCATGAATTATCTTGTCTCATATGCGTCTTCACGTATTCCGATGGGGATAAGCCAACCACTTTTTTAAACATCTTGCTGAAATAAAACTCATCGTTATACCCTACGCTTTGAGCCACCTCACGCAATCGACTCCCCGACAATCGGAGCAGCACCTTTGCCCGATTGATTCGAAGGCTTGTCATGTAATCGGAAAAGCTCACACCCTTTAGTGTTTTGAACATACGTGAATAATAGCTGGGACTGACATTCGCCTTTCCTGCCAACATCTCCAGCGTGAGATTGAGCATATAGTGCTGGTCGACATACAGAATCGTTTCCTCGATGCTAGCCATCGTATTTTCGCTGCTCTCAATCGAAGAAATATCTTTCACCAGGATGTACAGAATGCGCTCGAATAACAGCCTCTGCCGAAATTGCTCTCTCTCCTCATTAGACGCATAGCTTTGATGAAGTTCCTCCATTAAATGCAAGACCTGCGAATGGCTGCGTACACGGAAAGTCCCTTCCAGAGGAAAATTTTCTTTGCCCGGAACAAATACTCTCTCTTTCCCTGTCTCGTTTTGTTCGATCCAATAGGAGAACGCAATGAAAAAGACCTCCAGCTCTTTGTCTTGTTCCGTCCGCAAAGAAACGCTCGTCTTCGGCTTGATAAAAAATACATCCCCTGCCTCAACTAACTGTCTCTTCCCGTTCTCTTCCATTGTTCCTTTTATATTTTTGACAAACCCGATTCGATGAGAATGAGCAGGTGAAAGGATCAGTGGTTCATTGTGACGGCAAATTTCAAGACTGACCGTGTCGAGGGAGTAGATCATCTGTTTTAACTGTCGATACGTTTCATTTGCAATCAACGGTGCTTCCCCCTCTCATATTCCTTCTATTATAGCTTGTATACGCTATCTAACGCATTATTTGAGGGGATTTGAGGGCCATGGTAAATGAAAGAAGCTGCCCGAAGTAGATCCTCGACGGAACCACTTCGAACAGCCTGTTATTTCAATCCGATATGCTTGTCATACACATCGTATACGGAACGAGAAATGATCGCAGCCGATCTTCCCCCATAACCACCCTCGGGAACGATTACAGCTACTGCCAGGACAGGATCGTCGACTGGGGCATACGAAATGCTGACACCATTCGTAATGCGGCCATGCATTTTCCACCTTGTCTTTTTCTGTCCTGTTTTCTCATCTGTCACCGTCACCGGTACATAAATATCTTGCTCAGATGTTCCTGTCTTTGCAGCTACCTGAAACGGCATGCCCTCATACGCGCGGACTGCTGTTCCCCCTGGTTTCGTCACCATCACCATGCCTTGCTCCAGAATGTCCCAATATTTATCAGGGTGAGGGAAGGTGCTCATGGTTTTGGGCGTGTACGTTTTTACCAATTTTCCTTCTGCGTCTGTGATCTTATCTACCATCTGCGGCTGCAAACGTACACCTTTATTCGCAAGCGTCGCTGCATATTGTGCCAATTGCATCGTCGTTGCACGAACTTGCTGCCCGAAGGAAGCTTGCACCATCGCTGCTAATGGTCCGTAGTTTTCATCCATCACCAAATAGTCTTCTTTGCCTTTGTTTTCATTCGGCAAATCCACGCCAGTCTGAACCCCTAATCCGAATGCGTGATAGTACGATTGCAGCACGGACGCTGACTCTTTTCCTTTTCGACGGGACAATTCCTCCCCGATTCTCGCCATGTACGTATTCGATGACTTTTGCAGGGAAATCGCAGGGGAAATCGTGCCATGCGCTTTGGAATTGTCGTTCTTAATCCGGTCTGTTCCACGTCCATAGTGATACACCCCTCCATCATTCCATCGATCGGCGGGAGTGATGATGCCTTCCTGCAAACCAAGCAATACCGTAATCGGCTTGAGGACAGACCCTGACGGCACAATTGAACCCGGATGCTTGTAGCCCTCCTGAATGGCCGCCTCGCCCGTTAATGGCCGCGTATCGTATGGCGCTTCTCGAATCGTCCCATTCGTCACCGCCAGCTTGATCTCGTCATACGTTTTTTGATCCGGTCCCTCAATCCACACGTTTGGATCGTATTCCGGATAACTGACCATCGCGACGACCTTGCCTGTCTTGACCTCGACTGCCACGACGTACGCTCCCTTTGCAGCCCTCGCCTCAGGGATGGTTGCACGCATCTTCGGAAGAAACGCTCGGATGGAATCCCGGATATCCAGCTGTACCCGCTGATCAATGGTGAGATACACATGATTGCCCGGAACGGATGGAACTTCCTCCGCTTGCTTCACAACCGTCTGATCTGCTGCTACCTCATACATCCGGTAACCGTTGCTCCCGCGAAGCTCTTTTTCGTAAGATAGCTCAATTCCATCGAGCCCGACTAACTGGTTCGGCAAATACCGCGTGCTCTCATCCTTGTAGGAGGCGAGCTTCACATTTTCAGCAATATGAAAAGGCCGGACATACCCGACCGCCTGTACGGCGATTTGCTTGGGATCGTATTTCCTGATCGGTTTTGTCACTACTTCAATCCCCGGCAAATCACCGCGATGCTCACCCAGCACTGCGATTTCTTTTTCCGTCAAATCCACCTTCAGCTCTTTTTCCAAATAGCGCGGCAATTGTCGTGCCGCTTCCACATAATTGCCTTTCTCGAAGGCATATCCGACATCCATCTTTTTTAACAGCGTGGCCTTGTCGAGGCTCAATATTTTCTCCAGCTTTTCCACCAATTCAAAGTACGCTTTCTTCTCCATGATCTCTTGTTCACGGAAGACAGCGAGATGGGAAGGCCGACTTTCGGCAATGACATACCCGTTGCGGTCATAAATGTTTCCTCGCATAGCGGGAATGTAATCCTTTTTATACGATCTGTCTGCCAGCTCATTTGCATAATCGCTCCCTTGCTGGATTTGGATTTGCGCCAATCTCAAAATGATGACCACAAACATCAGAAATACGACGATATAGACGATTTGCAACCGTTTCACACGATCATTTTTTTCTTCCTTCATCCTTGCTCTCCTACTCTTTCAGTACCTTCGTGAAAATCCGTTTGATACGTGCATCGAGTACATGACTGCCACCCCGACCACGGACATCTTCGATCATCATGGTAACCAGCAAACGCGGATCATCTACATTAAAAACGGCGTACCATCCGTTTTCCACTCCGAGCTCGCCTTTTTTCTGTTTCAGCTCAGCTGTTCCAGTCTTGCCCGCCATGCGAATACCAGGCACGCGTGCTCCTCGTCCGGTGCCGCGCGGGTCTTCCATGACCTTTAGCAAATGCTGCTTCACCGTGCTCGCCACATCGACAGGTATGACATTCGTCTTCCAATACCCGCCTTTTTTGTCTTCCTGCAATAGTGATGGATAGACAATATTCCCGTCATTGGCAAAAGCGCTGTACACCAACGCGAGGTGAAGCGGCGTCATCGTTACCTCGCCCTGACCGTATCCGGAGTCTGCCAATTGAATCTCGTTTTTGAAACCGTCGTTATACAGCTTCGATTTGTCCAGTGGATATGGAATCGGGAGAGCTTCATGGAATCCAAACAACTCGCTCTTTTTCACGAATTGCTCCTCCCCCATGGAAAGTGCCGCTTTCGCAAAATAAATATTGTCGGAGTACACCAATGCTTTTTCCAAATTGACAGGTCCCCCGTAATCGCTGACCCGCGTTACCTCGTATCCACCCCAGGACGCATCCTTTTGCCAATGCAGTCCGCGGACGTGGATACTATCCACAGGGGTAATGGCTCCTGACGCAAGGCCAATCGCTGCCGTAATCGGCTTGAAGGTCGAGCCCGGCGCAAACCCGCGCGCGAATCGATTGAGAAGCGGCTTTTGCGGGTTTTCATTCATTTGCTTCCACTCTGTAGCCGACATCCCAAGCACAAACGCGTTCGGATCAAAGGACGGAGAATTGACGAGGGCCAGTATTTCCCCGGTCTTTGGTGAGATCGCCGCTGCCGTGCCTGCTTCGTTTTTCAGCTCCTGGTAAATCGTCTGCTGTACTTCAGCATCTATGGTTAATGCCAGTGGCTGTCCATGCCTGGCGAAGCGTTCCGCCACGGTCTTTTTTTCTGTTCCATCTGCATCCGTAATGACGATACGCCCACCTACACTCCCTCTTAGCTGCTCCTCAAAAATCTGTTCCAGTCCTGATTTGCCAATCACATCAGACGTTTTATAGCCCTGATCCTTTCGTTTCTCATACTCTTCCTGATTAATCGCTCCTACATAGCCAACCAGATGGGCCGTCGCGTCCTGATAGGGATAGTAGCGGACTTTCTTTTTGTGCAGTTTGAGCCCTTCAGTTTTTTCTAATTGTTTGATTCGTGCATCGTCCTGCGGCAGCGTGGAGATCCGGATAAACTTGGCCGACTTGCTTGTCGTAGCTTGGACCTTGGAGGTGAGGTCATCCAACGGAATTTGCAAAAGCTTGCTGACCTCCATTTTCCCGGTCTGTGAAGCCTGGCTCCATTCTCCCGGATTTATCCCGATATCTACCACGACACGCTCTGTTGCCAATGGACGCCCTGCCCGATCCGTGATTTCACCTCGTCTGGGATACACCGTATTGGCTCTTACTTTGTCCCCTTCTTTCATTTCTGGAAAAATAAAAGAAGGATTCCAATGAATGTACCAGTCCTCCAAGTCATTCTGCGTTTCTTTGACAAGTATCGCTTTCCCCGTAAAGGAAATCGGTTCAATGAAAGTTTCCATCGTCAGCCGGTAATGAAAATTGATCTGCCCATCCTCACCTGGCATGACGTCGCCATTGTACATCGGCTCGACCGCAATCGCTTTGGCCTCGATTCCGCCGTAAATGTTTTGGTAACGCGAAACGAATTCTTCTTTGCTGATGGTCTTTTTTGTATGTAAAGAAAGCTGCTCGTACATGTCAGAGAATTTCTGTTCTCCCCACTTTGTCGTATACGCGGTGAATGCTGCCTTTGCCCTCTCGCCATCCGACTGCGTGTTGTCCTTCCAAAAGTCCCAGAAAAGATAGAAAAACCCTAAAAGAACAACGACAAAAACCGTCCAAAATACTATCCATGTCTTTTTCACTAGTCATTCACCTTCCCTACCACACGATATTACAGTCGGATACCATAATATATGGAAAAAAGATGATGACAAGATGAGACTATTCTCATAGGACGATGATAAGTGTCAGATAGTTACATCAAATGCAAAAAACACAGGAAATTCATCCTGTGTCTGTCGTACTGCCTACTACTCTTCCCACATGTAACCGAAGCGCGGGATCGTGGTGACGTTCTCTCCATATCTGCCCAGCCGCTTACGCAAGCGATAAACGAGAGCGTTGATCTCGGCTCGTCCAACATCCGGGACGCTGCTCTCCGTATTCAGCAACCGTTCCGGCCAGACGAGTACCATGATTTCATCATAGCTGACCGCCTGATTCGAACGTTGGTACAGAAGCATGAGCAAGTCCATATCTTTTCCGGTCAAATGGATTCTCGCGCCATCGAGACGTATTTCTCTGCGTTCCAGATTGATGACCAAGCCGGACGTGGAGGAAGTTTCTTTTGGAATTGTTAAAGGGAATGAGAACTCCCGCGTCACATCCATCTCGCTACCCTCTGCGAAAAAGATCATCTCTACCACGCCTTTAGCCAGCGTAATATGATCACCGTGATAAAGAAAATGTGGTGCTTGCTGTATCGGCATTCCGTTCACTTCTGTCCCGTGCTTGCTTTGCAAATCAGAAATCGTATATTGGTTATTGATTTTCCGTATTACTGCATGCCTTCTGGAAATATACGGACTGGAAAAAGCAATGTCTGGTTGTAATTGATTGCCCCGTCTCCCAATCGTACACTCTTCCTTATGTAGAAACTGACGCTTCTGAAGCTGCTCGGGGTCTCCTTTTTTAATCAATACATATATGCCGTCGTCCAACATTCATCACCTCGAAAAGAGTTGGAGCTATCAGTATTTATTACATAATAAATTGCGCATAAGTCAACACTTTTTTGAACATATATTAATAGCAAAAAAGCCGCCAATTGTCCAGCCAACGAAAGTGACCGGTCGATTGACAGCTCTATATCATCGCTATCCACGAACGAATAGCGCTCGATTTTCTATGTTGATCGTCTTAGGAGCAGCGCTTGAGAGCAGCGAATTTTTTCGGTTCAATCGCCAGTAGATGACAATCGCCATTCGGGATAAACAGCTTGTAGGAAACTCCCTTTGGCACAACGATAAACTCTCCGGCTTCCACCCATATATTACGCTCGTGGTACATCAGCAGCAGTCTGCCTTTGACGACAAACAGCAGTTCATCTTTCTGGTCATTTTGTTGCCAAGGATACTCACCTTGCAGCTTCTCTAGCGTAATAGATGTATCATTCATCTCTCCGACAACCAGAGAGCCCCAGGAATCTTGCAAGAGTGATAAATGTTGTGCGACGTTCACCTTTTCCATGATGATCCTCTCCCCTTTGCACTCTACGATAATATAGTTTGTAGGAGAGAGACATAGTAGCGAAATGATAAATCATCTCATAAGACGATGATAAGATGCTGAAATTTCTGAAATAGGAAACAAAAATAGGCAGTTCCCCTGAAGGCCTGCCCGTTAAATAGACTGCTTGACTTTATTATCTTACTACTCTGTCGTGCCAAACCGTTTGGCGTTTCTCGCGCGAGCACGCTCGATTTCGACTTCTCGATTGCGTGGCTCTGCATTCGTCACCAGCGAATCCATGAGATTTTTCGCAACAACGGAGACTTCTTGGACCGCGCGGTGAAAAGCCTCTTCATTGGCCTTCGAAGGCGTGTTGAAGCCCGAGAGCTTTCGCACGAATTGCAGGGCTGCTGCTTGAATCTCATCTTCTGTCGCGGGTGGGTCGAAGTTGAACAAGGTTTTGATGTTTCGGCACATCGCTTACACCTTCTGTTCCTTTTTTTGTATCATTTTACTATACGCGATCAATGAATCGCTAGATGAGAGGAAACGGAGTGAAGCGCAATGATGGTTAAACGGTCACTAACCTACGCCCTCCTGATCATGTCCCTTCCTGTTATTGTAGGAGGATGCCCTCATTTCGTTACGGGATGAATCGATATTTCACCAGAGTCTATGATGTCAAAAACAAGAAAGTGTATGGGTGACGGTGAAGCCCATGCCTGATAAATTTGTGCCTGTTGTAGAAGAGTTACCTTTTCATCCAAATGAACCTTCGTACTGATTTTTTATGTACCCTCTATGTTGCTACTTCCCTTTCGGCGCGATCGCTATTATGCCCATTCCATCCGCACTCGCATACAATACCCCGTCAGGACCTGTCCATAAGTGCGCGTAAACGGACATCCTATCATTGCGTAATACGGTAAAGCGTTCCTTGCCATTTGGGTCTAGCGAAAAAATACTTCCGCCCGTATCGGCAAAGAAAACATTCCCTTGACGATCTGAAATGGGCTGAAATCCCAATGTTCCCGTTTGTTCCTTAGGTCGATTGTAGCTCCATATCTTCTTACCCGTGTGATCTATTTTCCAGATCGTGTATTCATTATATTCTCGATAAAAATTTCCAGCGCCATCATGTGGAATTCCCACTTTATTGAGCGTATTGGCATCCACTGGTGCTTCTGCACGGTCTTTACCATCGGAAGCATGAAGAAATGTCAGCCCTTTTTCTCCCAAGGTATACACCATGCCATCGTCTGAAACATATCTCGTCCCCGGCTGGACGTTTTCCCGCTGCCACTTAATTCTCCCATTCTGATCGAGAGCTGCTAGCTTGTTGTGATACCGTTCAACCAGCAAGGTTTGAATCGATTCAATCCAAGTCATTTGCCTTACATCATCGGATAGATACGGCTCGTACTCATAAGTGACCACTTGATCGTTTGCCCAAACCAGTTTCGCTTCCTGATCGACTGCCGTTACCTCTTCATCTGTCAGCATGAACATGATCCCTTCCGCTGACACATCAAATTCCGTGTAGTAGCTATACATATGCGGGAGCTCCATCGACCAGCGTCCCTTACCATCCTTGTCTACGGCATAAATCCAAGCAGGCGTGCCGTATTCAAATTCAGAGCTGTTATGGTCCAGAATGTACAACACCCCGTCTTTGCCTAGCTTAAGGGAATTCGACCAATCTAGTCCGAGATCACTTTGCCAAATAACCTTTCCATTCGGATTCAACGCATGGAGCACACCATTTCCCGAAAGTAAATACATCGTACCCGTATCCTCATCGACGACCTCTGAGAAGTACTCTTGTCCCCCATCATAGCGCCATGCGATCTCGAATTGATCGGCTCCTCGCATCTTCAGGTTCTTCTTTACCCCATCTTCCAAAACCGTAATCGGCGTAATTTGTTCACTGCTCATGCTCTGCGCAGCTGTCCCTATGGGAAATGCGAGACTAACACCCAGTGCCAAAGCGACAATCGTATGATGTATTTTCATAATAGCCCCCTTCCTTCCTATTTCGGCTACTTACTTCCTTTTTGTTACAGAAAACGGATACCCCTTATGCGCAAAGGTATCCGTTCCAGATCGTAAAACTAGCAAAATCTCCCCCGTTTCACTTCGGAAGGATTGAGTCCATACTGCTTGCGAAACGCCTCGGAGAAATGACTGAAATTGGAGAATCCCACGATGAGTGCAACCTCACTGACATTCAGATTGCCCTCCCGCAGTAATCCAAGCGCTTTTTCCAAACGCCTTTCCCGCAAATAGGCAAATACACTCGTCCCAAACTCTTCTTTGAAGCCAATCTTTAGCTTGTATTCATTGAGCTGCGCCATACGCGCCAGTTCGATCAGAGAAGGCGGGGACTCCATATTTTCGAGTAAAATGTCACGGGCGTTGTGAATCTTTTCCCGATCACTCCGAGATAACTGTGACCTCGGTCGATTCTCTTCCCGCTCGAACAAAAACGTATCCAGCGCCGACGACACAATCTCCAGAATCTTGCCTTCTGTATGCAATCTCCGCAGCTTCAGATGGGAGGATGAAAAATCGTTCAACTGCTGGAGCATCCGAGCCATATTCGGTTGCAACGGCATCCGAAACAGACGATAGGCTTGATTGCCAAGCAGCCCTTGAAAGGAATACGCTGCTCCCACATCGCTCTCCGCCACCCAATCATTAAATTGCTCCACGGAAATACCGATGCCGACAGATCGATGAGGAACATCCGCCCGGTACATAAAATGCGCATGAAAATCGTTCATCAATTGAAGGGAGCAGCTCCCAGGCAAAAACTCGTGCTGACTTCCCGAAACGACGAACTCTCCGCTCCCCTCCAAACAAAAGCTGAGCTCAACCATGGCTGCCTGCGACTGTAAATCCATCACGCGGTTTTCCTGAAGGGAATAGCTCGATTCGACCAGCTCCAATCCCGGTCGAGGAATCACTCTCCGAAGGTAGCCATCATTATTCGTCAATGTATACCGATTCGCTTCGGACACAATGCGATCACTTTTTGTAGAGGGCAATGCATTGATATAGCTATCGTATATGGAATGTACAGATGCTTGCTCCATGACCTTCTCCCTGCCTAACCATATGTAGGATTATTTTGCAAATGATTCTTATTCTCATAATAGTTACACAGGCGACTATCTGCAACTACAAAAGCTGCCCCTCAGAGCAATGGGCAGCTTCTTTTTACACGGATACTATTTATACTCATAAAAACAAGGATAAGAATAGGCGAGAAATTCAAAGCCTTTTTTCTCCAAAATCGGTCGACTCATCGGACTCGCATCCACCATCAACAGTGGATATCCGAGTTCCTGTGCTGCTTGTACCCGTACTGCTACGAGGGCCGTATAATAGCCTTTATTTCGGAAGTCAGGCAAAGTAGAGCCTCCCCATAGACTGCCAAAGGACGTATCCTTATGCAAATACATCCAAGCTGCACTCACTGCCTGATCGCCACTGTACGCAGCGTACACGAGCAGGTGCTCAGGATCTTCCGCCAAATCCCGTTTTAATCTCGCAGCAAGCTCCGCATTCACACTTCCCCATAGCTGCTCCTTCAACTGCATGATATCATCAATGCCCGCTGAGTCCGTGATTTGCCGTATCTCTTGCGGAATGACAAGGCTTCGCAACTCTTCTGCCTGCGCCACCTCCAACACAAGCAGCGCCTCCTCCTCATCAACTGTAAAACCATGGCCTTTCAGCCTCTCAAGCAAATTAGCCGGTTGGTCATAATCAAACAGCTTCCACTCAAAGGACTGCTGAAGACTTGAGAAATAGGCAAGTTCCTGCTTGATCACTTCCTCTGCATTTTCTTCAGACAGCCTGGAAAACAAGACGACTCCTGAATCATCCGGGGTGGGTGAGACGTGACGAACGAGGTGTTCTGTCTCCTCCCGTCGGAGTGGCGGATAGGTGATTTCCACTCTCATTTCTTTGTCAAAAAGCCGCAATACTTCTGCCTTGTTCATGTTTTCTTCCTCCTCTGTCTACGTCAGGACTAGTGCAAAATGTTCAGCAAAAACGTTAAAGTACCGATACTGATAACCGTCGTCACCAACACGCTGCTGGAAACGAATTGTGGACGCATGTTGAAATGGATCGCATAGATCGCAGTAGTTGCGGCAGAAGGCATGGCTGCCAGAACGACCAACACCTTTTGCAGAAGCGGATCAATCGGGAATAACAGACAGATGAGGTACGCCAAAAGTGGTGACGCCACCAACCGAATGACACTCGCAGCACTGAGTCCCTGCCACTCTAGCGCTTTGGTAGATACATTGGCGAGCTGCATGCCCAAGATGAGCATCACGACCGGAATCGCCGCCTGTGCAACGAGATCAATTGCCTGGTAGTAGCTTTGCGGGATGACGATTTGCAGCTGTTGCAGCAAAATCGCGAGAACCACAGCGTAATTGGACGGCTGCTTGAAGATCGCCTTGACGGCCGTCCCCATCCCATTTCCGCCTCGGGAGGCAAAGTACACGCCGAATACGCCCATCATAATCGAGTGGAAAACCATGATTTGCACCGCATACGTAAAGCCAGCCTCTCCGAAGGCGAACAAAATAATCGGCGTCCCGTAGTTGCCACTGTTCATGAAGGCGGTCGCGAGCATCAGTGCGCTTTCCTGTTGCTTGTCGTATTTGAACAACCGTGCCGTCAACTGCGTGATCACAACGAGAGCAGCTAGCAAAAGCAGCGAAATCACAACGATATAAAATAATTGCAAGTCGAGCTGTGTTTTGTAAAAGGTACGAAAGACGAGCGCCGTCGACAAGATGTAAATCGCCAAAGAAGAGATCGGCTTCAAATCCATTTTGAAAATGCGCTGCAAAATATAGCCGCTAAGAAAAATGAGCAGGACAGGTAGGATGACTTCCACAAATATCATAACTCTTCCCTCCTACCGTGCTGCTTCCATGAAGCTTTTGACCTCAGACAGCGTCGGCATGGCGGGAATGGCACCTGATCTCGTTGTCGTGAGCGCACCTGCCGCATTGGCAAAGCGCACCATGTCCTCTAACGTGGCTTGTGGGATATCCAGCATACTTTCCCCCGCCTCAAGAAGCTGATAGAGCAGCGCCCCCACAAACGCATCTCCTGCTCCAGTCGTATCGATCGTGGTTACTTGAAATCCACTGACTGTACCGAATTGATTTCGTGTGCGGTAAAAACACCCCTTTTCCCCCAGCGTGACAAAAACAGCTTGCAGATCATATTGCGGAAGCATCCACGCTGTCGCTTCCACGACATCCTCGCTCCCCATGAGAAAAACCAGCTCTTCCTCGGACAGCTTGACGATATCGGCCTGCGCCATTCCTTTAAGGGCCATAGCCTTCGCTTCCTCCAGATCCCCCCATAAGGACGCTCGAATATTCGGGTCAAATGAAAGGAGCCGCTGATGCTTTTTCGCGTATGCGACGGCTTTCCATGTTGCTGATCTGGCTGGCTCATGCGTCAAGGTCAACGTACCGAAATGAAAAACGGCTGCCTGTGCAATCAGCGCCTCGCTCACGTCTTGCTCCCGCAGCATCATGTCTGCACCCGGATTGCGATAAAAGTGAAAAGAACGATCGCCTGTCTCATCGAGATGGACAAAAGCCAACGTTGTAGGCGCTTCCTCTGTGAGTACGAGTCTCTCTGTGCCAATATTCAGACCACTAAGCGTTGACTTCAAGAACCGACCGAATCCGTCATTTCCCACCGCACCGATAAAGGAAGTCCGTTTCCCAAAGCGCGACAGGGCGGCAAGCACATTGGCAGGCGCTCCTCCAGGGTTTTGCTCAAATGCAATGCCGCCCGGCTTTTCCTTCTGCTGTACAGGTGTAAAATCAATCAATAATTCGCCACATGCAACCACATCTACCATGTTGATTTCCTCCGATGACCGTGATAGCTACAGTATGTCACAGGTTCTTTTTTTTGCCAATGAAAGCCAGCGGCTGTATGTTGATGTTCCCATTTGGTAAAATCAAGAAACGAGGTGATTCGCTGTGAAAAGTTTTGGGTTTACCATTTTTGAACCAGTTGGAATAAGAACTGATTATCCTTTGGTTGATTTGGAGAAAAAACAGGTGACAGCAAGAATCTTCTATAAAGATAAACTTCTGATGACGGTGCTCGTTGATTTACGATCAGATCATATTCAAAAGGAAGGAAATCTATCAGAAATTGCTCACCTCACTACTCCAGATGGAATGAAGATCGTAGATGAAGAGAGAGAAATTAGCATCATAAAGAGCCAAGCTGAATTCTTTATTGAAAACAGAATTTCGAATCCTACAGAACACGAGGAGCAGCTCATAAAAAATCAATTAAGGAAATAAAAGAAATGGCTAAAGATCCAGACATGATCTGTGATCTCTAGCCATTTCTTTTTAATAGATCGTCAAATCCCACGCACTTGCCATATGCTTGAGCAGCCCCACACCCGCTACACTGTTTCCGTACTGGTCAATAGCAGGACCATACACACCGATTCCGCAGCCGCCAGCAAAAGGCAGCTCCCCAGAACGCCCACGCGGAGGAACGGCAGCCATAATGCCTCCTGACACGCCGCTTTTCGCTGGCACACCCACAAAAGCAGCAAAATTGCCGGAAGCGTTGTACATGCCACATGTAACCATCAGTGCTTTGGTCACGCGAGCCAGCTCTTTGCCGAAAAGCTGTTCCTTGCGTATCGGATCATAGCCATCATGGGCCAGGATCAAGCCGATTTTTGCGATGTCCTCTGCCGTTACCTCCAGAGAGCATTGCCGGATGTACACGTCCAAAGCATCCTCTACCGGACAGGCCAAAAAGCCAGTAGCTGCAAGATAGTAGGCGAGGGAACGATTGCGGTTGGCTGTTTGCAACTCGGAGCGATACACTTCCTCGTTGATCTGATGCTTGCGTCCTGTCATGCGCTCGACCATGTCTTGAAAGGAGCGAAATTTTTCCTGGACTCCGTTCCCCTGCAACAAGGAAGACACCGTAATGGCTCCTGCATTGATCATGGGATTAAAAGGCCTTCCCGGCTTGTGCATTTCCAGCCGAACCATCGAATCAAATGCGTCTCCAGTAGGCTCTACATCCACCTGCTCCAATACATTCGCAATCCCGTGGTGCGTACATGCTGCGAGAAAGCTGATGACCTTGGAAATGCTTTGCAGGGTGAAAGGAGCATCGTAGTTGCCTGCCCTGCTGATTTGTCCATCTGGTCCCATCACACAAATCCCTAGCAGTGTTGGGTCAGCCTCTTTCAAAGCAGGGATATAAGCAGCGCATTTGCCCTTGCTGGACTCCCCGCGATATTGCTCGATCCATTGTTCCAAGCTGTCTGTTTCGATCGTTCTTGTTTGCTGCGGCACTTGACTAACCATCTTCCTTTTTACCGTCGATTTAAGCTTTTTGAGGTGGTTGAACATCGTCAGGAATGAGCGAGAAATATTCTTCTCCTTCCAAACGTTCCTGCAATTCGGCTTTTGCCTGTTCGATTAGCGCCGGGTTTTCCATCGCCTCGATCGCTGTAGCAGCCATGACTTTACCTGCTTGCAGCATCCCTTTGTGTGCGATAGGCATGGCCCCTTGCGAGACGACCTGCCACGTATGGAAAGGCGTTCCCAGTGCCCAGCATGTCGTCATGCATTGCATCGTCGGAACTTGCCAGCTGACATCTCCCACATCCGTAGACCCAGCAAGCGTAAACTCGTGCGTAGAAAGTGGCCCGATCACATCTGCAATCGCTTTGTTCTTCAGTTGCTTCGCTGTTTCACGATCCAACCCGAACAGTGAAGCTCTCATATCCTCAGCTGTTAACGTTGCCTGAATTTGTTTGGCATATTGCTGATCTGCTTCATCGTACGTAGGCACGCCGACTTCAACCAGATTTTTGTGCATGAGCTTTGCTAATACCGTATTCGGTACCAAATCAGAAGCTGTACCCTCAAACACCGCTTCCATGGTGGTTCCCGTCATCAAGGCGGCTCCCCGTGCGATGTTGTAGACTCTTTCATACAATTCCTTCACTTCCTGCTTTTTCGGAGCGCGAATCAAGTACACGACCTCCGCAAACGGCTGGACGACGTTTGGCGAAATTCCGCCTGTATTCGTAATGGCGTAGTGAACCCGTGCTTCCGGAATCATATGCTCTCTCATGTAGTTCACGCCTACGTTCATCAGTTCCACGGCATCCAGGGCACTGCGTCCCAAATGCGGAGCGGCTGCTGCATGCGCGCTTTTTCCGTGAAACTGAAAACGAACAGAGTAATTCGCAAGCGAGCTGATGTTCATGATATTTGGCGCTGTCGCAGGATGCCAGGAGAGTGCAAAATCTACGTCAGCAAACATGCCTGCCCTTGCCAAATACGCTTTTCCAGAGCCCGCTTCTTCAGCTGGGCACCCATAGTAGCGAACTGTACCTTGTAAGCCAGTTTGCTCCATGTAATCCTTGATGCCAACCGCTGCTGCCATTGCTCCGGCACCTAAGAGATTATGTCCACATCCATGCCCATGACCGTCAGTGACAATCGGCTCATGGCTGATCGCGCCTTTTTTCTGACTCAAACCTGCCAGCGCATCATACTCGCCCAGGACGGCTACGACGGGCTTGCCGCTTCCAAAGCTGGCAACAAAGCCAGTACCCAGTCCAGCGATTCCGTTCTCCACTTCAAAGCCCTCTGCTGCCAGCGCTTGACACAAATACTCGGCAGAGCGATGCTCCTCGAAGTAAATCTCTGGCGTTTCCCAAATTTTATCACTAACGCGAATAAACGCGTCTCTTTTTTGTTCAATTAACGCAGAAATGATCTCGGTTCTGTTCATTTCATACGCTCCTTTCTCTAGTTGTTCAAGCGGATGCACTGTCGGCGTTTTGCTGTAACAGCTCGCCTTTTTCATAGTTCAACGATAATAGTGCGCCAATGCAGATGACCGCGAAGCCGATCAGCATCCAGAACGCTGCATCAAATGAACCGTTAAACGCTTCTACGATAAAACCAATCGCCATTGGCGTGATAAAGCCAGCTAGCTGTCCACCTGTATTCACGATGCCCATCCCTGTTCCCGCTACCGCAGCCGGAAGATTTTTCAGGACAACAGATGGCAACAGAATGATCACAAAGGAAAGGAACAGCGACACAATTGCTTGGTACGTAATAAACATCGTCACGCTCGATGCAGTAAACATGAAGTACAAGAGGACCGCGACTACCACACAGGAGAGACTACCAATAATTTTTTCTCGACCTTTAGGCAGCTTGTCCAGTACATAGCCGCTCACGTAAATACCTACCAACGTAGCGAAGCCTGGAATCGTTTGCAGCCAGCCGAGCGAAATCATATCCAGTCCGCGTACCTTGCTCAAGTAAGTCGGCATCCAGGTTACGAGGCCCCAGTTTACTGCATAAATGCTAAAGTAAGCGATTAATAGACTCCATAGCAAAGGCGTTTTTAACAACAAGGACAAGGAGCTTTTTGGTTGCTCGGAGCCATTCATTGTATTCGTTGCAGACTCATCTTGCGGAAGTTTAATATGGCGCCAGTACAGAAAAGCAATCACGGCACCAACTGCACCAATGACGACGAACATGGTTCGCCAGCCCATAGTTTGAATCATCCAAACGGATAAAATCGGGGAGAAAAGCCCAACAATGGCACTAGAGGAGAGCATCACGGACATTGCTCGCGAGCGTTCCTTTACAGGAAAAATCGTAGCGATAATCTTCGAGCTGGCTGGTTGGAAGCCACCTTCGCCGATCCCGAACAGAAAACGGATGAGAATCATTGAAGCCATAGACCAAGCGGCTCCGGTCAGCCCCGTAAAAATAGACCACATGACAACAGAAGCGATGAGTACTTTTCTGGAACCAAACCGGTCTGCCAGCCAGCCTCCAGGCATTTGCATGAGTGCATAACCAGCAAAAAAACTACTGAGCAATAATCCCGTGGATGAAGCACTAAGCTGCAAGTCTTGTGTGATCGACAAAATGGCATAGTTCATGACGTATCGATCCAGGTTCCCTAATGCCCAGCCCAAGAAGAGTAGCGCTAAAATCCAGTTTCTCGTGCGTGCTGATACCATATGTGTGGATACCTCCTTCTAGATGCATTACTAAGCTAGTCTTTCATTTTGCCGAAAGCGCATTCATCTCGTTCGATGACTGACGATCCGCGCAAATATGGTCCAGCTCCCTTATTTACCGCATATATTACGACATGTCGTTATATATACTCTACGAAATGTTGAGACTATTGGCAACGGTTTTTTTAACATTTTGATTTCTTGGCAATGAAAAAAGCACCCGTAACAGGGTGCTTACAAAAGTCGGTATCGCTTGGTGGGTCTTCCTCTCGTTAATTGCGATTCCTCCCCCGAGCTTTCCGCCAGCTCAACGGCGCACAAATCCGCGACAATTCGCTGTGCATTGCGCTCGCTCATTTGCAAATACTTGGCCAGATCCTTTGTCGTGAAATCGGTCCAGCCCATTTTTTGCAGCAAGGCATCGAGCTTTTTATAGCTTTTGACGCTGATGTTCCCCTTTTTCAGCTTTTCCAAAACCTCATCATCGTCGGCACGATACGAGTAGATGAGCTCCTCTTCCTGACCGACCCATTCTACGATCGTACCGTCATCCTGAATCATGACGATATCTCGCGCTGCTTTTTCTTTCGATTGGCGCAGCGCACGATGGGCATTCATCTCTGCTGCAAACGCCGTCTCGCCAAAACCGATACCGACTGCGATGGTCGTATCTGCTTCCTTCGCCAAATATTCGACTGTTTGTTGCAAGGTAGGAATCTCCCTGTGAATTGTCCCACGCGTGCTGAAGATGACGTATCGGCCATTCCCTTGCTCCAGGAGCGATCCATCTACCTGCTCGCACAGCTTGATCAACGCTTCCTTTATACGTAGCTCCAAATATTGCAAATGATATGGGGTCTTCGCGCCCTCCTTGATTCTGTCGAATTGCTCGACCTCAATCATTTCGATCCCGATTTGTGTGTCCTTGAAGTAGGATGTCCGCACTTTCTCGACAAACACACGTACCGTTTGCTGAATCTCCATTCGGCTTGGCGAGATCCAATAGGCTGGGATGCCCGCTTCTACAAGCGCCTGATAAACGTTCGGATAGCAGGTCATCGCAGCATCAATCTGTTTCTTGTTCCATAGATCGAGATGAAATGCCAGCAGCTCTTGCGGATCAATCGTAACCTCAAATGTCTTCATGTATAGTTGGCTCACGGATATGCTGCTGTTGTACAGGGAATCTTCCATGAACTTGGTAGATGAGAGCATATCGACACTGACCCGATCCAGAAGCTCTCCCCGTGTGTACACCATTTCCAAAAAGCCTTTATAGATGCTGGATTCCGTCGGAAAAATATGTTCCATCCGCTTTTCATCGTCCAGGACATTTTTGGCAATCAAATACGGAAGTGGTCCCGAAAAAAGCCAATGATCCACGTACTGGTCATTTTCCAAAACGATTTTTTCGGTCTCTTTTGTTTCTGTATAGATATAGGGAATAAAATTCATTCCTTCATCGAATTCCTTGGCAACCGCAAGAATTCTCTCTACCGATTGCTGGGGACCCACCACGCCGATTTTAAACATCCATCAATCCAACCTCTGCCCTCTATTTATCGAACCTTGCCTACGACCATTCTATACGTATTCTCTGGCACAAATCCACCCTTCGCCACACAAAATGGGCAGGACTACGTGAAACGAAAGAGAAATGTTGGGAGAATACTACGGGTTTCCATACCGAAAGGAGTCGTACGATGAATTTTAATCTGAAACAAGCGATTGAGGTTCTGGAGCGTACACCGCAAACATTGGAGTATTTTTTAGTGGGCTTATGATCGTTTCTCTCACTTACACGAGACTTCCGAAAGGTCGTTCGCACAAAAACTCCAGGAATTCAAAACACTTCGAACAGAAAATCTCGCAAAGCTACAAGCACTCGTAGAACTAGAAAAGAATCTCGAATTAACAGGGATACACCCTGCATTTGGCGTAGTCAAGGCAAGAGAGCTGCTCTCTTCATGGGTGGTTCACGATTAAACCCACATGGCGCAGATCGTACGGGTCTTGGCCAAGCGGTACACGGCGGATGTTGGACCTTGGCGGGAATATTTAGGTATCTTGAAAAAGTAACGCTTGGTTCTCCATATTGCTAACGTAAGAAAAAAGTGATACGATTTATGGTATAAGATTTCATAAAAGAGCTCTCGGAACTTCCCGGAGCCTGATTATTGATGAAGGGTGACCCTCGTGAATAATCAGGCTCCTTTATGTTTGTAATAGGGCTGCTCATCTGGCCTATTATGAAAAAGGGAGTGACGAGAGTGAACGAGATTTTTCGCAATCGCAATTTTCGCAAGCTGTTTCTTTCCAATTTGTTTTCAGGCTTTGGCCAGGGGATGACCATGATCGGGATATCTTGGTATTTGGTAGAATCCACAGGCTCAGCCAGCCTACTTGGTTCCACCATGCTTCTCTCCTCGATAATGACACTTCTCATCGGACCTTATTTGGGTACATTGATTGACCGCTTTTCCCGCAAGGCCATTCTACAGCTGGAACAGCTAGGAGGCTTCTCGGTTCTCGCTCTTGTAGCAGCTTGGGGATTTTTGGGGACTTATCAAGAGTGGATGATGGTACTCGTTTTTTTGGCGTCGATGTTCATGTTTCAGGTTCACGAACCTACACAGTCAGCCTTCATACAGGAAACCTTTGAGCAAAAGCACTACAATGTGATCAATTCTACCCTGGAAATTCAAAACCAGACCGCTTTGGTCCTCGCAGGAGCTTTCGCAGGTTTGCTATTGGGGAAATACGGACTACATATAGTGCTGATCCTTAACACTTTGACCTATCTGATCGCTTTTCTCTCCTTAACCGGAATCGATTATGTGTTTACACAAGAAAAACAAGTAGAAAAATACGTCCGAACATCCTGGGTGTCACAATTTCAGCAAAGCTGGGTCTATATCAAAGAAAAACGAGGGTTTATCGTATTCGGAATTGCTGCGCTGATACCATTCCTCGCCGTTATGCTGACGAACCTGCTTAACCCTATCTTTGTTAGCCAAGTTTTGGGGGAAGATGTGGCGATCTATTCCATGGGAGAGGTTACGTATTCCATAGGCGCAGTGCTGGCGGGATTTCTTCTTACCTGGTTTCGTGGAAAAATCGGTGCTTTTCCTTATATGGTAGGGAATTTCATCTTGATGGCGATTGCTCTTGTAATGACCGCTGTGATCCCAATGGGCTTGGTTTTTGTGTTGCTCTCTGCGTTTATGGGCTGGTGCAATGTATCAACCAGACTGATCCGACAGACCATCTATATGGAACTGCTACCTAATCGTTTTATGGGCAGGGTCCTGAGCTTCTTTCGGTCGATTGGTACATGCATGCGGCTGTTATTACTCGCTCTATTTACTCTCATGCTAGATTCAACCGGCGCATCAGTCGGCTACCTTGTATTGGCAGGTCTTTTGGTAACGGGCACACTAGGAATCGTCTTTTCCATGCGTATGCTGATGCAGCAGGTAGACACCCCCGATGTTGTGGCAGACCAAGGCACTGTGAAGCACTAAGTCTGTCAGCTTTCCTATAAAAAGACAGCGGTAGCTATGGACGTGAAAGTACATCCTAGACTACCGCTGCCTGCTACGCTATTTGGATGGCAAAAACAGCTGCGGAACGGTATACAGCGCTGGGGAACCCCCCGTATGCAAGAACAATACGTGATCACTCTTGTTAAAATGCCCTTCGCGAATCAAGCCGATCAACCCTGCCATCGCCTTTCCGGTATAGACAGGATCTAGCAAAATTCCCTCTGTCCGAGCGACCAGCCGAACGGCTTCGATCATGCCATCCGTCGGAATCGCATAGCCTGGCCCGACAAATCTGTCGTCGCAAAGCACAGCTTCTGCTCGTATGTCCCCTTGCAAACCGATCCGTGCAGCTGTACTGCGGAGCAACCCCATCACCTTGGCTTCTTGTGCAGCCCGATCTCGGCTGACATTGATCCCGATTACTTTTGTGTTGGACTGGCGCGCCATAAAACCGGCAAGCAGACCGGCTTGCGTACCGCCACTTCCCGTTGCCGTCACGACATAATCGTACGGAGTTGTCGTTTCCCAAGCCTGCTGCTCGATTTCTTCCGCACACGCCATGTACCCCAATGACCCGACTTCATTGGAGCCTCCTACAGGGATCAGATATGGTTTTCTGCCTTGTTTTCGCAGACTTTCAGCGAGTTCTTCCATAGCTGCAAGCAAATCTGCCTCTGCGGGAATAACCTCGATTTTTTCTGCTCCGAGCAAGTGGAACAACAGATGATTGCCACTCGCTTGCGGTTGGTAGTCGCCCGTCTCAGGCGCGGATAGCACGAGCTGGCAGTGCAGACCTTCGCGAACTGCCGCCGCCAGAGTCAACCGACAGTGATTGGATTGGACAGCTCCACATGTAATCAACGTGTCTGCTCCTTGTTCGATTGCCTCCGCCACTAAATACTCCAGCTTTCGCGTCTTGTTTCCCCCTGCTGTCAAACCAAGCATGTCGTCTCGCTTGATAGAAATGCTCGGTCCGCCTAACTCCTTGGACAGTCGCTCCAGCCTTTCGATTGGTGTCTGACCCTGCGTATATTTTCTGCGATGGTAACGGATTTGGTTCATGCTTTTCTTCCCTTCTGCTTGACGTTTGTTATGGGGTGGAAAAATCTTTGCGTTATGTGACTTTGTTACATGCAACCAAAAAGTACTCCGGTACAATAAGTCTCATCAATTACAAACACCATAACCGGAGGAATCAGAATGAAAAACGTCGGTCGTTTTGATCAAATGTTTCGTATTGTTGCTGGGTTAGCCTTTCTTTCCTTGTTCTTCTTTCTGGACGGAGGCTATCAATACCTTTCGTTGATGGGCATTCCGCTCCTCTATACAGCCTTGACCAAACAGTGCTTCTTCTATCGTATCTTTGGGATTAACTCTTGCCAACTTCCTTCGCAAAAATCGTAAGTTTCTCAATTGACCTTACCCCTTATGAATGTCCAAGCAGAAGCAACTGTAAAGAAGACAAAAGGATTGGGCGGCTGGTTAATCTGGCCGACCATTATTGTCGTTCTCAGCCCACTTTCCTTGCTTGCATCCGTTATCTCTCAACCGCTCCCGATGCACCCATAACGGCTTACGCAGACCCGCCTTCTTCACGATACCTTCGACTGTTAGCTCATGGAGCGCCTCTGTGACGGTTTCACGAATACACCCCATCATCGTCGCCAGCTCCTGATGCGTAAGGTTCACTGCCAGCTCGACCCATTCTGGTGCGTCAGCCTGGCGCTCTCCCCCGAATTTTTCGCACAGCCTGCCGAGCAAATATACAAGACGCTGTCGCACACTTCCATACGCCATGAGCTCCATCATTTCTTCTACCTCTTGCAAACGATTCGAGACAATCTCGATAAAATGCAAGGCAAGCCTCGGCTTCTCTAGCATCAGCTCTTCAAATTGTGCTTTATCAATCGAACAAATCACCGAATCTTCCCACGCTTCGGTGTACAGATTGGTTGAACTAATCGTAAACGAGCCGATCTCTCCAAACACATGGCCTGTGCCGAGCAAATCAATCGTTAGCTCTTTGCCGTCAGCCGAAAGCTTGTATAAGCGAACCTTCCCGGCCTTGATCAAAAACAACCTTTTCTGCTCCAGGTGAGGGGAGGAAATCATCGTTCCTTTTTTAACCATTTCCATTGGGGTCGCCGGCTCCAATTGGGCTAGCTCCGCTTCACTTAACGACTGAAACAAATTGATGCGGGATAAAAACTTCTCCTTTTCGATCACCGTGCACTTCCTCCTGCTCACTGTAGGCTGGACTACATATTGTATGGATCACTCCCATTATACTCCTCGTTAAGCGATGAATTTCGAATGAACAAAGGAGTGTAAACCGTTGAACACATTCATGATGATTCTTTCACTGATTTTGGCTTTGATGTTTTCCATCTCTGTGTTAATGAAGTTTTTACGTGCAAAATCTATGCTCCAGCACTGGAAGGAATACAGGTACCCCCTTTGGTTTATGGACATGATTGCCTCACTTGAGCTGGTCGGAGTCATCGGCGTAATTAGCTCCTTTTGGATTCCTGGAGTATTAACACTCGCTTGCATCCTGTTCGCCATCCTCATGCTTGGTGCTATCCATGCCCATCTTTTCCGGGCAAAACATAAGCCCATCATGGCGATAAATGCGGTATTTATGCTTATTTGTTCGTTGCTTCTCCTTTGGTTTTAATCGTTTCCGAGCGCTTTCCAATACGTCTTTTGTCCGTTACTGATCAAGATTGCCTGTTTCGGAACTTGCTTCATCACTAGGAAAAGATTCAGCATATCGACTGATGAAGCGATTGCGTTTATCAAAATCAAAAATTTTAACACGGTAGCGAACAGTCCCAAAAAACCTAAAAGGAATGGCAAGATAATCGAAAGAATAATGAATGGGGCGATGGTAATCAGTATGTATCTTGATTTTGTAATCTTTTCTTCGGTTGCTACAAACCCTCCAAACAAGGTAAGCCCCATCCATGTTTTTTCTGATCTTAAGAAATTGGGGATAAAAATCAAATGCAAGCATTCATGAAAAATGACCAAGGCGAGTAAGAAGAAAATAACACTGAAGTCAATGGATATGGATAGAGAGTCAGATGTCAGTCCAATTTCCTGAAAGGTTATTGGCGAAAAAATATGGATGATCCCAAAGGCGATGAGGGCATTGATCAGCATAAAAGGAATCGATAAAAGGGTTGCCCTGCCCAAACTCTGTGGTTCTTTTAGTGGTATCCATTCATTTTTTATCAACTCGACATGTACATTTTCATGATACTGTGGCAATTTGGTTGTAATTCTCATAAAAAAACCTCCTTCTTCTATGTTAGACGTTCACCCTTTGTGTTCAGTTTCTTTGAGGGGAAGTAAACAAAAAAGGCAATCTCCTGAGCTTCCTTGGAGACTAGCCTTTTCCTCATGGTCATTTATGCTTGTTGAAGCAAAAACTGCTTGCCATATTCCCCGTGATCCAAAATCGTCGGGTGCTCGATCTGAATCGTCGAATGGTCAATTCCGTACTTCGTTTGCAAAATGTGATTAATCGCCAGAATGACACAATACGGCTGGATGCCTTCACGAACGAACACATGCGCTGTCAGGGAGTAATGTTCCGTGGATACCGCCCACAGGTGCAGCTCATGAACATCCTCCACGCCCTCTACCTCACTGAGGTCCTGACGGATTTGCTCGAGATCAAACTGCTCTGGGACAGATTCCATCAACACGAGCAGCGACTCACGAATGATTTTGGCACCACCTGTAAAAATTATTCCCCCAATCACCAAGCTGATCAACGGGTCGAACAAGTAGTAGCCTGTCATGTAAATGAGAATCGCCGACGTAATCACACCGACGGAGCTGAGTAAATCCCCAATAAAATGCCACAACGCGCTTTTTACATTGAGGTTGTCTTCTTCCTTCATACTGCGGGAAAGCACGATGGTCAGCACGATGTTTACAACCAAACCAATGGATGCAATGGTCAGCATCAACTGCAAATCAACGTCTTGCGGATTGATCATCCGTTTGATCCCTTCAATCACAATCCCGATCGAAATTACAGCAAGAGCCAAGCCATTCAAGAACGAAGCAATAATTTCAAAACGGAGAAATCCGAACGTGTACTTCTTAGTCGGCTTACGTGTCGCCATATAAATAGCGGTCATACTCAACCCTAAAGCAAAGACGTCAGAAATCATATGGGCGGAGTCGGACAGGAGCGCGAGTGAATTGGACATCAAGCCTCCCACAACCTCCACGATCGTAAAAAACAACGTCAAAAGGAGCGTAATCCACAATGTTTTCTTCGATGTTTGCTGTTCTTTCACATGATCAAGATGGTGAAAATCACCCTTTTTCATACGTATCACCTCTGTCCATTTAAATTATAAGAATTATAATCTAAGAATTAATGTAATCATATCCTCTTTTTCGCCAATATTCAAATGAACATTTTATGGATCATACAAGTGATTTTCATTACCAGTTGTGACGTATGTCTTATAATGATGGAAAAAGTATTATTGGGAGGCGGAGAATTTGTCAACGAACTTCGATGAAATCATGACTTTGATTTATTCCATTGAATCTCATACATGCACAGCTTCAGACCAAGAAATCATCCAAAAAATCCACTCATGGATTCCAAGCTATACTTGTCCCACTGCAGCCGAAGGTTATTTTATGGTTGTGTCGACAGTTCTTCACTTTCGGCCTCAGCTGGAAGAAGAATTGTTAAAAAAAGCGATCGAACCTTTATATTATTGGGGATTGGACAACGCACAAGACATACTTTCATGGATAAAACAGTACCAATTTAGCGAGGGCGGATATCGTCCTCGAAAGAATGGTTTGCAGTGGCTAAGTAAGGCGAATTCAAAAGTAGAACAATTTGATAAAACACTCCGCTATCTTAAAGACCTCGAATAACAAAAAAAGCCTCATCCAAAAGGATTAGGCTGATCATTCCTGATTGTGATTCCCTTCTAAAATCCGTCGAATATTGCCCTTATACTGGGTGAGCAAACGGCTTGCGTCCTCTGCTGGCAACCCGGTCTTTTGCATCACGATCGCCAGTTTTGCGTCACCGTCTGCCTTGTGCAACAGTACGTCCGCCTCATCGGTGGAGACATCGGTCGCTTCTGCCACGATTTGTTTTGCCCGTTCCTTCAGTTTCTCATTGGTTACCTGCACATTGACCATCAAATTTTTGTACACTTTCCCCAACCGCACCATGCATCCGGTCGTAATCATATTGAGAACCATCTTCTGTGCCGTCGCTGCTTTTAAGCGAGTCGATCCGGTCACTACCTCTGGCCCTACTACCACATTAATTGCTACATCCACACCTTGGCTGATCTGCGCCACCTGATTGCAGGACAACGAAATGATTTTTGCCTGCTGCCTTCTTGCTTCCGCCAATGCTCCAATGACATAAGGTGTCCGACCACTCGCCGCAATTCCTACCACGGCATCTCCTGCCTTTACACCATAGGCGATCACATCTTCCCTGCCATTCTGCTCAATGTCTTCGGCTCCTTCGACGGCCCTGACGATAGCTTTTTCCCCGCCTGCTATGACTCCCTGCACCAATGAGGGGTCCGTCCCAAAGGTTGGAGGGCATTCAGCCGCATCGAGCAAGCCCAATCTCCCGCTCGTTCCTGCTCCAAAATAAAAGAGTCTTCCGCCGTTTTCCAGACATTCTGCGATCAAATCAACGGCCGCTGCAATCGAAGCCAGCTCCTTTTCAACGGCAAATGCAACTGTTTTATCCTCTTCATTCATAGTCTGGATAATTTCCATCGTAGAGAATTTATCCAGCTCTTCCGTATTCCGATTTCTTGTTTCTGTCGTTAAATCACGCAGGTGAAACTTCATCCAGTTACCTCCCACCCATCTACACTCATCTTCTCATTCTACCCCACACCATGCTGCTTTTTCTCCGCTGGAAACAGGCTGACCGGAAGATGTCCAGCGGCCTTTCGTTCCCCGAACAAAATGTCTGCCACAAGCTCTATGGCATGGTACGTATGGTCGTAAACAGCGAGATACGCATCTACCTCTGGCATTACCAAGAGATCATACGGGTTTCGCAGGGCGACAGCCACGACCTTTTTCCCCTGTTGAACGAGCCGACTCACCAGCAGCGATTGGCCTTTAAAGATATGGGCATTGTACGTAAAAACGACGATGTGCCCCAAGGATGACATCACATGCGCCACAAGCTCCACTTCATCCTCTGTCGGGTTGAGCGTCGACATCATATGATATTCAACTTCACGATATTTTCTCAATGGTGCGACCAGATCACCAGAAGCTGCTTGCCCGTCCTCTGCCAAAGTAAGGTTGGTAATCCCCGGAAAAATCACGCCAAGCGGTTGCGTGCTTCTCTGTAAAGGAAGGAGCTGATGTTCATTTTTCACCAAGGTTATGGCTTGGGCGAGCGCACTTCTCGCCATGTCTGCATGATGGACACGGTCAAAGGAAGGGCCTGTTTTTCGCAAGCAATGCTCCCAGGAAAGAAATCGCTGCTTTAATTGAAGCACGCGATTGACTGCTTCGTTGACCCGCTCATCTGACAGCTCCCCCGAATGAATGGCCGCAACGAGTCGTTCATACGTTTTTTGCTGAACTTCATGCGTGTGGGAAACCAGAACAAGATCGATCCCAGCCTGTACACAACGCACCGCCGCTTCCGGAACCCCGATCGTACCCGCAATGGCAGCCATTTCCATACAATCCGTAATCGCGACCCCATCAAAGCCGAGGGACTCACGCAATATTCCCGTCACGATCTCTTTGGAATACGTAGCAGGAGAACCCGACTCATCCATACTGGGCAAACTGATATGTCCAACCATCACCATGGGGACTCCTGCCGCGATACTGCGCTGGAATGGGACCAACTCAACCTGATCCAGTCGCGTCCGATCATGTCCGAGCACAGGAACGGCTTCATGAGAATCAACGGTCGTATCACCATGACCCGGGAAGTGCTTGATAGAGGGAATGACACCACTCGTAAGCAAGCCTTGAATGGCGGCCTCACCAAACCGCGCCACCTGCTCTGGAGCTTCTCCAAAAGACCGCACCCCAATGACCGGATTGTCCGCATTGTTGTTCACATCGACCGTCGGGGCGAAATTGACCGAAATCCCTGCTGCACGCAGCTCCTCACCTGTTGCCTGATAAATGCGCTTGGCTTGATCGAGATTGCCTGTGGCACCCAAAGCCATCGCTCCGGGAAAGCGCGTCGCTCCTTTTTGCAGACGGGAAACCACGCCATTTTCCTGATCGGTCCCGATCAACAGCGGATAGGGATGCCAAGACTCATACGCCCAGCTCTGGAGTTTCTGTACGCGTTGATAGGTCTCCTCCGGTGTCCCGATATTGCGGCTAAAAAGAATCACGTTGCCAATCTGTTTTTGTTTGATCCACACTTCCATTTCTTCAGGAATATCCAGTGTAGGGTAACCGATCATCAGCAGTTGCCCGACCTTCTGTTCCACAGTCATATGTTCGGCTTGCATGGAATCCTCCTCCCTACCGTCTTGCTCTTGTTAAGAGAATGCTTTGCCGTACTTCGCATACTGCTTCCAGCTGTGATACCCGAGCCTCGCATAGAAGTCGACCAGCGTCGTCCAATCGATGACAATGTTTGCGATTCCGCGATTCCGCAAAGCCACAATGCCCGCCTCCACAATCGCCAGTCCCAAGCCTCGTCCTCTATACTCCGCATCCACTCCCAACGGACCGATACCGCCCAGCCCATCTGCAAACAATGGTGCCCAGTAGACGTTTTGGGCAACAAACGGAGAGTCGGCATCATTGATCCGGCAAAAACCGACGATCTCACCGTGCAGCTCCACCACGACGAATTCGCGTCCGGTTCCTCCTCGTTGAAAATAGTGAATGGCTTCATACTCCCAGCGTCCGGGAAAGCATCGATGCAAGAAGGCCAAAAAGGCATCTTCGTCCGCCCTCGTCAACAGTCGAAAGCGGCCATCTGGTACCTCTGGCAATTCCAGCTCGGCTGATTCGAGATACTGGCATAACAGATCGTTCTCCAACCGATCCTCCGAGTGATACCCTTGTCTCTCAAACCACGCTTTTACGTCCGCAGATTCATCGGGTATGCCCGGGAAATAATGATACGGATCGCGCCCCAGTAAAATCTTTTCCACCCCTTGCTCTCGCAACGCATTTTCTGCCCTTGCCAGCAATTGACGCCCGACCCCTTGCCCGCGATGAGATGTAGACACGAGTAAGACCTGTATCCAGCCAATGCCTTTCCCCAACTGAATGTCGAGCTTTTCCTGCCAGCATTTGGCCACGACAAAACCGACGGGACGCTGCGTCACAGCATCTATCGCAATCCACGACCCGGCTTTGACTACATTCTGATCCTCGAAGCTGTTTTGCCGCATGAGCGCTGGCCTCATGGGAAAGCGATCACCCAACTCCTGATTCCACAGCTCGCACAGAGCGTCCGCATATAGATCGTCCCAAGGTACGTATTGCATCGGATGCTAGCCTCCTTTACGCCCTATTTCAAGCCAGAAGTTTTGGAGCCTTCCACAAAATATTTCTCCGCAAACAAAAACACGATCAAAATCGGAATCAAGCTGATCAAGGCCCCTGCTACCAGCAGCTGATCCTCTGTCTTGTACTGACCGCTCAAAGACAAAATTCCGATTGGCAGCGTAAAGTTCT
Organism: Brevibacillus fortis; assembly: GCF_046196545.1. Taxonomy (GTDB): domain Bacteria; phylum Bacillota; class Bacilli; order Brevibacillales; family Brevibacillaceae; genus Brevibacillus; species Brevibacillus fortis_A. The sequence continues at coordinate 5,141,331 of NZ_CP176370.1, forward strand.
CATCCGAAATGAGATAAATGACTGGCGCCAAAATCTCATTCCACTTCCCCATAAACGTAAAGACCGCCAGTGTTGCCAAGGAAGGCTTGCACATCGGCAAAAACACCCGCCAGTAAATCTGGAACGGATTGCAGCCATCGAGCTTTGCCGCTTCCTCGTAATCCTTCGGAATGTTCAAAAATGCTTGCCTCATTAAAAAAATGGCAAATGGCTGTCCGAGCCACTCCAATATCCAAAGCGGAGCCAACGTGTCGAGCAGTCCCAAATTTTTAAAGATAATAAACTGCGGGACTATCGTGACGATCCCCGGGATCATCATCGTTCCCAGCACGATCATGAACAGCGTGTCGCGGAAAGGAAAGCGCAGCCTGGCAAAGGCAAAGGCAATCATCGAGCTGGACAATAAGGCCCCGATAACCGAAAGAATCGCGACAATCAGACTGTTGATCGTATAGCTGCTAAAATTCGCCTGTTCCCACACGGTTGTATAGTTGCTCCACTGTGTTGGATTGGGCAGCCATTCTGGCGGAAATTGCATGTACTGCTTGTAAGTTTTCAGCGAGTTAAACACAGTCGTCAAAAACGGAACCAGCATAATCAACGCACTCGCTATGACAAACAGGTATCCAACGATTTTATTTAGAGGGAAACGCTTTTGCATGGCTACCTCCTTGCCTCTTAATCATAATGAACCCATTTCTTTTGCAGCTTGAATTGGATGAGCGTAATGGCAAGCAGGATGAGGAACAACACCCACGCGATGGCAGAGGCGTAGCCCATTTTGAAAAAGCTGAATGCTTGGCGAAACATGAACAGCATCAGGACGAGGCTGGCATTGTTCGCACCACCTGTCGAGCCTGCCTCCGTAGAGCCCCCGGTCATGACAAAAATCTGCTCGAAGTTTTGGAAGGAGTAAATCGTATTCAAGATGACGACCAGAAACGTCGTGCCGGAAATCATCGGGACTGTCACCCGCCAAAACTTTTGCCAAGCGTTTGCTCCATCAATCGAGGCTGCCTCGTACATGTCAGAAGAAATTCCTTGCAGCCCAGCGAGAAAAATAATCATCATATAGCCGACTGACTTCCAGATGGCGATGAGAACCAAGACCGGGATGACCCAGAATTCATCAATCAGCCAGTTTTGCGGGGCTAGCCCAAGTTTAGACAAAAAAGCATTGGCAAAACCGATTCGCTGGTTAAACACCGCATCCGCTACATACGCGATCACCGTCCATGAGGAGATAACCGGCAAAAAGTGAACCATCCTGAAAAATTTCAGGCCCTTCAGCTTTTGATTCAGGGCCACTGCTAATAGCAACGCCAAAAACGTTTTTGCCGGAACGTACAGGATCGTAAAATAGACCGTATTCCATAACGCGCGATAAAACAGCGGGTCTTCAAACAGCTTTGCATAGTTGTCCAAGCCAGTCCATTTAGGCGGATTTAAAATATCGTAATCCGAAAAGCTGAAGTACAATGACGCGACCGATGTTCCCACGACGAATACGAGAAAGTGGATGAGATAAGGGGAGACCAGGAGCAGTCCCCATCTCCCCTCGCTATCCAACCATTTTCTCTTTTTCACAGCAGGCTTCGCCTGTTGCTTGGTTTGCAGCTCTAGCATGGTTGGCACACATCCTCACTGATTGATGACTACTGCTTCTTGAAGAAGTCATCCAGAACTTTTTGAATGCCTTCGTCTGTTTTCGTGATGAATTCATCCGTTCCGTATTTATCCATGAACAGTTCCGCCAGATTATCCGTGAACACCTTCACCCACTCGGTAAAGACAGCGTTGGTATCAATCGTGCCTGCGAACTCCAAGGTGTCGAGGAACACTTTTTTGTTTTCCGGCTTCGTGGCAGGGTTTAGGAACATTTCGGAATTCGCCACTGATTTTTTCACCGGAATGGCTTCCCCTACTTCCGTCCACTCTTTTTGTGCTTCATCAGATGTCGTCCAGTAGGTGATCCATTCTTTGGCGGCCTTGACCTTCTGCTCCTCTGCTTTTTTGTTGATGACCCATGAGTTGGCGATTACGGGTGCGAAGCGTTTGCCGTCCGGTCCTTTTGGCATGGGAGCGACATCGTAATTCAACCCTGCCCCATTCATCGAGGTTGTTGCTGCGTAAATATCGATTTGCATCGCCACAGCCCCGCTCAAAAAAGCTTTGAAGTTGCTTTGGAATGCCTTTAGATCAGCCGGATTCGGGAATAGCTTGCGCTGCATGCCGTCGACCATCCACTCGACCGCTTTTTTGTTCTCTGGGCTGTTGATAATCGATTTTTTCAACGTCGGGTCCAATACCCCGCCACCATACGCTTTCAAGATGTTAAACGCACCGCGTGAACTACCGAAAAACGCGAAGCCGTACTGCTTCACTGATTGTTTGTCAAAAGCAGGATCGTCTGCATTTTTCCCGTTGGCATCGAGGGTCAGCTTGACGGAAGCCGCCTTCAAATCATCCCAGGTCCAGTCAGCCGTAGGGTATGGTACGCCCGCTTTGTCGAACAAATCCTTGTTGTAGAAAAGAGCTCCGACTTGGATGCCCTGCGGCACGCCCCAATACTTCCCATCTGAGTCTTTATTGAACTCCAGACCGTTGAGCTCCTCTTTGCTGATTTCTTTCGTGACGTAGTCGGTGATGTCGAGAATCGCGCCGCGTTGGGCGTAACCAAATACTTTTGTCCCGTCGCTCTGCCAAAGATCAGGCGCATTCCCAGCCGCGATCTGAGTCGTCAGCTTTTGATAGAAGTCATCATAAGGAGCCGTCATCGTTTTGATTTTGATGTGCGGATGTGATTGTTCGAATTTTGCAATAATTTCTTCCATCTTTTTCTTCGTGGGCGGATCAGAGCTGTATCCCATATACAATTCGACTTTGTCCCCCTGCTGTGTGGAGGACTGGCTGCTACATCCGGAAATAAGCAATGTCGCAGCTAAGCCAATCAAACCGAGTACTGAGAGAAACCTTCTCTTTTTCATGGAAAACCTCCCCAATTGCAATATATAGAAAACTTGCATAGCTAACGATAGTTCCAAACACATAACGTACTTCTAGCCACATGATGGATACGGTGAAGGTAAGGTACTCTTTACTGACTGATAAGGATAAAAGGATAAAGGCAGGAGTGTGTGTTGTCTAAGGAGGATTTGCTTATTTGTATTGCTCCCGAACAGCTTTACGCGTCTGGCGCAGGTACGCTGCAGAGACATCGTAATTTTTGGCAGCAACACCTCTAAACAAGATGTCGATCACATTGAGTTGTGCGATTCGTGAGGAAGTGGCGGCACTGCGTTCATCCGCTTCTGTTGAAAACGTAGTTAAGTGAATATCCACGCATTCCGCCAAGGAGTTTGTGCCGTATTTGGTAATGCCGATGGTCACAGCACCCGATTTGCGGGCTTGTTTCATCGTGGTTATGATCTGCGAGGTTTCCCCCGAATTCGAGATGCCGACTGCCACATCACCAGCCGTCAAGGTGACTGCCGAAGTAAGCTGCAAGTGGGAATCCGAATGGGCTGTGCACATTTTATTGATGCGCAAAAATTTATGTTGGGCATCCTGGGCAACTAATTGCGAAGCACCCACTCCGTAAAAATCAATCCGAGTGGCTCGGAACAGCTCACCAATCGCCTGCTCCACTGCTTCTGTATCCAAAATTTTGATCGTTTCCCGCAAAGAGAGGATGTTGTTGAGCGAAACCGATTCAATCAAGGTGTACATATCAGCATCGGGAAGAATCTCTTTGTACACATCCTGAATGGTAGACGATTGCAGATCACCCGCTATTCTGATTTTCAACTCCTGAAAACCATCTACACCGATACTTTTGCACATGCGTATGATGGCAGCTTGGCTGGATTCGCTTCTTTCCGCGAGTTCCTTGATGGAAAGACGAATCACCTCATCCGGATTAGCTAAAATGTAATGCGCTGCGTTTTGTTCAGAACGCTTGATATTGTGCAACGATTCGCGGATGCGCAGCAACCCGCCATTCAACACGATACCACCCCTTTAGTCCACGAAATTGTTAAGCGCTTACATTCGAGTGTGACTTTGGTAATTCGTTACATATTTTGTATTATAGACACTTGAAATAAAATATCAATATGAATTGTCAGATTTGAAATAAAATTTCAAAACTATTTTTCGACACTTTCTCCCTTTATTCGATCCATTATAATTTTTTACAATTTTTACAGTTACTTATGTAGATCTTCTCCCGTATTAATTCATGTATGCCCAATTTACAAATAATGGAGCTGATTGAGAATGTCCAAGCGTAAGGCACTAGCATTCACACTGATGGCGGCTTTACTTTTGTCGAACTCTGCCGTTTTGACAACCGAAGCTGCCGCAAAAGCATCCTCCACCGAAGAAGAAGTCATTAGCAAAAAATTGACAGCAGAAGACCTCGATGACAATGCAAAAGCGACACTAGAACTGGTCAAAGAAGTCATGCCAGATATGGAGAAATATGACATTATCCACGTGAGAGTCTATGAAAATTTAAAAACCAGAAGCGGTGATAGAATCGACCAGTTAGAAGTGGAACTGATGGGCACCCCTGAAGGTGAGAAACCTCATCACGCACTTGTCAGAATGAACGCAAAAACGGGAGAACTCATTGGCGCCGAAATAGCCAACGGTCTGCTTAAATCAGAAGTCACGTTGAACGACGAAGAAGCAACCAAGAAGGGCTTCGAGTACCTGAAACATTTTTTTGGGGAGAAAGCAGACATCTATGAGGTATCCGATGTTCGTAATTATGTTTTCGAAAATGGATCAAAACAAATTCTCGTGATTTACACCGCACCGGACCATGACATTTACGTGTCTATGGATAGCGAAGGGGAGCTCAAGGCTGCCAAAAAAGATATGTATATCGAAGAATAAGAGGGGTTGCTTCGAATGTTCAAACACCAAGCACTACCCTTCACCTTGATTACGGCACTCCTTTTGTTAAACACACCTCTTCTGTCAAACGAAGCCGCAGCAGCCTCTTCCCACAAAGCGAAAGCAACTGTAACTGCGACCAAGTTAGCAGAGCTTTCCATAAATGATCTGAATCAAAAAGCAAAAGCGACTCTGAATCACGTCAAAGAAGTCATCCCTGACCTGAAGAACTATCACATCACCTCCATCTTAAAAGAGAACGTCGCCACCACTTCTGGTCCTATCGAACGTCTGGAAGTGATCTTGTCGAGCACACCAGAGGGTACTACCCCAGACTTCGGAGTTGTCCATGTAAACGCAAATACAGGAGAGCTGATCAGCGTCGACATTCAAAACGGACTCTCCGCTTCGAAAGTTTTAGGTGATGAGGAAGTGATCAAAAAAGGCAAGGCGCATCTCAAACTTTTGTTTGGAAAGCAAGCGGAAAAATACAAGTTCTCACAGATCCACTCCTCTACTGTCCAGGATAACAAGACACAGATTCTCGTGATTTACACTTCTCCGAATCATTACATCAACGTGACCATGGATAGTGTCGGAAAATTAAAGACCATCAAAAAAGACATCTACCCCAAAGCCGAATTAGAGGGCAACAACAAATAATAGGGACCTTTTGTCCAATGAAAAAGAGACGGTTCTGCCGTCTCTTTTTTGATGCTACGAAACCAACCTTACAACCCTGTAATATTCTGTAAGGTAAATCAATTTCCCATTTCTCTCCTATCGATTACGATTCTCCTGTTACATGTAAAGGAGGATCAGCAAAAATGAATGGCATGGAAATCAACATTCACTACTTTCGCTTGATTAATGACTTGGGGAAAGAGTATCCGGCTCTCAATCCCGTGGCTTTTTACGTAGCTGAATATACGGTGTTTATTCTGGCATTGAGTGCTTTGGTGTATTGGTTTACGAGAAAACATGAGAATCGCATCATGGTCGTTTGTGCGACGTTTACGTTTGTTCTCGCTGAGCTATTCGGGAAAGTAGCTGGAAGCTTTCATGCGAATAATCAGCCATTCGCAGAGCTTGCTGACGTCAATCAATTGGTACAGAAAGCAGTCGACAATTCGTTTCCCAGCGACCATACGATCCTGTTTTTTTCCTTTTGCATGACCTACTGGCTTTTTAGAAAGACGACGGGGCCACTCTGGATGCTGCTCGCTGCTTTTGTCGGCCTTTCTCGCATTTTGGTAGGCGTTCATTATCCAGCAGATGTCATCGTGGGTGCCCTGATCAGCATTGGGTCTGCCTTGGCCGTCTTCATGATCGTGCCGAGATTGAGTTTTGTCCAAACTCTACTTGCTTTCTATGAAAAAGGTGAGCAAGCGATCTTGCCGGCCAAATCGAAGACGAGAGACTTTTGATTCACCGCTACGTCTCTGTCATCGTTCCACCATTGACATTCAATACCTGGCCCGTGACATATCCCGAATCATCCGAGGCCAGGTAGACATAGATCGGAGCGAGCTCAAACGGCTGCCCTCCTTTCTGTGCGCCGTGTACGCCATCGAACCTCCCTAGTATGTCGAGCCGAACATATCCCTGGTAGGGCACAACATGGAAGGAAAATGACATGTATGTAAGACATGACCTTTTCCCATTATGGAACCAACCATTTAGGAGACAATCATCTTGATGAACTGAAGAATAAGAGGAACACCTTGAACAGGTATGTCACTTAGAATCAATACTCCCGGCTGGACAACATATAGGTTGGGTGGTTGAAGCATTCCATTGATGAACAGATTCACAACAGAAACTTCATTCGGGTCCAGAATGCCGGAAGTGCTGAATGGCATGACAGCATCACTGTTGGTATACATGTTTTTGGCTCCATCTGAAATGGCCGTATACTGATAGGTTTCTGTTCGTATTAAACCAGGCGTACATGGACATGGGGGGCATGGCGGACACGTTGGAGAGGGGTTTACTGGAAAAATTCCGGGAGAACCTAATGGCTGGACGATTTGCAGACTCTGTCTCCTCACTGGGTATGACTGTGCAACATAGCGCCTCATAAAATCACTCGTCCTTTCTCGAAGTGCTTCGACCGTTCACTCCGAATATATTCACATGAGTGAACCCCAGGCACATTCCATCCACCTGGGGCCACCATTCTTTTCACCTTAGTTCACAACAAATTCTACACATAAGGGTGTACCAGCGTTTTCGGCATCTCCATCTGGAATCGTAATCGCCGTCGTTGTGATTGTGGAAGTATTACCTGCCTGAAGCACCCCATTAATGTAGAGATTGTAAAAAGCAAACGTACCAGGAAATGCTGTCGCGGCAGCACCCGCGTCATTGGTAAAGGCAGTTGCCGCAATGGCAAACGTAGCACCAGTACCAGTTCCGGCACCCATGGTGGACGTAAATCTCAATGAGTTTAAATATGGTTTAACAATCGGCACTTAGAACACCTCCTCCTCTATTTAATCCCTACTAGTTAATGATTGGTTTCATCCGATTGAAACCGACAAATGCCAGCAGAGATCTGCACATTTACCCTCAAAAGAATATAATTGGAAAATAAAATCACCCTCCCACTTTTACCAGTAGGAGGGTGACGTGATTTCTAATCTTGAAACAGTACTCGCAACTGCTCTTTCTCTGCGTCACTCAGTACGTATTCTGCCATCGGGAACAGCACACTCTCTTCTTTAAAGAAATGTTCCATGAGGATTTCTACTGACTTCAGCAAATGAGTGTGGACAGCTTCTACTTCAACAGGTTCAGACTTTTCCTTTTCTACGATTCCAATGAACGACATCAGGCTTTCATGAATTAGATCATGCTCTTCCTCCATGGCAGCAATCGGTCCCATCTCCCGTTCGATATAGTTAGCCATCAGGGGATACAGATCTTCCTCCTCACGTCTGGAGTGTTTCTCCAGTTCCGCCCGAAACGAGGACGCCAGCTCATGAAGCTCCGTTAAGCCCTTCTTTCTTTTAGTAGGATCAGCAGTATATTTCAGGTTATTAGCTAGATGTACGAGCTCATTCAGCTGCTCAGCTAATGATAGGTGGTCGTCTTTCAATTTTTCCAGAGCTGGACACAGCTTCCTTCTCCCTTCAAACTCCTGCATCATCCCCATACATCCTATAGGCGGTGGTCCCATTACAATCCCTCCATCTACTAGTGGGAGTTAGTTACCAAAAGAAATGCGATACGCTAGCTGTCCCCGATTGTCCCTGGCAACCATTCGAATACAGTCATCCTCTTGCGAAAAAACAACCGGTCCATTCTGAATGGGAATCGCAACAAACTGGCAAGGATTAAAATAGAGTCGCAAATGTTCCTCATCCTCCGTGATCTCCCATTTTGCCAGCTGCCTTTCCAAGAGAGCTGGACTGTGTGGCTCGGCATCATCCGCCAAATCTTGAATGAGTATCCCCATTTTTTTATCCACCAAGGAAGGCAGCTCTTGGTGAAGCTCGGCAATCGTTCGCTTACTAGGATTCATGGCAACTGATCACACTTCCTTCCCCGGATTATTTCCCTTGTCCTCTTCGATCTCGCTGGTCTCTTCTAAATACCATCCATGCCAGCGGGAACAACACTACCGTTGCACCGCTGAGCAATAGCACCTCCATATATCGCTGTGCAAAATACATATTGACGGTGTACTGGGTGCACACAATGCTGGCGAACAAGATCAATGCTAATAGGATGACCCCTCTATAGCTGCTCTTCATATCTCTTCACCCCTACAGCGTATACGGCTCCATCTTTCTCTTGAAGCACAATTTCCGGAAGTGGTCTTCTCGGCGGACCAGCGAGCGGATTACCTGTAGCAATATCAAATTTCCCATGGTGGCAAGGACATAGCAGCTCTTTCTCATCTCGGTCCCAAAATACCGGACAACGCAGGTGGGTACATGCATTTTGATACGCCTTGAATTCCTTTTCCTTCACATACACGAACAACGCGCTGTCATGCTCTCCTGGATAGTTAAACTCAATCGCATCTCCGAGTTTTATATCGCTGAGATTCGCGATTTTTTGTGTGGGATACGACTTGCTGGATGAACTCATCAGCTCCTTGGCAGCTAATGCCCCCCATGGCAGAGTAGATGCCGCGAAAAGCCCGGCTGCTCCTACCATTGTTTTCATAAAACTCCGTCGATCCAGACTACGCTCATTGGAACGATTGATGTTATGTGTATAATTGTCATCCTTCAACGGAATTGGGCGGGTTTTCTCGTTCTCCATAAGGTATATCTCCCCTCTAGAATAGCTTCTGTTTGCCCTGCAGAATGCCAGGCAGGCTAATTTTCACATTGGTTTCGCCTTCTAGCACATCCGGGTCGTGGCTGGCAGTCCATTTGCCATTGGCCAAAGGAATCTGTGCCCGTTTTTCTTCCAGCTCTGCTTCCTCAATCCACTGCAAGGTGTTTGTCGGGCAAACCGAAGCACACATCGGCGGGATTCCCTCTTTCGTACGGTCGTAGCATAGATCGCACTTGTACATGAGATTCTGCTCTTCATCAAATTTGGGAATCCCATAGGGGCAAGCAATGGTACAATTTTGACAACCGATGCATTTCTCTACCAAGGCTGACAATACGGCCCCATTATCTGCGATTTGAATCGCCTGAGCAGGACAGCTGCGGGCACAAGCAGGATTGACACAATGGAAGCACATGAGAGGAATCGTTTGTCTATTGATAAACGGGTCCACATCCAGTACGTAGTTTCGGTTTCGGTTGTCGTGACCTCCACACTGTGTACACGCCGCCAAGCAGCTTCGACAACCGATGCAATTGTCCATTTCGATGTATAAGACTTGTTTACCCATGGCGAACTCCTCCATGTTTGTGCTTGATGATTTTCGCGGAACACGCTTTAAACTCAGGCATTTTGCTGTAAGGGTCCAATGCCGGGTTGGTCAGCAGATTGATAGACGCCGCTTTTCCCCAGTGGTACGGAACGAACACCGTATCCTCTCGAATTGCCTCAATAACTTTCACGCGGTACTGCGCCTCGCCTCTTCTCGTTTTCAGAGTGACCAGCTCATCGTGTTCAATACCATAACGTGTCGCTGTTTTTGGATGAACCTCTAGCAGAGGATCAGGATACATGTCCTTCAAAAACGGGATTCGTCTTGTCTGGTTCCCGGACAAATAGTGGAACACAACTCGTCCCGTCGTTAACCGCAAAGGATATTCTTCATCCGGCTCCTCCGCTGGCGGGCGGTAAGGCAGCGCACATATTTTGGCTTTGCCATCCGGGTGATAAAATTTTTTATCCAGGAATAAATGAGGCTGTCCCTCGTCACCCTCCTCGCGGCATGGCCAGAAAACACCATTGTTTTGATCAATTTTCTCGTAGGTGACCCCGTAGTAGTCAGCTATCCCGCCTTTGGAGACCTGACGGATTTCATTGAAAATATCCTGGGGAGACTTCAAGTGAGTAAAGAATTGTCCGCGCCCCATTCTTTTGGCGATTTCTATTTGAATCCACCAGTCAGGCTTTGATTCGGCAAACCATTCCTGTGCCTGACGGTGACGAATGATGCGACCTTCGAGATTGGTTGTCGTTCCATCGTCCTCTGCCCAAGTCGTAACGGGAAGAACGACATCGGCGTATTCAGCTGATTCGGACAAGTAAAAGTCGCAGCAAACCATAAAATCCAGACTTTTCAGGGACTCTCGAACATGGTTTAGATTTGGCGCACTTACAACCGGATTGGAGCAGAGTAGGTATAAGCTGCGAATCGTTTTATCCTTCATCAGCTGGAACATCTCATAGGCAGAGACACCTTTCTGTGGCATCTCTTCCGCGGGAATGCCCCAGGCACATGCTATTTCACGCACATGTTCAGGATTGTCGAGCTTGCGGTAGCCAGGCAATTGATCGGCTTTTTGCCCGTGTTCCCGCCCCCCCTGCCCGTTTCCTTGACCAGTAAGGGTTGCAACACCTGATTTTGGACGACCAATCTTGCCTGTGACGAGCGACATATTGGTATAGGCCGATACGTTGTCTGTCCCTTTCGCCTGCTGTTCCACACCACGGCAAAACATCACAATCGCTTCGGGTGCCCTCCCGAAAATGTCAGCAGCCCGCACAATCTTCTCCACCGAAACCCCTGTTATTTCACTGACATACTCCGGTGTGAAGGTAGCAACCACTTCTTTTGTTTCTTCAAAACCATTCGTATGATTTCGAATAAAGTCTTCATCAATATGCCCATTCTTGATCAGGAGATGAACGATTCCATTTGCCAGTGCCAAATCTGTACCGGGCCGCAGATCCAGGTGGATATCAGCTCGACGTGCCAAAGGCGTTTCCCGTGGATCGGCTACAATCAGATAACCGCCTCGATTTTGCACTTCCCAAATACGAAACATACTGGTTGGATGACATTCAGCCGCATTTGAACCGGCCAAAAACAAGCAGTCTGTTTGATGAATATCCGTCCAGGGAATGGTAGAACCGCGATCAATCCCCAAGCTTCGATTCAATCCTGCCGCAGCAGAGGACATGCAGAAGCGGCCATTGTAGTCGATATAGCGGGTTTGCAAGGCGACTCGTGCAAACTTACCTGTGAGGTAGCATTTTTCGTTCGTCATGGAAACGCCAGAGTAAACAGACAAGGTATCTTTGCCGTAGTTGTGTTGCAATTCCTTGAACCTGGAAACGATCAAGTCAAGTGCTTCCTCCCATGACGCTTCCCGAAATCCTTCCGCCGTGCCTTTTAATGATGCATCTGTTCGAATCAACGGCCGCTGTATCCGATCTGGATGATTCACCTGCTGGTAAGCCGTCACCCCTTTTGGGCACATCTTACCCAGATTGACAGGGAAATCGTACCGTGGCTCCACTCCGATGATCTTGTTCGTCGTTGTATCTACACGCAGGTTCATCCCGCATTGCATACCGCAGTAGCAGCAGTGTGTGCTGACCAATTTTTCATTAGGATGTATCTTGTTTTCAATGACTTTAAAAAATTTATCCTTTGGCATGTTGATTTGCCTCCCTGGCATTGATCTCGTGCGTAGGAACTCCTGTGAAGCGGAACATCCGGTATTTTCTGCGGCACGGCAAGCAAAGTTCAGCCAAGTGGAATCCTTCTTCCATTTGAAAAGCCATTTCGTTTTTACCCAGCACGTTGATTACATCTGCCGACTGTTCCGCAGAAACAAACTCATTGCTGCACACTTTGCACTTTTTCATTTCCTGCTCGCCATAGTGCTCGCGATAATTACGTGCAAACACACTCATGGGACGGAACGGTATGTGAGCCAGTTTTCCAAATGGCAGATAAATCAATGTCACAATCACTGCAAATTGATGAGTGACTGATATAACTGGGTGCCCAAAGCCCCCTAAGAACATGTTGCTTGCGGTTAACATCAAGCCTGTTATGCTGATAAACAATAGCAGGTATAAAGGCAAAAAGTCGTAGACAAAGGATTGTTCAGCCCGTGCCTGCATGTTCTTGTGTCTGCGATACAAAGCCATGACTGCTCCGCTGATGACCATAAAAGCAGTAATGTTCAACGCGTTGTAAAAGAGAAAGGCAACCCAGCCATCCGCTTGTACGGTCAGAACATCCACACCCATGAACACGACCTGATAGTAGCCGTTGTCCGTCATCGTGAAATACATCCAGCCAAAAACGAGCGGGAACGTGACAAATGCGGCCAAGATACATCCCCATCCCAGCAAAATGTGCTGTGTCCAGCGGTACCATCCCCGATTCCAAATAAAGCGATAGATGGCCAGATGATCTACCGTTGTATTCGCCGTGCTTTTACGAAAGAGAAGTCGTAGCCCCTTTTTCAAAATGACATTCGTTGGCGGGCGATCTGCCCACGCAGAAAATCGGTATAGGAAACCTCCAATAAAGACAAGAGTCCCCACCATATAGCCGTAAAGCGCCAAATCAATATGCGTGAAAAAACGTGTTCCCACGTAACTTAGGACGAACAAGCAAGCAATGATGATAAAAGCACGCTTCGCCACCTTGGAAGCAAATAGATAGTTCATACAACACCCTCCCTGCTGCTGCTCATTTTTTCCTTTCGCTCGAGATCATTGTAGCAATGGCTCGTAACCCAGGTTGTGATTTACCTCACACCATTGCCACAATCAGGACGATTTTCTCTTCCCAAACCATTGATTTCAAATGATATAATGAGTTACCTATGTATCCTTGTTGTAAGGGGGAACCACATGACCGGAAATGGCACAACGTTTGTACAGCAGATTTCTTCCGATTTTGTGAATAGCCTTGAAACGTTTTCTGTTAGGAAAAAATTCGTTCCCGGAGCCGTTCTGTTTTTGGATGGTGAGAGAGCCGATCAGCTATTCTTAATTTCGTCGGGCCAAATTAAGCTCACTAAAAACACGAACGATGGAAAAGAACTGACACTGCAAGTATTTGGTGCAGGAGAGCTAGTCGGCGTCTCCGGGCTCTTCGAACAGGAATTGACGTACACCTCCACAGGCACCATGTTGATGGAGGGTGAGATATGGATCATCCCGCGACAAGAGTTGGAAAAAATGCTCATCAAAAACGGTCAATTTTGCGTAGACTTCCTGCGTTGGATGGGATTGATGAACAGGCGGATGCAGTCTAAATTTCGCGATTTGCTACTCAATGGCAAAATCGGTGCCTTGTATTCAACGCTAATCCGCATGAGTAACACGTATGGCAAGCCACACCCCGACGGAATCCTCATCGACCTTTCCCTTACCAATCGTGATTTGGCACAATTCATTGGTCTGACACGAGAAAGTGTCAACCGGATGCTTTCCGATCTAAAAAAACAGGACACCATCGATCTGCTTCCCCACGGACATATCTTGATTAAGGACCTTGCCTATTTAAAAGAAGCGATTTATTGTGATGACTGCCCTCCTGATATTTGCCAAATGTGAGCAAACTCTACATCCTTTCCTGCACAAAAAAAGTCCTGGACTTGTCCGTCCAAGACTTTTTTTCATAAGGGATTCAAGCTTCTTTATCCATGTCTTTGCTCCGCGAGCTCGCTGAACATGCCCGCATAGTACTCGACGTCTCCTGCATCGTCCAGAATCGCGCTGATCGTTAACCATTGGAGATACTGATCCCCATTCTTCCGTCGATTCCAGATCTCTCCTTGCCAGTAGCCATTCTTCTTGATCGAATCCCACATCTTTTGATAGAAGTCGGCACCCTGTCTGCCTGATTTTAAAATATTGGGAGACTTGCCAATCACCTCATTCATCTCATAACCGGTCACTTTCGTAAAAGCATAGTTCGCACTTTTAATGACTCCTCGTGTATCGGTAATCAGTATCGCCTCTCCGGTCTTTTCCATAATGGTGGCGGCGAGCTGCAGCTTCTCTTGATAAAACATCCACATCACCAAGACCAAGCTTGCCAGTGCAAACTGAGATAACGCCATGAAACCGATCGCGTAATGCCCGGTCAGATTAAACAACATCGTTAATATCAACGGCGGGAAAAATCCTCCTAATCCCCCCATGGCAGATACGATCCCATTTACAATCCCCGCTTGTCGCGAGAAATACATCGGCACTAATTTGAACACGGCACCGTTACCAATTCCGGCACATGCCGCTACCAACAAGCATCCTACCGTATACATCAAAATCGATGGCGAAAACGATAAGACAATACCAGACAAGGCGAGCCCGGCAAACACAATCATCAATGCCTTGAAGGGATTCCACTTATCTCCTAGCCAGCCCCCCAATGGTCTTGCCAGTGTCGCCAAAAGAATGAACCCTGCTGTTCTCATCCCTGCATCTACTTTATCTAGTTGGAAATGGCTCACTAAAAAATTCGGGAGATACACGGTGAAAGCGACGAAGCAACCAAACGTAATAAAGTAGAACAAACTGATTAACCATAGCTTTTCGTTTTTGTAGACACTCTTGATCTGCTGACCAAGAGGAGTCACTACCTTGGGTTCATTTTTATCCCCCATCAAGAAGGTAAGTACAGCGAAACCCGCAAGCAATAGCATAAACATCTGTACGGTATTGGCCCATCCCAACGATTTAGCCAGAACTGGCGCTGCAAAAGTGGTTACCGCTGTACCAATATTCCCCATACCGTAGATTCCGTTTATAGAACCATGCTTCTCTTTCGGATAGTATTTAGGTAGAGACGTGACACCAACGGAAAACACCGCTCCGCCTATCCCCAAAAATAGCCCGCCAATTAACAAATCTGTATAAGTGGTCGCCTGGCTAATATAAAAAACTGGAGCCAACAGCAAGAGAAAGCTTATGCTAAATAATATTCTCGCGCCAAATCGGTTACTCCAATATCCAACGGGGATCCTCAGCAACGATCCAAGCAAGACTGGAATCGCTGTCACCCACGCCACTTCGCTTGCACTCATGGGTACGGTTTCTTTGATAAAAGGCATGAGCGATGACAGAATGACCCATACCATGAAACCGACCGTTAGACTTAACGTCTGTAGCGGCAACTGCCATTTTCGTACCATAACAACACCCCTCACTTGGGAAATCTTCTTCCACCACCATGATAAGAGGCAAAGTTCTTTTTCGTTGTGATTTTAATCACAGCTCCTTCCAAGCAATCCACTTATAATCAAAGCGAAATCTTGAATCGAAGGAGTGAATTATACATGTTTTGTTATCAATGTGAACAGACTCCATCAGGTGGATGTAAGGTCATCGGCGTTTGCGGAAAGAATGAAGATCTTGCGAGTATTCAGGATACAATTATCTTTGCTTTAAAAGGAATTGCAGCTTATGCCACACATGCTCGTCAACTGGGATATATCGATCCTGAAGTGGATGGGATTACACAGGAAGCTCTCTATTTTACATTGACGAATGTGAATTTTAACTTGGAAGAACATTTGCAAATGGCCATGAAAGTAGGGAGTGCCGCAATAAAAGTCATGGAGCTTTTGGATCGGGCTCATACGGATCATTTCGGAGTCCCGCAGCCAATCACAGTCTCGCAAAATAAAATAGAAGGAAAATGCATCGTTGTTACGGGGCATAATCTGTTTGCTCTCGAAGAGCTGTTAAAACAGACAGAAGGCAAAGGAATCAATGTGTATACGCATTCCGAGATGCTGCCTGCACATGGCTATCCCGCACTGAAAAAATATCCTCATTTGAAAGGTAACATCGGGAAAGCATGGTACGATCAACGCCAATTGTTTGAGAAATTTCCTGGCGCCATACTGGCTACAACAAACTGTGTGATGCCCATTCGGGGCAGCTACGCCGATCGTTTCTTTTCGTATGATATAACCGGTTTGGAGAACGTGACGAAGATTGTAGATAACGATTTTGCGCCGCTCATCGAAAAAGCATTGTCGCTTCCTGAGGCTTCCATCGAATCGGAGTTGACATTGACAACCGGGTTTCATCACAAAACGGTCCTCGGCATCGCCCCTGAAATTATTCAGGCAGTCAAGGAAGGAAAGATCAAACGCTTCTTCGTCATCGCTGGTTGTGACGCTCCTGGCAAGGGAGGCGAGTATTACCGTGAATTGGCTACGTCCTTACCGCCAGAAGCAGTCATTCTTACTACCTCCTGCGGAAAATTCCGTTTTAACGATGTAGATTTCGGCACCGTGCCAGGTACCGACATCCCAAGATATATCGATTTGGGACAGTGCAATAACTCGGTTTCTACCATTACGATCGCGGCTGCATTAGCCGATGCCTTCGAATGTGAAGTGAACGAGTTGCCGGTAAGTATCGTTCTTTCCTGGTTTGAACAAAAAGCGGTTGCCATCCTGCTCGGACTGTTTAGCCTGGGCATACAAGATATACGGATTGGTCCAAAATTGCCTGAGTTCATTCAGCCCGGTGTTCTGCAAGTATTGCAAGACTTGTTCCATATTCAGTTGATTGGTGATGCTCAGGAAGATATGAAGCAAATGCTCGGAATCACTCAATAGGCTGTCGTCTGTGACCGCAAATCAAAATGAGGCACCTTCTTCTAACAAGAAGGTGCCTCATTCTCGTAATAGAAGCACCATTTTTCCTATTCCCGGGTCCTTCAAATCTCCACATACAAAACAAAAAAAGAGACGGTTCTCCCGCCTCTTCTCTATTACTACCATTCCGTTTCCGTTTTGTGTTCAATTACGTGTATGACTTTTGGTTCAACTTCTTTCATCAACTGTTTCAGTAAATCATCGCTGATCGTTACTTTATTTTTTCCATCTTGAAGTTGTCCTTCAGCCTGTGTTTTTGCGATCACATCGATTACTTGTTGTTTCGAGATATTTTTCGATGCTGCAATCTCTACAACAGATTTCCCTTTTGCTAGTTCTTCTTTTAACTCCGTTGGGCTCATTTTTAGTAAAGCAAACAGTTTTTCATCGTTTAAAAAATTATCAGCGGAATAATCAGGCTTACCGTCTCTAGAGAAATAACCTTCTACTTCATTGTTTGAAGGTGCAGGAGCTACCGGAGAAAGACTAATTGTATTCCCCTGAACAAATACTTGGTAACCCTCTCCTCCTGATCCCTTCTTGGTGTAATTCAAGATAAATGTTTTTTGATTTGGATTATCCATTTGCTCCATGGCAACCTCGTAATCTTTGATGTTGCCATGCAAATTATCAATGAGTTGATCTACCTTCCCCTTGATTTCCTGATCGGGTAAAGTAATGAGTGGCTTCTCCTTAGGCTCCCAATTCTCTTGCGTCAGGTCTTGAATCTCATCCGTAATACCGTTTGTATGGAGGGTAATCTTTTTGCCAGTTCCCCCTTTTTCCTGCAAGACGATGCTTAGTTGGACCTTTTTGGTTGTGTCATTGGGGTCTCCAAGGTAGCTTGCATCTGTAATCTCAAACGATTTTGTTTCAGGAATGGCACGATACAGCTTCTCAAGTGTTGCTTTCCCAGCCTCATCCAGCTTGACTTGTTCAGAAGTCATTGGTGCTCGAGTAAGCATGTCAATCACAACAGGGGCCGCAAATGCTGCGGTTGGAATCAAAATCGCAGCAGCAACAATTCCACCAATTAATCGTTTATTCATGGTTATTTCGCTCCTTTTTCGTTTCAAATAGTGAGAATAAGATTGTTCGATTCGTTTGGAAATGGCCGGCGGGCACTCTATCGTTTCTGCCTCTTCGTGCAGATGTTCACGGATTTTGTGTTCAATATTCATTGATCTTTTCCATCCTTTCCAGGGGGAGATTCCCTAAGTTTTTTCGAAGCGCCTGGAGGCCAGCATGATATCTGGACTTGACTGTACCCAGCGGAATATCGAGCAATGTCGCAATTTCCTCAAGAGTATAGTCGTGATAAAAGCGAAAGATAATCACTGTCCGCTGTTTGTCGGTCAGTTTTCGTATGGACTGGGATATCAATTGGTTTGTACCATCCATCAACGCAGTATGTTCATCCCAATAAGACTCTTCATGGGAGAAGACACGGATGCGTTCAAAAATGCGGAATCTCCTCCAGCTCTTGACCCGAAATCTCTGCACTTGACGGATTACCAGACCATGCAGCCAGAACTGGAAAGGACGGTTCGTATCGTAATTAGCAAGTGAGGTCCACATTTGCATATAGATTTCATTCATGACATCTTCCCGATCCTGCTTATGATCCACCAGAAATGAAACTGTCCGGTAGACGTCCTGAAAGGTGGCATCATACATCGTATGAAACGCCTGTTGATCACCCTCTTTCATTTTTATAAGTAATTCGTACATCTCTTCATTCTTCATTCAGAGGGCCCTCCTGAGTAAGCGGCTTACACCCTATATTGTCTCTCGACCGGAAAAAGGTTCGGTTCTCTTCTTATTTTTTTTTACAAGGGTGAGTGCCTCAGCGTCTCTTGTGCGTGTTCGTGCTACTACATCTCACTCTGCCCAACCATCGAGAAGACATTATATAAAATAGAAAAAGTATACTATTCCTGATATCGTAATGGAACGTATACAAAAACAAAAAAGAAGCGGTTCTTCCGCCGCTTCTTCATCATTTCCTCATCAAATATACTAATCATTTAATCCCTTTCCATCGAGAATTTGCTGCATACATTTTTCAATCCTTGACTCTCGCGTCTTGGCTTGTTTGGGTGCTGAAAAATGAAGAAGGTAGGCTCTTTGCCGTCCCGGAGTCAATGCTTCAAAAGCAGTTTTCAAGGCAGGGACTTCATTTAATTTATTTTGAAATTCTTCAGGAATGATGTACTCTTCATGCTTTTTAAAGTCCACTTCCAAGCCGGCTTTTTCAACTTCAATGGCTTCTTGAATATAGGCCTTCAAAATAGATTCCATTTCCATGATTTCTTCCACATTGGTGAACCGGATCTGGCGCGCAGCCTGTACATTCTCCGTTTGTTGAATGAGAATCCCGTGTGGATCTTTTAACAAGGCACCTTTTTGAAACAGCAGCGCACAATATTCTTTAAATCCATGTATTAAAACGATGTTTTTTTTCTCAAACGTGTAACAAGGATGCATCCACTTAAAATCTTCGGTCAGCTCACAGTCAAGAACAATACTTCTCAGCTTCTCGTATTCTGCCTTCCACTTTTTCGCCTTGCTTAAAAATTCATCAACCTTAGGATTCGTTTTACTTGTTGTCATCAAGGAACACCCCTCATCTAGTTGGTGTCATGTCAATTTTTAGTTTTGACATTATGGTATTTGTATTATTCTATCATCATGTATAGAGGTTCCTTCTTTTAAAGAATACGCTCTATCAGATTGTGAGGTGATTGATTTGGATATCGATTTCTATAGGAAATGGGCTTGCCAGAAAATGACCGAATCGTCACAAAGCAATATGTGGGAAGGTCATTGGGCGTGTGCGGTAATAGCTTTAACTGAACTCTTGGAAGAAAAACTTGTACCTGCCGAGTTGGAAGATTTGATTCGTAAAAATCTTGTTAAAACTGTGGAAGAACATGCAAACGAACAGCAGTATCGGGTAATCAAAGAATACGAGGACTTTTCAGCTTAAATGATAAGACTGCTTGTCCAAAAGAAACATACATGCCATGGGGAAAATTAATAGTGGTTTCGTAGCATCAGGTCCCGGTTTTGTTACTGTGAATGGAGAGAATATCGTCATTGATCCTGGCGACATACCAAATACAGGTGTAAGATTACAGCTGACTCCGGAGACTGTGCTTGACTTGCTCCATGACTTTCAGAGACCGCTGCAAATGGAGAAAGACGATATGCAGTTGGGGCATATCCTTACGCATGGTCATGCTATTGTAGAAATGAAACAAGCTTATCGCCATTATGTACACAACAACCTCGATCCTGCCTTTTTACACAAGAATCAACCTCTTGGCTTATGCAAATACAATCGAGGAAAATCGGGTTGTTGAATCGGATTCGATGGTTTTACAAGGTGAGTTGAATCCATTAGTAATATAGTAAGTACCGGTGGTTTTGGGTGTTTTAGAGGTCCCACTCCCCTGAAGATCTGGTGTAAATACGCTAAACGTGTGACTCTCTTGTAACGTGATAGAATACCAGTTATAGCCTGAAGCTCCGATCGTGTCTTCGACAGGACCAGGTCTTCTTAATGGTTTGATCTCCTCTGGAAGAACGGAATTCAATGCATTCTTTTGTGAGGTAATTTCTACCTCATTCGAGAGAATCATTTCACCGGTTTCAGTTATACCCGTCTATCGATGAGTAATGAAAAGTAATAGATGAATGCATTCTAGCACATTCTGATTTATTAGGTGATCTCAACGTTTCAAATCCGACCTATAAACGCGCGATGGATGTAGGAAATAATCCAGTCATTTCATTTGTATCCCAGGTTATAGGGGAGAATTATTCGTCGCTCGTTAGAAATAAGTATTAGACTGACCCAACCAATCAAAACAGCCGTAGCCATAGACCAGAAAATAAAGTCCTAGACTACCGCCGTTTTGTCTGTAACGATTTAACTATCGTACCAAGGGAGTTTGTGAGGATTAAACCAGAAATATCCCCATTTTTCTCCATAAGTTCGCAATATTGTTATAGCCACCGTAGGAAATTTTGGCTTGACGAAACAAAAAAAGCGAGATACGCATCTGCGTACCTCGCTTTTGTCAGTGTATTATACGAACATGGCGTGCTGCTTATAGAAGGATTGAAAAAAACGTGCCGAAAGCGGCCGCTTTCCATAAAGTTTCTCGCAGAACGCATAAATCGTTTGCCTTGCGGCTTCGTCTTCGAGCATTGTCATATGTGTCGAGGCTTCAACGTCCATCACGTACGCCTGCGGGATCTGTTGAACCCATTCCTCCCAGTAAGGCAGATGGTCAAACGGAACGGCCCCTTCTTTAGCCGTTAAATAAGGTTCCCATGGTCCCATGAACACCCCACTCTGGTTGCGGAAGTAATAGCAGGTCACCTCATCAGGCCGAGGTAGAGGCAGAAGCTTATAGTCTATCAACCCGTAGCGCTGATGCATGGAAAACTGACGCTCAAATTGCTTCTCCAGCAGCCGCTTAGGAATATCCAGTCCTCTATGCCCGGCTAGCTCGGTTAGACGTTCAAAGAATACATCGAATCCATTGTCGCAGTCAATCTCATCCCTATGGATGAGAAGACCTTTCTCATCGGTCGGGGCAAAGCCATGGATAGCAGCCAACGCCATGTTAACGGTTTGCAGGGCTATAGAATTCTGATCGAGGGTCGTCCTCTGGACCTCCGGGCTAAACATCGTATCCAGCATGACCAAAGACGATACGGTCTCACCCGCTTCCTGCAGCTGACGCGTCATTTCGTATGCCAACATACCGCCGAGCGAATATCCGCCAAGCTCATAAGGGCCCTCCGGTTGAATCGCTTGGATGAGTCGGACATATTGTGATGCAATAGCAACTATGCCCTCAGGTGCTTCGTCGCCGGTACCACCGAACGATTGGATACCGTAGAACGGTCTTTTCGCATACGCCGCCAAAGAACGATATACTTCCACGCCTCCGGATGCGCCATGAATCCAAAATACCGGCCTTCCATCCGTAATAGAATTTAGCCGAATGATCTGCTGGTTGAAGTTCTCCTCCAAAAAAGAGCCGTCAACATGAAGAACATCGATTTCCGGCGGGAAGTTCGCTTGCACCTTGTCGATCAAGTCTTGAATCGTTTCACAAGTCAACAGATCGGGGAGCTCCATCGACGGAGCAGCCACTTTCCGCAGGCCTGCAAGCAATTGCGCGAGATGAAGCGAACTCAATCCGTAATTCATCAATCGCTTGTCGAGTTGAATCTCTGTCGGCATCATGCCAAGAAGTAGAGAGACGCTGTTTAAGACGATCGTCTTTGCATCATTCCCGTTCATGGCAAGCTGAGCCTTTTGTGCGCTCATCTCATCGTTCTTGCTCATCTCAGCTTCCGTCCACTCTAAGCCCGTTTCCGGTTGGGATTCAAGCCAGCAGCGCTGCTTGACGAACGGATAAGTGAGCAATGGTACGATTCTCCCCTTTCTTCGGCTGCGATACAATTCCCTCCAGTCCATATCGCCGCCCTTTGACCAGTAGATGGCAAGCTTCTCGACATCATATTCATCCATCAAGTGCTTCATATACAGCCGGCCGTTCTTACCAGAAAGGAGCCTGAGCATATCATCCGGAGGTCCCCCCGCATTTCCTTCGTATAACCCGAAGCTCCCGGATAGTGGAAGATCCGAACTGCCGGTATCATCAAGATAGTACGAGAGCGCGGCCATCAATTCTTCCCTGCTGCTCGCTGTTACAGCAAGGCGGAAGTCTGTGGATTCACGACCGACCTGCAGCGTATAGGCCAGATCGTCCAGCGAAAGCTCCTCATTTCGCTTCACATACTGACGTACATGGTACACGACTTCCTTCAGACGTTCCCGGCTTTTGGCCGAGAGGATCAATAATTGATTTCCAGTTTCCTGTACAGACGGCTCTTCAGCAGGCGGCACATATTCCTCGACAATCAGATGAGCATTCGTACCGCCGGCACCAAAGGAGCTGATCGCCGCGCAAAGCGGGAATTTCCCGCCATGCGGCGCTTCATTTTCCGTCTGCTGCCAGTCCTCTAAACGCCGCTGAATACGGAAATTCGTTTCCTCAAGGCGTAAATTCGGATTCAAGGCTGTGTCCGAGCCGATTGTCGGAACAAGCTGCCGATGCTTTAACTGAAGAACGACTTTTGTTAATTGGGCGATGCCCGAGGCAGCTTCCCCATGCCCGATGTTGGATTTGACCGACCCAATCGGCAGAGCACGCTTCGTACCGGAATGGCTGCGGTACACCTTGTTCATCGCCGCCATTTCAACTGCATCGCCGATGGATGAACCGTTAGCCGCACACTCGATATAGCTGATCGACTCTGGTTTTATGCCGGCCTGGCGCATGCTTTCTTCCATCAGTTGGGCTTGCGCATTCGAATTCGGCGCTCCGTAGCCGTTTGTCTGCCCGCCATGATTGACGGCGGTTGATTTAATGACCGCTAATATGGAATCACCATCCTCGATGGCTTTGACCAGCGGTTTTAATAGGACCGAACCGACTCCTTCCGATGGCAAATAACCGTCACCGTCTGCGAAGCTTCTGCTTCCGGGATGGCTGCCAGCCAAACGCGACATGCTTAAGCCGACATACTTTTGCGGATGAAGCGAAAGATTGACGCCGCCGGCGATCGCCAGCTCGCATTCACCCTTCCGCAAGCTTTCGCATGCCATATGGATCGCGACCGCCGAGGAAGAACACATCGTATCGACAGCGATGCTCGGACCTTTGAGATTAAAGAAATGGGACACCCGGTTGGCGATGGAGCTATACGAGGACAGAGCAAGAAGTGGCTCCTTCGCCGGGTCCTTATTAAGCAAATGATAATGATTGTACATACAACCGGCATACACGCCGACCTTGCTGCCGTACTCATGCTCAAGCGTCTGGCTTGTATATCCCGCTTGCTCCAGCGTGTTCCATACAGACTCGAGAAACAGCCGCTCTTGCGGGTTTATATAAGACGCTTCAAGAGGTGAGAGCTGGAAGAAGATCGGATCGAATTGATCGATATCTTTCAGAAACCCGCCCCATTGACAGTAGCTCTTGCCCGGCTTGCCTTTCTCAGGATCATAATACTTGCCGCTTTGCCAACGAACAGCGGGTATTTCTTCAATACAATCCTTCCCGCTCTTCAGATTGTCCCAGAACTGGTCTAAATCGTCCGCTCCCGGATAGCGGCCCGACAATCCGATGATCGCGATATCGGACGCAGGTTGACGCTCGGATATCTCCTCGCAGATCAGCGTTGCTTGCTTTAACGCTGGTTTTGTCGCCGCTGGAGCCGGCGTAACGGATAAATGAGAAGCCGCTAAGACCGGTGAAGCTGCCTTTGTTATCACTTGTGTAAGCTCGGGCGCAAGCAGCTGACGGAGCTCACGCTCATAGTGACCGAGAAGATATTCACACAGCGCTTGTATATTTTCATACTCGAAGAACAAGGTTTTCGGCAGCGAGCCTAATTCGTTCTCAAGCAGTGCCGTAAGCTGCATCGCCATAATCGAGTCAATGCCAAACTTGCTGAAAGAGGTCTTGGTATCCATGCGATGCAGCGGCATGCGTATATAGGATGACAGGGTCTCCCTTAAGTAGTGCATCGTTCTCTCATACAGCTCGTCTGGTCCGAGCCGGTTATCTCTATCTGATTGCCACTCGGCCGCGGGAGCTTGCTGCGCTGGCGCCAACTCTTCCATGAGTGGCGTTGTGCTCAAAGCCATGTTCGTCACCACAACTTGGTGCTTCCCGCTTGCCAGCGCAGCGTAAAGCGCTTGAATGCCCTGCTGGCTCTGCATCGCTTTCATTCCCGCGCGCTGCTCCATCATCGCTTCCGTTGCGGGATCGACGGTCATGCCGCCTTCCTGCCACAGCGGCCAATTCACCGAAAGCGTATGTCCTTGCCGCTGGCCAGCCGCTGCCAGCTTATTCCGATAAGCGGCGAAGGCATCCATAAACCCGTTTGCTGCCGCATAATCCGCCTGCCCATAGTTTCCGAGGCATCCAGAAAGCGAGGAAAACAGAATAAAGAAGTCGAGCTCCAGCCCGCTTGTTGCTTTGTCCAATGCTATGAGCCCATCCACTTTAGGACCCAAGACAGCAATCAAATCGTCTGCTGTTTTATGGATCAGGAAGCTATCCTTCTTCATACCTGCAGCATGTAAGATGCCGTTCAATCGGCCATGTCGTGCTACGATTCCACTCATCAGTGCCGCCATGTCCGATTCCTTGCGGACATCTGCGGTATGATACTCCACGTGTACGCCTAACTGGCGAATCGTTTCCAATTGGGACTGACGGTTACGGTCAAGCTCTGACCTTCCGGTTAGAATGATTGCCGCTTCACGGGATTTCCTAGCGATATCCTGTGCGAAGATCAATCCAAGTCCCCCGGCACCGCCGGTGATGAGGTAAACGCCTCTGTCCTTCCACGGCGCTTCCACCACAACATCCGCCGTATTCAGGCCTTCGATTACCGCTTCATACCGCTTGCTTCCTTCATAGCGAATATGGCTGACCGATGGATGACGGCCGTCAATCTCTATAAAGGAAAGCAGCTGCTCGGATGAGACGGCCGCATCGAATTCGATTAACTGGCACCATACATTCGGATTCTCCAGATGCGCCGTCTTCAACATACCGGCTAAGCCGGCGTATAGCCGCTGCTCGCCGCAAGCGGGGATCAGCAGCTGGATCAGTGTCTGACCGCCACGCTTGTCCCTTAAGATCTTCTGAATGTCAACCAAGAGCTGCTCCGCATAGCCGGCATACCGTTTCTCGATCACCGGCCCTTCTGCTTTCAGCACCTTGCACGCCGCCTCAGGGAATTCTCGGGCCAGCTGCGCGTTCATGCTTTGGTTTTCTTCCAGCAGATACATATACCGCCGGGTGATTGTGCACGCTTCACTTCGGTCTTCATTATTGCGTTCGGCCCATGCCGGATTCCATAGAAGCGGAGCGTTTTCTTCCATAGCCATAGCCATTGCCGCTTCCTCTTCCAATTGACGCGAAGAGAGGCCTTGCAGCATCGCGCAGTGTTTTCCATGCTCATCATAGATGTCGATATCAAGCTTTTGAATCGCTCCTGTTGTGGTGCTTCCGGAGCTTCTTCGAATCCATGCCCACATGACCGCTGTACTTGGACCCAAAATCACCAAACGGTCCAGTGCATAAGGAAGTCCCGGCCTTAATGCTGCTTCCGAACCGGTTCCTCCTTCCGAATCTACAGGTAATGCGGCCATTCCGATTGATGCTTGCAGCGCCGAATCGATCATGCCCGGATGAAGCACATAATGCTCCAGTGTGGACAAGGCGGAATCCGCAATTTCCAAACGGGACAGCAGCTCGCCTTTACCGACCTGGATTCGGTCAATAGCACGATGGCCAGGTCCGTAATCCATGTCTAGCTGGCCAAGCATGTCATAACATTGGGCGCCGGTGATCAGTCCGACGTCACATCTAGCCTGAAGTTCTTCGAGCAATTCGGTATGCGGCACTTGAATGGATTCGCCTAATGCCGCTGTTCCTTGACAGTGAACCGTTCTTCCCTCCGGATGACCTGATGCTTCCGTATAAATTTCGAAGAAGAAGTCCGCTTCGGAATTACGCTGCAGATGAATGTTCACCGTGACAGAACGATCTTCCACGATGATTGGCTGTGCCCATCCGATATGCCGCAGCAAGACGGGGGACGTTGGCGAACCTGATCCTTTTTCGCATGCTGCCGTCACAGCCGCCCGGGCCATCTCCAGATAGGTGACGGCAGGCAGCACCTTTCGACCTCGAACTGAATGATCCGTCAAGAAAAACTCCGTCCCCGTCAGAACCGTTTGAAACAATAGGCCTGAAGTGTCCTTCAACGAAGCGCGCTGAAGGTTCAGAGGCAAAGATTCGCTAGACGCTTTCATAGGTTCGCGTCTTTGTGGATCCTGCGGCGGATAGTCAGTATTCGAAACCCAGTAACGCTCTTTGGCAAACGGATACGTCGGAAGCGGAACACGCGAATAGGAGTCGCCGGCAAACAGCTGACTGTAATTCAGCGCATAGCCTTGAACATACAATTCGGCTGCCGTGGACAGATGCTCCAGATACAAGCCTGGATTCGTGCACGTTTGGCAGCTCTCGATCGCGGCATTGCCGAACCGCTTTAACGATTGCTGCTCGCGAACGTCGTTTTCTACTAACTCGGATACGTACACCTGCGCCATTTTACCGCGCGATAGCCAGTTGGAGAGCAGCTGTTTTAGCTCTTCAGCGTCTTTGACGATAAAGGCCAACCGGTGATTCATGTGACGGCGTCCAACCAGGAGTGTATAGCTGATGTTTCCCGCATCAATGCCAGGTACTCGCTGGCAATGCTCCAACAGCCTCTCGGCTTGCTGCTTCAGCTGTTCCCGGCTGCGGGCTGACAGCGTAATGAGATAAAACGGCCTCGATGCATGCATCCGCAAAGGATCTGGAGCCTCCTCAATGACCATATGCGCATTGGTGCCGCTGAAGCCGAAGGAGCTGGTGGCTGCAATCCGCCTTGAGCCCGGTGGAACCGCCCAATCTTTACTCTCCGTATTGACATAGAACGGGCTGCTGGCAAACTTGATATGCGCATTGCCCGTCTCATAATGCAAGGAAGGCGGGATTTGCCGGTTTCGCAGCGACAGCAAAATTTTGAAAACGCCTGCGACACCTGCAGCTGCAGTTGTATGACCAATATTTGTTTTTATTGTGCCGATCGCGCAGAACTGCTTTTTATCCGTGTAATGGCTGAAGGCACTGTTCAATGCTTCGAACTCGATCGGATCGCCGAGACGGGTTCCGGTGCCATGCGCCTCCACCATTTGAATTTGCTCCGGATGAATGGCGAAACGCTCATAGACGGACTTTTCCAGCCGTTCCTGCGAATTGGCGCTTGGAGCGGTAATGCCGTTTGTCGTCCCGTCCTGGTTAATGCCCGAACCCTTAATAACCCCGTGGATATGATCGCCGTCGGCAATGGCATCCTTCAACCGCTTCAGAACGACGACCCCGACCCCTTCGCCAGGCACGAAGCCGTCCGCCCGATTATCGAACGTGTGACATTTGCCCGAAGGAGACAGCATGCCGGCCCGGTTGGAATTGATATAAAACGTTGGCGTCGTTTGGACAAACACGCCCCCTGCCAGCGCCATCTCGGTCTCTCCGGTCCATAAGCCTTGGCAGGCAAGATGGATGGATACGAGCGAGCTGGAGCAGGCGGTATCCACCGTAACGGCAGGGCCCTGCAGATTTAAATAATAGGCGATTCTGGCAGGAATAATGGATGGAGCATTCCCCCACATCGCTTGCGGAGGCGAGTTGTCTCCGATATGGTGCACATAGTCGCCGATATTGTAGCCGACATATACGCCGCAGGCACGACCCTCTACGCTCTGGCCCGCATAACCCGAATCCTCCAGCGCCTTCCATGATTCCTCCAGGAACATGCGCTGCTGCGGATCCATATAGGTAGCCTCGAGTCCGGAAATATTAAAGAAGGACGGATCGAACTTATCGATCTCATCCAAGAAGCTGCCGTGATTGCAGTAAGGCATGCCTTTGGGTGCATACTTCGATAGATCCCACCGGGTAACCTCTTCAACAAGATCATGACCTTGAGCCAAATGGTCCCACAATTCATCCAGCGTGTTCGATTTGGCAAAGCGGCCACTCATTCCGATTATGGCGATGGGCTCTTTAACTGCTGCTTCCGCAGCCCGAACGGATACAGCGGCCTCGGCCGGCTGCGCGGACGCCTTCGTTTGCAAGGATTCGAAATGGACAGCCTGCTCCTCCCTTTCGAGAGGCATTGAACCTTGCTCGTAAACGGCGGCGAGTCGGTCGCTAAATGCGGACACGACAGCCTCTTTATGCGCAGACAGCAAATAACCGGCCAGTTGATTGATCGAGCTGTAGTCAAAAAGAATGGTCGTCTTCATCTCAATCTGCAAACGTTCGTTAAGCGTATTGACGATATGCACGCCGGAAATGGAATCAAGCCCGTAGTCTGCGAAAGAGTCATCCATATCGAGCGATGACGCATCCAGCTTCAGCGTTTCCGCCAGCTGGGAGGCGATCAACGATTTGATTTCATCCTGGAGCATCTGCTCATTCAAGGCAAATAAGCTGTCTTCTCTTTCGCTTTTGGAATCCGCATGTGCTGCATCATTCCGCTCTTTCGTCAATGTTGAAACGGATTGGGTTGCAGACTGCTGAGCGCTTATTCCTTTCCGTTGTTCCCATCTAGACTGCCTGATGATTCCATCGCTCTGCGCCGCAACGATTTGCTGTCCCAGGTCGTGATGATCCCGGGCCAGGAAGCCGACCGCACCGAAGCCCTCCCTCTCAAGCAGCTGCTGCCAGCTTTCGGGCGAGAGCGCCGGACTGCCCGGGATCCGAATGCCGGGATCGTCATACAGCCACCAGCCTTCCAGCAGTCCGAACGTAAGATGGGTAAATAGGGCGCTGCTGCTAATTTCATTTAAAAGCAGCCAACCTCCGGGCTTCAATGCCGCTTTGGCGTTGCGAACCGTCGTCCGCATGTTACGTGTAGCATGAAGGACGTTCGCGGCTATGACAAGATCATACTGACCGGCATCAACGCCTTGCTGCGCAAGAGCTTGCTCTACGTTGAACGTGCGGTACGTCAGGAACGGATAGCTAGGGCCGTATTCCTTCTTCGCATGGAGCAGGAACATTTTGGATAAATCGGTATAGCAGTATTCCGCAATATGGGTCTTATAGAGAGCAAGCTTGGCAAGCACCCCCGCAGTCGTACCGCCTGTGCCCGCGCCGATTTCCAGAATACGAATTTGCGCCTGCGGATTTTCCTGGACACGCTGTCTGACAACATGCAGGGCTGCCTCGGCCACTACATCGTTGAAATAATCGGCTACCGGATTGCTCTTGTAAATCCCCTCGACAAGTTCCATTGACGAGTTCGGAAAGAGCACGTCGGTCGCTGCGGTTTTCCCTGTAAGGACGGCCGGCAAGGACTTCAGCGTTGTTTCTACCAATACGATTTGCGCTCTTGTTTTCTCGTCCTCCCGCCATTTAGCGGTATGCTGCCTCCACTGCTCCCATACCGTCCCGTGATCGGTGCTTGCCGTGACCGTGGTAACCGATAGAAGATGGCCGCTGCGGGACAACAGCCCGAGCTCTACGAGAACAGTAACGCTCTGACTTAGCCATTCGGCATACAGCTCTTCGGCGATTCCTGAAACAGCCATTGCCTGTTTCAGATCGAACGTTCCGGAAGCGAATAACCCCGTTTGCCGAAGCTGCACGAACAACAGCCTGCCAAGAAGTCCGTTCATCTCATCCGTCTTCTCCTCGTTCTCACGCTTCAGCTGTCCGATATCGGGTCGCTCAGAGGCGGCAGGCAGGCTTCGGCCCGCTTCAGCTGACCGCTGCCCTGCAGCAAGAGCCGTAATTTCTTCTTTGGGATTCATGCTTTCGACGGGGATCGGCTTCGTCGTTTTCATGACGGCCAGCTGCAATTGCGGCTGGGCAAGTACTCTCTCGATCGCCTTCATCCCTTCCTCCGGCTCGATCAGCCCGATTCCAAGATCCTGCAGCAGCCGGTATTGTTCCGTATCCTCGACCTTGTCGCTTGACCAGAATCCCCAGTTCAGCACTTTCACGCTGCAAGACCACTGCTGTGCCAGCAAGTGCGCGAGAGCATCCTTAAAGACACAACCGGCCGCATAATGGGCCTGCTGCGGATTCTTAATGAGGCTGATGAGCGATGAGAAGAAAAGTACGAAATCCAGCCGTTCCTCGCGAAATACCTGCGCCATCCTGACGCTCACGTCAACTTTAGCGGAGAGCGCAGCTTGAAGAGCAACCTCATCCATTTCAGCCAAGCTGTACTCGTTTAATACCATTGCCGAATGGACGACGCCGTTTACAGAGCCAAAGCGCTGCTTAATCTCGGCATAAGCCTGAGAGAGCGAATGGATGTCCGATGCGTCTGCACTCCAATACCGAATCTCGGGACCACAATCTGAAAGACTGTGAATTTTGGCTCGAATGGCGTCATTCATCGGGCTGCGGCCAATCCATACGATTTGCGCTTGATAGGTACGAATCATATACTCCGACCAAACGCTGCCGATCCCGCCGGCGCCGCCGATGACGACATATACACCTCCATTCCGGTACACCGGCGCCTTCGGAGCGGGAAGAATAGTTGGAATCAGCTGCATACGGTGCCACTCACGCCCTCTGTATACTGCAGCCCCGCCCCTCCGGTCTGCAGGGATCCGGAACATCTCGGACACGGGCCATGTCGAATCCGACTCCAAGTCGATGAGACGAATCATCCAGTTTGGATATTCTTTAGCAAGCGAGCCGATCAGTCCGTGAACGCCTGCCTGTGCCGGTTTTATGATGTCTTTCTTGTATACCGCTTGGGCCTGGGTCGTGATGACCGTGAGGCTGACCGGCCTTGAACCGTAGCCGGATTGCAACAGCGCTTGAATAAACCGGAAGCAGCTGAGCGTAGTCTGATTGTGAGCGGTAATTAACGCATCATTCAAGCCACCGTCTATAGCAGCAGGATCACGAACTGCCCATATAAAATGTCCGATATCCTCAAAGCCGGAAATCTTCCGCTTGATATCAGCCACGGATGCGTCTTCGTCATTACCCAAATTTACGGAACCCGGATATAGGGCTAGGATTTGCGCGAAACGTTCGTTGCAGAGACCAAATACAGCGATCCGTTCCGTTACGGCAGGGAAATAGTCGCCTTCCGACTCAACGGCGAACGTATCCCACACCGGAGTAAACTGCCGCAGCATATCCTGGGAACCGGCACCTGCGTCAGCTTCCACGATACGTTGGTTAGCGTCATTCTCCACGTTCCGGTTCGAAGCCGGAATTACAGCTGAGCTTTCTCCCTGAGGCGAGATCGGACTTGCCGCTTGGGTTGTGCTTCCTGCTTGCTGTACCACTGTTGGCAGGCTGTCCTGCGGTTTCGCCGCAACCGGCAGCCAGTATCGTTTTTTCGCAAAAGGATAGGCCGGAAGATGCATTTTTCTCGGTTTATCGGCACGGTAAAGCCGTCCCCATTCGATATCGCTACCCTGAGCCCAAGACTGTGCGATTTCAGCCATGTTTCCTTCTGTGAACCAACGGTCGTCAGCCTTCGCCACTTCCGCCAACACGCCGGACTTCTTCTTCAGCTGACCTCTCCAGCAGTTCGGAATGGAAGGTTTACCATCCGCATATGCTTTCAATTTCTCGGCCAGTTCTTGGATGCTGCTGACTAGAAAGACAACCCGCTCTTCCATTGCTTCGCGTCCGGTCTGAAGCGTATACGCAATGGACGACAAGCTCATCTCCTGAGATGCCCCGCCCTCCGCATGACGATTGCGATTCAGGATCAGATGGAGCGATTCGGCGGCATCAGAGATTGATCGAAGCTCGTACCAATCGATGCTGTCGGTCTCGATTTCATATTCCCGCAGCAGCTGATCCCGGACAGCAGACAGGTGAGCCGTCTCCATGCCGTATTCCGACCAGTCTTGATCGGAATCGATGTCTTGTTCTTCCACCTTCAGAACAGTTGAAACCATTCGCAGAATATTGGCTGCCAGCCCGCTCTGTGATTCCATTTCCTTAACGCTAGCCACGTATCCAGTCTCATCCGCAAGGAACCCCGCTAACCGATCCGCATACGCTTTCAAGCGATCTTCATTTTTGGCCGATAACGGCACAATGACGGCAGACGGCTCGCCGCTCGCGGAAGAAGGCTGCGGCACCCATTCCTCCAAAATGACATGCGCATTTGAGCCGTAGGCGCCGAAGGAGCTGATCCCTGCCCTTCTCGGGTATACCGTTTCCTTTCCTGCTTCGATCAGCCGAGGCTGCTCCCATTGCTCTACCTGTCGCTGGATATAGAATGGTGATTGCTCAAAATCGATATATGGATTCGTTTCGCCGGAATGCAGCGACGGCACTAACGTTTTATGATGCATCTGCAGCGCAACCTTAATCAACCCGCAAACCCCGGCGGCGGACTCGCCGTGACCGACGTTGGATTTGACCGAACCGATAGCGCAATATTGACGGTCATCCGTGTAGCGGGAATAAGCTTTAACCAGTCCTTGGATTTCGATAGGATCGCCGAGCGACGTGCCTGTGCCGTGCGCTTCCAGATAGCTGATCGTTCTCGGATGAATATTAGCCTTATTCAGGCAGTCTTCAATCAATTCAGCTTGTGCAACCGGACTGGGCACCGTAATGCCGCTAACCGTACCCACATGGTTGATTGAACTGCCTTTGATAACGGCATATATCTGATCGCCATCCTTGACGGCCGCACTGAGCGGTTTTAGTACGACCGCGCCAATCCCTTCTCCGGATGTAAACCCGTCGCCGTCTTTACCGAACGTACGGCAATAACCGTCGCTCGAATGCATGTTGGCCATGCCGAACGTTTTATATTTGCCAGGGTGAAGCGACAAGTTGACACCGCCCGCAATTGCAGCTTCACATTCTCCGCGCCGGATGCTCTCTACCGCCATGTGGACAGCTGTCAGCGATGCGGAGCACAACGTATCGACTGCCAGACTGGGGCCATGGAAATTAAGCGAATAGGAAACCCGGTTCGCCACATACGAGTGGCTCAAAGAAAGCGGGAATAGCAAGCCTTGCGCCATAAGCTCCGACCCGAGTAGCGCATAATCCTTATGCATAATACCGGCGAACACGCCGACAAGGTTCCGTTTGTTCGGTCCTCTTGGCGTTACGAGGCTGGACGGACGGTATCCAGCATCTTCAATGGCTTCCCAGCACGTTTCAAGAAAAATCCGCTCCTGCGGGTCTATGAGTTCCGCTTCGCGAGGCGATATGCGAAAGAACGGCGCATCAAAGCAATCCGGGTCGTCAATGAAGCCGCCCCATCTGGAAACCCCTTTGCCCGAAGGAGACTTTAAGTCTTCAAACTGTTTCCAATCCCATCGTGACGGGGGAATTTCGCTGATGCAGTCTTTACCGTCCTTCAGATTTTGCCAAAACTCGCGGAGATCGCTTGCCCCTGGAAAACGGCCTGACATTCCGATGATTGCAATATCCTCTTCTTGCGATGTAGATGCCTCTGCGCGGCTGCTGGAATCCGCTGATGTCATCCTGTTGTCCGGATGTTCATCAAGCTGTAATCGGGGGGCATTGATTCCATCGCCCGGTGCCGGTGCGAAGCTTTCATCCGCGAATACCGAAGCGTAGTGTTCGGCCAAGTAAACGGATAAATCTGCAATCGTCGTATATTCAAAAAGCAGCGTAGGCGGAAGCAATGCGCCTACCTTCGCTTCAATTCTCTTAACCATCTCCAGCAAGCCTGGGGAATCCAATCCCATCTCATAATAGCCCGCGTTCGGATCGAGATCCGCTTCAGCCATATCCAAGCGCTCAGCCAAGATGCCGGCCAGAAAAACGGCCGCCTGAACGGCGGGAGTGCGCTCCCCGCTGAAAGCATGCCCCGCTTTGACTGGAGCTGGAGCTGGAGCTGGAGCCGGCGCCGGCGCCGGTTCTGTGACGGACGGGACATCTCCACCTCCGGAGACGGCAGATGAACCAATCCCGGATGCCGCCCTCACCAGCTTCATCGTGTAGTTTTTCATTTCTGCTACTTTGCGGCCCTGGCTGTCGAATAGCTCCAGCGTCATGCTGAGCAATTCGTTCTTTCGTTGAACACTGGGAGCGAGAACCTGTGTATAGCAGCGCTCTTGAACGAGCTGCTCCGCACGAAAGGACTCAAAATATAAGGGCAGAAACAATTGCTGCTCTTCCCCGACATGCGTTCGCAGCAATATCGAGGCACCTACACAGCTAGCATCTAACAAGGTGGGATGAAACAGCACGTCTTCGGCGCTGTCGCGCGAATTGCGATCCAATGCAAGCTCGATGAGCACGCCTGTTGATGTTTGGAAGGTATGCCCTTCCGCTTTCATCATGCCGGTATGGATGAGGCCCAGCGCACGAAACTGCGCATAGGCCTCCTCCAGATCGACGGAAGCCTCCGCCTGATTCATGGCTTGCCCGAGATTGATCGTCTTATCAAATGAAACGGGTTGAATCTTCCGCATTTGGGCATCGGCATATCGTTTCGCCTCCGGGCTGACTGCTCCATCCCGCGATTCGCGGCCTTCTACAACGATGCTCCAGCATCCCGCTTCCTTCTCTTCCACAACAATATCGATCAGCACCTCGTAATCGTGACCCACCGCCAAGGGATGATAGATCGATACATGGCAAAGCTCCAGCTCTCTCCAATCGTACCCGTTATCCTGAAATGCTTGGTAGATCAGGTCGACATAAGCCGGACCGGGCAGCAGTTCCTGACCAAAGACTTTATGGTTGCTCAGGATCGGATGATCGCCGCTTAATAAAAATTGTTCTTTCATGAAATAGTCCCCCTTGAATGCGCTACCCCTAAGCCCTATGGGGTTATTTGGGTTTAGTTCCGCCCCAGAATGATTTCGGACTGCTGACCTTCCGCTCTTCCGCTTTCATTTTCCATATATTCGTTCGGCTCTTGACCGTCTGCGAATCAGACGATGATACGCTTACCGGTTTTCCGCACTCCTGCCATTCTTCCGGCCAAGGCAGTGGCTTCCGTATGGCGTCGCCTGAGCGCTCTTCCTGCCAAGATTCTATAACCGCATGAACATTGGTGCCTCCGTCGCCAAAACAGTTTATCGCCGCTGTTCGAACCGATTCACTCCAGTTCTTCGTTTCTCGGTGAAAGAAAAACGGGGACGCTTCCAAATCAAAATGCTGCATCGGGATCTCGCCCGATAAAAACGGTACAAACTGGTCATGATCGAGCATCAGCACAACCTTAATGAAGCTCGCAATCCCTTCGGCGCTTAGCGGGTGACCGATATTGGGCTTGATGGAGCCCAAGGCGATAGCGGCATTTCCACCGTTGCCATAAACCTGCTGGATCGTCTTGAGCTCCAACAGATCGGTTACTTCCGAGCCTGAGCCGTTCGTTTCGATATAAGAGACATCAGACGGATTTCTGCCGCTCTTCTTTAAGGCAGCGAGCATGACGTCCTTCTGCGCCTGCATATTTGGAGCCGCCGGCCCCGCGGTTCTCCCATCGTTATTTACGGCGATTCCCTTGATAACCGCGTAGATCCGGTCTCCGTCAGCCAGCGCCTGTTTCACTGTTTTTAACAGGACAACGCCGGCGCCTTCACTGAGTACAACGCCATCAGCCCGGCCGTCAAAGACGTGAAATGTCGAGCTTTTGCTCAGGATGCCGCGCTGACCGAATAGTTTGTGCGAGAAGTCGCTGTTCAGCAGACTGACCCCTCCCACCAATGCGGACACCGTATCCCCGCTCCGCAGGCTTTGAATGGCCATGCTCATCCCGGTCAAGGCAGAGGAACAGGCCGTATCGATCACCATGCTGGGACCCCTTAGGTCAAAGAAACGGGATATATTGGCAGCCAAGTAATTTTGGCCGACCGCGACGATCGGATTTCTCGTTTGAAGGAGCAGTTCCTCGCCCGGCCAATACTGGGTTCTGGCACCGATATAAACGCCAACGGCCTTTCCTTTTACGTCCGCACGGTTATATCCTGCGTGATGAAGCGCTTTCACACTTTCCTCCAAGATGAGCAGTGCCTGCGGATCCATCGCTCTGGCATCCTCGTCCGGAATATGAAAAAACGACGGATCGGCATGGCGAAGTTCATCCAGCAGCCCTGCATAATAAGGATGGGCGCTCCCCCATCGCTCCTTCGGAACCGGACGTATCGCGCTTCGTCCTTCCGAGAGCAGCGACCAATAATGAGTCAAGTCTTTCGCTCCTGGAAATCGGCTGGACATCCCGACGACCGCTATATCCTCCTCGCCGGTTCGTTCCTGATGAATGGACTGACGGGAGATCTCCGCTTCAGGCATTGAAGGAGCATCGCTAAAATCATGAATGGGCATTGACCGTTCATGCTCCTGGCACTCCTGGCTCCCCGACAGCAATGCCCGGTTCAGCGGCTCGCCGTATGAGGCCGTCAGCCAATCTGCGAGCGACTGAATGGTCGTATGCTCGTAAAGCACCGATGGGTCAATATCCTTGCCTACGGTGCGGCTTATGGTCCGTATTAATTGCGCCAATATGATCGAGTCTGCACCATAATCTTGAATCGGTATGTGAAGCTCCAGCTTGGATCGCTCAAGCTTCAATTCCGCTGCAAATAAATCCAACAGCCATGAACGTACGGCTCCCGGCAGCGATGCTTGTGACTCCAAGCGCACTTCCGATGGGCCGGAAGCGGGAGTCCGCGTGGTGAGGCTGCTTTCAAGCCGTCGCATAAGCAGACGCTCCGGCTGCCACTTGTCAGGTTGAACGACAGCAGGCAGAACGACCGCTCCCGGCGGCTTTGCAATCATATGATCGAGCAATCTCAGCCCTTCCCGGTCGGTCAGGCTATGCATACCGGTGGCAAGGAAGGCGCCGCTTTGCACCTCGCCCATGCCCGATTCTTTCCAGCTCGGCCATTGAATGCTGATAATGGGCTTTTGATTCGCATGAGCCTGCGCGAAATAATCCATAAAAGAATTGGCCATCGCATAATCGCTTTGTCCCGCAGCCAGCGATGGAACAGCCGCCGATACGGACGAGAATAGAGCAAAAAAGGCAAGCGGCTCATCCTTGAAACATTCCCATACGGACATTAAGCCTTCCACTTTCGGCTCCAATACCTGCCGTATAACAGAGGTTGGCTTATGAACAAAAGCTGGATACTCCCGATCGCCGACGCCCGCGCAGTGGATCACACCTCCTGCCGGTCCCCATTCATCTCGAATATCAAGAAGCGCCTGCTTTAGTGCACCGGTATCCGTTAGCGGGATGGCGAGCGTCCGCACGTCAGCCCCTATCTTCTCCAATTCCTTGACCAAACGGATCTTATTCGCCATTGGTGAAGTCTGGACCGCCTCGTATTCCCATGTTTCCCGGGGAGGCAGCGCTTCTCTCCCGAGCAGGACAAGCCTTTTCACGCCCATGGTTTCAACGTAATGGCGTGCACACAATGCACCTAGTCCCCGCGTTCCGCCGGTAATCCACAGCACATGCCCCTCCGGCCACGAAAACGGCTTGGCATTCTGTACCGTCTCTTGCTCCCGTAGGTATGCGCGGTAACGTACGGATTTGCGGTAACAAATTTCCGGCCACTCGCTGTTACAATGCAGTTCAGCAATCAATTGTTCCGCCCAGGCTTTACCATTATCTGAAGCATCCAGATCGACATGCCTGGAATGAATATTGGCGTATTCGCTTTGCAGCATACGGTATAGTCCGGCTCTGCAAGCTCCGGGTAATCGCACGGCATCGCTGCGGAATCGCTCAAGACCTTTCGTTACGCCGATCAATTTGATCCCTTTGCTTCGTCTTACATCTATTAGCCGCTGGAGCCAAGGCAATCCTTCCAGATTCCGATCCGCTTCGCTGCTGCAGCCTAAAAGGTCAATGCAAGCATCGAAATCCATCTCCTCGACCTCTCCCGCTGTCATCTCATCGAGTTGACGAGGATGAAGGACGACAGCGCCGGGAAGCCGGGATTTAAGCTCCATCGCAAGCTCGCGGGTTCCATCCTCAGTAACGATAGCGACTTTACCTGGCGATTCACCTTCGGCCGTTGCCTGCTCTTCTATCCATTCTTTGCAGAGCAAACGTGTCGTATCGGGCTTAAGGGAGTCTGCGGAAGCACCGCTTGAGACCTCAAGCCGTTCTCCCGGCACCCAATAGTGGTCCCGAGAGAACGGATATACCGGCAAATGGATACGACTTTGCATCTCGTCCCCGAATAATAAATCCCCGTCCAGGCTATAGCCTTGGCAGTATAACTCTGCCAGCGCGATCAATGCTCCCCGGAATTCACTCGAAGCCTTGTCCATAGACTGGATTTTATGAAGCCAATCGACCCTTTCCTGCTCCTTCGCCTTGTCGGCTTTAAACATCCGTTCTACTTGTCCGAACAAAATGTGCGGGGCAGACCGCTTCTCAGCCGCAGCCAACCAGGCTTCTACCGCTTCCTCCTTGCTGGAGGCAACGATTACGCAGCGATAAGCAAACGGCTGTCTGCCTTCGAGAAGCGTAAGGCAAATTTGTGATAATTCCACCGATGCAGGCTGGCTCGCCATGTAATGGCGCATATCTTCTATTCTCCGCAAAAGCGCATCTTCGCTCTTTGCTGAAAGGGGAAGCATATAATACGCTGTTTGACCGGAATTGCTGCTGTGCCGCTTCTCGTTGTAGCTCTGAAGGACGAAATGGGCGTTCGTACCGCTCATGCCGAACGCACTTACGGCACCGGTTAACGGCGCGCCTGAACTGGAACGCCATGGCCTCGGCTCGTGGTTCACATAAAACGGGCTCCCTTCAAATCGAATATAATCGTTTACCTTATCCATATGAAGACTTGCAGGTATCGTCTCATGACGGAACGCCTGGACGAGATTAACGAGGCCGACCAGGCCAGAAGCTGCGAAGCTATGACCAAAATTAGTTTTGGGAGAGGTTAACGCGCATGTACTTTCATTCAACGCTGCCCCTTTAAACGCTTCCTGAAGCGCGTGGATCTCGACAGGATCCCCCAGCTTTGTACCCGTTCCATGCGTAACGATATACTCGACCTGCTTTGGATTCACGCCGGCCTGCTCGTACACCGAACGGATGAGGCGGGCCTGTGCTGCTGCATTCGGCGCCGTAATTCCGTTCGTTTTGCCATCATAATTGATGCCGCTGCCGCGGATGACAGCATAAATCGGATCGCCATCTTTCTCCGCCAAAGACAATCTTTTCATCACGACGGCCACGACCGCCTCGCCCGGTACCATACCGTTCGCCCGGTTGTCAAAGGCATAGCATTTGCCGTCCGGCGAGAGCATGCCCGCTTCCCTCATCCCGTTCAAATACAACGGCGTCAGCATAAGGTTAACACCGGCAGCGATAGCCGTATCGCATTCACGGTTGCGAAGGCTGACACATGCCTGATGGGCGGCGACCAGCCCGGAGGAACAAGCGGTATTGATTGACATAACAGGTCCGCTCAGGTTAAGGAAGTACGAAAGGCGAGATGCCAGAATCGCATTGTTCGTGGATGTCACGCTGCCTGCCCCTTTAGCGATAAACTGGTAGTCGCCATCCTCGGCTCCGACAAATACGCCGATATTTCCTTCCCGCAGCTGCTTGCTCCCGTATCCTGCATCCTCCAGCGCTCGCATCGACTCCTGCAATAACAGTCGCTGCCTTGGATCCATCATCTCCGCCTCGCGCGGAGAGATTTCGAAGAAGGCAGGATCGAACTCGCTGACGCCCGGCACCCATCCGCACGTCCAGTTCTCACCGTTCATGAGAGTGCTTCGTTCTTCCGGCATCGGCTGAACCACATCGCGGCCTTCCCGGAGAATACGCCACATGTCTTCAACCGAACGGGCCTCAGGAAACCGTCCACTCATGCCGATAATCGCGATGGGCTCCGGAAATGGATGGCTTTGTGTTTCAACCGCAGCGGCGGGTTCTTCAATCGGTTTAGCTGGCTCCGTATGAACGGATTCCAGAGCAGCCGCTTCCTGATGAAAATCCAGTCCATCATCAGGACGAAGCTCATATCTGTCCTTGTAAAACCCGGTCAGCTCGTCACAATGCTCCCGCAAGTAAAAATGGATAAGCTTCTCCACGGTCGGATAGGAGAAGAAGACAGCTGGCGTAAGATCAATGTGGTAATGCTTTGTCAGCGATGAAGCCAGCTCGGCAAAGCTGATGGAATTGAAGCCGAAATCGGAAAAATACTGTTCCTTGTCGATCCGGTCAATCGGGATCGCTACTATTCGACTGATGTGCGCCTTCAGGTCTTCCTCCAGCAGCTGCTCTACATTCGACTCGGCACGTTCTGCCCGCTTCGCGATTGATGTCAACGGCTCCGCCTTCAGCGGCTTTACCGCTTCCTGTTCAGCTGCCGGCTCCAGACCTAGAGAGCGGCGGACGCTCTCCCGATTCCCAACCATCACAAGATGATTGGGCTCATCCTGTGCTAACAGAAGCTCAAGCAGCGCGATCCCCTGCTCGGCTTCCAAGGCACGCTGGCCGCTTGCTTGAAGATACATTTTCGTCATAGCCGGATCCCCGACACTCATGCCGCCATCCTTCCACAGCGGCCACTGAATGGAAACAATCGACCCACCATGTCGTCGATCTCCCCTGCGAACGCGGGAAGCCCGCTCCGCGTATGCGGTCATGAACCGGTTACCGACAGCGTAATCGCACGATCCGAAATCGCCCAGTACAGCGGATATCGAAGAAAAGTAAGCAACAAAATCAAGCTCGCGTTCTTCTTGAAGCAGCTCATCGAGCAGGAGCGTGCCGGTAATCTTCGGTTGTATGACTTCGTGGAATTGCTCCGTTTTCTTCTCCAGAATGCTACGGCCGCTTTCCGTACCGGCTGCATGGATAACGCCGTTTATGCTTCCCGATAAAGCAGCCCGAGCTTCAGCAAGTCCTTGCTTCATGGCGGCATAGTCACATACGTCCGCTTCGATCGCGAATACGGCGGCGCCTGCCGCTTCAAGCTTTTTCATCATCGATCTTTTGCGAGCATCAATGGATGACCGACCAGTCAGGATAAGCTTGGCCTGATACGTTTTGGCCAAATGCTCCGCAACGACCATGCCGATTCCGCCGAAGCCGCCTGTAATGAGATAAATGCCGCCCCGGCGGAATTTGGTCGCCTTCGGCTGAAGCTGGGTTTCGCGCACGGAACAAACATGCCGTTCTCCCCCTGCATATAAAGAGCTTCGCATCTTGTCCTGTCCAAGCTCCATCCACAACGACTCCCAAAGATTTCGACCCGAACTGCGTTCCGCCTGAAAACCGTCCGTAAAGAGATGAACAGACATCCGCACATCCTTCATAAGCGGGCCGATCGAACGCTCAAAGCCGATCCAAGACTCCGCATGGCAGCGTTCGATATCCGTGGAGCACACCGCCGCGGCCAGCAGCCTGATCGATGTAAGACCAGAGGCATGCATCCCTTGGATGAGAGCGGTTAGTTCGTCCGTCATTTGAGCTGAAGGCACTGTCTCCAAAGGCCATAAAAACAGAATGGCTTCTACCGCCTCTGTCCGGTTGACGTCCGCCAGCACACGTCCGAAGCCGGATGAATCCCACTTATCTATGGAATGCGGCCATGTATTCAACGCTCCGCCCTCGTAACGTGACACAAAAACCAGCTTCGTCTTCGGACTTAAGCGGTTAACGGCTTCCGTCAGCTCTAGTTGACGGTGTGAATCCGAAAGGAAGCAAACGACCGTCCGCGGCTGTTCACACAGCACTTCCTTCCATTCAGCCGACTGCCACGTTTCCTGAAACGTCATCACTTCAAAAGGGACCTTAACCGCATCCGGTTTAGAAGCAGCGAGCCAATAGCGTTCCTTGGCAAACGGATAAGTCGGCAGGCTCACCCTGCGCGGAGGTTTGCCGCCGTAGAGCTTCTGCCAATCGATTTCGAGCCCTTTCGTCCAAAGATCAAGCAGCTTGCTGTACTTTCCCTTGGCAAACCAGGCATCAATCGCCGTCTGCATATCATCGTCCGCAGCCAGTGCTTGAAACGAATTTCTTCCCCGCTTAACCTGTCCACGATAAATGCCGGGGCCGGCGCCATACATCCTGTACTGTTCCAGCTTTTCCTTTAGCTCCACAATTGACGCTGCGGTGAAGGCTAAACGTTCCTCCATTGCCTGCCGTCCAATCTGAAGCGTAAACGCAATACTTGCAAGCTCCT
Organism: Brevibacillus fortis; assembly: GCF_046196545.1. Classification (GTDB taxonomy): domain Bacteria; phylum Bacillota; class Bacilli; order Brevibacillales; family Brevibacillaceae; genus Brevibacillus; species Brevibacillus fortis_A. The sequence goes on from NZ_CP176370.1 coordinate 5,184,066, forward strand.
CATTCCGCCATGTCCTTGCCCCGATGGCTTCGGAGAACTGGCGGACGTTCGCTTCCAGACGCTCCTCGTTCATCGCGGATAAAACTATGATTGAAGCGTGCTGTGCCAAGTCCGGACGGTCTTCGGCCTTCTCTGTGAACTCTTGGACGACAAGATGGGCATTCGCTCCTCCGGCACCGAAGGAGGATATGCCGGCGATACGAGGATACGTGATCGTTTCCCCGTTCAAGACGACGACGGGCTGTTTCCATTCCGTCAGCCGCTGCTGCACCGCAAAAGGCGTCCGCTCGAAGGCGATATTCGGGTTCACTTCGTCCGCGTGCAAAGTCGGCGCAAGCTGTCCATGCTTCATTTGCATCAGCACCTTGGTCAGTCCCGCTATGCCGGCCGCGCTCTCACAGTGGCCGATATTCGATTTAACAGATCCGATCGCACAATAGCCATGTTCTCCGGTCAGCGGCGAGAATGCTCGTGTCAGCCCCTCGACTTCAATCGGGTCACCGAGCTCCGTTCCAGTACCATGAGCTTCGATATAGCTGACGGCACCCGGATGTACGCCAGACCGCTTTAATGCGTCTTGGATCAGTTGCGCTTGAGCGGAAGCGCTGGGTACCGTATAGCCGTTCGTCCGGCCGCCGGCATTCAGCATGCTTCCTTTTATGATGCCGTAAATATGATCGCCGTCCGCAATCGCCGCATGCAACGGCTTGAGGACAACCGCGCCTACACCCTCTCCATCGACGAATCCGTCGGCTTGTGCACCGAAGGATTTGCATTGATCGCCGGAGGAGAGCATATTCATCGAAGTTAGCCTCTTGTAGTGGACGGGATCTACGATCAAATTAACGCCGCCCGCAATCGCGCATTCGCTGGTACCGGAATAGATACTCTCAAGCGCAAGGTGGATCGCAGTGAGCGAGGAGGAGCATGCCGTATCGACAGCCAGGCTCGGCCCCTGGAAATTCATAAGATAAGATAGCCGGTTTGCAATGGACCAGAAATTCGCCCCAGTCGAATAATTGCCGTTCATTACCCCGACAAAAACACCAACCTTCCCGGAACGGCTTAGACGTTCCGGAGTATAACCGGCATCCTCTATACTCGCATAAGCGTTTTCCAAAAAAATCCGCTCTTGCGGATCCATTCGTTCGGCTTCCTTGGGCGCAATCTGAAAGAATAGTGGGTCGAATTTGTCGATATCGTCCAGGAATCCGCCCCATTTGCTATAGACAGCGCCCTCCTTGCCCCGCTCTTCGTCGTAGTAGAGTCTCCAATCCCACCGGTCGGATGGGATTTCGGTAATGCAATTTGTTCCGTGTTTAAGGTTTTCCCAGAACTGTTCTACATTCCGTGCCCCCGGATAACGTCCGGCCAAGCCGATGATCGCCACATCCTGTTTGCCTGCCGCTTCGCTCTCCGACATTTCGATAATCGCTTGCTGTTCGTTGATCGGCTCAAGTGCTGCTGGTTCCATATGACGATCTGGCGGTAGATTGCTATCGGGCACTTCTTGCGTATCGAAAATTGAGCTGCCTACTGCTTGTCTCTCCATTCCCGTGAAACGAAGCATCTCCTCCGGATGGGCTTGCAGCAAATAGTCGGCTAGCGCATTAATCGTTGAGTGCTCGAAAAATAGCGTACTGTTTATTTTGGCGAAATGAGGCCGGAGTGCTTCCGTAAGCTGCACGACTAGAATCGAATCGATTCCGTATGTCTCTAGCGACACGTATGTTTCCATGCGCTGGTATGGAATTTTCAGCGTTTCGCAGATGAGCGCCTTCAGTCGTTCTCTCCCCTTCTCGCGGAGCACCTCCTGGCTTTGTTCATCCTTTTGGGCGGGCAGTGTTGTAGGAGCAATCGGCTTCCGCTGGGGTTGTTCTTCTTCAGCGTTATCCGATGCATCCTCTTGACTTCGTATCCGGATTACACCGTTGCTTTCGGCTGCTATAATCTGCTGTCCAAGACCGTGTGAATGCTCAGCAGGGAAAAACACATCGAGGAAGCCCTCCTCCTCCAACAGCGAACGCCACGAATTGGGGGTCAAGCCCGGTGATCCCGGCATCCGAAGCTCTTGATCCTCATACAGCCACCAGCCTTCAAGCAGACCGAACGTCAGGTGGATGAACAGATTGCTGCTGCTCATTTCATTGAGGAGCAGCAGACCGCTGCGCTTCAGGACCGTCTTGACGCTTCGGATCGTTGTCTTCATATTTCGGGTTGCATGTAGCACATTGGTTGCAATCGCAAGATCGAATACGCCTTCCTCGAAGCCCTGCACCGCCGCCGGCTTCTGGGCATCATATAGACGATAGGTCAAAAACGGGTAATGCGGTCCGTACTCGTGCTGGGCATGAAGCAAAAACGCTTGAGAAATATCCGTATAGCAGTATTCTGCAATATGCTCCTGTAGCGGTTTAAGTCCGGCCAGCACCCGTGCGCTTGTTCCGCCCGTTCCTGCGCCGATTTCCAAAATGCGCAAGCGGACATCAGGATCTTCTTGAACCCGCTCCCTAATAAAAGCAAGCGTAAGATCCGATACGATCTTGTTGAAGTAATCCGCGATATGATTGTTTTTGTAGACACCCTCGACAAGCGTCATCGATCCGTTCGGGAATATAATATCCGTAGCGGCCGTATTTCCGCACAGCACCTGTGGAAGCGCTCGGAGTGCAGCGTCGACAAGGATCATTTGCGCGCCGGAATCCGGGTGATGCCTCCACTGCTCCAAATGCCGATCCCATTGGGCCCAGACGGCTGCATGATCTTCTTTCCGATTCGGATCGACGACGTATTCGCCGACAACCTCCGATATAAAGCCATAGCGAAGCAAATATTCGATGCTAGTCTCCAACCATCTGTCGTAAAGCCGAGATTGGCCCAGCAATCCGGCCAACTCCTCCTTGGATTGCCGCTCTCGGTTAAAGAAGCCGGCAGCTTGCAGCTGCACCCAAAGAAGCTTGACCAGAACCTCTTCTTCCAGGCGTTTCACATCCCGTATGCTCTCCTCCATATCGTTCACCTGACCGCTCCTTTCGTCCATTGCGATACACCCGACTTCCCTCTTATATCTGCGATCTTATCCGCCAGCTCCCTAAAGCTCCGGTGCCGGATGACCAGCTCCGGCGTTACATCTATTCCGAGCCGTTGATTGAGCATTTCCGTGAGTAAACCCATCTTAACCGGATCAAGGCCGTATTCCGCTAATTCCGCGTCGGGTTCTATGTCCTGTTCGTCGACCTTCAAGAACATTGCTGCCGCTTCCCTCACGAGAGACAGCACCTCTGCCCGCTGCTTCGCATCCGGGATGCTTCCCGTCTCTTCCTCTATAGGTCGTGCTGCAGATGAGAGGTCTTGAAAGGGAGCCGGAGCGAAGACACTTTTGATCCTGCTGATGACTGATCCGAAGCGTTCAGGCAGAACCGTTATATGCTGGGCTGCGGCGGTTTCCTCCATATGCAGCGGCTTGGTCGTTTTGACGAAACACAGTTGATTCACCTTCCCAGCAAGCAGTCTTTCCACGACGTCCATGGCTTCGTCCGGCTCGATGGACCCCATTCCGATCCGGGCCATTTTCTCGCGGAGAGCCTCGGTTGAAACCGTCCCCACACTTCCCCAATACCCCCAATTGATCGTCTTGACGGCACAAGACCATTCAGAGGCGAGCTTCGCTGCGAAAGCGTCGCTAAATGTACACCCGGCTGTGTAATTGCTCTGGCCAGGCGATTTCAGAAACGAATTAAAGGATGAAAAGAACAAAACAAAATCCAACTGTTCACGATTAAATACTTGAGCTGTTCTTACAGCTGTGTCGTTTTTGGCTGCATACCCCGCTTCAAACCGCTGCTCGTCCATTTTTGCCAAACTTTGATCGAGCAGGACGATCGCGGAGTGAACAATGCCATGAATACGCGTATACCGCGACTTTATCGTCTCGTAGGCCTCCTGGAGCGATGCCAAATTTGCCGCATCCGCCCGGATATAGGATGGCGCTGGTCCAAGATCCCCTAACCGTGCGATCTTAGCCCGAATGGCTTCATCCATCTCTCTGCGGCCAATCCACACGACTTGTGCTTGATAGGTACGGATCATATACTCGGTCCATACCTCGCCAATACCTCCGGCTCCCCCGACGACGACATAAACGCCGCCGTGTCGGTAAGCGGTACGCTCCATCGGCAAGCTTTTGACAGGAACCAGCATCTGCTTGTACCAACTGCCTTTTCGGTAGCCCCATGCGTTTCCCTTGGCATCCCTTGGCAGCGATGGCAGAACGTCTAACGGCAGTTCGTCCTTCAGGCCTATGTCAAATAGACGTACGCTCCAGCTCGGATATTCCTTCGCCATCGACCCGACCAAACCATGGACACCGGCATGTGCAAAGCCAGATGTTTCGCCTGTAAGAATCGGCTGAGCCTCCACGGTGATGATGGACCAGTGCAAGGACCTCGATCCGAAGCCGATTTCGAGCAGTGACTTTATGAGCCTAAATAGCTGGAATACCCCATCCTTTTGTTCGCTGATAATACCTTCGTCCCGCACGGTTTGAATCGGATGAACCGGCGAAATCCATATAATATGCTTCAGATCGTTATAGTTGCTCAGCTTCTGAGCCATATCCTCAATCGAAGCTTCGTTTTCAAACGACAGCAGCTGAGCCGCGGGATACCTGTGGTTGATTTGATTTATTTGTTCTGGCGTTCCGCCGATCACGATGTCGGCATCCGGAACATGCTGCAGGGCTGGTGCTTCGCTGAATGCGGCAAGTTCCCAGGTAGGAAGCAGCAGCAATCCATCAGGTAATCGGTGAGAACCATCAGTCTCGGCTTGATGGGGGTTAAAGCTCCAGGCCCCTGATTTCCCTGCACTCTTGGTTGTCATTCCCCGCATGGCCGCACAAACATAGCCTTCCTCGTCACACAAATCGATATCGAAGACGCGCAGCAAATCTCCTGAAGCTCCTGTTTTCCTTATACGGGTGACCGCCCACATCACTGAAGGACAAGGACGGTAGACCGTAAGCTCCTGAATCGCAAATGGCACATAGGGCCCGTTTGCCTCAGCGTCGATTTGGCGTCCATGACTGTGCAGGGCGAAGCCGATCGTGGACTGAGCGGCAGCGTCGAGCAATACCGGATTGCATCCAATCCACTGCGTCTCGTCACTCATCGCGGCCGGCAAATGAATCTTAGCGATCGCACAATCTTCGCCGATTTCAATCGTCTTTACTGCTCTATAACTTGGACCATATGCAATTCCCATATTTTCGAAAGCTCCGTAGCACGTTTCCGTATCCAGCTTTGCGACCGAGCATTGGGCGCGAATGGCCTGCACGTCCAGCTGAGGATGGACAGAAGCCGCATGAATAACAGCTGTCCCTTTGCTATAAATCGGGCCTTCATCCGCATCAGCCTTCGAAGGTTCTGCCAGAATACAAAATGAAACTTGGTTGTCACCCTCCTGCGTTAAGGAAACATGAATGTGTCCGGCCGTCTCTTTCGCAATAAAAGGCCGCAGCCATACCACATTTTCCAGCGTAATGGCCTGTCCCTTATCCACGTAATCAGTCGCAAGCTCGACTGCAGCGCGGGCCATCTCAAGGAAGGCCATTCCTGGCATGATAGGCTGTCCGGCGACAACATGGTCTCGCAGCAGCGTGTCCTCATTTGTAAAAGAAGCGCTGAACCGGGTCTTTCCTAACACCGACGTATTTCTGTGCACAAGCGGATGAAGACGCTCAGTCGAAATCTTCGTATGGAGCGCTTCCCGGTCCGATGCCTTTGCTTCAAGCCAGTACCGCTCCTTCGCAAACGGATAGGTCGGCATGTGGATGCGCTTCCCCCCGTTCACCAAAGGCAGCGCTTGTAAGCCCTGCACCCACTTCTTTGCTGCATCGGCAAGCTTTACCTCTTGAGAGGAACCGGTCTCATGCTCCGATAGCAGTTCTTCGCTTGATGCGAGCGCATTCCTTATTTGCCGCCTGTTTACTTTCCCAGAGAATACAAAAGAAGAAGGCCTCCGCAGCAAATGGTCCTCCATTGCCTGCAGTAGCTCCTCCCTCGTGTTTGCCGTGAACGCCGCACGGACATCCATCTCTTCCCTCCCCGCTTGCAGCGTCAACGCCACATCTGACAAACAGATGTCTGTTTCCCGCAGAAGGAAGGCTTTAAGGGATGCGACAGCGTCGTCCAGCTGATCTTCGGTCTTGGCCGATACCGGGAATAATAGCGGTTGATCCATAGGTGGGGCCGAATGTCCGGGCGATTCCGGATTGTATTCCTCAATGACCATATAGGCGTTCGTTCCGCTAAACCCGAAGGAGCTGACGGAGGCCCGTCGAATGCCAGATTCGATCTCCCACTTCTTCAAGGACGTGTTTACAAAGAAGGGGCTTCCATCAAGTCGGATATGCTCATTCAAGGAATCGAAATGAATGGTTGGCGGCAGCATACGGTGCTTAAGCGACTGTACAACCTTGATGACGCCCGATACGCCGGATGCCGCGAGCAAATGACCGATATTGCTCTTAATGGAACCGAGTGCGCAGTAGCCCTTCTTGTCCGTATATGCGGCGAACGATGCCGTAAGGGCTTCGACCTCGATCGGATCGCCGAGCTTTGTTCCTGTACCATGTGCTTCGACAAGCGAAATGGTCTCCGGGTTAATGCCGAATTTATCAAAGACGGATTTCTCCAGCTCTTCCTGGGAAGCGGCGCTGGGCGCTGTAATTCCGTTTGTCTTCCCGTCCTGATTAACACCCCAGCCGCGTATGACGGCATAAATCGGGTCTTTGTCGCGGACCGCGTCGGACAGCCGCTTAAGCAGCAGCACGCCCGTACCTTCCCCCGGAACGAATCCGTTCGCCCTGTTATCGAACGTATAGCAGCGCCCATCCTTGGACAGCATCCCGGATTTGCTCGTCATAATATGCATGGCCGGTCCGCTCATGACATTAACGCCGCCGGCCAACGCCATGTCGCAATTGTCCAGGAGCAAGCTACTGCAAGCCTCTGAAATCGCGACAAGCGATGAGGAGCAAGCGGTGTCGATCGCCATGCAGGGACCCTTCAAATTCAGTAGGTAGGAGATGCGTGCGCTTAAAATGGAAACCGAGGTCCCCATCAAATTTTGCGCATGGAGCTCTTCTCCACTATCCATACGTCCGTAATCGCCGGTGCCACATCCGGCAAAGACCCCGCAGCGGCTGCCAGACAAGTCGGACGGACGCAGTCCGGCATTCTCGATGCATGCCCAGCTGTTCGCCAGGAATAGCCGCTGCTGCGGATCCATGTATTCCGCTTCCACGGGCGATATTTGGAAAAATAACGGATCAAATTTGTCTGCATCCTCCAAGACGCCCATCCATTTCGAATATGTTTTGCCCGGCTTCTTCGGATCGGGATCGTAGTATCGCTCGAGAGGCCAGCGTTCTACAGGAATCTCGGATACGCAATCTTCACCTTTGCAAATGTTGTCCCATAATTCGTCAATATTAGCGCCCTTGGGGAATTGGCCTGACATCCCGATGATGGCAATGCCATCCATATCGGGCGATTTCCGGCTTTTCTCCTTGGGCATATCTTCCTGGCTACGGACGGCCACTTGTGCACTGTGCAATCCAAAGGATTCCTGCCTCTGACTTTTCTGCCTTCGCATCCGCTCGATCAGCTCGTCGGTCTGGTCCGTCATGTCCTCCGCCGTACGGCTTATGACGACTTTGCCAATATGCTGTCCGCGGCTGACATATTCAAGTGCCTCTTGAATTCGCTGAAAGGGGTAAATCCTGGACACAATGGGTACGATTTTCTCCGTTTGAAGCAGGTCAACCATCACATGGAGCAATTCCTTGTTAAATCCCTTTTGGGCACTTAACCGCCGTAAATCAATGCTATGAATTGTTTGGTTATGTACAAGTCCGGAAAGATCCAGATTTCCGCTCGTCTTCAGCGCATGCACGGCCAGCTCCAGGTAGCGGCCTGAAGGGGCCAAACAATTCAAGCCCTTCTGAATCGCGTCCCCGGACAGCATATTAAGCACAACATCAACCCCGCGGCCATTGGTTAAGGAGGCGATTTCCCGATCAAAGGGCGAGGCGCTGTAATGGATCGCCGCAGTAACGCCAAGCCTATCAAGCAGGGCGAGCTTATCGGCTTTGCTGCTCGTGCCGTAAATCTTGCAGCCTTTCAAATTCGCCAGCTGCAGGGCGATAAGGCCGCAGCCGCCTGTCGCCGTCTGAATGAGCACCTGCTCGCCGGGCGCAAGCTTCCCTGTCTCGAAAGCGTGATAAACTGTGGAGAAAACAACAGGCAAGCTGCACCCTTCTTCAAACGTTATGTTGACAGGCTTCCGGACGGCATTAGCGGCGGCAACGTTCACTTCGCTGGCATGGCCGCCCAGCTGCCTGCCTGTAAGAGCGATGACCTCATCGCCGATCTGGAAGTCCTCTACGCCTTTGCCGATGCGTGTGACGATTCCGGCTACTTCAAACCCCGGCACGAATGGATAGTCGGGCATCGTCGGATATAGCCCGTTTACGCACATGATATCCGGAAAATTAACCGCCGACGCCATGACTTGTATCGTCATTTCACCAAAGCCGGGCTCCGATACAGACCATGGCCGCAAAGAAACCTCGCTGATGTGATGAACGTTCGACACAACCAGGCCGGCAGAATCCGATTTCGCTGACTGCTGGCTGTCGACTTTCAATCCCGCCTTCTCCGGTTCCGGACTGCGGGAATCAGCATGGTCTGCTGAAGACGGGGTTTTCCTCCCGTCTCCAGCCTTCAGCGCCATAATTCGATGCTTAGCATCTTCAGAACTAACCTCTCCCGCTTGCAAAGCGCGAAGTATCTCTTGAATATTCACCCTCACACCCCCTGCCTGTTCGCTATTTACCAAATAAGGACAGAATCTTGTCCCGAACTTCTGTCTGATGGAAGGTTTGCTCATGCATCGCGACTTCTTTCGCAATATAATTCGGGAGCTCGGCTCGCACCGTCTCAACCAGATGGTCCTTCAAAGTAACCAACGAAAGGCGCGGCTTTTCCGCGAGCTGCCGCGCCAGCTCCAGAGCATGGCTCATCACTTGATCCCGGGGAAGGACTGCGAAAGGCACGCCTCTCTTCTCCAGATCCGCCCCGCGGTAATTGCTACCGCAGAGCAGCATTTCATTGCCCAGGCTCAATCCCAGCTTTCGCGGCAAGATGTACGTTGCGCCCATTCCCGGTGTGAAGCCGTATTTCATGAAATTGGCCGTATAGACACTCTCACGGCTCATGACAACAAAATCGGCAAACAATCCGATCACAAACCCGCCTCCGATCGCATGGCCCTGCATAGCGGATATGACGGGAACCGGACATTCCAACGCAAGGCTGTAAATGTTGCTGTCCGTAAATTTCAATTGCCCTTCGAAAATGGCAAGCAAAGCTTCTTGCGTCCCGCCGGAAGCAAAATAAGTATCATACCCGGTCAAAATAACGGCTTTATACCGCTCTGTTTCCTTTACAGTTAGGAAAGCATGCGCCAAACCCTTTACCAGGTCGTCGGAGAACGTGTTTTTGTATACGCGGTCCTGCATTGTGATCAGTGCGATACCCGGCTCGATTTCACGCAGCTCTACAACCGGTTGCATTACACATCAACCTTCCCATGGAAATTGGCCTTTATTGACAAAATTATAGATAGCTACGAGCGTATCCGGGTCGGCAAACATGGTTTGATTCGCAGTTATTGCCAGCTCCCTGCCTTCCCGGATTAAAGGCTGCAACTCAATCATATAGCGTTTGTACTTCGCAATCCCTGCCTTCGGCAGACGCTTCAATCGAAGCAGATGACGGCGCAGCAGCGACTCGCTTTCCGGCTCCCAGGCATCGATCAACCCCCAGCGGAGTGCGGTTTCCGCATCGAAGGCCTGCGTCATCAGCGTCATATAATGCGCGCGCTGCATGCCCGTTTTTTGAATAAGAAACGGCATCACACAAGCGGGATACAGGCCGAACAGCAGCTCGGACAGGCTGAATTGGGCCGTCCCGTCCGCCAGAACGACATCGCTTGCGGCGATAAAGCCAAGCCCCCCGGCATTTGCCTTACCCTTGACGTGAGAAAGAACGATGTACGGTCCGGTGCGCATTCTCATCCATAACGCATACAGAGGTTCAGGATTGCTTCGTATGGATCGGCCTTCTGCCATATGGGCGTGAATCTCCTGGAAATCTGCGCCCGTGCAGAATACATGAGGCAGACCTTCCAGCACGACAACCGTCACTTCTTCCTCGCATTGGTCCAGCACGCAGCCCAGTTCCTCGACAAGCTGGTCATTGATCGCGTTGTCCGCTTCGGGCCGGTGCAGTTTGATAAAGCATACGGTTCCCTGATATCGAACATGTAGCGTCTTAAACTCCATTACAGCCACCTGTAAATCCGATGGAAGTCCCGGATCTCTTCCAGGTAGAGCCGCTGCTCGCCCCGTACAGATGCGGGAATCCCTTGCAAGTCGAGCTTCGCGTTACGAGTTCCAAACCGGATGCCGTGACCGCTTCTCAGCATCGCTTCATATTCGTCAAAGCCGAGCAGACGTCGCTCCTGCAGACGTTCGCTTAGCTTGAATTTACGCAGTGCCTCCTGGCTTTGACTTGTGGCGACACCGCTGTAAAATTCCGAGCAGCAGCCGGAGCCGTACGAATAACAGCCGATCCGCTTGGGCGTATCAAATGTCCCATGCTCGATTAGGCCCGCCAGTGACAGGAAAACGGTGCCGCCCATGATATTGCCGACACGCTGGCAAAATCGAATGCCAGGAAGTACACGTTGATTAAAGTCCGCGTCGATCTCCGGCGCTTTGGCCTTCGCGATTCTTCGCATCATCGTGCGATGCGCGCCCTTCACCATACCGCCGAAGGGAGTATGAAACGCTAAATATTGAAACGTATCTTTATAGTCGGCTTCAGGCACCCGCGATTTGTAGGCCATAAAGGTTTGTTCGCAGCAATCCAAATACGTGGACAGCGACAAATCGGAATTGCCTGCTTCGCTGTCCGGCATCGGACGGCACGTATCCATCACTTCATAACCGTAATAACCGCTCGCGCCCGTATCGATTTGGAAGACATACGGTGTATCGCTGACCAGAAGGGCAACAGCTCCAGCTCCCGCACTTAGCTCTGCATAGGACCAGTCTTCGGTCAGCGAGCTCCCGCCCTCAGCCACGAAAAAACGAGATATGTCCGTAGCGATCACCAGCGCCTTGGCCCCCGGGGATGTGCCGGAGAGAATAAAATTAACTGCGGCATGCAGGCCTGCTGTTCCCGAATAGCAGGCCTGCTTGATTTCGTACATCCGGCAGCGGTGGTTTAAGCCGAGATAATGATGGATATACGTGCTCATCGATTTGCCGAAATCAATACCGGATTCCGTGCAGGTAATCACCAGTTCGATCCGGTTCCGCTCTTCTTCAGACAGCGAATCCACGATCGGCTTCGCGGCATTGACACCAAACGTAATTGGGTCCTCGTAAGGCAAGGCAACGGTTTTCTCGAGCATCATCAGATTCTCGAACCGGGCATTATCCAATTGACGCCTTGCTGCAAGTTCCGGGACATCCAAAAAAGCAGTGCCGCCAAAAACATTCATCGCTTCTATTCCAACTTGAGTCAAGGCCATTCTCCTTCTCCGTTCGTTTTAAATCTTTTGCAGTGTGACCGCTGTATTCATGCCGCCAAAGCCCATGCTGAGGCATAAAGCACGAGAAATGGAATGCGGGACGAATTGTTCCTTCACCCAATTGAACGACTCGTCAACCGGAAGCTCCAGATTACGCGTCGGATGAAGGCGGGAGTTGCGCATCTGAAGCAATACCGCAATAATTTCCACGGCTCCTGCCGCACTGAGGCCATGGCCTGTTATGGATTTGGTCGCATTGATGTAGGCATGCGACAATCCGCTGTCTTTAAGCGCGCGCAGCTCCGTTTCATCGCCGACCGGGGAGCCCGTCCCATGCGGATTGACGTAGTCGACGTCGGCGGCTGCAATGCCGGCCCGGCGAAGAACTTCGCGGATCACGCGCATTTCTCCCTCGTAGGACGGATTCGGATTTCGGTTGCCGTCCATCGCGATCGCCGTAGCGGTAATGGCCGCATAAGGACGAACCCCTCTCTTACCAGCACAAGACGAGCGCTCAATGACGACAGCAGCGCAGTTTTCCCCGTAGATGAAGCCGTCCCGGCCGCGGTCGAATGGTCGGCAGGCCAGATCCGGTCTGTCGGCATATTGATCGGAGCCCATTGCGCCCAGGCTGCGAAAGGCCGCAAGCTCCATATAGGAAAGGTCGGCCAATGCCCCGACTGCGATACAAGCATCGACTTCCCCGGAGCTAACAGCTTGAACGGCCTGAGCGATAACAGCCTGACCGCTTGCGGATGCGCCTCCCAATGTAAACGCAAATCCGCGAATCCCAAACTGCTCCGTGCAAAGTCCGCATAAATCACTGTCCATGTACGTCATCGCATAAGTGGGCCTCAGAAACGAAGGACGTTCCGAATACGAGGCATAGGCTTGGAGAGCCTCCCGCTGCTGTAAGTTGGAACCGCCGATAATGAGGCCGATACGCTCTGGCTCAACCTGATCCAGAACTGCATCCTCCCAAGCCTCATGCATCGTTGCCATCGCAGCCTGCCCGGAGAAGGAAGCCGTTCGCAGCAGCCGTTTAGAAAGACGTTCCGGCATAACCAGCGATTCGATCTCCGCCCCCAGGAAAGAAGAGCTTCCTTTTTGGCGACCTGGACGGTTCAGCACAGCAAAGGCGTGCCGGCCGTCAAGGAGGGCTGCCGCGAAGGCCGCCTGTCCTTGACCAATGGCCGATGTGATGCCGATGCCTGAGATGACGATATCGTCCGGCCTACAGCTTGCCCAAGAACCCATCGGCCAGTTCCCCTATGCTTGACAATCCAATAAACTGCGATCTCTGATTCTGCAAAAGCGACAAATCCTCCATCACCATCGAAATTAGATCCGCGCGGTCGATGGAGTTCAATCCGAGATCCGAAAGCCGGTCCTCCGGCCTCAGTTCCCGTCCCTCTAATTCGGGGACGATCTCATACAAATTTTTTATGATAAGGGCTGTTATTTCTTGTCTGTTCAATTCCGTTCCTCCTCAAGGATAAGACGACTGACGTAATGGTTAGCCTCATGAATGTCCAGCCTACCGCTTTCTACTTGCTGTAAAATGTCATCCAGCAGAAGCGGAGAACGTACGGTTTCCTGTTCCGGGGAAGCGCCTTGACCCCGGCTCAGCTCGGAACTCAGGTACGCCGCGAACTGTCTGATCGTCGAATAGTCATATATTTTCGTCGCCGTGATGCTCGTGCCGTATTGCTTATTAACCGCCTTGATCCATTCGACGCCGACAATCGAATCAACCCCGATGTCCACGAATTTGATTTCAGGATCAATCTCGTCAGGCTGCATAAACATAGCCTCTGCCATGCTCTGGACCAATTGTTCTTCCAGTACCTCCAAGGAAACACCGTTGTTTGGAGGGGTTGTCCTTTCTTCGGCAGGGTCCTTATGTTCAGCTGCCGTAAGTGCCGCCGTTTGTTTCGGCAACCTGCTTACGTGATCGTAATCGTGTTCTGCTTCTGCTTCCGCTTCGTTCCCAACCGAAGCGGCCTTCTCAGCGATTACGCCGTGCAAATAGGCGGCAAATTCGCTTAAAGTCGAGTAATCGTATATTTTGGTCGCCGTAATGGATACGTCATACTTCTTATTTACTGCTTTGATCCATTCCACGCCGATAATCGAGTCCACGCCGATTTCGACAAACTTTCTCTCTGGGTCCAATTCGGCCCGTTCCATAAACATCGAATCGGCCAAGCTCTCGGCCAGCTGCTCTGTTAACACGTCGAGCGATATGCGCTGCTTCGATACCCCGTCGATCTTCTTCAATTTAATCGGCGGGATTCGCAGCGAGTGTCCACTTCCGTGATCGATTTGATCGGGAATGTTCGATAGCGGCCTTAACGTAATTGTCTCCACCGCTTCCCGGTCCATCGTTCGAGCCTCATGAGTATGAACTTTTGGAACTGGAGCAGGTTCGCTTCCATATGTTCCTGCGGATTGCTGTCCATTGCCGCTAATGTTATACCAGCATTTTTCTTCAGCGAACGGATAGGAAGGCAGGCTAATGCGTCTCGGTGCCGTTTTGCCGTAGACAAGCCGCCAATCGAAATCAATGCCGCTTACCCATAAAGACAGAAGCGGCTCAAACTTCCCAGAAGCAAACCATCCCAGCCAGGTCGACTCATCCGGCGCTCCGGCCTGCAACTCGGACAGTGCCGCGCCTGACTTCACCCTGCCGAGGTGTAGCTTCTCCATTCGGCCGTTCTCGACAATCGCCTGCAACCCGCGTTTCAGCTCCAGAACCGAAGAAACGGTCATAGCCGCTCGTTCTTCCATCGCCTCACGACCCACCTGAAGGGTATAAGCCGCATCAAACAAGTTATCATCCGTAATCTGCCGCATCGCTATTGCATCCAGATAGCGAGAAGCCAATCGTTTCAGTCCCTCTTTGTTCGGCGCGGACAAAACAATCGGAACGGTCCTCCCGTCCCGATCGACCGAATGTACCACTGCGGGCGGATTATATTCTTCCACGATTAAGTGAGCATTGGATCCTCCCGCGCCGAACGAAGAAATGCCCGCTATGCGCAGCATTTCCCGCTTTTCTCCGCCTGCTTCGACGACGGGCCGCTTCCATTCCTCCAGCTTCTGCTGCACCCTAAACGGTGTATCCGGGAAGACGATATTCGGGTTCAGCTTCTCGGAATGAAGCGATGGCCCCAGCTCCCCGTATTTCAACTGCATCAGAACCTTCGTTAAGCCTGCAATTCCCGCTGCACTCTCGCAGTGACCAATGTTGGATTTTACGGAACCGATCGCACAAACGGATGTCGGAAGGGCACTCGTTTTCCATGCATCACTTAAACCTTTTATTTCGATGGGATCACCCAGCGCCGTACCGGTCCCATGCGCTTCGATATAGCTGATCGCGCCCGGATCAATACCCGACTTCCGGATCGCCCGCTCGATCACACTTGCCTGCGCTTTCGGATTCGGAACCGAGTAGCCGTTCGTCTTACCGCCATGGTTGACGGCTGAGCCTTTAATGACGCCGTAGATGCGGTCTTTGTCGGCAATGGCCCGTGACAACGGCTTTAACAGAACGGCGCCGACGCCTTCGCCCGGCACGTAACCGTCGCCTCCCTCGCCGAAGCTCTCGCACCGCCCTTTGCTCGACGCGAATTTTCCTTGCGCAAGCGCCAAGTACTTATTCGGATGAATGGAAAGGTTTACACCCCCTGCTATAGCTGCATCGCATTCTCCATCCCGCAGACTTTGGCAGGCCAAATGTATCGCGGTGAGTGAAGATGAGCACATCGTATCGATAGCCAGGCTTGGTCCATGGAAATTGCAAAAATACGATACGCGGTTCGCAATCGACGAAGCGCTACCCGACAGCGCCATCGGCCGGCCCCGAACCGTTTCTTCCGCACCATAAAGCTGATATTCCTCGTACATGACACCGACGTAAACGCCTACATTACCGCCAAGACCGGACGAATCGAGCTGCTGCAGGTCATGCCTCGTGTATCCGGCATCCTGCAGCAGCTCGTACGTGCACTGTAGAAACAATCGCTCCTGAGGATCCATAAACGCCGCTTCTTTGCGCGAAATGTGAAAGAACAACGGATCGAAACGATCCACCCCGTCCAGGAAGCCTCCCCATTTGGAATAGGTTTTCCCCTGTTTATCATGCTCTGCATCAAAGATCGCCTCATGATTCCAACGGTCTGCCGGGATTTCGGTGATACTGTCGACGCCGTTCCGGATATTGTGCCAAAACGCCTCTACGTCTCTTGCTCCCGGATAGCGTCCGGCCACCCCGATAATCGCGATATCCTCCGACCGCCATTCGGTTGTAGCTCCAGCTCCTACCGATTCAACATCGTTATTACCGGCAGGCGGTTCCACTTTCTCTACAGCACGGCTGTCATGACGCGAAAGCCCAACGCGTTCAGGGATGGACGCTGCCGATCCGAGCGAAGAACCGTCCTCCAAGCCCAATACAGCAGGCAGACGGCCGAGGTGAGCACGCATCAAATAGCCGGCCAGCTCCCTGATCGTCATATATTCAAAGAATAGCGATTTGGACAACGTTCCGAATGATTGCTCCAGACTCGCTGTCAACTGCATGATGGTCACTGAATCGACACCATATTTCTCGAACGGCGTATCCTCATGCATCCGCTGAATGGGCAGCTTAATTATCGCCGATACAAGCGATTTTAAATACGCTATGGTCCTCTGCTCCAGCTCATCCTGCGGAAAGGCAGGAATGCCAGCAGCCTTTACAGGCTGCTGCACGACAGCTGCCGGCCGAGCTTGAGCCTGCGGCGGAGACTGGCTCCCGGCCGTCAAGGCAGCGCGCATGCGGGAAGGATCTCCCGCTATCGTCAGGACATGGTCCGCTGCAGATGCTGCTGCGGCATATAAAGCGTGCAACCCGCCGGCGGTTTCGAGCACAGACATCCCGGTCAGCCTGTTCATCATGGAGAGCGTTTCCTCATCGATCTGCATGCCGCCCTTCTCCCAGAGCGGCCAGGCGATCGAGCAGGCTTTGCCCTTGCGATGTCCTGAAGCCGTAAGATCGTTCCGATGTGCTGCGAACGCGTCCATAAACCCATTGGCGGCTGCATAGTCGGCTTGACCGAAATTGCCCAGCGTTCCGGCAAGAGAGGAATAAAGCAGCATAAAGTCGAGCTCCATATGCCTCGTTGAACGGTCCAGATGAATAAGACCGGCCACTTTAGCTGCGAATACCCGATCGATGTCCATTTCCGTTTTTTTCAAGATGAAGCTGTCCGCTCGAATGCCTGCGCAATGAATGATGCCGGACAAACCGCCATAGCGAGCTTCTATCTGTTCGATTGTTTCTTGTATGGCGGAAGCGTCGCTGATGTCCAAGCTGCGGTACTCTGCATGGGCTCCCACCGCTTTCAACTCGTCAAGATGCTTCTGTATTCCTTCATCATGAACGGAGCGCCCCGTTAGGATCAGGTTCGCACCCCTAGTTCGCGCGGCGGCATCTCGCGCAGCGATCATCCCAAGCTTGCCGCAGCCGCCTGTGATCAGATACGTGCCGTTATGTTTCCAAGGTATCGGAACCCCGTTTTTGAGTCCCATTTCCACAAGCCTTTGAACATACCGATTGCCGGTTTCATAACGAATGACGTCGTCCTCCGGTTCAGACCCATTCTCGTTGATAAGCCCGGCAATGACAGGTCCCGCAGAGTCCTTACCCAGTAAAATCGTCTGCCCGACGACACCGGGATGTTCAAGAGCAGCGGTCTTCAGCATTCCGCTTAATCCAACTATGACACGCTGATTGTCGTTATACGGGAGCACCAATTGAATCAGCGTCCTGCCTTCCGTACCATGAAGTGCGGATTGAAGCTGTTTCAGCATCCGTTTGGCATAAAACGTATAACGCGACGCCAACGTCATACTTTCCAGGCCGTCGCCCAATAGATGAACCTCTGCCCCGCCCCCTTGTTGCATGAGTTGATCCGCAAGCGAGCTGTCCGATCCACCCAACAAGACGATCCGCCTGTTATAAGTCACCGTGTTCTTGCCCGTATGGCAAGGCTTCAGTTCCCATATCGGCTGGAACAAAAGCGTTTCCTTAGGGGTCGCAACAGGTTGATCACGAACCTCTTCACGGTCAATCTGTCTGGACGTCAATCCTCTCATCCGTACACAAACGATTCCGCTGCTGTCGATAAGCTCGATATCCAGCTTGCGGATCGGGCTCTCCGGTAGAAGATCGCTGCTGAACCGGATCCATGCCCACATCTCTCCTGAACATGGGCCAAGGATGTCCAATTCCTCCAGCGCAAAAGGAACGATTGGACTCACGGACTGCGGCTGCCCCTCCATTGCTTCCAGAACTTGACGGGGAAACAAGCCGATCGTTGCCTGGAAGACGGAATCAATCAAACTCGGATGAAGCACATAATCATGCGGCGTTCCAGCTACTTCCGCCGGAACAAACACGTTCGCCAATGCTTGAGCGTTGCCAGTATAGATACTTCTGATCCCTCTGTTGCCGGGTCCATACAGAAGTCCGGCTGATTCGAATGCCCGATAGCACTGCTCGCCTGACAGCTTCGGCCCACTACATTGTGCTCTTATGACTTCAATATCCATAATCGGGCTCACTTCGGGCTCCTGAAGCGATACCGTTGCCGTACAATACAAGGTCTCATTCTCGTCTTCGCCCTGATTGGTAAAGACCTCGCATGCCAATTCTTCGTCTTCCTTACGGAGCCGAATATGCACCTCGGAGGATGCGTCGTTAAGCGGTTTTCTCCATACGATCTGATGAAGACGAGTGCCTGCCGGACTTAACAGCTTTCCGGCTGCAGCCTCAGCGGCTGCGCGAATCATTTCGAGGTAAGCGGCGCCCGGCATGATCTTATTCCCATGAACAACATGATCGCTCAGGAAATGCTCCTTACCGGTAAACAGCGAACTGAAACGCAGCTGCGACACTTCCGATGTATTCCGGTGCAGCAGCGGATGAAGAGGCTTCCCGCCCTCTCCTTCCCGAGCAAATATGATGTCGGTTTCCGGTATCCAGTACCTCTCTTCCGCAAACGGATACGTTGGCAGGCTCATCCGGCGTGGAACCGTATCTTCGTAAAGCAGACGCCAATCGATGTTCAGCCCTTTCACCCACAGACCGAGGATCTTCCCGAATTTCCCTTTTCTCATCCATGCCTTGAATGTCTCCGATAAATCCTCGTCTGTCCGCCACATTTGCATCAGTTCATTGGTCTGGATGTGACCGCGGAAAACGTTGTCCCTTTCTTCGCGATCCGCTAAATAAGCAAGCAGCTTATTCTCCAGCTCTTCGATCGAACCGACGAGCATCGCCAGCCGTTCCTCCATCGCTTCCCGGCCCACTTGGAGGGTGTAGGCCAGATTCTCCAGGTTTGTGTGTTCACAGCCTTGATCGCGTATGAAGGACAAGAGACGCTGCGCAACGAGCTGTAGACGCTCTTCGTCACGCGCTGAAAGTACAATGATAGCCGGATCGTGCCTATGGTAAGTCTGCTTTTCTCCTGTCACATGTTCTTCTGAAATATATTCTTCGATGACGAGATGCCCGTTGGAGCCTCCCGCGCCAAAGGAAGAGAGTCCGGCGATTCTCGGAAGTTCCCTTGCGAACCCGTCTATGGTCAGAACAGGTCGGTTCCAGGCATCCAGCGTCCGCTGTACCACAAATGGTGATTGCTCGAAATCGATGTTTGGATTGAGCTCCTCCGCATGCAGAGAAGGCGCCAGTTGACCGTATTTCATCTGAAGCAATACCTTCGTCAAACCGGCAATGCCTGCTGCGCTTTCGCAATGGCCGATGTTCGATTTGGCCGAGCCGATCGCACAAAAGCGAACATCGGCTGTATGGGCGCGGAAGGAATGGCTCAAGCCCGCGATTTCAATCGGATCGCCAAGCGAGGTGCCCGTGCCGTGCGCTTCGATATAGCTAATCGTTCGCGGATCAATACCGGCATCCTTGATTGCCTCGCCAATGACATCGGCCTGCGCAGCCGGACTGGGTACCGAATAGCCGTTTGTTTTGCCACCGTGGTTGATGGCCGTTCCCTTGATAATGCCATAAATGTGATCGCCGTCCGCAATTGCATCTTCGAGCGGTTTCAGCACAACTGCACCTACCCCTTCGCCGGGTACGTAACCGTCGCCGTCTTTCCCGAAGCTTTCGCAACGGCCTTTGCTGGAAGCGAATTTGCCTTGGGAAAGGAAAATGTATTTATTCGGGTGGACGGATACGTTGACGCCGCCGGCCACGGCAACACGGCTTTCCCCTTGCCGCAAGCTTTGGCATGCCAGATGAATGGCTGTTAGCGACGAGGAACACATCGTGTCCACCGCCATGCTTGGTCCTTTGAAATCGCAGAAGTAAGAGACCCGGTTTGCGACAGACGATGGATTACCGGATAGTGCGATTGGCTTCCCTCGGGCAGTCAACTCCGCGCCGTATAGCTGATATTCCTCGTTCATGACGCCAACGAATACGCCAACCCGCTTCGTTTTCCCTTGCCCCTCGGCAGCGAGCGTTTCCCGTGTATATCCGGCGTCTTCGATCGCTTCATAGACGCTTTGCAGAAACAATCTTTCCTGCGGGTCCATGATCTCGGCTTCACGCGGCGATATATTAAAGAACAACGGATCGAAGCGGTCGACGCCCTCCACAAATCCGCCCCACTTCGTATACACCTTGCCCGGCTTGCTCTTATCCGGGTCATAGTAGATGCTGTGATCCCAGCGGTCGGGCGGAATTTCGCTTATGCAGTCCTGACCGTCACGAAGCTTCTCCCAAAATTGTTCAACATTTTTAGCGCCCGGATAACGGCCGGCTATGCCGATGATCGCAATATCGTGTATACGACTTCCGTCCCGTGCTTCTGTCGACCGCTTGGACATCGGGCGTGCAGCTTTGCGGCCTGCTTTCTTTGGCTTCGATAATACGGTAATAGAACTCATCGAATTATCCGCCGCCATTTTAGCGCCAACTAACTCGGCCAAACGGAAACGATGATGTTCGATGAAAAAAGCCGCCAGTCGACCGATGTTCGGGTATTCGAAAAACAATGTTTTCGACAGGGAGCCGAAGGATGCTTCCAGCCGGCTGGTGATTTGCATCACCATGACGGAATCGAGGCCGTACGTTTCCATCGGAGCTTCCGGGTCCATCCGGCTGGCGGGCGTGCCGGCCACGGAGGATATCAAATTCGTCAAGTACGCGACCGCTTTCTCCTGAAGCGCATCGCTTTGATCCCAAGCGAACGGCTCTTTTATGCCGCTTTCGAAAGCCTGCGCCTTCCCTTCGTTCTGTGCCATCCGCATAAAGGAACGTAACGTTTCTTTCTCACCATCGATAACGGTGATTTGCGATTTTCCAGTAGCCAAAGCCATGTAAAACGCTTGAATACCCGTGCTGCTTGCCATTGCCCGCATGCCGCTCTTTTGCTTCAACAGCTTCGCCGTCTCGGCATGAACCTGCATGCCGCCTTCTTGCCACAGTGGCCAACAAATCGACAATGTGCGGCCATGCCGTTGTCCGGCTCCCGCTAACTCGTTACGGTAGGCAGCAAAACGATTCAGAAAAGCGTTGGCGGCCGCATAATCAGCCTGAGCGGGATTACCTATTACACCTGCTAAAGCCGAGAAAAGCAGGAAGAAATCCAACGGAATATGGCGAGTCGCATCATCCAGATAGATCGTTCCGGATACTTTTGGCCGAAGGACCTGCTGAAGTTCAACAGCGGACTTCTTCTTCAAATACGCATCTTGAATAACACCGGCGCCGTGCAGGATCCCGTTCAATGTACCGTATTTGCGGCAAATCTCTTGGATCAGCGTTTCCACCGCCTCCAGGCTACCGACATCCGTTTGCCTGTATTCCACCTTCAGCCCTCGATTGGTTAATTGCTCTATTCGTTCACGCTTGTTTTGGTCCAGCGCTGATCGTCCCGCTAGGATCACGGCAGCGCCACGGGTCCTTCGCGCAATTTCTTCCGCAAACAGCACGCCAAGCCCGCCTGTTCCCCCGGTTATGAGGTAAACGCCGCCATCCTTCCAAGGAACGACTGCAGACGGCTCGGGAACCGTACGCATCTCGCGCCAGCGCAGAGTGCTCTGCTGCTCCCTATTCAATCGGATGTGCTGCAATTCTGGGTGCTTTGCGTACGCCGCTAGTAATTGGGCGAGGTGCTGCTCACTCGACTGAGCTTCAAGCTCGATCAGCTGGGCGGCTATTCTCGGCTCTTCCATGGCCGCTGTTTTGAGCATTCCCGACAACCCCGCAGCCAATTGCTGTTGATCGGTATGGCCGATAAGCAGCTGTATAATAGTGGAACGGTTATCCTGCAGCACTTCCTGTACGATACCGAGCAGCTGTTCTGCATAAGCATGGTAACGCAGGTCGATCTTATCCTGATGTTCGGTCTGCAGGGCGATGCACCGGACGTCATCCTCCTGTCCTTCGATTTCTTCCAGAGCGAAGGCACAGTCTTCAGTAGCGACGACAATTCGGCGCTCATATCGGTGCACAGCTTCGTTTGTACCTATAGAGTCCTCCGGCGTTTCCCATATCGGCTCGAACAACAACACCCCCTCGTCCGAGTGTGCGTTTGCTTGTACCGGGCGGGCAGCATACCCTTTGATCCGTACGCATAAACGGCCCTGAGCGTCAACCAAATCGATATCAATCTTCTTAATGCCGCCACGCATCCCCGAGTCGTGGCTGAATCGCAAATACGCCCACATCTCGGCATCCATGGCATGTACGATATCGAGCGTTTCAATAGCGAAGGGCAGAAGCGGGCTTAAACGAAGACTGCCATCCAATGGGCTTACGTTATTTTCTCCGATTACAAGACCAGCCATCGATTGGAGTGCGGCATCCAGCAGACCGGGATGCATCGTAAAAGGCTCCACGCTTCCTCGATCAGCAGGCATCGACAGCTTCGCCAGCGCAGCCTGTTCTCCAATATGAAGCTGCTCGATGCCCGTGTGGGTGATGCCGTAATGAAAGCCGATCTGTGCAAACGCCTCGTAGCATGCTTCCGACGAAACCGTATGACGGCATGCCGCTTGCACCTCCCGCACATTCAGTCGCTCCTCCGGCGTGGCGGCCATCCACCTTCCCGAACCTTGAAAATGAACAACCGCTTCTTCCCTGTCTTTATCCCCCGACAAGCTGTATACCTCGAACGTAATTTCCTCATTCTCTCCGGAAGCGAGCGCGATGTGAAGGACAACCGGTTCATCCCGTGCAATGAGGGGCTGTACCCATCCAACATGCTTCAACTGCAGGATTCGTCCGTCGTTAGCAGCCGATTCAGTAGCAAGCCGTACGGCTGCATGAGCCATTTCCAAGTAAGCGGAGCCGGGAAAAATCTGCTGGCCGTTTAGCACATGGTCCGTGAAGAAGGGCTCATCGCCCGTGAATACGGAGCTGTACCGCTGCTCCGTAAGCGTCGACGTATTGCGGTGCACCAGCGGATGAAGAACTTCCGATTGCTGCCGTTCATCCCGCTTCACCGGCTCACTTACTCCGCTAAGCGGCACCCAAAATCTCTCCCGTGCAAAGGGATACACCGGCAATGAAATCCGTCTGTATTGACTGGCTGTAAACAGCTCGTCATACGCCAGCTCATAGCCTTGCTGATACAAGCGGGCAATCCTTTCTAACATCTCCGGCTTATCGAGCTCCGAATTACGCCATTCCATGATGCACGCCAGACCCTCGTTCTTCTTGATCGTATCCTCCTGCCGTTCCCATTCGTGCACGACCGACGCTAAGAGGCCCGGCGCGCTCCCCTCAAGGAGCCAGCGGTTCAGCACAGCGACAAGGGCAGTCACATCCTCAATGATACAGGCCAGCCGATGCGGCAAATGCTTACGTCCAATCAGCAGCGTATAGCTCATATCCCCGACATCCGCTTCGGGATGCTTGCCGCAGTAAGCGATAAGCTGCTCCGCCTGCTGACGCAGCTGCGCGTCGGACTGCGCCGACAGCACCAACAGATGACTGCGCGTTGGCCTTGTCTGACGATCTATCGTCGGCGCTTCCTGAAGGACCATGTGCACATTCGTCCCGCTGAAGCCGAATGAACTGATCGCCGCGAACCGGCTTTCACCCGACTCAGCTGGCCATTCCTTGAGGTGGGTGTTGACGTAGAAGGGGCTTCCTTCCATTCGGATATTCGCATTACCCTTCTGATAATGAAGGGATGGCGGAAGCTTTTTATATTTCAATGACAACATCAGCTTGATCAACCCCGCGATGCCCGCTGCAGCAATCGTATGGCCAATCGTTGTCTTGATAGAGCCGATCGCACAGTATTCCGTTTTGCCTGTGTAATGTCTAAATGCGCGCGTCAACGCCTCATGCTCGATGGGGTCGCCAAGCTTAGTACCGGTGCCGTGTGCTTCTACCAGTTGAATGCGCCCGGGATCGATGCCGAATTGTTCATACACTTCGCGCTCGAGCTCTTCCTGTGCAGCACCGCTCGGAGCCGTAATCCCGTTGGTCGTGCCGTCCTGGTTCATGCCCGATCCGGCAATGACACCGTAGATATGGTCGCCGTCAGCAACCGCATCGCTTAACCGTTTGAGAACAACCGCACCGACACCCTCGCCCGGCACAAAACCGTCCGCCCGTTCATCAAACGTATAACAGCGTCCAGAAGCAGACAGCATGCCTGCCCTCTGTGCACTGTCGTGGAAAGCCGGGGTAGACTGAATGAACACACCCCCGGCCAAGCTCATATCTGTCTCCTGCGCCCACAGTCCCTGACATGCAAGATGAACGGATACGAGTGAGCTGGAGCAGGCGGTATCGACTGCTATCGCCGGGCCTCTCAGGTTCAAATAATACGAAATTCGAGCAGCTACGATAGAACCGGCATTTCCCCACATCGCCTGCGCCGGGGGATTGTCGCCGATCAGCTGCATATAATCGCCGACATTGTACCCGACATAAACGCCGCACCGGCGGCCTTCCATTGCTGATCCGGCATAGCCGGCGTCCTCCAGCGCTTTCCAGGACTCCTCCAGAAACAACCGCTGCTGAGGGTCCATGTAAACCGCTTCCGTTCCCGAAATATGGAAAAAGTACGGGTCGAATTGGTCATAATCGTCAAGTAAGCTGCCATAGCGAACGATATTGGAGTCCGACTGTTTCCATCGCGTGATTTCCCCGACCAAATCCGTTCCACTGGCCAAATGCTCCCATAATTCTTCAATGCTACGGGATTTGGCAAACCTTCCGCTTATGCCGATGATGGCAATCGGCTCCTTAGGAGCCGGGCCTTGGGCTCGTGCATCCGCTTTCTGGAACGCAGAGGGCGATTCGACTTCGTTCGGCCTAACAGCCGCCTGCGGCGCTATGCGGTCCGCAGCTCCGAAGACTCGGGAAACGGCTTCGCCGTGCTCAGCTAGCAAATAGCCTGTAAACTGATTAATCGAGCTGTATGTAAACAGAACGGTCGTCGGTAGCTCCAGTCCAAGTTCCCCATTAACCAATTGGATTAAGTGAACGCCCGTAATGGAATCCAACCCGTAATCGGCAAAAGCATGGTTCGGAGCGATCTGATCAAGGTCAACCTTAAGCGCTGTCGAGATGTGCTTTCTAAGCATGCGCTTGACAGCTTGCACGTATCTGTCATTGTCCTGAGGAGTCCAATCCGCTTTCGGTTCCACTTTTCCGGTATCATCTGCCGTTGTGGAGACAATCATCCCCGCAGCGGTATCCATAGTCGACCCGGTTTGTTTTGCTGACGATGTGCCGGATTTTCGGACAACGCCATCGCTCTGGCAAGCGATAATTTGCTGTCCCAAGCTCCGGGCTTCCTGCGCCGGGAAATAAACCGACCGGAATCCCTCCTGCTCCAAAACTTTCGTCCAGGTCTCCGAAGTTAAGGCGGGCGAACCCGGAATGCGCAGCCAGTCGTCCTCATAGAGCCACCAGCCATCCAGAAGACCGAATGTCAGGTGAGCGAAGAGTGTGTTGTGGCTCATCTCATTTAGCAGCAATAAACCATTTTTTTTCAGTGCAGATTTAACGGTGCGGAGCGTGAGCCGAATATTTTTTGTCGCATGCAGCACGTTTGACGCGATGACCATATCGAAAGTGCCGGATGAAATCCCCTGTTCCGCCAAGGGCTCTTCAACGTTCACGATCCGGCAGCTTAAATAGGGAACTGCCGGTCCGTATTGTTCTTGTGCATGGATAAGAAATGCTTTCGATAAGTCGCTGTAAACGTACTCCTCGATCTGTTCCCGATAAGGCTCCAGCTTGCGGAAGACCATCTCGCTCGTACCGCCCGTTCCCGCTCCCAGCTCAAGAATGCGGATCCGTTGCCCTTGACCCAGACTTTTTGCATATGCAGCCGCTGTATTGGCCAACACCTCGTTAAAATAATCCGATACCAAATTATGTTTATAGATGCCTTCGACAAGCTTCATCGAGCCGTTTGGAAACAGAACGTCAGTGGCGGCGGTCCGGCCGGTCAATATCGCCGGAAGCGCCCGAAGTGCTGTTTCCAACAGGTTGACTTGGGCATGTAAATTAGGATTGTGCAGCCATTCCTTCTTGGCGGCCGCCCACTCTTCCCACACCTCGTTCAGATGAACAGGAGAAGATGCTTTCGCAAGGCCCTGTCCTTGTGGCAGCCTGATATACCCCTGTTCGGTCAGCTTTGTCAGGCTCTCTTCAAGCCAGCTTCCGTAGCGCGAATGCACCTTGGCCTTCAGAGCGTCCAGGTCAAACGAATGCTGTGTAAACTGTCCGAGTTCCCACAGCTGCCCCCACAGCAATTTATAGGTTAACGCGTTTAATTGATCCAAGACGAACAGGCCCCTTTCTTATGACGTGATTTCCGATCGTCCGACAAAACGGGACACAGCTTGTGCCATCTGGTTCAACGTCGTCCAATCTGTGAAAGCCTGCATTTCCGCTTCCACCATGAAGCGTCTGTTAAGCTTGCTTAAAAGCTCGGCCAGCTGGACCGTATCCAATCCGTATTCCGCAAACTCAGCGTTCGGGTCGATTTCGTCGGGATGGACATCCAACAAACGGGCCGCTTCCCCGATCAAATCATGCAAAATCAGTTCGGCTTGACCGGACGGCCCAACCGGTTGGCCTCGTTCTATGTTCATACCAGCAATGAGATCAGGAAGTGCCGGCAGCTCCACCATTGACCTGTAATCGCCGCTGAAGCCCGGAGTGTCGAACATGACGTCTATTAGCCTCTCCGAAGCAAAGCCTGCTTCCAGGACACTCTTCGAGGCTTTAATAAATGCCATCTGCTCGATCGGACTTGCAAGCAGCGCCTCCAACGCCTCCATCGCATCGGAAGGCGTTATCGAACCGATGCCGTCAAGTGCCATTCTTGCCTGGTATTCGTCCGAAGCGACAATGCCCGCACTTCCCCAGTAGCCCCAATTCATGATCTTCACCGCACACGGCCAGTCACGGGCCAAACGGATCGCGAAGGCATCCTTAAACGTGCAGCCAGCTGCATAATTGCTTTGACCCGCCCTTCTGGCGAAGGACATCATGCCTGAGAAAAACAAAACAAAATCAAGCGGCTCTCTGCGGAATATTTGCGCGAGCCGTACACTGACGTCAATCTTGGCTCCCAGCCCTGCCCGGAAGTCGTCCTCCTGCATATTAGCGAGGCTTTGGTCGCGCAGGACGATTGCAGCATGAACGACACCATGAATGGCGCCGAAACGTGCTTTGATGACCTGATAAGCATGATCCAGCGCTTGGGTATCCGCTGCGTCCGCCTCTATATAGAATGGCTTTGGCCCCGTAGTGGACACCCGTTCGATTGACGCGCTGATCGACTCATCCTGCCTGCGGCGTCCAAGCCAGACTATCTGGGCCTGATAGCGGCGGATCATGTACGCCGTCCAGACTTCACCAATACCTCCGGCCCCGCCAATAACGACATAGACGCCGCCTTTCCGGTAACCGTTGTGCTGCATGCCAGAGGCGATATTCACGGGAGCCAGTCTTTGACACAGCCATTCCCGTCCCCTTAAGCACCACGTGTTTCCTTCCGTATCGGGAGGAAGCGTCAACAGCGTTTCAATTGAAGTCTCCCAGCCCGGCTCCAAATCCAGTAAACGAATCTGCCAATTGGGATATTCTTTTGTAAGCGCACCTATCAGTCCATGCACACTCGCATGAACGGGATTTATCCTGTCTCCCGTGTATGCCCGCTGGGTTTGGAAGGTGAGGACATCGACACTCAGCCTTTTCCCGCCATATCCGGCGTGCAGCAGCGCCTTGATCAAGCGGAATAGCGACAGGACACCAACCTCTTGCTTGGCAAGGAGTGAATCGTCATGAAGCAAAAATTCGGAAGGCGGCGCAAGCCAAAATAAATGATCGATGACACCGAATCGTGCCAGCACCATAGCGATCTGCTCGATATCATCCTCTTCGCCCACGTTGACTGTAAAGGCGTTCGGATAATGAACCAAGAGAGCATCCCGGCTTTCAGCCGTTCCTCCGATGATCACAACGCTTCGGCTGTTCGCTCTGGGGTACGAAGGCCTGGATTCGACAGGCACAGGCTCCCAAACAGGTGTAAGCAAAACATGTTCAAACGCTTCCGGACGGTTCTCCGGTTCGCGGATAAAGCGCTGCTTCTCAGCTACCAAGTCTGGACTAGCTTCAGCTTCCTTCCGCTTGCCACTGCCCGGCAGCCAGTACGTTTTGCGTTCAAAAGGATAACCCGGCAAACTCACTCGCCTAGCTGGCTTGTTCTCATACATCCGGCTCCAGTCTACCTTTAGACCCTTCACCCATAATGCCCCAAGCCTGTCAATATTCCGGAGCTCGATCCACCGGTTTACACGGCTTGTAAGATCGTCATCCGCTCCGATTGAGGCCAACTGATCCTTATCTGATTTCGCATGGCCGCGGTATATCGATCCGTCATCCGACGTCTTATTCAAAAAACTTCGTAAGCGAAGGGATAACTCTTCCATCGAAGCCGCGGTAAAAGCAAGCCTTTCATCCATCGCCTCGCGACCGATCTGAAGCGTATAAGCGATTTCCGCCAATTCCGCATCCGCCAATGATCCGCTGTCCAAAGCCGAAAGCAGTCTCTCCGCCTGAATACGCAGCCGCTGCTCGTTGGCGGCCGACAGCAAAATAAGCACCTCTTCACTAGCGGATGTTTCTTTTCGGGCTTCACTCACAGGCGGAATATACTCCTCGAGCACAATATGCGCATTGGCGCCGCCTGCGCCAAAGGAAGAAATGCCCGCAATTCTCGGATACTCTTCCTCTCTGCCGTTCAGGCGAACGACGGGTCTATCCCAATCTGCCAGCTCCTGCTGGACCATAAAAGGCGTGTTTTTCATCGGAATATTCGGATTTAGCGTACGCGCATGCAAGCTCGGCACGAGCTTCCGATGCTTCATTTGCAGCACGATTTTCGTTACGCCGGCCACACCAGCCGCCGCCTCAAGATGACCGATATTCGATTTGACCGAACCGATCGCGCAGTATTGGTTATCCTGCGTATCTTGGCGGAACGCTTGCGTCAGCCCGGTAATTTCGATCGGATCGCCCAGCTTAGTGCCCGTACCGTGCGCTTCGATATAGCTTACGGTTCTGCTGTGAATGCCGGCTTTGTCGAGCGCTTGCCGGATCAGCTGTCCCTGGGCATTCGGATTTGGAACGGTGTAGCCATTTGTTTTGCCGCCATGATTCACGCTGGTGGCTCTGATCACGGCATGAATCCGGTCACCGTCGGCAATGGCTTGCGACAGCCGTTTCAGCAGCAAAACACCTACCCCTTCTCCCGGAACGAAGCCGCTGCCGCCACTGCCGAAGCTTCTGCATTTGCCGTCGGTGGACAACATCCCATGAGCGCTAAGCTCGATATAATTAGACGGATGAAGATATAAGTTGACGCCTCCGGCGATTGCCAATTCGCATTCCCCGCGCAAAATATGCTCGCAAGCTTCATGAATAGCGGTTAACGAAGAGGAGCACATCGTATCGATCGGCATGCTCGGACCATTGAAGTCAAACAAGTACGAAACTCGATTGGCCACGGAGCTAAAAGACGTAAAGGGAAGCATGCGCTCTCCCTGTTTTTTGAACTCAGGCCCGTATAGATTAAACCCTGTTTTCGTTATTCCGGCGAAAACGCCGACTCGGCCGCCGTACTGCGAAGCCAGATGCTCTCTCGTGCAGCCAGCATCCTCAAGCGCATGCCAGCAGCTTTCGAGAAAGAGCCGTTCCTGAGGGTCCATGCAGGACGCCTCCAGCGGCGATATTTTAAAGAAGAGCGGATCAAAGCTTGTCGCATGCTCCAGAAATCCGCCCCACTTGCTATAGCTTTTGCCCTCGGAGAGCGCAATCTCCGAATTGGGCTCATAGAAACCTTCGACCGACCAACGGTCCTCAGGAATTTCGGTTATGCAGTCCATGCCTGCGGCAAGATTTCGCCAGAACGCGTCCAAATCTTCGGCCTGCGGATATCTGCCGCTCATCCCGATAATCGCGATCGGTTCCTTCTCTGCCGGCTGACCGCTCTTGCCGGCAATGCCGACCGATCTGCTGACCGTTTGATCACTTTCACCGATCGGTGACAACCGGGGCGTCACACCGGAGGACAAAGCTGCCGCCGCGTCATTTTTCTCCTGTGTATCTCTCTCGGCCAGTCCAATCCTATTGAGACATTGATGCGGATACGTTGCTCTCAAATAATCGGCTACGCCTCTTAGTGTCTTGAATTCGTAAAACAGCGTTTTGGAAAGCTCACCGAAGTCATTCGCGAGATTGCGGTTCAACTCGGTAATCATAATCGAATCGATGCCATACGTTTCCAACGGTTCATCCGGATCAATGCTGTCCGGATTGAGCCTCGTATAGCCCGAGAACAAATGAATCAGCCGTTTCAGGGTCCGCTTGTCCAAGTTTGGATCCAGACTGACTCCTTCGACAAGATCAGCCGAAGAGCGGCTTCGGTCATTTTCTACAAAACGGGTTAGCTTAGCACCAGCACCGTAGAGTACCATGGCTCGGCTCCCTCCGCTTGCAAGCGCAGCGTAGAATGCACGGATGCCGATCGTTCCCGGCATCGCCGCCATCCCGGTCTCACGTTCCAATGCTTCCTCGGCTCCGGGTTCGAGCTGCATCCCGTTCGATCTCCAGAGCGGCCAGTTAATTGCGATCATTCCTGACCTGTTGCGGTCCGTCTGTTGTCTCCATACGGTATAAGCATCCATAAAGCCATTCGCCGCTGCATAGTCTGCTTGGCCGGCATTGCCATATACACCGGCTACGGATGAGAAGACGGCAAACACGTCCAGCTTGATATCCTTGCTAGACCGGTCCAAATGGACGAGTCCCTTCACCTTCGGACCGAGCACCTCGATAACCTGATCACGCGTTTTGCGGTACAAATATTCATCGCGGATGATACCTGCCGCATGTAGAATCCCATTCAAGCCGCCATATTGATGCCGAATTGCATCGATCAATGCAGCAACTTGACGTTCTTCGCTTAGATCAACTTGCCTATATTCAACCTTAGCGCCAAGAGCCGCCATCCGTTCGATTCGGCCGGATGCTTCGTCATTCAGCGTTGCCGATCTTCCGATTAGTATAAGAACAGGCAGGCTCACCTGCCTTGCGATTTCCTCAGCAAATAACAGGCCGAGTGCGCCCGCTCCGCCTGTTATTAAATAGATGCCGCGGTCTTTCCATGGCATTCGCACCTGCTCCTGCAGGATCGTCTCCTTCTTCCACACGAAGCGGTAGCAGCGACCGTGCCGGGATTGGACAGCACTTGTGCTGCCGCCCCCCCAAGCACCTGCCTCGAGCGCACCGACAATATCTCCCTTACCATTTTCCGACCATTCGAGACATTCTACCGTGAGCTTCGGATTTTCTGCACATGCGGTTAACAGTAAGCTGTATAATCCGACAAGCCATGGCGACTCCTCTTTATTTGCGATGAAAAGCTGCACAAGCGTTTCCCGGCCGGTGTGATTATGCAGAAGGCGCTGGAGGCGGTCGACGATTTGGAGTGTATAAGCCTCATACCGCTGCTCGATCGGCTGCTCTGAGAATTCAAGAACAAGCCATTCGGCTTTGCCTGTCATGCATTCTAATTTATCTGCGCGGACCTCGATCGACTCGCCAAATATGATCAATCGGTCCTGATTGAGCCCAGGGGGGTCCGATGGAAGCTTTGCAGTTTCCTCTTCGGACGGCCGAAAAAGCAGCACGCCGTATTCATCATTTGCCTCGGATGGGGCGCTCTGCTTATACTTGTTCAACATTCGAAGGGCCTCCGGCTTGGACAGACGGCCCTCTTGGACTCCACTCAACACATCTTGCAAAAAATCTCTCATATTGACCTCCCGGTTAGAAGCCTGCTAAGACAAAGATGATAGGATTCGTTCCGCTTTCTGGACGGCGGTCTCCAACGTTATGGTTTCGTCGAGAAACTGATCTAGAAGATCACTGAAGCCGTCTTCATCCGTCTTCGCCTCTTCCCGTTGCTCCGCTTTCTTTACCCAATGGCATTCTTTGGCAAAGGGGTATGTCGGCAATGGAATCCGCTGCTGCTCCCCTTCCAGGAACAGCTTGCGTAAGTCCAGCGGATAACCGTGAACAAACAGCTTGGCACAAGCCAGCAGATGCTCTCGTGCCAGGCCGTCGACATTTTCTCGGTATGCCTGGATGCTTTGATTTACTTCGTCGATTCGCCGCTCTTCTTCATCCCGCACCCCGACAGGCTGGAGCTCTGCTTGGACAACGTCTTGCGCATGGCCGTTATCCAACCATTCGCCAAGCCGTTCGAGTAGCTCATGCCGGGAGGGGGCGACGCATGCAAACCGGTGTTTCAAGTGCTTACGTCCTGCCAGCAGCGTAAAGCTGACCGCGGCGCAGTCCAACTGCGGGGAGTGTCTGCAGTGCGCAGCCAGCCTTTCAACCTGTTGGCGCAGTTGTACCGCGGTCCGTCCCGACAGCACGAACAAGTATGCGGATCTCGCCTCCCGTCTGCGAACCGGCTGAGGAGCTTCCTCAAGAACAAGATGCGCATTCGTTCCACTGAATCCGAATGAGCTGATGGCCGCCATTCGTTTCGTTCCCTCGCCAAGTGTCCAATCCCTAAGCTCCGTATTGACGTAAAAGGGACTATTTTCGAAAGCAATGTTTGTGTTGCCCTTTTCAAAATGGAGCGAAGGCGGCAGTTTTTTGTGACGCAATGACAGAATAACTTTCAACAAGCCCGCAATGCCTGCGGCAGCAGCCGGATGGCCGAGATTCGATTTAATCGAACCGACCGCGCAATAGCGGTTATCGTCCGTATAATGTCGGAACGCCCGGGTCAGCGCCTGAAACTCGATCGGATCTCCCAGCTTCGTTCCTGTTCCATGCGCCTCCACCAACTGAATATGGCGCGGATTGATGCTGAAGGTATCATACACATGCCGCAGCAGGCGCTCCTGTGAATTCGCACTTGGTGCCGTAATGCCGTTTGTCGTGCCGTCCTGATTGATGCCGCTGCCGCGGATCACGCCATAAATATGATCGCCGTCTGCAAGCGCATCCTTCAAACGTTTGAGAACAACCGCACCGGCGCCTTCTCCAGGCACGAAGCCGTCTGCCCTTTCGTCAAAAGCATGGCATCGGCCGGTGGGAGAAAGCATACCGGCACGATTGGAGACGGTATAAAATTCAGGCGTTGATTGGATGAATACACCGCCCGCGAGCGCCATGTCCGTTTCCCTTGTCCACAGGCTTTGACAGGCAAGATGAATCGCAACCAGCGAACTGGAGCAGGCTGTATCCACCGTTACCGCAGGCCCCTGCAGGTTCAGATAATAAGCGATCCGTGCAGGTATGACGGATCCTGCATTGCCCCAGAACGCCTGAGCCGGCGCTTCGTCTCCAAACAATCTCGGGTAATCGCTGCCGCAGCTTCCGACATAGACGCCGCATCGCCGCGTATGCTCTCCCGGTCCCGCATATCCAGCATCCTCCAGCGCTTTCCACGATTCCTCAA
This sequence comes from Brevibacillus fortis, assembly GCF_046196545.1. GTDB lineage: Bacteria > Bacillota > Bacilli > Brevibacillales > Brevibacillaceae > Brevibacillus > Brevibacillus fortis_A. The sequence continues at coordinate 5,217,761 of NZ_CP176370.1, forward strand.
GAAAGATGCGCTGCTGAGGATCCATGTAATCGGCTTCCACGCCGGTGATGTTAAAGAAAAGCGGATCGAAGCAATCAATTGAGCTTAGAAAGCTTCCATGGCGGCAGCTTTTGACCCCTTCCGGATCCGAGCCGCTCCCACGGAGTTCCCAGCGCGTCACTTCTTCTACCAGATCGGTCCCTGCCTCAAGATGTGACCATAGCTCCTTCACCGAATCCGAACGAGCAAAACGGCCGCTTATCCCGACAATAGCCACCGGTTCTAAAGGTGTTGGAACCTGCGGCATGCTTGCATCCTCCATAGCAGAAGAACTGGATTCGGGTTCGGACAGGTAATCGCCTCCGGGTATACGCACCACAATCTTGCCGATATTTTTCCGGTTCTCCAACTGACGATAGGCTTCTTTAAAATCAGAGAGCGTGTAAACGCCGCCGATTGTCGGCCGTATGACCCCTTGCCTAATCAGAGCTGTCAACTCGCCCCAATAAGCTTGTATCACAGCCGGTTGTTCGGCTGACAACGCTCTTAAGTCAACGGAATAGAACGCCCTGTTCTCATTCAACAGCGACAAGTCGATGCTCCGCGCCGACTTCAGCGCGGTTAAGGCGAGCTCAATATACCGGCCTCCCGGAGCCAAACACCGGAATCCTTTCGACATCGCGTCTCCGGACAGTGTGTTCACAACGATCTGTACCCCTTGTCCGTCCGTAAGCCTCTTGAGCTCCTGCTCGAAATCGTCTTCCCTGTAATTGATGAGCTTCGAAACACCGATACCTGCAAGATAGTCCAATTTTTCCTTGGAGCCTGCGGTAGCGTATATTTCCGCGCCGTAATGGCGGGCTAGCTGTACGGCCATCAAGCCGATTCCTCCCGCCGCCGTCTGAACAAGGACCTTGTCGCCATGTTTGACTGCCGCTTTGCGAAAAGCGTCCATCATCGTAAGGCCGACTGCCGGCAGCGAACAAGCTTCTTCAAAGGACAAAAAGTCAGGCTTTGGAAGAAGCGACTGCTCCGAGCATACGATGTAGGTCGATTGCGCGCCTATATTCCCGCCTCCGGTCACAACCACTTGATCACCACGCCGGACGGAGGTCACCGCTTTACCGGTATCGATGACAACACCACTTGCCTCAAAGCCGGGCGTAAAAGGAAAAGGCGGCATCACTGGATACAGACCTTTGGCGCAAAGCAGATCGCCGAAGTTCAATGAAAAGGCGCGTACCTCAACCAGCACATCATGCTCCGTCAGCGGCGGCACTGCCGACTGTTTCAATTGAAGGTCGTCGATACCGCCGGGGCGTTCAACGACTATATGATGGCGTACCCGCAGCTTCTGACTCTTTTCCGCCAGTTCGAAGGCAGCTGCATCTTCTGCGGCTCGATACCCGTCCTCCGATGCCCCCGGCGTCAGGGCCCGTTCTTCAGCCATGACCTGCGGCGGGGATTGGGCTGCGGTTTTATCCGACTGTCGGTACTTGCTCAGCAGTTCCTGCCGATGCTCGCGAAGTAGCCAATCGGATAGCCGCTCGACGCTGTTATAGTCAAAAATGATCGTCGTCTGCAGCTGCGTCTCACAGTGCTCATTAATGATGTTAATGAGGTTGACCGCAATGATGGAATCGACGCCGTAATCCGAGAAGCTCCGATCGTCCTGAATTCGGCCTGCATCGATTTGCAGTGCATCCGCCACCGCTGTTCGAATAACGGTTTGGATAAACGAGCCGAGAGCCCGGTCCGAAACGTCAGCAGCACCGTTTGTGCCGCTTGTGCCGCTTGTGGACGGGCTGATCGGGAGCGACTCCTGCCTCTGGAAATCCGACGGGACGCTCGCGCAACCGCTTAGGTACTGCCGATACACGCCGTCGCTCTCCGCAGCAATGACAGCGGCGCCGAGAAAATGACCTTTCCGTGCCGGATAGAAGATGCTCCGGAAACCTTCCTCCGCCATAAGCCGCTGCCACATATCCGTAGTTAGCGCCGGACTGCCGGGAATGCGTACTTCGGCATCCTCATGCAGCCACCAGCCTTCCAATAACCCGAAAGTTACGTGCATGAACAGGCGGTTTGCATGGATCTCGTTAACCAGCAATAACCCGCCCGAGCGCAGGGCTGCCTTTGCATGACGCAACGTACGGCTTATCCGTGCAGTGGCATGGAGCACATTCGTTGCTATGACAAGATCGAAGCTTCCTTCTTCAATCCCTTGCTCGGCAAGCGGACGTTCAATATCGACCATTTTGCAGGATAAGTAAGGAGCCTCCGCCCCATACGTCTGCTTTCCATGAATCAGAAACGCCTTTGATAAATCCGTGTAAAGATAGTCAGCCATGTGGGATTGATATGGTTCTAGTCGCTTGAGTACAACCGCACTCGTCCCTCCCGTACCCGCTCCGATCTCCAGGATCCGTAGCTTGGCCGACTTGTCCAGCGCCAAGCGTTCCTGCACATAAGCCGCCGCCGTATCCGCAAGCGCTTCATTGAAAAAATCAGCCATCAGATTGTTTTTGTAAACAGACTCCACCAATCCGAAGGAACCGTTCGGGAAAATAACATCCGTTGCCGGTAATTCCCCGACCAAAATGCGCTGGAGGGCGTGCAGCGTTTTTTCTGCCAACTCGGCTTGTGTATTCATATTGCCGTTGCTCTTCCATTCGCTTCTCGTCCGGTACCATTGCCGCCACTCTCCATCCAAATCCAGAGGGCTCGTGTCCAATATGCGCACCGTGCCGTCCTCGCTCCGAACATAACCGGCCCGTTCGAAGGCGGCTATGGTTTCTTGATGCCAGCTGTAGTAGGCCGGCAGCATCCCGGACGCACCGTTTTCAACACTGCTAAGCCAGCCGCCTTCTCTATAGATCGCCCACATCAATCTGCAAATGGCAGCGTCCAGCAACGCCATGGGGTGTCCCATATCGGATTGTATACGGTCAAGCCGCGAATCATCTGCTTCCTGCATCCGGTTTCGAATTCCTGGAAGCAGTGAGCTGCGGTCAGCCTGCATGACTAGACGTTCATCATGCAGCATTCCTGCAAGCGGCACCGGCTTTGTCATCTTCAGCATCACCAGTTGGTCCAACTCTCCTACAAGCAGCAATTCCAACGCTGCCATTGCCTCGTCCGGTTCAATGGAAGCTACGCCAAGCGAGGCCATTTTCTTCCGGTACTCCTCCGAGGCAACGACGCCTACGCTTCCCCAATAACCCCAATTCATCACCTTGACTGGGAAGGGCAGCTCCTTGCCAAGCCGCTGGGCATAAGCATCCTTGAAGGTGCAGCCGGAAGCATAATTACTTTGACCGGCCGGTTTGGTATACGAATTAATGGAAGAAAAGAACAGCATAAAATCAAGCTGCTCAGCCGCGAATACTTGCGCCATCCGAGCACTGATATCCACTTTCGCCGACAGCGCCGCGCGGAAGCGTGCTTCATCCATATTTGCCAAGCTTTGATCCAGCAGGACGATCGCGGAATGGATGACGCCATGGACCGCGCCATAGCGTGACTTCACTTCGTCGACAGACCGCTGCAAAGACTGTTTGTCTTTGGCATCGGCCGAAATATACCACGGCTCTATCCCATAAGCCGCACCCAGTCGGTCAATCTTACGCTGAATGGTTTCATCCAGCGATTTCCGGCCAATCCAAACAATTCGTCCTCTATATTGACGGATCATATATTCGGTCCACGCCTCGCCGATCCCGCCTGCACCGCCGATGACGACATAAACGCCACCTTGACGGTAAAGGCTTTGTTTCGGTACGGCTGCGGCCACCGGAAGTATTCGTTGACGATACCACCGGTTATCCCGACAGGCCCATACGTGGCCTTCCGGGTCGGCAGGCAGACGGAACAATTGATCAAACGAAAGGCTGCCGCCTGCTTCCAAATCGGCAACCCGTATCGCCCATAGCGGATATTCCTTGGCGATCGCGCCAGCCAATCCGTGTACGCTGGCAGCGCAAGAACGCACGGCGTCACCGCGTTGGACCGAAACGGCTTGCTGGGTGATGAAGCTCAAGGCGATACGCTTGCTCCCATAACCCAGCGCCAATAAGGCCTTTACGAGTCGAAACAGATGAAGGACGCCCTTTTCCTGTTCTTCGATGGGAGCATCCGAAGCGGCAGCTCCGTCCGGTTCCCGTGCCGCAATCCACAACAGATGCTCGAATTCGCCGCACGCCCTTAACTTGTGGGCCATCTCCTCGATCGTATCCGAAGCCTTCAGGATGATGCTCGGCGCTACCGGCCACTCATGCTGATTTTCACGAACGGCCGCGCTTTCGTCTTCCGCAATGATTACGGTTCGGTTCGGCGGCTGGACGCCGCTTGTTTCTACTTCCGCCTCGTCCCAGACGTAAGTCAGCAAATCCGACAAGTTCTGGTCAGACTTCCCGGAAGCATAATCCGTGTTCGACGACATCGCGTTATCCGTCGCGTTCCGATCCGTCAAACGGGACGAAAATCCCTTTATTGCCACGCATACGTTCCCTTGTTCATCACACAGATCGATATCAAGCCTATGAATGTGGCCGTCTGCAGCCTCGCCTCGTGTTGGCCGCAGCCAAGCCCACATAACCGTTGCGCAGCGGTCAAACAGCTCAAGCTCATCGATTGCAAACGGGAGCTTCATCTTGTTCTCTTCCGCCCTGTCCATAAAGACAACCGCCGCTTGCAGGGCGGAGTCCATCATGCTTGGGTGCATCGTGTAGCGATCCTTCGTGCTCTGGACGCTCGCGGGCAGCAAGAGCTTGGCGAGTACGCCCTCCGGCCCTGTGTAAACCTCGTCCAATCCTCTTTGCCCGGAACCGTATTGAATACCTATTCGTTCAAATGCCTCGTAGCAGCTCTGAACGGACCGCTTCTGCGTCAGCGTAGTTTTCAACGCTTCAAGCAACACCACAGGTCGTTCCCGCATCTCGAAAAATGCTCCTGCTCCTTGACAATGGAGAACGCTCTCTTCCTCGATTTGGCTCGTAACCCGGTAGCTGACGTCTCCGTTTTGTTCCCGCTTCACCCCGATCCGAACGTCCAGAGGCTTGGCAGCCACAATCATAGGCCGTGCCCAAACGACTCGTTTCAGACGGATCCCGAGACTGCTCTCCCGCTCGCCGCCCGCCATCATCCGAATCGCTGCTTGAGCCATCTCCAAATAAGCGACACCGGGCATAACCGGTTCGCCGTTCACGACGTGATCCCTGATGAAGAATTCCTCGCCTGTAAAGGTCGAGCTGTATTTCATGTCCTGGAAATCCGATGTATTTCTTTGTACCAATGGGTGGAGTACAGCTTGCTTTGTCGCATCACTTTCCGTCTGTGCATCCGCATGCGGTTTGACTTCCGGCACCCAATACCGTTCATCGGCAAAAGGATAGGTAGGCAGCGGAATTTTGAAATTCCTTCCCTTCTCGAACAGCTCGTGATAATCAAGCTCATAACCTTGTACGTAAAGCTCGGCGATCGATGACAAACGTTCCATATAGTCTGCGGCGCCGTCCGCATTCTGCAGCTCGCGAATGCACTGGTTTCCATACCGTTTCAAAGCAAGCTGCTGCCGCGCTCCATTGGCGTCTAGCTCGGACTGGAATATCCGCGGCGTGGCCTCACTGCCGATCCACGAAGACAGCAAGGACGCTAATTCACGGGTATCACGGACGACAAGCGCCAGTCTATGATGGAAGTGTTTCCGCCCTGTAAGCAGTGTAAAGCTTATGCTGCCGCAATCAGCGCCAGCGTTGGCTAAACCGTAATCCAGGAGCTGTTCCGCTTGTCGTCGCAGCTGCTCCTGCGTACAAGCCGACAAGACGATCAGGAAGCCCTGCCGTTTGACGGACTTACGATCGTTTGCAGGGGCTTCTTCGACAACCAGATGCGCGTTCGTCCCGCTGAACCCGAACGAGCTGACGGCTGCGCGGCGCCTGCTTCCTGCTTCTGCCTCCCAGCTCCTCAGCTCAGTATTGACATAAAATGGACTTTCTTGAAAATCAATGCCGGGGTTGCCGTTACTAAAATGCAAGGACGGCGGCAGCTGCTTATATTTGAGCGCCAACATTACCTTAAGCAAGCCGGCAATACCCGCAGCGGCTGCGGCATGGCCCATATTGGTCTTGACGGAGCCGATGGCGCAGTACTCCCGCCGCTCCGTATAATGGCGAAACGCATTCGTCAGAGCTTGATATTCGATCGGATCGCCCAATCGCGTGCCGGTTCCGTGTGCTTCGACCAGCTGTATACTTTCTGGATCAATGCCGAATGAATCGTAAACATCCCGTTCGAGACGCTCCTGGGATAACGCGCTTGGAGCCGTAAGACCGTTCGTTGTACCGTCCTGGTTTATGCCTGAGCCTATGATGACACCATAGATGTAATCACCGTCGGCCTGGGCGTCACGGAGCCGCTTCAGAACGACAGTCCCCACGCCTTCTCCGGGTACAAAGCCATCTGCCCGTTCATCGAAAGTGTGGCACCGTCCCGACGCGGACAGCATGCCCGCTTGATTGGCGCTCTCATAAAAGCTTGGTGTCGACTGAATGAAAACACCGCCGGCCAGCGCCAATTCTGTTTCCCCGGACCTTAAGCTCTGGCAGGCCATGTGGACAGCGACAAGCGAGCTGGAGCATGCGGTGTCGATGGTTACCGCCGGTCCGTGCAAGTTAAGATAATAGGCGATTCGTGCAGGAATGACCGAACTGGCATTGCCCCAAAACGCAGGCGCCGGCGCCTGCTTGCCCAACAGTCGGGCATAGTCGCTTCCGCTGCTGCCGACAAACACGCCGCATTTTCGCCCATCCATTCCCGCTCCGGCATAACCGGCATCTTCAAGCGCTTTCCACGCTTCCTCTAGAAATAAACGCTGTTGAGGATCCATATAATTCGCTTCGTAACCCGAAATGTTAAAGAAAACCGGGTCGAAACGGTCGATCGCATCGACATAGCTGCCTTTCGAACAGAAACTGTTTTTCCCTGCCTTGTATGGGCTAAGATCCCAGCGGCTTGCCTCCTCGATCAAATCGGTCCCTTTTGCCAGATTGGCCCAAAATTCCTCCAGCGTTTCCGACTTGGCAAACCTGCCGCTCATCCCGATCACGGCAATGGGCTCCGGCTCCCGGCCTTGTTCCCCGCTTTGCGGTGTTCTCGGCAGTTCCGCATTGTCCAACCGCTTGACTAAAGTCTCCGTTTCTTGATATCGATAAGGCTCTGTAACCGTAACGACGAGCTTTCCTATGGCCGTCCGATCCTCAATAGACCGGTAAGCATCCGCCACCCGATCAAACGGGATAACCCCATCAATGACAGGGCTTATCGTTCCTGCTTCGACAAGCGCAAGCATCTCTTCGACATAACCGCGCAGCTCGGCCGGATTCTCGTTAGCAAGCTTTCTTGAATTGATGCTATAAAAGGTCTGATTCTCATCCAGCGCTGATAAATCGATCGTCTTCGCGGTTTTGAGTGCCGTCATCGCCAGCTCGATATAACGGCCTCCCGGCGCCAGACAGTTGATTCCTTTCTGAATGGCGTCCCCGGGAAGCGTATTGATAATGACATCGATTCCATTACCACCGGTCAGCCTGTCGATCTCTTCCTCGAAATCGGTCTCCCTGTAATTGATCCTATAGTTCACACCGAGCGTTTCCAAAAATTCAAGCTTACGGTTGGACCCGGCTGTAACATATATTTCTGCACCATAATGACGCGCAAGCTGTACCGCGATAAGTCCTGTTCCACTTGCCGCGGTATGGATGAGAATTTTCTCGCCTTTCTTGAGATCCGCTTTGCGGAAAGCGTTGATCATCGTCATGGCAGCGGCCGGAATGGTGCAAGCCTGCTCAAACGTGAGGTAATCCGGCTTCTTGAACAGCTGGTCTTCCCGGCATGTGATCATGGTGGAATGTCCGCCGAAAGAAGCCCCGAGCGCCACAATCACTTCATCGCCCGTGCGAACGGTCGAAACGTCGGCACCGGAGGCTACAACAACCCCACTTGCCTCAAAGCCCGGTGTGAACGGGTATGCCGGCATGGTCGGGTATAGACCCTTCAAGCAGAGAAGATCGCCGAAATTCAGTGCAAAGGCACGGACGGCGATGCGAACTTCATCGGATCTCATCTCCGGAACGCCGGATTGTGCAATCCGCAGCGAATCAACGCCCCCGGGCCGCTCGATCACAACATGGTGATACGTCGGCTTTTCCTCAGGAAGGGGAGCGCTCTGATGCTCACTAACTGCAGGCACCGGGGATCCTGCCGGTTGCGATCGAAAGCGATTGCTCACCGCAGGCATGCTAAGGCCGCTTTGGACGGGCTGCTTTGCCGATGCCTGCAGGGCTCGTGCGCCCTCTTCCTCTCTGCCGGCAGCCGGTTCGCTCCGCTTGAGAAGAACGGTTATTTGATCCGTATGCTCCTTGATCAAAAACGCACATAACCGCTTCACGTTATTGTAATCAAACAGCACCGTTGTCTTGAGAATAAGGCTGAAGTGATGATTCAGGCTGTTCACGAGACTGACTGCCACGATGGAATCTACGCCGTATTCGGAGAAGCTTTTCTCATCCTGAATACGCTTCTCGTCCATTTTCAAGGCTTGCGCGACATATTCCCGTATCGTCTTCTTGACATAATCTTCAATCCACTGTTCTTCCATATGTTCACCGCTTCGGTCCGTATTGGTTAGGTCATGAAGCCGCTCGTGCCGCTCTCCGGCCGCAAGCCGCTTAGGTTGATCTAATATGCCGTCGCTCAACGCGGCGATAATATGCTGGTCCCACGAAAGGTGACCATCAGAAGGAATCATGATCCCGTGAAAGCCTGTCCGGGCAAGCAGGGACTGCCAGACCGGCACATGCAGGCCCGGACATCCCGGAATTCGAAGCTCCGGATCTTCATAACGCCACCAGCCCTCCAGCAGACCGAATGTCACATGATTAAACACCGTGTTGCCGGTAAGCTCGTTTAACAGAAGCAGTCCGTTTGCGCGCAGTGCGGATTTGACATGATACAGCGTCTTTTTCATATCGCGGGTCGCATGAAGCACATTGGCCGCAATCACGATATCGAAGCTGCCCTTCGCAATTCCCTGCCCTTCCAACGCTTGTTCGACATCGAATAAATGGAAGGAAAGGTACGGATATTCTTTGCCATACTTCTGTTCCGCATGGAGCAAGAACGATTTGGATACATCCGTGTAGCTAAAATCGATGATATGCGCTTCATAAGGCTTCAGCCTCCGAAGCACCGCTTCGCTCGTTCCGCCGCTTCCGGCGCCAATTTCCAAAATCCGTATTTCTGCATTCGGATCAAGTGCAATCCGTTCACGCACGTAATCCGCCGCTGTATCCGCGAGCAGGTCGTTATAAAAGTCGGCTACGCGGTTATTTTTGTAAATGCCCTCCACCAACGCCGCGGACGAACCCGGGAACATGACATCCGTCGGCCTAACGCCATCGGAGAGAATCTCGGAAAGCGCGCGCATCGTCGCCTCCACAAGGGAAACTTGTGCAGAGACATCGTCATGGTCCAGCCATTTGTTCTTGTTCGCTTCCCATTCCACCCAGGCTTGCCCGAGAGTTACCGGCTCTTGAGCCGGGGCGTAAACGCCGTCTGCCTCCGGCATTAAATAGCCGCTGCGGACCAGCATTGCGACGCTTTCTTGAAACCATCTCCGATAGGAGCTCAGCAATTCCGTCTCCGAGGGTATATAACCTCCGAAGGCTGATAAAGGGGCCACCCATCCTGTTTCGCAAAAATAAGCCCAAAGCATCCGGCACAGTGTGCGGTTCATATCGTTCATTCGATCGATTGCTTCCGACACTTTGGCTTTGTCCTGCGCCGTCTCTTCATCGCCATCCAAAATTCGCGATACTCCTCCGGATCCGCTAAGATACTCCGCTATTGTATTGATCGTCATCGTCTTAAACGCGGGCAATTCGGATGGCCGCATTTCAAGCTGACAAGCTTCGGACAGCTGATGAGCCCATTCATTCAGCTTGATCGGGTCCATACCGTATTCCTCCATCTCGGCACCCGGATCAATCTCGTCTTCCTTCACGCCTAAAATGGAAGCCGCAGCTTTTATCAAAACCGGCCGCAGCTGAACGGCCGTGCGGCTTTCAACGGAACATGCCTGATGGGCAAGTTCTCGTTTTGCGGTTAACGCCCGAGTTACAAGACCTGTCATCCGGATACAGACACGGCCTTGGTCATCACATAAGTCGATATCGAAGGTGAGATCCCGGTCCTTACCATTGCCTTCCTCCGTGACGCTCCGGATATAAGCCCACATCGATGGCGTGCATCCACGGAACACCTCAAGTGACGTCAACGCAAACGGCATCGCAAGCGGTGCTTGCCCGTATTCTACTGCAGCCAAACCGATGCAGGCCTGCAAGGCGCCATCCATCATGCTAGGGTGCAGCACAAAGTCATCCCTTGTTTCCGCAATCAATGAAGGCATCGACAGCTGCGCAAGCAGTTGCCCGTCGCCGATATATATCACGGATACCGAGCGATGCGAGGGACCGTAATGAATGCCCATCCCCTCGAACGCTTCGTAGCATTGCCCGGTCGATAACTGTCGTCGCGAGCATTGTTTCCGAATCTCATGGTAATCGAAAACGGGCGGCTCAGCCGCTTCTACGACCAGCACGGTTCCTTGACTGTGCACGTTCTCCCCGGCTTGTTCCTCTGGTGCCCCGGTATAAATCCGATAATCAATTGTCCCGTTGTCGCTTGGTTTCAAGGTGATATGGGCATGTACAGGATCATCGCCTGCAAGGATCGGCTGTGCCCATACCACCTGTTGCAATCGGACGGATACCTCCGGCAGCAGCTTGCCGATGGATAGGACAGCCGCTGCTCGGGCCATCTCCAAATAAGCGACTCCTGGAAGGATGCGCCTGCCTTCAATCTGGTGGTCCTCCAAATAAAATTCAGTTCCTTCAAACCGCGTGCTGAAGCGCTGTACGGTGAAATCCGACGTATTGCGGTGCAGCAGCGGATGAAGCGGATCAGCACCCGCTGTCGTTTGGGTGCTTCTCATATCCGGGATCCAGTATCTCTCCTTGGCGAACGGATATGTCGGGAGCGAGATCGGACGAGGCTTTAGCGCTTCGTATCGGCGATTCCAATCATAGACGCCGCCCTGAACCCACCGTTCAAGAACCTTCGATATTTCCTCGTGCTCGAGTATTTCGAGCTTGCTTCCCCTGCTGTCGGACCCAACACTTCCCTTGTACAGCAGTGGAATTCCTTCGCGGCCATCCAAATAAGCGGAGAGCTTATAGTGAAGCTCCTCAACCGATTCAACGGCAACGGCCAACCGTTCTTCATGCTCATCCCTGCCGGTCTGCAGCGTATAAGCAATCTGCGCCAATTCCGCTTCGCTATTTTCCGATTTGCTCATCCACTCGACGAACTGGCGAACCTGCTCACGCAGCCGTTCTTCATTTTTGGCCGACCATATCAGCGCATAAGGAGTTCCTATTACCAGAGCGGCCGATGCTTCTTCCACGTATTCTTCGATGACGACATGGGCATAGGAGCCGGAAAAGCCGAAGGAGCTGACACCCGCCCGTCTCGGAAGTCCGTCCCTTGTGTCCCAGTATTGATTCTCCCGGTTTATGTAAAGCGCCGAGTCTTCTAGTTGGATGTAAGGGTTTATTTGATTAAGCTTCGGCATTGCCGGTATTTGCCGGTGCCTCATCTGTTGGATGACTTTGATGACGCCGGCGATTCCGGCAGCACCTTCCGTGTGGCCGATATTCGACTTCACGGAACCGACCGCGCAGAACTGCTTCTTGTCGGTGAAACGCTCAAACGCTTTCTTCAAGCTGCTTATTTCGATCGGGTCCCCGAGTGCCGTACCGGTGCCATGCGCTTCGATATAACCGATCGATTCCGGCTCAATCCCCGCGTCCTCCCAAGCTTTCGCAATGACATGTTCCTCGCCCTCGATACTTGGTGCCGTAAGAGACGGTGTATGTCCTCCATGCAGCGCCGCTGAACCTTTTATGACGGCATAGATGCGGTTGCCGTCTTTCTTCGCTTGCGACAGCGGTTTAAGCAGCATGCTGGCGATCGCCTCTCCTGGTACATACCCGTCGGCGGCTGCATCGAACGTATGGCAGCGGCCGGTGGGAGATAAGGCGCCGATACTACTGAAATACCGGTAGTGCCAGGACGACAACAGCAGATTGACGCCGCCGACAAAGGCCATCTGACACTCCCCATTTTGCAAGGAACGGCAAGCCGTATGTAAAGCGAACAAAGACGAGGAACACGCTGTATCTATCGCCATGCTCGGACCTTTCAAATCAAAGATGAACGATACCCGATTGGCGACGACGGTCTGCGCATTGCCTGTCCCCATATGAGGATCGACGGGGAGATTCATTTCCGCGATTCGATCCGCGTAATCATGAACACACACCCCGACAAATACTCCCGTGCTGCTTCCCCTTAACTGCTTCACAACGCCTGCATCCTCCGCGGTTGCGTAGATGCTTTGCAGCAGCAGACGGATTTGCGGATCCATCCATTCGGCTTCTCTTGGCGATATGTTAAAAAATTCCGCATCGAACTTATCGACGTCATCGATAAAGCTGCCCCATTTGCAATACGTCTTATCCTTGGCCCGGCGGTCTTCGTCGAACCAAGGCCGGAAATCCCAATGGTCGAGCGGAATCTCTTTGATCAGATCCTTCCGGGATACGATATTTTCCCAAAACGTTTTGATATCGGACGATTCTGCAAATAATGCGTCCATCCCGATGACCGCGATATCTTCATGGTCGACTTCGTTTCCTGCGTTCTGGTCGGCGGTCGACGAATGAGTCTTCGGCTTTGCTTCCGCAATCGGTGCAGATGCCGTTCCCAGCAGCTTCTGAAAAGCCTCCCTATGCTCCTTGCCAAAATAGAACGCAAGCTCCTCAATGCTTGGGTACTCGAAGAACAAGGTCGGATAGAGCTCGGAGCCAATTTCCCGTCCAATAACGCCGGTAAGTGCAATAAGCTGAGCGGAGTTTAGACCAAGCTCCATTAAATTCGCCGTAATACTGCAAAACTTTAACCGGCCATCGGTGACCGTCTCCACCTGACGCACCAAATAGCCGATGATGCGCTCTTCCAGAGTCTCGATTCCGCCATCAGCGGAATCATTCGTTGCCGTCTCTTCACGTGAGATTGCTGACAGACGGAGGCGCTTGATCGAACATTCCGTCAGCTCCGCCGCCACTATGCCGTTGTTTTCAATCAGCTCTGCATCGAAAACGATCATTTCGTCCGATTCTTTCAAATGATGGATATGGATCCAGCATTGGTGCAATCGTTCGGTTTTACGGAAGAGCACATCCTTGACTGCAAACGGCAAATAACCGTCCCAACCGGTCGCCTTATTCAAAAGGGGGACGACCGAGAGAAACGCACTGTTCAAAAGCAGAGGATGAATATGCGATTCGGATTCCTCGGAAGCCGATTCACCGGTCAGTTCAGCCCGGACAAGAATATAGTCCTGTCCTTTGTATACACGCTGAATGGTTTTAAAGCTTGGCCCTAATTCAACGGTTTGATTGATCTCATAGATCCGATCCAGCTGCTCGTACAGTTCGGCTGATGCCTGCAGCCCAGCCAGATCCAAAACCCGGTTGCTTGCCGGCCCTACAAGAAGCTCTCCTTTAGCGGTGAGCGGTCTGTCCTCGGAGGAGAGGTCCCCGTACACGGTCTCAAAGCCCGCGGCTTCATAGCTGTCCTTCTCGAGCTTCATCTCGACGATCACCGGCTGCGCAGGATCGACTTTTATAGGGCTGATGAAGGAAAGATTCCGAATTCGGCCGCAACGTTCCCTCTCATAGAGGGCAAAATAAGCATCCATAGCCATTGAAGCATGAGCGACGCCTATGATAACGGGTTTGCCGCCGACTTTGTGGTCACGCAGAAGCGTCTCATCGTAATGATAGGTTCTCGTCCACCGGTGGTTGGCCACTTCGAAAGCAGGCCGTTGCGGAATCTGCCTCGCAAGCCGCTGGGCTTCCCGGACTTCCTGAAGTGCCTGCTCGACCTCCAGATTGCCGTTTTGTACCCGTTCAAGAAGACGTTCCAATTCTTCCTTTTTCATGTCCATCCTTACACCTCGATATCGAAAAAGTACTGCATAGCCTCGCTTTTGGACATTTCGCCGCGCGAAACTCTCTCCAAAATCACGCGAAGCTGGGTTTCCCCGCTTCCGTGGACGGAGGATTCGCCATCATCCGTTCCATAATCGAATGCGTAATGGGGAAGATTCACTGTTCTCGCTGCAGGGTGATGCCTTAGCCTTTCCAAATCTACGGATCTTCCTTGAACCCATTGAAGGGCAATCCGGAACAGCTCCCCAGCATGATCCTGCCGTTGCGGGTTTACCACTTGTACAGATTTGCCCAGCCTGCAATTTGGCGAGATGAACATATCCGGGTCACGCACTTCTTCCCCTGCTCTCAACGCTTCCAGCTTCAGTCGCAGATCGTCAACAGAACGATAAATGATAGCCAAACGGTATTCCAAATCGTTGTTAATCCGAATGAGCGAGTCCGAAAGCGCTTCTGCCGAGAGATTGCGTTCCTCGCTTAGCAGTCGTAGCATACGATCCGTATAGCTTCGTAAGCTATATTCGGTTTTGGCCGACCAAACGGCCAGATACTCTGACGGCGGGTCAATAGCCGCATCCGCCCCAGTTTCTGTCCCGATGCGCGGACCGATATACTCTTCAACTATAAGCACGGCATATGAACCGCCAGCACCGAACGAATTGATCATACTCCTACGTGGGAGCGGGTTCCCATTTGACGGGTCAACCTTCTGCTCCCAGGGCTCGAATTTCTCCTGCAAGTAAAAAGGCGTGCCTTCCAGTTTAAGATTCGGATTGCGCACGTCAGCATGAATCGATGGAACGAGCATGCGATATTTCAATTGCAGCAGCACTTTACTGAGCTGCGAGATGCCGGAAGCCGCTTCAAGATGCCCGATGTTGGATTTGACTGAGCCGATGGCACAATATTGCTGCTTGTCGGTAAATCGCGAGAAAGCGCTACGTAAAGCCGCGACCTCGATGGAATCACCCAGCGGCGAACCGTTAGCCGCGCACTCGACGTAGGTGATCGATTCGGGATCGACCCCCGAACGCTTGATTGCCGATTCCATGAGCTGTGCCTGCTGCTTCGGATCGGGGACGCTATATTTTTGCCGGCCGCCGCCATGATTAACGCCGCTATACGTGATGACCCCGAGGATCTGGTCTCCGTCACGTTCGGCCAGCGAAAGCGGTTTTAGCAGCACTGCCCCGACGCCTTCTCCGGGAACATAACCGTCACCGTCGCCGAACGATTTGCTCTTACCGCCGGTCGCGAGAAAATTGACCTGCTCCAGCGCCTCGTATTTGGACACGTCAAGCGTCAGGTTGACTCCGCCGGCAACAGCCATGGAACACCCGTTCTGCCTAAGGCTTTCGCAAGCGAGATGTATCGCGGTAAGCGAACTGCTGCAGGCGGTATTGACCGTTAAGCTAGGACCTGTCAGGTTGAAGAAATGCGATGTCCGGTTTGCGATCTGCCAATCGGTCCGATTTGAATGAAGCGCCGCCTGCTCCAACGACGGCATCTGCCAGCCATATTGGCTGTACATCGTTCCGGCAAACACGCCGATACCGGCCTGCTTTCGGTTCTGCCAATGCTGTATCGCCGATTTGGAATAACCTGCGCTCTCGAACGTTTCCCAGACCGTCTCGAGGAAGAGCCGTGCTTCCGGTGGAAGATCCCGGGCTTCTTCGGCATCCATTTCGAACAACTGATGGTCGAAGCGATCGACCGCATCTAAAAACCCGCCGTAATACGGGGCCTTCTGTTCGGTTTCGTTGACCAACGACCCCCGAAGCAACGTTCGGCACCATCGGTCAGCAGACGCTTCCGTGATGCAGTTCTCTCCCGACCGGAGCCGCTCCCACAGCTCCTCCAATTGATTAGCTTTTGGGTATCTGCCCGCTGCCCCGATTATGGCGATACCTTCCTGCTTCAAGGCATTCGAATTCACATCCTGCTGTTGCGTATCGACAAACGCTTCACGGACAGAGACCGGGGCTGGAGGCTGCTCCATAACATCCGCCTGCCATGATTTTCGAATCTGTTCCGCATATTGATCGGCCAAATAAGCAGCTGCCTCACGGACAGTGTTATGTTCAAAAAGGAGCGTTTTGGGCAACTCTCCGGTCAGCTTCTCCAGCTCGCGGATCAGATCCAGCTGCATGATGGAATCCATGCCGTATTTATCGAATGCCGTATCGGAGTGAATATCGTCCGCAGATATTCCGATAATACCGGCCAGCTGCTGTTTTACCCATACCGTTAATTCGTCCCGGAGCACCGCGCCATGATGATGAGCTTTAGGTTTCTTTGGACGGGCAGGACGGTTCACCAAACGGATGTAGGCCCTTAACCGTTCCGGATCGCCATGCATGAAAAGCAGTTGATCCCGGTCGGTGCCAAATGCCCGGTACAAAGCCTGCATACCGTTCATTGCCTTCATGGGAGCCATACCGATCCTGTCTTTTAGGCTCTGCTCCGTTTCGCGGGTAATTCGCATACCGCCATCTTGCCATAATGGCCAGTTAATAGAGAGCATTCTGCCTTTACGACCGCCAACGGATGATTGACCGTTTCGATATGCAGCGTAGGCATCCATAAAGCCGTTCGCCGCAGCGTAATCGGCTTGTCCGTAATTGCCGAGCACAGCCGCTGCAGCGGAGAATACAAGCACCCAGTCGACTTCCAGCTCCCGGGTTGCGTTATCCAAATGGACAACTCCCTTTACCTTCGCACCCATAACATCAGCAACCTGAGTCTTGGTTTTATGAATAAGAAGACTGTCTCTCAGCAAGCCTGCGGCATGAATGATTCCGTTCAGCCGACCGTACTTGGACCTAACGGCTTGGATGACGGCAACGGTCTGCTCCTTATCGGATACGTCCATCTGCATGTACATCGCTTGTGCGCCTAACCTTCCTAACGCGGCAAGCTTCTCATGGATCGCTGCACCGGCCGGCTTTCTTCCGGCAAGCACAAGCGTCGGAGAGGCGACTTTCCCTGCGATCTCCTGGGCGAGTGCGTAGCCCAGCCCGCCGGCACCGCCTGTAATGAAATAAACGCCCTCATGCTTCCACGGAATGTCCACCGCCGAAGGGATCTCCTCTCGTTCAACCCAATGCTGAACCTGTCGAACTCCCTTGCGATAACGAATCATAAAGTCTTCTGGGCAGCTCTTGTTCTCGAGAAGCTTCCGAATTAAGTCCTCCGCTCGAACATTTTGTTCCAGCTCGATGTACTGCCCGATGAAACCGGAATACTCCAGACATGCCGTCCGAAGCAATCCGGTCAGACCTCGGAACAGCCAATCGCTTTCCGAACTGAACGAAGCAATCTGTATCAGCGCCTCCCCGTGAACGCCTTCCGAATAGATGGATTTGAGTTCTTCCATCATTTGAACGGCGTAGGTCTCATAACGCTCCGTTATTTCCGCTGCACGGCCTGCGCTAAGCGTCACATATCGGGTCATGCGGCCGGCTTCCGATTGTACGAAGTTGACGATCGATTCATTCGGTTCGCATAGGAAGACGATATGCCGCGATGCTGTTTCGGAGTCGTCTTCATGGACGGCCTCCTTTTCTACCCATACCGGCTCCCACAAGAGTGTTTCATTTCCTTGTTCAGCTGCTATGTCTTCCAATTTGGGCTCCCGAAATGCTAGACCAATAAACCGTGCACAAACGTTCCCTTGTTCATCGCACAAATCAATGTCGGTCTGCCGGGTCCGTTCATCGAACGGCGCATTCGCGCTCCGTCTTATATGGGCCCACATGTCCGATGTACAGCTCTTATAAATACGAAGCTCCTTAAGTGCAAAAGGAATGACCGATTTAATCCGGTCAAGAACGCTGCTTCTGTCCGCGGGGTCCGCCGTAGCTACGACACCCGCTGCTTGAAGCGCTGCATCCAGCATGCCGGGATGAAGCCCGTAATGACTGGCCGTTTCCCGGGCGGCAGCCGGCAGCCGAAGCTTGGCCAGCGATTGTTCCTCGCCGATATATAGGCGTTCGATGCATTGGAAGGTCGGACCGTAATGCATGCCGATCTGCCTGAAAGCCGTATAACACTGCTGTGCATCCAGCATCGCCAAGCTGCACTTCTGCCGGATTGCGTCCAGGGTTACATTCTCCGCGCGAGAAAACGGTACGACCGCGGCTTTGCCTTGGTGGCAGCGTACCGCTTCGTCCTTGTCGGCAGCTGATGTGGCGTATATCCCATAGTCAATGGTACCGTTATCTCCGGTTTCCATATGAATTTCAAGCTCCGTATGCGGACCGTCCACGCTATAGGGCCGGGTCCAGAACAGATCCTTCAGCCTGATTTCATAGTCTCCGCCGCTTGATCCAAATGCCATCCCGACAGCGGCTCGGGCCATCTCCAGAAAGGCTACACCCGGTAATAACGATCGTCCCATAATGACGTGATCCGCCAGAAAAAACTCGTGGCCGGTGAACGTGGTGCGAAAGCCTGTTCCTTCAACCGCCGGCATTTTACGATGAAGCAGCGGATGCAGGACGGCGCCCTCCGGCGGTTTTGTCCGGACAGCTGGCCTTGCGGTGGATTCAGGCACCCAATAACGTTCCCGCGCAAACGGATAAACAGGAAGCGCCAGCCTGATGTAACGGCCATCCGCGAATAAACGGTCGAATGACATCTCATAGCCTTGCGTATACAGCTCCAAAATCGACGCAATCCGTTCCAAATAGTTGATTCGCTCGGTTTCCCGCGCACACGCATCCATACAGGCATAGCCATAATGATCGCTCGGGAGCTCCTCTAGAGGCAGCTGTGCTCCGGGATCGGATTGAAAAAGGTCTACGGCTTGCCCGTTCTCCAGCCATGCGGTCAACCGCTCCGCCAATTGTCCAGCGTTCTGCACGATGCAGGCGAGCCTGTGCGGAAAGTGCTTTCGGCCCAGAAGAAGCGTAAAGCTTACATGTCCAAGATCGACATCCGGTTCGCCTTTAACGTACGCCATCATTTGTTCCGCTTGCCTGCGCAGTTGTCCGGCTGTCCGCGCCGACAGTGCGATGAGGTAGGCGGGCTTTTGCGTACGCGGCGGCGCCGTATCCGGAGCCTCCTCGATTACCATATGGGCGTTCGTTCCGCTAAATCCGAATGCGCTAATGGCGGCTCGTCGTTTCCCCCCTGCCTCAACCTCCCAATTCTTCAGCGATGTATTGATGTAAAATGGACTATCAGATGCCTCTATGTTTCCATTTATCGATTGAAAATGCAGCGAAGGAGGCAGCTTCTGATGCTTCATGGCCAGCAAAATTTTCAGCAAGCCCGCAATTCCTGCTGCCGCTGTCGTATGTCCGATATTCGTTTTGACCGAACCCAATGCGCAATATCCGGTTTTGCTCGTATGCTGACGGAATGCCCGGCTGAGCGCTTGGTACTCGATCGGATCGCCCAACCGGGTTCCTGTCCCATGCGCCTCGACCAACTGGATGTCCGCCGGGTTAAGACTGAATGAATCATAAACCTGACGCAGCAGCATTTCCTGAGACCTCGCGCTTGGTGCCGTTATCCCATTTGTTGTCCCGTCTTGATTCGTGGCGCTACCGCGGATGACGCCATAGATGGAATCGCCGTCTTTCAGCGCATCCGGCAGCCGTTTCAACACAACGACACCTACACCCTCGCCCGGAACGAATCCGTTGGCACGGTCGTCGAATGTATAGCATCGCCCATCTGCGGAGAGCATTCCAGCCCGGGTTGCGCTAATATAGAAGCCTGGCGTAGGCTGAAGAAACACCCCTCCGGCAATAGCGGCCTCGGTCTCCCGGCTCCACAAGCTCTGACAAGCCAAATGGATGGCCACAAGCGAGCTGGAGCACGCGGTATCTACCGTTACTGCAGGCCCCTGCAGATTGAGATAGTACGATAGACGTGCGGGAATAACGGACCCTGCGTTACCCCACATCGCTTGTGCCGGAGGCCGGTCCTCGATCAGCTCGGCGTAATAATTCATATTAAATCCGGCATAAATCCCGCAAGCTCGCCCATCCATTCCCTTTCCGGCATAACCGGCATGCTCCAGCGCCTTCCAGGTCTCTTCCAGAAAAAGCCTTTGCTGCGGGTCCATATAGGCAGCTTCCGTCGGGGAGATGTTAAAAAATAACGGGTCAAAAAGATCGAATCCTTCGATGAAGCTGCCGAAATTGCAGAAAGAATCGTTCTCCATATAAGAAGACAAGTCCCAACGCGTCACCTTCTCCACGAGGTCGTCGCCATTTTCCAAGTGCTTCCACAATTCCTCAAGTGTATCCGATTTGGCAAATTTACCGCTCATGCCGATGATAGCGATCGGCTCTTTATAAAAGGCCTCTCCCAACTGGTCTGTATCATAGGAGGAAACGGTTTTCTTCTCTTGCTGCACGGGCGGCTTTCGATGACCTGCCTCTTTATCAGAGGACATGTAAGGTACGTTGCCATCAGTTTCTGTTTCTGCCCATTGAGCCGTAATAACCGGACCGAAAGCACTCCACAAATAATCGGTCAATTTCCGGATCGAGCTGTAATCGAACAAAATCGTCGTGGGTAAGGCGGTCCCCAAGACGTTGTTGATCTGCTTAACGAATTGAACCCCGGTAATGGAATCCAAGCCGTAATCGGAGAACGATTCATCCGTATCGATGCGCTGTTTGTCGAGCTTTAGCGATACGGACAAGTTATCCATTACTATACTCCGGATGCGGCGTTTAACTTGTCCTTCGTCCATTGCTTCATGTACAGAGACAGAGTCCTTCCCCGTCTTCTGCACCGTGATGGTAGCAGAACCGGCTGCTGCCTCCATCCCTGCAGCATCAGCTTCGCTGATTCGCGCTTGGCGAACGATACCGTCGCTTTGGGCAATAATGATCTGCTGCCCCAGCGCATGAGCTTCCTCAACGGGGAACAGCACGTGCTGAAAGCCCTCTTGACTCAGAACCCTTCTCCAGGTTTCCGGGTAAAGGCCTGGACAGCCCGGGATCCGAATCATATGATCCTCATATAGCCACCACCCTTGCAGTAGCCCGAATGTCAGATGGGCAAACAGCGAATTGACGCTGATCTCATTGATGAGCAGCAGACCGTTTTTTTTCAGCAGCGTCTTGGCGTTTCTGAGGGTTGACCGAATATTCGCCGTCGCGTGAAGCACATTTGACGCAAGCACAAGATCGTAGACGCCAGTTTGAATTTGCTGCTCGGCGCAAGGCTTCTCGACATGATAGAGCTGGCAGGACAAGTATGGCGCCTTCGTTCCAAAGACGGCTTCAGCATGCTGAAGAAATCCCTGCGAAATGTCCGTATACTTATATTCCGCTATCCGGTCCTGATACGGCGTAAGCTTACGGATCACCATGGCGCTCGTCCCGCCTGTGCCCGCACCGATTTCCAGCAAGCGAAACCGCGCATGCGGATTTTGTTTCAAACTTGCTTCGATATAGGCAACAGCCGCATTAGCCATTCCCTCATTAAAGTAATCCGCAATCTCATTGTCTTTATAAATACCTTCAACCAATTCCATGGAAGAGTTAGGAAAAAGGACATCTGTAGCTGGCAGCTTGCCTGTTAAGATGTCCGGGAGCCGATGAAGCACCGCATCAAGCAAGGTGACCCGCGCGCGCAAGCTCGAATCTTCCAGCCAGGCCTGTTTGCAGTTATTCCACTCGCTCCATGCTGTTTCCAGCCCGGTGCCTCGATCGTTAGCAAAATAAGCCGTATCCTTCATCCTCAGCCAGCCGTGTTCTGTCAGAACGGCCAGGGTGTGCTCAAACCAGCGCTCATATTTACCGTCTATTCCTGCTGCTGCCATTGATGCGGACGTAATAGAACCGGCTTCCGCAAATTCCCCCATGGTTCGAAGCTGCTGCCATAGCAGCCGGCATAGCAGTTCTTCCATTTCCCTCATACAGAAGCCTCCATCTCCGATTTTTTCTGAATCCGGTTGTTTATCCGATCTGCTCCGCAAGGAGGGCCTCCAACTGTCCAAGCGTTGCCTGTTGAAGGAGCGTATCGCTTGTCATAGCAAGCTTATAGTGATCAGAGATCCACCGGGAAAATTCAGCCAGCTTAACAGGGTCGAATCCATACTCATAGAATGGGATGTCCGCTTCGATTTCTTCCGCTTGCACATTCAATATGCTCGCTGCCGCCCGTAGCAGGGAATTTCCAAGCCGGTTCGCAGACTCTCCCTCTCTAAGCAAGTCCGAAGCTTCAGCCTTCGGTACCGCGGGCAAACGAAGATGATTGACGATATGCTCGAAAGACAGGCTGTCCTCTTCCGGATAAGCTTCCAGCTCATCGGCGATCGGCTGGCCAAACGTTTCGCTACCTGCCGCCGTTTTCATCAGGGCAAGCTGATCGAAAGGTCCGGCAAGCAGCAATTCCAGCGCGTCCATCGCCTCGTCCGGTTCAATGGAGACAATGCCTGCTTGCGCCATTCTCCGGCGGTAATGCTCTGACGACACAGCGCCCGTGCTGCCCCAATAGCCCCAGTTCATGATCTTCACGGCACATGGCCACTCCGTCGCCAGACGCTGCGCGTACGCATCCTTGAACGTGCAGCCTGCTGCATAATTGCTCTGCCCCTCCTGCTTCAGAAACGCGTTCATTGATGAGAAGAACAGGACAAAGTCCAGCTTTTCATGGCCGAATATTTGCGCCATTCGTACGCTCACGTCTGTCTTCGGGCGCAATCCCGCAGCGAACCGCTCCTCTTCCATGTTCGCCAGGCTTTGATCCAGCAGTACGATGGCCGAGTGGACCAGTCCGTGGATGCGTCCGTATCGGTTTATTATTTCCTCATACGCCCGCTCCAGCGCATTCCCATCAGTCGCATCCGCTTGGATATAGCGTGGAGCCGGTCCAAGCTCCGCCAGCCGATCAATCTTGGCCTGTATGCCGGTGTCCTTCCCCCGTCGCCCGATCCAAACGATGTTGGCCTGATAACGCCGAATCATATATTCGCTCCACACTTCTCCGATGCCGCCCGTACCGCCGATGACTACATAGACGCCACCCTTCTTGTATACGGTACCTGCAGTCTTGGTCATGCGCACCGGCATCAGTCTCTGCCGGTACCATTCCCCGGACCGGTACGCCCATCCATCGCCCCGCGCATCTGGCGGGAGTGCGAACAGTTCCTCGAGCGGCCAGCCGTTATCCGTCTCCATGTCCGCAAGACAAACGGACCAGTTCGGATATTCCTTGGCCATTGAGCCAATTAGCCCGTGGAGGCTTGCATGAGCAGGCTTAATCGCTTCGCCGCGGTAAACCTGGACGGTTCGAACCGTGATGATGCTCCACCGTAACGGCTTCATGCCATATCCAAGAGCCAACAAGGCTTTTAAGGTCCGAAACAGGAACAGTACCCCTTCACGCTGCGCCTCCAACACGGCCTCCGATTGCGCTGTTTCTATCGAATCATCCGGAGCAATCCAGATCAAATGCCCGATTGGACCGGACAGCTCCAGCTTCCGTGCCAATTCCTCCGTGCTCTCTCCCGCATGTAGCTGCACATCCGATGCATCCTCCATATGCCGCCTGATCTCCGCGACCTTTGCGGCCGTACCGCCAATAATAACTGTGCGGCCATACGGCTTCCGATCAGCCGCGTTTCGTACTGTCGGTGGTGCAGGGTCCCACACCGGCACGAGCAATCCGTTATGTGCAAGCGGAGATCTAGATTCCTCAGCAGAAATAACCTTTGCCTTCTCATCAGGCTCAAGAGCGGACTCGGAAGTATGTCGTTCTAAAGAGCGGAACGCCCTTGATTCATCCGTAGACGATACCGACGGCAGCCAGTAACGCTCCTGTACGAACGGATAGGTGGGCAGACTGACCTTCTCCGGCTTATCGCCTTCTTCATAGAGACTGCTCCAGTCGATATCCAGCCCTTTTACCCATAGATCCAGGAACTTCGCGTATTTACCTTTGGCTATCCATGCCCCGACCGCTTTCATCATATCTTCGTCCGCCGCAATGAGCGCAACGGTTTCCCGGTTCTGTTTTACCGATCCTCTGTACAAATCCGGAATTCCTAGCTGCCCATCCACATATTGGATAAGCTTTGCCCGCAGCTCCTCGATCGTTCTTACGACGAAGGCCATACGCTCTTCCATCGCCTCCCGGCCTACCTGGAGTGTGTAAGACATGTTAATCAGGAAAGAATCGTCATATTCAAGGTTTTTATTAACCGCCTGCAGCAGAAGCCGAGCCCGTTCTTTTAATTGGTCTTCACTTCTGGCGGAGAGCACGATCATGCATTCTCGCTGAGCTTTTGACGCATGCACGGCACGCTTACGATCCGGAATATACTCGGCAACGATGAGATGAGCGTTCGCACCACCGGCTCCGAATGAGGAAAGGCCGGCCATTCTCGGCTGCTCCTCGATTTTCCCGTCAATCGCCATCACCGGACGCTCCCACTCCCCTAGCTCCTGCTGAACCTGAAACGGCGTAGTAGCAAAATCGATAAATGAGTTGGGCGTGTCGGCATGCAGCGACGGTACCAGCTTCTGGTGCTTGAGCTGCAGCAGCACCTTGGTCAGGCCTGCTATGCCTGCGGCACTTTCGCAGTGACCGATATTCGATTTGACGGAACCGATCGCACAATATTGCTTGTCCTCGGTATAAGTTTCAAACGCTTTAGAAAGCCCGGCAATTTCAATCGGATCCCCAAGAGATGTGCCCGTACCATGGGCCTCTACATAGCTGATTGACCTTGCGTCTATACCCGACTCCTTCAACGCGCGCGCAATTGCGGAAGCCTGCGCATTCGGATTCGGAACATAATAACCGTTCGTTCTCCCGCCGTGATTAATGGATGTCCCCTTAATGACGCCATAAATCTGGTCACCGTCGGCGACGGCCTTCTCAAGCGGCTTCAACAGCACGGCTCCAACGCCTTCCCCGGGGACATAGCCGTCTCCGCCGTCTCCGAAGCTTTCGCACCGGCCTTTGGTGGACAGGAAATTGCCTTGGCCAAGCAACAGATATTTGTTCGGATGCAGCGAGACGTTTACGCCGCCGGCAATGGCTGCATCGCACTCTCCCCTTTGCAGGCTGTGGCATGCGAAATGGATGGCCGTCAGCGAGGACGAGCACATCGTATCAACAGCAACGCTTGGACCGTTAAAATTACAAACATACGATACCCGATTTGCAATCGACGCCGGACTTCCGTTCAGCGCGACCGGATTACCGTTCATCGTCTCCCGAACTCCGTAAAGCTGGTACTCCTCGTACATGACGCCTGCGAATACCCCTACACTGGAACTGGAACCGTCCCCTTTTCTTCCTGCAAGACTGTCCCGAGTGTAGCCAGCATCCTCGATTGTTTCATAGACACACTGCAAAAAAAGCCGCTCCTGAGGATCCATAAGCTCGGCTTCACGCGGCGAAATATTAAAAAACAACGGGTCAAACTGATCGACGCCCTCCAGAAACCCGCCCCACTTGCCATTTGTTTTGCCGGTCGTTCCTTTGGCAGGGTGGAAATAAGGGGTATGATCCCACCGTTCCTTTGGAATTTCTGTCACGCAATCGACGCCCCCTTGCAGCAGTTCCCAAAACTCATCCATATTTCGCGCACCCGGATATCTGCCGGCAACACCGATTATCGCGATATCAAGGGGGGCGCTTCCGGGAAGGCTGCGCTGCTTAGGGGCGGCATCCTCGCTTTTCTTCTCTGTTAAAAGTACCGTTTGCCGTGCAGCAGAATGTTCTGGCATACGCGCATCTTCCTGCAGCACCTTTGGCTGAGGACGATCGCCGAATAATTGCGCACAACGTGATTCGTGCCGCTGTATGAAAAACTTCGCCAAGTCACGCAGATTTTGATATTCAAAAAACAGCGTTTTCGGCAAGGAGCCGAACAGACGCTCGAGCTGCCCAGTCAATTGCATGACGATAATGGAATCCAGCCCGAACGTCATCATGTGCGCATCCGCTTCCACTCGATGCAGAGGCAGCCGGATGACGGAGGAAACGATCTCCCTCACTTTTAGGAGGACACGTTCTTCCACTTCGGTCGAAAGGGTGTCCATTGCCGATTCGTACTGCTGCACGTCATCCGACGATACTTGGATTTCCCCTGTCAGGGCTTGCTCCAATCGATCAGCGCTTCCGGCCGCGACGATCACGTTCGGCGAACCGATTGACATCGCCTGATCGAAGGCCCGGATTCCGGCTTTGGTGGACATCGGAATCAATCCGATCGCCTTGGCGAGCTCACGCTCCGCATGTTCGCCTGCCCGCATGCCGCCTTCTTGCCATAACGGCCAGTTAATGGAACAAGTAAGGCCTTTTCTTTGGCCCTCCGCGGTCAGTCTGCTGCGGAAGGCGGCATACGCGTCCATAAACGCGTTCGCCGTGCTATAGTCCGCCTGTCCGGGATTGCCGAGCCAAGCAACCACAGATGAAAACATGACGAATACATCCAAAGGAATATGCTTCGTTGCTTGATCCAGGTGGACGAGCCCCGAAACCTTAGGAGCCAATACCGCATTCCATTCTTCCTTGCTTTTGCGAAGTAAATAATTATCCGCATGCACGCCAGCGCTGTGTAGGACCCCGTTCAATCCGCCGTATTCCGTCTCGATAGCTTGAACCAGCCGCTTTACCTCTTCCATCCGTGTCATATCGGCTTGCTTGTATACAATGTCGACGTTTCCCGAAACTGAATTTTTGATCTCGTACAGCTTATATGGATCGCACTGTGCTCGGCCGGTCAGAATGATCGTCGCTCCGCGTACGGCTCGGGCGATTTCCTTCGCAAAAATGATACCCAAGCCACCTGCTCCGCCCGTAATGAGATAAACGCCATCGTCCTTCCATAACCGGGAGTTCGTTCCCTCTCCAGGAGCCCGCCTCTTGAGTGTCATCACCATACGGCGGGAACCTTGATAGCCGATATGCGTATCCTCGGGATGATCGAGATTATCGCGAAGCTTTTGCACGATTGCGAGCTCTGTATCGTCTTGCGATATTTCGATCAGTTGCCCTGCCATATGCGGGTTTTCCAGACGCATCGTTTTTAGCAACCCGCGCAGTCCCGCTAGCAGCTCGTGTCCGCTACCGGGGGTATAAACGATCTGTATGACGCCTCTCTCTGTTACTTGGCGCAGTAAGCGCTGGGTCTCTTCTAAGATCCGCTGCGCGAAGCGGCTGAATCTCTGCTCCATGGCGGCCTCTTCAGCCGCCAGCACCAAACAACGGACGCCGGGAAACGCGCTTTCCACCGATGCTTGCAGCATGGGAGCGGGCTCGCACAGTATCACGGTATGCTCGGTTACCTGCGAATTCGCAATTCCAGGCTGTGGAGCTTTGTCACTCCATTCTGGAACCATAAAGAGGACATCCTCTTGCCTAGTACCCGCCTCCATCGATCTGGCGCAGTACCCCTTCATTCGCACGCAAACATTACCCTGCTCGTCCAGCAGATCGATGTCAAGGCTTGGAAGCTGATTATGCCGACCGCTGCCGCTGCTGAAGCGGGCGAAAGCCCACATAACAGGCAGGCATTCATTCAGCAGCTCCATCTCCTGCAGCGCAAAAGGAAGCGGCGGAGAAGTACCTGGTTGGCAGCCGGCTTCCGTATCGAGTCCGAGCAGCAGACATGAAGCTACCTGCAGCGCGCCGTCCAGCAAGCTCGGGTGCATCGCAAAACTCTGCACAGACGCAGCTAAGGATTCGGGAAGCACCAGCTTCGCAAGCGCCTTGCCCTGTCCGGTGAACAGAATGTCCATGACCTGATGAGCAGGACCATAATTGACACCGATCCTATCAAATGTCTCGTAGCATTCCATCCGGCTGATCGAACGTGCATCACATTCCTTCAGCAGCCGGTCGATCGGAATGCGAGGCTGCTCACCCAGCTCCTCCAGGCATACGGATCCCTCACTACATAAGACGGTTTCGGCTTCTGCCGGACCGTATACCCGAAAAGCAATATCACCGTCGGTCGACGGTGTCAGCGTAATTTCGGCCGAAACGGCTGCAGCCCCTGCCGTGATGGGCTTAGCCCATATCACATTTTTGAGCCGGATCTTCTTCCCGCTGTATTCCCCATCGCTTACGACCGACTGAATGGCCGCCCTTGCCATCTCTAAATATGCAGCTCCCGGCAGCACCCGCTGCCCGTGCACCACATGGTCTTCCAAGAAAAACTCTTTGCCGGTAAAGATCGACTTAAACCGTTGTTCGGCAAACGTAGAGACATTCCGATGCAGCAACGGATGGAAAGCCTCCGAGGATTGCAAAGCTTCCTGTGCTCCTGCACGCGGACTGTTCTCGCCCTCGTTTACCCAATACCGCTCATCGGCAAAGGGGTAGGTTGGAAGAGACACTCTGTTATAACTGCACCCCTCGAACAATTGTTCATAGTTCAAGGAATAGCCTTGGCTGTATAAGTCTGCCACCGCAGTCAGACTCTCGATAAACTTGGCATCTTGGTCTGTCGCTGCGCAAATGGCTATACATTCATTGCCATACTGTTTCAGA
Organism: Brevibacillus fortis; assembly: GCF_046196545.1. Taxonomy (GTDB): domain Bacteria; phylum Bacillota; class Bacilli; order Brevibacillales; family Brevibacillaceae; genus Brevibacillus; species Brevibacillus fortis_A. The sequence goes on from NZ_CP176370.1 coordinate 5,246,350, forward strand.
ACCGGCTTCTCCCGTTGCTCTTTCGTAAAGGCATCAGATTCATAGATACCCGGACCCTCTCCATTCATCAGCCAAGTTTCAAGCCGGAGAAGAAGCTCCTCCGTATCCTTGGCCAAGAAGGCGAGCCGGTCGGCAAAATGTCTCCGTCCGAGAAGAAGCGTTAAGCTCATATCCCCGATGAATATACTGCCGTTCTCCCCCCTGCAAAACGCAGCGAGTCGTTCCGCTTGCCTGCGCAGCTGCTCACCTGTCCGGGCGGATAGTACAATCAAGTAGAGAGGGCGCCGTCGCTTATCGCGTCCGATATGCGGCGGCGCCTCCTCAATGACCGCATGGGCGTTCGTGCCGCTGAAGCCAAACGAGCTGACAGCAGCGCGGCGCGGCGTGCCGGGCTCCGTCTCCCAAGCCCGAATGGACTTGTTGATGAAAAACGGACTGCCTTCCAGGCGGATATTCGAATTGATGCGCTCTGCGTGCAGTGACGGCGGTAGCTGCTTATGCTTCAAAGCAAGCAATATTTTCATAACGCCGGCTACTCCGGCAGCGCCGACCGAATGGCCGATATTCGTTTTGATCGAACCAAGAGCGCAATAATGCTCCTTATCCGTATAATGCCGGAACGCACGCGTTAAGGCCTGAAACTCGATCGGATCGCCCAGTCTTGTTCCCGTTCCATGCGCCTCCATCATTTGGATCCCCTGCGGATCGAGCTGGAAGCGGTCATACACTTGGCGCTCCAGTCGTTCCTGGGATTTGGCGCTTGGCGCTGTAATGCCGTTGGTCGTCCCATCCTGATTAATTCCGGAGCCCCGGATGACACCATAAATATGGTCGCCGTCTGCCAATGCGTCCTTCAGCCGCTTCAGCATCACGACACCAACCCCTTCGCCGGGTACAAAGCCGTCCGCCCGTTCATCGAACGTATAGCAGCGGCCGCTCGGCGAGAGCATGCCGGCTCGAATGGCGTTTTCATAAAATCGAGTCGTCGCTTGCACGAAAACACCGCCTGCCAATGCCATTTCAACCTCATTGGACATAAGCGCTTGGCAAGCCAAATGAATAGCCGTCAGCGAGCTGGAGCAGGCCGTGTCAATCGTAACCGCAGGTCCCTGCAGATTAAGAAAGTACGAGATACGGGATGGGATTACGGATAGGGCGTTCCCCCAAAACGATTGAGCAGGCGGATGATTGCCGAATAATTCATTGTAATCGCTTCCGCAGCATCCGACATAGACCCCGCATTGCCGGCTTGAAGCTGCCGATCCCGCGTAGCCCGCATCCTCAAGCGCCTTCCACGCTTCTTCGAGAAACAGCCTTTGCTGGGGATCCATATACGATGCTTCGAGTCCCGAAATATTGAAGAACATCGGATCAAACCGGTCGATCTGGTCCAAAAAGCTGCCGTCGCGGCAGGCATCCGAGTCGCTCCAGGCTAGGTGGGAAGAAAGATCCCAGCGGGTGATCGGGCCCACCAAATCATGGCCGCTTGCGATATGCTGCCACAACTCGTCCGTCGTTTCCGAGCCGGCAAACCGTCCGCTCATCCCGATAATCGCAATGCCCTCCACCGTCATCGGGTCACGCGCAATCTCCTTTTCTTGCTCCGGAGTATCGATTACAACGCTGCCGGCTGCAGCACTAGCTGCTTCTGCTTCTGCTTTTGGTTCAAGCACATTATTATGTATAAAAACGTCCATATAAGCCGCCTGGATATGTGCAGTCAGTTCGTTCACGGAGGAGTAGTCGAACAGACTCGTAGTTTCCAGCTCCACCTTTAGCGCCTCATTCAGTATACGCACCAGATGAATGCCAAGGATGGAGTCAACGCCATAATCAGCAAACGATTCATCGTCTTGGATAATATCGGCACTCACCTTCAACGATTCGGCCAGTTTCTCCCGAATAACCACTCGAATCTTTTCCGATATCGCGTGTCGGTCGATGTCCTGAACGTTCGCCGCTTCTACCTTGGCAGGCGGCGCTGGGTAACCATGCTGCGTTTCGATCCGATCCAAGCGTTCCGAAGACGAAGCCCGGGATCTCGCAGTCTCTGCAACACTGGCAGAGGCCGGACGTTTTTCAAGCTGTCGAACGATGCCGTCGCTCTCTGCAATGACAATTTGCTGCCCCCATTCATGTCTGCCTTCAGCAGGGAAAAATACGTGCCGAAAGCCCTCCTCCTCCAGCACTCGCTTCCATGTCTCGGGGTACAAGCCGGGACAGCCGGGTATTCGGAGCTCTGCATCCTCATACTTCCACCAGCCATCCAGAAATCCGAAGGTAAGATGGGAGAACAGGAAGTTGTCATTTAATTCATTGAGAAGGAGCAGCCCATTCTTTTTAAGCGCGGCTTTGGCATTGCGCAGGGTTTGCCTGATCTGCTTTGTAGCATGAAGAACATTCGTCGCAATCACCAGGTCATAGGCTCCCGGCTCTATGCGCTGCTCCGCTAGGGGTTTCTCCAGATCGAATATTTGACAGGTCAAATACGGATTGTCAGACCGGTATTCTTTCTCGGCGTGCATAAAAAAAGCGCGGGACAGATCCGTGTAGCAGTACTCCTCAATATTCGCCTGGTGCGGTTTCAGCTTGCGAAAGACCATCGCGCTCGTTCCGCCCGTGCCGGCGCCGATCTCTAAAATCCGGATGCGTACCGATGCGTCCTGACGCTTTCGTTCTTGTACATAATCGACCACGAGGTCTGCGATCACTTCATTGAAGTAATCCGCGGCCAGATTGTTCTTGTAAATCCCCTCCGTCAGCGCCATGGAGGCTTGAGGGAATATAACGTCGGTTGCAGGAATTTTGCCCGTAATGATCTCCGGCAGCGCCTTAAGCGAGGCTTCGACCAAGACGGCCTGCGATTTAAGATTCGGGTCGGCGAGCCACTCCATTTTTTGTCGGTCCCATTCTGCCCAGATGGTCTCGATATGGACAAGCGATGGATCGTAAACATTGATATTGCTGCCGCTAACCTCGAGATAACCGTGCCGCGCAAGTGCGGCGACACTTTCTTCCAGCCATCTATCGTATATCCCGCGCAAGCCGGCAGCTGCTTTTAGCGCATCCAGTGTCGTATTTCGTTCCCTAAACATGCCAATCGATTGCAGTTGAGCCCAGAGCAACCGGCAAAGAAGCGGATCGTTCCACTTCATTTGCAGACTTCCAACCTTAAATCCCGACATTAGCAGGCCATCCTTTCTTTTATTATGCATCGCCTTCGGATATTGGGTATCAGCCCTTGTCAGCGCCGATTCCTATTGCCTCGCGCACACATGAACTGATCTGACGTAGCGATGCTTGAGCAGACAGCTCAGCCGGCTGCATATCGATATGATATTGCTGGTTTACGGACACAAGCATTTCGTTAAGAACAACCGCATCGATCCCGTATTCCTCCAGCCGAGTATCCACACAAATTTCACCGAAATCCACTTGAAGCCATTGAGCGGCTAAACCGGATAAATACGTCAGCACAGGATCGGCTGTCTCATCGGCCGATACCGAAGAAGCTGGGACAGGATACTCCTGCTCCGATACACTGCGCCTCTTTCGCTCCGTTATCAGCCGTTGGATATTGGACGAGAGCTGTTCCGGATAGTTTGCAATCCATTCATCATGCTTCATATCAATTAGCGGATAAGGCTTTGTTGTTTTGATTAGCATCATTTGGTCAAACGGCCCGGCAAGGAGCGTTTCCAGTGCGTCCATCGCTTCTTCCGGCTCGATGGAGCCAACCCCTGCTTGTGCCATGCGCTTTCGGTAATGTTCCGAGGAAACGATTCCTGTGCCTCCCCAGTAGCCCCAGTTTATGACCTTCACTTTGCATGGCCATTCCAGCGCCAGACGCTGTGCGAATGCATCTTTGAAGGTGCACCCTGCCGCGTAATTGCTCTGACCTCCGGGTTTTGCAAAAGAGTTCATGGAAGAGAAGAACAGGACGAAATCCAATTGTTCCCTTCCGAATACCTGTACGATCCTTACGCTCACGTCCACCTTTGCCGTCAATCCCGCTGCGAACCGTTCCTCCGACATATTCGCCAAACTTTGATCCAAAAGCACAATTGCCGAGTGTATGACACCATGGATCCGTCCGTAGCTGGATTTTATACTCTCGTACGCCAGTTCCAGCGCCTTCCCGTCCTTTGCGTCTGCTTGGATGTAGCACGGAGACGGCCCCAGTTTTGACAGCCGATCGATCTTCTCCTGAATACCGGCGTCAATCTCCCGTCGGCCAATCCAGACGATGTTCGCCTGATACCGGCGAATCATATATTCGCTCCATGCTTCTCCGATTCCGCCGGTTCCGCCGATTACCGCATAGACCCCTCCTTTCCGGTATGCTGTACCTTCAGGTTTGGGGATCCGCGCCGGGATCATTTTCTGCCGGTACCACTTCTTGGACCGGTATGCCCATACGTCGCCCCGCTCATCAGGCGGCAATGCGATCAACTCTTCGATCGGCCAAGCATCTTCCCGCTCCAAATCGGCAAAGCTAACCGACCAGTTCGGATATTCCTTGGCCATTGAGCCGATAAGCCCATGCAGGCTTGCATAGGCCGGCCGAATTGTTTCCTTCCGGAATACCTGCACCGTTTGGAATGTGATGACACTCCACTTTAACGGCTTTGCGCCATATCCAAGCATAAGCAGAACTTTGATGATCCGAAACAGGAAAAGCACGCCTTCATGCTGCGCCGCAAGCATCACATCCGATTCCGCTGACTCTATCGAATCGGCAGGCGCAATCCAAACAAAATGACCGATCTCGCCGCACTGCTCCAGCTTTCGTGCCAATACTTCCAGGTCATCCTCCGCCTGCAGCTGTACATCCTGCGCATTCGGAATAACCCGCCATATCTTGTCACGGCTCGCTGCCAAACCCCCGGTTATTACGGTTCGTATGTTCGGAGCATCCGTTTTACGTGCAGCCGGTGTGATCGGGTCCCATAGCGGCACCATTAATCCCGCATATGCCTTTGACGCCTCCGGTTTTGCAGGGTCTGGGACGCTGCCGGCGAACCCGCCCTCCAGCGGCCTTAGGACGAAGCCCTTGATGCTCACACAGACGCTGCCGTCCACATCGCATACATCAATACGGAGACGTTTAGTCATTTTGCTGTCTTCCGCTTCTTCCTCGCTTACAATCGCCCAAGCAGCAGAAGCGCACGGACGTATAATTTCGAGCTCCCGCAGTGTAAAAGGCAGCAAGGGCTTGCCGCTTTCACCAACGGCCGTTTGTCCGGCATTTGAATAACCGTAAACCGCCGTCTGCAGAGCTGCGTCCATCAAGCTCGGATGAAGAACAAAGTGATTTCGCGTATCGGAAATGGGTTCCGGCAGCAACAGCTTAGCGGCAATAAAGCCGTCCATTTGATACAATTGCTCAATTCCTTGATGAGCCGGACCATAATGAAGACCCATCCCCCCCATATGTTCATAACAGACGAGCGATGGGACAGGGGTTCGCCCGGAGTTTAAGAAATCTTGAATTTGCAGTTTTCTGGAAGCCGGATCAGCCGAACGAAACGAGACATGACCTTCGCAATGAAGAACACGATCTTGCTCTGATTCACCGGATACGCTGTACACTTGAAAGCTGCAGCTATCGTCATTTTGAACCGAAAGCGACACATGAACCTCAACGGAGCTATCCGTCACAATAACAGGCTTCGACCAGACCACCCGATTCAGCACGATACGCTTACGTTCGCCTAACCATTTCCTGCCGGCCTGTTCAGCCGCCTCACGGACCATTTCCAAGTAAACGACACCCGGCAATACACGCTTCCCGGCGACGACATGATGAGCGAGAAAAAATTCCTCTCCTGTGAAAACCGAACTGTAGCGAACTCCGGCAAAGTCCGATGTGTTCCGATGCAGTACAGGATGAAGCTCACCTACACCTCCGTTGCCTGACGTCGGCACAATGGCGGATTCCGGAGCATTGCCCGTAATCCAGTATCGTTCTTTGGTAAAAGCATAGGTAGGCAATCGAAGTCTGTTCAGGTCCATTCCTTCAAAGAGCGCCAATGCATCGAAGTCATAGCCCTTTACGTACAGCTCTGCCAAAGCCGATATTTTCTCCCGATACTTTTGCGTATCATTCACACATTCTCGGAGCTCCCGGATCAGTAGACCTGCCAGCTCTTGAAAAAGCGCAGTTTTGGTCTTTTCTATTTTTGAAGCTTCCTGCTTCAAAAATTGCTGTGCTTCTTTCCGGTCGGATAACAGCTCCTTTAAACGACCTTTAAGCTCCTCCACACTTTGAGCCGCGATAGCGGTACGAATGCCAAAATGCTGCTTACGTAGTAGCAAGGCGGCACTCAGGTCCGCAGCTTCGCACTCGCTTCCTTCGCTGTCCAACCATGCAACTAACGTCTCTAGCGATAGAAGAAGCGATTTTTCAGACTTTGCGGAAAAACAAAATAGATGGCACGGCAATTCATGCTGCGCCATCTTGCGAGACGGCCTCTGCGGCGCTTCCTCGATCAGCACATGCCCATTCGTCCCGCCGAAGCCGAACGAGCTTACGCCGGCTCTTCTCGGAAGCGGCTGTTGATTATGATCCAGAAGCGGCTCCCATTCCCGCGTCCGGTCCACCATATAGAAAGGAGTCCCGGTTAATTCAACCCGATGGTTCAACGTTTTGAAATTTTGTAATCCGGGGAGTGTTCGGTGCTTCATGGAAAGCAGCACTTTAATCACGCCCGCGATGCCTGCTGCGGATTCGGCATGCCCGATACTTGTTTTGGCTGAACCGATGCCGCAATAACGATGACTAAGCGGCTTATCCATCTCTGCTTCGAGTTTTTGAAACGCAAGCGTAAGGCCCTGAAACTCAATCGGATCGCCTTTAGGCGTTCCTGTGCCGTGTGCCTCCATATAATTCACCTGATCCGGTGTTAGACCCGCTTTGCGGAACGCCTCCTCGATGACTTCAGCCTGCGCCTGTGCATTCGGATAAGTTAAGGTGTGTGTCTTGCCGACATGATTCACAGCGCTTCCTTTAATGACGCCATAGATTAAATCGCCGTCTTTTTCCGCCAGTGCCAAGGGCTTAAGCAAAATAAGACCGGCGCCTTCACTACGGACATAGCCATCCGCGTTATCATCAAACGTTTTACAGGAGCCTGTAGGTGACAGCATGCCTGTTCTGGAAAATGAAATATGGCGGGTCGGAGTCAGGATCAGACTGACACCACCCGCCAAAGCCATGCTGCACTCACCTGCCTGCAGCGATTGGACCGCCAAATGAATCGCTTGCAGCGAACTTGAGCAAGAGGTGTCCACTGAAAGGCTCGGCCCTCTCAGATTCATAAAATGGGATATTCGATTCGCGATAACAGCAGCTGCGGTTCCCGTCGAATAATGAGCTTCAATAAGGCTGGAGGGCCTCTCCTGAAGTTCCTTGTAATCCAAGTTGAACACACCGATATAGACCCCTGTCTTGCTGCCCGATAACGCTGACGGGACGACCCCAGCATCTTCAAGACACGACCAGGAAAGCTCAAGCATCATCCGCTGCTGCGGGTCCATCACCTCCGCCTCTCTGGCCGATATGCCGAAGAACGCAGCATCAAAAGCGTCTACATCGTCAATAAAGCCGCCCCATTTGCTGTTAGTCTTCGTATATTCAACTTTCGGATCTCCCCAATAGTCTCTCCAGTCCCACCGCTCCTTGGGAATTTCCCGGATGGATGAACGGCCCTCGATCAGATTGGACCAGTATTCATGATAATTCCGCGCCCCAGGTAGTCTGCAGGACATACCGATGATTGCTATATCAACCATAACGTTCTCCTTCTCAGTCAATTGCCAACCAATTCGGAAATTCGGCGGTTCAACAGGGCTGCCGTTTCATTCAGCAGCATCTCTCCAATCTGATCGATATGACGGTTTCTCCAATGCTCCAGCTCCGTGCCCAGCACCCACTGGTTGAATGCTCCGAGCGCAGGACCACAATGAATTTGGTAATCTACCTTATATTCCTTGCTGCCCGTCATCGCCAACCGCGTCGAATAAGAGAAATACCACTTAAATATAAGGGCCATTTTATGCTTCGGATTACGCTCCGCCTTCTCGATTTCGGCAGGAGCTTTGTGTGCTATGACTTCCTGATAGATTTCTTCAAAGGAGCGATGGAAATACTTATCCTGAAGACGCTCCCTTGTCGCCTCGTCTAATTCTTCCAAGGCGTTGAAATGCCGGTACAGATCATACAGTTTATTCGCTCTTGCGGGGAAAAACAGGCCCTTCTTTAAAACCTGTATCTTGGCGCCAATTTCAAACATATCGCCCGCCGGCGCATAATCGGTATCCTGCACATTCGCCTGCTGCAAAAGGTCTTTAGCGGCATCACTAGTCGCAGCCTCCACCGTGCATTGGTTAATGGAACCGGTCACAAGGAAATCCGCACCTAGCAATATCGCGGCAGCCGCAGCCTCAGGAGTTCCGATCCCTCCGGCAGCACCTACGGAAATTTCGCTCGTATAACCATGTTCGCGTACCATATCGTCACGCAGCCTAATCAATGTCGGCATGAGCACATACGCGCTGCCTTGATCGGTATGTCCGCCCGAATCCGCTTCGACGCACAGATCGTCGGCAACCGGCACCATTTGTAGCAAGCGGCCTTCTTCCTGCGTGATTTTACCTTCTTGAACAAGCCTCTCGATGATCCGCTCCGGTGCCGGCCTTAGGAAGTTGGATGCGACCTCAGGTCTGGAAACCTTGGCGATAATTTTGTTTCGAATCTCCACCGTTCCGTCCGCTCTTCTTGTCAGCCCCTTCGCCCGATATTTAATTAGCGCGGGAGTCATCGTAATGAAGGAAGAAGCCTCTATTACGGTTATACCGTACTTCAAGTAAAGATCGGCAACCGCTTCCTCGAGAGCCTGGTTATCCGGATGGTGAAGAAAATTCATTCCATAGGGCTCGCCGCCGCGTAATTGGCGCTGAATGTCCCGAATCGCTTCCTCGATTTGCGTAATCCTTAGTCCTCCGGAGCCAAAGAAACAGAGCATGCCGGCCTTTCCGGCTTTCACAACCATTTCAGCCGAGGCAATCCCCTTGTACATCGCGCCCAAAACATAGGCATATTTCAGACCATACCTTTCCTTGAACGCCGGGCTGCCAAGCGAAGCTGCAGTGATCGTCTTCCGGGCGCTGGGCATGGAGACCGATTCCCTGTCAACGAACGACAGGTCGTTCATTTGTTCGTTTGTGCTCGGCTCCTCCGGCGTTTCTTCCTCTACGAATAACGGAGAGCTCGACTGCCGGATCTTCTCCGTCAGCTTTGTAAGCACGTCCTTCGGCCCAACCTCCTCGAACAGCTCTACCTCTTTTCCCATTAAATAGCGAATGGTGTCCGTCCAATTGACGGAGCTTGTGATTTGCTCAGTCAAGTTGCGTTTAATTTCGTTGAACGGATAGGGACGGGCAGACACGTTTGCGATGACAGGGATAACAGGCTCGCTGAAGATAAAGTTATTCAGAAATTGCTCGAATTCTTTCTTTGCTTCATTCATATACCGGGAATGGAACGCGCCGCTGACATTAAGCGGAATGTACATCCCTGCCCCGGCCTGTTCAAAAATGCGCTGCGCCTCCATTATATGGTCTTTACGCCCCGACAAGACGGTTTGCACGGGCGAATTATAATTGGCAACGTCTATTTCCAAGTGTCCATTCCGGCGAATAATGTCTTCAACCTCTTGCGCTTGCATGCCGATTACTGCCGCCATTCCTCCCCCTGTAGCCAGGGCCATCAGCTCGCCCCGCTTCTTAACGAGACGCAGTCCGGTTTCGAAATCGAAAACCTCTGCCGCAAACAGGGCGTTGTACTCGCCCAAGCTATGACCGGCTACAAAGTCGGGACGTCTGCCTGTTTCCTTTCTTTTCTTCATATACATCAGAGCATTGACGGTGTATAAAAGCGGTTGGGTAAAAGCGGTGTTGCCCAGCTGATGCTTCGGATCGTTCAGGCATAGCTCCTTTACCGAATAACCAAGAATGGCATCCGCCTTTGCAGTCATATCCGGAAATTCATCAAAAAGTCCCTCCCCCATGCCAACATGCTGCGAGCCTTGTCCTGGAAAAAGATATGCGATCATGCTTTCGTCTTTCCCTCCCGTAATCGAGTCATTTGGTCGTGCGATCGTTCGCTTGAGCTCATTCATTTTCTCAAAGTCAAAACCGTAAACCGTCAGAAGCCCGGCGCTTTCAGAGCTTGAATCGTCCTTAAAGAGACGTCTCGTGAAATTTGCGAGCACCCCTGAAGGGCTCAAATCCAAATAAACGGCCGGCTGTTCCCGCTCCATAGCAGTTACTGCTTCCCGAAACCTCATCGGCTGCCTGACCACATCCCAGAAGTAATCGTGCCTCAAAGCTTCAACCAATTCTCCAGACATGCCGGATAAAAAAGGAACGGCCGGTTTCTGAAGCGATAAAGTACGAAGATGACTGATAAACGCGTTTTCGGCAGGATCAATTTCCCTAGAATGGAACGCGTAGGAGACAGGAAGTCGAACGGAAGCAATACCTTTATCCCTCAATTGCGTATGAATGCCGTCCAAGCCCACATTACCGCCTGCTATCACGAAATGCTCATCGTAGTTAACTCCTGCCAGCTCGGTGTTGTTATATAAGAGTGGGTTCTCCCGAAAGGTGCGCGGATCATCCAATACGGCCAGCATCCCCCCGCCTTCACAACTCATCTCAAAGGTTTGAGCCTGTTTGATGACAGCAATGAGGGCCTGCTCCGGGTCTATAATATTGGAGACAGCGGCCGCGACAAATTCCCCGAGACTGCTGCCCAATACATAATCAGGAAAGATCCCGTGATGAAGCATCTCTTGTGCCAAGGCGTACTGCACCATAAAAAGAGCCGGATGAGTAAAAAGCGTTCTATCGAAGGATTGTGCTTTCGAATGTCGAGGGTCATAGAGCAGCTGCATGATGGATCGGCCAACTAACGGTTCGGCAATTTGATCCAGCCGGGTCATCCATTTTTCGAATACATCTCCCTCAGCCAGGAGCGTCTCACCCATGTGATAATATTGGGAGCCTTGACCCGAGAACATAAACACGACTTTTTTCTCCATTGTCCCCTCCGTTTTACTTTCGTCTCTCTCTCGCATCCGAGCCATAGCCTTGAGCATGACGCATTCGGAACGAAATGAATTGCGCGCGATTCACAAGGTGAAAATAGATGTTGTTCTCCAATAAATACCAAAGCGGATATCCAGGCTCTTTCCCGTATGAATGTCCAGGATAGACTCTGGCGTAGATCGGCACGGTGTCTCGTATTTTTTGCAAGCTGTCGAACATATCATCCGGATTTCCGCCGGTTGTATCGCATCTGCCGCACCCTTCGATAAATAGCGTATCTCCTGTTATCAAACAACCGGATAATAGATAACAGGCGCTTCCGGCCGTATGACCCGGCGTAAGCATGCAAGTAATCGTGGTGTTGCCCAGCGAAATGGTATCCAGATCGTTAAACGTATGTAAATTGGGCGCAGAAAACGCGTAATACCGCGCTTCCTTCGCTGATATGTACAAATTGGGCGCATACCGTACACTTAGCAATTCCACAAGATTGACGTGATCAAAATGGGAGTGAGTTAACAAAATGGCATGCAACTTCACGCCCAGCCCCTCGATCACCGTCAAAATTCGATCGAGTTCCCAAGAAGGATCTACAAGAGCAGCCAGCTTTGTCGCTTTATCGACGATTAAATAATTGTAATTGGACAATTCATTGAGATAGCTAGTAGAAATGGTATGGATCTGATAGGATTCGCTCATTGCAGCTAACTCTCCCTTCAGGAGCAAAACCCAAAACAAAAAAGCCCCATTAAGTGGAGCTTATCCTTCGAAACATCATTTTTCTATAAACACGGCTTTTATTTTATAATTGCACTTCGTTTACGGCAGCCGCAATCGAATGCCAGAAAATGATTTTGCATTTGCAAGGGATCTAAATGCCACTCGCTTTTGCGAGGGGCTACGATTGACCAGACGTAGCCGCAAGTCAGGTATGTTTTGGCGCTGTACTGCGGAAAATGCGTGAACGTACTCACATAAAACCCGTCGTAAGCCTGAATCGTTTCGATCTCTAGCAATTCGAATGGGATGGTAAGTCCCGTACGAAGCACCTTTGACAGCGCCTCTTTGCTAGACCACAACAACGTTAACAAGAATGCTTTGCTGCTAATAACAGTTGCGCCGCTCTCCATCTCCGCCACTGTCATTTGACTGGCCATTGTTTCGTTTCTTGACGGATTGATGGCTTCCACATCGATTCCCATTGGGCTCCCTTCTGGGAAAACAATAGCAGCTCCCATGCATTGGCAATGAGAAATGCTGACGGCTAATTTTTCCGGGCTGCCGGTATGAAGAACTGGCTGTCCGAAGACTCCACGGCTAATGGTTATCTTTGTTAAATCAGATCGGCTCATCATTGTCGAAGCCGCTCGTTTGGCAGCTGTTCTGCCTAACAAATAATTTCTTTTTCCGACATCAAATGTCAATTTTTGACAATATTCCATTTCGTCGAGGCCGAATATAAGCGGATCTATCCCAGGTTCCTTATCCTCGCCGATATGAACGAAGCTTAGCCCGGCGTTCATGGTTAGATCGGGCCTATTCAACACGATGCATTTCTCGAACGAACGCCACTGCAAAGATGACCACCACCCAAAAATGGACATGACGAGACATTTCGCGGCTATATAGCAGCAAAAAATGCATCCAATATTCAGAATCCAAAGCGAACTAACGTGCCGCAACAACGATTAGTTCGTGCCGTTTGGGACTATGTACAAAGATAGTTTAGTGAATTATAATCTTATTGTACCACAAAAGTCGAATTATGTAAATTTTACTAGAATTATGTCACCCTATGAGGAGGGAATTGATGAATTGGTATGCCCTTTATGTAGAGACCGGATACGAAGAACGAGTGGCCAAATTTCTTTCGGATAAATTCTCTTCTCGCCAATTAAGGGCCGTTGTACCGAAAAGAAGGCTTCCTGAACGAAAACAGGGTCTTATTACCCACCCTTTAAAAATTATGTTTCCGGGTTATCTACTCATCCAAACGAATTTGGACACGAAGACATACTACGACCTTAAAGAAACCCCTAGAACTTTCAGACTACTAAATAACAATAAGCAGACAAGACAACGATCGGATGGTTTACTGCAAGTGTCCGAAATCGAAGAAGCAGAAATCAGTCCGATTTTAAAAATGCTAGACACAGACGGGGTACTCGGATATTCAACCTTAATGATTATCGACTCCAAAATTACCGTCAAGAAAGGTCCCCTTGCCGGAAAAGAAGGAATAATAAAGAAAGTGAATCGGCGAAAGAAAAGAGCCAAAATTGTAATTGACTTTCTAGGAGACGAGAGAATGATTGACGTTGGAATTGAAATATTGGAATAAATATCCATATAGCCCAGAAAGACTGCCGAGTCAATTACCTGGCAGCCTCGTGGTGTGTTTTATTTAACTATCGTTCCCCGTTTGTTGCGATCGGTTAGCCGATGAAGGACTCGGGTCCGAAGCGGCCCCACGCTATGAATGCTGCCTGCGCGAGATAGATCAGGTTCCCCACCACTGGTTTGGCGTCACCGTGGCGGA
>NZ_CP176370.1:5267500-5637500 GCF_046196545.1 Brevibacillus fortis
CTACTTGGAATTCAAAAAGTACCTTGGTGTGGCTGCTGAAAACAAAACCTCAGGAACTTCCGTTGCTAAAACAAGGCAGACCTATGAAGGCGTAAGAGATACAAGAAGAATACTGTTTTTAATGGTTTTAGTTCTAATCTCACCAAATACTAAGCCTAACTTATTTAAAAATTATTACGATCGCCTTGTAAATGGCAGAGGAATGAGCAAACGCAAAGCAATTGGACATGTATGTGGAAAGATAGCTCAAGTTATGTATTCTTGCTTAAAAAACAACTCTATGTACGATCCGTACCTTCATGCCAAACAATTAGGGGTTTCCTGGGGAGGGACAGTAGCTAGCTTAATCAGGATACCGGGTAATATTGATGAGCTTGAAAGCGATGCTGCGGAAATGTCCGAGGAATTAGATTCGTAATCTAATAATCATTGAGCTCCTATGAAAATTCGATTCTGCATCAAAGTCAAAAATAGCTTAAGGCCATTTTAACCATTCGTTAAACAATATTTAATAAGGGGGAAAAGATGGATAAGTTATTACAAAAAATCATAAATTGGATCAGATTGACTGATGATCAGATTGTTGTTGGTGTTTCAGGACATGGAGCTGCTGGCAAAACAACGTTTACAAATAGGCTCGTAAGCCTACTAAATCAAAATGAAGTGAATTACATTAATACAGATCCGTATATTGTTAGTTCGAACATACGAAAGCATACAATTATCGATTATACATATCAAAACGAAAATCACCATTATAAAATGACTGCTTGTCATCCATCAGCACATCATTTACCTTCTTTAGAAAGAGATGTTCAGATGGTTAGAGACGGTTTAGATTTATATACGATAGATACTCATTATATGAAAAGCAAGTTAATCTCTTCGAAAAACAAATTAACGATTGTAGAAGGAATGAGTGTTGCATTTATTAATCCAGATTTATTTGATTTGAAAATTTACTTTTATACAGATGGTGAAACGGAATTAAAGAGAAGATTGAGCCGTGATATTGGTGAAAGGGGAACCGATATCAACTATTTAAGGCAGTCACATGAAGAACGTCGGATTCAGTACGAAGTGTTTATGCATCCGTATAGTCAACGGTTTGATATTATTATCAAAACTTCTGATGAAGGATTATGTCTAGAAAAAAATACATTTGAATTTAAATTATTCAGCTAACATGGATCGATACTTAAACAAGCACAACGGATAGTTGCAAAAATCTGTTGTGTTTATTAATTTTTCCGTATACCCTACACGTGCTTAAAAATACAAAAATGATGACATGTTATCTAATTTACCAGGATATAAAAAGGTAAAAATTCAAAGTCCTAAAGGCTTAAGCACTACACTACATTGTAGACTGCCTCATTGAACTATCGACCCCGTTAGCGTAACGGCCTGGTTGAACTTAATAACTGATTCTGTTGGTCTAAACTTCTTAGGGCATCATCTACTACTTCATTTGAGAAATTTCTTACTATTATTTCATTCTCAATCAAAAAAACATTACCAAGCATGTTTCGCTCGATGTAGTCCCACAGTCCATTTTTCGTACAAATTGAACACCATCTCTTTTCGCCATTGCTAAATGTTACTGTAACCTCAATATGTTCTAATGATTCTTCACTGGGGTCGATTATTTCGTCATCAAATTTCCATGAAAGCATTATGGTTACATTACTTCCGGCAGGTAAGAAATGACTTTTTCTAAACCACCTTGCTCGGTGATTATCGCCTACAATTTTTATCTGTTGTTTTTCATCATCTTCAACTAATACTTCATAATTCTTGCCTCGTGTCAAAGCATTTACATATGTCCCTACAAAATCACAAATTACAATTTTGTTGTTTACATTTTGATTGTTCATTTCATTTCCACCCTCATATATTGCATTTGAAATAAGCATATCAAAAACCAACAAAATTACACTAAACTGCCCTTTAGTTGATAAAACGACAGCCATTTACGAAGGCAGCCGTTTTTCATATGTATTAAGCTCTTGAACCCGTTAGTTTAATCACAACTACCATATAGTACTATACCCTATCCTCCCGATATGCCTGCCTTACCCGCTCGATCTGGGCAAGGTGGTCACGGACATGCTGGACGCGCGATTCCAGCAGCTCTTTGAACGTGTACCGCGCTCCATCGGGATATTCCCCGACCCGATCAAGCTGCTCGGGAGTCAGATTTTCCAGAAGCGGCTGCATGCTGGCCCGCAGCATTTGGAACAGGAGCAGATGCTGCTCGCGGTCCAAACGTTCATATCCCAGGTTATCCACCCAGGCTTCCTGATCAAATGATAGCAGAAGTGGTTCTTCCTCAGCCAAGACTTTTCTCATCCGATGTGTCGACAGGATTTCGCTATCTGTCACATGGATCACAATCTGATGGATGCTCCATTTGTCCGGTGCAGGTTGGAAACGCAGCTCTTCCTCAGACAATCCTTCGACGGCTTCTCGCAACAGCGCATAGCCTTGGCTGTACTCCTCGATCAACTTTTCCATCCGATCCTCTCCTTCAGCATTATTCGTGTGGCAGGGAACATTCGATAATATTATTCTTCGTTATAGAACAAATGCCTTTTTGGTTTTAACCAATAATAAGTCACCCTAAAGTGATTTCTTCGGAAAGTCCCTAAATGTTTATTCCACTATTGGGACTTAGAAATTAAGCAAAACTGCCCGTTAGCGTATGACTCGAGTTAGTCTAAAGCATTATTTTCTTAGTCTACAATGTAGTGTAGTGCTTAAGCCTGTAGGACTTTGAATTTTTACCTTTTTATATTCTAGTAAATTAGATAACATGTCATCATATGTATATTTTTAAGCACGTGTAGGGGATACGGAAAAATTAATAAAAACAACAGATTTTTGCAGCTATCTGTTGTGCTTGTTTAAGTATCCATGTTAGCTGAATGATTTAAATTCAAATGCATTTTTTTCTAGAAATAATCCTTCATCAGAAGCTTTGATAATAATATCAAACTGTTGACTGTACGGATGCATAAATACTTCGTACTGAATCCGACGTTCTTCATGTGACTGCCTTAAATAGTTGATATCGGTTCCCCTTTCACCAATATCACGGCTCAATCTTCTCTTTAGTTCCGTTTCACCATCTGTATATATCAAATAAATCCGGATTAATAAATGCAACACTCATTCCTTCTACAATCGTTAATTTGTTTTTCGAAGAGATTAACTCGCTTTTCATATAATGAGTATCTATCGTATGTAAATCTAAACCGTCTCTAACCATCTGAACATCTCTTTCTAAAGAAGGCAAATGATGTGCTGATGGATGACAAGCAGTCATTTTATAATGGTGATTTTCGTTTTGATATGTATAGTCGATAATTGTATACTTTCGTATGTTCGAGCTAACAATATACGGATCTGTATTAATGTAATTCACTTCATTTTGATTTAGTAGGTTTACGAACCTATTGGTAAACGTTGTTTTTCCAGCAGCTCCATGTCCTGAAACACCAACAACAATCCGATCATCAGTCATTCTGATCCAATTTTTGATTTGTTTTAATAAGTTATCCATTTTTTCCCCCTTAATAAAATAAGATTATTGTGGCTATCTATTGTGTTTATTTAACTTTTTATCTCCTTTAGGTTAATTTGGTCAGCGTTGGGCAGTACAATATAAGTTAATTCCCCTAGATCGTCGATTACAGCATCAGCCTCTACAACAGATTCAAAGTGTTGATTTCGTTTCCAAACCGCCTTAATTCCAACATCACGGCTGGCTTGAATGTCATTGCTAGGATGATCGCCCACAAAAAGAGCGTTTTCTGCTGGTACACCAAGTTTATTTAAAGCTCGATTAAAAATTTCTGGGTCAGGTTTTCGTAGCCCTTCCCATTCTGATATCAATACCTCATCGAATAAATGCTCTATGTGTAAAGCCTTGAAATTGTCAAACTGGAATTGACCGAAGCCGTTTGAGACCAACGCTAATTTTATGTCATGTTGCTTTAACTGAGTAAGCATACTCAACAGGTTAGGAAAAGATACACAATGCTTTTGAAAATTACTTATATAGTCATTGAGAAGCGAAGCCCAGTCTACGTTTTGAATGGAGAACTCATCGATAAGCTGTTGATACACTTTGTCCTTCCATACATAACCATGATTATCAAGTTCGATAAAGCGTTGGACAAAATTTTCTTTCTCTACAACCTGTAACTCCTTATATCGATTAAACTGATCCCTAACAAATAATAATAGTGATGAGTCACGATCTAACAATGTTCCATCCAAATCAAAGAGAACAGCTCTGATTGACAAGAGACACACTCCTTTTGCTTGGCTATTTGCCATAGATAAACATCTTGCATTAATTGTTACATTATTCACGTTAGTTCGATAATTTTAGGCCAGGAATCTATTTCCTCAGACATTTCTTCAGCATCGTTTTCAAGTTCATCTATATTATCCGGTAACTTAATTACGTTAACTGCTGTTTCACCCCAGGAAACCCCTAATTGTTTGGCATGAACAAATGGATAGTACAAACAGTTGTTTTTTAAGCAGGAAAACATTACTTGAGCTATCTTTCCACATACATGTCCAATTGCTTTCCGCTTGCTCATTCCTCTGCCATTTACAAGGCGATCATAATAAATTTTAAACAAATTAGGTTTAGTATTTGGTGAGATTAGAACCAAAACCATTAAAAACAGTATTCTTCTTGTATCCCTTACTCCTTCATACGTCTGCCTTGTTTTAGCAACAGAAGTTCCTGATGTTTTGTTTTCAGCAGCTACTCCAAGGTACTTTTTATATTCCAAGTAGTTTGAAAACCTGTCTACATCACCTATTGCCCCAATTAGGGTGCATGCCATTACATCACTCATAATTGGGAATGATTTTAAAATTGTTGTGTAAGGGTGAGCTTCGATGCCTTTGCTTTGTTCACCGTGTAATAACTGAGATCTGACGATCTATACTATCAATGGCTTCCTCCTAGTGGCCGTTCTTTTTCCAACGGCCTTTTTTGTGTTGTCCGTCATCTTGGATTCCAGCAGGTATCATTGTCCCCACCTCTTCACTCCTGAAATAATTGTGTTAAATCACTCAAAAAGTGGAATGGTTCAGTCAGTTCCTTTGTGTGACAAGGTATCTCGCAACAAAAAATATTGTAAATAATTGGGTTTATTGATAACATTTAGTCAAATCCAAAAATTAGGAGATGATAGAGTTGAAATGGTTTGGTAAAGTTGCTTTAGTTACACTACTTTCTGCTTCCGTTTTTCTACCATCAGAAACATTTGCTGCCGGCTCCCAACAGTCTTCGACCAAAGAAGCAGCACCTGCTGCGACTGAAACACAAGTATTAAGTTTTGAGCAAGGAACTAGAGGATATTCTGACTCTGCAGATATTTATATTAATTCTCCTGCTGTTCTTACTGTTAAGGTGACTCAAAGTGGAATAAATGTTGATAATCCATTAGTAGAGTACGCGATATATAGACAAGACGGAACTGATTATAACCCAAACTTTGGACATTTTCTGTTTCCTGGGACAGGTTCATTTAGTTTTCAAAGTACTAAAGTGTTACCAATAGGCCAATATTATATTAGAGTTAAGAACAATGGAGCCGGGAAAGTTCGTGGAACTGTGTCAGTCATCACTCCATAAATTCCCTTTCTTATTTGATAGAGGCTTTCTACTGAAGGCCTCCTTTTAATTTCACTGTGTATTTCACCCTTTTTCTCTTGTGTTAAATTGCTCCGGGAAACTGGTTCCATTCCTTACCATCCAGGAGGCGTGCAGCCCGTTTTTTCCAATGCAGTAACCGAATGCAGAGAAGCAAGGAGCCCCAAATTACAGAGGAGATCAACATTATGTAGATGCTCAATCTGTCCGTGACGAGAATCTAATTACCGCGAATGGAAGCGGAGCATTGGAGCCTTTCATACATATCTCGGAGAAATTGGGTGCTTTTTTTAATGCTCTCATCTGGCAAAATCTCACAACTGTCTCCATATGCACCTTCTTCAGTTATTCAAAATATTGTAAATTTTAACTGCTATTCGACAATTTATCCTAAAGTTACGAGGATCGATTTCGTGATAAGGTGGTATATGTTCGTATTTAAGGAAGGAGATGATAGGTGCCTCTTTTTTTGCAAGAAATACTGCAACAATTGACCTCTACTCGATGATAGTTTCCAAACAACTTTTATCATGAAAGGTTGATGCTCATGTTTAAAAAAGCACTTATTATCCTGTCATTAAGTTCAGTCGTCGTAGTACCCTCTCTAGCCACACAAGTCCAAGGGGCAGCGCTCCCTACACAGGAAAAGGCAACCACCTACGCTTCCAATAAAAAAATCAGAAACGCCACGTATGGTGAAGAAATCTGGGTGTCGCTTACCTCACCTATTCCAGCCGGATGGGTTATCGTTAGAACTTTAGGAACGCAGAACCTGATCAAGAATATGAACGGTGCTTCTTATGGCACGGAGGTAGAGGTGTTGCTAGCTTCGCCTATCCCAATCGGATGGGTCATGGTTCGAGCCTTTAGAGGGTCGAATGTAATCAAGAATGTGAACGGTGCTTCTTATGGTACGGAGATAGAGGTGATGCTCGCCTCGCCTATTCCAATCGGATGGGTCATGGTTCGAACCTATGGAGGATCGAATGTGATCAGAAATGCCAATGGTGCTCCAAACGGAACACAGATTGAGGTACTGCAAGCCTCGCCTGTTCCTGAAGGATGGATCATTGTCAGTTCAGGTGGAAATTCGAAAGTGATCAGGAAAGTTGGCTAAAACAAAGCGCACATGGCATGCATCTAGTCCGCGAGCTGACGTCGAAATGCAATCGGCATCAGCTTGTGGGCTTGTAACAACATGTTCGGAATGAATGTGAAGCCACGTATAAAGTGATCAAAAAATACGATACTTGGTTTACTCAAGAATTTAGGTTTAATTATCACAAGTAATGTTTTGTTAAATCACTCTTCTGGTTCCGCTTCTCCCCGGCAACCTTCGCACTCGTCAAACCCATAGGAATCTTTGTACTCATCACCGCAAGAAGGGCATATTTTTTTCATCAATGTCACCTCACTTAACAAATCGATTGTTATGTTAAATACCTGACCCTTTTTTGAGACGCGCCGTTTCATCTCGGATCATCCACATTTCGCTAGAATCATTTATTGGCAAATCGCTAAGTTGTATAATGTTTCCCGAATGATAATAGGGGTGGGTTAATAAATCGGCTGGCGTAAGTGAAAGGCTCATATTTGTTAGTGCCGAGGTTCAGTGCTATAACTACAGTTGTCGTGCAACAAACAAGCGTATTATCGGTTTTAGGATGCTTCGTTTTCTTGAATTTGCTCAGGAAGGCCATCATCTGAGCACTCCTCCATTAACTCTTTATAAACCAAATCTTCCCACCCCGGAAGTGTTGTGACATCCGCGGTGATGAACGGACTAAACTTCTCTTTTCCTTCCTCAACTAGGGATTCAATTGGTACAGCCACAATTCTATCTCTATTTAGCGCGCGTTTAATAACTTCCATTGCCCGCAGTGAGTCTAAAATTTCCGCTTCAATTTTTGCCCTCTTTAGCATTCGAACCACGGTAGCTGCTCGCATATACAGTTCCTGTAGGATCCGCTGCTCTCGTGCTTCGACCGATAACTGTCCCATAGCAGATGGTTGGTAGCTGTAAGAAATGACATAGTATACTCGACGGCTAATTCGGAATTCCTTTTCGGACTTTTCCTTAATCTCTTTTATTACTTCCCGATTGTATTCTTGGGTCTTATCGGAATACAGGCAGCAGCCATTCCCTGATCGAAATGCTTCACTTAAAACAGCAATAAAGGCTAAAAAATGCACGTGGTGCATACTATGCAAATGCCCCTAATCATGATACTGCTGTTACGCATGAACGTGAAACCAATAAAATAAATGAAGAGGCGGTTTCCCGCCTCTCTACTTGTACGATCAATCCCAAGCTAACCCGCCTCCTCAAAATAGGGCGGGTTTGTTGTTTATTAGGTAACGAGAAAAAATCAACGAATACTGGTGACCGAAACACGACACTATTTGTCCAACTCTAGATTTATAAGCTAATCTTTGAAATCCTTCAATGTAGGAATAGGTCTTAGAAAGACGGTTTCCAGCATTTGTTTTGTTAACATTTAACATTAATGATATAGTTTTCACGTGATTTATAGAAGATTTATGTTTTTATAGAAAGGGAAAGTGAACTTATGAAAATTACTTCATTTATCAAGGGTTTGGGTATTTCGGCAATTTTAAGTTTACTATTGCCACTAACTACTTATGCTGCACAATATGGAGATGTATTGCTAGCAGTTGAAGACGGATGGCAGCGCTATGAATTCAACAAACCAGATCCAAACATTCAATATCAAGGATCTTCCTGGTTTGTGGACACAACAGCCCCTACATACACTGGAAAGACAAGCAGTAACTCAATGGGGAGCAAGACTGTCGGAGAAAAGATAAAGTTTGATTTTACGGGGACAAAGTTGAATATTCGATCCTATCTTTATTCCGGAGTCTATCACTTAAAAATTGATGGTGTAGACATTGGAGACATTAATGCAAACGGTAAAACAGCTTATGGGGTGACATATGTAAATGAGTCACTAACGAATTCACGCCATAGCGTTGAGATTACTGTTAAGGAACCGAATTTTTGGATAGATTCAATCGACATAGATGCAACTGGAACGGTAATTTCTCCGGACACTCCAAATCCAGATCCCGAACCTGAACCGGAGCCAACTCCAACCGGTAATGACGCATTGCTTGTTATTAAAATGATCAGTGGTCTTGAAAAAGAGTTTGAGCTAACTGCTGCTGAGATTGAAGACTTTATCCATTGGTATAACAACCGTGCTGACGGGAACGGCAAGGAGATCTACATGTTTGAAAAAGACTTCAATATGGGACCATTTACTTCACGAAAAGACTATGTAGCATTCAGCAAGATTCAATCCTTTGAAGTCATGGAATATACCAAATAACACGATGAGGCACATCCTGTAAAACAGGAAGGTGCCTCGCACTTTTTAAGACGCTAGTTTATGCTGAAAGAATACGTCGACAAACACAGTATGCCGCTCTTTGTCCAATTTCGAAATTTGACTTAGGATTTTATCTATGGATGAATGTAAACATCGTCGCGATCCTCGCCAGTGATGAGTGGCACTCCAAGCTCGATGACACCTGCAGGTTAAACGTTATAGTGTGCAGGCCAACTGAATTCACGTAAGCATTTCAGTGTATTTATCGGGACCTAAGAATTTTTGTCACTTTCGTGTACTTTCCATCAAATCTCTGTAATTTACCATTATTTAGTATATAACGAATTTATTAGGTAAAACATTACCTAGGTGCTAATAAATATGGTGTGGAGGTTTGGTGTAATGAAAAAGATTTTATCCGCTGTAATTGCAACTAGTATTTTGGCTGTTTACTCCGGGGGTGCTTATGCATCTGCTAAGACTGATTCATCAGTTAGTGTCCAAGTCAACGAAAATACACCAACTCAAATTATAATTCCAAAAGAGTTTTTTGACCCAAATCATCCAAAAGCCATAAAAGATCCCGAAACGATTAAAAAATTTGAAAAAATCCTTAAAGAGATTCAAGCGAAAGATAAAACGCTCGTGAGCTCTGTTGACAATCCCCAAAAGTCACCAGCTGTAGCGGTTTATTTCGTTCCGGGTATTAGGCAAGTTGCCTTGGTAGTAACAGGTGCTGTATTAATAGGAACCGCTCTTTACTATGCAGGTGATTGGCTCTATGATTGTGTAGATTCTTGGCTCAATGCTGAAACCGCTGATGAATATATTTCAAAAAACAGAAAGGGGTCAATCAGAAGAGAATTCCCTAGTGAATATCTCGATAAAACTCTTAATGAAATTGAAAAAGACGCCAAAAATGGGGAGAGAAAGGCAAGAACAGCGAAAAAATTGCTAAATGACAATAGGTTCAAAAAAGATTAATTCACTATAGGGAGGATTTTTATGGATACCAAATCAACAGAAGCCCAAACAAGATGGTATGCGGTAAAGGTATTATTTGAATCTGTTCATTCTGGAGATCCGCTCCCTGATAAGTCTGATGTAGCCGATACCGATTACAATTTGAAGCTTTTTGAGGAACGTATTATACTTGTGAAAGCGTTAAATGAGGGTCAGGCTAATGAAAAAGCGGAAGTTTATTCCAAAAACTCTGAAGATGAATACATGAACACATATGGTGTTTCAATTATGGTTCAGTTTGTGAGAATTTTGCACACTTTTGAGCTCAACGATGACGAGCTCACTGACGGAACAGAAATATATGCGAGATTTATCCACACTAGTAAAGAGAATACAGCTATGGATATTATTAAGCACTATTACCCAGAGGCTGAGCATATTGAATAGTTGAAGCCTTTACAGCTATAGAACTGTGTGTGTATATTTGCAATGGTTCATTCCTTGACGGACCGGAGAATCGCGCCGTTAAAATAACGTTGACCATGAAAAAGTGATTTCTCTCACTTTCTGCACACACTCCGAAAAAAGCACCTGGGTCTTTTTAAAAAGAACGCATAACGACAAAACTCCCTACCCGAATTGCTCCAAAGGAGATATTCGCCTTTTAGAATACAGTTAAAATTAACTCAAAAACCTTCTTGAGCGACTGGACTTGCTCATGCTCCTACAATCGCCCGAATCCCACCGACGATCATTATCCGTGAAGCCGTTGGTAGACCAGCACGACGAATAACTTACGAAATTAAGTCCTTTAAAAAGAATTAAGAGGCGGATAATCACCGCCTCTTTTCCCCTATCAATCCCAAGCAAATCTCTGCTCTTTCCAAAGATCACCGAACATACTCTTATGTAACCATTATTCGGTTATTCACCAAGCAAACCCGTCTCCTCAAAACAGGGACGGGTTTGCTATTTTTTGAACTTTATATGAACAATTCCACTTACTGTTCCTTTGATTTGAATTTATTCCTTTTACTGTTTTGCTCAAATCATCGAAAATGTAATTAATTTCTATGTTATATTATCCATTTTTAGAAATTAAAGGAGGGCTATCATAGTTTTCACAAAAAAAATCACCAAACAGTTTCTAAGCTTTGCACTAATGTTTTCTGTTTTATTTTCTGGTCAGGGTATTGTGCTTGCAGAAGAAGATCAGTATTCTGGGGATTTGATCCCTACTATGACAAGCAATACTGCACCTAGTGGAACTGTAACTGCTAGTAGTATTTGGAGTGTGAAGAATCATCAACCTTTTCATGCTTTCGATGATTCCGATGGAATGTACGGTTGGTGTAGCGCTGAAGGTGCTTTAACAGGCTGGGTAGCCTATGAATTCAATAATCCTGTAAAAATCGAAAAATATACACTTAAACCGCGAAAGAATAATATTGATGGTGTTAAGGAGCAACCGAAAACATGGACGTTTGAAGGCTGGGATGGAACAAATTGGGTAGTTCTTAATACTCAAGCTGATGTAACCGATTGGGCAATGGGTCAAATAAAAGAATTTACTTTCTCGAACCAGACTTCGTTTAACAAATACCGCATTAATATTACCGCAAACAACGGTTCTCGAAAGTTTGTGACTATTGGCGAAATGGAAATGATGGAGAAAATCAATTCCACACCCAATCCTGAGCCGGAGCCGGAACCAGAACCAAATCCAACTGGGGACAACGCACTTCTTGTAATTAAAATGATCAGTGGACTTGAGAAAGAATTTGAGCTATCAGCATCTGAAGTACAAGAATTCATTGACTGGTATAATGGCCGTGCAGATGGACGTGGCAAAGAAACATATATGTTCGATAAGGATTTTAACAAGGGACCATTTACTTCACGAAAAGATTATGTAGCATTCAGCAAGATTCAATCTTTGAAGTCATGGAATATACCAAATAACACGATGAGGCACATCCTTAAAAACAGGAAGGTGCCTCATCTCTTTTCATCCAATCAATCCCAAGCTAAAACAATTATTAAACAAACCCGTCTCTACCGAAAAACTTATTACATCAAAAAAATTTGATTTAACCATTGCATCTTCTTGGTAATCGTGCAAATAATAAAATCATCAAAAAAAATTGATGAACGAGGTTGTAATCGATGAACGACATCAAGCACAAATTGGAGCAATATGAGAAGAAATTCAAAGCTCTCTCCGATCAGAAGCGACTTGAAATTATGTATGAGCTTTGCCAAAGAGGTAAAACATGCGTATGTGACCTTACCGAGATTTTTGACATGCCTCAATCTAAATTATCGTATCATCTCAAGATATTATTGGATGCCAACCTGATTATCAAAGAGACAAAAGGTACCTGGAGTTATTACGATTTGAATGATGATGAAGTGAATCACCTATTATCGGAAGAGCTTTGTTGTATTTTTAGAAAAACAGGCAAAGGTAGCTGCTGCTAATTTTTTTAGACCTTACATCAATTTTTTTTGATTAATAGTTTTTAAAATTAAGGAGGATTCTGAAATGAAGTATGTACATGTTGGCGTTAACGTTACCAATTTGGAGAAATCTATTGAGTTCTATCAAAAAGTTTTTGGGGTTAATCCTGTAAAGGTAAAACCTGATTATGCTAAGTTCTTGCTTGAAACCCCAGGACTAAACTTTACATTGAATGTCCGGGACACTGTAAGCGGAAATCAAGTTAACCACTTCGGGTTCCAAGTTGAAAGTGCAAATGAAATCCTTACTCATAAGGAAAGACTAGAAAAAGAAGGCTTCTTCGCTCGTGACGAGATGGATACGACATGTTGTTATGCCGTGCAGGATAAATTTTGGGTTACTGATCCAGACGGTAATGAGTGGGAATTTTTCTACACAAAGTCTGACAGTGACGTTCATAAAATTGAATCCACATCCTGCTGCGAAGATTCAAAAACAGAAGCAACCAATTCTTGCTGCTAAGGCAAAGTGGGAGGCCCAATGAAACAATTATCATTTTTAGATCGCTTCTTGACCCTTTGGATCTTCCTTGCTATGGCAGCAGGGATTATAATCGGGACTTTCTTTCCTACTTTCACAAATGGACTAAATAGCTTACAAATTGGTACAACATCCATTCCGCTTGCTATAGGCTTAATCCTGATGATGTACCCCCCTTTAGCTAAAGTTCGATATGAAGAAATGGGACGTGTATTTAAAGACCTTAAGGTTCTTGTGCTATCCCTTATTCAAAACTGGGTTATAGGCCCGGTTTTGATGTTTTTGTTAGCCATCATTTTCTTGCCAGATAAACCAGAATATATGGTGGGGCTGATAATGATTGGATTGGCACGTTGTATTGCCATGGTGATTGTTTGGAATGACCTCGCAAAAGGCGACACAGAATATGCTGCCGGGCTTGTGGCTTTCAATTCTGTATTTCAGATGCTTTTCTTTTCAGTATATGCCTATGTCTTTGTCACCGTAATTCCGGAATGGCTTGGGATTCAGGGTGCAGTCATTAGCATTACGATGACAGAAGTGGCAAAATCGGTGTTTATTTACCTGGGTATTCCTTTTCTTGCAGGGATGCTGACACGCTTTACTTTTGTAAAAGTGAAAGGTAGACATTGGTATGAGAAAGTATTCATCCCCAAAATTAGCCCTATGACTTTGATTGCTTTACTCTTTACCATTATTGTCATGTTCTCAACACAAGGAGAAAACATCGTAAGCGTTCCACTTGATGTTGTTCGCATCGCCATTCCACTTCTCATCTATTTCATTCTAATGTTCTTTATCTCTTTCTATATGGGGAAAAAGATTGGCGCAAATTATCCTGTTACTACGACACTTGCTTTCACAGCGGGCAGTAATAACTTTGAATTAGCTATCGCTGTGGCAGTCGGAGTGTTTGGGATTCATTCAGGTGCCGCTTTTGCAGCCGTCATCGGTCCTCTTGTTGAAGTACCAGTGATGATTGCATTGGTTAATGTAGCTTTATGGTTCAAGCGCAAGTATTTTGCCAGCACATATCCTAATGGAAGCTGAAAGGTGTGTACATCATGGAAAACAAAAAAACAATCTACTTTTTATGTACAGGAAATTCTTGCCGAAGCCAAATGGCGGAAGCCTGGGGAAAGAAATACTTGGGTGACGCCTGGAATGTTTTTTCTGCTGGGATTGAAGCCCATGGTGTGAATCCAAATGCCGTTCGAGCGATGAAAGAAGTTGGCATAGACATTTCCGATCAGACATCAGATGTCATTGACCCTGATATTTTAAACAAGGCCGATCTAATCGTGACACTATGCAGCCATGCAGATTCCGTTTGTCCAACCACTCCTACTCATGTAAAACGTGTCCATTGGGGATTTGACGATCCTGCGGGAAAAGAATGGGCTGAGTTTCAACGAGTTCGTGATGAAATCGGTGTACGAATTAAGAGATTCGCGGATATAGGAGAATAAATGTGAAAACCCGTCTCCTTAAAACAGAGACGGGTTAGCTATTTCTTCAATGCATTCTGGCATATCGTTTTTCGGCCTCTAGACAAATTGAGCTTGAACAATTATGCATACTTCCTGTTGGATCAACGGTCTAGTTGATCATGCCGTTTTCCGGAGTGACGGTAAAATCATAAAAAACCCCTTTTTTATTGATCGATGCCGTAACGGTCGGTTTTCCCTTTTTCGTAAAGGTATACTCGTTGTATTTCGTTGAAACATTGTATCCTGTCAAATCCATATTAAAGATTTTCTTCACCATTGGATTAGCGGCAGCAATCGCTTTTTCTTTCGTATAGAACGGTTTGGCAAACACTTTTGGAATATCTTCGTCCGAAACATAGTTGCTATCTCTGAATTCATTGTACATGATGGCTGAAACAACTTTCCCTGTTTTCGCCCCGATGAAGACACTATGTGTACGGTCACGATCCATGAAGCTCCACACCTGATCCAGGTGATAGTCCGAATTCTTCTGGAGCGAGACCTCAGGGAGCAATGCTGATGCTTTTCCGTTTGATAGTGTCTTCATTGCCTTTTGCGCTGTATCGACCACCTTGGGGTTAATTTTTTGGCTTGTATATTTTATCGAAACAACGCTGAGCTTCCCTGTTGTCGCGTCGATGGATGCCGTTACATTCTCCCCCCGAAACACCCAACTGTTTTCCATATCCGAACTGATTCGATCTACCTTATCAAATGTAAAAGCCTGTGTGCCATCCATGCTTTTCAACGTGCTCATGACAGTATTTTGCAAATCTGTAGCCACTTCGCTGAACTTGAAGTTAACACGTACAGATACGACCGTTCCCTCTTTTTTGGTAACCAGAACCTCGCCTCTGTTGTCTTTGGCTGAGATCATCCAGCAATCGGCGTTCGTCCCTGTAATCTCATCCAACTCGATCGGCAGACTGCCCGCCTCCTTCTGCATGGCTTGTTTGGCAGCCTCTACGATATTTTTGTCCAATTGTGCGAGTTTTTTCATTGGTTCCGGGGCCGATTGCGCCTGAGTGTCTGCATAAGCTGGTTCTGGCATGCTCGCAAATGGAACTGCTGCTGACAACAGCAATGTCATCATACTAACGGCTAAAAACGTTTGTTTTTTCATTTCGTGACTTCCCTTCTATTTTAGATCACTTATTTGATCCAGCTGGAGGGATTTCGTGACAATGAATTTCGGTTTTTTGCAGTTAAAAGACAAAAACACCCTTCACAGATTCCGTTGAAGAGCGTGCTCCCCTCTCCTATTCAACTTTCAGATGGTTTACTTTCAGCTAGCTACCCCATTCATTTAACAATTTTCTAATACAGTACGCCTTAATCTTGTATCATTTCTCGGGTAACATTCATTTCGATCAGATATAATTCTGCCAGCGCTCTCTGGAGATACCAGAAGATCGGGAAACCAATGACAAAACAGCCTTGAGACAAGCCCTCGAACATGAAATTGAAAACGTAATCAAACGAAAAAAGAAGTGGCAATTAGCTTATGCCTACTTGGGAAGAGTTAAAAGAACATACGGCACACGATAAAGAAAGGGAAGAATATTTAAGTCAGCAGTTACAATCCTTAGAAAACGAAACAACAATAACCTGGACTGTTGAAGAATTAGCCCAGGCATTGCGCTTCCTTATAGATGATTGGTACACACTTGATTCGATTACTCGTAAACAAACAATAGGTTCCTTATTCAAACGAATCAGCATTAATACCCCAGCAGCTATCTACAAAGGAGGTCCAGGTAATAATGTACCAGTAAATATTGTCGCTTGGGACTTCAAGGATCACCGTACATACACTTGTGTAACCATTAAGCGATTATTAATCAATAAAACCCGTCCATCGAAAACAGGGACGGTTCCTTTTCGTGGAAATCGTTTCCTTAAAAGGCGTTTGTACGTTTCGAGAAGGAAGCAGTGTGCATTCAATAAACGATGTAAGGATTTACCTTACATTACTACAATTAGGAGTTGGTTGAATGCCGATTACCAAACCATTTATGACGTCGCTCAGGTTCACTTCGACACTAGGGGCTGGAACAGGAACTGGAGCAACATTTACCATTGCGGCAACAGCATTTGTGAATGACGCGGGCGCAGCTGCCACAGCATTTCCTGGTTCGTTTGCTTTTTACAATCTCTACATTAATGGGGTACTACAGTCAGGGAATACTTCCACAGTCACAACAACAGCGATTACGATTCCTGACGGTGATGTCGAAAACGGCGGAACACCATTGATCGTAGAATTCGTCATCAACTGACAACTAGAAAGTGAATAAGAAATTCCCCAGGAAAGGGTACACGCCTGGGGAATATTCCATCAAAAAAATAACATGTCAAGAACGTGTTGTAGCCTCGGATTCTTTCACATCTTCATTACTATGAGAAAGGGCTGGAGACCATGCAGCAAAAAACCAGTAAAAGAATAGTAGTGACTCGATCCAATAATCTGAGCACCTGTTACCCAGTAATGCCGCCACTCGGGTGCCCTAATATCTTTCCCGGGCAACCTTGCCAGACCTGCCCACCTTGTCCACCCTGCCCGCCGTGCCCCTGTACACCTGGACTGCTGACGACCGTGATTTCTCAATACACAGCTTTTTCGGATGGACAAAAAAATGTGTATACGAATGCCGATGCTTCGCTACAGTTTAGTACTTCCGGAATTCTCGATCCAAGCACCGTTTCGATTGTCAATCTTTTTATCAATGGTATTCTTCAGCCTTCAAATACGTATGTAGTCCAGCCGGGCGTATTGATGCTGAGTGATGTCCCGTTTCAAGGCGTTCCTATCATCCTACAGTTTATCCAAATCTCTGCTTCGTGATAGTCAAGTCTTGCGTATGCGTAAGTAGTCACGCCGAGTGGACGTGTGAGATTAACGATACAGTGTGGAGGTGACGTTTGCCTTTCTTTTGACTCTGTTCTTGATAATAAGATCTGGCAATGTCCGCCGATCTCCAAAACTAAAAAATCCCCGACGAACACGTCGAGGAGAAAATGTAAGGTTATTGGTCGTTGTATCTATTGTAGTATATACATAATGTAGTGTAGTGCTTAGTCAGAAATCCGTAAGGATTTAGCAGAAAAAAACACTAGATTTTTCTCCAGCTTTTAGTCATTTCTATCGTTTTTAAGCACTGACTTAGGGAGTCCGATTGTAACTTTTTTAGCATAAAAAAAGACGCGCTGATGTTATCTAGAGATTATTGAATAAAACAATGTAAACAAAAGGGTTGGTACATAATACCTATGTGTATTATGTACCAACCCTTTTACGGGTACAGCCGAGATACGTGTAAAAATGGGTCACAGCATAACATTTTTTTCCAATATCCAATTGTTATTTAAACTACGTTCCCAAGCTTTTAAATTGCTGTACTCATGGAAAAACTAATCAAATACCTGAAATGTACTTTTGGTATTAAAAAGGGGTCACGCCAACATTTTAACGAAAATATACGCTAAGGGCGTTTTCAGGCATGAAAGGCAGGTGTTTCCTACTCTAAGCAGAATGTCCGCTAAACATCATTAGCGGTCATTACGTAGCCGGAAATTGGCTTAATTCGTCCGCTAAGGCAGTCAGGAACCAGGCAAATACGTGTCCGCTAATGCTTACCGTATAAATCCGCCAAATTGTTGGCGCTACCCCAAATAGCTAAAGTGCCCTCCATTTGGAGGGCACTGTCGTCTGGGTCAGGTGGTCAATATTTGCTGTGTACAGTAAAGGCAGACTGGAGCAGATAAATTTTGTCAGTTGTCTATGCGTCTTATCGAACGGAAATGAGTTTACATATTCCGTATTGACTGGCGGTTTGTGCTTGTTGATGAAGGATACTTCCACATGCTGGGCTAGGTTCACTTTTTGTCAACCTAACACGTGCGGCTAACTACTTGTTCGAGATTCTCTTTTCTTGAATGGTACAAAGGACATATATCAGTAAAAGCAGTAGAGAAACCAAAATTGAATAATCAAAGTAATTTTTAAATAACTCTTGAGACCAACCATTCTCTCCAATTATCCAATAAGCAAGCGAATTGGAGATTGCTATTCCGTCATTTGCTGTTGGTATAAGACTCTGTGTATAGTTTTGAGCAAGGCAAATGTTGGAAATTATTGACGAAAAAAGTAACATAAGTGTTACTATCGAGTAATAGTTTCTAGCTTTGATTCGCTTCATGATAATAAGAACTACTGCTACTACTAAAACTGTCGCTATTAAAAAAAGCATAACCCGATACCTCCTATTGTAAATTTGTTACATTATATCCAAAGAACAACTGAAAGTATATGTAATTGTTGACAAAATTACACAATATTATGTATATTCAAGCCAATGGAATATAATTCCATACTAATGTATTAGGGGGATTCTTGTGAAGAGGAAAAATGTGCTTTCTTTAAGTATTTTAAGTGTAATCCTTGCTTCTTCAGTCGGTATTCAATCTGCTTCTGCTGGTACAACTACACTTGATGATGATAAGTGGAGTTACAGTGATTATTCGAATGGTTCATACGTTCCAAGGGGCGGAACTTTGACTTTAAGAGCACATGATGGTGCTTCTGGTAATCCGTATTTCTTGGATACAACTGTTAGATTTGATCTTGACTCTACTAATGTAGATAGCATACATAGCTATAACATGGGAACAAAAGCATGTGGAAATGCAGGGAAGGTATATGCATATTTAACGATTGATGTTACTGCAATCGGAGATGGCGTAGATTTAGAAATTGGAGCAAATACAATTACTTCTGATCTACCAAACTTTAAACCAGATATTGACTCGGTGTCTAACGGATCATGGGACAATAATGAATCCGAGGTTACTGTACTCGGGAGAGTAGAAGTAGATGAAAGGTATTCCATGAGAACGTTTTGGGATGACTTCCGCGATGGAGATGCACAAGATAGCGGAAAAATCCAGGCTCAGTTTTCTATGAGTAACGAAGGCTTAACGGAATACAACAATTGTACTCAGTCTACTGCGATCCAAGGAACTGTAACATACGGTGATGATTATAATCAGTAAAAAAATCTAGTATAAAAACTAATTAAAAGCGAGGTATGTTTTCGTATGAAATTGATGAAGCGAACAATATTAGCAACAACTTTAAGCATTTGTACTGTTCTTGCTTTTGGTATTACCCACCAAGTTACTGCAAAAGAGAGTAGCATGGATATAAATTCTTATAAAGAAAAAAAAGTAAATAAAGAAGTAAAGCAGCAAATAATTGGGAATTACCTACAAATTGAGAAATCTGACGATGGATTGGAAGAGTATGTACTAAAAACGAAGAAAAAAAATAATGCGCTTAAAAAGAGCAATAAAGAGGGAATTATCGCAACTATTACATTTGCGGAGCCCCTAGATTTTGATGAAGTTAAATCTTATATCAAAAAACATAAACTTGAGGTTAAACAATTACAATCAAGAGCTAAAGTCGACAATAAAAGAATCACATTGTCAAGCATCTATAATAAAGATGTAGAGAAAGCAGTTGAGTATGCTTTAGAAGGCCTTGAAGAAGAATATGAAAACAAAAACGTTGAGTTTGTTGGTTATACGGATATGTATGTAATCGTTAATTCAAAAGAGATTGATGACATTGAAGCAGACTCACACACATTCCTACTTGATGCATCCGCTGATTCCCACTTTATAAAAGAAAATAAGAAATATCACCCACACGCTTTAACCTGGTTGCTTGAAGATCTTAAAGAAGAATAAATGCTCTTTAGCTTCTTTGATCAAAAGCGAAATGCTGACCTAAACTCATTCAAGAGAAAATCGAAGCCGGTATCCATAGCGTATAGGATACTGGTGTTTTTTTTGTCATTCAGGCTTAGCGTACAAAATCCGCACTTTGAAACGCCAAAAATAGTTTTTCCATTTGTTGGAACGTTATGACCCATTTTTACACGTATCTCGGCTGTACCCCTTTTAAATTCTTTTGTATAAATCTCCGTAAGATATTTTTTGCTGCTCGCGAGCTTGTTTTAGTTCAGTCTCCAGTTTCTTAATACGGCGTTGAAGGGATGCAATAATCGCATCTTTATTATTCTCGTCTAGCTCGCGTTTTAGTTGTTTTGATGTGGGTGCTTGAAATTGTTGGGTCCGCAACCCCTCGATACGCTCTCTCAGCTCCTGGTTTCGGTATAGAGTCGCTTTAGTTATCCCAGCTTCGTTTGCTACACTATTAAAATTAATGTTCTCAGAGGCTCGTAAGAGCCTTTGAATAGCTTTATCTACCTTTTTCAAGGTGGTTTCCTTCCTTGCTTTA
This sequence comes from Brevibacillus fortis, assembly GCF_046196545.1. Lineage (GTDB taxonomy): Bacteria > Bacillota > Bacilli > Brevibacillales > Brevibacillaceae > Brevibacillus > Brevibacillus fortis_A. Next base: position 5,288,295 of record NZ_CP176370.1, read on the forward strand.
TGCACAGCTTTTATCTGCTCGCTACGGTTAAATTTAGACATTTTGAGCTCCTATCGTTCTCTTTACACGTTCCTGTCTACCGAAGATGATGTTGCCATCTCGGATGCTATCCAGAATGCCACGATAGCGTTCTAAATTGCGTTGTTGTTTTTCTGCCATATCTTCCCGCCCGTACTGTTTAGAGACCTCTATAGCCCTCTCAGTCGTTTTCAGGTGCATCTCGTATTTTTCCACATCCAATTCCGAGAAACCAATTGCTAGGTCACTACATGGACTACCACCAGTACCACAAGTCAAGCAGGGCGGAGCCTCCATATGTGGACAGTTGCCTTTTAACCTTGCGTGACAGGTCCCGTAAGGGTTATCCATCGCATTTAGTTTGTGGTCTCTCCACAGAGCTTGTAGTATGTCCTCTGGGATATCTTGATCTGGTTTAACTTCTTGCACTTCACCATTCAAATCAAAGCTAAATACGCCTTGGTTAATGACTGCTTCAAATGTCTTTCGCTTAGTTTCGTCAAGAAGCCTTGCATATCGCAGGGTCATCTCAGGAGAAGCGTGAGCCAACAGTTCCTGTACCGTCAAAATATCTGCTCCACCGTTCAACATCTTTACCGCATAGGTATGACGAAATTGATGCGATTTAAAATGAAACAGTTGGCCGTTCTCATCCACAATATTCTTGTCGTGAGCTAACTTATTAAGTGCAACTTGAACCAATAGCTGAGAAAAAGGTTTTCCTTTTCGAGAACCACGATAACGTATAAAGACATAGCCTTCGGGGTTGTTATCTATATTGCTATTTTCTTTAGCCTGCTTGATTAATACGGCTAGTATATTTGCTAACTCGTCATCAATCGGTATGCGGTGCCCTTTTACATAAGTTTTTTCAATGTCAGTGACAATAGAATATTTTCCGTTTAACTGTTCCAAACAATCCCAGGTTAAACCTAATACATCTGAGATCCGCAAGCCGGTTTTAAAAGCAACCCATACGACAGGAATTACATCTTTGTGTAAATCATTGACGTGTGCGAAGAGTTGCTCCAATACAAAATCTGAAATGTAGTCAATTTGGTCAATAGACTTTTTTTTTCGTTTCGGACTGTCTTCTGGGAAAATTATCTTACTTACAGAGGTTTCTGGAGCAATAGTGTATTCGTAGCGTTGAATATCTTCTAGAAACTTATTAACTATGTTCAACGATTCACTAACAAAATGTTCAGGATGAGAATCTCTGCGTTTAAAATTTTTGGTTCTTTCGTTTAACCATTCAATATATTGCAATATGTGGGAACGTTTAAGGCCACTCAAATCATGCCATGTAGGTTCCAATGAGAAGATAAAAGAAAAGAATCCCTCTAACGGCAACACATATTTTTGTGCTCTACCCACAGAGAAATTATTTTTACTCAACAGTCTTTGTTTTACATATTTTTTAACCGTTTGACGTATATTCGCACTTTCAATCTTACTAAAATCTATGAAGTAATGAGTCTTTGTTACATTATAATCAATTCCATATTTCTCATTCAAAATCCTTACATCCCAACGGTCTTTCTCCCATTCTTCACGTGTATCCGTTAAGGTCGATAGTTCCGAGTGAAATCTACGTAAGAAAAGCACAATACTGCTCTTATTCTTATATTGTCCATACGTAATATGTGTTATTGTTGCTTGTGTTGCAACACCTTGTTCCTCCAACCAGAAAATCCACTCACGCTCTGTTTTATCTATATCAATATCCAGTAAAGAATGGAGAGTGGGATATTTCTTATCCATAAACTCAGCCATTTTTTTTAGACAATGATTGATACTAATAAGAGCAGTATTAAGTGTGATTGAATCGGTGAAAATTTTATTAAATATTAGATACTTTGCTTCTAAATTTACTGTACGACTGGAAAAACGAAAACGTATATTTTTAGAAGTGTATTTATAGTTGTTTACCGTATCCTCGAATTGTGGAATGGAACCCAAAAAATTTATACTCCAAACGTCGTTCTCTAAAAAATAGGAACTTAACTCTTGGTGAATCGCAACAGAACCATCTTCCTTTATGGTCTTTACTGGGTAGTAGGATAATTCATGTTGCATCCTTTCATGTAATCCAAGTTGTTCTACATCTACCAGTTTCAACTGTCCCATTCATTCACGCCATTCTGTTGTTTTTTTTATTTGAAATGCACCTTGAGCTTTTTCCCATTCCTTACGGATGTCTTCGTCCGAAGGATGAACATATAGCTTTATGGTTGTTTGAATCTGTGAATGTCCCAACCGTTCTTGTACCTGTTTGATGTCTTTCGTTTCTTGATAAAATATTGTTGCATGGGTGTGACGGAATAGGTGAGGGCGTACATTAATACCTGTTTTCAAGCGTAGTTGCTTGAATAGGGCATTAACTTCACTGTACGACATAGGTTCACCTTTGTTCTTACCACGTAACTTTACAAACACAAAGTTGGTCGGAATATCCAGATCATCAATCACTTCGTATAAGTAATCGTCAAATAAGTCCATGAGAGACTGAGATACATATATTTCACGTTCTCCAGTTTTCAGCTTTGCACCGTTCTCTAATTCCCCTCTATCGGTTAACCTAATGCGGTGCCCTTTACTATGGTCAAATTTGAAATCCTCAATGAAAAGGGAGAGGACTTCTCCGATTCGTAAACCTGTCTCAAACAATAGCTGAATCAAGAACTTGTCTCGAATATTCGTAGTGGATTCCAGAATATTCTTTACTTGTTCCTTTGAGAGTGTTTCTACTTTCTTACGAGGCTCTTTAATCTTCAGTATATTTCGAACAGAAGGATTATCCTTATTGACGTGATGGAGGAAACTCTTATAACGGCTATTACCACCCGTAAAAACCTGTCTCATTAACTTCTCATTCATATCTTTTGGTAACTCTTCGTTTCGATAAAGAAAATCGTAAAAGTTTGTTACAGCAGTGACCGTAAGGTTCACGGTTCTCTCTGTTTTCGCTGCTTTGACAGGAGTGATGGATGCCACTTTGGTACTCTTATATGGGCTCCGTAACCAACCTACAAACTCAACCAAGTCCTCCAATCGAATGTCTATGTAATCCTTCTTTTTCTCCTGCAAGAAGAGGAAATATTGTTTTAATGAATAACAGTATGTCTTCAATGTATTGCGACTTTTCCCTGTAGTATCTAGGTGTTTTAAATACTTCACGACAGAAATAATCGGTATCCCTTTGCTATCCACTAGCATGTATCTCTTGCAGTTATCTACAATCACTTCTTGTACACGAATATGTCATCACCCTTAAAAGACCTCCTGCCGAAGGATACGCCCCCCCCGATTACGAACGTACATTCCTTTTACATAATATACTAATTAATCTTTATATTCAATGTATATCTATAGGTTGTATTTTGAATAAAAAAAGAGAACTTATGTCCCTATAATAGACATAATATCCTCTTAAACTAATACTACTGTTAAATTTCTCGCGTCCGGTGCTTACTCTTCGTATGCGGGAATCCAAAATTCCTTCCCCTCGTTTTCGATGAGCTTATCCTGCCACTCTGTGAAGGTTAGGTTAAAGAAGTTGTCCCTATTCGTTGACTTAACCAAACACATAATGCAAGTAAATCTTGGGCTCGAAATTTACTCGATCGAGTGACAAGCCCCTTTTCTTTTGCTATTTTAGCAAGGGAAGAAGGAGACAAGTGTCTCGGACGCCCCCCAAAAAGAGATGTCGTGATTCGTGAGCAAGAAATGCAAGCGAAGCAGCTCCCCTATAAATCATTCATCCCCATAATGGAAAAAGCCCTGTTCAAAACCGCGGGCTTTTTATGCTTGTTTAGCAGGATGAAATATGTTAGCTACCAATTTTTCTGTAGCAGGGCTGAGGACTTTATTTTTTTGGCGGATTAATCCAACAGGTAAAGCGAATGAAATGTCATCGATGTCACGAATAACGTATTGATGTGACTTGGCAACGAAATTGCTAGGTAGCATAGCAATACCAAACCCTTGTAATACAAGATTTAAAACCATCTCCATGTTTGCTGCATCGTAATTAGAGTGTAAATGAAAACCATGATGAAGAAAAACATGCTCTATTTTTCGCCGATAATCACACAATTGTCCAGTTAAAATGAAATTTTCATCTTCCAAATCACACATGTAAATTTTTTCTTGTGTAGATAATGGATGGTCGATTGGCAGTATCAAACAAAGCTTTTCTTCATATAGCGGATAAAATTCAAGATTTAATTCTGGTGATGGAGGGGGACATAAGGCAATATCAAGTTCGTTAGCAATAATCCGTTGACTAAATTGTTGGGTTACGCCACTTTCGATGGAAAGACAAATTTGTGGATATTCTTTCATAAACGTTGTTAGTACGGAAATCAAATTTGTTTTGCCAATGGAATCAATTGCTCCAATCCGAATAAGTCCTTTCTGACCGATTGAAAATTCATTTGCGGTTTTGGTGATTACATCCACTTGATTTAATAAAATATCTGCCTGTTCTTTCACAAGTCTTCCGGCTTCGGTTAGCACCATTTGTTTTCCTTTACGCTCAAACAGTTCGATGCCGAGATTTTCTTCTAATTGATTGATGTGTAGGGTGATGGTAGATTGTGCGTATTGCAGCAGATTTGCTGCTTTTATCTGACTACCACATTGGACAACAGCTTGAAATGTCTGTAACAAACGAATTTCCATAATTCATTTCTCCTGAAGAATAGTTCATTTTTGTTCATATTTACTAATATAACATCGTAAATTACTATTTATATAGAAGGAGATGATAACATGAAAGATTTATTTTCCGTTGATATCACAAACAGTGAGTGGAAATTTGTTATGGATGGTATAGAACAAATTCCATTACGAGATGAGAATGGTGAACTGCGTTATGTCGTGCGATTTGCACCGGGGGCAAAATTCCCTCAACATACGCATAAGGATACCGAGGAGTTATTCGTATTAGATGGAGCTCTTATCAGCAATGATGTTGAGTATGGAGCAGGTTCTTATCTCTGTTATGGACCTAATACAGAGCATGAACCATGGTCTGAAAAGGGTTGTTTGGTTCTTGTAATGGAACGTAATGCTGGATAGTGTTTTTCTGTTTCTGTTTTTTTGTGTAGGAAATTATTAATTTTTATTGTTTTCATGCAAACATTGCCACATAAAATGGATAACCTTCATTCTAAGAGGAAACCGCTCGAAAAGGAGCGGTTTTTTTATGTTGTGTACCCAGCAAGCCGTTAATTGCTAGTTGGTGAAAGTCCAACCGAGGTAAGAGCCAAGTTGCCTCGTAGCTGACAGGCAACTGGTGGAGAAATCCTAAGATTGAAGCCCTGTGACCAATTTGGACACTGACTATATTTTAGTTCCTCAAGCAATTAAGCCCAGAACCAGCAACCAAACGATAAACCATAATTTTACTAACAAATGGAAATAATTTTACGAAGGGGCTTAATCCAATGTCTATTCTAAGGGGTGCACTTCAGCTCCCATCTGGGGGCTTTTCTTTTTAGGAGGATCATACATGTATCAATTAAATAATCTCCCTGATGACGTCGATTGCATACATTGCCATTAATTTACAATTCAATTTGAGGTGATCCTATGGTTGCTGTTTTTATCCGAACTGCCTCCAGTGATTTTCGGAAGACCCAAAAGCAAATGGAGTCCTGCATGCCGCTTGTCCAAGATATAGAACATAAGGTGTACATGGAAATAGACGTAACCATTGACTCGGATCGTCCTGGCCTGTCACAGTTGATTTCTGACATAGAGGCTGGATTGGTAAAAAAGGTCATCTGCCAAAGTGCTGAGCGAATCTCCCGGAACCCTGTTGAGTTAGGTAACTTTATGTGGATAGCTAATCAGATGAATGTCCCAGTAGTATTTGCCAAGTGATTCTGAATGGAATCACTTTTTCTCTTTTGTTAAACAGCGATACCCTTTGCCATCAAGTAAGCCAAGGAGACAGCATACGGAGCACCAACTACTGCTGGTGTATTATGATCGAGTTGATACTTCCCGTCTTTAAAGACTCCAGCAAAACCGCAGTAGCAGCCATTGGGTGTGTGCGCAAAATCAAGGTAAATTTCGTCCTTCTTCGCTTCCTCCACCAGTACACCCATGCTTGTCCAGTCTACTGAAGGTCGGAACACTCGAAACGATGTTGGGGTATCTCCGGTGTATATCGCACACACCGGAAAATCTTCATATATCCGAAACCCCAACGCCTCAGCCACTTTCACATCCAACTCACGTCCCGCTTGCATCCTGTTTCCCTCCCCAATTCCACAGTCCTTGCTGCCCTTTCGCTGGCACCGGATCGATTTGTTTTACGTCCGTCATCTCCCAGGCATAACGCCCTAAATCATACCATCCAAACGCTAATTCTCCTTCCACGTAACCTGAGCCAGCTAACGCAGCCCTATATGGTTTTGTTGCTGTTACGGAATGACAGCCGATAAGGTTGGCCCGCGATACCTAGTTGCCCACCCTCGTGTTTCGAATCGTTTTTCGCCAAGAGCGATCAATGTCGCAAACGGCTGATGAATGGTGATGGCTTTCATGCAGATTCCTCCCCCGTTTTTGCACGAACCAACTTAACCACAGACCCGTCCTCTTCATGATCCGGGATAAGATCAAGTTTTCTGACCAGAGAAGGTTTGGTCTCCCCTATAAGAGTTCGCGGCGTTGTCCGTAGCGCTTTACAAATATCACCGATGTTTTTGCTATTTTCGTCGTCCAGTAAATAAGCCAACAGGTCTTTCTCCTTTTTGGTCAATCCGTACCCCTTTGCAATTTCTTCAGCAGCCCCTTGGCATGTCATCTGAATTTCCAATCTCCTCACATCTAGGTACAAACGTAATGTTTTGTGTCATCCTTCTGCTGCGATTTTATTGGTAGACACCATAGCATTTTGGATTGATTGCGTAAAAGATGTTTATTGCCTCTTCTTCCGAATTTGCTCGAATCGAGGTTACGTATGTTCCTGGTTCGTGTCCTCGGACCTATCTGATTGTGTAGGTATTCATCCTAGTATCCCTCCCCGTTTAACAATCGTGTGACTTGATTATTTTTTGAAAATTCCCCATTTTTTATTGGGCGTATGGTAAAATCCACTAGAATCTGGAAAACAAATTTAATAGGAGGTTATTATGAAAAAGATTATCTTGCTATTATTTGCGGTTTTCATGCTCCAACTCCATTTCACTTCTGCAACATTTGCTTATGGGGGTGATCGTATTAAGGTTGGTCAACAAATCGATAAAGCTGGTCGGATAGTGTCAAGTAACAATAAATACTTCTTCCAATTAACTGCTGTAGGAAATCTTGAATTATGGAGGAGAGATCCCAAACCAGCAACCCTCTTATGGACCAAGCAAACCAACGACTGGGGTATGAGCTATCTCAAAATTGACTACTATAGTGGAAAACTCGTTTTGATGCATGCGAATGGTACTCCGTCTTGGTACTCAGATAACGCTGCATGGAGTAGTAGTAGGCATCCAGCGGGTACAAACCTCCGTGGCGACCTTCTGATTATGCAAGATGATGGAAATTTAGTTCTGTATAACACAACGGACTTGAATAAAGGTTGGTATCCTGTCTGGGCTTCAGATACAGGTGTAGGTGGTCCATAAGAATATAATAATTGGAGCCGTGTAAGCTGCGGCTCTTTTTTAATTTGGTGAGGCGAGGCTACCCCTAATAGAGACATTACCGAAGCATGAAACGACATCGTCTTGCCACCGTTCTCCTCAATTACCGATGTGTTAAATCAGCGCTATTGACAGCATGACCTTTCCTGGCTGCAAAAATTGCTCATCTGCCAGTACGTGAGTGATAACCCGCCTTACAATCCGACCAGTGTATTCTTCCTCTTCTGGGTCCCACTCTCGAAGCAAAAGTGATCTCCCACCTTATAGCCTCGATCAGTTTTTCTTATCTCTGCCTTTTTGGTGCCATACATGACCGCTTCAAAGTATTCAGGCTATGTTTTCAGCTCATGCACCTCGGTTGCCTGTTCCGGCAAAACGACATCCTTTTCCAAGCCCCACATGTCGTTTATATATCATGCCCTATGCCAGCCCTCGTCTTCGCTAATAAACTCATCGTGATTTCTAGAATTGACAGGTCGATAGAACCGCGATCCATTTTGGATTATCCACGTTCCATACTCATTATCCAAATCATCAGAGGACGAAAATTCGTAGAATGCCCTGACTCCACTGCGCTGCATTACCAAAACTAAAATGTTCTTCAACATAAACCACCCAACTTTCTAAGCGAAACTCCCTACGCAATTTGTTTAATCGCTGATTTTCAAAGACTTTATTTACGTCTGCCTTTACGATGAGACAGTCTCCTTCTACGACTGTTTTTTACGCCCATTTTCGGTTCCGCAGAACACTCGTCCAGTCAAAAGGTGAATTTTGTTAATACGTTATCATAGATCGTTATATTAGGAGGAGATATCCCATGAAAAAGAAGAAATCTAATTCTAAGAAATTCAAGAAAGTAAAAGGTCAATTGGTGCAATATCAATATCCAAGTCCAGAACCCATTTGTGTTTGGCGTTGCGACGAGGATGGGGATTGCGGTTGGTATTGCCCAATTGAATAAATGTGAACATGCTCGAAAGTAATATACACAGTTGCCCAAATATGAACCCAACGGGACACTCCTTAATTACCAGGGAGTGTTTTTTTCGCTTTTACTAAACGATTGGTTTGTTAAGATTTATCGTGAGTCCGCCGCAAAAACATATCCGATTGAAGTACAGTCCATTTTCAGCTAGTCTGCAATCGTCACAATATCGAGCAATGTTGCCTCGCCATACGCAATCTTCACATCTGTCACGTTGCTTGACCATTTCGATTTCCCTTTTCATTGACTCATCCATACAATCCCTCCTATTTTTCACATCGTGTGATTTGTTAAAAAATTTTGGGGGAAATTGTAACAAATTACCATTACCTTCGTCCTTATAATGGAGACAGTATCAGTATTTAATCGGAGGTATTTCATTTTGAACAAAAAACTTTTTAAATCCGGAAACTTAATAGTTGTTCTGCCTCTCTTATTTGCACTTTTAATTCCTGCAAGTTTCTTACTTGACCCATCACCAGCCCAAAGAAATGCATTTGAATGGAACTTACAAGCCGGTTCTGCCAATGGAATTGTAGCCAAAACTCCAATTGATGTAGCGAGCAATTTGTTTTACAATGGTAGACCGTTACGGAATGCACTTGTAAAAGTAACTTACTTTGACAATAACCAAAATGTGAGCATTGTAATGCAACCTTATGAGGAAGGATATGAAGGGACAGTTTTCTTCCAAGAATCAGGAAAATATACCCTTCGATTTTCTGTAGAGAAAGGAAATATTATAGGCTCAGAAGATTGGGAAATTGATGTAAAAGAGGTAATGTCATTCACCTAGATAAGCATGGCGTAATGTTTAAATCTGCAACAGAGGTTTACGATACTACATCTGCTATGGGCAGATTCTTCATTACATTAGTAGCAGCGATTGCTCAATGGGAACGAGAAAACCTTGGAGAACGAGTAATAATGGGCATGGAGAAAAACTTCCGTAAAGGTGGCTGGAATGGCGGAGAACTTCCATATGGGTATCGTTTGGAGGATGGAAAACTAGTTGTATACGAACCAGAAGCCGCAATAGTCAAACGCATCTTTAATTTGTATAAAACAAAAGGACAGCGTGAGATTAGTAAGATTTTTAATAAAGAAGGCCTCAGAACCGGAAAGGGTGCGCTCTGGGCTGGATTCACGGTAAGATACATCCTTAACAATCCAGTTTATATAGGAAAAATGAGATGGATGGATAACTTGATAGATGGTGATCATGAAGCCCTTGTTTCAGAAGAAGATTTCGAAGCAGTGAATTAAGTGAAATACAAAAACGGAAAAAGAAATGGCAGATGGCCTTTGCTAATGATGTAATTAGCTTAGATGACCTCAAACTCCGCATGCATGAAGAAAATGAACGTGAAGACACTATCAGGGCACAACTTATGTCAGAGTCATCTATGGACTAAAGGAAAACTGGCCGCATCTTGAACTTGATCACAAGAAAGTAATTATGCAAACTGTATTCTCCAGAATAGTAGTAGATACATATGGAGAAGCTGTTGGTGGTCCTAGTCGAAGGGTAGCATGCAAAATTAAATCATTTGAAATGAATTAAGAGGCGGTTTCCCGCCTCTTTTTATTGCAATTAATCCCAAGCAAATCTCTGCTCTTTCCAGGGATCACCGTGCATACTATTATGTAACCATTATTCAGTTATTCAACTAGACAACCCGTCTCCTCAAAACAGGGACGGGTTGTCATTTGACATAGGGTTATCTAATTTCTGCGGCTATTCCCTAGCTTGTTGCTTTAATTTCTTTTCTTTTTCATCAGAGATATTAAAGGCCTTTTTAAAATTTGGTACTGTTTGATCCTCCAACGGTTGTGAATTAATCCACTTCATAAACTCTTCTTCCCCTACATAATTTATAAGGGTGTCTTCAAAAAAGTATTCTGCACTGTCAAATTTACGTAATAATTCATCTTCCGTTTGATGCTCTTCGGTTTGATGCTCTTCATGTGGCGCAAAGGTCGGGCCATCAAAATAGTGAGGCCAGAAGTATTTAGGATCAATTGTATTTGAAAAATTAATATCCGCCCCATCATACTCCCCTTCATTATTTATATCGATATGCAAATGAGGACCAGTAGTATCTGTACCAGTATTTCCTGATACTGCAATTTCTTCTCCTTTGCTCACAGAATCACCAGTAGATACAGATTTGGATTTTAAATGGAGAAACCTAATTACTAGTTTAGTATTCGTGTCAGGGTCCTTGTCTCTTGTTTCAATTGCCACATAATTGCCTGCACTTGTCCAATAACCTGCACTTAATACGGTTCCTTTTTGTGGACTGTATACAGGCTCTTTATTTACTGCAATATCCATTCCTTTATGACTTTTAGAATATCCCCTACTTAATTCAGTATCAGTAGTAACCCAACGCCAGTTAAAATCGTCGTATGGATTTATCCCTTCTGCGTAAGCTGTTCCATTGCCAGCACTAACTACAGCTGATACCGCGAGAGCTAAACCATTATTTTCAATATATGGTATATTATTACCATTAAAATTATATTAATCATTCAAATAATCGTCAATCAATTTAGATATTAATCATGTTAAAAGGTGGGAATTTTAATGTACAAAAAGTTAAAAGTATTCTTGTTGCTTTCTGTAGTTTCAATAGCTGGCTGTACTACTAGTAACAATGCGTCATCCATGCAAGCAAGTCCCCTGCCTCAATCTGTAGACTATAATAAAAAGCTAGATATTCTTGATCGATTAGAGAACCATGACACTACCTTAAGTCGAATGACAGAAATACTAACGATTGAATGGCATCATTTATTTACACAAAAGAATGAAGAGGATTTATGGAATACATATTTTTATCTCACTTGGAATTTACGTCCAGACGAAAAAGAACTAGTAAGGAGCGAATTATCTACAACCCATAAAGAGCTTGCAACATACTTGGATATGCAGAAACAAGGCACACTTCCCGCAAAAGAAGTTATTATTAAAAATATTATGGCTGAGAGAAACCCCAATAATGACGGTTATCTCGTGAAAGCAAGTTACCTTCTAACACTAAAAGACGGTACAACCAAAGAAGTATGGGTTGAACTTAACGCAGACGACTACATGGAAACTTTTAATCCGCGTTTTAACACTATAGCTACAGGAGAAAATCTTCCTGAACCCAAAAATGAACAAGAAAGATTACGTCGTGACTTTATACTTAGAGCACTTGACTATAATGTAATCAAAAAAATGACTCACGATGAAATATTGGAAATGATCGACATGAAATCGGTCGATACAAAGTAAACCTATGTACGTTATACTGCTTAAAAGGGAAATGAAGTTTCCACTTTCTGAAATCGTGGTTAAATAAAGTCTGTAATGTGTATCCTCAACACAGAATGAACTATCCCAGATACTAACAAGTAAAACCCGTCCGCTCAAAACAGGGACGGGTTATTCTCTATCCAGCTAAAATAAAATCAACGAATACTGTTGAACGAAGCATGTGCTTAGAGTCTTGGGTAAATCAAGTCCAGATGAGAGCATACATCTCCCTTAGTATTATTAATTAACATATTCAAAATTGAGAATGGAATTGGGACAACTTCTAAATATTAACAATTTACTTTTTAATTGCAAATGAAATTTTGTTGGATATAATTAAACAAACTGGAAAATTTTAATATATAAACCCGTTTTTAACCTGATCTTTTAAGCTACTATTTGCACAGGAATAGGTAGAAATAATAACTGGGAGAGATTTAAATTAATGAAACACTTGAAGCGAATTTTAGCCTTTACTCTTGTTTTAAGTATCATTTTTACTGGAGTCTTTAATCCTTCATTAGCTTCGGCACAGGTGGTCAACATTAGTGAATCACCTGATGAAGTGATTCTTGATGATCCAACTAAATATGATGGGAAACCGTCCTCTAATAGTCAGCAGCGCGCTTCGTTAAGAAGTGAAAATCCTCTTATGGATCATGTAAAAGTAGTAGCATTTATTGCTGCTGTACGCGGCTATATAACTTACTTTGAAAGAGAAGTCACAAAACAAATTGTAAAAAAAGTAACAAGAGCCGTAAAAGATCTAGTTGAGGAATATGGTGTTGATAAATTATCGTGGAGTGGCCCTAGAAAAAGCAGTGCCCACAAATATAACCACACGTTATTTAGTTTGTCTTATGATAGAGTCCAAATTCTTCGTGTTGATATGCAAGTACTTGAACCACCCAAACAAGGGTTCATAGGTAACATTCATATGCATGTTCAACCAGATATGAAGGAACATATACACATTGTAGATGTTGACTTTGGTAAGGACAAACCAAGTTTTCCATGGTAGAATTTAATTAATTTTCTATTCCTGTGCAATCATTGGTTTAAAAATATCTTAAAATAAATTCTGGAGGACCTATCGTGTCTAGGGAACAATCCTATATTAGATATGGATGTGATCTATTATTTGAGAATCATCCTAACTATAATGATATTAAAAAAATTGTGATAGACGTTACTGGTAGCGATAGAAAACTTTTTAATGAATCAAGTATTTTCAGAAAAGAAGAAATCGGTATCAAACTACAATTAAAATTAACACCTTCTTCTGTTACTCAGTTACGAGAAAAGTTAAGTGATATCAATGTTATGTTTGATGAGGTTTTTTATAGAGATTTAAGACACTATCATATAGAAATCGATCATAACGGTGCTGAACATGAGGGAATTGCAATTGAATTAGAAGATGAATCTTGGAATCTTTACTACGAAGGTGGTTGTTTAATTGAGATTCTAGAGAAGTCAGATATCTATCCTTTCTTAGAAGAACGCGGATTTCTTATTGGTAAAATTGACTCATCGGCAATTGATCACATAGATGAAATTTTCAAGGAAATCATTGATAATCTATCAAAGTGACTGATGAGACATATTTATCACTTTATAAAACCCACCTGCTAAAAAGTGGTAATATCCCCTCATGGTTGACTGTGTTTAAAACCCCACTGTTACAATTGGGTAAGACACAATTGATCAGAGGGGATTTTTTTATGGCTAAAAAAGGACAAACATTTAGAGTTTATACGGAAGAGGAAAAAATGGAAGCCGTACGTCTTTACGAGTCCGGAGTATCTTCTAGAGAAGTCGCCAGAAGATTAGGCATTCCAGAAAAAAGACAGGTGTTGGACTGGGTTAATAAGGTTCGTAATGGGGAGGCACTAACAGCTTCTCGATCAAATCAGGCATGGCGAAAAGGGCGTCCAAAAACCAAATTCACAAGCGTTGAGGAAGAGTTAGCATACATAAAAGCGGAGAATGAATATCTAAAAAAGCGATATCCAAATCTAAACGGGGAGTGACTTCGAAGAAAGCAAGGTTCTCAATTATTGAACAAATGCAAACCAAATATCGATTATCATGGCTGCTCAGTTTTGCAAAAGTATCCCGTGCGGGATATTACAAATGGAGAAAGTCCAGAGAGGCATCTGTTCGACGTAGCGAAAAGGAAGCCAACCTAAAAGAACATATCCTAAGTATCCATCGCTTGCATCCTTATTATGGTTACTTACGAGTGACAGTTGCCCTTCGCAAAGAAGGTTTACAAATCAATCACAAACGTGTCTATCGAATGATGAAGGAATTAGGCATCCGCTCAGTAATTCGTAAAAAAAGACGATTCTTCGGCAGACAGGCATCAGTTGTAAACCCGGATCGTCTGGAAAGACAGTTTAAAGCAGAAGCACCTCTAAAGAAGCTGGTAACCGACATCACCTATCTACGAGTCGGAGAACGATTTTTTTATCTATCTGCTGTGCAGGATCTGTTTAATAACGAAATCGTTGCTTGGCATGTCTCTTCCCAAAACGATTTGTCACTCGTGATGAGCACCGTAGATAGTCTTTGTAAGGGAAGAGAGATGAACGGTTCCGTCCTACATTCGGACCAAGGTTTTCAATACACTTCCAGACACTACAATAAACGTTTGGATGAGTACGGAGTACTAGGAAGTCATTCGAGACGGGGAAATTGCCTGGATAATGCCTGTATCGAGTCATTCTTTTCTCATCTGAAGACAGAAATGATGTATCGATGCTCGGCAAAATCATTTGAGGAATTAAATCAATCTGTTGAAACATACATTGCATTTTATAATCAGAGTCGTTTTCAGAAAAAACTAGGCGACCGTTCCCCGATTGAGTATCGGAAAGCGATCGCCGCGTAACTATGGGTTTTTAGGCAGTCTACTTGACAGGGTTATGACCAAAAGAGGCGGGTTTATTCTTATTACTGTCAGAATAAAATCAACAAATACTGGCGATCGTAGCATGCCGCTCTTTGTCCAGTTTCTCATTTTGACGCGTGCTTTAATTTGAGGCTGGATGTAAACATAATCGCGATCCTCGCTAGTGATAATTGATTTTGCGACGCCATAAAACGCCTGCTTGTGCATTGGTGGCACGCCAAGTTCGATGACGCCTGCTGGTCGACCATTATAGTGTGCAAGCCATCCGAAATCTCGTTTGCTCCAGCCGGCAATATGGACATCAGCATACGTGTAGTTGATTATTTTTATGAAATCATCTGTACGCTTATCGGCGTGGTATCGTCCGTCCTTACGCTTGGCGACTATACCCTCCATTTCTCTGGCAACGATTGCATCCCATAAGTCCTCGCCTCGACCGTCAAAAGCCACCCCAACAGCTCCCTACGAAAAACGCCCTCCTGATTTGGAAAGGCGTTTACGCTACTTCTTGAGCAGCGAGATATTCAGCTACATGGACGCGATAAGTTTCCGGGACAACTTTCTCCCCCTCAGTTCCTGTCGGCTCGATCAGCCATCCACCAGATTTGACCAGAATCGCATACGGCGCAATCATGTACTTTTTCACTATCATTGACCACCTCCTTTCAAGGCTTGTACCTCTGCTTCCAGTGCAGTTATCTTTCCGGTTAGCTGCTCATGTTTTTTTGTATAGTCCTCACGCATAGCCGACATTTCACCATCCATATAGGCGATCGTTTCATAAAGCACTTGTATTTCTACAGGTAGGCCTTCCGTGTGCCCTGGTGTTTCCACTAACTCGCCAAACGTTCCATCGGAATTTCGTGGACGATACTTCATTACTCAATCACCCCCACCATCATCGTCGCAGCTTCGACTGAGTTTGTGTTCGATCGAGAAAAAGTCAGCTTAAACGTCAAGTTGGATTTAGCCGTCGATACAGTAGCCAGCAGCTCGTCTTCGCTGATCGATGATGTAAGATCAATACTATTCTTACTCATCGAAACATATTGTTCGGGCTGTCCTGCATCTACAAAGGACGCCTCTCCACCCACGACAAGATCACCTTCCTCACGTTTTAGCCAAGCAAGTATTTCTTTAGCAGAACCGCGTGGCGGTATGATTTTGTATCGAGCTACAGCTTTCTTGAGTGGAGATTGCACCATACTATTATTAATGCTGAACGACTTGACCGATGCAGAACCGAATTGATCTGTTGCCGTAATTGTCAAAGTGTTAGGCCCTGCTTGTAACTCACTTATCTTGAACGGAAATGACCAGTTACCCGTTGATACTCCACTAAGAAGCGTTTTTTCGCTCCCGTTATTTAGCTTTCCTTTCACTGTTACTGAATTGCTATCTGGCTCTGAGACTGTGCCTGATAATGTAAGGCTATCTGGAGGAATTAGTCCAGAATAAACAGGTGTGAATGCGTCTACCGTGAGGGCAGGTGCTTTGTTGTGCTTGACGGTGAATGACCTTGTGACAACCGCTGAGGTGCCTCCTTTATCATCTACCGCCCATATAGATAAGGTGTGAGTTGTTCCCTCAGCAAGTAAAACAGATACATCCGTGGAGCCGTCATACAGCTGTCCACCTCGATGCGACAATCCTTTCGAAAAAGAAATAGGGCTACTTCCATCCGAGACCGACGAATGAAGTGCCCTTTCTGTTCCGCTATTGATCTTATACTTGATCGTGACAACGTTCCCATTATCCGTGTCTGTCGCACTACCCGCAATTGTAAAGGCGTTGCCTTCTGTTAATATTTGATTATTGGCAGGTGAGGTTACAGATATCGTTGGCAAGGTATTGTTAATGACAAACGTTCTCTCCGCTGAAGTTGTTACTCCTCCTTTCCCGTCATTTGCGATGACTCTCCAATAATAGGTTCCTAATATAACCCAGTTGGAAGCCTCCCCTTTTTTTGATGTTTCACTTCCCACATTTAGATTGAAAATATTAGATGATCCCGGCGAAGTGCCTACTTGAAATGTATAGGTCAGAGAGTCACTGTCTGGATCACTGCCGGACCATTGGAATTGGATATCACCTCTTGCGAAGGTTTGATTATTTGCAGGCGACGTTAGAGTTAAAACAGGAGGGCTATTTAATGGCATACGAACAAATAACGTTTCGTCCTCAAAAAGGCCTGTAGCCAAAGAACCACCTGAAATTGCGATACGGATACTACTGTAAGTTGCACCCGATACATCAAGTGGAGTCATGGTAACGCTGTCCGTTTTAAACAGAAGCTCCTCTTGACCACTTGCTCTTGATGTTCCATAAACACTAATCCCATAACTATAGCTTGATTGTGTTCGAATTCTATACCTATGTGATGAGGCAAGCGAAGCAGACAACTGGGTGTAACCCCATTTGATATATTCCCAAACGTTAAAGGGATTGTCTTTATCGCCTGTGGCAATCGACATTCTGGTGAGCACTGTACGTTCAGGTCTTAAACCCGTAGTAGCACCGTTTGCATTCGCGGTACGGACACTACTGTAAGTTGCACCCGATACATCAAGTGGATTCATGGTAACGCTGTCCGTTTTAAACAGAAGCTCCTCTTGTCCGGTTGCTCTCGATGTTCCATAAATGCTAATGCCGTAGGTATTAGACGAGATTGTACTGATCTGGTACTTATGTGTAATAGCTAAATTTGCAGTTGTTGCAGCATAAGACAACTGCACATATTCCCAAACATAAGCCAACTTATCCATCTCCTTTCCTATTTCAAATAGCCGTTATTTAAAGTAATAAAAAACTCAACTTCAGATCATCTCCTCGACAAAAATACACCCCCGTCCAAAAATAGATGGGGGGTGATATAAACGTGTTTTCAATTTTGATTTGTTGTTTTTATCAACAATTCTTCCCACTCATGGAATAACAACTTATCCGTAATATATTTCAAATCATCGGGTACAACAACATTACACATCAATTCTAAGCTGTTTCCATCTGGGTCATCAAAATATACTGAAGCGTTCCCTAGATACGGACGAACAAATGGTTCAACAGAGTTTCTCCTCCCAAATGGCACAGCCTTTACTTGAATTGATTCCAACCACTGCAAAGATTGCTTTAAATCGTCATAAGTTACCTGAAAAGCAATATGCCGCAAAGAAGGATGGTAAGGAGTCTGATGCTCTTTCCCTTCCCATAAACCAAGCCAGCTCTTCCCTTCTTCAATCCAAAAGAAGACAGTTTCATCATCTCGCCAAGCAAATTTCAGCCCAAGTCTAGTATAAAATTCTATTGAAACTTCCAAGTTTTTCACAGGCAAATGAGCCTCGTACAACCCTTTAATCAAGTAACATCACTCCCATCTTTATGAGTTGTTATACTTTTTAATATCATATATTTACTTTTTGTTAAATGTAAATAATAATTTTCTAATAATTCCAATGATAATGGCCGTTATCGGAAGTTCTCCACATAATTACAAGCCTCCTACACCTGCGTAATGGTGATTGTATGTGTACCCCACCCACCGATCCGTATTTTTTGTGCTGCTACATCACGATAGATGGTAGATCGACCGATGAGAGCACCTTTTTTGTAACTGTTTGCAAGTGATGCGAAAGTAAGGGTTCCAGTCCCAATTGCTGTGATCTTCTGATTCTCAAAAGCCACATCGTCACAAATAGTCACTTCTTGTCCTACTGTAAAGCCAGTCGTTGACGCTACTGTAACGGATATGGAAGAAGGTTTGGCGATTAACGCTGTTGTTGCATACGTTGTCGTTTGATCCAGTTTCAATACCGGGTCATCTACGCCATCGTAGGTGTCGGCAAATCTAGCTTGTGCTCCTTCTACATCGTGACTGTCTAGATCAAGGTAAGCTTCCACCCGAGTCACCCGTCGTTCTAAACGGTCAAACAACAAATGCGACCCTTCAATCCCGTCCTCCATATGATTCAGCCTGACTTCATCCACTGGTGTCCCTGCAATCTGCTGCCAGGCTGGAACAATCGAAACCGTTCCGTCTCCGTTGTCTTGTAAGACGTATGTGTTAGGTCGGTCGACAAACCTGTTCACATGCGTTTGCTTTTGATATGCCACGTCATTCACCTACCTTCCATTTCAGCTCGATGGGAATGCTTAATGCGACTTCCCGTGCGGGCTTTACAAAATTCACTGTATCTTGCCAGACAATCTTTCCGTTCTCATCCTTGATCATTCGTTTAGTAACGATGCCCGTTTCAGAGGCAGGCAGCCGAATCAAGAAAGTAACTTTACTACTGCTTTGCCTTGTTTTTATGAGTTCCGCTGAGATAAGTGCCCCGTTTCGCTCTACTTCTGCGCTGAAAAAAATCGATTCGAGACTGTTCGTTTGTCTTGTCAGCGCGTGATCCGTTAGCATAGATCGTTTTCACCTCCAGCGTGGAATGAACCGCAGAACAATGGCATTGTTTCGAACACTTGCATGGTTCCAGTAGAAAAAATAAGGCTTCCACTTTGTTGGATAATGATTCTTTCTCTATTCACATGCACAGGCCTCATTCTTTCGAATGTCCTGTGTAAAGTTAAAAGATCGACAGATTTATTTTGTTGAAATGTAAAAACAATCTCCTTTGCTTCGAAATCCTCAGAGACAGAAACCAGTTCGCCCACCGCCCTACCCAATGACTGCAAAACTGGCATGGTAAAAGGTAATCTGGCCCAATGCTGGGCAAGAATATTCTTCCGTCGTTCCTCGATGGTTAACAGCTGCTTTTCTCCAAAATAAATCCAGTCCCATATATCCAATCCCCAGGTAGCTGACCATGGGCTAAACTGTTGTAGGATTTCCTCTCGCTGGGTATTGAAAGAATCAATTGCTGCCTCTGTACCTTCGAAATGGTATTCTGCCACGTGATTCTCGTACCATTGCGGTGCTAACATACGTCTATAGCGCTCAGGTATCATGCTGTCACCTCCATGGTTAGGATCGATACAGAGTCAGCAGGCACCGTCAAATTCAATTCCGCGCCGTTTAAGGTGTAGCCCATGAAATCTATTACCCCATCCACGAAAAAGAGCGCCTCGATCTGCTGGTACACGATCTGAGAACGCCCTTTTAGGTAGGTTTTGATTTGCGTAGTAATTTGGTCTTTGACCTTCTCGATTTCCGCATCTGGTCGCAAAGCAAGTTTTACAGCGATAGTCACCAGATACACTTTCGCGGGTAACACCTGCAAGTCATGCAAGGCCCTTCGTTTGTCTTCCAGTTTCGTCCGTACACTCGTAGCCAGTTCCTGCCCTGCAGGATTGCCTGTCAGGTCTGTGATATACACATCAATAGATAGGTCATGTCGCGACTTCTCAATGGCAACTGCTTCGCCTACTCCCTCAACGTTTCGTGCCCACCGCTCATAGTCTTGGCGTCTACCATCCCCTTCTTCACTTCTTGCCCTATCAATGAGACGTTGCCGATAGGCGTCATCAGATTCATCGGTTTTACGAGAGAGAGCGAAGAACCCCCCATTAGCATCCAGAAACTCTCCATCTGCCCACGGTAGGAACCGTTGTAGGAACCCATACTCAAATAACTGCTGCTGTTCACTGATTTCAAGGGCAATGGGATAACTCAAGTCATAATATATTTCGCCTTCCTCCGTAGCCGGGGCAGTTTCACCACGCTGCTGAGCTAATTCTGCCATCCGATTCGCCATCCGCTGATAAATCTGATCCAGTGTTTCCCTGAGTATCGGCATTTCTGGTTTGTCTATCGTTGCCATGTATCCACCTCCGTCCTAGTTGTCCCTCTCGTGCCCTCAATTTCGAGCGAAAAAATGACCCGGTTGTCCTCAAACCGAATGTCTACCACTTCCGCACGCTCAACCTCACTGTGAGCCTCTAGCGCCTCTTGTGCTTGCGTCTTAATCGTTGGCAATGAAATGCCCGAGCGCATTCTTCCTGTCTCATATAGGAAGTCTACTCCGTACCTTTCCGAGTAAATCTCGTATCGGAAACGACGTGTATTCAGGATTTTCTTTGCTGTCTCTTCCAGGTACTCCGCATAGGTAGTCGTCCGCAAATAGCGACCATCCGGCCCTTGCTGCAATTGTTTTGTGATCCAGTCGAATTTATAAGTCCATGGAATCGGGTTGTCAGCGGATTGAACCAGTTGCGTTTCGTCTCCGTTCAGCTCTGGAAACATTACTCCACCACCCCGAGTAGCAGGTACTGCCCGTTTGTGCAACGCATTAAAGCCACTTTCTTTCCGACATCCTCGGGTCTCCAATTCAACGGGTTCAGCTTCACCAATTCATCTTCTTCCAGTGGTTCCGGGTCCTCGTCTAGCTTTACGGACAATGGTGATACCGCCAAAAGCTCACCGAATTCTACTTGGGTGTCCTGAATGCCTTCCTGAGCATGACCCCTGAGCTTTGCAATGACCGAATGCATCCCTACTACCTACCTTCCATCTGTAAATCCACTGTGTATTGCCCGCCCTTCCATCGTGCGTTGCAGCTCGTAACAATCCATTCCGTTATCGTCTTGTTGTCTTTCTCCATGATCTTGATAAGCCAGCCAGCTCGTATTCGGGCAGCGTTATTGTCTTCATGCCTTACGGTGATAGAACGAGTCTTGGGTATCTTCGACAAGGTGCCCAACTGTTTCGCAGCAAGGGCAGCAAGGTTCTTTTCTTCGCCCGCCTCGATGACTTTTTGCATGCGACCGATTTGTTTGACCAGGCTATCATTAGATTTCGTTTCGCTGCCAGCTACCTTATCATCTTTATACCGCTCGACCGTGACTACCGTATACACTTCTTCGATGCTCTCCCCTGTTGAGCTGCTTTCCAGCATGCTTACCTTGAACATAGGAACGACTCTGTTTTGACCTTCGGACAGCACGATCAACTTGTCACGCTGATGCTGTACAAAATACCGAAAACCTGTTTTCTCGTAAGCCTGCTCTGTCAGTGCCGTGAAAAGCGATGTATAAGACTGTGGGCTGAGCCTATCCTTGGCCGTAAAACCAAAGGCAGGACAGCTAAACTTGATACCCGTTGCCTTGATGATTCTTTCTAGTTCCTTACCTGCATCGCCATTCAGTTTCAAGCGAGAAGTCTCGTTCTTTTGCAAGTACCAACTGACCTCATAGGCCGTGGCTGACAGGTCGTTTATCTTGCCATCGCGGTCGAAGCGAACCAACGGGCCGTGAAAAAACTGCTCCGACTCCTTGAGGTCTTGCCCCGCAAATGCCATAAGAAAACCCGCCGACTGTAACGGCGGGGCATCCTTGATTCTGATATCACAGTTTTGGGCGATCTGACCGCGAGACGACGACCAGGACAGTTCCTGTATCTGATTGGTAAGGTCATAACGTGTAGATTCTTCCCGTATACGACTTTCAAAACACTCCCCCCTTATCTACGGTTGGAATCCTTTTACCTTACTTTGTATGCGGTCATGTTGTATGCTCAGCACTGCTGGATCAATCAGTGATTGATTCGTGCCGGTACTTTTCTTCTTTGCCTTCTTGCCGCTCGTATTCGGTCTGGCAGCCTGTTGCTTTGCTATCACGCTGCTTGGACTCAAGACCTGCGTTTGATTACTCCATGTCACGAATTCGTCTTTCATGAAAAGAGGAAATTCTATTGACCCATGGTAATCTACGTTTTTACCTACAAATCTACCATCACATGGGCCGATAAGAACATTCCAAGCCAAATCCAGCTCGCTAATGGTCAGCAGTACCTCAGCTCCCATTAAGCGATCAATACCCGCAAGCCATTCACGCGGCCCCTGATACCCTTCTACTTCGATGTATGGTGCTTCGGTATCACCGGGAAGGAAGAAGTCGAAAGAAATGGACTTTGGACGTCTTTCCTGCTATCCGATTGTTCGTGAGCAAATTGATTGTCGTTGTGCTCTCAATGTCATTTCCATAGCCGCGAAATTGTATTTCTGCTGGGGTGACGGGAAAGGTCAGCCGATATTTACCTTGTAATCGGATCACCCGCAACACCTCCCCTTGTCTCCAGTGCGTCCATTAGTGATTTCTCAATGATGTCTTTTATCTTTTGACCAACAGACGGATCACTGAGCATTTTCAGCATGGTAGGGATGTCTTGAAGCACACCAGCAGCCTGAAGAGGAACCGTCACATTTGGAATTGATACTGAAACCACCTTTGGCTTATTTGCAGTATTTCCAACTGCTGGTACTACGGGTATCGGTGGCCCAACCGGAACCGGAGCAGTAGCTTGTTTCGGGATAACAGATAAAGCCGAAATAAAATCTGGTGGCGTTGCAGGTGCCGCGTTCCACCATTCCAACACCTTTTCGTACATAGCCGCGCCACCGAAAGCTCCTACGATGCTACCGACAATCCCGCCTGCCGCAGTCCCAATGCCAGGTACGGCCGAACCAACGGAAGCACCTGCTGCCGCGCCTGCTGCACTACCGAGAAATTCCGAACCGATTTGCCCTGCCATTTTAAGTGGGTCATCTGCGGTCAATATCTGTCCTAAAACTATTCCAATACCAACGATTGGTATTTTGCGAGATAAACTACTACTCGAAGCTCTCACACCTTCCCAACCGGTCTTTAGCCCTTTCATAATTGTGTCGCCTGATGGAATCATGCCGCCTATGCTTTTGAGTGCTTCAGGTACTTTCCGAACCAGATTTGTCCCAGTGGTTTTAGTAACATCCCATGCACCTTTGAGACCATCTAACACCGCATCACCTTTGGGAAGCATGCCACCCCAATTTTTGAACTTTTCCCTCCAACCTGGGGATTTTGTCCCTTCTGCCAATGGGTTTTCGAATGCAAAATCCTTTGCTGATTTTGGCGTTTTGTCGCCTTTACTTCCCCAGTTAAACGGATTAAACCAGCCGCCTTTGCCCTTGCCTTTCCCTTTCGGCTTACCACCCTTATCGGGTCCATCCGGTAAATCCGGTAAATCAGGGCCCGAATCCGTCCCCCCAGCTAACTTTCTCTGTACGGCTGCGGCGGTTGCTGCGTCGAGCGCAACTTTCATCTTCCATAGCGCAATTGTCACCACACCAACAACTGTACCTAACCCCGCCAATGTGAGCCAAGGCGGAGCTCCTTCAACCATTTCCTTCACTTCCTTTAATGCATCAGCAGTCCACCTAATTGCAGGCTCTAAATCCTCAGCTAATGCTAACCCTACCAAAACTATTTCTCCAAAGAGTCACAAACGCCTCACCGTTGCGACATTTAACTCTTGGAAGAAGGCGAGTTTTCAACTTGAAGACAGAGCTCCACTTTCTTCGCAACTCCAAAACGGCATAGCGCGATAGTTACCGTGGGAAGACCAAAAATTAATCAAGGAGATGGCTTTTATCATGCAAAACAATCAAGCAAAAATTAAGGACTCCATTAAGGACAGATACATCTCTGTTATTCTCAAAGTAACGGAATGAGTACTCACTCGTATGGTTCGTAGATACATAATCGACAAGCTCTCACTCGCCTTTGAGCAATTCCAGGTCCATCTCAACGAGCTTTCGGAAATCATCTACAGTTTGTTCTTGATTTCTCCAGCTTTCAGTTCTTTTACCCACTGAGCGATAGCTGCTTGTACTACCTTACGATACTGGGCTCTCGACTCCATGATCTGCTGCAATATTTGGGCTTCATGTTGTAAAAGTAGCGCATCTTTGTCAACTTCACTGTTGTTCATAGCTGTGACACCCTCGGCTTTCCATGTTATGATGGATGACGAGATAGTGGCTATTGGGTTCCGTGCGCACGGGTTTCCACTATCTCAGCCGGGGTGACCTGGTTGCATGGGGGACGTTGACGCGTCTCCCTTTTGCTTATATTTAGAAAGGAAGTGCATGCTATGACGCCTTACACATATGATCAATTCGTTGAAGATATAAGATCAGGTCGTGACATCGAGTTTATATATAATAGCAACAGATACTCAATAACAAACACTCCGTTTGGTCATTCGTTCACACGTTACTATGACGAGGATAGTGTCATTACTACACAACAGCCAGATGAGTTGCTCTCTCTTGTTAAGTTAAATGGTCTGCCACTGAAAGAAGTGTGGCCTGATATCGAAATCGACATTATTTTCTAGCGCTTTGTCTCGTTAGTAACACAGGTTCGATTCCCGTTAACTCATAGAATCGCCTCTTGATGACATCACAGAATTTCGGATCAAGCTCCATTGTTCTACAAATACGCCCCATCTGCTCACACGTCATAAGGGTAGATCCACTACCACCGAAAAAATCGACAGTGGTATCACCTTTCTGACTACTGTTCCCAATTGGAATAGCAAGCAGCGCCAATGGCTTTTGGGTTGGATGGACGTACTTACTTACATCCCCTCGTGATACCTCCCAGACAGTCTCTGGTTCTTCAGGGATTAAAGAGAGTTCAGTTCTCCAGACCGTCGTCTGCTTACGATCTCCGTACCATGCAGGAGCTTGACCTTTTAGATGAGCATAGAACACTGGCTCATGTTTGAACTTATATTGAGCAAATGACAATGAAAAAGCGTTCTTAACCCAAATACACTGGGTGCGTGATACTATTCCGGCCTCGTTCATCTTGTTCTCAAATTCTCGCTGATAGCTAGATGGATGGAAAACATAGATTGCTGCTTTCGGGTCCATGATTGATGCATAATTTGCAAACACAGATTGAAGGAAGTCCTCGAATTGTTCCATAGGCATATCATCATTCAAGATGCTTTCTCTTCCGTCTATAGCTAGTTCAGCCGAAACACTTTTGACAGCAACATTATAGGGTGGATCAGTAACTACTAGAGCTGCCTGCTGTCCATCCATCAGCCGTTTTACATCCTGCTCGCTTGTAGCGTCTCCGCACATAAGAATGTGCCGCCCGAGTCTCCAGATGTCCCCTAGCTTCGTCTCCGGTTCAACGATATCGTTTAGTGCTTTCTCAACATCGAAATCATCTTCCTCAACTGGTTCATCTATTTCAATGTTGAAGTACTCATCGATCAAATCTACTCTACAGCTTCCTCCAGATCAAAGCCTGTGAGCTCTACGTCCAAATCGCTCTCCTGTAGCTCAGCCAACACCTGAGCAAGCATTTCCTCATCCCAATCACCACTGATCTTGTTCAGTGCGATGTTGAGCGCCTTCTCCTTGATATCATCCAAATCAACGACTGAAACGTCTATCTCAGTCCGCCCTAGCTCATTGACGAGTATTTTGAATCCCTGGTGTCCACCGACAAGGTTCCCTGATCGCTCATTCCAGACGAGCAGCTGCACGTATCCGAACTCCTGAATGGATCGTTTCAGCTTCTCATATTCAGGATCGCCCGGCTTCAGGTCGATCCGTGGATTATACTCTGCAGCTCTGATCATAGAGACTGGTATTTTCCGTATGTCCATGCTGTTCAGCTCCTTCGTGGCAATAAAGTAAGAATAAAGAATATTGCCAGCCCTTAAATTGCTGTATGCCTTGATGCTGTTGGGCTGGTCCCATGTTTTGGGGGTGTAACGAAACGACTACTATTGCAGCGGAAAAGTATATGTTTTGTTTCACCGCAAAAAATGGGGGTGAGGCTTAGAGCTTCATGCCTCGGATGGCTGTTGGCTTCTGGCGAACCCCTAGTCCAAATTGGGGTCTTCGCCTGCCTCTGTGATTTCCTGACTGAATAGGTGTAGAAGCCACGCTTCCGCTGTCTTCCCGTTGAGAGAATACAGTGGATTAATTGCTAAACCTGACCGTCCTTCCAAATCGGTTCTACGCATGACGTGGAGCTCCACGAATGTCTTCACGATCCTACGTGCCGTTGGATAGGAGCAGTCTGCGATGTGGGCAAGGTCTTTAACAGTAAGCGGTGTTCCCTTTTGCCCGCGCTCATTATCGCCTTGCAGAAGGTTGGTTCCCTCGCTGGCATAAGGTGCGATCTTCAACAAAAAACCAGCCTCAGCAAGTGACAGCTTTCTGAGCCGTCTCTTTGCCTTCTGGCTGGCTTTGATTTTCACGAATTTTGAGCTGCGACCTACTGGACGAAAAACTTTTACAATCTCGTCCGACCGGCGCAGCACTTCCTCCGTGTAGTATATTTCTCCTGTCGCCGAGTCAACATATTGGCGCACTACATCTCACCCACCTCCATAAAAAAAGCACAGCAAAATTGCTGCGCCAAAGTTGTACACAAACTGTTAATTAACTACAACATACGACATAGTCTGCTTTGTCTTTCTCATTTAACCAAAGTGATCCGTCTTTTTCTACCTTAACATCTAAACCATTTTCCTTAAGGTACTTTACATATTCAGGGGGAGCAGTTTCAGACAACTTATAATATTTCTCCTCTTGGTTAAAAAAAAGATAAGTTAAGCTGCCAAGGAAAAAGAAAACTAATGTAAAAACAATTAATTTTCTCACAACGTTCCCCCTCATGATTCCTATAGTTTACCATTAATTAGTATCTTGGATCGTTTTCATAATCAGATGATTTACCCGTGAATCTAGTTAAATCTAGCTTATTCCAGTCCCGTGGGTACTTATCCCAGTTTTTCAAGTATTTAAGCTTTCCACCTTCATATAGTTCATGGGCTGATTCCCTCGCATCAGTAAAGTGATCATTAAAATCCAATCCATCTTGAGCAGCTTTATATCTGCCCTCATCATTGTTATGGAGGTCCATTTTCACATGAGGGTTATTTTTTGAGTAGTCTGCTGCCCCTAATTCATGGGCAGTCGCCCAATCGTCAGCCCACTGATCATTAACCAACATTACCACTGTGATGTTCCAGTACGCGTGTCTAAAGGCATCATTTTTGCCTCCAGGCCATTTTGTGCTACCAAATAGGTAA
The DNA here is from genome assembly GCF_046196545.1 of Brevibacillus fortis. GTDB lineage: Bacteria > Bacillota > Bacilli > Brevibacillales > Brevibacillaceae > Brevibacillus > Brevibacillus fortis_A. Next base: position 5,316,003 of record NZ_CP176370.1, read on the forward strand.
TCAGTATAATCGTAAGCTTCCACTCCAGCCGCAATAGACCAATATCCTTTTTTCGGATTATCATCAAATAATACTTCTTCGTATTCATTTAATTTAGGGATATCGTAATCCTCTAATTCATATTCACCATCACTTTTAGCAATCCTTGTTTCTGATCCTTCCTTGCTATACTTTTTTGCAGTTTCCATAAAAAATTCATTTAATTCTTCTTCCGTTGCATCAGGATTATCTTTTTGATAATTACTTAGCTCTTCCCCAATGACCTTAAAATTCCTCTTAAAGTTCTCATTCTTCAAATAATCATGCGCACCTTCATAGTCCTGATCATCTTTGCTCAATGCTATATAAAGATAAGATTCTTCTTTATCATTATTTTCTAGTAAGCTGATGACTTGTTGCTTCTTCAGCTTTTTACCTTTTGAAGTATCCGTTGTTTCTGCAAAGGCCCCTCCTGAAAGTATAGCCATGCTGGCTGTAGCAAGTGACAAACCTGCCAATAACATTTTCTTTCCTGACATTAAAATACTCCCTTTTATTTATGGTGCAAACCAACTATAAACTCCATTTGTTTACATATAAAGCATTTTTCTGCAATTCACACATTAGAAACAATTTATGGATAATTTTAATAGGTTTCCAAAGCAACATTTAGTTTATTTGCTATTGAGATGTAACGGACAAAGGGCGAGAGGCCGGAGCCGTATGCCTCGCATGGTTTCCCCTGTCCGGTAAATCCCAGCAGAGTAAATCGCGATTTTCTAAAGCTCCGAGAGGGGTTCCCAAAACTTGAAAACCGCTGTAATGCATACAATGAAAAATAATTGCATGGTTCCCTGCTACGCTCGTCGCAACTGGTGCGTTCAGGCTCAGAATGTCCCCCTCTCGTAAGGTCACATTCGTCATCACCCATAGATTCGCTCAGGTACACCATTGATAAGGGATAGGCGGTATCTCCCAAGAGCAGATGTCGCTTGCTCTTGACTCAAGATTACCGACTATCCAAATTCAAATCGTCCTGCCTTTTATCCCTGATTTTTTCCTACATCTTATCGGGATTTTGTCGGGACTTCATTGATCAACTTAAACAAAAAAACCACCTTAAAGGTGGTTTCTGTCACTGCTATCTTCAACTATCGATACCCCTTAGCGTAACGACTATTCCATACTTTTAGGTTCGAACATAAGTGAAATTAATCCGTAACCTAGACCGAAGCTTATCCCTGATGAAGCAAAAAATGAGTAAAATAACAGAGATTCAGCTGAAAAAAAACTTCCCCCTCCAAGGAACAACATAATGAAGGCTGTAGGTAAAATACAAGCACTCGCACAAAAAATAGGATAAGAAACGAAACGTGGTAATTTACATTTTAATTTACTTTTTATTGTATAACATATCAAAAGAAACAACGGAACTAATATAATTAAATAAGCTATTGAAGACCAAAATACTACTGCTCGCTTATCACCTCCAAGAGTCTGTTTCCAAACTAACCAAAGCAAACTCTCGTAAGAGTAATAACCAGCCCAGTAAGAAAGAAAAAACACAATTATCAATAAAGCATATCTCAATATTCTCATATCTGCCTCCTCGTTCAATGGTAATATGTTCAAAACCTTAGAAGAGTTGGACATTTTCTTGCATTATCCTGCCCTTTAGTTTAACAAAAGCTACCGTAAAAACTTAAGCAGCCTCCTCATGTCTTTCTCCGTTAATCCCCAATCTCAAGTAGACATGAAAGTTCATAAGACTGGATTCCGTGTACTCCGTTCTCAAAATCCACTTTACATTTCATGAACATTCTTATGTAGTGATCCGTTCTCTCCCCGAATTCCATATTAGTAACGCATACTAGACTATGATAATAAGACAAATAAATTGACGCATCAGGCATAGGAACTTCGTAATCCTCGTAAGCGAAGTCGGTAAACTCGTAAGCTTTATTCTCCAAATCCCGCCAACTCCGAACACCTGGCAATTCAAGAAAATCAATACTGATCTTTGTATGTATTGGGTTATCTATACATTCATTTCCTTCAAGCTCAAATGGGCTCAATTTTACTTCGATTGAATGATATAACTTCCCATTAAATAAATTTGAGAAATACTTACCACCAATTGCTACCAGTTTTACAGGTTTCATGACTACCCCCAGTATTTTCGCGATATTTTTTGCAGTAATTAGTTTGATTTTACATCCAAAAGTTGGATTTTTCATCAGATAAAAAACGCTCATTCTGGCTAAAAAAATGAAAGTTTAGCGCATGGCCGATGCACACTTGTTTAATGAAAAAAGGCACTCAGATCATTCCGAGTGCCGTAGCAATTTGCATTATTGCCTCTTTCTTTTTTGTGTAGAATTGGTCTTTTGTCAGACCTAAGTCCAGATATACATTGATGTCTTTCACCCTGGCTGTGCTGAGATACTTCTCTTCGATGATCTGACGCTCTACTTCATCCAACGAATACTGCAAAGCCCTTTCGATTTGTCGTGCTTTCAACTCATTCGTGGACTCAAACTTTTGAAGCCGTGGAAACAGTTGATCAATGCCCTTTTCCTCTTGCTCCTGTTTATTTTGGACAGCAACACGAAGGGCTTTATATTCTTTTAATGCTTTAACAACAGCCTTCCTGACTTCTTTTTCATCTACTGGTTCCAGAAATGACAGTTGTTCTTGTGCGCTCATCTTTCCAATTCCCCCTCGCGGCAAGCCCGTGCTATAATGTTTTTGCCGAACATATATACGCGCTCCCGCAAGGGGGCTATTTTTTTATAGAAAGTAGTTGATACGATGACTTATGACATCCGCGAATGGGCGTTCTCAAATGATTCAGAGTTGCCACATCAAGATTGGGACCTTTTTGTCACTACTATAGATACTGCTCCTTTGCTATTATCACTATCTGTTGACCCGAAAGTAGCAAAGGATAAGCGAAAAGTCTTTCTAGCTTGTCTATATCTATTAGTAGGTGATGCTGTCAAAATTAACAATAATAAAAACCACCTTGAAGAAGTTCGTTCTTTTGTAGAACAGGCTTCTTCCAATCGAAATACGTTCTTCAACAATGGGTAGCTCGTTCATTTCAACTCATCCAAAATCCTGAACTTTTTGATTACGAGAAGTGGTGTACTGGCGATTCGATTTTCGAAAACTGGGATGACTAAAATCTCCAGTTTACTCCTGAAATATTTTGTTAAACATCGCGATTTCTTTACTTTCATGCTATCATCAAAATATCCAACTATTACCAAATGGAGCGAAATTAAAATGGAGCTAGTTTTTGGGTTTGTCGTAATGATCTCAATTGTGAATTTGTATTATCTGCTGAAGCAAACCAATCAACATTTACAGAGAATCGAAGACTTGCTTACCAAGTTAATCGATAAGGAGGATTAACATAGTTCATCACAATTTCTCTTTTGTTAAATGAACTTTGTTGATATTTTCCCTCGCGGCCGGAAAAGTTACTGATGAAGGAGTGACTTTTCGATGCGGAAATTGATTATTTTATTGGGCTTCTTTTTGTTTTCGTTCATTACCCCAAACACTTTTGCAGCAGATTCACATCCAAAGCCGCCGATCAGGGATATCATCAATTCGATCGATCACTGGATTCGAAAAGGTTGGGCACTTGAGCAACATGTTAGACATGAATGTGAAGCACATGAATCGCGGAAAATTCCCCGAGGCCATAAATGGCTCAAGAATTTCAAGATCGTTACTGTGACACATAATAGCGATGGCAGCTATACTGTTATTGCTACATATGACTACAGTGGAATTAAATGCGATGCCACTGCTAAGTTGATCAAGCAAAACGATATTTGGGTTAATCAAGAACTGAGGTTCAATTACCACAAGTAATGAAATGTTAAATTGCTTTTGAATACTTATTGGTTTTCTCGATTTCTACATCATGTTCTTCGTCGTATGAGACATCGACATAATGGATGGAAGCTGAACCATCGCCATGTTTCATAGAATCAATGAATGCTGCAAGTTTTCTTCGGTGCAAATCCGCGTCATCTGACTCTTTCCATCCCTCTTTACTTCCGTCTGGAGCAACAAAGAAGGAGTGAAATCCGTTCCAGTGGCTTTCTATAATCGGAGACACCAGCGACCCGAACAGTTCCTGAGCTTTGTTATGAACCATCTCCAGTTGGCTCATCGCGTGTGGTGCGCCTGTCACAACAATAGCGTTATGTTTGATATAGCCCATATTCAGCCTCCCCATTTATCACATCGATTGTTTTGTTAATACTTAACTGCTCATCACTACCAAGCTCTCTAAATCAGGTGCATAAGCAAAACCATAGTAAGGATCGCGTGTTGGCTCTTGAATTTTGACCGTTTCTGATAATGACCCAGCAAAAACTTCATCTCCTCGGAATACAACTTCCTCATAATCCCCATCAGTTCGGTACATGATCTTCTTAATAAGACCAGTTTTCCTATCAAACCCTATTTCAATTACGTCGTATACCCCGCCGAAAATCTTAATTTTAGGTTGCTTCATACATTTCCCTCCCGTTTAACAAATCGTGTGTTGTGACAAGTCAACGTTCTGTGTCGAAAACAAAAACTGTAAATCAAGACATATGAGTTGTACGATTATATTGCCCGTTGTAATTTTCCTATCTTATCCGTTGATGGAACGCCGTGTGCGATGAAAGTCGCCCGCACGGTGTAGGCTCGAACGAAAGCCCTAAAAACATAAGGGGATAAGTCGAGAATAGCAATCGACCGCCTGTAGTTCATGATAATAATGGAGTTCTAGAGGTAACCTATATAAATCAATATGCTGAGGGTACTGGCACTTTAGGTCCAATTTACTCTGCTTATTCGGACCCAGACGGAGATGAACTTAGATTTACAGCCGAATCAGATGATCCAACAGTCTCCGCTAATGCTTTTGAAAACAATTTATTTGCGAGATTTCCAAAACAATCGATTGGAAATACTATAACTATTACCGTTACAGCTCACGATGACAAAGGCGGCACAGTATCCAGTAAGTGGCTTATCATTTGTAGATAACAACTTCCATCAACGGCCCTCGGGTTACTCCGGGGGTTTTTTTCTAACATTTTTCGAGGAGCGCACATCGTACTTTCCACAATTACCGTTTTGTTAAATCATCAATTGGTAGGATAATTATGGTAAAATCAAACTGTTCTTACTGTTAAAAAGGAGGCCTTTCATATGGACAGGAATGAAATACATAAAAAACAAGTTGTTCTCGAAATCCCTGACATGAATACTGCAAAAGTAATTCAAGATTTGGTTTACAAAGAAATCGATGGAGAGAAGTTAACAGCTGATATTTACTATCCAGCTAGTTACTCAAAAGAAGATTCATTACCATCTGTAATATTTATTCATGGCGATGCTCCATGGGAAAATCTCCGTACTATTAAAGAGAGTGGTCAATACACCTCATGGGGACAACTTGCTGCGGCTTCCGGATTAATTGGAATCACTTTCACACACCGATCAACTCATGGTTTTACGGATCTTTTAGGCCCTACAGAGGATATTCTTGATTTATTTCAATACGTTCAGTCCTGTGCTAGTGAACTGAAGATTGACTCTAATCGAATCGGCGTTTGGGTGTGCTCAGCAGGTGGCCCTACTGGTTTAACAGCTCTCCTTAAAACCAAGCCTGAATGGGCAAAATGCCTAGTATCTTACTATTCCTTGATGGATCTTTTCGACTTAAAACATGAACTTTCAGAGAAGCAAATTAATGAGTTCTCAGCGATAAATTATTTAAGTGATACTCCAGATAGACTCCCTCCCATGTATGTTGTAAAAGCGGAGCTAGATAGTCTAATTTTCAATAATTCAATTGATCGTTTCGTCCATGAGGCTGAATGTCTAAGTGTCCCAGTTCACCTAGTTAACCACTCAAGTGGACATCATGGTTTTGACTTATTTGATGATAATGAATTATCTAAAGAAATCATTTTTGAAACTCTTACATTCTTTCGGACTAACTTACATGTGACTTAGACAGTTTTTCTAAATTTCTTAAACGAACTGTGGAGGCTCATCCTCCGCTTTCTTTTTCATCTTATACTATTGTGTTGAATACCGTTTTTGATGTGGTAGAATGCCGATATACCTTTTCCGGAGTGATTTATTAATGATACAGAAGCATGAGGTTATGAACTTATTCTTATCCGCCTGTCCCTCCTATAAAGAACGATGGCTCCAATATGTTCTTGAATCTTACGAAGATGGCGAAGAGCATCTTCCGTATATTGATGTCTCAGATTTCGCCCAACATGTAGATGAGCTTTACCAACAGCAAAAGTTAACAGAATTCCCAATGATATTTGAGGTTTTAGAAATGCTCCATATCAAAGGTGACGACTATGTTAAAGAATTAGCGACAATTGGGTTTCTCGAATCATTGCTAGGTTGTGAAATTTCAAGCTCAATTGAATGTTTTCTGATGCCCATTTCCCTAAAATGGTGGATCTCTTTAAATAAATTCATGTCTGGAGAAAGTCGTTATGTTGGCGAGGACCTATAATACAAAGTACACAATGTGATAAGATAAACAAAAACTAACTAAATATAGGTGATTAAATGGGCCTTACACATGAGTTTTTCTTACTACGGAGTGAAAGTGATGATGAACCAGTTGAGCAAGTAGTTTTAAGTGATAACCTTGTCCTTTACATATGGGACTCTCTTCGTTGGATCCCTGCCTTTAATCCCTCAACCAAAGAAAACCACGTCGGCTTAAATTACCACGGTATTACGTTGATTCGTCATAAAGGTGCAAACCTTCTCAAAGACATTTGCTTGAGTTCGTCACACCTGTTTTCTCTGGCTCCTTCAACCCTCCAACTCACAGGCGACTTTGTTATGGACGAGAATGGTAATGGCCGGTACGAGAAATTGAATTTCACCAGAGATGATCTGACTAAAACCCTAACAACTTTAGCAGCTATTGCCGATCGGGCTTTTCTTGAAAACTACTTCATCGTTCACCACGACATTTAACATATTGAGCAGTTTGTAAATGAACAAGTGAAACAATTTTGCTTCGTTGCCGGATTCCTCTAAGAGAGGTGATTACATTGCCATTATTCGCCATTATTTGGTTCCTATCAGTTGCTGCATGTATCTATATGGGCTTCATAGATGATTCCCCTGGTCATGCTGATAAGTGGATTGGATTGTTTGCGATTGCGACAACAAAGATGATGTGGTCGGATCTTAAAAAATGGCTTGCGTTGAGAAATAGTCGCAAAACAGAATTGTCGAAAGGTCCTAATTAACATATTAGAGCTTTTGTTCCTATCTTTTTTGTTCCAGTCTCCTCGTGGCATAATGATGACGAAGAAGTTGGTCACGTGGAAAAGTCATTTTATTACTCGGTCGAATGGTCTGAAGTCAGCTATTTGAAAGAGGCCTTGGATGCTATGGAGATACCCTATGCCATTGAACAAGATTCCGACCGTCTACAGCTTGATGCTAGTCATGTTGCCATCGTGTTTCCTGACCTTCCTGTTCGTGTGTATGGAGGCGTCCACGAACTGTTTGGTAGTCATGGACGCCGATATCCTTAGTGAACCAATGCTGGGACTTCTACTCTGTCAGAATCGACCCAAATATCTTCCCAACTCAATTCGAATCCAACGTTTGCTTCTGCCTTCGCTGCTGCCAAAAGGATCACTTTACCCATTGCCTCTGCCGATGCTGGCGGTACTGCGTTCCCGATATACTCCCGGGCCTTCGCATCGCTGCAACCTTCCAACTGGAACGGACGACCATCAGGCAAGTGTGTATCGAAGCCTTGAAGCATTGCCAGCTCGTATGTCGTGAGCGGCCTATGCCATGTCCCATCCTCGGCAATGATGATCCAAACGCCTCGGTCTGTATCAACTGGGACTGGTCGTGGATCAGCAACGGCAGAGGAGCCCGAGTGTACATCGCTGCTGCCCGTGACCGTTGGGGATGTCGCTTCCCATGCGGTTACGCCCATCGTTCCCGAGCGCGGGCTGCATGTCATTCTAACGTCAGCTACGAGCTGTGCGCCGCTCTGTACATCCGTTACGCCTGTCACTGTTGCCGCTGGCTGATCCATAGATTGCATGCGGTACTTATCCGTATAAAGTCCTGGTCGATCGGAAATACGTGGATCGCTGATAATTTTGCCGCTGCCGGCTGAATGACTTCCTGTCGTGACAGTGGGTGAAGTTGTTTCCCATTCGTTCACTTTATAGGCTCCATCGTGATATTGATTAACAACTCTTGGATCGCTAATGCTGGCAGCCGATTGCATGATTCGAGAAGCAGAGCGAACCGTTTTGGAAGCACTACCCCATTCCTGCACGCCATAGCTATCGGGATGTAACTTTGTCATCACTTTCGGATCAGCGACAGCGATTGCACCGCTGCCAAACCTTGTCCCTGTCACGCATGGAGCCGTTTCATCTGGCCCAACAATCCGGTATACGCCCGGGTGTCGTCCTTCAACGATGTTTGAGCTTTGGATCGGAAATGCTTGCAGCTCCGTTTGATGGCCCCACAGCTCCAGTGATGCAATCCGCTGGTTGCTCAAACGATTGCACTCGATATAGATTCGCTTTCCCCGCACCGTTAATCGAAAGCCTCGGGTCAGATTATGCAGACACACCGTTGCTTCTACCGGGGCCTGCTGTGCTAGTTACGGTGCGCCCTGTGTTATTCCAGTCCTCAACACCCCATGCCCCACTGCGTGGCTCGTGAATGATTCTGTATTGCTCATATGGGATGTTCTGTAGGTCTCGCCAGTCTCCGCCTGCTTTAAAGTGCAAGGCGTACCCACGTTTTCCATTCGAGGCAAGGTGGTCCTGGTCGAAGGGTAGCATGCAAAATTAAATCATTTGAAACGAATTAAGAGGCGGATAATCACCGCCTCTTTTCTTCCAATCAATCCCAAGCAAACCTCTGCTCTTTCCAGGGATCGCCATACATATTATACCCATTCTTCTCCCAAAACCCTTGCTTGTCTTTCTCCATAAACTCAATCCCACGCACCCACTTGGCGCTTTTCCAGAAGTAGAGATGCGGGATGACAAAGCGCAGCGGCCAGCCGTGCTCAGGGGTCAAATCCTCGCCGTTATGTTTCGTGGCGAACAGATTGCCGTTTTTCATGAAGTCGACAAGCGGAATGTTCACAGTCCATCCGTGCTCAGCGTGCAGCATGATGTACTTCGCTTCCGGCTTTACCTTTACCAGCTTCAGAACTTCCTCCACCGGAATGCCTTCCCATTCATTGTCCAGCTTGCTCCAGCCTGTCACGCAGTGAATATCGTTGGTCGTACCGCCTTTTGGCAGAGCCATCATTTGTTCGTAGGTCAGTGTTACTTCTTCTTCGACGAGACCGAAAAGGCGAAAACTCCACTCCGTAGACAGATCTGTATATTCGGGAACCTCTCCATAGTGCAGGACGGGAAAGCCTGTCGTCTGTTTTTGATTCGGTGGAATGCGATCGCGCTTGGTATCTGCCGCAGGGTTGATAAACATGTTGTTTCCACTCCCTCGATTGTCAGTCTCTTATTTTCCGACCCGCAAAAGGGCGTGATCTACCTTGATGCACATATCCTGCACAACCTCGATGCCTTGATCTGCAACCAATTTAGCCGCTTCTTCGTTGGCAATGCCTTGTTGCATCCAGAACACTTTTGGCTTGTTCTGCATTTTCAATGCTTCCTCTGCAACAGGCATCATGTCTTCGCTGCGGCGGAACACATTGACGATGTCGACTGGCTGATCAATCTCAGACAGGCTGGCAAGTACTTTTTCACCCAAAACCGTTTCACCCGCGATGACAGGATTGACCGGGATGATTGTGTAGCCAGCGTTCTGCATGGCTTGCGATACCATATAGCTGGTGCGGTCCGGTTTGTTGGAGAGACCCACTACCGCGATCGTTTTTGCATCCTCCAGCAGTTGACGACGTGCTTCGTTGCTTGGATTTTGTGCCATGTGAAAACACTCCTTTTTTATTTTGAAATGGGATATGGAACTACCTCTTATTCACTACGACTGGAAACGAATTCAACGATGGTCCGCGTCATCGATCCGGTACCGCCAGCTGGTTGCATGTCGCCAGCACTTGCTGTGTACGCCGTTCCCGCGATGTCCAGATGTACCCACGGTGTGTCGCCAACGAATTCTTGCAGGAAAACACCGCCGATAATGCCATGGCCATAACGTCCACCCGAGTTTTTCAAATCGGCAAAGCGGCTCTTGTTCAGGCTGCGGTATTCATCGAAGGTCGGGAGTTGCCACAAGCGCTCACCCGCGACGTCTGCTGCATTCATCAGCTCATCCAACAGTGCTTTGTCATTGGTCATGGCGCCAGAGCAGAAATGACCGAGCGCTACCACGATACCACCTGTCAAGGTAGCGGCATCCACCAGGCAAGACACACCTTGCTCTTTTGCATAGGTGATGCAATCAGCCAGTACGAGACGACCTTCTGCGTCTGTCGTAATGATCTCTACCGTTTTGCCGCTCATGGTCGTGATGACATCCCCTGGACGGAATGCCGTTCCGGATGGCATGTTTTCCACGGTACCGACGACAGCCAGTACGTTTACTTTTGGTTTAATCTGTCCCAGTGCCTCCAATGCGCCGATCATCGTAGCCGCTCCACCCATGTCCGACTTCATGTCTTCCATGCCCGCTACTGGCTTGATGGAGATTCCACCTGTATCAAATGTCACGCCTTTACCGATCAAGCCAATGACATCGTCCCACGTGTCTCTTCCTTGGTATTTGACTGCGACGACATAAGGCTCAAGCTCGCTGCCTTTCGCTACAGAAAGCACTCCGCCCATCCCCAGCTCTTCCAGCTTCGCTTTTTCCATGACTTCTACAGTCATGCCATAGCGCTCTGCTACCTCGACCATCGCATTCTTCAAAGCACGTGGAGTCAAGTAGTTAGCTGGTTCATTGACGAGCGTGCGCGCCAGATTCGTCCCGGATACGAGCGCCGAACCACGTGCAACACCTGCCTGTACCAATGAAGCATCGGCATCTGCTGACAAAATTTGCACCGTCGTGATTGGGTCAAACTCACGCTTTGCTTTTTGACGGTAGCCCTCGTAATTGTATTCGGCAAGACCAAAGGCTTCCGTAACTGCCTGCGCCAGACGGTCAGCACTCAGATGCTCTGTTGTTGGCAAATCAATCACCACTGTTTTGCCGTTGCCTTTTCCCACAACCGTTTTGGCTGCACGTCCCCATGCATTTCGGGCTGCGACGAAATCAAATTTCCCTGGTTCACCCATCCCGACGATCAACAGTTTTTTCGCAGCTACGTTGTTCATTCCGTGAACAACCGTAATTTCCTTTGCCTCACCTGTAATTTCCTTGTCCTGCTGCAAGCCACTCAAACTGCCTCCAAAAGCTTCGTCCAATTCCGGGTATACTTGCGAGATCTCCTCACCCTTCCATAGCGGGACAATCAGTTCATCACAAGCGATATTCACAAGCTGTATGCGTTTTTCTACTGCTACTTTCATATACTCTTCCCTCTTTCTGTGTGGTAGGATACTATATGGGCACATTTGTTTAACATGATGTGTCGACATATAAGCGCAAGGGTGGAAACGTCATGGCTTTTGCCTCTGTGTAAGAAATGACATCCTTTTCCGGCAACAATTTCTCGCATTCATCTATGTAACGAAGAACTCTTGTTACGTCCAGTCCCCAATGAACTGGCTGGTAACGGGTCAAATACTTTCGTGCATTGCCTAACATCCAGCGAGCACCTTTTATATTGCCGTACTCTTGGTGATACAGTCCGACTGACAATTGCAGCAATCCTTGCAAAAACTTGTCTGACTTATCTTCCATCCAGATGTCTTCCAACAGATCGTGGCATTCGTAGTATTCGCCATCATTGAATTTTTCAATGAACTGTAAATACTGCTCGGGATACCCCATGGATGCATGCCTCCGTTTCGAACCTTCCGTCTTCATGGTAACACAGATTGGCAATGACTTTACATCCAAACAAAAACTTCACGGATTAAGACAACGCCCTTCTGTTACAATAATCCTAGAGATAAGCGCACAGTAGAAAGGAATGGATTTTCCGTGGCGGATTTTTTTGAAAACTTCCCCTTATGGGCAGCACTGCTAGCCATAGGGATCGCCCAATTTATCAAAATTCCCCTCCATTTTTTTGCAACGAAAACGTGGCAATGGTCACTGCTCATGAGTACAGGCGGTATGCCCAGCTCCCACTCTTCTGCCGTGACAGCACTATCCACAGCCGTGGGACTGCGTGAGGGCTTTGGCAGCAACATGTTCGCTATTTCTGCCATTCTCGGTGTGATCGTGATGTTTGATGCCGCAGGTGTCCGCCGCCATGCCGGTATGCAAGCCGTTGTCTTAAATAAGCTGGTCGATGAATTCAACCACCTGTTAGAAGGAATGAAATCGTTAAAAGTACGCCCTAACCAGGAAAAAGCAAAAAAACTGAAAGAACTGCTCGGTCATCAACCGATCGAGGTATTGATCGGCGGTTGGTTAGGCGTCATGATTGCGTTATTGCTCCATCCGTTTTTTTAAAGGAGGGCTCCCATGCGCATTGTTTCCATCTGTCCCAGCAATACCGAAATCCTCTATTATATAGGCCTGCGTGAGCATGTCGTCGGTTTGGATGATCACTCTGACTGGCCGCAGGAGTGGCAGCATCTCCCCCGGGTTGGACCCGATCTGACAATCGATATGGACCTGGTCGCTGCCCTCCAACCGGATCTGGTCGTAGCGTCACTCTCTGTTCCTGGTATGGAGAAAAATATAGAGGCTCTGCGCGATAGAGACATTCCTCATATCGTCCTGAACCCTTCCCGGATCGCAGAAATCGCTCATGATATCCGACTCGTCGGTGAAGCGACAGGAACACAGAGGCAAGCCGAGCAGCTTGCGGTTCAATTTGACGAAACCATTGAAAGCATCCGACAAAAGGCAGCGAAGTACACTCAACGCCCGAAGCTGTACTGGGAATGGTGGCCGAATCCCATCTACACACCTGGTCAGGAAAACTGGTTGACCGATGTAAGTGAGATTGCGGGTGCCACCAATATTTTTGCAGACTATCCTGTCGCGAACGTCAAGGCTACGCGGGAAATGGTCATGGAACGCAATCCCGACCATATTTGCGTCGTCTGGTGCGGAATTGAACTGAAGCGAATCAAGCCTGACATGATCACAAACCGCCCAGAGTGGTTGAACATGACCGCTATTCGAAACAATCAGGTTCATTTGTTGGAAGAAGGCCTATATTGCCGCCCTTCTCCTCGCATTTTGGAAGGACTGGAGAAGCTGGTTAATTTGATTCATACAAAATGACACAAAAAACGTTCAAAGCTTCTGCCTTGAACGTTTTTTCTTTTTTCTTTCATGCCACCGATGCGGCATCCATTCGTTTTCGTTAGTTGCTATTCAGTTTGTTGTTTGCCGCTGACGGGTTCCGCCATGGCTGCTATTCCTTTTTCATTCAAGCTATTCAGAAAAGCTTCCGTTACCTTGCCTTCGCCTTTTTTTACGATGTACACGTCCACTGATTTTTTCCCCCATTGCGAGAATACGTCCTGCTTGGTCTCGAAATACAGGTCAATCTTATGGCCGCGAATCGCTCCACCCTTGTCAGCTACAACGCCATATCCATAACCGGGAATGTACAAAACGGTCCCCAGCGGGAAAACACGCAAATCAGCTGCAATCGTGGAATAGTCGTCTCTACGTACTTTTACACCTGAATATGTAATGCCATAGGACGGGTGAGATGGATTTTTGCCCGTCGATTCGTATCCAGCATAGTAGCCAGTCGCTACTACACGTACTTTTGGATATTGATCGTGAAATACTTCCGCTTTATCAATCACTTGAGTAAGAGAACTGGCAGATACCGTCCGTTTTTTGACGACACGTTGCCCCTCTTTCGTTTCCTTGATTCCAAAAGTAGATGAGACACCGTGGTCTCCCACAACATTATAGCTGTATCCATCGCTTGCGAAGGCCGTCAAGACCAGGATGAACAGCGCGACGATATTTACGAACTGCTTCCCATTCATTTCTTGGTAAACCTCCTCTCGTTTCTAGTCATGTCCCGACGAGGAGGAAAGTATACACAAATTTTGGGTGATTACAGAAATATTCAGTCAGTTGCACGTTTTTCCAATAAAATGCCAAAAGAAAAACAGGCCCGAAACAAAGGCCTGCTTGTACTTGTTTTAAAACATTCGATATCCTTTTTTGCGTAGCGTTTGAATGGTCCAGCCACTCGCCACTGTACCTGCCATGCCGCAGCCCAGAATGAGCGAATCCCAAATTCCCGGAACGATTTGTTGATAGACAAGTGCACCTACGACAACACCAACGCCGATCACAACAGGAAACCATGTCGTTTTCAAAATCATGTTTAAAATAAACCCAATGCCAAACCCTAGCACGGAGAACAGAACAATGGATACCATAAATTGCATCAAGTTCATCGACGAAAAAGACCTCCTGCCACCTTCTCCACCTTTTGCCACTGCTTTATGCAAATACAGGAAAGACGGGCTATTTTCGGTATTAAGTGTAGCAAAAAGGCGAGGGATCGGTCAATAAGAGAAGCCTATCGTATGTGTTGCCTGCTGACAGAAAAAACCGCCGATGCATTCGCTTCGACGGTTTCTATGCGAGGTCCTTAATCATTATTGATGAGAAGAAACAGCTTCCTTCTGAGCTTCCTGTGTACCAGCTCCGTCACAGTTTGGGCAATTCTCCGAGCCCCCCAGGAGCAGTTGGAAATACCCTTGGCCATGGCAGTACGGGCACTGTTCTTGTTTTTGTCTCATGTTGAGCTCCCCTTTCGGCATACATGCGTGAGAATTAATTGCATGTATTTTCTGATTATTTTGATGTATCTAACTATATCAGAATCTCCCCTTGGTTCACAATGCAGTTCATTGCGAAAAACCTTAAAAAAACCGCAATGTAAGCGGAAACATTGCAGTTTATCTAGCTTATTCGCAGTATTACTTAAAGATTTTATAGGAAGTGTATTGAAAAATGGGATCGATATCAAACGATTGACCTGTCATTCCCTGCTCCCGTTTGATGTAGTCCGGTAATATGATTTTTAAATAAGTCGATGACAGCGGGTCATGAAGCAGCTCTTGTATCGGCATAAATCTCGCCTCGGCGATCTCACCTTCCTGCGGGCGAGGTTCTCCCCCTATGTAATCCATCCAAAAAACGACCATATTGTCGCTAATGGACTCTCGAATGACACCTGACCGAATTCCCGCTACTTGTCGTACGACTGCCTCGACACCCGTTTCTTCCAGTACCTCACGCACTGCTGCTTCATCTACAGTCTCGCCCTCCTGCACAAATCCCGCTGGAAAGGACCATTGCCCTTTTAGTCCGCTGTACGTTTTTTTGACAACCAGTGCTTCTTGCCCGCGAATGACGATCCCGCAGGCGCCTAGCCAAACCTTCCCTTCGCGCATCCAACTCTCTCCTTCCCATGTCCTAGCTAAACGAAACCCCCGGCTCTTCTTCGCCGGGGGTACCTATCAATCATCCTCGTCATCAAGGAGCCCATTATCGATCATGTATCGCAGATTTTCCCGATCCCTCTCGCGGCCCTTTTCCTTGAGCCGGTCGATGGCAGGCAGGATGAGAATATCTACTTCACGCTGTACATGCCATGCCAAATCGTGTCGCCCCTGTTCCTCCAGAAAAGCTCCCACTTCCATCAAGGCATTGTACCGATCCATCTCTTCGCGGACCATGAGCCCCCGGACTTGAATGCTCGCGTGACGCATCGTTTTACAGCTTTACTTTCTTCAATGCGAGACCGACGCCGCCAATTTTGTACAAGTAGCGCAGGTCGCTTGCTTTTTTCATCATGGCTGCTGTGCTGCCGAACAGCTTTTTCGAACCAACTTGCCCGATGCCCTCACCTTTTCCAAGAGAGGCCAGTGTCCCTTGCAGATGCGGGATGAATTTTTGAGGTAGATCCCCACGAACCAATGCAGCGAGATTCTCACCCAGCGTCTCGCCTTCCTGTACCGCGATTTGCGCAGTTGGCGGGTACGGACGTCCTTCTTCGTTGAAAATCAAGGCACAATCCCCTACGACAAAAACATTCTCATGACCAGGCGCACGCAAGTATTCGTCTACCTTGACGCGACCGCGCATGACTTCGAAGCCTGCTTTTTCCACGATGCTGTTGCCTCGGACACCTGCTGCCCAAACCACCGTCTTCGATTTGATTTCTTCTCCGGTAGCCAACAGTACGCCATCCGGGGTACACTGCTTGATTGGTGTTCCAATTTTGAACTCGATGCCTTTTCTCTCCAAAACATCTATTGCGTATTGGATCAGCTCTGGATCAAAGCCAGGCAATGCAGTTGGCGCTGCCTCAATGCAGTAGACTTTCACCAGTTCTGGATCGACATCAAATTCTCGGCACAGCTCTGGCAGACGATCGCCGAGCTCTCCACAAAACTCAATGCCTGTAAAGCCAGCTCCACCCACAACAAACGTGAGGTAGTCCGTACGATCCGGCTCATTTTTAAATTTGGAGAACATGTATTCAATGTGCTCGCGAATATTGCGGACTGCATTGATGCTGCGAATGCTAAACGCATGCTCCTTGAGTCCCTCAATTCCGAACGTTTCTGGCTCGCTGCCCAATCCGATGACGAGATAGTCATACGACAGCACCTCGCCATTTTCGAGCGTGACGGTCTGCTCCTCTGGCTGAATGGCTTGCACCGTTCCTTTGACAAAGTTGACTTTGTCCTTGTTCAATATGCCATCCAGACTGACGCGGGCATGATCCGCTGGTGCTGTACCAGCAGCCGGCTCATGTAGCCAAGTCGTGATGTAGTGATAGTTGTGCTTGTTGACCAAGGTGATTTCTGCCTCATTGTAGTTGAGCTTTTTCTGTAGCTGCAACGTTGTGAGCAAACCACCGTATCCAGCGCCAAGAATCAGGATTTTGGGTGTACCCATCAGTATCCCTTCCAATCATGTATGATGTCATTGTTCATGGTAACTTAAGGAAGATTGTGCGATTTTTCACGTGGTCTGGTACAAATTAAGATGCCCCATTTCATGATCCGTGTAGTATCGGAATTATTGCCCTGTGATGCCATCCGAACCACTCTGTGAAAAAATGCACAAAGTCAGACGTAGAAAAATGTGACAATTTCTTTACAGTCATCCTCATCTTATCGGCTACCGATTGGATTTGCAAGGTTTTTTTGCCTATCATCTTTCGAATTTCTCTCCTGTTTTTCCACTTGTATGGGTTATAATGGTTGAGGAGTTCGCTTACGATTAATTCGGAGGTGCTTTGGATTGAATTTTCTGCAAAAGGACGAGCAAATCTACGACATTACGATCATTGGTGGCGGCCCTGCCGGGTTATTTACCGCTTTTTACGGCGGGATGAGGCAGGCCAGTGTAAAAATCATTGAGAGCATGCCCCAGCTAGGCGGGCAATTATCCGCTCTTTATCCGGAGAAGTACATATATGATGTAGCCGGATTTCCAAAGGTTTTGGCACAAGATTTGATCAATAATCTGAAAGATCAGATATCCCGCTTTCAGCAAACCGTATGCTTGGAAGAGAAAGTGGAAAATGTCGTAAAAAAAGTAGACGATGTGTTTGAAATCACAACGGACAAAGGCACTCACTACTCCAAATCCGTAATCATCACTGCTGGGGTAGGAGCGTTCGAACCTCGCAGGCTGGAACACCCAGATGCCGTCAAATATGAAAAATCCAATCTGCACTATTTTGTTACCGATCTGAACTCCTTCAAGGGACAGCGTGTAGCTGTTATTGGCGGCGGTGATTCCGCTCTGGACTGGTCCCTCATGCTAGAACCTATCGCAAAAGAAGTATACCTCATCCATCGCAGAGACAAGTTCCGCGCACATGAACACAGCGTAGAAATGCTCATGTCCTCCAAAGTAAACGTCACGACACCTTACGAAATTGCAGCTCTGCACGGCGAGGAGCGCATCGAAAAACTCACGCTGGCCAATTGCACGACAAAAGAAGAAGTCGATCTGGAAGTTGACGCAGTCATTGTCAACTTCGGCTTCATCTCCTCTCTCGGTCCCATCAAGAACTGGGGGCTTGAGCTCGAAAAAGGCTCCATCGTGGTCGATACCCGCATGGAATCAAACATTCCAGGTATTTTCGCAGCAGGCGATATCGCAACCTATCCTGGTAAGGTCAAGCTGATTGCTGTCGGATTTGGTGAGGCCCCTACCGCTGTGAACAACGCGGTTTCCTACTTTAATCCGGATGCCAAATTGCAGCCTGGTCATTCTTCCAGCATGGACAACTTCAAATCGTAAAAATGTTTGGTCCCTGTTGTTGCCTCCAATGGCTGCGACAGGGATTTTTCATTCCATTGCATAACCGCTTTTGTTCACGTGCAAAGTAGGAAAGCGAGGAGGCGATACGCTTTGAATCATCTCTGCCCAGTTTGCAATGGCTTCACACCACTCCAACAAACCTGTTCAACGTGCGGTCAAGCTCTGCAGGATGCAGGCCGTCTGTATGACTTTTATGGGAGCTACAGCCCGTACCGGGAGATAGACGATGCCAAGATGGACAACGGTTATATAGATCGTACGCGCCACCAATGCATCCATACAGGCTGGTGTCCCTCCTGCCAAACCGAACAGATGGTCTTCCTGGATGAATGGACCCCTGCTATGCTTGTAACCGATATGGAAAAGGACGCGTACCAGTAAGTCGGTCACGTCCTTTTTTTGTTCGAGACGTTATTTTTTCTTCATGGCCAGCTTTTCCGCCATGCGAGAATTGTTTGTTTGCATTTGTTCCAGCATTTGTTGGAGTGACTCCTTAATCTTGGCTGTATCGCCAGATTCAATCGCCGAGTCAAAAGCTTCGTGTGTTTTTTTCATTTGCTCGATCCGAGCTTTTCGGGCGTCACGCTCTTCTTTTGGACCCATGTTTTTGTCTTTCCATTCCTGGAATTGCTTTTCCATCTGTTCGTTGGTGATTTCGCCCTTTTTCACTTGTTCATTCAGCTTGTTGATCAGTTGCTTTCGTTCTTCACGCTTTGCCTGCCATTTCGGGTCGTCACTCAGCGTTTCGAACTCGCTCATTAACCGATCGCGTTCTTTAAAAGCTGCCTGCCATTTCTCCACACTATCCGGTGCATATTTTTCCGCTAGCAAGAGCATGTACATTTTTTGATGAACGCCTCTGTTTGAGCTGTGTCGCACCTTCATGTGCTGCTCTCCATGCTCATCATGGCTGTGAGTCGGCTTGATCACCTGGGCAACTGTTGCAGATACATCTTGGGCCAATGCAACACCTGGCATGGCGAGGCCCATTACCAGCGCTGTTGTCAACATTCCTTGCTTCCACATCTTCATACGATTCACTCCTTCTTCTTAGAAAACGTCTATGATTGATCCGTTAAAAAGGGCTCAACTCTTCTCTATCCAGCCCCAATAGCTTTACAAGGCCCATTTGCTCGAGATCACTTTTTGTTTTTTCGGTGCCATACTGATAAATGAGTTGGTAGATGGCTCGCAGGTTGTCATCGTATTCGTCGTTGTCCCGATCCGGCATGTCAGACCATAGTGTATGCCCGTGCATCCACATCATGAAATCGCCATGCATGCAGTTATTGAACAAATCGCGCATCATCTCGACTTGTACATCGGTCGCTTCGATTTCAAAATCGTACGTGGCAGAGCCTTTTTCATCGCGGATTTCCGCCACTGTCGTTCCTGCTTGCAAGGTCACGTAGTAGTGTTTCTTATCCAGTGTCACTCATCTCCTTTTTGGATCGCATGACCGACTTGAAAACTTTTCCTCCTTACCATGTGCAAAAATCGCGAAAACATGTATATGACAAGCAAAAAAGCCCTCCGTCATGGTGCTGTGGGAGGACTTTTACCTGCTAGCTTCTCACTTGTATGCTACGATCGATCTTCTTTTCGCAAATTATGTCCAGTGTTCTCTCCTGTTTTCGGGGGAGTGCTGCGTGAGCCGGCGGATGCTTCCGTTGGGCGTTTGTCTTTGTTGTTGTGCTTGGACATGAGGTTTCCTCCCTTACTCGATGAGTGGCTGCCCTTGTAGTATGTCCCCACCTGTGAAATGAAAAAACACCTTGACCCGCTATGCAGGCCAAAGTGCTTGTTTGTTGTTTTATTTCAAAAAGAGATTCGAATTATTTCACGACTAGTTTTGCTGCCATTTTGCCATGATCCGGTCCACAGATCACGTTGCAAAAGATGGTGTACTCACCAGCTGTATCGATTTTCATCGTTTTGCTGCCATCTTTTTGCATGTCTACATCCAGCCCTTGGATACCAATACCGTGAAAGCCTTCTGTCGACTTGAAGTTGATCGTGAACTCTTCGCCAGCTTTTACTTCAAAGGTTTCTTGATTGAATTTCCAGTTACTAGCTTCGATATTCACTTGTGTGCCGGTAGTCGCTGCAGGAGCCGCCGCATCCGTGCTAGCAGCTTGATCCTTGCCTCCACCGCATGCTGTAATCAACATCGCAGACAATGCAACTGAAGAAACCAACAGACCCCACTTCTTGTTCACTTTTGACCCCTTCTTTCTTCTTTTTCTACACTTCCATCTTACTCGATGAAATCAATCCAAAATCTGGAATCGTGTGAACGAACAGTGACGAATTGGGGAACGATTGATGAACACGAGCGTTCATGATTGATTGATCGTGTAAACGGTGATCTCTGGAAAGCAATTCAGTCGGATTGGCAGTCTTGAAGTACCAAGCCCGCGACTGATGCCAAATACACCAACGGATTGATCGTCTTTTTGCCCCACATGAAAATGCTTGTAGGCACCAACAGTCCGATTGAACAAACGAACTTGTCCCCCATGAGTATGTCCGCTCAAGAGAAGGTCAGCTTTCAAACCCTCGTTGTGAATCAATGAGATTATATTGGGAGAGTGAGCTAAAAAGATCGTCAAGTTCGCCCGCTGGATCCCTTGTTCTGGACGCCGTTCATTGCCGTAAATCGAATTATCGAAGCCGTATATCCAAATGCGACTGCCGTCCTTTTCGATCACGGTACTCTCGTTTTCCAACACTGTCATTACCTGTTGCCAAGCCTCTTTTTGGGAATGGGAACCAGCAGCGGAATAGGCCTTTTTGCGAAATCTTCCTGCTTCTCTCTCGTAATTGCCAGGGACGAAGACTAGCCCATCCTCGCTCTTTATTTTCGCAAGTTCATTCAACACACGCGTCAACTGCCCGCTGTGCTGTGTCAAATCTCCCGTCACCATCACCAAATCCGGATCGTGGACATTCACCAGTTTGTGCAACTCTCCATTCCAAAACCGTGTTCGCCCATGAGGATCGGAAAGATGAACCAATGTAAGTGGGGGGACAGAAGGGATCGTCAGCTTCACTGTCGATGTTTTGACATAAGTCGTATGGTAGGCAAGAAAGATTATTCCCACCAGGATACACAAAATTATCGTCGTCATCATTTTCGGAACAATCCTCTCTTTTCCCCGTCCTATAGATTAGAGGAGTGGATCAGTGGTGATATTTAGGAACGCTCAAGGTATTCTTACATTTTTCTCGTTCGTGATTCTATTCACCTTTTTCATGCAGCCCTTTCCTGCGTCGGCCTGTAGTTGTGCCAGACCTCCTGACCCTTTAACAGCAAAGGATCAGTCTGCTGCTGTATTTACAGGCAAGGTACTTCAGGTGGATGAGCGAACAGACTGGCTTCGTTGGCTTCCCTTTTGGGATAAACCAGAGCGAGGGGGTTTTGATGTTATTTTCGAGGTGCAGTCCACATGGAAAGGAGTGGATCAGACACAAGTTCAGATTGTCACCAGCGGTCTTGGAGGTGGATGCGGTATTCCTTTTCAACCAGGTCAAGAATATCTTGTCTATGCCTCTTATTGGGAGCTAAATGAGCTAGAAACCAACATTTGTACACGTACAGCCCTAAAAGCAGACGCACGGGAAGACTTGCAAGCATTGGGGTCTGGTACAGTGCCTGTCCGTTCAGCAAATCTCGATTGGAATCATTATTTATCCACAGGGATTGTCATCATCATCGTAGGAGGAATCTTGTTCTATCTCTTTTTGTTCCAAACAAAACGGAGACGATAACTTCATCGTCTCCGTCCTCTACTTTCATTTAAGATATACTTTTGCCCGATACTCCGAGAGATTAAAGGACTGCCAACTATTGTCCTCGTACAAAATCTCTTTCCGCTCCTGCAGCATCTCCATAAACCTCTCTTCTACCTTTTTATCCCGCACAAGCTCCATAACCACTGGTATGGCGTCATAAGACAGCTCGCTCAAATACTCGATATCGATTTGTCCAGTCGCATGATAGCGCTGTACATTGTTTTTGGCAATGATGACGTCCATATTGATGTAATTCAGAATGACGTAACTCACTAGTGTCACAATCGCGTAATACTTGATCAGGGAGAAACCGTCGCGCCAAATTTTCAAGAGAGCAATGATAAACAGCACAAACAGAAAAATCATGAAAACGTGAGCTAACAGCCGCGTATGCGTATACCCGTAAGCATCCTCATACAGCGAGAGGCGAAAATAGGCGGACACGAGCATGAAACCCGTGCAAATCGTCAGCATACTCAGCAAAATTTGAATGATCCGGTAGAGCATTGGTTTTGCCCGTGATGCAAAGTGCATCGTGCATAGGAGAATCAAGAAATTAATAACGGTGACCGTCACCAGCTCATTGAAGCCATTTCTAGCATACTCGGCGTACGTCAATTCATCTGGTAAAACTCGCTTCGCCCCGCTGAACAAATACGATATCTGAATGTATGTAAACGCTGTGTACACCATATTGATGATCGCCAGAATCGTCACAAGGATAACCCCGTCCCAGACAATCTTTTTGTCATCTTCGGGCATAGGCAATTCCACTACTTCTTCTCGTTTCCCGAAAAGAGAATACATATAGGCAAACACAAGGATCGTCATGATCGCGATTAGCACCATTCGAAAGATTGCTTCAAGTGAATGGACATCAATCACCCTTCGCGGTATTTGACCCAGAAAATGTCCAAACACACTATCCGCATTCGAGAGCAAGGAGAGTACAATCACCAGTAGAGGCACCGAGATGCCGATTCCGATGAAAACCTTCTTCATCACCCCATACTTCTCCTGGTTCACCCTACCCTTGATCCATTCCTTTGCCAGCCTAAATGGCAGGCGCGTATACTTCGGGGTGTAAAGAAGCAATGTCTCCATCATCTCCATGAAAAATCCTGCCTCGTACCATTTCGCTTGATGACACTTGGTGATCAGGATCGTTTGGATCACGAATAAAAACGGAATCAGTAACAGATTGAACAGGTGAAAATGCGGATTGGAAAATAGAAAAAACGTAAAGACCAATAGAAAAATCGGTAGCGTCCATATCCAGTTGAATACTTGCTTTCGAGAAAAGCGTATATGAATGCGTTGCCTGGCCTGCCAAATAAAAAGACTGTACAAGCCGATTACGAACAATAGATAAGAGATGCCCACTCCTTTACCGTAAAACATCCAGTCAAACAGTAAGCCGATCCCAAATGCCCCCAGTAATAGCCACTGTAAGCCTTTTTGTTCTTGCGTAACATCAGCCAATTTCTTCACTCCTTACATTGACTTTTTGCCCAAAAATAACAAGAGCAGACTCCATAAAAGAGCTGCTCTTGTAAGTACGTGCAAAATTGGTTAAATGTTACAATTTTAATCTGACGGTATCACTTTAAATTCTCAGCAATCGCCAATAATTCTTCTTTCGTCAACGCTGGATTATTGGCACCCACTTCGATGAGCCTATTTTTATCCTCTTGATAAACCTGTACCTCTTTTTGTTCTTTTCCGTCCAATAGCTTCTTGGCCACATACATTCCCTCGTATTTTTGCACTTTCACTTTTTCGACAATTGCATCCTCTCCTGCTTGTTGTTCGATCCATTTCACACCCTCAAGGTTCGTGATGGCGATGTACACGTCCCCGTCGGTCTCGGCTCCTTCACTCCCTTTGTACAACGTAAAGACTCTATTTATTGTCGGCTTAGGAGATACTTTTCGCATGACAATTTGTTTATTGTCCTTCTCCGCCTCCTTGTGCATTTCTGCGAATAACTCTGGTTGGCTATAATCAAATGGATACTCGACATGTCCTTTTACGAATTTGTAGCCACCCGCTACCTCTGCCGGTACCTCATAAAAGCTACCCACTTCTTTTTGCAACGGGGGTGTGGTCAGATGTTCAACAGGAATATACGTGAAGGAAACACGTTTTTTCGGATTATGAGGGCCGGGTATATATACTGCTGCCCCTTCTCCTGGCTGAAGCGAATTTCGAGCATCTTCAAAGGTTTTAATACTTTCAGGGCTACTTTTTTCTAATGGAGTAGCAGTCTGCTGTACCTTCACTACTGCTTCCCCTTTTTCATTTTTCAATTCGTATACCTTCATGGCTGCATAGGCGGATGTTCCCCCAAACACAAGAATCGCCGCGACAAGTAATCCCAATCTTTTTTTCACTTGCTTCCCCTCCGACCTCATTTTTTGTTCCTTGATTTTTTGAAGGACCTGATCCTTGACATCGAAATCATCGGCGGCTGCTAGTAACTGCTGTTTCCATTCATCGGGTTGCTGAGATCGAGTCATGTCTATCACCGCCTTCACTCACGAGCATGTAAGATTTACATTTTTTCAATGCTCGCTCATACTGTTTTCGCAGCGTAGCTGGCTTTGTATCAAACAACAAGGCCAGCTCGTCGTAGCTGCGTTCTTCCACCACACGCAAGATCAGGAGATTCCGCTCCTTTACGGATAGCTTTGAGATAGCTACATGAAGAGGGTTGTTCAAATACTCGGTATCTTCTACCTTCTTTTCTCCCTCATGGCGACTGACTGTCTGAATCCCCGCTCGCAAAAAAGTGACCACGCGATTCAACTTCGCTCTGTTTAAGAGGTTCAGACAATGATGATACGCAATCTTATACATCCATGCCGAAAAAGAAACGATGTGCCGATAGCTGTCCAGCTGCTCGAATGCTTTCAAGAAAACCTCCTGAACAGCATCCTCCGCTTCCTGTCGATGTCCCAGCATGTGGTAGCAGTATACGAACAACGGCTTTTGCATCGCATCGATGATCAAACCAAACTGGTCGATATCCCCGGCTCTTACCTCCTTTAGCACTTGCTCCATTTCGTTATGATCCAAGCCCTCTCACCTCCGATTCGCACGTATAACAAACGAGGGCGTCATTTTGTGACATGTTGCCGCAAAAAAATCCATACAAAAGTATGGATTCCTTGTGTTATTTCCACTGAACCTTGTAAAGCTGTTTATCTCTACAATCGTATCGCTCTTCAAGTCCATGATTTTCTCTGTTTTATCTGAAGCGAGTTGTGTCCGGTATAAAGCTTTGTCGCTGTCCAGATAGAAAATGTTGTCACCTACGACATCAACGATCTTTCCCTTGATTTGCTTGCTATCTTGCAAGTACTTACCCTCCTTGGAAATCAGCACATGCCGAGAGCTGCTATCCACGTAGGCAATCGCGTCCGTATAAACCTCAAAGCTGCCGCCCTTGCTGACATCTATTTTCGTGTCATCTTCGGTAAGCTTCGTTTTTTCGGTCCCATCCAGCTTCATTTGTTTCCGGCGTGCTGTTACCCTGCTTTACCTTGTAAAGAGAGCTTTTTTGCAGCCCTTTTTCCGCTGCTGGATCGTTGACCTGCAAGCGATTTGGTCATAGTTGATCTGAGACGTATTATCCTCCGGTCGAAATCAATGTCTGTCTTCTTGAGCGAAACAATTTCACCAACTCTGCAAAAAGTATCAATTTCTAGAATTAGCATGGCCGCTTTTACCTAATTATACCATTGTAACGCTGGATCGACCTCTCTAATGGACTTGCAACCAAGTATTTACAACATTATTTAGCTTGGTTCCGTTATATAGATAGTAAAGAATATGAGAATACAGCGTCGAATAAGAAGAATATGTTCGTCGTCTCTTGCCTGTTTAATGAAATGAGACAAATACTAAACTTCAAACAACAGCTTTTTCTTGACTGAACGGGCAGAATCTTGCAGAAAATCTGTTATAATTTTACTGTAAGTTGAAGATCAAAAACATGAAGATCGGTTCATACAACATAAATTCAGGGGGTAATAATGGTTGCGATAATTCAAATGAAACTCGAAGATTCTTACAGAATACATGATATTGACCGTTCAGAAACAATAGATCTGATTTACAAATGCAAGAACGGAGTTCTTGAGGAAATTACAGCAGGACATGAATGCCCAAATTGGAAAGAAGATGATTATTATGAAATAATTTCGCGGTACGAATATGAACTCAAAAACGGTGGGACAGCTTTTGGAGCGTACAACGGGGATAAATTGGTTGGGTTCGGAGTCTTAGCTCATAAGTTTAGGGGTAAAGAGAATAACCAACTTCAGATTGACCTGATGTATGTTACACGGGAATACCGAAGACAAGGAATTGGTAGCCAAATTTTGGACGCATTAAGTAAAGTGGCAATTCAAAAAGGGGCGAAGTACCTATATATATCTTCAACTGAAACTGACTCTGCGGTAAAGTTTTATTCAAGTTATGGTTCTACAATTACATCAGAAATAGATGAGGAGTTATTTGAAAAAGAACCTTATGACATTCATATGATAAAGAAGCTTTAGCACGACAAAAGCAGGATTTTATTGTAGTGAGATATCAAATCGCTCACCAAACGGGAAATCAACGTCCTGGCGAATCAATTTTACGTTCATAATCGGATTTACAGTCGCGGATACTCAGTATCCGCCTGCCGCCTCCCAATTGGTGTACGTTTTGCGCGCTTCTTCAACACCATAAGAAAAAGCCTCCTCAACGGTATTTTTACGCAATCCACCGTTAAGAAGGCCGTTATCTACAACCCTAAAACGTACATTTCGGGGTTGTTATTGTACATTCGCGCGATTGATAATCCGCAGATATTCGGGTGCAATCCTCAACCTACGGCAGACTTCCCGAAAAATTCCGGTTAGGCTACCGATTAGGCTCCGGTCAGATCACCGGAACCAAAAAACGTTGATATGCCGCCAATTAGTCGTCACATTTCTCCGCTTTTCCTTCAGCCAAGGCTGTTTTGAACGAAGAACCACAGCCACAAGAAGCGACTGCATTCGGATTCTCGATGGAGAAGCCTCCGCCCATCATCGATTCCTTGAAATCGATCTCTGTACCTTTAATGTATGGATAGCTGTCCTTATCGACAATAATTTTCACACCGTTTTGCTCGAAGGTCTCGTCGCCTTCTTTTATCTCTTCGTCCCAGCCCATCCCGTAGGTAAAGCCGCTGCAACCACCTGTTCTGACACCTACCCGCAAAAACACGTCGGGCTTGCCTTCTGCTGCCAGCATTTCTTTTACTTTCAGACTGGCGCGCTCTGTCAATGTAATCATGCTTCTTTCCCTCCTTCACAGGCTTTTCATTCCTGCACTTGTTACAACCAGTATATTCAGTTTACTAAGAAACGCTTCTTCCCACAAGGTTCCCCTGCACTTTACTCGCTCATTCTCTCTCTATAAATAAAAAAGAAGGGTTTCCCCTTCCTATGCAAAATGTGCATTATTTTCCATTAGATAAAATCTATAAGCTTTCTTCCGGTTCCCTGCCTTAGACAGATTATGATCGATCTGGTTCAGTTCGTTGTGTAGTTGATCAATTTGTATACTGTATTCTAGGACATCTGGATGATCTAACCCAAACTCTAACCCCATATGTACCATACGCTGTCGAAGGAGTTCGATTTTCTCGAGCAAAACGTCCCGCATTTGAAGCTCCTCCTAATAATAGATCAGGCTTTCTTACTATATTTTACAAGAACAGCTAGAATTTCGCAAACAAAAATTACTTTATTTCCGAAAATATACCAAAAATACGACGGTAATTGTTCTATTTTTACATCCGCAACTTTCTTCTAGAGAGTTGGAGAACTTATGATATTGTTCGTACTTACCAAGAGGTTTATAATATAGGTGCTCTTGTTGCCCGAGATTTACTCTATTCCTAAGAGCCTTTCCACTCCCATGGAACGAATATCGATTGGGTATGACTGGATTAAAGCTCTTTCATCTAAGAACCATTGACTTTGAAAGGAAGTGTTTGGAATGGCGCTTGAAACGATTGCCATACAAGACAAATCTCTCGCCGGAATCGCCGAAAAAGTTATGCATGGCGAAAGACTTACCTTGGAAGACGGTGTCACCCTTTTTAATTCCAACGATCTTTTGACGATTGGACAATTGGCTAACGTTGTTAACTATCGCAAGAATCAGGATAAGGTTTACTTTTTGCAAAATCTGTACATCAACCCAACGAACGTATGTGAAGCTCATTGCAGATTCTGTGGCTTCCGCCGCGATGAAGGAGATGAGGGTGCCTACACAATGAGCATGGAAGAGTTGCTTCATTATGTAGAAACACGCTTCCATCCGGGTATCCGTGAATTCCATATCGTTGGCGGACATAACCAGCACAAGCCATTTGAATACTACCTCGACACCATTCGTACCTTGAGAAAAGCGTACCCGGATGTGACGATTAAATCGTATACAGGTGCAGAGATCGAGTTCTTCTCCCGTATTTCCGGTCTATCCATCCGCGAGGTTTTGCAAGAGCTGATGAAAGCTGGTCTTCAAAGCCTTACTGGTGGTGGCGCTGAAATTTTGACTGAGCGCTATCGTATGAAAATGAGCCCGGAAAAAGCAAGTACAGACATGTATCTGCAAGTACACCGCACGGCTCATGAGTTGGGCTTGAAAACACATACCACCATGCTGTACGGCTCCATCGAGACATTGGAAGAGCGCGTGATTCACATGCTCCGCCTGCGCGAGCTCCAAGATGACACAAACGGCTTCATGGTGTTCATTCCATTGGCTGTTCAACCGATCAAAGCAACAGCTGGCATCAAACGCCGCAACTCTGCCATTGATGACTTGAAAACAATGGCGATCAGCCGTCTGATGCTCGATAACTTCCAGCATGTCAAAGCATACTTCATCAACATCGGTACCCAGCTCACACAACTTTCTCTGCAAATGGGAATTTCCGATGCTCACGGAACCTTGATCGAGGAGCGCATCAGCCACTCAGCCGGTGCACTCACCCAACAAGCTCTGACTGTAGATGAGTTGGTTTGGTTGATCAAAGGCGCAGGAAAACGTGCGCTGGAACGCGATACCTTCTACAACGTGATCAAAGAACATTAAACCATAAAAAAAGCTGATGCTCCGAATCACTTGGGCATCAGCTTTACTATTTTGATACGTGCACGGTTGATCATGCTCCCCAATGAACATCCTAAGAGAACAACCTACAGAGGGAAATCTGCATCCAGCAGCTCTTCTTCCTCCCGTAATTTATTCTTGATTTTCACCAGTAATTCATCGGCTGTTGGAGCTTGCACCAATGTGCCGTTTACGAGCGCGAATGGCTCCATGTAGCATTCACCGCAATACCCCAGACAGCCGTACTCGAGTACGTCCACGTCCAGATCAGGATCATTTTCCAATGCATCCACGACGGATTGCGTATAGGAGGAAACATTGCTCGCGCAAAATTCTACAAGTGGTTTCATCTATTGTCACCTACCGATTATTTCGACATCATCACGTACTTTATTGTACCTCGAGTTTGATAAAAATCCAGCGGAGAAAACGGGAAAAAGATTCTGCTTGCATTTTTAGTGAAAGAGACTAAAAATAGAGTGGGTGCTGTAAAAAACGGACAGAAGAAAGGACTAGACCTTCTATGAAACGACTTGTGATCCTTGGAGGAGGATACGGGGGTCTTCGTATTATTGAGCGAGTCCTGTCCCCTGATTTACCAGATGACGTGTTTATAACCCTCGTAGACCGTATGCCGTTTCATGGCTTGAAAACAGAGTATTATGCTCTGGCGGCAGGTACTACACCGGAATCTCACCTGCGTGTTAATTTTCCAAACGATCCACGCCTGACCGTCAAATACGGTGAAATTGCTGGTGTGGAATTGGACGAGCAGGTCGTCAATTTTGCTAACGGGGACACCCTCTCCTACGATTGGCTTGTAATCGGATTGGGTTGTGAGGATCGTTACCATGATATCCCTGGTGCTGAACAATTTACGTGTTCGATCCAAACCATGGGAGCTACCCGCAACACATACATGGCAATCAATAATGTGAACCCATACGGCACGGTTAGCGTTGTGGGCGGTGGTCTTTCCGGGGTGGAAATGGCTGCTGAGCTGCGCGAGAGCCGTCCCGACCTGAATGTACGCATCATCGACCGCGGTCAAAGCATTTTGAGCCCATTCCCGAAAAAGCTTCAGGAATATGCATCTCAATGGTTCATTGAACACGATGTACAGCTTGTTTCCATGGCGAATGTCACTGGCATTGAGCAAGGGATCGTGTACAACCACAACCAGCCTGTTGAAAGTGATGTTATCGTATGGACAGCAGGTATTCAAGCGAACAAAATCGTGCGCTCTCTACCGATCGAAACAGACAACATCGGACGCGCCAAATTAAATCAGTATCATCAAATCCCATCCCATACGAACGTGTATGTGGTAGGTGACTGTGCAAGCACCATCATCGCGCCGAGCGCACAAACAGCTGAGATCCAAGGCGAACAAGTTGCCTTGATGTTGAAAAAAGACATCAAAGGTGAGGAGTATCCAGCGTCATTGCCTGCTCTCAAGCACAAAGGCTTCCTCGGTTCCCTCGGCAAAAAGGAAGGCTTTGCCAGCATGGGAAAAATGTCTCTGGTCGGTCAGATGGCTCGTGTCATCAAGAGCGGTCAGCTATGGATGTACAAAAAGCATATGGGATAAAGCACAAGCCTGTTGGCCGGATGGTCAAACAGGTTTTCTTTTTGTATATAATCTCCAAGCAGAATCGGCATAATATCGTAGACCGGAGAAACCAGCTTGGAGGTTTTTTAGTGGAATCAAACACATATGAGGATATGAAAGATACGCTGGCAGACAATTACATGCCAATGACTTCCTTTCGAAGTGGAGTCGAAGAGACAGTCAGACCAGATGTAGAATGCTACACCATTCAAATTGTGAACATCGCGTTGGTCGGGGATTCAGAATCATGGGTTCTAGTAGATGCGGGGATGCCACAATCAGCGGAACAAATCATCGAGATTGCCCGGGGGCGCTTTGGTGAGGAAGCCAAGCCGAGAGCCATCATGCTCACTCACGGTCATTTCGATCATGTCGGGGCAGTCATCGAGCTCGTAAAAGCGTGGAAGGTTCCCGTCTATGCCCATCCACTAGAAATCCCTTATCTGACAGGCCAAAAATTCTATCCGGAGCCAGATGGAACTGTTGAGGGCGGGTTGCTTGCGAAGCTGTCGCCGTTGTTTCCAAATGAACCAATCGATTTGGGCAGCCATGTTCTTCCTCTGCCCGAAGATGGGAGCGTTCCCGAAATGCCTGAATGGCGCTGGATACATACTCCTGGACATTCGCCCGGGCACATTTCCTTCTTTCGTGATGAAGACAGAACTCTCCTCGCAGGGGACGCTTTTGTTACGGTGAAGCAGGACTCGTTGTATCAAGTCGTGACCCAGCAAAAGCAATTGACCGGTCCTCCTGTTTATCTTACAACCGATTGGCAGGCAGCCCGACAATCCGTCGAAAAGCTTGCCAATCTTGCCCCTGCATATGCAATTACTGGTCACGGTCCACCTATGTATGGCGAGGAGTTGGCCGATGGATTGGTCCAATTGGCTGCCAAGTTTGATCGAATAGCTGTCCCCAAGTATGGACGTTATGTGGATATGGAGATGTAGACTGGCAAAAAAGCTGACGCGTATGGACGTCAGCTTTTTTCCTTCCTATTCAACCAACTCAGGATGGAAGCGCTCGGCCAATAATCGTGTCGCTCTCGCAGGATCAATCTCGTACACAAGCATCTCCTCGCCCCCTGAAGCTGCGACACACAGTCGTTCCCCCGTAGGCGAAATCAAAGCCGTCGTCACCTGTTGATTCGGAATCGCGTAGTTCACGCTGGCAAAGTAGATGTTGTTTTCCAAGCTTCGGCAAACCATTGCCCCGTTGTAAAAATCAGGATTGCTGACTTCTCCTGTAAACATCGGATGAAAAACGATGCTCGCTCCACGGCGTGCCGCCCACCGTACCGTCTCTGGATACCGCCATCCCTCATGGCAAATGACAATGCCAAACGACACATTCTCTAACGTAAACAATTGGCGCCCCTCGCCCGGGACATAGTCAAACTGATCCTCATCTGGATCGATCTGATTTTTGATTTGCAGCCCAAGATCTTCTCCCTGCTTCCCCACAACAAAGGCGACTAGATGATAGCCGCGCTCATCCTTCCATTCCATCGGTAAAATGACGGCGAGCTGGCGTTCCTTCGCCAGAGCACGAATCTCTTCCAAAGCTCTCTGTTGTACCTCATGATCGTATGCTTCGACTTCATAGCCTACACCGCGCAGCCCCGGAATGACCGATTCAGGAAAGCAAATCAGATCGCAATTGTTTTGCGCAGCGTTGATCATCTGCTGCTTGATGATTGCAAGCCCCTCCGCCGCTGATTGAGGAAACCTCGTCTGAGCCAAGCCTATTTTCATGGGGAATCCCTCTTTCTATGAAAGATTTCTTTTTAGCTCTGTGAAAAATTCAAATCTGTCAGCCTGTTCAGGCAGAGCAGACACCTGTGCATCCCCCAGTTCGAGGATGGTCCAAAAGCCATTTTCCATCTTGGCGAGATGCTAGAGAAAAACAAGGAAAAAAACAGGAATTTTCAATATCATTCCATTATACAAAATAATTTTCCCAATGCAAAAAAACCGTCAAGATTAATCCTGACGGTTTCCTCATTTTGCTGGTTTATCGCTTTTGGACACGTAAAACAGGTACTTTTTTTGGTTCAAAGGTGTCTGCCAGTACCTTCTCTTGAATAACATTCAGCTTGAGCAAACTCGAAATTTTCCCGGTATCCGCCTTCGACACGAGGCGCCAAAGCGAAGGATCTGGCAAGGCGTTGTAAAGGCGATCATCGTTGTATTCTCGCCGCTCCTGATAGGAGATCAGCAGCTTGTATTCGCCTTCCTCTGCACTGCCTGCTTCGCTGTAAGCTTCAATCAGTTTACTCCGCAGCTCGTTCAACTCTTCCTCTACCTGCTTTTGAATTTCCTTTAATTCGTAGTAGCGAGCAATCGGTTGGTCCATCCGCTCTTCCTCCTTTGGTTACCCCTGTACCCAAAATCCATATGAGAAAAAGTCGGTTGGTAGAACCATTCACTGGCAACGAAAAACAGCCTCCTTTTTCATTTCCGTCATGAAAAGGAGGCTGCCGATCAAACTCTACAATTATTACTTTTCAATCATCGTGTTGATCGCTTCACCCGGGTGTTTTTTCAAGAAAGTAGAATACTCTACTTCCCATGGATTCCATTTGCCGTCACCTTGGTAGCCCCATACGGAGTTGATGCGAGAAACGGTATCTGTGTTGTTCATACCTACGAGTCGTTGCTCCCCCACCAGCTCAAATGTACCGTTCGCATCCATATCAACTGGAGTCAAAGAACCGAATGGATAAGAGAATACAGAAACAGCATCTTCGGTTGGCTGTACTTTGCCTGCTTTGTCATACAGCTTGGCAGCTACGTATACATCTTGGTTGGCACTCACGTCAAGCGTCAGCGGCTTATCCAGGTGGGAGCCTTTTCCCTCTACTTTAAAGCCATCTACAAATTTCCCCTCGTAACGGATTCCTTCGTTTTCCTTCTCACCAAAAATCACGGCTGGCTTGTTGTTTTCAAAGGTAGCGATTACGTGGCTGTAAACACCGCCACTTCCGCCAGTCGCTGTTTTCACAAAGGCATCCGCAACATGATCACCCGTGAAGTCTACGAGAGTCAGCTCGCCTTCATAGCCGCCCAGCTCTTTGATATCCGTTTGACTATAAGCGCCGGATTTTCCGTCTTTCACTACCATGTTCATATTGGAGGAATAGATGTCATCCGCTTTTTCTTTTTCGCCAATTAGGTATACGACGTCATCCTTCTTATCGCCATTCACGTCAGCCGTTTTTTGATCGATCACATAGGTGTTTTTCGCGAGCTTTAATTCAGCTGCCGCAGAGAACAGCTTTCCTTTTTCAGAGTCTGCGTGTGCTACCTGTGTATTCATTGCAGAAAATCCAGCTACGCCTACAACTCCTGCAAGCAGCAAATATGTAACAGGCTTCATCCATTTTTTATTCATCGTTATGGCCTCCACTAGATGGTAAGTTATTGGTTACATTTACTACTATAGGACGAGGCCCATTCTATTTCGTTACAAAATGTTTACGAATGATATACAAATAGGAAACAGCACGTTACTTGACGTTATCCAGCACACTTTTGATATGGCTGGCGAGTCTTGACGGATGTTCAGATTGTAATGCTGTCTGACTGCCTGATAGGCAGCATCTACGTTTTTGCTGCTTTTATTTTTGCGATAGGCAGCCACTTGCTTGGCAAACTTCGGATTGTGGATGAACTCACGGAGTTGAACAGGCAGCATGCCATCTAACAGCTTGACTTGGTAATACTCCCAACCTTCGTCCGTCTTTTTCCCCGGCAGAACGAGCGTGATAAAGAGAAACAAGCGGTCATACGGACGTAAAAACGAGAGATGTCGTTTCGCACAGATAAAAAAGCGACCAGGCTCATGCATCTGGTCGCTTAAAAAAATGACTATCGTTGCTCTTATGCTGTTATTCGGCATCTGCTGTCGAAGCAATCGGCTGCACGCCCATGCTCTCCAGCTTTTCATAGATATCCTTTAATTTCGGATTTCCCTCACCGACAATTTCCCCGGAAATTACGACAAGCGGATACCATAAATCTTCCTCGATAATGCGATTCGCCCAGCTTTTGTCATCGTCTGTCTGCGGCTGTTGAAAGTCGCTATAAACGATGCGGATGCTGTCACTCCCATACTTGCGCGAGAGTGCCGCCTCCAGCCACTCGGCTGTTTCCTTTGCAGATGGCAAATTGACGCAGCTTGCGCACAATTGCTCTGTCCCAAAAACCTTGATATCGACAGTCACTATATCCGCCCTCCCCCGGGTCAGCTAGCTTAGGACAATGCTTGGTCCAGGTCCTCGATCAAGTCCTGAACATCTTCAATACCAACAGAGATGCGCACCAAGCCATCCGTAATGCCCAGCTCAGCACGGCGCTCTGCCGGGATAGAAGCATGTGTCATGCGTGCAGGTACGCTGATCAAGCTCTCCACTGCACCCAGCGATTCTGCCAGCGTGTAGTATTTTACCTTTGCCAACACTTCGTCAGCACGTTCTGCGCTGCCTACGTCGAAGGAAATCATACCACCAAAGCCACGCGCTTGCTTTTGAATCAGCTCATGACCGGAATGGCTGGACAAACCAGGATAAATGACACGTTTGATGTCGCTGCGCTCAGACAGCCATTTTGCTATCGTACGTGCGTTGTGCTCATGCTCTTCCATTCGAATTCCCAGCGTCTTCATACCGCGCAGCAAGAGCCAAGAATCTTGTGGTCCAAGCACACCGCCAATTGCATTTTGCACAAAATGGAGGTCTTCGCCCACTTGCGCATCTTTTGCTACGACCAGACCTGCTACTACGTCGCTGTGTCCGCCCAAATATTTCGTTGCGCTATGGAACACGATGTCAGCACCGAGATCCAGCGGATTTTGCCAGTATGGTGTCATGAACGTGTTGTCTACTACGAGCAGCACGCCTTTTGCTTTCGCGATGCCTGCCAACGCGCTGATGTCGCTTACTTTCAGCAGCGGGTTTGTCGGTGTTTCCATAATGATGGCTTTGGTTTCCGGGCGAATTGCCGCCTCTACTGCTGCCAGATCACTCGTATCTACATAGGTTGCTTCCAGACCCATACGGGAGAATACACGTGTAACGACGCGGTAAGTACCACCGTATACATCGTCACCTACCACGAGATGGTCGCCTTTGTTGAACATGGAAAGGATGGTAGAGAGTGCCGCCATACCAGAACCAAATGCAAAGCCGCGAGCGCCGCCTTCGATTTCTGCGATGTATGTTTCCAATGCGTGGCGGGTCGGGTTCCCGGTACGGGAGTATTCGAAGCCCTTGTGAACGCCAATGGCTTCCTGTTTATAAGTACTTACCTGGTAAATTGGAACGGATACGGCTCCTGTATGTGGATCTCCATCGATTCCGCCGTGGATCAGACGAGTTTTGATGCGCATCTTAAATTCCCCCCTGGTAAATTTTCTTGCTTAGATAACGTTCGCTGCCGTCAGCAAACAATGTAACGATATTCGTCCCTGGTGCTGCTTCTCTTGCTTCGCGCAGTGCCGCTGCCATGGCTGCACCTGAGGAACTGCCTACGAGCAAGCCTTCCTTGGCAGCTAGCTGCTTGACCAGATCGAATGCTTCCACATCGAGAATCGTGTGAATGGCATTGAAGTAGCTCGTATCCATGAACGGCGGCAAAAACTCCATGCCGATTCCTTCTGTTTTATGCGGGCCGGATTCTCCCCCATTCAAGATGGAACCTTCTGGCTCGACAATTACCGTTTTTACGTTTGGATTTTGTTCTTTCAAGTAGCGAGCAGCACCCATGAAAGTACCGCCAGAGCCCGCGCCTGCCACAAATACGTTAACTTGACCATCCATTTGACTCCAAATTTCTGGACCTGTTGTTTTGTAGTGTGCGTCTGGATTCGCCGGGTTAGCAAATTGCTGTGGAACAAAAGCACCTGGAATCGATTCTGCGAGTTCTTTTGCCTTGGCGATTGCACCCTTAATTCCCAATTCTGTCGGGGTATTGACGACTTCTGCTCCGAGGGCACGCATCAGCTCTTGCTTTTCCTCGGAAAACTTCGCTGGTACGCAGAAGATGACTTTATAACCAGTTCCTACAGCGGCCAGCGCTACACCAATTCCTGTATTTCCTGCTGTCGGCTCGATAATGGTACCACCTGGGGCCAATTGGCCGTTCTCTTCTGCGGCACGAATCAACTCCATGCCGAGTCTGTCTTTTACGCTGCCCCCTGGGTTAAAATATTCCAGCTTGGCAAACAAGCGGACACCTTCTGGGAGCTCAAATTGTGTAATTTCGACGATCGGCGTATTACCAATCAGTTCCTTCACATTGCGAAATACGTTCACGAAGATCTGACTCCTTATATTGAAGTACTTGCTTCTTTCTTTTTCATTATAACATGCAAAGATTACAAAAAGTCCATGCTACTGAACTTCGGTGCGTCAACGGAACTTCAAAGTGTCAACAGGGCATGTAAGCCATGGATTTCTCACCATGGTATGATTATAATAAAGGAGAGGTTGGAAAGGAGTGAATGTAACATGGATATCATGGATCAAGTACAAGAAGTTCTCGATAAACTGCGTCCTTACCTGCAACGTGACGGCGGTGACGTACAACTCGTTGATGTAGAAGATGGCATCGTGAAGCTGCGCCTGATGGGTGCTTGCGGTAGCTGCCCTTCCTCTACCATCACCCTGAAAGCAGGAATCGAGCGTGCACTGGTGGAAGAAATCCCAGGCATCAAAGAAGTTCAACAAGTATTCTAATCCAGTCACATCGACATGAAAGCAGCTACAGCAACCGCGTAGCTGCTTTTTTCATTTTCCCTTCCCCATTCCTTTTTCCAAAAAAGCAACGACGCGCTTCTCGTATTCCTCTGGAACTAACGGATAACTGCGGACGTGACCCGCTCGCGGTACGATCCAAATCTCGGAATCTTTGTCTTGCGTCAGCTCAAATAGTCGTTCGCTGTTCACCATGGGGATCGTCGTATCGCCTGTCCCGTGTATAAAAAGAATCGGTTTATTCGCTTGCTTGACTGCCTGATACGGGTTGACGTCACGCGGATTAGCTCCTAGCAATATAGGACACAAGGTAAGGATGAGCCAGTTGAATGGAAAGCGAGGTAGGCCCGTCCACTGCGGTAAGTTCTCAACCAAGTATTCACGCAAGGAATAGAATGGAGAATCCGCTACAATCGCCGTGATGCGTTCATCCACTCCTCCCACCATCAAGGAGGTTGCCGCCCCCATGGAAAACCCGACGAGACCCAGTGTGTGTTCCGGCTTCTTGGCTGCCGCAAAATCAATGGCCCCCCGCAAATCCTGCTGCTCCCGAAGACCAATCGTAGTCAGCGCGTCGCTGGACTCACCCGCATTTCGAAAGTCAAACATCAGCACGTCAAAACCGGCATGAACAAGCCTTGCCGCTAGTGACAGAGCGGGAAGATGCGGTTCTAATCTGTTTTGGCTATACCCATGGGCAAAGACGACTGTACGACCATTGGAGACTTTCCCATTTTTTTCAGCTGACAAGTACCATCCAGCCAACGAAATAGTCGTTTCCCTGCTCGAAAAAACGATGGATTCCACCTGTTCAATCCCAAAATCTCGAGGGTCCGTGTTAACCAGCTTTCGTACGGGATGTGTCAAGCGCCAGGTTACGTGAAACGACACGGCTACTGCTGCAATCAAGAGTAGCAATAAGAGTCCTATGATTAATACAAAGTATGTGTTCATACCGCAGTCAGAGGTTCCCTCCCACTTAGTACAGCTACGATGTTAGCAGCAGCCAGCCTCGCCATCTCCGCCCTCGTTTGCACAGTCGCACTACCTATATGCGGCAATGCTACGACATTCGGCAGTTGCAAGAGCGGGTTATCCATCGGGACAGGCTCGACCGCAAAAACGTCCAGGCCTGCCGCCCAAATTTTTTTATCTACCAACGCTTGATACAGGGCGGACTCATCGACTGTCCCACCACGAGAAACATTGATAAACACAGCGGTTTCTTTCATGAGCGAAAATTGTTTTTCCCCCATCAACATGCGTGTGTCCTCTGTCAGCGGTGTAAGCAAAACGACGTAATCGGACTCTTGCAGAAGCTCTGCCAAATCAGCATACCGTGCTCCTGTCTCTTGCTCAGCCTGCGGTTTGAGATTCCGGTTGTGATACAAGATTCGCATGCCAAATCCTTTGGCGCGTCTCGCCACAGCTTCCCCAATTCTCCCCATCCCGATAATCCCCAGTGTCGAACCATATACATTTTGTCCAGCCATGAGGGTCGGACTCCACGATGTCCATTCCCCCTGCAATAAAAATCGATTGGCTTCCGTCAATCGGCGGCCTGTTGCCATCAATAAAGCGAAAGCCAAATCGGCTGTGGACTCTGTCAGTACATCTGGCGTATTGGTTACGATCACCTCGTGCCGTCTGCACGCTTCCAAATCAATATTGTCGTAACCGACCGCCATGTTCGCCACGATTCGGAGTCGTTTTGTACACGCCAAAAATTCCTCATCCACGCGTTCTGTCAGCATGGTCAAGACGGCATCTACATGTTTAATCTTTTCCAGCAACAATTCACGCGGGATCGGCGCATTTTTTGTCCATTGCTCGACCACGGCTACTTTTTCAAGCATCGCGATCACTTCAGGATTGAGTTTCCTCGTAACGAAAACTTGTTGCTTGATCATCTTTTTTCCTCCACAACCAATCAATTTGTGGAATGGATACGTCATAACGCTGTGCAATGAATACGGGGTACTTTCGAAGTGCGTCTTCCATTTTGGTTAGCTCGTCTTCCAACTGCGTTTGCCATGCTTGGATGTTGACTTCCTGGCGCTCTTCTACCGGCAACTCCATATAGGTCTCTACGAGTTTCAAAAACCTGCCTGGGTAGATCATGAGCGCATAAATCACGGCATATTCAGCTGGCTTCAGCACAGAGACGCTGTTGTAGCCGTCGAGAAAGCTGGTCACAGCCTCTTCATTCCAGCCGTTTCGCTTTGTCTCGGCTTTGATCCACTGCCCTACATCACGAGTGCGCATATCAAGAACCCAGTTCCATTCACCTGCCATTAGACGTACATCCTTCTCTTTCCATAGCATATACCCTTGATCAAAATTTTGGTAGGCTACTTTCCCGAGACTAGCTGTTTCCTTCACGACTTTATCGTATCCGGCATCCAACAAATATTGAACGGACAATTCACCGAGCTGAGTAATGTAGGTGAAGCAGGTTAACAAATATTCATCCATTGGCGCGAGCTCTACATGATCCTCATCCATCTCATCCCGGTACTCATTAAAATTCCGTAGCTTTTTTCGCCACATGCTCGGCCAGTTGCCAAGAGAGCTATAAGGGATAAACATCTTGTCAGATGAAAAATCACTCGTGGCCAGATGGAACTGTGCGAGCGATTGGCCACTGGCATAATATGGGTCGTCAGGAACCGCTTCCCGCACGCCTCTGTATAAATAGTAAAGCTGCTCATCATCAACGATGTGAGCCTGCCCGCTTGTTGTGTTCACTAGCTTTAACAAGCGAATGCTTTGCTGTTGACTCAAATGCTTTTTTACTTTCTCAATAAACTTGCTCTTGTATTTATATCCGGCTGGCGCCTCGAACATGTAGTAAAGGCCTCGATCCGTTTCCAGTACCTTGCTGGCCCCCGTCGTACGATATCCCTGGAGTTCAAAACCGTACTTCTCCTGAAGAAGCTCTTTTTCTTCCATACAGTTGTTCACCCTCCTTGCATACTGCTCTTCTGGCATTGTATGTCGGTAGATCGGGATAGGTGCCTATTTGTATGCAGATACTAGATGCATTCATGCCGACTTTCTGGGTGCTGAAAAGTCGACTATTTGAACACACACGTTAAAAAGGAGGAACCACAAGCATGATTGAGCATCCATTAAATAGCGAGAGCTGTCTGGACTTCGTTATTGAGCTTTTGGAAAAACGAGGAGTCAGTTTGAACGACATTGCTGAAATTGTCATGTTCCTGCAGTCACAATACATCCCGGACATCACTTTGGACTTGTGTCTGGACAGTGTGGCGTCCGTCTTGAAAAAACGTGAGGTCCAAAACGCGCTGCTGACCGGGATTCAGCTCGACATCCTCGCAGAACAAAAGCAGCTGCTGCCCCCGCTCCAGGCAATTATTGAATCAGACGAACCGCTATACGGCATAGACGAGGTACTTGCCCTCGCAATCGTCAACCTGTACGGGAGCATCGGATTCACCAACTTCGGTTATGTAGACAAACTGAAACACGGCAAGCTCGCCGATCTCAACGACAAGCGTTTTGGTGTCCATACTTTTTTGGACGATCTCGTCGGTGCGGTCGCAGCGGCCGCCTCCAGCCGCATTGCCCACCGCCAGAAGCAGCAGGAAGAATGCGCAGAATCATAGCGAGATTCGTTGCTGCCATTCCGGCAAATCTTCCGCAATATGGGTAGGCGCAACATGATGCTGATCTGCTTCTTCGCGCGTGGAATAGCCAGTCAAAACGAGCAAGCTGTCCAAGCCGCTGTTGGCACCTGCCTCAATGTCAGTAAATAAATTGTCCCCGACGATCAGCGTGTCAGCCGCAGCAGTACCAAGCTGATTCAGAGCGTAACGGACGATGATGGACTCTGGTTTGCCAATCACGATAGGTTTGGTCGCGGAGGCAACGGAGACGGCTGCCACCAGTGAACCATTGCCGGGGAACAGACCAGCATCCGTCGGCAGGGCTGCATCTGCATTGGTAGCGATAAAAGTTGCTCCTGCACGGATAGCGCGTGCGGCGATCGTCAGCTTTTCATACGTAAAAGCACGATCAATCCCGACAATGACATAAGCCGGATCTTCTTCTGTAATCACATAGCCTGCATCCGTCAGCTGATCATGCAAGCCCGCTTCTCCAATCACGTAGACGCGTGTACCCGCTGGTGCCTGTTCTCGCAAATAGGTAGCGGTCGCCATGCTCGTGGTATACACGTCCCGTGCCTGTGCCTCTATACCCATTGCTACCAGCCGTTCTGCCACATGCTGTGCAGAGGCTGAAGAATTGTTGGTCAGGAACAAAAATGGAATTTGATGAGTTTTTAAGTGGGTGATGAATGCTGCGGCTCCCGGAATCGCTTCTTTTCCCCGATAAATCGTTCCATCTAGATCAAGCAAATAGCCTTTATATTGTTTCACGTTGTTCCATCTCCCATCTGTTTTCTAAGCCGGTTAGCTCTCCCCTCTTAGTGTAAACCTTCGTCCTTTCTATCGCAAAAAAACAGGAAACGGCCTTCCACCGCTTCCTGCTTTTTGTCTAGTCGGCTCTTCCTCGCATTGCCACGATTCTGTCCAGCCGTCAGTCCCGTTATTTTTTGAATTTGACCATAATTGGCTTGCCGTCTTCCAGGTTCATTTCCCCTTTATGACGAACAAACACGACCTGGTTTCCTGCAAATGTCGGTGGATTTTCGGGATCAAAATCCTGCCAGTTTTTTTGCTTGCCAACTGCGTACTCCATGTATTGCGTCGCGTTGACAAGCTCATTATTATCATCATCTGCCTGTACATCCGGCGGCAACTGCTCGATTTTTCCATTACGGATACCGAGCTTTTTAATTACTTTGTCGTGTTGGTAGTCATAC
Organism: Brevibacillus fortis; assembly: GCF_046196545.1. GTDB lineage: Bacteria > Bacillota > Bacilli > Brevibacillales > Brevibacillaceae > Brevibacillus > Brevibacillus fortis_A. Next base: position 5,358,588 of record NZ_CP176370.1, read on the forward strand.
GCTTGGATGACGACATCATTACCGTACACTTGCAAGCGCAGCCCTTGCTTGAAATCCCCTCCATCCGGCGTGACTTTTTCGCCCCCGTCTGGACCGGCTGACATCCATCCCGTTTCAATGCCAGCCGTGTTTACGACAGTAAAGCCGCGTTTGTCTCCGCCTTTGACTTTCTTTTTGCCTGCCCAGTCCGGCAGGTTCAGATCCCAATGGGTGTGGCTCGTGAAGAAAACAACTTGCGGATAGTCTTTCAAGATGTCAAGGAGCTCGTCCACATTAAGGTAATCGTTCAAGTATGGATTTTGTCTGGAGCCGGAGATACTATCCGGGAGCACATGGTGGGAGAATACAAAAATGGGCTTATTCTTGTCCTTCTTGCTGTAATGCTTCAGATTATCTTTCAGCCAATCCAGTTGCTCGTCGCTCATGTATACTTCATCCCACAATTTTGGATCGTGGTATTTCATGTACTTTTCTGTGCCGAGGAAAAGGAAGGGATATCCTTTGATTTCTTTTTGGTGATAAACTTTGTCTTCTCCGCTGAATTGGTAAAAGTTATCGAACAACTCTTCTTCCGTTGTGCCGTTTGGCCATGAACTTTGTGCAAGCGTTTGGGGATTCTTCCACTTCGGCACATAAAACTCATGATTACCGATGCTGTACCAAACGTTTTCAGGGTGAGGATTTTTATCGAGCACATCTTGAACGGCTTGATATTCAAAATCGTAGCCGCGAGGAGTAATATCGCCGTTAATGATCAGTGCTTCGGACTTTGGATTTTCCTTATCGATGTCTTGCAAAACGTGATCAAAATCTCGGAGGTCTCCTTGGATGTCACTGATCACGTCAAATGTCATCGTCATCTTTTTCCCAGAAAATTTGTCACTTGCATGTGCGGAATCAACGACTGGCAGGATTCCACCCAACAAGATGGCAGAAGCAGCTATACCTGATACCATTTTTTTCATTACGGATCTCTCCTCATTTGTTTTTCGTAACGACGCCCATCCGATTCACCAATTAGTATCCCGATATCATTCCGGCTTTCTGTTGTTTTCCTGTGTGTTTTGTTGTTTTTTACACCATAAATAGTAGATGTCCAACATAAAGAAAACGTTAAAACAACATTAAGATTGCTAGAATGGAGCAAAAAGGTACTTAATGCCCGCCTGCTTATAGAAAAAAAGGCACAGGACCCTAACCGAATCCTGTGCCTGCATCGTTCTTATAAGGAACGATAAGGAAATGTCATCAAGGAAATCTTGTAAACAAAAGAAAAAAATCCACCCGATTCGAGTGGACTTTCGTTATAGCAACTTTATTTCGCTTCCTTGATGTGAAACACGCATTTGTCTCCGCCTTTTGCCATGCATGTGGTTTGCTCGACATTGGCGTTCAAGACCCGACGGAACAAGGAGAGCTCACAGCTACACGCTTGGTTGAATTCACGAGCTACTTGCGAGATTGGGCAATTGAACTCCTGAATCCGATAGCCGTCTCCATTTTCGTCCTTTTCCCATTCCACCATGTAGCCTTTATCGTTTTGCAGCTCGGCTAGCTTGGCTACACGATTTTCCAAGTCACCTTGCATGTGGGAGCGATAAGTCTCCTCCAAGCGATTCTCGCGGCGTCTAAATAGCATTTCTATTTTGGACAAACCGTCGATTTCCTTTATGTCTTGTAAAAAATCTAATGTCAAATGAGAATAATTGCGCGGGAACAGTTCATCTGCTTCCTGCGACAATGAATAAACATTCGTTGGGCGTCCCATCGCTTGGCGAACAAGCGTAGACTTGATCAAATTATCTCTCTCCAGGGTGTTCAAATGACGTCGTACCGCCATTTCAGTAATCCCTAGATCGACGGCCATGTCGCTGACAGGGAGTGAACCTTTGACCTTGAGCATGTGCAGGATTTGATCACGAGTGGACGTTCCTTCGTTTGTCATACGTATCACCGTCCTTTCCCCCTATTGTAGTGGATGAAGACGTTTTAGTAAACAAACGAAAGTCTTTTGTATAAAATATCCGCTACGTTGGTGTTGGATTGAAAACATTTTTTAAAACAGTTCTTTTTTCAGGAAAGCTCTCACCTGTGGCTCAAACTGACGAATGGTACCCGCAGCTTCTTCTACCAGGCTGTACATCTCAGTGACCGGCACACTTGTATAATCAATGACCAGATGCTTGCGGAAATCAGTTACACGTGTCAGGATCAAAGCCTGTTCATCCGTGATGACTTGCTCATCCCGCAAAATTTCCACGATGTCGCTGTAGCTTCCTGGATCTCGCATAATGAATCCGTCGATCAACGCGTTTCCGACATCCACTATTCCTTCGATAGACAAGTGCAGGGCTCGCTCCATCGCTGCAACAGCTACTTCATCTGCCAAAACCGCTTTGGCTCCTCGTTCGCTGAGCTTGTCCAACAGATCAAGCATACGAGACATATGTTCCAATACTTGGTCGATTCGTTTTGTATTCACGTCGTACATATATTTCTCCTTACTTTCGCTTTTTTGATTTGCGTTTTGAGTAGTAAACGGTAAACACAAATGTTAGCACCAGGACGAGAAGCACCAATTCCCCTTCCTGCAAATAGGAATTGCTCACCGGTTTCACCTCTTTTCATCCCTCAGTATACCAAATTTGTACGACCTGTCACGAATCCCGTATCACTTTATGATACAATGATGGGGTGAATTTTTGCCGGCAAGCATAAGGGGAGGAACACACTGTGGAACGCGAATTGGCTCTGGAAATTGTGCGGGTAACGGAAATGGCTGCACTCGCCTCTTCTCACTGGATGGGACGCGGGAAAAAGAATGAAGCAGATGGAGCAGCGACCAGCGCCATGCGCGCCATGTTTGATACGATCAACATGAGGGGTACCGTCGTCATTGGCGAAGGTGAACTGGATGAGGCCCCCATGCTCTATATCGGTGAAAAGCTCGGTAACTCGGAAGCAGGCGGGCCTGAGGTAGATGTGGCGGTTGATCCGCTAGAAGGAACGACGATTGTCGCCAAGGGTCACAACAATGCCATGTCTGTCATCGCCATCGGCGACCGTGGAACACTGTTGCATGCACCAGACATGTACATGATGAAAATGGCCGTCGGCAAACGTGCTGCCGGACAAATCAACCTTTACGATCCTGTGGATAAAATGATAGAGGTTGTAGCAAAAGCAAACAACAAGCGCGTGCAAGATGTGACGGTCATTATTCAGGAACGCGACCGCCACCAGGCGATTATTGACGCCATTCGTGAAAAGGGTGCGCGAGTGAAGCTTTTTGGAGATGGCGATGTGGGTGCTGCGATTGCTGCTTGTCTGCCGCATACAGGAATTGACCTGTTCTTAGGTATTGGTGGTGCCCCAGAGGGCGTGATCAGTGCCGCGGCGATCAAGTGCCTGGGTGGCGACATGCAAGCCCAGCTCAAGCCGCAAAACGACATCGAGCGTGAGCGCTGCATCAAAATGGGGCTCGACAATCCGGAGCAGCTCTTGACGCTGAACGATCTCGTCAAAGGGGATGACGCCATTTTTGCGGCAACAGGCGTCTCTGATGGAGAGCTGTTGCAAGGCGTGCGCTATCTCGGTGATGATATGGTGGAAACTCATTCAATCGTCATGCGTGCCAAAACCAAAACCATTCGCTTTGTCCGCGCTGTACACAATACCGAACACAAACCAAATCTTTTATGGAAGTAGAGGGACACCTATATGGCAAATGATTTGTTCTACTTGTACGACGAAGCTGAGGATACTCGAACGCGCTTTGTCAGCTTCACGGGCGAAGCTACCCGCTTTGACCTCGCGATTACGACGACTACCCGTTTTTATGGGAAGGCGATTGTCATCAACATTCAAAATGGCCGCTCCGCTATTATTGGACATGATGATCTGGAAGAAGAAGGCTATCTGGAATTCGCGTTCAACTTGAACGAGCGTGAAGCAGAAGAATTGAAAGCATTTTTGGAAGCAGCTATTTAATTCACCAAAGGAAGAGCGATTGCGGGCTCTTCCTTTTTTTATTTGTAGCCCCCGCCCATTTCCTGCTGGACAATGCTCCTTACAGGCGAATGCCTCGTATACTGCTACTGCACAGATGCACAGACAGATACCGAGAGGAGTGCGAATCGCAACATGCAACCTTATCCATACGACCAAAGCTCATACGACCAAAGCTCATACGACCAAAACCAATACGATCAAACTCAATATGCTCAAAACGAATACGCTCAAAACCAATTTGTTCCTGCACAATATGACCAGTCACCTTATTACTCAGCAGACCAGGATTATCAATACATTCCAGAAGATCAGGCACATCCAGTCTTTTTCCGGAGAAGACGCGGTCCTGAGGTCGTTGTCGTCCCACAGCCATATCCTTGGTGGGGATGCAGTACTTGCTGGCCTGGTTATTGGCCCACATGGGGTTGGCCTGGTTGGGGACCCGGTTTCGGTGGACCCGGTGGTTTCGGTGGACCCGGTGGTTTTGGTGGACCCGGTGGTTTCGGTGGACCCGGCGGTTTCGGTGGACCCGGTGGTTTTTGAACCCCTGGTGGTTTTGGCGGCGGTTATTAGATCGAAAAACGAAAAGAGCCCTGACATACAGGGCTCTTTTTATGCTTCGGTTATTCTGATTCGTTTTTAGGAATCACGCTTTGGTGTATTTGGTCCTGTTGGGACTTTATCTCGTTCGCGATTGGGTTTCAATTGATTGGGACGGCGCTCTCGCGAGTTGGCATCCTTGCCGTTTTTATCGGGTCGATCCTTTTGAAACTTTGGCTTCTCCCCGCGTTCGTTTCTCCCTGCTCCATTGCGTTCAGCACCAGCATTGTTCTGGCGATCCTGTTTATTTTGACGCGGGTGATAGCGTCTGCGTTCTTTTCGTTCTACATAGGGCGAAGAGCCACCCTCTTCACGCGGAATGTCATGACGAATATCAATGATGACATCAAAGGCAGCTTCGTCTTGCCCGCTTTGGTCGTCACCGTTGCCGACGTTTGCTTTTACCTTGCGCAAAACGAAGTACGGACAACCAAAATTGCAGAACTCATGCAGGTACTCATCCAAAGCGGCGATCCGCTGCTCGAACGGTACTTTGCGATTAGCGTCAGTATAAAACCCACGAAGACGAAGTTGACCATAGCCCCAGTCCCCTACAATATAATCGTACTTGTCGAGGATGTCGCTATAGCGCTCCTTGAACGCTTCAAGGTTCCAGCCGTCTCGATTTACTTCCATGACTTCATAAGTACCGGCTTGCGTGCGAATCAAACTCGCTTCCTCCTTACGCATGTATACTATGTCCATCTTATCATATTTCACGCAACATGAGCTAAAATTCCCACGATAACTGCCGTGTGCCTTTGGACATTCTATCGTGTAGGGGGTGTTACCATTGAAAAAGACATGGTTGTATTCTGCAATTGCAGGTATTGTGCTCTTGGCTTCTGGTTGTAACAACAACGCAGCACCCAATTACACGCATCCAAACAGGACGATGACGAATCAAGCCGCACCGTACACCAGAAACTTTGATGGAATGCACGTCCGTAACTACGATGGCATGGGCTTGAATAACTTTGACTGGTTCAATGCCGACAACAATAACGGTGTACGTTCCAACAATTTTGGCGGTGGTCAGGCCCGGAATGGAATGGGGCTTACCAACAACGATGGAATCAACAATGGCATGTTCCCAAATGGTACCTATCCACGAGCAAATGTCAACAACTACAACGCCTTCACGAGCGGTATGAGACCGTATAATGCCTTTACGGATCATAAAGCAGGGATGGGCACGATGGGTACTAACAACACGCCAGCAGGTATGAACCAGTCCATTTATCAAAATCAGGCCTGGAACCGTGGCGGTGCAGGTGTCATGCAAACCGGAATGCAGCGAATGGGCTATGCACAGACTGACCGTCAGCATATGCGAACCGCCGGTGTAACCAACGTCTATGTAGATCGTAACACATTGGCACAGGCTGTCGGGAATGTCACTGCGAGCTGCCCTGGCGTTCAACGGTCTACCGTCTTGGTAACGGATCGAGAAATTTTTGTGGGGCTGAACACACAAGGAGCAGATGCACGTACAGCGAAAAAACAGGCAAAAATGAATGCAGAATCGGTATCACCACGCTATTACAGAGTGTATGTAACCGATAATCCAAATGATATCCAGGAAATCGCTCGTGTCGCCAGCCGCTCCAGCAATGTGAGTACAGCGCGTACAGAAGATGCGAATAGCATTGATACGCTAGTCAAGCGTATGGGTGGAACACCCCAGCCTATGAAGACGACTCACAAAGCTCATACAGGTACAACCGGTCGCTAAAGCCCTCTCCCCCATGTATTTGAAAAACCCCCTCTTTTCCGCTCGTGTAGGGCGGCTGAGGGGGTTACTTATTATTGCGCTTTCGGCATGGATTCTTTCGCAATCGTTTCCTTCGCAGCACTCGCCTGCTCATGAGCATGATACGAGCTGCGCACTAATGGCCCTGACTCCACGTGACTAAAGCCACGCTTCATGCCTTCATCCTTCAAGCGAGCGAATTCATCTGGATGGTAGAACTTTTCTACCTTCAAATGCTTCTTAGTCGGTTGCAAATACTGACCAATCGTCATGATGTTGACGTCGACAGAACGCAGATCATCCATCGTTTCGATGATTTCCTCCATCGTCTCGCCTACACCAATCATCAGACTGGACTTGGTCGGAATGCTCGGCTGGAATTCCTTCGCCTTTTTCAACAGTTCCAGCGTCCGATCGTATTTGGCTCTTGCCCGTACACGATCTGACATTCGGCGAACTGCCTCAATGTTGTGATTTAATACGTCAGGCTTTGCGTCCATGACCACTTTTAACGCATCCCAGTTCCCCATAAAATCGGGAATCAATACTTCTACGGAGGCAAACGGCAGTCGACGACGAATTGCACGAATCGTATCGGCAAAAATCTGTGCGCCTCCATCTGCCAAATCATCACGAGCAACGGAAGTAACAACGACATGCTTCAAACGCATTTGTTCTGCTGCTTCTGCTACACGTTCTGGTTCAGCTGTATCCAGCTCCGTCGGTAGTCCAGTTTTTACTGCACAAAACCGACAGGCACGGGTACATATATCACCCAAAATCATGAAAGTTGCTGTACCGCTTGCCCAGCATTCATGAATGTTGGGGCATTTTGCTTCTTCACAAACGGTATGTAGCGTCTTCGTGCGCATGGTTTGCTTAAGCTCTTTAAAGCTGGCTAGTTCTGATCCTGAAACAAGGTTGATCTTGAGCCACTCCGGCTTGCGTTGCGTCATAGGGCTCACTCCTCATGTGACATCATGGTACAAGACAATAACAATCTCCATTATAGAGGTTGGATTTCGGAGGGGCAACCTCTTTCCTCCCCCGGAAACAATTACCCGATTCGATGCACGGCATGACGGTTCCCTTGACGAAGCAATGGCGCAAGCATGCGCAGCTCTCGTTCATGACAGGTGAAAAGAAACACTTGCTGTTCTTGTGCCAGCATCGCTACATAATCAAGCGTTCGACGCAGGCGCTCTTCATCGTAATGGACAAAATGATCATCGAAAAACAGCGGCAATGGCTCCGACTGCTTAGCATGATGCACCAATGCCAAACGCTGGGCAAGGTATAGCTGATCGATAGTCCCCGTGGAACATTGATCCTGTTCGAGCACCATTTGTTTGGTCGGTTCCAGCAAACGGACGGCAAATCCGTCACGGGGATCGAGTCTGACATCCCGATACGCTCCCCCTGTAATATGCGCGATGATCTCCGAAGCCTGCTGATTCACAGCAGGGGTGCTATCCCGCCGCCATTCCCCTACTGCCTCCTGGAGCATTTCCCGAGCCAACTGGAGGGCATCTCGCTTATTTTGCAACTGACGAAGTGCTGCCTGTGCTTCCTCCAGCTCATCCGTCGCGCGAGATAATGACAGGCTCTCGTGAACTGCCATCTCCCCATTTCCTCTGGCCATTTGTTCCCGCAGCTCCTGCAGTCTCTCCTCAATCTCCACCATCTCGATGCGCAATTTGCCTTGCTCGATCTCAAGCGCGTTTTTTTCCTGTTCAAGCAAGGTCCGAAGTGCCTCCCCCCAGCTTGCAGACAGATCGGCCTCCTGCTTCGTTTTCGCCATCTCCGATAGAAGCTGCTCAGATTGTTGCTTTCGTGTGCTTTTCAGTAGCTCTTCCCGTCTTTCCAAAAATGTATCCCAATTACTCGCCCCCCATCTCTGAACGAGTGCAGCGAGTTCAGCATCGAGTGAAGCGATCTCTTCTTGTACCCTTTGACTTTCCTGTACTGTATCATTATCTGCTGTTTGTTTAGCTCCGCCCTTACTCCCTTTTACTCGCAGCAAGAAAACCCCAAAGCCGAACAGCAACAAAGCGGCAGTCACAGAAATTCCTCCCACAAGGGGATGTCCACTCGCAAAGCCGATTAACCCGAGAACAGACAGTATCCCTGCGCCGCCCCACATGAGTGCAGCTCCCCGCTTCCTTTTCGCGTGATTGCCTTGGCGGTTGCTGCGTGATGCTGTACTTCGCGGACTTGTAGAAAGGGCGGATACAGCCAATGTCGCCAAACGAATATGTAATACTTCTCGCTGTTTGAGCAATTGTGCGCCTTTTTCATAATCCTGCTGTAAGGGTATGAGCTGGTCATCACTCTGTTGTACGGCAACCGTCGACATGTTTACCTGAGTGAGACCACGTCTTGCCTCCTCGTGAATAGCCAACTCGGCTTCAGAGCGAGCTGTTTGCTCCCACCACGCCCAGTCTTGTTGACTGACAGGAGCATGGCTTCGTTGCCAGCCTTCCTGCAACGCTTTCGCGTGTCCGGTTGAGCGATCCAGACGCTGCTGCAATCGGCTGCGCCGCAATTCTAATTGCTGACATTCTTCTGTGGCTTCCGCTATTTGCAGCGTCAGTTGGCTGATCGTTCGCCACGCTGCTTTTGCGTTTTCCTTCTCCTGTTCTTTTTGCGCCACCTTCGTTGCGGCTTTTCCCAAAAGTGTATTTTCGGCCCGTTCTTTTTTGCCGATGACCGCAACCTCCCGATCCAGCTCGGTCAAAATTTGTTGGACAGCCGGATTGGCTTCTTCCGCAGTCGTAAAAGTCGGAATCAAATGCTCAGCCGCCTGAAGTGGTTCCCTCCTGATCCATGTCAAATCCGTAAATAGACTGCGTGTAAGGCCCGTATGCTTTTCGATAAAATTCCGTTCCTTGCGCCTGTCTTCCAAATAAAGCTCAGTCAACTCCGTCCATTCAGGGTCCAAAAAGAGGCGCGCCTCCTCCCGCTCCTTCGTCAACTGACGATGCAGGCGATAGATTTTACCCGCTAATTGGTACGTAATGATCGTTTCATACGAGCCATTCTGCCACGGACGGTATTTTTCATATTCAGGCAAGTATCGAGCCGATTTGACGTAATCGCGCTTCATTCCATACAAGGCAGCGAAAATGCCTTGTAGGATGGTTGATTTTCCTGACTCATTGGGGGCATAAAACAGATTGATGCCTGGAGCAAAACGAAAGGTAGCATCCTGCCATTTTCCAAAGCTCCCTAGCACTAGCTCCTCCATTTTCATCGAATGGTCCCTCCAATCCGCGCCAAAGCCTCTTGCTTGGCTAACCTGACGATTTCTCGCTCGTCCTCATTTTGTGCACGGGACTCCGCCTCTGCCAGCTTAGAAAGCCATCTCCCCCAGACGCCACCCTCTGCGATCAGCTTGTCCTCATCCACATCAGGCCAGGTCCGGTCTGTCAGCTGCAGCAGAAAAAACCGAGAAAATCGCTGTTGAAGCACGGTCAATGGAGGCTGAAAATGCCCAGCACGTTCTCCTGTCAGCGTGATGTACATCATATCAGAATCCTTTTCCTCTGCGAGCTGCTGCTCCATCTGATCAATGAGCTGCTCAGTCGTTTCGACTCCATTCCCTTTGATCTCCAGCTTTCTAATTTTGCGTGACTGGACAGGAATCGCCGCGAGCTGCAATCTGCCATCATGATCCAGCTCTCCATACAAAACATTTCGTTCTCCTGCTTCCTTGCTCGTCAATCCTTCTGGAGAGCCGGGATAAGCTGCGAACGGTTGTTTTTTGACGGGATGCATGAATTGCTCTGGCTTGTGAATATGTCCCATCGCAACATAGTCCATGTCAGTCTGTACGAGCTGCTGCAAGGTTACAGGCGCATACGGATGATGCTCTTCGTCTCCTGAATTGGAAAGCACACTGGCATGCAGAACCATCAGATGATGGGCATATCCTTCCAATTTGCCTGGAAACGTCTCGAGTGGCGACTCGTATACATGTGGCTGCCCGAAGCCCCAGCCGTAGATCACACACGACTTTTCGGGGAATTCATACACACCCCACTCGGGTGTAAACCAGTAGACGTTCCCTGGCCATTCCAATGTTTGATAAAACGAATCCGCTCGCCACGGGTCATGATTGCCAGGTGCGATTACGACAGGGATTGGTGCGATGCTGGCAAAAAGATCACGTAAAAACATCGCAGTTGATCGTCTTCCCCCGTGGTATTCCAACAAATCTCCGGCAATGAGCCAGAAGTCTGCTTCCTTTTCCCGAACGAGGTCACGGATTCTTTTCATCGTTTGACGAAAATCATCCTGACGCAGCTCGTAACGCTCCCCCAACATTTGAAGCGGCGCATCCAGATGGACATCCGCTGTATGAATAAATGACAACACGATCAATTCCACTCCTCACATGAAACAGACGAACATACTTTCCCTTTATGATACAGAGGAAAAGGCTGGATGAAAAGCATCTGTCAGAACGAAAAAACTTCCGCCAGCAATGACGGAAGTTTGAAGGATTTGGTTTTTACTTGAGCAAATGGAGGAATTCACGCATGAAGCCTGGCAAGTCTGGCCATGCATGTCCGGAAACAAGATTGCCATCGACATGGAGTGTTTCTGTTTGGTAGATCGCTCCGCACGCTTCTACATCGGGTCTGCATGCTTGGTAAGCTGTGATTTCACGGCCGGCTAAGTGTTCGCGAACGATGGTCAATACTTGGGAACCATGGCAGATGACTGCGACTGGCTTGTTCGTCTCGAAAAAATGTGCCACAATCGGCTTCAAGTGCTCATTGAGCCTGATATGCTCAGGTGCTCGTCCACCCGGAATAATCAAGGCGTCAAACGCCTCAGGATTAATGTCTGAGAATGCAACATGGGCGGGAAGCTGATAAGCTGGCTTTTCTGTGTAAGTTTCACTGTGTGCTTCGAAATCATGGCAAACGGTGTGCAGGGTTTTCACGCTGGGTGCTGCAATGACCGTTTCATACCCTTCTTCCAAGCAGCGGTAATACGGATAGAAAACCTCCAGTGCCTCTACAGCGTCGCCTGTTACAATCAACACTTTTTTGCTCATCACACAGCCTCCTCATGACGATTTTTAAGGAATACACTCCTCCTGATTTCAATTCTTTGACTGTACGTTGTGCTCCTGCCTCTTTTACCGCAAATTTACAAAACTTTCCTCGACAAAAAGCTTTCCAAAAGTATCTTGGATAATCCACTCCAACTGGCAGAAACTACAACAAAAGACTACGAGGCTGGAGGGAGACGGCATGCGAGTTTTCCGCCTAATCATTCAGATCAGCTTGTGCGTGGTTGCAGCTATTTCGCCATTAGAATCCGTCGCCGGAATCGCTCCGTCCGCCAATGAGCAAGACCCGGTTCTTCAAAAGCGCTTGCAGCTTTTTTTGCGCTTGGAATCAATGTACGGAATTCCATGGAATTATTTAGCAGCCATTGATCAATACGAGCGAACCATGAAAATACGCAGGAAGAAGCAGGAGCAAGAAAACGTCTCGCGGTTAACAGCCGTGGACATTCCAAGCGATCGTTGGGCAGGTGCGTTAAATCCTGATGCGGAGGATACCAATCCGGTATCCATCCAGTTTTTTGACGGAATTGGGATGGACGGGGATGGCGATGGGCTTGCGGATCGGCAAAACGATCTCGATGCACTCACTACCTTCATACGCTACCTATCCCAATACGGCTTCTCTCACGAAGATTGGCAAATTGGTCTCTGGTCGTACTACCAGCGGGATCGTTCCGTGAAGACGATCAGGCAGTTCGCTCAGGTGTATGCAAAGTATCAACATCTGGACCTAGATGAGCGGCATTTTCCTATCCCCGCGAGGTACGAATACAGCTACCGCAGTACATGGGGCGCTCCGCGCGGCTGGGGTGGGCGTCGTATCCACGAGGGGACCGATATTTTTGCGAGTCACGGCACCCCTGTACTCAGCACAGCATACGGAGTCATTGAGGTACTCGGCTGGAACAGGTATGGCGGGTGGAGAATCGGGATGCGTGACATGGGCAATGTGTACCATTACTTCGCACATCTGTCCTCGTTTAAAAAGGGCATGAAGCCGGGTGACATCGTGGAGCCGGGTGAAGTCATCGGATATGTCGGCAGCTCAGGTTATGGGAAGCCTGGTACCTCAGGCAAATTCCCTCCCCATTTGCACTACGGTATGTATCGGGAAACAGGTGGCGCAGATTGGTCATTTGATCCTTATCCGTATTTACGACGCTGGGAGCGGCAAAAGAAGCGGCAATGAAGCCGCTTCTTTTTTTATGGGTAGCTCTTTTTATTGACAGACATCTTCCGTAAAAATACAATAAAAACATAAAAACTGGACAGTCGTCCAAAAAAGAGGTGAGAAAGTGACTACCCAGAAAAAAGCCGAAGCAAAACGGGCATTTTTGATTGAGCAAGCGACTGCTTGTCTGGCTGAAAAAGGGTATGCACATGTTTCCTTGCGCGACATTGCCAAGGAATCTGGTGTCTCACTTGGCATTCTGCATTATTACTTTGCAAGCAAAGAAGAGCTTTTACTCGCTGTAATCTCTAGCTACAAAGGACGTTTTATGGAGGAGTTGGAACGCGAAGTGCTCGCAGCTCCATTTGGCGAATGGTCAGCTGCTCTAGCCCGTGTCTTGTGCCGGAGTCTGCATGAGGATCGAAAGCTGCATCGGCTCTGGTATGACTTGCAGGTACAGGCCATGTACGTTCCTGCGTTTGGTGAACAGGTAAAAGTCATTCGATCCCGTTTGCATCAGCTCATCTCTCGTATGCTCGTACGATTGCAGCACGAAGAACAATCTTCATTGACCATCGACGAAGACTCCGCAATCTCACTCATTTACTCCGCAATCGACGGATTCCTTTTTCAATTTTTGCTCGATGAGTTACAGAAGCCGGAAGAAGCGATTGCCCGTTTTGAACAGGCCTTTGCGCATTTGATGCATGCACTCTTCCCTTCTGAATCTTTATCTCCTGAATCGAGGTGAATCATGATGGCAGTCATGTCCATGCAAAATCCCGCCACTGGAGAGCTGCTTGGCTCTTTACAGGAAGCGACTCCAGAACAAGTAGAAGACGCGATGGCACGTGCGCGTCTCGCCTTTCCAGCTTGGTCCACTACATCGTTGGCCGAGCGTCTGGACTATTTGACACGGTTGCGGCACTATTTAGTCGATCACGGCGAAGAAATCGCCCGAAAAATCAGTGAGGCTACCGGAAAAGTTACATTGGAAGCGTACATGACCGAAATTTTTGTCACTGTCGACACAATCCGGTTTTATGAAAAACATGCTTATCAGATGCTGGCTGATCAGCCAGTACCAACCTCTATCGTACTGTGGCCGAAGAAATCGTATATCCACTACAAGCCGATGGGTGTCGTCGCGGTCATCTCTCCGTGGAATTATCCGTTTCAGCTTGCCATCATTCCCGTATTATCTGCCCTCGTAGCAGGCAATACCGTTATTTTAAAACCTTCCGAGGTGACTGCTTCTACCGGACTGCTCATTGAAGAGGTGTTTTCCGCTGTTTCGATGCCGGATGGAGTCGTGACCGTCCTGCATGGGGGACGCGAAGCTGGACAGACGCTGGTAGCTGCGCGCCCAGATAAAATATTTTTCACAGGCTCTGTCGCGACAGGCAAAAAAATTATGGCGGCAGCGTCGCAGCATTTGATCCCGGTAGAACTGGAGCTGGGCGGCAAAGACCCGATGATCGTGTTTGAAGATGCGCATCTGGAACGGGCAGCAAATGGCGCGGTGTGGGGGGCTTTTACGAACTCCGGGCAAGTATGTATGTCTGTTGAACGGCTTTTTGTCCATGAAAAGGTATATCCTGAATTTCTCAAGCTGGTCACCGAAAAGACAAAAGCATTGCGCCAAAGTTATCCGAATCAGGCCGAGGTCGGTTCGATGACGTCTTCCCAACAAATCGGCATTGTCCGTGAGCATGTGAACGAAGCACTGGCTGCGGGCGCGACTGCAGTCACCGGAGGACTCCCTTCCCCTGACAGCATGTATATCGCGCCGACCATTCTCACAAACGTGACATCTGACATGAAAATCATGCGGGAAGAGACCTTTGGTCCGGTGTTGCCCATCATGACTTTTGCCACCGAAGAGGAGGCTGTCCGCCTGGCTAACAGCTCACCATACGGGCTGAATGCCTCGGTATGGTCAGCTGATAAAACAAAAGCGGATCGCATAGCTCGTCAGCTCGACAGCGGCAATGTTTGCATCAACGACGTCATTATCAGCTACGCCAATCCCCATCTTCCTTTTGGCGGGGTCAAACAAAGTGGCATCGGCCGTTATCGCGGACCTTCAGGATTGCAAGCCTTTACGCACAGCATCTCTGTCATCCATGATCCGGGCAAACGCAAGCGTGAGTTCAATTGGTATCCGTATACGAAGGATCAGGAGCTCACCTTCATCGGTTTGACGAACCTCTTGTACGGCAAACTCCAAAATGTAAATCGCCGGACTTTGGGTGCGATCTGGCGCGAATTCAAGCGTCTGTTCTAACACACCGGAATGCTGTTGTTCCTTATTTCAGTGTGCCAAAACCGACTATATCCACATGAACCTTGACGTTGAATTTCGCTTTTTTATAAAGGGCGAGACCCGTTTCGCGTGTCCATTTGCCACCATATTTTTGGCGAATGCTCTCCTCTAGCTGCGCCGGGTCAACCCCTTGCTTTTGAAAACGTACCAGCATATCCACGCTTTCCTTTTTGATTCGTTTCTCAAGCTCCTGAACCATGGTCCGAAATTGAGCCCGCTTCTCCAAATCCTTGCTTCCTGAATAACCCACCAACATCCCTCTTACCCGGAGCTTGATGTCGATGACAGGCTTTTTCAGGCTGCCTTTGCTTCTTACTTTCGTTTTTGCCCGCACAAAATCGAAGACGATCCTTTCCGTTGGTTTTTTCTTCCCCGTCTTCGTCTCGTGCTGGAACTCGAAGCTCATACGCGGCAAGCGTTCTCTTCCCAGAAACCCCTGAACCAGCTTCCCCTCTCGCTGTGAATAAAATCCAATCATCCTGTCTACTCGAAAAAGGGCCGCCTTAATGATCTGAATTTCTCCGTTACTATGGATAAGATAAGGAAGATTGGGGTCCATCGTGTTGCTGGTCATCATAAAAACAAAATCGTGAATGGTCGCAAAAGACGAAAAGGCCGTTTCCACTCTCGGACGGAGCAAGTTGTTCAAATACGTGTTGATTTCCGGCCTGTGGTTATAGGTTCCTTTGATGACATCCTTCGCTTTTCCTTGTACGACAGCAATGTATACATTTTCTCCTACAATCGGATTGCGATAGAGATCAAGGATGACTTTTCCGATCCCTACTTTGCGGGCGTATTCTTCACTGAACAATATCACACGCAATTGCGAGAGGGACATAGTCCTCTCTGCTTTTGTCGCGAGATTCAGCATCGCCTCGCTCGTCATCGAGGCATAAGTCGCGTACACCTGCGTGGATTCCTTATTTTTGGAGGGAACTGGTACGGATACGGTGACATCTATCTTTTCACGATCCACATAATCGAAGCCCATCACCCCAATCATGGCCATGTCTTCCAGTGCCGGCCGTTCGAGTTCGCCTCCACACCCGCAAAGGCTGAGCAAGAGGATAACCGTAGCAATGAACCAGCTCGCCCTCTTCATGATACCCGCTCTCCTCTACCGAACCTCAAGGAATGAAGCAATAACAAAAAAATCGGCCACAAGATCAATCCATAGGCGATATAAACAGTCACCTTGTCATAAATGTAGCGTTGTTTTTCCACAGATAATGGCCCCACAATGAATAGAAACGAAATGATTGTCGGTAAAAGCAGATGCCACAACCTCGTCCTGTCTGCCATTTCTTCAAGACCGGTACGGGCAACCCACAAGTATCCCGTACTCGTGCTGAGAATGAGGAAGACCCAGAGACCAATCCCGAGATTTTCGATCCGCTCCAAAAAAGACAGCTCTACAGCCTTAAACAAATTCAAAATGGGATAAATGAGATTGTCCATTTGCCATTCGGAAAAATAAGCTACGCTTGTGATCAGGATCATGACGTATAGCAAAACAACGATCCATATCCCAATCAGCACATGCTTGTGTGCCTTGTTCTTCTCTTGGATATATGGGTAAAAAAACAGAACCAATTCATACCCAAGCATGCTCGCGTAAGAATTGTGCACAGTTTCAGCTATACTTCGCCAATCTGTATGAAAAAGAGGAAAAATATGCGTGATTCCCCCCTTTTGAAATCCGTACTGCAAAAGAAAAACCATCCAGCCCGTAAAAAAGAAGGTTAACAGGCAAAAACGCGCGATCAATTTGATACCGCCATTTGTAATGTAGACCATGACCAAAGTCAATCCGAGCAACGGCAATGTGGCTGTCTGATTGCTCAGCATGGAGGTTTGCACCAGCCTGACATATCCTTCATTGGCGGTAGATACATTCAGAATGGCGTAGACGATGATCAAGATATTGAAACAGCGTCCCAGCCATTTTCCCAACAGCTTTTCGTGAATCCGAAAAAGATTATCCTCTGGATAGCGACGGCACAAGGCCATCATCGGAATTAACGTTAAGCTGACGATGCATCCCAGCAAAATCGGAGACCACCACAGACTGTAGCCCATTTTGCTCGCATGATGAGCCAGTCCAAGTAAATTAACCCCCACCATCGTATTCATAATCAATCCGATTACCAGGATCGGATTCAGGCTGTGAATTCTCCCTCTATCCATCTCCCTAGTCCTCCCCAACTGGCCGGACATGCTTTTGCTTTGCCCGGGACATGCGGTTGCGATTGACGATAAACCTCAATGGTGCACGTAGGAGACTATTCATCAAATCGGTCCATTGACGCGGAACACCTGGGGCCATGTACGGCGTGCCGAGTGAAGTCAGATTGAGCAAGTGTGCGAACAAAAACGCCAGTGACAGCATCTGGCCGTACATACCCAATACTCCTGCCATCAAGATAAAACCATAGCGAACGAGGCGAATCGCATTACTCATCAAAAAATTGGGTGGCACAAAAGAAAGCAGTGCTGATACAGAAACAAGGACAATCAAGATATTACTGGCTAACCCCGCTTGTACAGAGGCTGTCCCGATCACGATACCGCCAACGATACCGATTGTCTGGCCGATTTTAGTCGGCATGCGTATCCCCGCTTCCCGCAGGATCTCGATGACGAGCTCAATAATGAGCACCTCGATCACGGGCGGAAAAGGCACCCGACTGCGCGATTCAGACAAAATCGTCAGTAAAGCGGGGGGAAGCATTTCCGGATGATACGTCAAGACAGAGACGTAGCTGGAGGTGAGCATAATGGTGATAAATAAACCAAAAAAGCGAATCATCCGCAGCAAGCTTGCCGTTGACCATCGATTGTAAAAATCTTCGGGGCTGCTAAACATCTCCAGAAAGGAAGTTGGACAGATGGCTGCATCCGGACTGCCATTCAGCATGATCACGATTCTGCCGTCCAACAAAGCTGCTACCGTATTGTCTGGCCGACCCGTCAAGCCGAACTGCGGGAACGGAGAGTACGGCTTGTCCTCCAGCATTTGCTTTAAGACGGGCATCCCGACAAATCCATGGTAAATGACGTTGTCGATCCGTTTTTTCACGCGTTCCACATTTTCCGCGTTCGCGATATTGTCCAAATAAATCACAGCTACCTTGTTCTGCGCCTCGGTGCCGATCGTATAGCTCGATATTTTCAGATGGGGCGTAGCCAGTCTTCTCCGGATCAAAGACAAATTGATCTCCAGCATTTCAACAAAGGAGTCTTGCGGTCCAAGGACGGTCGCCTCTGTCTCGGATTTCGTAATGGAACGATGCGGGACCTGAAATGTATTCACATGCAGAATGAGATCCCTTTCCAGGAAAAACAAGATGGTATGACCGCGTAGCAAGTTACTCATCAACGTCTCCATATCGTCAAGAAGACATTCCTGTGCGAAAGGAAGCACCTGCATCGGATCTCTACCATCGGAACGCTGCAACGGAAGAAAGACATTCTCATAAATCTGGGACACATCCACCAGCGTATCGAGAAAAAAAACGTGTACCTCTTCGTCATTCATCTTCAATGACAAGCTGCTGAGGTCATCCACGTTTTGCATGCATTGTTTTACCATATCCGGTGTAATTTGTTCGCTTCGCCGCGCTTGACCCGAACCGATGCGCCGCTTTGCTTGTATGGACTCTACTTGCGCTCTCCACCAATCAGTCGGCTTCACGCTAGATCCCCCCTTTTTTCAGGAAAATCTTTCTTACTTTGACCTGTCCGTGGTGATTTTATCCAAAAAAATAGAAAACGGGAGCCGAAGCCCCCGTTAAAACTCGTTATTCCTATGAATTGGTTAGGCGAACTGTTTAGATAGATTAGCCATTTCTATCGCTGCCGTTGCTGCTTCCCAGCCTTTATTGCCTGCTTTTGTTCCTGCTCGCTCGATAGCTTGCTCGATATTGTCTGTCGTCAAAACACCAAAAATAACGGGAATCCCAGTCGATAGAGATAGGGACGCAACTCCTTTTGCGGTCTCATTGCAGACATAGTCGAAGTGCGGAGTGGAGCCACGAATGACAGCTCCCAAAGTAACAACCGCATCATAGCGACCGGATTCCGCCATTTTTTTAGCGATCAACGGAATTTCAAATGCCCCCGGTACCCAAGCCACGTCTACCTGCTCATCTTCTACGCCATGACGCTTCAGGGCATCGAGAGCCCCTCCGACCAGCTTGCTTACGATCAATTCGTTAAAGCGTCCTGCCACAATCCCGACACGCAAACCTGTTCCAACCAAATGTCCTTCGAATGTTCTCATGCTTATTCCCTCTCCTTATCCGTGCAGATGAAGCAGGTGACCCAGCTTCTCTTGTTTTGTTGATAGGTACTGTTTGTTGTGCAGATGCTCCGGCATTTGAAGTGGCACCCGTTCTTCTACTGTTAATCCGTAACCGGTAAGCGCGCGGATTTTTCGTGGGTTGTTGGTCAAAAGCCGCATGCGTTGCACTCCTATATCTCGCAAAATTTGCGCACCGATACCGTAATCTCGCAGATCAGCGGCGAAGCCTAGCTTTTCATTGGCCTCAACAGTATCCAAGCCTTCCTCCTGCAACTTGTAGGCACGCAGCTTATTCATCAAGCCAATGCCTCTGCCCTCTTGGCGCATGTACAATAAAATGCCGCGTCCGTTCGCTTCGATCTGCTCCAATGCAGCGTGCAGCTGTGGACCGCAGTCGCAGCGATGAGAGCCGAAAATATCTCCTGTCAGGCACTCCGAGTGCACGCGAACGAGGATGGGCTCATCTGGTCCGATGTCTCCCTTGATGAGAGCCACATGCTCTTTGCCATCCAGCTCGTTCGTATAGGCCGCCATCCGAAAATCACCGTAGGCGGTCGGAAGCTGCACTTCGATTTCCCTTTTCACCATGGATTCCGTCCGCATCCGGTACGCGATCAAGTCTGCAATCGTAATCAGCTTGAGATCAAAGCGGCGTGCGATCTCTACCAATTGCGGCAGACGTGCCATGGAGCCATCCTCGTTCATAATTTCGCAAATGACTCCCGCGGGTTTGCCCCCCGCCAAGCGAGCCAAATCAACCGCCGCCTCCGTATGTCCCGCTCTGCGCAATACACCGCCAGATTTCGCGATTAACGGGAAAATGTGTCCCGGTCTGCGGAAATCTTCTGCGGTCTTCTGCTCATCGAGCATCGCCAAGACCGTCAATGAGCGCTCATGAGCGGATATCCCTGTGTGTGTACTCCCTTCATCGATGGACACGGTAAAAGCCGTTCCTTGCTTGTCTGTATTGGACTTCACCATCGGATGGAGCTGCAAGCGAGTTGCGTGCTCTTCTGTCACCGGTACGCAAACGAGTCCTCTCCCATGTGTAATCATGAAGTTGATCATTTCAGGCGTAGCCGCTTCGGCCATGCAGACAAAATCTCCTTCGTTTTCCCGATCCTCATCATCTACCACGATGACCGCCTTGCCCTGACGCAAATCTTCCAATGCTTCTTCTATGCGATGAAACATGCTTTTTCCCTCCTACTCACGCGAAGCCGTTTTCCTGCAAAAAGGCTAGACTGAGCCCGCTAGATTTCTCAGTACCGCCATGGTTTTGATAACCTAACAAACGCTCCACATATTTGCCGATGACATCTGTTTCGAGATTCACCAAGTCCCCAGGTCGTCTGTCGGCAAGACTCGTATTGGCCAGCGTATGCGGAATGATCGAAACGGTAAAACCGATATCGTTTACGTCCACCACAGTGAGACTGATGCCGTCAATGCAAATCGATCCACGGGCAATAACGTACTTCAACAGTTGCGGTTTCGCCTCAATCCGAAACACGACAGCATTCGCATTCACCTCTCGTGAAGCAACCATTCCGGTCCCATCTACATGTCCGGAGACGATATGCCCGCCAAAACGGTCCCCCAGCCGCATCGCTCTCTCCAAATTCACTCGCTGTCCGCTCCGTAATTGCCGCAAGCTCGTCTTGTTCATCGTCTCTGGCATCACATCGACGCTAAACTGACGATTCGTATAAGAAGTAACCGTAAGGCAAATGCCATTAACCGAGATACTGTCCCCGAGCTTCACCCCTTCGAGTACCTGCTGTGCGCGGATGACCAGTCGACTCGCCTGCTCGTTCCCTTGAATCGCTTCCAATACGCCCACTTCTTCGACCAGTCCCGTGAACATGCTCTCTCCTCCTCACTTGCTACGCCTGATCCTCCCATTGTGGGTACCCGATGATCTGTACATCACCTTTCCCGATCGGTGTGATCGTGACATTTGTCAGCTGTACCGCTTCTCCCATCGTCGCAAAGCCTTGACCACCGAATGGAGAGGGCGCGCTGCTTCCCCCGATCAGCTTTAGCGCGATATGGCTCACGATCTTTTGAATCGCTCTCGCCTGCAAAAAGGAGCCATTGACCTCCTGCCCGCCTTCTACAAGCAACGAGGTAATCCCCAGTTCTCCCAACGTATCCAGCACCTTTTCCACGCGAATTGGGGCATCCGTTGTGATGACCTTTACTCCTCTTGCCGCAAGCAGCTCCTGCTTTTCCCTTGAGGCTGCATCTGTCGTAAAGATCCACGTCTTCGCATCTGTATTCTGGACGACACGGGCATCCAGCGGCGTCCGTAATTGGCTGTCCAAAATCACTCGAACTGGCTGGCTTCCAAAACGCTGCTCTTCCTGGCGCGCCGTCAACAATGGGTCATCAGTGAGAATTGTCCCAACCCCGACCAGGATCGCATCGTGCTGCCTGCGCAGTTCATGCACCTCTGCCCGAGCCTCTGCTCCCGTAATCCACCGACTGTGTCCCGTGAACGAAGCGATTTTCCCGTCCAATGTACTGGCCGTCTTTACCGTCACAAATGGACGTCTGGTCTGAATGTAATGGAAAAAGACTTCATTGAGCGCCCTCGCTTCCTCTTCTCTCACGCCCACCGCCACATCCAGCCCTGCTGCCCGCAGCATCTCCATTCCTCGTCCCGCCACCAGTGGATTCGGGTCGAGCGTCGCTACAACGACACGACGTACATCAGCTGCAATCAACGCCTCTGCACACGGCGGTGTTTTCCCGTAGTGACTGCAAGGTTCAAGCGTCACGTACACGGTCGCGCCTTGCGCTTTTTCCCCTGCCATCCGCAGTGCGTGTACCTCAGCATGGGGCTCTCCTGCTCGCAGATGCGCTCCCATTCCCACGATGGTTCCATCCTTTACAATCACAGCTCCGACCATGGGATTCGGGCTGGTTTGACCTCGTGCCGATCGTGCCAATTCCAGCGCCAGTTCCATGTACTTGCTGTCCTGTTCCATACCGCACTCCTTTCTGTTCCATCATTCCAGCCAAGCACAACGCAAAAAGCCCTTGAAACCTCAAAGCGTTTCAGGGCATAGGGAAAGAAGCCTTCCTCTCATCTGTTTTTGCAAAAAACAAATGAAGAAAGCACAAAAATCTTCTTCCATCCGGACTGTACCGTCGGCTCTGGGTTTTCACCAGATCAGTCGCTGCAAGCGTGGTCAGCGAGTCGCGGGCTCAGACGTACGTACGTCATTACCGCCGGTCAGGAATTTCACCTTGCCCTGAAGATTGTCGCTATGAAGTTTTACGAAAAACAAAAACGCCCGTGAATAGTATGCTCAGGGCGTCGAGAAAGAAGCCTTACTTCAACCGTTTTTCAAAAAAAACGGCGAAATAGGCCATTCCAAATACCTTCTCCCATCCGGACTGTACCGTCGGCCTTGGATTTGCACCAAGTCAGTCGCTATCAACTGCTTCGATAGCGAGTCGCGGGCTCAGACGTGCGTTCGTCATTACCGCCGGTCGGGAATTGCACCCTACCCTGAAGGCTGGTATTCAGTTATGCAAAGTATAGCATATTTTTCTCTATTGTCTGTAATCATTTATTGGGGAAGTGCACTTTACCCTTGCTCGCACTCTTCGAGGACGGTCAGGAGTTCTTTCAAATCGGTTATGTATGCAGCAGGCACAACGCCATTTCGCTCCATATCTTGCTCCTTCCCTTGATACGCAATAAATGCGACATCACCATCGCATGCCGCCTTTCCATCGATCCAAGAATCCCCGATCATCGTCCAGGCTGAGACAGGCCAATCTGGCTTGCGGCTGCGGATATAGTGAATGCCACTCGGAGACGGCTTCAAGGTCGTCATCTGCTCGCGGGCGACGATTTCGTCAAAATAGGTGGCGATTCCCGTCTGATTCAACGCCTCCTCTGCGGCGGCGTATGCGTTATTGGTCAAGATGTACAGTCGGTAGCTGCTCTTCAACTGCGCAAGAACTTCTACTGCATGCTGCTCCAGAACAGCACCGTGCATCCCTTCCTTCTCAATGGTGGTCACTGCCTCCCACATCGCTTGTTCCAGTTCACTCGTCATCTGCTCCGATTTTCTGCCAATCTCAATGAGCTGTGATGCGGTATACTTCTCCCAATCGAGAGTCGGCTCTACAATTCCATTGTCCGCCCACAGCTGAAAAATGGCCCGCTTCATTTCAGCAAAATTGATTCGGGATTGCAGCAGGGTATTATCCATATCGAAAATAATGCCTTTTAGATCGGGTTTGCTCATTTGAGGTCTCCTCTTTTGACAACTCTCCATGCCTGTTCTAGAGCGACGGTGTGGGCTTGAGCGACTCCCGTCTGTGCCAGCTGGTCGTTTTTCCACAAAGACGCCGCTATATATTGCAGACTGTCCTTCAAGCTTTGTCCAACGATCCCTCCCGGCACTGCCCTAGCTTCTGCGAGTACGTTGTTTTCGCTTCCACAGACTACCCGAAGAATTTGAGCGCTTTCCAACCCATCCAACATCTGACGCTCGTCACTATATGTGAGCTTCGAGAATAGTTGCACGGATATGGCTTCGTATGTCTGGGCCTGCCCCGTCTGATGAAAAATAGGATCGTGATCCTTCTCCATGAAAGATTGATAGTGCTCTCTACTTTCCCAAACAGTAAGAATACATGCTTCCAACGGCTGATGCTGGTTCCAGCCTCCGACTTGTCCCAGGAAGCCTGTTATTTCCTCTAATGGTCTCCATTTCGCTTGGGCATGGGAAAACGATTGCTTCTGATTTTCCGTTACTTTACACGTAATCCATTTGATCAGCATTTCGAATCCTCCTACGATCATCTACAAAAAAGGAAAAGCGACAGCTCTACACTGTCGCTCTTCTCCACCAACTACGGATATTCCTTTATTTTTCCTTTTTCTTCGGGCTAGGAAACAATGCAGAAGTAACAGGGGGTAAAGAATTTGCTACATCAATCAATTTCTGCTTGGCTACATTACCAGAAACAACAATTGTCTTTTCGGTATCAAAGTAATACAAGTAGCTATTTTTCAAATGATCCTTACCTATATATGCTTCGTTCCCATTTTTTAGAAAGATCGTTTCGCGATCAGAACTGGGTGTAAACGGAAAGCGTTTATATACGGTAATTGTAACGATCTCTTTTTCGTTTGCAAACACCCAAGCATTCACTTCTTTTTCTGGCACACTCATTTTTGTTGCATTGAACTTTTCAAAAGGTAATTGTAAACCTTCTTTATCTGCAAACTCGGTATTCCCCAACAACCTTACAAGTCCATAAACTCCCCAACTAGCTGAGGGATTAAGTTCATACAAAAAAACGGCAAAATTGTTTTTTCCCTCTGGAGAACGTATAGCCACTATACTCTTTTGTCCGAGGGTCGTTTCGAAAATGACAGAATCCTTCTTAGGAAATTCTGTTGTTCCATCTTTAAATCCTACCTCGTATTGATGGACAACAGCTTCAGAAGGAGAAGAGACATTTTGAGGTGGATCAACAACCTTTACCCACTCCACTTCTTTTACTGCATGATCATCCGGTTTAGGAGCTGCAGTATTATTAGGCAGCACTTTGTCGTTCTGATTGGCAAGTTTCGTTTCCTGGCACCCTAATAAGAGGCTACATACAGCTAGGAGCAATATAGGTATTAGGAGTTTATTTCTCATTCTCAACTCTTCTCCTTCTTTGCAGTTATTAGAATTTTTCTGTTCTTGCTAGTTTGGCTTTGTGTTTTGGTCCTATTACCTTGATTCTCTTTTTGTCTTGAATTTTGCAAGTGGGGGTTACATAGTAATGATCTCCTTCCCAAGTCTCCGTATAAGCACCATAATCAATCCATCCCCACTCACCAGGGCCTACTGTAATGGTAGTTGACTCTTCTGTCGTCCATGTTATGCTACCGCCTATTTCGAAGCCTGCTGTCGCTTCGATTACACCCCAATTCCATTTGCCTGATCCAGTAACTTTACCTGAAATCGTAGTGCTGGAACTTAATTTCGATGTTTCAGTCAAATCTCTACTGGTTTTATTGATAACTCTCGTTCCAGAATCCCCTAGTTTGAAGCCGCTTGCTGTTCTTTTCGCTGTAAATACCCATTCACCTTGATCACATCCAGCTGTGGGTCTTACTTTACGCGCATCCCCTCTATTTGACGTCGTTGATGTATTTGAGGTAACATGCGGCAAATTCGTGATTCTATTTTCATTTACGAAATTATAAATCTCGCTGTTCGGTACTTTATACTCCATTCCATCGATGTAATAGTAGCCAGCTTGAATATTACCAATATTCGGATCTATTTTTGCATTTGCTTGTAATCCCCCAGAAGTTACAAGAGAAGCGCCAATAATTGTAGCCATTGATACTGAAAACAGTTTTGATTTTTTGTTCATTCCCGTTTACCTTCCTTGTTTTTATATTTTTACTATTCTGGTTTACTATACCATTTTTTTACAAATAATCCACAAAAATAGTGATGATTCTCACAATGTATTGTTAAGCACAAAAAAACAGAGGCTATCCCAAAAGTAGAATTCTACTTGAGAACTGCCTCTGTTCTTTTCATCTACTGTTGCTTTCTTCAGCCAATTATGTGCAAACGAAAGGGACAGCCCCTTTTGGGGGTCAGATGCCGAGTTCCTATTGCTTCTTCTTGGCGCTGTCTACTTCATACGGCACATCCTTTGGAACTCCTCCAGCTGGCCAGTCTTGTGCCTTTTTGGCAAAGTCCGGACGTGGCTTGGACAAAATATAGGCTGCTAGGTCCGCTGCTTCTTGATCCGTTAACGAGCCTTGCTTAATACCGCCCATTTCCCCTAAAGGCATGTTGCGCTGAATGTACCCAGCAGCTTTGGAAATTCGGGCCATACCTGCACCAATATTGAAGGAGTTATCCCCCCATAGCGCTGGTCCAGAGTTTGGTCCTGTTCCTGAACCATCGGCTGCATGGCATTGTATACACGATTTTTGAAAGAGTGCTTCTCCATTTGCCACATTCGGTTGAGGTATGCTCTTCATATCATTTTTCTCTATCCACGGGCGCTCTTTGATTCCTACTGGTACATCTGTTGAGATATAGGTCAGATAGGCGACCATCGCTCTCATTTCATCGCTGTTGTAAGGCAATGGCTTTCCGTTCATGCTTCGTTGAAAACAACCATTGATGCGATCCTCAATGGTAAGCACTTTGCCAGACCTTGGAATGTACTGGGGATAGACTGCGGTGACACCCGTTAAAGGAGAGGTCGCATCCATTCCGGCATTACCGTGACAACTGGAGCAGGAGAGCTTATTCCCTGTGTATTCAGGGATCGCTGTGCTCGTTTCATTCATTAACTTATGTCCATACTTAATCGATTCTCCCAATGGCCCTTCTGGCACCTTGTCCAGACTAGGCGGGGTGTAGGTATCTAGATTGCTCGCTCCCGTTGCCTCACTCGCTGTTGAGGTGGGTTGAGCGGTCGGCTGTGTAGCGCAGCCTGCAAAGACCAGCATCGCCACTACTACCATAGACAGCTTCTTCCAGCCTGTCTTCTCTTTTTTGATCATAGGTCTCACTCCTCCATGTTGATCGTGCATTCACAACAGGAGAGTAGCAAGAGGCGTGCCATACGATAGAAGCAGGGAAATGAATGGCTTAACGCTCTCAAACAGCATGAAAAAGAAAAGACTTTGCCAAAATGTCATAGTCAGTATGCGACAAAATGTCACGGTCGCAGCTCGTACTCTTCGATTTTTCGGTACAGATTACGTACGCTGATCCCCAGCTTCTCTGCTGTCTTGGTCTTGTTCCATTGCAGAACGTCCAGCACATGCTTGATATGTTCTCGCTCCACATTTTTCAGTAAAAATGCCTCTTTTTCCCCAGTCTCTGCTGATGAAATGAGCTTCTTATCTGACGGGTTTTGAGGTACTTGCTGTTCGTGAGGAAAGAGATCCTTGTCGTCAATTTCCTCTCCTTTTGCCAAAACGACAGCACGTTCGATCATATGAGCCAACTCCCGAACATTCCCCGGGAATGAGTAGGCCAAAAGAGCTGCCTGCGCTTTCACAGAAAGCGGTTTGACTGGATACTTACGCTTGAGTCGATTTAAAAAGAAAGCCGACAGTGGCAAAATGTCCTCTCTTCTCTCTATGAGAGGTGGAATCGTTATATCCATGACATGCAGACGGAAATAAAGATCGGATCGGAACGTTCCTTCTTCTACTTTCTTTTCTAGGTCGGCATTGGTAGCAGCAATGATACGAACATCCACCTTGTGCAGAATCGGGCTCCCTATTCGGCGAAATTCGCCGGATTCCAGAAAACGGAGCAGCTTGACCTGCAAAGGAAAAGGCAAGTCCCCTACTTCGTCCAAAAAGAGCGTCCCTCGGTGGGCAATCTCTACCAGTCCCTTTTTCTGAGCAGTTGCGCCTGTAAAAGCTCCCTTCTCATGCCCGAACAGTTCACTTTCCAGCATCGTTTCTGGTATCGCCCCCAAATTGATCGGTACGAATGCCTCTGATGCTCTCTCACTACATTCATAAATGAGTCTCGCGATGACATCCTTCCCTGTTCCACTTTCCCCTTTTAAGAGAACGAGAAAATCCGTACTCGCTACTCGCTTGGCAGTTGCTAGGACCTCTTTTAGCTTCGGGCTTTCAGCAACGATTTGAAACGTCGTTTTCCCGTTTGTCGATAGAGCTTCTCTCAACTGTTGGTTTTCCTCGGCCAACTGCTGTTTTTCGACGGCCTTGGAAATCAAAAGCTCTAATTCATTGAGGTTGTAAGGCTTTGTCAAATAATCATAAGCGCCGCGTTTCATCGCTTCGATAGCTGTTTCGATTGTTCCGTGCCCGGTCACAACAATGATTTGAATGGCAGGAGAGGTTTCCTTGCACCATTGCAGAAAGGAGAGGCCGTCCATCCCGGGCATTTTCAAATCAAGCAGAATGACATGAATCGTTTCGCTGGTTACTAGCTTCTGTGCGCTGATTCCGTCAGCTGCTTCGAGCGTGAAATATCCCTTTCTCTGTAATCGACTGGTTAATAGATGGCGGAAATCTGCTTCGTCATCAACGATGAGTATACGAGTGTCAGCGTGCATCTTTTGTTCATTCCCCCTTTGCCGACGGCAGGATGACCGTAACAGTTGTGCCTTTGTTTGGCGTGCTTTCGATCTCGATTTCTCCGCCTAAATTCGTCACAATCCCGTAGCAGACCGATAACCCGAGACCAGTCCCTTTTCCAGGTGGCTTGGTTGTATAAAACGGCTCCAAAACATGGGGCAAATCTGCTGCGGGTATACCGCATCCATCATCTCTGATCCACAGACGGATTCGATCATTCGATGGTGAATCAGATGCTATCTCAATGTTTCCTCGCTCCGTAGTCGCGTACAGCGCATTGGTTAACAAATTGAGCAAGATCTGCTGAAGTTGTCCAGGCGTAGCGAGAAGAAACGGAGCAGAGGCCAACAGAGACTGGTTTATCGTTACCTGTTTGACACGTATTTCATGGGACAGAAGAATGAGAATGTCTGATAGCACTTGATGAATATCTACTTTTTCTACGGTTACGGGTGATTTCCCCGAAAAGTGCAGCAATCGGGTCGTGATTTCCTTGCAACGGTTAATTTGTTTGTCCATCGTGTCCAAGTATTGGGTAAGCTCTCCTGTGTCCTGCAAATCTCGAATATCCTCGTCCACTAGACGGTCTCGCAAGTCTTGACCATACAGCGACAGAATGCCTAATGGATTATTGATTTCATGCGCAATGCCCGACGCCAAGAGTCCAATAGCAGCGAGCTTGTCTGCTTGTGCGATAGCGGCTTCTAGCTCTCGTTTCTCCGTGATGTCCTCGATGACCTCTAGAAAAGCAGACGACTCTTTCTCCGGATGCAGAGGGAAAACCTGATGTCGATAAGATCGGACACGTCCATCCTGGTCGACTCTGGAGGAAATAAGGTCAGTCTGTTTTTGGTTTACCATATGTCGCGTTCGGAGCATGCAACTACTGCATGAGCTAAATTGCTGACCAATCGTCTGATGGCAGTCTTTCCCCAGAAGATTAGCATCCTGGAACCACGCCGACGCTGTTTGATTAATCCAGCGAATGTGAAAAGATTCATCTACCAGAATCAGCCCCATCCCCATACCACTGACGACCAGATCAAGCCGTTTCTTTTCTTCGAGAAGCTGATTGGTCTTCATCTCCAGACTTTGTGCCATTTCATTGCAGGACGCTGCTAGCCTGCCAATTTCATCTGAGGTCGTCACTGATATTCGTACGGATAAGTCGCCACCTGCGATTTTTTGCACAGCGAATTCGATCTTTTCCATTAATCGGCTAAACGAGACAGAAAACACAATGCTAATTCCCAAAACGATAAGTGCGATAAATAAGGTCGCAAAGAGCAGAGATTGTTCCAATTTTGAAAAGGCAGCAAACGCCGTTTGGCTCGACTGCTCCAGCATAATGACCCAATGTGTGACAGAAGAGCGCATGGCATAGTTGACCATGACATCTCCATTGGAAGCTTGATACGTCCGAATACCAGGCTTTTCAGTTCGATCTGGTAGTGTCCAGGAGGGAGGAACCGCTTGTTCATAATAGGTGAAAGAGCCATCAGAAGGCTTGCCCAACATAAACGGATCGGCAAACCTATCGCTTTTCCCATCTGTGACGAACAAATAGGCCTCGTTTTCATAGCGAGCTCGCAGTGTGACTTGTTCGAGTAACTGTTTTACATTGAGCTTTGCGTACATGCCGCCTTTTACACCGTTGGCAGATACATGAGGGATCGCGACCGTTACCAGCAGCTTCCCTTCTGCTGATCGGACAATGCTTCCGATGTACGGTTTTCCCGACTGGATCGTGGAAAGAAATTGGTTATCTCTCTCCTTGGGTGTGTCCAGCCTATGATGTTTCCAGCGATTTAGCAAATAATGCGGCTCACCATCCTGTTTAAAAAGCGCGACTTCCTCCATGTATGGAGAAGTTTTCAATAAGGTATTCAACAAGAAATAAGCATCATCATCGCTAGGGCGCTCATTAAGAAAACGCTGCTGAACCACCTGCATGGATTGGGACGTATGTAAAAAAAGCATATCTAACTGCGCCAACGTATTTTCCACGTAGATCTGATTGGCTCTGTCTACCTCTTCTCGAACCTTATCTTTACTGGTATGCAAATTGATATAACCAAGAATCAGAAAAGGGATGATGGACATGCATAGCCCAAACAGGAGCATTTTTGTCTTCAGTCGATTGATGCGCGGTAGTCTGCTCCTCCTCATTCGTTCCTTACTCCATACCATTCTTGAGCCAATGACCACTGTTGATCGGTTACGGTAATGGGAAGCTTGGACAGGGAAGTGGCATTGACAGCTAACCGCACGTCATCCGGCCATTCGATTGACAGATCTGTAGGAGGGACTCCATCCAACACCCGAGCCACCATCTGAGCAGCCTGCATGCCTTGTGTATGAAAGGAAACGCCGTAAGCGGCATACAAACCAGCCTTCACCTGCTCGGGGTAAGATCCCATGACAAACAATTGCTTATCGATCAAAAGAGGCAAGCAATCGGTAATCGCGTCTTCCAGAACATAGCTAGGTAAAGGAAGCATGGCGTCGTATTCTCCTGGAGAGAGCCTACTGAGCAAGTCCTCTAAATCTCTTGGGGAAGCAATCTGCTCCACCTGCAAACGGACGCCAAGCAAGGAAGCAGCTGACCTTGCTTCTACGATGGCTTGCTCTGTCGTAGGAGCATGAGAATCGGCGATGATCAGAATACGCTTGGCCTCAGGCAACAAACGAGTTGTCAGCTCCAATCTTTTCCCAATCACATTCATTTGGCCATTGCTGATTCCACATGTAACCGTCCCCTCGGTCTCAACAAGGGGTAGCTCGACCAATGAGGCGACACCAATAAAAACAATGGGAACCGTCGTTGATGCCTGTTGAATCAAAAAGGTCTCGTGCGCCCCTGTCGTGACGATTACATCAGGCTTTTTTGAAATCAAGTCCTGGACAATGGAGTGCTCCTCTTCTAGCGTCTGAACCGTATTCAGATAAACAGGCGCATACTGAACACGTGTTCCTTCACTGAGACCTAACGATTGCAATCCTGCCTTCAATCCCGCTACTTTATCTTTTCGATCCTCATTGGCAATCACAATTCCTATCGTGTAAAGATCGACATCCTGTTTTTGCTGACTACTGGACCAATCGAGCAGAGTTCCTGCCACTAACAAGATGAGAAAGAGGATTTTCCTTTGTTTCTTCATAGATATCACATCCAACTCTCATCATAGCGGCAAATGATTGCAGAGAATGTGAATATTTAACAAACCTTGGTAAATCAATACAGACTGGTCTAAGTAATATGTTTTTCATATTATTTATGACTGTTTTATATATTTTTCATATTTAATTACACTTGTTATAATCTGTTTAAATTTGGAAGGGGGCAGGACTTCATGGAATATCGGAAACTTGGCAAAAGCGGCTTGTCCGTAAGCGAAATTGCATTGGGAAACTGGATCACTCACGGTGCACAAGTAGATGACACCACAGCACAAGCCTGCGTACATGCTGCATTAGACGCTGGAATCACCACGTTCGATACTGCTGATGTGTATTCGGAGACAAGAGCGGAAGCGATTTTGGGTGAGTCTTTAAGGGGGATTCGTCGTGAAAGTGTTGAGTTGTGCACGAAGGTTTTTCATCCGACCGGTACCGGAAAAAATGATCGGGGTCTCTCCCGTAAACACATCATGGAAGCCTGCCACGCTTCCCTTCGCAGATTGCAAACCGATTACATTGACATCTACTATGCACACCGTTTTGACCCAACTACATCGCTGGAAGAAACATTTTTGGCCTTTTCCGATTTGGTTCGGCAGGGAAAGGTTCTTTATGTAGGAGTAAGTGAATGGACGGCAGAGCAAATAAAACTGGGAGCGGCTCTGGCAAAGGAATATCGAGTTCCCTTCGTAGCCAGTCAACCCCAGTATTCCATGTTGTGGCGTGTAATTGAAGCCGAGGTCATTCCAGCGTGCGAGAGTGAAGGAATCGGACAGATTGTCTGGTCACCACTGGCGCAAGGCATTCTCTCCGGAAAATATGCACCCGACAAGCCAATGCCTGAGGGCTCCCGCGCGGCTTCGACCGCCGGATCTCCTTTTTTCGATAAACTAGTTGGACAATGGCTGCAAAAAGAAGTTCTTCAGGTAATAGAGCGAATCAAGCCGATCGCACAAGAAGCCGGTTTGACGCTTCCGCAACTTGCCGTTGCATGGGTTCTTCAAAACCAGCATGTATCCTCCGCTATTATTGGCGCCTCGAGCCCCGAACAGATCAAAGAAAACGTCAAAGCTGCAGGAGTCAAGCTAGATCCTCAGGTTATGAAGCAAATCAATCACATGCTGGCTAGTGTCGCAGAGTTTGATCCCAAGAAAACAGGCTAAGATGTCGTTTCTTCCATCACATCCAGAAAGTTTGCCAGAACAGGCTCGCTTCTATCTGTTTTCCAAGCGGCATAGAGTGGGACTAGTGGTGGCTCTTCGATAAAAGTTCGGAATACGACATCACTGCGTTGGAAAACAGCTACCGAAGAGGGAACAATGGAGATACCAATACCAGCAGCTACCAGATTCACAATCGTATACATTTGAACAGCTTCCTGCACGATGTGAGGCAAAAATCCGTGTTGCCTGCAAAAGTCTAAAATGAGGTCGTGAAACGAAGTCCCCATCCGATGCGGAAACAAAATAAAAGGCTCGTCCGCTAATGCCTGTACAGAAAGGGCTGGATGTAAGGCAAGGGAATGATTCTTGGGCAGTACGGCAACAAGTGTTTCGTTGGTAAACAAGCGCGAAGTGATATGGATGGACGGTTCTGCCACACGAAGGAAGCCAACATCAATTTTCCCATCCGCTAAAGCTTTCCGTTGCTCGGCAGATGTCATTTCTAATAGGGACAGCTCCACCTCGGGAAAACGCTCCCTAAATTCCTTTATGACGTTAACCAGCATACCGCCAACTGCCGAATCTACAAATGCAATGGATAAATGTCCAATTTTCCCTTGGCTTGCCCTTTTTGTTCTCGTAACGGCTTGTTCCAACTGGGAAACAATTCTCCTGGATTCATCCAAAAAAACCGCGCCTGCTGCCGTAAGACGAACCTGTCTCTTGGTCCTCTCCAACAGCTTCACACCAAGTTCTTCCTCAAGACTTTGAATTTGTTGAGTCAACGGTGGTTGCGTCATATTCAGTTTACTCGCAGCGCGATTGAAATGCAGTTCTTCTGCTACTGCAATAAAGTAGTGTAGTTTTTTCAAATCCATGATTACGCTATTCCTTCTTTCATACAAGCCTTTAAAAAAAGCGACAGCAACGCGCTGCCGCTTTTTCCTATTCCGCGATTAAGGAGTGCTGTTCGGTGTATCCCCAGGGATCCGTGGCACATCCGGCTTGCCTTCAGGATTGTTGTACAAATACGTCGGTACATCACCAATGATCAAGGAGTGGGTGATCGGAATTTTCGTCGTGACCGTCTGCTCCTCAGTCGCAAAAGGGATAACGATGCGCAGATCGACTTCTACGAAAATATATACCGTCGCCAGCACCATATTGATGCCTGCTTCCTTCAGCTCTGTCTCCAGCTTGGTCTTGACCGAGCCGATGGGCACGAAAGTCACTGGCAAATTCGGCCCCATCGATGCCAAAAAGGAGTTCCCGGTAGCCAAACCAAGCGGGATCGTACGGTCTACTTTTTCTTGCTCGAACTCTTGGAGCTTGTTCTGGACTCTCGCTGTTGTTTCACCCACGATTCTCGCATATTCCTTGAAATTGAACTGATACGCCTGAATCTGCCCCTCGTTGTTCTTCTCGATTTTGACAATCTGATTGAAGTCGACGCCTTGCTGCGAAATCCGCTTGGTTACGGCATCTGTTATCGCTTCTTTCGCCAATTGCTCGGCTTTTTGCGTCGCCAGGATCAAGAGAGTAGGCTCCAATCGATTTTGCAAAAACACAAGTGTCTGTATCGTCAAAACAAAAAAGATAACCAACGCGATCAAAAACGCTTTCGTACGTGAAAGCGGGTTTCTCCAACGCCGACGGGGTCGAAATACGGCCAATCCCGACACCTCCCAACTGGTACATCCTATGGTTAGAAGGTTGAAAAAAGACTACGTGTATCGGGAGGCCGATTTCTATTTTTTGGGGGAAAAAACGAGATACAAGCCAAATCCAATCAGCCCTGCGACAAACATCAATTGGGCAAAGACCAGCATCCCAAATAAAGTGAAGGCACCCGCCAAGAATGGAGCCATGAGAAAACCAGCGAAGTACCCGCTTCGACTCAAGAGCCCCTGCACCCCCATCACCTTGCCGCGAAGCTCGTTTTGGGCTTGTTGCAAAAGTGTGCTCTCATACACCTGTGCTGCGCCGGAAAATAGACCCGCAAAAATCAAGAGCAATAGCACAGACACAGCATGGTTTGCCGCGAATGCTCCTACAATCCCCACGGAAAAAACAGCATAAGCGACGAGCATCCCATTAACCAGCTTCACCCGCAAACAAGCTGCCACATAGGAGCCAATCAAGCCTCCGACGCTCATCGCCGTCCACATCAACCCGTGCAAGGTAGCGTCACTACGCAATTGATCCGCCAAAAAAGGCAACCCGTAATTATACGCAGACGTACTGAGCGATACGAGAAAAGCTAACAGGCTAATCGTCAGAAGCACGGGTGTATCCCGCAAGTAACGAAGGGTGACACGAAAGCTGCTCGCTGCTTTTGACGTAGCTAGCGCATTGTCCCCCTTCTCCTCCCAACGAAGTCTTGTCAGAATCCATGCAGAGAAAAGAAAGCTGGCGGCATCCAAAGCGATCACAATCGTATAACCATAGTGATCTGTCAGCCATCCTCCCAGCATGAAGCCCATAATGCCTACCAAAGACTCCAGCCTGACCTTTAATCCATTGACCTGAACCAGCTGCTCACTCCCAAATATTTGTGGCAAGGATGCCTGAAAGCTAATATGAAACAGCGTATACAGCATTCCATTGAGAAAAGCCGCTGCGACTAAAACATACGGCGTCGGATAAAATGCGATGGCCAAAATAGCAAGACCGGCCCCCATGTCGCTTGCGATCATGGTACGCCTTCTGTCCATTCGATCAGCCAACATACCTGCTAGGGGACTAAACAGCATTCCCCCTAATTGTCTTGCAACGAAAAAAGCGGTCATCCAATAAGCACTATGTTCAAATGTAAAAATCAACGCGCTACACGCGATCAAATTCATCCGTGATCCCAAGGATGACAACGCATTGACATACAAATACCATTTCTTATTCATCTGCATCCAAACCTCCCGATCATGACAGGTGGTTTGAATCAACGCCCCCCTCTAGTGGGTGCGTACACTGATTATGGCAGTTGACATGCGCATGCCTCCTCTTGAATGAAAATCAAAAAAGCTTTTGTTACTCGAAACATTCAGAAGGGGGACGCTTCCCCAAATCGTCCTGTACGGCATTTGTTGCCGTACTTCCATAATAGGTGGTGAGGCAGCTGATTGTCGATAGCACAAAAAAGGACGCTTTTCTTTAAAAGCGCCCCAAATTCAAGTAATCCTGTTGATTTACAATGTAATAATAATGGTAAATAATTCCCTTTTGGACGAGCTCAGGCTATCACTACTCTTGAAATTTGATCATATGGTGTAGGGAGTATGACTTTCGTTTGGGAGGTTTTTTATGAATCTGGAACGTCTGGAACAAGCATTTGGGTCCCTTGTTTCGCCTACTCCTGCCCAGCTTAGACACGCTCTCATTTCCTTGTCTCCCTGCATGGAACAACTCGGCCCATACATCCCGGAGCCGCTAAACCTGCCCTATGGACGCAAAGTATTATTCTCCACGCCACATGTAGAGGTTGTCTTGATCCATCTACCGACAGATCAGGAATCCATTCCGCATAATCACGGTGAGTCTTTTGGATGGGAATTGGTAGTCTCAGGTACGCTAACGAATATGATTTATGTCCAAACGAATAATGAAAATGAAGTACAACGAGCACAAACCACTCATGTCAGCACGGGTGAATACTATTTTGTAGAGCCTGGGGAAATTCACGCCATTCGCAACAATGGACAAAGTCCGGTTGTTTCCGTAAACGTCTACAGTCCTCCATTGCGTAATTGCCGCCAATATTGCTCCCTTTGAACCGATAACTTACTATTTTTTACAGATTTTCCGTTATTTCTGATAGTTCATCCGCAGAGCTGGCTACCTGTGCCACCGCTTGGTTCATATCCTCCATGACTTTGAAGAAGTTTTCCAGCTCCCGCTGAATCCGTGAGCTCTGATCTTTACTGTCTGAGACAGCGCTCATGATTCCTTCAAAAAAGGCATTCGTCTCGTTTGCTACCGCCGTGCTCGATTGGACCAGCGCTTGAATTTCTACCACGACAGACGATAGGACCACTGTCTGTTGGTTCGTCTTCTCGATCAGCTCACGTACACCGAATACTGACTTTTTGGTCTGTTCTGCCAGCTTGCGTACCTCATCGGCTACGACGGCAAATCCGCGTCCCTGTTCGCCAGCACGTGCTGCTTCAATCGCAGCATTTAACGCCAAGAGATTTGTCTGCTCAGCAATTGCCGTCACGACCTCTACAATCCCTTGAATTTTTTCTGCGTTTTCCTCCATCGCGTTCATTTCTTCCGAGATTTGCTTGACGCTGCTCTGAATCAAGCACATTTGTTCCTGTTGTTTTTCCAGCTTTTCTTTGCCTTCACGGGACAGGTCTTGTGCTTTCGTGGAAAAGCCCGTGCCATTTTCAGCAAAACGAAGCACTTCTCTCGACTGTTCTGTCAATTGCACAACAGACGCGCTGTTTTCTTCTGAGACCGCTGCCAGCTCATGCGCAGAATTGGTCAGGAGGATTCGCAGCTCGTCCTTTTTGTCTTGTTCCGCTCGCCGCGCCTTTTCATGCTCGTTTTCGTATTCCTCCAGCACAATTTGCTGTTCGATGTTGAGAATCTTCGTGACAACCGTGAGGGCTTGTACGAATTCGTCCTTGTCCGCGATGTTTTTTTGCAAGAGATCTATCAAGGAAACCTGTATGTTTTGGAATGCACCCAAGTACCATTTTGGTTCCAAGCCAATTCGCATATGAATAACCGCAATTCTACTGCGCTGTTCTATGTAAGCGCTATCGATGCGTCCGCAAAACATTTCGCAGATATGGCGGTTCAGCGTTAATTTCAACCGTTCAATCGTGCTGTTTTGGTTGACAATCTTCATTAAAAGTGGTTCTTTTTCAATACTGGCATAAAAACAGTCGACAATAGCCTCAATATTTTGAATGATAAGTGGCTGAAGTGCTTTCACAATGGTCAGGTCTTCTTCGGTCAGATTAATCATTGCTAGTTGCTTCGCGAGGGTGCTTTTCCCTCCAATGTGCACTTCCCCCTTTTCCTTCACCCCCTGAAAAAAAGATTCACTTTTTCCTTTCCCTTTCAATCCAAAAAAGGTGGAAAACGGACATGTGCTCATAGCCTGAACTCCTTTTATCCGAGTACATATATCTCTGGAATATCCTTTCAATTATATACCCCTTTACAAACGGGTGTAAACCGCCCAACTTGACTACGGGCAGTTGAATGAGCCTAGCTAACGCCTACATTTCCGCTTTTCTCACGACTGCCCGTTGCAGCTTCCAGCTCGTCTTGTCCCACTTCCAGTACGACTCCACATACGCGATCGTATCGGCGTTGGCAACACCGCTGACTCTCTGCTCCCCTTTTAATTCACATACCATCGCGGTTCTCATCGATGGGCTTGAGTACGCTGAACGTGTTAGGCATGACTTCTACTGGCGAAACCAGCTTCCCGTTCTTGTATACACCATTTTCTTCATAGATTTTTTTGCGATCAGACAAATTGAGAACGACAGTCTCCCCCGTCTCCTTAATCGTCAATGGTACTTTGTATTGGTCCTGGTAGGAGCCCGAAATCGTCAAGGGCTGGGGAACTGGCAGAATCGCCGGCTTATTGTCCTTGTCTGCGAACAAATAAAACTCAGACGTCCCTGCACTGCCCCCAGTCGGCGCCTGAAGCAAAATTTGTTGCACACCCCCTCCAGTAAAATCACAAAAAAACATCTCCGGCTGATAAGCGCCATACGGTGTTGTAAAAAAGGTTGTTTTTTTCGCAACGGGGTCTTGAATCATGATTTTTAGGTGTTCGAAGTAAGGACTGTCTGCCGCAAACCTCTTTCCTAGCAACGTAACGAAATCCGGCCGACCATCGCCTGTCACATCCTGCCGCTTGATCTGGATTTGCTCGAACACAGTTGGAGGAGGCTGTACTTCTCTCACCTCCAGGGCAAGAGCGGCTTGTCCCCACCCGCCTCCTGTCAACATCCATACGATACAGCCAATCATACCTGCTCTCTTGCTTGTCCACATATCGATACATCCACCTTTTCATCTGTTCAGGTTATCTGTAGTATGCAAAAAATGGCTTTGGTCAAACCGTCCGAAACGGTAAAATAAGAGAGAGGGATCGTAGAAAGTGAGGAACACTATGGCAATAAAACGTGCGGTATTATTTGGAGCGACCGGACTCGTCGGCCGTGCATTGCTGCAGCTTCTCTTGGAAGATGTCACATATGGAAAAGTCATCGCTGTCGTCCGCAACGAGCTCCCTTTCACGCATCCTCGCTTGCAGACAGTCGTCATTGACTTTCGTCAGTTGGGAGATTGCCGACAGTTTTTAGAAGGTGCAGACATCTTTTGCTGCTTGGGGACAACTATGAAAAAGGCTGGAAGTCGCGAGGCGTTTCGCAAAGTGGACTATCAGTACCCGATCGAAATAGCTCGTTTGGCAAAAGAAGAAAGCGCCAGCCAGTTTCTCATCATCACAGCAATTGGCGCAAATAGCCGATCCGTCTTTTTCTATAATCGTGTAAAAGGTGAACTGGAGGAAGCACTTCGCGAGCTGGCGCTTCCCAGTCTACATATGTTCCACCCTTCCCTTTTACTGGGCCAGCGCCAGGAACACCGTCGATCGGAAGAACTCGGCGCGAAACTATCCCAATCACTCTCGTTTCTCTGGATCGGACCGTTACGCGCCTATCAACCTGTCACAGCAACCGATGTCGCAGGAGCCATGCATCACATCGCCTCTCTTGGACTGGCAGGTGCGCATGCGTACGAATCAAGGGAATTACCACAGCTAGCCGCAGCGGGAAAAAGGACGAGTTGACGTTCATACGTATAGGGTGAAGGCTTACATTAAGGAGGCGAACTTGCATGACGACTCCCAAGCAACAGCGTGCATCACAGAATCCGCCTAGCCGCCGAGCACTTCGTTCTGCTTATGAACTGATTCTCACACAAATCTGGCCCCGTCTACCCGCCGCAACCGAATCCACTTGCAGGAGAATCAATCATGAAGATCAGACTCGTACAAAACGGAATCATCACTGAGATAGAAGACATCGAAGAGGCTGCTACTCCACCTGTGAACGGGTTTTACTGGATTCATGCCACGCCATTCGATTTGGATATTTTACAGCCGCTGTTCGGACTGCATCATCTGGCTGTCGAGGACTGCATCGACGAGGAAGAACAGCGGCCCAAGTTGCAAAATTACGATGATCATTACTTTATGGTCATCAATGGCATTACCTTCCACAATCATGATATCTTCTTGCGCGAGATCAATATTTTTTTGGGCAGCAGCACCATCATCACCGTAACGAAGCAGGAGGCCCCCGAATTCACTACCATGCTGTCGATCATCCGGGAAAAAGAAGTCAATCGCCCCGATGCGTTTTTGTACTACTTGGTAGATCAAATTGTCGATCTTTATTTTGATGTGACCGAAAAAATTGAAGACCTGCTTGAAGATCTGGAAGAGCAAATTTTGATGCACACGAAAAAATCCCATCTGGATCAAATTATCGGGCTACGCAGTGAAATCTTGTACGCCCGTAAAATGCTCGTTCCCCAGCGGGATTTGATTGACGCCCTACATAAAAAAGAACTCCCGCTGATTCAACCTTATCTGCGGAAGTACTTTGGCGATATTGTAGAGGATGCCAGCAAAATTGTAGAGAGCTTTGAAGCTTTTCGCGAGCTCATCGGAAACTTGCGCGAAGCATATCAAGCAGCGCTAGCCGGCAGAGCCAACGATATTATGCGTGTTTTTACCGCCTTGACGACAATTTTTATGCCGTTGACGATTGTGACCGGTATATACGGGATGAACTTTGATGTGATGCCTGAGCTGCGTTCACCCTACGGCTACTACATCGTCCTAGGATGTATGGCTGCCATCGGCACGACGATGTTTCTCATTTTCAAAAAGAAGGACTGGCTCTGATTATACCAAATCGCCACTGGCGATGATCATGAGCGTCAGCATTTTGGACAAGTCACACTCATAGGGTTGCTCGATATCCCGACCTTCTTCATCCACCAGGACTCTGACGATCGGACGGCTCGGCAATCCTTTGTTCGAATCGACGACGACACCAGACATACCATTGTTCAGGGTGACAGTCAGACCAACAGGGTAGAGTGCAATCGTATTTCGCAAAGCCTCTACATACACATGGTCAAACAGTTTGCCTGAACCGGAGTAGAGCACCTCCATCGCTTCATGAGGGAGCATTCCGCGACGGTATACCCGATGCGACGTCAGAGCATCGAATACATCGGCCACAGCCATCAAGCGACCAAACGGATGAATCTCTTCTTTTTTCAGGTGACGCGGATAACCGGAGCCATCCCAGCGCTCGTGATGCTGAAAAGCGCAGTGGGCTGCGAGCAACGGGATGTCGTCTTGCCGACGCAGCATTTCAAAACCGATCTCCGTATGTCTTTTCATGATTTCATATTCTTCTTGCGTAAGGCGTCCCGGCTTTTTCAATATGTTGTCTGGGATATGCACTTTTCCGATGTCGTGGAGCATACCGCCAATACTAATCTCCAATACGTCTTTTTCCGAACAGCCGGTATTTATGGCGAGAGCTGTGCTATACAAGGCAACGTTAAATGAGTGCGTGAATATGTAATTGTCGAAGGCGCAAGCATCTGCCAATAAATTCATGGCTGAATCACAGTTGTTCAATTCATCTGCAACGGTTTGCATGACATCCCGCAGCTTACGTCCCAAACCTTTGTCCGAAAAAAGCTGCTGCCATTTGTCCGGGACTTGATGAACAGTTCGGAATGTATCGTGAATCAGGGACATTGCTTGTCTGCGAGTATTTTCGGAAATGACTGTCTCCACAATGATATCATCCGTGCGCTTGTCTTGGATGTAGAGACTGTTCACGTTTTTACTTTTAAGTCGAGTTATCATTCGTTGGGTTAGTTCTACTCCGGCGCCAACGAGAATCGTTCCATTCTCTGTATAGATGGAACGAGCCAGTTTATCACCCGGCTGGCATTTTTGAATGGATTTCAGTCGCATTTCCTTCCGTCGCCTTTCCTCAGGGTATCACTATTATAGCGTGATTCGACTTGATTCTACATGAAATTTTTTCTAGATTTTCTTTTCATGTCTATCGAGGAAAGACACTTGAGACGCGTTTGTCTGGAAGAATCCTTGTATGCAAGGGAGATGATCGTATGCCGCTTATCGAAAAAGAATTAACGCAGCCTCTTTCATTATGTGATCAGGATGGCCGCTTGCTTCCCGAAGCGATTGGCTGGTCCCGTTATCCGTTGCATGACTGCCAATTTAGCGGGCATTGGCTTCGCCGGAAAAAATGGAATTTTTGGTTTATCACTGCACCTGAATGTGCGATGTCTATTGCGATGGTCAATCTGGATTACGCTGGCATTGTCTTTGTCCATTTTATTGATCTAATGACAGGAGAGACCGCGGACAGTGCCGTAACGGTTCCTTTCGGTGCAGGGATTCGGCTTGGTGCCACCGTAGATGAGCCTTGTCATTTTGCGAGTCGCAAGCTCTCTGTCTCCTTTCAGCCAGGAGCCAGCGGAACGAGCGTAGAAGCGACTGCGATTTGTCCCGGAGATAAAGCTCTCTCGCTCGACATCGTGATTGATCCGCCTTCCGAGTCCTTAAATGTCGTGATCCCGTGGAGTGCGGAGCGCTTTCAGTTCACATCGAAACAAACGGCCCGACCTGTGCACGGAACCATTGCCTATAACGGGAAAACCTATTTGCTCGATCGGCAGAATGCCTTTGCCAGTCTTGATTTTGGACGTGGCGTTTGGCCGTATCACACCCGCTGGAACTGGACGACCTGCTCTTTCCGTCACGCGGAGGGTGTCGCAGGCTTTAACTTTGGCAAAGGCTGGACGGACGGAACGGGTATGACGGAAAATGGCTTGATGATTGATGGTGTCCTCTACAAGCTGAGTGAACAAATTCGTTTTTCCTACGATCCTGACAACCGGATGCTTCCTTGGACGCT
The DNA here is from genome assembly GCF_046196545.1 of Brevibacillus fortis. Classification (GTDB taxonomy): domain Bacteria; phylum Bacillota; class Bacilli; order Brevibacillales; family Brevibacillaceae; genus Brevibacillus; species Brevibacillus fortis_A. Next base: position 5,401,303 of record NZ_CP176370.1, read on the forward strand.
TGCGAGTGAAGAATCGTCTGCCGTACGCCTCACCTTTACGCCGCTCTTTACTCGAACCGAGCATAAAAATTTTGCGTTGGTGCGGACCACTCTCCATCAAGTAATCGGTCGTTATGACGGGACCATCTCAACAGCTGATGGAAAAATGATTGCGGTGCAAAGCAAGATCGGAATCTGTGAAGAACAATCAGCCCGTTGGTAAACAAGGCCCGAGAAAACGTAAAAACCTTTGTCATGGGACAAAGGTTTTTTTCTATAGGCAATCCTTTTGTTGTCTACAACATTTTCACGACAGCATCTCGACCAGTCATACCAGCAGTAATCCCCTTCTGCTCCGCCGTCGTCGTTACGGACTCCAGCGGTGCATCCAGCAATTCCTGTATGGTCTTGACCCCTACCGCACGACCGGCAAGAATTTCCCTCGATGCTAACCGCTCATTCAAGAGCCCCACATCCAGTGCTCCACACATGATGTAGCCATGATCGGTCGTTACAGCCAATAGGGTCGTCTTGGGCAAACGCACAGTGACAGCAATAGCCGTACCCTCTGGAAAGTGGATTGGCACTACCTCGACCATCAAGATTCCTCCTTTTCTCTCCCGTCTGTTGGCGTTACCATCCTATGACATTCAGAAGAGAAATGTGAGGTTAATGCATCATGGTTGTGGGGGATTGTTCATCATCCATTGCAACCTTTCTTTTCATCACTTCAATCATATACGTCGCGAGCATGTGAAATAGCTCTTCCTCGTCCATTTCCTCGACCAAGTCCAGCAAATCATCCCGAGACTGCTCCGCGAGAATGCCGACGACAATCGCTGTAATGTCCTCTTCATCGCCATTAAAATGTCCCTTGTACAGCTTGTATACTTCATCAATGAAGCGCATCGATCGTCTCCTCCCGTTTTTCGATAGCATTCCCGAAAACCCGGTGTCTACGATTGATTTTTAGACGTTGACGATACCTTTTCCCAGCGTGGAAGAAACGCATTTTGCAGCATCTGTTGGTCCTTGATCGTGGTGGCGAGCACTTCACGCAGCATCTCGGGCAAGAAAAACGTAACCTCACTTCCGAGCAGCAAATCGGGAAACATGCGGTTGTACATAAACATGTCGATCGTCCCGACTCGATACAGACGCTCGCGATCAAGCGGCTGCCCGTTGACTTCAATCTGGATAATTTGCGGCTGGTCATCCTCACTGTAGCGGATGTGCAATCCGTCCACACACATCCAGCCTTCTATTTTGCCGCGAAAACCGTACCCTCTCAGCTCCCGCTGAACCATTTCGGGTTGAATGGATTGCTCCAGAACAGTGGTGAGCTGCGCGCCTGTAATCGTGACCGCACAGGCATTGATCGGGTGGGGCATACTGTGCAACAAATCGGCAAAAGACAAGCTGCCCCGCGGCAAATCAGCAAGCAACAGCCCTCCATTTGCCATGCCGATCTCAGCACCCGTCCATTTGCGAATACTCGCTGCAATGAAGGAGCCATAAGGGGTCTCCTCCGTCCAGCCTATGTGCATGTCTTGCTCCAATTGAACAATCGGCTGTAACAAGCGATTTTCTGCCCATACTTTTTCACTCTCGATGAACTGGCTCAATGATTTGTCTGACTGGTACTGTTCTGTGTAAAAAAGCTCTGCGCGCACGTTTTTGATGCCATTATGGGCCCTGTCCCAGACGAGCTCTACATGACCGACATACTCGCCAAATCGCCCCGCTTGTGTGATCAAGGTGCCGCCTATGCGTTCTCCATGAGGCAACGTCCGGTGAGAGTGTCCGCCCAAAATGATATCCAGCCCATCGACTTCACTAGCCAGCACACAATCTGTCTGATAGCCAAGATGTGAAAGCAAAATGACAACATCCACAGACGAGCGCAGTGCCGCAATCTGCTCACGCAAAATCGGGATCGGTTCTTTGATCTCCCATCCCATACTTTGATAGGAGGGGCCAAAGGGAATTGTCATTCCCAAGATGGCCAGCCGCAACTCGCCTACGGTATGAATGGCGTATGGTACAGCCCAAGAAGGGACAGAATTTGTTGTCGGTTCAAACAGATTGCCCGTAATGATCGTAAAACGCGCATCTGTGTACAGTTCATTCAGCTTGTCTTTTGGGAGTGTGATGCCTTCGTTGTTTCCGATTGTCGCGTATTGAATCCCGCTTCGGTTCATGACCTCGACATTTGTTTTCCCAAAGCTCGCTTCTGATCGGATATCCATTCGATCCATATGGTCTCCGATATCGACCGTCAGCACATGCTCACCCCTGCGCTCCCACTCTTCTCGGTGCATGCTCAGGCAGGCTGCAATTCGCGGCATCGTATCAAAATGGCTATGCAAGTCATTCGTGTGCAAAATGTGTAAGGTACAGGTGTCAGCCACGACTTTCCCCTCCCTCTCGTCTCATTATCCAAAAATCGCTTCTCCGATCATTTGTATGGCAATTCCCAATATCAGAACACGCAAAAACAGCACGATGGTGCGACCCTTCATTTTACTGGCAGCAATCGCTCCGAGCTTTCCGCCCGCCCATGCTCCTGGCGCGAGCATCGCTGCATACAGCCAGTGTACGTTGTCGTGGAAGATATTCGTGACTGATCCAACCACCGCTGATAAAAAGATGACCAGCATCGACGTAGCCGTGGCAATGTGTGGGGGAAAGCGAAACAAAATCATCATGGCGGGAACCATCAAAATGCCGCCACCCACGCCAAATAACGACGAGGTAATCCCGACAAAGAAGGCAATCGTAATCACGGACCATTTGCTATACCCGTACACATATTCATTTCCTTCGTTGTCGACGAAGTGGCGTTGGACTTCCCACTCGATGCTGCGTGGCTTGATTTTGTCTTTGACCATCAATACGACGAACATGCAGAGCTGAAACAAGCCAAACAGCAGCGAAAAGCCCTCCACTGCTAGTAATGTATTTAGATACACGCCCACAATAGCACCTGGTGCACTCCCGATAAAAAAGAGCAAGGCACTCTCTTTATCTACTTTATTTTGCTTGAGATAAGAAAGGGAGGAAGAGAGGGCGGTTACCGCAATCACAATCAACGAAGTCGCCGCTGCTACTTGCGGGTTCATCGATCCAGGCATGTACCAGTTCGCAAAATACAGCAGAGCAGGCACGAAAAAGATCCCACCACCCAGACCCGCGATACTGCCAATGACGCCAGCCACGACTCCGATGATGACAAACAAGATGGCAATTGCTACAAGCATGAACTCCCCTTCTTTCTTGCTACGTGGAGAACAGGTCCATCTGACGAGGATTCAGACCAGTAGGTGCAAGGCCAAGCATCTCCGAAAACTGCTTCGCATTCGCTGCTGCATCTCCTCCAGAGTTATTGTTGAACAAAATGCAGACTTCATCCGCTTCCCGTTCGAGCAGTCTGATATGTTCAACCCACTCTGCAAGCTCTGTCTCACTGTATCGATATAAATAACGGACATCCCGCCAATTTTGTCCCTCGCCGGGATCTCGCCAGCCCGCTTTGTTGCGCCCATGAAAGCGAACCAACGCCAAGGATGGCTTCGTCACGGCAGGAACAATCGGGACCGAGCCTTTTCCCACTTGTGGTTCATCACACACGACATGTGTTGCTTCGATCTTGTGCAAGAAATCCAGCGTTCGCTCCGAATACCGTGATTCAAACCAGCTTTGATGGCGAAACTCAACCGCAAACGGATACGCCTGCATGGCTTGGCGACAAGCGGTCACATACTGGACATGCTCTCGGGTACAATCAAACCACGGCGGAAACTGAAACAGCAACGCTTTGAGCTTGCCAGCCTCTACGACCGGCTGAATGCTCTCTTCGAACTGACGAAACAATTCCCGTCTGCTTCCCGAAGCGTCCCCCCGTTGATGCCCCGTCATCCCTTGATGAGGCTTGACGATAAAGCCAAATCGTTCAGGTGTATCCTTCACCCACGATTCGTAATTTCGCTGTGGTAAAATAGCGTAAAAAGAACTATCCACCTCTACAATTGGAAAGTGGCTGGCATATACAGACAGCTTGTCTCGATTGCGTACACCTTGTACGTACAATTCGTGCTGATCGCCCCAGCCGCAAACTCCCACTTGTATCGTAGTCATCGATTGCTAACCTCCAAATCATAGCCGAATAGAGAAGAAGGACGGAAGCCAAATGAAAAATCCCGCTTGGTTGGGTGAACCCTTTGCGATTAAGGATAACAAAATATTCCTGCCGAAAAAAGTAGCGAAACGCCTCCTGGCCGAAGCACAAGAGGCGTTTCCTTATGAGTATTCTGCTTTGCTCGCAGGTCGTGGAGCAACGATTACTGCCTGTGTACCGATGCCCGTCTCACCCGACAAGCACGTGTTCGGTTGGGATGGGAAAACGTTTCTTCAAGCCTTGCAGCACATCCGCAAGCACAATCTTCAATGGTTGGGTGTCTTGCATACACACCCCCATACGCCACCAATCCCTTCTGCACGCGACATAGCTGGCTGGCATTATCCCACGCTCAGCTATTGGATTGTGGGACTCGCAGCCGCACAGCCTGAATGGCGTGTCTATCAATGGGTACAGGATGGGAATAGCGGCTCATTTGAAGCACGCGACTACACACTGACAGAAGCGGCTTGTGACGATGAGGAAACCTTTGGTTCTTCTGCTCCAAAAAACTCTTGATACAAAGCAATCACAGCACGATCTGCCTCTTCGGCTTTTACCCCGAACATCATGCTTACTTCCGATGACCCCTGATTGATCATTTCCAGATTGATTTTCTCAGCAGCCAACGCAGCTGTGGCTCTCGCAGTTGTCCCCACAGATTGACGCATGCCCTCTCCGACAATCATGACGAGCGCAAGACTATGCTGGACAGCGACATCATCAGCGAACAGCTCTCGGCGGATGCGCTCTACAATCCTCTGTTCCTTCTCTTCCGCGAGATCGCGCTCGCGCAGAATGACGGAAATATTATCAATTCCAGATGGAGTATGCTCATACGAAAGCTCTTCCTCCTCCAGAATTTGCAGCAGCTTGCGGCCAAAGCCAATTTCGCGGTTCATCAAATACTTGCTGACGTAAATGCTGCAAAAGCCGCCGTCGCTTGCAATCCCCGACACCCTGTTTGTAGCAAATTCTCGTTCGGCCACAATCATCGTACCAGGCGAAGACGGATTGTTCGTATTCTTGATACATACGGGTATATCTGCTTGATACGCGGGAATCAACGCTTCCTCGTGGAACACACTAAAACCGGAATAGGACAGCTCCCTCATTTCTCGGTACGTAATCTCTGTCACCTTTTTCGGATCGGCAATCAGGTTCGGATTGACCACATACACAGAATCGACATCGGTAAAATTCTCGTAGACGGCTGCCTGAACCGCCGCAGCCAAAATCGATCCCGTAATATCCGAGCCACCTCTTGAAAAAGTAACCAAATCACCGGAACGTGAATAGCCGAAGAAACCAGGGAAAATGACAATTCCCTCCCGCTCTCGCAATGTCGCCAATTTGGCATACGCTTCAGGGAGGATATGAGCATTACTTGCTTCATCCGTAACCAGCATTCCTGCATCCTTTGGATTGATGTAGGTCGCCACCTCGCCCATACTCTGCAAGTAACGAGCGACAACTTTGGCGCATGTGTCCTCTCCCGCAGCTTTGACCGCATCCATGAATCTTTCCTTGGACAAGCCCGCCTTGTTTGCGAGAACCTCCCCGAGCTCTGCTTCGATCGCTTGACCAATCTCGGCTGAAAGCCCGAGACCTGCCACAATCTCCTGATAGCGCAAGAATATTGCTTGTTTCGCTTCCTCTGTAGGCTGCCCAGCCAAAAATCGCTCAGCATAGGCGATTAACAAATCAGTAACCTTCGTGTCTTCCTTGTGCCGTTTGCCAGGTGCCGATACAACAATGAATCGTCTGTCCCGATCCGCCAGAACAATTTGGCATACTTTTTTTATTTGCTCGGCATTCGCCAGTGATGTTCCCCCAAATTTTGCTACCTTCATGATCGATTCCTCCATCTAACTCTCACGTCTTATGCTTTTACTAGCTTAATTTATCCACACAAAAAGAACAAGTGTCTTTTCCATGAGGACAAACAAGGATAATCATCAAGATTTGTCGCATAGTAACAGGGAGTACATCATCGTGTACAGCTACCTAGCAGGAAAGTCTCTGGTAACGAGGTGAACAAATGAAAAAGTATATCCTCTTTTTCCCACTTTTGCTCGCTGTCATTCTTTCTCCTTCCTTCAGCGAGACAGCCAATGCCATTCGGGGAAAAAATCGCGAGTATTACGAAACAAGAGGAGATATCGTTTGGGAAGTGCCTACAGAGAGCAAGGTGATTGCCCTTACCTTTGACGATGGTCCTGACCAGGTATACACTCCTCAGATCGCAGCACTGCTGAAGCAATATCAAGCAAAATCTACCTTTTTTGTCGTAGGCAATCGTGTGAGCCAGTACCCGGAAATCGTCAAATCTCTCGTGAATGATCAACATGAGATTGCCAATCACACTTACAGCCATCCAGATATTCGAAAGCTGTCGGCGAATCGACTATTAGAAGAGGTGCAAAAAACGCAGGAGACGGTTTATTCGGCAACAGGGGTTCGCCCCACCCTCTTTCGTCCTCCGGGGGGATACTATAACGAGACCGTCGTCGATACAGCCAAGCAAGCCGGTTTTCTCGTGATCATGTGGTCGTGGCATCAAGATACACGTGATTGGAGCGATCCCGGTGTAAAAAAAATCGTCAACAAGGTTTTGAACAACGCGCGGAATGGAGACATCGTGCTATTTCACGATTACGGAGGCAATCGAAAACAGACCGTACAAGCCCTCGAGCAAATATTGCCTGAGTTGAAAAAAAGAGGGTTTCAATTCGTAACGGTCAGCGAATTGTTGAGAGGATATGGACGCGCGAAGCAGGTAGACTATCCTTGATCTTCTTCCCACGAAAAAGTGCCCCTCGCTTAAAAGGGGCACTTCTCCTCTGATTGATTTCGTTATTTCTTTTCGTTCTCCAAAACAGAATCCGTCTCTACCTGAACTTTTACGGGTACAGGCTGTTGCTGTGTGGGTACAGTACCACCCTTTTGCATAAAGTCTGAGATCATCTTATTCATATCCAAACCGGATACATCTTTCAGCATCTCTGGCAGTTGGGCCATCAGCTTCGTAACATTCCCGCTCAGACGATTGACGCCATCTCCCTGACCGCCTCCTGCATCCACGATCGTTACCTTGTCGATCGCCTTCATTGGCTCAGCAATTTTCTCAGCCAGCTCAGGGAGCATTTTCGCAATAATATCGAGTACTGCCGCATGACCGAATTTTTCATATGCTTCAGCCAGCTTCTCTTTCCCTTCTGCCTCTGCTTCTAGCTTGAGGCGCGTGACTTCTGCCTCAGCGCTACCACGTGCTTTTTCAGCCTCGGCAATCGCCAAACCTTCCAGACGCTTCTGCTCGGCATTTGCTTTTGCTTCCGCTTCAATGCGGTACTTGATCGCGTCTGCTTCTCTCAGCTTCTTCGCTTTTTCCGCTTCTGCCGCCTGTTCCACAGAGTAGCGGTCGGCGTCGGCCTTTTTCTTCACTTCCGCATCATATTGCTTTTCGCGGCGAAGAATTTCTTTTTCCTCCAGCTCGATTTCTTTCTGCTTGCGGACGAGATCGACCTTCATCTCTTCTTCTGTAACCTGCTGCTTGGCGACAGCTTCTTGCAGCTTGTAGGCTTGGTCCGCACTCGCCTTCGCTTTGTCCTGCTCTTGCTTAAATGCCGCTACCTTCAGTTCTTTTTCCTTTTCTGCTTCGGCAATGTTCGTTTCCTTCAGCAGCTCTGCCTTGCGTGCCTCTTCCTCTGCCTGTGCCTGCTTGATCCGCGCTTCTTTGTCCGCATCAGCCTGCGAGATGGTCGCATCGCGCTTCACTGCAGCGATTTGCGGTATTCCAAGGGCAGCTAAATAACCGTTTTTGTCTCGGACATCCTTGATCGTGAAGCTGACGACGGACAGCCCCATTTTCTTCAAATCCTTCGTCGCTACCGCTTGCACCTCTTGAGCGAATCGCTCACGGTTCTTGTAAATTTCCTCTACCGTCATACTGCCGAGAATTGCCCGCAAGTAGCCTTCGAGTACTTCCTGTGCTTCGCCGCGCAGTGCCTCGTCACTCTTGCCCATAAATTGCTCGGATGCGGTCGCGATATCTTCAATCGAACCACCTACCTTGATGATCGCTACGCCATCTGCCATGACAGGAACACCCTGCTCGGTATATACCTCAGGAGTGGATACGTCCAGCTTATGAGACAGAAGACTCAGAAAGTTTGCTTGTTGAAAAATAGGGAGGATAAATGCGCCGCCTCCGCGGACGATCTTCATCTTGCGTCCGGATTCGTCACTGAGTACGTTTTTCGAGCCAAGATAGCTACCTGTTACGATCATGGCTTCATCTGCACCCACTGTTTTGTAACGGGCCCAAAAGGCAATACCCAAAACGAGAAAGACTGCGACGACAACACCTACTATCGTCAAAATACCGGGATCTACCATCATTTCTCATCTCCTTCGCCAGATTCAGTGTAAAAGGGGATCACATACAAGACATGGTCACGCACCTCGACCACGACAACACGGGTTCCTTGCGGGATAATCTCCCCCTCAAGACTCGCCGCCATATGGTAAGTGGTTCCACTAATCATCGGCAGCAGCACTTCTCCCAGTCCTTCTGCAGGGATCGTCGTCCCGACTTCCCCCAGCTTTCCTCCTAGTTGACTCATGGAATAGCTCGTTGAATTTTCCGCATGGCTCATCGGCTTTACCCACAGGAAGTACGAGACAAGCGCCAAAGCGACGCCGATGACAGCAGCCAGCATCAACACGACAAGAGCACCAAGAGAAGTGTATCGAGATAGCAAATACCCGGCTCCACCAAAGGCAGTCATGCCGCTCACCAGCAAAATGGGCTGTGCAAAAGGCAGATGCAGATGTCCCAGCCAATCCGAGAGCGTATCGCCAAACAACAACGAGATGACCGTGTAGATTAGGCCAAGTACAAGGCAGACCATGTAGACGGTTTCAAGTACGTCCACGACTGTCCCCCCTTTCTAAAATTGCCTCTATAGTGCATACGAGTGAGGTGGGAATTAGTTTCATAAATAAGGAAATAATCCCTTTTCTTATCACTTTTTTTGCTGAAGGACTCTTTGGATGCGGCGAATTCCTTCCTCGATATTTTCCGGGCACTCCCACGAATAGGTCAATCGCATCCAGCCTGCTTCCGCTCCATAGACGCTGCCAGGTGTAAATACGACACCTTCCCTAATGGCGTCATCCAGCAATTCCTTTTCGTCCCTGGGAGCAAGCAACCTACACCAAATATGATAGCTGCCACCCGGCTCATTCCATACGGCGTAATCGGTGAGATTATCGTGCATAGCGCGTATCATCGTTTGTTGCTGCTCCATTAAGTAACGAGACATTCGCTCCTGCTGATTGTTCCAGCTCTCTCTCTCAACAAATTGCCGGGCGAATTGCTGGGAGACGCTGCTCGTGCCAAAGTCCATTTGCTGCTTGGCATCGGCCAGTCTTTCTACGACTGATCTTGGTCCTACCAGCCAGCCAATCCGCAGGCCTGGCGCAATCGTTTTCGAAAGGCTCCCGACATACAGAACACCACCTGTCTTGTCGATGGCTTTGATCGGCTTTGGCGGTCTAGGGCTTCCAGCCAGTGTCAACGCACCATAAGCGTCGTCTTCTACTAGTGGCAAGCGCAGCTCCTGACAAATATCGAGCAACTGGGCTCGCCGTGCCTCGCTCAATATCGTCCCTGTTGGATTATGATAGGTCGGGTTCGCGAAAACCATACGAATGCGATGCTCTCGCTGCAAGTCGTAAACAGCCTCGGGTACAATACCCTCCTCATCCATCGGCAAGCGAAATAAACGCAGGCCAGCTGAACTGAATAAGGGAAGAGAATACGAATAAGAGGGTCCCTCCATTGCGATTGCGTCTCCGGGATTCAAGAGACATAGTGTAATGAGATGCAGTGCCTGCTGTGCTCCTGACGTCACCAAAATTTCGTCGGGAGAAGCGTGAATGCCGTAGTTTTCGTGCAAATGCACAGCCAGTGCCTCGCGCAGACGCGGCTCCCCCTTTGGATGCGCGTAGCCCAGCTCAAGGTTGATCTCGTTTTCTTCTCCCGGCTGCGTTGGGGTCAATGACGGGATCATCGTCGTTGCCAATTCAGCCTTTGCCAGATTGATGATTGAGGAATCGAAGCACGCATCCTGAATTCGTTTCGCGAGTGGATAGGCTGGCAAGAAGGCACCGCCATTGGTGTAGGTATACCAGTTTGGCATTTGTTTGACGCCCCACAGATCACGACTGACCCAAGTACCGCTCCCTTGCCACGATTGTAAAATACCTTTGGCTCGCAATTCTTCGTACGCTGCCGATACCGTCCCACGATTGACGCCAAAGCGCCGTGCCAACACTCTTTCCGGCGGCAGGGATGTACCAGGGGGCAGCACTCCTAGCACAATCTGTCGTTCCAGCTCTTTGGCGATTTGCATATAGATCGGAACTACCGCGTCTTTGTCGGGCTTCCATTCCATCCTGATCCGTCCTCCATACTTGCTGTTTTCCTCACTTTCGACAAATTGGCTTACTGCTCCTGCTGCCAATTGGCTCTACCTTTCATGATCGTTCGCCTCTAAGATGAAACAACAGAAACTTTTATTCAACAAAGGATGGGATTTAAGATGAGCGGACAGCTTCCTATCGAGAAGCAGGACGTACAAAAAGAGCAGTCAACCACTCCTGAGCAGCTGCATACAGAGAAAACGGGCTTGCTGTATGGCTTCATCGGGGTGCTTAGCTTCAGCTTGACCTTGCCCGCAACGAAGGTGGTTGTTACCGTGCTCTCTCCCCTCTCGGCAGGGTTGGGACGAGCGTTGATCGCGGCTGTACTGGCTGCTTTGGTGCTCAGCATCAAACGAGTACCGTTTCCTACCTGGCAAGAGACCAAGAAACTGTTGCTCGTATCTGCCGGCGTAGTAGCGGGCTTCCCGTTTTTCTCGTCATGGGCGATGGAGAGAGTGCCTGCTACGCACGGCGCAGTCATCATTGCACTATTGCCATTGGCTACGGCAGGCGCGGCGATATTTTTTTCAGGAGAACGCCCTACCCGAAAGTATTGGATTTCGAGTGCGATCGCCTGTGTAACGATTATCGCCTATGCAATCAGTTCTGGCTTTGGTGCCCTCCAATGGGCGGATCTAGCCTTGCTCGGCGCGGTCATCAGTGCTGCGATTGGATACGCGGTCGGCGGTGAGCTCTCCAAGACGATGGGTGGTTGGCAGGTCATCAGTTGGTCGCTGATCTTCGCCTTTCCTTTTCTCGTCGTTCCGCTGGCGGGTCCTCTACTCGCTGAATTAAAGCAAGCCACTTGGCCTGTCTGGATCGGTTTTGGCTATATCAGCGTGGTCAGTATGTTTCTCGGTTTTTTCGCTTGGTATCACGGCCTGGCAATCGGCGGCGTCTCTAAGGTCAGTCAAATTCAATACCTTCAACCCTTTTTATCGATCATCGCAGCGTGGCTCATCCTGTCAGAGCCATTGACACTCGGTGCTGTTCTCTCGGCTGTCATTGTCGTATTGGCTGTCGCAAAAGGAAGAAAAGCTTCCGTACAGCAAAAAGCGTAAGTAAAAACACCGCTCCTCTTCACTAGGAAAAGGGCGGTGTTCTTGTGTTTATTCTGCTTGGCTCAGCATATTTCCCAAGTACATTGGTTGATAAGTGGGATCAGATAAGACTTGCTTGACTTGATCCGGGCGTGTTTTGTGGTCGTTCGGCAGTTGTTTCCACTCGTCTAGCGTAACCCAGCCAGCCCATTCAATTTCTTCATCGACGATACCACCTGGCGTAGGGTTTGTCTCTTCACCGACGAGCTTCGCCAGAACTCCCACTCCGACTGTATGCTTGCCGTTCCCTTCCTGATCAATCCGATCGTCTATCCAGATCAATCGCTCCATTTCCACGAGGAGCCCGGTCTCTTCCATCACTTCTCTTTTCGCCGCGTCTGGAATCGCTTCCAAATATTCTACGATTCCACCTGGCAGGTTGTAAAAGATGCCTCGTTGTGTCTGCTCACGGATGAGGAGGACTTTCCCTTCGTGTTCCACTACTACGGTGACTCTCAAGCGAATCGCTGACATTTCGCTCGCTCCCTTCTCAGATGGCAGGCGTACGCGTAACATTCAGGGAATCGACACCGGAGTGCGCTAACCATTCCTGTAATGCCATAAGTCCATATTGTTCCAAAAACTTTGCTTCAGAATCCGCGATTGCATGAAGCATCATGAACCTGATTACGTCCTTGCCGTTTGTATAATATTCAAGTCCAGCCTCTTCATAATAGGCAGGGGTCAGTACCATATGATTCAAAACCGATTTTTCCACGATTGTATCCCCGAGCGAAAAGACGCTCCCAGACTCCATGCGGGTCGTTTGACTCTCCCACTGACGAATTACCTGGGCCGCTACTCTTGCCAAATGCGTAATCATTCTCTGCTCAAACTGATAGGAATAGACGAGGTACTCCGTTGCCACCATCTTGTGCAGCTCAAGTGTGGCGTACGTCCACCATCCTCGTTTGCGCGTAGCCGGATAGACGGCAATAAGGATATCCGCATCCTCGGATTGATACAGCTCGCCTTGACTCCCAAAAAAGCGGTGGCAATGATCCATTAATTGCTTTACCACTATCATATGTGTAACCCCGCTCCAAAAAGTATGAAAACCTCTACGGTTGCCTGCTCATAGAAGAGCAACTGCATCTTTGTGAAATGATTGTGCTCGCCCGAAAAAAGCATGCCTGGATACGTAGGCATACTTCGTTGATGTTAGGCAGCGTTAGCTTGTATATACGAACATTTTATCATTGTGTAGAGGGAATGTACACGTTTCAACTCGCACAAAAAAAGCCCCCGATTTTTCTGAGGGCCTTGTTCTTGTTTTCCCAAATCGTGTGTTGTGTTAATGAATATTCTTTGAGAGAATTGGAACTAAATTACTTTTCTTTCGTTGAGGTGAGATCATGCTTGGTTTGGCTGTTACTTTGTTCATTTCAATGTTTCTAATAGCCAGATTTTTTAGCTTCTTGGGTCAAAAATGGAGCATATTCGCTAAAACCACGCGGGATCAGGATCTAGTCGCATCACTAGCGTTGAGCATTGTAGTGTCGATCATAATCACACTTTTGAACGACCGCTAGTTTATTGAATTACCATTTTGTTAAATACAACCCAGTCAAAAGTTTATTAGCTCTCTGCCCATTGCTTAAAAAACTCAAGTATTTCATTCAGGTTTTTCGGACCACCAAATGAGTAATAATTTTGTAACCACTCATCATCTCCATTTTTATATCCATCCCTTCCAAGATATTTCACACTTTAACTATTTTGATAAATCATCGACACCTATGTCTTTCGTTTCAACTCTGGTCGACAAGCTGCCTGCTGACCTTTTCCCCCTGATACTCTCTGTGTGTTATAATGAATTACAACTAAAAACTATGGGGTGTATTATTGAAGCGACAATTTTTGATGGTAGTAAGCGACGTAACCAAGCCACAAATTGATAGAGTAACGGCAGTAGTAAAAGAACTTAACGGATTCATTGACTTGATTCCAATTGAGTCTAAGTCTGATTGTGGTTATAGCCTGTACATCGATATCCAAAAAGGCGATGTTGCTTTGACAATCAAAGATACACGTTCATTCTTGAAAAAATGGTTTAAGCCATTAAAAATTAAATGCGATTCGAACCCGAGAGACTTTTATTAAAAGTCTTTTTTTATTACGCACTTTGTTTAATCGCTGATTTTTCACGACCTTATAAACTATCGACAGTACCTCACTCATAACTAGCTCTCATCCCACGAGGATGACCGTCCTGATACCATTACGTCCAATTTGGCTAACCAAGAACATCTGTCCAATCAAAAGGATAATTCACTTAGTACACTGTCTTAGATCCTTATAAGGCGGTGATATTTTTTGAAAAAGAAAAAATCTAAGTCTTTCAAGAAAGTAAATGGTCGATTGGTTGAATTTCGTCAACCTCCTAGTAACTATGACGAATGTATGACTGAATGTAGACGTGTAAGTCCGCCTCAAGAAGATTGTGAAACGATATGTCTCCCCTATATACGACCAAGAGTACGATTGGATGAAGAGTGTTACTATCGTTGCCGTCGGTGGAGATCTCACGAGATTTGTGATCACATTTGTCAGGTGCCCTATTAAGCATTTAGTTAGACTCAAGTTTATCGAGTTTCCCTTTTTATCCCTCATTTATCATAATTGAGCTTTTGTTAACTTGAAAATTACTTAGTGTGTTAGATAACAACTTAGATGGGGAAGATATTTATCGTTACTCTTGAAAACTCTTCAAGGAGGGAACGAATTGGGGAAATATCGCTGTTATTACTGTGAACGTGAAACCGACAGCATCCGCCAAATCACGTTTTTCCAAGGTAAGCAGGATCGCGATGAACTATTATGCGATACCTGTCATGCTGATTGGATTGAATCCCTAAAGAGTGAGCCGTAGGCAGGGTAACGCTTCCCACTCCCACCCTTAATGAATGCTAAAGGGTGGGGCTTTTTTTGTTCCCCTCCCGCGTTCAAACTCGATAATCTCGTGGGCTTGATCTAGGTTCCAGACAAAGGGAAATTCTTCTGTCCCCTGCCTTTTCAAATCGTTCAGGTGCCGCTCGCACGCTTGGCGCTGAGTGAGTCCTGCTACGTATCAATTTCCTTTCTCAAGCGCTCTACCTCTTTGACCATCCAATGATAATATTTAATCTCTTCATCTACTTTTTGCACCACTTCAAGTGCTGGCTCGAGATTGATAAAGGCGAGCTGCCTGCTCCGATCCAGCAAACCTTGATTCTCTATGATGTATTTGTCCCACTCCGGGCAGGTTTCGATTTTACCAACGTGGAGGTTGTGGACACTACAGATCGATTTCTTGCCCCATTGAGTAGCGGGGCACTTTTCACATACCTTTTCGATCAGCTTATCATTCACATACACCACCTACCCTTTTCTATTTAACAAATCGTGTGTTGTGTTAAATTTTGTATTTACTTCAAGGAATAATCATTTTAATGTTTATAGTGTTTGAAACATAAATCTGGGATTCGAAAGGTACTTTATATGACTCGCTCATTAAAATTAATACTATTAGGTTTCATCACAGGTCTATTAATTTGCGTTGCTTTTCCAGTCCTTCAAAAGGAAACGACCCTGATGGGATTATGGATGATTCTATGGAGTCGTATTAGTTTACGAAAAGGCTCTGTGTATGGAATCTGGAAGCTTTTAACCTACATAACATTAGTGATTGGTTGGCTACTCTTGCTTTTCGGGATTTTTCTGACAGCCTTAGAGTACATTTTCTAAATTACCGTTTTGTTAAGCGACCAATTCCACCGCTGCTGTGCATATTGCTTCTTGTGGAGTGTCCCCAGAAGCTTCTCCACCACTTGCCACGCATCGGCTAGGTTAGGAGCGGGTTCCAGTTCTCGATCCAGTCGTATTGGGTTGAACTTTTAACCCATACTTGCTTTTCAGACCAGTATGGCTTGTCCTTGTGCCACCCCATGACCTTCGTTGCAAGTGTTTCAATGATCTGCTGCTCTGTCATCCGGAACCCTCTTCATCGCACAAGGTGTAGTACTCGAAAAAATCATCTGCATCATCAAATTCTTCCAAGCATTTCGGGCATATGTGCATTCAACTTTCCTCCCTAACTATTTTGTATAGCGAGAGCAAAAATGTTCGGAAAAGCCGATTGATGGCATCTAAATAATGAATTTTCCGAGAAAAACAAACTATGTTACGATTAATCGTAATAATTTGGAGGTGATTTCATGAACGATGTGATTTCTCGTTTATCACAGTTGATTGAAGCTGTGCCGCAGAGGCTTGCAGTCTCTGAGACAGTATTGTCTAATCGTCCTGCTCCAGACAAGTGGTCCCCAAAAGAAATCTTGGGGCATTTGTGCGACTCCGCTGTCAATAATCTTGCCCGATTCATCAATGTTCAGATAGTGGAACAGCCTTTTTCGGTTGAGAGCTATGACCAGAACCAATGGGCTCTTTTGCAACATTATCAACAGGCATCGATACAAGATATCGTTCAGTTATGGATTTATTTGAACAAGTCGATCATCCGAGTCATTTCTACCATCCCTGAAGAGAAATACGACTGCATGTGCAAACTCTCTAATGGCGATACGGTTTCACTGCAATGGCTCATCAGCGATTATCTAGCCCATATGGAGCATCACTTGCGACAAATTTCTGAGGATTCGATCTGAATGAAAGGAAAGTGTACTCGCTTTTTTTATAAGTAAATCTGATTTCAGGATGAATACAATACACATTTTGTAAAACCATATCCCCTCTTGTTCCTAATACTGATGTACAGTAAGATTTAGGAAAAACCATTAGGGAGTGGAAAAATGGTCACTTGTTACTTGAAATATGTTATTGATCCGTATCAGGTAAGTGTTTTTGAAGAATATGCAAAGATGTGGATACCCCTTGTCAACAAGTTTGGCGGACAGCATCATGGCTATTTCCTTCCTCATGAAGGTGCTAATAATATAGCTTATGCCTTATTTAGTTTTCCTAGTTTGGCAGAGTATGAGGATTACCGAAAGAAAATACTGGTCGATGAAGATTGCCAACATGCCTTCTCACTCGCAGAGCAAACAAAGTGCATCATCAGTTACGAGCGAAGTTTCTTGCGTCCGGTGTTTGAATAATTCTCCTTCAACCTTGTCCATCCTAGATAGGATGGGCTTTTTTATATAATGAGCATTTTGTTAAAAACCGCGATCTTTGCTACTGCCGGTTTGTACACCTCACCAAACGCCATTGCCATATATACTGGTACACCGTTTCCGATCGCTTCATAAAGGTTTTTCTCCCAGTCAGCCCGGGTATTGAAAACCAGTTTCCCAGCCTTCACTTTTAGCCTCATTGGCCATCAACAGAAACCCTTCCGGTGGTTCAATCCAGGTATTCGGTATCTCAAATCCCTGTGATCCGCACATTCTTGTAATGTGAGCTTTCTACCATAGAAACGGGACGCTCGGCGTTTGTCGCTGCCGCAGCCTTTGTACTCGGTAGCCGTAATGTACGGGCATACACCCGGGAATGCTTTCTTGTATTCATGAAAGACGCTTGGGGCTTCGTATCTCCCGCCAATCATCCTGTTTCGATTTTGTATTGGCTCTTCTGTAAACTGAGCTGCGTTCCAAGGTATTCCCCATGTAGGCAGCTTACCTTGAGGAATTATGTTCTCCACCCAAAGTATTTCGTGTGGTAGCGACAGGGACCATTCCAAGAAGTCGCCAGCATATTCGGATGTCGGTTCTCCTTGCGTTCTCGCTGATGAGAAACGTTGGCAAGGTGGCGAAGCCCAGACCGCATCAAATCCCGTCTAATTAATCTTGGTCACGTCAGCCAGTTAACGCTGCGTCCGCTGCCTACATGCCTGCTGAGGTAGTGCTTCCATGGGTCCAATTCGAATCCTACGCATTCATGCCCTGCCTGTTCTAGGCCCAATCGGGCAAATCAAACGAAAATTGCCTATCGGAAACAAGAGAAACGGGCATGGAGCTAGGGATATGAGAAACTTATTCCTCTCAATGCCTTTATCCAAACCCATAAACAAGGTGTCAAAAATCGATTCGAACTCGCTGATCATCTTGGCGTAACGGAGGAATTCCTAGACTCCGCTATTAATAGGTACATCGAAAAGTATGGTACTCATGTAAAGGTTGGCCTATTCGGCAGTCTGGCAAGTTTAAAGAGAAATCCAAGGGTGGTTTCCGCACAAAAAAAGAAGCACAACTTGCAGCTTTGGAAGAGGAATCCAAGTTAACCACTTTGGCTTTGCGGAAAATGGGGACGAGGTTGTTTCGAAGTATTTCGATGATTGGCTTGAAGTTTACAAAAAGCCCAATGTTAAACCGAACACATACTCAGTACAAGAAAGAAACGTCAGGATCAATATTCTGCCTCGATGGGGAAATTACCGTTTAAAGGACATAACCAGAACAGAATATCAAAAGTGGATTAATAAAATATATAGCGAGGGAACAGTTAGACGCATCCACAGTATTTTCAAGCAGCCCATTAAGTGATGAAGTTCATGAATTTCGTATCATCAGAGAAAATCCTATTCAACGGATAAAAATTCCGAAAGAGATAAGTAAAGAAAACCGTGTACAGCATTTTACGAAAGAACAGCTCAGCCTATTTCTCAATTCTCTCCAAACGCCTCAAAAGAATGCTAAATATAAGCTTTCTAAGCAGTATTACGCCTTGTTTACTCTTATGGCTCGAACTGGTATTCGAATTGGAGAAGCACTTGCATTAACCTGGGACGACCTAGAAGGTGACAGATTGACAAGCTAGCGGGCGCACAATTAAGCTAGACGATCTCACAGTCAAAATAATGCGTAGGCATAAGATTAATCAGAATGAAATCATCTTACGCTACGAGAACTATCAAACGTCTGACAAAAATCTAATGTTTCACCAGCATGATGACCGCTGGCTCCGTACCAATGTGGTACGTGAATACTTTAAAGAGGTTTGCAGCCGAGTAGATATCACCCTTCTTTCCCCTCATGCACTCAGACATTCCCACGCAGTCCACACGTATTAGAATCGGGTGCAATAAAAAATACGTGTCTGAACGAATCAGACACGTATTTACACGTTACACAATTAATTATCCAATAGAACCTTCCATCTCGAACTTAATTGTTTTTGCGTTAAATACCTGTAAATACACATTAAAAAACCTTGATAAATCAGGCTTTTCTCTTCCTAAGCATCAATTACCGTTAATATCTTGTAATAAGAATGTGGGCAAATAATGGGCAAGCTATGGGCACCTACACGGCTGTAAAAAGGACTAGCTTGCGCTGCGTTCCTCAGTGAATTCGATGAGTACACAGTCAGTACCTTCTTTCAGCTCCGGCATCTATGTGCCGGGGCTTTTTACATTGGCCAGAAATCATCTTGTTTAAATGAAGAACGAAAACCCGTCAAATCGCTTGGTAGCGGATTGGCATTTATTGTGGAGGTTGATATCTGATCAATACATTCGAAAGAACTTCAAAGGTACAGGTACATGATCGGGGGAAAGCATAATCGCTACCAAATATCCACCCTTCCGTTAAGAAATCTAAAAATAAATGACCATAAAATATATTGAATTTTATATTATTAATGCTAGAATTAATTTGTATAATATTTACATTTTTGCACAAAAAAGGGAGGATTCTGAATCAATGAAACGATTTACTTTGGGATTACTTACTACAGTAATTTCACTAAGTATTAGTAGTACTTCTTTAGCTCAAGCCACTGATGTAAAAACTATGTCCACTCCTGATGATCCATACTCTTCGCTGGGGTGGAGGTGGCCAACCACTAGTAAAGATATTACTGGAAATTATAAAGACCAAGATCCAGATGGTGGTAAGCACAAAGGAATTGATATCGGCGTAAAACTAGAGTCAGTTTATTCAGTTGCTGATGGTGAGGTTATCGCAGTTGGTATCTATACAAGCGCCCCAATTAAGTATGTGACAATTGAACATGACGATGAAGACCCTAATGGAAACAAACTGATCACTAGGTACCTGCATTTAGATAGCTACTCTGTTAAAAAATATGAGGTTGTTAGCAGAGGAGATAGAATTGGTAAATCAGGGAATACAGGAGCTCCAGGAGAAAAGGCTGGAAGGGGTTACCATTTACACTTTGATGTAAATAATGAAGGGAAAAAGAACCCAAACTTCTCAGACACTATCAATCCAGAATATTTTTGGCCAAATGATTTCAAGCGTTTTGCCCTATTATCAGATGAAAGTGATCATCGCAACCATAACCATGAAAATTATGACAATCCTGAGTATTTCATTGACCAAGTACTGATAGATCATATCGGGGAAGATGCTTTCAATGAGTGGTTGAATGGTAATGAGCCTGAAGATAGAACTTTAACAAACCTAAAAAAACAGTTTCATCTAACTGACGAAGATGTGGAAGAAATAGATCGAGAAGCAAAAACAGAAGCAAAAAAGCAATAATTAGTTAGGGTATAACACTTCCCTTCATTCATATCCATTATGTTTTGGTAATTAAAAAGACATTCATTGATATTAAAGATAAGAAACTGTATTCGAACTAAGCCTTTCTAGCCCGTGTTGTTGCCAAACAAGGCAATACCTCGGGCTATGAGTTTATAACTTTGACTGACAATTTCCCTCGTCTTGAACTTGTTATGAAAGAAAAAATAAGCCAGAATACCTGACTTATTTAATCCGGAGAGTAATATTTTTGACTGGACTATCTTTTGTATCAAACTTAAGAATTAGTAAATTTCCATTATTTTCATATTCCAATATAAAAGCATCTCCGCCCGCATCATCCATAAACTCGCGAGAAGGTTCTCCCAAGATTTTTTTGATTTCCTCAGGTGTTCCAGTAAGTCCAACTGTCTTTGGCTCTGCATTCATCATGACGACTTTACTATTATCATTCACTTCATCAATTGAATTGGCATAGTCTTCAAATTGAAAATTAAAACCATCATAATATGCACTAAATCCATACTCTGAATTTCTACCTTCAATTGGCTTTCCCAGTTTATTTATTACCTCTTTTTTTGTTGCTCCGATGCCAATTGAGACACCTTCTAATTGGCCATTTTTCACTTTATCCAAAGTGTTAGATTGAGCAGCATTTATCGTTTTATCTTCAGATGTTTCAGAAATCTTGGAGCAACCAAATAACGCCATTGAACAAATAATTCCTACAAGAAAAACATTACGACATGTTTTAATCAAATCAACCACACTCCTTATAAGTGCATCTTACCATATATTGTAAATAATTCAACGTCATAACTCGATAAACCTCCATATAAATACCATTTTTTCCTACAAAAAAATCCCTCACTTTAGATGAGGGAAAGTTCTCGTAAAACCCGTTCTCTTAAAACAAGGACGAGTTAGCTATTTCTTGAATACATTCTGGCATGTCGTTTTTTGGACTGCCAACCATTGCTGGAACAGGGTAGGCTTTCATCTGTTCGTGATCATATGGTACAAGCAGCGATTGAAAAAAGTCAGCATCGAACTTTTCACGATCAAGCCATGCTGATTCGTCCTGTTGCCGCAATATCACAGGCATGCGATTGTGGATGTCCTTGACCACTTCGTTTGGTTTGGTAGTGATGATTGTACAGGTGTGGAGTTTATTACCTTCTGGACTCATCCAGGTATCAAATAGGCCAGCAAAAGCAAACGGTTCTCCTGTATTCATCATGATCCGCATCGGTTGTTTCCCTGACTCACGCTGCTCCCATTCGTAAAATCCATCTGCTGGTACAATGCATCGTTTCCTCTCAAACAACCGGCGAAAGGCTGGCTTTTCAGTGAGCGTCTCAGCGCGTGCATTAATCATCTTGTACCCGCTCTTCTCATCCTGTGCCCAAGACGGAACTAATCCCCATTTTAGCTGACCAATCCGCCGCTTACCTTGATCGGAAATAATAGCAGGGATTAATTGACCTGGTGCAATATTGTAACGTGGCTGCATATCAAAAGGTATAACCTCGATTTGAAACCTTGCATTGCACAGCTCCAAGTTTGTCACCAGCGTAAAACGTCCGCACATACTATCACCTCTTAGTACAATCATAACCGAATGGCAGTTTGGTATACCAGCTCTAAGCAGTCAGAATGAAATCAACAAATACTGGTGATCGCAGCATGCCGCTCTTCGTCCAATTCCGCATTTTGACACGTGCTTTTACTTGCGGCTGCACGTAAACGAAATCGCGATCCTCTCCAGTTATTAACTGTTTCGCCACCCCGTAAAACGCCTGCTTGTGAGTAGGTGGAACACCAAGTTCGATCACGCCTGCTGGTCGACCGTTGTAATGTGCCAACCATCCGAAGTCTCCTTTACGCCATCCGGCAATATGAACGTCAACATAGCTATAGTTGATGATCTTTAAGAAGTCATCCGTCCGCTTATCTGCATGGTATCTCCCATCCTTGCCCTTGGCGACTATGCCCTCCATATTTCGATCAACAATTGCGTCCCATAAGTCCTCTCCACGTCCGTCGATGTACGCAATTTTACTCATGGTTGGGGTATCCGTTATTGCCTGGTCTAGGACAGATTTGCGCTCCATTAGAGTCAGCCCTCTAAGGTCAGCTCCATCATAATGTAGGATATCGAAAACTACGTAAGATATCGGCAGACGGGACTTTCTCGACTGGAATCGCTGCATAGTCAGCTCAAAGTCAGGGATTCCTGTGTCTGGGTCCATCACTGCGAGTTCTCCGTCAAGGATGATATCAGGACCGTCCGTAATTAGCTCGGGGTACTTTGAGGTCACTTCGTTGTTGTGTCTTGTATAAAGTCGCGTCTCGCCGTTTCTCCGGGATAAAATCAGACGGTGGCCGTCGATTTTTGGCTCGAAGACATACCTAGCATCCGAGAATGGTTCATCTACCTGTTCAAGCAACATCGGGTATACAAATTCCATATAACATCACCACTATAATTGTACCAATCAGTCGTGAAATATTAATTGGTAATTACTTCGTCAGCAACGTTAAAATAACGGGCAGGATAGTTTAATATTATCTTGAAGGGGGCTTAACATTGGAATTGAAATGGGAACCTTATTGGTACGACCTTGACCAAACGATCATCGTAGGTGATAAAGACTTTTTTTATCTTAATAACAATGGAACAGGATTTGCAAATGGTTTCGCTTCTACTGAAGATAAGGAAGTGCTTGCTGAGGTCGTGAAGATATCTCATAGTGATTTGGGCGAGGTACTAGGTATATTAGCTTATGGACTAAGTTATAAATTCTTTCTAGAAGATGGTTCTTCTTTTATTCAAGTAGATTCAGAGCAGGAGCCAGGTCTAATCGAACACTCCACCTCATCTAGCCTTAATGTGAGTAATTGGGTTTTTAATGTAGAATTAAACGTACTTGAAGAGACAGGTTTTTCATCTAAGATGAGATTAGATCTCTTATATAATGTAGAAAGGAACAGGCTGAAAATAGAAAGAGAAGAAAAATACAGACGTTTATTAAATATTGATTCCTTATGAACTATACTGAATTAACAGGAGTCGATTGTACAATAAACACAAAAAGAGGCTGCTGGTAATCGGCAGCCTACGTTAAACTACTGGGTTCGATAGTAGAATAATGAGGTAAGACAAGCGGCATTCTAGGACGTCATTCTCATCCTAGCTATAATGCTCCCATAGACTGAGAAAAATCGCATCCTAAAAACAAATAACGAATTCAATCATCGATATATCGTACTTGAGGGTAATAATAATGTGCTTTATGACTTAACTTCTGATGTAATGAAAAGATAATTTTAAGGGGGAAGAAAGTGGTGAATAATCAATGTAATTTAAAATGGGCTGATTTAAGCGATCCAGTTAAAACGATAATAGAACACATTGATATTAATTGTTGTGATGAAGATTTTCAAGTTGGAACTAAACTAAATATACCGTATTTTAAGGGGAGATTCACTCAAGAAATGGCAGATGCAATTCTCGAATATCAATATTCAACTGAAAATTTAAACGAAAATTGTTATTCTGCCGAATTGCAAGATGGTGTATTGATGATAAAGTTCGTTAAGAGTTCAGAGAGATAGCTCGTTATGTCCAATTTTATAACCAGGAGCGCCCTCATCAATCTCTAAATGAAGCAAAACCCGATCAATTTTACGCCCATACTATCGAAAAAATCGCATCCTAAACACTAGGACTACGAAAAGGAGGACATAACTTATTCCTCAAAAAATCGTATCTTGACAACGGGGAGCATTACAAGCTACCGTTTTTTCTGTTCAGTCATCGTCTTACCATATCCTCGATCTTCTTATGTACCTTTATTCGTAACTCACCTTCATAATGTCCAAGAATGGTATTTTCCGTATAGTTCCGTTTTCATCTACATGAACTAGCCTTGTACGCGAATCAAGAACTGTGATCCGCCCTCGGACTTTCTCAGGCATTCCCCAAACAGTCAACGCTCTTTCGTCGCCATCATCTTTTGCTTCAACAAGCTGATTCCCCAATTCTTCTAATTCAAATTCATCCCGAGTCGGTCTTTTTGGTGTGGATGCTTTTGCCATGTCATTCCCCCCTTAGCTTGAGATTACTGTGATTTTATCCAATTTGATCCTCTTCTTACTAAGCTTATGCATCAAAATTAGAACCTTGTCAACCCAATCTTGTCCCCCTAACGCACGGGCGGACAACTTTTCACATAGCAATATTTTAGCGATAGAACAAGTTCTGTTTGTACACTTGCTAATCGCCAGTAATTTGTAAAGGAGGGATAGAGTATGGGACACAAAGACAATAATGAAGCTAAACAAATTAGACAAGTGGAACGAATCCTCGAAGATGCAATTGAAGCCCTACGGGAAGCTATACAAAGGCTCAGAGAGATTCGAAACGATCTTGACGATTAAGACTGACTAAAACGATAAAGCGGGTCCATCTGAGCATGTTGTGATGGACCCCCTACATAACGTTACTGGATCTCCCGATTGAATGATGCCGTGTTTTCGCAAGAATTACTTCGCCTTCTGCTTGGCGTCGTACAGATAATTGTTAAGCCTCACCTGGCATTCAGCTTTTAAATGTTCCACATTGTAAATACATTCTTCTTGACGACCTTTAACAGTAACAAGGACCAAGTACAAAAAGCCGTCGGTTGTTTTCTGAACGTGGATTTTGCCACCCATCCTCCCAAACTGGCTCCGATATTCGTGATGCTTCCGCTCTGCCCATATAGAAATGGTATCCATCACTGGGCGGTATGACATTTTGAGCTGATCCTGATTAAGGCTTTCTGCATCAAGGGCAATAGCCTTAAAAAGCATGCCGTATAGGATCGTTTCGTGTAGTATCTCTCGCCATTGGTCAGGTTGAATCATTGTCGCTACACCCGCTCAACCTGCAGCATTTTTTCAATGGGCACCCACCACACACCATCAACGCGGACAAGCTTGATCTTGTTCTCAATTGGGTCGATGCCTTTAACAACTCCCCATTCTCGCCGAATACACTCATCAAGCCAGCTGACGGCGATCGCAAAGTCTTTTCGAATAGAGTCGTAAATAATGACATTCATTTCAGCCAAGACGTCTGAATCAACCGGTGGTAATGGAACTACTGCAGGCTCAAAGTGATGTTCATACAATAAGGTCATTTGAAGTCTCCTCCACCAATCCAGCATCGATCAGATCCTGAAGAATGTCAGGAACGCATTCTGAGCTGACGCCTGTGAATTACAGCGTTGATTCTTTCCATAGGAATCACCCTCAACAAGAACGTTTGTTCTTATTATAAGCGAATAGTATTAGTACGCGCAATGTAATTCACACAGAAACGAACAAAAGTTTTCATTGTAATTTAATTATGGAACTATATTTACACCTTTTAAGTTTCATAGTAATATAATGGCAGACTACTAATTGGGGTGATAATAATGAGCAATCAAGGTGGAGATCAGGCAGTTTGGGTAACGGAGGGTCATGAAGAGGAAGTGGCTAGGAGGTATCGTGAAATTAAAGATATTATCCAAGAAAATACGTCAGTACCTTTCAAAGATGCAATCAAACAAATCGCTGGTGTTGCTGTTGGAACGTGGTATAACTATATTTCCCAAGGGGCACAAAGAGGTCGTGTATCAAAGCATACAGTTAAAAACTTGAGTGCATTTTTCGGTTTAGGAGAATCAGTTTTCACAGGCGAAGCGGAATTTACCAATGTTCATAAGGAAAGAATTGCAGAATGGACGAGGGACCGTTTAACGAACGAATCAATAAATACGCTAGACACCCTCCCTCTTATTGAAAAAATTGCATCCATTGCTGATGAGATTGACGATATTAAGGATCAAAGTGAATTAGAAACCGTAATTAGCAAACTAAAAAAGACTTTGACTATTGCACAATTAAGGAAAGATCTTTTGAGAAGCATTAATGAGTTATAAACTAGAGCACAAGCAGCCCTCCCCGGATCTCTCCGTGAAAGGGCTGCGTTTTTTAGCTTATGAACCATAGATTAGTCGTAGCTTGCGAACATGAGGGGAACGTGCAAATGTAAAATATCTATTTTTGTAAGATTAGAAAATAAAAAGTCTCCCAGGTTGCAATAAACCTAAGAGACTAACTGATCACTTCAAACATATTGTTAATTTGAGAACGGTGCTCCTCTGTTTCTGCTAGTAAGGTGAATTCGTTCATCCCAATCCTCAGGAATTCAATCTGCAACTCAACCGCAAAGTATCGGTCAGATATTGTCTCAATCTCATTAAATGATGAAACTGGAATGATATACTCATTTTTCCCTGCATATTGGCGGGGATGTACCACTCTCCCTCCTACCTTTATCAGCCACCTAGCTGAAGTAATAATTTTCAAATCCGGTGGAGGTGTAATCTGAAACGGTGCATTAATAATTACTTTTGTACGAATAGGAGTATTTAATTTAAATGAATTTCCTGGGTTCAGAGGATAAACTGCTAGGTACAAGGTATTCTCCCGGCTAATTTTATTTGCAAGAAAAACCTCTGATAACTTGTTTCTTAAATCCTGCGACTCTATATCTTTTATTCTTATTGCTTCTTGTTTCTGTTCAAGCTCTCCTTGAATTTTACTATTATTTTGTAACAGTAACTGAATACCCGCTGTGTACCCGATTAAAATAACCAATGCTATGAGATGCAATGGATTTTTATATTCGCCACCTAAAACAGATCCCAGAACTGTAATAAGAACTAATGTAATCCAATTAGCTACAGTTATTTTCCAATACATCAGACACTTCCTCAATGAATCGTTTCAAGTAATCTTTACTGCTGTTATCAACAGAAACTGTCCCTGTTTTATATATAGAAATAAAGTTTTGATCTGCAATAATAGAAAGGTAATCAATTTCAAAATTTTGATTTACTTTCTCCTCTACCTCAAACATTTTCATCGGACCATAGAACTCTTCACCTTCGCTATTCCTTATCTCAGCACTCTTAATACTGCCCTTCAGTCGTCTGACCAAGGATAGGAGTATACTATTGCTAAATGTACAATTATTTAAAAATACTCCTTTTGTCTCTAAGTAACTTCCTATATTATCCAAATAGCTATCATTTTGCATCTCTGCAAAAAAATAACCCATCTTTGTATGAAAAAAAGCATTAACATATTGTGAGATTGGTAATTTGAAATAACTACCCCCAATTTTCGTACCAACCTGATATTCATCTTTAATATGAAATACGAAGTGGATGATGTTACTGTCCATTTCATTTGAATGAAACAATTCCACATTCTCATCCTGGTTGGACAAAATGCTACTGGATATAGTATTCTTCAAAAGCAATATCGCGGGAGTGCTCGCCCCATTTACACTGTATAATTTAAACTTCATAAATATCACATCCTAATTATAAACTATCTCTAATCTCATTAAGACAATTTAACAAGTATACTTGGAACACTTTAAAATCCTTTAAATCGCTAATTTCTCTCTCATCGATAACTATCTTAACTGCGCCCCCTCCATATAGTTTAACAGTAATTAAAGTTTGATCTCCCTTACTTGGTTTAGTAAAAGGTAATTCAAACGAAACATAAGACATTTTCCCATGCGCCCTATAATCACTATCTACTTGAGATGTAAACTGATCATCTGAAGGGTCTATCTCATACGAAATTCTCTTGGTGCTATCTCCAGCTCTTTCGATTCTATCGATTTTTGCAGCTGTCCATTTGAACTTACTTTGGACTGCCCTTAAGAATTTATCATGCACCTTATAAGATGTTGCTTCGAATCCAATGGACTCAATCAACGTTTTCACTTTAGATCTGGAATCTTCTTCAGCCGCCCAGTCGAACTTGATATAGACGTGGCTATCCTTCGAAATAACTAAATGTGACTTACTATAATACTTATGCTGGACTTTTTGTGTTACTACTTGATTATCGTGCCATTTTGCCTCATGAAAATACCCTAGGCTACTTTGGGCAGCCGCGAAACATTCTATAACCTTTATACCGTTTATTTCATTCAATTTAATATCAAAGAAACCTTCTCCAGTAATGGCGCCATTTTCTTCAATAGGTGCCTCTCTCTCGACCATAGATGCCATGACTTTTTCCATATCCAAATTTCCATTAGCATCACATAGAAACATGTCAGATTGCTCTAATGTGTTTAGCGTGTATAAAAACAAACTTGACATTCTATATCTCTCCTCGTTACGCAACTATCATTACCTCCTTTATACCATTTTTTCCATCTTTGTCTATCACATTTATCAAGCTACATTCAAAAGGATACCCACTAGACTGCACTCCTTATAACACAAAGGAACGTATATTCCCATTTTATCGTATGAATTTTTGTTTTACAAAACAAAAAAGCCCTCCAGCAGATTTCTCCACCCGAGGGCTGTCACACTCACTCAATTTGTTCTACTTTATCCTTCTTCTCTCGTTGTCCATCCACGTACCCCTCGGCTAGAGTGTAAGCAGTCACTGATCCAAGTGCCATAACCATAGCCGCAACCTTCGTAATCGTGTCACCGTCCATTCCAAACAGCACCAGCACGCTCGTGATAAAGGCAGCCAATGCCATCCACAGTTTTCGTGATGAAAGTTTGCGTTTAAACTCTTCGTTCATGATCTACATCCCACTCTTGTTGGACAAGAAAATCCGGTGTATTTGTAGCTCGATCCACGAGTACAAACAAGAGCCACGGTAGGTCATTCAAAACCTCCTGTGGCTCTGTACGAAGTCGTTGCTTCCACTCTTCTGCGTTGTTTATCAAGGCTTTGCCTTCTGTATCCTTCTTACTGGCAAGGCTGTCCAACGCCTTGTCTGCGAGTTGGAGCTTCCACGGTTCCAGTGCTTTCACTGTATCTTCATCTCCTCTATCCACAGATTTATCCACAGATTGGTAATATTCTCGCAAATACGCTACAGGATCGGTATGTGTCCCGAATCCGCCGCGCCGAACCTCATAGTGCAAGTGTGAGCCTGTGCTGCGTCCGGTACTACCTTGCAGTCCGACGACATCGCCACACTTGACCTGATCGCCCACCCTGACGGATGTGCTGTGTAGATGGGCATATACGTGTGTGCAGCCGTTTTGGTCTTTAACAGCCACTACAATTCCAAAGCCCCCGTATCCTGATCCTTTTACACCTTCTTTGGCGTGCGTGACGACACCAGTAACAAAAGCACGGATTGGTGATCGATGTTTTTTAACCAGGTCAATCCCGGTATGGAATACCTGCTTCGTTGTAAACGGATCTACACGCGGCCCATATGGCTGGTCACACGGTATCCTTTGAGCATCTCGTCGACTTTAGACACGTGCATCGTAGTCCTCTCCTTCCGTGTCATGCTCACTGGAACGTGGTTTGCGGTACTCTTGCACCGCTCGTACACCGAACACGCCGCCTGCAACCGTCATTAGGACTGGAGCCATCATATCCAATAGAGCAAGGTAGCCCGAACTTACAGGCTTACCTAGCAACGACAGAATAAGCCCAATCGCTACGAAAAGAAAAAAGACAGTGCTTGCGATCAGAAGCAGATAGTCCTTCTCACTGACACCATCTCTATCATTAAGAAACGTTTTCATACCGCCATCCCCTTCCACAGCAATGCTATTGCTCCAGCGATCAGCGCACCAATAACCGTACGCCAGAGCCATTTCTGATTATCAGCAACTTCGTTCAGTCGATGATGCGCTGATTTCCCATATTGTAGTGCTTCATTCGCTTTCTCTTTCGCCTCTTCCGCTGTAGCACGAACATCAGTCATAGAGTCCAGTTTTGTCTCTACTCGGACAATCCGCTCGCGGATATCAGATAGTACCTGCATCTCATTGTTTGACATGGGCTCATCCTCCTCTCCACCCCTCGGGGTAATAAAAATAGCCCCGCTAGGAACGAGGCTGGCTCAAGGTCTTAGTGATAAAAATACCCCCGGGATTTCCCGAGGGCCGTCGATGGGATCTCAAAATGGACTACTAAATGGAGTTTCATACGTAATGTTCCCATTTTTATCTTTTACTGACCCGGAAACAAATTTAACTTGATAGGAAAACCCAGTATGCCAAGTATCAGGATTATAACCCATGTAAATCTTGAGAATGGGCTTTTCAGGATCAGTTGTATCCCATTCGGTACTTTGATTGGCATTGGGGTGTTTTAAATTTGCTCCACCGTGATTGTTAATGTGGGTAATCAACTGATTCATATCAGTAATAGATAAGGTATCATCTGATAATGCTTCATTAAAGTTAATTAGCAAAATGCTCGCATTAACAAGAGTGATCGTACCAACTGCTGGGGTTTCATCGCTATTCTCGACTTATTCCCTTCTATTGAGGGCCTTCGTTCGAGCCTACACCGTGCAGGCGACTTTCATCGCACACGGCGTTCCATCAACGGATATAAAGGGAGAACCTACAACGGGCTTTATGATTATAAACTCGTTACGTCTAACTGGTCTTCTATCTAAAGTTATGCATTGAGACAAATTTGAAACTAACGGAAAGGACCACTTCAGCAGCTCCCCATGAAAAAACGCCCTCCTGATTAGAAAAGGCGTTATGCCAGCGGGCGCACAATCAAGCTAGACGATCTCACAGTCAAAATAATGCGTAGGCATAAGATTAATCAGAATGAAATCATCTTACGCTACGAGAACTATCAAACGTCTGACAAAAATCTAATGTCTCACCAGCATGATGACCGCTGGCTCCGTACCAATGTGGTACGTGAATACTTTAAAGAGGTTTGCAGCCGAGTAGATATCACCCTTCTTTCCCCTCATGCACTCAGACATTCCCACGCAGTCCACACTTATTAGAATCGGGTGCAATAAAAAATACGTGTCTGAACGAATCAGACACGTATTTACACGTTACACAATTAATTATCCAATAGAACCTTCCATCTCGAACTTAATGAGACGATTCATCTCTACCGCGTATTCCATCGGCAACTCTTTCGTGAATGGCTCGATGAAGCCCATTACGATCATCTCAGTTGCTTCTGCTTCTGACAAACCGCGGCTCATCAGGTAGAAAAGTTGATCCTCGGATACTTTGGATACTGTCGCTTCGTGCTCAAGCGTGATGCTGTCGTTCATAATCTCGTTGTACGGGATCGTGTCGGACGTGGACAGTTTATCCAGAATCAGCGTATCGCACTTGATGTTGGACTTGGAGCCTTCCGATTTGCGTCCGAACTGGGACAGACCACGGTAGGTAACTTTTCCGCCATCACGGGAGATCGACTTGGAAATGATCGTCGATGTGCAATCTGGTGCCAGATGAATCATTTTCGCACCTGCGTCTTGGTGTTGTCCTTTTCCTGCTACTGCAATGGAAAGAACGGTACCTTTCGCGCGAGGTCCTTTCATGATAACAGCTGGGTATTTCATCGTCAGCTTGGAACCGATGTTACCATCGATCCATTCCATGTTCGCATCCGCGTAAGCAACCGCACGTTTGGTAACGAGGTTGTATACGTTGTTGGACCAGTTTTGGATCGTGGTGTAACGGCAACGAGCGCGTTCTTTTACAATGATTTCTACGACAGCGGAGTGCAAGGAATCCGTGCTGTAGATTGGAGCTGTACAGCCCTCTACATAGTGAACGAAGGAATCTTCATCGGCGATGATCAGCGTACGCTCGAATTGACCCATGTTCTCGGAGTTAATACGGAAGTATGCTTGCAGCGGAGTTTCTACTTTTACGCCTTTTGGTACGTAAATGAAGGAACCACCGGACCATACTGCCGAGTTCAGTGCAGAAAACTTGTTGTCTGCTGGAGGAATAACAGTCGCGAAGTATTCCTTCACGATTTCTGGATGCAGTTTAACTGCTGAATCCATGTCGCAGAAGAGAACGCCCAGTTTTTCCAGGTCTTCCTGCATGTTGTGGTAAACTACCTCAGATTCATACTGAGCAGATACACCTGCGAGGAACTTTTGCTCTGCTTCTGGAATACCCAGCTTGTCAAAGGTTGCCTTGATTTCTTCCGGCACCTCATCCCAGCTACGGCCTTGCTTTTCAGAAGGCTTTACGTAGTAGGTGATGCTGTCAAAATCGAGGTCATCCAGATCGCCGCCCCATTTTGGCATCGGCATGCTGTTGAAGATGTCCAGCGATTTCAAGCGGAATTCCAGCATCCAAGCTGGCTCATCCTTGATCTTCGAAATTTCTTCGACGATCTCGCGGGTCAAACCCTTTTTGGTACGGAATACTGAGACGTCTTTATCGTGGAAACCGTACTGATACTCCTGTATTTCTGGGCCTTTAACAGCCATCGTTGCTCACTCCTTCGTGTTCATGTCCCTTACCCATCACTATTCCTGCTCCGCCTGTTTGACACCTTGCTCCAATGCTTTCCAAGCCAATGTTGCGCACTTGATTCGAGCGGGGAACTTGGCTACGCCAGACAACGCTTCGATATCACCAAGATCAATCGAGTCATCGATCTCTTTGCCTTGCATCATATCGGAGAATTTTTGCGATAGCTCCAATGCTTCTGCTACTGGCTTGCCTTTGACAGCATCCGTCATCATGGATGCAGATGACATACTGATTGAGCAGCCTTCACCGAGAAACTTCGCGTCAACCACCTTGCCATTCTCCACTTTCAAGGAGAGCGAGATGCTGTCGCCACAGGTCGGGTTATTCAAATTCACAATGAGTCCGTCGGATTCTTCCAGCTTGCCGCGGTTGCGCGGTTTCTGGTAGTGATCCATAATGACGCGGCGGTATAAATCATCAAGAGAAGACATTGCCGAAATACTCCTTCGTCTTCTTCAAGCCCGCGATCAGCACATCTACTTCTTCTTCTGTGTTGTACAGGTAGAAGCTTGCCCGAGCGGTAGCCGTCACATTCAGCCAACGCATCAGCGGTTGTGCGCAGTGATGACCCGCACGAACTGCGATTCCGTAACTGTCCAGCACCGTCGCCAGGTCATGCGGATGTACTGTATCCAGGTTGAATGTAATTAAACAGCTGCGGTCCTGCTGTGGGCCGTAAATCTTTAATCCTTCTATCTCGCGCATTTGTTCCATCGCGTACTTGACGAGATGTTTTTCATGACGCTCGATATTGTCCATTCCGATCTCTTCCAAAAAGTCGATCGCTGCTCCTAATCCGATAGCTCCTGCGATGATCGGAGTTCCTCCCTCAAATTTCCAAGGAAGCTCCTTCCACGTGGAATCGTACATATCCACGTAGTCAATCATTTCTCCACCGAACTCCATCGGCTCCACACGCTCCAGCACCTCACGCTTGCCGTACAGAACACCTACGCCTGTCGGGCCAGCCATCTTATGCGCTGAAAACGTATAAAAATCGCAATCCAAATCCTGGACGTCGATTTTCTTGTGTGGAGCACCCTGCGCTCCGTCAACAAACAGAAGTGCACCATGCTGATGAGCGATTTGGGCAATTTCCTTGATTGGGGTAGTATCCCCCAATACGTTGGAAACATGGTGAATGGCAACGAGTTTGGTATTATCCGTAATCGTTTCCTTGACCGCTTCCAGAGTAACGGTGCCGTCCTCTGCCAGCGGAATGAACTTAAAAGTCGCTCCGGTCGCCTTGGCTGCCTGCTGCCAAGGAATGAAATTGGCGTGATGCTCCACCAATGTGGTCACAATTTCATCTCCCGGCTTGAGGAACATGCGAGCATAGCCGTACGCTACCGTATTACAAGCAGAGGTAGTACCACGCGTAAAGACGATTTCTGCGGCTTCACGGGCGTTGATGAAGGCGCGAACTTTTTCACGCGCGCCCTCGTACCCATCTGTCGCTATGTTACCCAAGGTGTGCACGCCACGGTGCACATTGGAGTTATACTCCCTGTAGTATTTATCCATCGCCTCAATAACCTGAATCGGTTTTTGAGAGGTTGCACCATTATCCAAGTAAACGAGCGGATGACCGTTTACTTCTTGGTGTAGGATGGGAAAATATTTCCGAAGCTCCTTGGCGTTCATTAGCCTAACTTCCTTTCAAGCGCCTGACGGAGTCTGTTTTTCACTTCTTCTACTGGAATCTCAGCAACAACTGGCTCCAGGAAGCCGAGAATGATCAGACGTTCTGCGCCTTGACGGGAAATACCACGAGACATCAAGTAGAAGATAGACTCTTCACTAAAACGTCCTACCGAAGCTGCGTGACCCGCTTTAACGTCATCCTCGTCGATCAACAGGATCGGGTTGGCATCACCGCGAGATTTATCGCTCAGCATCAGGATGTTTTCCGCCTGTACGCCGTTTGCCTTTTCAGCGCCTTTTTCGATTTTCGTGATACCGTTCAAGATACTCACTGCTTCATCCGTCATAACAGCCTTGCTCACCATGTCAGACTCAGTGTGCGTGCCGATATGCTGAACTTGGGAAGTGAGGTTTTGGCGTTGGGAACCAGTACCTACAGAAATGGATTTGGTCTCTGCGATCGAAGCAGTTCCCTTGAGGATAGTGGTGTTGTTGGCAACGGTATTGCCATCGTTCATCTCACCCAAAATCCATTCCATTTTTCCATCGCGCTCAACGGTTGCACGACGGAAGCTATAATCGTGAACGTCTACAGACAGAGAACGTACAGAAGCTACTTGCACAGATGCGCCCGCGCCTACATATACTTCAACTAGGCTGTTCGCAACCATGCTTTTGCCTTCGCCAGATACATATGTATCCACGTAGGTTACTTTGCTGTTCGCTTCTGCCACGATCAAAACATGTGGAGCCAACAGAGCGTTGTCGCCTGCGATTTCATACACAGCTTGCAGTGGAACATCTACTTCCACGTTTTTCGGAACGTAGAGGAATACGCCACCATTCACAACTGCCGTATGAAGAGCAGTCAGCTTGTGCTCATCAAGTGCGATCACGTTCAGCAAATATTTTTGCACGAGATCGCCATGAGATTGCAGAGCATCAGCAAAAGTCGTGAAGATCACGCCTTGTGCCTTCAACTCATCGGATACTGCTTGAAAAACGGTAGAAGCATTTTTTTGTACCAACAGGTTTTTCACGCTGTCGACATCGATTTGTGCTTTTACCAAATCGCTGAGTTCATTCGCCGCTGCCACCTTTGCAGTGGTTTGGAACGGATCGAAATCAGCGGTATTCCATTTATCAATCTTCGTTTTCTCCAAGGCAGGGAGCGCCAGCTCTCCCGCCGCCTTCAGTCCAGCGAGGCGCTTTTCCAGGAACCAGGCAGGCTCCTGATTAGCTTTGGAGTACTGGGTGATCGCCTCGGAATCGAAGCGTAGCTGTACATCCACACTCATTTCACTGCTGCCTCCTTCATCCTACACGTTGGCGTTTACGGTTTCGTCCTCGATGCCGAGCTCTTCCTTGATCCAGTCGTAGCCTTCTGCCTCCAGGCGTTCAGCCAGCTCAGGACCACCGGACTTCACGATACGACCTTGCATCATGACGTGTACGAAGTCAGGCTTTACATAGTTCAGCAAACGCTGGTAGTGCGTAATAATCAAGAATCCGCGGTCTGCGGAGCGCATTTCGTTTACACCAGCTGCAACGATTTTCAATGCGTCGATGTCCAAACCGGAGTCGATTTCATCCAAAATACAGATAGCTGGCTCCAAGAGCATCATTTGCAGAATCTCGTTACGCTTTTTCTCACCACCGGAGAAACCTTCGTTCAGGTAACGGTGGGAGAAAGACTCATCCATTTCCAGCGTATTCATCTTTTTGTCCATCTCACGGATGAATTTCATCAGGGAGATTTCGTTTCCTTCGCCACGGCGTGCGTTGATCGCGGAACGCAGGAAGTCAGAGTTGGTTACACCGCTGATTTCGGACGGGTATTGCATCGCCAGGAACAGACCTGCACGTGCGCGCTCGTCTACTGCCATTTCCAACAAGTCTTCGTCATTGATCAGCACTTCGCCATCGGTTACCTCATATTTTGGGTGACCCATCAGCGTGGATGCCAATGTCGATTTACCGGTACCATTTGGTCCCATGATCGCGTGCACTTCGCCGCCCTTGATCTCCAAATTCAGGCCTTTGAGGATCTCTTTGTCCTCGATCTTGGCGCGAAGGTTTTTTATTTGCAAATGCGGTACTGCTGTCATCTGAATTCCCTCCATACACGTCAAAAGTGAGTTGGTAAATTCTCAATCCATTCTCAATAACTATCTTATAATAAGAATAATTATAAATCAAGGAATGAAACATATCTGTATTTTTTATATCATTATATTTAGAAAGTCCGTTTTTGCGCATCGAATCCTTCCTAAATATTGTTGCCTCCGCAGCATTTTTCCCTTTGTAACTTTTGGACATACATATCCGTCTAAATTCCAGGTACTTTTTGTAAAAAATACCACTGGATATCTAGAAAGGGATGGAGCATTTTGAAAAAGAGCAACAAGAAACTCGCAATTGGACTAGCTACTGTCTTACTACTCGTAGGTGGCACCACAGTCTTAGCAAAAACGGGCACAGAGAAAGTATCTGCTCGTTTCTCCAACATTAAATTGATAGTCAATGACCAGGTCATCAAAACGAAAGCAGAACCATTCATCTATAATGGAAACGTTTATGCACCTGTAGCGACTGTTGCCAATGCGCTCGGTATCAAGCAGGAATGGGACAACAAAACTCCTGCTGTCCGTTTCTCCGACGCTGGCGGAAACACCGGTGGCAGTAACATTCCAGAAGCAATTGTCCAGCAGGCAAAAAACATCTTACCGCTTCCATGTGACCCTTCCGATGTGAAAGGCAGCTTGTACCTTTGCGGACCTGAGAGAGAGGTCGTTTCCAAAGGTTATGTCAATCTGACCGGAACGAGTGATCAAGAGTTTCTCGTTATGTATCGCTATCACTCTATTGAAGGGATCCCTTGGGAAGCTTACCTGACTCTATTCCGCCAGTCAAATGGAAAAGTTGTACCAATCAATACTTCGAAAGTATTCGATGGCAGCAAGTAACGGATAAGCTCAAAACCGTCGGTCACACGCTGACGGTTTTTTTACGTTTTCACGAAGAAAAAACGGATAGACCTTATCGTCTACCCGTTTCTTTCCTGTTCGATTACTTTACTTTAGGACCCGCATTTGCAATATCTGTTGCATTCGGGAATTTCTTCTCGAAGTTCTCAATGAAGCGTGCAGCCAGATCAGCCGCTTGCTTGTCGTAATCTTCCTTGTTTGCCCATGTATTGCGTGGTTGCAGAACTTCAGCAGGAACGTTCGGGCAAGAAGTCGGTACTTGTACCCCGAAAATCTCGTCAGTTGCATAGTCTACTTTTTCCAGCTCACCGTTCAATGCTGCTGTTACCATCGCACGCGTGTAGGACAGCTTCATACGTTGCCCAACACCTACCGGGCCACCAGTCCAACCAGTGTTCACCAGGTATACTTGAACCTTTCGCTCGTCAATCTTCTTACCAAGCATTTCTGCATATACTACAGGATACAGTGGCAAGAATGGAGAACCGAAGCAAGTAGAAAACTCTGTTTGCGGAGCAGTTACACCACGCTCTGTACCTGCCATTTTGCTGGTGTAGCCAGACAGGAAGTGATACATAGCTTGCTCTTTATTCAGCTTGGAGATTGGAGGCAATACACCGAACGAGTCGGCTGTCAAAAAGACGATGACATTTGGTTGCCCACCCACGCCTGGAATCACAGCACCCGGAATTGCTTCCACAGGGTACGCAGCGCGTGTATTCTCTGTATATTTGGTGCTATCGTAGTCTGCTACACGAGTCGCTTCATTTACGTCTACATTTTCAAGTACGGTACCGAACTGGATTGCTTTCCAGATTTGCGGTTCGCCTTCTTCAGACAGCTTGACGCATTTTGCATAGCATCCGCCTTCGATATTAAACACGCCATTGTCAGACCAGCCGTGCTCATCGTCACCGATCAAGAAACGATCCGGGTCAGCAGACAGCGTTGTTTTTCCTGTACCGGACAAACCGAAGAACAGGGCAACGTCTCCGTCTTTACCTACGTTCGCAGAGCAGTGCATCGAGAGTACGTTGCGCTCTGGAAGCAGCATGTTCATGACGCTGAAGATCGACTTTTTCATTTCACCAGCATACTCAGTGCCACCGATCAATACTGTCTTTTGCTCAAAGCTCATCACGATGAAGGTCTCGGAGTTCGTGCCGTGTACCGCAGGATTGGCCTTGAAATTAGGCGCATAGATAACCGTGAATTCTGATTCATGCGCAGCCAGTTCTTCTTCGGACGGACGGATGAACAGCTGACGTGCAAACAGGTTATGCCAAGCGAATTCGTTCACTACGCGGATTGGCAGACGATAGGTTGTATCTGCACCCGCAAAGCCATCGAAGACAAACAGTTCATCTTTTGATTGTAAGTATTGGAGCACGTCTTGTTGAAGTGCTTGGAATTTTTCAGTAGTAATTGGTTGGTTAACGGGACCCCAGTTGATTTTATCGTGTACGGAAGCTTCGTCCACCACAAATTTGTCCTTTGGCGAACGGCCGGTAAACTTCCCTGTTAGCGCATTGAGCGCCCCCTTATCGGTCAAAATCCCTTCGCCACGCTTCACTGCCATCTCAACAAGATTAGCTACAGGCAAGTTATGATACACTTTCGTAGCTCCAAGAATGTCAGTAAGCTTTTGAACCGTATTGGTTTCCATGTGTGAACGATCTCCTTCCCAAAATGTGTATCATTTATTGTGACTTTCTAATTGTCGCTCGATTTGTAATTAGTATATCACATTTAGCTAAATAAGCTACATAATTTTATAATCTCTCATGGAGAATGTGTGAATAACCCTCCTCATGCGTATTATTCCCCAACAGCAGTATTTTGTCCACAAACCAATCAGTCTATCGACTATTCGTGGAGTACGCAGAGACATTTTCCCCACAAAAAGAGCAACACCAAGAGTTTACTCCCTTAGTGTTGCTCTCACAAGGCATAAAGATTTACGTATTTTCAAACGTTTTTACGACTGTCTGACACAAAATCGCCACACCCTTTTCCAATGCAGAGCGGTCAAAATGCATCAGCGGGTGATGCAGCCCCGGTACCAAATCACATCCAAGAGCCAGCATCGTCGCCTTGATATGAGGGCGCTTCACTGTATAGTAGTGGAAATCCTCCGCTCCCGGGCTGACAGGCGCCGCTCGCAAATTCTCTTGACCGAGCACATCTACGATCGCCTGCTCCATAAATGCCTTGGCTTGATCATCGACCTCTGCCGCCACCATGCGAGAACCGGACTCTACCTCTATGCGTGCCTGAAAAGACTCCGCGACTCCGTTAATCATTTGACGAACACGATTCTCGAGGGTCTCCATCGCCTCATTCGTCTGCGCTCGCAGATCGAGAGCAAAACGCGCCTTGTCCGGAATAATGTTGTAACTCTCTCCCCCGGCTTGC
Source organism: Brevibacillus fortis (assembly GCF_046196545.1). GTDB lineage: Bacteria > Bacillota > Bacilli > Brevibacillales > Brevibacillaceae > Brevibacillus > Brevibacillus fortis_A. The sequence continues at coordinate 5,440,912 of NZ_CP176370.1, forward strand.
AGCATGGTCATTTTGACAGTGGCTGGCACCATCGGGTTGATATGTACTTGCCCGAGACCCGAAATAATTGCTCCCGCTACTTCTATCGCATTGATCCCGAGATGCGGTCTCGCACCGTGTGCCGCTACTCCTGTTATTTCTCCATAAAGGAACATAGCTGCTCCGTTGTAGATGGCGGGTCCTGCCGTGCCATTTGCCATCTCCTGAATCGGTCTTAAATGAACACCGTACAAATAATCGATGTCATCGACGACACCTTTCTCCACCAGCTTCAATGCTCCGGTTCCTTTTTCTTCTGCTGGTTGGAACAAAATTTTTAACATTCCTGGCGGTTGATATCCAGCGGCAACCAATGCTTCTACCGTTTCCACAATCAATGTCATATGGGCGTCATGACCGCAGGAGTGATTCGCGCGCCATTCACCGCCCACTTCTTGCCAGAGAGCATCGATATCTGTGCGCAAGCCAACAACTGGCTTCCCTTCGCCCCATTCAGCCACTAATCCTGTACAATCGTCAAAAGTCGTAACACGCAGTCCCAAGGCACGCATGCGCTCCGCCAAATAGCGAGTCGTTTCTACTTCCTTCCAGCTTATCTCCGGATTCTCATGCAGATGACGGAATGTTTCGGCAATAGCATCTTTACGTGTGGCAACCGCCTGTTGCAACGACATAACAGTAGACATCAAAGCGCCTCCTCCAAAACCGTTTCTTCCTATTATATCACACTGCCCCATGGACAGTTCACCGACAGGTTAGTCGCAAAATGGCATCGAGCTTCAATTGGTCGCGCAATGGCCCTGCTATTTGCACCTTTTCTTTGGCTAGTGCATAGACGAGCTCATCGCCGCCAAACAGCATGTGCATTTGTTTCTCCGCTCCCCTGATGATCAAATCGGCAGGCTGCTCTTCTGTCCATACATCCCAGGATGCAACTCCTTTTGCTATCGTCAATTGCCACTGTGCCGGTGAATCATCGACTACAATTCCGATCCTGCGCTCCCATCCTACTGTTATGAATCGCAAGTGTGCTTTTCCTTGCAGTCGCTCACCCAGTTCAAAAAGCAGTCTGCCCATTCCGATCATCTGCACGCCACCCCTCTCTTCCCAATTGGGTTCGTGGCTTGTCAGGTCGAATCCTTTGGCGAGGAATGAGAGTCACTGTCGGCTGTTGTCAGGGGAACCATCTATTTCTCGACATTGTAAGAAAGACCTTTAGAGAGCACTTTTGAGTCAACATGGTGGAGGAGAAGAAAAAGCACAGTTCTCTTCGACTCTGACACGCCAGCAGGGGGGATTCACTGGCCGTCTCCACTTAAAAAAGGGGACCGTCGAGCCAAAGCCACCCTACGGGCGGACGTTTCTCAAGGAAGAAGTGTTCGACGAGCGTGGTCCCCTTTTTTAAGTTCCGACTGGGAGGCGTTGTCAAGGTCTGCGAGCCCTGTGCTTTTTCTTCTCACCAGCTTTAAAACTTAGGAAGATCATCCACAACCTTTTTTCCTCACCACACAGTAGTGAGATGGCAAAAAATAAAAAAGCATCCGCTTTACGCAGATGCTTCCTGAAACACTACTCATCAAACTCGTCTTTATCGAGTCGCACCTCAAGGTGGTGACCATCGGGTGTCTCAAAATACAAATTATAGCTAGTAGGCTGTGTAATTGGGCCACGATAGCAAATATTCTCTGCCTCCAGCTTATCGACCAGGTAGTCCAGCTCAGCTCGGCTCTGCACAGAGAAGGCGAGATGATCGACCTGCCCTACGCCGCCTTTCCCAGCTTCCCCGCCATGAGGATGAAGACCGATCCGTGTGTATGTGCCAATTTGAAAGTAGACAGGTGCTCCTTCCGTCATATTCTCTTCCGGGATAGGGACTTCCAAAATGTCCTTAAAAAAACGAGCTACCTTCACAACATCACTACAATTCAATGCGATGTGGTGAACGGCTTTCAAATGAAACATTCACACTGCCTCCCACGTCAACTCAGGTCATGCGCTCTTGTGCGACATTAGCTTTTCTTTTATTGTACTGCTTCAATCGCTCGCTTAACCGTCTTAAACGAATCATCAATGCTTCCCGCCAATCGTCATCCTGTAACTCCTTGGCGACTCCAAGCAGATCAAGTGAAATATCGATCTGCTGGTTTAATACTTCGGCGAAGCTGGCTGCTTCATCCGTCATGGTACAATTCTCAAACAACTCGGATGTATTGTCAACACTCACAAAGTCAGCAAAATCCACTTCTGGAGCCTGATCTCCTTGAGCATATTCTACTAAAATTTCATATTCTCCCTCAATACCGGGATGAACCTCTATTCTGTCACATACAGGACAAAACATGATCGGGACATTGTGTACAAGCGTTTTATAATGACGGACTGAGCCTACGGAACCTACCATTCCAGCACCACAACAAAAACTCATATAGTCTCCCTCCCTATTCGCCAAATGAAACGTCCACGTCCGTTCTTTGGTCGAAACTTTGTCTGTATCCGCATTGTAGCCTATATCCCCACTAACACTCCACCCGCAAATGATACCAATGAAGGAAATCGCATAAAGATTTGGTTTATCCATTTTACTCGATTTGCTTCGATTTCCGCAACATTTTCTGACTAGTATGAATATTTTCCCTCATTTGCCTAAATCCATTATACAAGATAGTCTTAATCTATCCGATAATAAGGAATAATAATCATTTTAGCAAAAATTCAAAAGGAGAGCGGTTCCATGTTTCGTTTCAAAAGTCTTCGTGCTCGAACACTGACCATTACACTGCCTGTCATTATCTTGACTCTTTTGCTCGTCGTGGGCATCGGATTCTGGTTCTCTGTCGACCAACTGAATCGGGAAATTGAGGACAAAATGAATTATCAACTAGATATGGTCGGCAGTAATGTGGAAAAGCAACTGGAAGCCCATAGCAAGGTAACGCTGAGTATGGCTCGCTTTATTGAAATGGGTCCTGTTACAAATTCGCTAGAGCAGTTAAATTCCCTGCTGTCCAAAACCGTTCTCATTAATGATACGACGGTCGGAATGGGAATTTTCATGGAACCTTACGCTTTTGACCCGAACAAGAAACTCGTTGCTACTTACGGGGCAAAGACTGACGGCAAGGTTAACATTACAAATGAGTACAGCAGCGATTCCTATAACTATCCAAATCAAGACTGGTACAAGGTCGGTATTTCGACCAAGAAGGAAACCGATTATTCCGAGCCGTACTTTGACGAGGTTTCCAAGGTCTCCATGGTGACGGTAGTCGCTCCTTTTTACACTCCGGATAAAAAGCTTCTGGGTGTGGCCACAGACGATATTACACTCACTGACGTGGAAAAGCTCGTCTCCAGTACAAAAGTAGGCGAAACAGGCTGGGCCTTTTTGGTGGATCAAAAAGGGAGATATCTCGCTCATCCTCAAGCAGACAAGCTGATGAATCATTCCGTTCAATCTGATGATAATGCTTCCTTGGCAGCAATAGGTCCTTCTCTTCTAGAAGAGAAGTCAGGCATGAAAACGTTTAATGATGAAAACGGCATCAATCGTGTTTATTTTCAAGAGCTCGGAGATACAAACTGGACAATCGCTCTCGTTATGCCGGAAAAAGAAATTGCTGATCCTCTTTATGACTTGTTCTTTGAGCTTTGTACGGTGAGCCTGATCGGTCTGTTGATCATGATTGCTGTCATTTATTACTTCAGCAAATACTTGACCAAACAAATCGATCGCGCCAACCAGCTGGCTCATGCACTCTCCAATGGCGATTTTACCGCTTCCATGGATATTCAGACAGCCGATGAGATGGGGATTATGGCAAATCGCTTCAACTCCATGACGGCAACCTTGTGCGAAACGCTGGGGCAAGTCAGCTTCAACGCTCAACAGGTTGCTGCTACGTCTGAGCAATTGATGGCAAGTGCGGAACAGACGAGCAAAGCAACAGAGCAAATCGCTCAATCCGTTCAAGAAATTGCCTACGGTACTGAGCAGCAAGTGGATGCGACCGTTCAAGGCTATGAAGTCATTAACGAGATTGCCGTACACATTGAAGCGATGGAAAAAGGAATTGAGGATGTAAATCTCTCTACACAAGAAGCGAACCGTCAAGCCACAGATGGCAATCAGATGGCAGCCAAAACAGTCGAGCACATGGATGTGATCCATAGCCAGATGGCCAAGACTTCTACCATTGTCAATACGTTAGGCCAACGCTCCCAAGAGATTGGAGAAATGATCTCACTCATCACGACGATCGCCAATCAAACCAACCTGCTCGCTCTGAACGCCGCTATCGAAGCAGCTCGCGCCGGAGAACAAGGACGAGGCTTTGCAGTTGTAGCCGACGAGGTGCGCAAGCTGGCCGAACAGTCCAGCTCTGCCGCCGAGCAGGTCAGTCATATCGTTACAGTGATTCAGCAGGACACAGGCTCAGCGATCGCGGCAATGAATCATGGCTCTTCTATTTTGGGAGAAGGCATGACTCTCGTTCGCTCCACAGGAAATGCATTTGAGCAAATTACTGGCTCCACGTCTGGGCTGCTCGTCCGCATGAATGAAGTGACAACGGAAATGAACAAGATCAGTCAGCAAATGCAGACGATTGTATCCGCCATTACGCATATTACACAAATCGCAGAACAATCAGCCGGCAACTCTCAAACGGTTGCAGCAGCAGCGGAAGAACAAACCGCTTCCATGGAGGAAATCTCTTCGGCTGCAACAATGCTGGCAAAAATGGCAGAAGAGCTTAATGATGCAGTACGAACATTCAAGCTGGAATAGTCCGTCCATAAATAAAGAAAGCCGGAGCATAAAAGCCCCGGCTTTTTTGTTTCCTATTCTTTTACCATCGCTTCGTATTTGTCTGCATCCATCAGCTTGTCCAGCCCAGCTGCATCAGACAATTCGACGACGATCATCCATGCTTGCTCGTATGGCGAGGAGTTAACCAGTTCAGGTGCATCTTCCAGTTCGCCATTTACTTCTACTACTTTACCAGTTACAGGAGCGTACAGTTCAGAAACGGTTTTTACCGATTCCACGCTGCCAAACGGCTCATCCTGTTGGATTGTCGTGCCTACCTCAGGCAATTCGACAAACACGATGTCACCCAACTCTGATTGAGCAAAAGAAGTGATTCCGATGTACGCCTTGTTTCCTTCTACTCGCACCCACTCATGCTCTTCACTGTAACGTAGATTTTTCGGGAATTCCATCGTTTACATATCCTCCTATCGGGTACAATCCATTACACATACTTAATTAGACGAACATTCTAGGATTCCTCTTCGATCCCCAAAATTCTGAACAAGCGTTTTTTTACCAGTTGGAGACCCTTCTCTCCTGCCTGAAAATGACGTAACTGAAGAGCCTCGTCAAACAAATAAAAAGCGGGGACGTATTCATTCTGGAATGCATCGGCTGTCTCTCTATCATTATCGATTGCAATAGGGTGTGTCAAATGTTGTTCTGCAATCGCCTTCTTGATCATCTCGATGTCTGTATCTTTTTCCGATTGAGGGATATGAATTCCAATGACCTTCAAACCGTTAGCAGCGTATTGATCTCGCCATTCGTTAATGCTCGGCATCGATTCCTTGCACATGTAGCAACTGACGGACCAGATATGCACCAAGACAGGACTTCCAACCAAATCAGCTTTGGTTACTTGCCCGTTGATCCACTCCGTAATCCCAGGAAAGTCAGGCATTTCTTCGCGCAAACGCATGAAAGCTCATCCCCTCTTTTTTAACTTCAACCGCTACACACTTGTTTTCATGTGAAGAATCCCGGATTGATCGATAGCAGCCACAGCCTCTAACAGGATCTCGGGAGGTTGGACGAGCGCAATTCGTACATACCCTTCTCCTTCTTCGCCGAAGGCACTTCCCGGAACGACCACGACTCCGGCTTTCTCCAGTAAAGCAAAGGCAAACTCTCGTGACGTCCAGCCGCCCGGTACAGCTGCCCAAACAAACATGGTCGCCTTGGGAGATGGAATGCTCCATCCTGCCTGTTCCAATGCCCCCAGCAGCACATCACGTCGTTCTTGGTAAACGGGTGCGACTGTGTTTTTCCCATCCGATTCCCGATCCTTTCGCAAAGCCTCAATGGCCATTTGCTGTACAGGCAAAAAGACGCCGTAATCGATATTGGATTTTACAATCGCAAGCGGCTTGATGATGTCTGCATTCCCTACAACGTAAGCGATCCGGCAACCTGCCATGTTAAAGCTCTTGGAAAACGAATTAAACTCGATTCCTACATCCTTCGCTCCTGGCACTTGCAAAAAGCTCGGCGCTTGATAGCCGTCAAACACCATTTCCGAATATGCCAAATCATGAACAACGATAATGTCAAAACGTTTGGCAAAAGCCACGACCTCTTCAAAAAAGGCAAGGGTAGCGACCGCGGAAACTGGATTATTCGGATAGTTCAGAATCATAAACGTTGCACGAGCCGCAATCTCCTCTGGAATGTCGGTCAGCTTTGGTAAAAATTCATTTTCTGCCCGCAGAGGCATCCGGTAAGGTACCGCTCCTGCCAAATGAACGCTGCCTTCGTAGATCGGATACCCAGGATCAGGTACGAGGACGATATCTCCAGGATCGGTCCATGTCAAAGCAAAGTGAGCCAAACCATCCTGTGACCCCATCAAGGAATGAACCTCCCCATCTGGCGCCAGCTCCACCCCAAAACGATATTGATACCAGCGGGCGACCTCTTCTCGGAAGACCGCCGTTCCATCGCTCATTGGATAGCGAAAAGCGGTTGGTTGCTGGATGGCATGGATTAACGTTTGCAGAAGCTTCTCGTCAGGCTGCTGATCAGGACTGCCGATACTCAAGTCGTATACTGTTCTCGTTTTGGCAACTTCCCTTTTGCGAGCCGCCATTTCTGAAAAAATATCGGCGGAAAGATGGTTCAGCCTTTTGGAAGGTTGGCGCATCATGCCTTCCCTCCCCAAGCCTTCTCCAGTTCTTCTTCTTTGAAACCAAGGGTTAAGGTACGATCGCTTGCGATAAGAGGCCGTTTGATCAGCTTGCCATTGGAAGCCAACAGCTCAAGCATTTCATCCTCTGACATCGTAGGAAGCTTGTCCTTCAAGCCGAGCTCGCGATAATGGACTCCACTCACATTGAAAAACTTGCGCAGATCGAGACCACTTGTCTGCCAAATTTGGCGCAGCTCCTCTTTGGACGGCGGTGCATCGACGATTGGAATTTCTTCGAAGCCAATATTTTGATCCGTGAGCCATTTTTTCGCTTTGCGGCATGTATCGCATTTGTTGTACAGGTAGGCTTTTATCGTCATATTCATTTCCTCGCTTTTTGTTTATGTATCTATTCATTGTAAAAGAAGCGGTGAACGTGTTGCAAACAAAAACGACAACCATCCCTTCCTTCTGGCTGTCGTTCATACGCATGTTTCTATTGTGGAATCCGTTTTCCGGCACGCTCGCTCTTTGCATGATCTTCTTCATTCGTCTGGTCAGGATTTACCTGCCACATTTGCGAAAGCGGCGAGAAGGGCACCCCTAGTTGCTTGGCATTCTGGTCTTCCACAGCCTCAGCCAGTGTCCCGGTTAAAGGCATGGTGTACTCAATGTGCTCATCCATCTGCCCAATCCTCCTTCACATGTCCTAGTGTGAGGAGTTTGCACGTCATTATGCAGATGGTTTTGCTTTGATCTCGACTTGGTAGCCAGCATGCTTTCTCGTCTGGAATACACCATTGTCAAAGATCAAATACTGTGCTTTCACACCGATCAATCGCCCGCCGAGCTGTTCTTCTTTATCGAGCGTTTTGGAATTAATTTTATCCAGTGACTCCAAGATCGGATAGGCAATATCTACCCATTCGTCCTCGCGATATTGGAATGCTTTAAACTGTTCAGGAAAATGACCGTACACTTCGTCACGCATGGCGAGCAAATCAATTTCCTTCACATCTCCCTTGAGCATTTTGCGCCAGTTGGTCTTGTCCGGTAAAAACTGACTCAAGTGGAATTCAAGCTCCCCAGCCATCCGACGAGTGGGAACCTCCGCAATCGGTATCGCGCGAATCGCGCCTTGATCCACCCAGCGTCTCAATTCATTATGCTTACGAGTCAATCCTACCTTTATATCACTCGACACTGCCAGATAGACAAAATGAGGAATCATGCAATATCTCTCGCCGAAGCTCTCGTCCCGGCAAGTCCCCAAGTCAAAATGACATTCATGCGGCTTGACGATGCACAAGTCATTTTCCGGCAGTTTGGTAAAACAGGGATAGCAATACCCACTGTTAAACGTCTTGTTTGTTTTGCGGCCACAGGCAATGCAGTTTTTTACGCCTAAAAACGAAATCGTCAATTCACTGCCCAGCCATTCATTAAGCGGAAGGCGATCTTCACCGATATTCAAATAGTAGTCTACCGGCTTGTCCCCTCCATGGTACTCGTGTGTTAGTCCTTGCAAAATACCGCGGAGTTCCACCAAACTCTCTCCTCTCCTATGTACGGTTCTTCCATTTTAACATAACCGCCACCTACTCTGACCGCTGTTTTCTTTTGGTAGCATGTTTTCCCTGGCAGGAGGTGAACCTAATCACATCCCAGAAGAAGGAGGCGATTGTTCATGCGCAAATGCATACGGTACGCCTTGCTTTTCGCCTGCCTTCTTGGCTACAGCACCCTACCTGCTTTTGCCCAACAAACACTGCCTTCGTATGAGCCGATCCACAGAATCGACACAGAAAAAAAGGTCGTCGCTCTCACTTTTGATGATGGACCGGATGCTATCTATACGCCCCAAATTCTTGAGGTGCTGCATCAGTACAACATTCGCGCTACGTTTTTTGTCCTTGGCTCCCAAGTGGACAAGCATCCAAAAGTCATGCAGTGGATTTACAAGGCTGGGCATGAAATCGGCAACCACGGCTACCATCATTTTGATCTGAACAAGCTGACCGAGCATGAAGTGTACGAAGAAATCAAGCATGCAGAACGCTCCATTTTGAAGACGACCGGCATTTTGGCGCAATACTACCGTCCACCCTACGGCATCCTGACACATGACGTCATGAATGCGGTTCAATCCAGTGGCTACGACATCATTCACTGGTCGATTGATCCTCGTGATTGGTCTTTGGCACGCACAGCTAACGTCATTGCCAAAAGCGTCAAGAGCAATGTCTCCTCCGGGGATATCATCCTGTTTCATGATGGGGGGCTGAACCAACGGCAAACAGTCGCTGCACTCCGGGAGCTCATCACGGATTTGCGTTCGCAGGGCTATCGGTTTGTCACGGTCAGTCAATTGTTGGATGCAGCAAAATAATACGGCACCAGTGCCTCGTTTTTCATGATACGAAACGAAGCAACTGGTGCCCTTCTTTTTTTACGCCAATACCTTGCCCAAGAACGAACGCAAGCGATCGTTTACGTTATTGCCAAAAACCTCACTGGGATGACCTTCTGCCATGATGATACCCTGATCCATAAAAATGATGCGGTCACCCACTTCCTTGGCAAAATTCATTTCGTGCGTCACGATCACCATTGTCATGCCTTCCTTGGCTAAATTTTTGATGACGGCAAGCACCTCTCCTACCAGCTCCGGGTCTAGGGCGGATGTCGGCTCATCAAACAGCATGACCTTTGGATTCATGGCGAGCGCCCTTGCGATTGCCACTCGTTGCATCTGCCCCCCAGACAGCCTCTCGGGATACACATCGGCCTTATCCTGGAGCCCTACCTTCTGCAAGAGAGCCAAGCCTTGCTTGCGGGCTTCTTCCGCGGACATTTTCTTCACTTTTACAGGGGCTAGCATGACGTTTTCCAGCACCGTTTTATGCGGAAAGAGATTAAAGCGCTGAAAGACCATCCCGACCTCTTCTCTGACTTTATTCATATCGGTCTTGGAGTCTGACAAATCATGCCCGTTGATGACAATCTTTCCGCTGCTCATTTCCTCTAGCTGATTCAAGCAACGTAAAAACGTGCTCTTGCCCGAGCCAGACGGACCAATGACACAGACTACTTCCTTTTCTGCTACCTGAGTCGTAATGCCCTTCAACACTTTCAGATCGCCGTAGTTCTTCGTCAAATCCAACACCTGTATAATCATTTGTCTGTCCCCCTATTGCGATAAAACAAACTTGTCGTTCTTGTGTTTCTATTTTACCGCAATAATCTAAAAATTGCATGAATTTACCCTTCAGCGTTTGGTTGCCATCCTCGTAGACGATCACATCAATCCCATTTTTTCCAATGCTCGTCCCATGTGTAACTCTCCCCTCGACGGCTCATGCTAAGTATGAGGTGGTTTTCATGCATCGAAAAAAATGGGTCGCGCTCGTAATCGTACTGGTCGTTTTTCTATTAGGGCTTTTGGTGGAGGGTATTTACGGGACTTATACAGATCTCGTCGACCATCCTGGGTTCGCTTGGGAAGAAAATGTGGTATCGGGCTATGGCAACAGCAAAATTGTGCAGCTATTTGTGAACGGCGTAATTTCGGGGCAACAGAATAGCGCTGGACTGCCTTCGATGACGGAGCTATTGACTGAACAGCTACGCCGAATTGAAGAGGATGAGATGGTGAAAGCGGTGGTCCTTCGCATTGATAGTCCAGGTGGAGAGGTCGTCGCTACCGATGAATTACACAGACGCTTGCTACGGCTCAAGCAGGTCCGCAATCTTCCCATTGTCGTCAGCATGGGTTCCACAGCGGCCTCAGGCGGCTATTACTTGGCCACGACAGGCGATGCGATTTTTGCCAATCCCAACACACTGACCGGCAGCCTCGGTGTGATTTTCAATCTGGTTAACTATAGTGAAGCTGCGAACAAGCTAGGTGTGCATCAATACGCGATCAAAAGCGGGCGTTTTAAAGATATCGGCAGTCCAGCCCGGCCACTGACGGACCCAGAACGGCATATTTTCCAAACACTCGTCAACGAAAGCTACAACAATTTCGTCGACGTCATCGTCAAAGGCCGCAACCTCTCCCGTCAACGCGTGCTGGAAATCGCTGACGGGCGTGTCTATTCCGGTGAGCAAGCAAAACGCCTGGGGCTCATCGATGAATTCGGTGATTTGGAGGAAGCGACACGCTACGCGCTCTCTTTGTCTGGAGAAAATGAAGCTATGGTCATCCGCTATGCAGACCAGCTCTCCATCAGCAAGCTGTTATTCAGCATGAAGCAGTACTGGTCGAATCCTGATCCGCTTGGTCTCAATCGAATATGGGACCGCCAAAGCTCACCTCGCCTCCTGTATCAGTTCATGCCTTAGCCTGTTATTACGGAAAGGAGTGGCTTATCATGAACCAGCTTCCCGACGAAGAAAAAGCACGCGAGCCCGATTCCTTTGATCCATATTCAGAAGCCCATCCACAACATTTGTATGCTGGCTTCTGGATTCGTGTGTTGGCATCGCTCCTTGATTCGATGTTCTTGATTGGGATTAGCTACCTCATTTTCAATCCGTTGCGTCGTGTTTTTGCCGTTCCTTACGCCTCTTTTCCATTCATTGATTTGCTGGAGGTGTTGTTTGATCTCCTCTATATGATCTTGCTGACTTGGTGGACCGGACAAACCTTGGGAAAGCTGATCACAGGCATCCGCGTCATTAGTGCCAGACAGGCGCGAGGCAATCTGTCTGGCGGACAGGTATTTTTACGAGAAGTCATCGGCAAACTCCTTGCTTCACTCGTATTCGGACTGGGCTATCTATGGGTTGCATGGCACCCACGAAAGCAAGGCTGGCATGATCTCATCGCCAAAACGTATGTCATTCGGGATCGTCGACCATAACCTCCGCTTCTATAGCGGGGGTTTTATTTTTGCATCCTTGGTCCCTATTTTTGTAGCGGCTTCCTGCCGATACCATTACCAACAAGGCAGATCCTATCCAACCGAGGAGGAAGATACATGCGTAAACAGAAAGTAACCAGCATCCTCGCCCTGAGCCTTTCGCTGGCTCTGCTCGGCCACGTTGCCCCTGTCCTTCCTGTTTCAGCTGCATCTGCTGCCCCTCAAGCAGCAGCCGTTAAAACGAATGACGTCTATAACCTTCAGCTAGGAATGAGCACAGATCAGGTAGAACAAACATTAGGCAAGCCTGCCCGCATTGATCCTAGTCATACGGGCGTGGAATGGTGGATTTACAATCAAGATTTGAACAATTATATTCAAGTCGGCCTGCAAAACGGCAAAGTCGTGACGTTGTTTACCAATGGAGCCAAGCTGAATTTGAATGGCATCACGATTGGCTCTACCACAAAAGACCTACAAAATAGCTGGGGTGTACCGCAAAACACGCTGACGATCATCCCGAGCCTGCGTATCCAAAAAAATACCCTTACTCATCCGACCTATGTCCAAAACAATCAGGCGATCACCTTCTCAATCGATCAGCTGGGTGGAAATAAGGTCGCAGGAGTGCGCATCTCTACTCCTGAGCATTTTGCCACCATTGCGATTGGCTTGATGTATCCCATTTCCTATACGAAATTATCTGAACTGCCCAAACTGACAGACGCACAGATAAAGCAGGCAGCGCTCGCATACGAGAAACAAAATTTGGACTTGCTCAACGTGGCAAGGCAACGTGCCAAGCTGCCCGTTATTACTTGGGATGAACAAGTTGCAGCAGTGGCCAGAGCACACAGCCAGGACATGGCCCAGAATAACTTTTTCAATCATACCTCCCCATCTACAGGAAGTCCGTTTGATCGATTGAAGCAAGCCGGCATTCGTTACAGCTCAGCTGGTGAAAATATTGCCTACGGACAGCTAGACGGGATCGAGGCCCACGTGAGCTGGATGAACTCCGCAGGGCATCGTCAAAACTTGCTCTCTCCAAAATTCAAGCAGCTCGGTGTCGGTATCGTTATGAAAGACCGCCGCCCGTATTTCACGCAAAATTTTGTTACACGCTAACACTACAGAAAAAAGACACGCCGTCGTCAGTGGCGTGTCTTTTTTCGTGAACACAAAGACAAAGCTATGGCTGCGAAGTTGCATTTGTAGTGGCAGGTGCAGGTGCAGACGGTGTCGGAGCCTGGCCGTCATCTGAGAAAAACGGAATGATTACCAGACTGAGCACGAAAAATAAGATCCAGGCTATGCCTCTTCTGAAAATGCATGGTGTCAGCATCGGGTAACCCCTTCCAATCATGCTGTTCTACTTACTATTCATACGCTTCCCTCCTTGATGCCCGTTTATGCTTTTTTGGGCAAAAAAATAAAAGCCTCGCCAAAAGCTTGGCGAAGCTTATCCATCATTGTTTTTACCCCTGTTTTTGCAACGGCATCGAATACGTCTGTTCCTGGGTTGCTTTTTGTTTAAAAAACAGACATGCTGCCGCGAAAACAATGAGCAGCGATCCCATCAGCCAAAAGATCGTCCACGGCTCCCACACATCCATCAGCAGACCATTCACATTCGGAGCCAAAATACTGGCAACACCAAAATTGACGCCCGCGATAATTCCTGCGGTAGGAACCATCGATGCTGGTAAAATATCTGCCGAAAAAGCCAAGCCCAGCGAGTAAAAGGAACCAACAGCCGCTCCCGCTATGGCCAACAACAGCATCATCAGCCATACGTTTTCACCTGCAAACGGGAACAGGAAGAAGGCCAATCCCCCTACAAGCGCACACACGAGCATGACCTGCTTGCGTCCTATACGGTCACTCAATGCCCCCAGCGGCATCTGCAAAATAATACTTCCCACGACAAACGACGGAAGGATCAAGGAAACCCATTCAACGGACAAGCCGGTACGCAAGGCATAAACGGGAAAACTGCCGTTGAGGGACGTCTCCATGAATCCGAACAAAAACGAAGGAATCAGCGCCAGCCAGGCAAGTCGCAAAACAAATGCGTATTTGTTTTGCTTCTTTTCCGTTTGTTCGATCTGTGCAGGGAACTCATTTTTGATCCGGGATAATAATAAGAAGGCAATCAGATACAGAACGAGCAAGCCGCCAAAAGGTACCCAAATCCCCAAATGCAGCACGCTTAAGCCTAATGGACCAATACTAAAGCCCACGCCATATGCCAGTCCGTAAATGGAAAGATCGCGTCCACGATTCTCGGGAGCTGCGATCTTGGTCACCCACATTTGGCTGGCGTAATGTAAACCGCTATCGCCCACACCCATCAGTAAGCGTAATACGAACCAGATCGCCAAATGGCTGAACATCGGGATGAGCGCTGTTGCGATCGTCACCAACAGCAACCCCCATAATATCGTGGCTCGGTATCCAATGCGCCGCAGTGGGATTTCCAAAAATGGATTGACCATGACCATCCCAATATACAAGGCAGCGGCGTTGAGTCCGTTCATCACGGATGAAACACCTTGTTTTTCCAATAAAACCGTCAGCATCGGGATCGTCAAGCCTTGGCTTAACCCCGCAATGCCGACAACCAAAATCAACACCCAAAAGGTGTAACGTGACTGTGACATGGTGTTGTTTCTCCTTCCTAGCTCCCTACTAAGCACTCTCTACGGAAGCACTCCCTTGCTGAAGCTGATACATTTTTTGATAAAGACCATTTTTCGCCATGAGTTCATCATGGGTACCTCGCTCCATGATTTCTCCACGGGACAAAACAAGAATCTGGTCGGCGTGCTGAATCGTCGACAATCGATGTGCAATGATAAATGTCGTTCTACCTTTTGATAGTACATGTAACGCTTCCTGAATGGCTAGCTCTGTTTCACTGTCAATGCTTGCCGTTGCTTCATCCAAGATCAGCATCGCAGGATCAGCAGCCAATGCCCGAGCAAAAGAGATTAGTTGGCGTTGGCCTGCGGATAGCGTCATGCCTCGCTCAACAACTGGTTCGTCATAACCACCCGGTAGCTTGGAAATGAATTCGTCAGCGCGTACAGCTTTTGCAGCCCGCTTCACTTCTTCATCCGTAATCGTATCCTTGTACATGCGAATATTGAATCCAATGCTTCCCGTAAACAAGAACGGGTCCTGCAAAACGAGTCCGACATGACTGCGCAATGAGTGCGTATCAATCTGTCTCATATCTTGCCCGTCGATCAAAATGCTCCCTTTCGTCACCGGATAGAACCCGAGCAGCAAATTCATCAAAGAGCTTTTTCCCGATCCGGTGTGTCCTACCAACGCAATCGTCTGACCAGGCTGCGCCATAAAAGAGACGTTTTTCAATACGTAATCGTCACCCTGATAAGCAAAAGAGACGTTATCAAAAACAACCTCTCCACGCGGGCGCTCGATTTGTGCACCCGTTTCTTGCTTCTCCGGCATCTCATCCATAATTTCGAAGACGCGCCCCGCCGAAATGGTCGCCTGCTGCATTTGCGACAACCGATTCATGATCATGTTGATCGGTTCGAAAAAACGTCCCATGTAATCGACAAAGGCAAAAAGCGCACCAAAGGAAATCGCGCTGTGGAAGGAACTCGAACCGAAATACCAGACGATCAGCGTCAAGGAAATTTTCCAGATCAAATCTACCGCTGGGCGCAAAAGCAAGGATTCTAGATTGATTTCTTTCATCCGCACCTTGAAGTAGTCTTCGTTTACATCAGCGAACTCCTTTTGTACACCTTTCTCCCGACGAAAAGCCTGCACGATCGTCATGTTCTGGATCATTTCATTGATCGTTGTGTTCATATCACCGAGCTTCGCGCGAATCACCGCATAGTAACGAGAGCTGAACTTTTGATACACGTAGACTAGCAGTACAAGCACTGGCACCGTCAAAAAGCAGAAGAGGGCGAGCTCAGGCTGCAAGATGTAGAGCGCGATCAAGATTCCAATCAAATAGAGACCGTTTTGTACAAATGTGGCGAGCACACTTACATACAGCTCACGGATGGCTTCGGTATCATTGCTCACACGGGAGACAAGCGCACCTACTGGCGTTTTGTCAAAAAAGGCAACTGGGAGCTTTTGCAGATGGATAAACAGCTTCATCCGCATTTGCTGAATGATGCGCTGAGCGATCTTTTGCAGCCACAAAATCTGGACGTAGTTGAATCCAGCTGAGAGCAAGATCAGTACTCCATAACCTACGGACAACCAGACAATGGGCAGGACATCCCCTTGATACATCGCCTTGACTTCTTCTGCAGTCAGCCGAATGCCTGTGGAGGTCATCTTTTGACCTGATTGATCCTTCGTTGTTACCTCGAAGCGTTCCCTGCCGTTTTCGGATGCAATCGGAGTGAATTGCTTCTCCCCGTTTTGATTCACCTTGCCTGAAATCAAGTAATAGGTCGTGCCTTCTGTCAGCACAGTTACTTCTTTTGGTTTGAGGCTATCCAAAGCAAGACCCGACTTAGCTGCGAAGTCTTCACGAATATAGTTCGTACCGTTCAATGAGGTGACTTGCTCCGCTGCTTGTGGTGGCACTTCGTCCAGTTGATACCAAGGCTTTTGGATGGCCAGGATGTGATTATCAATCATGACCTTGGCTAAAAAAGGACCTGCTAACTCTGCACTCGTTCCCAGCAAGAGCAGGAACAGCGCGCCCAGTATTTGCTTTTGAAATGGCCTGGCGTACTCGGTCAAACGCCCCCATACATTTTCTTTGCTCATGAAACGCATCCCCCCTCTCTCAACCATCCACATCCTGTTCCATTTGCTGACGACGGTACTGCTCTGCATACCAGCCGTTGCGCCGCATCAGCTCGTCATGTGTCCCCCGCTCGACGATCTGCCCCTCATCCAGCACGAGAATCAGTTGTGCGTGCTGTACGGCGGACAGACGATGAGCGGTAATAATCGTCGTTTTATCCGCGCGCTCCTGTCTCAGATGACGAAGGATGCTCTCCTCAGTCCGCGCGTCCACAGCCGATAAAGAATCGTCGAGAATCAGGATACCCGCATCCATCAAAAGAGCGCGTGCAATGGAAATACGCTGTTTTTGCCCCCCAGAGAGGGTGACCCCCTTCTCTCCAACCATGGTTTGCAATCCATCTCTGAATTGCGCCAGATCTCTCTTCATCTCCGCAAGCTCCAACGCATGCATCACTTCCTCGGTCGTCGCTTGTGGTTTCCCGAATGTCACATTTTCTGTAATCGTCCGTGAGAACAGCAAATGCTCCTGAGGCACGTAGCCGATTTTTTCCCGCAGCGTATCGAAAGCGAGTCCTTCGATCGGGATTCCCCCGATAAACAGAACTTGTTCCTTCATCTGATATTGATGCAATAAGGCACGGCATAGCGTCGACTTGCCGCTTCCTGTCCGCCCGACAATCCCAAGCGTCTCTCCTTCACCCAAACGAAACGAGATATCAGTGAGTGCCGGCTTGTCGGTGCCCGGATACGTAAAGGAAAAATGGCGTGCTTCTACGGTATTGGCGATTTGGCTCGTGACCGGATTCGTTGCCTCCGTCACATCTGGCTGCTCCACCATTAGCTCTGTAAAACGCTTGTGGGAAGCACCACCGCGTTGCAACACATTGACTAGCCAACCAAAGGCGAACATCGGCCAAATTAAAAGTCCCAAGTATAAATTGAACGCAACCAAATCCCCTAAGGAGATGGCGCTGGTGAACACCAAATACGTCCCATAGCCCAACCCGATCAAAAAGCTGAAGCCAATTATAATCCCGATCGTCGGCTCGAACAGGGCGTCGATCCGCGAAACGCTCACATTTCGCTCCAACGTTTTTTCACTGACTCGGCGATATGCCTCGATATCGGCCTTTTCCTGAACAAATGCTCTCAATACCCGAACGCCTGACACAGATTGTTGAACATGATCGTTCATCTCTCCGAAAGCTTCTTGCGCCAAGTAAAAGCGCTCATGCAACAACCTTCCATAGTACGCCGTTGACCAAGCCAAAAACGGCATCGGGATCAGAGCAGCCAGCGTCAGCTTCCAATCAATCGCGATCACCATGACGCCCAGCGTTAACAAGGTCATGAACAGCGCATCGACAAGCGTAAGCACCCCTGTACTAGCCGTTTGTTCAATGGCAGGAATGTCGTTGGTAGCGACGGCCATCAGATCCCCACTGCGTTTGCGATGAAAAAACGACGGAGTCATTCTCGTCAAATGGGCAAACAGTCGCTCGCGCAGTGTCCTCTCCAGAATCAAGGCTCCCCCATTTAACAAGTACCGCCAGAGAAACCGCAATCCATACAAGCTAACACCCAAAACGAGCAAGATGACTACGGTTTGCGTCAAGTCAGCGTCTGTCAGTGAACTGTTGCGGATCGAATCCACCGTGTCCCCGATTAATTTCGGTGGCCAAAGCATGAGGACATCGATAATAAACAGCACAGAGATTCCAATGACATACCGTTTCCAATAGGCACGAAAAAACCAAGATAATTGCCGAAGTGTCTGCATGTAAATCACCTCTATTTATTCAAACCTAACAGCATGACTAAAAAAGGGCTTGCGAATCACGCGCAGCCCTCTTGATCTGTCTTCACCATCGTAATTTACAGAATTTTCATTGTCAATCGAAGCATACAGTTCAATCTAAGATTTTTTATCGATTTTCCAGTCAAGCCATTCCTCTTTTAGCAGGCTGTAAGTGGCATGATCCACGTAATGATCGTAAAGAAATTCATTCCGGCGCAGTATCCCTTCCAGTTGAAACCCTAATCGTTCCGGAATCGATCTGCTCTTGTAGTTTTCCGTAGCAGCCTGAATCGTTACTTTTTCCAAATCCCATGACCCGAAGATCAATACATCCAAGTAGGTCGCCACTGCTTCTGTCATCAGGCCCTTGCCCTGAAATTGTGAACCCAGCCAATAGCCAATAGACGTCTTTTTGTTGATCCAATCCACCGTATGTACGCCGACTGTACCAGCCAGACGTCCTTGGTACCAAATGCCGTAGTTGATGCCACGATTATCGTTGTACTGATGGATCGTCGCTTGGATGAATTGGCGAGAATCCTCTACCTTCTTCGTATAATTCAGCCACGGCAGCCATTCCATAAGATTCTCCCGGTTCGAATCCGTAAGCAAAAATAACTCCTCAGCATCGGCTAATTCTAATTGTTTCAAGTACGTATCTTCATTAATTGCTATCCGTTGAATCATTTGCATACGAATCTCCCCTTTTCTTGGATATTTTACTGGAAAACGCCAAAATGAGCAAAAAGCGCCCGCCAGCAACAACAGGGCGAACGCTTATCAATCATTGTTTTATTTTTTGCTATTGCCGATCTCTTCCGGCTTGAAAATGCCTGTCTCCGTGACGATCGCTGTAATGTACTTCGCAGGCGTTACATCGAACGCAGGATTGTACACCTTGATATCGTCTGGAGCTACCTGTTTGCCCAAGCCATGGGTAATTTCCTCAGCTGGTCGCTCTTCAATCGGAATATCTGCGCCTGTCGGAGTGTCCAGATCGACGGAGGACAAAGGAGCTGCCACGTAAAAAGGAATGCCGTGAGCTTTTGCCAATACCGCTACCCCATACGTGCCGATTTTGTTGGCGACATCGCCATTCGCTGCTACGCGGTCTGTACCCACGATGACAGCCTCTACTTTCCCTTGGGACATAACCATCGCCGCCATGTTGTCGCAGATCAGCGTCACATCAATCCCTGCTTGCTGCAATTCGAATGCAGTAAGACGAGCGCCTTGGAGGACAGGACGGGTTTCGTCCGCGTACACCTTCAGGTTCCAGCCGCGTTCCTTTGCCAAATAAAATGGAGCGGTAGCCGTACCGTACGCTGCTGTAGCCAATGCCCCTGGATTACAGTGCGTGAGAATTCCCATACCGTCATGCAACAGAGTGAGCAAATGCTCTCCGATGGTCCGGCATACTTCAGCGTCTTCCTTTTGAATCGCCAGTGCTTCATCGAGCACTGCCGCTTTCAACTCAGCAATCGAAGCTCCGCTTTCTTTTTCAACGCGAGCCTTGATGCGATCCAACGCCCAGAACAGATTCACGGCTGTTGGACGGGAAGAGCCCAGGTAGTCTGCCTGCTGGTTCAGTTCCTGCCAAAACTCGTCGTAATTGCTCGCTTCACTTCCACGAATGCCCAGGTAGAGCCCGTAAGCCGCCGCCATGCCAATCGCCGGTGCGCCACGCACCTCCAAGCGACGAATGGAACCCCATACTTGCTCGGAGGTAGTCAAATTCAAATAGATCGTTTCTACTGGCAGACGCGTCTGGTCAAGCAAGACCAGTGCATCATTCTCCCACTTAACAGGTGCCAATTGGGTGCTGGTTGTCATACTGTCGTTTCCTCCTGATAGTAACGTTCGGTCACAGTGCGTACGATGTCCGTGATATCTGTCGATTCGTCTATGCCGCCGCGACCGAGAATCAGCGCTTCTCCAATCGAGAGAGCCAGACGCTCTGCTTCTGCGCGAGTCTGGTCATCTTCAATGGCATTCAGATCCGCTACGCCTGCCAAGCCGATGACACGGCGCAAAATTTTGCATCCGGCATAGCCTGCTGTATCCTGAATCAAGCGCCTTACGTAGCTTTGCCACAGTCCTTCGACATGGGCGCTGCGCTCCTTAGCGTGCTTGTGCCAGAGCTGAACGAATTGCGAAACGAATTCATTCCAGACATCCTCAACCGTTTCCAGTAAGTATTCGCGGTATGCTTCCCGTTCTCCTTGATCTTTTTGCAAACCGTGCTGTCCTGCGTAGTTGAGCAATAGATTGGCAATGACCGCCCCGATGTCAAAACCGATTGGGCCGTAGTAAGCGAATTCTGGATCGATTGCTTTCAAGCTGTTTTCCGTGATGAAAATACTTCCGGTATGCAAGTCACCATGCAGCAGCGCTTCCGAGCGCGTAAGGAAATCGTATTTCAGCTTGGCGATTTCCAGCTTCAGCGGCCTGTTGTTCCAAATCGCCTCGACTTCCCGGCGAATCAACGGGTTGAAGTCGTTGGTAGGCGCATTTTCATACGGATCGGTAAAGACGAGGTCTTCTGTTATTTTGCATAATTCTGGATTTATGAATGTTCCGACTAGCGCTTTTTTATCGTACGGATGCGCGCCCAGATCGGATGTGAAGAACAAGGTTCGCGCGAGAAAACGACCAATTTGCTTCGCGAATAGCGGGTACCGCTTTCCTTCGATCAGACCTTTGCGCATGATGATGTGGTCCCCGACGTTTTCCATAACAGTCAACGCAAGCTCCCCGTCGAAATGATACACCTGCGGCACCAAGTCTGGAACGTATTTGTGCTGAATGCGGAGTGCCTCGCTCTCAATGCGAGCCCGATCAATCGTAAGCGGCCAAGATTCTCCCACGACGCGGGCAAAAGGCAGTGCTTGCTTGACAATGACGCTCTTACCGGTTGCCGGCTCCTGAATGTCAAAAACCAGATTGAGGTTGCCATCCCCGATTTCGCGGCTGGTCAGCTCTGCTCCTTCGCTAAAAAGACTCGGTATTTCTTTTACGTACTCCACTGCTTCCTGTTCAGTCAATGCCCGATATGCCATGATTCCAAAACTCCCCTCTACGTATTTTTCCTCTATCTCTACTTGTCTTGTTTGTGTCCTGAGAGCAAAAAAAAGACCTCTTTTCCCGAAGAAAAGAGGTCGCTGTCGTCACGTGTAAGAACCGTGTTGATGTCCCCCTTATCTTCCAGACTACTTTTGTTTCTGCAGGAATTAGCACCGTGCATGTCGCCTGTCAATCAGTCGCTTCCTCGCGTCTGAATGGCGTCATGTCGGTTGCCGGGTATCATCGGGCCAGTCCCTCCACCTTCTCTGGATAAGGTATCCAAAACGTATTCGGTTTTTGATTTAGTTTGAATCATACAACCAACGCTTCCACGATGTCAACACCCTTTTGTGCAAAAATTCGCACCTTGCTATCAGTAGCTGTATTGTGTTCCCGATGCCGCAGATCGCTCCCAATTCCACCAGTCTACCTTGCCTAGAAACGCTGCTGTTATCGACATTTCGGCCTTGAGCTTCAGCAGTTCTTTCGTAGGTCCGGTGAGGACGGCGCCGTAGATTCGCACTCCGTTTTGCTGCATGTAGTTGTATCGTTCGGCTATCTGTGGGTCGCTACGAAATAGCAAAGATCTGCCGACATCGCGAGCCAGATCTTCTTGCTCAGATAAGTACTTCATCTCTTCCAAGTAAGCGGCCATTCTTCTGTCCCCTTCCCCGTTTACCCGAATGGGCGCATCTCCGTAATCCAGTTCATGCTGCGCAAATCCCCACACGTACCCGGGACCGAGAAATCGATTTGCCCCATCGTCTTCTGCTTGCGATCAGGTCGCTCTGGCAGGGTTTCCCCAAACGCAAATCGTTGTTTTGTCTTCTTGCGATAACCGTCCACGAAAGCGTGATAGGCCACCTTGAACAGGCAGGGCCGTACTTTTTCCCCACGGTAGTCGTCCAAGGAAGAGAAGGCGCGACAAGCTGCACATTCTCTGTAAAAAAAAATTGACTCCTGCCAATGAACGTCATATCATGGGGGAAACGAATAACTCTTATCGCGAGCTGGCTGAGGGACTGGCCCTATGATGCCCGGCAACCGGCGCTATACCATGAATCGTACGCGGATAATGCGTACAATTGGATAGCGAAACGGTGCTAATTCCAACGGATAAGAGTCGAGATCGAGCATCTTTGGCTTGTCTCGGCTACTGACCCGAGAGATGAGAGGAGACGAGACGCTTTCATAGTCGACAACCGCCTCCCCGCTCAATGGGGAGGCTTTTTTATTTAAATCAAGGAGGATTAGACGTACATGAGTGAACAACGTATCCTCGTCACCTATCTCACACAAGCAAAAGACTTGAACAAGAAAGCACAAGCCATTGCTGTCGGCATGACAGTCGGTTCCTGGACGGACCTGCCGCTTGCCAAGCAAGCTGAGCTAGCACCGTATCTCGGTGAAGCTGTGAGCGCGACACCGCTTGCGACACTGGAAAACGGAGAAACACGCGGTCTGATTACCGTCAGCTATCCGACCCGCAATTTTACAGCAGACATTCCATCCTTGTTGACCGGAATATTCGGCAAACTATCGATGGATGGCAAAATCAAGCTCGTCGACATCGTTTTCCCTGACTCATTCCTTCAGGATTTTCCTGGACCGAAGTTTGGCATTGATGGTCTGCGCGAACGTTTAGGCGCACATAACCGTCCGCTCTTGATGAGTATTTTCAAATCGTGCCTGGGTCTTCCTTTCGACGATCTGAAGACGCAATTCCGAGCACAAGCCTTAGGCGGAGTCGATCTCGTGAAAGATGACGAAATCTTCTTTGCAGATGACCGCGCTCCTTTTATCGAACGGATCAAAGCGTTCAAGCAAATCGCCCAGGAGACGGAAGCCGAAACAGGCAAGCCCGTCCTCTATGCAGCCAACCTGACCGGACCTGTGCATGAGCTGATCGAAAAAGCGAAACGTGCAGTAGATGCGGGTGCTGACTGCCTCTTGTTCAACGTGCTGGCCTTTGGCTTCGACGCCCTGCACCGTTTGGCAGCCGATCCCGATGTACACGTACCGATCATGGCGCATCCAGCATTGGCAGGCGCTTACTATCCTTCACCTGACTACGGTATCGCCACCCCGCTTCTGCTCGGAACGTTGATGCGCGTAGCTGGTGCAGATTTGGTGCTCTTCCCATCTCCATATGGCAATGTCGCCCTGGACAAGACAGAAGCGTTGCAGCTCGCCAAGCATTTGACCGACCCACTGAATAGTGTACGCCGTTCCTTCCCGGTTCCGTCTGCCGGCATTCATCCGGGGCTAGTTCCACAGCTTTATAAAGACTTCGGTCTTGATCAAATCGTCAATGCGGGTGGTGGAATCCACGGTCATCCCGGTGGAGCAACCGCAGGAGCGAGAGCATTCGTTGCCGCGATTGAGGCTGTCACCGCAGGCCGAACATTGGAAGAAGCTGCTGCTGAATCACAGGAACTGGCGATCGCCCTGGAAAAGTGGGGTGGCGCACGATGAGCAAAAAGCTCGTCCTGTTCTGTGATTTCGACGGAACGATTACCGAAAAAGACAACATTGTAGCGATTGTCCGCAAGTTTGCTCCCCCTGAGTGGGAAGCCTTGACGGAGCAAATCCTTTCGCAAAAAATAAGCGTTCAGGAAGGGGTCGGCAAGCTGTTTCAACTCTTGCCCTCCTCCTTGCGCCAGGACATTATTGATTTCATTGTCCATGAAGCGACCATTCGCCCGGGATTTGCTGAATTCGTGAGCTATTGCCGCGAAGAAGGCATCGAGCTGTTGATCACGAGTGGCGGCATCGACTTTTTCCTGGAGCCCATTCTGGCACCTTTTGATCTCTCCAATGTGCCCATCTACTGCAACGGCAGTGATTTCAGCGGAGAGCGCATCACCATTACGTGGCCAAACGCTTGCGATGAACATTGCACGAACGGCTGCGGCATGTGCAAGACGACAATTATCCGCCGTTACGATCCAGCAACCCATTTCCGCATCGTCATCGGCGACTCTATCACTGATTTGGCTGGAGCCAAAATCGCTGACTATGTGATTGCCCGTCACTTCCTCGCTGACAAGGCGGAAGAGCTGCAATTGCCGCATAGCAAGTTTGCCACATTCCACGACGTGATTCGCATTTTACAGCAAGTCCAACAGGAGGTTGTCTAATTCATGACCGCAACACTCGAACAACGTCTGGATGCCTTTCGCCGTCTGGATGACGCCAAGCTGACATTTGCCCGCCGGGACTGGTTTCCCGGCACCAGTGGCAATCTCTCGATTAAAATACAAAACGATCCCTTGCAATTTGCCGTAACGGCAAGCGGCAAAGACAAAACCAAGCTGTCCCCCGAGGATTATCTGGTCGTGGATCAAGACTCGCGTCCGGTGGATGAAACTACGCTCAAGCCTTCCGCGGAAACGCTCATCCATGCCGTCGTCTACAAATCGTTCCCGAAGGCGGGTGCTTGCTTCCACGTCCATACCGTGTGGAACAACCTCATTTCCGAGCTGTACTTTGGACAACGAGCTTTCTCCATTCAAGGACAAGAGCTGATCAAGGGACTCGGAATCTGGGAAGAAAACGCCCGCATTACTGTTCCGATTGTTGAGAACTTTGCCGATATTCCGACCTTGGCTACCGAAATTGAAAAAGTGATCACACCCGAGGTTCCCGGCGTACTCATCCGTAACCATGGTATCTACACGTGGGGCGGCAATGACTTCGAGGCCAAGCGCCACCTGGAAGCTTTTGAATTCTTATTCGAGTATCACGCCCGCTGGCTGCAGTTGCGCCAAGCAGTCGTGTCCACTACAACCACCAATTAAGGAGGAATAAACGATGGCACAAATTCGTTTTCACGACAACAATGAGTACATCTCAGCACCCGAGGAAGTTGTCTCCTTCCTGGACACCCAAGAGATCATTTACGAAAAATGGGGCGTGGATCGCCTTGATCCGAAGCACCGTGATAACTACAGCCCGACAGACGAGGAAAAACAAGAGATTCTCGACACCTTCAAGCCGGAAATCGATGCGATCAGCAAACGTCGCGGTTACTTGACAGCGGACATTATCGTCCTCTCTGACAAAACGCCTAACCTCGACGAGCTGTTGGTGAAATTCAAGGGCGAGCATCACCACACCGACGATGAGTGCCGCTTCTGCGTCGATGGTCACGGTATTTTCGCCATCAAAGGCAAAGATGACCGCTACTTCGATGTCGAGCTCGAGCCAGGCGATCTGATCTCCGTACCACCGAACTACCGCCACTACTTCACCCTGATGGACGACCGCAAAATTAAAGCGATCCGCCTGTTTGTCACTCCTGCAGGCTGGGAAGCAATCTATTAATAGGCAACACCCTGGTCCCGTTCGGATACCAGGGTGTTTTCTTATTTTATGACTCCATTTCCTTTAATAGTCACTTCTGGTTTCAATTGAACCGTTGCTTTTGAAAAGGCTGTCGGCCAGTCATCTTGAACTTTTTTCCATTCCTCATATTCATAGGCACGCGCATAAAGGCCAAAACCAAACGGATCCGTCTTGGCTTCCTGACATTTTTTGATAAGCTGGGCATAGTTCTTGTGGAGTTCTTTGGCAATCATCTGTTCCAGCTTTTTGTACTCTTTTTCCATGTTGAAAGGAAACAGTCTCTCTGATATAGACACACGCAATTTCAACTCAATATCGAAATGGAATGTACCGTCTCGATAGGTCGTCTTCACTTTTTTGTTGACGCCTTTTACAAAAAAGCTGACTCTTTCCTTTACAATGGGATTCTGATCGCTTGGCACGTTAACCGGGAGAGTGACGGATATTTCCCCCTGTTTTCCATGAAGAAGCATCTGCAAGAGAATTGTATCCCGCGGCTCGATCAATCCGGCATAAGCTCCTTTTTTCGTTAACAATGCGGTTCCCATTACTCTCACCGCATGCTTCGTCTTCTTCAACTCCGATATATGGGGCGTTATGCCTTTTTCAAACATTTGCCGATGAAATTCCTGCGCTCTGGTCTTTACCGTCAGATTTCTTTGATTGGCTGTATCAATTAATTTCGTCATATGCAGCGCAAGGCGAGGTTTGTCCTTTGGCTTGTATTCAAACAGCTCGTTCAATGGGCCATCAAGCATGACCATTCGTGCGTTGACAGTGAACTTCGCATCACGAAAAACGACATCCAATAACCGAAACCAATCTGGGTGCTGCAATAAACGCTTTCCCAGCACAATCAATTGGATTTTGCCTGATACGGTCAGAGCCGTTACGATTTCATCAAAGCCCATTCTCGATTCTCGCATGCTAGATGCCCGGAGGCCGAATTCCTCTGTTTTTTCTTTGGCTTCCCTGCTGAACACTGGGCTTGTCATATAAATGAGGAGTTCATTTTTTTCATTCAAATCAATTCCGATCATAAGAGAAAGAGTTGCATCCTCGAGATTCAATCGATCGTAACACCCGGTTAGCATCACGATTAAAACGAACGACAAAATGATCCGTATAAACCGCTTCATGCTTCTTTCCCCCCCGCTCCTCGCTTTGACAGCCAAATTGGTCCCCAAGCCAATAGTGGAAGTAAGTAAGCAATTATCAGTCCAACAAAACTCCAAGTCTCTGTCATTTTTTTCAGGTCAACAAAAGAAGGCGTATACACCCAAGCCACAACCGATAGTAGCATCAGGAGCACCCATAAATGCTTTCGATGATCCCGGCTATTGAATAACTGGCTTGTGGAGAAAACGGTGAAATACAGGTAGGTCAATCCCGTTGTCGATAAAATGAACAAGTAAAACGCGAGAAAAATAATATCGATGCGCTCCAGAAAGCGATATTCTATCACCTTCCACAAGTTCAGCGTAGGCCATACATATTCAACGATCTCATCCGGGCAGAAAAAAGCAAAGCAAATGATTGTGATGTACAAATAAACAAGCAAGGTCAGTGTGTTTGCCACGACAATGCCAACTGATGCGTATTGCTTTTTCTGGAGAAAGGGGTAAACAAAATACGCCATTTCAAACCCAAGAAAGGACAAAACCGTAGTCTTGCTGGCTGTCAATATCGGCATCCACCCCTCTTTTATCAGAGGCAAAAAGTGTAACCAATGTGCATCCTTTAAAGCGGTCGCGAGGACAAGCGGCATCCAGAGAGTGAGATAGAACACCAGCTCAGAATACCTCCCAATCACACGCAGTCCCCCCTGTACGACGATATAGGCGGGAATCGCAAACAGGATAACAATGATGTACGCAGGTGTCTGTGACAATATCCATACATTAATGATCGCAGTGGTATTGGCAATGAGGACGGTCGTTGCAAGTGCAAAATACATGCCTATCAATATCGTCGCCACTTTTCCCAAATACTTGCCCAAAAGGAGGTGGAATATATCGATGATCGTCTTATCCGGGTAACGTTTCATCATATTCGTGGTAACGAGGCTTACGAGCACGGCTGCTGCCCATCCAATAAACAGGGACATCCATCCGTCTGTCCCCGCCTGTTCCGCCAATTCTCGCGGTATTGTCAAGACACCGATCCCGACCTGCGTCCCGTGAATGAGAAGGATGTACTGGAGGACGGACAGCTCGTAATATGCGTACTTTTTCATTTCGCATCCCCCTCTGGCTGATTATCCCCTTGCCGCTTAGCCTGGACCGTTCTGGCTCCCTTGGGGCGATCAAGCATCTTCCACATAGGCAAACGAACAAACAGGTCTTTCCAATCTGAGAAGCGTACAGGAGCCAGAGGACTTCCATAGGGGACACCCAGGGATTGTAACGAAATCAAATGACCAATTAGGGCCATAAGCCCCACTACAATCCCGACGATTCCAAACATCGCCGCCAAGACCATCATGGCAAAACGGATGAGTCTGATTGCCGAAGACATATCGTAATTCGGGATGATAAACGAAGATATCGCGGTAAAAGCCACGACAATCACCATAATGTTACTTACAACTCCGGCTTGGACGACTGCTTGACCGATAACGATACCGCCGACGATACCGACAGTTTGTCCAATTGGAGCAGGCAAGCGAATCCCAGATTCCCGGAGCATTTCCAGTGTGAGCTCCATGAGCAGCGCTTCAAGCAAAGGAGGAAACGGCACTTTTTCGCGAGACTCTCCTATCGACAGGATCAAATCGAGCGGGATGACCTCATAATTGAATGAAATCAACGCAATATAGATTGCGGGCAAAAAAGTGGCCACGATAAAAGCCAGGTATCGAAGCAAGCGAATAAATGAAGCAACAGGCCAGCGTATGCTGTAATCATCGACATTTTGGAAAAAGGAAACAAAAGAAACAGGAGCAATCATTACGCTTGGTGATCGATCAACGACAACGGCAATCTTCCCTTGAAGCAAATGAGAGCTGGTCGTATCAGGTCTTTCCGTTGTGATGAACTGTGGAAAAGGGGAGTATGGATTATCCTCGATATACTCCTCCAGCTCTCCTGTATTGAGGATCGAATCAACCTTGATTCGTCCAAGCCGATCTTCCAGTTCCTGCAGCACCTGCGGATTGACGACATCGGCCAAATACATGATAGAGAGCTTTGTGCCCCCTCGTTCTCCGATCCAAATCTCTTTAATTTTCAGCTCGCGGTTAGGAATATAGCGGCGAATTAGGGCGATGTTTTGGGAGTCAGTTTCGACAAATCCTTGATGAGCTCCCTTCAGTGAGGCCTCCAATTGCGGGTCTTCTAGAGCCCTCTGCGGCCATCCATTTGTCTCGACCACGAGCGCTTCTTTTCGTCCCTCGATAAATAGAACGCTACTGCCCTGCAAGATATCGTTCTCTACGGTCTGAAAGTCGTATACAACGGACACCTTGCCAACGGATAACAGGTCAAAAAGACTGGGGCTTTCTCCATCTCTTTGAGACAAAAGCGGACGAAGCACATTATTGTTTATGGAGTTTTTGTCAACCAATCCGGTGAGATAGACGAGCGTAACCTTCCCGCTGGCATGTTGGCTGTCAAAAGTCCGGATCACCAAATCAGGCGTCAGCGTGAAGATCGCATTCAGCTCTGCAATGTTCTCGCTTATTTGATCATGGATCTCGCGGACACGGATAGACTCACCCGAGTGGCGAAGCCTGTCTTTGACCGATGTCTTTTTCCTTCTCAGCCACCCTCTCATCGCCATCTTGTACGTCCCGCCCTTAACAAATGATGTTTCATTAGAGTTCGTGAGAGCTTCCCAAAATATGCATGCGACTTGGCACATCCTGCCGCTGAATCGAATAAATCCCAACGCTCGGCAAATACTGTTGGGAGTACGAGATTACTTTGGCGGGAGAATCATGAAAAACGGAGCATGAACATCTGTTTTACTGGATCAAAAAGACGTACGGCTTCCCGCTTTATTTCGTATTGGCGCTGATAACATGTGTCTACTGCTTTACAATCGCCACCACTACCGCTTCAGCCGTCTTCTCTGGGGGCGGTGAACGTCAAAGTGACCATTCACGATGGTGGAATTTCGAAGGTGAACAAGTGCGTTAAATAGGAAAGGAGCAAAGCGTTAAGCTTTGCTCCCTTTTTAGTCTTCTATTTCGAACTACACCACATATGCTCCCGCATCAATCACACGATCCGCAATCGAACGTTTGAGTGCCACTGTGTTGATCGGCGTGCGGCGGGTCAGCTTTTTCAGGATCGAGAGGCGCAGACGAAGCTCGTCGCCCTCTTCCATCGCCGCCATTGCTTCTTTTGCCCAGCCTTCGATACGGTCGAACGCCTCATGTACATAGACAGCGGTCATTTCCAGCTTTTGCTGCTCGGCTTCGATGCCATTTGCCGCCATTGCTTTCTCTGTCCGCTTCACGATGCTGTCCATCGCATACAGCTCGATCAGCATGTCAGCCGCGAATGCCAAGAGTTCCTGTTCTTTGGACATCGCCTGCTGGTATTTCATCAACGCAGAACCAGCCACCATCAAAATGATTTTGCGCGTGATGTTGATCAGATGCTTCTCCATAGCCAAAGGTGCATCTTCAATCTCTTCTGGATAATAGCTCATCAGATCTGCTTGCAGGCTGCTTGCTGCTTGCATGAGCGGGAGTTCGCCTTTCATCGCCTTTTTCACGAGCGTATCCGGGATGAGCATGCGGTTGATTTCGTTCGTTCCTTCGAAAATGCGGTTAATCCGCGAGTCACGGTACATGTTCTCAATCTCGTACTCGGACATAAAGCCGTATCCACCATGGATTTGCACGCCTTCGTCCACGCAGTAATCCAAAACCTCAGTGGCAAACACTTTATTGATCGAGCATTCGATCGCATAATCCGCAATCGCCTTCGCAACCTCCGCGCCATCATCCGCTTTTTCACCCAAGCGAGTCAGTGCTGTATCGAACAGACCCACTGTCCGATAGACGGAGCTTTCAGCCGCATACGTTTTCACTGCCATGTTCGCCAGTTTGTTTTTAATTAAGGTAAAGTTGGCAATTGGCGTTTTGAACTGCTTGCGTTCTTTTGCGTAGTTCGTCGCGAGTTCCACCGCTTTTTTCGCGGAGCCAACTGCGCCCACCGCGAGCTTGTAACGACCAACGTTCAAGATGTTGAACGCGATTACGTGACCTCTTCCAGGCTCACCGAGCAGATTGTCTACCGGCACAGGTACATCTTGCAAAATGACCGTACGTGTCGAGGAGCATTTGATCCCCATCTTCTTCTCTTCCGGTCCAAACGAAACACCTGGGAATGTGCGCTCGACGATAAAGGCAGTAAATTTCTCGCCATCAATTTTCGCGTATACGATAAATACATCAGCAAAGCCAGCGTTTGTAATCCATTGCTTCTCTCCATTGAGAATATAGTGTGTGCCATCTGCGGAGAGAGTCGCTGTCGTTTTCGCACCCAGCGCATCTGAGCCAGAGCCTGGCTCTGTCAGGCAGTAGGCAGCGATTCGTTTTCCAGACGCCAGATCAGGCAGGTAGCGCTGTTTTTGCTCCTCGTTTCCAAAGTACACGATCGGCAGTGACCCGATACCGACATGGGCGCCGTAGCTGAGCGCAAAGCCGCGAGCCAGCGAGAACTTCTCTGTGACGAGTGCAGTGCTGACTTTATCCAGCCCCAGTCCCTCGTATTTCTCCGGTACGTCTCCAGCCAACAGACCGAGCTCCCCTGCTTCCTTCAACAGACGAACCGAAATATCAAATTGGTGGTTTTCAAGCTCTTCCAGATGAGGACGAACTTCATTGTTGACGAAATCCTCCGTCGTCTTGGCAATCATCTTTTGCTCTTCCGTGTACTCTTCTGGCACGAATACATCATCAGCTGAACCTGCATCGATCAAAAAGCTTCCACCGCGGATCAAATCTTTTGTTTCTGCCATTACTATCCCTCTCCTTATTTTAAAATTAGATCATTTCAAAAACGCCAGCGGCACCCATTCCCCCGCCGATACACATCGTAACGACTCCGTATTTGCCGCCTCTGCGCTTCATTTCATTCAAAAGCTGGACGGTCAGCTTGGCACCACTGCAACCGAGTGGATGCCCTAATGCGATTGCCCCACCATTTACATTGACCTTTTCAGGATCGAGTCCCAGCTCGCGAATGACGGCAATCGATTGAGAAGCAAACGCTTCGTTTAACTCAAACAAATCGACATCCTCCAAGCTGATTCCCGCCAGTTTCAATGCTTTTGGAATCGCGACCACCGGACCAATCCCCATGACATCAGGGTCTACGCCGCCAACCGTAAAGGAACGGAACTTGGCAATCGGCTCGACACCCAGCTCGGCTGCTTTTTCGGCAGACATCACGAGAACAGCTGCCGCGCCATCGCTCGTTTGGGAGGAGTTTCCTGCCGTTACGCTGCCTTGCACATGAAAGACAGGCCTGAGCTTGGCGAGTGCCTCCATCGTCGTGTCCGAGCGCGCTCCTTCATCCTTGTCGAAAACACGTTCCTGGACGTGAACCTTGCCAGCTTCATCTACAAAATGCTGCTTGACGGTCAATGGTACGATTTCATCCTGGAATTTCCCTGAAGTTATCGCAGCCGTCGCACGCTGATGGCTTTGCAGAGCAAAAGCAT
This sequence comes from Brevibacillus fortis, assembly GCF_046196545.1. Taxonomy (GTDB): domain Bacteria; phylum Bacillota; class Bacilli; order Brevibacillales; family Brevibacillaceae; genus Brevibacillus; species Brevibacillus fortis_A. The sequence continues at coordinate 5,473,362 of NZ_CP176370.1, forward strand.
CCTGATCCTCACGAGAAATGTTGTACCTCTTCGCTACTTCTTCAGCCGTATGGCCCATACTCATGTACGCTTCCGGCTTTGTTTCTACCAGAGTCGGATTGAGTGCGATTTTGTGACCGAGCATCGGCACCAGACTCATGCTCTCCACCCCGCCAGCGACAACCACATCGGAGCTGCCGACCATGATCTGCTGAGCAGCGTAAGCAATCGTCTGCAAACCGGAGGAGCAAAAGCGATTGACCGTGATTCCCGATACATTTGTCGGCAATCCGGCACGCAGTCCGATCAAGCGAGCCATATTCATGCCTTGCTCAGCTTCCGGTACAGCCGTCCCCATAATGATATCCTCGATATCAGCTGGATCGAGCTGTGGCACGCGGCGCAACAGGTCGCTTACAACTGCGGCTCCCATATCGACTGGGTGAAAATCCTTGAGACTTCCTTTTTTCGATTTACCGATAGCGGTGCGGGCGCCCGCGACAATAACTGCTTCTCTCATCGTTATCCCTCCCTCTCCCTAGTTACGCAAAGGCTTGTTTTTGGTCAGCATATGCTGCATCCGTTGCTGGCTTTTCGGTGTCTTGATCAGTTCGAGGAACGCTTGCTTTTCCAGCTCCAGAATGTAGCTCTCTGTCACTTCTGTACCCGCTGGCACGTTACCACCGGACATGACATAGGCAACTTTGCTTGCGATCAGCTCATCATGCTCGGAAATATATCCACTCTTCTTCATGGCATAAATATTTTGGCGCAAGTTCGCATAACCGGTTTCTCCGATGACGCGAATTTTGCGTGGTGCTGGCGGCGTGTAGCCCTCTTTATCCATCGCAAGCACCAGCTGCTTCGCATCGTATAACAAATGATCGGCATTTACGCTGATGCGGTCAGTCGGTCGCAGATACCCCAGGTTGATGGCTTCCTGACCACTCGTAGATACCTTTGCCATGGCAATGGCTTCAAACGCCTTCGCAACGAACGGGAACGGATCAACTGGCATGCTGCCTCCCTCTGGAACGTTTTCCATTGCTCGGAACAGCATCTCCTTCGTTCCTCCCCCACCAGGCAGAAGTCCTACTCCCACTTCTACCAGTCCAAGGTACGTCTCTGCCGATACCTGTACACGATCCGCGAGATAGACCACCTCGACACCGCCGCCAAGCGTCATGCCGAACGGTGCTGCGACGACTGGACGATGCATGTAGCGCAGTGCCCGAGCGGTTTTGTGGAAGTTCGTGACGAGCATGTCGAGCTCCAGCCAGTTCTCATCCTGTGCTTCCATCAACGCCATGGCGAGATTCATCCCGACGCAGAAGTTTTTGCCTTGATTACCGATAACCAAGCCAGCGAAGTTCTTCTGTACTTCCTCTGCGGCCTGACTTGCCATTTGCAAGACATCCATCCCGAGCGCATTGTGCGGGGAGGTGAATTCCAGACATGCGACTCCATCGCCCAAATCGATCAAGGCGGCACCCGCATTTTTCTTGATCAGCTTGCCTTGCTCCTTAAGTGCTGCCAAGTTGATGTTTTCCTTGCTCTCTTCGACGTCCTTGTAGGTGCCTCCGATGGAAAACACGCTGCGCTTCCCTTGCTCTTTTTGATAGAAGGAGGTTTTCCCGCTCGCGAGCAGCTCCTCGACGAGTGCCGGAATCTTCTCGTTTTCCTCACGCATTTTTGCCACTGACTTTTCGAGACCGATGGCATCCCATGTTTCGAATGGTCCCATCTCCCAGCCGAAGCCCCACTTCATAGCCTGATCAACAGAGACGATATCGTCTGCGATCTCATGAGCCTTTTCCGCAGAGTACAGCAGAACCTTTTTGAAAACACTCCAGACAAACTCACTGCCCTTGTCCTTACCGTATACGAGCGCTCTCAACTTCTCAGGCAATGTCTTGGCTATTTTGGCTGTTTCGAGGGAAGGGAACTTCGGCCTCACACTTGGACGGTATTCCAGCGTGTCAACCGACAGTGCCATAATCTCTTTGCCTTTCTCCGTCTTCACCTGCTTGAAAAAGCCTTGACCAGCTTTTTGCCCGATCCATCTTTTCTCCACCATTTGCAGAACGAACTCCGGCACTTCAAAAACCGAGCGCTCCTGTTCATCCGTGCTTTTGTTCCTGACGTTGCCCGCCACATGTACGTACGTATCCAGTCCGACGACATCCAGTGTGCGGAACGTAGCGCTCTTCGGACGGCCGATGACTGGTCCTGTCAACGCATCTACCTCATCTACCCCAAGCCCCAGTCGCACCATTTCGTGGATCGACACCTGCAATCCATATGTACCGATGCGATTGGCGATGAAGTTAGGTGTATCCTTGCAAACGACCATTCCTTTTCCGAGCACTTGCTCACCAAAATGCTTCATGAAAGAGATGACTTGCGGGTCTGTATCAAGACCTGGGATCAGCTCCAACAGTTTCAAGTAGCGCGGTGGGTTAAAAAAGTGCGTGCCGAGGAAATGCTTACGGAAGTCATCAGAGCGTCCCTCTGCCATTTCGTTGATAGAAACACCGGACGTATTGGAAGACACGATTGTCCCTGGCTTGCGATGCGCTTCTACCATAGCGAAGACGCTTTTCTTCACCTCGATGTTCTCGACAACTACCTCAATAATCCAATCGACCTCGCTCAAGCAAGAGAGATGGTCTTCGAAGTTACCAACTGTAATCAGGTCGATGTTCTTTTTATCGTAGAGCGGCGCCGGCTTCTCCTTCAAAAGTCGGTCACGGCCCGCTTGTGCTATCCGGTTTTTCACCACGCTATCAGACAAAGTAAGTCCTTTTTTACTCTCATCTGCTGTCAATTCACGCGGCACGATGTCCAGTAAATAAGTGGGAATACCGACGTTGGCTAAATGTGCTGCGATCCCAGCGCCCATGACGCCTGAACCGAGAACTGCCGCCTTGCGAATTTTGCGTTTCATCTCCAAATCCTCCTTTTTAAAAACCTAGTCATGGCTTATTCATGGTCAAAAGAATGGCCTCGCAACAGTGAATACCTAATATTCAGACTAGAAGAGCATTTTTAAAACTTCTACTTTCTCTATAGATATTCCTGTGTACATCAGCACATGTCTCGTGTTGAATGAATGCTCATTCAGTATGTGGGTTAAAAAATGACATCCCACGTTTTGGCTGTCTTACATGCCCGGAGATGCTACGCTCCCACCAACTGAATCACCGTTCAGTTTTTATTGTAATCGAAAATTCTGTCAGTTGCAATCGTCACTTGTCGCTTCTTCGTAAGAAAGAAAAGAAAAGGAACACTCGGTTGTCCAGTGCCCCTTTTTCTGTACTATTTTTGTGAGTAAATCAGCGTGGTGATCTTGCGTCCGTAAGCGTTGGACGCGTCTTCTTCCAATCGGTATTCAATTTGGAAGTCTCCGTTTTTCGGGTCTAGATAATGAGCAATCACCCAGAGCGTTTTCGAATTGTTTTCGTCTGCCTTGACCGATACTTTTACCGGTCCGTTGTACGTAGGCACTTGCTCCAGCTTTGCCATGCTTTTGAGCGCATCGTCTGTAAAGAGCACAGACAGCTGCTTCTGATTTTTTGTTTCGTACGCCAAATTCGCTGCTCGTAAATACACCTGCGCAATGTGCTGCTGATTCGCAGGCGAACCACGGAACTGCGAAGCAGCATCTATCCGGTAATAATCGATCAGTCGATCCATCACGACAATGTATTCTGCACGCGTCAGGATCTTGTTCGGAGAAAAGGTCTTGTCCGTGAGAAACAGATTGAATTCCCGGATTGCCAGTGGGTACGGTGAATATGTATCCCGATAGAATCGGTCGCGCTTCCATTCGTAATAGCTGTTAAAGAATGAGACTGTATCTTGTGGTTTAATATTGGCTGTTCGGAATTTTTGTGGTGCCATCATATGAAACAGCATCAAGCTGGCCTCTTCTCTCGTTAATGGCCACTGCATCCCGGCACTGGACATCCACCAGTCCGGATTTTCCTTCTCTTGCTTTTTCATCAGGTGCCCGGTTTCAGCCAAATATAGATAGTACAGCATCCGATCTCCTGGATCAAACTTGCCCAGATCGTCTGTTTCGATTTTCATCATGGTCTTTAGATTACTCAGCAGTTGATCTACTTCCCCCCGGAGTAGATAGCGATGATCCAGGTTTCGCTTGCGTTCTGGCTTTTCTATCGGTCCATATACCGTCTCAAATACCCGATTCAGCATAGCCAAAGCTTCGCCTCGAGTAACTGGCTTGTTTGGGTAAAAAGGCTGATATCCCTTCCTTTTTACGATGCCCAAATCCGCCATTTCGTTAATGTGCTCACTCGCCCAATGTCCCTGTATGTCCGTAAACATGCCAGGTGTAGCCGCATTCGCACTCCCTGAAAAAACGCTTTGCACCACCAGCAGTGCCAAGAAAAAAACGATAGCAAAACGCTTTACCATGACTTACGATAACTCCTTTCTTTCCATGATCGTTTCCTTACTCCCTTTTTTTGGAATTCGACCTCAGTAGCATCCATTCCTGCCATATTGGTCTATTTTCCTGGGTCTGATCTCTCCCTTTCTTGTATCGGGATGAAATCGGAACTTCGTTATACTTTTTCAAAAGAAATGAAAAAGAGCCGCACTTTGTATTAGCGGCCCAATTATATCCTTTTATCTATGCGCTGACTATCCTTCAATCTTCTCTAACCAGCCTGATCCCTTGGTCACAAGCAAACGATATAAGAAAATGTTGATGAGAGTGAACAGGACGAAAATCCCAAGAGCGGTTCCTAACATGGATATCCCCAACGAAAAACTCGCGAGGACGACTAGTCCTCCTGCCATAAGGCCTATTACCAGCGGGAAAAGGGGATTGAGATTTTGCTTGATGGCTTCCTTTTCGGAGTTCCAGCGCAGCTTAGGCAGCTGCAAATCCACCAAGATTCCGACCATGTTGATAAAAATCAGCCCCGGAATTCCACACACGGTTGTAGCTTTTCGTCACATTGATCAGTTCTATCATCGCTGTTACTCCCCTCTCCCCGACATTTCTAATATTTTTCCAATTTACTCTCAAAGAAAAGTTCCGGGAAAAGAAAAAGAGCCATCGGTTATCCCAACGGCCCTCATGATTAGTTTTGTGGTACAAAGCTGCCATCACGCAGCATAGTCAACTCGCCCATGATGAATGCTAAATCTTCGTTTCCGTCCAACTTGCCACTTTCCTCCAACGCTTCCAAACGGCGCAGAAGCATGTTGGCAAAATCTTGAATCTGTACTGGATGTGCCTCCATATCCGCCTCATCCAAAATTTCAAAACTAGTCAAGGCTTCCAAGTGGGTCACAATACGAAAACCGCCGATTTCCCCCAGGAACTCTTGCTTGTTCATTTTTGATTTCTCCAATTTTTGCAGCATGGACAAAATGTCATTCGCTACCACGCTTGGAAAAGCAACCTGATAAAAGTTGCGATTTTTCGCTTCCTCGGTTTTGATAATCAAAACATCAATACCGTCCAGTTTTTTTGCTTTTTTGCCAAACCCAAACATATATTCCACCTCAATTGTTCGATCTGTCCAACTCTCTCCATGATAGACATAATCCGAGAGTCAGACAACCCCTATCCATATATTAACTGGGCTATTTGTCTTTTTTCACACACACGCTAACGTAAAACGACTGCTCCCAAGTGAGGTGTGCCATGAAAATCAACTGGAAAAATTGGATGTTTATTCTTGCTCTCTCTTTGCTCGTCACAGGATGCTTGACGCAAGTAAAGCAGGATCAGACAAAAACCAAGGCCAAAACACAGAGTAAGGCTGCCAAGCAATCTGCCATCCAAAAGCTTGGCGATAACAAAATGGATGTCGTCCTCTTTTTGAAGCAAGCCGAGCATCAGCTGGAAAATGTATATTATGCTGCTGCGGACAATGCGAAGGGCAAAACTGTGTTTGAGGATGGTCTCGTTTTTCGTGAATTACCTAAGCGCTTCGACAGTAAAGACAAGATAACGGGGTACTTCGGTCGTTTTTGGAGCCGTCCACTGGCAGAAGCCATGTACGACAACATGACAACCAAGCTGGTGAAGGAAAAAGTATACGTAGCAATCCCCCGTGTCGACTATCCGACTCTGATCTCGGTACGAAACACGACTGTTCAAAAAAGCAATGGAGAACTCAGTGTGATCGTGGAAGATGTAACCGATACTTCCTTCGCTTCTGATCGCACGCTGCGCTACCGACTCGTACGCGATCAAAAGACCAACCGGTTCGAAATCAAATCACGGATGGGCGCTTATGGGAATGAACAATTTCAATAAGCCTCTTGACATTTCTTGCGGACCAAGCGAATAATAGTGAATTAATAAGCACATAGTGAGCGGCAATGACGGGGAATAGTAAAACCGCCCTTCAGGTCCAGAGAGCGAAATCCACCGGCTGAGAGGTTTCGTCCTTGAATCGGTTTGAACCCACCCCAGAGCATCCAGGGAAGACCTGGACAGGTTTCTTTCACCTGTTATCAAAGAAAGAGAGCCGGGCGTTTCTTGGCTGAAGTATGCCTTCAGTCCAAAACGTCAAATAAGGTGGTACCGCGTGAGGTTATCAAGCCCTTTCGTCCTTATCAAAGAGACGAGAGGGCTTTTTTGTATGCAAGAAGGGGGTATTACGCATGAAAAAGGGTAAATTGCGTTTGGTAGTAAAGGTGGGGAGCAGTTCGATTGCAGCAGCTACAGGTGGTGTTGATCCGGCGAAAATGTCGCTGCTCGTCTCGGCTATCAGCCAATTGCGCGAAGCGGGTCATCAAGTTGTCTTAGTCTCCTCAGGAGCTGTCGCCAGCGGCTATCAAAGTCTCGGCTATGAGCAGCGACCGCGATCCTTGGCAGCCAAGCAAGCAGCGGCGGCCATCGGGCAAAGCTTGTTGATGCAAACCTATACGCAAATGTTTGGCGCCCATAACTTCAGCGTGGCGCAAATCTTGCTGACACGCGGTGACTTTTCTCACAAGGAACGGTATCAGCACGCATTTTCCACGTTGTCACTGCTTTTGGATAAAAACATTTTGCCAATCATCAACGAAAACGACACGGTATCCGTAGCGGAATTGACCTTCGGAGACAATGATATGCTTGGCGCACTCGTCGCTGGTCTCATCCATGCAGATCTGTACACGATCCTGACTGATACGAATGGCTTGTACGATAAAGACCCACGTTATCATGCTGATGCTAAACATATGGGCTGGCTCGAATGTGTGACGGACGAAATCGAGGCACTTGCAGGCGGAGCTTCCCAACTGGGAACAGGCGGTATGCGCTCCAAGCTAATCGCAGCAAAAACCGCCCAATCATTAGGAATTCCGAGCTTTATCGGAAAATTGACGAGCACCACTGATTTACTGGATGTCCTTACTGGCAACGGGAATGGCACCTATGTCAACTATCATCCAGAAGCGCCTTCAACGAACGGTGTTCCTACACGCAAGCAATGGATTGCGCTTCACTCCCCTACCCGCGGAAAAATCACGGTTGATAGCGGTGCAGCGGAAGCGATTTTGGAAAACAGCAAAAGCTTGCTCTTGGCAGGTGTCCGCGATGTATCCGGCATGTTCGAGCAAGGTGAGGTTATCGAGGTTTACTGTGAGGGTACGTTGATCGGTCGCGGCATCAGCAGATTTACTGCAGCACAGTTAAGTGATTTTCTTTCCCCTGATAACGTAACGCGACACAGCGGTACTGTTATACATCGGGATGAATGGACGCCTGTCATCTAAACGAATCCATGTAGATGGAAAGAAGGAGTTGGAGAAACCATGGAAAGCTTGAAGAAAAAAGTGCATACACAAATAAGCCTGGCCAAACAGGCTTCACGAAAAATGGCAATACTCTCTCGCAAAGAAAAAGACCAGGTGCTCGTCTCAATCGGCAACCAGCTGCTGGCTGATGAGGCTGTCATTCTCTCAGAAAACGCCAAGGACCTCGCCCTCGCGGAAGCAGACGGTCAGCCTGCCTCCTATCTGGATCGTCTCCTGTTGACGCCGGAGCGAATTGCACAGCTAGTGGATAGCCTGGCGCAGCTGGTATCCCTCGATGATCCGGTAGGGGAACGAATCGACTCGTGGACACGTCCAAACGGACTTTTCATCGAACAAATCCGCGTCCCGCTCGGCGTCATTGGAATGGTGTACGAAGCCAGACCGAACGTCACCGTTGACGCAGCAGCTATCGCCATCAAAACAGGCAATACAATCGTCTTGCGCGGCAGCCACAGCGCTGTTCACAGCAACCTCGCGTTGGTGACTAGCATTCGTCAAGCGCTCACTGCGACCGGACTTGACGCAGAAGCGGTGCAGTACTTGCCTTTTGCCGAACATACCTCTGTCGATTACTTGTGCACCGCCAATGGTCTCGTCGATGTCATCATCCCTCGGGGTGGCGCAGGACTGATCCAGCGGGTTCTGCAAATCGCAAGCGTTCCTGTACTCGAAACAGGCGTCGGCAACTGCCACATTTATGTGGATGAAGCGGCTCAGTATGACATGGCTGAAAGCATCGTGATCAATGCCAAAACGAGTCGGCCTGCGGTATGCAATGCTGCCGAAACACTGCTCGTGCACCGCAGTTGGCCACAGGAAAATCAACGAGCCTTGCTTCAAAAGCTACTGGCGAAGGGCGTTGAGCTCCGTGCTTGTGAGCGTACGATAGAGCTGCATTCCGACCTCGCCGCTCAACTGCACCATGCAACGTCAGAAGACTGGGATACGGAATACTCTTCGCTGATTCTGGCGGTTCGCACTGTCGATAGCCTGGGCGAAGCCATTGAACATATTACAGCGCATACTTCTGGTCATTCAGAGGCAATCGTAACGGAAGATGAAGTCGCAGCCCGTCAGTTTTTGACTGCAATCGATGCCACAGCGGTTTATCACAACGCCTCTACCCGTTTTACAGATGGTGGAGAATTCGGCTTCGGTGCCGAGATCGGCATCAGCACGCAAAAGCTCCACGCTCGTGGGCCAATGGGCTTGCCAGCGCTCACTTCTTACAAGTATGTCGTACGCGGAAACGGCCAAATCCGATAGTCCAAAGGGAGGGAATCACCATGAGTAACCAAGCAACAGCGATTACAGAAGGGCGGATCGGTTTTCTCGGTGCAGGCTCGATCGTGGAGGCCATGCTTTCCGGTATCGTAAAGAAAGGCTTACTCCCTTCTGAGCGTATTACCGTCTCCAACCGCAACAATATGGAGCGTTTGGAACAGTTGGCAAATGACTACGGGGTAACTGCTACTCAGGACAAATTTGAGGTAGTCCGTTCTTCCGATATTTTGATTTTGGCCATCAAGCCAAAGGATACAGCAGAGGCTTTGCAGGATTTGCGTGGAGTTGTTCGTTCCGACCAATTGATCATTTCGGTGGTTGCTGGTGTCTCTACCAGCTTGATCGGAGAGTGGCTCGGTGCAGAGTGCCCGATCATCCGCACGATGCCCAACACATCGTCTGCGGTTGGTCTGTCTGCTACAGGACTGTGCGCGAATCCTTTTGTCCAGGAAGAGCACCGCGAGCTGGCTACCAAACTTTTCGAAGCAATTGGCACCGTATATGAAGTCGCCGAGGAAGAGTTGGACATCATTACTGGATTGTCTGGAAGCGGTCCTGCTTATATTTACTATTTGGTCGAAGCCATGATGGGGGCAGGTGCCACAGCGGGACTCGATCGAGAAATGGCACGCCAATTAACGCTGCAAACTGTGATCGGCGCGGCACATATGCTGCTCGATACACGCGAAGAGCCTTCTATTCTCCGCCAAAAAGTAACGAGTCCGGGTGGAACGACCCAGGCAGGACTGGAAGTATTGGAAGCCTATCAATTCCAGGAAGCCGTCACTGCAGCCATCCTGCGTGCTGCGGAAAGATCGCGGGAGATGGGGGCACAATACCAGTAAATTCGTTTTGTCCCCCCTCCTTGTCATGTATAATAAAAAAGATCAAGTATAGTCTAGAAAAATGACGAAGGAGGTCCCATGGAAATTTACGCCTTGTACGGCACCAGTGGAACAGGAAAAAGCACCAGTGCATTAGAACTTGCTCACCGAATGAACATCGACGCCATTATTGATGATGGCATCCTGATTTACCAGGGACGCAAGGTGGCCGGAACCTCTGCCAAATATGAGAAGACAAAAATTCAGGCGGTAAAACGAGCTATTTTTCATTATAAGGAGCACGCTGAAGAAGTACGGCGAAGTCTCGGCGAGATTCAACCAAGCCGACTACTCGTGTTAGGAACTTCGCAGCGGATGATTGGTCGTATCGTCGAAGCCCTGCATTTGCCTTTTCAGGTGGACTTCATCCCGATTGAATCAATCAAGCCTCCGCAGGAAATTGAGGCTGCCCGCTACGTACGGGAAACAATGGGCAAGCACACGATTCCGATTCCGCGTGTGGAGGTAGAAAAAGATTTCCTCCAGCGCCTCATCTCCTCTGCCCAACAGATTTTTAGCTCGAAAAAAGAAGTGATTGGGGAAACAACCGTGGTTCATCCTCCGTTTTCAGGCGGACGTATCATGATTCATCCCCAGGTGTTGCGAAAAATCGTGGAAGCGGCCTGCAACCAGTTTGACGAGGTCCATCATGTAGTCAAGATCGTCTCCAGCTTTGAGGATTTGCCACGGTTTCAGGTTTCGATTGCTCTTCAACTGCCTTACATGACAAATATTCCAGCACTTATCCATGCACTTCAATCTACGTTGAACAAAGAAGCTCAATATTGTCTCAATATCGCTCCCGCCAGCATCGACATCGTCGTTTCTTCGCTGGAGCTAACCTGATCCGGTCCCTTGCGACCGGATTTTTTTTGGTTTGAATCCTCAGGGGTTACATCCTGACTTGTTGCTTATCCTATATATGATTCCATCTGAAAGGAGCAACCCGATGCCATCCATCCTGTCTTCCAAGCCCTTTACACAAGCTCCGATTCCCGAACCGCCTAAGGTCATAACGACAAAGGACTTGAGCTATCTCAAGGATGCTTTGTCATGGGAACTGATCGCTTTCAAAAAGCTGCATGCTTTCGCACAGCAAGTTACTGATCCCCAGGTCAAGCAATGCCTGGAACAGCAAGGACAAATGCACCAGCGACACTACCAAAAACTGTTGAGTCACCTGCAAAACAACAACACCACAGTGATGGCGACCATTCCGCAGACACAGTCCCAGCAACAGCAACAGCAATCCCAACCACAACATCAAATGCAATAAGGGAGGAATCGGGATGCCAAACCAAAACCAGATCGCCAATCCACAATCCGGTCAGCTGCCACAAGTAAAAGGTCCGCAAATGAACGATCGTGACTACCTCAACGACTGTCTGGCTACGTGCAAGTATTTGACGGATAACTTTAACGTCGCCGTTCGGGAAGCCAGCCACCAGCAGCTTTATGATGACATGGTACAAATTTTGAATGAAACCCATCAGTCAGCACGAGATGCTTTCAATCTCATGTTCCAAAAAGGATGGTACAAGCTGGAGGCTGCGGAACAGCAACAACTGCAGCAAGCTTATCAGCAGTTTAGCGGATACTCCACGCAGTTCCCTTATCATTGAAATAGCAGAAGACACCTGACCTAAGCAGGTGTCTTCTTTCCATTACCCCCTGCCACGCAGGAGTTGCGATAATAGATAAAGCGCCTTTTCCATGTCGGCTTCCTCTGCGTACACGTACGACAAACGAAGATGATGACTATCCGTCTGATCATAAACAAAGCCGGGATTTAACAGGATACCTTTTGCCAATGCTTCCGTAAAAAGCTTGCGCATCGAAACCGCCTGATGCAGACGCAGCCAAATATAAAAACCGCCATGTGGAATACGCCAATCTGCCAGATCGTCAAACCAGCGAGTAAGCCATCCGCACATCCTGTCCCTTCTGTGTCGCAGTGCCGCTCTTAGCTGATCCAGATGCCGGGAATATCTATCGCTTGTGAGCCATTCTGTCGCCACCCATTGGGAAATCGCACTCGCTCCGTAGTCCGTCTGCATTTTCACATCCGCAAGGCGGTCAATGACAGGCTCAGGCCCTACAATCCAGCCAATCCGCAGCCCCGGACTGAGTGTTTTGGACAAGCTGCCCAAATACAAGACCAACCCACTCTGATCCCTCGCCTTCAACGGTAATGGTCCCGGTTCATCTAACCACAATTCTCCATAAACGTCGTCTTCCAACACAGGCAGTCTCTCCCGCTCGCATGCGGTCAGCACTTGCTCCCTTCGATTCTCTGATAGGCTAATTCCCGTCGGATTGTGGTAAGCCGAAATCGTATAAAGGAGTGCCGCGTTATGCGCCTGTTTTTGTCTCGTTAGCACTTGGGGAGAGATTCCTTCCGAATCCATTGGTACACCAATCAGACGCATTCCCGATGATTGAAACAAAGGCAGAGAGAATAAATACGAAGGCTGTTCGAGCAAGATGGCAGATCCACGGTGAAGGATGCCAATCGATATCAACTGCAAGGCTTGAAGGGCCCCCGAAACGATCAAAATAGAAGCCGGAGAAGCTTCGATCCCCCTGCTCCGCAAATGATTGCTGATCGCCTGACGCAAAGGCAACAGCCCTTTTGGCTCCGAATATCCGAGATGAGTCATTTTGCCCTGCAAGCTAGCCATGACTTCTTCCATCTCCGCAACAGGAATCAAGCTAGGCGACAGCTCACCTGTCCCCAAACGAATGTACCTCGGGTCTGGCTCATAACGATTGATATCCTGAATCGTAGGCGAGTTGGGTAGATGCGCTCCTGCCTGAACGTAGCCCAGCCAATTCGGTGGCGGCGCGGTCGTCAGCAAAGACCATGTGTTGTTGCTAACGACGGAGCCACTGCCTACTGTTGCTTCAATGAAGCCATCCGCTTTCAGCTCTTCCAAAGCCGTCACCACCGTGCTGCGGTTTACATCAAAGGCTTGTGCTAACGCTCTTTGTGTTGGCAATTTACTATTGATCGGCCACTCACCGCCTGCGATTTTCCCCTTGATATAAGCCACGATCTGCGCGTAGATCGGTATGTCAGATGATTTGTCAGGCTTCCAGTCTATCGTCAGCACAGGCACATCCCCCCTCGTCTTATCATTGTACAAATTGGTTGGTTTGGATGTAAACCAATTGGCTGGAGACAACAGATTCACAACCGTGAATAATGACAGTAATGCAAATAGCCTTTGCATCCAGAGAGAAACGGGGAGGAAATGATCATGCTGGAAGCGATTTTGCACGGTTTTGTGCTTGCTTTTGGACTTATTTTACCGCTCGGTGCACAAAATGTTTTCGTTTTTAATCAGGGGGCGCTACAACCTACATTACTTCGCGCCATGCCCGTCGTACTGACCGCGGCACTTTGCGATACCCTGCTCATTTTATTGGCGGTATTGGGAGTCTCTTTGGTTGTATTGACAGTCACATGGCTGAAAACCGTTCTGTATGTCGTCGGCTTCTTCTTTTTGGTGTACATGGGATATTTAACGTGGCGTAGCCGTCCAAATACTGAAGATGGAGAGAAAGAACGATTTTCTGCGAAAAAACAAATCATGTTTGCTGCCTCTGTCTCTTTGTTGAACCCGCATGCGATTCTCGATACGATCGGCGTGATCGGCACCAGCTCACTCAGCTATACCGGAACAGAGAAATGGGGTTTTACGATTGCCTGCATCCTTGTATCCTGCCTCTGGTTTTTCGGCCTTTCCGTAGCTGGTCGTACGGCAGGACGATTGGACCGTTCTGGAAAATTGCAGCGTGGCCTGAATATGGTTTCAGCTGTGATTATGTGGGGAGTGGCTGTCTACATGGCAGCCCAATTACTCACGACGTAAAGAGTTCGTGAAAAAGTGCATAATCACCACCTCCTCCACTCAAAATACTCTTATTCGGGTTTTCAAAGTGGAGGTTTGTTTATGCTTTTTACCAAATCGGACGCACTCTTGGATGACTTGTATGAGATTGCGAAAAATGTGCATCAAACAGCGATCTATTTTAATGAATACAAGATTACTTCATTGGAGACTGTCAAAACCTTTGCTACAGAAATGAAAGAGTACGAAACAAAAGGCGACAAGCTCATCCATGAAATCATCGTGCAAATCAACAAGACATTTATTACCGCCATCGAGCGTGAGGACGTTCTGGACCTTGCCGTCAAGCTGGATGATGTGCTGGACGGATTGGAGTTTTGCGCTTCGCGGCTGTATATGTACGACATCATGGAACCAGATCAAACGATGGTACGATTCGGTCAACTCATCGAAGAAGCTACCAAGCAAATTCTTCTCGCCATCGAACTGCTCCAAAAGCAAAAGTTGTCCGATATGAAGGAGTACATCATCCGCATTAACGATTTGGAAAGCGAAGGGGATGAATTGGTGAGGGGGAGCATCCGGCAATTGTTCAAAACCTCAAGCGATCCGATTCACATCATGCAGCTCAAAGAGGTGTACGAAGTGCTCGAAGATGTCATGGATCATTGCGAGGATGTCGCCGATGCGATGGAATCCGTGATCATGGGCAACTCTTAAACAAGGAGATCTACTTTCATGTATACGAGCCTTCCCCTTGTTATTGCCGTTATCATTTTGGCTGTTTCCTTTGACTTTATTAACGGCTTTCATGATACAGCCAATGCCATTGCAACCACCGTATCCACCAAAGCTCTCCCGCCTAAGATTGCCATTGGACTGGCAGCTATCATGAACTTTATCGGTGCCCTGACATTTACCGGAGTCGCCAAAACTATCGGTGGAGATATCGCCGATCCAGCCAAGCTGGAATTCGGAGTGCTTGTGGTCATGGCTGCTCTCCTGGCTGCGATCCTTTGGAATTTGATTACGTGGTGGTACGGTATCCCCAGCAGCTCGTCTCACGCTCTCATCGGCTCACTCGTAGGGGCAGTCCTCGCTTCCGCCGGGAGCGCGCAAATCAACTGGGCTGGTTTTTTAAAAATCTTTCAGGCGCTTATTGTGTCACCGGTTATCGCGCTGGTTGCCGCTTACCTCATGATGAATTTGGTCTATTTCATTTTCAGTCGGATCATGGTTCCCCCTACCAAGGTCAACCGGGGATTTCGCTTCTTTCAGATTTTCACGGCGGCCCTGCAATCCTTTACACATGGAACGAATGACGCACAAAAAGCGATGGGCATTATCGTGTTCGCTCTCGTAGCCGCTGACCTGCATACAGATACGAGCACGATTCCTTTCTGGGTGCAGTTCATTTGTGCCCTTGCGATGGGCTTGGGAACCTCTGTCGGAGGCTGGAAAATTATCAAGACGGTCGGGGGCAAAATCACTAAGATTGAACCGATTAATGGGGCCACTGCCGATCTCACCTCGTCTTCGATCATTTTTACCTTTACGCAGCTAGGATTGCCTGTGAGCTCTACCCATGTCATCTCTTCCGGGATCATGGGGGTCGGTGCAGCCAAACGGCTGAAAAGCGTCAATTGGGGCGTCGCCAAACGTATCGTGATCACTTGGTTTATTACGCTGCCGATTTCTGCCTTACTCGCTGCAGCTATCTATTTGTTGCTACATGTATTTATCTAAAAGCAAAAGGGACGAGTAACAGGCTCGCCCCTTTTTTCTTTATTCTAATGGAAAGCCTAAGTAAGCCTCTCCATTGTGTAAAGATAATCGCATATCGTCCAAATACTTGCACTGTTGGTCCGTTAATTGGCTCTTCCATCCTTTATTCAATGAAGTACATTTTCCCATCCACTTCGAGCGAAATAGCGGATTGCGTCATATCCTTTTTCAATTGTTTGGCGTAGGCTACAACTTCATCCAACGCCTGATTGTCGAGTTTTTCGGCAAAGCTGTAAACGATAGTGACTTTCTCCTTGATCAGTTTTTTGTTATCGTCTACCCATCCACCCGTTCCGCTAATGGCAGTCGCTCCTCCAAAAAGGTTTGAAAATTTCGTCAATGACTGATCGACGTATTTTGCATGAACTTCATCTGTAACCGGGGTGCTTCCGTTCACCGTAGATGGGACATAGATTTTGACAACGTGGCTCAAGTGGAATTGGCTTTGCAAGGCACTATTGTCAGTTTTTGATGCCGCCTCAGTAGTTGTTGCTGCATTCGTAGAAGCAAGAGCTTGGAGAGGATTTGTTGCAGATTGCAGGGAGAGTACAAGCAGTGCGGCCATACACAATCCGATCATGCCAGTAACGATTTTTTTCATTCGCTTTTCAACCCCTTCATGAATTGGATATAAAAACCAAGTTCCATTGTAATGTAGCGCAACACGTAAATGAATCCATCCGAAGACATGGGCTTGCTCATTGGAATTAGTAGGCTAGCCCTAAACGAGACACTCCTCATGTAAGCGGTCTAGCAATTGACTTCATTCGAATAGAGAAAAGTTGTTTATCCCTTTCAATCCGGGGACAGGATAATAGTAACTTCCCATGCTATGGTCCTCAAAGGAGTTGAAAGCAAAATGTCTCGTCACTGGTATCGGCAGCTTCGTTATCCAATCATCGCTCTGGCTGTGACATTAACGCTACTTTGGACACATCATCACCATCGCCTGCCCGCTTCGTACGCTGTTGCGACGCGGACACATACCGTTACGATTTCTAGCGCTGGCTTTTTGCCCAATCAATTGACTGCACACGAAGGAGAGCGAGTCTCGTTGATGATCGTCAACACCGATACACGCCCTCACAATCTATCCATTCGTGATCTGAACCTTACATCCACAGAATTGAAGCCGACTCAATCGACTCTCTTGCAGTTTTCAGCCGCCAAACGTGGTCGGTATCATTTCGTATCAGACGCACCTGGCTATCCGGAAACAGGCTTCCAAGGCATGCTCGTCATTGACTAGCTTGCACTTCTTCGTCTGGTGAGATTTGCTTCCACCGTCCGAATTTTATCATGAGCAGAGGAATGATCCCGATCGCGGTGATGATTCCAAAAAACAAATAAATGGCTAGCACCGAAAACGAATCCTTGATCCACCCTGCTACCAAATTGCAAAACATCGTACCAAGCCCGCCTCCTACTGAAAAGAAGATGGCCAACGCCGTCACCTGAAGGGATGCGGGCGTATTTTCGCGCACAAATTGGGCTGCTGTCGCCAAATAAAAGCCTACTGAAATCCCTTGCACAAAGAACATAGCAATCACGGCAGTGGTACTCGGAGCAGAGCTATACCAGAACCAACGCATCGCGCAAAAAATCGCAGATAGCAGTAGCGTCAACTCCAGTCCCCACCTGCGGACAATATAACCCGCCAGCTTCATAAAAGGAGCCTCACTGCCTGCAAACAACAAGAAGGCAAGACCGATTCCGGCAATGGTCCCTCCGATATCCTGATAAAACAGGGAAAACCAAATATTATTGGCATTTACAGAGCCCATCATGCAGAACGATGAGATCAAAAACAACGCAAATCGCGGAATTCGCGCCAAATCCCTGATCCCCGCAAGCATACTGACACGAAATCCCGAAGCCTCTGTCACTTCTTCCGGAACCTTCTGAAGAAACAGAATGGCAATCAGAAACGCCAAGCAAAACGAGTAAAAAAGAACATGTGGCCCCCACTGCTCGACGAGAAGCCCCGTAATGAATGCCGCTAGTGCAAAGCCGATGGCTCCCCACAAGCGAATGTCGCCGAACTGCATGCCATGTCCCTTGGCATAACCCAGAGCCAAGCTATCTGAGATAGGAACGACGGCACTTTGAAAAAACGACAACAGGATGTAAAGCAAAAATACGTAGGCAAAGGTGGAGACACCCGTAAAGAGAAGTCCCACCAAGCCGGTGATCATTAATGTCAGAATCAGCACAGTTTTGCGAATTTGATAGCGATCACAGATCATACCCCACATCGGCTGTGCCACAATAGATACAATTGGCGCAACTGCACTGATGAGCCCAATTTGGGTCCCCGTTAAATGGATGGATTCGTAGTATTGCGTAATTAACGGAGCAAAAGAGCCAAGCCCGTAGTAAATAAAAAGATAAAGGGCGCAAAGACTTACGAATCTGCCTTTTGCGCCCCCCAGCCTTATACCGGAAAGTGATTCTGGCATATAACTCTCCTAATTTTGAGGTTAATTAACCGTGTAAGAAAACATAACACAGAGCCATGCCTACCTTATTTATTTTACCGTTGGCAATATTTTCGCCATGTTGACGGTACGTTTTTTCTCCCATGTAGCCGGATTGAATTCATCGAACTGCTCCAGGAAGGAGATGACTTCCTTCGTCAATGGAGTCGGCGTCGAAGCTCCAGAAGTAACCGCCACATTTTTCTTTCCACGCAGCCATTCAATGTCCAGCTCAGATAAATCAGCAATTCGATACGACGGAACATTCGCGATTTCTTCCGATACCTGTGCCAAACGATTGGAGTTGTTACTACGCGGATCGCCCACAACGAGGCACAAATCCGCCTCTCCTACTTGCTCCGCTACAGCTTCCTGACGAACCTGTGTAGCAAGACAAATTTCATTATGCACTTCCACGCCTGGAAAACGCTGAAGAATGGCGTCCATCAGATGTTTGACATCCCATTGGCTCATCGTCGTCTGGTTCGTTACGATTAGCTTGTCTGTGGGCAGATCAAGCGCGTCCAGCTCTTCCAGCTTTTGAACCAGGTGTACGTGATCCGGCGCGATCCCCATAGCACCCTCTGGCTCTGGATGTCCTTTTTTCCCAATATAGAGCACATGATAGCCTTCTGCTACTTTTTCACGGATCAAATCATGTGTCTTCGTTACATCCGGGCAAGTCGCGTCGACGACGGTCAAGCCTTTATCGCGTGCTTTCTTGCGCACCTCAGGAGACACGCCATGGGCAGTGAAGATGACCGTTCCTTCATGGACCTGATCCAAGAGAGCCAGTCGATCCTCTCCATCCAATGTTTTTATCCCTTGTTTTTCAAACGCCTCGACGACGTGAGCATTGTGCACGATCATGCCCAAGATATGAATCGGGCGGGGCAAGTCAAAGTTTTGCGCTGTTCGCAGTGCCAAGACCATGGCATCCACTACACCGTAACAATATCCACGGGGGGAAATCTTGATGACTTCCATCTTTACCCCTCCTACTTTTTATAATGCGTGAGCGAAAGACATTTCATTTCACCCCGTATTATACCTTATTTGTCTCCTGCACGCTTCTGTTCGTAAACCTTCAGATTATTGTAGACAACTTTTAAGAGCGGCGTGGACAAGCCTTTTTGTTCCGCTCGCTCCAAGAGATAGCCTTGAAGATGATCCGCTTCCACTGGAAGACCTTTTTCCATATCACGCAGCATGGACGATTTCGTTTGAGGACGCTGATTTTGGAAAGTCTCCATCTGCTTGTCGACGATATCCGGCTTGATTGGTGCCTCCAAGGCGTTCATGACAGATGCGATTTCCTCAGCGAGCTGACGCGTCAACTCTACGCCCCAAGCCGATTCCCGGATAGGACCGACAGCGGAATTCATCAATGTAGTAATACCGGAAAACGTCGAAATAAACAAGTATTTGTGCCAGGCTTCCCGTTGGATATTTGCGCTTGCACGCATCGTTCCATTGATCTTGGAAAATGCTTGCTCGATTCGCTCTACACGCTCGCTTTTTCCGCCTTCCCACTCACCGAAAACCGTATCATGAATAGGACTTGTCTGCACGACATCTCCGTCAGCATTCAGCGTCGTCTCAATGAAACAAAGACCCCCGAGAACGCGCTCCCGGCCAAAACGATCCCACAACCGTTCCATATGCGCAATTCCATTCAATAGCGGAATGACGACCGTGTCCTCGCCTACGTACGGAGCGATGGCATCGACGCTATCTTCCAGCGTGTAAGCTTTGTTGGACAAAAGCACAACATCAAAAGGTCCTGCTTCCTCACCTGCTTGAATCAGTTGTGGCTGTTCCAAAAGCAAATCCCCATGAATGCTTTGAATGCGCAAGCCTCGCTCCTGCAGCTGTTTGTATCTACGTTCGCGCACAAGAAACGTTACATCTACCCCCGATTCAACCAGTCTGCCACCAAAATAACCGCCAATGCCCCCCGCTCCCAGTACGAGAACCTTCATCTAATATCGCCTCCGCGTTTATAAGTCATGGTTTGTATACATTTTATTAAAAAGTAACCATTTTCTAAACCCCACAATATAATGTTAGAAAACCTAACAATAAACGTAAGAAAACCTCTTGACGAACAATGAGAATTGTCGATATAATTCGGAATATAGAAACCAAGTAAAAACCGAACGTTAACAATGAATTCATAACTTTAATTCGTGAATGGAGTGAAACATGTTGGATATGAAAACAGTCTTGTCCACAATTGACGCAGAAAAAGTGGAATATGTAGATTTTCGCATCGTTGACCTGCTCGGCCGCCAACACCATGTCACAGTTCCTGCCTACGCGGTAGATGAAGGAACATTCCGCAATGGCGTTGCATTTGACGGTTCCAGTCTAATCGGCTACAAGTCCATTGAAGAAAGCGACATGGTAGCGATGCCCGATCCGGCAACCGCCTTCATCGATCCATTCGTAGAAGCCAAAACCATGAATATCATCTGCAACATCGTCAATCCAGACAACACCGTCTACACACGCGATCCTCGCGGCATTGCCCTCAAGGCCGAAGCCTATCTGCAACAGTCCGGCCTCGCTACCGCCGCTTACTTTGGTCCAGAATCCGAGTTCTTCCTCTTTGACAACGTACGCTATGCGTCTGGTCCGTCCGGCTCCTTTTTTCACATCGATTCAGAAGAAGCTTTCTGGAACACAGGTAAAGAAGGACAAAACCTCGGCTACAAAGTACGCAACAAGGGCGGATACTTCCCTGTTCAACCAACCGACTCCCAAATGGATATCCGCAATGAAATGTGTACGTTGATGACGAAATGCGGCTTGTATGTGGAGCGCCATCACCATGAAGTGGCAACAGCCGGTCAAGGTGAGATCAATTTCCGCTTCGATACACTGACTCGTACAGCAGACAATTTATTGCTGTTCAAATACATTGTGCGCAACGTAGCTGCCAAACACGGCAAAACTGCTACCTTCATGCCAAAACCAATCGTTGGAGACAACGGATCTGGGATGCATGTTCACCAAAGCTTGTTTAACGGCGATACCCCGTTGTTCTATGAGCAAGGCGGTTACGCAAACCTAAGTGAGACTGCGCTGCACTACATTGGCGGCATTTTGCACCACGCCCCTGCACTGATCGCCTTGACGAACCCAAGCACCAACTCGTTCAAACGTCTGGTTCCTGGCTACGAAGCACCCGTGAATTTGGTCTTCTCCAAGGGAAATCGCTCTGCTGCCGTTCGGATTCCGATTGCTGCCGTTACGCCAAAAGCGTCCCGCATTGAGTTCCGCACCCCAGACTCTACTGCTAACCCGTACTTGGCTTTTGCTGCCATGCTGATGGCTGGCCTCGATGGCATCAAGCGCAAGCTCGACCCGCGTGAACTGGGCTTTGGACCATTGGATAAAAACATCTACGACTTGTCCGATGCGGAAAAGCACGAAATCAAGAGCGCTCCCGCCTCTCTCGCAGAAGCACTTGTCGCACTTGAACAAGACCATGACTTCTTGCTCGCAGGAGATGTCTTCACAAAAGAAGTAATTGAGGGCTGGATTGCACAAAAACGCGGTGAGATTGAGCAAGTTGAGCGGACTGTGAATCCGAAAGAGTATGAGCTGTATTACGACCTATAAGTTGCAGGAAGAAGCCCTTCTCTTTGAGGAGGGCTTTCATATGCGTTCGAATAAAAGGCGACTCCCCATCACAAATTAAAAGCGTATTGCGAAAAACAGATGATGGGATGCGTATTGATTATGTTAATTCAAAAGTTAACTCGCTCTCTCATACAAGGTTCTGTCATTATCCTTCTGACCATAAGCATTTCAGCCACTATCGGTCAGAAGATGGCTTACGCCGATCACTCGTTACCAATCATAAGCGAACAAGGTATTTATTCAATTGAGGTCAATCCGAGAAAACATCAGCTGATCATCCGGAAGCACGGGAAAGTATTGAAAACCTATGTGGTTGCAGTTGGTAATCCTTCTACACCGACACCAGTTGGAGAATACAAAATCATATTCAAAGGAAAAGATTGGGGACCCTCATTCGGTCCGAGATGGTTAGGTTTAAACGTCCCATGGGGAATTTATGGCATCCACGGCACAAACAAGCCACACTCCATCGGACAGCATTTGAGCCATGGTTGTATCCGTATGCGAAACAACGACGTCATCGAATTATTCAGGATGGTTCCACTCGGAACTAAAGTAACGATTTATGGTCATGTACTGGGCGACCCAAGCCATGATCCTAGAAAGTTAGCGGAAGGCGACGTTGGTGGAGATGTGCAGCTCATCCAATCTCGATTGAAGAGCGCTGGTTATTTTCACGGGGTATGCGATGGCAAGTTTCGATCCTCGACAACTACAGCTCTAAAGAAATTTCAACGGGATCGAAAATTAACACCGAACGGGGTTGTATCAAGCAAGGTCTATGAAGAGCTGGGATTAGTAGAATAAATCCCGTCAAGGTTCGTGAATCGATTACGTCATCCTTCTAAATAGATTCCCAATCCCATTCGTTCCTTGGAAAGTTTTGAATACCTCGTTGGCTACGCGTACTCCATCGAGGATTGTCCCTATATCAAGATTTAGATTAGAAAGCCGTGGTGGTCGAGACTCTCTTCTCGTCCTACGGCTTGTTTTTGACCACTCTTGATAATACTGCCCGAGGGATTCAGGATTCTTCTGCAGCTTTCTGATCGAGACCTTTTTTGATTTTAGCCAATCTGCAAATTCAGGGGTAAAACCATTCATTTGTCTAGCCACTTTTCACTCTCACCTCGTTTCGGAAATGAATAATGCAAAGGGATTGTATGTCCCTTTGCATCACTCTTTTGTTAAACCCATTTCTTAATCCCAAGAACATCCGACAATCACAAGCAAAACAAACAGAACCAGGATCAGAGCAAAGTCATCAAAGTCATTAAAGAAACCCATTCTGCCTCCCCCTTTCCTTCGACACACTACTGTATGCACTGCGCGGATACTTCGCCTGTACCATGACCTATAAAGGCAAAAAGGGCGCAAGCATTTGCCTGCGCCTTTTTTCACCCTATTGCAATCCGAATTGCGATTTCACTTGCAAAATCCCGCCTCGGAAAGAAAAATTCGCATTTGCTCCAATCGTCCCTTCTCCCTCATACATGTAGACGATCGTGTGTCCTTCCTCTCCTGCTTTACCAACCTCAGCGAGCAGTTCGCCTTCCCCGCCCACTATTTTTTTTACTTCCTCAAAGCTCATCCCATTTTCAATCTGTTCAAATTCACTCTTCGTGATCGTTGCTTTCTCTGTCGACGCAGTAGTAGTCGCTTCTGCCGCAGTTGTTGCTGGGGTAGCTGGTGTTGCTGGTGTTGCTGACGCGGTTGCCTCAGGTGCTGGAGCCTTACCACTTGGCGTTGCTGGCGAAGGTGCTACCGTACCCGTTGATTGCCCAGAGCTACATCCAGCCAACATTATGGCGAAAGCCACTATGAAAAAAGCCATTTTTTTCAAGGAAATACCCCCTATTATTGAAATGAATTTCCCCTACCATAATCCAAAATAAGACTACCAACAAGAATAACAACCTGACAATTCTCGACAAAAATGAATGATACACCTAAAACTTCAACGGGCATAAGAATGCAAAAAGAGCCTCGTACAAGGCTCCCTTTGCGTTGCCATTACTCTTTTACATAAAGCTGATACATCTCGGTTTCTTCATCCGTTGCTTTTGCGATTCGAAAAGCTTCTTCCACGCTTTTCTTGTTTTGAATTACCTCGTAGAAAAAGCGCAGTGCGAACATCAGCGCAGAATTTCCGTCCGGGTAATCATCTGGCCCTATATACGTATGGCAACCACTGTCTAGAAAGGCCTTCGCCAATTTCGGATCACCGAGCGAGCATCCGTTACCTAACACAATTTTTCCATCCAGCTTGGCAAAACGTCTAACGTCTTCAGGACCAAAATCACCCTTTGGTTCCCCTTCCTCGTAAACGTCCTCGCCCAGCTCTGGCATGATCAGGCTTCCCTCATCGCCATGGAAATTCAGAACAATCATGTCGGTATTTGAGTAGAGATCGCTGCCATTCAATACATCAATCAAGTCGCTTGGTCGACCAATCCAGTACGTAAAGACTCGAGCTCCAAAATACTCAAGTGTATTCCGGATTGCTTGGCTATCCAGATCCGTATCTGGACCAATTACCAAGGCAACATTCATTTCAGGTTTACTCATCGTGATATTCCTCCATTTTGTTGTAAGTGGTTTTTATTTGTAGGTAGACAAAACCATTTACATGGAGGGGGGCGGGCCAACTGGTGAATGGCAAGACGTTACTTCTTGGTCATCATAAAATAGGTAAACTCCTCTTCAATTGGTAATTTTTAAAATTTAAAGCAGTATATCACTCAGATTCCGGAATGTAAAGATTGTCCGTCTCCCGTTTTGCAGCGATTACGCAAACCCTTTTTTGATTTTGGTCTTCATGTCACGATATAGCTCTCCGTAAGTAATCGCATGCTCGATATGCGAATAGGAAAGCACGGAATCGCCATCCTTGCTCTCGCAGCACGCAAAGAACAAGCTTTCCATCAGATTGTGATTTTCGATGGAATTGGTAATGTGGACGCAATCTTCAATTGAATCATGAGCGTCATGCTTGTAAAAAAGAAATGTCCCTTCTTTGAACGCCCCTTTTTTGTTGGCGTCTTTCCAAATGAGCATGCCCAAGGTAATAAAGTACCCTTCCTGGAAACGGATGACGCCTGTAATGACAGAATTAATCGTGGTCGGAATGATCGCAATCGAGTCATTGAGCTGATTGACGTATTCATACAACGCTTTATTGGATTCTCGAAGATCAGTGATTGGTACATGAAGAAGCTGCTTGTCTCTTAATTTTTCTACGAGTTGCTGAACGCATAGCGTCTTATTCAACGTTGAAATCACAACCTCATCACTTCTCCCATTGTAAGTAAGTGCCTTCTTTACGTTATTCGTGATGAATGGACATATCCCTACAAAATCCGCACAAATCTTCTTACCTTTTCAGCGAAAATCAAATTTTACCATATTTTATTTTTTTCACCACAACCAATCAAACAAACAAGCGTATAAACAATCAGATTGGTATAGGGGGTTACGGTTGTGAAACTCGCGGAAGCGTTAATCATTCGTGCCGATTATCAAAAACGGATCGAACAGTTGGGGCACCGTTTGCATAACAGCGCAAAGGTTCAGGAAGGCGAGCTTCCTCCTGAAAATCCTAACGATCTCTTATCTGAGCTGTATCAGTTGTTTGACCAGCTCGAACGTATTGTTCAGCAAATCAATCGGACCAATGCGTCTTGCCGCTTTAACGAAACAATGACGCTCTCCGATGCGTTAACCAAACGTGATGTTCTCGGTTCAAAACGCAATGAGCTGGCCGACCTGATCAAAGCAGCTACAGTCAAGCATGATCGCTACAGCCGTTCGGAGGTCAAGATTTGCTCGACTGTTAATATTGCCCAGTTGCAAAAGCAAGTCGACGAGCTGTCCAAGCAGTACCGGGAACTGGATGCAAGCATTCAACAATTTAACTGGTTAACGGAGCTGCAAGAAACCTGACGTAAGAGACATGGAAGTCGGTAGTCTGTCTGCAAAAAGCGAACACGTCCCCATTCAACAGGGTTAATGTTGAAAACTCATTGGTCGGGTCGAGGGGCAACCCTGAGGGTTCAAATCCCTCTCTCACATAAAACGCCCAGTAATGTGACATGAGTAATGCGTACAAGGTATTGTAACTACCGTGTGTTGATTTTGTCTGACAGACGAGGGTGGGTACGGGGATCATTCCATGTAAAAAAGCCCTTCACGCTATATGTAGCGAGAAGGGCTTTTTGGCGCGAATTTACGCCTTTCCTTTTAAATAATCATCTTTTAGCTTCTTTTCCTGTTCGACGGTGGTCATATCTTTCTCCAATACTTGATACATCAGTTCATCCTTCACATGACGAGAGATTCCTTTTTCCTGATGATTCGGGACAGATGAACTCATGAGAGAGTCTTGTTCCATACTGTGTACCTCCATGGCTTTTTGGGGTTAGCTTGCCCGAAAGCAGCCACTCCATTCACCAAACCCGCTGAACACTGAGCCTCTTTCGCAGATCGTCGACCGAACGTGGAATATTTCCGCCCAACTCTCGCTTCCACTGCTCAGGCAGTGCTTCCCACACATCGACGAGCAACGGCATACCCAGATGAAGACTCTCCAGCATGGCTCTGTTTTCCAATGCCTCCTGCGGATCTCCCGCGAACACAAGCCTTCCTTTATCCATGATGCAAATCCACTCTGCCCATTCAAAGGCAATATCCATATCGTGTGTCGCCATCAAGACAGTCGTTCCTTGCCGATGAATAGCATCGAGCTCCCGCAGCAAATTTTTTGTCTGATAGCGATCCAGATACGCAGTAGGCTCGTCCAATAACAAAAGCTCAGGCTCCATGACCATAACCCCCGCGAGTGCCAAACGCCGTTTTTGTCCCAGGCTCAAATGATGAATCGGAGCTTCTGCCAGCTCTCTCAACCCGAATGCATCCAGCACCTTTTCTACCTTTGCCCGGATTACGTCCGCAGGCAGCTTTTGATTGCATAAACCGTAGGATATATCTTCCGCGACCGTGCTTGCAATCAGCTGATGCTCGGGATCTTGAAAGACCAAGCCTACCTTTTGCGTCATCTCTTGCAGTGCGGCTCGTTTGTAGACAAGCGGCTTCCCCTTCCACAGTACCTGTCCCTGCTGTGGCTCGATGATCCCGTTTCCGTGCAAGAACAAGGTCGACTTTCCACAGCCATTTCGTCCCAAAAGGACACATTTTTTTCCCTCTGGAATCCATAAGGACAGCCCGGACAGGACGGGTCCCCGCCCTCCCGGATACGTGTACTGCAAATCGATGAACTCCAACAACCGTGATGTCATAACCACCAACCTCCTGTCCACCACTCAAGCAGTACCAGCAGCATACAGCCTGCGATTGACTCCCACTCATAGCGTCGCGAACGAGCATGGGTATGAAACGAGAGCACCTGCATGCTCTCCCCGAAGCCTCTAGCCGCCATTCCTTTGTTCAAGGCTTCGTACTTGCGCATCGCTCTGACAAACAATTGCGCAACAAGAACCCCTGCATCCCGAAGCGTCGCCAGGAAGCCGCGATGACCTCCGCGCGAACGTTGGGCAATCCAGAGCTGGTGAGAAATCGTTATCAACACAAAAATAAACCGATACATAATCATTAATAAGTCAGTCACAAGGACGGGCATACGAAGTCGGCGAAGCACCTGCAAGATTTCGGCAAACGGCACGGTAAACAAAATGAAAGCAAAGCAAGATAAGCTCGCCATGGTTCGCCAAAATAAGATCCAAACTTTACTGAATGATGTCGTCGGCACATAGAGCACATACGAACCCAACTCCCATGCTGCCGCGACCTGGACCTGTACTTCTCCTGCTCGCGCTCCTTCTACCATTAGGGCAGGGAGCCCCGCCACGAAAAACGAGAGCGACACCATCATAAAGGCACAGTAGATACGGACAGGAATCCGTGCATACACCACTACCCATACCGTCATCCAGACAACGACGGCCATCTGCATCCATACATGTCCCACTGAGACGAGCAGTAACAATGCACTCGCCAGCAATAGCTTATGAGCTGGCGGCAGCCGTTTCAGCCTGTTTTGATAAGAGAGAGAATCAAGCTGCAGCCCGTTCATTTTTTCCGCTTATCCAACCGACCTTTGTACAAGCCCACAGCGTAGCCAACCACTCCCGCTCCCAACGCCGCCTGCACCGCAAACAAGAGACTCTCCGTCTCTCCCCCTGGCGGCTCTATCAGCGGCTGGAACCACGGTTCGTAGTTCGGAGCGATTTCCTTGATCGCTTCCTCTGCCGCACCGTCTGCGCCACCAAATTCCGAATCCTGCACCAGCAACAGCGGGACAATCGCCAGTACGATTACCCCCAAGAGTAAAAGCCAGTTCCATCCTTTTTTCACAGCGATTCCTCCCGTTTGAGCAAACGAAGCTGTGTAAGCTCTTTTGCGTTGTAAGATAACAACCAGTTCCAAACAAGAACGGTCAACAGCCCTTCACTGATTGCGAGCGGTACTTGCGTGAATGCAAAAATTCCTGCGAATTTGGCAAACGAGGCCAACACTCCACCAGATTCAGCTGGGAATGCGAGTGCCAATTGAATCGAAGTCACCACATAGGTAGCGAGGTCAGCCAAGGCAGCCGCCGCAAAAACAGCCAGACGCTGGCTTCCACCCACTTTCATGATCATCTGATAGATTCCGTATGCCACCAGTGGTCCTACTACTGCCATGGATACAGCATTTGCCCCTAGCGTAGTCAAACCTCCATGTGCCAAAAGCAAGGCTTGAAACAAGAGCACCATACTCCCTAACACTGACATCGCAAAAGGCCCAAACATAATGGCGCCAAGCCCCGTTCCAGTCGGGTGAGAGCTGCTGCCTGTAACCGAAGGGATTTTCAGTGCAGATAAAACAAAGGCAAACGCTCCTGCAACACCAATAAGGAGCTTCATTTCGGGATGTTCTTTGACAATCTTGTTAATCGAGCGAAGCCCAAGAATAAAAAATGGCAAGAAGACAGCCCACCAAAATAAGGCCCAGGATAATGGCAAATACCCTTCCATGATGTGCATCGCATGTCCTGTCTCTGGTTCATTGAGCAGGAAATACAGGACAAAGCCCGCGATCATCAGACAAGTAGATACGAGACGAGATCGATTCATGTTCATTCCTCCTTCACTGACTTTCGTTCTTTTCCTACAAACAAAAAAATCCCATCCATCAATGGACGAGATGTGCACACAAAACAACAGACTGATCACACAGCCTCATTGCCTCGTATTCACCGCTCCTTTCCGCGAAGGTTTTGTGGGTGTGGCTACTAGGTAGGTCTCCTGGCTTCCAGATCCATGCGCTCTTTGTCCTTCCCCATACGAAAATGAGTGGTTTCCTTCTCAAAGAGAGCTCCCTGGTTACAGTGGCGGGACCGCTCGGGACTTTCACCCGATTCCCTGTTACCCTTTATGCGTCACATAAAGGCACCTAACGCCGACAATATGTAATTGACAGACAATTCATGTTTGTCCACATCATTATACCGGATCACTACATAAATCGGAAGAATATAAGCAAAAACGCATAAGCCGATGACCCACTATAAACGGAGCCATCGACCTATGCGTACTTGTTCTATCTATTCTTTTGCGTCTACGCCAATTACTTCACTAATATGTTTAAAACCATCGCGCTGCATGAGCTTGAGCAGTTTTTTGTTGATTTGCTTGGCAATACCTGGGCCCTGATAAATCATCCCGGTATACACCTGAACGAGACTGGCTCCTGCTCGGATTTTCGCGTAGGCGTCTTCGCCGTTATAAATGCCCCCGACACCGATGATTGGTACCTTGTCTCCTACTTCTTGATAAATCTCCTTCACCCAAGCAGTGGAACGCTCCGTAAGAGGTCTTCCGCTCAAGCCGCCCGCTTCCTCGGCAAATCGATGTCCGGAAACCGCCTCGCGTGACAATGTCGTATTGGTAGCGATAATTCCGGCAATGCCTTCTTCTACAGCAGCGTGAACAACATCGCGCATGTGCTCATCCGACATGTCTGGTGCTACCTTTAACAAAATCGGTTTTTTCTTGATGGCACGCGCTTCCATTTCGGTTGCCTTTTCCCTTACAGCCCGCACCAGATGACGCAAGCTCTCTGTTTCCTGCAAGTCACGCAGATTCGGGGTATTCGGAGAGCTAATGTTAATGACGAAATAGTGACCGTATGCATAGAGCATGTCCATACATTTGCTATAGTCGATGGCCGCCTCTTCATTCGGCGTTACTTTGTTTTTCCCAATGTTAATCCCAATCGGAACATCTGAGTATGCGTAATCGACCAAATGCTGGGAAGCCAAATACGCACCGTGATTATTGAAGCCCATTCGGTTAATGACAGCTTGATGTTCCGGCAATCGGAACAAACGCGGCTTCGGATTACCTGGCTGCCCCTGCGGCGTCAACGTCCCGATTTCCACAAACCCAAAACCAAGAGCACCCAACGCATGATAAACTTCGGCATTTTTATCAAACCCGGCTGCAAGTCCGACTGGATTCGGAAACGTCATTCCCCACAGCTTATTCTCCAACCGCTGGTCTTTTACCTGATAGATCATCTTCAGGATGCTTTTGCCTGGAGCAGAATCCTCCACCAGCCTTAAGGCACCAATTGTCTTTTCATGAATCTCTTCCGCATCTTGCTGGAACAGATATTTTCTTATGAGCTGATACATCGGCTGCACTCCTTACTCCGTTTCTACCTTTTTACCTCATAGTAGAATACCATACTTTTTCGGGAGGATGTAACCTTTATACGTGATACATATTTCCAAACAGGCAGGTAAATCCTAACAGCACCACCACGCACAGGGGGACAAGTCTTTCATGAAAGTGGACGGAAAAATCGGGATTGGTCTATGAATGGCTTCAGCAGCGAACAGGAAACATTGTCAGCCATCTTTTGCTCGTCCCGATCATGATCTGTCTGTACATGATGGCGCTAACGAATCTAATCGATACCCAGACATGGACAACCGTCAATTACCTGCCGCGAACACCTGAGTGGGTGACCGCTTTTGCCTTGATGGGCTTATGTGTGCGTGCATCTATTGGGGGAATGACCTCCATTGGAATCACAGCAGGAATCTTGCTGCCCGTAGTGGTCTTGCTCGGATTTTTCGTCGCTTTTGGCAATATTCCTAAAAAGGACTATAGTCTTTTGTTGCCACTTTTCCAGCACGGGTATCGTCCACTTCTTCTCGGGATGCTCTACGTAGGCGGCGGTATTACGGAGTTATTTCTGCTGGTATTGCTCCAGCATCACGTACGTAAGCAATTTCGCCTCGTACACTTTTTGGTCATGCTCGGTATCACGCTTCTGCTGACACTCAGTCATATGCCGTTCTCCTCTTATTATATTTTTTAGTTCCATTATAACATTCTTGATAAATTAAACTCCCTCGCACGTTGCGCACATCGCGCTAACAATCTTATGGGGAAATCCACCTATATACTTCGTAAACATTAACGTTCACCTCATTATGTGTATTAATACCGTAACTAAACTTTATTAGAAAATACAAAATGATGATTCAATTTCATTTCATATTAAAACTTATTATTTATTTTTGAAACCTGTAGTACGTTCAACAGCTGCACTCAATGTGTCATCCAAAACGTGAGCATAGATCCTTGTTGTATCATCATCAATCATCCGATTGCGGGTGCGATGACGATGGAGCATATGACATTTCGGGTTTACGATGCCCCCGAGTTGAAATTAACCATTTATCGTCCTTTAAAAGAGAACGATTCAGTTAAAAAATGGACCTCTTGATGAATGGTGGGTAAAGTCTGTGCCTTCCGTACAGTCGAATTGGTCAAAGGTTATCGCCAAAAGTAAAAAGAAATCCCTTAGTTATAGGAGTTTAACTAAGGGATTTCTGAACTAATCCAGCAAAGTAAATTGTAAATTAACTAAGAATTCTTGAATGTTGAGGGACTCTTGTTCTGCAGAAGATTTAAGGTCTTGTAGTAACGCCCATTGAATACTTGCCGGCTGAATATATATATGGAGAGGTCGCTCTTCAGCATCGATTAAGATAACATTTGTATTTCATTCCCGTAACCGCTATTTTATTGTTTTTCCCTGTGCTGTTTCTTACTGTGATCTTCTCATCATGTTTGTCGATCCACAGATTTTTGAGAAACAAATCAGGCTCCACTATATTTAGAATTTCCCGGGAATGCAGTTATTGGGTACTTGAAAAAAGAACTCGCTTCCTTTAGGGCAAGCGAGTCCTCCTTAAACTCGAGGGTTAAATGTATCCACATGTTATAGGTTATAAGAAAATACGCATTCGTATGGGTTAACCACTCAACACTCTACTATAAATCCTTTGAATCTGCATCGTGATGTAGACCAATTCCATCTCGGGGAACTCAAAATCATATTCTTCTTGCGCAAATTCACCTACTTTTTGTGCACATAAATAAGATTCCTCGTACTGTTCTTTTATGATCTGGGACATTTCCGGTTCTACATCATGGAACGATTCGCCAAACTCTGCCCGTTGTACTGCAAAGCGCAAATGTGTGACTAATCGCTCATACGAAACCGTTTTCTCCTCAATCTTGATTTTCAAGCTGCTTTCGATCAGATCGATCATATCCCGTATCATAGTGGTCATATCCATTGTTTTTGCCATATCCCCCGCGTTTATCCTGGCAGTGTGGATATGCAATGCAATATAACCGACCTCATCTTCGGGAATTTCTATCCCTAGCTTCTCTTTTATCAATGCTTTCGCCCAGCAACCGATCTGAAATTCTTTTGCATACAAAATTTTGATTTCGTTCAGCAAGGTATTTTTAATGACCATTCCCTTCACTAATCTTTCTAGGGCGAAGGACAAGTGGTCGGTCAAAGCGATATGAATATGGTCATGCAAGGTTATCCCTAGTTCTTTTTCCGTATGGGAGATAATTTCCTCAGCCACTTGGATATGTTCTTCAGGCAGTGTTATTAATATCTCTTCGAACTTTCCGTACTCTTGCCATTCATTCATGACAAATACTTTTTCTATCTTTGAAATGTCTACCAGATCATTCTTTTTTTTCTGGAAAGCGATCCCTAAGCCCATAACGATCTTTTCTTCTCCCTGATCCTGGACAACGACCGCGTTGTTATTTAAGATTTTTTTAATTTTCATGGTATCCCTCCTGTCTATCCTCCCGTCACCTTCCCCATTTACTAGGTGAACCATGATGAGAAAAATTACATCTGCGAGGAGTTCCATTACCTTTCATTTTACCGTAACCTTCACCCATAGAACGCATCCAATTTGGACCAGGAAAACCTTCTCCCGGGTCATCAGAATGATTTATTCCTCTTCGGTAAATCTAAGTATCCATGTCGAGGTGAAAGCGGCAGTAACCGCAATAGCTAGACCAATAAGATAATGGACTGCGTTTGATATTCCTAATGGTGTCACAATCGCAAGCATGGGGATTCCAGTTAAGCCATAGGCGTTGGCAACTACGTGACCACCTACGACATATGCCCCGCCTAGCCCCCCTCCAATAGCCGCTCCTATAAATGGGGTGATTAACCTCAAATTGATGCCAAACATCACGGGTTCAATGATGCCAAAAAAGGCCGAAAGAGCAGCAGGTACCGCAATCTTCTTCAGTTTGTCATTTCTCGATTTGAAAAAAACAGCTAATGCAGCTCCACCTTGGGCAACGTTAGCCATGGACCAGATCGGCAGCAAAAAATTGACACCAACCTTCGGATCGGCAAGCAACCCCACCTCAATGGCGTGCAAACTATGATGCAATCCAGTAACGACGAATAGCGCATATAATCCGCCAAACAGGAACCCTGCCACCAATCCAGCATACTGATAAACGTAGTACAAGCTACCAGAAATCATCTCCCCGATCATCATGCCCAAAGGGCCAATCGCTACGAGGGAGACAATCCCGGTAAACGTAATGGTGATAAAGGGGATGAGCAATAAATCTAATGACTGGGGTATGAATTTTCGCAGGACCTTTTCAAACCTACTCATCACGTATACCGACAACAAGATAGGAATGACCGTACCCTGATACCCGATCAACGCGATTTCAAGCCCAAACAGATCCATATATTGCGGGGCGCTTTTCCCCAGCTCCGCAGGATTTAATAAAGAATGGTGGGTTAATATTCCCCCAATCACTGCACCTAAAATGGGATTACTACCAAATTCCCTGGCTGCGCTAAAGCCAATTAATATCGGAAGAATGATGAACGATGAGCTGGAAAACATGGTTAGCATCTTCATCCATGCGCTATCCATCGTGACCCACCCAAAGGCCTCCACCATACCAAGTAGCCCCATGAGCAAACCGCTCGCTACGAGAGCGGGAATAATCGGTAAAAAGATGTTGGATAGTGTCTTTACAAAATAAGTGAATGGATTCATCTTTGCCGTATTCTCCATCCGCTTTTTGGATGGATTTTTCTGTGCGATCTCGATCTCCTCGACAAGTGCCTTGTACACTCGGTTTACTCTGCCGGTCCCAAATATAATTTGGAATTGTCCGCGCCTGGAAAATACCCCTTCTACGCCGTCCATTTTTTCGATGGCTGATATATCCGCCTTTTCTTCATTTCGAAGAAGCAAGCGCAATCGAGAAGCACAGTGGGTAGCGTCAGCAATATTTTCCTCTCCCCCTACCAGAGGCAGCAACTCTTGAACAAACTCTTTTGATTGCATCAGCTTTGCTATCGCCTGTTCCTCCTCTTTTGTATAGCTATGGGAATCAACAACGTCCTGCTTATCATTCCATGAAAACGAAAGAATAATAAATGCATGTCTACAAGAATAAAGACGCTCAGCAACTACTGAACGCCAAAAACTTTCTATTACTATCCTCTCTGTTTTCTCTAACGGAACACGCCTTGCTTTTTCTCATGCAGAATCCTAGTCTGGTCATCCGCAATGGAGAGCTTTAAAGATGGTGCCAGCATTCCACCGAAATGATCCTTTTGATAATCTGGTGTTTGTTCGCCAATTTGCTGGATGTCCTTTCCTTCTACATGGACATAGTTGACAAAGCTAATCACCGTACCGTTTGGCATGACCATCCAAGAGTATGCTTGATACGGATTGTCTTTTGGATTGGCAATCACTAGTCCGCTTCCATTCAGGGGTTTATACCCGCCCAATAAGGACCCGGACACAAAACCGTATAATCCTTCCGGCGCATCGAGACCTGGCGCGAACTTTTCATGGTGGGTTTTTGCAAAAAGATAGTATTGATTGCCTTTTACAATAATGCTTGGACGCTCCAGCTCGTCATTTACACAGTTTGCTTCCAGTAAAGGGGGGAGAGCCTCAAATTCCGTCAGACTGTCAGATGAGGCTTTGGCGATGCCGACACTCGCATTATAAGGTTTTGAACTGTCAGGCTGACAAGCCCGCTCTGGCAAGGTTCCTGCGGAGTTGGCCTCAAATAAAATATATTCTTGTCCGCTCTTTGGATCTTGAAAGAAGTAAGGATCGCGGAAGGCGTAAGAAGATTCACCTTGGTTGGACTGACTTTCTGTTTGATAGTATTCACCATCCGGTTCCAGGATAATTTTGTGTTCAGACCAGTTTTTAAACGCCACAGAGGCATTGGTTGTTACGATATCAGCGGTAGCCGTAGCCAAACGCTGTTCGTATGTGAGTTTTTTTTCATTTTTACGTCCGGTCGCTGTATAAAAGATATGGACTTTTCCATCTTTGTCAATCATGGCAGAGCCTGCCCATTGCCTCGAACCCAATGCTTTTCCGTTATCAAACAAACGGCCGCCCAACTGCCAGCTCTTTCCGTCCTTTGCGTAGAAATAGCGGATTTCCGCCGTATCGTGGCGTTTACCGGGAATCACGTCGCTTGGCACCGTCAGAGCAAAAATAACCTTATGGCCATTGACAACTGCTGGATGGCCATTCCGGTCTTGGAGCGGCCATGTATCCCATACCAGAAAGTCCTCTGTGAGTTCCTCAAGCTCCTCTTTGTTAAGGACAGGTGCTGTATTCTCTTCATTCATCTTTATTTTGCTGACATCTTCACGCGTCCAATCGAATGTAGCTGCGGTTTCTTGGGCGAAGGCGCTTGAACTGATAACCGGGGCTAGAATACCGGAAAAACCGATAACTGCTGCTGACAGCATTTTTCCAGCATTTTTTGTGTTCCAAAACATGTAGATGCAGCCTCCTGTAGTCTTCTTGTTTTTAGAAAAGAATAGAAGGTCAACCGACCACTTTCGGTTGACCATTCTTATTTATTGCTTGATCCAACCTGGTTCGTACTCTTGTTCCAATTTTGTGCGATCGTCTTTGATCGACAGCTTCACTGTTGGAGCCAACGTGCCACCAAAGTGGCTGAATTGGAATTCCGCAGGCTGATTGCCGACATCACCGATGGACATGTTGCCCAGATCGCCAAAATGGGCGAAACCGACCACGTTCAAGTTCGGAAGCACCAACCAGGAATATGCTTGGTATGGATTATCAGCCGGATTGGCCAAGACCAAACCGCTTCCGTTCAGCGGCTTATATCCACCGATCAGCTTGTCTGAAACGAATCCGTACAGTCCGTCCGGTCCGTTGAGTCCATCCGCATACTTATTGATGTGGCTGTCAGTAAACAGATAATACTTTTTATCCTTCACCACAATATGCGGGCGCTCCAATTCTTCATTTAC
Source organism: Brevibacillus fortis (assembly GCF_046196545.1). GTDB lineage: Bacteria > Bacillota > Bacilli > Brevibacillales > Brevibacillaceae > Brevibacillus > Brevibacillus fortis_A. The sequence continues at coordinate 5,509,764 of NZ_CP176370.1, forward strand.
GTAGTTGGCTTCTACGAGCGGAGGAAGCATTTTGATTTTGGAAAAATCGCCGCCTTCCACCTCAGCAATGCCAATGTTACCATTAGCGTGTACGGCACCTGGAGGCACGTTTTGCTGCCCTGCAAACTCAGGGCTTCCGACATATTCCGGTTTCAACTTGCGGTCGGCTGCGGTGCCTCCGGAATTCCCTTCAAACAGCAGGTATTCTTTTTTCGTTTGCGGATCTTTAAACCACATCGGATCGCGGAAAGCGTAACCACCGCCTTCACCCTGCTGTGCTTGTTCTTTGGTCTGATAGTGTTTTCCGTCCGGCTCCAAAATAATGCGGTGATCGCCCCAATTTTCGAATCGGACTCCGCTGTTGTCCGCAACGAGGTCGCCGGTAGCCATGGCCAAACGTTGTTCATAGGTCAGACGCTCTTCGCCTTTGTGTCCGGTTGCGGTGTAGAACGCATGGATTTTGCCGTTATCCATCATGGCCGATCCAGCCCACTGGCGGGAACCGAGCGCGGATCCGCTCGGGAACAGCTCGCCACCCAGCGTCCAATCTTTCCCGTTTTTCGAATAAAAGTAACGGATCGTGGCGATGTCGTGCACTTTGCCCGGCAGCACATCACTCGGTGCGGTAAGCGCGAATATCACTTTCCATCCTTTGATTGATGCTATATTCCCGTCACGGTCCGTTAGTGCCCACGTATCCCACATGTGATAGCCCGGCGCCAATTTCTCCAGTTTGCTGATGTCGGTGTACGGCAAGGTATTGTCTTGATTCAGCTCGATTTTCGATGCCTGCTCGCGGGTCCAGTTGACCGTTTGGTCACCGCCCTCGGCATACGCCGAAAGCGCGGTGAGGCTGGAAGCGACAACGCTTGTTGCCAAAGCCAGCGCGGTCATTGCTTTCTTGTTTTTACTGATCATGTTATTGCCCCTTTCCTTTATGGCTATGCGTGCTTAGCGATTCGGGCCGAACGGCTTGATTTCACCTTGTTTTCCCTCTTTGGTAATTTCCGATTTGTCACCTTCCAGGTTTACCTTCAACGTTGAAGAGAAGGTACCGCCGAATTTCACTTCCCCGTTCTCATCTTTTGGTTCGTTAATGAAGCTGATCACCTGTTGGTTCGGAAGCACCATCCAGGAATACGCTTGGTAACCGTTTTCCGCTGGATTCCCGATAACCAAGCCGCTGCCGTTCATCGGTTTGTAATCACTTCGCAGACCCTTCCCGACAAAACCGTATACGCCGTCTGGACCGGTCAAGCCAGGTGCGTAGGTGAAGGTATGGCTGATCGTGAACAGGTAATAATCATCGCCATTCACCACGACATGCGGACGTTCCATCTGATGGTTGGCCCCAACTGATTCGAGCAGCGGAGGCAGCAGTTTCAATTTGGTGATGTCGTGGTCAAGCACTTCCGCGATACCGATATTTCCGTTGTACAATTCCGCGCCTGCCGGAACCGAATGGGTTTTACGGTATTCTTCGTCTCCGATGTTTTCCGGCTTCAAAGAATAGCCACCGCCGGCCTGGCCTTCGAAAATAATGTACTCTTTGCCAGTGTTCGGATCTTGGAAGAAGAACGGATCACGGAACGCCGTGATGATATTACCTTTGAACTGATCAATCGTTTCGTAGTACTTGCCGTCTGCTTCAAGAATGATCTTGTGTTCACCTTCGTTCGTGAGATGCACGCCATTTTTGTCGGCGCCGATATCGAACGTAGTCTTGGCGATGCGTTGTTCAGCCGTTTGAACCCATCTCGATTCATCCCACTTGTTTTTATCTCCGGTTGCCGTGTAGAAGAGATGCACTTTGCCGTTCTCGTCCAACATTGCTGTTCCAGCCCATTGCATATGACCTAACGCTTTGTCTTTGTTATAGGGAATGCCGGCGTATGTCCAGTCTTTGCCGTTTTTCGAGTAGAACATTCCGATGCTTGCTTGCGTATGACGTTCACCCCAACCCAGAGAGCGCGGAGCAACCAAGGCGAAAGCGATTCTGTAACCTTTGACAGTTGCAAGGGAACCGTCTCTGTTCTGCAGGGGCCATGTGTCCCAAACCCATTGGTCCGGTGCGACGAGCTTGAAATCCAAATCGACCGGTGGAGCGGTTGTCTCTTTCGTGAGAGCAACTTTTTCCGCTTGCTGGCGCGACCAAATCGAAGTGTGATCATCACTGACTTCGGCTGCTAATGCTGGGATGGCTGCAAGAAAACTGGCAGCGATCGCTGTGGATAAAGCTAGATTCCTAAACTTAGGTTTGCTGGATTTTCTCATTTTCTTAAATCCTCCCTTTACATCATGAATTGCAGCAAAGTTACCTATTATGAGAATATTGAGAGATTGAAAACTCTCCTCTTCTCCATTGACAGGACACAAAAAAGACCTAAAACGCGTAAGGGATTGTATAGCGATAGCCATACTTCGCCCATCTCACGTCTCAGGTCTTGCCTGCTTAGCAGTAACAATCCTGCGATATTTTGTTCGCATCCTCATTCTATTGTCTACGAATTACGATTTCAATAGTCAAAAATACCCTTTCCTACAAATCGGAACAAAGGAGAATATTCCCGGACTTGCCCCTATCGGCAGAATCAGCTTTTTATAGTTCAAGTTAAATAACTCACCGAATCCAAGTACAGCTGCCTGAAACCATAATCTTGCTTTTACAAAAATCCCCGCATATAGCAGCAAGATAACAAGAGCGTCAAAACGCTCTAGAAAATCGGCAATTTGAATGAGCTGGACAGACTGAAGAAGCGGAACTGTACTGATACTCGTGTATTGTGTTCCGAGAATGGCAATATTCATTATGATCACCTGTAATCTCAACTTGTGGCAATACAGCACCTAACGTAGGATTGGTCAATGAGGAAATAAATTCGTGTAGTTTTACCCTCCTTAAAATAGAGAGATTAGTTTCCCCGCCTTTCAGCACTTTGTCAATTGCGTTTCCAGGAATTCTTTCGATAGGGGTAAGCACCTCTAGTAATTTTCTTGCTTTTTCTTTTGTGAGAAGAATATCCATGGTTTCTCTGCTTTCATCATGTCTCAAATAAAAATCGCGGGACGTTTCTCAAAGGAGTCAAAGCTGGGATTGATCTGTACAGCTTGGATAAAAGTCTGTTTAAAAAAGACTATCAGGCTTGGCGAAAATACGAAATACGCAAGCGCAATAAACTCACACCTGATTTCCTGACCCAAATCCAGGTGCATATGTACTTAAGTGATTCCGGAAAAATGGAGATGGATTCGGTCAAATACCCTGACCCTCTTGGGCCGAATGAATAAAAAAACTGCTTGCCGAAAGCTCGGACAAGCAGTTTCTTCTTTCTATTTACCGTTGAAGCTAGTTTTTCACCAGCAAAACTTCTTCGATAGAAGCATATGGCAGGTTATGCGCATCTGCGACAGCCTTGTAAGCTACTTTGCCGTCGATGACGTTTACGCCTTTTGCCAATGCTTTGTTGTCGCGAATCGCTTGTGCGTAGCCTTTGTTCGCCAATTGTACCGCGTAAGGAACGGTTACGTTGGTCAGGGCCAATGTAGATGTACGAGCGACTGCACCAGGCATGTTGGCTACCGCGTAGTGAATCACACCGTGCTTCTCATAGGTTGGCTTGTCATGAGTAGTGATGCGGTCAACGGTTTCAATCGATCCGCCTTGGTCAATCGCAACGTCTACGATCACAGAACCAGGTGACATCTCTTTTACCATGTCTTCTGTTACCAGACGCGGAGCACGAGCACCTGGAATGAGTACAGCCCCTACCAGCAAATCTGCTTTTTTCACAGCGTTTGCGATGTTGAAGGAATTGGACATCAGCGTCTGAACACGGCCTTGGAACAGGTCATCCAGTTGGCGCAGACGGTCTGCGTTTACATCGATGATCGTCACATTTGCACCCAGTCCAAGCGCCATTTTCGCTGCGTTTGTCCCTACGATCCCGCCGCCGATTACGACTACCTCGCCTTTTGGTACGCCTGGTACGCCACCGAGCAGAACACCTTTTCCACCGTATTGCTTTTCCAAGAATTGCGCGCCGATTTGAACGGACATGCGGCCTGCTACTTCAGACATCGGCATCAACAGAGGCAGAGCGCCATTGTCGAGCTGAATCGTTTCGTAAGCGATTGCAATCACTTTTTTATCGATCAATTCACGAGTCAATTCAGGCTCTGGTGCGAGATGCAAATACGTGAACAGAATCAGACCCTCGCGGAAATATCCGTATTCAGCAGGGAGTGGTTCTTTTACTTTCATCACCATGTCAGACGCCCATGCCTCTGCTGCTGTTTCTACGATCTCAGCGCCTACTGCCTTGTAATCTTCATTTGTAAAACCGCTGCCTTGCCCTGCACTTGTTTCTACACGAACCGAATGTCCGTTTTGTACCAGAGCAGCTACACCTGCTGGGGTAATGGCTACGCGGTTCTCATTATTTTTAATTTCTTTTGGAATTCCAACGATCATGATAAGTATGTCCTCCTTGGAAACGCCGATTTCTTTGCGGTTACTGTTATTGTACAGCGTATCTTCCGGCATACTCCTTGGAGATTCCTTTAATTTTAGCGTCTTTTCATTTGTGAAAATTCACAAACAAACTACTGTTCCCCATCTAATTTGGCTATTTTCAACTCTAAATATAAAGCTGCCCGCTGGTTCATATTGTCGAGATCGACACGCATGATCTCCTCAATCCGTCTCAGGCGATAGCTCAACGTATTAATGTGGATATGCAGGCGCTCTGCTGTCTTGTTGACTTTGCCAGCGGCATCCAAAAAAGTCTCCAATGTCGTCAAGAGCGTGGTCTGGTTGTCGCGATCGTACTGTCTGAGCTTTTCCAGCCGTTCATTCTGATAGCCCTGCTCCTCTTCCCATTTCTTCAGTTGTAGTAGATATCGATAAATCCCAAGCTCGTGGTACCCATGAATCCCTTCATTTTCCTGCGGAAACAGCTTCTTGATCTTGAGGGCATGCAGCGCTTCCCTATAGCTTTTCACAATATCCGTATAAGACTTGTAATCTCTCCCGTATCCGGCAATCACCTGGCATCCTTCCGTGACATGTGCTTCGAGCTTGCCGAGAGAGTCTGCGAGGAACTGCTCCACCTTGCGAATGAGCACGTCACTCTTGTCTTTTTTCGCATCGGACAAACCGATCAATAAGATGATTTGCGAACCGTCGACAACCCAGAGCAGCTTGTCACGCATTATTAATGGATACAAGTACTGGTCCAGACGCGCTCCTGCCGCTTCAATAATACAAATTAAATAAGAGGTCGGAAGCTGCATCTGCAAGGTGTCCGCTTTTTGGCGAATGCCAGCCTCACTGCTGTGATTCCCCAGCAACAGCTCCCACAGAAATTCCTTGCGTCTCTGCTCCTCCGCCTTGCGTTTTCCCTGCCGCTGGATGAGACGCGAGACGGCTACGCGTGCTGCCTGACGAAGAATTTCATCATCCTCCTGGGTAATCGGTCGATTCACCTCTTGTGCCCAAATGTAACCGAGGACGTCGCTCCCTCTGCGAATGGCAATCGCCACACGCTTCCCCAAGCCGATTTCGTCCTTCGCCGGGATGTGTACGGGGTCGTCTTGTGTTAACAGCTCCTGGAATACGCCGTCCTTCCAAAGGCGCGTCAGCACTTTTTCTGGTACCCGTCGCCCCATGATGGTAGACCAGCGCGCTTCATCTGTGCTTTCTCCGTGTGAGCTGTAAGCAATCAGTTTATGATCGGCATCTTCAACCGTGATCGGATTTTGCAAAAGTTCTCCAATGACATCAGCTAATTCGTCGATATCAGCATGCTGATACTGTTGAAAATAGTTAGGCTCTACGGGCACACTTTCACCTTCTTTACCGCTCTTTTCTACGCGTTCCTCTATTATAGTAGAAAACATGACTTCGCTAAACGCTCTGTCTCAATTAATAAGAAGCGGTCGGAATCATGTCGCTGTCATGCGAATTGACACAAAGGAATCGGGTGACCTCGCCTGTGCGGTTCACCCAGTTGTGCGGTACGGATGAATCCATGTGAATGCTGTCGCCCGGAAACAAATCATGCTCCTCTTCCCCCAGCAAAAGAGTCAGCACACCCTCGAGGACATAGATGAACTCTTGCCCCTTATGTACAAAAGGCGTGCCTTTTTCTCCATGCGGTGAAAGCGTGACAAGAATCGGTACCAGCGACGGATTCTCTAAATCACCTGACAGGTCCTCATACACAAAAGGCGCATGCAAAAGCCCAGATCGCTCTTTGCTCGCCCTGCGTACCTGCCCATTCCCTCCACGCGACTCACCCGAAAAGAAATAGCCTGGGCTCACTCCCAAGGCTTCCGAAATTTTTTTTAATGACTCCAGCGTAATGGAAGACTTCCCACGCTCTACTTGGGACAAAAAGCTGATTGACAGCTGCGTTTTTTCTGCAATTTGTTTGAGTGTCTTCTTTTTGCCGACACGAAGCGATTTGATTAATACACCAATGGTAGGTTCCATTTGCATACCTCGTTGTAAAAAGGATAGGTCTATCATACTCTTTCTCGAAAAAAGTTGTAAAGTTAGCATAAGTATCAATTTTTACTATTGCTACAAATTATTTTGCATTTTATAATCTTTATTATTATCAGACTTGTAATCGCTTTATTTTCTAAAATTGAAGTGACACTTCAATATCTACCGACAAAGGAGGATTACCCGATGGCAGTACAAACACAAGCGGGCGTTTCTAAAAAGGTTCAAAACAAAGCGTTGTTCGCGAGCCTTATTGGTAGCTCCATTGAGTGGTTTGACTTTTTTCTGTATGGAACCATGGCATCGCTCGTATTCAACAAGCTATTTTTTCCTTCTTCTGATCCAACTGTAGGATTACTGCTCTCTTATCTCTCATTTGGTCTGCCCTTTTTCATCCGGCCATTGGGTGGCGTGATCTTCAGTCACATCGGGGACAAAATCGGTCGTAAAAAAACGCTGGTCTTGACGTTGTCACTGATGGGAGGCGCTACCGTCTTGATCGGTTTGCTGCCTGATTACAATGCCATTGGCATCTGGGCTCCGATTCTTCTCGTCCTGATGCGTTTGATTCAAGGCTTGGGGATCGGTGGTGAATGGGGAGGTGCATTGCTTCTCGCCGTAGAGTACTCCGGCAAAGGCAGACGCGGCTTTTTTGGAAGTATCCCGCAAATGGGTGTAACGATCGGTATGCTGCTCGGTACGTTGGCCATTTCTTTGATGAGTGCGCTTCCCGATGTTCAATTCATGTCCTGGGGCTGGCGAATTCCGTTTCTGTTGAGTGCAGCACTTGTCTTTTTGGGACTCTGGATTCGCAATGGCATCGATGAAACGCCAGCTTTTCAGGAAGCAAAAAAGACGGGGAACATTGCGAAAGTTCCCATCGTAGATACATTCCGCTATCACTGGAAAGCTGTTCTGATTGCCGTCGGAGCCAAAGTGGTAGAAACGGCGCCCTTCTATATTTTCTCGACGTTTATTATCGCCTACGCGACGAATTACTTGGGCTACGACCGAATAACGGTACTCAATGCCGTGACGATCGCCACACTAGTGACAACCATTGCTATTCCGTACATGGGTATGCTGTCAGATAAAGTAGGCAGAAAGCCATTGTATATCGCGGGGACTATAGCGATGATGCTGTTTGCCTTCCCTTACTTTTATATGCTGTCACTGAAATCAGCCCTTTGGCTTACCGTAGCTACAGTCATCGGACTCGGGATTCTCTGGGCACCGGTCACCGCTGTATTGGGTACGATGTTCTCGGAGATTTTCAGTACGAATGTACGCTATACTGGGGTAACGGTTGGCTACCAGCTCGGTGCTGCTTTGGCGGGTGGTACTGCTCCGCTGATTGCTACTGCCTTGTTAAGCTCTTTTAACTCCTGGGTGCCAATCGCTTTGTACATCGTAATTTCCGGGGTTATTTCTCTCATCGCGGTTTCTGCTACGAAGGAAACAAAGGATTTAGATTTGGACGAATCCTGATGGAAAGGAAGAATGAGATGCTAGTAATAAGCCGTGAAAACATTGAACAAATCTATACGATGAAAGATTGCTTGGAAGATGTAGAACACGTCTTCCGTGAGCATATGCTGGGAAACGTCACCACTCCTGTTCGTACTGCCATTGACCATCCGAAATACGGAGCGACCAGTCTATACATGCCTTCCTATTTGGAAACGGCCGATTACGTAGCGGTAAAAATCATCAGCATTTTCCCGGAGAATCACAAGCATGATATCAAAGCACTCCAAAGCGTGATCGTGTTGACCGAAGCAAAAACGGGACAGCATGTGGCGATGATGGACGCGAGCCTGTTGACGATTATGCGCACAGGTGCTAGCAGTGGTGTTGCAACCAAATACTTGGCAAAAGAAAATGCGAAAAGCTGCGCTGTATTGGGATGCGGGGCACAATCCATCGGACAGATTCAAGCCGTCATGGAAGTCCGTCCGCTGACAAACATTTATCTCTTTAACCGCACACGGGAAAAAGCAGACGAAATGAAACAAACGCTCCTCTCCCTCTATCCTGAGTGGCAAGGCGAAATCACGGTTATGGATGATGCCAATGAAGCGGTAGCAAATGCCGAAATCGTGATTTGCAGCACGAAGGCTACCAGCCCGTTGTTTGATGGAACACGTTTGCGTCCTGGTACGCACATCAATGCCATCGGTGCTTTTCTTCCTCATATGCAGGAGGTCGACTTGACTACTGTACAAAACAGCAAAGTCGTGGTCGATACATTGGAGGGTGCCGAGCACGAAGCCGGCGATCTGCTCATTCCGATGGAACGCGGCGAATGGAGCTTTGAACAAATGCACGCTGAGCTGGGAGACATTCTGATTGGGAAAAAGCCTGGCCGAGAAAACGATGAAGAAATCACGCTGTACAAATCCGTGGGTGTTGCCTATTTGGACACAGCCGTTGCCAAGACGGTCTATGAACGGGCGAAAGCAAACGGCATTGGAACAGAAATCAGCTTGTAAATCTTCTCTTATAGAAAAACAGCCGCCTTCCTATCCAGGATTTGGCGGCTGTTTGCTTTTTCCTGTCTACAAAAGTCGTGCGATTGCATCGAGAATCTGCTCTTTTTGAAAAGGCTTTACGACGAAATCACTCGCTCCTGTCCTCATCGCTTCCAGCACCTTCTGCCGGTGCCCGACTGCCGAGCAGATCAAAATTTTGGCATCACGGTCAAAATCCAAGATGTGCTGCATGGCTTCAATCCCGTGCATGTGCGGCATGGTGATATCCATGGTGACAATATCTGGCTTGAGTTCCTTGTACTTTTCAATTGCCTCCAAACCATTGCTCGCTTCTCCACAAACTTCATGTTGTTCGCCTAACATATCCGTCAGCACCCTTCTCGTGAAGGCTGCGTCATCTACTATCAGCAATCGGGCCATGCAATCTTATCCCCTCGCATCTTGCTTGCTATTCTACTTCCTACTTTTGCAGAAATCGCAAGCCTTGTCCACGAGAGAAAATGACTTCTTTTGTCGAATAGCGCGAACTCCGATCGGTTTTATGAAATAAAGCCGATTCGCTCGCTGCTCTCTTTCGAATCATTATCGCTGACGGGTTCAGCTATCCCGCTCGACGCCAGAGGGCTATCTGGTTTCGGGTGTGGAGTTGTCTCTCCAATCTCCGGTCGATCGACCTGTGTTACCTCATCAGGAATATGAATCTGGGGGATTTCCACCATATCGTTTTCCATCGCGTGTACGCCTCCCTTCTGTTCCAGCTTGGCAGGATGTTCTCCATACGATTAGCCTGTCCGTATCCCTTTTTTCCATGCACAACGTTCAGAGAACCGATATAATAGGCATGACGTGTATTTATATTTTCAAGTGGATTATGCTTTTTTCTATGGAGGAATCCCGCATGCCAAAGCTGCTGCCATTTCCCGTCTTATTTACCGGTTTGGTAGTCGGGCTGCTTCTGCTCATTACCAGTCAATTCGTTACAAGCATGAAGCATCTTGATAAAGTCATAAATAAAAGCAGCCATTCTTCTGACAAAGTGCGTGTCGCCCTGTTGCTTGAGGGCCCCACTTATGATCAGGGCTGGAATAGCAGTGCACTGGAGAGTATGACAGAACTGCAAAAAAGATTTAACTTTTCACTCGAAGTCGCCAATAATATAAAACCGGAGCAGATCACGAAGGTGGCTGAGAAATACGCAGCCAACGACTATGATCTCATACTCGGTCATGGCCTCATCTTCTCTGATCCTTTTACAGACGTGGCGCTTCGGTATCCGAAATCACACTTTGTTTCCTTTAACGGAGAGGCTCCGCATCAGAATCAGACGACAATTCGTTACGATATGAAGCCAGCCGGAAAGCTAGTTGGTACCCTAGCCGCCAAAATGACGAAATCGGATAAAGTTGGATACATCTTGGTAGACAAGCCCACAGAGTTACTGCAAGTAGAAGGCTTTATCGAGGGTGTGAAAAAGGTATCGCCCAACACGTCTATCGTCGTGGGAAAAGTTCCTGATTTCAATGATATTGAGGGAGCCATTCGCAGGACTCGCGACATGATATCTCAAGGTGTGGATGTCATCTACACCACAGGCGACAGCTTCAATCTCGAAGTGATTACAGAAGCGCAGCGCGCAGGAGTATACACCATCGGATACATTGCCGATCAGCGCTACATCGCTCCAGACTACGTGCTGGTCTCCATGATGCAGGATGTTCGTCAATGCTACCGCATCATCATGGAACAGTTTATTCAAGGGGATCTCCCGAATGGAAAAGTCATGTACGGACTTGCCGAAGGAGTCAACCATCTCAGTCAATTCGGACACATGGTGCCAGTAGATGTACGTGAAGATTTAGAACGGGAACTGCAAAATCTCATTCCTTCCCGTGGCTCGTATGGAGGTTAATCAGCATGCCCCTTTTCAGCAATCTCGGATTTCAGAAAAAAATCATGCTCAGCTATCTCGTAATGATGCTTCTCATCGGTTGCGTAACGACCCTGTTCAGTTATCAAATGACCAAGGTCACCTCTGATGAAGTGTATTTGACGCAAAACCTCTTACCGCAAACGAGTGCCTTACTGGAAGTCAAAAACCAGATATACACCAAGACATATGCGTTGAACATGTATACATCGACACGCGACGAGTCTTACCTGGATCAGTACTATACAAATCTGATCGATACCGCTCGCTTTTCCTCGCTTCCCAAAACCGAGGCGAACAGTGGCTTGTTTACCATCATTGAATCGATATCAAAACTGGACTTTATTTTTTTGAACAAAATCAATCCATTGCTGCAAGCAGGGAATGTTCCAGCCGTCAGCTATGTCCTTACCAATGAAGTACAGCCATTGCTCGACCGATTGGAACGCGATCTGTCTTTTTCACTCAATCAGCTGGAGTATCAAACGAATAAAGAGTTTCAGAATTCGAATGAGAGCATCAAAGTCTCGTTGATCCTGACCTATTCGGTTTCCGTAGCCTCTATCTTGTTTGGGCTATTCTGTACGTTTTACTTCCGCAATGAGCTGTTGCGCCCGATCCAGTCTCTGATGCAACAAGCGCGTGAAGTATCGAAAGGAACATTCGGTCAGCAAATCGTCTATACCCATCAAGATGAATTCCTTGAGTTGGCGCAGGAATTCAACAAAATGTCGAGCAGCATCGCCAATCTATTCGCACAAGATGAAAGGCAACGGCAAATTTTGACCGAAGAAAAAAACATCCGGGAGCAAATCTTAAACTCTCTGCCTGTCGGGATTATTACCCATGCGACAGTCGGTCTTCATGTAAACCAGTTGGCTCAGCATTTGGTCAAGCTCGACGATCACGGCTACCCCGTGTCCAGGGATTCCTTTGAAGCATCCACATACAATGAGCTGACTCCCTGGTTCGTCAATCGCAAAATGACCTTGTACAAAAAAGACGACACACCATTCATTGCCCTTGTCTCCTACATCCCTTTGCACAATCATCACCACGATCAGGAAACCGGGTGGATGGTCGCCTTCTTGGACATTACAGAGCAGGAGCAAATTCAAGAGTACTTGAATCAATCCGAGAAGCTGGCCATGGTCGGTCAGCTGGCAGCGGGAGCCGCTCATGAAATTCGCAATCCGCTAACGGTCATCTACGGCTTTATTCAGCTATTGGAACAGCGTTTATCGAATCAAGAGCGAGATTTGTACTACTTGCCCTTAATCTTGCAGGAAATTGAACGGGTCAACCGCATCGTGACGGAGTTGTTGATGCTCTCCAAACCGTCCAAGCCCGATTATCGCGAGGTAGCGCTAACCGGTGTCATTCATTCGATTCTTCCCTTGATGAAAGCCGAGGCCATGCTGCATGGGATTGAAATCGTAGACCGCTGTGATCCGAGCATTCGCATTCACGTCGATGTCGAGCAATTAAAGCAAATCCTGTTAAATTTAATGAAAAACAGCATTGAAGCCATGAAAGACGGCGGCGTTCTCTCCATGGAAAGCCGTCTGGATGATCAAGCTGTCCATATTCATGTCAGAGACACGGGAGAAGGTATTTCCCAAGAGTATCTGGTGCGTATATTCGATCCGTTCTTCTCATTAAAAGAGGATGGGACAGGACTGGGGCTGCCGATTTCCCGACGAATGGTCGAAAACCACGGTGGTGAGCTGCACGTAAACAGTAAGCTGGGGAAAGGAACGGAAATCATCATCACGCTTCCGCTTACACCAAAAGAAGATTAGGCTTGCGCATCCAGCCAAGCGAACATCTTGCGCGTATACATCTCCATATCTTCCCCGACAAACAGATGGCTGGCCCCTTGCGCCAGCCATTTTTCATACGGTTTGCCTGCCCGCGTCAGCGCATCTGCCAATTTATGAGCATGCTCCACTCCTACATTCTCATCTTCCGTTCCATGTATAATCAGCACAGGGCAAGCAATCTCGTCGATCCGATACAAAGGCGTCCGATCGCGGTAGGCATCCTCCTGCTTGCGCGGGTGACCGATGATTCTGCGCAGCATTCTTCTCAGATCAACCCGCTCCTCATAGGTCAAAAACATGTCGCTGACGCCACTCCATACGACGCAAGACTGTACGCCTTTGCACTCCATTGCAGCAAACAAGGCCATGACGCCACCGCGTGAAAAACCGTAGACACTGATTCTCCCCTTGTCCACCTTCTCCAGGTTGCGGAGCAATTCAAATGCGGCAAACACATCATGCCTGTCTGCCCCACCGAATTCATCCCGGCCCTCTCCGCCTTCGTTGCCACGGTAATGAGGAGCGAGGACCACATAGCCAAAGGCGGCCATTTGACTGATTCGCTCGGGTCTGACGCGTCCCACTCCTTTTATCCCGCCTCGGCAATACAGGAGAGCCGGCAGACGTGCTCCCTCCTGAAAATAGGCGTCTGGTACAGCCAATGCAGCTTTTACCAGCAAGTCTTGACTGTAGTAGCTGACGGTATAGAGCCGCACTCCCGGATAGACTGTCTCCTCCGGTGTACATGCAACAAATGGTGAAGTATCTAGCTGCATCCTGCTCACGATTCCTCTCTCTGTCATCTCGTAATCGTATCCACAAGCGTCACCATCGAAGGTGATAGCCATTTCTTTTTATGATAAACAAGCTGAATGGAAAACGGCGGCTTATCTGACTGAAACGGGATGGCTGTGAGCAACCCTTCTGCGAGCTCTCTCTTGACCGCCATGTGCGGCAGCAATGCCACACCCAAGCCACAGCGTACACACTGCTTGATCGCTTCCGGATTGCTGAATTGGCAGGCGATTCGCTGAGTCATACCAGCCTCTCCAAAGGCCTGCAGCAGCATGCCACGATACGTACAGCCTTCCTCGGTCAATACAAGTGGCTCGCCGCCCAAATCATGGACAGTGAGTGCTGTTGCTGTCGTAAATCGATGGGCGGGTGGCATGACGATCACCAATTCTTCCTCGCGAATAACATGGGTGACTAACTCAGGGTCTGTACAAGGGCGATCGAAAATGATCCCGATATCGAAATAGCCATCCTTGATCTGTTGTACAATTTCTGCTTCCCCAGCCGTCCGCAATACTAAATCAACCTGAGGGTATTGCTGACAAAAAGCCTGCAAATACGGCGGCAGAAAAAACGCCGCCAATGTATCAATCGTTCCAATAGCAATCGGACCTGTTGTCTGTTGCTTAATCACTTCTTTAGATTCCCCATACAGATGAATCAATTCCCGAGCGTACGGCAGCAAGGCTTCACCTGCTTGCGTCAGTCGCAGCTTGCGTCCGTATCTTTCAAATAGCGGTGCTCCATACGACTGCTCCAGCTTTTGCATTTGTGCCGTTACCGTCGGTTGAGCATAGCCCAGTTCTTCTGCTGCCCGCGTAAAGCTCCCATACCGGGCTACTTCGCGAAAAGTATGTAAATAGACCAGCTCCATCCCGCTTCCTCCCATAGAAATCAGTAATGATCCTCATTAAATAGTATAGATAACTGTAATGATTGCTTCAATGCTATGCTGTGTACATCACCATTACAAGTTACGAGGAGGATTGAATATGTCCCTTGTTTTGCAAACACCCGCCGCGTCACCTGAAGTAGCCCGCGCTCATTTTCTCGACAAGCTTTCTCTTGAGACAGATGTCGCTGATGTATGGAATGACATCCAAAACCATGTGGAAGGCTTCTACATCCTGGATGCTCGCAGCGAGAAAGCGTATCGGGATGGTCACGTTCCCGGGGCTCTGAATCTCCCCCATTCGCTTATTTCCGCTGAAACGACGGCTGCTCTGGACCCGACCAAGCTCATGGTCGTCTACTGCTGGGGCCCCAACTGCAACGGTGCTGCAAAGGCGTGCGCGAAACTGGCCGCTCTCGACTTTCGAGTAAAAGAAATGCTCGGCGGGATTGAATACTGGGAAAAAGAGGGGAATCCTCTCGAACAGGAAACGCAAAAAAGGACGGGAGCTTGATCCCGTCCTTCTTACGTTATGGCAAGGCTTAGTAGCCGCGTTTTGCGTTCTTTTTGTTGATTGTCGCAAGGTTCTCTTCGCTGTGCTTCATCCATTTTTTCATCTTGTCTTCGAAAGAAGCTCCGCTATCTCGTTTTGCATTCCCTCCGCGGTCGCCTCCACGATATCCACCACCACGGCGTTCTTCACGTTCCGGACGCTCAGGCGCTGGGAGTGCTGCGCGAACCGAAAGCGAGATTTTACCTGCATCATCAATGGAGAGTACTTTTACCTTTACTTGTGCCCCCACGGTAAAGTGATCATTGATATCCTTAACAAAACCGTTTGCTACTTGGGAAATGTGGACCAGCCCCTGCTCCGTTTCGCTGACTGCTACAAACATCCCAAACGGTTTAATCGCTGTCACTTTTCCTTCGATGATGCTTCCCACTTGTACTGCCATCCAGTTTGCACTCCTTTTATTTTTTCAGAAAAATGGTGAGAACCTCAAACCAGAAGCCTCATTCTCTTAGTATAGCAGAGAAATTCCAATACTGAAAAGCCTATTCTTTCTAGGGCACATACTCCAAGCTAGTTATGCCCCAGTTCAAATGCATCCATTGCCATGACAAGTTCTTCATTTGTCGGGATTACCATGACTTTTACCGGAGAGTATTTCGTGCTGATGAATGCCTCACCTTTGCTTGTGCGGTTTACCTCACGATCCAGGTTTACCCCGGCAAATTCCAGACCAGAGCACACCAAATCACGCACGGCAGCACTATTCTCTCCAACACCTGCTGTAAAGATAATGCCGTCGACTCCATTCAGTCGAGCAAGGTACAGTCCCACATGCTTATGCAGAATAGTAGTAAACAATTCCAGCGCCAACTTGCTGCGGAGATGTCCCTCTTCTGCTTTTTTCATAACGTCGCGCAAATCGTTGGATACACCCGATACGCCCATGAGACCGCTATTGTTATTCAGAATCTTAATAGCGCCAGCCGTGTCGGTTTTTTCAATTTCCTCAATATACGGGATGATACCTGGGTCAATGTTTCCGCTGCGCGTACCCATGGACAAACCAGCCAACGGTGTCATACCCATCGACGTATCATACGATTCACCATTTCGGATCGCCGTGATACTTACCCCGCTTCCGATGTGGCAGCTGATCAGACGAAGCTGCTCTTTCGGGCGACCCATCATTTCTGCTGCACGGCCCATTACATAGCGGTGAGATGTTCCATGGAAACCGTATTTGCGAATACCGTATTGCTCGTAGTATTCATAAGGCAGTGCGTACAAATAAGAGGATGGTGGCATTGTTTGGTGGAACGCTGTATCAAAAACAGCTACGTGAATCAAATCAGGAAACAGACTTTGAGCAACTTCAATCCCGGTCAGGTTAATGGGGTTATGAAGCGGGGCGAAACGGGACAGGTTACGAATTTCTTCTTTTACTTGGTCATTGATAATAACGGACTGCTTAAATGCTTCCCCGCCGTGTACAACACGATGGGAAACGATATCTATCGAATATTGTTTGAGGGATTCAAACACTCCCCGAATAGCATCTTCATATTGGTCACGCTGGATTTGCTCCAAATAATCATGCGCAATCAATGTCTTGGAAGGCATTTCATACAGCTTGTACTTCACTGAAGAACTTCCGCAGTTCAGTACAAGGACATTCTTTTTTTCTACCACGATAAAATCCACTCTCCAATCATTCAATCACAGCCTTCTCTCCTCATAGGATGGATAGGCTTCCTACATTTTATAACGATATGCTCTTCGTGAATACAGGTAATTGAGAGCAATTATCAACAACATCGTGACAGATCCAGATGCATCGAGCAAAACATCTTGCACCATTCCGGTTCGATCCGGTGTAAACGTCTGGTGCCATTCATCCAAAACAGCCGTCATCACGCTGCAAAAAGCGCTCCAGGGCAGTGCTTGCCCAAACGAGAGATGATGGGAAAACACGCGATACCAGCTATAGGCCAAGAGAGCAAAAACAGCAAAGTGTGTCCCTTTCCGTATCAAGAACTCTATAAAACCAGCCGCTCCCTTTTCTTCCAAGCTCACATCCTTGCCTCCATAAGGAATGGATATGTCGCCTATACGGTCCTGTAAGCTCTGTTCATCCACTAGCTTGTCTATCGTCCCTCGCATGTCTTGCTTGCCGTATGGCTGTGAAGAAGAAATGAACAACCCGAGTAGAATGCCAATCAAAAGCAAGTAATCCCATACTTTTCGATATCGACGCACGTGTTTGTTACCCCCTGCTTTCGATTCTCTTTCTTATCTTACCATGACGCATACCCTGTTAGTCGGTTACAGCTACGTGAACGATTGAAAAAGAAAAACGCCAACCTATTTTAGCGGTTGGCGTCATGTGTAGAAGAAGAAAGAGGCAGGAAGTCCTCTTGTACAGGCACATACTCCCTGAAATCGTGGTTCGAGGCTTTGACTTGCCCTGTTTTTTGTGAGCGAGCCTGTTCCCGTTTTCTTTCTTTGAAATCGCGGCGACGTACTTGGTTGTTTTCCCACCAAATCCGCAAATGACGAGCAAGGATCGGCAAGGACATCTCAGAATGAGCAGCCTGTCTTTGCACAGCTGCATGTTGCATACCTGGAAGGAGTGCCATTGTGGCAAAAGTCCCCATTAGAATGCCAAACAACAATACGCTGGCAAAGGACGCAAACGAATCATTCCCAGTACCCAATCCCCCAGCTAGCGGAAGGCTGGCTAACGCGATCGCCAAATATATCCCCGCTTGATTGACCATAGTGCGTTTGGCCCCCAGCTTGATACCGTCCCAGACTCGCTCCTGTTCGGCTTGTGCCTTGTACAGCTCATCCATCGCAAGAAGTGCCTGCAAAACGATAACGGCAGTGGCAGCAACCATACCATAGAAGCTCATAACGTTCATAGGTCGATCCAACCACAGCAATCCCAGCGCAAAGCCTCCAGACAAGACGGGCAAGAGAACGAGGGCAAATAATCCATCGCGCGTTCTGCGTTGCAAAAGCAAGCTCATGATAAGTACGAGGGCAACCAGACTGCCAATCGTCAAAAACCGGCTGCTCCAATCAACCTTATTGAGCTTTTTCTCCTCCAATTTCTTCAGCTCATCGTCGTTATATACCGTGTAGCCTTCGGGTATCGTCACCTTTTCTTGCATGGAATATGGAATAATGTAAGACCACAGCTCAATTCGACTTGGGTCTGAGACAGCACTGCTTACCTTGAAGACATACAGTCCGTCTTCTCTTTGATAAATAGGTGGTTCGCTGCCGATCGACCAATCTACCAGCTCAGATAATCGCACCGTACCTTGTGATGTCCGAATCCATATATTTTTCACTTGATCCTGATAGTCCATCCATCCGTCAGGGAACCGGACGTGGATAGGTACCTGACGCTCATTCCAATAGACACTGCCAGCAGTTTTTTCTCCCAAATAGCTCTCCAGTTGTTTCTTGATCTCCTCTTGCGTAATCCGATAGCGTGCCAGCATCTCTTGTTTCGGACGAATGTCGATAAAGGTCCCCTCTGCACCTGGACCGATTCTTTCATCTGTTACAAGTTCTCGCCCCTCTTTATCCTTCGCACTCTGTTTTTCCATGAATGCCAACACTTCATTGGCAATGTTCTGCGTCGTTTGCAAGGATGGCCCCATGATCGTCAATACGAGACGAGTTGCCTTATCTTTGTTAATGACCAGCGCAAACGGATCTGTCTGAGGAATATCTCGCAGCTCTTTGTCCAGTACTTTTTCCAGCTCCGAGACTGATTGCGTCCAATCGTATTTGTCCACGAGCTTTAGTTGAAAACTCAGATTTTCTTCGGAGGCAATCGTGTAAACATCTCGGACTTCGTCAATGGCGAGTAAACGCTCCTCGGCTATTTGTGCAGCCCGCATGGCCTCATCAATGCTGCTTCCCTGCACCATTGGCAAAGAAAGCGACTTGTCCCCATAATCAAGCTTGGCATACGGATCTACAAGAATAAACGACTTAAGCAAAAAGACAAAGACAAGCGAGGCAACCAGTGTGATTCCATAAGGCAAATACCCTTGTTCCACCAGTCGTTCCCAGCGACCTTGAAAATAACTTGTCACTCTATTGGATGCCCGTGGTGTTTCCTCCTCTACTCGTTCGGAAGCTTCCAGCCACGTTCCTGTCAGTACCGGCGTGATAAATCCATAGATAAGAATAAGAGCAACCGTCCCCAGCAAAAGAACGGGCCAAGCATCGTACAAGACAACCTTGTCTTCTGCCTTGAGGAAATCAGTGAAAACGACACCTGTCCAACAGGCTGCCACTACGACAACCGTGAGTAATAACGGCTTCATCAACCCCCACGCCACTTGCAAACAACGAACAAACGAGTACGAGGGCAGGCGAGAAAACTGATGAAACAACGCAGAGCCTGCTCCTGTGAACAATAGCGAAAACAACACGAGTGGTCCAAGCGTGGAGAGCGTCAATGGGATTCCCCAAAGCCACATGCCCCCGAGAACACTGCCGACCGCAAGTACGTTTGCAAAAAGCGCAAGTACAGCCTCTGCCCATTGTTTTCGGGTCAGGTACAAAAAGAGCGAACCGATGGCAGCAGTTAGAAAGGCCAGTGCCCCAAGCTGTCCCAATGCAGCTGTGATTGTCTGCGCGTCGTCACGAAACAAATCGAGGCGGTACTTGCCGCCTGAAGCCTGATTCAACTCGGCAACCGCTTCCTTTACTTGCTTGCTGATTACAGGCAATTGCCCGACATCTGCTGCGTACACCGTGATTCCTAATGCAGGCGAGCCTCGATACATCCCGATTTGTTCGCCTTTGCTCCCACGTCTATCACGAATGTCAGCCAACGTATTTAGTGGCACGTATCCTTTTTCGGTGGGGATCAAGTGCTTACCCAGATCTTGCAGCCCTTCCGATTTACTCGTCCATTGAATAGTCGTTCGATCCTTATCAGCTCCAACAGAGCCTACCTCTTCCCCAACCACATCTGTCGGCAGTTGTGATAGAACATCAGCAGGTGTGAGCCCGTAGGCGAGTAGCATGGACGGTCGGAAAATGATATCTATCTGCTCTTTCAAGGCTTGCTCGTCCATTTCGATGCGAGCGATTCCTGGCAGATTGATCAATTTGTCGTAGACGGTATTTTGGGCAACGTCAGACAAAGACTGCAAGTCCGTACCGTACAGGACATAAAAGCCAATTTTGCTATCTGCCAGATTGCTTTGACTGACGCTCCATTCCTGCACGGGCAGCTGCTTCGTGATGTCTCCCAGCTTCTTTTCCAACCGTTCCTTGTAATCCGAACCGATTTGTTCCGAAGTTTTTACAGTAATAACCGCCGACCCCGTTTGAGATTCGGAAGCAATCGTAAGCACACTGCCCAGTGAACGTACCGATTCCTCTACTTTTCTCGCGACCGATTCGTCTACTTCCGCAGAGGAGAGTTTGGGTGCTGAGAGACTGATTGTATATTCAGGCACAGACCGATCCGGAAAAGTCTTGATATCCAGACCGAACCAAGCTCCTACCGCAAGTAGACAGCAAATGACCGCCAGAATACGGGCAAAGGAGGGGACAATTGCTAAAAATGTCTTGTTATTCATCCGCCACCTTCACCGCCTCACCATCCACTACATACGACAAGCCTGCAGCAACAATCTGGTCACCAGGCACGAGACCCTCCACTACCTCATAGAAGGTTCCTTGCAATGCCCCCACTTTGACAAACGTCTTTTCCACTGAATGTTCGTTGATTTTCATGACGTAATATTCTTCATCAGAGACACCGATGCTGCTAACAGGAACGAGCGCAACATTTGACGCTGGCAGCGGATACTGACAAGTGACAGTCATGCCACCTTTCCACGCTACATTCTTGCCGTCTACGGTCACCTCGACTGGATAAGACCCTAAGCTGGTATCCATAACAGGTGAGACAAACGTCACTTTTCCTTCTACTTCACTGCCGTCCGGAGCTTTCACCTTTACCACTTTACCTGCCTGCCAATGGGCGATTTGCTCCCTTTCTACCTGCAGCTTGACAAGCCAAGAGCTCGTATCGACCATCCGAATGACCTCTGTCCCAGGTCCAGCTTGCTCCGACGCTGTCTTGGAGATCGCAGCTACCACACCTGTAAACGGCGCTTTGATCACCGCATCGGCCGCTTCCTGCTTCGCGCGGCTCAATTGAACATTAGCCTGCTGGACGCTTGCATTCGCTTCTTCGATATCCAGCGGATCGGCGCCCTTCAGCAGGTTGTTGTACGCCACTTGTTCTTCTTCCAGACTCAGCTCGGTCTGTCGCAGTGCCGAGGCCAGCTTGTCTTTTTCATCTTTCGAGATGGCTCCATTCGCATAAAGAATCTCCGCTTTGGTGAGCTCGTCGCGAGCTTTTTGCATCTGTTCTCTCGCTTTTTCTACCTGCAGCTTCTTGGTCTGCACCTCGTGACTCTCCGGTCCCTTGGCGGCCTTTTCCCGCTTGATCGCAGCACTTGCTACCTGTCCTTGGGCTGCGTGAATTCCTTGCTGCAGGGCCGTTCCATCTAATGTCGCCAACGTCTGCCCCGCCTTGACAGTGGCTCCTTTTTCAACGAGAATATCTGAAATTTTGCCGGAGGCGCCAAACGATAAAGCCAGCTCCTGACGTGGTGCCACTACACCTGCGACTTCCATCAGTCGCTCATCCTTGCCATTCTCCACCGTATACGCACTTACCGTTTTCACCTTGATGACCGTTTCTTCTTTCGTTCGTTTCAGACTTGAAACATCCTCATTTAGCTTTTCGCACCCTACGAGCAGCAGGAGCACAACCGTGAGACTTATCCATTTATTCGTATTTTTCATTCCTGCAACCCCACATTTCCCCCTGAATCTTCCTATACTTACAAAGAATCGACGAATATTGACAAAATATATTTTACAGAAAAAAATAGTATAGTTGTACTACTTTTCTGTCATTTTACATTATTTTTTATAATCCAAATGTCTCGTCACTTGTTTGTAACTCGTATCTAGTATGATAGAAGGGCAGGAAAACGGGGCGCAACTGCATCGCCCCTATTGTTAGCGCTTACACAAATCCTTTATTTTTTCATGGTGGGAGTGATCGTCATGGCCAAAATTTACACTTCTTACACGGACATCGTGGCTGATATTCACGATGGTGCGACTTTATTAGTGGGCGGCTTCGGACTGGTAGGAATTCCGGAGAATCTGATTATCGCCCTAAGGGACAAAGCAGTGAAAAACTTGACAGTCGTCTCAAATAACTGTGGGGTAGATGATTGGGGACTCGGTCTCCTTTTACGCGAAAAGCAAATCAAAAAAATGGTCTCCTCTTATGTGGGAGAAAATAAGGAATTCGAACGTCAATTTTTGTCTGGTGAGCTCGAAGTCGAGTTGACACCACAAGGGACGCTGGCGGAGAGAATTCGTGCAGGCGGAGCTGGTATTCCAGCATTCTATACCCCAGCAGGAGTCGGCACCCCTATCGCTGAAGGACGTGAAACGCGCGATTTCGCTGGGAAAGAGTACCTGCTTGAGTATGGCATCACGGGTGATTTCGCACTGATTAAAGCGTGGAAAGCTGACAAGATGGGGAATCTCGTCTTCCGCAAAACAGCCCAAAACTTCAATCCGATGATGGCAGCAGCCGGAAAAATCACCATCGTCGAAGTAGAAGAAATCGTAGAGACAGGTGAACTGGATCCTGAGCATATTCACACACCAAGTGTCTATGTGCAACGTGTGATACAGGCACCTTCGTTCGAAAAACGCATCGAACGACGCACTGTCCGATCGTAGAGAGCAAAAGAGAGAACCGGATTACATTCAAGGGAGGAAAACACAGATGTCGCTTACACGTGAGCAAATCGCCACTCGTGCCGCCGGGGAAATAGAAGATGGCTTTTACGTAAACTTGGGGATTGGAATGCCCACGCTCGTCGCCAACTACATCCCGGAAGGAAAAACGGTCGTTCTGCAATCGGAAAACGGCTTGCTCGGAATTGGCCCTTACCCGACAGAGGAAAATCTCGATCCTGATCTAATTAACGCCGGAAAAGAAACCGTTACGGCTATTCCAGGTGCGGCCTACTTCTCCAGTGCTGAATCGTTTGCGATGATTCGCGGCGGCCATATCGACCTCGCTATTTTGGGGGCGATGGAGGTTTCTGCTGCGGGCGATCTCGCAAACTGGATGATTCCTGGAAAAATGGTCAAGGGCATGGGCGGTGCCATGGATCTCGTCCACGGCGCGAAAAAAATCGTCGTCATCATGGATCATGTCAACAAGCATGGTGAGACAAAAATCTTGAATGAATGTGCCCTGCCACTTACCGGCAAGAAGGTTGTCAACCGTATCATTACGGACAGAGCTGTCATGGACGTAACCCCAGACGGACTTGTCCTCGTCGAAGTAGCAGAAGGCTATACAGCGGAAGATATCCAAGCCTGCACGCAACCTACGCTACTTATCTCTCCAGAACTGAAAACCATTGGGCTGTAACCTATTTTTCAGGTACAGATACCCGTTAGTGACTAGCCGACTTCATCGCAGCTGCGTGAAGTCGCTTTTTCTTTCCTTTTTTTGCTTGGTGTGGGCACACTTGCGCGGTCGCCTCCTTCTCACCTTTTCGTATATAATATGGATGATCCAT
The DNA here is from genome assembly GCF_046196545.1 of Brevibacillus fortis. Lineage (GTDB taxonomy): Bacteria > Bacillota > Bacilli > Brevibacillales > Brevibacillaceae > Brevibacillus > Brevibacillus fortis_A. Next base: position 5,533,384 of record NZ_CP176370.1, read on the forward strand.
CAAATTTCCCAGTATCTGAGAGGAAGAGATTCCATGTCAGGAACAGTCGGTTGCTTACTCATCCATGGATTTGCCGGAGACATCAACGACATACTCCCACTCGCCAAAAAGCTCCGCGAGGCTGGCTATCACGTGGAATGCCCTACCTTGGAGGGGCATGGGACTACTCGTCGTCACATGGCAAAAAGCACCCGCCACGACTGGCTCCGCTCGGCAGAAGAAGGCTACAAGCGACTGGCCATGCGCGCTGACACCATCGTGGTCATCGGATTTTCCATGGGGGGACTGCTCGCCTTTCACTTGACGACGAAATACCCCGTCGCCCTGCTGATTACCATCAACACCCCTTATAAATATTGGGATGTCAAAGAAGCGATGCACTATTTGCGTGAGGATTTCTCTACCCACTCCAAACGCTACCTACATGGCATCGGCAGAATTCCTTTTAGCAGCATGCTGCAATTTCGCAGGCTGTTGGCAGAAACGAAGCCGCTTTTGTCCAAAATTACGACGCCATACGTCCTGCTGCAAGCAAGACGGGATGATACTGTCCACGCCGTGAGTGCACAAATACTCGCGACCAGTGTGGATGAAGCAGCTTCTCCGCACATTTCTTGGTACGAGAATTCCAATCATATGCTGCTGCACGGTCCTGACAAAGAGGCTGCGATTGCCCACGTCATGACTACGATCAAGAGACGTTTTCCATCTTGATCAGCTTCGGTTGGCCCAACCAGGCTAGTGCAAGCATAAACAGCACAATAGCAATTCCGATGTATATCACACCCAGTCCTACATGTTCATCCAGCCAAAAGGCAAGGAGCGGCCCCAACGCCGCGCCCAGATCGCTCACGACTGAATATTGTGTCATCAATGCATGGCTATTGGCCTGTCTCGCTGCTACATCCGCCGCGAGTGTATCCAGCACGGTAGTGATAATCGTCGCGGTCAACTGAATACCGAATAAAATGGCAAACCATATCAAGAGTGCGTTCGTTCCTTGCAGGGGTGTCGTTCCCTGCAACGCAGCAAACAGAACCGAAGCGACAAGCAAAGTCACGATGAACATTTTCGTCCTGCCATGCTTGTCAGACAATGTACCAACTAACGGGGCAGCCCACGGTTCCCATCCCCAGCGTATGCCTTGTACCAGACTCGCAATGACTGCTGCCCCTAACACCATTCCGCCGACCACAATAAATGGATCGCGCACTTCGATCATTCTGCTTAACGTGGAGGTAAATATCCCTTGGTACACCATCGTGACGAGTAGTGCCGTAATCATCGTCATCAGCACCGCCCCCTGACTCCCCATACGTTTTCCTGCTACCATCCGCTTCACACCTGTCTGATCCTGACTGGTAAAGGAAGGCCGTATATAGCGAAAAACGAGAATCGCTGCAAACAAGGAAGGCACCGCGAGAGCGATGGAAGCAACAGACAGCCCGTACCAAGAGGCCAGTAGCGCTCCGACCAGCATGCCGCCAAGACTGCCCAATCGATACAGTCCGTTGTACAGGCCCATGAGCTGCCCACGATTATGCCCTTCGGAAACGGTCACGATCAAGGAATACGCACCTAGCCTTAAAAATGTCCAAGCGACTCCCCACAAGCATCGCATCAGAAGCCACAGCCAAAAGCCTTCCAAGCTGTATGAGAGCGTCGTTAGAAAAGCAAGCACCACTGCCACAATCAAACCCGTACGTCCTCCCGAGCGCTCATACCATTTACCTACAAGGGGCCCGAGTGGTACACGGATGAAGCGGTTCACCGCAAGCAATACCCCCACTTCCCACAGCGATGTTAACCCCGCCTCTTCCCAGAAAAGAGGAAGCACCACGTACAGCATCGAATCTCCTATCATGCATAATGCTGTCACCAGTGCGACTGCCACGACTTGTGTCTTTCCACTGACTTCTCTCATCTCCTGATCCTTCTCTCTACGTTTTCTGTCTTTCTGAGCTATACCTTACGCGCAATCACTCATCATTTCTAATACATCTTTATCTATAACTCATAAACAAAAGTTATGAATCGAGGTACAGGATGAACTTACATGCACTCAGAATTTTCATAGAAGTAGCGTCACGAGGTAGTGTCACCGAAGCAGCAATCGCACTCTCGATCAGCCAGCCTGCCGTAAGTGCCCAAATCCGCAAGCTCGAAACCGAGTTGGACATGACTTTGCTCGTCCCGGATGGTCGCGGCATTTCTCTCACCTATGAGGGACGTTTTCTTTTTGAAAAAGCACGTCGTATTTACGACTGGGAGCGCGAAATTGAAACGCAGCTGACGGAGATGAAGCAAGGGAAGAAAGGAAAGCTCCGCATTGCTTCTACCTTTCTCCCCTCTCATTATCTCGTACCGCAGTGGCTAGCTCAGTACAAGCGCGATTTTGAAGGAGTCGATGTGGAAATTCGCACGCGTAATTCCATGCAATCCATTGAACTGCTTCTTAGCTGTGAGGTTGACGTGGCCGTCATTATCAAGGAATCGTGGGATGAGCTGCCTATCAAGCGGCTTCATTTGATGGATGTGCCTTATTGGTTTATATTGCCTGCCCGTCATCCGCTTGCAGGAAAAGAGATCCGTATGGAGCAGCTCGTAGAAGAGCCATTTTTGCTACGCGAGCAAGGCAGTTCTACCCGGGATTGGCTTTTTGCCCTCTGTCGCGAGCATGGGGTGAAACGTCCACAGGTCGGTATGCAGTATCATGGTCTGGTCGAGTCTATCCACTCCGTCCGGGCGGGATATGGGACGATGTTGGCTCCTGCTCTGGCCGTGAGGGAAATGGTAGAGCGTGGTGAGGTCGGTCGAGTAACCGTGCCAGGGGTCGAGATTAAGCGTCCCTTGTATGTCTGCACGCGTGACGGTGAGACAGAGCAGCGTCCCGTTGTCGCTCAGTTTCTGGAGTTGGTAAAGTGTGAGAGGTCTTCTTGAGTGCAGCCTTCTCCCAGAAAACATGCAAAAGAAGAGGCTTTTCCTCAAAGGAATAGCCTCTTCTTAACACGCAATGCTTATGGGAACACAATTGTTTTATTGCCGTACACCAGCACCCGATCCTCCAGATGCCAGCGAACTGCACGCGCCAGCACCGTACGCTCTACCTGACGTCCCAGCTGCTTCAGTGCCTCGATGTCTTCCTGATGCGATACACGTTGAACGTCTTGCTCGATAATCGGCCCTGCGTCCAGCTCTTCCGTGACGTAATGCGCAGTCGCTCCGATCAGTTTCACGCCGCGGCGATAAGCCTGTTCGTAAGGCTTCGCTCCGACAAATGCTGGGAGGAAGGAATGATGGATATTGATAATCCGCATCGCGTAGTCCTCCAAAAAGCGCGGGGACAAAATCTGCATGTAGCGAGCCAGAACGATCAGATCGACGCCCTCTGCTGCTGCCAGCTGCGCTTCTTCTGCCTGTTGCTTGTTATCCTTCGTAACTGGGATGCAACGATACGGAATGCCGAAGGACTCGACAGTCTCCTGCATGTCAGGATGGTTGCTGACGACAACCGCAATATCCGCGAACAGCTCCCCGGATTTCCAGCGCCACAAGAGCTCCAACAGACAGTGATCTTCTTTGGAAACAAACAACGCGACTTTCTTGCGCTTGTTCGCTTCAACCAAGGACCATTCCATGCCAAAGCTCTCGGCTACTGGGCTGAATGCTTCCTTGATCTCTTCACAGCGCTCGTCCAGATTAATAAGATCGAATTCAATGCGCATGAAAAACCGGCCTGTTTCCGGATCGGTCGTGTACTGGTCAGATTGAACGATGTTGGCTCCTTGTTGGAACAAGAAGTTCGACACTGCCGCGACGATACCTGCGCGGTCCGGGCAAGAAATCAGCATGCGCGCACGATCTTTGTTTTTCTCTCGATACGCGAGCCATTCTCTCTCTGATAACAATTGCATGGTTTACTCTCCTCCATAAAAAACAGCAAAAAGTTGTTTGCAATTATACCATTCCCAGAAGGGATTTCTATACCCAAATAGAGAGAAAAACGTTCACTTATCGATAAAAATTTTTAGATAGAGTGATTTCCAATCCCGTTTAGCAAAATATCTACCGTCAGGGCGATTTGCTCGTCGTCACTGTACTGCGTAAATTCATCGGTATCCAAAACTTGCCGGAACAAAACGAGCCCGATCATCGAGGACAGGATTGCCCGAAAGACAGCCTGTGTCGGGAGCGGACGCAATTCGCCTACCTCTACCTTTGCCTCGATCAGCTTATTTGCCATCTCCTTCACACCCGTGAAAACCGTAGCGATCAGTGCTTCCCTGATTTCGTCATGGAAAAAGGCTTCTTGCAGCAAAATACGAATATGCTTTTCATTCGCCAGCACCAGGTCGATCCGGTTTCGGTACAGCTCTGTCACGATTTGGGAGAATGTTTTTTTATTCTGCTCTTTGAAGATCTCACGGACATCCTTCAAGATAAACGGTGCCGCGAATTTGACCAACACAGGTGCTACGACGGCAAGTAAAATATCCTTTTTCGATTTGTAGTGGCGAAAAATCGTTCCCTCTGCCACTCCTGCTTCTTTGGCAATTTCAGAGGTTGAGCTGGCATGAAAGCCTTTTTCGGCGAACAGCTTCACCGATGCACGCAAAATATTGCGATGCTTCTCCGTCATCTCACTCTCGTCTTTCAACTCTTCTACATATTGCAACAGGCCTTCTACAAATGTTGGCGGCTTGTTCATCACCCATTACGCTCCTCTTATTCGATCTTCTTGCGGAATCGCAGGATAGCGACGGTCAGGATCAAGAGACAAAAGCCGCTCATTCCGACGACATCCTTCCAGAGCGCATCGATGTCCACGCCCTTTAAGAAAATTCCCCGCAAGATTTCCAGAAAATAGGTCAACGGGACGAGCCCGCCTAACCATTGTATCACGAGCGGCATCGAATCGCGCGGGAACATAAAACCGGAGAGAAGCACGCTGGGCAGGATAAAGGCAAATGCCATTTGCATCGCTTGAAGCTGGGTCTTTGCCACCGTAGAAATGAAAATGCCCAAGAGAAGCGTCGTCACCAAAAACAAGACAGACAAAGTTACCAATAGCGATATGCTGCCTTTGACCGGGACCCCGAACCAATACGTTCCAACCAATAGCACCAGACAAAACGAAAAGAGACCTACACCTACATAGGGGGTAATTTTGCCGAGCATCAGCTCCAATGGACGTATCGGAGTCACGATTAATTGCTCCATCGTTCCTCGCTCCTTCTCACGTACGAGGGAAAACGCTGTCAGAATCATCGTGACGTTTTGCATAATCAAGCCGATCAAGCCGGGAATATTGAAGACAATACTCTCCATATTGGGGTTAAACAGCACGCGTGTATCCAAGCCGAGTGGCTGTTCCAGCTCCCCCAAGCCTTGTTTTTGCAGCTTTATTTCCTGCAACGTGATCGCTTGATGTTGGACGATCAACTGGGCTTGAGAAGTGGCAGTCCGGGCGATATTCGGATCGGAACCATTAATGAGCATTTGCACGTCTACCGGTTCGTTGCGATCACGCTTGCGGGTGTAGTCTGGCCCGATAATGAGTGCTACATTTACGGAGCCATCGTCTAACATGGCTTCGATCTCCTCGTAGCCACCTACATGGGCAGCCACCTCGAATACACGCGTATGGACGAACTGATCCACCAGCTCTCGGCTGGCAGTAGAAGGGCTTTGATTCCAGACTGCCATCTGGATGTCATTCACATCTGTATTGACCGCATATCCGAACAAAAACAACAGCATTAGCGGCATGACCAGTGCAATCGCCAGACTCGGCCGATCCCGCTTGATTTGGATGACTTCCTTCTTCACGACAGACCAGTAACGCTCCCAGACAAAATGCCTCATCGGACTCCCTCCTCCACCGCCTGTCTGGCTTCCTCCTGCTTAACCAGATCGATGAAGACATCCTCCAGATTGCCTACTCCCATACGATCGATCAACTCTTGTGGAGTGCCTTCCGCCAGCAGATTGCCGAAAAAAATAAAGCCAATCCAATCGCATGTCTGCGCCTCATCCATGTAATGTGTGGTCACCAGCACGGTGATCCCCTGTCTCGCCAGCTCATGAATGACGTCCCAAAAAATCCGGCGGGAAACAGGATCGACTCCTGCTGTCGGTTCGTCCAAAATCAACAGCTCCGGCTTGTGCAAAAGTGCGCAGGAAAGCGCGAGGCGTTGCTTCCATCCCCCTGACAGCGAACCCGCAAGCTGCTTTTCTCTGCCCGTCAGGCCTGCCATCTCAATCAGTTCCGCTTTCCGCTGCTTTCGTTCTACACTGTTTAATTGATAAACTCCGGCATAAAAATCGAGATTCTCTTCCACTGTCAAATCTTCATACAGGCTGAACTTTTGCGACATATAGCCGATCCGTTGCTTGATTTCCTCGCTCTGTGTCATGACATCGAAGCCAAGAACCGTCCCCTTTCCCGTCGTCGGGGTCAACAAACCGCAAAGCATCCGGATTGTGGTCGATTTCCCTGAGCCATTCGGCCCCAAAAATCCGTAAATCGAACCTCTCGGAACTGTCAGCGTCAAGCTGTTCACAGCTACTCGATCTCCAAAACGCTTCGTCAACTGCTCGCATTGGATAGCGGCGTTCATTGACCTCCCTCCCCGTCTGCCAGCAGCACGTCCGCAGGCATACCTGGTTTGATTTTGTCGAGCCCATCTGTGATGTGTATCGTAACAGCGAATACAAGCTTGGTGCGTTCATCCTGCGTCTGTACATTTTTCGGCGTGAACTCTGCTTTTTCCGAGATGCGACTGATCGTTCCCGTAAACGCCTCTTCCGGATAGGCATCCACCTTGATGCCAACCTCTTGACCTTTATTCACCCGATTCAATTGTGTTTCCGGAATGTACACGACGAGCTCGAGTTTATCTGGCTTCATCATCGTAAACAAGGTAGCGCCTGTTTTGGCTACTTCCCCCTGTTCGATAGAGGAACGCAAGAGAGTACCATCGTCTGTTGCAGTAATCTTGGACTTTTCCAACTGCAATAAGGCTTGATCCAGTTTCGCTTTCGCCTGCTGCTGGGTGGCGAGCAGTGCCCGAATCGCGTAATCGGTACTTCCTTCCTTCACCTGATTGAGATCCGCCTGTGCTCCGGCTTGAGCGGCTTGTGCCGTACCGATTTGGGCCGCAGCAGCCGCGATGTCTTCTTGTGCAGAACGGTACTGTGCCTGTGCCTGCGCTACTTGTGCCGCCCATTGATCTGCCTGCGTTTTTGCCTGGTTCACTGCTTCTTTTTGCGTGTCGAGGTCTTTGGCAGAGATCGCTCCTTTTTCGAAGAGCGCTGTTGCTTCCTCGAGTCTTTTTTGTTGATACAAAAGGGTCTGCTGCGCCCCCTGCCATTGCGATTCTGCCTGCGTCATCTGTTCAGTCGCTCGTGCTTTTCCTGCTTCCGCCTGATTTTTTCTCGCTTGTGCCAGTTGGATATTCGCATTTGCCTGCTGGACGTTGGCCATGCTCCTTTGAATCGTCGTGTCGCGTGAACCAGCTCTCGCCTCTTCTAGTCTGGCTGTCGCTTGGTCCAATGCTGCCTGTGCTTCTGCCACAGTAATTTGGTAGCTTCGTTTATCGATTTGGGCCAGCACTTGTCCTTTTTTTACAGCACTTCCCTCTTCTGCTGTCACGTTTGTCACCAATCCGCCTACTTCAGCTACGATCGGCAGCTCGATGGCCTCGATTGTGCCGGATAGAGACGGATGATTTTCGGATGTCCAATTGCAGCCCGACAATGCCAGTAACAATCCCCCGATACAAATGGAGCGAACAACTGGTTTCATAAACGCTTCCCCCTACCTACGTAATGAAGTGAGTAATCACTTTCTTTTTATGTGAAAAAAACAAGCCACAGAACCAGGCTCGAGATGACCTTTTTGATTAGCGAGTGATTACTCACTTTTAATTGTGAGTATATGCTCCTCTTTTGCGAAATGCAATTCCTTTTTCTAAAATGCGCAATTGAAAAGAAATCCTGTCTGATTATTCATGCTATGATGAAGACAAGCTAGACGAGTCCGTTGGCATCTTGTATCAGATACCGTCGGGATGGAAAGGATTAGGAGCGTCGGGTTTTTAACTACCATTGTAGGGAGTGGATAATGTCTATGATGATTAGCAAAGTCGGTCAAATCATGCTGTATGTCAATAACCAGGATCAAGCAGTGAACTTTTGGACGGAAAAACTAGGGTTCCGTGTTGTTTCAGAAGAGAAGAACGGTGAAATGAGATGGATTGAAATTGCTCCCGCACAAGGCGCTGAAACAAGCATCGTTCTGCACAATAAGGAATTCGTTGCGAAAATGTCGCCCGGAATGAATCTTGGCACTCCTTCGCTCCTGCTCTTTTCGGAAAATATCGATGACTTACGGAACGATTTAGTCAACAAGAATGTAAAAGTCGGAGAAATTGTCACGATGCCTTCTGGTAGAGTCTTTAACTTCGCAGACGATGAAGAAAATTACTTTGCTGTGCTGGAGAAAAAGTAAATAGAAGGAGGCGGCTGACAGGAATGGTCGGCCGCCTTTTGTTTCACGCCTCTTTAATCCAACTTTAATTTGGACAGTGCGTCTTTCAACGCAGAGTTGATTCCTTCGTCCTGCTCCTTGTCCTGTCCCTTCAAATACTTGGCTACTTCTTTTTTCGAAACCTTGCCGCCCTTTTCCTTATCGCGACGCTCCTGGAAGGTCTTCAGTTTTTCCTTGTGCCCACAAGCGCAGACAAAGGTTTGTCCTTCCCCTTCTCCGCGTAGCTCCAATCTTTTGTGGCATTTTGGACATCTGGCATTGGTCTGCTTGGCAATGCTTTTGCGATAGCCGCATTCCCGATCCTGGCACACCTGCATTTTGCCGCGCTTTCCGTTTACCTCCAGCAAAAACTTATTGCACTCCGGGCACCTGCTACGGGTCAGGTTGTCGTGCCGGAAAGTCTGATCGCTGTTCTTGATCTGATGGACAACTTCTTTGGCGTACGATTTCATCTCTTCGATAAACGCTCGCTTGTTCAAGCTTCCCTTGGCGATGGCACCGAGCTTTTGCTCCCATTGGGCGGTCAAGGTTGGCGACTGCATTTCATCTGGGACGAGCTCTAGCAATTGCTTGGCTTTTGCGGTGACAAAAATATGCTTGCCGCGCTTCTCTAGCAAAAAGCTGTTGAACAGCTTCTCGATCACATCCGCGCGGGTGGCTACCGTACCAAGTCCGCCCGTTTCCCCAATCGTTTTGATCAAATCCTTGCTCTCGTTCGCCATGTATTTCGCCGGGTTTTCCATCGCAGACAGCAGACTCGCTTCTGTAAATGGCTCTGGCGGCTTCGTCTCGCCCTTGGTCTGGGATATCGACTGGATTTGCAGGCGATCTCCTTTGGCAAGAGAAGGCAAGATCTGTTCCTTTACGCCGTCCTTCGCATCGTCGTCTTCTACATCGTGGTCATACGCCTCTCTCCAGCCTTGGGAGAGCACGGTTTTTCCTTTTGCCAGGAACGTTTCATTCCCGATTTTCGCCTGGATGGTCGTTTGCTCGTATTCAAAGGCAGGCAGCAAAACGGCCAGGAAACGCTTCACTATGAGGTCGAAAATCTTGCGTTCCTTATCGCTCAAATCGCCGAGAAAAACGGCTTGCTCCGTCGGGATAATGGCATGGTGGTCCGATACTTTGCTGTCATCCACGAACGATTTGTTCGCTTTGATCGGCGCACGCAGAATTCTGGCGGCGAGGGGCGCATATGGCTTCATTTGGACAGCCTTGATTCGATCCGGTAGCGTCTCGACGATATCAGCAGATAGATAACGAGAGTCCGTTCGTGGATACGTCACGGCCTTGTGATGCTCATATAGTCCTTGCATGATGGACAGCGTCTGCTTTGGCGAGTAGCCAAACATCCGGTTGGCATCCCGTTGCAGCTCCGTCAAATCGTACAGCTGTGGAGCATACGTCTTTTTGTGTGCACGGGTAATCTCGATGACTTCTGCATTTTTCTCCTGTTTGAGAGCGGCTATTAGCTGATCAGCCTTTTCCTTGGAAAACGTTTTAACATCCTTCGTTTGCTGATCCTGCCATTGGAGCTGAATCGGACCTTGGGCCACCGCAGACAGTCCGTAAAATGACTTGGGCGTAAAGCGACGAATCTCCTCTTCTCGCGATGCCACAATGGCGAGTGTTGGCGTCTGGACACGACCGCATGAGAGCTGGGCGTTATGCTTGCACGTCAAGGCGCGGGTGGCATTGATTCCTACGAGCCAGTCTGCTTCTGCACGAGCAGCGGCGGAGGCAAACAAGTTTTCATAGTTTTTGCCGTCCTTCAGATTGCGGAAGCCTTCACGGATCGCCTTATCTGTCACCGAGGAAATCCACAGACGCTTGATTGGTTTATTCACGTGAACCACCTCGAGAATCCACCGAGCGACGAGCTCTCCTTCCCGCCCTGCATCCGTCGCAATGACGATCTGTCCGACATCGTTGCGTCTCATTTGTTGTTTGACGACCTGAAATTGCCTGTTGCTTTCCTTGATCACGACCAAGCGCAATGGGGACGGCATAATCGGCAAATCCTCGATTCGCCACGAGCTGAATTGCTGCCCGTACGCTTCAGGATCAGCGAGAGTAACTAAATGCCCGAGCGCCCACGTTACGATATATTTATCTCCTTCAAAAAAGCCGTTTCCTTTTTTGTGACACTGCAATACTTTTGCAATGTCGCGTCCAACCGAAGGCTTTTCTGCCAGTACAACTGTTTTACTCATGTACGACATCCTTTCAAACCAATTCAACAATCTGTTATCCATTGTAAACAAAAAAGCAGGAAGAAGGGGCTTATAAATGTCGAGAAAATAAAGTTTTAGATCTTTGGAAATGAGTGACTTCCCATTGGAAAAAACTTCATAAGGCTCCTTGACCATTACGTAACGTAACGGTTTATAGTGAAGATACCGGTGAAACGCTAGCGATCAAGAAAGGGGCTGATCATGAAACGACATTGGAAAGTCGGAGAACTTGCGAAAATGGCGGGAGTTACAATACGAACTTTGCGTTTTTACGATCAGATAGGCTTGTTTTCACCATCCGGCTATTCGCCATCCGGATACAGACTCTACACCGAAAAGGACATTTCACGCCTACAGCAAATTTTGTCCTTAAAGGAGTTGGGGCTATCGCTAGAGCAGATTAAAGCCGTTATGGCCGGAGATCAACTCAGCCTGTCAGACATTGTTACCATTCAAATAGATAGCCTGAAAGAAAGTATTCGCATGCAGCAGAAACTCTTGCACGAGCTTGAGAATGTATCGAGTCGGATGCAAAGGAACGAACCGTTTACCGTTGAGCATTTCATGAACATCATACGGACGATGAGAATGAAGCATGAGAAATTTTTCGCCGAGAGAAAATCGAGTATGGATCGCCACCTCGACCGACTTGGTGAATATTTAGATGAGCATCCGGAAGAACCCGGACAAGGAGGTTTCGACAGTGAGTGAAAGATCTGCCAAACATTCCACATTTGTCATCGAAAGGAACTATAAACATTCCCCTGCCCGTGTATTCGCTGCATGGGCGGGTCAAGCAGCCAAAGCCAGTTGGTTTCCTAAAGCCGACGAGTTCGATTTCCGCGTCGGCGGCCGCGAATTCAATCGCGGTGGTCCGCCTGGGGGACCCGTTTACACATTCGATGCCTGCTATCAGGAAATCGTTCAGAATAGGCGAATCGTATACTCATACACGCTGGACATGGAAGACAAGCGGATGTCTGTCTCCGTGACGACGGTGGAATTCGATTCCGTAGATGGCGGCACTCGCTTGATCTATACCGAGCAGGGCGTCTTTCTGGACGGTCTCGATACGCCTGAACAGCGTGAGCACGGAACAAAGGTGATGTTGGATCAGCTCGGAAAGGCTCTGGACGGCCAATGAAAGATGCTGCGTTTGAATCGAGTAACCGGGCCGGTTTGAACGAATGGATCGGACTTGCCGTGCTTTCATTGCCTGCACTGCTCGTTTCGATAGACTTGTCCGTAATGATTCTCGCACTTCCTCACATAAGCGTCTCTATTGGAGCTGACAGTACAGAACAGCTCTGGATCATGGATATATACGGCTTCATGCTCTCGGGGTTTCTGATCACGATGGGCTCGCTCGGAGATCGGCTCGGCCGCCGTAAGCTGCTGATGTTCGGCGCAGCGGCATTCGGTTCGGCTTCGGTGTTGGCCGCTTATTCCACCACCTCTGAAATGCTGATTGCAGCACGGGCGCTGCTCGGCATAGCCGGGGCGACGGTATCGCCTTCGTCCCTGGCTTTAATCAGCAATATGTTCCGCGATCATAAGCAGCGTTCCCTCGCCATAGGAATATGGTTCATGTGCTCCATGGGAGGCATGGCGCTTGGCCCGGTAGTCGGCGGGATGATGCTGGAGCATTTTTCATGGGGTTCGATTTTTCTACTCGGCGTTCCAGTCATGGCACTGCTGTTGTTGACTGCGCCCCATCTTCTGCCCGAATATCGGGATCCCGCACCTGGTCATTTGGATATGACTAGCGTCATGCTGTCGATGTGCACCATTCTACCGGCAATATACGGCCTTAAGGAAATCGCTAAGCAAGGTCTACAGATCTTGCCGCTCATTGCCCTCGCGGCTGGAGTTGTTTTCGGGACATTATTCGTAAGACGGCAGCAACGGTTGGACAGTCCTCTATTGGACTTGCGCCTATTCGCAAACCCCACCTTCAGCACGGCACTGGGCGGCTTGTTCGGCATCACTTTGACAGGTGCTTCCATGCTCTTCATCGCACAGCATCTTCAATTCGTGGAAGGACTATCGCCGCTTGCGGCAGCGATGTGCATGCTCCCGGGAGTGGTTGCGTCGATGGCGGGCATGTTGTTGTCGCCGATCATTGCCCGGCGGATCCGACCGTCGCTCCTGATCGGGGCAGGACTTGCCGTCTCAGCGACTGGTTGTATTCTACTGTCCCAGGTAGGAGCGGGATCCGGACTCTCCACCCTCATCGTCGGTTATATCTTTTTTAATGTGGGAGTAGCCCCGTTTGCGAGCTTGTCCAGCGATCTAATTGTCGGCTCGGCCCCGCCTGCGAAAGCGGGTTCGGCAGCGTCCTTGCTGCAAACGAGCGGTGAATTCGCATTCGCACTTGGTATCGCTGTATTAGGTAGCATCGGAACATACGTGTACCGCACGCAAATTGCCGGCTTCATACCGAGAGATGTTACGCCGTTAACAGCCGGAGCCTCCCGCGAAAGTCTGGCCGGGGCAGTCTCGGCGGCTAAAGCTTTACCCGAACCTATTGGTTCAACACTTCTTCATGGCGCCCAGATAGCATTTACCGGCGGCATGCATGCTGTTGTGGCCGTTAGCGGCGGGCTCATGATCGCTATCGCCATACTCACCGTGATCAAGCTTCGGCATATCCCCCCCATCGGGCAGAAAACGCCAGGTGAGATGTAATTATCTGTGGCAGTCTAGGACTTTATTTTCTCGTCCTAGGCTGCCTCTGTCACTTTTATCAGGATCTGTCTAAAACTTATATGACGAAGGCTGTCTCATGGATGCGAGACAACCGTTTGCAAGTGCAGCTATGCTTTATTTATACAGTGCCTCCAGCTCTGTGCTAATGTACGTACCTACCTGCTCCCCTCGACAAATCCGCGCCATGGCTCCCGGCTGGTCAAAGTTAAACACGTGCAGCGGCAATTGGTGGTCTCTGGCCAAAATCATTGCGGCCTGATCCATGACACGCAAATCTCTTCGTACCACCTCGTCAAAAGAAACCTCCACATACTGCTTCGCGGTAGAATCCTTGCGCGGATCGGCAGTGTACACGCCATCTACTCCGTGCTTCGCGACCAAAAGGGCGTCCGTGCTTACCTCGAGCGCCCGCTGGACAGCCGGATAGTCAGTGGTCACATACGGTTGACCATTTCCTCCAGCGAAGATGACCACATGCCCCTTTTCCAAATGATGAACGGCACGCAGACGAATGTACGGCTCGGCGACTGCATTGATCGGAACGGCAGTCATGACTCGGACTTCCCTGTTTACTCGGGCTTTCAAAACTCCACGCAGCATCAAGCTATTGATGACGGTGGCCAATGTACCGATGTTGTCCGCCTCCACCCGCTCGATTCCCCATTGATCGGCCATGTTTCCGCGAAAAATATTGCCCCCGCCGATCACGATGGCTACTTCTACACCCATATCCAGCAAAGCCAGAATCTCCCCCGCGATATGCTCCAGCTGCACAGGATCAAAGCCAAACCCGTTTTCCTTGGCTACCGCTCCACCGCTTAATTTGACCAGGACTCGTTTATACCGCATGGCGCCTCCCCCTACGTTCTTTTCTTTGGAATGGATAACGTCAACAAAAAAAGAACGAAAGCAAACATCGCCTTCGTTCTTCGAAGCAAAAAGAGTAGATTGGGAACTTTCCGCGCTTGTTATTCATTCCCATCCCCTCCTTTTTCTCACTATGGAAAACTCCTCACCATTCTATGCAAAGAAATTGGGAAAGTCAAAGGCATCGCGTTTTCCCGCTATAATATCCTGTAGCATGCCATCAGCCGTCTTTGTGGCAAACTGATGATCCTCTTTCGTGATCGCTCCTTTTATCAGCGCCTCATCGAGTTCATCCTGATCAAGCAGGTATACTTCTCCTGTCGGCAGTACCACGATGTCGAGGTACAAATCGTCATACCAGATATGCCCGTTCTCATCCTTGCCATGTCCCCGGCAAATATCGATATACCATTGCACGGTATTCCCTAACTCATCCATCATTTTCGTAACGGCATAAGCTTGACCATGGGGAAAATACTGCAAGTACACATATCCTCTATCGCCCACGCACAGAGTTTTGTCCCCGACAGGCATGTAAGCAGGCTCACTTACTTCGTCCAGAGTCAGACGAACAGTGTACCCAGAGAAAGATAAAGATTCTACCCATTTTTGCTGGTAGCCCAATCGCTTCACGCGTCTCCAACCAGGTCGATCTGCTCGTTTTCGCTTCATAGCCTGCTCTCCCTCGTCGTTTTGGTTGCTTTTACTCTACCATGAATAGGATCGCTTTGTCAGATCGCAAACACAGACATGCTCACGTAGAACATGCCTAAACGGATTAACCAACCCTTTATGTTTGGGAGGAGTCGTCTTTTGCTGCCAATCGACTGTGTTTGCGCCCATAAAGGAAATAGACGATCGCTCCTACCGACAGCCAACCAAGAAAACCGATCTTTGTCAGCGTGGGCAGGTTGAACACGAGATAACCGCAAAAGAGAACCGAGAGCAAAGGAACAAGCGGAACAAATGGGACGCGAAAAGCCCGCGGTAATCGCGGATGAGTGCGGCGCAGTACAACCAGTCCAACCGAGACCAAAATAAATGCAAACAGCGTTCCGATGTTGGTGAGCTGGGCCAAGCTAGAGAGGGGCAATAATCCACCGAGGGTTGCTACTAATGCTGCCACGACGAGCGTGCTCTTTTGTGGTACCTGTGTGCGGGGATGTACGTGCGAGAAGAGTTCAGGGAGCAAGCCATCTCGGCTCATCGCAAAAAACATCCGGGCTTGTCCATACATCATCACTAACAAAACTGTCGTGATCCCAACGATAGCTCCCAACGAAATGAAGCCTGCTACCCAGTCCTGATTGACATAACTGAGCGCAAACGCGACTGGATTTTTGACATTCAACAATTTGTACGGAACAATCCCTGTCAATGTCAGTGAGACAGCAATGTACAAAATGGTGCACACGACTAAAGAAGAGATGATCCCGATTGGCATGTCTCTCTGGGGATTGCGCACTTCTTCAGCCGCAGAAGACACCGCATCAAACCCGATAAAAGCAAAAAACACCGTTGCGGCACCAGTCGCTACTCCCGCAAAACCAAACGGCATGAATGGACTCCAGTTTTCCGGCTTGACATACATGACCCCAACGACGAGGAACAGGACAACTACCGCTACTTTTATTAACACCATGATGGTATTCAAGCTCGCTGACTCTCTCGTTCCCTTCATCAACAAAGCTGTGATGATGACAATGATGAGGACCGCAGGTAGATCGATGATCGTTCCTTTCGATGCATCAAACGCACTCGTGAGCGCATGCGGCAGGTGGATGTTAAACCCGGCTAGCAATCCCTGGGCATACCCCGACCATCCGCTTGCCACTGCAGCACAAGCCACTCCGTACTCGAGAATCAAGTCCCACCCGATCATCCATGCAACAAACTCGCCAAATGCCGCATAGCTGTATGTATAAGCACTTCCTGACACCGGAACAGTCGAAGCAAATTCGGCATAGCAGAGTGCGGCAAACACACAGGCAAGTGCCGCAATAACAAAAGACAAAACAAGTGCCGGTCCAGCGTGCAAGGCAGCCGCAACTCCCGTTAACACAAAAATCCCTGTTCCCATGATCGCTCCAATGCCCAGCATTGTCAGGTCAAAAGCACCTAATGACTTTTTGAGAGAGCTTTCGCTTTTATCCACCTGCTCCAGCATTTGCGCAACTGACTTTTTCCTCAGCAATTGATTTTTCCATGACATCATGTGCGACCTCCCAAGCGGGTCATTCACTTCCAACCGTGATTAAAAACAGTTGGAGTATGATCTGTTTGGAGGAAAATTATGCACAGGCGCTAGGTTGGATCGGGTTTTGTCAGGGCTACCTGTGTGCTAATTCGCGCCCGATGACATTGGCGGAAACTGGCGCAATTCCAAGCTCTCTCGCCCAAATGGACAACTGTCCCATGTGATGAATCTCGTGGGCGATGACATGGCGTAACAGCTCCCCCTTCGTGTACACTTCATCATCCCAGGCGACCTTTACCGATTCGTTCTCCATCTCGTCTGACCAATTCTCGAAAAAATCTCGCAATTCTATGCGCCAAGCATCTGATAGCTCTTTTACTTTTTCCAGCGTCTTGTACGCTTTGTATGATACCTGAATATCCGGCTTTCCCTATACGCCCCGAAGCCAGCTATACTCGACGTCAGCAATGTGAAACAAGGTGTACAAAATCGTACCAGCCCCACCTGTGCGCTCTCGCAGCAATTCTTCTGGTGGAAGCTGCTTGCACCATTCCATCCATTCGTCCCGTACCTGCCAGTTATATTGGAAAAACATCTTCATCGAGTTCACTCCTTATCTATTTGAGTAGATGAGTAGGAAAATTCTAACTAATAATAGCACATACGTTCTTATTATGTGAGATTTTTAGTGATGGTCTTCTAACAGTAGGGGTCGGGAGAATCCCTGCCACATGTTTTCGTATGGCTTTGATCTCTTTCGGCTCTTAAAACATAATGAAGGACAGTTCAAAGTAGCTTCTGTTCACTGAAAATAAAGTATTAGACCGGAATCTCTGATGGTACAGAGAGTTCCGGTCTTCTATATCTCTAGATATTTGAGAGTTAGTTTTAGACTCAA
Organism: Brevibacillus fortis; assembly: GCF_046196545.1. Lineage (GTDB taxonomy): Bacteria > Bacillota > Bacilli > Brevibacillales > Brevibacillaceae > Brevibacillus > Brevibacillus fortis_A. The sequence continues at coordinate 5,550,840 of NZ_CP176370.1, forward strand.
CGTTAGAATGAAGTAATCAATGATAGCTTAAATAATATGGCTCGATGATGTTTTAATGTTTCACAGGCTCGATGTTAACAATCATATCGTGAAACATTGCTCCCCTTGGCCCTTTTTTTCCATCCCCTATTTCAAAAAACACCTTAACGAATGCTCTTGCAGTCTCTCCCGTATCATTTGTTTTCAGTAGAATGGCACGCCAATCTTTTGTTATTCTTATATATTCTTGCCCTGATTCTGGTACTTCTACCCATGACACTCTGAAAGATACTTCTTTATTTGGTATCATACCATCCTTAAGTTGTACGATCTTGTCTGTAATGTCTTCCCCAGCGGTCACTTCAGGAGTAATCGTTGCATCATCATTGTACTTTAACTTTTCTTTTCTGATTATATCAAATGCAATTTCGGCATCGATTATACTATCTAGTCTCTTTTGGACATCTTCCCTAGATTTAAAAGGTTCTTGCTCAACCGTTGCAATCATTTGCCTATAGACGAAATATTTTATATCCTCCGTTAGTTGCTCAAAATCTTGACTAAAAACAAGATTTAGTGCAGGCGAATACAACGCTTCTCTCATCAATTCAATGCCGTTCATATGTTCGCTTGTTTCACTTGAATCTTGCCAATTTTGCACATGGATTGCATTAATTTTTGCCAAAGCCTTAGCAACTTCGTCATTATCAAGGTTAATTACTCTGACTGTAAGCGTAGTACTTCTTCCACCATAAGATATCGTAACATTCGTGCTTCCTTCTTTTACTCCCGTTACCGTCCCTTCGAACACAGTGAAGAGCGTTTTATCTTCTGGCGTCCACTCTGCTACTGCTGAAACGCCAGATACCCTTTTGTCATTAAATATTGCCTCTACATATACATACTCGCTCTTGCCAACCGGCACTTCAATTGATTTCTGGCGCAGTACCAATTTGGAAGGCTCTTTGCTTAGTTGGACTTTTACATACATCTTGACAGTTTTTCCGCCGAAACTCGCGCTTACGCTTGCTGTTCCAGGTTTCATTGCGGAAATCAAACCTGCTTCTACAGTAACTATTTTGGTCGATGATGGAGTCCAAGTTGCTTTATCAGTGACAATTTCTGTAGTTCCATCCTTGTAAAACACTTTCAATTCCAGTTGCTCTTGTTTATACTGTTCCAACTCAATTCTTTTACTATCCAATATTTCTAGTTTGCTAATTTCCTTAGTTTCTGTGACTTTTACACTTATCGTGGCCAATTTATTTTGGTACTTAGCTTTTATGGTTGCAGTCCCCGGTGCTATCGCTACGATCTTTCCATTCTGAATAGTTGCCACTCTCGGTTTGGTGCTTGTCCACACCGCCTTATCATTTACCAATTCAGTCGTTTTATCTGTATAGACAGCATTCAAATCAAGCTGTTGTACCGTATCTTTTATCATTGATATTTTTTTGCTGCTTACGATCAGGGATTTTATCTTTTTTTCTACACTTTCTTCTGCCGAAACATTGCTTATTGGTCCAAGCAATCCGGCTGTCTGTGCACCAAACATAAAGATGGATACTGCTACGATAATGGCTAAAAACCGTTTCATCTTAACTCTCCTAAAGTGTACTAGTTTGGATTTCGTGTAAAAGAATTCTATCAAAGTGAACTATCTTAAACAAGAAGATTAAACATCCTTAGACTAGTGGCTGTTGAATGTGAGTCTATGTCTATTGAAGAACTCCTCTAATCATTTAAAAGGGTGACGTAAAACTTCCCGTTAGCGTAAAGAAGCATCGTAAGATTGAATTCTTTTAACCAAAAGCCGCGTAGGAAGAAGTGCATTTCCAGTCCAAGCGCCTTTGGAGCCCACCTTAGCAGTTCTAAGAGAAAAAGACCGCCAGAGCTAATAACTCTGACGGTCCAACATACTAATCCATGCTTTCATCCGAAAACGAAAGAGAGAATCCACCTGAGAGTAAATAAAGATAACTAGACACGTTCCCTTTTGGCTTGATGATCTGCTTGATCGCCCGGACGTATAACCTGATTTGGCCTTCGTATCTTCTTTTCATCTCTTCAATGGCTACAGCAGTCGCCTCTTTTGCCATCCAATCTGTCTTGAAATCGATCAGGACGAGGCTTCCATCCTGCTCCTCCAACAGGCAATCAATGACCCCTTGGACGACAACCTTCTCGTCGCTCTCTTCCCCTAACTCCGCTTCTACTTCATAAGCAGGCAGCACGAGGGTAAATGGTAGCTCTCGATGCACGACTGCCGCCAACTTCATTCGCTGCCCCAAAGGATCAGCGAAGAATCGGGCGATCTGGGGAACATCTACTGCTTGTACCTGCTCGTCAGTCAAAAAGCGGCGTGCCGCGAGTGCCGTCACCTGCTCCCGAATATCCGCTTCATCCAGCGGACGCTTCATATCGAGATGCTGGAACACTAAGTGCGTGATTGTCCCTTTTTCTGCTGCTGTCAGTCGATTGGATTTTTGCTCAGACAAAAACTTTGGCTTTTCCGTAATCGACGGTAGTGTGAGTGGCTGCCCGCCTTTGCTGACTTTGGCATGTCGCTTGAGCTCGCTGACAGTCCATTTCGCTGCTACGCGTGGCGCAATGGGATGCGGGTCCTGCCATCCTAATCTCTTGTCGACAATCTCTCGCAAAGCGTCATCAGACGGTCGTTCCTCGATCGCCTCTCGTCTGGTCATGCGCTCCCACAGAGACACTTCGTCGTTGGTTGACTCTCCTTGGGCACGGAGCTCATCTGCCTGATAGAAGTGAAACGACCAAACCGAATCATCCGGCACACTTCTGACTCTCACGACTTCTCCTGAGCCTTGCTGCTCTGGATATGCCCGCAGCAATCCTGCACCAGGATGTCGCAGCATCGCACGCCCGACCCAGTCCAGATATCCTTTTGCCTGAATCAAGTCTTCGTCACTGAGCCGCTCGCTGTCATCCTGTCTGCCCCAGTCCGTCACACTTTTTGCCAGATCCTTGGACGAACCAACAAGAATGAGCTTCTCGCGTGCACGCGTCAAAGCCACATAAAGCACACGCATTTCCTCTGCGAGCATATCCCGACGCAGCTTTTGCCGGATTCCCAGCGCAGCCAGACTCGGATAGCGCAGCTGCATGGAGGGCTCGACTGCCATTGGGCCAAAACCCAAATCTTTATGCAGTAAAAACTGGCTTTTTAAATCCATCGTATTAAACTGCTTGCCCATACCCGCCACAAAAACAACAGGGAACTCCAGCCCCTTACTTTTGTGAATCGTCATGATGCGTACGACATCCTCGTTTTCCCCGATGGTTCTTGCTTCGCCCATATCATTGCCCGCTTCTTGTAGGCGGTCGACAAAGCGCAAAAAGCGGAACAAACCACGATAGGAGCCAGCTTCGTATTGTCTCGCACGATCATAGAGCGCACGCAAGTTGGCCTGTCGCTGCTGACCGTTTTCCAGAGCCGCCACATAATCGAGATAGCCTGTATCCCGGTACAGCATCGTTAGCAACTCCGATAAAGCACCTCTGCGAGCCTCTGTCCGCCATAGATCCAATCGGCCAAAGAACTGTCGCAGCCTTCTCTCCCACGACTCTTGGGGCGGGCGTTCTTCTGCATATTGGAGTACGGCTTGGTGAAACGGACCCGTCGCGTAGTGAATGCGGATTTGAGCAAGTTGCTCCTCCCGCAAGCCGACGATAGGAGATCGCAATACAGCTGCCAATGGAATGTCTTGGAGCGGGTTGTCGATGACACGCAGCAAGGAGAGCATCGTTTCTACCTCTGTCGCCGCGAAATAACCCGCAGTCTGCTCCGCATACACGGGAATTCCTGCCGCGTGCAGCTCCTCTTGCATCGTCTGCCCCCAGCCTGAGGTCGCACGAAGCAAAATAACGATATCGCGATAGGCCAGCGGGCGCATTCCCCCTGCCTTTTTATCGAAAACGAGCAGCGGCTCTTCTCCCTCGCCTGGCTCCATCCAGCGACGAATACGGCTGGCGATTAGTCGTGCTTCCAGCTGTGCAACACTCGCTTCCTCTGCGGACTCTCCCTCGGGAATACCTGCTTCGCCCTCTTCTGTCGCCTCTGCAGTTACCGCCTGACCTTCTTCTGCTATCGCTGTATTCCGGTCGATCAGATGCATCTCTGCCTGCAAACGGTTCGGCTGTGCCTCAGGATAAGACGCACGGTTGATCAGCTCCGCCGAAGGATCATAACCAATCTCACCTACCCCGTGAGACATGATCTGACGAAACAAAAAGTTAACGGCATCTACGACTTCCCTTCTACTGCGGAAGTTCGCTGCCAGATCGATACGCCGGCCGATGCACGCTTCGTCCGCATCCCCATCTTTTTGATAGGTCACATATTTTTCGAGGAACAGCTTCGGCTCTGCCAAGCGGAACCGATAAATACTCTGCTTCACATCTCCTACCATGAAGCGATTTGCTGGCAGACTATTCATCCCGTCTCGGGAAACCATTTGCAAGATTGTCTCCTGCACGAGGTTGATATCCTGATATTCGTCTACCAGCACTTCAGCGAACTGTTCGCGCAATTGGGTCGAGATAGACGAAGGAACAGTCTCTCCGGACTCATTCGTTTCGGTTAGAACGCGCAGAGCAAGATGCTCCAAGTCGCCAAAGTCGACCAAGCCACGCGAGCGCTTCTCCAATTGAAATGCGTCCGAAAATGCTGTCACCAGCCTTGCCAATGTTTGCATGTGAGGAGCAATCCTCTGCAAATCCGCAACGTACTGCTCGGCTGCCGTAGAAAAGTATTGCTCGATTTGCTCTGCCAGTTCCTTTTTCACGCTGTTTCGCAGGTCTTGCACCTGTTCCTTCACTAGCGGATCTGTGCCTTTCACTGGAGGCAGCTTGGCAAAGACAACCCCACGAACAGCTTCGACGGTCGCTTCCCAGCCATCTCTGCAAGCCGCTCCGGCACGCTGCAGGGCAGCTGCTTCCGCCTCAAGCAAAGGCAAATAGCCAGCAGGTCCTTCCGGGGAGCCCGCCAACAGAACTGCCCTGCGCATCTTAGCCGTCATTCCACCGAGTGCCAGCTCCACAGAACGCAGTACACTTCTAGTCCACTCCAGCCCATCCAGACCGTTTTTATCGTGAACCACAAACATTCCAGCCGCTTCCCCGAGCCATTGTGCTGGTGCCGGATGACTGCGTGAAAACTCATACAGCCTGAGCAATAGAATGGTGAGGGCATGATCGTCCTGACCGTCCAGCATCACATCAGCTAATGCATGAAAATCGGCGTCATTCTCATACCAGCTCTCCAGCTGTTCCTCCAAGACATCCTGCCGCAAAAGCTCCCCTTCCATCTGATCGGCAATGCGAAAATCAGGATCGAGTTCAATCAGATAGTAATACTGGCGCAAAATCCCCAAGCAAAACGAGTGAAGTGTCGTAATCGTCGCCCGCTGGAGCAGTGCCAGTTGTCGACGCAGATGAGAAGAGTGCGGGTCATCTTTTAATGCTTTTCGCAATGCATCGCCAATCCGGTGACGCATCTCAGCCGCAGCCGCATTGGTAAAGGTCACCACCAACAGCTGATCGACTCCAACCGGGTCCTTCTCGTCCATGATTCGTCGGATAATCCGCTCAACCAGGACTGAGGTTTTCCCAGAGCCTGCTGCCGCTGCCACCAGGAGATTATTCCCGCGCTGGATAATCGCTTGCCATTGCTCATCCGTCCATTGTTCAGGCTTGACCTGCAATTGTTGATCCGCCATCGGTCATTCCTCCTTCTCCTGCCATCTGCTGCTCTGCCAGCATGCTCCATATTTGCTTGTTGTTCCATTTGGCAAGCTGTCGGTGCTCATTCCCGCCTGCATCTCCGTCGAACTTGCATACCGGCCTATACGAACAGTAATCGCAAGCGGTCATCGTCCCGTTTGTGTACGGTTCGATCTGGATTTCCCCGTTGGTCATGCGCGTACTGATTTGCTTCACAGTATCGCGAACATAGGAGGTCAAGGCTTGGAACTGCTCGGCTGTTGCCACGGATGATCGCGACGAAAGCGTACCGTCCTTTTTGATTTCAAATGGCACCAGCTCTGACGCCCCTTGCTCTACATAGCCATCCATCATTCGTGCCAGCTCTGGGTCTGCGAGCATCAAGCCTTTCATGCGCAAGCGCTTTGCCCGCTCCTTTGCCGCTTCGTCTGCTGTTAGCAAGCGTTTTGCCGTCACAAAAGGATCGGCTACCTGATAGTAAAAAACGCCTCCCATTTCGGCTTTTTTCCCCAGCCATTCCTCGGCATTTGCCACGACGACATCGAGATAGACGAGCAGTTGCAAGTTCAGGCCATTCCACACGTCGGAGAGAGACAGCTGCTTGGGACTGGACTTATAGTCAATCACGCGCAAATACGGGACCTCACTATCCAGCGATTGGTCAACGCGGTCAATTCGTCCGATTAACTGAAGCTCCACGCCATTTTCAAGCGTTAAAGCCAATCCCGGCAAATCAGAATTCGGACCAAACGAAACCTCCAGTCCTACTGGGGCAAAACGACTGCGCTTCGCATGCTCCCCGAGTACATAAATCGCGCGGCCAACTGCTCGCTTCAGCTTGCCGGACAAATAACGATACCGGGCTGTCCGCGTCAAAATGCTGCTGCGAGTCGCAGGAACCAGTTCTTCTACAACTACGTTTGCAAGCTGCATGCTATTGTCTTCTGTCAGCTTGCTCCACTCCAGATTGTCTTCGTTCATTTTTTCAACGGCTCGCTTGAGTGAAGCGTGGAACAGCTCACCCACATCGAAACGCTCCAGCTTGTACATCGTTCTCTCCGACAATCTGAGACCGTGGGAAGAGAAATGTGAGAACGGACATGACTGGAACCGCTCCAGACGAGACACGCTCATTTTTAGTTGCTTACCGTACAGGGTCGTGCTCGTTTCCAAATCCAGCTCCTGCGGTCGATTGAAGTAACGCAAGCCGGACAACAGCCATTGCTCCCGTTTGACATCGGGAGAAGCGCGAATATACCAGTCGTATACCTCCCACCAGAAGTCTGGCAGCTCTCCTGTTTTCTTCATAGATCGCAATAGCGTCAAAAGATGGCGGAACACACGTCTCGGATGACCGAGCAAGAATGCATCGGTCTCGTGCTGCCCGGTCGGTTCGTTATAAAACACCTGATGCGGGATATCCGGCAGCACTTCCCGGATGCGTGTAAACACGGAGGAGGGCAGCAGTGCCTTGCCCTCTTCATCTGCCAACGCACAGCTCAGTATCAGTCTCTCCGATGGTCTCGTCATTGCCTGATATAGCAGATAAGGCTCAGCCATCAGCCGTTGCTTCGCACTCGGTGCCAGAGACATGCCCATTTCAGCCAGTCGCTCACGTTCCGCCTCATCCAGAATTCCTTCTTCTTTTGGACGCAGCGGAATAATGCCCTCGTTTACGCCAAGCAAAAACAGAGCTTTGACATCCGGTTGACGGGAGCGCTCCATGGCCCCGATCAGCACCTGATCCAGTGCCGGTGGAACGAGTCCCAATTCAATCGTCTCCAGACCACTGTCGAGCACACGAGCAAATGTCGCCAATTCCATGCTCTCGTCGCCCATGACCTCCACGACCTGATCCATCAGCTCAATTAATCCCGTCCATACTTGTCCATGCACCTGTGCGGCATCGAGATCACCGTCATTTTCTGCCTTTCGCTGCCAATGCTCCAGCTTGTTAGGCACATCTAGCGCGATCAGAAGGTTGTACAGGGCAAGAGTCATTTCCTGTACGTTTTTGCCCGTTGCTTGCTTCATCTCTTTTTCAAAGGACAGGAGCGGTGCTGCGTATTTGCGTCTCAACTCATCGATTTTCGCGTCTTCCTCAGCGCCAGCTTGCCCGCGGAAATGCCAAGCAGATTCTTCTGCCCATTGATAGCCAAAGACACCATAAGCCAGCACGTAGTTTTCCAGTCGGTCGATTTCCTTCCGGGCTGTATGCTCATCGGTGATATCCAGCAGGAGCAGGTCTGTTTTCAAGCAGCGGAACACAGCGTCGTAGCGCCATTTTGTGACAATGACCTCCAATGCCGAGCGCACCAGCTCGACCAAGGGATGGTGCATGACGGAGCGCTTCTGGTCCAAGAAGTGCGGGATGCCGTATTCGGTAAACACAGCCGAAATCTCATCAGCGTACGTACCGATTTCCCGAAGCAAAATCGCCATGTCCTTCCAGCGATACCCCTCTTCTCTCGACAGAGTCAAAAGCTTCAGCGCCACAGCCTCTACCTCTGCACGCCTGTTCACTGCTGAGAGCATCGTCACTTCGTCCGCTCGTCCAGGCTGATCCGGGATCGGCGCGTCTCCCCATTGGAAATACACTTGTTCGACCTGACGCAGCCATGGACTGTTCTTGAATCGCTGTGCCTCGGTCAATAAAAGCGGCTTGGCGATTGATACACCCGACTCCCGGGCCATCAGTGTCAAGGCTTGGTATGTTCGCAGTGTAGGGTGGAACAGCCCCAGTTCATCCACAGAAGCGTCACGTTCATTCGGGTCAAGCGTCAGCGCAATCGTCACCTGCTTGGCGTGCTGCATCAACTGCTCGATCAAACGCAGCTCTTCATTCGTAAACCCGGTAAAGCCATCGATAAATATTTCAGCCTGCTTGATGTACATGGAATCACGCACCATCGTGGCTACTCGGTTCAGGATGTCGTCCGCATCACAATACCCTTCTGACAAGTAAGCCTCGTACGCATTCATAATCAAGCGAAGGTCATGTATTTTTTGATTGAGATTGGCTCCTCCCCACTCCAGATTCTCGGAATGGATAAAGGATACCCCATACGATTTGCACTCACTAATCAAGCGACCGAGCTGAGAAGCAAATCCAGGCTGTGTCGCCGAGCGCCCGAATACGTTTAGCTCTTCCTTGTGCCGCTCCAAAAGCATGCGCAAAACCATATGCTTACCCAGATCGTCAACAGGAACGGTAGTCAAGTCGCCCAGCTCCTGCATGAGCCTATGAGCCAATCGACCGAAGCTGAGCACTTGTGTCCCCATCACACCGCCTAGTTCTGGCAATGTGGCGAGCGCATACTCTTCCTGAAAGCTTGCCTGTTCCGGCACGAGCAGAATCATAGGCGAACCCAACGGCTTTTCCCGCAGCCGGGCTTGCATCTGCCGATGGATCGATTCTGTCTTCCCCGTTCCTGCCCGTCCCAGTATAAATTGGACTGCCATGATTTTTCCCCTTCCCTACTCCATTTCCAGATGCAGCATGCTGCCTTTTCCCATCGGTTCTGCAGGTGTCACGACCAGACGACGCGGCATGCGCACACGTATTTCCGGAACGTGGCTAATGACCCCGATGGTAAAATCGTCCATGCGCAGTCGCTCAAGCGCATCCATAACGACTTCCAAAAGCTCCGGATCGAGTGTTCCAAAGCCTTCGTCCAAGAAGAAAAACTCCAGACGTCCGCCACGCATTTGAATCTCCATCGACAGGGCAAGAGCCAGTGACAACGAGGTCAGGAATGTTTCCCCGCCAGACAATGTGCTTACTGGACGGCGCATTCCTCCAGCGCCCTCATCCCGCAAAACAAATTCGCCCTCGTCGCCGATTTCCAGCCCGTAACGATTGGCGGTCATCCGCTTCAGGTGATAGGAAGCATCTCTGGCGATTGATACCAGTTTTTCCTCCGCAATGAACTGGACAAACGCCTTGGCTTCGAACAACTTTTTCAATTCTTCCAAGCGACTCTGCTCATCCTGCTGCTGTACCATCTCTTTATGAAGCTCTTGCCATTTGTCATGATTTTTTTCCATGCGATCCACGTGCTCTTTGGCGACAGCGACTTGCTTTTGCGCCTCCTGGAAGGCTTGCTCCCATTGATCCCACGCTTCTTTTGCAGTGGTGAGGTCTTCCTGGGTAAACGAACGGCCTGCTACTGCTTGCTGAAGCCTTTCTTCCTCGTATCGAAGCTGGCCTGCGATTCGCGTGTAAGCCTCGAATTGTTCCTGTGCCTGTGGCATTTGCTCGCGCTCTGCGTACCGCTCCCGGACATACTCGATAGTACCGAGACCCGTTTCCTGCAAGCCTTGGTACAATGTCTCGTGAGCTTCCGTGCGTTGCCGTGTGAGGATGGTCAGCGTCTCCGAATACTTGACCAGATTGTTTTGCACCGTTTCCCGGGCCTCGGCGTTCTCTTTGCGCTTTGTCTCTGCCAGCGCGACTGCCTGACGCAAACCGAGGAGAGAATTCTCTACCCGCATTAAACACTCCTGCGCAGTAAGTCCCCCCGTTCGTTCCAGCCATTGGGCGTGCTTTTGTTCCCACATGCGCTTTCTATCTTCAAGCTTTTCCTTCAGCGCCGCTTCCCGCGATTTTCCCTCTATCTTGCGCGACTTGGCGGCTTCTACCTGCATCATCAGCTTTCCGCGCAGTGTTTCTTTCTCTAATCGTACCTGCTGCAGTTCTGCTAAACGGCGATCTGATTTTCCGATTTCCTCGTACTGCTGTTCGATTTCCTCGATGGGAAGCTCATTGCGCTTCGCGTCCAGCTCTTCTCTGGAATGCTTTTCTTGCATGGATGCAGCGTCCAGGCGAGCTTTATTCTCATGGATTGCCTTCTGTGCCTGCTCGAGCAACAGCGTGCTCCGCTCCATCAAGCGTTTCTTTTCCGCTTCTTCCTCACGCAAGGCCTCCAACTGCTGCTGCAATTGCTCACGCTCTACTTTTAGTCGCTCTCTTTCCGCTTGCTTGGCGATCAATTCCTTTTCCTCGCGCTGATAGACGGCGAGAAGCTCTTCAAAAGAATCCACGATCCAAGGCTGTCCGTACCCGCGGCACTCTGCTTTGATCGCTTCCAAGCGCGTTTCAAGTTGTTCCTGTTCAGCCTTTACGCTTGCTAGGCGCTCATCCAAAGCAGCAAGCGCCCCCTTTGCAGCCAACCAAGCTTCCTTGGTCTTGCCTGCTTCTTGCTCAGCCGCACGCAAAGCCTCTTCTGACGCTTTGATTCGGGCACGTAGGGCATCACCCTCCGTCCCCGCTTCAGACGCTTTTGTATGGTTCTGGTGGCCGTGTGGGTGGTGTTCGGAACCACATACCGGACACTCCTTGCCTTCCTCTAAACGTTCGCGCAAAAACCGCGCCATGTTTTCCTGCTGCCAGCGTTCCCATTCTAGGCGCAGCTCATCTCGTTGGGCCAGTTGACTCTTCACTAGTGCTTCACTTGTCTCTACTGCACGGGTCAGCTCTTGATTGCGCTCATCCAATTGCTTACGCTCCTGGACGATGTGTTGCGACTTCTCCTGCCATGTTGAGAACGACTGCATTACTTCCCGCCACTGGCGACCTACCTGCTTCATGTCTGCCAGTACATTTCTTGCTTTCTCCCATTCTGCTTCGCTCATCAAAGCCGAGTCGGCTGGTGCTGCCAGCTCTTCTCTTTTTTGTGCCAAGCGATTCGCACACGCTTCCCAGCTACGCTTGTGTTCTTCAGCAGTATGGGTTGCCGCCTGAATGTGCTCATGTGCTGTGAGTTGTTCTTTTTCCAGCTCACGTAACTTGGCATGGTCCCGCTCCCACTGCTGCTTCGCTTCTCTGGTTGCCGCTATTTGTGCTCGCCATTCAGGGGAGATCGTGACCTGCTTCATCTGTTCTTGCAGATCCGTCCACGCAAGCTCCCAGTTTTTTAATTCAGCTTCATCCTTTTCCAGCTGTTGTTCTATGTTGGTCAAGGCGACTGACACTTCATTCCACTCTCGCTCCAGACCTGTCCACTCTTCGCGAATCGCCTTGAGCTCCTCTTCCCACTCCTGCGCCTGTACCAGCCTACCCTTTTGCTGAATCAGTAACGGCTCCTGTACAGCCAACTCGGCATGGACCTTCTGATACGCTTGCTCTGCCTCGTCTACTGCCAAACGAGCACTCTCCTGTTGTTCGCGGCTGCGTTCCAATGCCGTACCTGTCGCATGCCATTCCTGATCCAAACGCTCATATTGCTGGAGTAATGGCCACAGTCGAATACTCGATTCCCATTCACGAATCTTCGCGGTGAGGGATGCCATTTCCGCTTCATTTGCTTCCTGCTGCTGTAGCTGCGCCTGGACTTGCAATAGCTCCTGATGCCACTGGTTAAGCTGCTCTAGCTCCTTGAGCTTCCCGGCCAGCTCCTGTTTTTGCTGAGTGAATTCCTGTTCTTTTTGCGCAGCTTCCGCCCACGTTTGTCTCGCCAGCTCCAAGGCTTCCGGACCTGCGTCACCCAGAGCTGCACTCGCCAGTTGCAAACGATGCATCTGTTCCTTGACCTGCTCCAACGCGTGCCGTACGCGCTCGCTCAGCTTTTCCCCATAAATATGTAGGCGGAACATTCGTTGCAGCATCTCATTGCGCTCACTGCCCTTCAGCGTCAAGAAGCGGGAAAATTGACCCTGTGGCAAAACGACCGCCCGGGTAAAGTCCTGCAAAGTGAGACCAATCAGTGCCTCAATTGCGGCTGTCGCGGACGTGGCTTTGGACTCCAATACGACATCCGGCTCTCCGGTCAAGGCTCCCGACTGAATCAGCCTCACTTCCGGTTGTCGCTTGTTCCCCTTTTTATCCAGACCAAATTCCCGTTCCACCGTATATTGCTTGCGCTCATCGCCAGTCCCCAGCTCAAAGGTAAAGGAAACGAATACGCGCTGCTCCAGCTGGTTCAGCACTTCTTTCGGATGGTTACCCCCGCCCAACCGGACGACCTGCCCGTACAACGCTAGCGTGATCGCGTCCAAGATCGTCGATTTCCCGCTTCCAGTCGGGCCGAATATCCCAAACAGTCCCGCCTGACATAGCATTTCGAAATCGACCTCTTGCATTTCTCGGTAGCTGTGCATCCCTGACAGCTTCAATCGTATCGGTCTCACTCTTCTTCCCCCTCTCCACCGGTTTCTGCCAATAGACGTTGGAACAAGGCCACCAGCTGCTCATCCGGCTCTGCTCCCCTCTTTCGTTCATAGAAGCGTTTGAACAATTGATCGGAAGTAAGCTCAGTCAGCTCGACCCGCTGCTCCTCTTCCTCCTCACGCTCTTCCCTCACGACAACACGCTGTATTTTCAAGAAATCATCCGAAAGCTTGCGGACACGCTGAAATTCTGCCGGGTCGATCACGCCAGACACATGCAGCTCCAAGTCAATCCACGCCCCTGCATCGCGTCCCTCTGCCAACCAGCGCTCTACTTGCTCGATCCCCTCTGTCGCCCTCCAACGTGCCAATGGCCGTGCGCTCGTCAAATAAATGATCTCCTCACGCACTTCTTGCCCTGGCTCCACCTCGACCAATACGACTGCCTTGCTCTGACCTGCTTCGGAAAAGCTGTACGAAATCGGTGAGCCGCTGTACCGCACCAACGGTTTGTCACTGAGCTTTTGCAGTCGATGGAGATGACCGAGTGCCACATAATCAGCGTTCTTCGGAAAAGCCTGTGGCGATACAGTCAACGCTCCCCCAATTTGAATCGGTCGCTCGGAATCTGTTTCCTTACCGCCCATCACAAACAAGTGACTCGTGACCAGGTTAACCGTATCCTCGCGAAAATGAACAGACAGATCAGCGAGCAATTGCGCAATGCGCTCGGAAAAAGCAAGCTGCATCTGCTCCTGGGTAAAGCTTTCGCTCAACAGTTCCTTTAATCGCGATTCAGAAGGATAGGGCAATGCCAAAATTACCGCATTCGCGGCGCAGCCAGGAATCTTCATTTCCAGCCATGAAGGGCCTCCCTGCACAATTTGCACGCGATCGGGCGATGTTTCCTGTGTCAGCAGTGGTGCCTCCTTTGGCAATCCCAACAAAACGATCCCATGCTTTGTGGCAAGCGGCGCTGCTGCCCGCACCCGCTCAGGCTGGTCATGGTTCCCCGCGATCACGACAACACCTCGCCTGCCTTCCGAAGACAAGCGCTCCAATGCATCATAAAATAGCTCTTCCGCCCAAGCAGGCGGATTGACCGAATCGTACACATCCCCAGCAATGAGCACCAAATCCACTTCTCGCTCATCAGCTATGTGACAGAGCTCGTCCACAAATGCTGTTTGCTCAATCCGGCGGTCCCGCCCTTCCAGCTGCCGCCCGAAATGCCAGTCGGCTGTATGTAATATCCGCATAATTACTATCACTCTCCACGATCATGTGTTTGCTTTTCATTGTAACAAAAGACAGCGCGGTTCGCGGTTGAAATTTACTCCACTTCCCCGTAACTTTTACTCCTGACTGCTCGTCTTCCAACTGAAAGGTCGTGATTGAGTCGATCTCATCCCGGAAAGGAGCTCGTTACCGTTGCGTAATTCCCACCTGTTGCTCACTCTGACAGTAGGTCTTGCCGCCTCCAGTCTCGTCCTCACTGCCCCCTCTTCCCTTGCCTCCAAGGAGCCTACCAAGACCCAAGTAATGGATTGGATTAACAAGCAAGCCAAAGATCCAGTTGTTACCGACAACTTTGATTTTCAGCTCGTCAATCTCGATGATGACCCGGAACTAGAAATTGTCGCCAAGCATAACGGCAGCGTACATATCGGGAATTTTTACGTCTTGGATCAAAAGTGGGATCGTACGTATGCACTCATTGCGGAAGAGGAATGGAATCCACCGCGCCTGCAATTGGATCATTGGGACTATACGCGTGAAGTGAATTCCCCCGCGATTGATAAGAACGCGGAAGATGAACCGCGTCTGCTCGCAGGAAAACGAGTTTTTGAAACAGTCCATCACACTGGCGGATCAGGCTTATCGGTCTACGAGGCGAATCTGTGGTATTTGGACAAAGGTCGTTTGGTCAAAGCATGGGAAGGACTGCTGCGGCAAACGGTTTCCGTGCCGGGTGGTCAACTTTTCCGGACTATCGGCAGTTATCAAATCGTACATGATGACGAAGCAAAACCACTGCTCTACCACTGGCAAACAAAGCAGGAGCTAAACCCGGATACAGGTGAACTACTGCCGGGCAAGCCTGAGACTACTTTGCAAATGTATCGTTGGGAAAATGGTGTTTTTGTTCCTTTGAATGTTGAAAAACCGTCTGGGCAATAGCCTGACGGTTCGTAAATTCGCTGTCCTCTATCGGTTGGGGTGGGGGCGAAGCGCTCCCGCCATTTATTTCATAGCGACAGTGAATCCCCCCTTGCAGGGCGTAGGCCGAAGCGTAGACTGGAAATGTACTTCTTCCCCCACCACAGTCACTTAATATAAAAATAGCTGCCCTCCCACGAATTAGGAGCGCAGCTTTTCCTCTTATCTTCTCAGCTTTTCATTTGTCGGTGACTTCAACGTCTGCAAGCACATGTAGCTGATGATCCCGAACAAAATTGTGATAATCATGGAATGAGTCAGCGTAGCATACAGGTGAAGCTTGTAAATAATGACGAAGCCGCCGCTGAACACCTGCGCGATGCAAAGTATAAAGCTCAGGATACTTGCACCGTACAAGTCACGCCGTTTTTCCTTGAAATGGCGTATACAGTAAATCATCGTCCCCAACAATAAGAATCCCAACACCATCGCAGCGATTCTGTGGGCAAAATGAATACCAGTCTGTCCGTACAACTCCGGGATGATCTGTCCCTGGCACAGTGGCCAGTCACTGCATGCCATACTTGAACCCGTATGTCTGACATACGCTCCAAGATAAACGACAGCGTACGTATAAGTAGCGACGAACCACATCCAGTTGCGGAAGCCTTTTGAGACGGTCGATTTCACCAGGCTTTGCGTTTTTTCCCGCTGATAAACGAAAACACTCAACAAGAACACACCTGAATAAGCAAGCAAGGAAAATCCGAAATGCAGAGCCAAAACAGATGAGGACTGTGGCCAAATAACGGCAGAAGCGCCGAGAATGGACTCCACTACGATGAAAAACAAACCAAAAATAGCGAGATTGCGAACTTCTTGGTTGTCTTTGTAATAGCGCCAGCAAAGTACAGAGAAAATCACGACAACAATACCGGCAACACCTGTAATCAGGCGATGTGAATATTCAATAATGGATGCCAACGTGTATTCCGGAACCCATTTACCGTTGCACAGCGGCCAGTCATTTCCACAGCCGAGTGCTGAATCTGTCTTGGTGACAAGCGAACCGGCTACCATCACGATAAACATGATCAAAGTAGCAAGAAAAGCTAACGGCTTCAGCCATTTTTGCATAGTAATTCACCCTGTTTCTTGTGAGGATCAAACAACACCTCGTTCTATGTCCTCTTTTACGATAATGAAACATCCCCTGCTAAGCAAGGGATGTTCCGTGAACATTTAGTGAGTGTTTCGTGTCAATAATAGTTGACCATCGTACTAACGACGATCGCTGCACAAAACACGGTCAAATAAAGGATGGAATAGCCGAACAGTTTACGTGCCCAAGCAAGATCATCCTTGGTTTTAAACCCTTGGAAAAGGAGAACCATGTACACAATCCCCATCACGCCCATGACGAGCAAATACACATACCCTAGGCTAGCGTGGACAAACAGCAGCAAAGAAGCCGGGAACAACACCGAACCCCACAGCACCATTTGTCGCTTCGTCTCAGCAAAGCCTTTTACTACCGGTAGCATCGGTAGATTACCTGCACGGTATTCTTCTGTTTTCAGCATGGCCAATGCCAAAAAATGGGGAGGCTGCCACAAGAACAAAACCAGGAACAACAGCCAAGCAGTCATGTCCATGGTCTCTGTTACTGCTACCCACCCAATCACCGGAGGAGCTGCGCCTGAAATACCGCCAATCACCGTATTGAGAGTTGTCACTCGTTTTAGCGGCGTGTAAATCAGCACGTAAAAAATGTGGCCGATCAATCCCCAAACCGCCGCCAAGGGATTCGCATATACAGCCAACACAGTAACCCCAGCCAACAGCAGGCCAATCCCTAAGAGGATCGCGTTACGTGCAGAAATTCTTCCGGTCGCTACCGCACGATTTTGCGTCCGCTTCATTTTTTTATCCAGATCACGGTCGTAGAAATTATTTAAAGCCGCACCCGACATAATGACCAAAGCGGTTCCTAGCATGGTGAATAGAGCCAGTTTCCAGTTCGGATAACCGTAGGACGCTAACCATAAAGCAGCAAAAGTGGTCATCAAGTTTGACAGGGTAATGCCAGGCTTCGTCAGTTGTACGTAATCCCGAAAGGTAGCTGGCCCTACCGGCTGTGTCTGCAAAGAAGCATCGGCATCAAGCGATTCCTGCACGGTCATTTGCTGGTCCACGTTTTGTACCTCCTGTTTCCTTCTATCTGAACATCCGAATCATGACTGGATAAACTAACTACATTGTATCCAATGCCCAAAAAACTACTAAAACGATTACTTACCAAAAATTACATCCAGCACGCCAGATGTCTCGCCACCTGGATAAATCCAGTACAGCAGCAAATAAACCGCAGCTCCTGTAATGGAAGTGACAAACCACACAATGGACGTCCAAGGACCGATTTTACGATGCGAAGCATAGTTTTTCGTGTAAGCGTATCTGAGTGTAATCAGACCCATCACACCACCGACTGTTGCCAGGATGATATGGAAGAACAAGAAAGTCTGATAGATTGGCTTGATGCTGTCTGGTCCGCCAAAATGCGTGTTTCCGACAAAGGCCGTTCTGGAAACATAAGTGATAAAGAAGATCGTGGCACAGATCGCAGCCCATTTCATAATCTTCATATGCTTTTCTACTTGCTTTTTCGCAATGGCGTACCAGCCAATCGCAACGAGAATTCCACTAATGACGATAAAAGCCGTACTTACCGTAGGCAATATGAGCCCCATTTTTTCACCTCATTCAACAAACGTTTCTACTGTTTCCCGCGTATTTAAAAAGTCGGCTTTTCAGCACCGAAAGATTGATCCATCGGCATGTCGTCCTGCTTCTCTGCCTTGTACCAATGGTAGAAGACATAGGCCAGCACACAGCCGTAAACAAGCTCCTGTACCAGCTTCATAATGATTCCGCCAAGGCGTTGATCGTTAAACGCGTCAAGGCTCTGGAATAGCTGTGGAGCAGCTATATACGTAGCGTACAACGGTTCCGAGGCAAAAATAATCAGCGCACAGGCTGGCGTAATCAAGACACCGTTTGCAAAAACGTACGACAGTTTTTTCAATCCGGCCAGTTGTCGCTTGTTATCAGACAGCGGACTCACAATTGGCCACCACATCGCAAAGGCGGCAATCACGAGAATGACATGATAAAAAGTCATCCACTCATGGTTTATCGCGACGGCATCAAAAATGAACGGAACATGGTAAAACGAAAACAGTGAGTTGAACAACAGCGCTGCCACTAACGGGTGTGTCAAAGAGTTTAGGATGAACTTCATCGCTTTCGGACGGAAAATCTTGGCCAAAAGCCATTCAGGCATTGCTAGAAGCATAAGCGGTGGCAGGGCAAAGTACAAGATCGATTGTTGGAGCATGTGTAAACTAAACATGTAATGATGGCCGTAATAACTGATAGGGCTTCCTTGTGCGGCGTAAAACAACACGATTGCCAACACAAAAAGCAATCTTTGCTTGCTAGTCGCCGGTGTAGCGTTTTCAAAACGCTTATGCATAGGACCTGTTACGAGAAAGTAGACAGTAGTCACGAGCAACGACAAAAGCATCACATCCGGACTCCATAAATCCGAAAAGGTTGCTGATCCGGCAGCCGGTGACATCTCGTGCATTTGATGTGCATTTCCCATGTTTATATCCTCCCTTCCAAATGTAAAATCTTGGACGATACCATACTGGCTGGGCGTCGTCATATGTACGTTTTGTGTCAATATGGAAATACCAATTTTTATCTATTAAATGGTGCCCTTGATCCAAACTCCATTATACCGTTGATTCCCTTTTTCTTTGTAGACAAAAATGAACAAAGTGTTGAACAATACAATTCACAAAATTTATACAATTGGGTCAACATAGTGGAGAAGAAGAAACAGCGTTATTGGTTCATCGGTACCTTTTAAAACTTTTCCAATATTAAATGAAAAAAGAGTCCAGATCTTGTCTGAACTCTTCTTCTCTTCTTATTCTTATAGTCCAAAGGAAACGAACTTCGTCTCCAGGTACTCATCCATTCCGTAGCGGCCACCCTCACGACCGATTCCGCTTTCCTTGAAACCGCCAAACGGTGCTTGCGTTTGCGTAGGAGAACCATCATTGATCCCAACGATTCCGTATTCGAGGAGCTCAGCCATACGGAAGCAACGCTGATTATCGCGGGTGTACACATAAGCAGCCAAGCCGTAACGTGTGTCGTTTGCCTTCTGTACGACATCCGCTTCCTCTGTAAAACGCACGAGTGGAACGACAGGGCCGAACGTTTCTTCAAAGGAGATTTTCATATCCGTTGTAACGCCAGCAATCAAGGTCGGTTCGCAATAGAAGCCCTTCGCATAATCGCCTTCAACCAAACGATTTCCGCCGTATACCACTTGCCCGCCTTTGTCCTTGGCGTCCTCGATATGCTCGAGCACCTTGTTCAAGGCACGCTCGTTCACCAGTGGACCAATCTCCGTCTCTTTCTGGCGACCATCGCCTACCTTCGCACGCTTCAGACGCTCTACCAGCTTTTCTGTGAACGCATCTGCGACATCCTCGTGGACGTACAGACGGTTCGTGCAAATGCACATTTGGCCGGAGTTGCGGAATTTGCTCTCAAACAGACCTTTTACGGCTGCATCCAGATCGGCATCCGGGAATACGATGAACGGTGCGTGACCACCAAGCTCCATGCTGACCCGCTTCACTTGCTTCGCCGCCCCCTCCATCAGCAGCTTGCCGACACGAGTGGAGCCTGTAAATCCGATTTTGGAGAGCTTCGGATTGTCGATGAACTCTTTCCCAATCGATTCAGGATTTCCAATGACGAGGTTTACAACGCCTTTTGGAAAGCCGGCCTGCTCAATCAGCTCAAACATGCGAATCGCAGACAGCGGCGTGCTTTCTGCTGGCTTTAAAACCACCGTGCAGCCCGCAGCCAATGCCGGAGCAATCTTACGTGCAACCATGTTCACCGGGAAGTTCCATGGGGTAATCGCCCCGACCACCCCTACAGGCTGACGCAGCACCATGATGCGCTTGTTCGCAACGGAGGATGGGATCGTTTCTCCGTTGACACGCTTTGCTTCTTCTGCGTACCAGACAAAGTTATCAGCGGCACCCAGCACTTCGCCTTTTGCCTCGCCCAAAGGCTTGCCCATTTCAGCAGAAATGATGCCCGCCAGTTCATCCCGATTGTTTTTCACCAGCTCGGACAAGTTGTACAAATATTTGGCGCGCTCGCGAGCAGTCAGTCGAGACCAGCTGGCAAATGCCTGATGTGCAGCGTCGATGGCCTTGTTGGCATCGCGACCATCACCGAAGGTTACTGTGCCAACTGTTTCACCTGTAGCAGGATTCGTAATCTGAATGGACTCGCCACTCTCGGCATTCACCCATTCTCCATTAATAAACATTTGCTTGTACTCTCCCATGACATTCGCTCCTCTCAATCTCACTCAATAGATTGGTTTTAGGGCCTCAAACGGATTTTTGCAGTGCCGGCAATACAATATACTTCGACAAGCAGCAGGGCCAAACAAATTTTCCATTTGTGTATACGGGGAATCACAGTAGGGACATGCCACTTCCCATGTATCTCCCGGTTTGAAGTCAAGCGGTGGCGGCGCGATGCCAAAGCTTTTCAGCTTATCGCGAGCATCCAAGGCGATACGATCAGATGTCCAGGCTGGATCATAGACAAACGCTACCTGAACCTGATTGATTCCTTCTGCCTCCACCAGCTTTTCTGTGATGTTCTTCTTCATGATCTCGAGTGCCGGACAGCCGACAAAGGTAGGGAGTACCTCGACGTGTACGACATCTGCCTCGACGCGCACTTTGTGAATCATCCCCATCTCCACCATACTGATCACCGGAATTTCGGGATCGGTTACTTGCTGCAGCAGTTCCCAGCATGTCGCTTCAAGCCCTTCATGCAGTTGCAGTTCTTCTTGCGCCATGAGAGAATCACTCCTTTTTACCAGCCTGCAGCCGGATCAATGCGGTACACTTCAGACAAGGTAGCCAAAGCTTGAACCAGATCAGCAGTATGTTCACCGTAACGGCCGCGCTCTTGTGGCACTCCTGGCTCACCCGGCCATTCGAGTCCTGCTTTTTCGAAAATGTCTTTGGTCAGTGTCAGCCATTTTTGTTTCAGTTGCTCTTCTTCTGCAATCAGGCCAAATTGAACGATATCGACCTGGTTTGGTCCAAGATGAGGCAGTTCCCCGGCATCCTTCCAAACTTTTGCAATGGCTGCCTCCAACCTCTGACGCGCATCAGGCGTACTGTTCGCCAGTTGCTTCAACCAAACTTGCCAGTGCATCAGATGATAGCGATGCTCTGTCATCATTTTGCGACTGACCAGCGCGAGTGGTGCATATGACGACCGCGTAAGTGCCTCCAAGCGAACCTGCTTGTATAAACCGTACACATAGCTGCGAACAATCGCATAAGCCCAATCGTAATGAGGATGATCGTTGTATTCGCCGTCGCCGTTTTTACGCTCTACCAAGATCGCATTGGAAAACGCCTTCGCCTCGCGTAGCTGTGCGAGATCGTCTGCTTTGCCCACCCCTAGTTGCTCCAGCATTTCATAAAACATCACGGCATGGCCCATCATGTCCTGAGACATCGAAGAAAAGGCCACATCTTCTTCAATATGCGGAGCAAGCCCAAGCCATTCCGATCCACGATAAGCCAATATAAAATCGTCATCAGCAAGCTGGAACAACAGGTCGGTCAAGGCTTTTGCGAATGCCGGGTTTTGCTTTGCTGCTTCCACTGTTTCTACATGTAAACGGTCGCCCATGATTGTATCCCTCCTAACTGCCGTTGCCTGCATGCTTCTGTTTTTCTTCGTACTGCTCGCGATGGTGTCGCCATCTCGACTGCAAGTCGCCGTATCCTTTGGTCTCCCGATAGCTCTTGTTGTCGAGTCTTTCCAGGAAAGGACGCTCCTCTGGCGGCAGTCCAAAAATGTCGTCGCGCTTGACTACCCATAAATTAAAACAAGGCTCACGGCGCAGAAAATTCTCCCTCGCCATACTCAATGCGACTTCTTTATTGGGTGCCAACAAACTGAACTGTTGGACGAACGGAGCATTTACGCTTTTTTGGCTGAATACTTCGTATATGAAAAAGTTTTCGTTGCTCATCCACATTCACCTACCCTACTTGTCGGCCGTACGACATAATCGCATCGCGCACCCATTTGGTTTCCTCATAAGACATTACCCGAAGATTCAGACGGTGAGCGGAGCGTGGTCCGTTCCCCTTGACGATTTGCTTGAACTCTTCCCAGTCAGGCTGTTGGTAAACCCATTTGTCTTCTGCCTCGTCGAAGTAAATCGTATCGTCTGGAACTGTGAAGCCAAGGTGGAAAATACGCGGCAAATACTTTTTCAAGAATACTTGGCGCAATTCTTCATTGGTCTGTGTACGAATCTTGTAGCGCATGTTGGCTTCCTGATTGCTCGTTATATTGCCTTTTTCCGGCGGTCCGAAAAACATCAAGAGCGCTGGCCACCAGCGATGGATAGCTTCTTGCAGCATTTGGCGCTGTTCATCGGTGCCTTCTGCCAACTCCAAGACGATGCTCTCCCCGTGTTGGGCGTGGAACTTTTCTTCCGCACAGATCCGATGCAGAGCGCGGGCGTAAGGTGCATAAGATGTATCGAGGGACATCGATTGCGTAATAATAGCCGCTCCGTCAACCAGCCAGCCAATCACACCAGCATCTGCCCAGGTAGGCGCTTCCATGTGAAATACATTGTGAAATTTCAGTCTTTTTGAAAACAAATCATTCATAATATCCTCGCGCGTCTTGCCCAATGGCTCAAGCAAGTCTTCTGCGACGCGAAGCAGCAATTGACCATGCCCCATCTCGTCCTGGACCTTCGCCATAATCGCCAACTTTCTGCGCAGTGTCGGCGCCTTTGGAACCCATTCTTTTTCCGGCAAGGCACCCATGATCTCACTGATGCCATGCATCGAAATCAGCTTGATCAACTGGTTGCGATAGTCGTCTGGCATCCAATCGTCTGCCTCTATTTTTTCCCCGCGTTCGATTCTCGCTAAAAACGCTTCCAACTTTTCGTTTTCAGTCAGATCGGCATGTTCGAGCCTCATTTGCATGGAGAACGCCCTCCTTTTATCAGATATGCATTATGTTAAAATTATAATACGTTTTTATAACGCAATAATAACATATCGTCATACGTTTTTGCAATACGCTTACATAGGACTCTCCTATTCTGTTCGCCCAGTTATTTCTGCTGCCGTTTTCAATTGCTCGGCCATATGCCGCAGCTCTTGCATGACTGCATCCAGCTCCTGTATTCGCGTTGACTGCTGCACGCTGTGATTCATCGTCTTCTCCATTTCGCCCGTTACCGTCCCGACGAGTGCATTCATTTCATCTAATAGATGGAAAATGCCTTTCGCTGAAGTAGCGGTCGTCTGGGAAAGCTGACGGATTTCCTCTGCGACCACGGAAAAGCCGCGACCAGCAGCACCTGCACGTGCCGCTTCAAGGACGGCATTCAAGCCGAGTACATTGGAGCGCGTCGAGATATTGCGGATCAATTCGTTGATTTGGGTCGTTTCTGCAATTTTTAGCCCTAATTTACCGGCTGCATCGCTTAGTGTGTGGCTCGCTTGCGTTAGATTGTCCGCGTCCTTTGCCAGACTTTCTGTGTGCTGTGCGATATTTTCCAGCGCGTCCGTCAAGTTTTGAGCCAAGCCGTGCAAGCGATCCTCTTGATCGGTCGTCACGCCTGTCGCCAAGCAACCGACTACTTGCCCGTTTTCAACAAGTGGATAACCAACTGCGATATAAGGAATGCCGTAGAGCTCTTTGGAAATCTTCTTCACGACCCGCTTGCCCTCTTTTACCGCCGTTGCATTGATACTCCCCGGGCGCAATTTGTCTCCTACTCGAATCCCCAGGTTCAAGCCCTGTGCGGGATAATAGGCGAGAAACTTCTCTTTATCGGTGACTCCTACCATACATTCAGACAAAAACGCCTTTTGTAAAATCGGTGCGACCATTAAGACGCTATTCAGCAATTGAGACATGCGTGATCCTCCTACCCTTGTAATGAAAACAACGATTCCCCCCGCATTCTTCTTCACGAAGCGGAGGGAACTAACTACTTTCTCTTATTTAACGAGCTGGAATTTTCCATCCTTCACTTCAACCATGATCATGCTGTCTTCTGTCAGACCATTATGATCATCAGCCGTGAACTTGAATTCTCCGGTTACCCCTACGTATTTCACCTTTTCCAATACTTCACCCAGTTTGGAGGTGTCGCCGCCTGCTTGCTTCAAGCCTTCCACGAGCAAATTCAAACCGTCGTATCCGTATCCCGCGAAGCCGTCTGGCTGTGTATTGTAGGCGGCTTGATAGCCATCCACGAATTTTTTGATGATGGCAGATTGCGGATCGTCTGCAGCTACTTGATTTGGGATGAGCAGTTTTCCAGCTACCATCAGGACACCCTCGCCTGCGTCTCCAATCAGTTCGAGGAATTTGCTATTCGCAGAGCCGTGGCTGCTAATGATTGGAATAGTGAGGTTCAGTTGCTTGGCTTCCTTCACAATCGTAGCGGGTCCAGGGTTCGTACCTGCCACAATCAATGCCTGCGCATCAGTCCCTTTGATCTTGGTCAATTGGGAGCTCATGGACGGATCTTTTGTGCCGTATTTTTCTTCGGCTACAATCGTGATGCCGTATTCAGGCGCATATTTTTGCAATTGCGTGGTCCAGCCACTTCCGTATGGATTGCTGTCATTGAGCGTAGCAATTTTCGTAATGCCTTTTTCCTTCAAATATTTGAAGATACGCTTCGTTCCGTGTACGTCCGTGTGCGGAGTTTTGTAGATGCCTGCACGAACTGGATTGGTGATTTGGTCTGCGGCTGCCATTGAGATCAGCGGGAGCTTTTCTGCTGCGGCGTACTCAGCCATCCCGAGAGACGGACCACTGCCTGAGGAACCGAGTACAGCTACGACCTTTTCTTTCGAAGCGAGCTTTTTGATCGCTTTTACCGCTTCCGTATTATCAGACTTGTCGTCTTCAAAAATGACTTCCAACGGTCGGCCATCTACTCCGCCTGCGCCGTTGATTTCTTTTACCAACAGCTCTACCGCTTGCTTCTCCGGTACGCCGAGCGGACTGTTAGGACCAGTCAGTGAGAAAATAGCGCCGACCTTGATCGGGTCCTTGCTGGCGCCACCAGTGCCTGACTCTGCTGCTGGCGTAGCGCCGCCTCCACAGGCGCTCAAGAATACGAGCGATGCGACTGCTGCTGGAAATAGCCATTGTTTGAATGTTCGTTTTTTCATGGGTGTACCCCCTCATGTATGTGGTTGATCTTGATCAAACTGCTAGAGTTACTACACTGCTTCGTGGGAGCTTCCCAAATAAGCAGATTGTACACGCGGGTCATTGCTAACCTCGTCTGCCTTCCCTTCCAGCATGACGGTTCCTGTACTAAGTACGTAAGCCCTGTCGGAAATAGCGAGCGCTGCGCGAGCATTTTGCTCGACTAACAACACCGTAGTGCCCCACTCCGAGCGAATCTCCTGCACAATCGTCAGGATTTCTTTGGCAATCAGTGGAGCCAATCCTAGCGAAGGCTCGTCCAACAAGAGAAGCTGCGGTCGAGACAAGAGCGCCCTGCCAATGGCGAGCATCTGCTGCTGCCCCCCGGAAAGCGTTCCCCCGAGCTGCCACTTCCGCTCCGCCAAAATCGGAAAACGCTCGTACACCGTCTCCATTTCTTTGGCGATTTCCTTTTTGCTCGTCTTGGGCATCCGATGCGAAGCACCCAGCCACAAATTATCCTCCACGGTCAGCGTCGAAAAAATTTGTCTGCGCTCCGGTACATGCGCCATGCCCCGAGGTACTACCAGCTCCGCAGGAACACGCGTAATGTCCGCGTCACGCAACCAAATCTTGCCTTCCTTTTCGCCGTGCAGACCGCAGATACAGTTCAAAAGCGTCGTTTTACCTGCCCCATTTGCACCTAACAGGGAGACGATCTCGCCTTCGTTCACTTGCAGAGTAATGCCGTGCAGCACTTCCACCGGACCGTAGCGAGCCGTGATGTTGTCTACTGTAAGGACTGCCTTCCCCATGTTTGTCCACCTCTTTCGCGCTTCATTCTGCACCCAGATACGCCGCAATCACTCGCGGGTTCTCCTGAATCTCACGCGGGGTTCCTTCTGCGATTTTTGATCCTTGATCCAATACAACGATGCGGTCCGCAATCGTCATAATCATGTCCATGTCATGCTCCACTAGCAAAATAGCCGTTCCGTTGTCGCGAATCTGGCAAAACATACGGCTCATCTCCGCCGTCTCGGTATGATTCAGACCCGCAGCAGGCTCATCCAACAAGAGCAGCCGCGGTTGGGCCACCATTGCGCGGGCAATCTCCATCAGCCGCAGCTTTCCGTATGGCAAGCTCCCAGCCAGCGAGGACGATTCTTCTGCCAGTCCTACATTCGCTATCCACGTCTGTGCTTGCTCCTGCATCAGCTTCTCTTCCTTGCGGGACTTTGCCAGATTCATGCCGCAGGAAAAGAGACTCGCGCTTGTCTTGGTATGCATGCCGACCATCACGTTTTCCAAGACGGTCATATCGTCAAAGGTCTGGAGGTTTTGAAAGGTTCGCGTGATGCCCAATCCGGCATATTCATAGCCTTGCACACGTGTCAACGGCTGACTACTGAAGCGAATCTCACCTTCCGAAGGCGGGATCACACCCGACACCATGTTGAGCACCGTGCTTTTTCCAGCGCCATTCGGACCGATCAGCGCGAGAATCTCTCCTTCCCGCACCTGAAAATCTACTTGATTCACTGCACGTACGCCGCCAAAATCACGAGAGAGCTTTTGCACATCCAAAAGCGTTGTCATGTTGCAGCCTTCCTTTCCACCTGCTGCTTTCGCTGTGCTTCGTCAGCCATGGCCTTTGACTTTTTCGCCTGCCCTTTTTCGTAAGCAGCCCGGATGCGCGGAACCAATCCTTCTGGCATGAACATGACGATCAACACGAGAATCGCCCCGAATACAATCGTGTCTACATCCCCCTGTAAGCCCGGCACCACTTCACTCAAGAGGATCAGCCCTTCACTGATAAAGCCAATCAGGATCGTCCCGATCAAAGCGCCCCAGATGCTTGTCATCCCGCCGATGACGACCATCGTCAGAAACTTGATCGACTCGTGCAATCCGAACGGCTGCGGATCGAGGATTCCCATGTAATGGGCGTACAAGCCGCCGGAAATACCCGCAAACATGCCGCTTACCACAAAGGCATTCAGCTTGAACTTGCGGACATCAATTCCCATCGAGGTCGCGGCAATCTCACTTTTGTGAATCGCCCGAAACGCTCGGCCGACGCGTGAATTCAAGAGATTAAGTGAGAAGAGCAGCACACAAGTGACGACTCCCCAAATCAGAAAGTACATGGATAGCTCGCTTCCACCGAAGAACGTCATTTGTGGAATGCTGATCATCCCGTTTGCTCCCCCTGTCACCGACTCCCATTCCGTAATCCCGATCTGGACGATGTAGCCAAATGCGAGTGTCGCCATCGCGAGGTAGTAGCCTTGCAGCCCCGCTATCGCCCGCCCGAGGATAAAGGCGAATAACCCTGGAACAATCGCAGCAGCTATGAGGCCGATAAATGGCGGTAGACCGTACTTCGTCGTCAATACTGCCGAGGTATAGGCACCTATCCCCCAAAACGCTGCTTGTCCCAGCGAAATTTGTCCGGCCAGCCCCATCACGAGGCATAGCCCGATGGTTACGATTGCTTGAAGACCGATAATAATTCCGACAGAACGATAGTATTCATCTGGCATAACGAATGGGAAAAGAATCATCAAAAACAGGTAGATTCCTATGCTTTTGCCCCACTTATCGATGATCTGCTTCATCATAGCCCTCCTTTTCCAACGCTGCGTTCTCCAAAGATGCCGGATGGCTTAATCAACAGCATGCCGATCAACACCAGGAAGGCGATCGCGTCCTTCATACCGGAACTGATGTAACCAGCTCCCAGCGACTCGACGATCCCGAGTAAAAAGGCGGCTACGGCTGCACCCAATGGATTTCCCAGTCCGCCTAGAATAGCTGCGGAAAAGCCTTTGATTCCGAGCAGCACGCCAATATCGTAGGACGTTACGGAAAGCGGCGCGATCACGATTCCTGCAATCGCTCCTGTCGCTCCACTGATGGCAAAGGCCAGCATACTCATCTTTGTCGGGCTAATCCCCATCAGGCGAGCTGCCATTGGGTTGACCGAACAGGCGTTAATTTTTTTGCCGAGAATCGTCTTGTCCATCAAGTACCACAGTAGAAAAAGAATGATAAGAACAGCAGCCAAAATCCAGATACTTTGTTGTGCGATCATCACGCCGCCGATCGAGATCGGCTCATTGCTCGTAATCGGTTCGAGTGCAAACGCATCTTTTCCCCAAATAAAACTGGCAATGCCGCGAATGAGTGTCGAAATTCCTATCGTCAAAATAATCAAACTAATTGGATTAGCCTTTTTGACGTAAGCGATTACATATTTCTGCATCAAAACACCGATCAAGGTGACCAGGAGGATCGCGAGCAATGCCGCCAATCCATATGGAAGATTCATGCCAATCAAGGCAACTGTGACCATTCCGCCCAGCATCAAAAATTCACCCTGCGCCAGATTAATCACCTTGCTTACGTTGTAAATCGTGATGAAACCAACCGCTACGATCGCGTAAATCCCGCCACTGACGAGGCCGTTTGCAACGTACTGCAACAATTCCGTCATATTCGTGCTGTACCCCCTTCGTTTCGCGTCCACCAAACTACACCCAAGTAAAACGCTTACATTTTAAGTAATGGAAAAATGATTCAATGAAAAAGACCCTAGACGTGCTAGGGCCTTTCCTTCGCAGCTTTCGCCTATGCGGATGGCGCAGCTTCATACACGGTCTCGAAGAATCGTACTGCCCCTGGATTCAATAACTGGTAGTAATTTTGGAACAACTGATCCGCCTCTTTGCCCAACCACAGCTCTGGCAACAATTCCTGCGGCAAATCAGGATCGATGAACAAGAACTTGCGGTATTGGTGGACGAGCTTTGTCTTTTCCACGAAGCAATGGCTGTCTGGAACCTCTTCCCCATTGCTGAGTTTTGCAGAAAGCTGCTCATACTCTTCTCGGTAGGCATCGATGAAGGCCTTGTATTTTTCATTGATTTCATCGATATCCCAGCATTTCTGCACGAGCTGCTTCGGATTGCTCCAGCCCATATGCTCTGATGTAAAAATCTCGACATACTCCGTAATCTCGTGCGCTTCCGTCAAGTCCTTCACGCGATCACTGAGGTTATTCGGGCTGATCCATGTGCTGGTCGTCAGCATCCCGAAGCCCATCCACCCCAGCTCCTTGCGCAGTTGATCACGCAGCGCTCGACGCTCCTCTGGGATGTTGTAGCTGGCAATGCACCACTTGCCGTCCCACACATCTGTCTCGACCTTATAAATACGTGCCGCTGCCTCTTCCAGCCGCTTTTTGCCGCGCTCGGATACCGAGTAGAAGCTGCGGTTCCCTACTTTTCGCGATTCCAGCCAGCCTTGGCGAAGCATCCGGGAGATCGCTGCACGAACAGCCGGCTCCGACAGTCCGAATTCCCCCATCAGCTTGGTCAGACTACCAATCCAGATTTCGCTTCCATAATGGCGGACGTATTCACCGTAAATTGTAAAAAGCATGGATTGTGGCTTCACGTTTCTTCTACCCCCAAATCGATTCATACCTATATGCTGTGTGAAATTGTACCATATTCTGTAGGAAGTGCGTGAATCGATCGAGAGTATATGACGATAAAATCATATAACGTAATTTAAACGTAATTATAGTAAAACATTTTAAAAGAGTCAATTTATTCTGTCATATTTATTAATTCCCATTTACTTCCTGGTTAATCTCTGCCTGCAAGGCCTCAAAACGACGTTTGATCTCGTCCTTTTTGAAGATGGCCTGGACGAACGTACCGAGTCCTACACGATTACGCGTAGTGTCCGCCGTAACCTCGCACACTACGCGTTTTTCGGTAACCTGCACACAGGTAGCCCGGAACGTGACCTCCTGACCAATCACAGCTGGGCCGACATGCTTGATGTCTACAGCAAATCCTGAGCCCTCTTCATCGGCTTCCAGGTACGGTAAAATGACGCGTCTACCCGCCCATTCCATGTAATAAATCATGCTGACAGTCGACATCACGGGATGCACGACTTGGCCTTCAAAAACAGGCAGCATGTCCTTTGTCACTGTCACAGTAAATTCTTCCGTCGTACCTGGCTGCAGTCTATCTATCAAGAGTACCTGCCTCCCTATCTGCCAAGCTACACTCGCTCAATAATGGTCGCAATGCCCTGTCCAACTCCAATGCACATCGCTGCCAACCCGTAACCGGCATCACGACGCTCCATTTCATACAGAAGAGTAGTAAGGATGCGCGCTCCGCTACACCCGAGAGGATGGCCCAAAGCAATCGCTCCGCCATTTACGTTGACCAAATCAGGGTTGACCCCCAGCTCACGTACGCTCGCTACTGCCTGTGCCGCAAAAGCCTCATTGAATTCGAACAAATCAATCTGCGCAAGCGACAAGCCTGCCTGCTTCAGCACTTTGCGAGTAGCAGGTACAGGCCCAATTCCCATCACGGATGGATCGACACCTGCGACTGAGGATGCAACGATTCTTGCACGAGGCTTCAAGCCGGCTGCAAGAGCCGCTTCCTGTTCCATGATGAGCAGAGCGCAGGCTCCATCGTTTAGACCGCTGGAGTTGCCTGCTGTGACGCTGCCATCTGCTTGGAATGCTGGTTTCAGCTTTTGGAGCTGTTCGATGGTCGTCTCTGGACGTGCATGCTCATCGTGAACAAACAGCGTAACCTCGCCTTTGCGCCCTTTCAGCTCTAGGGGAACGATCTCGGCATCCCACTTTCCTTCTGCCAAAGCTCGTGCGTAATTTTGCTGACTGCGCAAAGCAAACTCATCCTGCGCTTCACGACTAATGCCGTATTGCTCCGCTACCTTCTCCGCTGTTTCCCCCAAGCTGATTGGCGGATACATTTCTTTCATTTTTTCGTTAACCAATCGCCAACCCAACGTCGTATCGACCAACTGCTGATTGCCGCGCTGAAAAGCCGTGCCAGGCTTCATCATCACCAGCGGAGAGCGTGTCATGCTCTCTGTCCCGCCCGCGATATAGACATGACCTGCTCCAGCTTTGATTGCATTCGCACTTTGATTCACAGCCTCCAGACCTGAACCGCACAGACGGTTCACTGTCACTCCCGGCACCTCGACAGGTAGTCCCGCCAACAGAAGTGACATACGCGCGACATTGCGGTTGTCTTCCCCAGCCTGATTGGCACAGCCCATGATGACATCATCTATCGTCTTCGGATCGATGGAGTTGCGTTCCAGCAGCTTTTGAATCACCAATGCGCCCAAGTCATCCGGGCGCACATCCTTCAACGCACCTCCAATACGGCCGATTGGCGTGCGCACAGCATCTATGATGACAGGTGTACTCATTCTTCCACTCCTCCCATGCACTAGGGCTTTTTTCTATAGTGCTTCTACTAACGTGGCCAATCCTTGACCGCCGCCTATGCATAACGAAACGATTCCGTATTTCTTTTGGCGACGTCTCAGCTCGAAAAGAATCGTACCTGCCAGTCGGGCACCGCTCATTCCGAGTGGATGACCCAACGCGATTGCTCCACCGTTTACATTGGTTTTCAAAGGGTCCAGTCCCAGCTCGCGCATGCAGGCAAGTGACTGGGAAGCAAAAGCTTCATTTAACTCAAATAGATCAATTTGATCTACGGTCATGTTCGTTTCTGCAAGCAGCTTGCGGATCGCAGCGACCGGACCAATGCCCATAATGCGCGGATCAACACCAGCACTGACAAAATGAACAATGCGTCCCAAAGGAGCGACGCCTGTTTTTTGCAGCATTTCTTCATTCATCAGCAGCAAGGCCGCTGCGCCATCGTTGATACCGGAGGAGTTGCCTGCTGTGACGCTACCATCTTTTCGGAAGGCAGGTCGCAACTTGGACAATGACTCCACACTAGAATCCCTTCTTGGGAATTCATCCGTATCAAACAGCGTTTCTTCCCCTTTTTTTCCTTTTAACCTGATTGGAATGATCTCATCGCGGAACAGCCCTGCATCTATCGCGTTGATAGCCCGAGACTGACTCTCTGCTGCAAAACGATCCTGATCCTCGCGACTAATGCCGAATTGCTCCGCCACGTTTTCCGCTGTATCTCCCATGGTCAGATCGCCATAAAGTGAGACAGGAGCAGAACGAGGTCCACCAAAAGATTCGATCAGTGTCTGTCCTCCACGTTGATACGGCTGCTCGAATTTTTCCATGATGTACGGTGAACGAGTCAAATTCTCTACACCGCCAGCCAGCATGACCTGGCTATGTCCTGCCTGGATGGACTGCGCAGCCAAATTGACTGCCTCTAGCCCGGATGCACACACCCGATTCACAGTCAGTCCAGGTATGGTGTCAGGAAGTCCTGCTTTCAACAAACCAACGCGTGCAATGTTAATAAACGGCCCAGCCGATATGACGTTACCCATGATGACCCCATCAACAATCTCACCGGATTGTCCTGCCTTCGCAAGCGCTCCATTCAAGACAATCGCTGTCAGGTCGTCGATGGGGGTGTTCTTCAGACTTCCGCCCAGCTTGCCGATTGGTGTACGTACTGCTGCTGCTACGTACACCTCCTTGTTAGTCAAGCTCATGCCTCTACACCCACTTTTTCTTCGTACGTGTAAAAGCCTTGCCCACTGCGCACGCCGACACGCCCTGCCAGCACCAGCTTGCGTAATAGTGGCGCTGTACGATAACGCTCCTCGGCCAGGTCGCGCTGCAAGCCTCTCGATATCGCAAAAATCTCATCCACCCCGATACGATCTGCCCATTCAAGAGGGCCGTATGGGTAGTTGGTGCCTTTTTTCATCGCGATATCGATATCGGTAGCGGTTGCTGCTTTTTCCATCAGCGTAAAGGTAGCCTCGTTGATAATGAGCGTTAAAATGCGCGGGAACACGAGACCTACCTCGTCGTTTACGGTTTCCGTCGCTTTCCCGAGTGATTGAAAGAAGCCTTCCGTTGCTTGTATCGTATCCAGCTCCGTTTGCAGGGCAGGGGCAATCTCGATCAGCTCCCGTTCAACCAAGGGCACGAACGTTCCAAATCCGCAAACACGTTCAGGATGCTGTGTCCAGGACGCTACCTCTGTCGCTGTAATCGCGAGCGAAGTCGTGATAATCGGTACGTTTGGTGGCAATAGGTCATCCAGCTCGCGTACCTGCCTCTTTTTCGCCTGCAAATCGACGCTATTTACTTCCACAGCCAATTCAATCAGCTCAGGTTCAGCCATCGCTTCTGCAAGCGTAAGCACCTGATAGCCTCTTTCCACCATCAAATGATTCAACTCTGCGTACAGCGGGCTTGTTCCCACGAGCAATACAGCCTTATTTGTTGTAGTCATAGAAGCCTTCCCCCGTCTTTCTGCCCAAGCTGCCGGATTGAACCATTTGTTGCTGAATCCGGCTAGGCTTAAATCGTCCTTCATGGAAGAAGTCGGTATAGACCGATTTGGTGGTGGCAAAATTGATGTCGATGCCAATCATGTCTTGCAGCTCAAACGGTCCCATTTTGAATCCGCCAGCTAGCTTCATGATGCGGTCAATCTGCTCTACACCAGCCACATGATCGCCCAGAATACGCAAGGCTTCATTATAGTAAGGCCGCGCGATTCGATTGACGATAAAGCCTGGGGTGTCCGTCACCAGGACAGGCACCTTGCCCAACTCTTGTGCGAATCGATACGCGACATCGACATTTTCCTCGCTCGATTTTTTCCCGCGAATAACCTCAACCAAGGGCATGACCGGTGCCGGATTGAAAAAATGAAATCCGAGAATGCGCTCGGGATGCGAAAGCCCTCCTGCAATCTCCGTAATCGAGATGGAGGAAGTATTCGTTAGTAAAAGGGCATCCTCTCTGCAAATCGCAGAAAGCTGGCTGAAAATGCTTTTTTTCAAATCAAGACGCTCTGGCACCGCTTCGATGACGATATCGCAGTCTGCCAACTGCTCTATTTCCGATACCAGATGGACCAGCTCTAGCGTCTCTGTCATTTCTTGTTCACTGATTTTGTTTTTCTCCACGTCTTTTGTCAGGATCGATTCCAAATAGACAAGCGCTTTGTCCAGCACCGCCTGATTTGCATCCAGTAGCATGACCTGATGTCCTTTGCGAGCACAGACGAGAGCGATCCCCGCTCCCATCGTTCCCGCTCCGATGACGCCTACTGTTTTTATACTCACTTGGGCTTGCCTCCCTTCGCCTCTAACGGCCTGTAAAACGAGGCGCACGTTTTTCCATGAAAGCGGTGACCCCTTCCTTATGATCCTCTGTGCTGCCAGCCGCCTCTTGTGCAAAAGCTTCATATTCCAAGGTCTCTTCCAACCCCATCTCAAGCCCTTTGTACATCGTGCGCTTAATCAAGCCAACCCCCTTCGTCGGCAGTAACGCCAGCTTGCGCGCATACGCCAAAGCATCCTCCATGAAGCTCTCCGCAGGGTACACCTGATTGATCAAGCCAATTCGCAGTGCTTCCTCAGCGGATACCTTTTCCCCCGTCATCGCCAGCTCCAACGCTTTGCCGATTCCGACGATACGCGGCAAGAAATAGCAGCCTCCTGAATCAGGAACGAGTCCGATGTTGACAAAAGCATTGACGAAGGATGCCTTTTCCGATGCCAGACGAATATCGCATGCCAGCGCAACACTCATGCCCGCACCTGCTGCTACACCGTTAACCGCTGCAATGATCGGCTTCTCTGTTTTTTGAAACTGGAGGATCATTGGATTATAACGATCCCGCAAGAAACCACCGTAATCCACATCTCCTCCTCCAGAAACGTCACTGAGATCCTGACCCGCATTGAACGCCCGCCCTGCTCCGGTAAGAACGATGCAGCGCACATCCGCATCCTTCTGCGCTTGCTTCAATGCATCGGTGATTTCCTTGTTCATGACGGCTGTAAACGCATTGAATTTGTCCGGACGGTTCAAGGTCATCACTGCTACGCCTTCTGACACTTCATAAAGAATCGTTTCGTACATGGCCGCCTCCTAATTTCCCGTAAAACGGGGTTTGCGCTTCTCCAGAAAAGCTTGCATGCCTTCTTTTCGATCTTCGCTTGCCAAAAGAAGATAAAAGCTGTTTCGCTCGTAATCCATTCCCTCTTGAAGGGGGAGATCACCAGCTTTGTACACGGCTTTTTTGATGACCTGTACCGCGAGCGGCGGCTGCTGGGCGATTTGCTTCGCCAGCTTGAGCGCTTCCTGATAGTACGCCTCCACTGGCACTACCCGATTGACCAATCCGTATTTCAACGCTTCTTTGGCTGAAATCGGTTCACCTGTGAGCAGCATCTCCAGTGCTTTTCGCTCACCTACCACACGCGTCAGACGCTGTGTACCACCAGCCCCAGGCATGACTCCCAGCTTGATTTCCGGTTGACCAATGACGGCTGTCTCCGAAGCGATCACGATATCGCAGTTCATCATTAATTCACAGCCACCACCGAGCACAAAGCCACTGACGGCACCAATAATCGGCTTGGAGATGAGTGAGATGCGATCCCAAACCGCGAACTGATTGCGCTTCATGATGTCGATGGCTGATGCTTCCGCCATTTCATTAATGTCGGCACCCGCTGCGAACGCCCTCGCGTTGCCAGTCAGGATGATCACCCGAATATCCGGGTCGCGGTCCATTTGCTCCAGCTGTTCAACCAATTCGTCGACGAGCTGCAAATTCAGTGCGTTTAGAATCTTCGGTCGATTCAACGTAATGATACCGACACCATCTTCACTGGCTACGCTAATATATTCATAGGCCATGAACTGTCACACCCTTTTTTTACAGGAGCTGGTTTAAATAGCTGCCTGTGATTTGTTCCGGTTATCCACGACGCGAATCGCTTTTCCTTCGCTGCGCGTCAAGGAATTCGGCGGCTGCACCCGCAGCACCACGGACACGCCCAACGTATTTTTGATGTGATGGCAAATTTCTTTCACCAATGGCGAGAGAGCAGAGCTGTCATTTCCACTGATCTCCTTTGCATATGCTGGTGTCAGCTCGCAGTGCACCTCAAAACGGTCGAGGGCGCCGTCGCGTTCAATGACGACCTGATAATGTGGAGCCAATTGGTTAAACGTAAGCAGAACGGACTCGATCTCTGTCGGGAACACATTGACCCCGCGAATAATGAGCATGTCATCTACACGCCCTTTGATGCGTGACATCCGCATGGTTGTCCGTCCGCACTTACAGGGCTCAGGATTGAGGGAAGCGATATCACCCGTGCGGTAGCGCACAACCGGGAATGCTTCTTTCGTCAGCGACGTGAATACGAGTTCACCTTCTTGTCCATATGGGAGCACTTCTCCAGTGGTCGGATCGATAATTTCTGCGTAGAAATGGTCTTCTGCGATATGCAGGCCATCCTGCACTTCATGACATTCAATGGAAACACCTGGCCCCATCACTTCACTCAGCCCGTAAATGTCCACGGCTTTTATGTCGAGCTCTTGCTCCAGCTGTACGCGCATTTCTTCCGACCACGGCTCTGCACCAAAAATCCCGTATTTGACACTCGTCTCACGTGGATCGATTCCTTGCTTTTTCATCTCTTCCACGATGTTGAGGACATAGGAAGGCGTTGCTGCAATGCCACGTGGCTTGAAGTCCTCGATCAACGTGATTTGACGGGAGGTATTGCCACCGGAAACTGGTACTGCGACTGCGCCCATGTGCTCGATACCGTTGTGCAGACCCAACCCACCTGTAAAAAGGCCGTAGCCATACGCGTTATGGAAAATGTCTCCCGGTTCTCCGCCCGCACAGCAAATAGCGCGCGCCACGATCTCCGCCCAATTCTCCAGGTCTTTTTTGGTGTAGCCGACGACAGTTGGTTTTCCTTTTGTCCCGGATGAACCATGAATGCGTGCTACTTCCTTCATTTCGACTGCAAACAGATTGAACGGGTAATTTTCTCGCAAATCTGTCTTTTTCATAAATGGAAGCTTCTTTATGTCTTCGATCGATTGGATATCTTCTGGTTTCACACCAGCCTCATTGAATGCTTTTGTGTGGAAAGGGACGCGCTCGTATACGCGTTTGACCGTTTCTTTCAAGCGTGCCAGTTGCAGTTCCGTCATTTTTTCTCTTGGTAGCGTTTCCATTTCTGTATTAAAGATCATGTCGCTTCCCTCATTCCCTTGCGTTATGACTCGGTAGGAGTACTTGTTTGAAGATGTTACTCGCCCTTAAAAACTGGTTTTCGCTTTTCGCGAAAGGCTTCCAATGCTTCCAGACGATCTGTCGTGGGAATAATCACTTCATAACACATTGTTTCGATATCTAGACCTGTCTGCAAATCGACACTGCTTCCGCGATCAATGGCTGATTTTGCCTGATAAACCGCCAGCGGAGCATTTGCCAAAATCTCGTTCGCCAACCCCATTGCCAGCTCACGCAGCTCTTCTGTATCTTTTGCAACAGCATTTACAAAACCGATTTGATACGCTTCCTCCGCTTGGATGCGCCTGGCAGTCAGGATCAGCTCCTTTGCCTTGGAAGGTCCGATCAAGCGAGACAACCGCTGCGTACCACCCGCACCAGGAATGATGCCCAAGCTCACCTCTGTCAGACCCATTTTGGCATCTGCGACGGCATAGCGGAAATCACAGGCCAGCGCCAGCTCAAAACCCCCGCCAAAAGCAAATCCGTTAATCATGGCAATGGTCGGCTGCGGAAGCCTCTCCAACGCAGTAAATACATCGCGGATTTTGCGGACATTGCGGCGTACCTGCTGTTCCGTCAGTGTACGGCGCTCCTTCAAATCTGCCCCTGCACTAAATGCTCGCCCTTCTGCCTTCACAATGACCACGCGAATCTCTTTTGCATCCAAACGCACTTGCTCAATCAAGTTTCCCAGGAGCTCCAATGTATCGTAGTTCAGCGCATTCAGCTCATCTGGACGATTTAGTGTAATCAGTCCTATATGTCCTTCACGTTCAAAGCGAACGCTCTCTTCCATCATCAACGTCCTCCTTGTGCAGGCGGGTTAACCCGCGCATACGTGCCGGTAGCAAAAGCCACAAGCTTGCCATCACAAGTCACGCGTGCTTCCATCACGATCAAGCTTTTTCCTTGTTTCAATACATGAGATTGTGCCTCGAGTACCTCACCACGAGCTGGGTGCAGGTATTGAATCTTGCTCTCCACCGTCACACATTGCTGTACACCATCCACATGAGGTGCTGCCCCATGCCCCATTGCCACATCGGCTAATGTCGCCGTAACGCCTCCGTGTACGACACCTTCGATGCTATTGAACAGCTCGGGGCGAATTTTCAGTGCTACCTTACAGCCCTGTTCATCTCGGTGCACAACTTCTATGCCCAGGTAGTGGTTGAATCGATTACGGATCTCCACTGACATCTTTGCCCCCTTTCTCGTATCGTCTTGAAACAGTGAAAGGAGCCTAAGCACGTGGCTTTTGGCATCCTTTCTCCGTTTTATTTTCGCTGTCAGTTATTCGTTTTCGTCGATTTCGACGAAGTAATCACTTTTCCGGTAAGCCAATGCATCCAATGTCGCTACCAAGCCATGCTCCGTTTCTACGCGGATGCGATACCAGGCTGTTCGATTGTTTTTCTTCTCTTCTGTCGCAGTTGCCACCAAGCGATTCCCTTTCATGGCAGCAGCCAAAAATCCGATGTTCATCGACAGTGCCACAGACGTTTTGCCATAGGAATTACAAGCCGCTGCAAAAACAAAGTCTGCCAGGGAGAAGATGATTGCGCCATGAGCGGTGCCGTGCGCATTCAGCATATGCTCGGCAACTGTGACTTCCGCAGTCGCCGTTCCTTCTCCCAGCTCAATCAGCTTGATGCCCAAAAATTGTGCAAATGGATCTTGCTTTAGCTTTTCACAAATCTCTGCGTAATGCTTCTGATGGAGCGCTTGTTCGTCTATCAATCTTTTTGTGGTCATGATTAAACTACTTCTGCAAAATGCATGGACACAATGGGTCCAGCGAAGCCACGGAGGTCTTTTCCTGCTGCGCGACCTTCTGTGGATGACAACGCTTCCATCAAGGCTTCTTTTGATTCAAAGTACATTTCTGCCATCAGATGCAGGTCGGATTCTCCCATTGGTGTTCCGTAGATTTTGCTCACTTCCATTTTGATTAAGCCAGGCATTTTCTCTGCCAATGGGCCATGTACCTCGAAATAATGCTTGTCAAACGCATCGATATCTTCGGGCTTGCGATAAATTGCTACCAATTTCACCATCATGATCCCTGCTTTCCTCAGATTATAGTTACAATGTGTGACGACTAATTCATATAACGTTATTTTAACGCATGTTAATATTTTTATTATATAAAGCCTTTGTGACAGGTGCAAGTATTTTTCAAAAAGCAAGAAAACTCTGTCGGATTGTATTCCCCCCTTTTCTTCATGTTTATGACTGGGAAAAGGCTGACAGAATATGCTTCGATGGAGGAGCTTCCAGTTTTTGTGGTCGGGGGAAGCCCTGTGACAAGACTTTCGAACAGCTGTGGCTGCATTCGATTTTTTAAAACGTTTGTTGGGGTATTTCAAGGAGTCCTCATTGAATCAGCTTTCTCAGAGTTTAATTAAAGTCCCTCCACCACAACTCCTTTAAACACAAAAAAAGAGGACAGACCCGATGTCTGTCCTCTTCTATTCGCTCCACTTCCTAGATCCAAACCCAGAAAATAAAGACGAAAATTGCCAACAGGATAACGAATAACCCTGCAAAAATACTGATACGTGCAAACTCATGACCTTTTTGATCCATGTGCATCCAGACATACAGCTGGAAGAACGCTTGAACGAAGGCCAGTGCTACGATGAATGGTACGGTAAAACCTGATGGAATTGCTTCATACGCCACTGCAATGAATGCCAGTGCAGTCAATACGAGAGATCCGATGAAAGCAACTAGGTGTCTTTTCGGACCCTCGTGTTTGACTTTCGGCTTACGTACCTCTTCATTATGAGCTTGTGCTCCCATAGATTATCCCACCTTTCCACCGATCATACCCATGAGATATACCACGGTAAAGATGAATACCCATACAACGTCGATAAAGTGCCAGTACAGACATGCCAGATAGAACTTCGGTGCAGTTACTACCGTCAGGCCCTTTTTCGTCGCAGATACTTGCAAAAGGATGATCCAGCTAATCCCGAACGCTACGTGAGCTCCGTGGAATCCAACCAATGTGTAGAAGGCAGATGAGAATGCACTCGTTGACATTTTCAGTCCTTCATTCACATAGTGTACAAACTCGTAAATCTCCAAAGCAAGGAAGCCGAGACCGAGCAATACAGTGATGGTCAGCCAAAGCTGAATCTTCTTCAGGTCTTTCTTGTGCAGAGCCAGTGTAGCCATAACACTTGTCATCGAGCTGGTAAGCAAGAGAAGTGTTGCGACTGCAACGAGATTCATGTCAAACAACGATTGGGACGTTGGTCCACCATTTGCCTGATCACGAAGAGCGATAAATGTTGCAAACAAGGAACCAAAGAGAACTGTCTCTCCACCGAGGAAGAGCCAGAAGCCAAGAACCTTATTCTTGCCTTCAAGGGTGGCTTTTTCCGGTTCGTCAGGCAATACTGCATGTGCGTGATGGTTAGCCATTAAGCCTTTACCCCTTTCTCTTCGAGTTCATCCTCATGAATATGATAACCTGGATCGTCTTTCACAGAACGGGTAAACATGCAGCCCAGTGTAAAGAGCAATCCAATGACTACGACCACATAGTTGTGGTAGATAAAGCCATAACCTGCTACGAACAATCCGAGAGACATCAGGAATGGCAAGAACGATGGCGATGGCATGTGAATGTCGCCAATAGGCTCCGCAGGCGTCATGCCTTTGTTACCAGCCATTTTCTCCACCCACAACGCATCCAAACCGCGAACGAGAGGCGTTTGAACGAAGTTGTACTCCGGCGGCGGCGAAGGAATCGCCCATTCGAGCGAACGTCCATCCCATGGATCTGCAGGAGCTCGTTTGGAGCTCTTCGCTGCAACGACTACGTTGATCAAGAATAGGATGGTACCGATCGTCATACCAAATGCACCAATCGTACTGATAAAGTTCCCCATATCCAGGTTCTGATCTTTGAGGTATGTAAAGACGCGGCGCGGCATCCCCATCAGACCCAGGAAGTGTTGCGGGAAGAAGGTAAGGTGGAAACCAATGAAGAACGTCCAGAAGTTCCATTTACCGATTGTTTCGTTCAGCATTTTACCGAACATTTTCGGCCACCAGTAGTATAGACCAGCGAAGAGACCGAATACGAGACCCCCTACGATAACGTAGTGGAAGTGAGCAACTACGAAATAACTGTCATGGTATTGGTAGTCAGCCGGCGGAACCGCAAGCATAACCCCTGTCATACCACCGATTGTAAACGTTGGAATAAATCCTACTGCAAACAGGTTTGCGGTAGGGAAGCGGATTTGGCCGCCCCACATGGTCAACAGCCAGTTAAAGATTTTGATACCTGTAGGAACAGCAATCAACATGGTTGCAAGTCCAAACAGTGTGTTGGCAATTGCGCCCAAACCTGTTGTGAACATGTGGTGAGCCCACACCATGAAGCCCAAGAAACCGATCAGCGCAGTTGCAAATACCATGGAGCTGTAACCAAACAGACGCTTTCTTGAGAATGTAGAAACCACTTCAGAGATGATACCGAATGCTGGGAGAATCAAAATGTATACTTCGGGGTGACCGAAGATCCAGAACAAGTGCTCCCAGATAACAACGTTACCACCTGCGTCAGGGTTGAAAAAGTTTCCGCCGAACAAACGGTCAAACATCAACAGAACCAAACCAACCGTAATCGCAGGGAATGCGAAGAGGATCAAACCGGATGTAATAAAGGACGACCATGTGAACATTGGCATACGCATGAATGTCATACCTGGAGCACGCATGTTGATGATGGTAACCAAGAAGTTAATACCACCAATCAGCGTTCCGAGACCGGCAATTTGCAAACCGAGTACGTAGAAGTCTACGCCGATTCCACTGTATTGATTCAAAGCCAAAGTTGTATACGATGTCCAACCAGCATCAGGTGCGCCACCCAAGAACCAGCTTGTGTTCAGTAGCACTCCCCCGAAGAAGAATAGCCAGAATCCGAGTGCGTTAACAAACGGGAATGCTACGTCGCGTGCACCGATTTGAAGAGGAACAATCGCGTTCATCAAAGCAAAAATGATCGGCATAACCGCCAAGAAAATCATCGTAGTGCCGTGCATCGTAATTAATTCGTTAAAAGTTTTGGCACCAACCAATTCAATCTCTGGGTACATCAACTGCAAACGAATCAGCAGGGCTTCCAAACCACCGGCCAAGAAGAAAATTCCACCAGCAATCAGATACAGGATCGCAATCTTCTTATGGTCCACTGTCGTAAGATAATCCCACAGCCCCGAGCGATT
The DNA here is from genome assembly GCF_046196545.1 of Brevibacillus fortis. Classification (GTDB taxonomy): domain Bacteria; phylum Bacillota; class Bacilli; order Brevibacillales; family Brevibacillaceae; genus Brevibacillus; species Brevibacillus fortis_A. The sequence continues at coordinate 5,593,534 of NZ_CP176370.1, forward strand.
TGGTGCATGAGAAGCATGTGCAGACACGGGTTTACCTCCTTTTTAAGCGTCACTGCCTATGACGATTGTCAATGCAATAAGTTTTATGAGGTTTTACTTTACTTTATTTACTTTTTCTCGCTTACGCTCAATGTCTCCATGTACTCTACAAGCGCTTTCACTTGGTTGTCTTCGAGGTTGAGGTTAGGCATTTTGTTGCCCGGCTTCATTTTTTGCGGATCTTTCAGCCACTCTGCAATGTTTTGAGGCGTATGTGCTTTGATACCTGCTACACGTTCGCGATCTGCAAAGTTAGTCAGGTTTGGACCCATCTTTCCGCCTTTACCTGCCACAGCGTGACATCCCAAACAGCTCTTATCGAAGATTTGTTGACCTTCTGCAGCCAGTGGAGAAGTTGCCGTTACAGGTTCTTTTGCCTGAACGCCCTTCATGTTAGCTACCCAAGTGTCAAAATCTGCTTGTTCCATTACTTCTACCTTGAAGTCCATCAAGGCATGGGACGCTCCACAGAGCTCCGCACATTTACCGTAGTAAATGCCTGTTTTGTCTGCTTGCAGCCACAATTTGTTTTCTTGCCCTGGGTTCGTATCGATTTTACCGCCCAATGCAGGAATCCAGAATGCGTGCTTAACATCAGACGCTGATAATACGAATTGAACCTTTTTGCCAACTGGCAATACCAAGTCTTGTGCAGTTGCTACTCCAAGATCAGGATACTCGAATTCCCACCAGAATTGGTGAGCGGTAACCTTTACTTGAACTGCTTCCTCTTTTGGATACTCCTTGTGCAGTGCGAAACCGGTAGTAACAGTTGGAATCGCCATGATGATAAGGAGCAAGAAAGGAATTACCGTCCAAAGAATTTCAAGTGCATGATTTCCTTCGACCTGCTTAGGAATGCCTTGCTGTCCGGGACGCTTACGATAACGGATAAGGACGTACGTAAAGATCGTCATAACGACAATGAAGACGCCGATCATGATAGCGGAGGACAGCTTCATCAGGTCAAACTGCATCGCAGCTACCGGACCAGAGGGCTTGAGCGCTGAGAGCTCATCTTTGCCACACCCGGTTAACACTAGCGCCAGCAGAGCAAACAGGGAAAACTGACGCCAATACTGTTGCCAACCCTTCATACCAATGAACCCCTCTTTCTTCGTGTTGGTAACGTTCTAGCCACGCCGACAACTAGAAGTTTTCGTACTTTTCTATCTGCAGTAAGAAATCGCATTCAATACTTTCCACAACTATAATACCCAAACAGGAAAAGTATTAGCAGCTATTCCAATCACAAACAGGAAAGTAAGGGGCAGTATTGCACACTTCTACCCAAGCGTGGTAACCATTTAAGTATACATAAATTTTCCTTAATACAAAGTCTATTTGTTATGATTTTGTTAACAAATTTATGAACAAATTTGTGAACTTTGCAGTTAAATTATACCATAATACCCAAAACAAAGGAGAATTCTATGCAAAAAAGACCAATTGCACTAGTCACTGGTACCTCAAGTGGCTTTGGCAAGCACGCATCAGTCGCTTTAGTCAAGGCTGGTTTTCAGGTAATTGCTGCTATGCGTGATCTAGCAAAAAGAGGCCCTCTTGACAAATTGGCAAGCTTACATATAGATCCTGAGCATCTGGAAGTCATTTCTCTTGATGTTACGCATCCGGAACAAATTCAGGATGTGATCTCCTCCATCATTGCACGGCATGGGCGCATTGATCTGTTACTGAACAATGCCGGCTACGCGTTGGGTGGCTTTGCCGAGGAAGTCTCTTCCGAGGATTGGCGCAAGCAGTTTGATGTAAATGTGTTCGGACTGATCGACGTCACTCGGGCAGTCTTGCCTTATATGCGACAGCAACATTCGGGACGAATCATTAACGTCAGCAGCCTCAGTGGGCGATTTGGTTTCCCTGGTCTCTCGCCGTATGCCGCATCCAAGCATGCAGTCGAAGGCTTCAGTGAATCTCTTCGCCTTGAAATGCTACCTTTTCAGGTTCAAGTCGTCCTTGTTGAGCCCGGCTCCTTTCGTACAGCAATCTGGGAGAAAGGAATGCAAGACCAACAGCTTGATGAAGACTCTCCTTACTCCTCCCAAATGAAACAACTGATGCGTCACGTAGAAGCGATCATAGAAAAGGCACCTGCACCCGACGCAGTCATCTCGACGATTGTCCATGCGGCCACCACTCCCAAGCCGCGATTCCGCTACCCGGTTGGCCGAGGTGTGGCACTCACGATCGCCGCAAAAAATTGGCTTCCGTGGTCATGGATTGAGCGAATCGTGACAAAGCGATCGTAATGGTTTATGCATAAAAGAACACACCCCCGTAAGGAGTGTGTTTGCACGTAGAACACTATACACTTTCCGTTCGTCCTGTGCGTATCAGCCAAACATGTTGGATATATTCAGCTACGCCAAAAAATATCGCAACAAAACCGGCACCGATTGCAGCGATTTGAGCCGTCGGCAAAAACACAATGCTTCCATAAACGATCAAAAAGCCGATAATCAAGTCAAACATGGTTGTCAGCCAAAGACTCCCTGCTGTAAGAATCGACCTATCCAAAAAATATCCTGCGACTGCCAAGACAAATCCGACTCCGACAGACTGATATAGATTTGCGAAATTCACTTCTGGAAAGAGAGCATCTGCCAAAACGACCAACACCGGACTAACGAGCAGCTTCATCAAAAGACCGTCCACGTCTATTTACTCTCCTTTACTGGGGGTGTACTCAGTATGCCCCTCGTTTACTTCAGCCATGTCATGACGCCGTCGTATACCGGCTTGTAAACCATTTCCATCCAATAAACAGGATTAGGGACAACCCCTTTTTCAGCTCCTGCGTACAAGCCAACACTGATGACAAGCAACCCGAGAAAGACAGCGATCTCTTTGCGCTGCCGCTTCCGAATCAATCGGGGCAGCTCGTATGCACAAACTATTATGGATACAACGATGACAGCAAATGTCGACATACAAACTCCCCCTGCCCCTGTTACACAGTCATTTTTCTTCAAAAGCATTATTGATCGTTCCTAAACGTCTGATTTTCACATCGGCTATGACATGTACAGGCAGCTTGGTAAATTCCTTTTCCCAATTGCTCCCTATCTTCTTCCATACTTTCGGGTATTTTCGGTGGATCGCTTCGCCGAATCCATAAATGTCTACTCCATTTTTCTTAGCATTGGCAATTGCTTTTGTCGCCAATGCTTCCAGTGATTTTTCCGCCTCTTTTTCCAGCTCCTTGATCGTATCCTTCTCTGTCAGATCGAGCTTACATTGCACTTCCCCAATATCATTTTCCAAACCGATGTGAACGATTACTTCAGGTGTGCCATTTTTCATGGTAGCCTCGATTTTGGCATCGGCGCGCATGACTTCCAACGTCAAGCGTCCTCCACCCTTGCAAGCCATGCTTCCAACGGTACTTTTTACTTTGCCTGTAATATAACTAAACGCTTTACTGTCCGCTTCACTCAGCCAATTGACCATCTTATCTCCCCGGAAACTAGCCAATGTCGTATATTGAAGTAGCACTGGCGTATCTATTTGCTCGACATTTTTTCGTTGGTCCCCCTCGCTTGCAGGCCCGGTTAGCCGCACGCCTGTCAAAACAGCTTGCTTCCCTTTGCTGGTAAAGTCGGTAATCAATTGATCCATCGTAACTGCTGCGGTAGGTGCCCATGCTTTGGAGGATGTCTCCAAAGAAGCAAACATTTCTGTAGAAGGAATTTGCTCAAGCGGTGTGATCACTCTCAGGATGTTGCGTGCCGTTGTTCCTCTAGCGATGGCGATATAAAAGTCAGTCCGAAATTCATGATCACGCGAGACAAAATCGACGATTGGAGCGATCCCTTCTCTCGCGACCTCCTCGCCAAATATGAGCATCCGCGTGTGCGCCATATATATTTTCCGAGGAGAGATCGTGGTCATTTTCCTCACTGCCTCAAAAATCGTCGGAGCGTTCATGGTAAAGAGAGTAACAGGCGCACGTCCAGGCTTCCCTTTGTTGGCTGCAACCTCTGCCGGGTCTACCACTTGAACAGAAACTTGATAGCCTCCTTGCACTTTATCAATACCGATCCCAACAGCAATCGCCAAATCGTTCAGTTCTCTGCGATCCCAACAACCAGCTAGGATGATAACGAGCACGATGCAGAGAAGAACTTTTATCCCTTTCACTGGTGCCCACTCCTTTACATGCTGTGAAAAGCCTCTTACTTCTGCGGTGGTAATGGCTTTATCCCTTTAGATTGGCGGCGCAAATTGTTTTTGGTAATCGATTCAGGCCGTTTGTCCAAGGCCCAGCGAGGCAAGCGAAAGATCGTGTCTCTTTGCTCTTTCAAGGAAAACGGAGCAAACGATTCCATATACGGTACGCCAAACGAGCGCAAACTGCATAAATGCAACACTAACGCAAGCATCCCTACAATAATCCCGTATATGCCAAAAGAAGCAGCCAGAACCATTAGGGGAAAACGAAGAATCCGCACGGTAATCGACATGTTGCTCGCTGGGAAAATAAAGCTGGATATTGCAGTGATCGAGACCACAATGACCATCGCTGCCGAAACAATCCCCGCTTCCACCGCTGCTTGTCCGATGACCAGTGTTCCCACGATGGAAATGGCTTGACCTACTGCACGCGGCATACGGATTCCAGCCTCTCGCAATATCTCAAAAGCCACTTCCATCATGATCGCTTCAATAAAGGCTGGAAAGGGTACTCCTTCTCGCTGTGCCGCCAAGCTGATTAGCAGTTGTGTCGGGAGCATCTCTTGGTGGAAGGTCGTAATGGCGATATAGAGAGAGGGAGCAAGCAACGCAATTAAAAAACAGGCGAATCGCAGCATGCGAATCAACGTACTAAAATCAAAGCGCTGATAGTAGTCTTCCGCTGAATGGAAAAACTCAACAAAGAGAGAGGGCACGGTCAAAACAAAGGGAGTCCCATCTACAAGAATCGCTACACGTCCCTCTAATAGATTCGCGGCCACCACATCCGGGCGCTCCGAGTTAGATATCGTGGGGAAAGGCGTGTAAGCTTCGTCCTGGATCAGCTCCTCAATCATTCCGCTTTCCAAGATGCCATCGATGCTGATTCGATCCAGTCTATTCCGTACTTCTTCTACAACACCTTCTTCTACAATCCCTTTCATATACACAATCGCGACTTCTGTCTTGGTTTCCTCGCCAATTCTGTTAATTTCAATCCACAGCTTTTCACTGGAAATCCGTCTCCGCAGCAATGTAATATTCGTGCGAAGTGTCTCCGTGAAGCTTTCTCGCGGACCACGAATGACTGTTTGCGATGACGGCTCGGTGACTCCTCTGTCCTTCCACTCCTGCAAACCGACGTGAATACCCTGCGAGCAACCATCCACGAGAATGATGACACAGCCAGTCAGCAATGCGGTAAACAATGTGGGAAAATCGAATAAATCCCCCATATCCCCAACGGCCAGGACAGAATCTTTTAAAAAGGGAACGAACTCGTCCTCGCGTATCCCTTCCCATTCCTTCAAGCGCATTTTGTATAAGAGACTGTCGATTAATACGGCTTGTACCAGATACGAATCAACCATGCCATCTGCATACAAGACAGCTCCCCGAACAGGTTCTAGGCTATTTAGGACTACCTCTCGAATCACAATGTCATTGCTGTATCCGAGCGATTCTTTTATATAGTGAATGTTGTCGTCTAAGCTGCAACCAATCTGAGCCATTCGGATTGCTCCTCACATCGGCAATTATGAACACAGTTTCTCCGATTGCTCCCATTACTAAACAAAACGGTCATAACCGTTTTCACAGAAAAAGACCTCGCACTTGGTCTTACCCCTGTCAAGTAGACACAATTAAAAAAGCCTAAGCAGCCAGTGTGTTTCGGTATTCAACCGGGGCACACTGGTTTAATTTTTTCTGGAACCGTTCATGGTTATAAAACCAAATGTATTTTTCAATGGCTTGAAAGAGATCTTCTTCTGTCTTACACTCAGTAAAGTACAATGTCTCAGTTTTGAGATGCGAGAAAAAGGATTCGATGCAGGCGTTATCAAGGCAGTTTCCTTTGCGAGAGTGGCTGCCACTTATGCCAAGTTCCTTTATTCGCTTATTGTACTGTCGAGACGTGTATTGGAAGCCCTGATCTGAATGTAGGGTTGCTTTCAGCACGTCTCTTTCTTCGTTTAGCTGCCCCACAGTGTCTAACACAAGTTGTAAATCATTTCGCTTGGAAACTTTCCAGGCAACAACTTCGTTGTTAAAAAGGTCCTGAATGACCGAAAGGTAATAGTAACGGTTATGAAGTGCAACATACGTAATATCTGTTACAAATACCTCATTGGGCTTGTCCGCTCTAAACTTACGGTTAAGTAAGTTGGGATATACAATCGAAGGTGCTTTACCAAAATAGCGGCGCTTCCTCCTGATGATGGATTGAAGGTTTAATTCTTTCATCAGGCGGTATATTCGCTTATGATTCGCATTCAATCCCTTCTTCTTTAATGCTATCTGCATTCGTGGATAACCATAGTATGGATGCTCCAAATGAATCGCCATCATATGCTTTTTCAGAATCTGATCTAACTCATTTCTTGCTGACGGCTTTCCTTTGGTGCTAAGCCATTTGTAAAAACCCGACCGTGACACTTGCGCAATTTCTACCAACCACGTTAGTGGATATTTTTTACGCAGCTCGTTTATGATCGTAAAGCGAGTTATTTTCCATACCTTCCCCCCAGATGCAGATTGGGATTGCGCTTTTTTAGGTATTCTACCTGCGCCTTTAGATAGTCCCTTTCTTCTTCCACAGTAGCAAACTTGGTTCTTGGACGACCAACAAATGGGGTGTCACTAGAACCATTCTTTCCTCTTTGATCCACAAAACCTTCGCCTTTATTCTTCTTTCGAACCCATTGTAGAACTTGTGTTTTACTAGGTATCCCTAATTCCTTAGCTATTGCTTTATAACCCATCTCTCCCTGTTGATACATGTTTACTGCTCTCAGCTTAAACTCCTCGGAATAACGCTTGAATATTTGACCTTTTTTAGCCATGAGAAAATCCCCTCCAAGTAGAGTGTACCACCCACCGTTAGGTGGGCGGGCTTTTTACACTGTCTACTCAAAGGGGATAATATCAACTCATGTAAGAGGACAAGGTCTTTTGGTATATGTTCTACATTATGGAGCAGGTGTTTGTGCATCACCTGGCACTGGTGCATCGTCAAAGGACGGGTCGTGCCATTCTACTTTATGTTTTTCCTGAAGCGTATTTAACCAGCTACCGTAGTTCTGACTGCGATTTTGGTCAGTCAGCATCATCTTGATCTGATCTTTCACTTTATCAAACTCAGGTGCCGGTGACCCCAGCTGTTCTTTATTTGTATCGTAATAGGTTTTGATTTGCTCCTCTGTAACCGGGAATGCTTTATCCAACAACCTATCCCGTGTCATGAGCACGCTCAACTTATCCCGCAGCTGGGCCTCGGTCATTCCCATACTCTTCAAGTAGTTTTGGAATGCCTCAGGTGAACCTACCTGTTGTTTCATCGAATCAATCTCTTTATCCATATCTTCTTGCGTCACCGCGACGTTTTGCGCCTTGGCTTCCTGCTTGATTAACGCTTCCGCAACAAGTTCATGTATCATTGGTTTTCCGTACATTTTCTTCATTTCACTGTAAAGCTGATTTTGTGTAATGGAGGTATCGCCGGCCGTTACCAATACAGGGTCATTGCCTTTTGCCCATGATTGATAAAAACCTAAAGCAGCTAACCCCGTTAATAATATGGCAACCGAAAGCATGGAAATATCAAACTTCTTCACTTGGATATCCTCTCTTTCTATAATCTGCCCTCCAAGTATAGAAAGAAGTTACGGTAGAAAAATGGAAAGCGTATTACACAACTTTTCCACATTCTAAACATATTATGCGCTACATAAAAAATCGGGTAAAAAAAGAGGAGAGAACGGAGGCGATGACAGGACCTAAAACTGCCCAAACCTGTAAAAAGCGTTCTTGTTTCCTGTCTTTTTCTACTTCCATGAACTGAGCGAGTGCTTCCTTGTCCCGATTTTCGTTAGTCAGTAATTGCAGGATAATATCTTTGTCTTTTTCCGTCTTCTCTGCTTTCGTTTCTAACTCAGTCTGTAGCTTGTTCAAAACTTGCAGTACATCATAACGCACATCCTCCATGCGTCCCAATCGATGTTCAATTCGTTCCAACCACTTCGTGACTATTATCATTTGTCCCTCAAGCTGATCGATTCGTTCTTCGAATTTGTCTAATTTCAAATAGATACGTTGTATATGCTGATCTATATCTTTCTGATACTCATAAGGTCCTGCTGTCATAGATTCCACCTCCCCCGTCCGTCCTTTATACTACTTGTTTATGTGGCGGAGAGGAGCATTGCCTGTACGGTTATCCCTCTTTGTTCAGTCTCGTGTAAAAAAAGGCGGCAAACAAATGTATTTCCAAATCCTGAAATCAGCTAAAATAGATGGAAGACTATCTAGCATTTCTCTCAAATAAACGGGGACATGGCCGTTTATTCATAAAGGAGGATACCATGACAACCTTGTTGGAGGTAAAAGGGGTAACGGGTGGGTACTCTTACAACCACGCTGTAATCAAAGACGTCTCCTTTCACATACGCGAAAAAGAAATTGTGGCCCTAATCGGGCTGAATGGCGCAGGCAAAAGCACGACAATCAAGCATATTTTAGGACTCTTGGAACCAATCGCGGGTGAAATCAGCATTGCGGGGAAGACCTTTCAATCAGACCCCGAAAACTATCGTTTGTCTTACGGGTATATCCCCGAGTCTCCCATTTATTACGAAGAGCTTACGTTGTGGGAGCATATTGAGTTAATGGCGATGAGTCATGGGCTGGACCGGGAAGTTTTTTATGAACGAGCACGTCCCCTCTTAAAAGAATTCCGTATGGAAGAAATGAAAGACCGATTTCCCCAGCAGTTTTCCAAAGGCATGAGACAAAAGCTCATGATCATGATGGCGTTACTCGTACAACCGCCTCTGTATATCGTGGATGAACCGATCTTGGGTCTGGACCCTCTGGGGATTCGTTCTCTGCTCACGTGGTTGAACCGTTGCAAGGAGCAAGGGGCTGGTATTCTGATGTCCACACATATTTTGGCCACCGCCGAAAAGCATTGTGACCGATTCATCATTTTGCACAAAGGCGAGATTAGAGCCCAAGGAACATTAGAGGAGCTTCGGCGTATTACAGGGCTCCCAGATAGCTCCTTGGACGACATATACTTGCATATCGTAGAGGATGACGGCCAGTGAAAATAGACGTAGATCAATTATTTCACAAACGGTTCCATGCCTTTTCCGTAGAATTCATTCGGTATGCCCAGTACATGGCGAATGGCGGTTTGGCGTTCGTCGGGATCTTTTTAATGGGGTTGCTCGCCTTCTACTATCGCAGCATCATCGCGATGATTCCAGCCTGGTTCCCTTTGCCGTATGCCATGGCTCTCGTGATTGCTATTGTCGTTGTGAGAAGCCCCCTACGCACGTTTTTGCTAGAAGCGGATTTGCTTTTTTTGACTCCGCACGAAGTAAGGCTGGATCGCTATTTCCGGAAGGCGCTCGTCTACAATTTTGCCATTCAGAGCATGGTGGTGTTTATCGTTCTGCTCCTGCTCATGCCTATGTATACAGAGGTCGTAGGCGCACAAGGCTTGCAGCTGTGGGTATATTGGTGCATTCCCCTGCTCTTGAAGGGCTGGAATATTTACAGCAGTTGGACGTTCTTACGTTTGCCAGATCAGAAAAAGATCGGGTTCTATACGCTCGCTCGATTTGTCTTTTCGTACATCCTCCTCGCTTGGGTATTGAGTGAAGGACAATTCTTGCGCTTGGGTATGATCCCATTTGGTGTTCTCATCTGCGCTGCGCTCTTGATCTGGCTCCATTCGCGAATGTTGACCTATAAGAAAAAACATTCCATACAATGGTATCGCCTGCTGGCCATCGAAAGCGGCTTGCGTCACCGTTTTTATCAGTTCGTGAACAACTTCAGGGATGTCCCTGCCATGCAGCATCAGGTGAAGTCACGCTCGTGGCTCATTACCCTGACGAAGCTGCTGCCTTACCGTCAATCAGCAGCAGGACGTCATTTGTTTACCAAAAAGTTTATTCGCTCTGGTGACTTTGCGGGCATTTATTTCAGACTCATCCTGCTGTCAGGCTTCGTCGTTCTCATATTGCCCGGCCCATATGCAAAAACCATTGCTGGCCTGCTCTTTCTCTTTATGACAGCCAGCCAAATCGGCAGCCTCTGGCGGCATCAGCAAAAGCGCAATGGATATTCGATCTTTCCGATTCGAGATATGCAGTTGAAACAGTCATTTAGCTGGCTGCGTATGGTGCTACTAGGGGTACACGGTTTAGTGCTATTCCTCATTGGAATTTTGTAGTATAAAGCTTTCTGTTACATGAAAAGCCGCGTGGAAGAAGCGCATTTCCAGTCCAAGCGCCTCTGGAGCCCTACAAAGCGGAGGGCTGAATGGAGGGAGTGCTTTTAGCTTCAACTCTGCAAACTCCTCATCGAAACCGCTACTTTTGAAGCGGCTCCCGCCATTCAGACCGGAGCGCACAGTCTTCCCTCCTTGCGGGGCGGAGGCCGAAGCGTAGACTGGAAATGCGCTTCTTCCTCCACTACAGCCACAAAAAAACAGCTCTTCTCGGCATCATCCTGCCAGTAGAAGAGCTGTTTTTCATTTATAGATAAAGTAATTTATCTACAGTCGGAACGTATCCACCTTGCTGCGCAACTCCTGAATGCTGTCTGTCACCAGCTCCGTTTCAGACACGAACTGATCAACGTTTCCACTCACCTCATGCATCGTAGCAGATACTTCTTCGGTAGCTGCTGCTGTTTGTTCCGAGATGGCAGTAACTGTCAACACGGATTCATTCACCTTGTTCTGACCTTGCTTCATCGTCTCTACACTTGCCATGACATTCGCAAGCGACGTCTTCAAGGTATGCGTCATGTCAGACAGAGCCGTAATGCCTTGTGTAACGGAATCCAAACGCTCTGTACCCGCGTTGTAGCGATCCAGCGTCGCATTTGTCTTTTCCGTAGCTTGTCTTACCTGATCTTGAATGTCTTTGATGCTCTCCTGAATGACGTGGGTTGCCGCACCTGTCTGTTCAGCCAGCTTGCGAACTTCTCCCGCTACCACAGCGAAGCCTCTGCCCGCTTCGCCAGCACGCGCACTCTCGATGGCTGCATTCAATGCCAACAGATTGGTTTGTCCGGCGATTTGCTGAATCGTTTCAATCACGTCGTTAATTCGGCTCGATTTTTCTTCGAGAATCGCCATTGTATTTTGCACTTCATGAAATTGTTTGTTCGTCTCTGTTCCATCTGCCAAAAACTCTTGCAATACTTTGTAGCTGCTCTCTCCGATATCGGACACCTGGTTGGATACTGCATCCATCTCGTCAATCGCCGTATTCAACTCAGACAGCTCGCTCAGGAATTCTTGAACCGTTTGCACCGTCATCTCCATCGCCGTTGCTGTCTGCTCATTCCCCTGCGCAATCTCTTGGCTGGTAACCACGATATTTTTGTTTTGCTCACGAACAGAGTTGGCACCTTCCCGAATGGAATTCGCCATGCTGTCGATATGCTCGGTTGTCTCTTTTACTCCGCCAATGATTTGACGCAGCCGTGACGTCATCTCACCAAAAGCAACGACAATTCGGCCAATCTCGTCTTTTTTGTTGGAAACAGAAATCTCTGTAGACGTGAGATCACCAGAAGCAATGCGCATAGACGCCTCTTGTACAACTTGCAGTGGACGCAGCATCTTCTTGATCAAAAAGAATACAGCAACCAAAGCAATAATCGTTACGAAGATCATAGCGAGAATGATGCGTGGCATGGTTTCATCCAGAACCTGATCATTAATCAGTTCAACTTTATCTGCCGCAGTATCTACACCTAGCACCGCAATTACTTGACCAGATGGATCTTCTATCGGTGCGAATGCACTTAAGTAGTCCCCGAACACAGGGTCTTTAACGATTGGCGTACTGTTCGATCCGCCTTCCAGAGCAGGAGCGATATCAGCCATGCCAGTAGAGGTCGTCTCTTGACCGATTGTAGATGCTCCCTCTGCTCCTTTCGCCGTTCCATCCACCATAATCTTTACCTTTTCACCGTCTGCATGAAGAATATAAATATAAAGGGCACCTGTTTTTTCGGTGTACTCAAGCAACGTATTTCGGATAGACCAGTAGTCGTCAGATTCTTGTGGCTGAGATATAAATTTCGCTATCTTCTCTGAGTCAAGCCCTTGTGAAATATGCAATGCTGTGTTGATGCTTGAGCGCGAGAGTGTCTTTTCAACAGTAGCTACGCTGTTTTCGTAAATCATGATAATATTGATTGCCATCATGACGGCAATGATCACCGCTACCAGAGCAACGACCCGTGTTGCCAAGCTCTTACTCATCCTGTTTCACTTCTCCTTCGCCGGTTGCGATATGTGTACTGCGGACCACCCACCTGGGAGCAGACGCATTATTGCGGGAGGTTATGCCTTTTCGTAAAAGGATCAGCATTGCTGTTCTCACACGGTGCTACTCGATAAAAAAAGCACCCAAAAAGGGTGCTTTTCCTAAACACTCCCTACCAGTCTTATCGACAATCGGTAGTGATTTAATTAGGACTTTTGTTGGGCAATCATGAGAAAACGATGGGTAGGAATATCGATGTACCCAACCGCTTCGAATTTCTTTTGCAGATCGAGCAAGGCATCGGCATACTTTTCTACAGTAAAGTCGCGAATCTGCCATTCGATAGCCTTCAAGTAGTAAACAATGGCACCGATGTCGTAAAAACGCGAAAAGCTCATTTCCTCTCTTTGCTCCACAATCGTAAGACCGGCTTCCTCCAGTTCGTTCACTGCATAGGCCAGATTCCAGTGCAAGTAATCTGGCGGAATTGGAGCGCCCAGCAATCGATTCAGGTCGAGATTGTCTTGACCGCCTACTTGCTGAGTAACAAATGTGCCCCCTGGCTTCAACAGGCGCTTCATTTCAGACGGCAAATAAGCTTCATGTCGATTGATAATCAGGTCGAGTGACTGATCCAGAAAAGGCAATATTTCTTCCCCGTCTACCGGAAACACACGAACACCCAAGGGCTCTAAATTGGCTTTTGCCACCGCTACATTCGGCTCATAGCCTTCTGTCGCATACGTCTCCACAGGGAACGGCGCAAGCGTAGAAAACAGTTCTCCACCACCTGTTCCCATTTCCAGCATAGAGCGGATTCCGTGCATGTGCTTTTTCACGATGTTTACATAGTTCCAGCCAAGTGGTGCATCCTGCATCCTGCCTGTCGCAGTCAATCTGGCAAAATCCCACCCAGCGAATGGTGCCTCCACTTCCTCTTGAAAGCTCTTGATCCAATCCTTATTTTCCATGTCTGCTTCTCCTCTCGTTTATCCAGTCTGTTCGCGTCCAAACCAACGAGGCAGGAGGAGCTCGAGAGCGTTGTTACGTTTGTACAAAATCAAAGGACATGAGAAAAGTCCCCTTCCTAATATTTTGATAATCCAAAAAAGAATACCAAAATTGTAACGTATATCCTGTAAATAGATCTAGTGTACTTCTCCGATATATAGATCAAGTGTACTTCTCCGACTTAAGGCGGAGTGAAAATACTGCCTCGGTACGTTTGGTCCTCAGCCGTTTCTCTATATCATTAGTATCGAACTAGTAAACAGGAGGAACTGATCATGGCTGATTTTGAAGTGCTTGCCGGGATTCATCAAGGATTGTTTCTGGTCCTTCTCATCGTCATGCTGGTCCCGACAATCATGGCAAACCAGCTCGTTTTCCGTCCGACGAAACGGGCTTTCATAAGCAGTGCTCGCATTACTTTATGTTTTTCATGGTCGGCCCTTTTTGTATTTGCGGGGCATTTGGTAATGACGTGGGTTTTGTTTGAATCCTTTGGTTGGCTTTACATAAAGGATAAGCTGCTTGGCTTTTTACCTTTTATTTTTGTTCCATTGCTCTTTTGCCTTCTCTCTACTTTTCCACGATTGTGGGAGTTGACCGTGAAAGGCGGCAGAGAGTCAATGCAATCACAAGTAGATACGGATTATACCCGCATTTTGTTACAAGAGAAAAGTGTTAGACCTGCAAAAGCAAGCTCACCGGATCTAGACGACGTATTAGATGCAGAGTGGCGAGGAGACGCATCTTGCCCTGAATTGCTCGTTCCGCTGCAAGCTAGCGTCTTGGGTTGTCTGATTGCACTTTTCCTTCAAGTCTTTTTTCCGGCTGTTACGCTGGAACCGTCCATTTTGTTTCTCGCTTGGGGCGTATTATTAGCCGGGGTCTCCCTGCTCTGGATTCAGCAATCGTGGAAGCATCAATACCACTCCACTGCGGAAAATTGGGTAAAACCACGCCGCCTGCACCGCTTTATCCGTTTTTCCACATTTCTCCTGATGACTGCTTTACTTGCGACGATCTGGGGAAATCAAGCGATGATAGCGAGTCGCCTTCCCGATCATTCACCTTTGGGAGGTCAGAATCAGGACGATCACGCTCTCCCCGATTTCGTTTTCCCTGTAAAGGCAAGTGCCCATTCGATGCCTTCCACAGGGAAACTTAGAAGTGTTGATGGACCAACAGAATTCAAACAAGAAACCCCTGATCGAACGTTTTCGCTGAATGCACAGAAAACAACCATCCGTCAAGCATCAGGCAAAACCGTAGAAGCATGGACCTTGAATGGTCAATATCCCGGACCTGAGCTGCGTATGAAGCAAGGTGAGCTCGTCGAAATCATCCTTCTGAACAAGGATATTTCCGAAGGGATAGACATCCACTGGCATGGCATGCAGACTCCCGCTAGCTATGATCGCATTTCAAAAGGACAACAATCTGTTTATCGTTTTCGCGCAGAACAAACAGGAACGTATTGGTATCATTCTCATCAGCAAATTCCTGAGCAAGTAGTGAACGGACTGTTCGGCGCCCTTGTGATCGAGCCAGCCGAGGCTACGACTACAGGTGCACCTATCCGCGACATCGCCATGATTCATCACAAGGACGAGAAGGCAGGCCCGATGTTAAACGGCTCACATACACGAAAAATCGAAACAGTTACTCCTGGCACAACGGTTCGCCTTCGCTTTATAAACGCCGAAAATGCTCCTGTCACCTATTTGCTGCAAGGAACTCCTTTTCAGGTAGTAGCGATTGATGGAACCGAAGTAAACGAACCGAATTTGATTGCCAATCAAGCCTTGCAGCCGGGTGCAGGCGGTCGATACGACATTCAGTTTACGATGCCTAATCGTCCCGTGCTATTTGCTCCAGCTGCAAACCAGCATGACAAAGGGCTGCTCTTACGTCCAGACGGGTCCGAAGACGCTGTGCCCTTCTTAGATGCAGAGCTTTCTGTCTTTGACCCTGCACGTTACGGCAGTCCGATTGCGCTTCCTTTTGATCTCTCTTCCCATTTTGATCGGGAATATCAACTGCTCATTGATGGTCAGTATGGATTTTATAACGGTCAATTCGAGCGTTTGTCGACCGTAAATGGCGACTTGCTTCCTGAGACACGGATGATGATGGAAGAGGGGGATCTCATTAAGCTGACTTTCGTCAACCGCAGCTTTCAAGATCAATCGATATACCTGCACGGTCATCACATGCTCATAATGAGTCGGGACGGCAAAAAGGTTACAGGAAGTCCATGGTGGACGGACACTCTCCAGGTAGCGCCAGGTGAAACCTATGAAGTTGCTTTCCGCGCGAAAAATCCTGATGCATCACTGGAAGAGAGCCTGCCTAAAGGTGACACTGTTTTTGGTATCGAAATCCCGCTCGTGTATGAAGAGCATCTCCCAAAAGAAAACAGCAGTCCGTAGCGATTTTCGCCAGGCTGCTGTTTTCTTTTTTATCTGTTACTGAGACTTTTTCCGGTTCTTGGCCGCCAATAGTCTGTTTAGCGTTTCGTCAGGCTGCTTCTGTGTTTGCTTCTCCTGTTTCTCTTTTGCCTGCTCGTTCTTGACTGCTGCTGGCTTCACCTGATTTCCAGCCGTCCCTACCGGATGAATAAGGGGAGCAGATACGACTTTCTGGTCATCTATCCGCTCTTCGCGTGTCCGTCTTGTCGCAGAGCGCTTCTCGCCGAGGCGAGACAATACTGCCTGTTGTTCAGAATCGACAGACGTGGACTTGCGCCATCTCCATAGACTAGATAGCCTTGCCCACCATTGATCCGGCAACTGCAAGCGGCGAACGGCGATATCGATCGGCAGCAGCAAAGCCGCCAACATTAGCAACCACTCACTGATTGACTGTGTGTCCCATTTATCAGGAAGCGTGCCGCCAAAAGCTTCTTCCGGTTTGGTGATCTGATTCCCTCCACCGGCACTTAGCCATTCTTGAAGTTCCTTCTCCCCATCTGCATGAATTCCGTATTCGGGTGAATAGGAAACGGTCAATCCTGTCGTTTGGCTCGCCATGACTCGGCCTTGATTTTTTTGTGAGATCTGAATCATGTAAGTGCCCGGATCGGCTGTCTCGAATTCACCCTCCATGACGCCTGGCGCAACCGGCTTAAGCTTGATGACCTCTCGCTTCATCTCTTGATTGAGAACGATTGCCTCCATCTCTTGAGGCATGCTTCCACCAGCTGGCATCGCAACCCTCACATTGCCTTTTGCGCCGTTCACGCTCGTGCTCGTCTTCCAAGTGCCTTCTGTAATTTGTGGGAAAGTCCATGCCACGATTTCGTTCCACAGACGGCTGTTTCCTCCCCAAGCCACCCAGTCCGGTGACCACTTCCCTTCCAGATCACTCGTCCAAGCGACAGAACGCCCCAGACCGTACTGCCAACGGGTGAGAATCGGATCATCGTCAGCACTCATCAAGGATGATTCTGCTGTTTGCTTCGGTGTTGTTGCTATATACGCTCGCACCGGAGGCAATGACTGCTTCAGCGTCGGCCATGCTCCTGCTCCCGTATAGCCTGGAACTTGGGGCTTCTCCACAATAAACGTGCGACTGGCTAACGCTGTTTCTTTACTGAATATTTTCGGGATGGATTCAGCATCGTTGGCAAAGTAATATCTGCCTTTTCCTAACTCGGCAATCATCTCCAGCAGCGATCTATCCGAATCATCACCCAGCGCCACTGTTGAAACGGTAATATTTTCAGCCGTCATTTGTTGTAGCAGGCCCTCGTAATCATCGTTGAGCCCAGACTGCCCATCTGTCAGCAGGATAACGTGCTTACGCTGTGTGTTCATCGCCTTTACACGCTCGTAGCCCAGCTGTAGCGCAGGGAAAATATCCGTCCCGCCATCCGCTTGGATTCTGCTGATCTGCTGTTGGATTTCGTCCAGCTTCGTAACGGACTGTGGAGCTACTACATCCCATGGCGTATCGTCAAAGGCGATCACCCCGATGTAGTCCTGTGCATTCATCATGGTTGTCGCCCGGATTGCCGCTTCCCTTGCCAGTGCCATCTTATCCGCACCTCTGGCATCGGCACTCATACTGCCCGATTTGTCGATGACCAGTTGGAGCCCGAGCGTAGGGAGCTGTTCCTTCCCTTTTAAATCCATGTGAACAGGTAATGCCTCTTCGATTGGTGTCTGGAACCAGCCACCCATGCCGAAGCTGTCTTTACCGCCTGTCATGATCAAACCAATGCCCAAATCACGTACAGCGGTCCGCATGCGTTCCATATCCGCATCAGTCATGCTGGTGGCGGGCACATCTGCCAGTACAATGGAGGCAAATTGCTTGTAGCCCTCAAGCTCCTTTGGCAGCAGTGCGAGATCACGCAGCTCCACCTTGATATTGCCTGCTTCTAGCGCTTGAATGAGGTTACTGGCGGCACCTGGATGCCCTTCAGCTACGAGTACGACTGGTGCCCCGGCTACCTGTGTATAGGCTGTAGCCTGATTGTTTGCCGCTACGGTATCTTGTTGCGGCTCGATTTCCACGCGATAGCGATGGAAACCCTGCTGCATTGCTTTTTGCGAAAAAACGAAGCGGTTGTTGCCCTTGCCGATCTGTACCGTTTGCTGGCCCGCCTCGCGATTGCCCTCATACAGGCGTAGGATTGCCTCGGTTGCTATCGTACTCTCCACATCAACGGTGATGCCGTATTCCTCTCCCGCATACAGTCTTTGCGGTACCTGTACAGATGTAAGAACAACCTCATCCCCATGTGGCTGCTGCAAGGAAACAGCCTCTACAGCGATTCCTCGCTCCCTTGCCAGTCTCGTCTGCCGCGCCGCATCTCCGTTTGTTTCCAGACCATCTGTCAGCAAGACAACTTTTCCTCTGGCATTGGTAGGGATCATGGCAGACGCCAATCGGATTCCTTCTGCCAAATTGGTTGCATTCCGGTTGACATCCACGCCCAAGGGCTGTACCTCTTGCCGTATCGTCAACGGTTGATCGACCGCTGCCTCTGCACCTACTGCAATGACAGCATATTTATCCGCTGCTTGCTTTTGCCCGATGGCCTCGCGCAAAAAGGAGAGAACCCGCGGATCGTCCTTCATGGAAGCGGATCGATCTACAACAAACACAATCGTTTTCGCCTGAACAGGTGTCAGCAGCTGTGTCCCTGCCAACGCCAAAACCAGAAGGAGGAACAAGAGCGAGCGAATCGTTGCAATTGTCGCCTTTCTGCCGATCGGCATTTGCTTTTGATGTCGCCACCAGCTGATGATGACGTACGCAACGGGAAGCAATAGCAACAGGAATAGCGGCTGTATAAAGTTAATACCCACGCTGATACACCCTCCATTCCACCAATAACACCAAGAGAGCAAACGCCGCCAACCAGTAGGTCAACTCCTTCGTTCCCAATGCTCCTGTTGTGTCAGTCGCTGTTGCTTCCTCACTCTCCTTTTGTTCTTCGGCATTCTTCCGCGCAACGCTCACAGACTTTGGTGTAATATTCGATTCTTCCTCATTCATTTGGACAGTAAAATACGTACTTTTGGTCCCTGTATCTACCCCTTCGTCAAGACGATACAATCCGGTTAGCTCCGGTAGCTGCATCGTTTTCGACGTGGCGTTCTCCGCAAGAGACTCCTGGTGTCCATTCGGATACGTCAAGGTACGTGTTGTCGCTCCCGGTGAGAGTGGGATAGTCAAGACCTCTCCCGGATGTGCCGTGGGGATTGGGGCTGTTTGACCAGGAGACAGCCAGTTGACGACATTTTGCATGAAAATCGGAAAAGCAGGACGCAGCGGAAAGTCCGATGCATGTAAATCAAATCCGATGATCACCATTCGACGACCGTCTATGATCCCGGCTCTGACCAGATCGACATCGCCTGCGCGTACCAATGGCTTCATACCAGGCATCTCGTCCAATACGTATCCTTTGGCGATGTGCACATCCCGCCAATCTACGTGCTTGAGCAGCGGGTCATCCGGGGAAACTGGCCTTGGCTGTTGATCCAGTTCTTTTTCTCCAGCAAGCGGCAACCACTCTGTTTTCTTGTTTGGAGCAATCAACAAAATGTTTCCTTTTGGCAGCTGGTCTGGCACGACTCCGTCAAAAACCCACAGGTCACGTGCAGCCGCCGCAGCATCCGGTGCCTGCTGAATCGTTTCCACCTCAAGACTTCCGACTGTCTGCAATACTTGATGAAGGAAGCGGTTCCCCTCTGGCGAATACAACGCTGCTTTTCCTTTCCCTGTAGCGAATGGAACACTCCACATGACATTATCCTGGGAAAGTCCGTCCTGCTCTGGTTCGATGACTGCACGATAGACGCTAGACACCGCCAGCTTCTGAAACGAAAATGTCTGGGAGCTACCTGCCCCAATCGCAAAAGAATCCGTATCCAGCAGCTTGTCTTGCTCATCAAAAACAGTGACTTTTCCTTTTGCGGGCATACTGCCGTGATTGTCCACCCGCAGCAGTCCCTCTACCCCTTTTTCCGTAGGCTGGGTCACAAAAACACCGATTGCGGTATTCTCGCGGGTGCTCCCCATCTGCATGAACTGAAAGCTCCCGGAAAAAGCAGGGACTGAGCCTCCATCCAACTTGCGTTCCCCGCTTCCGTCTCCCATCCAAACTACTCCACTGCCTGGTTCATTCTCTGCAATAGCTCCCGCTAAAGACAACGCAGCGATTTGATCGGATGTCCCGGAAAAAGGCGCAAGCTTTTCGATAGCTTGCAAGAGCGGCTCTTTGTCTGCACTTTTGGAAACCAAAACATTCGGCTCACGCCCTGCCTCAATGAGGGTCATCGTCTGGCTGCTTCCCAGCTTCTCTACGAGTGCTTTTGCCTGTGAAACGGCTCGTTCAAGCCGCGTCTCGTTCCCTTCCTTCGCCATCATGCTCCCTGATGTATCCACGACCAAAATCGTATGGTCGGATGTGATTCCCTCAGTGGGCACGGCCGGTCGTATCAAAGCCAGCACGAGTAAGCAGGCAGCGAGCAGTTGCAGCAGCAACAGCAGGTTGCGCCGCAGCCTTTCCCACGGTTTCACCGCTTCCCAGTTTTGCATCGTGCGCTGCCACAGGAGTGTACTTGGTATGACACGATCCTCTACTTTTCGCTTGAGCAGGTAGAGGACGATGATGACCGGGATAATCAGCGCAAACCACAAGTTGCCCAAACCCATCCACTGCATGTTGTCTCTCTCCTCTCTAGCGAATCAAGCCGGCCTGACGAAAGACATGAAAGACAATCGATTCCAGCGATTGTTCCGCCTCTACTGACACGAAGGCGATCCCTCTTCCATAAGCAAACGCGGACAGTTCTTGTTGATAATCTCGCAAGCTCTTGTGGTACTCTTCCATCAAAAGGCTGGTTAGGGATACTTCTTTGGCCTGCCCGGTCTCAGAATCTATCAACCGCAGCTCTCCCGCATACTCGGGCGCAAGCTCTTCTTTGGAAAGCACTTGAACCAGCGTGACCTCTTGTCTGGCCGCCTGCAAATACGCGATGCCTTCCGTATAGCCTGATTCAAACAAAAAGTCCGACAACACGATGGATGTGCTAGCTTTGCCGCTGACAGCACCCGGCTGGCGCATTGCCGTTTGAATATCACCCGCTCCCCCTTCTTGCAGGGAAGATAGGAAGCTGAGCAAGCGATGTGCCTGACTCTTTCCTTGCAGCCCGGTAAGTGCGGCCGTAATGCGGCTGTCAAATGCATAGACCGACACATGATCGAGATGGCACAGGGACAAATAGCCAAGAGCCGCGGCAATCTCGACAGCTCGGGCCATTTTGTTCGGTTGCCCGTAACTCATCGAACGACTGCAATCAATATACAAGTTCACATGAAGCTCTGTTTCATCCAAGTACTTTTTCAAAAACAGCTTGCCTGAACGGGCATAGGCATTCCAATCGAGCTGCCGCAAATCATCGCCAGGAACATACGACCGAAAGTCTGCGAACTCCATGGAGCTGCCCAACTGTCTCGCCCTTCGCTTTCCTGCCTGGCTGCCGCTGACCGCTTTGCGACTAGCCATCTGCATTCGCTCCAGTCTGGCGAGCCATGACGGATCAAGCAGGTGTTGATTCATACCTTCTGCGTCCCCAGTTCGTCCAAAATATCCATAATGACGCGGTCTGGTCGGATTCCGTTTGCCTCTCCTTCAAAATTGAGGAAAATACGGTGGCGCAACGCTGGCAGAGCAACTGCTGTCACGTCCTCGTACGCCAGATTGTATCGGCCAGCCAATAACGCACGTACCTTTGCCAAGGAGACAATCGCCTGCACGCCACGCGGACCTGCGCCGTTGCGCACATATTTATTCACCGAAGCAATTGCCTGTTCCCCCGGATGTGTCGCTAAAAGCAGCTTCACGGCGTAATCCAGTACCGCATCGGCAACCAGCACTTCACGCGCTGCCTGTTGAATTTCAGCAATTTGCTCGGCTGAAGCCACTTTTTCCACGGTGATCACCTGGCTCGTGGTCGTTTGCCGCACGATCATTTTCAGTTCTTCTTCCGTTGGATACGGTACGTCGATCTTCAATAAAAAGCGGTCCATTTGCGCTTCTGGCAACGGGTATGTCCCTTCCTGCTCCAGCGGGTTCTGTGTCGCGAGAACGAAGAACGGCGCCGGCAGCGGACGAGTCGCACCGCCAGCTGAAACGGTTCGCTCCTGCATGGCCTCCAATAGGGCGCTTTGCGTCTTTGGCGTCGCCCGGTTGATTTCGTCAGCCAGCACGACATGAGCGAAGATCGGACCATGCTGGAACTGGAAGGACTGCTGTCCCTTCTCGTCGACCAACAGGATGTTCGTTCCAGTAATGTCTGTCGGCATCAGATCCGGTGTGAACTGAATCCGCTGAAACGACAGCTCGAAGGCTTGGGACAGTGTCCGAACAAGCAGCGTTTTGCCCAATCCGGGTACGCCTTCCAAAAGCGCATGTCCACCTGCAAAAACGGCCCACAGAAGTTGCTCGACCACATCTTTTTGTCCTACCAATACCTTTCCAATTTCCTGCCTGACAAGCTCTACTCGCTGCAAGCAATCCTCTAGCGTTTGCTGCGCCATCGCCGTGTCTCCTTCCTGTTGTTGGATGATCTAAGGCTCTATTTTGCTGAAATAATCCTTCACGATCTGTTGATAATCCCCGGGAATACTGCCCTTTTCCATACTCTCGCGGGCAAATTGCTCATATTGGCCATACACTTCCTCATACGGCAGCGTTCCACCGGAGGAGACTTGTGTGTTTCCGCTTTGCTGCGACTGGGAAGGTCCTGACCCGAGTGGGCCTCCGACTGTATCAACAGATCCGTTTTCTCCACCTATGCGATCTGCCGGGACGGTAACGAGCTCGTGTTTGCCTTTTCCTAACCCGGCCCCGCCGCCTTGACCGCTTCCTTGACCGCCATTTCCATTTCCATTTCCATTTCCATTTCCATTTCCATTGCCGTTGCCGTTGCCATTTCCGTTGCCATTCCCTTGCCCCGAGCCATTATTTCCATTCCCAGGCTGGTTTGCCGGGTTCGCCCCTTGATTTGGATTGGCACCTGTTCCCGGTGTTGCCGCGGTTGGCTGATTCCCTGGTGACCCCGCTGCTGGAGTCGCCTGTCCTGTTGCTGCCGTCCCTGCCCCAGCTCCACTCGCTCCAGCATTTCCTGCTTGTGCGCCTGCACTGGCAAGTGTCATTTGCGACTGATTGAGCGAAGCAGCGGCATGTATAGCTGCGAGCATGGCTTGCTGAGATTGCTGGATGCCCGTCATGGCTTGCATCAAGCTGTTCTCGAGCGCAGTCATCGCTTGAGGCACTTGTCCTTGGGCGGTTTGCTGGGCTGCCTCCGCCAGTTGTTTGGCGATATCCTCCAGCTCCTTCGAGTCGGCAGACTCTGCCTCTTTTTTCAATTGCTCTGCTGCACTTGCGAGTTCGCGGGCGATCTCTTCCCGCTCTTTTTGCGGCATGCTTTCCATGGCTTTTGCCATTTGTGCCAGGGCCTCGGTCATCGCTTGTCGATCTTTTGCTTCCATCGCGCCAGCCACGGCTTTTGTCCCTTCTTGATTACCCAAGCTGCGCTGGAGTGCTTGCAGCGCTTTTTCTTTGCGCTGCTCTGCATCTCTGACCTTCTCCAATTGTTTTTCCGCAGCCCGCAGTGCATTTTGCCGTTCTGCCGGGTCGTCTGCTTTCGCCAGAGCCTTTTTTGTCTGCTCCAGCATTTCCTCCAGCTGCTTTTTCTGCGCGTCGGTTAAGCCTGTATTCTTTTTCACATCTTGCTTGATTGCCTCTACTTCTTCCTCGACCTGCGCGATTGCTTTCTTTTCCTCCGCCATCTGGGCCAGTCGCAAGTCTTGAGGATTCGGCCAAAGAAACAGCACCAGGCACACCATTAATAAGCTGCTTGTGGCATACACCTTTCTTTGAACCAGCGACCAGATGCGGACGCTCTCTACGATTTGCGGCAAATTTTTTCGCAGATGCTGCAGGGCGTCTTCCCTCTGCATACCCGCTACCATCGACTGATTCTCTTGATTCTCCCATGCTGTGACGACTCGCTGAGCCAGACCATTACCGTCTGCCACGTGCGCACATTGGAGCCAGGTAGGGCGCATCCAAAGCGCACGCACCAGACCTGTAATGACAACAAGTACTGGCAGCACGATCGCGATCCATTGGTAAAACGGAATCGGCCAAATGCGGGCAAGGAGGAGGAGCACCAGACTCGCCACCATTCCCCACAAACCATAGACCGTTAGCTGCTGTATCCATACACGCAAGCCCAGTTGCTTTCGAATGGGCGCAAGCAGTGACTTCAGCTCGTCGTTCGATTTAGCGGTAAACATGGCTTATTGCTCCTCTTTTACTTTGCGAAATCTCGGTTTCACTGGCTGAATGAGATAGATGGAGAGTAAAAGGCAGAGCAGGGTAATGATCCCGAAAAACAGGCAGTAAACCGCGTACGGATCTACATTCCCAATCCTGATCTGTGGCCCCTCTTCAAAAATGTTTAACATCGCAAACAATGGGTTGAGATTATGCAGGAGATCTGGCCAGTCCGGCATCGTCGCGGAGGACATACCACCCGACCGGCGCTGGTACCGAATGAACTCTTTGATAATTTCCGCCAGTATGCTCGATCCAATCGCATATCCGAACACCACGGCATAAGTGACGACCGTCGCGATACCTGTCCGTTTGATCAGCGTGGACATGAGCACACCAATACTGCCGATACCAAACATCGTAATAACGTAAAAGCCAAACACCTTGATCACTTGTGCAGGTGAAATTCCTCCATACAAAAAGACGATGGCATAGAGCGGGATGGTCGCAATGACCAGGAAGGTCATGAAGCTAAGCGACGCCAGCCATTTACCTAAAATCAATCGTGTGGCGCTGACATTCGTGGTCAACAGTACACTCAACGTCTGGCGTTCGCGCTCACCAGAAATCACACCTGAGGTTAGTCCCGGCACGACGAAGCAGATCATCCCGAGCTGAAACACAGACAGCATCATGAATAGCTCACGTGTATCATTCGGGTTGTAATAGCTGCCGCCGTTTGTCATAAAGAAAATCAGCGTGAGCGTCATTGCGCCCAAAACAAGCAAATAGAGCAGGATGATCCACGGTGACCGATTGGTCCGCATCCGCATTTTCCATTCATTAAACAAGACAGGGTTGCGAAATCGTCTCAAGTCGCTCATGAGCCCACCCCTTTCGTAATTTCCAGGAAGATTTCTTCCAAATCACCAACTGCCTCATTAAAAGCGGCAACAGGATAGCCTGACACCGCAAGCTCCCGCAGCAGCTCAACCTGTTCTTCGTCATTGCCTGAAAAGCCTGCTACGACCCAGTTCCCTTCGCGTGTCACCCTAGTAATGACAGGCATCTCACTCAAGCGCGTCATTGCTTCATCAACCCGATCCAACAGGCGGATGCGCAATACCCGCTGTTCTTGCATTTTCGAGTAAATCTCATCGACTCGTCCAAAGGCAACCAGATTGCCTTCCTCCACAATCCCGATGACGTCGCACATCTCCGCTAGCTCAGGCAATATGTGGGAGCTAATGATAATCGTCTTGCCCATGTCCCGCAGTTCCTTCAAAATCTCCCGCAGCTCGATGCGTGCACGCGGGTCCAAACCAGAAGCCGGTTCGTCCAAAATGAGCACTTCCGGATTGTGAACCAGCGAGCGGGCCAGTCCGAGGCGCTGCTTCATCCCCCGCGACAACGAGTCGACGTAGGCATCCCGCTTGTGCGTGAGATTCACCAGCTCTAATAACTGCGGAATGATTTGTTTTCGTTCAGCTGCCGGAATATCGTAGTTCGCGCCGTAAAAATCGAGGTACTCTTCTGCTGTCAAATTGTCGTAGACACCAAAAAAGTCTGGCATGTAGCCGATCAGCTTGCGCACTTCCTTTGGATGCTTGGTCACTTCATAGCCGCCTACATATGCTTTCCCACTGGTCGGCTCCAATAAAGTCGCCAAAATGGACATCGTCGTCGATTTTCCTGCCCCGTTCGGACCGACGAAACCAAAAACGGTACCCTTTTCAATTTCGAGCGAAAGCCCTTTTAACGCTTCCATTTTGCCGTAGCGCTTGCGCAAATTTTGGATCTGGATCATTTCTTGCTCACCTTCCCTTCCACACTGACACTTGGAACCCCAATGTGGCGATCATCCTCAAACTGGTGGGCAAATTTGATGCGTACAATGCCGTCGCCCGAAACGTAAGTAGTGGTCTTGTCGCTTGTCATGACGTTGTTCATGAATGCTTTTTCAAATGGTTCGAAAGCTTTTATCTTCCAGTTGTAAACCTCTTTTTCAAATGTCGTATTGTCCTCTGACCAGGTGTACAGATACAAATTGCTGATGGCAAGATCCTGTCCTTCCTGATTCAGATTGATGTCAAAGGTAATATCCCCGGCAGGGAGTCTAAAGCCATCTCCAAAGTCATCTACCGGAACTGAGCTGCCCGACATCGTCACATCAAATGATCCCGTCGGATAATAAATGTGTCCGTCCTTGGATGGATTCACTTGCAGTGTCGAAGTGACCATCGCAATGCTGCTGTTCTCCGTATTTTCGTTTTCTACGACAGCCTCTACAACTTGATCTTCGGTCCAGCCCACGAGTTTTACCACTTCAGACTGACCACCACGTCTGTCCATCATGTCCAGCATTTCCACGATGAGTTGCTCACGCGTTTGTCTTTCATAGCCATTCGATTGCATGTGCTGCGGCAGTGCATGCCCCGTATTCATCCGATGTTGGTTCCGCCTTGCTTGTTGTTGAGGTGCAAACGGCAAGTTCACTTCGATACTGCTGCCAGCCGCCAACTGTGGAAACTCTTGTACCTGCAGACCTGTCGAGATCGTCACATCTCGCAGCGAGTACTTCGTATGGTTCGTCACGGTTCCTTTCAGTGCACCGTTCTCATACGACAGGTTCGATTCTACCTTTCCTACGTCCGATAAGGATTGCTCCGTCGCAACCTTGCGCATCGACCAGAATTCTACATCTCGGAAATCAATATGGGTCTGATCTGGCTGCATGGAAATCCACGTTTTCGGAATTTGATCGATATAATCTCTTTCAGTGACGGGTTGGGTTATACCCTCTCCCTTTATAGTCAAACGATAGTCGTCATTACTCGGTACGAATAATGCCGTTACGCTCATCGCATTCGCCTGTCCGTTGTTTTGCAACTCAATATAACCTACCTGGTGCAGCTTTACACCCACACCCCGCTGGATGGCACCAATCGAGAAGATTCCGATTCCCGCCAACACCGAAATGGCAGGGACGATCACCCACATGTAGCTTTGCTTGCGGCCTCTCCGCAAAATATAGAAAAGAACTGGCCCTACAAGCAGGGCATAAATTCCGAAAAATACTGCAAACCAGCCAACCTCCGGAATTTTCAAGGATGGGACTCGATCAGCAGCATCCCGAAGCGGCCATATGTCGTCGATCATGCTCCTATTTGAAGCGTTGATGGAAGAACCAAAAGCCTTTACTAATGTATCTGCCCAAAAGCGGCTGTTTCCTGCCCAGCTGGCTACTGGTTCCGCCGCCAAATCATAAGCGACGTACAATACTTTTCCGGCTCCCACGTTATGTACAGCCATCAGCGGAATATTTCCTTCGCTGTACAGAACTTTCCCTGCCTTCAATGTCCCATTGCTTACAGTAAAGGGGGAAGTCAGTGCAATCGGATTGGTCTTATCCACTTTTAAACTAGAGACTGTCTGTACACTCGTCACTCCAGTCACTTCTACTGGCGACAAGTCAGCCAAAATGCCTCCGGCTTTCTTGTAGTGCGCTCCTCCGGCTAAAATGAGCATCCCGCCAGAATTCGTCCAATCCCGAATCGCTTTGATCTGCTGTTCATTCAATGAATCCAAAGCAAAATTATTGATAACGAGCATATTGATCATTTGGAGCTGAGTACCTGTCACAGGCATATTGTCTGCCTTCATCGTCAAGAGCTGGACAGGGTTATGAATGGAGCCTTTCGGCAGTACACCAAGGAAGTTAGCTGTGTCGGGGTTTTCTGCCAAAACACCGATCATCAGCGTATCTTCGCTGTATGAACTGCCTGTTATCGGGGTTTGCGCGATCATCTTGTCATTTTGCATCAAGGCCACAATAGAATTCCCATGCAGCTCTGAGCCAGGAACGAGAATCGTTACCTGCTTGGTCACTCCGCTTGCAATCGAAACCGGCTGATAATTGGCAACTGCGAAGCGACTGTCTCCCCTTTCCCCCGTGGCGACAAAAAGATCGCCTTCGATATCCGCTCCTCCATTTCTCACCGTGACCACAACGGGTACCATCCCCGTATCCCTGTACTTTCCTTCAATTCCGACTGTTACTCCCAGCTGAATGCTTCCCTCTGCCAAGGCTGTTCCCGTTAATCCTAAAGGAACACCTGCTACTAACAGGAGGAACGCACAGAAGGCCAGGAGCCACCGCTTACACTGCGCCGTTTTCATTCGTTCAAAACCTCCACGGACCATTCTTTTTTTCTTCCTATCTTTTCTTCTCATACAGTTATTGACGTTATTTCCAGACAAATAGCTACATTTTTTTTCAAAAATGAAGTCGATTGGTCACCAAGTGCGAGAGTGAAAAATAGAAAAAACGTCAGGGTCAGGCTCTGACGTTTTTTCGTAATCCTTCTATAACATGCCATAACCTACATCCTGAAGTCTCTCTGGATCAAACATATCGGCTATCGCCTGATGCACATGAGGCGGGTGCTCCGCCAGTCGATGACACAAGTACAAGTACCACTCTGTCCCATAGGTGAGGTACAAGCGCACCGGAACCCCCTTTTCTCGCAAAGCATGAGCCAGCTCAGGGCGAACCCCGTATAACAGCTCAACCTCTACATTCGGTCGATGCAAATAGTCTCGGCGGGTTAGCTCGTCTACAATCGCTTGGTCGTGGGTGGCGAGTGAGCATTCGCGTCCAGCTTGGACACACATGTCTGCCAGCTCCAGGTATCGTTCGTTCAACTCCACTGAACGCGCCAATGCGATTTCTTGGGGTTCCTTGAATGCGCCTTTGACCAAGCGAATTTTTCCCGGCAGTCCGAGCACCCGTTTCACATCATCCAGCGAGCGATGCAAATGCGCTTGAATCGTAATGCCCACATTTTCATGCCGCTGTGCCAAGCGCTCATACATGCTGATGATCGCCTCTGTTTTCGTCGATTCCTCCATGCTAATCATCAAATACTGGCCGCTATATCTCGCCCGCTCCGCTAACTCTTCTATGTGGGTAAAAGCCAGCTCTTGATCCAGTAACAAGCCGAGATGGGACAGATCAAAGGAGATTCCGACTGATGTATGTAGATGGGAGCAATCCATAGTTAGCGCCAGAAATTCCCGCTGCGCTTCATGTACAACCTGCAAATCCAGCGTATTTTCACCAATGTGTTCAACTGATAAACGGTAGCCCATTTTTTCCAAACGCTGGGCTATTTTCATTGCATCCGCACGCGTTTCGCCTGTCACATAACGTTTCGCAGCCGTTAAAAGCAACGGATATAGCAAGGGCGATGTTCTGACCGCTTCCTTGATTCGTTCGTCACGGGCGATTGTACGCAAAATCTCGGCAGTTCTTCTCTCTTCTGGCGTCATCCTTCTCTCTCCTTTGGCAGTGGCATACCTCTTCTCTTCCATCACCCTACCATGGTACGCTTGTGTGGATTAGGTCCAGTTTCCCACTATTTCGAGAGGACCAGTTACATAAGGAGGCTCACACGCCTTGTTCTGGATGACCATTGACCGAGAGAAAACCATTCCGTTAATCAGACAAATTTATTCTGAATTACGCACAAAGATTTTGAGCGGAGAACTGACAGCCGGCTTCAAGCTTCCTTCTACCCGAAAAGTAGCAAGCGAACTGCACCTCTCTCGCAATGTGGTGCTAGAAGCGTACGAGCAGCTATTAGCTGAGGGCTACATCGAGAGCAGACGTGGCTCCGGGTATTTTATTGCTTCGGGCATTTATTTGGAACAGCATGCCCGGATGACAGAGGCTGGGGCTGGGTTGCCGAAAGTGGATCAGCACTTCAACGAAGCCGAGAGCCAGCGGATCGATTTTCGTTCCGGTGTTCCTGCTCTGGAGCACTTTCCTCGCAGCCTCTGGGGCAAAACCGTCCAGCGCGTCTGTCAGGAAGCGCCGCTGTCAGTCTTTGGCTATAATCGTCCCGAGGGACGCACGGAGCTGCGCACGATTTTGAGTCGCTATTTGTATCGAACGCGCGGTGTGCAATGCGAACCCGAGCAAATCATTATGACATCCGGGGCTACTCAGGCGCTCACCCTGATCGCCAATGTGCTTCTGCGTCCTGATAGTCACGTAGTCATCGAGGACCCGATCACGCATGATATCCAGAGTATTTTCACCAGGACAGGCGCTCGTTTACTGCCTGTTCCGACAGATGCCTACGGGATGGATATGGAACAGCTACCGTCATTATCTGCCCATCGCCCCAGCTTCGTATTTGTCACGCCTTCTCATCAGTTCCCGCTCGGCGGCACCATGCCCGTCCAGCGTAGACTTCAACTCATTCGTTATGCACGGGAAGCTGACTGCTACATAGTCGAGGATGATTACGACAGCGAGTTTCGCTACGAGACTGCTCCCATAAGCTCCATTCAGGGACTTGCCTCAGAGCGTGTTATCTACATCGGTTCCTTTAGCAAAATCCTTTCTCCCGGACTGCGCCAGGGATACCTCGTCCTGCCAAAAGCATTGGTAGCTTCCTATCAGCAGGCGAAATGGCTATCCGATTTGCACGCCCCTTCGATTGATCAGCTTGCCCTAGGGGTTTTTATCGAGGAGGGACATCTAGAGAAATACGTGAATCGCGTAAAAAAGCTGTACAAAAAACGTCGTCAATGCTTGATTGATGCTCTTCAACTGGCTTTTGGTGATGGTATTCGCATTTGGGGGGAGGCCGCTGGTCTGCACATCGTAGCTGCCTTTCCCACGGTTCGCTTCACACCTGACGTCCTGGCTGCACTGGAGCAAGCCGGAGTGCGTGTCTACCCGGTCGAGGAACACGCCATTGTCAAAGGCAATCATACAGATAAAATCATTCTTGGATACGGCAATACCACCAAGGAACAGATCGTAGAAGGGGTCATGAGGATCAAGGCTGTTTTAGTGAATATTCCGCAGGAAAGAACACGAGAAGGTAGGAGCATGAATGATTACGCTTGTAGCTCTATTTTGACAATTGACTGAAAAGTTTCGCCTTCCTTCTCTTTTGCAAAAGGAAGAGCCAAATCTCGAATGCTCCACAAGATTTGGCTCAAGTCAATTACGCTTCCGCTTCTATCTATTGAAAAAATAGAGGATGATTAGCGCCAGCCACCGCAGCATCTAGGATGGCAATGCCGGCAGAAATCTGGACATCTGCGTCGATGGTCTCGTTGCCAGTCACGACCTCGATCCCAATCTCTTCCCCGGTCCCAGTCACGACCTCGACCCCAATCATCTCTTTGCCAAGGATAATGGGAAGACTGCCCATACGATGACTGCCATTGCCCGCTTGGATAATTCACGCAACCGCCTTCTTTCCTCTTATTTTTGTTGACTATATGTGTATATGCACGGTGGCGTTCATCCGCATAGACTTTTGACCTCCCTACCTAATAAAAGGGTATCTACCTATATCCCCTAGCACCGTCATCTTCCTGTTTTCTCTCAGACAAACACAAAAAACCGGTATTCCTATGAGCAGGAATGACCGGCTTTTAATGCTCCTGATGCCATTATGATTTCGTCCACAGCTCTCTGCGAGACGTTGTTACGGATGTAGCCCCCGCCTGAATTGCGCGGTCCACATCTTCTTTCGTGCGAATGAAGCCACCAGCAATGACCGGAATTTGAGTTCGTTCAGTAATTTCTTCGATCAGGTGGGGAATGATTCCTGGCAAAACCTCAACGTAATCCGGTTTGGTTCTCGCAAGCTGGGTAAGGCTGCTGTCTAATGCCATCGTATCAATGAGAAACAATCGTTGAATGGAAATGAGCCCTTTTTTCTTGGCGGCAAGAATGGCACTGTTCCGTGTGGTGATGATACCTTCGGGCTGTGCTTCTTGCGCAAGAAACTCCATCGCATATTCATCAGACTTCAAGCCGTCTATGAGATCAGCATGGATCAGCAGTTTTTTTCCGAACGCTCTGGCCCGTTTTCCCAGTGGCTTTACTTGTGCTACATGGGCATTCAGCAAAATAATGCGCTCGTAGCAGCTCTCCATAAGTTCATCAAATTCTTTTAATGTCCGGGCTGCAGGAAGTATCTTTTGATTGATCTGGTTTGCCAATCACGAATCACCCCTATTGAAATGTTTTCGCAAGATGATATTCCTCTTCAAACGCTTTTATTTCATGTTCTTTTCTCTCATCCGACCATTGTAGCTCTTGAGCGAGCTCTTCTCCCACCAATCGATACACGGGCTCCAGTGTATCCCGCTCGAAGAATAGTCTGCCACTGCGACGAATCAGAAAATCGCTCAAGGTCATGACCATTTCTTCCTTTACAGCGTAGCGCAGTTCTGCTTTCAGCAGTACTTCGATCGGAGACACATTTTGAGCATTTTGTGTCAAAAGCTCCTGGCACATCGTTACGATTTGCTCACTGTTGCTTCCATATTTTCCGACCAGAACGCGGATTTGTTCCTCGGTGATTCCCCATTGGCGAAGTCTCTCTGCCTGTGCTTTCACAAATACAGGAATCTTGGCTGCGGAGTCAAATTTTCCGCCAGCGAGGACGATTTTGTCTGTCCGACAAGCTTCAAATGCTCTGCCCTCTTCTTCGGTCAACTGCTTGACCACCACATCCACAATGCGCTCGGCCATCTTGCGGAAACCCGTCAATTTTCCACCTGCGATCGTAATCAGCCCGCTTTTGGAATAAAAAATCTCGTCCTTGCGTGACAATTCGGATGGGGACTTGCCATCTTCATGGATCAGCGGTCTGAGTCCTGCCCAGCTAGAGCTGACATCCTGTTCCGTCAGTTTCACAGAAGGGAACATCTCGTTCGCGGCATTCAATACATACTGCATGTCTTCTCTCGTCACCGTTGGCCGCTCCAGCACACCTTTGTAATTCGTGTCAGTGGTACCGATATACGTACTGTTATTGCGCGGAATAGCAAACAGCATGCGCCCATCGGATACATCGAAATAAACGGCCTGCTTCAACGGCAGTCTGTTATACGGCACGACCAGATGGACACCTTTTGTCAGGTGGAGGCGCTTGCCGTACAGGGAGTGATCCTTTTCTCGAAGCTGATCCACCCAAGGACCTGCTGCGTTGACGATTTTTTTGGCATGGAGGGAGTACTCCGTGCCCGTAAGCAAATCCTTCGCGTTAATCCCGATGACTTTGCCGTTTTCATAAATAAAGCCAGTGGCTTCGGTATAGTTCACGCAGAGCGCTCCGTGCGAGCTTGCTGTTTTCATGACCTCAACCGTAAGTCTAGCATCATCTGTCCGATATTCGAAATAAAGCCCGCCACCCTTGAGAATATCGCGGCGCAAAAGCGGTTCTGCCTCCACAGTTCTCTGCTTGTTCAGCATGATGCGTCGTTCTTTTCTTTCAACTCCAGCCAACACATCGTAAACATACAAACCAATAGAGGTTGCCAGCTTGCCATAGGTACCATTTTTCACGATGGGCAAAATCATTTTTTCCGGGATGACGATATGTGGCGCATTGCGATACAAAATTGCTCGCTCCCGGCCTACTTCCCGCACCAGCTGCACATCGCCCTGCTTCAAATAGCGCAATCCTCCATGAACGAGCTTGGTAGAGCGACTACTTGTGCCCGCAGCGAAGTCCTGTTTTTCCACGAGTCCAACACTCAGACCTCTCGCAGCTGCGTCGAGGGCAATACCTGCTCCCGTCACCCCACCGCCAATTACCAAAAGATCGAGTTGTTTGGTTGCCATTTTATCCAGACAAGCCTGGCGTTGACTTGATGATAATACATGTTGATCGTTCATCGTTCTTCTCATCCTCTCTAAAAGAAAAAGACAGCCAATATCCAAAAGAAGCAATGCAATGTCATTGCCCTTCTGATACTGGCTGTCTCCGTAGTCTCCACAGCATGATTAACTTATCTTTAACTTTAGACCTCTTTTACACAAAAATCAATGCCTAATCTTGTAACCCATCGTTGCCGTAACTGCTTGCTTCCAACCTGCGTACAGGCTCTGGCGCAATTCCTCCGCCATATCCGGTGAGAAGGAGCGCTCCACCACTTTGTTATTCACAATATCTTCCTTGCTGCCCCAATACCCGACGGCAAGCCCTGCCAGGTAAGCAGCTCCCAGCGCGGTCGTTTCATTGACACGCGGACGCTCAACCTCTGTATTCAGGATGTCGGACTGGAACTGCATCAAAAAGTTATTCGCCACGGCTCCACCGTCTACCGCCAGTTTTTGCAGCCGGATGCCGGAATCAGCCTCCATCGCTTCAAGCACATCCCGTGTCTGATAAGCCAGAGACTCCAGCGCTGCCCGAATCAAATGATCTTCCGTCGTTCCGCGGGTCAAGCCGAAGATCGCGCCTCTTGCTTCCATATCCCAATACGGTGCTCCCAGTCCAACAAAGGCTGGAACCATATACACACCATCTGTGCTGTCTACAGCGAGTGCGTGTTTTTCCGAATCCGATGATTTTTCGATCAGCTTGAGTCCGTCACGCAGCCATTGAATGGCCGCACCAGCCACAAAAATACTGCCTTCCAGGGCGTACTCTACCTTGCCATCTACTCCCCAGGCAATGGTCGTCAGCAACCCGTTTTTGGATGCAACTGCCTTTTCCCCGGTATTCATCAGCATGAAGCAACCTGTTCCGTATGTGTTTTTTGCCTGCCCTTCCGCAAAGCACGCCTGCCCAAACAAAGCGGCCTGCTGGTCTCCGGCAATCCCGGCAATCGGAATCTGGAATTCGAAGAGCTTCTCGTCTGTGTATCCGTACAATTCGCTGGAAGGACGGACAGCTGGCAGCATGGCTTTCGGGATTTGCAACATGTTCAACAGCTCGTCGTCCCACTCCAGGGAATGAACATTAAACATTAACGTGCGCGAAGCATTGGAATAGTCGGTCACATGCACAAGGCCATTGGTCAGCTTCCAAATCAGCCACGTATCGATGGTTCCAAACAAGAGGTCGCCTTTCTCTGCTCGCTCCCGTGCTCCCTCCACATGATCGAGTAGCCATTTTACCTTTGTACCGGAAAAGTAGGCGTCAATCAACAATCCTGTCTTTTCACGAACGGTTTGCTCATAACCTTGCTCTTTCAACTGGTTGCAAATATCGATGGACTGTCTGCTTTGCCATACAATCGCATTATGAATCGGCTTACCCGTGTGCTTATCCCATACCACGGTTGTTTCCCGCTGATTGGTAATCCCGATCCCTGCGATTTCTTCCGGTTTCACATGATTCTCCAGTAAAACCGCTTTCAAAACCTCCAGCTGTGATTCCCAGATTTCCTCGGCATTGTGCTCCACCCAACCCGGCTTCGGATAGATTTGCGTGAATTCCTTCTGGGCCACACCGATAATGGCACCTGATTTATCGAATAAAATAGCGCGAGAGCTCGTGGTTCCCTGATCGAGGGAAAGCATATATTTATTGTCCATGACAACTGTTCCTCCTTCACTCATATGGAATCGCCTTCATTCTTACCTTTATGTCTAGGAACGCGCACTTTCGGATGCGAGTCGCTCCTTGCTGCCGATTGATTTTTTGGTTGTCATTCCGACCACGATGGCAATCACCATGAAAGCCGCTAATGCTATTACACCTGTCAACGAATGATCTGTAAACGTCCATTTGTAAAAAAACGCTCCACTTACTGCTCCAATGATAGGTCCAACAACAGGAATCCATGCATAGCGCCAGTTGGACTTTCCTTTGCCGTGGATGGGCAAGAGAGCATGAGCGAGACGAGGTCCCAGGTCACGGGCCGGATTGATCGCATAACCAGTAGTACCACCAAGAGACAAACCGATTGCGACAATCAGGAAGCCGACGATAAACGGATTCAGTCCTTCTGCAAATTTATTCGCTCCGATCGCCAGTAGACCGAGCACCAAGAAAAACGTACCTAAAATTTCACTGAACAGATTCGCGACTGTATTGGGAATCGCAGGACCTGTTGCAAATACCCCCAATTTGGCTCCTGCATCATTCGTCTCACGCCAATGCGGGTAATAAAAGATCCAGACGAACGTCGCTCCCATAAACGCCCCAATCAGTTGAGCCGCTATGTAGCCGGGCACATGCTCCCACGGAAATTGACCGATGCTTGCCAGTGCAATCGTAAGTGCCGGATTCAAATGCGCTCCGCTAATGCTTCCTACTGCATACGCTCCGCACGCAACTGCCAGACCCCAGCCCAGCGTAATTACAATCCAACCGCCGTTTTGGGAATACGCCTTTTTCAAGTTCTGTCCGGCGCAAACACCTGCCCCCAAAATGATCAAGATCATCGTCCCGATCAGTTCCCCTACATAAATAGACATGGCCCATCCTCCCCCTTTTTGGAAAAAACGTAAACCTATTCCCGTAAAGCGCTTACAATACGCTAACTCCTTTGTGGTTTGTTTGGAGAGAAAATAAAAAAGCTAATACTCGCAAAACAAGAGCCAATGCCCTCAATTTGCAAATATTAGCTGATCTCCCAATCTCCACAGCACTATTAACTTAAGACCTACTATATAGCCACTGCTCAAAATTTGTCAAGAATTCCTTTCCTTCACTTTTGCCAGTTCTCGCATCAAGCCCGGCAAAAAGAATAACGGGTAAATCAGCAGGTACAGGTTCGGAATCCACCAGGACCAATCGTAATCTGCCTTGAACGCCCAAAAAGCGATCGCCTGCAAACCCGAGCAGGATGTCAAAACGAGCGACAGCATGGCAAGCGGCTTCCAGATGTGCCGCCCTCTGCGATAGGCGTACAGACTGGCAAAGCCCGTGATGGAAATGAAAATATCCAATGGAAAAAAGGACAGGTTCCATGCGAGCAAATTGGGATCGTAGTAATCCTGATACAGATATTCCACAGGGAGCAGCTCCAAAAATGTAAGGAGCCAGTATACGATAAAAGCCACATCAGTGATCCAGAAAAACACTAGCATTGCTCTTACATTTTTCTCACTCATTTTGCCTCAGCTACTCCTGTATCTTTAGAAGATTGCGCGTGGGAGGTGTCTCCCAGATTCAACAGCACACAGCCCACGATGATCAGTCCGACAGCAATCACTTTTTTGACAGTGAAGGCGTCCTTGAAGATCACCACACCAATGACCGCGATGATCGCTGTGCCAAGACCCGACCAGATGGCATAGGCAGTCCCGACCTCCATTTCCTTGAGCGCCAGGCTCAGTGACGAGAAGCACAAAATATAAAAGATAAACATCATCACACTGGGGACAGGCTTGCTCAGCCCGTCAGACAGCTTCATCGATGTTGTTCCAGCCACCTCTAGTAAAATGGCCATTAATAGATAGACCCAACTCATTATGTTCCTCCTACTTACTTGTTTGAAGACGAAGTATCTACGATGCCGCCTAGTAAAATATCGATGACCGCATCCAGCGCATCGCCAATCGTCAGATGATGATGCTGGTTCGCCAACTGCTGATCAATCAGCTGGTTGAGCGTTCCAGTATACATCTGAATCAGGATCGGGAGCTGGATATGACGAAACACGCCCTCCTCTACCCCTTGCTCCAGAATGATCCGAACATGCTCCCACTCCTGTTGATTGAACTCGTCGATCAGCTTCCATTGCTCGGGATAGTAGCGCTTCAGCTCGTACCACACGCGCAGGTCCGTTCGTGAGAAATTGTTCGGGACCAGTGCCAGGAGCTGCCGCATCTTCTCTACCAAATCGAGATCCGGATCATGTAAAATCTGATCTTCCGCTCTACGCAAGTCCTCGATGTTTTCTTCAATGACTTTGGTGATCAAGGCCTCTT
Source organism: Brevibacillus fortis (assembly GCF_046196545.1). Lineage (GTDB taxonomy): Bacteria > Bacillota > Bacilli > Brevibacillales > Brevibacillaceae > Brevibacillus > Brevibacillus fortis_A. The sequence continues at coordinate 5,631,575 of NZ_CP176370.1, forward strand.
TCGATGGAAAGCTCGCATACAACGTCTTGGTGCTAACGCCTGCGCGCCGAGCTAAATCGGACATAGTGAAACGGACACCCTTGGTCTCAATCTCATGATAGGCGCATTGTAGGATTCGCTCCTGCATGTTCTTGCCCCCTCTCGAAAACAAGGAAAATATTATATTTTTCATATTTTCCAAAACGTACTCTTAGCATAACGGCGTACTCATGCCTTGTCAACAATCACCAAACCACGCTTGGCTCAGTGCCTCGATACCGGGATCGATTTTTTCCAATGGAATGCCCGCGAAGCCGAGGAAAAACTCTTTTGGCAAGGAATTAGGTGGCACCAGCCAAGTAAACGATGCGGGCGAGGCTCTCACGCCTGCCTGAATCGCCAGCTTTTTCAACTCCTCCTCGCTTCGCTCGCTGTTTACCCGCAGCAGAACGTGAAAACCCGCATCTGCTCCGATCACTTTCGCTCTTTCGCCAAAATGCTTTTGCACAGTCAGCAGCAGCGCATCATGCTTTTTGCGGTACAGCTTGCGCATTTTGCGGACATGTTTTTCGAAATATCCTTTTTCCATAAAGGCTTCCATCGTCCGCTGATGCAGTCGGGATGAGGATGGTTCTAGCAGTGTCTCGCGCAGCAGATTGTAGTACGTATCCAGCAGAGATTCTGGCAAGACCATGTACCAAATGCCGATTGCTGGCGCCAACACCTGCGCAAAGCTCCCCATATAGATAACATTCGCATGCGGGAGCAAGCCTTGCATGGACGGAATTGGTCTGCCATGGTAACGAAACTCTCCGTCGTAATCGTCTTCGATGATGTATCCTCCCACATTTTTGGCCCATTCAAGTAATTGCAGCCGCTTGGATATAGGCATGATCATCCCACGTGGGTATTGATGAGCCGAAGAAACGGCAGCCAACCTAACCCCTGACTCATATAGCTCCCTGACGCTAATTCCGTCCTCTGTCAGTGAGATCGGCACCACGTCGTATCCGTGCTGGCGAAACGTATTGGCAAACAGCAAATACCCCGGATTTTCTACGCCGATGTGTTGGAACTGCGGCTTTACCATCAAACAGATCAAGGACAGCAAGCCAAACTGGTCCGCCCCAATCACCACTTGATTCGGCGAGCATGCGACACCCCGGTACCTGTGCAAGTAGTCAGCGATTTGCTTCCTGAGTCCAGCCTCCCCTTGCGGATCTCCATAAAAAAGATTCTCCTGCTGCTCTATGTAAAGCGTCTCATTGTACAAACGACGCCAAATCATGGTTGGAAATAACGAAAAATCATTGCGGGAGAGATGAAAGTCATAGACGTATTCCCGCTCGTCACGCACCATGGGCCGCTGGATAGTTAGTGTGCTCGCACCAGTACCCGGCTTCACTTCAGGATCCGGTAATTTCTCCACGTAATACCCACTGCGCGGTTTACTTTGGACAAAACCTTCCGCCAGCAGCTGCTGGTATGCCATCTCCACGGGTGTTGTGCTTAAGTCCAGCAAGTCAGCCAGCTTGCGAACGGACGGCAGCTTACTACTCACCGCCAAGCGTCCTGCGACGATTTCCTTTTTCAAATAAGTATAAAGCTGTACGTATTGCGGCTCGTTGTCGTTTTCCTGCCAGTTTGGGGTCAAGAGCATGTCGATTTCCCCCTCCATCTGTCCTTTTCATTTTTACAAAACTGCACATTTTCAAGTATACACTTGCTCGTTATCCTAAGAAAAAGAAGTTTTGAACGAACAGGAGGACAACGACTATGTCTACGACACAGGAGAATACACGTGCGGTTCGCTTTTTGGAAGGGGAACGCGTCTTTTTGCGACCGATTGGCACAGAAGATACCGAATTATACTTCCGCTCCTTGTTCAACAAGGAAACGCGTATGCTGACTGGTACCCAAAAACATTTCACGCGTGAGCAAATCCACCAGTACATCGCAAACAAAGGCCAGGACTCTTCCAGTGTCCTCTTATTGATCTGCCTATGTGAAAATGATCAAGTGATTGGCGACGTCCAGATCGGGGAGATCGATCGGAATAATAGCAACGCCTTTATCCGAATTTCGATTGACCAAAATGCCTATCAAGGCAAAGGTTACGGAAGCGAAGCCCTCCTGCTAATGCTCGACTATGGTTTTGGCATCCTCAATTTGCACCGCATCGAGCTAAACGTATTCGCCTTTAACGAACGTGCCATCCACACGTATGAAAAGCTCGGCTTCCAGCGTGAAGGCGTACAGCGACAAGCGCTTTATTACAACCACGCCTATCACGACTCTATTCTCATGTCCATGCTGGCAGATGAGTATCGGGCGAAATATGTGAAGTAACAAAGCGAAAATGCACCCGGGGATTCTCAAACCCAGGTGCGTTTTTTTAATCTAGGTAAACGACTTCATAAAGGAGTATAATAGGGGAAATGGTAGGAAAATCCACTTATGAACAAAGAATCAGCGCAAGAAAGAGAGAATGACATGAAAAGAAAACTCCTATTCACTATCAGCTTGTTCATCATCCTGAGTGTATTGACAGGGTTCCATCCCGCATCAGCCAACACCTTGCAGCAGTCATTGCAAGCAAACCTTGTCCCTGTTTCCAAAATGGAGCTTCCTGCAAAAACCATCATCGGGTTTGGAGAAGCTACGCATGGCAACAAGCAATTCACTACGCTGAAGTTAGATATTTTCAAGCATTTGGTAGAAAAACAAGGCTATCGCGTATTTGCCATCGAAGGAGATTTTGGCGGTGGACAAAAGGTCAATGAATACATTTTAGGCGGCAGCGGAACGGCGCAGGATGCCGCAAAAGCCATCGGATTTACGATTTACAATACAGAAGAAATGGCCGCCCTTCTTTCTTGGATGCGCGCCTTTAATGAGCAGCGGGATGCCAAAGATCAAATTCATTTCTACGGCTTTGACATGCAACGCTATGACCATAACAAAAACGGGCTATTCTCCTATTTGAAAAAAGTTGATCCGACACTCGCAGCCAAGTATGAGAAGCTGCTTACAAATCTGAATGATAAGACGGTGTATGATCAAAAGATCGCCCTCGTACAGGAAGCGCTCTCCCACATAAAAAGCTTGATGGAGCAGATGAAACAAAACCAATCTGTTTACATCGCGAAAAGCTCTGAGAAAGAATATGAACTGGCTACTGCCTTCGCAGAATCAATCAAGCAAAATGCTACACTGCGCGGAACAAATGCGAACTATAGCAACACCCGCGATCGCTATATGGCGGACAAAGTCATGTGGATATTATCCTTTGAAAAGAAACAGTACGGTCGCAACAACATGTTCATCGCCGGACATAATGGACATATTGAAAAGACCTCCACTTCCGTAGGAATGACAACCTGCATGGGGGCACATCTCGCGAAAGCATTGGGGGACCACTATTACGCAATCGGAAGTGAATTCTACGAAAGCACCTTCCTTGCGAATGACGCCTCTACCAATGAACGCAAAGCGTTTACCGTAAAAAATAGTGGCAAAGATCGACTAGCTGTTCTGTTTGCACAGACAGGCATGGCGGATGGATTCCTTGACTTTGCAAAGGCAAAGCATCATGCGGATTTTTACACCTATCTGAATAAAGCGCAGTCCATCAGTACAATCGGTGATGCTTTTAGTGGATGGTATGGAAAAATGGAGAAGCTGTATACGTTGCAGATGGTTCCGGCAAAAGCTTTTGATGCGATCATCTTCGTGCGAACTGCTACTCCTTCGGTTATGATAAAGGATTAACGGGTGAGGACATTTGCCTGGCATAGAGAGAAAGGCAGCCGATTAAACTGGCTGCCGTTTTTTGTGTGTATGGAGCTATCGTTACTTTTTATGCTCTATTCGGCTTTTAGTTCCGATACTTTATTAATCATCTTCGTCTCATAATCCCACACATACTCGGCCGAGCTATTCAACTCACCCTTTATATCTAAAGTAATGACATAGATGGAATTACGACCGTCATTGTAAAAGCCATATATACGATTGGGAACGTCTTCTGCTACCTTTATCGCTCCCAACGAGGTAAGTTTCCCTTTTTCATATTGAAGAAGTTGTAAGAAAACCTCGCCTTCGTTTCCATAATGAAACATATAAAACTCATTTTTGGAATCGTCACTACTAAAGTCCAATTGAGGAAGTGCAGGAGTAATAGGGTCCTGTCCCTCACTTTTTCCCTCTAATTCTTTTGGGACAGGAATGGGAAGTTTTATATTGTTCACTCGATCTTCCAGCGTATAGTTGAATCCAGGATTCCACCATAGGTGTAAGCCGTGTCCAATAGGTTTGTCGGTTGACATCGAATTCGTGCCTTGCTTTACATTTTCAGTTTTATTTTTTGCAAGACCAGGCGTTCCTCCAAAAATAAGAGTAAAACTAAGAACACCAGCAAAGATAAAATTCCATTTTTTCATGAAATAGAGCCCCTTCCTTTTTCCAACTTTAAAAAAAGACGGGGAAAAGATACAGGTGGTCACGATATGATTACTAATAAGTTAACGTCCCCCCTGACTAAGTTCTATTATCTGATCCTTCACATTTCCATTACTGAATCCCCCGTGGTAACAAACCACAGATACAACGTCGAGGTCTACATACTTTATCAAAGAAAGACGAGCTGCATTCATATCCGGTGTGGTCGGGGCATGAATACCCCCGAGAATCCCGTTTACACTGTACATCGAGTCCCCGGCAACGAGAGTCTTGCTTTGCTTTAAATAAAGGCTGATATGACCGGGAGTATGCCCAGGAGTATGGATGACACGAATCCCGCCGCAAAAGGGCAGTTCCTGACCGTCACTCACGGTATGGTCCACTCTGCCTTTAGGAGGATTCTCAAGGTGCCCATCTTTTAAAAGCGGTATCTCCCCTTGAATATACGGTTTATCCAGTTCATGTGCATAAACGTGAACATGATCCCCGCACTCCTGCAAAATCTCAGGAAGACTGCCGATATGATCCACATCCTGATGCGTCAAAATTACAGCTTTTAGCTTGTCGAACGGTACTCCTACCTTTTCCATCGCCACGCGTAAATCATCCATTTGCCCTGGGAATCCGGTGTCTATTAAAACAGCCATGTCTCGATCCCACAAAAGAACGGGGTGAATGATATTACCATGAAAATCTAGATGAAGCATTTCTACTCCCTTTGAAATTTCCATCAATCAGACCTCCGTAAAATTTATTTTTTACGTAAGGTTATATTATTATGTAGGTCTCGTTTTTGTCAACATCTGTAAAACCCTTCTGTGTAAAGCGCTTTAGTCTAACGCTTTTCCAGTGAATGCGGGGACCGTGTTTGTTTCCAGAGCTATCAAAAAAAACCATTCCTTTAAGGAATGGCTTCTTCATTCATTCAAAACCGGATCTGCATGATCAATTGCTAAGAGTGTGTGGATAAGTCCTCGACCGATTAGTATTCGTCAGCTCCACGCGTTACCGCGCTTCCACACCGAACCTATCAACCTCATCGTCTATGAGGGGTCTTACCAGCTTGCGCTGTGGGAAGTCTCATCTTGGAGGGGGCTTCACGCTTAGATGCTTTCAGCGCTTATCCCGTCCGCACATAGCTACCCAGCTGTGCCACTGGCGTGACAACTGGTGCACCAGCGGTGCGTCCATCCCGGTCCTCTCGTACTAAGGACAGCTCTCCTCAAACTTCCTACGCCCGCGACAGATAGGGACCGAACTGTCTCACGACGTTCTGAACCCAGCTCGCGTACCGCTTTAATGGGCGAACAGCCCAACCCTTGGGACCTACTTCAGCCCCAGGATGCGATGAGCCGACATCGAGGTGCCAAACCTCCCCGTCGATGTGGACTCTTGGGGGAGATAAGCCTGTTATCCCCAGGGTAGCTTTTATCCGTTGAGCGATGGCCCTTCCATGCGGAACCACCGGATCACTAAGCCCGACTTT
>NZ_CP176370.1:5642500-5882500 GCF_046196545.1 Brevibacillus fortis
AAAAAAGAAGTGTGCTTGCATTTTACATCGTCAATAAACGTACAAATCATCGGTATGTTTTCAAATCCGTTTACAGCAAGCTCCCAATCTTGCTCTGGGATCTTTTCATTACTGTATGCCCATGTTTTTATTTCTTCTGGACTTGGGTTCCAAGCATGTTGTAGATCTTTAAAAATCATTCCATCCTCCCTTGTTACGTCAAGGAGCAGTTTGCAGTTTCAGCATGATTTGTTCGTGATGCTCTCCCCGATCATCTGTCCATTTTATATTCATTTTCAAATCTGAGAAGTAATATTCGAGTTGTTCTTTCGGTGTATCTTTTCCAGGAAAATCGGGTGAGAGGAGGTTCGGGTACTTCTGAAAAAGCAGTAGCTGCTGCTTTTGGTTGATCTTTTCCAGATCAATTTGATTGAGGTTGCTAGCCCTACTCCCGTTGACTAAATCGGCTTCGGCATACAGCTTCGTTACTTGATTCTCCATTTTCTTTGTCAAATAAAATGGGTAGGCAACTGTTGTGTGTTCACTCTCAATCGGCCTGATCTCCATGACCACGATCCATTATCGCTCTCCCCCGTAAACGTATGCACCCAATCATCATTCGCAGAGCAACCGCCAAGAAGTAGAAACACCATCAGAAACAAGACAATGTGCCTCATCCCAATCCCCTTCAGATGGTTACGTCTTCAGACTACGGTCCCCATTACTCTTACTCATCCGCCCAATCCAAAAATCCGGACAACAGGCTCTCTTCTTCCGCTTCATTTCCCCGAAGCTTCCCTTCCAACCGATCGATTCGCTTGTGATATGCCTCTGCATCTGCCTTAGACCTGTTTCGCAACAGACTCCCGCGCTTCTTCCACTGCTCATACGCTTGCTTCGTATAGTGCAAAGCCTTTTCCCAATCCTTCAACTGGTGCTCGTACAGTTTGGCAGCCTCAATATACACCTCTTCCGGGACATACCCGGTGGACTGAATGCACGACTCCCAAACGGTTAGGGCTTGGTGCCAATCCTTTTGCTTTTTGTACAAATGACCAATGGCGAGCTTGGCCCGGTTACTCCACGCATGCTCACTGTCTGCGACGAGACGATAGCCTGACATAGCCGCTTCCTGATCCCCAAGCACGTCGTACCATCTGGCAATTTCGTAGCTTTCTTCGAGAGATGCCGTTACACTCCCTTGCCCTACCAATAGCCGCGTCATGTGAATGTACATCGTGATCAGAGACAGGACGTCCGTCTCATTATGTCGCAGCACGCCTTCGATGACATCAGGGTCTTGGGCATGCAAAAAGTCGAAATACCGCACCGGTGCCAAATAGCCGGGCAAATCATCCTCGCGAAAAACATCCAGCTTTTCCTGCTCGATGATACCCAATCGGCACGATTCCAGCTCCGCCTTCCACAGTCTCCTCGCCCCGTGCAAAAGGTCAAAATGACCAAAGGTAGGCAAAGCAGGCACTTGATCGCGCACCAGTGTATGCCTCGTTCGCACCTGCGGCCAGTCAAAGGACTTTCCGTTAAAGGTCACCAGATGCGAGGACTTCTGTGCTTGCTCTAAAAACGATTGGTACAAGGTCACCTCTGCATGCGGGCCCGGGAGAAAATGCTGGCGCACCACGACGTGCTCCCCCTCGAAACGACTGTACCCCAAAAGAAAAATCGCATTGCCTGCCCCGCCTGACAGCCCTGTCGTCTCCGTATCAAAAAACAGCAAGTCTTCTGGCTTCCTGCCCGCAGCGGACAGCGGATGCTCTCGACCAGCCGCCTCCCACATACGGATCGCCTCATGCAGCTCGGAAAAGGCGTAAGCGCCATGCTCTTGATCGATCGGATAGCGAACCTCGCGAATCATGACGTACTCGTCATCCCAGATGTAGGGCGATGCCTGCATTTCCTTCCACTTGTCGGCAAAAGGTATCTGTAGCTCGGCGTTGCTATCTGCGGGTACAACCGCCCTCGGCTCTTCCCCCTTCTCTTTCTGGAGAATGAGTGTTTCCGATTCGACTGTTTCGACTGCTGGCGCTACCGCTTTGTCCGTTTCCAGCGAGAGATGTCCCTTCATCCGTTGCAACTTGGATTTAAGAGACATAAGTGCTTCCCCCTTGAGCGATTCGCAGCAAGGTCATGGCTAGCCCCTTGCTGCCGTCATCTGTCGCTCCCACACAAGATGGACAGCCTGACTCACACGGGCAAGAGACAATCATCCGCTCTGCCTGGGTCAAAATCGTCTCCATTTCCTTATACACCTGCTCGCTCAAGCCGATGCCTCCCGGATAACGATCGTACAGAAAAATCGTCGGCTGCTGCGAATGAACGGCCTTTCGTTGCGGTATCACGTGCAGGTCCATCGGGTCGCACATGACAAACAGCGGAGCTACGTGCTGCAACACATGCGCCAAACCAACCAAGCCGCGTTCTACATCCTCTGTCCCGATCTCGCCGAGCAGCGCTTCGGAAAAGCCGATCCACGCTGCATTTGTATGCAGTTCCTCTTCCGGCAAATGAATCGGTCCCGAGCCGATGTTTTCATGCGTTTCGAACTTGATTTTCTTAAAGATCGTCGCCATCGCATTTACAGCTACTTCTCCATAAACCAACGTGCTCTGCGCATGGAGACGGGACTGATCCTGCTCCAATACCTTCAGCGAGACGGCCAAGTTTGCATCTGTGTAATAATCGACCTGCACTTCCCGGACGTACGCCTTCTTTTCCTCATAGTCCAGCTTTTCCACCTGAAATTGCGTCCCTTGATGCAGATAGATGGCCTCGTCATGCAAGAGCGTCATGGAGCTGAAACGGTCCATTTCCCCGATGACACGCTCATTTCCCCGTTCACTGATGTCGATGATCACGACATTTTCCTGCGAGGCTGACCGCAGACTGATGTTGTGGGCCGGGAATGAATCGTTCATCCAGAACCACTTGCCCCGCGAGTAATGCAAGACCTGCTCCTCGGTCAAGAACTCCAGAATTTCCACGATTTCCGCGCGTCCGAAGGTATCACCCTCACGAAACGGCAGCTCGTAGGCCGCACATTTGAGATGATCCACCAAAATGATCAGGTTATCGGGATTGATCCGTGCTGTCTCAGGACTGCGGTCGAAAAAGTACTCTGGATTGGCGATTACATACTGATCCAACGGCGTGGAGCTGCCGACCATAACGACTACGGATTCCCCCTGCCGTCTTCCTGCCCGTCCTGCCTGCTGCCATGTGCTTGCGACCGAGCCCGGATAGCCAGTAATGACACATGCCTGAAGCTGCCCGATATCTACCCCAAGCTCCAGCGCATTGGTGCTGACCACGCCCATAATGTCTCCATTGCGCAAGCCGCGTTCGATCTCTCTGCGCTGGCTCGGCAAATAGCCGCCGCGATACCCTTGGATCGTTTTTGGCCCGAGCTTGCGGCGAATCAACTCCTGCAAATACGTCAGCAAAATCTCTACACGTACACGGCTTCTTGCAAACAAAATCGTCTGTATGCCATTGATCAAAAATTGCTCGGTAATGTCTCGCGCCTCCAATGTGGCACTGCGTCTAATATTGAGCTGCTTATTGACCACAGGCGGGTTGTAGAAAAGGAAATGCTTGATGCCAGACGGAGCACCATTGTTGTTGACCAGCTCTACCTCTTCTTCTGTCAAAGCTTCTGCCAATTGCTTCGGGTTGGCGATAGTAGCCGATGTACAAATAAATTGCGGGTGGCTCCCATAAAAGGCACAAATGCGCTTCAACCGCCGAATAACATTGACGACATGACTGCCAAAAACACCGCGATATGTATGCAGCTCGTCAATCACGATATATTTGAGATGTTCGAAAAAGGACACCCACTTGGTGTGATGGGGCAAAATGGCGGAGTGCAGCATGTCTGGGTTGGTGATGACGATATTTCCTGCCTTCCGTACCATCTGCCGGATATTTGCAGGTGTATCACCATCATATGTTTCGGATTTGATTGAAAGGCCCATTTCCGTAATTAGCTCGTGCAGCTCCGACTTTTGATCCTGTGCCAAAGCCTTGGTTGGGAACAAGTAAAGAGCCCGAGCCTGTGTGTCTTCCGATAGCGTCTGGAGGATCGGCAAATGATAGCACATGCTTTTTCCAGAAGCCGTGGGCGTAACCGCTACGATGTGTTTACCTTCGCGAACATGGCGAAAAGACGTTTCTTGATGCGTGTATAAGGAGGGAATGCCTCTATTCTTCAGGGCATCTCGAATTCGTCCGTCCAGTTCATCTGGAAATGGAACAGACTTTGCTTCACGAGCAGGAATGACCCTCCAATGCGCAATGTTATCGCGAAATCGTTCGTCTGTTTTTATGTGATCCAATATGGCTGCGATATCTTTTTTCACATTCATTTTCGTCACCTTCTTGTTACCATTTTACGAATGGACGTTCGGCATGTAAACATGAATAATGATCCACACTTTGAACTCATGTTGTGGACGAGCTAAAGTCGAGGGATAATCCTTTCTTTTAAGGCAGATTAGCTTTTTAATATCTATAATATTAATTGGAGGTGATTACCCTTGATGTTAGAATTAGTAATTCTCCCTTTGATATTTGCTTTGCTATTACCCATCGCATTCAGTGTAAAAAGAATTACAGTGCAAAATGATAAAATAATTAAACTCCTAGAAGAATTGAAAAAGCGTTAAAAGCTATTTCTAAAATCGCTATGTATTGCACCAACTTTATCGACAAAGTCCCAAGGCATGGCAAAGTGAACAAAAAATGCTGAGCTCCCCTTACGTCCGGATACGATTTCACGCGCGGAAGTAAAGCTGGAGGTAATGGGGGAAATCTGTCAAAGATTCGAGAGCATTAAAACGAACCGGAACCAGTCTATGATGACTTATCCCGGCTTTTTTTTGTTTAGGAAAGCTAATTTAAATGATTATGCGGCGTCAAAACTACATTTTGCAAGGCGCGCAGTTCACTGTCGACGTTGAGAGGCTCTACTGTGAATACATCGAGGCAAGCTCCGCCAATGTTCAGTACTTCGATTAACTGTGTATCAAAGCCCATTGTGTTCTTTGTAAACCAGCGCACACACGAAAAAAAGCAATCAGATCAACCTTTCCTTAATCCGATTGCTTTTCTTTATAAGAGTATTTGTATGTGTTTCTTAAAAGAAGTGTAAAGACCATTATTGAAACAAGGATGCAAGATGATGCTCCAACACTTTCGTAATCCATTCCCCATCGACACGCTGCGGTTCGAGATAGGCATGCAGCGCCAGACCATCGATGACGGCATAGAGCTTTTCTGCTTCCAGGTCTTTGTCCAGCTCTTTGCGTAATAAATTCAGTTGATCGGCAGAATCCAACAGCTTGCGGACACCGGCATAGATCCCGTCGTGCTGTGCATCAAAGCCTTCTTTCTTGTGTCGGAAGTACACGGTAAAAGCAAACCACACTTCCATTTCGACCATCTTTTCTTGATTCGTAGGGAGAAGCTCCAGAAAGATTTTGGTGATTCTCTCTTTTGGCGGCCATTTTTCATTGGCGGAGATTTCAGCAATTCGAGCAGTCGCCCTCTCTTTTACGAGCTGCATGGCATACATCAGCAATTCATCCTGTGTTGCGAAGTAATGTCGCAGAGCACCTAATGAAAGTCCCGCTTCTTTTGCGATGCCCCTTACCGTCGCTCCCTCCATTCCTTGCTCGACAATGACACGCCATGTTGCTTCTGCTATTTGTTCTCTTCTTTTCTCATGATCAATTATTTTTGGCATAGTTGTATTTTAACAAGATTTGCAAAGGACAAGCAACTTTAATAATACGATTGTATTATTTTAAATTCGATGATAAAATTCTTTTTGTTAGCACAAATGTATTATAAAAACTTCTCATGCAGGAGAAGAAACTTCCTAAAAGGGGACCTATACTAGTGAATTTTGTTGCATGGATGATTGTCGCATGCGAAATTGCATTTTGGGTGGTCATTGTACTTGGCCTTTTCACAAGGTACGTGCTCAAACAAAAAAAGGCCGGGCTTTTTCTTCTCGCCCTGACACCTGTTGTTGATGTGGTTTTGCTCGTCGTCACGAGCGTGGATTTGTATCGTGGAGCTACCGCTACGATTCCTCATGCGCTGGCTGCTGTTTATATCGGGGTATCGCTTGCGTTTGGGAAAAGCATGATTCAATGGGCGGATGATAAGTTTCAGCAATACGTCACTAAGCAAGGTACGGCGAAGCCCAAGTTATACGGCATGGAGTACGCCAAGCATTACGCCAAAAGCTGGTTTAGACATCTCTTCTCCTATGTAATTGGGGCGGCTCTCTTAGCGGGGACCATCTACTTTATCGATGATGCGGAAAGAACTGCTTCTTTATGGCATATTCTCCGGCTATGGACCGTTGTTCTGGGGATTGATCTGTTGATTACAGCCAGCTATTTTCTCTTTCCAAAGAAAGATAATCGAGACACTGCTTCCAGAAATGATTGGTGATTTGCCCATGAGTGATTCCTATTACAAGAATCACTCATGGGCTCCTTTTATTTATGCATAGCTTTCGTCTTCGCTGTCATCCTCACCAAATGCAAGTTCGATATAAATAAATTGAATCACCAGCTGGCATATTTGATCGTTTTCATCCAACCCAAAATAGACAGGATAGGCTCCGTCTCCAAATCCCGTCTGAATCATCGGAACGGATAAATCGGTGCCTGGTATCGTCCAGTTTATATAATCTCCAGCGCTTCTTTGGTATTTTGGATTGTCCTTGTAACTTTGTGCAAAAGCACCAGCGAAATAATCGTCATAAATATTGCCGTCTGGATTCTCTTTTTTCCAGCTATCATAAAAATCCAGATAAGCATCTCTCGTTTTGACATCTACCACAGTAGCCAAGCCTGCATCCACATTAAATCCAAAATATTCGCCTTCCCCAAGATTTTCGAAATCCTCGTCTCCAATGAGGGCTTCCGTAAATTTTTGGGGAGTTTTATCTGTGAACTCCACCTTAGCAGCTGCATACCTGTAATGGTCTTCTTCAACGGTTACCACACAAACGGTTAATGGGAAGGTTCCTGTAGGGACTTTTCGAAAATACGGGGCACTATTTCTCTCTAAATACACAAGCGGATCACGAACGATGATGTCTCCAGTGGGAATCGTGATTTCCCCCAAAGAAAGCAAGTTGATTGGCTTCCCACTGATCTCCTTTGATGTGAAATAGGTGTGTAAATCAACAAGAGGCTCTAACATCTGTTTTTTTTGTTCATATCGTGCTAACCATTGATCATTTGGAATCTTATTCATCTTTATACCCATCCTACTATTGTCAATTTGTCAATCACTCCTAAAATTATACAAAATCACCCATAGAAACGGTAGCACGGCTTGAATGTTTGCATAACGGGCAAGCCGATGCATAGGCATGGTTAGTGGATGAAGTACGACAAAACCTATGCCTGTCCAAGGATGAAGGAGGTTGCCCCGAATGAATCCGTCAGACAAAGGGAATCAAATTCCGCAGCCGATGAGAAGTGACGGGACCGGATGGGTCGATCTCGGCCCACGGAACGTCATGCGTGATCGGCAAAATCCGAATATGCTAGTTCCTCCCGTCACAGATGCGGGCTTGCTGCCCAATCTGAAATTTTCCTTCTCCGATGCCTTCATGACGTTAAATCATGGAGGTTGGTCCCGGGAAGTCACCATACGCGAGCTGCCAATCGCCACTACACTTGCGGGTGTAAACATGAGCCTGACCCCAGGCGGAGTTCGCGAGCTGCACTGGCATCAGCAGGCGGAATGGGCTTACATGCTGCTCGGTCGTGCACGAATTACGTCCGTTGACCAACGTGGACGGAATTTTATCGCAGATATCGGCAAAGGCGATCTATGGTATTTCCCTCCCGGCATCCCCCACTCGATACAAGGACTTGAGGAAGGCTGCGAGTTTTTGCTCGTTTTCGACGATGGGCATTTTTCCGATCTGAATACGCTATCGATCTCCGATTGGTTTGCTCATACGCCAACAGATGTGCTTTCCGCAAATTTCGGTGTACCAGAATCAGCCTTTGCCGACATTCCCGACAAGCAAGTGTACATTTATCAGAGTGAGGTTCCGGGTTCTATCGAAGCAGATGAAGTGGAATCTCCGTACGGAACCGTCCCCCTCCCTTTTTCCCATCGTTTACTCGCCCAACGCCCCCTCATTACACCTGGAGGCAGTGTGCGCATCGTCGATTCCCGCAACTTTCCGATCTCCAAAACAATCGCGGCAGCACTCGTAGAGCTACGACCCGGGGCCATGAGAGAGCTGCATTGGCATCCCAATAACGACGAGTGGCAATATTACATTTCAGGCCAAGCGCGGATGACCGTTTTTACCGGAAACGGAAACGCCCGAACGTTTGACTACCAAGCGGGTGATGTCGGTTACGTTCCTTTTGCGACAGGGCATTATATCCAAAATACAGGAACGGAAACGGTATGGTTTTTGGAAATGTTCAAGAGCGACCGCTTTGTCGATGTGTCACTGAATCAATGGATGGCGCTCACCCCGCATGAGCTCGTCGCTTCCAATCTGTGTGTAGGTCCTGAATTGCTAGATGCTTTGCGCAAGGATAAATGGCCCGTTGTCAAATATCCTGGATATGGTTATGTCCCGTGAATGCAAGAAAAGACCAGCCCGAATGGACTGGTCTTCTTTTTACTTCTCTTTTTTGGGAGTCTTGTAGCTCTTCGGTTGCTTCAGACCACGCTGCTCCATGACCTCACGCAGACGGTCCGGGTAATCCGTAATGATCCCGTCTACGCCATCGTCGATCAGCTTGTTCATCGTAGGTGCGTCATTGACCGTCCACGGAATCACCTTCATCCCGACCTTGTGCGCGTCCTCTACCATTTTCTTCGTGACATAGGGCACATAATTCTCGTCGGTGACTTTGCCGTTTTGTGGAGAGCCATGCACGGGGGAGATCGCGTCTGCACCGAACGAGTGTGCCGCCGCCACGAGGTCTCCTCCAAAGTCGTCAATATCGATTCCGCCCAACCACGGTGAAGCTCCTGGCCTACCTGGTTGCAGGAATTGATCGCCGTTCGTCAGTGCCACGATTGGCAAGCGCGGCTCGACCTCTCTCATCCGCATGAGCGCCCCCCAGTCAAAACTCTGGATCGATACCCGATCAAGCATCCCGGCATCGCGTACTTCGCGAGCGACGATCTGCACGAAATCTTCACGCGGGGCGGTTTGTTCCGGCGCTCCCGCCTCTACCTTCGTCTCGATATTCATCCACACATGATTGGCCTTGTAGTCCTTGACGAGATTAAATACGTCGCTCAATAGCGGCATCCCGGCACCTGGGCTTGGACGCTGCCCTGGGTATTGCGGCAATGTCTGTGTGCCACAGTCCAGCGTGCGTACTTGGTCGAGAGTCAGGTCCTTTATGTACTTGCCAACATACGGGTACTCAGGATCGCCAGCAAAAAGTGGGCCTGTGTCCCGGCACTTGGCACCCGAAATCTTGCGGTCATGCGTAATCACTGCCTGCTTGTCCTCCGTGATTTGCACGTCGAGCTCGAGTGTGCTTACTCCTAATTCAAGGGCGTGGGAGAACGATGCCAATGTGGATTCTACTGTGAGTCCGAGGCCGCCACGGTGAGCTTGAAGATCGAACTCTTTCGGAGAAGTTTTTGACCAGTGCGGATTGCCAGCGGCAGTAGCAATTGGTGCTACACACACCATAAGGGCAGCAGTTGCTATCATTACTTTGTTTCTCATCATTTGCTTCACTCCTTAAAGTATGGCTTACTGGTTTCACTATAAATGAAGGATGTTAATTTCTATTTCTATCTCTATTAAGTAATCATGAAAGATTTATGTACCCGAATAATGGAACAGCGGCGAACCAAGACCTAAACATAAAGTCTTAGACTCGCCGCTGTTTTATTCAGCTGTCGTATCCCGTTCACTTCATCATCCATGAATGGACGCTTGACTGGAAGCCGCATTGGCATCCTTCAGGTTGCGATTTTTAACCCCTAGCGATAAGACGAAACAGATAAGCAAAATCATACACGCTAGCGCATACGGATAGTTGATATCCACATCGAATAAAAATCCAGCTACGATAGGACCTGCAATATTGCCAAGACTGGTAAAGGCTGAGTTAAGGCCAGCAACATAACCCTGTTGATCCTTTGCAAGCATCGACATTTGGGTACTGATGGCCGGTCGCAAAATATCTATCGCCAGAAATACGATAAAGGTAACGGCAAAAATCATCCAAAATCCGTGAACAAAAAGCGTCAGGACAATAAACAAACCAGCAAAGAGCAGACAGACTGAAATGACCCTTTTCTCGCCAAAGCGATTCATAATCCAGCTGAAGGCAGTAAGCTGGACCACTGCGCCTGCTATTGACCCGAATGTAATGATAAAGGCGATATCTTTCGGCTCAAATCCAAACTTATGGTCGACAAACAATGAAAAGACAGTTTCAAAATTAGCCAGTCCGAAAGACATGACAAACACAATGATCAAACTGAAAAAATAAGGCTCTCGATAGGAGTACATTAACTGGGAAAGAAGACTGCTTCGTTGTTTTTCACTAGAAAGAGAGTCAGATAATGATTCTTCCGTAGGCTTGGATTCCTTAAGAATGAAGAATGTGATGCATGCAGCAATTATTCCCGCAATTGCTGCCGAATAGAAGGGTACGCGAATACCGAATTCAGCAATGTATCCTCCAATGCCTGGACCGATAATAAAACCAGTAGTAATGGCTGCCGTAATATATCCCATCCCGGCCGCTCTTTCTTCATTCGTTGTAATATCTGCTGAGTAAGCCATTACGGCCGGCATAATCAGTGCCGCGCTGATGCCACCTAACAACCTAGAAACAAACAGCAGGACTGGGGAATTCGCTATACCGAACATCGCTTCTGAGATAGCAAACACGACCAAGCCGATCACAATGATCCTTTTTCTTCCGAATGAATCGGCCCATCGCCCAGCAATTGGGGAAAAAAGAAGCTGTGTCAGCGAAAAGGCTGCAACTAACAGGCCGATAGTCCCCCCGGTAATTCCCAAACTCTCCATGTATTTTGGCATAATCGGTATAACAAGCCCGATCCCCGTAAAGACAAGGAAAATATTGAACATCAGAATCAATAGGGCTCCCTGATTTTTTAATAATAAAGCCATTTTCTATTCCTCCAATCCATCACTAAAACACTGAATATCTATTCTAGATAATTGCGTAAAAAAAGCTAGCGGGACGGTTTCACAATACCAAACAAAAACACATCCATCGCTAACCGAAAAGTCGCCAGCGCTTCCTCACGTTCCATTCGTCGCGAGTGTTGATTTAAACCAAACATCAGGCTGTCCAGGATAATGGCGACTCCGGTTACATTGGTCATTTCAAATTCGCCGTTGTCGATCCCCTTCTGGAGCAACTGCTGATTAAAGTCAATGTACCCTTGGATCATTTCGTTGATACGCTCCTCCACATCCGAAGGCTTCTCCGACATGTCGAAAAATTCATCAGCAGCCTTGGTCAGCGGATGGTTCATAAAATCGGTCGCAAAATGTTCAGCCATTCCATACAATTTATCGATCGAGGTCGTGTAGAGCTGTTCCTTGGCCAGCCATTTCTCTTCCCATTCGCTGTTCCAAACTTCAATGAGATGTAAAAACAGCCCTTCCTTGCTCTTGAAATGATAATAAATGTTACCGCCGCTATATCCAGTAGCTTTCACGATATCTTCTATTGATGTGGCCTTGTAGCCTTTTTGCATAAATAAAATTCTGGCCGCATCTGCTATTTTCTTCTTTGTCTGTTCCGTTTGCTGCTTCTTTTTATTCAATGCTCCTTCACCAACTTCCATCCAACAATACTGAACTTTCATTCAGTATTATAAGCGTTACAAACATACTTGGCAAACCTGAAGAGCATTTTGGTTTGAGTCAACATAGTGGAGGAGAAGAAAAAGCACAGGTCTCTAGGACTCTGACACGCCAGCAGGGGGGATTCACTGGCCGTCTCTAAAAGCTGACGTCAGTCTAAGACAGCAACAGACCGCACAAAGCCCCCGTAACCACAACCAGCCATGGCGGCAGCTTCCAGTGCTCCAGCATGATAAACAAAATAGCCGCTACGATAAAATCCAATGGAGCAAGAATCGTACTCGTCCAAATCGGATCGTACAGGGCTGCGAGTAAAATACCGACGACTGCTGCATTCACACCTACCAGCATTCCTTGGATTTTAGAATTTCTCCTCAAGGTATTCCAAAACGGCAATGCACCGATGACGAGCAAAAAGGCCGGTAGAAATATCGCAATCGTAGCTACTGCTGCACCGATTCCTCCTGCAATCATTGCTCCCAGATAAGCGGCAAACGTAAATAACGGCCCCGGTACTGCTTGTGTAGACCCGTAGCCTGTCAGAAAAGCTTCTTGGGTTACCCAGCCTGTCGGGATCACCTCCCTCGCAAGCAAAGGCAATACAACATGCCCCCCACCAAAAACAAGTGAGCCCGCACGGTAAAAGCTCTCAAACAACGCTAGCAAGGAAAAGCCTGTGCTCTCTCGGAGGATGGGCAGCACAAGCAAAAGTCCGAAGAAAACGATCCAACACGCCATTGCTAGTGCACGACTGATCGGTACACGAAATTCAGGGAGATCCGAAACTTTTTGTTGCCGGAAGAAAAGCAATCCTGCTATTCCTGCTAGAATCATGACTGTGACCTGACTCCATGCAGAATGCCACAACAACGTGATGGTAGCAGCGCTGATCGCGATCGTCACCCGTGTTCGATCCGGGGCAAGCTTTTGTCCCATCCCCCATACGGCATGAGCAACAATCGCGACAGCTACTAATTTGAGACCGTGAATCCAAGAAGCACTGCCACTGTCCACTCCTTGTAAAGTGAACGCAAATAGCAGGAGCGCCAATACCGAAGGCAGAGTGAAGCCGATCCATGCAGCAACCCCTCCCCACAATCCGGCTCGCATGATTCCGATTCCGATCCCTACCTGACTGCTTGCGGGACCGGGTAGAAACTGACAGAGTGCAACCAAGTCCGCGTAGCTTTGCTCATCCATCCATTTTCTACGTCGAATGTATTCGTTGTGAAAATAACCAAGATGCGCGATGGGACCACCGAATGAAGTCAAGCCCAGTTTCGTTGAAACGAGCAAAACTTCAAGCACAGCTTTCCATCTACTTATTTGGTGCCCGGTTTCTTCTAGGAGATTATTCTTCACTTAGCTGTACACCTCCCCGGCTTTTCGTTTCATCATACAAGCTATTTTATCGCTTTTCTCACCCTTTCATTGTAAAAAGATCGTGAAAAAGGCTCCGCATCGATACGGAGCCTAAACCCTGCTATTCCATTCGAAATACCGGCCCTCTTGCCACGAACGGCAGATTACTCCCCTTCGGCAGCATGATGGCATGACTACGCGTTACTTTGATCCGATCACATTCCCCATCGGTAATGATCAAAATCGGTCCGTCCTTTGGAAAATCAGTTGCTTTCTCCAGCATGTCAATGCCCGGCTGCAGGATCGTTCCCCCGCGTCCTTTTACTTTGACGCAACCTGCAATATCCTCGGGAGAAAGGTAGCCCGCATCATACGCCTGCGCATCACAAAAAATCACGCGCGCATACGGAACATCTCGTGCTTCACTGTAGCTCGCGATCGCCCCCAATGCTTTGCCGAGCAGCTTGGTATCCATCGAGCCGGATGTATCAATCACGACGCCAAACGTGCGTGCCAGCTTATCCGTTTCCCGAAAGCTCCAGGCAGGACGGGCAATATCAGGTGTAGAGGACTGTCTGCGGCTTGCCCTTGCATACGTGCGACTCTTTTCCAACGGCGGAAAATGCTCGTCAAACCAACGGGCAAGCTGAACATCCCATGGAATAGGCGGTTGCCCCAAGGCGCGAATCTCTTCTACCAACCCCGCTGGCAAAAGCCCTCTCCCTTTCTCCTGATGGTAGATCAATCCTTGCGACATCGCATTGCGATAAAAGTCATCTAGCGTCGTTCCCGGACCCTTTTCCCAAAAACGCGGATCGTCGCCATCCAGAATATCGCCCATGCCAATTCCTCGTAAGGTGTATAGCTTGCGATACGTACGCATGTCCGTCACGACTCGATCGTAAATCGCCTCTGCCGAAAGCCCCTTCAAGTCTGGGTCGTACAGTCCGCCAATTTGCGGAAAACGTCCGACACCAAGCTCCATCAGCCATTGATTAATCACGTAATCGCAGCTGACATTCCAGTAATACGGGTCGCGTCCTTGGCAGCGCTCATGGTGGCGAAGCCCTGCGTGCAGTAGCTCGTGTGCCATCACGAATTTGCATTCCTCTTCATCCAAGCCCGCCGCAGGATTGATGAAGATTTCGTTGGATGTTACATCGATGGCTGCCACCGAGATTTGCAGCCGTTGGCAGATCTGTGAATCCTCGATAATCGTGAAATGACTCGCTAAGGAAGCCAGCAATGGATAATGATTGATGAACCAGCGCTTGGCCTTTTGTGCCTCAGATAGCTGGTTCTCTTCATTCCCGAGAGCATCGGAATAGCCGCCCGCTACGCTGACAGCACTTTGCACCGCCTGCGCCAGCCCGATCCCCAAGAGCCGTTCCCACTTCACATCGCGATTGTAGGTGTACCGGACGTATTTATCCGATAAAAGCATATCTGCCTGTTTTTCCCCGCCCGTTCCAAACAGCTTCAAATGCTCTGGCACCCCATGCTCCACGAACCAGTCATACAGTTCTTCTTCGCTCTTTCCCGATTTATCCAGCTCAAAGGCCATTTCAGCAGGAGGCTTCCCCAGCTTCATGTCTCTCAAAAAACGCGTAATATAACAATCGCATGCGATATTCCACAAAATCGGCTGCTCTTTTTCCACAAAATGTCCGAAGCCCAAATGCAGCAGCGCATGTGCGAGAACATAAATCCATTCCCCGACATCCCCTCTGCGCTTTGGATGCGCGTACAAGCTGCCTTCCCGGGTCACGACTACCCAACCGTTATCCGGACAAATACTTCGCTCGGAACGAATAAAGTGCGCTCGCGAGGACAGTGGACCAAACATCGGGTGGTGACTCAAAAAATGTACGGCCTGCTCGTAGTTTTGCGTCGACGGATCGTTTTTAACTCCTCTAGCCATTGGCTATTTGCCCTTCCTGTCCATAGCCAATCGCGGTAAATCACGAATGACCTCCACGACGAACCAGTCTGGCAATCCGTCGCCATCCTCGTGCCGCGCCACTACCATCTGTGCCATCTCCAGTGAGATGGAAGCGAGCTCCTTCAAGAGAGCTTTCGCTCGGTGGGCAAACCGTTTATTCTGCTCACCCACGGAGGCTTTATCCGATGGCAGTTCTTTTTTGATCTGCGAACGGAAAGAATCGGCCAGAAAATACAGGACGTCCCGATCCTCTGGAGCCGTCGGGAAAGAAGCCTCTCCCTCCAAAATACGGTTGAGCTGGTATTTGCCCTGAATGTTCTTGTGAAAAGCCCGAAATTGAGCAGCATGCTGGGGCGTCAAGCATCCGTAGGCCAGTACCCCCACCATCTCTGTCGTCAAGTTCTCACCGAATTCGTTCAGGGCATCAGAGAGCATGTGCCAGGAACGCGGAGTAGAAAACGGTTCCTCGCTCTTCGGTGGCTGCGACCACAAATAGTCCGGGCGCACCTCCAAAAATTGCAGCACGTAGGAATGGATGCCGTTGCTGTACGCCCAATTCATCCATTGTTCATACGAGACTAGCAATTGGACATGGAACATCCGGTTGATCAGAGCAGACGACATCGGTTTGACAATCGCGCTATCCTGCGCACGGTTTCCTGCTCCAATCACAATGGACCCTTCTGGCAGATGGTAATCCCCGATTCTCCGCTCATGAATCAGACTGTAAAACGCCTTTTGCACTTCTTGCGAGCATGCATTCAATTCGTCAAGAAACAAGCAGTACGGTTCTTCTCGCGCAATTTGCGCAGGTGGGCAAAATTTGCTTTTCCCGTCTACGATCTGCGGGACACCGATAATATCCTCAGGTGCCAGCTGACTACCCAATAACGATACGCAAGGCAGGCCCACCTGCTCGGCAAACGCCTCGACGAGAGACGACTTGCCGATTCCCGGTGCGCCCCAAATAAATACGGGACGAGCTACCGCAACGTTTAGCAGTACTTCCATCAGTTGATTTTGCGTTACTTGGATTCCTAGATTCATTTCATAACCTCTCTTGTTTGATTGATTTTTGCAGCAATCTACCTCTTTTCGTAATGGATTTCCATTGACTAGAGCGACCGTCACACCACAAATATTTCCTAATATTACAAGAAGATTGAATTAGGAGCAAGAAACAAAGGCACCGTATTGGAAGCCTTGCCTGAATAAAAACAATAAAACCGACCAATCTCCTTATGCATGGCATTGGAATAGGATGAAAATACATAAAGAAAGGAGGACGTTTCATTTGTCACAAGCAAACATCCCCAACATTACGCCGCTACTTACCATCACACAAAGCCAAGTCGCAAACTTGCTACTCGCATCCATCGCGTTGGAAGAACTTGGTCTAAGCCATATCATTAACGCAGAGGCGGAGAAGCTTCAATATGTTCTTGGCACACTCCCAGGATTAACAGGTCCCCCTGCAACCATAAGTGATTTGTTGAACGTGAATTCTAGTGTAGTAAATACACTCAGAGAGATAACAAAGAAAGAAATTCTGCTGAACAACAAGCTGAATACCGTATTATCAGCAGCGTTTATTCCTAGTCTCACAGGACCAACGGGAGCCACTGGAGCAGGTGGAGGGGGAACAGGAACAACAGGGGCGACGGGCGCTACTGGAGTCGGCGTGACCGGGGCTACGGGGACTACGGGGGCGACCGGAGCTGGAGGCACTGGAAGTACTGGTATCACCGGGGCAACAGGCGTTACTGGTGTTACAGGCGTTACTGGAGCTCCAGGAGCCACGGGTGTAACAGGCGCGACAGGTACTGTTTCCAGTGTTTTCGGTAACTTCTGGCTATCCTCCGCTATCGATATTTCGCCAAATACGATCGTCCCGCTGAATGTTTCGAATGCAGACAATTCACCTGGCTTTTTGCTGGCTGGCGGGCAAGTCACCATACCTGCAAGCGGCATCTATCTCCTCAGCTATCGTGTTACTGCTGCACAGGAGAGTGAAGTGTCTTTCATTATCAGGAGGAATGGAGCAAATATTACGGGTTCTGCTGGAACTTCAAGCAGTGCAGATAGTGCAGTGGATGGAAATGCATTCGGCATGGTTACCTCTTTCACCCGATTCGTAGCAGGTGACATCGTAGACATATTCCGTACGGGAGGTAACGCAGACCAGTTTTTGCAAAGCTTCGCAGACGGAACGACGACGGTGACCGGCTTCCTCACTTTAGTGAAAATTGCCGACTAATCCAAACATAGATTATTCCCCCACTCGGAGCAGCAGCTACGACTCGATCCTGGCTGTCGTTGCGAGTGAAGTTCTCTTACTGCGGACAAGCCTACCTCTCCTCCATATGTAACATTCCTTTTTTTCCCACGTCACATAGGCAAAGGGGGAATAACGAAAGATGAGAAAAATCGTAATCGTCAAAGTAAGTGGCATCACCATATTGGTCGCATCCCTGATCGGATGTAGCTCGAACGAACAGTTCGTATCAAGAAGCGAAAGCGGAAACAAACCAGCAGCATCTGTTGCGCAAAGTCAAAACAATCAGGTAGCCTCCAGTCCAAGTCCTCCCAGCCAACTAGCTGATTACGCGCTGAAAAAATCGGTCGATCCCCTCCCCAATGACATGTACTTCAAAGATTACGGCACCAACCAATTTGTCTCTACGGCGAAGGACCGCCTGTCTACTTTTGCCGCTGATGTAGACACCGCCTCCTACACCATGATGCGTAATTTTATAAAAGACGGAAATCTCCCACCAGCAGAAGCAATTCGGGTGGAGGAATTCATCAACTTCTTCCCCACTCCGTATCCCGCGCCTACCAATCAGACATTTGCGATTCAGGCCGATAGTGGCCCCTCTCCCTTTCAAAAAAATCTTCAAGTAGTGCGAATCGGGATCAAAGGAAAGGAATTACGCGCAGAAGAGCGGAAGCCCGCTAATCTTGTCTTTGTCATTGACGTATCTGGCTCGATGAATCGGGAAAACCGATTAGAGCTGGTGAAAAAAAGCTTACAGGTTCTTGTCGATCAACTCCACCCTACAGATTCAGTAGGGATCGTCGTCTATGGATCAGAGGGACGCGTTCTTTTGCCCCCAACCTCTACCGAAGACAAACATGCGATTTTATCAGCCATAGATGAACTGCAACCCGAAGGCTCTACTAATGCGGAAGAAGGGCTGATCCTCGGTTATGAAATGGCGGCCCGTTCCTTCAAGCCTAATGCTATTAACAGGGTGATTTTATGCTCCGACGGGGTAGCTAATGTAGGAGAAACAGGGGCCGAGGGCATTTTGCGTTCAATCGAGGACTATGCGCGAAAAGACATTTACTTGAGCACCTTTGGCTTTGGCATGGGAAATTATAATGATGTCCTGATGGAGCAGCTGGCGAATAAAGGAGAAGGCAACTACGCCTATATCGATACGTTTTCCGAGGCGCGCCGTATTTTTACGGAATCCTTGACTGGCACCCTCCAAACCATCGCTCGTGACGTAAAAATTCAGGTGGAA
This sequence comes from Brevibacillus fortis, assembly GCF_046196545.1. Taxonomy (GTDB): domain Bacteria; phylum Bacillota; class Bacilli; order Brevibacillales; family Brevibacillaceae; genus Brevibacillus; species Brevibacillus fortis_A. The sequence goes on from NZ_CP176370.1 coordinate 5,661,210, forward strand.
TTCGACCCTAAGAAGGTAGACTCGTATCGCTTGATCGGCTATGAGAACCGTGATGTCCGCGACAAGGATTTTCGCAACGACAAGACAGATGCGGGCGAGGTCGGCGCTGGCCATAGTGTGACCGCTCTTTATGAAGTGAAGCTCGCTTCCCCTGCATATGCAGATCTCGGGACGGTTCGCGTGCGCTATCATCATGCCTCTTCCCAAAAAGTAGAGGAAATCTCCGAGCCCGTAAAGGTGCAAAACGCCTTGGCTCCTGATGCGACGTTCCTTGCTGCTGTAGCAGAATACGGGGAAATATTGCGGGAGAGTCCGTATGCCGAAAGAAGCTCCCTTGCCGATGTACTCAAACTGGCGGAAGCCACAGCCACTGGAGAGGAACAGCTCGAATTTGTCCGTTTGGTCAAAGATAGCATGGCAATCAGCAGGAACTAATGCTTGTTCCTAGGCTCTGGTGTCGCGTCTGTACCTCATCCAAATATAAACCATCATTCCAATCGCCGAACCGATTAGCAAAAATGTGATGCCGTAATGACGTATATAAACAACGACCTTGAGCCACTCTTTCTCAAGCGCCTGTCCTAACAGTAAAAAAGTGACACTCCAAAGAAATGCGCCGGCATAAGCAAAAATAACGAATCGTCGAAACGCCATGGCAGAGACTCCTGCCAAATAGGCGGTAATATGGCGGACGCCAGGCAAAAAATAGCCGATCAGCAACAGGTATGGACCGTACTTGGCAAACAGCTTTTGGGTTGACTCAATTTTTTTCGGCGTAATATGCATGTACGGTCCAACCTTCATAAGCAACGGCAGTCCCCACTTCCACGCGATCGCATAGCTGATCGTAATTCCTACTGCCGCTCCCAAAAAGGCGCTCAGTACTGTAAACGGCATGTGCAAAACACCGCGGGAAACCGCATAGCCAGCGTACGTCATCAGTACCTCATCGGGTATGGGGAGCCCTACAACACCAAGTGTGAGCGAAAAAAAGATGCCGACATATCCATATTTCATCAAAAAAAGATCAAGATGCTGCTCCACGGCTACCTCCAATAATGTTGTCCTACTTCATTGTATTCTCTCCCTATTCTTTGACATTCTGGCTTTTTTACAAAAAATCAGGTCAGGGCATATGGTATCCTAAAAAAGATCTTATTTCCTTTTTCAGGTGACCCCATGAACTATATGGAACAAATAACATACGCCCTTTCTTTTATCGAAAAGCAGTTAACGGAAAAAGTCACTCTCGATGAAGTGGCATCAGCCGCCGGATATTCCAAGTACCATTTTCAACGCTTGTTTTTTCACGTGACAGGAGAAACTGTCGGCCAATACATTTCAAAGAGACGCTTGACCGAGGCTGCCAAAGCGTTGTCGCTCGAACAAAAGAGCGTGACAGAAGTCGCCTTTACATATGGCTTTGATTCTCACGAAGCCTTTACTCGCGCTTTTACCAAACGCTTTGGCCTGCCGCCTTCTTCTCTTCGCCGCTCTGGAAAAATGCCGCGATACATGATGTTGGAGCGCATGGAGTTACCATACTTGGAAAATATTCAGCGACAGTCCATTGAGCCTATCTATGTCCCTGCCCACGAAGCACTGCATCTCGTAGGCTACTCCCAGATTACTTGTTCGTTACATGATATCGTCCATTGCTGGAACCAATTGGGGCAAAAAATCGACGTGCAGCCAAATCAAAAGCGTTATGGTGTCTTACGCTACCCCGATGCTTTTGGGCTGGAGCTGAGCTTTTCTTATTTTGCTGGCACGCAAACTCCGGAGCATGATGGCACAGAAGGACTGGAACCACTCACACTGCCTGCATCTAGTTATCTTGTGTTCCCTCACAAAGGATCGGTGCAAAATATCAAGCTGACGTATCAATACATTTACGGGAGCTGGATGACACACGCATCCGCATCCGACCAGCTTTATGCCCGATACGATTTTGAATACTACGACCACCGCTTTCTCGGAAATGACCATCCTGATTCGCTTTGCTTCATTTATATACCCGTTCTCGCTAAAGAATAGTTGGGTGGCGGTTCGCATTTTCGATCAAGTTTTCCTCGTTTTCCTGTCGTACGCTTGACTGGAGAAAAGGAGTGAATCGAATGAATGAACTGACCTATTTGACAGCGACAGAGATCGGCACTTGGATTCACGAGCGTAAAATAAGTGCCGAAGAAGCCACCCGGCACACTTTTAAGCGAATTGCCTCCCTTAATGGCAAAATGAACGCCATCGTCGCTTATGACGAGCAAGCTGCTCTTGAATCAGCCAAGCAAGCGGACAAAGAAATAAGAGAAGGCCACTATCGAGGGCCTCTTCACGGGGTGCCGATTACCATCAAGGATTCCTTTGCCACAGCAGGACTTCCCACTACTTCTGGCTTCCCCCCGCTAAAAGGCTACATTCCGCAACACGACGCTGCCATCGTCAGCAGACTGAAGCAGGCAGGGGCCATCGTGATCGGTAAAACAAATGTCTCTACCCTGCTCATGGATCTCCAAACAGACAACGATATATACGGGCGGACAAATAATCCGTGGAATCAGGAAAGGACTTCGGGAGGTAGCAGCGGAGGCTCGGCAGCAGCAGTTGCCGCCGGCCTTTCTTATTTGGATATCGGGAGTGACATCGGGGGATCATTGCGCGTGCCTGCTCATTATTGCGGCGTGTTCAGCTTGAAGCCGACAGAAGGAGCCGTTCCAGCAAGAGGACACATGCCCGGCTTTGAAGGAATGTCTGATTATACTTCGTCTCGTCACCTGGCCTGCTATGGGCCTGTAGCCCGTTCGATCGAAGACCTGGAAGTGGCGTTTTCCATCATTAGTGGCGGAAACGGCAACGCTAGCCTGCCTCATGGACCACAAGTCTTGCCGCCTCCCCTCAAGGAGCAGCCCCTGCACATTCGCTGGATGGAAGAGCTGCCCGGCTACCCGACAAGTCGAGCCATTCGCGATCAGTTGCGTCGCTTTGTCAAAGAGCTGGAGCAGCAAGGCATGCGCGTAGAACAAGTGACGGCACCACCTTTGGATGTACGCAAGACTTGGGAAACATGGGGAAAAATCATCGATGCGGAGTTAAACTCTACGACACCTCCACTCATTCGCGGTTTGGCTCATCTCTTAACGATGCCGATTTATCGCCAGATTCCCTCGGCTACCATGCTCATTCCGCTGACGTTTAAAAACTACATGCGTGTCTTAACCATTCGGGAGCAGCTCATTCGCAGCTTCGAGCAGTTCATGGCCGACTGTGATTTGTTCTTGTGTCCGGTTAGCTGCACGACAGCTTTCCCACATTTGGATAAATCGAGAACGTGGGGCTACAAGCCGATTTACACCAAACCACTGTACGTAGACGATAACCCGCAAAACTACTGGGCCGCTACGACTTTTTATACGAGTCTGTTTAATGTCACCGGAAGTCCGGTCGTGACGATGCCGATCGGTTTTGATGAGCAAGGTCTTCCTATTGGTATACAGTGTGTGGGCAAGCGTTGGCGTGATAGGGAATTGCTGCAGGGAGCGTCCAAATTGTATGCGACCTGCCCGGGGTGGCGGGCGCCTGAAATTTCTGTGGAGCCGCATTGATAATAAAATATTCCAGCACAGCTTGCATAAAGCCCCTTTCCTATGAAGAAAACTACCAGTGCGAACCCCATTTCTGGTAATGAGGAGGGGCTTTATGCTTCCATTATTGAAAAAGCGCCTGACACTGATCGTTTCTATGCTTTGCATGACGCTTCACCTGTCTGGCCTGTCATTTGCAAAAGAGACCACAAACACTCCATCTGTCCAACAGTCACCTCTCATCCAAACGAAGTCGTTTCTTCAAGCGCAGGAGAGGCTTGCCTACTCGCTCGGCATTCAAGCATACATCTACGGCTATCCATTAGTGATGTCCGCCAAAACAATGGAAGCCATGGTCAAAAATCGGGCGCCGATCAACCAGTTTTATTATGCGGACACACTTGCTTCCCCTGCTTATCGGGATATCGTGACGCCGAACTCCGATACATTGTATATGAGCGCATGGCTGGATTTGTCAGAGACGCCCGTCCGCTTGACTGTCCCCGCCAATCCGCAAAACCGCTACTATACCGTGCAAATGCTGGATGCGTACACGAATGCGTTTCGCAATGTCTCCAATCGTTCCACCAAACAGCAGGCCGGGCAATATATCATTGCTAGCCCACAATGGAAAGGTCCTACCCCTGCCCATATACCTGTGATCTACGCCCCTACGAATAACGTCTGGCTCATTGGCCGTGTCGAGGTAAAGGGTAAGGCTGATTTGCCGCAGGCTGTCTCGTTTGAAAAACAAATCGCGATTGCCCCTGTCCACCCAAAATTGCAAACGGCACATGTTCCCGAAACGCTTCCCCCGGATGTGTTGTCGTCCCTTTCCTTTCTTCAAGTCATGACGAAATGGATTCAAAGCAATCCTCCACCCGAATGTGATCGCGTCTTGCTCGACCAATTCGCACAAGTCGGGATCGATGTCCAAAAAGGCTTTGATCCTTCCGCGCTCGGTCCAGCCAAACTTGCGGGCCTACAGCGTGCCTTACAGGATGCACCGTCCATCGTGCAAAATGGCTTTCCCGGCTACGCCACCTTCCGTAATGGATGGGGCTCCTTTTCCCCAATTGGCACATATGGAAACCAGTTTCTCGCCCGTTCCTTTATCGCCTACTCCGGTATTGGGGCCAATGTGCCGAGCGAGGAAGCCTATTATCGTGCATTGACAGATGGATCAGGAAAACCACTTACAGGAGTTAAAAGCTATAGGCTGCATTTTACAAAGGAACAGCTTCCCAAGACATCTGCATTCTGGTCGATCAACGTCTATGACAACCAGTTGTTTTTAGCCAAAACAGTGGCCGATCGCGCATCGATTCGCAGCAATACAGGAACGCTTGCGTACAATCCGGATGGCTCCCTCGATCTGTATTTGCAACAACAACCGCCCAAAGGCAAGGAAGGCAACTGGCTCCCGCTCCCAGAAGGCGAGTTCAATCTCGTTTTACGGGTATTTGCACCGGAGCCTGCAACGCTGGACAAACAGCACGCTTGGCCCCCTGTCATGGAAAGCAATCCAATACCATAACACAACGAAAAAGGCACCGCCACATCGTAAGCGGTGCCTTCTGTATGGAGTCTGTTACTTCTTCAAATCTTCAATGGAGTTAATCTCCATATAGGTTGGAACAGCCAAGCCCAGCTTGGTTCCTTGCAGGTTCGGACCGAGATCCTCTACGTCTTTACCCAGCTTTTCCATGTAGTCTGCGTGTGTCGTTGGCAGCCATGCTGCTACCATTCCATCCACATCGCCGTTCGATACACCTACCCACATTGGGCCAGCTTCTACTTGGCTCATTTCCACCTTGTATTTCAGCTTTTGCTCCAGAACCGTCTTCACCACATTCGTGCTGGCGATCTCAGAATCCCACGCGACGTAGGCGAGCGTCAATTTTTTGCCTTCCGCAGGCTGAACGCCTTCTACCCACTTGTTGACAGTGGCCTCATTGTTTTTCACCCATTCGGCTGCTGCCTCTTCCGGCTTTTTGCCACTCTGGATATCGAGCATCACTTTTTCCATGTCAGCAGGTGTCCATGAGAACTTGTCGAGGAACGCATACGCGCTTGGGTGCTCCTCCTTCAGTCCTTTGCGCACGATGGTATGAATCTGTTCATCCTTCCCGAAAGTGCCTTTCGGGTCTTCGAGGTATTTCATCTCAAACTTGGAGAACATCCAGTGAGGTGTCCAGCCAGTCACGATAATCGGCTTTTTCTCTTTGTAGGCTTGTGTCAGTGCTGCCGTCATCGCTGCACTGGAGCCCTCCACCAGTTCCCAATCCTTCAGATCGTAGTCTTTCATAGCTTTTTCGGTCGCTTTCATCAGACCAGCGCCAGGATCGATTCCGATAATTTTATGATCCACTTGTGCTCCAACGCTATTCGGTGCAGATGTACCCGTGTTACCCTCGGCAGGCTGATTTCCCTGCGGTGTTCCCGCGTTTGAACATCCTGCCATCACCATACTGAGTCCGAGTGCGACTGCCAGCCCTTTCAAGGTGCCTTTTTTCATTTTCATGAAAACCCCTCCTACGCGTTTTTTCTCTTTCCAACACTTTGCGTGAGTCGATCCAGCAGAATCGCCAAAATAACGATGGCCAGACCCGCCTCAAAACCTTCACCGATCTTGATCTGTGTTACGGCACGATACACGTCCGCCCCCAAGCCTTTCGCCCCAATCATGGAGGCAATCACGACCATGGACAACGCGAGCATAATGCTCTGGTTAATACCGGCCATCATTGTCGTCTTGGCAATCGGCAGCTGTACCTTCGTCAGCTTTTGCCAATAGGTAGAACCGAACGCCTCAGACGCCTCGATCAGATCGGCTGGAACTTGTCTAATTCCCAAGTTGGTCAAACGAATCGTCGGTGGCATCGCAAAAATGACAGAAGCGATAACCCCCGGTACTTTACCGAGCCCGAAGAAAAAGATGGCAGGAATCAAGTACACAAATGCCGGCATCGTCTGCATGAAATCAAGCAGCGGTGTGACGACCTTTTGCACGGAATCATTCTTCGCGCACCAGATACCGACGGGAATCCCGATAATCACCGAGATCAACCCTGCCGTCAATACCAGCGCAAGTGTTTCCATTGAATGCTCCCAATATCCCAGATTCTGAATCAGAAGAAGTCCAATGAAGGTAAAAAGAGCAATTGCTACTTTGCCAGCGCGATACGCCAGCAGCGTAAACAAAATGATCAGGACCCAAAACGGGATTCCTGTTAGAATCCACGAAAACAAGTCAACGGTTCCGCCGATACCAGCTGATATGAAGTCGAACAAGAAGCCTAAATTCTCTTCCAGTCCATCTACAATCGTTTCTACCCAACTGTCGAGCGGCAGCTTCGGAAAAAGTTGGTTTTGACTCATGATGGATTCACCTGCCCCTCTTCATTCGTTGGCTCTGGAACTTGGTGATTTACTTTTCCTGCCAATCCACCCAAGACGGCTCCTTTTACAATCACGCCCAACAGACGATTTTGTTCTCCTGTAACAGCCACGGGAATATCTGAAAACGCGACAAGGTCAAACATCTCATTGAGAAACGTCTGTGGTCCGACAGTGGGTACCTCAGTTCGCAGTACGGATTCCAGCGACTGCCCTGCTTCCTTGGCTCCGTTTACTGCGTCTGCCGTCAGCACACCTAGCAATGTTTTTCGTTTATCCACCACGTACAAACTGGAGACTCCACGCTCACGCATCATTTGCAGTGCGACGCGAGGCCCTCTGTCCAGTGTGATCGTCTCTGCCCGCTTCATGACTTTTTCAGCGGACAACACCTTGGAACGATCCACATCCTCTACGAAGCGTTCTACGTATTCGTTTGCCGGATTGGTCATGATTTCTTCCGGCGAGCCAATCTGCACGATCGCACCGTCTTTCATCAGAGCAATCCGATCCCCGATCTTCAATGCTTCGTCCAGATCATGCGTAATGAAAATAATCGTCTTCTGCATGGTGCTCTGCAGTTCCAACAGCTCATCCTGCATGTCCTTGCGAATCAACGGGTCCAACGCACTGAATGCCTCATCCATCAACAGCACATCGGGTTCATTCGCGAGTGCACGGGCCAAACCTACACGCTGTTGCATCCCGCCACTCAACTGATCCGGGTAGCTTGCTTCCCAACCGCCGAGTCCGACGAGTTCCAGTGACTTTTTCGCTTTGGCCTCTCTCTCGGACTTTGGCATCCCTTGAATCTCCAGACCGTACTCCGCATTTTCAAGTACCGTCCGGTGAGGGAACAAGGCAAACTTTTGAAATACCATGCCCAGCTTCTTTCTTCTTACGTCCTGTAACTGCTCCGTGTTCATACTGACGATATCCGTACCGTCAATCAGGATTCTGCCTTCTGTTGGCTCAATCAACCGGTTCAACAATCGAACCAAGGTCGACTTCCCACTTCCCGAAAGCCCCATGATGACGAATATCTCGCCTGCATGCACCTCAAAACTCGCTTGATTCACCCCAAGGGTAAGACCCGTTTCCTTCAATATTTCTTGCTTGGTCTTCCCCTGCTTCACCTGGGACAATGCGCGTTGGGGTTGGCGTCCAAAGATTTTGGTCAAATTCTCTACTTTGATCTTGGGCATATGGTCACCTCCAACTTTTACGCCCGACATCCGGACTGTTCTTTACCCTTACAATTGTAACCATCCAATTTTTTTACCTCAAACTGGATGAGGCAGGATAATCGGGCATTTTCAGCGTTCAGAAAAAACTTTACATACTTTACTTCCTGTATTCTCAGTTTATCACGTATATACTGTACGATATCTCCATTTACTTTTTTCTTTTGGAGACGTACAATTCTAGTCAGGTTACTATGACTAGAGGAGCTGCTTTTTTCAAAATGGATACCAATCAAGAAAAAATCCTCGAAAAAGCTCAGGAACGCGTGATTGAAACGCTCGCTCGCAACATGGATCTGTATGGAATTACCATGTCAACGGGACTGCTGTATGGCACATTGCTCTTTCAGGACAAGTCAATGACACTCGATGAGATGGGCGAAGCACTGGGCATGAGTAAAACCAGCATGAGCACCGGCGTCCGCACATTGATGGAATTAAATATGGTAGAAAAGATATGGAAAAAAGGGACACGGAAGGATCATTACGAGGTCAATCTGGATTGGTACCAGAACTTCATCGACCTCTTTTCCGTGAAGTGGCGACACGCCTGTGAACATAATGTACACGCCTTGAAAAAGTCTCTCCTTGAGCTTCGCGCTCTCCAGCAATCCGAAGAGCTTGCGGAAGAAGTCAGGGATCGTGTTGACCTTAGTATCAAGCGCATTGAAAATGGGTTGGAGTATTATCTGTGGCTGTCCCGTTTGATCGACTCCTTCGAATCACATGATATCTTTCAGTTTGTACCGAAAAAGGAAAATGAATCATAAGAAGTTCGCAATCGAAAAAGACTCGTTCCTTCCAATTAGGAATGAGTCTTTTTTGTGGTACAATTATCCAGAGCAGTTTCACGCTCTTCTATGATGAAAGGAGTGGTCAGTTATGAAAAAGGACATGAATCGACGTTCTTATAAAGCTGTGCGTGTACCAAACAACCAAAAAGGGGAACACCAACACTAATCCCCTTTCACCTAGGAGGAATTGGATTGATTCGTAAAACAGCTCTACTGATTATTGATGCGCAAGTGGGAATTATTGAGGGACAATTTGGTCCTGTTTATCAGCCGGCTACACTTGTCCAAACATTGAAAAAAGTACGGGAAGACGCCTACAGCAAGGATATTCCTGTGCTGTACGTTCAGGATGATGATGTCGGAGAAGTCGGTTCAGACGACAATGCCATCCACCCTGAGATCGCCCCTCTGCCATCAGAAACGGTGATTCGAAAACTGGCAACAGACTCGTTTCACGGAACAGAACTGCACGAAAAACTACAAGCACTCGGGATTAACCACCTTGTCATCATGGGGTGCAAAACCGAGTATTGTATCGACAGCGCCTGCCGCAAAGCGACGACACTCGGCTATGATGTAACGCTCGTCAAAGACGGGCACTCTACGTCGGACAGTAAAGTGCTGTCTGCGGAACAGATTATCGCCCATCACAATACATGCTTACATGGACTGAGCAATATTGAGCCATTTATTTTGGTACGGGAATCAACGGAGGATGTCTTCGCCCCTACCCATGATTCTTACCGGTAAAACGATTTGCTGAACTTCTCGAAACCGTCATTTCAGGCGGTTTCTTGTTTTGTCAGACTCAAAAGTCAGGGATGCGGAACATTACGTAACCGATGCATTACATGATGCAGCAAGTATACCGAAGCAATAATGCGACAGTAGCCCTCGGTGGTAATTCGCTAAGCTCTCCTTCCGATTAACAGGGAGGGCTTTTTGCGGTAGAAATGTTACCAAATTGTTACTCTAATGTTACCAAATTGTAATTGAATTTTTATTGTATTTTAAATATTTTTAATATTATTGACAAATATTCACATGTCAAAAATGGCCATTTAGACAATATTTTACAAAAGGGGTTAGGTAAATAATGTCGAAAACCAAAAAAATATTTTCACTGTTATTAACCTTTGGATTACTCTTTACCTTAAATAATGGAGCGTATGCTGCTGAGGTTAATAAACTTAAAGCGTCAAAGAAAATCCAATCAGAGTTTGACATATCGAATGCAGAAGCAGATTATTACGCGGAAATTGAAGAAATGGTTAGTCAACTAGAGCAAGAGGGAATTGTCATAGATCTGGATGATGAAAGTATTCAAGAGATATCAGATAAGGAGGTTGTTAAAGACCCTAAAAAGTTTAAATCAAAGATAAAAAATAAAGATAAGGCAGCGCTAAAGAAAGGCATGAATTCTTTTAAACACGTTATTGAGGGAAGAAAAGAAATTGATGATTTTGTAAAAGAAAATCCAGATGCATCCAACTATACTATTAAATATCCAGACGGAACTGAAATAACTTCAAATTTTGAATACATTCCATTGGATGAAGAGCAAACTGAAAAGGTAGTGCAAAATGCTCAACCTTGGAATAAATCTGTCAAGGAAGGGGCTTACCCAGTACCTGAATACAATAAAAATTATGCGATGCGATATGAATGGCAGTTTAAAACCGCTTTGGGTCTTGGGAAAGTTAGTGTTTCAGGTAACGGTTTTGTAAGTACCAATAATAGTACTAATAAAAGGGACTATTCTGCGTCTCTAACTGGAATTACCGGAGGCGAATCTTATGCTGGGGTAATTACCACAACAAACCCTACAAACGTAGCTGATATCACCTATGCTGCACCTTTGAATAAATCAGGGGTGCATGAAGCACAGGGATGGCATCAGGTAGGAATGCAAGTCAGCGGTACTTTTTCAGCTGAATATCTTGGTCTATCAGTCTCAGTTAACGGTGGAGGATATTGGACACAATATGCAATCATAAAGTTAACAAGCGATGGAATTGGATCTAAGTGGGCTGCTACGTTGCAATAATTTAAATAGTAAGAGACACGTTAATTTTTTTGATAACGTGTCTCTCATAACTCATTAAGGAGAAAACTTTGAAGAAGATAAGATTTAAAGTACTTATCCTTATAATTTTTTTAGCAATACTTTTCATTAACCCTACATATCAGAAAATGTCCACATTGAATAGTTTGCCTCTTGAAGAAGGCGTTGAAGAAATTTATTACGGACCATATTTGTCTTTACTTAAAATTGCTGTAATTGATACTGAAATTAATTATAATCATCCTTTATTTATGAATCGAATAAAAAAAAGACAGACTATTTTCACCAAAGAAATTCCAGAGGAAAGCAATAATAGCCATGGAACCATGGTGGCTGGAGTAATCGCCAAATATCTAACAAATGTAAAATTGGTTTCGATTGTAATACCAAAGGAAACAAATGCTCAAACGTTAGCGAAAGCAATAAACACTGCAGTAGATTTGAAAGTAGATATAATTAATATTAGTTTATCAACTTATAAAGATGATATGGTGTTACAAAGTGCGGTCGAACGAGCAATAAACAAGGGAGTGATAATTGTTTGTTCAGCTGGAAATGATGGAACTCGGCGTTATACATATCCTGGATCATATAAGGGAGTCATAACTGTTTCAGGAGTAAGTAAAAATGGAGCAATGTTACCATATTCTAACTTTAATGATAATGTTGATATATTTGCAATCGCTGAGAATATTCCGACGGTTAACTTTAATTCAACCGATGATTTTGGTTCAATTTTATTTAGTGGGACATCTGCAGCTACACCAGTAGTAACAGCCCTTGTGGGTGTAATCAAATCATATAATTACGATGCTAACGTTGATCAAATATTGCATATAATAAAGGCTTCTTCTTATAATGTTTTTAATAATGACAAAAAAATCCAAATGGATATTCTGAATATAAGTGGAGTGATTAACGACATGAAGGTACTTGAGGAGAAGAAGGGTATAGTAGTTAACAGCATTCTAGTATTTTTAATGATTGTAGTAGGTATTGCCTTTTTATTTTTCCAGAAAAATGACATAAGTATAGAAAGAAATGCTAATGCAAATGATATAACTAGTTTAGAGCAATTTATTTTAAGTAAACTTAAAGATGATTATATAGTTCCTAGTAATGTTGAGGTGCAAACTCAGGAATGGAATGATAATGAAGTAGTTGTAAAATATACATATGAGGTAGAAAATAAAACTGGTGAAGGACTAATCTACGCATCCTTTTCTTCTAACCAATACAAATATATTGATGGTGTACACTCACTTGTAACTTCAAGCCATCCTTTTACTAATCAAGGACTCGGTTATAGTAATCTAAATGAACAGATATCCGTAATCTCCGGTTATATAAATGATGATAATATTAGTTCGATAAAGATATTTTATAATGATAATTCGATTGAGCTAATAAAGATTGGTCAAGAACAAGACACCTTTATTTCAGCACATTGGACCGGAAATAAAACCGTGAATTCCATGATTGCTTATGATAAAAACAAAAGAGAGATTTACAAATATTCATGGTAATGCTGCTTGGGTGAGTGAAATTCGACTGACACCTGTGATTCGACTTATCTCTCATAAACCGAAACAGCCGTAGCCTTGGACGAGAAAATAAAGTCCTAGACTGCCGCTGTTTTTTTTGAACTGTCGAAACCGTCGATGAGCAATTAATGCGTTTTAATGAAAATAAGGGAACATCACAAAAGTCAGAGCTAGCCAAATATATTGAATACTATAATCTCAGACGGATTAAGGCAAAATTAAAAGGCATGAGCCCGGTAAATAACCGGACTCATGCCCAAGAAGCACCCTGATTGAATAACATGTCTAACTTTTTGGGGTCACTTCATAGAGGCGGTTTCTTGTTTGTCCTTGTCTTACCCACCGATTCATTCATGCTATTATGGACGAAACGAATTTGCCGATCGTGAAGGAGGAAACCATGTCGACTACTATAGCTGTACCCAAATTAGGAGTAGGAGCTGTCATCCTAAACGACAAGAATGAAATTTTGCTGGTTTTACGAAACAGAGATCCAGAGAAAGATACGTGGAGCATTCCCGGGGGAAAAGTTGATCCCTATGAACAACTAGAGACGAGTGTCATCCGTGAAATCAAAGAAGAAGTCAATCTCGATGTCGAGGTAAAGGCCCTCTTGTGCACCGCAGAAACTATCCGCCCGGAAAATGGCGAGCATTGGGTTTCGATCATTTATGAAGTAACGATCCTCAGTGGAGAAGCACGTAATTTAGAGGAAGACGGGGCCATTGGAGACATGCGCTGGTTTTCACTCGATGCACTTCCGTCGAATCTGGCTTGCTTTGCCGTACCAGCTATCGAGCATTTGCAGAACCGGAACTGATCATGAAAAAACGGACAGTTGCCCATGCGGCCTGTCCGTTTTTTCGTAAAGAAGTTACTCTCCTTTTTGGATAATCTCTTGCACTCTCCCCACTTGCCCATCCGTCAAACGAACCTTGATTCCATGTGGATGTGTACTGGAGTTCGTCAGGATATCCTTGACGATCCCACGGGTGCGCTTGCCAGTACGTTGGTCCTGTTTCAATACAATCTCGACTTCAAGACCCGCTGCGATGTCTTTTCGATTTTTTCCGTTCATTTTTCCCTTCTCCTTTTTTCGTTCTGTGTCCCACCTATGATATAATCGACAAACAAATCCATCTCACCGGAGGAATCCATGCTTACTTTTGAAGAAAAACTAGCGATTATTGAATCTTTTCCACAACTGACTCGGAATGACGTCTCCCTGAAACGGGTTAATTTTCATTATGAGGAAAGCCTTCATGACAAAAAGACCGTGGTCTATCATCTGCATCCGAACGGCAACGGGTTTGTGTTCGTCGGCTTTGTGAAGAGCTACCAAAAGCAAAAAGACGATAAGGGCTTCATCAACATCCGTGATTTCTCGGCGGAAGAACTGCGCACGGTTATAGAAGCGTCAATCCACTCTCTCTCCCAAAAACGTGAGGAAACACCTAAAAATACCGCAGCAGCTGAGCAACTCGAGCAAACATGGATCGACAAGCAAAACCGCACGCTCTTGCTGCAACAGGAAGACGCGCTGTGGAACGTATACCACGGGATGAACTTGGAAGCTTCCTTTGAATCGTACGTGGAAGCAGAACAGTATCTGATTGAAGAAGGATTTTCCCTGCAACAATAAGCCCTTCCTTCTCCCTGCTACATGTACCATACCAAATTGTAGATGTTTTGATCAAACTGGCGCAAGCGACCGACTGCTTGCGCCATCCCAACACAGGGGGACGGTACGACATGATCAAGTATAGAGATACACTTCTTACGAATATCCACAAACAGATTGAGACATGGTACGACCAGGAGGTTCCCGTCTCTCATGATGATCTGTATCGCTTTCTCCATTCGTTGAAGGGGACAGCGGGGACGATTGGATTGACCGACCTGTCTGATCTGTCTCAGCTTCTCTTGGAACAAATGGACGACATGCCTGCCAAGAACTGGACGACGAGTGAATGGCGAGCGTTTTTGCAAGAGCTGATCACCTTATGTTGCGAAAAGCGACCAGAACAGGAAGTTTTTATCGAGAACCCCGCTCTTCACCGGGAATCCCCTTGTGAGCCACAGCCTTTGGTCCTCATTCTGGATGATGACATCACTCTGCTTATGTATCTAAAGGAATATTTAGAAAAACGCAATTGGTCTGTCATCGCTACGGTCTACCCTCATAAGGCTCTCGACTATTTTCACGACATAAACCCTGACTGCTTCATTCTGGATTTGAACATCCCGGAAACAGGCGGCTTCCAAGTGATGCAGACGATTAGCGAAAAAATAAAGAAGCAATACGTGCCTACGACCATCATCAGCATCGATTGCGAACGGGAGACGCGTTTGAATGCCTACCGTTTGGGAGCAGATGACGTCATGTGCAAACCGCTTGATATGGAAGAGTTGGTTGTACGCCTCGAACGCCAGCTTCGCCGGAAGCGCTGGATGAATAGCATCTTGTTTTTGGACGAGCTCACAGGTGTCAACAATCGCAATTGTTTTGTTGATACGTACCAACGGCTTCTTTCTGATGCCCAGCGAACCAACACCCCTTTCTCACTGGCATTTTTAGATATTGATTATTTCAAAGGGGTCAATGATACATACGGTCATCTGATTGGCGACGAGGTGCTGACTCGTTTTGCTGCTTTCATCAAGCAGAGCGCTGAAAAACATGATGTATTATTCCGGTACGGCGGAGAGGAATTTATCCTGCTGATGCCGCGTACGACAGTACAAACAGGAAAGATGCGTCTGGAGCAGATGCTCTCTGCTTTTTGTTCGCTTACGTTCGATGCGCCTGAAGGAACGTTTTCTTTGAGCTTTTCCGGTGGAATCGTACAAATAGATGATCCTCATAAACCGCATACGTATTGGGTAGAAGCTGCTGACACGGCTTTGTACGCTGCCAAAAATGCAGGGCGGCGCCGGATTGAAACCGCTCAAATCACGGAGACACATGACTCCCCTAAGGTAAAGCTGAAGGTCGCCATTATTGATGACGATCCGATGATTCGCGAGATGCTTGCCGATTCCATTAAAACCTGTTTTGATGGTTGGATGCACGTCGACATCCAGACTTACGAAGAAGGAGCAGCTTTCTTTGACTCCATCAGGCATACGGGACAAGAGCCTTATCTCGTGATTTTAGACGGAATGATGCCACAGATGGATGGCCTCGAGGTTCTCCAGAAAATCCGGAATTTGCCGAATGCCAAGAAATATACGGTGATTATGCTAACAGGTCGTACAGAAGAGCAAGACATTGTCCGTGCCCTTCAGCTCGGTGCTGACGACTATATGACCAAGCCTTTCCGTGCACGCGAATTGGAGGCTCGAATCAAGCGACTGGTTAAGCGAATGTTGTAAGGAGGTAGCGAGATGGGAACAATTCTGTTGGCCGAAGACGAAGCCGTGTTGCGCATGTTAATTGGCGACACGCTCGAAGATGAGGGACACGAGCTCGATATCGCTTGCGATGGAGAGGAAGCTCTGCAAAAATTCGGTCAAAATGAGTATGACTTAATTATTTTAGATTATATGATGCCCAAGCTGACAGGCTTTGAAGTATTGCAGCAACTCAAACAGATGGACGACAAAAAGGCAGTCAAGGTCCTGATCCTCTCGGCAAAAAGTCAACATGCTGAACAGGAGAAAATGCGTGCAGCTGGTGCCAATGACTTCATGCCGAAGCCCTTTAGCCCGATGGATCTTGTCCGAAAAGTGGAGGAAATGCTCGCATGACCGGGTTCTGGGCGTTTATCAGAAAAAGCATCACGCGCCGCTTCATGGCGATGATGCTTCTCTTTCTGTCACTGTTGATTGCGGGCGCCGGCATCGTTCAATATTTGAATAGCGACGCATTAACCCAATATCAGACGGCGATATACAATACCAAGGAAAAACAAAATTTGGTCGCAGACATCGCTGAGCATACGAACCAGATCTTTTTTCGAGCAAGGGGCTATTACGCTTTTTTGAGCCCATCTGAGTACAATGAGCTATTTCTTGAAAAAAAGAAGCTGGAACAAGCGTTGGATGATTTTAAGAAGCTCCCGCTCAATGATGAGGAGCAAGCGCTTGTCGCTTCGATCGAGTCTTTCTTCACGAACTTTTTCGCTAATGTGTTTCCTACTTTTTCGAGTTATGCAAAGAACGGAGACTTTGAATCTCTGCGAAAAGCTTCAGCCAGTGGCGTGAATCAGGAAGTGAACAACCTGCTTACATACGCCGGGCGGTATCAGGAAGAACACAATCAGCTTTTGTATACAAAAAACCAACTACTGTTCGAAGAGCTGGAACAGCTAGGCACCTGGTTTGCCGTCTACGCGCTGATGGTGCTTGTCATCATGGTGGTAGTCACCATACAAACCACACGTGATATCGGCAGGCCGTTGGTTCGTCTATCCGAAAATGCTGAGCAGTTTGCCAATGGCGGTACACCTCTTTTGCAGGATTTGAACAGAATTGACGAAATCGGTAGGCTCTCCCGCTCCCTCGACTATTTGATCAGGCAGATCCAGGCCAAAGAAGAAGTACTCATGGCGCAAAACGAAGAGCTACAAGCCCAGCAGGACGAACTGATGATGCAGCAAGAAGAGCTGCAAGAAGCATTGGGCAAGATGGAGGAAAACGAACGGTATTTGGAAAAGAAAAACCGTTTCATCCTCTCTTTGGCGAATACGTTGGATAAAGGAGAGCTGCTGTCCAGTATTATTCGAAATATAACTGAAGTCATGGATGCCGATAAAGGTGTCATCGTCATGTTGAACACGGACAGGGACGCAGCTAGCTTTGGCGTTTCCCAGAACGGTCTGGAGCAATTGCGCAAAGGATTGGATGATGGTCCGTTCGTGCGAATCAGGGAAACGGGCCAGCCATATGTCCTGATTCGTGAAAGTACTGACGCTGAGCGCGGCTACACGGAGGAAATGTCACAAGCATCTGAGCTTTACCTCCCAGTGTTAGATGCCCAACAGACAATCATAGCGTGTATCATCCTCTCCCGTATCGGACGAAAATTCACCAATCAGGAGCTACAAGTCATCATCGGGCTTGCCAAGCAGATCTCCTTGGCGCTCGACAAGCTCGCAATGTTTGAAGAGACAGAGCGACAGCGCAAAATGACACAGGATATGCTCGATTCTGTTCAAGAAGGCATTCAGCTCATTGATCTGAGTGGAGAAACACTGCAGGTGAACCGGAATTTTTGTGAGCTCTTGTGTTACGACCATCATCTCGCTTCACAAGGATTTGAATTGGAACAGTTCCTTTCCCATCTACAGAGTCGAACCTCAGAGCCTGATCGGTTGATTCAGTATGTCAGAGCTGTCGTTTTAGACGAAGGTGCCATTCCTTCAGGCAGTATTGTGTTTCAGATGACCGGACCGCAAGTACGCTATATTCAGCTCTATGCAGAGCCACTGTACCGGAACCAAGAGAAATGGAGTACCTTGCTCGTTTACCGTGACTTCACCAAGGAATACGAGATAGACCAAATGAAATCAGAATTCGTCAGTACAGTCAGCCATGAGCTGCGTACCCCTCTCGCCAGTGTGCTTGGCTTTGCGGAGCTGTTGTTAACGAAAGAGCTCAAGCCCGAACGTCAACAGCGGTACATAGCGACCATTTATCAAGAAGCGACCCGCCTGACTGCGCTAATCAACGATTTCTTGGATTTGCAACGCATGGAATCCGGCAGACAGACGTATGAGCTAGAAAATGTGGCGATGGATCAAGTGATTCGGGATATTTTCGGACTTCATCGAGTCCAGTCCCCTCTCCATCGATTCGAACTCGATTTGCAAACGGAGCAAACTGTTGTTTATGGAGACCAAGCCAAGCTACGTCAAGTATTTGTGAATCTGATCAGTAATGCCGTCAAATACTCCCCGCATGGCGGCCATGTCCGGGTAATCTGTCGACAAGATGGGAATTGCTTGCTCGTGGATGTCCAGGATGAAGGACTAGGCATTCCTTCCGAAGCCATCCCTCACCTGTTTACCAAATTTTATCGTGTAGATAACTCGGATCGCCGCGAGATCGGCGGTACAGGATTGGGTCTCGCCATTGTTCAGGAGATCGTCCATATGCACAATGGAGAAGTTGCCGTTACGTCCGAATCAGGCAAGGGTAGTACATTTACGGTTACTCTTCCACTGGCTGAGCACGCTTTGTCCCCTGGCTATCCAGCGGGAAGTGAGGAGGTGGTCTCTCCAACTGGTCAATGCAATGGAAACGTTGTGATCATCGAGGACGATTTGAACTTAACCGAGCTGTTGCGTGATGAGTTGACAAGCTCTGGATTCCGTGTCAATTCCTTCTCTACGGCGACTGAGGCAGTAGCCGCAATCGAGGAGCTCCGACCGGATGCTGTCGTCCTTGACCTTATCTTGAAGGACGGCGAGAGTGGTTGGAAGGTCATTGAGGAAATACGGAAAAACCCGGATTTACGGACCATTCCGATCGTGATCTCCAGTGCTTTTGAGGAAAAGAAAAAGGCATTTGATCTGGGGGCAACCGGCTATCTGATCAAGCCTTATCATCCAGATACCTTGTCTAAAGCGATTTTACTGGCCATCACGAATCATGAAGCAACGGGACAGATCTTCATTCCCGACGAACAATAAAGATGTCAATGGACAAAAGTGGCTGCGGCTATGAAAGCGCGGCCTCTTTTTTACCTTCTACCAAAGAAAATCTTGGTATATTCTTGAGCTTTCCATCACACATTAATAGAGGTTACTTTGTGCACTTTTGCCCTGCAAAGGAGGAGTTCATGTGTATTTCTCAAAAAAAGCAGTCGTTCCAATCGAAGAAGAGGAAACAGATGTATGGACGTGCAGTAACGAAGGCTGTACGTGCTGGATGAGAGATAACTTTTCCTTTGATAAGAGCCCGAGCTGCCCCTTTTGCCATGCCCGTATGGTAAAAGACACGCGCATGCTGCCAGTCCTAACCAATCACAGTAGCAAGCGGAACTCTTGAGCCCTTCTTTTCTTTTTTCTTGCGGGGATTCTTCCTCTTCTCTACAATAAGCTCATGACGTACGAATGTTAGAGGAGTATGCCCATGAACCGAAAAGAGATGGAAGATCAAGTGATTCAAGCCTACCAGCGCGACGAGGGCATGATGATTCTCGTTTTTGCCCAATGGTGTGTGAATCACGGTCTAGATGCACGCGAATTATACCGCCGCGCTTATCCCGCTCAAGGGGAAAATACGTTACTCGCTCAGATGCTGGACAATACCGTACCCAAAGAAGAAGCAGAGGACATTCCTGATGCGACTCTCCTTGGTGTATTGTCGCTGTTTGGCAATGACGATTTGGCATTTGTGGTCAGTGAGACCATCGATGAAATGAAAAAGAATCCGAAATAATGCATGAAAGCCATACTCGTGCGAAAGCTACGCGCTCGGGTGTGGCTTTCTTTCTTTTTTCCCCTTTCCAGAACTCTCCTCCCCTGTCCAAATACGAATCAAAGAAAACTTTATTATCATAAGAACCATTCACAGTTTATTGTTTGAGCGACAACGTCAGCCGACAAACGATGAAATGGAGAATATCGAAATGTATACAGATTCAAAAATCTTGAAATCTCTGTTTTACATCCAGCTCTTCTCAAGTTTTCTCGTTGTAGTCGGTCATTTCACGGCTTCTGCACTTTCTTTTACAGATCCGTTTTGGATCGTGGCCCTCAATCAGATCAGTCGCTACGGCACTGTTCTGTTGACGATCGCCACCGGTTATTTAACTGCTTATTCTTTTGAAGCCAAGAGCCCTTCTGCTCGCGAGTTTTTTTCAGGGAAGCTTCTGTATATTTTTGTCCCCTATTTAGTATCTGGTATCCTGTACCATTACTTGTTGAAAAAAGGGATGCCTCATACTGCCCAGGACTTTACGAACATTGTTTTAGGCAAAACGGGTGACCATCTGTACTTTGTGTTTATGATTTGCCAGTATTACGTTTTTGCCTATCTGTTTCGCCGTGTGATCACCAAGCGCAACATTTTTTATGTCATCTGGATTCTGCTCGGTATTCAGTATGTGTACATCAATTTTATTCATCAGGGCTGGTTCGGGCTCACCACGCGTCATATGCTCCCGAGCTGGATTTTTACCCTGTACATGGGGCACGTGTTGTATTGGTACCGTGAATCAATCCTTTCCTTTTTGCGAAACAACCGCTCCATCTTGACGCTGATGACGGGTGTTTCCACTGCGGCTGCGATGTTTTTTGTTGTCTCAAACAAGCTGTATGTGGCTGTGCATTTGACTTTTGTCTTCGCCACGCTTCTGTCGTTTCTCGTGCTCATGGTCTTCTTTCTGGAACGCGTCGATCGTTTGCACATCAAGTTTCGAAAAGGGCTGACGTATTTTATTTTCTTGTTCCACTCTGCTTTTTTGATCATGTTCAAAGATTATCTGTTTGAGAAATACGGCGAGGTCGCTTGGCTGTTTGAAAACACGTGGTACTCGCTGCTGTACTTGCTCCTGATTATCGGGTGCAGTTGTCTGTTGGCGCTCATGCTGGTTTGGCTGGTAAACAAACTGGAGCGTGTCTCCAAAACCATGCGACAAACACGCAGGCAGCTTCACGCTAGCAAATAAACAACCACGTCGTTTTTTACAAAAAAATAACCTATTCATGGTGCACGTCTGTTTTCGATCGTGCCTTCATGGATAGGTCGTTTTTTGTGGCGTTAGATATGCTGGCTCATCGACATCGAACCACTTGTACATGTGTCGCAGGGCTTGAACTGCATGGAAAAGTTCGTCTGCTGATCAGTAGACTCACACGTAATCGTTCCTCCATGCCGCTCAATGATTTCTTTGCAGACGTATAAGCCAATTCCGGTACCGAGCTCCTTCGTCGTGAAAAACGGTTCAAAAATAACCGAGAGCAGGTCAGGCGGAATTGGCGATCCATTGTTGGAAACGGTAATTAAGGACCTGTCAGGCGTTTGGGACACCTCAATGACAATCTCCTTTTCGCCTGTTTTTTTATGTAACGCATCCAGCGCATTGGAAATGATGTTGATAAACACCTGCTTCATCTCATCCTTGTAGCCTTTTAGTTGAAAGGTAGGATCGATACTGCATTTAATATCCACATTCACGTCAACGATATTCGGATAGAGGAAGGAAAGAATCTCATCGAACAACTCCCAAACGCTAAAAACCTCCATTTGCTTATAGACCGCTCCCTTTTTCGAGACCAGCAAAAACTGCGAAACTCGGTAGTTCAATTGCCGCAGCTCATTTTCAATAATCTCTACGTAAGGGAGATTCGGATAATCTTCTTTTAACAAACGAGAGAATCCCATAATGGAAGTAAGCGGATTTCGGAATTCATGGACGAAGCTGGACGCCATTTGCCCTAGGATCGTGAGCCTGTCTTTGTGAGAACGCTCGATAAATAGCTTCTTCTCTTCCAAATCGTTGTCCTTGAGGTCGGTGTATTTGAAAACAGCGTGTACCAAAAAGACATCAAAGCATTCGTTTATTTTCAATAAGGCAGGCATTAAAGCGGAAGGCGTAAACGGACCTTTTTGGAGAAGATCGATAACCATTTCCCTGCCCATGCACACGTTGGAAACAAAATCGCCAATGTTGGTCTCTGCCCGGTTTCGTTCAAATGCGACCTTGTAAGCCAATTCTTTAATATCCTCAAGAGTGATTTCCGAACGAAAATATTCAATAACCATACGATACAGTGCTTGCCCATTCAGATGGATCAATCCCTTGTATTGATCACTGTCCGAAACGGCAATTCGTCGCTTGAATTCTTTCACGATCGTTGCCTCGTGCTCGTCCAAATATACTGCCAAGTCATCCATCGGCATCTATCCCCACTCCGATTAATAGGCAAATCCCCTTCCAACCTATTATACTATCATCGCTGTTAATTAACTAAATATTTTTACTACTTTAGCGAAAAAGAAATAGCAAGGGGAAAGGAGCTACTTGTCATCGTAGCTCCTTTTGCCTACTACGTGCTTATTTTAATAATCGTCAAGGTCGCTCCAGCCCCTGTCAGAAGGGGAGCTGTTCCCAATAATCCAAACAGTTGCAGCGTAATTGTGGCTCCAGCGGTGAGAGGAGCGATGACGGTATTATTGAACGATGAAAGTGATAAAGCTGGTGAGATGATCGTTGGTGTGAATGGCGTCCCATTTATCAAGATTCTTGAGCTAACCAGTAATGCCGCTGTTGTGTTAATGGAGTATGAAATTAAATAGTTGCCTGCAGACGGAACCGTAAATACGGTATTGGCGCCATTCACCGTAATGCCACCTGCTAACACCTGGTTGTTCGGTAGAGGGATATTCGTTCCTCCTAGGATTACTGCTATGAGAGCTCCTGAGGTATTGGCCCCGAAGGCGTTGATGTTGGTGAAGACTGTACCGGTGGCTCCGGTGGGGCCAGTGGCTCCGGTTACTCCTGTCGCTCCCGTTGCTCCTGTCGATCCGGTCTCTCCCGTTGCACCAGTCGCTCCAGTGGTTCCCGTTGCTCCTGTTGACCCTGTCGATCCAGTCGCTCCGGTTGATCCCGTGGTTCCTGTGGCTGCCGTCACTCCTGTTGTTCCAGTTGTTCCCGTGGCTCCTGTTGGTCCGGTTGATCCGGTTGATCCAGTTACCCCGGTCTCTCCAGTCTCTCCGGTTGCTCCAGTCGATCCGGTTGCACCAATCGCTCCGGTGGCTCCGGTTGATCCGGTCTCTCCAGTTGCTCCGGTCTCTCCCGTTGCTCCAGTTACTCCGGTCTCTCCCGTCTCTCCGATTTCTCCAGTTTCTCCGGTTGCTCCGGTCTCTCCAGTTGCTCCGGTCTCTCCAGTTGCTCCGGTCTCTCCGGTTGCTCCGGTCTCTCCAGTTGCTCCGGTTACTCCAGTTGATCCGGTCTCTCCTGTTGTTCCAGTCGTTCCGGTTGCTCCCGTCTCTCCGATTGCTCCGGTCTCTCCCGTTGCTCCGGTTACTCCAGTTTCTCCGGTCTCCCCTGTTGTTCCAATCGCTCCGGCTGATCCCGTTTCTCCGGTCTCCCCTGTTGGTCCAATCGCTCCGGTCTCTCCCGTTGCTCCGGTCTCTCCCGTTGATCCAGTCTCACCAGTTGCTCCGGTCGTTCCAGTTGGTCCGGTCGATCCGGTTTCTCCAGTTGACCCGGTCTCTCCGGTTGCTCCAGTCGCTCCCGTTGCCCCGGTCTCTCCTGTTACTCCAGTTGTCCCGGTCTCTCCGGTTGCTCCAGTCGCTCCGGTTGATCCAGTCGTTCCCGTTATTCCCGTCTCTCCAGTTGCTCCGGTCTCTCCCGTTGCACCAGTTTCTCCGGTTGCTCCGGTCTCTCCGGTTGTTCCAGTCTCTCCCGTTGATCCAGTTGCTCCAGTCTCACCAGGTGCTCCGGTCGTTCCCGTTGGTCCGGTTGGTCCGGTTGGTCCGGTCGATCCGGTTTCTCCAGTTGCCCCGGTCGATCCGGTTTCTCCAGTTGCCCCGGTCGATCCGGTTGCTCCAGTCGTTCCCGTTATTCCCGTCTCTCCGGTTGCTCCGGGCTCTCCGGTTTCTCCAGTTGCCCCGGTCGCTCCTGTTGGTCCAGTCGTTCCAGTCGCTCCAGTCGCTCCCGTTGATCCAGTTGCTCCCGTTGATCCCGTTGATCCAGTTGCTCCGGTCGTTCCAGTTGGTCCGGTCGATCCGGTTTCTCCAGTTGACCCGGTCGCTCCTGTTGCTCCAGTCGTTCCCGTTATTCCCGTCTCTCCGGTTGCTCCGGTCTCTCCTGTCGCTCCGGTTGGTCCCGTTGGTCCGGTCTCTCCGGTTGTTCCGGTTGTTCCGGTTGTTCCAGTCGCACCCGTTGCTCCAGTTGCTCCAGTTGATCCGGTCTCTCCTGTTGATCCGGCCTCTCCAGTCGCTCCGGTCTCTCCAGTCGCTCCCGTTGATCCAGTTGATCCTGTTGTTCCGGTTACTCCAGTTGCCCCGGTCTCTCCTGTTGCTCCAGTTGATCCGGTCTCTCCCGTTACTCCAGTTGCCCCGGTCTCTCCGGTTGTTCCAGTCTCTCCCGTTGCTCCAGTTGCTCCGGTCTCTCCCGTTGCTCCAGTTGCTCCGGTCTCTCCCGTTGCTCCAGTTGCTCCGGTCTCTCCCGTTTCTCCAGTTACTCCGGTCTCTCCCGTTGATCCAGTCTCACCAGTTGCTCCGGTCGTTCCAGTAGGTCCGGTCGATCCGGTTTCTCCAGTTAACCCGGTCTCTCCTGTTGCTCCAGTCGTTCCCGTTATTCCGGTCTCTCCGGTTGCTCCGGTCTCTCCCGTTGCTCCGGTTACTCCAGTTGACCCGGTCTCTCCTGTTGTTCCAGTTGTTCCAGTCGCACCCGATACTCCGGTCTCTCCCGTTACTCCGGTTACTCCAGTTGACCCGGTCTCTCCGGTTGTTCCAGTCGCTCCGGTCTCCCCTGTTGCTCCAGTCTCTCCTGTTGGTCCAATCGCTCCGGTTGATCCCGTTGATCCGGTTACTCCAGTTGCCCCGGTCTCTCCTGTTGGTCCAGTCGCTCCGGTTGATCCGGTTACCCCAGTCGCTCCGGTTGGTCCGGTCTCTCCTGTTGCTCCAGTTGCTCCAGTTGCTCCGGTTGCTCCGGTTGCTCCAGTCGTTCCGGTTGGTCCGGTCTCTCCTGTTGCTCCAGTCGTTCCCGTTATTCCCGTCTCTCCGATTGCTCCGGTCTCTCCCGTTGTTCCAGTTGTTCCAGTTGATCCC
Organism: Brevibacillus fortis; assembly: GCF_046196545.1. Lineage (GTDB taxonomy): Bacteria > Bacillota > Bacilli > Brevibacillales > Brevibacillaceae > Brevibacillus > Brevibacillus fortis_A. The sequence goes on from NZ_CP176370.1 coordinate 5,686,566, forward strand.
GTTGCTCCGGTTACCCCAGTCGCTCCGGTTGTTCCGGTCTCTCCTGTTGCTCCGGTTACTCCAGTTGCTCCGGTTGCCCCAGCCTCTCCGGTTGATCCAGCCTCACCTGTTAATCCGGTCCCCCCTGTTGCTCCGGTCTCTCCGATTGCTCCGGTCTCTCCCGTTGCCCCGGTGGCCCCGGTCACCCCAGTCTCTCCGGTTGGTCCGGTCTCTCCTGTTGCTCCAGTCGTTCCCGTTATTCCCGTCTCTCCGATTGCTCCGGTCTCTCCCGTTGTTCCAGTTGATCCCGTTGCTCCGGTGGCCCCGGTTACTCCAGTCTCTCCCGTTGTTCCGGTTGTTCCCGTTGCTCCAGTCGCTCCCGTTACTCCGGTTACTCCGGTTACTCCGGTTACTCCAGTTGCCCCAGTCTCTCCTGTTGTTCCAGTTGTTCCAGTTGTTCCAGTTGCTCCAGTTGTTCCAGTTGCTCCGGTTCCTCCTATTACTCCAGTTGCTCCGGTTCCTCCTATTACTCCAGTCGCTCCCGTTGCTCCTCTCGCCCCGGTCGCTCCCGTTGTTCCTCTCGCCCCAGTCGCTCCCGTTGCTCCTCTCGCCCCAGTCGCTCCCGTCGGCCCTGTTGGCCCCGTAATCCTCCTTACCGGATATTTAGAAGCATCCAGCACCGCTTCCAATTTCTTTTGCAAAAGCATGTCTTGCTTTGTCGTTGCTTCGAGCATGTCCCGCGCACTCTTGTTTAACGCGAGCAAATCCGAAATGGTGGCTCCTGGTCCAGATAGCCCCGGAATTGTCCCGAGTGCATACTGAATTTTTTCAGCTTCCGCATTTAAAATATGACTAAGCCCCAACTCTTCCATAGCTAAAGAAGACAACATTAAATTGAGCGCTTCGTCACGCCCTATATGAATGGTCGGGGTGATATTCGGTATATTTGGAAATGACATGATTCTCCTCCTCTTTGAAAAGGATGTTTCCCCTCCCTCATGAGTTGTTACACAAGAAGCCGTGGCATACTGATTTCCCAATCACCTGAAAAAGTATTGGACAAAAAGAATGGCACTTACAGACAACTACGAGAAACTAGAAGGAGAAAGGAGAGCGTTGCTCATTCATTAGAGGAATCATTGCGAGGAGTAATCGTTATCGATGTGCTTTACAAAACCGTAAACGGGGTCTTGGTTTTCATCCATCCTCTTCCTCCAAAAAAGAAGCCATCCCCCTTAATCTAAAAAGGGATTCCAACAAACTGTCATGCAGCTCTTACCAGTAACGGATGGAGAATCTCCTTCTTTAATCAACGAGGATCGATTCTATTTTGTAGAGAAGATCCGTGCAAATAACAATTTCCCAAATACAACACCTACAACCCAAGAAGGAGTATAGCCACCTACTGTTCTACCGAATCCAGTTGCCCCAGCCTTGCAAAATAAGCTTCGTTGTACGCTACACTTGGATGCGTCGGGTAATACATTTTTGCCATGTCGTGGTGAATTTTAGCCTTTCGTTGATCCCCGAGCCGATCGTAGCAGTAGCATAGCTGTATATGAGGCAGCCACGTCCATGCCGATTCATCTACCTTCCCCATGGAGTCTTGTGGTCGCTCCAATAATGTCGCTTGCCGGTACCAATAAATGGCCTTCGGGAAATCCTGCTTCTCCGCAAAAAAAGCCCCCATCCTGCAACAATTCTCCGCACGCGGAAGGTCAATCGCAAATGTCCTGGTCAAAGATTGAATCTGTTTTTCAGGTTGCTTCAAGTGAGCGTAACACTCTGACTGCTTCTGGCACGCCCATATTTGATCCTCGATCCAACCCAAGCCTTCGTCTAAAAACAACTGATACTGCTCAGCCGCCTCTTCGTACCTCGCATGATCGAACAGTTCATTTGCAAAATAAAATTGGTCACGCGGATCAAAAGCTTCGCCTTTTTCCTTGCGCTTTACGTAAATTTGCAAATTCCGGTCTGTATACGGCTTATTTTTTTGGTGAGTAATGGCGATTTCACTGTGCAGAATTTCCCCCGCGACAGCCAAATACTCATGGACCGCCCCATGCCAAACAAAGTTGCACTTCCGTCTGACGAGGCGATTTCTTCTCAAATAGTGAACGGGCTTCCCTCGCTCATCTACCATTAAGTGGTACGGCATCGAGACACTGTCGTAATCAAAAGTATCTAAGGCCTTCAGTGCTGCAAATCGTTCCCGATCCACTTCCAAAAGCACATCATCCGCATCCAGCCAAAAAATGTACGTCATCTTGGCTTGTGCAAAAGCAAAGTTACGAGCTGCTGAAAAATCGTCCACCCAGGTAAAATCAAACAAATGTGCACCATAGGTCAATGCAATTTCTTTGGTCCGATCGGTCGACCCTGTATCGACAATGATGATTTCATCCACCAAATCGTAGACCGTCGACAAGCATCGACCGAGTGATTCTTCCTCATCCCGAACGATCATGCACAAGCTGACCGTGAACATGCAGATCGCCCCCTCCCCCAAAAATCATTTTCTCAACATCCTATTTCCTTCCATCCCCCTTTATGTATCCGTACTTTCATAACCATCTCCTCGAACGAATATGGTGTAACAATATGTTCTGACAACACCGAAAAGAAGGTGATCATCCGAATGAGCCCGCCTCTCCTTTCCCTATGCATGATCGTCAAAGACGAAGCAGACCAGATCGAAGCATGTCTGTCCAGCGTGCGTATGGTTGTAGACGAGATCATTGTTGTCGATACAGGATCAACCGATGGTACACAGGATATTTGTCGGAAATACGGAGCGAAAGTTCTGGAGATTCCTTGGGAAAACAGCTTTGCGAAAGCGAGAAACGCCGGATTGCAGGTTGCCAAGGGAGAGTGGATTTTATGGCTGGATGCGGATGAAATCGTCCAGGAAGAAAAACCGGGAATACTTCGTCAGGCTGTGAGTACGAGCAAAGGTGACGCCTTTTTTATGAAAATGATCCATTACACTGGTTCGCAAAAGGAGCAAGCTTCGCGCCACTCCGCCTACCGATCCGGGCATATCCGCTTATTTCGCAACAAAAAAGGGTTCCGATTTGTGCGAGACATACACGAAGTGCTTCAATGGCCGGTCTCCGTTTCTAGGGATCTCGCCGTTCCTTTGCTTCCTGTATATATTCACCATTTCGGATATTTGGAAGATGCCGTTCAACGAAAACAAAAAGCTTTGCGCAACTTGAGACTCATGCGTCACGAAAGAAAGCAATCCAAGCAAGACCCTTGGTGCGATTACCATCTCGCAAACGAATTTTTTCGCGCTAAACAATTAGAGCATGCCTTTACACTGGTGAATCAAGCAATGAAAGGCTTTTTGACCACCAAACAACCTCCCCCGTCTATTTGCTACAAGCTGAAATTCGATATTCTTTTCCAGCATGGCAGTATGCGCGGAGCATGGCCAGGTATTGCACGAGCTATTCAAATCTACCCTAATTACGTAGACCTCCATTTTTACAAAGGCGTCTTCCTGATGGAGCATGGTCTGTATGCCGAGGCGATAAAAGCTTTCGAGTATTGCTTGGAGATCGGGGACAATCTGTGGGAGCATTTTAGTGAGCAAGGAATGGGGAGCTTTTACGCTTTTCACTTTTTGGGACGGTGCATGGAGCGCATGGGCAAGGCACATGAATCCCTTGTCTACGATTGCACAGCGAGCTCTATACATGCTTCGTACTTCGCACAAAAGCGAGAGGTGGTGCTATGAGCGTGAAAACAAGCGTGCTAATCGGAAGTCCAGTTTGTCAGAAACCAGATGTTCTCCGGATGTTTTTGTTTTCATTAGAAAGGCTGTCGACCTCAAACTTGACGTTGCACTATTTGTTTGTAGATGACAATACCGATCCGCTTTCGAGCAAAATCCTTCAAAGCTTTGCAGACAAACATACGGGACAGGTCGACATTATCCCCGCTGCTGGCGGCCTCCATCCTTTCACATGCGATGAAACGACCCACTACTGGAGCGACGCACTCGTTTGGAAGGTCGCTGGCTTCAAGGACGAAATGATCGCCCGCGCCAAACACCACGATTACGATGCCCTCTTTCTCATCGATTCGGATTTGCTTCCCCAGCCAGCTACTTTGGAAGTTTTGCTCGCCTCTGACAAACAGATCATATCTGAAATCTTCTGGACGAGCTGGACACCAGATACCGTCCCCGTCCCACAGGTGTGGCTCAAAGATGAATATACCCAATTCGAATGCGCACGCCACGAACAAATTTCCTTAGAAGAACAATACTTGCGGAAGTACGCTTTCTACGGACAACTCCGTGTCCCCGGCGTATATGAGATAGGTGGTTTAGGGGCTTGCACCCTCATCCGCAGAAAAGCGCTGCAGGCTGGCGTCAGCTTTAAACAAATTCCAAATCTGAGCTTCTGGGGCGAGGACCGTCATTTCTGCATTCGGGCTCAGGCTTTAGGTTTGTCCCTTTTTGTGGACACACACCATCCCGCTTTTCATCTCTATCGGGAGAGTGACTTTGCCGAAGCGCGAACCTGGATGAAGCAAATCTACGGCTCCGCTCCATTACGCGTCAAAACCACGCGTCCTCCTGTGGGCAACAATACAATCCCCCTTGGAAACTAACCCATTATATGGTATATTGGTGCAACGACTATTTGGATGGAAAGGTACGGTAACTACGTATGCCAACAACTACTTTGTAATGGCCTAAAAAACTGGATAGCTTGCCCTTCGGAAAACAAATTGTTTTTCGCACAGGTGCAGTCTGCCCTTTTTTCCCATTACAAAGGAACGTAACGAAATCTGTAGGTGTAGATCCTAACGGAGGTTCGCTATGGGGAATCTCCGTTTTTTTGTGTCCAAAAACAGGCCTGCCCTACAGGACATCCAAATAGCAGGTGCGTTCCTTTCACTTTTTACACGAGGTGAAGGACCATGCATACCATCGAGCATACGTGGGTATTACGTGAAAATCATGAAAATCAGCCAGTGCGGCGATATTGCAGCAATTGCGGGCGAATCGTTCTCTTTTTCGATACAAACGTCCGCCGCCACAACGCTAACGGCAAAAACATCTATCGCTTCGCTATCTATAAATGCGAGAAAAATCATACGTGGAACGAAAAGCTGGCCATCTACAAAGCCTTTACAGATCATCGGGAGGTGCCAGACACGGAGTTCAGTGTAGAAATCGCGCCACTCCCAACTCTCCCCTTACATGAATATCAGGAAAACGGCGTTCGGGAAGTGACGATTCGGATTGAGCGCGCAGAGGCTCGCTTCCGCCTCGACAAGCTGCTGTCAGAGCAGATAGAAGGCTGGAGCCGCAGCCAGATTGTCCGCAAGATCAAGGACGGGCATATTCGACTGAATGAGCAGGAGACGAAGCCAAGCGCTGTCTTGAGCGCAGCGGATATCATTCAGATTTTGATTAGGTAACAGTATGTATAGGAAAAGTCGCAGACGGAATCTGCGGCTTTTTCTTTTATTTCTTCAATACGACCGCTTTTCTCGGCTCGTCCCACTCCACTTGCAGTCCAAGCAAGGCAGCCAGCTCTCTTGTTTTCGCAAAAGTAGTTCCCTGGTCGTTTACATAGGAGACTTCCTGTCCGTTCACGGTCACTTTTTGCGTGGAAGGCTCCCATTCCACTGCTCCACCCACTGCCTCCGCAATCATCCGGATAGGTACATAGGATACATTATCGATTAGTTTTCCTGTGGAAGTAAGTGTCAGTTCAACTGCACACTTATCCACATCAGCCTGTGGTTTTTGTGGATAAGCTGTGAGAAACCTGTGGACATCCTGTTGAAACTTTGCCCATGCGTCTTTCGCTGTCATTCTCGTATATGTTTGAGCGGCCGTATTGACGACAAAAAAGGCCGGGCAGTTTTTCCCCGTAATGTCGTAATGACGCCACAGGTGCTCGACTCCCAAGCCATGTCGTTTCAAGATATCCGCGGTCAGTGCCACTGTTTGCTCGTACATTTTCTCAAAGCTTCCATCTGCATTGACGCACATTTCAATCCCAATCGTGCAGTTGTTCGGGTAGTTGCTCAATTTGGTCAGGGCGGCCTGTGAATAAGTTTTCGCCCCGACGTGGTAGCCCATCTCGTCCTCGGGCAGGCAGCGAATGATTTCTTTGTCGTCCACGATGTAGTGGGCGCTCGCTACTGTCGTTGGTCTGTTGAAGTAGTTTCGGTTTGCGGCGGCATTTGCACCGCTGCGCTCGTTGGCCGTCCAGTGGATGACGACTCCTTTTGGAACGATTTTCTTTTTGGGGCGGGAATTTACGTTGGACAGAAGCATCTCGGTGATTTTCATTGTTTACTAGGACTCCTTTCGTTTGGCTCGCTCTGCCTTTGCCTTGATTTCGGCGCTGACTAATCTCTCAATGGATTTGGGCATCGGCCAGCCTGCGCGGTGGGCATTGGCGGTCAGGCTTGTCCAGGTGTGGTAGATGAGGCCGAAGGTAACGCCGTAGAATAAGAAGCCTGGGGTGCCCATGACGCGGTCTAGGAGGTTGGCTACGGCTGGTAGAGACATGAGGAATAAGGTGCGTGGGATTCGGGACAGGCCGTAGTCGGAGGAGTAGGATTGGTCTTTTTTGGCGGCGGAGATGCCTGTGATCCAGTCGAGGACGATCATGAAGAAGAGGACGATCAGGATGTCTTGGCGGTTCGTGCCGTATAGATAGTGAAAGGCGGGCGACACGATGGCACCTGCTGTTGTCGCCCAGGCGTTTGCTGGGGTTGCGATGCTTTCTAGGCTGTGTAGGGATTTCATAAGTTCGTACCTCCTCGCCCCCTTGGGGGAACAAAAATAGCCCCGTTAGTTACGGGGCTGACTCAAATTCTCTGTGTATGAAATAGTAATAGCTTAAAAATCTTGGTTGGTAATTTGCTTGAATTCCTTTGGAGTGATTTCTCCAAAAGGATTGGATGTAGTCTTTACAGCAAGTCGCAGCTTATCTGCTGTGACCCACTTCATGCTAAATGCCAACTCCCAAAATACCATCACTTAGCACCTCCTTTTAATTGGATGAGCTCAAGCTTAACTTGGGCTAGCTGTTCGCCCATTGTTTGGATTAACGTATCCTTTTGGATGTTGCTTATTTTGAGTGAGGAGAGCTCCTGTCCCATTGTAATAACGGGGTCCTGTTCTTGCTCTTGCCTAATTTTCGATATCGGAGCTACGTTCTGAGTCTTAATCAATCAAATGCACCTCCGTAGCCGTTTAATCTGACATGCTCAGTTGCTGTTCCTTTGGCAAGGACAACCCACAGATTGATCGCCCAATTTGCAGCAGTCTTCGTTTTGTTGGTGAATAGATAGCCACGGTTCCCCTTTACAACACCCGTGCAATCTTCCCACGTCGGCACAGCATCCAGCGCATTGTTGCAGACCTTTACACTTTCAATGGACGCACCTTCTGGGATGTACCTCTCTAGCGTGATAAGTACCCTTTTCGGCATACCATCAAGGATGAAATGGCCCTGCACATCCGGGCTATCGAAGTTAAGCAGGAATTCGATATGTGTCTCTGTTCTGGTGAATGTATAAATCCTCTCGGACGAGATACCTGCATTATCTGTCGCAACAATCTTGATTTGATGCTGCACGTCCAAATCAAGCCGAAGCCAAGCGTCATGACTAATTTCTAGCGTGTATTGCTGCCCTGCAACTCCTTGGAATGATCTGATTTGTTTCCCGTCCAGATACTCACTAAAAGTGAAATTGTTGCCCTCTAGATCGGTGGCGGAATAGTACACTATTGGAGGTTGCTTGAAGACGCCGAGGTCTTTGTCTTCACCATCGATTACCGGTGCTCGGTTATGAAGGACTCTAAACTTACGCGCGACCTCCAGGCTCTTCCCCTGCTTGTTGTCCTCTGCCCAAACAGTCAGGATATGGTCAGTTTTCTCCGCAAGATCAATGCCTGTGATGTCCGTAGATCCGAGGTAAATCCGTTTGTTTTTGTAAGTAAGCATCTTGTCAAATAAAAGAGGAGTGCTACCATCCGATATGCTGGATGCAGCCGCCTGTGCAGGTCCGTTATTGATTTGGTGCCATACAGTGATGACATTTCCCGCGTCCTCGTCTACAGTCTGACCAGATACCCTTAGAGTTGTGTTTTCGGTAAGCGTCTGATTGTCAGGCGTGTCCAGTGTGACGCTAGGGCGTTTATTGAGGTTTATAACGCCACGGTACTTGACCTTATCTGTAGTCTGATAGAACGTCGGTGGAATGCTAAAATCCGTTGCAAACGTTGGATCATACAGTGATGTTGGAACTGTACCGACAGCAAACATACCATCAGTTGACCAGTTAGCAAAATCATTTGTAGATTCAAGTCTGTTGATATACCCGCCATTTTCATAAGTAAGGAACAGCTTCCCGTTTTTATTTGAAGTGATTGAAGCGGTTTGTCCGGCCCCGATCTTCTTCGGAGTTGACCACGTTACACCATCCATAGAATACGAATAGCGCACGTAGTTGTCTGTCGTGTTTGCAGCATCCCTCGCATGCCATACAACGTGCAGCTTGCCGTTTGGTGTTCGGATTGCCATAGGAGACGTTTGAGCGTAACTAGAATTAAGTTCTATAGGTCTGTAGCTCCAGTCAGATTTAAGGCAAATACTAGAACTTAAAGTCTTATCTTTTTTAATAAAAGTAATTGCGTTTCCTTGTGTGTAACCTACTTGATTATTAGAGGAAACGAATGCACCTACGTTTTCAAAAATAATACAAGGTGTGCCATTTCCATCTGTAACTAAAGAAGGGCTTTGAGCGAAACTTGGAAACAAAATGTCATTGATATTTGTTATCTGTTCCCCCGCACTCGGCGTTCCCAACGTTCCATCTGCATTGATTGGAATGGAACCAGTGCGGATGTTGAAGCTGTTCGGATACGCGCTGTTTTTCGTGCTGGCTGCCCACCAGAGTTTGGTGCCGTCGAGGGTGATTGCGGTCGTAACACCGCCCAACGCCGTTTGACCAGAGTCTAAGGAAACAGAGAACGGAGGAATTGCCTCTCCGTTTGAAGTTGTCACGTCCACTCTATACATATGGATGTTGGTATTGTTAAAAGCCCCGATTATGAATACGTTGTTTCCTTTAGCAGCTAAGGAAATGGATGACAGGTTGTAGCTTGTCGTTCTTAATAATGACCAAAACTTTCCGTTGTCTTTTGATACATACAGACTTGTGTTACTGCCTGTCATAACTGCTCCAATAATCCACCCATTGCTCACCCTCACAGGCGGAGCCATCTTGGACACAAGATAAGCAGACGATACCACGTTGACAGGCACGTAGAGCTTGCCGCTCTCTTGCACTACAGTGAAATTACGCATCTGCTTGGTAGAACCATCTGTGCCGTCATACGCCCACACTTGGATGGATGACACCTCTGCTAGTAGAAGTCCTGAAACGTCCGTCTGACCGTCCCAAAAACGACCTTGTGAGTACGTCAGTGTCTTGCTAAATGACTTCGGATTTTTACCGTCAGACGTGCCTACAGGTATACTCTGCGTTGTTCCGCCAGCTATGGAGTATTTAACGACTAGTGCACTCCCTGCCTCAACATCGGATACTGTGCCCTCCAGCTTGTAGGTGCTGCCTTCCGCCAATGTTTGATTGTTGGCAGGAGACGTGAGCGTCAGTGTAGGCGGATTGTTGGTGATTGGTTCGAGTGCAACTACTCTTGAAATAAATATACCACTAGAAGTCGTGGTAGTTCTCGTTTGCATTTCCGCAGAAGTTTGGTCTAAATCTAGATGCATATAGTGCATTGATGCTTCAATGTTAAATGCACCGCTGGCAGGCGTATAGTCGTACATTTCATTGTAACCCAAGGGTTGATCTTGTGTGTTGTTACCCATTATTGAATTGAATAAAACAAACAGTGTATTAGCTTTTGTTGTAGACGTGCTTGGTGGACTAACACTCGTAGCTGAGCTTGACTTACCAACATTCGTAACATCAATCGCTTTAACGTTCCTAAATGCAGAAATATAACTAACCCAGTTAACAGCAGTGGAACAAGTAAAAGTAGGAGCAGTCTCAGAGGCACCCGCAAATTTATAATACAGACTTTGCCTTAGTGCGTTCGTGTCTGTGTTCAAAAGAGTCCAGCCCGCAGGTGTGTTCAATGTTCCTGAATCACTTGACAGGACGTGGGCGATCAATAAATCTCCCTGTTTCCAGCCACTTGGCAGACCTGTAGGAAGTGACGAAGAGTTGGACATTTGACTCCCATTACTCCCCACATACTCAACTTGTTTTTTACTTGTTGCAGGGATGGAGTAGTCGATAGTGAGTTGTGGCTTATAAGTTCCCTCCGAGGAATAAGCAATTCGAACGGTTCCTGCCCCAGATTCATCAAAATCCTTCAATAACAACCCTAAGTTCTGAGTTCCATTCACCCAATCTTGTACGAGTGTTTTTATGTCAATCGAAACGTACTGACCTGTTGGGTAATTAGAGAAGCTACTCTTGATTGACGGGTCATAGCTTGGCTGTGTATTCCAAGTTGCAAAATTGTCCCATACAGAAGTGACTAGATGAACATTCGTTTGCCTTGTTACGGAATTACTGTAGTTATATAGTTTTAGTGTTGCACTATTGATGATTGCATTGTTTGGAATTGGACCGAGATCAAACTTGAGTAGCGCCCTGATCTGGTCATTAGCCCCAGAACTTCCGTTTCCCCACTGGATGCTTTGAATTGTTCCGAAAGATGCTGCTGGTGAAGATTGGGAAACAAAAGTATCTGTTATAACTGTATTGGATTTATCCAAAGTAACAAGATTTCCTAGAGCTATCCCAAACGTGCCCTCAACAGATGTTGTAACCCCGCCTTTTCCGTCATTTGCAACGACCCTCCAATAGTACAAACCAACAGCCCAAGATGTACTGATTTCCTTCTTTGACGTAGCACTGCCTACGCTGGCATTGTAGATATTGGATGCTCCTGCCGATGTCCCAACTTGCAAAGTATATGTGAGTGCGTCACCGTCAGGATCGCTGCCAGACCATTGGAAGTTAATGTCTGTTCCTTGTTTAATTGTCTGGTTATTGGCAGGTGAGGTGAGGGACAAGGTTGGTGCAATATTCAAATACGAAGAAATAACTGTACCTGTAATTTCAAACGATCCAGCGAAATTTCCACCATTTGTAAAACTAATGTCAACAAAGATGTTATTGGCTTCTAGGTCATTACCCCATGCACTATCTTTACCGTAGTATCGCACTTTTTCTATTCCATTGTAGTTGTCTAGTGCATAGACCAATATCGCGTTGTTTCCTGTATCATTATTGCTCCACTTTGATAATGTCCTATCGTGACCTGTAGCGTCACCGATAACAATTCCACTTTTATTTTTCGCTTCAATGCTTGGGTAAACTCCACCAGCTTTATCGTATATCCCTACACTAAAAGTATTTGCTTCTAGGGACTCCACTTTGTAACCGAAAAATAACTTCCCATCAGATACGCGCTTAATTACGAACTGGACTACACGATAACTAGATTCATTGGCAGAGTACTTGTTTGTATTGTAGTTGCTTGGTGATACCCATATATCATCAAACCCGGAAATTATCGTTTGCGCCATGTTCCTCCCCCTTCCATCCGCAAATGGCCGTTATTGCGACTCATTCCTGTTTCTACCATCTAAACCTCCAACCGACTTTGAGCCTCGTTATAGTAACCGCGAATTACCTTGATTGAGCTGATAGTGGAAAGGTCATCGTTAAAATTGTTGTGTACAAATCCGTCGGGCAAGGTGGATTCGATCGTATTCACCCGCACTTTCAAGTTCGAGACATCTACTTTGAGCACAGCGAGCTCTGCGTGAGCATCAGCAATCCCATGTTCCCAACGGTTTATATCGTGTTCGGTAACCGGATCATCGTGTTTCCAGTCGGTCTTGGCGTTGTAAGACACCTACACCCCTCCTCTCGCTTCGATAACGAAGGTCAAATTTACAAACTGCGCCCCGTTCATTTCAATGAATCCTATCTTCTCAGCGACTACAGCTCCGGTTCTGGTCCGTAACTTCACATTTGTGATGACTGGCACGCTGGCTACATGCTGAGCAGATACCTGTAGTGCTATCCCGTCTTGTATGCCAGCAATCGGATGCGAAGCAATCTCCACAGCCTGTACAGGCACTGAAACTGAGCCGTTTATCAAAATGTCGCCGCCCGACACCCTAGCCAGCAGGTCATTCCGGACGGTTTGAAGATAACTTGGCAGGATCATTTCACGACCTCCTCGTAACGCTTGATTGGTGTCATTCCTACACGAAATTCACTGACCTTGTGGTACTCCTTAATCCCAACCACTAAGACATCTCGCAGCACGATCTTCTCCGACACAACAGGTTCAAAAGCCACTCCATTACAATGAACTGGCCTGATTCTCTCAACAGCTTGAACAGCATTCTTTGTATCGAATCGGTCCTCAATCGGGTAGACGTACCGAATCACCTTTTTGCCGTAATCCTCGACCATCTGAACATGCTTGAATGACGAGGAACTCAAACCAATTGCACGCAGCACGCTTGGGGTAAATCCAAGATATGACCAGTGCTTTTGCTGGATATTCTTTCGCCGTTCCTCAACACTCAGCAATTGCTTTCTCCCAAAATAAATCCAATCCCAGACATCCAGCCCCCAGGTAGCTGACCATGGGCTAAACTGCTGTAGGATGTCCTCACGCTGCAAATCGAAAGCATCTACAACTGTCCCTGCACCTTCAAAGTGATATTCCGCCACTTCATTCTCGTACCATTGCGGCGGCAGCATCTGCCGATAGCGTTCTGGAATCATGTTGTCACCGCCATGGTTAGTGTCGATACAGAGTCAGCAGGCACCGACAAATTCAATTCAGCGCCGTTTAAGGTGTAGCCTGTGAAATCTAATACCCCATCCACGAAAAAGAGCGCTCCGATCTGCTGGTACACGATCTGAGAACGCCCTTTTAGGTAGGTTTTGATTTGAGTAGTAATTTGGTCTTTGACCTTCTCGAATTCCGCATCTGGTCGCAAAGCAAGTTTTACAGCGATAGTCACCGGATAAACGTTCGCTGGCAGTACCTGCAAATCGTGCAAGGCCCTTCGTTTGTCTTCCAGCTTCGTTCGTACAACCGTAGCTAATTCCTGCCCCGCTGGGTTTCCTGACAGGTCAGTGATATACACGTCGATAGATAGGTCATGTCGCGCCTTCTCGATAGCAACTGCTCCGCCTACCCCACCTACATTTCGTGCCCACCGCTCGTAGTCTTGGCGTCTGCCGTCTCCCTCTTCTGTCCGAGCTCGATCAATTAAGCGCTGCCGATATGCGTCGTCTGTCTCCGCCTCATTGCGAGATAAACCGAAGAATAGGCCTGTGGCATCCAGAAATTCCCCGTCTGCCCAGGGTAGAAACCGCTGGAGAAAACCGTACTCAAATAACTGCTGCTGATCACTGATTTCCTCTGCGATCGGATAACCGAGGTCATAAAAGATTTCTCCCTCTTCCGTCGCTGGTGGCGTCTCTCCACGCTTTTGTGCTATCAATGCCATCCGATTCGCCATCCGCTGATAAATCTGATCCGGGGTTTCCCTGAGAATCGGCATTTCTGGTTTGTCTAACGTTGCCATGTATTCACCTCCGTCCTAGTTGTCCCTCTCGTACCCTCAATTTCGAGCGAAAAAATGACCCGGTTGTCCTCAAACCGAATGTCTACCACTTCCGCACGCTCAACCTCACTGTGAGCCTCTAGCGCCTCTTGTGCTTGCGCCTTAATCGCTGGCAATGAAATGCCCGAGCGCATCCTCCCTGTCTCATATAGGAAGTCTACTCCGTACCTTTCTGAGTAAATCTCGTACCGGAAACGACGCGTATTCAAGATTTTCTTTGCTGTCTCTTCCAGGTACTCCGCATAGGTAGTCGTCCGCAAATAGCGACCATCTGGCCCTTGCTGCAATTGTTTTGTAGTCCAGTCGAATTTGTATGTCCATGGGATCGGATTGTCTGATGATTGAACCAGTTGTGTTTCGTCTCCGTTCAGCTCTGGAAACATTACTCCACCACCCCAAGCAGGAGGTATTGCTCGTTGTTGCATCGCAACAGGGCTACTTTTTTGCCCACATCTTCTGGCTTTAATTGGGCAGAACGCAATGCCGACAGCTCATACGGTTCCAAGGGTGTCGGGTCCTCGTCGAGCTTTACAGACATGGGCGAGAGTGACAAAAGCTTGCCGAATTCCCCTTGCGTATTCTGGATGCCGTCCTGTGCCTGCCCTCGCAGTTTTGCGATAACCGAATGCATCTCTTACGTCCTCCTTTCCAATTGGAGATCCATTGTGTATTGACCGCCTTGCCAGCGCGCTTGGCAGCTGGCGACGATCCAATCCGTGATGGTTTTATTATCTTTTTCCATGATTTTGATGAGCCAGCCCGCACGTAACCTAGCGGCATTTTCATCCTCATGCCTGACCGAAATGGAGCGTGTCTTGGGGATTTTGGATAACTCCGTAAGCTGCTTGGCTGCCAATCCAGCTACGTTTTTATCCTCGCCCGCGTCGATGACTTTTTGCATGCGACCGATTTGTTTGACCAGATTATCGTTAGATTTCGTTGCACTACTTACCACTCGATCATCCCGGTAGCGCTCTACTGTCACGACGGTGTATACATCCTCAATGCTCTCACCCGTGGAGCTGCTTGTGAGCAAGCTCGCTTTGAACATCGGGATGATGCTATTTTTCCCCTCGGGGAGTACCGTCAGCTTGTCACGCTGGTATTGCACGAAATAGCGGATGCCTGTCTTTTCATAAGCTTGCTCGGTCAGCGAAGTAAAGAGAGACGTGTATGATTGGGATGGGATTCTCTCCTTAATCGTGAAACCAAAGGAAGGGCAGCTAAAATGGATACCTGACGACTTGATGATTCGCGCAAGCTCTGTCCCTGCATCCCCGTCCAGCTTGAGTCTGGAGATTTCGTTTTTTTGTAAATACCATCCCAGCTCGTATGCTGTCGCGGATAAGTCGCCTGTCCGATCGTCGCGATCGAAGCGAACCAACGGGCCATGGAAAAGCTGCTGGGATTCTTTTAGCTCTGCACCTGCAAAGAGCATCAAAAAACCCGCCGATTGCAGCGGCGGGCCTTCCTTGATTCTCACATCACAGTTTTGAGCAATTTGTCCCCTGGCCGAGGACCAGGAAAGCTCGGTAACGGCTGGGGTCAGGTCATAGCGGGTCTGTTCTTTTCCGTAAATGACTTTCATTTCGTCTACCCTCCGTTACATTCTGTTTTCTCTTTCTAGCTTTTCGTGAATCTCTCTTTTCCTGTCTTCCAACTTTTTGCTGTCTATCCGTGGAGCCGCTTGCTGCTTCTTCGTCTTCTTGGCTACCTTCCCGCTCGTGTTCGGGCGAGCTGGCTGCTGTTTCGTAATAACCGCCTCCGGGGATAAAAGCTGCGTCTGATTGCTCCACGTAATGAATTCGTCTTTGACAAACAGCGGTAGCTCAATCGAGCCGTGAAAATCGACGTTTTTCCCTTGGAATTTTCCGTCACATGGCCCGATGAGCACATTCCACGCCAGATCAAGCTCGTCTATAGTCAAAAGCGCTTCAGAGCCCGTTAAGCGATCCAATCCAGCAAGCCACTGTCTAGGCCCTTGATAGCCCTGTACCTCGACATAGGGAGCCGTACTGTCTCCGGGTAAGATGAAGTCAAAGGAGATGGACTTTGGACGTCTGGAAGAGATGCGGTTGCCGGACAATAATGTAATCGATGTCGTACTTTCGATGTCGTTGCCATAGCCGCGAAACTGGATTTCCGCAGGTGTCACGGGAAATGTCAGCCTGTATTTACCTTGAAGGCGGATCATGTCGTTACCCCTCCCCTCGTCTCTAGTGCATCCAGCAGAGAACGTTCGATGATGTCTTTGATGCGTTGGGCGACAGACGGGTCATTAAGCATATTCAGCATGGTCGGGATATCCTGAAGTACGCCTTGAACGTGTAAAGGTATCGAAATTTGCGGAATCGTAATCGCAACAGGCTGGAGTTTTTCTTGCAAATTGCTAACTGGCGATTGATTTGGAACAGGAGGTCCCGCTTGATGCGTTGGTTGAATAGTCGCAGACTCTGAAGAAGGCTTATCCTGCCACCACGACTTGACTCCATCGTATAGGGCGCCGCCCGCAAACGATCCTCCCATACCTCCAATAAACCCGCCAACAATACCGCCGATTGCAGTACCAACGCCAGGTAAAATGGAACCAATCGCTGCTCCAGTGGCCGCTCCCGCTACAGCTCCGCCCCAGCCGCCAAGTGACTCTGCTCCCACTTTTGCTGCAGTATCCAGCTTGTTCTTTGATTCTGCAATTTCTTTAACACCTAGTAAATTTCCAAGAAGAGGTATCCTTTTGAGTCCCCCTTTGAACATGCTTTTCCAGGCGCCTTTGCTGGCAGCTTTATCAGTCTCTGCATGATTGCCGCCACTATCTGGTTCAGGTTGGTTACCTGCCGGAGATGTAGCTGGGGCGCTGCTCTTGCTTTTTTCTGCTGTTTTGGCCGTTTCTCGTTGGGAACCACCCATAACAGTATCAGGTGTGTGCCCTGCTGTAGAAGCAGTTGGAGAAGCGTTTCGGCGCTTGCGGTTAGCTTTGGTCCCTTCTCCTAGTGCACCCCCAGTATCCGAACTAGGCTTATTACCTCCTTGAGAGCTACCTGAAGCACCTTTTTTCTTCGATTTATTTTTAAAAGAAGGTCTCAGTGTTGTCTTGCCATCACAACAACAGCAACAGCCTTTGCTCCCACCTGCCCCCAAATTGCCTTTATCAGGGGCAAGCGATGCGTTCTCATTGGAAGCAGATTTCTCTTTTTTTCTGCCGAAAAAATCTCTTGTTGTAGTCAATAGACCTTTCATGGACGTAACTGTACTGGCAAGCATGACACCAAGCGTAGAAAGTGCTGCAAAAGCACCGCCTACATAAACTGCAGCGAGCCTTGCCTCTGAGGACCAAGTGTTAAACCAGTTAAAGAATCCAGCAGTCACATTCGAAATCGTTACAGCTACTCCAGACAAATCGCTAGCAATCTGCGTGACAGCGTCCATTGCTGCATTTTTCGCTGTGTTTTGCGCTTGCATCATCTTCATGAATTCATTCTCATTGACAGCCGCATCATAAGCCAATTGCGCCTCGGATACATTCACTTTCGAACCAGTCGCACCAGTAGCAATTTTCTTGATTTCTTCCAAGCTGGACGATAATTGCACCCCGCCACTACCTACTAAAGCCGTCATTATATCTTGTTGTTTAGTTGGATTTTTCGGATCGTTCTTCATCAAAGATGTGGACATCAGTACTTTTGCTAAGGCAATGTTCTGAGCGTCTTTATCCCCAGTCGAGAGAGCTGTTGTTAGCCTTTTCGCTTCTTCTTCCGCTCTGGTCTTTGCTTCTTCCACGCTCATACCTTGGTTTACATATTCACTCTGGAATTGGCTAGTCAATGCGCCTTTAGCGGTTAACTGCTTCAACGCACCTTCACGCAGAATACTAAATGACTTTGTATCATTCAAAACCTTCCCCATGGCCTCAAAACTCGTCGCCATTTGTTCAGGTGTTTTGAGGAAATTGCCTTTTTGAGCATTCAGTTCGGCCATCGCCTCTACGAACTTGAGGTTGACACTCGCCCCACCATTATTGCTCATATGCTGAAGCGCATTGGCCAGATTTTCTGCATTTTGTGTTTGAGTGGATGCCCCCATCGCGGCCATCATCTTCACGGTGTCCTCTGGAGCAAATTTGGTCGTAACATTGAGCAGTGCTGCTTGCTTGGCGTATTGTGCACCATTGTCAGCATTGGCCAGCTCACCTTTGGAAATAAGATCCATTGCCTTAGAAAGGCTCATGTATGGATTGAGCGTGGTCATTTGTTTTGCAGTCTCTTCAAAGTCCCTGATTTTATCTTCGGATTTCCCGCTAGCAGCATACAACGCACGCTCTCTAGCGACTAACTTCGCCTCGTCTGTTACTGACGCCATACTAGCTCCCAAGGCTACCCCAGTAACCAAACCTCCAAGCCCGACAAGTTCCTTTTTCACTTCGCCCAGCTTGCTCATCATGTCTTTGAACTCAATCTTCGGCTTCGCCGTCACCTTGTCCAGCTTGTTGGTTTCCTCACGCAGCTTCCGCATGTCCTGTTGCATCTGCGACATACCATCAGAGAACTCTCTCGCCATCTTTTGCATCTCTTTACTAGTTTCACCCATGGCCTTCGTGAGCTTTTCGGTCTCCTTGACCATATTGGTCATTTCCTGACGAGCTGCTTTTAATTTCGCTTTTTCAGTTGCCATTCTTTCACCCCCTGTCTTCCCCTGATGTCTCTCCCCACCCAGCAGAACCCGAAAAAAGCCAGGAGACCTACCCCCCAGCTCTTTCCTCATCCTCCGCCTCAATCATCTGACAAGCAAAAATAAACAGCTTCTGCTTGTACAAATCGACTTCGTACTCGAGTAGATCCGACGGGCGGCCTCTGCCTTTTAAAAAAGCGCGGCAAATATGCCAGGCCTCGCCGTCAGATCGGATTAGTTTTTTGCTTCTTCAATGGCTTCTTCTTCCGTCTGGGTTGCATTGACTTCACGGACCGCATTGAGCAGCTTGGTGTAGCCCTCTGGATTGTCGCGGAAAATTTTCTCGACGAGCTCGTACTTGGTGCCCACCTTGTACGCTTTCTTCAGCTCTTCCTGATTCCAAGGGAAGTCGTGCTCGGTGGCTTTCACCAGACGTGCATCGTTGTACAGGAACCAGTCCGTTTTCTCGCCTTTGTCAGCCATGCGTTCGCAATCGCGCAGCTCGGACAAATTCAGTTGGCGAACCTTCCATTCGTCACCGTCGATGGTTACGGTGATTTCTTTTCGCGAAGCTTGTTCATTGGCTTTGGCCAAAAATTTCTCAAGTTTGTTTTTGTTCATAGTCAAGCACTCTCCTATTCAGTGTAGGCTGGCAATTCATCCAGGTAGTCCGGCTTTTCGATGGACATCCCTTTCAAATCGTATGTCGCATGATCGTTGCCGTCTGCTTTGGCTTCCCACAGCGTAATTTCGTCTGGGTTCAGCACGATATTGGAGATGCGGACGCGTTCGGAGTTGCCCGCTTCCTTGTCCAGCGTCTCGCCGATCAGGAATGGGAGGACTGGGGTCTTGCCCTGCGTCAATTGATCGACGCAGTAGTATTTCAGCGCAGCGTTGGTTGCGGTAATTTTCAATGTCACTTCTACATGCCAGTCGTTGACGGTCTGGATTTTTCCTTTTTGCAGACGATTCGTGTCGCCGTACTCTACCTTGAGGACCATTTTTCCTTCCAGGGTACCGAAGATCGGGTCTCCGTTTTCATCGTAAATTTGGCAGTTCTTCAGTTTAATATCGCGTGCAATAGCCAATTACAGCACCTCCCAGTCAATGTCAAAGTATTCGATGGCATCAAGCGGCTTCGCAGACAAGAGGAAACCACGGCGATCCCCGATGCCATTCTTTTGATCCGTGAATGTCCAGCCTGTATCAATCGCACCCTGCTGTTCGCGGACGGTCAGGTACGCATTGACGGCAGAGACAAATACCGCGCCGCCCAAATCGTTGTTGCCGAGCTTGCCTTTGTATTTCTTGCCGACTTGGCTGATGTCGTTTACGATCTGATCCAGCGTCATGCTGACACGGATTTTGCCGTAGTCCTCGCGCTCATGCGTACCTAGCACCGCCAGCGTATTCACGGCGCTCTCGATGATGTACACATCTCCGTCGCGAGTTGCGATTAGCGTACCAGAGCCCAGCGCACTCAAAATATCGGTGTGACCCCAATCCTTGAGCGCTTTTTTCAATGGTACGACGACGGCCGTCAGCGATTCATGCGCAGGTGTCGCGGCGATCATACCCGCTACCCATGCGGCCCACTCCAGGCTGCCGTATACTTTTCCGTTGTTGTGCTGACCAGCGATAGCACTATTCACGACAAAACGGGCATTTTGCGCCACAGAGCGTTCGATGTGCTTCGCCATGTTCTCGTCGTCCGCCGCTTTGCCGCCGATCACCAGCGTGCTGAGCTTCTTGTTTTGTGTGCGACGATCGCTCATGAATTGCTTCGCTGCTGCTTGTACAGCCGCATCGTCAAACGGCAGATACATCGTGTCAAAATCAGCACCGGACACAGCCATGAACAGCTTAGTCGAGTCAGCTGAGCTAAGCGCTACTGTGCCACTTTTCGCTCCTGTCAGCGCTGTTTCTGGCACGATTGTAACGGCAGTCTCGCCCAGCTTTTTCACACGCACATAGTTGGATTGGCTCGTTTTCGCTGCCAGCTCATTCGCATCCGCAAACGAAAACTTCTCGGTTTGCAGCGGGCCTGTTACCTGGAGTTCCTTTTTGCCTGGCTCAGACGTCGAGGCAGTGATCGTCACCTTCAAGTCGTTACCTACCAAACCTGGATACAGAGCCTCGACTCTGATCGCATCGGCCTGCTCATACGCTGCTTTTGTGGCTGTGCCATTCGTCATGCGGTACGCGAGGATCGTTGCACCGCCTTCTGCTGCCAGCTCCACGGTATCGACCTTGCCAAATGTCTGGGCAAGTCGCTCCTCAAAGCTCCCCAGCTTCACCAGCTCATCTGGAGCGCCCCACTCTGCTTGATACGGCACCAGTACGACACCGTTCTTCGGTACTACACGTTCTTTTGCTTTTGCGATCAGTTCGACCGTTACACCCGGACGTTCACGTTGAATGGTCATGCTTACACCCCGCCTTTGTATTTGGTCAGTCGGCTCTTCACTTGTCCTTCTGCCAGTAGTTGATCATTTGCTTCAGAAAAAAGAGCACCTGCTACCTCGAACCGTTCGGCTCCAAGATAAGCGGCGCTCTTGATCCACTCTTGTTTGGTTTGCACAAGCTCTGAGGCCTGTGCTTGTTGTTCTTTTCGTGCCACTATGATCGGACCCCCTCTACATCGAATTCGTTGATTTTTTCTGTGGCCGCTCTCTGCAATGCCACGTTGTAGGTGAACTGGAACGCGATTTCCGTCCGGTCCTTTTTATCCCGCCAAATACGCAACGTGGAGCTGTCGATTTCGATGGACAATCCAGACGTCTTGTCTTGATAGCTGAATTGCCTTTGGCGAAGGAGCTCACGCAGCGGCTCTGCTGAAAGTGGCTGATAGACACCTGCTACCTTTGGATAGTGGAGGACGATGGCTGCTTCTGAAACCACCTTATAGGAAGTGAGGCTTCTTCCTTCTTCACGGACCCCTTGCGTCAAAAGAAACGCGATAGGCGGCTGGAATCGCTGCGCCATCCAGTCGTCCACATTTACAACAGTAGTGAGCTCTGGATACGCTTCCTTTACCAGTTCACTGAGAACGGCTAGCTCACGATCCATTAAGCTTCCACCTCCCATACTTGCGGTATTCTCTTCTGTCTTCGTCACATGTCTCTTCCCCCCACTACTTCACTTGGCAAGACATCCACGGCAAATGCCCGCCGAGCAGGGAGCGAGTAGCCTATGGCTTTGAACTCGCAACATCGTATGGCGCCAATCGCCGTTTTCCCCGCTCGCCGGACATTTAAGTCCTCGGCGTACATAAAAAGCCACCCGACAGCTTCATCGGATGGCTCGTATCTCTCTTACTTGTTTCGCTTGACTCAAGTATAACCGATTCGGAGAAAAAACCGGGAAAATGACCCTATGTGTCAGGTAGTGTCAACCTTTGTCAGCCTCAACATGCTTGCGAAAATGAAAAGAAACTGTCATCTTCCTGACAGCTTCTCGTCTATTGAGTCGGGCACTGTTTATCATTATCCAGTCTGCTGAGCCTGATCGCCATACATCGCCCATGCCATCTTCATCACCGCACTGCGCTTGATTTCATAATACCGCTGACGGGACACACCGATCTCTTTGGCAATCAGATTGTTCTTATCGCCATCCAACAAAGCTTCGACTACGAATCGCTCTTGCTCACCCGGAATCATCTCTACCGCTTTATTAATCCGCTCGATTTTATCCTGCAAATTTTGCAGCCTCTTCCACTTTCGCTCCCTGCGTGCCACCTCCGCATGCGTCCGATCTCCCGTGGTGCCCTTTCCTTTTGGCATGCATGCATCCAATCCGTACTGAGAGACCATTCCTTCCCCCGCCTCGCGCAAAAAACGCTGGATACGCACGATCTCGATTTGCATGTAATTGTAGTCGCGGATTTCTTCCTCGGCCTTTTGTAAAAAATCTACGATGGGGGCTTGCTCACTCAGCCGGACGAAGCCTTCTTTTCTAGCGGATACTGTCTTTTGCTGCCCCTTTGCCTCTTGATCCCGCATGTACTTGTCCCACTCCGGGCAAGAATCGATTTTTCCTACGTGCTTATCATGAACCTGGCAATGTGATTTCTTTCCCCAACACGTTGCCGGACACACCTCGCATACTGCTTCCATGAAAACATCTTTGCTGATCAAGGCACTATTCCCCCTCGGTCATATATATGAAGTCCGTATGATTGCTTATCGGTTTTCGTTGACTCTTGCATCTTTTCTTAATCTTTGAGACAAACCGATCTGTCCGATAATGACTCCGATCAATAAAACAGCTGCTCCGATTAATGCTGCTTCTATCATTTCGTACGTATCTCCTTTGCATCATCATTTTCTTGTATAATGAAAGGGGGCAAAGAGGATACTCACCAGTTGTATTCTTTGCCCCAAGCCTTCAATGGGGATTCCGATCGTCAGTCGGAGTCTCCTTTTTTTGTTCCAGTTGCTCTTTCTTTTTCTCTTTGTTTGCCTTTAATTGCAGGTTGAACAGATTATTAATCCGAATCTGCAAATCTACCTGCTTAAACGTGACGATTAAAGCAAGGAAGCACACGACAACCGCGAGAACCTGAACGTAATCAATCGTCATCATAGCATCACTTCTCCACTGCGGATCGCTTCGAGCATCGCGGTTTTCATTTCTTGCATGCTCTCTTCGCGAGGTAGTTTGATAAAGGAAGCAAGGTACTCCATGTCGGGAAGCAGAAAGTCGAGGATGGTCAGCACGGCCCGATTATCCCCTGACTGGGCTTTTTGGAGGGTCAGGCTGAACGAGTCAGCTTCTCGGCCAATTGGCGCAAATATTTGTTTTTGCATTTACTCACTCCTTGTCTGGTCATATTCAGTTTTTTGGCTACCTGTTCTTCTGTCATTCCTTGAAGGACGACATGTTTGATAATGGTTCGGGCTTTTTCTGGGAGTTGCATCAACACCTCCTGAACATACAGGTCCGACAGGTTGTCCTCGATCGCTTCCGTTCCCCGCATCCCCTCTTTGATAACCGTCTCCCTGTACAAACGCTTCTTGGCGGCGTACTGCAATCGCCAAGCAATCCTCTTGAGCACTTTTCTGCAATGCTCTTTCAACTGCTCATCTGTCACTTGTTTCACCTTCTGTCTTTTTCATCCGGAAAATAGGAACACTCGTTCTATTTGTAGTACAAGTATCTCATACAACGGAAATAAGTTCAAGTTCTTTCTACCAGATTTTTGGAGATGATTTTCCCGGTTGATCCTCAGCATAAATATCAAAAAAGACATCAAAAAACACGATCCCAATTGGAGATCGTGCCTGTGTAGAAGTATGAAATTACTCTTACACAACTACTGTCCTTACTCCACGAAAGTACATAATTCTCATACTTTTTAGGTTTTATCTGCCCATCATGCAAGAAACACCTTAAATGAAGAAGATCCTTTAAAAATAAAAAAGCAAGCCCCTCTCGCATTCGCAACAGAAGAGCTAGCTTGCTTTTCTATCTTTCGCACTCTTTTAATCCCAAATATTCGGGCGTTCAACACCCATCGTTCGCATATAATCTAGCAGTTGACCGGTATGTACCGACTCATGGTAGGCGATTCGCAGCAGCATGTCTCCAAGCGTACGGACATAGCCTACATCGGATCGATCGATGCGGACACTCTCTAGGTCGCTCTTGGACAACCCTCTGACGAAGCGGAGAAATTCTTCTCGATACGGCTTCGCAAAGGCCACATCTTCTTCTACGCTCGAAAACTCTTTGGTTTCATACGGATTGTGGATGTCAGACAAGGCGGCGCTTCCCCGTTGGATCAAAATCTGGTGATACAAAAACTCACCCTCAATGACATGGCGAATCATTTCTCCGCACGTGAACGCTTTATCGTCAGGCTTCCAGTTCAGCATTTCTTTAGGAATTGCCTTCCATACTTTGATACTTCTACGTCTTACTTCCTCAAAGTTTAAGATTAAGAGATCATTTTCGTTCATGTCATTCTCCCCTCTCCGTTAGCTCGTCCTAGTTTTTTGGATAGAGATCACATGTCGCAACGTGATCATTGACCATGCCAACTGCTTGCATAAAGGCGTAGCAAATTGTTGAACCGACAAACGTAAAACCGCGCTTTTTCAAGTCCTTGCTCATCTTGTCGCTAATTTCGGTAGAAGCAGGCACATCCTTCATTTCCTGAAAATGATTATGAATCGGCTTTCCGCCTACAAACGACCAAATATAGCTGCTAAAAGACCCAAACTCCTCCACAATCCGCAAATACGCGTGGGCGTTCTTCACGACACCGCGAATCTTCAGCCTGTTGCGAACGATGCCTTCATCTGTCAGCAATTGCTCGATCTTGGCTTCATCGTATTGAACGATTTTCTCCGCTTCAAAGTTATCAAACGCTCTTCGATAATTTTCTCGCTTCTTCAAGATCGTGTACCAGCTGAGTCCGGCTTGAGCGCCTTCCAAATTCAAATATTCAAAGAGCAAACGATCTTCATAGACAGGAACTCCCCACTCGTGATCGTGATAATCCATATAGATCGGGTCTTGATTCACCCACCCGCACCGATTCATGGAAAGAAACCTCCTCCACTTAATACGAACATATATTCCTATATATAGAATATACAATCATTGGCTATTCTGCAAGTTTTTCTTTACAAAAAAAGACCTCATCAATCTGAGGTCTCCCTGCAATCAAGCTGTTAAAATAATTGGCTTTCCCTTCGTCACAACGATGGTGTGCTCGTATTGAGCTACGTAACTCTTATCAGGCGTAATGATCGCCCAACCGTCCCTGCCATCATCCACATATTCCGTCCCCGTTGAAATGAATGTTTCAACCGCCAACACGAGACCTTCTGTGAGCAAGCGTCTATCCTTTTTATCATAGTAATTCAAAATGTAAGCAGGCTCTTCATGCAAGCTTTTGCCGATACCATGACCCGTCAGGTTTTTGACGACTGTAAAGCCTTTTTTCCTGGCCTCTTGGTGAACAATGCGACCAATCTGGCTTAGCTTCGATCCCGCCTTTGCCGCATCCAATGCCTTGTACAACGACTCCTCGGCGCATTGGCATAAGGATTGTTTCTCAGGCTCGCCTTCCCCTACCACGATAGAAGCACCTGTATCGGCAAAGTATCCATCCAGCTCTGCCGAGACATCAATATTGATGATATCGCCATTTTGCAGGACAGTATGATCAGGGATGCCATGCGCAACAATGTGATTGACACTGATGCATGTGTGCCCCGGAAAATCATAGGTGATATTCGGTGCAGACCGCGCTCCGTACTTTGCCAAGATCTCTCCGCCAATCCGGTCGAGTTCTTTTGTTGTCACGCCTGCCCGCACTGCTTTTATCATCGCCTCTCTTGCTTCTGCCACAATACTACCGATCCGCTTCAAGCAGATCAAATCATTTTCATTTTGAATCGACATGTGTTTCCCTCCTTGCCAGTATTTATCTAACCCATTTCTTCATTGGAACATTTTTCTTCGCCAATCGCAACCGAAGCAAAAACAAAGAACCCCAGAAGCATCCTCTGCGGCTCTTATCTTACGAAGCTAGGCTGGATTCCATGCATACATTCCTTGCGCTATTGTCGACTGCTTTTGAATAAACCCGATGGAGATTCGGTTAAATTCTTCCGGCTGATCGACATTGACGACATGACCGCAGTCAGCGACTAGACTCAACTGTGCAAATTGTCTTTTTTTCACACGCATCTGGACGAACGGCAAAAACATATGGTCTTCATCACCCATAATGAACAAGGTAGGGATGGGAGGCTCTTTATCAAAGAGGGTTCCCAGGAATCGATTAATGCCTTTTGTCAGCTTGAACCATCTCTTGAATTCTTTTTGACAAAGCTTTTTGGCTTCGCGGATAAACAAGGAACGCGATTCTTTATGACGCTTACTCGGCATGATTACCCATGCAAACAGTCGATACAGCCACATGTACGGGATGAAATGCTTGACCATATTCCCCAGCGTGATTAGCACCCGCGACCGCACGTTCATGTGCGTCACAGCTCCTGCCAAAACCATCGAGCGCATTCTCTCTGGGGCCTGCTCTGAAATAATCTGTACGATGATCGTCCCCAAGGAAATCCCCACAAAATGGGTGGAAGTGATTTTTAAATGATCCAAAACCTCAATGATATCTCTGCTGACATCATCAAAGGTGTATGTTTTGAACAGCTTGCCTGGGATGTTCTTAGATTTTCCGTGACCACGCATATCTACTAGAAGAACATTGAAATTCTCTTTGTATGCCTTGAGTTGTTTATACCAAATCGATGAGCTGCCCCCTGCCCCATGGACAAAAGTCACCCATTCGCACTCTTCACCACGTATGTATGTCTTATAATGGATCACTAATATCCCCCCACCAGTATTATATAGGAGGGATGTCCCAGGTGAAAGGATTACCATAATATTGAAATTTTTGTGTACATAGAGGCATATCGCTTCACGTGAGTCTCTCTACCAAAAACCAAACGACATTGGAAATGAGTAAAGACTGTCCGATTCCAAAACTGAGCCCAGTGAAAAATCGCAGCTTGTTATTGCTTGTTCGCCACTTCCATTGTTGGGTAAAGCCATCAATCAGCATCGGCAATAACAGGAATCCAATCAAATAGTAAGAGGTCACGATATGCATCCCTGCAAAAACAGGCGCCAGCAGGTATCCAGCTAGTATCGAAACACATCTGGCACATAGCGGCATTTTCTTACCACCGATATAAAAGGAACGATCTGGTCGCCGATGACAGGGAATCCACTGCATATTGATCTTCATCAACTCCCTCAATCTGGCTTGCAATCGCAATCGGTTGCATCACAATTCGGACAATCAACGGGAAGATAGTTGCAATCTGGCGAACAATTTTTACGCTTTCTCCGGTTTGTCGAATAATAAAGGAACATGCTAATCAAAACAAGAAGCCCAACAACGTTCAAGACTCCTCCCGTTACATAATCCCCTTGATATAGAAATACGCCTCCCGCTATCCATGCGATCATGCAAAGCGTTAATCCAACAAAAAACAGATACATCCTCTCCCTTCTTTTCATTCTACGTGAAAGAGTATCTGCCGTTTCACTTTGGGTTACGTCCTGGGCTTGAATTGATTGGTGATCGCATCCAAATATTGATAGCGCTCTTGCCTTGCGTATTTGAGCCGATAGATTGGAATCGGAACAGAGGCCTTTTCCCTTCTACTTGTATTTCTGTCTTCCACTTGCACATATTCCAGTTCCATGTCATACAGGCTCATGAAGCTCTCCGCCGCTTCCCGAGCTGACACACAAGAGACCGGATCGGGAATCACCTTATTCTTACGTACATCATGCTTGTAAAAACCCGTAACCTGGCCTGTCCAAGGATTTACTTTCACGGAGTACACCCGGTTTGTCAATACGATCCCATTTTTGCGCTCATAGAAGTAATACGTATTGCCTGTCCCGCGTAAATAACATAATTCATAGTAATGCAGCTCGGTAATTCCCTGCTCGATGTATTTTTCCAAGTAGCACGTAGCTATTCGCAAAGCATCGCGGTCCGACAGCCGCGGTGCTATATACTCCATTTTTTGATTAACCGTAAAGGCAAGTAGCTCGTTGGTCTGGCGATTGAGAGTAACACATACAAAATCAGGATCGTAGACAGTTTCCGCGTCTTCTGCTTCTGGAAGCGACCAGAAGTAATGGATAGTAGAAGGCCAGTCTGGCTTCTTCGCAGCATCAATATATTTGAAATAACCGATCTTAGGATGAAATGTAACCCCATGCTCGTTCGGTGTCACAAGCGTTTTTCTTTCGATATCGGCTTCGGTTACATCAATTTGAAAAGATTCCTTCACCCACAACTCAATCTCTTGCACGTTTGCAAAAATAAGAGATCCCCCTCGGGTTACTACAGGAATAATCTCTGAGTGTTTTTCTTTCGGTCGTCTGCCTCCTATCACGGTCTTGGTGATTTGCCCTGTCTCGGCATGAATAACGGCATAGTCCATCGGTGGCTCATCAGGGAGATACTGGAGTATCCCTTCTTCCTGTTCGTCGCAGGCGAGCATCAAATTTTCCTGATACAAAGCAAGATACGCTTGTTTTGCCTCCTCCATTGTTATCACTTTTGGCTTGGAAGGCTTGTTTTTCGGATCAAAATCATGAAATCCCCGGTAGTAGATGTCAGTCAAATTACCCCACTCGTCTAACGTAATAAACAGATACACGCTGGCAAGCGGATTGTCGTGAAAACAATAACGATAAGAAAGTTTCCACTTCTTTTCCTCACGATACTCCGACAAGCTCGCCATGCCATCTCTCACCATCTCATTCAGATGGTCGCCATACAGTGCTTCCGCCACTTCTATGATACGTTGCGTTGCTGTCTCGGCATCGATCGGCTCTCCAGAAGCAACCGAATCTTGATGAATTTCTTCCTCCAAACGAAACTCCGTTATATAACCCGTTTTTTTGTCGATTTCCAGCTTGGTACGCTCATGACCTAATTTTATCTCCCAAGTTCTCCAGTTATCGCGCGTTTTGATTCGCTGCTGAGACAATTCAAGCATACCGGGAAAAATAGCAAACCATCTCTCCATCGTCCCCCGAACGGCTTCCGTCGGATATATACTCATCGCTTTCCCTCCCGAACGAAAAAACCGTCAATGCAGACACTGACGGCTTTCTCTATTTGAATGCTAAATCCTAATCATCATCACGATCATCTAGATCATCGTCGTCGGTGTCATTGGTGTTGGTGTCATCACTTGCAGATGAATCCGCCGGAGCACTGCCATTTTTATCGGCTGGTGTCTGATCATCATCGTCATCATCATCGGTAGAGCTATTGTCGATGGTGGTCGTCGAAAGCACTTTTCCGGTAATGGCATGTATGCGCACATCTACCGTTTGGGAATCTTTTTTCGTGATCACCCGATAGACTGCTCCACTCTTTGTCTCGATTAAGTCAACATCATCGATCTTGCCGCCACTCGTTCTTTCCGTCGCAATCTGTTTCGCTTGCTGTTCGGTAATTTTGGTCTGTGGCTGCGCTGGTGGATTCGAGCTTTGATTCGGTTTCGGCTGCTGCTGTGTTTGGGTTTGAGTTGTAGCTGGCTTGATCGCGTTGCCTGAAGCATCCTTCCCGCCGTTATTCGTTTGCGCTGTGCTGGCTGTCGGATTTGAACCTGGCTGCGTTGGATTCGTCGCCGTTTCGTTTGCCTTCGGCTGCGCAGTCGCTGCGACCAAGGAGATCTCCTTCAAATCAATAATTTCGCCCGTTTGTGCATTCACCATCACACTATACGTTCCGCGCTCATTGAGGAGTTGGAGGTTGTAAATGCTGTTTTCTCCTACATCTGTCATGGAGATCGATTCAATCTTCCCCGGGTAGCGGGCCGTCACGATCTGTTTGACTTCCTCCTCTGATAATGACTGCAAATCCATACTCGCGAAGATCCGCTGCATGCCAAATGCCGTGGTGACCAACAGAAAGCTCGCCAGCAGCCCTATTTTCCATTTTTTATTCATACGTACCTCCTGCTATTTCTTAACCTGCCCTGGCAGAAAAACGGTCACGAGCGTCCATTTCCCTTCTTCGCTATCCAGTGCAATATCGCCTTGATGGGCATCAACGATCTGTTTGGCAATGGAAAGACCGAGTCCTACGCCCCCTGTTTCGCGGCTGCGGGCTTTGTCTACACGGAAGAAACGATCAAAAACATGCTGCAAATCTTCTTTGGGAATCCCCATTCCGTAATCCTTCACCGAGAAATAAGGGCGGTCCCCTTGAATGCCCACTCCAACCTCTATCTCATTGGAGCTGTATTTCATCGCATTGTCGAGTAAAACGACGAGCACTTGTTTTAGTTTTTGTTCATCGGCCATGACAGGAACCGATTCGTGGTTTGCTCCCAGTTGAAAGCCTCTGCCATACGCATTGGTCAATTGTGCAATGGTCGTTTGGCACAACGGGACCAAGTCGATTTCTTTGACATCCAGATTCCATTCGGCGCTATTGTTTGCGAGTAGCAGCATTTGATTGGTCATATCCTTCATGCGCACGGCTTCCGAATAGATCGCTTCCACTGACTCTGCCAGAACCTCCGGCTTTTTCGTCCCCCAACGCTTCAATAGCTTTGCATAGCTTTCTACTACGGTCAGCGGCGTTTTCAATTCATGGGAAGCATCTGAGACGAACTGCTGCTGCTTCTCGAAGTTTTGCTGTAATAAATCCATCATCTTGTTAAAGGTGCTTCCTAACGCGTGCAATTCATCTTTGGATGTGTGCTCAAGCGGTATTTTCTTAAAAATACTGCGCGCTTGAATGTCTTCCATCGTTTGAATCATCGAGTTGACTGGTCGCAAAATCAGATTGCTCAACATGCGTCCGGCAAAAAAAGCAGGAATCAGCACGAACAACGATGCAAATAACAGAACGTTTTGCAGCAGGCTCAAATTTTTTTGCAAACCCGCAATACTTTCAATGACTTCTAACGTGACAATTTTTCCATTCGTCCAAATGATTGGGACCTTGACGTACGCGTATTTCGCTCCGTTGACATCGAAGACACCGTCACTCGCTTTTCTTTCAAAGATGGGCTTCGGTGCAGGGATTGGCTGCGTGCTGTCTACTTCCTGCGTAACGATGGCTCGCGATTGCTGATCGATAATCCGGATCATCCCGTTCGATGGCAAATACGGCTGCAGTAGCGTGGCCGGGTCGAAACTTTCTACACCGATCTGATTGAGTCCACTCTGGATATGCAGAACTTCTCGTTGCAGACGATCCAGCTCTCCGTCTGTTGTCACTTTGTAGAACATGAAGTAAATGAAGCTGTTGACCATGAGCAACAGGAGCAAGAGTGCGACCGTGGAGAACAAATGAATTTTATTTTTAATTTTCATAATCTACCCCTTCAGCATATAACCAACGCCTCGTACTGTATGCAAAAGCGGGGTTTCATACCCTTGGTCCACCTTTTTACGCAAGTAACGGATATACACGTCAACGACATTTGTGTCTCCGAAATAGTCAAATCCCCATACATGTGTAAGAATCTGTTCACGATTCAGAACTTGGTTTTTATTCTGCATCAGATAAAGCAGCAAGTCGAATTCACGCGGTGTCAGCTCGATCTGACTGGAGCCTCTCGTCACTTCCCGCGATTTTTCATCCAGGCTTAAATCCGCTACTTCTACTTTGGAGCTGGCTTCCACTATCCTCGTCATTTGGGACAAGCGGAGGCAGGAACGGATGCGCGCCAGCAGCTCTTCGATTTCAAAAGGTTTCGTGATGTAGTCGTTCGCGCCTTGATCGAGTCCATTTACTTTGTCCACGACAGCATTTCTGGCCGTCAACAAAATGACTGGCGTCGTGGAGTCCTTTACCCGAATCCGACGAAGCACTTCTATGCCTGACAAGCCTGGCAGCAGTACATCGAGCAAAATCAAGTTCCATCCACCTTGATTGTATTGTTCCAGCGCCTCTAGCCCTGTTTTGGCGATCTCGCTTTCGTATCCTTCGTATTCCAGCTCTAATTGAATCACACGAGCAATTTTCTCTTCATCTTCCACAATTAATATTCGCTCCGACATGTAATCCTCCTAAACCTTGCATCCATTATCCAGATGAGTTTAGCAAATATTGGCTGTGGATCAAAGAGCAAGCCGTACGAAAGATATAATTTTTTACTTATATCGATAACCCCACCCACTGCCAGTACGCGTAATAAAAGACGACCATCAGAATTGCGTGGGCTACACCTGCATACAAGCTCAATCGCAGCAAATCCTTAGGCAAAAAGGTCTCCTTGCCGCTCTCCTGGAACATGAGCAAGGCTTTGGAGCTGACAGGGAAGGTCAGGCAGTAGTTCATACCGACGATTCCTAAGAACAACACGGTCACTTCATTCAAATCAAGGCTGCTCGCAAAGTAGAGGAGCGGTGGAACCAGAATGACGGCTCTCGTTGTATGCGATGTAATGTACAGATGGGATGTCAATGTCAGCAAAGTAATGACCACAATGATCAACAGTGACGATTCCCCTTCCAGCTGCTCGGTGATCGTGAACAGCTTCTTCA
Source organism: Brevibacillus fortis (assembly GCF_046196545.1). Classification (GTDB taxonomy): domain Bacteria; phylum Bacillota; class Bacilli; order Brevibacillales; family Brevibacillaceae; genus Brevibacillus; species Brevibacillus fortis_A. The sequence goes on from NZ_CP176370.1 coordinate 5,718,971, forward strand.
TGATCCACTCTGCCGCGCCACTTTCCAACAACGACTTTCCGAGTGCAATGGCTGCCCCTACAAACAGAATCAGGTTCCACGAGACAGACTGTACGCCATCCTTCCACTTCATGACGCCCACATTGGGGAGTGTCAAAAGAAAGGCGCCGACGACTGTCGTGGTAGCAATCTCGATTCCATGCAAACGCTCTGTCAGCCAGAAAATGACCATCGCCCCGATCACAGCAACCGTATATTTTTCGTTGCGGGACAAGGTGAGAGAGAGCTTTCTGCTCGCAAGTGGGCGCTGCATCTCTTCTTTGGTGAGAAACAGAGCCAGAACAATCCGGCAAGTAACAACGCTGGCCACTATCCCAAACGGCAGTCCCCACAACAGCCACTCCGCAAAGCTAATCCCTCCCCCATTGAACTCCTTCAGCATATCGAGTGCGATAAAATGGGAGCCTGCTCCGATCATGGTGGAGCTCGTCGATACTAAAATAATCGTCGGAATCAGGATCGCCATGGCTTTCGTAATTTGCTTGTTCCCGATTTCTGAGGTCAGCGAGTGGAAAACAGGCAGTAGCACCGCTGCACGTCCAGAAGTAGACGGGATAAAGAAAGCGAGAAATTGAACGACGACCGTCAAGAGCCAAAACAAGCTTTTGACATTCTTTGCGCGGCTCACGACCAGATCTGTGAGTTTGCCTGCCAAGCCAGTCACTTGAAGAGCACCGCCGAGAATGAATGAGCCAATCATTAACCAGATGACATCGGAGGCGAGCGAGTCGAACAAAATTTCCTGGTCAGCCGTTCCTGTCACGACGAGGAGTAACACGGAGCCAATCGCTACATAGGCGGAGTTCAGCGAGGTGGTCGTCCACAGAATCACGGCGACACAGAAGCAGAACAAGCTCCATTTGGCTTCAAATGTCAGGGAAGACGGCAGCATGAGCAGTAATTCAACGAACATAATTAGGACAATCGGAAGGACCCAGGCAGGTCTTTCCTTTGCAACAGTCTGTGCAATCACGATACTTGCTCCTTTGCCATTAAACGATTTGCGAGCTGTAGCCCCACCATGATGGTTCTCATGGAGCTTTCCGAGCAATCAGTCAGCCATTTCTGCGCATGCATGAACGCTTCTTCCAACGTAGACGGCATCGGCAAAATACTCGTGTACGCATCAATTCCGTGCTCATAATTGAGTCTCGCACCTTTGCCAACAGTCCCAACCAAAGCCACTACTGGCAAGGCATGCTTTTTCGCCCGCTTCGCCACTTCCACTGGAATTTTTCCTCGCGGTGTTTGAAAATCAATGCTGCCTTCCGCCGTAAACACAAGGTCTGTCTCTTGAAGCATCCGATCTAAATCAATGTACTTCATGATGATGTCGTAGCGTGGATACAGATTCGCACCCGTCAGCGCATGCAGTCCGGCACCCAAGCCACCCGATGCACCACTGCCCGGCATTTCTCTGACGTCGATACCGAAATCCCGCTCGATAATAGCCGCGAATTGTTCGAGTGCTTCTTCCAGCTCAACCACTTGCTCAGGTGTTGCTCCTTTTTGCGGGCCAAACACGCGAGCGACTCCGTTTTCCCCACACAGCTTGTTAAACCAGTTGCAAGCCACATCGATTTGCACCTGCTTGAGTCTTTTGTCCATGCCGGAAACATCGATTTTCATTACTTTTGCCAGCGAGATTCCGCCTTCAATACGGATTTCTCGACCGCTTGCATCCAAAAATTTCGCGCCAAGTGCTTGCGCCATGCCTGCCCCGCCATCGGAAGTACCGGAATCGCCACAGCCTAGCAAAATACGATCTGCCCCCATGTCCAGCGCCGCTTTGATCAATTCACCGACGCCATGTGTCGTCGTTTTGCGCGGATCACGCAAGTTTCTTGGAACCAGTCGCAATCCCGCTGCTGCTGCCATCTCAATCACAGCCGTTTGACCAGTCGTTTTCGATCCGAATATCCCGAAATGGGAAGGAACCTTTTCTCCTACAGGGCCTGTTACTTCCTTATCGATAATCGAGCCATTCGAAATTTTCACAATCGCTTTTGTAAAGCCTTCTCCTCCGTCTACCATCGGCAGTGTTTGTACTTGGGAGAGCGGGAGTACGCGAAGAATTCCTTCTTTCATGCACGCTGCTGCTTGCTCGGCATCTAAACTTTCCTTAAAGCCCGAAGGCACAACGAGTATACGCATAAAAACAACATCCCTTCTCTTTATTTGAATTTGCTTTCGCATTGGTCTCACTTGAGTAAGACCAATACTAAGCTTCAAAAAAGAGAAGGGAATAATAGGAAGATGATAAATTGATGAGAGAAAAGCAAGAAGAACGTTACGATTCTAAGTGTTTCGTTTTCTGCGCAGTTGATAATAGGTCACAGCCAGGGCGAGCGCCAAAACCGTCCCCTTAATAATATCGTAAGCGTAATACGGCAGATTGAGCATCGTCATACCGTTGAGCAGTACCCCGATCAGGATGGCTCCGACAAATGTACCGAATACGTTTGGCTTTCCTGCACCAAAAACGGAGAAGCCTACGAAAGCAGCCGCTACTGCATCCATCAGCATAGAACCGCCGCTACTCACCTGCCCGGTACCAATCCGCGCTGCCAAGAGCATCCCGCCCAAGCCTGCAAAAAGAGCGGAGAGCACATAAGCCAAGGTACGATAGCGATTCACAGGAATCCCCGACAGACGAGCTGCTTCCAAATTGCCGCCTGTCATGTACAGCATCCGCCCCTGTCTCGTATAGGTCAAGTACACATGCGTAATCGCGACAAGTAAAAAGGTCAGGATAACGGGAACAGGAACGGAGAGAATTTCTCCTTGGCCCAGCCAGAGGAACCATTCCTGGAATTTTCCCGGAGCCTGTGAGCCGTCCTGCATCGGCATGTTTGCGTAGATCGAGTAGCCTTGGGAATACGTCATATGAATGCCGTTGACGATGTAGAGCATCGCCAGCGTAGCCAGCAAATCAGGAATGCGGATTTTCACGACCAGGAAGGCGTTGACCAGCCCGACGAGCAAGCTGAGTACAATCGGAACAACCAGTGTCGTGAAGACTCCTTGTTCGTACCAAACCATCATCGAAGCAGAAACGACTGTGGTCAATGAAACCGTCGATCCGACAGACAAGTCAAAGCCCCCGACAATCAGCGAGAACGTAACGCCAATCGCAACAAACGTCACAATCGAGATGGAGCGAAGAATGTCTGTCAAGTTGTCGTACGTGAAGAAATACGGGTTGGTCAAACTGAATAACAACATGACAATAACGATTACTGCAACCGTTCCGTATTTGTAAATAAAATCAAATAAGCTAAACTTTTTATCTGCCACGTTACTCACCTCCGCTTGCGTAGTACATAATCAGCTCTTGTGTTGCTTCCTCGCGACTCAATTCCTTCACGATCCTACCCTCGAACATGACGAGAATCCGGTCTGCGATCCCGATGACTTCCTGAAACTCACAGGAGAAATACAGGACACCCTTTTTCTGCTCAGCGAGATTTCCGATCAGGCGGTAAATATCGCTTTTCGCGCCGATATCGACCCCTTTTGTCGGCTCGTCAAACATAAAGAGGTGAGCGTTTGTATCCAGCCATTTGCCGATAGCGACTTTTTGCTGGTTTCCGCCGCTGAGGAAACCGACCAGCTGCTTGATATCGGCTGTTTTTACACCAAGGCGCTGCACGAGCTCTCTTGCGTTAGCCGCTTCCGACCCTCTTTTGATAAAACCGAGCCAGGACTTCTTTTTCAACGAGGCGACAGACAGGTTGTTCTGCACAGACTCCTCTACGAAAATTCCTTCCTTGCGCCTTTCCTCCGGGACGAGCACGATTCCTGCATCGACGGCGTCTTTTGGCGAGCGCAGTTGGACACGTGTTCCATGCAATCGAATGGCACCAGCCTTTGCCTCATCCGCACCGAAGAGCAATCGGGCGAGCTCAGTCTTCCCTGCCCCAACCAGACCGACGACGCCCACGATCTCTCCCTCGCGAACCTGCAGGTCGACTCCCCGTACTTTGCCGCCAGCCACACCTGACGCTTCAAAAATCGTTTCGCCAATCGGCACTTCCAGCTTCGGGAACTCCTCGTCGAAGCTTTTGCCCAGCATGTTCGCGATCACTTCGTCCATGTTGGTCTTGGTCGTGTCTGTGGTCACAACATGCTGTCCATCGCGCATAATGGTGATCCGATCACAGATTTCAAAGATTTCCGGTAGGCGGTGGGAGATATAAATGATCCCGACTCCAGCTTTTTTCAACTGCGCAATGATTTGAAACAGCCGCTCGCTCTCCTTCGTGCTCAACGGCGCTGTCGGTTCATCGAAAATGACGTACTTCGCCCTTTGAACGGTAGCCCGTGCAATCAAAATCAATTGCTTTTCCGAAAGCGTACATTCTTCGACGAGCATCCTCACCGGAATGGAGAAGCCGAAGTTTTTTAAAATCTGCTCTGATTCGTTGTACAAGCTCTGCCAGTTGATCAGTCCCTTGGTTTTCGCCTGGACGAGCTGGCCCGCCAATATGTTCTCGGCAACGCTCAAATACGGGATCAAGGCGGTGTCCACTTCCTGATATACACATTGAATGCCCTGTGCTTTGGCGTCCTGCGGAGATTGAATCGACACGGCCTGTCCATCGATGGTGATCGTACCGCCATCTGCCTGATACGCTCCTGTGAGGATTTTCATCAGGGTACTCTTTCCCGCGCCATTAGCTCCGAGCAGTGCGTGAACCTCTCCTGCGCGCACCTCAAAATCGACGGATCGCAGGGCAGGAACCCCAGAAAACTGCTTCGCCATCCCTTTCATCTGCAATGTGGACATGTTTCACACCTCCTGTTTACCTGCGTGTCCCAACCTCTATAAGGAAAAATCCCGTTGACGGAAACAGATCAACGGGAAAAGCCAATTTGGTTCTTACTTGCCCCACTCTTGTACGTATTGGGACAGGTCGCCCATCGTTACTTTTTTATCCTTCGGCAGGTCTTCCTGTTTCACCAGCACTGGATTCAGCTTCACGTTGTCTGGCACTTGCTCGCCTTTGATTTTTTGGAACACGGTTTGAGCATGAATGCGTCCGATATTGGATGGGTCTACTGCTGCCGTCGCTGTCCACGGAGAGTTTTCCGCCTGGATCATTTGCAGATCCTCATCGCTCAAATCGATGGAGTATACTTTGATTTCCGTACGGCCTGCTTGCTGAATGGCCCGCGTCGCCCCTTTGGCAAATTCATCCCAAGCTGCCCATACTGCTGTAATGTCACCTTTGTTCGGATACTTTTTCAAGATCGCTTCCATCTGCGTTTGTGTATCGAGTGCCGTATTGTTGGTAGCGGAGCCGAATGCAGCAATCTCTTTTATGTCCGGGTATTTCTTCTGGAAAGCTTCATACGTGACTTGACGTTTTTCCATCGGCGCAAAGCCAGCTACCCAAATTTTTACGATGCTGCCTTTGCCATTTGTATCTGCTGCCAGCTTCTCCAGGCTCAGCTCTGCCAACTTGTTGTCATCCTGCGCCACAACTGGCACACCCGGAATGTTGATGTCTGTATCAAACAGGACGACCGGGATTTTTTTATCCACGGCTTTTTGCGTGCCCTGCTGCAACGCTTCTGCCGTACCATGGTCGATCAGAATGCCATCAAATTTTTGGTTCACAGCCGCATCGAGGTTGGACGCCATTTTTGCCAAATCGGTATCTGCGTTGAATACGGTCAACTCGCCGCCGTTTTTCTCCACCTCTGTCTTCACGCCATTGATATATTGTGCGGAGAACGTCCCTACATTTTGACGCATGATTAATGCGATTCTCTTCGCGTTCTCTCCACCCGGCTGGTTCGTGCTACCGGTTCCGGTGCTTGTTCCTCCGCCGCATGCTGTAACGAGAACGGACGCAGCCACAACAAGTGAAGTCAGTAATCCCAGTTTCTTTTTCATCGCAAATGTTCCCCCTTTTTCTCTTTGAAAACAGATGATAAATGCAAAAAATCCTCTTTCACAGAGAAAGAGGACAAAAATCGACAAGATTCTCGCCTCTTATCTGTCAGGTATTCTACCTGTTGGAGTTAGCACCTTGGCTCGAAAGAACGCATTCTCTCGTGCTAGGTTGCCGGGCTTCATAGGGCCATTCCCTCAGCCTTCTCTTGATAAGAGTAGTTTCTATTTTCAAAACGTTTGTATAAGTATATACAGAATATAATCTGGCAATTACCTATCTGTCAACTGGGTTTACCGAAAGAATTTTCTTGATAAATATTCCAGTTTCTTCTGTAACAACAAGAGGGATTTTGTTGTGTCTTGTCGAATTATCGTAGATTGATACAAGCCTAGCAAATATTTGCGATGGGGATGCTACATGAGTCTATTAAAAGAAGTTATTCTTCAATGGTTTTTCGCCATTATCCCGTTTGTGTTTTTCAACATCTATTACCGTGACAAAATGAGGAACTACAGCCGTTCCTTTATTGGCATCACCAGCTCAGCCTGCATGTTTCTCGCGATGACCTTCGCCCCGAGTGTCACGAATGGCATGTTTTTTGATATCCGACATGTCATCATTCTTTTCGGACTGGTTTATGGCGGAATCGAGATTGCCTTGCTCCTTCTGATTGAAGCCTTGGTTTATCGGTACTACCTAGGTGGCGAAGGAACATGGGTTGCGATGCTGATCCTTACAGTCAATTTTGTCTTGTCACTCTTTTTGTATCGGCACTACAAAGCCAGTTATCGGAAAACACTGTATCTTTTTATGACGAGTGCGATTTTTTCTACGGTTGCTTTAGGGACTACTTATTACTTTTTTCCCACCTATGTAACTCAACACCTCGTTTACTACACCATAGTGATTCCTATTCAAAACTTTTTCGGCCTCTGGTTATTAATGTCGCTTTTCAGCAAATGCGTTTCGGATAAGGAGCTGTTTATCCGCCACGCGCAAAATGAAAAAATCCAGACGATGAGCCATGTTGCTGCATCGCTCGCACACGAGGTTCGGAATCCGCTGACAGCAGTCAAAGGCTTCTTGAAATTAATACAGGAATGCCCAGAAAATTTGGTAAAAGTTGATCAATACATTCGTATCAGTCTCGACGAAATCCAACGCACTGAAGCCATTTTGACCGAATATCTTGCGATTTCCAAGCCGCTCAAGGAACGGCATGAGATCATTAATCTTAGCGAGCATCTGCATGCCATCCGCGAAGTGATGCTCCCCTTTGCCAATATGCATAACGTGGAGCTTACGCTGCAAGACTTTGAGAGACCTGTGACGATCAAGGCCAATCCAGACGAGTTCAAGCAAGTGTTGGTGAATTTCATCAAAAATGCCATCGAGGCGTGCTCGGATATTTCGGACGGAAAAGTCTCTCTGGACTTGCTCATCGAGCGAAACAAAGCACTGTTGGTCATCAAGGATAACGGTATCGGCATGGATGCAGGACAGATTAGCCGCCTCGGAACGATTTACTTTTCTACGAAAACAACTGGGACCGGTCTTGGATTGACGTATTCCTATCATGTCATTCATGCGATTGGCGGAACAGTCAATGTATCGAGCAAACCACGAGTAGGAACCAAGTTCACCATTATGCTCCCGTATAAGGCACAGTAGCTGCATGCAGGTTTTGCAGAGGGACTGTGCCTTTTTCCATTCGATCGCTAATGATGCAAATGACGGTGGGTTGCCCTTCCCCTCAAGTTTTACTATTCAATTTCTGGGAAGGCGTTATGCAAAACGAAACACCAGGAGTCTCCCCCTGGTGTCTCTCTTTATTCGTATGGCAGCCATTCTCCTGTAATGGCATCTACATCCCCGTTGCTTTTCAATATCTCTGCCGAATAGACCAAGATCGGTTGCTCTTGAATCCTATTGTTTTCAAGCGGGAATACATAACGGGGACTTAACGATTTATGTTGGAGATAAACCCGCGCCGCCGCTTCCGCTGAAATTACCTTGGACGCATCCGGGAAGGTCTCCTGCTCATGAGGGAATGTCAAAGTGGCCCCGATAATTTCTCCTGTCTGCCCGTCAAGCGTGATCTTGTAAAACTGATCCGGCACCATTACGCCGTTTACTTCTCGGACAAAGTTCAATTCAACCTGTCTGCCCATCACATAAATTTGCTCCCGCATCCGAACAGTCTTCACCCGTGAATCCAAATACGGCTCCAAAAACAAGATCGCTCGCTCCTGCAATTCTGCGACGGCAAGTGTCGGATCACCTTCTCGCAGCTCCGGATAAGATATCTTGAACGATGCAGCCCGATTGTTGACAGTAGTCAGCCGCATGAATCGCTCTCCTTTTTTGGCCTGGTATTCCCGTTCGTTGTCTCCCATCATATAATCGGGCACATTACTCCCGGTCAATGTGAAGCCCTCCACCTTCTGACCGAAGAACTCCATGGCGGCCGCAGCCTCTTTTTCCGATGTAACCATTGTCTTCTTGCCTCCGGGCTTGACGGCAATACTGTCGCGAAACGACTCCCCGCGCCACAAGGTCGTTTTCACTTCCTTGCCAGTACGAGCGTCAAGATACCCGGAGAAGTTTTCCCTATAACGAAGAACGTAGTCCACATCCTTCTTCCCGACTCTCTGATACGTCAGTTGCATGACTTCCGCAAGTCCGCTCTCCGCTTTCTTCGGTGAAGGCAGCTCAGCTATTGGAGGAAACCGCCCAATGTCCAGGTTCATTCCCGTTGAATCCCCTGAATTGATGTAGCGAATATGCCCGGCATCGCTCATGCCGATCACATAATTGTCTCCTTCTACCTGCACGTCATTCACGTAGCGTTGCAATCGGACGGCTTCATGCGAAACGGTATCTGCTCCCTCTTGCCCATCTACTTGTTCGATCCGATACTGTTCCAGATTTTTGCCTAGAAACGGTTCTATAAATGCCTTCGCCTGTCGCTCTATTCTCTCCTTGGAAGGCGCTCCTTCGACTTTCTCTTGCCCTGGAATTTTTACTAGGTCCAACCCGAGCAAGAGCCCGCTTTTGGCGTCCAATTTCGCTTTAGCATATAGCGACACTTCTGTTCGATCTTTGTTGCTGAACGTGCGAAAATCTATGTCGTACACCTCGCGAGGAGCTTTGGTTACGTAGACCCTCTTTTCCGCTTCCCGAAAAGGAGGATATTTCTCGTACAGCTTTTCCAATGTTCTAATCGCCGCTTGGCTTAGCTCGCTTTCTTTTATTTCTGTCGATGAGAAGGAGCGGGGTACCAGATGCGCTTGTGATTCAAACCGAGATTGCTTGAATATCTCCGGGGTTACCCCCATCATCCATATTGCTGCTGCCACCGTTGCAGCGGAAACTGTCCATGTCGCCAGCTTGAGGACGATTCTTTTCGGACGATTCGTTTTGGTGCGCGCCCGTTGCACCAGCTTTGCTTCCAGCGCTTCTACGAATTCGCTCCTTGGTTCCGCATCCTTTGACCGAGGAAGAGCCGCGAAGAATTGCTCGTCATTTGGAGTATTCATTGGCCAACCCTCCTATCCAATCGACATGCAAAACTTTTTTGAGTTCTTTTGTTGCCCGGTGAAAATCTACGCGGACCTTGGCTTCGCTTGTCCCGAGGATTTCTGCCGTTTCCCGAATACTGTAGGCCTTGATGCCACGCAAAATCAGTACATTCCGATGATGCGGCTTCATTTTCTGCATCGCCTGCTCAATTTCCAGCTGTTCTTCCTTGGAAGCCAGCTCCGCTTCCGGCCTTCCCAGAAGAGAAGGCAGCCCTTTTAACAAATCCATGCCAAAAAGCGTTTGCACCCGCCTCTTCCGGTAATCATCGATGGCGACATGCTTGGCAATATGCAAAATCCATGTCTTCACACTGGAACGCTCTTCATATCTGGCCAAAGCGTCCAAGACCCGGATAAACACTTCCTGTGTCAAATCCTCCGCATGCTCACGCTTCCCCGTAAAGTAGTAGAGATATTGATAGACATCACGGTAATGCTCGCGATAGATCGCTTTAATCCGCGCTTCGTAATCGACTCTGTCCTGCACTGGATTTCCTCTCCCTGCTCCCTACTTGATAAATTGACCTGTAACCGCGTCAACCTTTCCGTTTCTTTCTTTCGGCTCATAAACAAGGACAGGTATTCCCTGGTACCGTCCGTTAAGGGAAGGAAACACGTAGCGCAGTGTAAGCGGATTAGCTTTCAACAATGCTTGTACGGCTTGCTCGGGCCCTACGACATTTGAGGCATCATCATAGGATAATTTACCAGTAGTTACTGGTAAACTGGCGGATACAATGTCTCCCGTATGCATGTCAACTTTTACTGAATAGCCCTGTCCCTCAACCATAATCCCTTGGTGTACAGGGGAAAATAGAAACGTTTGCTTGCCTGCTTCTCTGTTAATCATTTGTGGTACCAGCTCCATTACCTCTGCGTCTACAAACGGTTGCAGAAACGCCACTGCTTTTTCCTCGGCAGCTGCCTCTGTAATCACTTTCTGCTTTGGTGGGTTTTCAAGTACATGGAAGTACGCAATCTGATCATTCACTGTCCTCACTGAGAACTTTTTGTTTCCAACCACGGCATCATACTCCTTTTCCCCCTCGAGAACTGGCGCACCTTTGGTTATTTTAAACTCAATTCCTTCAGGCAATGAAATAAAAGTGGAGAGTGCGGTGGCTATCTCCTCATTAGTTTTGGCGAAGACCCGCTGGTTGCCAGACGTTATCGGGATTGGTTTCCCGTACTTATTTTTCTTGGTCCATCCGGACTCTACCTCGGCTCCTGATCGTGCATCCAGATATCCGGAAAAATTCAGGCTGTAGACTGGGCGAAAGCCAGCGCTTATGTCTCTTGCTTTTTGCTCATAGCTAAGGTGGAGCATGTCTTCTAATTGTTTGCCGAATTCGTCTGGATTCTTAACCCCTGACGGAGCGGCGAATTTACTTGCGTCCATCTGCAATCCTGTTGTGCTTCCTGCGTTTATATAGTCTAGCTCGCCTACTCCATTGATCCCTACTACGTAAAGATCGTCTTTTACCGGAATCTGATTCACAACCCGAACGAAACGCACATTTGCCACGGCCTCTGCACCCTCACCATCAACTGTTACCTCGTCTATTTGGTATTGCTTGATGGCGTCACCGATGAAATCCTTCAGAATACTCGGCGCTTTTTCTTTTCCCATCGCTTCCGTAGGACTTACAGTCGGTTTCTTTTTGGGAATGTCGTGTGCAGAGAAGAATAACAGCATACCGTTGTTTGCATCGATTTTGGCATCCGCATACAGGGATACTTCCGTCCGCTCCTTGTTGCTGAAGATGCGGAATTGGATGTGGAAGACATCTCGCTCCTGATTGTTACGCGAAATGGTTTTTTCCGCATTTTTTAATTCCGGGTAGTGTTTGTTCAGCCTGTCTACGGTTTTTTGGGCTAATTTGCTCAATTGGGGTTGTGTCGATTGGGCTGCCGCGGCTTGTACAGTTACTTGTGGTTGCGCAACCCACAATGGGGTTGAGAAGAGCAAAGCAGCAGCTCCTACTGTGATCATCAGCTTTTTGGTTGCGTATGGTTTCATTTTGAATTTCCTCCTGGCTTCCTCTTTTTTTACGTTCATAGCCCAATAGTCGAAAGCAAAAGGGAAATGTTACAAGGAAATGAAAATAAAAAAAGGCCAGTCAAGCCTTTGACAGGCCGCCTAGCCGTTGCGAGGTTTTGAGAGCGACATCCTTTACCCGTTCAATCAAATACTGGAGTCGCTCCTCCTTCAAATCATATGTGACAATTCCAATGCTTAACGCCCCGATTACCTTTTGATTGTAGTCTATCACCGGCGCTGCGACAGAGGCCGTGTTTTCCGTCCGCTCCGCAAAGCTGACCGCATGACCAGCAGCTCTGATCTCCTGGAGCTTCTCCATAAAAGCAGGCGCCTGCTCTTCACCCACGAGCTGGATTACCGTTTGTCTCGCTTCTTCCACAGGCATGTGGGCAAGCACGACTTTATTGGCCGCACCGATATGCATTGGAATCCGCAAGCCCAACTGGTCATAGATGCGGATATTATGCTGACTGTCTACACGTTCGACGACAATGGATTCGAGTCCGCTAGGCTGACTGAAATAAACACTTTCGTTCACTTCTCTGGCGAGCTCCTCGATCATCGGCTTGATCACTTTGCGATAATCGATTCGATCAAGTACGCGTAAACCGAACTCCATCCACTTAATCCCCAACGTATATTGCTTGGTCGCAGCATCCTGCTCTACCAGTCCATGGTTCATCAACGTGTACAACAGTCGATAAATGGTGCTGACCGGGAGCTGGCATTCCTTCGCTAAATCATTGATCGTCCACCATTTTCTATGTTCATCCGACGAAAGTGCCGTTGCAATCGCCATCGCTCGATCAAACGATTGAATCACGGTCATCCCCCCTTTTTTATCTATCTTCTCATATGAAACTATGTTAAACCATTTGCTCTAATTTTGTGAATCGCAAAAAAACTCCAGGTAGGAATCACAGATTGACAGTCAGAAATCAGAATGTGTAAACTAATGATGAACATTTCGAAATATGAATAATATTCTGCAATGTGGAAAAAGGGAGGCAACTATGTTCCAAGGCAGCCAATCCATGGTCAAAAAGATGAAAACCGTCATCATCAAGCATCCCCATCAAGCATTTATCAGTCAAGAACATCTCGATCAATCGTGGAAAACCTTTAACTATACAGACCGCCCTGACTGGGACCGCGCTCTGCATGAATACGCCAAATTCGAATCGATTTTGCGCGAGCATGTAGAAAACGTCCTGCACTTGCCACAATCCGATAAAACCGGACTGGATTCCATTTACGCCCATGACCCGGTGAAATTCACTTCCAAAGGGGCAATCATCCTTAAATCTGGCAAGGAACTACGTCAGGGAGAAGCAGAAGTATACAAAGCCTTTTTAGAAGAAAACAATATTCCGATCCTGGGACAGCTCACAGGCGATGCCTTGTCAGATGGCGGCGATCTCGTCTGGCTGGATGACAAAACACTCGCGATCGGTCTTGGCTTCCGTACGAATGAAGCGGCTATCGCTCAAATTACGGAAATGGTCAAAGATTTCACAGATGAAATCATCGTGGTACAGCTCCCGTATGATCGCGGTCCTGCCGAATGTTTGCATCTGATGTCGATTATCAGCATGGTCGATCATGATTTGGCAGTCGTCTACTCCAAGCTGATGCCAGTATTTTTCCGCCAACTGCTCATCGACAGAGGCATTCAGTTAATCGAGGTACCGGATGATGAGTACGAAAACCTTGGCAGCAATGTTCTCGCCCTCGCTCCACGAGTGTGTATGGTCGTGGCAGGGAACCCGATTACGAAGCAACGCCTTCTCGACGCGGGTGCGACTGTGTACGACTATGAGGGCGAGGAGATTTCTTATAAAGGAACAGGTGGGCCTACTTGCCTGACAAGCCCAGTGGAACGAATTTAGCCGTTAGATACTGTACCCCAGTTGTTAGACCATTAACGATTGGAGGTGCAGTTTTTTATGACGAAAAAGTTTCCTTAAGCAAAAACTTTGTTGCCTGGGAAAGAATCTTATCTTAAACTAAAATCATGAAGATAACGACTACATGCACTTTTTTTTACCCTCATTTTTGCCCTAAGCCAACAGTTTGTCCTTAACGAAAAAGGAGAGTGAACATCATGCCGTCTATCAGCATTCCTTTGTCTGATGCCTTGATTGGTAGCCACATCTGTCTGGATCGGATTGACGTTCAGGGTATACTGCGCAGGCGATTGCTGGATCTCGGCTTCGTCCCCGGCAACATCGTTGAAGTTATGCAAAAAAGTCCGCTAGGCGATCCCATTGCCTTTCGGGTAAATAACACGATCATCGCCCTGCGCAAAGAAGAAAGCTCCCTCATATTCGGGGAGTACGTGGGAAGTGACGAAAAATGAATTCCTACAGGATTGCCTTGGCAGGAAATCCGAATACCGGTAAGAGTACATTATTCAACACATTGACGGGGCTTCGCCAACATACGGGAAACTGGGCAGGAAAGACAGTCGTAATGGCTGAGGGAGAATTCTCTCGGGGAAATACGACTTTTCGGATCATCGATTTGCCAGGTACGTATTCCTTGTATTCAAACTCGGCGGATGAAGAAGTGGCGAGGGATTACATTATCTTCGAGCAACCTGACGTCACCATTGTGGTACTGGACGCAACTTCATTGGAACGGAATCTCAATTTAGCCTTGCAGGTGTTGGAAATGACCCCTCGCGTTGTCGTATGCGTCAATTTGATCGATGAGGCGAAAAGGCTTGGTATTCGTATTGATCTGGAAAAAATCTCGCAAAGATTAGGCGCTCCCTGTATCGCCATTTCCGCCAGAAATCATATTGGGATCGAGAATTTGCTCGATCAGGTGGAGAAAGTAGCGAACGGAACAATCGTGCCCAATCCTGTACAGATAACCTACAGTGACCAGATTGAATCCAAGCTGGCACAGTTGGAGCCGCTCATCGAGAAAACCTTGGGTAGCCGCTTTCCGACAAGATGGATCGCTCTGCGGTTGTTAGATGGTGATGAAAGTTTGTTGCGAACTTTGAAGGAGCGCATGCAAGAACCAGCTACCTCTTCAGGGAAGGAGTGCTTGACCCATGGGCAAACCGTTTGCCACTAATTCGACTGATCCCCTGGATGCGCTTCTTTCCGTAGCCCGCAACTCAGTGGAAGGCAGTGCAGTTCGGGACACGATTGTGAGTGACATTTACCGCACCAGTCGCAGTATTTGCAAGGAAGCAGTGACATACGAAGACAAGCAAAAGCTATCTAGTGCATATAAGCTGGATAAAATTGTGACGTCCAAGATATGGGGCTACCCCATCATGCTGGCGATTTTAGGCGCGGTATTCTGGATTACGATCGCAGGTGCCAATGTTCCATCCGGAATGCTTGCCGACATGTTCGGTGTTGTCGAGGGTTATCTAACTGCTGGCTTTCAGGCTGTACATGCACCTGATTGGCTGCACGGGATTCTGGTTCTCGGATTCTTTCGCGGTACCTCATGGGTTGTCAGCGTCATGCTGCCGCCAATGGCTATCTTTTTCCCAGTCTTTGCCCTGCTCGAGAACTTCGGATATCTGCCGCGCGTCGCGTTCAACATGGATCGTCTGTTTAAAAATGCAGGCGGACACGGAAAACAGGCATTGACCATGTCGATGGGGTTTGGCTGTAACGCAGCGGCCATCCTTTCCACCCGGATTATCGAATCTCCCCGGGAGCGAATGTTGGCGATTCTGACCAACAATTTCGTCCCGTGCAATGGTCGCTGGCCCACTTTGATCTTATTGGCGTCGCTATTTATGGCGACCAGCACGACCAGCGGATGGCAATCTCTGATTACTGCTCTTATCGTCATGGGTATGGTACTTTTTGGAATCGTTATCACTCTTACTGTTTCCTGGACGCTATCCAAAACAGCCTTGCGCGGGGTACCAACACACTATACGCTGGAGCTGCCCCCATACCGTCGTCCGCAGATTTGGAAAACCATCCTGATCGCAAGCAAAGATAAATCGTGGAGCGTATTGAAAAGGGCCGTCATTGTAGCCGCCCCTGCTGGTGTCATCACTTGGATTTTGGGCAATATCTATGTTGGAGGGGATAGCATCCTCGCCCACATGGCTGCGTTTTTTGATCCGTTTGCGCATATCATTGGGCTCGATGGCTATATTCTCATGGCTTTTATTCTCGGCTTGCCCGCGAATGAAATCGTGCTGCCGATCCTTCTGATGGGGTACATGTCCTCCGGTGCCATGGTTGATGTGGACGGCATCGACAACATCAAGGATGTCTTCTTGCAGCACGGGTGGACTTGGTTGACAGCACTCAATATGATGCTGTTCTCTCTGCTTCATTACCCTTGCGGCACTACCTTGTTCAATATTTACAAGGAAACGAAAAGTGTGAAATGGACACTTCTATCCGCACTTCCCTCTAGCCATTGCGATCGGAGTAACGTTCTTGACTGCCCAGGTGGCAAGAGTACTCGGTTGGGTGTAAAAAACAGTAAAAAGCCTTTGCACAATACCAGACCCCCTGGTTCGTGCAAAGGCTTTCTTATTTCGTAATAGGTATTACACCTTTAATGGGAAATCTCTCAAACTCCAGTCCGCTCATCTCCATCTGATACGTATCCTGTTTCGGTACCTTGTAAGTAAGCGAAACAGTCTCCAGATTCTCTGCGATAATGAAATCCTTGTAGTACTGACCATCTACACGCAAGTTAATATCTTCCGGTCTCTTGTTCGGGATGACGATGAAAAGCTTGCCTTTGTCGTAATACACCTTTTCTATGTTCAGCTTTTTCTTTTTGCCAAATGGAATGCTTTGCGGATATTTGGCATTCCGATCCAGCACGAGATGCTCCTCAATTTGCTTGAAAGCAGATACCTCGTCGAATCGAAGCTCGAGTTTTTCCGGTACGTCTCCAAAGAAGAGAGATGGGAAAAACTGCATGGTATACTTGTCGCTGCCCTGAACCCGGGTAGCATCGCCACCTCGAACCCGTTCCAGATTCTTATTGATTCGGTCATCCATTGCCGGATATTCCTTTCCACTCCCATCTACCAGCTTGACATTCTCCAAGCGATGCAGCTCGAACCCATCCTGCAAAGTAGCTTCCAGCTCCGCTTCCATCACAGTCGGAGAAGCTACGATCTGGTTTACTTTCAGACTCGTTAACAGGCTGTCTGTTTCAAGCACAGCATCTACACCTGCATCCGGTTGGATTACTTTTTCTGCTACAGTGACGGACCTTGGCAGGGGCAGCAACAGCTCGGCTACCACTTCATCAGCTTCTTTCTTGCGCATATCTACAATTTGCACAGGCAGAACGGGCTTCGTCTGATTCATAAACTCCCGCATTTTTTTCTCGTCAATTCGGTAATTCGGTGTGATGATAAGATAATGCACACCATCGATTACTTGAAAATCTTTCGGAGCATGACCTATTTCTTTCAGCTCCCCAAAATCTACACGAAGACTCCCATAGAGCATCTCGCTTCTTTTCGATTCGTCCGGAATCCGCGCAATCTCCTCCATTTTTTCACCGGAGATTAACAGCGTAAACGTAATCCGTCTGTGATCGACCATGGCATCCCTGATCTGATAAACAAAACCGTCCTTCTCCAATTTCACCTCAGGCAAAATCGGATAGCCGTTCTTCAAAGCATGCATGAAACCTTCATCTGGTGTGATCCATTCAAATACTTCCTGGCCTCGCTCTGCGCCCGTCAGTCCCCACAAATTTCCCTCAAAGGGCTGAACAATCTGGAAGAAAAAAGTCGCAGCAACTGCCACTCCTGCTGCCCAAGAGGTTACTTGCCAACGACGGCGACGTTTCTCACGCTGAATTTTTGTGAATACTTCCTGCTCGAATTTTTCCAAATGAAACGGATATTTTTCACGGACGGATTGCTTTGCTGATTGACTCCATTCTTTCCACATGCGATCGTCGCTCATCCTTTTACCTCCTTCGACATGGTCTCCTTTAATTGCTTCCTGGCTCGATGCAAACGCGTACGGACGACCTCCTGCGAAACCCCGAGAATGTCTGCCACTTCCGCAATAGACAGGTCTTCGTAATAATGTAAGAGGATAACCTGCCTGTACTTCGGTACGAGGGATTGAATGTACGTGACGACCTCTTCCCGCTTCACCCGATTTAAAATCTCTTCCTCTACCTGATTGTTTGCCTGCCGATCCATCAGGTCGCCCAGATGATCATCCATCGTCGGAAAAATGTTGCGGAACGACCATGACCGAAAATGCTTTTTGCTTTCATTCATCGCAATCTTGTAGAGCCAATGCTTGATCTGTCCGTCCCCGCGGAACTGATCGAGATGCCGATATGCTTTGATAAACACGTTTTGGGTAATATCGTCTGCCAAGGCATGATTCTTTACTGTGAGACACACCAGATGAAAAATCTTCTCCCCGTATTGCTGCATCAGCCATTTCAGTCTGGCTTCCCGTGTAACCTCCAGACTCGCTGGCATTGTTTCTGCTTCGTTCAACCCGTTCACCTCATCCGTTGATTGCTTGCTAGTAGGTATGATCCATCTCACGGCAAAAAGGTGACAGAAAATGCAAAAAGAAACCGCTGTGGCTTCCACAACGGCTACTTCGCTGTTTGTTCTTCCTTTTCCAAAAACCAAACCTTTTGAATCGATCTATAAAAAATGCTGCATCCAAATATTCGGCTCGATATATACCACTTCGTCCTTTTCCACGTCAACCTGCACCGGAACTAATGCGTCTGGAATGATGTACGATCCGGACTCGGGGAATTTCATCCCTGTCCAGCTTTCCCAATCCGTCAGACTTCCTCTGATCAGCATGGATTCCGGCGCCACCTGCATGATCGTCGCTCCCAGCTTCCAATGCGTGCGCACCCACGGATCAAACGGAGCGTCATCGGTCGTTTTCCACTGAACATACTTGTCCATGGGCGTGAGCGGGTACTTGTGCTTGAGCGATGGACGGACAGGTGCCACCAAGTACGCCAAGCCATTTTCCTTGGCGATATCCTTCATCGCTGTAACCATCTGCTTGCTGAGACCGAGTCCGCGATAGCGGGGATCGATGGAGATGGAGAGTGCCGATAACGCGTTTGGCTGTTTTTCTTGGCGGTAGTCTTCAATCCCTTGCAGAAAGACATCATCCCAGCCTTTTGGCAGCCCTTCCGCAGTGCCATCCCAATAAAATGGAATCGCATTTCCTACAGCCATCACCTGGTCAGACTCGTCCGTCAGCATAAATTGATAAGGGGAGAACCAGTCATACAGATGACCGTAATATTCGTTAGCCACCTCGTCATTCAGCATGAAGGCAGACCAGCTTGCTTCGATTAGTGCATCTGCTTGATCGTTTAGATCCGATCTTTGTGCGAAAGTGTAGATGTTGTATGACATGCTTGGAATCCTCCTACGAACTCAGATGTCTATCTTCCCATCTATTCCCTATTCGATTTTCTTCGACATTTTCCTCTTGTGTGTCACACAACCGCTCCCTCTCTCGTTATATGGTCAAATCCAAACGAGGAGCTGATTGGCATGAAAGAACAAACATGTGTGATTGTCGGGGGCGGGCACGCAGGTATCAACGCGCTAAAAGCCGTTCGGGATACGTGCAAAGGACGCCCGATCCGCTTCATCTTACTCGATAAAGAGCCTCATCACCTTCGCAAAGTCCTGTTGTTCAAACCAGCGGTTGCCAAAACAGACATCTCGATTCCGCTAAAAAGTATGTTTCCAGAGGGCGTCGAATTCGTACAAGGTACAGTCACATCTATCACAGGGAAGGAGAAGACCCTCTTATTCCTGAACAAAAATGGCCAAGAACAGGCGTTGCCCTACGACATGCTCATCCTGGCAGTAGGAAGCGTCATTCGCCAACCAGAGCCAGAACAAGGCGGTATCGCTTTGACGGGCGTCGATGCGGCCGAAGCGATTCGGGATAAGTGGCTTGCCAACATGCGCCAAGCTGTCCATGAAAAGCAGCCATCCGAACGAGAGCGATTGTTGACCATCGCCGTTGCGGGAGCGGGCATTAGCGGGATAGAGACCGCTGCGGAGCTGGCTTTTGCCATGCGCGAGGAAGCGAAGAACCTCGGCATCCATCCTGATGAAGTCAAGGTCTATCTCATCAACGCACAAAATCGTTTGTTTGCGGAAGGGTCTGCCAAAATGGGGCGCAAGCTGGAGAGTGCACTCACGGATGGCGGCGTAACCATTCTGCATAGTCAAAAGGCACTTCATGAGCGGGACGGAAAGCTGACGCTAGCCAGCGGTCGCACGATAGCTGTCGGACTATGCGTCTGGTCGCTCGGCTTGCAGCCTAATCCCGCATTGCGCAGCATGGGCGTGCCACTGACCACACACGGACAGGTGGTCGTCGATGAATCCTATCGTGTAGCGGGAACGCCGGGGGTGTACAGTATTGGCGATTGTGCACGCATCGTAGATCCAACCAGCGGTCAAGCGGACACGATGACATGCAAGGAAGCCTCCGGACAGGCGATACGTTTGGGCAAAATTGTGCTGGCTGATTTGGACGGCACCCCTGCCCCTGCACACAAAAGCTACATGGACTTTTACTGCGTCGGACTCGGCCCTGAACGCGGAATGGTTTGGACGAGAAAATGGGGACTCGATATTATTTTGACAGGAAAATTGGGGTGGAAACTTCGCCAGTTTACCTGGAATATTGCCAGCATGATAAAATAGGAAAAAATAGGGACGTACGAAGACACAAGAGGAAGTGACACAGCCATGGAGGCTCTGTACAAACAATATAAGGGGCTCATGTTCCGCCTCGCCTATCAGATGCTCGGCTCGGCCACGGATGCGGAGGATATCGTGCAGGACGTATTCGTGAAGGCCCATGATCTCTCGCTGGAACAGATGCTAGAACCGAAGGCTTACCTGTGCAAAATGACAACAAACCGCTGCCTCGATTTGTTAAAATCGGCCCGCAAAAAACGGGAGCTGTATACTGGACCATGGCTGCCAGAGCCCATCTCTACCCCTGATGCAGACAGCTATGATTCTGTCATTACCAAAGATTTGCTCTCCTACGCAATGCTCGTCCTGTTGGAGCGGCTGTCTCCCCCAGAACGAGCGGTGTTCGTTTTGCGAGAAGCCTTTGACTTCCAATACGACGAGATTGCCGAGCTGGTTGGAAAAAGCGAAGCGAATTGCCGCAAGATCGTTAGTCGGGCTAAAAAGAAAATGGGGATTGACTCAGAGGAACCTCATCTCCCCCCAGAAAAAGAGCTCGGCGAAGAATGGATCAGCCGTTTTCTGTCTGCGCTGGAGCACGGAAATGTCGAGACATTACTTACTCTGCTTGCCACAGATGCAGTATTGCTCTCCGACGGTGGCGGCAAGGTTACCGCAGCCCTGCATCCGATCTTGTCTGGCGAACGCGTGGCTTCCTTCTTACTCGGCTTGATTCGCAGCTTCTCGAAGCGTCCAAATTTCTCTGTAGAGCTCGCACCTTTAAACAACCAGACCGGGTTTGTGATCAAACAGGACGGCAGAATCGACACCGTTGTGTTTTTGCATATCGAACACGGAGTCATTCGTAACCTCTACTTCGTTCGAAATCCTGATAAATTAAAATTTATAGAGTCATAGCCGGCTCCTAGCGTATCAAACGATTCTCACAAAAATCTCACAAGCAAAACCCTCTTTCCTATTTTAGTGAAAGAGGGTTTGATTTCGCGTCATGCACGTTCTAAAAAAGTGTGGTCGAAATAGGATTTGAAATTCGAATACAAAAAGACAAGTGACTCTTTAAGCTTGTTACGATCTGTATTTTCTTCATCCATCTCAAATAATATTTCATGTTCAATCCCGTAGATGGCACACTTCTCTTCATCCGGGCTTTCTTGCAAATCGATACAGTATAGCTTGCCGTACTCCGCATCCCATGAAAAAGGAAGGTAGCCTAACTTGCAAAGCAATGGATTGTACATATCCTTAATACGTTCGAGAGGCTCATCGATCCCTTGCTCAGGAATGACATCGAAATAGTGATGATAGGTTGAAATAAACGCCTTGTACCACTCCGGAAATGTCAGCCCGAATTCTTCTTCGAGCGAAGCCACATCCTCCTGACTTACGATAGAAGGAACCAGCTTCCATCTGGACCATTCTTCATCGACATCAGCTACCTTCATGACATCAGGGACATCTGGCCGCATCCATCTGCAAAAGCCTTCCTCTGTTACTTGATTATATCGGGCATAGTAAGCTTCAAAACCATTCTTGATATACTCTTTTATATCCATATGTAAAGCCTCCTTCTTCCTATAGGAAGTCAGTTCCTCCATAATCGCTTCGCTTCCACGAGCACTTCACCCTGAAATTCCATTTTGTAAATATCAGGCTTGGACATCGTCAATAAAAAATCCAAGTCGTACTGACTGTCAAAGTACCCCATCATCAATGTCATAACGGCACCATGCGTTCCGATTACAACTTTCTGCCCTCTATATTGCTCTAAAATTTTTCGCAACGTACTTACCACACGATTCCGACAAATTGTGATAGACTCTCCTCCAAGCAAAGAAAAGTCTGGCTCAGTAAACATCTTCTTTACTAATGGATACAATTCGCTATCAGCCATAATTTGATTGTTTCCGATAAAAACGAGTTCTCTCAGCTCTTCTAAAACGACGATCTCTTTCCCTACGGACTGGGCTAATTCTTCTATGGTTGCCATTGCCCTTTTATACGGACTTGAAATGAACGCATCGATCCCCTCGTCTTTCAACAATTGCGTAATGATACGGGCATCTGACCTACCTTTTTCAGTCAGTCCTCGTGTTCTTTCGTCCCCTTCGGTTTTTGGTGATTCTCCGTGCCTGACCATGTAAATAAAGGTTTTCATACATAACCTCCGTGGAAACTTATTATTTTCCGCCCTACATCCTTCCTGCAAATATATTACAACAAAACCCCCTCTCCGTTTTCACCAGAAAGGGGGGCCCTCTTACATTTTGAACCGATGCACGATCTCTTCCATCGTCTGTGTCAAGCCGACATTCCGTTCGGAAATAGACGCGATCTGTTGATTATTGTCCGCGATTATGCGAGATTGCTCTGTAATCGCCTCCACACTTTGTGCACTTTTCTCCATGGAGTTCGTCACTTGCTCCACCACAGTAACCACATTGCTAATCGTTGAAGTCAACTCTTCAAAAGAGG
The DNA here is from genome assembly GCF_046196545.1 of Brevibacillus fortis. Taxonomy (GTDB): domain Bacteria; phylum Bacillota; class Bacilli; order Brevibacillales; family Brevibacillaceae; genus Brevibacillus; species Brevibacillus fortis_A. Next base: position 5,741,717 of record NZ_CP176370.1, read on the forward strand.
CATTGAATTCCGCCAGCAACGTATGGAAACGGTGTGCATCCAAATTGTACTTCTCCGATGTTTCCATCATGCTGTCATAGTCAGGAATGACCCGCGTTTCGATGAATTCCAATACGCTCGACGAATGAGTCGCCAGATTGTCTACGGATTCGCCCGCGACCTGAATAATGCGTTGAATATCAATCACGACCTCAGACGATTGCGTCGCCAGTCTGCGTATCTCATCCGCTACGACAGAAAACCCTCTACCGCTGTCTCCCGCACGTGCAGCTTCAATCGCCGCATTCAATGCCAACAGATTCGTCTGCTCAGAGATCGTGAGTATTGCCTCTGCCAACAGGTTGATTTTTTCCATCGATTCCTTCGAATCGGTGATCGCGATTTCCGTTTGCGCCTTTACGTTCATATAGAGCTCTGTCGTCATTTTATCCGCAGCCAATGCATGTTGCCGCAAAGCAGTTGCCCGCGAGCTGACATCCTGCGCGGTCGCAGCCGCTTCTTCTGTTCTTTTCGTAATCGTCTGAATGACCGTCTCCATATCGTTTAAGGTCGCATTCATCTCTTCTGTAGCCGCCATCGTCTCCTGCATATGGGCGAGCAAGATGCCCGTAGCCTCCGCTGTTCCGCTGGACTGCTCGCTTACTTTGTTAGTTGACTGCTTCGCGCTTTGTGCATTTTCAGCGACCGAGCGGGACACGACTGTCAGCTTGCTCACAACCTCGCTCAATTGCTCACGCATGACAATGATCGACTGTGCCGTCAATCCAATCTCATCCTGCGTTCCCTGCTCGTTTACCGCCATTTTTTCCCGCAAATCAAATTGAGCCGTTTGCGTAATGATCTCTCTCATTTGATCAATCGGGCGGGTAATCCAGCGACTCAGCAGGAAGGATAGCAGCAACGCTCCTGCCACGGAACATACCAGCTTCCAGACAACAGACTCCAGATTGTCCGCCAGCTTCTGGTTCAGCTTGGTATTGTCATACACAATCTTGATGACACGTGATCGGCTGAGATCATTGGGATCTTTGCCTAGCTTGTACGGGACGAGGCGATAAGTGAGATCTTTCTCCTCTGTTTTTTCATGAAACTCTCTGATCTGTTGAGATTGGTATGCTTCCGTAAAAATCGGCAAGTGACGATCGATCACCCGCAAGGCTTTCCCGTCGCTCCCTGTTCTCCCCAAAGCGTAACCATCATGAGAAAAGACCAGAATATCTTTTACCATGTCGTATTTCTCCGTGATCGCCTGCGACACAGCCAAGAAGTTAAATGTCTGGAAAAGAGCGCTGTCCTGCAAATTCACACTGACTTCAAACAGGTACCTCTGGTCATACGTAGGGAGATAAGCGAACTTTTTAATTTGGCCTGTATTGACGGAAACCTCCATGCCATCTGCAGAAAACTCATTTCCATCGATCCGCTTTTTCAACAGCTCCGTAAATGCCCCGGCATTGCTGAAGTCAAGCCCAATATCGGTTTTGACGCTGGAATGAACGACCTTGATATTTCGGTCAATGATGAAAATATCCATCCCATACTGCTCACGCAGGGCTGCATAGTCCCACGTCTCCACCGCTGGATTTTCCCGATAGTTGTTCGTTAACACTTGCAGTGTTTGCTGCATGCGGGTTTCCATGTCTTTCTCAAAAACGCCGTATGCCATATCCACATTCTTCACTGCATTCGTGACATGATCCTCTACCAGCTGGTACTGTACCGCTTGGTCAGAAATAATATTCGCCTTGAACTGAACATAGTCAATAATAGACAACACAATGGCTACCAGCATCGTAAATAAAGAAATCATCAAGGTAAGCTTAGTACGAAAAGACATCCACATTCGTTTCATAAGTCTGCTCCAAGAAGTTTTATTTTTTAACATAACTTAACATAATTTACCACATCTTAACTTGTCAATCCTTTCATGAATTTACTGTATTTTGGCAATATATACACTAGGATTTACCATTAACACCGTACTTATAGTGTCAATGAACACCGTATGAACTTATGCCCAAAACCGCACTGCACCGCCATTTGTTATGTTAAAATCGGCTCGAACAAAGATGTTCAAAACATGTAGGAGGACACCCACATGCAAAATCGTCAAAACGAAATTATTATTCCTGAAAATCCTGTTTCACACTTCCTGTTTACCAGCACAAAATCGGCTGCGATCTGGTTGATCATCAGACTGTATGTCGGCTATTCATGGATTACTGCAGGATGGAAAAAAGTCCAGTCCGATAGCTGGACCGGAGATGCGGCTGGCGGTGCGATCCAAGGGTTCGTAAAAGGCTCCTTGGCAAAAGCAGCCGAAGGAAAGGACGTAACGGGGTGGTACGCCTGGTTCCTGGAAAATATGGTATTGCCAAATGCCAAGGTGTTCGGCTTCCTCGTTGCTTGGGGCGAGGTACTCGTCGGACTCGGCTTGATCCTCGGCTGCCTGACAGGGATCGCAGCGTTTTTCGGCGGCTTGATGAACGTCAGCTTTCTATTCGCAGGAACGGTAAGCACCAATCCACTTCTTTTTGTTTTTGCCACTTGGCTCGTTCTGGCTTGGAAGGTTGCGGGCTGGTATGGTCTTGATCGCTGGGCGCTTTCGTATCTCGGAACACCTTGGACGAGAAAATCGCGCGATGGTGTTTTGCCGATGAACAAGTAATCCTGTCTTTCCGCTCGAATGACAAAGCCACCTTTTGCGGGTGGCTTTTGTTGTCCCTTCAGACCAATAGTTATTTAAAGTAACGGACAAATTGTATGAATTTATTCCGACTTGTACCTGTGATTTTTAATGAATATTTATACATTGTGTTGAATGACTGTCTGATTGCTGTGCATTATTCTTTTGAGGAACTATAAATTTTCTTATTTTTCAAATAATTCAACAGGAGGACTGTATGAACAAGTGGCTACTAGGCATTTCTACTGCTGTTTTGTTGTTTAGTCTCTCAGTCGGCTGTAGCTCGAAGCCCGCCGACAATATCCAATCCCCTCCAGCGGAAGCAACAGCAAAGCCTACTACCTCAGAGCCAATGGTCTTGCAATGGAGCATCACCGGGGAGCCGTCTACCATGGATGCCGGCATTGCAACAGATTCAACCTCAATGGACATGATCAATCTCACCTTCGAAGGACTGACCAGCGTCGATCGTCAAGGCCAGATGATCAACGCCATCGCGGAGAGCTACACGCATACTCCTGACTTCACTCATTTTACTTTTACCATTCGAAAGGACGCCAAATGGAGCAATGGCGATCCTGTTACCGCTCACGATTTTGAGTACGCCATCAAGCGCAATCTCGACCCCAAAACCGCTTCCGGCTACGCTTATCAGCTCTTCTATATCAAAGGGGGCGAGGATTTTTACTCCGGAAAAGGCAAGCAAGAGGACGTCGGGGTAAAGGCAAAGGACGACTACACACTAGATTTCACCTTACGCTCACCAACACCGTTCTTCCGCGAATTGACCTCATTCACTACCTACTACCCGCTTCATAAAAAGACCATCGAGAGCAACCCCCAGTGGGCAACAGAAGCGAAAACAATTGTCGGCAATGGCCCTTTTATCATGGATACGTGGGAGCACAAATCCAAGCTCACCTTCAGCAAAAGCCCTACTTATTGGGACAACGCCAACGTCAAGCTAGATCAGATCCATATTGTCATCATCGAGGATAATAACACCGCCCTGTCCATGTTTGAAAATGGCGACCTGGATTGGGGAGGCTACCCTTCCTTTGGATTGTCGCCAGATGCGGTCGGTCAGATCAAGGAAGAGGGCAAGCTGCTCGTCGCAGATAACCCCGGCACCAAAGCCGTCATCTTCAATACAGAGAAGCCTCCTTTTACCAACAAAAAAATTCGCCAGGCGTTTTCGTATTCTATCGACCGACAGCAATTGGTGGATAACATCCTGCAGACCGGTGTTCCGCCCGCTTATGGCTGGGTTCCGGTTTCCATGGGGTTGAATCCGGACGGCTACTTTAAAGAAGATGTGTCGAAGGCCAAGCAGCTTTTGGCAGAAGGCATGAAAGAGCTCGGATTGACTCAATTCCCTAAAGTCACGTACTACTACGACACCGGAGAAACGGACAAGAAGCTGGCTCAAGCACTCCAGGACGAGTGGAAGAAAACACTGGGGATCGATATTGACATTCGCACCTCAGAATGGAAAGTGTTCAACGAGGATGTCCAAAATGGCAAATACGACTTCGGCATCTGGCTATGGGGAGCCGATTTCAACGACCCAATCAATTTCCTCGAAATGTACAAGGACTTGGGTGGCAACAACGTCGTTCGCTTCGACAACAAGGAATACCGCGATCTGCTCAATAAGAGCTACTATGAGACCGACGAGCAAAAGCGCAAGCAGCTGATGTTTGATGCTGAAAAAATTCTCATGGAAGAAATGCCGCTGGCACCTCTGCACTTCCGCGGCAATGCTTATGTGAAAAACGACAAGGTGAAGGACTTCGTGATCTTCCCTCTCGGCGGTTCCTACTTTAAATACGCGTATATTGAAAAATAATAGAGCGCGGGCATCCTCTCTATGCGAAATAGATAGAGAGGAATGCCCGCGCTTCAATCATAAATACCGCGCAATAATCCGAACTAACTTTGCAGGGAACTCATGTAAATTGGTAATATCCAAAAATCTTTCATTCCCATAGATTTCACTTATCACATCCTTGTCTTGACCGATTGCGGCTGCTAGAAAAGTAACTCCTTTTCGTTCATATTCCTGGATGGTCTGTTTCATATCAGTAACGGCGTAACTTCCGGAATAGTCATCCATTGCTTTCGGTTGTCCGTCACTTATGCTAATCAACAGTTTTGTCTTTTGGGGGGAAGCTACTAATCGTTCCGCCATAATTCTAAGAGCCATTCCATCGCGATTATTACTTCTCGCTTGAATTCTCATTAACCTGAAGCGATCATTGGCATCCGCTTTATCGAAGTCGGCATAGGCAAAGATCGACATTTGCTCCAATCTGGAAACATCCGCAGTATCGCCATAGATCAAAATGGGGATATGACAAAGCTGACAATATTCATATACCGCGATCACTGCTCGTTTTGCTGCTTCTAATCTACCGTAAGCTGACATAGATGCGGATTCATCAACCCTAAGACCAACCACAAGAGAAGGGGATTCAGTTGGAGGACGTTTCTTGGCAAAATACTTGTAATCCCTGTAAGCAACGCTGTCTGCTTGAAATTTGCTACCATAATAACGATTCCTCGCAAAGTCGGAAGAGATCTCATGTTCCAGATATGGAAGTGTCTTTCTGGCAATCTCTTGCACGATAGGCATGAGTCCCTGACAAAGCCGGACATATTCCTGTTGGTTTTCCTCATCGTAGTCTGGACGGTGAACAATGAGCTTTACTTTTTTATGAATCGAATCGGAAATGACCTCTCTTGCATCTCGATTCAGCTTTTTACGGAAATCGCGTTCCTTTTGTTTCGCTTCCTCTGACATGGATTCAGGATTTGCCCGATGATAGTTGGGAGAGCCATCTTTCCCCAAGCCTGAACGTTCCATATGGGTAGAATCATCAGAGACACGAGAAGAGCCTTCGTCACTATCGGCAGATTTTTTCAATGCGATTCCCTTTTCCTCTCCATGGTTGTCTTTGCCAAAATCAGTGTCGTCTATATCTCCCCATGTCCTGATCTCTATGGCTTCGTCAGATTTTCGTTTTTTTTTAGTTCACTCTCGGCTTCTTCCAAGCTGACAAACAAACCATGATTTTTTAGAGCTTCTTCTAAAAGCTTTATTTCTTCCGAATCGGTGGTTATCTTGTAGATGACCTTATGATAAAGCGATTCTTTGGCGGAAGCTCCTCCGGCAATCGCATCTGCCCAGTAGAAAAAGGAACGCATTCCAGCCACGCCCTTGATCGCATTGGCCCGCGCTGTTCTGTCTAGAACCATAATCATGTCCGCTAAAATACCCAACACCTTTCCATCTTGAAAACCAGTTTTGGCTATTACACGTTCGATCATGATTTCTTTGGTCGGCAGGTCCATCTTTTCCGTATGCTGAACCCTGTCGCGCAGCGCTTCGTTTAACGGTCTGGTTCCCGCATAACTGCGATTTGTTGTGATAACCGCGATGAAGTCTGGGTGCCTGCGTATGATCTCGGTGGGAAGATTGATGCTGCCATCCAGCTCCAAGGCAGAGTTTAATGCCATTAACACCGCAGCATCACGAATCACGTTTGGTTCTTGGATTTCCAGAAGATAACCCTTTTGATAGGCTCTGACGATTTCCGAAGGGTAAAATCGGTACTCAATCGCTTCTCCATCGGTGTTTTCCGCTGCTGCAAGCTTCAGTAATTGCTTCATCTTCAAAGCAGCCTGTTCCTGTGTAATCCCCAGTGCATCCATCAAAATTTCAGCTATGCTTTGAAACCCATCGCTTTCATATAATGCTTTCCATACCGTTTGATCGGCAGGCTCCATTTTCTCTAAACGTTCAGAAGAAATGACCGGCAAAATAGCGCCAATAATATCCGATTTATCCATATCAGCAAAACAAGTCACTTTCGTATACGGCAGCCCAAAATTAGCCGATAAAGCTTTGGCTAGTTGTGTTTTACCAGAACCGGCGTCACCTTCTAACAATATATTGGCGATTTTCATTTCTCCGCGATTCCAGTTGCGTTTTACTTCTTTACGAATGCGCTGTTCTTCTTCACTGACCTTATGAGTGGAAGGCTTTTTCCAAACAAGCTTTTTTTCTGCATCAGTCAGCTGTCTTTCGGGTGACAACTCATATTTTTCATTTTCAGTCATCATACTTCTCCTCCCCTCATAGTGCTGAGTCCTTCACGCCTTTGCTCCTTTTTTCAACAAGAAGAGGGAGCAACATTGACGCACCGATCATCATCAAAACCCCGCTCACCACATATACCGCAACCAGGGAAAACGTCTCCTTCAGATAGCCGGATATAAACATCCCAATCACCATCATCCCCATAAAAACAGGCGTGATCGTACCAGATACCCGGCCAATAAATGCCCCTTCTGTGTTCCGTACAAGAAGCGTCTGGATTCCGCTTTGAATACAAGGGAAAAAGAAACCACTGATCACTAATAGAGAAATGGTTAGCCAAATCATTGTAGATGCGCCTATTCCCATCGTACAAACGGCTGCGACAAGCAAGCCTACCATAAGCAACATCTGTGGCCTCACCTTCTTGGCCATCCCGATTATGATCGCTCCTCCTGCCAACATGGCTGCCCCATTGGCCATAACCAACCACTGCAGAAATGGTTTGTCCTGTCCCAAATTCTCGATGACAAGGAAGATCTGAAGCGGTTGTGTCAGACCTGACGCCAATCCGACAGCACAGAAAGTCAAACAGAGAGTTCGTAAGGATTGATTGGACCCGATATAGCGCAGTCCGGCCTTCAATTCCTTTATGAAGCCGCCGGCATCGTCAGACTTCGGTTCCTCCTCGTCACGGGGAAGTGTCGCTAATATAAGGGAAGACCCTAGGAACAGAACAGCTGTCAGAATCAGAGAGACTGTAATTCCAAACTGGATGAAAATAAACGTGCCGATGACCGGACCTAAAACCGTAAAGACAGCGACAAGCGTTTGGGACATTGCCATCGCGCCCTGCAGTTGTTCAGCTGGCACATGACGCTTGTACAGTTTCATGGCCGAGGGTTGAGAAAATTGAGACAGGCTGGCGGAAATAAATGTTCCGATGAGAAGTGCCATCCATCCACCATTCGTGAGTGCAAGCAGCACAGCCCCGACGGACACGGCAGACAGCAGATCGCTCCAAACCATTGTCCGCTTCGGCCGCCATCGGTCAGCAAACGTTCCTCCAATCAGGCCGAATAGAAAAATGGGTGCAAATTCCGCAACCGAAATCAGTGATACATAAACCGGATTATTATTCGTCAATTCGCTAACGAAAAGAAGAACGGCATAATTCCGGATCCAAATTCCCAAATGTAGCAGCACGCGGGATAGGATAATCGTTCGAACATAAACATTGGAAAACATTTCAATACCCCATATCCTTTAATAGTTTTGCTAATGTGCGCAGACGTTCGCTGATCATCTCATCGTCGTTGCTCAGCGCTTGGCTGAACAGCTTAATGTCTTCATGAAGACTCTCATTGTCCGTACATATCGCCACGGTCATTGCATCCCCTTGCAGGGCGACCCGGTCGATGATGGGCTCCTGCGGGTCATAATAATGCTCATATCTGTATGCGTCGCGAAAGTGTGCCAAAGACCGACAAATCAGTATGGACATATCAAGAACACGATGGAGGGGCAGTTCCTCCGATTGTTTTGACCATTCTTCTCCCGTGCATCTCCATACCTTGGCAGATAGATCGACCTTTCTTCTGGAGCTGCCCTCCGCCAATCCCAAGGAAAGTGCCTTCGCATCTGTGTTCCTGGCTAATCTGCCATCAACGCGCTCATAGTTATCCGACACGACAACAGGCTTATGGTTCAAGGTGGTAGGTATTTTCATTTTCTTTCCCTCTTTTCGTTTGATTATTGTTCTATCTTTTTTTCCTGGTTGTATCCGCGCGCTCCGTACGGCTGGAGCTGGTCGAGCCATTTTTGTTCCAGTTTCTTCAGGGCATCCTTTTCATCAAAGAATCCGTCTTCCTTCTTTTTCAAAACCTCCAACACTTCAGAGACGAATGCCTCTTCTCCGTACTCATTCCATTCCCGTTGAAGCTGCTTGTTTATATGTGAACCCATTTTGAGACTGAATAGCTTTCCGTTCATTGTCTTGAGGTTGCGGGTGGCGGTGATCCAAATTTTTTGGTTTTGGGTGTTTTTGATCTGATACACCCCTGCCTGCGTTTTCGATTCTTTATACAGTTGTTTCAGTTCTTCACGATTCATCGTTTCTCCCTCACTTTTCATCACTATAAACAAATAAACAAAATAACAATTTGTTTGTTATTTAATAAACATAATGATTTATCGTCTTGTTATTGTCAAGTAAACAAAAAAAACACCGGAACATGTCCGGTGCCTAATTTGGGTCGGATTATAGCGTCTTCACCATATAATAGCGATCGTTTCCACTACCATATTCCGCAATCCGTGTCTCGATAACCGCAAAGCCTGCTTTTTGATAGAGTCCGACTGCTCCAGTATTATCAGGGCTTACGGTCAGGCAAATCTGACGAAACCCATCCTCACGCAGCTGCTCCAGCAATCGGTTCAAGAAAGAGAACCCATACCCCATCCCTTTACGATCTGCTCGGATGTAATACCCATACATGTAGCACTTGTCTGGCTGACGAAAATCCCTCATGAGCTGGCATACCCCTACAGGACGCGCCTCCTCTGCTTCCATGAAAAGTGCAACGCAGCCATGTCTCGCGAGTGGTACGAGCACCCATTCATCAATCGCTCCATGTACGCCAAAAGCCTCCTGCTCCATTGCCTTGATCATCTGAAGCTGGCTTTCTGTCAATGCCTCGACGATTTCTACGCGCGTATTTTGCATTCAGTCATCTCCCTATACGGGTTGCCGCTTCGCTCCGATGACCTGCTCTGACTTAACTGTTATGTCGGCAAGCACCGCTTCGTCTAGCTCTACACCTAACCCTGGCTGATCTGACACGACAATTTGACTCCCGTGAACCATAAGCTCGGCGACGTCCCGCGAAATGATCGCCGGTCCTGCCAATTCATTGGAAATGATATTCTTTTTCGCAAGCGACAAATGGGCACCAGCTGCACTGCCAATCGAAGACTCCAGCATCGAACCAATCTGACACTCCATTCCGGCCATCTCCGCCTGATTCACCAATTTGAGAGCAGGATATATCCCTCCACTTTTCATCAATTTGATGTTTACTTTATCTGCAGCTTTCTTCGCGATGACTTCTCGCATTTCCTTCGTCCCGTGCAGTCCCTCGTCTACCATGATTGGAATTGTTGTTTGCCTGCGAATTTCCGCGAGAGCGTCGAGATCATCAGCCAAGACAGGCTGCTCCATCCAATCAATGTGACAATCCTCGATCTGTTGCAAAACAAGCAAGGAGTTCGCACGGTTCTCCCAACCTTGGTTGGCGTCCACCCGTAGCGCTACGTCAGGACCAACTGCCTGCCGAACACCCCGAATTCGCTGGATATCTGTCCGAAGATCAGCCCCCACCTTTATTTTGATAGAGTCATACCCAGCTGCCACTGCTTGCCTAGCTTCATCTGCCATAACCTCTGGCTCTAAAATGCTTAACACATATGGAAAGGAAAGAGTCGTGTGATATTTTCCGCCCAACAAATGATAGACCGGTTGACCAGCCGCCTTTCCCATCAAATCATAGCAGGCAATATCAATGGCGGCTTTTGCTGCTGGGGCTCCCCAAACAACCTGGTTCATCTTCTCATGGATTCTCTCGATATCAAACGGATTCTCGCCGATCACAACTGGGGCCAGGTTATGAACGAGCATCGTATAGGTAGACTCCCAAGTCTCTCCGGTGACATTTTGATCTGGTACCGCTTCGCCTAGTCCGACCAAGCCATTGTCTGTCTCCACTTTTACAATAATAGACGGCATATCCTCATAAGAGGCGTACGCGATAATAAATGGGCGTTTTAGCGGCAACCTTATGGCATGAACCTTTACAGATGTTATTTTCATAATCGACTCCCCTCCGCAGCTGCTACTCGTGGAATGATTCGATAAAAAAGGGACATGGCTTTTACAGAGCCGTCTTCGCCTTTCACAAAGCCAACTGTAAACTCGCTTCCCTCCATATCGATGATAAATTGATGCTCTCCAATTGGTCGCAATGGATAGTTCAGCTTTTTTCCACCAAACGCATTCGACGTCTTATCTATCATCATCAGCACATCCTCTACCACATATACGATGATATCCATTCCTTCCCCACTAGCATAACGACCGACATACTCTCCTAATTGGGCAAGAGGGACACTGTATGTCTCGAATTGATACTGTGGCGTATTCAATGGACGTCCTTCTACGGCATGGAGTGCTGTCAGTGTGGCTTTTTCCACTGGGCTTCCGATCAAATTGGCCAAAGCCATAGATGTAATGCCCCGCTCCGGAACAATCGCTAATTGGGCGGCGACACCTTTGATCGCTCCACCGTGCCTGATCAAGGTACCCCCATAGTAGTCGGGTTGAATGGATAAGCCATATCCGTAATACCTACCGTAGCTGTTCTGGACATGCGGATAGGTCATTTGTTTGACGCTCTCCTCGGATAAAATCCTTTCCTTGCCCACGCATCCTCCTGTACGGAAAATTTCAGCGTAGTTCAACATGTCATGTACCGTTGAATTCAAATGCCCCGATGCCGCTACGAGTAGCCCATCCTCCCAATTTGGATCAGGGTAAATCTCAGATACGCCATTGCTCTCTTTAAAATGATAGATGGTCGTTACATCCGGCAGGTGAGGCAGATCGCTCAGAAGGAAGGTGCTGCTCTTCATATTTGCTGGTTCCAAAATATGCTCTTTGACATAAACGTCATACGACTTCCCACTCACTCTGGCTATGACCGCTCCCAAGAGAGAGTAGCAATCATTCGAATAGCTGAACAATTGTCCTGGAGAGCCCACCAGCTCATATTCCGCCAGGGCAAGAGCCTCCATCAGCTCTTCGAACGTATAGATCGGTTTCTGGTACTCCTTTTTTAAGTACCGATTCATCGGGTTATCCTCTTCAGCCATGTCATCGAGCATGGAGTTGCGAATCGCCAGGTTATCAATCGGCAGCGGCGGTATCCCCGTCGTGTGGGTCATAAAATGGTGGATCGTCATCTGCTCCGTTTTTTGACGATCCGGGGTGCGAAACTCAGGGAGGTATTTGATCACCGGATCATGAACAGAGAGCTTGTTCGCTTCCTGTAGCTGCATGATCGCCATGCATGTAAAAGACTTCGTAACGGAGGCCAATCCCATCACGGTATCAGGAGTGATTTCGAGTTCCTTTTCACGATCCCGGTAGCCAAAGCTTTTGCGAAACAGGCTCTGTCCATTCAGATTCACCCCCATGACGAAGCCCGGAACTCTGCCATCTCTCATTTCTTTTTCAACCAATTCTTCCCACTCTACTAACCAGCCTTGCTGTCTCATTTTTTCCACCTCTTTCGAATGTTGTAATGCCATGCCCTACTCGTTCACCCACATGTCCTGAATAATCAACGATGCTATTGGATTTGGCTTGACGCCTTGAATCCGGTTACTGACGACCACGAATGTTTTTGCGGAATAGAGCGGAATCCAATAGGCCTGTTCCACGACTCTTTTTTGAATGTCTGCAAAAACCTGCTGTCGCTGCGCTTGATCTGTTGTCGTTCGTCCTTTATCTAGCAGGTTATCGAGCTGTTGATCACTGAGGCGAAAGAAATTCAAGCCCCCGATCTGACTCGAATGCAGTAACAAGTGCAAAATATCTGGATCGACGCTACCATGATCCGTTGAGAACAAATCGAACTCGCCCTTCAGTGCCTGTTCAAGAGCTGTCGCTGATTCATACTTTTGGATATGCAATTCGACACCAATCTCTTTGAACATGCTTTGCACCAGCTGATGTCCGGGATTTGTATCTTCGATGAGCATCGTCAGGCTGAGCGTCTTCCCATCCTTTTCCCTTATCCCTTGCGCGTTTGGCTTCCATCCTGCCTCTTCCAGCAGTTGTCTGGCTTGCTCAGCATTGTACTTGTAGCCGTACTGCTCAACTGCCGCATCGTATCCGATCATCGTAGGCGGGATCGGTCCGTAGACAGGCACCCCCTCTCCTTGCAAATCCGCTATGATCAATGCGTCTTTGTTGATCGCCAAGTTCAGTGCTTTTCTCACGCGGACATCCTGCAGGATTTCATTTTCCAGATTCATCCCAATGAAGAACTCTGCAGGCTGCATTCCTTCCAACACCGTAAAATCTTTGTGATCCTTGTATTTCTTCGCGTCTTTCGGGGACACAGTGGCAATATCAATCGTCCCACTGTCGAGAGCAGCCATCATGGTCTGGTCGTCTTGAATAAATTTCAGAACGAACTTGTCAGGCCTTACAGGTCCTTGATTCAGAGCAAAAGGAGCTGCCCACTTATAATCGTCGTTTCGTACCAGTGTGATCGATTCGCCTGTTTTCCAGCTCTCGAATTTCCACGGACCTACCCCGACAGGATTGCGCCCCAGCTCATTTCCGTATTTGTTTCGTGCCTCTATGGAAATAGGTTGCTGGTAGCCGCTATATGATAAGTTAGAAAGTAACGAAGCGGAGGGCTCATCCAAATGAAAGATCAATGTGGAATCATCAGGAGCTGAAATGGATTTGATCGAAGATACGTCCGGTCCCGTAACTGGTGAGGCTGTTTTCGGATCGAGTGCACGTTCATAGCTTTGCTTAAAAACTTCTGCAGTGAGCGGTGTTCCATCATGGAACTTCACGCCAGGACGTATCTTGAACGTCATGGTCTTGCCGTCTTCCGAGATCGTGTACGATTCAGCCAGATGCGGCTTCAACTCAAACGTAAAGGGATCGAGGATCAGCAGAGCTCCCCCCAACATGCCCCCAACAAAATTTCCCGCTGACAACGACGTCTTTTGCGGGTCCAGCGTATCTGGCTCCATCTGGTAGCCCATGGTGATCGTCCCTCCCTTTTTGGGTTGGGAGTTTTTTGCTGGTTGACTTGCTTGCTTCTCGTCTGTAGCCGGAGTGGGAGCAGAGCTGCAGCCCACTATGGAAAAGACGAGTACACACATAAGTAAAACGCTGCGTATTTGGCCTTTTGACTGTTCTGATAGCATGTAGCGACCTCCTTTTTCGAGTCATTTCATTCGAAGTCTACTTGCGTCGTTATATAGTCGCTAATTGGATCGGATTATTTCTCAGATATGGGATGTCCCGGACTTCCTTCGAAAACGGAAAAACCGGGACAGGTTGATTTTACATGAGGAAAGTCATGGATGATTAAGGCGATACACAGCCCGCGGGCGTCCTTGCTGATACGGCTGCTCTTCTCCGACGACCTCTACGACCTGATGCTCGATCAGTTTTTTCAAGGTTCTTTCCGAGCTGCGGCGACTGATCTGGAGGTACTCGGCTAAATCGGAAGCGGTGAAGCGGTTATCGCGACGAAGCTTGACATACTGCATGATTTTCGTGATGGTAGCGACACTCACGCCAGTCTTCTCCGCGATCTCCAGCACTTCCTTGTTCTCGCTTTTTAATTGGAACGTCTTCGATTCACTATTCAGCGGACCGATCACTTCTTTTTCATCTGTCACCAGATACGCACTGCTTTCATTTGTTTTTTGTGCATGATAAATCGCAATGCGGGCGTTCGATTCGGCCTCTTTCGCTGTCAGGCCAAAACCAAACCCGATGGCAACCGTCACTTTGGCAAGCAGATCGACATTGCCCACGACTTGCATGATCTTCCCGTATTCAATCATTTGTTCGATGCTGCCTCTTGTTCCATAGATGATGAATTGATCCAGTCCCAATTTTTGAATGGAAGCGTCGGTCTCTTTGACAAGCTCCAGCAGCTCTTGCAGCAAAATAATCGTCGCATCCTGCCATTTTGTTTCTACTGGCGGACCATCATTTTGCTGGATCGCTGCAATCCCCACGGCGATTTGCGAATTTTTACTAATTTTCAATTGACCATAAGCAACGGCTTGATTGACGGCATCCCGAATATTTTTATCGGGACTGACGAGCGATGCGGAAGGGATATTCATCTCACGTAATCGACTGTATACGTAGTCAACGCCAGTCAAAGCAAAATGGCTCTGTTTCTGTTCCCAGCGCTCCTTGTGGAACTGGATAATCTCCTCCACGTCAAATCTCGTACCGCCTTCTTCAATAATCTCACTGTAGTCTTTTACATACCAAGGCGTAGAAGTAATGCCCAATTCTTCAGCGACCTTCTCAATATACTCCGCTTTTGGCAAATCTATCGAGATGCGGTCCAGTCCTCCTGGTACGTTCAGCAAGGTATGAAACAAAGAGAGGGAAATGGTATATTCATCAAGCGGGATGTACACGGCAGGCAACTTCTTTTGCTCTACCTTTTCCTTGGCAAAAAAATAAGGAAGTGGGCCGGCAAAAAGCAGCACGTCGCAATCATGGATTTGATCAAGCAACGCAGCACTCTCTTTTGGGTTCTGGTATGTATACGAGGTCTGTTGAATGTAATCAATGGATTGGGTATGCTTCAAGATCCTTGGCAAAAATTCTTCCGAAGAGATTACCGCTATCGTAATGGTCAATGTTCCACTCCCTCATCTCTCTATGATTTCCACACGTCCTTGAACACGCGAATGAAGTTTTTGCCCAAAATACGCTCAATCGCTTCATCCTTGTACCCTCTTTTGGCAAGGGCACGCACAAGCTCCGGAACCTTGGTATGTCCTTTTACGACATCAAAATCTTTGCGTCCTGCTTGGATAAACACATCGGGAGAATCGTATTTCATAAATGGCTCAATGATGTCCAGACCCAGTCCGACGTGTTCAATCCCAACCAGCTTCACGATGTGATCGACGTGGTTGATCATGTGCTCGATATCAGCCTGGTCATCTGTGTCCGCTACGAACAGATTGACGCCATTGATGCCAATTACGCCATTAGTGAATGCGATTGCCCTGATTTGCTCATCTGTCAAATTGCGCATGGAACTTGCTAATGTCCGGCAATTGGAATGCGAAGCGATGATAGGCTTACGTGCTACCTCGATCAGATCCCAGAAGCCTTCGTCATTCAGATGACTGACATCAATGATGATGCCCATCGATTCTGACTCTTCGACGACACGGATGCCGAACTCGGTAAGCCCGCCCTTGCGCCCTTCCCGTACCGGACTGAAATGACTGCCGTCTCCAACGAAATTCCGCCTGCTCCACACAAGGCCCATAAGGCGCACGCCCAGCTCGTAAAATACACGGAGCATACTCAGATCATTATATAACGGTTCCGCGCCTTCCAGAGAGAGGACAAAACCAATTTTCCCCATTCGCTTCGCGGTCTCGATGTCTTCCACACTTTTGCAAACCATGATCTTCTCAGGCGATTCATCCGCCTCCGCATGCAACGCGCTGATTTGTTGCAGTGCTTTTCTCAAGCCCATCTCCGGCAGGAATTTGTTGTCGATATAAATCGCTGCGACAACCGTCTGCACCCCGCCCGCCACGAAATCAGGTAAGTATTCCGATTCTATTACTTTTCGCCTGCCGTGCTCGCGTTGAATAGCGACATCTAGCAAAAGGTCAAAATGCGCGTCGATTCCATGTGTCATGTCTCATGCTCCTCCTACTCTTTCAGGTTTTCTGGATTAAGTGGTTCAAGCTCTGGCAAGAGAAAGCGTCCGTCTCTGCGAATCAAATGGTCATCGAACCAAATCTCACCGCCACCGTACTCCGGGCGTTGAATCATGACCATATCCCAATGGATGTTCGACTTGTTACCGTTGGATGCCTCGTCATAGCATCGTCCCGGGGTAAAGTGGAAGCTGCCGTCGATTTTTTCATCGAATAAAATATCCTGCATGGGCTCCCGAATGACCGGGTGAACCCCCAATGCAAACTCCCCAATATACCGGGCACCTTCATCCGTATCCAAAATGTTGTTCAAGCGCTCCGTATCATTGGCTGTGGCGTTAACGATCTTCCCGTCCACAAACTCCAGCCGTACCTTTTCAAAGGTAAAGCCTTGATAAGGCGAGGGCGTGTTAAACGATATGACACCGTTCACTGAGTCGCGAACAGGGGCCGTAAATAGTTCACCGTCTGGTATGTTATAGTGCCCCGGACACGGAATCGCTGGAATGCCTTTGATTGAGAAGGTGAGCTCTGTGCCAGGTCCCGTGATTTTCACACGGTCAGTTCGCTCCATCAGCTCCTTGAGCGGCTGCATGGCTTTTGCCATTTTGGCATAATCCATTGTGCAGACATCGAAGTAAAACTGTTCGAATGCTTCTGTACTCTTATTCGCTAGCTGCGCCATGGAAGGCGTCGGATAACGGAGATAGACCCATTTCTTTTTGAGGCGCACGATACTTACTTCTTTGAAAAAGGACGTAGCCAGCTTCATCTGCTCATCCGGGACATCGGACACTTCATTGATGTTCAGCCCACCCTCGATGATGATGCACGCTTGCATTTTTTCCATCCGCTCTTTGTCCATCTCTGCCTCTAAACGGAATTGCTCCTCTGTTCCCGCTAGCAGTAACTGACGGCTAATCGAGGATTCACGCAGGTTCACAAAAGAATGTCCGCCTGCTCGCGAAACTGCTTTGACAAGCTCCTTTATCAGAGCGGTGTCCACCTCCATCGCATCGATAAGCACGTTATCTCCCGGTTGCACATTCGTTGAGTAATTCACCAGCACATTCGCCAGCTTCGTAAGACGTGGGTCCAACATCTATCCATCACTCCTGTTCCCTTATTTTTCATAGAGATGACACGCAACCAGTCTGCCGTCTGCTTCTGTTAATGGAGGGGCTTCTGTCTTGCATACATCCATGCACGCCCAACAGCGCGGGTGAAACTTGCAGCCCTGCGGCGGATTGGATGGAGACGGCAGATCCCCTGTTAAAATGATCCGTTCTTTTTTCTCGTCAGGATCAGTGATGGGAATGGCGGAGAGAAGCGACTGTGTGTAGGGATGCATCGGACGCTGAAACAGCTCTTCTTTTTTTGCCAGCTCAATCACTTCTCCCAAGTACATCACCGCTACTCGATCAGCGATATGCTCGACGACACTCAAGTCATGCGAGATAAAAAGGTACGTGAGCGAAAACTGCTCCTGCAAATCCTGAAGCAAATTGAGAATTTGCGATTGGATCGATACATCCAGAGCGGACACAGGCTCGTCAGCAATAATGAGCTTTGGCCTGAGCATCAAGGCGCGAGCGATCCCGATTCTTTGCCTTTGTCCTCCGGAAAACTCATGCGCGTATCGCGACAAATGACTTTTGTTCAAACCGACGATCTCCAGCGTCTCTTCGAGCATGGCTGCTCGCTCGCGCTTTGGGATACCATGGGCAATCAAAGGCTCTGACAAAATGTGCTGGATCGTCAGCTTTGGATTGAGGGTATCAAATGGATTTTGAAACACCATTTGCATATCACGCCGCAGCTTCTGCATGTCTGCCTTCTGTAAGCTGCGGATATTTTGACCCTCGAACACGATCTCGCCGTCTGTCGGCTCGATCAAGCGCAAAATGCATCTGCCCAGTGTTGATTTGCCACAGCCTGACTCTCCCACAATTCCCAAGGTTTCACCTGCGTTGACAGTCATGTTCACTCCATGGACGGCATGCACGTAACTCGGCTGCTGGAACCACCCTTTGCGGACCAGGAACTTCTTATTCAGGTTCTTCACTTGCAAAAGAGGCGTCTTCATCCATTCACCGCCGTGCTTTCCCTGTTCTCTCGATACAGCCAACAACGGCACTCCGACTGTTGATCTACATCCAGCAACGGGGGATTTTGTTCCAAACAGACAGGCATCGCCTTCTCACATCGCGGAGCAAAACGGCAGCCCTTCGGATAATTATCGGGGGTCGGCACACTTCCCGCGATACTGTTCAATCTCTTCTGGCCCTTGGCATTATGTGGCGTTGATTGGATCAAGCCTATCGTGTACGGATGCTTGGGGCTGCGCAGTAGTGTGCGAACATCGGCCACTTCAATAACCTGCCCGGCATACATCACCAGTACCCGGTCACATGTCTCGGCGACGACGCCCAAATCATGCGTGATCATGATGAGCGACATGCCCAGCTCTCTTTGGATTTTTTTCATGACATCCAATATTTGCGCCTGGATCGTTACGTCTAGTGCAGTCGTCGGTTCGTCCGCTATCAGCAGCTTTGGATGGCAGGCAATCGCCATCGCGATCATCACACGCTGTCGCATCCCTCCTGACAAGCGATGCGGGTATTCGTGATAGATTTCATTGGCACGTGAAATGCCTACCTGCGTCAACAGCTCGAGCACTCTTTCTCTCGATTGGACTCGGTTCATGCCCTCATGCTTTTCCAGTCCTTCGCTCAATTGCTTGCCGATGGTCAGTACGGGATTCAGCGAAGTCATCGGCTCCTGAAAGATCATAGCGATCTCTTTTCCCCTGATCTTCTGCATCTCTTTTTCGCTATAGCGCAAGAGATCGGCTCCGTTCAGTTGAATACTGCCTGCAATGCTTCCGTTTTTACTGAGCAAGCGCATCATGGATAGAGAGGCAACGCTTTTTCCACATCCTGATTCTCCAACGATCCCGAGCGATTCACCTCTTTTGACCTGTAAGCAAAGATTGTCCACCACCTTGAAAGCCCTTTCATTTTTTGAAAACGTAGTAGTCAATCCTGTCACTTCCAACACGTTTGTCACGTTACTCACTCCTTTTTCGGGAACGGAAGCTCGTCAACTATGATTTGGGATCAAAGATATCGCGCAAAGCATCCCCGAGCAAATACACCGTAAAAACGACTGCCGTAATCGCAAGACCGGGAAAAGTAGCGAGCCACCAAGCTTCTCGCAAGTAATTTTTCCCTTCATTCAGCATCGTTCCCCACTCCGGTATAGGAGGCTGGGCACCCAAACCGATAAAGCCCAGTGCCGAGGTCCCCAAAATGGCACTGCCAATAAACATGGTCGTATAGACGATCAGCACGTTCGAGATGTTCGGAATGAACTGGCGCGTAATGATCCACCAATTCGAGCTGCCGATGGAGCGGCTTGCTTCCACATAGCCGGATTGCTTGATCGAAAGTGCCGCACCACGAATCAGAATCGAAAAGGCCGGAATCGATGATATTCCGATCGCGATCATCGCATTTTCCTGACTCGGTCCGAGTACAGCTACAATTGCTAGAGCAAGCACAATGCCGGGCAATGCCAGCATGATGTCCATGATTCTCATGATCAGATTATCAACAATTCCTCCGAGATAAGCACATGTCACACCAATCAGCGTTCCTGCTACAAACGTCATGACAGACGCCAGCACAGCTACGGTCAGTGTCACTCGTGTCCCGTACAGCATCCGGGATAAAATATCGCGGCCAATCGCATCTGTCCCTAGCCAAAAGTCTTTCGACGGCCCTTGCATAAATGCTTCGTAGTACGTTTTCGTAGGATCATGCGGAGCAATCCACGGCCCGATGATTCCCAGCAAAACAATGCAGAGCATCATCAGGAAGCTGTATTTCGCTTTCTTTTGCTGCATGATCTTCTCCCATAATTCCAAACGAGGCATAGACCATTGCCTGCTCCAGAACACGCTACACCCCCTCCTTCGCTGCGTAGTCAATGCGAGGATCGAGAATCGCATACAGGACATCAATCAAAATGACAACGACGACATACACAGCTCCAATAAACAGCGTCGTTCCTTGAATCATCGGAAAATCCCGCGAGCTAATCGCTTGAATCGCCAAAGTACCCACTCCCGGCCAGCCAAAAACCTGCTCGACAATCACAGCCCCGCCCAGCAAGCCAGCCAGTTCCAGGCCAATGACAGCCACAATCGGAATCATCACATTACGAAAAGCGTGCCGCAACAGCACAATTCGTTCATTCATCCCTTTCGCACGTGCTGTTCGAATATAGTCATTGGACAAAACCTCTACCATACCAGCGCGAGTGAGTCGGCTGAGTGCCGTCGCCAGCAATGTCCCCAAGGTAAACGCTGGAAGAACCATGTCTTTTAGCCCCGTCCCTCCCGCAATCGGAAACCAGCCCAAATGGACGGAAAATACAAGAATGACGAGCAACCCTAACCAAAAACCGGGTATGGACATACCAAAGGTGGAAAAGGTCATGATCGCTCCGTCGATGGGTGTATCCTTGTATTTCGCCGCTAGGACACCCAGCCCGATACCAATCACAACTGCCACCACGAGGCTGGCTACTGCCATTTTTGCTGTCGCGGGAAAACGATCGGCAATTTCTGTGCTGACAGGCCGGCCCGTTTTCAGGGAAGTGCCGAGATCCCCTTTCAAAACACCAGAAGCATAGTCGAGATACTGGACGACCAACGGTTTGTTCAAGCCCAGCTCTCCGCGAAGCGACTCAATTTGTTCGACAGTCGCCCGCTGCCCTAGCATGATCCGCACAGGATCACCGGGGATGAGATGAATGAGCAGAAACGTAAAAACGGAGAGTCCAAACAGGACAATGATGCCCGACAATAAGCGCTTCACTATATATTGCTTCATGAGGTCTTCACCCAGATGTGAGAAACCGAATAAACTAGCTTCCTCCTGTTGCGTTCCGGCACTTTGCTCTCCTCCCTTTTTCTTCACTAACGACACTTGTCGTTATAGTGTCGTCATTAGTTAAAAATAGTCTATTTCAAATTTACAGAAAGTTCAACTCGTTTTTTCTTGCCCCCATTCAAAAAGAGCATGGTCCCTTTCTACCATGCCCCTTCTGAAGAATTGCTCCGTCGTCATTCCTTGCCGTGCCTCATCTGTAGCAATACGTTTGCCGTTAGCTGTGGGTGACTGATCGGAAAATGATGAGCGACAGAGAGCCTTTCGATCTCTACATTTGCTTTCATGAAAGCATCCTCTGTTCCTTTTGTTAGCTGATACGTTTTATCCTGTGTCCCCCATACGATCTGGGCTGGAAAAGGGAACGGCTTTGTAGTTACCGCCATTTGCCGGAATTCATTCATAAAATAGCGCAGCACGTCTGTATGCGTCTTGCTGATGCGCGGGGATTGCAGGAGCTTCCCTGCCTTTTCTACATAGCCTTTTGGCATTTCCTTCGTAGACTGAAATACCCCTTGCTCAAGCATTTCTTTTTCCAATTTGGCTGACGTTAACTGCTTTTGCAAAAAAAACTGAAGGAGGGCTGGACTCTTCCCCAATCCCGCCTGCAGCCGAGAATACTTCGGGGCATGCAGGGGTGGCTGCAAAAGGTATAGCTTCTCGATTTTTTCCGGTACTCGCTTTGCTGCCTCCCATGCCAAAAGCCCCCCAAATGAATGTCCTGCAAGATGAACCGGAGATGGCAGCTGTCGCAATGCCTCGGCCAATACCTCGATAAAGCCCTCGAGCGGTTTTTCGTGATGGTGATAGGGCGATCTGCCAAATCCGGGTAAATCCAGTAACCATACTTCCTGTTCACCCAGCTGTTCAGCGAGCGGGAGTAAATCGCTCATCTCACTGAAAAGCCCGTGCACGAGCAGCCACGGAGTACCCGAGCCTTCTTTCTTGTACGCGGCCATGCCTGCGATTTGCTCTCGGTGAAAGCAAGGAGGTACTTTCTGATCCTTGACCGACAAACGGTAGTCGAGATCGGCAATCACACTGGGAAGATACGCCGCTACGTCGTATGCATCGATGCTTTTTTTCTCTTTCATTTGCTGAAAGGGAGCGAGCGGGAAGTCTTTCTTTACGAGAAAATCCATCGAATTGGCAGGTACCCCGAGCAAGCCGCTGCCGCCGTTATGCAAGATTTTTTTCAAGACCGATACCGGGAAAGGAATGGTTGGTGGCTTCATCCGTAATTCTTTAGCCATCAACGAAATCAGCTCTGAAAAAGCTGGCGTGGCACTCCGCTCATTTAAGGCGTAATACGTTTGATGCTCGATGTGATTTGTCTCTACAATCCCCACAATGACCTGGGCAAAATCGTCGACGGAAAGCAAGGGCAGCCACCACTCCTTACCACCGGGAAGAACAGGGATCTTACCACGCCGCATGGAGCTGATCACGAGCCCGAATCCATCTGTTTGTTCTGTGTTCCCGGTGCTTCGCGGGCCTATGATCGTACACGGATTTACCACGACCAGCGGCATTCCTTTTTGATACGCCTCTTGTCTGAGGTATAGATCTGCCAGAAACTTGTATTTCTCGTAGCCCCCTGCCTCTTGATAAAAATCGGTTGGCGCAAAAACATCTGTCGCCAGCTTTCCACTCTCATCGTCAAACGGACTCATGTAGCCAACGATATGAATCAGCTTTTGTAGACGCTGTTGTTTATGCAATTCGTTCGCTACTGCTGCAAGGTGACTTGCTCCTTGTAAAATCAATTCCCTCGCCACCGTTTCATCCAGCGAAATATCCATCGGGGCACCTGCATGGATGATAATAGTTGCGCGCAATACCTGCTCGTAATCGCTCGCTGATAATCCCAAGCCCTCCTTTCGCAAATCACCCCGCACGGCATTGCAATTGGACCTCTCTGTTGGTGTCATCTGCATCAGCAATTCATCCCACTTCTCGGGCGAACGAACCAGCGCCAGTACGGTATGACCAGACCTCGCCAGCTGCTTTGTTACCTCCTTGCCGATAAATCCAGTCGCACCTGTTACAAAAACGACAGCCATTGTTTCTGCCTCCTTTATTTTTAGAACTGATTAGTACTAGTGCATTCCAAAAAAATCCTACACTTGAATCAAGTGTAGAAGTGTCTGTCCAGCGTTTACGAGTACCTGTGCATGCCCCTGCGATTCAGCCATGAGCATCGCTCCTTCCATAATAGTCACGAGCAAGACTGCCGTTTGCTGAATTGAGATATTTTCCTTGAATTCTCCACGGGCAATTCCCTCCACGAGCAGCTTTTCCGCTAGGTTCTGCCATTCGATCAGGAACTCGTTGATTCGCGCTTTAACTTCTGGTATTTGTGCCGACAGCAAGGAAAGGATCGGACAGCCTCCTACGCAGGAGCGTCCTTCCAGTTCCTCTGCGATGGTGGTAAAAATCAGCCCCACGCGTGCAGAAACAGACAGGTCTGCCCGTTGCAGGATGGCTTCCAGTGCTCCTCTCAGGACGTTGATTCTGTAGCCGAGTACAGCTACGACGAGCTCCTCCTTGCTTTTGAAGTGGTAGTAAATGTTGGACTTGGAGACTCTACTATGTGCCACGACGTCATCCATACTGGTATTCATGAGTCCTTTTTGCAAAAACAAATCGGATGCAGTGGCGATGACATGGTCACGGTTTGAGGTTCGTTTCATGATTAGTACTATATAGTACTAACGAGTGATTGTCAATCAGTGGAGGAGAAGAAAAAGCGCAGTTCTCTTCGACTCTGACACGCCCGCAATGGGGATTTACTGTCCGTCTACACTTCAAAAAGGGGACCGTCGAGCCAAAGCCACCCTACGGGCGGACGTTTCTCAAAGAAGAAGTGTTCGACAAGCGTGGTCCCCTTTTTGAAGTTCCGACTGGGTAGGCGTTGTCAAGGTTTACGAGCCCTACGCTTTTTCTTCTTACCAGCTTTGTTGGTTCAATCGCTACTTTTAAAACTTCGTATAAAAAAGACAAGGTTGATACCGTCTATCACGGTATCAACCTTCATCCATTAACTGATCGCAAACCTGTTACATTTCGTTAAGGCAGCAAGCATGGCAATCACCAGCTCATTTTCACGGCTATCTCGTGCCCTTCTGAAATAGAGACAGCGTAAAAAGTTCTTGCTGTTCACCCGAGCAATAACTTGAGTACGACTTTTTGGAAGCTCGGCACAGCTTGCCAAATCATTGATCCAGTCAGTGAGTTCCTGCTCGGTAAGCAAACCTTTGTCTATCATGGTATCTACGATGCTCGCGAGTCGTTCGTCCTCTTCCTCATTGAAAATGTGCTTTTCGTTATGCAGCACGCCCTGGATCGCATGAAGAACGTCTCGCTGTACGGCTTCGTCGCTCTCTGGGCACTGCACTAGCTCTACGAATACGTCTGCACCGTGTGCGGTACTGTGAGCCCAACCTCCCTCGGACAAATAGCCGCGCAAATCCTTCTCCTCTTGAAAATAGCGGAGCATGGCCGTTTTCACGTGCTGGAAATCAGCTCGTTCCAAAAAAGGCTTCTGTCTGTGACGGCGCAAAATCAATGCAATCGGCAACGAAGAGAATGTCCTCGTAAATACTTATCCCGCAATTCCGGGTCAGGGTCCCCAATGTATTGCAGCAATCCAGCATGAGCTGGGTTCTTGTATCGCTCACGTGTTTATCTCCCTCAACATGATCAAAATTTCCTCAATTACCATTTCCGGTTCATCGTGATGAATATAATGCCCGCTTCGAGTAGCCATTCTTTGCCTGCTTGAGGTTGAAAGCCGCCTGAAATCGGCTTGCAGACGTTGTTCGATTGTTAAGATTTCCTCGTTCGGCCATTCCTCGTTCCACACGTCCGGTAAGCCTCTCGTGATAATCGAGACAGGTATGTCACTTTGCCGAAAATAGTCAACGATCTCTTGATAGCTTCGTATCTTATCGATCTTTTCTCGATTGAGCATCGGATTCTCGTAATATTCCCTGTTGGCTACGATCAGGTTGTCAGGCAAAACCTTTTCATATGCGAGCTCCTTATATTCGGGAGCGGCGTCAACCAAAACCATCCCCGAAACAAGCTGCGGATATAGACTAGCAAATAGTCTAGCGACCAAACCGCCAAAAGAATGTCCGACTAAAATACACGGTGGCTCCACCTCAATCTCCTGCAGCAAATCGTACAGCTCCTCGACCAGGTCGCGACAAGTCCGCGGGACGACCGCTGCCGCTGGACTCCTGCCTATACCCGCCCGATCGTAGGATAAGGTAGACGCTTCCTGCGAGATACGGTCTTGAACGATCTTCCATGTCTCACCGCTATCGCCCATTCCTGCTATGAAGATCACACTAGGTGCCCCACTTTTTCGCGAATACAGCCTATGTATCCGTCGACACATGATCCCAGTCATCCTCCATGTAACGAACCAGCCAATTCAATGCTCTGTGTCTTTCAACAACTACTTCGTCATTCAAACCGCCCGCAACCGTGCGATTGTTGATGCGGGCATCCACGCATGCCCAGTCATAGCGGTAGATTAAATCTGCTTGGTCGAGAATCTCTTGTTTGCTTCTCACAACCGCATTGCTGTAGAAGGTGCCATAATCACCTGCGCTTCTGAGAGCGTCAATCGCGGTGTTTACATCACAAATCTCATCTGGGAAATGGAGCTCTTCCACATAGCCGAGTGCCCACAGCAGTACCCAGTAGCATTCGTACATCCACACCATCTGAATCATATCGGTTCGATCTGGCTGTGGGTCATTCAAGAAGTCTCTCTCTTTTTCGGTAAAGAATTCAGCAGCGCCAAACTGTTCAATAATTCCCTCGATGAACTCCCGCTCTTCCTTGATTTGTCCGTTTTCGGCGATCCCTCCGGCATATACCGCAATCAAGCATAGAGCAATCGCTCGCTGAACCATCTCATCCTTGCTCCTGATGACAACTTCCTCGTCTCCTACGATGACAGGAAGATGCGGAATGTACGGAATGCCTTGCTCCTGCAATAGCTTGATGCTCCGCTCCTTACGTGCTTCTCCTGATTGGGAGGGCTGAATAAGTCCATCGATCAGGTCTACGCTGACTGTCACCAGAAAATCGTCCACTTCGGATTCTCCTGCCGTATTGAGAATCAGCCTTCCTTGTTTATCGAGCATGTCTCCGGTAGGGAGAAAGACAATCCCGTGCACTTCATTGGCAATTTCCATAATGGACGCAAACGTCTTCTGATCGATCTCCTTACTCGCCACGATTCCTACCGCCAGATTGAGCGCTGTAATTTGGTACAACAGCTTTTGCTGGACTTTCTCATGTTCCGTTTCAATCTGTGCGAAGTAGCCGTACATCCCTTTTTTCATCTGGAGAAACGCTTCTTGGTCATCGTCCTCGCGCATAAGATTGAAGGTGATCTTGCTCTTGCTGAACCATTTTTTATCTGTCACGGTCACGGCCCGCTCGTCTGCGGATACCTCTACCAATTGATCACGAAATGCCTCGACAATCGCAGCGACAACCTTCTCGCATTGTTGTATGGAGACATAGATGGTGCATTGATTCATCAGGTAACCTCCTTAGCTGGGGAAAAATTTTCACAGTGCTGAATTTTGTAATCAATAGTCAATTATGGTATTCTAACCCTGTTTAATCAAGCACAAATCTTTATAGTTATCGGCGAATCTATCACGATGATTGAAGGTGAAACCTATGAAAAACATCCTATTAGAGGAGTTCTCCCCCATTTGTCCGATTCAAGCTTTTGTCGAAGAGGACGAGAACGGCGTCTTTTTTTATTTGTGGGATTATCCCGGTGAGGAGCATGCCAGCATTCGCTCTTGTTGGGTAAGAAATTACGGATCTGCACCGGACTCGATCGATTTCGATGCCATGCAGGATGGTCAAGCTCCCATGCTTCCACGCGATTGCTGCGCTCATCCGGATGGAGCAGACAGGCTAGACCCGGAACAGCTCTCGATCGTTTGGCTGGAGGAAGGCGATGCAGCGGCACTTTTGTATGAAGATGAGGTGCTGTGTGTGATTCCCGGCTGGGCTGGCCCTTCCCCGGACGGCTCGCACTATCCTTCGTATGCGCGAGATTGCACCGGAGAATCTCATTTATGCTTTCCGCTGGGAACACCAGAAACGAACGCCATGTTTGCCCGCATCGAGGCTGCCCAGCATTTTTGGGCGAGCTGGGATGGCAACCCTTGGCCTGACATCCAGCACCAGTTCATGGACGCGATTACCTCGACTCTCGGCCCAGTTAAACAGTATTACGGCATCGACGGCGGACACTGGCCCCCGAAAGCATTAGTGACCATCGAAAAAGGAGACGTTACCTATGCGATGACGCTCGGCGTGTCCATATTGCGTCAGCCAAAAGTCGAGCAGTATGCAGAAGAACCGGAGCAATTACGCCGATTCGAGCTGGCCTTTGCCTGCGAAACCAAATGGCTTGCTCAAAACGAACAGCAATTGTTCGCCTACATCAGTGGCCAAACCTCTCTGCCGTGGTCGTATATGACCTTCCTCGCACAAGGTCATACCATTCCGTGCCAGGAAATCAGTCAGATCACCAGCCACTTCTCCTCCATGCTGCTTGCAAAGCCTGTGGATGCCCCGACCATTCCCCTTCCGCTCATGACTGGCGATCCTGTGAATCTGTTATGGATGATTCCGATTACCGCAGAGGAACAGCAGTATGCAGAAATGAACGGTTCTGAGCAATTGATTCAGCACTCTACGGGAGATGGGGCAGATTGGATTTTTAACGGGGTAGCGAAATTTATGAAGTAAGTATGATTTTGAAGACAGTTTCTGCGGAATACATTCTGCGGGGACTGTTTTTTGTTATCTCCACCGTTGAAGAAGATTTTTTAATTTTGTCGTTTACATCTTCGTGAATCGACGTTTAAGTTGGTGTACAAAAGTCGCGTAAGAAGAAGCGCATTTTCAGTCCAAGCGCCTCTGGAGCCCGCCCCAGCGTAGGAAAAAATGGCGGGAGCGCAGACTGGAAATACGCTTTTTCCCCCACAACAGCTACTATTATCAAAACAAAAAACCACCCTACTCAGGTGGTTCCAGTCACTACAAATCAAGCAACTCCATTCTCTCCATCTCTTTCTTCCTCTTCGCCTTCATCGCTCTTCTGCCTTCCGACCAAGCCAATGATAGAATCGCGATCCCACCAAGTGCTACCAAGATCAAAGTCAGTTCACTGCCTTCTTTAAATAAACCAGTGACATAACCGTAAACCAGGTACGCTAGAAAGAAACCAGGGAAGATCGCCCCCCAATAAGCGTGATTCAGTCTGCCGAGTAAATTTTGCATCCCCACAATACCGAGCCCAACCAAAAATTGAATCATCCCCGTACTCATCTGTTTTCATCTCTTTCTTGTTTGTATTTTTCAATAACGAGCTTGGCTACCTCCAAACTCATCCGTTCGTCAATGACCAGGTTTTTGATCATTTGCACGAACTCTACTTCCGCTTCCTTGCTATGTAATTCGATCTTTTTAATGATTCGGTCGAGCTTGGCCCTCACCGTTGGGTACGATACACCGTACTCATCAGCCATACCCTTGAGAGAGCCCGAACTGATAATAAACTTCCTGATAAATTCGAGGGTCTCCTTGTCCAGAGCTAACACCCAAGATGGAATTTCGTCGCGTTCCATGAATTGCCTCGCCTCCCGCCTTTAATTATATTAACCAAAACTTTAATTTTATTCAAGTATTTTTTAATAAAATGAAATTCAACCATAAAAAAGGAGCATCCTCACCTGATGCTCCCGCTCGTGTCCTCATCCTTCTACTCCACCTTCGTTAATCGAATATCCATCCAATGTGCCCAACTCTCATTATTGCCCAGCCATTCCCAAGTGCCAATGAGCGTGTTGCCATCAACACTGAACTTACCGGTAAAACGTTCGGTTTTCCCTGTGATCGTCCAATCTGTGCCCAATAAATTCGCAGAGTAGGAACTCCTGCTTCCATAATTGTCATATGCGTGCGTGAAGTACATTTGACTAGTCGCATCATAGCCGATGATCTCAATGGTCTTGACTTCTTTATCCCCCATCATGCCATCTACATGGTGAATGAGAAAATATCCCCCAGGCAGCCATTCGTAGGTATCGATTGCTTTCAACTTCGCGGCTGGCCCAGCAGGACTTTCCATAATCAGTCCGTCTGTCACCCATTTCCCCACAAAAATGTTCAGTCGTGTAAGAGCCGGATCAGGCTCGGGTACCTCTTGAGAAATATGATTGACATGTTCATTCATCATTCGGAATACCTCCTTATCGGACAGTGAATTACTGTTAATTCTAGAGCTTTCATGGATAGCATGTTTCTTATGGATTGCTATTTTATTTACTAACCCCGAGTGAATAAAAAGCCCGCCCCTCATGATGAGAAGCGGGATCACGTATGTTTATTTCAATGCCTTTCCTGTTAGCGCATCCAGCCTAAAGCCAGAAATCGTGTCCACCGTAAAAACCAGAAGTGGTTTTTGTTGCAGCTTCCCACCAACTACCGGAAGCACATACCCCAATTCGACCGGATGGCTCTGCAAAAATCGCTTGGCTGCTTCTTCCCTCGATATGACTGAGTCCAATTCCGGGAAAGATTCAGTCGGACTCGTGAAGTAGTCCATGAAATTCACGATCTCCCCAGTTTGCCCATCGACATTGACGAGGTAATGCTGGTCAGCAACGATCACACCATCATGCAGAACATAGAAGCTGAAGCTATACGCCGTTGCAGAAGGCATCGCAATTTTGATTTCGTCGATCTTCAGCTCCTTCACACGGCTGTCCAGATAAGGCTGCAAAAACTGAACGGCTTTTTCCTTGGCCTCCTCATAGCTAAGCTGGGCATTTACTGGATGGTTCTGATGCTGTGTGGAGCTGGCCATCTCTTTACTGCGGCGCACCTGAAAGCCTGTGATTACCCCGTTGTTTGAGTAGATGGTGACTCTGCCTAGCCCTTCCTTGGCCTTGTAGGTCGTCATCTGCTCGCCCTTCAACTTCTTATCGCCACCAGTGAGGATAAATTCATCCAGCTTCACCTGAAACTGTTCCGCCATAGCCTTCGCCACTTCTTCCTCCGTTTGTACAGCGACCTTCTTGCCTCCAGGCGTTACCGGGATGGGATCTGAGTACAGGCTTTTATCCGACGCTTCTCCCCATACCTCTTCTCCTGTCACTGCGTTCATATAGCCAGTTGTCTGAAGAGAATACGTCAATGACGGCTTCCCCGTATTTCTCGAACTCGCAAAATAGGTAAGCTCCATGAGCGAAGCCACTTTCTCTGAGAGCTCTTCTTCGGACAATACAGAGTCCGGCTCGGCAAACGACTCCGACGATATTTGCAGTGGCGCAGCTTCGAACGTATTGACATATGTGACAATATTACTGTTGACGCCAACGATGTATCGGTCCGTGAAAACGGGAAGCCCATTTGCATAGCGCGTATAGGTCACCGCATCCCAATCATTGCCGCTGGTCTGACTCATTTGGTACTGCTTGAACTCGTCTCCCAACAGCGCTTGTAAAAAGGCAGCAGATACTCGCTTCGCTTGTTCTTCTGTAGGCGAAGGGGCCCCTTCATTCATCGCTTTCTCATTTTCGTAGCGGCTCATTTTCCCCGTGACTGCCACCATCTCCACAGATGCGTACCGCTGTTCCTTTCCTTGCCCCTTTTGATAGAAGACAATCTCATAGATCCCATCTTCTATTCCGATGACTTTGGGTTCCATCGCCTTTAGTTCCGGAACGAGATTGAACAGCTTTTCCAAGGTTTGCTTCGCGGCAGGGGATACTTCCGCCAGCTTCAACTGCTGACCCTTCAACACGAGCGGAACTTCTGGCTGCGTCGTCGTGATGGATTCCGGATGGGTAATCAACCGGGTAAAAATCGGCGCCAACAAAAAGACTGCGAGCAGCACCGCTGCGGATAATCCTAGTCGAATTGTCGTGCGTCGCGTTTTACTTCTGCTTCGATGCTGTTGATCGACCTCGACCAGCTTTCTTTCCAATGTGTGCAAAAACTCGCTGCGGGGGACTGCATCCGGTCTGTTCCGAAATTCCTGTAACACTTCTTCATCGCTAGGAAATTTCATGCACACCAGCCCCCTTTTCATAAATGTGTAACGCCGTTTCTTTTACCATCTTCATCGCGCGGTGAAAGTCTACCTTGACCTTCGCCTCTGTGCAGCCGAGAATTTCCGCTGTTTCCTTCACCGTATACTCTCTGATTCCCCGCAATACGATGACGTTTCGGTACTTGGGCTTCAGCTGTAGCAGCGCTTTTTCAAAATGAGTACGTTCCTCTTTATCCTGCAGCTCTTTTTCCGGCAAACCCTCTGTGCTGGGCAACAGCTTTAGCAAGGTCCCGGCAAAAATCGTTTGCAGCCGTTTCTTTCTGTATTCATCGATGGCGACATGCTTGGCAATATGTAAAATCCAAGTGCGCATACTCGAGCGCTCCTCAAATCTATGCAAGGATTTAATGACGCGTACAAACACTTCTTGGGTCAAATCCTCTGCGGCTTCCCGACTTCCGATAAAATGATAGAGATACTGATAGACTTCTTTGGAATACATCCTGTATATCCCTGATATGTCTTGCTGACCTCGATCTTCTCGAGCATCCAAGGCTTCTTCCTCCTCTTCTCGCGACAGGACATGATGGAATCCCGCTTCTTATAATGGGAAGCGGGATCGAATACGATTATTTGAATGACTTTCCTGTTACCGCATCAAGCAAGAAGTAAGAGACCGTGTCGATAGAATAAACCAGACTTGGCTTTGCTTGCACCTTCTCGTTCTGAACAGGGAACATGTACCCGAGCACAGCTGGACGGTCTTTCAAAAACTGTTTGGCGGCTGCTTCTTTGGAAATGGCGGTCTTTTTGTCCGGGAAAGGAACAGCAGGCTTCGTAAAGTAGTCCATGAAATTTACGATTTCCCCGGTCTGTCCGTCTACGTTGACGAGGTATTGCTGGTCTGTCACAACCACACCGTCATGCAGAGCGTAGAAGCTGAAGCTGTATGCCGTTGCAGAAGGCATCATGATCTTGGTCTGATCGATCTTCAGCTCCTTCACACTAGCGTCGAGGTACGGCTGCAAAAACTGAACCGCTTTTTCCTTTGCCTGCTCGTACGAAAGCTGGGCATTTGCCGGTTTATTACCATGCTGTATAACATTGGCCATCTCGACTTTTCCACGGACTTGGAAACCGGTTACTTCGTTGTTGTTCGTATAGACCGTGATCCTGCCGTCTCTTCCCTTGGACCTGTAAATCGTTTCCCCTTCCCCCTTCATTTCCGCTGGGGTATGCGTATCTGTCTCTAACGTGATTCCATCCATCTTGATTTGAAATTCTTCTGTCAGCACCTTCGCAGCTTCATCGGCGTTGCTGACTGTGAGCTTTTTGCCGCCTGAATTGACCGCAATGACATCCGAGTAACGACTTTTAAGGGAGAAGGCACTCTCAATTTCTTCTCCTGTCACAGCATCCAAGTATCCGGTCGACTCCAGCGAGTATTTCAAAGCCGGCTTTCCTGTCTCCTTTTTATGCGCGGAATAAGTGAGCTCCATAAGCGAAGCGACTTTCCCCGTCACTTCTTCTTTGGACATTACCTTTCCTGGCTTGGCAAACAAAGAGGAGGCTGCTCGGAGCGTGGCGCCTTCAAACGTGTTCACGTACATGACACTCGAACTGTTGACACCAACGACATAACGATCGGTGAACACAGGTACACCATGCTCGTGGCGCGTGTAGGTGACAGCATCCCATTCACCCTTGGTTGTCTGGGTGGCTTTGTACTTTTTGAAATCATCGCCCAAGAGCTTTTGCAAAAATGCCGCAGATTTTTGTTTGGCAACCGCTTCCGATGGCTGATTGTTTTGCTTCTGCATTTCCTGTTCGTTTTCGTAGCTATGCAAAGCACCTGTCGTTGCTTCCAGGCCCACCATGGCATACAGCTCCATCCTGCCTGGGGCAACTCCTTTGTCAAAGCGCAGCTCGTACACACCGTTTTTCGATCCGTTAATCTTTTTGTCCATGCTTTTTAATCCAGGCTGGATGGCGTAGAGCGTCTGGAGTGTTTTTTCTGCTGCTGGTGAGAGCTTCAAACCCTGCCCTTGATTGGTCGCAGCTTGTACGGTCATTATTGGATGTTGCAGCCATAGCGGAGTTGCCGCCAACAAACTTGCCATGAATAACGTTCTTGCCAATTTCTTTGTATGTTTCACAGTTGTTCCCTCCCAAGGAATTTTGTGTTTGTTTTTTTGTCCTATGTAATAGTCGGAAAAACCACAAGGAGGTTACAAAATAAAAAACCACCCTTTTCAGGTGGCGGTATTCATGACCCATGAGCAGTAGATAGAGACTCTTCTGTAGCATCTGTTTGAAAATGAGCTCCCCACTCTCGCAAATAATCAATGACAGGTCCCAAGCCTTGCCCTAGCTCTGTCAACTCGTACTCTACTTTTGGCGGAACGACAGGATACACTTCTCGCTTGACGATTCCTGCTTCCTCCAGCTCCCGCAATTGCTCTGCCAGCATTTTATGATTCACACCGATTATATTTTTCTTTAACTCTCCGTATCTTTTTTTCCCTTTAAGCAACTGACAAATGATCGATACCTTCCATCTTCCCGCAAAAACCGAGACAGCAAGCTCGATCGGGCAAGGATATTCCTTGCCATTTAATAGGTACATCATCGATGGCCTCTTCTTCATCCCACTCACTTCCCTTTTCGTAAGTATTAACCGAAAAAGTGCGTACTTACTTTTCTTTAGTGTATTCGGTATGCTCAGTTTTGTAAAACATTTTTAAAGGAGAGACCCTCATCGAGGAAATCGCCCATTTTCTATCAACGGTTTCATAAATTTATTTGAAAGTAGGATGACATCATGCGTAAAGATCAAATCATAGAAGCTTATCAATTCAGACACGCCTGCAAAGAGTTTGATGCAGCTAAAAAAATTACGAATGAAGACTTTGATTTTATTATGGAGACCGCTCGCCTGTCGCCCAGCTCCTTTGGCTTTGAACCATGGAACTTCCTCGTGCTGCAAGATCCAGCTCTTAGAGAAAAGCTGCTACCCGTCACATGGGGTGCGCAAAAACAACTGCCGACCGCAAGTCATTTCGTCATCGTACTGGCGCGGACCAAACAAGAAATGGCCGCTGATTCCGATTATATCCAGCATATGATGAAAGACACGCAGGATCTGCCGGAAAACGTCGTACAGCAAAAAGGAGCGGCTTACGATCACTTCCTGAAAAATGATTTCGCCCTGTTTGACGACGAGCGAGTCATGTTCGAATGGGCATCCAGACAGACCTACATCGCGCTTGGCAATATGATGACCTCTGCTGCCATGATCGGCATTGATTCCTGCCCCATTGAAGGCTTTGCAAAAGAAAAGGTCGAGGATATCCTCGCGGCGGAGGGACTCCTCGACAGAGAACGCTTCGGCATCGCTTGCATGGTGGCCTTTGGCTACCGGAAAAATGAGCCTCGTGCGAAAACCAGACAAACGAAGGAAGAGATTATTCGTTTTATCGGGTAAAACCAACGATTGGCTCCACGTAAAAAAGCATTCGAATTCCGAATGCTTTTTGTCGTTTTATATAAATTTCAGTGAGTCTTCCTTAATCAATAAATGTGAAAGATTAGTGAACGTAATTAGAACATATTTACAATTATCCAAATAATTGATATGTTGTATTTGTCCCAAATTTTACATACTCAGGAGGTATTTACATGAAGAAGTTTGCTACTACTGGTCTACTTGCCCTAACACTCGTACTAAGTACATCTGCATCCGCATTTGCTGCCGTATACCCTGATAATGAACCAAACAATACCAAAGACACAGCAAATGTTTTTCATGTAGCTGATGGAAACCAAATTAACGGTAAACTGAATAGAAACGGAGACCCGCAAGATTACTTCAAGTTTACTCCTGCCGTAAATCAAAAAGTCCGTTTTCAAATCGCCTACTCTAAAGCTAATAAGCAAGAATTCACTCTAGTGTTAAACCGTAACTACAAATACGCAACAACTCGGGAAAAGGACTATTTCGATGTTGACTTAGTAGCTGGAAAAGAATACAACCTCCTAGTTGAAGGCGTATCTTATGATTTGGACAACAATAACTTCAACTATTCCGTATATACTTACGTGTTACCAAACTAATAAACATGACAAAGTCGCCAACAATGGCGACTTTGTTTCATATGCAACATAAAAACAGCCATCGCACAAAACGACAGCTGTCAGGTTGATACTAAACCTTATTCCCCGTACTGAAAGCCTACAATACGACCTGCTTCATCCACAGAAATAGTTATCCCCTTGCCTTTGGCTGGACGGAACGTCACGTCTGCTGTCACAAACCCATAGACGTAGTCTTCAAAAATGGCACCGCCACCGCCCTGCTCAACCTTTGCCTCTACTTTATACTGGCTTGCTTGATCGCCCACCAACTGTTTCAGGAAAGCGGCTGCTTTCTCTTTTGCCATCTTCTCGGCAGGGAGCTTTTTCGACACCCAATCTGGATTTTGGATCATTACTTTACTCAATTCGTTTGTACGGGTATCCATGATAACGAAAGCTTCTGCACGAGGAGTCGGACTGTACACCCGTTTTTGCGCTTCAAACATTTTCAGGAGTTGCCAGTTACCTTCGATGCCGTAATCATCATAATCGGAAAATTGTGCAGTGTCTGGGAAAAGCTTCGTCACCTCGGCTACTTCCTTTTCCACCTCAGGGGAAAATTTGCGCTGCTCCACACCCGCTGGAATGCTTACTTCGAATGTTTTCTCATCAAAAACCGGTTGGAAATCCACCTTGTCTACGGTGTAGGAAAATGCTTGTGCTTGATTATGGGTGAAGGTGCGCTTGAGCAGCAGCCCTGTCTCTTTGTCGATCCACAGGTCATCCTGGTAATGGTGAGGCTTGCCATCGATTTTCGCGTCTTCTATTTTGACGACGTGATACACGGCTCGATTCAACAGTTGTGCTTCCTTCACGGTAATCGCGACCTTCGAATCTGGCAACGCCACTTTCAAGCGCTGGAGCTCTCGCTTCGTCTTGTTGATTTCGTTATCGTATGTGCCAATCGTTGCGGAGTGGACAAATCCTCTGCCGCCTTCTTGATACGCCGCCACCTGTCCAGCCTTCCCTACGGCATGCTGAACCCTTTTCCCGTCTGAGACTTCCTCTCTCCATTCTCCTTTGATTGTGTTATCCCATGTTTTTGCCTTTTGGGTCTCGGTGCCCTGCTTCGCTTTCGATGTGTGCGTGGATTCGATGTACATGGAGACAGGCTGTTTTTTGTCCATTTCTTTGACGAGCTGATCAAAAGTGATTGCTTGGGCTTTATTCGCTACGGCTACCATGTTGGTTTGCGCTTGTGCGATCCCAACTGGGGATACCGCTGAGAGAAGGAGTGCTGCCATGCTAACGGTAACAAGTGCTTGCTTTTTCATGTGGGTTCATCCTTTCGACTCGTTGATTGCTGTTCACTTGTTACGATCCTCATCATGCACATCTTGTGACACAAATCCCTGAAAAAATATATTTTTTCGCTTTTCCCTAGCAGATGGGTTGATTGAATCCACATGCGATCCACTCGATTGTGATGTGGAGCTGTCATCTGAGGCCCTGCATTATTGCTTCACCCATTTGTGGGGATGGAGTACGCTTCGCATCAATGGCAGACTGCAAGCGCCAAAAGGTCGGAAGGCTCGTTTCAAGCGCTTTGTCATGCTCGGGCATGTTGCACAGTTGAACAATTTCGGTATTTATATGGGTTGGAACTGGGCGTTTGTCCGTTTTGCGGTAAATTATTTGGGAGAGAAGATTCGCAACCGCTATATGACGACACACAATATATGAAAATAGGAAAATACGCCCATTTCACCATTGGTTGAATGGGTGTATTTTGTCCTAGTCCCTATGAGCATGTAAGAGAGAATGATCATTATTAGAATATTCTCAATTATCCTTATCTATTTCCATTATTATACACACCGTGATAGAATCGGAAAGGAAATTCCGTACATTTCCAATTATGTTTAAAAAGGTGGATCTATTCAGATGAAAAAACTAGTATCCGTAGCTTTGCTGCTCTCTATGTTGGCTATCACTGCTTGTTCGAACAAGCCAGCTGATACAAAGCCAGCTGAGCAAAATGCAGCACAAACAACAGAAGCTGCTAAAACAACTGAAGCGCCAAAAACAGATTCTGCTGCACCAGCGCCAACTGCAACAACAAACGACAAGCTGGAAGCGAAAAAGGTTCTGAACGACAAAGTAGAAATCTTGATTCCAAAAGGCTTTACTGTCATGTCTGAAGAGATGGCGAAAGTAAAATACCCAATGGACAATCGCCCTTCCTTGATTTATACCGATGAAAAAGGCACCATTAACATCGCGTTTAGTCATACGGAAACCCCTATTCTAGAGGACAGCCTTATCAAAGACATGAAAGACCCGATGAAAAAAGCGTTTTCCAATTTGTACAAAGATGCAACCTGGTATCGCGATGAAGTAATCCAAATCAACGGGAAAAACGTTGGTGTGTTTGAACTGCTGACACCTGGCGCTGATACGAAAATTTACAACCTCATTTTCTTTACAGAACTCGACGGCAAAATGCTGATGACCACCTTCAATTGCACCGAGGCACAAATGGAAGAGTGGAAGCCGCTCGCGCAAGAAATTTTGATGTCTTACAAAGTGCAATAAGGAAACAACGATTCCCCCTCACTGAGTAAAAGCACCCGCAAATGGGTGCTTTTTTAGCTTTTTCTGTTTGCTGCATCCAACTCTTTCTTCCAATGAAGCAAAGCCTCCCGTGAAGGATACGGATTGGGAAACTGCAATGCTTTAAGTTCGACCATCCCCCGCCTGTTTGCCACCCAATCAACAAGCTTCACCACAAGCTCGCAGTATATCCGATTGCACTCGCACACAATTAAAAATAGACATTTATTTAAAATGTCTATTATAATCAAAACATCATATACAAATGTTTGTTTTCAATTTGAAGGAGGCCTATCATGAATCAGTTTGAAAACAAAGTAGCGGTCATTACCGGAGCGGCCAGTGGTATCGGTCGCGCTTTGGCAACGCGCTGTGCTGAGGAGCAGATGAAGGTTGTTCTTGCCGATGTGGAAGTAGCGGCGCTCCAACGAGTAGAGCAAGAGTTAAAGGCAGCAGGAGCAACTGTCCTCGCCGTTGTAACGGACGTAAGCAAAGAAAAAGATATCCAAACTCTTGCACAGAAAACGCTAGACTCGTTCGGTGCTGTCCATCTATTGTTCAACAATGCAGGAGTTGGGGCAGGCTCGACAATCTGGCAAAGCACCCTCGCTGATTGGCAATGGGTCATGAATGTGAACTTGTGGGGAGCTATTCACGCTACACAAATTTTCATACCCATGATGTTAAAACAAGGGACTGAATGCCACATCGTGAACACCGCCTCTCTCGCTGGCCTTGAGTCCGGACCTGGGAATAGCATTTATCGTGTAAGCAAGCATGCGTTAGTCAGTCTGTCGGAAACCCTCTACCACGAATTGAAAATGATCCAATCCAAAATCGGTGTTTCCGTTTTATGCCCCGGCTTTGTTCAGACGCAAATATGTGATGCCAATCGCAATCGTCCAGCCGAGTACAGCAAACCAGGAGATATCGTGGAGCCCTCACCGATGACCACCGCCATCGACCAGTTCATTCGCTCAGGTGTTGAGCAAGGAATTTCTCCGAAAGAAGTAGCTGATCACACCTTCCTGGCGATCAAGAGCAATCGCTTTTACATTCTGCCAGATCCCTCGTATAAAGAGACAGTGCGTCAGCGAATGGAAGATATTTTGAACCAGCATAACCCGACGTTCGTGATTCCCTCGCATATTTAACTCCGAACAAAAAATGCGTTTCAAACCAAAAAGCCACGCTCTCAAAGGAACGTGGCTCTTGTTTTACGTATCATTTAATTCTCGATCTCGCAAGGAAACCAAGACAACGAATCCAATCATTACCTCTGTAATGTTAAACGCTACCTGCTGACCATTCCATACTTGTGATTGCCACATAGCGAACCACTCTGCGCCAACAATCGCAAAACCGAAAAACCAGATGCAAAAAGCAACCATATAAGCGATGTATGCGAATGCTTTAGAGTTATTGAACGTTTTTGCATCTTTCTTTACAGAACGCAGCATCTTTCCGGCAGCAATCCAACCAAAAAGTGAAAACACCCCTTCCGCAATGATGATTCCGATATAAGCAATGGTGTGAGCAGTCGGATTAGTAATCGCTCGCCACATAAGTGCGTTCCCCTCAAACGTGGTATCCATGGACAGAACATGTTGGACAAATTGATAATTGGAATGGTAGTCCATAAGATTTCCTAAGAAAATGGCTGTTCCAAATGCTGCGGATAATGCTACAACCAAAACCTTCAAATACCGTAACGTCAAATTACTCAATGCTGATCACGCCTCCTTTCCCTACTTTTTAATAATCCGCCAGATGTCTTTACTCATTCTCGATCGGATTGACACACCCTTTCTCTTTGTAAGAAAAATCTATCTATTTTTATCACGATTATTCATCACCACTAAATGGAAACCTAATCATACTCATTCAGAAATGGAACCATCCAATTCATGATTTTTTCCCCATCCATTGTTCAACAGTTTGGAACGGTTTTGTCACATGTATTTTTCTTAACAATGTTATGATGAAATGGATTACCCCATATAACAAACAATGAATATGTGCAAGGTTGTGATTATCATTTGGAAGCCTGATCGGTCGAGCAGTCAAACTCTATATCACCAAATAGCCGATGAGATTGAACGTAGAATTTCATATGGAGAGTTCCCTCCTGGGAGCCTGCTCCCTTCTGAGAGAAAACTGGCTGAGCAATTAGGAGTAAACCGAAGCACTGTTATTTTAGCGTACGAGGAACTTCGGGCATTAGGCATCATCGAGAGCAGAACAGGAAGCGGTACTCGTGTGAGTAAAAATAAATGGGAGGCAACTCCGAAGCATACACCGAACTGGCATCGATATGTAGAAGGTGGTCAATTCCTCCCGAATTTATCTTATCTGCGTCGGATCAGAGAGGCCTTGCAAAAAGACAGCAGCCTCATCGATTTTGCGAGTGGAGAATTGTCTTCCCAGCTCTCACCCGGCAAGGAAATCAGTACCCAGATGAAGGAAAACCCCTTCACCGAATATCTAGGATACGACAATCCGCAAGGCTTCACACCATTGCGTGAAGAGCTGGTCTCGTATTTGTCACGATACCGGAATGTGCAGACAACTGACTCTTCCATCCTCATCACGTCGGGTTCTCAACAATCTCTGTATTTGATCACCCAATGTCTTCTTGCACCCGGCGATGCAGTTGCCATCGAAGACCCCTCTTATTGTTACTCGTTGCCTATGTTTCAATCTGCTGGCCTTCGTCTGTTCCGCCTTCCTGTCAGCAATAACGGAATGAATCCAGAAGATATTCGAGCTTTATATAAAAAGCATCGGATCAAGATGATCTTTATCAATCCTACTTTTCAAAACCCTACAGGGGTTTGTCTTGATCCCGCTCGGCGCACGCAGCTGTTGGATGTAGCAAGCGAACTTGGTCTTCCGATTGTAGAGGACGATCCTTTCAGTCTGACTTCCTATGACGGCAAGCCTCCACTGCCGCTCAAATCATTGGATCAGCTTGGCTCCGTTCTCTACATCGGTTCCTTTTCCAAAATTGCTGCATCCGGTTTACGAGTCGGTTGGATGGTGGCGCCTCATTCCGTTGTCGAACGTTTGGCAGATGCCCGCCAGCAGATGGATTTTGGTCTGAGCGTGGTGCCACAAAAAATCGCGGCCCAGTTTTTGCATTCCGATAACTTCCTGCCGCATTTAGAGCGGTTACGTATGCATTTACAGTACAGAAGAGATTTGCTTGTGGAGGCACTGCAAAAAGAGTTGCCCAATGAGCTTTCGTTCACCGTTCCCCAAGGCGGATTACACTTGTGGTGTAAAATTAACCTAGATGTGAACGACAACCAATTATTTGAAGAAGCCCTTCGCAGAGGCGTCGTTTTTGTGCCAGGAAGTGTGTATGGTTCAGACTCCGGCTACATTCGCTTTACCTTTGCGCGACCAAAAGAAGAGGAAATTACGCTGGGTGTCGCTAAATTTGCGGATGCGTTGAAGACTGTTTTGTAATAGTAAAGTTGTCCACCAACGATTGTGGTCGGGAGAAGCCCTGCCACATGTTTTCCAGTCACCTGTATCCTCTCTACGTTCGGGCGGTCTCCTTCCAAACATGTGACAGGACTTTCGTACAGCTTTTGGTTATTTCCAGCTTTTTGAGCGTCTTGCTTGTTAGAACAGGGGAGCTTGATTCACTGATCTACTGCTTTGGATTCACGTTCAAGTTTTATGCCAAAGCAACGTAGGCGAAGCGCATTTCCAGTCCAAGCGCCTCTGGAGCCCATCCCAGCACCGGAATAAATGGCGGGGAATTTCAGCTTCACCTATGGAATACCTCTTTGAAACCTCTACGTTTGAAGCGCTCCCGCCATTTATTCCGGTGCGGACAGTCAAATCCCCCCTTGCAGGGCGTAGGCCGAAGCGTAGACTGGAAATGCGCTTCTTCCCCCACCACGGTAGCTACAAAAAGGACCTCCACCGCTTGTATCAAGCAAATGGAGATCTTTTTTATATTATATAAGCTCTACTTCATCCACTTCACATTCTCTTTTTTCTCTTCATTCACCAACAATGTAAAAACATCCGGTCGCGAGTAATGTCCAACGACATCAAAATCGAATTGGCTATAAGCGATATCGCGAATGTCTAGATCAGCGTAGAGAATCTCCTCCCGACCAAAAACAGGCTCGACGATATAGTCACCCAATGGCCCCACAATCGCACTTCCACCTCTGCTCATCTCGTCTGGCGAAGAAGCCAGATCTTCGTAGCAAGCCAAATCAGTCGGATACATATCTTTTGTTACGTACTGATTGCTCGATAAGACGAAGCATCTGCCTTCCAACGCGATATGGCGGATGGTAGCTTGCCATGCATCCCTCGCATCTGCTGTAGGCGCGATGTAGATTTGCACGCCTTTTGCATACATCGCTGCTCGCGCTAACGGCATATAATTCTCCCAACAAATCAAGGCCCCGATCTTACCGTAAGGAGTATCGAATACCGGCAAAGTACTTCCGTCCCCTTCGCCCCAAATCAACCGTTCGGATGCAGTCGGCTTCAGCTTGCGATGCACGCCGAGCAACTCACCATCAGGTCCGAAAAATAAGACGGAACAATATAGGGTACCGCCGCTATTTTCATTGTCTCTCTCGATCACACCAATGACGAGATACACGCCAGCTTTGCGAGCTGCCTCCCCGAGCTTGTCTGTCTCTTCACTCGGGACGACAATCGAATTGTCCCAATAACGAAACCAGTCTTTACGCCCCTCATGGGAACGACTGCCTACTTTTGTCCCAAAAGTAAGGCCTCTCGGATACGCCGGGATAAAAGCTTCGGGAAAAACAACGATTTTCGCTCCCTTTTCTCCTGCTTCCAGTGTCAGTGAAACAGCCTTTTCCGTACTTGCCTCAAGGTCCATGATGACAGAAGCAGCTTGAACAACAGCAACTCGAACGTTTTGTTGCGGATTAGACATATTGACCTCCCCTGCTCTCCTAGAAGAAATTCGCTTGTTCTCCTATATTCGGTGTATCCGAGGGTCTCCCCTACTGTTGCAACAATTTAATATCCTCGATAATTTTATCGTAGGACACGTCCGTCATCCCGTCATAGCGACCAACCAGATTCCCTTGTTGATCGACCAGATACAACAGCGTATCGTGGATAACCTGATCGGAGTTCGGGTCCTTGGATATCGGTGTCTTAAACGATTTGAGAATGAACGTTTTGATCTCCTCGAATGTATAGCCAGTCAAAGCGTGCCAGTTTGAGAAATCGGCATTGAATTTGCTGAGATACGTTTTTAATGCTTCTGGCGTGTCTCTTTCTGGATCGACGGAAAAGGAGACGAACTCCACATCCAGACCCGCTTCTTTTGCTTTTTTCTGCAATTCGGCCATGTTTGCTGTCATCGTCGGACAGACGGTTCCACAATACGTAAAAATAAAGTTGGCGATCCATACCTTGTTTTCTAAATCAGTTGAAGAGAAAGGCTTCCCTTCCTGATCTGTATACGCAAATGGATGAACCGGATTGTTTAGATCATATCTTGCTGGACCACACGCAGTTATCAAAACCATCAGGATACTGAGCATGATCAACCAAGCTGTTTTTTTCATGGTACCGCCCCTCTCCTATTCCTTTTTCTCAGAGAGCCACTTCGCTAACTGGCCGATTTCCTCGGTGCTGAGCACATTTTCATAACCAGGCATGCCATTTGCGCCGACCGTAATTATTTCAACGAGTTTTTCCTCCGTCATTTTCGAGCCAACTTGCTGCAAGCCTGGACCTACCCTACCGGATAAATCGTTACCGTGGCAGCTCATGCAATTATTTTTGTATAGCTTCATCGCACTTTTATCTGCATCTGCAACTTCTGTTTGCTCTTCCGTTGCGCCATTGCTGCATGCAGTTGCAACCAAGAACAGTGAACCAATCATGAGATACTTGATGGCTTTCACAGAAACCCCCTACCTTTCAGACGGGAATAACGTTACCTTACAAAAAAGGGACGCCCTGCAACCGAGAATCAGGGCGTACAGCAGTACGCCCCCCGATTGAATTTACGTCATTATAGGGCGACCATGTTGTACATCATGATCCAAATCGACCCGATCACGATGAGGAATACGATAAATAGCCCGAGTAAGAGCGACATCAAGTTGTAACGT
Organism: Brevibacillus fortis; assembly: GCF_046196545.1. Classification (GTDB taxonomy): domain Bacteria; phylum Bacillota; class Bacilli; order Brevibacillales; family Brevibacillaceae; genus Brevibacillus; species Brevibacillus fortis_A. The sequence continues at coordinate 5,785,911 of NZ_CP176370.1, forward strand.
GGTTTATCCTCTTCCTTCAGATGCATGAAGAAGAATAACTGGACAATAAACTGGAACAGAGCCGCAACTAAATAGATGATGAGTCTCTTATCGCTATCCAACCAACCGTTTTCTAGGGCCAGAATGGGAATGATTGTGAGTACAAGCGACAAGACGAAACCAATCACATACGATTTCAGGGAACCATGACCGCCGTGTTGTTCTGTCGTGCCATGTACAGATTGCTTGCTCAATTAATTCACCCCCATCACATACACGATGGTGAAGACGAAAATCCAAACAACATCAAGGAAATGCCAGAACAAGCTGATAATATTTACTTTTCGTTTCGTCACTGGTGTAATGCCATGCTTCGCAATTTGCATGATGACGATGATCATCCACCCAATACCGAGCGCCACGTGCAAGCCATGCGTTCCTACCAGCGTGTAAAAAGCAGTCAGGAATGCACTCGTGCTAATCGTTGCCCCTTCGCTTACGAGGTGCATGAACTCATTGATTTCCAGGAACAAGAAGGATGCTCCCAAAAATACGGTAACCCCCAGCCAGTTCATCAAAGCAAAACGATTGCCCTTATTCATCGCGAGAATGGCAAGACCGCTCGTAAAGCTACTGGTCAGCAAAATAAACGTACTCGCGTAAATACCATTCATCTGGAAAAGATCTTTAGGACCTGGACCACCATCCGTGTTGCCTTGCAGTACGATATACGTCGCAAACAAGGTAGCGAACAAGATAACATCCGTCATGAGGTAGATCCAAAAGGCAAACGTGCGCAATTCCTCTTGGTCTGGATGATGATCATGATGTCCAGCATTCACATTAGCCATTACGTAATCACCCTCCCTGCTTCCGCCTCTGTACGTTTAATCTCTTCCACCGTGACATAATAGTCCGTGTCGTGGTTAAACGAGTGAACAACCATACACCCAAGTACACCGATAAACCCTGGTACAGCCATCCATAGCCAATCAAAAATCAAACCGAATCCGACAAAGAACCAGAACATGGACATCACGATCGGAATACCGGAGTTTTTCGGCATATGAATCGGCTCCAGCTCTACTTTCGTCGGCTTTTCCAAGCCTTGCTCGATGCGCAGCTTTCTTTCATGCCAATCATCTTGAGACGTTACCTGCGGCATTACAGCAAAGTTATAGAATGGAGCTGGAGAAGGAATCGACCACTCCAATGTACGAGCATTCCATGGATCACCTGTTGTATCTTTCTTCATGTGCTTGATACTGTGTGCAATGTCCCAAATCTGGACAAGGAATGCAGCACCCATGATTACGGCACCGATCGTCGATACCAGGTTCATTTCGAACCAGCCTTTGTCCCAGCCATACGTGTAAAGACGACGTGTCATACCCATCAAGCCCAATGCGTATTGCGGCATGAAGCACAAGTAGAACCCGATGTTCCACAGCCAGAAAGCCCAACGGCCAATACGCTCATTTAGCTTGAAGCCAAAAATCTTCGGCCACCAGTAGTACAAGCCAGCGAAGAATCCAAACACGACACCCGCAATGATTACTTGGTGGAAGTGTGCAACGAGGAAGTAGCTGTTGTGATATTGGAAGTCAGCAGGTGCTACGGACAGAAGTACACCCGTCATCCCACCAATGACGAAGTTCGGGATAATCCCGACCGTCCACAGCATCGGCGTTTCGAACGTAATTTTTCCTCGGAACATCGTAAACAGCCAGTTAAACACTTTCACACCTGTCGGAATCGCAATCAACATTGTCGTGACCGCGAAGAACGCATTGACGTCCGCACCGGAGCCCATTGTGAAGAAATGGTGAGCCCATACGAGAAACGAGAGAACGCTAATGATGATCATCGCGAACACCATGGATTTATAGCCAAACAGCTTTTTCCGAGAGAACGTCGCAACGATCTCGGAGAAAATCCCGAACGCTGGCAGAACAATAATATATACTTCCGGGTGACCCCACATCCAAATCAGGTTGATGTACATCATCGGATTACCGCCGCCATCCAAGGTGAAGAAGTGTCCCCCCAAATAGCGATCGATAAACAGCAGTGCCAATGTAACCGTCAAGATTGGGAATGCGAAAACGATTGCGATACAACTCGACAAAACTGACCAGGAAAACATCGGCATTTTCATCAACGTCATACCAGGAGCACGCACTTTCAAGATCGTCACAATAAAGTTAATCCCGGTCATCAAACTACCAATACCTGAGATCTGAATCCCCCAAATGTAGAAATCCTGACCTGGTCCCGGGTTAAAGGCTAACTCCGAATACGGCGGATAAGCCAGCCATCCCGCATCCGGGGAACCCCCGATGACGAAGGACAAGTTAAACAGCATCGCCCCTGAGAAAAACAGCCAGAAGCTGAGCGCATTCAGAAACGGAAAGGCTACGTCACGTGCACCGAGTTGCAGTGGCACGATAACATTGAACAAACCAAACATAAGCGGCATCGCCATAAACAGAATCATAATGACGCCATGCGTCGTAAAAATCTGATTGTAGTGATCCCCACTCAAAAACTGCATCTCAGGCATGACGAGCTGAGCCCGCATCAGGAGAGCATCTACCCCTCCTCGAAACAGCATGAGAACGGAAGCAAGAATGTACATGATACCGATCTTTTTGTGATCGACAGTTGTCAGCCATTCGCGCCAGAGCCATCCCCATTTTTTAAAGTAAGTCAGCACCGATACGATTGCGATGATACTGAGCACAATGCTGACGTCCGCACCGTAAATAAGTGGATCGCCTGTTACGAAAAATTCAGAGGCGAATTCTTTCACACTCTCCCACATCGTTGTCTCTCTCCTCCCTCTTTCAATTTCAACCGACTATTCTTTCACCCGCGCTGGCGGTTGCACTCTCGTAGATAAGCCGTGATTGTGTGAAGCAGCATATTTGGTCACAGTCATCTCGTACAATCCTTCAGGGAAAGCGGAGAAATAGCGTACATCCGATGTTCCTTGTTTGGTCAGCTCTTTGTAACCATCCAGCGTCAGCTCAGGGGAAGTATTTTTCACCTGATTCACCCATTGATCAAAGTCTTCTTGGGAAGTCGCATTCGCTGTAAAGAACATCCTCGCAAATTCTTTTCCGGTAAAGTTCGCACCAGATCCCATGTACTCACCCTGCTCATCTGCTTGCAGGTAAAGAGTCATAGACATGCCGGACATGGCATAAATCTGACCGCCAAGCTGTGGAATCCAGAATGAATTCATCGGGGCGTCAGATGTCACTTCAATGCGTACTGGCGTATCCTCTGGGAATTGGACGTAGTTCACAGTGGCAATGCCTTGTTCAGGATATTGGAACAGCCACTTCCAATCCAAATTCGTCACTTGAATCGTGATCGGTTTCTTCTCGGATTCCAACGGTTTGGATGGCTCCAAAGAATACGTGTACTGAACTGTCACGATCCCAATTAACGTAATAATGATGATGGGAATGCCCCACCAAATGATTTCCAGTTTCGTACTGTGTTCCCAATTAGGCGTGTACTTCGCCTTTCTTCCTTCTCTGTCACGGTATCGCCATACAATGACAAAAGTAAGAATTAGTACAGGAACAATCACAATTAACGTTAAAAGCGTGGATAAAATCATTAAGTCCTTTTGCTGTTCACCAATGGGTCCTTTCGGATCGAGCACGATATAGCTATCAGCGCAACCGGTCGTCAAGAACAGCAGGATGAACATGAACAAAAATGACATACAGCGTACTGTCTTGGACGTCTTCATGTCCTTGTCCTCATCTCCTATCACCATGCACGGGTACTATTGAAACAAGTCTTACTCTAAAGCCGGACCAATGGAGTGTCACCAGCCAATGACAAAGTGGATCAACCAGCCATGTTCAAGAATCCGCTGCATTTTGGACACTTTTTGGACATAAAAAGAAAAAGGCCACCCCAAGGCGGCCTTTCCTCCTATTGTTCGGTTATTCCTTGATAACACGTATGGTTTGTAGCGTGGGGTCTTCAAAGCCTTGTACAGGTAAACCTGCCTCGATGTTTTTCTTCGTATAGATAAGGTTCTCTTCCGAAATGATTTCACCCGGGATAAAGATCGGAATACCTGGTGGATATACCATGACAAACTCCGCGATGATTCTTCCCACGGATTGTTCAACAGGAATCATTTCTGTCGGTGCGTAAAATGCATCGCGAGGAGTGACAGCCAGTACCGGTATTTTGGGAAGCTGCATTTTCGGGCGGCTTCTTCTGTTTCCTTGATCCTCGGACCCGGCAGCCAGCTCCTCCAAGGCATAGACAAGGATTTGCAAATCTTCTTTCGTATCGCTTGGTGTGATAATACAAACGATGTTGTACAGGTCAGATAGCTCTACTTCAATGTTATAGCGATCACGGAGCCATTTTTCAGCTTCATATCCCGTAATGCCGAGGTCTTTTACCGAGATGACCAGCTTGGTCGGATCATGTGCAAACGCTCCATTTGTCCCGATAATTTCTCTCCCAATGCAGTACAAATGATTAATTTTATTGATTTGTGCTCGTGCTTCGTTTGCCAGCTGAATCGTTTGATCCAATAGCGTTTTTCCGGATGTAACCAGCCGCTTTCTCGCCACATCGAGCGAAGCGAGCAGTAAATAGGAAGTGGATGTCGTCGTGAGCATGCTATAGATAGCTTGTACACGCTGAATCGAAACGAGATTCCCCTGAATGTTCAACAACGAACTCTGCGTCAGAGAGCCTCCTAATTTATGCATACTGCTTGCTGCCATATCTGCACCAGCTTGCATCGCCGATAGTGGAAGCTTGGGATGGAAGTGGACATGTGAGCCATGCGCTTCATCTACAAGTACAGGCACTCCTCTGGCATGCGCAACTTGCACGATACTCTTCAAGTCACCGGCAATTCCGAAATAGGTTGGATTGATGACTAAAACTGCCTTTGCATCGGGATGCTGTTCTAATGCTTTTTCCACAGCTTGCGGTGTGATTCCATGTGAGATCCCGAAGACAGGGTCTATTTCTGGATGTAAAAAGATAGGAGTCGCACCCGATAAAACAATTCCGCTCATGATAGATTTGTGTACATTCCGTGGCACGATGATCTTATCGCCGGGATTACATACCGCCATAATCATGGTCATAATGACTCCGCTCGTACCTTGAACAGAAAATATGGTGTGATCAGCGCCAAAGGCTTCAGCAGCCAATTCCTGCGCTTGTTTGATAATTCCTTTTGGTTGATGCAAATCGTCCAATGGTTCAATGTTAATCAAATCGATGGAAAGTGCATTTTTCCCCATGAACCATCGAAATTCAGGATCCATCCCTTTCCCTTTCTTATGACCTGGTATATGGAATTGGATTGGATTCTTCTGGGCATGCTTTCTCAGCCCGTTAAAGAGCGGCGTTTGCCCTTGAATCAACATTTTTCCCACCTCACTATCCTTCCGAGTTGTTTGAATGAGTGATGTTTCTGGGCTGATTATAAAGGAAGCAGCTCCTTCCTTCATGATCCAATCTTGACTTTTATAAACCATCCAATTTGTGTCCTTCCTCGTAATTGGTCTGTTTCATCTTTCGCGAATTGGCTGGTTACACTGCTGGAGATTTCACTTACAGTGTTGCTACCATGAAGTTTTGGAGGCCATATAGATGAAACAACTGCCCACTACACAATCGCGAAAAGCACTAGAAAAGATACAATCCTATCAGCCTGGAATGCCGATTTGGGAGATGAAAAAAATGTACGGACTCTCCCATATCCTTAAATTAGCCTCAAATGAAAATCCACTCGGCCCATCTCCAAAGATCATCCGCGCCATTCTCGGTGCGCTCCCGGAGCTGCATCGTTACCCGGATGCCCATACAACGACGCTGAAAGGGCACTTGGCTGATCACCTTGAGTTAAGTCCAGAGCATTTAATCGTCACGAATGGCGGTGACGAACTGATCAAGCTCATTTCCGAAACCTATTTGGAGCCCGAGGACGAAATCGTCGTGCCTTCGCCGACTTTTAGCGAATATGAATTTGGCGCACATATTATGGGAGCTGTCATCAAAACGGTTCCGCTTAAGGCCGATTATGCATTCAATGTCTCTGCTATTTTGGCAGCCATCACAAATCGAACAAAACTTGTCTACCTTTGTTCCCCAAACAACCCGACAGGCACCTATTTGACTCGTCAGGACTTGACGGCATTGCTAGACCAATTGCCAGACGGGGTGCTTGTGGTACTCGACGCTGCTTACAGTCACTATGCAACGGCTGACGATTACACAACGGGTATTGAATTCGTCCGCCAAGGATATCCTGTTCTCGTCTTGCAAACCTTCTCGAAAATTTACGCGCTTGCCGGTATTCGCGTCGGATTTGGCGTCGCTCACCCATCCGTGATCCAAAAAATCCTGAAAGTAAAAGAGCCGTTTAACGTCAATTCTTTGGCACAAACAGCCGCAATTACCGCCCTTGGAGATGTGGAGCATTTTGAAAAATCCCTCACGGAAAACACCAAAGGCCGCAAGCAGCTGTATGATGCATTCGATGAAATGAATATCCCCTATACCGTGAGTATGTCTAATTTTATCTTGGCAAAATTGGGACCAAATGCAGGTAGGATTTATCAAGAGCTGCTGGAAAGAGGAATCATTTTGCGTTACGGAGACACTTGGGGGTTACCGGAGTATATTCGAATCAGTGTAGGTACGCTGGAGGAAAATCAAATTCTCATACAAAACCTCCGTGAGCTATTGCTTATCGTAGGAAAATGAATGAAAAAAAGGATAGCACTACACCTAGCAAAAGCAAGTTAGGTGCAGGCTATCCTCTTTTTCCATTCCCCCAAAAGGGGAAAATCGTCAAAATTTCATGGCAACTTCGCGCGCTTGTTGAATCGCCTTTTCTTTTATCGCAGGCTCTTGCTCGGGTTTCGCGGCCATGCCCTCCACAAATATCGCCTCAAAAGTAGGAACTCCAACGAATTCCATAATGGCCTTCAGGTGGCGGTGACCCATTTCTAAGTCTGCATCCTCTGAGCATGGTGACAAGAAACTTCCGCTAGCTTGAATATGAACGGCTTTTTTATCACTCAGCAAGCCAACTCGGCCGACATCCGGTAAATATTTAAAGGTTTTACCCGCTATGCAAATGGAGTCAATGTATGACTTCATAACCGGTGGATACGAATAATTCCAAATCGGAGTAACAAATATATATTTATCTGCGGCAACAAATTGATCAACCAACTCATCCATACGGCTGAGTTTCCTTATCTCCACTTCGGTCAATTGATCAAATGCAATACCTGCTTTCAGTTTGCCCCAACCACTAAAAACGTCGGAATCAAGTTGCGGTACATCCATTTTATACAGATCAAGATGAATAACTGCATCATTTGGATTTGCAGCTCGATAAGTCTGTACAAACTCTTTACCTACTAACATGCTGTATGATTTTTCATAATCATGTGGATTTGCCGTAATATATAATACTGTTGCCATAATGTAGCACCCACTTTCAATTATTCGCTCGCAGAAACTGTTACGATCTGTCTGGTAGAAACGTTAAGTCGATTCCATAGGTTGGCCGTGGCGATCCCGGCGATCAGAGTCGCCAGTGCCAGGCCATCAAAATGTCGGGCTGCCTCATTAAATATTTCATCGGGTACGGGATCTACTCGATCATTGAGCCGGGTAACAGCTTCACTGAGAGCAAGGGCAGCACGCTCGGTATCATTAAAGTATTGTGTTTCACGCCATGCCGATACGGCCAGTAGACGCTCTGTAGATTCACCTACCGCCAAGGCATTACGCGAATGAAGTTCGACGCATACACTGTCCCCATTGATTTGGCTTGCCCGAAGATAGGTAAGGAAGAGCGTACGGCTCGGAATACCCGTTTTCTCTGCGGATGTAAATAGAGATTTGCCCAAGGCTTGTAAAGCTTGAGTCGCATCGGGAACGATCATAGCCGGACTATCCATTCTTGATTGCATGTGAAGCACTCCTCTTATTTTTCTTAGAACCGATTTAGGCTCCTTACTATGTTGACGGCTCGCCCCCCCGGACTTGTGACAAAATTAAATGATCGGTATTTGTCACATTGCTAAGAGTTCATCCGTCAGAATTTATATAGGCCTTTTTATTTTTGTGCGAGGGAGTTTGAAAGATGAGCGAACAGGTTTGGTTGGCAAATATATTCGAATCACACCGAAAGCACCTTCAGGCAGTCGCTTATCGAATGCTTGGATCATTGAACGAAGCGGAGGATGCGGTACAGGAGTCTTGGTTACGTCTTAGTCGTGTGGATGCAAGCGGCATTGAGAACATGGGAGGATGGTTGACCACCGTTGTTTCACGGGTTTGTCTCGACATGTTACGATCGCGAAAATCTAGGCGCGAAGAATCGATAGAAACTCAATTGCCCGATGCTTTCACAAGCCAAGAGAATATTATTGACCCCGAACAAGAAGCCATATTGGCAGATTCTGTCGGTATTGCACTGCTAGTCGTGCTTGGTAATTTGAACCCTGCGGAACGCATCACGTTCGTCCTGCACGATGTTTTCGCCATGCCCTTCAATGAGATTGCGCCTATTTTAGGTAAGTCGGAGGTCGCTACAAGACAACTTGCGAGCAGGGCACGCCACCGGGTTCGCGGGGCGAAAGCAATGGAGGAAGTAGACCTTGCTCTCCAACGCGACGTCGTTCAAGCTTTTCTTGCTGCAGCGCATGCAGGCGATTTCGATACTCTAGTAGCCGCGCTCGATCCGCACGTTATTCTTCGTGACGATCGTCAAACAGGATCTTCAAGAGTAACGCGAGGCGCGGTTGCTCTAGCGAAACAAGTTTCGGGACGTGCACAGAAAGCTGCACAACTAGCCCTCGTTAACAGAACAGTAGGAATCATTGTGGCTCCTCAAGGAAAATTGCTTTATGTACTCAAATTTACAATGACTCACGGAAAGATTACCGAAGTCGACTTAATCTCCGATCCTGAGCGCATAAGTCATCTTGATCTGAAGGTATTAAACACAGTTGTGCCACGGCATACAGATGGTGCCTAGCATTACATGATCCTGCCCGTTTGCTTTCATCATCCCACTTCTTGCTTGAGAACCTCTCGTCTAAAACCACATGGAAAAGTCCCCTTTTAGGGAGGGGACTTTCTCTACACGCTGACCGGATCGAAAATGTCCGGTGTTTTTGCTTTTGCAAAGTGTTTCCTAAGCTGGATTCTCCTTGTGTTTACCCGTCGCCAATACTATACTGAATGCAAATTCCCCAGTCACTTCCACCCGCAGGGATGACTGAAATTTCATAACTTCACGAAAGCTTTTGCTCTATAGAAAGGTGGATCAGATGTCACTCAAACCTAAAGATTTACAAAGCTACATCGACTCCCCAGATAAACAGCAAAGACTATACAAACGAACGCTCTGGATTGTAGTCATCTCACAAATTTTCGGCGGTGCAGGACTTGCGGCAGGTGTCACCGTGGGGGCTCTCCTCGCTCAGGATATGCTCGGTTCGGAAAGCCTCGCGGGCATCCCTTCCGCATTGCTCACGTTTGGCTCTGCTGTCGCTGCATTGCTGGTGGGTCGACTCTCTCAACGCTTTGGACGCCGTTTGGGGCTCGCTAGTGGATTCTTAGCCGGAGGTATTGGCGCAATTGGGGTGGTTATCGCAGCCGTCGCAAACAGTATTGTCCTTCTGTTTGCTTCCTTAATTCTGTATGGGGCTGGCACCGCCACTAACCTGCAGGCCCGCTATGCAGGCACAGACTTGGCAAAGCCTAAACAGCGAGCGACTGCCGTGAGTATTGCCATGGTCTCCACTACATTCGGGGCGGTTGCAGGACCAAATCTGGTGGAAGTCATGGGGCGATTCGCTACATCTATCGGTGTCCCCGCACTGGCTGGTCCGTTCATCTTGGGAGCCGCAGCCTTCATCCTCGCTGGTCTCGTATTTTGGGTACTGCTTCGACCGGACCCGTTCATCGTATCGAAAGCAATCGCCGAAGCACAACAGGTGGATCAGAGCTCTCCGTCCTGTATGAATGAGAATCATCTTGCAAGCAACAACCGGGGCATCATCGTGGGAGCCACTGTCATGATTTTGACGCAGATCGTCATGGTCGCAATTATGACGATGACACCTGTACATATGAAGCACCACGGACATGGTCTCTCTGAAGTAGGCATCGTCATCGGTTTTCATATTGGTGCGATGTACCTCCCCTCGCTCTTGACGGGTGTACTCGTTGACAAGATCGGTCGCTCCACAATGGCATATGCATCAGGTGTCATACTGCTTGCAGCCAGCATGACTGCTGCTTTTGCGCCGGCCGATTCGATGCCGCTACTCATCACCGCTCTTGTGTTGCTCGGACTGGGCTGGAATTTTGGATTAATTAGTGGCACAGCGCTTATTGTGGATGCAACACAGCCCGCCACTCGTGCGAAAACGCAGGGAACGGTTGATGTCTTGATTGCCTTGGCTGGTGCATCCGGCGGAGCCCTGTCTGGTATGGTCGTCGCCAATGCCAGCTACGCAACCCTTTCACTTGCCGGAGGCGCTTTATCGCTGTTGCTGGTCCCTGTCCTAATTTGGTCCCACAGAAAGAGCAAACAAAGTGTAGAGATCTCCCAAAACTAAAGCCACCCTCATCAGGTGGCTTTTCCTCTATCCCAAGTACCCCGAAACAAAAAATAACACTGCTCACAGGCAGTGTCATTTTCCTCCAACCACTTTATTATCATGTCGCTCATTCGGACTATGCTCATCTACAATCTGTTTTAAGCTAGCGAAGCCAGGAGTAAATTTGCTGTTGGGAATCTTCTTCTTGGAAGAGAGATTTTTCGAGTAAACAGCAGTTTCGTTGCCTCTTTTCGCGAAGAACTCAGCTAATTTCATCGTATCCCACTCCTAACTAGCTCTCTTTAAGGTTTTGACCTTATTCACAAACTTGGTAACAAATCCTAATAATAACATATACGTAGTCAACCGCTCGAACTCCTGCATATTTTCGGGAGTAAATGTGTCATTCTTGTAAACAGCGACCGCGAATCCAAGCCTGAACTTACCGAAATTTTTTACAATTGCAAATTGTTCAATATCCGTGTTTTGAATACGTCCCTTTACTTGTTTATCGGCAATTCTGCAATCCTCTTGAAGCATGGAAGACAGTAGTAGCGTACGTACTGTGTCAAAATCTTTCAACTCGGTTAAGTAGAACACTTCAAACTGTTTGTCATTATTCGTAGGTACGATCCAATAACAGCATAGCTCGTCCGGTTTCAATCCATAAATCGTCTTTACTTCCATTTCAAATGCCTTCATAAACATGATCGCATTCGCATTAATAATAGCAGTTGATTGACCACTGCCATCCAAGCTGTAAATCGCATTGGCCAATTCTTTCTCACAATATTTCACTTCCATCTGAAACTCGATTTCGTTCCCTCTAATCTTGTTGCAAATGAACAAGACGATGAATACCATTCCTGCCAAAATAGCAGAATACAAGATAGACAAGCCTAGAACAGAGGCTAATGAAGCTAGTTTGTTTTCCTCATTTGGCGGCGCTAGGATAAACAGCCATTCGATCGGTTGAAACATCCACTTATGTATGACTGCTATCAAATCTGGCAGCAAACCTTTTAAAATTTCAAATATGAGCCATGAGACCAGAACGAACAAGATGCCAAGAACAGAAAAAACAATTTTCACATGGCTCTGCACGAGTTTCTTTAGCACCTGTAAACCTCTCCTTCTGGTAAGATTTTACATTATTTTAACATTGTATTGAGATTCTACAAATAGGAAAAAACTACCTACATTTAGGTAGTTTTTTAGGCGTTTCTATCGTAATCGTACTGACTTTTTGATTACCTATGTACTGTATCGTCTGCTGTACAATCTTGCTGTTTTCTTCAATTCTCTTCAATGGTTTAAATGAACTCAACAATTGCACGTTCCCCCTATCGGTATACTAGGTGTAATTCGTAACGTAAAGCTCCCTTATTGGTCTGCCCATTTTTCACCGCTATCAAACACGAAATGCTCATCTTGACCTTCATCTGTCTTGGTAATACCCCTTACCTTATGCCGTTTTGATTTTGTTTAGACCCTCTTCTGGGTGCTGCTTTTCCACTGTTAGTGACGGTTTTGTTACAGACAATGTTGCTCCCATTGGCACAATCGGCTTTCATAATCCTTGCAATAATAAAAGATAAACAAAATGAAAAGGAGTTAGTCAGGATGAACTCAGTGATAGCGAAGAATGAAACCATTCTTTCCTATATCATTGCCATAGTGCTTATCTTGCTCATGGTAGCGGCTTCCGTCATACTCGATGATCCCGAAGTGATTCTACCAGAAATTGCAGCAATGGCGATTGGCATATGGGTATACCGAGAACCGGGATGGATCAGACAGCCCTCTACAATTTTTGTGGCTCCGTCTATTACGGCTGCAATCGGATTTGCGATAAATCAAGTAGACTTGCCATACCTTGGAAAGGTCAGTATCACACTCGTACTCATGATGCTCTTTTTAAGAATCATCCAGTCGAATTTTGGACCGTCCCTTGCCACTGGCTTATTACCTCTGGTCACGAATGCAGTTGAATGGTCATTTATGATCTCCGTCGTAATGCTTTCCTTCATCATCATGCTTGGCGTTCTCGCCTTTAAACTGAATGACGGTCTGGAGAAGAAAGTGAAGATACCGTATCAGTATATGCTCGTGTTCTTGATTTTGATATTCGTGTGGATTGGTTTATCTTGGATGGCTGGTTACCCACAGTTAGCAGTTATTCCACCCATACTCGTCGTTGTCTATGAATCCCTTCACAAGCCGATGTTCAACGGCAAGATGGCCTTCAAGCTCGGTCTGGTGTTAACCATTTCGGCTACAGTTGGTACTTTGCTCTACTTTGCCATTGATTCGTGGGTGATTGTCACGCTGCTCGACATGATTTTGATGCTTGTTTTGTTACGCATCGTCGGCATGCGTATCCCAGCCGCCTACGCGTTTCCCCTGCTTCCCTTTGTCTTTCCGGATGAAATGGTGGTCATGTTGCCCGTAGGCGCGCTCGTCGCTTCTACATTCTTGTTTGGCTCCGTGCTCCTGTACAAGAAGTGGGAGAGAAAAAGAAGTCAGCTTCATGCCCCGAGGAATTAGCCCATAACAATAGAGCCACCCGTCTTGGGGTGGCTCTTATCCTTACTTAGCCTTTTGGGCTACCTTTTCCACATTGAATATGTCTTCTATCAAGCTCATTCGGCCTACCGTTAGTAAGGAAATGTAATATAAATAGTTCCTGGCAACAATGATCGGATTCTCTGCTGGTGGCAACCCTTTCTTGACGAGAGCAGTCTTCCCTTCCTTGTAAATGAAATCGCCAGACAGACCGACAAGCGCCATGTCCTTGTCTTGGCTTACAAGCTTTTTCTGCGTCCCATCCCGCTTTATTTGGTAGAGTTGACGACTCTCAATGGTGTAAAAAATCCAATCCTGATAGAAATAAACTTCCTCAAACTGATCAATCAGCTTCTTTTGATTTTTGCCATTCCTATCGATCCTGTACAAAGGACCGTAACCATCTGCGTAATAACTGATATAACCAGTCACCTACCACATCAAATTATCCGCCCAATCACTGCTAAGCTTTTGAAGGGAGCTTCTATCCTTTTTGATTTTGTATAAGCCTTCGTTTATCACTAGCTTTTTAGTTGGCCCAGTCGCCATTGTTTGTTGATTTCCAAAATCAGAGACCACAATCAGACACACCGCCATCGCAATGGTGATTATCCATTTTCCTTTATGTTGCACCATGCATCCCTCCCGTTCATAGCCTAATATAGCCATAGCGGAGATATCCCCATTCCCTATACAATCCGGCGATACTGATTTATATGTAACAATTCTCCATCTTCCTATATATATAAAACACATTCGAACAATGGGACGAGTTCTATTTATGATTTTCAGGAGGGATTACTCCAACCATTCATTGGAACCGTCTTTTTTGCAGAACCATTCCCTCCCCAAACAGCCAATGTCAGTATACCGTTATCGAGTTACTTTGAGAATAGAAGAAGCCACCCATCATGGGTGGCTATTTCTCTCTCTATGCTAAAGGGAAATGACACGCGACCTGCCGATCTTGCCCAACCTCTATGAGCTCAGGAATCTCTTTGCTGCATCTCTCCTGCGCCATCGGACAACGAGGATGAAAACGACAACCTGACGGCGGATTGGCCGGAGAAGGTACATCTCCTTGCAGGACGATCCGCTCTTGTCGCCGATGCGGAGTAGGCTTCGGAATCGCCGACAACAAAGCCGCCGTATACGGATGCAGTGGCTGTGCAAACAAGTCATCCGTTCGTGCAATCTCCACCATTTTCCCCAAGTACATCACGCCTACCCGATCTGAAATATGGCGTACCACATTCAGACCATGCGCGATAAATAGATAGGTCAGCCCCATCTCTTTTTGTAATTTCATCATCAGGTTCAAAACCTGTGACTGTACGGACACATCCAGTGCAGAAACAGCTTCATCCGCCACAATAAACCGTGGCGAGAGTGCAATCGACCGCGCAATACCGATCCGTTGCCGCTGTCCGCCGGAAAACTCATGCGGATACCGATTTCTCCTCGAAGGATCGAGTCCCACCAGACTCATCAGCTCGACTACCCGCTCATCCATTTCCTTTGCAGATGCACGCAAATGAACCCGTAACGGCTCTCCAATAATATCGCTTACCAAAAATCGTGGATTCAACGAACCAAACGGGTCTTGAAATATAATCTGCATATCCCGTCTCAGCTTCAAATTCTCTTGTCTGTTCACCTGATGGATATCGGTTCCGTCAAACAGCACTTCTCCGCTCGTCGCCCTTTGCAAATTCAGCACGACACGCCCCAGCGTCGACTTCCCGCAGCCTGATTCTCCTACGAGCCCAAATGTCTCCCCCGGCCGAATTCCGAAAGATACATCATCTACGGCTTTTACATGACCGACGACACGGCTCAACAAGCCGGCCTTAATCGGAAAATACTTTTTGATTTGATTTGCTTCGAGCAAATATTCCCGGTTCATTGGCGGTTCACCTCTGCTTTGCTTCCAGCGACTGAATTGGCACGCTGATTTATTCTGAAGTGATTGCTGACATCTTCATTCAGCCAGCAAGCCACTTGTTGTCCCGTAACAACCTCGCGCAAAATAGGTTCTTCTTTGCGGCATTTGTCAATCGCATGCGGACAACGCGGGTGAAAACGGCAGCCCGTCGGCAATTGGGTAATGCTTGGGATGGTGCCTTGGATGGTGTACAATTCTTTGCCGCGCTCCCCTTCAAATCCGGGAATGGACTGCAGCAAGCCAATCGTGTAAGGATGCCGGGGCTCGTCAAATATGCGTTCGACCGTTCCCTCCTCCACAATCGTTCCTGCATACATCACCGCGATACGATCCGCCATCTCTGCTGCTACCCCCATATCATGGGTGATCAGCAAAATCGACATGCCCAATTCCTTTTGCAGCCGTCTGAGCAAATCCAAAATTTGCGCCTGAACCGTTACATCAAGAGCAGTAGTTGGCTCGTCTGCTATCAGCATTTCCGGGTTGCAGGCCAAGGCCATCGCAATGACAACACGCTGGCACATCCCTCCAGACATTTCGTGCGGGTACTGCTTCACTCGTACTTCCGGCGCAGGGATCCCAACCAGACGAAGCATCTCGATCGCTTTTTTGAACGCATCTATCTGGTTCATATTTTGATGCAGCATCAAGCTCTCCGCAATTTGATCGCCTACCGTAAACACCGGATTGAGAGCCGACATCGGGTCTTGGAAGATCATCGCGATTTTGTTTCCGCGAATGTGCATCATTTCATCCAAGTCCTTTGCAGCCAGATCCTGACCGTGAAACATGACGTTCCCACTCTGAATAAATCCGCCCGCATAATCAATCAGTCGCATGACCGCAAGTGACGTCACACTCTTTCCACTGCCGGATTCCCCTACCAAGCACACCGTCTGTCCTTTGCCAACGTTGATGCTCACTCGATCCGTGGCCTTGACCGTGCCGTCATCCGTAAAGAAGCAAGTGGTCAAATTTTTTATTTCGAGGATGTTGCGTTCCACTTGTTCAGCCTCCTTTTCGGGTTCTTCTTTTTCTTCCGTGGGTCGAATGCATCGCGGATACCGTCTCCGACGAAGTTAACCGCTAGCACTACGAGCAAAATACAAAGACCAGGATAAAGTGCTTGCAAAGGATCGACCAGCATGAATTCCTGTGCCTTGCTCAACATTAATCCCCAGCTTGTTTCAGGCGGTTGAATCCCCAAGCCTAAATACGAGAGACCTGACTCTGACAGAATGGCGGAACCAACCATGAGAGTCGCATACACGATGATGGGAGCCATTGCATTGCGTATCAGGTGGCGCGTAATAATGCCCCAGTGCGAAACGCCAATCGCTCTCGCTGCTTCTACATACTGCATTTCCCGTAGCTGCAAGAACTGCCCGCGCACCAGACGCGCCACACTTGTCCAGCTCGTCAGCGACAAAATCAGAATCATGTAGATAAATTCCGCTCCGAAGAGCGCCAGAACCAGAATGTTAAAGAACAGACTCGGAATGGAGTTCATCACGTCAACGAGACGCATGAAGCAGGTATCAATCCAGCCTCCGAAATAGCCTGAAATCGCTCCAATCAGCGTCCCGATTACAACCGCAGCAAAAGCGACGCTGAAGCCGACCAGCATAGACACCCGGCTGCTATGAATGAGGCGGGACAAGATATCACGACCGAGCTCGTCTGTTCCGAGCACATACCCTTCTGTTCCAGGAGGCAGGTTGGTAATCATAAAATCAACCTTTGCCGGATCATGCGGTGCAACCCAATCGGCAAACACAGCAATCCCAATAAAAAACAGGAGCACGATCAAGCCACCAACGGCATACGGATTGCGCATGAATTTTTTGCCCGCGGTTGTCCAGAGTCCAGGAGGCTTTTGGCCGACAGGATTCGTCGGGAGCTGTCCGCCCGTTCGATTCGTTTCAACGACAGTGTCATCTTGAAGCTGTACTTGACTCATGCTGCCCTGCCTCCTTTGCGTCCAAGCTGCACTCGTGGGTCAACCAGTGCGTAGATTAAATCGGCAAGCAGGTTTCCGATAATCACCATCAGGGAAATCAGCAACGTAATCGACATCAACACCGAATACTCACGCGCTACAGCCATTTCCACAAACAGACGCCCCATGCCTGGCCAGTTAAATACACTCTCTGTCAATGCTGCACCTGCTACCAGAGTCGGCAAATCCAATCCGATGATCGTCACAACAGGAATCAGTGCGTTCCGCAGAGCATGGCGGAAAATAACGCGTCTTTCCTTCATCCCTTTGGCACGTGCCGTCCGAATATAGTCTTGCTCCAAAACCTCCAGCATACTGGCGCGCGTATATTTGACATAGGCAGCAATGTTCACCAGTGTTAACACCGTAACAGGTAGAATCAAGTGCAAAATGAGGTCGCTGAATTGTCCCTCTTTCCCCATCGTGTACATGTCAGATAGTGGGAGCAGATTCAGCTGCATTGCGAAATACTGCTGTAGCATAATCCCAAACCAGAAGGTCGGCATCGCGAATCCGAGATAGGCAACGATGGAGGCGATCTGGTCAGATAGACCGTATTGCTTTGTGCTGTTGTAGATCCCCCACGGGATGGCGATCAGCATGGAAAGCCCCCACGCTACAGACATGAGCACAAACGTATTCCAGACCGTCGGCCATAAAATATCACCAACCGGAACGTTGTTTTTAAAGGTATGGCCCAAATCTCCTTGCAGCAAATTACCGACCCATTTCATGTATTGAATATGGACTGGCTGATCCAACCCCATATTTTTCATCTGGATGAGCTGTGCTTCAGGAGACATTCCCGGTGAGAGCATGACTTTTAGCGGTCCTCCGGGTGCTGCATGCATGAGTCCGAACGAAACCACTGTGATCAAAAATAAAACAAGCACGGCTTGTAGTACGCGGCGTACTAAATATTCAGTCAATCAGCATCCTCCTTTCGTTTGAAAGGGGAAGGGACATAAGGCTGCCCTTCCCCCTTTTCCTATTGCTAACCGCTACCAGCCGAGCTTATTTTTTGGTATCGTCGATCCACCAGTTCAGGAAGCCAAAGGTCTCCCCATATGGAATCATGGATACTGGTTTAAACTCATCCTTATATTTGACGCGAGAAGTCATGCCTCGTGGCGTTCCGTACTGATACATGAATACGTATGGCAGGTTCGTCGAGATTTCTTTTCCGACTTCTTTATAGATCGCTGCGCGCTCCTCTTGTTTAACCGTGGATACAGCTTTTTCCCAGAGCGCATCCAGCTTCGGATTGTCGTACCAGCCAGCGTTGTTGCCAGGCGGGAATGCCTTTTTCCCGAAAGTAGAAATGCCATCCGGATCTGGATCAGACAATTGCCATCCGAGTAACAGAACCTGGAATTTACCAGGGTTGGCATACTGATCGACAAGAGCCGAGAAGTCTAATGCTTTTGGCTTCGCTTCAATTCCGATCTCTTTCAGGTTTTGCTGAATAACGACCGCTGCCTGTTCACGACGACTGTTCCCCGAGTTGAAAATAAATTCAAAGGAGAACCGATTGCCATCTTTGGCAAGGATTCCATCTGACCCGGCTACCCATCCGTCTTCTTTCAGCAATTGTTTTGCTTTCTCTGCACTATATTCGTAATGGACTGCTGCATCGCCCGGGTCTGCCCATGTACCTGGCAGGAACGGTGCATCCATAATTTTTCCGGTTCCCTTCAAGATATTGTCGATAATACCTTGACGATTGATTGCGTGAGCGATGGCCTGACGCGTTTTTTGACCTTCAAACAACCCGTAGTTGTTAGGGAAGTTCTTCTTGTCGAAGTTGAAGGCAAAGTATTCATAGCTAGGACCTGGCTCCGTCGAGATGTTGATTGTTCCTTTCGCCTTCACCGCTTCGAGCTGTGTGACAGGAATGGAATCTACCAAGTCAACGTCGCCTTTCATCAGAGCCTGTACTTGTGTGTTTTGATCCGCATAGATTTTGTACACAACCTTTTGGATATGCGGCTTCTTTTCCCCCCAGTAATCTGGGTTAGCATCTAGTACATGGTATTCTTTTTGTTTCCACTCCGACCATTTGTACGGTCCGGAAGTAGGTGTCTTGGCTGGATCTTTTCCGTAAGAATGTGCTTGCAATTCTTTAAACGGTACGTCTTTCAACACGTGGGCTGGTGCCAACTTTTGCATTAATCCAAAAGCAAACGGAGCGTACAATTGAGTCAATTTGATTTCTACGGTGTAATCATCCAGTTTTTTCATCTCTTTAACTTTGTCGTATTTCGTAATTTCTGGTGATCCAGTCTCAGGAGTTTTGATGGCATTAATGGTAAAAATCAAGTCGTCTGCCGTGATTGGCGTTCCATCCGACCATTTCGCATTATTCTTCATCTTGATTGTATAGGTGAGGCCATCTTCGCTTACTTTCGGCAACTCAGCTGCAAGGGACCAAGGGTAAACCGCTAAATCAAAAGACGGGTTTCGATTGTACAAATACGCCTGGGTGTACTCCATCACGTCGCCAGATGCCGTGTCATTTCCGAAAATCGGATTGATCGTGACGATGTCAGACGTGGTAGAATGCGTGAACGTTCCACCGTCTACTGGCTTCTCATCATCCGTACTGGTCGCCTGAGGAGCCACCTGCTCCACCGGTTTTTTTGTTGGTGCTGGTGTTGCAGTTCCTGGCGAAGCATTGTTCCCGCTTGAGCAACCGACCAACAGCGCGCCGGTTAACGAGAGCAACGCCAACGGCTTCAACCAACCTTTCCCTTTTTTCAAATCATTTCCCCCTCTTTCACATGTTTTCAAGCCTTTTCCATAATGGGCAATACATCCCAAGGCCTGTCTTTTTAATATTAAATAATTTTCTGTTATTTGAAAATATTTTCCCTTTAAAAGATTTGAAAAAATCAGATGATTTTATATTCTTTTATAAACCTTAACAATTCCCCCTTCTAACGAAGGGGGTGTGAAATGCCTGTCTAAACAGCTTGATCCCGCAGTAATTCACGTATAATGCTCAGCGACTTGTCGATATCCGCTGTCTCAATACCTGAATGAGTCACCGCTGAATTCTGCCGTGACCGAGCTCAGCTACGCGCAGCCCATGAGCTTGTGCTGCTTCTATGAAGGTCTGCCACGTATGGACTGG
The DNA here is from genome assembly GCF_046196545.1 of Brevibacillus fortis. GTDB lineage: Bacteria > Bacillota > Bacilli > Brevibacillales > Brevibacillaceae > Brevibacillus > Brevibacillus fortis_A. The sequence goes on from NZ_CP176370.1 coordinate 5,806,166, forward strand.
GTGTTCAATCCGAAGAAAACAATATTGGTCTCTACATCTTCCACACGAGTCACGATTCCTGGAATCTCCGCCGTAAACATTGGTTTATCATAAAACAAAAATAGACATGTTTACCTTCTCGGGTAGGTTGGTGTAGAAATTGATCGATACCTAAGAAGGCTGAACATGTCTATTTTTCCATTAACCTTGAAAAAGGGTATACCCTCCTACTACGATCGAGACTGCCAATAAAATACCGAAGTACCATTTCGTAAACCGAAGACTGAACCACGAGCCTTCCCACCATAAAATCCCAAAGAAAATAGCCCCAATTAAAATGCTAGTGACAAAAGCAATGAATGCATTTTCCATATTTCTTCACCTTTTAAACAGAATGGAAAAGAGGCTGCCCTCCACGGTAGATCGAACAGCCCCTTTTCATTTACCAGACCGTAATGTTAATCGTGATTGTCTCGCCGCCGTATTCCACTGTAATCGTTGTTTTACCAGATTCCAGTGCAGTTACGACACCATTTTCTACAGTCGCAATCTCAGGATCTTCTACTGTCCATTCGGCATCCTTGGTGACAATCTCCTCGTATCTATTTTCATAGACCGCATACAGGACGATCTCTCCAGTATTGTCTGCCTTCAAGCGCAGCGAAGAGCGCGATACTCGCAAATCTTTCACTTTCTTTTCCTCTACGACGAGCACACGATTGGTTACCTTTTTACCGCCATATTTCGCAGTAATGACAGCCTTCCCTTCAGCCAGCGCTGTCACTTTTCCCTCTTTTGTTACTTCGACGACCTCTTCGTCGCTTGAGGACCAAGTTGCTTTTTCTGTCACCTCTTCGGTGTTTTTGTCACTGAAGACGGCTGTCAGCGTTAGCTGCTTCTCCTCATCGATCTCCAGCACCAAATCCTTGAAGGAAGTCGTCAACGAACGAATCGTTTTCTTAGAAACCGTCACCGGAATCTCCAGTTCCTCTCCCATATAGCGAGCGGTAACGATGTCTTCTCCCTCTTCTTTGCCTGCCGTAATGCGGCCCTGCTTGACGGTAACCAACCCGTTTTCCGTGTCGTACTCAACATTTTTGTCTCGCGTGATGTCTTTGCGTTTTTTGCCTTCTACCTTATAAAGTCGTAAGGTCGTGGTTACTCTTGGCTTAATCCAGAAGGACGGTTCGTTTGTTTCCAACTGGAAGGTGGCTATTTCCTTTACGATTACTTCCACCGAATCGGTTTTGTTCCCGTCCACGGTCGTCACTATAATCGTCGCAGTCCCAGGAGCTACAGCCTTAATCTTGCCTTCCTCATCTACCTCGACGATCTCAGAGTCGCTGCTTTCCCACTTGACTCGTTTGTTGGTTGCATTCGCTGGTTTTACAGTGGCACGAAGGCTTTCTGTATCGCCAACACGCAGCGTTAACTCCTCTTCCTCCAACTCAACTCCGGTGACCGGCTCTCCTATTTCCTTAACGGTTACTTCCACCGAATCGGTTTTGTTCCCGTCCACGGTCGTCACTGTAATCGTCGCAGTCCCAGGAGCTACAGCCTTGATCTTGCCTTCCTCATCTACCTCGACGATCTCAGAGTCGCTGCTTTCCCACTTGACTCGTTTGTTGGTGGCATTTGCTGGTTTTACAGTGGCATGAAGGCTTTCTGTATCGCCAACACGCAGCGTTAACTCCTCTTCCTCCAACTCAACTCCGGTGACCGGCTCTCCTATTGGCGGATTCGGCACATTTGGCACATATAGCTCAATGGAATCATCCAGTTCGACGGTGTTTCCTGCCTGGTCGCGAAGCTGGATCAGAACTTTTTTCATCCCATTGCCATACGTCAAGTTCCACGGTACTGTTCCCGTCACTTTTTCCCAGCTGCTCCACTTGCCTTGGTCATTGGAGATGCGCATCTCTACTTCTCCCAAATTGTCCGTGGCAGTAACATGCAGTTTCACGCTGGTGGAGTAGGTTAGACGATCATCATTGTTGATGACGAACGTTCCCGTTGGTGCTGTCTTATCCAAGGTAAACGTGATCTTGGTTTCGTGTCCGGAAGCATCTACGACCCGCAGTTCATGCTTGCCTTCACTTGTTACCTGGTCGCCACTTGCAAAAGGAGCACTATTCAACGTCGCGGTTCCTTCATTGAATGTGATGGTCACGTCATCTTTGTAAATTCCTTTGTCCTCGACTCCTGTAACAACTGGCGCATCTGCATCCAGTTCGATCGTATCGGAAACGGTTGTGATGTGCCCTGCCCTGTCTGTGATCTGCATCTCGACGGTCTTGGTTCCATCACCGGACTTCAACTGCCATGCTTTGGTCGCAGTTGCTGCCTCCCAATCGCTCCAGTCGTTGTCACCATTGGCGAAGCGGATTTGTACATCGCTCGTACTGTCGTTCGCTGTTATGGCGAGCGTAACATCACGGGACTTGGTGTAGTTGTCTCCGTTATTGATCGTGATCGATCCAGTCGGCGGCACCACATCCAGCTCAATCGTATCGCTTAGCTTTGTGACATTCCCCGCTTTGTCCCGCAGCTTGACATAAACCGTTTTGGTGCCGTTTGTACTGCCATCAGCCAGCTTCCATGCTTTTGACTCCGCGAAACGCTCCCACGTACCCGAATTGTCATCGGCGTTAGAGACAAGCATTTCGATATCGTCTGTATTCCCGGGGGAAGTAAGGTGTAGCGTCACATCATCTGTTTTGGCAAACGCTGCTCCGTTATCGATGCTGAGCGTTCCTGTCGGTGGTGTTTTATCCAGCATAAAACGAATCGTCGTGCGATTTTGTGCCTCATCTGTGACGACCAACTCATACGATCCTTCCACAGTGACGACAGAACCGCTCGTAAACGGATTGCCGTTCAGCAAAGCTGTTCCCTCGCTGAAGGTGATCGTTACGTCGCTCGCATAGACACCATCCTGGGTGACTCCTGTGACAACTGGCCCAGCAGAATCCAGCGTGATTTGCTGTTGAAGGGCCAATTGGTTTCCGGCCGGATCTCTCAGCTCCAGATAGACCGTTTTGGTTCCATCACCACCGCTCAGCTCCCATGGAACGTCGCCTTTTGTCGGTGCCGTTTTCCAATCGCTCCACGTCAGGTTGTCATTCGACAAGCGTATTTCCACACCATGAGCATCAGCCGACTCCACACTCAACGTAACCTTGCTCGTGTTGGTATACGATTGACCTTGATTGATTTCAAAAGCACCCGCAGGGTTGATCATATCGAGTGTGATCTGGTCGGTAAAGCTGGCGATATTCCCCGCTTTGTCCTTTACTTCCATGTAAACCGACTTGGTTCCGTCTCCAGTCGACAAGGTCCATGCCTTTGTTGGGGTCAGCGCTTCCCAAGAAGTCCAATTGGCTGGATCACTCGTATCATGGGAAAAGCGCATCTGTAGGTCATTACTGAAATCGGTAACGGCAATTTGTAATGAAGTTGCCAGTGTATTGGTGTAATTGGCGTCACCATTGATCTTGAGACTGCCTGACGGCTTCGTTTGATCGATCGAAAATGGAAGAGTCGTTGTATTGCCTGCTTCATCAGTGACAATCAGCGTATAGGCTCCATCCTCATTGACGATTTCTCCGTCAGCTATCAGCTTTCCGTTCAAGGTCGCCTTTCCTTCGTTGAAGCTGATCGTAACACTCTGATTGTACAGCTTGTTGATCTCTACCCCTGTGACAACAGGTGCAACCGTATCGAGTGTAATCAATGCCTGTAAATCATGGGTGTTGCCAGCTTCGTCGATCAACTGTAGATAGACCGTTTTCTGTCCATCCCCATTTGTTAGCTTCCAAGCCTTGGTGGTCGCAACATCCTCTGGCGCACTCCAGGTGATGTTATCGTTGGACAGCTTCATTTTCACCTTACTGGAAACGTCAGTGGCATCGATTTGCAAAGTGACATCCTGGTTATTCGTGTGGGTGGCTCCGTTATTGATCACAAGAGTTCCAGTAGGCGCGGTTTTATCCAGGGTAAAGGTTACCGTAGTCGTATTCCCCGCTGTATCCGTCACTATCAGCGTATACTTGCCCTCCACACTCACCTTTGTGCCGCTGGCAAAAGGAGCACCATTCAATGTTGCTGTGCCATCGTCGAAGACAGGGGTGACATCCGCCGTGTAGAAGCTGCCATTCGCAACCCCCGTCACAACAGGTGGCGTTTTGTCTAACACGATGGTATCCGATGTCGTAAACTGATTCCCTGCACCATCACGGAACTTCGCGTAGACTGTTTTTGGTCCGTCTCCACTAGCCAAGTTCCATTCCAGCTTGTTGTTGACTGGAACAGGTATCCAACTGCCTGTAAAGCTGTTATCATTCGACAACATCAGTTCTACCGGGCCGTTCGCATCGCTTCCCTGAATGGTAAGCTCTACCTTTTCTGATGAAGTGGCTGCGTTCCCGTTATTGATCTCGATTGTCCCTGCCGGAGGTGTCGTATCCAGCACAATGCTATCCTGCGCTTGCAAGACAGTTCCTGTTCCGTCACGCAGCTCCATGAAGACCGTTTTGGTTCCTTCTCCCGCCTGGAGGCTCCAGGCAACAGGTGTCTCAAACGACTTCCATTCACTCCAAGGACCACCTTCCACGTTCGTCAAGCGGTACTCAGGCTTGGCAGCGTCGGGATCATCATGGGTCATGGTGAGCGTCGCATTTGCTGAATTCGTAACGGCAGCACCGCCATTGATCGTAACCGTTGCTGTTGTAGGCGGTTCATTTACATCTGTCACCTGGATGGTCACCGACTTCGTCAACGTATTGCTAGCCGAGTCTGTTGCGGTTATCGGTACAGAGTAAGTAGCCTGCGTTTCAAAGTCAAACGTTTGCTTCGCCTTTAGCTGATTTCCCTCAATAGTAAAAGGTGACAGCGCGTCTGAAATGCTGAACGTAAAGGTTTCTCCTTGGTCAGGATCTACTGCCGAAAGCGTACCAACTACCGCTCCTATTTGATTGTTTTCAGGAATCGAATTGGTTGATAAGAGGATATCAGTTGGTGGAGTGTTAGGAGCATAAGTGATTTCCAACTGAGAGGCGTAGCTAAGATTTCTTTTGTCGTAGAAAACGATTTGAGGCTGATACAAAACGGGAACAGGTGGCGCTGTTTGTCGTCCCCTTAAAACAAAGGTAGCTTTTTTGTCTGGAATCTGGCTCTTGACAAAGCTGGTTACATCAAACGATTTCCACCCTGTGAAATTACTTGGAAGCATCTCATTTGTTATGATTCTTTCATGATGCGAAGGCAGCACCGTCGAATAATCATCGTTCCAGCTGTCATCAAACGAGCCCCATAGATCAATAAAGGGCGCATCTCCGCCTGTTGTTTCTACCTTATGCACATAAATTTTCAGGGAAACAGACTCAATTTTCCTCTCACTTTTCACGTCGCTCAGGTCAAAACGCAGGGCAGCATTCGCAGCTCCATAATCCCCCCCGGCGTCTCGCGCATAGCCGACGATCAACGTGTTCGGAGCCCCTTGATAATCTAGGCCTTCAGGATAGGCACCATATGCATCCACGAACTTGTCTGCCTCTACTTTAAACATATCTGTAAGACCGGATGCATTCACTTTTTCTTGAAAAAACACAGGTTGGACGATTGCAAACAGCAAAGTAAATACCAACAAACGAGCAATCATTCTTTTCATCAATAAACGTTGTCCTCCTTCCTTCATCATTTCAATTCCCCCCTACTGCCGACACATTCCCCCAGTAAAACAACGAGGTGAAACAAAAATATGGTAACAACTGTCTTTTGCAAAAAATACTAACTAAAGTTATGTCTTTTGATGATTGTTTTTCTTCCCAACAAAAAACCCCACCGTAAAGGGAGGCCACTGAAAAATTGGCAAAGCAAAAAATTCTTAACATGTGCCAAACAAAATAAAAAGAACCTCAAAAATGAGGTTCCAATTGATCGGGCGTTATTTAAGGGTTAGCTCCTTCTCCCATGTCTTTTCATTGCCTTGCTCATTTCGAAATACCAAGATCAATTTCCCCTTTTCCCCCTTCAACTCATCCTTGTAAAAGAAACCGGTGAACTGTCCATTGCCACTGATGTAAAAGCCATTCCCACCAGGGATACCTTCTGTGTCGTTTTTGATCGCTTGCTCTATCGTGTTTACGATGTCAGTTTTCTCAGACTTCCACTGCATGCTCGCTAACGAATAGCCGGCAGGTAGCTGTTCGACAAAGAAATCGAAGCTATTCCCCTCGATGGGTTTCGGTTCCTGGTCGACCACGACGAGAATTTCTTTTTCCTGCTGTTCTGCGGCCATGTCTTGTGCAACGTTCTTCGGTTTCTCCTTGTTTTCTTTGTTTTCCTGAGGAACTTGCGGCGGCACTTGACCAGTCGATTCTGGAGGAAGCGGTGTGCCACAAGCACTAGTAACGAGTGATAGGAACAATACTGCCAGTAAGCTTTTCATTTTATTCTTTTTCAGATTCATTGTCATTTCCACCTTTGTTTTCATTTTCAACCAACGTGAAGGAAAAAGCGACTCCATTCACGGTATTTTCCACACCATAATCACTGCCATGCAGATCGAGGATATGTTTACAGATCGCCAATCCGAGACCCGTGCCGCCAGATTTCCGCCAGCGAGAGCTATCTACTCGATAAAATTGCTCCCATATCCGCGTTAGTTGATCGTCTGGGATGTGCGCTCCTTCATTTTCAATTCGAAACCGGATGCACTCCCGCTCGCGGGCCCCCGTAATCCGAATCTCACTTGATGGATTGGCGTGCCGGACTGCATTGCCGAGCAAATTCACGATCACTTGCTCGATACGTCTTGGATCTGCCCATACGTTGATCTCTTCAGGTAAGGCGAGCCATAGTCGTACCTGCTTGTTTGCCAGCTGTAGTTGAAAGGAAGCGGCTACACGATCTACTATTTCCGATACGGGAAACGATTGTCTACGAAGCAAAATGGCTTTGGCTTCGAATTTGGACAACTCCAGCATATCCATAATGAGCTCGTTCATCTTGTCGACTTCGCTTAAAATGACGTCCATGTATCGCTCCCGCTTTTCATGTGCGACATCATCTTTTAACCCTTCCGCAAAGCCCTTCACAATGCCAAGCGGGGTCTTGAGTTCATGAGAGATGTTTGCAATCAATTCTTTGCGAAGCTGCTCCATTTTTTCCTTATGCTCTAGATCCTCGCGAAGAGTGACGTTGGCACTCGTCAGGTCTTTTAATGTCTGATCCAGCTTGCCTGCTAACGTATTCAGATGGCGAGAGAGCTCACCGAATTCATCCTGAGAATGAATCGAAGCAAGTTCTGTGAAGTCCAGATTAGCCATGCGTGAAGCGGAATGATTCAGGGTAACTAATGGTTTCGTGATGATCTTCGAAAAGACAAAGGACAGCAGCAGTAAGATGACGAGGATGACTGGCGTCGCGTATAGGGAATAGCTGGTCAGCATACTTACCGCATCGCTCACTGGTTGCAACGTAGTCACCGCCAGCATGTAATTCGCCCCGCTTTGATAGGAGAACCGATGAATCACGATGGCATAGTTTACACCACTCCACGGATCAGTCCACTTCCGCTGGATGAATGATCCGCTTTTCATCTGTGTAATCTCGTCGTATTGCTGCGTCAACCATGGTCCGATTTGATCCTCTACGAGAGAATCCTGATAAAAGGGGTTATGTGCCCGCTGCTGACTAGGCAGCATGAGTTCAGAAATAACAGCCGTAACCCGGGTTAGTCCATTTTCGGACAAATTTGTGGATGGACTTTGCCTTGCAATCCGTATCGGCTTCATGATCGTATCGTTCTCATCCATATAGATTCCGTCGATGGTAATCGTGTCTCCAACATGAAGTCCTTCAGGGAGATCGGTGCTTTTCATTTCTTTTAGCGGCAAGGTAATCACTTGATTTTTATTTGCTACTTTTATTTCCAGAAAATAGGGGTCGAGATTCAATTGCCTGAGCTGCTCATCTACGATCGCGATGCTGGCATCTGTGCGATTCATCAATGTACCCACCAGCTTATCCAGCTTGTGCTTGTCGGGAGGGAGTTTGGCGTACTCATCTGGGAAAGATGCCATTGCTTGCGAGAGCTCGCTTACTTTCGCATTTAAATAAAACCGCTCAAAGAAAAACTTTTCCCCTATTAAAATCAAAGCGTAGAGCAAAAAGACAAAAACAAAAGTGGCGGCAAATAATTTTGTCACAACGTTTAGTCGATGGCGTTTCATCGTTTTGCCTCAAACTTATATCCAAAACGGATCATTGTCTGAATCAGATGCTGCTCTGTATCCAGCTTGGCACGCAGTTTTTTCACGTGGGTATCAACGGTGCGATGGTCGCCAAAGTAGTCCATCCCCCAAACCCCATTCAATATGCTATCTCGGGACAAGACCGTCCCTTCATGCTTGATGAAGAACAGAAGCAGCTCATACTCTTTTGGTGTCAATGAAACCGGGACGCCTGAAATCGTAACGGTGTGAGCTCGTTTGTTTACCGTTAATGCTCCAAACTGAGCGATATCATCTCCCCTCCCGATACTCCCCTCTGCCCTTTTCATCAGAGCTTTGGCACGGGCCACTAATACTTTTGGGCTAAACGGTTTGGTGACATATTCGTCCGCGCCAAGCTCGAAACCCATCAACTGGTCATCGTCGTCTACTCTTGCTGTAATGATCATGATGGGAATGTCGGATTGTTGGCGGATTTTTCTGCACACCGACCAGCCATCCATCTCGGGCATCATAATATCTAGCACAACTAAATCGACAGAGTGCAGAGCGAAAAGCTCCATCGCCATTTTACCGTGCTGCGCTTCGTACACCTCCCAAGCTTCTTTTTTAAAATAATCCGATACAAATTCACGTATGAGCTCGTCGTCCTCTACGAGTAACACTTTCCGTTTCATTTCCGCACTCCTTACTCGTGGTTGTGCATTTATTGCATAAAGATTACCAGTTTATCGTGACATTTACGAATGCATATCTCGTCGCCATTCCTATGACCGCCAACCTTGTTTTTACAAAATGAGTATAGATGGCTGATGTGACCATTGTGTGTACATGAGATGAATTTGCAAAGAAAACAAACACCCGAAAATGGCTGAGGCCACTGAAAACATGCAAAACGAGCATGTTTTCAGTGGCCTCCGTAAAGGTGGGGTTGATTCTAATGGTCGATCTCACTTTCTCTTAATCTGACGATTGCTTGTGTCCGATTTTTTACCTGGAGCTTGCTAAAAATTTGATGCACATGCCCCTTGACCGTCCCCAGTGTGAGATGCAGCTTGTTCGCAATCTCTGAATTGGATAACCCTTCACCGATCAGTGCCAGCACTTCCGACTCTCTGTCCGTCAATTTTTCCAATGCAGGGGAAACCCGGATTTGAATATCAAGCGTTGGAAATTCCTTCTCCACGCTTTTGAGCAGCATCAAAAGGTAGGTCAGCTCTTGCTTGGATACATTTTTGCTTTTATAGAGCGAATACAGCATTTTGGCAACGACAGGACCTTCATCCAGAAAAATACGGACATATCCTTCTGGGGCCACCAACTTCACCGCCTTGCGCATACACTCCATCGCTTCATGATGCTGTTTTTGGATCATGTATGCTTGGCTGAGCAAAAGAAAGGCTTCAATCCGACTTCCGAGCCGATCCTTTATTTCCGCCTCGTGCTTTAGGCTCGTTAGCAGCATGATTGCCGAACTGTCGTTTTTTAAGTAGATGTATACCCGGGCCAACGTCATTCGCTCAAATTCATGTCGGGAAGCGACAATATCTACATTCATTTTGGTGTAAGGCTCGGCCCATCTTTCTATTTCTTCCCGTCGATTTTCTTCGATCCATAAGCGGACGCGGAATGTTTCTACAAAAGACATCCAATGGGGAGGCGCATCGTGCTGGCGGCAAAGCGAAGTGATTTCCTCCATAGCCAGCCACATCTCGTCGTTACGGTGCTCTGCTTTTCTCCATCGGGCCAAAGTCAGATACACAGGGACCAATACACCAAAGTTCAAGGAAATGGTGCCTAACTGGATTGCTCGCGGTACGAAATATTTTAACTGCTCAAAATCATTTTGCTCATAATAAAGCTCTGCCAACACGATAGAACCGTATGCCAATATACCAAGACCACTGTGCTTCCAGATCGCCCTTAATTTTGGATAGTATTCATTCACGTTGGACAAATACCCGCTCAAGGCCACACGACTGCGCAGCACGTACGGCTCATCTGAATTTAGCTCTATGCCGACGATGAAGTAGCGGCTGAATTTTGGCTTCATTTGAACCGATTCTTCCATATATTTGAGGGAAAGGTCTACATTTCCCCGCATCACTTCGATATATCCCCGAAGCACACACATTTCTACTCGACAGTCGTCAAAGCTCCCCTGATTGGTCCGTGTTGCTTCGTCAGCCAATTGAAGGAGGATTTCTGCCTGATCAATTTCGTTGGATACAGCATGCAGCCAGGCAAAAGCAATGCACAGCTCGGGGTTGCTTTCCAACCAGGACTTCTCAAAGTATTTCATCCATCTGCGCAGTGTGATATTTTCGTACTGTTTCAACATCCACGGAGCATGTGTGACGATTAAACGGCTCGCCCGGGTCCAATCTTTTCCGAGAAACGCATGCTCAGTCGCCTCCATTACCCATCCTTGACTTTCAAACCAACAGCTTGCAGAGATATGTAGGGCAGGAAGCAGTTCGTTATATGTTTTTCTGACATGGGAATGCAGAAGTTCTGCGAACAAATGGTGATAACGATACCACTCATTTACGCCATCCAGTGCGATGACAAATGAATTCGTTCTCTCCAGCATGCGAAGGATGTCGTGAGCGTCCGGCTCTCCGGTAACGGCAGCGCATAGATCCCCTGTCAGACGCGGAAGTATAGATGTTTTCAACAAGAACATCTGCACCTTTTCTGGAAGTCGTTTCAATACTTCTTCCGTCAAATATTCCCCGACATACTTGTCATTACCGGAAAATTGATGAATGACCTTAGACGCTTCGGGCTTTCCTTGCATGGACAAGGCTGCTAACTGCAAGCCGGCCACCCATCCCTCCGTTCGTTTGCTTAGCAAGCCAATGTCTTGTTCTGACAGACTCAGACCCAGTTGCTCATGGAATAAGCGTCGGCACTCCTCCTCATTGAACCGAAGAGTGTCTGAGCCCAGTTGCTTCAACTGTTTCCGAACGCGTAGACGGTGTAGGGCAAAAGGAGGTTCCTCCCGTGTAATCAGGACGACATGCATATATAAGGAAGCATGCTGGATCAGTGTCTGCAGTCCTTCATGAATGGAAGGCTCCTTTATGAGATGGTAATCGTCCAATACCAAATAAAAATCACGTTCAAACCCCGCAATTTCTTCGAGTAGCACGGACATTAGCTGCTCAGCAGAAGCCGTGTACTGTGGGTGCAGCACCGCGGAAGATTCCTTGCCTAAGCCTTCCTGTGCCATATCAATTGCCCTAGCAAAGTATCGCCAAAAGCGCACGGGATCATTATCAGATTCATCCAGGGAGATCCAACCGGTCGGTTTGCCGGAATTTTGCGTCCATTGACTGACTGCTGTCGTTTTACCGAAACCGGCTGGCGCGCACACGAGAATCAATCTTGCTTCGCCCGCATCATCGATTTCTTTCAATATTTGATGACGAAGTAATAAGTCCGAGCCATACTTCGGAACATAAAGCTTGGTTGCGATAAGTGGACTGTACGTTAATAAATCCATACGCATCTCCTGCCTAGAAGTAAAATGACATTCATGAAGGAAACATGGAAAGTAGCCTTGCCAGCGATGACCTGAAGCGCAATGAGGTTGGCTATCGGGGAAAAAGAGTTCATATAAAGATAGGAAATATTGCTCAGATTAAAGATACAGCAAAGTGATCCTGCGTGGGTATTTTTTTTATGAAAGTTGCATCTAAACAGAGAAAAACCCGACCGTTGCAGATGTCGGGTTTACTTTGAGTCATCTAACCATTCTGTTGATTCGTCTGGCTTCTATCGCGACTTTTTTACTGTACAGCCTTTTATCCTGTTTGAGTTGCAGCACCTTGGCACACTGATGCGCCTTTTTCAAAACATTACTGCTGTAGTTGTTTGTCGATTTCAACATCTGGTCGGCCCAGCGGTACGCTTCTCTAGCCAGAGACTCGTCGCTATCCTTTACCTTCAAGCTGATATCCAGCAAGGTCTCTATCAAGCTTATGCCCAAACCGGCACTTCTCCAGGAGGAAAAGAGTTTTAGCTCTGGTTCGCACTGCTTGACGCTCGCAAAAGCCTGGACCCAGTCCTGCTTGAGCAAATGGATTTCGGCAATTTTTAACCAGAGGAACACTTTGTCAAAAGAATCTTTTTGTTCCGGGAGATCCTGTATGAGATAGTGAAGTGCTTTGTCGTACTCTTCCAATTCCTTTGCACGATGATACAACAGAGAATCATTCTTTTTGTCAGAGCCCAGCTGCTTCTCCAGCTTCTCCAGTAATTTTCTGGCTTCTTCCCTGTTACCAAAATCGATTGCTCTGTCCATTAACGTAATCAAGGACTCATCTTCGAGGTTAGCGGGATAATTCCTGGCCTTGGATTGAAACCATCGTTCCATATGCTCAGCTGTATACATCGTTTCCAGCTCCTCTTTCTTATCCTGAAAGAAGGAGCTAATTCGGTACAGATCATTTTCTTCGATATACGTGATCGCCTCTTCAATTCCCGCTGAAATGATATACTCGGTATCAAAGCCAAAGTAGGTATCAAAATTGCTTAATTTTGCCTGCTCAAACAGTCGGATATGGTTGACATCCTTAAACTTCGCCAACAAATAAGCCACGATGTCCATAGATTCATGTAATCCCTGATACGGATGGGACTTATGCATCTCAATCTCTTGGGTCATCAAATATTGCAGGAACTCCTTGTCTGCTTCTGTCACAGTCTGATCGTATTGAAGCTGAATGATCAGCGCGTATCTTTTCAGCCCGTTCTTGTCATAACCATATGCATCCTTACATTTGCTGTATGTAAAAGAGCTCCAGAGGTCTTTGGAATGTTTGATCAATGCCAATTGCTCGGGTATTTGGTTGATTTCCATCTGCTATTCTCCTCTCACCGGAATGGGCTGGCAGCACCTACCTCATCAATTCCCATTCTAATCGTCTACAATTGACAATACAATTTTCAAAATGGTTAAATGTAATATGTTTACATTTTTTCAGGAGGTGCACAAAATTGGAGCAACAACCGCCATCACCATCGGTACCGACAGAGTTTTCTCCCCTTCCCCAACAAGAGCCACCGAAAAACATGGGGGATTTATCGAAATCGTACGACAGGGCGACGATTTTTTTCACGAGATGGGGAGCCCATGTTCTTGATCATATTCTTCTCGCTTGTTTTCTAATCGGAATGCTCTCACTTGGGGGTGCCATTGATAAAGACGCCAACGGTCTCTATTACTTCATCCTAGCTGCTATTGTCCTCTCTTCTTATTATGTACTGTTAGAAGGACTCACCGGATATACGATTGGGAAATTTACTTTCCGCATCATTGCTGTCAATGCAGAAGGACGACCGCCGGGGTTATGGAAATCATTCATCCGTTCCCTCATTCGTCTATTCGAAGCAAATGCATTTCTTCTAGGCGGGTTGCCGGCCGGTATCAGTGTGTTGGCCTCCGACAAAAGACAACGGTTAGGCGATCTAGCAGCGAATACATACGTCGTTAAAGTGAAGGATCTGAACAACGTCAGCCAAAAGCAAACAACCGTACTCGCTGTTGTCTTCTCCATCGTAGCCGTTTTATCCATCATTGGTATGATTTTTGGTATAGTCGATCTCGCATCAAGAACGCCTACCGAAGAAATTTTCTATAGCAGGGATAAAAAGTTTCAAATTACAGCCCCTTCGGATTGGGGCAAGGATTCAGCCCTTCACGATGAAGCTGATTTAGAAATCTCCAATCGCTTTAGCGAAAAGTATGTATTGGTACTGTCAGAATCGAAACAGGATCTAGACGGTTCATTCACGCTTCAAGATTATGCCCAAGTCATTGAAGCAAACCTTCAAGAGGCAGTAGAAAATGTATCCGTTGATAAACAGATTCGTACTGTAGTCGACAACCAGGTGGCCATCCAATTCAATGCCAAAGGCGAAGTAGACGGCATTAAGGTCGCTTATATTGTGACATTGGTCGAAACACCTACACATTTTCATCAAATCATGGCTTGGACAGAAGAAAAAAGGTTTGAGTCCCTCAAGCAAGAACTGCAAAAGGTCAGTGCAAGTTTTCGCGAGGTAAAATAGCGACAGAATACAGAAGCCACCTTCATCAGGTGGCTTTTCTCCATTGAAAAAGTAGGGACTCTACACCTAGTCGTAGACAGGACCATATAACGATTGAAAAAAGTGGTTTATATGTATAATTGAAGGGTAGTCCTCCTTTTCATATAATGTTAAAGTAATACAAGTAGCCAATTTTTTCTAGAAGCTTTATTCCGATAAGTGTTAATTTTCAGGTCAGGGTAGCGCTCTTAATCCTTAAGAGTTACTATAAATATTTCTTGAGAGGTGCATGTACATGTTTATGGGGAAAGGAACAGTCCGCGAGCTCGGAAATCAAATCGACAAGGTTCTTGGAGATATTAAAGATATCCAGGCAGAAATTGACCGCGACTCCGATAAAATTGACAACGAATTGAATTCTTGCTCTCGTGAGCTGATCAATGCACAAACAACACTGGGTGAGATTCAGCCACTGATCGAAAGTCTCGTTGCTCAGGTTGGTCAAAATGCTCCTGATCACATCAAGGTGCTTGTTGGTACCATTGCAGATGGTATTACGGGTAAAGTGAAAAATACGTTGAACAACCTGGCAGAGGTTCAAAAGAACGTGAAGGACGTTGACAAGCTGACAGACGCCATTGATGGGCATACGGATAAAATTGCACAAAAAGTTAAAGAAATCGATGGCATCACTGACAAAGTTCAAAAGTAGGTGATCGAATGTCGTACATAAACAATTCAAACGGCTGGGGTAACCAGCATACGAATCACGTGGCAAATAAAGTTGACCATATCGCTGACAAAATTTCCTTTGCAGTGGATATGGTAGCCAATGCAGCGATTAACCTGGACGGTGCACAACAAGAGCTGCTTACATTGGCAAATGCACCCTACCCACCACAATCTAGCCAATTAATTTCGTTAGCGAATCGCATTGCAGCGAATAAACGCCAAATTGATGATGGATTGACCAAAATCAAAGAAATGGCCCGCACCATCGATCAAGAAACGAATCAGATTCAGACCCCTCCTCAAAGAGGCTGGTAATGGATGGAGGCTGTCCCATAAGTAGATTTTCTACTTGGGGATAGCCTCTCTTTTGTTCTTATTTTTGGTTTCTGTTGAAAAAGCAGCTAGGCAGGGAATTACCCCTGACCGACTGCTTTACGTTTTTGGTCTACAGCCATCTTTTTTAACAAATTGTGGGCAAGCGAAAGCCACCCGACCTCCACGCTCACCTTAGGCAAGCCGCGAAGCAGGAAGCGTCGGAATCCCCGGTTGTTTTTTATTTGTCCAAAAACGCTCTCCGGTTCAATCATACGTCGAACGGAAAGCGCGTAGCCTTCCTCACTATGTCGTTTTTCCCGTACCTGTTGCTTAAACGAAGGTATCTTAGACTTACCTTCACTTCACGGTTACCAACTGCCCTCGTGCAAGACGATTTGAGAGGACACCCCTCGCAGTTCGTACTGCGGTAATGCCGGTACCGCATGATGTCTCTCGTCCAAGCTTTTGATTTTTCCTTATGGTTGGTGCTATATTTCACGAGCGCCTCAAGTTGCTCACTCTCCAAGTACGCATAGTTTTCTTCCCCGCCGTATCCAGCATCCGCAATGACGGTTCCCGGTAATTTTCCTAAAGCGGTTTTTACCTTCTCTAAGTTGCTGGCCTTGGGGGAATTCATGGTGGGAACTGCTGAATCAATCGTGACCGGAATCATCGGCATGATCGCAGATGACACCCATGTCTCCCTCTCCCTTGCCGGCCAATTAGTTACGGCCTTTTCCCTGGCCTTTGCCTTTGGAGCTCCGTTCTTGATTGCACTCACTGCGGGAGTGGAGCGCAAAAAGCTCATCCTTTGGACGCTGTTCTCTTTCATAGCGGCAAACCTGCTCGCATCCATAAGCCCAAGTTTCTCCCTATTGATGATATCCCGCATTTTGCTGGGGTTTTGCGGAGGAATCTACACCGTGGTAGCACTCGCGCAAGCGGCCAATGCTTTTAATGCCATCACACCTAATGCGAGACCATGTCCCGATGTCCGGAACTGTTTCAGATTATTTCGTAGCCCGTCGATGACATGCTGTAATAAGGAGGGGACTGCTTGCTCTTCTTGATCCAAAAGAACAAACCATTCCGGCTTTAATTCGCGGTATGCTTCACAGGTCCGCTCTATCCCTTCTTTTACATGCTCTGGCAGATCGTGCTCCTGATTCATGTAGTATCCGGCCAGAAGAGCTGCCCCGTAGTTCCCTCCGAACCATCCCGATGCACCTGCACGTGCCATACCCACAACTCCAAGCTCCAAATACGAATCGAGTAACCGCATATCCCTTCCTCCTTTTTCCATTTGGTATGTATTCATAATATAACAAACATTTTTATTTTCTAAGTATAAAATGAAAAATATCCCAGATCCTCTTTTTATTAAATGCGGCCGACCCAAATGGCTGTTCCCGATGAGAGAAATGCAAAAAGGGCGTCTCTAAGCCGAAAAATCGACTTATGAGACAGCCCCTCTTCGTAATTCGAATGGTTTGTGCTTTAATCGGCTGGATCCCGTTTCAAGGCATGGTTGGCTGCAATCATTTGTTTAGAATCCCCACCAGTAACGGTGCATCCCGGTAGCGTATTGGGTGGCAAGCGTTTGACGGAAGGAACTTTGCGCAAGCTGGGATGCGTCACTCGCATTCGTAATAAATCCAGTCTCTCCTAAAGATGCCGGCATGTTTGTGTATTTTAATACGTAAAACTCTGCTTCTTTGACTCCCCTATCATTTGAAAACGAATTTCTTAATTGGTTGTACGTTTCCGTTGCCAATCGCCTTCCGGTTGTCGATCCGGGGTAATTGTAAGTTTCTACTCCATTGGCCGAGGAAAGGGATGCGGCATTGATATGTATGGAGACAAAAAAATTGGCGTTTTTGGAGTTGGCATAAGAGGCTCGGGTAGACAGGGCAACGGTTGTATCAGAGCTTCGCGTCATGTAAACCGTAGCCGGATAGTTGGCAACGATGTAATTTTTGGATCGAAGGCCTATGTCCAAAGTCAGGTCTTTTTCTTTCAAACCGTTGCCCAATGCTCCTGGATCATCTCCACCGTGTCCAGGGTCGATCACGATGATTGGATTCGCGGCAAGAGTGAAAGATTTTTGGTTAATAACCATCTCTTCGGCTGCTTTCTTCTTTTCCGGGCTGTAATTTTTTGGTGCGGGCGCGCTGTCCCACATAGGCTCGTCGGCGATTTCCTTCTCCGCAAATGCGGGAGCGGCCATCCCCGTCAAGCTACAGCAAATGAGTGCAGTCAACAACAGTTTTCCTACTTTCATGGTAATTTCTCCTTTATCATTTTTATTTATTCGAAACGACTTACGAATTGAAAAGAAGGCGTAAGTCACTCCAAAACGCCAAAAATTTATTCCTTTGCAAATTCTCAGGCAAAAACAGGTAGTTGTTAGATTTCTTCTGTGACTCGAGCCACTTGCGGTACACCACGGATTCTTTCTCTAGATAAATGATTTGCTGTATCTTTTGGCTTACTTCCGGGAGGGTCTGTGTTCTTGACGGCATGACTTCAGCAGGGAAAAACCAATAGGTCCACTGCTGGCTCTCAAAAGGGCCAACAATCCGCATTACGGGAGAGTGAAACACAGCCTTCGCTATCATCTCGTTATAATGCTCGGACATTTGGGACTGAGCGACCAGTTCATGCAATCCGGCACGCCCCTCGGGATCTTCGCCATATTGCTTCAGCAGGGACTGAAAACGTTCCGCTGATGCGGCTTTCAGCTTGTCCAACAAGAGCTTGTCGCCATTTTTAGCCCGTACATAATAAATGGTACGCAGTTCGGGAATGCGAAAAGACTCGATTTGTTCCCGGTAAAATCTTTCTACTTCTTCTTGTGTCACCACAACATCCCGAGTCACGATCTTTTTCACTTCAAAACCAATCATCGCCCGTCTTATGTTTTGAATGCTGTCCTCTTCCGTCATGTTCATCTGGCGCAACGTTTCTTCACGCCCCGCTTTCGTGCTGCCCAGTTGTTTTAATTGTTCTTCAATCAGACGCTCATCCGTCTTCACCCCCATCTGTTTTCCAATATCAAGGATCAATTCTTCCAAGCTCAGTTGTTCCAGCAGCCTTACCTCCTCGTCCGCTGAGTACGCTACCCCTTGGAAATACTTGGGCTTTATTCTTTCCCAATCGTCTCTGCGGAAAAATTGATCGCCGAAAACAAAAAGAAGGGGCTGGTACATCAAAGCCGCATACAGAGAAATGACTCCCAGGAAACCAAACGGTAAAAATAAATAAAGCCATGTTCTTCGTTTTTTCATGTGATCAAGCCATCCTCTCGTAAAACAGATGAGGCAAAGTAGATATCCAGCCAGAATTCATTAGATACTTTGGAAGATAATATTACTATATTGAATATATTACCAATAGATGAATATATCTACATGTTTTAGTGCCGTTTTTTGGATTTTTTCATAGGTCTTAGGAAGTGATTTCGTCGATTTTTGTCAACAACGATGGTCCTTTCACACCACAAGCCGCAGTCATCCAAGAGGATAACGACACCTTGGCGGAGTGAACAATGGTTGGCCAGCCAAATATGAGGGGGCTGTCCCAAAAGGGCAAATCCGCTGAAATTTAAACATCAGAAACATGGATATATCAACGTTTGTCAAATGAAAAAGGGGCATCTATAAGCCGAAAAATCGACTTATGAGACAGCCCCTTTTATTTTTGCGACGCTACATGAGTTAAGAATTGCTCCATGACCTGATTGAATTTTACTTCTCTATCGGCTCACTATCACTGTCCTTTTTGTTGGCGATTTGATTCCCCCACGGAGGTTCTGTTCTCATCAAGTGCCGTACAAAATAATCCCATTTTCTGCGGATAAAGTACGGTTCCAAAGAAAAACCGTGATGTCGGTTGGGCAAAATCAACATGTCAAAATCCTTATCCGCTTTAATCAGCGCATCCGCCATCCGAATCGTTTGGGAAGGATGCACATTTTCATCCATATCTCCGCTCACCAGCAAGAGCTTTCCTGTCAGATTAGCTGCCAGACGTGCATTGTCTTGTTCCCTGTACAAGTCCGGATCATACAGACCTTGATATCGTTCCGCCCATGCTGCAACATACATCCGTTGATCATGATTACCACACGCGGAAACCGCAGTCTTGTAAAACTCAGGAAATGAGAGCATGGCCCTTGTCGAAGCGTAGCCTCCCCCTGATGAGCCCCAAATGCCTACCCGATCAACATCCACATACGGGTAGCGCTCAGCCAATTGCCTTACCGCTACCACATGGTCAAGCAAACCTCCTGCTTCCTCCAATTTTCCGTTTGAGATATCATGGAACCATTTGGAACGATAAGGTGTTCCCATTCCATCTAAGATCAATACGATAAAGCCCAACTGCGCCAATGATTGTCCACCACCCAGCGGGTCATGACTTCGACCGGGATCGAGCGCGAAAGCTTTCGGCGTATTGATGATCTGTGGTCCCCCGTAAATGTAATCGATGACCGGATACTTGCGTGAAGGATCAAACGGGAATGGCCGCAGCATCACCCCATAAAGATCGGTCACACCGTCTCGTGCTTTGACGGTAATCCTTTCTGGAAATTGGTATCCCATCTCGAGCAGCATTTCCACATCAGCGTGCTCCAATTCGCGAATCAGGCTGCCATCTATCGAGCGGAGAACAGAAACAGGCGGCAAATCAACTCGCGAAAACGTATCGACGAAATACTTCATTGTGGGAGAAAACACAACATCATGCTCTGCATCTTCTGGCGTCAGCAACGACAGACCGGTTCCATCTAGGCGAACGCGATACAGGTGTTGATAATAAGGATCGCGCCCCTCTTCTAGCCCCCCTCCAGTGATATACACCCATCCCTGCTGCTCGTCCACTGCCATCAATTTTCGTACCGTCCAGGAACCCGATGTGATCGGATTGCGAATCTCCCCCGTTTTGCCATCGCAATGGTAGAGGTGGCTCCACCCATCACGCTCTGAGTGCCAGATAAACGAACCATCCGCCAATAACCGTATATTCGGATTAGCTGCTCCTAGATTATGCAGGTCTTGGTTCAAAAACGTATCGCTTTCTTCCCGCAGTAGCGTGCAAACCTCACCAGAGTAAGGATCAGCTACGGAAAAGTCGACAGAGCGAGCATCACGGGACATTCGGGCGAAATATACCTGTTTACTGTCGGCTGACCATCCGGCCATTTGCATCCCCGGAGTGAGAGGTGAGACTGGACATGCCAGTAAAGGCTCGCTTTCAATCTGGACTGTGGTTCGCCTTTCCAAATCACAGACGACCAGCTCTGCCAACGGTACGTGTGGATCGCCAACCAGTGGATAACGGTACGAGTGCAGTACCGATCTGACTTCTTCGCCTTTCGGAACCGATTGAATCAGATGCAAATTGCGCACCTTTCTTTGGTCAAGCCGATGGGTCAGCAGCATCTTGGAATCGGGTGACCAAATCGCTACTGGAGGAAGCTTCATGTTTTTCAACCGCTCCGCCACGGTCGAGAGCCGACATTCAGGCTGGGTTCCGTAATCATAGTAAGCCTTACCGTCACGGGTCAGACTGAAACGCTTTCCGGTTTCGAGTGATCGAACATACAAGTTGTGATCGTATACAAACGCCACCCATTTTCCATCTGGGGACGGCAGTTCATCCATCGACGGCTTATAAACATTATCGACGGGCTTGCAGGTATATTCCTCTAAATCACAGCTCCAAACAGTACCTCTCACCTCAAACTTGATGGACGATTCATTCTCGTTAAACATAAGTTCTCCAAGTGGTAATGTTTCTGCGCAGTACCTTTCGCCTGAACATCCTGACAAACAGACCGCTAATCGTGCGTGATCGAATGCTGGCTGACTCGTATTCTGTTCAGCATCCACGATCACATATTGCCTACCAGTACCCTTTTCCAAGCGGATTTCACGGATGTACCAGAACTGATTCCCGCTGATCCAGTTTGGCTTGAGAAAAGCATTGAATACTGCGTCGTAATAATTGGCAGGATGCAAGCGTTGTGCCCTCTCATACTGTTCCCATGTGACAACATTCTCCATTTGAATCCCCCTCTTTCAAAGTGAGATACAAGAATCATGTGCTTCACATTTTCAAATCAGTAATTTACTTAATTATCCATTTATTACATGCATATGTAAAACGCGAGATAATATATCTCCGAATTTACTTTTTTAGCACCGAACAAGTGATTTTTTTTCCAAAAAGAAAGAGGCGGTCTCTCGCCTCTTCTCTCCTAACATAGATTACTCCACTTCTGCTATCATTGTTTGGTTCCTACCCGATCTCTTCGCCCTGTACATGGCCTCGTCGGCTACATGCATCAGATCTTCAGCCGAAACAGCATGGGAAGGATAGTGCGCAATGCCTTGTGACACGGTTAGCGGCTGCCCGATTGGATTTGTACTTGTTTCTAAGGCATGGCGTATTCGTTCGGCCACCTGATAGGCCTCCTCCAAGCCAGCATGGGCAACAAGGACAACAAATTCCTCACCGCCAAAGCGACTGCTCACATCTTCGGGCCGAAGTGATGAAGAAATCATTCTCGCAAAATGTTTTATCACCTCATCTCCAGATTGATGACCATATGTGTCATTAATGGATTTAAATCGATCAAGGTCCATCATAATAAGAGAAAAGGGGATTTGCTCCATCATCCATTTTTGCATGGTTTCCTCGAGCGTTCTTCGGTTTGTTAGCCCTGTCAACGGATCTGTTCGCGCATCATGAGCCAACTGCTCTGTCTGTTTTTTGATATCGTTTAATGTAAAGCGAATCGCTCGCGTTAACAGCTCAGCCTCTCGATTCCAATGCTGTTTACCTTCCGAGAACTCAACCTCTTCTCTACCCGCCTTGCTCACAAGATCGGCCAGGGCTACGAAAGGTCTTGCTACTTTGCGTGCAAGCCCAATCACAACTAACATTAATAGTAGAAAGGGAGGCAGCGTATACAACAAAACACATTGAATATCACGATTTACTTGTTCATAAACAACACTGATAGGTGATACGACAACGACACCCCAGTCATTCTCTGGAACCTTCACGTAGGCGGCCAATACCGTCTGTCCCCTCAAGTTGACGATCTGTTCATAGCCACTTTGCCCTTGGATCAGCTTGCGTACAGCTGGATTGGCACTGATATCCTCTCCGATCCGACTTGCATCACGATGGAACAACAAATGACCGTCTGATCCTACGATGTAGAAAGATGAACCTAACTCGTCTGTTGGATTACTCCCTAAGATCGCATTCAATATGTTATCTTCATGAAGATAAATCGTTCCCCCGATAAACCCCCGGTAGAGCCCGTCCTTATCAAATATGGGCTCGCTCATCAGTACGATGAGTCGCTTGGTATTTGCAGTTACGTAAGGCTTAGAAATGTATGGCTTTTTTAAAGCCAATGCCGATTTCGCTGTTTCCGTTTTAATATAGCTTCCTACGGTACCAATATATCCGGGAGACACACTTCGAACCAGCCCGGTTTCATCTATCACGGTAACCGAATTAAAATAGTTGTTTGTACGGCGGATCAGTTCAAGCTTTGAATATGCCTCATCTGCATTCATCTCGTTCCGATTGGAAAAGATGCTCGCCGAATACTGTAAGCTACTCCGCATGGATTTTATCAAAGAGTCTATAGTGTGGCTCATTTTGGTTGCACTTGTGTGATTTAAGGTCAACGTGGTGTGAATCAGTGCCTGTTTTTTGGACTGATAGAATGAGATAAGGAGAATGGTAACAGTCAGAACAACTGATAAAGAGACTAGTCCTGTTAATAGTGTCACTAGGCTAATCTTTTTTGAGTGGTTTGCTTTTTTTCGTAAGACAGGCATTCGATGCCCCCTTGTATTTAGCATGTAGCCATTATGCAATAAATAAAAAATAGTCTAACACTTGATAATATTCGTTTCAAGTATATAAGGCATTCAAACTGCCAACTTTTGGCTTGGGGACATAAAAAAGCCACCTTTTTCAGGTGGTAGTTTCGCATATTTATATGGGGATTCCCCCTATACTAACCGTAGTACATCATGATCTAGGAGACCCGAAAGCTTTGTCTTCTCATCCACATCGTTGCAACCCACTTTTCCCCATGGATCACTTGTGTCCCTGCATGCAAAGTGAACTCGTTTACTTCTTGATTTCTATAAAAATATTCAAAGTAGACAGCCATGCCTTTCATAGGGAAAACAGATAAATGAAGCAAAGGGAACACCGTTTCTCCGCCTTGCTCCACATCATTCAAATACATCACGAGCGTACTAATGCGATTGTTCGTACTTGCTCGACTCGTTTCTGCAAAGAAATCATAATGGGGTTTGTATTCTTGGCCAGGGGTATATCGTAGCACTTGCAAGCCATCACCATGCTCTATCGGAATGTTCATGATTTGAGAAATTCGCTTCTCGATTCTTGTAATCGTCTCCGTCTGCTCGCAGAACACCCCGCTGCTCGTTCGTATAGAATTGACTGAACGATCTTCACCTATTTTAGAGCGTTGCAATCGTTCTGTGGAATGTTCGATTAGCTCATTGCATTCGTCATCGCTAAGCACGTTTCCTAACACGACAACCAGCGGTTCCTCATACTTAGCAAGAATTCGAACCTCTCGATCTTCTGTCTTGATCCTATTCCCAGTATGATCAAATATCGTCCGTTCTTTCTCTGTCGTGTGCCCTATCATCATTATGCACCCCATATATATGACATCCATCGCAAAAAATAGAATACCATAAAATGGGTAATTTCAATCAGAAAACTTTAGAAAAATGAAAATATTTTTAACTATCATTCCATTCTGATTGACTTATGAATAAAACCCGTCTCCTATATGGTAAGAGACGGGTTTGTAAAGCATCTTCTAAGTGGCATGTGTCTATGTGAAAAGTTATTTTCATGCTTCCTTTTGTTTTTGAACGTGGTACATATTCTTCCGGAATACACTGATCACGTATCCGCATCCCCCCCCTATAAGAGAAGGCAGCAGCCAGCCCAAGCCTACGTCATACAGTGGAAGGTACTGAGTAAAGTAATAATGGACAACACTGTTGTCGACTCCAGCAGCCTTTAAGCCATCAAACAGACTAATCAGAAAAGTGAAAAGTAAACTTCCTTGATACACTTCTGGCCTGCCATTGAATGCTTTGTGCAGAAACGTCAAGAAGAGTAACGAGATCGCAATCGGGTACATGGTCATTAAGATCGGAACGGAGACCTTAATGAGTTGCGTTAATCCAATATTAGCAACGAGTGTACTGAAAACAGACAAAATAACCGCGAATTTTTTGTAAGAGATTTTCGGAAATAATGAATGAAAAAAAGAAGAGCAGGCTGTAATAAGCCCTACACTAGTAGTCAAGCATGCCACTGTAATCATTAATCCCAATAAAATGGCACCATAAGAACCAAAGTAGTAATTCGAAACTTTCGCCAAAACTTCAGCGCCATTTTCTAAATGGCCCAACTTTTCTACGCTAGAGGCACCCATATAGGAAAGTGCGGTATAGAAAAGAGCCAGGAGTAAACCGGCTATCATTGTTGCTTTTGCGCACGCAGCCAAAACTTGCTTTTTGGCAGTAACTCCTTTTTCTTTAATCGCATTCACGATGATCATTCCAAAAACAAAAGCTACAAGAGCATCCAATGTTAAATACCCTTCTTGAAAACCCTTGAAAAATACATGGGATGTGTAATCTGCTTGCGGGGCTTGAAGGGCTCCAATTGGATAAATAATAGCCGTTACTGCAATCATTCCGATAAACGTTAATTTTATTGGAGTTAAGATTTTTCCGACTACATGGATAATTTTCACAGGATTGAGCGATAAGAAGCAAGCAATTGCGAAAAACAGGATGGTAAATAGAATCAGCGGTGCCGAACCTGCCTGTTCTGATAGGAAAGGCTTTACCCCAATATCAAACGATACATTGCCCGATCTAGGTATCGCAAAAAACGGACCGATTGCTAGATAAAGAACAATCGTGAATACAATTCCGAATACGGGATGCACGCGACTGGCTAAGGACCGCAAGTCGTCTTTTCCCGAATAAACAAGGGCCGTGATCGCCAGCAAAGGTAACCCAACTCCAGTAACCAAAAAACCTGCATTGGCTATCCATACATTTGTTCCTGCTAATTGGCCAAGCATTGGCGGAAAGATTAAATTACCCGCTCCAAAAAACAGAGCAAATAACATGAATCCTATCGTTACTACAAAAGAAACTGGCGCTTTCTGTGACACAACAATCCTCCTAATTGTTCTATATCTCTCATTCATAAATGTTCATTCAGATGGTTACTTAATCAACCTTCTTTTATTCATTCTGATACTATACTCTAAATAAACATTCTTTTCAAACACACAAATCATCTTTCTCTTCCAAATATGGAGGAACTCGACACTCCAATCACTATGAGCTCAGTTACTCCAAGGTTGCCGAAAATCAATCTTACACCCCTGATACAGTTTACTACAAGCACCCCCAGTGTCGCAGCAGGAAGTACCTTCCCTGGAAAAAATGCACATCATTTATGTATTTCTTGGAAGAGGGAGATTCGAACCGCCATCAATCAAATTTACATATTTCAGAAAATATTTATTTTTCTTAACTTGAAATCAATTGTCAATTTTCCTTATAATTACAACTAAGCCTTTTGTTGATAGAAAGAGCAAATAAATTCCACCTCTATGGAAAGGAGGTGTAAACTCATGAAAAAGGTCGTAAAAGTAGCAGTAAACAAGAACAAACAAGTGCAAGAAATGAAAGCGCTGAAATGGCGTGTAGTTGTTGATGTGTGCTTGTAAGCGAATCAAAAAAGCATGCGTTATCTCCGTATATAAAATTTGGAAAGGACGGGATTCCTCATGAAACAGGTAGTGAAAGTACAACTTTCTAGCAATCAAAACGTTCAAGAAATGAAATTGCTTTTCCATCCAATTATGACACTTGCGTGTAAAAAGTAATCGATTGTTCAAGAGCACCTCGTGTGCTCTTGAATTTTTTACAAAGAGTTCTCGCTTTCTAGGCAGTAAGCAAACATGACGGGATGGTGCAGGTAATGAATCAAGCGCTTTTGTTGGAAAGATATCATCAGTTGAGAGAGCTTGCCGAGGATCAAGACGCATGGCTAGAATCAGAGATCGGTTCCGATCTTTGGGTGGATGGGATTAACGTATTTTTAACGGTATCACCAGAGGATTTTATTGAGGGCCTTGAGAGATTCGAAGGTACCTACGGTTTTAAGAACCATGGAATTGTAAACGATATACGTCAATTTCAACATTATTGTAGAGAAGCATCAGCGGATGGTGAATTTCCTTTATATCAGGCTCTAGCAGTTGGGATGACCTGGTTAAGCTTACAGCCTCAAATAAACGGCGGCTATTTCAACCTGCCTGTTCAAATTACCAATCACTCCATCGCTTTGTTGTTAAGCCCAACCTATTTAGCTGTTTGGGCACATAGTTACAATGAAGGGATTGGATTATACTTAGATTTACACTCGACGCTACCCACGTTATTCCGACCAGAGCATGGACGGATCTATCAAAATGCAGGATCGTATTTGGAAGGAACTCACATCAAGTTTCCTTTTCAAAATTACTTCCACGAAATTGCTCATATCCTATTCTTCCATGACGTCTATCAACGTGTACTGGGGAGCGTAGACGAATGTAGAAGCTACTGGACACATATCGAAGCATGCATTTATGGACTTGAAGAGCAGGTGCTCGCTGAAATGATGGAAGTGCAACCAGATTTGCATGCCATTGATGATGGATTCGGAAGTAGTAAAGGATTCGAGGATTTTATCTCTTATCGATTTGGAGTTCTAGGTGCTCAAGAGGATAGATCGATACCAAAAGACACGGTTCGAACGTACATCAAAAGAAACATGCAATTAGGCGAAGCTAATGAAAACATCCCTGATAATGGGGTAAAAGCGAGGATTCTTGCTAGTCATAAGCTCGCTGAGGAACGATTAGAAGAGCTCGATACTTACTGCAAGTCATTTGCTACGGCATTGCAGGTACATAGCTTGTGGGGAATCAAAAGCTATCAACGCAATTCGATTCCTGCGTTTCGTGAAGTGATAGAGCTACTCTCTCCTGATGCGTACTGTCTGCAAAAACTCGAAGAATCTCTGCGACCAGATTCATGGAGTACATTAGAAGACTTGTTATCGAAAAATCCTTTTGTTGAGATATGCTCTCAAACAAGAGAAAAAAATATTCAAATTTGGAACTGGCGTGATACCCTGTCCCGGTTAGCAGAAATGCGCGGATATTTGGCAAACGCTAATGAACCTGATTATGGTGAGACCAATCAAGAGCTATTTGGGATAGCAAAGCGTTTAGCTCAAGTAATTCACGAGGAGACACATAAAGATGGCCCGGAAGTGCAGCATGAAAGCCAGTACGCCGACATGAAACGAGAAATTAACGAATCATTAAACCGTTTGCCTAACGTGGAAGTACGCGATCATTTGCACAATCTTCTCTCCAAACCTTATTACTTTGTGTTAGAGCCCAATTAATAGCTGATTATGAGCCAAAGACCGGCGATATTTACTATGTTGGTCTTTGTTTTTTTATGCAACGTATACATAATCCGATTTGACGTTCAGATTTTATCCTTTTTTTAGAAATCGTTTAGGGTTTGTTTTGAACTTGCATTTAGGATGGGGGTAAGACAAATTATTCAGATGGGAGAGGTTTTTGATGCTTGAGAAGAATGAGAAGATTCCCCTTCCCCCTCCTCGTGTGAAAATTTTGAGGTACATGTTTATTGTCCTCGCCTGGGTGTTTTTTGCTTTCATTATTGTTCAGGTATCACTGGCAGGTCTTGGGCTGTTCGTCAACGGAGAACATTGGGAGATGCATAGAACCTTGGCTCAATATTTTGCATTGATTCCAGTCGGCATGTTGGTTCTCTCTTTCCCTGGAAAGCTGCCCGTACATCTTCGTTGGATCTGTCTCGGATTATACCTCATGATCGTTGCGCAGTTCCTTACCGTTATTTATTCCTCTCACTTAGGAATCCTCTCTGCGCTTCACCCGGTTATTGCCTTGTTTCTCTCCTGGGGATCTCTCTTCACCGTAAAACATGCTCATAATCTAGGAGGGAAGCAGGCATGAAACTCCCTAAAATTTGGTGGGGATTATTTCTTGTATCTCTAGTGGTTATCCTTCCATTTATGGCTCCCTATTTAACATTAGATCCTGCAAACAGTCGCATAACGATTATTTCCGGTTCTCTTCAATATCCTTTATTAGTTGCTCATATCGTTTCTGCTTTCATTGCTCTTCTCACTGGTTTTTTTCAGTTTATCGACCGAATTCGTCTAAAGAATCCAAGGATACATCGTTTTCTTGGGAGGGTTTATGTGTACAGTGTGTTTATCAGCGGACTTCTCTCTTTAGGGAGTATCTTTTATGCAGAAAATTTCATGAAGGCAACGAGCTTCCTTGTCTTATCATTGGCTTGGCTGTTTACTTGCTGGAAAGGGTATCGTACCGCCATCAACAGGCAATATGAGGAACACCGAAAATGGATGATTCGCAGTTTTGGAATGACATTGGTTGCCGTAAGTGCGCGTCTGTTGGTGCCAGTATTACTCCTTCTGTACTTTATTCTACACGGTTTTTCTCTTCCGCATGGTATGGAAACCGTCATTGGAGAGGTATTGAATGTAAACATTTGGGCTGGTCTCATTCTTAATTTTGTTATTGTCGAGTGGGCTATACTGAAGAAATAGGCTTGCTTAGTCACGTCACATGAGCGATGGAGTCGTAGCGCAAAGAAGGACTGTAGAAAAACCCTGCATCCAGAAATTAGGGAGAGGGTCATCGCTGGGATTTATGGGGTTTCTACTTAGTGAGTCTGTTGTATATTCTAGTCGTTAACCAGTTTTTCGCTTCAACATTCATCATTATATTTACTGTCTGATATAGTAAATGTTTGTTATATCAAGCATTTTCAATTGCCATGTTTAATCGCTCTTTTTGATTTGTCATATATAAAAGAGGAAAAAACAATAAATAATACAACCTATAAGGAGAAAAAAATGAAAAAAATATTTGGTTTCATTTTTGCTTTATCCATGACTGTGCTTACAGTTGGTTGTGGTGATTCGTCACTTAATATTTCTTCTAACTCCAATGGTACCCAGGTACAAAACGTGCAGAAAGAAGCAGAACAATTAACTTTTTCATTAGATTCAAAAGAATACCCAATCCCGATTCAAAAGGTTGACTCCATTAATAAATACCTTGAACAATTCGATCAAAGTGATCGAGAAACCGAGATAAAACGAATACAGGCTACAGCCTTCACTTCAAATTCCGGGATCATATACGGTGATTTTCAATACAGTTGTGGTACAAAACTTTGCAACCATACTTTAGTTCAGATTAAAAACGATGAGGTTAAATCCGTCCCTTTGCACTCTGGAAGCATCTTCTCTGATCATGTTTTTTCTCCAAACGAAAAGAATCTCGCTATCTTACTTGGAAAAAATGAAGGTACAGATGTTGTCCGAAATAGTGTAATGATCATAAACACAGAATCCTTAACGCTAGCCGAGCTTAATGACGCTAGCGATATTGTCAATAAGTTAACATCTACAGATTTTAGTATCCCAATACTTTCGTTAAATTGGGAGAATGTCACAACATTAAAGATAACCATACCAGATCTGACCGACTATTCGTTTGAAACACTTAAACAATGGCAGCAAAAAGAGAATAAAACGAAAGAAGTTACATTACATATTAAGTGACTTTAAAAAGGCTTCCTAAGTTAAGAAACCTTTTTCTCTATTCTTCTATTTCTTACTTTTAGACTGTTTAAAGAGAATGAATATAGCACTCAATGGATTCGGCCCTGCAAACCAAATGCAGCTCGTACAGTCTATGTTACTTGGAATATTCATTGAGAAATTAGAAAATGTATCGGAAAATAAGAAGTTTTTATCCGTTTAAATAAAAAAAACCACCCTCATCAGGTGGCTTCACTTTATGTATTTGGTGGAGGCGGGGGGATTCGAACCCCCGTCCGAAAACAGCGATACATGAGCATCTCCGAGCGCAGTCACTCATTTAAATTTCGGTACCGGATTCGCGGAGTGACGCGCTGACCCGTTACCTAGCCTGATTGATCTTCTTCCTTCGGCTCCAGGCGGAAGCCTCCGGCGTATCCCACTAAAGTTGAGCGCTAGTCATGCCACATGGGCGATGGAATGGTAGCGCCTCACTGGTTATTAAGCAGCGAGAGAAAGTTGTTTGTTGCCAGTTAATGGCGTTCCGCGTTGTTGACGAGGTCCGCAGCCCCCCGGCTCGCTTCTCATGCTCTACCATCCCCGTCGAATCCAGAACGCCCCCAGGGTATAAGGTGAGAAAAAGTCTAGGTGAAGAGCCATTCGATCCGCACCTAGACTGTATCGTTAACATAAGTGTATTGCTTGCTGCCTAATTAATATAGCACAGGTGATAGACAAAACTCAACGTTGATTGCTACCAAGCCTGCCAGTGCAATCCAATCAACCTTTTTGGCGTTCGCGCAGAGCACGCTCGATATCACGCGCAGACTCTTTTTTCTTGAGGTCTTCGCGCTTGTCGTAGTTCTTTTTCCCTTTGACAAGTGCGAGCTCGACCTTGGCCCAGCCACCCTTTAAATATATGCTGAGCGGGACCAGCGAGTACCCTCTTTCGCGAATCAGACCATTGAGCTTGAGGATTTCCAAGCGACGCATCAGCAGCTTGCGAGTCCGCTCTGGCTCATGGTTAAAACGATTCCCCTGCTCGTACGGACTGATGTGCACGTTGTACAGAAGCAATTCGCCATTCTGCACACGAGCGAAGCTGTCCTTGAGCTGGACACGCGCCGCACGCACGGACTTGATCTCCGTACCGGTCAGCTCAATGCCTGCCTCGTATACTTGCTCGATGTGGTAATCGTGGCGCGCTTTTCGGTTTTGGGCGATTGTCTTGGTTCCGGCCTTATCTTTTGACATGGAGATCACCTCACTTGTACGTACTGCGTTTCGTACCAGTTAGTCTAGCAAATTTTGCCCATTGTGGCAAGTCATTTACCCGGTAAATAAACATCCCCGAAAAGGGAACCGGATCGCTCCGCGTACTTTTCGGGGTTTAAACAAGCGTTTAACGGCGTTTCCGTTTCACTTGACTGGCTACATTTTTGCGATTCTTTTTCTTGGACTTGACGAGATCTTCCCAGAATCCCTTCTGGCGCTTCGCTGGGGTATCCCCTTCTCCTGTACCAATTGGCAGTACTTCTTCACCGCTCGATGCTTTGCCCGATTCAGCACGACGAGGAGGTTTGTTCCCCTCTGCTTTGCGGCGATCCTTGTATTTCTGACGGATTTCCGCCGGATGCTTTTTGTCCTTTTGACGATCTGGTCTGCCAGGACGATCTGGACGATCTGCACGGCCTGCACGTGAACGATCTTGTTGCTTGCCACGTGTCGGCTTACGATCCCCACTGCGACCATCTATTACGCGAGGCGTACGCTCACGACTACCGCGGAAGCCAGCCTTCGGCATTCCGACGACTTCGAAGTCGATGGTGCGTTCATCCACGTTGACATTGGCTACACGTACCTCGACGACATCCCCGATCCGATACTGCTTGCCTGTACGCTCACCGACCAGCGCAAACATTTTCTCGTGGTAATGATAGTAGTCGTCGGTCAAAAAGCTGACGTGCACCAAGCCTTCAATGGTATTAGGCAACTCGACGAAAATCCCAAACGAAGTGACGCTGGAGATGACGCCTTCGAATTCTTCTCCCACTCGCTCCAGCATGAACTCCGCTTTTTTCAGATCGTCTGTTTCACGCTCGGCATCGACAGCCAACCGTTCACGCTGTGACGCATGCTCTGCGATTACTGGCATTTGCTCTGCCCAGTACCCCAGACGTTTTTCTGATAGTTGATTCCCCAGCTCGATCCATTCGCGAATACGGCGGTGGACGATCAGGTCGGGATAACGGCGAATCGGCGAAGTAAAATGGGTATAAAACTCAGTAGACAAGCCGTAATGCCCCAGACTTTCCGCGTCGTAGCGCGCTTGCTTCATCGAACGCAGCATGACGGTGCTGATAATAATTTCTTCTGGCGTTCCTTTTACCTCTTCCAGCAGCTGCTGCAACGCACGTGGATGAACAGAATTGCCCTTCCCACGGATCGAGTAGCCAAAATTCGTGATGAACTCCATGAAGGCCATGAGCTTTTCAGCGTTCGGGTCTTCGTGAATCCGGTACATGAACGGCTGCTTCATCCAGTGGAAATGCTCTGCCACTGTTTCGTTGGCAGCGAGCATGAACTCCTCGATGATCTGCTCCGCAATCGATCTCGTACGGAAGCCGATTTCCGTAGGGGTTCCCTCGTCATCGACATAAATTTTTGCTTCGCGGAAATCAAAGTCAATCGCGCCGCGCTGCATCCGTTTTTTACGCAGCTTCAAGGCCAGCTCTTTCATATCCTCGAACATCGGGACGAGTCTGCTGTATTTCTCAATCAAAGCTTCGTCCTTGTCTTCCAAAATACTGCGTACATCTGCATACGTCATGCGCTCATCTGTACGAATCACGCTCAAAAAGATATCGTACTTCACGGTGTTTCCGTTCGCATCTATCTCCATATCGCAGGAAATCGTCAATCGATCTACCTGCGGATTGAGACTGCAAATGCCGTTGGACAAGCGATGTGGCAGCATCGGGATAACGCGGTCAACTAAGTAGACGCTGGTACCACGACGATACGCCTCATTGTCCAGCTGAGACTTTTCGCGAACATAGTAGCTGACGTCAGCGATATGCACGCCGAGTCTTAGGTTTCCGTTTGGCAGCCTCTCCAGGGAAACGGCATCGTCCAAGTCTTTGGCATCCGCACCATCGATCGTAACCATCATCCGCTCGCGCAAATCACGACGACCGCTGATCTCCTCCTCGGAAATCTCATCTGGTGCTGCCTCAGCCTCTTCTAACACGTCTTCTGGAAAAGCTTCAGGCAAGTTGAACTTGCGGATGATCGACAGGATATCGACGCCCGGATCGTTCTTATGGCCAAGAATCTCGACGACCTCACCCTCAGGATTCACTCGTCCCTCTGGGTAGCGAACGATGTTCACAACTACCTTGTGACCATCTACGGCACCGTTATAGGCTTCTTTTGGGATAAAAATATCCTTGCCGAGCCTCTTTTCGTCGGGAATGACAAATGCGTAATACGTCTCGTCCTTGAACGTCCCTACGACCTGCTTCATTCCTCGTTCGACGATACGGATAATTTGCCCTTCCAGACGATTGCCGCCCGCTTCCTTTTCCACACGGACCAGTACGGTATCCCCATGCAGCGCACCGTTCATATCATTCGCATGAACGTATACGTCCTCCGTGCCCTGCGTTTCTGGGATCACAAATCCAAAGCCCTTCGGATGACTTTGCAGACGTCCACGTACCAGATTCATTTTTTCAGGCACACCATACCGATTCGCTCTGGTGCGGATCACCTCTCCGCTCGCTTCCAGTGCATTCAGCGTTTTCACAAGCTCCTTGAACGTGGCAGAATCCTTAATTTCAAACGCTTCCTCCAGTTCCTTCACCGTCATCGGGTGGTATGCTTGCTCTCGCATAAACGCGAGTATTTTTTCTTGGTCTTCCATTCACAAACCTCCTTTTTCGCGTGGCATTCCCGCGTTTCTCTATGACCATCCTATTATGTAGTATTCACCGTTCCCGCATATCGCAATCGGAATAGAGAAAAAGACAGCAAGTTGCACTCGCTGTCTTTCGGCCGTTCGTCTATTACGCTCCTGATTTCAAGAAATACCCGAGCAAAATCGCAAAAATCATGAAGCCAACCGCAAATACAACGGTCAGTTTCCCTAAAAGTGCGTCAATCCCGCGGGCTTTTTGCTTGCCCATCAGTTGCTCTGCGCCGCCACCAATCGCTCCGGAAAGGCCGGCACTTTTTCCCGATTGCAGCAACACGACGATAATTAAGCCAATACTTGCGATCACAAGTAAAATTTTCGCAGCCAATGCCATTTTCATTCACCTCAAAACGTATTTCCAAGGCGGAAAAAACCAATACAACAACTTTATCACACTTGTCTGGTAACAGCAACCCGCTATCCCTTCCATTATAAGAGAAATTCTTTCAAATAATATTGTCCGTTATAAGGTAGAATAAGAGCAACGTGTTTTTACGAAAAAATGGCAAATTGTGTACTTTCTTTGTCTTGTTTGGTAGTCGCCTTGATATTGTCAAACTTTTGCCGTAAAATTACCATGAAACTTTATTATTTGCTTTGGGAGGTCTTTGTCAGATGGCTGGGTCCAACAAAAAAGACATGAATCAAAACGATGTAATTGATTCCGCGAAGGCCTTTTTCACTTCGTTTGGTATCTTGTTTCTAGTTTTTCTCATTGCACTTGTAGGATCAATCATTTTCCCACCAAAACATGGCGAAGAAGCAAATGGTGGCGGCGCACCAACTGCACAAATTGACGCTGCTGCTGTATTTAAACAAAATTGCGCTTCCTGTCATGGTCAAAATCTCGAAGGCATTGCAGGTCCAAACCTGACGAAAATTGGAGCTACGCTCAGCGCTGACGACATTGCTAAAATCATCAAAGAAGGTAAGGGCGGCATGCCTGCTGGAATGCTGAAGAAACAACCAGAAATTCAAGCGGTTTCACAGTGGCTGTCTGAGAAGAAATAAGTACATAGATAGCCAGAAAAGAAACACCGAAGACTCGTCCTCTTCGGTGTTTTCCGCGTTAATGGGGAGGCTTTTTACATATGACCATCCAGATTGAAGCTTTGGGGAAACAAATCCACTCTCCCACGAGTACATGGTTGTTCCGTGACATAAACGCTAGTATTACAGAGCCTACGATTATTGGAATTCTGGGAAAATCAGGCCAAGGAAAAAGCACCTTGCTCCGTATTTTGGGTCGTCTTCTACAACCTGACGCCGGTACGGTTTTCTTGGAGAATAAAGAAATGTCCTTGTGGGACGCGAGAGCTTGGCGAATGAAAATCAGTTATGTGGCACAGCAAGCCGTTATGCTGCCCGGCAGCGTGGAAGAGAACTTGCGGGCAGTGAGCAGCCTGCATCAACGTCCTTTTGATATGAAGCTCGCCTCTGACTTGATGGAGCAGTTATATATGGAGGAGATCGATTGGTCAAAACCAGCGGCTCAACTTTCCGGCGGTGAAAAACAACGGCTCGCTCTCGTTCGCAGCCTGTTGCTTCAGCCACCTGTCCTGCTGCTGGATGAGGTCACCGCTTCCCTCGATACGAAAAGCAAACAGGCTGCTGAGCGGCTCCTCGTCGATTTGCACCACCAAGCGGGTACGACCTTAATTTGGGTCACGCATGATTTAGAAGAAGCGCGAGTCGCTTGCAAGCGCATTTGGTTTATGGCCAACCACCAGCTCGCAGAGGACGCTGAATGTGAAGCTTTTTTCCATTCGCCCCAATCCATTGAAGCTCGTGAATTTTTGCAAGATGGAAATGTCCATGCTGCCCTAAGTGAGGTGCAGAGATGACGCATACTTTTACGTTTTCATACATGTGGCTGCTCTTTGCCTATGCCTTTGTTTTCATTGCCCTTCTGCTCTCCGTCTGGCAGAAGCTCGGTTTGGAAAAAGACATTTTGATTGGCACCATCCGTTCTACCGTTCAATTGCTCGCGATCGGCTATGTCTTACATTTTGTCTTTGCTGCCGATAGTGTATGGTTTATATTATTGATTATTCTCATGATGATCTTGGTCGCTTCGTGGAACGCTGCCAGCAGAGCGAAGCATTTATCGGGGATCTTTTGGCGGATCTCTATTTCACTGGCGATAACAGAGGTCATCACCATGGGACTGTTGGTTGTATTCGGGCTCGTCTCTCCTACGCCGCAGTACCTCATCCCGATGAGCGGCATGATTATTGGCAGCTCTATGATCGTCACGAGCCTTTTTCTCACGCATATGAACAGAGAAGTAGAAGCCTCTCGTGGGGAAATCGAAACACTGCTTTGTCTGGGAGCCACTACACGCCAAGCCGTGCACGTAGTGTTGAAGCGCGCTGTCAAAGCGAGCATGATCCCTACCTTTGACACGATGAAAACAATCGGACTCGTCCAATTGCCAGGGATGATGACCGGAATGATCGTCGCGGGTGCCAGTCCCATCGAGGCCGTGCGCTACCAAATCCTCATTATGCTTAGCTTCAGCTCCTCTGCGGCCATTTCTGCGGTTCTGATCAGCATACTCAGCTATCAGCTATGGTTTACGCGGGACTCCATGCTCCACTCTTAAATATAAGCACTGTCGGACACAGCTTCCGGCAGTTTTTTTGTATTTGTAATGAAATGCACCCTGAGTCGTCAAATTACAAGTAGAACGTACAAAAGGTGGTTCAGCTATGGACAAAAACGGTTTAATGGAGCAATGGTTCCTACGCTATGGCGATGATATTTACAAATTTCTTATTTACTACACAGGAACCCGCGATGTAGAAGACCTCGTTCAGGATGTCTTTTTAAAAGCGCTTCGGTCTATGGATGCATTCGAAGGCAGATCGCAGCCGAAAACATGGCTATTGACGATCGCGAGAAATACCGCCATCGATCATAAACGAAAGCAGCGTCTGCGTAATTGGCTGCCAGATAAATGGCTGGCGAATGTAGAGGGGGAAGAAAAAACACCCGAAGAAATTGTGCACGTACATGAGGAGCAGCAAGCACTTTACCATGCAATCCGTGAAGTAAAACCCGCTTTTCGCGAGGTGCTCATTTTGCGTGGCGTTAAGGGACTATCCTCCAAGGAGACGGCTGAAATACTTGGGTGGTCCGAAAACAAAGTAAACGTGACACTGCACCGTGCCATGAAAGCTGTCAGGGAAATACTTGAGCGTGAGAAAAAGGAGATGATTGGCGATGCGATCTAATTCAGACCATGACTTACTAGGGAAATTGCAAGGGATGCCGGATATGAAAATGAGCGGAGAAAAAAAGCAAGAGATTGTTTCTGCTATTCGCCAAACAAATGTGAGCAAATCTGGGGGGACTGCTTCTTTTCGTGGTTTTTCTGCGCTTGGCAAGGGATTGGCCCTCTGCTCCGTACTCGCTGCGACGGTCTGGCTAGGAGCCTCACTCCTTACGAACCAACAACAAAGCACTTTACCAGACACCGTAGCGCCTGTTGCTCCTGGCTCTCCTACTGCTTCTCCGGGACCGGGTCCAAACAACAGCATAACGACACCGCCTATTTCGCAGTCAGAGGAGCTCTTGTCACAAATTCGCTCAAATGCGAAAGAAGGCAGAGTCATCTCCCTTCCTTTCGTTCTGGAAAAAACGGTAGATGAAGTAGAACAGGGCTGGGGAAAACCTGAGAAAACTTACACAGCAAACGGAATGATCTACTCCGCCTACCCGAAAAAAGAAGTCGTGTTTGGCTACAACAAAGGCATGCAGATCGTAGACATGCACAGGACAGATTCACGTTTGCAGCAAATCAGCCTGTCTTCCGTCGAAAAGAACTGGGGAAAATCAGTGCGTATCAGCGAGTTTGGCAATCAAACGATTTGCACCTACGATGTGTCGAACAAATATCAGGTCAAGTTGATCTTTCAAGGAACGAAAAGCACGAGCAAGGAAGACCTGATTCTTGTTGAATACCATCTCTATTACCCGCAAGGAAACAAAAATTTGATGCTGTACGCGGACAATGCCGAGATGTTGCAAAGCGTGCATGATCTCGCCCAAAAAGGCCAAATTTTTGGCAGTCAGTATCGTGTAGAAAAGGATATGTTCGATGACGCAGAAAAACAGCTGGGCAAACCGGATGTCGTCTCCGTCATCAATGGCATCACGTACAATACGTACCGGGATCTCAATCTAGTCTTCGCCTTTAACAAAGGAATGCAGATCGTTGATATTCGTTCCTATGACCCACGCCTGCAAGCAATCACACTTGCCGAGGTTCGTGAAACACTTGGGGAGCCAGCTAGCAAAACCACAACGGGCGGCCAAACCATCTACACCTACAAGGTAACCCCTGATTACGAATTGAAATTCATTTTCTCAGGCATCATGACCGATGATCCAAACAGCCTCTACATCGATCACGTAAACATTTACTACCCACGAGGAACATTCAACAACATGGCGGGATAAAAACACAAAAAAGACGGGAGCATTAGTCCCGTCTTTTTCTCATTATTTACCGATGATGTAGCCTTCCAGCTCATCCAGTACTTTATTCGCTGCGATTACGCCACCGGAAGTATTCCAGATGGTGTCATCCACTTTGAATGCTTTATTGTTTTTCACGACGTTCAGGTTTTTCCAGAGAGGATCGTTTGTCCACTCTTGCTCCAGCTTGGAAGCCTCGCCTTTGCCTGTTTCATACGTGAAGTAGAACATGATGTCGCCGTCCATTTCTGGAATGCGCTCTTTCGTAACTTCTGCCGCGAATTCGTCTTTGTCTTGGGAAGCTGGACGAGCCAGGCCAAGGTCTTTGAAAATCGCGCCAGTGAAGGTTTTTGTGTAGTAGATACGAACTTTACCTGGCATGAAGCGTACAACGGATACTTTTGTGTTCAGCTTGTCGCCAGCTTTTGCTTTAAATTCTTCTACGCGCTTGTTCCAATCAGCGAGGACTTTTTCTCCCTCAGCCTTTTTGTTTACTGCTTCTGCGAACAAGGAGAAGTTTTCTTTCCAGTCGCCGCGTGGCTCTTCAACGAATACGGTTGGAGCGATTGCAGTCAATTGTTGATAAATTTTTTCGTGACGGAATTTCATACCCAGAATCAGGTCAGGTTTCAGTGCCGCGATTGCTTCCAGGTTAGGTTGACCTTCTGTACCTACGGATTTTGTCCCCTCAAGGAAAGACTTGGTGAAATCGTAGAATTGTGTTGGATCATTAGCTGCACCTACAGCCCCTACTGGCTTCACACCGAGAGCCATCAGAGTTTCTGTACCTTGGTTGGTCAACATGACGATGCGTTCTGGTGTACCTTTAATAGTTGTTTCGCCCATCGCGTGTTTCACTGTGTAGCTTTGGCCGGAACCCTCCGAATTGCCTGTTGCTTGATCAGCAGGCTTTTGTTCTGCCGGTTTTTGTTCACTTGCTTGGGGAGTACCACAACCTGTAACAACCAGCAAGAGCGCCATTAAGACAGCAAAGAAAGCTTTACCGCCTACGGTCCGATATGTACGAGAAAACATGATGAAAGGACCCCTTTCCCTTTTCTATAATGAGAATTCATATCAATGACAGAGTCTATCCTACTCCCCTGCTTGTCAAAAGTCAATCATAAAATGATAATGACTATCAACGTCATTGACACTTCCTTTATGTAGCTCTACACTTAACTATGAAACCATCTAAGAAATAAGGATGTAGCCATCATGAATTCCTTTCTAGCTAGCAACTTTCGTAAAATTCTGGGAGTGGCATTCGCCCTTCTCCTCCTGACTTACCTCAGTTATGCCAGCCTCATCTTTGGCGTCATTGATACGAGTTGGCAAACTGCGATTGATGCCTATACGAATTTTAACGGCTCCAATGAACACATCGTCATTAAAGAAGTGCGAGTACCGCGTGTACTCAATGCGCTTACGGTCGGTTTCTGCCTAGGCTTGGCCGGAACTCTGCTCCAATCCTTGACGAGAAACCCTGTTGCAGACGTTGAACTGTTCGGTCTTAATGCAGGTGCTTCTCTTTTTGTTGTGTTCGCCGTTACTTTTGTCGGGATCAGCTCCTTGGCCCAATTTACGTGGATTTCCTTTTTAGGAGCCGCTGTAGCAGGTTTGATCGTCTACTTGCTCGGTTCATTCGGCAGAGATGGACTTTCGCCTGTGAAGCTGGTCCTAGCGGGTGCAGCTATCACCGCCTTGGCTTCTTCGATTCGACACGGCATGATGGTCCTAAATGAAAAGGCTACGGACGAGGTGCTTTTCTGGCTGGCAGGATCAGTCGGAGGCAGAAAGCTGGAGTACTTAGCCACTGTCTTTCCTTATATGATCATCGCCTGGATCGCCGCTTTTGTCCTCGCACGTCCGATTCAAACGTTGTTGATGGGTGATGACGTAGCAAAAGGTCTCGGCCAACGCACATTATTGGTCAAATTCAGTGTCGGAATCGTCATTGTTCTCTTATCCGGTTGCGCAGTTGCTGTTGCTGGACCTATTGGTTTTGTCGGTTTGGTCACTCCGCATCTGGCCCGCTATCTCGTTGGAATCGACACTCGCTGGGTACTTTTGTACAGCGGTCTGCTTGGTTCCATCCTACTGCTGTTAGCAGACATCGGCGCTCGCTATATTGCAATGCCTGCTGAAGTTCCTATTGGAGTAATGACAGCCCTGATCGGGATTCCGTTCTTCATCTATGTCGCACGCAAGGGGCTGGATAAATAATGAAAAACTACCTGTCTCTTCGCATCGGCAAGCGCTTTTCATCGTTTCAGCTACATAAAAAGACGATCTTGTTTTCGCTACTCTCCTTGCTGATCGTCATCGCAGTAGCGGTTGTCAGTCTTGGAATGGGTGAAATGAAAATCGCCTCGCTCGATGTGGTAAAAGTTTTGTTGGGAATCGGTTCAGAAGAGAATGCTTTGATTGTGGAGCAATTTCGACTGCCGCGCATCGTCATTGCCATTCTGGTAGGTGCTGCACTTGCCGTAGCTGGTGCCATCATGCAGGGTCTCGTCCGCAATCCGTTGGCTTCCCCGGATATTCTTGGGGTATCGGGTGGAGCATCTGTTTTTGCAGTCGGCTTCTTGATCCTATTTGAAACAGCCAGTATCAAGTGGCTTCCTCCCATCGCTTTTTTGGGAGCAACATTGACGACATTCCTGCTGTACGCCCTCTCATGGAAAAAAGGCGTCACGCCGCTTCGTCTCGTCATGATCGGTGTTGGAATCAAAATCGCAGCGGGCGCAATTGTCACCATGCTGATCATGTTCAGCCCGTTTTTGCTGCAAAATAAGGCATTGCTCTGGCTGACAGGAAGCATCTACGGCGTTTCTTGGAACGACGTATTCATGATATTGCCGTGGGTCATCGGACTGATTCTCGTAGCCGGCTTGCTTGCTAGACGCGTGAACATTCAACAGCTCGGCGATGATCTGGCAACGAGTCTCGGCAGTTCCTTGCAATTGGATCGCTTCCTCCTGCTCATGATTTGCGCGGCTTTGACGGGAACAGCCGTCTCTGTTGGTGGAGATATCAGCTTTGTGGCTTTGCTGGCCCCACACATTGCCAAGCAACTGATTGGTCCATCCTTTGGCGGTGCCATGACACTCTCGGCTTTCTTGGGTGCCATTATCGTATTGCTTGCCGATTTGATTGCACGCATGGCATTTTCACCAATCGAAGTGCCTGTAGGGGTATTCACCTCTGCCATCGGCGCTCCGTTTTTCATCTACTTGCTGTACAAAAATCGAAATCGCTAGGAACTTTGTCCCGCTGTGGTGGTGGGGAGGAAACAGGAGAAAACGCTCAGATTCTTGTCCCACCCGCTGAGGGATTCACGGCCCGACTCCATGCAAAAAGCGAAACCGCGTCCAAAGTAGTTCTTTCAGGAAGTTTTTCAGAGGTGGACGCTTAAGAGCGTGTTTCGCTTTTTGCATTCCGTCTCGGTCGGCGTACCAAAGATCTTCGCTTATTTCTCCTGTTTCCTCTACGAGCTGTCGTGCTATACGGATTTTAAAAAGCCTTTTAAAAGATTGAAGAACGTCATCAGTAACGACAGAGAAGAATATTTCCAGACGTAGCGACTTGTGGAGTCCTGCCGAGCGGAGAAGGGATTCGCGGGTAAAAGAAACGCAACCGTGCCCATACGACGAAGCGGCTACCACTTTTGCGTTTCCCCGCGAATCCCTTCGGAGCGGACAGTGCACACTTCCAGTGGGACGGAGCCTGGACTGGAATATTCTTCTCCCCACCACAGACACATACGGCCCTGAAAATATTTTTTAACTTCCTATGCGTT
Organism: Brevibacillus fortis; assembly: GCF_046196545.1. GTDB lineage: Bacteria > Bacillota > Bacilli > Brevibacillales > Brevibacillaceae > Brevibacillus > Brevibacillus fortis_A. The sequence goes on from NZ_CP176370.1 coordinate 5,848,536, forward strand.
TGAAAGGAGTCCAACTCATATGCAAGCTTTGGAAACCCAACGGCTTACGTTATCGTACGGAGAACGCAACATCATTGAAGCTTTAGATTTAAACATCCCGCGTGGAAAAATCACAGTTTTCATTGGCAGTAATGGCAGTGGCAAATCGACATTGCTGCGCTCTCTGGCACGTTTACTCAAACCAAAGGAAGGCGCCATCCTGCTTGAAGGAGAATCGATCGCGAAACGCTCTACCAAAGAGGTAGCCAAACGTCTTGCCATCCTTCCTCAAGGCCCATCTGCACCAGAAGGATTGACGATTCTGCAATTGGTCAAACAAGGACGCTATCCTTATCAAAACTGGCTACAGCAATGGTCAGAAGAAGACGAGCAGATGGTCAACAAGGCATTGGCAGCTACTCAACTCACGGATATGGCTAACCGTGCCGTCGACAGTCTTTCTGGCGGACAACGTCAACGCGCCTGGATTGCGATGACGCTCGCCCAAGGTACCGAAACGATTTTGCTGGATGAGCCTACGACTTATTTGGATATGTCGCATCAGATTGAGATTTTGGACCTGTTGTTTGAACTGAATCAAACGGAACAGCGCACTATCGTCATGGTTCTCCACGATCTGAATCTCGCTTGCCGCTATGCCCATCATATCGTTGCCGTTCACAATCAAACTGTAGTGGCAGAAGGGGCTCCAAACGAAGTGTTGACGACCGACCTTGTTCGTACGGTTTTCGATATGGATTGCCAAATAACGCAAGACCCGCTTTACGGAACTCCTATGTGCATACCGTACAGTAAAAGCCGCCTGGGCACTGTGCAGACCGAGCGAAAAGCATTCGCCATGTCATAAGCGCCAAACAACAAAAAGACTGTCCATCGAGTAGTATGGGCAGTCTTTTTGCGTATGCAAAAACGTCCTTAAGCTAATGACGCTTGCTCGTCCATTTTTTTGGCCAATTCGGGATCTTTAATCGTAAAAAAGAACAACGACAGTCCCGGACTTTTTCGCCCTGGACTGCCGCCTCTTTTTATCTATCAATCAGGTAAGCTTACTTCTTCAAGTTGTAGAATGCAGAACGACCGCCAAAACGAGCTGTATCTGCGAGTTCGTCTTCAATACGCAGCAATTGGTTGTACTTCGCTACGCGGTCAGTGCGGGAAGGCGCACCAGTCTTGATTTGACCTGCATTTGTAGCCACTGCGATATCCGAAATCGTAGAGTCTTCGGTTTCACCGGAACGGTGGGAGATCACCGCAGTATAGCCAGCCAGCTTCGCCATTTCGATTGCTTCGAAGGTTTCTGTCAGCGTGCCGATTTGGTTTACTTTTACCAGAATGGAGTTACCTGTAGAGGTCTCGATTCCGCGAGCCAGACGCTCGGTGTTCGTTACGAACAAGTCGTCACCTACCAGCTGAACTTTGCTGCCCAACTTGTCAGTCAGCGCTTTCCAGCCATCCCAGTCGTCTTCAGACAAACCGTCTTCGATAGAGATGATTGGGTATTTATTTACCAGCTCTTCGTAGAACGCGATCATTTCTTCTGTTGTTTTCACAACGCCTTCGCCTTCGAAGTGGTATTTGCCGTCTTTGAACATTTCTGTAGCTGCTACGTCCAGCGCGAGGAACACGTCTTTGCCTGGCTCATAGCCTGCTGCCTTGATCGCATCCAAAATGGTTGTGATCGCTTCTTCGTTGGATTTCAGGTTTGGAGCGAAACCGCCCTCATCCCCTACTGCTGTGCTCAGGCCTTTTTCACCCAATACTTTTTTCAGGGAGTGGAAAATTTCCGCACCTGTGCGCAGCGCTTCCTTGAAGGAAGTAGCCCCTACTGGCATGACCATGAATTCCTGAATGTCTACAGTGTTGTCTGCGTGCTTACCACCGTTCAGGATGTTCATCATAGGAACTGGCAACATTCTCGCGTTGAAGCCGCCGAGGTAGTTGTAGAGAGGAACGCCGAGAGAATCTGCAGCTGCACGTGCTACTGCCATGGACACGCCGAGAATCGCGTTTGCACCCAGCTTGGCTTTGTTTGGCGTGCCGTCGAGCTGAATCATCGCCATATCGATGCCGACTTGATCCAGTGCATCCATGCCGATCAGTTCAGGAGCAATGATTTCATTCACGTTTTCTACGGCTTTCAGTACGCCTTTACCCAAGTAACGGGATTTGTCACCGTCGCGAAGCTCAACTGCTTCATACGCACCTGTAGACGCTCCAGATGGAACATCTGCGCGACCCATCGAGCCATCTTCGAGATACACTTCTACTTCCACAGTTGGATTACCGCGGGAGTCCATAATTTCGCGTGCATAAATGTCAGTAATCATTGCCATTTCTCGTCCATCTCCTTTTTTCATGTGCACTTACAATCTATTTCGATTTAAACGCCAAGCTTTCCCTTACAGTGTGTCCCAGTAAAGCCTATTTTGCAAGTAACGATTTGCCTGTCATTTCGACCGGTTGCGCTACCTCCAAAAGCTCCAGAAGCGTTGGCGACAAGTCGGCCAAAATACCGTCTTCGCGCAGAGCAGCCCCGTCTTTGGTCACGATTACAGGCACCGGATACGTACTGTGTGAAGTAATCGGACGTCCCGCTTCATCCAGCATCAGATCCGCGTTGCCGTGGTCAGCTGTGATGACGGCTACGCCACCTTTTGCTACGATGGCATCGACCACTCGACCCAAGCATGCATCGACTGTCTCGACTGCTTTGATCGTTGGCTCCATCATACCGGAATGACCCACCATGTCGCAGTTGGCAAAGTTCAGGATGATCGCGTCAAAATTGTCTGCCTCGATCTCAGCGACAACAGCGTCTGTCAGTTCTGGTGCACTCATCTCCGGCTGCAAATCGTACGTCGCTACTTTTGGTGAAGGAATCAGGATACGCGTCTCACCCGGGAACTCCTTCTCACGCCCTCCGCTAAAGAAGAACGTCACATGCGGGTATTTCTCCGTCTCTGCAATGCGTAGCTGCTTCAAGCCGTGCTGGGAAAGCACCTCTCCCAACGTGTTATCCAGATTGGAAGGCTTGTAAGCAACATACCCGTCAACGGTCTCGGAAAAATGCGTCAAGCACACAAAATGCAGATCGCGTGGACGCTCATCTCCGCGGTCAAAGCCACGGAAATCTTCATTCGTAAAGGCTTGCGACATTTGAATCGCACGATCTGGGCGGAAATTATAAAAAATAACCGAATCGCCGCTTTGAACGGTCGTCACTGGTTTTCCTGTCTCATCGAGAATCACAGTCGGCATAACGAACTCATCCATAATGGACTTTTCGTAGGATTCCTTGACCGCTTGAACCGGATCACGATAAGCCGGAGCATCAGCATATACCATGGCGCGATACGCCTTCTCTACGCGCTCCCAGCGTTTGTCCCGATCCATCGCATAGTAGCGACCTTGTACGGTAGCAATGCGACCAACGCCGATCTCTGCGATTTTGGCTTGCAGCTGTTCGATATAGCCCACTGCACTGTCAGGCGATACATCGCGTCCATCAAGGAAACCGTGGATGAACACATCCGCAAAGTCCTGCTTTTTCGCCAACTCGAGCATCGCAAACAGGTGGTCAATGTGACTGTGTACACCACCATCGGACAAAAGCCCGAACAGATGGAGCTGCTTGCTGTTTTTCTTCGCGTGCTGGAAAGCAGCGATCAGTGTTTCGTTCTCAAAAAAAGCGCCTTCTCGAATCGACTTGGTAATGCGCGTCAAATCCTGATAAACGACACGCCCTGCCCCGATATTGAGATGGCCTACCTCGGAGTTCCCCATCTGTCCTTCTGGCAGCCCAACAGCCAGCCCACTTGCCTCCAGAGTCGCGTGAGGGTATTGGTTCCAGTAACGGTCGAAATTCGGTTTGTTCGCTTGTGCTACTGCGTTTCCATGCGTCTCGTTACGCAGAGCAAAACCATCTACAATCAAAAGGGCAACCGGTTTTGGTCTTTGTGCCATTGCTTTCTCCTCCTATCGCGACGTAGCTCCTGCCACAAGCTGCAAGTAACTGTCCGCTACGAGACTCGCCCCACCGACCAACGCTCCGTCGATATCCGGCTGTGCCATGTAGCTTGCGATGTTTTCCGGCTTTACACTTCCGCCGTATTGAATGCGCACTTTCTCGGCTGTCGCCTGTCCGAAGCGTTCACCGATTACGCTGCGAATAATCGCAATCGTTTCATTCGCATCCTCTGCCGTAGAAGACTTGCCTGTGCCAATCGCCCAAATCGGCTCGTATGCAATAACGGTATCCGCCACTTGTGTAGCATCCACCCCAGCAAAGGCGCCTTCTGTCTGCGTACGAACGACGTCAGCTGTCTGGCCCGCTTCCCGCTGCTCCAGACTCTCGCCTACGCACACAATCGGTACGAGACCTGCTGCTAACGCGGCTACAACCTTTTTGTTCACCGTCTCATCTGTCTCATTGAAATATTGACGGCGCTCGGAGTGACCAAGGATCACGTACTCCACACCGATTTCTTTCAGCATGGACGCGCTGATTTCGCCTGTATAAGCACCTTGCTCTTCAAAATGCATGTTTTGCGCGCCGATGGCAATATCTGTGCCCGCCAGCTCTTCCTTAAGTGCAGCTAACGCTGTAAAAGGTGCGCAAATGACTTTTTGTACCCCGGAAGTATTGTTGCCTGCCTTGGCTTCCTGCGCAAACGCTCTTGCCTCGGCCATCGTCTTGAACATCTTCCAGTTCCCCGCGATAATTGGTGTTCGCATGTAAGCTCCCCCTGTTCGCTCTTATTGGTTATCTGCCAACACAGCTACGCCTGGCAGTTCCTTGCCTTCCATGAATTCCAGGGACGCTCCGCCGCCTGTAGAAATGTGTGTCATCTGCTCGGCCACGCCTGCTTTCTCCACGGCTGCTACGGAATCACCACCACCGATGATGGTCGTACCGCTGCATGCTGCCATCGCCTTGGCTACACCAATCGTGCCGCCTGCAAAAGCATCCATTTCAAATACACCCATCGGACCGTTCCATACAACCGTTTTCGAATCTACTATGACGCTGTGGTACTGTTCTACTGTTTTTGGCCCAATATCGAGTGCCATCCAGCCCTCTCGTATCGCATCAATTGCCACGACCTGTTTTTCTGCATCTGCCGCAAAACGGTCAGCTACCACAACATCAACCGGCATCAGCAATTGAACGCCGCGCTCTTTTGCCTGATCCATCAACGTACGTGCGAGATCGAGCTTGTCGTCTTCACACAGAGAAGCACCAATGCCATAACCCTGTGCTTTGAGGAATGTATTCGCCATACCGCCGCCGATAATCAAGTGATCGACTTTGGTCAACAAATTTTCAATGACAGCAATCTTATCTTTTACTTTTGCACCGCCGACAATCGCAGTAAACGGACGCTCCGGATTGGACAAGGCTCCGCCCATGAAGCGAATTTCCTTTTCCATCAACAAGCCCGCAACTGCTGGTATGTACTCAGCGATTCCTGCTGTAGAAGCATGTGCCCGGTGAGCTGTCCCGAATGCATCATTGACAAACAGATCAGCCAAGGCCGCAAAGCTTTTTGCCAGTTCTGGATCGTTCTTTTCTTCTCCCGCATGGAAGCGCACGTTTTCCAACAGGATGACGTCGCCAGACTCCATCCGTTCTACTGCCGCTTCTACGTCAGCACCATGACAATCCTCCAGCTTACGCACTTCCTTGCCCAAGAGCGAGGACAGATGAGCTGCGACAGGAGTAAGACGCATCTCTTCCACTACTTGGCCTTTAGGACGCCCAAAATGGCTCGCCAGGATTACTTTGGCCCCTGCCTCCATCATGAAACGGATGGTTGGTACAGCAGCACGAATGCGTGTATCGTCGGTGATTACCCCGTCCTGCATCGGCACGTTAAAGTCGACACGGCAAAATACGCGCTTGCCTGCCAGCTCAACATCGCGGATAGATTTCTTGTTCATGAACGATCCTCCCAAATCATTGGCTTTTTATTCGGAAAAAAGATATGGGAAAAGGGAGATTGCTCTCCCTTTTTTCCACAACAGTTCTATTTTACGTGTTAGAAGCCGCGCTGTGCAACATAATGACACAAGTCTACGACACGATTGGAGTAACCCCACTCGTTATCGTACCAGGAAACGACTTTCACCATGTTTCCTTCCAGTACCATAGTAGACAAAGCATCGATTGTGGAGGATGCAGGGTTTCCATTGTAATCAGACGATACGAGTGGCTCTTCGGAGTAGCCAAGAATGCCTTTGAGTGGGCCTTCTGCCGCTTCTTTCAGAGCGTTGTTGATTTCTTCAACAGTTGCGTCTGTTTTCAGCTCAACTACCAAGTCCACTACAGATACGTTTGGAGTTGGTACGCGCATAGCGAAACCATTCAGCTTGCCTTTCAACTCAGGCAGTACGAGTGCTACCGCTTTTGCCGCTCCTGTAGAGGTTGGAATGATGTTTTCCGCAGCTGCACGGGCACGGCGCAAATCTTTGTGTGGCAGATCGAGAATTTGTTGGTCATTGGTGTAAGAGTGAACGGTTGTCATCAATCCGCGTACGATACCGAATTTTTCATTGAGAACCTTTGCATATGGTGCCAAGCAGTTCGTTGTGCAGGATGCGTTGGAGATCACCGTGTGTTGCGCTGGATCGTACTTGTCTTCGTTTACACCGATTACGACTGTAATGTCTTCGTTTGTTGCTGGAGCGGAGATGATGACTTTTTTCGCGCCACCTTCCAAGTGCTTCGCTGCATCTTCGCGCTTCGTGAAGCGACCAGTCGATTCCACTACGATTTCAACACCGTAATCTGCCCACTTGAGTTGAGCTGGGTCGCGCTCTGCCAACACCTTGATTTCTTTGCCGTCAACGATGAGTGTGTTTTCGGAAGCTTCAACGCTCACGTTCAGAACACCGTGAACAGAGTCATATTTCAAAAGGTGAGCCAGTGTGTGTGCATCTGTCAGGTCATTGACCGCCACGATTTCTACATTCGGATTGTTCAATGCTGCACGAAATACGTTACGACCGATACGACCAAATCCGTTAATACCTACTTTTACCATAATGTATACCTCCTGCTCATTAGCTAGCTTTATTCTTCATCGCGAGAAACCTGCCCTCTGGCGAAAACCAGCGGGTCGATAATATCGTAACAATCGGTAATAAGATTGGAAAAAACACAAAGGGCAATGTTTGGATGGTCGAAACACCTAAAGTGAGCGCCATCATCATCGATAGTCCATTCCACGGGATCAGTACAGGCATGACAACTGTGGAGTCCAGCATCGTCTTGCCCAGCAGCTCGCGCCCTCCCTCCCATTGGGAGAACCGCCCGAGAAGAGTAGAGCCAAGAACCAGTATTGGAATGGTTTGATTACAACTGATGATGACCACTAACAACGACAATGCCGCTGCCTTCGCTACCAATCCTGTCTTATTTTTTGTATGGCCCATCATTTTGTCTACGATGGGGGTTAATAAATTGGCTCTGTTCAAAATGCCGTTTAAAAAGCCTGCGAGAATGATTAACGCCAGAACATTGAAGATGGCGAACATCCCGCCCCCATGGACCAGTTGATCCAGCGGCGTTCCTGAATGAAGCTCAAATCCAACTAGCATCGATGTAAAAAACGTCTTCACATCCAAATTCCCATTGATCCCGACTAGAATCGCACTGGCTCCGATACCGTAAAATAATGCCTTCACCGCTTTTACTCTCAGTGCAAAAGATGCAATTAACACGACGAGAGGCAGCATGAGTAGCCAATGTACAGAAAAATAACTGACTAACAGCTCTTGGTACATTTGAACGGTATCCGTCGAGTTCGCTTGAGGTCGAAACAGATCAAGAATCAGGAAAAGTAACGCGCAAATCGCTACCGTAAGCAAAGCAGGACGCCGTATTCTTCTTTCCTGCTCTTCTGTCATACCGACATTGGAAAGCACCAGTAAACGACTGCTGGATATCGGTGAGAAACGTTCCCCCACCATCGCTCCAGAGATGAGCGCACCTCCTACGATCGCAGGTGATATCCCTGCTGCGTGTGCGATGCCCATCAGGGACAGCCCAATCGTACTCAGCGTACCGATTGATGTACCCAATAAATAACTGACGCCTGCGGTCAACAGAAAAGAGAGAACGAACAAATACTCGACATTCACAATCGACAATCCGTAGTAAATGATGGCGGGTATGGTTCCTCCCATCATTAATAGCGGAATCAAGAGTCCTACTAGAAACAGAATCGTAAGGACGGGCTTTGTCTTTTGGACACCTTCCCAGCCAAACACGAACTGTTGCTTCCACGGATAACCCAATCTTTTTACACTAACCAGTGTGACCAAGATCGCAAAAACAATCCCCCATGCGATCGGAAAACCGAGCGATAGGCTCAAAATGATGCCAGCGATCATTGCCAAGATGGGTGTTACCGATGTGATAGACATGCGACCGACTTCCTTCCGTTACAATCGTGCGGACAACAGCGTGTAAGCTGCCCCTTCGTCCGTAATGAGTACATTCTGACACGATTGCTTAGCAAAGGAAAGAATCGCTTTTGCCTTGCTTTCGCCCCCCGCAATGGAGAGCACAGTTTCTGCCTTGTGCACTTCCTCTAGCTGTAAACCAATTGTCGGCATTCTGTGGACCGTTTCTCCCGCTTCATTAAAGTAGTAGCCGAATGCTTCTGATACAGCACCCGTCTCCGCTAATTCTGCGAGCTCTTCCTCCGAATAATTCCGCCTGCGTGCCATGGTGACGGCATCCCCGATTCCATGCAAAACGATTCGAGTCTCGCCCAAGAGCGACAGCACATCTTGTACTTGCGGCTCTTTGACCAATGTCTGCAAGGCTTCTGGATGAAGGCGATCCGGTACGTGAAGAAGCCGATAAGAAGCACCTGTTTTCGCTGCCATGGCGGAAGCGAGCGTATTCGCTTGCAGCTCTACGCGTTCTCCCAGTCCACCGCGAGCAGGGACAAACTGAACATTTTTGAACGAAGCAGAAGGCGTCAGATGACTTGCTACGCTAGCGATGGATGAACCACCTGTTACCGCTACAATGTCTCCTTCTTGCACGACCTGTTTGAGGATCCTAGCCCCTACCCGTCCAAGTTCTTCCTTTACCCAAGGCGATTGGTCTGCATTGCCCTGCACCACAATGACTTCTGATATGCCCAGCATTTTTTGCAGACGCTCCGCCAAGTCAGTAAGGCCGAATAGCTCTCCGACGAGAGGCTCCATGTCGTCCAAGACTTGTTGTCCTTCTTCACTCAGGCTCATTCCCGCAGCCGTTACATGAAGGAGCCCCGTCTCTTTTAGCAGTTCCACTTCTGCCCGCAAAATACGCTCAGTGGTATCCATGGCTTGAGCTAGACCTCTTCTGCCAATCGGCTGCAAATGATAGATGGATCGGAGTAACATGTACCGCTGACGCAAAACCTGAATCAAGTCGGGCAACAATTTTTGTTGCAGTTCCAGTAAACGTCGCATTTTGCCTTCTTCCTTGGTTACAAATTAATTAATCGGGACCTTTTATGTCCCTGTGTATACATTTTATGTCCCACTTAATGCAAAAAAAAGATCACTTTCTACAACTTGAATGTATCATATTTAACAATATCTTGCAAGTTCCCCCGAGCCCCTATAAAAAAGTGCCACTCATGACCGAGCGGCACGTCTCTGTAATTCGTTTCGCAACTCCTCGAGCGTCACCACATGTGTAATGGAGGGAAACACGATTTCTCCATCAATCTCGACTACTGGAATGACAAACATCATTTCTTCATGCAAGACCGGATCACTTTCAATATCAACCACGCGCATACGAAGGGGGAGCTCCTCCGCCAGACTGCGGATGTAGAGCTCCACCTCGTCGCACAAATGACATTTATTTCGGCCGTACAAAACAATTTCAAACGTTTTTTCATTCATTCTCATTAAAACCTCTTTCGTTTGGCCGACGATGGGATCAGCATTTCTTCCCGGTACTTGGCAACCGTGCGGCGGGAGATTTCAATCCCTTCTGTAAGCAGCATCTCACCCAGCTTTTGATCAGATAGCGGAGACTTCCGATCTTCTTGCTCGATCAGTGCTTTGATTCTGCGCTTAACACTCTCAGAAGAAGTCGCTTCCCCGCTGGAAGTAGAGAGTGCTGACGTAAAGAAATACTTCAGCTCAAAAATTCCGCGTGGTGTCTGGACGTATTTGTTGCTGGTTGCCCGACTGATCGTCGATTCATGCAGGCCGACCCGCTCTGCTATTTCCTTTTGTGTCATGGGCTTTAAATAATGAATCCCCCGATCAAAAAACTCCCGTTGCATATCGAGGATGGCCTGTGTTACACGCATGAGTGTCAGGCGGCGCTGCTCCAGACTTTTTGCCAGCCACATGGCGGCATTCAGCTTATCGTGAATGAACTGCTTGGCTTCATCCTGACTTTTTTGCTGGCTCAGCATTTTTTCATAGAAGCTGCTGATTTTCAGCCGCGGTGCAGCAACATCATTGACCATTACTACATAATCATTCCCGACCTTCTCTACCGTCACATCTGGAATGACATATCTTGTCTCTACTGTGGAAAAGGCTGCTCCTGGACGCGGATTTAGCGTACGAATTAGGTCTGCCATCGCCTGTACCTCTTGCGGTGTACATCCGATTTTGTCTGCAATCCGCTGATAGCGATTGTCCGCTAAATCTTGCAGGTGGTTGCGAACGACCTGCACGATCTTTTCGTCATCGAGTGCCAAATGCCCGAGCTGCAGCAACAGACATTCTTCCAGGCTGCGTGAAGCTACGCCTACTGGATCAAAATGCTGCAAAACGGACAACACGTCCTCAATCTCCAGCATTTCAGCGCCTAGGCGCGCACTCGCTTCCTCCAGTGTAATTTCCAAATACCCCTTCTCATCCAAATTCCCGATCAAAAAGAGAGCGATCTGTTTTTGCAGCGACGAGAATCCTTTTACATAGCCGAGTTGACGCTCCAGATGTTCGTATAGCGTCTCCGCACCTTGCTGGACGTAATCCAGCGGATTGTAAGTGCTTTCATTTTTCGACGAACCGTACTCACCTGTCGCGCGATTGCCCACAATTTCTTTCCAGTCAATCTCAGGAGCTGGTTTCTCTGCTTTTGCAGAAGCGACTTCTCCTGCCACTTCAAGGTCGAAAACAGGATTTTCATTGGCCTGATCTTGCAAATAGGAGATGAGATCAATGGCTGAATACTGCAATATGGTAATCGCTTGGCGTAATTCCGGCGTCATCACTAATTTCAGTGTTTGTTCTTGAAATAACCCCAATCCCATGTTCATGAAGCTCGCCTCCTTCGCACTTGCTCATGCTGCTCGATGACTCTTTATTTTCATTATATTCGATCTCTCATGCAATTTTCCTGCCAAATTATGATACAGCAGCACAAAAAAGTGACCCTTGTGGTCAGGGTCACTTAAAGGGTCTTTTCCTATCCTTGACGGCTGTGATAAAGCATCATGATAAAAAAAGGTGCCCCTACCGCTGCTGTAAACACGCCAACAGGCACATCCAGCGGGACAAACAGCGTCCGTGCCACCAAATCAGCCACTAAAACGAAAAGTCCACCCAGTATAGCGGAGGCAGGGAGCAAACGACTGTAGCCTGAACCTATCAGCTTGCGGGCCATATGCGGAGCCATCAAGCCAACAAAGCCTATTCCTCCTGCAATCCCCACTGCCGCCGCTGCCAACGCCACACTAATCGCAATCAATATGAGCCGCTTTCGTTCAACGGAAACACCCAATCCTTTTGCTACTTCATCCCCTAGCTCCAGTGAATTCAGTGTCCTTGCCTGCATCGTAATCAGAATGAAGAATCCGACTGTCCACGGAAGTAAACTAAACACATGATTCCACGAACTCCCGTACACAGTCCCGGACATCCAGCCAAGCGCTTGAGAAGCGAGATAGATCGGACCGGATAAAATGAAATAAATAGACAATGCACCCATTGCCGTTGAGATCGATACACCTATCAAAGCAAAGCGAAACGGAGAGACTCCACGTTTCCAAGCAGTTATATACGTGAGAAAAGCAGCAAAAAATCCACCAATTAATGCTGCAACTGGCAGCCAGTGAATACTGTACGCCCCGTTGGAAAAGGCGATGAATGCCATAGCCGACGCTGTTGCACCACTTGTCGTTCCGATCAAATCAGGCGAAGCCAGCGGATTACGGACGAGGGCTTGGAGAATAGCACCGGACACAGCCAACGCTGCTCCCACAAGTACCGAGAGCACAATACGCGGCAGACGCAACTCGAGCACGATGAGTTGCTCAGTGCCATTTCCCAAACCAACCAATGTTTTCAGAACTTCTAACACTGGAATGCGTGTACTTCCCAATCCGATACTAATGACGACAGCAGCCACCAGCAGAATAGCCAAAAGGATTAAGATGCCCACCGACCTTTTTTCCACATGAAAGGAGAACATAGGCTTCTGACTTCGAATCACTTTAAAGTTATTCATGTGCCCTCCTCCTTACAATGGCAATGACGAATGGCACTCCTAGAACAGCAGTAGCTACTCCTACAGGAACTTCTTCCTGCACAAGCAAGAACCGGGAGATCACGTCAGCCACAACGAGGAATATTGCACCTAACAAGACGCTGTAAGGTAAAATCCAACGGTGATCAAAGCCGACCAAATACCTCGCAATATGGGGAATCATGATTCCAACAAAGCCAATGGGGCCAGTCAAGGCTACAGACCCACCTGCAAGGAGTACGACAACCAATACGATCGCCGTCTTTATCCAAATAATCTTTTGTCCCAGACCTGTGGCAACATCGTCCCCCAGTGCCATCAAATTGAGCGAACCTGCCATAAAACCTGCCAATATCCACCCACAGAATAAATAAGGAATAATCATCAAAGCGTGCTGCAAATCGCGTCCGGACACAGATCCCACCAGCCAATAGAGCGCTTCCTCTAACGTTTGGTTACTGATCAGCATCAACAGAGAAGTCAATGAGGAGGCAAAAGCGGCCACAGCCGAGCCTGCAAGTGTCACTTTTAACGGCGAGCTACCACCTCGTCCTGCCGACCCAAGCAAATAAACCAGAATAGCCGTAAATCCCGCGCCCAAAAATCCAATCCACATCAACTGTGTAAAGGAAAAAACGTTCCCTGCCAAAAACAACGCAATCACAATGAACAGGGCCGCTCCCGAATTGATTCCCAAAACAGAAGGGGAAGCTAATAGGTTGCGGGTGAGTGCTTGTAGAAGAACTCCCGCTACAGCCAAGCTTCCTCCGACAAATGCAGCCGTAATTACCCGAGGTACTCTCGTATCCTTAATAATGAGATGTTCCGTGCTCCCATCGAACTGAGTATACGCCTCAATGGCTGTTGATAGAGGGAAGTTTTGCAATCCATACAGTACGCTTGCCGTCATGGCCAGCCCAAGAATCACGATCCCCATAATCAGTACAGACCATTTTTGAACACGGCTGCATAAAAAAGATTGCACCTTCGATCCCCTTCTCTCATGCTGCTGCCCATTTAGATATGGACCGAGTTCATATTCATGAAAAAATCCACTAAAACCACTTTTTTCGTTTGCATTTTGCCTGATCGCTGTCATATAATGAAATAGTGTCATTAAAAAACACTATACGCCTGTAGCTCAGTGGATAGAGCAATGGTCTCCGGAACCATGTGCGGGGGTTCGATTCCCTTCAGGCGTACCATAATTGCTAACCAAAAGGCTGGATGCTTCCAGCCTTTTTTATTTATCTCTTCTATTAGTTTATATCCGCAAAGATCTTCTCGATATCCTTCACCATCAAGTTCGCTGCCAGGATTCCCCCAGCCGTATTCCAGATGGCTTCGTTAACTTGATATGCACGGCCTGTCTGTACGACCTTCATGTTCTTCGCTAGCGGATCACTTAGCCATTCTTGTGCGGTCTTGGAAGCTCCGGTATCCCCATTACGGTCAGAGGTGAAGTAAAAGAAAACATCCCCGTCCAGTACATTGATTTGCTCTTTTGCGATATCTTTGGAAAACTCCGCCTTGTTTTGCTCCGCTGGACGCGCAAAGCCTAGCTTGTCGAAAATAACCCCTGCAAAGTTTTGTTTATAGTAGACGCGTACTTTCCCAGGCTGGAAGCGTGCCAACGAGATTTCCATCTTCGTTTTGTCACCTAGCTTGGTTTTCGTGTCTGCAATCAATTTATCGAAATCAGCCAAGATTTTCGATCCTTCTGTTTCCTTATTTAATGCTTTTGCATATAACTCGAAGTTTTCAATCATGCTGTCACCGAGGTTTTCAGTAAAAACGGTTGGTGCAATCGCTGATAACTGCGTGTAAATCTTCTCTTGTCGCACTTTTGTTCCGAGGATCAGATCGGGCTTTAAGCTCGCAATCAGCTCCATATTGGGCTGTGTCTCGTCCCCTACGACTTCAACCCCACTCATCTGATCTTTAATATGGTCGAACCACGGTTCTCCGATCCACGATTTAACTGCTCCTACCGGCTTGATTCCCAATGCAAGCAAGCTTTCTGTCCCCTGGTTGGTCAGAACAACGATGCGCTCTGGGGTGCCCTTGATTTCTGTTTCACCCATGGCATGTGTAATCTTGCGAACCTGTTCTGTCTGTGGCTGCTCTGTTTGTGCCTGCTGAGCTGGAGCAGCCGTTTCCGTACCGCAAGCTGCCAAAAGCAACGACATGATCATCGTCACAAGCAGCGGAAGCTTTCCTTTTTTAAACATGAGTTGCGTCCCCTTTTTATGCTAATGAGTATCATTATCAATTTGGAAGTAAAAAAATAGGCCTATCTATCTGTGCTTCCTCTTACACTATGTTCTCCCACTGCGCAAAGGGAGATCAAATGTTACAATTGTACACTAATATAGATATCTCCTATTTTCAATTGAATTCAGGAAAAACCACGCGAAAATAGACAAAAGCAAGGATGTGTCACATTTGAATCTCAACGTAAGAAATCGAACACAACCGTCAAAAGAATGGATCACTCTTGCTCTGCTTCAACTCATGGAAAAAACGCAATACTCCCAAATCTCCATTACCGAGATCACACGAAAAGCAGGGCTTGCCAGACAAACCTTTTATCGAAATTACGAGGATAAAGACGAGATCTTATATGAATTTTTGTGCGCTCAGTATGCGACCTACTGGAGGATAATAGATGAAGAGAACGAGCTGAATGAAGATATGCTGATCGCTTTTTTCGACATGTGGCAGCAGCACTCTCCCCCTTCATTAATAAAGAACATTAGCAATGGAGATCGGAAAGTCAGACAGATCATTTTTCGGAGCGTTGACTTTTCTATTCAAGAGCGTTTTCCAAACAGGGCAAACCCAGAGAATGTTCATCAACAGGAAAGCCTTCACTACTATGCACAAAGATCGATGTCCTCCACCCTCCATGTGCTTTTGATTGAGTGGACGTTGAGACGATTTCAAGAGTCCTGTCAAGAGATGGGGCGACTTGCCTTTCAATTGACAGCCTCGATGCGTGGGCTTCTTCTCTAATAGAGTTCCTGATGAAAAACAAAAAGTAGCGCTATACGCAGAGCAACTTATCCATATAAAATACTGCACCCCAAATTGTTAAGTGTTTCTAACAATTGGGGTGCAGTTCAGTAAAGGACTATATACCGTTACATTTACTGGTTAAAAATCGCTTTGAAGGAATAAGGGATTGGTGCTATTGGGTTAGTTTCAAACATTGCATTTGGAGCCATCAGTTGAATGTAGTACTGGCCTTCTTCAGGGATGTTCACTGAAAAAGACGTATTACCTTTAATAACAACTCTATGCACTGTCTCTCCTGTTTGCTTCCTCACCCAGATAGTAATCGATTCAGAACTTGATGACAGTCTACTGAATGCAAAATTAAACGTTCCTGGCTTTGCATAAAAATTGAAATAATCAAGATCTTTATTGTGATTAATCGCAGCCGTGTAATGCAACACTATCATTTGGTTCATATGGATCGGTCACCGAAGCGGCTGCTTTTTGGGAAGACTTCATATATTTAGTCGGTTCTGCTGCAAATGCGGAAGCAGATGCTGATAAAGCTACTGCAAGGGTCAACAAGCTAACTACGACTTTTTTCATGAATAATCCCTCCGCATACATTAGTAGGAATAGTCAGTTACTTTATTGATTATAAATAGCTTTAAATGCATACGGGATTGGTTTGATTGGCTTGGAATCAAATGCAGAGTAGTCATAAATCATGATGTAGTAAATGCCCTCTTTTGTGAGATCCTGTGTGAAGCTTAACTTCCCATTTTCTACAAAATGAGGTGACCCTGACATTTTACTTTCATGAAACACCCCTACCCGTAGGTTCCCTTTTTCTGATGTTAAGCTACTAATCGCAAAATTAAGCTTCCCCGGTTTCGCGTAAAACTTAAACCAATCGAAATCTTTGTTATGGCCAATCTCTGCTGAATACGAAACATTGGAATTAACAAATGAAGCAAATGCAGGTTCATCATTTGGCTCATAAGAGTCGCTTGCGGACGCAGCTTTTTGAGGTGCTTTCAAACTTTTTGCAGGTTCTGCAGCCAGTGCAGATACGGAAGCAGTTAATACGAGTGACAGGCTCAATAGACTTGCTACGACTTTTTTCACGAATAAATCCCTCCAAAAGCTGTAATAGTAGGTACTATTATTTTTTACCATTTTATAACTTGATTGCAAATATTAGTTTTGTAATTTTTTGTAATAATTTGATGATTTCGCTAGAATGAAGTGTACATGTATCGAACTATGACTAATATTATCGATCTCTGCTACTCTCCGTATATTAGGAGTTCCCATGCGCAAAGTAGCCCATAACGATTACTTCCACAGGTTATCATAAATGTAAATAATACTAATTTTTACCATGTTTAAAACATTTTGTAAATTCGAATTTTGTAATATTTTGTAATAAATTAGCAAATAGTGAACACAAAAACCCTGAAGCATACCTATTCTTCAGGGTTCTCACTAAACTATCGATAAACATACATCGAATTCCTACTGATGATTCCTCGTTTTATACAACAGATAAACAAAAAACGGCGCTCCAATCGCTGCGGTAAAAATCCCAGCTGGTAAATCATGCGGCAAAAACACCGTTCTCCCTATCAAATCAGCCAAGACGACAAGCATCCCGCCCAAAACGGCGGAAGCCGGCAGCAAGTAGCCATACGCAGAGCCTACTAGCCTACGAGCAATGTGTGGAGCCATCAAACCGATAAAGCTGATTCCTCCTGCCACACCGACCGCAGCACCTGCCAATGCCACACTGATCGCAATCAAGAGCAATCGCTTCTTATCAATCGCTACGCCAATGCCTTTGGCGATATCATCACCGAGCTCCTGGGCATTCAAATACCGGATTTGGAAAATCGTAGCGACGAGAAACAAAACGGTCCACGGAAGCAACGTCATGACATTTACCCAAGACATACCGTACACGGTTCCAGTCATCCACCCGAGAGCGTTTGAGGCTTTGTGGGTTTGGGTGATCACCAGGAAAAAGATCGTTAATGCCCCCATGCCTGCTGAGATACATACACCGACAAGCGCGAGGCGAAAAGGTGAGACTCCCTCCTTCCACGCAGTGAGATATGTAAGCGTAGCGGTTAACATTCCACCGATCAAGGCCACCAATGGCATCCACTGCACACTTACATCTTTTGCGAATGTGATAAATGCTACCGCTGCTGCCGTCGCTCCCGCTGTAGTCCCGATCAAATCAGGCGAAGCTAATGGATTTCGCACCAAGGACTGCAAGATGGCCCCCGATACAGCCAGGGAAGCCCCCACCATGACTGAAACGACAACGCGAGGCAATCGCCAATCGAGCACGATCAATTCATTCTGTTCACTGCCCGCTCCCACAAAAGCTTTGATGACTTCCCACACAGGAATATGCAAGCTTCCTAAGCCAATACTCAGTACAATCACAACCGATAACAGCAAAAATAGTATCAAATTAATTCCTAACGCCCGCTTATTTACATGAAACGAGAGCGCTGGCTTTTTGGTCCGAATGACTACATGTCTATGCATACGCCCTCCTCCTGACCAGCGGGATGATAAAAGCCACTCCGATCATGGCGGTTGCTACGCCTACTGGTACTTCCAAACGCATCGGCATCAATACAAGGCGAGAAAGCAAATCAGCGCAAACCAGAAAGGCTCCGCCGAAGACAATTGAATAGGGAATTAACCATCGATGATCAAGACCGACTAAAAAACGACAAAGATGCGGGATGATGATGCCCACAAATGCAATCGGTCCGGCGAGTGCGACACTCCCACCAGCCAAGAGCACCACGATCAATATCGCTGTAGCTTTTACCAAGATAATCTTTTGGCCCAGGCCAGTCGCTACATCATCACCGAGTACCATCAAGTTTAACGAGCCGGTCAGTAGCATAGCGCCTAATAAGCCTACTAGCAAATAAGGAATGATCATAAAAAAATGGTCAAGCTGTCTTCCCTCCACAGAACCAACTAACCAGTAAAAGGCCTCTGTCATCGTTTTTTCTTGCAACAGCATAAACAGAGAGGTCACAGACGAAGCAAAAGCGGCAACCGCTGCACCCGAAAGTGTCAGTTTAATCGGAGTCATGCCTCCCCGCCCAGCGGAAGCCAGCCCGTATACAAGCAGAGCAGTCACACCCGCTCCGATAAAGCCTGCCCACATCATTTGTGACACTGGGAATTGCGAGCCAAAAACAGCAATCGTCGTCACGATAGCTGCTGCAGCTCCAGCGTTCACACCAATAAGAGATGGTGAAGCCAAAGGGTTGCGAGTCAACGCCTGCAACAAAACACCTGCTACAGCAAGGCTGCTCCCCACCGCTACCGCTGTCAGCGTACGCGGCATTCGGGAAGTCGTAATAATCAAATGTTCCTCTGAACCGGAAAATTGGGTGTATGCCTCTACTGCAGTAGTGAGCGAATACCGATTGATTCCGAAAAGGATACTAGCTACCATCACGACTGCCAGGACGGCGAGTCCTACTAAGAGCACAGTAGTCTTTTGCAGTCGGCTGGACAAAATCACATTCACGCCTTTTCCCTTCTTTCCGTTGCATTCTACCTATTCTGTCTATTCGCTACATTATGTATGTAAGTTTCTCCCACTAATCAGTCTAAGCTTGAGGATAGGGCTAGTCAATGATATTGATTTTTATTATCGCTATTGGAAAATTCAACACAAAAATATCTATACTTTTCCTTTCATTCCAAAAAATATATTGACACATTGTCATATAAGCATATACAGTAGTGAAGAAAAATGATAATCATTATCAGTTAAAAGGGGGATTTTCCATCATGCGCAAAACTTCCCTGCGTTTGATGCTCGGGGCTATGCTTTCCGCTGTAATGCTCGTAACAGGTTGCGGGGGACAGGCAACGTCTTCATCCAGCTCATCTTCTTCTACTCCAGCTGCGTCAACAACTACACCAGCACCGGCAGCGTCTGAAGAGAGAGAAGTAAAACACTTTATGGGGTCAACAAAAATAAAAGGGACTCCTCAGCGTGTCGTCGCACTTACCAGTGAAAGCACAGAGGCTGTTCTCGCATTAGGGATTACGCCAGTCGGGGCTGTCATGAGCGGCCTCGGTAAACCTGGTGACCCATGGCATCCACATATTAAAGAGAAAATGAAGGATGCAGTTGAATTGGGTGATGAGAACCAACCGAACGTTGAGCTGATCGCCAGCCTGAAGCCAGACCTGATTCTGGGGACAAAAGGACGCCAAGGGCAAGAAAAAGTATACGCTCAGCTTTCCACGATTGCCCCAACCGTCTTCTCCGAGGATCTCGTAGGCAGATGGAAAATCAACTTTGCGCTTTATTCAGAAGCTCTTAACAAAAAAGCTGAAGGCGACCAGCTGATGGCTGATTTCGATAAGAAGATTGAAGATGCGAAAGCAAAATTGGGTGACAAGACGAAGATGCAAGTCTCTGTCGTTCGTTTCGTAGCTGGCAAAACGCGTCTTTACTTGAAAGACACTTTTTCTGGCGTTGTTCTGAGCCAGCTCGGCTTTGCTCGACCAGCCTCCCAAGACATCGATGAGTTCAAAAAAGACATCCCAAAAGAGCTCATGGCTGAAATGGATGGCGACGTCATGTTTTACTGGATCGGCGATTATTCCGGTGATGGATCTGCCAATAAATACACAGAGGAATGGATGAAAGATCCGCTCTATCAAAAACTGAATGTCGCGAAAAACAATAAGGCATTCCAAGTTGACGAAGTGATCTGGAACGTAGGCGGCGGTATCCTTTCTGCAGAAATGCTTGTTGATGACATCGTAGAACGCTTCTCCAAACTGTAGGCTATATACCTTCCGATACCGTCAATAAAGCAGGAGTGGTTGAGATAACCACTCCTTTTCTTTTGCCTGCTGGCATTATTGACCGAGTTCCTTATTTCCAGCAGTATCCTTACTGGGCAGAATCGGATCTATTTGTTCTGGTTTACGCGAATAAGCTTTATTTGTAACCAAAATCGTCGCACCGATGATGACGATAAAAATGAGCACCAACGCAACGATAAAACCAGTTGTCATGCATACACCCCCGACTTTTTTCTAACTCTCATTATAGCTGATTTCCATGCGAGTCAGAACCTTCATGCATAACCAATTCATTATGGAATAACAAACTATTCCAAATTTTGATAGGAAAATGGCTCCTATATCTCGAATAGTTACCACAACGCTATCTCACTCAAATACTTGATAGACTATACGGGGGAAATCTGATGAACAAGCTTAATACCCCTTTCTTATGGAAAAAGAAACGCTCAAAAAAGGAAATCACGCAAGTGTTGTTTCCAGATCAAATATTAAAAGCATTTTTTCACTTTACGACGGATGCCATCTCCATTAGTGATCTCGATAACAATATCGTCTTGGTGAATCATGCTTTTGAGCAATACTACGGTTGGTCCATGGAGGAGATTTACGCTTCACCGCTCTGCTTTATTCCAGACGAGTATAGGAGCGAGACCAAACAGTTATTTGATGCGGTCAGGAGCATGGGTGTATTACTAACTAATTACGAAACCATCAGGCAGCGAAAAGATGGCACAAAGATGGATGTCATTCTGTCGGCTGCTCCAATCAAAGACGAAACGGGAAAGATTATTGGCGCTTCCTGCATTACCCGTGACATTTCCGACCGCAAAAAAATTGAAGAGGCCTTACGTCAAACTGAAGCCAAATATCGTCTCCTCATCGATCATACCCAGGATATCGTGACGATTTATGATTTATCCATGCGACGCATCTATGCATCCCCATCAATCGAGCAATTGGGATTTGTTCCAGCCGAGGTTACTTCCCCTAACAATCTGCAGCTCACACATCCAGAGGATATTCCTATGTTCCGGGACAAATTTCAAGAGATTATGACAACGAAACAACCTGTTCACTTCGAGACGCGATCTATGGATAGAAACGGAAGCGAGGTCTCCTTCGAAACACGCGGTATCCCCATTTTAAGCGCGGGTGGAGACGTCCAAAACATCATGTTAGTCTCGCGAAATGTCACAGAACGCAAATACTCAGAGGCCGCCTTGTTTAAAAGCGAGAATACGAACAAAATCATCTCAGAATACACAGATGATCTTATACTGATTACGGACAAAAACGGGGATATCCTCTATCTCTCCCCTTCGCATTCACGCGTAATCGAAACGAGTGAACATTGCCGTCAGCTCACCTTTGCCGAGATTCATCCAGAAGATCGCCAAACTGTCATTGACCACTTTCATCATTTGCTGGCATCCCAAGAACCAAGGATATGCGAGTTCCGTTTCCAAACGAAAAATAACAAATGGATCGTTCTCGAATCAAAGGGTGCCCCTATCCTGACAAAAACGGGAGATTGTGATGGTTTTATCATTGTGTCGCGGGATATTACAGAACGCCGAAATAACGAGGAATTATTACGCAAGGCTGAGAAGCTGTCCGTGATTGGGGAGCTGGCTGCTGGAATCGCCCATGAGATTCGCAATCCGCTCACATCTTTGAAGGGCTTTATCCAATTTCTTTATCCAAGCATGAATGATAACCAGCAGTACGCCGACATCATGCTCTCTGAACTGGACCGGATCAATTTTATTGTGAGTGAACTGCTAGTCTTGGCAAAGCCTCATAGCATCCAAATCAAGCCTCTTCCGCTCATCCCTTTGTTAGAAAACGTCTTGACACTATTGAGGTCGGAAGCAAATTTGAAAAACATCAATTTCCGTACCGCATTTGCTTACCATCCGATCATTGCGGGAGAAGAAAACCAGCTCAAGCAGGTCTTTATTAACATCATTAAAAATGCCATCGAAGCGATCGACGGACATGGAGAGGTTCTTATTGCCACCGCCTTAAAAAACAAGCATCAGGTACTCATTACGCTCACGGATACTGGCTGTGGAATCTCTGAAGAAATGATTCACAAGCTGGGTGCCCCCTTTTTCACGACAAAAGAAAACGGGACTGGCCTCGGCCTCATGATCAGCAGCAAAATCATGAAAGATCATAACGGCAGCTTGGAAATTAAAAGCAGAGAGAACGAAGGCACGGTGGTAGAGATTACATTACCGATTGTACAGGACCAAATTGGGTCATCCTAGAAAGGTGTACATCCCATCATCAGCGGAGGTGCCCTATGGATTTCACCAAAATGAGCACGAGTGAGTTCGTGGCCAAAATTCGCGAATCCCAAGCGAAAAACCTGCGAAGCAGACAGCATCAGGGCTATGGTCATCCCGAAAAACGTTTGCCCAGCAAGCAAGGCATTTAACAAGCAAAAGCCCTCCCTCGAGCTCCTATGGCTCAAACGGGTGGGCTTTTGTCATTGTTATTGTGGATCCTGCTTATTCAGGTTACGATCTCTTTCGGACTTTTGCTTCTGGGTGCCTTGCGTCTTGCTGCTGTGTCCTTGGTTGCCGCCATTCTTCGTATTACGATTGT
Source organism: Brevibacillus fortis (assembly GCF_046196545.1). GTDB lineage: Bacteria > Bacillota > Bacilli > Brevibacillales > Brevibacillaceae > Brevibacillus > Brevibacillus fortis_A. The sequence continues at coordinate 5,871,514 of NZ_CP176370.1, forward strand.
TTGACATCAGAATCCCTTCCTTTTCATTCTGGTATTCATGCCAAACGTAGTATGTCCCAAACGGCTTATTCATAATGAAGAATTACTTTGCTTCACCCATAAATACTTTCTTTCCATCCTCATACTTGTACACGTATACGGAAGCAAAGTCGTTGTCGCCTTTTTCATTGAATGTTACGTTTACGAATTTGCCTTTGTAATCTTTGGTTTTGTGAACAGCTTCCAGTACTTGTTCACGAGTTGGCTTTTTGCCGCCGTTTGCTTTGATCGCTTCTTCCAGTCCGTTCAGCATAACACCCATGGAGTCATAACCAAACGAAGTGAAGATCCCTACTTTGTTGCCAGTCGCGCTCTCGAAGTCTGTGATCCATTTCTTGCCGTCTTCGGTAGCACCAATATCGCCAACAGTAGAAGTAAAGACTACGTTATTGGCATTTTCCGCACCAGCAATTTTCACCATGTCAGCGGAGTCGTAGCCATCGCCACCCATGAAGACACCTTTGAAGCCTTTTTCACGTGCTTGCTTCACGATGATCCCTGCATCAGAGTAGTATCCACCAAAGTAGATCATCTCTGGATTTTTCGCAAGGATTTGGGTGATGATCGCACTATAATCCTTCTCTCCTGCCGTTACCCCTTCATAGCCGAGAACTTGTACGCCATCTTTTTCAAATTGCTTTTTCACTTCTTCCGCAAGACCTTGTCCATAAGCAGCCTTGTCATGCATAACGAAAGCTGTTTTTACATTCAACTGATTTTTGGCAAAAATAGCAGCCTTGGAGCCTTGTTGATCATCACGCGCACAAATGCGGTGTACGATCTTCTTTCCTTGCTCAGTCAAATCTGATCCCGTTGCAGAAGGAGAAACCATTACGAGCTTCTCTTGCTCGTATTGCGCTGCCGCTGTAATCGACGCACCTGTTGTAGCATGGCCTACTACTCCGACTACATCAGGATTCGAAATCAACATTTGTGCGACTGCTACCCCTTGTTTTGGGTCAGCTTGGTCGTCTTGCGCGGACAATTGAACGTCAAAGCCAAGTGCTTTGAATGCCTCTGCCTTTTCTTTCAACGCATATTCAGCACCAGCTTTTGCTGTGCTTCCGTAATCGGAGTACTGACCAGACATCGGACCAACTACAGCAATCACGAGCTTCTCAGTAGCTCCGCTTGCACCGCCCGTGCTTCCTCCGCTATTGTTGCTCGGCTGTGGTGTCGCGCTTTGTCCACCAGTCCCCGCACCTCCACCGCAGCCCGCGAGCAACGTGCTCAGAGCAAATGTTGCAGCCAGTATCGACAATGATTTCTGTTTTTTCATAGCAAAACATCCCCCTCTTTATTTATGAGCAAACTATGAATCACAATCTTATTGTAGGATATTTTTGAAAATTTGCAATAGAAATGATTAAAAGAAGAATCAATCAAAAAACCTCTATCGCTGTCTGCTAATAGAGGCGTACACGTGTAGTATGGAGGCAAATAGCCACTTCTACGCATAGAAGTGGCTATCTTAATGAGAAAATATTAGGAATTAATTGGAATGCTCAGCTTGTAAGTGAGCGTTTTTGCGTCATACTCTACTTTTGCACCCAATTCTTGGGCAATGAATACGAGAGGAACGAGTACTGCTCCAGTCACTGGACGTGGCGGATTTGCAACACTGGTTTCTTTGCCGTTTTTATAAGCAAAGTTTTTGTTTTCGTACATACGAAGTGCGTACTGGTTGTCTTTGGCAATCAGCAGAGATTTGGTTGTGCTATCCCATGCTGCAGAACCACCCAAAGCAATCGCCAATGTGCTCGAATTCACATACGCAACACCATTTTCAGTAACGATTTCTTGTGGGAATGGGAACTCCTTGCCGTTTAGCTGAACCTTGATTTTTTGTTGCTGTACAGGAGCAGGAGCAGCAAATGCAGCCGTTGCCGCTACACTTCCCGTTAGAAGAGCTGCTGTCAGCATCATTGTCGAAAACTTGCGAAGCATAATGAACACCCCTCAAATATCATGAAATGAATTCCAATTATGTAATGTTCGACATAAATCAACTTCTTCCTTCTTTTTTATCCCATACATTTCCTATGTAATTCTCTCCCTAAACATGACAAGACTAGGAAAAAAATAAATATCCCGCGAACAAACGTTTTTGTGCACAACCTGTGCATAACATTGTGGATAACTTTCGAAAGGGAGGCTTGCCATGGCAGGGGAACGTTTTTTTCTCATTTATCAAGAGGCCAGTGACGAAGAATGCTTATTGACCATTGAACCATACAAAGATCAACAGGAGCTGGCGGAAGCCATCAATCAGCTACAAGCCAAACAAGTCGATGAGTATACGATCATCAAGGGAAAAAAGATGAAGGCCACACTGAAACTTGCCGTCGATTTGACCGAGGCCGATGAGAATTCCAAGGAATGATTGTTTTCTTTTTCGAGTAGGTTTAGACAGAGGGAAATTGGCAAACATGGTAGTGAGGGAGCGCACTTATGTGTTTGACCTTCATTGACCTTTTGTGTATGATATTGTTACAAAGAGAGGAGGAAGACTAGATGCATATGAATTTAATTCCAACCGTCATTGAACAGACGAACCGAGGGGAACGTGCTTACGACATTTATTCCCGCCTGCTCAAAGACCGCATCATCTTTCTGGGAACCCCAATCAACGACACCGTAGCCAATATCGTTGTGGCACAGTTGTTGTTCCTTCAGGCGGAAGATCCGGAGAAAGACATTCACTTGTACATAAACAGCCCAGGCGGTTCTATTACTGCTGGTATGGCAATTTACGATACTATGCACTTCATCAAGCCAGATGTATCCACCATTTGTATCGGAATGGCTGCTTCGATGGGAGCATTCCTGCTGGCTGCCGGGGCAAAAGGCAAGCGTTTTGCTCTTCCAAACAGTGAAGTCATGATTCATCAACCATTGGGCGGTGCCCAAGGACAAGCGAGCGACATTGAGATTGCCGCAAAACGTATTTTGAAGATGCGTGATCATCTGAACACCATCCTGGCTGAACGCACTGGACAGCCTTTGGAGCGCATCCAAAAGGATACCGATCGCGACAACTTCCTCTCTGCCGCAGAAGCAGTAGAGTACGGATTGATTGACAAAGTCATCACTTCTGAACCGTCTTCCAAAAAATAAGATACGTAGTAAAAAAAAGCACTCGTGCCAAGACGACTGGCCGAGTGTTTTTTGTATGCCGAGCAAAACCCATGAGGCTTCCCTTGGGTTGCACGGCTTTTTCGATGGATCATTGTGATACTTCCATTAACTTACTGACATAGACCGTTTGGCTATGCCCTGGATTTTTTTCCTCATGCACACGTGCTGTTGAAGTTTTCTCGTCTACAGCATCGATCCAAACGGCTTGTCCTTCGTACTCTACCTTGATATGGTCGTCGGATTTCATGATGGCTTGTGCTCTCGTTACATTCATAAGTGACTGACTCCCTCTCTATTGATCATCGTCAAGAGCTTGCTTGGCTGACGTAGCCCCTGTCATCGTGTCTACAGACGTTTCTTCAATCAGGCCGTTTTGGTCGGAAACAACTCCGCCCCCCAGTCCCTCGTTCACCATCCGGTCAATGTCCATATCATAACAATCGCGGCCTTCGTAACACTTATCACGGTTACTCATTTCTCATTCCTCCTTCATGCAATATACATGGTTAGAAATGCCCTGCCCGAAGTGAATTGATACATATTCATCAAGATGACCAACAAAAAAAGACACCTCCCTTTTAGGAAAAGTGTCTCTCGTGACTCTATTCTTCTTTACTTACCAGATTCGTAAGGCTGGTGACTGCCTGGGAGGCATCCGGCCCTTCTGCCAAAATGGTAATTTCCGTTCCAGAGCTGATTGCGAGGCTCATGATACCCATGATGCTTTTCGCATTGACCTTCTTGTTGCCTTTTTCTACGAATACTTCCGATGCAAAACGGTTAGCCTCCTGTACGAAAAAGGCTGCTGGACGAGCTTGCAAACCGGTCTTTAACTGAACCACGACCTGCTGTTGAACCATGAATGGACCTCCTTACTTGTAGACTATTATCCTTTAGTATAACATGCATCTACATCGAAATATTTTGTTTTTCTCGTATTTTGTCAGCGATTTCGTTAATTTTTCGCAAGCGGTGGTTAATGCCCGATTTGCTCACTATTCCGCTTGGCACCATCTCGCCCAATTCTTTCAAATTGATGTCAGGATGAGCCAATCGAAGCTCCGCGACCTCGCGCAGACGTTTTGGCAAATTCTCCAATCCGATCTCTTGATCGATGAGCTGAATATTTTCCATTTGTCTGGTGGCTGCATTCACCGTTTTGTTTATGTTGGCGATCTCACAATTGTGTAAACGGTTTACCGAGTTCCGCATGTCCTTTACAATTCGGACGTCCTCGAAATACAGAAGCGCCTGATGCGCTCCAATCAAGCTCAAAAACTCTGTAATCTTTTCGCCTTCTTTAATATAGAGAACATACCCTTTTTTCCGCTCGATGCACTTGGCATTTAGTTTATACCGATTGGCTATCTTGGTCAATGCTTCGCAAAAATCCTGATAGGAAGTGAAAATCTCCAGGTGATAGCTGGATGCCTCTGGATGATTCACAGATCCCCCCGCCAAAAAAGCGCCCCGCAAATAAGCAGCGCGGCAACAGGACTTTTTCACGATCTCAGGAGCGATTCCTGGGATAAACGACAGGCTTTGATCCATGATGCCCAAGTCTTGCAAGATCTCATTAGCCTTATTCGGAATACGCACAATGTACACGTTGTTCTTTTTCAAACGCATTTTTTTGCGAACCAACAGTTCAGCGTGTATCTGAAACAGCCTCTTGATTAACGTGTAAATGCGTCGGGCAATCGCCGCGTTCTCTGTCGTCACATCCAGCACCAGTCGTCCGGCTCCAAACTGCAGACTTCCATTCATTCGAATCAAGGCTGAGAGCTCTGCCTTGCTGCAGCAATCGGCACCCTCCGTCATGGTAAGTTCTTTTTTGGTATGCGCGGCGAATGACATCGACTTCACTACTCCTTCTCTATCTTCAGCACCTTCCGTCTTCGTTTGACCAGTGACACAACCTGCTTGCTGACAGCATGTGCATCATGACGTAGGTATCCGTCCTCAAATGTGACTAACGGCTTCGCCACCACATGCAGACCAAGTTGGCGCAATTGCTTTAAGTCACATCGGACAGGAGCTGCTCCTTTTTCTGCGTATTTGTCCAATACGTGGGTAGGCAGCTCGGCTGAATTGACAATGATCGTATCCAGAAATGGTCGATCTACATGGTCATACATGACATTCACGTGCCTGGATGCAGAAAAACCGTCTGTCTCCCCCGGTTGTGTCATGACGTTACAAATGTAGATTTTCGGGGCTTGTGCGCGTGTAATCGCTTCAAATAACCCGCGTACTAATAAATTGGGCAGGATGCTCGTATACAAGCTGCCAGGCCCAATCAAAATGGCATCCGCATCGGCAATGGCCATCAGGGCTTCGCCAAGAGGAACAGCATCCTCCGGGTCAAGGAACACCCGCTTGATTTCTTTGCCAGTCAACGGTATTTGGGATTCTCCAATTACGAGAGATCCATCTGTCATTTCCGCTTTCAACTGAATTGATTGCGTGGAAGCTGGCAATACATCTCCACGCACTGCCAAAACTCCGCTTAATGTTTTGACTGCGGTGACAAAATCTCCAGTGATTTCGTTCATCGCTGCAAGTAATAGATTTCCCAAATTATGCCCTGCTAATCCCGTGCCTGTGGAAAAACGATATTGCATGACTTTTTCCATCAACGGCTCTGTATCGGCCAGAGCAGTCAAGACGTTTCGAATGTCGCCAGGTGGAAGCATATCCATTTCTTCTCGCAAACGTCCAGAGCTTCCCCCATCGTCTGCTACCGTAACAATCGCTGTGATATGCACCGGCTCGTGCTTCAAACCGCGTAGAAGGACGGACAGACCCGTTCCTCCGCCAATAACGACTACCCGTAATGGCCTTGACTGTAGCCTCCCGACTCCCTTAGTAGGCATATGTCACCTCATTATTTCTAATACACATACCACAGGTGGCTTTTTATGCACGCTTCAGTCTTTCCTGCCATCTTATGATCATTTGTTCTTTTCCATGTCTCGATGACTGACACGGACAGAAAAATCTTTTCCAAAGGTTTCTCCCAAATGTTCTGCAATGGCGACCGAGCGATGCTTTCCACCGGTGCATCCAATTCCTATCACTAGTTGACTTTTTCCTTCTCGCTGATAATGCGGCAGGGTGTATCCCAAAAAGTCTGTAAGCTTTTCTAAGAATTCTTTTGTGTCCTTGTGCTTCATCACATACTCTGCCACGTCTGGATCACATCCTGTTTTCGGACGCAAATCCTCCACATAATGCGGGTTAGGCAAAAAACGGACATCAAACATCAAGTCAGCGTCTATTGGTGCGCCGTATTTGAAACCAAACGACAATACATTAATCGTAAGTGGTGATCCTTGTTGACCGTATTGGTTGATGATTTTTTCTCGAAGCTGAACTGGCTTCATTTGACTCGTATCGATAATCTGATGCGCCCAGCCCTTCATTTCCTCCAACAAACGGCGCTCAGCGTGAATTCCTTCCAAAGGCGAACCGTTTGGGGAAAGCGGATGTCTGCGACGTGTTTCCTTATAGCGAGAAACCAATGTCTGATCGTTTGCATCCAGATAAAGGATATGGTACGATAATCCATCCATCTGATTGAGGCTCTCCATAGTTACGGCTAGATTTTCAAAAAACTCACGCCCTCGCAAGTCAATCACCAATGCGACTCGCTCAATACTCCCACCAGACTGTTTGACCAACTCAGCAAATTTGGGAATCAGTACAGGGGGTAGGTTGTCTACACAAAAAAAGCCCAGGTCCTCCAAGCTTTGTACAGCAACTGTCTTTCCCGCACCTGACATTCCGGTAATAATCAGGAGATTCATGGCCTTGTCGTTTCCCAATTCCGTCACGCAACTCGCCTCCTACGATTCTGACAATAGCATACCATATTGTCGACCTTATTCGCACCTTTTTGAACCGCTTCCCCTGTTTTTCCAATGACGTCTTCATTTTTAGAAAAAAAGATGCGTGACTGAATGCCAGCCACGCAACAATTGTTTATATAGATAAGGGGGTCAATTCATTGTCTATAGATTACTCTTGAATTATTTCACCCATGTTACAAGCAGGTTAAGAGATTGTGACATTTTGTTCCTTTAGCTTTTCATTCAGCTCTTCTACATAGTGCTGAGCAGATTGAGCAGCGATAGAACCGTCTCCAGTAGCTGTCACGACTTGACGCAGCATTTTTTCGCGTACATCTCCTGCTGCAAACACACCTTTTACTTTGGTGTTCATTTTTTCGTCTGTCAATACGTAGCCTGCGTCGTTGGTGATGCCCAGTGGACGTACGCTTGCAGTCAATGGGTCCATACCTACGTAGATGAACACCCCATCTGCTGGGTATTCTCTTTGTTCACCTGTTTTGGTGTTTTCCAAGAGAACCGCTTGTACTTTGCCTTCACCACGAATCTCTTTTAGTTCTGTATCCCAGATCACTTCGATTTTTTCGTTATCGAAAGCGCGTTTTTGCAGGATTTTCTGTGCACGGAACTGATCACGACGGTGTACGATTGTCACTTTGGAAGCGAAGCGAGTAAGGAACACAGCCTCTTCCACCGCGGAGTCTCCTCCACCAACAACCACCAGCTCTTTATTGCGGAAAAATGCACCGTCGCAAACCGCGCAGTAAGAAACGCCACGGCCGGACAATTCTTTTTCGCCTTGTACACCGAGCAAACGATGCTCTGCACCAGTTGCCACAATAACAGATTTGGTCAAGTATTCCTTGTCACCCGTGATTACGCGCTTGTACGGCTCTTCATCGCGGATTTCCTTGATTTCGCCATATGCATATTCCGCACCGAATTGCTGTGCATGCTCAAACATTTTTGTAGAGAGATCAGGGCCAAGAATGGAAGTGAAGCCTGGGTAGTTCTCGATATCTTCCGTATTCGCCATTTGACCGCCTGGAATTCCTCTCTCCAGCATCAATGTGCTCATGTTCGCACGGGATGTATATACAGCAGCCGTCATTCCAGCAGGGCCAGCTCCGGCGATAATCACATCATAAATTTTTTGATCGCTCATGCTTGTTGCCTCCTCATCTCACACAGTTCTGTTTCCTTATTTAAATTAATTATAATGTAATAATCTATTTAAAATCAAGTGTCGACAAAACTTTGACGCACTTTGCCAAGGTTGCGGCAGAAATGCCATATTTTTGAGCTAGAAGGGCTTGTGACTGTTTTTCGTTCGTTATCGTTCCGTATACATATTCTAATGCTGCTACCCACGCTACTTCTTTTCGCACTTGTACACGACTTTGGGCATATTCATGATGCTTGCGCCATACATCGAGGCACCATTCTCCAGCCTCTTGCTTGCCCTCCGAGAGCAAATAACGGCTTATGCCTTCTTCTATACTGCTCTTTTGCTCTTCCGTCGTCGGTGAACCATTCGATCCATCAGGAGTTCCTTCTGGCATGTCTGCACCCATATCAGCCAAAGCCAGCAGTGCCAACTTTTGCAGTTGTTGGTTATCCGTTTGGTAATAAAATTGACGGACCGCAGTTTCAGCTTCATCGTCGCCGATCAGAGACAATGTTTGCAGCACCGCGAATTTCACTTCATCGCGTCCATGCTGCAATGCCCATAGAAGGGACGCTCGGATCATCGGGTCTGTTTTAAAATCTTCCACTCCCGTGAACGAAGCCTTTTCCCATGAAACATCACGTTGGGTCGTATTGTATTGGTAGGGGATCGGTTTTATAGTCTCCCCTTCTTGTTCGTTTTTTACCATTTGAATGTATTGATCTGCGATTCCTGCTTCTGGATCTAACTGCTTGGCTTTTTGCCACCAGCGCAGTGCCTGATCCTTTTTCCCGCTCAAATAAGCTGAGATCGCAGCATAGTGGTACGTGCACGCTTCATGCGGCCGTCCATTTCGCAGCATGCGTTGGTAATGGAAATACGCTTCGTCATGCTGGCCGAGCACTCCCATTGTTGTTGCGAGCTTATAGGTATTTTCCGGATGGAACGGAACGACCTTTTTCAGCATATCAATCAAGTTCAACAGCTCTACCGTTTGATTGTGATGGGAGAGTAAAACCGCCAGATTGCACAGTGCATGCAGGTTTCCTTCTTCCTTATCCAGCGTCTGTTCGATTGTCTCCATCGCCTTCTCGAATTCCCCAGCATAATAGTAGGCGAGAGACAAATTGTTCCAAGCTGGTAAAAAGTCAGGATCGGCCTCGACGATTTCTTTTAAGGTATCCAAAGCCTCCAGGAAACGTCCCTCTTCCAGACTGCGACGAGCTCGTTCATGCTTGCTGTATACGTCCTCTTTTTCACTTGGGAGGAAGTGTCGTGGTGGCATGTCCAGCTCAAAGTAAATATAGTCGAGGAGCTCTTCGGCATCTTCCCGATACGGTCCTGTACTATCTTCTTGTAAATAACGAACAGCCATTTCTTCTGCCATATGGTAATCTTCTAAGTTGGCATAGTTGTTCGCCATGTAGAAATACACTTCTGTCATGGATGGGTCCCATTTTTCTATCACTTCATAGAGGACTTCATTCGACGCTTCAAACTGTCCGGTTTCAGCTAAGGCACTAGCCAAATGGCAGTGGCATTCTGCATTCGATGGCTCCATTTCAACTGCTCGGCGAAATGAACGCAATGCTTTATCATAGTCGTACCGATTCAAACAACGCATTCCCCGGTCAACAAAAAAAGCAGCATCTTGCTTAAAGTCAACGACGGTCGTTTTCTTCAAAATACTCTTGTTATGTTTCATAAAACCTCCAACATCGTAGGAGCTTACACTCCAAGTATCGTACCAGAAGCATCGGCACCCTACAAGCTGACTCGTCTTTTAAAGTGTTCTATAAAATGAGTGTTCAAAAAGTCGACTTTTCAGCACCAAGAAAGTGGCGAGAACCTGAAGAAGGAGGAGCGGAATGTAGGGAACCTACATGAGCACCGGACTTTGAAGGTGAACGCCTCTTTCGATGTCGAATCAGCTTTCAGTATTACCACGTGATCAAAAGACGACTTTTTGAACTACAGCTATACATAAAGCAAGAAACACCACTGGCACATAGCAAGTGGTGTTTACGAACAAAAATGGAGCGGACGAAGGGTCTCGAACCCTCGACCTTCGCCTTGGCAAGGCGACGCTCTACCAATTGAGCTACGTCCGCATATCTTATCAACTATTCATATTTTGTCCGATTGAAAAAACTGGTGAGCCATGAAGGACTCGAACCTTCGACCCTCTGATTAAAAGTCAGATGCTCTACCAACTGAGCTAATGGCTCGTACATGGTGGCTCGGGACGGAATCGAACCGCCGACACGAGGATTTTCAGTCCTCTGCTCTACCGACTGAGCTACCGAGCCATATACTTTGTTCGCCACTCTTGAATAAGAATGGCGGAGCTGACGGGACTCGAACCCGCGACCTCCGGTGTGACAGACCGGCGTGAACTCCAACTTCACCACAGCTCCATATAGAAGGTTTGTTCCTTCAAAACTGAATACGCATGATTGCTAAGAATTTGTGGATAAGTCCTCGACCGATTAGTATTCGTCAGCTCCACGCGTTACCGCGCTTCCACACCGAACCTATCAACCTCATCGTCTATGAGGGGTCTTACCAGCTTGCGCTGTGGGAAGTCTCATCTTGGAGGGGGCTTCACGCTTAGATGCTTTCAGCGCTTATCCCGTCCGCACATAGCTACCCAGCTGTGCCACTGGCGTGACAACTGGTGCACCAGCGGTGCGTCCATCCCGGTCCTCTCGTACTAAGGACAGCTCTCCTCAAACTTCCTACGCCCGCGACAGATAGGGACCGAACTGTCTCACGACGTTCTGAACCCAGC
>NZ_CP176370.1:5887500-6558902 GCF_046196545.1 Brevibacillus fortis
GCGAACAAAAATCTTTCCATCCCCCTATGCAATTGCCGCTAGCGAAAAAGCTTTAGGAGGACTATTCCTTTGCTCGCTGGTAAAACTCTTCGCGCAGCAGCCCCATCGTGATGGTGTCGTAATACTGCCCATCTACATATTCATTTTGGCGCAGTCGTCCTTCTATACACAAAGCCTGATTTTTCATAAGCGCGAATGGCTCGTGTATTTCCGCTCCACGTATCCAGCTGCACCCGATTTAAGGGCACGAACGTTTTCCTCATACATAGCTTTCAATGAGTCGAGTGAAACATAACTATAGGTTACCTTACCTGAGCCCGCTGCCCATTTGGCCGCTTCTTCATCGTTGCCCAATGGAACAGTCTCTCCATATCCTCAGCAATAACTGGTCGTAATTCTACTAAACTCCCTTTGATCATTTGGTATCCTACCCTTCGATTGGTGTTGGAAAATGGCGTCTCTTTGGTTTAAAGTGAGCTTGAATTTGTTCATGGTCACCACACCTTTCGCAGTAAGATACCGATTATTCTAACAAAAAAACCACGCTCTGGAAACAGAGGTGGTTATTACTTCATTTGTTAACGACGCCTCTGAAGCTCCGTCAGCACTTCACCCAGCGGCAGCTTTTGCTCCCGCAACAAAACCATCAAGTGAAAGATCAGATCAGATGCCTCATACCGTAGCTCCTCACGACTTCGATTTTTCGCTGCAATAATGACCTCGGCAGCCTCTTCCCCGACCTTTTTCAGGATTTTGTCTACGCCTTTTTCGAACAGGTACGTGGTGTAGGAGCCTTCCGGTCGCTCTGCCTCCCGCGCAGCAATCAGTTCTTCGAGCTCACTCAGGATCGCAAACCGATCTGCTTGTACCGATTCATCATCTGTATCGGTGAGAACTTCCTGTGAGAAACAGCTGTAAGCTCCCGTATGACAAGCAGGCCCATTCGGCTCGACCATCACAACCAGTGCATCTCCGTCGCAATCATACCGCATAGAGACGATCCGCTGTGTATGACCCGAGGTCTCACCCTTGTGCCACAATTGTTGTCGGGAACGGCTCCAAAACCATGTTTCTTTGGTCGCCAATGACTTTTGTAGCGATTCCTCATTCATATAGGCAAGCGTCAAGACTGTCTTGCTTCCGGCATCCTGCACGATGACAGGGATCAAGCCCTTTTCGTCAAAACGCAATTTTCCCACTGCAAACACTTCTGCTCCTGTCATGGTCGTACGACAACTCCTTTGGTTTGCAAATACTCTTTGACCGAGTGAATCGACGTCTCGTCATAGTGAAAAATGGAAGCGGCCAACGCGGCATCTGCTTTTCCTTGCGTTAGCACATCGTAAAAATGCTCCCTTGAGCCCGCTCCACCAGAAGCAATGACCGGAATCCCGACCGCTTCTGATACCCGCTTGGTCAATTCGAGCCCAAAGCCTTTCTTTTCCCCGTCGTCGTCCATGCTGGTCAAAAGGATTTCGCCCGCTCCGAGCGCTTCTGCCTCCTGCGCCCAACGGATGACATCCCTCCCCGTCGCATTCCGTCCACCGTGGGTATACACTTCCCAGCGATCTTCCCCGACACTTCTCGCGTCGATCGCCACGACGATACATTGTGAGCCGAAGACCGTGGCTCCGTCGCGGATCAATTCCGGACGCAAAACAGCCGCTGTATTCAACGAGATTTTGTCCGCGCCCGCACGCAATATCCTTTTCATATCGTCGACGCTGTTAATGCCACCACCAACCGTGAAAGGAATCGTAATGTTTGCGGCCGTTTTTTCGATGACATCCACCATCGTCTTGCGCCCTTCGTGGGACGCAGAAATATCGAGAAAGATCAGCTCGTCCGCTCTCTCATCGCTATACTTTTTTGCCAGTTCAACCGGGTCCCCTGCATCGCGCAGGCCGACGAACTGCACACCTTTTACCACACGTCCGTCTTTTACATCAAGACACGGGATAATTCGTTTAGCCAGCATGCGATTCACGCCCCTCCATACGCTGGAGCGCTTCTTCCAATGTAAAAGCGTCCGTGTAGAGTGCTTTGCCAACAATGGCACCAGAGACTCCGTCCGAAGCATGGGCAGCCAGCGTCAACAAGTCGTCCAGTTGGCTGACGCCTCCCGAGGCAATCACCGATTTTCCTGTAGCCATCGCCAAGGCTGCAATTTCTTCTACATTGGGTCCTGTCATCGTGCCATCACGGGCGATATCGGTGTAAATAAACGTCTCAGCACCATACGTAACCAACCGTTTGGCAAGCTCTGTCGCTTGGACATCTGTCGTGGTCAACCAGCCTCTGGTAGCCACCAGCCCATTCCGGCAGTCCAAACCAATTGCGATTTTGTCCCCATAGTTTTGAAGAATTCGCTTCGTAAAAGGCTCGTCTTCGATAGCAGCAGTCCCGACGATCACTCGCGCGACACCCGCTTCCAAATAGTCCGCGATCTGCTCTTCTGTTCGAATGCCGCCTCCAACCTGCACGGGTACAGGGATCGAGCGCGCTATCTCTTTGATGAGCGCTGCATTTGCAGGCTTGCCTTCCTTTGCCCCGTCCAAATCGACGAGATGAATCCATGACGCACCTTGCTCTACCCAGCTCTTCGCCATCGCGAGCGGTGAATCAGCGTACACTGTCTCTTTCCCGTAATCTCCTTGGAAAAGTCGAACACACTTGCCTCCGCGAATATCGATCGCCGGATAAACGATAAAGCTCATGTCAAAACCCCCTCGCATTGAACGGCAAAGTTACGTAGCAGCAGCATTCCTGTCTCTCCGCTCTTTTCCGGGTGAAACTGCATACCGTATACGTTGTCACGATTCACAATGGCTGTGACCTCCTGGTGATAGTCACTCGTCGCAAGCAAGACATCAGACTGGCACAGGACATGATACGAATGAACAAAATAAACGTAATCGCCCTCCTGCACACCGTTTAGTAACGGTTGCTTTTGCTTTATCTTCAGTTGGTTCCAGCCCATATGCGGTACCTTGTAATCCCCGCGAAAACGAACGACCTCACCACCGAGCAGTCCCAAGCCCGTATGCTCGCCATGTTCTGCACTTTTCTCGAACAAGAGCTGCATGCCGAGGCAAATGCCCAAGATCGGACGACCTGCTGCTGCGTATCCCTTGATCGCATGCTCTAATCCAAGCTCGCGTATGTTGGTGATAGCATCCCCGAACGCCCCAACTCCCGGCAAAATCAACCCGCTATATTCTTGAAGACGCTCTGCTTGAGAGACGAACTCGTACGAATAGCCCAGCCTTTCCAAAGCCTTGCTCATACTGTACAAATTCCCCATGCCGTAATCGATGATGCCGATCATGTTACAAAACCCCTTTTGTTGACGGGACCCCTTTTACACGCGGATCGATCGTCGTCGCTTCATCCAATGCACGACCCAGCGCTTTGAAAATCGCCTCGATCATGTGGTGCGTATTGTGACCGTAGTGCAGGATCACATGCAGATTGATCCGCGCCTCCAGTGCGAGCTTCCATAAAAATTCGTGCACCAGCTCCGTCGGAAACTGACCAACCATATTCGTAGGATACGTAGCGCGATATTCCAGATGAGGGCGGTTGCTAATGTCAATGACGACCTGTGCGAGCGCGTCATCCATCGGGACAAACGCATTTCCATAACGCTTGATGCCTTTTTTGTCTCCCAAGGCTTCCCGCAGAGCATGCCCAAGACAAATCCCGATATCCTCCACCGTGTGGTGATAATCGATTTCGATATCTCCCTTTGCCTTGACAGTCAGGTCAAAATGTCCGTGTCGGGTAAACAGGTCTAGCATATGATCCAGAAATGGAACACCTGAGTTTTGCTCGCTCTCCCCCGCGCCGTCTACACCAAAGGAAAGCGCGATCTGCGTCTCATTCGTATTGCGTTCGATCTGTGCTGCACGTTGTTTCCCTTCACTCATCTCTTTTCACTCTCCTGCTCTTCGGTCTCAAAATCTCGTAATCTCGCAAGGATAGCTCGACCGTGCCCAGACAATCCTTCCTGCTCTGCCAGTGCCACGATTTTATGTCCATTTTCCTGCAAATCTCGTTTGCTGTAGGAAACGACACTCGACTTCTTGATAAAATCATCGACGGATAATGGCGAGGAAAAACGTGCCGTTCCATTCGTAGGAATCACATGATTGGTACCGGCAAAATAATCGCCGACTGGCTCTGAGCTGTATGGGCCGAGGAAAATCGCACCTGCGTTTTCCACTTTTCCGAGATGCTCAAACGGCTCTGCCATCATGATTTCCAAATGCTCGGGTGCGATACGGTTGATGACGGCAAACCCTTCGTCCAAATCGTCGACGAGTAAAATGGCGCCGTAGTCGCGTATCGCCACTTCCGCAATCGATTTGCGTGGAAGATCGGCAAGCTGTCGCTCGACTTCCTGTGACACCTGCTCCGCCAGCGCTTGCGATGACGTAACCAATATAGCGGCTGACATCGGATCATGCTCGGCTTGAGACAGCAGGTCAGCTGCGACGTAACGCGGGTTGGCCGTTTCATCTGCGATCACCGCAATTTCACTAGGCCCTGCCACCATGTCGATACTGACCAATCCGAATACTTCTCGCTTTGCCAGTGCCACGAAAATATTGCCGGGCCCTACAATTTTGTCAACCGCTTTGATTTGCTCCGTTCCGTAGGTCAGTGCCGCGATTGCCTGTGCCCCACCTACCTTGTATATCTCAGTTACTCCTGCAATTTGGGCCGCAACTAGTATCGCAGGGTTGATTTTCCCATCCGCTCCTGGTGGTGTCGTAATGGCGACTTGTGGAACACCTGCGATTTTGGCAGGGATGGCATTCATCAAAACGCTAGAAGGATAAGCTGCCGTTCCGCCTGGTACATACAATCCTACGCGCTGCAACGGACGTATCAGTTGGCCCAGCAATGTGCCACTCTCTTTGGTGGTAAACCAGGACTGACGCACTTGTCGCTCGTGAAACGCCCGAATATTTTCGGCTGCTTCCTTCAACGCTGCCTTTACTTGTGTAGAAACGAGCTCACTTGCTTCTGCAAATTCACCTTCGCTCACACGGAAGTTTTGTAGCAGCACACGATCAAATCGTTCCGTGTAATAGCGCAGCGCTTCGTCCCCTTGCTGGCGAACCGAGGTGAGGATCGCCTTCACCGCTTCTTGCTGTTCTCTCGTCCCTGCGTCTACCGATCGTTTCCCGTCATACTGGCTGGCTGACATGATACGCATGGCTGTCTCCCCTTTTTCTCTAGTTCCCGCGAGGAATAACCTCTAAAAATTTTCCGGCGATCTCATCCACCGCTTCACTTTTCATCCGATAGCTGGCTCGATTGGCAATCAGCCTCGTCGTAATTTCACAAATGCTCTCCAGTTCGACCAAGCCATTTTCCCGCAATGTCCTACCAGTCGAGACAATATCCACAATACGATCAGCCAGTCCAATCATCGGTGCAAGCTCTACTGAACCATTCAGCTTGATAACCTCAACCTGCTGTCCCTGCTCACGAAAATAACGTGACGCAATCTTCGGATATTTCGTCGCAACACGCAGCGCTTCAGTCGGTTTCCAATCTGGCAGACCCGCTACCATCATGCGACAGTAGCCGATATGCAAATCCAGCAGCTCGTAAACATCTCGTTCTTCTTCCATTAAAACATCCTTGCCGACCACTCCAACGTCAGCCACCCCATACTCTACATAAGTAGGAACATCGGTAGGCTTCGCCATAATGAATTCGAGCTTGGCATTCTCCACAGGGATGATCAGTTTACGAGAATCTTGTAGATCCGCAGTGACCTGCAAGCCAGCCTGCTGAAGGAAGTGGACGGCCTCTTCAAAAATCCGCCCTTTCGGCATGGCGATCGTCAGCTTTTGTTCGTTTTTCGTGAGTGCCATCTCCTACTCCTCCTGTTGTGTCATGCAAATGACCTTGGTATATCCTGCTTCTTGTCCAACCTGTTTCTCATCTATTCTGGAGACGAGACGTGTCACTACTACGAGCCCGTCCTCACGCAATTGCTGTGCCTCTGTCAAAGCGGTGCCGCGGCAATCCTCCGTGTAAACAAGCAAAACTCGCACGGGTGCTTGCCCTTTTACGAATGGAGTGACCTGAAGCAGCCGATCCATCTTGATCGCAAAGCCTGTGGCGGATGCAGCACGCCCAAATTGGGAGAGCAATTGATCGTAGCGTCCTCCGCCCAATAGCGGGGAGCCCAAGTCTGCAGCGTACCCTTCGAAAACGATGCCTGTATAGTAGTTCAAATTGATGATCAGATTGAAATCGATCAACAAATCTTCCGTTACTCCGTAGGCTTCTAACGACTCCCACAAGGAAGCAATCGTCTCGACTGCCCTCCCTGCCTTTCCGTTGCCTGCCAATTCGCGGGCGACCTCAATCTTCCCTTTTCCCCCTTGCAGGCGCAACAAGGATTCCAATCGGCTTTTTGCCTCCGAAGGGATGTCTACTGTCGCGAGTAGCTGCCGGAAGCCAACGAAGTCCCGCTCGTACAAAAACTGGCGGAATTGATTGCGAACATGCTCATCCTCAATCTCTTCCTCCAAAAGACCGTCTACGAAATCGACATGCCCAATGGCAATGCGAAATGTTTCCACACCGGCTGCTCGCAAGCAAAACACAGCAAGTGCAATGGCTTCCGCATCCGCATCGACAGAAGCATCTCCAATCAGCTCGATCCCGGTTTGTGAAAACTCTGCATTCCGTCCCGCTTCCTTTTCTTGTGCCCGAAACACATTTGCCTGGTAATACAACCGAATCGGCAATGGAACATCTTTATAAAGGGAGGAAACAACCCTTGCAATTGGCGTTGTCATATCCGGACGGAGGACCACGGTGTGGCCTTGTTTATCCAGGAGGCGAAACATCCGGTCTGTTAGTGTCGCACTTGCTGCTCCTACCGTATCGAAGTATTCCAAAGAGGGTGTGGATATTTCGTCATAGCCCCATCTCTCGATACACTGCCGTAGCTCCCGCTCCAAGTGCCGTTGTTTCGCCAGTGACTCCGGCAGTATGTCCCGCATCCCGAGCGGCTTTTCGAATCCCAAGGGTTTTGCCATCCTTGTTCCCTCCATCACATTCGCTTTACTCTGCTAATATGGTAACAAACTAAAGTAT
The DNA here is from genome assembly GCF_046196545.1 of Brevibacillus fortis. Lineage (GTDB taxonomy): Bacteria > Bacillota > Bacilli > Brevibacillales > Brevibacillaceae > Brevibacillus > Brevibacillus fortis_A. Next base: position 5,894,629 of record NZ_CP176370.1, read on the forward strand.
TATGAAGAAGATTACCACGTCGAGAATCTTAGGTCAACCGAGATGAGAATAGTCGGAAAATTTAACACAAAACAAAAAACCGCCAGGATAAACACCTGACGGCTGATCACAAGGGAAGAGACGCTACATGACTTCTTCCTCTGAAGCTTTCGTTCGAATGAGCTGCATGGGGTTCCCACCCACAAAGGCACCAGGCGGGACATCTTTATGAACAACCGTTCCCGCTGCGACAATGGCCCCTTTGCCGATCGTTACTCCCGGCAAAATGGTAGTGTTTGCCCCCACCAGGACAGCATCCTCAATAATCACTTCTCCCAAACGGTATTCATCTATTAAATATTCATGCGCAAGTATGGTCGTATTGTACCCGATCACGCAATTACGACCGATCTTGATTTTCTCGGGAAACATGATATCCATCATCACCATCAACGCAACCGCACTATGCTGCCCTACTTCCATTCGCAAAAATGTGCGGTACATCCAGTTCTTCCATGAAACAATCGGCGTATATCTGGAGAGTTGGATAACGATGAAATTTTTCATGACTTTCCAGAAGCTTACCGTTCGATACATGTGCCAAAGCGGGTTTACCCCATTTACGGGATAACGTGTTGTCTTCCTCATATGCGTCTCTTTCTCCTACAAGTCAGAATCGGCATCTTCTAAAATGGCATTCGACTGTTTGCGTGTGAAGTGCATCGCTGCGTTGTAACCCATCCGTTTCAGACGGAAGTTCATCGCTGCAACCTCAATAATGACTGCCAAGTTTCGTCCTGGTCGAACAGGAACGGTAATAATCGGAATTTCTGTATCCATGATCTTCAATGTTTCCTCATCGAGCCCCAACCGCTCGTACATTTTATGTGGCTCCCACAACTCTAGCTGAACAACCATCTCGATGTTCTTTACATTGCGCACGGCACCTGCACCAAACATCGTCATAATGTTGATAATCCCCACACCGCGGATTTCCAAGAGATGCTGAATCAGCTCAGGAGCGCTACCACTTAGCTGCCCGCCCTGTGTCTGCTTAATCTCCACTGCGTCATCTGCTACGAGTCGGTGTCCGCGCTTTACAAGCTCAAGTGCTGCTTCACTCTTCCCGATCCCGCTCGATCCCATAATCAAAACGCCGACCCCGTAAATGTCTGTGAGTACCCCATGTATCGTCGTCGTTGGTGCAAGACGATTCTCCAGGAAGTTGGTCACTTTCCCGACTAGCGTCGTCGTTGCCAGCGGGGACTGAAGTACAGGTACCCCCAACCGATTGGAAACGTCAGTCATCTCTTCAGGCACCATCTGATTACGGGTCACACAGAAGCAAGGAACCTGACTTTGCATGAGAAAATTCATCCGTTCCAGCCGTTCCTCTGGGGTCAGCGTCTGGAAAAAGTTGATTTCCGTCAAGCCGAACAATTGAATCCGCTCTTCCGCATAATACGAATAGTAACCGGCTAACTGCAGGCCGGGACGACTCAAATCTGTTACGGTAATCTCACGCCCCAAGCCCTCTTCCCCGCTCAAGATCGTCATATTGAAATGGTCCACTAAATGGCTCACATTCGTCTTACGCATGAAGCTTCCCCCTCACATGGGATTTTCCGTCCCTATGGTTGTTCTCTATTGTATCGAAACCTCTGTACTTACGACAACCTAATAGGACCGAGCATCCTTATTAGGCAAAAACCCCGCGACTCATTTGAGAGAATACGGGGCTTTTTCGAACATACTACCTCTTTTCTTTTCTCATCCCTACCACAACTTCAATGAGGTAGCCAAAAATACTCATCAGTGCTGCTGCCACGATGACAGTGCCAATGTTGTCAGGCCATGGCCCCACTTCAAATCCATCGATAAAGTAGGCAGTCAACGCAAACGTCACGGCATTAATGACAAACCAGAACAAACCGATCGTCAATACCTGCAAGGGAAAAGTAAAAAACAGCATAATCGGCCGAATCACTGTGTTGACCATCCCCAAAATCAACGTAGCCCATAGTGCTACTGTGAAATTCGCGACATAAATGGAATGGAACCAATTACTGATCAGAAGCAGCGCAGCCCCATTTAAAAGCATTTTGATTATCCAGCGGCTCATGGTGCATTCCCCCTATACAGTCTTGCCTTCGCGCAACGATTAACGAATCCCCGTTACTTCCCATTCCCATTGCTCAAAAAACGTTATCATGAATCGATGCCTGTCTTCGGCGATTTTCTGGGCAGTCTTGGTGAAAAGCTTGTCTTTGATGCGCTGCAGCTTCCAAGTGTATTCCTTGTAAGGTGTATGCTGATTGGGGTCATCCGATTGTATGGGTTGCCCAATAACCCCAGTATAAGCAAAAACCCGAGCCACTCCAATAGCCCCAATCGAATCCAGCTTGTCGGCATCAAACAAGACCTTTTCTTCCAAGGTATGTGGAGGTCGTTCTTTGCGAAAACGATGGGCGAGAATTGCAGACTGTACACGTGAGATGAATGCTTCCGTTATACTGCGTTCGGAGAGCCATTCCCCTGCTAGTCTTGCGCTGATTTCGGCATGGCACTCTCCTGTTTGCCGTTCTTCTGCTCTCCCGATGTCATGCAGCAATGCAGCGAGGCGCAGCACTTCCATGTCTGCCCCTTCCTCGCGGCCAATCCGCTCACAAATCGCCATCACACGCAAATTATGCTGCCAATCGTGTGCTGGATCTTGTCCATCAAAGCGCCTCTGTGCTTCTGCCACCAGATCGGCAGGTAGTGCGGCAAGCGATTCCTTCACGTAATCCATCTTTTCCTCCCCCTTTGCGTCCACCTAGCAAAGATGCCTCCCTGAATCAGGGAGGCTGTCTATCGATTACTTCGAAACGAATTGCTCTAGCTTGGCATTCGTCCGTTCTTTGTCGCGTTCCAAAATCGGCTTCAAATAGATACCCGTGTACGAGCCTTCCAATTGTGCCACTTCTTCCGGTGTACCCGTTCCGATAATCTCTCCGCCGCGGGTACCGCCCTCTGGACCTAAATCTACAATGTAGTCCACCGTCTTGATCACATCGAGATTGTGCTCAATGACTAGCACCGTCTCCCCGTTTTCCACCAATCGTTGCAGTACCTTCAACAAACGATCAATGTCATCCGTATGCAGACCAGTTGTCGGCTCATCCAGAATGTAAAGCGTACGCCCTGTGCTGCGTCGATACAGCTCAGATGCGAGCTTGACACGTTGCGCTTCCCCGCCTGAGAGCGTCGTAGCAGGCTGCCCAAGCTTTACGTATCCTAGCCCTACGTCTACAATCGTCTGTAGTTTGCGCTCAATCTTTGGCAGGTTGCGGAAAAACTCTACGCCATCCTCAATGGTCATTTCCAGCACATCCGCAATGTTCTTGCCTTTGTATTTTACATCAAGCGTCTCGCGGTTGTAGCGTTTGCCATGGCAAACTTCGCAAGGCACATACACATCCGGCAAAAAGTGCATCTCAATTTTAATGATCCCGTCACCGCTGCACGCTTCACAACGTCCGCCTTTGACGTTAAAGCTGAAACGACCTTTTTTATAGCCGCGCACTTTGGCTTCGTTGGTGGAAGCAAACAGGTCCCGAATATCATCAAAGACACCTGTATATGTCGCCGGATTGGAACGTGGTGTACGTCCAATTGGAGATTGGTCGATGTCGATCACCTTGTCCAAATGCTCCAACCCCAGAATACGGCGATGCTCCCCTGGCTTCACCTTTGCCTTATTCAAATCGCGAGCCAGTGTCTTTTGCAAAATTTCATTGATCAGTGTACTTTTCCCTGAGCCAGATACACCGGTTACGGCAACAAAAACGCCTAGAGGAAGCTTCGCAGTGACGTTTTTCAGGTTGTTTTCCTTCGCGCCCTCAATCTTGATCCATTTGTCCGAAGGCTTGCGACGCTCCATCGGTACAGGGATGAATTTGCGCCCGCTCAAATAAGCACCAGTCAAGGAGTTAGGGTCCTTCATGACTTCTTCCGGAGTTCCTGCCGCGACGATTTGACCACCATGTATGCCAGCGCCCGGTCCAATATCGATAATATAATCGCAGGCCATCATCGTATCCTCGTCATGCTCGACGACGATCAATGTATTCCCCAGCTTGGTCATATGCTCCAACGTCTTGATCAGACGTGCGTTATCCCGCTGATGCAGTCCGATACTCGGCTCATCCAAAATGTAGAGAACGCCCATCAGGCTAGAACCGATCTGCGTAGCCAGTCGAATCCGCTGCGCTTCTCCTCCGGACAGTGTTCCCGCCGCACGGCTCAGGGTCAGGTAATCCAGTCCAACATCAATCAAGAAGTTCAGTCGCGCCTTGATTTCTTTTACGATCAGGTTCGCGATCTTCGTTTCCCGCTCTGTCAGTTCCAGCCCATCGACAAACTGATGCGCATCGAGAATCGACAGGGTAGTCAGCTCAGAAATGCTGCGCTCCCCGACCTTTACCGCCAAGCTCTCTTGACGCAAACGTTGACCTTTGCAGACAGGACACGCCTTTTGGCTCATGAAGCCTTCGATCTGCTCGCGGATGTAATCCGAGCTCGTCTCCAGATGACGTCGTTGCAGGTTAATAACGACACCTTCGAACGGTACGACTGCCTCACGCACTTGCCCAAACTCATTCTCGTAGCGGAAGTGAATTTTTTCGCCTTCACTGCCGTACATCAAGATTTGTCGGTGCGCTGCCGTAAGCTCCTCATATGGCACATCCATCCGAATGTTAAAATGACGGCAAGCTGATTCTAACAATTGTTGATAGTAAGTAGAAGTCTTCGGCTCCCATGCGCCAATCGCCCCGTCATCGAGCGTCTTCGTCGCATCGGGAACGACCATATCTGGGTCTACCTCCAGCTTGACACCCAGACCATCACACTCCGAGCAAGCACCAAACGGGCTGTTAAAAGAGAAAATCCGCGGCTCCAGCTCCCCGATGGAGAATCCACATATCGCGCAAGCATGCTTTTCACTGAACAGCAGCTCTTCTTGCTCCATGACATCGACGATGACCTTGCCATCTGCTAGACGAAGTGCCGTTTCCAAGGAGTCTGCGAGACGCGCCTGTGCATCCGGCTTCACGACGATCCGGTCAACGACAACCTCAATGTTATGCTTCTTGTTCTTTTCCAGCTTGATGTCTTCGGACAGATCGGTAATTTCACCATTGACCCGCACACGGACGAAGCCTTGCTTGCGGATGTCCTCCAGCAGCTTGACGTGCTCTCCCTTGCGTCCTTGTACCATAGGCGCGAGAATCTGCATTCGCGTACGCTCGGGATACTCCATCAGTCGATCGACCATTTGTTCAATGGTCTGGGATTGAATCTCGATGCCATGCTCCGGGCAAACTGCTCTACCAACACGCGCATACAAAAGGCGCAAATAATCGTAGATTTCCGTAACCGTACCTACCGTAGAGCGAGGGTTGCGGCTCGTCGTTTTCTGGTCAATCGAAATCGCAGGGGAAAGTCCCTCAATCGAATCCACGTCCGGCTTGTCCATTTGCCCGAGAAATTGACGGGCGTATGCAGACAGAGACTCGACATAACGCCGTTGTCCTTCTGCGTAAATCGTGTCAAAAGCGAGCGAGGACTTACCCGATCCAGACAAACCCGTCAAAACGACGAATTTGTCCCGCGGAATGACTACATCAATATTTTTCAGGTTGTGGGCACGTGCACCCTTTACAACAATATGTTCTAATGGCATGAAAAAAACCTCTCCTTAGAGTTCCGCCTTCAGCTCAAGAATCAAATCACGCAATTCGGCCGCACGCTCGAACATGAGGTTGCGTGCCGCTTCTTTCATTTCTTCTTCCATACGTTCTATGACAGCCACGCGATCCTTCTTCGGCATTTTTTTGAAGTCTGCATGTGGCAAGTAATCTGCTTTTTCCTCCGCTACCTTGGTCGCCTCGATCACTTGGCGGACTGACTTTTTCACGGTTTGCGGCGTGATGCCGTGCTTTTCGTTGTAAGCGACCTGGATAGCCCGGCGACGCTCCGTCTCCCGAATGGCAGAAGTCATCGAATCAGTCATTTTGTCCGCGTACATGATAACGCGTCCCTCTGAGTTCCGCGCAGCCCGACCAATCGTCTGAATCAGCGAGCGCTCATTGCGAAGGAAGCCTTCCTTGTCTGCATCCAAAATCGCCACAAGGGATACTTCCGGCAAGTCCAAGCCTTCCCGCAAGAGGTTGATCCCGACCAGCACGTCAAACTCACCCAAGCGCAATGAACGTAAAATCTGCATCCGCTCGATCGTTTTAATATCCGAGTGCAGATAGCGGACCTTGATTCCGATTTCTTTCAGATAGTCCGTCAAATCCTCAGACATTTTCTTCGTCAAAGTCGTAACGAGAACCCGCTCATTTTTCGCAATCGTGGCTTGAATTTCGCCAATCAAATCGTCAATCTGTCCCTTGATCGGACGTACCGTTACCGTTGGGTCAATCAAGCCTGTCGGACGAATCACCTGCTGCACCATTTCCGGGCTGTGCTCCAGCTCATAAGGGCCAGGTGTAGCTGAAATGTAGATCGCTTGTTTCAGCTTTCCTTCAAACTCCTCGAACTTGAGTGGGCGGTTATCGCGTGCAGAAGGCAGACGGAATCCGTGATCGACCAGTACGTCCTTCCTTGCGCGGTCACCGTTATACATCCCCCGAACCTGCGGCAAGGTCATATGCGACTCATCCATCATGACGATAAAATCTTCTGGGAAGTAATCCAACAAGGTATACGGAGCATGCCCGGCAGGCAGTCCTGTCAGATGGCGCGAGTAGTTTTCAATACCGGAGCAAAAGCCCATCTCCATCATCATCTCAATATCATACCGTGTTCGTTGCTCCAGTCGCTGTGCTTCCAAGAGCTTGCCCGCTTCACGGAATTCTTTCAATCTTTCTTCCAGCTCGGCCTCGATGCTTTGGACAGCCAGCTTCATTTTCTCCTCACGCGTCACATAGTGGGATTTAGGGAAGATGGCAATGTGATCACGCTGTCCCAAAATCTCGCCGGTCAGTACGTCAATTGAAGTAATCCGCTCTATTTCATCTCCAAAAAACTCAACGCGAATCGCCTGCTCACTCTCTGAGGCAGGGAAAATCTCCACGACGTCACCCCGTACACGGAACGTACCGCGCGTGAAGTTGATGTCGTTGCGTGTGTACTGGATATCGACCAGACGATGCAAAATCTCGTCCCGTCCTGTTTCCATGCCAACACGTAAAGACAAGAGCAACTCCCGATACTCCTCGGGCGAACCTAATCCATAAATGCAGGAGACGGAGGCAACAATGATAACATCTCGGCGTTCAAACAAAGCACTGGTAGCCGAGTGACGGAGCTTGTCGATCTCGTCGTTAATGCTCGAGTCTTTTTCAATAAACGTATCCGATTGGGGAATGTATGCTTCGGGTTGATAGTAATCGTAGTAGCTGACGAAGTATTCCACCGCGTTGTTCGGGAAAAACTCCTTAAACTCTGCACAAAGCTGAGCTGCCAGAGTTTTGTTGTGTGCCATCACGAGTGTTGGCCTGTTCACCTGAGCAATTACCTGGGCAGCCGTATAAGTCTTTCCCGTTCCCGTCGCACCCAGCAATGTCTGGTGTCGCTTGCCAGCCTGTAACCCTGCCACCAGCTCGGCAATGGCGGTCGGCTGGTCACCGGACGGTTGAAACTCCGATACCAATTCAAAACGCTCCATTCCCTCGTTCATCTCCTCATAGCATGACTGTTTCTACTTCCATTATAACACAATTCCGGCTAGTTTAAGCCCAAAATTCGAACAAACGTTTGTCTTTATCTTTCCACCGATTTTTCCGATATAAGATGAAGGAAGTACAAACATGCACAGATAGACTCGCCACCTTCAGGGAGGATAGACATGTCAGATACCGGAACAACCGTCAAAAATAACCCTTATATACAACCGCATATGAGCTATAAAGGCAAAAAAGAATTCACCACCGAGCTCGACCAAAATGCCTTTATGAAGCTCATGCTGGAGCAGTTAAAGCATCAAGACCCTATGTCCCCAATGGACAACTCTCAGTTCATCCAGCAAACAAGTATGCTGACTATGGTAGAAAAAATCACGAAAATGACCACGCTGATGGAGCAATCGAACAACAGCATGGTCACTTTGGAAAAGTATGAAAAGCTGGTAGGTCGTACAGCTTCGTATTCTATTACCACAAAAGACGAGATGACGGGAGAAACTTCGACGGAGCAGAAAGAAGGCGTACTTGATGCCGTCTACATGGATCAAGGCAAAATCTACTTCCGTATCGCAGGTGAATCGACACCGATTCCGCTGGCAGACGTCTCCGGACTGGAATCGCAAGGTCTGGCTGGTAATACGCTCGATAACAGTGTGAAGTACATGGAAATGATCGGTCGAGAGATTTCCTATAAAGTAACCAAGGAAGTCGACCGGGATGGCAATCCAGCTACCACAAATGACATTTCCAAGGTTGATGAAATCTTGAATGGCGTCATCACTGGCTTTACCACCAAAAACGGTACCGCACAGTTCCAACTGGATAATGGTTCAACCGTAAAAGCCGAAGAAATCGTAGGCATGACGGTGAAGCCTGAAAACAGAACAATGGGTAACTCCCTTGCCTACGCGCAAATGATCGGCTACAACATCACGTACAACCAGTCCCAAACGAATCCGGACGGCACTACTACCAATACTCCTCTTACCGGAGTGGTCAAAGCTGTCAGCATGAAAAACGGAGTAGTCGAATTCGTCCTCCAGGATGATAAGAAAGTCGGTCTCAATCAAATCACAGGATTCGAAGCAACTGCCTAGTATCCTATACAAAAAGCCGCACATCTTCGAAATCGGAGAAGGCGGCTTTTTCTTTTTCAGGTTCCTATTCGTTTACGATCACTTTTCCGGTTATCGCATCCACATAAAACGTATCATCTACTTTAAATTCTCCCCCGCAGAAGCAATGCGAGCGAGTTTGGCGAAACGAAAGGTCGTAGCCGAGCTTCCAGGTAATCGTGTCTTTTTTATAATCTGGCTGGTGGATGTAGGTCAACTCAAGTGGATAGGTTTGCAGTAAACGGGTCATAGCCACTTGTTCTTTAAGCGCGTTGGAACGGGCCGGGTATTTGACACTGGCCGGTTTATTTATGCTCACCTGCTCCCATGTACCCGTCCATGAATCGATCCGAATCGAATACATCCCCTGTTCCACACTCTGATTGATCCCATATACCGGGATGCCGTTCACAAGGGGATCAGCTATGATCGAGGTGTATCTTTCATCTCCATCCTCCGTTACTTGTATCTGATTGCTTCCAGACGGAGCCAGTCTTTTCAAAAGCTTATCCGCTTCCATTCGATCCCGCTTCTTATTCGTTTTCACGTTAGACCATTGTGGATTGTTCACCTTTGTGGAAAATTCCAGCAGTTCACCAGTCTTTGCATCCGTCACGAGGAGATGCCGTTGCTCACCATTACTGCTTCCCTCAGGAAAGGTAGCCATTCGAGATATTTTGTCGGCATCGGGAACCCCTTCACCAAAATTTCCCCATATGAAATAACGAAGGGCTGGACCATCATTGTAACTCGCCTCGTAGATGAACAGCGGCAGCTTTTCTGTTTCGATTCGAAACAACATGCGTAACAAATCACGTGCTTGCGGCTCTGTTTGCGCTACCCACTTCTCACCTGTTCCAGTCACATTGATGGTCTGAGACGGGTTGGTTGTCGCTTGGGTATTCTTTGTTACCAATCGTTTGCCACTAAAAGCATCCAACGCACTACCAGTATGTTGTTGCGTTATGATTCCATTTTTCAGGACATAAGCGAGCTTCGCTTCTACCTGATCGCTATGATTATGAATGGGCAATAAATAAACGAGTTCCAATGGACGGCTTTCTTGCCAATTTCGTACAGCTTGTTCGACGGAGATGACGCGCTGCGGAGATGGGAGTGAAGAGGGACTTACTTTTTCGTATAACCTACCATCAAACGTGGAAAACCAAACGATTCTTCCCGAGGCATCAAAACTGACAAGACAATCATAATCGTCATCGAGCACCACATTATTTAGGACTCGCACCAGTCGAACCGTCAATAGGTCCTTATTTTTATAAACCTCTCTCGCTTGATAGGTGTTACCTGTACCTGTTCCCTGCAAACCAGCGACAAAAGCCAGCGCACGTGTTTTGGCCTGCTGCTCAGTCGGGTACGCAGGCTTTGTTGCTGCTTTCGAGGTAAGATTCAGCCTGAGCAACTCACCTGTCTGTCCGTCAAAAATCGCATCATCCATGGCCGACTCAGCCTCAGCAGCAGACTGTGCAAACGTGACCACCACCCCGCTAACACCAGGTCCATCCACATCGCCACCGTAAACGACATAGCGCGAAGACAGCTCCGGTAAAAGCTTGACTAGCTTTTGGACACCTTTCGTCACATGCATCGGCACAGCCACAACCGATTGAGCCTGCGCTACGGTCACAGGACTCGTTGCGCCTACTCCTGATAAGGGGGCGGCAAAAACTGTGGCGGCAGCTAATGTACCCGACAAAAACCACGAGACCGTTCTTTTCACTTTGAACACCGGACCCACTCCCTCTTTTTTCCTCCTACATTGAGACGCAACTGCCACCAGTAAGTTACCGAATGGACAAGCTTTTCTCGAAAAAAAGAAGGTATGCACTTTTGTCTGCATACCTTCTCCCCAACTATCCTTATGCTCCTACATTCAGCTTCTCCAGCTTTTGCTTGATCAGCTCGACTACACTGGCGCGTTTCAAATCAACAAATGCACGGGTATTTGCATCCGGAACCACAATGATCCCCAGTTGGTGATGATTGCCGGCATAGACCGCACACTGTACGAACTTCAGCTCGCCTTCATGCGTGAGTACTTCCATTTTGCAAAAGGCAGGATTGGCTTGTAGCGCCGGATATAAATCTTCTTTTTCCCGGACCGAAATGCCATTTACTTTCACGATAATCTCACCGGGTGTGATGCCGATCTCCTCTGCTCTCGTACCCGGAATGACACCCATTACTTTTACACCGCGCGAAGATTGGATGAAATAAGGCGAACGTTTTCTTTCTTGATACTGACTCCAGAAAAACAGCGCCTCATGACCGAATAGTGCAAAGATCGCGGCCAGCAAGATCAACGGATAAAACCATACTACCAGAGCGCACAACCCCAACAAAATGAGCGCATACAGCGTCAAATTTTTCGCAACCTGTGCTGCTTTTCTATACGGAGTCATCGTTTGCGTCATATCCGAGAATCCAGTCACCGTCGGCAAAAGCATCAGTCCGAATGAAGCGGCTTCCGGCGAAAAGAACGGCCATCCCGGATACAACGCACCACTGATAGCACCTGGCTCCATCTGTACGAACAGCACGGCTGGCGTCAGCCAAAAAGAATGAAGCAAATAGGCACCGACAATCCGACCACGCTGCCCTTCCACGAATAGCGGAGAAGCGTCCCGCCCGCCATTCCAGCGTACGAGCATCGCTTCAATCAGATGCATGACCGCAACTAACGCAAGCAACGGCAAAGGTTTCGCCTGACGAATCATTTCCCAGACATAGCTCAATCCAGGAACATCCGTAACCGGTGGAATGACCTGTGTGATCGCGTGTAAAATCGCCAAAATCCCTGCAGCATATGCGAAACAGAGAAACCGTAAACGAATCAGCGCCAAGATGAGCGCCAATCCCCATAGTATCCACAAATCCTGTGCTTGTACGACCACGCCGAGTCCTGCACTAAGAAGAGAAATAAGCAAGCCTCCCACCAAGCCCATCCCTACAGCCCGTATCGTCGAGAGCAAGGGGGACTGAATGCGTGCAGAAAAAAGCTGTCTTTCCAGGTTCATCTGTCTGCGATAATGCAAATAAATAAAAACCAGAAAGAGATAGAAAACAGGATTGATAAAAAATGCGGCAAAGCCATATGCAATGGTAAGCATATCTGCCTGTATCGCCAATTGCCTCACCTCAACTAAAAGAAAGAAAACCACGGCATTTGATTTGCCGTGGTTATCATTTCTACGAATAGAAGGTAATTACCTTCTTCCATTTTCTTGATTATTCATTACTTTCCCGTGACTACATCCAGAGCTTTTTGCAATTGCAGGTCATTTTCTGGCTTCGTCATCGTTTTACGGAGACTTTCTTCCAGAGAAGAACGTGTCTTCGCGTCTACTTTGCCAGTTACCTCAAGTTTGTTGGAGGTTTGGAACTGCTTGATTGCATCCTCTGTCTTTTCATCAAAATAGCCATCTTCTCGTCCTGGGGACAGATTCAAGCCCTTCAGGATGAGTTGCAGGTTTTTCACGTCAGTGCCAGCCATATCGCGCTGCAATACTGTATCCGCCGGTAACAGAGTTGCGTTGAAATAGTCGGGTTGCTTGACTGCAAAGTCTGGCGTAATGCCTTTTTTATGGACCCATTCGCCCTTCGGCGTGACCCATTTGGCAATCGTCAGCTTCAATTGGCTCTTGTCGTTCATTTCCATTGTACTCTGAACGGTTCCTTTACCAAAGGTCTTCTCACCGACCAGCTTGTAGTTGCCGCTATCCCGCAGAGCACCTGCGAGAATCTCCGAAGCACTGGCGCTTCCACCATTAATCAGTACCGAGATTGGATAAGGCTTAGCAGTTTCTGTAGTCGAGAAATACTCTTCTTTTTGCTGTCCGCCATTTCCATACTCGATTTGCACGATCTTGCCTTTATTCGGTACGAGGATTTCTCCGATTTCTTTCACAGCCAGCAAATACCCGCCCGGATTGCCTCGAACGTCAATAACCAGACCACCAATCCCCTTCTGCTCAAGAGCAGCCAGCTGTTCTTTGAAGTGCTTAGCTGTGTCTGTCGAGAATTGGGTAAGGTTGATCACCCCTACTTTAACACCGTTCTTCTCGATGATCTGACTGTTTACCGTCTCAATCGGAATATCGTCACGCACACACACGATAGTAAGAGGCTCCGGCACTCCGGCCCTCACTACTTTGAGAACCGCCTTCGTTCCTTTTGGACCACGAATCTTCGTCACTGCCTGATGCAGATCCAATCCTTCAAGGGATTCATCATTTACACTCAAAATTTGGTCGTTTGGCCGCAGCCCTGCACGCTCTGCTGGGGAGTTTTTGAATGGCGAAACAACCGTTACCCGACCATTTTGCATCGTTACTTCTGTCCCGATCCCTTGGAATGTCGAGTGTAGGGTAGATGTGAACTCCTCAGCAGAACGAGGGTCCATGTAATCACTGTACGGATCTTCGAGCGACCCGACCATTCCGCCAATTGCACCTTCTACTAACTGCTCATTGGTGACATTTTGGATGTAATCTTTCTTAATCGCGGAAAACGCCTCGTACAGCTTCTGGAACTCTTTTGGATAATCTCCGTTCCCAGAAAACAGCGCCATGCTGGATGCTGTTAAAGCCCCACCTTGACTTGAACTGGCGCTAGCCGATGTCTTCATGATCGCCATCGTAATAAAACTGCTGGCTACCATCGAGATGAGTACAAGCGCGATTACGGTACGTCCTTTCCATCTCACTGTTACGTCACCATCCTTTGTGCTTCCGGAAAAAGATATGCTGCTAGTTTATGCATGTTCCGTTAACAATATTTGTCTGGTCGCACGAGGGTCTACTTCAAATACGGCATTGGGTTGACTGCTACGTCATTTTTATAGACGGTAAAGTGCACGTGATTCCCGGTTGAGCGACCTGTTGATCCTACCTCTGCGATCTTTTGACCCCTCGATACGGATTGCCCAACAGAAACCTTGATCCCACCCTCACGAATATGTCCGTACAGAGTGGTATATTCTGCGTTATGCTTGATCATTACTGTATTCCCGTAGCCGCCGTTATATCCTGCAAAGAGAACGATCCCGTCAGCCGCAGCCATAATTGGCGTTCCTTTCCGTGCTGCCATATCTAAACCATTATGCCCAGCTGAACGGCCTGTAAACGGATCTTTCCGCATTCCGAAGCCCGAAGAGAAGCGGAATTGTCCACTTGCGACTGGCAAGGCAAACTTTCCACCCTTGTAGCCTGTACTGGAAGCGCTCATCGCACGTACTCGTTCCGCGTATTTTGCTGCTTCCAGTTTGGTGCTAGCCAAAAGCTCCTGTCCATACTGCTCCAAATCCACTTCCAGTGCAGATTCTTTCTTATCCAGTTCAGCCTTGACCACTAGACTTTGCTTGTACTGCTTGTCCAATTCGACTTTGAGCTCCTCAGCCTCATCGAACATCCCGGCGTACACAGTCAGTTGATGATCAATTTCTTTCTTTTTGGTCTCGATTGTTTCCTTATCGCGAATGTTATCCTCTAAAATACGTGTATCCTGCTCCAAAATAAGCTGCAAGGCCTGCATACGCGTCAAAAAGTCCCCAAAGTCAGAGGAACCGAGAAGTACATCCAAATAGGAGATCGTACCGCGTTCATACATGGAAGTCACACGCGTTCTGAGCAAGGCATCCCTTTTCGCTACGCGGTCTTTTGCTTCATCCAGCTGATCCTGAGCGTGTGCTGCTTTTTCCTTGGTATCATCCATTTGCTGCTCAAGCTTGTCCAGCTTTTTCTGTGTATCGTTGCGACGCAAATCAATTTGCATCAATTGCGTCTCCAAGCCTTTTTTCTCTTTTTGCACGACATTGATCTGTTCTTCGGTCTTCTTCAATTGCTGCTGCTGGTTTTTCTTCTTCTTTTGGATTTCTTTTAGCTCTCGATTAATCTTGTCCAAAGAGGCCTTACTAGGCGCTGCCAAGCTCACATTCGTCGGGAGCACAGTACCGACCACAAGCCCAGTGATTACGAGTGCTAGCAGGATTCTCTTTCTCATGTTACTCCTCCCACGCTCTTCAAATTATTAAACTCGCAAGAAACGACGTACGGACACCAAACTTCCCCAAATCCCGATGAATGCACCAATCGCCAGCAAAGCCAGCGCCACTTGATACACGAGCGGGAATAGCGGCAACAGCTTAAACAGTTGGGAAGCTTCAAAGCTGGAGTGAATGGCATCCAGGAGGTAGTAATACCCAACCGTTAACATAATGGTCGGAATCAATGCCCCTGCCACACCCATCAAGAGCCCTTCCACAAAAAATGGCCAACGGATAAACCAGTTCGTGGCACCTACCAGCTTCATGATTTCAATCTCTCTGCGACGTGCGACAATCGTCAGCTTAATCGTGTTGGCAATCAAGAACATTGCTGTAAAACCGAGACCGATAATAAAGACAATCCCGACATTACGGACTGCTTCGGTCAATGAAAACAACTTATCTACAGTGCCTTCCCCGTAGGTCAGGCTCTTAACATACTGGAAATTTTTGATTTGCGCTGCCACCGTAGCAGTGTCTTGTGGTTGTTTTGTTTTTACTGCAAACGCATCCGGCAGGGGATTGCTTTCCTCCAGCCCTTCAAACAAGTACGCTTTTTCACCAAGGCTCTCTTTAAACTGCTTCAGCCCCTGGTCTTTCGGTATAAATGAAACAGACTCCACTTGCGGAAGCTTCTTGATGTTATTCTCAACCTGCGTGATGTTTTCTTTTGTCGCCAGCAAGTCCATGAAAACGCGAATTTCCACTTGTTTTTCGACGGATTGTGCAAAGTAATTGACGTTCATCGCCAGGACGAGGAAAACGCCCAAGATAAAGAGGGTAATGGTCACGGCACTAATAGAAGCGAACGACATCCAGCCGTTCCGCCCGAGGTTTTTGACCCCTTCACGGACATGGCGCCCCAGCGTCCTAATCTTCATAACCGTATTCCCCTCTCTGCTCATCACGGGCGATTTGGCCTGCTTCGATCGCAACCACCCGTTTTCTCATGGTGTTTACAATTTCTCTGTTGTGAGTCGCCATGACGACCGTCGTTCCTCGCTGATTGATTTCTTCAAACAGCTTCATGATTTCCCAAGAGGTCTCAGGGTCCAAGTTCCCCGTCGGCTCGTCCGCGATAATAATTCCCGGACTATTTACCAGTGCTCGCGCCAAGGCAACACGTTGCTGCTCACCACCGGACAGCTCGCTTGGCAGCATTTTTGCTTTATGCTTGAGCTTTACGAGTCCCAGAACATCCATCACGCGCGGCTTGATTTGTTTCGGATTGCTCTCGATTACTTCCATCGCAAATGCGACATTTTCGAAAACAGTCAACGTCGGCAGCAGCTTGAAGTCCTGGAACACGACACCGATACTGCGGCGGACTAATGGAATTTGACGCTCTTTGATTCTGCTGACATTGAAGCCACCCAAAAAGATTTGTCCCTTCGTCGGCTTCTCTTCACGGTACATCAATTTGATAAACGTAGATTTACCCGCTCCACTAGGGCCAACTACGTACACAAATTCACCCTTCTCGATTCGAATGTTGATACCTTTCAAAGCATTCGTACCATTCGGGTATGTTTTCCACACATCGAACATTTCGATCAAGCAAATCACATCCTACTTCGTCAGATCCTTCTTTATGTATCTTGATCCTGATTTTTTGTTAACGGTAAAATCGACAAAACCCCTCTACCCACTAGCAACCGCTGCCATACCTTGTTGAAAAACAGCGGGATTCCCCATCTTATCCATTATACCACCACGATTCAAGGATGGTATCCACTAAATCTCTCATTTCTTGTCGAAACAGCTTCGATTGTTAACAACTGTCACGAATTAGGGAGAAAATAAGATTGCACATTCCCGCCTAGCTTCATGGAAAACAGTTGGCTACAATGAGTGTGACAAGAGGGTATTCATGTAGAAGGAGCTGGATATAACGTGGAAAATTTTGTTTACCATAACCCGACACAGCTGATTTTTGGACGGGGTCAATTGGCCCAGCTCGAGGAAAAAGCAAGACAGCTAGGTCCCACTGTTCTTTTGGTATATGGTGGTGGCAGTATAAAACGAACCGGACTCTACGACAAAGTGATTTCTTTCCTCCAGTCTGCCGGCTGCCGCGTACATGAGTTGGCAGGAGTGGAGCCAAATCCACGTCTGAGTACCGTGAACAAAGGAATTGAGCTATGCCGCCAAGAGGGTGTCAATTGGATACTCGCAGTTGGTGGAGGCAGTGTAATCGACGCGGCCAAAGCAGTCGCGATTGGTGTGCCTTACGAGGGAGATGTATGGGATTTTTATGCTCGTAAAGCGATCGCACAAGAAGCTCTGCCCCTCGGTACCGTACTGACACTTGCTGCTACTGGTTCTGAAATGAACCGCGGAAGTGTCGTCACCAACTGGGAGACACAAGAAAAGCATGGAGCTGGCACGACGTTTCCGGCGTTTTCGATTCTGGATCCTGAGCATACGTTTAGCGTACCTCGCGACCAAACGATCTACGGAATCAGCGACATTTTGTCCCATGTATTCGAGCAGTATTTCACGCATACAACCGAAATTCCACTGCAAACACGTTTTGCTGAGTCGATCATGAAGACCGTCATCGAAAATGCAGAACGCGTCCTTACCAATCCGGAAGACTACGATGCCCGCGCCAACATCCTGTACTGCGGAACAATGGCATTGAACGGCACTCTGCCTGTTGGCGTCACAACAGACTGGGCAACCCACTCCATTGAGCATGCTGTCAGTGCTGTTTACGACATCCCGCACGGTGGCGGTCTGGCTATCATCTTCCCCAAATGGATGCGCTATGTGTACCGTGAAAACGTCGCTCGCTTCATGCGCTTCGCAACAGAGGTATGGAATGTCGATCCTTCCGGCAAGACAGATGATGAGATCGCCTTAGAAGGGATTGCCGCTACAGAAGCGTTCTTTGCGCGTATCGGTGCCCCGACCCGATTGGCTGATTACGACATCACCGACGAGCACTTGCAGCTCATGGCCGAAAAAGCCACTCCGTTTGGTCCGATCGGTCAGTTTAAGACGTTGACGAGTGACGATGTGGCACAGATTCTTCGATTAAGTTTGTAAATCTAGTATCGTATTTCGGTTTTAAAAATATATAAAGAAGCCTTAGTCCAGTATAAGACAGAACTAAGGCTTCATAAATTTTCTATGTTTATTACTATCCACTTGGATATTTTTCTTCTATTGAAGATATCCTCCAGTTTCTAGCATTCAACTGATCCTGTTTAATTTTCTCTTTCTCAATATATGAAACTAATTTCATCTTAACAAAATTTCCATTTCCTTCTTCTCTCTGAAAAAGAATATATACCTCTGATAGACTAGATGTGGTCAACACCACTGGAACAAGATCACCTGGTTTCCGTACACTATTAAGCGCATTAGTTAAATCTTCGGAAAAATAAGTACTCTCTGGTTCCTGCAGATTCATAGTTATATGATCGGTATCGAACCAATCAAATTTTCCAAAATCATCCTTATTCAACGCAAAAATATTGATCGCATTCTGCCAAGATTGCTCAAGCATATCATTAATTTCTTTAGATCGCTTGTCCCTCATATATGTCTTTTTTTCTTGTGTAATAAGAGCCTCTTCTACGCTCAAAGAATTTACATGGAGAAAAATTAAAGATGCAACAGCAGCAAGAGTAATACATACAGAGAGAGTGAATACATTCCACCCAAATAATTTTTCCTTTTCCATATCTCTATTTCATATTGTTTTACCCTTTAGTAGTGGTCGTCTTGGTTTTTCCTGCTGCGTCCCAAATTTTGTGGTTAGACTTTGCAGTATATTTACCTTTTCCGTAAGTTACATCAACTTGGGCTTCTGCCCATTCTCCATCTCTTTCATCTACAGCACTATCTTGAAACTTACCATCTTTATAAATCTCTACATAGACCTTCGCCTTAACTGTATCGGAATTCCCTTCTGTTCTTCCTAATGCACTCATATATTTGTCATCATATGTTGCAGATACTACTGTAAAAGTCTGACTCGATTTAAACCCTAAGGCAGCAAATGCAACTGAAGATACTGCGGTAACAGCTAACAGAGAGGAAGCAACTGTAAAAAACAATTTTCTTTTTATCTAATTCTCTCCTTTTTACATTTTTTACCTTAATTTACATTTTATATCATGTTGCGATTATTGTAAATGTAATATTTTACCAACATTACTCTATTTCATATAATTCTCGCCTGTAAAACGACCCAAGAAAGCCGCACTCCCTTAAGGAGTGCGGCTTTCTTTAGACATCGTCAGTTTTGATTCAGCCATTTTTTCCGAATAAGATTTCCGCATAGCAGCACCAACGGTACACCGATGCTGTAGGTAAAATCATAGAATGGCCAATACTTTGTAATGATGGCGCCAAAGACGACAATATTGGGTGAGAAAATCGTGGACATCACCATGAGCAAAACGATGTACGGAAAGATTAGAACCCTGAAGTTGTCGATTCGAAAGACGTGACGGATTCCCAAATGAAAAAACAGGCAATACAGTGTAATTTTGACGCTCACCGCGATAAACCAGATCACCGCGATAATCGCCTCTAGCCGCTGAATGAAATCCCCGAGCTTCAGCTGTTTGATCAGGACATAGGTCGGATAAAAATGCCGCGCGGTTTGATCTGCCCCCAAAACAAGGATGCACATCAACATGATGATGAACAGCACAATTCCCCCAAGCAACGTCCCCAGAAAAAAAGATCTCATCCGTTTTTGGATGGGCGAGACAAACGGAAGAACCGCCATAAAAACGACCAGCTCTGAAAAAGGAAAGGCAATTGCCGCAGTAGCTCCCTGCAAAATTGGCCTCCACCCATTTTCAAATACAGGTTGAATTCTCGACATTTCCGCCTGTGGAAGTAAAGTAATCATGAGTAAACCAAAAAAGAAAAAGAACCAGACAAAGTAGATCTCTGCCGATTGAGCTACGGTTTGCAGTCCCAATCTGACGCCAAACATAATCACAATGACAAATAATAGCTGTATCGCAAATCTTGGAGTAGAGACCAATAGATGCGTGCCAACAAAGTCGCCAATTTCCATCACATGCGCCCCTGCTGAAAACAAGGTATAGCTTATAAACGAAAGAATAATGATTGTTCCCAGTACTCTCCCGACAGTTTCATCAACGAAGGTGAAAAAGCTTTGATTCGGATAAAGCTTCCCCACAGCTATGAGTAAGACAATATTGAGCAGTCCCACCACAAGCCCGACCAGGACGGATATCCACGCATCCTGTTTAGCGAATGTAGCCGTCATGCCAGGCAGGACGAGAACGGAGTCACCAATCGTAACAAGGGTGACGAGCATCAATAGTTGACGGGGACTGATCTTGTAGCTCTCTTGCATGATTGCTCCCTGCTCTCTTTAGGCCTTCGATCCCTTTGTACAATTATTTCCTCCATGATTCGGCGCTAAACACATAGGCATTTCATGCTATGATAAAGAAATATATGTAAATTCCGAAATGGACTGGAGGACTGCAAACATGTACAGAGTAAAAAAGCAGGACGTGATTTACGCCATGTCTCCTGAGAATCAGCCGGTCTTGAAGGTGGAAGCAGGCAGTATCGTAACATTTGAAACCTGCGATTGCTTCGAGGACCAAATCCAATCGGCTGACACCGTGTTTCAGGAGCTTGATTGGAATCGGATCAACCCTGCTTCCGGTCCTATTTATATAGAAGGAACAGAACCAGGCGATATTTTGGCTGTTCATATTCAGAAAATTGGGATTAAAAACCAAGGCGTAATGGTTACTGGTCCAGAACTGGGTGTAATGGGATTCGACCTGCAAGAAAATGTGATTAAAATGATTCCGATCCAAGATGGAAAAGCTGTATTGTCAGACAAGCTTCAGGTTCCGATCAATCCCATGATTGGCGTAATTGGAACAGCTCCTGCCAAAGAAGCCATTTCATGCGGTACGCCGGGCGATCACGGCGGCAACATGGACTGCAAGCAAATGCGTGAAGGTACGACATTGCTTTTACCCGTAAATGTTCCCGGCGCATTATTTGCCCTGGGTGACCTTCATGCTGCAATGGCTGACGGTGAAGTAGCTGTATGTGGTGTGGAAATTGCAGGAGAAGTAACTGTAAAGCTCGATGTGATAAAAGGAAAGCAGTGGCCGTTACCGATGGCAATTAACCAAGAGCACCTGATCACAATTGCGTCGGAAAAAGAGCTGGACAAGGCTGCGGATCGAGCGGTCATCAACATGGTACAATTTCTACACGAAGAGCTGGGCGTAGAAAAGGCCGAAGCCACCTTCCTGCTCTCCGCTGCGGGAGATTTGCGTATCTGTCAGGTCGTCGATCCTTTAAAAACAGCCCGCATGGAGTTGCCTCTTGCGTACGCAACTTCATTAGGCTTTGATTTGAAAATAGCCGGTAGATAAGGATGGAACGCAAAAAAACCCCAAAGCTTTGGGGTTTTTGCTTTTCCTACATGTACGTATTTATGCAGGTGAACCGACATCGATTAGGGATTCAATCATGACCTTTTGACTGTTTTTGTCTACCCAGGCATGTGTTTCTACCAGTTGCTTGCGGTACCAATCAATTTGTACTTCTACCTGATTACGAGCGGTCCCACCCAGCACGTTGCGTGCATTGACAACTGTCTCAACAGCTAGAGCTTCATACACATCTGCCCCAATATCCTCTGAGAAGCTCTGGAATTCTTCCAAGGTCAGATCGAGAAGATATTTTTGCTGCTCGATGCAGTACAAGACGGTTCTCCCTACGACTTCATGCGCTTGACGGAACGGCATGTCTTTACGAACCAAGTAATCTGCCAAGTCTGTCGCATTGGAAAAATCGTTGGTAACTGCTTGACGCATGCGATCTGCTTTGACTTGCATCGTCTTGATCATCGGCGTGAGCAAAGCTAGCGCACCATGAATGGTCGCTACCGTATCGAACATGCCTTCTTTATCTTCTTGCATGTCCTTGTTGTACGCCAGCGGCAAACCTTTCAATACGGTCAACAATCCAAACAGGTTGCCGTAAACACGCCCTGTTTTTCCGCGAACCAGTTCTGCTACATCAGGATTTTTCTTTTGTGGCATGATACTGGACCCCGTGCAAAATGCATCGTCTAGTTCCACAAAGGAGAATTCCTGACTGCTCCAGATGACGAGCTCTTCGCACAAACGGGAAAGATGGGTCATGACCAAAGAAGCGTCCGCCAAAAATTCGACGATGAAATCACGATCACTCACTGCATCCATGCTGTTTTGATAGATACCGTCAAATTGCAGCAATTCCGCTACAAACGTGCGGTCGATCGGGAATGTCGTACCTGCGAGAGCACCTGCTCCGAGCGGCAGCACATTCACACGCTTCCACGTCTCGGTCATCCGTTCGATATCGCGTTGCAGCATGGACACATACGCCATCAGGTGATAGCCAAACAATACTGGTTGCGCACGCTGCAAATGTGTATAGCCTGGCATGACGGTATCGAGATGCTGGCTCGCTTGCTCAAGCAATGCCTCTTGCAAATACATCGCCAATTGGATAATCTCCATCAGCTTTTCTCTGAGGTACAGGTGCATATCCAACGCAACCTGATCATTGCGGCTGCGGCCGGTGTGGAGTTTGCCCCCCACCGGACCGATCTCTTCAATCAGCATCTTTTCAATATTCATATGCACATCTTCGTGTGCAACGAGAAACTCTGCTTGCCCGCGCTCAATTTTCTCTTTTACCTTTTTCAAGCCAGCGATGATCTGTCTTACTTCCTCCATCGGCAGGATGCCGCACTTGCCCAACATGGCAACATGAGCTAGGCTTCCGACGATGTCCTGTCGCCACATTTTCTGGTCGAAAGAAATAGAAGCGGTATACTCTTCTACGAGTTGATTCGTCGGCTTCGTGAAGCGTCCTCCCCAGAGTTTCATTGCTTGATCGCATCCTTTTCATCCAAAATCTTAATGGCAGTGTTTTTATTCTCGTGCAGTACACCCTCGTTTACCTGTGCGTATACCTTTGTAGGCAGACCCCACAGCTTGATAAAACCGAGTGCTGCTTTGTGGTCGAATTGATCACCTGCATTGTAAGTCGCCAGCTCATGGCTGTAGAGAGACGATGCAGAGGTACGGCCTACAACGATCGCATGTCCTTTGTGCAGCTTCACACGTACGACACCCGTTACGTATTTTTGCGTCTCTTCAATGAATGCCTGGACAGCATTGCGAATTGGCGAATACCAGAGACCCTCGTAAATCACTTGCGCCAGTTTTTGCTCGACAATCGGTTTGAATTGAGCAACCTCACGTGGTTGCGTCAAGAACTCCAGCTCACGGTGAGCCAAAATCAAAGTAGTCGCAGCCGGTGTCTCGTAGACTTCGCGAGATTTGATGCCCACCAAACGGTTTTCCACATGGTCGATACGGCCTACACCATGGTTTCCAGCGATTTTGTTCAGCTTGAGAATCAGCTCAGCCAGTGGGAGCTCTTCGCCGTTCAATGCAGTTGGCTTCCCTTGCACGAAAGTGATTTCGATTTCTTCTGCCTCTTCTGGTGCATCCGTGATCGACTTCGTCAAATCGTATGCTCCTTCTGGAGGTGCAGCCCATGGATCTTCCAGAACACCGCACTCGCAGCTTCTGCCCCACAGGTTTTGGTCAATGCTGTATGGATTGTCCAGATCGATCGGGATCGGGATATTGTTCTTTTTCGCATATTCAATCTCTTCGTCACGCGTCCAGCCCCATTCCCGAACCGGCGCCACGATTTTGATATCCGGGTTCAGCGCTGTAAAGGAAACATCGAAACGTACCTGGTCGTTTCCTTTTCCTGTGCAACCGTGTGCGACAGCTACCGCGCCTTCTTTTTCCGCGATTTCAACCAGCACGCGCGAAATCAGGTAACGCGACAGTGCAGACACCAACGGATACTTCCCTTCGTACATGGCGTTTGCCTTCAGAGCTGGCAATACGAATTCCTCTGCGAATGCATCTTTTGCATCCACTACGATTGATTTCAATGCCCCTACCTGCAATGCTTTTTTCTGTACGAAATCAAGGTCTTTCCCTTCCCCCACATCCAATGCAACTGCAATGACATCGTAGTTATACGTATCTTGTAGCCATTTAATTGCTACCGATGTATCTAAACCGCCTGAATAGGCCAACACAATTTTATCTTTTGCCATCATTCTCTCTCCCCGTTTCGAAGTTTCTCTTATGCGAGTAATTATACAAACGAACTAATAAAAATACAACTATTTTTCTTGTGTATTTCTTGTGAATTCGCAGACAAAAACGGGGATGCACAGAAATTATACATTTCTCGCATAAAGAGTATCTTGTTTTTATGCATACTCATCATCTGTTTATGCATAAACGTTGCGCAACTGAAAGGGAAACTTATCCCAGATAGAGAATGAGTGAAAGGAGGAATTACATAGGAGAAGTCTGTTGGAGGGATTATGAAAACAATTTATCTGGTACGTCATTGTCAGGCTGCTGGCCAAGAACCCGAAGCCCCGCTCACGGAAAAGGGAGAAGTACAAGCTCGAGAGCTTGCCACCTTCTTCGCTGGTTCCCCCATTGATCGAATCATTTCGAGTCCGTATCATCGGGCGATTGCTACCATCCAGCCTCTTGCACAGGAGCGCGGAATCGTGCTTGAAGAAGACACGCGTTTGGTTGAGCGCGTCCTTAGCGGAGTACCACGTGAAGATTGGTTCGAGCGACTGCGAGATACGTTCGATGACCTGACGCTTGAATTCGAAGGGGGCGAATCCAGCCTTACTGCTATCAACCGGGCAAATTCGTTGCTCACTGAGATTTTGGCAGATGCGCATAAAGAAATCGTGCTTGTTAGCCACGGATGCCTGCTAGCCTTGCTCATGAAATCAATGGATGACCGCTTTGACTTTCACGATTGGGAGAAACTAAGCAATCCAGATGTATTCAAGCTTACCTGCCATTCAGAAACCAAAGAGCTCGTGCGCATATGGTCGTAAACGAATAAAAACAGTTACAAGGGGCAGCTCATCTGATTGCCTCCTGTAACTGTTTTTGTGGGATGGACTCTATTCCGATAATGCTCTGCAACTCGTCGTATGGCAGTCGCTGAACGATTCTGATAAAATGCTCCGCCAATATCGGATCAAATTGGGTACCGGAGCCCCGTCTGATTTCTTGAAGCGCTTCCTCCACAGGCAGTCCTTTTCGATAAGGCCTGTCCGCGACCATCGCATCGAAAGCATCTGAAATGGCTAAAATTCTCGCCATCAGTGGAATCTTATCCCCGGCTAAGCCATCCGGGTATCCCCTTCCGTCTATTCGCTCATGATGGGAGCGGATCGCAGGAAGCAATTCATTGAACATCCCTGCTTGCAAAATAATTTCGTAGCCAATGACCGTGTGCTGCTTGATCTTGTCGTACTCTTCCGGGGTGAGCTTTCCTTTTTTATTGAGAATTTCGTCTTCGATGCCAATTTTTCCAATGTCGTGCAGGATTCCCCCGATATAAACATCCTCCACTTTTCGTTCGGATAAACCAATATCTCTCGCAATTTCTCTTCCCCAGTAAGCTACACGCTGAGAATGTCCACTTGTGTATCGATCTCGTGCGTCAATGGAAGCAGCCATCGTCGTTAAGAAGTTGTGATTAAAAGATTTGACCTCTTCTACTTTTTGCTGAAGCCTTTGAAGGTTGTCATAGTAATGATGAAATACGTAGCTGATCGTAATAAACGCAATCATCATAGGAATTAGTGTTAGCGGGCCATATGACTCTACTAATCGTGAACCTACTCCGGCTAAAATTAAAAGCAACAAGTAAGTGGAGGTAAAGCCTTTTGCCATCATCTTTACGGTTCGCGCCCAGGTCATTTGATGAAAATAAGAGATACCCAATCCACATAAAGTCAGGTTCACAAACCAATAGACAACAGCCAAAAACAAATCGCTAATAATAGGAGAGACGGTTCCGAAGCTTTCGATCCAATCCTTCAAAAACGCTACTGTCCATATAGTCATTAACAATTGCCCAATGTTAATAATAGCTTTTAGCGGATTAAACCTTACCAGGAAAGCGATAATTAAAGATTCAATAACAGCAGCCCATACTCCGACCCATACTCCGTACAACAAGATACCCGAAAAGATTACAGCATTGTTCACTGTTAAAATCGTATTTGATATACGCACGGGAGCAAAACAGGAAAAAATGGTCAATAGGGTATAGGTAGATAATACCCCCCAATGCTCACGAACAGCCCATTCAGATGAAGATGTGTAAAAAATATAGATTGCTGCAATGACAAATCCAACCTGTACAACAATCCCCTTTATCCAAATTGCATAATCAGTTTTTTGTCGCATAACTTTTACCTTCGCGAAGTTGTAGTAATGAAATAGGTTTATTCATCAATCGCTGAACAAGTAAAAAGGCGCCTAACATAATAAAAATATCGCCGATGCTAATAATCCGCGGAATGATAGATGGCATGTAGATGACATCCGTCAAAAACGGAAAATTTGAACTTTCCGTCAATACACTATGCTTGAAATTCGTTCCGTTTATAACCGGCTCTAAATCATAAGGTAGCTTTGCTGCTTGGACTAAATCGATTGGCATTTTTCCATTGTTAGACCAAATTGCAATCGCATTCAGAAACCAGCCGATTAAAAATATCCGCATATCTTCAAATTCTCGATTAAAAACGAGGAAAGCCAAAATAAACATATACGCGATCGATATGAAAATGCCACCGATTGTAGGGAAGAAGACTGCACAAGCCTGGAGCAGTATGGTAACGATAAGAAGTTTTAATTGATTGAATTTGGGAAATTCCTTGATTCTTCCCCCTCGCAGCAATGCTACGAGAAAAGATAGGGCAATTACATCCAATAGCATGTTGTTTCCTCCAAGCTTGAAGAAAAAACACCACTCAGCCAAGCGGTGTTTGTTTCTCCAATACGCTTATTTATCCAATATGGAAGTTTGCAGAAGTAGCTGCTACGATTGCTACCACCATCATAATTGCCGCGAACCATTTTTTCATTTTCTTTTCCCCCCTTCAGGCATAGTGGAGAAAGCTGGCTTCGCTACTGTCCGTGATGCAGAGGCCAAGCGACCAAGTACAGCCCCTGCTCCCCTTTCCTTTTCCATTATGGAAAAGGTTGGATTCGCTACTGGCTCCATACGGACCAAGCGACCAGATACAGTCCGTACTTCCTTGCTTCTTTCCTACCTTTATTTTACACATAAGTGACAAAATTCGGCAATCATAGATTCATAGTCTATTCGATTTAATTACAGCTAGTTCTATTTAACTAGAACTATCTTCACACCAGCGCCGCCAATATCGCCTTTTGTGCGTGCAATCTATTTTCAGCCTGATCGAAAATGACAGAGCGCAATCCGTCGATGACCCCGGTTGTCACTTCTTCCCCACGATGTGCTGGCAAGCAGTGCAAGAAGAGATAATCACGGTCTGCCGCTGCTACCAATTTTTCGTTCACTTGATAGTCGGCAAATGCTTTCAATCGCACCTCATTTTCTTCTTCAAAACCCATACTAGTCCAAACGTCCGTGTATACTGCATCTGCCCCCATGACAGCCTCTATCGGATCGGTGGTCACCATCATTTTTCCACCGCTTTGTTTCGCGTACCCTGTAGCTTTTGCGACAATTGTTGCATCCATTTCGTAGCCTGCTGGAGTCGCGACCCGCATATCCAGGCCTAGCAGTGCTGCGCCCAGCACCAGTGAGTTCGCCACGTTGTTGCCGTCTCCTACATAGGCGAGCTTGACTCCTTTCAGCTTGCCTTTGTGCTCCCAGATCGTCAGCAGATCAGCCAACGCCTGACATGGATGGTACAGATCGGTCAAGCCATTGATAATCGGGATCGACGCGTGCTCAGCAAGCTCTTCTACATATGAGTGAGAAAAGGTGCGAATCATGATGGCATCCACGTACCGAGAGAGAACCTTTGCTGTGTCGCTGATCGGCTCCCCGCGTCCGAGCTGTAGCTCTTTTCCGCTCATGAACATCCCCAGGCCACCCAACTGATGCATCCCTACTTCAAAGGAGACGCGCGTACGGGTCGAAGCCTTGTCAAAGATCATTCCCAACGTCTTGCCTTGCAAAGGCTGGAATGGCTGTCCCAGCTTTTGCAATTGCTTGACGTGAGCAGACAGATGGAGCAGCTCCATCAATTCTTCCCCGTTGAATTCATCGACGCGTAAGAAATCTTTTCCTTTATGCTTTTGTAACGGCAAGTTTTGAAAGTGTTCCAATATCTTCACTGGCTGCATGCGAGCCACCCCTTTTCTTCATAATAGACTTCACGTATAACTCGAACGTATCGACAGCGGAGAACAATGGCACACCTTGTTGTACCATACGGCTTCGCAGAGCAAATCCTGTCCGGCCCTGACGATTACCTTTCGTCGCAGTAATGAGAGCGAAGGCCGCTTCTTCCTTTTGCAACAGCTCGATCCACGCCGCTTCATCTGCCACGACATGCTTCACCACAATTCCTTCGGCTGCAAGCCACTCGGCCGTTCCCGGAGTCGCCGCCAGATTGGCGCCATCTGCTTGAATTTGTCCAATCGACTCTCTTACACCGTCCTGCTTATCTCCATCTGCCAGAGAAATCATGACCAACTGACCTTTTTCCCAGTCACCGTACAAATTGTCTTTGAAAGCAAAAGCTTTGCCTGCTGCCTCTTCGAAAGAATGGCCCAAGCCGAGAACTTCGCCCGTCGATTTCATCTCTGGACCTAGTACCGGATCTACGCCGTTCAGCTTGATCGTGGAGAAAACCGGTGCCTTGACGACTGCAAAAGGAATCTCTGGCAAAAGCCCTGTACCGTAGCCCATCTCCGACAGCTTTTCACCCAATTGTGCGCGAACCGCCAGTTGAACCATCGGGATGCCAGTCACTTTGCTCGTAATCGGTACGGTCCGTGAAGCACGAGGATTTACCTCCAGTACATAAACCGTTTCGCCATCAATGACAAACTGGATATTGATTAACCCAACCGCTTCCATTTCCCTCGCGATTGCTTCTGTATAGCTCGCAATTTTGTCCTTGATGTCATCCGTCAGCTGAGGAGCCGGGAACAAGGCTACACTGTCGCCTGAGTGGATGCCCGCTCTCTCCACATGCTGGAATATCCCCGGGATAATGACAGATTGTCCGTCGCATACCGCATCTACTTCTGCTTCCTTGCCTGGAACGTATTTATCCACAAGGAGTGGGAAAAACATGCTCATGTCCGGATGGTTCAACCAGTCTTGAATGGTAGCTTGTAGCTCGTCGATATCGTGGACGACTACCATACCTTGCCCGCCGATGACGTACGAAGGTCGCATCAAAACAGGGAAGCCGATTTCCTCCGCTATCGCGGTCGCATCCTCCAAGGACGATACTCCTTTACCGGGGATATGCGGAATGTTCAGCTTGCGCAGCATGTCGTAGAACAGCTCGCGATCCTCCGCGCGTTCGATGGCTGTAAGCGACGTACCCATTACTTTCAGCCCCGCATACTCCAGCTTGGCTGCCAGATTGATCGCGGTTTGACCGCCGAACTGAACCATGACGCCCTCCACCTGTTCGCGTTCTGCGATATGCAGCACGTCTTCTACGTGAAGCGGTTCAAAATAAAGATGGTCGGCTGTTTCATAGTCAGTGCTGACCGTCTCTGGGTTGTTGTTCACAACGACAGCCGCAATACCGCTTGCCTGAAGCGCTTTGGCTGCATGCACGGAGCAGTAGTCAAATTCGATACCCTGACCGATGCGAATGGGACCTGAGCCAAGTACCAGTACTTTGCGGCCGGACAGTGACTCGACCTCATCTACTCCTTGCCAATCCGAATAGTAGTAAGGGGTTTGGGCATCAAATTCTGCTGCACACGTGTCCACGATTTTATAAGTAGGCGTAATGCCCGATTCTTGACGAAGTGATTTGATTTCGGCAGGTGTAGTACCCACCAGTGAAGCAATGGTTTCATCGGCAAACCCGCGACGCTTGGCTTCCAACAACAGCTCTGGGGTCAGTGCTTTCCAATCGTGGCTAGACAGCTCTACTTCCAAGTCCACGATTTTACGCAAGCTCCGCAAGAAAAACGGATCGACACCAGTCAGACTGTGCAGCTCACTTTCTGTAAAGCCTTTGCGAATCGCCTCGGCAAAAACAAACAGTCTGATATCAGTCGCTTCCTGCAAGGAATGTGCAAGCTCCTCACGCGTCCAGGATGCCAGCTCTGGTCGAGTCAAATGTGTGCAGCCCTGTTCCAGGGAACGAACTGCCTTCAAAAGTCCTGCTTCCAGATTGCGGGCGATCGACATGACCTCGCCAGTCGCTTTCATTTGCGTCCCCAGCTTGCGGTCTGCCAGCGGGAATTTGTCAAACGGGAAGCGTGGGATTTTGACAACAATGTAGTCCAACGCTGGTTCAAAGCTAGCGTACGTATAGCCCGTGATTGGATTGAGTACCTCATCCAGTCCGTAACCTAGTGCGAGCTTGGCGGCGATCCGTGCAATTGGATAGCCTGTTGCTTTAGACGCCAACGCACTTGAACGGCTTACACGAGGATTTACTTCGATCAGCACATACTGATCGGAATTCGGATCAAGCGCAAATTGAATATTGCAACCGCCGACTACCCCAAGCGAACGAATCACTTTCGTTGATACGCTGCGCAGCATTTGGTACTGGCGATCTGTCAGCGTCTGAGATGGCGCGACGACAATACTGTCTCCCGTATGAATACCTACTGGGTCCAAATTTTCCATATTGCACACGATGATGCAGGTATCATTTGCGTCCCGCATGACCTCGTATTCAATCTCTTTCCAGCCTTTTACACTGCGCTCAATCAGTACCTGGCCGATTGGGCTAGCTGCAATGCCACCGGCTGCAACCTTTCGCAAGGACGCTTCATCCCCCGCAATCCCGCCACCTGCTCCTCCGAGTGTATAAGCAGGACGGACAATAACGGGATAGCCTATAGCGTTCGCAAACTCGATTGCTGCGTCTACAGATTCGACTGTATCGCTCTCTGGAACAGGCTCTCCGATTTTTTGCATCAATTGCTTGAACAGCTCACGGTCTTCCCCGTTTTGAATGGCAGCCAGCGGCGTACCCAACAATTGCACACTGTACTTTTCCAGCACACCAGCTTCTGCCAGCGAAACAGCAAGATTAAGTCCCGTTTGGCCGCCTAACGTAGGCAAGAGGCCATCGGGACGCTCTTTTGCGATAATAGCTGTCACGGATTCCACCGTGAGCGGCTCCAGATATACTTTGTCCGCTACTTGTTCGTCTGTCATGATCGTTGCCGGATTGTTATTCACCAGCACGACCTGCACGCCAGCTTCTTTTAGGGAAAGGCAAGCCTGTGCACCTGCATAATCAAACTCCGCTGCCTGCCCGATGACGATCGGACCAGAACCGATGACCAATACTTTATGAATGTGTGGCAATTTAGGCATATCTCTTCGCTCCTACTACACGCATCGACTGCAAGAATTGGTGAAAAATGTGGGATGTATCACTAGGGCCTGGATGTGCTTCCGGATGGAACTGCACACTGAAAACAGGCAGACTGACGTGACGCAATCCTTCGACTGAACCGTCATTGACATTACGGTAGGAAACCGTTAACTGACGTTTATCCAGAGACTCTTCCTTGACCACGTACCCGTGATTTTGTGAACTCATATATACTTTTCCAGTCATCAGATCCTTGACCGGATGATTGCTGCCGCGGTGACCGTATGCGAGCTTTTCTGTCTTGCTGCCGTACATCAACGCCAATACTTGATGCCCCAAACAAATGCCTAATGTCGGGTACTGCTCCACGGCTTTGCGCCATTCGTTGCAATACGCAAGCAAATGCTCCGGATCGCCAGGCCCATTGGAAAACAACAAGCCGTCTGGTGCGAGAGCATTGATTTGGGCAAAACTCGTATCAAATGGAACGACCGTGACACGGCAGCCCTGTTCGAGAAGTGCATCCAAAATCGATTGCTTCATGCCGAGGTCAATCAAGACGACATGCTCGCCTGTTCCCGGATGCCGCTCTACCTGCTGTCTGGATACGTTGGCAACTAAGGATTTTTTGGCGTGCTTGTAGCGCAGGGACACAACTTCCTCCACCTGCATAGGCTGATCGGAAATGACACCGAATACGGTACCGTCTTGGCGGACGCGCTTTGTAATCGTTCGCGTATCAATCCCTGCAAGGATCGGGAATCCAAAGGCTTCTGCCGCTTGGGCCAACGTCATGTTTGATTCGTAATGGCTTGGCTCCGTGCATAGCTCGCTGACAATCATCCCTGTCAACGCTGGCTTGACTGCCTCATAATCCTTTTCGTTGATCCCGTAGTTTCCGATCAAGGGATACGTGAAGGTAACGATTTGCCCTGCAAAAGAAGGGTCTGTCATCACCTCTTGATATCCTGTCATTCCTGTATGAAAAACCACTTCTCCAAATCCGTTAATGGGGGCACCATACAGCTTTCCTGTAAAAACTTCGCCGCTCTCCAGCGTTAAATATCCTGTTCCTAACGATTGATTCTCTCTATCCATCTATGAAGCCACTCCTCTCCAATAGGCACCGGCCTGATCGCTCTTACCGAAAATTTATGCAACCTTTTGTATTAATATACATTTGGGATTATAAAAATGCAACGAGTTTTTTGACCACTTCCACTCGTTGCATTTTATGTTTGTTTTATCTAAACCTGCGACAGTGCTTCGCTTAATACGGCAATAGCCTGCTTTACTTCATCATCGGTCGTTACAAACGAAGGCAAGAGTCTCACTACTTGTGGGCCAGCCATCAGCAGAATGACTCCTTTTTCCCGTGCATACGCGACCGGCTCACCAGCAGGAATTGTTAGCTCCACACCGAGAAGCAATCCTTTTCCCCGAACCGTAACCACTTTGTCTGGATGCTCTGCCTTGAGCTTCTCCAGTTCTTTGATCAATACGTCATGGATATGGGCTACCCGCTCCAAAATCTGCTCCTCTTCCATCGTCGTAAGCGTCGCGATTCCAGCAGTTGCTGCCAATGGATTCCCGCCAAAAGTAGTGCCATGCGTACCCGGAGCAAACGCTTCTGCTACTTCTTTGGTCGCGACGACCGCTCCAATCGGGAACCCACTGCCCAAGCCTTTTGCCAATGAAATCGCATCTGGCTTCACGTCATAGTGCTGGAAGGCAAACCATGTACCTGTGCGACCAATCCCAGTCTGTATCTCATCGATTAACAGGAGCAATCCGTGCGCATCGCATAATTCACGCAGCGACTTCACCCATGCCTCTTCTGCTGGATGTACACCGCCTTCTCCCTGAACCAGCTCCAGCATGATCGCGCATGTCTTGTCTGTAATGGCTGACTTGACTGCATCGAGGTCGTTGTAAGGAACGGTGATAAATCCTTGCGGCAATGGTGCGAATCCATCCTTCACCTTTTCCTGTCCAGTAGCCGTTAGGGTAGCCAATGTCCGTCCATGAAAAGACTGTTCAAAGCTGATGATTTCGTAACGGTCGGTCCCTTTTATTTTTTGTGCATAGCGGCGGGCGAGCTTGATCAACCCTTCATTCGCCTCCGCTCCACTGTTGCAGAAAAAAGCCTGATCCAGTCCAGACAGACGGCTCAGTTTTTCCGCCAAAATCTCTTGCTGAGGAACATGCACCAGATTCGAGCAATGCCACAACGTATCGAGCTGTTCGTGCAGCTTTGCCGTTACTTTTGGCGGGACATGCCCTAACGAGGTCACGGCAATTCCTGAGGTAAAATCGAGATATTGCTTGCCTTGATCATCCCACACCTGGTTTCCTTGTCCTTTTACCAAACTGATGGGCCATCTCGCATAGTTATTCATGAGATGCACAGGCGCTGATGTTATATGCATATTCATTTTCCTCCTCACCTAAGCGTAATTGACATTCATACGAACGGTTGTCCCAACTGCCAGCCCCGCACAAACACCGAGCAGATCATCAGCGGTTCCCCGGCAGATGACTACCTGCTCCACACCCTGACCGAGAGCGTCGAGAGCTGCCTGAACCTTCGGAATCATTCCACCAGTAATAATCTCTGCCTGAATCATTTCCTGTATCTCTTCTGCACTTGTAGCAGGCACTACTGCCTTGGTTCCGTCTGGCTGAGGCTGCATGATGCCCGGAACGTCTGTGACCATGATCAGTTTTTCGGCGCTGAGTGCTGCTGCAATCGCTCCTGCGGCCACATCAGCATTGACATTAAATGTCTCCGTGCCATCTTCACTAACGGAAAGGGGAGCAATCACCGGGACATAGCCCTGCCCAAGAATCGCTTTGGGAATGGTCGTATCAGCCTTCTTGATTTCTCCTACCCACCCGAGTGGTTTTGGCGTTTTTGTTGCCAAAAGAGTCTGACCATCGATTCCGCTAACTCCCCACGCCTTGGCTCCTGCCTGCGCTAGCCTTTTTACCAGCGCCTTATTGATACTGCCGCACAAAACCATCTCTACAACACGCAGCGTGTCCTCGCAGGTAACACGAAGCCCATCGACAAATTGCGGAGTGATCTGAACTCGATCGAGCATACTGTTAATGGCAGGTCCGCCCCCGTGGACGATGACGATCTCTTGTCCTTGTGCCTGCAGTCCGGCAATCGCCTGAAAGAAGGAGTCAGGTAGCTGATCCATGGTGCTTCCGCCACATTTGATCACAACAATTCCTTGCATCTGCTCTCCTCCTCTACGGGTATACTGGTACGAGCGGCAAGCCTGTTTTCTCAGGCAAATCAAACATGACATTCATGTTTTGCACAGCTTGACCAGCCGCGCCCTTCATCATGTTATCGATTACCGACAGCAAGATAACACGCTTCGTGCGCTGATCAACATGGATAGCGATATCGCAGTAATTGGAGCCATAAACTTCTTTCGTATGTGGATGACTGCCTGCAGGACGTACACGCACAAAAGGCTTATCCGCATAAGCAGCTTCGTATAGCTCCTGGAGTTGCGCTTGTGTGACATCAGTGGTTAGTTGTCCGTAAGCCGTGACTAAAATCCCTCGGGTCATCGGCACCAGATGCGGTGTAAATTGAACAAGCGTCTCTTCCCCGCTTTGTTTTTGCAGCTCCTGTTCAATCTCTGGTGTATGCTGATGACTCGCAACTTTATAAGCATGGATGCTTTCATTAATCTCACCGTAATGAACACCGAGCGATACTCCACGTCCAGCGCCGGACACACCTGATTTGGCATCGACGATCCAACTGTTAGGCTGTACCCAGCCTGTCTTTACCAGCGGAAGCAGGGCGAGGAGCGTAGCAGTGGGATAGCAGCCTGGATTTGCTATGAGACTGGCCCCCGCCACTTGCTCTTGATTCCACTCGGTTAAACCGTAAACCGCTGTTTCTACCCATTGGGAAGGGGCCGGCTCATGTTTGTACCACGTTTGGTAGACCGCACCGTTTTCCAGACGAAAATCCCCGGATAAATCAATGACCTTTACACCTTTTTCGACCAGCTTCGGAGACAGCCCGCTACTTACTCCCGCAGGCGTAGCAAGAAAGATCAAATCGTTCACACCGCTCATGCTATCTGCATCAATCGGTGATAATGTCGGCAACCCGAGCCCAGCTGCATGTGGAAACGATTTTTCCAAGCTTTCTCCTTCTGATGAACTTGAATATAAATTTGCAATCTCAACATGCGGATGCCCAGCCAAAAGACGGATCAACTCCGCGCCCCCATACCCTGTTGCTCCAACAATCCCGACCCGAACCATGCTCTCTCCCCTTTATTCTATCCTGTATTTTTATACATGAATAATAATAAAAATCCACTTAGAATACAACAAAAAAACTTTTTCCGTCCAAAGAAAAAAGCGCCCGATTGCTCGAGCGCTGGTTTGTTGCCCTGTTTACTTTTTGTCCGCTAACCATGCAGCGATGTTTTCTGCATCTTTTCCTGTGACGAGACCCGGGGGCATTGATCCTTTTCCTTTTTCCAAAATGCCCATGATCTGCTCTTTGTTCAACTGACCGCCGATCTTTTGCAAGTTCGGTCCAACTGCCCCTTCCAACGTCTGTCCGTGGCAGCCTGAACAGGTATTTTTGTACATGGTTTCTGCAGTTGCTGCATCATAGCTGCCAGATGGTGTCGTGGCTGGCGGAGTTTCTGTAGCCGGAGCCTCTGTTGCTGGTTGGTTGGCCGGCGGCTGTGTTTGCTGATTTCCGCCACCACAGGCACTTAGCGAGAATGCGAGTACAGCCGCTGTCAAAACGAGTGGAATACGTTTCAAGGCTGTTCCCTCCTTTATTCGGATTTCTTCGCTAAGTATGCCTCCGACTACCACTTCTCATTCTTGCGACAACCATTTAGGACAGAGGAAATTCCAACGGACTCCATTCACGTAACTCCAACGTCCGTGCGCCTTCCACGACAACTGGATCAGCCTCAGCCAATTTGCGAGCTTCTTCCAGAGAATCCGCTTTGTAAATAACCAATCCGCCAAGCTTATCTGTGAAGGGTCCTGCCATGAACACTTTTCCCTGCTTGTACAAATCATTGATATACGTGAGATGCGCAGGTCTTACTTGAGCATTCAGCTCTTGATTCACGATTGGCAAAAATGCGGCATACAACATGGACGGTTTCTCTCCCTTTTCATGACCTTGTTCTTTCATGAAGTATAACATAATTATGAATACGGACTTTGGTCTGGTAGGATTTTCCCTTTCTACAGCGAACGATTCAATGGTAGCAAGTAGCAACAGAGAGGCGGATAGGTATGGGCACGCAGATACAGTTATATACATCTCTCTTCCACAACAATCCTGACGCTGTTTTCATGTTCGACATGCAGGGCAGATTCACAGGAGTAAACGCCGCTGGTGAAGCATTGGTAGGATACACCTCTCAAGAACTGCTGCGCATGCAAATTTGGGAAATTCTCGCTTCTACAGAAGGTCTCGACAGTAAGAAACAACAACAAATCCTCTCTGCAGGAATCAGAAAAAATAAGCATTACCAGTTGCTCCATAAAAACGGGCAGGTTGTAGATATTATCGCTTCCAGCTTTCCCATTTTACAAAACGGCGAAATCATCAGTCGCTATTCCATTGCCAAAAACATCACGCAGCAAAAGAAAATGGAAGAGGCTCTTCACCAGATGCAAGAGAACTTTCGGTTAATATCCGAAAACATTATGGATTTGATTTTTATTGTAAATGTGGATGGAATGATTACCTACGCTTCCCCTTCTGTTCAGGCGGTTACTGGTCTCACGATTGATCAAGTGATCAATCAGCATTTTTCAATCTTGATTCATCCTGAGCAAGTAACCAACGCCAAGAGCGATTTTGCTCAAATGATGAAGCAGAAGACCACACTCGATGCCGAGTACCATTACCTGCACCCAGACGGAAGAATGTTGCTGTTCGATGTAAAAGGAACACCTGACATCTGTCCGAACGGCCATATTCTCAGCACGGTTTTTGTGGCACGTGATATTACAGAACGTCGGCAATCAGAGGAATTGCTTCGATACTCTGACAAGCTGTCAGTTCTAGGAGAGCTTGCCGCGGGAATCGCCCATGAAATTCGCAATCCACTTACGGCCTTGAAAGGGTTTATTCAACTCATGGAAGGGGACGAATTCGCCAATCAGCAATACTTGCAAATTATGCGATCCGAAATCGACCGTATCACTTCGATTACCAGTGAGCTTTTAATAATGGCGAAGCCGCAAGCGTTGCGATTTGCTCCCAACGGCCTTTTGCCATTGCTTTCGTCTGTCATTAAGCTTATGGAACCACAAGCACTTCTTAAAAATGTATCTATTCTTACTGATTTTCCTCAAGTCACGTCTCTCATATTGTGTGAGGAATATCAAATCAAGCAAGTCTTCATAAACATCATAAAAAACGGCATGGAAGCCATGCCGTTAGGTGGAAATCTCACAATCAAGGTTGTAGAGCGCTCTTCCGATGTTATCATCCGAATCAGCGATCAAGGACAAGGCATCCCTGCCGAGCTACTTCCCCGATTAGGAGAGCTTTTTTATAGTACAAAAGAAACAGGAACTGGCCTGGGGTTAATGGTAAGCTCAAAAATTATTCGCGATCACGGGGGAACAATCGACATCACCAGTGATGTCGGCAAAGGAACCACCGTATCGATTTCCATACCAAAAGCCTTGAAGCCTTCTGTTTCGTTTACCGATTAATCTGCGCGCGTAGATAGGCATCGATAAACGAATCAATATCACCATCCATGACGGCTTGAACGTTTCCTGTCTCCATATTCGTCCGGTGGTCTTTTACCAGACTGTATGGGTGGAAGACATAGGAACGAATTTGGCTGCCCCATGCAATATCTTTTTGTTCACCTTGAATAGCGGCCAACGTTTTCTCTTGTTCTTCCCGTTTTTTCTCGAACAGTCGTGCCGTCAGCATCTTCATCGCACGCTCCCGGTTTTTAATCTGGGAGCGTTCTGTTTGACACGTCACCACAATTCCAGAAGGCAAGTGAGTAATCCGTACAGCGGAGTCAGTCGTGTTGATATGCTGACCACCCGCACCACTGGAACGATACGTATCGATTTTCAGGTCTTCTGTACGTATGTCTACCGCATTATCGTCTTCGATCTCCGGCAGGACGTTGCAAGACACAAACGATGTGTGACGACGTCCAGAGGCATCAAACGGAGATATCCGCACAAGACGATGAACCCCTTTTTCTGATTTGAGGTAGCCATACGCATTGTAACCCTTAATGAGGAGAGTAACACTTTTTACACCGGCTTCATCACCAGGCAAATAGTCCAATGTTTCGACCTTGAAGCCCTTGGCATCCCCCCAACGTGTATACATGCGCAGAAGCATGGACGCCCAATCCTGAGACTCTGTCCCACCCGCTCCCGGATGCAGCTCCAAAATGGCGTTGTTTTTGTCGTATTCATCACTCAAAAGCAATTCCAGCTCAAAGCTCTCAAATGACTTCCGCAACTCCTGCGTACTGTCATACAGATCTTGAATGAGGGACGCATCCCCCTCTTCGATGACGAGCTCCAGCATTACCTGGAGATCCTCGTACTGAGAATCGAGCTTGGACATCGTCTCTACGAGGCTTTTGATTGCATTCAGTTCACTGATTGTCTTCTGCGCTGCATCATTGTCATCCCAAAAATCGGGTGCCAGCATGCGCTCTTCCAGTTCACCGATTCGTTCCTGTTTTACTGGGAGGTCAAAGAGACCCCCTGATATCCGCTAATCGCTTAGCCATGCTAGACATCTCTTGTTTGATGTCCGCAATATCGATTAATGCCATGTTGCGAATCACCTTCTCTTTACGTAAGCTATGTTTTATTGTAACGTAATTTGCCAGATGCGCAAATACGGCAGCATGTTACGTTTAGAAAAGGGACTTCGCTGCTACCCTTTGTCACGTTGCCACCGGTGGTGATGGCGAGGATCTCAGGTCTCGGATTTCAAGTGGTTGTTTATTTTCCGTCTGTGGTGCAGTAACCAGATAGAGATGGGTGCGCCGAGCTTCGCTTGCTTTCAACTGGTATGCTTGCTTGATGATAGCTTGACGCTTCCAGTTGTGTGTTTTTCGATATTTTTGGGCTAGCGGACTTTCACGCGTTCGATCCACCATGCCATTCGGCGGTGCAATCAAGGCCTCATTCCAATTTGGCTCCGGAATTTCCTCTATCAGTCGCTTGTCCTCAAAGACCGGGTCTTGCGCAGAGATGACTCTCGGTAATTCAATTCCCTCCTCCTTTTCAATCAGCTGTACTTTTTTATTTTCTTTTCCTGTCTTTAGGACTGCTTTTAAAGTAACGGAAATGCGCTCCATTATATTCTTCGTTTGTATCCCCATCACGTTCACTGACGTTCTCATTTGTTCATTCCCCCGTCTTCGTGAATTTTTGGTAAAAGTGTTGTACTTACGATTCTATTTATTTTTCGGATAATTACCACTTGAATCGTTCGATCACATTTACCAGTGTTAGACAAATAGATCGTTAATATCAGACGAGGAAGAATAGATGAGGACGAATACTGTCAAGGCATTAGGAATAGGCAAGAAAAAAACATTCCCCTCGTACCGAATTTGCCGATACGAGAAGAATGTTTTGTCATATTTCTTAGTGTTTCTTATTTTGGCGTTTGCGTTCTTGCTCCTGAGCGCGACGCTGTGCACGGTTCTTCGGATCAGCATCCCCGGAGGTCTCCGGATCTGGACGATCAGATGGTCCGGAAGTTTGCAAGTTTTCCGGATCGATACCTTGACCGCGAATGACATCCTGACGCTCCAGGTTTTGGCTGACTTCGGCCTTCATGATATACATAGCGACTTCTTCCTGAACAGCAGCCAGCATACCTTGATACATTTCGTATCCTTCGAACTGGTACTCACGAAGCGGGTCGTTTTGTGCGTAGGCGCGCAGGTGAATCCCTTGACGCAACTGATCCATCGCATCGATGTGATCCATCCACTTGCTGTCGACAGCACGCAGAATGACGACTTTCTCAAACTCGCGAATTGATTCGCCGATTTCTTCTTCACGCTGTTTGTACTGCTTATCGACTTCTGCTTTCAACAGCTCAAGAATTTCTTCTGCTTCCATGCCTTTCAGCATTTTAGCTGTAATCGTTTCTTCATGGAGGAATCCATTATTGGCAGCATCGGCCATTGCTTGCAGATCCCAATCCTCTGGTACCTCTTCTTTTGGACAATGCAGAGACACTGCACGCTCCATTACTGCGTAGATCATATTCAAAGCAACATCGCTGAGATTTTCCTGTTCCAGGATGTCTTTACGCTGTTTGTAGACAACCAAACGCTGCTGGTTCATCACGTCGTCGTACTGGAGAACGCCTTTACGTGCATCGAAGTTCGATCCCTCTACACGCTTCTGCGCGGATTCTACCGCACGAGTAACCAGGCGGCTCTCGATCGGCATATCCTCTTCCATACCCAGGCGATCCATCATATTCATGATATTGTCCGCACCGAAACGACGCATCAGCTCATCTTGCATCGAGAGGAAGAACTGGGATGAACCAGGGTCCCCCTGACGACCGGCACGACCGCGCAGCTGATTGTCAATCCGACGGCTCTCGTGACGTTCTGTACCGATAATATGAAGACCGCCCAGATCCGCAACACCTTCGCCAAGCTGAATGTCCGTACCACGACCCGCCATGTTTGTCGCAATCGTAACCGCTCCGTACACACCTGCACGTGCAACGATTTCGGCCTCGCGCTCATGCTGCTTCGCATTCAATACGTTATGCGGTACACCTTTTTGCTTCAGCATTTGGGACAAGCGCTCCGAGTTTTCGATGGAGATGGTACCTACCAGGATCGGTTGGCCCTTTTTGTGGCGCTCGACAATGTCGTTTACAACCGCACGATATTTGGCTGCCTCTGTTTTGAAAACAAGGTCAGGTGAATCGATACGCTGTACAGGCTTATTCGTTGGAATAACCACAACATCGAGACCGTAAATCTTTTTGAACTCTTCTTCTTCCGTCTTCGCTGTACCTGTCATACCCGCCAGCTTCTCGTACATACGGAAGTAGTTTTGCAAGGTAATGGTCGCCAGTGTCATGCTCTCGCTTTGGACACGCAGACCTTCTTTTGCTTCAATCGCTTGATGCAAGCCATCGCTGTAACGACGTCCAACCATCAGACGGCCGGTGAACTCGTCAACGATGACAACTTCGCCTTCCTGCACGACATAATCGACATCGCGCTTGAACAGCACTTGTGCCTTCAACGCCGCCGTAATGTGGTGGTTCAACGTGATATGTGCCGTATCGTACAGGTTATCAATGTTGAATGCCTGTTCGACCTTGCTCACACCTTCATCTGTGAGGTTGACGATTTTCAGCTTCTCATCGATTGTGAAATCTTTTTCTTCTTCCAGGCGTTTCACAAAATGCGAGCAGATGTAGTACAGCTCTGTCGATTTGTTAGCAGAACCGGAGATGATCAACGGCGTACGTGCTTCGTCAATCAAAATGCTGTCCACCT
Organism: Brevibacillus fortis; assembly: GCF_046196545.1. GTDB lineage: Bacteria > Bacillota > Bacilli > Brevibacillales > Brevibacillaceae > Brevibacillus > Brevibacillus fortis_A. The sequence continues at coordinate 5,936,550 of NZ_CP176370.1, forward strand.
CGTCGATGATAGCGAAGAATAGCGGACGTTGCACCATTTGTTCCTTGTACAGAACCATATTGTCACGCAGATAATCAAAACCAAACTCGTTGTTCGTACCATACGTAATGTCACACGCGTATGCTTCGCGTTTCTCTTCAGGGCTCAGTCCATTCTTGTTCAAACCGACTGTCAGTCCGAGGAAGTTATACAGCCTACCCATGATGGTCGAGTCACGCTCAGCCAAGTATTCGTTCACGGTAACGACGTGGACGCCTTTGCCCATCAAGGCATTCAGGTATGTCGCCAGTGTCGCAACCAGCGTTTTACCTTCACCCGTCTTCATCTCGGAGATACGGCCTTCCTGAAGAACCATACCACCAATCATCTGGACATCGAAGTGACGCATGCCCAGTACACGGATCGATGCTTCACGTACAACGGCAAATGCTTCATTCAAAATTTTGTCCAGTTCTTCTCCATTTGCCAAGCGCGCCTTAAACTCAGCAGTCTTCTCCCGCAATTGGTCATCGGAGAGTGCCTTAATCGTTGGTTCCAGCGCGTTGATACTTTCTACACGCTTAAACATTTTCTTTACTTCACGTTCATTGCTATCGCCGAATATCTTTTTAACGAGTCCTAACATGAGGACACCCCTTCCATATGCTGCCAAACGAAAATGCACAAGCCGGCATGAGTCCAGATAATAAAAAAGGATACCGATTCTACGAAAATAATACTTTCTAAAAAGATATTTTATCAAATAGAGCATCCTCTACACAAGTAAAGGGAGTTGCCAATAGCAACTCCCTAGTCTTATACGAATGAGAATGTGTAAAGTTTCGTTATTTTGGTTCAATCAATCCGTAACGCCCATCATTGCGGCGATACACCACACTGACGTCATTGGTGTCACTGTTTTGGAAAACGAAGAAGCTGTGTCCCAGCATATCCATTTGCATGACCGCTTCCTGGGCATCCATCGGCTTCAGATCGAAGCGTTTGGTTCGAACGATATCGATGTCTATGTCGATATCATCCTCATCCGGGATCATGACTGCTACTGGCTGACTCTCACGCTGTGCGAGTCTTCCTGTCGAATCCACTCGAAGCTTCCGCATCAGTTTCGTTTTGTGCTTGCGAATCTGACGTTCCAGCTTTTCTACTACCAGATCGATAGCAGCATACATATCTTCGTGCGTTTCCTCCGCTCGGATAATGACCCCACTCAGTGGGATAGTTACCTCGATCGTGCCCTCTCCGCGATGTACATGCATGGTGACTTGTACTTCTGTAGGCTGTGGAGTTTCAAAATATTTTTCCAGACGGCCGACTTTCTTTTCGACATATTCTCTAAGCGCAGCGGTGACTTGAATGTTTTCTCCACGAATGTTAAATTTCATGGTTCCAACCTCCTTCCGTCTATACATACGTATTCGCCACTTCTGTAAATAATCCTTCCACTCAGCTTAAAAAAATCTTTGCAAATCTTTTACAAACCATCAATATCCGACATTATTTTACCAATACTTACTAGATTCCCTATGCTATAATAGGAAAGGTAGTCATCCAATCCTATATCGCGGTCGTACATCGCACTGGAGGAATCCTCATGGCCGAGGTAAAACCTTCCCATTCACTTATCGGAACAACGCTCGCTCAAGACGTATACAATGAGTACGGCCTACTTTTATTACCCGCTGGTGCAATCCTTCATCTTAGTGATATTCGACTGCTAGAGGCTCACCAGGTGGAAGCCGTACACGTTACTACTGGCTTGGAAGCACCCGAAATGCCCTTTCCTCTCCTTCATTGGAGTGAGACAGAGGCTGCAAAGGCCTATATGGTGGCCGTACAAAAAACCGAGTATTTATTTAACCAGCTCGCAAATGGGGATACTCCCCGACTGCAACAATTTAGCGACGCTGTTCATCCTATGCTCGATCAAGTTCTTCATCACATGAGATTTCTGCGCTTCATTTATTTGAATGAAGGAACAGAAAGTTATACGTATCGTCACTCCCTGCATGTAGGTATCGTGGCAGCCTTAATCGGAAAAATCATAGGATTGCCGCAACGTGATGTTCATTTTTTAGGTGTAGCAGGCCTTCTCCATGACATCGGCAAGATGAAAATTCCCGATGAGCTGCTGTCCAAGCCAGAGCGTTTGACAGACGAAGAATATACGATTATGAAAAAGCATACCGTATACGGCTACGAGCTCCTGCGCAAGATGGACGATGCCGACAACTTGCTGGCACAATGCGCTCTGATGCACCACGAACGTTGGGATGGAAGTGGATATCCCCTTGGACGAAAAAAAGATGGCATCCCTTTGGAATGCCAAATCATCAGTGTCGCAGACGTATTTGATGCAATATGCGCAGATCGTGTGTATCGGAAGGGAACCTCTCCCTTTGAAGCCGCGAATGTTCTGTGGGAGTTAGCTTGTTCCGGCAAATTAAATCCGATGATTGTCTCCCGTTTTATCCATTACATTATCTTACTTTACATCGGTTCCCATGCTCTTTTGAGCAATGGCGACCACGTCGAAATCATTATGATTCATACTGATGAGCCTATGCGCCCTCTCGTTCGTAGAGGTAATGATTTTATTGACCTGAGACTGCAGCGTTCCCTAAGCATTCAAAGAATGATCAGTTAAACACGTTGAAAAAACGAATCCCCCTGTCCGATCAAGGAACCAGGGGGATTTTGCTATTGTTTCGTTTATAACTTCACGACGTTCGCCGCTTGTGGACCGCGGTCCCCTTCCACAATGTCGAATTCTACAGCCTGTCCCTCATCTAACGAACGAAACCCTTCCGTCTGAATCGCCGAAAAATGGACGAATACGTCATCACCGTCTTCTCGTTCAATAAATCCAAAACCTTTTTCTGCGTTAAACCATTTTACTTTGCCTTGCATGAAACAGCACAACCCTTTCTTTTGTGAAAATAAAATCAAGCCTAGCTTTCCCCGATTCAGGCGATTCATTCCACACGCTCGCTCATTACCGTGTGGAATATTTTTTCTCAAGTCCTCTCACGACTACACGGGACAAGAACAACGTAAGTACCAGGTAAACCGCCGCCTCCGTTAAATACGGGGGGTAGCGCTCAAATGTACTTTTCGCCACGTTCATAGCTGCGTAGTTTAATTCCGGTGTCGCGATTACTGCCAGAAGGGACGAATCTTTCAAAAGAGCAATAAACTCATTTCCGATTGCGGGCAGCATTCGTGTAAACGCTTGCGGAAGTATAATCTGGCGCATGGCAAGGCCCTTGTTCATGCCAAGTGATCGTGCCGCTTCCATTTGCCCTGGATCAATGGATTGGATGCCAGCCCGAAAGATTTCCGCCATATAGGCAGCCGCGTTGAGCGAAAGCGCCACGAAGCCTGAATAAATCGCTTCCGGGCTGCTCGCTCCCGGATACAGAATACCCCAAATCGACGGAATCACCGCAAAATGAATCAGCAAAATTTGGACTAGCATCGGAGTTCCCCGAAACAGCTCTACGTAAATCGAACATGTCCAACGCAAGATTCGCTTGGAGGACATTTTGCCCAAGCTGATGAACAACCCCAAAAATGTTCCGCAAACCGTAGCCACTGCCGTTAGTAAAATCGTATTAATAATTCCTCGAATAAACAGTTCACGGTAGTCATAGATGACACTCCAATCCAATGGCTAATCCTCCCTTCTTCATGTCAGCAAGCCAAGTTGCGAACAAACGCCGGCTACGTCGTAGGGACGCACCCGGCCATTTTGCTGCCTACTTATTGCCAAAGTACTGGGTGTAAATTTCCTGCAGCTTTCCATTTTCTTTTATTTTTTTCAATCCGTCGTTGATTTTGTTCATCGCATCGGTATTGCCCTTTTTCACGATAATTCCGTAAAATTCCTTTTCAAAGGAATCATCTTTAATCAGCTTAAACTTCTTATCTTTTACTTTATTCACGTAGTAGGACAAGACGCCATTGTCGCCAATCACTGCATCTACTCGACCATTAAAGAAGTCATCGACGGAGGATGGCATGTCGTCATAGCCTTTCAAGCCTTCGTACGTATCTCCAAACGCTTTTTTGACCACTTCTTCACCCGTGGTCGCAGCTTGAACCCCGATCTTCTTGCCTTTCAAATCTGCCAGCTTCGTCACTGGAGAATCTTCCGCTACCAGAATGAGTTGGTTCGCTTCAAAGTATGAGTCCGAAAAATCGTATTTCTCCTTGCGCTTCTCCGTGATCGTGATAGACGAGATTCCAATATCAACCGTCCCTTTGTCCAGTCCATCAAAAAGCGGGTCCCACCCGGTGTTTTTCCACTCGATCTTGAATCCGCCAGCTTCCGCGATCGCGTTCATCACATCGATGTCGTGGCCACTAATCTTGTCAGCCTCAAGCATTTGGAACGGTGGATATGCCGCATCTGTACCGACTACGTACACCTTGTCACCCGAACCACCACTCGCTCCGCCACTACCAGACGTTTGCTGACCACCCGATCCACAGCCTGCGAGGAGTACCCCTACACCGACGACCAACGCGAGCGATTTGAACCAATTTGTCCCGATACGCATTTCGAAATCCCCCTTGTGTCTCTCTATCTGCCCATTTTGTCCCCAGCAATGTCCACATGGAAATTACGGATTTTTTGCGTTCTCCACAGAGTTATCCACATTATCCACATGACCTTGTGCACAAGCTGGGCATAACTATTTTCCTGTATATTCTGCCACTTTAGTAGGAAAGTAAGGGGAACGAATGGGGAAAATAAGTGGGTATAGCAGCAAAAAAACAGGATTCATATATACGGGATATAGTTCTATCCTGCATATAAAAATCCTGCTTTTATCTGAAAATAATGAATTATTCTTTTTCCGCCAAAATCACGATCTCTACCCGACGATTCTTCGCACGATTCTCCGCGTTGGAGTTGTCCACAAGCGGCTTGTATTCGCCCAAGCCTGCCACTGTAAAGCGAGACGCTGGTAAGGAGTGAGCATCCACCATTTCACGCATGACAGAGATCGCGCGCGCCGAGGATAGCTCCCAGTTGGACTGGTAGGAACTGCGCGATATCGGCACATCATCTGTATAACCCTCGATTCGCACCTTGTGCTCAAAGCGCTTCAACACCCCTGCTACCGTCCCGACGACTTGCTTCCCTTGGGCCTGTAGGTCTGCCGAACCACTCGTAAACAAGATCGTTTCCGGCAAACGGATACGCAGGCCTTCTTCGGTCTCCTCGTAGTCGAGATTCAGCTCAGCCAAAGCGGAGGATAGCTGGTTGCGCACCGTCTCCATATCGCGCTCACTCGAGTCAGACAGGCCCATTGGCGGCTTCGGCACGTTTACAGTGTCTTCGGAGCCTTCTTCTTCTTTTTCGCCCTTGAGCTCCTTCTGGCGAGCCTCCAATTGGTACACTTCGCGCTGCAACTCCAGTTTTTGCAGGTTGAGCAGGTCGAGACTCTCATGCACCTGCTCCAAGCTCGCTTTTTCCTTTTGGACCTCTTCTTTTTGTGCCTGAATGCTCTTCGTCTGCGTCGCCGCGATAATAATCACAATCACAAACAACAGCGTAATCAGGTCACTGTAACTGAGCAGCCAGCTTTTCTCTAGCTCTTTTTCGTCGTATAACCGTTCGTCATGCATAGCGGTCCTGCCTTTCAATCGTGCCCTTCATGCTGCCTGCCTCTTTAATCAGCACCAGCTTTTGGTCACCTGGCAAGAATGAGTTCAGCTTTTCAAACAACAAGCGTGGTGTCTCCATGCGCTGGAGACCAATACAACCTTCGATAAAAAGACGCTTTTCAAACATTTCCCGGTCGTACAGATCCATCAGGCGGTAATAGCATGGCAGCGCGAACAGATTCGCCAAGAGCGCGCCATACAGCGTCGCTACGACCGCTGCGCTCAGACTGTGTCCGGTCAGTGCCATGTCAGAGAGCGACTTCAGTACGCCCGTCATCCCCAGAAGCGTACCGACCAGCCCCATCCCCGGCGCCAACAAGCTAATGAGGCGGAAGAAGCCTGCTGACTGTTGGTAGCGATACTGTTCGCCCTTGAGCTCGTTCTCCAGGATTAGGCGCAGCTCTTCTTCGGGAACACCCTCGATCGCCAGCAAGCAGCCGCGTTGGACAAATGAATCGGGTTCTTGCTGGAGTTCCTTTTCGAGCGCGATATATCCTTGTTCCTTCTGGACGAGCGCGTAGTAGTAAAAGCGCTTGATCGTTTCTTCGACGTTACTTTGCCGGCCGTGGATGAGCAGGCGCCAGATTTTTTTCAAGTCGAGATGCTTGCGTTTGACTGCGTAGGACATGACTACGGAGAGCGCGACTAGCTCAATGGCGGTTACGTTGAGGAGGTCCGATAGGGTTCCGTTTAGGTAGACCGCGTGTATGAAGATGAGGAGGACGGCTCCGATTAAGACGAGAGAGCGGCGTTTTGTGGACAAAAGTGATTCACCTTCCTAGTTTTTCAACAAGTTGTTCTTAAAGTATAGCAGATGGTGGAAAAAAGATGAGAGAATAGAGTCATGGTAATAGTGAAGCTTGGTATAAAAAATGTCGATAATGATAAAGAAAGTAATTCTAGCAAAGAGGTGATCATCTGTGAATGCCGTACAATTAAAGCAAGCTGTTACCATTAGTTTGACGAAGCAAGTGCAGGAGACTGCGCAAGCGCAGGCTTCCATCATGTTGGAGGGTTTTGCTAAGACGCAGCAAAATGTTCAAGCGGCTCAGGCTAGTCATCCAACGTCAGGGAAAGTATTGGATATTAAAGCTTAAGCCTCTAGACCGGGTTACTCCGGTCTTTCTTTATATTTAAAAATAGGAGTGTTCATTATGGCAAAGGATTATCAGGTGAATTGGTCTGCGCACCCTAACATCTACAACAATTATAGTGAAAGAACGTTTAATTTTTACTTTTCCGAACCAGAAGCTGGAGTAAATTCAGAAACTGGTTTATTGCTACTAATAGCCGGATTTGGTGGTAACGCTAATTCTAATGTCTATAAGAAAATGCGAAGAGTGTTTGCAGATCAATATAACCTTGTTACTGTACAATGCGATTATTTTGGTCAAGAATTCATGCAGGGTTATCAAACTCTCCAATTTAACCTTTCTCAGCAGGATATGAAGTCAGTGTTTACCCCTGATGAGATTAAAATGATTAATCAAGAAGGTTTTAATCTACCTCAATTTTTAAACATAGCGAGCAAATACAATATCCAAGTAGCTGCGGATGAAAAACTAAATGAAAGCAAGAAAAATTTTAATGATATGGGAATCATGCAAGCCATCGATAACTTAACTGCCGTTTTCTACGTAATCCAAATTTTAAAAGACAATAACCTAAAGTTTAACTCTAAAAAAATTATTACTTATGGGCACTCTCATGGAGCCTATCTAAGCTATTTATGCAATGCATTTGCCCCCAGCCTTTTCAATTTATTAATTGATAACTCATCATGGTTATTCCCTGTTTACTTGAAAAGTGATCGTCATTTATACATTAACATAGGTAATATGCTATTAGACATTTCCTTCAAATACATAGCTTCTACAATCGATTATGATGCAGAAATCCTCCACTTACCTACGCTTTACAAAAAGTTTAATAATCAATGTGAAATTCAATCATTTCATGGTACAACTGATAATTTGATTAGTCATATTAAAAAACAACGCTTTTGCACTTCACTAGCAAACTGTACATACCATGAAATCTCTGATGAAAAGCTGGACGGGACAATCTTTCAATCAACAAATCATGGTTTGGATTCAGATTTTTTAGCTTTATTTGATTATGTTATGAAAAATATGACCTTTGAACAGTCTGATAAATTACACGTAAATCCCACTCATTTAAAAACGCAAACACACAATTATCATTTCGATTACAATTCAGGTATCCCCCTACTCCACTTATAACCAATATACGTTTAAAACGGCTAATGACATTTATTTCTGTCAGCAGCCGTTTTATTCTTCTCTGTGTTTTACTTTTTGCGGTCGAAAAAGGCACCGTAGCCGTTTGGGCCTACTTCGTTGTACGTATTCATTGCGAGCTTGCTGCGTTGGAAGTTGTTTAGTTGTTGCTGGACGCCTTGCATTCTTCCATCTATTAATGGAACAAGACGTTGGTTAATCTCGTACATTTGCTCCAGCTGTTGCTTTTGCATTGCAGATAGAGATTCATTCTCTATACCCATCTGCTGAATTTTAGAAATCACTTCTTCTCGTTCGTCCAATAAGGACAACCATGTACCCGGTTCAAAATCCTTTTCACTTACTACTTTCTCTAAGCGTAATGTTGTTTCTAGCAGACTATTTAGAAGAACATCGACTGTCATTTCCATATACCTTACCCTTGTTTCTTCGCCAAAAGCATGGCTTCTTTCCAAGTGTCTCGGAATTGAATGAACAGGTCTTCTACTTCTATTAGAATGTTAACGTCTTTATGCATGTTCGCCTCAATCGTACGTTGAAGCATATATTCGTAGAGTTTGGCAAATTCCTTGGAAATCTCGTAGTCGCTGTTTAAGGTGGACATGAGCTCATAAAGGATATTCTGAACTTTCAATGAGGCCTCATGAGCTTTTATTACGTCCTTTTCCTCTAAAGCTACCTTTGCCTGTTTAATGAACTTAAGTGCTCCATTGTACAGCATTAGTGTCAAATCAGCAGGAGTAGCCGTTGTTACCTGATTGGACTGGTATGTTTGTGCAGCATTTTGTAACATCTGCATCACTCCCTGTTATTTCTGCCCTAACATTTGTGCAAACCAAGCACCTTGGGATTGCGATTTCGACATAGCCTTTTCCATTGCACTGAATTGCTTCCAGTAACGATCTTCGATCATTTTTAATCGATCTTCCCAGCGATCGATATCTCTATCGGTTTCTGTTAATTTCTTACTTAAGTTACTGTCGTCAAATGCACGTCCTGCTGACCCTGCCTCTTTTGTTACTTTTTCCATTACATCTTTGAGTTTATCATAAAGGCGTTCTGCGACACCCGACTCGTTGTACTTCTTATTTCGATCTATCTTTTCATCACTGTAATTCGTGAACAGTTTGAGAACATCGTCTCCATTCGTTCTAATGGACTCACGAAGCTTGGTCTCGTTTATATAGAGCTTCCCATTTTCCTCGTAAGCATACTTTCCACTAGGAGGACCACCGATCCCAATTTCAGAAAGAGTGTCAAAAGACTTATTAACTCCAGTCCCTTGTAACGTTGTACTAAGTGCACGACGCAATTCGTTTAATCCACTTGTTAAAATAGGATCACGCAAAAGCAATCCACTGCGTGCCATGTTATCCATTTTTTCCGCAGTTTTTTCAGGCAAGGCTTCTTTCTCTTCATCTAATAGCGGCTGGTAGCCCTTGTATTTCGGCTCGGAGATTTTTTTATTCATGGTATCGATAACAGCATTATACTTGTCTACGAAGCCTTTGATCATATTAAAAACTGCATCTTCGTCAGTTTTTGTGTTTACGACTACTGGATTTCCACCATTAGCCTGTTTTAATGTAAAATCGATTCCATCAAATAAAATAGAGTTCGTTTTAGATGTGTATTCTACCCCATTAATTTTAAAAGTAGCAGGAGTTCCTGCTGTTCCAGCAGTTGATGGCGTAGACGTCCCCATATTTAAATTATTGCTCCCAGATGCTTTAACCTCAAACTGCTTTCCATCCTCAGAGGTAAGAACTAATTTATTATTGAAAAAACTAGCTTTAACTCCAGCTTTTGCATTATTAATCTTATTTAAAACACCTTCCATCGTATCTGTTCCCAAAACAGAAATAGGTACTCCTACTCCATCCTTGTTAATCGTAATAGTAAAGTCTGCGCCTCCAATCACACCTTTACTATCAGTTAAACCGGTAGTAAATTCTGCGCTTGGAGGTGATCCTGCTTTGGCTAGATTTAAAACCTCTACTGTGTAGGAAGTAAGAGTAGGCTTACCGACTACCCTAGCAGAAGCAACACTATCGTTTTCTGAAGTTGCCGTCTTTTTGTTAAAACTGCTAGATAAACGTAAGTCTTTAAGAGTATTTTGCAAGTCTGCTAGAATCGTATTCATATCCCGATACGCATCGCGTTTCCACTCAATAGAGGTTTTACTTCGTTGTAATCGGTTTACCGGCTCTTTTTGAGCTTTCATTAGATCTTTGATCATTTTTTCTGTATCCATTCCCGAAGCCATACCACTAATACGAATTCCCATGACGATCCCTCCCTATCTTTTTTCGTCCACTAGTAATCCAATCATCTCATGCATTTTAGCAACCATATCCATGACTTTCTTAGAAGGAATTTCTCGAATTACTTCTTTCGTTTGATCATTCACTACCTGGACATAGTATTCATTAAGTTTTTCATGAAGAGTAAACTTGATATGAGTAGTACTCGATTGCATAAACTTATTTAGATTGTCTACTTCCCGTACCAATTCTTTTGAATTCAGGGTTTTCCCACTGGGTTGCTGTTGTCCGTCAATGTCTTCTTTTCCTTGATTACTGCCATTGACCTTTAGCACCTTATCTGAATAACCAGATACACCGTTCACCGCTACACCTTTGCTATTAATATCCATTTTTCCTCCCCCATTGATCCATTCTCCCTTTAATACCTTTATCGGAAAAACCGGGATAGGGATTTACTTATCTTTCAAGTCAATTTTTCATTTCTTTTAATACCGCTTCGAAAATTACTATGTCCATTTGGTTATCAATATCTATAGAACGCTCTTTGGGCATTACATACCCCACTGTTTCAGGCTCCAAAAAAGACTGAGTTTTTTGCAGCCAGTTGGTATCGGCTATGTACACTGCTCCATTTAAAGAGAATACCGGTGGTGTATCTTGTCTTCTTAAAAATCGCTCTTCTATTTTAATTACTGGTTCAAGCACATCATTATCAGACAAATGATACATCCAATACGGAGTTTTCTCTACCACTGTAATGGAAACACATGAATTTGCTTGTTCTTTTAAACATTTCTCAATACACCCATCAATATCTATCACTTGTCTTAGTGGCGAAGTTGGCTGTAGGAGAACAACGTAGTCATATTTAGGAAGAACTTCTAATGCATGCAATACCGGAGCAATACCCGGAGTGTCATCCATTGCTAATTCTTTCGGACGTAAAAATGGTACTTCCCCCCCCAGTTGACGTGCCACATCGGCAATCTCTTCATCATCTGTTGATACAATCAGTCGATCAATATAAACTGATTTTTTAGCCTCTTCAATCGACCATCCCAATAATGGCTTCCCGCCAACTTCTCTAATATTTTTACGTGGTATCCCTTTTGATCCACCTCTAGCAGGAATCATTGCTAAAACAGATTTTCCCTGAATCATCCAAATACCTCCGCAAACTCAACGTTGGCTCTTTCGAAATCAGCCAGTCGGCCAATATCCATCCAGTATTCACGTATCGGGAAGGCGATTGTTTGACCTTGTTGTTCGCCTAGAACCCCAAAAAGACTAGTCATATCGTAAAACGTATTTTGGGGGATCAGATCAAGCACACTCGGATCCAAAGTATAGATTCCAGCGTTCACAAAAAAACGTTGAACGGGTTTTTCTTCTATTTCTAGCAATTGATGTTTTGCTAACTTCACGACTCCATAAGGAATCTGATGATCATATTCTCTGATGCACATAGTCCCTTTCGCACGGTGTGACGAATGAAAATCCAGCAGATGACTAAAGTTTACTTTTGTCAAAAGATCCCCATTCATTACAAAGAAAGGCAAAGTAGGCTTTTCCGGAATCAGGCTCAGTGCCCCTGCTGTTCCTAGAGACTGCTCTTCTTGTAAATACTTTATTTCAACATTCCAACGACTGCCGTCCCCAAAATGATTTTTTATCATCTCTGCTTTGTAATTTACTGAAATATAAAAACGATGAAACCCTTGTTCTACAAAGCTTAATAAAATCGTTTCTAAAATTGGCTTATTACCCACGTTCAAGAGAGGCTTTGGACAATCATAAGTAAGTGGTTGCAACCTGGTACCTAATCCTCCAGCCATCAGAATGACCCAATTATCTTTCTTAATTGGGCCAATCAACTGATTCAATATTTCTACATGGATAACACGCCCATCTTCGTCCACAACGGGTATCTGATGCAATTGCCTAATTTTCATCAGGGCCAAAATATTCTCTCGAGAGTCATATGGAGATGCTACTGTTGGATAAGCATTCATTATTGTCGATACTTGGTCATGCAACTGTCTGCCTTTTAACAATCCTCGCCGAATATCCCCATCTGTTACAGTACCAAGCAACTTTTGATTCTCATCAACAATTAAGGCTAACTGTCTCGCTCCAGCATCAATTATCTCTAATACTTCTAGAATAGGGGTCGTAGGCTTAGCTAATATACTAGTCCAATCCTTCATAGATGCTTCACACCTTTCATCAAGGAGCTTACTTTTTCTCTCCAATAATGACCCATTCCTTTACTGCCTTTTTTACATCCATGTATTCTCTACTAAGCAATTGCACTTCTTGTATTGAAAAATCGCTGACTAATTCCTCAATATCCTCATATTTTGCAAATCGGATGTATCCCTTTCCCAGCAACGGGCCTTCGTCTACAATGTAAGCATCATACCCCAAATGCTCACCTGTCTCATCTCCCCAACTTCCTTTGGCAATTGTACGGGAATATAGCTTTCCTTGTTTTTTTGCTACACGAGCCATTTCGCTATATATTAAAATTGAGTTTTCATGTGAATTGCATGTAACTGCGCCATTATCTATTACTGCATCAAAATACTCGTCGGGGAAAGGTAACGTACCGATATCACCTACGAAGAGCTGCCCTTTCCAATTTGGACATTCTGAATCTAACCGAATTTGTGCCTGTTCAATAGCAGTGTGAGAACCATCTATACCGTACACCTGAAATCCTTCATTAGCCATATACCAGAGATTAGCGCCCGGACCACAACCTACTTCTAATATCTTTATATCTTTGCGGGACTCTGACTTGTAAAAATTTCGAGCAACAAAACGAATTAAATCCTCTCCTGGGTATTTTCCCCATGCTTGCTGGCGAAAAACCTCTTCCCATACTGGATCCCATGTCATTAGTATTCATTCCCTCTATCAAATTAATGAAACGTTACTTCTCTCCAACGATAACCCATTCTTTCACTATTTTGTTTTCTTGTAAGTATTCTCTACTCAGCAATTGTATTTCTTGTATAGTAAAGTGTTTAATAAGTTCTGGGATATCATTATAATTGGTGAAGCGTGCAAAACCTTTCCCTAGCAAAGGTCCTTCTCCTACTAGATATGTATCATAACCTACCTTCTCACCCGTCTCGTCTCCCCAACTTCCTTTTGCGAATGTACGAGAGAAAAGCTTCCCATTCTGCTTTGTAACACGAGCCATTTCCGAGTAAATAAGTGCTGCGTTTTCAAATGTATTACAAGACAATGCTTCACTATCAATCACTGCATCAAATGTTTCATCGGGAAAAGGAAGTTTATTAATATCGCCAACTACTAACTCTCCTGTCCATTCAGGGCATTCAGAGTCTAGGCGAATCTTAGCCTGTTCTATTGCCGTTTTGGAACCATCCACTCCATATATCGTAAAGCCTTCTCTTGCCATGTACCAAAGATTGGCCCCTGGTCCACAACCAACCTCCAGAATTTTTACTTCCGGTCGTGATTTAGCGTTATAAAAATTACGGGCGATAAACCTAATAAGGTCTTCCCCTGGATACTTTCCCCATGCTTGTTGACGAAAAACCTCTTCCCATACTGGATCCCAAGACATTTAGACTCCCCCCGTTACGATCGGTAAAACAAAATACGGCTTGAGACTGCACCATTTCTTATAAGCCAATCGGCTTTCATCTTGTCATATATTTCAGGTTGATGAATGATTTTTCCAATTTTATAGTTCCCACGTTGATTTGAAAAACCTGATTTAAAAAAGAACAGTGGATTGTCGATCTGATTATTCGTCCCTCCACCCAAATGCAATTGCTTATATCCCAATTGTTTCCCGAGTAATGCAGCTTCGTGGATAATCAAAGGGGTTGCAGCCAACTCTTTACCCAAGTCAGTTGCAGCAGATAAATGATATTCCATCATACTACTGTTGTGATAGAAAAACACAGTGGCAACTACTCTTTCCTCTTGTTTGCATAGAGCGAAGTGGACATCCTTTACAGTTTTCCAAGCTTCAAAGTAGGATTCTGGAAAATAATAAAAATCATCTGCTTGTAAGCTATTCATTACCTCTTTGTAAACCGCAGGGAAATGGGTAAAGAACTCCTCGTAAGTAACCCAATGTACTACTAGTTCATTTTTTATAGCTTTTCGAATCTTTCTTTTTGCACGAGTTTGATATTCATTAAACAGATTTTCATTAGTTAAATCTATCCATACAGTTTCCCTATCATAGATCACTTCACCTTGATAATAGCGCCAGTTCTCCAAAATCGGATGAAACCTTACAAATTCGGCGACTATTTGTTTCTCATGGACCCACTCCGAGTAAGCATTCCATGCACACTGTAAAAAAAGGGGGTCTTCAGTGGTGGAGATTGGCCCGCCATAGCCATATGGAGTCTGAACATCATAATAATTAGAATCAGGAATTGGAGATTTATGAAAAGAGTGATAGTATATTTCTCCATTCGCTTCATATACAAAAAAAGTGGGCTCTAAGTCTTTTTCACGTTTCGCATCTATCACAACATAATCTGGAGCCTGTGAAGGGCATTTCAGAGAACTTTCTATCCTATTAAAGATCGCTTTTGCTTGTTCAAACTCGACTTGCATAATTAGTAATGACCTCATCTTCTTGGTAGTCTTTGTCAGCCTTTACCCCTAACATATCCCAAAAACACATCGGTGAGATGCCATTACCTGGACGCTTGCTAGTCAGGTTTTCGATAGTAAATATCTCACCAGCTGCTATATTTTTTGAAGCTACCAGACTCTTCCTAGCAATATCCTTATTTTTCAGCTCTGATGAGGCGGGGGTTTTAATTGGAGAACCAATAGCCATTTCTACTTGTCGAATCGATCTTACCATGTCTATTAATTCCTTTGGATTCAGAGAGGCTTTGTGATCTGGACCTGGTAGGGTTTTATCTAATGTAAAATGCTTCTCAATTATCTTTGCACCACGAGCAACTGCTGCTATCGAGACTGCTATTCCTTCCGTATGGTCGGATAAGCCAACATTGAGACCAAATGCTTGTTTCATTGTGTCTATAGCTTGAAGGTTCACATCTTCATATGGGGTTGGATATTCAGTAGTGCAGTGCAGCAAAGATACTTTTGATCGAAGAAGCTCTTGCCCCTCTCTGCTGTAAAATGCATTTTGAAACATTTTTCTTGAAGGCTTTACATCAACTGCAGTATATCCAAAAGCGAGAACACCAAGTGCCTGTTCAATTTCGGCCAGTGTAGCCATGCCTGTAGATAAAATTACAGGTAGACCTGATTGAGCAACCATTAGCATTAAAGGAGCATTTGTAATCTCGCCTGACGGAATTTTTATCAATTCTACTTTGATTTGGTTAACCAATAAATCAACGCTATCCAAATCAAAAGGTGTAGATAAAAACTTTATTTTTTGTTGATTACAATACTCTTGAAGCTCGTAATGTGCCTCAGTATCAAGTTCTAGCTTGCGTACCATCTCTAGCTGAGATTCATTGGAGCCTGTGGTTTGCTTTTGATAATCTGCCTTCTCAGCAAATTTACTTATTACTTTATTTGCTTTAAACGTCTGAAATTTGACAGCATCTACTTCCGCTTCAACTGCTACATCAATGAGCCTTTTAGCCATCTCGATAGAGCCGTTATGGTTCACCCCAGCCTCAGCAATAATAAAAGTTTTTTTCATCAGACTACAGAACCTCCTTTAATATCATGAAAGCTTCCGCCTGTACAGAATTCTAATGGCTCCAACGATTCAAAATCGGAACTACTTTCAGTGTTCCACTCTTAGGTCAAAGAATGATTTCATTAAAGAATCTTTATAATCTACGCTTTTTAAAATCTCTAGTATTTTTAATGAAACATACTCTTCGCCATAAGGGGATCGTAATTTTTGTAATTTTTGTTGAAAATCGTTTGAAATCCCCCACTGAATCGCATTAATTATTGAGCTCCTCTGCTCTTCACAATCAATGATAGAGTCTGTCCGAAAACGTCCGCGTTGACGACTTCCTAAATTGATCGTTGCCTTTTTAAAAGATGGGACTTCAATTATTCCACTTGATGAATTTCCGATCACAAGGTCCACATGTTGAATTGCACTTAGATAACGTAGTTGTCCTAATGAAGTAAAGGAGGTACTTCTGCTTTGATTACCGGAAACATATTCATCTATCATTTTAGAAATAATTCGTCCATCTGTATCAGAATTAGGTTTTGTAAATATTATTTTTGCATTCGGAAAATGATCAAGGGCAGCAAATAATTCAACCATAGTCTCTTCGGGACCAATCCTGTCTAAAGTGACCGGATGATAGGTAACAAGAAAATTTAGTTCTCCCAAAGTGAAATCAATACTATTCTCAAATTCTGTTTTGGTAAGCAGTTTCATTTTCCGAATATTATCTAATCCAATTGCACCTACATTAAAAACTCGTTCTGGATGTTCGCCTAATTGAATCACTCTTTTGCGATAAGAGTCAGTTGAAACAAAATGATAGTGAGCCATCTTTGTAATAGAATGTCGGATAGCCTCATCTATAACTCCTTCAGTAATTTCCCCACCATATAGATGGGCAATAGGAATTCTTGCAATCATTGCAGCTTGAGTAGCTGCCATTGTTTCAAATCGGTCTCCTAAGACGACAACAATATCTGGTTTAAGACGATCAAAAGCAGAAGCAAAGCCAATGGTTCCTAATCCAAGCGATGTTGCAATACCAACCGGAGTGTCACTCGATAACAACATTTCTATTTTCTCATGAATAGTAAAGCCATCTTGTTCAATTAATTTATACGTTAGGCCAAACTCTGGCGAAAGATGCATTCCTGTAACAGCGATTTGCAGCTCAAAACTTTCATCACTTTCAATTTCCTTCATGAGCCAATATAAAAGGCCATATTCGGCACGCGTTCCCGTAACAACACAAATTTTACGTCTATTCATGATTTCCCCCAAGAAATGGACTACTTGGTACGTTAATTATTTTTCTTTCTAAACGTTCAGCAATTGAAAGATCCATTTTAGGACAATTCTCATACATTGCTAACCGATGCATCAAAGTCCACACTGGTCTTGTCATAAACCCCTGCTCATTTGTAAAGTTTAAAACATTATCCCGAGCATCCATATATCTATCGTCAAGAATAATAGTTTGTAACCAGTAATTACTTTCCGCAAATGAAGGTTCAATAAACAGTCTTACCCCATCTATTTTGGATAAAGCTGCTTGATACATGTCCGCTAACGACCGTTTGTTCCGAATAAACTGAGGTAACCTCTCTAATTGTGCACAACCTAAAGCCGCATTAATATTCGGTAGGCGGTAGTTAAATCCCACTTGATCGTGCAAAAAAGCCCACGTGTGTTTGACTTTCGCAGTTGTCGTTATATGCTTAGCTAATCTCGCTAATTCATCATCATTTGTTAAAATTGCTCCACCGCCACCGGTAGTTACAATTTTATTGCCG
This sequence comes from Brevibacillus fortis, assembly GCF_046196545.1. Classification (GTDB taxonomy): domain Bacteria; phylum Bacillota; class Bacilli; order Brevibacillales; family Brevibacillaceae; genus Brevibacillus; species Brevibacillus fortis_A. The sequence continues at coordinate 5,954,221 of NZ_CP176370.1, forward strand.
TTAAAGCTGAGGGTCGATAATTTCCCCCAGTTTCCCGTATGTTTGCCTTTATAGTATGACCCTAACGATTCAGCCGCATCTTCTATCAGATCAATATGGTATCGTTGGCAAACTTCAAGCAAGGGATCCAAATCAACTGGATGACCAAATGTATGCATGGGAATAGCTGCTTTAATCCGTTGACCAGAAAACTTGTTATAGCAGAATCCGTCACGCACTTCAGCAATTTCCTGTAAATATTGCTGGAGTTTTATCGGATCCATACCAAGTGTTAGTTCTGAGCTATCTACAAAGTGAGGAACTGCACCACAATAAGATACGGCATTGGCAGTTGCAATAAAGGTTAAGGTAGGCACTAGCACCTCATCACCCTGTTCTACGCCGGTTAGCATAAGACTTATATGCAATGCAGCTGTTCCATTCACTACTGCTACGGCATGCTTAACTCCCGTGTAATCCCTTAGCATATCCTCGAATTGATCTACATACTTCCCTACAGAAGATACCCATCCTGTATCGAGACAATCCTTCACATAAGTCCATTCATTCCCTTGAAAAGACGGTTCATGCAAGGCAATGAAATCATTGTCTATAGCTACGACACTCTTAAGTTGATTAACCAGTGTTTGGATATCCACGTAATTTTTCATAGATTATATAAACCTGCTTTGTATTGTTTTAGATTATCGGGATTGCAGAACCATTCAATTGTTTGAGACAAACCTCTCCTCAAGCCATCTACGCCAGCATATGTTGGTTCCCATCCTAATAATTCTTTTGCTTTCGTATTATCTGCCCAAAGTCGTTCTACCTCACTCTTTACAGGGCGGATCCGTTGATCATCAGAAAATATCTCAATTTTACTTCCCATTAGTTCCGCAATCATCTCTACAGTTTGTCCGATCGATACTTCATAGTTACTTCCAATATTAATAACTTCTCCAATTGATTTATCTGATTGAGCTACAGCCAAGAAACCTCGAACTGTGTCTTCCACATAATTAAAATCACGAGTTGGATGAAGAGAGCCTAATCGAATAGATTGTTGTCCGTTCGCGATTTGTGTGATGATTGTAGGGATTACCGCTCGTGCCGACTGTCTAGGACCGTATGTATTAAAGGGCCTTATTATTGACACAGGCAATCCAAACGAGCTATAGTACGCGATTGCCATCTGATCTGCACCAATTTTGCTCGCTGAATACGGCGATTGCCCTTGAAGTGGGTGTTCTTCTGTAATTGGTACGAACTGCGCCGTTCCATAAACTTCACTCGTAGAAGTATGAACAACTTTTGAAACCCCTAATTCCTTTGCTGCCTGCAAAATGTTAAGGGTTCCTTTCACATTTGTATCGACATAAGTATCTGGAGAGTGATATGAATACGGAATGGCGATCAATGCAGCTAAGTGATACACTGTATCGCAATCTTTCATTGCCTGCTTTATTCCGTGTGGATCACGAATATCGCCAGCGAAAACATCTAATTCACTTGCTATTTCATTTGGTGAATGGTCAAGCCATCCCCAAGAATTGAAGGAGTTATAATTAACGAATGCTTTCACATCATATCCTAAGCGAACCAACCGTTCAGTTAAGTGAGATCCTATGAATCCATCTGCACCTGTAACCAGTATCTTTTTTCCCCTTGTGGTCATTGTTTTCTCCCCAAACTATTCAACTCTCTGCATATGTTCAGTCATATTTTCAGAAGTAGACTCAAGTAGCTTTTTCACGCTTTCTAAATCAGCCCGGCAAGAAGAAAGATAAGTACTAAATTCACTAATAACTCTTTCTGCTTTCGCAATTTGGTCCCTCGTAAACCGAAGCTCTTGAAACATTTTCAGGATAGTCTCAAAGTGATTTGTGTTCATCGACTGAATAAGTAGCAAGTACACTTTATTATCTTGTAGCTTATCAAATAATCGGTCAAATTCTGTAAATAATCTCCCAAGTCTTTTTAAATTTTTTGAGCTTGATGCTTGTCTCATTTCTTCCAAAATATTCTCAAATGAATCGTACATGTTTTCTAGCTTCAATTGCTGCTCCAAAATCGACTCAAATTGCTTTTCAAAGAAACCACGATCATAGCTAGTTTCCTTCTTTGTTATCCAGTTTTGATTTACAATCTGCTTCTTCGTTAAACGTTCAGCAATTACATGTTCTAAAGATAGGTAGCTTGTACCCGCGATTTTGGCTCCGCCTTTTGTCGTGTTAATTACCTCTAAATCATGGTATTGGTTAACATAAAACTCCATTTCCTTTCTAAATACCTCAAATCCTCTGTTCGTATATATATCGTTGTCTTCTACGTCTTTGACAACTATTGCATCTTTCTTTTGCAGTTCACTTATTTCCCCGTAATATTCAATTCCCTTTGAGTACCAACGGTCTTTTGAATATGCAAGATTTTGCCCTACTAACACAACCATATCGAAACCCAATTTATATAATAACTGTAAAGTTATGATTGCGATCGACTTTGAGTTATCAACGTAATCTAATTTTTTGCCGTCTTCTCTTTTCAATAGTAGTGGAGCAAGAACATCTCTCGCGACTAAGAAATTTAAAAGTGGCCCAGGATATTTACGAATTGTCTCATATCCGACAATACTTCCATAGATTAAAGGTACATTAGTTATCCCAAGTTCCACTACCTTTTTAAAAACAAGGTGATTTTCGCGGCTTCCATCGTAAGTACAAGCAGCATCAGGCAAAATATTATTTTCTATTAACGAATTAATAGAAGAACCCACCGAAAAAATATAAGCTAATCCGTTGTCCTTAATGTAACGTAGGTTTTCATACTCATAATCAAGGGATGGACCAGCTGCAACTAGTATGGCTGGTTTTCCCTTAAAATCTTGTGGCAATTCATGCAGTATATTCGGTGTTTTAAATGTTGTAGGCAGATTGATTATGCTATTAATTGGAATCCATTTTTCATAAAACATATTTGCTGCTATTCCTGCACGCTTATTGAAAACTTTATCACGAAATTCTTCGATAAACTGTATCGTTTGTTCTTTAAAAATTCGCTCGTAACTAGGAAGAATCACAAAAATAACTTCTTCGTTTACAGAGTTAATAAAGTTTTGAAGGTGTTGAGAGAGACTTGATATATCTTCTCCTACAAATATATTCTTTGTATGTTTATTGGCTATATCCGATATTTTCTTGTGTGACAAAAGTCCATAAAAAACCTCGAGGTTCGGTTCATAAATACTAAAAGATACTTCAGGATTTCTGCGAATAAATTCTTCAACGTGATATCCCAATCCAATCCCATAGAAGAAAACATGTTTTCCTGCATAACTTTCGTTCTGGCTCAGAATTTTTTCGGCTTCTACGTCCGGATTGTATTTACTGTGAAGGTAGTTCCATCCCGTCTCAGTCTTTACTACAATCGTAAGTTTTTCATTTTTTGTTGTTTCAACACGGATATTCTCATGCCGGATGTGTTCTTCCCTATCTTTTATATACTGCCAAGTAGTCGGGCAAAATTTTCTTAGGAAAGTAATATTATCAATTAACAACATTATCTAATACCTCATTACTGTTTATTTCGCCAATGTTAGCGGATATTCCCTCGAATTTCGGCAGTATTTCATAGAGAATGATGTCGCCTATTAGAACAACATCCTGCTGTTCTACAGCTTCCTCAAGACTTCTTAACTCATCTGTAAAATCTAAGGCTTCTGCTGCAAAATTTAATAATTCTGGCTGCAACGCTTGATTTTGAATAAACAGAGAGGTCTGCTGGAACCATTGCAATCCCTCTAACATTTCGCCAAATGCCAACCATGTATCAGTTGTCGCTCCCTGATAAAATTGTTCAGACAGACTTTTTACTTGTGGAATTGCTCTATTCACGTATTCTTCAGTAGATAGCATTATTTCGTTAACTAGTTTACTTGAGTTCGTTGTATAGACAACTACTGTTTCGACATCCGATAAATTTTCATTTAAGTAACTCTCGAAATCCGAAAACACTTCTACACCATTAACTGTAAGATGACTTACGAGAAGGTCATTGTCTTTTATTTTAGCGCTAATAACTTGTAGAAGTTGCATCATGGCTGAACTTGTATTTTCAAAAATATATTCCTCGTCTAAAATAGACAATCGCATATTGTACGCCTCCCATAATCACACTCTGTTTATTTTATCGGCGAAATTCAACTGAAAAGTTAAAAGCAATTTTTGACTTTCCATTAGTAATTTATGTAATCTCGATAAGATTACAACCGTGTTCCTTACTAAAGAACACGGTTGCTTTTTATAATAAGCTTATATTAGCTTCGCGTAGTACTGATCAAACGAGCTGGACTGCCCGCAATAATCGAGTTTTCTGGGAATGAGTCTAAAACTACCGAGTTGGCTCCAATAATGGAATTCGCTCCTATAGTAATACCGCCTAAAACTTTACTACCTGCAAAAATTGTTACGTTGTCCTCAATTCTAGGCCGTCTTCTACTTCCATCACCTTTATCCCCTAAAGTAACATTTTGATAGATAGTCACATTATCCCTAATTTCAACACGTGCTCCAATAACTGTACCCAACCCATGAATAATCCTTAAATTATTTCCTATTTCGGCAGAGTAATAAATTTCCACTTGAGTATACATTCGCTGTATATAGCTAAGCACTTGTAATAGTTCTTTGGAGTTTGATTCACCAAAGTAATCAATGATTTTCCTTTGAATAATATAAATATGTACAGCCAATTCTTCGGGAGTCATATTTAAGTCATACTCTAATAACTCTATTACCTTTTTAGCATTCACTATTTGAGGGGCAATAGTAAAATTGTTTCGTATAACCGTCAGTAGATTTAACATCATCTTCCCCCATAAAATGAAATAATAATTTCATTATGCAATGGAACTCAATTTAAGCCGAAAGTAATAGTAGTAGCTACTTACTGGAACAATTCCGTTAAAGGAGAGGTACAACATGAAGCAAGATATACTTGAAAAAAACGATAAAATAACCATTTCCCAACGTGATAATTTTAACAAAAAATTTGGTCTGGTACTCCGATCATCTGCAATATTTTACTATAAGTCCGCTCCTGATATTTCAACAACCCTCTCATTCATGAACTATTGGAAGTTAAAAAGAGGAATTGAAGTTGCTATTGTGGCTTCAACTCGTGATATGGCTGGTACTTTAATAAAAAGAGAAGAGCTATCCTTTGAAAATGGCGAGGTAATTAATTACTCTCCCGACTTACAGCCCCACTCATTTTTTGAGGGAAGTATTGAAATTGAAGTCTTTAGTACAAAAAACTTATTCATCCCCTACGCTGCTATCATGGCCATTTATGAAACAAAGCAGAGTATTTCTATGGTTCATAGCTATTCACGAACCTATTCTCCGTATGAAATAGAAGAGGGTCAGACCATAACGAAAGGAGAAGAGTCTTGCTGGACCCTTCGCGATACGACTACCGTTCGCTCATTCTGCGTTTTCCATAATGGGGGCAAAGCAAAAGATAATCAAATGATTACTCTTCGCATAACAGGACCTAACAATGAGATTCGCCAAACTCTTATTGAGCTGCCTAGTCTTTCACCTTATAACACTGTAAAACTCTATCCGTCTGATTATTTTCCAGATTTGTCTCACTGGTTAGATGGTCAAGTAGCGAACGCCAATATTTCCTTTGCTGTTTCAGATGCTTTTACAAGGCTTTTAGTGGGGAATGAGTCATTAGATGGATTAGATTATCAGATTACTCATTCAAACTTTAATTACTCAAATCATGGCACTGATAAAGTTGATATGGATGATATTCACGCCTACATGAATGTGCCTGATTGTGACGTCGATGATAAATACGTTATCATTTATCCAGATTCTGATCCGGGTTCATATGAAGTTTCTTACCTAAATAGTCAAAAAAATTTTCAAACAGGTGAACAAGTTCTACTACCAATCAAAGGCGAGCAATCGTTAACTTTCAAGAAAAAAGACGGGGTACTGCCGACACGTCTCGTTACCGGTTTAGTTTGTGAAAATGACACAGGATTACTCCCAGCCGAATGCAGCCTAGGAGTTATGACTTGCCTGAGACCTCCCAAAAAGCTATGGTGGTGCTTGTGCGTAAGTAACTTCTCTCACCATTCAAAACTGATTATTGTAGATAATCCCCAAATATATAAGTCTACAGAGAGCACTCCATTAAACATTCGTTTGTACTCTAGTGACAAGAATACATTCATTGAAACCACTATACTCTATGAGGAGCATTCAGAGGATTTTAGTAAAGGAATGAATATAAAAACGTTATTCCCTAATGCACAGGAATTTTTGAATAATACTTATGGTTATTTCACAGTATATAGTGAATACGGGGGGTTATACTGCTTTACAATGATTAGTAACCTTAATGGCTCTTATACGTTAGAGCATGGTTTCTAAAAGAATCAAATAAACCTCAAGTAATGGGCTGCCGATAACAATCGGCAGCCTTTCATTTTTACCTTTTAAAAATCCTAACACTTCTACTCTAGTAGAAAATAAAGATAGACTTCGAGTAATCGAAGTCTATCAATGAAACTGCAACAGTTCTTAACGGAGCAGTTGCAGTACGCCTTGTGGCAGTTGGTTCGCTTGAGCCAACATTGCTTGAGACGCCTGTGTAAGAATATTGTTCTTCGTGAACGCCATTTGCTCTTTTGCCATATCCACATCGCGGATACGGGATTCTGCAGCTGTCAGGTTCTCCGTAGTAATATTCAGGTTGTTAATCGTGTTTTCCAAACGGTTTTGGTTCGCACCCAGGTAAGAACGCGCTTTGCTCACCAGGTTGATTACATCATCGATGCTTCCCAGTACAGTAGACGCACCTGTTGTTGCACTCACATCCCATGCATCTACAGCTGTAGCAACTTGGCCGATGGAGAAGTTTGCCGTATTGAGTGAGAGGGTTTGTCCTGCCTCTTGACCGATTTGAATTTTAATTTCATTTCCAGTGTTTGCCAACAGATTAATACCGTTGAACTTCGTCTTATCTTTAATGTTGGTGATTTCTTTTGAGAGCTCATCCAATTCCTCTTGCAGACGAGCACGGTCATTCGTGTCATCATACGTCCCGTTCGCAGATTGCGTAGCCAGTTCTTTAATACGAACAAGCATGTTGTTAACAGTTTGCAGTGCACCTTCTGCTGTTTGGATCAGGGAGATACCATCTTGGGAGTTACGGGAAGCTTGTTCCATACCACGGATTTGTGCACGCATACGCTCGGAGATAGAGAGACCTGCAGCATCGTCAGCAGCACGGTTGATGCGGTAACCGGAAGACAGTTTTTCCACGTTTTTTGCCAAGCTACCTGTGTTTACACCCAATTGGCGGTGTGTGTTCATTGCAGAAATATTGTGGTTGATAATCATGTTTTTTCCTCCTTGATATTCAATCAGTTACGTCCTTGCAACTGAGATAATAAATTTCTGGGACTTTTCGCAATCGCGCGCTTGCAAATCATCCCTACAATTTTAATATCGGCTTTTCAGCGAAGTATTTAAATAGTTTTGTTCTCTCTTTTCTTTCCTAACCTAAAATTTTGGCCTAAAAACACAATAGCTGCCGAGATTTCTCGACAGCCAATGTATTGAATCCTGCTGCTTCCAATTTAGAAGCAGAATTAAATTAGCGAAGCAGTTGCAGTACGCCTTGTGGCAGTTGGTTCGCTTGAGCCAACATTGCTTGAGACGCCTGTGTAAGAATATTGTTCTTCGTGAACGCCATTTGCTCTTTTGCCATATCCACATCGCGGATACGGGATTCTGCAGCTGTCAGGTTCTCCGTAGTAATATTCAGGTTGTTAATCGTGTTTTCCAAACGGTTTTGGTTCGCACCCAGGTAAGAACGCGCTTTGCTCACCAGGTTGATTACATCATCGATGCTTCCCAACACAGTAGACGCACCTGTTGTTGCACTCACATCCCATGCATCTACAGCTGTAGCAACTTGGCCGATGGAGAAGTTTGCCGTATTGAGTGAGAGGGTTTGTCCTGCCTCTTGACCGATTTGAATTTTAATTTCATCGCCAGTGTTTGCCAACAGATTAATACCGTTGAACTTCGTTTTATCTTTAATGTTGGTGATTTCTTTTGAGAGCTCATCCAATTCCTCTTGCAGACGAGCACGGTCATTCGTGTCATCATACGTTCCGTTCGCAGATTGCGTAGCCAGCTCTTTAATACGAACAAGCATGTTGTTAACGGTTTGCAGCGCACCTTCTGCTGTCTGGATCAGAGAGATACCATCTTGGGAGTTACGGGAAGCTTGTTCCATACCACGGATTTGTGCACGCATACGCTCGGAGATGGAGAGACCTGCAGCATCGTCAGCAGCACGGTTGATGCGGTAACCGGAAGACAGTTTTTCCACGTTTTTTGCCAAGCTACCTGTGTTTACACCCAATTGGCGGTGTGTGTTCATTGCAGAAATATTGTGGTTGATAATCATGTTTTTTCCTCCTTGATATTCAATCAGTTACGTCCTTGCAACTGAGATAATAAATTTCTGGGACTTTTCGCAATCGCGCGCTTGCAAATCATCCCTACAATTTTAATATCGGCTTTTCAGCGAAGTATTTAAATAGTTTTGTTCTCTCTTTTCTTTCCTAACCTAAAATTTTGGCCTAAAAACACAATAGCTGCCGAGATTTCTCGACAGCCAATGTATTGAATCCTGCTGCTTCCAATTTAGAAGCAGAATTAAATTAGCGAAGCAGTTGCAGTACGCCTTGTGGCAGTTGGTTCGCTTGAGCCAACATTGCTTGAGACGCCTGTGTAAGAATATTGTTCTTCGTGAACGCCATTTGCTCTTTTGCCATATCCACATCGCGGATACGGGATTCTGCAGCTGTCAGGTTCTCCGTAGTAATATTCAGGTTGTTAATGGTATTTTCCAAACGGTTTTGGTTCGCACCCAGGTAAGAACGCGCTTTGCTCACCAGGTTGATTACATCGTCGATACTTCCCAGCACAGTAGATGCACCTGTTGCTGTACCCAAAGTCCAATTGCCTACAGCTGTAGCAACTTGACCGATGGAGAAGTTTGCCGTATTGAGTGAGAGCGTTTGTCCTGCCTCTTGACCGATTTGAATTTTAATTTCATCGCCAGTGTTTGCCAACAGATTAATACCGTTGAACTTCGTTTTATCTTTAATGTTGGTGATTTCTTTTGAGAGTTCAGCCAACTCCTCTTGCAGACGAGCACGGTCGTTCGTGTCATCATACGTTCCGTTCGCAGATTGCGTAGCCAGCTCTTTAATACGAACAAGCATGTTGTTAACGGTTTGCAGTGCACCTTCTGCTGTTTGGATCAGGGAGACACCATCTTGAGAGTTACGGGAAGCTTGTTCCATACCACGGATTTGTGCACGCATACGCTCGGAGATAGAGAGACCTGCAGCATCGTCAGCAGCACGGTTGATGCGGTAACCGGAAGACAGTTTTTCCACGTTTTTTGCCAAGCTACCTGTGTTTACACCCAATTGACGATGTGTGTTCATTGCAGAAATATTGTGGTTGATAATCATGTTCTTTCCTCCTTGAGTTGTCGACAATCACGTCCATGTGACTGCTATTAATATTAGATAGAATTACAGGCACGTGCTTGTGACTTAATTCCTACCTTTCAATTATCGGATAGTAAGTTTGGATTATTTAGCAGTTTTTTATTTTCATAACAAAAAAAGATGATCTAATTATCATCTTTTTTTACTTTATGCTCTTTCATTAGCTGTTTTACTGCTCCTGGCATCTGTATTTGACTCTTTATAGCAAGGCGATTTTCTTCTTGGATCGCATCAAATATTTCCTTTCGATACACGTCTAGATTCCTAGGCGCTTCAATTCCAATTCGCACCTGATCTCCATCCACAGAAATAATTTTTATTTCAATGGTGTCACCTATCATAATTGATTCATTTTTCTTTCGAGAAAGGACCAACATGTGAACACCACCTATTCATAATCCGCTGTTTGTTTCTCAAACAACGGCTGCCGAATGGAATACGATTCTTCCTGTAAAACGATTTGTTTCCCCATACGATTAGTTAAATTTACAACAATTGGAGCTTTTAGATTTGCAGTGACTTGATTATCACTCCGTACGGTTATAATCGAAAAAATAGCTATCGGAGTCTGTTCATCGATGCGCAATGCCTCTTTTATTACGGATGAAAGTAAAAATTCATAGGTGCGGAAGAATGAAAACGGATTTATTACCCAAAAACCAACATCTTTTTCTTCTGTCGATTGAATCAAAAAAAAGGGGCTTTCCTCTTCCTGTACCAACTGAAAAAACTGCAAATGGGAAAAACCAGGGATACCATCCTCAAAAAACAGCTTACCCAATTCGACTTGTTGGTTTTCGTTCATGTTATCCCCTCACTTACATCATTTTATCTAGCTGGCTGCCAACCACACTAATCTTCAAACTATTATATTGTATCATATATGGTTCTATTTTACCTGGTGTATAGGAAAGCTCTGGAGGTCTAGTTACTGGATTAATACTCATTCCATTTCGCTTCACATTAATAGTAGCTGAGACAGCTTGGAAGCTAACATCTACACCCTCATCGTTAGATGTTGACGGTGGTCGGTAGCCTCCCTCCAATACTCTCAATCCTTTTTCCCTACCTATTTGAGCAATAGCATTTTCTTTAGTATATATTCTCATCAATCGGTCGCCTTCTTGGCTTTTCTCGGAGATCGACTGTAGCCATTTCTCACGCCCATAAGCAGCATTCGTATCACTAAATTGCATAGATGTCATAATCCCAATGTTTGCTCTAGCTTGACTAGAATCGATCTGTAATTTTGTCTTACCTTGCACAATTGTAAGTTCAGCGGGTGTCTGACTTAGGTTCATTTCCGCTTGGGGCTGTTTGATCGATTGTACAGGTTTATTTATGTTTAAACCTAATTGAGCAAATGTGCTTTCCATCCTTAGTTGAGGAATTTGCATCACACTACCCCCTAATTACCTATCGCAGAAAATCAAGCAGAGTTGGCTGAATAATCCGTGCACCTGATCCAAGTGCAGCTGAGTGTACACTTTCTTGCATTTTGAGATCCGTCATAACTCCTGCCATATCTGCATCTTCATTTTTTGACATTAATTCTGTAATACTAACATCTTGAGTTTTTAATCGATCTGCGATAAGTTCTACCCGGTTAACACTAGCTCCCAATGAGGCTCTCTCTGCCAGTAATTTATCATACTGCTGGTCCATACCTGTTATGAATTGAGACGCACCTCTCCCATTACTCAATTCAGTAATAACATTATCAAGCACTTTAAACATATTGTTTGCGTTATCAGGGAAGTTAAAAATCTTTTGTGCATTAATATTGGATGTCACAAAAACATTTTGGCTCACTTCTAAGTTGATAAGGGAGCTGTTTGTACTTACGAAATCGCCTTTCCCCGCATTAGCTGTAGGGTCAAATGGAGCTTTATTAGTATCTGTACCAGCAAATATATACTTCCCGTTAATCTGCTGATTAGCAAGTGTTCCTAGATGATTTTTGAGCTCCTGCACCTCGGAACCCATGGTTTTCAAATCGTCCGGCGAGATAGCTCCGTCCCCAGAATAAACTAGGATCTCCTTGATTCTTTTAATAACATTACCAACTTCATCCATCGTACTATCCGTCATATCTAACCAAGACTTTGCTTCATCCACATTCCGTTTATACTGATCATTCTCCATCAATGAAGATCGATAAAACATACCACGCGCTGCCACAACAGGATCATCAGAAGGTTTTGCAATCTTCTTCCCAGATGACAATTGCTCCTGCAAACTATCCATATTCCGCATCGATTTATTCAAATTCCGCAGCATATTACTATTCAACATATTCTGCGTCACACGTACTGCCATACTCTATTCCCTCCTAATTAGAGGCCCACTCGGCCCATGCCGTTGATGACTTTGTCTAAGATCTCGTCCATGCTCGTCATGACACGAGCAGAAGCACTGTATGCATGCTGGTATTTCACCATTTCCGCCATTTCGTCATCGATCGATACGCCAGATACAGATTGACGCTGGCTATCTACCGTACCTACGAGCATCTCAGAGTTCAACTGGTTACGCTCGGCTTCCTGTGCGTCAACACCCAATTGGCTGATCGTGTAGCGATAGTAGTTATCCAGTGTAGAGCTTTCTGCCAAATCATTAGGCCCAGAACCTGCAGCTAATACCTTAAATTTAATCGAAGCAATCGCAAGTGCGCTCTTATTATTTCCAACAGGCGTGCTACCTGCTTCTTCTTGCGCTGCTGCGATTGCATCCAAGCTCTTCATAATTTCTGGATTAACTACAATCCCAGATGCACTCGTTGGATAATTTTTGGATGCTGGATTAGTTGCCAGTGAGTTCGCATCTACGAAGAATGGCAGATCCTGTACTGTGCCATTGTTAATATCACTCAAACTTCGTCCTGCCCGGTGCAGATCGTTGATTTCCTTCGTCAGATTCACCGCCAGAACATCCAAGCGTTTCAACATGTTCGGCACAATCTGATCACGAGATTGGAGTGTTCCCGCCATGTAGCCGGTTGTCGGCACAAATGCAGCTCCACCTAATGTCATATCACTTAGGCCAGTAGCTGGGTTTTGTACAGTAGCTACTGGTTGAGAAGTAATCCCTGTAACAAAATCTCGACCTTCAATCGTAACATTGACCATTCCCGCTGTCGATTGCGTCGCACGAATCTCCACCAACTTGGAGAGCTTGTCCAAAAGCACGTCACGTTGGTCATAGAGATCATTTGGCTGATAGCCATGCGGTACCACGTTTGCAATCTGATTGTTCAAGCTGGCAATCTGTTGGCCCAGGGAGTTTATCTCCATCGCTTTTACATTGACCACGTTGTTGAGATCAGTTTGTACTTCCTTGATATGATTAGTCAGCGTGTTAAACGTATCCGCTACTGCCTTGCTTCGTTCTCGAACAACCGCACGAGCAGACGTATCTGTCGGGTCCTTGGCAAGGTCCTGCCATGCTTGCCACATCTGGTCCATAACCTTTTGCAAGCCAGTATCGGAAGGTTCATTCATGATGCCTTCCAATTTCTCCAACGTTTCCAAACGGCCATCCCAGTAGCCTTGGCGTTTGTGCTCATTCCGATACTGAATATCCAAAAACTCTTCCCGCAGCCGCTGAATACTGGTAGCTTGAACCCCTGTTCCGAGCAACCCCGGCTCGATACTCGCCTGCATCCCCACATAAGGCAAACCAGTCGTAGCCTGCATATTCACGCGCTGGCGACTGTAACCTTCTGTATTCGCATTGGAGATATTATGTCCCGTTGTATTTAGCGCGGACTGTTGAGCGAACAAGCCGCGTTTACTGACTTCAATTCCATGAAAAGTAGAGCGCATTTCGACACCTCTTTACGCTTTTTTATTGAAAAAAGTTCGATTAGCCTGACGATACGTATCCGAGGTCGGCCTTCCGTAGATGAAGTCGTCCTCGGGCGTATCCGTGATCAGGTCGAGCGTCATGTTTACAAAAGAAAGGGATTGCCCCAGTAACTGCTGATTCAGGTCGTTAGCATCGCGCAGTTCGGTCACAATCCGGCTTAGCTCATTACGACAGGAAGTGAGTCGCATCTTCTCTTCCGCACTGGTCGTCAACTTGATCAATTCAGCCAGTGTGCCTTCTTGCAGCGCAAAGCCCTTCTGTGCTGTCAGTTCTTTTACGACTTGCTGGCGGGCTGCTTCAGCTTCTGTGACGCCCTTGATCAGTTTTTGCTCCTGGCGTGTAATGGCTACCAGTTCATCCACACTCCCTTTTACCAGCACTTCTTTCTTGTGCGAGGCTAGGGTGTACAAGGCTTTGTGCAACTGGATCAAGTTGTCGAGCAGATCGTAGAGTCTGTCCATTCCTTGCTTCTCCTCATCTTCCATCGAAAACTATTTAAAGAGGCTGTTCAAAAGGTCCTCTTCAGATCTGTGTTACAGCTTTTTCCAAAAGGACAGGAGCTTATCAGCGATCCGCTCACTTGAGACGTGATATTTTCCTTCCTCCACTTGCTTCTTCAACTGCTCCACTTTTTCCCGACGTTGTGGAGAGTTGACATCTTCTACTTGCTTCTGCATTTCAAGCGCTTCTGTGGAAATGTTTACTTCATCCTTGCCCATCGGGATTTTACCGCTTTTGCCTACCTGGTTGTTACTTGTCTTGTTGTAAGCATTGATCATCCCGACACGGTTAGGTTCATTAATCCGCATCTGATTACCATCCTCTCATACCAACGGTCTTTTCATAGAAAAAACCGATGACACCTCTTAGTAGTATCATCGGCAATTTCATGATGTACGATTAGTTTTTTTGCATAAAACTATTCGTCACTATTCTGCTTTCTTCGATAAGCTGCCTGAGCCAGATCGGCGCGTTGGATTTCGTCCAATCGTTGCTCTACCTCGAGTTGTTGCGTGATTTCGTGCTTCAAGCCTTTTAGACAAGATTCGCAAATGTTGCCTGCTCGAATCAAAAAACCGCAGCGCTCACATGGATAGCCAAGGTTGGGATTTCCGGCAACCGAAATGCGCCCTTCTTTGATAAACTTCGTAATTTGCTTCACGCTCACGCCAGTGGCTTCGCTCACCTGGTGAATATTCGATCCGCGATTTTCTCGCTTGCGCAAAAATTGGGCGCATGCTTCATATTCTTGTTCCACTTCTTTATAGCATTTGGGGCAAATGTCACGGACTGCTTGTACAAATACAGCATCACACCGCGAGCAGTTTGCCAACTTGCCCATAGACATATCGGACAACCCCTTTTCCGTTCAGAAAGTTCATACGGTTCCACATCCGTTATATGCCTACATCATAGCTTAATTTTTCCAAACTGGCTATCGGTATATTGTCAAGGAATATACTTCACAGCTTGGCCCCAAATGTTCTCTGATTGTTTTCGCGCACGAACGCAACGTCGAACCAGTCGTATAAATATCGTCAAGAAGCAGGATTTTAGCAGCAGAGGGCACAGGCACATCCTGGCCATCCCACACAAAAGCTTCGCGCATGCTTTCGTGACGTGCTGCGCGCCCTTTTTGCTTGCTCAGCTTTGGAGTATCCTTCGTCCTGAGAAGCAACGGTTTGACAGGAATTTTGATTGCCGCTCCTAAATGCCGGGCCAGCAAGTCAACCTGATTGAAGCCGCGTTCCCGCAATCGTTGTGGATGTAAAGGAACCATCGTGATACAGGTAAAACCCATAGACCTGTAATAACGCTGAACCGTAATGGCGAGAAGCGTACCGTAGTATAAAGCTAGCCGCTCATCACCGCGGTATTTAAACAATCCGAGCAAATCCTTCTCTCCCTTTTCATAGCGAAGCAAACTCCGATTTGCCACCAATATCTGATCATCTTCTCCATGAAAACAATCCCTGCATAGCCCTTCGTTGCCGATACTAGCCAGCAAATCCCTGTCACGCCCACACCGCTGGCAAATATCATCCCCAATCAACGACAAAGCATCAAGACAGACTCCACACAACACAATCCCTTTTAACATGCGGTAGATGACCGGATAGCTCGCCTGATCGGATAGCTGTCGTGCCTTTTCACGAACAACCGATTCCTTTTGGAGAGCTGCGATACGCCCACCACAACGGACACACATCCCACTAATCACGAAAGGCCTCTTTGTTCCACGAGCCTTTGAGCCAAGCTGTTCATCTGTAATATCTGTCTGACGGCCCGCTTTGGAGAAGTAGCGCGTTCTGCTTGCAAAAATAAAACACTACCCGACGTATCATCAACGGATCGTCCTACTCGTCCTGCTATCTGCACCAATGATGCCTCGTCAAATACAGGTGCCTCCGCACCTACCACAACTACGTCGCTCTTCGGTATGGTCACACCTCGCTCTAGAATCGTAGTCGTCACCATGACGGTATAACGTTTTTCTCGAAATGCGAGTACCTTTTCCTCCCGCATAGGGTCTGCCGCATGAACACCGGCCATCTCCCCCGCGTGAGCAGGAAGCCACTTTTGAAGGTACGATAGCACCCTGTCAATTTCATCAACTCGCGGGACAAAAACAAAAACTTGTCGGCCTTCATTCAGAGAACTACTCACCGCTTCTATAAACGGTGCCACAATTCGATTCGTCTGAACGCGCTTATGTAAGCCTTGTACCGTGAGAATCTTGGGGACAGGAAGCGTAGCACCGTGGTAGCGTCCAGGTAACAGAACATGTGTATCTGAGAATAGCGGTATCGCCCCAGACGAGCCTAGGGTTGAGCGTCCTTTTCTAACGAGCCGCTTTTGCAAATATCCCGGAGGTGTTGCACTTAAATAGAGGAGCTTCCCACTCTTTTTCACCGCTCTGGATAGAGCGCGATACAAAACAGGATCATTATGATAAGGGAACGCGTCGGCCTCGTCGAGAACGACCAGCAAAAAACGACTATGGTAGCGCATGACCTGATGCGTGGTCGCAATCGTAATGTCACTCTCTTCCCATTTTTCCGCGCTCGAACCGTGGACGGCAATCACTTTAGCCCCGGGAAAGACTCGCTTAATACGCGGGGCTAACTCTAGTACGACGTCTTTTCGAGGTGTCGCAATCAAAACGCGACCGCCAGCAGCAAGTGCCTCTGTAACCGAAGGGAATAACAACTCTGTTTTGCCCGCTCCACAAACTGCCCAGATCAAAAACTCCGATAGCCCTGGTCTCGGATTGGCAACAAAGCAACGCGCTCGCTCAGCTGCCCGCGATTGATCTGCCGAATACTTCCCCGCCCACTCCAATCTCGCCACGTTCTGCAAGTGGTCTGCGCTACGGATAAGAGATTCTCCTACATCCATTAAAAAATACGGAGTGCAACACTTACTCCTGCCCATTCCTAAACAAGCTGTGCAGTAAGCGCACCCTTGCTCACACGTATGACAATAAGTAAACTCCACCTTCTCTCCTGCGCTTCCGCAGCGTTCACAGACCAACTCCAACCGATTGCGCCACCATCCTTTTATGACCGCAAAACGAATACCCGGTCGCCACTCCGCTTTGTTTGCAAGCACGAGTGCATGCAAAATGGCTGACAAATCATTCACGTCCACCCCTCGTTTTTTCAGCAAGGACTCCACTTCATCCCAAAGGAGCGCACGCCCGTCCAAAATCTCTCTCAAAACAGCTTCTTGTATATTCACCCGAGATGAGCTCCTTCGAAGAAGCTCGTGACCACCCAAATAGCCCAACCGAGCCCCCGGCAATTTCCCTAATTCTTTGTTACCTAGATAAGAAACTTCCACACTCTCCTCGATTGACTCCCAAGAAAACCACCTCTGCTCTCGGCGGTCCTGTACACTCGCTGCTTCCCTTCCATATAAGTTGCTCGCTTCGCACACGCTACTTACCGCCAGCGCTCTCAACTCTTTTACATATCCATCAGTCAGCATCCGCCCTTTACCAACTTGTTCCATTAAATACCCGTTCACTTTCGCACGCAAGGAAAAGGCCAGGGCAAGCGACGATGTCTTCCCGATAACATGCAGGACACATCCTTCTCTCTCCTGCCAAAAAGAACGATCTACAGAAAAGCTCGGCGTAACATAAGTCTGCACCTGTGGTATTGATCCGCCGCAAGCTTTGATATACAGCAAATACTCACGCATACGCTCACTCCCCCGCCCTCTTGCCCTTAGTGTGCAAAAAGACAGACAGGTCCAGCAAATAAATTTCGGAACCAAAATCAGGCTGTAGAAAAATAAAAGAGCCGCCGATCTATTATCGACAGCTCGTAATATTTACGCTCAACAAACTTTTATGCTCCCTCTTTTTTCTCCCGCAGATCAATGACGATGGTTCCAGCCGCCATATCCTCCTGTCCGTCTCCCAAACAATGTCCGTACGGGTAACGATTCAAGACGGCTGTCATCTGTTTTGTATCATCGTCTGATCCATCATCTATCAAGGTAATTCGGATAGGTCTGCCACTCCAATACGAGCGAAACAGCAGACTCCGCACTACACGTTCCAGCACCTGTTCCGAATTGCGCACCAGCAACCGATAATGCTCATGCGGGAGCTCGCTCGCGCTATCCGTCCGATTGGTCCAGCGCTCCGCGATCATTACCAACAAAGAGGAGCAGCCAAATGCTGCCAAAAGCCATACAATCAGCTCTTCCATCACGGTCATACCTCCTCCTATACCAAGGTATGCCGCACGGCTTGAACAGAGTGCAAATAGGAAGCGCTTCCTACAGTTTCACCCAACCGTTTTTAATGGAGATGACAACAGCTTGTGTCCGGTCTTGAACATTGAGCTTTTGCAAAATGCTACTGACGTGATTTTTAACCGTCTTTTCACTAATAAACAAGAATTCCCCAATGGCACGATTGCTTTTCCCTTCTGCCATCAGTTGCAATACTTCGCGCTCGCGACGGGTAAGCGACTCGATCACTTTTGGATCGATGGTTTGCGATTCATCTACGGAGAAGCTACGCTCTGCCGTCCCTTCCTGCTCGCTCAGACGACGGAATTCTTCAATCAGCTTGCCCGTCACCTTTGGATGTATGTATGCACCACCACTCGCCACTACACGCACAGCGTCAACGAGGTCTGTCGTTCCCATTTCCTTCAGCAAGTAGCCAGACGCTCCAGCTCGGAGTGTACGATACACATATCCCTCATCATCATGAATCGAAAGCATAATTACACGAGTAGAAGGGCTTACCGAAATCACATTTTCTGCAGCAGAAACGCCATTTATGTTCGGCATGTTAATATCCATTAACAAGACATCCGGCTTGTGCTCTTCCGCCAATACTGTGGCTTCTCCTCCGTCCGCACCTTCCCCGACGACCTTGAAATCTTCTTCCATTTCCAATATTCGCTTTACGCCTTCACGAAATAATTGATGGTCATCCACAATCACGATGCGGAGTTCTTGCTGTCTCTTATCCATGGTTCATCCCCCAGTACTTATTTACGTATCATGTCACAATTTTATCGGTATTTGGAATATAACCTTGGTTCCCTCTCCCGGAGCGGATTGCAGCTCGACACTGCCCTCTAAGAGCTGTACACGCTCACGCATTCCCAAGAGTCCAAAAGAGTTGCCATTCGCCATGCGTTTTTCCAGATCGAATCCGACCCCATCGTCTTTGACGACAAGGCTTAACGAATCTTGTACAAATTCCAGCTTCACTTGAACTGTCGTAGCGCCTGCGTGCTTCTCCACATTGTTCAGACATTCCTGAACCAAACGGAAGATCGCAGCCTTTACCGAACTGCGCAAAGGAGGCTCCACGCCGAATACTACCAGATCGATGGAAGACTGAATACGCTCTTCGCATGTTTGAATATATTTTTGCAAGGTAGGTACTAGTCCTAAGTCATCTAATGCCATTGGACGTAAATCAAAAATAATACGTCGAACATCCGCCAAGCTCAAGCGCACCATTTCCTTCAGCTCGTGAAGTTCCATTTGGGCTTCCAAAATGCGCTCGTTTTTCAACATGCGTTCTACAATTTCCGAACGCAGCACGACATTCGCCATCGATTGAGCTGGACCGTCGTGAATCTCGCGCGCGACACGCTTGCGCTCTTCTTCCTGAGCCTGGATTACCTTTAAGCCCATCAACTGATGCTGCTTCGCCGATTCCAGCGCCTCACCTATCTTGCTTAAGTCACCCGTTAAGTAACCAAGCACGACGCCCATTTGAGAAACCAGCTTTTCTGCACGGACGATGGTTTCTTCCAAGGTACGCAGTTGACGCTCCAAATCATTTCTTCTGCGCTTCAAATTGTTTTCCCGCTCGCGGTAAATGGACAATTCTACCTGAATACGGCTCGCCTCTTCATACGCAACCCTGATATCTTCCTCCGTGTACATATGAAAATTGCGACTGACCAGCACGAGCTTGTTGCGCGATTTGCGATACGCGAGTTCAAGCGCATCGACTTTTTGAATCACTTTGGAAATCTCTTGTCGAAGTTCATGTAAATCAAACTTCAATGAGTTGCCATGCTGTCTGGCGTTTTCAGCTATATCAAATATTTGGGTTTTACTCGTTTCTACGGTTTCAATCGTTCGCTTGATCACCCCGTCCAGCACGCTGATGTCTATCGCTTTGTTCATGATTGCTCTCCTTCAAACTCATTTTTAGCCTTCGTGAACAACTGTTGGAGGTGCTCTTCTTCAACATCTCGCAGTCCCATGTCATTGCGTGGAATGGCAAAAGGATCTGTTCCCTGTTTTACGAATCCGCGATTGGATGTAAATACATATCGGTAGCCAGCTTGACGAGCTGTCTCCAGTACGATTGGACTTGTGTAGCCAAATGGCAACGAGATGAAATCAATCTCTTGCTTCATCCATTCGCTTAAACTGACGCGAGATATACTGAAATCCACATAGAGGCGGTCCCTGTACTCTTTCTCGTCCTCTAAACGCTGCAAGTCTTTCAGATAGACCGGAGCTGTTTCTGGGCCAAGATCGCCCCACTCATTTCGTTCTTCCTCTTCATGCAGACTGTACGTGTGGGACCCGATTGTAACCAGTCCGGAATGAATCATTTCGTTAACCTGTTGACGCGTAAGTGGTGGCGTCATATTCTCCCGTTTTCGGTCAGCTACATCTCTTAAGCGCCCCGCAATCGCGAAGTTTACTGAAGGGTAGCCGTATGTACGTAAGATCGGAAATGCTTCTGTGTAGTAACTCTCATACCCATCGTCAAACGTAATCAAAACAGCATTCTCAGTCGGTAAGGTACCCGTCTCCATAAATCGCAGGAACTCATCCAACGAAATCGGATTCAGGTCGTTATCATGCAAAAATTTCATGTGTCGGGCAAATTGATCAGGAGCTATGACATACCGCTGATTTGATTGATCCGTGACATGATGGTACGTCAAAACCACAACCTGATTGTTATACCACTTTTTCGTTTGAACCGCTGCTTCTTCAATTGGTGTGACGTTTGGCTCAGCATTTTTCGTCTCACTTATGCTTATAGACGTATCCACTTGGGGAAAAGGTTGCACTTCTTGTTTATTCTTTTTTTCCAGAAAAGATTCGCCTAACAACCCAATAGCCACTGCAAGAAACAAAAAAGTAAGAAACACGATCAGGAAGAGCCTTCTGTTCGGCAAAAAAACCCCTCCTCTACTTCCTCACTAGGAGATTCGACACAGTCCTACAAATTCCTGTGCAACAATTGACCCAATAATTGGATGACTTTGCACCTAAAACGAAAAAGAGCCCAGTAGCAACACCAGGCTCTTTTTATGTCATTGATGAATATTACAGTTGAGCAGCCTCTTGCTTCAGGATTTCCGCCTTGTCTGTTTGCTCCCAAGGAACATTCAGGTCATTGCGTCCGAAGTGGCCATATGCAGCTGTTTGTTTGTAGATAGGACGACGAAGGTCGAGCTGCTTGATGATACCAGCAGGACGCAGGTCAAAGTGTTTGCGAACCAATTTTACCAGAGCTTCTTCGGAAATGGTACCAGTACCGAATGTATCTACTGCGATGGAAACTGGTTGTGCTACACCAATTGCGTAAGCAACTTGTACTTCGCATTTGTCTGCGAGGCCAGCAGCCACGATGTTTTTCGCTACATAACGAGCTGCGTAAGCACCGGAACGGTCAACTTTTGTTGGATCTTTACCGGAGAACGCACCGCCGCCATGACGAGCATAACCGCCGTAAGTATCTACGATGATTTTGCGGCCAGTCAAGCCAGCATCCCCTTGTGGTCCGCCAATTACGAAACGGCCAGTTGGGTTGATGAAGTATTTGGTTTCAGCGTCCAACAGTTCAGCTGGAACAACTGGTTTGATTACGTGTTCAACCAGATCTTGCTTGATTTGCTCCAGAGTTGTTTCAGGAGCATGTTGGGTAGAAATAACGATTGTATCGATACGAACTGGTTTGTCGCCATCGTACTCAACGGTTACTTGTGTTTTTCCGTCAGGACGGAGGTAAGCAAGTGTTCCGTTTTTACGTACTTCAGTCAGACGACGAGCCAATTGGTGGGACATGCTGATCGGAAGTGGCATCAGCTCAGGTGTTTCATTGCAAGCAAAACCAAACATCAAACCTTGGTCACCAGCACCAATTGCTTCGATCTCGGCGTCAGTCATTTTGCCTTCGCGTGCTTCCAATGCTTGGTCTACACCAAGTGCAATGTCAGCGGACTGCTCGCCAATTGCAGTAATCACACCGCAAGTGTCAGCGTCAAAACCGAATTTCGCACGGTCATAACCGATTTCACGAATAGTTTCACGAACGAGCTTTTGGATATCCACATAAGTGTTTGTGGTGATTTCACCTGCTACGAGAACCAAACCAGTAGTTACGGAAGTTTCGCAAGCTACACGAGCGTTTGGATCTTTGGACAGGATCGCATCCAAGATGGAGTCGGAAATTTGGTCACAAATTTTATCCGGATGTCCTTCAGTTACAGATTCGGATGTAAACAGACGACGACCTTTTTGCAAAGCCATGAGAAAATACCTCCTTTGACCTCATACAAATAGTGTGGTAGCCGAGTCAGGATTTTATCTACGTAAACGCAAATAAAAAACCTTTTCCATTTTTTAGGAGGAAAAGGTTTGAGCGTTTTTTGCTTCCTTCATCCTCTTATCGGCCAGAACAGATGTCCGTTCTGCTGGTTAGCACCGCTCTAGATCGGTTGCCGGGCTTCATAGGGCCAGTCCCTCCGCCTGCTCTGGATAAGAGTATCCATTACGGATAATAGAATAATTGTTTTTTTCAGAGATGTCAATAGGAAAAATTTTACTTATAGTTGATAGGCTTTGGAAAGTACCACCACTACCTCTGCGCGAGTCGCCCTTCCATTCGGTTTAAAGGAAGAACCGTACCCACTGAGCCAATTTCTAGATGTCAAAGCCTCAATGGCAGGAGAAGCCCAGTGACTCGTTGGCACATCCTGATAATTCGAGGTACCACGGTTATACATCAAAACATCACGTGCCCGCGCAATCATTACCGCCATCTCTGCACGCGATATCGGCTGATCCGGCTTCATTTCACTCTTCGGGTACCCTTTCAAAATTCCTAATTGATAGGCTACACCTAGGTTATGATACGCCCAGTGCCGTTTTGGCATATCCCGGAAGGTCGTTTTTCCTGTGTAGGTAGTCGCTACTTTGGAACCGGTCGCACGCATCGACTTAAGCAGCATCGTCGCAAACTCTGCACGGGTCACTGCCTGATTCGGCTTGAACGACGCATCATTAAATCCATTTACAATATCGCGAGAGCTAAGTCTGACGATCTCTGAGCGCGCCCAGTGGTCCGAAATATCGCGATAGCCCGCTATCAGTTTCTGTTGTGTCACCGTGAGTCGGTACGATTCATACTTGAACGAAGTACCGCTATTAAGGCGTACATAATATTTTCCTGGTTGTAAACGCAAACCGATAACATCGTTTCCTCGGTTAGACAGCTCCGCTACCTCATTCGTCGAAGCGATCGCATAGTTCATGTTTCGATCGCTATAGAGCGCGAAACGAAAGCCGCTATCGACAGGAATGTACGGCGCTCGGAACGTCACATACGATTCACTATTCACAGTAAATTGGAACCAGTCGGAATCAGTAGCTGTCGGTATTGTGCCTGACATCACTGTCCCACCGCTTAACGGAGACGCTTTTTGATAGGTGTCATTCGGTTCATTAAAATCTTTTTTTACTGGCGTGTATCCCAGATCCAGCTGATATTCGCCATTCACTGCATTGCGATTGTACTCACTCACACGGATGTAATACTTACCCGGTGACACTTCTTTTTGGACGCGCTCTGTCGGATTGTCTTTCGTTCCATTATCGTAGTTAGGGTCCCAGACAACCGTCTTTTTCCCGGGCTCTTGTTTACCGATACCCAGCATTAGATCGACACGCTTGTTATCAGGACTAACAGAAACATCCAAATGCCCGTATTCACGAACATAGTAGGAGAACCAATCCTGATCCCCTTCATCGTGAAAATTGCCTGTTACACTGATTTGGTTGCCTACGAGCGGTCTTGCCGTCTCTTGTGTATCGTTCGGTTCGTTACGGTCCGGATTGATGGTAAACTTACTCGTCAACACATAGGTAAAAGCGTTGTTGACCCCTCCGTTACGCATTAAGCGGATATTCATTCTTCCCGCCTTGACCGGAACAGTGATCGTATCCCCATTCCCGAAGTATTGCGTAATCGGCGGACGATTCTCTGGGTAAAAGGTAGCTGCCATCGCTGAAGAAACACCGGAAGTCACTGACGCTGTGAAGCTGACCTTCCCATCGTAAGGGATGTCCATCTTCAGCCAGTCTATCGTGTCTTTGGGCCCCAAATTTCCACGTATCTGAGACTCGATCGGGAACGCTTTTGCTGAGTACGTCTGATTATTCGGCTCTAAAAAGTCGTAGGATAAGGCCGTTCGAACTGCCTTGTCGACATTTAACAACCCGTAGCCAGTTTTCCGGTCCCATCCCTTTTCCCCTAAGTCCGTTGCCGTTTGATAAAGCAATTGTCTCACATCAAATGGACTTAGTTTGGGATGACGAGCTAGTATGAGCGCCGCTGCACCTGCTACTTGTGGTGCCGCTGCTGAAGTACCGCTAAAAGAACCGTATTTTCCCCCGAGCTTGGTCGTATAAACATTGAAACCAGGCGCTACCAGGTTAAGCTCAGGCCCTGTATTGCTTTGATACAGCACTTCATTGTTACTCCTTACAGCCCCTACCGCTATCACCGTGGGATAAGCTGCCGGATAAGCCACACGGCTACTCTCATTGCCACTAGCTGCAATCAGAACCGCTCCGCTTCTTTCCGCTCGTTGCACAGCATTCGCCAGTTCCTTGGAGTAGGCCATACTGCTGAGAGACATCATGATGACTTTGGCACCACGATCCAAGGCAGTATTGATACCCTTAGCAAGAGTCTGCACCGTAGTATCTCCATTTTTGGCCAAAACTTTAATTGGCAAAACCTTGGCATTCCACAAGACACCGGATACACCAATACTGTTATTCCCGCTAGCAGCCAGTACACCAGTTACTTCTGTTCCATGTCCGTTATCGTCCTGGGCAGATCTCCCGGGATTGACAAGATTCACACCCGGCAGAAGGTTGTCCTTCAAATCTGGATGCTTATAATCCGCACCGGAGTCCAGCACCGCAATAATAATCTGTTCATTACTATTTACGACTGGCCATGCTTGATGAGCTCTAATCTGGCTCAAATGAAGCTGGTTACTTAAATAGTAGTCATTTGATGCTGGTGGTGCTGCAGCATAGATCGTTTGGTTGTTTGCCATCACTAGCGCGACACTTATCGCTGTCGCTACTGACATGTTCACTGATTTTTTCATGTAAAATAGTCCTTCCTTCTCTCCCCTGCAAGATGAGCAGTCTAAAAGGAATTCAGGTATTTATCTTCTCGTCCTAGCATAGCGGATGAAAAGGCAGACATGCAACCCTGATCACCCAATATTTGGAACGTTATAACAGTACAAAACCCTTTTCACCATGGGCAAAAAGGGTTTTCTCCTTACTGTAACAAACCTTTATTGTCTTCCACTTCAGGTGTTACCTGAGCTTTTTCTTTTTTTCTTTGCTGTGCTTTCGGAATAAAAGCAGTCAGTTCCGCCAAATTTACCTCTTCCTTTTTAATGGAGGAGAACGGAATATCAAATGCCCATACACGATGGCTATTAGCTTCTACCTTCATGTTTTCCAAGGTGAAGTGTACGCGTGCTACGGTATCGCCATCTTTATCATGAACGATAATCGGCACTTCGGTAAACTCCAGACGTTTTGCCAGACCGTTACGGAAAGCAACGATGACTTTCAATCCGTTATCTTCACCTGGCTTGATGTCGAGAACTTGCAAATCTACTTCGCCCTCTACAATCGGAGCCTTCTCTGCTGCCTGCTGCATGTATTGCTTGGACTCATCTGCACTCAGACCCAAATTAAAGTTTTGATCCTCTTCTGCTTCGTGCTTTTTCGGCTTGATGTAGGTCAGCTTCAGAGGAACCTCTTTTTCAGGAATACGATCGAACTCATCCCAGCGGAACATGAATTCCATCGGACGGCTAGACATTTCCATCACTGGACCGGATGTGATCAGATCAAAAGTCTTTCTCGCGACTTCCTCTCCATCCTCCGTCACCAAAGACAACGGAAGCTTTTGCAGCAAAATGCTGCGGTCAGTCGCATTGCGAACGTAGGTAAGTACCAAGTAACCATCATTGGTAACCTGTGTGAAGAAAGGAATGATCCCTACTTCGTTACGAACAACCGGAGGCATTTCATCATGCGCGTATTGCAAGAGCTCATGCTCCGCTTCGTCCAATTGATCATCCCACGGACCGTTCAGCACCAAAAACAATTCCTTGGATTCCACACGGTTCGCAGATTGCTGCGGATTATCTAATCCGGATACACCCAAATAAAACTCTCTATGAAGATTCTCATGAATATCTTCGCGTACTTGCTCTAAGCTCTCCTTGGAGCCAAACCAATTTTCCAATAACCAACTCATAAGTCAACCTCCTCTTTCCCACACCTTAAAAGTATTGCGCTCTATTCTACCTCAAGCGTCCATCTTTTCAGGTCGGCATCAGGCTTTTTCACTAAATTTGGCGGGAATACAATCATCCATGGACGGCTGTAACCCGGCTTCACATTAATGCTACTCGCATCCAGTACACCTGTTGCTACCAGATCACCATTTGCATCAGCAATCGTCAGCTTGATTTCATCTGGACGGTAATCATGGGCCATCCCATTGCGGAAGAGCATCGCTGCTACCAATTGTCCTTCCTTTGTCATTCCGATGTCAAAACCAGTAACCTGCACGGTATTAATCGGAATCAATGGCAAAGACTGCGTCAACGCTTCCAGACGGTCCTTTTGGCGATCAGTCATGCGCTTTTCCATTTCGGGATCGAGCTCCAGATTACGAGGCCATACATGCGAATTTCTCCCAGCCTTCATAACCACTTTCCAGCGGTTAAAGGTGAAATTATCATGCAGATAGCTCTCTTCCGGGAACAATACCTCCCATGGACGGCTGGTATGCGGCGGAATTGCGCCCATATCTGACAAATCCACCTTGATCCGCGCAAACGCCTTATCATCGAGATAAATCGCTAATCCAACGTTTTTAATCCGCACTGGCTTATTCGTGGAGTTACGGAAGAACATAGCTACTGTCATGCCGTTTGGCTGCGGAATCATACTGAATCCCGTTACGCTAATCATGCCTTTGCGAATCTCAGGCAATTCTTCTTGCAAAAAGCGAAGCGTATACTTTTTCTCGGAATCCAGCTCACTTTCCCAAATCGGGCTCAGAGACAATTCCGTGCGAATCTTTTCAGCTCCACCTGTAGACTCTTCCTGTTGCTCATTGCTTTCCATTTCGACCTCGGTGTTTTTCAACTCGGCGACATCGATGGCAGACTCTTCTTGAATATCTTTTTTCAGATCCTGTTGATCCTTACCTAATAAATTCTTCATAAAGGAAAACATAGGCTACCTCCTCACACGTCCGGACACGAACGAAGCTCTCTCATCATGATAAACTTTTTTGACTAGCCTATGCAAATTCGCTCTCTTGCATCAGGCTTATTGGGGAACGTTTACTTTCCAACGGGACAAGTCCAGTTCTTCCTTTTGGATGCTCTCAGGCGGGAAAATAAACAGCCATGGCTTGCTGGTATTGGCATTTACAGTCAGGCTTCCTAGTTCAAACAGACCTTCTGCCACTTTATCTCCGCTTGCATCATACAGCGCCAGCGGCAATTTTTCGAAGGACAGTGACTGGGTAGAACCATTACGAATCAAAAGCATCGCATTCAGAGCACCACTTTCGGTTCTCCGAATCTGCACACTTTGTATATTTACTTCTCCCTCTTTTAGAGCAGGAAGGTTCTTCGCTAATTCAATTAAGGACGTTTTTTGTTCATCAGTCAGCGCCTTAATCCAGGATTCCTCCAGTTCCAGCTGCTGTGGAAGAACCATCTTCTTCTGCGCCATCTCAAAAGCGATCTTCCAATTCACGAGAAGAACTTCTACCTGTAAAAAGTGCTCTCTGGCAAATACAAACGACCACGGTCTTGCAGAACGCGGCGGAATTTCTCCAAGCTCGCTGAAATCAAAGGATTGGCGGGTAAACAGCTCCTGATCCCCAAACAGTACCACCAGTGTCATCTCATTCAGGCTGATTGGACGGTCCGTGCTGTTCCGGACAAATGCTACCACTTCAATCCCGTCGTCATGCGGAACAAGTGAAGTCCCTGCCAAGGAGATATTCCCTGGCTGCAAAGGTTCCAGTTCCTGAGCCATAAAGGAGAGCGAGTATTTCTCTTGCGCCCCCAACTGCTTCTCCCACAATTCATGCAGCGAGAGTGTTGTGATGACGCCAGTTGATTCCTCGTGTATCTGTTGCGCTTCCTGATGAGACTGTTCGGTATCAGCAGCGGAAAGGATCGATTCCTCCTGAACCTGCTCTCGCACCTCATTGGTTGTCGGTTTATTCCCCATTAGATTCTTCAAGAAGGATAACATATCGTCGCTCCCAACTTTTCTCTTCATCTATATATAGTTACATTCGTCATCCACTATAGCATAGTGACATCCTTTTGCAACATAGAAAACTTGGCATTCCAAGCAGAAAACAAACGGTTTTTGCAACCTTTTCACAGCATGATTCGTACTGTTAGTTATGTTAGGATACCCGTACGCAACAGGGGATGTCAAGGAATGGAAGGATGGACGGTGGGGCAAAAAGGAGAACCTGGTTTGCTCGCATCCTCAAGGACCGTTTCTTAGTCGGTCTATACCGTGCAAACACCCTTGATCGTTCAGCGTGTCTTTGTCGCATATCTTTCGTCGCATATCTAATGAAGAAAAATTTTTAAGCTATCGAGCTGTCGAAGATTTTGTGTATAACATTTCCAAAATGAGTTAAAGTTTACAACGTTGTTTATTATTGATAAAATGTAAGGGTCTAAACAAATAACTTGGGGAATTTCTTTTTGGCCAACTGTCGTGTGCAGTTGGTTCTTTTTTATGTTTATAGCAAAATAGCCTATCACCAGTGCGATAGGCTATTTCTGATTTTCTAATTTCTTTGTGGTGTTGGATTCATAGTCACATCAATTCATAATCCTGCAGTAGCATTATCAACGATAAGCCACACATGCTCATGCCCATTTACGTTTTGATTTGTTTAATTTACTTGAACGAGTTCAGTCTTCCTGACTTATCCACTCGCAAATACTCGGTTGGTTTATTGCCTCCACCCATACCTTCTATCTGATGTACCCTGACTTGTACAAATGTTTTTTTCAGTTTCTTCTATTATAAAGACGATTTGTCCCTTTCAATTATTTCATTTACCTCCTCCATAGTGATAACGTCGTTGATATGTCGTGGTAGTTATTAACATTTTTGTATAATATTTTTCATAACAATAAAAACAAAAACTTATCCTGCCTAAGGATGAGCTTTTACTACTAGGTTAGAGGACTATTCGTTAATAGAGTGGTCCTTTTTAATTGTCCAGTTTTATTTTGCTATTTTTTCAAAATTTCATCTTCCAAAGGCAAAGCTACACTTCCATATTGTGGGGATTTCCATTACTTAGCAATCAGCTTCATCCATATTCCTTTTTTCTACAAATGATCGGCAACATGATCACTATGAAAATACTGGTAGGACGTGATTTGCTGGAATTGGTGAACAATTAGAAATTATTGTAAGGGTTAGTGCTATTAACGGTACAACTGTTGAAGTTAAATTCAACAAAGAAGCAGATGCTGTATCTTTGTTCAAAAATGGTAAAGATGGCGAATTCGTAGATAACGTAGTAGCTTTCAAAGCTATCGATGCTGCTGCTGATGCTGCTGGTGCATTGAAAGGTCAACTGAGCGTAGACGGAAAAACATTAACTGTTACTACTACTAATGCAGTTTCCAAACGCTATAACGTAGTTATCCAGAACCTCAAAGCTAAAGATGGTTCTACTTTTGTTAAATATGACGATGTTGTAACTTTCGCTGGTGATACCACCGCTCCAACAATCGTTTCCACTGTAAAAGATTCCGCTAGCACATTCACTGTTACATTCTCTGAACCAATTAGTGCAATCGGTACTGTAACATACAAATATGCTGACGGTACTCCAGTTACAGCTGGTATTGGCCATAACTTCACTACTACAACTGACAAAGTGACTTTCACTATGACTGGTGATATCGCTGCTGGTAAAACAGTAATTGCGACATTGATCGGTACGCAAGACACTGCGAGCAACCTGCTCACTCCAAACCCTGCAACTGTAACAATGGTTAAAGGCGCATTGGACGGCGTTGCTCCAACAGTTTCTACTATCGCTCAAACTGGTGCAACTACATTTACTGTTAAGTTCTCCGAGCAACTCGCTAAGAACCCTACTACAGTTAAAGTTGGCACAGAAACAATTGCTGCTGATAAAGTAGTGAAAGATACTACTGATCCTACTCTTTATCATGTAACGGCTCCTGCTGTACTTGACGGTGCTCAAACTGTTGTAGTTTCTGGATTCCAAGACCTCAGCGGTGAAAATGGTGTGGAAACTAGCAAAGTTGTAGTGTTCACGAAAGATGCAGCTGCACCAAAAGTTGCTTCTTCTAATGTAGTAGTTGATGCTACTGATAGCAAGCAATATCTTGAAATGACCTTCGATAAAGATGTTACACTTGCTACTGGTGCAAAAGTAGCTGGTGCTGGTTCTTTTGTTAAAGACCATATCACCAATGCTATTACTGGTGCTGAAGCAGAAGTAAAACAAGATGCAACTAATAAGAAAGTAGTTCGTGTAAATCTCGATACTTTCTTGGGAACTGATACTGATGTTGAGGGTGCTACTTACAACCTCGACCTGACGTTCACTGGTGTGACTAGTGCTGCAGGTGTAGATGTTGAAAAAGCTAAATCTACATTCACTCGTGGTAAAGATGGTGTGCCAGCTAGTGATGCAGTTGTGAAAGTAACAGCTGTTGAGCAAGGTACTGACAACAACAAAGTAAAAGTTACTTTTGACCAAGCAGTAGACGGAGCTTCTGCTACGAATGCAGCTAACTACAAAATTGACGGCGCTGTTGTTGAATCCGTAACATTGCTGCCAGCTGAAATTGCTAATGGTGTAACTACACAAGTTGCAGTTCTGAATCTGAAAGCAGGTTCTAACGAATTCACTGGTAAACGCAACATCAACATCTCTGATGTGAAAGCTCTTGGTTCTGCTAAAGTGATGGAGCCATACCTCACTAACGGAACATCGCTTAATGAGAACGTTGCCCCAGTTGTAACTTCTGCTAAGCTGACTGGAACAACAGAAATCACTTTGACTTTCTCTGAAGCTGTTTTGGATACTACCGGTGCAGACTTCGAAGTTTTGATTGGTGGTCAAGCGCAAACACCTGCTAACAATGTAGATGCTGGCGTTGGCGCTGATGCTAAAACTACTGTTAAAGTAACAATTGCAGAAGTTGATGCAGATAAAATCGCTAAAGGCCTCTCTTTGAAAGCATTGGAGACAATTGATGTGAAAGATGCTGCAGGAAACGTTTTGTCCGTTCCAGCTAACATTGTTGTTACTCAGTAATCGAAACATTACTTCATAAGCTCATCGAAAAGAGCAATGGAAGTGGAAAGAGTGCCCCATACGCAGAAATGTGTACGGGGTCTTTTTCTGACCGTCCCAAAAAATTTGTAAACTGTTGCAAATGGTGGAAGGGACTATCGCTATCATGCGCTAGTCCCTTTCATTTACATTTACATATACTGAATACTTATAACTTTTATAATCACATAACACTTTCGTTTCACTGTATGTAAATATCCAAATAACGGTTATACTAATCGTGTTCTTTATTTTGAATTTATTCTTTCTGCTTACGTACACTGGCATTCATGGTGGTGTTTCGAAACAAATGGTGTTAACTCAAGCTATAGTTCTATTCTTGCAATACTTGTTCTCTATTGGCCGGAGTGAACAAACAATAACGGGATATAAAAAGGATCTCACCTACTTTACCCGTTTTTTGGAAAGTAAATACAACTGTGAACCGTATGTCGATGAAGTAACAGTTACGGATATTGAGGACTTTCTTTTATATCTCAAATCAGAGCGATCCTATGCTCCTGCCAGCAGACAGCGCAACCTTCATACGTTTCGCTCATTCTTTGCATATGCGCATAAAAAGGAGTGGGTTCCTCGGAATATTGCATTGTCCGTTGAGAAAATAAAAATACAACAAAAAGAAAGAACATACCTAGAAGAAGATGAGGTAAACGATCTAGTAAATGCAATCAATCACTCACTAATAAAACTAGTGGTCATGGTTCTCTTCTTGACTGGTATGCGCATATCCGAATGCCTGAACCTCACAATACATGATGTAAAATGGGACCAGCAGGTGATTCACGTAGTGGCAGGTAAGGGAAACAAAGATCGATTTATTCCCATCTCTCCCCGTTTACTACCCATGTTGAGAGAATACGTACTACATCATCGACCTGATTCAGATTCTAATCGGTTCTTTTGCACTAAAAAAACCGGGAAGCTGTCGCCGGTTTACGTTAACCGAGAAATTACGGAAGCAGTCAAACGATTAGGGTGGAGCAAGAAAGTGACAGCTCATATCCTCCGCCACAGCTTTGCAAGTCAACTAGTCAAAAAGGATGTTAATCTGGTACAAATACAAAAACTTCTAGGACATTCATCTTTGAACGTAACCAGTGTTTATACTCATACCAATCTGGATCAGTTGCGAGATGCAATCAACCATTTGTAGGTGAGAGTATAAAGAATCCAAACACTTTAAAAGAGATATATAGGAGTGTAGAGTGTGGATATACGTACAGAGAAAAAACCCATCTATGATGAGCGAGTCAATGAGATATTGCGAGGCATGGTGGAGGGAAAAACGAGAGATGAGTTAGCGCAGGAACTGGGACATAAGAATTACAAGACGCTAGATATATACATGCGTCGCAAGAACTTTATGTGGGATCGTTATAAACAAGCCTATGTACCTATACATACACATACCGAGAAGTGGGACCCAAGCAATGATTTAATGAAGTCTTCAATGGAGTCGACGATCCTCTCCCTCTTTCAGAAAGAGGGAGCAGATGCGAAGACGATTGCCAAACGTATGGGCTTTCAGGATCATCGTGAGCTTGCGACATATATGAAGGCAAAAGGGTACAAGTGGTGTTCTGATACGAAGAACTATGTGAAGGAATATGGGAAACTGACTGATAAGCAAATAGTCCGTAACGAAGCAGTAACGAGTTCCTCTAAGGAAATCCCGCTGGAAGAACTTGAGGAGCCTTTTGTAGGGGATAGAACCGGTCTTATGGGTTCGAACCAGATAGATCAGTATCTTTCCCTACTCGAGCTTTTGGAGCGCAACAGAGGCCGTTTAATCGATCTGGTCGTCCCTGGCTCGGAATCAGGCAAAGTTCCTCGATATGCCGTACCTGGCGTTTTCGTTACGAAGTCTGTTCATATGACAAATACACTTGATCAAATGGTGCGTGAATACAGTAAGGAAAAAAATATTAGCCAGCGAGATATATTTGCTGTAGCATTGATTGAGTTTTTTAAGCGGTATGGCTATGAGAGAGAGATTAGTACGTTGATTGGAAAGTTTTAAATTCAAATAGTCACTTTCATTATAAATAATTCGTAGGTACTGGCCTCCCCATCTATGTTTTTACGCTTAGCTTGGGAGGCATTTTATGTAGTGGCGTCTTTCTCTTTGCCGCTATCAAAGCGACTTTTCATTATAACTATTGCTTTTTAGAATGAAAATAACGCAAGAAGGTCATGTAAAAAGAGTCTGCCTCTGCGAGTCAGACTCTTTTGGGGTAAATACGAAATCCACCGACAGATATGATAAGCCCCGTATTAAGCCTTCTTTTAATAATCTTGGTTAAACTTCGTTTCTATCTATTTTTGATTACGCTCGCCCCAGAAACAGTGATATTTTGGCGGAATATCCCTTTGCCATCATTGAGTGAGGCAATTTTGTCTGCAACTTCAGAAGGTGTTTCTGTACCTTGTAGGGTAACGGTAACAGTCTCGTTTAAAAAGAAGGATCCGTCGGTATAGTTAACACGCACATCCATCGCTCCAGAACCAACCTCAGTAATTTCAAGTTCATTTACCTCAGCTACTCCTCCCGTACCAGCAACTCCTTTGTTCCATTCTGAACCTACTCCAGTGACACCTGTCGCGTCTAGATCTTCTAACGTGATGGTAATATCTTTGTCTGCCTCTTGAGTCGGTTCATTAATATAAATAGACGTTCCACTTCCTGTAATATTATAATCTGCTTTTAACTCTTGATAAATCGCATCATATAGCTGGAAAAAGATCGCTGAAGCACTGTCATTCATTTTCAACAGTCGTCTTAAACAGCATGAAACGCCAAAAAGGACTGCAGAAATGATCTCTCTCTGCAATCCTTTTTGGAAATTGTTCATTTGTAGACTTGAGAAACTACAATGCCCATTGTAAGTTCTCGTATCCTTCTTATCCGCTGACTGGGTTCCTTCGCTCCGGCCAGTTTTCTCCTCCCCGCCTGTGTTGCCACTACGGATACAAACGGCAAGCCATCTACACTACTACGAACCCGCTGCCATCTTATCAGCCTCACTGGTGCTATCCCACCTCTTCTGATAAGACTTCAAACGTTCCACCTTGTCTATCCCTTGTTTTGCTGACCTTAGGTCCCCACTATACAATCCGAGAAAAACAGGTTTAACAGCCTGAATTGTTCCTGTTTCGTCTGTGCGATCTCGCGTACATCGACTGTTGCCAAAACCCTAGCGCTTCATTACCTGACAACAGCTATCTCGTATTGGGTCACCATGGATTCGTCTCCTGACCATAGCCAGCTTTTAAAGAGCCCCGCCTTGCTTCTTCCACAAGTACGACTTCACCTGACTTCACGAGAGCAATTGGTATAGGACTGCTTCCGTGCAGGAGGATTAGGCACATGAGTATCTTAGGCTGTTCTCATGGATTGGAATTGCGCCAATCTATTCGACAGGGTAGTTAGAGAATAACCTCTTAGACTTTGCAATGATGCTCTGTCTAAGAGGTTTTCTCCACTTTTTTCACTCAGTTGAGTTTATGAAGTAACGTTTCGTGATTTTATTAAGGATTGTTTACCTTAGTAACTTCAGCTTGAACTTCTGCCAGAGTCAGGTGTGTGGCGGAATTTGTGCGGGTACAGCTTGAAGCCGAGCTGCTTTTCCATGCCTTCTAGGAGCGTATTGACCGTGTCCTTGTGCAACTTCTCCGCTCGCTGACTCAGAAGAAGATAGGGACTGTCTCTGTGCTTGTTTCCTTGTCTTTCTGAACGAATGTACTCCTTGATTAGATCGATAAGGTCAGGGCGAAGAGGAACCTCTCTGTACTTCCCACCTTTGCCTGTTACCCGTAGCGTGTTAGTGAGGTAGTCTAGGTCACTCAGTTGAATCCCGCATAGTTTCACTCACACGAACACCCGTGTACAACAGAAGCCAAACAATCAGGTGATTCCGTAGGCTGACTTTGCTCCTGTCCTGTACGAAGAACAGCAACTGGTTGACCTCCAGCTCAGAAAGTACATCCACCTCTCTCTCCCTCACTGCCAGCGGCCACCGTGATCCTGTCTTTCCGTAGCGTGACGACCTGTTCTGTAGCCAGCTTGCGGTCGATCAGAAACAGGTTGAACGCCTGTACCGAGTTGATATTTTTGTTGATGGTTGCCAATGCGTACTTGTTTTCTGTCAGGTAGTTCTTAAAGCTGGAGACGTAGAAGCGTTTCAAATCGGTCGGTTGCTCCACGCCCATTCCTTGCAAGAACGTACAAAAGCCTTTCACGTCACCTACGTAGGATTCAATTGTCTTTGG
Organism: Brevibacillus fortis; assembly: GCF_046196545.1. Classification (GTDB taxonomy): domain Bacteria; phylum Bacillota; class Bacilli; order Brevibacillales; family Brevibacillaceae; genus Brevibacillus; species Brevibacillus fortis_A. The sequence goes on from NZ_CP176370.1 coordinate 5,990,193, forward strand.
AGCAATCCCGTTCTCTACAAGGTATTGCTCGAACTCCTTGATCGGATTCAATATTTCTCCCTCCTGAAAACGCAAAAATGCCCTGCTCCTTTTGATTGGCGCAGGGCGGTTACTCTCTACTACTAGACGTGAACTTCCGAAAAGCGTGCCATATCTTAACCTTATCGTTACTCCAAGCCTGACGGACATCCTCTGGGTCGAGAATGCGGTAGTGCTTGCAACGGAAATTGAACTTACTATTGATTCTGGTACAGGTGAACTTTTAAACGCAGAGGAACTTTCTTCAATTCATCTATCGGCAATAGAAGAACTTGAAGATGAAACCGGAGAAAAACTAGACAAGAATTTCGAAATATCAGAGCATGAAGTTCAGGAGTTGCATCTGGAAGAAAATACAGGTGAGGAAGTCTCCCTTCGTTCAAAAACAGGAGGTTCGGGTGTTAAACTTGTAGCGGGTCTGATAATAGATGAACGAAACAAAGAAATCGTTTCGTATGTAGAAATTGAGGATATCAATGTTGCCAGGGTGGCAATGATTACCGGGAAAGTAACATTGGAGTCTTCAACTAATCGGAAACGATCATACCGTGATGAAGATGTTTTTCACTACACCTTTACAGCTCCCGAAATAAAAGAAACAGCAATGAAAGTAAGCGATCCAGTCAGCATTGTAGATACAAATTTTTAGCGGACTGTAAGCACGTCATTAGCAACATGGCCCAATGGAAAATCCGATGCAGACCATAAGGTAGGAAAAGAATTTTTGCTTAACAAAAAGGGTATTGAATATCCTAAGTATAGAGACGCTCATAGTAGAATAAAAATGTTTGAGCCTGATGAAGCAGACCTCGCTTGGCTTCCTAAATCCCAGCGAGAACAAAGAGATCCAGGAGTTAGGAAGGAATATATTAAATGGTATGAGAATAAGTATGGTGTACCAAATTTTAATTGGAGCGATGTAGATATCCACCATATTATTCCATTGGCTTATGGTGGGTACAATGACTTCGACAACTTGATTCCATTACCAGAGGATTTTCATAGGCAGGAAGTTACCCCTTGGTGGGCATCTTATGGTAAGTACATACCAGATGGAGATGACTACTAAAGCAGGAAAGGAGATCTGCTTTTGGAAGGAAATATTTGCTTAATGGCACTAGAGGGATTGAAAAGTCGGCTTGATAAAGACAACACACTGTTGGTGCAAAATCCAGGAGGGGATGTGTATCAAGCAGTTTTTTCATTTAATACTCCAGCAACTGATTCTGAGATGGAAAAATTTATAAGAGTTACAGGATGGAGCATACCAGTAGATTTCCAAAAATTCATAAAAATACACAATGGAGCTAGGCTCTTCCGGGACATAAAATATGGAGGTGGATATGAGCTATTAAGCCTAGAGAAAATTATACACAATCATCTTGATTATATGCCTAAACATTGGTATCCAATCTCTGTGAGCAATGGTGACTATATCTTTATTGATTCAAATCGTGTAAAAGAAGGAAAAGCGCATTATTTAGTTCGCTTTGATCATGATGATGACGTTATTCCAGAAAATGGATCAACTATGAAGATGAATTTTGAAACTTGGTTGGAAAGATTAATCATTGCTCAAGGAACAGAGTTTTGGACTTGGTAAGTGGAAAGAAAGAAGGGGCTGTTTCAAAAGTCGATTTTTCGACTGAGAGACATCCCTTTTTTAATAATGGGACTTCTCTAGTTTTCTAGTTGTTTCGTCAGCTGTGACAGCTACGCTGGTTTGGTTAACGTGGGAATTTCGCGTTTTGCTGACGGCACCATTGTGAATTACATGATCGCTAAGGTCTTACCGTACAAATTTCGCATTTGGTTGGCGGTACCCCTAACTGCATTCTTTATATTATGCAGGATGTTCAGTTATTTATCTTGATATGATGTTATTTGAAAGTACTTAGTGGCAATCCCTCAGGAAGAGTTATGCAGCGAGTTTTTTTAGTGTTTTGCAGCTAGTCCTGGCAAAAGAAAGAGCCTGCCTCCTTTTCGAGGCAAGCTCTTTTTCTAACATCTTTGAACACAGCAGAAATGTTTGCCCTATTAATGAACAACACCTGTCGCTTTGCTGGTTACATCACCAGACAAATCCTTCACTTGATTCGAAACAAAAGTCATTTCCAATTCGAAATAGCCTTGACCAAGTGCTCTCGGTTCAGTCTCAAGATATAATATTGGACGATTACGATTGGAGAGATCCCATCTTATGGACTTAACCTTGATCGTGTCTGTCGTATCATTTACAGGATAGTAAAAATCTACACGTGAATTTACAATCAGATCCACAATATTGTTTATAGCTGTGGTCTCATCATCTAAAGGCTCGTCAAACGTAACTTCTAACTCTGTAAACCATTCATGCCCAGGATCGGTTATTGTTGCCTTAGCAGGTGTTGAGTTCGTAACTGTAACGATAAACGTCTGAGAAACGGTACCGCCCTTTTGATCATCTGCCGTCAGCGTTATATTTGCGATCCCAGCAGCTACCGGTGTTATGGCCAGGTCTGTTCCCTGGATGTATACTGTTGCGACCGATGAATCACCCGAAGCAGCTGTCAACTTAAGCTGATCACCGTCATCATCGCGAAAAGCATGACTTGCGTCTAATGTGAATTCTCCGTCATCCACAGACACAACCTGTGCGGCAATGGAATCTTGGACAACAGGTGCATGGTTGCAATTCTCGACTTATAACCTTCTATTTTAGAGGGCTTTCGATTCGAGCCTACACCGTGCAGGCGACTTTCATCGCACACGGCGTTTCATCAACCAATAAGAAGGAATGAAATTCATGAAACAACAAAGAGGATTGCAGAACGAATCCTTCTGCAATCCTACTTTGTTGTTCTTCATTTGTAGACTTGAGAAACTACAACGCCCATTGTAAGTTCTCGTATCCTTCTTATCCGCTGACTGGGTTCCTTCGCTCCGGCCAGTTTTCTCCTCCCCGCCTGTGTTACCACTACGGGTACAAACGGCAAGCCATCTACACTACTACGAACCCGCTGCCATCTTATCAGCCTCACTGGTGCTATCCCACCTCTTCTGATAAGACTTCAAACGTTCCACCTTGTCTATCCCTTGTTTTGCTGACCTTAGGTCCCCACTATACAATACGAGAAAAACAGGTTTAACAGCCTGAATTATTCCTGTTTCGTTTGTACGATTTCGCGCACATCGACTGTTGTTAAACCCCTAGCGCTTAACTACCTAACAACAGCTATCTCGCATTGGGTCAACATGGATTCGTCGCCTAACCATAGCCAACTTTTAAGGAGCCCCGCCTTGCTTTATGCAAGTACGACTTCACCTGACTTCACGGGAGCAGTTGGTTATAGGACTGCTTTCCATGCAGGAGGATTAGGCACATGAGTGGTTAGGCTGTTCTCATGGATTGGAATTGCACCAATCGATTCAACAAAATAGTTAGAGAAAACCCCCTAGACGCCGCGTAGTTGCCTTGTCTAAGGGGTCTTCTCCACTTCTTTCACTCAGATGAGTTTATGAAGTAACGTTTCGTGATTTTTTTAAGAGATTGTGATGTCGAAGGTTTCAGTGATTGTGCCACCTTTACCATCATTAGCAGTTACAGTGATAGTTGCAGTACCTGCAGCAACCGGAGTAACTACTACATCGGTTCCGTTAACTGCTACAGTTGCGATTGCGCTGTCGCTGGATGCTGCTGTAAGAGTCAGAGTATCGCCATCTGTGTCAGCAAAAGTACCAGAGGCATTTACTGTTACGTCTGTACCTACTGTACCAGTTGTGTCTTGAATTGCATTTGCAACTGTTGGTGCGTTGTTAACTGGAGCAGCTGGGTTCACAACGAAATCGAAAGTTTCAGTGACAGTGCCACCTTTACCATCATTAGCAGTTACAGTGATAGTTGCAGTACCTGCAGCAACCGGAGTAACTACTACATCGGTTCCGTTAACTGCTACAGTTGCGATTGCGCTGTCGCTGGATGCTGCTGTAAGAGTCAGAGTATCGCCATCTGTGTCAGCAAAAGTACCAGAGGCATTTACTGTTACGTCTGTACCTACTGTACCAGTTGTGTCTTGAATTGCATTTGCAACTGTTGGTGCGTTGTTAGCTGGAGCAGCTGGGTTCACAACGAAATCGAAAGTTTCAGTGACAGTGCCACCTTTACCATCATTAGCAGTTACAGTGATAGTTGCAGTACCTGCAGCTACTGGCGTTACTTCGATGTTGTTACCATTTACAGTAACTGTAGCGATTGCTGCATTGCTAGAAGTTGCAGCAAGAGTCAGCGTATCTGCATCTGCATCTGCAAAGGTGTTGGAAGCGTCAACTGTTACTACAGCACCACCTGCAGTACCTGCTTTGTCTAGAATTGGATTTGCAACTGTAGGTGCGTTGTTAGCAGGTGTTGGCGTGCCAGTTGCTGCATTATCTGCTAAGTCAACTACAGTATTCAGCAGTTTTGCAAAGTCATTTTTCGCATCTGTCGCATTCAGTTCGTTGGTAAGAGTTACTACCAAGGAAGAAACTTTACCTTTGTTTGTCGCTACACTTGCGATTGGACCATTTGTAGTTCCGCCTGCGACTGTAGCTTCAACATATTCAAAGTCGTCTTTAGTCAATTTTCCATCGCCAGTTGTTGACTTAATTGTTTCAGAGAACGTAAGAGTTACGTTTTTGCTTCCAGCAGCGCCTTTCAGAGCTGTTACGACTGGTATTGCTTTATCAACGACAAGGCCATCATTAATGATAATGCCACCGTTGAATGCAGTAACTTGAAGTTTTGTTGCATCAGTACCTGGTACTTCATTGGAATCACTGATTGCAGTGAACTTGACCAATGTAGTGCCAGTACCAGAAGCGTACTTGAATGTTTTACCATTCACTTTCACTTCATCAGTTCCAGCAAAATCTACAGCTTTGTCAAGTTTCAGTTCAACTGCATCAATCTTACCATCAGCATCTTCATCGAATGCAGTTGCACCCAATACTGCTGCATCATTCAAAGCAGCGGATGCATCTTTGTTGTAGTAAACTGCTTCGAATACCATGTCATTGTCAGTGAAAGGAGCATCATGATTAGTGTCTTCCAGCTGAACCTCATATGGTCCAGAGAGGACTTCTCCATCAGCTGCTTTAAAGTTGTTCGCAACGTTCAATACGGAGCGGAAGTCAACTTCTCCACGGTTCGCACCGTCGAATCCACCTTTAGGCATTTCGATGGTTACGCCATCCCAATTGTTAGTAACATTTTTAATACCACGAACAACTTGAGAACCATCTGGCAATGCTACAGCGTTGAAGATGTAGTTCGTTGTACGGGATACGCCAGCTGCTCCGGAAGGATCCATTTCTTTTGTAAACTTGATGTAGAGATAATCTTTATCTCCATCGTTGTCGAATGCAGACCACGCCACTTTGGTATCTGTAATAGTAGTAGTAGCAGGTACCGTTACTTGGGTATTAACCGTAGCAGAGGTATTTCCTACATCGTCAGAAATCGAACGGATGTACAGAGTCCAAGTTCCGCCTTCTAGTGTAGTTTCTGGAACAACGACGAAGTCTTTATCATCTTCCCATACAGTGCCATCTTTAACTTTACCAAGGACTACTTTATCGCCCTTAACAAACTCAAATGTAGGCTGTGGAATTCCAGTACCGTTGAGTTGCTTTTGGCTTGGTGTCAATGGGAGTGTGTTTCCATTTTGAGTAATTTGAACTGGTTCGCTCATTTTTACAAATACCGCTTGACCATTGTCAGTTACGACATGACCGTTAGCAGTTTTGTTTTCCAATGTACCTACGTCAACTGCGCTAGCAATTGTAGGAGATACTCCATCCAAATTCAGAGTAACGCTCAATGGAGTCTCGTTCATTTGGTTGTAGAGGCCGTTGCGCAAGTTGTTAACTACTACCTTATAAGGATTTTTAGTAGAGGTGAAGTAGTTATCTTTTGTTGAGTCAGTTCCATAGTAGACAGTCCAGTCTTTTGTGAACTCAACAAGGTATTTATCTGCGTATGGAACAACTTCACCAGCCTGAATAGTAGCGCCGATTGCCTTACCTTCTTCATTTACTGGAGTGATGACGTAATCTTCACCGTAAACCAGTGGTGTCGCAAGTTCATCAGCTTTATAGAGCTTAAATGCATCCTCAACAGTTTTATCTTCAATAGAAGTTACTGTCGTGTTAAAGGAAATCAACCATTGCTCTGGAGATTGAACTTCAATGCTTGGTACAGGCTTGCCATCATCGACTTTAACATTAAAGTCAAATGTTTGCGTAGTTACCAAGTTGTTAGAGTCAACGAGCGCAGCCCAGTCACCAACATTCGCGATCTGGATTTGGTGGTTACCTGCACCAAGCTTAAAGTCAGGATGCAATTTGAAGTTCACGTAATTGCGTGTGTCTTGACCAGTTAGTGCGTTATAGGATCCAACTTCCAATTTAGTAACAATAACTTCATTTTTCGCCTTTGCATCAGCTACTTGTGCAGCAGTAGCAGTGCCTTCGTGCAAACGAACTTTCTTACCGTCGAGCAAGAATTTATCGTTGACTTGCCCATCTACGCCTTCCGCCAAGTCTTCAGCCATGGATTCAGAGAATTTCACTTTGAATTCAAGCTGATCTTGTGATTCTACCCCATAGATAAATGGACGCTTAGCGTCAGTTACGATGAACTGAATACCTGTGTTAGCGAGAACGAGTTCACCTACATTTGCAGGGAAAGTCAGGATATGTGTTTCGTTATCTTGCAAATAGTTTGGAGCTGTTAAATCACCTGTGATTGCACGGCTAATCTTATTAGATGTAGGTTTCTTAGATCCTAAATTGTCGGTGTCAAGGATGAACTCAAGAACTTTATCCGACTTTTGAATGACATCTTTCACTGCTACCTCATAACCGTCAACGTTAATGCCAAACTTCTGACCATTATACTTAGGATCGGTCACAACTTTTTTGTAATCAACAGCACTAATCTTGTCAGAGAAGGTTACGAAGAAACGGTCTGCTTGGTTGGATTCAGCTTTAACAGCAGTTACGAATTTTAACGGATTCTCAGAACCAGGATCTGGAGAGAAGGTTACTTGGAATTGTCCAGTGAGACCCTCATATTCCTTAGCTGCCGGAGCATCAACAACGGTTACGGTGATGAAAGATACAATGCTTGTATCAGATGCAGCAGATGTCAATTGAACAGATGCTTTACCGTTTTCAAGGGTAACTTCGGTTTGAGCAATACCGCCCTTTGTAGCAGAGAACTTGACAACGCCATCTACATCAGCTACATTTCCAGTTTTCTTTTCCTTAAGAGTGGCAGTCAACATGGTTTTGGTCGCGCCATCAGCAAGGATTACATTGTCCGCATCATCAGAGTTGATTGCCAGTTCATAGATCTCGTTGATCAATGGAACTTTGATTGTCTCTGATTTTTCAGGAACTACTTTGTCACCAGCTTTAACTCCAGCTACTTTTACAGTAACGCTCTCACCATAGTTCAAGCCCTGGAAGCCAACGGTTGCAGTTTTCTTGTCATCAGAAAGTTTAACTGTATCAACTTTACCTTTGGAAAGTGTGATGTTAGATACTTCTACAGCATCAACAGCTGCTGTAAATTTCACTTCAATCGTTGTTTTGTTAATAGCACTTACAGATTCAACTTGCAGTTCACCTGTAGCTGGATCTACTTTATCTTTAGCATTTTCAGTACCGGAAGTAGTACCGTCTGGCTTAACTACTTGATAGAGATCAGCAAAATCTTCTTTTACCAATTTTTCTTCAAGAGCTTTTGCTTTACCTTCATCGAAGATTTCTTGGATAGAAGCACCTTTACCTTTGTGGTCAACGAATACTATATTGTCTTCGCCAACAGCTTTCAGGTGAGCTTTGTATTGCGCTCTTGCTTCTTTAGTCATTTCGAACAAAGTATCAGTGTGATAGTATTTTTTTACATTTCCGCCAACATATACACCTTCGAGTGGTGCTGCAAAAGCAGAAGCCGCCATGCTAGCTACTACTGCGGTAGAAAGAACTGAGAGAGCTACTTTTTTATTCACGTACTACCCCTCCGTAATTTTGATAGGAAGTTCTATTTTTGTAGGGTATGTAGAACATAGAGGGGACCACATCCCCTCCATGTTCTAATTCTGTATCCCTAAGGGACTACTTACTAGAAACGTAATTCTTACGCTTCTGTGTATTTAACTTTTGCTTTGTCAGTTTCGCCTTTATCGTTAGTTACACGGATTTCAGCTTCACTTACAGCTTTGTCACCGTAGTAAGTAACTTTGTAGCCGTTACCTTGTTCTACGATTTTCAGATCATCTTCGCTAACTTTTTTACCACCAACGTAGAATTCTACAGTTTTAACATCGGATACTTTGATGTCGCTGTTCAATTCTACATTAGCTTGGTGAATAACAGAACCAGCTGCTACCCAAGTACCGTTGTAGCTGGATTTAAGAGCATCCCACTCTGGTGTTTCTTCACCTGCTTCTTGCTTCAAGAATGCTTCTGCATCTTTTTCCAGGTTTTCTTTACGAACTTCCTTCTCATCGGAAACAATCAGAACGAAGTCGTATTTCGTACCGTCAACGTCAGCGCTGTCGATCATTACAACGTAGTCGCCTTCGTTTACGCCATCTACGCCACCCAGATCATCGAACAAATCGAAGTAAGCTGTAGCAGATTTGATCCTAGCTTTCTGCTTGTTGTCATCCGCATCTTTGTAAGTGATGGTGTCTTTATTTACGTCGTCAACCAGACCAACAATGAATTTCGAGATGTTAGCTTTTTTCAAGTCAGATTCACCAGCTACTTGAGCAAGTGTACCTTTTTCGTTTTTGTCAACAACTTCAACTACATCGTCAACGATAACTTCATCGTTGGAATCCAAAGTGAATGCAATGAAGTCGCCACGGCGGAGATCTTCATCCTTCAGATCGTCTGAAGAGCCATCCAATTTGTATTCTTTTTCAACGATGTTATCACCATCTTTAATCCATACTTTGATGGTGTCTTTTCCGCCTTTACGGTCGAATTCTTTAACCATACCGTATTTAGCATCGCCGGTCAAACCTTCGCCTTCAACAACAAAGATTGCTTCTACTTCGTCTTTATCGTTGATTGTGTAGATTACGGACAGGTCGTTCTCATCAGCAACGTCTTTGAACTTCGCAGTTTTAGCGTTTTTCAGTTCTGCACGTTTTTCGCCGCCTTCAACCAATTCACCAGTCATGTTGAAGACAGCCGTTTTGTCAGTAACTTCGTAGTCGCCAACCATGTCATCGTCTTCATCAGCGAGGTCATCCCAAGCCTTGCCAGATTCTTCCATAACTTTCACTGGCTTGATGAATTCAACTTTGTCTGGTTTGCCATCAGCATCAAGCGTCAATTCAACAAGGAGAGTGTCTTTATCTTTGCTTGGTACCAGAATTTCTTTGAGATCATTCTCGTTTTGACCGTTTCTTGAGTAGTTCTTGCCATTAAAGTCATAGATGTCTTTCGCTTCCAAAGAAACAGTTACTTCTTTACCTTTTTGAGTCAATACTTTGAAATCCCAAGTGTCTTTGCTTGTGTTGAAAGTAGCTGCACGAGTGACGATTGCTTTTTGTTTGCGATCGTCAATTGCATCCTTCGTTTCGATGTGACGAACACGACCAGAAGCATCCAGGTACAGTTTTACTGTTTCGTCGTCCAAGCTGTCAACCAGATCCCAGTTGTCTTTGTCAATGTCTTGAACATCTTTGTTACCGTCATCGGAGAAAGTTGCACCTTCGTAGACACGATAAACTTTGTCGCCAATCTTCAGGCGAACGTCATTGCTGTTACGGGTAACAACACTGTCTACTTTACCTTCTACTACTGTGTCAGTAGCGAATACCAGCAGTTTGTCTTCGTCGCCATCAGCGTAGTATACGCTGTAAACCATGCCTTCTTTCAGCTCACTGAATTTAGATGGTTTACCGTTGAGGAATACCAAGAAGTCTTTACCTTCTTCTTTGTCTTCCAGTTCGTTGAACTTGTCGTTATCACGGTTTGTGATTTTCTTCTTATCAGCATCGATTTTGGAGATAACTTCGGAACCGTATTTAACGCCGTCTTCTTCTTTGTTCATGGATTGGTCGTCAATAACGTGGATGTAAGCAATCTCGTTATTGTTGTCCAGAACAACTTTTGCACCGAAAGTGAAGCTGCCAGCAGCGTTGTCCTTGATGATATCTTTCAAACCATCAACTGCATCGTTGAAGCGAGTGAAGTTGTAAGTTACTTGAGTGTTTTTGTTGAAACGGTAGCTTTTTTCGCTAGCATCCAACTCCAATTTCAGATCAGCCAGATCAGCATTTTTCAGATCTTCTAAATCTTTATCGTCGATAGTTTTGCCTTTCAATGTGAACTCGCCCACGCGGTCCATGATAACTTCTTCGTCTGTGGAACCTTCCATCCAAACGATTACGTCTTCACGGTCGTCTTTGATCCACACTTGTACGTGTTGACCAGCGAAATCGTTAGCGTTGATACCGTCAGCTACTTTGTAAGTAGTGTTACCGATACCAGCGTCTTTACCGTTCAAAGTAACTTCGTTAGCTTTGATTTTGCCCAGACCGATAGCTGGTACGTTAGTTACCAATGGCAGGTCATCGCTGTCGTTGCCAGCTTCTTGAGCCCATTCCATGTCACGAACAGTAACTTTCAGGTATTTAGTCAGAAGAGTTTCTTTCGTGATTTCATGACGGATGTCAGTACCGAATTCAACTTGCTCCATCAGGTCTACGCGAAGAGCGTTGTCGAGCATTTTGAAGATGTCGCCACGAGTTGCTGCATTGTTAGGAGTAGTGATGCTTCTAGCAATGTTCAGCTCGGAAGCTTTGGAGATCATGCTGTTAGGCCATACACCCTTAACGGATGGCTCATAACCCAGTGCACGAACGATCATAGTTACAGCTTCAGCATAAGTAACTTGGTTTTGTGGTTTGAAAGATTTGTCCGGGAAACCTTTTACGATTTCTTCGCCGGAAGCTACGTTTACGAAACCAGCAAACCAATCAGTAGATTTTACATCTGTATAAGAATTGCTGAATTGTGCCAATTTCGCACCTTGCTCCAGTCCGCGAGCGCGAACAACCAGAGTAGCGAACTCTGCACGAGTGATAGTTTTGTCTACACCGTATTCGCCGTTGCCATAACCTGCTACCAGGCCAAGAGCTTCCAGACGTTTTACGGTTTTTTCCATATCAGCGTCCATTTTAGGAGCTGTAGTAGTTGCTGCTTCTTCTGCTGCGAAAGCCATTGGAGCAACAGTAAGTGCGAGTGCACTAGCCAATACACTGTTAACGACCTTTTTCATAACCTTGTGTTCTCCTCCTCTAGTATAAACAAATTGTTCTTGGGGAATATTTGTTGTTAATCTATCTTTCTTTTTAAAGCCCGAATCCTGCAAGCGCGTGTCACCTCCTTTCGCAGGAAAGCCTCGCTTTTTGTGTTAAAAATCTCTAGTATATTCAGTATTGTGTAAAATGCAACAATCACTAGTGTAACACAACTGCTAGAATTCGTGAATCTTTTTTACACAATTCCCCGTTTTTCGTGTGACATCCTATTAAACGCCTGAGCGAATCAAAAGTTGCGGCGCCTTCGAAAAAAAATTAAAGTTTTTTTCGTGGTTCGTTATTCACCTGTTCATTATGTACGAAGTGACATCCGCCACACTCCGTATTATAGGGGACATATGGCGTGCTGTCACGACTGAACCTTTTTCCAATTTGATTCAAAAGCTTACAATTCTTGCTTCTTTTGATTAGTTTCCAAGAGCTGTTTCAAATTTTACGACTGCCAGATTGTAATTCAGAATCGATTTTTGGTATTCATTCTCACGGCTGGACAATTGTTCCTCTGAATTAATGACTTCCAGAGTCGTCGCGAGGCCATTTTCATAGCGCAAGTTCTTCAGGCGATAGCTCTCAGCCGCTGCGTCCTTGGCTGCTTTTTGCAAGTCAATTGCCTCGCGCGCTGTTTTCAGATTAAGATAGGACTGCGCAACGTCTTTGGAGACGGTCCGTTTTGCCTCGTCAATGGAGAGTTTCGTTTTTTCTACGTTGTTGCGAGCTTGTTGACCTTGAAGAGTAGAGGCTGCCGTATATTCCGCAATCAGCTTCACGTTCAATTCAGCGAGCTTGAGCTCTTCCTCACCTTTTGTGATTTCGAGACGTTTGGAGAGTGCTTCCTTCTCCGCTTCTGCCATCGTCATCGCAATGGGGGCCATTTGCTTATTCGAAGAAACGATTTTCCATTCCTTTTGCAATTCCACACCAAGGAAGTCATTCAGGTTCATACGCTCGATTTCCAAATTGTTTTCAGCTGCCGTCAGCGCTGCTTTTGCTGCGGCTACTCCCGCTTCTGCTTCGAGGACATCTGTCTTGGCGTTGGTTCCTACATCAAATGCAGCCTTGGCTACCTTCAGTTGTGCTTCTGCACGCGCCAGACTTTGTTTCTTCAGATTCACGTCATCTTGAGCAAAAATCAGCTTGTAATAAGCATCTTGTGCACCAAGTTTGATTTTTCCTTCTGTGGACTTAACAGCCAACGCGTTCAGCTTTCTGTTCATTTCGGCTGTCGCGTTTGTCACAAACTTCTGTTTTGCATCATCCAAAGTTTCCAGCATGTCTGCTGTCATGGAAGCGGTACTTCTGTAGGCTAGAGAGCTGCTAATATCCGCATTTCTCGCATCGAAACGAGCATTTTGCAATGTAGCGTTCGTCTTCATAGCCTGTTCAATGGCTTTTTCCAACGTCAACTCATCTGCTGCGGTAGCATCTGGCGTTGCTGTATTATCTTTGCCTGCCTCAGCTGCTACTTTATCGTTAGATGCTTGTACAGTCGCAGGTGCCTTTGCTTGATCGGAGCCTGTATTCGCAGATGCCGTCAAGGTGCCTGCGCCAAGTGCTGTTGTTAATAATGCCGCCAAACTGATAGACATCCATTTCTTTTTCGAATATGGAAAATTCACTGAATTCCACTCCTTCATTTTATATTGAGCATAAAATTATTAACCACATTAAATATGTGGTTTGTCCCAAGATCACTATATCACAGAGTTATACTTCTCACACGCAAAATTATGCCATACCAGCATTTTCATAAGGGAATCATAAGTAGCTCCTCCCTATCCTTTTTTATTCCACAAACACCACATAGAGTACTACGATTATGTGTCAAAAACATTTCAGTGTTCGCCAACATTTCTTTGACATGCTATCCTTTTCTTGAGGTGATTGTACGATGCTTACCCAATACAAAACCATTGCTGGCTACGGTGATGACTATATCGTCATTGAGCGCTCCCGTTTTATCGGATATGCCCAGCGGGTTACCACTGAGAAAGAAGCCACAGCGTTTATCGCGATGATAAAAAAGAAGCACTGGGATGCTACCCATAACTGTTCCGCTTTTGTCATCGGGGAAAACGATCAGATTCAGCGCTCGAGTGATGACGGGGAGCCTAGCGGTACGGCAGGCAAGCCGATCCTGGAATGCATCAAGAAAAACGGCGTGAAGGATACGGTCGTGGTCGTCACGCGCTATTTCGGCGGAATCAAGCTCGGGGCTGGTGGACTCGTTCGGGCTTATACAGCTGGAACGGTCACTGCATTGAAGGCTGCGAAGATCGTGGTGCACACGCTACATCAGACGATCTCTGTCAGCGTGGACTATACGTGGTGGGGCAAAGTGGAAAACGAACTGCGTCTAGGCGAGCATCGCGTGAGTGGTACGGATTTTACAGACAAGGTGACTGCGCATGTGCTGATCCCTGAGGGTGAACAGGATGAGTTTGTCGCACGAATGGTTGATTTGACGAATGGACAGGCTCAGATCGAGCTCGGGGAAAAGGAATATGTGGAGGTTCCTGTAGACGCGGTTGGAGATGTGGAAGAAGAGTAATTTTCTCAATGAAAAAAGCTGAAGAGGCGATGACCTCTTCAGCTTTTCTTCTATTATATATGGCGAAATATCTCGGCTTACTGCTTAGGCAGTTTTTTGAGTTGGACCATGACACGGATGGTGATGACAGCCATCTCAGCACGCGTCAGGTTGTTAGTTGGTTTGAAGCTGTAGGTTGACTTTTTCTCACCTGGATTATCTATTTCGCCGTTCATCAGCTTCGCCTTGCTGACAGCAAGTACGGATGGAGCTGCATAGTAGCTAACGTCTTTGGCATCTGAGAACATTTTGTTCAAAGCCAGCTTGGAAGCATCGAGTGTGCCCAATTTGAGATTAAGCGCACGTGCGATCATGATTGCAGCTTCTTCGCGAGTAAGATTTTCATCTGGACGGAAGTACCCTGGTTGTTTTCCACGAATAATCCCAGCGCGAGCAGCCGTCTCAATGTATTTGTACTGATAATCCCACGAATCGCGATTCGGACGAACATCGGTAAAGGTTGGTTCTAACGGATCGCGCTCGTTGCTATCTCGATATGGTCCAGCGTTAATTGGCAGATCCATCGATTTGACCAGCATGGTTGCAAATTCACCGCGAGTCATGTCACGGTTAGCGCCAAAGCTGCTTCCACTGTATGCTGGCATGATTCCTTTGGCGTACAGCGTCTCAATTGCATCACGAGCGAAATCATGTCCGATGACATCATCGTATGTTTCTCTCGTTTTCATGACCATGTAATAACCAAAACCAGCAAACGGCACCGTAACAGTCTTTTTGCTTGTACTCACTACGCCACCAATGTTTTTCCATTCATCCCCATTGTGATAGTAAACGGTCAGGATGTTATTCGCTGCGTTTACGATGGATGGATCGTATTTGATGGTAAGTGTACCGCGAAGGCTAGGAACCAGATTGTCTTGCCAACGGCTCTTGAAGTCTTCTGCATCGCCTTCATCGTGGTATGGATCACGACCACCCGGAGCTTCTGTATCACCTGCATCTACATAGTACAGGGGACTTGCATAGTTAAAGTTAGCTTCCAGTACCAGTCGTTCTTCCAAATTATCCTCGTCGATGTTTATTTGTCCTGTTGTCCGGTCTGCCATACCGAAGTATAGAGGTACATCGACAAAAATATCACCGTTAGGATTCTTCACTTCTTGACCAGCACGGCTGTCATCTGGTGACAGCAATACGGTACCTTTTGGGAACTTCAGTTCAAACTGCTTATCAAATACGCTGAAAGTAGTTTTCTTCCCTAATACATCACGATATTCTGCACCATTTACAGTCGAACTCGCATTGTAAATCTTGATTTCGTCTTTATAGGTGCTATCGCCTACCACAACAGAGAATTTGATCGTGTTCAGACCTTTTTTAAGTGCAACCGTAGACGTAAACACATAGTAGGTCTCTGGGATTGTTTTACCCTGATCGTCATCGTAGTAGAAGTCAGGGTTGCTTGTATTGGTTACTTTTGCCTCTGTTTTGCCGAACAATACTTTGTCCGCATTTTCCGCAAACACTTTCACAACAGCACTGTTGCTATTTACGATAACGTATGGATCGTTTTCTTTTGCTTTTACTGGGGACAGAACTTCCCAACTGGAATATTTCTGATCGATGTTAATGTCATAGCGAATGACAGTACCATTGTCATCTTCGGCTACGATGGTGTAGACCGTTGTTCCACCCTTTTTCAACGTAAGTGGGAAGAGGGCCAGTTTCTGCTCCTGTTCTTTGGCATCAGTCACAGCATCTTGCACTTCTTCAACAAGATCGCCGTATTTCTTCGTGGTCATCTTTCCTTCAAATTGGGAACGAGACTGTGAATCAATGTTGTGATCATCGAACAAGTCTTCCAAATCGTTATTCAACGCTGCTTCGAGGCGTGCTTTTACGTACTCCTGGTTCGTCGAATCTTGTTCCCAATCTCCACTCTTGTAGCGGAAATCATTGATACGTTTCCCGTTCTTTTCGATGTAGACATGTGTTGCATCATTTACTGTAAAGCTCAAGTTGGTCAAGAAGTTGGCACCTGTCTTATAGGTAGCATCGCCCGCCTTCTTGGTCAACTCTTCGGTTTTGCCATTTGAAATAATTTCCAGCTTTATGTTCTCCACAGATGGCGTCTTGGATGAGTTGTAGGAAACGTTATAGGTGAAAACTGTTTGTGGATCGTCTTTCAAGGTGATTTTCAGGACGTTATTGCCTTTTTTGTAAGCGAGCTGATCTTTTTTGATAAGGAATGTACCTTTGCTTGTATCAATATCAGAAACTGTGATGGCTGCGCCGTTCAGCGTTGCCTCAATGTTACCTGACTTCAAAACATAGTTGTACACTTTCCCGTCGAGATTGCGAATGTCATTCTCACTCTTTACTTGATATCCATCTTCGAAGCTGCGTACCTGTCCAGTTGCATCTACATAGGTAATTTGAGCAAATGGGGTAATGCGAATATCCAAGGTGTAAGCAGCAGATAATGAACCCGCTGCACTAGTATATCCAATCACCAGTTTCCCTTGACCCTGGGGCAGCTTTTTCAGAGTAAGTGTAAATTCATCTGTCCCAGTCGTAATTACATAGTCTGTTCCTGAAGTTAACGCTTGTCCGTTATATGTGATCGTTGCACTGGTTGGATTTGATATATTTTTCGTAACTACCTTCAATTCCAACGGTGAAGTAACAATTATATTCGCAACCGTCGGAGACAATACTTGTGCGTTTGCCAAATTAATCACTTGTGAAATGTTCGGCTTGGAGCTATCCAAGTATTTGAACTCGTACTCGTAGTTCGCGACATTAATAAAGCCCGATGGAGACGTTACGGTATTATCCGATGCCTTTGTCAGGTATTGATAGCTCAAAGATACTTTGTACGTTTTACCGTCCACGAAGCTACCTGCAGGTATCGTCGGCATATTTACGGCATATTCCGTAAATCCGCTTTGCGGGTTACCAATCTGTGTAAAGCTTACCCCGTCTGCACTCTTGTATTCTTTTTTCGTTGCACCTTCGGAAATTGTAACCTTGAATTCTTGGAACTGCTGCTCACCAGCAATATCTACAAATTTTAGCAGTGCCGAACCATGCAGTGCCATAACTGGAGAAGTTGCTGGGCCTGTTAACGTCGATTGCTGGTTAGGCAGAAGCGATACTCCATTCAACATTACTTTATAAAATTGATCCGAGCTTCCGGATGATGTAGTGGTGACCAACAACTTGCGGACAAACGTCCCAACCTCTTTATTTTGGTTAAATACTCTGATCTCTAAAGTATTTTCACCAAGTTGGGATGGGACACTCAATCCAAAGGAACCTGTACGGTTTACCTGTGTTTTGACTACGTCACCTGTACGCATGTTTTTCACTTCAACGGTATCTGCATTGAGCGCTTTCCCATCCATATTCAAATTCAGACGGTTGAGAGAAGGAACCGTGATATAGGTCGGACTCGTATTGACATTTGGATCGTTCAGCGGTGTATCATTTACTTTCAAATCACTAACCAGAGGCGTGTTGTTGTATTGAACATAGAACTGATAGTGCTCTTTTGTTACATTTCCAACCTTTTCGTAGAAGGAGATTTGATTCAGACCCGGCTTCAAGCCAATATTGCTAAAGGTAAATGTACTACCATTAATCGCTGGCGCAGTATTTGCTAAATTTTGTTCAGACTGACCATTGTTTGTAATAATCTTCAATCGCAAACTGCTTCCTGTTACTCCACTACCATATGTACCAATTAGAGTTATGGTGGAATCCCCATAAATCACTGGGGTATAGGCTGTCGTTCCACCAGAGAAGTTGGTAATGGAGATTGGGCTGTTCTGCGAGTTGTACTCATAATAAATGATGTCACGTTCTCCTGTATTTGGCGCAAACAACTGAACTGCATTCAAACCTGGAGATAAATCAATATCTGGCAAGGTACCTCCAGGGCCGTTTACTGTTCGAACAGTTACTCCGTTTACTTGAACTTCGACAGCCTGTGATTTATCCAGACCAACTGAAACATCATACAGGTATTTCAAATTTGAAACTGTTCTGTTCGTTACCTTAATTGGATCACTTTGATGCTCACCTTGTCCGGTGTTTAAAAATGTTAGCTTACCTAATCCAGGAGCAGCAGGATTTGGTGTGTACTGAAAGAAAATCTCTGCTGTATCGTTCGTTGGTTCGACCGTTACTTTTGGCCTCACTGTAACTTTTGTTACTGCTCCACTGCTATTCAGTTGAAAATCAGGCAGTGTAATTTTTTCGTTTACAAATAGTTGATTGTTCGCAAGTGGAACATTATCAATCAGTACATCAACGCCTTGACCATTTTTGGTGGAATTGTTGTATGTAAGCACAACATTGTGTATCAACTTGGATTTGGTCTTGATCGGCGTGCTATACGTTTTACCATCCCCACTATTTCCTGACGCAATATAGTCGGGTGGTGTCTGAACACCTGTTGTATTGTTCCAGTTGGAACCGAATGCAGCAAAAGCAGGAACGGCAGGCAATACACCTGTTACAATCAGCATCATCGTCAGGCACATTGCCAGCCAACGACGGAATTGTTGATAGGACTTGTTCATTTTTTCACCTCTCTGTGTTATTATGAATCGCTTTTTTGTCCCGCATTAGAAATGATCGGGCATAATCCATCTCCCTTTATTTATCGGACAATTCCCTTCTGTACTTAAGTGTTTCCCCCTAAATTTTGGCGAAAAAAAGCCCTAGCACCAAATGGATGCTAGGGTTCTTTGTATTTTTAGTTCGTCCGACGCTGTTGATCGGTCTGTTTAATTTTAATCCGTCGATACGTATTGATCAGTGGACGGTGTCGGCGGCTTACGAGTCCAACAATCTCCGTTCCAAGATGAATGACAATCAGTAGCGCGACCATGACAATAATCGTAGTCCACTTCGTCGTCTTCGTCAGCAGAATCGCCATCATTCCAAAGAAAATGCTAATCGAGTAAATCGTGAGTACAGTCGACCGATGCGACAGACCCATGTTCAGCAAACAGTGATGCAAATGACCTTTGTCTGGGCTCGAAATCGGCTTTTTGTTCACGATCCGGCGCACGATGGCGAAGAACGTATCCCAGAGCGGTACACCCAGCACGACGATTGGAATGATAAAGGAAACGAACAACGCTTCTTTAAAGCCCATGATCGACAGTGCAGCCAGATTAAAGCCCAAGAAAAGCGAACCGGTGTCGCCCATGAACAAACGAGCCGGATGAAAGTTAAAGTAGAGAAAACCCAGGATCGCTCCGAGGAGCACGAAACAGTAGGTCGCTACCTTGTAATCGTCCATCAACAAGGCCATGACACCCATTGTTCCTGCAGCAATTGCAGACACACCTGCCGACAGGCCATCGAGACCATCAATCAGGTTGACCGCATTCGTTACCCCGACAATCCAAAGCATCGTAATCGGAATCGCGAGCCAGAAGAGCCAGCCACTGCTGAAATCAATGCTTCCGCTATACGGCAGATTCACGACGCCGATCTTCAAGCCAAAAGGAATAACGACAATCGCTGTTGCGACTAGCTGTCCGAGCAGCTTCCACTTCGGCGAGAGCTGGTATTTGTCATCGAGCATACCGACGACCATAACGATCGTACTTCCGATGAAAATTCCCAACATTTCCGATAGGCTCGTATACGGGACAAACAGGAAGAATGCTACCAGATAGCCGATATAAATAGCCAAGCCACCCATACGTGGCATGATTCGCGTGTGTACCTTTCGCTGGTTCGGGGCATCCACTGCGCCTACTTTTACAGCCAGGTTTTTTACATACGGTGTTGCAATAAACGATATGATCAGCGAAGTCAGAAATCCGAGGATTAGTGTAGACATCGACTGTTCTCCTCTCTACGGATGCATCTAGGAACGGCTACTCCATTTTTCTTTCAATACGGTTAGAACAAACCGGGGAATAGCCAGTTGACGCTTCCAGCGAGAAGGCTCGGAAGCAAGTCGATAAAACCATTCCAAATGCAATTTTTGCCAAATCTCGGGAGCGCGCTTCACTTTCCCGGAAATGACGTCAAAGCTTCCGCCTACCCCCATCATCAGGGAGGCATTTAACTGATCGCGATACTTCGCCATCCATTCATCTTGTCTGGGCGCACCCAATGCGACGAACAGGAGCTGCGGTTTCGCTTCGGCAATTTCTTGTACAATTTGAGCTTCATCCTCTGGGCGAAAATAGCCATCCCGACATCCGACGATTCGGGCGTTCGGATAACGAGCACTCAGTTTGTCTTTTGCCAAATGAATGACATCTGGCTTGGCGCCGAGTAAATACACGCCCCACTGATGTTGATCGGCTTTCCCCATGAGCGCTTCCAGAAGCTCCACACCTGTAACGCGCTCATAAATCGGCTGATTCGTCCATTTAGCAGCGTACACGATTCCAATCCCATCTGGAACGACATAGGCTTGTTCTACAATAGAACGGAAAGCGCGATTCTCTCTCGCTACCATGACGATTTCTGGATTAGCAGTCACCACGTGGGTCTTTTGACCGCTTTGTATGCGCTCTGTTATATGATCGACAGTCTCACGGAAACCGCGAGTCGTAAATGGCACATCTAATATGGTTGCGACCTGTTTGGTCATTTCTTCACCTTCAATGCATGGAGTTGCCCATTAGCCATTCTACCCGAAAAGAAAGGCACATTCAAGATGATCATGAATGTGCCTTATTTCCTGCAGTCAGGGCAAACATCAATCCACCCTCTGCTACTACTTTCCCATTTACCAATGCTTTTCCATGCCCTTTGCCGACGGTACCACGCACACGAGTCAGCTCAACCTCTAGTACCAGCGTATCTCCCGGCTTCACCTGATCTTTGAAACGGAATTCATCAATACCTGCAAACAGTCCGATTTTTCCTTGATGTTCCTCCATGCTGAGCATCGCTACTGCCCCAACCTGTGCCAATGCTTCCACAATAAGGACACCAGGCATGACTGGATAACCAGGAAAATGGCCTTGGAAAAACGGTTCATTTATCGTGACATTTTTAATTCCAACCGCTTTTTTCCCTAGCTCCAGCTCTTCAATTCTGTCTACCAACAAAAACGGGTAACGGTGCGGGATGATTTCCTGAATTTGCATAATATCCAAAGGCGCTTTGATTTCCACTATGTATCGCTCCATTTCCATACTTAACTAGACTTGTCTATGCATGAATACCCTTAAATCAACGAAACAATATACATAACTCCCGCCCCAGTTGAACGGACAAGCGGGGTTAAGATAAAAGGGGCACTTCCTCCCCAAAGGCGGGAAGTGCTCTTTTTCAACCTTACACGCGGTTCAATAGTCGAGCCTTTGCCAGATAAATCGCGCTCGCAATAAAGGAGAACGCTATAACCGACCAAAGTATCGCTTCACTGTACTCATAGCGATACATAACCAGCGGAATGACAACATACAAAAGAACAGTTGTCAGCTTGCCGTAGGCGTTTGCCGGGACGGTTTTTTTCCCGCGGAAGTGGTAAACAGCTCCTGTTACTATCATTGCCAGATCCCGCACAAAGAAAAACAGGGCAGCCCATACACTGATACGATCTGTCAAAAATAATGAGGCGATGACCGCCAGCATCATTAATTTATCTGCCAGAGGATCTAACATCATTCCGATGGTGGTCACAAGCTTATGCTTCCGCGCGATGTACCCGTCCGCAATATCGGTCACTCCCGCCAAAATCAAAATGCCTAAAGCGATTTCAACATGATACGGAAACTCCGAAAAAAAGACATACAGGTACAAAGGGATGAGCACGATGCGAAAGATCGTAAGCAAATTAGGAAGATTCACGGACATCCCTCCGTATTCAAATCGTCACTTCCTTTTTCAACCACTCGATCTATTATACTCTGTGGACAAACACCACAACAAGTCCTCGAAAAAATAAGAGCCCCAACCATAGGTTCGGGCTTGTCCAGCTTAGTATTTACGTATCTTCAAACATTAAATCCCACATATGTTTGTAGGTTCCCAGATCGAATACATCAGACATTGGCTTCTTGCCAACCCCACCGTATCCGATCATCAGACCAATGACCAGTGAGAAAAACAGCAGGAGTGGGACCAGCACCATCTTGGCAACTCTCAGCCGCCAATTTTTGCCGCTCCGTTCCCGCTCTCTTGCTTTTGACTTAACTTCTTCGGTCTGACGCGGGAAACGTTTGCTCTTCCCTTGTTCCATGCTCCTCTCCTCCGTCATGCTGAAATTATATGGGTTATCTGCTTCTCAGTTGATTAGCAATGCCCATCATTTGATCACTGATGCCGATTGCGCGTGAGTTCAATTGATACGCACGCTGAATGTTCACCAGTTGGGACATTTCCTCTGTCATGCTGACGTTAGATGATTCGAGAGCACCTTGGCGCAATGTTACACCACTATCATATGCACTGGTGTATTTACTTTGCGGTCCTGCCCGGAAAGCCAATTCGGCATCAAACAGATTCTCGCCGACTTGCTTTAACTGATCAGGGTTCTCTACATTCCATACACCAATTTTTACAGGTGCCGGCATTCCGTCCGCATTAAAAGTACCATCAGGAGAAATCGAGATGTTTTTTACTGGCTCCGGGAATACGATATTTGTACCACTATCATCTGTCAAAATATGACCAGAAGTGGTGTGCAATACGTATCCATTCTCATCATTATCAAAAGTCAGCTTAAAAGAACCATTACGCGTAAAGCGACTTTCTTCATCCACGGTGATGTTATTCGCATCTTTGATTTTACGAGTGACCAAAAAATAGCCATCTCCTTCAATCAAAACATCTGTCGGCACATCTGTCTGCTTGAGACTGCCTTGACCGAGATCCAGCTTGGTCATGGCAAGATGCGCTCCACTACCGACTCTTATCCCCACTGGTGTATTACGATTTTGGTTGTCCGCTGCCGGCTGCTCATTCATTGAGTCTGTGAGAAGCTCGGAAAACGATGCGACCCTGCGCTTGTACCCAATCGTATCAATGTTCGACAGGTTGTTGGCTGTATTGTCCAACGCTTGCTGAATACCGCGCATAGCTGATGTGGAAATATTAAGCGACTGCATCCTTCCTACCTCCTATTATCCATTAACCCGACCAATTTCATTAGCAGCCTTTTCCAGCGTACCGTCAATTGTGGTAATCACCCGTTGGTTCGCTTCATAGGCACGAAGCACACTCATCATACTCGTCATGGTTTGACCTGGGTCTACATTCGAGCGTTCACGCCAGCCCTGTTGTGTACCGAAACGTCCTTCGACCGTAGGAGTATTGTATGTACCTGCTGCTATGGCAGCCTGATCGTTGGCTTCTGCCAAATCAATCCCTTCTACCGCTACGTCACCTTCAAATCGGAAAACATTCGTTCCTTCACGTACAAGCTTCAGCGGATCGGTTACCACCGCAAGTCCCAATCTAGCATGAGTAGGAAGTGCCGTATACTGTTCTGCTTTTGTGATGGGATCAATGGTAACTTGCATCAATTCGCCACGCTCGTTAATTTTCAGGTTTTGACCGACATTGGTACCGAGTGCTGGATCATGGTTAATACGAATTGCCTGATTAGAACTATCCAGCACATAATACCCTTCCGCTGTCACCAGGTAACCTTCTGAATTCACGCTCCAGTTACCATTTCTCGTATAGCGGATATCCTCTTGCTGTGCTGGCTGAGCCAAGTTTGCTTGTTCAATCCGCGCCACACTGTAAAACAACCGCCGCTCATTGCCATTCTGATCTGGCTGAATATTGTCCATCAACGCAAGATCATACGGATTGCGTGTCTCTTCAATATCCCCCTGCGCAAAATTCGGTAGCGCCTCCGACATGTATACCCCTGTGTGCAAACGCCCGATAATGGCAGGTTGTCCAGGCATAGTAGGGATGCCCGGAACATCCAGTCCCTCATGATCATTCATGCGTGAGAGCAATTGCTCCGGAAATGCACGCATGACACCCACGTCCTGTTTGAACCCGGGTGTATTGATATTTGCTAAATTGTTCGCCAGCGATTCTTGCCTGTTCTGCAAAGCCAGCATGCCAGATGCAGACGTATACAAGCCTCTGATCACGTAATCTTACCCCCTGAATAATCGCTTATTCGAGTTAGCCGGCATCTTGTCCAAATAGTCCAGCATCATTCCTGTTCCTTTTGCAACGCACATCATTGGCTCGTCCGCTACCAGCACAGGAACCTTCAGCTCCTCTGCCAGAATCTCGTCAATACCGTGCAATAATGCGCCGCCACCGGTCAGGAAAACACCCTTATCAATTATATCGGCAGAAAGCTCCGGAGGTGTTCGTTCTAAAACAGATTTTGAGGCTTGTACAATCGCACTCACCGACTCAGCCAGGGCTTCCTGGACTTCATTGGAGCGAATGGTAATCGTTTGCGGCAAGCCGCTTACCATGTCTCGACCCCGAATGTCCATTTCGTCCTGGCGTCCGCCGGATACGGTTCCAATCTGAACCTTGATATCTTCAGCCGTACGCTCTCCAATCAGCAATTTGTATTTATTTTTTATGTAACGCATAATAGCCACATCGAATGTATCGCCTGCTATTTTAATGGAGGAAGACGTGACAATATCGCCCATCGACAATACCGCTACATCGGTCGTTCCCCCACCGATATCCACTACCATATTACCGGACGGCTGAAAAATGTCCATACCTGCCCCAACTGCGGCAACTTTCGGTTCTTCTTCGATAAATACTTCTCTTGCTCCACCGCTGCGCTCAGCTGCTTCGCGAATTGCCTTTTGCTCAACAGACGTGATGTTGGTCGGGCAGCAAATCAAAATACGCGGACGGGCAAACATGCTCTTTCCACCAATTTTGTTCAAAAAGTGCTTCAGCATGGCCTCAGTGATTTCAAAATCCGCGATAACCCCTTCTCGCAAAGGTCGGATCGCTACGATATTTCCTGGGGTGCGTCCTACCATGCGATAGGCTTCATTTCCCACGGCCAAAACTTTTCTGGTTTTACTATCTATTGCCACGACAGATGGTTCGTCTAGGACAATTCCCTTGCCTTTTACAAAAACCAAGACATTGGCCGTGCCCAAGTCGATTCCGATATCTTTGCCAAACATGAAAGGTCCTCCCTGATTACCAGTTACATTTCTACCTAATATCATAGGCTCTTCTACGTGAGAGGACAAGGAAATTCTTTCTTACACACTCTCCTCCTGTTCTACTCGTACTTTTTTACTACGCCGTTTGTACTTAATTTTGGTCGCTTCGCCTCCCCGAAGATGTCTGATGGCTTTGTGATATTCCAAAATTTCCTTAACCTGGTTCGCCAACTCTGGATTTATCTCAGGCAGCCGCTCAGTCAAGTCCTTGTGCACAGTACTTTTCGAAACACCGAACTCTTTAGCGATCATCCGAACCGTATTTCTTGTCTCTACAATATATCGGCCGATTTTGATGGTCCGCTCTTTGATGTAGTCGTGCACATTACTCGCCTCCTTGTATCTACATTGTCTGATACAATATATGGGTGCGTAGGGACACATATTCTACGTTTCCAAGCCTGACAAGCCAGCACGGCCGCATCTTTTTTCAACAGTTTGTACCACACACAAAAAAACACCCGCAATTGTTGTATTTTGCAGGTGTTTTTCTAAATTCATCGGTTATTGATTTTTTACTTCCGTTTCAGCCTGAATCAAGTATTGCTCTGGATTTACAGGCTTGTTATCGATGCGAACTTCAAAGTGAAGATGTGCGCCGGCGTCTTTTTCAAAAGTGTTGCGCCCAGCAGACCCGATTACTTGACCTTGTGTCACTTCATCGCCTGGTTTGACTGTTACGCTTTCCAGACTTTGATATACCGTAATCATTTTGTCTGCGTGCTCAATCTCAATCTCGTTGCCGACGAGTGGATCGTTCACCACTTTTACTACTTTTCCCGCAAGAGCTGCGACGACATCAAAGCTCTTTCCATCTGTGGATACGAGGTCAATACCTGTGTGCGGGTAGAAGGTGTGGTCGAAGCTCACCAATGCTTTTTGCTGATTCTCCTTGGAGGCTTTCTCATCGTAGTAGTTCATGCCCACATTGTACTGCACGCCTTTTCCTACTGGCCAAGCGAGTGGTTGTACGCCACTTGTAGCAGGTACCGCTTCTTCGTTTTGCGGTGTAGTCGTCTCAGGAGCTGCAGGAGTTGTCACTGCCACGCCATCTGTGCCATTCGTCATTTTGGATACCGTGTCCATGACATTGCCCTGATACCACATCACAAAAGCGAGAATGATTGCTGCGGTGCCGATGTAGATTGCAGGAAACGCCCATTTCTTGCCCAAAACTTTTTTCCAAGAACTTGCCTTCTTGAATGGAATTGGTTGATTTTTTTGATCTTCCATTTTATTCATCACCTCATCCCTCAGTATCGCCAGAATTTTGGCGTATAAACCTGAGAGAGTAGGGAAAAGTAAAAATTTGCTTTTCTTTTTAAGCTGGGATCACGCTTGTATACTCTTTCAGACTAATTCCTTGGTAGAAGTGCTTGACGATTTGCTCCGCGCTTTTGCCGCTTTTGGCCATTCCATTTGCTCCCCACTGACTCATCCCGACACCATGACCGTACCCTTTGGTCGTAATGAAAACCTGATTGCCGCGCAAGTCCAACGTAAAGGAAGAAGAATTCAAATTGAGCTTTTCACGAAACTCTCTTCCTGAAAATTCCTTGCCACCAATGCTGATGGTTCCTACGCGATTTCCGGTTGTCCGCGATTCGATCCGATACCAGGAGCCATTGGTAGAAGCCTCCTGCGTGAGCTTGACGCCCAAATTCTTTTCTAGCTCCACAGTGGACATGACGACCGTTTCCTCATAGCGAGGAGATTGAATATCCCATGGACTCGCAACGCTCTTCAAATAAGGAATGGGCTTTTCCCAATATTCATCCGAGTTTTCTGTAAAACCATTACTGGTGGAAAAAAATGTAGCGTCAATGGGTTCGTTCTGGTAGGTCAGGATTATCCCTGTTGTCGCCATAACTGCTTGCTGGATGCGTTTATTTTTCCATTCGTACTGGTCTCCCCAACGCTCACGCCGCTGCTGTTCATCCATATAGACTTGATGCTGCACCGTATCCAAGACCTGACCGCCTGATGGCACATCATCAAACTTGCCCTCTTTTAATCGGCGCACGATATAGGTCCTGGCCGCCAACGCCTGTGCTTTTAAAGCCTCCAGCTCGAACT
This sequence comes from Brevibacillus fortis, assembly GCF_046196545.1. GTDB lineage: Bacteria > Bacillota > Bacilli > Brevibacillales > Brevibacillaceae > Brevibacillus > Brevibacillus fortis_A. Next base: position 6,017,387 of record NZ_CP176370.1, read on the forward strand.
CAGCTGGCATTTCCGCCGCTACGACTCCGGTAATATACGTTTCTAGCGGCAAGGTTTCCACGGCCTTTTTTTCTGTACGGTACACCTTTACTGGCAAAGAGGAAGCCGATTCCTTCATCGCCGGTATGGCAGGCTCCGAGACGGCCACAGTTGGCTGACCGACAGGACCTATTGCTGGTGAAAACCAAAAGACCAGAGCAGCAGGCATCAGGACGAGCAAGATCGGCAAAGCGATAAACCACATGAGTAGATAGCGTTTCATGCAAGAGATCCTCCCCGTTACGTACTAGACACGAAAAGTTTGAATAACCTACTAAAGTCTATGTTTGGTAACAGAGCGGTAGAACGAGAGAATGAGAGAGTCGAGAGAACGAAAAAAAGACCCCCTGCATACGCAGAGAATCTTTCGTTTTGCCATATGGTTGACGCATTTATCAAGCAAAATTAGGAGAGAAGCTTACTTTGATGGTTTCGGAAACTGCCTTTTCACGAGCCTTTTCTTCTGGAACCAAGCGTTCTACATCTGCGCCCAAAGCCAGCAGCTTTTCGGTAAAATTCACGTAGCCACGGTCAATATGGTGCAGGGCAGAAACCTCAGTCTCTCCCTCCGATACGAGCCCAGCCAGTACAAGTGCTGCACCCGCACGCAAGTCAGTTGCTGCTACCTTGCTGCCTGTCAGCTTGGAACCACCTTCGACGATGGCACTGCGGCCTTCGATCTTGATGTTCGCATTCATGCGACGGAACTCTTCCACGTGCATGAAGCGGTTCTCAAATACTGTTTCGGTCACGATGCTCGTTCCTTCCGAAACAAGCAAAAGCGCCATCATTTGCGACTGCATATCTGTCGGGAAGCCAGGGTATGGCAGCGTTTTGAGGTCAACTGCTTTCATTGGGCCTGTGCGGCGTACACGAATGCCGTTTTCTTGCTCCTCAATGTCCACGCCCATTTCACGAAGCTTGGCGGTCACGGATTTGAGATGATCGCAAATCGCACCTTCCACAAAGACATCCCCACCAGTAATCGCTGCAGCAACCATGAAAGTTCCTGCTTCAATGCGGTCAGGAATGACACAATGTGTGCAGCCCTTCATCTTTTCCACGCCTTCGATACGGATCGAGCCTGTACCTGCTCCGCGGATTTTTGCTCCCATCCTGTTCAGGAAGTTCGCCAAATCAACGATCTCCGGCTCTTCTGCCGCATTTTCGATCAACGTGGTTCCCTCTGCCAAAGCAGCGGCCATCATAATATTTTCTGTTGCACCGACGCTAGCAATATCCAGGTAGATTTTCGCACCCTTCAATCGTCCTTCAACCGTCGCTTCAATAAACCCTTGTCCGATTTCGATTTTGGCTCCCATAGCCTCAAACCCTTTTAGGTGCTGGTCGATTGGGCGTGTACCAATGGCACATCCACCCGGAAGAGCGACACGAGCTTGTCCTTTTCTGGCTAAAAGCGGCCCCATCACGAGGAAAGAAGCGCGCATTTTGCGAACCAGTTCATAGGACGCTTCTACACTCGTAAGCTTGGAAGCATCGATCGTCAGCACTTCGTGATCATATGTAAGGGAGATTCCCATCGATTTCAAGAGGTCGCATATCGTCCGGACATCGTCAAGGCCTGGTACATCTGAGATGACGCAAGTCCCTTCTTCTGCCAAGATAGATGCTGCAATAATAGGGAGTACGGCATTTTTGGCGCCAGATACTTTTACATTTCCAGCCAATGCCTTACCACCACGGACAATAATTTTATCCAATGTGTACCCCTCCGCGTGCTAATATTCCACAGTGATGATTGGTGTACCTACCGTAATCCATGTTCCAGAATGGCTGTCACGATGCGTAGCCACCTGTAGATTCATCTTTTGACCGTTTAACGCGATGAATGATTCCCACATAGGGGTATACCCTGAAATGCTGACAACCGTATCATCTTGCAAACGTTCTAATTCTGTCGCCTGGAGAGTACCAAAAATCGACAATATTTTACCCTCCTGTTGGTCAACACCCATCTTAACATTGTACAATCCGCGAATACAAGTGCTAATTTGCGGAATAAAGTCGGCGCTTTGCAGGGCATTCGTGAAGGTTTCCTGTACTTGTCCAATATATAGTAGGGAATCACGGTTTCCAGATAACTGAAGTACTAGATATACAGAAAATGCCCCATTTTTAGGTACTCCTGTCACCTCGTAGCTCATATCCACGCCGTTTTGTGTGTATGTAGTCCTATATGCAAGTATGTTGTGTTTACGCGATTGTTCGCTTGGGGAAAACGGAATCTCAAGTTGTTGTGCCCATTTCGTCGCCAACTCTTTTACTTGTTCAGGACGCAGGCCTTCTCCCATCGCCGTACGCATACGTACCTGAACCGATACACCCGTTGCGCCCGTTTCTTCTAGTACTTTCATCATTTCTGTCACAACCGGCTTTTCTTCCTTTGCTTGTGCAGGCATCCAATACACGGCCCCCATCACGAGCAATAGAGCCAGCACGCACCAACCAGACCATTTCCCCATTGATATCCTCTCCCTATGCTTACATGTATCTCTTTGTACTTCTCATTTTGTACATGTAGCTGGGTGGATATACCAGCGAATCATCGTCTTTCTCGTATTTAGTTGAACAAATTCCCGAATGTCAGGGACCAGCCCAAGTAATCAAGGAAAAAGCGGGACAGTTCATATCCAATCACAATGGAAAGGAAAATTTGCAACAGTTTCGCCTGAACACCATTTGGTTTTTTCAAAATCTTATCAAAGCGAAAGGATTGCAACGCCCACCAAGCGAGCCCAATAAACGCAATCGATAAAATGATACTCAACAAGCCATATATTTCTTGTGGCATGCTCGTTACCTCCTCATTACCCTTCCGAGAATCATAGAAAAAGGGACGGCCCGATCACGAGCCATCCCTTCTATTGTACCTGAAGTGCTATTCAGTTACGAGTATCACTGAGAGCTGGGAGAGAGCATGTTCCCAAAATCAAAGGACGGATTCAAATGAATCTGGATATAGTCAGTAACCAGACCCGGGAAAGCACCGAAGAATACGGTAGCGATTGCCATGATGAGAATAAACGTCCAAATGCCTTTTGGCACAACCATCGGTGCTTCGGTTGTCCCAGGACGCATGTACATCTGACGAATAATCCCAAAGTAATAGTAGTAGGAAATGACGCTGGTGATGATCATAATCGCCGCCAGCCAGTAGTTTTCTACCACTAATGTACCCATGAACAGATAGAACTTCCCGAAGAAGCCAACCGTAATCGGGATACCTGCCAAGGACAAGAGGAAGATGCTCATCGCGATTGCCATCACTGGTGAGCGATGGTACAATCCGGCGAATCCTTTCAAATCCTCTGTCTCTTGCTCACGAGATACTACCATAATCACAGCGAAAGCACCAAAGCTGACCAGCAAGTAACCGAACAGATAGAAGATCACTTCGCTGAAAAAGAGAGAGGTCGGCGGTACAAACGGCACGAGCAAGTAGCCCGCTTGCGCAATACCTGAGTAAGCCATCATACGCTTGACGTTTGTCTGCCTGAGCGCCATCGTGTTCCCGATAATCATCGAGGCCGCTGCCATCAACCCCAGATAGAGGCTTCCCTGTTCGAAAAAGAACCGTCCTGATCCCGTTCCATCGGAAACGTTGAAAAACGAGATCATCATCACTCGAAAGATCAGCGCGAACCCTGCTGCTTTAGACACAACTGCCAGGAAAGCAGTGACCGGAGTAGGTGCACCCTGATAAACATCTGGCGCCCACATGTGGTTGGGTGCCGCAGATATTTTGAATGCAAGACCTACTGCGAGAAACGCAAATGCTGTATAGACGAGGAACTGATAGCCCGCCATTCCCGCTTCTGCCAATCGGAATGAGATTTCATAAATATGTGTGGTTCCCGTGAGTCCGTACACGTACGACATCCCGAACAGGAGCACAGCCGTGGCAATACTTCCCGAAACGACGTATTTGAAGGCCGACTCGTTGGAAAGCCGCGATTTTTTTCGCAATCCGACCAATACATAGGACGAGAGAGACAATAACTCCAGTCCCACAAACAAGGTAATCAAGTCAGCCGACGAAGCCATGACCATAGCGCCGAGAAGCCCGGTCAGCAGCAAATAGTAATACTCGCCTCTGTGCTGGATTTCCCCTGATTTCAGATAGGACAGCGAGATGAGAATGGCAAAAGCTGTCCCTGCCAGGAAAATCAGCTTGAACGCATTGCCGTAATCATCGATTCGGATCATGTCGATCATGTAGCTGTATGGCTTATCGAGAGCATTCATATTGATGATCACAAAGATCGCCGCTATGACCGTTCCCAGGAAGGATAGCCAACCAATGACCTGCTTGCCAAGGCGCTTGCCCGCAAAAAGATCCAGCAGTGATAAAAAGGTAGCAAAGCCAAGAATGATAAACTCGGGCAGAAGGTAGCTCCAGTCATATGAGAAAATATCTTTAACCTCCATGGATTACCCTCCTATTCCCGTTACGATAGGTACGATCGTTTTCAGCGCCTGCTGCATCGGATTCCCCAGAACTGCCGGATAAACCCCGATGAGAATAATACATCCCAATAGGACTACCATCGGAATGACTTCCATCGGCTGTGCATCAGCAAGTCCGGTACATCTACCTGGAGTAGGGCCAAAAGTCGTTTTCAAGATCGCTCTGAGTAAATAAACCGCGGTGAGGACAATCCCGATCGCTCCCACTGCTGCCATTACTGGCAAACGACCAAACAGACCGAGGAAGGCAAAGAACTCACTAATGAATCCGGACATGCCCGGAAGTCCGAGTGAAGCCATCCCGCCTGCCAACAACACACCGCTGACAAACGGCATGGACTTGGCTAAACCGCCCAAATCGTCGAGCATCGATGTCTGTGTCCGATCCCAAATGACACCGATCAAGAAGAAGAGCAGTGCTGAGATAAAGCCGTGGGATACCACCTGGAACATCGCTCCCTGAAACCCGATCGTGTTCATCGATGCGAAACCGAGCAAGACGATCCCCATATGGCTGATACTGGAGTAAGCCAGCACCATTTTCAAATCCTTTTGTACGAAAGCCAGCACAGCTCCATACAAAATATTGATAATCCCCAATACTGCCATCCACGTAGAGAAATCATAGGCCTGCTCTGGGAAGAAGCCGATTCCCATCCGCAAAAGACCGTATGCCCCCATCTTCAGCAAAATACCGGAGTGAATCATAACGATAGAAGGTGGAGCCTGTACGTGTACGCGTAGCATCCACGTGTGGAACGGAAATACTGGCAGCTTGATCGCAAAAGCGATAAATAGTGCTAGGAAGATGCCAAAACGCATTTCCGGCGTAAGGATTTCGGTTATCGGATGCCCTGGTGTCGTCAGGATCGCCGTGATTTCATCCATATTGAGCGTCCGCATGATGACAAAGATCACGATGAAAGCCAGCAGCATGATCCCTGAACCGATTCCGTTATACAACAGGAATTTGTTCGCCGCTTGTTCGCGCTCCCCATATCCCCAAATCCCGATGAGGAAGTACATCGGTACGAGTGTCAGCTCGAAGAAAATGAAGAACAGAAACAGATTGTCTGCAGCAAAGACTCCCAACATGCCGATCAACAGCAGGTGAAACAGGATAAAATACTCCTTCTGTCTCTTCTTGATCTGCCACGAAGCAATTGCTGCGAGGGTACCGATTATCGCCGTCAGCAATATCAATGCCATCGAAATACCATCTACACCGAGTTCATAGTTGATCTCAAAAGCAAAGACGGTGCCTGCCTGAGCCATTCCAATCGGAATCGAAATCCAATTGTGCTTTTCTACGAACTGCAGATTGGCTGTCTCGTAATCAAACATCCCGAACATCCAACCTGCCAAGATAAGTGCCGGCAACGTTCCAAAAATCCCGACCTGCTTGATCACACCTGCATGTCGACTGGGGATAAAAGCCATGACGAGTATCGCCAGCAGCGGAGAGAACACCAGTGATGACAAAAGGATATTACCCAAAGAGTCCACCTCCCCTAGCCGTCAAACTGATGGCGATGATCAAGAGTAACAGACCGAATATGACCATTGCCCCATAGGACTGAATCTGCCCACTTTGTACTCTTGCGTGCAAATATCCGATTCCTTGGGTGATTTTTGCTGTCAATCCAACCAAACCATCCACAATATACTTATCAAATACATCCAGGACAAATCCAAGCCAGCCTAATGGACGAACAATGACGTTGTGATATAGCTCATCGATGTAGTACTTCTTGTACGAGAGCTGATAGAGCCACGGCATTGTTTCTGGAATAGTGTCCGAGGAGATTGATTTCTTACCGTACATCAGGTACGCCAGCACGACTCCAAGAATGGAGATCAGCAGTGCCACAATCTGCAACCAAGATGGTGCATGCTCACTGGCTTCCCCAAAAATGCTCGTGATTGCCGCCCCTGTGTTCGTTGACAATAACCAATCAGAGAGTAATGGCGCGTACGGTGTATTCACAAAGCCCGCGACAACCGCAAGCAATGCCAAGACCAAGAGCGGACCTGTCATGACTCTTGGAGATTCGTGCGCCTCGTGCTTGCCACGTGCCTTCCCTGCGAATGTCAGGAAGAACAGACGGAACATATAGAATGCAGTAAAGAATGCTGCTAACAGCGCGATGAACAGCAAATCGTAGCGATGCGCTCCGTAAACAGCTCCCAGAATCGCTTCTTTCGACCAGAAACCAGCGAACGGAAAGATCCCCGCAATCGCCAAGCAACCGATCAAGAAGGTCAAAGCGGTGATCGGCATCTTTTTCCACAAGCCACCCATTTCGAATACATCCTGCGTATGTACTGCATGGATGACACTACCTGCTCCAAGGAAGAGCAGTGCTTTGAAAAAGGCGTGCGTCATCAAATGGAATGAACCTGCTACATAACCAGCAGCACCAGCTACACCCAATGCCAGCATCATGTACCCGAGCTGACTGACTGTGGAATAAGCCAAGACACGCTTGATATCCCGTTGGGTCAGGCCGATCGAAGCTGCAAATATGGCGGTGAATCCTCCTACATACGCCACAACTGTCAAAGCGGTATCCGATGCGATAAACAGCGGATAAGTAGCAGCGACCAAATAAACACCAGCCGCGACCATCGTTGCCGCGTGAATTAATGCAGACACAGGTGTTGGACCTTCCATGGCATCAGGCAACCACGTATGAAGCGGAAATTGACCTGATTTTCCCATGGCGCCAACGAAAATGAGGATCGCCGCGAGCGTAATCATCCATGGTTCCAATCGTCCGAGTGCGATACTCTCAAAAATCGCCCCGTACTCGAAGCTTCCGGTCCACCAGAACAACAGACATATCCCGATGAACAGACCAAGGTCCCCGATACGTGTAACGATAAAAGCCTTTTTAGCAGCCGCTTTTGCCTCTTTCTTGAAGTAGTAGTAGCCAACGAGCAGGAAGGAGCATACCCCGACCAGCTCCCAGAAAATATATACTTGCAACAAATTTGGCGAAATTACTAATCCCAGCATGGAGAACGTGAACAGTGCCAGGTATTGATAGAACACCGGAAAGCGTTCATCCCCATGCATGTAGCCTTTGGAATAGATTTGGACCAACAGACTGACCAATGTCACAATGACGAGCATCATGGCATTCAGCGGATTCACTTCGAATCCCATGTTGATCACGATATCGCCAATATGCAGCCAATCTATCACATAATTGTAATCGGTTCCCCCACCCTGGAATCTCTCCCAGAAGATGAGCACTGCGATTCCAAAAGAAACAGCCGTCAGGGTAATGCCCACTATGGCCGCTCCTTCTTTCAATTGGCGACCAAATGAGACGATCACGATGAAAGCAAGAAGCGGAAACAGAGGGATCAGCCAGGCATAGTGCATTAGAGTATCCATCTTTGTCCTCCTTTTCAGGTTTCCCTCTTATCGTTTCATTTGGTCCATTTCATCTACATTCACGGTCTCCTTGTTGCGGTACAGCGCAATCAGAATCGCTAACCCTACGGCAACCTCGGCAGCTGCAACCGTCATTGTGAACAAGGTAAAGATTTGTCCCGTCACGGATGGATACAACCCGAATTTGGAAAAGGCGACCAGGTTAATATTTACAGCATTCAGCATCAGTTCGATTGATAACAAGACGACGACTGCATTTCGCTTCGTCAATGCGCCGTACAGGCCTACACAAAAGAGAATCAGAGCGACCATTAAGTAGGAGGAAATACTTACTGTCATTCGTTATCCCCCTCCTTTTTCGCCATGATGATCGCACCAACCAACGCGACCAACAACAGAACAGACAATAGCTCAAATGGTATGACGAATTTGGTGAACACTTCGATACCGATTTCTTTTGCATTGTCTACAGGAGCATCTGCAGGTGGCGGTGGCGCAGGCCACGGTGTATTTTGGACACCCCAGAACAATAATCCGAACAGAACGATTACGAAGAGCAGGATAAAACGGTTTTTCCATGTCCGGCCTGTTCCCTCATCGTTCGCATCGTGCTTGGTCAGCATGATTCCAAAGAGCATCAAAATGGAGATAGCCCCTGAATAAACCAGAATTTGTGCGACCCCGACGAACTCTGCTCCCAGCAAAATAAACAGACCTGCAATGCTGATAAACGTAACGCCCAATGAGATGACCATGTGGACAACGCGCGTAAAGCTGATCATAAACACCGCGCCACCGATCGTCAGAAGGGACAGGATAAAAAAGGCAACGAATTCGCCTGTCATACTAATTCTCCTCCCTGACGTTCGTATTGTTGTCGTCGAGCCATTTCAAGTTCTTGTACAATTCGTCCCGGCTATAGGCAGCCAGTTCAAAGTTGTTTGTCATTACAATCGCTTCTGTCGGACAAACCTCTGTACATAAATCGCATAAAATGCATAGCTCAAAATTGATATCGTACGTATCGATAATCTTTCCCTTTTTCTCCGGATCAGGATGGGGCTTCCCTGTCAGTTGAATACACTCCGTCGGACAAATGCGTGCGCATTGGTTGCAGACGATGCATTTTTCAGGAGAAAAGTGCTGAATACCGCGAAAGCGAGGCGGCATTGGAAAGGGCACATCCGGATAGAAGTGGGTTACTTTTTTCTCCGTGAGCTTTTTAAATGTATACCCCAGGCCTTTGGCCAGTCCTAGCATGTGTGTCACCCCTCAGGATTTGAGAACTTGGCTGCACCACGTTTTTGACGAAAGCTAGCTTTTGGCGAAGCAAGCCTATGGCGAAGCCTGCGCTATGAAAACAGTGGGACGTAGTCGTTTTCGATCAAGTCGCTACTAGAACATGCCATTTTGGTAAGAAACCACTACGGCTGTGAGCAGGATGTTGAATAATGCCACGGGCAACAGCACTTTCCAGGCAAACGACATCAGTTGATCGACACGTAAGCGCGGCATCGTGGCGCGAATCCAAAACTGGAGGAAGACGTAAATTGAAAATTTAAGGATAAACCAAACGATTCCCGGAATGAAGTCCAGCGATGGATGAATCGGCAACCATCCACCAAAAAAGAGAATCGTGATCAAGGCACCCATCCCGAACATGTACACATACTCCGCCAGCATGAACATCGCAAAACGGAAACCGGAATACTCGACGTGGTAACCACCAACGAGCTCCGACTCTGCTTCTGGCAAGTCAAACGGCGTACGATTCAGCTCAGCCTGGGCAGCAATGATAAATACTACAAATCCGATAAACTGCGGAACAATATTCCAGACATCCTGCTGTGCATCGACAATATCCTTGAGATTCATACTGCCCGTCAATAGAACGATCCCCACCACGGACATGACCAGCGGTACTTCATAGCTGATCATCTGCGCAGCGGAGCGGAGACCCCCGATCAGCGAGTACTTGTTATTCGAGGCCCAGCCAGCCGTGATCACGCCTAATACGGTGATCCCAGACAAGGCGATATAGTACAGCAGCCCTATTCCCAGATCAGCGAACCGAATGCTGTCCGTAAAAGGCATAACCGCCAATACGGCAAAAGCAGGGGCATAGGCCAATATTGGTGCTAAAGTGAACAACGCTTTGTCAGCGTGCTGCGGACGAATATCTTCCTTTAATAGCAGCTTGGCAACATCCGCAACCGTCTGGAGAAGTCCCAATGGTCCTACTCGATTCGGCCCGATGCGCAGCTGCATCCACCCAATCACTTTACGCTCGAAGTAAATGGCGTACGTAACAAATCCCAACACGACTGCAAGCAATAAAACTGCCGCTACGATAAACCAAAGCGTGGTCCCCCATGAGGGGGCTTGCTGCAAGAGAGTATTCATCAACAGTCAACCTCCCCGAGCACGATGTCGATACTGCCCAGGATGGCAACCATGTTTGAGAGGTTTTCCCCCTGCAACAGCTTAGGCAGAATTTGCAGATTGGTAAACGAAGGCCGTCTGAACTTCAATCTCCACGGTTTATCCTTACCTTGACTGGCAATGTAGCAGCCAATTTCTCCCCGCGGTGACTCGATGCGCACATAAGTCTCCCCAGCAGGCGGGCGAATCACACGTGGTACTTTGCCCATGACTTCGCCTTCACTCGGAAATTGCTCCAATGCCTGCTCAAGAATTCGCAGAGATTGTTCAATTTCAGCCATGCGCAGATGATAGCGCGCCATGCAATCTCCCTCAGTCGCTGTCGGCACATCAAATTCAAAACGATCGTAAATGCAATACGGTTCGTCCTTGCGCAAATCCCACTTGACACCTGTCGAGCGGAGCATGACACCTGATAGCGAGTAATCCAATGCCGTTTTTGTATCGAACTTGCCAATCCCTCTGAGACGGTTGATAAAAATCTCATTCCCTGTCACCAGCTGGTGGTAGTTATTCAATTCTTCCTTCATGTACTGGACAAATTCTTTGGCTTTGTCAATCCAGCCTGGAGGTGCATCCCATTTCACTCCACCTACGCGCATGTAGTTAAAGGTCATCCGCGCCCCGCACAGCTCATTAAACAAATCTAGGATCGTCTCCCGATCACGGAATGCATACAGGAAGGGCCCCATCGCACCAATGTCCAAAAGAAACGTTCCCCACCAAACCAAATGGCTCGCTACCCGGTTCAGTTCCATCGCGATCAATCGTAGAAACTGAGCTCGTTCTGGAATCTCCAACCCCATCATCGTTTCTACTGCGTGGCAGAGAACGTAGTTGTTGGTCATGGCGGAAACGTAGTCCATACGGTCTGTATAGGGAATAATTTGCGTATAGGTCAAGTTTTCTGCCAGCTTCTCTGTACCTCGATGCAGGTAGCCCATTACTGGAATCGCTTCTTTAATGGTTTCCCCATCGATTTTTACTACCAAGCGAAATACCCCGTGAGTACTCGGATGCTGTGGACCTACGTTTAATAACATCTCTTCCGTACGAAGTCCTGTTTCAGAAGAGGTATCAACATGAGTCGTGAGGATGTTATGGTTCATCTGCTAAACCTCCTCGTCGTATTGCACATAATCTTTGCGCAGCGGATACCCTACCCAATCATCGGGCAACAGGATTCGACGTAAATCCTTATGTCCCGGGAAATGAATGCCCAAAAGGTCAAAAGTCTCTCTTTCATTCCAATTTGCGCCATGCCAGAGGTCCATTACAGAAGCAACTTTTGACTCTTCTCTGCTCGTTTTGACCTTTACTGCCAAGCTTTGGCGATTTTTGTAGGAATAAAAGTGGTAGTATACCTCCAGGCGATCCTCGTAATCGACACCGTGAAGATCGGACAGGTACTCAAAGCTCAATTGCTCGTCATCTCTTAAAAATTGGGCAACTTGATGCCAACGTTCGTTTTGAATGGTGAGAGTTGGTACTTCCTTTCCCAGCTCGTTAATATACGAAGCCTCAATGACTTCCTGTCCAAATGCTTCGGAAATTCGTGACACATATTTATCAAGATAGGGCTGGTTTTTGGAAGGGGCTTTCGGCGCTTCCTCTGCCGGGGCCTCATCCCCAGTCGCTTGCGCTGCTTTTGCCTTCGCTGCTGCTGCTGCGGCTGCTTTGGCTTTTGCGGCAGCTGCGGCCTTTGCCTTGGCGTCATCATCACCGGATTCATCGCCGCCTGCTTCACGTGCGGCTTTTGCCTTAGCAGCGGCTGCTGCTGCAGCCTTGGCTTTTGCGGCAGCTGCGGCCTTCGCCTTGGCATCCGCATCTGGAGCTGTATCGGCTCCATTTTCCGCAGCTTCTTTTGCTTCTTTCGCTTCTTTTGCCTTGGCTAGTGCTTCTGCGGCAGCCGCTTTCTTGGCTGCGGCTTTTTCTTCTGGCGTCATTTCAGACACGGGCTTTACTGGTGTTGAAGCAGCTTCTGCCTGTTCCTTCGCTGCTTTTGCCTTGGCAATCGCTTCAGCCGCTGCTGCTTTCTTGGCTGCGGCCTTTTCTTCCGGTGTCATTTCAGACACAGTCTTTGCTGGTGTAGCAACTGCTTCTGATTGTTGCTCGGCAACTGGGGTTTCCGCTTCCGCAGCTTCTTTTGCTTCCTTCGCCGCTTTTGCCTTGGCAATCGCTTCGGCCGCTGCTGCTTTCTTGGCTGCGGCTTTTTCCTCAGGTGTCATTTCAGACACAGGTTTTGCATCCGGAGCAGAGACTTCCTCTTGTGGCTCTTGAGATGGCTCCACTTGGTTCGTCTCTTGGGAAGCCTGGGCTTCCTGTTCTCTTAATTTTCGCAAAGCTTCGGCCTTGGCACGGGCTTCAGCCGCTGCCGCTGCCTTTTCCTCCGGCGTCGGCTTGCGCTTCTCGTCGCTCATAGATTGGTCACCTGCTTCCCAGTCTTCGCTTCGTAACGGATTTTTTCTTGGAGCTTATTGATTCCGTAGATCAAAGCGGCAGGGTTAGGCGGGCAACCCGGAATATATACGTCGACAGGCACAATCTGGTCTACACCTTTTACCACGCTGTACGAGCGTACGTACGGACCTCCTGCTGTCGCACAGGAGCCCATGGCAATCACCCACTTTGGTTCAGGCATTTGATCATACAGCCTGCGCAGCAGTGGTGCCATCTTTTTCGTAACGGTTCCGGCTACGATCATGACATCGGACTGTCTTGGGGATGCTCGAAAAATAACGCCAAACCGGTCGAGGTCATAACGCGCCCCACCCGTTCCCATCATCTCGATTGCGCAACAGGCCAAGCCAAAGGTTAATGGCCACAACGAGTTGCTACGAACCCATCCCTTTACTGTTTCCAATGTCGTGAACATGACGTTGCGATTCAATTCCTCTTGCAATTCAGGCGCAATGCTTGTCAGGTCTAGTTCCATTCCAGCACCTTCTTTCTCCACGCGTAAATCAATCCTACGACGAGCAAGGATATAAAGATGACCATCTCGACTAAGGCAAAGAGCCCCAGTTCTTTGTAAGCGACGGCCCACGGATACAGAAAGAGTGTTTCTACATCAAAGATGACAAACATGAGGGCAAAGATGTAATACTTCACGTTGAAACGCACCCAACTGTCACCAACAGGAATGTTACCGCTTTCATAAGTAGTTTGCTTCTCCCGTGTTGGTTTCTTTGGACGAAGTAATGGACCAACAAAACTGACTGTAGCCACGGGCAATAGCACACCAAGAATCAAAAAGATCGCGACAATCACATAATTGTTGGTATAGATGTCACTCACCCACGTTCCCTCCGCTCTTGAGAAAGGTATGAATCGTCTTGCGCTGTCCTCCAGAAGAAGTCGAGACTCCCTCAAAAGGGTACTGCTCGCAGCATCAAAGGTGTAGGTATGAACGCTGTCGCTAATTGATACTGCTAGAAAAAAATACCTTTATCATTATAGCAAATTGCCAATAGGGTGTCTAACGAAAGCCTTCCTTTTGTGCCATATAAAGGGAAAAAACTCAGGGATTTCTCCCTGAGTTTTTCCAGCATAGTATGATGACCAAACGAATATGCCCGTCTGGCTCTCTTATTCTCTTAATTATTGAACGTTGTTTGAAAATTGCTGTCCGAGGAAATCCTCGTAAATGCGCTCCCATACAATCGTGAAGTTCATCTTCTCGTCTTCTGGGATCTCCAGCATATTTTCAATCGCTTCTTCCATATATGGAGTCAGCTTGATCAGAACCTCTGCCAGCATCTGATCATTGGTGTTCAGCAATTGCTTCATTTCTGCTTTGGACATGCTGAACGCATTTTCTTCTTGCTCGTGCAGCTTCATCACGAGGCGACTAAACATCGGATGAACCAATGCTTCCAGTTTAATATGAGCCAATGCAAGAGATTCTGCTTCACTCAGCTTAAACAACTCAGATGCATCTGGGAATGGATAAACCGGTACATCCCAAGCATCTCCATTATCGATTACCAGACCCCACTTCACGAAAAGCTCAATCGCTTCGTCAAGAGATGTCGGATATGCATAATCGGAACGGCTCATGAACGCTTTGAATCTGTTCAAGAGGTTTACATAGCCTTTAAAATCCTCTTCAGACTTAAAGCCTTCTTGAACAGGCTCGGTGAATGTGCCTTTTAATGCATCAAACTCGTCCAGAGCTTTTCTCATTTCTTCTTTTGACTCATGCTTCGTTACCACATAGCACATTGCCTGGAAGAGAACATTCATTTCATGAGATAGCACGCTTGTCCAGCCATTAGCCGCAAAGCTGCTAGGAATCACTACGCCATCTTGATTGTGGCGGATATCGCGAACGGTTTGCATCAATTACACTCTCCTTTAATCCCAATAGCCAATGCCGCTTTTTCCCGCTGTTTTTCATGCTAACGTAGCTCGTCGGCAGGGCATTAGGTCTATTATACACAGAAACATTAGGCAATTACCAACTGGAAATATCATGCCCGATTTCTATGGCTCATCATTCATCGCCTGATAACTGAAAAATCCCCGCAGCCACATGGGCGCGGGGATATCAAGCTTACGCTTTACTTCGCTACGTCGAGACGTGCCATCGCACGTTGCAGCGCGCGTTCTGCACGCTTGACGTCGAGCTCGGCATATTTCTCAGCCAAACGCTTTTCAGCACGCTCTTTCGCTGCCTTCGCGCGTTCAACATCGATGTCTCCCGGCAATTCAGCCGTTTCAGCAAGGATGGTCACTTTATCGCCGCGAACTTCCATGAAGCCGCCGCTTACAGCCATCTTTACTTCTTTATCGCCTTCTGTCTTAATCCGAACTGGCGCTGTTTTCAGCGGGGTTACCAACGGCACGTGGTTCGGCATAATACCGATTTCCCCTTGCAAGCCGCGAGCAATCACCATTTCAGCCTGACCGCTGTAGACAACCCGTTCAGGAGTTACGACTTCAACTGTCATCTTACTCACTTACTCGTCTCCCCTTTCCAGGGTGTCTTACGCCATTTTCTTCGCTTTTTCTACCGCTTCTTCAATTGTACCTACGTACAGGAACGCGCCCTCTGGCAGGTGGTCATGCTTACCTTCGAGGATTTCCTTGAAGCTGCGAACAGTTTCTTTCAATGGCACGTATTGGCCTGGGTTACCAGTGAACTGCTCGGCAACGTGGAAGGACTGGGACAAGAAACGTTGAATGCGGCGTGCGCGTCCAACTACTTGCTTGTCGTCGTCGCTCAACTCGTCCATACCGAGAATCGCGATGATATCTTGCAGTTCTTTGTAACGTTGCAGGATTTTTTGAACGCTACGAGCCACATCATAGTGTTCTTGTCCTACTACATCAGGAGCCAGAGCACGGGAAGTGGATGCGAGTGGATCTACCGCAGGGAAGATACCCAACTCAGCGATGGAACGCTCCAAGTTCGTTGTAGCGTCCAAGTGAGCAAACGTAGTAGCAGGAGCCGGGTCAGTGTAGTCATCCGCTGGTACGTAGATCGCTTGAATGGACGTTACGGAACCTTTTTTCGTGGAGGTAATACGCTCTTGCAGCTGACCCATTTCGGTAGCCAGTGTTGGCTGGTAACCTACCGCAGATGGCATACGGCCCAAGAGAGCAGAAACTTCGGAACCCGCTTGAGTAAAGCGGAAGATGTTATCAACAAAGAGAAGAACGTCGCGGCCTTCTTCATCACGGAAGTATTCCGCCATAGTCAGACCAGTCAACGCTACACGAAGACGTGCACCAGGCGGTTCGTTCATCTGACCGAATACCATCGCGGTTTTCGGCAGAACGCCTGCGTCTTTCATCTCGTGGTACAGGTCGTTACCTTCACGTGTACGCTCACCTACACCAGCGAATACGGAAATACCACCGTGCTCTTGCGCGATGTTGTTGATCAGCTCTTGAATAGTAACGGTTTTACCTACACCCGCACCACCAAACAGACCGATCTTACCACCCTTGATGTACGGAGCCAAGAGGTCAATAACTTTGATACCTGTTTCCAGGATCTCAACAGTCGTTGCTTGGTCTACGAACTCAGGAGCTTTACGGTGAATTGGGTCACGACGATCTACTTGACCGAGTTCTTGCAGGTCGATCGGCTCACCCAATACGTTGAATACGCGTCCGAGGGTAATTGCACCCACTGGAACGGAGATAGCTGCACCGGTATCAACTGCTTCCATACCACGAACCAAACCGTCAGTGGAAGACATTGCAACGGTACGAACCAAGTTATCGCCCAAATGAGTAGCAACCTCAACAGTCAAGTTGATGTCGCGCTCACCAGCGCTTTGTGCTTTATGTTGAATCTTGATCGCATTGTAAATGGCAGGCAGGTGTCCGCGGTCGAACTCGACGTCAACAACCGGACCCATTACCTGAACCACACGTCCATTCGCCATCTTACTTCTTCCCTCCTGTAAAGCTAAATTGGGAGCTATTCGCTGCCACTAAGCCTGTGCGTTTGCACCTGCAACGATCTCGGAAATCTCTTGTGTAATGGCTGCCTGACGAGCACGGTTGTAGCTCAACGTTAAACGGTTGATCATATCCGTAGCATTGTCTGTCGCGTTGCCCATTGCAGTCATACGGGAACCTTCTTCGGAAGCTTTTGCTTCGAGGAGTGCACTGTAAACCAGTGTTTCCGCATATTTCGGCAACAGATCCGCCAATACTTCTTCCGAGGACGGCTCATACTCGTAATTCAATTCGCGCGCATTGTTGCTCTCGGGAGCTTCTAATGGCAGCAATTGTTTTACGGTAGGTATTTGCGAAATTGCACTTTGGAACTTGTTGTAGCACAGGTACAGTTCGTCAATCTGCTCATTCTCGAACATTTGGACTGCTGCACCGGCAATTTTCTTGATATCAGCAAAGGCTGGGCTGGCTGGCAGACCTGTAACCTCATCCAAAAGCGGGTAGTTCCTTTTGCTGAAGAAGTCACGACCTTTGCGGCCAATCACAAAAATACCGTACTCATCCTTGGACTTGTGCTTCTCGTTAATGGTATTTACCACTTTACGGAGAATGTTGGCATTGTAACCCCCAGCAAGTCCACGGTCGGAAGTGATGACAATATAACCAGTCTTTTTCACCGGACGATTTTGCAACATTGGATGTTTGGAACCAGAGTTCCCACTCGCGATGCTTGCGATCACTTCTTGGATCTTGTCAGCATACGGGCGTGCCGCCTCAGCTTTATCCTGGTTACGGCGAAGCTTTGCAGCCGCCACCATTTTCATCGCTTTCGTGATTTGGCGCATATCCTTTTTACTTTTGATACTGCGTCGAATCTCACGTATTCCTTTAGCCACTCGTTTTCACCACCTTGAGGACGCATGCACGGGCAAACAGCCCGGCATGCATCTGATGTCTATCAGGTTAACGATTAGCGAGTTACCGAAAAGCCTTTTTTGAACTCTTCGATCGCTGCGTTGAATTCTTTTTCATCTGGAAGGTCTTTCGTTGTGCGGATGTGCTCCAACAGTTGCGGTTTGTTGGAATCCAAGAAAGACAACATCTCTTTCTCAAAGCGACGCACTTCTGCTACTGGAATGTCATCCAGGAAACCTCTTGTAGCGCTATAGATAGAAGCAACTTGCTTCTCAACAGGCATTGGATCGAACTGACCTTGTTTCATGATTTCCATCAAACGCTCACCACGGGTCAGACGAGCTTGGGTCGCTTTGTCCAGATCGGAACCGAACTGAGCAAACGCAGCCAACTCACGGTATTGAGCCAACTCGAGCTTGAGTGGACCTGCTACCTTTTTCATCGCCTTGATTTGCGCGGAACCACCTACACGGGATACAGAGAGACCAGTGTTAACCGCTGGACGTTGACCTGCGTTGAACAAGTCTGTCTCCAGGAAGATCTGACCGTCCGTGATGGAGATCACGTTGGTTGGAATGTATGCGGAAATGTCACCCGCTTGGGTTTCGATGAATGGCAGAGCCGTAATGGAACCAGCGCCCAGATCATCAGACAGTTTCGCAGCACGCTCTAGCAAGCGGGAGTGCAGATAGAATACGTCACCAGGATATGCTTCACGGCCTGGAGGACGACGGAGCAAGAGGGACATTTCGCGGTATGCAGCAGCCTGTTTGGACAGGTCATCGTATACGCACAGAACGTGTCCGCCTTTGTACATGAAGTACTCAGCCATTGTTACACCAGTATAAGGAGCCAGGTACAACATTGGAGCTGGGTCAGACGCAGTAGCAGAAACGATGATCGTGTAATCCAGAGCCCCTGCTTTACGCAGAGTTTCTACGATGTTTGCAACGGTGGATTGCTTTTGACCGATTGCAACGTAGATACAAATCATGTCTTTACCTTTTTGGTTGATGATCGTGTCGAGCGCCACTGCTGTTTTACCAGTTTGACGGTCACCAATGATCAACTCACGCTGTCCACGACCAACCGGGATCATCGCGTCGATCGCTTTGATACCTGTTTGGAGTGGCTCATGTACGGATTTACGCGCCATAACACCAGGAGCTGGGCTCTCGATTGGGCGGAAACCGTCATTTGCGATAGGGCCTTGACCATCGATTGGTTGACCCAGTGGGTTTACAACGCGGCCGAGCAGCGCTTCCCCTACTGGAACTTCCATAACGCGGCCGGTACGTTTTACAGTATCGCCTTCCTTAATGTCGCGGAAAGGTCCCATAATAACGACACCCACGTTGTCTTCTTCCAAGTTGAGTACCATACCCATTACGCCATTTTGGAACTCGAGGAGCTCACCTTGCATGGCTTTTTCCAAACCGTGAACACGAGCAATACCGTCACCTACTTGGATGACTGTGCCTACATCCACAACTTCGATTTCAGATTTAAAGTTAGCGATCCGCTCTTTAATGAGGGAGCTAATCTCTTCTGGTCTGATTGCACTCACTTAATTCACCCCATTCATCCAACTTCTTAAAAGCCATCGAACTTTACGCCTTTTGCGCAAAGGTTTCCAACTTCGTTTTCAGACTGCCATCATACAGACGGTCGCCAATTTTAATAATAATGCCGCCGAGAATCGCTGGATCTACGACTGCTGTCATACGCAGCTTTTTGTTCAGCGTTTGGCCGAACTTCTCAGCCAGCTCATTTTGCTCTTCAGTAGAAAGCGGCTTTGCACTAGTCACAATCGCATCTGCGAATCCACGAGCTTCGTTCGCCAATTGTACAAAAGAACGGTAGATATCAACCAGTTCAACTTCGCGTCCGTTCTCAATCAGGACGTTCAGAAAATTAAAGGTTTCTTCCCCTACATGGCTTTTGAACAATTCGTCAGCGAGCTGGCTTTTTGCATCTGCTGCGATGTGCGGGTGCAACATGATCTTTTTCAGATCTTCATTGCCTTCAACCGCTTCTACGATTGCACCCAGGTCTCTCTCTACCTGATCAATCTTGCTACGCTCACTCGCTACTTCAAAGAGAGCGCGAGCATAACGTTTTCCTACTGCGCTACTCATAGGCGATCTCCCACTTGTGCGAGAAATTTGTCAACAGTAGACTTTTGAGCTGCTTCGTCCAGTTCTTTCTCAATGATCTTGGAAGCCAAGAGCACGGAAAGACCAGTCATTTGCTCACGCAGTTCGAGTTTTGCTTTTTCTACTTCACGAGCCAGTTCAGCACTTGCATCTGCTTTCATGCGCTCAGAAGCTGCTTGTGCTTCAGCAACGATTTTGCTTGCTTCATCAGACGCTTGCTTTGCAGCACGGTCGATGATCGCTTTAGATTCAGCGCGAGCTTCATCCAAAAGACGGCGTTGTTCAGCCAAAAGCTTTTCGGATTCCTTGTGGTTGCGTTCCGCAGTAGCGAGCTCGTTCTCAACATGAGCACGGCGCTTTTCCAATACGCCCGCAATCGGTCCTGTTGCATATTTGGAAACAACGATCAACAGCAAAACGAAAATAATCACCTGGAGTAGTAATGTGCCCCATTCCAGGGATACGGCTCCAAACTCAACCATTTTTAGTTCACTCCTTCCTGACAAACGAAAGATTCTGCAATAAGTTCTTTGCGTACTTACCAGAATTATTACTGAAGACTTCCATGCCAAGCTTTGGCCGAAGCCTGATTTTTCCCTACTAAAAGATAGGCGAAGGTGACCCTCCGCCTATTTAATACTGTTCAGCTGTTCGCTTAGCCCAGACGTCCCATCAAGATGAAACCTACAGCTACTGCGATAATTGGAATCGCCTCTACGAGACCCATACCGAGGAACATGATACCCATCAGGTTACCACGAGCTTCGGGTTGACGAGCAACACCTTCAATTGTTTTAGAGATTACGTTACTTGCACCAAAAGCACCACCAAGTGCTGCCAAACCGAAAATAAGACCCATAGCAATAGCTACACCCATAACTTCCATGTTAAAAATACCTCCCTAAATTGTTGTTAACCAAAACTAGATTTTAGTGTTCATCATTCACAAGTTGTGAAATGTAAACCATAGAAAGAGTCAAGAAAATGAACGCCTGAATTGCACCTACGAAGACGGAGTAGCCGAGCCATATAAACAATGGTGCTGCGGCCAAAACACCCCCACTCAACAGGAAGGCAATCATAATCTCTTTTGCAAAAAGGTTACCGAACAAACGCAAAGGAAGCGTCAGCGGTTTAATGATAAACTCCTCAAGAATGTGAATCGGGTTGAGGAATACGTGCTTAAACCAACCACCTGGACTTTTCTTGATACCGAGGTAGTGGGAGTAAAGCAATACCACCAATGCCAAACCAAATGTTACGCTTGGCGTAGCAGTTGGAGACTTCCACCAGATTACATGAGCCCCTTTGTCAGCTAGCTCGTGCTCAACGGTTTCGCGCTTCTTCGCTTCGGCTTCTGGCGTAGGAGCAATCGTCAGCATCTTCATAACACTTTCGCTGATTTCACCTTTGTGCACTGTGGTGACGTTGGCGATAACACCTAGCTGGTTCCCAATGAAGATGTAGAGAAACAACGTAATACCAAGCGTCATCATCATCATGACTTTCTTGTGATCCATGTATCCTGCAGTAACATTCTTGACAAAGTCAAAAATCCACTCAACTGCATTTTGCTTAGCACCAGGTACTCCGGTTTCCAGCTTTCGTGTCATTACAAACAGGAAGATAAACACAAGCAGTGCGGTAAGAACCATCATGAGAATCGTAGCGATGTCAAATACCATGCCGCCTAACTCAAACCTTAAGGTATAATGATGACCCATCTTTTCACCCCTTTCCATCGATAGATAGAGGTTGTCCGAAACTCTGTCTACACATTGCTATCGAACGCTCTCTGGTAAAATCACTTCATTAAAAGGAAATGCTGGTAACAAATCTATTTTGAATTGCGGAATACGAGTAGATAGCTGATTCCTTGGATCAAAAACAACCCAAGTAGAACCCCTGATAATGTGAAGATATGAGGGAAAAGAAAGGTAGTATAGGCGGCTAGCCCGGCAATCATGAACCGAAGCATCGTGCCCGTTCCTTTTGGTCTGACATTAGGGTCATCTGCCATTTGCCCAACAACCCAGACCTTGCTTGCGAGAACGCTGGTATTAATGATTCCTGTCACTGTTCCAAGCAACAAACTCTGCAAAAAAATCTTGTGTTCAGGCAATACAACCATCAGTATCACAAACAATGCCATACACCATAAAGAATAGCGAAAAGTCTTTCGCATCGCTAAAGCAAACGCTTCCATCGTTCGTCACCCCCTACAGATATGGGCGAATGAGTCGATAGACAGTGTATACACCAACAGCAATCCCTGTAATCAAGCCAATAAGCAAGAACCAAGGATCAGTCGCTAGTAGGCGATCCGCGTATCTGCCGATCATAAAACCGGCAACCACACAAATGGCAAAGTCAAGACCAAGTACGCTGACCAAACCAAGTGCTCGCCATGGATTGTCAAGTTTCGCCAGTTTATCCTTCTCCTTTCACATAAGGAGAGGGCACACAATTTCCAAATGCCCTCATCCATATTAACGAAGATTTATTCCCTTTGTCAACGCAAGCGTTTCTGTGTACACAAAGCGTTCACAATTTAAAATTTAAATTTTCTCGACAATTGTGGAGACCCCTTGTCCCCCACCAATGCAAAGAGTCGCTAACCCATATTTTGCCCCTTCTCGCTTTTGCAATTCATGCACGAGCGTGACCAAGATTCTCGCGCCACTCGCACCGATTGGATGTCCCAAAGCGATGGCTCCGCCGTTGACATTCAGCTTCTCGCGATCAAAGCCCAGTGCTTTGCCAACAGACAATGATTGGACGGCAAAAGCTTCGTTTGCTTCGATCAAATCGATGTCAGCAATCGACAGTCCCGCTTTTTCCAGTACGCGTTTGGTAGCTGGAACAGGACCGTACCCCATGATGCTCGGATCAACACCCGCACTCGCATTGGCTACGATACGGGCGAGAGGCTTCACTCCTAGCTCTTCTGCCTTCTCGCGTGTCATAATCAAGAGAGCTGCTGCTCCATCGTTGATGCCGGATGCATTCCCTGCTGTTACGGTTCCATCCTTTTTAAATGCAGGCTTCAGATTGCCTAGCGCTTCGGCTGTCACGCCAGCACGCGGGAATTCGTCCACGGCAAACAACACCGGGTCACCCTTTCGCTGCGGGATCGGAACTGGCACGATCTCTTCCTGAAAACGACCACTAGCGAGCGCTTGCTGAGCTTTTTCCTGGCTCCACGCTGAAAATTCATCCTGCTCTTCGCGTCCAATTTCGTATTTGGTGCAAAGATTCTCCGCTGTAATGCCCATGTGATAGTCGTTGAAAGCACACCAAAGCCCGTCGCGAATCATGGAGTCTACTACTTTCTGATCTCCCATGCGGTAGCCTGAGCGCGCTCCTTCCATTAAGTATGGTGCCTGGCTCATATTTTCCATCCCACCAGCCAAGACAACTTCTGCCTCACCAGCAAGGATTGACTGAACGGCCAAATGAACGGCTTTTAGACCTGAACCACAAACCTTGTTGATTGTCAGGGAGGGAACTTCATGAGCAAGGCCCGCGTGAATAGAAGCCTGGCGCGCCGGGTTTTGACCCAAGCCTGCTGACAGTACATTCCCCATAATCACTTCATCGACCGCATCCTTGGAAACACCTGCACGCTCTAGCGCTGCTTCCAGTACAATCCCGCCCAGCTTTGTCGCGCTGACACCTGCAAGCGTTCCTTGAAAGCTACCTATAGCAGTGCGCACAGCACTCGCAATGACGATTTCTCTTTGACTCATCTTCCACACACCCCTCGAATACACAGGATAGGCAACCTTCTTAAGATTCCATCTTTTCATGATAATTCCTGCCAAGAAATCGCTTTCTTTTCCTGTTCATGAAAAAACCATCACTGCTCTTAGAGAAGAGAGTGACGGTCTGAATAATTTATAGAAGTGCTTCTGCAATTTCATCGACGATATTGTTGATGGCAATCGGGCCGTAATAGGCGATCCACACGGTTGTGTTTACCTCGTACACCTTATTTTCCTTGACTGCTTTTAGCCCTTTCCAAATGGAGCTGTTTTTGTACTCGTCCGTCAATGCTTGATTCGCTTTGTCCGTTACGACAAATAAGTGATTGGCATTTACCTCTGGCAACACCTCCAGAGAAATCATCGTAGCTGTATCTGATTTATCCATCGCTGGCTTGGGAGGAGTCAGTCCTAAATCGGAATACAAGATAGCAGCCGTACGGTGTTCAACTGTGTGCAGTCGAATAGCATTGTCACGCGGACGAATAAGTGCGACGGACTCACCCTTGAGCTTGGTTGCGAATTCTGCTTTCAATTTGTTCGTTTTCTCTTGGTAGTCTTTTACGATTTGCTCAGCTTCTTGTTCTTTTTCGAGAATTTTTCCGAAGGTAATCAGTGTTTCACGCCAGTCTTCGTTTCGATTAAACATGATGGTTGGGGCGATTTTGGTTAGATTATCATAGATTTTATCTTGGAACTCCGTGCAAATGATCAAGTCAGGCTCCATAGCCACGACCGCTTCTGAATTGGGCTCGTCCTTTGTTCCAAGTACGTGAACATCTTTTAGCTTGTCCATGAGATACTCTGGAAACTTCGTACCGTCCCCCGTTGTGATAACACTACCTACTGGCAGTTCGCCCAAGGCAATCATTTGATCTGCATATTGTGTGTCCAGCACAGCGATTCTGACTGGTTTAAAATCAAGCGTCAGCTCGCCTTTCATGTGCTTGATTGTACGCGTCTCGCTTTTCTTCCCTTCTTGAGTCGCACTAGATTGCGTTGTATTGGACTGCGTCGCTACCTGATTCGTAGCGCCAGTGGTTGTACTCCCCGAATTACTGGAATTCGTTCCGCCAGCTGAGCAGGCTCCGAGCAGCAAGGTAAGGCTAAGCATCAGATTCAGCGCCAGCATCGCTTTTGTACTCTTATACATCGGTACGGCTCCCCCATCTCTTGATCGTAGGTGATTTTGATTTTCATTTTCAATGTGATCATTATATTTCCACAGCTTTTGACCAGCAATGGAATATCGCGACAAGAGTAATGGACTTTGGCGACGCTGTTCCGATGTCAGAGGATTTTCCTTATAAGCAGACGGAGATATACCTGTATATTTTTTAAAAATACGACTGAAATAATAGCTGTCTGTATAACCTACTGATTCCGCTACCTCTTTTAGCCCCACATTCGTTTGGCGCAGCAGCTCCTGCGCTTTTTGAATGCGCACCTGGATCAGATAGTCAATAGGGCCGACTGCTAGCTGGGCTTTAAAGGTGCGTTGCAAAGATCGGGAGCTGCAGTTTAAAAGCGTGGAAAGATCATCGAGTGTGAACGTCTCTGCGTAATGCTCCTCAATATACCTGACGGCCTGAACGACCAAATTCGGTACCGTTACCCCGATTCCTTGTGACTGCATCTGTGCCATTAGCTCACATACCAGTTGATAAAGTAGGGCCTTGGCTCGCAGCTTGTTCAGGTTGCCGTTCTGATTCCATGCTTGCTGCATACGTGAGATTGCAACAAATACACTTGCCTGATGCATGGGGGTAAAGCCGTATTGGATGTGAAAAGGTTGTGTTTTCTCCAGTAAACGTAACAGTTCCTGCCGACAAGGCAACGGTACATGAGCTTTATACAAAATCAGATAGTATTCCAGCTCATCCTTTATTTCCTCGATATCCACGTAAGTACCTTTGCCAGCATGAGCCATATAGCAATTCTTGATAGCATGCACATTCCCGTCAAGACGAATCAGACCACTGCCTCTCACCGAAAATAGAAAGGCACTAGCCGGCAATTGATAGGATCGCAGCTGCTCTCCGGCGCGCATGACGATATGCCGTACATCATGTAATCGTACACTTGCCTGATTCCATAGAAAAATATGATCATCCACGTTCATTGTGTGGCGCTCAACTCCTTGTTAGCCCTCCCATCGTTCTTCTTTTTATTTTATTTGATAACCATTCTCATATCTATAGCAAAAATCATCGAAAGAACAAACCGCGCGAACGTAAATAGCTTCGTAGGTGACAGGGATGCCCACTTCTCTTTTATACGTCTGCTCATAGTAACGAATCATTTCTGCAAGGAGTTTTCTGCGTCCCATACCACTCCCTTGCTCCATACTTGCACTGGCGCCCACAGCTTTCACGGCATGCAAGAAATCCCGTACACCCGGGTAAGTGAGCCGCTCATATTTCCTTATCACCTCTATATCCGTAAACCCTGCTTGCTCCAATAGCTCGTGCCAATCACGTGCAGAGAGAAACTCCAAGCCATGGCGCACTCCCTTTTCCCCCAAAATCGCATGAGCATTCGCAAACGAATCATGCAGCTCCCAAAAAGTATCGGGTCCAAATGTCGAAAAAATCAAAGGCGCTCCGGGCTTCAGGATTCTTCTCAATCCTTTTAGCGTATGCGCTGGCTTGGCAAACCACTGAAAACACGCTCCTGAAACGACCAAATCCTTTGACTTCGCCTGCTGTTCCCATACCCATTCTTCGGCATCGGCTTGAGAAAATGAACAAATCAGGCCATGCTGCTCCAGATTGTTCTTTGCCTGCTCCAACATGCCCGATGCAATCTCTACCGCTTCGTAATGGGCAGCAGAAAAATGGCTGCGAATGACGCGGGTTAATCCCCCTGTCCCACAGCCAATCTCCAGGATGTTTTGCACCTCGTTCTCGTTCCTTATTTCTGTAACCAATTGACTCAAATGATCGGCCATCTTCTTTTGCACGAGTGCGTATTTTTCGTATGAGACAGCCTTCTCACTAAATCGGCTGCTGATTGCTCTCTTCTGCAAGCTGCTCCACCATCCTCTTTAGCGAATCTGCTACAACCTCTGGAACAAAAACATGCGGGGCATGACCACAGTCAGGAATTTGCACGAAATGGGCACCTTCAAGGCTACTCGCCAGTTCTTCTCCGGCTGCGAGCGAACAGATAGCGTCTTCCATTCCATGAATAACGATAGTGGGAGTAGTCAGCGAAGACAGGAACGGGCGGCAATCCTCTTCTTCTAAATAGGTCAAGCCCGCAATCAACGCTGCCGTACTCCACTTCTGGCTATCCAACTCCACATGCAAGCCTATTTGCTTACGCTCTCCTGGTGTTAGCATCTGTTCGACAAATGCGTCCATCACCCGCTCGCGTGCTACGGAAAGCTGCCTTTTCATCCTTTGCAAAATGGCAGGATGCCACCCTTTGCGAAGGTCATGCTGTTCGCAGGTAAAACGCGCTGTCGTACCGATCAAAACAAGTGCTGAGACCGGGTACTGGGCAGCGAGGCGTATTCCGAGCATCCCTCCCATGGACCACCCCACTACAATCAGCTCCTCCGCCGAAAGAGAGCGGATTTCCCCCTCTATCTTCTCGAAAAATTGCACGGAGTCTGTAACGTCCGAATAATCGGGAGCGATGTGCTGATAGGAAGGAAATTGTGAGCGAACAGCATCCCAACTGCTATCCGCCATCCCCCAGCCTGTTAGCCACAGCATCACTTTTCTCACGTTATCGTCCCTCCCTTTGAAGCTCGTCTCTGATTTCGCTCACTTGCTCGCAGGCCCATTCCAGTTCTTCGCGCGTATGAACAGCCATCACGGTAAAGCGGATACGTGCGGTTCCTTCTGGCACGGTAGGCGGTCGAATCGCCACTGCTGCAATCCCTCGTTGCCGAAGTCTTTTGCTAAATTGCAAAGTCCACTCATTCTCTCCTAACGTGAGCGGGATGATTGGCGTATCTTCTTCGTCTACGGTAAACCCGCGTGAGCGAAGCAACTGGCGAAACACGAGCGCATTCTGCCTCACTGCTTTTCTTCGCCAAGACTCTGTTTGTACCAAAGACAACGCCGCCAGATTCGAGCCGATCACAGCAGGGGGCAGGGCTGTCGAATACACCAGCGAGCGCGCTTTTGTCATCAAGTAACGAATGATGATCTCATCTGCACATACGTATGCCCCATAAACACCAAATGCCTTGCTGAAGGTTCCCATCAAAACATCGACTTGTCCGGTAATGCCCAGCTCGTGGCACAAGCCCTGCCCTTCTTCACCACGCACTCCTCCCGCATGGGCTTCGTCAACCATCAGCATGGCATCGTAACGATCTCGCAGTTGTACTAACTCAAGAAGGGGAGCTTTATCACCGTCCATGGAGAATATGCTGTCCGTGACGATCCACTTCCGTCTTGCATCCTGGTGCCTTTTCAGCAAAAATGCCAGATGCTCCATATCGTTATGTCTGTACCGAAAATGCTCCGACCGACTGAGCACGATCCCATCGACGATACTGGCGTGATTCAACCGATCACTAAAAACAGCATCGCCTCTTCCGGCAAGTGCTGCAATTACCCCCGTATTTGCCTGATATCCGTTTGCAAAGACAAGCGCCCCTTCTCTCTCCTTCCACGCCGCCAATTGTTGTTCCAGCTCGTTATATAATGCGTAGTTGCCATGGACGAGACGAGAGGCAGTTCCTCCTGCCCCCCACTCGTCTGCTGCCATCTTGCCAGCTTCCACGATTCGTTGATCGTGGGCCAAGCCCAAATAGTTGTTCGATGACAGGTTTAATAATGGTTTCCCTTCGACTTGAATCCACGTGCCTGCGTGATCACTGGCTGACTCTACGGTGTTCCATTCTCTTGCCAGCGATTGTTTACGCAATGAATCGTATTCTTCCTCCAACCATGCATATCGTTTGTTCATGGTAGACCTACTGTCCTACAGCGCACACAGCTCGATTTCAAACCCGAGGTCTTCAATCATCTGATGGTCTGTCGTGATTTCTTGCCCGGGCGTTGTCAAATAGTCGCCCACGAACAACGAGTTCGCCGCATACAAGGATAGCGGCTGCAAGGTGCGCAAATTCACTTCGCGACCGCCCGCAACACGAATTTCTTTATCCGGGCAAATAAATCGGAACAAGGCGAGAACACGAAGAGCCTTCATTGCCGGAGTGCGTCCTTTATCCTCCAACGGGGTTCCGGGAATCGCATTTAAAAAATTGATCGGGATAGAATCTGCGTCGAGATTGCGCAGGGCAAATGCCATCTGGACGATCTCCTCATCGCTCTCCCCCATGCCGATGATCACGCCAGCGCAGGGCGACATCCCTGCTCTTTTCACGGTATCGACTGTCTGTATACGCTGATCGTACGTGTGCGTTGTCGTAATCGCTTCGTAATGGTTGCGACTCGTGTTGAGATTATGGTTGTAGCGGTGAACACCTGAATCTTTTAGGCGCGTTGCTTGTTCGTCGCTTAATATCCCTAAGCACGCGCAAATTTTCAGCGGCATCGTCTCGCGGATTTCTTTGACTGCCTCGATGACCTGACCCAGCTCTCTTTCTGTTGGACCACGTCCTGAGGCGACAATACAGTATGTACCTGCTTTTCGATTCATGGCTTCTCGCGCACCTGAGAGCAATGTCTCCTTGTCCAGCATCGTGTACTTGGATACAGGAGCATTCGAAACAATCGACTGCGAGCAGTAACCGCAATCCTCTGGGCATAGGCCGCTCTTGGCATTGATGATCATGTTCAGTTTGACCTTTTTTCCGAAAAAGTGTTTTCTGACGCGAAAAGCTTCGTTCATGACCAGCAGCAGCTCATCATCTGGCGCTTGCAATACCCTCATTGCCTCTTCCTGTGTAAACTCTTCTTTCCTGATGGCTTTGCTTGCGTAATCCTTCCAATCCAGACAGGTGCTTTGCTTCATTTTCTCGTCTCCTCTTTCTATTATTTCTCGCTCCACTGACACAACTGGCCGATATCTACACATTCTCGGATCAGCTGTGTCAACTGCTGGCGCTCTAACGGTTTGTCTATCCATGGAAGTACGCCCCATACGGGAACTCCCCCGTAGCTCTCAATCATGCTCGCGTTTGTTTTGACACTCTCATCGATAACACCAGCTGAGTTGTTTTGATTCAGGATGACACCTACAACCTCGATCCCGAGTTCCCGTGCATACCAAACGGACAAAAGCGTATGGTTAATCGTGCCGAGCCCAGCCCGCGCCACGATGAGCATAGGCAGGTTCAGTCGAACAGCGAGATCTGCCATCGTTTCGGTTGGAGTCAATGGCACAATCAGACCACCGGCTCCTTCGACGAGGAGTGCCGGATAACGTTCCATCAGAGGTCGACCTCCAGCGATTACTTCCTCCATAGTCAAGCTCTTCCCCTCTGCTTCCGCAGCCAGAAAAGGGGTGAGCGGTGCCTCAAAACAGAGCGGGGCTATCTCCTCACACGCGTCAGGCACTCCGCTCCACGTTCTCAAGTGCATAGCGTCACTGCCCTCATCATGTGCTCGTGCTCCTGACTGGACTGGCTTCCAAACCCCTATGTCCACTCCTGTCTCACGCAACACGGATGCGATTCCAGCAGTCACAACCGTTTTGCCTACCCCTGTATCTGTTCCTGTGACGAACAATCCGGAAAAGGGTCGATCAGCCACATCAATCACTCCTTATCACCTGTCGTTACATCCTGAATCGATTCCATCAAAATCCGAACCATGTCAGCCAATTCTTCGGTTGTAGATACAAGCGGTGGGATAAAAACGATGACATTGCCCAACGGTCGTGTCAGAAGCCCTTTTTCTCTCGCTACCTGACAGACACGCACACCGATCCGCTCATTCCAGTGATAGGGCTCCTTGTTCTCTTTATCCCGAACCAGCTCGATTCCCGCCATCAAGCCTTTTTGCCGGATTTCCCCTACATGAGGCAGATCGCGAAGTGGCTTTAGCAATTGATCCAGATCGGTTGCTTTTTGTGCGACTTGTTGAACGACTCCGCGCTCCTCCATCAGCCGCAGGTTGGCGAGAGCAACTGCACAGCCAAGTGGATTTCCCGTGAACGAATGTCCGTGAAAAAAGGTTTTCTGTTCCTCGTAGTCGGCGAAAAAGGCATCATAAATCTGCTCGGTTACTAAGGTAGCCGCTACTGGCAAATACCCTCCCGTAAGTCCTTTTGCGACCGCCATGATGTCTGGCACGACCCCATCATGCTCACAAGCGAACATTTTGCCCGTGCGTCCAAATCCTGTCGCTACTTCGTCTGCGATCAGCAATACATCATAGGCGCGCAACAGCTCCGCGATTTTTTTCAAGCAACCGTCCGGCATGATAATCATGCCGCTTGCTCCCTGCACGACCGGCTCTACAATCATCGCCGCAATCTCATGAGCTCTTTCCTTGAGCAAACTTTCCAGACTGCTCAATGTGGCCTGAACGGCCGCTTCTTCACCACCCTGCCGGTATGGATAAGGGTATGGAATGACATGTGGAGAAAAGAGCAGCGGTTTGTAAACCTGATGGTAGAGAGGAATGGCTCCCACACTGGTAGCTCCAATCGTATCCCCGTGATAGGCATTGTTCATCGTGATAAACGAATGCTTTCCAGTCTGCCCGCGATTTTGCCAGTATTGGAACGCCATTTTCAATGAGATTTCGACTGCCGTTGCCCCGCTGTCAGAGTAAAAGACTTTGCTCAATCCTTTTGGTGCGAGGTTGATCAGCTTTTCCGCTAATAGAATGGATGGGACATTTGCCATGCCGAGCAAGGTAGAGTGGGCAATCTGCTCGAGCTGCTCCGTGATCGCCTGATTCAGCTCGGGAACGTTGTGGCCATGGACATTCAACCACACAGAGGAAAAACCGTCGTAGTAAGCCTTGCCGTTCATATCGAACAGCTTGATCCCTTCTCCTCTCGCAATAATGAGTGGCTCCTGTGCGACGTAGTCTTTCATTTGGGTGAAGGGATGCCAAACGTATTGCTTGTTTTTGGCAGAGAGCTCTGCGTAATTATTTAACAACCAAATCACAACCTTGGTTAACATATATTTGTTAACCGTTATTTTAAAATGGTTAACCTATTTTGCAAAGCTTTTTTCTTCGACATGGAAAAAGAAAAAAGGCCAAGCTCCTCTTTTTTCGAGAAGCTTGACCTTTTCTATTGTCATTCTTATTTGTCTTGATGCAGGATGCGATACAGTGCAACGACACACACTGCTCTCGTCGTCGGTTTATTCGGCTGATAATTTCCTCCAACTGGATCAATCAGACCGAGTCCGACCATGTTGTTGATGGATGTAGATGCCCAGGATGGCCATGTCCCTTTATCGGAGACCTTTTTCGTCGCTCCCTTTTTATTCACGAGACGATCGAGAATGACTGCGGCCTCTGCGCGAGTCACCGGCTGATCCGGACGGAAGGTATTATCGTTATACCCCTTCACCAGGCCTTTGGAAACGGCAACCTGTACGGCACCTTGCGCATAGGAAGGCACCTTATCCTTGAATTTCAGCTTTGGTGAGGATGGAAGCTCCCATTCAAAAGTGCGCGCGAGCAAGGTGACGAACTGTGCTCTAGTCAACGAAACCTCTGGGCCGAACGTCGTCTCCGTCAAACCCTTCACGTAGCCCTTTTCCGCCATGTAGGTGATTTCTGCCTTGGCTGGATGCTTCGTGATATCTGTAAATCCAGCGCTGCCCGTACCCGCATTGTCCAGGTAGTATGGAATGTACTTGCCGTAGCTATTGACTTCATATACCCACTGACCTTGAGCATTCATGGTTCCCAGAAGCGGATCCAAAGTATTGTTTACTTCGTTTACGTACAAGAGTCCAACACCTTTTCCAGCGAGCCATTGCTTCGGTGCCAAGGTCAGCTGAATCGACGAAGTTGAAATTGCGTCCTCTTGTCCTGCTTTTAGTTCGCCCGGCTTAATCGTGAACGAATAATCAGCAGGCACATATCCTGGCATCGGCTGGGTCACGATCGACTCCACATCAATCAGGGCACTATCCAGGTAAGGTGCAGTATTTGCAAGGGAATAATGGAGATCGAGCTCCGCCCCGAGGGACATGCTGCCTGGCAGTTCAGGAACAACGGCTACATCGCTTGGTTGACCTGTCTGGTTGCCCAAGAGCAGCGAGAATTCGTCGAAGTACAGTGTTCCTTTGTCGTGTGTAATGCCATCATTGGCTTGGTCAACGACATACACACTCTTGAGTTGCAATGGATACGCAACATTGCTCGGGAAGTAGCCTTTAACCTGCTTCCAGCCTGTCCAATTGATCTCTTTTGCCAGATCGACGTAGACTGGCTTGCCGTTTGCATCGACTGCTTCTGCACGGAGCCAATGTCCGCTGTTGTCACCATTGACCCACAACCCCAATCCGAGCGGTTTGCCAGGGATGGTCACAGGTTTTGCCCCCAGAACGCCGTACGAAATCCGCATGTTGTTCGCTGGTGCTCCAGAGAAGTTGTACACCAGCTTCGCTGCCTTTTTCGTGCGGAATGTCTGATCAGAAACGAGCGCGAACGAACCAGCGGAACTGATGCTGGATGGATTTGCCGCATGGTATATGCCAGCCTGATTATCGAAGGTGAGCCATGGCTGCTCAAATTGTCCGACAGCAAATGGTACGGTTGTCGACACGCCATCATACGTAATCGTCAGGTTTCCGTTGCCCGGCTCATTGCCTGCTACCAGTTGCAGATTGTCGTTAATCGTCGCTACAGAAGAATCGACACTCGCTTTTACGCTAAGTGGCGTTGCTTGTACGGTAGAGCCCTTCTTCGTTTTGATTTTGACATCGAGATTAAGAGATTGTCCCGGTGCAATCGTGATCGGATTCGGGGAAACGATGATTTGCTGCACATCGTTGCCGGAAATGACTTGAATGTCTTTATTTTGCGTCACATTGCCCAATCGCGCAGTCAATGTGATCTTGCCGGAGCGAGCTGGTGTGAATTGCTTGCCATTAACGGTTCCCGCTTCGGACTGACTAGCCTCCCAACTCACGTCGCCTGAATTGATCGCATACGGCTGGTAATGAACGTCATATCCTTTGGAAGCGCTGAGTGGGATAGTTTGTCCGATAAGTACATCTGCTGGTACATCGATTTGGAAGCCTCTTAATTCTCCAGCAGGTGCCGTGTTGTATACAGCTAGTCCAGTAGGCACACGACGCTCAGCACCGCCGCTCGGCTTATTCGACAGATTCGCGTGTGTCTCACCCAGCATGCGAGCTGCCATGGTCGTAGAACCACCACCGTCAAAGTTTACAGCCCGATAAGAGCCGAGCTCCGCCATGATTTTTGCCAGTTCATCCAAATAAACGCCTTGGCTCGCATCGATCGTGACCATGTACAAGGTCTTCCCGTCCTGGGAAACACCGACCGCTGTGCGCGCCGTTTTGTTCGTGATGGACTTGTCCGCTGGAAAGGACGACAGTGCTTTCCCATGATCAACCAAAAGAACATTGCCACCCACCGCATGGTTCAAGTCGAGTGTCTGCGGTGTCGTTTGGTACTCAACTGTCGCAGTAGCGCCTACTGGAAAGTTTTGTTTGAGAAATGCTCCTGCTGCTCCATGTCCCCAAAGGACATAGCCGTTGTAAGGTATGTATACGCCAGGTTGATTCACACGAACTTCTTTGGCTACGTTGTCTACAAACAGAATCTCGACGACATCTTTATAGCCCGATATCGTCCCCAAGCTGGTTCTGCCAAAGGAAGGGGTATAGACGTTCAGTTGGTTCTGGTGACTTTTTCGTCCGTCACTCGGGTTGTACTCTTCCTTGTTGACACCCTGAATCGAATAGGTAGCGCCATTAGGAGCAGTAACCTTGCCGCCAAAACCAAACTTATCGACGATGGCCATCTTGTCTCCAGTCAAGCCTAGAGCGTACCAGTAGGAGACCAAGCCCATGGAAGAAACGAGTTCATCGTCTTTCATGACAATGCCAAACGGCGCTCCCCGCTTCGACATGTTAAAAAAGTCGGCATTGATCGCTGCTACAGCTCCGGTTTCACGCGCCATTTGTGTAACCGTCTGCCTGTCTGTCAGCTTTCCTTTCGTTCCGTATACCGGTTTGACCTCAACGTAAGGATTATTCAGATCAACCTTGGTCACCATGATCGTGACGACTTGATTGGCAAATGATTTCGTATATTTCTGCAAAGTGGTCCCCTCACCAATTGGGGTTTGCCACATCATATTCAATGCACTGGTCTCCGCTCTGGCGTGTGCGACATTGGTCGCAAACGGCACAAACGGAACAAAAGCTCCCCAGGCCATGGTCGTGGCCGTGAGCAGCGTCACTATCCTTTGCGCTCTCATGTTGGTAACTCCTCTCCGTATTCCAAACTCTGTCTTTCTACCATCTAAGCCAAGCAACTAAATATTAGACGCAAAAGGTCATGGATAGTTTCGCCAATTCTCTCGATTCTCTATTAGAAAAACATACCAAATCGTCAGTCATCGAAATCAAAATAATCGCTCTACAACAAGAAACCCGCCCGGTTTTGACGAACGGTACCTGGCGGGTTTTCCTAGCTGTATGTTACTGACCTGGTTGGAAAGGCTCTGGTTTTTCAGCTCGCAAACCAAAATGATAGAGGATTGCTTCTACGATACGGCGGGAAGCCTCGCCATCCCCGTAAGGGTTGACAGCATGCGCCATGGCATCGTAAGCCGCTTGGTTGGTCAGCAATTCTTTTGCCATTGCATAAACTTGCTCTTTGTCGGTTCCCACGAGCTTCAACGTGCCTGCTTCAATACCCTCAGGACGTTCTGTCGTATCGCGCAGAACCAGGACTGGTACGCCAAGAGACGGCGCTTCCTCCTGCACCCCGCCAGAATCGGTCAGGATGAGATGGGCACGACGAGCGAAGTTGTGGAAATCAAGGGCATCCAATGGTTCGATCAACGAAATGCGATCGTGGTTTCCGAGAATCTCCTGCGCTACTTCTTGTACAGCCGGATTCAAGTGAACCGGATACACAACAGCAATCTCAGGATGCTCGTCCACCAGTCTTCGAACTGCACGGAAAATACGGCGCATCGGCTCGCCCAAATTTTCGCGGCGGTGTGCCGTCATCAGCACCAGCTTCTGACCAGCTACGCGATCAAGCACCGGATGCGTGTAATCCTCGCGAACCGTTGTTTTCAGCGCGTCAATCGCTGTGTTTCCTGTCACGTAGATGCTTTCTTCCGGCTTTGCTTCGCGACGAAGATTGTCAGCCGATCCATTGGTCGGAGAGAAATGCAGATCAGCCATTACACCTGTCAACTGACGGTTCATCTCTTCCGGGAACGGCGAGTACTTGTCCCATGTGCGTAGACCCGCTTCCACGTGTCCGATCGCGACTTGATTATAAAAAGCAGCCAGACTCGCAACAAAAGTGGTTGTCGTATCCCCGTGTACGAGGACGATGTCCGGTTTTACTTCCTTCATCGTTTCATCCAGGCTCTCCAATGCGCGAGTAGTCACACCCACCAGCGTTTGGCGATCCTTCATGATGTTCAAATCAATGTCTGGTTGAATATCAAAAATGTCCAAAACCTGATCGAGCATTTGACGATGCTGGGCCGTCACGCAAACGACCGATTCGATCTGTTCGCTGTACTTGTTCAATTCATGGACAAGCGGCGCCATTTTGATCGCTTCCGGACGTGTGCCGAATACCGTCATTACTTTTACAGTTTTCATCCGTATTTCCCTCTCCGACTACTTCGTGCCGTACAAGCGGTCGCCCGCATCGCCCAAGCCTGGCACGATGTATCCATGGTCGTTTAAATATTCATCAACAGCCGCTACGTAAATATCTACATCAGGATGCTCGTCCTGCACCAGTTTGATGCCTTCTGGAGCAGCGATGAGGCACATCAGTTTCAAGTTTTTCGCTCCACGTTTTTTCAAAGCGGTAAGAGCAGCAACAGCAGAACCACCCGTCGCCAGCATCGGGTCAGTTACGATCAACTCACGCTCAGCAACATCGGATGGCAGCTTCACATAATACTCAACAGGCTGCAGGGTTTCCGGATCACGGTAAAGACCTACGTGTCCTACTTTGGCAGCAGGGATCAGCCTCATCAGGCCATCCACCATACCAAGACCAGCACGCAGAATCGGTACCAACCCTACTTTTTTACCAGCAATTACATTAGACTGACAGGTAGCCACTGGCGTTTCGATGGTGGTTTGCTCCAACGGCATATCACGGGTAATTTCATAGCCCATCAGAGTAGTCACTTCATCTACCAGTTCGCGAAATTCCTTGGTCCCTGTATTCTTGTCACGAATATACGTAACTTTATGCTGAATCAGCGGATGGTCAAACACATATACACGGCTCATGTCATTTCCTCCGTTTCCCTATCAATACATCCTTTCTATAATAGCTGGTGAGAGTGGTGCCGTCAATTTGCCTAATCTTCGTACTTTTTCGCATCCCCGATCCCTATCTACAGCCGGGAAGTGGAAAAAAAGCAGACCCATATGGGAAAATTTCCACTGGGTCTGCTTCTCGTTGCCTTGCTTAGATATTCAAGCCTTCATACATCGGGAAACGTTGGCACAAAGCTGCCACACGTTGGCGTGCTTCCTCGTGCTTTGCAGCATCCTCTGGGTTTTTCAATGTCAGAGCGATAATCGCTGCTACTTCTTTCATCGCTTCCTCATCAAAACCGCGGCTTGTTACTGCTGGCGTACCCATGCGCACACCGCTTGTAACAAACGGGCTTTGTGTATCGTAAGGAATGGTATTTTTGTTCGTAGTAATGCTTACTTCGTCCAACAGATGCTCAGCTACTTTACCTGTCAGGCCGATTTTGCTTACATCAACCAATACGAGGTGGTTATCCGTTCCGCCAGAAACGAGCGTCAGACCTTCAGCAGTCAAGCTTTCCGCAAAAGCACGTGCATTTTTGATGATGCGAGCTGCGTAATCCTTGAACTCTGGTTGCAGGTTTTCGCCGAAGGCAACCGCTTTTGCAGCGATGACGTGCATCAACGGACCACCTTGAACGCCTGGGAACACGGATTTGTCGATGCCTTTCGCGAATTCTTCCTTGCACAAAATCAAACCGCCACGTGGTCCACGCAGAGTCTTGTGCGTCGTAGAAGTAACGAAATGCGCGTGCGGTACTGGGTTTGGATGCAGACCTGCCGCAACCAGACCAGCGATGTGTGCCATGTCTACCATGAAGTACGCGCCCACTTCATCCGCGATCTCACGGAACTTGGCAAAATCAATCGTACGCGGATAGGCACTCGCACCACAAACGATCAATTTTGGCTTGTGCTCCAACGCTTTTGCACGAACAACTTCATAGTTGATCAGGTGAGTATCTTCGTCTACACCGTAATCAACGAAATTGTACAGCGTACCAGAGAAGTTTACTGCACTACCATGCGTCAAGTGACCACCGTGGGACAGGTTCATTCCCAGTACAGTGTCGCCTGGCTGAAGAATCGTGAAGTATACAGCCATGTTCGCCTGAGCGCCGGAGTGTGGTTGTACGTTTGCATGCTCTGCGCCAAAAATTTCTTTTACGCGGTCGCGCGCGATGTTTTCCACGATATCCACATACTCGCAACCACCGTAATAGCGGCGTCCTGGATATCCTTCTGCGTATTTGTTCGTCAAAACAGTTCCCATTGCTTCCATAACTGCGCGGCTTACGAAGTTCTCAGAAGCAATCAGCTCAATCTTGTCGCGTTGTCTTCCGAGCTCCAGTTGAACAGCTTCCATGACTTGCGGGTCTTGTTTACGCAAAAAATCTAGCATAATAGTTTCTCCTCCTTGAAAGTTCGTGATCAAAAGGTGGGCTTGTCCCACATTCTTTTTAATGCTTGTTTAAAAAGACGGCTTTTCAGCACCGAGAAGATGGCGAGAACCGAACGAAGGAGGAGCAGAGTGTAGGCAACTTACATGAGCACCGGACTTCGGAGGTGAGCGCCATATTCGATGTCGAATTAGCTTTCTGGATTACTTCGTGATCAAAAGACGTTTTTTTGAACTAACCTTTTACGTGCAGCTTTCATTCGGTGGTGTCTTCTCATACACGGCACGCGGTCCGCCAATCAGCTTGGGACGCGTACGCGCTGCCGTAACATGTGCTTGTCCAACGAGACGCTGTGTCGGACGCACCGGTACTGCCACATGCTTCAGATGCATGCCGATAAGCGTATGGCCGATATCAATGCCTGCGTGCGCGTGAATTTGCTCCACAACGGCTGCATCTGCGAACTGTGTAAATGCATGCGCAGCCATAGAGCCTCCAGCAGTCGGAACGGGAACAACCGAGACCTCTTCCAGTCCGTATCGCAATGCAACATCACGCTCGACGACCAGAGCCCTGTTCAAATGTTCACAACATTGAAAGGCAACAGCAATGCCGCGCTTCTCTACAACAGATTGAATCCCACGATACAGAGCTTTCGCTACATCTTGGCTGCCAGCTTTACCGATATGCTCCCCGAGCACCTCGCTGGTACTGCACCCAATCACCATGAGATGTCCAGCTTTCAGCTCTGCCATATCGGCTACTTCTTCGACAATGTCACTGATTTGTTTTTCGATAGCGGATAAATCCACTTACTTCACTCCCGCATGCTTCGCTTCAATTTGGGAAATCTTTTCCACACGGCGCTCGTGGCGACCACCTTGAAACTCTGTTTCCAACCAAATTTTCACGATATCAAGCGCAAGACCCGGCCCAATCACTCGCTCACCCATCGCCAACACATTGGTGTTGTTATGCTCACGGGTAGCGCGTGCAGAAAACGTATCATGCACAAGTGCACAACGGATGCCTGGAACCTTGTTGGCTGCGATCGACATGCCGATACCTGTTCCGCAAACGAGAATGCCTCGATCAAACTCCCCCGCTGCCACCTTTTCCGCTACTGGCAAAGCATAATCGGGATAATCAACCGATTCCTCGCAGGTGCAGCCGAAGTCTTCCGTCTGGATGTTCATGGAGGCCAGCAGAGTCTTGATCTCCTCTTTTAGCTTGTATCCACCGTGATCAGCAGCAAGTGCTACTTTCATCTGTCATCCCTCGCTTGTCTCATAATCTTCGTCTAGTATACATCAAAAAACAATAAGTAAAAAGTGAACATTTTTATCAAATCACTAAAAAATCGTTCGTACTCTCACAAAAAACAAGGCCCTGGCTATTCACCAGCACCCTATTCATCCACTGATTTACGAAGACCTGGGTCCTTGAGCATCATGGAGAGCCTTTCCAGTGACTCTTCGATTTCTTCGGCACACCTGCGATAATCCATCAGTGATCCCCCATACGGATCAGCAATATCACTAAAGCCTTCTATCCCAACGAACTCCTGTAGGGTATGCACCTTTTCAGTCGCTGAGGGGAAATACGTCAAGACCGCGCGCTTGTGACCGTGCGTCATGGTCAAAATGACATCAGACCATTCAATCAACCCTTCGTCTACCTTGCTGGACTTGTGATCGTGGGCAATTCCTCGTTCTTCTAATACTTGTTTGGCGTGCAAGGAGGCATCCTGGCCGGCAAATGCCGCCACTCCAGCTGAACGTATCTCAAGCCCCTGCCCGTCTGTCTTCGCACGGAACATCGCTTCTGCCATTGGGCTGCGGCACGTATTTCCCGTACAGACGAAAAGTATCCGTTTCACGTATCGTTCCTCCTCTCCTCTTAATTAGTCAGGTTATAACATAAATTTTAACCCAAAACCAAACAAAATAAGTCCACCTACTAATTCGCTATAATCCCCAAGCCACCCTCCCACACTCCTGCCTAACAATAAACCGAAGTAGGACATGGTGGCACCCATTATTCCAAAAAGGGAGATGGCCAAAATTCTATTGACCTCGATCAATCCAAACGAGAAACCGACCGTGAAAGCATCCAGGCTGACACTAAATGCGAAGAGCATAAGTCCGAACCCTTTTGTCTTCAATACACTTTTTTGATCCCCTTGGACGAAGCCATTCCATAGCATATGCAAGCCGATGATCATCAGGACACCGCCGCCAATAAACACGGCTATATCTCCAACCAAATCGGACAAGTACGCTCCAACGACAATCCCGATAATCGGCATCATAATATGAAATAGTCCGATGGTGATACTTACTTTGATAATCTCTCGTAACCGAATCCCGACCATTCCTACGCCAATTCCCAACGAAAAGGCATCCATACTTAAGGCGAAAGCAATAATGAGCAACGTCAAAAATTGCCCCCATTGGAATAACACCTGGTCCAAGCAGCTCCCCTCCCGTCTCTTCACCTTATGCGGACAAGGGGGAGTTTAGGACAGGTTTACACGGTTAAGACTCGGCCTCCAGCAGCCTTTTCCAAGCGATTCATCACGGCCATACCCAACCCGTTTCGCGGGAAAGTCTCACCGACAATATACTGCACTTCTTGATCGTCGAATTCTCGCAGCACAGCATAAAGCTGTTGGGCAACCACTTCCAGATCCGCTTGTGATCCGACCACAAGAACGACATCTGCCGCCGCGTGACTTTGCCAAAAGGGAGCTGTTTCTTCCGTTGCCAGCACACCCGTTTTTTGACCGTGCTGCTTCGCCTGTTGCAGCAAGTCTTCCATTTTCGCCCGAACTTTTTCACGCTCTCCTGAAACTAGCCACATTTCCCCTTCAGGAGCGTAATGCGTATATTTCATCCCTGGAGAGCGCGGTGCCTCGGCTGCTCCCACTTGAAAAGAAGGGTCCAGCTCCACGTAGCCAATCACCGGTTCCATTTGCTCCCGTGTGATGCCGCCCGGGCGCAGGATCATGGGCGGATCCTGCGTAACATCAATAACCGTAGACTCTACTCCAACACCTGTTGCCCCACCATCGACCACACCTGCTACGCGTCCATCCAAGTCAGCCAATACATGCGCCGCTGTCGTTGGACTCGGACGTCCAGAGCGATTGGCGCTCGGAGCTGCAATCGGTACCCCCGCTTCCTTGATCAAAGCCAAGGCAATCGGATGATCAGGCATGCGAACCCCGACTGAATCCAGACCTGCCGTTACCAGCGAAGCTACTTGATCCGTTTTTGGCAAAATCACCGTCAACGGTCCAGGCCAAAACGCCTCCATCAGCTTTTTCCCTTTCTCCGGAACCTCACTTGCTACTGTGGACAACTGGTCCCACGCCCCAATATGTACAATCAGCGGATTATCGCTGGGTCTGCCTTTGGCTGTAAATATTTTTTCCACTGCTTCATTTGATAATGCATTCGCTCCCAAGCCGTAAACCGTCTCCGTGGGAAACGCGACAACTGCCCCTTCTCGAAGAAAACGGGCTGCATCCACAATCTGTGCACAACTATGCTGATTTTCCACATCGTTATCCACAGACCAGACTTTTGTCACAAAATTCATTTCCATCGTTAAAAAATCCTTTCTCTAGCTCGTTTCTTTGTAAGGAGTGCCTTAAGTATAGATGTGCACCAAAAAGTTTTCAACAGGCTGTGGGTAACTTGTGAATAACTTTTCTGAACAGCGTGGAAAAGAGAATTTTGTTACCTTTTTTTAACTTCATCTGTCTTAGCCTTGTAGTAGAATGAACACGAAAACAAAACAATAACTTTCCCTTTACCGAAAGGACCGTGAATGAAATGTCATCCTTTAAATCCTTAGCTTCCAGCCTGCTTGGCACAGCTGTATTGTTAACAGCCGTCGCTGCTCCAGTATTTGCAGCACCTGCTTCACCTGCAACCTCCACAAAGCCTGCTGTACAAGCGCCAAAGCCACAAGCTAACGGTGTCGTGTTCACACCAAAAACCATTACGGTCGATACGAAAGAATTTCAAGGTAAAGTATCCATCCCAGTGATTAGCGGGATGAAGGATAAAGCTTTTGAAGCAAAGCTGAACGCTACTCTGCTGAAAGAAGCGCAAACAGGCTTGGCTGAAGGAAAAAAATCCGGCAATGAAGATGCGGCAGAAGCGAAAAAACACGGCTGGGAGCCACGCCCTCATGCGCTAGACATCTCCTATGAGGTGCACAATGCTGGCAAACTCGTTTCTTTCTCCGTACAAACCTACATTTATACGGGCGGAGCACATGGCATGACGGATGTTACGTATTACACCATCGATAATCAGGCCAAGGCAAAACAACTGAAGCTGGCTGACCTGTTCCAGCCTGGCTATGACTACCGTACCATTCTCAATCAAATCATTTCGCAACAAATCAAAGAAAAGACCGAGGCGGATGGCTTTAACCCTTACGATGCATTCGAAAGCATCAGAGAGGATCAAGGCTATTCCTTTAAAGACGGCAACCTGGTCATTCATTTTGGTCAATACGAAATTGCCGCTTATGCAGCAGGAATGCCAGAGTTCGCAATCCCTGCTCATCGTTACCAAGGTCTGTTGAAACCTGAGATTCGTGAGGCTTTGTTCAAAAAGTAATCGTAGCAATTCAAAACGACACCTGCACGAGCGGCGGGTGTCG
This sequence comes from Brevibacillus fortis, assembly GCF_046196545.1. Taxonomy (GTDB): domain Bacteria; phylum Bacillota; class Bacilli; order Brevibacillales; family Brevibacillaceae; genus Brevibacillus; species Brevibacillus fortis_A. The sequence continues at coordinate 6,060,493 of NZ_CP176370.1, forward strand.
TTTTATATGTCCAGCTTAGGAGAGCCAGCTCTCGATTTTTTCCCATAAGTAAAATCTCACTTCTACTTCAGGAGCAGAGGCAGTTGCTTCTTCTACTTTTTCTACCTCTTCGGACTCTTCTACCTCTACTTTTGTTTGCTCAGCGTCCACTTTCATTGATTCGGAATTTAGCCCTACTTCGTTCTCTTCTAGGGGTAAGACCGCTACTTGCTTTCTATCAAATCGATCGTAGTCTTCATTTTCCTCGGGTACAGCTGCTGTCGTTTGCTCAGATTCTTCAAGCTCTGGAGTTGGCTCAGCTTGTACAGCGTCGCCATTAGACATGTCAATAAAGCAGAGCGGCGGGAACAGGACACACCACCAGTTTTGGCCTTTTGCCTCTCCAATTTGTACACGGACTGCTCGGTAATTACCCGCAGGATACACATAGGAGCCGTACAGCTTCGTCGGAAAAGGGACTTGGCCAAAATCCACTACAGCTTTGTACGAAAAACCGCGTTCCTTGATCGTCTTGTCTACGACTTGTTGAAGGACAGGCAACTGTGATTGAATCACTTGCTCTGCTTCCTCCAAAGTCTCGATATCGTCCGCCCACGTATTCATTTGAGCAATAATCGCATCTCTGACTTCGCGCTTTAACCATTGATCTTGGACAGAATCGCTGTTCGCAATAATGCGCAAGCGAACGGATTCCTGAGGGATCGGCCCATTATCCAACACATTGGCCGAAGTAAGCTGCCCCTCCCAGCTCATCATAAGCATAAACAGGCTAAATGCCATTAACAACATCCGTTTCATCGTTATCCGTCTCCCTCTATACTAATCTTCTCTCTTTAGCAATCAGTATGGACGGATTCACACGATTTCAAACATTCATTCCCTATGTAAAAAAGGCGAGACGAGTTAGCGCTATCGTCTCACTCCGATAACAACCCGCTCGATCCCCGCCAAATCTGGAACAATCTCTACCTCATCCATGACACCGGATGCTTTCATCAATGCCGCTACATCCCCAGCCTGATAAATGCCTACCTCAAACGCTACGACTGCTCTTTCTTTCAATAGATTCGGCAGCGCCTCACACAGTCGACGGTAGCAATCCAGACCATCTTCGCCGCCATCCAAAGCCAAGCGAGGTTCATGTACGCGTACTTCATCGTCCAACTCCTCGACATCGCGACTCGGGATATAAGGTGGATTGGACACGAGGATGTCTACCTTTTCGCCTGCTTCCAAAAGCGGCTGCACCAAATCCCCTTGTAAAAAGCGGACATCTGCACCAAGACGACTTGCATTTTCCCGAGCGATTGCCGTTGCCTCAGGAGACAGGTCCACCGTAGTCACGCGCCATTGCGTTTTTTCTAAGGCGAGCGTAATGCAGATGGCTCCGCTCCCTGTGCCGATATCCACCACCGCAAGCTCTTCCCGCTCAGGCCAGAGCTTTGCTGCAGCAGCCATCACTTGCTCCACCAGTATTTCCGTTTCCGGTCTTGGGATCAGCACACCTGGTCGCACCATAAAAGGACGCCCGTAAAACTCCTGTTCGCCAAACATGTATTGCAAGGGCTCGTTATTCGCCCTACGCACGCACAGTCCGTCCAGCTTCTCCAATGTTCCTGCATCGATTAAATCCGTCATCGCCATTAAAAAGCGCGTGCGATCCCAGTCGAGACAATGACGAATCATTAGCTCCGCTTCGAACAAAGGATCCTTTGTCCCTTTTTCCCGCAAAAAGGAAGAAGCCCGTAATAGGGCTTCTCGAATCGTCGTGACATCAGACCAATCAAGCTGAGTGTGCATGGCTTTTCAAAAGCTCCGTTTGTTCATGCAGGATCAGGTTGTCGATCACTTCATCCAATTCGCCTTCCAATACCGATTCCAGTCGGTGCAGGGTCAGACCGATGCGGTGGTCGGTCACGCGGCTTTGTGGATAGTTGTACGTGCGGATGCGCTCGCTTCGGTCACCAGTACCCACCAAGCTTTTGCGCGTAGCATCTGCTTCCGCATTTTGTTGTTGCATGTAGAAATCATACAGACGTGCGCGCAATACGCGCAGCGCCTTGTCTTTGTTGGAATGCTGGGATTTCTCGTCCTGACAAGAAACCATGATCCCTGTAGGAATATGCGTTACGCGAACCGCAGACTTGGTCGTGTTAACGCTCTGACCGCCCGCACCACTAGAGCAGAACGTATCGATGCGGATATCTTTTTCGTGTACTTCCACTTCCACGTCTTCTGCTTCTGGCAGAACCAGTACAGTCGCAGTAGAAGTATGGATGCGTCCACCGGACTCAGTAGCCGGGATGCGTTGCACGCGATGCGCGCCGCTTTCGAATTTCATTTTGCTGTAAGCACCGCGGCCAGACAGCGAGAAGACAATTTCCTTGTATCCGCCGATATCGGTTGGGCTTGCCTCCAGCACTTCAATTTTAAATGCGTTGCGCTCCGCAAAACGCGTGTACATACGGAAAAGCACCGCTGCAAACAGTGCAGCTTCATCGCCGCCCGCAGCACCGCGGATTTCCACAATGACGTTTTTCTCATCGTTCGGGTCTTTTGGAAGCAACAGGATCTTCAAACGATCTTCCAGTTGTTCCTTGCGTGCTGACAATTCATTGAGCTCGAGCTTGACCATTTCACGCATCTCGTCATCCAATTTCTCTTCCAGCATCGCTTTCGCGTCATCGATTTGACTCACCACTGATTTATATTCACGGTATGTCGTTACCGTCTCTTCCAACGAAGATTGTTCCTTAGACAGTTCACGCAAGCGTTTTGTATCACTAATGACGTCGGGGTCACATAGGAGGTTGGTTACTTCTTCAAAACGCTCTTCGACTGCAGATAAGCGTGTAAACATTTTTATTTCACCCCATCGCAAAGAATAATAGCCTTTTGGCGCAGGCGAAGCCTTGGTAGCATGTATGTTAGATATGAATTGCGATAAAAATGCTATCTACCATAAAAACGGTTATAACAGATAAATTATAGGAGGAATGGCGCAAGAAGTCAAAGTGCATTATAACTGGAAATGTTTTACCGATGCCAAACAGGCCCGGCTATGCCGAGCCTTGCTACAAACGTCCTGCTCACCTGTCAGCGATGGTAACCGTCATGCGAGGTTAAGTGAAAATCGTAACGCGGGATTCTTTCCCGTAAAAGTGAAATCACCTGCTGCTCGATGGTACGCGCTTGATTCGCAGTAATGTTATGCACAAGGTCAAGAGTAACATATGCATTGGCATCGGTGAGTGTGATGCGCGCATTTTCCACACCTTTTACCGACATGGCGATCCTCTCCATATTGGTCACGTCGACTTGGGTATTACGTGAGTTCCAGTGGCCGATAACCATATTTGGATTTTGATTGCGCCCCATTAACGGATCACGATCTGCAGCGACAGGCGCACGGCCTTGCAGCGTATTGCCGCTTTGATCCCCTCTGATCTTCATATTGTGCTGCGTATTCCTCATATCCGTACTATAGCCCTGTTGTTTAGCCGTATTTCCTCCGCATCCGACAGTGAGGACAGTCGTAAGTACAACCAAGCCCAGAACGACACGCGAGCTGCGCAAAAGCCAATTAGGCTGTGTCCGCATGAAAAAGCCACCTCCTGTTTTGCTTAGTCTGCGCATCGCCTCTTGGGCTCATGCACGGGACAAACAGGGGGTGGCTTATGCTTTCTTTTATTCGGTAACTGGAGGCGTATAGTAATGCTTGCGACAGACGCTGCTGTATGTATCATTTCCAGCAATTTCAATCGTCTCCCCGGAGTAGACGGGTTGTCCATTTTTGAACTTGAGAATATGCGTCGCCTTTTTATTGCAGTAAACACAAACGGTTTTAATCTCCTCTACCTTGTCAGCCTCGCACAACAGGGCGGCACTGCCGGGGAAAAGCTCATTCTTGAAGTTTTTCAACAAGCCATAGACGATTACAGGGATCCCCAGCTTGTCTACGATCCTGACGAGCTGATCCACATGGTGGCGGCTGATAAACTGAGCCTCGTCAACCAACACACAATGTGGCTTGACTGATTCTGCCTCTACGATTTTATACAAATCGGTCTCTTCGCTAATCGGTACTGCTTCTCGGCTAATCCCAACACGCGAAGCAACTTTTCCCACGCCATAGCGATCATCCACTGCTGGAGTAAACACTACTACTTTTTTCCCCGATTGCTCATAGTTGTGGGCAACGGTCAATAATTGAATGGATTTGGAAGCATTCATCGCTCCATACCGAAAATATAGTTGTGCCACGTCTCTATCTCCCTTTGCCTAAAAGTTGTTACTCAGTCTTTGCATGGCGGTCTTTTGCCTCCTGAAACAAGGCCATGGCCAGCTTTCTTCTTTGTGCATGGTCCACACAAGGAATCGGATAGTCGAAGCCAATCTTACAGCCTGCTTGCTCTTGGATATGCTCTGGCATGTACCACGGTTTATGAATATATTGTAGAGGTACTTCACGCAATACGGGAAGATATTTTTTGACGAAAACGCCGTCTGGATCAAACTTTTCCCCTTGTGTGACAGGATTAAAGATCCGAAAATACGGTTGCGCATCGGTACCAGTCGAAGCACTCCATTGCCAGCCCCCGATGTTTGCCGCTTCATCGAAATCGATCAACTGCTGTGCGAAATAAGCCATTCCCCAACGCCAATCCACAAGCAAATCCTTTGTCAAAAAAGATGCAGTAATCATCCGCAGCCGATTGTGCATCCATCCCGTCTCCTTCAACTGCTTCATGGCAGCGTCGACAATCGGGTAGCCCGTCTCCCCATGACACCAACGGGTAAATAGGTCCTTCCTGTTTTCCCAAGCAACCGTTTCAAATTGCGGCAGGTAGGCATGGTCAGTCGTGTGCGGATGGAAATAAAGCACCTGCTGATAAAATTCTCTCCAAATAAGTTCCGTAAGAAAAGCTTCGATCGAGGTAACCTGCTCACCCCGCGCGGAAGCAAGCAATTCCTGTACGCTATGATACACCGTCCGTATAGACAGAGTACCTGTGTTTAGGGCAAAAGACAGCCGGGAGGTCGCATTCACCCCTGGCACGTCGCGTTGTTCTTTATACGTATAAATGTCTCTATCTATAAATTGCTGCAATCGTTTACGTGCCGACAGCTCCCCGAACTGTTCCACTTCCCACTCGGGGCCGATCGTTCGTTTCCGTCCAAATGCTTCCACAGTAGGAACTGGCTCACTCGCCAACTCCTTCAACCGATCAAATAAATTCCATCTTGTCGGCTGAGAGAACGGTCTATCTTTGGGGATCGTCTGCCAAACGCGGCGATAAGGTGTAAAAACGGCATACGGTGTCCGCTGCTTCGTCATAATTTCCCCGGGCTCATGCAGAACCAGATCTTTGCATGTATGTACAAACACGCCATGACTGCTCAACACTTCTGACACGAGCTCGTCTCGCTTGCGAGCCTCTGGCGTATAATCCCGATTGAAAAACAACTTATCTGCACCCGTTTCATGTGCTAATTGACAGAACACTTGCTGTGGGTTGCCGTGGCGAATCAAGAGGCATCCTCCCAGTTGAGCCAAACCGTCGCTGAGTGCAGCTATTGCGGCAAAATGCGCATGCAGTCGCTTATCTCCTACAGCCGCAGAACGACAAAGCGAATCCTCCACTATATAAACAGGAATAATCGGATCACCTGTGAGCATAGCTGCGTGCAGAGCAGCATGGTCGTGCAAACGCAGATCCCGACGGAACCAGACTATAGCAGTCATCGTTTGTCCTCCCGAAAAAAATCAGTGCCAGAAAAAGACAAAACCAGGCAGATTGCTCTACCTGGTTGCTCCCATACATTCTGATTATTACAGATTGTATTTGCGTTTGAAACGGTCTACACGGCCGCCTGCATCAACGAATTTTTGTTTTCCTGTGAAGAAAGGATGGCAGTTGGAGCAGATCTCCACTTTCAACGCTTGTTTCACGGAACCGGATTCAAATTCGTTACCGCATGCGCAGCTAACTGTTACTACGTTGTACTTAGGATGAATGTTTTGTTTCATCTCTTCTACACCTCTTTCCGCCCTGAATCGTTTGCCGAAACAGAGTTATATAAACACATATCAGATAGTAGCATGAAACACTGCCGAAATGCAACTGGTTGGCCGATTACGCCATGTTTTTCCTACGCTGGAGTTGATCTGGAGGAATATGTGTAAACGAACCGATTACGACATCTGGCAACTCCTGCTGATAAATTTCAATAGCTTGCTTCATGCCGAATACTTCGCCTTGCGCTTTTGGAATCATCGCCAGATAACTCTCTGGATCGATATTCAGATTCCGCAGCTGAATCAGCTTAATACCTGTTCTGCGGATGAACTCGATCATCGCTTCCATTTCCTCTTCGCGGTCAAACACGCCAGGGAAGCACAAATAGTTAATGGACGTATAAACACCCTTGGATGCAGCGTACTCAGCAGAACGCGCTACATTTTCCAACGTGTAGTTGCGCGGGCGGTAGTATGCATTATAGTGTTCGTCAATCGCACTGATAATACTCACGCGCATCAGATCTAGGCCAGCATCGACAATGCCTTTGATATGATCCGTCAAGCCTGCATTCGTATTGATGTTGATAAAGCCCATATCTGTCGTTTCCCGTACACGACGCATAGCAGGAACAATGATGGAAGCCATCGTAGAAGGCTCACCCTCACACCCCTGTCCGAAGCTGATGATGCTCTCCGGTGTCTTCAGGTGGTGCAGCATGACTTCTACCAGCTCGTCCTCTGTAGGCTTGAAGTTCATCCGCGTCTGTGGAGAAGGGAAACCACTATCATCTGGTTGCTCGGAAATACAGCCGTAGCAACCGGCATTACAGGTATAGGAAACAGGCAAGCTGCCTTCCCAGCGGTTGAAAAAGTTATTGGAGGCCGTTAAGCATTCGTACTCCAACGCACAGTGGGACAAGTGGTTCAAAATGCGGTTTTGTGGAAACGTCTCCAACGTCTTTGCCACTCGCTGGCGCAGTTCATCCATCGGGAAGTTCAACGGGTCCCATTTGTAAATATCGTCACTCGCCCGACCTGTTACCCAGAAACGGTTATCCTTCCAGACGACTGCGGAGTAGCCGAACAATGGCAGCTTGCTTTCCTTGTTCGTTTTCACGTAGCCTGGCAGCAAGAGCCTTGTAATTCCTTGTGGCACAAGTGCGCCTACTGCTGTACAGCCATCCAACTTGACCATTTCCCCTGTGTCAGGGTCCATTCCGATCGGCTCGGTGTCCGGCAAACTGACCAACGTCGATCCTTCCGAAAGCGGGATTAGTTCTTCTTCCAGAATTTCTGTCAATATATCTCCGTTACGAGCCACTGCAAAAAGACCTGGGTGGTCGTATACATTGCCTTTTTCATCTGCGTAAACTAAATACATGGGAAAATCGCCTCGCTTCTTTGCTTTGCCCATTGTATCGCATTGAAAAAGCAATGTAAATTGTATAGGGTTACCTGCCAAGATAGGGAAGTGGATTGATCGGCACATCATCCTGCCGCACTTCAAAGTGCAAATGGTAGCCCGTAGAGTTACCCGTTTGACCCATGTATCCCAATATCTCACCCTCTTCTACGGTTTGACCCGGTGACACCAGCAAGAGACGCATATGGGCATAAAAGGTTTGCAAGCCATCTCCGTGATCAATCACGACCATCCGCCCGTACCCTGACCGGTTGGCGCCTGCCTCCACAACAACTCCTGCCCTCGCTGCCAAGATCGGGGTCTTTGATTCCTGTTCATTCCACAAATCCACACCCTTGTGTGTTTTTCCCCAACGCGCTCCAAATCCGCTTGTAATCGTAGCTTCCCTGACAGGCCAATTTAGACCGCCGCGAATCCTCGTGATGACTTGCCGGCTTGCCGCTTGAACGGCACTTCGCTTCTGCTCCGGATCGTTGCCCAACATCGGATTGCCTTTAGCGATGGGGACATACACCACCTGTCCTACATACAGGTTGTCCGACAGCCATTTTAGCAGCGGATTTCGTTCGATTAACGATTCCCGACTTACACCGTACCGCCTTGCTATGTAATCCAGTGTTTCTCCCCGTTTTACCATATGTCCGACTTCATCACGCTTGATGATTAGCTTCATGCCCACACTTACCAGATGGGGATTCGTAATGCTATTAGCCTCTACCAGATTTTTTAAAGAAAGACCGTAGCGCTGGGCAATACTGGATAGCGTATCTCCTTGCCGAACAGCGTACACCACTGAATTTCCTTTCGTTGCTGGTGCAGGCGAAGCCAGACTGGCATAGGGATTAAACGCTTGAAATAGCGCCTGCTCCACGACTGCTTTTTTCGCTTCCATCTGTGACTCCACCGGAGCGCTAACTTGCACGTACTCCACGAAGCATCTCCTCCTTCTTTTCCAGCTCCCTTCCTAACGGTATGCCAACGCCACAAAAAAAATGACGGTGAGTCATTATGAACTCACCGTCGTGCTAGCTGCTTTCCCTCTGCCCTGTTGCTTAGACTCAAGGGTTTGCAAAAATTCTTCGTTTGTTTTTGTATCTGCCAACTTTTTAATAAAGGAGTCTACAAACTCATTTGTTTCATTCATGTTCTTCCGGATCATCCACAGCTTATCCAGCTCTTCTTTGGTTAGCAGAAGCTCTTCGCGACGCGTACCCGAACGGCGGATATCGATCGCCGGGAAAATTCTGCGCTCTGCCAGCTTGCGATCCAAATGAAGCTCCATGTTTCCGGTTCCTTTGAACTCCTCATAGATCACATCGTCCATGCGGGAGCCCGTCTCAACCAAAGCAGTCGCCAAAATGGTCAAGCTACCGCCTTCTTCAATGTTCCGCGCCGAACCAAAAAAGCGCTTCGGACGATGGAAGGCCGCCGGATCAATACCACCGGACAATGTTCGACCACTTGGAGGAATAACCAAGTTGTAGGCACGCGCGAGACGCGTAATGGAATCCAGCAGGATCACCACGTCTTTTTTGTGCTCAACCAGTCGCTTCGCACGCTCCAAGACAAGCTCAGCAACTTTGATGTGATTCTCAGGCAACTCGTCAAAAGTCGAGGCAACTACCTCTCCTTTGACAGATCGCTGCATATCCGTCACCTCTTCCGGACGCTCATCAATGAGCAAGACAAACAAGTGGATATCCGGGCGGCTTTCGGTAATGCTGTTGGCAATCTCTTTGATCAGCATGGTTTTCCCCGCTTTTGGCGGAGCCACAATCAATCCACGCTGACCCAGTCCAACAGGAGAGAGAAGATCCATCAGGCGAGTGGAAACGCGTTCAGGGGCTGTCTCCAGTACTAGCTTGGTTTGAGGATACAACGGTGTCAATGCGGGGAAATGAAGACGCTCTGCGGCTGTCTCAGGGTCTTCTCCGTTCACTGCCTCTACTTGAAGGAGCCCAAAATAACGTTCATTCTCCTTCGGTGGTCTTGCTTTTCCTGATACCACATCCCCCATCCGCAGATCAAAACGACGAATCTGCGATTGGGAGATGTAGATATCTTCCGAGCTAGGGAGATAGTTAATGGGGCGGAGGAAGCCGTATCCCTCCGGCAATATTTCGAGAACCCCCTCCATAAACATGAGACCATCCCGCTCCGCCCGTGCTCGAAGAATCGCGAAAATCAATTCCTTCTTCTTCAGCTGGGAGTAGTACGGAATATGGTATTCCTTGGCCAGCTTATAGAGATCGGTCAGCTTCTTTTCTTCTAGTTCAGAAAGTAACATACATCCACCACTCTTTATTTACTCTTGAAAAAAACCTAGCTCAACATATTAATGCGAAAATTGTTTTCTTACAAACCGTTCATCGGCTTCGTTCTAAGCGGTGGTTCCCTTCAATGAAACGTACCGTTCCTGTTTTGGCACGCATAACAACGGAATTGGTCGTCGCACGAGTTCCTTGGAAGCGAACTCCTTTGAGCAACTCGCCATCCGTCACACCTGTCGCAGCAAAAATGGCGTCATCACCTTTCACCAAGTCGTCCATGAACAGGACTTGATGAGGGTTAGTCAATCCCATTTTGACACAGCGTTTAATCTCTTCTTCATTTTGCGGCAAGAGCTTACCCTGAATTTCTCCCCCGAGGCATTTCAAGGCAACTGCTGCCAGAACACCTTCAGGAGCTCCTCCAGAACCGAACAAAATGTCTACACCTGTATCAGGGAATGCAGTGTTGATCGCAGCGGCTACGTCTCCGTCTGAGATGAGGCGAATACGCGCGCCTGCCTCACGAATTTCGTGGATCACCTTAGAGTGACGATCACGGTCAAGCACGATAGCGACCAAATCGCTGATATCTTTCCCCTGTGCCTGCGCTACTGCTTTCAGGTTATCACGAACTGGTGCATTGATATCGACTTTACCGACTGCTTTAGGCCCTACTGCCATTTTCTCCATATACATGTCCGGAGCATGCAACAAATTTCCACGGTCTGCAATGGCAATGACCGAAATCGCTCCCCACGTACCTTTTGCGAGGATATTTGTTCCCTCCAAAGGGTCAACAGCCACATCGACTGCCGGAGCCACTCCCTGGCCCAGACGCTCACCGATGTACAGCATTGGCGCTTCGTCCATTTCTCCCTCGCCAATTACTACGATGCCATCCATCGGCACTTTCATAAATTCATTGCGCATTGCGGTCGTTGCCGCATCATCAGCCTCATCTTTTTTTCCGAGACCCATCCAACTGGCAGAAGCCAAAGCAGCAGCTTCAGTCACACGTACCAGTTCAAGTGTTAAACTGCGTTCCATTCTGGAAGACTCCTCTCCTGGTGATTGGTTAACGCTGGTGGTTTTCCATGCTCTGCAGACCTACCCGAGTAATATCGGCCCCTAAGGATTGCAGCTTGCCCACCAAGTTTTCGTAGCCACGATCTATATGTTCGAGTCCTTCTAATTCTGTCGTGCCGTTCGTTGCCAAGCCAGCAATGAACAGAGCTGCTCCCGCACGCAAATCCGAAGCTACCACTTTGGCACCATTCAGTTTGCTTCCGCCTTCGATGACAGCGGATCTTCCTTCAATCTTCAAGGAAGCTCCCATACGGCGCAGTTCATCTACATGTCGAAAACGCGAGCTGTAAATATTGTCCGTCACGATGCTTGAGCCTTTGGCAAGAGTCAGCAAGGTCGTAATCGGCTGCTGGAGATCCGTTGGAAAACCCGGATACGGACTCGTTTTCACGTCGATTGATCGATAAGAATCAAGTCCAATGACTTGGATACTGTCATCCTGTTCTACCACTTGCGCACCGATTTCGCGCAGCTTGGCCGTTACAGACTCCAAATGCTTTGGAATGACATTCTCCACCATCACATTGCCGTTTGTAGCCGCTGCCGCAATCATGTACGTCCCCGCTTCGATCCGATCGGGGATGATCGTATGACGGCATCCGCGCAAGCGTTCTACGCCTTTAATGCGGATCATGTCCGTTCCGGCGCCTTTGATGTTTGCTCCCATATTGTTGAGCAAGGTCGCTACATCGACGATCTCAGGCTCGCGGGCAGCGTTTTCAATAATTGTCACACCGTCTGCTTTGGCAGCAGCCAGCATGATGTTAATGGTAGCACCAACACTGACCAGATCGAGATAAATTCGCGCACCCTGCAAACGTCCATTTTGGGCACGAATGGTCATAACGCCGTTTTTGTTCTCCACCTCGGCGCCCATCGCTTCAAAGCCCTTGATATGCAAATCTACTGGACGCGGGCCCAAATCACAGCCACCTGGCAAGCCAACCTGCGCTTCACCGAACTTGGCGAGCAAGGCTCCCCACAAATAGTACGAGGCGCGAAGCTTTTTGATGCGACCATTTGGCATGAGCATCAGCCTCATACTACGTCCGTCGATTTCCATCCAATCTTCTTCGAACAGCACGTCAGCTCCCATTTCCTGCAAGAGCTCGTGATAGATCCCTACATCCTGAATACGGGGGAGATTCTCAATAACAACGGGTCCATCTGCCAGCAACGCTGCTGGGATGAGTGCGACTGCGCTGTTTTTTGCTCCGCTGATGGTCACCGTCCCCGCGAGCGGTTTTCCACCGTTGATGATCAGCTTATCCATGCTTTGCTCTCCTCAGGCGTAATCGGGAAAGAAGCACCTTCCCCAATGGAAAAGGTGCTTGGACTTTCAAACACGTGTCCTTATTTTTGCATGCTTGCCCAGTCAGCGAGGAATTTCTCCAAGCCACTGTCTGTCAGTGGATGGGCAATGAGTTGTTTAAATACTTTCGCTGGAATGGTAGCGAAGTGAGAACCACGGCGAGCTGCCTCCGTTACGTGAACGGGGTGGCGCACAGATGCCGCAATGATTTCGGTGTCGATACCGTGAACAGAAAAGATTTCAGCAATATCTTCGATCAATTGCATGCCATCTTGACCGATATCATCCAGGCGTCCCAAGAACGGAGACACGAAGCTCGCACCTGCGCGCGCAGCCAAAAGTGCCTGGTTCGCGGAAAACACCAGTGTTACGTTTGTTCTGATTTTGCGTTTAGCAAAATACTTGGTTGCCTTCAAACCTTCTGCGGTCATCGGCAGCTTGATGACGATGTTTTTCGAAAGAGCAGCGAGCTTCTCTCCCTCTTCGATCATGCCTTTTGCATCTGTACTGATAACTTCGGCACTGATCGGACCGTCAACAATATCGAGAATTTCTTTCAGGGTTTCTACAAAATCGCGTCCTTCTTTAGCAACCAGAGACGGATTTGTCGTTACGCCCGCCAGAACTCCCCATTCGTGAATCTCGCGGATTTCTTCAACGTTTGCTGTATCAATCAAAAAACGCATGATTATCCTCCCAGTTACGCGCGGTTGCTGCTTCCGAACAAGCGCATTTTTCCTTTTACTACTTCCTTGATCGCATCGCGAGCAGGGCTCAGGTATTTGCGTGGGTCGATTTCATTCGGCTTGGCAGCCAGCACTTTGCGAACTGTTTCCGTGCATGCGACTTGGCTTTCTGTATTTACATTGATTTTTCCTACGCCCAAACGGATGGATTCGATAATCGCTTCGTCTGGTACGCCGGAACCACCGTGAAGAACGATCGGTGCTCCAATGTTGCTCGCTACTTTTTCGATAATGTCGTAGCGGATTTTTGGAACTCCTTTGTACATACCGTGTGCTGTACCTACAGCAATCGCTACGTAGTCTACTTTTGTTTCTTCCCAGAAGCGGATTGCTTCCTCAGGATTTGCCAAGGTAGCATCTTCCTCGTCAACAGACAAGTCATCTTCCACCCCGCCGATGGTACCGAGTTCACCTTCTACCGATACGCCAACAGCGTGAGCAGCCTCTACAACCTGTTTGGTCAGGCGAAGGTTATCTTCAAACGAATGATGGGAACCATCGAACATAACAGAAGAGAACCCAGCGCGAATGCACTTCATTACCATGTCGAAATTGCTACCATGGTCAAGATGCAAAGCAACAGGAACTCCTGCGCGTTCAGCAGCCACTTTTGCAATCGCTACTGTATAATCGATCCCCATATATTTCAGTGCACCCTCAGAAACACCAAAGATCACAGGCGATTTTTCTTCCATCGCGGCTTCCGTAATCGCTTGAGTAAACTCCAGATTGTTCAGGTTAAATTGTCCGACGGCGTATTTATGCTTTTTGACGTCTTCGGTAAAAGCGGTCATAGGTACCAGTGGCATTTTGTAAATCCTCCTCTAGCAGACTTCAGTCATGTGGCTTATTATACCACAGACAAGCATTTGTTAACAGGGACGCTTGTACCCTGACCTTAGCAGTCAGTTCCTAACAAGCTAATTGCTGATGCACCGCCATTCGTAGTTCATCAATATCAAACGGCTTTGTAAAATGAGTCAATGCTCCCAGTTGTGTTGCTTCTTTGATCATGTCCAGCTCTCCGTAAGCTGTCATCATGATGACTTTGATTTCCTGATTGATCTTCTTGATGTGTTTCAAGATCTCAATACCATCCATCCCAGGGATCTTCATGTCGAGGATAACCAAATCTGGCGATTCTTTTTCCACGATTTCCAATGCCATTTTCCCGTTTGCTGCCTGAAAGGTCTTGTACCCTTCTTTTCCCAGCACCTCATACAGTAAAATGCGAATCCCATACTGGTCATCCACAACCAGTACCTTTTTATCTTGTTTGTCGAACATTCTGATTCCCCCCTGACGAATGCGTTTTCTTAATTATTATGGGTTCGCCTAAAATCAGGAAACTCCTTCACCTTTTTTGCTGAACATCTGCTTAAAATTTCCCACATGCCTTATTTCGAGTATAATGGGAAAAACCCATTTCCCCTACACACAAGGAGCCAGATACTTACTATGGATGCTCTGTGGCTGATTTGCTTGTTAACATTTATTATCCATACGACAGAGACACTTACCTACGGAATCCGTTTTGCAGGGGTACAAACGGGCAGGATAGCTGTCGCGATGTCTCTGGTCGGGATCGTATTGCTCCTCTCCCGTACTTCCAACCTGATTCAAGGACCATTCACTGGGGGATTGATGGATCAAGCAGCGATCGAGCACTTTGATCCTAGCACGCAATTGCACGTGATTATTGCAGCGTCCTCGCTCGGAACCTTGGCGGCTATCGTACTGTTCCCCACTTTTGTCCAAATATCGAAACGAATGATCTCGCACTTGGAGATAGCGGGCTCGATTCCGCAAATGATTCGCACCGCAGTTACCGTCGAAACCATCCGACGTGTCCATCATCATGTCCGGATTCCTAGCTGGCAAGCCATCTCTCGGTTTCGAATCAAAGGCGTACCCAAACGATTACTGTTATTAAATGCATTGGGGACAGCTATCTACACAAGCAGCGTACTGTCTGTGTTGTACGCGACATTACTAGCCCCGGATTACAAAGCAACCGTTTTGATGTCATCTGGATTAATCAACGGTTTTGCCACGATTTTCATGACGATTCTGGTAGACCCGCAAATTGCCCTTTTGACAGAAAAAGCAATGCAAGGGAAAACCACGCAGCAATCGATTCGTGACATGTACCTGTGGCTGATGATCTCACGTTTTATCGGAACGATTTTGGCTCAATTCCTGCTCATTCCCGCCGCCTACTGGGTAGCCTGGCTATCGCCCTTGTTCCATTGATCTGCTTTTGAAAGCACAAGACGCACCTGCGACCATACATCGCGGGTGCGTCTTTCTATTTATCGACCTATGTTATTTATTCAGGGAAGCCTTCACGAAGTCACGGAACAGTGGCTGTGGACGGTTCGGACGGGATGTGAACTCTGGGTGGAACTGTGTCGCTACATACCATGGATGTTCTGGAACTTCCACGATTTCAACCAGACGACCATCTGGAGTTGTACCCGCAAAACGCAAGCCCATTTGCGCCAATTGATCACGATATTCGTTGTTCACTTCATAACGATGACGATGACGCTCATAAACCAAGGTACTTCCGTATGCAGCCTCAGTCAGCGTGCCTTCTTCCACTTTGGTTGGACCGAGACCCAAACGCATGGTACCGCCCTTGTCCTCGATATCTTTTTGCTCTGGCAAGAGGTCAATAACCGGATATGCTGTATTCGGGTTGATCTCGGAGCTGTTTGCGCCGTCCATACCCGCTACGTGGCGAGCGAACTCGATCACAGCGATTTGCATACCCAAGCAAATTCCGAGGAATGGCACTTTATTTTCACGAGCATAGCGCGTAGCGATGATTTTACCTTCGATACCACGATCGCCAAAGCCGCCTGGTACGAGGATACCATTTACATCACCGAGCAGTTCGCCAACATTTTCTGGCGTAACTTCTTCCGCGTGTACCCATTTGATTTCTACTTTGGAGTCGTTCGCATAGCCACCATGGTACAGCGCTTCTGCTACGGACAAGTACGCATCATGCAATTCTACATATTTACCAACGATTGCAATGGTAGTCGTTTTGGACAGGTTTTTGATTTTCGATACGAGCGATTTCCACTCTGTCATATCAGCTTCTTGGCAAGTCAGACCCAAGTGGCGGCATACGTAATCGTCCAATCCTTGTGCTTGCAATTGCAGTGGTACATCGTAAAGGCTATCCGCGTCTACACATTCCACTACCGCATTTTTATCGATATCACAGAACAGAGCCAACTTGTCTTTCATTTCTTGCGTCATCGGTTGCTCCGTACGTGTCACGATCACATTTGGTTGAATACCCAAGCTGCGCAGTTCTTTCACGCTGTGTTGCGTAGGCTTGGTTTTCATTTCACCTGCTGCCTTGATATATGGTACCAGGGTTACGTGAATGTACATGACGTTTTCACGACCGATGTCACTTTTGATCTGGCGGATGGATTCAAGGAATGGCAAGCTCTCGATATCCCCAACAGTTCCACCGATCTCGGTAATCACTACATCTGCCCCGGTTTCGCGACCTGCACGGAAAATGCGATCTTTGATTTCGTTCGTGATGTGTGGAATAACTTGAACGGTTCCTCCCAAATAGTCGCCACGGCGTTCTTTGGCGATGACAGTCGAGTAAATTCTACCAGTCGTCATATTGGAGTTAGCGCTCAGGTTGATATCGATAAAGCGCTCATAGTGGCCCAAGTCCAGGTCTGTTTCCGCACCATCGTCCGTTACGAAAACTTCCCCGTGTTGATACGGACTCATCGTTCCCGGGTCAACGTTGATGTATGGGTCACACTTCTGGATAGTTACCTTCAGACCCCTATTTTTCAAGAGTCGGCCCAGAGAAGCCGCTGTAATTCCTTTTCCCAACGAGGATACAACCCCGCCTGTCACAAAAATATACTTCGTCATCGTTACGTCCCCTCTTTCCCTCACCCTTAAGTTGTTATAAAAATCGAATGAAGACGGCTCCAAAAAAAAAGAAAAACAAAAGCGAGTCCTATCCCGTAAAGAAATGGGGTAGGGGCACTTTTGTTTTATAGTTTCCCATATTTGATCCTTCTTCATGTGAAGCCCAAGGAGTATTTTATCTGTCCCTTAAGCGGAAGTCAAGGACCTATTTGTCGTCTTCTTCGTCGAGCTCGTCGTCAGATTCCTCTTCCGCAAGCTCTTCGTCCTCTTCGAACATCTCATCATCTTCTTCTTCGAGTTCTTCCTCGTCGATTTCTCCATCGATTTCTTCTTCTTCGATCTCAGAATCCTCGTCGACGAATTCTTCTTCGTCCTCAAAGATGACAACATCGTCTTCTTCGTATTCTTCGACACCTTCGTCTTCGGAATCGTAATCGTCGAAGTCGTCTTCCGTGACGATTTTCTTCTTCTTCGTTCCGCCACCCTCTTGGGTTTCTTCCACGGTGTCGGTTGGGTACCAGCGTTTCAATCCCCATACATTGTCACCGAGGCAAACAAAACGGCCATCAATGTTAATTTCTGTGTATACTTGCGCGATGATTGCCATGAGTTGTTCATCTGTCAGCTTGCGCACTGCAACCAGTTCATTCATCAGCTCGCGGAAGTTGTAAGTGCGGTTAGTTTCACGCAAAATTTCATACGCAATGTCAACTAACGCCATCTCACTCAGTTTCTCGGAATCAATATGAGCAAACAATTGACTCACTCAGGGCACGTCCTTTCCATATGAAAACGATTGATTTGAATACTGACCCGGTGCCCTGTTCGGGGGACGCAGGCTTGTATAAGTCATTCATAAATGATATCGATTTCTTCGATTGTACATCGTACAACATACGAAGGCTATCATACAGTATTCCTTATTTTAGACGAAAATGCAAGGCTTTCAAACAGGGGCTAACTAATTCTTATCGACATCAAAACCAAAGACATCCCTCGGCAATCGCTACCGAGGGATTTGTCTTACATATTTCTGCGGTATTGGCCGCCCACTTCATACAGAGCAGCACTGATTTGTCCAAGCGATGCTACTTTTACCGTCTCCATCAGCTCGGCAAAGATGTTCTCTCCCGCCATGGCCACTTCCTGCAGGCGCCGTAGCGCAGTCGCAGACACATCCTTGTGGCGCTCCTGGAATGCACGGAGATTTATGATTTGCTGTTCTTTTTCCTCTTCGGTTGCCCGAGCCAATTCAATCTCGTAATCGTCCTCAGATGCATTCGGATTAATGAACGTATTTACCCCAATAATTGGCAGCTCGCCCGTATGCTTTTTCATTTCGTAATACATGGACTCGTCTTGAATTTTGCCGCGCTGGTATTGAGTCTCCATCGCCCCCAGAACGCCTCCGCGAGAACTGATCCGCTCGAACTCTTGCATAACTGCCTCTTCTACCAGATCAGTCAGCTCATCGATGATGAATGCCCCTTGAAGCGGGTTCTCATTTTTCGCGAGGCCCATCTCCTTGTTGATGATCATCTGAATGGCCATCGCGCGGCGCACAGAGTTCTCTGTCGGGGTCGTAATGGCTTCGTCGTATGCATTCGTATGGAGAGAATTACAGTTGTCGTAAATGGCAATCAAGGCCTGCAAGGTCGTTCTGATATCGTTGAAATCCATCTCCTGCGCGTGCAGGGAACGGCCGGATGTCTGGATGTGGTACTTCAGCTTTTGGCTACGGTCATTTGCACCATAACGATTCTTCATCACGGTTGCCCAAATCCGGCGAGCCACACGTCCAATCACGGTGTATTCCGGATCGAGGCCATTGGAGAAGAAAAAGGACAGGTTAGGTGCAAAGTCATCGATGTTCATGCCGCGGCTTAAATAGTACTCGACATAGGTAAATCCGTTAGACAGCGTAAACGCAAGCTGCGTAATCGGATTCGCCCCCGCCTCCGCAATATGATAGCCGGAAATGGACACAGAGTAGTAGTTCCGCACTTTCTGGTCGATAAAATACTGCTGGATATCCCCCATCATCCGCAAAGCAAATTCTGTCGAGAAGATACACGTGTTTTGCCCCTGATCCTCTTTCAAAATATCTGCCTGAACGGTTCCACGAACAGTCGACAGCGTGTACGCTCTAATTTGCTTCGCTTCGTCCTCGGTAGGCTGACGCCCTTCTTTTTGGACAAAAGCATCCAGTTGCTGTTCAATCGCCGTATTCATGAACATGGCCAAAATCATGGGCGCAGGACCGTTGATCGTCATCGACACAGAAGTGCTAGGTGCACAAAGATCAAAGCCGGCGTACAGCTTTTTCATGTCATCCAGGGTGCAAATGCTAACACCACTCGTACCGATTTTTCCGTAAATATCCGGGCGGTAGTCAGGGTCCTCACCATACAGCGTAACCGAGTCAAAAGCCGTACTGAGTCGCTTCGCTTCATCATTTTGAGACAGGAAGTGAAAGCGTCTGTTCGTCCGTTCTGGAGTACCTTCGCCTGCAAATTGTCGCTTGGGGTCTTCTCCCTCGCGTTTAAACGGAAATACTCCTGCGGTATACGGGAATTCACCTGGAACATTTTCTTTTAATGACCACTTTAAAATTTCGCCCCAATCCTCATAATCAGGGACGGCTACTTTTGAAATACGTGTACCCGACAACGATTCGCTGAACAGCTTGGTAACCAATTCCTTGTCGCGAATTTTCGTGACGAACTGATCCTTCCGATACGCTTCCTTCAGCTTGGGCCAATTTTCGAGGATACGTCGGCACTCCGGATGCAGCTTTTCTTCAAAGAGAACGATTTGTTTATCGAGTACCGCTGCCAGCTCGGCAGCTGCAGAATCTCCCGAGGCAAGCACCGTCTCCTTTGCGCCCTGCAACTGGAACAGCTTGCGGGCAATCGCCGACTGCTCTTCGGCATAGGCACGGTATTGGCGGACGGTGTTGGCAATGTCTTGCAAATAATTGATTCTCTCTGTCGGAATCAACGAAGTTTTATGAATTTTTACAGGAGTCGTATCCAAGTGCTCCACAGACCAGTCAATGCCAGTCTTTTCTACCATTCGATGCATCAGAGCAGCAAACAACACATTTGTTCCCGGATCATTAAACTGGCTCGCAATCGTACCATACACAGGAACCTTCTCATCCGGCAGCTCAAAAAGCTGGTGATTGCGTCGATATTGCTTGCGAACCTCGCGAAGAGCGTCCTCCGAGCCTTTGCGCTCAAATTTGTTGATCGCGATCACATCAGCAAAATCAAGCATATCAATCTTTTCCAACTGAGATGGTGCCCCGAATTCACTGGTCATAACGTACATGGAGACATCGCACACTTCTGTGACCTGCGCATCCCCCTGACCAATCCCGCTCGTTTCTACAATAATCAGATCAAAATGGGCGGAACGCGTTACTTGAATCGCGTCTTTTAAGGCAGCAGACAGCTCCATGCCCGATTTGCGGGTAGCGAGACTGCGCATGTAAACGCGCGGTGTCGAGTTGGCATTCATGCGGATGCGGTCACCCAGTAACGCTCCACCTGATTTTTGCTTGGATGGATCGACAGACAAGATCGCGACCGTCTTCTCGGGATAAGTGCGAATAAATCGACGAACAAGCTCATCAGTCAATGAGCTTTTTCCTGCTCCACCCGTACCTGTAATCCCTAATACCGGAATGGTTGAATCGGCTTCCCTTAAACTTGCTTGGAGAGGTTCTGTCCATTCGGGCTGGTCCACCGCATACTCTGCAACGGAAATAAGCCGGGCAATCGCCTGGTGGTTTTGCTCGCGCAAGCCTGCTACTTCTTCTTCCAGCTGCTTAACGGTTGGAAAATCGCTACGTCTGATCATGTCATTGATCATGCCCTGCAAGCCCAATCGTCTGCCGTCATCTGGCGAATAAATTTTACAGACTCCGTACTCTTCCAATTCCCGAATCTCGCGTGGAACGATAACGCCGCCACCTCCGCCAAAAACACGGATATGCTCTGCTCCCCGCTCGCGTAATAGATCAATTACGTATTTGAAATACTCCACATGACCGCCTTGGTAGGAACTGATGGCAATCCCTTGCACATCCTCTTGCACAGCGGCTGTTACAATATCGTCAACAGAGCGGTTGTGTCCGAGATGGATGACCTCTACTCCCGACGATTGTAAAATACGGCGCATGATATTAATCGAGGCGTCGTGACCATCATACAGACTGGCTGCGGTCACAAAGCGAACCTTGTTTTGCGGACGATACACTTCTGTTTCCATCGTTCCACTCTCCTTTTCATAAGTTTAAAAAGGAGGAAAAACAGGGCCAAGCAGATCAAGGCGCGGTAGACGCGAGGTATGCTTGGCACTCCATGTTTCCCAGACTTTTTAAACTTTCCTCTTAATCGGAGACACTGATATCGCGAAGCAGAAGCGCAATTTGCTTCTCTGTGTACTCCTCAATGGTATAGTGTTTTTTCAATGCCCAACGGCGGAACACCCACATTTCGCCCAGCACCATGATATTGTCCGCCATCAGCTTGACGTTCTTTTCGTCAATGCGCAGCGAACCATCGGCAATCCCTTTTTCCAGGATTTCGACGAATATATGCGAAATGGCTTCTTCACGCCCCAACACGTAGCGGAGTGTTTCTTTTGGCAATGATTTGGCTTCTTGATAAATAAGCAAAACGCGGTCGCTCATCTGATCCATTACGCGGATCAGGCTCTTTAGTGCTATCTTTAATGTTTTCAAGCCAGTTCCGTTGAAGTTGATCGCTTCACGCAAGCGCGTCTCCATCTCCGCATGAATGGCATCACAAACAAGATAGAGCACGTCTTCTTTTGACTCGATATACTCGTACAACGTACCAATACTAAATCCAGACGCCCGGGCAATCTCCCTTGTCGTCGTTTTATGAAAACCTTTATTAATGAAGAGATGAACGGCAGCCTCAATAATCTGCTCTCGTCTTCTCTCGATCAGTTTTGGGTCCTTTACCAGGGACGGTATCGTTTTTCTCTTGTCAGACACTCCAAAATCCACCTTTCCAACCGACTGAGCGTTTGGTCAGACGCCTCATAGAAAAGAAGGCGCAAACACTCTACTTTTGTATCATTCGCTGATCATTATACGCGAGTAAGAGCACAAAGCCAAACTTTTCTTTTCTATGTTTTCAATCGTGTTGGAAGACTGGACAGCTTCCTACTCTTTTAGCAGGAAATTGCTGATCACGACACGTTGGATTTCATTTGTTCCTTCATAGATTTGTGTAATTTTGGCATCACGCATAAAGCGCTCCACAGGATACTCCCGTGTATAGCCATAACCACCGAAAACTTGAACAGCCTCGGTTGTCACTTCCATTGCGGTATCTCCTGCAAATACTTTAGACATCGCAGATGCTTTGCCATATGGTAGGCCTTGATCCTCCAACCACGCTGCTTGGTAAGTGAGCAAACGGGATGCCTCGATCTTGGTTGCCATGTCTGCCAACTTGAACTGGATTGCCTGCAAGGAAGCGATTGGTTTGCCGAACTGATTGCGTTCTTTGGCATAGTTCCGCGCATGCTCGTATGCACCTTGTGCAATGCCCAATGCTTGAGCGGCGATACCGTTTCTTCCACCGTCCAATGTCATCATCGCGATCTTGAAGCCTTGGCCTTCTTCACCCAGCCTATTTTCTACCGGCACGCGCACATCTTCAAAATTGACCGCAAGTGTTGGCGAGGAACGGATACCCAGCTTTTTCTCCTTTTTCCCCATCGTGAAGCCATCCGTGCCTTTTTCAACGATAAAAGCCGTGATGCCTTTATGCTTCAGCTCTGGTTGGGTGACCGCGAATACGATATAGATTTCGGCTTCGCCTGCGTTGGTAATGAAAATTTTGTTTCCATTTAAAATGTAGTGATCACCATCGCGTACGGCTGTCGTGCGCATTCCAGCAGAATCGGAGCCAGATCCCGCCTCGGTCAAACAGTACGCACCCATCTTCTTACCTTCTGCCAATGGACGCAAAAACTTTTGCTTTTGCTCCTCTGTCCCGAATTTGTAAATCGGCCAGCTTGCCAAGGAAACATGTGCGGACAGTGTCACACCGATGGAGGCATCCACACGGGAGAGTTCTTCCACTGCAATGACGTAGCTCAGGTAATCTGCACCTGCTCCGCCGTATTGTTCCGGCCAAGGAATGCCTGTCAATCCAAGCTCAGCCATTTGCTCAAAAATGGAACGATCAAAGCACTCTTCTTCGTCGCGCTCAGCTGCTGTCGGGGCTACTTGATTCTCTGCAAAGTCGCGGATCATTTTGCGCATCATGTCATGTTCTTCCGTCAGTTGGAAATTCATATGGATCACTCCCCCATGTCTTTTTCATCTGTCTATTTAATCAGCAAGCAAATGCTTGGCGATAACGATTCGTTGAATTTCGTTGGTGCCCTCGTAGATTTGCGTTACCTTGGCATCCCGGAACAAGCGCTCTACCGGATATTCTCTGGTGTAGCCATAGCCACCAAAGATTTGCACGGCTTCTGTGGCGAGCTCCATCGCGGAGTCTGTGGCAAAACGCTTTGCCATCGAGGCTTCCATCCCACAAGAAATACCTTGACTGCGCAGCCACGCCGCTCGGTATACTAGCAATCGGGCAACTTCTGCTTTCGTCGCCATGTCAGCCAGCTTGAAGGCGATGGCTTGCTGCTTGCCAATCGGTTGTCCGAACTGCTTGCGTTCCCGCGCGTACTCTGTCGCGTACTGGACTGCGGCCTCGGCAATACCAAGGGCTTGTGCAGCAATCCCGATTCGACCAGAATCCAGATTCGCCATCGCGATACAGAAGCCTTCCCCTTCCTGCCCCAGCAGGTTGGCAGCCGGTACACGCGCATTGTCGAATACGAGCTCTGTCGTGTAGGAACCGTGCAGTCCCATCTTCTTTTCCTTTTTCCCAACCGCGAAGCCCGGCGTATCCTTGTCTACGATAAAGGCCGATATTCCCTTAGTTCCTTTTGTGGAGTCGGTTACGGCAAATGCGATATACGTATCTGCCTCCCCACCGTTTGTGATGAACACCTTATTTCCGTTTAAGATGTATTCATCGTCTTTTTTCACGGCTGTGGTTCGGATACTGCTCGCATCAGAACCTGCATGTGGCTCAGTCAAGGCAAAAGCCCCGAGGTATTCCCCACTCGCAAGCTTGGTCACGTATTTGCGTTTTTGCTCCTCAGTACCGAAGTAGAGAATCGGGTTCGTCCCGACGGAGGTATGCACGGACAAAATGACGCCTACTGTCGCACTCACCTTCGAAATCTCGTGAATGGCCAAAATGTAGGAAATAAAGTCCGCCCCTGCTCCCCCCCACTCTTCGGCGATCGGAATGCCCATGAGCCCCATCTCGCCCATCTTTTTCAGGATCTGGCGCGGGAACTGGTCCGTCTCTTCCATCACTGGAACGAAAGGTGCGATCTCTTTCTGGGCAAAGTCTCGCACCATGCGGCGCATCATCTCTTGCTCTTCGTTCAATCGGAAATCCATGTCCGTCCTACCTTTCTGCGAAAAGTCTATCTTAGCTGTATACGTAGAAACCACGACCGGATTTTTTGCCTAGCCATCCTGCTTTGACGTACTTGCGCAGCAACGGGCATGGGCGGTATTTCGAATCACCGAACCCTTCGTGCAGTACCTCCATAATGTAGAGGCAGGTGTCCAGCCCGATGAAATCAGCCAGTTGAAGCGGTCCCATCGGATGGTTCATGCCCAGCTTCATCACTTCATCGATCGCTTCCGGTGTTGCAACTCCTTCGTACACACAATAAATCGCTTCATTCAGCATGGGCATCAGTACCCGATTGGACACAAACCCAGGAAAATCGTTTACACTCACGGGCACCTTGCTCATTTGTTTGGACAAATCTTCTGTCAGCTGATAAACCTCATCGGATGTTTGCAGTCCGCGGATGATCTCAACCAGCTTCATCACGGGGACAGGGTTCATGAAATGCATGCCGATTACTTTTTCCGGGCGCTTCGTAACTGCCGCGATCTCGGTAATCGGCAGGGAGGATGTATTGCTCGCAAGCACCGTATGCGGCGGACATACCTCGTCCAGCTTGGAAAAGATTTGTGTTTTCACCGTCATGTTTTCCGTCACGGCTTCTACCACAAAATCTGCTTCAGACGCATCTGCCAGATCAGTAGACAGCGTCAAACGACCGAGAATCGCTTCTTTTTCCGCTTCGCTGAGCTTGCCTTTTTCCACGTTTCGCGACAAGTTTTTCGTAATCGTGGCAAGACCGCGCTCCACAAATGCTTGCTGGACGTCGTTCAGAAAAACGCGAAAGCCAGCCTGCGCCGCAACTTGGGCAATCCCGCTGCCCATCTGTCCTGCCCCGATGACCATAATCGTTTGTACGTTCATGTAAAAAGGCCTCCCTTACTCTACTTTAATCAAGATCGCGTCACCCTGTGCGGCACCGCTGCAAATTGCCGCGATCCCTAAGCCGCCACCTCGTCTTTTCAATTCATACGCAAGGTGCATAATGATCCGAGCCCCACTCGCGCCAATCGGGTGTCCGAACGCAATCGCTCCCCCGTTTACATTCACTTTCTCTGCGTCCCAGCCAACGATTTTGCCACTGGTCAAAATCACTGCGGCAAATGCTTCGTTTACCTCAAATAGATCGATCTCCGAAAGCGAGACACCTGTCTTTTCCAAGAGCTTATTGATCGCAAGCCCCGGAGTTGTCGCGATATAAGGAGCATCTGCGCCAACCGCGGCATGTCCCAGTATCGTCGCAAGCGGCTTGATGCCCAGCTGTTGTGCTTTCGCGTCTGACATCAGCACCATTGCTGCCGCTCCGTCGTTGATTCCCGGTGCATTGCCTGCCGTGATTGTTCCGTCCTTTTTGTACACGGGTGGCAGCTTCGCTAATCCTTCCTCGGTGGTATCCGGACGTGGTCCTTCATCGACGGTTACTTGCAGCGGCTCCCCTTTTCTTTGCGGAATGGAAACCGAGACAAGCTCGTCGGCAAAAAGTCCTTTTTCCATCGCTTGTGCGGCTCTCTGCTGGCTGCGCAGCGCCCACGCATCCTGCTCTTCTCGCGTAATCCCGTTCTCTTCCGCCACATTGCTGCCGTGAACAGCCATCGCCACTTGATGAAACGGGCAAGTGAGGCCGTCGTACATCATGAGATCGCGAACGGTCGAGTCCCCCATCCGCATTCCGAAACGTGCATCCGGCAATGCATACGGTGTGTTGCTCATGCTCTCCATGCCGCCCGCGACGATGATTTCTCCGTCCCCTGCGCGAATGATCTGGTCCCCCATCGTCACTGCACGCATTCCGGACGCACATACTTTGTTGATCGTCTCACTCGCTACATTCCACGGCAAACCAGCCTTGCGAGCCGCCTGGCGTGAGGGCACCTGACCCGCACCTGCCTGCAAGACCATACCCATGATCACTTCGTCCACCTGTTCGCCGGAAATGCCAGCGCGTTCTACTGCTTCCTTGATTACAATGGAGCCGAGTTCCACTGCCGACAGCGCTTTCAAAGCTCCGCCAAACTTACCAAACGGGGTACGTGCTGCCCCTACAATGACCGTTTTCATCGAATGACCTCCATTCGGATGATGTTTCACATCAACAAAAACTAAATTGATCGAGCGTTCGTTCATTTTGCATACTTTTATTTTGCCGTCTTCCGTACGAATAGTCAATCAATAATGAAAAAAAGACAGCCTGACTTTTGGGAGAGCCAGGCTGTTGTTGCTACTGCTACGGTCTCCATCTTATTTTCCAGATACCCTGGTCGTCTTGCCGCATGATATATCCCGTTGTCTCGTGGCTTTTATTCTTGTACTCAGTCCAGACAATGGTTTCGTCGTCATTATATTCAACCCAAATTTTGCTCCCCATCTCAATCATTTTTTTACTGCCTCTCCAGATACTTCGTTCTCTAGCCGGATTTTTCTTCACTTCTTCCAAATATTGCTCCAATGTCGGCTTCATCACGCCTTCATCCACGATACGCAAGGCGTACTGCATTTCGAGCTGCCCATCTTGCACTGCTCTTACATAAAGCTTCACGATGTCAATCGGAGACAGCCCACGCAATAGCTCATCCTTTTTTTCATACATGTAATTGTAGTAACGATCTTCTTCCCCCGGCTTTAAATCGAATATAGACGGAGGAGCAGGTGTCTCGGTACCATCTTGATTAACATCCACGATATCTTCTTGGACAGTTCCGTTGCTGTTCAATTTGAAAAGATAAACGTCTTTGCCTTGGACATAGCTCAAGGAATACCAATATAGCTTTTTATCCTTCCATCCCACTAATAGCTCCAAGCCCACCTCTCTTTTTAACAGACCTTCTCCCTCGAACATCGCCCAGTCTTTTCGCTGATATCCTTCTTTTGCGAAAATAGAATAGCCCCAGTACTCTTCTGCGCCATCATCCCCGCCTCCACCATAATCGTCCATGGCTGTGTAAGGGACGGATATAGCCTCTTTCATTTGGTCTTGTGTCAGTCCAACACGCAAGAAACCGACGATCTCATCTACCGTTCTCATAATCTCCTCATCGTCAAAATCAAGAGCAGTCGCCTTTGGATCGAGGATTTGATTCGGACTTGGTTGAGCTGTCGTTCCCTTGATGGTGTTTGTACTCGCGTTTTCCTTTTGCAGCCAATAAGGAGTGAACCCGATGACAAGCACAATGGCAACAAGCGCAGCGCTTACGGAGTAGGTGAACCGAAACCTTCTCTTGCTTTTCTTCTCCACATTCATGCGAATCCGCTCCTCCAAGCCAGTTGTATCTTCGATTCCGCCTAGTAGCGTCCGGTCAGCCGTTTCCTTGAATTCCGCCAGCAATTTATCCAGGTTCATTCGATCCCCTCCTTTTCCAGGAGCGCTTTGAGCTTCTGGCGTGCGCGGTGCATTTTCGTATAAATCGCTCCTGCGGATGTGTCCAAAATGACCGCGATCTCCTCTACGGACAACTCCTCGTAGTAGTGAAGGACAATCAATTGACGATAGCTATGCGGCAGCTTCATGACGAGATGGGCAAAACGGGCGCGAAGGTCATTTTGCAAAACGGCCGACTCTGCTCCTTCGACTACCTCTATGTCCACTTCCGGTTTGAAAAACAGGTGACGGAACGACCACGAGCGCAGGTGTTTTTTCGTTTCGTTGACGGCGATTCGGTACACCCATGTTTGCATCGAGCTCTCTTGGCGGAATTTCGCCAAATTTTTGTAAGCTAACAAGAACACTTCTTGTGTGATATCCTCTGCCAGACTGCGGTCCTTGACCATCAAATACACGAGTCGCAACACCTTTTTCAAATAGTGCCGGATCAATTCATCAAATAATGCTTCTTTTGTTTTGGTTAAGCTTCTCTCTGTAAGCTCCAGCTTCCTCACTCCCTTCCCACTCCTTTAGATTCAGCTGGCTCCTCTATCTTACAGTTTTTTGCAAAAAAATAATGCGCAAGCCTCGTCGCTTGATCAGCTCCGAGGCTTGCGCATGGTATGAACCTAGATAGCGTCTGCGAGAATTTCCGCGACGTCGCGTGTTTTAACGTGATCTTCCTGCTCTTTGGTCTTGATTCCGTCGTTCATCATCGTCAGGCAATACGGGCATGCACTGGCGATTTCCGTTGGGTTGACCTCCAGAGCTTGCTCCGTACGTGTGACGTTGACACGAGAGCCCTCATGTTCCTCCATCCACATCAAGCCGCCGCCCGCTCCGCAGCACATACTGTCGCAGCCGCTGCGCTTCATCTCAACCACCTCTACGCCAGGGATGGCTTCGAGAATTACGCGTGGCTTGTCGTAAATTTCGTTGTAGCGGCCCAGGTAGCAGGAATCGTGGTAGGTGATGCGCTCCTTGACTTCCTTGGTTGGCTTCAACTTGCCTTCCTTCACCCACTCCGCCAACAGCTCAGAGTGGTGGTACACCTCTGCATTCAACCCAAACTCCGGATACTCGTTCTTAAACGTATTGAACGCATGCGGATCGCAGGTGACGATTTTTTTGACTTCATACGCTTCAAACAAGGCGATATTTTCTTGGGCGAGCTGCTGGAACAAGAACTCGTTACCAATGCGGCGAGCTGTATCGCCAGAGTTCTTTTCCTCGTTGCCCAAAATAGCGAACTTCACGCCTGCTTCGTGCATGAGCTTCACAAATGCCTGTGAAATTTTTTGACTGCGCAAGTCAAACGATCCCATCGAGCCTACCCAAAACAAGTACTCGAATTCCTCGACCTGCTTCACAGTTGGCACCTCGTACTCACCGTTCAGACCTTCAATCCATTTCGTCCGGTCTTTGCGGTTAATTCCCCACGGGTTACCCTGACGCTCGATATTGTTCAAGGCGCGCTGCGCTTCTGCTGGCATGCTGCCTTCTGTCATGACCAGGTAGCGGCGCATGTCGATGATTTTATCTACGTGCTCGTTCATCACCGGGCATTGGTCTTCACAGTTGCGACAGGTCGTACAAGCCCATAGCTCCTGCTCGGTAATGACATCGCCGATCAAGCTTTTCTCATAGACCGCAGTTGCTCCTTCCGCTGTCGCCGCTACTTCAGATGCATGGAACGCAATCTGGTTGGCAGTCGTCTGCGAAAAAGCGAAGCTCGGCATCCATGGCGTACGCGATGTTACCGAAGCACCTTTTTCGGTCAAATGGTCGCGCATTTTCGTAATCAGATCCATCGGGGAGAGCATTTTTCCCGTTCCAGAGGCCGGGCACATATTCGTGCAGCGACCGCACTCCACACAAGCGTACAGGTCGATGAGCTGCGTTTGTGTAAAATCCTCGATTTTGCCGACACCGAATTCTTCCTGCGTCTCGTCCTCGAAGTTAATGCTGGTCAGCTTGCCTGGCGGGTCCAGCTTCTTGAACCACACGTTGACAGGCGCAAACAGCAAATGCGCGTGCTTGGACTGCGGCACATACACCGCGAAGCCGAGCAAGATGATTAGATGGAGCCACCAGAAAACGTAAAAGCCTACCGCTGCACCCGTTGTCCCTACCCCAATCGCAGAGAAGACGATCGCGAAAACAGATGAGATTGGAGCGAACGCCGATGGCTCATGTCCGAGCCAAATTTGTTCAAAAGCGAGCGAGAGCAACACAGTCGCCATCAGGGAGGAAATCAGCAAGAGGACGATCCCTGATTTGAAGCCGCGCTTCAGACGCTTGAGCTTTTCGATATAGCGGCGGTAAAAAGCGTAGCCGACCGCAGCCAAAATGAGAAACGTGGTGATCTCCTGCATGACGGAGAAGTATTTGTGAGCGCTACCAAAAGGAAGCTCGTAGCCTTTCGAAAGCCCTTTGATAACCAGCTCGATCGCTCCGAATTGCAGGGTGATAAAGCCGTAAAACATTACGACGTGCATCACGCCGCTCTTTTTGTCCTTCAGCAGCTTCTTGTGGAAAATGACGTTGTCCAGCATCAGATTGATGCGTGCCCCAAAGTCATTTTTCACATCCGGCTTTTTCCCCAGCTTGATAAACAAGTATCTGCTGTACACGACATGCCCTGCTAAATAAAGCCCGTAAGCGAGAACCAGGAAAAAGGCGATCAAATTAATGAGTGCCAGCATGTTTTCTACTCCCCTCTATTGCGAGTTTGTCTTTGGACGTGGAAATCGTTTTTTCTATCTTATCAGAATCATGGAAATAAATGAATGAGTATTCAGTCAGTTTGTTTATTTTTTTCGAAAAATGAAACGATACTGAGCGACCGCTCATAATGGGTACAACTCGATCTTAACACACAAGTTGCGAATCATCCATCCTCTTCGAAGAGTTGGAAATATTCTTACGAAAAAAAAGACAGCTACCTTCATACGGGTAGCTGTTGATCATGCTTATTTTCCTGAGGCTTCCTTCGTCTCCGCTGTGGTCTGTTCTTTCTTGGCCTTTTGCTCCGTCCGTACATCTGCGAGTGATTTGACCTTGGTTGCTTTGATGCGCTTGTTGCGCGGCAGATCAGTCGGCTCCAGATTGTCTACCTCGTCTTGCATGAGTGCTGCGATACCAACCGCTTTGCCTTTTGCAGCAATGCAGTACTCGCAGTTTTCTTCGTCATGCTCGTGGTATTGCTTCGGCTCTGGATAGGACGTGATAACGCCTTCAAAATTACGCAGGACGACTTTATCGGATGCTTGCGAAATGATGTAGTTCGGGCTGACAGGAATTTTGCCTCCACCATGTGGAGCGTCTACTACAAAGGTCGGCACTGCATAGCCGGAAGTATGGCCGCGCAGGTGCTCAATGATTTCGATACCTTTGCTAACTGGCGCGCGGAAGTGTCCGATCCCCTCTGACAGGTCGCATTGATAGATGTAGTACGGGCGAACGCGGATTTTCACCAGGTCCTGCACCAGCTTTTTCATCGTATTCGCACAATCGTTGATACCGGCCAAAATAACTGCCTGGTTGCCGAGCGGAACACCAGCGTTGGCGAGCATTTCGCAAGCTAGCTTCGCTTCCGGTGTAATTTCTTTTGGATGGTTAAAGTGTGTATTGAGCCAAACTGGATGGTATTTTTTCAGGATATTGCACAGGTTTTCGGTAATGCGCTGCGGGAATACAACAGGTGCACGCGTACCGATCCGAATAATTTCAACATGCGGGATGTCGCGCAGGCTGCTGATGATATACTCCAGTACACGGTCATTGATCAACAGACCGTCTCCACCGGAGAGCAGTACATCGCGGACTTCTGGTCTGCTGCGGATGTAATCGATACAGGCATCCAGCTGTTTCTTTGGCACCCCCATGCCGATCTGGCCGGAAAAGCGACGGCGCGTACAGTAACGGCAATACATGGAGCATTGGTTCGTTACCAGGAAAAGCACGCGATCTGGATAACGATGCGTCAGACCAGGTACAGGAGAATCGGTATCCTCATGAAGTGGGTCTTCCATGTCGTATTTGGTACGAACCATCTCAGAGGACAAAGGTACAGACTGCATGCGAACCGGATCGCTTGGATCGTCTGGATCCATCAGATGAGCATAGTACGGTGTGATGTTGAGTGGAATGGTTTGCGTAGAAATGCGTACGCCCTCTTCCTCTTCCGGTGTCAGGTTGATTACCTGTTTCAAATCATCGACCGTCTTGATGGTGTGCGTAAGCTGCCACATCCAGTCATTCCATTGCTCGTCCGTGACATCCTTCCAAAGTTCTATTGAACGCCAATCGCGTTTTGTCGCTACTGTCATGTGCATCCCGTCTCCTCTCGTCTTATGGTGAACCTCTTCGTTTCACTCAACCAACAAGAGATGCAAGTGCCATGCCAACAAATCAAAAGATTTAGAAAATAAGGAATAGAGCGTTCCGTGGGCGCTTCCTTCCCTTTTGAACCTTCACGAGTCTGCCGAATTTTCGGCAATCAACAGGGAGGGATCATCCGCTGCGAGAGCTTGTATTGCAGCGTCTGTCTTGGGATACCCAGGAGCTTGGCAGCACGAAGGACATTGCCGTCCGTTTGCTGCATCGCATCTTTGATCACTTTTTCCTCTACCTCACGCAAAATCTCGGGCAGCGTACAGCCTTCCTTTGACAGGAGTTGTGCCGAAATAGGCACTTCTTTTCCCTCAGACTGCGAGCGTTCGAGCAAATGAGCAGGCAGATGATCCAACAAAATGATGTCCGACTCCACCATATTCATGGCTGCTTCTATGACATGTTCCAGTTCACGTACGTTCCCCGGCCAATCATATGCGGCAAACAAACTAGCCACTTCACTGCTGATTCCACGCACATTCATATCGAAGACCCGGTTAAACTTTTGCAAGAAATGATCGATCAGCATATCCACATCTTCTCTGCGCTCGCGCAATGGCGGCAGTTCAAAAGAGACGACATTGATCCGGTAGTACAGGTCGGTTCGCATGATTCTTCGCTCCACGAGTGACAGAGGTGCTTCGTTGACTGCGGCGATTACCCGTACATCCACTTTGGTCGATTGGCTCCCGCCGATCCGTCTGATCTGACCGTCCTGGAGGACTCGCAGCAGCTTTGCCTGCAAATCGAGCGGCATGCTGTTCAGTTCATCCAGAAATAGAGTTCCGCCGTCCGCCAGCTCGAATAACCCTGGCCGATCATCGGCTCCTGTGAAGCTTCCTTTTGTCGTGCCAAACAGCAAGCTTTCGAGCAGCGCGGCCGGCAGCGCGGCACAGTTTTGCGCGATGAATGGCTTACTGCTGCGGACAGACGCGTGGTGAATAGATTGGACAAACAGTTCTTTACCCGTCCCGGTTTCGCCGTATATCAACACGGGAGAAGTTGTTCGCGCAGCCTTTCGAGCGCGTTCTTTGAGGCGTTTCATTTTTTCACTCATCGTCAAAATGTCTTCGAAATGGAAAGTCGTTTCGTCCACCGAGCGTTTTGTCCGTTTCGGCTTGCTAATCTTGGCCTGAAGATCAACCAAGCGCTCCGACAGTTCTTTTAGCTTGCCAATATCCTTCGCCACCTCGACTGCCCCGACTAACCGCTTGCCTACTCTCACCGGAAGTGTCGTGTTGATTGTCTCCACACGCATTCCCTTCCAGTTCTTATATGTCTGTGTCTGGTTGTAAATTGATTCGCCACTATCGATGACACGAAGCAGGGTACTCGACTGCCGATCAAGCGAAGGAAAAACCTCCAACAATGGCTTCCCCAACACCTCTTCTGAGGTCAGTCCATCGAGCTTGGCTGCGACGTGATTGTAGAAAATCGTAATGCCATTTGCGTCCACAACGTGAATTCCTTCATCGATAGCACCCAAGATCGCCTGCAACATTTCTACCGTATCTGACAACGGCATCCTGGCCTTCACTCCTTCCTTCCATCCATACTGCCAAAAAACCATCACTTCGCCGAATATTCGGCACTTTTACAATGTTATCGATTACGCGCTACCTGAATGGCAAGCATTGCGGTATACAGTAAATGTCCCAATACCCAGATGAAAAACGCTGTCAAACTCATCACGGATTGACTCAACAGGCTAAATGGGAAAAACGCGACAGAAAAACCGAGCATCCAGTACAGCAAGTATCGTACCGATCGGGCTTTTCGTTCCCGCGGGTAAAAGTGCATGAGAAAAAAGGCGATGATCACACTAATCAGCAGATGAATCAATAGTTCTACAATAGAGGGCAGGTTTTCCATACCCGGTACATAGCTGACATCAATTAAAACGGGAAAGGTATTGGTATCAAACAAACCATCTCCGAGCGCCAAAAAAGCAGCAAGACCCAGACCGGCTATTAGTCCATTTGTGAGTACAAACATGCTGTATCCCCCTTTCACTTCAGCCGCAAGTAATCCTATTGTACGTGCAAAAAACCGCCCTTGCAAAGGGCGGCTTATTTTCCTAGCTCTATTTTCAGCTCATGCTCACCAGCGTACTGCTCATTCATCCATAGCTGGTACGCGATTTCTACCTGTACAGGAACCTCATCTTCGTAGCGGATACGCAGTTTGTTCGTATGCGTCTCCATTGCAAACGGACCATAGGGACTTTGATAGGTAGAATGGGTGCTGGCTCCTTTTTCGAATTGCTGTCTGGTTGAAACCCCGCCCTGACGAACCAGCGTAATGGACGTATCTGTCAGCTTCATTGTCGTGCTTACTTCGCCTACGCCTTCCATCTGCTCTTTGTAGGTCAAGTACCACGCGGATGCTTTTTGTACGCGCTTGCCTTCATAGCTGTGGGTCGTTTCTTCCCAGTTGCCTTCGACACGATGCCGTGCCGTCAATTTCACTTGTATGTCTTGCATGCTGCTTCCACACTCCACTTTCTTTGCTTCCCATTTATCCCTACATTCTACCCTTCATCGCTCTGGCGTGGCAACCGCCGCCTCCGCTTTGGCATCCGCCAGCAGGTATTTCATGGTAGCAGCAATCCCGATCGCCGCAAGCAACAGCAGACCCGCCAACACCAAGTACCCGACTCCTGCCCCCGTATAATCGATCATAGCCGTAAACAAACCGATCAGGACCAAACGCATCATCATGCCGATTGAGTTGAAAAAGCTCATAACCCGCCCCATCTGATGCTTCGGCACAACTGTCATATAGAGCGATTGCCGAATCAAGCGCACAGAAGCGTTACTCCACCCGTAAAACGTGTACGCCGCAATCAGCGCCCAGCCATACGGCAAAGCAATCATGACGACAATGGCAATCGCGAACAACAACGTATTGCCGATCATGGCTGCCAGCTGCCCCATCTTGCGAACGACGATCGCAACGAGTAAACCTGCCGCCACGGCACCCAGTGCATACGTGACCTCTCCTAGCGAATAAACCGAGACACCCGCCTGCAGCGTTTGGCTTATGTAAACAGGCTTCAATAAGTTCGTAGCCATAACAGCAATGAAGGGCATGAGTGCGGATATGCCAAACAGCAGGAATCCTTTCTTTTGCCGAATGTACCGCCAGCTTTCCATCAGCTGCTCCGTCCACGCGACGCCCTGGTTTTGCTTCGCTTCTTTTTCCAGCGTGAAGGTATACGTCATGGTAGACAGCAAGGTAAAGGCGAACAAGTAGGTAATCGCATTGAAAATAATCACCACATGCAGCCCGTAGGAGCTAAGCAAAATCCCCGCAAACGCACCTGCTAGAACGGATGCAGTCTGTCCTTCGATCTCGAGTAGACTATTGATGCTATTGTAATGCTTGGGCTCAAACGTCTCCTGAACCAGTGCGGACTGCGTCGGATAATGAATTTGGTACATAAAGGTGGTCGTCAAATAGATCACAATCAGCATCCACTCGCTGTACTCTCCGAAAAATCCCCAGATCGCGAGCATGCCAAGTACGCCAAATCCGATCAAGTTTTCTACCAGCAGCATTTTTTTGCGGGAATAACGATCGATGAGCGTCCCGATATACGGCCCAATGAAAAACATCAATACCGCAGAAGTAAACATGGTGGAGCCCAAAAGTTGAGCAGAGCCTGTCGTTTCCACGAGGAACCAGGCAATCCCGATCATCGTCATACCTTGCCCAAAGCCGGAGAACAGATTGGAAAAGAACAGCTTTCGAAATGGTGCGTAGGCAAATACTTCTCTCATGCAGACAACTCCTTTGTATAGAAAACCTCTGTCAACTATTCAATCATTTCACTATTATGATTGTACTGACGATTTTATACTTTGTAAACAAAAATGTTTATTAATTTAACTGAACGTCCTACCACCAATAGGAAAAGCCCCCGGTTCTTATGCAAAACCGGAGGCTTATTTACACAGATATCTTATTTTACAAAGCTCAAGAGCAGCTCGCGTACGATTTTGGATGCCGCGATTTGTGTCATTTCACTGTGGTCATACACAGGAGCAACCTCCACCAGGTCACAACCGATTACATTCGCACCGTTGTTTGCCATGAAGTGAATGGTATCGAGCAGCTCACGAGACGTGATGCCGCCTGCTTCTGTGGTACCTGTTCCTGGAGCGTGCGCAGGGTCCAATACATCGATGTCAATCGACAGGTAGATCGGACGGTTGCCAATAGTAGGCAGCACTTGCTTCACTGGCTCCAGTACATCGTATTTGTACAGATGCATGTTTTCTTTTGCCCACTCGAACTCATCTTTCATACCGCTACGTATACCGAAAGAGTAAACATTTTTGCCGCCGATCAGGTTACATACCTTTTTGATCGGGGTGGAGTGGGAGTATTCGTATCCCTCGTAGTTATCGCGCAGGTCCGTATGCGCGTCAAAGTGGAATACGACCATATCCTTGTACTTTTCATAAACCGCTTGGAATACTGGCCAGGAAACCAAGTGTTCTCCGCCCAGACCCAATGGGAATTTGCCATCTGCCAATACTTTTGCCACAAATGTACGGATCGCATCCAAGCTACCTTCCACGTTTCCAAAAGGAAGGGGAATATCGCCAGCATCAAAGTATTTGATGTCTTCCAACAGCCTGTCCAAGTACGGGCTGTACTCTTCCAGACCGATGGAAACCTCACGAATACGGGAAGGGCCAAAACGAGAGCCCGGACGGAAGCTCACTGTCCAGTCCATCGGCATACCGTAAATAACCGCTTGGCTTTCTTCGTAATTCCCGTGACTACGGATAAAGACATTTCCAGAGTATGCTTCGTCAAAACGCATAGGTGTAATTCTCCCCCGATTAGTCGCGGGTCAGCTCAGCCACAAAGTTAGGCAGTTTAAAGGCAGCGTGGTGAACTTCCGCATTGTAGTATTTGGTGCCCAAATCTTTGATTTTCGCTGGATCTACTTCCAACGGATCGTGTTGCTTGGAAGCGATGGTGAAGCTCCACAGTCCGGATGGATAAGTAGGGATGCTGCAAGTGTAGAGACGAGTAACCGGGAAGATCGATTTCAGGTCTTTGAACACGCGCTTGATCAGATCACGGTTGAACCAAGGAGATTCTGTTTGAGCAACCATGATACCGTCTGGTTTCAAAGCATCGTGAATGCCTTGGTAGAAACCTTTTTCGAACAGACCTACAGCAGGTCCTACTGGCTCTGTAGAGTCTACCATGATCACATCATACTCACCTTTGTGGTCATGAATATGTTTAATACCATCGATGACTTGTACATCTACACGTGGATTGCCTGTCAATGCACTCGCGATCTCAGGGAAATATTTTTTGCAAGATTCAATGACGCCACCGTCGATTTCAGCCAGAACTGCTTTTTCTACAGACGCGTGCTTTACGATTTCACGAATAGCACCGCCATCGCCGCCGCCTACAACCAAAACCTTTTTCGGGTTTGGATGCGTATTCAACGCGATATGAGAAATCATTTCATGGTAGACAAACTCATCGACATCGGTAGTCATAACCATGCCGTCGAGCACTAACATGCGACCAAACTGCTTCGTATTAATTACGTCGATTTGTTGAAACTCGGATTTCTCACTGTATAGGGTCTCTGTAATTTTCGTTGTTATCCCGTGATTTTCCGTCTGTTTTTCGGTGTACCACAATTCCATGTTCATGGCTATGTAACCTCCTTCAATTAACCGCATGAAAATACAATATAACAAGAAAATTATAGTAGCTGTCTTCCAAATTGCAAGATATTTTTCTAGCAAGGAAAGTTTAACCAGCTTGCAAGCGATACATACTACTAGTAACGTAGTATGTCCTATTTTATTGATTCAACCGCAGAAAGGAGGAGAGGCACACATGGAAGTCATTCGCGAAGCCCCATTGCTGCGCTATTTGCGTTGGGCTAAGAAATTTGTAAAATTTACCATTCTCGCCCTATTATGTTTCTCTTTTGCCATCTTGCTACTCATTTTGTACTTACGCTCACAACCACTACCGGAAACGTTTGTGAAGCAAACCACGACGATTTACGCTTCCAGTGGAGAGGTTTTGGATACGATGCACCGTGGCGAGAACCGGATTTCTGTGCCACTTGCAGAGATTTCACCCGCATTGCTTGATGCGACCATTGCTATCGAGGACCGTTCGTTCCGCGAACATTTTGGTTTTGATTGGAAACGATTAGCCATGGCCGCTTATGTCGATGTCATTAACATGGACAAGCGTCAGGGTGCCAGCACCATCACTCAACAATTGGCAAGAAATCTGTACCTCAGCTTGGACAAGACATGGGAGCGAAAAATCAAAGAAGCTTTGCTTGCGATTCAGCTTGAGCTGAATTACAGCAAGGATGAAATATTAGAAATGTACGTGAATCAGATTTATTATGGTCATTCAGCTTATGGCGTACAAGCTGCTGCCCAAACCTATTTTGGCAAGGATGCCAAAGATTTGACCATTGCAGAAAGCGCCATGCTGGCAGGCATCCCTAAGGGTCCTACTTATTATTCACCATTTGTCGATTTAGAACGCGCCAAAGCCAGACAAAAGCTCATTTTGAATGCTATGGAGCGCGACAATCTACTGACATCGAAGGAAGTAGAGCAAGCCTACGCAGAACCAATCAAGCTGAAACAGCGAACAAACGAGAATGTAACCGAGCCAGCTCCTTATTTCCGTGATTACATCGCCAATTTGGTAAAAAACAAATATGGCATTGACGAAGAAAAATTTATTCATGGCGGCCTAAAAATCCATACGACCCTTGATCCAGTCGCACAAAAAAAGGCCGAGGATATTGTCGCCTCCGTCTTACCGAAGAATAATCCGAATTTGCAGGTAGCCCTCGTCGCCATGGACCCAACTACCGGCTATATCAAAGCGATGGTAGGTGGACGTGACTACAAGGTGAGTCAGTTCAATCGCGTGCTTGGCAAGCGGCAGCCCGGTTCCTCCTTCAAGCCGATCATGTATTTGTCCGCCTTGCAAAACGGCTATACACCGCTCACGTTGATGAAAAGCGAACCGACCGTTTTTACCTACGATAACAATAAGCAGTACATTCCCGGCAATTTTGGTGGAAAATATGCAAACGCAATGATCAACATGCGTGAAGCAATCAAAACCTCCGACAACATTTATGCCGTCAAGACCATTGATTTTCTCGGGCCGCAAAAAGTGGTTGATCAAGCAAAGCAATTAGGTATCTCCAGCTCGATGCAAGCCGTTCCCTCTCTGGCACTGGGAACTTCACCCGTCTCTCCCTTGGAGTTAAACGCTGCTTATGCTGCAATCGTCAACAAGGGACAAGCAGTGAAGCCCATTGCCATCACCTCCATCGAGGACAGCGAGGGCAACATTTTGGTCGAAGAAAAACCGGAGAAAACACAGGTAGCCGATCCGGTCGCGTCTGCTCTCTTAGTGAATATGATGCAAAGTGTATTTGAACAAGGTGGTACCGGATATCGCGTTGCTGGTGAAATGAACCGACCGGTAGCAGGGAAAACAGGATCAACAGATTATGACGCTTGGCTGAGCGGATTCACTCCGCAGCTGGTTTCGACCGTATGGGTAGGTTACGACAAAAACCAAAAGGTCGATGATGTAAAGGAAGGCTACCTGTCCAAAAAAATCTGGGCCCAGTTTATGGAGAGTGCGCTCAAAGGTCAACCCCCTGCACTCTTTGACATGCCAGCTGGTGTTGTTTCTGTCTATATCGATCCCGCTTCTGGAAAACTGGCGACCGAGCATTGTCCGAATCCACAGCTCTTTTATTTCGCCAGCGGAACAGAGCCTCAAGATTATTGCACGGATCACATCCCGACAAATGAGACACCGACACCTTTAAAGCCGCCAGATTCTTCGACCTTCTGGCAACGCATGGGCAGTTGGTGGAAACCGAATAACTAAAGAAAAAAGGACGTTTCTCTTCATCGAGTACGTCCTTTTTGGTATGACTATTAACCTTGCGTGCTCTGATTGTCCCCGCCGCCCACGATTCCATCTCCATCGGCAAAAACATGGTCGTTTACGATCGTAATCAGACCGGCATTATCGAGCTGTTCCAATACTTCAAACAAGCTGTCCCTTTTTCCAGCTGGTAGCTTGCGCACAAAGTTGTTTATCTCGGTCGGAGTCACGTGTGTACGGAAATGGACGCCACCGTGCTTCACAAAATGATCATGCGATTGTTCATTACCACGGAGATCTTCTCCCATGGGTACCGCCCCTTCCGTCAAACAGTTTGGTTCAATCCCCATTAGTGTTCCGCGATATCCCAAAAACTATGATCAATTAAAGAAATTATATACACAAACAGGGAAAGAGTGACGGCTCTCTCCCTGTTTGTTGACCTAGTGTACATGTTACACAGATATGGAAATAAGTTTACCTGACTTCAATTGTGTGAACAATTGATTTCACGATTTGTTCACAGACCGTTCACGATTTCCAACTTTAGGACAAATTTTGCTTTAATTCCTCTGTGGAATTCTCATACATATCCGCGTTATTATCAATCAAAAGCTTTTTCAGAGCGGCTTTTTCCTTCTCGGATAGATCGGACAGCATAATACGTCTCTTCATGGAGTAATCCATGCGATTCACGTGATCTGCCAAAATTTTGTAGCCTCTACGCGCCTCCCTATCGATTTCCATGTAGCACGCTGTTGCCCCTGCATAGTAAGGACCAGCTTCATTTCGATCAACTGTTACCCAAACGAGCCAATAAGGCTTTCCATTTGGTACTTCTTCTTTATTCATCGTCCATTTGATGCCCTTTTCCACAGAACTTTTAGCATGCAAGGCACCCATGTCAATGTACGCTTCGTCCCCATCGATAATGACAGAGGACACAGCATTCAGGTCGAGTACACCTTGACCAAAACCTCCGTGTACATCGGTTTTTCCACTCATGATGGTAAAACCGCCTTTTTTATTATCAAAAATATCCATATGAATAACCTCCAGACAATCATTCTCCTTCCTTTTATTCTACTCGAAAGACGTGCGATGACGCAATTTGCCTATGTGCCCTTTATTTATCCATGAGCTTTTGGGTGTTTCGTTTTTTGTTTACGAGCTGGATGATTTTTTCGATGCCCGACATAATCAGGATCGTTACGATGGCTGTATGGACCGCCATGGCAACCTTCATGACTAAAAGTTCACCTAGCATCGTGTCAGAGGGAACAATAAACAGGTAGTACACAAAGCTGATAAAAAGAACACTTAGAAAAATCAACCAGCCACGAAAGCCTAACGTGAAGCGAATGAAAGCGGCGATGAGCAAACCGATCAAAGGCCCCGCAAACATCAATGAGAATACGAAAGGACCGAGTATGAACCAGACAAACCAGTTATCATCCATTTTCTTACTCCCCTTGCTTTTGATGACTACTCATCATAGGAATCCGTAGATTCTTCTACCTGTGCCAGTCCACGCTCATCGAGCACGTAATGTCTGCCTGTTTCTTTGTAACGCTCCGAATCATCTGACGAGAAACGTTTGATCAGAAAGCGCACTGGCTCCTCTCCCTCTACAGCTATAGGCGACTGGAATTCCAGGTCTTCACCATCTCGAACATGGATGACAACGATGCGATCGTGGTATTCAATAGACAGGTCTTCCCGTACTTCTTTTTTATTGGCGTCGAGTGTAAAGGTCTGGCCGGATTTGTGTATCGTCACTTCAGGAAAGCTTTTGTCATCTTGTGCAATGATGTAATACAGATAGTCAGCATTTTGATCCGGAGCACTGCGCAACCCTGGTTGTAATTCCTCATCCCCCTGTAACAATCGGGTTACTTGGTCGATGACTTCTGGTATGGTCGGCAGCTTGGCGTGTTCGCCTTTCACGTAGTATCGTTTTTTCATATCCTTCTGGGCGTAATTGGCACTCATATACGGAACGGTACCGTCCCCAACGCCAGGATCGAGAATCGGGGACCATTCGTTATAAAAAGAATCATAAAAGTAACCGAGCAGTGTTACTTGGCCTGTACCCACGATGGAATACTGTGGAACATTGATCGTTTTGTTATCCCACTTTTCATGCATCTTGCCGCCATGTCGGACGAGCGGCGCATAGTCGAGCCGAATATTTTTGTCCTTTAAAAATTCGTCGTAGGTGTAGTACTGAATGTTACTCTTTTTCAGGAAGCCAACCGTTTCAAAGTACTTTTTGGAGGGTAACAGCTCGTAAACGGCAGGTGCATAAGAGGAAATCACCTTCCCTGTTTCCTCATCCAGCCAAGGGATCGAAAAATTGTATCCGTGCTTAAGAGCCTGATATGCCCGTGGAGAGCCAAGGAAGGGTGTGCCCATATACACGACACGATTCACTTTGCGCTGGTAGGACACATTGGATAGAAGTGTTTCTTTTACCAAGAGTCCACCCATGCTATGTGCCACCAAATGCACCTGATTTGCCCCACTTGCCTTCAATGCAGCATCGATTTCTTCTTTTAGAAGCTTGGCATTTATGGTACTGCTATATCGCCAATCGTACGGCAGTGCAAATAAGGTGCGATGCTTCTTGTATCCCGCTTTCTCCAGTTCCTTTACCATGCTGTAATACTGCTCGGTAAGTTCTTTTAGAAACGGCGCATAGGAAAGATATTCGATGGCGTAAAAATCATCTTTTTCCGGGTGGATTGTCGCATCACGGACGACTGGCTGTACATCTACACTATTTGGCTTGATCGGCTCCAAAGAGAGTAGCCTGCGGTGTTTGGGATCATTAATACCAATGAGACTATCGCCAAGTCCCAACCATATTTCCGATCTCTTTCCATTCTGCTCGACTTCGAGTCGCGATCCACCTACTCCCGGGATTAAGATAACTGGGATCGTTCTGTCTCCAATGTAAAGACTGTACGAGTTAGAGGTAAATCCCGAGCGTTTGCTGGCCATGACCTTGACTTTGTAGGTTCCAGGATAAGCATTGAAGAGAATATGTTCATCCGAATTCTTCGCTTTCTCGGATCTGGCGACGACTTTTCCAGCCTCGTCAAGCAGAAATACGTCCATATCCATTCCAGAAGGGATATCCTTGAGGGAGACCTCCACAGTAGAGGAGAGCTTAACGGATAAGCTGTAAAAATCAACATCCGTCTTTGAATGAAGATTACCTACGATATTTCGTTTATAATCATCTAGCTCGTAGGCCTCTTCCAATGAGTCATTCGGCTCGTATCCATCTGCCTTGCCCCCTCCTTGATCCGCGAAAAAATCAGCACGCAAGCGGTAGTAGTAATCTTTCGAAAACGAGCCCTGCTTTCCAACGACCTTGATGTAGTACCATTTGTCTTTTTCCAGTGTCAGTCCCTCGATTCGCTCTGGCTCATTTCCATGCTGCTCTGAACGGGCAAGCTCCCGCTCCTCCTCATCATATACATACAAATCGTAGTCTTCGTTTGTCCGAATATCTGTGAGGGATATATTCATCTGACCATTTGTTGTTCCTCTAATTTTCCAAAAATCCACATCATCCTTGCTGCTAATCTTTCCATGGCTGTCTTTTCCATCAAAGAGCCAATCCGATTTGCTGCCCAAAGTATCATTCGGTTCTACCTCAAAGCGAGCTTCTCTATTGCGCAATTCTGCTTCTCCTGGCTTATTCTCGCCTGAAAAATGCGCATAAAATTCCTCTGCCAGCCGCGAAAGCTCTTCATCGGTGGCATCCTGCTCCTGTTCTTGTTCTTCCTCTTCTGACGGAGCTTCGTTTTGGTCTTCGATCTCTAGTTCGACCAACTCTAACGGTTCTTCCTGATCGGCAGCCATTTCATCCCAATGCGCCTTTTTGATTTTTATTTTTTCTACAGTCGGCTCTATCTGTTCAGGCAATGATAGCTCCCATCTACGTAACGGCTC
Source organism: Brevibacillus fortis (assembly GCF_046196545.1). Classification (GTDB taxonomy): domain Bacteria; phylum Bacillota; class Bacilli; order Brevibacillales; family Brevibacillaceae; genus Brevibacillus; species Brevibacillus fortis_A. Next base: position 6,104,465 of record NZ_CP176370.1, read on the forward strand.
TTCTGAATCATCTATGAACATATTTATCTGGATAGGGCTATCATCCATAGGCATTACAGCGAGAGAAATCTGAAACTCCTCGTGAAATGAACGGGTTTTGCTGTCGCTGTCCTGATTGACAGACAGCGCGACTTTATCTGGAGTACCCGATAATTGTGCCTGAAAACGCACCTCGCCCTCGTCGATCCATGCCCACGCCTCCTCTACAAATATCTCCCGTTCTTTCGCCCAGCCCTGTTCCACTGTATTTCCCAAGCATAAAGCGAATAGGAGAAGTACACATAGCAAGCGCTGCGTGATTATTCCCACAAAAATCCCCCTCATCCTTTTTCTAGCTTTACAGTAGAAAAAGACAGAGAGGGGGTGCAAATATTTTTACTGAGTCGTATGGTTGCGGATTCCTTGTCGTTCCCATGCGTTTGCAATGATACGGAAGGGTAGTTGATAATCTTTTAGCTCGTGCCCTTGCCCGGAGGTTTTATTTTGATAGGGGAAGCCCTTGTTCACGTCAAAACGAAAGGAAACGAAGTAATAGACAGCGTAGCTCGCATCCTTTTTGAAGCCAAACTGTTTATCCCCCATCAAAGGCTTATCTACTCCCACTTCACGAGTTCCTAGCTTGGAAGCGGAATAGGAGGGTCCTCTCCAGAACTGGGGAGTCGCTTGTTGCAAGGCTAACAACGACTGTAACGGCGTTTGGCGTAAGCCAGTTTCTGAAATCCACGCCCGCGCAGATGTCACGACAGGAAACTGGTTGCTCACGGGATGGCGGTGTCGTTCCTGCAGCTCCACTTGTGTCAAGATGCGCTCCCCCGCATAGTAATCATTTGGCTGGCTGTTTGGATATCGGTCTCTGGCATGATACGCTGCCCATTCGTCTGTATGGCGAATCGAGCCTGTTGCATTTGGCTCAAATACTTCAAAGGAGCGCTCCCCCCCTTTTACCGTAATGGTATAGCGGCCTGTCATTGTTTTGGATATATTCTGTGGTTCACACACCTCTTCATCTTCGTCGTTCATAGCGCAGCTCTCGTAGGACAGTTCAAATTCGACCTGATAATCCATCCCAATGACAAAGCCGTTGATTTCTGCTTTGTACTTTTGCGATTGGAGTACTTGGCGCCAAGTCGTCTGCGTCGGGACAGTGGTTCCTGTGTACACAACCTCTGTGCCTGTAGATGCACTGCTTACCTGCCATTGCATCGGCGCTCCGGGGCCTGTCAGCTTCAGATCAAGCTGCGCTGGTGTATAGACTGCCAGGCTCTTGGCATCTGAAATCCACCCGGGATTCGCAGTGACGGTTACGTTTTTGATATTGTCCCCGCTGACTGAACTCTCCATTTGTGCTTTAAATTGCGTGATTTTCTGATTGATCTCCTGCTCTGTTTTTTGGAAGCCTTGGTTTATTTTCGTCTGATCAATGACCACGCGAATCGTAGCAGGCTCACGTTCCCACACGCCATCTGCATGTAGCGGCAGTTTTTGTAGCTGTCGACCATCACTGTCATAAATCTCTAAACCAATTTCACCGCCATCAAAATCGTCTCCACCACCAGGCGGCTCAGGAACTTCTCCGCCGACTATCTTCACTGGCCAAGCCGCACGATTGTCCGTCCAGATCGTCTCATTTTCCGGCATGGATTTCGCAGGGTTGATATGGGCAATGAAATCCTCGGATTTTTGTGGATACTTCGTCGGAACCGTGATCTTACGCACCTCACCCGGCTTGAATTCCTTCACATCCAAGCTGGTTTCCTTTTCTGAGCTAGCCCAGCGTACAGCCAATTTCGTATCATGCGTTAATTTCCCGGCATTCTTCACGTTGAAAGTAATCGTCGCATTGGTTCCTGCGGCTTGAGGGCTCTTCGGATCAATTTGAAAGCTCGATTTCACAATAAGTAAATTCTCTCCATCCGGTGTGGGAACACCTTTGCCGATTTGCACAAAAAAATGACCGTCGCAGCCATCACTCTGGGTTGAATAAAATTGCACCTTGTACAGCCCTTCTAAAAGAAGACCATTTTCGTCCCTTAGGAAATACACCCAGTGGCTATTTGTGGAGGTGTTTGAGCTATCGAGTGCCTCTCCGTTTCGCTTTCTTTCCCAGGAGCCTGACGCAGGATCGAACCATCTCATAGAAAAGTGACTATTATCCGACAAAAACATACGAAACCGATACTTGTCTGGCATCTCATCTGTTGCTATTTCAATGGTTTCTCCACGTTGAATATCCTTGCTCCACTTTTGGTTGTTTCGATCAATTTCTACTGACGCTAGAATATCCCAGCATTTTTGGTCAGATTCAATGGTGAATCGCACCTCACCCGTACAGCCCGTCTCGGACTCGAACAGCAGTACGATTTCATCGCCAACATCTACGCTTGCCGGCAACAAGAGCCTGAATGGCTCGTCCGCCGCAAGCTTGTCGGTTAACGCTGTTTTTCCTCCAGGGGTCTTCCAATACCAAGTACCAGATACCTTCGAGGAAAACGATAGATTGGTATCGTATTGATCTCCAGCCTCCGTAAAGTACTTGATATATACGGGATCTTTCAATGTAAAGCCTGAGCTGACTGATCCATTCATGCTTTCCCCTTCCGGAGAAAATGGCAGAGGTGGTTCGCTATGCACTAAAAACGCAACCTTTTTTTGATCAGCGATTGAGCAGAAAGCATCTTTTACGACGATCGTTATTTCCCAATTGCATTCAGGTCGCTCCCTCCACTTTGTCCCATCGAAGTTTAGCTTCAATTTGTACGTTTTTCCTCGTTCGAATGGAAAATAGTACGGGTTATAAGCATTTTCGTACGGAAGCTTTAAACTGGAGGAATCATAGGGTCCCCATCTGCCGTTGTCCTTTTCCTTGACTGGCAAGGTATAGATTTTTCCGTTTGGAAGTGATACATCCCACTTGAGCGATGCCTCCGAGCTATCTCCGTATTTGGTCGTGTATTTGGCTCGGAACGTAAGCGTATCGAACGGCATAATCTCAATCGTTTCACCATTTCTTACTGCAGATGCCGACAGCGTAACGATGGGGCATGAGTCTTCGCCGTCTGGCGACTCGACTCTCAAATATTTCTCCCAGCATTCTGTTCCATCATCACTGACGTAGACGACTTTTACCCGTCCAGAGCTACCCATTCTACCTGTTGCGACCTTCCGATTCCCATTTGCTCCAGGCTTCATGTCATAACCATTCATCGTGTATTTTCCTGGTTTATTGGCGTAAAGGGTGATATCGGCATTTTTTTCAACAGCGATATCTGAACCACCGCTGGCAACAGCATTGTGGTCTTTTATACCCTTGTCGCCAACGACTTGAATGTTCAGTTTGGTTTTTGTTGATCCGATTGAACAGGCTGGACCTGGATCAGGCTTTTCGGGATCGGGTTTTTCCGGTGGGGTTACATCACCTACTGTGAATTGTGCTGTGTAAGGTGTCGAAACGCTTATGCTACTTGATCCTTGGCGGCTTCTTTGGTGCAGGTCAGTGATTATTAGCGATACTTCATACACCCCTGGCTCGGTAGGCTTATATTCGGTATTTTTATAAGTCCACTTGTAGCCTGGGGGACTACTTGTCTCGTTTACCGTGGGAACGGCGGTACTGGGATCGTTGAATGGTCGATTAGACAAGAGGCTTTTGTATCCACGCCCTGTCGTCTTGTTGATCACATTTAAAGACCATACAAAAATGCCGCGGTCATAGTAAGAAAAGTCCGTGGCATTTGCATGGATCTCAACTGTTTCGTTGAGGTTGTATTTGGTTTTGTCGGTGGTTATGCTGCCGCTGGGTTGTGGGGTTGTTCGGAAGTGGCCTACTGAGATGTATCCGCCTTTGCCGTCTGGGACGAGGTTGTCTCCTTTGGTGTAGCCTGCGCCACCTGAGGCGGTGGCTAGTTCTGCGAGGTTGTAGGCTTGGTATGGTGGATTATTATGATTCGTTAGATTGGCAACTTCTTTACTATAGGCATTAGCAGAACCACCGAGAATAAAGTTGGAATTTCCACCAAAACGATTGATCCAATAAGAAGCCTCCTCACCATCTACGAAGTACCATCCTTTATCCGCTTTTTCATCTTCATCTGCAAATAACAAAACTCGCTGTCCATCAATACTTCTATCAATCTCGATTTGTGCTATTGTCGTCCCCAGAGTTGCAGGAATCGTTTCGATAGACATTGAATCAAATCCGTTCTCAGGCGAAAGTCTCTTGTAGGAATCAATACTCGCGACTTTGATTCCATGTAAATTGGGAGCAGCCTCAGTAATCTGTGGATGCACACCGACCAATCCTATCAAAAGGCAGAAAGAAAGCACAGGATATAGTACCTTACTATGCTTGTAAATTTTATTATTCATATTAGTACCTCAACTAGCGATAGAATCTTTTTGTGCGATTTTCCCGATCAAACTTAGGAAGTTTGGGATACCAATAACCTCCTGCCATTCCGGAGTCTTTCGAGTTGATTACTTCAAAAGAAAGGGAATTCACTGTATTGACAGGAACTGAGAATGATTCGTTATTTAAAAAACCACTTCTTCCATCATTGTTAGTGATAAACATTGCTCTAATTTTAAAGTTACCGTCCCCTTTCGGGACTTTTCCGGTAATCTTCCCATTGGCCAATTTCAAGCTTTTATGGAATTCATCTGCATATTTTTTACCTTGCTCAAGCTGCCATTTATCTAGCCACATAAATTGTAAAATTTCAGCAGCATCACTTCGAAGCACTGGCAAATCCTCGCGGAATCTTGGTTGACCATTTGGTGCTGGCTTCATCCATCCCCAAGTAATCAACGCACCAGTATTAGTTAGATTTGGGCTTTTTTCACCTCTATATGGCTTCCACGTATTAAAAACAAGCAATGCTGTTTCTTCTTTAGTCAGAAAACGGTTTGGATCAATCTTCAAATTATCCAAAATCCCCGCTTTCTGCGCCTTCTCATAACTCATCTTCGCCCAGTGCCCTGCCGGGAGCTGCGGTACGGGTGCCACTTCCTTCAACCCGCGAATGGCTACTAAACTCGCGATAAACTGCCCCTGCGTGATTTGACTATTCGGATAAAAGTTCCCCTTGCTATCCAGCCATAAGTATTTCTTCTGTACACCGAAATCAATAGCTGCCTTTGCTGTATGTGAAGCATAATCCTTCGCTGACGCTTGAGCTTGTACGGTAGGACTGTCAGCAACTCCAGTAACCCCTGCCATTACAAGGACAGATGCTAGTAGGTACGACATCATTGCACGTTCGTTCATGGAATGACCCCCTCTTCACCGGATATTTTACCTATATTATCCATTTTTAGAAAGAGTCTGATTTAGGTTCCTTTGCAAAAAGCTTCGCAACGCATTCTCGGGTACCGCTCCTTCCAGCTTATCGACTACCTTACCTTTTTCGACGACAAAAACAGTGGGGGTTGCCTTTGCCCCGAGGCGCGATGCTTCATCCAGCTCTTTCTGCTTATGAATATCCAGTCGTTGGATCATTTCCGGTGGATACGCCTTCACAACTTTCTCGAATGTCGGGCCGAATTCCTTACAATATCCGCAGCTATCACTATAGACGTACACGACTCTTACTTCATGTGCACTGGCTGTCCCCCACGCACTTATACCGACAGCAAGCATAACAACACCGAGCGCGATCCACAGCCACCATCGCATGCTTCTACTCACGTCCATCTCCCTCTCGCTAATCAAAATGTTTCATACCTATGCACTTGTCAAAGAACGATGCCCGTATTATGCAGCTCCGAACTGAGACAAAAAAAGCCAGCCCCATTGGACTGGCTGACCATGTATAAAAAAAAGACGTACCACAACTCTTGCAAGTTCGTACGCCGTGCTTGTCCTCGTATGATGTTCCCTATTACATAATTGCAGTGCCGCCGTCTTCCTTCATCAGCGCACGCAGTTCTTCAATAAACGCCTGCCCTTTTTGAATCTCTTCTTCGGTGTAGCGTTGCTTGCTCTTAAACGTAAAGATTTTGCCCTTCATTTCCTCATACGGCAGGTGGTTGAAATACAGAATCGTAGAAACCAGCTCGAGAAAACGAGAATTCTCCTCGTTCATACGCAAAATCGCACGTTCTCCACTACCGAAGTCAACCTCATGAAACTTGAGAAAATCATGACCGGTTTCGTTCAAAGAGTAACGATACATATGAATGGCACCTTTACTCTCCATTTGCTCATCCAGAAGCCCCATGTTGCACAGCTCATCTACTCTGAGCGTCAGTTCCTCCGAATATGGACCGTACATGTGAAACTCGTAGCGCTCATCGAAATCCATCTCCAGATGTTTTCCTATGTACACCATCTTTTGTAATTTTTTTCGCCCGCTCACTTCGCCGACTATCTCAATCAGGCGTATGATCTTGGCGTGACGATTAAGCATCCTCCATCACTCCCAGACGTTCTCGAATCTTACGGGAGAGATCCCCCGGCAAAGCCATGACTTTATCCAATGGAAAGTACAGCTTGTAATCAAAGCGCCGCTTTCCACTAATGGCCTGTACAATTTCTGACTTCTGTGACAGCTCGACCAGTTCGCCTGAAGGCATTTGGAGCATAATCGGAATGCGCTCCTCTTCTTCTCCGGCACGGTAAAAATCATACGGAAGATCGGAGGTCGTGTCTACCTCCAAATAATACATCGGATCAATTCCGGCAGATTGAAATAGTTCTTTCAGCTCAGACAGCAAGCGGAAATCCCTCGGATTATATTCGACATATTTAAAGAGATTCCTGTCCAAAAAACGGGCGCACAAATCTTTCAACACAGGGTCTTGCTCTCTGCGCCAGAGCTGCATATAGAAAAGAATAATGGACTCATCGAGCGCCAAATAGTCAGCGAGCTCTACCTTTTCCTGCAAGAAAGGCAACAACATGACAGGCTCCTGCATGAACGGATAGCCTTGGGAGAACAAGAGCTTTGCCCGTTGAAAAATCTTGCACAAGATGACTTCCGCACTTCGTGTGACGGGATGGAAATAGACCTGCCAATACATTTGATAGCGAGACATGATGTAGTCTTCGACAGCATGCATCCCGCTGAATTTAAAGACAATGCCATCCTCCTGCGGCCGCATGACACGCAAGATTCGCTCAATCTCGAAATTGCCGTAATTGACGCCCGTATAGTAGGCATCACGCAGCAAGTAATCCATCCGATCGGCATCGAGCTGGCTGGAAATGAGGCTTACGATCAGTTTATTGTCATATGTCTTATTAATCACTTCTGCCAATTTCTTAGGGAAGCTATCATCAAACCGGCGAAGAATTCGGTTGATTTGTGTATCTCCAAGCAAAATGGCTCGCGTCCAATCCTCGTGGTGATACTTGAACACCTTTTCAAACGAATGGGAAAACGGACCGTGGCCCACATCGTGGAGCAAAGCCGCACATAGACACAGCAGCTTTTCCTCGTACGTCAACTGAATACGGCCTTCGAACGTCTCCAAAATCCTGCGCATCAGTTCATACACGCCAAGCGAGTGGTTAAAGCGGCTATGCTCTCCACCGTGAAACGTAAAAAAGCTGGTGCCCAGTTGCTTGACTCTGCGCAAACGTTGGAATTCTGCCGAGTTGATCAAATCCCAAATGAACTTGTCACGCACGTGGACGTAGCGGTGGACAGGGTCTTTGAATACCTTTTCTTCATGAAGAAGCTGTGGCTGTTGCATCCTGGACACTCCCTTCCTGTACTGCTTTCTATCTATTACTGACAGTGAATTTTGATTCTATCATATCATACGACAGCATAGAGAGAAAAAAGTAACAGCGACGAACCTCCCAAAAGGTCGTCGCTGCTCTCAAACCTACAACATTTCTGCCTCAGGCCCATACAAATCCGGGCGCTTCGCGGCTTTTTTCGCCAGCTTTTTGATCTTGTGCTGCGTCAAAACCGTATAGAAGGACGGTACGACGATCAAGGTCAAAAGTGTCGAGAACGCCAAGCCGGAAATAATGGTGACTGCAAGCGGTTTGAACAAAACGTCACCCGAAATGGCTAGGGGCATCATACCTGCAATCGCTGTAAGCGAGGTTAAAAGAATAGGCCGTAGTCGTGCCTCACACGCAGAAATAACCGCCTGCTTCAGCTCCATGCCTGTATGGCGTGCCTCCTCGATGAACTCGATCAAAACAATCCCGTTACGCACCACGATGCCCGCCAAAGCAATAACCCCCATCATTGTCATAAAGCCAAGTGGTGTCTGGGTCACGAACAAGCCAATCAAGCTCCCTGATACAGCGAGGTAAATCGTACTGGTAACCAGTACAGGAATGGTCAAGGAATAGAATTGCATCGCGATCAAAATCAGGATCAGGAAAACGACAAGAATCGAGAGTTTGCCCATATCGATAAAAATATCAGTCTGCTCGGAAGTCTCGCCACCAATCTCATAGCGGTATCCTTCAGGCAAGGACATACTATCGAGCATCGGCTTGATCTCTGCCATTACTTCTGTCGCCGTTCTACCTTTCAGGTCACTGGTAACTGTCACACTCCGCGACAAATCGCGATGTGGGATCGTCTGTGTACTGAAGGTCGGTTTTACTTCCGCGAGCTGTGACAACGGAATCAGCTCTCCACGCGCATTGGCGATACTGAGTCGTTGAAACAGCAATGCAGGGTCTTCCTCGCCTTTTTGCAAGAACAGCTTCATATCTATCAGGTCTGAGCCCGTATCAAACTCGCTGACTGTAATGCCTTCGCTCACCAGACGCAATGTCGTGGACAAGTCCGTGTAGTTAACGAGCTTTTGCTCCATCAGCTCTTTATTGACGACAAATTCCAAGGTATAGCGTTCTACCCCGAAATCGTCTTGGACATTGTACGTTCCCTCTAATCCAGCAACCTTTTCTTTTGCTTGTGCAGAAAGAGAGCGCAGCGTCTCAATATCCTCTCCATAAAAACGAATCACGACTGGTTTTCCAACCGGAGGACCTGCCTCCAGCTGCTTCGTCAAGATACTCGCTTCCGGATACAGCTTTTTGAATTCCTCCGTCCACGGCTCAAGCATGTTCTCGAGATGGGTCTCTTTTTCATTATAACGAACCACTAGCTGTCCGACGGTAATGCCGCTTCCGGCAGCTGTATCTCCGCCGAACATTTTCGGTGCACTGCCTCCCGCGTACGCAGATACTGTCTCGATGCCAGGCTGCTTCAACACCCAGTCTGCCGTCCCACGCACCACTCGGTCTGTTTCCTCCAGACTGTTGCCCACGGGGAGACGGATATCGATGAGAAACTGCGGGCGATCATCGTTCGGGAACAATTCCACCGGAGTGAACGGTATCAATCCATATGCTGCCGTTCCAATCAATACGCCAATCATTCCTGCCAAAAGCGGTCGCTTCAAAATTTTCGGCATGACCTTGCTCGCATACCACTTGGTCAGCTGCAACAACTGTTTCCCCAACAGTCCAGCGGGCTTACGATACCCTTCTACGCCAGCCTTTCTACGTTGCTCATACCATTGACGAAAGATCGGGATGATCGTCAGCGACATGACCATTGACGCCAGCATCGTCATCGAAATAATTACGGGAACTGGACGAATGAACTGCCCGACGTTGCCGCTCAAAAACATCAAAGGAGCAAACGACGCAATCGTTGCCAGCGTAGCGGTCGTGATTGAAATCGATACTTCCTTGGCACCATTAACCGCCGCAGCCATCGGTTTTTCGCCCAGGACAGACAGTCTCCGCTCGATATTGTCATTGACCACTACGGCGTCATCGACCAAGATCCCCAGCACAATGATCAAGGAAACGATCGAGATCATGTTGAGTGAAATACCCAGAGATGGCAGGAACATAAGCCCCACAGCCAGGGAAATCGGAATCGCCATCGCTACTACCAACGATGTGATCAGGTTCAATCCGAGCGCACACACCACCAAAACTGCGATGATGGCAATCATCATTTCCCGGGTCAGGTCACTAAAAAGCTCATCCACTCGTTCATTTTGACTATAAATCGAGTGTCTCTCGGCCCCTGCCGGAAGTGTTTTATCCAAGGTAACCATCATCTCGTCTACGCGCTTCTGCAAGGACGGCACATCACTTCCTGTCTCTGCATTGACGCTGATCGTGATCGAAGGCTTTCCATTGAAATACGAAGTCGTTTTCACCGTCTCCGTCGTCATTTTGACCGATCCGATGTCCTTCAGATAGATCGGGAAGCCCTCTTTTGAACGGGAGATAATGACTTTGTTCAGTTCTTCGACATCTGTATTTTCCGCCAGCTTGAGCTGGTAGGTCCGTTTTTCTGTGGTCAGGTCGCCAAGCGGGATTTTTTCATTTTCCTTTTTGACAGCCATCATCACCTGACTCCACGTGATCCCGTACTCGCTCAGCTTTTGCGTATCAACCTCGATGTGGACTTCCTGCTCCGGTAGACCTTCCACCAGTACATCCGCCACGTTCGGAATTGTGCGCAGCTGTTCTTTCCACGATTTCAGCATGGTACGCATGCTGTACAATTCCTCACGCGTGTCAGCGGTGACCGCAAACGATTGGACAAACGTACGGTTCAAATCATCATTGATGATCGGTTGTTTCGCATCGGCTGGCAGATCAGCCTCTGCGTCCTTTACCTTCTTCCGCAATTCATCCCATTTTTGCTTCGGGTCTACGTCACTCTTTGCTTCCACCATGATAAAAGAGACTCCGAGGGAAGAGGAGGAGGATATATAATTAAGTCCCTGCAATTCATTGATTTTTTCTTCCAGCTTTTTCGTAACAGCCTGCTCGACCTTTTCCGGCGAAGCTCCCGGGTAAACCGTCGTGATCGTCGCCATGTTCACGATAATATCCGGCATCTCTTGCTTGGGCAGCTGAAAAAAGCTGAGGGAGCCTACAAGTACAATCATGCTGAAAAACAGGAGCGTGATTTTGCGCTTTTGTACGATGTACTTGATCACGGTTGTGTACCTCCTGCCGCCTCGATTGGGTCACCGTCAAACAAACGGTCCACCCCTTTGACGATCAGTTGGTCTCCTTCTTTTAGTCCGCTCTTGATCTCGAGCTTGTCACTTACAATCTGCCCGATGACTACGCTTGTTTTGACAGCCTTGCCGCCTGTATTGACGAAGACATGAGCTTCATCTTTTCCTCTGCTGATGACTGCTTCTACTGGTACGTAGACACCTTCCTGCCCCGTTACCGTTTTGGTCGCTTTCACCACCTGACCAGCAAACCAGTCACGTGCTAGGTTGGCGATTTGGACCTCTACGCCAATCGTTCCGGTATTTTGGTTCGTGGCAGGAAATATTTTTGTCACTTTGCCATCCCGTTTTTGTCCATACAGGTCTAAGGAGATCGTCTCGCCTACTTTCCATGCAGAAATTTCACGGTCAGGAACGGGCAATACGACTTTTAATGTGTCGATGTTGCCGACTTGATAGACAGGGCTACCTGAACCGATCAAATTGCCCGCAGACGAGAGCTTGGCGATGATCGTCCCGTTAATCGGCGAACGAAGCTGCGTTTTGGCAAGTGTATTGGCTGCCACTTCTTTGGCGATGATCGTCTGATTGTAGACAGCCTGCGTCAACTGTTTGTCTTCCGTACGAGCCCCTTGAGTAACCAGTGAGTAAGACTGCTGTGCGTTTTGCAAATCCTTTTGTGCAATCGTCAGTCCATTTTGTGCACTTTCATACTCGCTTTTGGAAATGGCGTTTTGCTGGTAGAGCTTTTCAATCCGATGGAAATCATCCTGCATTTTTTGCAGTCCTACTGTTGCCTTCTCCACAAGCAAACGCGCCTGCGTCACCTCTTGCTCTCTCGCGCCATTGTTTACCTTGCTAAGATTTGCTGCACTCTGCTGCACTGCAGCGTTGGACGAAGCAACCTGGAGCGAGTAATCTGTGGCGTTCACCCGGGCGAGCACATCTCCCGCTTTGACCGTGTCTCCTTCTTTACGGTTCATCTCCACGATACGACCGCCTACTTCAAAAGAGACGAGTGCTTCCTCCAAAGGAGCCAGCGTACCAGACAACTCCGTGACTGTCACAGCCTGCTCCCTCTTCACTTGTGCAACGACGACATGCTTCACTTCCTTCTGGGGTGCCGCAGCAGGCTGTTGCTCGCTGCAAGCCGTCGTTGCCAGTAGTCCAATCATCATTACAGATACAAGCCATCTTCTCTTCATGACTTCCCCCGCCCTATGTAGCTATGCTGTTTATTTGAGTCCCTTGATGCCTTGTAGCAAGATTTCAGAAGCATTTTCAAAAAGCTCTTCTTCTACCATTTCGAGATCGAGATTGACCCGATACTTCGCCATAAAGGCATAGAAGAAAGTGGAGACGAACATAAGAGCTGCCGTGAACGGATCTGCCTTTGGCAAATGCCCTTGCTCCTGAAACGCTAGGAGCTTGGTGGACAATACCTCGACTGCGGTCATCGGTAGGCTGCTGAACATCTGCACGACTTCCGGGTGGTTATCCGCTTCAATCATGCAGATCATGAAAATTTCTTTGCGCTCGACCAATAAGCCGTAATATGTACGTGCGTAGCTGACTAGCATTTGCTTGAGATCAGAAAACTCGCCTTGCAACCCTTGCTCCAGCTGCTCTCGGACATCCATGATTTCTTTCAGGAGCTCTTTCAAGATGCCTACCTTGTTCTTGAAGTGACGAAATACCGTCACCTCATTAACCCCTGCTAGCTCAGAAATCTTGCGTGTAGTCGCTCCTTTGTATCCCTTTTGTGCCATTAGCTGACGTGCGGCTGATAAAATTCGCTCACGGGTCTCCTGTTCCTCTTCGCCTCTCCCCCCCAGCTTTTGTTCTATATCTGGGTGATCCATAAAGCACCTCCGTGCCAAGCAAGCAATTACTTGCATTTTCATTTTTTTCCAAGCTCATTATATATAGGAACTGCATGCATGTAAATACTTGCATGCAGTTCTGAATGTGAATTTTTTCTTGTCAGCCTTACCGTTGTGTCATCGTCTTGATCTGCGAGCTTTGGTCTTGCTTGCATTCTGTGCGGTATTCGACCAGGTCGATTTCGCAGTCGGGCCCAATCTCGATCTTGTTGCCGCGAACGACCTTGGCCTTTGTGTTTTCCAGATAGATTTCGTCTCCTTCAATCGTCTCTACAGACAAGGTATTGTTGAGAAAATGCTTCAACAACTTGCCCAAAGTGCTATTTCCAGTTCGACGCACCTCGATGTGCTCTCCACCCATTTCTTTTGCTTCACAGCTGCCATGCAGAAGTACCTCGATTCGCCCCGCATTCAGCAGTCCTCCGATACTAAACGCGCCGTTTGCCCGGAACACTTCGGCTTCGCAATCGCCTGCGGTTTTCAATGATCCGTGAACCTTTACATCCTCTCCTGCCATATTGCCCTGTACTTTGACATTGCCACCGACTTTTAGACTCGTAAAATTCAAATCGTCCGCAACATCAAGCTGACCGTATACAGATAACGTATCCATTTTCACTTTGCCTTTAATCGACGCGTTGCCTTCTACTCTTGCCGAAGAGCCAGTGAGATTTCCCGTGATACTGACATGTCCCGCACAATGAAGCGACTCGCACTCTACGTCGCCATTAATCTTGCCGTAACCCTGCACATCTACTTTGTTGTATACGCCACCCGTAGCATTCACTGCCCCATGAAAGATCAAATCTAACTTGTTCTTATTCTCGTTCTGCATGATATGGTCTCCCCCTACATAAATTTTGCTTTTAATTCTTCGATGCAATTGGCTAGAATGAGCCGCGTCACTACCTTTACACCGCTGTCAAAATACATTTCGGTAGAGCCAGACACCAACACGAACGTGGAAATCCCCATCTTCCGCATAAAGATCAGCTCGCAAGGCTTCCCTTCGAATTTGGGATAGTGGCTAGCCAGTACCTGCAGCAATCCGCCGCCTTCTTCTACACTCAAGTCTCCTGCTGCCAAAAGCTTTTCCAACACATAGGCGTAAAGCGCCTGCTGGAAGGTAAAGGTCCGTAAGCTCCCGAGAAAAACGTTAAACACTTCTAAAGAAGTAGTTGAAACAATGTTTCGTGCCAATAGTTCATCTGCGGACAACGACGTTTCACTCATATTCGGTGAAAACATATCCGCCAATTCATCTAGCGACAAGTCGTCTTTCATGTTCAGGATCTTGTCGATTCGAGCCAAAATCTGTTCGCGCGGAAAAAAGGTTTCTTGCCCTGTAAAAGTTGCTCGTCGAATGAACCACTCCTCTGGAATCAAGTTCTTTCGTTTCCAACGGTACAATTGTCCGTACGAAATGCCAGTAAGCTCCAGCAGGTCCTTCTTCGAGATTACATTTGTGTCCAAGTGAAGCACCTCCAAAAACAATGTAACATAACACTGTTACGTTATTCAACTACAGACTGTTTGACACTCGGAGGACTATTGCACAGAAAAAAGGACTTCTGTCGTAGAAGTCCCTCTGGGCCGTTCTTATTTAAACTCCGCTTGCAGCAAGCGTTTCATATCAGATGGTATCGGCGCTTCGACCACAACCTCTTTTTCGAGAAGGGGATGTAAAAACGATAACTTCGAAGCATGCAGAGCCTGTCGGCGTAACAAACCTCTCGCTCCCCCGTACATCGTATCGCCAGCAAGCGGGTGTCCGATATGGGAAAAGTGGACCCGAATCTGATGGGTACGCCCCGTCTCCAGCCAGACACGAACGAGCGTCATTCCCTCTGAGGTCTGTTGTACCTCGTAATGCGTAATGGCAGGATCGCCGCTGTCCACGACACGACGCTTCGTAGGGTGACGCGTATCTCTGCCGATTGGCGCATCGATCGTTCCCGCTCCTTCTGCCAGCACGCCACTTGCAACTGCAAGATACTCGCGATGAATGCCTCCTTCTCGCAGCAGCCTGTCAGCTAGTTGATGACCATAGCTGCTTTTTGCCACGAGGATAGCACCTGACGTATCTTTGTCGAGCCGATGTACAGGATGTACGCTCGCCTGCTCGCCACGTGCAGCAAGCACGGCAGCAAGTGCATGTACCAACGTGTCGGTCTCCTGTTTAAGCGGGTGCACCATCATGCCTGCCGGTTTGTTTGCAATCAAGAGATGATCGTCCTCGTACAAAATGTCGATGGACGGCATTGGTGTGGTCTGTCCCTCGGGCTTCGTATCATGCTGGGGCTGCCTAGGAGCTTGCTCTTGTCTGTCGATGACACGAACAGCGATTGTATCCCCTGCTTTAACTTGTCTTTGCAGGAAGGGCTGCTTGCGATTGAGCAAAATCCCTTTACTTCTCGTCAGCCGCTGCATCATACGACCCGACACGTTGAGCTTTTGCCGGACGATTTGTTCCACGTTCATTCCCGTGTCTTGTTCACTGACGATGTATTCGATCCAATCTTTGCGGCTCACGTCTAATCCCTCTGTTCCATGCTTTTTTCTTATTGTAGCAAAAGGATGTCAGAGATGCTCGTCTGTCCTAATGCAAAGACGGTTGTCCTCAAACGAAGGTGGTCGGGGGAAGCCCTGCCACATGTCTTCCAGTCGCCTGTATCCTCTCTTCGTTCGGGCGGTCTCCTTCCAGACATGTGACAGTGCTTACGGACAGCTTGTGTCTACTTCGTGCTTTTAGAGCGGCTTGTATGTTACTCAGGGGGGCTAGGATAACAAAATCAGTAGCTTCAAGAAGTTAACCAAAAGCTACGTAGGAAGAAGCGCATTTCCAGTCCAAGCGCCTCTGGAGCCCATCTTAGCGTAGGAATAAATGGCGGGGAATTTCAGCTTCACTGATGAAATCCTTCCTCGAAACCTCTACGTTTGAAGCGCTCCCGCCATTTATTCCGGAGCGAACAGTCAATCTCCCCTTGCAGGGCGTAGGCCGAAGCGTAGACTGGAAATGCGCTTCTTCCCTCACGACAGCTACGTTTAACAAACAAAAAAGCCACCATGCTAAGCATGATGGCCCTGTAATTTCGCTTTACCCTTTTAAGTTTTCCGGATTGAGTACTTGCAGCTCTGGCAAAACGAACAACCCGTCTTTGCGAATCAACACATCATCAAACCAGATTTCGCCGCCGCCGTACTCAGGACGCTGGATGTTTACCATATCCCAGTGGATTTGGCTGCGGTTGCCGTTATCTGCGTTGTCGTATGCACGGCCTGGTGTGAAGTGGAAGCTGCCGGCAATTTTTTCATCGAACAAGATATCATTCATTGGATGCAGAATGTATGGATGCACGCCGATTGCGAATTCCCCAATATAGCGCGCTCCTTCGTCTGTATCGAAAATTTGGTTGAGTCTCTCTGTGTTATTAGAAGTCGCCTCGACGATTTTTCCGTCTACAAACTTCAGACACACATTTTCGAATTTCGTGCCCATGTAGCTTGTTGCTGTGTTGTACGTAATGGTTCCATTTACGGAGTCACGCACAGGGGCTGTAAAAATCTCACCGTCTGGGATGTTGCGAAGCCCGGAGCAGATGATACTCGGGATGTCCTTGATCGAGAATTGAAGATCCGTTCCCGGTCCAACCAGACGCACTTTGTCCGTGCGATCCATCAATTGCTGCAAAGGCAAAAAGGCTTCGTGCATCTTTTTATAATCAACAGAACATACGTCAAAATAAAAATCTTCAAAAGCAACGGTAGACATGTTGGCATTTTGCGCCAAAGCCGTGGTCGGGTAGTTGAGCAGTGTCCAGCGCACATTGTTGGTCAGGTAGTCATTCAATTCTTGCATCACACTTTGGTGTGCACGACGACGTTCTACTGGGACATCGGCCATCTCACTGTCATTGGACGGACCATTGATCACGATATATGTATCCAAATCTTTGTACATTGGCTCTTCCCACTTCGCCAAATGAGTCGCACGCTCTGCACTTGCACCGAGCATCAGCTCACGTTGGATAGACGGGTCAATAATCCGTACGAACGGATAAGCTCCCAAGTCGTACGCCTGCTTAACCAACTCTTTTGCCAAAGCGTGACCCTCGCCACGAACTTCAATCAACAAGCTTTCTTTTTCCTTCAGGCGTACAGAATGGCTCAGCAAATTTGTAGCCAGCTTGACGATGCGTGCATCCAGCATGCGATATCCCCCACATTCCTAACATGATTGGTTATTGTTAAAAAATATTTTACCGAATGAAGGTACCTTTTTCAATTCTCGATGTTCTTGGTACTATTCAAAAAAAACCCAAAAATTATCTTGCATAAATTCGACTCTTTCGAGTATTCTAATCAACAAGAGTTTACCTATGTAAAAAATTTGAAAGACGGGAGTGCTGAGTTCATGGTGTTTTCTGTAGTTATCTTCGCTTAGGTAGGGCCTCTGCTAAGGGGCACTGCCTCTTACAACCCTATCAAAAGCTAGAAGCTGCAGGATGCCTGAACCGCTTCCGTCTTTTTCTCGATATGAATTGCGGGCCATATTCTTCTCGGGTGAAAAGTCGGTTTACTGTACCTAAAATCATAGGTAGGTAACCGTCTCTCTTTTGTACCCCGTTGAACTGGTTATTTCCCGCCACCCTTGTATCGTTTGATAAAGCGCAAGCGGAAGAGCAGTGTCTCTACCCCGTTTGCGCTTTTTTACGTGGAATTTTTCCAAGGAGAGAATCGAGGTCAAGGCACCTGCAGAAATGGAATGGAGGAATTCTTGTCATGATTTGGCGTTCGTGGGATCTTAACTTGAAGGTACGTCTCTTTGGTGAATTGATTACGCATACCTTCTTTTGGATGTACTTTCCCTTTATGGCGATTTATTTTAGCGATACGTTCGGGAAGGATGTAGCAGGTCTTCTGTTGATGGTGCCGCCGCTGCTCGGGATGCTGTCCAACCTGTTTGGCGGATATTTGGCTGACCGGGTAGGGCGCAGGTTCACCATGCTGCTCTCGCTCTGTACATCGACCGTGATGTTCGCGCTCTTTGCTTTCTCCCAGTCCCCTTGGGTCGACTATATTGCCTTCATCGGGATCGGGATCGCTGGGGCTCTCTACTGGCCTGCCAGCTCCGCCATGGTGGCTGATCTGACCACAGAAGAAGATCGAAGAATTGTCTTTGCTACCTTTTACACAGCGATGAACGTCGGGGTGGTCGCGGGTCCCGTATTGGGTTCTGTCTTTTTTGTTCATTATCGCCCGCAGCTGTTGATGTTCTGTACCATCGTTGAGTTGCTTTTTGCGATCACCGTCTTTTTCCTGATCAAAGAAACGCTGCCTGAACACGTGCGACAGGAAAAGGCAAAGGAACGTTTTTCCCTGATTCAGCAATTCAAGGGTTACGCCATTATTTTCCGAGATAAAGCATTTGCCCTGTATATTGGTGCAGGGGTTTTAATCGCCATTGGATTCATGCAGTTGGATATTTACATGGCGTTGTATGTCAAAGAGCATGTCATGCAGCAACCATTATTTTCGTGGGGCAATTGGACTTATTCTGTCGGCGGAACCAGCGCATTCGGCTGGCTCATGGCTTTAAATGGTTTTTTGGTGGTTCTGTTTACACTGCCGGTCACACGCTGGTTTGAAAACTGGAGCGATCGCAACAGCCTCGTCATTTCCTCCATCTTGTTCGGTCTCGGCCTGTTCTTGATGGCCTTTACGACAAATATTTGGCTCCTGTTCGGCTGTATGGCGATTTTGACATTCGGCGAGCTGATGCGCACACCAGTCGCCCAGAGCTTCATCAGTAAATACTCACCGGAGGACGCACGCGGTCAGTACATGGGAGCTTCTTCGCTCCAGTTCTCGATTGGTCGCTTCATCGCTCCCCTGACGATCGGTCTATCCCAATGGCTCGCTCCTGTTGGTGTATTCGGTGTCATCCTGGGTTTAACCCTAGTCAGTGCTTATCTGTATATCATTTTGTTCCGGATGATTGGTGCCAAAGAAGTTAGCAAAAGTAGCTAGAGTAGAGTATGTCCGTTCTACCAAATCCCCTCCTCTCATATAAATGGGTCATAGATAGCTTGACCAGGAGGGGATCGTCATGAACCAGCCGAATGCCTTTGCTACATTTAGAGAGCATCGAGGAGTCGTCTATCGAACTTCTACCTATCTTCAATGGGGCACCAATTCAGAGGGTCATCGTTCTCTTGGGAGCTGTCTCTTACTGAACCCAGGTAGTGCCAAGCTTTTTCGTGAAAGACCTGCATCGGGTCATAGCATCATGGGTCAAACCACACTCGATCCCACAATGCGACAATTGATCCGGCTGGTGGAGGCGATCTACGGAAAACGGGCATTGGCAGGCAGATTTCATATTTACAACCTGTTTTCCGTACAAAATGCCGCTGCCGTGAGTGCCATTTCTCATTTCGAGCAGCTCATTCATGAGAAAGAAACGACGCTCGAAGCTCAGCTCGCATCTACGCAGGAACTGCAAAAGCATCCGTGGCTCCTGCTGGGGTGGGGGCTTTCACACCACCATTCCTGCCAGCATTTTTCTTCGCTCAAGAAACTGTGGAAACAACGGGTCGCAGCAGCAGGGGTACCGACTTTTGGCAAGCCCTGCCCCAGGGGAATCGATTACTACCATCCGAGTCCGCCTCTATACGCGAGGAAAGAAATGATCCTGGGGGAACTGGTGGAGATCTATAGGAAAAGGATTGGGCGAAAGTCTGCCCATCCGCTTTAGATAAAAAAAGAGTCTGTCTCCCCTCAAAGCGGGAAACAGACTCTTTTCCATTCACTACGGCATCTCGCTGCCCTCGAAAAATTCCGTTCTGTCAAAACGACCGCGCATCCATTTGTACGTATCATCATAGATGGCGCGTTTGACAGGGTCTGTGCTCTTGACAGACTCTAGCAATGTCTTGGAGCCGAAGTAGTAAGCGTGTACGTTGTTTTTATCCATCCCCAGCTTGTGGGTGGCAACTAGCTGATTGTAGTAGGTCTGATAGAACTTCGGATCGTTGTACATCTTCCAGTCGCCTTCGATCTCGATGTCCATGTTGTACTTGTTGACGACCTCCAGTACCCCTTGAATACGGTCAATTCCCACCGGCTTGTCGCTGTAATAGCTCGGCTGTAAGAACGCCTTATCGAAATAAAGAGATTTCCACTCGGACACTCCCGGTGAACCGAAATACGGAATCCAATAGTAGCGCAACGCCTCGTCATGCACCATGCTCCCCATGTCGCGAATCAGCTGGCGCTCTTTCGGTGCACTATCCTCCACCAGCTCATGGAACCAATAGATTCCTTCCAGCTTCAGATAGGCGTATCCTTCCTTGTTCCAGCGCTTCATGAGCTCCTGGAAGTACCATTCCAACGCAGCTTTGCGATTCAGATACGCTTGCTCTTCCCCAATTCCCGCAGGGTTGAAGGAGAGAGACGGTTTCTTTTCATCCAACTGACCAAAATTGGTCTGACTGGCATTTGGATACGGCAGCGCCAGCACGACATTTTCCTGCGTCGGTGTCGTATACAGCGTTCCGCGTAGGCGGTTGTACTCCCGCATTGCCTGGTTGAGAGCGTCGAGCTGCTTGTTCGAGCCGAACAAATCATTCATATACTTTGTCCAGCTTTCCTTCGTAGCAGGAATGGTCTGATACGGCAGGAACAGAATCGTGTCAAACATCTGGTCACGCATATAACCATCTACGGTGCGGTAGCCAACCATCGGGAGGAAATCCTCTTTGGTCCATGTCCCAAGTTCGCCATGCTCTCCGCTATAAGCGAGCAGCATATTTTCCACACGACGCCCTGCTTGTTTAGCTTCTTCCAGCTTCGCCGGGTTTGGTGGCGGCAGCATGACAGCGCCATTGTTCCACTCGCTATCCGTTTTTGCCCATACCTCCAGCTGGCGAGCGAACGTAAATACTTTCACCGGGAACGATACCCGGACATAACGGGTGTTGACGTCTGGCAAGGTCACGCTCAATGTGCGTGTAACCAGCTTGTCCTCTTTGGCGGAAACATCGTGAACGGCTCTTCCCGCATACGACCACACTTTCCCGTCGCGAGATACCTCGACTTCCATGTATTCTGGCATCGTGATGCCCGAGGTCTTCTGCTGCTTAAACGTCAGCGCAACTCTCTCCAATGGCTTCGCCTCGTCGAGCTCAACGGTCACCTTGCGCCCAAACTGACGGTGGTATCCCGTCCAGTCTTCTGTAGGCGTAACAAGCCCCCCTACTGGACCCGGATACTGCTTCTCCAGCTCTTGGAAATACGAGTCTGGCGCTCCAAAAGTAGTAACCGATGTATAACTGCCTGGTGCGATATTGACCAGTTCGTCCTTCTCTGCTGGCTCCTCCGACTCTTCCTTCGGATCAGCAGGCTTCGTAGCATCCGTTTCTGTTGCTCCTGTGTCTGCGTCTGGTTTTTCTCCCTCTACTACCGTCTTGCTTTCATCGACTTTCGTTGCCGAGTCATTAGAGGAAGTCACAGGTGCAGACTTTGGTGTGTCCTCTGCCTTTTCAACAGCTGGCTTACCAGCGTCCTTGATCTCAACCGGAATTGTCGTCGTTTTGTAGCCGACTGTCACCGTGAGATTCCCTTTTCCCGCAGTGGGACCAGCAACAAAGGTTCCGTCGGCCGAAACAGTTCCCAGTTCGGGACGGTCAAAAGCGAAAATAGGTGTAAACGGCAGCTCATCTCCGCTGATACTGCTTACCTTCAAGCGTTGGCTCGTGCCAGCAGCCAAACTCAGCCGCTCGACATCTACCTTGTATTTCACCTGTTCTGCTTGCTGATAGCGTGCATCCAAGACACGCTCAGCGATCACAGCAGCCTCCGCACGCGTGACGGTTCCTGTCGGATTAAACTTGCCGCCTGCACCTTGCATCCAGCGTTGATTCGTTACTTCTTCCACGGCCGTTTTGGCGTAGTCGGCGATTTCTACTTCATCGCTGTATGCAACAGGAGTCTGACCTGCCACTTTGGTCACAGCGCCCTCTTTCATCAAGCGAGACAGCATGACGGCCAACTCTTGTCGTGTAAGCGGGTCTAGAGCACCCATGGTGTGCTCACTTCTACCGTTCATCACACCTAACTCAGAGAGTCCATATACGTACGGTGCATAAGGACTTTCCAATGGTACATCTTCAAAAGCGGCATCCTCGATTTCTGTTGGTTGAAGACCAATTACTTTTGTCAAAAGCACTGCAATATCCTGTCGAGAAATCGTGTTTTGCGGGTTGAAGCGGTTTTCTCCCTGACCACTGATCATATGAAGGGCTGCGAGTCTGTTTACGGCTTTACTGGCGTAGCTGTTGCCCAAATCCGTAAACTCCGTGTGCGCTTCTTCTTGTTTTTTGAACTGATCTTCCAGCTTTTTGGTCTCTCCTGCTGGTTTCTCGCTCTCCACCGCCGGTTTCTCTGGCTCTGTTGCAGCATGAGTCAACGGCGTGCTTTGGACCAGTAATGTAGCTGCTGCCAATAGCGCAGCCAGCATTCTGCTCCCGAATCTTTTCTTGCTCATTGCATTTTCTCCTCCAATTATGCCCCACTCTTATGTCTACTCGGTCGGGGTAACCATTGGCCCGCGCGGCGGTCTAGGTCCGAAAAACTGATAGTAATCTACCTTGATATTTCCGTTGTAGAGCTTACGCTTTTTGCTTGCTGTACGACCAAAATGCTCCTCAAACTGTTCGTCGGATGTAATAATGTAGAAAGACCACGTATCCATGGCAGCAAAGGTTTTCCCCATTTCTCCATACATCTTGGCAACCTGCTTCCATTCTCCCAAGCGCTCCCCATAAGGTGGGTTGCAAATCAAGTAGCCGTACTTGCGCTTGGTTCGCACATCCCGCACATCCATGCGCTGAAAATGAATCAGGTCATCTACACCAGCCTCAGTGGCGTTGTGGCGGGCAATTTTCAAGATCTCGTCATCCAAATCTGTCCCGATAATCTCCAGCTTTTGATCATAACGAGCCAAATCATGGGTCTCTGCGCGCGCTTCACGCCAAGCTGTTTTCGGAATGATAGGCCACGTCTCGGAAACGAATTCCCGGTTCATCCCCGGAGCGATGTTTTGTCCGATCAACGCCGCCTCAATCGGAAGTGTACCCGATCCACAGAATGGGTCCATGAATACCCGATCAGGCTTCCAGCGAGACAGCATAATCATCGCCGCAGCCATGGTTTCCTTCAGTGGCGCTTGTCCGATCAATTCCCGGTAGCCGCGCTTGTGCAGGCCCGGTCCTGACGTATCAATCGTCAGCGTCGCCACATCCTTGAGAAGTGCCACCTCGATCTTGTACAGCGGTCCTTGCTCATCGAACCACTCGCGGTTGTAGGTCTTTTTCAGACTTTCTACGACTGCTTTTTTCACGATCGCTTGGCAATCCGGCACACTGAACAAGGTAGATTTGACCGATTTCCCTTCCACAGGAAACGTCCCGTCCTCTGTAATCCAATCGGCCCATGGCAGTGCCTTTGTCTGTTCAAACAGCTCGTCAAACGTAGTCGCTTTGAACTCCCCTATCTTTAGACGCACGCGGTCGGCAGTTCGTAACCACAAATTTGTGCGGGGAATCGCAGAAATATCTGCGGTGAACGTTACCTTGCCGTTTTCCACCTGTACCGGACCGTATCCGAGTGCCTTTACCTCTTCTGCTACTACTGATTCCAACCCAAAAGTCGCCGTAGCGATCAATTCTACTTTTTGCATATGTAATCTCCTGTCCGTCCAATAATCCTTCGGGCAAATGCCCTGTCCTACTACCTACATATTATATTACCCCATTTGGTAATAGGGTTGGTAAACTTCTCTAAATTGAAACGACCCATCACCGAAAAACAGTGACGGGTACGGCATGTGGACCATCCATTTGGGAAATCCTACGAAAAACTTTGCGTACGGGAGGGAGTCAGCGTGCCAGAATTACCTGAGATGGAGACCTATCGCCGACTGCTGCAGGAGAATGTCGGTGGCGGAAATATTACTGCCACACATGTTCAGCGGGAAAAAACGATCAATCTGCCGCCTGCGGAATTTGCTCGTCTTTTGCAAAGCAATCGCCTGACACTTGTCGACCGACGCGGCAAGCATCTTCTCTTCCATCTGGAAAGTGGACATGTCCTGCTGCTTCATCTGATGCTCGGCGGCTTTCTATACCTAGGCTCTGCGGAAGACAAGCTGAAGCGAACTGCCCAAGTGACTCTTGCTTTTGGAGAACGCATTTTATATTTTCACGGCCTCCGTTTAGGCTATCTGCACTTGCTCACCAACGTTCAGATCGACGAAAAACTGGCTCCACTCGGTCCGGAGCCATTGGACCCGCTGTTTACCTTTACCCGATTTACGGAGCTGCTCGCTGACAAGCGCAGTGTCCTAAAAACAGCATTAGTCAATCAGCATTGGCTGGCGGGCATCGGCAACTGTTATGCGGACGAAATCTGCTTTCATGCCGCCATCCTGCCTACCCGGACGATCCCGACGCTTTCGTTCGAGGAACAAAAACGACTGTATCATTCCATGCAAACCGTGCTCAAAGAAGCGATTCGATTCGGCGGTTACATGCAGCCGCTTTTTTCTGGCGACTCCCTGACAGGCGGCTTCGATGAACGCTGCCAGGTGTACGATCGCGGCGGAGAGCCTTGCCCGCGCTGTGGTCAGCCTATAGAAAAGAGTGAGCTCTCCTCCCGCAAAGTATTCGCCTGCACGAACTGCCAGCATTGACAGACGTTTTCACTCCCTAGACGACAGGGGTTTTTGCGGCTTCCATCTGCTTGCTCATAAACACCTGCTCCGTCTCGGAAGGATCAAATCCCGCCGATTGCAGTATTTCGACAAGCAAGGTATCAGCCGCGCGCAAATTAAACGTAGAACGGCGGCAATCGTGTGCAAGCGGCCCATACACATGCGCGAGTGCGGTTTTCAAAATGTCTTGCGCATCAGGATGCTCTGGCTGTGCTACACATTGACGTAGCACGATCCCGCTCACTTTGCCCTCTTCGTTTACCGAACACTTGTACATCGCGTAGCCGACCGCCTGACCCTCTTTGTTTTCTACAAGCACGGCCTGTGCATCTCGCAAGCTCAGCCAGTAATTTTGCCAAGGGACATCGGTCACGTAAAACGGCAACATGGCAGCTTCCTGTGCCAAAATGCGCCGAACCCGATAATCAGCCTGTACATTTGTCTGAAAGGCATTCTCTGCCAGCGGCCCACTCTGCTGCAAAAACAACAGACGATCCACGACGTCATAGCCTTTTTGCTCATACAAAGCAATCGCTTTGGTATTTTGGCTCAATGCCTCCAAGGTAGCTACTTCCACCCCAGCTTCCCGGTACAAATCCAATGTCGCATCAATCAGCAGCTTCCCTACTCCTTGTCGACGATATTCCGTGGCGACACCCGTTCCACCATTCCACGCGACTTTTCGCCCTGCAATGGTCCTCATCCCGCTGGCTACTACGCCAATTGGCTCCGTGCCGTCAAAAGCAACGACAGACAGGGACAGCACGTATCCCTCGCCCCCCAATCGCTGGACAAGCATTTCTTCTGTCATCGTAAACTCGATAAAATAGCCTTCAAATCCTCTGTTCCACGCTTTGGTCACTTCTGCAAAGGTACAGTCGCTCATCCGTTTGATGGTAATCATGGTATCACCTTCCTGGTTTTTGATAAAATTATTTTAATCGATAAAATCTAAAAATTCAATCATTTACAAGCACTTTCTCCAGCTTTGTCACCCACACGCCTGACATGGTAAAATTAAATAATCACTTACTCGGGAGGTTCCTATGCGCAAACAGCTTACGGTCGGCTCGCTCATTCCTGGACGAACTGACGTACAGATGTCGAATCCAGCTCCCGTTCCCTTGCATACGTCGTTGAAAAAAACAGAAATGAGCCCGACTCGCCCCCAATCAGAGCAAAAGCTCGTACAGGTGAAGCAGCGCTCACAAACGATGCCAGTCCGGTACACTCCCTCCGAGACACTATTACAAGCTGCGCTCACGCAAGATCAACCCATCGCTTACAAATGCCAACAAGGGCATTGCGGCAAGTGCAGCGTACAGATCGTAGCTGGTGCATCATTACTCGACACCCCAACCGGACAGGAAAAAGCAAAGCTGGGAGAAAAACTCGCTACAGGCTATCGCCTCGCTTGTCAGAGCACATTTCGCTCTTCGATTCCTACATAGAGGGTATTTCCAATAGAAAAAGGTGGCCGTAGCATGAATCCTACACGCATCCTACTATTCGCTGGAGGCAATCTGGGCAACTGGGCGATCCAAGAGATTCGTGAAAATGATTGGCTTGTCGGTGTTGACAGAGGTTCCTTGTTCCTCGTTCGCAACGGTCTTTTGCCAAGATTGTCGATCGGTGACTTTGATTCTGTCAGTTCCGAGGAAATGGCAGAAATTGAACGCCACAGTACGCACGTCTCCTCCTGCGATCCCGTTATGAAAGATTTGACCGATACAGAGATGGCCCTTACTTGGGCAATCGAGCAACAGCCCGAGGAAATTGTGCTGCTCGGTGTGCTCGGCTCTCGTTTTGACCATATGCTGGCAAACGTACACTTGCTGAACAAAGCGTTGCAGACGGGCATCAACTGCCGCATCCTGGATGAGACCAATGAAATCCGTCTGATTGACCACCAGAGTACGATAGAGCAGAATCATTTTGATCATATCTCCCTGCTGCCTTTTACACCGGAAGTCACAGGGATTACCTTAACCGGATTCCTCTATCCGTTGAAGGACGCGACCCTGCGGATCGGCGACACGCTTGGCATCAGCAACCTCCTAACGGAACCGACCGGAACGATCACGATTCAAACGGGCAAGCTGCTCGTTGTCAAAAGCAAAGACTAATCGCTAGATAAAGAAAGGATCTCCCTGCATGATGCAAAACAATGGAGATCCTTTTCCTTTTCCTTCACAAATGCCAGGCTACTCTTCCTCTACCTGCATCGGCAACTGCCAATCAATCTCTTGAAGCCCGCGCGAACGCAAAAACTCATTGGTCCGCGAAAAAGGACGGCTACCAAAAAAGCCGCGATTCGCCGAAAATGGGCTCGGATGCGGGGAGGCGATGACGAAATGCTTGTTTCGATCAATGAAGGCCGCCTTCTCCTGCGCATGCTTTCCCCACAGGATGAAAACGAGTGGAGTCTCCCGGTCGTTCAACAAATGAATAATTCGATCCGTAAATGTCTCCCACCCAATGTCCTTATGCGAATTCGGAGTACCGCGACGAACCGTCAGAACGGTGTTCAGCATCATGACGCCTTGCTTCGCCCAATGGTTCAGGTAACCATGCTGGGGAATTTCAAAACCGACATCGCTTTTCAGCTCTTTGTAAATGTTGACCAGAGACGGCGGCGGCTTGATTCCCGGCTTGACCGAAAAGCTCAATCCATGTGCTTGTCCCGGTCCGTGGTACGGGTCCTGCCCCAAAATCACAACCTTTGCATTCTGATATTCAGTTAGGTGCAGCGCTGTGAAAATATGATACATATCTGGGTAGATAGTCTGCGACTGATACTCTTCCTTCAACGTCTGACGAAGCTTTACATAATAGGGCTTCTCGAATTCATCGGCCAATACGGGGGCCCAGTCATTTTGCAATATGCTAGTCATGTTCCTCACCTTGTCCGCTGTTTTTTTCTACCTTACCACAAACCTCCCAATCACTGAACCACTGATTCGAGAACTAGGACTATTCTGATTTAGTCCTATCTTTCCTATAATTCCTAGTCTTTATTTCCTAGTACCCTCGTTTGATAGCTTTTCTCCTATGATCTTTGACATAATGATTGCTGGGAAGATTTAGAGAAAAGAGAAAGGGAGAGGGTTTCACATCATGAAATGGGACATCAAGTCATTTTTGGGGGGCATTGTTGTAGGTTCGGTGCTCTTTTCCGGAATTGCTATTGCAGCACCCGCTTTTCCAGACGCGGAAGAAGGAATGAAAACACCGTTCACCTACTACTTTGACGGGTTGCCGAAATCACCAAGCAGCGACGTACAAGGCATCATGTACAAAAACTCCGTCTATGTGCCAATCCGCTTCGTAGCAGAGAACCTGAACAAACCGGTCATTTACGATGCGAGAACCAAATCGATTTTCATCGGTAAAATTCCAACAGCAAAAATGTACTCCAAAATGGAAGCGATCGAGCTGGTGAAAAAGAAATTCGCTGGCAAACTCTCGCCAACACATGTAGTCGAGTACGCTCATGACGACGAAAAAGGTCACTATGTCATCCAAGTGTACCAAACGGTCGTAAACAACTTCCAATCTGGCGACAGCTACACCAGTACGTATGGCTGGTTCGTAGTGAACCCGAATAATGGGGAAATTAAGTCGTTGTTATAATTCTTTTGCACTTATCTATTCGTACGAAAAAGACAGCGGACTAGGGACCCGCTAGCACTGGAGGATATCCTTCCGGTGCCTTTTTTGTTTCTTGGAAAAATTTAGATTGATTACCACTTGTCCGTTGTGATACTATCTCCATACCGATAATTAATAAACATTTTTATTTACTATTTATTTTATATAAGGAGTGAACTTGTTTATGTCTACCTTACCGAACTGGGCGAGTTTATACCTTCAACGTTTACAGCTAGACCGCAAGTCCCCTAGCCTCTCTTATCTCAGTCAGCTCTGTCGCTCGCATCTGCAGACCTTCCCTTATGAAAATGTAAGCAAGCTGCTCTTCTTCCGTGACGGAAAACATGAGGTACCGACCCCTGAGGAATATGTACACAATGCGATCCACTATAACTTCGGCGGCACATGCTATACCAACAATCACAGCTTTCTCGCACTGCTTCGCACCCTTGGCTTCTTCGGTCACCTCATCTTGCCAGGCGGTGGGCATGCTGCCATCCTGATCGATGGCCCGAACACTGGAGAGACACCCGTCTATGTGGATACGGGGGCTACCGCTCCTATCTTTGAGCCGATTCATTTTCTGGAAGACGGGAACCATGCCAGGCCTTTTGGCACTGTTTCGATGGATTTGACCAAAAGTCCCGATCACCCTGAACACTATCGCTTTACGCGGTATGAAAACGGGAAAGTGGCACTTCCTCCGTGGGATTTTCATCCGAATGAACGAAAAGAACTGTCCGATTTGTCGGAAGTCATCCGCTCCTCTTATTTACCAGACGCCTTCTTTTTGAATCGACTTCACATACACCGTTTCCAACTGGAGCAAGATCGCTTCGTGCTCCTCAAAAACAACACTCTCCACATCGGTTATTCAGATGGCACAGACCAGATAACACCTCTCCACACTGTCTCTGATATAGAAGCTGCCGTAGCCGATGAAATGCAATTGCCACTTCTCCCTGTTCGCGAGGCAGTAGAAATCCTGCTCGAACGCGGTATTGATATTTTCACTGCCCCCAAGAAAGAAGAAGTTCCACTTGAAAACGAAGCTCTCGATCGCCCTACCATTTGCTAATATCTGGTTGACAATGATAATATTTCTCAATAATATGGAAAAGTAGGGAAATGGGATATAAGGAGTGTCGCACTTCATGATGATGGAGATAAAAACATACGTCGTTCAGGAAGGTCATTCTGACAAAATTGTACAAGGCTTTAGCGAGCCTGGTGCTGTTGAGAAGGCTCCTGGTTTTGTAGATTTGAGCGTGCTGGTACAGAAGCCACGCAAAGGTGAAGAAGAAGTGGTCGTCATAATCCGCTGGGAATCAAAAGAAGCGTGGAAGCAGTGGGAGATGAGTGATGTTCATCTGGCAGGTCACCGCGAAGCGCGTGAAGAAAAAACCCCTGAGTGGTACATTAGCGGCAATACCGGCCATTACGAGCTGAAAGCGAAAAAAGAACCGCAGCCTTCGTAAATACAAACAAACCAGCCCAGACCTCGGAAAAACTCCGATCAAGTCAGGCTGGTTTTTTATTTCCTCTATCCTTTTTCCAAACCGTATTTCTCCATCTTCCGGTACAAGGTCGACAAGCTGATTTGCAGCTCATTGGCAATCGCGGCTTTGTCCTGTCCATACTTGCCTGCGTTCAAATAGCGCTGGAGAATGGAGCGTTCATATTCTGCCACCAGCTTTTCCAATCCCAAATCGCTGCCTACTGTCGTCGGTTCATCCTCGAACAGCAAATACTCGGGAAGCTCGTCGTTGCCGATGACTGGCCCCTCTGCCATGTTGACCATATACTCGACGGCATTTTCCAGCTGACGAATATTCCCCGGCCACTCGTATGCCTGTAGTCGTTGGACGAGTTGGGCTTCGAGCTCCAGTCTGCCTTTTTGCAACAACGTCCCGTACCGATACAGGAAGTGCTGCAGGTAAAGCGCGATATCCTCCGTGCGTTCACGCAACGGCTTTAACCGCAGGGGGATGACGTTGAGTCGATAATACAAATCCTCACGAAACGTTCCTTCCCTGACCATGCTCTCCAAATCTCTGTGTGTAGCAGCAATGACACGTACATCCACGCCTAGCGTCTTCACGCCGCCCACCCGATCTACTGTTTTCTCTTGAAGAACGCGCAGCAGCTTGGGCTGGAGGGACAACGGAATATCGCCTACTTCATCCAGAAAAATCGTTCCCTTGTGGGCCAATTCAAATTTCCCCGGCTTCCCTTCGCGTCTGGAGCCTGTGAATGCGCCACCTTCGTACCCGAATAGCTCGCTTTCTAGCAAGGTCTCGGGAATCGCCGCGCAATTGACGGCGACAAATGGCTGTCTGCTGCGCCCGCTCTCGCAGTGAATGGCTTTTGCCAACAGCTCCTTGCCCGTTCCGCTCTCTCCCCGGATCAAAACAGTAGAAATACTGTTCGTCACTTTTTTCGCTTTGGCAATCACATCGCGCAAGCCTGTTTCTGCCCCAATCAGCTGGGCGAAATACACCGGATGAACCGAGGCCTGGGGCATTTCCTCTTGAATGTTACAGCTCTTCTCCCGCTCCGTATCCAGCTCTAGCAACTTGTGCTCAATCAAGGAACTCGTATGCTGCAAAAACGGCATCCATTTTTCCGAATGGTGCAGCATTTTTTCTTTTTGTTCAGGGGAAAAGCCGATAATTCCGATGACCCCTACCGTCTTCTCCCGTTTGTGAACTGGAAATCCAATCGTCGCCAGCTCCCGGCATTGCTGCAAGAACTTGCAATTGCCGCACTCCGACTCATTCTTTTTCATGTCAAAAATCATTCCCGGCTGTCCGGTTTGCAGGATCATTCGGAAAAACGATCCCTCCGGCGCAGGCAATCCAATCAGCTCCTGATAGTAGCCGGTTCCGCTCACACGTATCCCTTGTTCATCCAGGATGGTGACATCGAGTCCCAGCACCTTTGAAATATTGTCGGCGTACGATTGAATGAATTCCTCAATCCGGGAAAACTCTGTCATGCCCAATCCTCCAGTTTCACGTTCCTTTATCCCCTGGACGCTGCCGCCATTGGCACACTAGCTAACGCCTGCTCCAAATCCGCGATGATATCCTCCACATCCTCCAAGCCAGTCGATAAGCGAATCAGACCGTCCGTAATGTTGAACTTGATCCTCTCAGAAGCAGGAATCGAGGAATGCGTCATCGAGGCAGGATGCTGTACCAGTGTCTCGGGATCTCCTAGACTAAACGATATCATAGCCAAGCGCAGAGCGTTAATGAAAGATTTGGCTGCCTCGTAGCCACCCTTTACTTCAAAGGAAACGATCCCGCCCATTCCGGCCATTTGCCGTTTAGCCAGCTCATGCTGTGGATGCGAAGGCAAACCAGGGTAATAGACGTGCGAGATTGCAGGGTGCTGCGCCAAAAACTCCGCCACTGCCTGCGCGTTTTTCCCATGCTGTCTGACACGCAAGCCGAGTGTCTTAAGCCCACGCAAGATCAAGAAAGCATCCCAAGCATTCAAATTTTGTCCCAAGTCTCCCATGACGTTTTTGCGCATGAATTGGATGTGCTCCTGCTTCCCAACGATGAAGCCCGCGATGACATCTCCATGTCCGTTCAAATATTTGGTGGCGCTATGCACGACGACATCCGCCCCAAGCTCAAGCGGTCGCTGCAAATACGGCGTTAAGAAGGTGTTATCGACGATGACCACAATGCCATGAGCGTGCGCCAAACGTGACAACGCTGAGATATCTAAAACAGTCAGGCACGGGTTCGAGGGTGTTTCGATGTACAGGACTTTTGTGTTCGGCAAAAAAGCGCTCTCGACTGCCTGCAAATCGGTACAATCGACGAAGTCCGTCGTAATGCCATAGCGCGGGGCCATGGTCGTAAGAAACTTGTAGCTACCACCGTACACATCTCGCGTACACACCACATGATCACCCTGCTTCAAAAAGGCGAGCAAAGCTCCCGAAATGGCTGCCATCCCACTGCTTACGCCCAAGGCAGCTTCACCATTTTCCAATGCAGCGATTTTTTGCTCCAAGGTGGTGATTGTAGGGTTACCGTATCTTCCGTAGTACGTTCCTTCCCGCTCGCCAGCCACGCACGCCGCTGCGGAGTCTGCATCTGGAAACGCGTAGGCCACAGCGGGCACCACCGCGGATACGACTGCTCCTGTTTTTTGGCAAGGCTTTTGTGCGGTATGAATAATGGAGGTGTCCATCTTCCACTTGTTTGTCGTCATTTCTCGTCTCTCCCTTTGGCTTGTGCTGTTACCAAAGGATATAGCAAGGAGCATGCCAAGGTGAGAAACCGCATCATTCCAGTGCTTTTCCCTTTTTTGCGCTCATAGACTTTCGCAATCATGCAAATGAATTTTTTCGAATTCACGAAAAAAAGCCGTTAGTTGCCCCAACGACTTTTCGCATAGTTGCAATTGGGTTTTGCACAACTAGAAAAACATCCTAGACGAGCATGCCACCCGCGCTTTTCCTGTATTTCAAAATACCCTCTGCCGCTCGATAGGAGAGCGCCCCCATCGTTCCAGTCGGATTGTAGCCGCTATTGTGAGCAAAGGCAGAAGCCCCGACGACAAATACGTTTTCCGCATCCCACATCTGCAAGTAGTTGTTAACGGCCGAGGTTTCTGGAGAAGCTCCCATGATGACGCCACCTGTATTGTGCGTCGATTGGTATGGTGTGATATCGTAGGGTCCGAGCTTGCGGTTGATTTCGAGCTTCTCGTTCGCACCCATTTCTTTCACAATTTCCGCGCACTTATCTGCACAAAAAGCCGCCAGCTCCCTGTCCTGATCGACGAAATCATACGTAATGCGCATCAACGGATCACCGAATGCATCCTTGTAGGTCGGGTCCAGATCAAGGAAATGCTGTCGAAATGGCATGGAAGCTCCTTGGGCGCCTACGGATATGAACCGATTCGTGTATTTGATCGATGCAGCCTTGAAATCCTTGCCCCAGCTAGGCGTTCCCGGTGGCACCTTGTTCGTGCCGATTGGTCGGAAGCCGGTTTGTGTGACAGCGATATTCGCCCCGTGGATAAATTTCAAATCGGAGTGATCGAAGTTATCACCGTTGTAGTCATCCAAACACATTCCCAACGATCCTGCGCCTGCAAAATGGTTAAACTCCTTGTCGTCAAAGAAGCCGACCGCGCCTCCTCTCATGACCTGGTAGGCGTAGTTTTTACCGATCACGCCTTTTCCCGTTGCTGGATCATACGGTTTCCCCAGCTTGGACATGAGCAGGATGCGCGCGTTGTTGAATACATAACTGGTCATCACCACAATATCGGCGGGCTGTTCGAATTCCTCCCCTGTCGTGACATCCGTATACAAGACGCCTGTCGCCTTGTTCCCTGTATGTAAAATTCTGCGAACATGGGAATGCGTGCGAATTTCAAACTTCCCTGTCTTCTTGGCTACCGGGATCACCGTCACCACTGGATCGGCTTTTGCTCCGTACTCGCAACCAAACCTTTCACAGAAGCCGCAGTACTGACACGCAGCCCGTGCCACCCCGTCTGGATTGGTATACGCTTGCGAGAGATTTGCTGATGGAAGGATGTATGGATGGAGGTTTTTCTTTTTCGCCGCATCCGCAAACATTTTCATACTCGGTGTAGTACGCATCGGAGGTACCGGATAAGGACTGGAGCGTTTTCCCCCCAACGGATTCTCCTCGCCTGCGATTCCTGCCATCTTTTCAAACTTATCGAAGTACGGCTCCAGTTGATCGTAGGTAATGCCCCAATCCTGGATCGTCATTCCCTCTGGAATTTTGTTTGCTCCATACCGTTCAATTGTCTTGCTGCGGATCTCGAAATCATACGGCAGGAAGCGGAAGGTCTGTCCGTTCCAGTGGATACCAGCTCCCCCGAGTCCTGTCCCGATCAAAAAGGAACCGTATGACCGCATGGGAAGCGCGCGAACGTTCATTTTACTGCGGAACGTGATCGTTTCCTTGGACAAATCTTGCATCATCTCGTAACGAAGAGCGTAACGCAATTCATCGTGTACCATGAAGTAGTCTTCGGTTTTGCGCTCCTTGCCTCGCTCTAGCCCCACTACTGTCAGACCTTGCTTGGTTAGCTCAGAAGCAATAATGCCTCCACCCCAGCCCACCCCCACGATTACGACGTCAACCTTCGGCAGCTTTTTGGCCATATGTACAGTCCCCCTTAATGTTGTTGATGATCCCGCAGACTTAAGGGAGCCATCTTCACAAACTCAGGTTTATCGATCAGCTGTGTATACGCCATCTGATTACCTGGGAAATTCTTCATTTTCCAGCCGTCCATATTTTTATTGCCTCCGTACAGAGGGTCTGCATAAACGCCTTCGATCGTACTGGCCCGCAGCATATTGAAAAAAGTGCTCGCCGAAATGGTCGTCAATTTTACTTCATCGGTTTCAAAAGCCTTTAAAACAGCGTCCTGCTGTTCCGGAGGGAGTTCATAAAACCGCTTTCCATGGGTACTGTTACTGTAGTTGTTCATCTCTTGAAGGCCGATATCGAATATTTCCCTACGTTTCAACCTGCCTTGATAGCCCTGTGTGATCTCACCCGGAAAAAAGGGCGCTTGCATGTATTCACGAGCGTTAAAGCCCCAGTCACCTGCTAGCTGGTGGTCAATGAAATAAGCGGCACCGAGTGCCTTCGCGCCTGGCCCCAGCTCATCCTCAGGATAAATGCGCTCACAGGCGGCATCCACCACCTTGAATTGCTCAGGCGTAAAAAACATGAGTGCCTGATTGTAATCGGCGGCAGGGGCCGGTGCTGCTCCCGGTTGCGGCGGAGTTTCCGGTCTGCGGAGCAAGCTCCCTGCCACTCCCCCTACGACCAAACCGCCGAGCACCAGCCCGGAGTTTTTCAAAAAGTTCCTTCGGGATACTGGCTGCTCTTTCACGTTGTTTGAATCTGCCAAAACTTACACCTCCAGTGATTTCCTTCCTTTGTTTTGTGCATTTTTTCCACAAGATACTCGTGATCAACGGAATTTTTTCCAACATGCTCCACTCATAACTTCATGCAGCGAACAAAGGATAAGCTTATCTAGGCAGGAAGACTTGGAGGGATCGTAATGAAGCACTTCCATACATGGGTAGGAACCGCAGGATTAGGGGCTGTTCTTCTTTTGACGGCCTGTATGAATCAAGCGGCTCCGGCTCCGGTACCACAACCGCCAGCACGTACTCAGTCATTGGCACAAAATCCAAATGACGCAACGGTTATTCCCAGCGTGGACCGCGACAAAAAATTCACGACAAATTCGCACGGCCATACGTATAGCGGAATGGGCAATACTCTTTACAGCTCCATGGGCAGCTCACACTTGCACACAGGCGGTCCTTCTACAAAGCTGGAAGCCCAACTGAAGGCAGCGGGCGTTCACGGCGTCCAGGCGTTGATCTTAAATGATGCCATCTACTTGGCCCCTTCTACTGCCAATGCACAATCGATCAATCAAATGGACCCGATGCAGTCCCATCTCATTAGCAATTACTCTGGTAGCTCCAGTCGAGGGCATGATGCTGCCCGTACAAAATCAGGGAGCGGAACCGCAGGGACATTGGGTACGAGTGATCACAAGAACACATTCGCACAAGCACGCGCCCAAATCGA
This sequence comes from Brevibacillus fortis, assembly GCF_046196545.1. Lineage (GTDB taxonomy): Bacteria > Bacillota > Bacilli > Brevibacillales > Brevibacillaceae > Brevibacillus > Brevibacillus fortis_A. The sequence goes on from NZ_CP176370.1 coordinate 6,140,368, forward strand.
GCGTATCTATGGAACGGATACACCCGTGAAGGTCGTGAGCTCGAAAAAAGGTATCAAAGCGCTAGAAACGGTGAAAAAGCACATGAGAGATCAAAAGGATCAGCAAGCCATGGCAGAACAGCTGAACGTACTCATGCGCGAAGCGAAGCGGTAAACAAAGAAAAAGGGACAAGCATACTCGCTTGTCCCTTCCTTATTTCGATAAAAAATCATGAATTTCGTCAACGGTCTCTTGCGGATGCGTCACCATCAGCAAATGTTGTGCGTCCGGTATCATTTTCACCTTGGCCTGCTTCACAATCCGCTGATAATTGGCGACTGCCTGTCGATGAAACTGCTGCTCATCTTTTGACAATAAGCCGTCGTCAGCCAGCAGTAATAGCACGGGGCATGTTAGCTGTTGGAACAATTCCGGTTGGCTATGGACGCAGTACTCTTGGAAATAGGCCGAAAACGCCTCCCTCGGCAAACGGTATCCGTAGCTGCCGTCTTCCCTTTTCAAAAGCTCGTCTCGCATCCAGCCCGCTGGCATCACTCTCGTACCATACCGCTCTGCGAACTGCCTTTCCGCTTCCTCCACGGAAGAAAACCGCGTGGTAGCCAGTCGTTCGACAACCTTCTCCCTATTGAATCCGGGCACTTCTCCCAAGGAATAATAGCCTCCATCCAGCAGGACGAGCGAAGCTACGCGCTTGGGCTCGCGAATCGCAAGCATCTGGGCAGGCACAGCAGAAAAGGACGCTGCGACAATCGTTACTTGTTCGAGCTGTTCTTTCTCCAAAAGTTGAATCAAATCCGTTACGATCTGCTCAAACGAAAAGGAACCATGGCTCACAGAATTCCCATGACCACGGATATCTACCGCAATCACCCGATTTCGTTCTGCCAATGCTGGCAGGATGGGCGCAAACAGTAGCTTGGTGTTGCGAATGCCATGCAAAAGCAGCAGTGCAGGTGCATCTGGCTTTCCTGCTACGCCGTACTCCAGCGTGCCCCCTTCTACCTGCAATCGATTGACTTGTGAAAACAATGCTTCGTCCATTCTGACTGCCTCCTTACTAAATACGCCCTGGAATCAGCACGCCTATATGATCTGGATGTAATCGGGCAATGTAAAACAGTGCAGCGACGATACATACACCAGCCACGAGTGTGAGTACTTCTGTTTTTTTCCACCGTTTGCTGCGGTAAAACCGATGCTGACTGTTACGCATGCGAAAGCCTTTGGCATCCAATGCATTGGCGATCAGTTGCACACGCTTGAGTGAGTTGAAGATGAGCGGTACGAGCAGGTAGCTGTATTTCCTGATGCGTTCTGGAACATTTCCTTCACTGGTCGACATCCCTCGTACCATCTGCGCTTCCCGAATGATCGCTAAATCATTTTTGACGAGGGGGATAAAGCGAAAAATGAGCGAAAGCAAATAACTAATCGAAAACGGAACGCCAATCCCGCGAAGTCCCATCGCTATTTCTCTAGGCGAAGTCGTAAACACATAGTACATCGACAATAATGCTACATTTGCCAGTCGTAGTCCCATTCCTAATGCCCATAAGACACCAACATCCGTGATTTGTACGGGATAGTGGATCAAAGGAATTGTGCTGCTCCAGTACGGATTGCCCACGGTGGTAAACGGTAGCCACGTAATCACAGCAAAGCACGAACCGATTCCACCAACCAATACATACGCCTTAATCATGGAGCGCTCCCAGCCCAGCCTGGCAATCAGTGCGACGTTTATCGCCAACAGAACAATTAGCGCGCGCGGGTCCTGGAATAAAAAAGGGAGCAAGCCCAGCAGCACGAATACAAGCAGCGTGTAGCTCGGATGGGCATTCTTCATCTTAGATCCCCTCTCCCAGCAGTTGTTTTTTCATCGCTGTCAGCGTGAGGGGAATCGGGTCATCTATCCCCGCAGCCTTTCCGAAACGATACATGGCAGGTGCTTCTACTTGGGCAGCAGCTAATACTTGCGGTTGCGAAAATACGTGCTGGGGGTCCCCGTCGCATAGCAGTTTTCCTTTATGCATCACGATCACTCGCTGGGCGTACTCCGCTACAAGACGCATATCATGCGTGATGACGATGATTGTATGGCCTTCCGCATGCAAATGCCGCACTAGCTCCATCATTTCTTGCATGCCACGGTAATCGAGACCGGTCGTAGGTTCGTCCAGTACGATCACTTGCGGCTTCATCGCCAAAATCGAAGCCACCGCAATCTTTTGCCGCGTGCCTTTGCTCGAAAAATGGGGTTCTTCGTCACCCTTGTCGGATAACCCTACTGCTGCCAACGCCTCCGCGACAGCTTGCTCTATTTTTTCAGGCGGCCAGCCCATGTTTTTGGGCCCAAATGCTACCTCCGCCTTTATGGTCGAATGAAAGATTTGATGATCAGGATTTTGATAGCAATAGGCCACGATTCTCGATAGCTGGGCAACGCTCATCGTCATGGTATCAAGACCATTCACTTTGACGGTACCCTGTGTTGGCTTGTATAGACCGTTACAATGCTTGGCCAACGTCGTTTTACCAGAACCGTTTCCCCCGATGATGGCGACGAATTCTCCCTGTTTCAATTGGAGCGAAACGCCATGCAGCACCTGCTTTTCCTTTTCATAGCCGTACCAGACCTCATCGAACTCAATGACGACACTCACACGCTTCCCTCCTGAACAAGCTGTGCTTCCTTGTAGTGGAGTGCCAGCTCCTCAATAGTCAGAGGCACACCAACAGAGGACGCCGACATGACGCCTTGCTGGCATAGCATGTGATAGAGTCGGATGACATCCGGGACCAATATGCCATACTCTTCCAACACGTCTACTTGGTCAAAAAATTGGCGAGTCGGCTGGTCCAACACGATTTTCCCCTCTGCAATCAGAATCATTCGGTCGCAAAAGGCCGCGAGCTCTTCTGTCGCATGGGACGATACCACAATCGTCATTTCTTTTTCCTGCTTCAACCGTGATAGAAGGGAGAAAACCTCCCGCGCTCCCACCGGGTCCAGCTCGGAAGTAGGCTCATCCAAAATGAGTACCTGTGGACTGTGGGAGAGAGCGGATGCAATTGCCACCCGCTGCTTTTCTCCGCCCGACAGCTCTAGAGGTGAACGATTAGCAAAGCCGTTCAATCCGATCAGCTCGAGTACCTCTGCCATTCTTTTTTCGATTCGCTCGTCCGACCACCCGGCATTCTCAAGCGAGAAGGCAAGCTCCTCTTCGACAGTCAGCCCGATGAACTGGGTCTCGGGGTCCTGAAAGACGATGCCTTGCTCGCCTTTGGACTCGACACTCCCCACGAAGTGTCCACCATAGTTGGACGGAATCAGACCTGACATGGTCAATAGCAGCGTCGTTTTCCCTGCGGCAGCAGGCCCGACTACGCCGACTACTTCCCCCGGATAGAGCGCCAGATGAATGTCCGCTAGCGCAGGCAGTGCTCCCTCTTCATAGTGCCAATAGACTCCGTTTACTCGCAGCAATGCTTCTGTTTTCACCTTGCGATCCTGCTTTCATTTCCGAGATAGTTCAAATCCTGCAAGGGACGGCCACGGTATAGTCCAGAGCGCTTCACGAATGGGTACAACAGCTTTAAAAGGATTGGTCCCAGAATCGCCGTTGAAATGGCCTGGTTCAAGAATACGGTTGGGATGTACCAGACCGCGACTTCTTTTGGTGTCAGACCCAGTGCCACGTTAATCAAAATCGCGCACGCTACCACAATCGAGCTGATGATAACGACAAACACGATATATTGAAGGAGGCTGCGCTTTGTTTTGAGTGCAGGGTGACTCACAGCAAGCCACCCGATAAAGCCCCCCATAAAATTAGAAAAGAAACCGACCGCGATCGCATGTGGTGGTGCGCTTCCGGTTAACAAATCACTGACCATGTTTCCAAAGGCAAGGCCTATGCATCCCGGCAAGCCGAATAACATGCCAAAAACGGGCTGAAGGGCATTGGCGGGACGGATCGGTACGGAAGGAATGAGCTTGATATTGGCAAGCATAATAATGGCAACAGCGTAGAGCGCGGCAGTGACGACAATCAGGACGTAATCTACTGTCGTCCACTTCCGTTGAAATAGAGTCGAAAGCATCAGAATAAACCCTCCTCGTGTCAAGTGTTAATGTTTGGAATATTCCTGTAGCCAGTTTACTCTCTCTTTACCTGATCGTCTAGAAGAGGGTGGGTAAAAGCATTGGTTCTGGCTGTAGTGGTGGGGAGGAAACAGGAGAAAACGCTCAGCTTCTAGGGCCACCCGCTGGGGGAATTGACTGCACGACTCCATGCAAAAAGCGAAACCGCGTCCAAAGTGGTCCAATCAGGATGTATCTCAGAGGTGGACGCTTAAGGGCGTGTTTCGCTTTTTGCATTCCGTCTCGGTCGGTGTCCCTAAGATCTTCGCTTATTTCTCCTGTTTCCTCTGCGAGCTGTTTGCTTTTCCCCTGCTTTGATTGGGGCAAATCTGAATGATTGAAAATAAAAAAGAGAGAGAATCATTGTTCTCTCCCTCCTGAATTCACTTTCAAATATTGTTACCAAAGCCACGTTAGAAGAAGTGCATTTCCAGTCCAAGCGCCTCTGGAACCCAACCTAGCTCCGGAATAAATGGCGGGGGTTTCTACAGCCACTTCACTCCTCAAACTTCACCATTTCCAAATTGGTTTTCTTGACCTTCACCAAGTACAACAAATAGATCAAGCCGACAAAGGTCCAGAGCAAGCCGAGCATCATGGACGTTGCTTCCAAGTTGACCCACAGAAAGGCGATGAACGTTGTCCCGATGAGTGGAGACAACACGAAGCCCCACCAATCCTTGATATGCTTGTTCTTTTGCTTGCGGAAATAGTACGCCATTACGCTGATGTTCACAAAGCTAAAGGCGATCAGTGCGCCGAAGTTAATAAAGGAAGTTGCCGTTAACAAATCCATATACAAAGCGAACAGCATCAGCGCTCCGACCAGCAGGACGTTAAGCAGAGGTGTTCTCAGCTTCGGATGTACATAACCGAACCAGCGTCGCGGCAAAAACCCATCTCGTCCCATTGCGTACAACAAGCGTGTTACGCTCGTGACAGATACGAGTCCGGATGCCAGTGTCGAAGATAACGCTGCCGCCAAAAATACCAATTGAAAAATTGTCCCACCGATAAACAAAGCAATCTCCGCAGAGGCCGCTTCTGGATCAGACAATACCGAAACATCAGGAAATAATGATTGCATGAAATAAGATGCTGTAATAAACAACGCTCCTCCTGCGATTGCTACGAGCATAATCCCGCGAGGAATCGTCTTTTTCGCATCGACGGTTTCCTCCGTTAGCGTAGTTACTGCATCAAAGCCAAGGAAGGAAAAGCAAAGAATCGACGCACCGGAAAGCAGTGCAATGACAGACATATCCGGTGACACAAATGGACGCAGGTTGAATACTTGCCCAAGCCCGTCACCTTGCATAAGACCACGGATTGCCAATCCCGCAAATAACACGACGACCACGACTTGAAACAGCACCAGAATCGAGTTGACGGATGCGGTTACCGTTACGCGAAATACGTTTAACCCCGTTACCAATACAATAAAACCTATAATCCACCATGCCGTCGACACGTCAGGAAACACGGATGATAGGTATACTCCCGTCAACAAGGCGTTAATCATCGGTAAAAACAAATAATCCAGCAAGGACGCCCAGCCTACCAAAAATCCTGCATAGGGATGAATCGTTTGTTGCGTATACGTATACGCGGTTCCTGCTGAAGGGAATAGCCGTACCATCTTTCCGTAGCTTGCCGCCGTAAACAGGATCGCAAGAAGTGTGACTGCATAAGCAGCAGGAACGTGCCCCCCCGTTTCTCCAGAAACAATGCCAAAGGTGTCAAAAACGGCCATCGGGGCCATGTAGCCCAGTCCAATTACGACAATATGCCGCAACTTTAAACTACGTGTTAGTTCTGCTTTCCCGTTCACTGCCTGTCCCCCTTTATGTAACAGAATAATTATACACGTTGGTTTATAATCACGAAAGAAAAAAGCGCTACTGCACACGGGTTCTCCATGCACAGCAGCGCTTGATTTATATGAGTATTTCCTATGCTTTTGGCAGTTCAAAGGAGCTCTTCAACGATACAATTCGGTTGAATACGAGTTTATCATCTGTCGTATGCTTCGGATCCACATTGAAATAGCCATGACGGAAAAATTGATACTTGTCTTGTGGCTTGGTTTCTTTCATATTTGGCTCCACATAGCCTTGCAGCACTTCCAACGAATTCGGGTTAACGTTGTCGAGGAACGTGCCCTCTGCATCTTCATCATCCATAATCAATGGCTCATACAAACGGAATTCAGCAGGAACCGCATTAGTTGCATCCACCCAGTGAATCGTACCTTTTACCTTACGACCTGTAAAACCGCTGCCGCTCTTCGTCTCAGGGTCATACGTACAATGGATCTCGATCACGTTGCCGTCTGCATCCTTCACGACGTCATTGCATTTAATGAAGTACGCGTGCTTCAGACGCACTTCATTTCCCGGGAACAGGCGGAAATACTTGCTCGGTGGGTTTTCCATGAAGTCGTCCTGCTCAATGTAGATTTCGCGGGAGAACGGAATTTGACGATTGCCCATCTCTGGGTTCTCTGGATTAATCTCCGCTTCGAGCATCTCGACTTGTCCTTCCGGATAGTTCGTGATAACGACCTTCAATGGATTCAAAACAGCCATCGTACGTGGTGCTTTCAGCTTCAGGTCCTCACGGATGAAATACTCCAGCATTTTCTCGTCAACGGTGCTATTAGCGCGCGCTACCCCTACTTCGCGAGCGAATGTACGAATCGCTTCCGGTGTATAGCCGCGACGACGGAAGCCTGCGATGGTTGGCATGCGCGGGTCATCCCAGCCGTCTACTACATTCTCATCAACAAGCTGTTTCAGCTTGCGTTTACTCATAACGGTGTTGGTGAGATTCAAGCGGGCAAATTCGTACTGGCGTGGTACACTCTCCATTTCGCACTCGCGGACTACCCAGTCGTACAACGGACGATGATCTTCGAATTCCAGTGAGCACAGGGAGTGTGTCACGCCCTCAATGGCATCCTCCAACGGATGAGCGAAGTCGTACATCGGATAGATGCACCATTTGTCGCCCGTGTTGTGATGCGTTGCATGAGAGATTCGATACAGAACCGGATCACGCATGTTGAAGTTCTGAGAAGCCATATCGATTTTCGCACGCAGCACCTTTTCTCCGTCCTTGAATTCCCCTTGGCGCATCCGTGCAAACAGGTCCAGGTTTTCCTCCACAGATCGGTTGCGAAACGGACTATCTGTGCCTGGCTCTGTCCATGTTCCACGCATTTTACGCATGTCTTCGGGAGACAGATCGTCTACGTAAGCCAGACCTTTTTTAATCAACAGCACCGCACGGTTGTACATCTCTTCAAAGTAATCAGATGCAAAAAACAGCCCGTCCCATTCGAAGCCCAGCCATTGAACGTCCCTTTTGATGGCCTCTACGTATTCGATGTCTTCCTTCACCGGGTTGGTGTCGTCAAAACGTAGGTTGGCCTTGCCGGAAAATTCACGTGCCAACTCAAAGTTGAGGCAGATCGCTTTTGCATGTCCAATATGAAGATACCCGTTCGGTTCTGGGGGAAAGCGGGTAATGATTTCCTTTACTTTGCCCTCTTGCAAGTCATCAATCATGATATTGCGGATAAAATTGGATGCCGCTACCTTGTTTTCCAATGAAATCAACCTTTCACTTCACCTTTACATTCCATAATACTGATTCTCTACCCAGAGTTCAACAAAATCGGGTCGTTGACCGACCCGCTCACGTCTTCCATTGCTGCCTCGTTTGCCATTGTGGCCTGCAATACAGATGAATGACAGAATCAATGGCTAAGCGCTGCTCCGCGATCCCTCGAATCGTTTCGAGATGCTTCGGGGAAATCAGATGCAGCAAAGGCTGTTCAACATGATTGAAACGTTGGAATGCTTCCGCAGCTATCCGATCCCACTGCGGATAATACCGAAGCAAATCATCAGGCATCACCCTGGAGCGGTCCGTGTCAGACTCTGGCAAACAATCAAAGGGTTCATCCAGATTTAACGTTCCATAATCATCAGTCAGCTCTTCGCCCGGAAAAATATCCCGTGCAGCCAATTCCAGATCATACATGGTCGGCACACAATTCGCATGAAAGCTGTGGTTCACGTACCTTGCCTTATCCCAACAAAGAATGTACTTTCCGAACTGGTTCTTAAACGAATATTTTTGCACGTCCTGTTTTCGTAATGAGTCAAGTTTTTCCACAAATGCAGGGTCCAATACCTGATCCAAATTATCCTGTGCCCATACAATCGTTCCTTTTGGGATAAACCTTGTCGCAAACACACCGTACCCGATCTCATCGTTGATATAGCGCAATTCTGTATCGGGATGCATCATAGCCTTTGTTTCACTCCTTGGCGAATGTGCCTTTTTATCATCATAAGCAGTTCAGCCCCAGGAGGTGTGTGAATGTCTGCAAAAACAACCTTTCCATCGTATTCCTGACTATTTTTCTGGATTAAAATATTTTTTCTTATTTACCACAAATGGTAAATAGTCTATATTATTGGCAAACGGCTTTTTAGGAACATTTTCCCACAACGATCGAATCAGTATATGTATCAATTATCTACTTCACCCATTGATATCGAAACGGCATACCCGGGGAAATCCGGCGACGCAAAGCTACAGGGGCTACCTCCGCAACAGCGGACACGCTTGCCAGCTACCGAAGTATTGATGTAGGACGAGACCAATGATCCTATATCATTGGTCTTTTTTTGCGCTCACAATGTCTATTTTTGTCTGATTTTGTATGTTTGTGTATTTTTAGCTTTTAAAGGAGGTGAGGCAACAGCGGATAGCCGGTTTAAAGAATTCATTATTCTATTCATCATGAAGGAGGTTTCATAGGAATGTCATTCTGGAAGAAACTCTCGACCGTCGCGCTGACTGCTGTCTTCGGGCTATCAACATTCTCTGGGGCACAAGCTGCTAACCGTCCAACATCGATGTCACCGAACGCAATGGTGACGACTCCTCACTATCTGGCTACGGCTGCGGCCCTGAAGACTTTGGAAGACGGTGGAAACGCAGTAGATGCTGCTATTACTGCCGCTTCCACATTAGCTGTCGTCTATCCTCATTACACAACCATTGGTGGAGATAACTTCTGGCTCATCTACAATGCCAAAACAAAAGAGCTGAAGGCGCTGAACGGCAGTGGCCGCGCAGGCGAAAAGGCAACCATCGACTATTACAAAAACAAAGGCTACGAAAAAATCCCGTCCCGCGGTTATGAATCGGCAAATACTGTCCCTGGTGTCGTCTCCGGCTGGTGGGAGGCGTACAACTACGCCCATAAAAGCATGGGTAAAAGTAAGCTTCAATGGAACAGACTGCTGGAGCCTGCCATTGGATACGCCGAGAACGGATATCCAGTCTCCCCCAACCAAGTATATTGGACGAAATACGCGACAGATCCAACTGACAATGACTTGAAAAATCTTCAACGTTTTGATGGATTCCGTAAAACATTCCTGAAGCCCAACGGCGATCCCTATGCAGCAGGTGAAATTCTCAAACAAAAAGATCTTGCCAATACTTTGCGAATCATTGCAAAAAAAGGTGCTGACGGTTTTTATAAAGGAGAAGTTGCTAAAAAAATCGTAGCAGACATGCAAGCCAACGGCGGATTGCTCACGTTGAAAGATTTTGAGAAGCACACCTCTACTTGGGCAGATCCAATTTCGGTAGACTACCGCGGTTATACAGCGTACAACGTTCCGCCTAACTCCCAAGGCATGGCATCTCTCTCTATTCTTAATGTTTTGAATAATTTCGACCTCAAGAGCATGGGTGAAGGAACACCCGATTACTATCACACGATTGTGGAAGCTACCAAACAGTCTTTTGCTGACCGAGACAAATGGCTGACTGACCCTGCCTTTGTGGATATCCCTGTGGATGAGCTGTTGTCCAAGCAGCACGGCAAAGATTTAGCTGCGCGCATTGATATGAAGCAAGCCGCCAAATCCGTAGAACCGCTTGATCCAAAAGGCGATACAACCTGGTTCGGGATCGTCGACAAAGATGGAAATGCAGTGTCCATCATTCAGAGTCACTATTTTGACTGGGGTTCCGGAATCGTAGCGAAAGACACGGGCATCCTTTTGCAAAACCGCGGAAGCTACTTCTCTTTGGATTCCAAACACATCAATCACTTGGAACCAGGAAAACGCACCTTCCACACCATTAACCCAGCTATGCTCTTTAAAGGGGACAAGCCTTATCTTCTCTACGGAACACAAGGGGGAGAAGGACAGCCACAAACGCAAGCTGCTCTCGTCACGCGTATCATCGACTTTGGTTTCAGCGTGCAAGACGCAATCGAAGCGCCAAGATGGCTACATGGACGCAACTGGGGATCTGCTTCCAACAATCTCAAGGTGGAAAGCCGCATCCCACAAGAAGTCCTGGACGAGTTAATTAAACGTGGGCATCCAGTCGAAAAGCTGGAAGCAGCCTATACCGATACGATGGGACAGTCCGGCGCAATCCTGATTGACCCAAAAACCAATGTAAAATTTGGCGGTGCTGACCCTCGCGGTGAAGGCGCAGCAATGGGATATTGATATTTTGTCAGACTGCTGAGTAAATCTCAGCAGTCTACCTGTTTCTATTTCGCAATCACGGATTAGGAGTGGAAAAACCTATGTTTTTGTTCAACAAACTCAGGAACAAAATGATCCTTTGGTTTCTCGTCGTGGCCGTCATTCCACTTACTGCCGTTTCTTTGTTTATCACAAGCAGCTTTTCTTCCATTCTGATTGATAAACAAAAATCATCCTATGTTGACCTTACTTCCAGTACAGCCATAGCTATGGATCAATATCTGGACCGGCGTATGACAGAAATTCAGATTTTAGCCCGTACCTCGGATATTCAATCCGATGATGCAGCGGCAAAAAATGAATTCATCCGCAAATTTACCGAGGAAATGAAACTGTATGACGGAAATACGTTTATCGCAAGCGATGGAAAAGTAACGGCTGATACGTTCCCCAAAAGCGTTGGAATCAATCTTAGCGAGCGCCAATTCTTCAAAGACGGTATGCAGGACAAGCCCAGCTTCTCCGATGTTCTTGTTGCGAAGACAACGGGCAATCGCTCTATCATCGTCGCCTCCCCTGTAAAAGCTAAAAACAATGAGAAGCTTGGCGTCTTGACCGGGCTCGTCAATGTAGATGACTTCGCAACTACATTTCTCAAGGATTTGAAAGTAGGCAACGATGGTTATCCGATTCTCGTTGATAACAAGGACCAGATTCAGTACCATCCTACCCAGGATCTGATCGGAAAACCGCTTGCGGAATCCGCTCTGCCGCAACCATTAATGGAAATCCTTAAATCAGGAAAAACGGAAAAGGGCTCATACAGCTACTCGGACAATGGCAAGGAATACGTTGTCACCTATTCCCCCATTCCCAAGACCAACTTTGGTTTGTATCTGCATATCCCTGTTGAATCCATAACGTCTGCGGTTTCATCCGTTACCACCATGGTTACGATCATTGTCATCGTTGTTATTGCTGTCGTGATCGCAATCGCATACGCTGTTTCCCGGCAAATCTCCCGCCCTATTGCGGCAGTTGCCTCCGTGGCTAACCGAATTTCCGAGGGTGAACTGACTGTACAACCCTTGCAAATTCGAACCAAGGATGAGGTTGGACAGCTATCCCAATCAGTAAACACAATGGTGCTCAACCTGCGAACGATTATTCAACAAGTAAATGATACAGCTTCAGATCTTGCTTCTTCAGCAGAGGAATTGTCTGTCAACTCCGACCATACGAGCAAGGCTACCGAGCAAATCGCAATAACGATTCAGGAAGTAGCTTACGGTGCGGAAAAGCAAGTGAAGAGTGTAGAGGAAAGTGTCACCGCAATTCAAGGTGTATCGACAGGGGCTCAGCGGGTTGCCACGAATGCACAGCAAGCTGCCGAATCAGCTTTGGGCGCTTCCCAAATTGCAGTGGAAGGAAATCAGGCCCTTCAGGTCGTTATCAGCCAGATGCAATCGATCGAGAACACTGTTGGCAACATTGCCGATATCGTCAAACGATTAGGAAACAGCTCTCAGGAAATCGGACAAATCGTACAAGTCATCACCGCCATAGCTGAACAAACAAATCTGTTAGCACTTAACGCAGCTATTGAAGCAGCGAGAGCTGGTGAACAGGGGCGCGGATTTGCCGTTGTGGCAGACGAAGTACGCAAATTGGCTGAGCAGTCCGCACAATCAGCGCAACAGATCAAACTGTTGATTACAACGATCCAGCTCGAATCAAACCAGGCTGTCCTTTCGATGGAACAGGGCACCAAAGAGGTCGCCACTGGACTTACGGTCGTTAACAATGCAGGCAAGTCCTTCGAACAGATTCAAGATGCTGTCACGCAGGTGGCAAGTCAAATTCAAGAAGTAAAGGCTTATTCTGAGCAAATGTCTTTTGGCACCAAGCAGGTGGTAGAATTGGTCAGTGTCATTGAAGAAGTAGCGGAGAATTCTGCTGACGGAACACAAAGCGTGTCGGCCGCCACAGAAGAACAGCTGGCAGCTATGGAAGAAGTCAGTTCATCAGCTACTTCTCTGGCAAGAATAGCCGAAGAACTGCAATCTCATGTAAGCAAATTCAAGATATAGTCCGAACAACGAAAACAAGAAAAGCCGCCTCGCATGTTGCCCGGCGGCTCTTTCCTGCTTGTGCTTACACAAACTCCCACATCCGGTCAGGATGGTTCGTGCAAATTTGAACCTGAGGATGCCACGAAATGACTTCGCGGATATGCTTCGGATCATCCAGCGTCCACGCGATGACTTTGAAGCCTTTTTCAATCGCGGCTACAGTTAGCTCACGATTCAGAAACGGATATCCCATGGAGAGGATCGTGGCACCTGCTGCCTCCATCTGTTCCAGCATGAGTACAGGGCGGCCATATACAATCAGGCCTGTCTGCACTTCTTGATCAAGTGTGCGGACGTGACGGATCAAATCGTGGTCAAATGAAGTCAGATACACCTCTTGCTTCATTCCATGCTTTTCTACAAGCGCGAGCACCTTCTCTGCGATACCCGGGTACATCTCACTAGTTGCTTTCAATTCGATATTTAGCATGCAGCGACCTTTTACTGCGATCAGCACTTCCTCTAGTGTAGGGATTTTTTCGCCCGCAAATTTGTCGCCAAACCAGCTCCCCGCATCCAGCTCACGCAGCTCTGCCAAGGTATGCTCCATGACCATTCCGCGGCCATTGGTCGTGCGTTCCAGTGTAAAGTCGTGAATTAGCACCGGAACACCGTCACGCGTCAGTTGAACATCAATTTCCATTGCTTTGATAGCTGGCTCTGCCAAAGCCAGTCGAATCGCTGTCATTGTATTCTCCGGGGCTTTGCCTGACCACCCGCGATGTGCCATACAAATGTTCATTTCGCCAGCTCCTCTATCGTTTCATTTCTGTTATTTTTTCAAAAGCTTGCTGCCTTTTTCCGTCGCCGCCTGCATCGCTTCATCTACTGTCGCTTGGCCAAGCATCGCACGCTGCAGTTCTTTTTGAATCACATCCTGCAATTCTTTGTAGCCTGGAGCCATTGGACGAGGATAGCCGTATTGCAGTTGATCTACCGCGACCTTGAAGTTTGGCTCTTTTTCATAAAATGCCTTCATTTCAGCCGAATCAATTGCTTCTGTCGTGACAGGCATGTAACCGGAAGCAATTGACCACGGAACTGTTTGCTCGGTGTCGGTCATCCACTTCATGAACTCCCACGCTGCTTTTTTCTCCGCATCAGTCGACTTCGCCAGCATTACGAGATTCGCGCCTCCGGTTGGCGTACCAAACGTTTTATTGGCTGGCAGGAAGGCAGCACCCATGTCAAATTTGGCATTTTTCTTCAATTCCGTCAAGGAACCTGTCGAGGTAAAAATCATGCCCACTTTTTGATTCAGGAAGTCTTGCTCCGCTACATCCCACGCATTGTAGTTCTCTCCTGGAGGGTTTTTCATGATGCCTTCCTTCACCATTTTGGACCAGAGCTCAAGTGGTGCTTTTCCTGCTTCGTTGTTGATCGTGAGCTCCTTGCCGTTCTCGCTCAGGATGTTGCCCCCACCTTGGAAAACAAGCGCTTCGTAGAACCAGATATCAACAGGCGTCGAGAAGCCGTACCGGGTAATTTTGTCTCCCTCTTTTTTGCTCAGCTTTTGCGAGAAGCTAACGAGCTCATCCCATGTTTTTGGACCGTTTGAATCAAGCCCTGCTTCTTTTAACATATCGCGGTTGATGTACAGCAATGGAGTGGAGCGGTTAAATGGCACGGCGTATAGTTTGTCATTCCAATAGGAATTTTTCATGAGACCTGGAATGTACTTCTTTTCATCCCCTTGAGAGTAAGGCGTCAAATCTTCCAAAACTTTTGCATCCGCAAATGCTGCGATCGAAGCGATCTCGACCATCGTAACATCTGGATTGTTACCCGCTGCTACAGATGCCAGTACTTTGGAGTGGTTCTCTTGATACGCACCTTGGTAAGCTGGTTTGACGATAATATCTTTATGTGTTTCATTGAATTTTTTGACCATATCCTCAATGGTTTTCCCGCGAACGCCACCCAACGCATACCAGAAATCAATTTCGACAGGGCCGCTGGATGCTGTAGACGCTGCTGGCTGAGAAGTGCTGCCTGTACTTGCGGACTGTTCTTTACCAGATGATCCGCATCCAGCCAACACTCCTGACAAACCGATAGTCAATGCACATAGAATCGTTCCAGTCTTTTTCATGGAAAACATGGTTTGGTTTCCTCCCTAAGAGCGATCTTTTATTATTTGGATTGATAGATGAACGCTTTGATAATATGCCGTTGTGCCACGAAGAAAATCACGAGAATCGGTAGAATGAGAATCATGTTGCCCGCCATCATGACGTTCCACAAGGTTCCGCCGTCGGACATGTGCAAGCTGGAGATTCCGATCGGCAAGGTGCGTACCTCGTCGCTGTTGGTCATAATCAGCGGCCAGAAATAGTCGTTCCAATGGTAAATAAAGCTGAATAGTCCGAAAGTGACCAGTACAGGCTTCGCCATCGGTACCATGATCGTCCACATGATCTTCCACTCGGACGCGTTATCCAGACGTGCTGCCTCGATCACTTCATCGGGCACCTGCATGAATGCTTGCCTGAGCAGGAAGATTCCGAAGGCACTGGCTGCGTACGGCAGGATGAGCGACCACAGCGTATTAACGAGTCCCCAACCGCTCAATTGCACGTAGATCGGCAAAAAGATGACTTGTCCGGGAATCATCAAGACGATCAAGACAAGACCAAACAACAGATTGCGACCGGGAAACTTGTAGCGTGCAAAAGCGTAAGCCGCGGGCACCGCCGTCAAAAACTGAAGGATTAAAATCCCTACCGCAACCAGAATGCTGTTCCACGTATACATAAGGAACGGACCTGATTCCCACGCTTGGGCGAAGTTGCTCCACTCCCACGACTCAGGCAAAAGCGTCGGGGGAAATTGCCGGACCTCTGGCATCGTTTTGAAAGCTGTCGATGCCATCCACAGAAACGGGAACACAAACAGGAAAGCCACGATCAAAAGTCCAATCCATTCCACCGTCTTGCGTGAAGCCAAAACCACTCGATACATGCTGCTCCTCCTTTCTCACGGGTTCATCAGCGATAATGCACGCGCTTGGACATCACCAGGAAATGCACAGCTGTTAAAATCCCTACCAGTATCAGCAAAATGACAGAGGCAGCCGAAGCAATCCCGCCATTGTAGAAGTCCATGCCTTGCTCGTAAATGTAGTAGACAAGCATGTTCGTACTATTGATTGGACCACCCTGCGTCATAATGGCAATCGTGTCAAACGCTTGAAAGGATGAGATCGTATTGATAATGAGCAAAAAGAAAATCGTCGGCGACAGCATTGGTATGGTAATGCGCCTCAGCGTCCGCCACCACGGCGATTGATCGAGCTCTGCTGCCTCATATATATCGCCCGGAATGCTTTGCAATCCTGCGATGAAAATGAGCGTGTTATAGCCGACACCTTTCCAAATGCTGACGATAATCAGTGACAGCAAGGAGCTTTTCGGGTCAGTCAGCCACGTATACGCAGGCAATCCGACCGCTTCCAGTCCTGCGTTCAACAGGCCAAACTGCGGGTCCATCAGCCACATCCACAGCATCGAGACAGATACCAACGAAATGATGTGAGGACTGAAAACAGTCGCCTGAATAATGCCGTACACCTTTGCCTTTTTGTTCAGCCATAGTGCGAGCAGGAAGGATAGCGTCAGGCCAATCCCCACTGTTGCAATAGTAAAGACCGCGGTATTTCCCAATACTTGATGAAAATCTCCGTCCCCCATCAAGTCCTGATAGTTTTGCAAGCCTACCCATTCCATTTGCTCCAAATTGATCAATGACCAGTCCTGAAAGCTCAAATATATGATCGAGCCAATCGGATAAAAGAAGAACAAGACAAAGCAAATCAATGCGGGTGCCAGATACAAGTACGGACGCAGTCGGGATGCGAGGTCAGACCAGGCAAATGCCGACCGACGCACTTCTGTTTTCGACTGGCTGACACCCGGCAACTCCTGTACAGTTGCCGCTTTTCGCATCAGCTATCCCCTCCTGCACGTGTCGATACAGGCTCTCGTCCACTCATGCGACCCACTCGTTTTCCGCTCCCTTTTTCGAACACATACATGTACTCCCACGGTACAGTGACCGTAACCGAGGAGCCGACCTGCATCGCTACCTCCGAGTCCGCTTTGACGATGACCCTGCCTTTTTCCGTCTCGACATGAAGGAGCGTGTCTGAGCCGAGAATTTCTCTGGATACGATCTGTCCTCGTGCGTTCCACATCTCTTCGCTCGTGATGGCAGAGACAGTCAGAGGCAGCAACACTGCTTTTTCCGGGCGGAATCCCCATACATGCTCACTCTTGCCCTCCGCAGAAACAATGTTCATCGGCGGAGAACCGATAAATTGGGCGACAAACAGATTTTCCGGCTCCTGATACAAATTCATCGGGGCCGCTACTTGCATAATGTGTCCGTCATTCATGACGACAATCTGATCGCCCATGGTCATCGCCTCGACCTGATCATGTGTCACGTAGATGAAGGTGCTGCCGAGCTGCTTGTGCAGGCTGGTCAATTCCACACGCATCTGATTTCGCAGCTTCGCATCGAGATTGGAGAGCGGTTCGTCCATCAGGAAGACCTTTGGCTTTTTCACCATGGCCCGCGCGAGTGCAACACGCTGCCTTTGACCACCGGAGAGCTGAGAAGGCTTGCGCTTGAGGTAATCTGTTAGCCCGACGATTTCCGCGATCTCCTCTACCAGCACCTGACATTCCTTTTTCGACGTTCCGCGGTTTCTCAAGCCATAGGCGATATTGTCATACACATTCATGGTTGGGTAGAGAGCGTAATTTTGAAAAACCATCGCAATATCACGCTTGCCAGGTGGCAATTGGTTCACCGTTTGATCACCGATCATGATTTTTCCGTCCGTCACTGTTTCCAAGCCAGCGATCATCCTGAGTGTGGTTGATTTCCCACAGCCGGACGGACCTACCAGAACCGTAAAGGAGCCGTCTGGAATGACCAAATCCAATCCTTTGACCACGCTTTGATTCTGAAAGGCTTTCGTTACCTGCTCCAACACCACACGTGCCATCTGTTTTTATTTCCCTCCTTGTGCCTTTGCGGCCAGCATTTCCGTAACGAATGTCTCGAAATCGGCGTAGCGGTAATCGGGAAAAGCGTAGGGCCAGTTCTCTTGTCCGTACCACTCCAGCACGACAGATTGCACACCGGCTCCTACCGCAGCCAGTACGTCATAGCGACTGTCACCGATCATCATGGCTTGCTCGGGACGTTTGTCCAGCGCCACCAGTGCTTTTTGTACAGGCTCAGCCGACGGCTTGCCTCGTGATACATCATCGACAGTGACGATGGCCTCAAACAGATGCTCAATCCCCGCCATCTCCAAACCAGCCAATGTAAACTCCCGTTGCTTGTTCGTGACGATCGCCATCGTAAAGCCAGCCGCCTTCAGCTTCTCCAACCCTTCGCGAACAAACGGAAATAGTTTGACGTGTTCTTCATGATGCTCCCGTACATAGGCGAAGTATCTCTGCAGCACTTCCTTTTTGTCAGAGACGCCTGCTGCTGTAGCAACTGCCGCCATAAAATCATCAAACGATTCGCCAAAACGTGCGAGGAGCTCTTCCCTGCTAAAATGTCCCGGTGCGTACTGCTCAGCCGTAAAAGCAACGGCATCCACGACCGCATCCCGACTGTCCAGCAAGGTCCCGTCCAAATCAAATAACAACGCTTGAATCAAGGTTCTTACACTCCTTCCACAGCAGGGGACTTCCGACTGAAACAGCTGTCGCTCCATGCTTTAATACTTCCTCCATCTGTTCCCGCTTGCGAATCAGCCCGCCAGAAATGATCGGGGTATCGATCACACTTCGAAATTCTTCGATAAACTCCGGCAGCAAAGCAGGCATTAGCTCAACGGCGTCAGGCTGTGTATCCTGCAAGGAGGTTAGGCCTGATTTAATCGAGTCGCTATCGACCAAAAACAAACGCTGAATCGTCAGCAGGCCTTGCTTTTTCGCCAGCTTGACCAGTGTGTTGCGCGTAGTGACGATCCCGTCTGGCTTGACGTAATGCGCCAGAAATGCGATTCCTTCCCGGTCATGACTGATTCCGCCAATCCGCTCCAAATGAAGAAATACAGGGATATTTTTCGACTTAAAATAATCGACGTAGCCTTTGATCACACCAATGTTGCCGATCGAGAGTACCGCAGCACTCAAATTTGCCTCTGCCGCTTTTTCCAGGTGCTTCGCTTCTTTTACGGAAGCGATCAGCTTGTACTGTGCCAGTCTTGCGTGAAATTGTTCCTGGTTCACTCGCTTAAGCCTCCTTATGCCCAAGACAAAAAACCCTGCGACATGACAATGCCAAAGAACTCTCGATGAAAGTGCTTGGTAAGGCTGTCGGGGGTTTCTCCATGGCTCCAACCGAAGGGATTGTTCACTTGTTACTTTGAATGGTACTGTACAAGCGTTAAGGAAGCTTAAAGGGAATGTTAAAAATGGGAAAAGATCTGGTTTACAATCGTTGGTCGAGACTTTGGTGGAGGAGAGGAAAAAGGAGAAACCACTCAGGATTCTTGTCCCACCTGCTGGAGGTATGACTGGCCGGTTCCATGGAAAAAGCGAAACCCGCGGCCAAAGTAGCCAGCTCACGAAGCAGGTTCAGAGGTGGCCGCTAAAAACGGTTTCGCTTTTTCCATTCCACCTCGGTTGGTGTTCCAAAGATCCTTCGTCGGTTTCTCCTTTTTCCTCTCTACAGCTACTGGTTCTCTATCAAGCTTACTAGCTAAAAAATAAAAACACCCAGAACCTAAATCAGTTCCGGGTGTTCCTTTAAAAGAATTTACGAAACCGCAATGACTGCATCCAATGCAATCAACGCTTCCGCTTCAATGGCTTTTGCCATCACATCGGTGTGCGGGTTATACGATTCGAGCAGGTCTGCATCTGCATACCCGTCAATTGCCAAAATAGAGCCTGCCTTCATACCGCGAAGTGCCGCAATCACGAAGAGAGCGGTGTTTTCCATCTCGACTGCCAAAACGCCAGCTTTTTGGTACAGCTTGTGTGGGAATTCCAACACCCCACTGTAAAAGACATCGAGTGTCAGCGTGATTCCTTCGAATACCTTCAAGTCTGATGCGTTTGCTCCTGCTGCTTGTACAAGTGCGTCCACGACATGGCGATTGGCAACAGCCGGGAAGCCCGCCGGAACCAACTGACTGGTCAAGCCGTCTTGGCGAACCGCTGCGGAGCTGATGACGAGGCTGCCTGTCTCGATTTCTTTTTGGTATGACCCGGCAGTTCCTACGCGAATGACGGTCTGAACGCCGCCCTTTGCCAGCTCCTCGAAGCATACGGCTGCCCCCGGTGCCCCTACCCCATGGCTCACTACCGCTACCTCGACGCCTTTCCACGTACCCGCATAGCTGTGATACTCGCGATTTTCCCCGATTTGACGCTGATCGTCGAGTTTCGAAGCAATCAAGGCTGCACGTTTTGGATCACCGCACACGATGACGCGCTTCGGCAGTTGTTCTGGATCTATCTTTAGATTCGTCAACATCTCAATCGAACTCCTTTTTCTCCCACTCATCCTCTGGTATCGGCAATGCTTCACCGGAGAACCGCTCTTCGCGGAACGGGTCTGCGATCAGGTGAAAACCATTTTGCTCCCAGAAGCCGGGCTTGTTTTCGGTCATAAATTCAATTCCTCTGATCCACTTCACGCTTTTCCAGAAATACAGATGAGGAACAACCAGGCGAAGCGGCCAGCCATGCTTGTCCGTCAGTCGCTCTCCATCAAAGGAGTGAGCCAGCAATACATCATCACGCTCCAAATCAGCGAGCGGCACATTGGCGGTATAGTCGTGATCACCGTGCAGCATGACGAAGTTCGCTCGCGGAGTCACACCAATTGCCTGTAGAAAATCACGAAAACGCACGCCTGTAAATGCATTGTCAAAACGGGACCAGCGCGTCACGCAGTGAATGTCGCTCGTCACTGTCACCTGTGGCATCGCCATGATCTCTTCGTAGGTGAGCGTTACTTCCCGGTCTACCTCTCCGAAAACGCGCAGTGTCCATTCGTTCATGTCATACACTGGCACGTCTCCCTCATGCAAAATGGGAAAGCGCTCTGTCAGGATTTGTCCTGGCGGAAGTCGTCTGGCGAGTCCCGGTCCCACTGGGGCGGGTACTTTCATTCTTTTGATTCGATCTGCCTTGTTCATATCGCAATTCCCCCTGTCTTCGCTGTCTATATGGCCTGTGTTTAACGGGTGCTCTGCTGATTGCTGCTGCCGATCTGACTCTTGTTCTTCAAGAAGAACATCGCCGCAATCGTCAGCACGTATGGCAGCATGGCCGTAAATTGCGTTGGAAGTGAAAAGCCCTGCAAACGAATACTAAGGGCATCCATCAACCCGAACAAAAAGCTCGAAGCCAAAATACCGAGTGGATGCGACTGCCCCATCATCATCGCTACCAATGCGATAAAGCCCCGACCAGCCGTCATCCCTTCTGTAAACATCGTGACTTGCCCCAGTGAAAGTTGTGCCCCTGCAACCCCGCACAAAGCACCACTCATCACAATCGCCAGCACCTGAAGTCCCGTCACTTTCAGACCGAGACTGCGTGCCGCAACGGGATTCAGACCAACTGCGAGGACGCGGAAGCCCGTAACCGTCCGATAAAAGAACACATATAACAGAATCGCAGCCAAAAACGCAAAATACACGAGCGGCGAATGACCAGAGACAATGCCTCCGATGACCGGAATATCGTGAATGAAAGGAATCTCGACGGTTGGCAAGCCAGCCATATCCTTATCGTAAAACGCCCCTTTGACACCGAAGATCGCCCGCAGTGCAAATGTCGTCAACCCCAGCGCGAGAAAGTTAATCGCCACACCGACGACAATTTCATTCGCCCTAAGCTTGATCGTCATGTACGCGAATAAGAGGGAAAAGACAATGCTGACCAGCGCTGCAATCAAAACGGCCAGAAAGAGATTCCCGGTAAAATGATTGCCGACAATCGCGGAAAAGGCACCGACCAGTACCAATCCCTCCAGGCCAACATTAAAAATTCCGACACGTGCGCAGAGCGCTCCACCCAAAGCTGCCAACAAGATCGGCGTGACCATCCGAATGGTAGAACTGAGGAGGGACCAATCAAAGAGCTCCATGCGATTCCCCTCCTTTTGCCTTCCGCTTTTTCCACCAGTCGTAGCTGAACTTGGCGGAGATGAACAATATCAATACGGCTTGTATAACACTTGCCAGCTCCAGCGGCACATCCGTATTGCGCTCTACACCCATGGCTCCAGTCTGAAAAGCAGCAAGCAGGATCGCAGTCACAATGATGCCAAGCGGGTGCGAGTTCGCAAGTAGAGCGGCCATCAAGCCCGTCCAGGCGAACCCTGGTACAGTCAGGGCTCCGTCAACAAAACGATAATGCGCCCCCATTACCTCGACGGTTCCCGCCAACCCAGCCAGTCCACCACTGGCAAACATCCCGGTCAGCATGACCCGAATGCGATTAATTCCTCCGTATTGAGCAAACAACGAGTTTTGACCCAGCATCTTCACTTCATAGCCAAAAGGCGTAAAACGAAGCACCCAGAACAACAGCAGCGCCGCAACAATCGCAAACAAAAACCCTGCGTGCACGCTCATCCCGGCAAACAGCTTCGGAAGCCAAGCGCTTTTCTCCAGCATGACGGTCTGTGCCAGTGCCGCAGAACCCGAGCGATCCCGGAATGGCTCTGTCACGAGATAGCTCGCAAACAAAACCGCGATGTAGTTAAAGAGCAGCGTAGAGATGAGCAACGGAATGCGAAAGCGGGCTTCCATAAAGCCTGGCAATAACGCCCAGAACCCACCGACTGCCATTCCTGCGAAAATCCCCGCCACAATTTTAATCATTCCCGGTGCTGGCAAGTAGATCGCGACTAACGCAGCACTGACAGCACCCAGCACCATTTGCCCTTCCGCCCCCAGGTTGAATACCCCTGCCCGAAATGCGAGGGAAAGACCCAGGGCAATTAGCATGATAGGCGTGGCTCTCGCTAATGTAGACGTAAAGAAATACAAACTGCCAAAGGCCCCTTTCCACATTTCCTGGTAGGTGCCCAAGATCGATTCGCCAACTGCAGCAATGACCAGCGCCCCGGTCAACAAACCGATGACGACAGCCAAGAACGGTTGAACCAATGACTTAGATAGCTCTTTGATTGCTGCCATGAATGCTTCCTCCCGCCATGATCACGCTGATTTTTTCTTCGGTTGCCTCCAGGCGTGAAAGCTCTCCAGCGATTCGCCCTTTATACATGACCAAAATCCTGTCAGACAAGGCGAGAATTTCGGACAACTCGGAGGAGACGAGCAAGATCCCATCTCCCTGATTGCGCTTTTCGATCAGCGCCTGATGAATGTACTCCATGGCACCGATATCCACCCCTCGCGTAGGCTCAGCCGCAATCAAAAACGGGGTTTCATGTCCCAGCTCCCTTGCTACGATCAGCTTTTGCAAATTTCCTCCTGACAGATTCCCTGCCAGCTCCTGCAATTGTCGGGAGCCTGTCTTGATGGCAAACTGATCAACCCAGCCTTTTATGACTTGGCGGAATTTCTCCCGCAAAACGACGCCGCGGCGGTTGTAAGCAGACTTTCGCTGATAGCCCATCAACGCATTTTCCTCGACGCTTGAGAGTTTGGCCGTTCCCCACAGATAGCGATCCTCCGGAATATGCGCCAAGCCGGCATCCCGAATGGTGGCTACTGATTTGTTCGTCACGTCCTTGCCGCCTAACCGCACCGTACCCTCCTGTGCCGCTCGCAAACCGCTGATCGCTTGCAGCAGCTCGGATTGACCATTCCCGGAAACACCTGCAATTCCTACGATTTCCCCGTGATGCACGGTAAAGCTGACTTGATCGAGCAGTGTCTGCTTTTCTCGAACCGTGAGATTCTCCACCTGCAACAAGGGGCCTTTATCCAGAGGAATTCGCTCAGCTAGCTCCTGCAATTCACGTCCGACCATCAATCTTGCCAAATCATCCGCATTTGTCTCATTCCGCGAAACTGTTCCTGTCACCTTGCCTCCGCGCAGTACCGTAATACGATCGGCTACCTCCATGACTTCCTGCAACTTATGTGTAATCAAAATGACGCTCTTGCCGCTCTCCGCCAGGTTTCGAATCGTTTGCAGCAGGTCGCGTACCTCCAGCGGGGTAAGTACAGCGGTCGGCTCATCCAGCACGATGATATCCGCTCCCTGATAGAGGACCTTAAGAATTTCGACCCGTTGCTGTTCCCCAATCGAGCAATTCGCTACCTTGGCCTGCGGATGAATCGGAATGCGATACTGCTCACTAAGGGCACGCACCTTGTCCTCCGCGTCATTTCTTTTGAAAAAACCTGCTTGCTTCGGCTCGTATCCGATCACGATATTTTCAGTCACACTGAATTCTCCGAAGAGCATAAAGTGCTGGTGAACCATCCCGATTCCATTTCGGATCGCATCCTCTGGTCCGCGAAAAACAACTGGCTTGCCGTTTAACACGATCTCTCCCGACGTCGGCTGCTCCATCCCGTATAGCATCCGCATCAGTGTCGTTTTGCCCGCTCCATTTTCCCCGACAATCGCGTGGACTTCTCCTGCTGCCAGTGAGAACGACACCTTGTCGTTTGCGGTAAAATCTCCGTACTTCTTGGTCATGGCCCTCATTTCCAAGCGATCGGTCATTCCCACTCCCTCATTTCTGTACGTCCTTTATGAAAATGGAAGACCGACTACACAGCCGTAGTCGGTCACATCCATCACTGTGCACAAGCTTTTTACGTGCGTGTTTAGAATTTATCTGGTACTTTTCGAGTGCCCGCTACAATCTCATCGTTGATCGCTTTCACTTTATCTACCACTTCTTGTCCAATAAATGAGTTCAGCGGCGTTTTGCTTTCGTGCGTGACATAGGTTACGCCAACACCTTTTTCTTTCAAGCCGTACGCAACAACACCTGGTTTGAACGTTCCTTCTACAAAGTTCTTCACGGTTTCATAAGCTGCCGCGTCGGTCCCTTTCAATTGGGACAGAACAATATGCTCTGGATCAATCGTCGTACGGTCAACGTCCTGACCTGCTGTGAAGAAGCCTTTTTCCTTCGCCGCTTCGAAAACGCCGAGGTCACCTACTGCTGCTGCACCGTTAATGAAGTCAGCGCCTTTGGAAGCTTGGAGCAAGGCCAATTCCTTTGCTTTTGCCGGGTCAGTGAAGCTTCCTACATAGTTGACCATCAGCTCTGCTTTTGGATTCGTCGCTTTCAAGCCCTCTTCGAAGCCAACTGTCCATTTTTTCAACTGCGGAATATCAAGAGCGACAACCATACCCACTTTGTTCGTTTTCGTTGCCAGACCTGCTGCTGCTCCCACCAGGTAAGCCGCTTCCTGCTCGCGGAAGGTAACACTGCGCACGTTTGGCAAATCCACTACCGTATCAATAATCGCAAAATTACGGTCAGGATTTTCGGCTGCTACTTTTTTCAATGCATCCTCTGAAGTAAAGGAAGAGGTGATGATCAAATCATAATTTTCTGCAACAGCCACGCGCAGATTCTCTTCAATCGCTCCATGGTCGGTAGATTCAATCGTTTTCACTTCTGCGCCCAGCTCTTGCGCGGCTTTCTTCGCACCTTCATCCATTTGTTGGAAGAACGGATTCACACCGATTTTCTCGGGTAAAATCAAGGCAATTCGCTTTTTGTCCGCGCCCTCTTGTCCTGCTGCTTGTCCTCCTGGCTGATCTGCAGGTGCGCTTGTGCCAGTCGAGCACCCTGTTGCCAATACTGCGAATGTCGTTAATGCCAGCAATAGCTTCTTCATGATGTATCTCTCCCTATCCGAACTTTACGTTTTTCTTTATCCTATTAGGTAATGTACGGCTTTTTACCCATTTTTTCAATACTATTTACGAATATTCTCTTATGAATTTAATTTATCGTTCGTTTATTTCCTCCTCCCTTTTACAAATACAACAAAAAAACTCTTCCCGGAGGAAGAGTTTGCGTACGTAGCCGTTCTCTTCCTCATCTGTCAAAACCATGGTACAGGTTTTGCAGGAATTGGCACCTTTCTGTTCATGTATAGACATGATCAGTGGTTGCCGGGCATCATCGGGCCAGTCCCTCCGCCGCTCTTGATAAGGTAGGTGAATATATTTAGTTACAATGGAATTTATTCTAGCAGAACGGTTCAAAAATGCAATTCTTTTTTCTCAATTCCAAACACTTCTAAAAGTAAATCGAAGTTTAAAAAGTCGTCTTTTCAGCACCGAGAAATTGGCGAGATCTGAAGAAGGAGGAGCGGAGTGTAGGGGACCTACATGAGCACCGGACTTCGAAGGTGAACGTCAATTTCGATGCCGAATCAGCTTTCAAAACTACTTCGTGATCAAAAGACGACTTTTTAAACAACCTCTAACTAATTTACGTGGAAGGTTTGCTGGAGACGATGAGACAATGTATTCAGCTCGCCCAGCTCTTCCGTAATCTCACGCACTTTTTGATGCTGGTTTTCTGCTGTCGCAAACAGCTCTTCTAAGTTGGCTACCGATTCCTCGGTTACGGCTGTAATGGTCGACATCTCGATGGCAACTTCTCCGGAACGCACTTTTACCCGGTCCATGCTGGAGCTTACTTGATCAGCTGCTTCCAGGAAGGCCATCATCCCGGCACGCACTGCTTCGATGGAGGCCACTGTTTTCACAGCCAGCTCTTGGCCTTTTGCAACAGACGTTTCCCCATTGCTCATATGCTGCACCGCATTCTCACTTTCCTGGTGGAGAGATTTCAGAATGTCGGTAATTTCCTGCGTAGCTGTCGCGCTTTGTTCTGCCAGCTTGCGGACCTCATCCGCTACAACAGCAAATCCCCGTCCATGCTCGCCTGCACGCGCCGATTCAATCGCCGCATTCAGTGCCAAGAGATTCGTTTGTGTCGCGATCTGATTAATAGCGCCGACAATTTCCTCTACGCGATTCGCCTGCCGATTGAGCTGGTGAATCGTAGAGGCTGCTACATTGACTGCCTGCACAATTTGCTCCATCTGCGAGGACAGCTCGTTCATCATCTGAACGCTTTCTGTCAGACGACGGTTGTTTTGTTGCGATTCCGTTTTCATTGCGTTGGTCTGCGTTGTGACTGCCTCGATTTCCTGATCGATGGATTGAACCTCTTCTTCGATCTTCACCGTAGAATTCGCCTGCGATTCCATACCTGTGGCGACTTCCTTGAAGGCTACCATCATTTCATCTGTATTGCGCTTCGTACCCTCCGCATGCTCATGCACATGATCGCTTGTACGATCCAGCTGCTCCGTCATTTGCTGGATGTTCAAAAGCATTTCTCCCAGACGGCGCTCCTTCTCTTCTGCTTCCTGCCTAGCGTCATCAGCTTTTCGCAAGGAAGCTTGTCCGGCCAGACACAGATACGTGACAGCTCCCATCATCATGAGAAGCGTGACAATACGCATAAGCAAATTGAGCTCCGAAAAATCACCTTCGAAAATCTCGTAGGTTCCCGTATAAAACCCGACAATCGTAACGATGATTTGGGCAATTCCCGCTGTTACTACCAGCTTCCAGTCCAAATAGGCTGCCAAAAAGCCCATGACGATAAAGGCGAGGAAGGTAACCTCTTGGTAATCGGTAAAGTGATCGAAGGAAATAGCATAAAACATAAGTCCGATTCCTACCAGATAACGAATCACATGACTATCTTTGCGAATGAAATAATACGGCGAAACAATTAAAGTGACCAGCAATCCCAAGGACGTCACTTTCCAGAAGTTCACATCCACTTGGTAGGCAATGAGTCCCGCCATCCACAAATGATTCCATAGGATGAAAATCATAAAGCCTTCTTTGTCAGTCAAGGTATTGCGAATCAATTGAATCATAATTGCCCCCCTTTTCCTTATTACTTATGTATCGGATTCTTTCCCCATTATATAGCCAAACCTTTGCCAAATTTGTGAAAAAAGTGAGAACAGCCAAAAACAATTTCGAATAGGCTATTACACAACTCACACGTACAGGAGGCAAACGGAGAAAAGTGGAACTCAATCAATTGCCAGCTACTGTGCTGACACGGACGATTAGCCGTCCGAACACCACCATTTACTACCCGCAATTGGCGGGTCTAGCCAACCAGCAAGCAGAAAAAGATATCAACCGGGCGATTTCTCAAACGGTTCAAGGCTTAATTCACGAGCAGCAACGGGTCCAGGTACCGGGAAATACACAAATGCAAGGAAGCTACGAAATCAAGACAAACGAACGCGGTATTTTCAGTGTCGTGTTGAGCAACTACGCCTACACTCCGCAAATGGCTCACGGCATGACCTTCCTCGGGTCGATCACCGCAGATATCCAAACGGGCAAGCTGTATACGCTTCGTGAATTATTCAAGCCAGGAAGCGATTACGTCAAGGTGATTTCCGAAAACATCAAGCGTCAAATCAAAGAAAGAAGCATCCCCACACTTAATGGCTTTACTTCGATTAAGCCCGATCAGGATTATTACGTCGCCGACAAAGCACTGGTCATCTACTTCCAGTTGTACGAAATTACGCCTTACTACGTCGGTTTCCCCATGTTCCCCATTTCGGTTTATGAACTGGAGCCGCTAATCAATGAAAAAGGACCACTGAGTATCTTGTCCGCGGATTAGTGCATCATTGTATTGATCAGCCAGGTGAGTGTCTTCTTCCATGACACTCGCCTGATTCTATTTGTGTCAGAAAATCCATTATTTCGCCATCGAATAAACGTTTACTTATATGTCCGAAACTGCTAGTATGTTATTGTACATATTTACTTAAGCAATAAAGTGTACGATATATCGAACCAGCTTTCCTGGAGGTATATACTCATGCAATATTATGGACATCGAATTAGCCAAACCGCAAGAATATTCAGTAAAACGTTAAATGGGACTATGGCTCCCATGGGATTATACAGCTCGCAATGGGGTATTATCCTTTGCTTGCATTATCGTGAATCGCTCACCCAGGTTCAATTGAGCAACTACCTGAATGTGGAAGCGCCGACGATTACCCGGACACTCACCCGATTGGAAGAGATGGGCTGGATCATTCGCTCAGAGGGTGATGACAAGCGTGAGCGCTATGTGTCCTTGTCCCCGCAAGCAGTCGAACGGTTCCCGGAATGGCTGGAGGCTGCCAAAGAGCAAGAAGAGCTGGCACTCCGCGGCCTTGACGAAGCAGAACTCGCTATCTTTAACCGCGTATTGAAGAAAATGAACGATAATTTGCAGCCGTCGTAGCAAGTAAAAAATGACTTCGCCCAAAGCAGTTTGGTGAAGTCATTTTTTGTTAGCCATTCTTCCTTGCGCTATGGATGATGGTGTTGAGCTCTTGTTCCAATTGAATCAGTTCAATCTGTATCTGTTGCTTTTGCAATTGTTTTTTCTGTTGCAGCACTTGTTTTTTCAAATCATTTGATTCTTTGTCATTGGTTTGGTTCGCTGAAGAAGTATCCTCGTCCGGTTCCACCTGACCAGTCGAGCCTATAGCAGCCAGGAAGGCACCGAGAACTGCGATCCACCCGCCTACCGCTACCAGCTCATTCGCCAGATTTTTTTCGATCATTCTTCTTCCCTCCGTTTTTAGATGAATCCTCCTGTAAATTCTTCTTTATATCTTGAAGACTGTCTCGTAATTGAGCAATTTGCTGTTCAATTCGTTTAAATTGCATATCGTCATCGTTGTCATTGCCATTGCCATTCTTATTGCTCCCATTGATTTGCTTGTTCAATTGGATGAGCGGCTGCATCAACTTCTCATTATCGCAGGCAGGCTTTTGACTTAATCTGGTTGTTTTATCAATGGCGAGTATGACAAAGCCAATCGAAATAATCCAAAGTGCTATTACAGCGGTATCGTCATCATCACAAAAAAACATAGATACCTCCATGCCAACAAAAAGTCGTGGTTTGATTATTGGCCCTTCTATACAATACGCTTCTGCCTAATTCCTCGTGACATCGCGATCATTACTTTCCTGATGTTGTTCTGTCATGAAAAAGGCTTCCCACCAAGCACAAGCGTGCCCAGCAAGAAGCCTATTTGTTATGATCGTATTCGTTATTGCATGCGTTTCGCAATATTGCGAGCCATCCAGACCCCAGCAGCTCCGGCCTGTGCCAGACCACGCGTAATTCCGGCACCATCCCCGCCACAGAACAATCCTTTGATTTCTGTTTCGAATTCCTCAGTCAGTTTCGGACGAGCCGAGTAGAATTTCGCTTCCACTCCGTAGAACAATGTATGCTCGGAAGCAATTCCCGGCGTTACCTTGTCCAGTGCTTCCACCATCTCGATCAAACTTTTCATCGTGTTGTAAGGCAACACGAGTCCCAAGTCACCCGGTACTGCTTCCTTCAGAGTAGGCTCCAGGAAGCCTTCCTTAATACGCGACTCTGTAGAACGGCGACCGCGCAAGATATCGCCGTACTTTTGCACGATAACCCCACCGTTTGACAGATCATTCGCCCGCTTGCAAATTTCTCTCGCATACTCATTCGGCTTGTCAAACGGCTCTGTAAACGTATGAGATACCAAGAGCGCAAAGTTCGTATTCATCGAGCCCAGCGCTGGGTCTTTGTAAGAGTGCCCGTTTGCCGCCATCACTCCACTGTGGTTTTCCACCACCACGTGACCGGATGGATTGCTGCAGAACGTCCGTACACGCGTTCCGACAGATGTATTGAAAATGAATTTTCCTTCGTACAAATGCTCATTGATTTCGCGCATGACGACATCGGATGTCTCCACACGTACGCCTACGTCGACTTGATTATTGTACATTTTCAGGCGGCGCTTTTTCAGGATATCCGTCAACCATGCGGAGCCATCGCGGCCTGGTCCGATTACCACGTAATCAGCTTCATACTCTTGGCCATTTTTCAAGACGACACCTTTTACCTGATGTCCGTCTGCTTCTTTCACCGTAATGATGTCCGCGACCTCTGTCTTGAACATCATGTCGATATGCTTCTTCAAATGCTCGAAGATCGACTGGAGAATCTCCAGGTTTTGCTCCGTTCCCAAGTGACGCACCTGCGCTCGCAACAGCTTGAGTCCAGCTGCATAGCCGCGCTGCTCGATGCTCTTGATCGTCTCTGTAGTCGGGTCCGTAATCGATTGGGTAGCCCCATGCTCCAAATTGATTTCATCTACGTATTTGATCAGCCCAAGTACAGTGGAAGGGCTGAGATAGTCTGTCATCCAACCACCAAATTCGGTGGTGATGTTAAATTTGCCATCACTATAGGCGCCTGCTCCACCAAAACCACTGGTAATCGAACAGGCCGGCAAACAGCCTGCAAATTCTTTTTTTCCTGCTGGCGGCGGGCAGAGCTTGATCTTTTCCTCCAAGATCGGACAGCGTCTGCTATAGATGTCATGCCCTTTATCAATCAACAGCACCTTGGCATTCGGTGCTTTTCGCATTACCTCGTAGCATGTAAAAATCCCTGCTGGTCCTGCTCCTACAACGATTACATCATACTTATTCATGTCGTTCCCTCCCCAAAGAAATGCAAAAAATTCCCGGCCGACGAATAGGGTATACCAAACCTGCCCTATTCGTAGCCGGGAATTTACGGTTCCCTGTAGAGACCCTCAAACCATATTTCTGAGGATATACGAATACAATTCACTATTTCATTCGTCAAGCCTGTGTTGTTCTTCAACAATATGTATAGTAGCTTATAAGGTGAATCAAGTCAACCGGAAACAGCTTATTTATTCGTCTTTTAAAGTTAAATTTATCGTAAACATGCCTTTACAATCCGTAAATACATAAAAAACCGAACATTAAAAGGCGAACATTCGTTATTTCTGTACATGACGCTCATCTTCTCGGGAAGGAATCCGTCACAAACGAGTAGAATAGAAAGAATTTTACAAAATATTTTCCGGTCATTATTTATTTCTCTAAAAAAAGGATGAGGCCTGTACATGCGGGATTATCGCTATTATCAGTCTGCCTTTGCCGGTGTTCCCAAGCCGTTCGCTTTCGTCGACCTAGATCTGCTGGAGGAAAATGCGGAGCAAATCAGTTTGCAAAGCAATGGAAAACCCGTTCGAATCGCGAGCAAGTCGATCCGAAGCGTTGCCATTCTCAAACATGTATTGCAGTTGGACGATTGCTTTCGTGGTCTCATGTGCTATTCCGCTCCTGAGGTGCTTCACCTGTGCAAGGCAGGCTTCGATGACCTGCTGCTAGGCTATCCGCTCTGGGAAAAAAGCTGGCTTTTGTCCATCGCCTCTGAGATTAAGAACGGGCGCTCCATTACTTTGATGATCGACTCTCTCCCTCATGTCGAACAGCTCGAACATATCGCCCGGGAAACAGGAACCAGGCTTCCAGTCTGTCTCGATATCGACATGTCGTCTGATGTGCTGGGGCTGCATTTCGGCGTCTGGCGCTCCCCTCTTCGCTCTCTCGAGGCGTCCCTCTCCCTTGCCAAGCGCGTTGCTTCCTCCGATCATCTCTACCTAGATGGTGTCATGGGGTACGAAGCTCAAATTGCTGGCGTAGGTGATCGATACCCTCGTCAATTCCTGAAAAACAGCATCATTCGTCTCCTCAAGCAATATTCCGTGAAAGAAGTGGCTTCTCGACGTGCTACACTGGTGCATGCCATTCGCGAGTTAGGCATTTCTCTTCGCTTCGTAAACGGTGGAGGAACGGGCAGCTTGCACTTGACCGGGAAAGAAGACTCCGTTACAGAGGTTACAGCAGGCTCCGGATTTTTTTCGCCTGGGCTCTTTGACTACTTTCAAGATTTTCGGTTTCATCCTGCTGCCGGATTTGCACTGGAGATTATCCGCAAGCCCACAGAGCATATCTACACATGTGCCGGCGGAGGCTACATCGCCTCTGGTTCTGCTGGGCGTGACAGAC
This sequence comes from Brevibacillus fortis, assembly GCF_046196545.1. Taxonomy (GTDB): domain Bacteria; phylum Bacillota; class Bacilli; order Brevibacillales; family Brevibacillaceae; genus Brevibacillus; species Brevibacillus fortis_A. The sequence goes on from NZ_CP176370.1 coordinate 6,173,112, forward strand.
TCCCCAAGCCTTACTTGCCAGTGGGAGCAAAGCTGTTTCCCAACGAAGGAGCAGGTGAAGTACAGACACCGATCCACTATCAAGGCATGGAAACGCTGGAGCTGGGAGACCCGATCTTTTTTCGCCATGCCAAAGCAGGAGAGCTCTGCGAACGTTTTACCCGGCTGTACTGCATCTCTGGCGGGAAAATCATCGAGGAAGTGACCACCTATCGGGGGGATGGATTATGCTCACTGTAAAGAAGCATGCGAATCACTGGACCAATTGGACAGGAAATGTACAAAGCCAGCCGAAGCAAATCGCGATGCCAGGGTCCGTGGATGAGGTCGTGCAGCTCGTCCTTGCTTGCAAGAAGGCAGGTACACGGATTCGAGTCGTCGGCTCTGGTCATTCCTTCACGCGGCTCGTCCAGACAGAAGACTGCTTGCTATCCCTGGATCATCTCCAAGGAATCGTCGGTGTAGACCCTGCCTCTGATACCGTTGAAGTCTGGGCAGGCACCAAGCTCAAGACACTCGGACACCTGCTGCATCAAGCGGGCTACTCTCAAGAAAACCTCGGCGACATTAACGCCCAGTCTATTGCAGGGGCCGTCAGCACCGGAACACATGGCACAGGCATTCATTTTGGCAGCATCTCCACGCAAGTCGTCGGGCTGACAGTCGTGACCGCAGCCGGGGAGGTTTTGGAAGTATCCGAGCAGGCCCGGCCGGAGCTGTTCAAAGCCATGCAAGTCTCTCTTGGTCTCTTGGGCATCATCGTACGCGTCAAGCTGCGTGTCCTTCCAGCCTATCGCCTGCGCTACCAAAGCCGTCGCATGCAGCTAGAGGAGTGCCTGTCCTCTCTGGAGACATTTAAAACCGAGCATCGGCATTTCGAATTTTTTATCTTCCCGTATTCGGACACCGTTCAGGTGAAATTCATGAACGAGACCAGCGATCCCCCCAGCGGCAATCAACAATGGAGCTATTTGAAAAAAATGGTGGTGGAAAACGGACTGTTTTGGCTCTTGTCCGAGAGCTGCCGATTGCGCCCTTCTCTCACCAAAAGCGTCAGCAGGCTGTCCGCCCAAAGCGTTCCCTCTGTCCATGAGAGCGGCTACAGCCATCAGCTTTTCGCCACCCCTCGCCTTGTTCGTTTTTACGAAATGGAATACTGCATACCCGCTGAGCATATGGGTGATGCCATACAGGAGCTGCGTCAGGCGATTGAACAGGAACGCTTTGCCGTTCATTTTCCGCTGGAATGCCGGTACGTCAAAAAGGACGACATCTGGCTCAGTCCCGCTTACGAAAGGGATAGTGCCTTCATTGCCGTCCACATGTACAAGGGCATGCCATACGAAGCATACTTTACCCGGATGGAGGAGATTTTCGCCCGATATGGTGGACGTCCACACTGGGGCAAAATGCACAGCATGACCGCCGAGAGGCTTCATCAGGTCTATCCGCGCTTGACCGATTTCCTCGCCATTCGCTCTGAGCTCGACCCTGACAGCTTGTTCGTGAACCCGTATCTAGCCGAGCTGTTCGACATCTCCTGAAGACCATCCTTACGCTACAAAAATGCCCCGACCACATCATTCATGGCAGGGGCATTTTTCTATCGAGCAGGACGGCTTATCCTTGCGTTGGGAGATTCGGTTTATGCGCCTTTTTGCGTCCATAGCGCACATAATAGAAGGTATAGAACAGCACGAGCGCACCAATTCCGTAGTAGAGTCCAATTCGCTGTGTCGGGTCAAACGCCGGGAAGATCAGAATGAATGTGCAAAGAGCCAGACACATGAGCGGCATCACCGGGTAAAAGGGTGCGACGAACTGTAAATCTTCTATTTTCCCACCCTCACGCAAGTATTGACGGCGGAAATTGAATTGAGAGAGAGCAATCCCCATCCACGTGAAGGTAACCGCAATACCGGATACAGACATGAGCAGTACGTATACCGTATCCGCTGCAACCACGCTGGTTAACAGAGAAAGAAGCGAGAACGCCAGCGTCGCCAAGAGTGCGTTCAAGGGCACTTTACGTTTTGTTAATTTTCCAAAAATAGGATGCGCCATATTACTATGGGAAAGTGACCACAACAAGCGAGTGGCTGCGTACAAGCATGAGTTACCAACAGACAACAGGGCCGTCAAGATAACGAAGTTCATGATATCCGCTGCAAATGGAATCCCCACTGAATCAAACACCGTCACAAACGGGCTCTCCAAGAGTCCCAGCTCACTCGATGGAAAGAGTGCGGACAAGATCGTGACTGACGCCACATAGAACACGAGAATGCGAAACACAACGTTGCGGATCGCCCGCGGAATGGTCTTCTGCGGGTCTTCTGCTTCCCCGGCTGCAATTCCGATCAGTTCAGAGCCTTGATAAGAGAATACGACGTTCATCATCGTCACAAATACGATCGCAATGCCAAACGGGAATAGTCCCCCATCTGCCGAGAAGTTGGAGAGAAACGGGGCAGGTCTTCCTTCCATACTGACAATACCGAATATAGCACCTAGTCCGACAATAATAAACATAAGTACAGCCAATACTTTAATTCCGGCAAACCAGTATTCGGTTTCTGCAAACCCTTTTGTCGTCAGCGCATTGAAGGCAAAGAGCAAAACGATAAAGAGCGCGCACCAAATCCAGATCGGCGTATCCGGGAACCACCTTTGCATGACCATGCCCGCGGCAGTGAACTCTACCCCGGCAGTTGTAGCTGACCCTAGCCAATACATCCATCCCAGTGTAAACCCGCTGGCCGGACCAATATACTGGCTGGCGTAGGCTTGGAAAGAGCCTGTTACTGGCATTTTTACAGAAAGCTCACCCAGGCACGTCATGACCAGATACAGCAGAACCCCGCCGACAATATAGGCGAGAAGGGCCCCGCCAGGCCCCGCCTGATTGATCGTGAAGCCAGCATTGAGGAAGAGCCCTGTCCCGATCACGCCACCTAACGACAGCATAAACAAATGGCGACTTTTCATGGAGCGTTGTAGCTGCGTGTCTCTTTCATTCCCAGTGTTCATATGATTCCTCTCTTTCACTAGCTTATTAAGAGGTCTATCAAGGGTCTATAAAAGAAGAGAGAACTGCCTGCGCTAGAAACGCAGGGACAGGCAGCTCAATCCTCCGTCTTGTTTACGGAATTCAGACATATCCAGCTCAATCACATTGTAGCCAGCGTCAGTGATTTGCTTTTTCGTGCTCTCAAAGCCCTTTGGAATGATGACGTAGTCGTTGATATGGATGCAGTTCGCAGAGTACTCGACTTCTTTTTCCACGATCAGATGCTTGTATTGGCTAAACACTTCAGAATCGATGAACTCCCCAGCCAGAACCAGCAAGTCATTGCCAAGGTAGGCAATACCTGTTTTCAGGTGGAAAAACTCTTTCAACGGAACAATGGTGACTTCATATCCGTATTTGGACAGAATCTCGCGGAACTGGATGGCTCCTTCTTCATTTGTGCGTGTAGACAGACCGACATAGAAATGGTTTTCTACCTGCATGACGTCTCCACCATCGAGGAAGCCAGGGGACTGAATATATTCAATCGTGTCATAGAAACGAGGAAGCACCAATTTCATATCCTCAATTTCACCATTGCGGCTTTCTGCACCAGGATTGGTGATGACGGCGCACTTTTCCGTGAGGACAGCTGTATCTTCCACAAACGTAGAATCCGGGAAACGCTCGTCCGCTTCCAGAACGGTTACATCCAGACCTGTCTGTTTCAGCGCTTCTACATAAGCGGCATGCTGTTTAAGAGCAAGTTCAAAATCAGGTGTACCCAAATCAGAAGTCGTCAAACCATTTACATAGCTATTTCCCGGTTTTCTTACAATCGCACGTGAAAATTTCATGATGATAGATCTCCCTTCTGTTTTCGAATCTTGCTTTTGTCTAACAGTGGGCGACAGAGTAACGAGCATGTAAACGCTTCCACTTCTACTACTTTTGCTTGTTCATCGCCACCATGTTGGATTCATTCTCCTCTGAGCAATCACCCAGAAATATTCCGCATTGTGGAATCACTTCTGCAATACAAAATTACACTCTTAATGTAAAATAGTTTCAAATTTTTTGTCAATAAATTTTTATCTGGTCTAAATTATATTGATTCGGCTGAAAAATTCTGATAGATTGAGGTCATATTAAGCTGGCGTGACATTCAACGAGCAGTCACTATGCAACAAAGCCAGGAGGTAACCCACGTTGGTACAATCGATTGACCGGGCGATGAGCATCATCTCCGTCCTGGTATCAGATCCAAACAAGCAGCATTGGTCCATCTCAGAAATTGCTGAACAAACGAACCTGCCACTGAGTACGGTACACCGTTTAATAAGCAGCCTCATCAAGCATGGACTCATCCTCCAGGTTCCTGAGAGCAAGCAGTACAAGGTCGGCTATACGTGGATGGAAATCGGGCTGCGCATCCTGGACAAGATGGATATGCGCGCTGTCGCCCGAACTGTCATGGAACAATTGGCAGCTGATGTACGAGAAACCGTCTATCTGAACATTCCACAGGGCTCTCATGCCATCGTACTCGAACGAGTGGAGGGTCCCATGTCTGTCAGAAGCATGGATAATCTGGGCGAGCGTATTCCGCTACATATTGGTGCGGCAAACAAAACGATTCTCGCCAGCATGAATCCGACCGAAGCAGAGCAAATCGTGACCGGTTTAATCCCGGATGCAGAAAAACGTCGCGAGCTGTTAGAACGACTGCCAGAAATCAGACAAAACGGCTATGCAGTCAGCTACGGTGAGAAAACCGAGGGCACCGCATCCATTGCCGCTCCTATCTTCGGTGTCAACCAAAAGGTCGTGGGCGCTTTGAGTATCGGCGTTCCGAGCTATCGGATCAACGAGCAACTCTTGTCCTCACTCATTGAACAAGCCCAACAAAGTGCCAAAGAAATTTCCCACAAGATCGGTGCCTTACCTTAATTTTTTTGCCCACTAACCGGAAACGGTTTTCACTATACGGAAAACGGAGGCGTTTTTTATGCAAAAATGGCAAACAAAAGAGCAGCTCGTTGATCTCTTGTGCAATTTGGTAAGCATCCCAAGCATTACAGGATCATCTGCCGAGAAGGACTTGCCTGGCTACGTCGTCGATCAGCTGCGTACCCTGCCTTATTATCAAGCCAATTTCGATCATGTGCGTGCGAATCCGACTGGGGACGGGCGCCACTTTGTCACTGCTCTGGTTAAAAAAGAAGGTGTACGGGACACTGTCATTCTCGTCAGCCATTTTGATGTGGTCGATGTCGAGGATTACGGCGCCTGGATGAAGCATGCTTTTGATCCGAAGACCCTCACTCCTCTCTTCCAGCAAAATCAAGCGGAAATGCCAGCAGACGTTCAACAGGATATCCGTACCGGCAACTGGCTGTTTGGCCGTGGCACCATGGATATGAAATGCGGACTGACGCTGCACATGTCAATGATTGAGAAAGCAATTGCTGGAGAGTTCGACGGCAACATTTTGCTTCTGACCGTCCCTGACGAAGAGGTGAATTCTGTCGGGATGCGTGCAGCAGTCCCAGCGCTGTTGCAAATCGCCGAAGAGTTCGACCTGAGCTACACGACCGTGCTCAACTCCGAGCCGATGTTTACCCGCTATCCAGGGGATACGAATACGTACTTGTACACAGGCTCCATCGGAAAAGTGCTGCCAGGCTTCCTCTGCTACGGCAAAGAAACACATGTCGGCGAGCCTTTTGCTGGGTTAAACGGCAATTACATGGCCTCTCAAATTACATGTGAGCTGGAGCTGAACACATCCTTCTGCGAGGTCGTTGAGGGGGAAGCATCTCCTCCACCGACGAACCTGATTCAAAAGGATCTGAAAAAAGAGTACTCTGTCCAAATTCCGCATCGTGCCGTGACACTGTTCAACCTGTTCCTGCTGGAGAAGCAGATGGAGGATGTCGTAGAACCGTTGCTGGAATCGGCAAGAAATGTGGCAGAGCGCATGAAGCAAAACTACCTCAAGCACGCGAGCCAGTTTGCCAACTTTGCGCCTTTTAGCCCGCGTGATCTGTCCATTTCCGTCATGACTTACGAAGAACTGTATGCCTATGCGAAGAAAACGTACGGGGAAGAAAAACTGCGCCAGCTGGAAGCAGATGTGATCGCCAACCGCGGCGACAAGGACGATCGCGACACCACGATCGAGCTGGTCGATCAATTAGCGATTCTGTGCAAAGAGCTGTCACCGATGATGATCTTGTTCTTCGCTCCACCGTTTTACCCGGCAGTCAGCTCGCGCAATCATCCTCTGATCCAGCAAACGATGGAAGAGATGAAAGCATACGCGAGAGATCAACACCAGGTCAATTTGGTCAAGCAAAACTACTTTGGCGGTATCTCTGACTTGAGCTACGTCGGACTCCAATATCCGGCGGCATCCATGCAGCCATTGGTAGCAAACATGCCTTTATGGGACAACGGCTACTCCATTCCGCTTCAGGAGCTCGAAACATTTGATGTACCTGTCATGAACCTCGGTCCAGTCGGACGTGACGCCCATCAGTGGACAGAGCGTCTGGACATCGACTATGCATTCGATACGTTAAAAGACATGCTTCCTCGTTGTATCCAGTCTCTCTTGCAAAATGGGAAAGCATTGAAGGAATAGCAAATAGGAAAAGGTTCCTGTACCGATAGATTACTGTCGCACAGGAGCCTTTTTCCTTATAATGAAGAAAAACCATTTCAAGGGAGGGTTACGCATGGAATTTCAAGCGAAAGAAAATGGCTTTGTCACTCAACTATCCTACGGTGAGCTGCACGTATCAGGTGATGAACAGTATGGCTTTCGCCCCTACCAGCTCTTGGTCTCTTCCATCGCTGTTTGCAGTGGTGGTGTTTTGCGAAAAGTATTGGACAAGATGAGAATGCCGTGCACGGATATGAAAGTAACAGCAGATGTTCAGCGAAATGAGGCAGAGGCAAATCGGGTTGAAAAAATTCATCTCCACTTCATCATTACGGGTGAAAATATGAAAGAAGAAAAAGTGCAAAAAGCCATTGAAGCCGCGAGCAAAAACTGCCCGATGGTCCAATCTGTCAAAGGAAGCATCGTCGTAACCGAGTCCTTCGAATTGGTATCATAACAGCGGTCCAAAACCATATCGAAAAACAATAAAACAGCCCGATGTGAAGTGACCGGGCTGTTTTACTATTTGCTAACTTAATGACTTACGGGCTGTTGTTGTGGAACCTTCACTCTGTTCTTTTTGCTTTCTGGAATGAGCATATTTAAAAGCACCGTTGCCAAGGCCCCTACTGTAATGCCTGACGATAAAATGTAGTTCACGAAATCAGGTACTCCTGCGAGCGCATCTTTTGGCAGGACCGTTACCGCCATTGTCAGCAGGATCGGCAAACCGATGACCATCATTGTCCGATCATCAATCGTAATGTTTTGAATGACTTTGATTCCGTTAGCCACAATCGCTACACACACGATCCCAAAAATTCCGTTGATGACTGGCTCCGGTATACAGGTAATCGCCGCCGACAGCTTCGGCACCAACCCAAGGGCAATCAAGATCAATCCTCCAGCCATAATCGCCATCCGGCTTCCTACTCCTGTCACCGCAATCAACCCAGCATTGGAGGAATAGCCAGTCGTAGGTGTACCTCCGAACAATGCCCCGACAAAGCACCCCAAGCCTTCACCGACAGCACCGCGATTCAGTCGCTCCTCCGTCAATTCACTGTTCGTTACTGTAGAGACGACGAACCAAGTCCCTGTTGTTTCAATCATGATAATCAAATAAACAAAAAGCATCGTCAAAACAGCACTGAGATCAAATACTGGAGCTCCATACGGAAACAGCTTCGGCATGGACAGCCACGGTGCTTGTCCAACCGGACTAAAATCTACCGTTCCAAAAAAAGCAGCGGTTACCGTTCCGACGAAAATCGCAATCAGGACAGATACAAGTCTAAAAAACGCACCCGCAACCTTTGCTCTTGTGCCAAGCAGCATACAGATGACAAGCACACCAGCAGAAACGGCGGCAATCAAAATGTTTGTCCAAATATTTCCTGGGGAGTGATAAATGTTTCCCATCCCTGTTGGCATCAAGGCAATGCCCACGATGATGATCACCGTCCCGCCTACGAGCGGAGGAATGAATTTGCGAACTGCTTTGGCAAACCATTTCAATGGATAACCCATCAGGGCCACAAACAGCGCTCCAGGAATCATGCTGCCAATCATTGCGCCCATCCCCAGCTTACTGCCGATCGCAGCCAGCGCACCGATGGGTACATAGGAAGGGCCTTGCACGACAGGTAAACGCAATCCAAAGCCAGTCTGGATCAACGTCCCGATACCCGTTGCGAGAAAACACATTTGAATAAAGAAAGAAGTGCTTGAAGCGTCCATGGTCAGTAGCCCAGCAATAATAATAGGAGCAATGTACAAGTCCATAGCTAACACATGCTGCAAACCAAGTAAAAACGCCTTGCCCACACTGATTTTGTCATCGACGCCCACAACAAGCTGATTGCTTTCTCGATGTTGTTCCACTTTCAAAAGGCCTCCCTAGTGGTAATTTAGCTAATCACGAACGATATAAGTGGGATTATAACGGATAATTACGTTTTTAAGCAACTATTCACGTAATAAATAGGTAGAATCGTTTTATAATGTTCGTGTTTTCTGTTGACTTCCTTTCTACTCTCCCGCTACAATGGGTGAATAACCGAAGCATCGACAAAGGGAGTGTCTCATCAATGATCGTGCAAGATACCGTGCTGCGTAATGAGTGGATCGTCGCCTGTCGTTCGGTGGATGTGCAAGACCGCCCGATCCAGGTCACCATTATGGGCGAGCGGGTCGTTCTCTTCCGCAACGAAGAAGGAATCCATGCGTTTAAAGACCTCTGTATTCACAGAGGCGCTGCCCTGTCTCTGGGCTGTGTCCGAGATGGAAAGCTGGTCTGTCCGTATCACGGATGGGAATATGAAGCATCTGGCGCCTGTGTAAAAATCCCTCAGTTGCCTGCCGAGCAAGCGATTCCCGGCAAGGCGCGTGCTATTTTATACGGCTGTACAGAGCGTTATGGGTTCGTGTGGGTGAATCTCGCCAACCAATCTCCTGAGTTTTTTGCTCTGCCGGAATTTGAGGATGAACGTTTTCGAAATGTCATTTGGGGGCCACAGACAGTGATGGCCAAGCCTCCACGCGTCGTAGAGAACTTTTTGGATGTAGGCCACTTGGCTGTCGTTCATGAGGGTTATTTGGGCGTCGAAACGCACATGGAAATCGGGGATTACCGCGTTCACCGCGACGATAACGGTGTCATTCGCACGGATGAGATCAAGATTTTTCAGCCTGACCCGGACGGTACTGGTCAAGCGAAGCACGTCTATTACACGTACGAAATCCTCCGTCCGCTCACGGTTAAATTTACGAAACGCGATGCGGAAAACGGCAATCTGATGTCCATTTTGCTGACTGTGATGCCGCTGGATGAAGCGCGAAGCGTAGCTTATGGCGTACTTTCTTTCAATTATGAGACGAACCTTTCCGATGAGGACATCATTAGCTTCCAAAACCTCATCTTTGCACAAGATAAACCGATCGTGGAAAATCAAAAGCCGGAGGACCTGCCACTTGATCTGCAAGTAGAGCTGTCCTTAAAATGTGACCGCGCGAGCATCGTTTATCGTCAATACTTGACGGAGATGGGTGTAACGTTCGGTACGGCATAAAGGGTAAACAGAAAGGACCTGCCAGCCCGTGTTTGTTCACATAGGCCAACAGGTCCTCTTTTGCTTTCCAGTCCCGATTTTATAAAAGCGGAGACAACAGCCGCGTCAACGATTCCAGCAAGCGCAAACGCAGTGGTCGGTTTACATACTCTCCCAGTGTCATCTCCCGGGAATCAGCCAGATCGGAGACAAACAGTTCCTCCAGCTCCTCTGCCATCTGCGAGTCGTACATAAACGCATTCGTCTCGAAATTCAGCTTGAAGCTGCGAATATCGACATTGGCCGTTCCCACAGACGACAACTGGGTATCGACCACGATTGTTTTGGCGTGCATGAAGCCTTTTTCGTAGAGGAAGCAGCGCACACCACTCTTTAACAAATCACCGAGATAAGAGTGAGTCGCCCAGAATACCAACAAATGATCTGGCTTTCCCGGGACCATCACCCGTACATCTACCCCGGACATTGCCGCCATTTTTAGCGCGGTCAGCATACTTTCATCGGGAACGAAATACGGCGTCTGCAAGTAAATCTTCTTCCGTGCCTTGTAAATCATCTTCAAAAAAGCATGCTTAATTTGCTCTTTTTCCGAGTTTGGCCCACTCGATACGATCTGAACGCCAATCGTGCCCTCGGCCTCATGCATCTCCGGAAAATACGCGAGTGACTCATGCATTCTTTTCGGTGCAGACAAATTCCAGTCCAGGAAAAAGCGTGCTTGCAGCATGTACACCGCTCTTCCCTCTATCAGCAAATGGGTGTCACGCCAATACCCCAGCTTCTTATCCTTGCCCAAGTATTCATCCCCGATGTTGAAGCCTCCGATATAGCCAATCTTGCCATCAATAATCGTCAGCTTGCGATGATTCCTGAAGTTGACCCGAAAATTCAGGAACGGAATCTTCGCCGGGAAAAAAGAGGCGACTTCTCCCCCTGCTTCTACCAATGGGCGCAGAAACTTGGATGAGATACCAGAAGAACCTACCGCATCATAGAGCAGTCGAACCTCGACGCCCTCCTTTGCCTTCTTCGTCAACAGTTGAATGAGCTGTTTCCCTAAATCATCGTCATTCAAAATATAGTAGAGCAAATGTATATGCTCGCGTGCTTCTTCCATCTGTTTGAACATGAGGTTAAACAGACTATGGCCTTCCTTAAAAACCTGAATGGTATTATCCTGCGTATAATACGCTCCATCACTTACCACGTTCATGAAAATCATGTCGCGGTGTCTCTCCATCTCAGGGTCGTTGACCTGCAGTTCACCATGGGCAAGCAACTGCTTTTGCCTATCGACCGCAGCTCGAAAATGGGAAAACTCCCCTTCCTTGAGCCGATACAGCTTTTTCTTGCTCAGCTTATGTCCAAAAATCAGGTAAATAATAAAACCGATGCCCGGCAAAAACAGCAAAACCATCAACCAGGCCCAGGTTGCCGCAATGTTACGCCTCTCCATGAAAATAAGAACGGCACCCAAAATCAGGTTACCTATTGTTACTATCGCAATTATCTTTTCAGACAACGCCATCACACCACATCCAGCTCTAGGATTCCTCCCATATTACAACATTTACTATCGGGATTCATCCTTCCTATCCATCTAGTTTATCCTATGTTGCCAATAGTTTTCCGTTCTTCATGATACATTTGTCGTCCAAATACACATCCGGCTCTTTGACAACCAGATCAATATGTACCCCTGCGACAATCGTCCCGCCAAACGTATTGTTGCTACCAAAGGCTACGTGAATCGTTCCGTATACCTTCTCGTCCTCCAGCACAACTCCCGTAATACGCGCCTTGTCATTCGTTCCGATTCCGAATTCACCCAGCATCCGCCCGTCTTGGTCTCCAAGCATTTGCAGGAGGCGTTCAGCCGATGTTCCTTCTGCTTCTGTGATCCGACCATTTTGGACCGTCAGCAACAGTGGCGAATCAATTTTTCCGATACCCGCGATGGAGCCATCGACGAGGATTTGTCCTTCCGCTGTCCCTTCCAATGGGGCGATATACGCTTCGCCGGAAGGCAAATTGCCCGATTCTCCAGGATTGACGTACATGCCAGTACTCGGCACCCCATTGCGGTCTGCGATGGAAAACGTCAGTGACTTGCCCGCTTTTTCGATTCGCACGGTACTTGCTCGCGTAAGCATTTCGGTCACTCGCTCGGTGAGTGCCTTTACTTGTGTATAGTCAGCGGAAATCGCTCCTGCAAGGAACATGTCTTCCGTAATAGCTGGCATGGTAGCCAGTCTCGTACCATTTGCTGCTGCTTCTTTGCGTGCTTTTGTATGCGTCAAAGAGTGCTGGGTCACACATACCACCACATCTGCGCTCTTCATCGCCGCTGCAACAGCCGCAGGAGGCTCTTGACCGGACTTTTCCCGCTCCTTCATGACCATCAGCATCGCTTCTGCCCCTAGCTGTTTACCGGCTTCCCAGATCGCTTCACCGATGTCCCGCTTCCGCTCGTCGGCCACCACTAAAAAGGTCTCATTTGCTTGTAATGCAAGGCAATTCATCAAAATGGCTTTGCTTGATTCTATCAATGTCATGTAAGAATCATCCCTTTACGTCTATCTAATGGTTAGATTATATCCACTTTTTTCTTGCAAACTCTTCTGTCTTCGCTAAATTGGATCGTTAGTCCTGCCCTTACCCTGTTTATCGGAATCTTCTTGCTTTTACTGTTAAATTTAGTATGATTAGAATACAAATGAAAACGCTTAAGACAATGAGGTCTTCTACCCGCGCTTTATCAATAGGCGTGGGGAAGGCCTTTTTCTTTTGAAAAAATGATAGCGTTTTCATTTGGGGGATCGAGAAAAAGAAGAAGGGGATGACAACCATGTCACACAGAAAAGCACAACCCAAAACGTGGTGGCTGACCATGCTGATGATCGTCGCTCTGCTCGCGATGCAGATGCCAGCTTTGGCCAAGGACACCAACGTGCAGATGCTCGACAAGGGGAAATGGGCACCTGCGACTTATCAAGCCGTCCACGAATTGATTGAGAAAAACGGCATCAAGAGTGCCTCCTACAATGCCAAAAAGAAGCCGTATGCCGTTTTTGACTGGGACAATACGAGCATCATGCATGACACTGAGGAAGCGCTGTTTGTTTACCAGATCAACCATTTGGCTTACAAGCTCACTCCAGAAGAATTCGGGAAGGTCATCCGTACGAATGTACCAGAGGGACCGTTTTCCGATTCGTATAAAAATGTCGACGGCAAGCCTGTCACACTCGATGCCATCGCGACTGATCTCGTAGCCGACTACACGTACTTATATCAAAATTATCAAGGTTTTAAAGGAACGAAGTCGCTGGAGGAAGTGACAGCAACAGAGCAATTCGCAGATTTCAAAGCCAAACTGTTTTTCTTGTATGAAGCGATCAACGATACGCACAGCACCTCGATTGGCTATCCATGGATCCTCTACCTCTTCACGAACATGACAGTGGAAGAAGTGCAACAATTGGCGGAAGCATCCAATGATCACAGCCTGGGCATGGCGATTGAAAAAGTAAGCTGGACGAGCCCGAAATCGTTGGCAGGCAAAGCAGGTGTGGTAAAAGCCTCTCATACAACAGGCCTGCGCCTCACTTCCGAAGTAGCAAACCTGATGAACACACTGCGTGCCAATGGCATCGACGTATATGTCGTGAGTGCCTCCCTGGAGGATGTCGTTCGTGTCTTCGCCACCCTCCCGAAATATGGCTACAATCTCCCAGCGGAGAACATCATCGGCATGCGTTTGAAAACAGAAAACGGACGGATCACGAATGTGTATCTGCCTGACTACCCGATCACGGTAGCCCACGGCAAGACGGAAGTGATCCAGGATGTATTGGTGAAAAAGTATGGTCATGGCCCTATCTTCATCGCGGGCGATAGCAACGGTGATTTCGAGATGATGACAGAGCTGGACAGCGTGCAGCTCTCGCTCGTCGTAAACCGCGTCAAAGGCGGCAAAATTGGGCAGCAAATTACCAAAGGTGCTGAGCAGATGGGCAAAGCAAACCCGACGGTAGTCCTGCAAGGACGTGACGAGAACACAGGCATGTGGATTCCGAGCGAAGCGACGATCCGACTCGGGCAAAAAGAGCCGCAGTTGGTCGCGAAATAAACAGGAAAAACCGCCCTTTGTACGGGGCGGTTTTCTCTTTATGGATGAGTAACGGGAATTCTCCACTCGAGTGGATATTTTTTTTGAACAGCATCCAGTCGTAGGGTGAGCTTCTCCGGGAGCTTGTCGATTTCGTCTTCTTTCCAGCTTTTGCTGTCCACTATCCAAAATTTGTACGTTACTCGCTCGCGTCCTGACTGGTCAGCAGGTCCTGTTGATTGAGTACTCCTTCTAGCACGGTAAGTGATTCCCTGCCCATCTTGGGCTACCCACCAAGGCAAATAAATATCTGAAATATCTTTGGATAGTACCTCTACCTCCATTACCATTTGCTGCTTTTCCGAAAACTCATCTTTTGCCAGCTTGATGCCTTTCACTGTGAAGATATCTTCTCCCACTTGTTTGATTACGGGCTTCTTGTTCAACTCATCGGGATGGAAGGTGACACTCATATCATACGGTATTGCCTTGTGGAAGCTGTTTATGACAAGCGTCTTTGCTTTCCCTTTTGGTAACGGATCGTCGTCCATGATCCAGCGGAAATGCCCATAGCGATCAATAGAATGAGTTCTTTCTTTGCGGCTTTCCTTCCCCTTGCTTCCATCTGCTCCCTCGTAGTAATATCCCAGCATATATTGCTGATACGGAAGAAATGGAGCATAATCCGGGTCCGTCGTCTTTCCGGTTAGCTTTTTTGCTTCTTGTTCCAGTTGTTTTTTGGCCGCCTCTGTCCATTGTGTTTCCAGCTCAATTCGGGTGGTCGTTGGCGTGTTGACGATCTGGTGCAAGGTCATCTTCAATCCATGCTTCGTCACTTGCGTTTGATTGACAGGCAGCACAGTCGTTGCGGCCGTTGCTTTTGCCATCGTGATCGGAACTTGCAGCTTCCAGTTTCCTTTTCTATCACCGATTTCATCAAAATGTATCGACAACGTTTTCGGAAGGGGCTCCTGTCCTTTTTTACCAAGGAGAAACCGGATGAATCCGGCATTATTTTCAAAGGTTGTTCCCCACTCTTCAGAAATGACCGCCCCTTTGGCATCCAGCAATTCAACGGCATCGGATTCTGCGTTTGTCGCTGTCGGATAGGTAGGGAGCAACTGCTTGCCATCCGACTGTTTTATCATTAAAGCTACCATTACCTGCGCCGAATCAGCAATAATTTCCTTTACCTCCAAGGTGATCCCCTGATCGGTAACAGAAAGATTCGATGTTTCGGAGAAGCCTTGTCTCGCCGCCTGTTGCACTCCTTCATCGAACCCGTCTTGAGCAAAGATCGATTTGACATAGGCCGCAAACGTTGGGGACACTTGCATGCTTCCGAGCAGCCCGAGTACGACAGCGGAAGCGATGCCGATGGATGTCCATTTTTTGCTACGGTAAAATGGACGCCTTCTCACCTGCAACGCGTTATTCTGGCATGGCATTTGAAAACTCGGTATCTCGACAGCTCCCGCTACTTTCCTAAGCGTCTCTTGGATTTGCCTCTCCTCGTTAGTCATGAGTCATTGCCCCTTCCCGCAAAAAATCCGATTGATTGCATTCCTTGTCCAATTGCTGTGCAATCAGTTTTCTCGCCTTATACATGCGCGATTTGACCGTCCCCTCAAAGGAGCCCGTAATTTTGGCGATCTCCGACACGCTGAAGCCCTCGTAATAGTAAAGAATAATGACCGCGCGATGCTCCGCCCTCATGCTGCGAATCGCCTGCCATATTTGATGCTGCTCCTCTCGCTGGATCACGTTGTCCAGCGGCGTTAACGCTTCTTCCGGGATCATCTCTTCGTATTCCACCACAGGCTTCTGCTTGCGTACCAGATTCAGAGCCCGAAACGTAATAATCCGGTATAACCAATTGCGAAAGGCCACTCCCCGTTTTTTATCGAGTCGGTCTATGTGCTGATACGCTTCGATGAGCCCTTCCTGAACGGCGTCCTGTGCCAGATGCTTGTCATGAATGATCAAGTACGCTGTCCGGTATGCCATCGCCAGATAGGGCTTGACCAATTGTTCGAAAGCTTCAGGCTCGCCCTCTTGGCATTTAGCAATCAACTCCCACTCATCCACAGCGTTCCCTCCCCTCGTTTTCTCTACTGTATATTCACGAGAACGCGGAGTTTGGTTCACGATACATAGGCGAAAAAATATGAAACATGGAAAAACCCGTCCCCTGAACAGAAACGGGTGAATACTATTACAAAACCTTTCCACCTAAAGGCTAAGTTTCATTTTTTCCTCGATGTTTATTACTTCCCACTTATAAAACGAAGATTTCTGTAAGGTGAAAAGGAGATTTCCTGCATACACTTTTCGAATTCTATTATTTTCATCGTAATCTATCATTAGAAACTCTGCGATTAGCTGTATATGATCTCCGGTTCCTTCGACTTGTCTAACTGAAATTTCGGGTGATTTTAGATTATTCTTAGCGGCAAATTCAAAATAGGAGCGAATTAATTCAATTTGATCTTGTTCCATTTGCACGTGATTTTGTGCGCCATTTGCTATATTGTCTATGACGGTCCTTACTGTATTTTCAGGAGAGTTTAGAGTTTTTAGGATAAACCATCCTGCAATAGATATTATGAAAATCGCGATGACTATTCGTAATTTTTTCACTTCCATTCCTCCTCTATAACAAGTCGAGAGAGTAGGGAATACAGTAAGAAACTAAAATAAAAAATACAAAATCAATGCGACCACATACAATTGCCATACTTTCATTTTGAATTTGATACATACCATTTCCAATACGCCCGATAAGTATTCACAACATTTAAGTAATAGCCAAAAAACTCCCATACCAACGACTATGGCGAAATCGAACGGGCTGAGTCTGCTCTCGATGAAGTTATACACTTTCGTGATATGAAGGAAAATCACAAAGACGAGGAATGAATAGTATTGCATGGAAACAACCTCCCCCATGTAATTAAAACGAAACAGAGAGCACCTAAGCCCCAGATTTCCATTGTAATATCAGCTATCTTCTCTTCCTGTCTACTTCGTAATGATCTTTCGGTTGAGAGAGATTTTGGGGGGCTAATTGGGAGAGGATGCAATGAGTTGTTCAACTTCGTTTCTAAGTTCCGAAATATTCTGCCCTGAATAACTTTCCTGGAGGAAATAAAGATCACCATGCTGATCTATTGTCTCTAGAGAAACTTGCGATACCAGAGTGTTCTCGCTATTAATTTTAATCTTTCCTTGAACTGACCCTACTATGTTATAGACGTCATCTTTATCTTCTGTTAAGAAAACAAAATATTTATTTCCTTCTTTCATAGGAATACTTCCTTCAATCCCTACCGATGTCATTCTGGGTTCACCATTATCATCATTCACTAATTTAGATCCTGGCTTTCCTGCGAAATATTTGGCCGCCTCTCTTTCATCGAATTCCCCTCCAGTTTCCAGTACAGATACTGTATCATCTATCTCTACATCACCTTTATAGACTTTCGT
The DNA here is from genome assembly GCF_046196545.1 of Brevibacillus fortis. GTDB lineage: Bacteria > Bacillota > Bacilli > Brevibacillales > Brevibacillaceae > Brevibacillus > Brevibacillus fortis_A. The sequence continues at coordinate 6,190,456 of NZ_CP176370.1, forward strand.
TAATCTTAATTCAGAGACTGTATATACATCTAGTCTTTCATAATTAGGGTTATTTTCTTGAGAAATAACTTCAGCTTCGGCTATGATATCTGCATTTTCAGCTAGACCCTCCACGTCAGTGAATGTCTCGGTAAACATTGCTTCACCAGAAACTATTCTATAATCTGTATCACTGGAATAAAGAAAACTCTGTTTTTTCAAGTCACCTATATAGTAAACAGCAAGTCCTGCAATTGTTATAAAACCAATAGTAGCCAATGCTATTTTTTTTGTGGATTTTAAATTCTTAATGCTAATCATTAGTATTCTCCTTTCTACAAAATGATAGATAGAATAGTTTGAACCCATCTAAGTTACTAAAGCGATTGATCAGTAGTAGAAGTTCGTTAGTCAGTCTACCGAAAGAATAGCGTATTTCCTTTTGAGGAGGTAGCAAATTCCTTCGCTTGATGGGCATGGGGTCTGCTCACGATAAAAAAAAATAAGATATGAACCGAACCTTTTTCCGCTAAAGAGGCAATATAGTGTGTAAGCTGCTTATTCAGCGAACAAATAGAACAATCCGATTCTCATTATTTACAACAAAAAAGGAGCGAAGTAATTATGAAAAAACGATTAATTGGTGGAATCGTTGCTACTGCGATTTTGATTCCAGTTGCAGCATTTGCGGCTTCTGGCGTGATTGACATGCCTACAAGAACACCGATGACTTCTGAACAAGTCAAGGTGGATGAGGTTGGCAAATCAACGCTTGAGAAGCTGTATCTCGCATATCCTGAAACAAAATCGTTTGAGATTATCGATGCAAGCAACGTTCAAGGTGATGTATCCAAAGGGAACAATGTAATCAACGTGAAGCAAACAAGTATCGTACTACAGGAAAAAGGAGGAACCGGCAAAAAGATTACCCTCCATACAAACGGTAGTACGGGTGAGATTGAACACGTGATTCAAGAGAATTGGGAGCCTAAGGAGAAGTCACTCATTACGTTAACCGATCAGGAAATCAAGGCGAAGGTAAATGATCTTATTGATAAAATGTATGGCAACGTCGAACAATACAAGGTTGCTATCGAGCAAATGGAGAATCTAAACCAAAAAACATGGATGTTGAATTACACCAATGAGATGTTCGATAAACCGGTCTACCAGGTTTTTGTTCAGGACAATACCATTAGTCTTACTAAGATCGTAGGTATTCCTACAGCTGATACACCTTCTGATACACCTTCAAACATTAAAGTAGAGGGCCTATTCTCTATAAATGGTAAGCCTGATTATAGTGCTGACAACTTTTTAAACGATGAAAAACTGTTTGCTTTACTAAAAATCAGCCCGACAGAATTAAAACAAGAATTAGCAAAAGGTAAAACTGTTGTGGAGATTGCAGCATCTAAAAATGTCACGAAACAACAAGTGATTGATGTGATTGCAGAAACACAGGCTAGAGGACAACTTCAAGGTGATGGAGTACCGGTCACCGAGCAATCACTGAAACAAATGATGAAAGAAGTTGAACCAAAAGTCGTACACATAATTGAACACAAAACGGAAACGGAATGGTAGAAAAACAGAGTCAACTGGGGTACACAAGTAAAAGAGAAGAGGCGGGAGAACCGTCTCTTTTTTTATGGACTAATTTTTCAGAATTCAGGCCACAATAAGCCAGATAGTCTGGTTTATTGGACTCGAAGGGTAACATACTTTACTGGACTTTCTTTTGAATCAAACGTAAATCTTAGTAGGTTTCCATTGTTTTCATATTCCAATATAAACGTATGATCACCTGAGTCATCCATAAACTCTCTAGAGGGTTCTCCTATTTCTTTTTTGATTTCCTCAGGTTTTCCAGTCATTCCTACAGTCTTTGGTTCGGCATTCATTAGGACGACTTTATTCGTATCCTTTACTTCATCAATTGAGTTAGCATAGTCTTCGAATTGTAAATTAAAACCCTCATAGTATATTGTGAATCCATACTCAGAATTTCCACTCTCGACGGGGGTTCCGATTTTATCTAGAACCTCTTTCTTTGTTGCTCCGATGCCAATTAAGACACCTTCTAATTGCCCATTTTTTACTTTCTCCAAAGTGTCCGATTGAGCAGAATTAACAGTAATATCTTCAGTTTTTTCAGATATATTGGAACAGCCAAGTAAAGTCATTGAGCTAAGAACTACAACAAGCAAAGCATTACGACATATTTTAGGCAGATCAACCACACTCCTCATAATTTGTTTAGTCGGTGGTAAGAGTCCATCCGAGATGCTGAAAAAATAGATCGTATGGCTAGTGATTTATGGGTAATTATATAAACGCACTTTAACACACTTTAATATGGATGCCACAAGAAAAACGAACATGTGCGTTTACAAGGTTAAGGAGTGCTAGACACAAAAAATAGCCGGTTATGCTGCTAGTGTTAACCGGCTATCTGGAAGCAAATTCGAGATTATTCTTCCTTTTCGTAATCCCATGTTCCATTGTTTGCATTAATCTTAAATTAAAAGTAACAACAAAATACTTTGATTATATTTTTTGGTTGTATTGTTTAAATTCAACTAATGTATTAGGCATATTTAATGGCCACATTCTTCCCTCAATGAAAATATAGCTAAAAACATACTTACCATTTTGTTCGATTTGATCATATGCCTCTTTAGCGCTAAGTGTATTACTCTTTACAGGAGAGGAGCTTAACAAGCTTACCTCATCTCCAATTCTAATTGTCTTCTCATTGCTACAAAATTCAGTTTCGTTATTTAAACAAATATGCTTGATACTAAGAAAATATTTGTCATTTTCTACCCATTTGTTTGTTACTACAACCCACCCATACGTTTTACTATGTGCCTGAAAATTCATATATAACCCAATCATACTAAGCAAAAACAGGAGCATAATACCTAGTACTACTTTTTTTTTCATGATACATCCGCCCCTTACTAAAAATACAATAAGAAGGTAAGGAAGCCCTCCCTTCTTATTATTATATTAATTATTCGGTCGATCATCACCAATTTCAAAACTTTCATCCCATGTCCACTTATCACCAGCGTCGTCACTAAATGTAATTCCTGCTGGACCAAGACTTATTTGAATATCATGTGTCCAATGAGGGTGAAAATACGCTCCAGCATATGTATAAGTTTCACCAGCTTTACTTACAGGAACTCTAATTTCTTCATGCCCCGTTCCTCTAACTTTTAATGCGCCTTGAATATCATACCATCTGAAAGACCACTCAGTTCCCGCTAGATTGTTTTGCTCATTCGTCACCGGGACATCATGCCAGCTATTTCCTCCATATTTACCATTTCGTCCCAGATACTGTACGACTGTCCAGTCTGCTGATGCATACTTTGTTCCTTTATCTCCCCAATGAAGTGCAAAGTGATCCGTCATTTTTTGAAAAGGGGTACTACTCCACTCGAACTCTATATAAAAATTATATTTGAATTCCTTACCATTTCCAGTTAATCCGGCCCAAGTTACATAAGTCTTTCCATACCAATTCTCATCTTCTTTGTCCCAGGCAGTTTTGAGTTGAACATATTCCTTATCGGATTTTAACTGTTCTTTTATTTCATCAATGCTCTCACCCTCAAATGTTACTTCATCTTTTTCATCTCCAGTGCGATATGTAGCATGTACTGGAGTTGTCTTTACTCTTTTACCGCCGTCGGATACTAGTCTTGTCTTTAGAGCAATACTCATATCAGAAATCTCGGCTTTAGAAAAACCCATTTCCACTAAAATATTTTCTAACTGGCTTTCAGTCAGTTCCTCAGCGAATGATACTGGACTAATTCTACCATCTTCGAATTTTTTGACCTCATAATCTTCACCTATATCAATATCCATAGTTTTTTCAGTACTCGCAAATGTTGGAACTGCAAATAAAGACATAACGAGTGATAAAAACAATACCAATGATCTTAATTTCTTAATCATAATTATCACCATCTTTTCCATTTAGATTCCCATCATTTTTGATTGAATGACCAGAATGTACTGATCCAACTGCTGGCTTAATTCCACGACGTTATCATCCAAGAAATCATTCTTCTCTAAATACATTTGCACCAATTGTTCTCGCAATTCTTCCACAATTTTTTTCAAATGATCAATATCGTGATAGGTTACTCCTTCTCGATCTAGAGGTAGCATGATACATTTACTTATAGGAGCCGTAACTGCTCCTCCTGTGGGCGTTCCTTTAACCTGTCGAAGGGGGGGAACGCCCTTTTTAAATGCAATAGCTGCTATAAGACTCACCCTACTTCCTTTACCACCGGATTATTCGCTTGGTTTTAGTGCACCTGTGGCTCCTCTTTTTAGAGATGTTCTTAGATTTCTATTGCTTTATGGAATATCTTCATATCCCACCTCCTTCATTTTGAGATTTATTACATAATTAACCATAAATTGATATGCAGGTTTTTACCAACTGCAAAAAATGGAATAAAAAAAACATCCTGACAAAGGATGTTTCATCAACCTACGATATATTCACAATGACCTAACAGTATACTAGTCACCTAATTTGTTTTGGTTACCTATTCGCTTATTCAAATTCCCTAGCCATCCAAACAATGCTATGTATGTAAGGGTCTCGTCATGTCGATTCATCAAATCCGCTAGAGAAAGGCAATATATCGTTTCTTCAATTCCTCTCTCTATCCTTCCCTTACCGAACTCATAAATAGCCATCTGATATCGAAACCGAAGATGTCGATCCAATCCAATTGCTTCTGTAAATTGATCGAAACTATCAATTTGGGAGGCAAAGCGCTCTAAAATCCCATCCACGCAAAAGTGGTAGGTGTTAGCGGATTTCATAATGGCATTTAAACCAGCAAGAACTTCAATGGTGGGAAGAATGTCGAGATAATCTGCATACTCTTCAATGATGCTTGTATTGCCAGACAATACCTCCAATGTGTAGGAGTTCGCCTTTGCCCATACTTTGAATCTTTCTACATCTTTACGTCCGTTTTCATCAAGTAATTCAAACCATCCTAAATAAGCGTAAACTTGCACATACTGCTTCGCCTCTTCATACAGTCCTTGCATTTCCAGTGCTGCGCCTTTATATAAATGTCCCATTCCGTAATAATAGACAAGATGGCGCTCTGGTTTCAGGGGTTCCCCTTTTTTGTTTCTTTTCAACCTCTCCAATTCATGTATGCAAACAGTTTCTGCAAGAAGCCGTAACTCGTCACCGTACTCCCCTGATTTGTTCCACTTTTGCAAAGCATAACAAACCCGTGCTAATTGGAATAAAGCATCGAGTTGGTAGTTCTCTGGAAGCCTATTTCGATACGGAGAAAACCGAATTACATTCTCCCAATTTTCTTCTGCATTTGTCCCAAGTACAACACGAAATAACCGATACTGACTCATCACGAAGTGGTTCGAATAGCTATCTTTTTCATTCTCAATCACATATTCATAAAAGGGCACCGACTCTTTCCGTTGCCCTTTCTCATATAGCTGCTCTGCAAGGGCAAACAGAATCGAGATGTTTTTCGGATTCTCCAGCATAAGGGGAACAGCAGCCTCTATGCAATCCTTTCGCCCTACCTCTACGCATCGAATCAAGTACGGTATTAATCGGGGCCGCGATATTCTCTGCTCTGATAAACATTCTTCTGTATACAGTTCGTATAACCAACCCGGATCGTGACCAAATACCTTAGCTAGTACGTCTAATTGACCAATAGTAATGGCACGTGGCGGATTTCCATTAAGAATCTCACTCAAGCTTCCGGGGTTAATGCCCGTTAATTCACCCAGCTTGCTTATTGTGTAGCCATGCTTTCTCCGGCATTTTTCAATTTCTGACCGCAGTGACCGATGCATTGTCTCTTGCAGCCCCCCATAAAGGATCATACTTTCGTCCTTTTCCTCTATTTTACAGTTTTGATTATTTCCCCAAAATTCACTACTTTTCCTTCCTATCAATTCGTCATCCAGCTCGGAACTTTGACTCAGAATTGTTGGCTTACAGCTAAAACCATCTACAATATATTTACAAGAAACTTTGACTAGATACTAGTTACCTAACTCGTTTTGGTTAGCTATTCGCTTATTCAAATTCCCTAACCATCCAAACAATGCTATGTATGTAAGAGCCTCGTCATGTCGATTCATCAAATCTGCTAAGGAAAGGTAATATATACTTTCTTCAATCCCTCTCTCGATCCGCCCTTTACCAAACTCATAAATGGCAGTCTGATACCGAAACTGGAGATGCCGATCTAATCCTATTGCTTCTGTAAATTGATCGAAACTGGCAATTTGCGAAGAAAAGCGATCCAATATCTCATCTACACAAAAATGGTAGGTATTTGCTGATTTCATAATAGAAATCATACCAGCAAGTAATTCATTGGTGGGCAAACTTTCAAGATAGTCTACATACTCTTCTAAGACGTCTGTATTCCCAGATAATACCTCCAATGTATAGGAGTTCGCCTTTGCCCATACCTTGAATCTTTCTACCTCTTTACGTCCGTCTTCATCAAGTAATTCAAACCATCCTAAATCAGCGTAAACTCGTACATACTGCTTCGCCTCTTCATACATTCCTTGCATTTCCAGTGCTGCACCTTTATATAAATGTCCCATTCCGTAATAATAGACAAGAGGGCGCTCTGGTTTCAAGGGTTCCCCTTTTTTGTTTCTTTTCAACCTGTCCAATTCATGCATGTGAACAGTTTCTGCAAGAAGCCGTAATTCGTCACCGTACTCCCCTGATTTGTTCCACTTTTGCAAAGCAAAACAAACCCGTGCTAATTGGAATAAAGCATCGAGTTGGTAGTTCTCTGGAAGCCGATTGCGATACGGAGAAAACCGAATTACATTCTCCCAATTTTCTTCTGCATTTGTCCCAAGTACAGCACGAAATAACCGATACTGACTCATTACAAAGTGGTCAGAATAGCTATCTTTCTCATTCTCAATGACATATTCATAAAAGGGCACTGACTCTTTCAGTTGCCCTTTCTCATATAGTTGCTCTGCAAGGGCAAACAGAATCAAGATGTTTTTCGGATTCTCTAACAATATGGAAACAACAGTCTCTATGCAATCCTTTCTCCCAACCTCCACGCATCGAACCAAATACGGTATTAATCGTGGGCGCGAAATTCTCTGCTCTGACAAACATTCTTCCGGGTATAATTCATATAACCAACCCTGCTCGCGTCCAAATACCTTGGTGAACGCATCTAATTGCCCTATAGTCATAGCCCGCGGCGGATTTCCATTAAGAATCTCACTCAAGCTACCAGGGTTAATGCCTGTTAATTCACTTAGCTTGCTTAATGTATAACCGTGCTTTCTCCGGCATTTTTCAATTTCTGACCGCAGCGACCGATGCATTGTCCCTTGCAGCCCCCCATAAAGAATCATCTCTTGGACCCGTCCTCCATTTTACTATTTTTAAAAATATACCACTTGGTCTTCTTATCAATTCGTAATCCAGTTCGAAACTATGATTCAAATATGTCAAGAGTCGGCAATTACCTAGATAGATAATAGTTTAATGGAGGGTTTTGGAGGACTTGAGGTGTGAGAAGGACTTACTTTTCCGTTTTCAATCTGTTTTGTGCAATAACAATATATTTATCCAATTGTTGGCTCACAGCCAAAACTTTATCATGTGAGAGACCGTACTTTCCCGCCAACTCCATCATTTCCCGTCGTAGCTGTTCGATTCTATTATCCAACTCTAAGTGGCAACCGATTTCCTTTACCATGCCCCGGATCGTACACTTACTTTTAGGGGCTGATGCTGCGCCTTTTTTGGGGGAGTTTCCAGGATGGAAAGAAACATCCCTATCTAAAATATTTGCGATAGCAGTAATGTCCAACGCCCCCTCTCTTTTACAATTTATTACATATATTTACTATACAGGGATGTGCAGAAATTCACCGACTAAGAAAAATTGAATAGAAAAAAACATCCCATCGGAGGGATGTTTTTTCGGTTACGATCTATTTAACTAACTATTCCTTGAATCTCAATTCTCTAGGAATCTGTTCCATGCTCATACATAATTATACTGATGTTATTGGGCTTTTCTATAGATGGAGATCCAGTAAATATAGCTAAAACCATAACCACTGATAAAATAATTCTTTTCATAAGTTAAACCTCCCTTAATTTGTATATGCCCACCAAAATTTAGCATATAATGAGAGTTTGCGGATTTCCATCAAATTATTTTGGGAGATTTGCCCTCTTTCTGCCCGTTACAATGGATTGATATTGCTCGACTTGTGATGCAGACGCATACTGTCTATACTCTTCGAATAATGAGACGCATTTAAGAACATCCTCATACCGACTCACGGAATCTGCCAGAGAAAGACAAGTTAACGTTTCTTCAATTCCTTTCCCTATACGCCCTTTGCCGAATTCATAAATGGCTATCTGGTACCGAAACCGAAGCTGCCTGTCCAATCCAATAGCTTCTTTAAATTGACCAAAACTGGCAATGTGCGAAGAAAAGCGTTCTAATATCTCATCCACACAAAATTGGTACGTATTAGCTGACTTCATAATAGAAATTAAACCAGCAAGTATTTCATTCGTAGGAAGACTTTCAAGATAGTCTGCGTACTCCTCAATGATGCTTGTATTGCCAGCTAGTACCTCTAATGTGTATAAGTTAGCCTTTGCCCAAACCCTAAATCTTTCAACCTCTTGGTGCCCGACTTCATCCAGCAATTCAAACCATCCTAAATCAGCGTAAGCATGTACATATGGTTTCGCTTGTACATACAGCCCTTGCATTTCCAATGCTGCGCCTTTGAATAAATGTCCTATTGCATAATAATAGACCAAGTGACGTTCTGTCTCAGGCAGCTCGCTCTTTTTTTCTCTTTTCAATCTGTCCAACTCATATATGTAAATCGTTTCCGCAAGATACCGTAATTCATCAGCGTACTGTTCAGACTTCTTCCATTTTTGCAAAGCATAAGAAACCCGCGCTAATTGAAATAAAGCATCCAGCTGATAGTTTTCAGGAAGCCGATTACGATAGGGGGCAAACCGAATAACTGCCTCCCCATTTTCTTCTGAATTAGTCCCGAGTGCAGCCCGAAACAATCGATACTGACTCATTACGAATTGGTCAGAATGTCCATCTTTCTCGCTATCAACGACAGCCTGATAAAAAGGTACGGACTCTTTTAGTTTCCCGCTTTCATATAGCTGTTCTGCCACTAAAAAGAGGGTCGAAATATTTTTAGGGTTGTCCAATAATTTAGGAACAACCTCTTCTATGCAATCTTTTCGCCCAACCTCCGCACATCGAACTAAATATGGTATCAACCGAGGGCGCGATATTCTCCCCTCTGATATGCATTCTTCTGTATACAATTCGTACAACCAACCTGGCTCGCGACCAAACACCGCAGCGAGCGCATCTAATTGACCAATGGTCATAGCCCGCGGTGGATTTCCGTTCAGAATCTCGCTCAAACTCCCATGGTTGATTCCCGTTAATTCACCTAATTTACTCAAGGTATAGCCGCACTCTCTACGGTGTCTTTCAATTTCCGACCGCAGCGACCAGTGCATTGTCCCTTGCAGCCCCCCCATAAAGAATCAACCCCTACATTTTTCCTTTATTTTACAATAAAATATATTTTTTTGAAAGATTTTTCTTTACAATTCTTAACATTCCAGTAATCTAGTTCGTCACTCTTCGCACAATTCCTCCAATGTCTTGCGAATACAGCCTCGTAGGAAGAAGCGGATTTCCAGTCCTAGCGCCTCTGGAGCCCTACCCAGCTCCGAAATAAATAGCGGGGGTTTTCAGCTTCAACCTCTGAAAAAACATCCTCGAAACTCTACTTTTGAAGCGCTCCCGCTATTTATTTCGGAGCGAACAGTACCCGCCCTCAGCAGGGCGTAGGCCGAAGCGTAGACTGGAAATCCGCTTCTTCCCTCCACTACGGCTACTCCATCCACATTGTAAAAAAAGCTCCGCCAAGATATCTGGCGAAGCTTTCATTTTCATACTGTGCTTATGGCATAGCTACTTTCATAACCGCACGAACGGAATCTGCGGATTTATCCAAGGCTGCTTTCTCAGCAGCAGTCAGATCCAGCTCGATGACTTGCTCGATACCGTTTCCACCCAAGAGAGTTGGTACGCCCAGGTAGATATCGTTGTAGCCATACTCACCTTGGAGTAGAGCGATGGATGGCAGGATGCGCTTCTGATCTTTCAAGATCGCTTCTGCCATTTCTACCAGAGCTGCCGCAGGTGCATAGTAAGCGGAACCGTTGCCCAAGAGAGCTACGATTTCGCCGCCGCCTTTGCGTGTACGCTCGACGATAGCGTCCAGACGATCTTGTGGGATCAATTTTTCCAGTGGGATGCCGCCAGCGTAGGAGTAACGCAGGAGTGGTACCATGTCGTCACCGTGACCGCCCAATACGAAGCCTGTTACGTCATTCACGGATACATTCAGTTCCATCGCTACGAACGTACGGAAGCGAGCTGTATCGAGTACACCGGATTGACCGATTACTCGGTGTTTCGGGAAGCCGGACGTTTTGTAGAATGTATAGGTCATCGCATCTACCGGGTTGGACAGGATGAGTACGATGGAGTTTGGTGCATATGTTTTCACTTGCTCAGCAACCGAGCGCATGATGGCTGCATTCGTTGCTACCAAGTCGTCGCGGGACATACCTGGCTTGCGTGCAATCCCTGCTGTGATGATTACGATATCGGAGCCTTCGATGTCTTTGTAGTCAGAAGTACCTGTGATGCTAGCATCGAAGCCGAGAACTGGAGAAGCTTCCATCATGTCGAGTGCTTTCCCCTTCGTTGGGTTTTCCAATTGAGGGATATCGACCAATACGATGTCAGCCAGCTCTTTTTGCGCCATGATGAACGCAGTTGTCGCTCCAGTAAAACCACTACCGATTACGGCTACTTTTTTTCTGCGAAATGTCATGCTGAATCCTCCTCGTCATGTTACAAGACTAGTTTTACACCACTTGCTTTTTGCTCCAGCATTTTGGAGAGAATAGTCCCGATGTGGGCACCCGCCTCAACCGGAGATGTACCTTGACGATGAATATTCGAGATCACTGTACGCTCTGATTCTACCATACCTTTGCGTGGACGGTAGCACATGTACGCACTCATGGAATGTGCCGTAACCAATCCTGGACGTTCTCCGATCAAGAGCACCAATACTTCTGGCTCCAAAATCTCGCCGACGTGATCCATACTGGCTACGCGTCCGCCCTTGATAAAAAACGGAGTGCCGCAGGTCAGTCCGTAGCTTTTCAGAGAGTCCATCAGGGATGGAAGCACGTCTTTCAGGTTCGCATCCACCGCAGCAGCACTCAAGCCGTCCGAAACCACGATTTGTACCTGCGGTTTCTTTTGGCAGCGCTCTTGGAGCATGCGTACGCCTTCCTCAGTGAGGATACGTCCCATGTCTGGGCGCTTCAAATAGTTTTCCGTGTTGTCATACTGTGTTTCCACTGTGAACAAAGAGAACTGGTCGAGCACCGCTTGACTGACTTCGCCATATACAGCATCTACAGCCGCAGCATGGTCGCGACGCAATTCGAGCATAGTTTTGGTCAAAGGTCTCACACCTGTACGCCAAACTCCGATGCGCGCTGGCGTGCTGGACAGCAGTTCATCCAAGCCTTCCTTGTACTTCGGATTCGGTACATGTGATGTTCTCTCAGGTTCTGCTATTGGAGCAAGCTGCTCATTCACCACTGGAGCTGGGGTTGGAGCCGTCGTCGCACTCGCTACCGGCTCTGTCTTTGGCTCCGATCTCAGTTGAATCAAGCCTGTCTCTGCTTTTGGTGACGGAGCTTGTTCTGTGGCCTCTCCCAGCTTCTTTTGCAGCTCTGCTACTACTTTATCTACCAAGAAATCTAATTGTTGTTCCATCCGTCTTTCACCTCCTGATCTTACATGAAGATTGTCGGATCGCCTGCTTTTGCAGTCAGCCTACCGTTTTCCATGATGCCCATTTTCTCCAACCATTTTTCAAAATCAGGCGCCGGGCGCAGTCCCATCACTTCGCGGAATGCCGCAATATCATGGAAGCTCGTCGATTGATAGTTGAGCATGACATCGTCTGCCATGGCTACGCCGATCACGAAGTTAACGCCTGCCGACGAGAGTAAAATACCGAGATTGTCCATGTCGTTCTGATCGACCTTCATGTGGTTCGTGTAGCATACGTCACAGCCCATTGGCAAACCGTGCATTTTACCCATGTAATGGTCTTCCAATCCTGCGCGGATTACTTGACGGCTGTCGTACAAATACTCAGGTCCGATGAATCCAACTACTGTGTTCACGATAAATGGATTGTATTTGCGAGCCAAACCGTAGCAGCGTGCTTCCATCGTTACCTGGTCCATGCCGTGATGCGCCTCGGAAGACAGCTCAGAGCCTTGGCCTGTCTCGAAGTACCAGAAGTTCGGTCCATAGGAAGTACCCTCTTTGCGCATCAGCTCGTCTGCTTCATCCAACAGCGCTACATCAATACCAAATGCATTGTTTCCTTTTTCACTACCCGCCAAACTCTGGAAAATCAAGTCTGCTGGTGCCCCATTACGGATGGCACGCATTTGCGTAGATACGTGAGCCAATACGCAGTTTTGGGTCGGGATATCGAACTTGGTCATCACGTCTTTGGTCATGTTCAAAATATCCTTGACGCTGTCCGCTGTATCGATAACCGGGTTGATTCCGATAACCGCATCGCCGATTCCGTAGCTCAATCCTTCGTACAGAGACGCCTTGATGCCTTGTACGTTATCGGATGGATGGTTCGGCTGTACACGAGAAGCCAATACACCTCTCTGACCGATTGCCGTGTTGGCATGCGTCACAACTTTAATCTTGGACGCAGCCGTAATCAAGTCCAGGTTGCTCATGAGCTTGGCGGTTGCTGCGATCATTTCACTGGACAAGCCGCGACTGATGCGCTTGAGTTCATTATCGCCTGCTTGATGGCTCAAAATGTACTCGCGGAGTTCTGCTACACTCCAGTTTTTGATTTCATTGTAAATTTTTTCGTTGATGCCTTCTTCGATCACACGCGATACTTCGTCTTCTTCTGCCGGAACCATCGGATTGTTGCGGATATCCGCCAGCGTCAGATCAGCCAAAACCTGCTTGGCAGCTACACGTTCCCGGGAATCAGCAGCGGCGAGACCAGCCAGCTGGTCGCCTGATTTATCTTCATTAGCCTTCGCGAAAACTTCTTTCAAATCGCGAAATTGATAGGTATGTCCAAGCACAGTCGTTTTCGTGTTCATCACGTCCACCCCTTCTTACATTACGGCCTTTCATCAAACGCGAGTGTTTTGACGACGACGGGAATAATCGTTCCCGAGATCGGCTCACCGAGATCGATGTAATCGCCGTATTCCACACGCACCTGATCGATGCAAATGATTTCCGGTTCCCCTTTGCAACGCAGCGCCAAGGCCTGCCCGAGCGCTTTCGCCATATCTGTTTCACAGATTACGACCATGGTTTGACTCTCAGGGAAAGTGGCCCGGTATTGCTCCGACAGCTCCTGGGACAGCGTCTGTAGCAGAGCGTACGAGCAGTACCCGATGCCGGAGATCGCGAGTGCGAAAGGAATCCCTGTCGTTTTTTCAAACAGGCGCTCACCCAGTTGGTAGATCGAAGCCACTTCCTGTCGCAGTCGTGTGGCATCCGCCAACTGTTCCTCGGTAAGCTCCAGCTTGAGAATCGGAATATTTTTAATCGGCAACAGCTCCGGCTTGATATGCACGGTTGAACCACTAATCTCCGTGCTCTGCATCCCCGCGCCAATTACCGTTGCCCGTACTGTTTGATCCGGGTCTAGCCACTGTACCGGATACGTTCCTTTTTCGCGCTCCTGCTGGAGTACATATCCGAGCAGTGGGCCGAAATCACCGTATCGACTCGCATCCGATATATTTCTGACGGGAGGTCCGCTCATGAGCAGACCCACACCGCCTGAGACAGTCAATTCGTCAACAGGGATGGAATCGCGCAAATGCGGCCCCACTACGAGCAGGCCTGATACTTGGCGCTCTTTCCCCGTCAAATAATCGAGCATGCTGCGTCCCAGCTGTTCGGCAACCTCTGTGAGCTGCGCGAATCCGATTTCCTGTCCGACTTGAATACGCAGTCCTTTTGCCGACAGCCATTGTTGAATGTTCGGCGACACGTATTGAACGACACCTTGCGGACTGAGACGGATCAGTCTTCCTCCGACATGGAACGTAACCGTCGCAATCGCTCGACCACGTTGGAAGTAGGCTGCATTCGCTGTTCCTCCGCCAATATCGACATTGACGATTACACCTTGCATGGCTTGGGAGCGCTTTTCTGCGCCAGCGCCCTTGCCCGCCAGCACGCCTTCGAGGTCAGCACCTGCTGTCGCTACCACGAAATCCCCGGAGCGTTCAGCCAGCAGATGAACGATATGCTGTGCGTTCTTTTTGCTGGCTGTTTCTCCGGTAATGATGACCGCCCCGGACTTGATTTGAGACAAGCTGATTTGTGCCTTGTCGTACTCGGCTGCAAGAATCGATCCGATTCCGTCAGCGTCGATTTCATCAAATCCGATGAGCGGTGTGGAATGTACTTCACTCGCATACAGCAATTGTCGCTCCACAATCTGATAACGCGGCAGCGAAAACGTGCTGGACATGCGACCCAATCGCAATCGGCTTACGATCATTTTGGTCGTGCTTGTTCCCACATCGATCCCGACGCTTTGGATCCATTGTTCGTCCATATGAACCTCCTTGAACCATTGGCGTGCCAGACGGGCTTACGAAAAAACGCTTGAACAGCCGGTTCCTTGCTCCCGGTCTGATTCAAGCGCCTTTGCTCTCTTCGTATCTACTTGTCACTGCTTTTTATGAAAACGTCAGTACTAGCCTTGCGTAAAAATGGCCTGCTCGCCCGACAAAATTTCCTCTGCCAGCTTCACAAGCGGCATGCGCCGTTGCATGCTTACTTGCTGCATCCATTTGTAAGCCGCATCCTCTTCCAAGGATAGGGCACTCATCAGCTTTCCTTTTGCCTTTTCCACTGCTTTGCGATCCTCGATCTTTTGCTTCAGATCATTGATATCCTTCTTCAGTGAAACGACTTTTTCCTTTTGACTGAGGGCGATTTCTACTGCGGGAATCAAGTCATCCTCCGACACCGGCTTCACCAAGTAAGCCGTTACACCCGCTTTTCTGGCATCCTGGACGAGTTCCTTTTGGCTATAAGCCGTCAAAAGAAGAATGGAACTGTCTGAAAAGGAACGAATGATACTGCTTGCCTTGATTCCATTCAAGACAGGCATTTTCACATCCATGATGATCAGATCGGGCTTGTGACGATGGGCCTGTTCGACTGCCTCTTCTCCGTTTTTCGCCTCGGCAACCACTAAATACCCTTCATTTTCGAGCATCTCGCGCAAATCCATGCGAATAATCGGCTCGTCATCAACCACCATAATCTTCGGCTGTGTCATCTTCATCCTCCTTTTGGATCGGATAGAGGATGGTAACCTCTGTTCCGTTCCCAGTGTTGCGGAAATGCATCGTGCCCTCGAGGTCTTCCCTGACCAGCGTATCGACAATTTTCAGGCCGAGATGGCCCTTTTTGTGGATTTGCTCCATGTCCTCGATTCCTACTCCGTCGTCTGTCACAGACAAACTAACGAAGTCTTCCTTGGCGACGAGTGCAATAGAGATTTTCCCTTCTTGCTGCTCATGAAAACCATGAATCATGCAATTTTGAATCAGCTCGGTGACGATCAAGGCAAACGATGTTGCTTTGTTGGACGGCAGATACACCGATTCCCCGGTCACCACGACGTGTATGGCTTGCTCAGAACGTCTCATCGAAGAGACGATAATTTTCGATATTTTGGTTAAAATCTCTTTGAAGTCAATCTGCTCCAGACCATCCTGTGCCAAGTATTCGTGAATAATGGCGATGCTGTTGATGCGATTGATGCTTTCCCGGTATACCTTTTCAATCTCGTTGGACTGCGAACGCCGCATTTGCAGGCGCAACAGACTAGAGATGGTTTGCAAATTGTTTTTGACCCGGTGGTGAATCTCTTTGATCACCGCGGATTTGATCATTAATTGCTTTTCTTTTTCCCGAATGTCCGATATGTCTCGCAGGAGAATGAATCCCCCGATGATGTCTTGTTTGCGGACGGACGAAACCGCTTTCATCATGATAAAATGCTTGCCTTTTGACAGCTCCTCCTGAATATAACCCCCGTTGCGTACAAAATTCTCCGGGGAAACTCTCCAGGAAAAAATACGTTCGATACTCTCGCCTTTTTCCGGCCGTTCAAAGCCAATCAAGGAGAGCAGTTTGTGGGCACGGCCATTGGCGTACGTGATAACCCCACTCTGATCAAACAAAATCATGCCCTCGTGCAAAAGCGACGAAATGGGCAGATCAGGTACAGCGAACTGGATAAGCGTCTCACTTAACTGCTCCGTTGTTTCCTTGAGCATTTCGACGTTCTTTTCCTGTTCCACCTGTTTGGATATATCTTGTTCAGTTATCAAGGTCCCGATTGTTTTTCCAGCCGCATTCGTGATGGGTACGACACTTTGTCGCATCACGACCTGCTCCTGTGAAACCCCACGTGAACCGATGACGGGCTTGCCTGTAGTCAGACAATACATAACGGCCGGCTCATTAATCGCCGTCGCCAAATGCCCTACGACCGATCCACTGTACATAGAGCGTGCCGTACTCGGTGCAGCTTGTGCGACTACCATCGCAGCGCTCCGATCTACCGTCGGACAATCGATAAACATGTCCGCTTGAGACAGATCAGCAAAAATCTGAAGCTTGGAAGCCAGATCCTCCACAATCCGAATGTCGTCATCACTCAACGTCGTGGACGCTTTGCACACTTCTCGTATTGATTGCATGTGAACCTCTTTTCACCTGCTAGGAGTTGATATGACCTCATTTTCTCACAGACACGCTACGGCGGAAAGGGGTGTAATACTGGTTAATCACGCTTACTCATTGACAATTTCTTGCAAATACGCTCGCAATTCTGGCACTCCCTCACTCGTGAGCGAGGAGGTCCGGAAAATCTTCGCATTGCCGAGCGATTGACGCAGGTATTGTTCTGCCCTCTCCACATTTGCATCAGGATGATCCATTTTGGTAATGACCCCGATGCACGATTGCGGAAACCCTTGCGAAAAGCCAGGAGGGAAATAATTGCGCTCCCGCGTAGCATCCTGCACCATCACAATGACCTTCGCCTCAAGAGAGGTCGCCATAAGCGTGCGGTAAAACATCGGGTTTTCGCTGTACTCACCCGGAGTGTCAATCGCCCAGTCCCGATATTCGAGCGCTTGTGTCTTCCTGGCAGGCTGTTCGTCATTGAACAGCGCCCGCACCAGAGAAGATTTTCCTGCTTCGATTGCACCGATAATCATTACACGGCCGGTCATGATTTCGTCACCAACGCCGGTGTAAACCGCAGTTTTTCGCTCAGTACCTGATTGACCGCTTCGACTGCCATCTCAACAGCGGATACATCGCCTACGACAATCAGTGAACCTGTAAAACGATCGAGAAACCCAAGCTCGACGTCAGCAGCCTTTGTCGCAATATCCGCGGCAATAATGGCTGTTTCGGTAGGCGTCAAAGTCAAAATGCCGATCGCACCGGCCTCATTGATACCTAGCTTGGTATAGAGCATTGGGTCAGGGTTTGCAATTACATGAGCCAACGTGACCTGTTTCCCTGGTACGAATTCCTGGATGACTCGTGAACGTTCCTGTTCCATTCCTATTCCTCTCTTCCTGCGGCACCCGGCACCTCAAACGAATCCACGATGCCTACGATGATCGCATCGATCGGCACACTGGTGCCGGAGAAAAGGATTCGGGCAGGCGTCCCACGAGAGACGATAACCTGCTCCCCGATTCCCGCACCGATCCTGTCCGCTGCGATAACGGTTTGTCCGCCTTCTTCGCCACGCCAATCAATCGGCTGAACCACCATGAGCTTGAGATTTTCCATGCCTGCTTCTTTTTGCGTGGCCCAGACGCTGCCGATCACTTTTCCCAAAAACATGCGATCACCCTTTTCCTAAATAGCTGACCGTAATGCCGCGTTCTCTCATGCTGTCATAAGCAAGTGGAGAAACAATTGCACCTTTTTTCACGATCAAAGTCGTATCGCGAAGCTCAGGCTGAGATCTGATCCAATCCGCTGTCAACAGCTTCCCGGAAAAGACGGCTTCTTGCTCATCCAAAGGAGTCAATGTCGGTTGTTCTGTCTTGGTAGTAGTCTCCACTTTTTGCAGCTGAGACTTCAGCTTAGAAACCACGCGATCAGCCAGACGGCGTTGCTCTGCAAACTCCACACCCAGTTCTTTCATGCCCTCAACGTGACGGTTGAATAGCTTTTCATAAGCAGGTGTCAGTGTCAATGTTTGCAGGGTACGACGGTCTGCGCGCTTGATTCCTGGCACATCGGAACCAGCGATGACGAATTTACCCGTCACCAACGCGGAAAAGACGATTTCCGCTTTGATCGTTCCTTTAAGACCGGAAGCAATTCTCGCTGCATTATCCAAATCAATTTCTGGAATCACGATACCGACATAATCTTTCGGCACTTCCAACGGGGCAGGAGCGTACTCATCTGCTGTAAGAATTCTGCCTGCTCCCCCACATTCGATCTTGTGCATTCCCAACCAAGAGGAGGTTTCTCCGTCCAGGAAGAGAATGTCATGGCAGATCCCGTGGTTTTTCAGTTGGATAAAATGATCCTGAAACGCCTCATGAGCCTGGCTGTCGCAAAAAACGTACAGGACACGAGGCGCTGTGCTTTGCTTTTCCGTATTCATCGATTGCAAAATTTCTTTTGTAATCGACGCCACCATTTCTCTGATGTCCATCAAGCTCAACCTCCGTTAGCCGGAGTAAAATTGCCCGTTCTTGCCGATCACTTTTACCCGGTCGCCCGTTTTCAAATTAGCGGCATTACCTTCATCCGTATCAACGTGGAAATCAAGTGCAAACTGCGGATGCACACGAACGACTACATCTGGATAGATGATAGGACGATCGCTTTGCGTCGCCAGGATCAGCGTATCGCCATCCTTCACTTGATATTGCTCGGCATCTGCAGGAGACATATGAACGTGGCTCTTCGCTACGATTACGCCTTTGTCCATCACGACTGTCCCTTTTGCCGTAACGAGTACCATACCTGGTGTTCCTTCAATATCTCCAGACATACGCACAGGGGCTTGAACACCTACTGCAAAGCCGTCTGTCCGGGAAATTTCCACTTGTGTCGCGCCACGAGCTGGTCCCAAAACGCGAACCCCGTGGATGCTGCCTTTTGGTCCCACGATGGTGACTGTTTCTTGGCAAGCAAACTGGCCCGGTTGCGACAAATCACGCATTGGCGTCAATTGATGTCCGGCTCCGAAAAGCTTCTCGACATCTGCTTGCGACAAATGAATGTGACGGTTAGATACGCCCAAAGGAATTTCTCGCACTGCCTCGGCAGCTTGATTGGTGGAAGGCTGCTGGTTCTGATCAACTTGTTTCACTTGAATCCCTCTTCCTTTCAAGAAATCTGCCGCTGCTGGTGTTATTTTATCCCCTTTCTCAACGAGAAAGGGGTTTGGAATGCCTGACTTATGCATGGCTCTCAAGGATGCTTCTGTAATCACTGCCATAAGGATTTATTACCCTTCGAGTTTAGGCAGAATCAGTTCAATGTCTCCATGAGGGCGTGGGATAACGTGAATAGATACGAGCTCTCCTACTTTTTCAGCAGCAGCGGCACCTGCGTCTGTGGAAGCTTTTACTGCACCTACGTCACCACGTACCATAACAGTCACGAGACCGCCACCTACGTGTACTTTACCAATCAGTTTTACGTTAGCTGCTTTTACCATTGCGTCAGCAGCTTCAACTGCTCCTACCAAACCTTTTGTTTCTACCATTCCCAATGCGGACATTTCTCCAGCCATTTTCATTTCCTCCTTAATTATATCTCCAAAATTTTAGTGTTTTACGACATTAAGTCGTCATTTCTGTTAACACGGATTTGATGATGTTTTTGATCTCATCGCGGCTCAAGCCGACATTCATGGAAGAGACAGCCTGTAGGACAGCTTCTTCCGCTTGTGTCGCAGGAGCTGCTGATACTGGCGTTGATTGCGGCATTTCTTTGATGCCAAATGCAACACGCTTGATGTTGAACATATGCTTCGCACCGATGTTATCGGAAGTGATGTTGCCGCCTAAAGAACCGCATCCAAGCGTAAACGCCGGTTGTAATCCAGTCGTTGCACCAATTCCTCCGAAGGTCGTACCCGTATTTACCGGAATTCTAGATGCTGGCATTGCTTGACCATACGCTGCGATGACATTGTCATCCTGGGCGTGAATACCCGCTGTATGTCCAAGACCACCATGCTCCAGCAATTCGCGGCAACGAGCAAACGCTTCGCTGTCGCCTTGAACAGTGTAGAGGGCAAGGATCGGTGCCAGTTTTTCAACGGACATCGGATAAGCTTTGCCTACATTGTTCTCCTCCGCAACGAGGACACGCGTATCAGCAGGGATAGTAATACCCGCCATTTGAGCGATCACATGTGGAGAGCGGCCAACGATCTTCGCGTTCAGCGAGCCGTTTATCGTGACGATGGCAGCTACCTTTTCCTTTTCTTGCTCGTTCAGGAAGTAGGCGCCTTCACGCTTCAGGGCAGCAATTAATTGGTGTTTGGTGGATTCCTCCACTACCAATGCTTGCTCAGAAGCGCAGATCGTACCATAGTCAAACGTCTTGCTCTGCACGATGCGTCTGGCAGCAGCAGCAAAGTCAGCAGTGTGGTGGATGTAAACTGGTACGTTACCAGGTCCCACACCGTATGCCGGCTTACCGGAGCTGTATGCTGCGCGTACCATCGGAGTTCCGCCAGTCGCGAGAATCAGATTGGTCAGCTTGTGCTTCATCAGCTCATTTGTTCCAGGAAGCGTAGGCTTCGTAACGCAATGGATCAAGCCTTCTGGTGCTCCAGCCGCTACTGCCGCCTGTGCCATCAGTCGCGCTGCTTCCAGCGTGCATTTGGCTGCCGACGGATGCGGGCTGAAGACAATCGCATTTCTCGCCTTGAGGGAGACCATCGATTTATAAATAACCGTGGACGTCGGATTAGTGGAAGGTACAACCCCTGCTACGATACCAAATGGCTGCGCCACTTCCCATACCTTGTTCTCTTCGTCCTTACGGATGATGCCAACCGTTTTTACATCTTTTACAGATGCGTACACATCTTGTGCAGCAAACAGGTTTTTCATCCGCTTGTCAGCGACGTTACCAAAGCCTGTTTCCTCTACAGCCATTGCTGCCAGTCGATCTGCATGCTCCACGCCCGCTTTGGACATGGCCTCGATGATTCGGTCAACTTGCTCTTGGCTGTAGGTAGCGAATTTGGCCTGTGCTTCCTTTGCTTGTGCGAGGTAGGTACGCACTTCCTGTATGGAATACAGATCAGCGTCGAGTGTCATTAGGCTTTGTCACCTCCGCCTTGTTTCTCTTCCAACAGACGAATGAGATCTTCTTTTTTCGCCATGTTGATTTCGTTCGTTGTCAGCGGGAAGTCCACATACGAACGCGCCATTTTGCGCAGGTCATTGATGGATTGATCTTGCAATCCGGACACTGGCGCTTTAGCCGGCTCTGCCTTAACCTCTTCTTTTACTTCCGGTTTTAGCAGGTTTTTAATCATTCTTGGAACATTTTCATCAGGACGTGGAATCACGTGTGAGTGCAGCAATCTTCCAACACGTCTCGCAGCGTCAGCGCCAGCATCTACTGCTGCCTGTACGGAGGAGACATCTCCGATTACATACACGGTAACGATCCCTGCGTCCGCTCCTTCATAAGAGACGACTTTGACGTCTGCCGCTTTGGCAGCAGCGTCTGCGGCAGCGATGAGAGCAGGCAAGCCCAACGTCTCGATCATGCCGAGTGAATATGTTGTAGCGCGCATTTACATTACCTCCCCTTCAAGAGGGAAAATCCCTATTATCGTTTGACAGGCTGTTGGGCGACACTTCTTACGGCATCGGCAAAAGCATCGGCGGCTGCCGTGCATGCCGATTGGCTGCCAGTGAGTAGCGCTCCCCCAAAGTTCGTTTCTGTCGGTGGACCAAAAAATTGAACCATTTGTACATCCGCAGCCTTGAGGGCGGCATCAATACCATACATGGCCTCCAGCGGCGGAGCGATCAAGTAAGCAAGCGGCTCACCTTCGCGGATTCCGGCGGTTTGAGACAAGTAGCTGCCCGTCCGCGACACAACATGGGCGTAATACGCATGCGTCCCTTCATCATTCAAAGAGTAAAAGCATGCTCCGCTTTCCATAAATGCAACGGCTGCATCCAGTCCGCTCTGCACCTCCGATGGCGTCGCGCCTCCGATCATCCCGATGAACTCGCCGGACAACGGTCCAGACGCATGGCCTGAGCCTGCATAAAACGACTTGGCATACACAACTTCCACCACTGCCTTTTTGGTCGCTTCATCAATGGCCGTATACCCCACATCGTCAATCGTGGAGGTCAATAGCCCCAGACTTCGGATATGAGAAGGCAGGTTCAGCTTCTCCGCAAATTGAGGATCGACATTGGGAATCAGTCGGATCGCAAGCGGCGTCGCTCGAATTGGTTTTTCCATGCGTGTCACTCCTTTCAAGACAACATCCCTGATCAAAAGCAAAAAAAGGTGCCTAAACACGAAAAAATAAGCCGTGTTCAAGGGCACCTTTGCCTTTTGATTATTCACTTGTGGGTAGAAGATTACACGCTATTTACGTGGTCTTTTACCTGTCTCTAATGTAGAACAAGGCAGGGAAAAATGCAAGCGTTTTCGGCATTCCGTCACTTTTCCATATTCCGGTCATATTACGGACACACGCCCCCATTAAATTTGTGTTGTAGCCGAGACGGGCAAGCCCGCAAACAAGGCTCACCACCATATACAGAACCCCAAGGAGGAATTTTACAATGAAGAAGAAAATGGCAATGGCAGTAATGGCTCTGGCAGTATCCGCAATGGCAGGCTCCGCGTTTGCGGCAAATGAAACGGCGACAACGACCGGTGTTTCTGCTCCACTGAAAATGGTGAACACAAATGGTACAGAAGATCTTGTAAAACCAATTTTTAGCCTGGAGCAAATGGCAAAGGAACAGGGTATCTCTGTGGAAGAGTTGATCGAGCAGCTTGAAAAAGAAGGCAAGATCACAAAAGGAGTTGCTACCAGCAGTCCAGACGGCACCAATTCAGGCGGAGCATTCATCGCTCTGGACCCTGCTATGAATCTGGAAGAAATGGCGAAAGAAAAAGGGATCTCCGTAGAAGAGTTGATCGAGCAGCTTAAAGAAGAAGGCAAACTGGCAATGACTATTTCCACGCCAGCTATCAATCTGGTAGAAGTAGCAAAAGAAAAAGGCATCTCTGTGGAAGAACTGATCGAGCAAATGAAAAAAGAAGGCACCATCACCGATCGTGCTACAGTATCTGTCAAAATCGATGAAAACGGCAACCAAGTGGTCACCTTTCAAGAGGGAAGCAGCTTGGAGCAAATGGCAAAAGAGAAAGGAATCACCGTTGACGAATTGATCAAACAGCTCGAAAAAGAAGGCAAGATCACAAAAGGTGCAACAGTCTCAGTAGCTGCCATCAAAAAATAAGCGTTGCCTTTCAAGCACACACAAAAACCTCTGACGGGAAACTGCCAGAGGTTTTAATATACCCTTCGCCATTTAACGGACACATAACTCCATTATGCTAAACAACTGAAACAAGAACGTTTTTTACAAATGATGTAAGTCCAAATGATGTCCATCATTGCTATGATAAGTACAAATTGATTTGAGATAGATAGGAGGTGTTTCTTCGTGAAACGAATTCTGCTCATCGAGGATGAAATGCCGATTGCCCGGCTTGTCCACGTCTACCTGGAACGGGCTGGCTATGAGGTAAAATGGAATGAGGGTGATCACGAGGCAATTCCGACTTTTCTCTCCTGGAAACCGGATCTTGTCCTACTTGACCTGATGCTTCCCGATCATGACGGCTTGGATATACTCGATCAGATTCGCCAATACGGCAGCTGCCCTGTCATTATCATCACGGCGCGTGGAACTGTGCCGGACAAGCTCCAAGGGCTGGCCCAAGGTGCTGATGACTACATCGCCAAGCCCTTTGATCCTGAAGAAGTGCTCGCTCGTGTCCAAGCCGTGCTCCGCCGTTCCTCTTATCTCTCAGAAGCGGATACGATCAGGCTCGGCACGCTTTCGATAGATGTTTCGGCACAGAATGCGTTAATCGGGAAAACTCCCCTTTCCTTAATGCCACGGGATTGGCAGCTGCTCGTTTTTCTGGCGCGACATCCCAACCAATGCTTTAGCCGCGATCAATTACTGGATCAAGTGTGGGGAATGGACTTTGAAGGAGGGGATCGTTCTGTGGATACCGCTGTGAAACGTTTGCGCAAAAGCTTGTCGCCTTGGCCGACTTCCGAAGGGGAGATCAGCACGATCAGAGGAATGGGGTACAGCCTGCGTGTTTACTAAACGATCTACTTCTACCAGAACAGCTGTGCCTCTCTTGCGCTACTGGACGTGGCGCTACGCCTTGATTTTGTCAGTTATCCTACTCGGCATCGGCTTTTTTGGAATCTATTGGATTAACAAAGCAGCTACAGAACAGCAGTTTCAAGTATTGGAAGCAAGAACAGAGATGCTCGCGGATTCGTATACCAAGGTGTTGCTTACCAAGAGCGACACAGCTACTCCTTTAAGGAAAGGGGAGTTGGCGCAAGTAACTGCTGCTATCCCTGGCCAGACCCTCACTACTGTAGCTGCTGTAACTGGCCCTACGTCACCTTCTATTACCGACACCACATTGCCCGCAGCAGCTACCACCACGATCGCTCTTAGGGTCATGCCAACTGTGCCAATGGATCACGTGGTACAGATTTACGATGTTGCGGGCAAGACGTCCAAAAAGGAAATGGTCAATCAGGCGGCTGCTACCATTACCAAGTTGCCTACACCTATCCAGCCTGTAGACAACACAAAGGAAACACGGGAGGTTATCTCCGCAGGGGAAGCTACGTGGTTGCGGGTAGGTGTACCTTACTATGAACAAAACGGAGTCGCAGGCACTTATTATATGAGCACGCCGCTTAACAATGATTTGGTCCACACCTATATCACGATCATGGTTTCCATTGGCATCATCACCTTGTGCGGTTGGGCCATCGTCTATGTTTTGTCTCGATCCCTGACGCAGCCACTCCGGCAGTTGGCAATGGCAGCCGAGCAAATATCTACCGGAAACTATGCGCCCTCACTGCCCGATACCGCCAAAATAAAAGAGGCAGAAATCAGCCAGCTGGTCCATTCCTTTGACGAAATGGCTAACCGACTCGGACAGCTGGAGCGGATGCGCACCGACCTTTTGGCTGGTGTTTCCCATGAGCTGCGTACCCCTGTCACCTCGATCCGCGGGATGATTCAAGCGGTGAAAGACGGCGTTGTGAAGGGTGCGGATGCGGATGAATTCATGCAAATCAGCATGGACGAAGCCAAACGACTCCAGACAATGGTCAATGACCTGCTCGATTTTTCGTCGATGGAAGCAGGTGAGGTATTCGTCGAGAAGCAGTCCATACGGATAGAATGCACATTAGATCAGATCGTCGCACAGGTGCAAACCTTGCCCTCATTTGCAGACGTATCTGTGACCGTTAACTCGACTGGACGTGAAATCGTATGGATTGGCGATGAATCACATGTCAAACAAATTTTGCTCAATTTATTGGGGAACAGTGCTGCAGCAAATGCAACGCAAATCAAGATCGACGTCTACAACCAAAGCGACTTCCTCTCCATCGATGTAACCGACAACGGAAAAGGAATTCCTGAGCCAGAGGTTCCTTTCATTTTCGAACGGTACTATCGCGGAGATAGCAAACGCAAAAAGAAGCAAGGCCTAGGGCTGGGCCTGACGATCTCCCGCCTATTGGCAAAGGCACACGGCGGCAATGTCGAATTGGTTCAGACATCTCCAGAAGGAACAACCTTTCGTCTGACACTCGCCCATCCATACTCGTCCGCATGAAAATGAAAAGAGGAAGCAGCACCGATCATTCGTGCCGCTTCCTCTTTTACGTATGGGCCCCCTCCGGTACATGCGTGCGGATAAGATCCATGAAAATGTCCAATGCTTTGGTATGAAACTCGTCAGATTTCGTGACGAGCGAAAAGTCACGGGTAACCGGTGTCCCCGTCACCTTCAGTGTACAGAGCGTGCCGAGCTTGCGTTCTTTGCGGATGGCCCAATAAGAGAGTAAGCTGATTCCCAGGCCAGCCTCCACTGATTCCTTGATCACCTGTGTACTGCCGAACTCCATTCGCTTTTGCGGTGTGAATTGCAGCTGGCGAAACATTTTTTCAGCCGCTTCCCTCGTGCCCGACCCTTCTTCCCGCACAATCCATGTTTCCTTCGTCAACTCGTCAATACTGACCTCAGTCTGCCCGGCCAATCGATGCTCTGGAGAAGCAATCAAATACATACGATCATCAGCAAATGGCTCCACGCACATTTTTTCGTCCACATACTCCCCCTCAACTATCCCGACGTCGAGTTGTCGCTTCGCCACCAGCTCAGCAATGACTGTGGAATTGTGGATCGTAATCGTGGGGGTAATCATTGGGTAATACTGACGAAGACGCGCAATGACATGAGGAAGCACATACTCTCCGTATGTGTAGCTGGCGCCAATGGTCAAATGCCCACTCGGTGTATTCATCAAATCATCCACAAGGCTCTGCATCCGCGTGTACAAGCCCAAGATCTCCCGAGCGTGATGATAGACAATCTCCCCCGCTTTATTCAAGCGAACATATTTGTTGCTTCGCTCCAGGAGCTTTGTCCCTATCGTGCGCTCCAGGGCATGAATATACTGACTGACGGCAGGCTGCGTCATATGGAGCTCTTCTGCGGCTCGGGAAAAGTTCTGTCTGTCTGCAACGGTCACGAACACAAGCAAATGCTGATCCAACTGCCTTCACTCTCCTTTCCACCACTAACCATTCATTTCACTTATGATGATCATCGCAATGATTTATTTTTCTTATTATAACAGTTGCCGTATGCTGAGTTTGTAAATCTTTTCGAGGAGTGATGGCAATGGCAACTCCGATCAAAAGCAGCGTGCCATTGAATGAAAGCAGTGCCAGTGTACAGCCTGCAAAAAACAACGAAAGCAGCCCCGCATCCTTCCCACAGTGGATAGCTGGAATCGCATTTACTTTTTTCATCGCCCTGACAGGCTACGGCTTAGCGAAAATACCTGGCTTTCAACAAGTTGGCCCCCTCGCCTGTTCGATCCTGATCGCGGTTGCATACCGGCATTTTCGTGGATATCCGGAAGCATTGCGATCAGGGATTCAATTCTCCGCCAAACGTTTACTGCGTCTGGCTATTATTTTGTACGGGCTTAAGCTCAATATCGACGTCGTCTTGAATCAAGGGCTCGGGCTTCTCGTCTATGACGCTGGTGTCATTATTTTTGCCATCGCGGCCACGATGCTGATAGCCAAGTGGCTGAAAGCAGACTCTTCCCTCTCCCTCATGCTTGGAGTCGGTACAGGCGTCTGTGGAGCAGCGGCGATTGCAGCCGTCTCTCCTATCGTTGCTGCCAAGGATGAAGATACCGCCATTGGGGTAGGAATGATCGCACTCGTCGGAACCTTATTTGCTATTGCCTACACGATCCTGCGTCCATTCCTTCCCCTGTCCGCGGTCGAATACGGCATGTGGTCAGGAATTAGTCTGCATGAGATTGCTCATGTCGCATTGGCTGCTGCACCAGCGGGTCAAGATGGGCTAGCGATTGCACTGCTGGCAAAATTGGGGCGTGTGCTTCTGTTGGTCCCGCTCTGTTTTATCCTGATGGTTTGGATGAAACGCTCCGGGAAATTACAAAGTGGCACCAAGATCGAATTCCCTTGGTTCCTGATCGGCTTCCTCGCCATGAGTGTATTTGGAAGCTACGTTCTCGGCACATCCATTCCTGTCTCAGAAGCGTTCCATAATGGTGTCGCCCATGTCACAACCTTTGTGCTCACCATGGCGATGGTTGGGCTTGGCCTCAATGTCAATCTGCGTGCACTGCGGACAAAAGCGGCGCGCCCACTGATTGCCATGAGTATTACCTCGATTCTTTTGTCGGTACTCTCCTTTGCATTGGTATAAACAGCTGTGGATAACCAAACATCCGAATTTGAATTCGCCGATTTCTTGATGATCGGCGAGTTTTTTTGTGGATAAGGACAAAGATTATCCCCATATGTTGATAAAGATGTGTACATCTTTGCCGAGGGGGATCTATATGTCGAGAAAATGGTTGAGGAGAGGACCGAATATCTTATTCATCATCGTGGATGAGGAACGATTTCCCCCTGTTTATGAAAATCCTGCGATACGTGCATGGAGTGAGGATACACTCCATGCTCATGCTTTTTTGCGAGAGCATGAGTTGGAGTTCAAGCGTCATTACGTCGGCTCCACAGGCTGTTGCCCTAGCAGAGCCACCTTGTTCACCGGTCAGTACCCCTCTTTGCACGGCGTCACCCAGACCAGCGGCGCGGCAAAACGCTCTCCCGACAGCGACATGTTCTGGCTCGATCGCAATACTGTCCCGACGATGGGAAATTATTTCCGTCAAGCGGGCTATCGGTGTTTCTATAAAGGCAAGTGGCATATATCCGATGCCGACATCTGGGTACCGGGTACCCATTTTCCTATCCCCAGCTATATCCCTGGAACAGGGGTTCCTGATCCCGATAAAGAGCGCTTATACTTGCTCGCGGATCGGCTGGACGGCTATGGCTTCTCCAGTTGGATAGGGCCTGAACCGCATGGGAGAGCGCCGCATAACTCCGGTTCGTCCGCAGCCATCGGAGTAAATGGTCGTGATGTAGTGTACAGCAGCGAAGTCATTGAGCTACTCCATGCACTGGACCAGGAGAAACACTCCGTTGAAAGCTACCAACCTTGGCTGATCGTGGCGTCTTTCGTCAATCCACATGATATCGCGATCTATGGGGATATCTCTGCGGGCACACCGTTTTTTCGCTTCCATGTGGATAAGTCCGTTCCCACTGTTGCCCCGCCCCCTACTCAGCATGAGTCACTAGCAACAAAGCCGCGCTGCCAAGCGAGTTATCGGGAGGTATATCCACAAGCGTTCCAGCCCATTTCGGACCAAGCCCATTATCGAAAATTGTACTATCAGCTCCAGAAAAACGCCGATCGGGAAGTCATGCGTGTTCTGGAAGCACTCGTCGCCAGCTCGTTTTATCCCGAGACACTCGTCGTTTTCACATCCGATCATGGCGAATTGTTGGGCGCCCACGGCAATCTGCATCAAAAATGGTACTGTGCCTATGAAGAGGCGATTCACGTTCCCCTCATCATCCACAACCCACTCCTTTTTCCACACGCAACCTCCACAGAGCTGTTAACCAGTCATGTAGATATTCTTCCGACACTGCTCGGCATGGCTGGAGCAGACACAGATAGGCTTGGTGAGGAGCTGACCGATACACATAGCGAGGTACGACCTCTTGTCGGCCGTGATCTTACTCCCCTCATTTTGTCCCACGATACCGATACTATCTCCAGCGAGCCAATCTACTTCATGACGGACGACGATGTAACAAAAGGACAACATCAAATGAGTCTACAACACCAGCCCTATGACTCTGTCATTCCTCCCAATCGGGTAGAACGGTCATCGCCTACATATACTCCGCCGGACATCGCGCTTTATGGAAATACTCTCGCTATTTCGCCGCTGACATAAACAACCCCACGATGACCGATTACGAACTGTACAATCTCACGACCGATCCTTTGGAAACACGGAATTTGGTAATCCCCCTCTACAAAATCACACACTCAGAGCGCGTTCGTTTGAAAATGGAGCTGCTTTTAGAAGAACAACGAGCTCAAAAGCGACTGACACCCTTTTCGAACCCTTTCGCACATCTTCTGTCTACGTGAACATTCCCGGAACAACAGAAAAAACCCCTCAGCTTGAGGGGCTTTTCGACTTTCCTTTTCTCTTCACTATTCCTGTTCGGTCAATGCTTTTTCCAATGCTGCCATCGCTTCTTGTTCATCGACACCATCCGTGATCAGGGTAATTTCTTCCCCTTTTCCAATCGCTGCTGCCATAATGCCCATGATGCTCTTGCCATTTACATTTTTCTCATTTTTGATGATTTTAATTTCGCTGGAAAAAGACGTGGCCACCTTCACAAAGTTCGCAGCAGGACGTGCATGCAGGCCGTGCGCCAGTTGAACCACTATTTTTTTCTCTACCATTCTGATCTACCTCCTTCTCTACACTCTCTCAAGCCATTCCTTCACGAACGCCTCTACTTGCGCAGAAGTGCTCATCTGTAAAATCGTATCGATCTGTTTCGCTGCGTCCTCTACGCTCAAACGACTCAGCTGTTGGCGCGCAGGCAAAATGCTCCCTGCACTCATACTAAATTCATCCAGACCCATTCCCAACAGAATCGGGATCGCAATAGGATCGCCCGCCATCTCCCCGCACATGCCGACCCATTTGTTCTGCGCGTGCCCTGCTTTAATGACGTTGTGCAGCAAGCGCAAAACGGCAGGGTGATAAGGCTGGTAGAGATAAGCGACCTTCTCGTTCATACGGTCGGCTGCCATTGTGTATTGAATTAAATCATTGGTTCCAATGCTGAAAAAGTCAACTTCGCGTGCAAATTGATCGGCCATCAGTGCCGCAGCAGGGATCTCAATCATGATACCCACTTCGTACTGATCGGATACTACGATTCCGCCATTTACCAAAGATTTTTTCTCTTCCTCCAAAATCGCTTTCGCCTGGCGGAACTCCTCCAGTGTCGCAATCATCGGAAACATGATTTTCAAATTGCCGTGTACACTTGCGCGCAAAAGAGCACGCAGCTGCGTACGAAACAGTTCTTGGTTGTCGAGACACAGCCGGATGGCGCGATGTCCAAGAAACGGGTTCATTTCTTCTGGCAAAGCCAAGTAAGAGAGATGCTTGTCCCCACCAATGTCCAATGTGCGAATAACCACCGGGCGGTCGCCCATATGCTCCAGCACGTGCTTGTACGCGAGGTATTGCTCCTCTTCCGTCGGAAAATGATTGCGTCCCATGTACAGAAATTCCGTGCGGAACAGCCCGACACCTTCTGCCCCATTGGCGATTGCCCCAGCGACATCTTCAGGACTTCCGATATTGGCGGCAAGCTCGACATGATGATTGTCTAACGTGACCGTTTTATTGTTCACAAGCTTCGCCAGTTCGGCTTTTTGCGCTTTGTAATCAGCCTGCTTGCGTTTGTAGACAGCGATCTCTTCTTCACTCGGGTCGATAATCGCGATTCCTTCATGCCCATCGAGAATGATGAGCGTCGAGGGTTGAACTGCACGAGTAATCCCTTGTGTTCCGACAACAGCAGGAATTTCCAGGGAACGTGCCATAATCGCCGAATGAGAGGTTCGTCCACCAATGTCCGTGACGAAGCCTTTGACATAGCGGCGGTCTAATTGGGCCGTATCGGAAGGCGTCAAATCATCCGCTACAATGATTACTTCCTCTGTCAGCTCACCGAGTCCTGCAAACGGTACCCCGAGCAAGTAAGAAAGTACACGTGTGGTCACGTCACGAATATCTGCTGCTCTCTCCCGCATGTATTCGTTGTCCATTTGCTCGAAAAGTCCGATGAATGCTTGTGCGACATCATTTAAGGCACTTTCAGCGTTTGTCTTTTCGTTTGAGATTTTATCTTTGACAGTATCGACCAGTTCCGGGTCTTCCAAGACGAGCAGGTGAGCTTTGAAAATGTCTGCATGATCCGCCCCCATCTCCCGCTCCACGCGCAGAACGATGTCCTCCAAATCATTTTTCGCTCGAGCCAATGCCTCTTGAAAGCGTTGGATTTCACCCGCCGGATCTTCAATCGCTACGGTATTAATCTGTAAGTCAGGCGTTGTTAGTAAAAACGCCTTGCCAATGGCTATACCTGCTGAAGCTTTTACACCTGTGATCTTTTGGGACATCGTAACACCAGCCTCTCTCAATGGCTACCTGACCATTCCTTCAATCTACGTGCCTGTTCGCGCACGATCTCCTCAAGAGGATGACCTGCCGGAATGCCGGTACAATTGTGTAATGTATTTTCCCATCCAAACTCTTTCAGGCTTGCTTGTATCCGTGCGGACTCCGCATCCTCGGGATAGTCGAATGCCAGTGCCGCTGCAATCGCCAGACCCAAATGCTCTGGATTCATTCCTTTTTCCATGCATTGCAGCCCTGGGCCGACCAAACGATCATGCTGCGACAGCTTGCGGATCGGCGAACGTGCCACCCTGACAATATCGTCAGACAGCAGCGGGTTGGTATATCTGCCGAGAATTTTTTCTACATACTGCTCATGAACTTGCGAGTCGAATCCGTACTTGGCAGCAAGCAGTGCACCTGTCTCCTGAAGAGCCCCGCGTGTCGCCTGAACAATCCGGTCGTCTCGCATCGCTTCATCAATCGTTTTCATCCCCAACTGATACCCCAGGTACGCGATGACCGCATGACCTGTGTTGACGGTAAACAGCTTTCTTTCGATGTACGGCGCGAGGTCCTCCACATAGGTAACGCCCTCTATAGAAGGGACTTCTCCTACCATCTGCGACGAATCTACCACCCATTCGAAAAACGGTTCAACCATAACCAGAAGCTTGTCATCATGCTGCTGCAAAGGAACAATCCGGTCTACAGCTGCATTGGGGAATCCGATCCATTGTGCTGCCTCTGCTTGAACCGATACCGTCAGGTGCTCATACACATGCTCCTTCAGCTTCTCGCTGCCGCCAATCATATTTTCGCATGCAATCACATTGAGTGGCTTCGCATGAACAGAAAGTCTCCGGGTAATGCCGGCTGCGATGGCCCCTGCAATGTGCGGAAGAATGTTAGGACCGACTGCCGTCGTAACCAAATCGGCAGTGGCGATCGCTTCAGCTACCGCAGCTACATCCTGACCATTGATCGCTCGAACTCCTTCCACGACCGACTCCGGTTTTCCTGTTGTCGCTAGTTGCACACGATACATTTTTCGCTCATTCAGTTCATCGACCAAAGCCGCATTGACATCCACAAACGTAATTTCATAGCCTGCCTTTTGCAACAGCTGTCCGATAAAGCCTCGCCCAATGTTACCTGCGCCAAAATGTACAGCTAGCATAGGGGATTACACCTCCTCGGAGAACATCGCAATGATTTCTTCCGCCGAAGCCGCGTTTACAATCCGCTTGACGTTTTCCTCCTCGGAGCAAAGAATCGCGATGTTTGAGAGCACCTCCAGATGCTCATCTCCTACAGCAGCAATGCCTACCAGCAAGTAAGCTGTATTACACCCTCCAAAATCTACGCCCTCCGGCACCTGAATGATGGAGATCCCCGTGGATTGAATCTCTGCCTTGGATTCGTTCGTTCCATGCGGAATGGCTACGCCGCTTCCGATATATGTGGTCGCCAACTGCTCGCGCTCTTGCATTTTCTCTATATACGCCTCCGTTACATGGCCTGCACGCACAAGCAATTGTCCTGCCAGTCTGATCGCTTCTTCCTTATTGGCTACCTTTGCATTCAACATGATTTTTTCTGCTGTCAATATATTTTTCATTTCGTTCTCTCCAATCCTATCTTTTTGAGGCAAAACGCATACATTTTGCCCGCTATATAATCAGCAATTTGCTGTGTTTCTCCTGTTTTCAAAACTGCTTGCATTTCTTCTTCAATCAAAAGGGAGCTGATCTCGCTGAGTACTTCCAGCCCTTCTTTCGGCACTTCTTTCGGCCCTAAAAGTAGCAGAAGCGTGTCAATGGATATCACTTCTTCATCCATCGAGCGTAGAAGGACGGGCTCTCGTAATTGGTGAAACGTAAAAGACGCCTTGTTCACCGCTTCATTTCTTCCGTGAAAAAGGGCCAAGGATGTTCCCGGAATCCCCAAACCGCCGAGCTTTTCCCGCTCGATCAACTGCTTGACTACCGGTTCGACCTCCTCGATCGTTCCACGTTCTTTCAGCCTCTTGCTGATTTGTCCCAAAAGCTGGGCGATGTCCTGATCACGATTATCCCATCTCATTCCCCATAGCCCATCGTATAGCTCATTGGCATACGCAGCGTAGTATTGCATGGCCCTCAGTTGTTCGATGGACTGCTGTCCTGCGGGAACCAGCTGACTTTTCTCCTGATGGGATCGTTTCTGGCTCGTCGTGTGCAATTGATATTTAATTTTTTGGATGTCGTCTGGTGGAAGCAGCGGGCTGACCACGACATATTCCGCTGGATCGAGCGGCAATGGAAGGGTGGAAATGACCAAATCATAATCTGTTGCTGGAACCTCTTCCAAGTCGAACATGGACAGATTTTTCAAGCTAACGATTTCCGGTATTTCTTTTTTGATGCGCGTTGCCAAAATCTTGGAGGAGCCGATTCCGCTGGAGCACACCACTAATGCCCGGTACCACTGCTGCTCATGGCGCGTTCTCTCCAGTGCCGCACCAAGATGCATCACCAGGTACCCGATCTCTTCATCTGGAACCTGTAGCTCTGGCAAAATCGTATGGACCGCTTCACTTGTTACGGCAAACAGCTTTGGGTAGTTTTGCTTGATCTGTTCGAGAATCGGATTGCGAATCTCCATCTTCCGCTGTAATCGGTACAACGCTGGCTCCAAATGCGTCAGCAGACCATGGAACAGCGAGGCGTCATTGCCAAGTGGAATGTCCAAGCGTTCTTCGCAGGCTTGAATGAAGCGTTTCGTAATGACCATGAGCTCCGTATTTTCGGGCCATACCTGGTCATCCGGAGAATGCCGCAGCTTGGCTCCCCGCAGATGCATCGTAATATAGCCGATCTCATCCGCTGGGATCTCCATTTGGAAAATCTGCTTTAGCCGATCCATGATGTTGCTGGCTATTTCGTACTCGGGTGTTCCAATCAATTCACTGAGGGTATTCTCGTCAAAATGAATGCCTTCCCCTTTTTCAATCCGTTCCATGGCCAATGCCAAATGGGTGACTAATCCGAGATAGGCGCTGTCTGCCAAAGGATATGGAAGCTCCTCATCCAGATGGCTCAATGCATTCTCGACCTTGATCAGCTTTTCCCGGTCAATCAAACCGAGCAGCCGTTCCGAAATTGAGTCGATGTCTCGCAGTGCCTTGTTTTGAATATTTTCTTTGATAATGCCAATCAGCTCGTGATCGTCCAGATGCTCGGCAATCAGTCTGCTGATAGCACGCCGCTTGGACGACTCTGTCCCTTGCAGCTCTACGCCGTACCCTCTTTTTCGCAAGAGTGATAGATCGTATCGAGCGAGCATGGTCTCTAAATCATCCAAATCATGGCTGATGGTCGCTGTCGTCACTTTCAAATCGATCGCCAGCGAAATCAGCTTGACTGGCTCCGATGCCTCCAAGAGCGCACACAGGATGATGGCCTTACGTTCCTGCGCGGTGTATTCCTTCGTCATGTGATGCAGGACAGACATTCTGAGTGCACGCTTTTGCTCGTCAGTCCCCACTACTTCTAGCCCTGAACCTGTTTTTCTGACTAACTCCAGTTCAAATTCGTCAAACAAGGAATCTAGGGCATCCAATTCCCTATGAACGGTACGGCCGCTTACACCAATCTGTTCGGCGATCGAACCAACGGTAACTCCTTTTTGTTCCTTCAATAAAATCTCGATAATAGATCGCTGTCGAGAGGATACATGCATGTCTTCGTTCCCTCCTTAACGCCAAAGAGGGAAGACGCTAGCTCTCACTAGCGTTGATTCCCTTTACCCCAGGCGTTTGACCAACTTGTCATACTCGGGACTATTCAAGAAATTTTCAATAGAGATATGCTCCGCAGAAGGCGCTTTGACCTGCGCTCTCTCTGTTAAAGACTTGTGCGTAATGACGATATCAGCGTCGCCTGGAATGTCGTTGATCGCTGTATTGATGACCGTAATCTCGGTCAGGCCCGCATCCTTGAACTTTTTTCGCAAGGACGCCGCTCCCATCGCACTGGAGCCCATTCCCGCATCGCAAGAGAAGACGACTTTCTTCACGTCAGCAGCTGCTACCTCATGCTTCACGGGAGCTTCTACTACTTCTTGTTCCTGCGCTTTTTTGCCTTTCATCTCTTGCATTTTTTCTGTCGCTTTTTCCAGTTCATCTTCGTCTGTCTTCGCGCTCATTTTCAAGAGAGCAGATGCGATGAGGAAGGACACGACAGTCGCTGCCAACACACCAGCCAGTACCGGTAGCAATCCACCACGCGGAGCCATTGCAATCAAGGCGAAAATACTACCTGGAGATGGTGGTGCCACCAATCCTGCGCCAAGCAATGTGAAGGTAAACACACCAGCCATCCCTCCGCCAATGGCCGCCAGAATCAGACGCGGATTCATCAGCACATACGGGAAGTAGATTTCGTGAATACCTCCGAAGAAGTGAATGATGACAGCACCCGGAGCCGATTGCTTGGCACTGCCTCTGCCAGCAAGCCAGTATGCCAACAAAATTCCCAGACCTGGCCCCGGATTGGATTCAAGCAGGAAGAAAACGGATTGGCCCATCTTCGCCGCTTCATCCAGACCGATCGGGCTCAAAATACCGTGGTTAATCGCATTATTCAGAAACAGAATCTTCGCTGGCTCGATGAAAATGCTGGCAAGCGGCAACAATCCTGCACCCACAATGACTTCTACACCTGCTGCAAGCGCCTTGCTCAAGCCTGCAACGACAGGTCCAATTGCTTGGAAAGCAAAAAGTGTCAGTAACCCACCAACAATACCCGCGGAAAAGTTATTCACCAGCATTTCAAAGCCGGAACGAATTTTTCCTTCAAACAACTGGTCCACTTTTTTCATAGCCCAGCCACCCAAAGGACCCATGATCATGGCTCCCAGGAACATCGGGATGTCTGCGCCTACGACAACCCCCATCGTAGCGACGGCACCTACGACCCCGCCTCGAACATCATGAACCATTTTTCCGCCGGTATAACCGATCAGCAGTGGCAGTAAATACGTAATCATCGGTCCAACCAGTTTGGCCAAATTTTCGTTAGGCAGCCAACCTGTTGGAATAAACAACGCAGTAATTAATCCCCAAGCGATGAAGGCACCGATATTCGGCATGACCATCGCACTCAAGAATCGTCCAAACTTTTGTACCGAGACCCGTATTCCGCCTGAAGAGTTTTTTGTTTCCACGCTCTCCATACTAAACCCTCCTTTACCCCTATTTATGAGATGTTGACATGATTGAAAAAGGTAATGTGTACATCTCAAATATAAAGCGTTTTCATAGGAGGTAACAACAAAATCAAAGCGCGAATTTGTCTAACTCGTTGTTGCCAAAACTTAATTGCGCATAGGAAAAAGACCTCTGCCCTGTTGCAGAAGCCTTCTCCTTACACATTCTCCGATTCAACCTTGATCACTTTTCCAGTCTTCACATCTACATCGATCTCAAACACCTGATTTTGCTCGATTTCCTTTGCTTGATCAATGGAATGTCCAGTTGCATGAACCGACATCCCCCCTCCCAATACGGCGAGCCAAATACCAGCCCACTTCCCAATGGCTGTTTTCGTCATGCTTGCACTCTCTCCCTGCGCGAAAATTCGTGCCAAAACACTCCTAGTTTGTCACGGATTCCCCTAAATATTCGCAGGCAGTCTACACGAAAAAAAGACCGATGTGCATATGTGCACACCAGTCTTTGCTTGCGATACCGCTCGATTCTTAGCTGCGTTGTGGACGAGATTCGCCACGTGGACGGGAGTCGCCACTGCGTGGACGAGAGTCACCACTGCGTGGACGAGATTCGCCACTGCGTGGACGAGATTCGCCGCCGCGAGGACGATATTCGCCATTGCGTGGGCGAGATGGACGCTTTCCGCCAAATCCGGAACCGGAACCGAAGCCACCTTTTCCTTTTGGAGGCAGCTTTTTCTTCCCTACACGAAGAGGAGCCTCTTCTGTCAGGCGAACAGGAGTCACATCTGGCTCCTTGGTCAACAACTTGAGTGCTGCGGATACGAGTGTTACGGAATCGACATCCTCCAGCAATTGCTCTGCCAGCGTTTTATAAGCAGACAGATCATCTCTTCCAGATGCTTCAAGAATTTTGTCTACCGTCATCTTTTGTTGACCTTCCAATGCCTCTGCCATCGAAGGAACCGCACGACGCTCCATGCGACGGTTTGTAGCACGCTCAATCAGACGCAGATGGTCGATTTCACGGGAAGTCACAAACGTGATTGCGAGACCAGTTTTACCAGCACGTCCTGTTCTACCGATACGGTGAACGTAGCTCTCGGAGTCTTGTGGAATGTCAAAGTTAAATACATGGGTTACACCGCTGATGTCCAAACCGCGAGCTGCAACATCAGTCGCTACCAGTACTTCAATCGTACCTTCCTTGAACTTGCGCAGTACGCTATCCCGTTTCGCTTGGTTCAGGTCCCCGTGGATACCTTCTGCGCCATAACCGCGCTTGGTCAGCGCTTCGGACAACTCATCTACTCTGCGCTTCGTTCGACCGAAAATGATAGCCAGCTCAGGGGAGTGAATATCCAGCAAACGGCACAGTACATCGAACTTCTGCTTTTCAGCCACTTCCATATATTGCTGTTCAATGTTTGGTACGGTTACTTCTTTTGATTTCACTTGAATAATCGTTGGTTCGCTCATGAACTGCTGCGCGATTTCTTGGATCGCTCTCGGCATCGTAGCAGAGAACAGCAGCGTTTGACGATTGTCTGGAACCTCTTTCAAGATTTCCTTGATGTCGTCGATGAAGCCCATGTTCAGCATTTCATCCGCTTCGTCCAAAACAACAACCTCAATGGCATCCAGACGAATCGTTCTTCTTCTCATGTGGTCCATGAAACGACCAGGTGTTGCTACGATAATTTGTGGACGTTTTTTCAACGCTTTGATTTGACGCGTGATGTCTTGACCACCATAGATTGGCAGAGCAGAGATGTTTTTAAATTGGGCAATTTTATTAATCTCTTCTGCAACCTGAACAGCCAGCTCACGAGTTGGAGTCAAAACAACCCCTTGAATATTTCCGCTTGTTTCATCCAAGCGTTCAATCAGTGGAATACCAAATGCAGCAGTTTTACCAGTACCTGTTTGTGCCTGACCGATCAGGTCACGGCCTTGCAGTGCTACAGGAACCGTTTGATCCTGAATCGCTGTAGCCTCTTCGAAGCCCATGTTGCTCAATGCTTTAACAATGGAGTGATGTAAGCCAAAATCATTAAAAGTCGCCAATGAATGTCAGTCTCCTTTATCAATACCTTCATCTATAAAATTCTCAAAAAAAAGGGCACTATTCCTTACGATCCGGAAAATGCCCTTTTATCCCCGATTGTACGTAGCACCCTAAAGAACATAGCTGTAATCGTACCACGCAATGACTGAAAAAGCAAACTGCTTATATACCCAAATTGTTTGATTTTTTAATGATGCAATTTGTAAAAATTAACAAAGCAGCCCAGGA
Source organism: Brevibacillus fortis (assembly GCF_046196545.1). GTDB lineage: Bacteria > Bacillota > Bacilli > Brevibacillales > Brevibacillaceae > Brevibacillus > Brevibacillus fortis_A. The sequence continues at coordinate 6,230,204 of NZ_CP176370.1, forward strand.
GAGGGCTGCTTGTCTATCACGGGATTATTTTACCCATTTTTTGTAAAGCTCATCAAATTTTCCTTGCAGCTTCATTTCGTCCATCCACAGATCCAAGTAGTTAGCGAAGATCGTGTCTCCACGGTGAATCATGTACGCTTTTTCACTCTTGGTGAACGGGTTGTCGGTCAGAGCTGCATACAGGCGGGAATCTGCTTTGGAATATACAATCGCTTCCAGCGTATCCGTGATCATCACATCGTACTTACCGCTTGCTACCAGACCAGGAATATCGAGGTTGTTTTGTTCAACAGTCACGGTTGCTTTTGTCAGGTGCTCACGAACGAATTTTTCGTTGGTGCCCCCTGGATTCACACCAATGCGCACCTCTGGCTTGTTGATATCTGCTACACTTTTGTACTTGTCCTTGTCTTCTGCACGGATAAGTGGAGCTTTACCGAACATAATATAAGGATCGCTCATGTGTGCTTTTTTCTGGCGGTCTGTGTTGCGCGTAACGCCTCCGACAGCAATATCGAATTTATTTGCCAACAGATCGTCCATCAGTGTCGGCCAAGAGGTTTGGACAAAACGCGCCTCTACTCCCAGGCTTTTTGCGAATTCTTTCATCGCATCGATATCGTAGCCTTCAAATTCGTTCGTCTTTGGATTCAGATATGTAAACGGTTTGTAGTCCCCTGGAGTACCTACAAGGATGTAGCCTCTCGCGATGATTTCGTCCAAACGAGACTCAAACTTCTTCGCTTGCGGTTTTTTAGCAGCTTCAGCAGCTACGGTTGGGACAGGCTTAACCACCGTTGCGGCAAACGCACCTGTTCCTCCAGTCATGAGCATAGTAGCAGCGAGTGTGCTTGCCAAAATTGTTTTTGTAAATTTTTTCATTTGGTTTCTCCTCCTGTTGTTCGGTAATGAATTTAGTTATCAGAAACAAACTCCATCATCCCCTAATGGCATCCCCCCTTTCAAAGAAGAGGACTTACAACCTGTTGAGCTGCCTCTTACACAGTAAACCTGCCGATTCCTTGCTGTAATTCTTCTGCTACTGCGTTCAAACGCTCGACAGACTGGCCAATTTCCTGGATGGCTTGAAGCTGCTCTTCGGTTGCCCTTGCCACTGTTTGCGCGTCGAGTGAAGCATGTTTCGCAATGTTATGCATTTCATCCACAGAAGCACTCACTTGCTCAGAGCCTGCTGACATTTGTTCAGATGCTGCGGATACTTCCAAAATGTGCGCGGCAACGTTACGGGAAGATTCCAGAATATGCCCGAAGATTTCTCGAACCTCTTCGACCAGTTGGATACCTTGCTGTGCGTCTTGGTTACCTGCGGTCATGACCTCTACCGCGTGACGAGTATCCTCCTGAATTTCTCCGATCAGCATCGCGATCTTGGATGCGGATTCTTCGGATTGATTCGCCAGTTTCTTTACCTCTCCGGCAACTACAGCGAACCCACGTCCATGCTCGCCGGCACGTGCTGCCTCAATCGAAGCGTTCAAGGCAAGCAAGTTGATTTGCGAGGTCAACTGACTGATCGTATCAAGAATGCCTTCGATTTCTTTGGAGCGATTGTTGAGCTGCTCGATGGCTACTGTCGCCTTCGATGTCCCCTCGCCAATGCTTCCCATCTGGCGAACTGCCTGTTCTACTACGGCAGTCCCTTGCTCAGCCTGCTCTGTTGCTATCTGGGCAGCCTCTGAAACATGTGCAGACGTCTCCGCGATTTTCACGATGCCTGCTGCCATGTCATTCATAGACAACGCGATATCCTGCGAGCTGGTGGCCTGCGCCTCTGCTCCCTCAGAAATCTGTGCAATTGACAAGCCGATTTGGTTGATGTTTTGCGTCGCTTGTTTAATGCCTTCGGATACTTCCTGACTAAAACGCTGTACTTGATCAGACGACAGAGATACGTCTTCGATCAAATTTTTCAAGTGCGATACCGTCTGGTTAAAGTCACGTGACAGAACGGCAATCTCGTCTTTCCCGTCAACCGTTACGGTCTCTTTCAAGTTCCCCTGCGCCACTACATTTACTGCGTGATTCAGACGCTCAATTGGTTTCACCATGCGTACAGCTAAGAAATAAACGAGCACAACCCCGATAGCCAACACGATGAGGGAAATCACCATCAATCGGGCTGACAGTTGATCGACAGGCGCATGCAGCTCCGCAACGGGTGCAGTGATGTATATGCCCCAGTTCAAACTGGTAGGAACATAGGAAGCAAATCGCTCTGTATTCTCGTATTTATATTGGGCGATTCCATGATTCCCTTGCTTGATATTTTCAAAAGCAGTCTGAAGTTCAAGAACACCCATGTTGAGAATCGATTCCTTCAGAATGTACTCGCTCGTCGGATGATAAATAAATGTTCCTGTTTTGCTTACTAAAAAGGCGTAGCCAGATTGGCCAAATTTCTCTTCGGACACCTTCTTTTGGATCTCATTGATAGGAATAGTAGAACCGATATAACCGTATTGACGATTGTCCTTCATCACTGGAACGACAAGGGTCACGATGTTATTCCCTGTCCGCTTCGAAATGACTGGCTCGGAGACAACAACCTTCCCTTCCCCTTTGCTAGCTTCCTTAATATGCGGACGATCCGAGATATCGGTCACTTCACCCTTGAAATTGATTACTTTCTTACCGCTTAAGTCATGCGAAAAGAAGAACGTCTCAAACTCGGGGTTTTTCTTTTGGGCTTCTTGAATGAGTTTCAGGTCCTGTTCGACATTTTGATCAGCCGACATCAACCCTCCCACCGCTCTTACAATCTCAATTTTTTCTTGAAAGAAACCATCGATACGAATCGAGAGATTGCTAGCTGACAACTCAGCTTCTTTGTCCAGACTATCTGCCAAAAGATTGGAAGCACTCCAATAGCTTGCACCGCAAACCGTACCCAAACTAATAACCAACAGCAGGCACAAAACGATAATTAGCTTATTCTTCAAACTATTTTTCATACCGAATCCCTACTCCCTTCTCTTTTTTCAACAAAAAAAAGACTGCCTACCGACAGCCCATTATGACTACGGTATGGCAACCCGGCTGTCCTAGCTGCGAAAGTCATTTGACTTTCGTCCTTAGACCCGTGGCTTTGCGTCCCTGCCTTTCAGCAGGTTTGCCTTTGTCATTCCTTGTTGTTTTTTCAATGAAAGTCCACTTTTTTTTCAATCTCACCTTTCATTTCCCATAACTTTCCGCTAATAAACCTCAAAATGGAAAAAAAGCTAACAACCTTTTACAGTTGTCAGCTTTTTGTCAAACTTTTTTGATTAGCTTAATCCGATCACTTGCCCATCCTCGTCTACATATAACGATTCCGCGGCCGGCTTTTTCGGGAGGCCTGGCATCGTAACCAAGCTTCCGGTCAGTGCCACAATAAAACCAGCTCCTGCTGATATGCGCACTTCACTCACTTGAATCGTGAAGTCAACAGGTGCCCCCAACAGATCAGCGCGGTCCGTAAAGGAGTACGGTGTTTTCGCCATGCACACAGGCAGATGGGACATGCCCATTTCTTCTACCTTTTGCATCGTTTTCAATGCAAGCGGCGAAAAGACAACCCCTGATCCACGGTATACTTCTTTCACGACGGTCTCAATCTTGTCTTTAATGCTGAGGTCTTCCTCATACAGGAATCGGAAGGAGGAAGACCGGTCTGCTGCACGCGTCACTTTTTCAGCCAGCTCGACACCGCCAGCTCCTCCTTCTGCCCAAACTTTAGAGAGCGCCGCTTCGGCTCCAGCCGCTTGGCACAGCGCAATGACGGCATCGATCTCTGCTTGGGTATCTGTCGCAAAATGATTGATCGCCACCACTGCTGGCACACCGAACTTTTGCAGGTTTTCCAGATGGCGCTTGACGTTTTCGAAGCCTTTTTCCAGAGCAGACAAGTTCTCCACTGCCAGATCAGGTACTTTTACCCCGCCGTTGTATTTCAACGAGCGAACCGTAATGACCACGACCGCAGCCGATGGAGTCAGACCTGCTTTTCTGCACTTGATGTCAAAAAACTTCTCGGCCCCCAAGTCGGCACCAAAGCCCGCCTCTGTTACAACGTAATCCGCCAGCTTCAAGGCCATCTTGGTTCCGATCACGCTGCTGCACCCATGCGCGATATTGGCAAAAGGTCCGCCGTGAATGATGACCGGAGTTCCCTCGATTGTCTGTACGAGATTGGGCTTAATCGCTTCCTTCAAGAGAACGCACATCGCATCGACCGCGTTGATTTCTTCTGCCCGTACAGGCTGATCATCGAAATCGTAGCCAATGATGATATGGTTCAACCGCTCGCGCAAGTCTGCCAGATTCTCACTCAAGCATAAAATCGCCATGATTTCCGACGCGGTCGTAATCATGAAGCCATCCTCACGCGTCATCCCATTGCCGTCACCAAGGCCAACAACGATATTACGCAGTGCGCGGTCGTTCATGTCCATTGCCCGTTTCCAGACGATTTTCTTTGGATTGAGCCCACGCGGATTGCCATGGAAAATATGATTGTCGATCATCGCTGCCAACAAGTTATGCGCAGCTGTAATCGCATGAATGTCCCCTGTAAAATGCAAGTTAATTTCATCAGCCGGGAGAATTTGTGCTTGGCCGCTTCCGGTTGCGCCTCCTTTGATCCCCATGCAAGGGCCCAAGGACGGCTCGCGAAGCGCTGCCATTGTTTTCTTCCCGAGATAATTTAATGATTGTGACAGACCAATCGTCGTGAGCGTCTTGCCTGCTCCCGCCGGGTTAGGATTCATCGCTGTAACAAGAATCAGTTTGCCATCAGGGCGATCCTTCACTTGCTCCCATAGCTCATCTGATAGTTTGGCCTTATACTTTCCGTATAGCTCCAAATGCTGTTCTTCGATACCTGCAATCTTGGCAATTTCAACAATAGACCTCATTTTTGCCTCCCTGCCACACCAGAATGTAATGCACCAGTTACCAATCTTCTACATTCTGCATAATCGTCCTTTTTCCTCTCCTCCTCGACACATTACGCAAAAGAAAAAGCCCACATTCCGACAAACGTTCAGAATGCAGGCTCTCTGTTATTTCCCGAAAATTTTTCCCGGATTCAAAATGCCGTTTGGGTCCATCACTTGTTTCATGGCTTGCATGACGTCCAGTGCTTCTCCGTGTTCCTTGCGCTGGTATTTGATTTTCCCCACACCCACACCATGTTCTCCGGTGCAGGTTCCTCCCCGACTCAATGCGTATTCCACCAGATGGGCATTTACTTCCTCGGCACGCACCACTTCTTCGGGGTCATTCAGGTCGATCATCAGGATAGCGTGATAGTTCCCATCCCCGACATGCCCTGCAATCGCTCCATCCAGCCCAGCGCGATCAATGGCTTGCCGCGCGTCCACAACAGCTCCTGCCAGCTCGGAGATCGGCAAGCAAACATCTGTTACCATCAGCTTTTTCCCTGGGGATTTGTGCAGGAAGGCATACGCCAGATTATGACGAGCATCCCAGAGCTGCGTCCGCGCCTTTGAATCGGTTTCAAAAAGAAACTGCGTGGAGCCATGTCCATCGGCAATGCTCTGCGCAAAGTCGATATCATACGCGAGCCCTTGTTCACTGCCGTGGAACTCGATAAACAGCGTCGGTGCTTCCGGGTAGCTCGTTTCCTTGTACAGATTCACTTGTTGGATGGAACGTTCATCAACCAGCTCGATTCGCGCTACTTGAATCCCCGCTCCAAGAATATCCACGACGGTATCGACGGCATCCTGCACGGAAGGGAAGCTGGCACGCGCCGCCGTTGTCGCCTCAGGGATGCCGTAAACACGCAAGGTCAGCTCTGTGAACACACCAAGCGTTCCCTCTGACCCGACAAACAGTCCAGTAAGGTGGTAGCCTGAGGAGGATTTGGCTGTCATGCTCCCTGTACGGATGATACGCCCATCCGCCGTTACGACTTCCAGATCGCGCACCTGATCACGCATCACGCCATAGCGAACAGAGGTTGTTCCACTGGCGTTTGTAGCAGCCATCCCACCCAAAGTCGCGTCCGCGCCAGGATCGACGGAGAAAAACAATCCGTGCTTTTTCAATTCTTTATTGAGCTGGGTGCGCGTCACGCCTGGCTGGACTCTCACGAGGAAATCCTTCGGTCGCACCTCCAGCACCTGGTTCATCATGGAAAAATCCATGCTAATACCGCCCGCATAAGGAATCGCGTGGCCTTCCAGACTGGTCCCCATGCCAAACGGCGTTACCGCAATGCGATTTTCGTTGGCCAGCTTCATGATTTGACTGACTTCCTCTGCCGTCTGCGGAAACACGACCACATCCGGAAGATGCGGGGTATGATACGATTCATCATGGCTGTGGTGCTCCAGTATTGTGGGGTTGGTCGATACTCGTTCTTCCCCCAGCAGTCCCACTAACGCTTGCTTGTAATCCACGTTGGTTCCCCCTCCGTTACTTGCTCAAGTTGACAAGGAATAAGCTGATTTCAGGAATGTAGGTGATGAGCAGCAAATCGACGATCATGATGACCAAAAACGGGATCACCGCTCGCTCAATCTCCGTATTCTGGAGCTTCGCAATATTTCCTGCTACCAGCAAATTGATCCCAACCGGTGGAGTTAGCATACCGATAGCGGAGTTGACGACCATAATCACCCCGAATAGCACCGGATCAATACCCAAAGAATTCGTGATCGGCAGCAGAATCGGTGTCAGGAGAATGATCGTAACCGCCGTTTCCATGAACGTCCCCAAAATGAGCAGCAGGATGTTAATAATGAGCAACGTAATGATCGTGCTGTCCGTAATCCCCAGCATAAATTGCGCAATTTCCTGCGGGATGTTTTCCCTCGTCATCAGATAGCCAAATGCATTGGCGGTCGCGATAATCAGCATAATGACCGCTGTCATACTGGCAGAGCCCGCGAATATTTCCCCCAAGTCCTTCCACTTGATCTCCCGGTATACGAAAAGCCCGACAACCAGACCGTAAATCACGGCTACCACTGCTGCTTCTGTCGGAGTAAAGATGGCGCCGTATATACCCCCAAGAATAATGATCGGCATGAGTATCGCCAAAATAGCGTCTTTGAATGCCTCCCATATCTCTTTGGGCGTATGCTTCTCTCCGCCACCCCAGCCGTTTTTCTTACTGATCCAATACGAGTACAGAATCAACGAAATGGCTACGAGAATGCCCGGCCCGATCCCGGCAATAAACAAGTCGCTAATCGAAGCACTCGCTGCTACCCCGTACAAAACCATTGGCACGCTCGGAGGAATCATGACACCGATTGTTCCGCCTGTTGCATGCAAGGCAGCAGAAAACCGGACATTGTACCCTTTTTTGACCATGTGCGGGATCAAAATTCCCCCTACGGCTGCCGTTGTCGCGGCAGAAGAACCCGATATCGCTGCAAAAAAAGTACAACCCATGACCGCCACGATAGCCAATCCTCCAGGCAGATTCCCGACAATCGTATTCGCAAAGCGAATCAGCCTAGCGGAGATTCCGCCTGTTTCCATCAGCTTTCCTGCCAAGAGGAAGAACGGGATCGCCATCAGCGGGAAGGAATCTGTCCCGTTAAACATTTTTTGAATGACAACCAGAAGAGGGATGTTTCCCTCCAGCATAAACACGACAACGACGGATAACCCCAGTGCCACCCCAATCGGTACGTTCAGGATCAGGAGCACCAACAGTGTTAAAAACAAAATCGTACCCACAATCTGGTCACTCCTTCCCGGTAATGTCTTTCCACGTCACATGGATCACGTTCATGATGAGCAAGGCACCGCTGATCGGAATCACCATGTATACATAGCCCATGGGAACGAGCAGAGTAGGTGAGGTTTGTGTCATGCTTCTCGCAGATAACAAGTAGCCTTGCTTAACCATAACGAGAAAGAAGACCAGACTACACAAAGCGGCAATAACCAGTACCACCTTGTTCATGCGAAGCGACAAGTACTTTTGAATGTACTCCGTACCGATGTGTGCCTTGATCGACATCGCGTATGCTGATCCCAGAAACGTGATCCAGATCAGCAAATACCGGGCCAATTCCTCCGTCCAGGCCAAGGGCTGGTCGAGCAAAAAACGGAAAAGCACCTGCAGGAAGACAGCGATCACCATAATAGCCAGAAGGGCAATGATGAAAAAACGAAGGGTGCTGTTTATTTTGGAAACCAGGTTGCCCACACACAATCTCCTTTCGCAGGAAAAAGGGGAGAAAAGCCAGAGTGGCCCGTCTCCCTTCTGCCGTTTATTTTGTATTTACAATTTGATCCACCAGCTCTTTGCCAAACTGCCCGGAAAATTTGTCATAGACAGGCCTCATCGCATCGCGGAAAGCTTGCTTATCAACGTCCTCGGTAATGACTACACCTTTTGCTTTAATATTCGAGATCGCCTCTTCTTCCATCTTGATCATCAACTCACGCTCGTACTGACCCGCTTTTTTGGCTTCCTCGGCAAGAAGTTGCTGGACATCTGCCGGGAGCTTACCCCATACAGGCTTGCTGAACAAGATCATCGCCGCTGAGTAGACATGCCCGGTCAAGGCCATTTGCGTCTGCTTGGATTCATATAGCTTGTAGGTCTGTGCGACAATCGCCGGATTTTCCTGGGCATCGACGACTCCTTGTTGCAGCGCCGTCAGCGCTTCTGTCCAAGCCATTGGGGTCGGCTTCGCGCCCAATGCTTCGAATGCAGCCAGATGGATCGGGTTTTCCTGCGTGCGTATCTTCAACCCTGCCACATCCTCCGGCTTCTTGATCACCTTCGAACCGTTCGTAATATGGCGGAAGCCGTTTTCAGCCCATGCCAGCCCGACCAGATTGGCGTTTTCCAAATCCTTGAGCAGATCCTGCCCGACTTGTCCGTCGAGTACCTTGTATGCCTGCTCACGGCTATCAAACAAGAACGGGAGATCCAGCACGCCCAGCTTCGGATGGAAGTTCATCACGGGCGCCGTCGAGGTAATCGACATATCCGCCGTTCCAAAGGTCAGTGCCTCTGTCAATTCACGCTCTGCTCCTAGCTGGCTCAGCGGATACACCTCGATTTTCACTTTTCCGTTCGAGCGCTTGTCGACATCCTCGGCCATTTTTTTCAATGCCAAATGATATGGATGATCCTCCGTCAATGAATGCCCTGCCTTGAATACATAGCTTTGGCCGTCACTTTTCGGTGCTTCTGTCCCCCCGGCTTGTCCCGCAGGCGGGGCAGTCTGTTGACCGCCTCCTCCTCCGCACGCCGCCAGAAATAAAGACACAGATATGATGCTCGCTAGCACGAAGCTCCCCTTCTTCCGAAACATGCGGTAGTACCCCCTGTTGATTCTTTTGTTTTTTAAATAATATGAAAATTTAGTTCATTTTACTAGATCCCTCTTCCACCGTCTACATTCATGACCTCACCCGTGACAATTTTGGATAGATCAGAAGCCAAATAGAGAGCCGCCTGCGCGATATCCTCCGGCTGAATCAACATGCCCAATGGAACACTGTTGATGAAAATATCTTTTTTCCCAGCCTCTACTTCCGCTTCATCTCCATTGATAAACTTACCCAGCATCGGCGTCTCTGCCGGACCTGGATTGATGACATTGACCCGGATTTGAAAAGGAGCGAGCTCAATCGCCAGTGCCTTGCTCAACATGATTGCGGCCCCCTTGGACGCGCAGTACGCATTCAGCCCCGGACGGGCTCTGATCCCGGCAATCGAAGCGATATTGATGATGCTGCCTTTCCCCTTCTCCTTCATGTGAGGAACCGCATGCCTTGTCGTCAAAAAGATCGACTTCGTGTTCACAGACATGATGCGATCCCACTGCTCCAATGTCAGCTCCTCAATGGGGGTAAACGCCTGGGGAACACCCGCGCAGTTGACCAGGACATCGATCGAGCCGTACGCTTCGAGCGTTTCCTTCACGAGTGCAGCGACGCTCGTATCGTCTGCCACATCCGTTTGAACCGCATGACCTTTCCCTTGTGGTAGTTCTTCCGCGACCGCTACTGCCGCCTCTTTGTTCAAATCAGCCAGGATGACATTGGCTCCCTCGTCCGCAAAAAGCTTCGCAATGGCCTTGCCCATTCCTGACGCGGCCCCTGTTACAATCGCCGTTTTTCCTTGCAAAATTTGCCCACTCATAGGTTGATCACCACCATTCGCTCTTCCGTCATTTCTTCGACAGCGTAACGCGGGCCTTCCTTGCCCAGTCCGCTGTTTTTGACTCCGCCGTATGGCATGACGTCATTGCGATAGGTCGATACATCGTTGATCACCACGCCACCGTACTCCAGCACCCGTGCCGCTTTCATCGCGACGTTCAAATCACGGGTAAAAATCCCTGCCTGCAACCCGTACTCCGAATCGTTGGCTTGTGTAAAAGCATCTTCAAGGTCACTGTACGGAATGATCGTAACAACGGGCGCGAACACTTCCCGGCAAACCACCTTCATCTCTGGCCTTGTATCCACCAACACAGCCGGATAGAAGAGAGCTCCCTCCCGTTTGACAGGCAATAGCGATCTGGCTCCTTGGCTAATCGCTTCCTGTACCCATTCCTCAGTACGGCTCGCCTCTTTTTCACTGATCATCGGTCCGACATCCGTCTCCGGGTCTTCCGGGTTCCCTACCTTCAACTGATGGACATGCGAGATATACAAGTCACTGAACGCCTGCACAACCGATTCATGCACGTAAATGCGCTGGACAGCAATGCACGCCTGACCCGCATTATGAAAGCTGCGGGCGGCTGTTTGACGGGCTGCCAGCTCCAAATCTGCATCGAGGTGCACGATATTGGGGGAGTTGTTGCCCAGCTCCAGCGCAACGGGACGCATGCCACTCCGCTCCTTGATGCGGCGACCGACTTCTCCTGACCCGGTAAAGGTGTACATGGCGATGCGCTCTTCATCCAGCAGCCATTCCCCTACCTGACTCCCTGCTCCTGTCACGATATTTACATAGCCTTTTGGCAAGCCCGCTTCCTCCAGGATCTCCACCAACAGAAAGGTTGCAATAGGCGTGACTGTAGCTGGCTTAACCACCAGCGTATTTCCTGCGGCTAGCGCTGGCGCGATCTTGTGTGTGCTGAGCAGCAAGGGATAGTTAAACGGCGTAATGGCACCAATCACTCCCTTTGGCACCCGAATGGTAAAGCCCAGACGGTTTTCCGAGCCTTCTGTTGCTTGCAGCGGAATCATTTCCCCGTGAATTTTCTTGGCTTCCTCTGCCGACAAGCGCAGCGTATTGATCGTCCGATCCAGCTCATTCATCGCGTCCTTGCGCGTTTTGCCCACTTCGCGAATCAAGGATCGCTCCATTTCGTCCCGGCGTTCCTCCATTAGCTCAGAGGCTTTCAGCAAGATTTTATATCGTTGAAAAGGAGTCAATTTGTCTGCCTTAAACGTCTCCCACGCAGCATCCACCGCTTCTGTTACATGGTGCTGACAGGCCTTGGCAATACGCGCGATGCACTCGCCCGTGTACTTGTGAAGGACGGGAATGTAGCTCTCGGCTTTCACCCATTCCCCACCGATGTACAAATCATACGATCTCGCTTCCATGTCCTCTTCCTCCCTTATATTTATCGCGTTGTTTGATAGATGTGGCGAACGATTTCGTCTCCCAATTCTTTTGTTGTCGCCGTCCCCCCAAGATCAGGAGTGAGCACCTTGCCATCTTGCAACACGTTTTCGATAGCGTTCATGATGACAGCACTGAGCTCTGGCAGATCGAGATGATCCATCATCATAGCGAGGCTCCATACTTGTGCGATCGGATTGGCGATTCCTTTGCCCGCGATATCTGGCGCAGAGCCGTGAATGGGCTCAAACATGGATGGGTACTTGCGCTCCGGATTGATGTTTGCAGAAGGGGCCAAGCCCAAACCACCGACGATCGCCGCCCCGAGATCGGTCAAAATGTCCCCAAACAAATTGCTCGCGACAACGACGTCAAACGTTTCCGGCCGCGTGATGAAATAAGCAGCAAGCGCGTCGATATGATACAGATTGGTCTGGATACCTGGGTATTCCTGACTGACTTCCTTGACGATCTCATCCCAGAACGGCATGGAGTGGTTGATGCCGTTGGACTTCGTAGCCGCGGTCACGCTCTTTTTCGAACGTTTTTCCGCCAGTGCGTATGCGTACTTGAGGATGCGCTCTGTGCCGTACCGGGTAAATACATTGTTTTGCACCGCCATTTCGTACGGTGTACCCTGATGCATGCGCCCGCCCATATTGGAGTACTCACCCTCTGTATTCTCCCGCACCACGACGAAATCGAGATCGGCATGCCCCTTATAGCGAAGAGGGCTTTCCAGACCTTTGAGCAGCTTGACCGGGCGAAGGTTCACATACTGCTGGAATGCCCGGCGAATCGGCAAGATCAGCTCCCACACAGAAACATGATCAGGAACCTCGGGCGCACCAATTGCACCAAGCAGAATCAAATCATAGTTTTTTAAAATATCGAGTCCATTCTCCGGCATCATTTTGCCGTGTTGGAGATAGTAGCTACAATTCCAATCCATGACATCACGAGCAAACCGAATGCCGCCGTGACTCTCTTCTATGGCTCCCAACACCTTCAGGCCTTCTTCCATGACCTCGGGACCGATTCCGTCTCCTGGAATTACTGCAATGGAATAGTGGAGCAACAGTCTCCCTCCTAAAAATCTAAATTTTTTGACTTTATGCAACACTATTCACTTGCATGATTAATGCCAAGCTCCGTATCATGGCCCTGACCGGATAAAAGTCTTCCATCCGTTCCTCTCTATGCATCGCCCGTCCGGTGACATTGCAAAACAACGCAACAAAATGTTGCAACACACATTGCAACATTTGTTCACGCCAAGCTACATAGCCTTACTTTTATTTCCAAATGATGATTTTATTGAATTCTCCTGCCATGCCACAAACTTCATTCAAAAAATTACAATTTCTGTAAGATTGCGACCCAAAATTACTCGTATCTCGGCCGTACCCCTAGATGTGCTACGGCTTTCCTTTGATGGAAAAGAAACAGCAACCATTCATAAATCCGGTTGCTGTTGTATCTCTCATTACTCAACATAACTATGTACAACATTGTGCTACTTTCAATTCATCACTTCTTCTTATCCATAAAGATCCGTCTTCTTTGATCATATAATCTATTTTATTACTCTTTAAAGCTTCTATCTGTTCTGAGGATGCTCCATCAGAAAATCTATAGTAATCATTTCCAGTCCCCACATATAAAAATCCAAATACTAGCACCACAACTATTGCTGTTGCAGCCAAAGACACGATTAATTTATTCTTCATAAATATCACCTTCTTTCAAAAAGGAGAATCAGGAATGATTATTCCTGATTCTCTTTTTTCTTACGTAATAGGGGGAAGATCTTGATCTGCATAATCCTCTTCTTTACCTGTAAATCTCTCTAGTGTCCAGGTACTCTCTTTTTTGTTTGGTTTATTTATTTTTTTAAGCTTTCCGCTTTTGTATAACTCATCAATCGCAATTTTAACGTCTGAACGACTGCTATCACTGTCTATCCCCTCTTGTGCTGCTTTGTATCGTCCTTCTTCATTATTGTGCATATCCATTTTATATGTTAAAGATTTTTTGTTTTGATAGGAAGCACCATCTTCGTGTGCACTCGTCCACTTTTCTGCCCAACTATCATTCACTGCCCATACTATCCACATATTCCATAATGCATGTCGAAAAGCATCTGATTCTTCATCAGTACCATTTCTACCGAAAGCTAATTCTGTATAATTCCATGCCCCTTTCCCTGCCATAAGAGCTTTAAATCCTTTTGACGGCGATTGATCATACAATGCCTGCTCTTTTGGATTCAGTGTAACTACTCCATCAGCATAATCATAGAAATCATCCCAATCACCATCAGAGCTTGAAGCCAGGTTCTTTATATTTTTGTTATCCTTGTTGTATATTTCGCACAGTTCCAAAAAATGTTCATTAATTTCATCTTCTGTCGCTTTTGGGTGATCCTTTTCATATTGAGTCAACTCTTCTAAAATTTTTTCTGAAAATCTAAAGTCAACTTTCTCATAAGATTTTTCGTATTTCTTTTTCTCCTCGGCAATACTTTCAGCGATTTTCTCTGTACTTTTAGCAGATGCTGGCGTCAAGACTGACACTGGAGCAACTAATAATGAGAACACGACAAAAGGCACTAATACTCTTTTAAATTTCTTCATAGCTTCTCTATCCCTCTTTTCATGTTTCTACATCTTTACGCTTCTGACTATAATGGGCATTGCCCGTTGTGAAAGCTCTTCCTTAGTAGATTATCCAAATTGTAACATAATTTCTAAAAATTACCTTACTTCCTTTTTGTAGAAAATATAGAAAAACTGGAAAAATTATTTTCTCGATAGAATTACGTGTTATAGTAGTATCCATAAAAAGGAAATTGCATTGGGGGTTAATAGCTGTGGTTGTGGCGGAAATGAGATCGTCGTTTGGCTGCGTTTTGAAAAGGTATCGAGAAGAGGCGGGGCTGACTTTAGCGGAGTTATCTATAAAAACAGACATATCCTCTGGCACGATCAGTAAGATCGAAACAGACTCTCTCACTTTGCCAAATATGCGGAATGTAATTCGATTAGCTGAAACGCTAGATATATCTTTGTACGAGGCGGTTATGCCATATTTAGATAAGATTAAAAGGACTAAAACGTTTGAATTATTGCTGGAAACGGCGATCAATCAGGGGAATGCCGTTCTTACGCAAAAAATCGCATCTAAGCTATTAGAATGCCCTAAGAGCAACACGTTTCTTTCGTTAGATTATCTTTATCAATTGGCGGGAAACACGGAAAATATAGAATTTCGATTTTTAATATATGGTGTGATTTCTCAGTATTCGCGCGAACATGGTATTCCTGTATTTTTAGCCAGGTCGTTATATCAGAAATATCTTATTCAACGTGATAGCTTTAAAAAATTGGACGAGTCGTATATAGAAGGTATGGAGTTATTGCACTATATTTCGTATCTACACGTGGATGAAAGGGTTATGACTTACTATAAGTTGGGTTCGCATGCGTTATTTCGAGGATGTCATGAAGAGTGCATTCATCTATGTAAGAAAGGTATTAATGAAGATCATAAGCGAGATGAGCTGACAGCAAAAGCGTACCTAGCTATTATCATCGCTTACATTGAGTTAAGGGACTATATTCTTGCTAAAGTATATTTGGATGCGTATGAACAATTAGATTGTTTAAATGTACAGAAAGAATCTCAATATCTTCGAGCTATATTATACGCAAAGACTACGGATGATATTGAAAAGGCAGTACCATTATTATTAGATTGCTTGCACATGCGCCCGCAAAACGAAAAGTTACCAGTGGTAAATGATCTGCTGGATATTTATATAAGATTAGGTGATGAGTTGGGGGTCGTAGATATTTTTCGGTCAGAATCGTCATTTTTGCCGACTAACGTTGGTACACCGAACCAATGTACTCATCTAGGTTTATATTTTCGCGCAAAAGGGAATTTTTACATTGAAAAAGGCGATTTAGATATGGGGTGTGCCAGTTTATTAGAAAGTGCTATGTATTATAAGAAAATGATGAAATTGGAAGAAGCGATTAAAAGCATTGGGTATATATTTGAGTACTATACAGCTAACAAGGAAAATTTACCTTTCGGCATACTCCAAAAAATGGAAATGTTGTATACTGTACATAATACCTAAACCCGCAAGGGGGTGATACTCGTGAAAAAGTTGATGATGTCTTTATGTATTTTATCCGCGTTATTTGTCGTACCAGTTGGGGTAGATACGTTAAGTAAAGAACCTCCGATTGCAAAACACTATCCTGACCCATGGTAAGCCAATTTGCTCCCGACTCCGGTCGGGTTTTTTTGTGTTCAAAGGGGTAGCGCCAACAGTTTGCCCCATTTATACGCTTAGCATTAGCGGACATGTATTTTCGTCGTTCCTGATGACCTTAGCGGACGTAACTGGCCGTTTTCTGGCATGCTGATGACCGATAATGATGTTTAGCGGTCATTCGCTTAGAGTAAGAGAAATCGGCTTTTTATACGGCTTAACGTCTTTAGCGTATATTTCCGTTAAAATGTTGGCGGTCGCCCTCAAAAAGCATGCTTTTTGAAATTGCTCCAAATAGATGCAATCACCATTTTTTGTAAGTGTGTGACCCAGAATTACTCGTATCTCGGATGTACCCCATTATGACTATTCCTGATTAATCGGTGCCCCTATCTGGTATTCTTCTATTTTGCGGTACAAGGTATTTCGACCGATTTGCAGCATTTTGGCCGCTTTGCTGACATTACCGCCACTTTTCTCGAGGGCCTTTTTGATCGCTTTTCTCTCTGTTTCACGCAACGAAGGAATAGCATGGTCCGAATACTCAGGCGTATCGGCTTCCATCAATCCCTCCAGCTGGATGTGCTCGCAATCAATGATGTCCCCCTCTGCCAAAAACACCGCTTGAATTAGCACGCCTTGCAGTTCCCGGATATTGCCCGGCCACGAATACGCACACAGCTTATCCTTCGCCTCGGTGGTCAGTATGTACGGTTGTTCTGTGTTGATCTGCTGCAATAGATGCTCCGCCACCTGGATGATATCACTACGCTTTTTCAACGACGGCAAATGAATGGAGACCCCTTTGAGCCTGTAGTACAGGTCAGCCCGAAAACGTCCCGCCTTGATCTCCTCTGACAGGTTTCGATGCGTAGCGGCAATGATCCGCGCATAAATGGGGCGGGATTGATTGCTCCCCACTGGGGTGACGACCTTTTCCTGCAAAACGCGCAGAAGTGCCGCTTGCGCACGCAAAGACATATCCCCGATCTCATCCAAAAAGATCGTGCCTTTTTTCGCCGCTTCAAACTTTCCGATTCTTCCTTCCCGATGTGCCCCTGTGAAAGATCCGCTTTCATATCCAAACAATTCGCTCTCGATCAAATTTTCAGGAATTGAACTGCAGTTCACTGCGATGAAAGGCTCATGCGCACGCGGACCTGTCTCATGGACCATTTGAGCGAACAGCTCTTTTCCCGTACCGCTTTCCCCCAAAATGATCACAGGAAAGTCTACCTGCGCTGCCTTTTGTCCGAGCATCTTTGCCTGCAAAAAGAGCGGGCATGAACCAGCTAGACGCGGAAATGGTTTCAGCTGCGCTTTGGGGGCCGCAGACCAAAAACGCGGGCGATGATCTTTCACATTACGACCAACATGTTCTTGCTCCGCACTTACTCTTGTTCCCAAAGCTTCCGCTCCGAGCTGCTGCTGCGCGGCCTCATTTAGACCCACGATACGCTCGTCCCGATCCAAGCCGACGAGTGCCAGCTTTCCTCGACCGTCTCCTCGGCTTGATGAAGCGGGTAAGGCTATCACGCGCTCCGCATCTGATAACAAAAAGCGGTTTTGCAGAGCCTCTGCGATCATGCAAGCAATTGTTAGGGCAAACGGATGGGAATATTCTTTACGCGTACTAATGTCAATGATGCCCAACAGCTCACCCACAGGTGAAAAAACAGGTGCCGCTGAGCATGTAAGAAAGCGATTTTCCAAGAAATAGTGTTGCTCTCCCTGTACCTGAATCGGCTGTTGTGCGATCAGTGCTGTCCCAATCGCATTGGTTCCTTTGTAGTCTTCTGTCCAATTCGCTCCGATTTGCAGCTGTACTTTTTGTGCCTGGTTGGCGAAGACCGGGTCCCCAATCGTTTGAATAATATTTCCTTCCCGGTCAGACAAGAGTGCGATGTGCTCTGTCGATAACAAAAAGGGAGCAAGCTTGTTAAAAAGCGGGAGACTTTCACGAATCAGAGGGTGATTATCCTGAATGATTTCTTTGATTCGTCGGGCAGAAATGATTTGATCATTGGCCTTCTCCGTAACCTTGAGGCTCGATTCCTGACAGCGCTTCCAAGATTGCTGAACAATCGTCGACAACACGATTCCCTCCCCCAAAAATCATTCCCTCTCAGTATAACATGAGAGTCTTTGCTATAGAAAAAACCAGTCGAACCACGAGCACATTTGTCCGACTGGCTGCTAGCCGTCATCGGTCATTTTCCGACAGATATCCACTCTTTTGTCCCAATACGGAACACGACATGATCCATTATGGAACAATTTCTACCCTCTTCCACGCAAGAAAACGCTGTCATTTCGAGCTTTTTCACGTTGGTACGAGACTTGCTTTTAGAGAGGGCTGTAAAGAAATATGTGATAAATGAGGAGGCGCTCGCAATGATCTATGCTCAACCCGGCCAAACCGGTTCCAAGGTGACGTTCAAAAATCGTTATGAAAACTACATCGGGGGTAATTGGGTTCCGCCAGTGAAAGGTGAGTATTTCGAAAACGTATCACCTGTAAATGGCAAGGTCTTTTGCGAGGTAGCCCGTTCGACAGCCGATGATATTGAGCTGGCACTGGACGCTGCCCATGAGGCAAAAGACGCGTGGGGTCGTACCTCTGTTGCACAACGCGCGAATATTTTGTTAAAAATCGCGGATCGGATGGAAGCCAATCTGGAGATGCTGGCAAACGCAGAGACGTGGGAAAACGGCAAGCCTGTTCGTGAAACACTCGCGGCCGACATCCCGCTGGCGATTGATCATTTCCGTTACTTCGCCGGAGCGATCCGCGCTCAAGAAAGTACACTTGCTGAAATCGATAACGATACGGTCGCTTATCATTTCCATGAGCCACTCGGTGTCGTTGGTCAAATTATTCCGTGGAACTTCCCGCTCCTCATGGCTACATGGAAGCTGGCTCCGGCCTTGGCTGCGGGCAACTGCGTCGTCCTCAAGCCAGCGGAGCAAACACCTGCATCCATCCTGGTGCTGATGGAGCTGATCGGCGACCTGCTCCCTCCTGGTGTCGTCAACGTCGTGAACGGCTTCGGTCTGGAAGCGGGTAAACCTCTCGCTTCAAGCAACCGCATCGCGAAAATCGCCTTTACGGGTGAAACGACGACAGGGCGCTTGATCATGCAGTACGCTTCCCAAAATATCATTCCGGTGACGCTGGAGCTGGGCGGCAAATCGCCAAACATCTTCTTCTCGGATGTGGCTGCAAAAGATGATGCCTTCTTTAACAAAGCGATTGAAGGATTCGTACTGTTTGCGCTCAACCAAGGCGAGGTTTGCACATGCCCATCCCGTGCGCTCATTCACGAAAGCATTTACGACCAATTCATGGAGCGTGCCCTGCAGCGCGTAGCTAATATCAAGCAAGGAAATCCGCTCGATACGGATACGATGATCGGCGCACAGGCTTCCTTGGAGCAGGTAGAAAAAATTCTCTCCTACCTGGATATCGGCAAACAAGAAGGAGCCGAATGCCTGATTGGCGGCGCTCGTGCACAGCTTGCAGGTGATCTCGAGGGCGGCTACTACATCCAGCCAACTGTCTTTAAAGGCCACAACAAGATGCGCATCTTCCAGGAAGAAATCTTCGGTCCGGTCGTCTCCGTAACGACCTTCAAGGATACAGAAGAAGCGCTCGCCATGGCAAATGATACGCTGTATGGCTTGGGTGCTGGTGTATGGACACGCGACACGAACACAGCCTACCGCATGGGCCGCGAAATCCAGGCTGGTCGCGTATGGACCAATTGCTACCATGCTTACCCGGCTCACGCAGCGTTTGGCGGCTACAAAATGTCCGGTATTGGCCGCGAGACACACAAAATGATGTTGTCTCACTACCAACAAACGAAAAACCTGCTGGTCAGCTACAGCGATCAAGCTCTGGGCTTCTTTTGATCAATGAGCCAGCCAGAAAAAGTGCTCGCGACAGATGCTGCACTGACATTAATTGAACGGCTTCGTGCCAAACACGGTGACCTGATGTTTCACCAGTCAGGGGGCTGCTGCGATGGCAGCTCCCCCATGTGTTACCCGCTTGGAGAATTTCTCGTGGGTGACCAGGACGTCCTGTTGGGCGAGATCGGTGGCTGCCCGTTCTACATGGGCAAAGCGCAGTATGAGTATTGGAAGCATACGCAGCTCATCATTGACGTCGTAAATGGGCGTGGCGGAATGTTTTCGCTGGAAGGACCTGAGGGGGTACGCTTCCTCACACGTTCACGGGTATTTCCCGAATCGTAGAAAAGGAAGACCGCTCCCGCCTTTCGTTGGCTGGAACGGTCTTTTTTTGCTTGGATTCCTATCTGGATTTTTTGCGAGAAGTACGATTTGCAGGAGCAGAGCTTGTTCGATTGCCTGGTTTTGCATTCGGACGAGCCGAGCTGCGTTGCGCAGTTACCGGCTTCTTGCCAGAGCTGCTCGACTTGCGATCAAAACCACTTGCTGCACGGTTCCCTTCCTTCGGCTTACGTCCAGTACCCCCTGTTGCTCGGCTACCGTCCTTCTGCCTACGATCAAAACCAGCTTCTGCCCGGTCGCGCTCCTTCGGTTTGCGCTCGAAACCGCCTGTTGCTCGGTTTCCTTCCTTCGGCTTACGATCGAAACCTCCTGCTGCCTGGTCACGTTCCTTCGGCTTGCGCTCGAAACCGCCTGCTGCCTGGTCACGTTCCTTCGGCTTGCGCTCGAAACCGCCTGCTGTCTGGTCACGTTCCTTCGGCTTACGCCCGAATCCGCCCGCTGCGCTGCCTCGAACCTTCGGCTTGCGATCAAAACCGCCGCTCTTTTGTTGACGCCCTTCGTCATCTCTTCGGCGTTCCCCAGAGCCTTGCTGTCTTTGCCCAGCTGACTTTCCTTTGCCTCTACCTTGCTTATCCCCTCGACGCTCGTCCTTCCCGAACCGCTCCCTCTCAGACCCTTGCTGTCGCGTCTGTTTCTTCTGCTCAGACGATTCCCCGCGATCCATTTCACGCCGCTCCAGAGACAGGTTGATCCCTTCTTCAATCTCCCTGAGTTGCCCCCAATCCTTCCCCGCCACCAACGTGAAAGCCGTTCCTTTTTCCTTGGCTCGCCCTGTTCTGCCGATCCGGTGTATATAACTGTCCACATCTTCCGGAATGTCGTAATTAAACACATGCGTGACTCCCTCGACATCCAGCCCACGCGCTGCCACATCCGTTGCGACCAAGTACTGAATCCTGGCCTCTCGGAATCGCTTCATGACATCCTCACGCTTTGCCTGTGACAAATCACCGTGCAACTCATCAGACATATAATCGAGACCTTGCAGCGCAGCATTCAACTTACTCGCTCTACGCTTCGTTCGGCAAAAGATCACTGCGAGAAACGGCCGTTGTTCATCCAACAGACTGCACAGAGTATCTTGCTTCGCACGGTCTGTCGTCTCTACTACAATTTGACGAATATCCTCCAACGTAATACGCTTGCCCTGCACCTGGATATTTTCCGGCTTTTTCATAAAACGCTTCGCAAGAGATTGCACCTGTTCCGACATTGTGGCCGAAAACAGCATCGTCTGCTTGTCGAACGGCGTGTTCGCCATAATATCTTCTACCTCAGGCAAAAACCCCATGTGCAACATTTGATCCGCCTCATCCAGGACAAACATCGATACCTGCGACAGATCGATCGTCCCTCTGCGCAAATGGTCCAGCAAGCGCCCTGGCGTAGCAATTACCACATGAATGTTTCCTGCCAGCTTTCTCAACTGCTGATTCACATCTTGTCCACCATAGACGGCGAGTACACGGATGTCTTCCAACCTCTCCGTCAGCTTCTTCACCTCTGCCGTAATTTGCAGAGCAAGCTCCCGCGTAGGGGTAAGAATCAACGCCTGAACATGCGTCGCTTGCGGATCAGCTTTTTCCAGGATCGGCAGGACAAAAGCAAGCGTCTTACCTGTTCCCGTCTGCGCTTGCGAGATTACATCTTTTCCTTCGAGTACGACAGGGATTGCTTTCTCCTGAATCGGTGTCGGTTCGGTAATCCCGTTCTCTTGCAGGGCATGTATCAATTCCTTGCGAATTCCCAATCTCCAAAAATCAGCCAGTTTCGCCATCTCCATTCATAAATCAATCACTATTACTTCGTACATACTGCCATGCCGATAAAGTACCGTACGCCATCGCGGGGTGTTTTTTCAAACGTAACGCCTCTCTGATAGTACATATCCACGTCAGAATAGCGTACAAACAGCTCCGCGAACTCTTCCGGCGTCAACTGATGAACATGGAAGGGCTCGCTCGTCTGCATGCCCCGCCCTCTGCCAAAGGGACTGGACAGCACAAGCGTACCACCTGGTTTCAGCATCTGATACAAGTTATCCATAAACAGCAAATCATCTGCGACATGTTCAATCGTTTCAAAGCTCAAAATTGTATCAAACTGCCCCAATCGCTCAGGAAGCGTCGGATCGAGAGCATCACCCTGCTGATACGTGATCTTCTGATGATGGTATTCCCGATTAGCGTAAAATATCGTCACCTCATCGTTGTCTACTCCGATCAATTCTGTCAGCTCTCGTTTTCGATCCTTTGCGATCATATGACATCCGTAGCCTGTACCGCAAGCGATATCCAGCACCCTGCCCTTTACATAAGGCGCGGCAAAATAATATCGGGCTATATGCTCCAGCAGCATACCATTCGTAGGTTTTAATAACTTGGGGATAATTCTCTCCCCTGTCCATTCCAGCAAAGCAATCACCAATTTTCTCGTATTCTTCCTCACATCTTACCTTATTTATCGGCTCGATCCTATCAACTAGCATTTCCTGAACGTGGTTTATTAAGAAATTTGTAAGACATTTCATTACTGTTTTGTTAGAGCTGGGCGTTAAGATAGTACCATGAATGCATTCATAAGGTGGGACGAATCATGACCAAATATCAAGTTCTCGTAGTCGACGACGAGGAAGAAATCCGCGATGCTATTGAAATCTATCTCAAAAATGAATCCATGACCGTATTCAAGGCAAGCAACGGACAGGAAGCGCTGGACGTACTGGAGCGCGAAGATATCCACCTCATCCTGATGGACATCATGATGCCCAAAATGGACGGGATGACCGCCACCTTTCAAATCCGGCAGAAAAAAAATATCCCGATCATCATGCTCTCTGCCAAATCAGAGGATACCGATAAAATCCTCGGGCTCAACATCGGTGCAGATGACTATGTGACGAAGCCTTTTAATCCCTTGGAGCTCATCGCCAGAGTCAAGTCTCAGTTAAGACGTTTTACCAACCTGGGAAGCGCTCAAATGACAGAAGATGAGATTCAGGTACGCGGCTTGACCTTGAACAAAAGCACAAAAAATGTTGCGATTGACGGCAACGAGGTGCGTCTGACTGCTACCGAGTACAAAATCTTGGAACTGTTAATGGAAAACAAAGGTCGGGTATTTTCGATCGAGGAAATTTATGAGCGGGTTTGGAGAGAGCCTTATATGAACGCGGAAAACACAGTGGCTGTCCATGTGAGACGCATTCGGGAAAAAATAGAAATCAACCCGAAGGAACCAAAATATTTGAAGGTGGTATGGGGAATTGGATACAAAATCGAAAAATAGACGCTTTGCGGTGCCCGTGCTAATCCTCATGCTCGTAAGTTTTTCGCTATCACTTTTGACCATGGCGGATTTGTACCATAAGCGCGAGTATCTCCGAGTGAACAATTACTTTCAAAGCGCAGAATTTCAAAGTGAATTACAGACATTTGCTGAGCTGGTGAAAGTCGTTCATGTTGATTATGCAGACTACACCCCGGGAAAGCTCGACGAGGAGACGGCCAATCAACTAAAGAAAGAACATGAAGAGAATCTCCGGTCGATTAAGGAGAATAACCGGCTCGAAGATATGATCGAGGCTGCCAAGAATGAGGGTGACACCAAGGAAGTTGCCAGACTAACCGAAGAACATTCACGCAGTCTGCATAAAGAAATCTCTCAGGAAATATCTCGTTATGAAGACCACATCAACCAAAAAATTGCCGAGAGGGATGCCGATTATAAGGAACGCAAAAACAGCCTTCTTCTTCGGAGCGGTTCCTTTGTATACTATGTCAATGATAGAAAGAACGATACATTTTACAGCAATCTCGGTTACGAGCCTTCCGATACAGTATTGCAAAAGCATGCGCGCTTTGTAGAAAGGATCCCGAACACCAACGGAGAGTTCTACATCAATCGTACTTATCAACTGAATGAATTAAGCGGTATCTTTTATGTCCCGCATGCCCCAAATGGGTATAGTCAGATCCACGCCGATGCACTCTACTATGATTCTATTCGGGAAAGACTGCTTGCTGAATCTATCTTGCTCGCTGTCTCTCTCCTAATAATTGGTCTTTGCTATTGGTACTTACCAGTAAGCAGAGCAGTGGAAGTACCTCTTGTAGCGAAAAGCATGGCACTGTTCCGACTGATCCCGCTGGATATTCGAATGGTGCTAGTGTTCGTGCTCGGAATTACGTATTTGATTATGATAGCAAACCTGCGTTTCTTCTTCTTGCCACTTGATGGTGAGCATTTCTTTACCCTTGCGTTCGTTTCGTTGTTCACTGCTTACCTGCTTCTACAATTTATGGAGGCATGGCTTATGTACAACCAACCTGAGAGATTTACGCAGCAGTGGCAAAAGAGTATCTGGGCAAGGCAGCGTGTCCTTCTTCAAGAAAGCTACACCAATCGAGGAATGTTCTTTAAAGTATCCACGCTGTTTATCCTGACTGTCCTATTTGGAATGAGTGCAGGCTTTGGGTTCGTCGCTCTTATCGAAGGCCATGGCGGCTTACTAATTTTAAGCTTTTTATATGGCGTGTTTTACATGGTGGTGGTTTTCCCATACGCACTTAGACGCTTGGGACTGATGAATCGCATCATGAAAGGTGCCTCCGAAATGGCTAACGGTAATATGAACGTTACCATTCAGAAGGTGAAAAAAGGGAAGTTATCTGATCTCGCCCACTCGCTCAATAACATCACAAAGGGACTCAAGAACGCGGTGGAAGAGCAAATGAAGAGCGAGCGCATGAAATCGGAATTGATCACGAATGTTTCCCATGATTTAAAAACACCGCTGACGTCGATTATCAACTACGTTACCCTGCTCAAACAAGAGAACTTGACACCAGAGGAACGCAAGGACTACATCGATGTCTTGGATCGAAAATCAGACCGACTGCGAGTCCTCATCGACGACCTGTTTGACGCAGCCAAAATATCCAGCGGTGCGGTGGAACTGAATATCGAGCAAGTGAACGTAGCCTCCCTGCTCAACCAATCCATCGCTGAATTCAGTGACAAAATCGAGCAATCGACGCTTTCCTTCCGCGTAACGACGGAGCAGCCTAAGATCGTCGCTCCTCTGGATGGCAAGAAAACGTGGCGCGTATTTGAAAATCTGATCGGCAACGCCCTGAAGTATTCCATGCCGAATACGCGTGTCCTGATCCATTTGGCAGAGACACAGGACGAAGTAATCTTGACGTTCAAAAATGTCTCCGCCTATGAAATCGACTTTGATGCACAGGAACTGTTTGAACGGTTCAAGCGCGCTGATCAATCCCGTCATACCGAAGGCTCTGGCCTCGGCTTGGCCATCGCAAAAAGTATCGTCGAATTGCAAGGCGGCAGGCTGTCTATCGATATTGATGGCGATTACTTCAAAGTCATGGTCGTATTCCGCAAGCACGCGTAAGGATCAAATAGGAAAGCCAGTGCCCGATCATCAGGCACTGGCTTTATTACGTGTTTTTCTCCCTGTTAGATGGCAAAATTCCTTTCAAATAGGGACTCAATCTTTTCAGCCACTTCTTGCTCGTCGGCACCCTCCACCTCAAACATAATTTCATCTCCGGTCTTTGCTCCCAGAGCCATTACGCTGAGGATGCTTTTGCCATTGGCCTGCTTGTCGTTGTAGATCATTTTGACCGTCGAGCTGTATTGATTGAGCAGGTTCACCAAGACAGAAGCAGGGCGAGCATGGAGACCTCCACTCACGGCTACTTCAAGACTAATACGGATCATTTCACGCCTCCCTTCCTGTCCTTGTGCTTGCAATGCACTTACAAGAAAAACTTCTCAATGACCTCTGCCACCCCATGCCGATCGTTCGTTTCCGTGACATGCCGCGCCAGCTGTTTCAGATCGTCAGGAGCATTGCCCATCGCCACACCCATTCCGGCGAATTGGAGCATCTCTGCATCATTGTAATTGTCACCTACAGCAACGATCTCGTCAGGCTGAATCGCAAGCCTCTCACTCACTACCGCTAGACCACTTGCCTTAGAGATACCCACAGGCAATATTTCTAAATTATTCGCGCCCGATGCCGTCACGCGAATCCCCGAAAGCTCGGCTTTCTCCAGCTCTTGTCTCGCTGCCAACAGACGCTTCTCGTCGCCCGTGACGAATATTTTCGGAGCACACACTTCATGTTTTTGAACGTATCCGGCTATCAACCGCGAAGCCTGGATTTTGAGCGGGTATTGATTTTTCCAGAGCTGGCGCAGTGTCCAGGCATTTAACAACGGAAACAAGTCCGTCCACTTCCACGTGCGATTCGTGACAGCATAAGACTCATGCAGCAGCATGACATCCAAGCCATGCGATACGAGTATATCTGTAATCCTCGCCGCTATCTCATACGGAATACGCTGTACATACAGCACCTGATCCGTCTTGGGATCTGCGACGTATGCGCCATCATGAGAAACGAGTGGTGCGCTGATCTGGAACTGCTGCGCCAACGATTTGGCGGATGGGTACGCCCTGCCGGTTGCCAGTGTGACGTGGACTCCTTGCTTCACTAACTGGGTAATGGCCCGTTCTGTTACTTTGGATAAGGTATGGTTCGACATCAAAATCGTTCCGTCCACATCCAAGGCGAGGAGTTTGTATTTCACACGAGTCCCATCCTTATGTGACGGGCTTGAAAAACTGGGGCAGATGCTCCTTGTGCGCCTCCAGCATCTCATCGAGTATTTTTTTGGCGACCACATCAGACGGCACCAGCGGGTTAATATTCATCGCCAATAGCGCCTTATGGTAATCACCCGTTACAGCTGCCTCAGCTGCCACTCGCTCAAACGATTTGATTTGCTGTACGAGTCCACGTACGGGAACAGGCAAATCACCAACAGCCAAAGGAATCGGTCCTTCTCTTGTAATCACGCAGTTCACTTCGACTGCCGAATCATCCGGAATGCTGGCAATCGCTCCATTGTTGCGGACATTTACCGTCTGGATATCGCGCTTGTCGTTGTAAATGGAGTAAATCAAATTGCAGGCAGCCTCACTGTAATAGGCACCGCCACGCTTCTCCAACTGCGGAGGCTTGATATCCAAGTCTGGGTCTTCGTAGAGCGCAAATAGCTCTGCTTCCACCTGCTTGACCACCTCAGCCCGCGTACCCTTCTGCTCCGCTTCTTCCAGTTCATGCTCAAGCATCGTGCGCGTCTGATAGTAGTAACGATGATACGGGCACGGGAGAATCCCCAATGCTTTGATGAAATCTTTATCCCAGCCAAGGTCCAAAATGTTTTGCATCGTAATGCCGGATTGGTCGCCCGTTATTTTATCGATTACCTGGGAAATGACGTTTTCCCCGTCCAGGTACACACCCAGTCCGAAGATCATATGATTCAATCCGGCAAAATCAATATGAACCCGTGATTGCTCGACCCCTAAAACAGTAGCAACACCCATTTTCATCCCAATGGGAACATTGCACAGTCCAATGACCTTTTTACGGTTGGTATGTCGCAGCACTGCCTCTGTAACCATACCAGCCGGATTCGTGAAGTTAATCAGCCAAGCATCTGGACACAGCTCTTCCATGTCACGACAAATGTCCATAATGACCGGAATGGTACGCAAGCCTTTGAACAAGCCGCCGGGGCCATTCGTTTCCTGACCGATCACCCCGTATTTCAAAGGAATACGCTCATCCTTGATCCGCGCATCCAAGAGCCCTACGCGCATTTGTGTCGTGACAAAATCAGCGCCCGCAAGTGCTTTTCGCCGATCCATCGTCAATTGGATCTCGATAGGCACCCCTGCCTTCTCAACCATCCTTTTTGCCAAGGCACCTACTGTTTGCAGCTTTTTCTCGCCCTCCGGAATATCCACCAGCCACAGCTCTCGGACGGGCAATTCATCGTAGCGCTTGATAAAGCCTTCTACCAGCTCAGGTGTATAGCTAGACCCTCCACCGATCGTTACAATTTTGATTCCGCTCATACTCCTGCCTCCTTGCCTTCATGGATTTGGCTGTACAGCTCTACAAACTCCGTAGCCAAATCCTTGACTGTTATTGCGTTCATTAAATGATCCTGGGCGTGAATCAAGAGCATACTGATCTCAGTCTTTTCTCCCGATATCTCCTTTTGGATAAGTGCCGTTTGATTTTGGTGTGCACGACCGAGCTCTTCTCCTGCACGCTTCAACGCATCCTCTGCGCCTGGCAAGTCTCTATTTTTAGCCAGAGCGATCGCTTCCATTGCCAGACTCCGCGCGTTTCCTCCGTGAAGTATTAGTTGAAAAATAACGTCTGTATGGTCCATTCTATCTCCACCTATCCAAGTTCGCTAAAAGTCACGAGCTGTATTTTTTGATCACGAATGTATTGCTTTAACTCTGCTGCTGTTAAGATTTTCAATTCTGTGGTTCGTTGCTTTGCGTATGAACTGCCTGTCAGTAGCGCTTCGTCCAAATAAGCAGGGTGCGTCATGATCTCAACTACAGGATAATCTGCCATATCCTCTACGATCCTGACGAAGGATTGTACGGTTAGGTCGTCTCCATAAAAATGATGAGAAAAGCCTTCTGTCGTAGGAACACTCGACTGGTCTCGCTGCTCCTGTGTCCCGGACATCCACGGATAGCGAACTGGCACTCTATATTCCTCTGCCAGCTTCAGAACAATCGGCAAAACGGCTGGATGTGCATGCACATGGTGGTGGCTGTCGATATGCGTCAGCTTGAGCCCCGACGCCACGAACCTCTCCAATTGAGCCCGCAGCTCCCACTCGATCTCCTCCGGTGCAGCAGAAATCAAATGATCTTGCCCGCGTCGAAAACGTCCCTCTCCATCCGTTAGCGATGGTACATCCTGACTAACTGGCGATCCACATGTGAGTACCAAATGAATGCCTACTCCGAGCGTTGGATGTTCTTTGGCCAGCCCTACAGCGTGCTCGAACCCCTCCATATTGACCATCAAGGTCGCAGAAGTAACGACTCCTTCCAGATGCGCTTCGACGATGCCCAGATTGACGCCTTTGGAATATCCAAAATCGTCTGCATTCACAATCAGTTTCATAGTTAGCCTCTCCTCTAGCGATTACATAGGCACAGCTTTACTATCGGATACAGTGCTGGCTTTTTCTTCGCTTACCTTTTGTTTATCCCACAGACGGAAGAACGGATAGTAGATCGCGAGCGCAATCACGAAGTTCACCGCTTGGAGAACCATTCCCGATACCTTCCCACCAGTAGCCAAATATCCACTGATCAGCAATGGTGTCGTCCACGGAACCGCTACCCCGCTTGGTTTTGCCACCCAACCGAATGACATGGCCAAATAACTGATAATGACCAATACGACAGGCGCCAGTACAAATGGGATGATCAAAAGCGGATTCATGACAATTGGCATACCGAACGTGACAGGTTCATTGATGTTAAACAAACCAGGTCCAAGCGAGAGACGGCCGATGTTTTTCATCTGTTCACTGCGCGCCCGAAATACCATTAGGACGACAAGGGCTAGCGTAGCACCCGATCCCCCAGCAAATATCCACATGTCAAAAAATTGCGTAGTGACGACGTTTGGCAATTCACCGTTTGGATTTGCCTGGAACGCAGCTCGGTTTTGGTCCATCAGCGTCAGCCAGATGGGACTCATAATGCCACCGACAATCGCCGCACCATGCAAGCCAATAGCCCAGAGAATGTGAATGAGCAGCACGCATATAATGGCCCCTATCAAGCTGCTGCCAACAGCGCTGAGTGGTCCGACGAGCAAATCCTTCACAATATTGTGAATACTTTCGAAGGAAGTGTTTTCAAGGAGGATACGCAACAACCAAACCACCAAAAGCACGGCACCCGCTGGGATCAGTGCCACAAAGGAACGGGAAACTGCGGGAGGCACTCCGTCTGGCATGGTAATGACAATTTTCTTTTGAATGATTTTGCGATAAATCTCAGTCGACAATATCCCCAATAGCATCGCGACAAACAATCCCTGACTGCCCATCAGTGTAAGTGGAATGACTCCGCCAACCTCTTGGGCAGCACTCGCTCCTTCCGGGGTAAACATGATTTTATACGGAGTAGCGAGCAAGAAGGATGCGACAGAAATGGCTCCTGCCGATAGCGGGTCGACCTTGTATTTCTCCGCCAGTCGGTAGGCGACGCCAAAGCTGACAATCAGCGCCATGACGTCAAACGTAGCACCTACCGGATACAGTAGCTTTGTCCGCCATTTTTCGCCGAAAATACCGCTCATGAATTCGTCATAACCAGGTATCGGTATGAAGCCAATGATGAGGAACAGTGAACCAATGATCAACAAAGGCAAAGTAAGGATAATTCCGTCACGAATGGCCTGCAGATGCTTTTGCTCCGCAATTTTTCCCGCTACCGGCATTATGCGGTTTTCCATAAAAGAAACAAATCCGCCCACACGCATCCCCCTCCTACTGTTTTAGACGAAGTGCAAACTCAAGCACGTTTTTCCCGTTCAACGTTCCGTAATCGACCGTACTGATTACGTCTACAGGAATTCCTCTGGATGCCCCTTCTTTTTTCATCTCTGTCAGCTTGTAACGAACTTGTGGGCCCAACAAGAGCACTGCTGCTTGATCAATATGATGCTTCACTTCATCTGCGGAAACTGCCCATATTTTAGCGTCCAACCCTTTTTCTCTGGCAGCCTCCTCCATTTTTTGAACCAGCAAGCTTGTCGACATACCCGCTGCACAACACAATAAAATATTCATTGTACCCCCTCCTCTCGACGATATGCCTTTTTGTAAGAGCAAGTTACATGCCAAAACACCAAAAAATGTATGCGCTTTCCAAAAAAACCGCATGGTATGGCATATTTCGCAGCCTCTTCGCCTGTCATCCTCATTAGTGTTTTTATGTAAGCGCTGTAGTGTTTTGTTTTGAAGGTGGAAAAATAAAAAAACAAAACACTGGTTACGCCAGTGTTTTGTTGTGTATAAAAAAATTCATGATAAAACAAACGTCATCTTCGCTGATCGCTACCTCATACTTGTCTTCCAGCGGCAATAATTCATGGCGGATTAAGCTGTACAGCTTGCGGTTCTCCAGCAAAAAGCTTTCTTTTTGAATATACGCTACGGATTGCGTCCCAGCTTTCAAACGATCTACCAGGCAGCAGATATGCAAGTAGGCTCCAATTCGCGTGTCAAAAACCAAAGAATTGTTCAGTCGCTCTTCCATACGGCCGACACACATTCTCACGTCTGCGAGAATATCTTGTCCCTCTACCATTTGCAAGTGCTCCCCCAGCGACTCTTGCATCTTCAGATAGGCCTCTTCCAGATCGATCACTTTCTGAATATCAGACATCGCCTCTCCGTTCAAAACATCGTCCATACTATGATGGCGCAATTCACGGTCGAGAATGTAATTGCTCACCACGAAGAGAATTTTTCTCTCCTCCTTGATTTTTCGAAGCTGACTGCGGGCTTGTGCCTTATCGATCAGTTGCAGCGGCACAAATTCGAGCAAGTTATCATCGTACCTGAGATTCGATTCCAGCAACTTTTTCAAAAACAAGGCACTGCCTTCCCCAGACAGGCAAGCAGCGACGATCGTCAGCGCCGGAACATGCTTTTGCACCTGCTCTTTCGGCTGCTCTTCCCGCTGGTAGAGCGACATGCCCACGACATCTCGGTAAACATCCTCCAGCGAATGGCCGAGCATGGCCTTTCGAGTGGCCTCAATCACATGTGGCGTACTGACCATCGGAATGACCTTGACCGGAATGCCGATCTCCCGCTCGATGATCTCGCCAAAGCCGAGCAGGGACCCCATATCTACGAGCAACAGCAGTCCAGCCTTGCTCCCGATCTCTCTGGCTACTTTCAGTGCTTTTTCCAAAACACTCATGGAATCTTCTTCAAGTGGCAGGTCGATAGCTCTCGCATATTGTGTGACCAGCAAACGGTTCGTCACATCGACCATCGCTGTCGCGCCGCCGCTGCCGTGCGTAATAACGAGCACCCCGATTGTTTCCCGCTCTTCCTCCATGCTGACATCGTCGAGCACGAAAAACATGGTCAAATATCCTGCCTCACCAATCGGCAGATCCATGAGTATCGCTTCTTCTATCATGCGCACGCACTCTAGCGCCACAGCAAACTCTTTCTTATATTTGATTCGCACATGGTTGATTTGCGGATTTACGATCTGTTTGCCTTGTGCGAGGCGCTCCTTCGACGTCTGAATATGCAGCGCGAGACCAAAGATCACCTTTTGGCTCAAAATCTTCTCCAGCTTGGCCTCTGCGAAGCGAACGATCTCTTCTACGAGGTGAATGATGAACGGGTCGATAATCCGGGCCATGTCGCCCTTATTTACGCGTTGATGAACACCTTTGATAAAGGTCGTAAAATAATTCTCGATGTCAAACTCCAATTCTTCCTCACTCACACCAAGGTTTTGCAGTTCATATATTTTTTGCTCGATTTTTTCATAGACACTGTCCGTCGTATCCCCTGTTTCTCGCCCGATCCAGATGCCCTCTTTTGATGGCTGTACGACAAAGCAATTGTGCTCTGTCCCAATGATTTCATCTAGCTCCTGCTTGTAATCCTTCACCAAAAGCAGTCCTTGCTTGACGTGATGCGGCAGGTCCTGAACCGACACGTGCAGCTGGTTCTTTTTTAACGAAATGAATTCGGCATAGGCGCTGGCGCAGGTGAGCTGAATATCCGTTTTTAACTGTCCGATGTTATTCGGGCAGTGATAGCACAAGAATGCCTGCACAGCATTGGCCGATATCTGAATCTCTCTCCCCAACCGAAAAGCTTCTTCTTGAAAAATTTCCATCGTAATACTAAAACGCTCTTCCAAGCCACGCTCAACCAAAGATGGCAGCTTGATGACCATGGGAATACGCCTCATGAACGTTTTTAAGAGGCTCGACTCTGGATTTTCTGTCGTGGCCATGACAATCTGGACATGAGCCGTCCGCTCCATCTCTGTTTCCCCTACGCGACGGAATATGCCTTTATCCATAAAGGTAAAAAAGATTTCCTGTCCCTCTGCTGGCAGCCGGTGCACTTCATCGAGAAATAGAATGCCACCGTCTGCCTTTTCCACTAGTCCTTTGCGGTCCATCTCCGCTCCGGTGTACGCCCCTTTTTTGACTCCGAACAATTGACTGATTAAGAGCTGCGGGTTATTGGCATAATCGGCGCAGTTAAAAATCACGAAAGGAGCATGCTTATCCAGGCGTCCAATATCAACGGCAAATTCGTGAATCATCCCAGCAAACCACGATTTCCCTACACCCGTTTCCCCCAAAATCAAGCAATGCATCCCTCGCGGCGGATACAAAACGGCCGCCTTTGCCTGCTCAATACGCGTGATCAGGCTCTTGTTGGTTTTCGCCAGCCTGTCCAGCGATGTCTCCGCCAAATAGAGCGAATCGTTTCCTTGCTTGGCAAAAAACAGCGTCGGACGCCCTTCTTCCTTCTCGATTCGACCTTCCTTCCACAACCGGTTCAAATCACTGCTCACATTCGCTCGACTCAAACCAAGCCGCTCAGCCAACTCTGAAGCGCTTACTTTTTTATCGGGACCAGCGTCTACTAACGTCTGGAATATTAAATCTAATCGTTTCACTCTATCACCCACCGTTGAATAGATAGAAAGTCACGAAATGCACAACCAATCCTTTTCAATTCCACGAATATTTGGAAAAACCTGCTTGCTGCTTTTCTCCTCCTCCCCCCGTTTATGTCTCGATGATTTATTTTTCCGTCTCCTTTTGCCGGTGTACGATATAATAGATAAATAATGATTGACAGGAGATAGCAAATCCATGATGGTTTTCATCTTGTTTACCATATGGGCATTAGGTCTGTTCGTACTGTTCACAGACCCGAAACGAACGTCGATCCGCTGGGCTTGTGCGACTGCCTTTGTTGGGGCTGGGGGCTTTATCTCAGGCGTGATTGACGAGACGATCATGCCCTATTTTGCAGATTACCTGGCCGTAAAGCC
Organism: Brevibacillus fortis; assembly: GCF_046196545.1. GTDB lineage: Bacteria > Bacillota > Bacilli > Brevibacillales > Brevibacillaceae > Brevibacillus > Brevibacillus fortis_A. The sequence goes on from NZ_CP176370.1 coordinate 6,264,376, forward strand.
CGGGACCACGAACACCCTGATATTGGTAAGCCGCATCTCTTCTTTTGTTTGCCAAGCGGGTTTACCCTACACGTTTCTCATGTTTGCCGTACACTCAGCTGAATTTTTGCCTCGCAGAATAAAGCTGACGATACAATACGCTGCTCTCATCCTGCCACTTGGGATGCTTTGGATTACACCCGTTTATCCCGAGCTGCTTTTTAACTATTGGATTATGGTGGCATGGGTGATTCCGTTTTTTCTGTTCTCCTGTACGCTGCTTGTCGTGCAGTACATGCGAGAAAAAGATCCACTCGTGAAAAAGAACAGCTTCTTCACGAACGTACTCATCATCGTTCCGTTGTTTTTCGTCTTTATTTTCATCTACATCATGCGTATCCAGAATGATTACGAGGCTTGGCGCTACAACATGCTCGTAGTCACAATCCAGTTTATCCTGATCGTTGCCATCAGTTTGAAATACGGCTTCCTTGGCGTCCGTCTCCGCGTAGAAAAAAGGCGTCTGGACAGTACCTTGCGCGCCTTGACTTCCGGTGCGCAAATCATAAACCATACGATCAAAAATGAAGTAGGCAAAATCTCGCTGTATGCCGACCGTATCGAGACATATGCAGATGAAACCAACCAGCCGTCGCTAAAAGAAGACGCGCTTGTCCTGATGCAATCCTCTCAGCATATGCTGGACATGATGAATCGGATTCAAAACCAGCTGCGGGACGTCGAGCTGCGCGAAGAACCATGTGACCCCGGCCAAATCATCGGGCAAGTCACACAAAATCTGACGCCCTATACCCTGAAACAACAGGTAGAAGTCGTTAGTGAATTGGACGAAACCCTTCGCTTATATGGCGATGGAGTACAACTGCGCGAAGTCATCACCAACTTGTGCATGAATGCGCTGGAAGCCATGAAGTCGGGCGGCAAGCTCCATCTTCAGCTATTTTTGTCCCACAAACATCTCATCATCACTGTCGCGGACACTGGCACAGGCATTACCAAAGAGAACCTGCCTCATGTACTCGATCCTTTTTTTTCGACAAAAAGGACAGGACAAAACTTTGGTCTTGGGCTCTCCTACTGCTACAATGTCATGCAAAAGCATCAGGGCCAACTGGAAATCTACAGTGAGCAAGGAAAAGGAACCACCGTTTTCCTGTTCTTCCCGAAAAAGCGCGTCATCATAAACGACTCAGAATAGCGAAAGGACGCTCACAAACATGAATCCAATCAGGGTATTTTTAGTAGAGGACGATCCCGTCTGGCGTAAAGGTCTCATTGACTTCCTGAACAAAGAACCAGATCTCACTGTAGTAGGGGAAGCCGGATTCAAAGCAGAAGCAATCGAACGCTTTTTGCCTGCCAAAGCGGATGTCGTCTTAATGGACATTAACTTGACCGAGAACAATCTGGACGGGATCGAGACGGCAATCGAATTCATGGCACTCCAAGCTGACAGTAAAATCATCATGCTCACCTCTCTGACAGACGAGGCAGTGATCGTGGAATCCTTCTCAGCGGGTGCCGTCAATTACATCAGCAAATCGAGCTTCAAGGAAATACCCGACGCCATTCGTGCTGCTCACAACAGCCAATCTGCCATTCACCCTACGGCAGCTGCGGCACTGCGCAACGAATTTTTGCGTTTGAAAAACGATGAAAATCAAAAGCTGTTATCTCCCGCAGAAAGGGACATCCTACAACTAATCCACCAAGGTCATACGCAAACGCAAATTGAACAATCTCTCCATATCACGAAGCGTACGATCAAAAATCACATCAACCGAATCCTCAAAAAAATGGGCGTTAAAACAAGCAAGGAAGCGGCCGCAAAAGCCAGCCAGAAAAAGCTATTCTAGGTCTTATTACCAGGTACCAATGAATGTTGGTACTTTTTTTACATGCTCCACTCTTTACAATGAAAGCTATAGAACAACGCAATTATCTTTTGTAAAGGTGTGGTCCACATGGCCCTTATTTATTCTTTCGTAAAAATGATACTGATGCTGTGGTTTCGTCCTCGTGTACTTGGACTTTCCAAAATCGACTTGTCGAAGCCATCTCTTATCACTCCCAATCACGTCTCCTTGCTAGATGCGGTACTCCTATCCTTTTGCTTGCCAAAAGAAGCGACCTTTGTCGTCAACACGGAGATCGCCAAGCGGTTTGCGTTTTTCCTCCGCTTCCGCAAGCATATCGCGATCGATCCGCTCAACCCGTACTCCATCCGCCACATGCTCCGCGTCCTTCGCAACGGGCAGACGCTGGTGATTTTTCCAGAAGGTCGGATCACGACGACGGGCGGCATCATGAAAATCTACAGCGGTGTCGGCTATCTCGCTCTACGTACTGGCGTAACAGTTTACCCGATCATCATTAATGGCCTGGAACGTTCGATCTTCTCGTATTTGAAAGGAAAGCTGAAGCTCTCCTGGTTCCCGGATGTGACCATGACAGTAGGCACTCCGTTCACCATCGAGCGCGATCAAAACATGTCGATGCGTGAACAAAAAGCCACGGCCAATGATCGTATCCTGCGTATTCTCCAAGAAGGCTTGTTCGAGAGCCGGATGAAGCAAAACGTGAATCTGTTTGATGAAGTTCTCGAAGCAGCTCGCCTGAATGGTGCAAAAATGGAGATCGCCAAGGACTTGACGTCCGCGATCGACTACAAGACCTTGTTAATCGGCAGCTACTTACTCGGCAACAAATTGCAGCCAATGCTCTTGGGAAAACCCGTTGTCGGTGTATTCCTCCCCAATTCAGTGGGACATCTCATAACGTTGCTATCGTTGTTCCGCATCGGGACCACTCCAGCCATCCTAAACTTTTCGCTTGGCATTCGTTCGCTTCTGGATTGCTGTGAGACTGCCCATATCGATACGATCCTGACGTCGCGTGTATTCATTGAAAAAGGGAAGCTGGAGCACATCATCGCAGGTCTTTCACCAAGCATGAAAATCATTTATCTCGAGGATTTGAAAGCATTAGCAACTGCTTTTGACAAAGTGTCCGCACTCTTCTCTTATTTGCAGAAGAAAAAAGCTTCTGCAACGAATAACGAGCTGATTCTCTTCACTTCCGGTAGTGAGAGCAAGCCAAAAGGTGTCGTACTCACGCATACGAATCTGTACGCGAATATCCAGCAAGTGACCAGCGCAATCGACATTACGAGCCGCGACAAATTTTTCAATGCTCTTCCGATGTTCCACAGCTTCGGACTAACCGTAGGAACACTCGTGCCAGTCGTCAAAGGCATCCCTGTTTATCTGTATCCAAGTCCGTTGCATTACAAGGCGATTTCGGAATTGGTCTATGATCAAAACGCAACGATTCTCTTCGGAACCTCGACCTTTATGGCTGGTTACGGACGCATGGCCCATCCTTACAACTTCTACTCCTTGCGCTACGTATTTGCAGGAGCAGAAAAGCTGAAGGACGATGTGCGCAAACTGTGGATGGAAAAATTCGGTGTGCGGATTTTTGAAGGCTATGGGGCAACGGAGACAGCTCCGATCTTGTCACTAAACACCCCGCTTGCTAACAAACCAGGAACCGTCGGTCGTTTGATGCCAGGAATGTCCGCCAAGCTGGAACCGGTCGAAGGAATCGATGCTGGCGGAGAGCTTTTGGTGAAGGGTCCGAACGTCATGAAGGGTTATATGATTCACGGAAAAGGCTTTGTTCCCGCTGAGGAATGGTATCACACAGGTGATTTGGTTACAGCCGACAAGGACGGCTTTCTCAGCATCCAATCCCGCCTGAAGCGCTTTGCCAAAATCGGCGGCGAGATGGTTTCGCTCAATCTGGTGGAAGAACTGGCTATGCAATGCTTCGGACACTCCGGTTTTGCAGCAATCACAGTGAATGATCCGCGAAAAGGTGAGCGTGTCCTGCTATTTACCACAGATGAATCGGTTCAGCTAAGCCAATTACGCGCGTATTTGACGGAAAAACAATACTCGCCATTGCTTATACCAGGTACGATGCAAATCATCAAGGCTCTACCACTTCTCGGCAGCGGCAAAACGGATTACGTCAGTCTGAAACAGCTGGCCGAAACGGGAGGAAAATGATGTGAACATACGATTAAAACCACTACAAGCCCTGTACTTCACTCAATTTCTATCGGCCTTTGCCGACAACATGATTTTGTTTGTCATCGCGAATCTACTGCGGGAGAATGGTTTTTCTCCCGCGATGCTTGCACTTGTATCGATTTCATTCTTTCTCCCTTACATTTTTCTCGCTCCACTGGTTGGGCCTTTTGCCGACAAGCACGCCAAGTCAATCGTGCTGGTGATTGGCAACCTGATTAAAGCGCTTGGTGTCGTCCTGCTGTTTTTCATTGACCAGTCGAGCATCATGATGCTGATGTTGTGTTATTTCACAGTAGGAGTCGGAGCGGTCGTGTATTCTCCGGCCAAGTACGGAATTTTGCCGGAGCTAACTCGAAATGAAGATGAACTGTTTCATGCGAATGCACGCATCGAAGCCTATACGATCTTTGCGATTCTCACAGGAATCGGCGGTGGTGGAGCCATCGCAAACATGACAGCGCCGCTTATCTCGTCAGGAATTTGTCTGCTGATCTATCTGCTGTCGCTCGGTATGACTTTCTTCATTCCTCGCATGAGAGGGGATGCATCGATTCGCTATGGGGTAGAAGCACGACGCTTTTTCATTGACTTCCAGCACCTGATGAATCGCCCAGAAACGAGCTTTGCCCTGATTGGAACCGGAGCATTCTGGATGTCCTCCGCTGTCCTGCGTGTGGCCGTTCTGGCCTGGATTCCCCTCGCGCTAGGGATTAACCCGGAGAGCTTCTCTGTATCGCTGATTCTCGCAACAACATCCATCGGAATTATCGCCGGAGCTTTTCTCGCTCCGAAACTCATTCCTTTGTCTCATTTCACTCGATCGCTGACATACGGATTCGGAATGTTTCTCATCATCGTGCTATTTCCTTGGACGAATATCACCTTCATTGCCATCTGTCTATTGCTTCTCGTCGGATTCATGGGTGGCGTGTTCATTATCCCGATGAATACCGTCTTGCAGGACGAAGGCAAGCGGATGGTTGGTTCCGGGAAAACGATTGCGATTCAGAACTTCATCGAGAATCTGCTGATGGCAGTAGGCTCCGGCATTTACTACCTGATCACCTATATCGGCATCTCCATCTCCGGTGCGATCGTTGGTCAAGGGCTGCTGCTGCTCGGGTTCCTGTTGTACTTGGTGAAGTATCGCAGAAGAATCGTTCGTTGACAGATTGGCGTCATAGAAAAAGAAAAAGCCGTGACTACTAGCGTCACGGCTTTCTTGCGTTCATCCCTGTTATTTCTTTTGCTGCGTATTGGTTGTCGGTGTGACCGATTTTTCCGCAGCCTTTCTCGCTTCGTTCAGTTGATGATAAAATTCGCCTTTCGTTTTGACAGTCGCGAACTTCGCTGCATCGACTTTTACTTTTGCAGACAGCTCGGTGATTTCTTCTTTGGTTACCGCGTCCTTGATATTGATGGAAGCGATATTGGTGTATTTGCCATCTGCCGTTTTCGGAACGCTCAGAATGCCTGCATGGATCAGCTCTACGACGTCCTTGCGTTCAGGTGCTGTGGTGTCCACACCTGTAATCTTCCAGTTGTTTTGTACTTTTGGCTCGTAAACGCCTTTTTTCACTTCTTTCAGGTACGCAATAGCGCGATTGCGGATCGTTCCACCTGTTTCACCAAACGCCGTATTGTCCTTGGAAGACCACAGTTGTTCGAACTTGCGTCCTTCCAACGCGCCACCTTTTGCCTGCAAAGCTTCCATCCGGTATGAGTTCATTCCGAGCTTCAAGGTATCCTCAGCTTTGATCGGTGTCTCATCTAGCTTGCGGAGGTTCGTGATGCGGCTGCCGTATGGCTTCGTCAGGTCGATTTCGTATTTCACGCCACCGAAGAAATCGTTGGTACTGTATTTGGAAGCGCGGCGTTTTGGATCAAAGCTTACTGTCACGTCACCAGGGCGCGTGGAATTGAAATAGCCCACAGCCCATTCCATATAGTCCTTCAAGTCTTTTCCGGTTACTTTGTAAACAGTAATCTCGCCACCTGCGTATTGGTAGTTGTAGGCGATATCCTTTTTCTTGATCGGGCCGACATCCAGCTTGGCTTTGTCGTTGTCGATCTGGTGGGCAACCACGTCTGCTTTACTGTAGTAGAGCATCACTTCATGGAAAAAGTCGGATAGAGGCGTCTCTTGAATTTGTACCGTCGGGATGCCCTCTATCTCGTTTTTCGGAACCAGGTTCATGCCTTTGAGCTCTGCTACGACGATGTTGGCATCTGCACGTGCGAACTCATGGAAGGGCTGGAGCTTGGTCTCCAGCGCTGCATCGGATACCGCTGGTGTGCCATCTGCGCCTTTTACAGGGAGCGCAGTCGCTTCCTTGTCAGTCAGCACGAGCTTTCCGTCTTTCTTTTCAAAAGTCAGGTCAATGCGGGAGATATGAGTTGCATATTTGTCCGGCTCGGAAATCAGGACGCCGTTGATCTCTTCCTTTTTCACAAGCTTGTGCATATGACCGGCAAAAATCGCGGTCAGTTCTGGAACGGCGTTCGCGATATCTGCTACGCCCGTACCCGGAATGCCGTTTTCATTCTCGATGCCCATGTGCATGAGACCGATCATGACGTCTACTTTGCCTTCCAACTCTTTTACGGCTTTCTTGGTTTCTTCTACCGGGTTTTTGATCACGAGGCCATCCAGATGATCGGTTCCTTTTTCGAAATCGGTAATCATCGGCGTGTTCATCCCAATGACGCCGATTTTTACACCTGCGCGTTCAATGATCGTGTACGCTGGCAAGAAACGCTCGCCATTTTCTTTGTAAATGTTCCCTGCCAAAACAGCGCCTTTGTATTGGCTACTGACCTTGTCCAATACATCGAGTCCAAAATTAAATTCATGATTGCCAAAAGCCCATGCGTCATAGTTCATTTCGTTCATTGCGACCATGATAGGAGACTGCGGTTGGTCGTTGAACAGCTCTGCCGAGTTGTCTTGGATCGAATCGCCTGCATCCAGCAACACGGTGTTCGGATTTTCTTTGCGAACCTCTTTAATCATCGTGAACAGCTGCGTCATGCTGCCATTTTGATTTGGGCCATCCAAAGCATAATCCCACGGCATGAATCGTCCGTGAATGTCAGATGTACCCAACAACGTAATTTTGGTAGGTGTTTCTGCGGCTTTTACCGGTGCGGCGATCCCCATCATCGCACTGCCAAGCACCATGGTTGTAAGTGCTACACTTAATAAGCCCTTCGCTAGTTTTTTCATGTTTTCCCCTCTGTCTCTCTTAATCTGTCAATGCCCCTCGATGGTGTTGCTCTTATTGCCCTCCTATTCTATTTTGTATGAAAATTCTGGGTTGCTATCTAACTATAGCAGGCATATGAAAGGAAAAATAGCAAAAAAGCCGTGACGTAAATGTCACGACTTGATCGCTGCATAGTTCTGCAAACACTCCAGAAAGAGTTCCCCGTACTTCTCAAATTTCGCCTCGCCTACTCCTTTGATCTTGAGCATGGCCTGCTTGTCTGTCGGGCAAACACTGCTCATTTCCTTTAAGGTACTGTCTGGGAAAATCACGTACGGCGGTACCTTTTGTCGCGTCGAGATTTCCTTGCGCAACGCGCGTAGGTGCTCGAACAACTCGTCATCCTCTGTCAGTTGCACAGGACGTATCGAGATTTTTTGCACAACACGCTCTTCGCCCCGCAGAACAGGCAATGCCCGCTCCCCCAGCTTGACGATTGGGTATTGGCTCTCCGTTACTTGCAAATACCCTTCGGCAATGAGGAGCTGGATCAAATCTGCGATTTCTTTTTCCTTGTATTCCTTCATCAGACCGTACGTAGGCAGCTGGTCGAAGGAGAACTGGGTGACCTTTTTATTCTTGGAGCCTTTCAGCACCTGCGCGACGAGTGCGGCCCCGAAGCGCTCTCTCATACGTTTGACGCAGGAGAAAATCTTCTGCGCTTCGAGTGTAATATCGGACAGCTCAGTCTCATCGGTGCAGTTCCCGCAGCGTCCGCACTCGACAGCGTCTGTTTCGCCGAAGTATTGCACAATGTTTTGCTGCAAGCAGCGCGGCGTCCGGCAATAGTCGATCATGGCGTACAGCTTTTTGTACTCAAGCTCCTTGCGCTCGTCCAGCACTTGATTCTGCTCGATGAAAAACGTTTGCGTCTGAATATCCTGGGGCTGAAACAGTAGAATACACTCACTTAGCTCTCCATCGCGTCCCGCGCGGCCTGCTTCTTGGTAATACGCCTCCAGATTTTTCGGCATGTTGTAATGAATGACGTAGCGCACATTGGACTTGTCGATGCCCATGCCAAATGCGTTGGTCGCGATCATCGTCCGGACATCATCGAACAGGAATGCTTCCTGGTTGGCCGCACGCTCCTCCTCCGTCAGTCCAGCATGGTATTTGGTCACGGCAAAGCCACGCTTGTCCAAATCGGCATGCAAGGCGTCCACGTCTTTTCTCGTTGCCGCATAAATAATGCCCGCCTGCTGCTTATTCGCCCGCAAGTACGCTTGAATGAATTCTCGACGGTTCTCCCCCTTGCGTACAGACAAGATGAGATTGTCTCTGCCAAACCCTGTGATAAAAAGGCGCTCGTCCTTTAATTCTAGCTGTCGCTTGATGTCCTCGGTTACCTCCGGTGTCGCTGTCGCCGTCAAGGCTGCGACGATCGGGCGCTGTGGCAAGGATTGAAGAAAACGGGCGATCGCCAAATAGCTCGGACGGAAATCGTGCCCCCACTGCGAGACGCAATGCGCTTCGTCTACTGCCACAAACGAGATGGGTACATCCTGAATCAGGTTTTGGAACGTTTCGGATTCCAATCGTTCCGGGGCGATATACAACAGCTTGTACTCTCCCCGCGCTGCCATACGCAGTCGATCGCGAACCTCGCTATAATCGAGTGAGCTGTTAATTTGAGTGGCGGGAATGCCCATGCTGACCAGCACGTCGACCTGATCCTTCATCAGCGAGATGAGTGGGGAAATCACGATGGTTACGCCGTCCTGGAGCATCGCTGGGACTTGATAGCAGATCGATTTCCCGCCACCTGTTGGCATGATGCCTACGGTGTCATGTCCAGCTAACAGGCTCGTGATGATTTTCTTCTGGCCTTCTCGAAATGATTCGTAGCCAAAGTACTTTCGTAAAATCTCTTGCGCTTTATCTAACAAAGAGAATCACCTTCTCTTTCGACAGTTTTTCAATGGTTTTCTACTAGTTTAAACATAGGCATTGGGACAAAACAAGGGGGACTGCTTTGTTTGGGTTAACATGGTGGAGGAGAAGAAAAAGCACAGTTCTCTTCGACTCTGACACGCCAGCATGGGGGATTGACTGTCCGTCTCCACTTAAAAAAGGGGACCGTCGAGCCAAAGCCACCCTACGGGCGGAAGTATTTCAAAGAAGAAGTGTTCGACAAGCGTAGTCCCCTTTTTTAAGTTCCGACTGGGTAGGCGTTGTCAAGGTCTGCGAGCCCTGTGCTTTTTCTTCTCATCAGCTTTGGTCGTTGATCAATACCTTTTCATACTATCAAAAAAGCACCACAAGGGTGCCCTAATAAGTAGCTTAGGAAGTTACCGAATAAATAAACCGTTTTTTCTGTAGAAGCCAAATGAACAAGTACACGACATACCCAATAATACCGCCCGCTGTATTCAAAAGCAGGTCATCGACATCAAACCTTCCAACGTTCATTAGGAGTTGCGCCAGTTCCACACCGAGACTAAGCATCAGGGATAGCAAAATGACTCTGACCAGGGAACCGGCTTTTTTCGGAAACAGGAGTGGCAGCAGGAAGCCTAGCGGCATGAAGGCGATCACGTTTCCTACGAAGTTCACTACACTGTGCCAGCTTTGGTTATACCGAATGGTTTTGACATAGTTTTCGATTTCATGAAACGGCACCAAATTACTTCGGTGGCGCAACCGCTCCACAATCACAGACGGATCGCTCCAAATGATTTTCCACTGATCCAATAGCAAGCTACTATCCAAACTGCCGAATTTAAACAGCAGTACTTTCACGATGAGAAACAAGTAAAGGGCAAACACTGCATAACCAGCAATAGCAAGCAGTTCTGTTGGTCTCTCCATTTTTTGCACGTTATCCATTGTCAAACCCTCTCTCCATCAGTTTTCTTATCTCGACAGCCCATGTTGTTTTCCTCATAAAAAAAGCCCTCCTACATCTGCAAAAACAAAGGCTGTAACCTTCATGCAGTCAGGATAGACTTTTCGATTAAAATAAACAGAAACGAAAGGTAAAGAAAAAGTAAAGCTTTTCTCAAAGGCTTGAGATTGTACGTGGGAGCCAAACCGTGAAGGTCGTCCATTCCTTTGTGCTTTCGGCGGAAATGCTGCCATGGTGCAGGTCGATGATGCTTTTGGCGATAGCGAGACCGAGGCCTGAGCCCCCTGTCTCTTTCGATCGTGAGGCCTCCACCCGAAAAAAGCGTTCAAACAAGCTCGGCAAATATTCAGCCGGGATCGGCGCTCCGTTATTGGCGACAGAAATCGCGACACCTTCTCCTTGCTCGAAGACGCGAATGATAATTTCTGTACCATCGTGTCCATATTTCACGGCATTGGAAATGAGGTTTTCCAGAACCCGAACGAGCTTGTCGGTATCTCCTGCCATTTCAATTTTTTGATCAGGCGTATCTACGATTAACTGAAGCCCAGCCTCATTCGCCACGAGTCGAAAGCCGACCGATACTTGCTCAACCAGCTCTACCAAGTCAAACTCCGTTCGGTTTAAATACGCCCCGCGATTCCGGACCTTCGTGTATTCAAACAAATCATTGACGAGCACGTTCATTTGCTTGGCCTTCTCGTAGGCGATATGGGCGTAGTGCTTGAGCTTCTCTTCGTCCTCGTATTTGTTCTGCTCAATCAGTCCCAAGTAGCCAATAATGGAGGTCAACGGCGTTCGCAAATCATGGGAAACGTTGGTGACCAACTCATCCTTCGATTGCTCCAGCCGCCGCTCCTCCTCCATCGCATCCAAAGCGCTTTTGACCAGAGCATGGATACTATCGACGACTTGGCCCAAGCTGCCGTTCGGACGAATGGAAATCTGGTGATGATAATTGCCTTTTGCAATATAATGCAGCTCACTTATTATTTGCTCCATCTGCTTTTGTTCCAGGTACTTGCGGATACGTACGGCGGACCACGCTACAAACATACCCGTCGCGAGCAAAATGATCGGGATTTTGAAGGAGTTGATATCGAAATTGATCCGCAATTTCCAGATGAACTCTCTGATCTGCGGGATGGTATACAAATAGTTGTTGGCAAAAAAATCAGCCATCTGAAAAACAGCGTAGATGATCATGAGGCCAAGCAGCAAATCGAAAAGGATGCGGATAAAATCCTTGGCTCTAAGCTTCAATTTTATAGCCGACCCCCCAGACCGTCTGTATCACCTTTTCGCCATTGGTCGCCTTCTCCAGCTTTTCTCGTAGGTTGCTGATGTGAACCATCACGGTCTTGTAGGAAACGAAATTCTCCATTTTCCAGCAGCGGTCAAAAATTTCTTCCGAGCTGAATACTCGATTCGGATGACTTGCCAGAAGATGCAGGACAGAAAATTCCAATGCCGTCAGCTTGATCGGGGTGCCTTCTTTTGTCTGAACGAAGTGACTTTGCTTGTCGATAATCAATGGCCCCGCCTCAATCACATGATCCTGTTTGCTTGCCTGCGTGTAGTTCGACCGTCGCAGGAGAGACTTGACCCGCGCAATCACTTCCAGCGGATTAAACGGCTTCGCCACATAATCGTCTGCACCCGTCATCAAGCCTAGGATTTTGTCCATATCATTCGTTTTGGCACTCGCCATCAGAATGGGAATGGTCGAGTTTTTTCGTATTCGTTTGGTAACTTCCAGCCCATCCAGATTGGGCATCATCACATCCAGAATGACGAGATCGATGGGCTTCTGCTCCAGCCTCTCCATCGCTTCCAGACCGTCAAAAGCCTTTTCGATCTCATACCCTTCGTTGCTCAAATATATCGCCATCAGCTCTACAATCTCTTTGTCGTCATCTACAATCAAAATCCTCACGGACAAACACCTCCGAACTCGTGCATGGTAGATATAGATAGCATCACTATAACAAGAATTGTTAAAGAAAAGGTAAAGCAAGTGATTGTTCTCTAACATTATCGCCATTCCGTTCACGAGACCAACCGGGCGAATGAGAGAGCAATATTTCAAACATCCCCTTGTGTTATAACTAACTTGAATTTCAATCAAGGGAGATGAAACCATGCGTAATTTGAAAGGGAAAATTGCATTGGTAACCGGAGCAAGCCGTGGGATTGGTCGTGGCATCGCATTACGTCTGGCACAGGATGGCGCATTGGTCGTCGTACATTACGGAAGACGGCAAGAAGAAGCAGAAGCAGTCGTACATGAGATTGAACGAACGGGAGGCCAAGCATTCGCAATCGGTACGGACTTGCGCACCCTTGACGGCATTCGCGATTTCTATGCGACATTGGACGAAGCACTGCAGAATCGTACAGGAGATCATCGTTTTGACATTCTCGTCAATAACGCAGGCATCGGACAAATCTTAACGTTGGAAGAGGCTACCGAGGAATCGTTTGACGAGGTCATGAACATCAATGTCAAAGCGCCGTTTTTTATGATCCAACAAGCTTTGCCCCGCTTAAGAGAGGGAGGCCGTATCATCAATCTCTCATCCTTTGTGACTCGTGCAGCTTCCCCAAGTGTGTTCACTTACAGTATATCGAAGGGGGCAATTAACACATTGACGCTAGCCCTGGCTAAACAACTGGGGAGCCGTCATATTACGGTAAATGCGATCTTGCCGGGCATTATTAACACGGAGATGAATGCTGGCACATTGCAAGATAATCCGGATGGGCAGAAGTACGCCGCCGGACTTTCCACCTTCAACAGATGGGGAGAGCCTGATGATGTAGCGGATATTGCCGCCTTTCTTGCTTCCTCGGACAGCCGTTGGGTAACGGGTCAATTGATTGATGCAAGTGGCGGTTCGCATCTGTAATGGTTCTCAAAAAAATAACCGATGGCCACAAACATGGGACCATCGGTTTTGTTTATGAAGATCCTATTCTTTTGGATGAATCATTTGTTCAGGGCGCACGACTTGATCGAATTGCTCTTCGGTCAGCAAATTGCTCTTGATCGCCGCTTCCTTGAGTGTGATGCCTTCTTTGTGAGCCAGCTTCGCTACGGCTGCCGCATTTTCATAGCCGATATGCGGGTTCAGGGCCGTCACCAGCATCAGCGAGTTGTTCAGGTTTTCTTTGATCACTGTCAGATCAGGCTCGATGCCTACTGCGCAATTGTCGTTGAAGGACTTCATCGCGTCTGCCAACAATCTTGCAGATTGCAGGAAATTGTAGATGATCACTGGCTTAAACACGTTCAGTTCGAAGTTCCCCTGGCTTGCAGCAAAGCCAATCGCAGCATCATTGCCCATCACTTGGCATACGACCATTGTCATCGCTTCGCTTTGGGTCGGATTCACCTTGCCTGGCATGATGGAGCTGCCTGGCTCATTCGCCGGAATGATAAGTTCACCGATTCCGCAACGCGGGCCGCTCGCCAGCCATCTAACGTCATTAGCGATTTTCATCAGATCAGCAGCCAGTGCTTTCAGGGCGCCATGTACATGAACGAGCTCGTCATGGCTGGTCAGCGCGTGGAACTTGTTTTCTGCGGTCACGAATTGGTGGTTGGTTTCCTTGCTGATTTCTGCTGCGACCATCTCACCGAAGCGCGGATGTGCATTGATGCCTGTTCCTACCGCTGTACCGCCAATCGCCAGCTCACGCAGATACTCATTGCTCTCCTTGATCATCTTTTCCGATTTTTCCAGCATGCGTACCCAACCGCTGAATTCTTGGCCCAGCGTCAGCGGAGTAGCGTCCTGCAAATGCGTGCGACCGATTTTGATGATATCCATATAGGCTTCGCTTTTTTCTTTCAGTGTTGCTTTTAACAGCTGGAGTGCAGGCAGTACTTGCTCCTCGATAGCGACCAGCCCAGCCATGTGCATCGCTGTCGGGAAAGTATCATTGGAGCTCTGCGATTTATTCACATCATCGTTGGCGTGGATGCGAGCCGAGCTGCCCTTCTCTTGCAGCAATTGGTTCGCGCGATGAGCAATGACTTCGTTGACGTTCATGTTGGATTGCGTGCCGCTGCCAGTTTGCCAGACAACCAGTGGGAAATGCTCATCCCATTTTCCTTGGATCACTTCATCTGCGGCCGCCACAATCGCTTCTGCCTTTTCACCGTCGAGCTTACCCAGCTTTTGATTCGCCAGAGCAGCGCTTTTTTTCAGGATGGCAAACATGCGAATCAGGGGAAGTGGCATTTTTTCTTCGCCAATTTCAAAGTTTTGGAAGCTGCGTTGTGTTTGAGCGCCCCACAGCTTATCCGCCGGAACCTTGATTTCTCCAATCGTGTCCTTTTCAATTCTGAATTCCATCTCGCATCCTCCTCAATATCGAACGTTTTACTTATGTCAAAAAGGAAATGAAGCAGTTCTTCTCCATTAAAATGATAATGATTTTCATTCTTGTTATCAAGCAATGAAGTGTTTTTTCTGGAAAAATAATGTTACCCTCCAACGGTTGTGGTCGGGGGAAGCCCTGCCACATGTCTTCCAGTCGCCTGTATCCTCTCTTCGTTCGGGCGGTCTCCTTCCAGACATGTGACAGTGCTTACGTACAACTTATGTGTAGTAGGAGCTTTTACAACGTTTTGTAAGTAATTAAAGGAGACTTCATGAGTTCACTAAGAAGTTAACAAAAAACCGCGTAGAAGAAGCGCATTTCCAGTCCAAGCGCCTCTGGAGCCCTACCTAGCGCAGGAAAAAATGGCGGGGAATTTCAGCTTCACTTATGAAACCCATCCTCGAAACTTCTACGTTTGAAGCGCTCCCGCCATTTATTCCGAAGCGTGCAGTCAATCCCCCTTGCAGGGCGTAGGCCGAAGCGTAGACTGGAAATGCGCTTCTTCCCTTACGACAGCCACTTGAAATGAAAAAGACGAAAGCCACGCATGGCCTCCGTCTTCTAGTATTCCTTATTATCTGCTTTCTACTTCTACCGAAACGACATGATCAACCGCCTTCAGCAAGCTGTATATATCCGTCGTATACGTATTTTCCGATGCCGTAATCATCATTTCCAGCTTTTGCAGACTATTGTCTAAGTCTTTGACCTTCACCCGCTTCACTTGCAGTTCGAGGTGCTTAATCTGTTTGAACACCAAATCCAAATCGCCCCCGCCTTCGACCACAATCTTGATCGACAAATCTCTTTGTCTGAGCGATTCTGGACCAACCAAGCGAAGAATGATCGGGAACAAATTAATCGCCAAAATGATGAGTATGGTTGCTGTCACTGCCTCAAAATAAAACCCTGCCCCGACAGCAATCCCCAAGCCAGAAGCAGCCCACACCATGGAAGCCGTAGTCAACCCGGAAATCACATCGTTACTCCGGCGTAGAATAACACCCGCTCCAAGGAAACCGACACCGCTCACAATTTGAGCAGCCAAACGCAGTGGGTCCATATTTGTGTGGCCAGGCAAGGAGAATCGATGCACGGATTCAATGGAGACAATCGTAATGAGACAGCTCGCTACCGATATGACCATACTGGTTTTTACACCAAGCGGTTTGTGCTTGAGCTGTCGATCCATTCCGATCAGTAGGCCCAGAAATAGTGCGACTCCTAGTTTTAGCAAAAAATCATACGTCATGAATGCCGAGAGTGACATGAGTTTCTCCCCCCATCTGCTTTGATGTCAGGTTATCTTCCATTACCTATGATAGAAAGTATATATCGTCTTTCACCTAGTGTAAACGAGGCTTTCATTCTTCATGCAAAAAGCGGAAAACCCCCACATCAGGGATTTTCCGCTTATCTGTTTCCTTATGAATGGCTGCGAATCATGCGTTTCTGTAACGACAGCAGACGTCCAAAAAGGAAGATGGCACCAGCAGCCAATCCCGTAATCAGACCAATCCAGTATCCGAATGCTGCAAGCGAAGTGAATTTCGCCAGAATGTATCCCAAAGGCAAGCCAATCACCCAATAAGATATCAGCGCAACGATAAAGGGAACGGTCACATCCTTGTACCCGCGCAGTACCCCTTGAATAGGTGCCGCTACGGCATCAGAGATCAGGAAGAGGATCGAGTACATCAAGAAATGCTGGGCAAGCTCCAATACCTCGATGTCGGTCGTGTAAAAACCAGCCACCTGCTCGCTAAACATCAGCAAACTGATTCCGAACAAAAGGGCGATACCTAGAGCGATACCTATCCCCAAATAACTGTACTGCTTCGCGTCCCGAAACCTTTTGGCTCCAACCTCAAAGCCAACGACAATCGTCAACGCCATGGATATGCTCAATGGCACCATGTACAGGAATGATGCGAAGTTCATCGCCGCCTGATGCGCAGCAATCGTAATCGTGCTGTATTCACTCATAAACAAAGTGACGGCCGCAAAAATGCTAACCTCGCAAAAGATTGAAAATCCGATGGGAAGCCCCAGCTTCAGCAGCTCTTTCCATGCTTTCATCGAGATCCGGTGAAATGTAGAGAACAAACCGAACTCAACGAATGGGTGTACGCGATTCACGACAAATAGAGTAATCAGCAAAATACACCAGTATGTGATGCCAGATGCAAGCCCGGCACCGATTCCACCCAGCCTGGGCAAGCCAAAGTTACCAAAGATAAGGGCGTAGTTTAAAAAGACGTTAATCGGCAACGAAAGCAGGGTAATGAACATCGTTACCCGTGTCTGTCCTAATGCATCGATAAAGCAACGGAGCACCGTATAAAGAAACATCGGAATAATTCCAATAGCGATTGCATGCAGGAAGCCGCGAGCAATCGTGCGCACCTCAGGCTCCAATTGCATCCAGTTCAGGATCGGATCAAGCACCAAACCACCGACGATGATGACACCGATCGCAATCCCCACACTCAAATATAAGGCCTGCATAACCGTGTAAGACACCTGATCTCGTTTCCCTGCCCCAACCATCTGTGCAACCATCGGCATGACAGCCATCAGAATCCCCGTCAAGCCTGCTTGAACAGGTGTCCATAGACTAGCACCAATCGCTACCCCCGCCAAATCTGTCGGACTGGCATGTCCAGACATGATGGTATCAGCGAACGTCATCGAAAACAGCGCCAGCTGTGATATCAAGATCGGAAGCAAAACAGCCAAAAACTGTCGCCATTTTTCTTTTAGCGAATAGGTTTCATTCATTTTTCATTTCCTTCTAACCTTATAAGATGGGCTTATCGTTCAAATTATAAGTATATCAAAACAAGTAGGAATCGGCAAAATAGTGGTTGCACTTACACAAACAAAAGCCCAGGCAGATCACCCGGGCTTTGCATCATTATTCAACCAGCTTCCATACATCGGCTTGCCCTGGCTCTTCGCCTTTGGTCCACCATTTTGCCTCATAAACCTTGTCTTCGTAGTTCACTTGCGCTCCGCCATCATACGCTTTGCCAGAATCCCACGATAGTACGGCTTCGCTCACCAGTTTCCACGCATCGGAACGGTCTGGCTGTTCGCCAGTTACCCACCATTTTGCTACGAATTCCAGTCCATCATACAAGACGCGGTCGCTCTGTACATACACAGCAGTGGAATCCCACTCGGCGATTTCACCTGGTACTTCAGGCTTTTTCTCCGTTGTGCTTGCAGCAAAAGGTGCGCTCTCTTCGGAAATATTTCCTGCAGCATCAACTGCCTTGATCGTATACGTATAAGATGTTCCTGCCGTTAATCCTTTATCAACAAAGGAAGGCTTCTCGACTGTCCCTACGCGGGAACCGTCACGGTACACCTCGTATTTCACTACACCAACATTGTCACGAGAAGGACTCCACATGAGGTCGATTTCTGTCTCTGTTGGATGGTGAGTCATAATTCCTGCTGGTGCAGTCGGTGCTTCTGTATCCACGATATCTTCTGCTTTTGTGTTAACGGTAAGTGCTTTGCTAGCATTAGATTCTTTCCCTTTGCCATCGACTGCCACAACGGTGTAGCTATAAGCGGTAGCGGGCGTCAAATCTTTGTCCGTGTACGCAGTTTCTTTCGTAGAGGCAATTAATTTGCCATCGCGATACACATCGTATTGCTTGATTCCGTCAGTTGCCACGGATTTCGTCCAGTTAAGCTCAATGCTTGTAGCTGTTTTCGATACGGAAGTCACATTGCCTGGAACAGTAGGCTTTTCTACGACACCTGTTCCCGTGTTAATCAAATTCACGTCAATCGCCTGGTAAAAGGCCATGCCCGTATCAGCAATTTCCCAAACACCCAAAATAATGTGGTAACCGCTACGATCTGTCGGTACATTGCACGAATGCGTTACCGTGAATGGCGGTCTTTTCCCTCCGTCCTGGAACGAGCAGAACAGTTCAAGATCCGCTCGGGCAAGCGGCTTGTTAGGATTCCAATCTTTTTTCGTGATGTAATATTTCCACTCCGCTGTACTATGCGGGGCTGTTAGATTCCAAGTAAACGCATTTTGTCCACCCTGCAAGGTAACCTTTGTCCAGCGATCTGCTGTTTGTGTGTAAAGCTCAGGATAGCGGCCTGCACCGGTAAATTCACCATCGGCAGGACCAGATTGTGGGAACGAACCGATTCCCTCTACGCTTTGCGGTTCCCACTGGATTTGACCGCAGCCTGTGTTTTGACCCGTCTTACACAAGTAAGAGCGACTCGCTGGCGATTCGATGTACCCGTGAGCCGAGGCTTTCTCAGCGAACACGAGAGTAGCTGCGCCCGCCACCAGCATCATTGCCAGCATGAACAAAAGCGACAGCCCTTTACTGAACAGTCTGTTTCTCAACCCTACGTTATCCATTTATTTATCTCCTCTTTTCTGGATTAGGATCGAATACCATGTTACAGAAAATTTTTCCAGCATTACAGATTCTGAATACCTAAACCAAAACCTACCAAATACCCTAATTCCAGTCAGAAAATAGGGAGATGATTCGGGAGTGTATACCTATGCATAAAAATTTATATGCTTCTTTCGGGACTTTTTGATCAAAAAAAGTTGCCTGCCGAAAATAATATTCTCAGCAAGCAACTTTTATCACATCAAGAGCAACGGAACTATTTTCCCGTCGTTTACATCGATCAACCCCAGATCCGTCAGCTTCAAGGCTGGACTGACTGGTAAGGAATGCGTGCTGATCGACATGATCGGGTTGTAGTGATCGTAACCGAGCGACTCCATGGCACGGCGAAGTTGTTCGACTTCCTTTGCAGTTTTTTCCAATGGTTCCTCTGTCAAAATGCCTCCAACCGGCAAATGAAGGCTCGCGATCACCTTGCCATCCTCCACCACGTAAAAGCCGCCCTGGTTGCGAATGACTTCATTGGCTGCGACCATCATATCGTGCGGATTGTGTCCGACAACCAAGAGATTGTGGTTGTCATGCGAATAGCTGGTGGCTACCGCCCCTCGTTTGATCGTATCGCCGCTGATCAAGCCATAGCCGCGGTTACCGTTTTTGCCATAGCGTTCAAAGACGGCGATCAAGCCGTACGGGCTCTCTTCCCACAAAAGTTGTCCTTCCCGCACCTCAGCGATTCCACGATGATCCTCTGTAAAAGTAGAACCATTTTGAACGAGCATGACCCGACATGGATAGCGATTGTCCGGCACATCTACTGTGACGTGGAAGTCTTGCTCTGTAAGCGGCGATAGCTTGATGCTCTCATAAAAATGCGCAGGAAACTGCTTTTCTTTGACCACTTGTCGGTACTCTTCCTTGACGTCGTAAGCTTTCTTCCCATTTTTATAGACGCGTTCGATCTTGAGTTCATGCAGATCAGACAGTAACAGGAAGTCCGCTATTTTGCCGGGAGCAATCGCCCCTCGATCCGTCATGTTCATACGTCTGGCTGGGGTAAATGTACTTGCGTAGATCGCGCGCTCTGGCAGCATGCCCATTTGAATGGCTTTTTTCACGATATGGTTCAAATGTCCACGATTGACCAAAGAGTCGGTCATCACATCATCCGTCACAAAACAAAAATGCTCAGAAACATCTTCCTTTACAAAAAAGTCCATGACTTCATCCGTCATCGATTTTTCTTGAATCTCCAGAAACATGCCTGCTGCAATTCTCGCTTCCATGCCCTCACGCGTCTGGTGCGTATGATCAGAGTCCACCCCCGCATAAATGACGCGATGCAGGTCCAAATCGAGCAATTTCGGGACATGCCCCTCGATGACGAGCTTTGGATACGTCTTGCGGATATGCTCCAGGATGCGATTCGTCTTGCAGTCAGGGTCCTTGATGATATCTACGTAATTCATGATTTCGCCGAGGCAAATGATCTCTTCGGAACGCAAGAGCTCGTCCATGTCTGCAATCTCGACAGACCCACCTGTCGTTTCCATCGAGGTAGCTGGTACGGAGCTCGGGATCGCGTACAGCATATCAACGACACAATCACGGCTCGCACGAATCATCTCTTTGATCCCTTCAATTCCGAACACATTGGCCATCTCATGCGGCTCCGGTACGATCGTCGTCACTCCGTTTTGAATCAAGCCATAGGAAAACGTCTCCGGTGTCACCATCGTGCTCTCAATATGCAAGTGGATATCGACCAGACCAGGAATCATGTAACGGCCTTGTCCGTCCACGATCTCGGCAGCTTCAAACGTTTCCGTACTGCGCTCACCAATATAGAAGAAGCGTTCATCCAAAACAGCGACGTTTCCTTTGATGAACTTTTTAAAATAGCTGTTAAACACTTGAACGTCTTGAATCAACAAATCGACCTTCACGAAAATAACCTCCTGTCTTTAGTCCACGAGTACCACTTTGTCTTTTGGAAACAGCAGATTGACGTTTAGGCCAGTCTTGTAAGGCGTCTCCATCTCCTGATTGACCGTGAAGTCGCCCAACTCTGTTTCCACGACATATTGATAGCTGCGTCCCAAAAACGTGCTTACCTTTACCGTCCCGCGCAGACGGTTCATTCCCGGCTCGGCGCTCTCTTCTGTCGTCACGAGGAGGTCATCTGGTCGCATTGCGCATTTCTTGCCGGACGGATTCGCCGTGCCCGGATTTTTGGACGCGGTAAAATGATGGTCACCGACACGCAAGGCGATTTCTCCGTTCTGCTCAGCGCGCTCTGCGAAATCGATGAAATTGGTAAAACCAATAAAGCGAGCGATAAACTCCGTCTTCGGATATTTGAAAATCGTAGCTGGATCGTCGAGCTGCTCGATCACACCCTTGTTCATGATCGCCACCTGATCGGAGATGGAGAAGCACTCCTCCTGGTCATGCGATACGTACACAGTCGTAATCCCCAGCTCCTGCTGAATGCGACGGATTTCTACGCGCATGTTGATCCGCAGGTTGGCATCGAGGTTACTGAGCGGCTCATCGAACAGGAGCAGGTCAGGCTGAATCACCAGTGCCCGCGCAATCGCCACGCGCTGTCTTTGACCACCGGACAGCTCCTTCGGGAAACGCTTTTCATAGCCGCCGAGGCTCACGACTTCGAGAATTTGCTGCACCCGGGTCTTTACCTCTGTTTCATTGATCTTGCGCAGGCGCAAACCAAATGCCACGTTATCGAATACAGAAAGGTGTGGAAACAGCGCATAGCTCTGGAACACAAACCCGAAGTTGCGCTTGTTGACTGGAACGCGCGTATAATCTTTTCCTTCAAACATGAAACGGCCATCTTTTGCTTCCAGAAAACCCGCGATCAAACGCAGCGTCGTCGTCTTTCCGCAACCGCTCGGACCGAGCAAAGAGATGAGCTGTCCTTTTTCAATATTGAGATTGAAGTTTTGCAAAATATATTGATTGTCATAGGCAACCGATACGTTTTCCAGCGTGAGCAATGCCATGAGTTGATGCCTCCGTTATCGTTTTGTAAAGTAGGAAAGCCCCATCAGACGTTCAATGATGAACATGAGAATAGCCGTAAAAATCATGAGCAGCACGGAAATCGCGGCGATCGTCGGATCGAAGTTGTTTTCTACGTACGTCAACATCTGGATCGGCAGCGTGCTTACCCCTGGTCCCGTCATGAAAACAGAGATATCTACGTTGTTGAACGACTCCAGAAAAGCGATCAGAATCGCAGCAATAATCCCGGAGCGAATATTCGGCAAGACGACTTTGAAAAAGGTTTCGAGGCGACCTGCCCCAAGGCTTAACGCCGCTTCTTCGATGGCGAAGTCAAAATTGGACAAGGACGATGCAATGACGCGAATGATAAACGGAAGCATCAGCACCGTATGACCGACGAGAAGTCCCGCATAAATCGGCAAATTGTACACGACAATGACGTATTTCAGCATGGCAAAGCCCATAACAATACCCGGAATCAGGACAGGTGAGATGAAAATGCCATTCAAGATGCCCTTGCCGCGAAAATCAAAGCGACTGAGCGCATAGGCTGCCGGAATCCCCAACAAGAGCGCCAAGAGATTCCCTAGCAAAGAAACGAACATCGACGTCTTGAATGTCGTCATGAACATTTCTACCTTGAAAATATTTTCATACCACCGCCAGGAAAAGCCCTCCGGCGGAAACTTCAAGACGTTCCCCGGCTCAAACGACGTAAAAGAAATGATAATGAGCGGCCCTAGCAAAAACAGAAAGACGAGAGAGGTAAACAGGGCCAACCCGCGATTTTTCTCCTGCATAGCTTCTACCCCTTCGGATTTAATTTCGTCGCCAGCTTGTTCATGAAATAGATGACAACAAATGTAATGACAATCATGATCGTGGCAATGACAGATGCCAAATGCCAATCATTAAGCGTAATCGCATTTTGATACAGGAACGTGGAGATGACCCGCTGTTTTCCACCTAGCAGGGCTGGCGTGGTGTAGGCAGTCAAGCTTCCGACGAACACCAGGATGCTACCGATGATGAGTCCCGGTACACTAAGCGGCACAATGACCTTCCAGAAGGCCGTCAACTTGGAAGCCCCCAAGCTTTCCGCCGCCTTCAGCAAATCTGGATCGATGTTTTCCATCACCCCTACCAGCGTAATAATGATCAGCGGCAGGAACAGATGAATCAAACCAATCATCATCGCAGTCGGCGTATACAATATTTCCAACGGCTTATCGATGAGCCCGATTGCAAGCAGCGAGCTGTTCAATAAGCCCTTTTTTCCGAGAATAATCATCCAAGAGAACGACCGCACGACAGAGCTAGTCAGCAAAGGAAAAATCGCCAATGCCAGCAAGATGCCCTTTTTGCGTGGGCCCAGCTTGGAAATGTAGTACGCAGTAGGAAAACCGATCAGAACACACGCAATCGTCGTGACCAGACTGACCTGCAGCGTCGTCAGCATAATTTTCAGGAAGTACGCGTCGGTAAGAAATTGAAGATAGCCTTGGATCGTAAAGCTACCATCTTGATAAAAGGTGGATGCAATCGTCATCACGATCGGAATGACCATGAACAGCGTCAAAAACAGCACACCCGGCAACAGCAATAAATAAAGACCCGTTTTTCTCATCTGATTAACTCCTGTTCACGGTATCGTCAGGCTTTCAATGCGCCGAGAAAACGCGCAAAGAACGCATCTGCATCTACGTCCAGACAGACGTTTATGTTCGGTTCTTTTTTCAGGCGGTTTTGAAAGTCGCAAACCGTTTGCCCATCACACAGCTCACTTCTCGTTTCAATATCTACATACAGCTTCTGCGTTTTCACCAGCTTCGGATCGAGTGCGACTGCGACTGCCAATGGATCATGCATGGCGCACGCATAGATGCCATTTCGCTGAAAATAGCGATTGAGGTAATCTGACGTACTCTGTCTTACGTACTCGCCCATCGGTGTATCTCCTAGCTCGCGAATATGCTCCTCGTTCAGCAGCACTCTTCGCGTCACATCCAGTCCAACCAGCGTCAATTGCGGGAATCCGGCATGAAACACAACCTTGGCTGCCTCTGGATCGACGTACATGTTATACTCCGCAACTGGCGTCACATTGCCATGCTCGCGGACCACTCCACCCATGAAAATGACTTCCTTGACGTGTTGGACAAGCTCCGGGCATTTTTTCACTGCCAGCGCCAAATTGGTCAGCGGCCCCGTCATGATGAGCGTAATCTCTCCTGAATGAGCGAGTACGTTTTCCACGATGAAATCAGGAGCAAAACCAGCAGTCGGTTCCTTGTAAACCGGAACGCCTGCCAGAGCACCTCCCAAGCCATCTTCACCATGTACGGCATGCTCGAAAAACAACGGCCGCAGCAGCGGTTCAGACGCTCCACAGACGACAGGGATTTGCTCGCCGCCTTGCAGGAAATCGAGAATTTTGCACGTGTTTTCTGTGGCTTTTCGCAGCGACACGTTGCCATTCACCGTAGTAATGCCAACCAGATCGAATTGCCCGCTCTTCACAGCGAGAATAATGCCAAGCGCATCATCAATGCCCGTATCCACGTCAAGAATGATTTTTTGCACGAGTGGTCCTCCTCACGTTCATTCCTCATAAGAAAACTTCTATCGAAGCCTATTCAAAGTGGAGCGACCGCGTTTTAGCGGAATGTTTTCATGCGCTCCGGAATTTATTTTATAAATTCCTATACGTTGAAAAACGAGGGTATATCCGCAAATGTCTATACCCTCGACTTTGTTTTTCTATCGTTCGTTATTGCGTGATTTCACGATTCCAACGGTCAATCCATGCTTTGGAGTGCTCGTTAACGAATTTCATGTCCATCATACGCAGCTTGCTTACAGTTTCTTCCCCGTACGTTACGCCTTTTGCTTCTTCTTCTGTCAGCTGAACCGTTTTGTTTACAGGGGAATCGATTTTTGCTTTTGCTGTTTTTTCCTGAACTTCCTTGCTCAGCTGGTAGTTGATGAAGTCTTCTGCGAGTGCTTTGTTTTTCGAGCCTTTTACGATGTTAACTGTATTCATGACCGCATATCCGCCGCTTGCAGGTTGTACGAAAACAGCTTCTGGAACAGCCGCTTTGATATCTTTGAAGTACATTTCCATGATCGGTCCTACGCCGATTTCTTCTTGTCCAAACATGTTCACGTATTCGGAGGTCTTGTCGTAGAACTTCACTACACCTTGGTTGACTTCTTTCATTTTCGCGAAGGCTTGATCCTCATTAAATTCCTTGCTGCCCGCGACCGCAGAAGCACTGTCGAGAACCATCGGACCAGTTGTGGACGTAATGCTTGGCAGTGTCAGCTTGCCCTCCACCTCTGGGTTCCACAGGTCTTTCCAATCCTTGATCTCGGTTTTCACGAGCTTTGGATTGTAGGCAATCCCGAATTGGCCAATCGTATAGGCTGGACCGTACTCCTCGCCCAGTGGTGCTTTGGCGATATCGTAAATTTGATCCAGATTCGGGATGCGGCTGCGGTCGATTTTTTCAAATGCGCCACTCTCAATCCCTTGCTGAGCATAGTAGTCAGAGAGGTAGATCAAGTCTACATCGGAGCTTCCTTGGCGAATTTTGTTCAGACGCTCTGCGTTGTTCCCGATTTCCAGCACGATTTTCACGTTATGTTCTTTTTCAAACGGCTCATAGACTTCTTTGCGGAAAAAGTCTTCGGAGAAGCCCCATGTGGAGATGACCAGCTTTTGTGGCTCACCCTTGGCTTCGCCGCCAGCCCCACCCGCTTGTGGTTGATCATTGCTGCCACAGCCAGCGAGAGCCAGTGACATCATAGAAAAAGACAGGATTCCAGCAAGTAATTTTTTCATCGTAATTCTCCTCCAGTTGGGTTCATTTGATGACAAAATATGGTGTAACAATAAAAAGAAAAGTACCCTTGATTAGAACGTATCATTCTAAACAAGAGCACTTTTCTTCGTAAACAAAGAGAAGTGACACCCGTTTTTACGCAAAGTCTACGGTCTCCCCTTAAGATAGATCAAAAGAGAAAATCCGAACGATTGCGTCAGGTATTCAGTTCTGATTCAGCTAAAATAACATTCGTGATCGCCCACTGTGTAGGCGCATCATAGTCCCGCAGCACAGCTTCCAACGGCAACCCCATCTCTTCTTCCAGTCGTTCTCTCAGTTTCTTCTTATAAAGAAGGGACATGCGAAAATCGACTTCGAGCTTGAGGGCCGGTGCTTCTCCTTCCAACGCTTGTGAGCGTGGAGAGCGGCGATGCTTGGCTTGGAACGTAATCATCTGATTTTCAATCGTGACTCGGAGCAAAGTCGTTCCAAATCCGAACAACTCTTTTGCTATCTCATTATAGATGGCAGACAGCTTTTTTCTGGTTTCATTGGAGTCCACTAGAGTCATGTCATCACCTGCGATAGCTGGCATCGGGTTCATTCGCTCTCATTATACATATGATTTTTTGATTCTTCAATAGAATATTCGTATTTAGATCAATTTCATATAATTGCGCCAACTACTCTAGGATTTACAGGACAGTGGATTACATACGATATCTACTGCCCTTCACTCCTCTCACGGCGGACGTTTCTCTCTGTACTGGGTCTGTCACAAAAGTCAATTTACTATTTTCCTATCCCCACTTTCGGGTGAATTGAACGCAAATTAATAAACATCTCGATTCACCTTAGACAGTGAAACGAGATGTTTTATCATTGATTTTTGTATTTAGTTATATGCTACAGTTCATTCTGATTCTGTGCTATTTTAACTGCAAGTGTACCGTTCATTTTATCATCTGACGAAAGCCCAACTGTATGCAAACCAGTTCCCCAAGCCTCGCTACTAATCATAAAGTTTTGCCCACCATTAGGTTGTACTCTAAAGAACATTCTCTGTTTACCGGATGGATCAGTAACGGACACCTTGATCTCGTAGCTTCCACTATTATATACATACACTTTAACCCATCCGTAACCTTCTGGAATGTCAAAGCTTTTAGAATCCGTGTTGTCATTCTTAATAGGCACGTCTTCAATCGGTCTTTTAGCAATCATCGGCTTCAATAACTCTAAAAAAGATTTTGCAGAAGTATCCGAAACTTTAACCTGGTCTCCAGTAACGTGACTTTCTGGATTTTTTTGTTTTACAACCGCTTCAGGTGATGATGCCATAGCACTAGATCCCATAGATAGACTGCTAAGTAAAAGAGCTGCTGCAATTGTACCTTTAACAGATCTTTTCATAATAATCCTCCATTTACTAGTAATTTGGAATTAACTCCCTGTTAAGTATATTACATGGAAATAAATGGAAATTCAAGGATTAATATAGTAAATACTTGAAACACAATAGATTTTCATCCTGCCCGAGTGGTGGTTGAACAGGAGTAATGCGAGAGGAAGGTAGAATCACCACATTTTTCGCAAATATCACATTCATTTGAAAAAAACTTTGACATCCAAATAGGTCTAAGTTATAATCCAACTATTCGAATAAGGATTAACGTTTTTCTTTTGCTAAAATTTCATAGCACATCTCTTATGAAGAGAGGTTGAGGGACTGGCCCTATGACACCTCGGCAACCTATCGCAAACGATATGGTGCCAAATCCAGCGGAATTTATTCCGACAGATAAGAGAGGTATTGTTGCAGTGTGGATACATACTCGCAGTTTTCGCCTCTTCTGTCGGAAGAGGCTTTTTTCTTTTCCATCTTACATCCAGAGAAAAGGGGTATTTTCATGAAAAAGACTGGTCTACTACTCACTACACTACTGCTCGCTGCATCGCTTGTAACGGCTTGCGGCGGTAAACAAGAGGCTGCACCTGCTAACGGTGGCACTGCTGCTGAACAAACCTCACTCAAAGTGGGCGTCACTGGCGGCCCGCACGAAGAGATTCTCAACAAAGTGAAAGAAGTCGCCAAAGGCAAAGGACTCGAAGTCGAAGTCATCGTTTTCAACGATTACGTACAGCCGAACCAAGCTCTCGATAAAGGTAATCTCGATGTAAACAGCTTCCAAACCATCCCGTTCTTGGCGAAGTTCAATCAAGATCATAAAACAAAAATTGTCGAGGTCGGAAAAACGGTGACGTACCCGATGGGCCTGTACTCCACCAAGCATAAAAAAGTCGAGGACATTCCGGCAGGCGGCGTTGTCGGTATTCAAAACGACCCGACCAACCGAGCACGCGCCCTGCTGCTCTATCAGGCAGCTGGCCTGATTAAGCTCAAGGATGGCGTGGGCGATAATGCAACACCACTGGACATCGTGGAAAATCCAAAAAATTTGCAATTCAAAGAGCTGGAGGCTGCTTTCCTGGCACGCTCGTTGAGCAACGTAGAAGTCGCTTCGATTAATACGAACTTCGCAATGGAAGCTGGCTACTCGCCGAAAAAAGATGCGATCTTCGCTGAAACGGCCGACTCTCCATACGTGAACATCTTGGCAGCCAATGAAACCAACAAAGACAACCCAGCAGTCAAAAAGCTGGTAGACATCTACCGTTCGGAAGAAGTGAAAAAATTCATCGACGAACGTTTTGAAGGAGCTGTACTGCCGTCCTGGTAAGCTCGACGCCAGGAACATCAAGAACAACAAGGAGAACTCGTTATGATACAGCTAACCGATATTCATAAGTCGTATCAAGTAGGAAACAAGCAGGTAGAAGCATTGAAGGGCGTATCCCTGCAGGTGGAAAAAGGGCAAATCTACGGGGTTATCGGCTTTAGCGGAGCGGGGAAAAGTACCCTGCTCCGCACCATCAACCTGTTGGAGAAGCCGACCAGCGGTTCTGTGATCGTCAATGGCCAGAACATGCTGACTCTCAAGGAAAAAGAGCTGCGGCAAGCTCGCAAAAAGATCGGGATTATTTTTCAACACTTCAACCTGCTCTCTTCCTATAATGTCTTTGACAATGTGGCGGAAATCTTGCGGATGAATCGCGTCCCCAAAGATGTCATTAAGCGCAAGGTAGAAGACCTTCTCGGCTTGGTTGGCTTGTCTGATAAAGCAAACGCTTATCCTTCTCAGCTATCCGGTGGACAAAAGCAACGGGTGGGCATCGCTCGTGCACTTGCGACTGATCCGGAAATCCTGCTCTGTGACGAAGCGACTTCCGCTCTCGACCCGCAGACGACCGAATCGATTCTAGAGCTGTTGCTCGACATCAATCGAAAGTTCAACCTGACCATCGTGCTCATTACGCATGAAATGCAGGTCATCAAAAAAATCTGCGACCAGGTAGCCATCATGGAAAACGGTGTCGTCATCGAGCAAGGCTCTGTTCTGGATGTTTTCAGCAATCCGCAAGAGCAAACGACCCGTAATTTTATCAAAACGGTTTTTGACGATCAGGTACCACAGGAGATTTTGTCCAAGATAAAAGAAACCGGACCCGTTTCCAAAATTGTTCGCGTTGCCTTTCGCGGGGATGCCGCTCTCGATCCTGTTCTAGGAACACTCTCTGCACGTTTTCCGATTAGCACCAATCTGTTGTACGGCTCGATTACGACCATTAAGGGAACGGCGCTCGGCATTTTGCTTTTGCACATTTCTGGTGAAGACCAGGCGATTCAAGATGGCATTCGCTTCTTGCGCGAATCCGTCTACCGCGTAGATATTGTGTCACCAGAGGAGGTGCGGAGCTAATGGAGCGTTTAATTGAAATGATTCCGGTATTCGGGCAATCTCTGCAAGAGACCGTCATCATGGTCGGGTTTTCGTTGTTCATTGCGACACTGATCGGGATTCCACTCGGGATTTTGTTGGTCATCACACAGGCGAATCACCTTTTTCCGAACAAAATCATCTACCACACCCTGAATACGATCATCAACATTGTGCGTTCGTTGCCTTTTATTATCCTGATGGTTGCGATCATTCCTTTTACGGAGTTGATCGTAGGCACTTCGATTGGGATTGAAGGAGCAATTGTGCCGCTCATCGTCTATACCTCGCCTTACATCTCACGCCTGATGGAAACGGCCCTGCATGACGTAGATCGCGGCGTTATCGAAGCGTACCAGGCGATGGGCGCATCCCGGACGCAGATTATTTTTCGCATCATGCTCCGTGAAGCACGGCCTGGCATCGTCCTCTGCCTGACGATTGCGACGATCGGTTTGATTGGTGCTACTGCTATGGCCGGGGCAGTTGGTGCTGGTGGACTTGGCGATCTCGCCTTGCGCTACGGCTACCAGCAATGGGACATCGAAGTCATGATCATTACTGTCGTTATCCTCGTCGTCTTGGTCCAGCTCATTCAATCGCTGGGCAACTGGGCAGCTCGAAAATTGAAAAAGAGTGCGTAAAACGAAGAACCCCTGACATGATCGCTTGTCAGGGGCTTTTTTGTAGGTATTTAGACCGATCGTCACTGAAAGTTCGTTGGAATTCCGCCCGATATTCATGTAGACTTATATATACAAGTCATTTAAATGAGAGGGGCTACTCAAATAACATGAAAAAACTCATCATGATGTTGGTTGCCGTAATGCTCGTACTCGCTCCGGCCGGAGGATTCATTGATCATGCCGATGCGAAAGGCTATAAGTCCGGGAAAAAATCTTTTAACTCTAATACGGCTCCTACAAACACGCAAACGCCTAACAAAGCCGATACAAATGTAAATGCTTCAACGAATAAAGGTACAACAACTCCTGCTGCTACAGCAAGCAAAAGCGGCGGTTTCATGAAAGGTCTCATGATTGGTGGTCTGGCTGGTTTGCTGTTCGGAACCCTGTTCGCTGACATGGGTATTCTGGGCTCCATCCTTGGCTTCATGATCAACCTGATGGCGATCCTCGCTGTGATTATCCTGATCCGCAAAGTGATCGTCTACTTCAAAACCAAGCGTGAGAAAGAACAGGAACTGAACGCATGGAAAAGATAACATTTTCCGAACAAGATATCATTAACGCGATCTGCATTCATGCAGCCTACAAAAAGCAGCTCAAGCCACAAGACATCTCCGTCGAACTGATGTGGGACGAAGAATACGGCTTTTCTGCTGAAGTACACTGGATGGATCGCCAACAAATCTTCGTCGAGATGAATATGATTGAAGCGATTCGCTACTACCTGGAGACCCAGATGCAGCGCAACCCTTATTCCGCCGGTATCGAGCTGGTATTGGACGACGAACAAGGGATCATCGCTCACATCACCTACTAACACTGGATAATTATTTGTTAACCCAAGGCCAATTTGTTCACGCATGTGAGCAGGTTGGCTTTTTCCTTATTGAATTTGACCTCATTACGTTATATACTTTATTTTAGTGAAAATGATTATCATTACTACGATTGATTATATACGTACATACTTTTTTAAAAAGGAGTTGGCCCATTGTGGAGCGCTTATACACGCAAAAGCTGGACATCGGTTACGGTGAGCTTTCCATTGTCAAAGACTTGAACATCAGCATTCCTTCTGGAAAAATCACTGCCCTTGTCGGTGCAAATGGTTCTGGTAAATCTACGATCCTCAAAACTCTCGCCCGGATTATGAAGCCAACAGGCGGACAAGTATTTTTGGACGGAAAATCGATCCACCAGCAATCGACCAAGGAAGTCGCCAAGCAACTGGCGATTTTGCCGCAAAACCCAACCGCACCCGATGGCTTGACCGTGTCTGAGCTCGTTACCTATGGCCGCTTCCCCCATCAAAAAGGCTTCGGCTCCTTGACCAAGGAAGACAAAGAGATCATAAGCTGGGCTATCTCCATGACCGGCATGGCCGATTTCCATGATCGTCCGGTTGACCAGCTATCGGGCGGTCAGCGCCAACGCGCCTGGATTGCCATGGCTCTGGCGCAAGGAACGGACATCCTGTTCCTGGATGAACCTACGACCTTCCTGGATATGGCTCACCAGCTGGAGGTTCTCAAGCTTCTGCAAAAGCTGAATGACGAAGAAAATCGTACGATCGTCATGGTCGTCCACGATTTGAACCACGCTACCCGTTATGCACAGCACATGGTTGCCATCTCTCGCGGTACCGTTGTCGCTGAGGGAAGCCCTGCTGAAGTCATGACGCCGGAAATGCTGCGTAAGGTATTCAACATCGAAGCAGACATTCTAACTGATCCTCGTACGGGTGTACCACTCTGCCTCCCTTATGAGCTGTCTCACGCTATGGATCAAAAGCAATCAAACGAAAACACTACCCAACCTGTTCACACGGAAGAGCGCAAGTTGGTTGGAGCCAGATAACTTTTAGATTCCGCCAGCAAAAAGCCGGTTTTCACCACGTTTTACGGTGTAACCGGCTTTTTGCTATACATTTGCTATACCTACTGTTTATCTCTCCTCGTTACACGGGACTAGAAAACCTAACAGTTAGTCACATCTCCGACATACACATACCCCGTATATGTATGATAATATTTGTTTGCAAGAAAAATATCCCATTTCAAAGGAGAGATCATCATGAAGGTTGCAATCTTGCTTTTCGACGGCATCACCGCTTTAGATGCAATTGGTCCATACGATGTATTCGCTGCTACGCTGAAATGTGAAGTGAAGTTTGTCGCTAAGAAAAAAGGGTTAATCAAGCTTGACTCCCATATGGGCTATTTACATGCCGATTACAGTTTTTCTGAAGTTACTTCCGCTGATATTCTTGTTGTTCCCGGTTGCAGTCCGCCCAATTATAAAACCCCTATGAATGACGAAGAAACTCTGCAGTGGATTCGCCACATACATGAAACAACGAAATGGACTACGTCTGTTTGCAATGGCTCTCTGATCTTAAGCGCCGCAGGCTTGTTACAAGGAGCTGTAGCCACCACTCATTGGGGGTCCTTCGAACTGCTCCAATCCCTTGGAACCACTCCAACAGAGGAAAGAGTCGTTCGTCAGGGCAAAATCGTTACAGCTGCCGGCGTTTCCTCTGGTATCGACATGGCACTCCAATTAGTTGCATGGGAATTGGGAGAAGATATGAGTAAAGGAGTCCAGTTGATTTTGGAATACGATCCCCAGCCACCGTTTGACTCGGGTTCACCTAAGAAGGCACCTGCTTTATTGGTAGAACAAATAAGAGGGATGTTACAGGAGTTTGCAAAACGGGAGCCCCGTGTCTAAATCACAATGAATCAGCACGTTCGCAAAAATGAAAAGGCGACAGTCCAGGGAATGTCTTACTCCCCTGGACTGTCGCTTCTCTCATCTCTAGCTTCTTACCACTTAACTTCTTTCATAACTTCCTCTGACATGCTGCCAGTAGAAACCAATCCGCCACCGGAGAGGTACCAGTAGTTTGCATCAAGGTAAATAATGTTGCCATTTTTAAACGCTTTGGTGTTTTTGACCAAGTCGTTTTCGATGGTTTGTTGTGCAGAAGTAGAAGCGTCTTGGTTCTTATTCACAACACCGCGGTCTACTACAAACAGGTAGTCTGGATCTTTTTCCATGATATATTCAAAGGATACGC
This sequence comes from Brevibacillus fortis, assembly GCF_046196545.1. GTDB lineage: Bacteria > Bacillota > Bacilli > Brevibacillales > Brevibacillaceae > Brevibacillus > Brevibacillus fortis_A. Next base: position 6,297,843 of record NZ_CP176370.1, read on the forward strand.
TTTGACCGTGGCCTTCTACTTTGATGTCTTTGTCTACAGGAGTGAAACCAAGCTCCTTGTGAATCATGCCAAAACGAGATCCTGGGCCATACGCGCTCAACTTACCTTCGTTGACCAATACGATCAATGCATTTTTACCGCTTGCTGTTGCTTTTTCATTCACTTTCTTGATAGACTCGTCGATTTTAGCCAGTTCTTCGTCTACTTGTGCTTCTTTACCGAAGATAGTACCCAACGTTTTCATGTTCTCTTTGAAGGATTCCATGTACTTCTCGTTGTCTACACCCATGAAGATAGTTGGTGCGATTTTGTTCAGCTCTTCATAAGCAGGCTCTTGACGACCGGAGATGAAGATCACATCAGGCTTCATTGCGTTGATTTTTTCAAAGTCCGGTTCTTTCAAACCACCAACGTTTGTGTACTTCGCATCTTTGAACTTTTCCAGGTACGGAGGAATGTTGGAAGACTGTGCAACACCCGCTACTTCGATACCCAATTTATCCAAGGAATCCAGGACACCGTAGTCAAAAGAAACAACGGTTTTTGGATTCTTTTTCAGTTTTGCTTCACCCAATTTATGCTTGATGGTAATTTCTTCAGATGTTTGTGCAGCTTCAGGTGCTTTTGTTGCATCTGTCGCTGGTGTTGCAGGTGCAGCGCTATTGGAGCCGCATGCAGCTGTGAATACAGCCATCAGTACTGCCATAAACAGCACGAGTAGTTTTTTGTTCACTTCTCTCACCTCTATATAGAATTTAAAAGTATATAAAATTATTGATAGCTTGCTGATGAACCCCCCTGCAGGCCATCAAAATTTTAACGATAGGAAGATGGATCTTACGCGAAATAGACGCATATTTTGTTCTGTTCAATGTCTTCGATCTGGATATCCATGTCATAGACATCTTTTAGAGTAGGTCGTGTGATGATCTCGTCTGTGGTGCCTTCTTTTACGACCTTGCCGTCCTTGAGAGCGACAATATAGTCCGAATAGACAGAGGCAAAGTTAATGTCATGAATCACGATGACGACCGTTTTGCCCATTTCGTCTACCAGACGTCGCAGTACCTTCATGATCTGGACGGAATGCTTCATATCCAGATTGTTGAGCGGCTCATCCAGAAGGACATATTCTGTATTTTGAGCGACGACCATGGCGATGTACGCACGCTGGCGTTGACCACCACTCAGCTGGTCGAGATACTTGTGCTGAATGTCCGTAAGCTCCAAATAATGGATCGCTTCGTCTACATACTTCCAATCCTCTTTTGTCAAATTCCCCTGTGAATACGGGAAGCGACCAAAGCTGACCAGCTCGCGAATCGTCAACCGTACCGTAATGTGGTTCGATTGCTTAAGAATCGATATTTTTTTGGCCAGTTCACTACTCTTTGTCTGACCAATCTCCTGACCCTCAATGAAAACCTCGCCTTGATCCTTCGTCAACAAACGGCTGATCATGGACAGCAGGGTGCTCTTTCCGGCCCCATTGGGTCCGATAAAGGACGTAATTTTTCCCTTGGCAATTTTCACAGAGACGTCTTCCACGACATATTTGCTACCATATTGTTTTGAGACATTCCGGACTTCTATCACGCTTTATTCTCCTTTAACAGAAGATAGATGAAGTAAACCCCACCAATAAAGTTGACAATGACACTGAGTGTTGTGGAAAAAGTGAATACGTGCTTCACAATCAACGAACCGCCAACTAGAGCAACGACACTGATTAAAGCAGAGCCTGCCAGCAAATGTTTATGCTGATAGGTTTTCAAAAACTGATGGGCGACATTCGCTACCAACAGTCCGAGGAAGGTAATCGGTCCGACCAAAGCTGTCGCAATGGAGACGAGGATCGCAATCACGATGAGGAATCGCTTGATGACAAAATCATATGGAATCCCCAAGTTGATCGCCTGATCCCGGCCGAGCGATAACACATCCAAATACTTGATGTAACGCCAGAAGTAAATCGCAATCGCGATGACCAACACAAAGCTTATGATCAGCAAATCTGTTTTTACGTTGTTAAAGCTGGCGAACATCTTGTCTTGTACGACTAAAAACTCATTCGGATCGATCAATACTTGCATGAACGTGGACAAACTGCTAAACAACGTACCCAAGATCAATCCGATCAATAACAGGAAGTAAATGTTTTGCCCTTCTCTTTTAAACAGGAATTTATAAAGCAGTCCTGCAAAAAGCACCATCCCCCCTGTTGAAATCAGGAAGTTCACATTGGCGTTCATCAAAGAAGTTGCCGAACCAAAAACAAAAATCACAAACGTTTGAATGAACATATAGAGCGAATCCAGGCCGATGATACTTGGCGTCAAAATTCGGTTGTTCGTAATTGTCTGGAAGACCATCGTGGAAAAGGCGATGATGCATCCGGTTAAAATAATAGCGAGAATTTCCTTCGTCCGCCGTGGAAGGACATAATCCCAGTTGCCACCGGCATTAATCGTCATGAATATGGCTATTAAAGCAATGGCCACAATCGACAGGGCACCTATCTTCGCTTTCATTGTTCATATGCCTTTCTTCTCATGAGTAAGTACACGAATACCCCGCTGCCTATGACCCCAACCATCAAGCCGATGGAAATCTCGTATGGGAAGATAATGAGGCGTCCCAGGATATCACAGGCAAGTACAAACACCGCGCCAAGCAATGCGGTATGCCCCAAGCTTTTCTTCAGGTTGTCCCCCAAGTACAGCGTCACCAGATTTGGAATGATAAGTCCCAAAAACGGAATCGCCCCTACCGTGAGAATCACAACCGACGTCACACATGCAACGATGATTAATCCGATATTGACGACCTGCTTGTAGTTCAGCCCGAGGTTGATGGCGAACTCCTCACCCATTCCGGCAATCGTGAACTTATTCGCATACAGGTAGGCGATAATCACCAGCGGAATGCTTATGTACAAAAGCTCGTAGCTGCCCTTCATAATGGTGGAGAAATCTCCATGCAACCAAGCAGACATGTTTTGCATCAGGTCGTACTTATAAGCGAAAAACGTCGTAATAGAACCGACGATATTCCCAAACATCAATCCCACCAACGGAATGAAAATGGAGTCCTTGAATTTGATTCGATCAAGGATCTTCATAAAGATAAACGTTCCCAAGAGTGAGAAAGCAAAAGCAACGAGCAGCTTTACCCATGGACCGGCATCAACGAAAACCAGGAGAGAGATCAATATTCCGAAGCGAACGGAATCCTCTGTTCCCGCAGTCGTGGGCGAAACAAACTTGTTTCGGGTCAACTGCTGCATGATCAAACCGACGATACTCATGCTTATCCCTGCGATGATGATACTGATTAATCGCGGAATCCGGCTGATCCATAATACTTGCACTTTGTCATCTGTGAGATTGAACAGATCCCACGGAGATATATTTTTCACGCCAATAAAAAGTGAAACGAACGATAGCAAAATAAGTGCTACAACCAAATATCTCTTTTTCATCGCGTCCCTACTCTTCTTACTTTTTCCTGGAGTAATGTTCCGTATTGACTCGGGTATTTACGAGAGAGAATAATTCTCATGATCATTAATAAAGAGATTCATTCTCAATTAGAACTACCTTTGTTATATTAGCACTTCTTTATCGGAAGGGAAAGCTTTTTTTCATTAGTCGGCTAATTTTTTCCTCAACCTGTCAAAATACCGACAAGAACAAGAAAACCGCCAGGGCAAAAACCCTGACGGTCCTGATTTATTTAGATGTGAACGAGCCTTTTATGTTTAGAACGGTTCGCTCTCCGCTCCCGTCATTCTCAATTCGTACATTTCCTTCGACGGTATCAATGACCATGTCGCCGCTTTCGTCGGATATCTTTATGTCACCCTTATGATTTCGAATAACCATATCGCCGGATTGATCGTGAATCTCTACATTTCCACCCGTATTTTCCATGAAGATATCACCCGAGTCGTCCTCGATCAGTTTGAGGGCCGAAGCGTCCTTGATCTTAATGTCACCGGACTGGTCACGAATCTCTACCTCTCCGTTCGTATTCGTTAATCGAATATCCCCAGAGTCATCCTCAATCGTGAGCTTTCCTGTTAGATTCGTCATGTCAATATCTCCTGATCCATCGGTAAGGGCTATCGGCAGCTGGGCAGGAACGATTACCGTTAGCGTCATATCCACATAGTTAAAACCGATATCCGTGTTCATTTCGGATCGTAGTGTTGCGGTATTCCCATCCTTCTCGAGTGTAATGATGATTTCTTCGGGTTTGACACTTTTCGATTTGATATCAGCCTCTACATGAATCGCGGTTGCTTTTTCATCACCTTTGACGATCAAATCGCCTGAATCCATAACAATATTCAACGCCTCGATGGACTCCGCAGGTAATTCAAGCTGTCTTTTTTCTTCTTCAATCTTGATCACGTTATCGTTGATCGTGCATCCGGCCAAGCCGATTCCCACAGCAATTAGACCTACTCCTATCCACTGCTTCATCTGTTTCATCTGTTTCCCCTCGATACTGGTTATTTTTACAAGATAAGTTCTATAACATCGTAGCAAAACAGCGCAGAAGAGAAATCAGGCTACAGCGTTGTTCTCTCGTCAGTCTGTAGACGGATATTCCATTGTCGAGATCGCGTCTTTTCCCTACACTACAAGTAAGAATATTTTTCTAAATAGGTTGCCTCGGAGGGTAAAACAATGGACTTGAATCGAATCCAACTTGTGACGGATGCTTTTCCGTGCTTTTCCCTTGTTCCGGAAGCCGCATGGCGCCATCCTGACATAACAGTGGAACGCTTTTCTCCCCAGCTCACGATGCAGCAGGGCCATCTGTTTGCCCACGCCGCTTTTGTATTGTCGGGCAAGGTCCGCATCTATATCATCAGTGAGTCAGGACGTGAGGTTACGTTATATCGGGTACAACGCGGGGGAGTCTGCGTCCTCATGATGGCAAGTATTTTAGGTGAGACAGGCTATGAAGCGTCTGCACAGCTAGAAGAGGAAACTGAGCTGCTGCTTTTGCCTGTAGATGTCTTCAAAGACTGGATGGATCGCTACAAGGACTTGCGTCAGTTTATTTACCGAAACATGATCAACCGAATGGTCTCCGTCACGTCTCTGGTCGAGGATATCGCGTTTAAGCCGATCAACGCCCGCATCGCCGAATTATTGCTACGTCGTACCACAGATTCTCACAATCATCTTTCCATCACCCATGAAGCGATTGCCATAGAACTCGGGACTGCCAGAGAGGTAATCAGTCGGTCACTCAAGGAGTTTGAAAAAACCGGATGGCTTCAGTTAGGCCGAGGCCGTATCACAGCTATACGCCGTGATATTCTACAGGAAAAACTTTTTCCTAGTGATTGGTGAGATTGGTGAGTAAGTTACAGAAGCAACCATCTTCTCTCTCTACAATAAAGTCGTAGTGACTACCCATGAAAGGGAGAGGATGTTTCATGTCAAAAGCACGTTCCTATTATGAATCAGCAAATTTGTCGCACATCCCAGAATTGATGAAATTGGCGCCAGATGCTGCCGCTTCTTATTTTTCTTTCGAGCGGCAAATCTACCAGCAATCCCACCAGCTTCCGGTCAAAACGAAAGAGTTGATTGCCATTGTGGTCGCTCACGTGACTGGCTGCCCTTATTGCATCGATGTTCACGTCAAAAAGTATAAAGAACTGGGCGGCACCATGGAGGAAATTATGGAGGCTCTACTCGTTGCCGCAGTGACACGTTCTGGTGCCATCTTAAGTCATGGGGTCAATGCCTTGCTCGCCTATCGTGATGCTCCTGGCAAGCCAGATTGCTTTTGCTAACCGAAATACATGACTCATCTGGAAAACTAAACAAACGAATCCAGTTTCATCAAAAGCTGGAATTCGTTTGTTTTTTTGTATGTTTGCACACTTTTTATGATCAAATGATTGCGATATTTTTCCTATCAGTGTTATGGTAAAAGTAGGCTGCTCACTTACCAAGAATTACTAACTGTTTCGAAACAGGAGGTTTTATGGCTCGTATACTGATAGCAGACGACTCCCTTGTAGTACGAGATTACATGAAAATCATTTTGGAACGGGCGGGCCATCAAGTCATTGCAGAAGCAACGAATGGATTGGACGCCTATCAAAAGTATGCGGCCCACCTTCCCGACGTGGTGACGATGGATATCAATATGCCAGGTATGAATGGCATAGAGACCGTCAAAAAAATCATCGGCACCTTCCCCGACGCCAACATCATTATGGTCAGCACCAACGGATTAAAGCCGCTCGTTTTTGAAGCAATCAACGCTGGAGCGCGCCATTATATTCTAAAACCGATCGATGAAGAACGACTTTTGGCTTCCATTACGAATTCTCTTTAGTCGATCAATCAAAAAAACTGAGGCATTGTCGCCTCAGTTTTTTTCTATGGGTCTAGCGAATGTCTTCCAACGGGATTCGGAAGATAAAGCGGGTGCCCTCTCCTTTTTCGGTATGAACATGAAGGGTTCCGCCCAACTGCTCAACCTCTTGCTTAACAATGGACAGGCCAATTCCTCTGCCCGATACGAGACTCGCATTTTCTTGCACCGTGACATGCTCCGCCAATGCCAACTTTAGCTTTTCCATATCTCCGCCCCGCCCATCATCACGAATCGTGACGCACAGGGAAGTATCCTCTTGCCAAATGCGGCATTGAATCTTGCCACTACGTTCTTTTCCGCATGCCAATCGTTCTTGTTCTTCTTCCATTCCATGATCGATGGCATTGTTGAATACGTGAACCAGGCTCCTCGCAAAATTCTCAAATCGCTCCGGATCGACCAGTACTTCTTCTGCATCCCACTCTACCGGATCGATGGTCTTATTGAGACGGATGGCAAGCTCACTTACATAGTCTTCATACCGGGACAACATGTCCTTCATGGGACGATAGCGAAGCTTGCGAATGCGGTGGAGCAGCTCCTGCTGAGCTTCCCCCTGTATCAGACTAGTGATCTCATGCTCGAAGCTTTCCCATTGCTCTTTTGCAATCGTGTACACATGCTCGTTATGATCCAGGAATCGGACCCCGAGCTTGTGCTGCATGATCGACAAATCTTGTTGCATCGCAGCTCGAACCTCTGCGAATGAGTGCTGGGCCCGCACATCCTCATCGGACAGGTGTTCTTCGGACTTTGCCCATTGAATCAACCACGACTCCAAATCATGTAGCTTTTGCGGTGTATGAATCAAGTGTAATTGGCTGAAGTCACCTTTAAACTGATGAATCTGAGCGACCAATTTGAATAGTTTCTCGGAATCCGCCAGCTCTTCTCCGAGGACCCGCTTCCACCCATCCTCAAAGAAAGCGTCAAAAGCTCGCAGTACCTTTTGGAAGAGCGGGAGACTAATCGCTACCGTTACGACCATATTCAACCTTTGCCATTCTCGCTCCATCTTGGATTTGAGCGCCCGTTGCTCACTCATATCAGTCAGAATCAGCATCAAGCCCTCTGGCGAATCTCGCCGATCTTCATAAATCGGCTTACATGCCAGCTTCAACGGCATTTGATTGATCTGGATTTCCGTAGGAAATAGACTGAGATACAGCTCTTTTTGCCCTTGGTCTTTTGCTTCAAAGTACTTTTCCAAAAGGGATTCAATAAACGCGCTGTCTTCTGGACGATCTGGGTATAGTAACTCGGCGACCGATACCCCAGCCAGTTCTCGGCCAAAAATCCGTAGACATTCCCGACTGTATTCGGAATGGACCAGCAGGTTTTTGGAAAAAGACAGGAAGCCTTGACCCGCATTGTTTAACAGATTTTTATTCGCCTGTAAAAGTGCCTGAATCTCATTGGTACGCTCTGTTACGATCTTTTCCAAGGATTGATTCCACTGCTCCAATTGATGATACAGCCTCGCATTTTCAATAAAAATCGCAATTTGCGAGAAGATCAGTCTGAGCGGCTCTGAACGTTTTTCGTTGAAAACATGTGTCGTCTCGTTGTTCTCCAAATAAATGACACCGATCATTTTGCCTTGCTGCCACAGCGGGGAGCATAGAATCGATTTCGGCTCGTGCTTCGCAATGTACGTATCACGGAAAAAGACGCCTTCAACCGAAGCGTTGTGGAGCACCAGCATCTCTTCTGTACGAATGGTGTAATTCACGACGGCGACAGAGAGCATCCCGCTATGTTCATACGGGACAGACTGCATGATCTCCACGTCCAAATCGACAGAGCCTGCCGCTTCGATGAGCCAGTCACCATCTTTTTTCAGCAGGAGGATTCCTTTCTCCGCACCTGCATTGCTCATCACCGTGCGCAGCATCGTCGCCAACAGCATTTCCAGGCGGAGCTCGCTAGCAATCGTTTGCGACGCCTTGATGACACTCATCAAATCGACGAGGTCTGCTGTCTGGTCAGTCGTGGCAATCTCTGCGGAAGCTCCCAAGCTTCTTGCCCGTTGCAAAAGATAAGGGTAACGTTCCCCAATCTCTCGTGCCTTGGCGACCGCTCCCCAAAGCATGTAAACCTCGTGCGCCTCGGTCATGTATACCTTCGCAATCGTTTCGAGTCCGAGTGCCAAGTAATGCTGGGCAGCCAATTCATTTGCCATTGCCTCGTTTTGCAAAAAAACATCTTTTTTGGCGAGTTGAACCGCCTTTTCATAAAAAGGACCTGCTTCTTGTTTTTTCTCAGTGACACGCAGCCACTCAGCATACATCAGCAACCACTTGTGCTGAAAATTTTCTGGGCATTCCTTTGCCCACGTCTTCATCTTTTTGATATTTGCTTTGATTTTTTTCCCATACTTCGATTTTTTTTGACGGTTGGCGTTCTCATAGAGCCCTGTTAATGCCAGTGTTTGCATAAAAACTTGCTGGCTGACAAGAACTTGTCCGCTGACCGAATCCATCCATTGCTCCGCTTCGTCCAGCAGCTCGGCAGCCTCCAGGTGATTCCCGTACATGAGATGAACCATCGATTTATAATAGTGGTACATGTACCGTTTGTAGCTGTTTCCTTCTTTTTGCAGGTTGCTTACATATGCCGCTTCGTCAAATCCATCATGGCAAAACGCCGTTCGTTCATCGTCGGACCACCGTGTAAAAGTATGCAGCGCCTGGCGCAATAACAGGAGTCGATCATCGTGATCAACCACCTTGATTTGTTGAATCATATCGCTGTATTCCTCGATTTGCTGCTCCAATTCCTCCACTGGCACACCGCAATAAAGCATGGCCTCCAAAAGCCCATGGGCATTGTAGGCAGCATAAATGTTGCCGCCACCGTCCAAGCCGAGCTGAATCGCTTTTTTCAGGAGAGGGATATTCGTCCGCGCATGCTCGCACCAGTGATTGATCAGTAGGGCAAACGCGCCATACGCCTTTGTCATGGCGATTGGATCGGCGAAGCTGTCTGCTACACGGCAAGCCACTTGTCCAAATTCGTAAGCCTCTCGATAATTTCCGAATTGAGCAGCTTGTACGATCCCGTAACCGGTATAACCGTTTGCCGAGGCGACCGCGTTTCCGTGCACGAGCGACAGATGCAGAGCACGCAAAATCGTTAAAGCAAACCAATTGAGATTGACATAGTAAGCAGATGGCCCGGCGTAGCTGATAATGCTCATCGCCATCTGATAATTTTCATCAGGAACATCCGGCAAATACAGCAGCTCATCTATTTTCCGGCCTTTGAGGCGGCGTTTGATGTGAAACATTTCCTTAATGATATCGAGCTTGCCAGGCTTTTTGGGAATCGGTACACCCAATAACCCCAAGGCTTCGCTTGCGATCTCCATGACACGCGGAAATTCAGCCAGTCGCGTATACATACGAATTTCCATTTCCAAAATGCGTACTCGTTCTCGGTCTGTTTTGGCATGCTGGATCCCGCGTTCAAACAATTGTTTTGCCTCATCCAATTGGTTACAGAGGTACGTCGTCTCCGCAGACAACGCACACAACTCCATGGTCAGATCATGATTGTGCTGCCAGCCCTCATCCCCGACCAGCTCAAGACCACGTTGGAAGTACTGCAAGGCCGACTCAAATGCCGCAGAGGATTTCGCTTTTTGTCCAGCGAGCAAATGACAGTGCGCTACATGCATCCGCTCCGCCTGATCGGCCAGTATATCTTTGCCCCGATACATATGATCGCAAATTTCGAACAGGAAGCCAGATTCGCTTCCTTGGGGCATTTCCCACATCATCCTGCCCAGCTTGACGTGAATCTGTCCGCGCTCTGCCTCTGCTAACAACGAATAGGCGGCCTGTTGAATTCGATCATGCACAAAGCGGAAACGAATCCTCATCTGAGACGCCACTTCTTCTTCCACGAGCGCAGCGTAATTCAGATATTCGGCTCCTTCAATCGGATAGATGAGACCTTCCTCAATCGCAGGCCGTATATGCTGGATGGCTTCTGACTCCGTTTGATTTCGTGACTTGGCTATCAAATGAAGCAAAAACGAGTTACCCAGACAAGCAGCATAACCGAGCTGCTGCTGAGTGGAATCAGGCAATCTTCTCATTTTTTCTACGAGAAAATCGGCCACATTTTCCGTCGTACCCAGCTTCTCGATTTCGGTCAAATCCCATTGCCAGTTCCGTTCTTCTCTCACATAGCACAGCAAGTTCCGATCATACAGTGTTTTAATGAATTCTCTTACATAAAACGGATTCCCAGCTGTTTTTTGCATAATAATCGTAACCAGCGGCTTCGTCATATCCGGATCACTATGCAACGCATCCGCTAGCATCGCATTGAATTCGGGTTCTCGAAGCGGCAATAACGTGAATTGGCGCAAAATGCGGCTCTTGATGCCTGTCTCTGTCAAAAGGGCAATCAACGGATTCATCGTACTGCCATCATGCTCACGATAAGCGCAAATCAACAGAAAATGACTGATCTGCATATCCGCAACCAACTCTCGGATCAGGAAAAGCGAAGAAGAATCCGCCCACTGTAAATCATCCAGGAACAGGACGAGTGGATGGTCTGATCGCGCCCAAATCCGAATAAAGCGTTGCATCACCCATTGAAAGCGATTTTTTGCTTCTGCCGCAGGCAGCTCAGGCACTGCAGGCTGTGTGCCGATCACTGCCTCAAGCTGTGGAATGACATCCACGATCACTTGACCAAGTCCTTGCATGGCGTCAAGTATCATCTCTCGCCAAGCAAGCAGCTCGCGTTCGTGGCCTGCCAAGAGCTGCTTGATCAAATCCTGAAAGATTTGAATGATGGCCGAATACGGAACGGCCTGATTATATTGGTCGAACTTTCCTGATACAAACCGGCCCCGGCCTCTCAAAAACGCTTTTTGCGCTTCCAGCACGAGAGCAGATTTACCCACGCCAGCAGAGCCACTGAGGAGAACCATCCTCGTAGCGCCGTTCGTGACTTGCTCAAATGCATCGATGAGCATCTGGATTTCTTGCTCACGCCCATACAGCCTCTCTGGAATCCGCAAGTGATCAGCACGGTCTTCTAAAGCAAGCAGAAAAGGCGTAATCAAACCGTTTTGTTCAAGCTGGTCGTAGCAGCGCTGCAGGTCTGCCAGTAAGCCAGACATGCTAAAGTAGCGATCCTCTGTATTTTTTGACAGACACTTCATCACAATGTCCGATAGAATCTCTGGAACGGATGGTTTTACACTGGAGGGAGCGAGCGGCTTTCTCGCCATATGAGCATGTATGAGTTCAAGCATGTCCGAAGTTAAAAAGGGCAGCTTTCCAGTCAACAACTCGTAGAGCGTGACACCAAAAGAATAAATATCGGAGCGGTAATCGACGGTACGATTCATTCTCCCCGTCTGCTCCGGCGAGACGTAGCGAAGATTCCCCTTCCATTCTTTTGGATTCATCACACTTTGGTATTCCTGGTGGCATTTAGACGCCAACCCAAAGCTAACAAGCTTTACCTCATAGGTTTCAGGATGAACCAGGATATGATCGGGATTTACATCCTTATGAATGATTCCGTGCTGATGGATTTCCTTCAGGCAGGTAGCCATGCGGACCGCAATGAAGAGCATCTCCTTCAGTGACAGTCCTTTCATTTTCATAAGCAAGGAGAGCGGCACTCCCCCGAAATCTTCCGTAATCATGACCGTCTCACGGTTGTGATTAACGAGTTCGATGATCGTTTCCACTGCATGGGATTCCAATGATTGAAGAATGCGATATTCATGCTTCAGTTTCCACAGAGATTCTTTATGGGAAGGTCCTTCCATCGGTACTTTGAATAAGACAGGGAGATTGTCGTTATTTCTATAACCCCGATACATTCCCAATTTTGAATGAGTGGAAAGAAACTCTGCCACCCTATACCCTGGAACCACGATCATGCCGCTCATACTATCCACTCCATCTTTAGGTAGAACATCCTATCTTTTTAATTGTTGCCCCGGAACAAATAATCTATATTTAATCTATATTCTGTCTTAATATAATCTCTTTTTACTATTTTTCAAGGAGGTATAGTTTTGCCAAATTTAAGTCGCAGTGTAAGTAACCCGCACAATCATGAAGTGGTTACCTTTCTAAAGACAACGGAAGAAACGAATGGCGAATATTTGTTATTCCGTACCGATCTTCCACCGGATAACGGGATTTTTCTACACTATCATACAAAACTTGTCGAAACCTTTGAAGGTGTAATTGGAAATTTAGAGGTAACCATTGATGGAAAAAAAGTAATCCTGAAGCCGGGAGAGAAGCTAACCATTCCGACAGACAAGGTTCATGGGTTCCACAACCCCTCCAACGAATTCGTCAGCTTCGATGTCGAAATCCGTCCGGCAGGTACTTTCGAAGCGTTTGTCCGCTGTGGATACGGGCTCGATACAGACGGGCGCAGCTTTTATTTGCCGATTCTCAAGCAGTATATCCCGAAAAATATTCTCCTCTTGGGAACGATCTTTCAGATGGGGCAGTTTTACCTCCCAATCATTCCACGCTTCCTGCAAAAAGGCATGTTCGCTGTGTTCGCTGCACTGGCTCGTTGGACAGGCTCAGATAAGTCGCTCGAAAAATACTACAAAACCTCTCCAGCTGCACCAGTCTCCCATTCCGAAATCGAGCAAACAGCGCAAAAGACGATGCAAGGATAAAATGGGAAAGACACCATAGGATTACTCCAGCTTGGTGTCCTCCACACATTGTTTTATCGTGTAAGCTCGTGTAACTACTTCACCGTATCAGAGCGTGAAGCTCCTCTTGCACGTTGTTTTGGCACATGCCTCCATGATAACAAATAATACTATTAATTTCCAAGTTCTCGAATTTTTTTAATGAGTTTACTGCCATTTCCATATCGAGAGTATTTTGGGGAATCGGTCCTCGCAGTGCTTTGTTCATGTACACCATAGCATCGCCTGCTATCAAGGTCTTGCTATCTTGTATATAAAGGCTGATATGCCCCGGCGTATGTCCAGGGGTATGAATGATGCGAATTCCCCCACAATACGGCAGAATCTCTGCGTCTGCCAGAGTCTTGTGCACCATTGCCTTTGGCGGATTTTCACAAAGCCATTGCAAGTGCTCGCGTTCCTTTTCAGGCAACATCGCAAGTAAAGGGGCCATGCTTTTGGGGTTTGCTTTGAGGAGAGGGAGTGTGCCTTCAATATACGGCTGATCTAGCTCATGCGCGTATATTTCAACCTGTCCGCCAAGCTCACGAACGATTTCTGGAAGACTGCCGATATGATCAAGGTCCTGATGTGTCAAAATGATTGCCTGTAAACGCTCAGGTGGTATGCCAGCACGGCTCATCTCCTGACGAATGGTCTCCCATGAACCAGGCATTCCTGTATCTACCAATACCGCTCGGTCATCATCCCAAAGCAAGGTGGGATAGATCACCATCGGCTTGCCAAATGCCTCTCCTTGTAACGGAATCATTTTCACACCTGTGTTAGCTTTCATACCTATTCCTCCTCACACCATTTCATCGTACAACTACTTTTTTATCACGGAGCGAGGAGTTATTTCAACAGAAAAATATTTTATTATATCACAAATAAAAATATTTGTCAATATATTTTCAAGACATCTTTTTGTACAACAAAGACCCCCGAAATACGCGGTCGCTCCTACCATAGCAGACCGCGTTGGCGTTTTATTAACTTAAGGTGTCGTTGTCTGAACAGGCTGCCCACCCGTTGATGCATCTTGGCTTCGCTCCCCAAGAACGCCACGGACAGGTTGGATGTCAGGCTCGTCCACCATCAACCGATAAACCGGCACGAACACAGCCGGTGGGCGGATTGGTTCAGGCTGTGTTTCAGGTGGCTGTACGTGCGTACTCGTACCTCCCCAAACCATATAGCCTCCCCACGCTCCGGCACCTAGCAAGACAACTGCGCTGGATATCACCGTAGCTTTGTGCCGAAACAGCTTCACGAGCGGATTGGCTGTTTCGCTGCGCACCTCGTCCAAAAGCTTGCGGAAATCAGCATTCCGGATCGCATACCACCGTTTTCGCCATTCTTTATCCCGCAATCTCCTGCCTTTCTCCTCAAGAAAGAAGGCCTTCAATGCTTGTCTGTATGCAGGCAGCAAATACTTTCCTTCAAAAAACATCCGCTGGCTCATCGTCCATTGGATAAAGGACAATGTAACGGCTTCTCCACCATTTTGCTGAATATACTCCAGCAATTCTGCAAAATGGAAGCCTTCCTGACCAAAATGATCTTCCCGGTAAAAGACCAGCGGCACTTGTGGGAACTCGTCAGCATGGAGCGGTTTACTCAACATATTCTGGATCATTCTTTGCTGCACGGAAATCGCTTCCCGATCCCATTTTCGGAAAAACTCTGCCGGGTGTGGCGTGCTTCTCTCTTCATGCAGCTTCGCCAGATTCATGAGCATTTCTTGCTTGTGGCGACTCTCCATATCCAGCGTTCCGAAAAAGCTCTGTGGCTTCTCCTCCAAGAGGGCGATGAGAACTTGGAAATCATCCTTGGATAGCGTGTCTAGCGCGACGAGCTTCATCAAGGACTTGTCCAGCTCATCCAACAGCTCATCGGCATAGCTGCGTGCCCCATCGATGCTTTCAAAGAACTGGTGGATGGTAATGGCGGCAGCGAGCTTTTGACGTTCACGCGCAAATAGACGTAAAACTTTTTCCGTCGTGGTTGTAATAAAGACAGCATTACGCATAGCTTGCGGTTCTGTTTCTGTCCAAAACCGGATTTCCTTTAGCATCTGGTCCAAACTGGTCACGGCGGCTACCCGCTCGGTCATATAGTCCTCAAAGAGCGGCTTCACCAACTGTGGATAGCCGAAAATCGTCCGCATCATGAAGCCAAACAGTTCCCGGTTGCTGGACAAATGCTTGTACACCTCTGCCACGTAGCTGCTTTGTCTCGAGGTCTTGGCCTTCATCAACACATCCATCAGGAAGCGGATCAAATCCATTTGCAGGCGTTCCTGCCTGGTGACACGGTAGGATTCAATCATTTGCTTGATCGTCTCTCCGTCAGGCAGCTGTTTGGACGAAAGCGCCTCTACCTCGATCCGCATTAGCATTTCCTGAAGCTCGATCAGCCGTTTCTTGCGGGTCAAGCTGCTGTGCCCTAAATAGCTGTTCAGCGCCTGCCAAACACCCGCCCGCTTGCTCTCATACACGGACGTTCGTCCCTTTTCAATCAAATACAGTGCGCACAGCTCATAGTACGTACGAATGTTCAAGGCTAGTGCATGGTCTGCTCCAGCCAGCACTTCCTCACAAAATTCGTGGAACGCATCCAGACTCCGTAGCTCATTCACATACTCCCAAGCAAAGTCGAGGTATTCGTGTCCTCCGTCCTGCAAATCGACGTTCTGAACGCGACCAAGGGAGAAGTCGAACAAAAAGTCTTTGTCACTGTGCCCCCCGCCTGGGCGTATGCTTCCTTTTTCCACGAACGTGACGTGGATATGCTTCTTGCTCTGTGGCTCGTTGCTAAAAGTGAGAAAACCAAAATGTCTGCGCATCTCATAAGGCAGACAACTGTACAAAATCTCCAACAATTGAGCAGCACTCTTGGATGAGGCACTAATATCCACATCCAGGCTGATGAACACCTTCTTTTTCGCTGCGAGCGAGGACATCACGGCAAAGAGGAGCTGTTTGAATAAACGCTCATCGACGCCCAATTGCCCAAGCAGCTGTTTTCGATCTTGCGACAAGCCTTTTTCTGAAGGGATGTCATCGACGGCAGGAAGCTCCTTGCCCGCTGCATCGTCGTGGCGATCTGCAAAAATACGCACTCCGAAAATCTTGCCAGGGTTCTTGATAAACTCATCCCGGCGCTCTACCGGAATGATATAGTTGTGGCTGAAAAACGTATTGCGCTGCCCGGTAAAGTCCGCTCCGACAAATACACTTCTACCGAGAACCATCTCACCTGATTCGGCCTGGAAGCTGACAAGCGCCTCGGGGAAGAGCGCCAGATTGCTTTCCGCCCGCTCTTGAAGCTGTCTCGGCGCGTCGTACACGCAAAAAGGATGGAGCGTCTTCTTGATGAATTGGTTATCCAGCCCTGGCGTTTTGGCGACAGTATCGTATCCTTCGTTCGAACGGAAAACCCCTTGTCGCCCGCGGGTGTAGTACTGCTGCAAAATGGGCTGACGGTTGCTCACTACCGCTCCCTCCCCTCGATGTAATCAAGCTGGTGCATCAGCCAAATAAACGGTTCATCGACGCGAATCGGCGTCACGACACCGCTCACCCTTTGATTGACTGGATTGCTCCCCAGCGCAGATACAGCGAAATAGGCCGTATTCGTAAAGTAAACATCCAACGCGTCTTTAAACGGTCTGTCCACCTTTTCGATGAATCGGCGGATTTCACCATCGATGTTTTCGAATTCAGTCGTATTTAAATATTGTTCATGGACGAAATTGCGGAAAACATTGCTGTTCGACTTGATGTATTCACCGTCTTCTTCCTTGATCAGATGCAGCATGTCGCTCTTCGTCAACACGACAGCAGTCGGAATATGTGTCTTGCTCTGCTCCTGATAGCCGATAAAGTTCTCGAACAGCGTAATAACGACCTCACGCGGCTCGTCGTACCTTGCCGTGAATTCCCCTGGCTCATCCCCTGCTTGCAGCATGACCCGATCGCGAATCGTCTTGATTTGCAGCGGATCGATCAGGAACAATATGCCAGACGAGTTTTTCACATGCGCCGCATACAGCTCCAAATACTCGCGGTCGACCATTCCCTCGCCCGCTACGTCAAAAAACACCAGGATCAACGGTGCCTTGTCGCTATCCTTGAAAATGAACTGGAAGATGAACGGCTCCTGACGCTTTTCTTTTTGCGTGGAATCAAGCAACTGTCCGCGTTCAAACAACGGTGCCTCGTAGTTCTCCCGGAACTTGCGGCTAATCTGCGCATTGAGCGGCATACACGCTGCATTGAAGTGATTCGCTGTGGTGTTCTGCAAGGTATGAATCAATGAGGTCATGTAAACGGACTTACCGACCTGGGACGCCCCGACAATCGAAATAATGTTGCTCGGCGCTTTACCCGCTGTAATCGGCAGCTCGTTGTGGCATTTCGGGCATAATCTGCGTTTGGAAACCACACCATATCGGTCGGTCACACCTGCGAGGACGTTATCGACGTACAAATAGTTTTCCTCCGGGATGGATTCAGGATCGATCACCGCCTCCAGCTCGTCGATGGCATCCAGTCCGAATTTATCCCGATACGCATTGAGAATCTCATCCTCCTGCAACGCGTAGTCTTCGTCGTCCTGGCGATGATGTGTGGCACGGAAGACAACTTGGTCCGGTCCGTATTTGGCGAAGCAGTACGGGCAGACAATATCGTAAAAAGGAAGCCGTTCCTTGACCAGCGGCTTCTTTTCAAACATGTTTTTCAAAAACGACAGCATGGCGCATCCCCTCCTATTCAGGAATCAGTTCGTACATTTCTCCGTATTTTTTCCCGTCCGTAAAAAACAGGCGGACGACGTCTTTTTTCCTGACCTCGATCTCCGGCATCAGATTGACACCGGGCTCGAGATCACGAATGAAATTGTATCGGGTACCATCATCCTTGTGGGCGGGAGGAGAGCCTTCTTTTTTTACGTAGCAGAGTACGTCCCGCGCGATCGGAATCTCTGAAAAAATGCGAATCTGCAACGATTGATGCTTGCTAAACCAGCTTCCGCCCCGTTTGAACGAGTAGTAGATTTTGGCCTTTCCTGTGCTGACATGGATCACATGGGCATCCCCGTCTGGCATGAGCAGAATCGGCTTGCCATTTTCCAATCGGCAAGGAAAGATGCGGTATGTGTACCGGCCGATGCCGTCTGTTTTTTCCCGCAGCCCTTTGTGGACTTTGTATTCCTCTCGGGTATACAGCTTGAACTGACGATCATCCAGCTCGTTTACGTCAAAAGGGGCGCCAAACTGCGACTTGTGCACGTACACGCAGGGAATATCCTGCGCCCAATGCCAATTGAGCACGTATTCGCTCCCTTGATACTGGCAGGTGACGTCCTTGATGAAGGTTTCTGTTGTTTCCTCCCGATTAATCATGATTCATCATGCTCCCTTTACTCAAACCGCTTGCTGCTTTGGCTCCCGGCGTCCAACGCACGAGGGTTTTGTCTGTTGTTCAGTCTGCGCTTTGCAAAAGACGATCCGCCACTCGTAGATGTTGGCACAAAGAGAGTGAACAATGTCAGGATGACGGCGAGCAAGGAACACGCCAGCAAACGTACCACCATATCGAGCAAGTCGATCGACGACAGACCCATTTCCAAAACGAGTCCGGCTAACAGTCCTGATACCGCCCCGCCAATCGTGAAGCTCTTGGCCAGATGGCGATTGTCAAAAATCAGACCCAGCGCCAAGCCGAGCAAAGCACCGATGATCAGAACACTGACCACACGGGTAATCGCGTAAAACATGCTTTCTTCTGTCGCTCCTGTCCGCTCGGAAACGATATTGCGGTCTGTTCGGCTCATATCGTAAATCTGACCAAAGATTCCTGACATTTGGTCAGCGTGTTCAACATTGAAGTAGCTACCGCCAGTCTCAGCAGCGATCTTTTGCAGCAGCGCCGTTCCGTCTGCATCGATTTGGCTCATGCCTACCGTATGGACAATCACTTGGTTTTGCTTGTACGGTGCAAGTGCGGCAGGGACATCCAGATCACTATAGCCGTCTGACATCAGCACGACCGTACTGTTTGCCATTTGATCGGCCTGCATCTGGTCCAGCCCCGCTTGCAGAGCCAGGTCGATCCGGGTGCCTCCATCCGTTCGCGGATATTGGAGCAGCTTCTTTACAACCTCATCCTTCGCGGACTGGCTACTCAGCTCGGTGAGGGGTTGCAGCACATTCGTTTGATCGTGAAACGTAACCACTGCTATGTTCATGTCACTGTCCATACGCTGCACCATGTCGGCTGCTGCTTTGAACAATTGGTTATCCGGGTCAGACGACTGCATACTGCCTGACGTATCCAGAACCATCACAATATTGTTGGCCCCACTGGCCTGTTGAAATGATGACCCGTACAGCAGCTGAAGCAGCAACGCCACTACGCCCACCATCAAAAACGTGCTGGGCACGAGCATTTTCCAGGAAAAGCCCAGATAGCGCTGCTTCCAACCGACTCCATTCAGTCGTGGCGAGATCATTTCCGCAATGAGGCACATCAGTCCTACGAAAAAGGCATATTGACCAAAATAAAGTCCCATTAACAACCATTGCGGTATTTCTCCGGACAGCTTGCCGAGCATGACTTCCCCGACCAAAAATCCGATCACGCCACCTACCAGACTACAAACTAGCATGAGTAAGCTTACCCTTCTCTGACTCATGATGACTCATCTCCTCCCACGCGGCGAAAGACAAACCCGCTGTCCTCATAGGAAGCATGGTATTTCTTGTTATTGCGGTAAAACATCAACTCTTCCATGCCGAATCCACCCATCAGGTTCATTTTTTCTATCCCGCTTTTTTGTTCCTCGTGGATGCAGCCCAGCTTGTAGGTTCGTGTGCTCTCATCCTTGTGCAGCGCATACTGGACAAAGTCGTTGTGAATATCGGCAAACAAATACTTCTCCTCATAACGATGCTTTTGCAAGAAATGGAACACTTCGATGTGAACCGCTGCGCGCTCTTCCAGCACCAATGCCAGATCGAGGAACAAATCCTCCTTCGTCAGCACGGTGCGGTTATCGTAAGCAGCCCCGACGTTGGCACGCGCAAGCAGCTCCGCCTCAAAAGATAAAGCAAATGGCGCACGGGTGAGAATCTCGTTCCGGCAAAATTGACACAGCCTCTCCACGAGTCCGGCGAGTCGATTCCCGCTGAGCAAAGCGCCGCTGCCAATATACCGTTGTTCCATGTAAAAATCACTGCCGCGTGAAGCTTCTAATGACCGGATCGTTTCATGGACCACCGATTCGTAATATTCGTCCACGTTTTTGCCCAAGTAGTCAGTCGCTTCTCGAACACTCGTCTGGGCGATTTCTCGTAGTTGCTTATGCAAGGCTTCCAGCTGCTCGACTTGCTCACCTAACTGCCGGTGAATCTGCTCTGCCTGTTTCTCATAGCTCACAAGGATTGAGAGCATCATCTCCCAATCCAGCAGCTCCAGCTTTTTGCCATAAACAGCGTCCAGCAAATGGCGAATAAAGGTCCGCACACGCTCCTTATCCCGTGTGAAAAACCCTCCTACGCGAATGTCCTGCCGCTCCACTCGCTCTTGGTAGAGATCGACAAGCTCGGCTTTAATCTGTTCAACCTGTCGAGATGTCTCGCGAATTCCTGTGCGCAGCTCATCCAGCAGGTTTGCTCCATTGGCGTGTTCGGCTGTGAGATAGTAAGCCGCATACAGCCCAAGCCGTTCATCCTCGATAATTCCTTTCTGAATCAAATCAGCCAAAGACTCCTGAGACAGCATGTGCTCCAGACGTTTACGCGCCCCGGAAACGACATTCGCCTCAAAAAAGGCTTGGCTGCTACCGTCAAACAAAGCCAGCTCCGCTTCACGCATATTCATACTGCAAAGCTCGCTGTAGCTGATGCCAGAGGTCATGAGCCCCGTCATTTCCTCCAGGATGTGATCCTCAGGGAGGATGCCAGCCAGTTTTCGCTGCAAATCATGCGCCGTCAATCCGAGCTTCTCTCTCGCTTTTGTTTTCGGCAACACCTCGCCGTCCTGAAGTCGCTCCCAATAGCGGTCAAATACGGCGGATAGCACCGTCAGCGCAATTGCATGAGTCGGTCGCTTTATCTTGGATAGACCAGCCGACGCAAACTTGGTCTGCCCATGATCAACTGTGATGCTACGCATAAACTGCAGCTTGTTATAGCCCTCATTGCTTTCATGGAACTCTGACTCTACCTTTTTGTTGTTCAAAAGCACCAGCTTGCTGATCAGCTCGTAATTTTCCTGCATGCCGCCTTCGATAAACAAGCCATGCTCTGTCTTGTCACTCAATAGGTACGCCAGTGAAAATAACGGTGTGTTCACATGCTCCACAGGCAGTTTTACGAGATCCTCCGTTACCAAGAGATTCGCTCGATAGCTGTAGTCGCTCCGCTGATAGCGATTGACCTCTTCCAAAAAGCTGACCGAGAGCGCTGTCGAGAACCCGAATGCTTCCCCGTTGTTCTTTTCCTGAAGCAGGACATACAGGTCGACGGATACGTTTTTAAACAGCTCGTTGAGGTAGCCCTTGAGAAGCAGCGTCAGCTCTGGCAAAAGGATCGTGGCAGGGTCATCCGCCCTTGCCACGACGGCAATATTGACTTGCTGAAAAGCAGTGAACAACTTGCCCATTTCCGCTACCCGCACGCTTGCCAGCTTCATCACCTTGTTCAATTCCATGGTGACCGCTTCATCGAGTAAAAAACGCTCGTGAATCGATGTACGCATCTTTTTCTTGTCGGTATCTGCCTGCGGCAAGCGGCAACCAATTACTTGCGGATGCTCCCACGTTTTGTCCTGATACGCATGGACATAAAGAACACCGTGACCATTTTGCCAATTGCGCTCGTTGTGAGCACGAACAGCTTGCAGTGCCTCTACGCTCTTATCCCCGAGAAAAAGGAAGAGTACGGGGTTTTGAATGCTTCGCTGTCCGTTTCCGCTATCCAGTTGTCTTTCCAATTCCGTAACGTATTGGGTCGCGAACTCTCCAATCAAATCCCTCATGCTTCCTCCTCGGTTATCAAACGATCCTGATTGTTTATTGCAGCGTCTTGCGCATATCGTTTACTTTTGACCAAACCTTTTTGTAGAACTGGAACAGCTCCTCACCGTTTACGTATTCGTCGCGGTCGTATTCCAGATCGTTTTTCGTTTCTTGGAAGGTCGCCGCAATCTCATCGAGTTTTACCAACAGTTGTTGCGTATCCTCTGCGGAGGTCATCGCGTCACTGCGTTTTGCAGCCTTGCGCTGGATGGTTGCCATGCTCTTGTGATCCAATGCGCGGTATTTTTCATAGATAGCGAATTCGACGTGCTTGTTGACCTTCATCAGGTTGATGAATGGCTCCCACGCATCTTCTTCCTCATCTTTGTCGTAGACGTAGAGCGCACCGCGTTTGCAGATGGTGCCTGTGTAAAGTGCTTCGATGAATCGGGTCACCAGCTCTTCTTCGTCCTTGATGGCACCTACGATCTGCTCAAGCTCCTGGATTTTGGCCTCGATTTCTTCGTATTTGCGCACTTCTTGTTCGATCAGGCGAATCTGCTCTGGATAGCGAATCAGGTTTTCTTTTGCCATCTCTTCATTGATACTGCCGAACACATCACGCGTAAATTCTTGCTCCAGGCCATCTTTCATGAAGCCTTTGAGCTCAACCAATGCACGCTTGATCTCGCCAGGGCTCAGCTTGGTCGCGTCTCCTTGTGCTTGATGCTTCGCCAAGAAAGCGGCCAGCGAGAACGGCTTCGTCACGATGGATTCATAGCGGTTGCTGGTCTGGCTGTCGCTGCCTTTTTCACGGACGGCTCCGTAGCGCATCGCACGCTCAAACAGTTCGCGTACTTTGGCGTTGTACGCCTTGATCCGTCCGTTTTGGTACGTATCTCCCCACGATTTTTCTGGAATCGGCGATGGGAGGTACGCCCAGTTGTTCTTTTCGGTTTGAACGAGGTGGCGTCCGATACCCTCTCTATCCAGAATGGTACGTTCGTAGCTTTCCTCGTAGACCTTCAGCGGTGTGTAAGCAAACAGCGGAACACCGTTTTTCGTATTCAGCCAGAAGATGCGGTTTTTGACTTCGCTTTCTTTGACGGTAAAGCGTGATCCGCTAATTGCGGTATCTTGATAGTTTTTGATCCCCTTCAAGATCGATGGTGCTTTCAGCGGCACGGATACAAAGCCCCAGGAAGGGAAGTGCATATTGCCTAGATTGTTGCTCAGATGGAAGACCGGAATTGCCTCCTCATCCAGCTTGCTTGCAATCTTGCGCTCTACGATGCGATCGAGTGTCTCGTCCTGACCGTATTTGATCACGAGGAATTCTTCCATTGACTTGGTGATCAGCTCACCGAACTTCTCCGAAAGGAATTCGGAAATCGAGCTGACGATATCCAGCTCCTGCTCTTTGACCCACTGATCAGAGTGTCGCAGCAGCTCGCTGGTGAAATCGCGGATCAGGTCATCCGCATCTTTTTGTTCCAGGATGTTGCTGACTACTTTGGAGATATCCGGCACACTGACGATGTTCCAGTAGTATGTCTTGTTGCCAGTACGGTCGCTTTCTTCGCCGCCGTTGATCAGGATATCGCCGTTTTGCTCGAAAATTTGGTTGAGTGCGTTCAAAATCTCAGTAAATACGCTATAAATGCGGTTGTTTTCTGCATTCAACAAACGGTGCAGCTCTTCGTAGAATTCGATCATTTGTTCCAGCTTTTCTTGATCAGCCAGGAGCTGGTATTCGTTGATCTTCGCTTCGATGTAGCTGTTTTTCTTCTTCTCCTTGGAGATGAAAGCACTGCGGGCATCGCCCAGCTTTTCATTCGCATTTTCGCGCGCACCCTCAATCTCACGCGGGAAGCTCTCCAGATTCGCCTTGAGGCTCTCGATGTAGGAGAGAATCATCTTCATCAGGCAGTAGCCTTTGTCCGAATGAATCAGACGGGACGCGTAGAACGGTCCTTGCTGCGGGTGCAGGAACACGCGCGTAATCATTTCGCCGAAAATGGAGATCATGTCGCCTGGTGTTTGCTTCTTGCATTTGATGTACGCTTCGCGCGCTTTGGCGAGATAGCCTTGCTCCAGCTCATGGTCGATGCTCACGACTTGCTGGGTGATCACGTTGCTGTAGTTCAGACGCTCGCTGTTTTCATAGCCTGGCAACGGTTCAGGAACGCGCTCCTCGAACTTGCGGGAAATCGAGTCGATGTCGATTCCGAGCTTGCGGGCGAATTTCTCCGCATCTTCTTGCGTTGGTGCTACCGTGAACATTTTTTCCATCTTTTTAAACAAGCGATAGGCCAAGTAGGTTGTCATCTCTTCGATCGGCAAGACAGCAGAGGAAGCACCGATGACGTTGTATTGGTAGTTCGCTGCGTACGCTTTTGGCATCTGGTTGATGTTCGTACGAATGTTGCTGATATAGTCGTGGATCGCAAACTCTTCACCCGAGCGCTTTTCTTCGCTCGCCATGAAGTTCGTGATGTTCTCCGCTGTTACGTTCATGCAGTAATCGTAGGCATTTTCCAATGCTTTGCCTTCCAGATTGGTCGCAGAAATCAAATGACACAGGTTGAATGGCGGCATTGGCGACTGTACGGTGAGCACATTGCCGTATTGTTGGCGGAAACGCTCATTGCGCTCATCCGCATTCATCCAGTAGTCCAGCTCTTTTAGTGCCGCGTAACCGTTTTTCATGATGTAGTCGCGTGTGTGCGAGCTGAGACTCTTGTTCGACAGGTTGACGTCAGGCGTGAACAGGTAGCCCAGCGTATTCACCTTGTCTACCCCCGCACTGCCGAAGTCGCGCTCCAAAATGCCTCGTACGATATAGGCGATGTCGAGGAAGCAACCGCTCCCCGTTCCCCCGGACAAACCGCTCAAAAGGAATACAGTCAGCTTTTTGTTCGTGCCCTCGCACAGCATCTTGATCTTTTTCTCAATCGTTTGAACGACTTGCGTAATTTTCGTAAACAGAAGAAGTCGCCCTGCCTGGCGTACCCCCGATGCTCCGCTGATGCCGTCCGTAATCGTCAGCTCTGGTGAGAGCCAGTCGGTGATGTACGGCTCCAGAATGCTGCGATTCTGCAACACACCGCCGATCTCAGGATTGGACAGGAGTACGAACTCCGTCACTGGATCGAGTCCGATTCCCTTGTACTTTTTGTTGCGGTCATGCTCATTCGTTTCAAACGCGATGAATTCAATATTGTCCGGCTTTTCCTTGCGCTTCTTGGAAAGCTGGTCTACCGGCAGCTTGAAGCGTCTGTTCACTTGGTATTTCAGGCGCAAAAGCGCGTCAATTCCTGTACCGCCAAGACCGATGACGAGCATCGGGTTATCGATTGTATCTACGCGAATCTTGTCACTGACGATTCCTCCGCCGAGGGATACGTCCAATTGTTGAATGTGTTCTCTCACAACTGCTTTCATAATTGACTCACTCCTAGACGATGTAATCTACATATAAGGACTTGTTTACATTCGTTAACGAAATTTTGATGCGATCGTTTTTCTTCAGCTCTTTGCCTTTGCTCGCATCGAGTACACGTCCGGCCTTTTCGATTCGGCAGCTCGAACGGTTTTCGATGATCAGCGTATCGTTTTTCCCTGGTAAAAAGATGACTTTCTCTGTCTCCGCAAACTCAGGGGCGAGCTGCAAGAGTTGGTGCAGCTTCACTTTTCCTTTGAATGCGTTCAGTTTCTTGTACTGCGGATTGGACTTTTCGCCTGTATCCTCATCCACGATCTCGATGGCGATTTGGCCCAAGAAGCCCTTGTTCGCCTTGCGATAGATCGACAGTGCGTACAAGCCTGCACCGATCAACAGGATGAGAACCACGCTACCTCCTACTACGGTCATCCATGGAAATGGTTTCGATTCTGCCGCAGGATCAGTGGTTGTGTTCGACTTGTTCGCTCCAGAACCTGCCGTTTTCCCAGCATCTACAAGGAGTGGTTTTGTCTCCCGATAAAAGCTGGTATCTTCTGCCTTGATTTTTATCTCGTACGTATGGTCAGCCGGGATTGTAAAGCTGCCTTCGAACCCGCTGCCTGTGTTGTTAAGGACGACCTCGTTTGTCTTATTATCCGTCTTGTCATTGACGATCAGTGTCGCCTTCATCTGCTTGTATAGATCAGGACTCGCTACCTTTTGTCCGTTTGAAACAAGTGCAGCCTTGATCGGTACGACATCACCAGCCTTGAAGCTCTTGGCTGTTACTGGCTCCATCTCCAATTGCAGATCGTAGTTAAAGATGAGGTTAATATCGATTTTTTCCTTCGGGGCACCTTTTACCTGTAGCTTCCAATCGCCCTGCTGTGGCTTGACCAGCTTGATCATCGTGTACGCATTGGACTTCGACAGTCTGACCTGGTTGGAAGGGATTTGTACTTCCTTGCCTGCTGGGTCATACAGCTTCACTTCCACTGCTTTTTGCGACATGATCGAGATGTTGGCTTCCATGACGCTGCCATTCGGGATGGGGAGCGGAATCTCCTGAGCTTGACCGTTTGCGACGAAGCTTTTCACCGGGACAACCTTCAGCTTCAGGTGATTCGCAAAGATTTCGCTCAAGATTTGCGGGAGCTTGTCCGCTGTGCTTGTTTCAAAAAATTTACCATTTGTATCCGCAGCAATTTGTTGCAGGGTCGTGCGGTTAAGCTGACCGTCTGCGTTCAAGCCAATCGTGTAAATCGGATAGCCTTTGTCTTTGGCCTCTTTCACTGCTTGCTGTAGCTCTTGATCAGACTGTGCTTGGGTACGGCTTGATGCCTTGTTCAAATAGTTGTTTCCGTCTGCCAGCAGCACGATGATCGGCGCATTGTTTGGATTGCGTCCCGCATCAAGGATTTTCACTGCTTCCGTTAGCCCTACTGCGATATCGGTGTAGGCTCCTTTTTGCAGGCTGTCGATGAAGGCTTTGATATCGTTCTTATCTTCTTCGGAATTGATCTCGAGCAGTGCCTTTTCCCGTTCGATCTTGTCGGTATAGGCGACGACACCGACCTTGTTCGCTTGGATCGACGTCATGTCGACAAACATTTTCATCGCTTCGTTGCTGACTTTGTTCTTATCGCTTTGGGTCATGGAGTTGCTGACGTCCACGACCAGGACAGCGTCCATATTGTTTCCGCTCGTTTGCGCAAAGCCTGCGTGAGTGGCGGAGAGGACACTGACCAAGAGCAGGGCAAGACATACTACGTATCGACATAACATTCGGAATCGTATTATTTTCATGAGTGCTCCTTTTCTGGTTCGTTACAAAGAATTTGTGAAGTGTTGCAAAGAAAGTAAGACTATGACACTATTACCACTAGATTCAAGATATAGAAGACAGATGATAAAAAAGTACTAGAATGATTGCCCCTTACTCGTAATACGATACGACATGATTCTTTGTTACAGATTTCGACAACTTCGTTAGGAGAAATTTTATGTTAACTTACTTTCTGTTGTTTGCGGCTTTTTTGCTGCTAGCGGTCCGATTCCTCAAGCTGCTGCGACTAAAACGGCGCAATCTCTCCAACGCCGAAATCGATCAGCATCTTCATGCCTTACTGAATGAGAAGAGGGATTCACCATGAGAAAACGAATCGGCGTCCATTTTCGCAAAACCCGTAAAACTACTCATACGTACGAAAGAATACAAGCGTGCACGCGATGCCATACATACCATGTCCTGTGGGAGACACATTGTGAGACCTGCGGGAGAGCCTACACACCGATCCGCCAGGTTTCCCACGCTGTGACGCGCCGCTATGTACAGACGCGCTTTTTGCTCTTGGGCTTGTTCGTCTGTCTTGCTGTCCTTTCTGCGGAGACCCTTTTGCAATTAGCTCTTGCAGGAGGTATTGGCTGTGTGTTGTTCGTCCTTTTCTTCGTGATGCAGAAAAAATACGGCACCTATGAAAGAGACGTACAATTTCAACACTTTTTAACGAAGGAACTGGATACGCTCAAGAAGTCACTCCTCCGTCATTTGGAGGAAGTGGGCAACGACGTCAAAGAGGGACATCTCAAGGAAGCTTATGAAAAAACGAGAGAGATCGGGCATTTCATCGATTCCGATACGATCAAGATACGCAAGATCATGTTCCTCAATCATTACGTCCTGCGCAAAGACATGGAGCTGGAGCTCGAAACGCTCATTCCGTCTATGTACGACAAGGACTTCATGGAGTATGTCCGCGAAGTCATCAAGGTCCAGCCTTCGCTCGTCAAAAAATCTGTTCTCAATTATGTCAGACGTTATAAAAATCAAATATTGTTGCTAGAAAATGGGGATCAGCTCATCGGTCAAGTGGCAGGTGCGGCGCTCCGCATGAAGTCTTATGTAGAAGAGTATCAGGATCTGATTATCGAATTTATCGATTTTTTGCCCCGCGAGCGCCTTCTGCGATTGGCAAAAATGGTACAAACCCATAAGGATGAAGGTTGGGAACAACTATATTATTCTACCAAAAACAGGGTGGATACGCATTACGCGTTTGACCCGGATTTCAAAGGCTTACTGTGAAGGAGGAGCCTTTTATGTTGCCTATCTCTCCCTATCATAGGTCCCTCTGGGTCCGTAATATTTTTCTCGGACTCTTTGCCTTGGGTTTGATCGCCGTTCTGTTCAAGCTCGGATTCGGATACAAGCAGATTACGTTGTATAAACAGGCAAAGGCGTTTTATGAACAAAAGAACCTGCTGCAAGCCGAGGAAACCTTTTCTCGTGCGCATGATATGGCTGTCCTTTCGTACGGGGATGACGAATGGAATTCCATCATGTTCCACCTGACTTCCATCCGTACTGAACTGGAAGGACTTCACCAGCACTCGCGCTCTGCCATCTCGGAAAAGAAGGTCGCAGAAATCGGTGCAGTCTATGAACACTACCAAGCAGTCAAACAGAAATACCAGAATCAAAAGGACGTACCGACGATGTTTTTCCAGCAATTGTCCGCTCATTTGGGTCTGGATAAGAGCTTTTCCGATTATTACTTGAAGGCCTTGCAAACAGCGAAGGCTCAGGCACAATCGAATCTCGAAAAGGAAAACTATCAGGACGAATCTTTCATTGAAACACTCCTTGCCATTCCAGATGAATACTACGGCGGCAAAGAGAAGAAGCAGGCTGAGCTTACGGCCTTGTTCCAGGACTATGAAAAGACGAAGCTGCGGGCGCTGATTGCTTCGGCTCCTTTTGAAGAAGTCATCACCAAAACCGCTACAAGCATACGCCATTACGAAAAAGTGGGTATCGAGACAGATTGGTTAGTGGGCCAGTTGGAAAAGTATGCGCTAGCTGAAATTAAGGAAGTCATCCGATCGAAGGATCTAAGTGCCTTCGTTGACATGGCAGCCGCCTATCGCAAAATCGAGGATGTGCTCTCCAGTGATTCACCTGTTCTCGATTCGATCACCCGCTATCTGGAAGGCAAGCTCAAACAGGCAGAACAATACATCAAATCATTCGAGTTCACCAAAGCGCGTGAATTGTACGAACAGTTGAATCCGCTCCAGGATACGGCTACACTCCTGTCCGATCTGGAAAAGCTCTGGTTGGAATACGATCCAGCACGCTTATTGCAATTGAGATATCCAGACAGAACGTTCACCGAGATGCTCTCCGGCACAGATCGCTGGGGAGCAAAGCTTTACGCATTTGGACTCTCTGAGGCAGATCAACGACTTTATTTCGCAGCGAAAATGCCAAATGACTCGCTCCTCTATCTGGATCAGTCACTCGATGTGGACATAAAATCGGCAAAGGCTAAGATCGACGATACGCTCGGAAGTAAAGAAAAGCCTGTGATTATCGTGAGTGCATCCGGTAAGGAGCGTGCTAATGCCTACACGGCACTCTCTCCGAATTTGACAAAAGAGTCACTCGATAAGCGCTTTTCGGTCGAGGCGGATGAACTCAGTGCAGAAGACTCCGAGCACGTGATCATGAAAAATGCGGTAGGGAAAGGTGAAAACGAAATCGCTTTGTTCAAGCTCGAGGACAATGGCTTGGCTTACATTGAAAAGCTGGCGGACTTGGAGGAGAGTTCCGAGGAAACGACCGAGGGAACTGAGTCAGGAGAAGCGACTTCCCCTGCTGACGGCTCAACAGCAGCGACGAATCAACCTCCCCCTGCCACTCAAAAAATCGATGTTTTTGCGGGTCCCGGTGAAGAATATGAGAAGATCGGTCAGGTAGTAGCAGATGGTTCCTTCCAAGTCATCGCCGATCTGAATGGCTGGTACCAGATTGTGTTTGATGGAAAAGAAGGCTGGATACGCGCTACCGAATCGACACCGTAATCCGTCTGCTGAATTAGGAGCTCCCCTCGCGATCATGGCACACCTTCCTTGATCTGCGTCAGGAGCTTTTCCTCATTTTTCGCATTGCGTCAGGTATCAGATTATTCTATAATTTATATTTATTTTATAGACAAAAGAGGAGTGAGAAGAGATGTTTGGAATCGTTCATTATGAAGCATTTCTGATGACCGCAATCATGCTGAACCTGATACCCGGCTCAGACACAATGTACATCATCACGCGCAGTATTTCGCAAGGAAAACAGGCAGGTATTCTATCCGTTCTCGGCATTTTGACAGGCTCACTCATTCACACGCTCTTGGCTGCTTTCGGCTTGTCGCTCATTTTGGCGCAATCCATCGTGCTTTTTAACATCGTCAAAATATTGGGGGTCGCCTATCTCGTCTATTTAGGCATTCGCATGCTCATGACGAAGGAATCACCAGCTTTTGATACAGCCGATTCCAAAAAGCTGAAGGGTGAAAAGGTCTATCTGCAAGCGATTCTGACAAGTGTCATGAATCCAAAGGTCGCCCTGTTTTTCATCGCCTTCCTCCCGCAATTCGTTAGCGCGACGGAAGCTGGACCACTCCCTTTCCTTATTCTCGGCCTTACTTTTACCGTTACAGGTGGCATCTGGTGCAGTCTCCTCGCCCTGTTTGCTTCCTTCGCTACGCAAAAACTGCGCAATAATCAGAAGTTCTCTGTCATTCTCAACAAGCTGACGGGGATTGTTTTTATCGGGATGGGGTTGAATCTGTTGCGGGCGAAAGCGAATCCTTAGGAGTGACAGAAAGTCCAGGTAGGGGCTACGCTGCCAGAGATGCACTTGTTCAAGTAGTCGGTGAACGGGGAGATTGGTATTACGGCTCCACCATCGATGCAAACGGGAAAGTCTTAGTTGGATTTGTTTCGAAAAGCGTCGCCTATTAACCATAGAATGAAGACCGAAAAAGCCAGGCAGGAGATTCTTTCTCCTCTGGCTTTTTTCATGTTCAGAAATTGTTTAGGTCGAAAGATTATGATACCTCTAGGCATTTTTTTACAATTGGAACAGTAGTGAATCTGTTGTTCTCGACTAACATGATTTTTACAATAAAGAATGCCCTTGCCGAAAAAAGTTTAGTGTATCTAAAAAACGAAACAAGGGGGGGAACGATGAATTGAGTTAACGGTGCGAAAAGGGAGTTGAAGAATGTGCGAGTGCTGTTAAGTGCTGGGTTTATCCTGGCAGGCTTATTCCTCCTTTTCTATCCTCAATGGGAAACGGCGGTATCTGCACAAAAGCAGGAACAGCTCATCGAAGCGTTCGAACAACTGAGCAACGTCAGCGAGCAAATAGAAACGGCTGCATCCGAGGACACACCAGCTCCTCAGATTCAAGAACCGCTCGCTATGTTGGAAGGTGCCAGAGGCGTGATTCGGATTCCCAAGATTGATCTGGAAATGATGATTTTTGAAGGCGCGGACAAGCATGCCTTGAGTAAAGGTGTTGGCCTGATCGAGCCAGACAAGGAATTCGGTGTGAACAATGTTGGACTGGCAGGCCATCGCGGG
This sequence comes from Brevibacillus fortis, assembly GCF_046196545.1. Classification (GTDB taxonomy): domain Bacteria; phylum Bacillota; class Bacilli; order Brevibacillales; family Brevibacillaceae; genus Brevibacillus; species Brevibacillus fortis_A. The sequence continues at coordinate 6,329,846 of NZ_CP176370.1, forward strand.
ATTACTCATGGCAAGCAATTCAATCGCTTGGACGAACTAGCACCTAACAATGAGATTGAGATCAAGACGAAAACGGCAACCTACCAATTCGTTGTCGTGAAAGCCTTTGTCGTAGATCGTACACAAGTAGAAGTTCTAGAGGATCAAAAGAAGCCATTGATCACCTTGGTCACATGCACCCCTGTTGGAGCAAAAGATCCGAAGGACAGACTGATCGTTCAAGCTGAATGGAAACAAACGACTTCATCTCAGCCCTAACACTTCCTACTGAAAGACGGAATGAGCTAGTTTTTATTTAGTACAGGAGGAGCATATGCAAAGGAAATCTTGGATCGTTGTGGTGGCACTTTTGCTCATCATCCAAAACTTTTTCGGTTTCACGACAACCTCGTATGCCCAAACACAAGGTGAGATTGTCGTTGGCGGGGAGCCAGGCACAGGAACTCCTACTGATCCACCGGACACGGGAACTCCTACCACTCCGCCGGACACAGGAACTCCTACTACTCCGCCGGATACGGGAACTCCTACCACTCCGCCGGACACGGGAACTCCTACCACCCCGCCGGACACAGGAACTCCTACTACTCCGCCGGATACGGGAACTCCTACTACTCCGCCGGACACAGGAACTCCTACTACTCCGCCGGACACAGGAACTCCTACTACTCCGCCGGACACAGGAACTCCTACTACTCCGCCGGACACAGGAACTCCTACTACTCCGCCGGACACAGGAACTCCTACTACTCCGCCGGACACAGGAACTCCTACTACTCCGCCGGACACAGGAACTCCTACTACTCCGCCGGACACAGGAACTCCTACTACTCCGCCGGACACAGGAACTCCTACTACTCCACCTGTTGAACCACCAGTTCCTCTACCAGAGGTACCGGTACCCGTTCCAGACCCTGACGCCAACATCATCAAAGACAGCATCATCACCAGCGTAGTTATGAAGGACAAGGACGGAAACAACATTGAAGACATCCGCCCCGATCAGGGCTCGCGTGTTCAAGTTGATTTCACCTGGCAAATCCCTGCCGGACATCCTTACTCAGAAGGTGCCACCTTTACCTTCCCTCTCCCAGACAAGTTTCGGACCGATCGCGATTTGACCGGAGATCTGAACGGAGGCTACGGCACCTATGAAGTGAAAACAGACGGCACCGTCACCTTCACTTTCAGTGATGCCATCAATGACGGCGCAGAGATCAATGACGGAACGTTCTATGTGTGGCGGGAATTCGATGAGAAAAAGTTTGAGGGCGGTACGAGACAGGAGATCGATTTCAAATTCGATGGCATCGCTCCAATCTCTATCCATTTCAAAGGCAAAAACAACAATGAAATCGAAAAGAACGGAAAAGCAAACAAGGGTATGAATCCTAGTCATCTCGACTGGACCGTCGATTTTAATCTGAGTGAAAATCCGATTAAAGGCGCTGTTTTTACGGATGAGCTTCCAAGCGGCCTGGATATCGACATGAGCTCGATTAAGGTCTTCCCATTAGAAGTTCAATTGAATGGCTCTGTTAATCCAAAGGCTGAAGTAACCACCTTCACTCCTGAGAAATTGACAGAAGGAAATGGATTCAAAATTAACTTTGGCGACATCGACGGTGCTTATCGCGTCGCGTACAAGACAAACGTCACTGGTACGACAGATACAACCTACACGAATAAAGCCACTGTCACAGGAACGAACCTTCCAAAGGATTTAATCAACTCCGCGAATGTCTCTGTCCGATTCAGCCAGCCTTTGAACAAAAAGGCGATTAACTACGATTACAACACACAAACGATCACCTGGGCTATTCAGTACAACTACAATGAAAAACTGATCAAGCAAAGCGATGCGTGGCTCGAGGATCGCTTCGATACGAGTCATCAAGAACTCGTAAATGGTTCCTTTACCGTTCATAAAATGACCATCGGTGACAACGGAAACGGAACAAAAGACGGGGCTGCCATCACAGAGTACAACGTAACCCCATCGGCTACCGGCTTCCGCTTGGAGTTTAACCATGACCTGTCGGCTGCTTACGAAATCACCTACCAAACCAAAGCCAAAAATCGGGTCCACCAAGACAGCTACCTCGTGAAAAATGAAGTAGAGATCTATGATGGAACCAAAAAAGATGCATCCAGAGAGATCAATCAAGCAATCTTCTGGAAAAACGCAAAAAAAGAAAAAGTGAACTACCTGGATAAAACGATCGAATGGACGCTTAGTTTAAACGAAGACAATCAGGTGATGGATGAAGTCGTCATTACCGACAGTTATGCGAATCAAGGGCTGACTCTTCTTCCTGACAAAGTAAAAATCAACGATTGGACAAAGGATTTGGAAGAAGGTCCTGACAAAGACTACAGCCTCTCTCCGAATCCAACGTACGAAGAAGGATTGAAGATCACCTTCCACAAACCAGTCACAAAAGGTCTAGTCATTACGTACCTGACGAAGTTCGATCCTACTTCCAAGGACCGTCCATCCGTGTACAAAAACAAGGCTGAACTGAACTGGAAGGAAAACGGGAAAGCACAAGACCCTATCACAAAGTCCGCTACTGTTAAACCAGACAACTACACCAGCAATAATGGCAACAAAACGGGTACATACGACGCCCGCACAAAAGAAATCACGTGGACTGTCGATGTGAACTATAACCTTCACAAGATTAACAACGCGATCATCCGGGATTTTTATACCGGAGAACAAACTTTTGTGAAAGAATCGTTAACCATCCATAAGTTGCTGCTCACAGGTGGAGCAGATGGTGTAAAAGTGGTCGAGGGTCCAGTTGTCGCCACCAAATTTGACGAGCTGGACAACGGTTTTGAGCTGCATCTTGGCCAGATCGACTCGGCCTATCGCATCACGTATAAAACCATTTTGGCTAATCTGCCTGTCGGAGAAGTGTACGAAAACAATGCCACTATGCACGATAGTGACATAACAGGCACTCCACTCTATAGAGGCAAGACGACCGTCAGACCGACATACGGTGGGCAGTACGTCCTCAAAACAGGCGTACAAGGTACAGGAGCAGACTCAGAGTATGCAACATGGACAGTAAAAATCAATCCGAGCCAGTCTCATATTTCGGCAGGTGCTGTATTGACCGATACCCTGTCCAGCAATCAAATTCTGATGAAAGACTCCTTCAAACTCTTTACGACAATCGTCTCTGAATCCGGTGCTTTGGCTATCGGAAAAGAAATGGCCTCCGAGGACTACACATTAGAAGTAGTCGGCAACACCTTTAAACTGACTTTCAAAAACGATCTGCACACTGCCTACATCCTGGAATACCGTTCCTTTATCAATGCCGATAATGGAGAGATCATTAAAAACGAAGCCTCTTTTGCAGGGAAAACAGTTGTAGGTAAAGGGAAAGACGGACAAGAAGGTGTCAAAGTTAGCTTGTCCGGTGCTGGTGGCGGAGCCGGCACACCTGGTAAAGGCGACTTGAAAATCGTCAAAACAGACGCAGATACGAAAAAGGCATTGGCAGGCGCCACTTTTGGTCTGTACGACAAGGCAGGGAAAACCTTGCTGGAAACAGTCGTGACCGATGAAAATGGCATTGCCACCTTCAAAGGCTACAAATTTAAAGCGTACAAGTTAAAAGAACTATCCGCTCCTGTTGGCTACGTCATCGCAGACGAGTACAGAAACGGAAAAGACATTACGTTAAAAGCTCCTGCAGGTGCTGACCCTGCTGTTCCAGTTACAATCGAAATGACCATCGACAACAAGCTGCTCCGTCAAGGATTTGAGTTAACCAAAGTTGACGCGGAGAATGCTGGAAAAACACTGGAAGGCGCTATCTTCCATCTACAGGTTGAAAAGGGCGGAGCATTCGAAACAATCGCTGAGCTGACAACCGGTTCTGACGGAAAAGTCTCCAAAGGCGATCTCGCAGAAGGAAACTATCAGTTAGTCGAAACGAAAGCTCCGAAGGGATACAAGCTGGATGCGACTCCCATTTCATTCAAAATCGCCTCCAACCAGACAGAAATTGTGACCCTTACGAAAAAGAACGCCAAAAATATCGGGTCCGTTCAATTGCTGAAAGTGGACCACTACACCAAAGAGCCACTTCCTGGCGTAACCTTTGAGCTTCAAGATGCTGACGGGAAAGTACTGCAAAGTGGACTCACAACGGATAAGGACGGTATCCTTCTCCTCGAGAACCTGAAAGCAGGATTCTACCAGCTCGTGGAAACAAAAGCTCTTGCTGATTATGAGCTCGCTGAACCACTGAAATTCGAAGTGACAGACGAAGGCACGGCCTCTCTCACGTTGACCAACAGATTGATCCCAGGATCTGTGAAACTGACCAAAGTAAGAACGGGTTACCCAAATCATAAGCTCAAAGGAGCTGAATTTACGCTCCGCGATGAAAATGGTCAGGTAGCCAAAGATATGAACGGTCAGGAGCTTACAAAGCTGACTACGGATGGCAACGGAGAGCTGATTGTCGAAGGCCTGAATCCAGGCAAGTATGAGTTTATCGAGACGAAGGCACCTGCTGGTTATGTAAAAAGCAGTAAGCCAATCGAGTTCGAGATTAAAAGAAACCAAGTAGCTGGCGACCACGTGTTGGTGACTGTCGAAAATGACGTGACCTCCGGTGGAGGCGGCGGTGGTGGTGGAGGCGGAAATCCTGAGCCAAAACCTGAACCAAAACCTGAACCAAAACCAGAGCCGAAGCCTGAACCAAAGCCCGAACCAAAGCCCGAACCTAAACCTGAGCCTAAGCCGGAAAAGCCAGAGAAACCAGACAAACCGGATAAACCAGACAAACCAGATAAACCAGACAAACCAGACAAACCAGATAAACCAGATAAACCTGGCAAACCGGATCAACCTGGCAACCCAGACCAACCTGACACCCCAGACCAACCTGGTAGCCCAGACCAACCTAGTAACCCAGACCAACCGGGCAACCCAGATCAACCGGGCAACCCAGATCAACCGGGCACTCCTGATGCAAACAACAACACTACGACCCCCAACACTTCAGGAGAGTTGAATCAAACAGGAAATACGAGCAAACCGAACGATTCGGGAGCTGCCAATAACTCCAACGTCTTGGAAACCAGCAACGAATCTCCATCTACAGGCAAAGTATTGCCTCAGACTGGAGAGCAGGCTAACCAAATCCCAATCGTTGCAGGTATCGTTTCGATCTTGATCGGTATTTCGATCATGTATCGCAGAAACAAGAAAGCGTAGCTCATCTAAAGGACCAAGTCCAGGGATTTTCCCGGCTTGGTCCTCTTTTTTCCCCTACTCTAGCAATTGCCGGAGAAGCGGTTCACTTTTATACAAAATCTCCAGATGTGTCGCCTCTACGTAATAACGCTCACCCTCCAGCGCGAATACACTGTTTGCCAGGACACTCCCATCCCCAGCGTCACTATTGATCGAGCCCACTACTCTTCCATCGACCCATTTATCGGGAGACAGTGAAGGAACTGTTCGCAGGTAATGAATCGTTTCGTGTCCGATGCCAGCTACCAGCGTGACGCGAATATTCCGGGCTCCGATAATCCCCATCGTTGCGTTCAAGTAGTCCATGTATTGATTTTTGACGACCATCTGTTCATAAGGTACGAAGGCTTCTACCCCTTGTTTTTTCTCCAGCAAATAATCGCCATATGCTGCTGACGGGGTAAGATCAAGGAGACTGGGAAAGTGTCTGTGAATAGCTTGTATACGATGAAAAGGGATGCTTTGCTCCAAATAGGCCAGATATACATTCATGTATAGCTCCACGACATTTCTTTTGGCAGAAACAGAGCGCGGCAGCTTCCCTCCTGCCCAATAGCTGTAGGCGACAGGCGATCCTGCGTTGGGAGTCGCAAAAATGAGCAGCTGATCCACGTCGTTTTGATAATATTCGCTTTGGACATAGGCTCTGGCAACAAGGCCCCCCATGCTATGGCAAATGAGATTGACATAAGGGTAACCTGTCGTTTGCTTCGCTCGCTCGATGACAGGCAGCAAAAAGCGTTCGGCTGAAATATCGATCTGCCTTCGCCAATCATAAAAAGCTACAAACAATTGTTCATTGAGGGAGTAACCCATTTTTCCAAGCAAACGGATAAATGGCTCGTAAGCCGTTCGGGCAAACCCGAAGCCCCAGTCACCAGTACCCGGAATTATTTGATCACTCATCGACCCAAACAGCCCCGGAACAAAAACAATCGGTGCCTTTTGCGCAAGAAAAGAACCCATGCTTGCACTCCTTTCCCTCTCTTGTGTTCCATGACCAGAAGGAAAACAACATATGCTTCTGCCTATGCCAGAGCAGCTTGGGTGGTTCCCTTGTTTCGATGAGTCTGTCATTTTTTGCCAAAATGGAGCGAATCGTTACAATTATCTTCCCACTGGAGCGTAACAAAGCGATATAATAAAGCGTCTAAGTATTGGATAAAGTTTTACAGCAAATCTAAACTTGTCGGAGGATTGGCAAAAATGAAGGTACGCAAGTGGTTTATGCTTTTGCTAATGTTCGTACTATGTATTCCAACGATGGGGATATCCGTGCAGGCCGCGCAGACATCCTCTGGCATCAGCATCTATTTGGACGGGCAACAAATCAAAAGTGACGTCGCTCCGTACATTATTCCAAAAGCAAACGTAACGATGGTCCCCATGCGAGTGATCGGCGAAAATCTGGGAGCCGAAGTAAATTGGGAGCCAAAGTCTCAAACCGCAACGATCAGCAAGCAAGATACCTTGTTGTCCATGACGGTTAATCAGAAGAACGCTCTCGTGAACAACAACAGCGTCCCACTCGATGCTTCTGTTCAGAACAAGCAAGGAAGAATCATGGTTCCTCTGCGTTTTGTCTCCGAGCAATTGGGCCTAACGGTAAACTGGGAAGACAAAACCAAAACGATTCGCCTGCAAGGTGGCAACGTCGCTACCATGACTCCGCCACCACAGGATGTACTGAGTGAAAATGGCGGAATGGAACCAGGCACACCTGTCGTGACAAACGGAGATTTGCGCGGGGTATGGATCTCTACGGTTTACAACTTGGACTGGCCATCTTCCGGCTCTTACGCAAACCCAGCGAAACAGCAACAAGAATACATACAGCTGCTAGATGAGCTGCAAGCCATGGGAATGAACGCTGCTTTCGTGCAAGTGCGTCCATCTGGAGATGCTCTGTATCCTTCTACACTCACTCCATGGTCGAGATTTTTGACGGGAACTCCAGGGAAAGATCCTGGCTACGACCCGCTTGCCTTCATGGTAGAAGAAACGCATAGACGCGGGATGCAATTCCATGCTTGGTTCAACCCGTTCCGTGCCACTACGGATGCAAAAACAGACCAATTGCCAGCGAATCACGTGATCAAGCAACATCCTGACTGGATTGTGAATGCCAACAAAAAGCTGTACATCAATCCGGGTATTCCGGCAGCACGTCAGCAAATTATCAATGAAGTAATGGAAGTCGTGCAGCGCTATGAAATCGATGGTGTTCATCTGGATGATTATTTCTACCCTTCCAATGTCGCCTTTGCAGACGATGCAGCATTCAAGGCTTACAACAGCAAAAAAATCATGTCCAAAGCAGACTGGCGCCGCGATAATATCAATCAGTTTGTTCAACAATTGAATCAGTCCATCAAGAGCGTCAAGCCTCACGTTCAGTTCGGGATCAGTCCATTCGGTGTATGGCGCAACAGCAATGTCGATCCGACTGGCTCCGATACAAAAGCTGGCGTTACTGCTTATGACCACATGTTTGCCGATGTGCGCACATGGATTCAACAAGGGTGGGTTGATTATGTGACTCCGCAAATTTATTGGAGCTTTTCCTTCGCCCCTGCCCAATACGACAAGCTCGTTACTTGGTGGGCAAACGAAGTACAAGGGACAAACGTCAAGCTCTACATCGGTCATTCGCCATACAAGCTGGGAACGGCTGAGGCTGGCTGGCAGAGTGCCCAGGAGATTATCAACCAGTTGAATTACAACGCGATGGTTCCTCAGGTTCAGGGCAGCATTTTCTTTAGTGCCAAGGACTTGCGAAAAAACCCATTAGGTCTGCTCCCAGCTCTTAGCAGTTATTACAACCGCTAGATAAATAACAATAACCCCCGAATCATAGTAGCAAAGCATACTTGCTACATTTGTTTCGGGGGTTTTTCTTCTACGTTAATTTTTCTACGATGAACTTGAGTTGCGCTTCCAAGGAGATCGGGTCATTAAAATAGGAACCTTTCTGATCGATCTGAAAAACCTTGTTATTTTTTACTGCGGACAAGCCATTCCAAACGTTTGTACTGTATACACTCTCTGGATTGGCATCATCTCCGGACCATGCACTGGTAAAAATGTAGTCTCCCGCAAAGTCCGGCAGTGTTTCAAGCGAAACCTCCGCCCAGCCGGTATTGCTATCAATGGCTTCTTTTTGTACGGCATTGGGAGCCTTCAGCTGGAATTCGCCGTAAAGGATGTCTCCACCCCTTCCGAAGTTGTGCCCAAACGCATAGATCCCCTTGGCGTATGGCTGCAAAATCGAAACGGTTTTATCTCCTACTGCTGCTTGCACCTTGGGTTTTGCCTCAGCAATGTTCTTGTCCCATTCGGCAATCCACTCATTCGCCTTGTCTTCTCTTCCTGTCATTTTGCCAAACTCCCGCAGTTCTTCGCGGATTGGCTTCTTACCGTATTGAATCACAACCGTTGGAGCTATTTTGGTGAACTCCTCGATATTCTTGTCCCCTTCAAACACGATAAGTAAATCAGGATTCATCGACAGTACTTTTTCTACCGATGTTCCGTCGCCCACGCTTTCGATACCATCCAGCTTCCCTTTAAAATACGGGTTTTCCATAGCATGGTCTGTGATACCGATAGGCTTGATCCCCAGTGTCAGAAAATGTCCAACATAGCTGTCCGCAAGTATCACAGCCCTTTTTGGGTCCTTCGGAATTCTCACTGTGCCATTAAACGCCTCGTAGGTGATATATTCATTGTTACTCTCGTTACCTGAACTTTCCTGCGCAGGTTGAGAAGTTGGATTGGCTGGTGTCTGTCCGCAGGCTGATAACATGCTGATCATGACCATAATAAGGGCTACGACTATGATCTTAAATAAGCCTGATTTTCTCATTCTCAAAAGCACCTCTCCTTCAGCAAAGTTTGAAATTGATAATCATTCTCGTGAATTTTAGCATAAAGAGCTTGCTCTGCCTATCTTTTCATTCTCCGAGATACAATTTACAATCGGTCACAAAAAAATGCCGCGAAGCATGTTCGCGACATTGATAGCTTTATTTTTTCGGCATCATGGCATTTACATGCCGCAGTTACCTTATTGGCTTATTTCGTTACTTTGTGAAGACCGAACAGCATGAGGACATCATTATCGCTGCTCTCATACTCTTTCACTTCACCTTTAAAGGAAGTTTCTTTAACAATAATCTTACTGCCTGTCGTATTTGGTCTCATTTCAATGATATGTGAAGATAGATTAAGATCTTCTGCCGTTATACCTAACTTCTTAGAGAGATCTTTAACCGTGGCCTTGTGCTCACCTAGTTGACTGTCTTTAATGGTTACTGACTGGCCGTCCTTAGAAAAAACGAATGAAATCGTTAGGTCTAGGTTACTTTTTTCCGCTACCGTTCCTTTTGCATCTACTGTTGTGGTTGCATACGGTATCACAGTACCAATCACCCCAGTAAGTAACAAAGCTGATGCAGCTGTCATCCATTTCTTTTTCATTTGTCTCGCTCCTTTTCATTTCCTTTTTTATGTGCAAGCAAATCTCTTACTTGCTAAATCTAGGGTAAGAAGAAATCTTAAATAAAATTGTGGGGTAAAACTAAAATTTTCCTTAAATCTCGCATCCTCGGTTCTCCGATTATACTCACCTGATTGAGGAATCTACTTGCTCAGGCAAAACCCCCGAATCAGCAGCTGAGTTCGGGGGGTCTATTTCTGAAGAAAGAGCTATTTGTTTTTCGGGACAACAGCATTGACGAACTGGCTGATAGTATCCTTGTTCAATTTGTCTCCGTCTGTCGATACTTCGTACTGCAATTTCTTGCCGGAAGCCTCTGTTACCCAGACAATTCTTTTGCTAACCCGGTCTTCTCTAGCTTCTTCTGTATACAGCACTTCCGTTTTGCCTACTTTTATTACCTCTTTTTTCTGTTTATCCAGGTCAACTACATACGTTGTGCTGCCCTCAACGTCTTCGTAATTGGTGATGTTAAAATTTAAATAGCTTCCCTCTGAATCCTTGTATGTCGTATACAAATAATCCAGCTCATGCGTCCATTCCAGGGGCTGCATGACGAATTCTTTCTTTTCCTTTTCGGCCTGTTTATACAAAGCCTCTTTGTCATACTCGTTCTTGATGTTATTCGCAACTTGAGCATCCAAGAAGGTAAAGCCTCCTGGTATGGTCTCCGGTACAACGATTCCTTCTCCCACTTTCTTTTGAACGTCAACCAGAGTGGTATAGGAGAACGGCGTTGTTACCGTGAAGACAAGTTTTTTCGGATTGTTCGCAACGATATACAGTGCTGCTGCGGTCCCTGGTTCCAAGGAATCCTCGATTTCCCAACGTTTATTGTATAGAGCATCCGTTTCGGAATCGAGCTCTTTCACAATTTTTGATTTCCCTTGATATTCCGAGACATCCTTCTCCTGATACAGTACCTCGCCCTTCTCATTCTTCAATTGATAGTACTGCACGGCGGCATAGCCCGTTGTCAGGCTGGCGATCAAACCAATAGCGACTAATATGCTTACCTTGTATTTCACAAAAAATCTCTCCTTGTCTCTTTTGATTTTTGTCATCACTTGATGACTAATGTCAATCTCCTGCGGGATGCGCGGGTCGTTGAACAGGTCCTTAATATTCTCGTGCGATTTGTTTGGACTCATCGTGAGCTGACCCTCCCTTCCCTAAAGGAGAATAAGCGGATCGGAACTTCGATGCCGTACGCTCGAATTTTTTGCGCAGACTCGCAGCGATTTTGTTCATGATCAAGGAAATTTCCTCGTACGTCTTTTCTTCCACGCCTCGCAGCAAGAGAAGCGTTCTTTCCTCTACCGAGAGTGTCTGCATGGCCAGAAATACATCTTCACTGAAATAAACATTTTCAATATGCCGCTCGATGTCTGATTGAGATTCTTTGTCCTGCATCAAAAATGGCAGCATTTTTGTCCATTTCCTTTTTCTGATGAGATCAATGCAATGGTGATAGGCTATTTTATAAAGCCAAGCTGCAAAAGGCATGGTTGGACTGTATTTTTTCAAGTTGCGATAAGCCTTGAAGAAGACCTCCTGGGTGGCATCTTCCGCTTCGCATCGATTCCCCAAGATGTGATAGCAGTAGTGAAATATGGGGGTTTGGTAGCTTTTCATGATGGCAGCGTAGCGGTCATCCGCTCCCTGAATGATCTCATCCACGAGCTCTTCTATCTGTTTCGTGTCCACTCTCTCCCTCCTTCCAACTGGTATAACGCACCATATCACCCTGTATGTGACATCACGTGCAAAAAAAAATGCCGCGAAGCAAATTCGCGACATTTGAAAGCCTTATTTTTTGCTGAGCTCCGGCTTGTCTTGGTAAAAGAAATTCGGCGTATAAATAGTGTTGTCGTAAAGACTGTGGAAAATGTGTGTAGCTGTTCCGGAGATCGGCGGAACCAGCCACGTCCAGTCACCAGTAACGGCTCGACCACATTTCTCTTCTCTTTCCTCAAATCGCTTGAATTGCTGGCTCGCCGTATGGTGATCGACAATCGATACTCCTTTTTCCTTGAAGGAATGCAGGACGGCTACGTTCAGCTCGATGAGCGCTTTGTCTCGCCACAGTGTCGCTTCCCTGCTCGTATCGAGCCCCATGACCTCTGCGACCTTTGGCAGCAGGTTATATCGTTCTTCGTCAGCGAAATTGCGTGCACCTATCTCCGTTCCCATGTACCAGCCGTTAAAAGGCGCGGCCAAATAGTCGATACCGCCAATCTCCATACGCATATTCGAAACAATAGGAACCCCATACCATTGCAATTCCATATCAGCAAAGCCCGGCAAATCGGGATGCACGATCGGCACCTCCAAGACCAGCGCCTGAGGAATCTCAAAAAACTGCGGCGTCCGATCTCCAATCTGCACGACAAGCGGCAAAACGTCGTAGTTTGTGCCTTTCCCTTGCCATCCCAAGCTCTCACATAGCTTCGTCAACGAAAGCGAAATCGGGTCACCCAGTACGCCGTACTCTGCCTCGTATCCCGCGTAGCGAATTAGTTGGTCATTCCAGATGCGCATGGGGGCTCTGCCTGCTACAGCAGGTGCAAAAACGGTGATGGTCGGGCGAATTTTCCCGCCATTGGTGGCAAAGTCGATGTGTCGGAGCATGGCCTGCGCCATCTCTTCTTCTGTTTCGACATGCCGCTCATCTATCACAATCAACGATTCCCAAAAGAATCGCCCAATACATCGATTGCTGTTGCGCCATGCCATTTTTGCTCCGTGACGAAGCTCCTCGGCCGTATGCTCATAGTATCCCTGCTGATGAATCAGCTGTCGTACTTCTTGCAGCCGTTGCTCGGTTTCTTCCGCTGCCTTGTCCAGTTCGCGATAGCATGTCCGGATAAATTGCTCTGCCGCTTCCATTAGTTGAATTGGTTCCATATTACCCTCTTTTCACGCTGAAGGGTGTCTCTTCGCTGTTACTTTCTTCATCGTAGAATTTTGTTACCTACATTATAAAATTACTCGTGCTTGATTACCAATCATGTAGGCATATGGACACATATCTGTAAGAAACACGGAAGCATTCAACCTAACTGTAGCGTCAAGGTATTTTCGCCGATGAATAAATAAAGATCACCCAGAGAATGCCAAGAAAGGAAGGTAAGGACATGAAACGCTTCATTCTCTTACTGGCACTTATTTTAGGACTAACGACCTTTCAACAACCTGTAGCACTGGCAGCACCAGCATTTAAAGATGTCGATCCCAAGCAATATGGCTGGGCAATGGACGCTATTTCCTTCATGGTAGACAATGGGGTCGTCAGCGGCTATCCCGATGGAAGCTTTCAGCCCGGAAGATGGGTGGACAAAGCTGAAATGACGGTGATGATCTATCGCCTGTTTGATCGCTACAGACCTTTCGATCCGAATGGTTACTTTTACGTTTCGGATTATTATCATATTACGCACTTTGCTGATGTACCAAAAAACCACTGGGCCTATCAGGAGATTAGTTCAATCGTGACGAGGAATTGGCGGAATGTAGTTTTTCCTTCACCGGACGGTTACACCTTCTATCCAGACTCCAAATTGAATCGCATCGGTACAGTTAACGTCCTCCCTGTTTTATGGCTTGAAGCGCTTGACGAAACAGACGACACCTCTATCTTTGAGATCACTTCTACCTTGCGAGATATTCCAGTCATTATTACCTCCGATAGGGATTTATCATCCATAGATGATTTTCTCTCAGATGGTCGCTCCTATGAAGATGGGAAAAACCAGACTAACACACTCTTTCCCCTTCTTGTCTTGAAAAAAGGAGACGAACACCGCTTCTATGACATCTACAGCGGAGAAACAGCATACAAAATCGCCCTCTTGCAACAAAAAGGGGTCATGACTGCATGGAATGGAGAGTTTGAGCCTAACGAAATGCTAACCCGCGCAGAAGCAGTAACGATTTTGTACAGAATGTATAAGAGCATGAAGGAATCAGGCTATGTAGACCTATACTCGAGCAAATAGAAGAACAAACTTGTTACTCCCATAAAAACACCTCCTCAGTCCTCCCTCCACTTCCTCAACCGGCATGGAGGTGTTTTTATGTAGACGAAAAAAGACAGGTGCTTTCACACCTGCCCTTTTTCCTAAACAATCATATGATTCCACATCTCTGCCTTACTCAAGGAAACAGCATCTGCTCCACCCTTCAACGCTTCGTTGACCTGTTCCATATTCCAAATCAACCCGCCCAAAATAATCGGCTGCGACAAATGCTCCTTAATATACGAAATAATAGACGGCGCTATCCCCGGCATGATTTCAATCGCATCCGGCTGGTTTTCCAAGACGTTTTTGATGGTCGTCGTGAGAGAGGTTGAATCGATCAAAAAGACTCGCTGGATCGTCAGCATCCCTTCCTTTTTAGCCGCTCGAATCATTGGTCCTTTAGTAGTGACAATACCCGTTGGTTGGATATAGGTGGTTAAGAAACGAAAAGCCTCTTTGTCATTGGATAAGCCATTCATGAGATCTGTGTGCAAAAAAATCGGCTTGCTCGACTGACGGATGGTCTCGGCTTCCTCCATCAGCTTGGTCAGCTTTCCGTACATCAAAAGGATCGCGCAAGCTCGGGACGCCATCGCCTCTCCCAAGCGATCCTGCTCGGTTGCTGCAATGACCGGATTCGTTTTCAAAATCGTTTGCATGTCCATGTTATTCGCCTCCTGCCCGCAGTAGCCGTTCCACACTTACCTCAGCGCAACCAAGCTGCTTTGTCTCTACAACCCAATGACCCGCGAATCCGTTGTCTTTCAAAAGTGACAGGATAGGAGTAAACGGGATCGTTCCGTCGCCAATCGCCAAATGATCGTCGAGCTTGCCAAAGTTATCACTCAGATGAAGAGCGGACAAATGAGGAAGCACCTCCTGCAATGCATCGATTGCATAACCGGGACGAATCAAATGGGCATGACCTACGTCGTACACGCTCCCCACGCGAGAGGAGTTTACATGACGGCATATACGCACGAGATCCTCAACGTTCCACCCCAGCACTTTTGGATAAGGGGGAACATTCTCGACCGTCAGTATGGTTCTGCCCTCTGCGGACAGCTCGGAGGTCAACACGTGAAGTGCCTGACTCACATTTTCCACACCTCTGGCACGCTCTGTTTCCGCGAGTCGGTCTTCTACTTCCCCCGCATGCATCACAACATGGGTGCAGTCGAGAAAACTGGCAATCTCCAGGCAGCGCTTCATCGTGTCCATTGTTTGCTCCCGGGTTGGTCCTGAGTCCGCCGCCAGATTGCAGCCGCTGATCGGCGCATGAATCGACCAGGTAATCCCTCTCTCGTCTCCCAGCCGCTTGAACTCTTTCAACTGCTCCCAGGACCAGTCCAAGAGGTCGGAATGATTCTCTTCACACATAATCTCGATGCCCTTCCAGTCTTTTTGCAAAAGCTGAACAATAGCATCACGCAAGGACAGATCAAATAACGCATAGGTGGATACGGCAAACGAGCTTTTGTCTCTCATCATTCATGACCCTCCCTCTTATTTCACGCCGGAGTGGATGAAGCTGTTGATAAACTGTCGCTGGAACAACAAAAATGCCAGTAACAACGGAAAAATCACCATGACCGTCGCTGCACTTACCTCGGCCCACTGCGCCCCTGTCTCAAACGATTGGGCAAAAATCGCCAGACCGACCGTCAACGGGCGATTTTCCACGGAATTCGTAATAATCAGCGGCCACATGAAGTTGTTCCAATGGTAGCTGACCGAGACCAAACCAAACGCAATGTAGGTCGGCTTCGCTAAAGGAACGTACACCCGCCACAAAATCTGGAACCAGGAGCAGCCTTCCATCCGTGCCGCCTCCTCCAGCTCTTGCGGGATTGTCTTGAAGGTTTGTCTCAACAGAAAGACCCCGAAGGCAGAAGCGAAGTACGGCAGCATTATGCCGATTTTCGTATCCAGCAAAGACAAGTCACGCAGGACATTATAGTTGGGGAAAATCAAGATATCTGCCGGGACCATGAGCTGGACCAGGAACAGGACAAACAGCACATCCTTTCCCAAAAATTGCAGCTTCGCAAAGGCATAGGCTGCCAGTGTAGCTGTGATCATTTGCGCCACCAAAATACCCGTCACGATCAAAAAGGTGTTGATGTAGTACTGGTCAAAGGGCGCTGCGTCCCACACCTTCGCAAAGTTATCGAGTGTAAAGTCTGCACTGAACGACCACGAAGTCGCCAGCTCCCTCGGGCGAAAGGAAGTCCAGACCGCCCAGAGCAAAGGAAACAACCAGAGAACGGCCAAGCCGTACATTCCAACCGTTGTGATTTTGCGAAGCATCTGCCATCCCCCCTTAGTTGTAATGAATCTTTTTATCCATACCAAAAAACTGAAAAGCAGCGACTAACAGCAGCAGTACGACCATGACAATCGTCAATGCCGAAGCCATTCCTTGATCCCAGAAAGAAAACGCGGTCTCGTATATGTAGTACAGCAAGAGATTGCTGGCATTATCCGGCCCGCCTTTGGTCATGATCACCAAATGGTCTACCAGCTTGAAAGAGTTGGTGAAGGCGATAATACTGACAAACATCGTCGTTGGCATAAGCAGCGGAAAGGTGATGCGGCGAAAAACCGTCCACGACGATGCCCCTTCCATGGAGGCTGATTCGTATAGCTCCTGTGAAATGTTTTGCAGCCCCGCCAAATAAAAGATCATGAAATAGCCCGCTTCCTTCCAAATGACCATGAAGATCATCGCCCACATCACATTTTTCTGATCGCCGAGCCAGTTCATGTCGCCTTTTCCAAACCACTCCATCACATGACTAAGCGCTCCGTACTCCGGTGTGTAAATGAACAGCCAGATGTTCGCCACTGCAATCATCGGAACAACTGTCGGGTAAAAATAAGCCGTGCGGATAAAGCTCTTTCCTCGTAATGCCTTGTTGGCGAACAGAGCCATAGCTAGCGCGAGAGCCACACTCGTCGGCACCGTTCCGATGGCAAACCAGATATTATTGGTCAGCACCTTCCAAAACACTTCATCTTCCACCATATGTTTATAATTATCTATCCCGTTAAAAAACGGCTCTGGAGAACCCAGATCCGCTTGATGAAAACTGAGTATGAACGTTTGTATAACGGGATAGAAGGTAAACAACAGCAGGAAGATGAGGGAGGGAAGGAGCAAGAGCCAGGCGTACATGTTCACTTTCCATTTTGCGCGTAGTTCCCCCATTGTCGCTCCCCCATTGCCTTGCTTGATTTATTTGTTGAACGGCGCCAGCATCTTGTCCGCTTCTTCCTGCGCTTTTTTCAATGCTTCCGCAGGCTCGGATTGACCAGTGATCACCGATTGCAGCGTGTCGTTCAAGAGCTTTGTCACTTTGCCGTTATTGTGTGTGGACAGCTCAGCATGACCGAATTCCAGCTGGTTGCGAGCCACTGCTGCTGCCGGGAAGTCCTTGACGTATTGCTTCATACTCTCTTGTTCGTAAGCAGACTTGCGTGTCGCAACATAACCAGTATCGACACTCCACTGAGCAGCGCGTTTAGGCTCGGTCATAAAGCGAATGAACTTCCATGCTGCTTCTTGTTTCTTTTCATCGGTTCCTTTGAACATGTAGAAGTTACCGCCACCTGTCGGGCTGCCGTAGTTCTTTTTCGCCGGCAAAAACGCTACGCCAAAATCAAACTTCGCGCTTTTCTTCACGTTCGTCAGGTTCCCTGTCGTATGGAACATCATCGCCGTTTTGCCTTCCAAGAAATCAGAAGGTACTGTCGCCCACTCGTTGACGCCTTCAGGCATCACTTGATGCTTTTTGGACAAATCTACCCAAAATTGCAGGGCTTCTACATTTTCTGGCGTATCAAAAAACACTTTTTTCCCATCTTCGGACATCAAGTTCTTGCCGTTTTGCAGGGCCAGTGCTTGGAACATCCAATACGTGAAGCTCGAGGAAGGAATCTCGACACCGTAGCGTCCGTCCTTTTTCAATTTGGCAGCGTACTGTACCAGCTCATCCCAGGATGTCGGCGGTTTTTCCGGATCAAGCCCGACTTCCTTGAACGCGTCCTTGTTGTAATAGAGCACGATGGTGCTGCGTTGGAATGGAATGCTGTATGTCTTGCCGTCTACTTGAGAATTCGCCAAAAAGCCCGGGAAGAAATCATTTACGTATTCGCTGCCACCATCCTTGGCAATGAAGTCGTCCAACGGCAGGATTGCATCCATGTCCATCATCGTATGCAGCTCAGTTGAGAGCATCACCGCTACGTCGGGAGGAGTCTTG
Organism: Brevibacillus fortis; assembly: GCF_046196545.1. Lineage (GTDB taxonomy): Bacteria > Bacillota > Bacilli > Brevibacillales > Brevibacillaceae > Brevibacillus > Brevibacillus fortis_A. Next base: position 6,347,918 of record NZ_CP176370.1, read on the forward strand.
CCCTGTACAGCTGCCTGTACTTTTGTCGTCGTATCCTGATAGCTGCCCGTATAGACTGGCTTAACTGTGATATCTGGGTTTTCTTTGTTAAATTCCTCTGCCATTCCGTCCACGATCTTGGTCAAAGGACCGCCAACTGCAACTGGATAATAGAAGGACAGCTCTGTTTTACCTGACGAATTGGCTCCTTGCACCGCGTTGTTCGTGGACGAAGAATTGCCACTGGAGCAACCCGTGATCAGACTCATACTCATGACGACCGCAAACAAGCTTTTGACAACTTTACGCATCACAGTACCTCTCCCTTTTCTTTTCTCAATTGGTCGTAACCGCTAGATTTTTTCCGGTTTCTCCATCAAACACGTTCACCTGAGCTGGATCAAAACGAACATGCATGGTTTCGCCTCTTTTGCAGTGCCATTGCCCGTTCCATTTGGCCTTCCACAGCTTGTCTCCCACGGTGAATTCCACAATGGTCTCAGAACCGAGAATCTCTACTCCCTGCACGGTGACAGGAAGCTCGCAGGAAGCATCGACAGATTGCCCTTCAAGGGCGGGCTGAAGTGACTCTGGACGTAGACCGAGAACGACCGGGGTCTGGTCCTTGATACCGTTAAACATAGGAAGCGGCAAAAAATGCTGACCTGCCAGCTCAATCCCTGCTTGATCGCCTGCCCGCCAAATGGCAGGTACCGTATTCATCGGGGGTGCCCCCGTAAACTCCGCCACGAACAAATTCGCTGGATGGTTGTAAACGTCGAGCGGTTTTCCGACTTGCTGGACCTCGCCGTCGCGCAGGACCATCATGCGGTCTCCCATCGTCATCGCTTCCACCTGATCGTGCGTAACGTAAATCATCGTGATGCCCAGCTCTTGCTGCAAGCGACGGATTTCCGTGCGCATGTGCCCGCGCAGCTTGGCATCCAGATTGGACAACGGCTCGTCCATCAGGCAGATAGGGTGCTGACTGACGATGGCCCGTCCGAGTGCAACGCGTTGTCTTTGTCCCCCGGATAATTCCTTCGGCTTGCGTTGCAAAAGATGCGCGATGCCCAGCATCTCCGCTACACGCTCCAACCGCTTGCCCTGCTCCGCTTTGTCTACTTTTCGAACCTGCAAGCCAAACAAAATATTATCTTTTACCGTCAAATGCGGATAAAGTGCGTAATTTTGAAAGACCATGGAGATGTTTCGCCCGCTCGGAGGGACTTGGTTCATCGGCTTGCCGCCAATCAACAGCTCTCCCGTGCTGATCTCCTCCAGCCCGGCAATCATGCGCAGTGTGGTTGATTTCCCACAACCAGAAGGCCCTACCAGCACGAAAAATTCTCCCGGTAGAATACGAGCGCTCACTTCATTGACTACCTTCTGGCTCCCATACATCTTGGAAATGCGCCGCAATTCCACTTCAGCCACGACTTTCCCCCCTGAACCTCTCGCTGTTTTTTACGTATCACTCGACTATAACAATTGCTTACTAAGGTAATATTTGGGCATTGTAAAGTTTTTGTGCATAGTCGGTAATAATCCCCCCGACTCCCGCCTCGGTTGCCCGCTTCATATCTGCTTCCTCGTTAACTGTATACACGGTCAAAATGATTCCCCGATGCTTGGCAAATCGGATTAGCTCTGGCGTGACAATCTGATGGTTGATAAAGTATTGGGCATTCAGTTGAACTGCGTCTGTTACCTGCTTTTCGGCATACTGTTCCAGCTGTTCCTTTGGCTTGGTCCCGCTCAAGGTAAAACCCAGTCCCAATTCCGGATTGAGCTTGGCGAAACGCTCCAATACTTCTGAGCTGAAGCTGCTGACAATCACATCTTCAACCATGTCATGCTCCTTGATGGCCTTCGCCATTTCCTTTTCGTACCCAATTCCCTTTGCTTCCAGAATGAGTACTGCTTTGCCCTTGGCCGCTTCCAGCAATTCATCCATAGTAGGAATAACAGCATCGGTAATCTCAGGCTGGTACCAGGAAGGATTTGCTGGATCGAGCTTGTTAGCGTTCAATTCGCGCAGTTCCTTCAGCGTGAAATCTTTTACCTTCCCTGTCCCGTTGGTGGTACGCTCCAGATCAAAATCGTGGATCAGGACAAGGTGGCCATCCTTTGTTTTGTGGACGTCTGTCTCGATGATCTCCACACCCAGCTCCATCGCTTCTTCAAAGGCGTACATCGTGTTTTCCGGCTTTAAGGAAGGGATACCGCGATGCGCCATGACCATCGGAGGTTGCGTGATGCTTTTCTCCGGGTACGCAGCAAGCAGCTCATGTACCTCTTTTGGATCGTGGGAGACAACACCCGCCACACCCATCTCGATCATTTCACTCGCTTGGCTCTTGTTCGCCCGATCAATTCCCCACACGGACAACCCGCGATTGCGGAAGTAGCGAATGACATCCTCCGTCATCGCAGTTTGCGAGAGAACGATCACATTGGAACGACTGCTCCTGGCTGAGCGTACGAGTTCCTTTTGCTTCTTTTCGTTCAGCTTGCCGTCGATATACACGAGGGCACCACGGTATTCATTGTTTTTCTCACGCATCTCTTGGACGATTTCCGGTCGGGAAGACACAATGTGCACATCAGAGAGATTCTCTTTCTGGAGCAGGCGATCGACCTCCGCTACCAACTTCTTGTCCTCGATATGAATCACCGGGATTGCCTTGCCCTTGATCTGGTCCAGCACCTCGTCCAGCGATGTACCGTCCTGGGTGACGACTCCGTTCTTCCCGGATTTTTTCACCGGAATAAAAATGGAAGACGCTTCTGCTTCCAGAATCGTATCGATCTCGGACTTCTTGTCGTACATGGCAATCACCGTCGGCGGAAGGACAATTCCAGTCTTAGGTTCAGGGACAATCAGCACGTCGTCTTTCAGATCAGAGACCGGAATCTTGTCTTTTTGGGCATTCGGTCCAAACAACAACTCACCAGGGGTCGGCTTGGGCTGATCGACATAATCTCTGGACGCATCATTCGTATCCTTTTCCGTCAGGCGTTCCATCGAGTGTCCGCCAGCTACTCCCGGATGAGAGGTGACTCCCGGAACCTTCGCATCCATATAGGCCATCGAATCCACCACATTGTACTCAGGGTCCATCAGAATGACGTGGTCACCGCCATTCGCCAAATAAATGCTGCCTGTCGCCCAATCCGTCGGCAACAACTCAGGGACGTCCTCCATGGAATCGAACAATTCAAAATCAGGCGTGGCGCCATGGCGTTCCACAATTCCGTCGGCATAGCGAGAAATGACAATCGTTTGGTAAGGCTCAATCATGGTGCCTTCTGGAAACGCATGCATCCCTTCGTTTCCCCCACGCTTTTCCTCGTCGCCGATCATGTAGCCGCTCAAATCAATTGGATCGTTGGAGATATTGGTGATTTCGATAAACTCGCCTGTGCTTTCATCAAAAAGGGGATCATTGACAACTTCTGTGATGAGCAAGGTTTTGCTCACCGCGCTTTGCGCCATCGCGGGTATACTGCCTGTCACCAGACTTGCTGCCATTAGTGACCACAACCACTTTTTGCTGCTCTTTCCAAAGTCCATCTCCCTTGCCTCCTCGTTTTCCTACTCGACTTGCACCATGGCTTCCATCGTCGGAAGGATGTAATCTGGCTGAATCTCTGTGGCCTTCAGTTCGCGACTGGTCGTCACACCTGTCATTACCAGCGCCGTTTTCATACCGCTGTTTTTCCCGAGTAAAATGTCTGTTTCCAAACGGTCGCCCACCATGACGCATCTTTCTGGCTGCACTTGAAGCTGTTGAAAAACCTGATCGGCGTAGTACCGGGACGGCTTGCCAGTCATTGCCCAGACAGAGGCTCCACCAGCCGTTTCAATCGCTCTCGCCAACGCCCATGTATCAGGAATGGCACCCCCGGGCACCGGACATAACGGATCGGGGTTCGCTACGATCAGGTGGGCTCCATTTCGCACAGCGTCAGCAGCTTGTTGCAGCTTTTCATACGTAAATGCGCGGTCCATTCCGACCAATACATGCGTAGCTTCCTCCGCATCTTGCACCTGCTTTATATGAAAGCTCGCAATCTCTTCCTCCAAGGCAGGCTCGCCAACGATCAGGACACGCGCTTGCTCCGCATTCTCTTGAAGATACAATCCCGCCGCATAGGCAGCCGTCATAATTTCTTCCCGCCCGGCAGCCAATCCGAGCTTCTGGAGGCGAGTCTGACAAGCTGTTCTTGTCTGTACCGTCGTATTGGTCAAAAACATGATTTTCTTCTGCTTCTCCCGCAGCGCGGCAAGTGTCTTTTCCACCCCAGGAAGCAGCTCATTCCCGAGAAAAATCGTTCCATCCAAATCAAAAAAATACGCATCGTACCTATCTGTATCTAGCAAATCTCCTGCTCGCTCCTTTCATTCGAAAACACAAAAAGCCCTCATACACGGCAATAGCACAAAGAAACAAACCGAACGAACGGTCTTTTTCGAATCTATTGCTGTATGAGGGCTTTCTCCACGTCTCGACCCACTTACAGACGTTATTCATTTGGTTGATAGCTTAATCATAACAAGTCATTGTTAAGGGATTGTTGAGCTATTTTTCGTTTTATGTGAACAACGCCAAAACTAACCAGTGATCGTTAGCCAAAAAAAGATTGCAAACTGTCTAAGAAAGAGTAAAATTCTTTGTGAATGATAATGATATTCATTATCGACATATAATCATATAATTATGCACTCATATCAGATGAAGGGATGTCTTTTCATGATTCAAAAATGGAGTTATCCACTTGCCGCAGTTGTTCTCGGCTCTTCCTTGCTCGCCGCTTGTGGAAACGCACAAACACAAACCGAAGAGAAAAAACCGGAAGCTGCTCAGCCTGACAAGCCTGCCGCGGCTGATCAGTCTGTGACAGCGAGCACTGCTTCTGCTCCGTCTCCTGAGCTGCAAGCCTCTATTGATCAATACCGAAAATGGGTCGTTGACCAAACCGACCAATTCGTAAAAGCAACAGAGAGCTTCACCACCGCCGTTAAAGCAGGCGATATGGAAAAAGCGAAAAAGGAGTATGCTCCAGCCCGTGCTTACTTTGAGAGAATCGAACCTATCGCTGAATCTCTCGGCGATTTTGACCCGTGGATCGATGCCCGCGAAGGCGATGTGCCTGATAACGAATGGCGCGGCTATCACAAATTGGAGAAAGCACTCTGGGAAACCAAATCGGTCGCTGACCAAGGAAAAGTGGCGGATCAACTGCTGCAAGATGTGAAGCAGCTCCGCGTGAAGGTAGAGAGCGTCGAAATCGATGTGCCGATGCTGGTAACGGGTGCGGTTGAGCTCTTGAACGAGGTATCGACGAGCAAAGTGACTGGCGAGGAGGAACGCTATTCCCATACGGACTTGTACGATTTCGCTGCGAACGTGGAAGGTGCTCACGAAATTTACAAAGTATTGAAGCCAGCTGTTACGGCTAAAGACTCTGCTCTTGCAACTGAAATTGAAGCTCGCTTCGCTGATTTGGACAAAGCACTCGCACCATACCGCAAAGGTGACGGCTATGTGCTGTACACCGAGCTTACGGAAGACCAGGTGAAAAAGCTGAGTCAGTCCCTCGATGCCTTGGCTGAACCATTGTCCAAAATGGGTACGATCGTAGGAGGCTAACAAGATGAATGACAAGCATCTCGCAAACACCACAGCGAACAAATTCACACGTCGAGAAGCTCTAAAGTTGGCTGGTGTCGGGGGGATTGGACTGCTGTTGGGGGCGACTGGGGTCAATAGCCTTTTGCCCTCTCCTCCTAAAAATGAGCAGACAAGTGCCACTCCGACCGGTGCAGATGAGGTCATTCCCTTTTATGGCAAGCATCAGTCCGGGATCATTACACCTATGCAGGATTTTATCTGCATGGGTGCTTTTGATTTGACGACGACCTCGCTAGGGGATGTCCGCAGCTTGTTTCAAAGCTGGACGCAGGCAGCAGCACACATGACTGCCGGCAAAAATGTCGATGAGGAGAGCGATAACGCCCTTCTTCCTCCTGTCGACACGGGAGAAGCCATGGGCCTGCGCCCAATGAAATTGACGATCACATTTGGGCTTGGCGCTTCTTTCTTCGACGAGCGCTTTGGACTAGCAGCCAAACGCCCAGCTCCCTTGGTCGATTTACCACGCTTCAACAGCGATGAAATGCGAAAAGAATGGTCGGATGGCGATATTGTCGTGCAGGTCTGTGCCAACGATCCACAGGTCGCCTTCCATGCCCTGCGGAACTTGGCCCGGATCGCTCGAGGCAAAGCTGTCCTCCATTGGCTACAAGAAGGCTTCCAGCGTACTAGCGCATCCGACCCGACTGGCTCTACACCACGAAATCTGATGGGCTTCAAGGATGGCACGAACAATCCGCAGGTGAACGATCCCGCTACCGCAAATGAAGTCGTCTGGGCTCACACTGCTGAAAGTCCCGCGTGGATGGCAGGCGGAAGCTATATGGTCATGCGGCGAATCCGTATGCGGATCGAGGTGTGGGACCGCTCTTCTCTCACCGATCAGGAGAATACATTTGGTCGTCACCGTTTAACCGGGGCTCCTCTGGGCAAAGCAAATGAGTTCGACGAGCTGGAGCTGGATCGCAAGGATGCCAAGGGCAAACCCGTTATTCCTGTGGATTCCCATGTCGCCTTGGCCCATATGGAAGGCAAGGTGAAAATTTTGCGACGTGGTTACTCTTATTCGAGTGGAATGGATCTCAAGACTGGTCAGCTCGATGCCGGACTTTTGTTCATTTGCTTCAATCGTGATCCGCGCAAGCAATTCATTCCGATGCAGCAAAAGCTCGCATCCGTCGACCTGCTCAATGAATATATCACCCATGTCGGCAGTGGACTGTACGCCTGTCTACCTGGTGCAAGTGAGGGCGGATACATCGGGGACACGCTATTTTAACCAACTACCTGGGATGGAGTGAACACCTTGAAACGCTATCTGTTTATCATTTGTACCTGCATGCTGCTATGGACATCTGCTCTGTCTGCCGCTGTAGCCGCGCCGCTGGTGCCAGAGCAGCTCAAGCAAATGATCGCCCTCTCCAGCGATGCCTTGATTAGCAGTGGAGATAACAACTGGGAAGAAGTCGCTAAAGCGATCAGTAGTATGAAGAGCATCTGGGAGGGCAATTCGGAAGAAACCTCCGCAGATGCACAAGCATTGACGCAAGCAATCGTGGAAGCAGAGCAAGCCCTTGCCCAAGCGAAGGCGAATCCTGACACTACGAAAGCAGCCATCTCCAATCTGGCAAAAGCGACGGATCGTTACGTCTCGTCCAAAGAAGAAGGCGGTCAGCCAAAAGAACGCGCACACAAGCAAATTGCGGCATTGCTACCGCTCTTGCAAAACAGCATGACAGCCATCACGGAAGGCGATCTGTCGAAAGCCAAGCAATCGTACAATAGCTTCGTCACCGGCTGGTACAAGGCAGAGGGTCTTGTTCGAGCGGAAAATGCCGCAGTCTACGGGGATATGGAAATCAAAATCAGCGGTGCGCGCATTGCCCTGAACACAGAACCACCCGATCCTAAAAAGAGCGCAGAGAAAGTACAGGCACTCATTACTGCGGTGGACAATTATTTGTCAGGAAAGGCAGTCCAACAGGCAGCTGCGAATCCTTCTTCGGAGCAGCCGTCGATCTCGTCTCTACTGACACTCCTTGCTTCGGTAGAAACAGATATCGCCAATCAGGATGCAACCGCTGCTTCGGACAAAATGGAGACCTTTATCACCTCTTGGCCCTCTGTTGAAGGCGTAGTCATGACCAAATCGCCTGCTACCTACAGCAGCATCGAGGCCAAGATGGTCGCCGTCCCGACACTCATCCTGTCCAATCCCCCGCAATGGGAAAAGGCAACGGCTCATCTTGCGGAAATGAAGACAGAGCTTGCTCCATTTGCGACAGCATCCTCGTACACCGCTTGGGATGCGGGACTCATCTTGTTCCGCGAAGGACTGGAGGCTATCTTGATCATCGTCTCTCTGCTTACTGTCCTGAACAAGTCAGGTAATGCCGACAAGCGCAAATGGATTTGGTCTGGGTCAATTGCGGGGATTATAGCCTCCGCCATACTTGCCGTCATTCTCAGTTTCGTTTTCTCCACCCTCTCCACAGGCAACTCGCGAGAAACGATTGAGGGAGTAACCGGACTGATTGCCGTCTTCTTTATGGTGACGATTGGTGCCTGGTTGCATAAGAAGTCCAATTTGCAGGCATGGAATCAATTTGTCGAGAAATCTATCGGCTCTTCTTTGGCAAAAGGAGCTCTGTGGTCACTCTCATTAACGGCCTTTCTCGCTGTCGCCCGCGAAGGGGCTGAAACGATTATCTTCTATATGGGGATGGCCGCTACGATTTCCATGACAGACCTGGCGATCGGCATTTTGAGCGCGCTTGTCGTCTTGGCCGTGATTGGCCTTGTCATCATCAAGCTCAGTGCACGCATTCCGGTGCGTCCGTTCTTTTTTGTAGCCAGTCTCTTGCTCTACTATATGGCGTTTAAATTCGTCGGCGTCAGCATCCACGCTCTGCAGGTGACCGGAAGCTTATCTGCACACAGCAGTGATTACTTGTTGTACGCACCGACTCTCGGCATTTACGCGAGCTGGGAAACGACAATCCCGCAATTGATCATACTCGTGATCGTTCTCATTAATTTATTCCTGTATTCGCGGAAAAAAGCAGCCACTCCTATTCCGCGGGTGAACTAAAAGAGAGAAAACCTGAAAAACGCAGCTCCTTCATGAGAGCTGCGTTTTTCTTGTAAACCCCGATATTATTTTTTGGCAATCATTCTTTATCGCAAGTTCACATTTTTTCTGTTATCCTTAAATTTTTATGGGGGAAGTTATGTTACCATATTACAGGTGTAACCTTCTTTTTACATTTTCCGTCATTAGAAGGTACGATTCGATACTAGGATAGGAGTTAGATATGGGGGCAACATCAAATTCTGTTAAAGTTGACGTCAAAACAACGCCACGCGTTCGACAAAATATGGTCTATCTATTAGTAAAGCAGCTTCGTCCACATCAATGGACGAAAAACTTGCTTGTCTTTGCTGCCTTGCTATTTTCCTTGCACAAAGTAAGTCCGGATGTCATTGGAAAATCAGTGCTGGCCTTCCTGCTGTTTTGTTTTGTATCCGGCTGTGTCTACATCCTCAATGATTTTGTCGATATCAAAAATGACCGAAATCACCCGGAAAAACAGTTCCGGCCCATGGCTTCTGGTGCTTTGCCGCCAGCGCTCGCATTAGCATTCGGTGCGTTTTTGCTACTGGGTTCCCTTGGCAGTGCTTATTACTTTGACCGACTATTCGCGCTCGTCCTGTTGGTTTACTTTGTGCTTAACGTCGCTTACTCGCTGAGGCTGAAGCATGTGGTCATTCTGGACGTCATGATTATCTCAGCCGGTTTTGTTTTGCGTGCCATCGGTGGAAGTCTGATGATCCAAACGCCGTTCACCCCGTGGTTTTTGCTCTGTACGATGCTGCTCGCGCTGTTTTTGGCCATCAGCAAACGTCGCCATGAGTTGATTTTGTTGCAGCAGGATAAAGGAACGCATCGCAAAGTGCTCGACAGTTATTCGTCCGAATTGTTGAATCAGTTGAATACGATTGTGACAACCATGACAATCATCAGCTATTCCTTGTTCACTTTTACATCAGGACGCACGATTCACTTGATGTGGACCATTCCGCTCGTGATCTTTGGTATTTTCCGTTATCTGTATTTGATCACCGTCGCAGGTAAGGGCGGCAGTCCGGAAAAAGTTTTGTTGCAGGACAAGCCGATTCTCATTACCGTTTGCCTGTATGTCGTCATGGTGGCCGGGATTATTTACGCATTTGAATTTAAATAAGGAAGTTCAAAGATCACGAAGTTACTTGCGCAGATAGGTTGTGGATTAAGCTATGCCATCAATTGTTCTAATCATCATTTCCGTGGTCCTCAGTGCGTGTGGACAAGTCGCGATGAAGATGGGTGCATCCTCGCTCACCAGCAACAATGACATGCTGCTACTGAAGTTCCTGCACTATTTCACGAACCTGCCGATTATGGTGGGACTTGCGCTTTACGGACTTTCTGCGTTTATCTGGATTGCTGCGCTGGAAAAGGTGCAGCTCTCCTATGCTTATCCCATGGCAGCACTCGGATACGTGTTGGTAGCTGTAATGTCCTTCTTGATCTTCAACGAACCGCTGTCCCTCACACGTATTGTCGGTCTGGCGATTATCGTCGTGGGCGTCGTCGTCATTTCACAGTCGTAATCATCACGTAGAGGAGTTTTATCATGCTATATGCGGTAGCGCCGTTTATCGGCTGGCTTCTGTCCGGAATAACCAAATTCTTGATTAATTACCTCCGTTTTGGGGCCCGGGCCAAAGAAATGGTCGGGAACGGCGGGTTTCCCAGCACACACACAACCGTTATGGTCACGACTGTATTTTTGATTGGTTTGCAGGAGGGCTTTACGCATCCTGCATTCGGGCTGGGTGTGGCTGTGACGTTTATTGTGATCATCGATGCGACTGGATTGCGCAGAGCGGTAGGAAAACATGCAGAGGCACTCAACAAGCTCGCAAAAGAACATCCGGACGTGTTTCCATCCAAGCCTTTGCGCGAAAGCATGGGACATACCAGATGGGAAATTGCCGGGGGTCTGGTGCTCGGGGTACTGCTTGCGACCGTATTGCATCTGCTGGCAGCGAACCTCCCTAACCTCATTGGCTAGTAGATTCGTAGACAGGAGATTATGTTCATGAATAACCGTACAGCTACGTACTCGTTCCTGCTCGGGACGGCTTTGCTATTGTTTATGGCTACGATTGTGCTTAGCACATCGGTTTTATTTTTGTTCGGCGTATCCGTGACGGCCGCCAGCTTTTGGATTGGCCTCGTTGCGGCTTTGGCTGCGATGGTCGGGATGGTGTCGGTCTTCGTAAGTTCACGTCGTCGGGCCTGGTTTTTCTCCCTGTTGGCTGGACTGGCGATTGTTTCAGGCATCAGCTACTACATCAGTGCCAATACGTTTGATCTTTCTTTTGACGGGCAAACGTATCATCAAGAAGCAATCGTGAAGATAACGGAAGGCTGGAATCCTGTACATGACCAGCCCATCCTCAAGCCTCCTGGTTCAAAAGAAGTCGAGGAGATGAACAATAAAGAGGTTCTCTCGGCCTTTCACCTCTGGATCAATCATTACGCCAAAGGACCTTGGATGCTCGATGCAGTCATGTATAAACTGACTGGTCAGATCGAGGTTAGCAAAATATTTAACCTGTTGTTGATTGCATCGTCCTTTTTCCTGACAATCGCTGCCATCCGAACCGCTTTCCCAGAGAAAAAAGGGGCGGCGATTGCCTTCGCGCTGCTCGCAGCGTTCAATCCCGCGGTGATCACGCAATCGACTTCCTTCTATATTGACGGACAGCTCGGCTCACTCGTGCTCATCATCTGCGCTCTCGGCTATCTGCTGTACAAGCGCTACCATGTTTGGACGCTACTAACGCTATGCGCAACGCTCATGCTGCTGGCGCAGATCAAATTCACAGCATTGGGGTATGCCGGATTGCTCGGCTTGGCTATTCTCGTACTCTTCTTTTTCTACGATCGCCGTCAGCACATCAAGAGCATGCTCGTGTGGCTTTCGGTGAGTCTGGTTATCACGGTAGGGGTTGTTGGGTATAATCCGTATGTCACCAACACGCTAACGAAGGGACATCCGTTTTATCCGTTGGCGGGCAAAGGTGCCGTAGATATCATGACCTCGAACAGCCCGCATGGCTTTAAAGACAATTCCAGCATAGAAAACCTGGCTGTCTCCTTATTTTCCAAATCGGAGAACATCGCAACACCCCATAGCCCTGCATGGAAGGTGCCATTTACAGTCACATGGAAAGAGCTCGCAGTATTCTACTCTCCTGACGTGCGTGTAGCCGGATTCGGACCGCTTTTCGGAGGAGCTGTGATTGTCACATGCTTGATTCTCGTCGCCTTGCTTTTGGGGACTCATCGAAAAAAAGCAGCACCTTTCTTGTTGATTAGTCTGGCGCTCTTCGTGACCGTGCTCATTAATCCGGAAAGCTGGTGGGCGCGCTATGTTCCGCAGCTTTGGTTAATTCCACTCCTGATTGCGCTGGCAGTCTGGGATGTCCAGAAGGGCTTTTTACGCCATGCAGGCAAGGTTCTGGTCGTCATTTTACTCGCCAATATGGTGATGGTAAATGCTTCTCATATCATTGGGCAGTCTGGCGCCAATGCATTAGTGAAAAAGCAGCTTGAAGAAATTAAGGCAAGCAACAAAACGCTGGTTGTAGACTTCCACCATTTCAATGCGGTGAAAGTTCGTCTGCAAGAAGCGGGCATTCCTTTCGTCGAGCAAAAGCTGGATAAAGGCGAAGATGTCAAAGGATTTATGACTACGCGTGCGGTTTATCTGTTGAAATAAAAGATAGAAGGGGTGTCTCTAAGTCGGGAAATCGACTTTTGAGACACCCCCTTTTTATGTAAAAATATTCATAATAGTAGTTGGAAAACTATGGTAGAGTTTACTTGTATTGATTATCCAGAAGGGAGTGTCCATTATGCCTGTTGAAACATTCAAAGCAACTGCACATCTACAGAAGGGAATGGTTGTGAAGGCCAGTTCCAGAAATTTCGAGATAACCATCGATGAACCGAAAAGCTTGGGAGGAACGGATACTGGGATGAACCCTGTTGAACTGGTACTCTCCGCATTAGGCGCATGCCAATCTATCGTTGCCAGAGTATATGCCAGGAAGTTTCATATTCAACTCGACGATTTTTGGGTGGAAGTCGAAGGTGATCTCGATACGGATGGCTTCATGAACAAATCTGATGTTCGACGTGGGTATTCTGAAATCCGATACACCTTTCATATCAAAACCGATGCTCCTAGAGAGCAAGTAGAGTCATTTGTGGAATTTTTGGAACAGACATGCCCCGTTGGAGATACGATTGCGAATCCTGTTACGCTTAAATTAAACGGAATTGTTATTGAAAAACCGAGCGAGATAAAGGCGAATGATTAGAATAAGGCTCCCAACCTGGGAGCCTTTGTCGTATTTTTGATTTTTACATAAACACAAAGTAAATGACCGCTGCCAGCACCAAACGATAAATCGCAAAAGGCGTCAGCTTGATCCGGTTAATCAGCTTCAAGAAGAAACGAATCGACAAAAGCGCAAACACAAACGCGCTAATAAAACCGACGACGAAAAACGGAATGCTGTCCATCGTAATCGCATCCCAACGCTTCAACAGCGACAAAAAGCTCGCGCCCGCCATGATCGGCACAGCCATAATAAACGTGAAGTCTGCCGCCGCCCGATGGCTCATGCCCAACAGTACGCCCCCCGAGATCGTGGAACCCGAACGGGAAAAGCCAGGCCACAGGGAGAAGCATTGAATAAGTCCGACCAGCAACGCTTGCTTGTATGTAATTTGGTCAACCGACTCGATCTTGGCACGCTTTGGTCGGAACCAATCCGCAGCCAACATGAGCAGAGCGCCCAGCACCAAACCGATTACCACGGTCTTCGTGGAGAACAAATACTCATCGATGTAGTCGTCAAACAAAACACCCAGAATCCCCGCAGGAATCAAACCGACAATGACCGTAGCCAAATTCAGCCGAGGTCCTGCCGGAATCTCACTCTTACCCGCCAGCTTTTTCAAGCCGAGCAAGCTCATGAACCGATCCCACATCAAAACGACAACAGCTAGAATCGAGCCGAGCTGAATGACAATCTTGAAGGTGTTCGCCACTTCTGGTGAAAACATTTCCTTCGTTTGGAACAAAAAGTCATCCACGATGATCATGTGACCCGTAGAGGAAACCGGGGCAAACTCAGTCAATCCTTCTACTAGCCCCAGCATAATCGCGACAAAAGCTTCCCAGAGACTCAAAAATTCCACGCTCCTATGAATGATGTCCAAAATCAATATGTAGCAGCCGCCCTGTAAAAGAGCAGACTACCGCTTCTAGCATTATAACGTTCATCTCCGGTACAAAGTTACATCATGATCGAAAAACATTCTAGCAAATCCCGGATGGATTGTCCCCAGAGTGATAGCCATCTCTACCGATTCACATATTGCAATGTCCCTTCCCCCATGTCACCAAGTCGCCAAAGCGCGATTTTCTCAATGCCCGCTTTCTTTGCGACTTCGATCCATTGCGATAGCGTTTCTTCGTCAGCATACCAGACTGTGTGCTTTTTGCCGTCTTCATCCATATAGTCGAAGTACAAACTGCCGCTCGCTTTATCCCGCTTGGGCGGCTCGATACTGGACACAGCAAGGTCTGCTGCCTGTTTTTCCGTCACTGCCGTCACTTTTCCATCACTAGCCCAGTCAAATCCGCCTACAGATAGGGCCATGACCTTGTCACCCGGTACTTTTTTCATGCGATGGGCAAGCTCCTCGATAAATGAATGATCGGCTTTAGGACCTGAATCCGTAGTCGTACCATACAAATTGTAAGCCATCATGACATAGGTAGGACCTATTGGCAATGCCAAGTCTTCAATCGGAGCGCGTGGCTCCAACACAATACGAAGCGACTTTCCTTCCTGCTCCATATGCTGATACAGGGTATGGATGAAAGTAAGGAAGTTGTCCCAGTCTTTCTCGTCAATTCTCTCATAATCGATTTCCAAACCATGAAAGCCATTCTGGATCACGGCATTCTTGATCTCCATAATGTGCTTGGTACGGCTTGCATCTGTCGCCATGAGCCGGCTGACAATCGACGGGTCCTTTTGAACCTGCGTACCATCACTGTTAAGACGATCATTCACAATGGTCAAATCGAGATCGACATAGCTGCCCTGCTTCGCTGCTTCCTTGATCTCTGGCATCGCCTTGGTCATGCGATCAGTAAATTGCAGCTTGTCATTTTCATCAAAATACGCCGCGAAGACCTGCACACTGGACAAGCCATCCGTCATCCTGCGGAAATCCTCCAAACCGGATTCCCATTGCCAGTCTACTACCCACGCTGACAATTCCATCGTGTTGTTGGCTGCATCTGCACTCTCCAAGCTTTCGGTATCATTCCATTTCATCATGTACCATACGAGGATGACACACACTACTATCAGAAGAGCAGTCAAAATGATCGATCGTTTCTTGATGTTTGACACCTTACACTGATCCCCCTTGTTTCGGATTTAAAAGGTGTCGATGACCCAGTCCATTGTGGCATAAAAAGCTTTCTTGATCGAACTGACGACTCCTGCTAGCCCTGTCTGCACATTACTGAACAGCATCTGCTGCTCACCATTTGGTTGCGCCAAGGACTCTATTTTTACGTCCGCAAACACCCCGTCATAAATGTCGTCCTTTTTGTTCACTTCACTATAGGCCGCTTCCAATGCGACACCACCGCTGCTAATGCTTGGGTCGATCTGTTGATCCAAAAGCGGTATCTTGTCCACGGAAACACTGAGACGGTCACCTTGAACAGTCATTTCGAATGGACGCGTATTTTTAATGTTAATTGGGTATTTTTCCAGCTCGGGAGCACCGGACTCGCCTTGCTCTCTCGTATAAACAGAGGCACGGTCGAAGGTCAAATCCTCAGGATTCCAAATCACTTGGCTCAATTCCGTCTTGAAGAGCTCCTGAACTTCGCCTTTTTCCTTCTTCTGCTCGACACGCAGCTCATTATCATGCAGGACGACCCGTACAAAGCTGCCTTTTTCCCGATCAAAACGCAAATAAATGGACTGCTTGCCGATTACATTCCCTTCCAGCTTGGCAGAAAGCTTGATAGCCTTCTGGCTGTCGCTGTTTTTTAAATATAACATGCCAGAGCCGGCTGCTGGAGAGGTCAGGACGATCTGGTTCTCCATAAATTGCGCGGCGCCACCGAGACGATCCCACTCTTTGGCCTGCTCTTCATCGCCGCGAACGAAGCGAATCTTCTCATCGGCGTCTTTTTGGATGCGCATCAACAAATGATTTGTGTACCAGTAAGGCTCTGGCTGCACGCGGGTCAGGTTGTACAGATCACCCTCGCTGTCGTTGTAGGCGGTTCCTTCCCGGTTAAAGTGCATCGTAAAATACTGTTTGATATTCGCATCGTTCACATCCGCTACCAGGCGATTCATGCCGCCATACAGGGTGTTCGCATGCATGATCATATAGGCACCCGGAACAAAGCCCAATTGATCCATATACGTATCATTCATCAGCTTGTAATCTTCATTAATTCTCGCTTCCATCTTGCTTCTGTCTTCAATTGGGATCATATTACTGTCACGGATAAAGTCCATCAAGTAGTGGTTATAGTAGCCTACCTTTGTTTTATTCGTTAATTCACTCTCATCCTTTACCCCGATGAAATTGCCCTGATCATCGAACACATTGATATACGTCAACCGATAGCCGTTGGAACCGAGCTCCCAGAAGCCATTTTCCATCATTTTTTTCAACTCTTCCGGCTGCAGGAATTTGTTCTCGCTATTTCCCATCTTGTTGCCGTAAGACAATGCCGTTGCTTTGAAGTTGTACTTCTCCAAAAGCGGCTGGGCAAACAAGCTCGAATCGTTGCGGCCATCTTCAAAGGCTAAGAACAGGGCCTTGTCAGGAAGTGGCTTCTTTTTCTTGTAAAAGTCCAAGATATCTTGTTGCGAGATTGTTTGATAGCCCTGGTCATACAACGCCTGCAGCTGCTCGTCCAATTGCTTCTTGGCTACCAGCTTCGGTGTACCTGAACGGCCTACGCCAAAATAGGAGATGGCGATAAAGCCTTTTTCATTCGTCCAGTTTGCTTTATTCGGTTCCTCGTACTTCTTCCAATCAAATACGGCATTGAATAACATGACGCCCAAGACGACTAAGATAGCGACCTGAATCAGCGTCTTGATGAATTTATTGCGATCTTTTTTCCGATAGTCCAAGACATCGCTCGTCGTTTTCCCCATAACTCCTGACACCCTCACTCCCTTTGTCTTTCCCTCTTAAAATGGCAGCCCAAAGCCCTTTTTGTTCTTCTTTCGGGCTTCTTTTTTCAATCTCGCTTCGACGTCCTGCGGTGTTTCTCGCGTACCCCAAGTAGATTTCCAGAATGTCACCCAAGCCACAGGCATCTGCCACAACAGCACCAGCTCATAAAACACACAAAAGACAATCCCGAAAATCCACAGCTTGCTCTTGCGGAAAAACAGATGGGCCAAGCTCATTAAGAGCGCCATCAGCAGCAAGCCCATTAAAAACGTACCCGGGAAAATGTGATGAACGAGCGGAACGTAAACGAGGTTGTACAGTACGATGACTGGAGCAGCGATAGGAACAATCAGACCGATGTAAAAGAAGATCGCCATAAAAGGCTCCTTGCGCCAAATAAAGCCGCTGGCACGCAAAGATTCCCTCAACCACGAACGCTTCCAGCGCATCTGCTGCTTCAAAAATATGTTCATGTCTGACGGCACAATCGTCGAGCAAATCGCAGAATCCTGATAGCCTGTCCGATGTGTTCGCAAAATAAAGTTGGTCATGCTTCGGTCATCACCAAAAGTGGCGGGCTGCCCGAGAAACTTCTGATTCAGCCATGCTTCAGAATGCTGCAAAATCAATTCCTTACGATAGCAAGACAACGGCCCAGACAAGCAAGTGACACTGTCAAACCACGATTCAGCCGCCTTCATGATGCGAAAAGCAATGTAGTAACGAACCGTTTGCAGCTTGGTGATCGCGTTGGTGAACTTGTTTTCCACATCCGTACGCCCTGCGACACCACCCATTTTCGGGTCTTGGAAAGGCTGTACGAGGTTGCGAATCGCAGTCGGTTCCAAAAAGCTGTCTGAATCCACGAAGACAACCAAATCGTGCTTGGCCATTTCCACACCTTTTACCAAAGCGACCCGTTTCCCGCCGTTTTCCGGAAGAATGTGCATCCTCACGCGTTCGCGGGTCATATAGCGCTCGGCCTCGTTATGAATCATATCGATGACCTTTTGAATCTCTTCTGCTGATCGGTCTGTCGAGCGGTCGTCTACTACGATGACCTCCAGCTTATCAATCGGGTAGTTCTGATTCACACAACTCAAAATCGTCCGGTGAATCCACTCCTCTTCGTTAAAACACGGGATAATAATGCTCACGCCCGGTGTATAGTCCGGATTGACGGGAACCTCCCGATAAAGTGCACCGAATAAATACCGTGTCAGCAAAAAAGCAGCGGCAATCAAGCTGTACAAATACAAGTAAATGTTGTATTTGAAATAAATCACGCTCTCCGCGCGCATGAGCACGATAAACGCCGCAGCGACAAACAGGGAAGAACTGGCGATATAAATGGCGTATCCCCAGCGTTTTTTGCGAAAATACTCGGTCAGCGGCTTGGAAAACTCGAAGGCGAGCATGAACTTCTGACGCCCGTCCTCTTCCTGCGTAAACAATCGAACGACAGTTGCATCCAGCTTCACCGTTGACTCATAGCCTTCTGGCATTGTACCTGGCGGGATTGTGCAATGGATCATAAACACTTGTCCCACCTGAATGTCTGCCATCTCCGAATCTAGTTCAACTAATAGGCCAGTCGAAGAAATGTCGACGGCTCTGGCCTTGATTCCATCCTTGACCCGCTGTTTTTTGGTCAATAGCGTCACCGGGAAATCCGCCATATAGCGCAGACTCAGCATCCGAATGCGATTCAGGTATTCCGGGTCCTCCAGTTTTCCTGGCTCATTCGTATCTTTAGCACCGCGGCGGTCCACTTGGACACGAATTTTCTCCGGGTCTGGCACATTCGATAGCACGCGCCTCTCCATTTTGGAAACCGTCAGTACTTCTTCAATTTTCTCTTTCTTTTTCGGCTTTATTTTCTCTAGCAACTGTTTCATCACTGTCGCTCTCTCCCCTCCACTGCCTACAAGCTCCAGTAATAAAATCCACTGTTTTCAAAGTCAGCTTTGGAATAAGTTTCTTTTATATCGATCATGATTTTCACTTCATTCTTCCCGTACATCGCGGCAAAATCAGCGACTTCCATCTGGGCAAAGGGAGCATGAGGTACCGCTACAACCACAATGTCCAAATCGTGGAGAGCCTTCATCTCTGACAGCTCGATACCGTATTCCTCGTATGCCTCCCGAGGATTCACCATCGGATCTACGACCAACGGATTAATGCCGTATTCTTTCAATTCCTCAATGATATCCGTCACCTTGGTATTTCTGATATCCGCACAATCCTCTTTGTAGGACAGTCCGAGTATGCCAATCCGTACATCCTTGAGATCGAGCTTCGAGCGAACGGCCATTTTAATAATTTGTTGGGCGACATATTTCCCCATGCCATCGTTAATGTGTCTGGCTGCCAAAATGATGCGGGAGCGATAGCCGCTGTCTTCTGCTTTGTACGTTAAATAGTAAGGGTCGATACCGATGCAATGCCCGCCGACCAAGCCCGGTGAAAAAGGGAGGAAGTTCCACTTGGTTCCTGCCGCTTGCAATACTGCTTTCGTCGGAATATCCATCTGATTGAACAGCATGGCCAGCTCATTCATAAACGCAATATTGACATCCCGCTGAGCATTTTCAATGACTTTTGCCGCTTCCGCTACCTTGATGCTTTCCGCTCGATAAACACCTGCCTTGATCACGAGCTCGTAGACGCTTGCTACGATTCCCAGTGTTTCTTCATCCATCCCCGATACGATCTTGACGATGTTTTCCAAGCGATTTACCTTGTCTCCCGGGTTGATGCGTTCAGGAGAATAGCCGATCTTGAAGTCTATGCCACAACGCAAGCCCGACTCCGACTCCAGGATTGGCAAGCAAACATCTTCGGTTGCCCCAGGATAAACCGTCGATTCAAATACGACGATTGCCCCTTTTCTCAACTGTCTGCCCACCATACGGGATGCGCTTTCTACATATTTCAGGTCGGGGACATTCCCACTTTTGACCGGGGTAGGCACTGCCACGATAAAAAATCGCGCCTCCTGCAATCTATTTTCATCTGAAGTGAATGCAATAGTAGCGTCACTCGTCAGCTCCTGATCCACGTCAGCATCTTGAAAGTTTCCCTTTTGATAGGCTGCTACTTTCTCTTTGTTTACATCGAATCCAATCACAGAAGTGCGTTTGGACAGTGCCATCGCAATCGGCAAGCCTACGTAACCAAGACCGACGACAGCAATTTTTTCTTTCCTCTCCACAATCCCTTCGTACAAATTCATAAGCTGGCTCCCTCTCCCTATTGTTTTTGGCTTTATTGGCCAAACATCTCTGTCATGGGTACAAGCGTGTATCCTTTGCTTCTAAGCTGGTCAATTGCGATCGGTAGCGCCTCGATTGTGTGAATGTCATCGAGCATGTGCAGCAGAATCACGCTGCCGCTCCGCGTCTGCTCCATAATGGCTTTGACGATATCGTCCGCATTCCGTTTCTTGTCGTAATCGGACGGTGTCACATCATAAATCGTAATATCCTCGTAGCCTGTCGCTGCAATCGCCTTGAGTGTCTGTTCGTCAAACGCCCCAGTTGGTGGTCTGAAATACATCGTCGGCTTCTGCTGAATCGCTTCGGTAATGATCTGATGAGCTTTGACAATCTCTTTTTGCAATTCTTCCGGCGCAATTTTGGTATTCACCGGATGAGAATAGGTGTGGTTGGCTACATCATGTCCCGCTTCCGCAATCGCTCTCGCCAAGTTTGGATTTCGCTCTACACCATCTGCGCGAAGGAAAAACGAAGCCTTTACTCCTTTTTTGTCCAGGATATCGAGAATCTTCGTAACTGTTTGATCCGTACCCCAATCATCGAAGGACAGGGCGACAAGCTTCTTGTCTGTTTCTTTTCGATAGATGAGATTTGGCTTGGACTTGTGATACGCCGCATTCATTTTTGCTGCATCAAAACCCGGAATTGCTTGCAGCGGCTTTCGCTCCCCGCCTTGTGCAATCAACTCGTGCAATGGGACGAATCTGTAACCGACATCAGTAGCTGCCTCTGCGAGAAGACGGATGTTCTCGATTACAGACTTGTTCTCCTCTGTATCCATCGCGATGATACCGCCGCGATTCATATATTTTCTTAAGTAATGAATTTTTTGCTCCTCCGTCTCTTTTTGCCAATTGTGCAGGAACAGACTGGAGGACACGACCGCTTCTTGGCCATTGTGAGCAGCTACCAATCGAAGATCGTCGGAGTAATCGCCCGACTTTGTTCTGATATACCGCGGTGTTTTGTCGGTCTCTCTTTTGATGACCTCATTAGCCAATTTGATATCTTCGTACATTTTCTCGTAAGATTGACCCTGCAATTCTGACTGGTTCAACGTGTTGTTTTCAATTTCGTGACCTCTGGCGACAATTTCTCGCGCAATGTCAGGCTCTTCAGCTACTCTCATTCCTGGCATGAAAAAAGCTGCCTTGATGTGGTACTTGTCCAACTCATCTAGCAGTCTTTTCATCGTGTCCTTATCTGCCATCCCATTAAAAGTAAGAGCAAGCTGTCTTTGCGTCGTGTAGACCATGGACACGGCCTTGCTCTTGTCCCCTTGGTAAGGCTCGATTTTTTCAGGTTTGACTGGTTGTAGGCTGTCATCTGCACTGCTGTCATTCCCCTTAAATGGAGAACATCCCACTAATAATGCCAGTATCGTTACAAGCGAAATCCACTGGAATAATCGGAACCCGCTTGCCCTTGTTTTATGACCCGTCATGATTGTCCCCTTTTCGTGTAAGAAATGCCCTTTACGCATAAAAAAACGACTATTTCATCTGCGTAACAAGTAAAGTGTAATCAAACACTCTTCCGCAAAAATGAACATAGTCTGCCTCTACACGCTAGACTAACACAACCACTTATGCCAAACAACTATATGAAGCGGTTTCATTTATGACAATTTATGGGGTTATTATGAATTGCCTACAGGACGCCATTTACAAAAAAAAGACGAGCCTCATCGGGCCCGTCTTTCACTGTTACAGCTTGATCGCGATTAATTTTAGTTCGGTCAGTTCCTCGACAGCATACTTGATACCTTCGCGGCCAAAACCACTGTCTTTCACACCGCCATACGGCATGTTGTCCACGCGGAACGTCGGAATGTCGTTGATCATCACGCCTCCGACCTCCAGCTCTTCTGCTGCGCGCATAGCCGCGTGAATGTCACTCGTATAGATGCCTGCCTGCAAGCCGAATCGGGAGTCATTTACCGCCTCAATCGCTTCGTCCATCGTCTCAAACGGTGTAACGACTACGATTGGACCGAATACCTCCTGGCAGGAGACGGCAACGTGTGCGCCCACATTCGTCAGAATCGTAGGAGCAAAGAGGTTGTCACTGACAGGCTTCCCGCCAGTAACTACATGTGCGCCTGCTTCTACTGCTTCCTGTACCCATGCTTCCATGCGTTCATGATCCTTGGCAGAGATCACAGAGGACATGTCTGTCTCTTCGTTCAGCGGATCACCTAGCACGAGCTTTTCTGTACCAGTCTTAAACTTCTCCAGGAACTCTTCGTACTTGCTCTGGTGAATATAGACGCGTTGCAGCGAGATACACACTTGACCGCTAAAGGAGAAGGCGCCCGTCACGCAACGATCAATCAACGCTTGCGTGATTTCCACGTTGTGGTCGATGATCACTGCGGAGTTGGAGCCAAGCTCCAAGGTCACACGCTTGAGTCCCGCTTTGTTTTTCATCGCGATTCCAACCGCAGGGCTTCCCGTGAAGGTGATCGCAGCAATTCGGCTGTCAGTGACCAGCTTTTCGCCTACGACTGCGCCTTTTCCAGGCAAAATATTGAGCGCACCGGCAGGCAATCCCGCCTCTGCGAAAATATCGGCCAGAATCAGCGAGCTAAGCGGCGTCTGACTCGCTGGCTTCAGTACGACGGTATTTCCTGCGGCAATGGCAGGCCCGACCTTGTGTGCCACGAGATTAAATGGAAAGTTAAAAGGCGTGATCGCGCCAACTACGCCAATCGGCTTGCGTACCGTAAAAGCAAGACGTCCTTCACCACCCGGTGCTGCATCGAGCGGCACCGTCTCTCCGTGGATACGCTTCGCTTCTTCTGCTGCGAACTTGTAGGTCTGGATCGTCCGGGTAATTTCTACACGCCCTGTGCGAAGTGGCTTGGCGGCTTCCTGTGCGAGGATGACCGCCAGTTCCTCCTTGCGTGCTTCCATAATGGCTACAGCCTTCTCCAGTATCAAAGCGCGCTGACTCGCTGGCATTTTCGCCATGACTTTGGCTGTTGCTTTGGCCGCCTTGATTGCCTCGTCAACGTCATGATCGTCTGCCTGAGCGATTTCCGCCAGCAGCTCCCCAGAATAAGGGGAGTAGAGCGGCGCGTATTCTTTTGCTTCTTTCCATTGTCCGTTGATGTAGAGATGCTTTTTCATGAGTATGGAGAACCCCCTCGGGCGTTTTAGTTCGTCACGTATTGGCTTTTCAGAACATCCGTCATAATATCCAGTGCCTCTTCCAGTTGCTCGTCAGTAATAACCAGTGGAGACAGGAAGCGCAACACGTTGCTGTGGACGCCAGCAGAAAGCACGATGACGCCAGACTCGTAGCAGCCTTTGGTCAAGCCAGCAACGAGCTCTTTCGCTGGTTGTTTGGTTGTTGGATCGATAAATTCTACGGCGCACATCGCACCCAGTCCGCGCACCTCTGCGATCACAGGGAACTCTTTTTGCAACGCGTGGAAATGTGCCTTGATCTTGTCCCCGATCACCTGCGCACGGCCAGACAGGTCTTCGCGCTCCATTTTCTCAATGACTGCCAATGCCGCTACGCAGCCAAGCGGGCTTCCTCCATAGGTACCACCGATCTCACCCGGGTTTGGCGCGTCCATGATTTCTGCGCGTCCCGTAACCGCAGAGATAGGCAAGCCTGCCGCTATTGATTTGGACATGGTGATGATATCTGGCTCGATACCGAAATGGGTAGAGGCAAACATCGCGCCAGTACGACCGAAGCCTGTTTGAATCTCATCGGAAATAAAGAGAATTTGATGCTTTTTACAAATGTTATAGACACCTTGAACGAAGGACACAGGCGGAACGATAAAGCCGCCTTCTCCTTGAATCGGTTCCATAATCACGGCAGCTACTTCTTCCGGTGCAACCTCAGTCAAGAGGAAGTCCTCGAACTGACGCACGCAGAATTGCGCGTACTCATCATCTGTCATGGATTCTGGCTTGTTCAGTGGATACGGGAACTGCGCTTTATACGTAGCTGGAGCGAATGGACCCATCTGGAATTTGTACGGCTTCACTTTGGAAGTCAGTGACATGCCCAAGAGCGTACGACCATGGAAGCCGCGGCTAAAGGAAATGATGCCTGGGCGTCCTGTGTATTTGCGGGCGATTTTCACCGCGTTCTCTACTGCTTCTGCCCCGCTGTTTGCGAGCATCGTCTTCTTTTCAAAGCTGCCTGGCGTGATTTGCGTCAGCTTCTCAGCCAAGGCCACATATGGCTCATACATCCCTACATGGAAGCAAGGATGAATGTATTTGTCCAGCTGCGCTTTTAGCGCCTCAACTACTTCCGGCGGGCAGTGTCCGGCATTCAGTGTACCGATCGCTCCGGCAAAATCGATGTACGTATTGCCATCTACATCCGTAACCAATGCACCTGAAGCTGACTCTACAAAAACGGGGGTATTGTTGCCGACACCTTTTGGAACGTACTGCTTTCTTTTTTCAATCAGGGCCGCTCCCTTTGGACCTGGCACACCAGCAGCTACGTTTACAAATTGACGTTGTTTGGACATATCGTTTCCTCTCCTCGTTCGAGATGGTATTGGTTGGATTGCTTGCTTGTAATCTCAACCACGATATATTGCAATACCTATGCCAAACGCCAGAGCTTGATGAATTCGCGTTTCCGACGCCCCAATCACATCCGATTATTCAAAAATGAATCGAAAACACCAGAATGCTCGATTCACTTTTGAATAAACTATTCATTTTTGAATCACCTGGAACGAATCCGATATTTTTGCAGCTTCCGCACGACAGAGGGCTGGCTAATGCCTAGAAACTCCGCGATTTCTCCCGTGGTCCGGCAGTGCTCGGATGCATAGCGCAGCCATTTTTCCTCTACCTGCTCCAGTGCTTCCCGAAGCGACATCTTGGAAGTAGCCAGACTCGGCTCCATGGCTGCCTGCTCTTCCCCTGACAACCTGATTTCCGCGGGCAGATGCTGAGAAGTGATCACATCTTCGTCCGCTGTGACCACCATTCTCTCCAAGACGTTCTCCAGCTCGCGCACATTGCCGGGCCACTCGTACTGCATCAAGGCATGTGTCACGGCAGGGTCCAGACGCTTGTCCATTCCGTATCGTTCATTGAGCGAGCGCACGACCCGCTTCAGGAGAGCCGCGATATCCTCTGGCCGATTTCGTAACGGCGGGACGTGGATCGGGACAACATTCAGGCGAAAATACAGGTCTTGCCGGAACTTCCCTTCCTTCACCATCTTCTCTAAATCGCGATTGGTGGCGGCAATCAAACGAAAATCCACGTCGCGGTACTGTGTACTCCCTACACGTTGCAGCCGTTTTTCTTGAATCACCTTCAACAGCTTGGCCTGCAAGGTCAGCGGCAGTTCCCCCAGCTCGTCCAAGAGGAGAGTCCCTTGGTTCGCCATCTCGATAATCCCTTGCTTGCCCTGCTTGGCGGCCCCTGTAAACGAACCAGCCTCATAGCCAAACAGCTCCGATTCCAGCAAGCCCTCCGGGATCGAGCCACAGTTGATCTCCACGAATTGCCCACCCGCACGACGGCTATTGCGATGAATTTCTTTCGCGATCACGTTTTTCCCGACACCCGATTCCCCGAGTATCAGGACCGTCGAATCAACAGCCGCAACTTTCTTGATGAGACGCTCAATGGCTTGCATCGGCTGGCTCACTGCCACGAAGCCCTCCTGGTGCTTTTCGCGCAGCTCCTCAATCTCGGTTTCAAACTGCTTGAGCTGCTCTGTAAGACCCTCGTAGCGCCGTTTCAATTCCAGAATTTCCGTCAGGTCATGGGAATAGCTGATGATCGAATGCATGCTGCCATCCTCGTTCCAGACGGGAAAAGCCGTCACCATCAGCTTTCGACCCCCGGGTATTTCCTGCATGATCGTCTGCGGCGTCTTGGCATCCATGACCTTTCGCGTGACAGATGGAGAAAAGACCTTCCTTTTTTCTAGCTCGATGACGTTTTTGCCCAAGAGCTCTTCCTTCCCGATGCCGTACATTTCATAGGACGAATCGCCAACCAGCCGGATGTAGCCCTCATGGTCCGTGATTAACAGATGATCGCGAGACGTTTCAACAATGGCCTCCAATACGCGGCTCATCCACTTCTGTGTGCTCTCTTCTGTCTTCATCTCTTCGCCGCCTCTCGTAGGTTATGATTAAAAACATAACATTCACGACTATTTTATATGAGAGGGACACATCTAAAACCTGCAAACATCCCCCTAATGTTCATCTATATACCCATCAATATACACGTGCCTTTCTTCATTCTAGCAGAAAATGATTTTCACAAAAAATTCATATTGTAAATTACAATTTATAACATTATTTCAAATGATTTTATTACATTACCAATAGAAAAAAAGGGAGGCGATACCATCATTAGAATACTCTTAGTTGTTATTCTTGGGCTTTTGGCATTCCGTTTCTTTGATCTTGACATCAACATGGGAATAAACAGAAAGATTACCGTAGGCATTACAGTCGTTTTGGTTTTTTGGATGTCCTATCTTCAATATAAAAATCAAAGGAAAGGCAAATGATTGAAAAGCAAAGAAGCTAGGGGAAACCGTTTCGTTTTATCCCAGCTTCTTTTTTGTGTTTAATAAAAACCGCAAGTACAACGACAACCTTTGAAAAATATGTAAAAATAACGATAATAACAAGCCTTGCGAGATGGAAAGGATGGTAGGAATGACGCCCACAGTCGGAGACATCTACTGTGTTTTTGTCGAGAAGCTGCAAAAGTACACAGCTTGTCAGGTCACATCGATAAAAGAGCCTGGCACGAGTAAATCCAACCTCATCAGTATCCTCGAGCTGGACTGGAGCAGTGGTACGCTGCCTGATGAATCGGAGCTGCACAAGATGAAGCCCTTGTATTGCGACTACTTCTTCTGGAACAACATGCTTGAGCACAGCTATGTAGATAGTATCGTGCCCAAAGGCTACATAAAAGTAGGGAATGTACCACCTCTCGTAACAGAAGAGACAAGGAGTTACGGCAGTTGGGATGTCGGAGGGAGCCTGTACCGTCAACACAAATGGAATCAAATTCCCGAGGAACGTCGCCAGCAGTTCAAACAGGCCGCAAATGATGACACCATGATTTCGCTAGGCGGGAAGAGCCTGCGCCGTTCTAACAACGTCATTCATGCTGACATCCTGCAAAGCCTGACGGACATCTCAGAATTGGAAAAGCTCCCTTGCCTGACAAGCATCCATGCAGAGGAGCCTACCGATTCCTTGCTTGCCTTTGTCAAAAGCAATCCGTTTATTCGGGAGCTTCACCTGGAAAAGGCCAATGGCTCCTCTCTTGATCTGACAGGAAGCCATCTCAGTAAATTCTCTCTCCAAAACGCGGACGGGCTGGAGTCACTGCATCTGAACGATGGCTTTCGAGAGCTCATACTGGACAAGGCCATTTCACCTAACCTGTTCATAGAAGCCGAACAGGATGGGTATTGGCTGACCGCCTCGTTCTCAGATTCGCTGCCGCGTCACCGCGGACTCGACCAGCTAGGAGGACTCCATCTGCGTAATGTGGTGGAGCTGGACTTGCAGCCACTCGTCCAGCGGTATCCCTCGCTCCAGGACATCCGTCTGTGGGGCAAGCCTGGTACCCTCAGCAATCTGGGCAGTATCAAGCACTTGAAGGAGCTACTGACGTTTACGACCTACGACCTGTTTGGCTTCACAGGGGACGAATTCCCTTCGCCAGATCAATGTCCCAAGCTCTCCAGTCTCTGGATGACAAGCCTGCCGGAAGAAGCAGCCAAGACCATTAAAGCCGCCTACAAAAAAGAAGTGAAAAATGGGCTGGATTTGTCCATCACCAAGCCGCGCAAGCCGGAATGGCTGGCCAATAATTTAACCAATCCGTTTCGCGATTGGGATGGCAGGGAGCACATCTCAAAGGCCCACGCCAACAAGGCTGCCAGTCTCTATAAAAAAATGAACACCGCGATCAGCGCGCTTGAAAAACAAAGCAACGAAGACGCGACGAATGCGGAAGAAATACAAACTGCTTTGCGTGCATTGGTCAAAGAGTACACAGAGGCTTTCAACAAAATGGATCGCCGGACTGGCTTTATTGAAACGGTTGAGCGGGAAGAAATTTTCGTTGTGCTCGATGAGCTGCTTCAGTCGGCAAAACGGAATTTAGCTACTGCGGGTGTGGAAGTAGATGTGGACGAGCTTTTTGCTATTTTTGATCAGACACGTGATTTTTGAGTGAGAAAAAAGACGCCGCCTCTCCTACAGGAAGGCGGCTTTTTGTGCTGAGGCATTCTTTTTGATTACCCACGTACTCATGCAACGCTGTCCGGCTACATTCACCGTTTTGATTGGCTCCAGGAACAAGCCTTGCAGTTTTTCCGTCATGCCCACCATCGTCCGTTCATTTACAAGAAAACGGGTGCTTCCGTCCGGCAACAAATAACGTTCGTTTCCCAGTGGCTGTACAGCATCCTCAATCCCGATCGAGGAAGCAAGACGCATGAATAGAATGCCGCCTGGCTTCAGTACCCGCCATAGCTCCTCTAGCATCTGGCGAAAATGCTCTTCGTTTTCAGCAAAATGTAGAACGGCATTACTGATGATGAAATCGAAGCTTTCGTTTTCAAAGCTCATGCTCTCAATCGGTTCCACACGAGCGCGCTCCGCTGACCAGTTCTGCGCCAGTTGCGATGCCATTCGCTGAACAGCCTCGATGGCTTTTGCCGATTGGTCAACCGCATACACCTGATAGCCATTTCGCAAAAAGTAGATCAAATTCCGCCCCGAACCGCAACCGGCATCGAGTATCTGCATTTCCTTCGTAACCCGTCCCTTTAACAACTGATCAAACAAATAAATATCGATATCGCCAAACTGCTCGGCCAGATTCATATCTATCACAGCCCTTATCCAGTTTTTCTTCAGTGTACCAATTCACTTGTCATCTTCCAATCACGGCCACCTGGAACCGATTTAGAAAAATGAAGTTGACACTCATTGACTACAAGTGTAATCTTTAAACAAAATCAACGACTACAAATGTAATCGATGGAGGTGTCTTACTTGGACGAGCAACCGCGAATCTCGGATGCTGAGTGGGAGATTATGAAGGTCATCTGGGCAAAGTCACCCTCTACAGCAGCCGATGTCATCCACGCCCTGCGAGACAACAAGACGTGGAAAGACAACACAATCAAAACCTTGCTCAGTCGCCTCTTGCAAAAGGGCATTCTCACCTATGAGCAGGTCAATCGAGTCTACTATTACTCTCCTGTGCTCACTGAGGAAGAATGCAAGCGCCAAGAGCGCCAATCCTTTTTGCAGCGCGTGTACGACGGGGCCTTAAAGCCTATGCTGGTTCACTTTTTAAAAGAAGAAAAGCTCTCCTCCCAAGAGATTGACGAGCTGAAAAAAATCCTTTCCGAAAAGGAGAAATAAGCTGGTGGATTGGCAATGGCTCACACTCACCCTCAATCAAGCATTTACGTGGACACTGTATAACTCCATCGAGGCCAGCCTTCTTGTGATCCTGATCTTGCTCTGCCAGCAGCTCGGCAAAAAGCATTTCCCCATCCGCTGGCACCATGCCGTATGGTTCCTGCTTCTCTGGAAGCTCGCGGTACCTTGGTCGATAGACAGCACGATCAGTTTGTATAACTGGCTGCCTACTTCGTCCTGGACATCCATGCAGGAAGCACACCCGCCTACGGAATCGATTGTTCTCGTTACTGAGGCCCTACATCTAAATGAATCTGCCCTCCAACCAGATGCCTCTCTAGCAAACGAAGCGAGCTTTTCCTGGATTAGCCTGCTTTCCCTCATCTGGATCGGCGGTGTCGCCATTTTCGCTATCACCATGACTCGCAGTACATACCGATTGCTCTCTCAGCTAAAAAACGATGTGTTCGTACAGGATGAAGCTATTTTGCGCGTCTTTTCCCAGTGCCAAAAACAGATGGGCATCACCAAGTCCATTCCCCTGCGCATGAGTCATCAGATGACAAGCCCAGCCTTGATGGGAATCTGGCGACCGCAAATCTGGCTGCCGGAAAATCTTTTGGACAAGCTCAACGAGCATGAGCTGCGCCACATCTTTTTGCATGAGCTGGCGCATTGGAAAAGACGAGATATTCCTGTGAACAGCATCATGAGCGTGCTACTGATCCTCAACTGGTTCAACCCTTTGTTATGGTACGCTGCTTCCCGCATGCGTCAGGATCAGGAAATGGCTTGTGATGCCTTGGCTTTGACTTATTTGCAGGAGACTGAGGTACCTCGCTACGGATACACCATGATCAAAATGCTCGAGCTGTATGCCTCTCCCAAACAAATTCGCTTCACAGCCGGGTTCTCCAGCTCCAAAAAACAGGTGAAAAGGAGAATAGAAATGATTCGTCACTTTCAAAAACGGGCCTATACGTGGACCCTATCTGGTATCGTAGTCGTCTTGGCTTTAGGTGTCTTCACTTTGACTGATGCAAAAAAAGTGCTAGGGAACGAGCAGACATTCGTCGTCCCCGCAGAAGGTACAATCAAAAGCCCTATGGATCAAACAATAGGCCTGAGAATCTTAAACGACCTGAATACGCCAGTTCAGGCAGCCGCGGCCGGTAAGGTCGTCAAGGCTGAATACGATACACAAACAAGGAAAGGCAACCAGGTCATTCTGGAGCATGAAGGCGGGTATCAAACAATTTATTCACACTTGGAAAAGCTGGAGGTCACCGCTGGCACCACTGTGACCCAAGGCCAGCTCATTGGTCTGTTGGGAAGTACAGGGCGCAGCACGGGACCGCATCTTGCTTTTCAGGTTCTCGAAAATGGTATACCCATTGATCCGATGAAGCTGCTAGAGAATTCGCAAACACAGGAGTAACCTAATAATGATGAAACCCATCAGGTTAAGAACATCTGATGGGTTTTCATCCAGAAAAGTGCCATAATACGAGTGAGAAATGGAGAATTCGGAGGTACGCCATGATGAATATATTTACGTTTCTACTAGAATTGGTGCGAGTGGTCATCATCTTATTTGCGGGCTTAGCGTTGCTGTTTTTTGTTGAATCCAGATTGTTTATGAACACACTTGAAGGAGCACCGTTGTTCCTCTTATTGTTTGCCAATGTAATCTTTATCCTTGTTTTCTATCGAAATAAACTTCAGTTTAGTGGCTGGTACAAAGGGAAAGAAGTAAAGAGCTTGCATCCTCGAGCGAGCAAAGTCCTTATTTCCATAGCATTTCTCGCCATCGCTTCCGCTTTTTTCTTATAACCCAAAATGCTGCTTCGCTAGCTTTTTAAACCGTTCTCCGTCAATCTCCTCTTTCTTCATAACACCATCCACCCATTGCGTAAAAGAACTGTTCGTCAACGTAACATTGCCTCTCTCCGTCAACTGCGTAAGCAAAGGGCTTTTGTTGAAGGGAGATTGTTCATGGTCAACGATAATCGTCTGAATCTCGTTTAATTCCGTTTCATCCGTCACCAGCTTCTGCGAATCAAAGGTATAGCCGATCCTCCAGTCCGTATCCTTGTGCCGCAGCTTCATTTCGAGTACATAATCGCCATACTCCGTCTGCTCTTTCTTGATCCGAAATTCACCATTGCGCGAAGAGACGGTCTCCCCGGTTAACGGAACAGGCTTCAACGGCAGATTCGAGCCAAAACCCGTGTCGAGTAAATACGTTTGCCCCTCATAGGTAAGCAAAATCGTGGCATGTGTTCGGCCAATCGTGTAATACTCGCCAACATCATGCCTGTAAACAACTCCGCGTATCAGATTGACGTCAAAGCCATTATCCAGCAAGAAGAAATACAACATCGGATTGAGCTCGTAGCAAAGACCGCCTTCGTTTCTGACCAGTAGCTTCTCCATGACAGACTGTCTGGAGATTACGCTAGTTCGCTCTTCCATAATGCACAGGTTTTCAAAAGGAATCGCCAATGCTGTCAGATCAAGGAGGCGATCCAATGTATCGAAGGTAATCGTTTCATTTTCTGGCATGCCGATTCTTTTCCGAAATAAGGCATTCAGCTCACTCATGCTTTTTCCCCCTAAGTAGGTTCTTCCTCAAGTATAAGACAGGTTCCAGCACGATTTCCTTATATACCGAGCAGCTTTAGCTTCCGATACAAGGTGCGAAGCCCGATCCCGAGTTCTTCTGCCACCCGCTGCTTCCCTTTCAGGTCGCTGCCGTGCTTTTGCAACGAAGCGCGAATGGCGTCCGCTTGTGCATCGGCGACCCTTGCTTTGATAGCTGGACCTGAATGTGAAGGAGCTATTAGAGGACGAGCACGAAGGCGCGGAGGCAAGCTGTCGACAGTCAGTACCGTATCTTGCTCCATGTTCATGGCGTACTCGATGGCGTTTTCCAGTTCCCGCACATTGCCCGGCCAGTGATAGTGCGTGAGCAAGTTGATCGCCTCTCGTGCTATTCCGAAGAAGGTACGCCCTGCTTGCTCTCCGTACTTCTCCATAAATGAAACAGCCAAGAGCTCGATGTCTTCCTTGCGCTCTGCGAGTGACGGGACGTGTATCGGGATGACGTTCAACCGATAGTACAGATCGGCACGAAACGCCTTTTTCTCCACGAGCTCCTCCAGGTTTTGGTTCGTCGCCGCGATGATTCGTGCATTGATGGGAAATGATCGTGTGCCGCCGATGCGTTCCACCACCTTTTCCTGCAATACGCGCAACAGCTTTGTCTGCAACGAGAGCGGCATATCGCCGATTTCATCCAGAAAAAGCGTACCTCCCTCTGCCATTTCGAACCGTCCTGGCTTTCCTCCCTTTTTGGCTCCGGTAAATGCGCCGTCCTCGTAACCGAACAATTCGCTTTCGAACAGATTTTCCGGAATGCTGGCACAATTGATGGCGACAAACGGATAGTATGCTCGCGTGCTTGCCTCGTGAATCGCTTTTGCCAAATGTCCTTTGCCTGTCCCTGTTTCGCCGGTAATTAGTACCGTAGAGCTGCTGTTACCGATTTTCATCGCCATTTCTTTGACCTGCTTGATGGCTGGGCTGTTTCCTACGATTTGAGCCAGACACTCCGCTTTGCCAGACGAACGGCCCCCTTGATGATCCTTCAAACGCGGAACAGTTAGCGCTCCCCTCTGCACGCGAAGCACGCCGCCAATGAGCTGATTGTTGACGATGATCGGCGTGGCCTCGGTTGGAGCATCTAGCTTGTCAACGAGACAATTAGCGATCGGCAAGGAATGCGCGGCCATCCCGGATAATGACGGCAGCAGCATCCGTGAAACCTCCGCTGGCAGCAGCTCATGCTGGGACAGCAGTCTACGCGCGCTGGCATTCGTGTGAATGACATTGCCACTTCGGTCAAATGTGAAATACGCATCGGCTACGGTATCCAGTGCTCCCTCCAACAGCCGAATCGAGTCATCTGCCGATTCAATCTGTCTCGTCGCATGGGATTGTACAATCGCCGTAATCATCTCGCTGACTTCTGTCAGGATTTGCTGGTATCTCTCTGTATGCTTGGATAGTCGATTTTGGCCTTCCTTCGTAAAAGATGTGAGGGAAACGACCCCGATTGCATGATTGGCTACCTTAATAGAAGAGAGCAGCTCGACTTTGGCGGGGCAGCTGTCAAGAAAACGGCATCCTTTGCACATTTCCATGGAGCCGGGTTTGTCTACCACATACTGTCCTTTTGCCAACACGAATTCAATCGAGGGCACATGCACATTTTCGCCCTTTTGTTTCAAGTAGCGCTCCGTACTCACGACCAAGAGGCCGTGCTCGTTAATCACCGCAGCATCCACGTTCAATATATCTGAAATGCTTGTAATGACCTTTTCGATGGCTGGTTTGCACAGATCCAACGAAACCATGGATATCCTCCCTGCTTATTGTCCTTGCTCCCTATTTTACGAAATATTTAGATAGTTCACAAACATTTTACCACTGATGTTTGCCAATAATGACAACTCATTGCCACTTTTGTCACCGCCATGACGGTTCGAAACACAGTCGGAGCCTCGTAAAATCGGCTTTTTTCACGATCCAGCAAGGAGCATGTTACTCGGCGGGGTTCTTTCCACACTTGGCACAGTGATTGCATTATAAACGTTTCATCTAGGGGGAGTGATCAACCATGGTAAACACGAACGAGGTATTCCATTTGCAAGGAAAGGTAGCCTTGGTGACAGGTGCTGCTTCCGGTATCGGACTTGCAACAGCGAAACGACTGGCCCAATTCGGAGTAAACGTCATGCTGCTTGATATCAACGAGGAGCTCGGGGAAAAGGCCGCGCAAGAAATCGTAGCGGAGGGCGGGTCAGCCCGTTATTTTACATGCAATGTAGTTTCCCAACAGGATTGTCGTGAAGTAACGAAAGCGATCGAGGAAGCGTACGGTCGCATCGATATTTTGTTCAACAACGCAGGCGTGATCAGAAGAAAGACGGTCGTTGAGCTGGAAGAAGACGATTGGGATCTGGTCGTCAATGTCTCCTTGAAGGGTGCTTACAACCTCTCCAAATACGTTATTCCGGTCATGGCAAAAACAGGCGGAGGCAGCATCATTAACACTGGCTCTGGCTGGGGTATCAAGGGCGGTGACAAGGCTGCGGCCTACTGCGCGGCAAAAGCAGGCGTCGTCAACCTGACGCGGGCAATGGCGATTGACCACGGTCCGGAAAATATCCGTGTGAATTGCGTGTCACCTGGCGATACCGACACACCTCTGTTGCGTGAAGAAGCGCGCCAGCTGGAAAAGGAAGAAGGGGCATTCCTTGTCTCCTCCGCCCAAGGGCGTCCACTGGAGCGTCTCGGTTCTCCACAAGATATTGCCAATGCTGTCCTGTTCTTTGCCAGCGATCTGTCATCCTGGGTGACGGGTTCCGTTCTGGTCGTCGACGGCGGCGGTTTGGCTTAATGTATCGTTATTAAGACTGAATATTCCAACAAAGAGATGGAGGAACCATGAGATGAGCGTACAACGTTATGCCCACCCGTATATTCCGAATTCTGCACCTGAAATCAAAGAGAAAATGCTATCCGAAATCGGCTTTTCCAGCATCGAGGATATCTATGCGGACATTCCCGGGGAGCTGCGCCTAAAAGAAAAAATGAACATCCCGAAAGCTTTGACCGAATACGAGCTGGAGCGCCACGTCAACCATCTGATGAACAAAAACCAAACCACAAAAGAAAATATCAGCTTCCTCGGCGCAGGGTGCTGGCCGCATTTTGTTCCGGCTGTCTGTGATGAAATCAACTCCCGCGCCGAGTTTGTGACGGCGTATGCTGGTGAGCCTTACGAAGACAAGGGGCGCTTTCAGGCGTTGTTCGAGTACCAAAGCCTCGTAGCTGAGCTGGTCGATATGGATGTCGTGAACGTTCCGACCTTTGACTGGGCACAGGCTGCTTCTACTGCTCTGCGCATGGCAGCACGTATCACCAAACGCACAGAGCTACTGGTCTCGAAAAACATCCATCCCGACAAGCTCTTGATCATCAAAAACTATACGTCTCCTGATCTTACCGTCACCTTGATCGATTTTGAGAACGAAACAGGAATACTTGACCTGAATGATCTAAAAGCAAAGCTCAGTATAGATACAGCAGCGGTTTACTTCGAAAACCCGACCTTCCTCGGATCTGTGGAAGTAAACGGACAGATGATTGCGGACTTGGCTCATGCGGCTGGTGCCATTTGCGTAGTCGGCGTCGATCCCATCTCTCTCGGCGTGATGGAATCTCCGGCGAATTACGGCGCGGACATCGTGTGCGGAGATTTGCAGCCGCTTGGCGTACACATGCATTACGGCGGTGGGCAATCCGGCTTTATCGCGACGCATGACGATCCGACCTTCGTCATGGAATATCCGTCCCGCCTGTTCGGAATCGCTCCAACAGAGGTCGAAGGCGAATACGGCTTCGGAGATGTCGCGTACGACCGCACCTCTTTTGCCAAACGTGAAAAAGGCAAGGAGTCCGTCGGAACACAAACAGCGCTATGGGGCATTACCGCAGGTGTGTACTTGGCGACGATGGGACCTGTAGGCATGGAAGAAGTCGGGCAAGGTATCATGCAGCGCTCCCAATACGCCGCCAAACAGCTCTCTTCCATTCCCGGGGTCGAGGCCAAATTCGCCGCTCCTTTCTTCAAGGAGTTTGTGATTGACTTCTCGCAAACAGGTAAAACCGTCAAAGACATTAACGCTGCGCTTCTCGCTAAAGGAATTTTCGGCGGAGTTGATTTGACTGAACACTACCCGGAATTGGGTCAATGTGCGCTCTACTGCGTCACGGAGGTTCATACCCAGGAGGATATTGATACGCTCGTCGCTGCCGTAAAAAACATCGTGTAAAAGGAGGAAACCGACCATGAAAACATCCGAAGGAACAATCGACAAAATGAAACGGATTCCGAGGGACCATAAGGTACGCCGCTTCCACCAAGCAAAGTGGGATGAGCCTGTCATTTTCGAGCTGAGCCAGCCCGGCGAGCGTGGCGTCGAGGTACCACCCGTCGAGCCACAAATCGTGGAAACCATAGGCGATGGCATCTCCCAGCTGCCAGACAGCCTGCGCCGAAAAAAACGGCCGAATCTTCCCGAGATCAGTCAGTACCGCGTGATTCGTCATTACTCCCGCATTTCGCAGGAGGTTCTGGGGTCGGATTTCAACGTGGAGATTGGGCAAGGCACCTGCACGATGAAATACTCCCCGAAGATCAATGAACGCTTCGTGCGCTCGCCGAAAATGGCGGAGCTGCATCCGCTGCAAGACGAGTCCACTGTCCAAGGGATGCTGGAGATGACGTATCAGCTCGATCTATACTTGCGCGAGATTTCAGGAATGGACAAATTCTCGTTCCAGCCGGGCAGCGGCACACAGGCATTGTTTACCCAAGCCTCTATCGTGCGCAAATACCACGAATCTCGCGGCGAAGGAGAGCAGCGCAACGAGTTTATTACCACCCATTTTTCCCACCCGTCCCAAGCCGCGACGGCCGCAGTCAAAGGCTTCAAAATCATTTATGTACCGGCCGACGAAAACGGCTACCCTGATCTGGAAGCGCTAAAGGACCTCGTCTCGGAGCGAACCGCTGCCTTTGCCGTAGCGAATCCAGAGGATACAGGCATTTACAACTCCCGCATCAAGGAGTTCACAGACGTCGTTCACGCCGCAGGGGG
Organism: Brevibacillus fortis; assembly: GCF_046196545.1. GTDB lineage: Bacteria > Bacillota > Bacilli > Brevibacillales > Brevibacillaceae > Brevibacillus > Brevibacillus fortis_A. The sequence continues at coordinate 6,385,348 of NZ_CP176370.1, forward strand.
GCTGTGCTGCTACGACCAAGCAAACGCCAACGGCTTGCTGGGCATTACCCGCGCGTTGGAAGCAGGCTTTGACATGTGCTTCTTCAACCTGCACAAAACCTTCTCCGTCCCACACGCTTGCGGCGGACCTGCAACAGGTGCCATCGGTGTCACTTCCGAGCTTGCGCAATTCCTGCCCGGACCGATCGTAGATTTCGACGGAGAGCGTTACTTCTATAAGCGTGATTTGAAAAACAGCATCGGGAAAGTCCGCAGCTTTTACGGCGTACCACCTGCAGTCCTGCGCTCCTACGCTTGGGTCCGTGCACTTGGTGCTGACGGCTTGAAAGAAGTTGCCGAAATCGCTTGCCTCAACAACAACTATCTCTATCACAAAATCCTGCAAATCCGCGGTGCGAGCGCGCCCTATATACAAGGCCGACGCCTGGAGCAGGTTCGCTATAGCTGGCAGCAGCTAAAAGAAGATACGGGCGTCACAACATACGATGTTCAGCGCCGCATGGTCGACTTTGCCCACCATTACTGGACCAGTCACCACCCGTACGTCGTGCCGGAGCCGTTTACGCTGGAACCGACGGAGTCCTATTCCATGGCAGAGCTCGACGAATACATCGCGGCACTTACGCATATCTCTCAAGAAGCCTATGAGAATCCTGAGATCGTAAAAACAGCGCCGCACAATAGTACAGGACACCGTGTCCTTGAGTCCGTACTCGATGATCCTGATCAATGGTGCATCACATGGAGAGCTTATTTGAAAAAGACGGCACAAAATTAGTTCATGCAGGGGCAAGGGCGGCACGTACGCCCTCCCCCTTTTCCTATAGTGGCAGCACACTTTTTTGTTTCCTAGCTTGGGTCGGCAAGACGTTTTGCACACCATATCCGTTAGGGGGATTCTCGTATGAGGAAGAAAAGTCTGTTTCCTGTCGCTCTTTTGGTAAGCTCACTCGTATTCTCCATTTTGGGAGGATGCGGGTCCAATGCAACATCATCACCTGCACAAACAAATGCAAACGCTTCCACCAATTCTTCTACTCCCTCCACTACACCTACCCAACCTGCTTCCGAAGTGAAACTCAAACTCGTCCATGAAGGAAAACTGACCTTTGCCATGAGTGGCCTAATCAAACCACTTAACTACAAGGACACAAACGGCGTACTGACCGGATTCGACGTGGAAATCGGCAATGAGATCGCCAAACGGATCGGACTCGAAGCCAATCCGGTGACCAATCCTTGGGAAACGATTCTGCAAGGGCTGAAGGGCGGCAAATACGATGCCATTATTGGCAGCATGACGCACACAGAAGAACGTGCCAAGCAAGTAGATTTCACCGACCCGTACTACATTTCCGGCGGGCAGATTTTTATTGCGGAAACGAATGAGAGCATCAAAACCAAGGACGATCTAACAGGTAAAATCATAGGTGTTGTTCAAGCCAGCACGCACAAAGACGTCGCGGAAACCTTAACCGACAAGACAAAAGTAAAAGGCTATCCCTCAGATATTTACGCCTTGCAGGATTTGGTCCCAGGTCGGGTCGACGCCGTAATTACAGACCGTGTCGTCGGCACCTCTGCGATCAAGAATCAAGGCCTGAAAATCAAAGCTACAGGCGAGGTTTTGAACAAAGAAAACATCGCGATCGCCGTAACCAAAGACAACCCTGAGCTGACCAAAAAAATCAATGAAGCCATCAAGGCCATGATTGAAGACGGAACCTACGAGCAAATCAGCGTGAAATGGTTCGGAGCGAACCTGTTGAAATAACGTGGGAGGTTGAGCAGCCATGGGTTTTGTGACCAGTATCATTGATATTTTTACGATTCATGGAAAAGCATTTTTGGAGGCTGCTTGGGTTACCGTTTCCCTCACGGCTGTATCCTTGGCCATGGCCTCTGTGATCGGACTCGTCTTCGCCTTTTTTAAAGTATCCGGGATTTTCTTCCTGCAAAAGCTGGCCGACACCTATATCTTCATCGTGCGCGGCATGCCGTTAATCGTCCAGCTCATGTTCCTCTACTACGGGATATCCAGTGTCATCGTCCTCTCTGACTTTACGGCAGGTGCGCTCGCGCTTGGCATTCACTCCGGCGCCTACATTGCCGAGATTTTTCGGGGAGCCATCCAATCGATTGACCGTGGACAGATGGAAGCTGCCCGTTCACTCGGGATGCCGTACAGCCTGGCGATGCGCCGAATTGTTTTGCCACAAGCCTTCAAACGTGCCATTCCGCCGCTTGGCAATCAGTTTATTATCGGACTGAAAGACTCTTCACTCGTCGCGTACATTGCTGTTACAGAGCTGTTTAACCGTGCCTTGTCTGCACAAGCTGAGAACTTCATGCCTTTTGAAACGTATTTCGTCGTCGGACTGTATTACCTCGCACTCGTCGCCATCTTTTCCTTTATTTTAAACCGTGTGGAAAAACGTCTCGATACTGGCAGGACGCCCATCAGCACTCCGAAACCAAAAGAGGTGGCAGCATGATCAAGGTACGCAATCTGGCCAAGTCATTCGGGAACCTGCATGTGCTCAAAAACATCACGCTGTCGATTCAAAAATCAGAAGTGGTTGTGTTGATCGGGGCAAGTGGATCAGGAAAAAGCACGCTACTCAGATGTCTGAACTTTCTGGAAATAAAAGACAAAGGCGTTATCGAGATCAACAATCAGGTCATCGATGTCAAAAACAGTGATTTGAACAAAATACGTGAGCATGTCGGAATGGTTTTTCAGCATTTCAATCTGTTCCCGCATATGACCGTGCTGGAAAACGTGATCGAAGCACCGATCTACGTCAAAAGGAAAAGCAAGACGGAAGCGACCGTAAAAGCCATGGAGCTATTAAGCCGCGTCGGACTGACAGACAAAGCAAACGCCTATCCCGAGCAGCTCTCCGGCGGTCAGAAGCAGCGTGTCGCGATTGCCCGCGCCCTGGCGATGGAGCCGGATGTCATGCTGTTTGATGAGCCTACTTCTGCCTTGGACCCTGAGCTGGTAGGCGAAGTGCTCGCTACTATGAAAGACCTCGCTCGCGATGGCATGACAATGGTCGTCGTAACGCACGAAATGGGCTTTGCCCGCGAGGTAGCTGACCGAGTCATTATGCTAGCGGACGGAGAAATGGTCGAAGAAGCCCATCCCCATGAGCTTTTCACGAATCCAAAGCATGAGCGTACCAAACGATTTTTACAACAAATTTTGTAAGCGAAGAAGAGGTGGAACCCATGCTACAAAGCCGTGAAGCAATCCTGCAATTGACCGATGAACTAGTCAGCATTGAAAGTATCGTGAACACCACCGGAGAAATCGCCGTTGCTACCCATCTATATGAGCATCTAAAGTCATTCCCCTATTTTCAAAAGCATCCAGATCAGTTGATTCTCTCCCGCACGGTCAACGACGAGGTGGAGCGCTACAACGTCCTTGCTTTTGTCAGAGGAACCAGGGAGCCGAGCACCAAAACTGTTATTTTGATGGGGCACACGGATACCGTCGGGATTGAGGACTACAACCACCTAAAGAACAAAGCCTGCCATCCGACTGCGCTCATGGACGCCTTGAAAAATGAGCCACTGCCTGCACTGGTGAGTGAGCAGCTGGAGTCAGGTGATTGGCATTTTGGGCGTGGCGTGCTCGATATGAAAAGCGGCGTAGCGAGCCACGTCTACTTGCTGAAGTACTATTCCGAGCACCCGGAAGAGCTGGTGGGCAATCTCATGCTGCTTGCCGAATGCGACGAAGAAGACAGCTCGCATGGCGTACTCTCTTCCTTGAAGAACTTGAAAAAATGGCGAGAGGAGCACGGTTTTGACTATATCGCGCTGATCAACTCCGACTTTGTCGCCCCGCGCTACGATGGGGACCCGAATCGCTATATCTATAAGGGTACTGTCGGCAAGCTGCTGCCTTCCTTTTATATCACGGGCTACGAGACGCATGCAGGCTCTGCTTTCGAGGGACTTGATCCCAACTTTATCGCCGCAGAGTTGACCCGCCAGATCAGCTACAATCCTGACCTGTGCGACGAAGCATTCGGCGAGACACCTGTGCCTCCTGTCTCGTTGAAGCAGACAGACTTCAAGCCGACCTACACGATCCAGACCGCCTTGTCGGCCTACGTCTATTATAATTTCTTCATCCATTCCTGGTCTCCGAAGCAAGTCTTGGCACTACTGAAGGAGCAAGCCGAGATCGCCTTTGAAAACGCACTGGCTCTATTGCATGAGCGTCACCGCCGCTTCTGTGAGAAGAGCGGTCAAGCTTGGACTCCCCTCCCTTGGAAGACGCGAGTTTTGATCTACGAGGATATGAAAAAAGAGCTGATTGCCGAGCATGGAGACGCCTTCCTCTCGCACATGAAGCAGTTTAAAGAGGCGCTTTTGCAAGACAAATCCTTGGATGTACGCATGTTCTCGGCTCGTGTGGTTGAAGAGGAGATCAAGTGGATGAAGGACAGAAGCCCCGCCATCATCTTGTTCTATTCCTCACTCTACTCTCCCCGCATCGAGCTCGTTGGCAAGGACGAACGGGAGCAAAACTTGATAGAAGCATTGGAACAAGCCGTTGCAGTCGTCCAGCCGGATTATGCACATCCTATCGTGACGCGCAACTTTTTCCCGTACGTTTGCGATATGAGCTGCGTAGCACTCTCAGACGATGAGGAAGGCATTCTCGCGATCGAAGAGAACAATCCGAGCTGGGGCAGCAAGCATTACGTCGAGTATCAGGACATTCGGGATATTAACGTACCTTGCATCAACATCGGTCCGTATGGGTACGATGCACATAACCGTTTTGAACGGATGGAGATTACGTATTCCACTGAAGTCGTTCCCTCTGTGACGAACGAGATTATCAAGCAGCTATTGAAATAGTAAAAGTGCCAGCTCCGAATGCAGGGGCTGGCGTTTGTTTTTAGAATTGGTTGGGGAATTGCTTGATAATTCCTGCTGTCAGCATATCAGCGAACGTAAGGATGTGATCCACTCCTTGGTCAAATGCAGCGATATCTGTATCCCAGTCCTTTTTCAATCTTGCTTGGAGATTTTGGGAGAGCAGCTTCAAATGCGTATACATCATCTCTTTTACATCTTTTTCAGGCCAATTCGGATTCGCGCTGCTTAAAAACTTGGCGATATCATCTGCATTTCGAAACCATTCTTTCTTCCATTTTTCCACACTCGACTGATCGCCATTTTTGGCGGCGTCAATGATTTTACCAGCGACCACAATATGCTCGGTTAGCAGCTTGCCAAGCTTGTTGCCTGCTTCCTCACCATAGTAAGGCTTAATCGCATTCCCGATATCCGTCTGGTTTTTCAAGAGTCTTTCCAGTACCTTATCTTTGTCTTCCAACCCTGCTAAAGCGCTGACCAGATAACTCCTCGTCCATATCATATGGTCGATCCAGAGCTTTCTCATATCACCCTGCAATTTGACTTCTTTCGGCTTTATGCATTCCTGTTGCCGGCCGTTTCCTTGTGATTCCTTGGCTATAGCCATCACCGGTACGCCTAGCAAAGCAAGGCAAATCATCAACAGTGTTGCTTTCCTGAGTATTGAAGTCATTTTTGGTCTTCTCCTTGTTATCGGTATGTAATAGGTTCCATTGTTATTTTGGATCAAAACGATTCTTTCATTCGTTTCACAGAAAAAAGGACACCCTACTAGCTGGTGTCCGGTCATTTCTTGCACGCCTTTGGTTAAAACTGATTCGGGAACTGCTTAATGATGCCTGCTGTCAGCACATCAGCGAATGAGATGATATGATCCTCACCTTGGTCAAACGCAGCAATATCCGCTTCCCAGTCTTTTTTCAATCTCGCCTGGAGATTATCATTGAGCAGCTTCAGATGCATGTACATCATCTCTTTTAGTTCCTTCTCAGTCCAATTGGGGTTGGCGCTGCTTAAGAACTTGGCGATATCATCCGCATTCCGGTGCCAGTCCTTATCAAGCTTTGCTACAGTAGCCTGATCGCCTTTTTTGGCTGCGTCAATGATTTTGCCGCCTATCGTAATATGCTCCGTCAGCAATTCGGTAACCTTTTTACCTGCTTCCTCTCCGTAATACGGCTTCATTGCGTTCCCGATATCCACCTGGTTTTTCAAGAGTCGTGCCTGTACGGCGTCTTTGTCTTCCAGCCCTGCCAAGGCGCTTACCATATAGGTGTGGTCCCATAGCAAATGGTCAATCCATAGCCTCCGCATATCCCCTTGCAGCTTTACTTCTTTTGGCTTTATACATTCTCTCTGCTGTACATTTCCTTGCGATTCCTTGGCAGCTGCCATTCCCGGCACACCAAGTAGTGCCACGCAAATCATCAACAATGTTACTTTCCTGAGCATTGGAGTCATCTATTCCTTCTCCTTTTTTGATAAGTAGTCAATCCCGCTGTTATTTTAAGCAAGTTTGGCTTTTTCATGCGTCCAATACATCAGCCCTGCAAATTGACACATATCGGAAGCATCCTTATAGTTGTCTTATCAACAGTTGCCCTGACTGCCTAACCTAGGAGGTTTCGCAATGAAATTGGATGAGTATATCGGCGTCATCGTGAAACGAACGGATTTAAAACTGAACAACTATTATCAAAAAGTATGCAATCCCTATAACATTACTATCGATCAGTGGATGATTTTCGTCGTGTTATGGGAAGAAGAGGGTTTGACCCAGAACGAGTTGGCAGATCGCACCTACAAGGATAAAACGAATATCGCGCGGATGCTCTTTCTCATGGAAGAAAGAGGGTTTATTCATCGCGAAACAGATAAAAAGGATCGCCGCTCCCTTCGTGTCTATCTGACGGAAAAAGGGCGACTTTTGAAAGACGAGGTCCTTCCTCCCTCCATTGAAGCGTACGAGAAAACCATTGCAGGATTGACCGAAGAAGAAGTAAACCAATTTCGCAGAACACTCAATATCATTTATGAGAACGTAAAAAACTTGTAAAAACAAAACATATTGCAGGATGTCATTTTTTGTATATAATTAGTTGTTATAGCAACAGTTTTTATAACAACTTTCAAAGCGACATATATACAAAAAGGAGTGAGAATAATGAGCACAGAAGGGATTTGGAGCACGCATTACCGAGCGTTAACAATTGGTATTATTCTTGTGGTGACTGCTACAGCATTTGAAGGCTTGGCTGTCACGACAATCGCCCCCGGTCTTTCCCGAGAGCTACAGGGTGAGGATCTTTATGGGTGGGTATTCAGTGCTTATTTGTTGGCTCAGCTGATTGGAACTGTGGTCACAGGTCAATTCGTCGATAGAAAAGGGCCTGCCCAGCCTTTCATTGTCACTATCGTGCTCTTTGCTGTTGGCATTGTAATTGCTGCAATCGCGCCAGATATGCTTACTTTACTGCTTGGGCGAGTCATGCAAGGATTCGGAGCCGGTGCCTTGGTCAATTGCGTGTATACCATGATTACTTTGCGTTACCCTGATTCTCTTCGCCCTCAGATTCTTGCTGTCTTCTCCAGCGCTTATATCCTTCCAGGCCTGTTCGGACCGTATATCGCCGGGATTATTGCTGAACAGTTGTCGTGGAGATATGTCTTCTGGTTGATCCTTCCCTTTATCTTTTTGTCTGCACTCTTAACCACCCCCTCTTTCCGAGGCTTACAACCGCCAAAAGCAAGCGCGGCAAACAATCGCAGTCTTCTTCTGCCTTTTTTCTTGGCCCTAGGGACGGGTGCCTTGCTTTTTGGACTCGGCAAAATTCCCTCCATCTACGGTTTCCTGCTATCCATCGCGGGTTTGCTCACCCTCAGTGTCCCATTATATAAGCTGATGCCGAAAGGAACGCTCCTCGCACGCTCAGGCTTACCTGCTGTCATCGCGTCTCGGGGTCTTTTTGTCGCTGCCTATTACGGTACACAAACGTATCTCGTCCTCGGACTCACCTCGATTTTAGGTTTAACCGCCGACAAAGCTGGTTTGGCTGTTGCCTCCGCAGCAATCAGTTGGTCGCTGGCAGCCAATGTACAAGCAAAGCTGGATAAGAAAGACCAAGGGGCTGGTCGAAAAAAACGAATTATCATAGGCCTCGTTATTATGCTCATCGGAGTCGCTTGCACCGTACCGCTGACGTTGATTCAACAAGACCTTTTCGGTATCGTGGTCGCGATTTGTAGCCAGATCATTATGGGCTTCGGAATTGGTTTGGCTCACCCGACAAGCGGCGCCATTGCGTTTTCTCTTGCAAAACCTGGTGAAGAAGGAAAAGTATCTGCTGAAATATCTATCGCGGATACGTTCACACCAGCGATTGTCATAGGGGTGGGAGGAGCCATCATATCTGTGATGACTGCATTTGAGTTTTCACTTTCAGTCGGGATTACCGTTTCCCTGCTCCTTCAGACGTTCATCGTCTTACTGGGGCTGGCATCTGCTGCCCGACTGGCAACACGTTCCGTACCTGTTCAAGAAAAAAGGACACCTTAAAAAGGTGTCCTCTCCCAAAACATCCCTATTCAGTCTCCTGCTTGTACAGGTTTTTTAATTCTTCGAGGCTTTTCTCCGTCTTGCGGAATCGTCTTTCCAGCCGATCCTGGACTACTCTGGGCAATTCATTTTTCAAAATGTGTACAATATAAAACAGGGTTCCGATAATGACGAACATACTCAATATCAAGGTGATTTCTGGAGTAATGATAAAAAAGCACACACCGCCTATCAAAGTCGTCAGTAGAATGTATCCAAACCATTTCCCCATGGTTCACTCCCCTTTACGATTCACAAACCACCTATATTTTACCAAAATCTACAATTACTTGCCCTTGAAAAAAGGGTGCCCTCCAGTAGTGATATCTACGTGGGGCACCCTGCTCCATGCAAATCGACTTCCGTGAAACCTTTACCCAATAATCTTGGTCTTTTTCGCATTCTCCATCGACTTTTCAATGATTCCGCTCAACGGACGCTTCAGCGCGAGCGCCACAAACAGGCTGATACCGATAAAGCCGGATAGTACGAGTATATCCCGAATGGCCGTTTCCCAGAGGATGCCGCCCACCCCTTCACGTAACAGGCTGATCGCATACGTGAAGGGCATGTATGGATTCAGCGCTTGGAAGAACGGTGAAGTCATGCTGATCGGGAACGTACCGCCCGAGCTGGAGAATTGAAATACCATGAAGATGATCGCTATACCTTTGCCCACGTTGCCGAAAACGGACACTAGCGTGTACGTAATCGTAACGAATACCAGGCTTACCAGCATACCGAATAACACAAACGGAGCTTTATCCGCTACATAGGCCCCGAGGATGTAAATATCACCGAGCGTGACGAACAACGCCTGAAGCAGCCCAATTGTCGCAAACGTCCCCAAGCGGCCGAGGTACAACTGATACGGCTTGTACACTCCGCCTGGATTTTCCGCATTTGGCTTCAGCAGGGAAATCAACAAGGTCGCACCTACCCAGAGAGACAATACACCGTAAAAAGGCGACATGGCCGAACCATAATTCGGAATCGGGTATAGGCGGTTTTCCTTGATCTGCACGGGACTTGCGAGGAATTCGCTCTCTTTTTTTATGTCGCCGCGCAATAGCTTGGCAAGATCGGCGAAGTTGTTGTTCGCCTCGACTTCTCTCAGCTTGTCAGCCGCCTGCCCAATGGCACTCTCCAGCTTAGGCAAATCGTCGCGAACCAATGCGGCAACTCTGTGGACGCCTGCCTCCACCTCCGGGAGCTTGTAGCGCACAAAATCAGCCAGCTTGGTCAAATTCGCCTCCGCTTTAGGCAGATCGTTCTGGACGAATGCCGCTGCCTCGTCGAGCTTCTTCCCGATAGTAGGAAGATTTCCCTTCAAGAACGGAGCTGCTACGCGAATGGCATTTGCAAAAGCATCCGACTTGCTTCTGAGCGTTTGCGCGAGCTCGTGCACTTGCGCCCGTATTTGCGGCATCTCCTGCTGGATTCGTTTCAATTCTGCCAATCCCAGCTCCAAGCCCGTCTTTGTCTCTTGGAGAATCGCTTCGATATCCGGAAGCTTTTCTTGAGCTTTATGCAGTAGATCGGCAGATTCTCCTGTGATCACCTTCAGCCTTTCAATGCCCTCGGATATTTTCGGGACGATTTCGCTATCGTAACGGGATAGAATGTCTCCCAATTCCGCGCTGGTGTTTTTCGAGAACTGATTCAGACTCTCGACCAAGTCTTTCGCAGGCTGCTTGCCTTTTTCCAGCGCGCTTGCAATCATGCCGAGAATCTCGATTTGCCGGTTCATTCTGCTCTCAATCGTGCGCAGCCTCTCTGCGAAATGACTCAATGGCTGTCCGGGAATATAACTGTTTACTTTCTCTACAAGCGATGCGGTATGCCCCAAAACATTCACGGCTCTGGATAACCTGTCTTTCACGGCATTTACCTCACTCGCAGTAGGCAGGCGATCCGGATTGATTTGCAACAGTCTGTCTGTGAGTTGTGTGAGCGCATCCGATGCTTGCTGGGCTAAGATGAGATTTTGCTTGATCAGCGGTGCAATCGTTTCAAAGGCACCGTCATGCTTCGTAAAAAAGTTATTGAGCTGATCGGCAACAGCCGCGCCCTTATCAGTCAGATCAGCGATACGCGGCAACGCATCTTGAGCAGCTGAAACGATCTCAATGGCCTGACTCGCTTTTTCTGTGGCCGTAGTCACTGCGTTTGCGACTTTATCAAAATTTCGATCCAGCTCTTCAATTCGTCCGACGGCTTGCTCAATCACCGGCAGCTTGTCTTCCATCGCGATAATGACAGACGCCGCCTCATTGATTTTCGGCCAGTTTTGCTGAATTTTGAGCACTGCCTGCCCAGCTTGATTGATCTCGGGGATTCTTTTTTCCACTTCCAGAATGATCTGCGCTTTCTCGTGAATCTCCGGAAGCTTCTTCTCAATCTCCAACACTTTTTGCCCTGCGGCACGAATTTCGGGAAGGCTTTTTTCCAGTTGGAAAACGCCACTCTCGATTTTGCGGATGGTCGGCAATTGCTCTTCAATTTTAATGCCGATCTCTGTAAGCTTCGTCAGCAAGGCTTCACTGACGCTTTCCGTAAAACTCTCGTTGATCTGCTTGGCAATCGCTGAAACACCTGACGAGGTGATTTTGGGTGCGACGGCGTTCACTTTTTCGTTGACCGTATAGATCACTTCAGGCTTGTTCAGGTTGCCATGGACAATTCCCGTGATTTTTGTGGAAAAGTCAGCTGGGATCAGGATGCTAGCATAGTAATCCCCCCGCTCCACGCCCCGTCTGGCCTCTTCTTTGTCCACAAAGGTCCACCCTAGTTTCTGGTTGTTCTGCAAGCTCTTCACGAGCTCGTCTCCGATGTTGATCTTGTGATCGCCAACCGTGGCTCCCTGATCCTCGCTCGTCACCGCCACCTTGACACCTTGCGTATTGGCGTAAGGATCCCATACTGATTTGATGTTGATCCAATCGTATAAACAAGGAAGGAGAATGATGGCGATGATCAGAAAAATCCCGGTCGGGACCTTGAAAATGTTAATCCAGTCCGTTTTGTAAATCTTCCATATAGACCGCATGTATGTACCACCTAGTAGAAAGAATGGATGAAGCTTTACACTTACATGACAGTTTACCATGGAAGGAAATGATCGGGAATGAGCTGTCAGTAGTAGCATGAGCCGCTGCACGGTAAATTATGATGAAAAAAGCCCAACCATCACTGGTCAGGCTCTTCCTAGTAAATCAGTAATTCTATTCTCTCACTTTCAACGTGTACGCGCTTGTATGACCATCGTTTTCCGCTACAATCGTCACTGTGGTTTTGTCCGGCGTATCCTCATGGACGGTTACCAGGCCATCCTCGCTAATCTCGGCATATTCCGCTTCCACGACACTGTAAGTGGTTCCTGTGCTTTCTTTGGTCATATCGCGTCGGCTGCGATCCGTCATGGTAGCCGATACGCTCATTTGAACCGTGCTACCGGGCTTTACTGTACTCTTTTTGGCGGACAGGTTGATACTCTTAACCTCTGCAATCGTGAACGTCACTTTGGTCGATTTTTCTCCGTTACTCACCTTGATTGTAACTTTTTTGCCAGGTCGCGCATCCTCGGAAATCTCGATCAAGCCGTTTTCATCCACGGTGACGCTGCTGTTGTCAGATTCATAGACAGTTCCGCTCTCTCCATCAGTCAAATCCTGCTCGGTACGGTTCGAGAACCATCCGGTTATGATTGGTTGCAAAATTTTGTGTATGCCGTGGAACAAGGCGAATTCTTCGAAGGAGAACCGGAATAGAAAAAAGCCATCTTTCTCTCCAAAGCTAGAGGAAAAGATGGCTTTTCATTTTACTTTTTCTTCTCTTGACGCACCAAATACAAGAAGTACGGAACACCGATGACCGCCGTCACAATACCCGCGGGGATCTCGATCGGAGGATTCAGTCCCCTCCCCAATGCATCTGCAATGACGAGAATCAGCGCGCCCAAAACCGCCGCACCTGGCAACAGATACCGATGCTGATGACCGAACAGCTTTCTCGCCATATGTGGAGCAATCAAGCCTACAAAGCCGATCGAGCCAATCGCCGCTACACATGCGCCTGCCAATGCAACCGCGAGCAGCAAGAGTACATAGCGAGTTCGCACGACATTCAGTCCCAGCCCGGTAGAGCTCCCTTCATCCAGACTGATAATGTCCAGCTTTCGGTGCAGGGCAAGGCTAATGGGAATGAATACGAGCAGCCACGGCAGCAAAGCGTAAATCTCATCCCAGCCTTTCCCCCACAAGCTCCCTGCCAGCCAGACAAGTGAATCATTGGCTTGCATCGGATACTTCACCATGATGAATTCCGTCAACGCTTGGCAGATCGCCCCTACTCCCATGCCGACCAAGGCAAAGGTAGTTGGCTGTGCACCGCTTTTCCGAGCGAAATAGATGAGGGCAATCGCTACCGCCAATGCTCCCAAAAACGCGACAATCGGGAGAAGAAGCGGTGAAGCGGTCGGAAATAGAATGATGACAACAACCGCGAACAGGCCCGCGCCTTTGGTTACACCTACGACATCCGGTGATGCCAGAGGGTTACGGATCATTCCTTGCAAAATCACACCAGCGATCGCGAAGCCCGCTCCAGCAAGAATCGCGAGCAATGCCCGCGGCAATCGATAGTTTTCAATCATAAACGCAAGTGACGAAGGTTCGCCCATGATCACCCGGATGATTTGATCAGGGCCGATAAAGATCGGGCCGATCCCCATGCTAAGCAATGCTGCCACTAAGACTAAGCCGCCGAGGCCAACCAGGAGCAGGGTGTTTTTTCGCGAAGTCATACCATTTCCCTCCCCTTTTTTCTCGCCAAGTAAAGAAAGAACGGGGTTCCCAAAAGAGCCGTTACAATTCCTACAGGAGACTCAAACGGATAGGAAATCAAGCGAGCCAGTACATCGGAGATTGTCACCAGAACAGCACCACCAAGCGCAGACACAGGGATAATGACCCGATAGTCCGTACCCACGAGCCTCCTTGCGATATGCGGAACCATCAGTCCGACGAACCCAACAGCTCCGGCGACAGCAACAGAGGCCCCTGCCAAAATAACGACCACAACATAAGACAGCAGTCGGACGCGGGCGATTTTTTGTCCCAACCCCATCGCCACTTCCTCCCCCAGTCGAAACACAGACAATGAGCCGGACAACCAGATCCCCAGCAGGAGTCCCGCCATCGACCATGGCAAAATCAATTGCACATCCGTCCAACCCACCCCGCTAATGGAGCCAGACAACCAGTACAATACATTCGATATTTGTTCGTTAAAGATGATAATTCCCTTCGTAATGGAGGTGAGCAGCAGGTGAATGGCCATTCCTACCAAAGCGATCTTGAGATTGGTCATCCCACGGGAAGCTGCGAATCCAAAGACAACAATTCCCCCGACAATCGCTCCAGCAAATGCAAAATAAATGAGATTGGCTTTCCCGATATCCGGTAAAAACACAATCGCGAGTACGACCACCAGACAAGCCCCCGCATTCACGCCAAATACTTGCGGGGAAGCCAGTGGATTGCGGGTAACTGCCTGCATTACGGCTCCTGCCACAGCCAAATTCGCCCCGATGATGGCTCCCAGCACTGCTCTTGGAACGCGGATGGTTTGGAAAATCAATAGCTCCTTGGAGAATTCACCCGATAGCCAATGCGTCACTAATGATCGAATTTGCAGCGAAGCTACTCCGGTAAACAAGCTCAGCAACAAACCAATGAACAAAAGGATCGCCAAACCGATCACAATGAGGATGAAGGTACCTTTTCGTTGTCGTGTCGTTGTTTTCTGCAATACAAGCCACCTCGATCAACTACCACGTGCAAGAACACCGAAAAGACCAGATCAGCGATCGGTCTTTCCAGATTTTGCATCGTATGTGTTCTTATTTATTCTTACTGTACAAAAGGTTCACTGCCTCTTCGACAATGCGTTCCGCAGATTTCAGTCCGCGATAGCGCGTCCAGAGGTCACGATTTACTTTGTGTACTTCCTGATTTTTAACTGCGGTGATATTGTTCCAGAGCGGATTTTGCTTCCATTCGTTCAACAGCGCGTCGTCGGCCTCCGCCAGGAAAATTACATCTGGGTCCCACTGCACCATTTGCTCCAAACTGATTTTTACCGTTGGTTCTGGCGCATCCTGAATTGCATTTTTAATTCCAATCATTTCGAGCAATTCGCCATCAAACGATTTCGAACCATGTGCAGACAGCGAATCTGCGCGGAATACACCCAGCATGACATTGCGGGAATCCTCAGCCGGTACCTTCTTCTTAAACTCTGCGATGATCTCCTTGTGCTTGATCAGGCGCTGTTCTGCTTCTTTTTGCTTGTTCAGCGCTTCCCCAATCGTGGCAAACGAGCTCAAGTTTTCCTGATACGTCGAGTTGCGGCTTTTCAAAATGATCGTCGGTGCGATTTTTTGCAAATCCTTGTAAATGTCCTTGTGGCGATTCAAATCACCGATAATCAAATCCGGCTGCAATGAGCTGATGACTTCCAGACTCGGCTGCTGGCGAGTCCCCACAGAGGTATACTCGATTTTTTTGCCGATCAGTCCTTCTACGTCCTTATCCTTCTCCTGCGCAATTCCTACAGGCGTCACTCCCAGCTCCCATAGTCCGTCTACAAAAGAGTACTCCAACGCGACGACTCTTTTTGGATCTCCAGTAATTTCCGTTTCGCCCAACTCGTGTTTCACGATGCGCTTTTGTGCGGTTTGCGCACTATCTTGACCTGCTGCTGGCTGTTTTTGCTCTGCGCTGCCGCACCCGGTCAGTAATACCGTACCTGCCAGTGCAAGCGTCCAAAGCATATGTCCGAGACGCTTCATTCCGCTTGTTCGCTTCATCTTTTGTCCCTCACTTGATGTAATTGATAATGATTATTATTACCGATGAAATGCGTTTTTTATTGTAACAATCTGCTGCCGCAAATGAAACATTGTGCTTATTAAACCTTTTACCGTTATAAAGGTGATTAACGTCATTTTGTTCATGCTCTGCCATTACGAAAAAAAGCCGTTACGCCTGAACCATCGACGTAAACGGCTTTTCGCCACGATGCTATTTGTTGTTTGGCGTAAGACTTACTTCAGTCGTCGAGCTCAGCTTCTCTAATGCTTCCTTGGCAGGCGCATGGTTCTCCGCCATCGCCAACGCTGTCTGATAAGCTGCCACAGCCTCCTCCACTTGACCCAATCCTTCGTAGCAAAGCCCTTTGTAATACCAGGCGTGAAAACTTCCCGATCCCTTCAAGGTCAGATGACGAATGTTGCTCTCACCTAGCTCCAAGCAGTGATCGAACGTTACCAATGCTCGTTGATAGTCCTTTTTCAAATACTGAATGATCCCTTTGTATAGATGCAAATCAACGTAGTCAGGATAAATCTCGATTGCCTTTTCAATTCCTGGCCACGCTCCCTCAGCACTGCCGATCGAGATCAACGTAGAGTATTTGAGCTTATAAAGAAGCGAAGGAGGCATCATATGGTTTTCGAGAAACCCGATAATAGACAGATTCACGAACTTGAACGTTTTCTCATGCTCCTGGATACGTGAGAATTCACTGGCAAGATGATACTCAATCCATGGAGAGTGATCCTCTTTTTCCAATTCCTTCATGAGTAGCTGAATATTGCGCTCGAATTTGTTCTTTCTGCCAGTAAATTCATTCATGTAGCCGTAATGGTATATCCGTACAGGCAAGATTTGAATGTGGAGATCTTCGGTCAGATTGGGAAGAACCTCTTCTACGTTGAGCGTTTCATGGATGGGAAAATGGAAGCGAAAACCGATGCCATTGCGAAACAAACGTGAGTGAGCGATATGAAAAGCATCGTCTTCATTTATTTCATCTCCAATGTAATTTATTAGATGGATATAAAAAAGAGAATCCTCTTGACCGCGAAGCAGCTCTTTCAATTTGTTGCTGTCTTCCTTATTCATTTCTTCATCGGCATCCATCCACAAAACCCAGTCGCCCGTTGCTTTTTCCAATCCGAAGTTTCGCGCTTCTGCGAAGTTATCCTGCCACTCATACGAGTGCACGACCGCTCCGAATGACTTGCATATCTCTACCGTATTATCGGTACTACCCGTGTCTACGATAATCATTTCATCCACAAGATCTTTCACACTTTCCAAGCACTTGTGAAGACACTCTTCTTCATTTTTTACAATCATACATAAGGAAATTTTGGGTGCCCCAGACATGCTGCTTCTCTCCTTTTACACACATTACTGAGATCCGTAGTCTATCCCCCCTTTACTTTATGAGCGCACTGCTCCTTTCAGAACGGCGCCATTTCCTTGGTTCTCGAACCTTTTGCTGGAGCAGCGCATAGGTAGTTGTAGGCAGATATCACAAAGAAAGCAGGGATCGTATCCATGCATGATTCATGTCCCTTGTGCAACAGTTCTCAGGTTGCGCTTTTCCACCAGTACGCTACCTTCTCGCTCCTAACGTGCAAAGATTGTGATCTCGTTTTTCAACCTCACCTCGATCATGTCAACGTGACACAGCTGGTTGCAGACATCTATGATGCTAGTTGGGTTTCCATGCGTGATCAATACGCCAAAAATACATTTACGGAACATGCGATCCTCCATACATTGCTGCTCGATATGTGGTTTTCGGAAAAAGGGAAGCTACTCGAAATTGGTCCAGGAACAGGAGAGTTGTTATTCCTTGCTCGTGAGGCTGGGTGGGAGGTTGTTGGGGTGGAGCCGTCACACCAATCATGCGCATACGCCCAAGACCGGTATGGCTTACAACTGGTTCATTCGTTATGGAACTCCTCCGTTCTCGCCC
The DNA here is from genome assembly GCF_046196545.1 of Brevibacillus fortis. GTDB lineage: Bacteria > Bacillota > Bacilli > Brevibacillales > Brevibacillaceae > Brevibacillus > Brevibacillus fortis_A. Next base: position 6,402,680 of record NZ_CP176370.1, read on the forward strand.
CCGAACACATGGGTACTTTTGATGCCATCGTTTTTTGTCACGTCCTTGAGCATATTTCGCATCCGAAGCAATACCTTGAAGAATTGAAGGGGTTTCTTAAACCAGGAGGAAAGATCATTTTTAGCGTGCCGAACAAAAACTCGTTCACCAATAAACTGTTTGGGGTGTATTCCCCGCTGTATACCGAGAATGACCACCTCTTTCATTACTCCCGTGACAATCTGATCTCACTGCTTCATCAAGGTGGCTGGGAGGTTCTCTCCATCTTTTCTCGAGAAGAAACGAACCGATTGGAAAACCATCTGCGCAAGACCACGCAAACACCTTTACCGATCCAGGACATCATGAAGCTAGCCGTGAACCTCCAGTCTACCTTCCAAGGCCATGAAATCTTCTGCATGGCAACACGACAAGCGCAGGAGGTGCAGCACGTAGATGACCAGAGCCAAACTGACGCTTTCCATGATTGTAAAAAATGAAGGCAATCGCTATTTGAGACGAGCGTTGGAAGCACATAAAGAATTTATTGACGCAGCCGTCATCATCGACGATGGCAGTGTTGATCATACCGTGGATCTCTGTAGAGAGATTCTCAAGGGCATTCCTCTTCATCTGGTTCAAAACGCTACCTCTCAGTTTTCCAATGAGGTCTCCTTGCGCAAACAACAATGGCAAGAAACGATCCAGACTGATCCGGGATGGATTCTGAATCTGGACGCCGATGAAATCATAGATAGCTCCTTCCCCTCGAAAGTTTCCGAGATTTTGGAACAGCATACATACGAGGCGATCTACTTTCGTTTGTACGATATGTGGAGCGAGACGCATTATCGCGAAGATGCGTATTGGAATGCCCATCATTACTACCGTCCTTTTATGGTCAAGTACCGCCCTGACTTCCCATATATATGGAGAGAAACCCCGCAGCATTGTGGCAGATTCCCTCTCTCGATCAACCAGTTCCCATACCTGTGCCATCCATCACGCGTGAAACATTTCGGCTGGGCCCGGCTAGAAGACAGACAGAGCAAATACAACCGCTATCAGCTCCTCGACCCCGATGCCAGATATGGCTGGAAGGAACAGTATGAATCCATCTTGGATCAACATCCCAATCTGTTGGAATGGGTGGAATGAAGATGATCATTCGCGATATTGAAAAGGCTTTGCAGCAGTCCAATTGTAATCGCTGGCGATACAACTCACTCACGGTAAGCAAACAGGCTCTCGTACATGCATGCCGTCATATCAACAAAGAAAAGGAGGAGTGCCAGGTGCTTCAGTTGGGTGGGGGTGACTCCGCTCTGTTTTGGAAATCACTTGGCGATCTTGAGCTACTCCCGGTTCAAGCAACCATTATGGAGCATCATCCGATTCGTGCGAAGGAAATCAAAGAGAGCCTAGGGGATGTACCGCATGTCGCCTTGGTGACTAGCTCTTTGAAGCAACTATCAGAAGAGGAATGGAACAAGGTCTTCGAAAATCCAACAGAGAGCAGGAGCTTGTGGCCTGCCATCGGACAGCGTGTTCCCGAGAATCAATCTGATCATTTTTCCATTCAAAATGCCTTTTACGCGGATTTGGACCAACTATCGCTTTCCATTCATTCAGTAGATGTCATGGTAGTGGACGGTCCGCATGGCAACGGCCGCTCTCTTGCCTATCCACTATTTGTTGACACCCTCAAACCAGATGCACTTATTCTCGTAGATGATTTTGATCACTATCCCTTTTTGGCTCATCTCGGAAAAATCTATCACTATGAAGAACTTTTTCGAGAGATTGCTGGAAATCGTCGCTGGGTATTGGTAAGACTCCAGGGCACCAAAAATGAATGGGCGGCTACCGATTAATAAATCTATGAGGTGATGATCATGTCCCAAGCATCGATCCCTAATATTACGCCTGTTATCTCGATTACTCTTGGCCAAACCACTTCGCTCTTGCTTGCATCCATCGCTTTAGAAGAACTGGCTTTGGCTCACATTCTGAACGCAGAGGCTGAAAAGCTCCAATTTGTTTTAGGCACCCTTGTTCCAGGGCTTGAACCACCCGCTACACTCTCCGACATCCTGCTCGTCAATGCAAGCGTTCGTCAAACGATACAGGATCTCATCAAAAAAGAAATCCTTCTCCAATTCAAATTGGAAAATATCGTAGATAATCTTCTTCCATAGATTCTTCGTGTTAATAGACCTCATTCAACTATCACAATACCACTAGTCCGGGTCAATCGATCTGGGCTTTTCCTTTTCCCCGCTCCCGTGAGGATGTGTACAAATAAACAGTTCAGTGGGACACACACCTATGCATACACTTACCGTAGTAAAACGAAGGGGGGAATAGCTAGCGCTCACGGGTTTACCCATTACTTCAAAGAGGTGATCACATGTCTCAACCTACCATCCCTAACATTACTCCAACGATTTCCGTTACGATGGAGCAATCGGTATCTTTACTGCTGGCATCCATTGCTCTGGAAGAAATGGCTTTGGTGCATATTATGAATGCAGAGGCAGAAAAGCTCCACTTTGTGGTAGGTACATTGGGGGCTACGCCTGAGGTCGTCCCCACTATCTCTGATATTCTTGCCGTTAACAACAGTGTTCGCAGAACGCTGCAAGATGTCATCAAAAAAGAAATGCTCTTGCAATTCAAGTTGGAAAATGTGGTTAGCATTATCCCGTGCACCACTACTTCCTTATCCAATGAATACGATTAAGTTGTCATATTAAGATCGCGGTTACATAACATGTACTGCGAGGAAGTTTCCATTTCTTCACTATCAATCACGCGATCCTATGACGATCCTATCGTTTTTAAGTACGTTGTAAGAAACTTGTCTGAAGGCGTTCTGTGCAAAATAAAGGGAAGCAGATCGCCTTCTATTTCGGGTAAGTCTGATTTTGTATACAAAATCATACAAACAAAGGATGTAGATAACGATGTCAATGCCCACGGTCCCCAATATAACACCGGAAATCATATTGAAACGTAACGAAGTATTAAATCTGCTTCTTACCTCCATTGCGCTGGAGGAAATCGGACTTTCTCACATTATTAATGCAGAGGGGCAAAAGATCCAAAAAATCGTGAAGGAGCAATCCCTCTCGCTCAATGATGCACTTGCCCTAAACAATAGCGTTGAACGAATGCTGCGCAATGTCATCAAGACAGAGATGCTCTTGCAATTCAAGCTGGAGGACATTATTAAGCTGGAGCAGTTGCATGAACATCATCACGATGACTTACCTGACTTGCCCGACCTTCCTGGCTTCAAAGAATAACCCTCACTACTCACACTGCTTCTCATGGAATCATAATTTTATTGAAGAGGGATGATGATGACCTTACAAGATAAAGTTCAATCATATGATGTGCCTACACGCGAAGAAGCTTTAAGTCATTTGCTGCAATCGATTGCCCTTGAGGAAGAAGCCTTGTCCAGATTGCTAAATGCTGAAGCTGACAAAGCCCTTGCTTTCGTTGGCAAAAATCTGGACTTCCCCAACAACCCGTCCAACGATGAGATCATCACCTTTAATCGTACAGTCATTTCGATTCTGGATTCGGTGCTGATGGCTGAGTGGCTTTTGTTAAAAAAGCTGGATGCAGCCATTCACATGTACCCTGTGGCACTTAAATCAAATTTTGAGATGGAAGAATCCGATTTCGGGGATGAATTGGATGACATCACCATCGACTATTAAGGATTGTTCATTTTAGGAATTCGAGGTCAATTGCTATGAAGAACAGAGGTATCGATGACACCGTTCTAAAACTGACCTATTCCATCGTCCAGTTGGTCAAAGGATTGGAATCCCGCTTTCATCATGTCAAAGATTACGAGCTTATGCTGTTTGGCTACCAAATATCAACGATGATCAATCTGCTCGTCAGACTGCATACCCACATACATAATAAGCAGATTACTCACAGCTTCCTTTTTGAATCGCGTAACCCTCTCCATCCCACAAGCGAAACATACACACATGTCCTTGCTTCGATTGTCCAGTTATCCGAGTTGGTAAAGTCGTGGAGGTTCCCACATAAACAAATCGCGACATTCATTGAAGATCATTTGCGGCAATTACAAGCTTTTTACTTGATAGAAGACCATCCCCATCATCAAGCAAAGTCTATGGAGCCGGAAGAGGATTCCCCCTACGAAGAGCCGATGCAATTAGAGCTGGAAGGAGTTTTTCCACATGACGAACCGATACAGTTGGATCTGGGTGAGCAAACGAAAGCCACTGACGTTCCACCTATGCCTCTCCCAACCCCTCCATTGCTCACAAATGACGCACGCATCGATACAGCCAACAACCGGAAATCACTACGTTCAAAACCCCCATTATTAACACAAGCTGCGTCCATCCCTACTCCCGATAAAAACAGAAACAAATCTGTGCGTTCCAAGCCTGTGGCGAACGTGGAAAAAGTGCGTGGCAAGAAAAAAATGCTCGCGAAGCGAGTGGCTGCACCTGCAAGGCCTCCGTTTGTACCGAACTCCGTAAAGGTACGTATCGGCAATGTCACCAAGGTCATCCACATATGAACCTGAATCTAATGAAGGAGTAAGGTATATGGATCGTTTGAAATTAGTCGAAGTGACCGGCAACAGTTATGTGGTCTCCGGTAAATACGGGATCGGTGTCTATTTTGACAGGTCCAGCAAAACCGCTGTTTGCATTGATAGCGGACCGAATGCCACTGTCATCGAGGAAGTATGCACGAGAATTAGTAATCGAGGGTATCAAATCGTCGCCGTTGTTCATACACATGGTCACGCTATTAATCACGGTGGCAATCTCTATTTGAAAAAGAGGTTCCCCGACCTTCGCATCTATGCGACACATCTGGCATCCCATCTCATTGAAAATCCACATCTCGAGCCTTTTTTCGACGCAGGTGGAGGGCCTGATGCGAAGCCTGATCAAAACAAAGAGAATGCACGTGCGCGCGTAACGGATCATCTTCCATCCACCGATAGTATCTTTCACGTCGATACCATTCCATTCAAAGTCGCCTCCTTACCTGGACATTCGCCGGGAATGGTCGGCATTATTACCCCTGATCATGTCATTTACTGCGGCGATGCCTTGTTTGGTCCCAAAACCTTGAACAAGCAGGGTCTCCTTTTTTTTAATGATCTGAGGGCAGCCAGAAGAAGCTTCAAGAAGCTCTCGATGATGAAATTGAACGCTTATGTGCTTTACCATGGCGGACCCTTTAGGACAGTCACAGGTTTAATTAACAAGCATCTCACCCTTATGAAAGACACCTCAGCTTTTCTTGAAGCATGGATTCATGAGCAGCCAAGCACTCTCGAACAAGTAGTCCAGAAAGTCATGAAGAAATATGAGTTTGAAGATGACTTGCACCGCTACGGTTTGACTACTTCGATTATCCGCTCTTATTTAAAAGAACTACAGCAAGAGAACCGAATTGTCGCAAAAGTGGACAATGGTTTACTGCTATTCAGTAAACCTGCGGAAACCACTTGAACAAAGGCTATATATGGGGGTGTACCATGGATAAAAGACGTATTTTAATCGGTAGTCCCATTCAACAATTCCCGATTATTTTGGAGGAATTCCTTCAATCCCTCACGGAGCTGACTACCAAAAATGAACTGGTTCATTACATGTTCATTGACGATAACAAAGACCCACTATCCAGTACACTCTTGGCTGATTTCGAGAAGGAGAACAAACGAACAGTCATCCTCAAAAACACAGACGATGACACGTATGTCCGAAATGAAATGACCCATTATTGGACGGAACGAAATATTTGGAAAGTAGCGCAAATGAAAGATACAATTATCTCCTTTGCGCTCAAAGAGGGTTTCGAATACTTGTTTTTGATCGATTCCGATCTAGTCTTACACCCTCACACCCTGCAACAATTGCTTCAAGCCAATAAAGATATTATCTCCAACATTTACTGGACACGTTGGCAGCCTGATTCGATAGAGCTTCCTCAAGTTTGGCTGATGGATCAATACACGTTGACACGCGAAGGCGCGTCCGAATCAGCAGAGAACCAAAACTTTTTAGAAATACTGCGGAAACCGGGGGTGTATGAGGTAGGAGGCCTCGGTGCATGCACGTTAATCCATCGAAAGGTCTTGGAGGCAGGCGTCAGCTTTAAACGAATAGCTAACTTGTCGTTCTGGGGAGAAGATCGGCATTTTTGCGTTCGGGCTGTGGCTATGGGCTTTTCTTTGCATGTGGATACGCATCTTCCTGGGTACCATATCTACCGTCAGTCGGATCTGGCAGGAGTGAGCGAGTATCGCAAAAAAAATGGCATGACAGCGGGGAAAACGAATCAGATATCCATCAGTTTATGCATGATCGTCAAAAATGAAGAAGACGCTCTGGAGCGTTGCCTCTCCACCGTTGCGGATCTCGTCGATGAAATCATTATCGTCGACACGGGGTCAACAGATCGGACGAAAGAAATTGCGTCCAACTATGGCTGCACTATTTATGATTTCGAGTGGATTGATGATTTTTCAGCTGCCCGCAACCATGCGTTCAGCAAGGCAACATGCCCCTATATTTTGTGGCTGGATGCAGACGATATCTTTCTGGAGAAAGACCGGCAGCTCTTCCGCGAGTTGAAGCTTACGTTGAATTACAGCATCGACAGTGTGACCATGAACTACAACCTTTCTGTGGACAGCAATGGGAATGTGGCATACAGCATTCGCCGCAATCGCCTCGTAAAACGCGACCGCGGTTTTCGCTGGATTGGACCCGTCCATGAGTATTTGGAAGTGAGCGGAAACGTCATCAACAGTGACATATCCATCACGCATAACAAGCAGAAGGAATACACGGACCGCAATCTGCAAATCTATCGACGCAGGGATGCCAAAGGGGAAGAATTCTCTCCACGGGACTTGTACTATTATGCAAATGAATTACGGGACAATCAGTATCATGAAGAGGCCATTACTTTTTACACGAAGTTCCTGAACACCCAACAAGGCTGGGTAGAGGACAACATTAACGCTTGCTTGAAGCTGGCGAATTGCTATTCCCATCTGTACGAGAGACAAAATGTTCTGTCGTCGCTATATCGTACGTTCAACTACGATCGTCCACGGGCTGAAGCGTGCTGCCAGATCGGAGCCTTTCACGTCGAAGATAAAAACTGGCTGCTGGCGATTTTTTGGTATGATCTCGCAGCAAAAGTGGAGCGACCTGCTGAAAAGCTCGCACACATCGACCACGTTTCCTGGACGTGGCTGCCTCATCTTCAACTCTGCTTATGCTATTCTCAAATAGGGGATAACGAGAAATCACGTCACCACAATGATATTGCCTACTCCTACAACCCAACTCACCCTAGCATTCTCTACAACAAAAGATATTTTGAGTCTCTGACCTGACTCCCCTCGTGATCATGAAAAAGTTACCCACCCCTGTGGGTAAGCAATGGTGGTCTATTTTTTGATGAGCACGGTGCTTACCGGTGAAAACAAAAGTCACTCTGGAAATCAGATTGGCTTTTTTCTGTTTCTATACGGTCAGGCACGCCCACAGATAAAACCTCATAGCATAGTGATAAGTTTTTGAATGTAACAGGAAGGATGAATGCCATGTCTCAAGCCAATATTCCCAATATTACTCCCACCATTACTGTAACGAGAGACGATGCTATCAATCTCCTCCTTACTTCCATCGCCATCGAAGAGCTCAGCCTCGGGCATATAATTTATGCAGAAGCAGAAAAATTGCAATATGCCATTGGTACACTACCGGGCTTGACTGTTCCTGCTTCGTTAAGCGATCTCCTTCTGGTGAATGCAAGCGTACGCCAAACCTTGCAAGACGTTGCGAAAAAAGAAATGCTATTGCAATCCAAACTGGACAACATCCTGTCTGTTCCATCCAGTAGCACAGGTGGCATAACGGGGGCGACAGGGGCCACGGGCGCTGGTACTACTGGAGCTACTGGCGCGACGGGGGTCACCGGAGAAACGGGGGCGACAGGTGTTGGCGCTACAGGTTCTACCGGAGAAACGGGGGCGACGGGCGTTGGCGTTACCGGAGCTACTGGAGCTACTGGAGCCACGGGCGAAACGGGGGCTACCGGGGCAACAGGCGCGACTGGGCCTGCTTTCACCGCTGAAAACTTCTCTGGCTTCTTATCAACTGTAACCCTTAGCGCATCGTCCCAATTAATTAACTGGTCAACAGCCAGCCCCTACTATGGCAGTCCAAGTTTCAACCCGCTAACTGGCATTTATACAGTACCAGCGACTGGAACTTACGCCATCAAAGCAACCATTAACTATGAAACGAGCGCAGCCATTTCCGTTAGTTTAGACGCGGGAGTCACCCCTGCATTTGAAGTTCGGAGACTTACCCCTGCTGTAACAAGTCTCATTATTGGTGATTTCCCTGTCCTCAACGTAAACATTGAGCTCGTACTCACATTAAGAGCTATTTTGGGGACTGGAACAATCACACTCGCAGGTGACGTTCAACTCAATGGTGGAGATACGCTCGGTTTGTTCTATGTAGCCAATGGATTGACTATTAACCTCAACTTAGGAGGCGGCGGCGAGGGCATCGTCTGGTCCATTCATCGACTCACCTAACAAGACTTTTCCTTTACGAAAAAAGCTGACTGCAATCTAACATGCAGTCAGCTTTTCTTGTCCGTTACATTCCCAGCTTACACCTTTTTCACAAATTCCGATTTTAACTTCATCGCGCCAAAACCATCGATTTTACAATCAATATCATGGTCCCCATCAATCAGGCGAATGTTTTTTACTTTAGTTCCTATTTTTACAACTAATGAAGTTCCTTTTACCTTGAGGTCTTTAATGACCGTTACTGTGTCGCCATCATTAAGGACATTTCCATTTGCATCTTTGATGACTTTATTATCTTCACCATTATCGTTGCCTGCTTGGAGCGTCCACTCATGGCTGCATTCCGGGCATACCAAGGAGCTTCCATCTTCGTACGTGTATTCTGAATGACATTTTGGGCAATTTGGCAATTGACTCATCTTTGATATAACCTCCATTCGATACTGTCCATTCTATCATAACTAGCCTGAAAAGCTGCCCTCCTAACCAGTAAGCCCTTCGTCCCGTGCTTTTTTAACGGCCTCTTCGCGATTCTTTACACCCAGTTTTGCATAAATCACTGTGGTGCAATTGCGTACTGTTCCTTCAGAAAGAAAGATTTTCTCCGCGATTGTTTTCATGCGAAGCCCCTCTACTAACGAGGCCAGTATGCCTCTTTCCCGTTCCGTCAGCCCATAGGGACACTCGCGTCCTTGCTTTTTGCGAAGTCCATTCAGCTCTTCTTGCTGCAAGCGCATTTCTTTGAAAAGGACATCCGCAATCTTATGGTTAATCAACGCTTCACCCTGATGGACAACTCGTATCGCTTCTACGAGTTCGACCGGACTAACCGATTTTAACAAGTAGCCATTCGCGCCTCTCCCTAGCGTTTCTGTCGCAAGGGCTGTTTCTTCGAAGGTCGTCAACATAATGACACGCATATCCGGCCACCGCTCACGTATCGCTTGTAGCGTCTTCGCCCCGTCCATGACGGGCATTTGAACGTCCAAAAGTACGACGTCGGGCTTTTCTTTTGGAATGATGTCCAGTGCCATCAAGCCGTTCTCTGCGACCCCGACCACCTGCAAATCTTGCTGATTCTGTAAAACGAGTTGCAAACCTTCCCTCACAAAGGGCTGATCATCGACGATCAGGATACGTATGCCTGCACTTGGTACGGACTGCATAACTGGCAAACTACAAATGACCGTCACACCTCCTTCGTCCATACAATGGATCGATAAGCGTCCCTGAAGTGCTTCCAGCCTTTCCTTCATCGATTGCAAACCAAATCCGAATTCGATCGTCCCATTTCCTTCCCCATTATCTTCGACCTGCAACCGGATCTGGGCTTCTTCAAAGTAAAGCCCCACTTGAATTTGCGATGCTTTTCCGTGGCGCACAGCATTGGTCAGTGTTTCTTGCAAGCAGCGGTACAAAGTCAGCTTCATGGAACGGCTCAACCCATACTCAGCGCCGTACATACGCAGCTTGACGGACACCCCTGTAGCCACCTGAAATTGCCCGATCAATTCAACGAAGGCGGACTCCATGGTCGTAGCAGATTCATAGCCATTATGAGCCCATTTGTGGAAAATCCCTCTGGACTCGTCCAAACCTTGCCGGGCCATCTGCAAAAGCATGTCCAGCCGACTAGCCTCCGCATCTGGTATTTTAGGCCGAAGCATCTCCATACCCATAATAAGCGATGTCATCGTGTGTCCGATTGTGTCATGCAGCTCTCTGGACATTTTGTTCCGTTCTTCCAGCAGCGTTATTTCCTCCACCTGGGAAGCGTATTGCTCCAATACCTGGTTCTGGTGTTGAATAATCAGGCCTTGCTTGTGCATACGGCTAAGCAATTGAAAGGCAAAACCAAGAGCATATGCCCCGAAATGGTACACAATCAGATCGATTACGAACGTAGGCTCGAAATCCAGCCCAATTGCCACCCCCACAAGGAGCGGAATCGCCAATATCGCCAATGGTCCCGTCCAGCGATAGGATCGTTCCACACTGTGATATCCGATGAGAAAAGCGATGGGGATAAACTGCCACCTCACTCCTTCAAAAAAGAAGTTCAAGGCAATGCACAAGCTTCCACTCAAAATAATCTCAGCGAGCAAATATAGGTTACGAGAGTATCGACGCAAACAACTGGGGACGACAAGCACCAAGAACGAAACGATCAATGTAATCACTAGCGGATCAGGCAATTGATCTTGATAGCGGACAAGGCCGAGAAAAATCGTCACCCCCCACATAAAGTGGATTGTGAAGATCATCCAGTCGATCCATAACCATCGTTTAACAAATGCAAGCAATTAGCACACCTCATCTACACCCTAACTTTCCCTCCATTATATTATCAGATGACGACCAGCTACTATCACGATAAACAATGACATTCTGTTACTTCTCTCCGTGATACTCATCGTCCTATACTCATCCCTGTCGCTGGCTTACAACAATTGACTGACGCTAAACGCGAAAGGTGATGAACATGACATTATTTGCTCTACGAAAATGGTTTGCCGTTCTTCTCGTATCCTGCCTCATGCTGATACAGCCCCTATCTGTGGTCAATGCTCGCTCGCCGCTTACTGCTCCTTCCATCGAGCAAGTAGTTGATCCCCTCATGAAAAATGAAATGAACAACCTGCATATCCCGGGTGCAGCCATTGTCATTACCCAGGGAGATCGCATCATTTTTAGAAAAGGCTATGGTTTTGCCGACGTCGAACAGCAAATCCCCGTTGATCCTGAGCGTACGGTGTTTCGAATCGGTTCCGTGACCAAGTCGCTTACTGCTACTGCTGCGATGCAGCTAGTGGAACAAGGCAAGCTTTCCTTACGCGAAGATTTGAATACCGTAGTAAAAGACTACAAAATTTCCAATAATCGTTACGGCCCGATCACACTCCACCACCTGCTCACACATACAGCCGGCCTAGATGAAAAGATTTATAAAAGAGACAACCGCCAGAGTGTGATACCGGAATTCTCGACCGAGACCGTAAATGAAACGCTTCAGTCGCAGGAGACGATTTTCACACCAGGCAGCAAATTTCAATACAGTAATGCGGGCACCGGATTGTTAGGAAGTGTAGTCGAACAAGCTTCCGGTCAATCTTTGCATGACTATATGCGGGAGAATATCTTCCGCCCGTTAGGTATGGATTCCGCCGAATTGTATCTCCCGCAGGGCAGGAGCAATCTGGCTAAAAGCTATTATTACGACGGAAACGGCTATCAAACCATTCCTTACTCGGGGATTATTTTTCCGGGAAGTGGCGCGGCTAATATGACACCAATCGACTTCGCTCCCTATATGATCGCCCATCTTTCGGGCGGCAGCTATAACGGCACATCTCTGCTAAAACCAGAAACTGTCCAGCTTATGCATGCCCAGCAATTCGCAGCCCATAAACGCATGTATGGGATCGGCTACGGCTTTTTTAAAGGAGAGACGAAAAACGGCATTCCTACTCTATGGGCAAATGGTGGGATTGATGGCTTTACCTCGAAAATGGTGCTGATTCCCTCAGAATCACTCGGCATCTTTGTTACGGTGAACGCCACGCATGCTGGCTTGGAGCTACACAGCAAGGTCGTGAACGCATTTACCGATAAGCTACTGACAGATCAAGTCCGCAAGCCCCTAACTCCTGTTGATGGAACCATAGACGAGTTAAAAAATCTGGAAGGTCAATATCTGCTTACCTTGACGCCCGAGAATGGCTGGGGCAAAGGGCTTCGGCTGCTCAGCAGCTACACCTACACAGTGAAGGCATTGGACGCGCAGACGATCTCCGTGACTGGTTTGTTCCAGAATGAAGGACAGCAATCCCTTGAGAAAAAGTTTGTACAGGTAGACGATCATTTCTTTCAAGAGATCGGCGGTGAGGAACAGCTATATTTTCACGAGGAACAAGGGAATTTTTATATGACAGGACCAATGAACTTTTCGCTTCCTCGCATCTCCTTCATCGAAAGTCCGTCTGTTCTAACGGCTCTGTATGTGATTCCCGGAATCGTGTTTATCCTTCTTTCGCTCGTCTGGATCGCTCGTTTCGGGCTACGCAAATGGCGCAAACAATCGTACACCATTTCGACGATCGTTCCGATTATGGCTCTGCTTCATAGCTTATTTTTTATCATCCAGTTCACCTATGCGAACGGAGCACTGGTATACGGCTACCCGGCCTTCTACCAAGTGGTTGTCGCATCCCTGCCGATTGTTTCGTTGGCCGTCGCCGCTTATTTGCTCCTGCGAATTGGAACAGTCAAGGAGCGCGATCGCTGGAAGATAGCGAATAGTGCAGCAGCGGTACTCTCCATCCTGTATACTGGCTATTTATTTTACTGGAACTTTCTTTCGATTCATTACTCATAAGACTCCGAGGCCGCATCTGGAGGGGCTTTACAGTTGCGCCATTTTTTTAGCATAATGTTTGATCCAAGGAACTACGATTAAACTAAGCCGCATAAGGAGGAACGAACCATGAGTACTTCAAGCTTAAAAATCGGGATTATTCTGGGCAGCTCTCGCCCAGGCCGAGTCAGTCCCCAAGTAGGTGCGTGGCTCAAAGGAGTTGCCGATCAACGAGGAGATGCAGCGTATGAAATCGTTGATATTGCGGACTTTCACTTACCGTTCTTTGGCGATCCGAGTGGTGAGCAACAAGTAGCCGCATGGGCAGCAAAGCTATCCAGCCTGGATGGATTCGTATTCGTTACCGCCGAATACAACCACAGCATCACAGGGGTATTAAAAAACGCACTCGACCTCGCCCGCAAGGAATGGTACAACAAAGCGGCTGGTATCGTCAGCTATGGTTCATCAGGCGGAACTCGTGCAGCAGAGCACTTACGTGGAATCCTGGGGGAATTGCAGGTTGCCGACGTTCGTACACAACCTGCCTTCAATCTATTTACTGATTTTGAAAATTACACGGTGTTTAAACCATCCGAATTGCACATCCCACATGTAAACGACATGTTAAATCAAGTGATTAGTTGGTCAACGGCATTAAAATCAGTTCGAGACTAATAGAAAAATGACTAGCAGCGACATCTGCTAGTCATTTCTTTTTCGTTTGCAGGTTCCACCCTGGCTCGTCACCCGATCAGGGCTGTGCGTATGGTAACCGTACTTCAAAAATCGTCCGGATCAAATTGCTCTCGGCAGAAATCGTCCCTTCGTGGCGCTCGACGATATTTTTGGCAATAAATAACCCAAGACCTGTACTACCGTTTTGATGGCTGCGTGCCTTGTCTCCCGTGTAAAACATGTCGAAAAGACGCGGCAAATCTTCCTCGGGAATCTCGTTGCCATAATTAATCACCTGTACAACGACCTCGTCGCGCTCCAAAAAACCGTTGATATCAACAAACTGACCATCTTGTCCGTAACGGATGGCATTGGTCATGATATTCTCGAAAACGCGTGCCAAGAGTTCGCCATCTCCGTGAACCGTCAATCGTGAGGCCACATTCATTCTGGTTTCCAACTGATTTTTCTCCAAGGAAGGGTATAGCTCCTCGTTTAACTGCATGAGTAATTCACTCAAATCAAGAAGGTTCTGTTGGATAGTGAGCATGCCGTAGTTCATTCTCGTAATTTCGAAGAGCTCATCGATCAGCTTTTCCAAACGCTGTGACTTCGTAAAAGCAATAGTCGTGTAATGCCTGGCTTGTTCCACCGTCAATTGCTCGTCCCGCAAAATGATGTCCAAATACCCCAAAACAGAAGTCAGCGGCGTCCGCAGGTCATGCGCCAGGTTCAAAACCAGCTGATCCTTGCTACTTTCGGCAAAATCTCCTCTTTGTACAGCTTCCTGCAATTTTTCACCCGCCTGATTGATGTCCTTGGCAATATCCCCGAACTCATCATCCGACGGTATGTGGACATGATGGGTAAAGTCACCACTCGCAAGATGATGAATCCCTCTGGAAATCTCCTGAAAATAGAGGGCATACCGTTTGGTTAACAAATAGAAAAACAATATGGCTAGTGGAACAAAAATAATCAGAAAGAAGTAAATGTCCCCTATTTCTCGCATAAAATAGCGAATCGCTGCTAACAAGCTTTCGTACTTTACCTGTGTTCGATAGTAAAGCTGTAGCGCTTTAAAGATCACATAGGTAGCCGCACCGGATAGAAGCAGACTTAAGCCCAAAAGCTTGACCATTTGGAACCGAAAGCTTCGTATCATACTATCCATGAAAGGAATACCCCACGCCCCAGACCGTTTTGATCCACTTGTTCTTGGTTTTTTCTTCTCCCAGCTTCTTTCGCAAGGTGCGAATGTGGACCATGACTGTATTGCAGCCTTCATAGTACGCTTCGCCCCACACCTGCTGGAAAATGTTGTCCGCACTAAATACCTTCTTTGGATAGCTGGCCAGCAGGTAGAGAATATCAAACTCTTTCGGCGTTAACTCAATCGTTTCTCCGTACAGGCTCACGGTTCGCTGTTCTGGATAAATGACAAGTCCACCTGCCTCTAAGACCTTGTTACTCGCTACTGCTACTGCTGCTTGATTCAGCTGCTTAAAGCGTCGCAGCTGGGCATTCACACGGGCGACCAATTCCATTGGATTGAATGGTTTAGTCATATAATCATCTGCGCCCATCACCAATCCCGAAATTTTATCCAGATCGGACGTCTTGGCACTCAAAAAGATAATCGGCATATTGTGCTGTTCACGAATGAGGCGGGTGACCTCATAGCCATCCAGCCCAGGCATCATAATATCGAGGATCGCCAAATCAATCGAATGTGTCTGCACAGCTTGGAGTGCTGCCTTTCCATCCGCTGCGATAATTGTGTGGTAACCTTCTTTTTTCACATGCAAGGCAACGAGCTCAGCAATCTCCGCTTCATCGTCTGCGATCAATATGGTGACGTGCTTCATCGTTTTTCCCATCCCTTGTATACGTTTGCTACCATTATAGCAGGTATGAAAAAACTTTTCTGTTATCGCACTTAGCGCTTGATCATACAATTATGGATAATAATTACTTTCAGTTTGTTTTGACTTTGCAGACTTTTCTATATTACTATATTCATGTCCATATCATATCTATCATAAATATACTTGGGGGTAATTTATGAAAAAACTAATGTTTGCTGTTGTTTCTAGTTTGTTGGCACTCACGGTAAGTGCGTGTGGCACTGGCACGGATCAGGCTGCCACAACATCTGGGCAATCCGGCGCGAAGAAGTACGTATTTGGTACAGATGCAACATATCCACCCTTTGAATTTGAAAAAGACGGTAAATACGTGGGAATTGACATCGACCTAATCAATGCCATCGCCAAAGAAGAAGGCTTTGAGGTAGAAATTAAGCCGATGGACTTCAAAGGAATCATCCCGGCTGTTCAAGCGAAGCAATTGGATGGTGCCATTGCAGGGATCAGCATCACGGATAAGCGCAAAGAAATTTTAGATTTCTCTGAACCTTACTATCAAGCAGGTCTTTCCCTGGTCGTACGTGAGGACAACACAACGATCAATGGAGAGGCAGATTTGGCTGGCAAAACAATTGCCATCAAAAAAGGCACGACTGGCGCGACCTTTGCTGATGAGCTCGGGAAAAAGTACGGAGCGACTGTCAAATACTTCGACGATAGCCCCTCCATGTTCCAAGAGGTTCAAAACGGCAATGCTGATGTGACCATCGAGGACTACCCAGTTATCTCGTATAAAATTACGGTAGACCCTGCATCCAAACTAAAAATTGTAGGCGATCGTCTCAATGGTGATCACTACGGCATCGCAGTTTTAAAAGGGAACAAAGAGCTGCAGGACAAACTCAACTCCGGTCTGAAAAAGCTGAAAGAGAACGGGAAATACGACGAAATCATCAACACATACCTGAGCACGAAATAAAAGGCGCAAGACGCGCCTTTTTTTCACCTTAGAAAGAATGGAGTTGTCCAAATGAGCAGTAGTTGGGATGTCATTGTCGATGCACTTCCTGTCTTGGCCCAAGGCTCTGTGGTCACGTTAAAAATAACGGTTATTTCCCTGTTTTTTGCTCTCTTAATCGGATTGCTTTTTGGGTTGATGAGCACAAGCCGCTCAAAGGTTCTCCGCGGCATTGCAACCGCTTACGTTGACTTTCTCCGCGGCACACCGCTGTTGGTTCAAATCTTCTTTATTTATTTTGGATTACCGCCTGTCCTTGATATCAAAATTCCAGAGACAACCGCAGGTATTCTTGCGCTCAGCCTCAATGCCGGAGCGTACCTGGCTGAAATTTTCCGCGGAGGGATTCTCTCCATCGACAAAGGGCAGATGGAAGCTGCACGCTCCCTGGGACTCACGCACGGAAAAGCCATGCGCCTGGTTATCTTGCCCCAGGCTGTTCGCCGCATGATTCCTGCTTTCGTCAACCAATTCATCGTGACGCTAAAAGACACGTCGCTCTTAACGGTCATTGGTATCCGTGAACTGATGAACAGTGGTGAGATTATCATTTCTAGCAACTTCCGCTCATTCGAAATTTGGGCTGTAGTAGCAGTCTTCTATTTCCTGATGATATACATCCTCAGTCTGCTATCCCGTTCCCTTGAGAGGAGGTTCGCGAAATGATTCATGTAGAGAATTTGAAAAAGAGCTTTGGCTCGTTGGAAGTCTTAAAAGACATCTCGACTACCATTGAAGAGCGCGAAGTCGTCTGTGTCATCGGTCCCTCCGGGTCAGGAAAAAGTACGTTTCTGCGCTGTCTGAACCAGTTGGAAGAGGTGACATCTGGCAAAGTCACCATTGAGGGCATGGAGGTTACCTCCCCCAAAGTGGACATTAACAAGCTGCGAGAGCGTGTCGGCATGGTGTTTCAGCGGTTCAATCTCTTCCCGCATCTCACTGTTTTGGAAAACATTATGCTCGCGCCCAAGCACGTCAGAAATTCAGAGCGCCAACAAAATGAACAAAAGGCGCTGGAATTGCTGAAAAAAGTAGATTTGGCGGACAAGCGAGACGTGTATCCAGATCGGCTGTCAGGCGGTCAACAGCAGCGCGTAGCCATTACCCGTGCGCTTGCCATGGACCCTCACATCATGCTGTTCGACGAGCCTACCTCTGCACTCGATCCAGAAATGGTCGGAGAGGTTCTTCAGGTGATGAAGGATTTGGCCAAAGAAGGAATGACGATGGTCGTGGTTACACATGAGATGGGCTTTGCCCGTGAAGTAGCCGATCGCGTGATTTTCATGGATGGCGGATATATCGTCGAAGAAGGCACGCCTGCCGAGCTTTTTGACAATCCCCAGCATGAAAGAACCAAGGCGTTTCTCAGTAAAGTGCTGTAAACAAGCAACAGGCATGATGCGATTTTTCATCCATCATGCCCACTTGTTTTTTCTAATGAAACTACTTACACATACTCATGCGCCAGCATCAAAAACACGCTGGACGTCCACGTAAAGGCCCGGTCCCTCAGTCCATTACCTGTCAGCGCATCGAAGTTTTCCGCCATCCCACTGCGTGCTGCCATTCGGCAAAAACGTCTGGCAATCTCCTGAGAAAATGCTACTTCGCCTGCTCGCCTCAATCCATCGACCAAGAGCATCGTCACTGGCGCCCAGATCGGACCTAACCAGTAGCCATCAGCGCGGTAAAAGGAGCTGGTTGGACTCTCCGTAGCCAATCCATTCTCTGTCAAGAATCGCTCCTGCAAGTCCGCAATCAACTTGGCCCGGATGTCCTGCGGCAGCTTTTCGCCAAGCACGAGAGGCATATAGCGAATCAAGCTGTCTCCTTGGGTAGGCTGATCGCTTCCCGAGTGGGTCGCGAAGAAGTTTTCGCCATTCCAGTGCTTCTCCAGGAGCCGTTGCAGCGTCATTTCGGCCTTTTCCTGCCACTTCGCTGCCTCTTCGGTACGGGCCAGCCTCTTCGCCAAATCCCCCAGCACATCCATTTGCAGAATCAAATACGCAGGCAAATCCGGGCTTTCGATTGGCGCCCCATCGAGGAAAATCGTGCTGTTGTCCCAGCCGCAGTCATAGCCGTGATTGTACTGCGGAATCCCGTCCTGATCATCATCGCGGTAACGGAACCACCAATCGGTCCAGCGACAAAGCGGCTCATACACTTCTTCCAGCATCTCGTTTGTAATCGCATCGTTCCGATCCAGCATCCAGCGCAGCGTCCAGCCGTGAATCGGAGGCTTGCAGCAATTCCACAACGCATACCGATCATTGATAAAATCGGGGAAGACACCACTTTCATCCTGCCTGTCGATAAAGATCATGAGCTGATCCCACGCCAGCGGCAAGCTTGCCCGCGTCAGTGCCATCGCATTGAAACAATGATCCCAGCTCCAGATATTTGTCATCCAGTTTTTAGACATGTACATCGCAGACCGAGGCAGATAGCCTTCTGGTCTCACCACACAAGACCAGGTGATGTATGCTGCGAGTTCTCTTGCTTCGTTCAAGCCTTCGCGATGCTCCTCAGATACAGAGAGTGTCCGTTCCAACCAATCGTCGTACTCTTTTTTTACCTGTGCCCATCCATCGGCAAAGCCAGGGTAGCTGCGTTCCTTCCAGACAGTGTGGAACTCCTCCAGAACGCCTTCCAGGACACCAGTTTCCTCGTCGGGAAGAAAGGTTACGCTCACTTGCTGTTCACGCGATGCCCTCGTAGGGTTGACCACCAGCGCTCCAGCAAGCGGAGTCATTCGCAAACGAATTTCCGTGGAAAAGTGATTGATTTCCCAGCATCCGGCTCCTGCTTGAATCGCATAATCTGCTGCCGTCGATTCCAGCATCAGGCGCAAACCAACGCCTTGACCACGTACCTGCACCAGCTGCGGCTCGCTCATGCACAGCTTCACTTCGCCTTTCTCCCCGTAAAGACGTAGCAAGGTTGGTGTAGCCTCCGTCTCAAAAGGCATGGACACGCCATCGGCTACCATTTCGATTCGAAAAATCGCGCCATCGTGGTTATCTCCCCCACGAATATTGCGCAAATACAGCCCTTCTGCTCGCTTGGCGTTATCCAGTCGCGAGAGTACGAGATACGACCCGTATCGGCTAAAAGGAACGATTCCTAAATCAAACTGCATATGTCTCACCTCGGGGTTGCTTGGTCGATATTTTACGATCGCGCTTTTCCAACAGACGGCTCATTCTGGCGTTCATCCACCAGACAGGCAGGCTCGCTCCCAACAAGATCGGCAAAACGGGAATCGCCAGCAAGAGAATTAAGAGAAGGAGCAAGCCGCCCATCGTGACAAGCGAATGCAACGGAAAAGCCGCGACTAGCCAAAACGATTGCTTGAGCATCCTCTTCACGTCTGCATCCTCCCGAACAAGCAGGGAAAAAGCGTGGCAAGAGGTAGCCGCATGCAAGAATCCAATCCCCGCAAAAACGGCCGCGATCGAGAGCCCCCACAGCGTGCCCATGCGAAGGAAAAACACCACATCGACCCACAGAATTGCCCCCGTTAGCACCGTCCCTGCGCCAAGCCATTGGCTCCTCCAGAAGTAGTGGCGAAAAGCATGCCAGAAGGCGGACGGAAGCCCACGGTCATTCCATTTGCCGCTAAGCACGTCGTGTAGAGCAGCTGTCGCTGGGAAGATTCCAAAGACGATGCCTCCCATGAGCGTGCACACCACCCACATGAGATGCGCTGCCGCCATCCGCAACAATCGCTCACCAAATTGATGAAATGACCATGCCCAGCCTTCCCACTTCGCCCGATTGCCCACTTCTGCTCACTCCTTACTTGATAGACTCCTACTTAATAGCAACGCCAGCTGAATTGTCTACGATATATCGTTGTGCGAGGAAAAAGAGGAGTAACGGCGGAAGCGAGATCAGGAACGTTACCGCCATCAACCCGGTAGCCTCTACTTCATACATCCCTTTAAATTGCGCCAGTCCCAGCGTCAGCGTGTACTGACTTTGGTCATTCAAGAAAATGAGTGGACCCAAATAGTCGTTCCATGTGCCCAAGATGTTGAATACACTCACCAAAATCAGAGCAGGCATCATCAACGGCATAATAATCCGTACGTAAATCTGAAACGAACCAGCACCATCAATACGCGCCGCTTCATCCAGCTCACGAGGAATGGTCAAAATAAACTGTCGCATAAGGAAAATGTAAAACGCTGACCCGAAGAACGAAGGAACAATCAACGGCTTGAGCGTGTTGATCCAGCCAAGATAGTTAAACTCCATGTACAGCGGGATCATCGTCACTTCCCACGGAATCATCATCGTGGCCAGAACGACCATGAACAGAAAGTCTCTCCCTTTAAACGTAAACCGGGCAAAGCCGTACGCGACCAGCGAAGACGATATCAACTGACCTATCGTGGTCAGGATCGTCACCGTCAGCGAGTTTTCCAAATACAGATTAAACGGCTGCGACATCCACGCATTCCCGAAGTTCTCCCAATGCAGTACATCCGGAATCCATTTGGGTGGATACTGCAAAATCTCATCGTCCGACTTGAGCGCAGTAGAGATCATCCAGTAAAACGGTGCGAGAAACAGGAAAGAGAAAAAGATCAAGCTCGCATAAGCGATCGTTTTGCGTATCAAGCTTCTTCCCCTCCCCTGCGATTGTCGCCCTCGTAGTACACCCATTTGCCGGACGTTTTAAATACGAGGAAGGTCAATACCAAGATGATCGCAAACATAAACCAGGAGTTCGCCGAAGCATATCCCATCTTGAAATATTTGAAGGCGTTGTCATACGCGTACATGGCATAGAAATACGTAGACTGCAACGGTCCGCCTCCTGTGAGCAGGAGTGCTAGACTCAGCTGCTGGAACGCACTAATGATCGTCATAATCAGGTTAAACAAAATCGTAGGGCTCACCATCGGCAGTGTAATGCGGAAAAACTTTTGTACCGCCCCTGCCCCATCAATCGAAGCCGCTTCATACAAGCTCTCCGGGATGCTTTTGAGCCCCGCCAGGAATATCAATACCATGGAGCCTTGCCCCCACAGACTGGCGATTACCATGGCAACGAGTGCCCACGACGTATCGTTTAGCCAATCTGGACCTGTAATTCCAACCAGACTGAGCAAATAGTTGAAAATACCGTATTCCCCGTCGTACACCCACGCCCAAATCATCGCCAGCGCCACACCGGAAATCACGCTCGGCAAGTAAAACACTGTGCGGAAAAAGCCGCTGCCTTTTACCTTCTGATTCAGCATCATGGCCAAAAACAACGCAACGAACAAATTCAACGGTACAAACAACAGCGCAAATTTAATCGTGATCCAGAGCGATTGCCAAAACAATGGATCGTCCGTAAACATATTGACGTAGTTGTCCAAGCCGACAAACGTAACCTCACCAACGACAGGCCAATCAAAAAAGCTCATGACGAGCGAAAACAACATCGGTCCCAACGTAAAAGCGAGAAAGCCGAGAATCCAAGGCAAGATAAAAAGATAGGGCGTAAGAAACGCCCTTCCCCTGAGTTTTTTCGGTTGAACGGTCATGGCAGACTGTTTGTGTGTCACGACACTCTCTGTATTCAATTTCCTGACCCCTTCCCGTTATTTCAAGAATTTCTGGGAGTCTTTGACTGCCTTGTTCAGTAACTCCTCGGCATTTTGTCCCATCATGATCGCATTGACCGCTGCGGAAAGATTCCGATTGATTTCGTTCCAGTGTGGATTCAACAGGAATGCTGGCGTGTCAGTCGATTGCTCCAATGTCTTATAAAACGGCGCGTAGAGCGGGTCCTGATCGAGCTTCTTCTCTTGTACGACACTAATACGCACAGGCAAGTCAGATGTACGCATCTTGATCGCATCACTGGAAACGAAGAACTTCAAAAACTCCCAAGCCAGTTCTTTGTTTTTGGAATCCTTGGCGATCGATACAGAGGAGGTTGCAATGACACCCTTACCAGACTTGCCAGGGAATTGCGGCATCACGACCGTACCAAAATCGACATTCGCCTTCTTGTACGACTCAAGCGACCATACGCCGTTGTCATACATCGCGAGCTTGCCCGCTTTGAACAAGTCGTTTCCGCTCTGCTGGTTTTTGCCGCCGACGAGCAAAGCGCTCTTGTCTTTCGTCAAATCACTGAAAATTTGCAGGGCTTCTGCTGTTTCCTTGCTGTTCATGTAGCCTTCGATGGTTTTTCCATCAGGGCTAATAAAGCTGCTGCCGTTGCTCCACACAAACTGCTGCAAATCGTACGTATCCGGCTCCGAACGAACAGCGAAGCCGTACTGCTTCTTGTCGCGAACGGTCAGCTGTTTGGCTGCCGATTTGAAATCATCCCACGTCCAGTCGTCTGTCGGAAGTGGTACATTTGCTTCGTTAAACAGCTTTTTGTTGTAGAATACGACCCGCGTCGAGAAGCCCGCTGGGAGACCGAACAATTTTCCATCGAATCGATTATAGTTTAAGAGGCCTTGGTAAAAGTCGTCGATTGCCACTGATGGGTCCTTCTTTACGTACTCATCCAATGGCTCGAGCGAGGCGTGGTACGTTGGGAAATCCCACATGTACATGACATCCGGCGGGTTTTTCGCTCCGAATGCCGCTACCAGCTTCTGATCAAAACCATCTGCATATGCCTCGACTTGTACCTTCACACCCGGATTTTTCTGTTCGAATTGTTTCGCGATATCTTGTTGGATCTTCAGCATTTGGTCCGTATCCCATGTCGCGAAACGCAATGTAACCGTTTCCTTTTTATCAGACGATGCTGGCGTTGTCGTACCTGTGTTATTAGACGTGCCGTCTGTTCCTGCTGGCTGGGCTTGTGAACAACCAGCTACGACGGCCAAAAGAAGTGCCATGCCAGCTGCCATCCATTTTGACGCAACCTTTTTCATCTGTGATCCCCCCTAGATTTGCCCCTCAGTTTTCTTTATTGTAATGAAGGGAAAAAAACGGTGAAACCGCTAACTGTTCGCAATAGTGTGTGAATTTGTTTCCTTTTTTTCGCTTTGCTCAGGTTTGGGCGGTGGAGTGGACGATTGTTCGACTGGACTCCTCCTTTTGTTTGAAACGGTAGTGGCTCGGGGTCATCCCTGTACATTTTTTAAACCACTTGCTGAAGTATTTCGCGTCAGGAAGACCGACTCGCTCAGCTACCTCCTGAATGGACAGAGCTGTTTCACCCAGCATCGCTCGGGCCATTTTTACCCGGCGCTTGTCGAGGAACTCGCCAAAGCTCTCGCCAACTCCCTTTTTAAACATCACACTAAAATGACTGCGGCTCAGTCCCACTTGTGAAGCTACCTCACTGACCGTCAATGGCGTATCCAGACGATCGAGCGCGTAATGAACAGCCTGCTTGATCGGTTCCTGCCACGGGTCTTGAATGACGCCGTATTTGCGCGCCCGCTCCGTGCGCTGGTAAAGCATCCGTACCGTCTGCATCCACGGTTCGAGTCCAGCAAACGGACTGGTTGTCTCCCAGCTCGTCACCTTTCCAGCCAGCTTCCATTCCACGAGTAATGATTCTACCTGCCTGCCAGTACTTGCGGGAGTCAGCAAAAAACGGATATCGCCGCATGCAATCCATTCCCATTGGCTGTCCAGCTCCCGTGTAATCCATGCCCGCTCCTGTTCCTCGCAATTTGCACTGCTGCCCATCCCTTCCAAGAGCCATACACCCATGGAATCGTTCATCCACGACCAGTGTGATTGCAGGAGGGAGGACAAGCTTTGCTCGAAATCCCGGCTCAAACCGGTTAACCACGCACCGAATTCCCGCTTCCATTCATCAGGGCGTTCACGAATTTTTTCAGGTCTCGCACTCTCGCCTACCAGCTCAGTCCGCAGCTTTTCCAACAACGTACCCCATTCCTCATCCTGGAACTCGGTCTTCAACAAATATCCGGACACCCCGAGAGAAATTCCTTGCTGGGCAAAAGCAAAATCGCGGTGACAGCTGAGTAGAAGCACCTTTGTTTGTGGAGCGTGCTCCTTCACTCGCCTGCACAGCTCCAACCCATCCATTTCCGGCATAACGATGTCCGTAATCACCAACTCGGGCTGTATTTGCAGGAAAGTCTCCCAGCCTTTGCGACCATTCGGTGCATCCGCTACCACTTCCATCCCGTAGCGATTCCATGGCACCATTGCCTTCAGTCCTCTTCGCACCAGCACTTCGTCATCCACAATCATTACCTTGATGTTCATCAGGAATTTCCTCCCTTTTCGGCCATGTGATTTGAATTGTGGTTCCTTCTCCTCTGACAGATGAAATCTTCATGCCGTGCTCCATACGGAAATGAAGCTTGAACTTCTGATCGACGTTGTACACGCCGAGTCCTCGTTTGCTAGAACGCTCCAGATCAGGATCGAGAAGTTTGGCCAATCGCTCCGGCACAATTCCTGCGCCGTCATCTTGCAACAACAGCGTCACAAGCCCTTCTTTTTCACTGACACTGATCCGGATCGTTCCGTGCCCGTCTTCGAATGCGTGGAAAAAGATATTTTCCAAAAGCGGCTGGAGAGTCATTCGCGGGATCAAATAGCGACGGGAAGCCTCTACTCCGGTCTGTTGGAATTGAAAAACAGGCCCATACCGCAGCTCTTGGATTTGCAGAAAATGCTCAACGGTTTGCAGTTCCTTTTCCAATGGGACGAGCTCCTGCGTGATGTCGAGGTTGCCCTCTAGCACTTTGATGAGATGATAAAGCATATTGCCGATTTCATTGGCGCCTGATAATCTCGCTTTCCATTGGATGGAATTGAGTGTATTAAACAGCAGGTGCGGATTGATCTGGTAGTGAACGGCTCGCAGCTCTGCTTCCTTTTTCAACTGCTCGGTGCGACTCACCTCGGCGATTAGCGTCTGAATTCGCCTCACCATTTGGTTGAAGCTCACCCCTAATCGCCCCAGCTCGTCTTCTGTGTCTACCTCTGCGCGCGTTTGCAGCTCGCCCGTTCCTACCAGCCGCATCGTTTCTTGAAGTCGTTTGATTTTGCCTGTAATCCGTCTGGAAAATAAATACGCCAGAAGAAGTGCCAGCACAGCCGAAAGAATCAGGGCCGCGATAAAAAAGGATTGAATCACTTCCGCAGAGCGGTTCATTTGCTCGTACGGCAAGCGCACCTGAATCACCCAGTTGTTGGACTCCAGTGGCTTGTTCCAGACAACATCGCTCTCTTGCTGGACGAACGTACCCGCGGTCTGGTAAATCAGCTCGCCATTTTTGGCTGTAATCGTCACGTACGCACTCATGTCTTCTTCTAGCTGCGAAAACAACTGAAACAGCTTGCCTGCTTTCATCTCGATCAATATCCGGCTATCCTTCAATACGCCATAACCGCTGAGAACGGGAACGACTAGACCGAGCACCTTCTCCTGATTTCGCAGCTCCGCCTCATCCTGAAATCCGACATAATGCCGCGGTGTGTAAAAACCGATCCATCGCTCCTCATCCAGCTTGGCGGGCAGTCCCTTCCACCACCATTCCCGCATCAGTTCCTGTCCATTGATCACATTTTCCCCGAAAAAGTAACCGGAGGGCGTCACGATAAAAATGCCTTTTGTATCAAGGTTGCGGTGCGCCCCCAGGTATCGCTCGAAGTTTTTTTGTTCCAGGAAACCTGCGTATGTCTTCGGCTGTTCCTCCCGCATGACGACCAATGTCGGGTCTGACACGTACGTATTGATGTCATAGGCCATGTATCTCATTTGACTCAGGTAGTTGTCGATCTGGATTTGCAGCTGTGTCGCGATATACTCGCCTGACTTGCTAAATTGCTCGCGAACGACCATCGACGATTTCCAATACGCCATACTCCCTAGCGTAATCAGCGGAATAATGGCTGCAATCAGCATAAAAGCGAGCAGCTTGGCATGAATGCTTCTGCGCGGAAAGAGCGACCATGACTTCATGTGACAGAACCACCACCGGATTTTGATTAGTTGCACTATTCAATCTTTAACTAGATTGTACAACGTTTCGGCGATGCCTTCGAGAACAATCAGCGGTTAGTCCCACAAATTCCGCTTATATAACTGAACCGGAGAAATCGTATCCTTCGAAAAAGGCGTTAGCCTCATCTGGAAGAAAAACTCCTCTGGACGCAAGGCATGCTCTTCCGATTGCTCAGGTCCGCAGCTATTGCTACCCAGCCCGTTTTGGCGATAATCGAGATGCAGTGTGACATACTCTCTTTTTACGAGATCTGTCGTGTGCTTTGCTTGCTCCAGATCGTCCGTATCATAGCGAAGTGCGCTAAATTCCAAGGTCGGTTGACCCATCGCGAAAAGTCCAATGCCTCGCTGATCCGTGATCGACATCCATTTGACGTCCGTGCGATTGCCATTTTCCTGTGGGAACACATACGGCGTGTACAGCTCATCCACGCTCGCGCGATACACCCCGATGCGATTGGCTTCCTTGCTGTCGATATACGCCTCTCCCGGTCCACGACCATACCACGAGACACGCTCCATTTCTTTGGCAACCAATAGCTTCAAGCCGATTCGTGGCAGCATCGCTGGCGGGGTGCCTTTGGGTGTGCCTTGAACATCTACTTGCACTTCGCCATTTCCGAACACGGTATACGTGTAGCGGCACGAAAAACCCCAGTCGTATACAGGCGGAGCAATCCGTACATCGCAGGTAATGACCACCCGATCTTCTCGTTCCTGCTGGATGCTTACTTCCTCCACTCGATTTTGCAAACGATCCAGGTAAACCTTGCGCCACTCTTCGACTACGTACATGTCATTATCAATCGGAGCACGCCAAAACGTGAGACGAGGTCCTGCCACCAACAGCTCCTTGCCTGCAAATACCCAGCTCGTCGGCACACCGCTCACTTTGTCAAAAACGAACTGAAAATCTGCTCCTGTAAGGGTGACGTCCGTTTTCGTTTCTTTCGTATCCACTCTGCCTAACACAGGCTGATAGGGAGCGCCCGTAACCTGTTGGGCAGCGGTCACTGGCAAGGCAAATTGTGCCCACGCTAGCTCATGTCCTGCCTGTACCCAGCTCTCATCTTGAGCTAGCACAAAGGAGAGCGTCAGCCAGTAGTCGGTTCGATCCTGTACCTGCGTAGGCAAGGTGTATGGAACAACTACGATGGTGCGACTTCCTGCTTCTGTATGTGGCAGCGACAGCGTTCCGCTCTGCACCACTTGTCCGTCTGCTGTCACACTCCAAACCATTCTCACGTGCGCAAGCGTGCGGAAATCATAGCGATTCGTAATGGTGACGAGCCCGCTTTCCAAATCAGTCGCTTCTACGACGATCGGTTCTATCACTTTTTTGTATTCGAGTAATCCAGGGGATGGGGTGCGATCCGGACGAATCAGACCGTCGATGACGAAGTTGCCATTCGTCGGGTAGTCTCCGAAGTCTCCCCCGTAGGCATAATACGCTCGCCCATCCGGCGTATATTGGCGCAAGCCGTGATCAATCCATTCCCACACAAAACCGCCCTGCAAGCGTTGATATTTGTCAAACACATTGGCGTAGTCGCGCAAGCCACCGGGTCCATTGCCCATGGCATGCGCATACTCGCACATGATATGCGGCTTTTGCAGATGCTCATTTTCACCGTGCTGGATCATTTTTTCTACTGAGGAGTACATGGTGGAAAATACGTCGCACACCTCTGCTTCGCGATCCTCCTCGTAGTGAATGAGGCGAGTCGGGTCCGCTTGTCGGCACCAAGCGGCCATTGCCCGGAAATTGCAGCCGAAGCCGGATTCGTTGCCAAGCGACCACATGATGATCGACGGATGGTTTTTGTCCCGCTCCACCATGCGCTCCATGCGCTCCACGTATGTCTGCTCCCACTCTGGATCATCGCTCAGCTGACTAATGTTGCCCGTTAACTGGAAACCATGTGTCTCCAAATCAGTTTCGTCCATGACATACAATCCGTACTGGTCGCACAAATCGTAAAAACGCGGATCGTTCGGGTAATGGGCGGTACGAACAGCGTTGATGTTGTGCCGCTTCATCATGAGCACGTCTTCACGCATCGTTTCATACGGGACAGCACGCCCGAGATCAGGATGATGATCATGGCGGTTCACGCCGTTTAGGCGAATCGCTACACCGTTCACGAAGAAGTTGTTTCCTTTTACTTCGATCCGTCGGAAGCCCACGCGAATCGGGATAACTTCTGTCTTTTCACCCGACTCCTGCTCAATCGCAAGCAGCAGGTGATACAGGTTCGGTTCCTCCGCCGACCATTTTTTCGGCTCCTGCACCGGAAGCTCCAAGGTCACGACCTTTTCCTGTCCGGCTGCCAGCTCGCCTGCTCCGGTGTCGGTCAGCGAAGCGACAAGCGTGTAAGATTGATCCATTAGCTTTGCCGTCACACTCACTCCATCATAAGCTGCTGCCGAACTGTTTTCTAGATGGACACGTACGCGTAGCACACCATGGCGGAATTCATCATCCAGATCAGTCACGACTGCCAGATCTCTCACATGCAGCTTCGGTCTGGCAACCAGGGAAACATCCCGGAAAATCCCGCTCAAGTACCACATATCCTGATCCTCAACATACGTACCGTCCGACCATTGGTACACTTGAACAGCCAAGCGATTCCTGCCTTCCTGCAACAGCTCCGTCACATCAAACTCAGATGGCAAGCGGCTTCCTTGGCTGTAGCCGACTTCCTTCCCGTTCAGCCACACATGAAAAGCGCTGTCGACTCCTTCAAATCGCAGGATTACCTGCTGATTTTGCCACGCAGACGCTACCGTAAACTCTCGTAAATAGCAGCCTGTCGGGTTATCTGACGGAACATGCGGCGGATCGACCGGAAACGGATAGTACAAGTCCGTGTAATGCGGCTTTCCGTACCCTTGCAGCTGCCAATGCCCCGGCACCTGAATCCGGGCCCACTCCGTCGCATCATAATCGGCGGCAAAAAAGTTTTCCGGTACACGCAGTGGTGATTCTGCGTATGCAAACTGCCAATGCCCATTCAACAATTGAAACCACGGTGTCGCGCCTCTTTCATATGTCAGTGCTCCCGATTCTTCCGGGTAAGACAAAAAGTAAGCCCGCGCCGCCAAGCGATTTCGCTCTAGCAGCTGATGATTTGCCCAGTCATACCGTTGATGCATCGATGTACACTCCTCTTTTTACAATTTCACGATTTAACGGTTCCTTGTTGCCTGCTCGTTGCTTGCAGGGCCAAGGCACCAGCACCGAGCATTCCTGCATCTGCACCGAGCTCGGCCAAAACGATCTTAGTCTGTTGATGCACGACTTCCATGGCGTACCGTTGTACACTCGCTTGTACAGGGGCCAGCAATAGCTCCCCAGCCCGGCAAACCCCACCACCGATCACTACGAGCTGCGGGTTGCACACGTTCACCAACACAGACAAAGCCCAGCCAGTTACTTCACACGCTTCGTTCCATGCGCAGGTCGCCACCGCATCACCTTGTTCCACTGCCGTAGCCACCTGCTCAGCCGTAATCCGCTCAATCTGTCCATCGCACAGAGTAAACAGAGGAGAGGCTTTTGCTTGCCATGGATTTGCATCGAGCTCCTTGTCCAAGCGTTCACGGGCCAATCTGGCAATACCTGTGGCAGATGCGACTGTCTCTACACAACCTAGCTTGCCGCAATTACATGGAGCCGTAAGCCCTGGATAACGCACATGACCAATCTCTCCCGCGAATCCGTGACTGCCCCGAACCAGCTTGCCTTCGTTTACAATCCCTGCCCCCACCCCTGTACCAAGCGGCACGAAAACGAGGTGACTTGCCTTGCGACCCGCACCGAATATGGCTTCTCCGAGCGCAGCTGTCCGTAAATCGTTTTCAAAAAAAAGCGGCAGCTCCACCAGCTTCGCGAGTGGTGTCCGCAAGTCTGCCTGATGCAATTGAAAGTTGGGCGAGTGAACCGATATCCCATTTTCGGCATCAAAAGGACCAGGAAATCCGATCCCTACTGACTCTATTTGAACGGGTGATTGATCCCGCAGTTCGTTAATCAAGGCAGCCATTCGCTCGATCAAGATGGGCAAGTTGTTATGAACTTTTGTCTCCTTGACAGCCCGGAGGAGAATTCGCCCATTCTCGTCCATGACCGCCCCTTTCATTGTCGTACCACCGACATCGAGGCCAATTACATGGCGCATGCTACTCCTCCCTTCTGAACCCGTTATTCTACTCGACTCGCTCCACATGCATCGGCTGACTTCTCAACCTCTGCACATCGTCGGGCGCGATCATGCCCGCTCCAAACGACCGTGTATTCGCGGCGCCGCATGCCATCCCCAGCCAAATCGCATCTGGCCAAGCCAAGCCTCGCAGCCTTCCGACAAGGACACCCGCAAGCATGGAATCACCGCAGCCCACTGTATTTTTCACTTCGGTATCCGCTAACGGGATCGCGGAAATACGCCACGTCTCCTTGCCATCGCCAAACCACGCGCCTTCCTCGCCTAACGAGAGAAGGACTCGCTGGGCACCGCTCTCACGCAGCTCGCGTAGCGCTCTGCAACGTGCATCATCGCTATCCAGCGAAAATCCGAGAATCGCTTCCGCTTCCGGTCGATTGGGCTTGATGAGCGAGGGTGTTGCTTTTATTCCTTCCAGCAGGGCCTGGCCGCTCGTATCGAGCACGCATTCGGTTCCTTTCCCGGCGACACCTCGGATGAGCGCAGCGTATGTTTCCGCTGGAACGCCACCTGGCAAGCTTCCGGAAAAAACCATGTACTGTGCCTGATCCGCCAGCTCGATCAAACGCGTTTGCAAGCGACTGATCTCTTCTTCACTGGGTGCAGGTCCTTGCTCAAGCACTTCTGTCACCATTTTTTCCTGTTCGTCGAGAAAAGCGAGACACAGTCGCGATTCTCCGCTCGTTTCGATAAAGGAGGACGTAATCCCCTCACGCTCGCAGCCTTCCGTGATGAACCTCCCGTTGTGACCGGCGACAAAACCGCTTGCGACTACATCCTGCCCCAATGCTTTTGCTACACGCGCTACATTTAGCCCTTTTCCGCCGGGCAAGCTCAGTACATCAGCCGTACGATGCAGCTCTCCAGAACGAAAATGCGAGAGGCGATACGTCTTATCGATGGCCGCGTTCAGTGTTACCGTTACGAGCATGCTATCTCACCTGCACAGTGACGAGCGGCTGCCCCATTTTTTGTTTGAACAAATTGATCACTTCTACAGGGGTTGGATCGACGCCGCGAATCAGAGCAGCGTACAGCGACACGAAGTCAGCCAAGTACACGATGGAAAACAAACGAGCCATTCGGGACACGCCGTGCGAATGAACCACCCTTACCCCACCAGCGCGCTCACGCAAAATGTCAGCGCTGATCTCTACACGTTGGGTCGTCTTCTCGCTGTCCTCCTGATCGCGAATGAGTGTAAAATGTACGCCCTTCAGCAGTGCAGACGGCGAGTCCCACCCCACAGCTTCGTCGTGGTGAAGACTCGGAATGGCGTTCCAAAATGCCATCAGCTTGCTGTTTTCCCCGAGCTGGTTTTTCCAACGCCATGCAGGAGCATCGAAAAACGGAAGCGTTCCGTACACGACAGGTATCAGTCCATCCATCTCGATAGCAATTTGTTTGGCTTCATTTTTCTCGATAGGAGAGTCCGTTCCGTAGATGTGCTTCCACTTTTCGAACAGGGCAATCGTCTCCTCGACCTCCGCACGTTTGTCGGAAATCAGCCCGAGCTTCGTCAGGATGGCGAGAATCGGCAGGAAAATGTAGCCGAGTACGATCCGCGGCATCATTCCGCCAGGTACAATCAAGCAAGCATGATTGTGTTCACGCGCCAGCTCCAATACTTTTCCTCCCGCCGTAATGACAGCGGTCTGTGCTCCTTTGGCGATGGCCGATTCGTAGCCGCTGACGACCTCTTCTGTATTGCCGGAGTGGCTAACGACGATGACGAGCGTCTTCGCATCTACAAAAGCCGGGATGGTGTAGCCTTGATTTAATTGGAGTGGCACTTGCAGTTCGTCAAACAAATACGACTTGATCAAATTGACGCTCGCAGCCGAACCGCCACCAGTGCCAAGTACCACAATATTTTCAATTTTAACAGAAATGTTTGACACATCTAAATAATCAGATAATTGTAATCCTGTTTTAAACTGCTCATCATAGCTTTCCGTATCTTGCAGTGCCCGAATCGTATCCAGTTCACGCAGTGCTTTTGTATCATCGAGATTCATACGCATGTAAAATCGTCCCTTCCTGTCCTTTTGGATTAACGTACACTTGCTTTTCCAACACAACCGCACATCTCCATCTTGGCGAGAGCCACTTCTTTGACCGCCTGCTTGGCCTGCTTCATATAGGTGCGCGGGTCATTTTCCTGCGGGTTGCTGTCAAATACACCCTTGATCGCTTGTGAAAAGGCGATACGGAGCTCTGTCGCTACGTTCATTTTTGCCATGCCGAGCTGAACCGCCCGCTTCACCTGCTCCTCGGGAATTCCCGAGCCGCCGTGCAACACAAGCGGCACAGAAACACGACGGGCAATCTCTTCGATGCGAGCAAAATCAATGCGCGGCTCCCCCTTGTAAATCCCGTGAGCCGTACCAATGGCCGGTGCCAACGTATCCACGCCAGTCAACTCGATAAATCTCTCGCACTCGATCGGGTCAGCAAGCGCAGCATCTGCATCGTCGACGACGAGATCGTCCTCCACGCCCCCGACCTTGCCGAGCTCTGCCTCCACATTGACACCGCGCTCCCTAGCCAGCTCCACTACACGCCGCGTCATCTCCGCATTTTCCGCAAAAGGATGCATCGACGCATCGATCATGACCGATGTATAGCCCGCTTCGATACATCGCATGATCAGCTCCTCTTCATGACAATGATCCAAATGCAGGGCAATCGGCACCCGGGCCTCATCAGAGGCTACCCGGGCGATTGCTGCTACATACTCCGGTCCGAGATGCCGGACCGTTCCAACTGTGGTCTGTAAAATGAGCGGTGCATTTGCTTCGCAAGCCGCCTCCACTACTGCTTGGAGCATTTCCATCGTGTGTACGTTGAATGCCCCCACACAATATCCTTGCTCCCTTGCTGTGCGCAGCATCTGTGTCGATGATACCAACGCCATATCGATCCCTCCGTTTCCTTTCTGATCTGGTAGCTTACCTGGTCACGCACTGCAAGCTCGCCAGCTCCAGGTTGATGCCCAACTCCGCGTACTTACTGACAAGATGCTGTGCCGCCGCATCCGTAATAATCCGATCGACATCGGACAACCCGGCGAACTTCGCCAAATGCGTCTCTCCGAACTTGCTGTGGTCGGCCAAAACGTAGACTTTTCTGGCGCGTTCCATCATGACCTGGTTGATTTGCGCTTCTGCCAGATTGAGCGTCGTCAGCCCATTTTCCGGATGAACCCCATCTGCCCCGATAAAGCATTTGAAGACAGACAGTCCTCGCAAATTGTCCGCTGCGACAGAACCAACGAGTGCAAAGGATTTGTGTCGCATCTCTCCACCGATCAAGATGACATGATGCTTGCCTTGACTGTTCAGCTCCATCGCGATGTTGACCGCATTCGTCACGACCGTCAGATCATTCAAGCCGCGTAGCAGCTTGGCGAGCTCCATCATCGTTGTCCCTGCCCCGAGAATAACCGTATCACCCGGCTGGATGTGCGACAGCGCTTGATGGGCAATCGCTTGCTTCTCTTCGCTTCTCTCTTCCAGCTTTTCCGTGAAACTGCGCTCCAATGGCAAGAAATTCGTAATCGTTGCGCCCCCGTGAATGCGCGTCAGCAGACCATCGTTTTCGAGCTTGATCAAATCTTTTCGGATCGTTACTTCAGACACATCCAGCGCCAGACTCAATTGGCTGACGGTTACGCTCTGTTCTGCTTTCAATTGTTCGAGGATCTTGCTGTGCCGTTCGGCTGCCAGCATATGACTTCACTTCCTTACGATCATAAATTATATTGTTTCGTTTTGTTCCTATTTACCTTTCGTTTACTTTCACTTCGATCTTAGCATTGTAGAAAAACGAATGTCAAACAAGTTATGAAATTTTCCGAAAATAAAAACAGCCTGCTCTGGTTCTAGACCAAAACAGACTGGTTGGTTGCCGCTTTACCCGATATCCCGACTTTCCAGCATGAAATCAATAAACTTCTTATGCGCCCGTGAAAGCCACTTGTTTTTATGGTAGGCAATTTGTGCATAAAACAACAGCTCTTCCTCGCACGCTATCATTTTCACTTTTTGCTCATTCAACAAGGCTTCGACGCTAATATAGGGCATCAAGCTCACGCCTAGCCCGTTCGCCACACTCTGCTTGATCGCTTCCATACTGGAGAATTCCAGGTGGTGCTTCGGCTTGATCTCCCTTTTTTCCAAGAAACGTTGAAAAAACCGCCGCAGAGCACAATGCTCTCCGCTGAAAATCATACATTCCTCGCCGGCATCCTCTATTTTTTCAAACGAATGATCGCACCCCCCGATAAAAACCAGCCGCTCGGTAGAGAACGGCTCCACGACCAGATTCGGATCATCGAGCTTTGGCTCCAGCGTGATCACGATATCCAATAGACCTTCATGCAGCTTTTCCCGCAAGCGAATGCAGTCGTCCATTACAAATGAAATATTTACGCCCGGGTAGCTCGCTCTGTACTTGGACAAAATGTCACCCAACCGATAGATCGTAATCGTCTCCGAGGCCCCGATGCGCAGCTCGCCTTGCAGTGATTGCTCATTCGCCGATATATCCTTGATCTTCGCATACGAAACCAGCAGCTCCTCAACATACGTGTACAGCTCGCGTCCATAGGCGGTCAACTGAATTTTCTTTCCCAGTCGATCAAACAGAGGGACACCCATTCCCTCTTCCAGCTGCTGAATATGGGACGTAATCGTCGCCTGTGAATATTGCAGTGCTTGTGCGGCCTTCGTAAAGCTGTTGAAATCGACGACTGCCTTAAAGGTTTGAAATTGGCGAATCTCCATGCCCGCTCCCCCTTGTCCACATATTTATTATTAGAAATCCTGAAGATCATCTTCAGAACTTTCATTTTTACTAATAACCAATGATAGCATATGATTCTTGGTAAGTACCGGTACGGCTTGAACGATTCGAACACGGGAGCTGATTTTCGATGAAAAAAGTGTGCTTGTTATTACCGAATGGTTTTGAAGCAGTGGAGGCTAGCGTATTTACAGATGTAATCGGCTGGAACAAGGAGGAGGGCGACGGAACAACTGAGCTGGTGACCGTCGGGACGCGAAAAGAGCTGAAATGCACGTGGAATTTTACCGTAATCCCCGAAATGGTGATCGACGATGCGGATGTAAATGACTTCGATGCACTGGCACTGCCTGGCGGTTTTGAGCAGGCGGGGTTTTATGAAGATGCTTATCGCGGGGACGTTCTCGCTTTCATACGTGAATTTGAAAAACAAGGCAAAGTGATCGCCTCCATCTGTGTGGGCGCACTGCCCCTCGGGAAAAGCGGGATTTTGCAAGGACGAAACGCAACGACCTATAATCTAAACAACCAATTGAGACAAAAACAGCTGGCAGCAATGGGTGCCAATGTCATCCCTGACCAATCCATCGTGATCGACAACAATGTCATCACCTCGTACAACCCTTCGACCGCTTTTGATGTGGCATTCACCTTGCTGGAGTCGCTGACATCCCGCGAAAACACCGACAATGTGAAACGCTTGATGGGGTTTCTTGTATAATAAAACCGGCATTCTGCCCATTGCTCTTGGGTAAATGCCGGTTTCTTTCTGCTATTTAACGAACAAGCTTGCCAGCGCTCACTGTGTCTATATGAATGAGTATATCAAATGATTGCCCAAGCGAAGTTGTTACAATGTTTGGTTTGCTTGGATGAGCAGAACCGAATCCGTTCAAAAACGGTCGTTCTTCCTTTAACCATTTCTTGGTGAGACCTGTAGCATTCCGTAAATCAACAAAGTATTGATCCTTTGAGACTTTATCTAGGGTGTGATTGAATGTTTTTGGATCATTCGATTCAATGGTAACTGGAACAATTTTATGTTCAAGGTTATACGCGTTGAATTCGCCTTTCCCGAATGAAGTTCCAATCGTTACATATTTCTTACCATAATGGTCCAGTAAATGCTGACCAGCGAGCTTCGGGTATACATCCGGCAACATATTGTACTTTGCGATGTGCCCATTGTGCCCCCATACGATTGTTTTTCCCAGCTGTTCATGAGCCCACTTCGCATTCTCAAACATCGCGATATCATGCCTCAAAAATACTTCAGATGGATTCTCCGAGAAGTTGAAATACATGCCAGTAAATTGCTCAATGACCTTGGCGTGCTGCTTGATCTTTGCGAACTCCTTGGATTGGCCGTTCAGACGCTTTTTGTTTTGTTCCAATATTTTCGTGATTTCTTTCGCTTGCTCATGGTGTTTTTCCTGAATGGCCTCTGGCAGAGCTGTATAGGCTTCCAGATCCTTCGTAGCTTCGGCAAGTTCCTTCATTTTTTTATCCACACGGGGCAGCAGGTCAGGCTTATATTTTTTTATATACTGTCTGATCTCATCGTATACATTTTCGCTGACATTTTGTACATCCATCCCGACCACCCGCAGTTTCTCTTCGTTCTCGGGATCGGCATTGTACTCACGCATCCATTCCAGCATGTCTACGATTTCTTGTGTTTGAAATAGGGGTATTAGATATTCACTCGGACTCCCTTCTCCTGTGAGAACGTAATGATCGAGTTGCAATGCGTTGCCCCAGTTTTCTTCTAATACAAGGGTGGTAAAGCCCATTTCCATGACGAGAAATTCAACAAACCGGTGTTTCATCGTAAAAATTTCACGACTGCCATGACTTGCCTCACCTAAACCTACGATTGAAGCAGAACCGATCATTTCGCGCAGCGGTTCAATATCTTCAAGATCAGTCCCAGGCTCAGCGCTATTCAAGTGAAAAGATTTCAGCTCTAACCATTCTTTTGGACTTAGATTCTTTGCCTTCCTCCCTTGTTGTTCGCTGTCCATTTCGGTTAATGGAGCTGCATACGTGGAATGGGCTCCTGTTAAGAGTAGACCACAAATCGATGCCGCGATGATGCTACTTCTGTAAAAGGTCATTTCTCTTTCCTCCTAAAAGTTCCGTTGCTCAAAGTATGGCCTGGGCACTGCCTGTACAACAAGTAACGTTTTGTTATAAGTTTCAAACGCCCTGTTACCAACGGTTTCTCCCTACCCCATATGACAATTTGTCATCAAAAAAAGCACCGGATCTTGAAGATCGGTACTTTTGGAATAGCATTTCCAATGTCATATGCTGCGATCGGGGATAAGAATAGGCCATCCATCGCACCCTACTTACTAAAGGAGTGGTGAATCATGGATAATAAAAAGCGTTCCTCTGAGCACGATCCAACGATTGCGCCAAGTATGTACGGTCATGATCCATTAGAAGAAAAGGCGACGGAAGAAGAAGTAAAAAAAGGGGATTACACAGAGGTAACGCGGCTATTCCTGGATCGAACGCCGGAAGAGTAAAGACGGGATTTCTCCCGTCTTTTTTTCATCTATAGGATACTCTCGTTTCTCGCCAGTTCAATTGCTTCTTCTCGGTTGCTGACACCGAGCTTCGAGTAAAGGGTGGAACAGTAATTCCGTACCGTTCCCTCCGATAAATATAGTTTGGTGGCAATCGATTTGTAGCGAAGCCCATTCGATAAAAGCTGTAAAATCTCCCTTTCCCGTTTCGTCAATCCATACGGATCATTCGGGCTGTACTTCTCTAACTGCTCACGTTGGCGCTTCATCTCTTCGAATACGCGCGTGGCGATCGACTGATCAAGCCACGTTCCCCCGCTATAGATGAGCTTCATCGCTTCCATCATCTCTTTTGGACGAGTAGACTTCAGCATATATCCTTCCGCCCCATGCTCCAATGCTGTTGCTGCCTGTACCGAATCCTCAAACGTTGTCATGACCACTACCTTCATGTTCGGCCAGCGTTCTTTCATTTGAAGGAAGGCCTCCAATCCGTTCATCCCTTGCATGTGCACGTCCATTAACACGATATCCGGCTGGTGTCGCTCACACTGTTCTAATGCTTCTTGCCCATCACTAGCTGTACCAACAACGATAAAGTTGTCCTGCTGGCTTAATATTTGCTGTAAACTGTCGGCAATCATCACCTGATCGTCAACAATAAGCAGGCGGATACTTCCATGTCCAGCTTCTACCTCTAAAGGAACATTACAAATGACAACGGTTCCTTGCCCTGATTGTGAATGAACGGACAGCGTACCTTGCTGTTGCTCAAGCCGTTCTTTCAATCCCTTTAGTCCTAAGCCGAACTCGATGGATTCTATTCCGTTGCCATTATCTTCAATTTGTAAACGGAGTTGCTGACTTTCGAAGTACAGATCAACAGATATCACACTTGCTTGGCCGTGACGAACCGCATTTGTGAGCGATTCTTGCAGGCAACGATATAAACAAAAGCTCATTTTTTGCATAACGAGCGTCTCACTGCCGATCACACGGAAGTTGACCCTTACACCTGTTGACCTCATAAATTCTTCGGTCAGTTCCAGTAGCGCCTCACTTAACGACTGGTTGAACCGAGCATGAGAGAGCTGATGCAAATGCTTTCTGATATCATCCAGGCTGCCTTGTGCTATTGAGACAAGTTTATCGACTCGTTCGATCTGTGAATCAGGAACCGAGGATCGGAGCGACTCAACACCAACAACCAGCGAGGTTAACGAATGGCCAATCGTGTCATGCAACTCATGTGACAGCCGATTACGTTCCTCTATCAGTGTAAGCTCTTCGATTTGCTTAATATGCTGCTCCAATAATTGCTTCTGTTCTTGAATGATTCGGGCTTGCTTATGAGACTCAATTAATATGCTAAACGCCATACCGATTGCAAAACCAAAGCTGCAACTAAACATGAACTCGTACGGAGGACGATTCGCAATCAACCCGTTCAAAGCCGGAAAAATGATCCCACTAGAGATTCCCGTCCACATATACGTTCTCCGACTACTGGCCACACCAATAAGCATCGCCCGTAAAACGAAAGTCCAAATCAATTGCGGCGCTACATAGGCCACATAAAGATAAAAAAAGCCTGTCATTACGACTTCAATTACCAAATACCAGTTTTCTTTCCTATATTGAACGATCAAAGGAATGGCGTAAACCAAAAAGGCAATGAGGATGATGACTCCGAACGGACCAGCTATCATTGCCGGATACATGGCATCAGCTATGACGATAATACCTAGCCAAATCGTTCGTAAGGCAAAAACCACCCAATTGTACCAGAACCATTTTTTCATCATGGATAACATGAGTCATGTACTCCTGCTCATTTGAATTGTAAGGAAATCCCCGAATGTTTCTGACTCATCATGCATCATTATTTCCCGATTCGTCAAGCAGATTGGCCGTGTCATATAGCTCCTATGACATTATATCAAGCCGCAAATATGACGGTTTTGCACGATGTCATCCATAGATAGAACGGTTTTGTCACTATGTGATTTTATAACCCAGAAAATAAGGTGGAGATACGAACAACACATTTCAACTTTTTGAGGAGCGATGAGAAATGAAACCATTCCATATGCAAAAAGGAGCGTCCCTTACGTTATCTGCACTATTAATAGGGGCGCTGGTGCTTCCTACTTACGGTTGTGCGGAAGCAGGTGTGAACCAGACAATCACGCAACAACAGAAAACGGATCATGCCAAAACAAAAGAAGCGATTGATAAAGCTGCTGCCAGCGAAAACATTCCAGGCGTCCTCTTTGCAGTAAAGAAGGGAACGGATTTCTGGTCGTATGCTTCCGGCGAAGCGAATATAGAAAGTAAGAAACCGATGGAAGCTGACTATTCCTTTCGAATCGGGAGTATAACGAAATCGTTCGTCGGTGTAGTTGCCATGCAACTAGCTGGGGAAAAGAAACTAAGCCTCGATGACTCGGTGGAGAAATGGCTGCCAGGTGTCGTGCAAGGCAATGGATATGACGGTAACAAAATTACGATTCGTCAGTTATTAAATCATACGAGTGGAGTTGCAGACTACTTAGATGGTGAACTCAAGGAAAGTTTACTTTCGAACTCCACTCAAACGCTGACAGTTGAACAGCTAATATCTCGTGCATTGAAGCAAAAACCGACCACGGGCGGCTATTCGAATACGAATACTGTGCTTATGAAACTCATTATCCAAAAGGTCACTGGAGAAACATATGCAGAGCAAATTCAG
Source organism: Brevibacillus fortis (assembly GCF_046196545.1). Classification (GTDB taxonomy): domain Bacteria; phylum Bacillota; class Bacilli; order Brevibacillales; family Brevibacillaceae; genus Brevibacillus; species Brevibacillus fortis_A. The sequence goes on from NZ_CP176370.1 coordinate 6,443,485, forward strand.
AAACGAATTATTGAGCCACTTCAATTAAAAGACACACGATTGCCCGGGGGCTCTACTTCCTTGCCTGAACGGAGCCCGAATGGCTACTTTAACAATGCCGGTACATTAATGGATATGACTGACCTTAACCCTTCGTTTGCAGACGCGGCAGGGGGTATGATCTCGACTGCACAAGATTTAACTACGTTCTTCAGTGCTTTATTGGGTGGAAAACTGTTACCACCTGAAATGCAGAAAGAAATGGTGACCACTGTTGATACTCCACATGGGAAATTCGGACTCGGTATTCAGGAAGTAACATTGCCGAATGGCACTACCATATGGGGTCATCAAGGCGGCATTCCTGGATTCACCAACTTCGCAGGTGGAACAAAAGACGGCGAGCATGTGATCGCGATGAGTATCAACGTATTAGAAGGTGCTGTTCCTCATATGGAGAACATCCAGATGACTGAATTCTCGGGACAAGCCAAGCAACCATCCACCCCGGATCAAGCAGCTCAAAAACATGGGGAAGAAGTGAAGAACTTCATTGATCAGAAAGCAAAAAGCGAGGAGATCCCTGGCATAGTTGCTGCTGGGTTAAGAGACGGTGAATACTGGTCTTATGCAGCGGGTGTTGCCAACCTCGATCATAAAAATCCGATGGAGCCAGACTTTACTTTCCGTATCGGCAGTGTCACAAAGGCGTTTGTTGCTACTCTTGTCTTACAGTTGGCTCAGGAGAAAAAGCTGAATCTGGATGACTCGGTAGAAAAATGGCTCCCAGGTGTGGTAAAAGGCAATGGGTATGACGGCAACAAAATCACGATTCGTCAGTTACTGAACCAAACGAGCGGGATTGCAAGCTATACGAGTACAGACATGCGGTACGCTACCTCATTCCCTCAATATACCGTTGATGACCTTGTACGTATGGGACTGGCTAAGCCGCCAGTATTTCAACCAGGAGCAGGCTGGGACTATTCGAATACAAACACCGTGCTAGCTGGTCTTGTTATTCAAAAGGTGACAGGAGAAACGTACGATGTGCAGATGAAGAAACGAATCCTCGACCCGCTTCAGATGACAGATACATCCTTTAGTGGTAGTAATCCGAAAATTCCGGGCCAACATGCCACAGGCTATAACATGAATCAGGCAGGTAAACTGTATGATTTCACAGAGTATAATCCTTCATGGGCGAATGCTGCGGGGGAAATGATCTCCACAGGGAAAGATTTGACCACCTTTTTTAGCGCGCTTTTGGGTGGGAAACTATTAAATGACGAGATGATGAAGCAGATGACAACAGGTGTGGATTCACCTTTTGGGAAATATGGACTGGGACTTTATGAGGTGACACTGCCAAACGGAAAGACCTATTGGGGTCATGGAGGCGGCATTCATGGGTTTGAAACGTTAGCGGGTGGTACCTTAGGCGGGAAGAATATTTTGGTGACGAACATTAACGCGGTCGGTCCAGAACCTGTCATCGCTAATAATGCCATTTTCGAAAAGGAATTTAGCCGTTGAGTTAAAAAGGAAAAATGATAGAAGGCTTTTGCTTTGGGAACTCCAAAAGCAATAAGCCTTCTATCATTTTTATATATAAATTTATTTATGGATACACCAATAAAACATAATTTGTTTTATCGATAACTCGACCTTAGAATAGCAACTGTACCCCCAATCAAAAAGTACAGGAGGCAATATAGATGGCAAAACAAATCTTGATGGTAGTCACCAATCATACAGATATGCAGGAAGGCAAAAAGACAGGAATTTGGCTATCCGAGTTCGCGGAGGCTTATCTGGCTTTCGAAAACAAAGGCTATGAAATCACAGCAGCAAGCCCATTGGGCGGAGCTGGTCCGATTGACCCTGGCAGCGTGGACGACCAAACACCGCAAGAAATCTTGGACGCCGCCAAGCATCTGGAAAACACCAAAAAGCTGGATGACGTAACAGCAGATGGCTTCGAGGCTATTTTCCTCCCAGGTGGTCATGGTACGATGTTTGACCTGCCAGATAACCAAAAACTCCAGCAATTACTGCGAGAGTTTTATGAAGCAGGAAAAATCGTAGCGGCTGTTTGCCACGGTCCTGCGGGGCTCGTGGGTGCGACCTTGTCCGATGGTCAGCCGCTAGTCGCAGGCAAGCGCGTGAATGCTTTCACAGACAGAGAAGAAGCAGCCACAGGCTTGGGGTCCTACCTGCCTTTCCTCTTGGAGAGCAAAATCCGTGATCTCGGTGCCATTTTTGTAGCGGCACCAAACTGGAGCACCCATGTAGAAGTCGACGGCAACCTGATTACCGGACAAAATCCTCAATCTACACTCGCTGTCACAGAAGCAGTAGTAAGCAAATTAGGCGAATAATACACGGGAGGCTGATAGACGAAAAATATCAGCCTCCTCCCTATTCATCTTTTCATTTTCTTTATCCTAAAGGAGGGCTACTCACTACCATGGCAACAGAAAATATGGCCCGTCACTATGAACGAGATCAGGCCACTCGCACAGGATCGACTCTCGCCTTGTACGCTCTGACTCTCGGAGCATTTGCGATCGGGATGACAGAGTTCATCATTATGGGGCTACTCTCTGAGGTAGCCACCAGTCTGAACGTCTCCATTCCGATGGCTGGATTCCTTATTACCGGATATGCATTGGGTGTCGCTATCGGCGCTCCCATCATCACGATGGCTACGCACAGAATGCCGCGCAAAGCACTTTTGCTGTTTCTTATGATTCTATTTATCGCGGGAAATGCGCTTGCCGCTCTCGCACCGAACTATACGGTTTTGATGATGGCTCGCATCCTGGCTGCTCTTACCCACGGATCCTTCTTCGGTGTGGGTTCGGTCATTGCCGCTGAGCTGGTTCCCAAGGAAAAACGCGCGGGTGCCATCGCGATTATGTTTACCGGACTGACACTCGCTAATGTTTTAGGTGTCCCGATTGGAACGTTTCTGGGGCAAGCGTACGGCTGGCGCTCTACTTTCTGGGCGATCACGATTATTGGGATCATTGCGTTGATCGGAATTGTCATGCTCGTTCCGAAGGTCGCCAACGCAACATCCAGTCTGCGGCAAGAGCTCGGCGTGCTCAAACGCCCAGCGGTTCATATTGCGCTTTTGATGACTGTATTCGGATTTGGTGGCGTATTTACCGCGTTTACGTACATTTCGCCAATCCTGGTGGATATCACGGGTTTCTCCCCCAGCTCTGTTTCGTACATCCTCGTTCTGTTCGGCGTAGGGATTACGATCGGGAATATTTACGGAGGAAAATTGGCAGACCGCAAGCTGTTTCCTTCCTTGCTCGGGATACTTTTCGTACTGGCGCTCATTCTCGCTGTGTTCAGCTTTACCGATCAAAATAAGCTTCTCACCTTGTTAACCGTATTCATTTTGGGGATTGCCGCGTTTGGTACGGTTCCTGGCTTGCAGCTCCACATGCTCAACACGGCCAAGGAAGCACCTACGCTCGCCTCGACACTGAACATCGCGGCCTTCAACCTGGGTAATGCACTTGGTGCCTATGTCGGAGGCATTGTCATCGATTTTAACTTTGCAGGCGGTCTGTCTGCCGTTCCTTGGATCGCTTCACTCGTGACGGTCATCGGAATTTTGTTTACGATATGGGGAGCACAGCACCTGAAACGTCTTAGTTAAGAAAGGATAGCCAACATGGTGGACTTTGAATGGTACCGAAGCTTTATCAGCATCTATAAGCATAGCTCCGTATCGGAAGCTGCCAGAACGAGGATGATGACCCAACCAGCCATGAGCCAGCATTTGGCCTCCCTGGAAGCAGAGGTGGGTGAGCCATTATTTACACGAGCTCCCCGAAAAATGATTCCTACCGAGAGAGGCAAAGCACTCTATACACAGGTGGTTCCGCTCATCGAGGCATTGGAAGAAACCACGCAAACCCTCAAGACGAACGCGGCCACATCTTTACCCGTGATTCGAATCGGGTCAGCGCATGAGTTTTTCCGTGAGAAATTAGCTCCGCATATCGGAAGCTATCAAATGCGCGTCATCGCCTATCTCGGTGTCGCTTCCAAAGTACTCGAATTCCTGCTGGAGGAAAAAGTAGACCTCATCGTCATGTCGCAGAAGCTAACCGCGCCAGGCGTCGAATATATTCCCTACATGCAAGAGGAATTTGCTTTGGTGGCACCTCCCGATTACAGTGAACCAATGTTTGACGAAAAGGAGTCTTTTGAATCGTGGCTATGCTCACAGCCGTGGATCAGCTATGATTTGGATTTGCCGATCATCCGTCGTTTTTGGCGCGAGCATTTCCAGAAGCGTCCACAAACGCATCCGACACACGTCGTACCGGATTTGCACAGTGTACTGAAGGCGATCGAGCATGGCGCTGGCATCAGCCTGTTGCCCACATTCATGCTCGGTGACCAATTGTCCAGAAACAAGGTAAAGATTATGTACCCGTCCTGTACCGTTCATAACGACCTGTACCTGGCGTACCAGGTGAAAAACCGGAATTTGCCCCATCTGAAGACATTGATTGAAACGTTGAAAAAGACGGTATGACAATGGTAGATAAAGATAACGCCGCTCCTGACAAATGGAGCGGCGCAATCTTTCAAACAATTTAATGCTGTACTATCTCGTTTAACCATGATCTAAGATTTTCTTGCATATCTGGATATGTTCCATCTTTATTTTTCCTCAATGTTACCCACTGTAAATGATGCGGGAGATTGCATATTTTTAATCGGAGCTCATTCAACTCTCCCGTATAATCCTCTAATATTAGCAACCGTTCACCCTCTAATGTTTCCTTTCCAAACGCTTCATATTTTACTTCATTGATTTTTGTAGTGGTATGCCAGTGCGTGTATGTGCACCAACGGAAATTTCCTGGTAGTCCATGCAATTTCATATTCAATTTTTCCATATCTTCTCTTTTTACATATGATCCGATTATTTCAGAATCTAATTCGATTCTCGGATCAAACTCTTTACAATCAATGATAATCTCATAATCTGCATTTTTTTCATTATGATAGTGAAATAGGATTTCTCTTAAGTTGTTTAGTGCAATTTGCTTCCCGAAGTCCAATTCCTGATTTTTTCTCCATAAATGATCCCCTATTTCATAAAGAGTTTGCCATATTTTAATACGACTGATGTAATGCTTGATCCTCTAGACTATCGTTTAAGATATTGCCTTTTTATCAATTGAGTAGTAAAGTGATAATGAGCTCAGCGAAGGGAGGCAAACTAACATGCGTAATAACACCATAGGCTCATTAATCTGGTTACGCTTGATGCGGTTTACCACCCAAAGCAACCAGCTGTCAAATGAGTTTCTCAAACGCTTTGATTTAACAACAGCGCAATTCGATGTCCTGATGCAAATTAGCGTCTACCAGCCTCTCACCCAGTCGGAGTTAGCTGAGAAGGTAACCGTTACACAAGGTGGTATTTCTCGGATGCTCGTAAGACTTGAAAAAGAGGGCTACATTGTACGCAAGCAGGATTGGAAAACGAAAACGATCAGCCTTACCGAAAAAGGGGAAGCCGTACTCGAACAAGCCTTTCCTGAACAACTAGCGTTTCAGTCGTCATTCTTCGATGAGGTACTGAGTGAAGAAGAACAAAAAACACTCTACACCCTAATGACACGCGTCCATAAGAATAGCCAAAAAAAAGAATTACCGCCTGAGTAATTTTTTTACACCATCACTTGATTAGTCAAGTTAAATAAGGAGGGACTACCATGTACACCATTCCAGGCCATCACCATGTATCTATGTTAACTAAACACGCTCCATCGAATAATCACTTTTATCAAAACGTATTGGGACTGCGCAGAGTGAAAAAAACCGTCAACCAAGACGATCCGTCGATGTATCACCTGTTTTACGGAGATTTGACAGGCAGTGCTGGAACAGAGTTGTCGTTTTTTGAAATGCCGATGGTAGGAAAAACGGTACGCGGCACAAACGCCATCAGTCGAATCGGACTGCTCGTTCCGTCACGGGAGAGCTTGACCTTTTGGAAAAAACGCTTTGAGCAACTGAATGTTCACCATGGCGACATTACCAAGTACGCTGGCCGCGATGCCTTACATTTTGAAGACCCGGAAGGCTTGCGAATGATCCTAATCAATAACAACGGCGAAGGAGTTCCATCAAATTGGGCCCCATGGGACGAATCCGTGGTCGAAGAAAGGCATCGCATTTTGGGAATTGGCACGGTTGAGATTACCGTCCGCTCCTTGGACAAATTAGCCAGTCTGTTAACAGACACATTCGGCTACACCGAAGTATCACGCTCGGAGCAAGAAGCTATTTATCAATCCGTCCCTGGCAAATCCTTCGGAGAAATTGTCATCAAGCAGGAAGAGGGAACCCCCGAAAAACCGGGTCGTGGAAGCGTTCATCACTTGGCAATTCGTGTGAGCAACGATGAGGAACTGCAATACTGGGATGACGCCGTTCGAAAACGCGGTTTCCGCTCAACAGGGATTGTGGATCGATTCTACTTCAAAAGCTTGTATTTCCGTGAGTCAAACGGCATTTTGTTCGAAATTGCGACAGACGGTCCTGGCTTCACAGCAGATTCAACCGTCGAGGAGCTCGGAAAGGCTTTGGACTTACCTCCATTCCTCGAAGAACGCCGTGCAGAAATTGAAGCGAAATTGACACCTATTGACTAAAAGGAGTGAATCAACATGGAACAATATCGTATCGACACCAAGAAGGGGCTGGAATTCGGTTTGTACTCGATTGGAGACCATGTCCCAAACCCACATACAGGCTCCAAGATTTCTTCTGAACAGCGCATCAAGGAATTAATCGAAGCAAGCAAGCTGGCAGATGAGGCAGGACTTGATGTGTTCGCTGTCGGAGAAAGCCACCAGACGTATTTTACAACGCAAGCACATACCGTCATTCTAGGCGCGATCGCACAAGCTACGAAAAACATTAAAATCGCCAGCTCCGCCACTGTATTGAGCACATCTGATCCGGTCCGCGTTTACGAAGACTTCGCTACCTTGGATCTGATCTCCAATGGTCGTGCAGAAATTGTTGCCGGACGCGGTTCCCGAGTAGGAGCGTATAGCCTCCTCGGCTACGATGTGCGCGACTATGAGGAATTGTTTGAAGAGAAAATGGACCTTCTTCTCAAGCTAAATAACGAGGATCGCGTTACGTGGGAAGGGCAGTTCCGTGCACCGCTACAAAACGCTACGATCCTGCCGCAGCCATTACAAGGACGTCTTCCCATCTGGCGTGCAGTAGGGGGACCACCTGCAAGCGCGATTAAAGCCGGTCAAGCTGGCGTGCCTATGATGCTGACCACACTCGGAGGTCCTGCCATCAACTTCAAAGGTTCCGTCGATGCTTACCGAGAGGCTGCGAAGCAAAATGGCTTTGACCTAGCGACCTTGCCAGTAGCGACAACAAGTTTGTTTTATACAGCCGACAAAACTTCGGATGCGCTTCGCGAGTTCTATCCGCATCTAAATGGCGGGTTTATCGCATTGCGTGGCGGTGGCTATCCGAAGCAACAGTTTGCGCAGTCTGTCGATTATCGGGATGCGTTAATGATAGGCAGCCCTGACGTCATCATTGAAAAAATGCTGTACCAGTACGAAATGTACGGACAACAACGCTTCATGGCGCAAATCGACTTTGGCGGCGTGCCTTTTGATAAAATTGCGAAAAACATTGAACTGATCGCAACGAAAATCTTGCCAGAAGTGAAAAAGCATACCACCAAAGCCTAACCAAAAAAGGAGTGGGGCACCTATGAAAATCGTCGGAATCGCAGGCTCTAACGTAGGCTCGAAAACAAGAACAGCGATGGATTTGACACTCAAAAAAGCACGGGAAAAATATCCGGATGCAGAATTTGCGCTGCTTGACCTGGCCGAATACAATATCGTCTTCAGCGACGGTCGGAATTACACAGATTACGAAGGGGACACCAAGTTCGTGACCGAAACCATCATGGGAGCCGATGCGCTTATCATTGGAACACCCACATTCCAAGCATCCATCCCAGCCACATTGAAGAATATTTTTGACCTGCTGCCCGTCAACGCATTCCGGGATAAAGTGGTCAGCGTATTGGTCACGGCAGGAACATCCAAGCACTATCTCATGGCAGAACAACAGTTGAAGCCGATTCTGTCTTATATGAAGGCACATATCGTACCCACTTATGTCTTTATCGAAGAGAAGGACTTCAACCGCAAAGAAATCATCAATGACGATATTCACTTCCGCCTGGAGCGTCTCGTCGAGGATACGGTACTGCTCGTCGATGCCTATGCAAGGATTCGGGAGCAAAAAGATGCGGAGTACGATTTTTAATCGAATCGAATTTATCTCAAATTAAAGAAACTCCATACAAAGGAATCTACCAAAAGCGTGAGGAGGTGATTGTCATGTAGCAGACACCTGACGGCCTATACATGACACCATCTGAATCAAAAACCCACAAATCGAGGAGGAATTATCCATGACAACGAAAAACCACAATGTAATTGATGTAAACGATGCAGCTCTGTTGTTGATCGACCACCAAAGCGGTCTGTTCCAAACAGTAGGGGATATGGATGTGCCAACACTCCGCCGAAACGTGATTGCTCTTGCAAAAGTGGCAAAGCTGCTGAATATCCCGACACTCACAACGGACTCAGTACCAACTGGCCCGAATGGCCCATTGATTCCAGAAATCGCCGAAATCCTGCCAAATAACGTGTACGTACCGCGTAACGGTGAGATCAATGCTTGGGATAACCCTAACTTTGTAAAAGCAGTTGAAGCTACTGGCAAGAAGACCCTGATTATTGCAGGTACACTCACCAGCGTTTGCATGGCATTCCCTACCTTATCTGCACTGGCAGAAGGCTACAAAGTCTTCACAGTTATTGACGCATCGGGTAACTGGAGCAAGATGGCGACAGATATTACACTGGCTCGCGTCGTGCAAGCAGGAGCAGTTCCTATTGATACACTCGCTGTCATGTCTGAATTGCAAAAAACTTGGAACCGCCCAGATGCCCAAGAGTTCGCAGAAATCTATGCGGAAGTAATGCCAAACTACGGCCTGCTGATCGAAAGCTTCCAAAGAGCGTTTAAAGAAGGTCTGGCAGCTAAGTAACCTTCCGTCCAACTACCCGCTACTTTATTTCCAAGCACAGCTCGATTGAAAAACGGATTGGCATACAGACTTTTCCGATCTTTGATGAAAGAAAAAGCTCTCCCCATTTTTTGGGTGAAGAGCTTTTTTTACTATCGTCCTACTTCTGCTTCTGTCCAACCAACCCAAAGAAAAACATATCCACCCATTGCTCCATACTCAGCGTGACTCGCTCACGATTCGATGCTTCCCAATGCCTGCCCAGCTCATTTTTGTACATCGTGAGGTACATCATCATCATTTCTTCTGTCAGATCACGCTGAATATAACCTTCCCGCTTCCCAAGCGCGACAAACTTCGTAAAAAAATGCCTGATTTTTTGCTCGTATTCGCTTTCGATTCGTTGCAGCAAACCACTTAGTTCAGAAAAGGGGGCGTTCTGAAGCTCATCCGTGAGTGTATGCAAATTCTTGGCTTCCAACAGCATGATGTCCTTTGTCTTCTCAGGAAAAGAACTCCCCGAATCGAGAATCCTCTCATACTGCTCCAACTGCTTGTCCATCCAGTTCATTAGCATGTCCGCGTAGAGCTGTTCTTTTGTCCCAAAGTAGTTATAAATGGTCGCCGGGGAAACCTTCGCGTTCTGCGCAATTTCATTCACGCTGACTTTTTGAAAGCCATGCTTGGAGAACAACGGAAAGGCGGCGCTGTATATCTGATCGATTTTGTTCTGTTTTCGTCGTTCGAATCCGTTCATCTTCTCCACCTCTTACTGTAGTGTAGCTCAGGTTTTAGAGTAATTCAATGAATCGACTACAAAATTATTGAAATGGACTGACTTCGATAGTTATAATTGTTTTGTAGTAAAACGATACATTTACTACATATTTATTAGGGGTAGGAGTGAATTTATCATGAAACAAATACGGATTCCCGCTTTTTTGCATGACGTCTTCGGTGAAAAGCAGAGCATTGGCTCGATCGCAGCCATCCTGCTATTCGGCGGAGTGCTGACCACTGCTCTCTATTTGCGATTCCCTGAACTCACGGACAGCTTGCCCATTTGGCGCAGCTCGCTGGCATTATTGCTTGTATTCGATATATTTTCTGGCTGCCTAGCGAATTTTACGATCTCAACCAGCAATTTTTATGCAGCACGTAAAAAAAATCGAATCGTATTCATCGCCATTCACGTTCATATCATCCTCGTCGCATTTCTCTTACAGCAAAACCTCGCGTATTCCATAGGGGTATGGGCTTATACGATTGTAGGAGCTTTTGTTGTGAATGCTCTTTTTGGGCATCGTTCGCAGCTGTTTGTCGCAGGCATTCTTCTTTCTGTTGGACTTGGCTGGATACCATTGCTCCCGGACATGCATCCGTTTCTGTTGATCACCTGCTTATTCTTTATGGTAAAAGTGTTGTTTAGCTTTGCTGTCAATCATTATGGGAAAGTAATCGACGACACAGGTACAGAAAAATGAAGACTTCCTACCGCATATCCAAACTCACAAGGTCGGATAAACCCGCATTCGTATCACTCATGAGCAGGGCATTTTCGCGTGATCCTTTCTTTCTGCACGTATTTGGGGATTCAGAGCTGGATCATACAGCAAGAAAAAGCGTAACAGCTTTTCTGTCTTTTCTGTTTGATAAAAGCTTTCTGTTTCACGAGGAAGTATGGGGCATTTTTGACGAAGACAGCTTACTCGGCACTTACGTCGTCGAGAAGCCACAAACAAGCAAGCATTCGAATATAAAAGGGGGGCTCCTGTTAATCGGTAGGTTGATTCCGTTAGTTTTTCAACTGTCTGGAAAAACGCTCATACTCCTTAATTCCTATATGCGCATCACACGTTCTGCCGCTCCTCCATGGAAGCATCACTACCTCATTATGATTGGCGTAATACCGGAGGCTCAAGGTAAGGGAATCGGCAAAACCCTGATGCAACACCTGTTTCAAACCACAGAGGATGACCACGAATCACAAGGAATCGCGCTCGATACGGAAAAGGAAGAGAATGTCGGTTTGTATCGCAAACTGGGATTTACGTTACGAGAACAAACCAAAATCGATGATGTCCCTGTGTATTGTATGGTCTATCAAAAAAATCGCTAGAATGACGAATACATGCTGCCGCCACTCCGCATTATGTTACAATTATTGTAAGAAATACGCACACCGAAGGAAGCGAGTTGATCTTATGAAAAAGAAAGTCATCCTGTCCGGCGGCACTGGCTTTATCGGCAAGTATCTGGCAGACAAATTCAATCAACTTGGCTACGAAGTAAGGATCATCGCAAGAAATTCCCCTCATATAACGTGGGACAATCACGCAAAAATCGTGGAAGCTTTGGAAGATTCCGAGCTGCTCATCAACCTGGCGGGCAAATCCGTCAACTGTCGTTACCATGATAAGAACAAAGAAGAAATCTTGAAATCTCGGACAGAGACCACTCACATACTCGGCAATGCTGTTTTGGCTTGCAAAAACCCACCTTCGCTCTGGCTCAACTCCAGCACAGCCACCATCTATAGGCATGCGGAGGATCGTCCCATGACAGAAGCAGGCGGGGAGATTGGAACAGGCTTTTCCGTTGATGTCGCCAAAGAGTGGGAATCTGCCTTCTTTTCCTTTGATTTGCCGCATACGAGACAAGTAGCCTTACGCATGGCCATCGTGCTGGGTGAAAACGGCGGGGTTATCGATCCATATAAAAATCTCGTTCGCTTTGGACTCGGGGGTGTACAAGGGTCTGGCAATCAGCGTTTTAGTTGGATTCATGTCGAAGATATCTTCCAGATCATTCTCTTTTTAAAGGAGCGAACTGACTTAAGCGGCGTATTCAATTGTTCTTCTCCACATCCCGTCACAAACCGTGAATTCATGCAACATTTTCGCAACGTGATGAATCGAAGCTTCGGCCTGCCTTCACCCAAATGGATGCTGGAAATGGGGGCCATGATGATCGGAACGGAAACAGAGCTGGTGTTAAAAAGCCGCTGGGTCATTCCTGAAAGGCTTGAGCGTGAAGGGTACCAGTTTCGTTTTGCCCATATCGATAAGACGTTGCAGGATATTTTGAAATGACCGGTAAAACCTCAACCAACTATGTTCTGCATGCAAAAAGCAAGCAATTTTACTGGGAAGGGGAGGGCCAACTCTCCATCAAGACATTCCGTAAAGGAAGGGCACATTACAAGACGAGTAGAGGCTTTTTTGCTGTGGAAGAAAATCGTTATCTGTTGCTGAACGAAGGGGATTACACCATTTCGATTGATGATTCCGAGGAAGTCGAATCGTTTTGTATTTTCTTCAAGCATGGTTTTGCCGAGGAAATTTTTCAAACGCTCAAGGAATCAACGGATAGACTACTTAGCGATCCTTATAAAGCCACAGCTTCTCTTGGTTTCTTTGAAAAAACCTATTCTACAAGCCATACACTCAATTCCCAGTTAGCGACTTTGAAAGAGAGTCTCACCCTCCTTGATCGGGACTCCATCGGTCATGAAGAACAATTTCACCAGATTATGCGGACCATATTGCTCGGACATCTCGATGTAAGAAAAGAAATGGACGCTTTGCACGCGCTTCGGCAATCGACGCGCGAAGAATTGTATCGAAGAATCAGTACTGCCCATGATTATATACGAGCTTTTTATGATCAACCAATCAGGCTCGATGAGATCGCACAGATTGCTTGTCTATCCCCCAACCATTTGTTGCGAGCATACGCCCAAGTGTACGGCAAAACGCCCCACCAGCATATTTCGGAATACCGGATACAACGAGCCAAGCAGCTGTTAGCCAAGCTGGACTTCAGTATGACAGACATCGCCTTTGAGCTTGGATTCAGTAACCCCGTTTCCTTTAGCAAAATGTTTAAGCAGCATGTCGGCATTTCTCCTATGCCATTCAGAAAAAAAGTGATTCTGGATAAGAATTAATCAATGGATTCGTTTATGCTGATGAGGAAACGCCAACAAAAGGGGGATTTATCATGAAAACGAACCTGATTCAAAAAGTAGGGCAAATCGGCATCCCTGTCAAAAACCTGGAAAAAGCCGTCCATTTTTACAAAGAGCAGCTCGGGCTCCCACTTTTGTTTCAGACAGGCAATATGGCGTTCTTTGAATGTAACGGACTTCGTCTCATGCTGAGCCTACCGGAAAAAGAACAATTTGCACACGCCAGCTCCGTCCTTTACTTTCAAGTGGATGACATTCAAACCGCTTTTGAAGATTTTAAAAAAAGGGACGTTATGTTTATCGACGAGCCACATCTCGTAGCCAAGATGGGGCAAACAGAAACATGGATGACCTTCTTCAAAGACACAGAAGAGAATACGCATGCCTTCGTGAGTGAAGTACAAGGAGAGACCGTATCATTTTGAACGGTCTCTTTTTTATTTTCCCCAAAAATTCCGCGACCTTTTTCTAGTTTATAGATCACCTCCTGATTACATTTGATTACAAAACTTTACATTAAAGGAATTTAAATTAGTAAAATTCAACGATTTGGTAAAATAGTAATAGACAACAACAACATGAACTAATCCACTCGGGCAACAGCAGAAGTGGGTACGCCAGCAGCCAGCAAGGGTATTGCAGTCCTTCGAAGTAAAACATGCTAACTACAGTAATTTCCATGAGTCTCTCGCTGGTTAAACACACATCTATAGAAGGAGGAAAACCTATGAAATACGAAATTTCTCAGTATTAAAAGTAATAACAGAACCTCTCACAATTTAGTGTGCAGCAAGAGTCATCATTTCAGTAATTGAGACGTGCCAGTTTGAATCTGGTGCGTTTATTTTTTTTGTTAATAAAACAGAACGTATGATCTTGTTTTTTTAACATTAAGTCTATTGGAAGGTCGGTGAGCATTTGACAAAAGAGGAATGTAGAAAAATTTTACGACGTATTGCTTGGAACCTGAACTATAGAGAAAGAAAGAGGTTACGTAATGAATGTCCAATCCTAGACGATTTTGGCAAGCAACAATGGAAGGTCGAACACAGCGACAATCTTTATATTGAAGAGTTGTTAGGACAATTGCCTAGTGCAAAGGAAAGGCATGTCATCCGAAAGGTTATCTTGGACGGTCTCACAGCAAAAGAAGTCGGAAAAGAATTAAACATGGGAGAAAGAGGCGTGAATCAATGCAAAAGTCGGAGCCTAAAGAAGCTGCACAAATATCTAACCACGCATTTAGTTTAATGGTCGAGCAAGCAAAAAGTGGAGATAACGAAGCGTTACTCAAGGTCTTGGAAGAAATGGAACCTGAAATTAACAACTTAGCAAGCTTTCTTAAACTTTCAAAGGAAGAGGGGATCCAAGAGATTACGATGCAGTTTATTGAGAAACTCAGGGGATGAAAATCTTTAAATATTTTTTTGTAAACTGTTCCGTTTTACCGCTGTTTTTTTCCTAGATAGATGAAAGCGACAATGACCGGTCAAACACTGTTGCTTATCTATTAAACTAAAAGGAGAATGTATAATGGCACGAAAAACTCACTATGTACCAGGAACAAACATTACCTTCACAATGAAGCCAGGAAGCGTTCATATTGACAATGACTCTTATCTTCGAACTGTACTAGATAATGAGGTTATGACAGGGAAAAAAATCGCAAGAGAAATTAAAGATATTTACTACGATGTGTATGGTGTAAATCTTGATATTTCTACGAAATCTCTCGCAATTGAAATTTTAGGTCACGTATATCCAGGTGAAGTTGCCAAATTTGTTAAGGCAGAGTTCGATCCTCCTAAGTGGGTCACTCGAGAACTTGATGACATTGTTCGTCGAACAAAAGTAATTGATTGTGGGGAGGATAATGAAGGAAGCGAAGACGGCAACCGTATACTTTGGGATTACTTAGCTAAACTTTTTGATACCCTGGGTTCCATGGTGACAATCCCATTTCCGGGAATGTAAACAAATCAGAAGAACGTTCACTTCTATTGGGAAGTGAACGTTCTTCGTATTAGGAAAGTATTTTAGATGATATTGATGTACGTTTAGCATCAAAAAATAAAACCAAAAAAATTAATGCAATACAAATAAATCCGGTAATCGCAATAATGGTATCGTATACGTGATAGTTGTAGATTAATGATTGAGTCATAGAAAAGCCCCAAAGAAGTGTAGGAAAGAAAAGCAAATAATATAACTTGTTGCCAGGAATTATTTTAACGTAAAAGATAGTAATGGTTGTAGAGACGAGAATGGTAAGAACTACACTTTTCATCTCATCATAAGTAATGTTTATAGGCATATCACTGGAAAGAAGCATCATTTTGCACCAAAGTAAAAAGAACCATATAGCTATGACCCCATTAGCACAGAATATCAAAAGTTTTTTCATCATTTTCCCTCCTGATAAAGACATGTTGTAACCATGTAAGTTTTTGTAACCAATTAGGTATTTACTTATTTGTTATGACGCAATAAAACGGAAAAAGTTTCAAATAAATGGAAATAAAAACCATAATAAAACAAACTTACTCTCTTTGTACAATTTCCACAGTTCATTCAATTACACTTCAATAAAAAAGCAAACGCTATTTCTCAATATACACATGATAGGATCTTACATGAAACAAGCAGCACTTGCTTCATCAGTCATGAGTGTAAATTACTGCACTGCCTAAGAAGTGAGAAACAGGACATAGTGAAAAGGGGAGTCCCTGCTACTATTTCCTTACCCTTTCACCGTAGCAATCGGCGCCACTTCGGCTACAATCTCAGCCATCCCATGATCCACATGCGATTGAATCACCGGAGTAATATCTTTATAGGCATAAGGCGCCTCTTTTTTCAGCTCTTCTTCCCATTTCTTCAAAATATCGCTCCGTCCACGCAGGTCCGCACGCTTCGGGTCAATCGGATTGATCACGCGGAAGTTGGCAAGAAACTCGCGAAATCTGTCATCGTCCACTTTCACAGCATCGCCGCGAGAGAGTGCACGACCAGCGCCATGACTTGCGCTATACAAGCTATCCCGATTGCCGAGCCCCGCCAAAATAAAGCTGTGCGAGCCCATGGAACCGGGAATAAACACAGGTTCACCGGTATACTGAAACGGCGTGCCCATCATTTGCTCGGCCGACTTCGCCGTACACGACCCTTTCCGATGCAAAAATCCGCCCACCTGCCCCAGCTGCTCTTCCCACAAATAATTATGAGGCGCATCGTACAGCAGCCTGTGTTCAAAATCGCCCAGCACATCGGAAATCGATTTGTACATCATCAGCCCCAGCATCAATCGATTGGCAAATGCAAAGTTCGCCGCATTGTGCAGGAGACTCCAAAACATTTTCCACTGCGGCAGGGAACGCTCCGAAAGAGGCAGTGGATACATCCCGTTATCCGGATGCTTCAAGGAAGTCGGGTACATCTTTTTTAGCATCTCTTTGATCCATGCCCCGCTGTGATATCCAATAGAAACGGAGCCGGTATGAATCATGAGGACGACTTGCCCTTCCTTCAACCCCCACTGGCTGGCGATAGAGCCCTGATGCACTTTTTTGACCACCTGAATCTCAAAAAAATGATTCCCACCGCCAAGCGAGCCGATTTGTGCATCCCGAGAAAGCTCGGCAGGACCGAGAAAATCATCGAGTCCAATCGTCGATTCCGCGATAAAAGACCCCATTTTATTAACATGGTTCAGATCGAACTCCTGCTGCTTCTCGTTGTAATAGCGCCAAATTCCCTCTCCATTCGCTTCCTTGTGGCTGTCCAGTATGCCGATCAGGCCTTCCTTGAACATTTTCTCGCGCATATGCCGCGTCATGGGAATATTGCGGCCCCCTTCGAAAAAGACATGGCGCACGTTCCGTTCAATGGCATCCAGATTTGTGCGAATCTGTTCCTCGTGCAAATCCGTGACATACAGACGCATCCCGCAGTTAATATCGTTGCCAATCGCTTGCGGCAGTACAAACCCACGTGTAAACAGCGTTGTGCCTACCGGAATGCCGCTCCCTTTGTGAAAATCGGGCGTAATGGCTACCTCCAAAACCCCGGCATTGGGATCGTCAAAATAATCGGGTGAATGCTTTTGCAGCGTTGCAATGGTTTCATTCACCTCTAAAAGCCGATGAAGCTCCTCTACCGCATTGTTTTCCACTTTTACTTCTGGATTGATAAAATATTTAATCGAAGTGTTGCTCAATGTAAAACCACCTTCATTTGCTTTTTAGGAACATATGTTCTTTATTTTCCAATAGAAAAAGCCGCCTTCATACTCATTTCTTCATTCCTAGATGAAAAAATGCAGCATCGAATCGCAGCCTTTACGCTTGGAACTATTGGGTTATCGTAGGGGCGTTATCCGCAGTCTATGGGAGACGGAGTTGGCTCACCCTTAAACAGCGCAATTGCGTAAAAGGCATACCTATGGAATTGGATTCTATCGCTACATTGTTTTGTTTCATGCTTGGGTACGTATGCGAACATGTTTGAATCCTCCTCCTTTCGTTTCTTGCTCACGATCTTACCATTGGATAATTTTTACTGTCAAGCCCCCGAATCATCGAGGGCCCGTGTGATCTTTCCCTTTACATCGAGTCTAATTCGCCTTCCATAAACTTGATCAGATACACTTCCGGCTGCGTGAGAAATTCCGTAAAGCTGCACAAATCCGCATACTCCTGATGCTCCTCATCATAGCAGCCTATGCACCCTTTTTTCTTCGGATTCCACACAAGGTGCAGATGGGAGTAGTTGTCGATTTCGGCAGACAAACGCAGCAGCTTTTGCCGACCGACCTTCATCTCAATCGTATCGGTCAATGTGAAAAAGTCGATGTACCTGATGTCATATTCATTTTCAACCAGCTCAAGACGCAGCTCTTCTCCGGTAAGGAAGCCAATCAGTTCTTCAGTCAGTTTATATTTTTGCAGCTCGTACTTCCTGTTCTCCACATCATGCAGCTCGGCAGGTTCCAGCGATTTCAAATACGCAGCCAACTCAGTATCTTTATTGCTGACCGCGATGGTATAAGGGCGCTCGCCACCCCTTTCCGCTACCATAACGTCCGCACCGCGTTCAACCAAATACTTTACCATGGCGGCATTCCCCAAGCGCGTGGCAACTGTTAATGGGGTCGCTTGATACGGATACACCATATTCGGTTTGTTATAATTGATGTCTACCCCATGGTCGAGCAAATAGTCGGCGGTCGCAAGGTCATGATCCGACACGGCTTTACGCAATACATCGCCGCCATGCAGTCTTATATCCAGTCCCAGCTCTTGAATGAGCGGGATGTTCTCTTTGTTGCCATAGTAAGCCTCCGAATAAGCACCTGAGCGCACCTGATTGAGCATGTCCAGCTTGGCGCCTTGCGCAACAACATAACGAACGAGCTCTTCCTTGCAATAACGTACTGCCATCAAAAAAGCTGGATTATTTTTGACATTCAGATTAACGCCATGCTCTACCAGCAGCTTAACAACTTCTAGCTTCTCTGATAAAATCGCCAGATCCAACGGGCTTATCGTCGTATATTTGCTAAGCACGATGCCCTCTTCTATATCCCAGCCGGCCGCAATAGCATCTTGCAAAGCCGGAACATTTCCTTGATAAATATGCATCGCGATTTCTGGCAGCTCTTCGAACCTCCCAATATCTTTCAACGTGATCATCGATTACCCTCTCCTAGACTATGTCTTATGAAAAATATAAAAAATTAATTGGCAAAAAACAACAAATTATTACCTCATCCCCCTTTATTCGATTGAAAATACAGTCAATTATGTCTATTTTTGACGAATCTGCTCGATAAAAAGTTTTTTCCCAATAAAAGGAGTAATTTTACGAGAAGAGAAATACTTTAGCAAATCGTCTTATACATAATTTTTAAGGAGAGTGGACTGATGAAGAAGATGCGTACTCTCGCTTCTCTTACGCTTGCAGCATCACTCATGCTGAGTGGCCTACCCTACAATGCACTGGCAGCGGCGGAGTTTAGCGAACAGGATTGGGAAAAAGTAAACGAATATACCAACGCAGAAGTAGAGCTTGGCTCCGAAATCTCAAAAATCTCCCCTCTGTTGAACACCAGTTCCAGCAAAAATGTGAGTGTCATTATTGAGCTGAACAGCGAGCCTTCGATCGTAGCTAAACACGAAGAAGGTTCAGAATCTTCCGTTAGATCGTTGCGAGCAAAAGTAGAGGAGGAGCAAGAATCTTTCCTCGATGAAGCAAAAGACAACAAGGTCAAACTGAAGGTAAAGCGCAAGTTTGAGCATGTATTCAACGGGATGGAAGTAACGGTGTCAGCCGACGAGTTGGAAGAACTGGCTGAACTGCCACAGGTGAAACGCATTTATCAAAATACGTATTATGAGCTCCCCGAGATTGATGCTGTCAGCGAGAAAACATCGTCCACCAAATGGGATCAGGCCCCTCTCCAACAAATCGGTGTTCTCGATATGTGGAAGGAAGGTCTGACAGGGAAAGGATTGAAGGTCGGCGTCATCGATACGGGTGTCGATTACAAGCACCCTGATCTCAAGGATGCTTATAAAGGCGGATATGACTCCTTTGACAATGACAAAGACCCTTATGAAGAAGCACCAATCCCTGTGGAAGATGACCGCGATGGAAAAGGATATGAAGGCTCCAGCCATGGAACTCACGTCTCCGGCACCATCGTAGGACGCGCCAAAAACAGGACCTCAGATGTACAGGTAAAAGGGGTTGCCTACGGTGCAGACCTCTACGTCTACCGCGTATTGGGCCGAGGTGGCGGTAGCTCCGCTCAGGTCATCGACGGTATCGAAAAAGCGGTGAAAGACGGCATGGACGTCATTAACCTGTCGCTTGGCGCCGCTATGGAGAAGAACTCTGACTCCCCAGATGCTATCGCTGTGAATAACGCGGTACTGTCTGGTGTGATCACGGTCGTATCAGGTGGGAATTCAGCCGACGATGAACGCGGCAGACATTACTACACGGCGGGATCACCTTCTGGAGCGAGGCTGCCGATCACAGTTGCAGCGGTAGACTCCCCTACCGTACAATATGACGGCTCAGCAACCTCGTCTTTCGGAGCCAATTACGAATTCCCTGTGATGGCATGGCAGGTCAGAAAGGATAACTTCGCCTCCATCATCGGAACCAAACCGCTGCCAGTCGTCTATGCCAACCTTGGCTCTCGCAGCGATTTTGAAAAGGCAAATGTAAAAGGCAAAGTCGCTCTCGTTTCTCGTGGTACTCTCGGCTTCACGGAAAAAATCGATAACGCCCGAAAAGCTGGTGCTGTCGCTATCGTGGTCTTTAACGGTAACGACGCGGACGGAGATGGCCAAGCCGACCTGGATATCCGTGATCGCGAGGGCTATGTCAACACGATCCTGGGTGACCAGATCGAAGCGATTCCAACCTTTGACATGAAGGGTCTCGAAGGCCGGACACTGGCAAAAGAGCTGCTGGCTGACCCTGAAAAGGCAAAAACACTGACGTTTACGTTCTCAGGAAACTACCCAAGCACAAATGATCCGGGCGACCGCATCGCCGGATTTAGCTCACGCGGTCCAATCATGGGCGACGATTACAGCATCAAGCCGAATCTGGCTGCGCCAGGTGTAGCCGTTCTGTCCAGCTATCCATCTTGGAGCAAGCTGATCCCTGACGCCAAGTACGACAAGGCATACGCCCGTCTAAATGGTACAAGCATGGCGGCTCCGCACGTTTCCGGTCTTGCCCTGCTGTTGAAACAGGCACATCCTGACTGGACACCTGCCGATATCAAGGCAGCGCTCGCGAACACCTCAAAACCGCTGTATAGCCCCGACGGCACACTGTACGATGTGTACTCCCAAGGTGCAGGCCGCGTGAACGGCCACGCCGCATCGAAAACACCTGCTGTTCTGACTACAGTCGAGCAGCTCACCATTTTGGGCGAAGATTTTGAGCCGAAGACCATTCCGTACTATGCGGATAACGTTTCCTTTGGCTTACTGAAGGCTGGCAGCAATACCGTCACGAAAACACTCCAGCTGAAAAATCTCTCCAAGAAAGAAGTTTCTTACGAAGCAGAAGTGATCATGCATCCGTCCGTCACGACAGATCCGTACAAGCCAGGCTCCAAATCGCCAGATGTTGATGACATCGATGTGGAAATCTCCGAGGATTCCATCTCCGCTAAAAAAGGCGATGCGACCACATTTGAACTCAACCTATCCGTTGACTCCGATGCAAAAGACGGCGTGTATGAAGGGGAAGTCCTGCTGAAAGCGAAAGGCAACCCTGACCTGCGCCTGCCGTTTGCTGTACACGTGGGAGACAAGCGTGAGGATACCAACTTCGGTTTCGACAACCTGAAGCTGTCCGATACGACAATCACGCCTGATGGCGATGGCAATGAGGATTCGTTCACACTCGAAGCCGAGCTGCAAGCCAAAGACGTGAACCAGATCTCTGTTGAGGCATGGGACATGGACGATAAATACGTCGGTACGCTCGCATCCGTGTTCAATAATTACGCGCTGATTGCACCGGGTCCTATCACCTTCTCTAATCTCGATGGTACCTACTACGATGGTAGCCAAGTAGCGAAGAAGCTCGATCCAGGCAAATACAAGCTGAAACTCGTCGGTCGAAGTGTAGACCAAAACAAGCCGAAGGGTGAGCAGATTGTAAAAGAATACGAGGCTTGGAAATCCTTCATGATTAAGGCATCTGATAAAAACGCCGTCTTGTCCAAGGTAGTTGAAGAAGCCGAGGAGCAATTCGAGTTTGAGATTGCGAACACCACAGAGCTGGATCAACCAGTGCTTGCCCTGCCGGAAGAGAGCGATGAAGTGACTTATCAGGTGACAAAGAGCTCTGATGAGGCGTTTATCGACGATGAGGGGATTTTGAAGGAGCTGCCTGCCGAAGGGGAAGAGACCGTTACGCTTTACGTGACGATTACTTCTAAGGAAGATGAGTCGGTTACGCGGACTGTGAAGGTGGAAGTGGCGTTGGAGGCGGTAGTAGAGTAGTTTGGTATGACGTTTAGATGAATGAAGGCTCCGCCACACAGCATGGCGGAGCCTTATCATTTTGCCAACTATACCGGCCATTACAGCTTATTCAAAATTTCCTCTTTGATAAAGGCTCTGATCTCTTCGCCGCTCTCCAGGGTGAGGACGTGTTGTGCTGTTTCCTGTAGCGACTTGTAATCCAGCTTTCTCAGCAAATGGCGGGCCCGGAGAACGGAAGTGGCACTCATGCTGAATTCATCCAGTCCCAACCCGAGCAGAATCGGGATCGCCAATTCCTCCCCGGCCATTTCTCCGCACATGCCGACCCATTTGCCTTCCTGATGGGCCGCCTTGATTACCTGATTCACCAGCCGTAAAATGGCGGGATGGTACGGATCGTACAAGTAGGCGACCTGCTCGTTCATTCTGTCCGCTGCCATCACATACTGAATCAAATCATTGGTCCCGATGCTGAAGAAATCGGCTTCCTTGGCGAGCTGGTCTGCGATCATCGCGGCAGCTGGCACCTCGATCATGATTCCTACTTCCAAATAATCATTAAACAAAATGCTTTGGTTGCGCAGCTCCGCCTTCACTTCGTCCAGGATCTGGTTCGCTCGACGCAGCTCGGCTATAGTGGCGATCATTGGATACATGATCTTGATATTGCCGTATATACTTGCCCGGAGCAAAGCGCGTAACTGCGTCTTAAACAGTTCCACGCGGTCCAGGCACAGCCGGATGGCTCGATAGCCTAGAAACGGATTCAATTCTTTCGGCAGATCGAGGTAGGAAAGCTCCTTGTCCCCGCCGATGTCCAATGTTCGAATGACAACTGGTCGATCCTTGCCCATGGTCTCTGCAACCGCTTTGTAAGCCGCAAACTGCTCTTCTTCCGTGGGGAATTGCTCCCGCCCCATATAGAGAAATTCGGTACGAAACAGTCCGATCCCCTCGGCGCCGTTTTCAACGGCCTGCACGGCGTCCTGCGGATTCCCGATGTTGGCTGCCAATTCCACGCGGTGCCCATCTGCGGTAACACTTTCTTCATGAACCAGACGAGCCCAGTCCTCTTTTTGCTTCCAGTAGGCCTGCTGTTTGGCTTCATAGGCTGCGACGACAGCTTCGTCCGGTCGAATGTGTACCTCGCCCTCAAGGCCGTCGACAATGACCAGATCCCCGGTTTGCATCTGCTCTGTAATGTCCGACATACCTACCACCGCCGGGATTTCCATGGTGCGTGCCATGATGGCGGAGTGAGACGTGCGGCCGCCTATATTTGTTGCAAATCCTTTTACCTTTTCCCTGTCCAACTGTGCCGTATCCGATGGCGTCAGATCGTGTACAACCAGCACCACCGGCTCTGCGAAATCCGCTTGCAACTGATCGTGTATGCCGAGCAGATTCTTCACCAGACGCTGGCTGACATCGCGCAAATCCGCCGCCCGCTCCCGCATGTACTCGTCGTCCATGCTTTCAAAAATGGCGACAAAGCTGTCACGAACCTCCTCCAGAGCTGCTTCCGCATTCACTCTTTCGCATTCCAGCTTCTCCTCAATGGCACCAACAAACTCCGGGTCCTGCAAAAAAAGCTGGTGGGCTTCAAAGATTCTCGCTTCTTCTTCGCCCATCTCGTGGCGGACCTTCTTCTTGACCTGTTCGAGCTCTAGATCTGCCGCTCTCACACTTTCCCGAAATCGCGCAAGCTCTGCGGCCACCTCATCTTGGTCAAGGATGCGTCGTTCATACCGAACCATCTCTTCCTTTTGCACAACAGCTCGTCCAATCACGATTCCGGGAGCTGCCGCGATCCCTTTTTGCAGCATTACAATCGCTCCTTATCGAAGCCGCACCCCCTGGTGTCCAGAGGGGGCTTCCTGTCATGTTACCCGTGAACCGACTCGAGCAATTTGCCAAGCTCCTCCATTGCTTGCTCTGCCTGTTCTCCATTGATTTCAAGGGTGATTTGCTCCCCCATCTTCGCACCCAGTGTCATCAAGCCCATGATGCTTTTGCCATTGATCTTTTTCGTGCCCTTGATCACATTTACCTCACAAGGAAACGAAGTAGCCTTTTGTACGAATAACGTTGCCGGACGGGCGTGCAGTCCAGTCGGATTTTGAATGGTGAAAGTCTTGGTCAACATCTGGTTCCAGCTCCTTTTTTACTCTACCGCATCTTTTTTCAAAACTTTTAGCATGAGTGCCGTAACCATTGTTCCGGCAAGAATGGAAACAAGGTAAAGCGGCCAGTTGCCGATTACCGGCAAAACGAATATTCCGCCATGAGGGGCAGGCAATGTGCACCCAAACAGCATCGACAACCCGCCAGCTACGGCAGAGCCAACTACGAGCGAAGGAATCACGCGTGTCGGATCAGCCGCCGCAAACGGGATCGCCCCCTCCGTAATGAAGGATGCCCCCAGGACGTAAGCGGTTTTACCCGCCTGCCGCTCTTCCGTGGTAAATTTCTTCTTGAACAGCGTAGTCGCCAAAGCGATTCCGAGCGGCGGAGTCATCCCTGCCGCCATAATGGCTGCGTGAGGGGTATAGTTTCCTTCAGCAATCATCGCAATCCCAAACGTAAATGCTGCTTTGTTTACAGGACCACCCATGTCAAAGGCCATCATTGCACCCAAAATCACACCAAGGATGACGGCGTTACCAGTGCCCATGTTTTTCAGCCAGTCACCCAGCGCCGTATTGGCGGCAGCGATCGGTTCAGATACTACGTACACCATGACAAAGCCTGTAAGCAAAATCCCAAGCAGCGGATATAACAGCATCGGCTTGATGCCTTCTAACGATTCTGGCAGTCCAGCCAACACTTTTTTCAATCCGACCACAATATATCCAGCCAGGAACCCTGCGATGATTCCTCCGAGGAAACCCGAGCCGGAAGTAGCCGCCAGCAAGCCTCCCACCATACCGGGAGCAAAACCTGGGCGGTCAGCGATGCTCTTGGCGATAAACCCGGCCAATACCGGGATCATCAGCTGGAACGCAGTTCCTCCACCGATATCCATCAGGACTTTAGCCAGCGGATGGAAGGACGGATCGTTTGGATCAACTGCCTTGATCCCAAACATAAAGCTCAGCGCAATGATAATCCCGCCGCCCACGACAAACGGGAGCATGTTGGACACACCGTTCATCAGGTGCTTGTAAAAAGCGGGCTGCTTCGCTTTTTTCTCCGCCTTTGCTTCTTGGACATGGTCCTGATAGCTGGTCCCGCCTCCGCGGTAGATGCTCCCCTTTTGCTCTACTGCGCGCTGAAGCAGTTCTTCGGTATTGCGAATCCCTTCGGCTACCGGCACTTCAATGACGATCTTGCCAGCAAAGCGATCCATCTCCACTTGCTTGTCAGCAGCTACAATCACCGCTGCCGCTTCCTCAATATCCTGCGAAGAAAGCTTGTTTTTCACACCGCCGGAACCGTTTGTCTCTACCTTGATGGCAATCCCTAGCTCTGCTGCTTTTTTCTTCAGCGCATCGGCGGCCATGTACGTATGGGCGATCCCGGTCGGGCAAGCGGTTACCGCGACTACTTTTGTCGATCGTTCTAGCTCCTTGCTCTCTACAATGCTTTCATTTTCGCCCTGGATTTCTTTTTCTTTGCGCGTGATAATCTCCAGCACCTGTTCCTTCGTTTCTGCGCTCATCAGCTCTTGGCGAAATGCTTCGTCCATGAGCATTTGGGAAAGCAACGCCAGCGTTTCCAAATGGGCCTGATTGGCGTCCTCAGTAGCCGCAATCATGAAGAACAGATGCGCTTTTTGGTTGTCCAACGAGTCAAAATCAACGCCCTCTTTGGAAAAACCGAACGCAATGCTTGGCGTTTTGACCGCTGCTGTCTTGGCATGCGGGATGGCGATTCCTTCTCCAATTCCGGTCGAGCCTTGTGACTCGCGCGCGAGAATGGCCTGCTTCATCTCTTCCTTGCTGTTGAGCCGTCCAGCATCGTCCAATTTTTCAATCAACTCATCTAATACCGCTTCCTTGGAGGAAGCAGACAGAGGGAAAAGAATCGTGTCAGCTTTTAACAAATCGGCAATGCGAATCTCGTTATTCATCGTTGAACCCCCTTTATCAAATGGCGGTTATTGTGATTTCCGGAAGAAATGCTTGTATCTTTTCATGTGTGCAGAAGCCTTCCGACAGGGCAGTCGTACTCCCCGCGGCGACGGCAAAGCGAAACGCCGCTTCGGTATCCATACCCTGCCTATAGCCATAAAGGAAACCGGCAACCATTGAGTCTCCGGCACCGATCGAATTGACTGGTTTGCGCTGCGGAATCTGGGCGACATAGGCGGAATGCTGATTGACAAATACTGCACCCTGCCCCGCCATCGATACGATGACGTTCTGTGCGCCCATTTGCAAAGACTTACGTGCCAAATCAATCGCCTCTGCTGGAGTGTCAATCGTCACCCCAAACAGTTCCCCCAGCTCATGATGATTGGGCTTGATGAGAAACGGCTCTTCCGACAAACCGGTTTCAAGCGCTTTCCCTTTTGCGTCGAGGAAGATACGGACGCCCTTGCCACACAGCCGCTTCATGATCGTCTGGTACATATCAGACGGCAAGCTTTTCGGCACGCTTCCCGCGAGTACCAGATAATCGCCGCTCTGCAAGCTGTCGATCTGCTGCATCAGCCTTTGGAGCGCTTCTTCCGGGATGTCCGGTGAGACTCCGCTGATATCCGTTTCGGTCTGCGCCTTTATTTTTAAATTGATTCTGGAATCCTGTCCGATTTGGATCAAGTCATGAGAGATGCCGGCTTGCTCGATCTGCTGTTGAATAAACGCTCCCGTAAACCCACCGACAAACCCCAGCGCCGTGCTGTTTTCCCCGAGTATGCGGAGAACCTTTGATACATTTATGCCTTTTCCGCCTGCGACCTTCCACTCTTTTTGCGCCTCGTGAATGGTTCCTTGCGACAAAGCAGTAATCCACAGGTGGTAGTCAATCGATGGGTTCAGGGTTACTGTGTAAATCATACTTTCACCACTTTAAGAGTTGATAATCTGCCGTAAACTTGTTGTTCCTCTTGGCTCAAACCGTCATCTGTGATTACCGTGATGCCTTCCAGATCTCCCACTTTGGCAAAGGTGACCCTGGAAAACTTGTCAGAGTCGGTCAAGACAAATCGCTCGTCGGAAAACTGCAAGGCCAGCTGCTTCACGTACGCCTCATCCGGGTCAGGTGTGGTCAGACCGTGATGCTGGTCAATGCCGTTGGTCCCGAGAAAGCATTTGTCGAATCGGTATTGACTGAGGGCAGTGATCGCATCACGCCCTACCATCGACAGTGTAGCCGCTTTCAATTCTCCGCCCAGCAGGATCGTCCTGATGTTTCGCTTGATAAGCTGAAGGGCAATGTCCACCCCGTTGGTAACGACCATGATGTTGTCGTAAGGTAAATAGGGCAGCATCTGATACGTCGTGGTGCCCGCATCGATGAATATCGAGTCGTGTGGCTTTATCAAACTGGCGGCATATTTGGCGATCGCCAGTTTCTCCCGCTCATGTTTGACCGATTTTTCCAGAATCGTCGGCTCTTCGATTTTGCTCTGGAGCACAGACGCCCCGCCGTGCACGCGCTTCAGCAAGCGCTGTTCTTCCAATTCGCTTAAATCTCGCCGGATCGTCGATTCCGATGCCCCAGTCGCTTCCACAAGCTCATGAATGCGCACAATATCTTTTTCTTTCACTAAAGCTACTATTAGTTGATGACGTTCAGGGGTTAGCATTGTATCCTCCCTTCTCCTAGTTGCACCAGGATTGATTTTGATTATACATCCAAATCCAATCAAAAACAATCATTAATAGTCATAATCAGTCAGGGATTGTTCACTCCTTCGGACAATAGACAAAGCCACCCCAAATCATCGGAGTGGCTTCCCTATGAATCTATGCATGAAATTAGCTTGCCGAATCAGCGCGTCCATGACTTACTCTGCTTTCATTTTTTCAAGGACGAGCTCTATCGATTTCTCCTTGATGTGGGGGAAATCACTGATGATCCAGTGAGGAACGACATATACCTGATTGTTTTTGACTGCTTTTAACTGCTGCCATAAAGCACTGTTGGTCAACTCTTCGAATCTCTTTTCGGATTCTTTGTCTGGACCCTTGGCTGGATTTCCGACCTGAATGAAAATATGATCTGGATTCAACTCCGGCAATTTTTCCATTGAAATAGCTTCAAATTTTTTGATAGATTCAACTTGCGGGAGCGGCTTCAATCCCAAATCGTGGGTAATCGTCGCGCCAAACAGTTGATTCGGGCCGTGAATCCGATATTCTTTTGCCATGACCCGCATGTAGAGCACCGTTTCGTCTTTGCCAACCTTTTTTGCCAGCTTTTTCTTGGCTTCCTCGGCTTTTTGATCGTAGCCCGCCAACCATGTGTCAGCTTCTTTTTCCTTGCCAAGCATGCTCGCTAATTCACGGAAAGCAAGTCGCCAATCATCCTGGTCTGGTAAAATGATCGTGGGAGCTATTTTCGATGCGTCATCATAAATTTTAGCATGGACTTCCCTGCCTATGATTAAGTCAGGTTCTGCCTCCAGAATCGCTTCCAGATTCGGGTCATCCCCCAGATTTTTCACGCCTTCAAATGGATTTCCCTCCATGTATTCCAGGTTCGTTTCTCCCTGATAGGATGTCATGGCATAGGGCTTTATGCCAAGAGCGTAGAGAGAATCAGCCAGCCGATAATCAAGCACTGCGATTTTCTTCGGCTCCCCTTTTATGGTCGTTTTGCCGGAATAGTGTTCAATGACCCGCTGTGCGGATGATTGCTTGTCACCGGCAGTAGACGTTTGTTCCTGGCCAGCACCGCAGCCAGTGAGGAACAAGCAGCTTGCCAGAATGAAAGAAAGTGCTGCGAACAAATAAGTGCTATTCTTTTTCATAAATAAGTGTCTCCCGTTCCTATCCTATTTTTGCTAATGATAATCATTTTCAGTATATTATAGCACAGTATAGTATATTTATTTCCTTTTATCCTTTCAAGCTTTTCACTCTTCACTCTACTTTCCTTTTGAATTTTGTCCTTTAGCCCCCTATGAAAAAAAACCTCCAATCCAAAAACGGATCGAAGGTTCACTGTAAGATTGCCATTAACTAATTAACTATAAGCCAGTTCCTTTTCGGCGAGACCAAGCACCTCGTCTGTCGAACGTTGAATCTCTTGAAGAAGCTCTTCGTTTTGCAAGAGTGACACGCCATAAGAAGGAATCATTTCTTTGATTTTCGGTTCCCACTCTGCCATGCGTTGTGGGAAGCATTTTTCTAATACCTCAAGCATAACCTGAACAGCTGTAGAAGCACCCGGAGATGCGCCGAGCAATGCAGCTACGGAGCCATCAGCGGCACTAACCACTTCTGTACCAAATTGAAGGGTACCTCTTCCTGCTGGTGTATCCTTGATAACTTGCACGCGTTGGCCCGCTACCACGATATCCCAATCCTCGCTTTTCGCGTTCGGAATGAACTCCCGTAGTTCTTCCATGCGCTTTTCATGCGATAACATAACTTGCTCGATCAGGTATTTGGTCAATGCCATTTCTTTTACGCCTGCCGCCAACATCGTGATGACGTTGTTCGGTTTTACGGAAGTGATCAAATCCATATTGGAACCTGTTTTTAAGAACTTTGGCGAGAATCCCGCGAAAGGTCCAAACAGCAAGGATTTTTTGTTGTCGATATATCTGGTATCCAGATGCGGTACCGACATTGGAGGAGCGCCGACCTTTGCTTTACCGTACACTTTTGCATGGTGCTGCTCTACCACTTCCTGATTTTTACAAACCATGAACAATCCGCTTACCGGGAAACCACCGATATGTTTGGACTCTGGAATACCGGTTTTTTGGAGCAGATGCAAGCTTCCGCCGCCACCGCCGATAAAGACGAATTTGGCAATATGGTCTTCGATGTTACCGGTAGCCATATTGTACACTTTCAATTTCCACATGCCGTCGCTCGTACGTTTGATATCCTCAACAGCATGGTTGTAGTTAATCGCGACGTCTTTCGTCTTCAGGTAATCAAACAACATACGTGTCAAAGCACCAAAATTGACATCCGTACCAGAGTCGATTTTGGTTGCAGCTATTGGTTCGTTCGATGCGCGGCCTTCCATGATGAGTGGAATCCATTCCTTCAGTTTTTCAGGGTCATCGGAGTATTCCATCCCTTGAAATAGAGGATTGTTTGCCAGCGCTTCAAAACGTTTTTTCAAAAAGCTTACATTCTTTTCGCCTTGTACCATACTCATATGAGGTATTGGCATGATAAAGTCTTGCGGATTTTGGATGAGATCGTTTTTTACAAGGTAAGCCCAGAATTGTCTGGACAGCTGAAAATGTTCATTGATTTTAATCGCTTTGCTGATATCTATAGATCCGTCAGCTTTCTCGGATGTATAGTTCAGCTCACAGAGTGCCGCGTGGCCAGTACCCGCATTATTCCATTCGTTAGAGCTTTCTTCGCCTGCTTTTGCGAGTTTCTCAAAAACTTTGATTTCCAACTCCGGTGCCAATTCTTTCAGTAATGCTCCCAGAGTTGCGCTCATGACCCCTGCACCAATCAAAATAACGTCTGTTTTTTGCTGTATGGAGCTCATATTACCCTTCCTTATCTACTGTTTTTGTAAAAAAGAAGTAGTAGCTCCTTGCCCCGTTGCAAGACGCTACGAAAACATCTTACCTTTCACAACTATAACTATATCATAGAAATTATTTATTGATTCAATTATCTATTATAATTAGAGGATTAATAACTATTTAATGTTGGTAAAAAAGGGAGGATTCCGTAAAACCATGGCCTTATCTTAGCTTCTTGCAGGAGTTTAGGATTTGGTTTGTTGTTACCAGTGAGGCGCTTACCCTATAAATTTTGCTGTATTTATGGTAAAACTTGGTAAAATCTCATATCTAAGGAGAGATGGAGATGAACTCTTTGACCCACCTGGCAAACAATATTCCGTGGCAGCGTTTGACGACAGCCTATGGAAGAGGGACGGACATTCCGCGGCTTATAGAGACTGGGCAATATGAGGAATTGGCCAGTCTAATCGAGCACCAAAGCACCTTGTGGCAGACGACGCCGTGGGTGCTGCTGATACTCCTGCAGGAACTTACTAAACAAAAACCAGAGCAGGTCTCTTCGCAGGAAATTCAGTTGTATCTGGCTGTAGCTTCTGCTATAAACGTGGACGAAATGGATTCACAAAATGCGGTTGAGACCATGAACGAGCTATTGGACGAAAAGTATTTATGGCCAGAGGACGAGGAAGACGATGATTTATGGTGGGAAGAAGAGGAGCCGCGGGGCTATGAGCAGGAAGCATTCTTCAGCTATTTTTCTTTCAGTTATTTGCTGCTAAAAGATGCTATACCCGTTTTCACCGCGATTATGGAAGGGAATGATAAGCTCGCTCCTGCTATTCGGGAGCTGCTACTTATACTCCAATCAGAAGGGGTTAGTGCTGTCGAATAGGTTCGGAGTATCTTTGATCATACCCAATATCCACCCCTGTCACCTTATGATGGGGTGGGTATTCCTAGCTGCTGTACGTAATATCGATGTGCAACTTCTGCAAGGTTATCCTGGTCTTCCCAGAATCTCTGATCAAGCTTATCCAGCCGTTCTGCCTCTTCCTCAGTAAGGAACTGTGGTATATCCCAGAGTTGGGTGAGGCGGTTGTCTTCTGATAAATGC
Source organism: Brevibacillus fortis (assembly GCF_046196545.1). Lineage (GTDB taxonomy): Bacteria > Bacillota > Bacilli > Brevibacillales > Brevibacillaceae > Brevibacillus > Brevibacillus fortis_A. The sequence continues at coordinate 6,475,318 of NZ_CP176370.1, forward strand.
TCGATGCAGGCATATCCGGACTGGACGATTTCGAGTGCATGGACTGCCCCGATGGCTTGTAAGGCCCGTACCGCATAGATATATGCCTCTTCTCCCCAGTTGCAAAAAAACTGCAAAAACCCGCCGTTATATACATCGGCTTCCAACAGCCATAAGGCGGCAATCTCTTGTTCCTGCGAGGTCAGTGTGTTCCAGCCAGAAGCATTCTTTTTCTGCACAAAAGCCGAGGCAAAATCGAACCATACGTCATGGATATCCATCTTACTCAACTTGTACGCCCCCTTCATGTTTAATCCCTTCAAGATCAGCTGTGCACAAACGATACGAAATAAATTAATCTTATATCAATACATAATCGTTTGGTAGATGGTGGTAGCTTCGTGTGGCTGGCATCTAAGAAAAAGAATCCTTTAGGAGGTTGCAATGGATCAGGTACTTATCGAACAATTGAATCGCTGGCATGAAGAAGACGAACAACAGCGAATTGTGGACTTGCTGTTAAGCGTTCCCGAGGAGGAACGAGACTATGAGACAATCAGCCGACTGGGCAGAGCTTATAACAACTTGGGGCTTTATGAAGAAGCGCTCAACCAATTGGAGGATATTGCTGAAGCAGGTCAACAAGATCCAGTCTGGCACTTTCGGGTAGGTTTTGCCCTCTATCATTTGAAAAGATATGAAGAGGCGACACAGTCATTCCGTACCTCAGACAAGTTAGAAACCGGTAATCAGAATACCGAATCATGGTTAAAGTGGAGCTTGCAAAAAGCGGAAAAGCAGCAAAGACAAGAGCTTCGGATGGCTGCCAAAAGAGCAGCGGCTGTTGAGGGTTCAGCATCGGAGGAAGCTCCTTTTTCGAACATGTCGCTTGATGACTTTTGGGATGATAGCGAGTACGCGAGAAAGGCCTATCTATCCGAGCCACCCACGGATAAACTGATTGCATCGATCGAGGAAGAGTTGGGATACAAGCTCCCTGCCTCCTATCTTGCACTGATGAAGCAGCAAAATGGCGGCATTCCGAAAAACACGTGCTTTCCAACAGAGGACCCTACCTCTTGGGCGGAGGATCATATTGCCATTACAGGCATTCTAGGCATCGGCCGAGAGAAAAGCTATTCGCTCTGCGGGGATCTTGGCAGCCGGTTTATGATTGAGGAATGGGGATATCCCGACATTGGAGTCGTCATCTGTGACTGTCCTTCAGCAGGACATGACCTAGTCATGCTGGATTACCGGGCATGCGGGAGAGATGGTGAACCCGAAGTCATTCACGTCGATCAGGAAAGCGATTATGAAATTACGTTCCTGGCTGAAAATTTCGAGGAGTTTATCAGCGGCTTGGTGAGCGAAGAAGAATACGATACCTCCGAGGAGGACAAGGAAGCGGCTCTTTACAAAGTAGCCCACGGGAAATTCTCTTCCTTGCTTGAGGAGCTGTGCAATCGAGTATCGGAAGTGGAACAAATTGATCAGAAAATACGCAGCATTTGTACACGGGTTGTAGAGGAAAAAGGCTTTTTTTCTTTTCATGCGGATGAACTTTCGTATCTGATGTATGATGTGCAGTTTTGGCTATATACGAAGTCATATCCCGATACCACTCGCGAACAGTACCTGGCTGTCTATGAGAAAATGATTGCCTTTGGCGGGGAATTCGGTCAAGGCGGCTATGCCCCAGGATGGATTAGCGAATGGCTGGACCATCGCAAAAAGGAAGGTCGGATCGTACAGGAAAATGGTCACATCCGTTTTACAGATCAGTTCGCATCGGAAGTGATTCAACAGCTGCGAGATGCCTAAAATACATGCAAGCATCAAAGAGCCCACGTCGCCGCGGGCTCTTCTTTTATTTCAACCAATTAAGGGCGCATCCCTGATTGCTATGTCGTACTACTCATGAAAATCGAGTCCCGATCTGACTTCTTTCACATACCCTGTCCGTATGACGAAATCTCCGAAGTGTTCGCCTTCCTCACGTTCCTTCGCATACCGATTTAAGATAGGCCGCAGTTCATTCAGTATTTCTGCTTCTCCGATGTTTTCACGATATAGCTTGTTCAATCGATTGCCGGAGAAACCGCCGCCCAAATACATGTTGTATTTACCAACAGCCTTCCCAATAAAGGAGATTTCTGCGAGTGCAGGTCTTGCGCATCCATTTGGGCATCCTGTCATGCGAATGACGATCTCCTCATCGCGCAAACCCGCCTCATCCAAAATCAGCTCGATCTCATCCAGCAGTGTAGGCAAATAACGCTCTGCCTCAGCCATCGCGAGCCCGCAAGTCGGCAACGATACACAAGCCATGGAGTTTCTCCGCAGTGCAGAATAGGTCGTTCCATCGGTGAGCCCGTATGCTTGAATGATCTGTTCAATTTCCGGCTTCTTTTCACTAGTGACATTTCCAATGAGGAGATTCTGATTCGGTGTCAGACGGAAATCCCCTGTATGCACCTTGGCAATCTCCCGCAGGCCGGACTTCAGGAGGTAGTTGTCCTCGTCTTTTACACGGCCATTCTGAATGAAAAGGGTAAAATGCCAGTTATCGTCGCTCCCTTTTACCCAACCGTAGCGATCGCCATTATGCTCGAAGTGATAGGAGCGTGCCTTCTCCAGCTCCCAGCCCAGTCGTTGCTCCAGTTCATGGATAAACCATTCGATACCGCGGTCGTCGATTGTATATTTGAACCGGGCGTGCTTCCGCACCGCGCGATCTCCATAGTCTCTCTGGATCATGACCGTTTTCTCAGCGACATCCAATACTTGCTCCGGTGTTACGAAGCCGATCACCCGCGCCACCTGCGGATACGTTTTGGGATCGCCGTGGGTCATTCCCATTCCGCCTCCGACCGCAACGTTGAAGCCCAGCAGTCGACCTTCCTCATGAATGGCGATAAAGCCCAAATCCTGCGAAAAAACGTCAACATCGTTGGCAGGCGGTACGGCGATGCCGATCTTAAATTTACGAGGCAAATAGACAGGCCCATAAATCGGTTCTTGCTCTACCCCATCCCGACTGTCGACAACCTTTTCTTCATCCAGCCAGATTTCATGATAGGCGCGGGTCCGAGGGTCAAGATGATTGCTTATTTTTTTGGCCCATTCGTAAACCTCTTGATGAACTTCTGACTCGTACGGATTCGGGTTGCACATGACGTTGCGGTTGACGTCCCCACAAGCGGCTAGCGTACTTAATAACGCCTCATTTACTTCTTGAATCACCTGCTTCATATTCCACTTGATCACGCCATGCAGTTGGAAAGACTGACGAGTCGTCAGGCGAATCGTTCCATTCGCGAACTGCTGGGCGATATCGTCCATCATGAGCCATTGCTCTGGTGTGACAACTCCACCAGCGGCACGCACACGCACCATGAATTGATAGGCTGGCTCCAGCTTCTGTTTGCTCCGTTCGTTACGAAGATCCCGGTCATCCTGCATGTAGCTGCCATGAAATTTCATCAGGCGGTTATCATCTTCAGGGATGGACCCAGAAATCCTGTCTTCCAGTGTTTCCACCAGACTTCCCCGCAAGTAATCGCTTTTGCGTTTAATGTCCTCTACATCGCTATGAGGAGCACTGTTTGGCGAAAGCAAATGATTTTCTGACATGGTTCCTATCTCCCCTCTCTTCTTTCTCGAAACTCAATAGACATCTCGCTGATAGCGTTTTTCCTGCTGCATCCGTTTCAAATACGTAACAGCTTCCTCTGAATCGAGTCCGCCCTCTTGTTGGAGAATGGTAACCATCGCTGCGTGAACGTCATGCGCCATCTTTTTCTCGTCTCCGCATACGTATACGTGCGCCCCAGCCTGTAGCCATTGGTAAAGCTCCTTGCTCTTCTCAAGCATCCGGTGCTGAACATACACTTTTTCGCTTGTATCTCGAGAGAACGCGACATCCATGCGCGTCAGTACGCCCTTTTTGAGCCAACGCTGCCATTCGAGCTGATAGAGAAAATCTGTGGAGAAATGCTGGTCGCCAAAGAAAAGCCATGTCTTGCCCTTCGCCCCAAGCTCATCCCGTTCTCCTAGGAAGGCGCGGAATGGAGCAACACCCGTGCCGGGACCAATCATGATCAGCGGGGCGTCCGGGTTAGCCGGAAGCTTAAAGTTGGGGTTATGTTGCACAAATACTGGCAGCGTATCACCCGTCTCCAAACGATCCGCAATATAGCTCGAACAAACGCCGTACCGCTCACGCCCATGAGCCTGATAGTGAACATTGCGAATTGTCAGATGAACTTCATCCGGGTAGGACTTTAAGCTGCTTGAGATCGAATAGAGACGCGGCGGCAGCTTTCTAAGGATGGAGACAAATTCTTTAGAAGGCACTCCCTTCAAATCGTAGTCCTCCACCAGGTCTAGCAAATCCCGATTTCGAACATAATCGCGAAGCTCTTGCTCTCGCCCTTCCGCAAGCAGTTCCTGCAACCCGTTTCCTGATGATAGCTTGACTGCTTGTTCCAAGAGAGGCTTGGTGAGAACCGTGATTTCAAAATGACTGGACAAGGCCTCTTCCAACGTGCGCTCTTCCCCGTTTTTATGAATGGGAACGAGCTCTTCCGGCTTCCAACCCATCGCGTCAATCAGCTCACGGACAAGGTCAGGATGATTTTTGGGATAGATCCCCAAGCAGTCACCTGGTTCATACTCGAGATTGGAACCCTCAAGGGAGATTTCCAAGTGGCGGGTTTCCTTATCCGATCCGCGTCCGTTCAGATTCAAGTTCTCCAAGACCACAGCCTGAAACGGATTCGACCTTGAAAATTCAATCTGTGCACCTGTCCCGATCGTTGCACCGCCCACGATTGCGCTTGCAGCAGCAACCTGGGTTGCCGAAGTTTCACTGAGAGAGGCCAGAACATGATTCATCCATTCTGAAACTTGCTCGTCGTAATCCACATCGCAATCGACCCGTGGAGTAAGACGCTTGCCGCCTAGCTCTTCTAACCGCTTATCGAACTCTTTGCCGGTTTGGCAGAATAATTCATAAGAGGTGTCGCCTAATGCCAGCACGGAAAACCGCAGGCCCACCAATTGCGGAGCTCTCTTGCTGTGTAGGAATTCATGGAAAGAGATGGCGTTGTCCGGTGGTTCACCATCCCCGTGTGTGCTTACCACAACAAGCAGGTTTTCAACCTTTTTCAACGCATTCGTCTTGAAGTCGCTCATGGAGGAAAGAGTTACGTGGAAGCCGTGCTCCTGAAGCTTTCCGGTCAGCACCTTGGCCAACTTTTGGCTGTTTCCGGACTGAGACCCGAAAAGCACTGTCACCTCTTTGGAAATGACTGCCCCATTTGCAGCTGAAACGGCTTGAAACCCAGCGGCCATCGGTGCTTCCACTTTGTGGAGAGCTGCAAGATACCCGCTCAGCCAAACCTTTTGCACCTCCGAAAGCGTGGGCAGTAACCGATTTAGGAGCTCTACTTGTTCCTGACTGAAAGGACTGTCTGTCACCTTAAGTACCAACGATATACACCTCACACGAGAAAAAGTTAATTCCGAGTAATCTTATATGATTATTTACTTTAAGCTACCACAGTGAGTAGAACCCGAGCAATTGGGATTCGTTATTGTCATCATAAGTTTTACTAATCATTGGAAAACAGCTTAAAAAGCCCGGTCCCAAGGTAAGGAACCGGGGTGTTCTTCATTTATCGAAAAATAGCCCTCACACAATGTGTTAAACTACTTAAAACAAGCACTTCTCTATAAAAAATGTGAAGCGAACATCCATAAATGGCTTTATGGAGGCATTTGATGATACCATTGATAGTAGCAATGATTCCCGGTGGAATCATAACCATCCTGATCTTTTATCTGGATTACTTCCAGTTTAACCTTGTCGAAAAATTTCTCATGTTTGCGGCTTTCGTCATTGTACCTCTTGTGATTTTACTTTTGAGCTATGACGAAAAGAATAAACATCAAAGGGTTATTTATGCTGCTATCAAGCTGCTTCAATTTCCCGCAGCGCTTCTCGCCTTAGCCTCTGTAATGGGCAGCAAGACGTGGGGGATAGGAAGCACGACAATACCAGGGACCCTCTCCCTCGGGTGGCTCCTGTTTACATTACTGCTCTGCATCTATGGCCTGACCATTATTGCGAATCGCAAGGGAAGAACAGAGGAAATAGCGATTGGCGCGGGGCTCGTTTACTTTTTTATAGGGGGCATTTGGTTCACTCTCTATCAGTATCAATTTGACCTCTTCCAGGCTAAGCCCGCAACGCACGCCTTGAGTTCGCTCCACTTTCATTTCTCATCTGCCATTGTTCCGATTTTTATCGGTCTACTGGGACGGGTCATGACGAAGAAAAGCTGGTATCCTTGGGTCGTTGCCGTCGATATCGTTGGACCCATTCTGATCGCTGTCGGGATTATTTTCTCAAAGCCGATTGAGTACATGGGCGTCACCTTGTTCGCCTGTAATATTGCGATTTACACGACTTATCTGCTTGCTTACTTGAGGAAAGGCTCTTTACAGAATAAGTCGAGCTTCTTTTTAGTCCTTTCCTGCATTTCCTTTTACACGATTGTCGTCGTTTCCATTTGCTATCCGTTATTGAAGAACATGTTTTCTTTAACCATACACGATTTCATTCCGATTTACGGATTTCTGCATTCATTTGGGTTTGTTTTATGTGGGCTGATTGGATGGGGGTATATGATAGATTCTCTTAAGAAAGAGCAACATGAGTGATTACCACTACGTGTTGCTCTTTGTTTCTGAATTACCCTTCGCACCCTTTTGATAGAAGCCATTGTTTCATAACAACAAAAGCCTGCTCGGCATCCTCTTCGTACATAATGGCCACCTCTTGCTTGTTGGCATAATTAAACCTTACATAGCCGCCTAGCTGCCGATAAAACAGTTGGCAAACATATTCGTTCTCAATCGTCAGATCAGGGAGAAAAGCTTCTCGGCACATGCTGGCCAGCTTCAGCAACGAAAGCCCATCCTGCACCGGGGGCAAGCGTAAAAATAGGTGACTCCGCGTCTCCGACCACGGTTCATAATAAACCGCTCCCTCTTGGTCGCTTCCGTATACCTGGCGATAGATTTCGTCCAACACTCTAGCATACCTCTCATCGTTTTCCTGCTCTTGTAGCGATAGCGCCATCAAGCGCTCAGCATGTCTCGGTAGCCAAAGCAGCTGATCCGTCTGGGGATGCACAGCCAGAAAATCGCCGTCCACCGTAGTACCTATAGCGACACACTCGCTTATCTGCTGCTGCGTAATCGGGCTGTCTGCGTCATGCTCCCATAAATCATACTCGGCAAAAGGCTGAAGCACCTCCGTATCGGGCAAATAGACATTCATCCATCCTCTATAAGTCCCTGCACCGAATTGCTGTAAAAAATGGAGGTAGCCCGGTGGATAAAAGGCAGCCTTCTCCTTCTCCAGCGCTTGGTTTTGGCCATCGGACAGCCGCTTTGGCTGAGATACTACGTACATGAATGCTCCTCCTGTATCTTACAAATCGAAATTTCCTCCGCTGTGCTCGTCGATCAGCCGTTCCAAAAACTCCGCAAAAGTCGAAGCATATGTGTCGATCAATTCATTCATGAGATCATAACACATGATCGGAAACTCACCCTGTTCATCTCTGGAAGACGTATCAAAAAAATAAAGCTCGTCACTATCCGGAACGAACAAGTCCAGTCTGTGGGGAAACTGGCTGACCCACCACTCCTCGGCTTTATTCAATCGATGTATATAAAGAAGGTCGGTGTCGCCATACCCCCTGTGTTCTGGAGAAACGATCGTTAAAATATTCCCGCCATTCAACCGGGCATTTCCGTAATGAACAAGCCACCAGCGGTAAGACGGAGGCAGGCTGAATCCTAATTCCTCTTCTACTTCGGCTATCCAGCTCTCTTCCGCTCCACGATTAGGAAACCATTTTAAAGCGGAAGTCGCCTTTAGTTTTTCTGCCAAACGCTCATACATGGGCTTCACCCTCTCTCCTCACACTCGATTCATTCGGGGAGCAAGCAGCCTTATCAGGAGCTGCTCCATTTTTGATAACCCAACTTTAATAATGAATCTTGTATCTCTTGGTCTACTTTTCTTTTGGTAGTCACAAATTCCACTGTGGATAAAGCACTTGGAAGCTTTTGATGGATAAAGGAATCAAAATCGATTGCTGTTTTTAAAATGCGGAGCTTGCGCAGCGAAGGTAATTGCTCCATCCCTGTCAAACGATCCAAGCTTTTACAATTCGAAATAGATAGCTCCTCCAACGCCTTCATCTCCCGATCAAAGCTGACTTCACGCAGTTGAATTTGATCTTCCATCACAAGACGCGTTAGCGCTCGGAAGTTCGCGATATTGGATAGGTCATGAAAACCACGGACTCTGGAAATCTCCATGTCGTCGATTTCATTCTCTTCAATTTCCTGAATATGCTCTCGACCTCCAAGCAAAATGCGAAGGTGCTTCAGCTTTTTCAGACGGTTAACAAAATGTAACGGTAATTTGCTGATCGAATGCAGCGCGAGATAATTCAAATCCTTCAGATCGCCTACCGCATCCAGGTTTTTCACCTTGCCCCCGACATGCAATTGTTCCAGATGAGAGAACTCATTAAAATATTGCAGGTTGAGAGTTTTTTTCTCAGAGATAATCGATAATTCTCTTAGAGAGCGCAGCGTTTCTATTCCCAAAACCTCTGAATTCTCCAGCTCATATATGCCCAGGTGTAAACTGTGCAAATGTTTCAGAGTGGCCAATGCTTCGGTGTTATGAGCCTGGGTAAGACTGTTGAGATGCAGCATTTTGACATGGGGAATCCGCAGGAGAGTATGCCCATCGAACGAGAGAGAATAGTGCCCGTAGAAACGCACTCCGAAGTTTTCATCCAAGCGCGCGCATAGCTCATCCACTTCCTCCAACATGGAGCCATAAAACTCCGGGTGAGAAAACTGGACAATCACTTGGTTGCCGTCGCGCAAGTCCTGCTCGATCTGAACCCGGTCCAGCTCAACAGGATTATTGATCAGAATTCTTCTTTTCCATATTTTTCGCACTCGTACATCCTCCTATTGCAAGCTCCTTCGTTGATTTCTTATGGAGTAGAGAGTTTTCATGTTCCCTCGCGATCAAACAAAGTAATGATCCTCAAACGAAATAACACCGTCTGTAAATGAAAATTGGTTGGCTTGGAACCTCTTTAAAATTTCATGGGAGAACTCTTCAAATGAGTTTGCAATCACTTCTTGATAACTCATACCGGGGTGATATTTGAAGAGTTGCCCCGAGATGCCGTTTATTCGATCTTCCTCAATCCAATCCACCTGTTCTTCGTCCTCAAACAATTCATTCAGCATGGACCATGTTTCGATGATAGCTGGAATAGACAAAAAGGAGTTGTAGCCGATAAAAGGCACATGATCTTGTTGTCCATTCCATGTAGATAGATAATTTCGGAAATGAATGGGTAATTGTACGTTTAATGTGCTTTCCAAGAGGTTTATTTCTTCCGCTGTGGTAGGGGGGTTAACTGTAGAAAAAATCGGGTGTGATATCGTTTGGATATGTTTTAAAATGTTGTCCCAGACATCCTTTGCCATTCCTGGTTCACCACCACTTTTCATATATTGAAAGCAAAGAGACGTGCCTGTACAGCCGATATAGTTTCAAAATTCGTATTTCTTGAATCGTTCTCTGAGAGTTTCTTCGTGTGGTATCCACTCCGCATCGCTCCATAAAGACATTTTTACGAGTTCCGACAGCTTATCAACGGCTTGATAGGGACTCGTCATGCTGATGAAGTCCTCAAAATCCTTATTACGAATATCTAAAGCTTCTCGCAGGTAGTCATTATGAAGACGCTCTTCTTTTAGTTCATATTCATCCCTCGTCCACTGTTCACAAAAGATTCTTTCGGCTTGGATGTCTCCATTCTCGAAAAACGACAACTCGAATATTTCCTCGTTCATATACCCGACCGTCATCACTGGTTCCTCGGTAAACTGGGACAATGTTTTGCCGATCTTCTTCACCGTACCCCATACAAAATAGTCGTGGAGCACGCTGATCCAGTTCTCGTTGCTTTTGCTTACGTACATGACAACGTTGATCGCTTGATCCTCATCTTTTGACTTGCCTAGTACTTCGGGGTGCGCTTCGGTTAGCTCTCTTAATGCTTCGATTGTCTTCTCCAAGTTTTTTGATTTGATATGCAAATTTGCGAATGATCTTCCCACGAGCTGGCCTCCTCAAATCGCTTTCTACATGCATGGTTGTTATTTCCATTATAGTGTTGGTCTTTCCTGAGTCTACCTACTTTTCGCCTGAATTTTTCAAATGATATTTGCGAGGTAGAGATAAAGATTTGACCCTCTCGCAAAATCCGTCTATCCAAAACTGAGAAAAAGTCCATTGCGTCCCGAAATCGATGGGGGTATGATGTTAATCGACTCAATTCCTATTGAGAATAATTATCATCACAAGGAGAGATTCACCCGATGCCAGCTTCATTCCCAAAAAAGCCGATGATCTCCTTCTTGATCATCCTATTGTCGGCAGTACTGCTGTCCGCCTGCGGAGCAGGCAATAACGCCGGTTCCCAGACTTCTTCTCCAGCTGTTACGGAATCGGCATCCCCGGCAGTCAGTGAACCAGCGGTACGCACCTACAAAGACGCGTTCGGCAGATCCGTCGAGATTCCAACCTCGCCCAAGCGGATTGTCGCTCACTAGCGTATTTTCCTCGCCCTGCCCGAGCGGGAAGAAGACGTCGAAAAGGGCCGTGAAGTGCTGCGCCATCCGATCTGGAAAAGCCTGTCCGCCGTTCGGGAAGGCAAGAGCTATGTCGTCCAAGACCGGTGGGCCAACTACAACCCCGTCACCTTAGACAAGCACCTTGACGATACGTTGCGGAGGCTGCTTAGCCGGTAAGGCCGCCTCAGTTCATGTAAACAGCAAAGAGCCCACGCTCGACGCGGGCTCTTCATGTATTTCATTCGATAGAGGCCTTCTCACAACTTCAAACAGCGCCTCATTTACTCCGGCGATAGAGATCGATGCTTTTAAAGCCCTCAGCCAAGACTGCCATCATTTCAACTCGGCGCTTTTCCGTGTCCCCTCTTGTACGGCACTATATACATACCGAGCCCAATCCTTTTGGTACCCGGGCGTAAGAGGGAATTTGTGTTCAAGCAAACTTTTCGGATAACCCAGAATTCAGAGCTGGCAGGGTATGCGTCGGACGACTTTGGTCTAATTTCCAAAGCGTTTGAAAACAAGATTAATATTGAATTTATCAATAACCTATGGGATTCCTACCTGCATGGGAAATTCCCGAATTAGAGTATATGTGAATGAAATGTAAAATAAGGAAGTAGCTGTGTCGGTCAGCTCCTTCCTTAAATATTCGTTCATTATTTCGGTACCGCCTAAGCCTTTTTCACACTCTCACCATACTACTCTATCGTTTCATAACGATTATTCTCCATCGCCTGCTTGAGCCATCCATCGATCCGCTCCTTAGGCAGCAGGATGTTTCCTCCATAAGCATTATTCCTATGAAAGTCCCAATCTCCATATACGAGCATATGGTACTGACTATCTATTTCGTTTTACGAGTCCCCATACGCCGATATTTCCCTGTGAACCAGCACTGATAAATAGCCAGTTCTGATAATTGAATAGGTAAGGATCTCCAAACATCTCAAAACCCTCTAAATAACCTTCTCTTCCATCTCTTTCTGGAAATCTCTCGTTGTAATCCTTAATCATCCATACACGCCTTTGCATACCCCGCATGCTAAGGCAACGAGCTCTTGTTCTATTTGTTTCAACCCCATCCTGTCGAGAATTTGTTGCAGAGCTGGAGAAACGTGTCTGTAACGACAAGCTCTTGAAAAAAATAGCCTCCGGTTTGGAGACTTCTTTTCGTTTCTATACTTTTCTCAGGTCCAATTATTCGCTTCTCAAAATGTGCTCGATTCGCTTTTCCGGAACGACCCAGATCGCGGCAACGAGAACGTAAAAGAAGCCGGATACCCATGGCCCCACATACGCGGTCAATATCGCGAGCAAATAGAGAACAGGAGATATTTTCACCTTCCAGTCTCTGCCCATTGACTTTACGAATGCAGAATCGCCAGAATGCTGGCTAATGATTGCGAGCTGAAGCATTCTGTAAGAAATCGCTGCAAGCAGAAGAATGATCCCGTACAATGCCATCGGAGTGGGCGCAAACTGGCTTTCCCCCATCCACGCGGTCGTGAACGGAATAAGGGATAGCCAAAAGAGCAATGTCAAATTCAGCCACATGAGCCGCCCGTTCATTGTGCGAACCATGTGCAACAGATGATGATGGTTGTTCCAGTAGATGCCGATATAAACGAAACTGAAGATGTAGCTAAGAACTTTTGGGCCTAGTTCGATTAACGAATGCCAGTCGTGGCCTTCTGGTACTTTGAATTCTAGTACCATAATCGTAATGATAATTGCCAGCACGCCATCGCTGAACGCTTCCATCCGGTTTGCTCTCATTTGGTGATCACCTATTTCCCGCTTTACGCGCTGAATTGATCTAATAGATATCCATAGTTTATTCTATCTTTTCTTCATGATGTCAAGGACAACCTTTCCCTCATTCAGGATCGTTTTAACGCAGACACATACCGATACATCTCGTCTCTCTGAAGAAAGAGGTTTGCAAAAACTGAGGCACATTCCATTGTGCTATAAAGTAATCCCCGTTAGTATATTATGGAAGGAGGTAGGATTCCGTTGAAAACAGCGAGTGAGATACTTTCGATAATCAGTCATGACAGTTTTTTAGAGAATGTCTTCCATAAAGATGTTGATTGGGACGCTAAATTAGACGCTAGGGATGCTGTTGATTTTGATACGGCATGGAGTTCTAGTTACAAAAAAGTTGATGAAATTGCCCCCTCTGAAAATACCGTGATCAGAGAAATTAGGGAATTTGTGTTCAAGCAAACTTTTCGGATAACCCAGAATTCAGAACTGGCAGGGTATGCGTCGGACGACTTTGGTCTAATTTCCAAGGCGTTTGAAAACAAAGTCAATATTGAATTTATCAATAAACTATGGGATTCCTACCTGCAAGGGAAATTCCCCAATGATATGTAAATGAATCTTCAAAAGAAAAAAAATCTGCACATACAGGTCATGTAAAACGAGCGTCATGAACACTATAAAAAGCGGGGTATTTCCCAGTTATTCCAGTAAGTCCATGGAGAATTACAGGAAATGCCTAAACCATTAGTAAAAATGAAAAAAGGAGCTGCGGCGGTCAACTCCTTTTTTGAATATTGGTTTATTATTTATGTTTTGCATTAAGCCTCTGTGTTTACTACGCTTCTAGGCTCCACCAACATGATATGGCATTCCTTTTCGGCGAAAGGCTTCTGCTCTGCTCCCCCCGGGACAATAAACATCTCACCCTTTGAAATTTTCACCTGACCATCACGAAAATCAATGAACATCTCTCCTTCGAGAACGATAAATACCTTATCCGTACCTTGATGCTCGTGCCATATAAAATCCCCAGCAATCTTAACGAGCTTAAATTGATAGTCATTCAATTCAGCAATGACTTTCGGAGACCAGAGATCGTTGAGTGTAGATAGCTTCTCATTCAGATTAATCGCTTGGTAATGCATATGAATCCCTCCATAACTTTTTAGCGCTTACGCAAAGCACTTGTTATATTTTGTAAAGCGTATTCGATAGCTAATGGGCCACCAGTAATAGCAGAAGAATCCATTAGATGAACATTGCCTTTCTTGACCGCATTGAGATTATTCCATACATTGCTTTGTTTTAAGTCATTCATTAAATTTTCCTTTTTTGTAATGTCACCGATAAGAAAAATATGGTCTGCTTGTACAGTTGATATTCCTTCAAACGAAGTAAATTTATTAGTAATACCTGTAAATGTATGATCTGGTGTAAGCCCGAGTCCCTTTTCTTTATCAAACGCAAGTGTATAGACTGGATTTTCTTCACCTAGTACATTGAAAGTTTTTCCATCCCACGACAATATAAGTGCCACTGACTCTCCTTGAATCGACTTTAATTCTTCTCGCCCAGTTGTGATTTCTTTCATCATTTTATCAATTACCTTTTCCGCTTCTTCTTCTTTTCCAATAATCTCGGCTACTGTACGGAGTCCATATTGCCAATCTCCATAGATTTCCTTGGATTTTAACGTAATGACTGGCGCAACTTTTTCAAGTGAATCATACATTTTTTCATGATGCTCTGTTGCTAAAATAATATCAGGCTCAATAGATAATATCTTTTCAATACTAGGAGACACTTTATCTCCCAATTCCTCAGTTGAATCCAGCTTTCCTTTTAAATAGGATAAAGTAGATAGATACTCTTTTTCAGTAGATGCAGCAGGTGGCTCACTTAATGCAACTAATATTTCGGGATAAAAATACCATAATGAGGCTATTTTTTCTGGTTTTTTCTCGATAACAATTTCTTTCCCTAGGGCATCCTTAAATGTTCTTGGCCATTCGGTTGTATCTACATGAACTGCTGGTGTAGATGCGCCTTCGGTAGTTGATCCCTTATTTTCAGCAGGTGTTTCATTACAACCTGCTAGTATGCCTACTACTAATAGCATGGAGATTAGCATGCCTTTAACCTTTTGCATACGCAATTCCTCCGACTTGATGTTTTCTTTTGTTTGCCATTAGTATAGTAAAGCCATTTTTGGTTTAGAATGGATGCCTGTTGAAATTAGCATGGATTATTGATGAACTTCTCTCGATATTCAGTAGGAGAGATACCGAGTTGTTTCTTGAACACTCTACTAAAATAATAGGGGTCAGCAATTCCAACCGTTTGCGCAATTTGTTGTACAGGCATATCACTTGTAAATAGCATTTCTTGCGCCATGTTTATCCGATATTTGAGTAAATACTCTGCTGGTCCCATGCCTGCATGTCTTCTAAATACGTAAGAAAGTCGATTTCGATTCACGTTATATTGTTCTGCAAGCGATGCTATCGTAAGGCCTTGATAATAGTATTCATGAATATAAGTAGATACCCGTTCGAATAAAGTATGTGATTCACAGCTATCTTGCCTATTGGCCACACATAATAAGGCTTCATTCAGCACATCGCGAAACAGCATTTCGGTCTGAAACATCGAAAGGCCTCCACGCTGATTATACACATGCCAAAGACGCATAATTAATTCGATAAGACGAGGAGATTGTCCGGTTGATAATTCAAAATGCTGATGAGAAAAGCTTGTCTCTTCCAGTTCTTCGTTACATATCCGGTATAATACGAGAATATACTCCCAGTTGGTGTTACCAAACGTTTTTTGAGCTAGTTTCATTTTCGCCCCCCCATGCACAACTTTTCCTGGCGAAAAGATATAGGGCGTGCCGTTAAATTGAAATTGTACCTTCCCTGTAAGTGGAAACACAAATCCAGGAAAAGAATCTGTATATTCAGCGTAAGGTACACCTGGATCTTTCGCATATCGATATACTCCTTCTACTTGAAAAGGAATGTGTGCCAAATGCTCTGCTAGCTGATCAACGTCGATTTTCACATTGCATACCTCATTTCAATAGTAGTTTGCCGGTAATCCTGAGATTGATCATGAGGACTCTCGTCTATTTTCAGATTATTGATAACGATTATCATTGTCAACATATATGAACAATAAAAATGCCGCACCCGGCTCATGTTCAAACCGCCGGGTAGCGGCATCAGGTCAAGATGTTCTCATAATAGGGGGGTCACACCTTCCAGGGTTTTGCGGTATCGATAGCGGCTGTTTCATTGAATAGGAGCTCGTCAGTTGCAAGGTGTGGTTTCGTCGCTGGATGACACCCGTCCCGATCGTAAGCATATCTCTATAGCACCTTCCTCCATTCACCGCCTTGTCTTGCCTTTAACTCTCCTCCCCTTGTATCGTTCGATTTTCACTAAGCCGCACTTTATAAGACTCGCCCCATACTTTCATTGACATAATAACCGGTTCCAGAGTCCTTCCGAAATCAGTAAGGGAGTATTCGACTCTTGGAGGAACCTCTTTATATATTTCGCGATGAATGATGCCATCCCGTTCAAGCTCTCTTAACTGCAATGTGAGCATAAACTGCGTTATTCCCGGATTGAGGCGTCTGAATTCATTGAATCTTTTCGTTCCGTTCAGGAGCTGATAGAGAATGATCCCCTTCCACTTTCCACCAATAACATCCAGCGTTGTTTCAACCGGACATGCTTGCATATCCGGACTCACTCCATATTTCTTTCTTCGGTCTCCCATCAGCTTATCCCCCAATGGTTTGATTTTTAATACTATACCATAAAAATATGCGTACTTACTTAAAGTAATTGAATCGATTTACAATGCAACTGTACAACATTTCCTATTTGAGAGGATGGATCCCTTTGAATACTCACCAAAAGATGAAAGCTGTCGGTGCTTACCGATATCTCCCCATATCCAATCCGGAAAGCCTTATTGATCTGCACTTGGATAAACCAGAACCTACAGGCCGCGATTTGCTTGTACGTGTAAAAGCAATCTCCGTCAACCCTGCAGACGTAGGCGTCCGCGAAAGTCATAACTACGAAGCCGATTCACCGAAAATTCTTGGTTGGGATGCCGCTGGAATCGTAGAACAAGTCGGTCCTGACTGCCAATTGTTTAAACCTGGGGACAAGATCTATTATGCGGGCAGTGTGTCTCGACCAGGCAGTAACAGTGAATTTCACTTAGTTGATGAACGAATTGTGGGAAATATGCCGAGAAGTTTGGATTTCGCTGCCGCCGCCGCATTACCGCTTACCTCGATAACTGCATGGGAGGGCCTATTTGATCGTTTAGGAATTAGCGTAAATACAGGCGAAAACAAAAACATACTGATTATCGGTGCAGCTGGAGGAGTAGGATCGATTGCCATTCAACTTGCAAAATTAGCAGGTTTGACCGTCATCGGTACTGCTTCACGTCCAGAGTCAATTCAATGGGTTAAAGGTCTCGGTGCGGATTTTACCATAAACCACAACAACCCTTTTCACCCTCAACTCAAGGAAGTTGGTATTGACGCCGTAGATTATATCCTTTGCTTGAATGATACTGTTCAACATCTTGAAAATATGGCGGAAGTCATTGTCCCCCAAGGTAAAATTTGCGCTATCGTTCCTGCAAATAAAACTACCTGGGCAGGGAGCTTGAAAATGGACTTGCTGTTTTCTAAAAGTGTAACGTTTGTATGGGAGTTCATGTTTTCACGGTCCTTGTTTCAAACCAATGACATGATCAAACAACACCAATTGTTGAATGAACTGGCGGACTTAATCGATGATGGAAAAATAAAAACTACGCTGACTGAACGACTAGAGCCCATCAATGCAGCAAACCTACGTTTCGCGCATGAAAAGTTGGAATCTGGACGGACCATTGGAAAAATTGTTTTAGAAAACTTCTGATACTACGAAGACGAAGTAGGTGCGTTTGGTTCCACAGAGCGGTAATGTGAATAAAACAACTCTAAGGCCCCTTGCTACTATGGGGCCTTTTTGAGTACAACGGTATGTGCTGGCGAGACAAATTCTCCCCAAGCTCTGTAAAAACTTACCTTTACTTGTGATACGGTTCTCCCGACTGATCCGAAACGCCCGATACACCTGCTCCAACAGCACCAGCCTCACCAGCTTATTCGGAAGCGCTCGTTTTTTTCTCCCTACACCTTGAACCCTCACCAAAAGATCAGTGAGAACGTCCAATTTGGTACATTGTAACAATTAATTCAAATTCCATCCAAAAAAGTCTAACTTTATCAAACTTCTATACCGATACACTAAAATATAAAGATAAATAAACAAATCTGGATGGAGAGAATTCATTATGGCTGGAGTGAACATTAAAAGCGGGTTTCAGTGGAAAATTGGCCGAAAATTATTTGCAGTTTTTCTCATTTTGGTTTTGGTCCCAAGTATTCTGATTGGCTACTTCTCGTATCGTTCAGCTACTCAAACATTAGATGTTCAACTTCTCAATTCAGCTAATAAACAGGTCGAAAACCTCAGCACGATTATTGATCGTGTAGTTGTGCCGATCATGAAAGACACAGATGTTCTGGCAAGATCACTGCCTCAAAGCGTTTATCAAGACATGATAAAGGATGAAAAGACGAATTTGGCGTCAAATCAACAGGTGCAATCGACCCTAAAGCAGTTTAAAGCCGTGCATACCGATGATACCGAAGTGATTGGACTTGCCACCGAAGATGGACGCTTTGCGATGGAGCCGCAAAGCCCATTATCAAAAGAGTATGATGCTCGCACGCGAGAATGGTACACAAAAGCGATGGAACAGAAGGGTCAAGTGATTATTTCCAAACCCTATGTATCAGCCGCCTCTAAAAATATTGTGGTATCGGTAGCAAAAACTACTGACGATGGCCATGGAGTTGCCGTAGTAAATTTATCGTTGAAAAAGTATGTGACTGATACCGTTAATGCGGCAAAAGTAGGGACGCAAGGTTTCGCGTTTATCCTGGATGGGAGTCAGAAGGTTATTACCCATCCAACCATTGCTGCTGGAGAAGTGCCCCAAGATGACAGCTACAAATCATTCTATGAGCAGCAATCGGGAGTACTGTCAGCCCAAATCGATGGAAAACCTTCCCGGATCGTCTTTACCACGAACAAGATAACCGGCTGGAAAATCGCCGGCGTGCTTTATGACAGCGAACTGGACGAACTGAAGAAGCCAATTATTACACAAACAGTTGGTATGATTATCATCTCCATTTTATTGTCGCTTGTCATTTTGTACGTGATCAACCGGATTTTTGTACACCCGCTAAAACAAATGACGCGTTTATCCAAGCAATTGGCAGCCGGGAACCTTGCAGAGACCCACATTTCTGTGAAAAACAAAGATGAGTTGGGAGATTTGGCGCAAGCCTTCAACTCTCTTGCCCTCCAATTGCGCCAACTCATCGAAGACCTGATGAAAAATGCGCAAAATCTTAATCAAGTCACGGACGTGTTAAATTCAGAAGTGACTGAGGTTGCCAATGCCTCCTCAAAAATCGCTGAAATGAACAGCCGGGTTACCAAGGGTTCGATGGATCAGGCCCAGGGAATTTCGGAGATATCCCGGACGATGCAAGAAAGCGTGCTTGCTGTGAGCAATTTTGCCGAAGTAGCTTCAGAAATCGGCGAAATTACGGAACAAACGCATCAGAGAGCAAAAGAAGGAACTTCGATTGTCTCAGATTCACTGAATCAAATGAGGACGATCAATTCCGCTGTTTTGCACTCTTCCAATCTCGTGGAAACGCTCATGCAAAAAACACTGGAAATCGATAATTTTGCTACTGTCATTAATGAAATCGCCAATCAAACCAATCTCTTGTCTCTCAACGCCAGCATAGAAGCGGCGCGTGCGGGAGAACATGGCAGAGGTTTTGCCGTTGTTGCTGAAGAAGTGAAAAAGCTTGCCGTACAATCTGCTGATTCTGCTACACAAATTACCAATCTGATTTTGGAGATCAATAAAGAAACCATAAAATCAGTTGAATCGTTGACGATGGTGCAGCAGGAAGTTGAAGACGGATTGGCCCTAAGCTCCAAAGTGGAAACCCTGCTTTCCGATATCATTGAAGATATGGCTAAAATCAATGATGAAATACAAAATCTCAGCAGCATTTCGGAAGAGGTTGCAGCGGGTGCCGAGGAAGTGAGCGCGTCGGTTGAAGATCTTTCGAATATTGCCAATTCCAACTCCAGAGATTCCAGCGATACTCTGTCCAATATTGAAAAACAACAAGAATCTTTGCATGAATTAATGGAACAAGTGAAAATTGTCCTGGATACCGCACAACAAATCAGGAATAATGTGCAAAACTACCAACTTCGTTAGCAACAAATTTTATATAAAAGTGGAGGGGAAAACATGAAAAAAAGTATCATCACATCTATCACATCTCTGGCTCTGGTTGCCGGGCTGTCTTTGACTGCTTTTGCAGCTACAACGACTACTGCACCAGCACCACCTGCCAAGCAGGAATCCAAACCTGCGGTTGCCGCTAATCCGGCACCCAAAAATGTACTGTTTCAATACTCAACGATCAATGCGCTCATGCTTGGACAGTTCGAAGGGGACTTGACTTTGAAAGACTTGAAGCTGCGAGGCGATATGGGGCTTGGAACCATCAATGATCTCGATGGAGAGATGATTCAGATGGGTACAAAATTCTACCAAATCGACAGCACCGGAAAATTATCCGAGCTGCCAGAAAGTGTGAAAACTCCATTTGCGGTTACTACACATTTCGAGCCGAAGGAAACAACTACATTAACCAATGTGCAAGATTACAATCAATTAACAAAAATGCTTGAGGAGAAATTTGAAAACAAGAACGTCTTTTATGCCGTAAAGCTGACCGGTACCTTTAAGATGGTAAAGGCTAGAACAGTTCCAAAACAAACCAGACCTTATCCGCAGCTGACTGAAGTAACTAAAAAACAATCCGAGTTTGAATTTAAAAATGTTAAGGGAACCCTGATTGGCTTCTATACGCCAAATTATGCAGCAGCGCTGAATGTTCCCGGATTCCATCTCCACTTCATCACAGAGGATAAAACAAGTGGCGGACACGTATTAAATCTGCAATTTGACAACGCTAATCTGGAAATTTCTCCGATCCATGAGTTTGATGTACAATTGCCGCACACAGATGATTTTGCCCACTCTGATCTGACACAAGTTACTACTAGCCAAGTGCACCAAGCTGAGTCAGAAAGAAAATAAAGCAGCCTCACACGAGAATTTTAGCGAGGACATGAAAAAGCTGGCCTGTTGTATAGTGCCAGCTTTTTCATGTCTAGGAGTCCCGGCCAGCTTAGACTTCTGCCTGGTAATTGGTGCTCCTTCTCTGTACCAATAATGTTTTTCTTATCCTGGAACTTCAAACCTCTATTTTTGTCTCCAGAAACTCAAGGTACTTTGGGTCATCTTCCATAAAGATCGCAATCCCGGCACCCATGTAAGCCCGGGTCAGCTCGTCTGCCGCTTTTTCAAGGTTTTCCTGTTCGTAATACAATTGCCCTAACCGAAGATGAATGTAGGGATTCCCCAACCCCTCCGGACACTGTGCAGCATTAAAGAAACACTTGAATGCCTTATCATAATTCATCATTTGAAAATGGACATCCCCAATAGCCACATATATCCACGTTGCGGCCTCCCATTCTCGATGATTTTCCGGCAATAATCGGAGGGCCTCGACGTACTTATTCTTGCCCTCCTCAAGATTGCCTGCTCTCACCAAATCATCGCCTTGTTTACACAGCACGGTAATTTCGGCATGGGTGTAATCTGAAAGTTGCACCGTCACTCTCTCCTATCCTGTGCAATTTGAAGCCGCTGTAGGTATTCGCCCATTTACCAGCAACTCACTATTGTCTTTTGTCCCTCATCAAAAATGATTGCGTCTGGTATCGCCGACAAATAGTCTATCGCCCAAATGATATGGTTCGTGAAATCGTGTCATACATGGCCAAGCCTTTACACATATATCTCACCTCTATGCCGCAGATAAGAACCGTACTAAATCAAACTTTCAACTGCCAATCCAATTCTGAAATTCTTGAGCAAGTTCATTTCGGTTCAATCGGGCAATCCAATCACATTCCAGTACATTTGTGTCATCCGATACAGTAAAGACCAATACTCCCGATTCGCTCATATCGGAGAAAAAACCTTCCTTTTTCAGTGCATCAAGCGCAGCCACGCAACACTCATAAACCTTCTCTTTATAGTCCCTGTGTCTTTCCGCCGACTGCATACTAATCACTTCGTTATACAATAGATTGGATATATCTTTAAAGCATTCAGCACCTTCAAATTCATGATCCCATCCCCTGGACTCCAGCGATAATAAATCGCATCATCAGGGTCGCCGGCAATCATTTTGTTCAAGTGATCGGTTGAGTTTACCGCCGGACATACGGTGATTGCATCCGAGTCGGAATACAAGGCGTAACCGCAAAAGCTTTGTCCTGAATATTTGTTTCTTACTTGCTCGAATGCAGCCTTCGCAGCCGCCTCGATTTTTAATTACAGCACTTGAAAATCCATGTTCACTCCTTTGTCCTACTTTAGTCGAGCCTGCAACGACAGGATCGGAGGAGACTCCCCACCATCCGCCTTCGAGGCAACTCTCCGAGCCCCATGTGCGGTTAAGTCCAAAAATTTTGCCGTTACTTGTGGTATGGTTCAGCTTAACGGTGCCAGCTCATCTGCGATCATTTTTGCCTTTTCCGCAAGCTCTCTCATATCATCGGCCGGAACAAGCTCGGCTAATTCGTAAGCCAGCGGATCACGGGAAAACTTGTACAATTCATCCCGAAGCAAGTTCCTTTTTTCTTCGGAGGCATCTATATAAATTCTGCACGGCTGCCTATCCTCATCCAAATCATGCAAATCGACATAGCCTGATTTTTGAGACTCCAACACAATGGCTGAAAGATCGATTAGAGCTGAGCAGGCAATATCAAGTTCTGCTCGAAACGTGCCGTTAGCATTTTTTATATCAAATCCAATACTTCCGCCGCTTTTCAAGTCTCCCTCGGAAAGCAGAACATCCAGACCCAAGTCCTTTAAAATCTGATTGAGCGTCACATTCGTTGAATCCAATTGTTCCAAATAGTCTACTAATGCCAGCGAATCATCGGAACCGCCAATTAAATCTCCCCACCATTTGCTTATGTACATGTTCTTCTCCCACTTTCTTTTACGCATTGTAATTATCCATTAAGCATACGTATCAATGACGCTTTCGCCGAGCCACCGTCAGGCTATACCCGCAGCCTTTAGCAGACGAATGATAAGCTCCTTGCGTGGTCCCCGCTCCTTGCGAGCCAATGCAGCCAGCTTCTCCGCCTTGCCCCAGATCGGGTACAATACCCGCTCGGCCTCGTCATCCGACAGAGTCTCTATTTGCTGTACGAATAGCGACAGCTTGTCTTCGCTTTCCAGCTCCTGCTGAATCTTCAGCTTTAGCGAATCGTGGGAGCGCAGCAGGCAGGCGATCAAGGTGGGAGTCGAGCGTTCCGTTATGCCATAGGTTTCGGCAAAAACGGCTGTGAACTTGTCATGCACCAGCTGATGCTCATCATCCACAAGGTCCATGTAAGCTTCAACAAGCGGAAAATACCGCTCGGATGAAAGCCCCAGCCCGAACACAGCATAACTGCCCGGCATTACGCTTCTTTCGCTTTCCGTATCCTCGTACCATTCATACTCTTCCATCGCCTCACGAGCGTATTTCTCTAATAAAGGATGCAGCTCGGAATAAGCCAGAGCATTCGCAAAAAAACGGTGCGTGTCCGATTTGGCTAGCCCCTTGATGGGCAAATACTCTCTCACGCTGGATTTTAACTTGATTTTGTAGCTTTTCGGGAAGTCCTTTCGGAGCAGGGAGAGAATAAACGAAATCGCCCGCTCGTACGCCCCGGCTTCTTCCTTGCGAATAACGATTGTGAAAAGGGAAAAAACATCGTTAGCTTTGCATTCGACCAATTCATGACGCAAATGGACGTCTTCTTGCGAGAAGCTATCGCTTCCATCCTTCAGCATACGCGCGGCTTTACCGCTGCCAAGCTGCTTCGCCAGCTCCAGAAAAGTCTGGCCCATGAATTTGCTGAATTCCGGCTCGTAACGAATAATCATTACCGCTCCGTACAACAGAAGGTCGATAGGCTGATTTGGCTCATCCTTATTCTCAAGAACAGCATCCGGCTTGATCATATACTCATTGGTCCTGTATTCGGAACGGGTGACATCATAGTAACGCGGCAAAAATACATTCTCGACCCAGTCGGTCAAAGCCCTAATGATATCTCTTCGATGCTCCGCGAGAGCCTCAACCTGTTCTTTATTCAACTCCTGAATCCGGTCAAATAAAGCGATCGTCTTTGCGGCTTCCGGTTCGGGGAACAAATGCGGATCCAGCAGATGACGCGCCAAAAAGAAGGTTTCCAGCCTGTTTGTCGGGTAAGAGCCCTTCTCCAGTTTTTCCTCCATATAGGACTGAATTCGCTCCAGAAGCTGCCGCTTTTTCTCTTCATATACAGTTTCCAGCACCGTTAATTCCACCAGCCCGTCCATCGTTGCGAAGGTTCCTTGGAAGGTAAAACGGTAGTTGATCAACGGGGACGTTTCCAGCTTGTCCAGCCTCTCCTTTACGATTTCTACCAGCAGGGGCTGCACCTCATGCAATATCTGCTCACTCGTAAAGGGTGAAGCTTTCATCGACTTTTTACCTGCGGCACTCCCCACAGATTTCGAACTTTCAACCCTAGTCCTGCCCGGCCGATAATCCAGCATGACAAAGTTAAAGATACCTACTTGCAGTGTGGTGCGTAAGACCACTTCCTCTGCGTTCTTTCGATTCTCCTGTTCGTCAAACCATTTATGAATCGCCGTTTTCATCTCTTCCAGCGCTTCTTTTTGTAGTTCGTTCATTGTCTCCCGCCTTTCCGCTTGTTCCATCTTTTCTCAACATAATCATACTATGGAAATGGGAAAGCTTGTTGGAATTGTATGCCTCTGCCTGGGGTTGGCTAAAGCTCAATCCTTAGTCCGTTCCTTTGTTTTCAGTGGTTATACGGTTTACGGGGTAGAGGAGATTTGCTGCGTGATACCGCACGGGAGAATGCCGTAACGACAATTCTCCTTGAGTTTATACCCGAAGACAAACATGCATTGAAAAAGATACAGGAAGTAGAGAGGGAGGTATTATAAGTCAATTGGCTTGGGTGAGGCTTATGCACAAATGGAAGATTAGGGAGGCTATATATGAGTAGAATCGGGCTCGAAAATAACATATTATCATCCCACAGAGCAAAAGGGAGAACGCCATAGAGGTCGTTCTCCCTTTTGATTATCTGAGATATTCAACATATGGAACAAAATATATATTAGCCATAGCCATTGTTAACTCGCTTTTACGATTTTTGGCCGTCACTTATGGTATGGTTCACTTTAACGGTCATAACGGCGATATTTTTGTTCTATTAAAGATGGTCTTCTTATATTTTGTTACCAATTAAACAGGTTTGTGATTAACTCAACAGCACTTTTTTCTGTTGACTCACTTAGTTGATATTTACTTATTCCCCTCTCCCTTAATACCTCGGCCATCCATCCTGTCTTTTCATTTTTCTGCATAATCTTGCGTAGGTTTTTGAACTCTACCCCATTTTGTTCCAAAAGAGTTATAACTTCGTGTTCAGTAAATACACAATCCTGCTTTCTTTTCTGAGTATAGAAAGCAGCAATAAGAAATAGAACAACATCATCCGTTTTAATTTTCAACTTCTTTATCCATTGACTGAAGTCGACTTCTAAAACATCGTCTATTGTAAGCTTATCGGGTTTTGATTTATTGAGAGGTTCAATGTCTCCACCTGAGGGAAATTCTTCCTTAGTAGAGTCCTTATTAATTTCATTCAAGTCCCCATTAAGAAGCATCAAATAGAGGCTCTCTAATCGATCCAACTGTTTGTTAATTTCTTCGACTGAGCTTTCAATTTCTAACTCGTTATTGCCGATCTTCAACTTTAACCTTGCCATCTTATCACGTCCATTATATTGATTAAAAATAAACAAATGTCCTTGCTTTAAGTATATTTTTCGCCAAAAATGCAAAGGCGCCAATAAAACTACGTCACTTCAAATTCACATATCTTATGAACAAATTAATTACATATTAATTCATTTAGGGGTACCGCCAACAAAATGCGGTTATCTTAACTAGTCAGGATGAGTGACTTTACAGTATTCAATGTAGAGTTGCCCATTCTTTTTGTTTCTTTAAAAACTAGATATCTATACTCATTTTCATAGTATTCATAGGACATTGAGTTAGGTGTTTATGATGGGGGGTGTTGCCCCAAACCGGGGTACAGCCGAGATACGTGTAAAAATGGGTCAAGTACTAGTATAAATTACCAATAATATGAGCCATTCACAGTCACTCTCGGGCGACCACCAGCAATTTGCGGATTTCGTACGCTAACAGATGTCTTAGTGCCGCCAGCAAAAAGCGGATTTACACCAACGTAGCTATCATAGCCGCAAAGTAGTATAGACTGGCTATGTTCATTTTGGGTACACCCTGCTAAAACATTGCAAATAGTAATATCATCAAGCAGGATTTTGTTCAAATAGAGTTGTTCATTTCATCGTCTCAGTAACAGTTCGTTGCATGTGGTAAAAATTGTAACCTCATGACTTAATTTTGCTGGTATCTCGGCTGTACCCCCAAAAGAGCCATTGGTAGGGCTTGACTTAGTTCCGAGACTCACCATTTGAGGAGCTTTCAGCAAAAATATTCCGGATTTTTACAAATGCTTGCGGGTGATGACAGCTACGCTGGTATTACCCCAAGTTGTAGACTGAACATGGTACTCAGCGGTAACAACAGGACCTAAATGTTCTGGAAGCCTTATCTGATAAGGTGTCCCAGTCTAAAACTTTTTTTAGTCTAGTACTTTATTTTCAAAGAACACTTCCATTATCATTCTTAATTGACATATAATGTATTTGAATGTAACCAAAAAGGGAGGTTTTGTAATGAAAAGGATTTACTCTCTATTTTTCTCCATTTGCTTATTGTTAGTCTTTAGTATCCCTCTTACTGCTTCCGCAGAAAGTAATGAAAAAGCTTCGCCTGTACCTAACGAAAGGGTTGTCGAACTATTAAAAAGAGCCAATATTGAATTTCAAATTGTAAATGGTAATTTAAAACTAGAGAATACCTCACCCGAATCTATAGCTAGATCCAATAAGTTACTTGCTTCAGAGTTCAACTCTATTGCTAAAGCTGCTGTTTCTTATCCAACACCCTATGTGCATATGAAATTGAATGATTATACAGCTTCAGACAGATTTAAAGCAGCAACTAAAATTGCTTTGGCTTCAGCTACCGTTGAATGGGCAAAAAATAAAGGCTTACCTGATCCACGTAAAATTGGTGTAGCTGCTGCTGGCGGATTTGGTATTTATTATTTTTTAGCGCCTATTAATCCAGAACATTTGTATTTTTATATCAAATATTCCTATAGAGAACTAGGTCCTGGTAAATTCGATATGAATGGGAACTTTATAGGAGATTATCAGATTAAAAAAGAAATAAGAGTAACTAAAAACTCCGATTATTCAGGGGGTAATGTTGAAACAGATATAAGAAAATCTACAGTAATAGATGCTTGGTTTTAAGGAAGGATTTTCAGATGCTTGGATATTTTATTACTTTTATAGCTAATTTTGTTATAGCTTGTTTTTTTTATGATGGATCTGGTCTTACAAAACCTCTAATTCATTCCATCATTATCGTGATTTTGATTTTTATAGTTGACTTAATATCAAAGAATAAAAAAAACAATCAAAAAAGCCCTTAGAAAATTGATCTGCCCCCTGTCAAGTAGACTGTGGAAAAACAAAAAAAGTCTGACACCAGCTATTCACTTTAGTTGGTGTTCTTTTTTATTCATTGTACTTTTGGTATCGATAAGGACACACCTGTAGAAGATGTCTTGGTAATCGACACAGTAAACAATTAAGCCAACATTTTGACGTTAACTTAACTAGTGAGAATGCTGGTGGTCTCCCGAGAATGACTGTGAATGGCTCATATTATTGGTGATTTATGCCAGTCTATGACCCATTTTTACACGTATCTCAGCTGTACCCCAAACCATGCGCAGCTAGCAATTTTTTTCAATGAATCGAAGAAATAAAATAATTGTAACAGAAGGGATTTTATGTGATTCGCTACCCTTCTTACTAAAGAAGAAAAAACTCGTTACATGCTGATCGATCATAATAATGAGCCAGTCCAGCCAGTCATGCAATATTTAAAGTTCAAGGATAACAGTGGGGCAGCTCGTAATACGTTACGTTCTTTCTGCTTCCACATGAAGCTATTCTTCGAATACCTAGAACAAACAAATAAGGATTATCGAGCAATAGGGCTAGACGAAATGGCCGAATTCATGCAATGGCTACAAAACCCATACCAGGATGCGAGGGTTTCCACCACGCTAAGGTGTAACCGGCTGTTTTTCGCTCATGTATAAGAATTTCCCAATAGGCTCTTAAGGACCTCAATCTCCTACGTCTTTCTAAAGTGTATTTGGCAAGTAAAAAGTGCAGAGTTCGGCAACCATTTTGTGCATAGCCTTGCCAGGCTAAATTTTTAAGACAATCAAACACCGTCTGTTTTCGTTGGGTATCAGCCAGATCTTTCGAGATATGACCAGTCATTGTCCCCCAAGGTAAAATTTGCTCTATCGTTCCTACAAATAAGGCTAACTGGGCAGGGAGCTTGAAAATGGACTTGCTGTTTTCTAAAAGTGTAACGTTTGTATGGGAGTTCATGTTTACACGGTCCTTGTTTCATACCAATGGCATGATCAAACAATACCAATTGTTGAATGAACTGGCGGACTTAATCGATGATGGAAAAGTAAAAACTACACTGACTGAGCGACTGGAGCCCATCAATGCAGCAAACCTACGTTTTGCGCATGAGAAGTTGCAATCTGGACAGACCATTGGAAAAATTGTTTTAGAAAACTTCTGATACTATGAAGGCGAAGTAGGCACGTTTGGTTCCAAAATGCGGTGATGTATATAGACAACTCAAAGGCCCCTTGCTAATATGGGGCCTTTTTGAGTACAACGGTATGTGATTGCGAGACAATTTCTCCCCAGACTCTGTAAAAGCTTGCCTTTACTTGTGATACGGCTCTGCGCTCGTTGTTTGCTGGTAAACATATATCCTCACCGATCCAAAGGGATACACGTTCCAGCTTCTTTCTGTCTTTCGACACTTTTATTTCTTTAATTACAGACCGAATCAATACCTTCTTTTCCTGCTCGTCAGCCACTTCAAATAATCTATCAAAATCCTTGAGCAATTCGATTACCATCTTAGTGTTAATCTGGGTACCGTTATTAAGCTTACCTAACTCCCTTTCTACCTTTACCATCATTTCATTAGTCTCGTCTATTTCCTGCTGTAACTTACTTGAAAGTCTCTTAAAGGTGTTGGCATCCAATTCATCAAGTAAATATTTTTTGTCTAACGAATCAAGCTTTTTTGTTTGCTTGGCCGCTTGCAACTTTAACTCATTCAGTTGAAGTTCCAGTGGTCTTTTGTCCTGTAATGAATCCTCTTCAAGTTTTTTTAGAACATCATCTACGACATTCATATTGCTAATCGACTCGCTTAAAACGTACAGAACTTCTTGTTCAATCCAGTCGGCTCTTACCAAGTTTGATGAGCATCCAACCTTTCCTTTCTGATGATAACTCTGGCACATATAATAACGGTGGTAATCATTCTTGCTTCGCATTTTGATCTTATGCATAACCATTCCAGCCCCACACTGTGGA
Organism: Brevibacillus fortis; assembly: GCF_046196545.1. Lineage (GTDB taxonomy): Bacteria > Bacillota > Bacilli > Brevibacillales > Brevibacillaceae > Brevibacillus > Brevibacillus fortis_A. Next base: position 6,504,769 of record NZ_CP176370.1, read on the forward strand.
CACTTTATAACTCCCGATAGAAAGAAATTCCCGCTGTATGACTTTATTGGCATAAACGTTTGTTTATGCATATTGTTAATTGCCTGTACTTTCTCCCATAATTCTAGGGAAATAATTTCCTTATGCCTACCTTCCCGTTCCGGCATTTCTTCTACTTTCCCTTTTCTTCTCTTAATGTTCCAGTCTTCTTTTTTCCCCCATGTATTGATTCCAACATACTCTTTGTTGTGTACGATACGTCTTATTGCGTCTATACCAAAGTTGTTGCCCTTCTTAGTTTTGCATCCTGAAGAGTTGATTGTATTAGCAATGGCTTTATAGCCTATTCCTTGCGCTCGTAATTCAAATATCTGTTTTACTACCTGTGCCTCCAGTTCATTTATAACTAATCGTTTATCCATAACATCATATCCAAACAGTATTCCACCATTAAATTCTCCATTTTTTGCCTTCTGCTTCATCCCTGACTTAACCCTATCAATTGTGACCTTCCGTTCATATTCAGCCCAAGTTCCTTGCAAACTAATAAACATTTTTCCATTTGTGGATGATGAATCGATGTCACAGGTTTTTACAAGTAATTTCATATCTCTTGGTTCTAATTCATTGTCTATAAGAGTCAGAATATCCTTATTGCTTCTTGAAAGACGATCTAACCTCCACACTAAGATCGCCTCGAACTTATCCTGAACCATATCCCGAAAAAGGTGTTGTATTGCAGGTCTATTAAAATCTTTGCCAGAGTATCCTCCATCACAGTACACATCAAATACTGTATAACCTTTTGACGCAGCATATTCTCGTAACTCTTCCTCTTGTGCTTCTAGGGAACACCCCTCATTCCTTTGTTCTTCTGTACTGACTCTAATATAAATGGCTGCCTTGTCGTTCCCCATATTTTTCACCTCAGCATTTCTTTTATGAGAAAATAGGTAAGCGCTAAACACCCGTGCGCCTACCTATTTTGAAAAACTTAATTATTTCGATTTCCTATGAGCATACTTTCTGATCAATTCAGCAAGAACTCTAACAACTTCTGTTCTCTTGACGCTCTCTGCTGATGGCTTGACAATTTGATTACCAGTCATAATGCCACCCCTTAACTAACGCTTTTCGTAGATTGCTTCATATGAAGATCGAGAATGCAGCGTCTAACATGATACAGTTCTTGCTCAGCTTTAGCTTTTTGTTCGTCTAACAGGTCTACAACATCGGCTACCTCACAGAGGTTTAGAGTTGTACCGCCAACTTTAGCATTGAATCTAACTAAATGCCCAATGGCAGCGTCTAACGCTTGAATCCTTTGCTTCAAGTATTCTTCCCTCACATAATGTCCTTTGATTTGCTTGTCTTTCATAAACGCTTCCTCCTTCAAGAAATTTGCTGACATCCTATATATATTAAAGAAAGCGTTTTCATAAAGTGGAGGATAAAAAAAGTTGAAATTTTTTTGTTGGGCTCTTGAAGAAGGCACACTCCAACGAGCACCTGTCTTTTTTCTCAACTCAAATAACCCAGTCATTCTTTGCTGGTTTAATCGTTTGCGTACTCCTGTATTGTTGCGAAGTATACGATATTTTCCAAAATCTGCACAACCTACGTTTTTGCTGTCGTTTTCTTCTCTCGGTTCATCGTATACTGTATTTGTTACTGCCATTTGTAACTGTCGCTCTTGAACTTGTGGTTCCTGCTGCCCAAGCAATACCCCACACAGTTCTTCTAATAGCGGCTCCCATGCTTCCCTTGCTAACTCGTTGAAATCCACTTGAGACGAAGGAGCAAGGGTTTCTTTTACTACTTTCCTTGTGTACCAATCTTTCTTCTTTTCAATCTCTACTCCATCTCTTAATTGGCGTGCCTGTTGTGCTCGCTTCTTTGGCAGGTTACCCCAATCAGTAACTACCGCTGCAAAGTAGTGCTTGTTCTGTTTTGGTGGGTGATGGAGTAACTCTTCTACTGGTATCCTCTTTTCTGGCTTATCTACAATCTCAATTCGGGTTAATTCATGGTCAATAACAACGTTCTGATTCTCTAGTAACTCCAATCTCTTATTGTAATTTCGACAGAAACCATTCGTTTTACGTTGGTGCTTATCCCCAAAATAACGTGTTCCCTTGTAATGTTTCATCTTTCGCCGACCGTCATTAGGAAAAACCACCACATCTTTCATAGAAGCTTGAACATCATATGCTAGGTCACAGTTCACATAATAAATACCGTTTGCGACACGGCGCAATCTATCCAAAACTCCCTTGAAGTGAAAGTAATATTCCGGGCGGGTTTCTAAACGCAATGTATACGTGCTTCCTTCTGGCTCTCTCCAGTTTCTATAAAACACATGCAAATACGCTCCGTCTGCCTTCCTCAGATGCAATTCATGACTGTATCCATCCCCATGGTACATCGTCTGTTTGTATAGCTCGCCGCTTTTCGCCGCTCGAATCACCAAGCCGTAATAAGCTCCAAACGTAACATCTGTATATTCCACCACAAATTTGTCGATGGACACTTTAGCTTTCATCACTTGCTGCCCTCCCATTCTCACTAGCTTGTTACTGTCCATGCTTGTGTATTTTTTAAGACTTACTCGACTAATTATTAATTATCAGGCTTTCGCCTATTTTCAGGTCTTTAGACGTAAAAAAACACTTGTCGCCCATGACGGGCAAATCAAGTGTTTGAAAGTTGAAAAGTTGGAAGAGTGTCAAGTTTGTTTGGTCAATCTTGCTAAACAAAAATCCGTATATTGTGTGAGGTTATTATGACATCTGGGCAGGCAGGAGTCAATAGTAGTCAGTCATTTTGTTTACTGTCACCAACGAGCTTTCACGCTCTCACCGCTTGCTATCCTACTGCGGCGTAATTAACGGTAATACCCACTGAAAACGTTATCTCGCCCGGTTCTCGTTGGTCTCTGACTTGTTCCCTCTGTGCTAGTCGAGTACGCCTAATTCACGGCGTGCTTGGATTTCCAGCTCACGCAACCACTTTTGCTTTTTGACTAGTTCCTCAAACCATTCCTTGTCCTTCAAAGCTAGAGCCATGTCAATCATTTCGTCGTAGTCCTCTGAACACATCATCATTGCTTCTTGAAATTTGCTCATTTGTCTAACCTCCCATTGTTAGTCGACGATTAGCTAACTTGCCTTGCCTTGTTCCACAACTGACGGCTAATGATACGAGGGAAAACATCTTTCTGTCTGATACCGTTCCGTTCTTTTTTCCCGTTGTAGGTATTGAAACCTGTATACGTCTCATTGTTCAAAATGTTTTGAACCTGTACGACAGTCCAATCCTTCCCTGTTTTAGTGCGAATGCCCGCTCGGTTCAATTTGCAAGCGATTTTGTATGGATTATTCCCCTCTACATAGAGTTGAAATATGTTCTTTACCGTTTGTGCTTGTTGCTCATTTATGATTATAATACCATTTTGTACCTGATACCCAAAGGCAGGAGCGCCGCCAGCATATTTATTTCCCTTGGCGGTGGCGATTCGTCCGCCTTTTGTCCGTTCGTTAATGGTCTTCCGTTCAAATTCTGAAAAAGAGCCTATCATTTGCAGGAACATCATCCCTGACGGTGTGGAAGTATCAAAGTTTTCCGACACGCTAATGAAGGCAACCCCTTTAGGCTCCAGTTCATCCTCAATCAATAATATCAAGTTTCTTAACCTTCTATGTATACGGTCTGCCTTCACTACGACGACTCCCGTCACTTCGTTTTCAGCCTGCTGGACATATTGCATCATGTCTCTGTATCCTTCACGTTCAGTCGTACTTCCACTTTCTCCTTCATCCTTAAATATTCCTGCCAATTCCCAGCCTTGACTGATACAGTACGCTTCAATCTTTTTCACTTGCTCCGCTATCGAAGTATTCTCTATCTGACTATCTGAGGAAATTCGGGCGTAGCCAACCACTCTCTTCATTTTCATGTTTCCCATGTCCAGTGCCTCCTTTTTTGTAAACACTATACGACCTAGATTAAGGAAATTACAATTTCTTTTATACTTTTTGCCACTCGCCTACCGAGATCGTGGTAAGCCAACATCATTTTGATTTTTCGTTCTCCTTTGCGTCAGCGATAAAAAAGGAGCGAACAAGGGCGGTTACCCTGTCTGCTCCATTGATAATCATTGATCCCTGTTCTTTAACCTTGTTTAGTCCTACACTTCTACAGCTCCAAGATTGAAAATATTCACCACTGACTTATCAAAAGTAAACGGTTCGAGTAACGGCAAGTTCTTACGTGATAAGTTTAGACCCCATTCAGGTTGACTTTTCAATCCTTCGTAATCTTTGCTGGCAAAAAGAGCATCCGACTCTCGCCATCTTGTTGACGGAATCAAGTACAACCTTGGTGCTTCTCCTTCTTCTAAAAGGACAACTGCTGCCAGCAGGTTTTCCCTCAAATCAAATTTGCTTTTGGCGAAAAACACATAGTTGTTATTTCTAGCCGACTTTACTTGAATATCGTAATATTTGTTGTCTTTACGAATAACAAAATCGATACCGCGGTCGTCTACTTCAGAAGTGTATACCTCAAATCCAAGTAAGGTAAATTCCATCTTAACGAAATATTCGGCATACCGTCCCAATTGTAAATGATTTAACTTGCTCCACTCATATTTTCTTTCCATGTGTTTTCCTCCTAGAATGTTCTGTAAAGTGGCAATCATCTAACTACTCCACTTTCATTCTATCAGTCGAGGAGGATTTTGGAAATACGATGGCATTTCAAAGAAAGAGCAAAACAAAGGAATTGTATGCCTTGTTTGCCCTCTACTAGTTCATACGTTGCTTTCTGGCCTGATCGAGTATTTCAACCAGTCGATCTAAAGACCCATCACTTTTGTTCCCCTGCACTTCTAACAGCCTACTGCTCTCCCTTACAAGGCTTACCTTGTTCATTCCGATTCTCGTTATTCCTTCCTCAATGGCTCGTATTAGAGCAGGGTTCGGCTTTTTCTTCTGCTCCTCTTGTTTAATGCGCCGCATCATACGAAGAATGCGTATCTCTGATAACTTTAACTCACTTTCAACTTGTGCCTTCGGGTCAGTTGATACTTGGGCTAACAGTTCCCGTTCCTCCTCCGTCAATGTATCCTCCCAGATCGTTTCATACAGTCCATGTTTTAATGCGTTTTTGTTACCCTTTAGCTTGCTGGGGTTTTTCGGTCCAGTGGATTTCCCCCCGTGTAACCTACAACGCCCGTTTGCTAAAGCGGCTTTTTTACATGGTCTGTCGCTTCTCGTCTTAGCTCCACACAGCTTTTTTTCCATTCTCTCACCGCCTAACCTCATATCATGGGGTTCGTTTCCCCGACCGGGGGGAGGTCTACACGCCCCCAGCCGCCCAATCTATATCAATGTTTATCAGTTACTTTTCAACTAATCGCTTTTCAATTACTCGTATTTGCTACTTGCTGTGCCTTTACTTTCCTGAATGCTTCAAACTCTTCACGCAGTCCTGCCGCATTGATGTAATCTATATAGTCCTCTAACAGGTATGCGTTACGTAGATTCATATCGTTCGCCGCACTTAGTTCTTCCCATAGGAATTTTTCATACTCTGTCATTTCGTCCATCTTTGTTATGCCCTCCTGTAACCGTGAAATTTGGTTTATATCGTGTTTCAGTGTTCGGGGGCTAGAATATACGGTGCAAGTTACATGCAACGCATCTTTGCCCCCTTCTCGTTGGTGCTCGTATTAATGCATTGCTTCCTTTGCCTTACGTTCCCAGTATTTCCGGCTATATTCCTTTTCCTTCTGTTTGTTCTCTGGTTTCTGCCGCCATTTACGCATGTATTCTTTATCATATTGGCGGCGAGCTTCCAGTGCTTCAGAACTCAACTTTGCCATATACGTATTCCCTCCCCGTTAAACTTTTCCCGTTGCCTTGCTGAGTGTTTCCTTTACCGCGCCGCGAATGGTTGATTTCAAGCCCTCTCCGGAACGTACACCCTCAATTTCAATGCCTTCATCATCGATAATTTCAATTACAACATCATCCTTAGTGGAATTACCCCACTTGAATACACCGTCTTCTGTGTAAATTTCATGGGATACCTTTCCCGGGAATCGTGCGTGCAAGTCTTTCAACACTTGCTGCCATTTTTTTGAAACAGAGTTACGCATCTTAGTTCGCCTCCAATTCTGCCAACTTCGCCATCTCATAGGCTAAAAGCTGCTCCGTTTCCTGTACTCGTTCCTCTGCCCGTTGAACCATTGCCACCACTTCTTCCTTTGCTTCCTCCAGTTCCTTACGCTGACGAGCTAAAACGCTTTGGTTGTGCTGTACAGTTCCCCTCAATGCAGATGCTTCACGCCGTAAATCTTCAATGTAACGAATTGCTTCTAGCTTTTCATGACTGTCTTTCTGATCCCCTAACAATTCAAACCGTTCAGCTTGATCTAATAACTGCCAGATCTCTGCTCCTACCTGTGCATCTGTGCGCCCCGACAGTTTCAACTCTGCCGCCTTCTCCCGCAAGTCCCTTGCCCGTTGCCAATAACCCCGAATCTCGTCCATAAGCTGTTCATAGTCTGCTTCCGCCTGGGCAATCGAACGCACCGTTTCCTCTGTCATTTCCTCGACTGCTTCCGTTACTACCTGCTCACGTTTTGCCATGATCTGTCCATCTCCTTATTGTTTTCTGCATGCAAAAAAGGCTCACTCCATCTTCAACAAGTGGAATAAGCCTTCTAAGTGTTTGGTCAAGTTTATATTTTCAAGTGGTTAAGTGTTTAGATACTACTTACTGTTTACAGTTTACGACCTTCAATGGAATAAGTAAACCCTTTTAAAATGATGCTTAAGATTATCTAGTTTTTTGCCTTTTCGCCATTAATAGGATTTACAGAATATTATACCTGATAAGGAGGTTTTGTAGACATGATGGATTTTGATTGACAGAATCACAATCTCTCACGCTCGCCAACCCAGCGATAACTGCAGCGGCGCCTCTGCATAAGGATTTATTAATTATTTTTTTCTAATTTATCATCTAAATCACTTCTAAACTCGCCATTTATCAGTTTTCCATTCCTGAGGTAGTCAAAGAATTCCACAAAACTATTTGGGCTCAGAAAGTGAAAAATATACTTTTGCTTTATATTGTTTTGTGTCAGCTTTTCGTTTAAATCATTGAAGTGCTGCTTCGCATATTTGTATTTTGCCTTATTTTCATCAGATTCATCATTATCGCTCTTAACCTCTACAACAATATAATACTCATAATCGTTTTCAGAGATCTTAATAAAAAAATCGGGATTAAAACTTTGTTGCTTGGAGTGCTTACCACCAGTTGTGGTAATTGAATACTGTATACTATAGAATCCTTGATCCCTAGACTTTACCCAAGCGCTAAGCTTACTTGCATTGTTTTGTTTACATAAAGATTCAATAAATTTTCTTTCAGGTTCATACTTTGTAAATACGATATCTAGAGGGGTTTTAAACAAGTATGGATTAATTTGTCTTGATGAGCTCCTAGGGAATGTTTCATCTTCCAAGACCGCTTGCAAAGTTTCTTTTATATCTTGATTAAGTTCAATATCAAAATTATCTGTATGAAACACCGTTGCATTATGACGTAGATTACCTACAGCAATTGTCTCTCGATCAGTATCTACCGTAGAAATTTCATAAGGCTCTGTAACTTTCCATACATTCACGATTGTTTTTCCCTTTTTTCTCAAAAGGGTGCTAAACATAGATTCTATCTTGTATTTATTTTTACCAACAAGACGATCCCCTTTGATGCCAACCCTATCCATTGAGTTCCTTATAATTTTTCTTATTTCTTCTTTTGGTGGTAAATTTTCCTTTGTATACGTTCCCTCTGGAAGCCTTAATATCTTTCCTTCCCATTCACGAGTTCTAAATTCATCAAATATTTTATTTACAATTTCATCTATTGTGTATGTATTATATTGTACCAGTGTATTCTTTTCTCTTATTATTCCTGACAGATCTAGATACTCAGTTTCCTTTTCTGTCTCCTCAACTTGAGCAATTAGCTCTAGGTAACCTTTTGTATAGTCAAATTCCTGATGTTCCTTTTGAGACTCTTTTTCTTGCTGTTCTTTGTCATACTCAATATTATATAAATTAAAATGATATTTGGATCTCTCCCCTTCTTTAAGCGGTGTACTTATAAGTTTCATTTCAATTTCAAGTATCTCATCTACTAATCCTCTAATATTTCGACTCCAAGCATCGTGGTTAAACACCCTAACTCTTGGTTGTGGTGATTGATACTCTGATGGTATCCTTAAACCTCTACCAAGAACTTGTGCTATTAATAACTTTGAACAAAATGCTCTATCTTCCCAAGGTACAATTTGAAATACATTTTTAACGTCCCAGCCCTCTGTCAACATTGAAACCGATACTATCCATTCAGTTGGATCTTCTTTATCATCTACCCTTGAAAGTCTTGCTACATTCAGTTTGTGATCGTTATGAGAAGTAACAATCAGCACTTTCTTCTCTACTTCTTCTTTTTGAAGATCAAGCTTATTCCCTAGAAATTCCTTCAATTCTTCAGCTAATTGCTTAGCTTTAGTAATATCTTTTGTTATTAGAATTGTTAGAGGCTTTACTTTCCTGTAAGTATCTTTATTTTGTATATGGTTGTCTAATATTTTTTGAAACTTTTCATTTTGATCTATGCTGTCGTCTTTACTAACGTAGTCAATCATTTTTACCATTTTATCATCAACAGCCTGGCGTAATGAATATCTATAAATAACATCATTAAAATATTCATCTTCAATATATGCTGTTCCAGTAAATCCCAACATATAATAAAAATTATACTCGTTACCTAGTAAAAACTCTTTCCATTTTTTAATATTTTGACTCTGTTGATCTCTACCAGAAACTATATTAAATATATGGTGAGCTTCATCACTTAAAATAAGTACTTTCTCACCTACCCACATCAAGCTATCCATGATTGAAGAACTATTATTTTCATATACTGCATGTATATTTTCTACACAAATATCGCCGTTTTTAATAGTACTATTAGCATCAATAATAGCTGGATTTTTATATATAGCAGATTCAGGTAGAGTTTGTTTAAGTCTACTATCTCCGCTCAATGAAAAAAACTTTTCTTTTAAACCCTTTTCAATAGTGAGTGATGGACAAAGAACTAAAACTTTATCAACTAAACCAAGTCCCAACATAATTTGAGCAATACCGTAAATTACATAACTTTTTCCCGTTCCTGTAGCAAGATCTATAGTCGCACTTAATTTATTTGGTAATTGTATCTTTCTTAAATATTCTTCAATATCTTTGTAGCGATTTTTTAGCTCGATTCTTCGACTATCATTCCAATTTTCTTTTACCAGATCTTCAATTGAATTATACTTACCTGATGCTAGATAAATTATTGCGGTTTGGATAGCTTCCTTTTGATATTGCCTATCACTACATAATACGTCCAAAAATCTATCCCATTGGGATAGATCTAGTTTTATCGGATCGTATAATTTATTAACATTTAAAATCAAGTCTTTGGTCTTATATGTTTTAACTTCCTGCAATTCACTCCACCTTCAATTCTTCGATAAATTCGTTCCCATAAATATCAACATATATAACCATTACCTTTTCACCGCAGCTAGATTTATCAAATGCAGGTATAACAATTTTCGGTTGTTGCTTAAGTTCTTCCCTTATCAGTGCTTCCTCGTCAGTCAATTTAACCTTTTTTGGTAATAATTCCTCTGAAAAATAATAAATATCCATCTGGAATTCCTTACCGTTATAATTCTTATCAATTAGTACCATAGATAGTGATTCAAAGTTATCCATGTCTTTTCCGCTTTCTTCTTCTGTAAACTCTGAGTAAAACTTATTTATGTGTATTTCTACTTTTTCTTTATTAACCACCAACTCAGATGATACTCTTGGCTGTCGCATAAAATGAAAGCCAATTGCATTATCTAAATCATTTATATTCTTTTTACTTTGGGGCTGACGGAACTTTTTAAACTGTACTTTGTGCAGTTCTTTAATAATATGGTATGGTACTTTTAAAAAATAATACTTCATATTGCCTATCTCATAGTAATCGCTAATAAAATCCACATAGTTCGCAGGTGCTACTATATAACATCTATTTCCTATCTTTCCACCCACATAAGAGTGTAAGTCTTCCAAATAGTCTATATCGACTGATGCATTACTAAATTTCCAATAAGGGAATATTATACAATGATACCCATCTTTCTTCTGACCGTCAAAAGTAATTCCATTGATCTTTTTATCTACAGACTCAATTTCAAATAAATTCATCACAAATTTAATATATTCTTCTTTATTTAGAGAAAATATCTTTTCTAGGTCATAATATCCCGTGTTTAGCATTACGAAACTATTTGCTTTTTTATCGAATGATTTTTTATTGTTTTCCAAACTTAAACTTGATTCTACATTTAATAGTCTTCTTTGAATGGTATATATTGATAATTTACCTATATCGCAAGTTATCCACTTCCTACCGAGCTTCTCGGCTACTACTGCAGTGGTCCCTGATCCACCGAAAAAGTCAAGAACAAGGTCACCTGGTTTTGTGGAAGCCTCAATGATTCTTTTTAGAAGAGCTTCAGGTTTTTGTGTAGGATAACCAACATTTTCGGTTTGTCTATATGCATAAGTGCCAACAGCATGATCATTAAAAGCTTTCCCCATGTCCTCTTTCCCCATCCAAACACTCCATGCTGTCTGGGGTCTGTTTTCATTCGCTTCATTTATAGCTTCTTGCTTAGTTAAATTAGGATTTTTACAAATATACGTTTTTAAGCTTTTAGATCCGCCGCTACTTTCTTTACCCCTAGTGTAATACCATCCAATATCATCTTTTTGTAAAGCATTTGTAATACGTGGAGAATATCCTAAACGTTTAGGTGGATTGAAATAAGCGTTTGGTGCTTTATAACAAAAAATAGTCTCATGAGACTTAGGATAATATTTCCCAGACCCAAGTAGACCACAAACCCAAACTATTTCCGCGAATTCGAAGTCAGGGAATAATTCATCTAAAACTAGTTTGACCTCGTGCCCTTTTTTTGAATCTATATGGACATATATAGTACCATCGTCAGCTAGTATTTCTTTAGCTAAAATTAATCTTCTTCTTAAGAACTCCAAGAACTCAGATCCTTTAGTTTTGTCAGTATAGGCTTTTAAACCTTGACTCGTATTAAAATCAGAATCTGTTCCAAATGGTGGGTCAATATAAATAAGATTGACTTTTCCCTTTACTTTATCCTTTATAAGTGGGTCTTTATTTTCGTAAATTGTTTTTAAAAACTGAAGATTATCACCGTATACCAACATGTTATTCCAGTCACTTTCGTTTCTCTCGTCTGCTTTATTAAAAGCCTTTTCTATTTGTAGAGGTACAGGAAAGACACCATCTTCATTGGCCAACACGTCTTCTTTCCTCATTTTACCGCCATAAACAATTTCGTATTCTTTATGTGTGGTTGGGAAGAGCTTATATTTATAATCTTCTGGGATTTGTTGACCTTCTTGCAAGCGATTTATCAAATCACGAATCTCAAATTCATTTAATTTTGACATTGAATTATCCTCCATAAAACATTCAATTAAAATATATACTTATGTGTCTACTAGACATAATGTTGATCAAGTTTTTATACTTAGTATAAACGATCTACATAAATCTAGAAACTTTAAAAAGCATCTCTAATAGCTTATCCATTGTCAAACCCGTTATTTCTAAGCCTATTGATATAATGATTATCCAATATAATCTCCCTTTTAATTTTGTGTACCATCACTTGTGGTACGGTTCCCCCCGACTAATCCGAAACGCCCGATAAACCTGCTCCAACAGCACCAACCGCACCAACTGATGCGGAAACGTCATCTTTGAAAACGACAACAACGCATCGGCCCGCTTCAACACCTGATCCGCCAACCCCAACGACCCGCCAATCACAAACGCCACCTGACTGCGCCCATGCAAAGCCAGCTTGTCCATCTCCGCGGACAGCTTCTCCGATGACCACATTTGCCCATCAATCGCCAGCGTAATTACATACTGATCCTGCTTGATCTGCGCCAGGATACGCTCGCCTTCCTTGCGCTTCACCTGCTCCATCTCCGCCGCACTCATCTCTTCCGGTGCCTTTTCATCATTGACCTCGATCACTTGCAGCTTGCAGTAAGCAGACAGACGCTTGCTGTATTCATCAATGCCCTCACGCAAATATTTCTCCTTTAGCTTCCCTACCGTAATAATCGAAATTTGCATGATCCTACATTCCCTTCTCTTTCAAAAGCGCAACCTGCCCAGGCTCTCCACATTCCCGACAACGCTTGTCTACTCCATCGCCATCAATCGCCTGTGCCGCATACGTATCCGGCGCCGCCTCAAAATCATTTACGTAATCATCCAACTCCTGCTCCAAATGCTCCATGCAAGCAAACCGCACCGGATATTCCACCAACAACTCAACTTCTTTACCTTCTATTTGTAAGCTTTTCATCTTCATGTCCATATCGAATACCTCTTTTCCGTACAATTAATGTCGCTTCCTATTCTACCCCAGAACCGCAACAAAACAAATGAATCGACCAAAAAGACAACGATGAGTTTACAAACATAAGCCTCTGTATTCTATAGCTTTTGTTTTTTAACTTTCGACGGACAGTTAAAGCTGTAGAGAGAAAAAAGAAGAAAAAAGCGAAAGTCTTTGGGATACCAACCGAAGCGCAATGGAAAAAAAGAAACCTGCCTTTAGCATCCACCTCTGAGACACTACGTAGCTGCGCGACTTTGGACGCGGGTTTCTTTTTTTCCATGGAGCTGGGCAGAACCGCCTCCCTGCAGGTAGCCCAAGAACTTGAGCGTTTTCTTCTTTTTTCTCTCCTCCACCAAAGTCCGGTCGAACAAAAAAAGAGAGCGCCGTATCAGCTCGGCGCTCTTAAGAAGGGATCTATTTAAAAATAGATAGAGGGGGGAACTTCAGATACTGCATATATGCAAACGGGACGAAATGCATCCCGGAATTGCCCGTCAAAGTTTGTTTCCTTCACATGCCTGCCTACAAAATGGCTTGGTCAGTACCTCTTACTGCTGTGGCGGAGCCGTCAGCTTCACTTTGGCAGTCTTCTGGATACCATCACGATAGTACGTAACGTCCATGGTATCGCCCGGCTTTTTGTTCATCATCAAATACTTCCGCAGCTGAGCGCTGTTGGAAATGTCCTTGTTGTCCAGCTTCACGATGACATCGAATTGTCTCAAGCCTGCTTCACCCGCAGGCGAGAATTTGCCTACCTCCGTTTGCACGACGACGCCAGCATTCACATTGTCAGGCAGATTCAAGGTTTCTTTCCATTCGTAGCGTGGCACATTAGCCAAGTCGAGTGGTTGCACACCGAGGTAAGAACGTTCCAGTGTGCCTTTTTCCATCAGCTGGTCCACGATCACTTTGACATCATTAATCGGGAGGGCAAAACCTAACCCTTCAACACCTGCTTTGGAAATTTTCAAGGTATTAATCCCGATGACCTGACCCTCGATGTTCACGAGGGCACCACCGCTGTTACCAGGGTTGATCGCTGCGTCTGTTTGAATGACGTCCAGCTCCCAGTCGTCCTGACCATCTTCGTTAAAGTCCATTGGCATGGATCGTTCTTTGGAACTGATGATGCCTTGTGTGACGGTCCGGGAGAACTGCATACCCAATGGGTTCCCGATGGCAATGGCCGGTTCGCCCACCTGCAAGGTAGAAGAATCACCAAACTCAGCAACGTCCGTAACCTTGGAGGCGTCGATTTCCAGTACCGCCAGGTCGTTGTAACCATCGGCACCGACCACTTTCGCTGGAACTTTTTCACCTGTTGGCAGGGCGACCTCCAATTTTTGCGCCTTATCGATTACGTGATAGTTAGTCACGATGTAGGCTTTCCCGCCCTTTTTCTCAAAGATGACACCAGATCCTTGGCCCTGCTCGACATCCATCGAATTCTGCATCCAACTGTTTCTGCGCTGACCGATGTTGATTACACCAACGATTGCATTTTCCACTTTTTTCACCGCATCTACTGTACCCGATCCCACACTTACTGATACTGGCTTAGCAAACAGGCTAGAAGCGGAGGAATTGCTGCTGCTTAGCGCATTTTCTGTACTAGGCTTAACCATATTAATATATCCCGCATTGGAGAGAGTCGGCAGCGTGAGCAGGACGACCATACCCCCAATTACCGCGGACGTTACCGACGTCACGACCATACGTCCAATGTTAGAACCGCGTTGCTTTTTTCGCTCTACGTGAGTTAAATCATCATAAAAGCCCATGATTCATACTCTCCTTTCTATCTTCTACCATTACTAGCTTTACAGGTTTTTCATGCTCGTATACACAATGACATGCGCCTTAATTGGTGTGCATGATTGATTTTGTTGATGTCATTTCCTTTTGACACCCTTAGTATACGACCCGCTTTCGGCAAAATGGCGTGAGAATTATGGAAAGGTTGTGGAATAGAAAAAAGCTCCCGGAATATTTCTCCGAGAGCACGGATATGATAGATTAAAAGCTTTTACCTGCCAGACCAAATAGAAAGGATTGATAGACTTGAAAGAAGTCCACCTCATCGCCAAGCTGGCTGACCTTCAGGAAGTAGACTACCACAATACGCTTGTCCTGCACGCTTTGATCGAGCTGCTAGTTGCCAAAGGACTGCTGACACATGACGAGCTGACTGCCAAAGTGAATGAGCTCGATACACAATTAACTTTCCATATCGATACCTATACGGAGCTCACAGAGCGCATCACCAGTCGTCAAGCGGGGATCAAACCGATCTCATAGCTCTTCCAGCTTGGTAGGTCGATCCGGGTACGTATCGCGCAGATGCACATCGTTACCAACAGACAGCCCCCGCTCCTCCAAGATGTTTTTGACCGTCAGTCGGGCCAAATCAATCATGTTGTTTTCCTTACTCAAGTGGGCGAGGTATACACGTTCTGCCCCACCTGTTAGACAATCGAGCAAAGCATCGCCCGCCGCTTCATTGGACAAGTGCCCCACATCACTCAAGATACGTCGCTTGATGCTCCAAGGATACTGGGACATGCGCAGCAGTTCAACGTCATGATTGGACTCGAACACATACGCATCTGCACCACGAATCGTCTCCTTGATCCGATCACTAACATACCCCAGGTCTGTCGCGACACTGAGCTTTTTCTTGCCATCATAAAAACAAAAGCCCATCGGCTCAGCGGCATCGTGCGAGATTCCGAATGACTCGATGCCCAAATCCTCTAACTCTTTCTTTTCCCCCACAGAAAAGAAGCGTCGCTGATCTTCCTTGATCGTCCCGATTTGCCCATCCAGCTCCGACCACGTCTTTTCATTGGCGTAAATCGGCAATCCATATCGCCGCGCCATGACGCCGACTCCTTTAATATGGTCGACGTGCTCGTGGGTGACGAGAATGGCGCTCAGCTCTGCTGGATTGACACCAATGGTCTCCAGTGCCGCTTCTGCCTGCTTTCCTGTAATGCCTACATCGATCAATACGGAAACACGGTCTGTCGCCACGTAAATGGCATTGCCCGTACTCCCGCTTGCCAACACACTAAATCTCACCGAACATCCCTCTTCCCGTATCTTTCCCAGGTTGTCTATCTATTCAGCGCTGCGTTACCATCGGACGCTCCAGTGCTCCTGTAATCGCGTTGACAAAATGCCATTTGCCATCGTGAACCACACGCCATACAGGCACTAGCGTCTGAATATCCGCATCGTAAGAACCGTAATAACCCAGGCTCACATTCTCAATCCGTTCCCCTGGTGAAATAATTTGCTTGTCCACCAGAGAGCGTAGTGCCGCATAACCAGAGATCACCTGTCGTTCTCCCTGCTGCTTACGAAGGTGGAAAAAGGTCTGCCTGTAGCCAAGTATCGTTCCGTTGTCCAAATACATTTCCAACGGCGCGACGAATACTGGCATTTTATCATAGACCTGCCAATACAAGAGCCGCGCTTGATTCGATTGATAAGGATCAGCTACGTATTGATCGGAATAAATCAGCCTCGGACCAATTTGACGCAAGAGCTCCTGAGGATTCAGTTGACCACGAATCTGCATCGGTGGGTCCAGCTTGGCAGCCAGCGCCATCTTTTCTACCGTCGCCTGAAGTCCTGATATCTCATGCAAGGAAATCGGATTGATTCCGATATACTCCGCATCCAAATTGGACATTTCCGGTGTATCCTGCGGCACTTCTGTATCCAATGTGATATTTTGCTGATTCAAGTACAGCTCTGTATTCCATTTCTCGCTCTGCGCGACTTCCTTGTCATTCCACAGGCTTATGCGCGTCACATACACCTGATACAGGAGAAACAAATCGAGGAGTAGAAAGGCCCAGATCAGAATCGTCTTCGTCCTACTCCAATCCATGCGCCTTCCCTCCTCCCTGATTGGTGTGCGCAGAAATATACAGGTTCGCCTGATTCGCCAATTCCACAACCCAGATTGGCATCAGGTCTACGTTTCCTTCGCCTACTTTGGTATGGTAAGCCAAATAAGCGTTGGTGATTTTTTCTGTGTCCGCCAGCTTTTTGTCGCGGATATACTGATACAGCTCTGGACCAGACATAACTGTCCACTCTTTGTTATCGATATACTTGTCCAAATCCAGCAGCGAACGACTCATCGTCACAACCTGGCCTGCTTCTGATGTAATTTGGATCGTATCGATTTGCTTGGCCTCCCCATCGCTGATCAAGGGATACGCCCCCAAGTACTGGCGGAACGTGATCAAGTCTTTTTCATTGTAGCTCTTCTTGATTCGTTCAAAATGATAGTCATCAAGCCAGCCCAAGTGCTTATTCATGAAGGTAACGGCACTCTGCACTTTTTCTTCATCGGACAGCTCCTGATCCCGCTGTTGGTACGCCGGATCAGTAAACGTGAACGCCTGCTGCTCCGATCTCAATTGAATGGATCTGCTGCCATCTGTAAAAATAACCGTTTTGTCCCGCTCCATGATCTGTCTGACGAGCGATTGATCGATAAAGTAGGACTCGATTAGTCTTTCATTCGTAACAGGTACGTAGCTATAGCGAAATTGCTGCATGCGCATCTGATCCTTGGGCAAATAGTACGTGCTCCACATCAGCGCAGGTCCTTCCAAATCTACGAAGCTTCGCTCTGGTTTGACGATTTTCATGATTTGCTCAGGCATTAAATCACCAGAAGCCAAGTACGATTCCCGCAAATCCTTAGGGCTGATCGATGTTCGAGAACGCATCATTCGACCTTCCTCAGTCGACAAAAATAACGCGTAGACGACATCCTCGTCCTTCTCGTAGTACAACCACAATCGGTCAATCCCTTTCATTCGGTTGTCAAACTCATCCCGAAAGGTTACCAGCCGACCTACAATTGACAAAGGAACCGTGCTCCGAAAGCGCACTTCCAAACCCATCTTTTCCCGGGCAATATCTTCCCATTTCTCATTGGAGATGGTGAGCGGAGAAAAATCGAGGAAGATCCATTTCGACATTTCTCGCACGATCAAACTGTAAGGAGCATCGGTTGCGGATGCTTTCGTGTGGCGATCTTCCCCATAGTGAAAAACAACGGATTCCGGCGTAACGAGCTGTTCGAGTTGTTTTTCCTGAACTGGCTTTGACTGCGTGTACTCTGCCGGCTCAATAAATTGGAGGTTAGGTTGATTCGACCACAACATCGCTGTCAAAACAAAGCTGGCTAGCACTAGCAGATTGAGTAAGACGGTCTTGGCAGGCTCTAGCATCCGCTTCATCCCGTTTTTCCTCCTTGGGCAAATGGCACCCAGAACGTGACTGTCGTTCCCACGTTCCATTCGCTCGTAATCTCGATATCTGCACCGTGTGCCTGTACTAATTCGCGGGCAATTGCCAATCCCAGGCCCGTTCCACCCTGACCGCGCGAACGCGCCTTGTCTACGCGGTAGAAGCGCTCAAAGATTCGCTTCAAATCGCGGCTGGGAATACCGATTCCTGTGTCGGTGATGGAGATTTGAACCCGCTTTTGCTTGTGATTCTCTTTTGCCATGAGAACCACGGTGCCTCCTTGAGACGTATACTTGATCGCATTGGACAAAAGATTATCCAATACTTGATTGATCGCATCCAGATCAATATAAACCGGCGGAAGCTTGCTCGGCATATCCAGACTGAGCTGAACCTCTTGTTGCTCACTGAACATGGAAAAACGATCGGCAGCATAGTGAAGCAATCGATTGATGTCCGCTTCCTTACAATGCAGACGAACCCCCTGCGAATCAAAACGCGATAGCTGCAACAAATCGTTTACCAAGCGAATCATGCGCTCTGTCTCCGACGAAGTAACCTTCAAGAACCGTTGGGACAGCTCCGGCTCTTCCACTGCGCCATCCAGCAGCGCTTCCACATAGCTTTTAATGGTCGTCAGCGGTGTCCGCAGCTCATGCGACACATTCGCCACGAATTCGCGGCGCTGCTGCTCCAGTCGCTGCTGCTCCGTCACATCCGCTACGACAGCGATGATCCCGCCCATTTTTTTGCTATCATGCTGCAAGGGCGTAAACGTTACACGCAGGATCACTTCTTCCTTATTCGGCAGCGTCATCTCAATGATAAGCGGTTCTTCCTGCGTATAGAGCGACATCTCATCCTCTGGCGGTAGACCCAACAGATCATACAAGGTGCGTCTCTTGAGAAGGACATCAGCCATCGTCACCTGCAACATATCTTCTGCAGCCCGATTAAACAGGATGATCTGTCCATTTCGGTTAGCGGCAATGACACCGTCCGTCATGTTGCTCAAAATTCCCGCGAGCTTCTCACGCTCTTCTTCTTGCTGCAAAATCGCTTCCTGCAAACGCAAGGTCATATGATTAAAGGCCATACCGAGTTGGCCAATTTCATCATCGCTATAGACTCGTACACTACTGTTAAAGTCCCCGTCTGCCACCAATCGCGCCTGACGAGTCATCTCCTTCACAGGCTTGGTGATGGTGCGGGCCAACACAACCCCGAGCACCGCTGTAATGACCATAGCGATCATCGTACCTGTCCCCAAGATGCCGTTCATTTTACCAATCGTCGCATAAGTGCCTTCCATCGAAGCGATCATGTAGACCGCACCGTATACGATCTGATCGCCCTTAACAGGTAGTGCCAATACTTTTACCCGCGCCCCCGTCTTCGGGTCGATCCGCATCGATTCACTGCGCGTCCCGAGCAAGGCAACTGTCACTTCAGGCTGCGAGGTCCGCTGTCCAATTGTGCTTTTGTCCTCTGTCGTCGCAACCACCGTTCTTGTCTGATCGATGACCTGCACATTCGCTCCATTGATTTTTACCAGGTTGTTGATCAGGTTGTCGATGTCCTGGCGGTTTTGTTCGGCGTTGGATTCCTTCCCGTCATGCGGGCGCAAATCGCTTTCCAGCAAACTCGCTAACAAACTAGCTTGTCCATTCAAGGCCTCGGAAAAGTTGTTGATGTAGTAGCTCTCGACTTCCCGGGCAAAGTAGGCGCTTATAAATTGCATCGCAAGCAAAATCAACAGCATGTAAATGATGACCATTTTCCATTGAACGGTTTTGAACAGCCGCCTCATCCAGGCTGGCCTCCCATGCCGGGATTGCGTAATGTATAGCCCAAACCACGCCGCGTGATAATGTACTTCGGCTGGCTCGGATCATCCTCGATTTTTTCCCGCAAACGACGGATGGTCACATCTACCGTCCGCACATCGCCAAAATAGTCGAATCCCCAGACCGACTGCAGGAGATGCTCTCGCGTCAATACTTGTCCCTGATGGCGAGTGAGGTACACCAGCAGCTCAAGCTCACGGTGCGTCAGCTCTAATGCTTCTCCCACCTTTTCGACGGTATATGAGTTCAAATCGATTTCCAGCTCATGCACGCGCAGTACATGCTGGCTATCCTTCTCCTCCACTTTCGAGCGGTTACGGCGCAAATGAGCCTTTACACGGGCTACCAGCTCACGCGTACTAAATGGCTTCGTCACGTAATCGTCCGCGCCCAATTCCAGCCCGAGTACTTTATCCAGTTCAGAGTCTTTGGCAGTCAGCATGATGATCGGAACATCATACGTTTGACGAACAGTTCGACATACGTCCATTCCGTCTCTGCCTGGAAGCATAACATCCAGTAAAATCAGATCTGGTCGCTCATCCTTGACCAGGACAATTGCCTCATCACCATCATAGGCGCATACGACCTGATATCCTTCTTTTTCAAACGTAAATTTCAAAATATCTGCAATCGGTTTTTCATCGTCAACTACGAGGAGTTTTGCCATCCTGCGCCCTCCTTTTTCTGTAAGTACGTGTTCCAACAGTCGTCTGTTTCCTCTCAAACTGCCTCTTCAAGGATTCCACTTCGAACGTCACTATTCCTCTACAATACACTATGTACGCCATGTAAAGAAGGGCTTGGCATTCAATCCCTGCCAACAAAAAAAGGGCCCCTCCTCAGAGTTGCCCTTTCTTATCCAGAAATTACTAGTCTATTTTAAGTAACGAATCGGGTTTTGATTTCGTCCATTTTGTATAACCTCAAAATGCAGGTGGACGCCGGTCGATTGTCCAGTAGAACCCTTTACGCCTATTTTCTTTCCTTGGCTAACGACATCGCCGACGTTCACACTAATTGTGCTCATGTGACCGTACAATGTCTTCATTCCATTGCCGTGGTCAATGATAACTGATTTTCCATAGTCACCATTCCAACCAGCGAATGTGACACGTCCATTATCTGCCGCCATGACAGAACCAGAACCGGCAATATCAATCCCTTTATGCATGCTGCCCCAGCGCTTGCCGAAGCCGCTGCTGATATACCCGCTAGCAGGCCAGCTCAAACGGCCTGTACCGCGCGATGGGATAACTTTTGTACCGCGCTCCATAATTTTGGTTACAGGCTGCACAGTTACATCTTGTTTGATGACTTTGCGATTAACGACTTGTCCATTTTCTTTCACAACTTCGTACTTAACAGTTTTACTGCCGTTTTTACCTTCTTGTACGACCTTAGTTTCGCCCTTAGGAACCTTGTCATTGTTTTTAATTTGGGTATTAAAAGCAATAACCTCTTGCTGATCTACTTCCTCTTTGACTTGTACAGTAACCAGTGGACGCACTGCAGTTACATTAATTTCTTGTCCCAATTGAAGGACGGTATTTTCCGTAACACCCGGGTTATTCGCGTAAATATCTTTTGATGTAATGCCGTATTTCTTCGCGATGCAACCGATGCAATCGCCTTCTACAACCGTGTGCTTCATATCCTTGAAGGTGCCTTTTACCAGCAACTCCTCGAGTTTATCGGCAGACAAAATTTGAGATGCATCGACTGTTTCGGTTTGCATCTCTACATTTTCTTTAAATGCAACTTCTTTTACCGGATTTGGTTTGACTGGAACTGCGGATGCTGCTGCTACAACAGCCTTTTTCCCTGTCGCTGCAGGAACTCCGGAATATTTTTGCTTCACTTCAGCCAGTACTTGATCAGCCGATTGCTGGTCTGGCAGGTACCCTACTACTTTGCCGTCAATTGTCAACTTAACGCCCTGAACCTTGAGATCCGCTACGGATGCCAGAGCTTGTACAGCGGCATCGTTATTGAACTGTGCCTTGAATTCACGCTCTTCTTCGAATGTGATATAGTCAGCCAATTGCAAGCTGAGGCCTGTTTTTGACTTTTCCTCTTCCAGCTTAGCTGCTGTCCAGTTATGTATCACATTTGGATCGTTTACCACGCCAATCTCTTTGCCGTTCACACTGACATGGTAGACAGAGTTGACATTGCTTGTGTAATAGTATTGTGCAGATGCTCCACCAGCAATCGTCAATACTAGACCTGCCGCAATTGAAAGCGATTGTTTTTTATGCGACTGGATATAAGAGCTTGTACGTTTCATTGTACGTTTCGCCAGATCACTGCAATCCCGAACGATTCGTGATGACCGTTCCTGCAGCTTGGCCTTCCATTCCGACCAATGCATAACTTGTCCCTCCTGAAAACAGATACAACTTGCTCGTTCCATTTCCTGAAAATTTTTAATTTATTGACTAGGTCGTAAATCCCATATTTTAGTTTCCATTTACCTGACAAATTGCCTAAAGAAACCAACTATGTCGACTTTACCATAAGATTAACGACAACATCAAGTGTAAATTGCTGTCGAATAAAAAAATAGACACAGAGTCACTATATGTACAAACAATTGGTAGCATTTATCATATCTGGAGGCTGATATACGTGAAGGAACGTAACATTCTTGCAGGATTTCACACCGAAGACGATGCCCAAAAGGCAGAAAAAGCACTTCGACAAGCTGGTTTTTCCATCATTCAGATCGACAGAGTCGGACAATTCCCTGGTGACGGGAATGAACAAATCCTGAATCCCATATCCGGAGATTTTCCCAGCTTGGGCAACCTTACACTGGCAGCTGACTTCCCAAGCGGCAGGGATGCAAGCGTCATGGCCGCAGTAAATCCAGACGCCAGTGGCATGGCTGATCGGGGCGATGACAATTTGAATCGCAGTGTCTTGTTAACGGCAGTCGTACCAGAGGAACAAGGTGATCTAGCAACTGAGATCATCCGATCGTATGGAGGCATGATCTAAAATAAATATAGCCATCTTCCTAAATGTCTAGGAAAGATGGCTTATTTCGTTATGGGCATCTGAAACTCACACCTCTTGCATCGAGGTAACGTCTTTTAACGCAAGTCTGCGTATTTTCGTTTTCTCGGCGTCATTTTGTTGTTTGTATGTGGTGATAAAGCAGAGGTAGCCATTGTTAAAATGAGTCATGGTTCCCTTGATGACGACGCCATTGATCATCTTTACCTGTACATTTTTGCCCAGCAGCTTCATGGCCTTTTGGTCAAATCCAAAACCCATCATCACTTTTCACCTCTCCATTTCTACCTATGTCTATCCATATGCCCAGAGGGTATCGTTTCGTGTCTGTCCCCTGCAAAAAAAAGAAAGCTGCCGAATGATCGACAGCTTTCTTCTATTATATAGTCTATTGCTTATCCGTAAATGCCACGAACAATGACAGTTTGTTCACGATCCGGTCCTACGGAGAAGATCGACATTGGAATACCAGTCAGTTGCGTGATACGCTCAATGTAGTGACGAGCGTTTTCTGGCAAGTCGTTCAGATTGCGAATGCCTGTGATATCCTCTGTCCAACCTGGCAACTCCTCATAAACTGGCTCACATTTCGCCAGCAGGTTGAGGTTCGCTGGGAACGATTCGATAACTTCTCCATTGTATTTGTACGCTGTGCAAATACGTAGGGTCTCGATTCCAGACAGGGTATCCAGCTTGGTGATCGCCAAACCAGTAAGGCCGCTGACACGACGAGCGTGACGAACGACTACGCTGTCGAACCAGCCTACACGGCGAGGAC
This sequence comes from Brevibacillus fortis, assembly GCF_046196545.1. Lineage (GTDB taxonomy): Bacteria > Bacillota > Bacilli > Brevibacillales > Brevibacillaceae > Brevibacillus > Brevibacillus fortis_A. The sequence goes on from NZ_CP176370.1 coordinate 6,528,269, forward strand.
GACCTGTTGTTGTACCATATTCGAAACCAACCTCACGGATATGGTCGCCAGTTGCATCTGTCAGCTCAGTCAGGAACGGACCATCACCTACACGCGTCGTGTAAGCTTTTGCAACCCCGATTACTTGATGAATCTTAGTTGGTCCTACACCAGAACCGATAGTCACACCACCCGCAATTGGGTTGGAGGACGTTACGTAAGGATACGTACCTTGGTCAATATCGAGCAATACGCCTTGTGCACCTTCAAATAATACGCGGTTGCCACTATCAATGGAATCATTGAGGACAACAGATGTATCGGTTACGTAAGGACGAATGATTTCTGCCAGAGCCAAGTATTCATCCAGAATTTCTTGAAGCTCAAAGCCAGTTGTGTTGTACATTTTCTCCAGCAGCATGTTTTTCTCTGCCAGGTTGCGCTCGAGCTTGCGAGCAAACTCTTCGCGATCCAACAAGTCAGCGATACGAATACCGATACGCGCAGCTTTATCCATGTAAGCAGGTCCGATACCTTTACGGGTCGTACCGATTTTGTTAGCACCGCGGCTATCTTCCTCTACGCCATCCAGCTTGATGTGGTACGGCAAAATCACATGCGCGCGATCACTGATTTTCAAATTGCTTGTAGAAAAACCGAAGCTGTGAATGTACTCCAGCTCTTTTACCAATGCTTTCGGATCGATTACCATACCGTTTCCGATTACGCAGGTCTTGTCACTATAAAAAATTCCGGATGGAATCAAATGCAGCTTATACTTGTTACCATCAAAAATAATGGTATGGCCTGCGTTGTTACCGCCTTGATAACGAGCCACTACCTCTGCACTTTCAGCTAGATAGTCTGTAATTTTACCTTTACCTTCATCGCCCCACTGGGTTCCGACGACAACGACTGTTGACATCGAAAAACACCTCCTGATATTATCATGTCTTTTCGGGCCTGAAACAATCTAAGTTTACTAAACGAGACTCCCCATGTCAACGCTAAATACGAACATTCATATAGTTAATTCTTAATATGTTCGGCAATTCAATATAGAAAAAAAAGCCGGAATTTCTCCGACTTTTCTTCCATTCCAACTATTAACCTGCCTGATTCCGAAAGCGATGATCCAAGTTAACGAACTTGTTGAATTCTTTCAGGAACGCCAACTCCACAGTTCCGGTCGGGCCGTTACGCTGTTTGGCGATAATGACTTCGATGACATTCTTGTTTTCTGATTCCTTGTCATAGTAGTCATCACGGTACAAGAAGGCGACGATATCGGCGTCCTGCTCAATCGACCCCGACTCACGGATATCGGACATCATCGGTCGCTTGTCCTGCCGTTGCTCTACACCACGGCTCAACTGCGACAGGGCGATAACCGGCACGTTCAGCTCACGCGCGATCCCTTTTAGCGTACGAGAGATCTCAGATACTTCCTGCTGACGGTTATCTCCTTTGCCTCGTCCATGAATCAGCTGAAGGTAATCGATCAGGATCAGGCCCAATCCCTTCTCTGTTTGAAGGCGACGGCATTTCGCCCGGATGTCCTGTACAGTAACCCCGGGTGAATCGTCGATGTAAATCGGCGCTTTCGCCAGCGTACCGATTGCCATCGTCAGCTTTTGCCAATCGTCTTCCTCTAGTGTCCCTGAACGCATCCGGGACGCATCCAGATTGCCCTCCGCACAAATCATACGCTGAACCAGCTGAGAAGCACCCATCTCCAAGGAGAAGATGGCTACGGTCTCACCTGCACGGGCTGCTACGTTTTGCGCGAGATTCAAGGCAAAAGCCGTCTTCCCTACGGAAGGACGGGCTGCCAAGATAATCAAGTCACTGCGCTGCAATCCTGCTGTCATCTTGTCCAAATCCGTATATCCTGTAGAAATCCCCGTAATATCACCGCGTCGCTGACTCAAAAACTCAATCCGCTCATACGTTTCCAGGAGGGCATCACGAATCGGTGTAAAACCGCCACTGTTGCGATTTTGGCCGATCTCCATGATGTACTTCTCCGCATCCGCAATGATCTGCGTGACATCATCCTCACGGGAGTATCCGTCATTGGCAATCTTCGTAGCTGTATGAATCAATCGCCGAAGCAGCGATTTTTCTTCTACAATTTTTGCGTAGTATTCGATGTTGGCAGCCGTTGGAACTGAGCTGGCGATTTCCGTGAGATACGTAACACCGCCGACTTCATCCAGCAGCTTGTGGTCCTGTAGATCCGCTGTAACCGTAACCAGATCGACAGGTTCGCCTTTTTCATACAGGTCCACCATCGTTTGAAAGATGCGCTGATGCGCTGTCTTGTAAAAATCCTCCGGACGGAGAATCTCAATGGCCGTGATTAAAGCTTCCTTAGACAAGAACACGGCACCCAGTACCGATTGTTCCGCTTCCTTGTTCTGTGGCGGCACACGATCCAAAAACAGGTCGCTCACGTCACACCCCCCACAATTGAGACATTATTCTTCCACAACGTGTACTTTTAGCGTCACGGTTACTTCGTTGTGCAGTTTTACTTTGATTTGTGTCACGCCCAAAGCACGGATGGCATCCATTTCGAGCTTACGCTTGTCTACTTTGATTTTAAACTGATCTTCCAACGCTTGCGCTACTTGTTTGCTGGAAATTGCACCGAACAAGCGACCACCTTCGCCTGCTTTTCCTACTACTTTCACTGTCAGCTCTTCCAGCTTTTTGCCCAGCTCCTGAGCATCCAGCTTTTCTTGCTCCTTGCGCTTATCTTCGCTGCGCTTTTGAGCGTCGAGCGTTTTCACGTTGCTATCTGTCGCTTCTTTTACCAGCTTCTTTGGCAACAAGAAGTTGCGTACGTAGCCCTCTGACAAATCCTTAACTTCGCCTTTTTTCCCTTGGCCTTTTACATCTTGAAGAAAAATGACTTTCATCATCGTTTCCCCCTTTATATTTTGGCCTATACGACCGAGTCAATCGCTTCTTTCAAACGACGTGTAGCTTCTTTAATTGATATGCCTTGAATTTGTGTCGCAGCACCAGTAAGGTGACCGCCTCCACCCAGCAGTTCCATAATGGACTGAACATTGATGTCGCCCAGAGAACGTCCACTGATCAAGATCGTATCGTCGGATCGCTCTGCAACAACAAACGACGCCTGGATACCTGACAAAGTGAGTAGCTGCTCAGCAGCTTGCGCCACCTGTACCTGCGTGTAATCCTCGGACGGATCGCCTATAGCAATCGCCATGTTGTCGCGATACGTTTCCGTGTTCATGATAATTTTTGCCCGCTTCACATACTGTCCCAAATCTTCCTTCAACAGACGCTGGACAGCCGCGGTATCGGCTCCGTTACGGCGAAGGAAAGACGCCGCTTCAAAGGTCCGTGAACCTGTGCGGAAGGCAAAGCTTTTGGTATCCACCACAATCCCTGCTAACAGTGCCGTTGCAATCAGATTGTCGATATTCAATCGCTCGCTCTGATATTGCAAGAGCTCCGTAACCAGCTCGGCCGTCGAAGAAGCATATGGTTCCAGATACAAGAGTACTGGCTCAATGAACTCCTCCGAACGTCGATGGTGGTCGATCACCACAATTCGGCTCGTTTCCGTCAACAGCTTCGGCTCAATCACCAGCGATGGTCGATGCGTATCGACGACCACCAGCAATGTGCGGCCGGAAATGAGTCGGATCGCCTGTTCTGGCGTGATAAAGGTCTCAGCCAACTCTTCATTGGCATAAATTTCTTTCATCAGACGCTCGACAGAATGATTGCCTTCGTCCATGACGATATAAGCCGTTTTGTTGTGCAGCTGCACAGCCTTCAATACACCAAGTGATGCCCCGATGGAATCCATGTCAGGCTGTTTATGCCCCATGACGATGACGTGCTCCGCCTCATGAATGAGATCACGCAAAGCATGTGCAATAACACGAGCACGGACACGTGTCCGCTTTTCCACCGCATTCGATTTCCCACCGTAGAAAGTGAGCTTGTTGCCGATTTTGACAGCGCACTGGTCGCCACCGCGCCCCAATGCGATATCCAAGCTTGATTGCGCCATTTGTCCCAGCTCAATGTAAGTAGTAGCAGCAGCTCCAACCCCGATACTAAGCGTAATCGGAATTTTGTTGTCAGCCGTCATCTCCCGTACTACATCAAGAATGTCAAATCGCGATTCTTCCAATTTATCAAGTGCTTCCCGTTCCATCAGAGCCAAAAACTTGTCGGCCGTGATTCGGCGAAGATATATGCCATGTTTGTTGGCCCACTCTGTAATCACACCAGCCACGCTTGTAGAGAGCAGCGTACGGCTCTGATCATCCATGACTTGTCCGACCTCGTCCAGATTGTCGAGGTGAATGATGGCAAGTGCAGCCTTTTCTCGATGGTAACGAGTCGTCAATTCTTTGAAGTCCGTAATGTCCTTGAAATACAAAAGGCGCTCATCAGACCGCACAATGACCTCGTATACCCGCTCGTTATAAGTAAACTCCAGCCGTTTTTGCTCCGGCTTCCAAACCAGTTGGGGGAATACCTCTTGAAGGCTTTTCCCGATCATGGATTCATCCCCGGACATATGCGTCATATACGGGTTTACCCACTCAATTGCCTTTTCCTCGTTGTATAAAAGAATTCCGATCGGCAGTTCCTGGATAACGCCTTCTCCCGCCTTCTTCACGCGATGGGTAACCGTCGCCAAATACAGGCGCAAGTCTCGTTGGAACCCCTTTTCTGCTTGAAGAGCGTAAAGAACCAAGCCAATCAAGCAAATCATGCCGATTGCCCCGTACATCCAATGGAACAAGGTCAAAATCCCCAACAACAGCAAGCTAAAGCTGAGTGCCAGGACCATGTGCATCCCGTACCAACGCTTTAACAGGAACTTGGGCATTTCCTCAGCCCCTCTTCACTCTTGTTTCCAGTTTTTCACGCAAACGAATTCCTAGGTCAAATATCCCTACTAGACTAAGTATAGTACTTAGGGGTGGAAAAATAAATAGACAGACAATGAGCACAGGAGTCAATCTCTTCCAGCCGTACAAAAAGGCAGCAAATAGACAAAAACTCAAGCCCTGCAAAACAAAAATAACATCCAGCATGACTTTCAGGTTCATCAGGGCGATTTCCCAGAATGTACCCTGCATGCTTTCAGCAAACAACAATAGACTGATCATCGCAATGAAGTAGTAATAAATTAACGAACGCGGGAAGTTCCATTCCCGAATTGGCTTCAATGCTGGAATCGGTCTGCGCAGACGTCGTCCAATCAGACTCGCCAATCCATGAATAATGGCGGTCGATAAAAAGCTGAAAATGACAAAGCTCGTAGGCAAGACGATTTTACCCAGTTCAAGGAGCTGATCAAACTGCTCTTTTGGCATCATTGCTGGACGCAGCTTAGCAACTTCTTGAATCATGGCATTAAAATCAACGTTCATCCCGAATGCCATGAATGCCAGCATGGAAACGACACTCAAAAAGGCAACACCTGCCCCTGCCACAATCGCCGGAAGAGCCGCTCCTTTTTTCGCATAAAAAATCCCCATGACTGAACCCCAAACCGCACTTGAAAAAGCAAGTGTAGCCGCAAACGGACCAGTAATGATCCAGCCCAAAAACGTAAAGGCAAGGGAGATCCAAACCATGTTAGGTACTGTTCGATTTACTGCCAAAAGGATAAAAGGCAGAGGCATCAAGAAACTGACGAGTCCTCCCAGTATGGTATATGTACTGAGAAACAGCAGCACCAGTGCGATACCCAGCATAAGGGCATTTTCAGCCAAGTGTTTCGTTTTGGACGGCATGTCAGCACCTCATTATTCATGTCTCATGTACACTTTCCATAGAAAACTATGGAAAAAAGAGGGCCACGCAATTGTGCCCCCCTTTTTATAGCTTTTGCAACTTATTCAGCAGTGTAAGGCAACAGTGCTACTTGACGGGATCGCTTGATCGCGATTGTCAATGCACGTTGATACTTCGCAGAAGTACCAGTTACACGACGTGGCAAGATTTTGCCGCGTTCGCTGATGAACTTTTTCAGCAAGTCAACATCTTTATAATCGATGTGCTTGATTTTGTTCACTTTAAAGAAGCATACTTTACGACGCTTATTAGGACGTCCTTTGCGTGCCATGATAGTCCCTCCTTCTTAGGAATGTGAAAGTTATACGATCTTAGAACGGCAAGTCATCATCTGAAATGTTGATCGGCTTGCCTGCACTCGCGAAAGGATCACCAAACGGATCATAGTCATTATTTCGTTGACCGGATGGTTTGTTACCGCCACCCATGCCCGGTCCTGGATCGTATCCTGAATTGTCTCCGCCGGATTCATTGCCTCGACCGCCCAAAAATTGAACGTTCTCCGCAACGACTTCCGTCACGTATACCTTTTTACCTTCTTTATTATCATAGGAACGTGTTTGCATACGTCCTTCGATGGCTGCTTGTCTACCTTTACGCAAATAGCTTGCGCACAGGTCGGCAAGTTTTTGCCAAGCGACAATGTTAATGAAGTCCGTTTCTCTCTCTCCCGCTTGATTGGTGCGGGGACGATTGACGGCCACAGTAAAAGTAGCAACGGCAACGCCATTTGGCGTGTAGCGAAGTTCAGGATCTTTCGTCAGGTTGCCGATGAGAATGACTTTATTCATCTTGGTTCCCCCTCTGATCGCGACAATGATTACTTCTCATCACGAACAAACATAAAGCGGATTACGTCGTCATTGATTTTCATCAGACGCTCAGCTTCCGCAACAGCATCGGAGTTCGCTTTGAAGTTCATCAAAACGTAGTAACCTTCACGGAACTTGTTGATCTCGTACGCAAGACGACGTTTACCCATTTCTTGAAGCTTAGAGATTTCGCCACCATAGTTAGTTACAACATCGCTGTAACGAGCTACATTGGATTTTACTTTCTCTTCTTCAAGGTCTGGACGCAATACATACATTACTTCGTATTGGCGCATACCTTTTCACCTCCTTATGGACTTTAGCGGCCCTGTTCGGGCAAGGAGCGAGTGCTAAAACGAAACGCACAAAAAATGCACTCCATAAATACTCGCATTATCATATTATAGCAAACCGCCTAGTTCGAATCAAGAATTTCGTACTAAACATTGAAGCGGAAATGCATAACATCTCCATCTGCCACTACGTACTCTTTCCCTTCAAGACGGTACTTCCCACGTTCTCTGGCTACTGCTACGGAACCAGCATCTACCAGATGGTCATAAGCAATCACTTCGGCACGAATGAAGCCGCGCTCGAAATCAGTATGAATCACGCCTGCTGCTCCTGGAGCCTTTGTACCCTGACGGATGGTCCAAGCGCGTACTTCTTGTACACCAGCTGTGAAGTATGTTACCAATCCCAGCAGCTTGTAAGCAGCACGAATCAAGCGGTCGAGACCAGACTCAGAAAGTCCCAGCTCTTCCAAGAACATTTCTTTGTCCTCGCCCTCGAGCTCAGCGATTTCTGCTTCTACCTTCGCGCTGATGACAACCACTTCTGCGCCTTCACTCGCTGCATGCTCACGAACTGTCTGCACATGCGGGTTGTTGTCTGCATCGTTAATGCCGTCTTCTGCTACGTTGCACACGTACAGCATTGGCTTGATTGTCAGCAGATGCAAATCGCGAATCCATTTGCGCTCTTCGTCATCGAGTTCTACACTGCGAGCAGATTGACCCTCTTCAAATGCTGCCTTCAATTTCTCCAGCACGTCCAGCTCTTGCTTGGATTCCTTGTCGCCGGATTTCACTTTGCGTGCGATGCGGTCAATACGACGATCAACAGAGTCCAGGTCAGCAAAGATCAGCTCCAGGTTGATTGTCTCGATATCGCTCAAAGGATCGACACGGCCTGCTACGTGAGTGATATTTTCATCTTCAAAGCAACGTACAACATGAGCAATCGCGTCCACTTCACGGATGTGTCCAAGGAACTGGTTGCCGAGTCCTTCGCCTCTGCTCGCGCCTTTTACCAAGCCAGCAATGTCCACAAACTCAAACGCTGTCGGAACTACCTTGTTCGGAACGACGATCTGTGTCAGCTTTTCCAGACGCTCGTCTGGCACCTCCACGATCCCTACGTTCGGGTCAATCGTACAGAACGGATAGTTCGCCGATTCAGCACCCGCTTGTGTGATGGCATTAAACAATGTCGATTTCCCTACGTTTGGAAGACCGACGATCCCGCAAGAAGCACCCATCTATATACACTCCCTTATCATCATCCTGATATCCTTTTAAGTATATAGATTTGGTTTTCAGATTACAATTGTCTCCTTGTGGAAGCTTTGTTTCACTTGTCTCCTTCTGTGCTCATCATAGCTTTAAGTGGTGGGACAAAAAAAGAAATGCTAGACTAGACAAACAGAATCTCTTTGCTCCGGTAAAATGAAAGGTAACGAGGTGACTACAAAAATGAAGCTCTTACTTCTCGGTGCCACTGGTCGCGTAGGAAGCCATATCCTCGACTATGCATTAAAAGATGGTCATGAAATAACTGTTCTCGTTCGCTCAGCAGACAAGCTCCTTCATCTGGCTGCTGAAAATCTGCACGTTCTAACCGGAAACGTCCTCGCTCAAAAGGATGTAGCCGCAGCCATGCGTGGAGTTGACGCGGTCATTAGCGCGCTCGGGACAGATAAAGCGACGACATTATCCGAAGGAACTCCTTATATAATTGAAGCAATGGAGCGAGAAGGCGTTTCACGCATTATTACGGTGGGAACCGCCGGCATCTTGCAAAGCAGAGTTTCTCCTGACCTGCTCCGCTATCAATCCAGTGAGTCCCGACAAAAATTGACGCGTGCTGCCGAGGAACATCATAAGGCATACTCGCTCTTGGAACAGTCCGAGCTCGAATGGACCATTGTATGTCCGACGTATTTGCCTGATGGCGAGTATACAGGTACTTACCGGGTCGAGGCTCACCAGTTGCCTGTAGATGGGATGCAAATTTCCGTGCCGGATACGGCGGAGTTTACGTATCAGCAGCTTTCTACTTCCGAATACATACGAGCGCGAGTTGGCATTGCCTATTGATATTTACAAGAAAAAACAGGCTCCTATCCGTAATGGAAGGGAGCCTGTTTTCCTTTGGCGTTTCTTTACTTCTCGTTTACCAGCTTTTCCAGCTCATTCAATGTCTCTTCAAAGATTTCCATCGCTTGCTCGATTGGCTGGGACGTGGACATGTCCACACCTGCTGCTTTCAGTACCTCAATAGGCGGAGCAGAGTTACCTGCTTCGAGGAAGTTTTTGCGAACCCGGTCCACTGCTGGCTGACCTTCATCCATGATTTGCTTCGCTAATGCTTGTGCAGCGGCAAAGCTCGTCGAGTATTGATAGACGTAGTATTTATAGTTGTAGAAGTGGCTCACACGTGCCCATTCCATACCGATTTCCTCATCAGAAACCATGTCTTTTCCGTAGTACTTTTTGTTTATGTCGAGGTAAATCTTCTTGATCGCTTCCGCATTCAGGGATTCCCCAGCTTGCTCCTTCTCGTGAATCGCTCTCTCAAACTCCGCGAACTGCGTCTGACGGAATAGCGTGGAACGGAAGTTTTCCAGATAGTGATTCAAGAGATACATCTTCTCTTCTTTCGTCTTCGCCTTCGCGTACATGCTCTTGAACAGCAGGGTTTCATTCATGGTAGAAGCCACTTCTGCCGTAAAGATTGGATAGTTGGACGAAATGTACGGCTGGTTTTTGTTCGTGTAATACGACTGCATCGCATGTCCCATCTCATGGGCGATGGTATACACATCATCGAGCGTACCTTGGTGATTCAACAGTACGTATGGATGTGTATCATAAGCACCCCATTGGTAAGCACCCGTGCGCTTGTCATCAGTGGAATAGACATCTACCCAGCCCCCATCGAGGCCGTCAGACATTGCCTTTACATAGTCATCACCCATCACCTGTAACCCATCAACAACAATTTTCTTCCCTTCGTCGAAGGAAATATATTTGTCATCAGATGGAACGATCGGCACGTAAATGTCGTACATGTGCAATTCCTTCACGCCAAGCATTTTCTTTTTCAAAGAAATGTAGCGATGCAGCAATGGCAGATTGTCATTCACCGTGTCAATCAGCTCATCATACACCTTCGTCGGTACGTTGTTCGGTGTCAGGCTTGCTTCCAGCGCAGAATCGTAATTACGTACAGCTGCGTAGAAATTATCGCCCTTTACTTTGGCAGCCAACGTCGATGCAAACGAGTCTTGGAAATTGATCAGTGCACCATAGTACGCCTTAAACGCTTCTCTGCGCACATTTTGATCCTTGCTTTCCAGATAGGAAATGAAGTTGGCACGCGTCAACTGAACTTCCTTGCCTGTCTCATCTTTGATTTTAGGGAACCTCACATCTTTGGACAGCATGCTGTAAATGTTGGTCGGTGCACCGCCCAACGGAGACGATTTTGCCAAGAGCTGCTCCATATCCGCAGAGAGTGAATACGGCTTCGTTCTCAGCATGTCTTCGATAAACAGCTTGTAAGGCTCAAGCTCCTTTTCGGACAGCAAGCTCTTTATTTTGTCATCGGAAATCGCAACGATTTCAGGCTGTACCCACGAGGTTTTTTCTGTGACCAGCGTGTACATTTTCTCAGCGCGGTCTCCCAGCTTTTGCAGATCAGGATTCGCGGAGTTTACATCGAGAGACATGTTTGCGTACACGTATGCTTTGTCATTTAATCGCATCAATTCAACATAGTCATCGAATGCCGCCTGCATCGCAGCAGAAGATGTACCCAGCTTGCCTTGGTGTTTCGTGAAAGCGTTTGCCAAAGATTCAACCTTAGCAACATCCTTTTCCCATTCCTTAACAGTCGGATAAATATGATCCAGCTTCCACTTGTACGCATCTGGGATCTCAGCGCGAGTTTGATAAGAAGGCTTCTCAGCAGCAAGAGCTACCGCCTGCGTGCTGTAAGGAATGAATGGTACGGATACGGTCGACAATGCAATGGCCAAAGCCGTAACTGATGCAAATACTTGCTTCTTCAAATCTCAATCGCCCCTTTTCTTCTATCTATTTTTGCCAAAATTATAAGTGTGTAATTATATTTTCACCTGCCAAATTCCTTCTTACTAATAAAAATTTTTCAAATATTCAATAATAACCGTCGATTTATCCAGAGAAAATCCCCTTTTGTGGATAAGTCTGTGGATAAGTATTTGCTAACAACTTTTTATCCCCCACATCGATTGCAGGCACTCCTTTTTTCTGCAAAAAGTTGTCCACATTTTCTGTGGATATGCTGTGAATAACTTATTTTCTTTGGAACTGGGGCATCCGCCTATACCTCGTAGTAGGTTCCTACATAGCATGAGTATTGAAACTACGGTAGGAGGTGTTAGCAAGTGGGTATCTTTAATGGCTTCGACGATTTCGCGCTGATCTTGGTTCTGTTCATCCTTCTCGTTATCGTAGGTTGCGACTGCGACTAACCTACTCCGCTGCCATCCAGCCTATCTGAAGGTAAGCTTGCATCCTCAGCAGCCTTACCTTCTCCTATTCCACATAGATCATAGCCAAGGCAATACAGCCTAGGGATAATGATCAATCATAACCAAAGTACCATCACCGGGAGATACATTTGATCGTACAAAAGGAAAAAGGATGCGCCTCTATTGGCTGCATCCTTTTTTTTTACCCACATACTTGAATTATTTAGATCCTGTCTGAAAAGTTATCCACTGCGCTTGATTTACATTACCTGCTGTGTCCTTAACCAAACCCGCAATGAGACTTACCTGATATCTCGTATGTGGCTGCCATTTTCCTTTTGGCTTCACAGACAACATCCGCTTGCTTTTGTTCCACGTAATGGTATGCGGAACGATAGCCCCTTTTTCATCTGTCACGCGAACTAATGGCCCGGCCGTTTTGCTGGAAAGGACTCCACCACCAACCAAAGCAATCTCTTCTGCAAACTGGAGTGTCACTTTATCCTGGAGCCCTACATTTTTAGCCCCGTGACCGGGCAATATGACTGCTTGTGGAGCGATATTATCCACAGGTTTTTTCGTTTGAAACGTGCTGGTCAGCTCTGGATTCAAATTGCCGCGCTGATCCTTCACTTTTTTAGCCAGCAAGCTTACTCGATAGGACGCCCCTGCTTCCAGATTTCCAACCGGATCAATCGTCATACTTCGATCTGTTTTGTTCCATTTTGCCGTAAAACGAACCTTCTTTTTTTTGGCATCCGTGAGCGAAATGATCGAGAGACCAGACTTGTCGGAGAGCTCTTGCCCATTTTTTAACGAAACCGGCCCCGAAAATGTCAGTGTAATGATTTGATCCGGGTTTATTTCCGCCGATTTGTCAGCCGGGGATATTCTCACTCCCCATTCGTTTGCCGACTTTGCCCACACTCCCTGTGATGGAAGTAGGAAAAGCGCAAGCACCACTACCCATTGCAACCACCGAGCACTCATCTTTTTCATCGAACCCCTCCCGTCTAAAACGACAAAGCCGCTCCCTGAAGCATATAAACGGGTCGCTTCATCGTTTACAGACATTGTAGAAAAAGACAGATGGGTTGATCAAAGAAAAATGGTCTATGCTTGCGGTTCTTCCTCCGCGCGAATCAGTATCTTTTTCAGCTTGCGTTCAAATTCTAGTCGTCCAATCATCACACTATGATCGCAACCCGTACATTTGATTCGCACATCCATGCCCATGCGTATGACCTTCCACGCATTCGTGCCACATGGATGTGGCTTTTTCATCTGTACGACATCCCCCAGTCCAAATTGCTTGCGTTCCATTTCTCTTTCTCCTCTCTACACTGTTCCCTTTCCAGACACCGCGACGATTTTTGGATACGGAATTTGAATGCCTCGGTTGGTTAATTCTGTCCTGATCTTCGCACGCAAATTTCGATTAACCCCGTGATGCGTGTTCGGCTTGCACTCAGCCGTAACCCGAATGATGACTTCGGAAGGTCCCAGTGCATGTACTCCCAAAATCTGTGGCTCCGCTACGATATCCGTCAATTCCGTTTGAGCCGATACCAGCACTTCTTTGAGCACAGTCTCAACTTGGTTCAGATCTTCTTCATACGCTACAGATACGTCGACAACCGCTAACGTATTTTGCAAAGAAAAGTTGGTCACTTGATTAATCGTGCCGTTTGGAAAGATGTGTACCTCACCCGTCCAGCTTCGTACCTTTGTAATGCGCAGACCAATCTCCTGCACCGTGCCCGTCAAATTGTTAATCGTTACGACGTCTCCGACAGCAAATTGGTCCTCAAAAATAATGAAGAATCCCGTAATGATATCACGCACGAGACTCTGCGCCCCGAAACCGACTGCCAGCCCCAGTACCCCTGCGCTTACCAAAACAGGGCGCAAATCAATGCCCAACAGCTGCAAGATCATGAGAATCGCCAAAAAGTAAATGCCGTACTGCACGACATTGTTGACGAGCACCCGCATCGTGTCCACTCGGCGTTGATCCATTTGAATCTTGCTTCCATGGCGGTGCTGAAACACTTTATTTACGCCTGATTGCACAACGGAAACGACGATTCGCGATAACAGGATGATCGCTGCGATTTTCAGTACAGCCATCCCTATATTTACCCACATATCGGCATCTGTCACATACGCATATACTTGGGCATAAATTTTCTCAAAAAAACCAGCTTGGTTCATTCCTCCCGCTCCTTCTGCTCCCCGTTTTCGTCAACCTCGCTATACTGGCCAAAAAACTGACGGAAGTATCCTCGTATTACCACTTGTTGTTCCATCATGATCGCTTTTGCTCGTGAGTAATCCGACAGTAGGAACTCAATGGAAAGGGCACAGCCTGCCGTTATTTCTTTCGGTGTTGGTCTTGTATCGATCTCAATATCTTCGTACTCCAGCAGCATTTCTGCCCGCAAGGCTTGCTGCGTGGAATCAAACGCGATCAGCACTGTCTCTCCTCCCATTTCACTCCCCCTCATCTTTTTCACGCAAACTGCCATAGGCTCCTCTTATTTTACCTGTTCGCTTTCATGCATGCCAGCCTCGCTGAGTTTTCAAAACCTACGTAACTTTCCCATTAGCAGGTATAAAAATGTCATATCGGTACGATACTGTGAATACTTTTATATAACCTTTTACAGGTTGGTTTAAGCCAAGTCGGCAAGAGTGGGGGTTTCCATGAGTACATCCGATAATCGCAAGGATTATTCTTTGCCACCTTTTAAAGTGGAATACCGCAGTGAAAACGCAGACGAGCATCTCGCCGGTCACCTTGCACAGCGCTTTCGCTTAAATCGGTTCGATGACGACCTTGTCATTGTATGTATTGGGACAGACCGTTCTACTGGTGATGCTCTAGGCCCATTAGTAGGAACCAAGCTCATCGCACAGTCACCTCGTTTTTTGCAAGTGTACGGAACGCTTGAGGACCCTGTACACGCCATGAATCTTAAAGAAAAATTAGAGCTCATCCACGCGAATCATCCGACAGCTACACTCATTGCAGTCGATGCCTGTCTAGGTCAATTTAGCCACGTCGGAAACATCAATGTGGTTAATGGACCTTTAAAACCAGGGGCTGGTGTAAAAAAAGAGTTGCCTCCTGTCGGTTCCTTCCACATTACCGGGATTGTCAACGTAGGAGGATTCATGGAGTATTTTGTCCTTCAAAATACTCGCCTCTCCATCGTCATGAACATGGCAGATATCATAGCTTCCGGACTGGCAAAAGCCGTAACACTGGCTTCTACGCCTAGTCGATTCGATAGTGTCTTATATGATTGACCGTTTCTTTCTGCAAAAGGTTCCATCCCTCTTTGGAAAACTTGCTTTTTGATCTGTTCTATCCCTCAACGGATGACAGGTCTATTTTTTTTATACAAAAATCGTCAGGCGCTTTTCGATCACTTGGGCACTGATCGGCGTTGGCGCTACGCTTTCTCCATCTGCATGGACAGGCAGCTGTCCCGCTGCTTGTATCGTTACATGCTTGCCCCTATAAAAACGGACACCCGGATGATGACGGTGAGCTCCTGTAAATATTTTCGGAAAAGCAGCTAACAATCCGAGTCGACTCACACCACTTACTACACAAATATCCGCAATGCCATCGTCCGGTATAGCATCGGGACAGATCAGCATTCCGCCTCCGTAATTCGGAATATTGGCAGCGACAACTAGCCAGACAGCCTCTAAACGATCCTCATGACCATCAACGTTCAATATCATATCACGTGGCTGATACGTACATACGACGCGAATCACCGATATAATGTAGGCGAGTGCTCCTAGCTTGTATCGATTCAGCCAAGCTTTGTACACAGCTTGATCCGTTATCTTTGCTACCTGTGCATCGAATCCGGCCCCGATTGAATTCACAGCTACTTTTCCATCCAATAGAATCAGATCGATTCGCTTTTCCCCTTTTTCCGACAGAATTCGCTCTAATGCCTGTAACGGTTTCATCGGAATTCCATGTCCGCGAGCGAAATCATTCCCGGAACCAGCCGGCACCAATCCAAATCGACAATCTTGATTCGATTCGTATATCCCGTTTATCACGCCTCGGACCGTTCCATCCCCTCCTACAGCAATGATTTTTTTTACTCCCTCTTTTTGAATCAGCTCTTTTGATAATTTTTCGGCGTCCCCCTCTCCTGATGTCAACCTGACATGAAAAGGCGCTCCTAGACGTCGTAGCGTCGGCTCAATTTGCCTCCATACTTTCAACCCTGTACCATTGCCCGATACAGGATTGACGATTACACCCAACATAGTAATTCTCTCCCCAACATGCTGTCGTACTGTACTGTCCCGTCCCACTTATCCATACTTGCTCGCAAATCAAGTTTTTGTATCATATTATCGCATGCTATTTTTATCGATGATAGTTGATTTTTCATAAAAAAAGACTCCTCCCGAAGGAAGAGCCTCTGTGCCACCTATGAAAACAGCTTTGAAATCCAATCTATAAAGGGAACTCCGACTGCTGCGATCATTAATGCTGGCATCATGTTCGCTACCCTTATTTGTTTGATCTCCAAAACATTTAATCCAATTGCAATAATCATCAAGCCACCTACCGCCGTTACTTCTACCAGGATCGCATCCAGCATCGTTTCGCTCACCACGCTGTAAATGCGCGTAGATAATAACGCAATCATGCCTTGATATAAAAACACGGGCACAGCCGAAAAGATGACACCGATTCCTAGCGTCGATGTGAAAATGATCGCAGAGAATCCGTCTAGCAATGCTTTCATAAACAGTACATCATGGTTGTTACGCAAACCACTGTCCAATGCACCCAGTACAGCCATGGCTCCAATACAATACACCAGCGTCGTCGTGATAAAACCAGTGGCGATACTGCCTTGGCTCCCCCCAACTTTTCTCTCCAGCCAGTTCCCCAGATTGTTTAAGCCTTTTTCAATTCCAATCCATTCACCTAGAACCGTTCCTAGCACAATACTTATAATCACGAGTAAAAAATTATCTGAACCCAGGCACATTTTAATGCCCAATACGAATACGGCCAGAGCAATTCCTTGCATGACGGTTTGTCGCATCGACTCCGGAATTCGCTTCAACATTCTGCCTAACAATGCCCCTAAGATGATTGCTCCGGCGTTGACCAATGTTCCCAGCAAGATCACTTGCGCTGTCCCCCTACAGATGCCTTACCCTTACACAAACGCTGCTGCTATTTCCCGAACAGCGTTATGAAGCGCTTCTACATCTTTCTCTGAGTTGAAGAGTCCAAAGCTGGCTCGAACCGCTCCACGTTGTTCGGTACCGGCAGTCTGGTGACCCAGTGGTGTGCAATGAAAACCCGATCTGGTCGCAATCCCGTATTGTTGATCGAGGATAAACGATACCTCTGCTGCATCCACTTCTCCGATATTAAAAGCAACCACACCTACACGTTCGGTCTCAATCCCCGGTCCGTAGACATGTACACCCTCGATTTGCTGCAATCCAATGATCGTTTGTTTCACCAATTCCCATTCGTGCTGACGAATATTGTCCACACCTTTTTCCATGACAAAATCAACGCCTGCTTGCAGCCCTGCCAAACCAACCGTATTGAGTGTCCCGCTTTCGTATCGGTCTGGACGGGTCGTTGGTTGATCGATCGCTTCAGACTGACTGCCTGTCCCCCCATGAATCAAGGGTTCGAGATCAATATCACTACGCACGTACAAACCACCTGTACCTTGTGGACCATACAGCCCTTTGTGCCCAGGAAAAGCAAGCATATCAATATTCATTGCCTGTACATCTATAGGCAAAACACCAGCAGACTGAGAAGCATCCACCAAAAACGTAATTCCGTGCTCTTTTGCCAGTTTCCCCAGTTCAGCTACAGGCAGGATGACACCTGTCAAATTGGAGGCATGACTCACAACGATTAACCTCGTCGCGGGGGTAATTGACTTGGCAAAATCCTCTACATAGAATTGATGGTCTTCTCTCGGCTCAACAAAAGTAGCTTCTACCTGGTTGTTTTTGCGCATGTACTCGATGGGACGTCTTACCGAATTATGCTCAACAGACGAAGAAATAACATGATCGCCTGCTTGTAAGAATCCTTTTATCGCCTGATTAAGCGCTTGAGTAGCATTAAGATAAAAAAAGAGGTTATTCGGGTTTTGAATCCCAAACAACCGCGACACTTGCACCCGTGTCCGAAACACAGCTTTACTCGCTTTCATCGCCAGTGCATGTCCACCTCGGCCAGGATTTGCAGCAAAATCCTCGATGACCTCCGCCATCATTTCTTTGACTGTTGGTGGCTTCGGCCATGTAGAAGCTGCGTTATCCAAATAGATGATCGCCATGACTACCTCCTGGACTTACTTCTCTATATTCAACATATCGATGATTCGCTCCAAGTCTTCCTGTGAATAGAAGTCAATCTCGATCTTGCCGCGCTTCGATCCTTTTTTAATCTTGACCGATGTCCCAAAACGACTGCGTAGCCGTTCCTCCATCTCGATCAATACTGGCTCGTTTTTCGCTGGCTTTTTCTTTTTTGTTTCACGTGAAACATTGAGCTGCTTCACAAGCTCTTCCAGCTGACGAACACTCAAACCTTTTTCCACCACGTCATTTGCAAGCTGTTGTTGTACTTTCTTATCCGTTACCCCAAGTAAAGCACGCGAATGTCCCATGGATAGTTCAGCTGCCGAGACCATTTTTCGGATCTTCTCTGGCAGTTGCAGCAAACGCAGCATATTGGCTACATGCGGTCGACTCTTCCCTATCTTTTGTGCAAGCTGTTCTTGCGTATAATCATGGTAGGAAATCAGCTTGTCATAAGCCTCTGCCTCTTCGAGTGGATTCAGATTTTCCCGTTGCAAGTTCTCGATTAGGGCAATCTCCATTAATTGCTGATCTGTGTACGCCTTTACTACTACCGGAACCTCTTTTAGCCCCGCTACCTTTGCAGCACGCAATCGTCTCTCCCCAGCTACCAGCTCATAACCTTTGATGCTTTTCCGAACAATCAGCGGTTGGATGATCCCATGCTCTTTGATCGACTGTGCCAGTTCCTCGATAGCTGATTGCTCGAATTCTTTTCGGGGCTGATAAGGGTTAGGACGAATCTCATTGATGGAAACCTCTTTTACCTGTTCCCCTTCTTCGATGAGATTGGAGGTAATAAGCGCATTCAGCCCTTTTCCCAATCCTCTACTCATACCCCTACCACTTCCTTCGCCAAATCAGTATAGACTTCCGCTCCTCGTGAGCGTGGATCGTACGTAATGATGGCTTGTCCGTGTGACGGTGCTTCACTCAAGCGAACATTTCGAGGAATAATTGTCTTGTATACTTTGTCCTGAAAATACTTTTTCACTTCTTCAATCACTTGCAAACCGAGATTCGTACGTGCATCGAGCATCGTCAGCACGACACCTTCAATGGCAAGCTGAGAATTCAAGTGTTTTTGGACCAAACGAATGGTGTTCAACAGTTGGCTTAATCCCTCTAGCGCATAGTACTCACACTGGATTGGAATTAAGACGGAATCAGATGCTGTCAATGAATTAACGGTCAAAATCCCTAAGGATGGTGGGCAATCAATGATGACGTAATCGTACTTGTCCTTGACTACTTCCAGCGCCTTCTTCAGACGAACCTCACGAGAAATCGTAGGAACCAGCTCGATTTCCGCACCTGCCAATTGAATGGTGGCAGGAATGATCATTAATCCTTCAATTTCAGTTGGCAAAGTCGCATCGACGGGGTTGATATCATTGATCAGGACATCATAAATGCAGTACTTAACATCTGCCTTATTTACCCCGATCCCACTGGTTGCATTTCCTTGCGGATCAATATCAACCAGCAGCACCTTTTTCCCCAATGCGGCCAAACAAGCACTTAGATTGACGGACGTAGTCGTTTTCCCGACGCCGCCTTTCTGGTTCGCAACCGCAATGATTTTTCCCAACATCTCCACCTCTTTTTTGTCGTGTAGGAAAGCTTGTGGCTTGACCAGTACACTCTCCAGTACGTCTTTCAAAGTCATCTTCTGTATCCTCATCTAGTTAGTCATTCGAGTCTATTTACGATTTGCTCGTATTCTTGTAAACGATGGTCTTTTATACAATTTTCTTCGTTCGCTGCCATTCAGTAACCTTTACATGGCCTGTACATGATAAGACGAAAAAGTCTCTGCAAAGTTATCCTCATTTATTATCGAGTAAACCCGCAAGTATGCACAGGTTGGTACTCTCCATGTTATCAGATTTGCAGCTTGGTCGTACGCTGTTTTTTTTAGATAGTGAGACAAAAAAGCCTGATTTTTGTCCTAGAAATGCAGATTTTCCCAGCTTTTTCATGGGAAATGCTTATTTCTGGAAATTAAATATTGCAGAAATCCTCATTTCCTATAAACAATCAGTATTTGCCCAAAAAGAAAGGCGACCTTGTCGCCATTTTTGTTACCATCATCTATTTCCCTGTTCCTTGTTTTTCGGAATTCGAATGGTGAATTGATAGAATTCATCATGATCTTCTTCTGCTGTTTCTACTGGTAGACCTGTCTGGATCACCATATCGATCGATTGTCGAACGGTATTAATCGCAATCCGCGTATCTCTTGAAAATGCTTTCCAGCGAGGCTTCGCATCTTTTTCCGATTTAGGATTCTCAGCCAATTCCAGAAGTTGCTTCACTCGCACTTCCGTCTGTTTCACATTCCATTCCCGCTCCAAAATCTCCAACAGGACTTTATTTTGTAATTCTGGATCTTTTAACGGAATCAGAGCCCTTGCATGACGCTCTGTTACTTTTCTGGACAACAATGCATCTTGAATTTCTTGCGGTAAATGGAGCAAGCGCAGTTTGTTTGCGATTGTTGATTGTCCTTTGCCTAAACGTTGAGCAAGACTCTCTTGCGTCAAATTGTGCAAATCAATCAGCTTTTGATATGCGACTGCCTCTTCAATGGCTGTCAAACCTTCTCGTTGCAAATTCTCAATCAATGCGATAGAGGCTGTTTGCGAGTCATTAAACTCTTTGACAATCGCAGGAATCCTCTCCATGCCCAATTTTCTAGTTGCGCGCAAACGTCGTTCCCCAGCAATCAATTCATAGCGACCATCGCGAACCCGCACGACAATCGGTTGAATAAGCCCATGAGTTCGTATTGTTTGACACAACTCATCAATTTTCTCGTCATCAAATACAGTACGAGGTTGATATGGATTCGGTACAATCTCCTCAACTGGTATTTGTTTGATTTCTTCGTTATCTGTCTTGTCCGTCAAGCCAAAAATCCGAGAAAATGAATCTTTAACTGCCATAGAAAAATCCCCCACTTCTACCCGTTCCATCCGTGCTATTTTAAAGTCTTTGAAGAGGTGTTCAAAAAGTCATTTTTGATCACGAAGTAATCCTGAAAGATTGCGCAACAACGAAACAAGCGTTCACCTTCGAAATCCCGGTGCTCATGTAGCTCCCCTACATTTCGCCCCTCCATTTTCAGCTTCTCGCCACTTTCTTGGTGCTGAAAAGACAACTTTTTGAATACGTCCTTGAAACTGAAAAAGGTCCTGTCCAATCAACGACAGAATCTCCCTCGAAACATTTTGTATCCTTCGCCCATCCATTGTCTGGATATGACAGATTGAATAAGTTCTTTGATTGTTGCTGCTAAGGAAAAATGGCATATTGGTGTCGTAAGTGAGTCCAGTCCTACTCTTTTAACATAGGTCCTCCTCTTACATCGTTAAAGACAGCATGCATCTACTTTAAAAAAGCTTCACAAGCCCTATCGTACATACTGCTTAACAGACTCTTCTTGCCCATCCGGTCGGTTTGTAAAATTGCCTTTGACCTAATCTTCTTCCCCTACACGCTTTCTTCAGGTTCATTTATATATATGTAATTCTGCAAGATTCGCCCAATTCCTGCTAACCAAAAACGTTTCACGTGAAACATCAATCGTGATCTTCGTCATAAAAATCGCGATCATCACGGTGCTTTAGCCTCTCATCACTTCCAATGCTCTCATCAGTAGGATGTGAAATCTTGGTGACAGAAAACAATCGAGGAAAAAGTCTATGAAAGTCTAACGTCAGGTACGAAAAAATCGCGGCAACGATCGCAGCGACATACATCCCTGCACTGAACATTAGACCAATGGCTGAAGCAACCCACATCCCTGCTGCCGTCGTTAGGCCCTTCACCGTACCATTGAATTTAATAATAGCTCCGGCTCCCAAAAATCCCATACCCGTCACGACTTGTGCAGCTACCCTCCCTGGATCATGATTTACGCCGCTCGAAGAAAAACCGTATAAATACTCCTATCGAAGCCTATTCATGGAGGAGCGACCGCGTTTTTGCGGAAAGTTTTTATGCGCTCCAGAAAGTTTAAACTTTCTTTCACGTTAAATGGAAGCTAGTCCAAAAAGACACGAACCAAAGCAAACGAGACTATATGTTCGAAAACCAGCGCCTCTTTGCCTACTCACATCCTTTATAAATCTCTCTCGCTCCCATCCCATGATGGCACCTGCTAGAAAAGCAAGAAAGAGCCGAAGTAATATGGTCGGGAGTTCTGGTGGAAAAAAGGAGGAAAGTACCGCTGCTTGCATATAGTCTAATCACCCTCTCATACGATGTCATTCTTTCGAAGGAGCTAGTACTATGTATATGCCGAGTTGTAGACACCATGACCAAAGAGGCAAACCTGAGAGACTACTTTTAAGGCATACTTTCCATTTCATCAGGAACGGGCAGTTTCACTTAAACTTTCCATACAAAAAAAGGCCGCAGCACGTGGCTACGACCCTCTCTTATAACTGACTCCTACACTAACGGCTTTTTCGCAGGAACTCCTGCTTTGCGCGGATAGCTTTTCGGTGTCGCTTCTATTTTCTCCATGATAACGATGTTACGCTCTCCCGCTTCCTCTAGAAGCTGGAATGTCTCGATCTTTCTCGTCTTTCCACCGAGCGTCTTGATTGCCTTTTTCGCTTCAGCAAGCTCTGGAGTAATCTCCGCTCCCTTGAGAGCAACGAAGTGTCCTCCTACTTTGGCAAAAGGAAGGCAGAACTCCGATAACAGATTGAGTCTCGCAACAGCACGTGCCACTACGAGATCAAACTTCTCCCGATAAATCGCTTCTTGCCCACGATCCTCAGCACGCCCATGAACGGGATTCACATTCTCCAAGCCCAGTTCCTTTGCTACATGCTGCAAAAAGCTCATACGCTTGTTCAAGGAATCGATGATCGTCATTTTCAGATGTGGGAAGCAAATTTTCAAAGGAATGCTCGGAAAGCCTGCGCCCCCACCGATATCTACCACTGATTGCACCTGGTCAAATGGGAAGTAAAAAGCCGGCGTAATCGAATCATAAAAATGCTTGTTGTACACTTGCCCCTCTTCGGTTATCCCGGTCAGGTTCATCTTCTCATTCCATTCCACCAGCAGGCGGAAAAAATGATCAAACTGCTCCTTCTGACGATCCGTCAAAGAAATCCCCTGGGCTGCAAGTACCTCGGCAAACTGTTCTTTCGTCATAGCTTTTCTCCTTACTCGGCTACTCCCACGCGTTTGTACTCCAGATATACCATCAAAACGGAAATGTCTGCTGGAGTAACCCCTGCGATACGAGCCGCCTGCCCGATGTTCAACGGACGAATTTTGGTCATATTGTCGCGGGATTCCTTGGACAAACCGGAGATTTGGTGGAAGTCAATATCCGTTGGGATGCGGCGCTCCTCCATTTTTTTCATCCGCTCAACCTGTTGCAAAGACTTTTTGATATAGCCATCATATTTAATCTGGATTTCAACCTGTTCGGTCACATCCTCTGGCAGTGCTTCTGGTGCGGGGACCATTTGAGCAATGTGGCTGTAGTTGATTTCCGGACGACGCAGCAATTGAGCCAGCTCGATGACATCTGTCAGTTCAGGAGAGCCTGCGTTTCGCAAAACCTCTTGAACATGTGCCATTTCAGGTCGTACGCGTGTGTTTGCCACGCGTTCTTTTTCTTGCTCGATCAGCTCGCGTTTTTGGTTAAATCGATTGTAGCGCTCTTCGCTAATCAGACCAATTTCATGGCCGATATCCGTCAGGCGCAAGTCCGCATTGTCATGACGCAGCAGCAAGCGATATTCTGCACGAGAAGTAAGCAAACGATAAGGCTCATGCGTTCCTTTCGTAACAAGGTCGTCAATCAAGACACCGATGTACGCCTCTTCTCGTCCCAAAATAACTGGTGGCTTCCCTTGAACGCGACGTGCTGCGTTAATTCCTGCCATGAGACCTTGACCCGCTGCTTCTTCATAACCAGAGGTACCATTGATTTGTCCTGCTGTGAACAAGCCAGGCAAGATTTTGGTTTCCAAAGAAGGCCAGAGCTGTGTCGGCACGACCGAATCATACTCAATCGCATAGCCAGGGCGCATCATTTTGACTTCTTCCATTCCAGCCATGGAGCGCAGCATGGAAAGCTGAACATCTTCTGGCAAGCTGGTCGACAAGCCTTGTACATACATTTCTTCGGTATTGCGTCCTTCTGGCTCCAAGAAAATTTGGTGACGCGGCTTATCGTTAAAACGAACTACTTTATCTTCAATCGAAGGGCAATAACGCGGGCCCGTTCCTTCGATCATTCCCGAATACATAGGAGCACGATGCAGATTGCTATTGATGAGTCCATGCGTTTCTTCATTTGTATATGTCAGCCAGCAAGGCAGCTGGTCCATAATAAATTCCGTTGTTTCATAAGAAAAAGCGCGCGGTACCGGATCACCAGGCTGAATCTCCATTTTAGAGAAATCCACACTGCTGCTATGAACACGTGGTGGCGTCCCCGTCTTGAAGCGTGTCATTTCAAAACCGAGTTCCTTCAAATGATGTGCCAGACGAATAGACGGACGCATGTTGTTCGGTCCACTTTCGTATTGGAGATCTCCGAGGATGATCTTTCCGCGCAAATACGTTCCGGTCGTCAATACAACGGATTTAGCCATGTATCGCGCCCCAGTTTGCGTAATAACCCCTTCACAGACTCCATCGTTCACGATCAGCTCTTCCACCATCGCTTGACGCAGGATCAAATTCGGAGTATTTTCAATCGTTTTCTTCATTTCATGCTGATACGCAAATTTGTCTGCTTGTGCGCGCAAGGCATGCACAGCAGGTCCTTTTCCTGTATTCAGCATACGCATTTGGATATGGGTTTTGTCAGTATTGCGTCCCATCTCTCCACCAAGCGCGTCCAATTCGCGTACGACGTGGCCTTTTGCCGGACCACCTACGGAAGGATTACATGGCATGTACGCCACAGCATCCAGGTTGATCGTCAACAGCAATGTACTGCAGCCCATACGTGCAGCCGCCAATGCCGCTTCCGCACCGGCATGACCCGCACCAATGACAATGACGTCAAACGAGCCCGCTTCATATGCAGGTACAACGTTCATTTTTTGTCCTCCTCTATCACTTACCCAGACAGAACTGGGAGAAAATCTGGTCAATCAAATCTTCGCCGACACTTTCTCCGATGACTTCCCCAAGCAGCTCCCACGACTTTTTAATGTCGATCTGAATCATGTCTACTGGCATCAAATCATCGATTCCACCCAGTGCTTCATCTATGGCTCGTTCTGCCTGACGAAGCAGTTGAATATGTCTGGCGTTACTCACGTAGGTCAAGTCATCCTGCTGCACACGGCCACTGAAGAAAATCTCCCCAATTGCCTGCTCCAGAAGATCGATCCCCGTCTCCTCACGCGCAGACGTCATAATCAACGGCTGCTGAGGGAAATGACGCTTGATCTCTTCCAAATCCACTTTTTGCGGCAAGTCGAATTTATTGACAATCACAATCACATGGAACCCTTTTGCCGCTTCAAAAATCGCGTAATCATCAGCGGAGAGAGGCTCGTTGTAGTTGATCACGAGCAACACGAGGTCAGCCTTTTGCAGCAGCTGTCTGGACTTCTCTACCCCGATTTTCTCTACGATGTCCTCTGTATCCCGAATCCCTGCAGTATCGATGAGTCGCAAAGGAACCCCGCGCACATTGACATACTCTTCGATGACATCGCGTGTCGTTCCCGCAACGTCAGTCACAATCGCCTTTTCCTCTTGGACCAGACTATTTAATAGAGAGGATTTCCCTACATTGGGACGTCCAATAATCGCGGTCGACAAGCCTTCACGCAAAATTTTTCCTTGCTGTGCGGTCTGCAACAGTCGTTGGATCTCACCTTTAACCTCCAGGCACTTTCCGCGCAAGAAATTTTGTGTAAACTCCTCAACGTCATGCTCTGGATAGTCCAGTGTTACTTCTATATGGGCCATCGCTTCAATCAAGTTTTGGCGCAGCTGCCGAATGAGCCTGGACAGCTTCCCTTCTACTTGATTCAATGCGACCTTCATTGCTCTGTCTGTTTTCGCCCGGATCAAATCAATGACGGCCTCAGCTTGAGACAAATCGACACGCCCATTTAAGAACGCACGCTTTGTGAACTCACCTGGCTCCGCCAATCTTGCACCATTATCCAAGATTAACTCCAGAACCTTTTCAACGGAAACGATTCCTCCATGACAGTTGACCTCAACTACATCCTCCCTCGTAAATGTACGGGGAGCCTTCATTACGGAAACCAGTACCTCTTCCACTCGTTCACCTGTGTTTGGCTCATACAAGTGCCCATAATGGATCGTATGGCTGTCCACAGTGGACAACCGCTGCTTTCCTTTATATATCTTATCCACAACTTCGATCGCTTCCGTACCGCTTACCCGGATCACGGCAATACCGCCTTCACCCATCGGTGTTGCGACCGCCGCTATTGTATCGAATTTCATGCTGTTCACCTCAAGCTTTCCACTCTTACAAGTCAGCCACTAACTTACTAGCATAACAGATCGTCTAGAAAAATTCCAAAAGAAAGTGCAGCCAATCTATATGGCTAAACACCGAATAGGAAAAAGCAACCCTAACCTCCAAGGTTGCTGTCCATTCTGGTTATCCACAGTATAATCATTTTCGCAAATCCTCAACCATTTGGTCAATTATCCACAGTGGACAACTTTTTGGAGAGATTGGTTCGAAATGTCGTCTCTTGCTCACATAAATTCAGGCAAAAAAAAGAAGCCTAACGAGAGGCTTCTTTCGGTGCAATCACGATATAACGATTTGGCTCGTCTCCTTCACTGAAGGTAACCACATCCGCTCTCTTTTGCAAGAAGGCGTGGATTACTTTCCGTTCAGCAGCAGACATTGGTTCCAGACGTACATCCCGTTTGGTCGATAACGCTTTTTTCGCCACACGATCTGCGAGCTGCTCCAATGTTTCCTTGCGACGCAGCCTGTAATTTTCGGCATCCAGAGTGATACGTACATGTTTGTCCGCATGACGGTTCGCTACGACGTTTACGAGATACTGTAATGAATCAAGAGTTTGTCCCCTGCGGCCAATAATGATTCCCAGATTGGTTCCCTGGATGTCAAACAGCATGCCCTCTTCATTTGTACGCGTCTCCACTTTGGCATTCACCTTCATGTTCGACAAAACGTCTTGAAGAAAGTCACGTCCCTGTGCAACCGGATCAAAGTGAAATTCTACTTGCACTTTGGCGTCCTTTGCCCCAATAAGACCAAACAATCCTCTGCTTGGTTCCTCTAGAACTTGGATCGTTGCCCGCTCACGCGGCACGCCCAATTCCAGCAAAGCTTTTTGCACAGCATCGTCGATCGTTTTTGCCGTAGCTACCACCTTTTTCACTTGGAGGCTCCCCCTTTAGGAGTTGGCATATTTCCTTTATCACGATACAGGAAGTAGGTTTGTACAATGGTAAACAGGTTACCGTATACCCAGTACAGAGACAGCGCCGATGGCAATGTGACGGCAATCGCCAAAATCATCAGCGGCATCATGATGATCATCATTTGCATTTGTGGATTTCCTTGAGTTGCCTGACCCATCATCTTGGACTGCAGGTACGTCGTAATCGCCGCAACAATCGGCAAAATGTAGTACGGATCTTTTTCTCCCAACGTCAACCACATGAACGTTTGTGAGTTAATCTCGGTCGTACGGATGATCGCATGGTAGAACGCGATCAAAATCGGCATTTGTACCAACATTGGCAAGCATCCAGCCAACGGATTGACACCGCTCTTCTGGAACAAAGCCATTGTTTCCACTTGCGCTTTTTGTGGATCATTCTTGTGCTTCTCACGGATTTTTTGCATCTCCGGTTGAATCTCTTGCATTTTCTTGGAGCTCTTGATTTGCTTGATCATCAATGGAAGTACAATGATTCGAATGATGATCGTAGCGACCAGGATACCCAGACCGTAGTTGTTCCCGAGTAATAATGCGCTCTCTTTAATCAGCCAGGACAGTGGATAGACAAAATACTTGTCCCAAATGCCGGTTGCGTCAGGGCCAATTGGTGCAGCAGCTTGGGGGTTACAGCCCGACAAAACTAGAACCAGCATAGTCAGCATAAGAATGCTGAGTGTACGTCTACTCAAGGGTGATCCTCCTTTTCCCCGCTTCAATTGAGGTAATCTTATTTGTGCTGATCCGGGACTGGATCATACCCGCCCGGGTGGAACGGATGGCATTTCAAGATGCGACGAAGGGCCAACCAGCCTCCCCTCCACGCTCCAAATCGACGAATCGACTCGATCGCGTAGTGGGAACAGGTGGGCGCGAATCTACATGAAGGTGGTTTATACGGAGAAATCATCAGTTGGTATCCCCGAATCAACCAAACCATGATCTTCACCATCATCGTTTCACCCTCTTTTTCCATCTCTTTTTCCATTATGTACGGGTGCCTGTTTGATCACTTTGGCTCGCTTCATCACATGTAACAGAGATTGCTCAATGGCTTCAAGCGTCATCGCTTCCACACCCGGACGGGCGATGATGACGAGATCGAGACCGACTGGAATATCAGACTCCATTCGAGCTACTGCTTCGCGTATAAGCCGCTTGACTCTATTGCGGACAACAGCATTGCCAATTTTTTTACTGACGGAAATTCCAGCGCGAAAAGCCGCTTGTCCCTCTTGCTTTGCTGAATACAAGACAAACTGCTTATTAGCAGCAGAACTTCCTCGTTGAAACACAGCTTGGAATTGCTCATTTTTTTTGAGCCGGTGTGAACGATGCAAAGGTAAACAACCCCTAACATCACAATTATAGTAGAAAACGTAAACAGCATCTACCAGTATATCCTTGTTTCGTTCACTTTTTTCCCCTAAGTATACTCGGTTTAGAACAAAATCAAAAATTCAACGGAAAAAATATAGGCTATCAGCCAATTTCCGCGATGATTTCTGCACTGGCATAGCGCAAGTCAGAGAGCAATTGCTCATCCGCTTGGAAAAAGCCCAATTTTTGAAGGGACAAGGAAAGCTTGGCAGGCAGCTCCGCCCAATGATTCTCCAGCCATTCATCAGAATCCACGCTATGATATAACCAGATCGCCTCTGAAAATAATAAAAACCCGGCCATATCAAGCTGATTTCTCTCCTGTAATCTCTGAACCTTCCTTTTTACTAACCAATCATTTTCAACCACCAGCGCAAACCGGGTCCCCTCATTTATTGACCGTAGATGAGCTCGATAGTCCGCCAATAGCATGAGTGCATCCTGTACCTCTTGATTACTCTGGTATGTCTCCTGAAAAAAGCCATCCATACCGTCCGAACATCTTGCTTTCTGTACCAGCTGATACAACTGTGCATCACTCAATGAATGCCCCAGGAAAAAGGCACTCATTTGCAGCGCCCCAATCCATCCTGCCCATGCAGCCAAATAAGCGGAGTAAGGAAAGCCTTCCATTAAGGCAGCCTGCGCCTCTTCGTGGAACGAATCTACCTCCGCTTTTGCCTGTGCGAACATTTTCGCTTTTCCAGCCGGTGAATCCATATAAGCACACATGTCATTCAACCAGGAAGTGAAACGATCCTCTGGGTCCAGAACAACCTTTGCTTCCTTTAAGTAACGCCATGCCCACGGATTCTCGTATACTTCTTCATCTGTAGGAGCAGATTGGACCTGTAGCTGTATCACATGCCCTCTAAACAGACGATTTTCACAGGAAGGATCACCTTCTCCCTCCACAAATATGTGTAAATCGAGGTCGCTGTACGCGTCCGCTTCTGCCCTCCCGACAGATCCACCAGCATAGGCACATACCAAGCTGCCTAAAGGCCATTCATCAAGAAACTCGCGCGCCAACGATACAAAAAAGCTGGTTACGTCCTTGCTTTGCTCCATCGGCCTCCTCCTGTCTCTTCAATAAATAGCAGGATTTTCGGTAGCTAGGTAACGATTATCCCTCAAAAGGTTTCCACATCGGAGAAGGTCTTCCTCTTTTATAAGAACAAGAATTTTCAGACATATGTAAGCAAACAAAAAGGCCACTAAAAGTGTGGCCTAAGCGGAAAGAACTTTTCTACCTCTTTGACGACGAGCAGCCAAAATTTTACGGCCATTTTTTGTGCTCATGCGCTTACGGAATCCATGATCCTTTTTGCGCTTGCGGTTGTTAGGATTGAAAGATGGTTTCATTACGTATACACCTCCGTCTTGCAAAGATATTCTTTTGCATTATAAGAACATATGCCTAAAAAGTCAAGTGACAGTGGAATTTCATTACCAAGGCAAATATCCCCATAAAACTATTTCCCGAACCTGTGGATATCATTTTATCCACAAAAACAGATTTCGACAAGTTTATCTACAGCTTGTACACAAAATATAGGGATGTGAATATGTGGGGAGTACCAGAAGTTGTGTTTGTGGATAAGTATGAAAAAACCATTGATACCATGCCTTATATCTGTTATTATGTTTTTGTTTTGAAGCGTGAATAACTCCGATACGTAAATCGGTTTTTCCACAGGGTGTGGATAAGTTTGTGGACAGATTCTTTCCTATGTGTATGTCGTTACTCACAGGATTGAGGATAACCGTCTGCTTTTTTTCACTTCTACGAGCGGAATCCCTATATTTCGACTTTTTTTATCCACAGTCGCTACATACGGCTGTGTTGACAATTAGGTCACAACATAGCAGGTTTTTGCACTTTTTCTCGATCAATATGGATCGGTGCTTCATCAATTTTTCGGATGGTCCAGAGGGAGGGATTCTGG